>CP191781.1:0-5412500 GCA_050563515.1 Bradyrhizobium guangxiense | reverse complement strand
GCGTCTGTCCAAGTTGAAAGAACGTGGGCACGGCGCTGTCGCGCCTTTGTCCACTCTACAAGACCTTCACCCACGCAAAAAGCCCCGGAGACAGCTCCGGGGCTTTCGTCGTTCTGCACCTCGCGGCGCTTCGCAGCTACGTCCGCGTTCGCATCCGCATCATGAAGCTGTCGAAGCTGAGCTCGGCGACCTGCATCCATGCCAGCGAGTCGGCGCGGTAGGCCGTCAGGCTCGCATACATCTTGCCGAAATGCGGGTTGCTCTTGGCGAGATCGGCGTAGATCTCGTTGGCTGCACTGTAACAGGCTTCGAGCACTTCTTGGGGGAAGGGCTTGAGGATCGCGCCGACAGACAGCAGGCGCTTCAAGGCGGGTGGGTTGACCGAATCGTACTTGCCGGTCACCCAGGTGAAGGTGTCGAGCGAGGCCGCAGAGATCGCCGCCTGATAGTGTTTCGGCAGCGCGTTCCACTTCTCGAGATTCATGATGTTATGGCCTTGGCCGGTGCCTTCCCACCAGCCTGGATAGTAATAGTACTTCGCGACCTTCACGAAGCCGAGCTTCTCGTCGTCATACGGGCCCACCCATTCGGCCGCGTCGATCGTACCCTTCTCCAGCGCAGGATAGATGTCGCCGGCCGCGATCTGTTGCGGTACGCCGCCGAGCTTCGAGATGATGGTGCCGGCGAAACCGCCGACGCGGAATTTGAGGCCCTTGAGATCATCGACGGTCTTGATCTCCTTCCGAAACCAACCGCCCATCTGGGCGCCGGTGGAGCCCGTGGGAACGCCGATGGCGTTGTGCTCCTTCAGGAGATCGTTGAGCATCTCCTGACCGCCATTCCACAACAGCCAGGAAATGTGCTGGCGCGTGTTGAGTCCGAACGGCAACGAGGTGCCGAAGGTGAATGCCGGGTTCTTGCCCCAATAGTAATAGAGCGCGGTGTTGCCGATCTCGACGGTGCCGTTGGAGACGGCGTCGAGCACCTGCAGGCCCGGCACGATCTCGCCGGCGGCAAAGGGCTGGATCTGGAAACGATTGTCGGTGATCTCGGCGACGCGCTTGCAGAAATATTCGCAGCCGCCGTAGAGCGTATCGAGCGATTTCGGCCAGCTTGCAGCTAACCGCCATTTCACTTCGGGCATCGATTGTGCCACGGCCGGCGCAGCAACGGCACTCGCGGCCAGGCCCAGCCCGCCCGCCGTCAGGAATTTTCGACGTTCCATGCATTCCCTCCCTGTCCTGTCGAGTCCTCGACGAGGGATCGCGATCTTGTCGTCGCTTTGTCTTCGCCGGTGGCCGACGTTTTCTTGGCGTCCGAAATTCTGTGTTCCCGGATCGGGGGGCAGGATGACCAAAGGGGGATCGCAAATCAAGCGCACTTTGGTTGAGCTTGCGGTGGCGCCCTCAATGCTGCGCTGCGAACGCGGTCTCCATGGCCTTGCGCGTCTTCACCGTCTCGTTGCCGGCGTCGAACTCGATATCGCTCCAGCGCACCACCGCGCCATGCGCGACGTCGTGCTTCAGCTTCACGCGGTGGGCGAGGCCGATCGGCAACGCGCCGGCCTTCAGGCTCGCTGCCGCCGGTACCAGCTTGCCCCACACCGTGTAGCCGCCTTCGCCGTCCAGCATCTCGCCCGCGCGCAGATTGCGCTTGGCGACCGCCGCGACGTCGCCGCGGAAGCCGATGGCCTGGCCGGTCGGCTCGCCCCGCAGCGCGGCCGACAGCACCGAGATGTTCAGCTCGAGCCCGATCAGATGGTAGGGCTTGTACATCGCAGCGTAGCGTCCGCTGCCGTCGGTCTTCAGGCCGTATTGCCTGAAGCAGTCGGCGGCATAATCGTTCGGCGCCTCCAGCACGACATAGACGCCCCAGCGCAGATCGCGGAATACCGGTCGCCCGTCCCGTTCGAGCGAGGACACGACCTCGACCACGCCGGGCCGCTCCAGCACGCCGCCATGCGAACGCGGCCGCATGATGTGCGGCAGATCGTCGACCCCGCAGGGCGGAAACAGCAGGCCGTCCGCGGGCACGTCGAGCGCGCAGGCATTGGCGATCGCGGCCATCTCGATCGCCGATTTGGTGCCGTCGAGAAACGAGTTGAACATCTGCGGATTCATGCCGGCGGACTGCGCTTCGCCCGCGGTCAGACCGTAGTGCTGCCAGACGCCGTCGGGCGTGACGTCGTGATAGGCCGGCAGATATTTGGTGCCCTTGCCGGCCGCGACGACACGGAATCCCGTCGCGCGGGCCCAGTCCACCATCTCGGCGGTCAGCGCCGGCTGGTCGCCATAGGCGAGCGAATAGACCACGCCGGCCTTGCGCGCCTCCTCGGCGAGCAGCGGCCCCGCCAGCACATCGGCTTCGACATTCACCATCACGATATGCTTGCCCGCGGCAATCGCGGCGCGCGCATGCCTGATCCCCACGGCGGGGTTGCCGGTCGCCTCCACCACCACGTCCATCGCCCCGCCGGCAATGGCGCGCGCGCCATCATCGGTAAAGACCGTGGCGGCGATCCGCTCGGCGCTCCAGCCGACGGTGCGACACGCCTGGCGCGCGCGCTCGCGGTCGATGTCGACGATGATGGGCACTTCCAGCCCCGGCGTGTGCGGCATTTGCGCCAGGAACATCGAGCCGAATTTACCCGCGCCGATCAGCGCGACACGGACAGGCTTGCCGGCGGACGCGCGGGCCTGGAGGAGACGGAAGAGATTCATGGGGAATTCCGATCATGATCGTGTCCCGGACGCGGCGCAGCCTAGGCGATGCGTAGCATCGTCCGGTAGTGCTGCTCCGCAGAGCCGGGACCCAGAAAAGCTATCCGTGCGGCGTCGGCCCCGGCTCTGCAGCGCACCGCTGAAGAAGCGCTGCGCTGCGTCCGGGGCATGAGACCTTTTACTCCGCCGCTTGCCTTGGCGCACGGGCAAGCCGCAGCAGCGCATCGTCGTCCACCGTCTTGATCGGCGCGAAATCGCGATGGGCGATGTACTCCGGCCGCGTCGGGGTGCGGATGTAGTTCGAGACTGCGTTCAGCGTCAGATACACGATCTTGCGCGGGTAGGGCGTGATGTTGCCACTCGAGCCGTGCACGAGATTGCCGTGGAACATCAGCATTCCGCCCGGCTTGCCTGTGGGCGCGACGATGCCGCCCTGCTTGACGAGGCGCGTCACGGTGGCCTCGTCCAGCGTCCACAGCGGATAGGAGGTGGTGGCGAGGTCGTGCGCGGCTTCGAGGTCGCCGGCGTCCCGGCTGCGCGGCACCAGCATCAGGGGGCCGTTGATCGGCATCACCTCGTCGAGGAAGATCGCGATGTTCATGGCGCGCGGCTCCGGCATGCCGTCGTCGCGCTTCCAGGTGCCGTAATCCTGGTGCCACTGCCAGACATCGCCGGTGAAGGCCGATTTCGCGTTGATCTTGAATTGGTGCATGTAGACCGGCTCGCCGAACAATTGCTCGACCGGCTCGATCATGCGCGGATGCGCGCCGAGGATTCCGAAGGCTTCGTTGTAGAGATGCGCGGCAAAGGCCGTGCGCGGCGCGCCGCTCTTCTCGCGCCAGACCTCCGGCCGGTTGGCATCGTAGATGCCGACCGCCTCACGCGCGAGCAGATCGACCTCCTCCTGGGTGAACAGTTCGGGCAGGAACAGCCAGCCCTCGCGGTGGAAGAACTCCAATTGCTCCTGAGACAGTTTCATGGGTCGTCCTCCTGTTTTGTTTCTTGCTTTCTCTCTCGTCATGGCCGGGCTTGTCCCGGCCATCCACGTCCTTGCTCCACGCTCGGATCGCGTGGATGCCCGGGACAAGCCCGGGCATGACGTTGTGCGTGCAAATCCCTACGCTGCCGCCTCGTCGCTCGCCCTCAATCTCTCCTCGGTCATGCGTCCCGCCGTCTGCGCATGCGCCAGTGCGGCGCGTTCGGCTGCTTCCGCATCGCCCGCGAGAATGTGCGCGGCGATATCGGCATGCTCCGCCCAGGCACTGCCGCGATAGTCCAACTCCGACAGCACCGTCGCCATCGAGCGGCGCATATGCGGCCATTGCGGCGCGATGGTCTCCTCGATCACGGGATTGCCGGCGAGCTGATAGATCGCGCGATGAAAATCGACGTCGAGCACGATGAGCCTCGGCCAGCACGGTGCTGCGGTCGATGCGGCGGCCTGCGGCGAGCGCCGCTTCCAGCCGGGCCCGGCTGGCCGCGTCATAGCTCACGCGTTCGGCCGCAAGCCGGGCGGCCAGCGCATCGATGGCGCCACGCACTTCGTAAAGCTGGCGGATGCGCGAAGGATCGAGTTGGGTAACCTCGAAGCCGCGCTTGCCGCTCTCGGCGACGAGACCTTGCCGGTGCAGCAGATGCAGCGCGTGCGACACCGGCTGGCGCGAGACGCCGAGCCTGTCGGCGAGCCTCGTTCTGCCGGATGCGCTGCCCGGGCTCGAGCGTGCGGTCGGAGATCGCTTCCAGGATCCGCGCATAGACCTGGTCGATCAGGTTCGGAAGCGGGTCGAGAGGGATCACACCGGCAGCTCCGAAAAGACAAAAGGGAATACGGAATTCCGTATTCGAACCTACGCTTGATCGTCTGGAGGCGTCAAGCGGTATCGGAGGGTGGCTCAACGCCCTCTGCTGAGTTGGATAAGTTATTGATATCGCGCGGGTCTTCTACTGTGCATGGGGTTGTTTTCTCGATATTTGGAAGGTCCGGCCTCAGCTCTCCAGCACCTCCACGTCCAGGGTGGCGATCCGCTCCGCGTCGGCCAAGGCCTCGATCTCGTCGATACGGTCGCCCTTGAACGTCACGCGCAGTGCGATGCGCAGCTGGCCGCCGAGGATGACGGCAACGCCGATCTCGCCATCGACCAGCGCCGTCCGCGCCGCCCGCGCGCGCCCCTTGTAGAGCTGCGCGACCGCATCGGCGCCGCGGATCTCGGCCAGCGTGCCGAGCCGCACCGCGGCTTGATCGGCGCGGAAGACGACGTCGGGATCGAGTACGGCGAGCAGACCTTCGAAATCACCCTCGCGCGATGCCTTAAGGAAGGCATCGACGATTCCGCGCTGACGCGACAAATCCGTCTCCGGCACCGGTGCGCCCTGCACGCGCCGCCGCGCCCGGCTCGCGAGCTGCCGTGATGCCTCGACCGAGCGTCCGACGATCGGCGCGATCTCCTCGAAGGGCACGGCGAACATGTCATGCAGCACGAAGGCGAGCCGCTCCGCCGGCTGCAACGTCTCGAGCACGACCAGCAAGGCCGCGCCGACCGCGTCGGCCATCTCCGTCTCGCGCAGCTGCGTCTCGTCGGCTGGCTCGGGCACGTGCGGGCCCATCGGCTCTTCCTTGCGCGACTTCCGCGCGCGCAGCATGTCGAGGCAGATCCGCGCGACCACGGTGGTGAGCCAGCCGCGCAGATTGGCGATATCGGACATGTCGTAGCGGCTGACCCGCAGCCAGGCCTCCTGCACGGCATCGTCGACCTCGGCGCGGGAGCCCAGCATCCGGTAGGCGACCGCGCGCAGATGGTCTCGGCTGGCCTCGAATTGCCCGGTCAGAAAATTTTCGTCAGTCATCAGTCACATTCCCTCGTCGCGATCCGTCATGGCCATGACGAAGGCGATCCGGCCGATGTGACCGGAACCTTCGAGATTTGCGAGATGGAGACGAAAATAATGCACGCCCGCATGAATCACCCTGTCATGGTCCTGCCCGAGGCCATGAATGTCCTGCAGTCCCTCGGCAATCTGACCAAGCAGGGCCTGCCGGAAAAGCTGCTGGAACTGGTGCACCTGCGCGCCAGCCAGATCAATGGCTGCAGTGTCTGTGTCGACATGCATCCGAAGATCGCCCGCAAGGCCGGCGAGACCGACGAGCGCCTGTTCGCCGTGTCGGCCTGGCGCGATGCGCCCTATTTCTCCGACGCCGAGCGCGCCGCGCTGGCGCTGACCGAAGCCGTCACGCGTCTCGCCGACCGCGAGGATCCCGTGCCCGACGCGATCTGGAACGCGGCCGACAAGCACTTCGACGAGCGCGAACTGGCAACGCTGATCCTTTCGATCGCGACCATCAACGTCTGGAACCGGCTGAATGCGACCATCAAGATGCCCGTTGGGGTCTGGAAGGTGTGAGTTGCTGTGCCCTCTCCCCTTGTGGGCGAGGGCAGCACCGCTGGCAGATACGAACTCACTTGGGTGAGGGGTATTTCTCCGCAGACTCGGTTAGAGATGTGACCGCGGACAGAACCCTCATCCGGCGCTTCGCGCCACCTTCTCCCACAAGGGAAGAAGGGAAGAAGAGAAGAGAGACCTACTCCGCCAAAAACCGAGCTCACCACCTCGCCGAACCCCAGCGGGTCCTGCTCGAACATCCAGTGGCCGGCGTTCGGGATCACCGCCGTCTTGGCGCCTGCAATATACTCCGCCAGCACGCGCCACATCACCGAGAGGCTGCCGGTGGCGGCGCCGCCGCCGATCAGCAAGGTCGGCGTCCTGATCGCCTGCGCGTCGCCGAGCGTGTAGGGCCGGCGCTGCTCGTTGATCTGGCCGAGGAAGGTCAGCGCGTTGTCGCGCAGCTGCTGCTTGGCCGCCGCCGGCACGCGCCGCCATGACCCGTCGCCCTCGATGCCCTCGTAGAAATTCTGCAGCGCGCTTTCGATGTCGCCGGCGCGGATCATCTCGACCGAGCGCGCGGTGCGCGCAGCCAGCGGCGGATGCGCAGGCGTGCCTTCCGGCAGCGGCAGGCTGGAATCGAGGTCGCCGCCGGGCTCGGCTAGCACCAGCTTTCGCACGAGATCCGGCCGCGCCTGCGCGACGCGAAACGCGATGTGGCCGCCGCGGGAATGGCCCATGAGGTCGACGGGGCCGGGCTGAACCTGCTCGACGAATGCGATCGTGTCGGCGACGTGCTGCGCCATCTTGTAGTCGTCGCCGACGGCGTCCCAATGCTCGGGAAAGAAATGCCGCAGGCTGACCGAGATCACGCGATGGGCCTTCGACAGCGGCCCGAGCACCGGATACCAGGTGCGGAAATCACCGAGCGTGCCGTGCACGCAGACCAGCGGAGGGCCGTCTCCGACTTCGAGATAGGCCATGTCGTAACCGTTGACGTGGAATGTCTGCATGATCAGCTCGCCAGAAAATCCAGGACGATCTCGGAGTATTTTTGCGGCGCCTGCTCGAACATCGGATGCGTCGTGTTCGGGATGACCGCGGTCTTGGAATAGGGCACGTGCGCCGCGAGCGCGTGCAGCACCTTCGGCAGCAGGCCCTTGGTCCGCGCGCCCAGGATGAACAGCGTCGGCATCTTGATGGACTCCGCATCCGCTTTCGAGAACGGCGGGCGGTTGTCGCGAACTTGGCCGATCAGCGTGGCGGCGTTATCGCGCAAATTCTGCTTCACCATCGCCGGCAGCCGCGGCCAGGTGCCGGCGCCCTCCAGCGTGTCGACGAACACGGTGAGCCCGCCGTCGACGTCGCCGGCCGCGATCTTCTCGGCCGAGGCCGTGAAACGCGCCAGCAGCGGCGAGGGCCCGCCGACGTAATCAGGATCGAGGCTCGCATCGAGCCTCGCCGCCGGGTTCGGCCAGCACCAGCCGGCGCAGCAGATCGGGGCGCGCTTGCGCGACGCGGAAGCAGATGTGCCCGCCGCGGGAGTGGCCCATCAGGTCGACGGGCCCGAGGTCGAGCTTGTCGATGAAGGCGATGAGGTCCTGGACATGCTGGGCGATCGAATAGGTGTCACCGACGCCGTCCCAGCGATCCGGGAAGAAGTGCCGCAGGCTGACGGCGATCACCCGGTGCCGCTGCGACAGCGGCCCGAGCACGCAGCACCAGACCCGGAAGTCGTTGAGCGAGCCGTGCACGCAGACCAGCGGCGGGCGGCCCCTGTCTTCGCCCACGTCGAGATAGGGCATGTCGTAACCGTTGACGTGAAGGCTTTGCATTCGGGACTCGCGGGGGGCAGGCGGAACTCCTGTGCAAGATTCCCGGAAACCGGGTGGATCGCAACTATTTCCAAGCCTAGATTTAGGCCGAGATCACATTGGGGGCATGCGAAGGACGCGAGCCAGGAACCAAGCCATGACCGACCAGCATTTCGCCCTGTTCGACACGAAGATCGGCCTCTGCGCCATCGCCTGGGGACCGCGCGGCATCAACGGCACGCAGCTCCCGATGGGCGGCGAGCAGAAGATCCGCACCCGCATCAGCCAGCGCCACACGGATGCGACCGAAGCCGAGCCGACGGCCGAGGTGCAGCAGGCGATCGCCCGCATGACAAAGCTGCTCGCGGGCGAGCCTGACGACCTCGCCGATATCGAGCTTGATCTCGACGGGGTGCCGGACTTCAACCGCGGCGTCTACGCGATCGCCCGCGCCATTCCGCCCGGCAAGACCGTCACCTATGGCGACATCGCAAAACAGCTCGGCGGCGTTCAGCTGTCGCGCGACGTCGGTCAGGCGCTCGGCCACAACCCGTGCCCGATCGTCGTGCCCTGCCATCGCGTGCTCGCGGCCGGCAACAAGCCCGGCGGATTCTCGGCAAATGGCGGCGTGGTGACCAAGCTGAAGATGCTGGAGATCGAAGGCGCGCTGGTGAACCACACGCCGAGCTTGTTCGATTGAGGCGGAAAATTACCCGACGTCATGGCCGGGCTTGACCCGGCCATCCACGTCTTCCTTCGCAGCGCAAAGAACGTGGATGCCCGGGTCAAGCCCGGGCATGACGGAGTTCCGGAGCGGCGGCTCGGCCTCAAATCTTCGCCGTCGTCTTCGGCCAATATTTGTCGCGCAAATGCCGCTTCACCAGCTTGCCCGTCGGCGTGCGCGGCAGCTCGGTCTCGAAATCGATCGAGCGTGGGCACTTGATCGCGGAGAGGCGGGTCTTGCAGTAGGCGATCAGATCCGCCTCCAGCGCCTTGCCGGCACGGCTCATGTCGTGCGGCTGCACCACGGCCTTCACCTCCTCGCCCATCTCCTCGTTCGGCACGCCGAACACGGCGACGTCGGCGACCTCGGGGTGTGTGATCAGGACGTCCTCGGTCTCCTGCGGGTAGATGTTCACGCCGCCGGAGATGATCATGTAGGACTTGCGGTCGGTGAGGAACAGGAAGCCGTCCTTGTCGAGATAGCCGACGTCGCCGAGCGTGGACCAGCCCTTGGCGTTATAGGCCTTCTTCGTCTTCTCGGGGTCGTTGTGATAGGTGAAAACGGGGGCGTCGGCGAAGTAGACCGTGCCGATCTCGCCAACCGGTTGCTCCTCGTCGTTCTCGTCCAGGATCTTGATCTTGCCGACCACGGCGCGGCCGACGCTGCCGCGATGCTCCAGCCATTGCTGCGAGTTGCAGACGGTGACGCCGTTGCCCTCCGATCCCGCGTAATACTCGATCAGGATCGGGCCCCACCATTCGATCATCCTGGCCTTGACGTCGATCGGGCAGGGCGCGGCCGCGTGGATCGCGCCCTTCAGCGTCGAGACGTTGTATTTGGTGCGGACCTCGTCCGGCAGCTTGAGCATGCGCACGAACATGGTCGGCACCAGCTGCGATTGCGTGACTTTGTACTTCTCGACCAGCTTCAGGAATTCTTCGGCGTCGAAATGCTCCATGATGATGGAGGTGCCGCCAAGCACGACCGCCATCATGTTGAAGCGCAGGGGAGCGGCATGATAGAGCGGCGCCGGCGAGAGGTAGGTGCTGTCGGCATTCATGCCGCACATGTCGGCGCAGAGCACGCGCAGGAATGCGTTCGGCTCGTCGATGGACTTGCCTTCAAAATCCTTCTTGATGCCCTTCGGGCGGCCGGTGGTGCCCGACGAATACAGCATGTCGTAGCCGGCGACTTCGTCCGTGATCGGCGTGGTCGGCTGGCTGGCCGCTTCCTTGTCGTAGGAGCGGAAGCCCGGAAGCGGCTCGTCCATCATGTAGAAGATCGGCTCGCCGGCCGTGCCCTTGATCAGGCCCTTGATCTGGTCGGCGCATTTCGGTGTGGTGATCACGACCTTGGCGCCGCAATCGGCGATGATGTAGTCGATCTCGTCCTGCTTCAGATAGCGGCTGATCGCGGTGTAATAGAGCCCGCTCCGCTGCGCGGCCCAGCACAGCTCCATGAAGGCGAGACGGTTTTCCATCAGAAGCGCGATGTGGTCTCCGGCCTTGAGCCCGAGCGAACGGAACAGCTGCGCACCCTGGTTCGAGAGCCTCGTCGAGCCTCGCGATAGGTGATCGCCTTGCCGGTTCCGGCCATCTGATAGGCGATCTTGTCGGGCGTGGTGCGGGCGTGGATGGAGGGGTGGGTCATGAGTGTTGGTCCCAAGGCATACGACGAGGCATACGAGATGTCGTCCCGGCGAACGCCGGGACCCATAACCACAGGGCGTAGTTTGGTGGATGATCGTGG
The DNA here is from genome assembly GCA_050563515.1 of Bradyrhizobium guangxiense. Lineage (GTDB taxonomy): Bacteria > Pseudomonadota > Alphaproteobacteria > Rhizobiales > Xanthobacteraceae > Bradyrhizobium > Bradyrhizobium guangxiense_A. The sequence continues at coordinate 5,402,115 of CP191781.1, read as the reverse complement.
TTCGGTACTGCGACCGACCACGATCGATAGATTTCGCGGTATGGGTCCCGGCGTTCGCCGGGACGACACCGTTTGTGTGGCGACGTCTCGGCTTACAGCCGTTCCACAATCGTCACGTTGGCCATGCCGCCGCCTTCGCACATGGTCTGCAGGCCATAGCGCTTGCCGCGCTGGTGCAGGGCGTGCACCAGCGTCGTCATCAGCTTGGTGCCGGAGCCGCCGAGCGGATGGCCGAGCGCGATGGCGCCGCCATTGACGTTGAGGCGCGCCGGATCGGCGCCGGTGGTCTTGAGCCAGCCGGTCGGCACCGAGGCGAAGGCCTCGTTGACCTCGAACAGATCGATGTCGCCGATCGTCATGCCGGCCTTCTCCAGCGCCTTCTTGGTGGCGTGCAGGGGCGCGTCGAGCATGATGATGGGATCTCCACCGGTCATGGTCATGTGGTGGATGCGCGCCAGCGGCTTGACGCCGAGCTGCTTGAGGCCGCGCTCGTTGACGACCATGACGCCGGAGGCGCCGTCGCAGATCTGGCTGGCACTGGCTGCGCTCAGCTTGCCGTTCTCGGCGATCAGCTTGACGCCCTTGATGCCGTCGAGGGTGACGTCGAAGCGGATGCCCTCGTCGATATGGTGGGTGTCCTTGCTGCCGTCGGCGCGGGTGATCTCGAGCGGCACGATCTCCTTCTTGAAATGGCCGGCCTGAGTCGCCGCGATCGCGCGCTGATGGCTGTTGTAGGAATATTCGTCGAGATCGTCCTTCGACAGGCCGTACTTCTCGGCCATCATCTCTGCGCCGGTGAACTGGCTGAACACGATGTTCGGATAGCGGGCCTCGATGCCCGGGCTCTTGTAATGGCCAAAGCCGTTCTTGGCGGCGAGCTGCGAGGACAGGCCCATCGGCACGCGCGTCATCGATTCCACACCGGCGGCGATCACGACGTCCATGGCGCCCGACATCACGGCCTGCGCGGCGAAGTGCAGCGCCTGCTGCGAGGAGCCGCACTGGCGGTCGATCGAGGTGCCCGGCACGCTCTCCGGCAGCTTCGAGGCCATGATTGCGTTGCGCGCGACGTTGTTGGACTGCTCACCGACCTGCATCACGCAGCCCATGATCACGTCCTCGACCAGGGCGGGATCGGCCTTGGTGCGATCGACCAGCTCGTCCAGCACCTTGGCGGCGAGATCGGCCGGATGCCAGCCGGCGAGGCGGCCCCCCTTGCGCCCGCCCGCGGTACGCGCAGCGGCGACGATATAAGCCTCGGCCATGTCGGTCTCTCCCTGGATTGTTCTTGATAGGGTTGGGTTGTCGGCGCGGATTTAAGGGGCGCGATATCGTTTAGTCAATCGATCAATTAACTCTTGTGATGAGGCGCTGCTTCGGCTTATCTGCGGCCCGCTTCAGCGCCGAGAACAGGGATCTCCGTGACTACCAGCGTACCGAACAGGCTTCCGGGCGGGAAGAATTCCACGGCAGAGAAATTGCTCGTGGCCGCCAGCGAGCTGATGATCGAACGCTCCTCGATCGAGATCTCGCTGTCCGACATCGCCCAGAAGTCGGGCGCCAACGCCGCGCTGGTCAAATATCATTTCGGCAACAAGGACGGCCTGCTGCTGGCGCTGCTCGCACGCGATGCTGCCACCGAGATGTCCAATCTTGAATATCTGCTGGCGCAGCCGATCAATTCGACGGCGAAGCTGAAGCTGCATATCGCCGGCATCATTCGCGCCTATCACCGGTTCCCCTACATGAACCGGCTGATTCACTATCTGCTGCATGAAACCAGCGTCGGCTCCGCGGACGAAGTCTCGAAGTTCTTCGTCGCGCCGCTGCTGGATTTTCACCGCCGCCTGCTCGCCGAGGGCGTCAGCCGCGGCGAATTCCGCGCCACCGATCCGGTGCTGTTCTACACCAGCCTGATCGGTGCCTGCGATCACCTGTTCTTCGGCCGGCACGCGATGTCGCGCGCGACCGGCGTTGGCCCGGTCACCGATGACGTCTGCCGGCAATACATCAAGCACATGGAAACGCTGATCTGCGGCGGCATCCTCACGCAAGTCGGGGAAGCTGCCGCGGCCGGATAATCCGGTCGCACCTCTTCAAGTCTAGAGAAGAAACGTCCAAGGAAAGGTATTAGCGATGGAATTGAAAGACGTAGCCGTTCTCATCACCGGTGGTGGTTCGGGTCTCGGTGAAGCCACTGCCCGCGCCATGGCCGCCAAGGGCGCCAAGATCGGCGTCATCGACCAGAACAAGGACAATGCCGAAAAGGTCGCCGCCGAAGTGAAGGGCGTCGCGCTCCATGCCGACGTCACCAGCGAAGAGCAGATCAAGGCCGCGATCGCCAAGGCGGAAGCCGCGCACGGCGTCGCCCGCGTGCTGATGAACTGCGCCGGCATCGGTGGCTCGCAGCGCATCGTCGGCCGCGACGGCGTCTATCCGCTCGAAAAATTCGCGCGCATCATCAACGTCAATCTGATCGGCACGTTCAACTGCCTGCGGCTGTTCGCCGAACGCCTCGTCACCATCGAGCCGGTCGGCGAAGAACGCGGCGTCATCATCAACACCGCTTCGGTGGCGGCGTACGAAGGCCAGATCGGCCAGATCGCCTATTCCGCCTCGAAGGGCGGCGTCGTCGGCCTGACCCTGCCGGCCGCGCGCGACCTCGCCAGCCAGAAGATCCGCGTCAACACCATCGCGCCCGGCCTGTTCTTCACGCCGCTGCTGATGGGCCTGAACGAGGAAGCCCGCAAGAGCTTGGGCGCGCAGGTGCCGCATCCGTCGCGTCTCGGCGACGCCAAGGAATACGGTTCGCTCGCCGTGCATATCGTCGAGAACCCGATGCTCAATGGCGAGACCATCCGTCTCGACGGCGCCATCCGCATGGCACCGCGGTAGGCTCTTCTTCCCTTCTCCCCTTGTGGGAGAAGGTGGCGCGAAGCGCCGGATGAGGGGTCTCTATCCGCGGAGACAGACCCCTCACCCAAGCGAGTTCTTGGCTAGCGATGTGCATGCCCTCTCCCACAGGGGAGAGGGCGCAGCAATTGACACCGCGCAATCCGCGGTACGCAGGAACGCCTCCATGTCCCAACCGTTGCTGATCGAGCATGACGACGGCGTCGACCGGGTGACGCTCAATCGTCCTGAACATCTCAACGCGCTTGATCCTGCGCTGATCGATGCGCTCAACGTTTATTTCCAGGGGCTGCAGCGCAACCGCGACACGCGCGTCGTCGTGCTCAGGGGCGCCGGCAAGAATTTCTGCGCCGGCCTCGATCTCAAGGCGGCGATGGCGCGCCGGGCCGGGCAGCAGGAGCCGCCCGGTGTCACGGAGTCGCTGGACTCGCAGCGGCGTATCGCCGACATCGTGATGCTGATGCGGCGCTGTCCGCAGCCGATCCTGTCGCTGGTGCAGGGCGCGGCCGCCGGCGGCGGCTTTGCGCTGGCGCTGGCCTCCGACATCCGCGTCGCCACGAGATCGGCGCGGATGAATTGCGCTTTCATCAAGCTTGGGCTTGGCGGCTGCGACATCGGCACCAGCTATTTTCTGCCGCGTCTCGTTGGCGTCTCCGTTGCTTCCGAGCTGATCCTCACCGGGCGCTTCATCGGCGCCGAGCGCGCGCTGGCGGTCGGCCTCGTCTCCGAAGTGGTCGACGAGGACAAGCTCGATGATGCGGCCGAGCCCTATGTCGATGCGATGATGACGGCCTCGCCCGTGGGGCTGCGGCTGTCGAAGGAATGTCTCAACATGAGCGTCGATGCTGGATCGCTGGAAGCTGCGATCGCGATGGAAGATCGCAATCAGGTTCTGTGCAGCCGTTCCGAGGAATTTTCGGAAGGCATCAGGGCCTTCCTTGAGAAGCGAAAGCCTGTCTATATCAAGCGCTGAACGAGAACGATCCGCAAAGGACGATAATTCCGGGAGACGCAAAATGAGTGGAAGCGCGGCGGCCGTGATGACGAAGCCCGCCTTTCGCAAGATCGAGTGGCTGGCGCGCGACATCGACGTCGAACGCCGCGCTGATGGCACGGTGGTGCTGAAGTCGCGCATTCCGCTGCAGGCTTACGAGACGCACATTCCGGCCTCGCTGGCGAAATGGGCGAAGGAAGCGCCGGAGCGCATCTGGCTGGCGCAACGTGGCGGCGAGAGTCGCGAATGGCGCAAGGTCTCCTACGGCGAAGCCAAGCGCACCGTGGATGCGCTGACGCAGGGCTTGCTCAATCTCGGCCTCGATGGTCGCCCCGTGACGATCCTCTCGGGCAACTCGATCGAGCATGCATTGATGACGCAGGCCGCGATGCAGGCGCGTTCGCCCGCGGCGCCGGTGTCGCCGGCCTACTCGCTGATGAGCCACGATCACGTCAAGCTGAAGTACCTGTTCGACCTGATCAAGCCGGGCGTCGTGATGGTGCAGGACGGCCCAACCTTCGAGAAGGCGCTGAGGGCGCTGGACCTCACCGGTGTCACCGTCGTGCACGTCTTGCGGCCCTGCGACGGCATCAAGAGCGTCAGCTTCGCCGAGCCTCGCGGCGACGCCGGTGACGAAGGACGTCGAAGCCTCGATCGGGAAGATCACGCCGCAGACCGTCGGCAAGCTGCTGTTCACGTCAGGGTCGACCGGCATGCCCAAGGCCGTCATCAATACGCAGGCAATGATGTGCGCGAACGCTGCGATGATGATGCAGGTTCGTCCGCGCTCGCCCGATGGTCCGATCGCGACCATGTTGGACTGGATGCCGTGGAATCACACCATGGGCGGCAATGCGGCATTCCACCCGATCCTGGTCGACGGCGGCACGCTTTATATCGACGACGGCCGGCCGATGCCCGGCCAGTTCGAGGAGACGCTGCGGAACCTGCGCGAAATCTCGCCGACCTATTACGCCAACGTGCCGGCCGGCTATGCCGCGCTCGCGGCCGCCATGGAGAAGGACGACGCGCTCTGCCGCTCCTTCTTCAAGAACCTATCGATCATGGCCTATGGCGGCGCGCGCCTGCCCGACGATCTCTACGACCGCATGCAGGCCTTGGCCGTGAAAACCACCGGCGAGCGCATCGTGTTCTACACCGGCTGGGGCTCGACCGAGACCGCGCCGACCTCGACCGGGACCTATTGGGACACCGAGCGGGTCGGCCTGATCGGCCTGCCTTTCCCCGGCGTCGAGTTGAAGATGGTGCCGTGCGGCTCGAAATATGAGTTGCGCCTGCGCGGCGTCAACGTCACGCCGGGCTATTTCGGTCAGCCGGATCTGACGAAGAAGATGTTCGACGAGGAAGGGTTCTATTGCATCGGCGATGCCGGCATCTTCGTCGACGATTCCGATCCGGTGAAAGGCATCATCTTCGCAGGCCGCGTGGTCGAGGACTTCAAGCTCACCACGGGCACCTTCGTGCATGTCGGCTCGCTTCGCACCGACGCGATCGCAGCCGCAACGCCTGTCGTGCACGACGCGCTGGTCGCGGGCCAGGACCGCCCGTTCATCGGCCTGCTCGCCTGGCCGAATTTGCACGCCTGCCGCCAGCTCGTCGGCAATCCCGATCTCAGCTTCGAGGACGCCGTGAAGCATCCCGAGGTGATCGCCTGCTTCAGGCGCGGGCTGGAGGCGCACAACCGGGAGTGCGAGGGCGCCAGCAGCCGCATCATCGCGCGCGCGATGCTGATGGTCGAGCCGCCCTCGATCGACGGCAACGAGCTCACCGACAAGGGCTACATCAACCAGCGCGCAGGCCTCGAACGCCGCGCCGCGCTGGTGGAGCGGCTCTATGCCGACAAGCCGGATCAGGATGTGATCGTGCTGCGATGAATAGATACTCTCTCCAATCGTCATTCCGGGGCGCGCGCAGCGCGAACCCGGAATGACAGCAAGAAAAAGGTAGCCCGCCATGAACTTCGACTTCTCCGACGACCAGAAGCAGCTCCGCGACCAGGCGCGCAAGTTCCTCACCGAGAAATGCTCGCCCAAGGCGGTGCGTGTCGTGCTTGACGGCAAGGCGCCTTACGACAAGGATCTCTGGAAGGGCCTCGCCGAGATGGGCTTCCTCGGCGTCGCGATCCCCGAGGAGTTCGGTGGCGCGGGGGCCGGCCATCTCGAGCTCTGCGTGATCGCGGAGGAGATGGGCCGGGCCAACGCGCCGGTGCCGTTCTCCTCCACCGTCTATCTCGCCGCCGAAGCGCTGCTGATCGCGGGCAGCGACGCGCAGAAGAAGAAGTGGCTGCCGGCGATTGCCTCGGGCGAGGCCATCGGCACGCTCGCGTTGTTCGAGGGCAAGGGCAATCCCGCGCCGAAGAACGTCAAGCTCACGGCCGCGAACGGCGTGCTCAACGGCGTCAAGAAGCCGGTCGCCGACGGCGCGATCGCCGATTTTGCGGTGGTTGCCGCGCGCACGGGATCGAGCGGACGCGAGGCTGATATCTCGCTGTTCCTGGTTGATCTCAAAGCAAGCGGCGTCGAGGTGAAAAGCCTCACCAATCTTGATCCGACCCGCGGGCAGGCCGAGATCACCTTCAAGGACGCCAAAGCCGAGCCGCTTGGAGCCGCAGGCGAGGGCTGGAGCATTCTGACTCAGGTGCTGGACCGCGCCGCGGTGCTCTGTGCGTTCGAGCAGGTCGGCGGCTCCGATAGGGCGCTGGAGATGGGCCGCGACTACGCGCTCGACAGGATCGCCTTCGGCCGCCAGATTGGTTCGTTTCAGGCGGTCAAGCACATGCTCGCCGACATGTATGTGTCGGCGACGCTGGCGCGCTCCAACAGCTATTACGGCGCCTGGGCGCTCTCGACCAATGCGGCCGAGCTGCCGGAAGCCGCGGCCGCCGCGCGCATCAGCGCGACGCAGGCGTTCCAGCACTGCGCCAAGAACAATATCCAGGTTCACGGCGGCATGGGTTTCACGTGGGAGTTCGACTGCCACATGTACTACCGCCGCGCCAACGCGATGGCACTCGGACTTGGGAGCCTGTCCTATTGGGAGGACCAGCTGATCGATCGCATGCGCAAGAAGAACGCGGCGTGATCCGCCGCTCGTGTCCCGGACGCGATGCGGCATGCAAAGCCGCTTCGCAGAGCCGGGACCCAGGGTCGCAATGGACCCCGGATCTGCAGCGCATCACTTCGTGCTGCGCAGCGTCCGGGTAACGAACCGAGAGATGAGCACCATGAACTTCGACGACACCCCGCAGGAAGCCGAATTTCGCGCCACTGCCCGCGCCTGGATCGGTGCCAATGCGCCGAAGCAGTACGAGGAGGAGCTGCGCAAATCCTCGCTCGGCCGCACCGTGCTCAAGAACGCCAACATTCTCGAGGTCGCAAAGGCCTGGCAGAAGAAGAAGGCCGATGCCGGCTGGGCCTGCCTGCACTGGCCTAAGGAGTATGGTGGGCGCGGCTCGTCGCCGATCGAGCGCGTGATCTGGTCGCAGGAAGAAGGACCGTTCGGCCAGCTCTCCCGCATGTTCATCATCGGCCATGGCATGTGCGGGCCGACCATGATGGCGTTCGCGCGCGAGGAGCATAAGCGCAATTATCTGCCGCCGCTTGCTTCCGGCGAGAAGGTCTGGTGCCAGCTGTTCTCGGAGCCCGCCGGCGGCTCCGACGTCGCGGGCCTGCGCACGCACGCGGAAAAGGACGGTGATGACTGGGTCATCAACGGTCAGAAGATCTGGACCTCGGGCGCACATTATTCCGACTACGGCATCCTGCTCACGCGCACCGATCCGACCGTGCCCAAGCACAAGGGCCTCACCATGTTCTTCCTGGACATGAAGAGCCCCGGCGTCGAAGTGCGGCCGATCAAGCAGGCGAGCGGCGCCTCCGACTTCAACGAGGTCTATTTCACCAACGTCAGGATTCCCGATCACCAGCGCCTCGGTGAGGTCGGCGACGGCTGGAACGTGTCGCTGACCACGCTGATGAACGAGCGCAGCGCGATCGGCGCGGCCGTCTCGACCGGTTTCCCTGAATTGTTCGAGTACTGCTCCAGCCTGATGCTCGACGACGGCCCGGCGATCGAGGATCGCGCGGTGCGCTCGAAGCTCGCCAACTGGGCGGTGAAGGCGAGCGGGTTGAAATACACCAGCATGCGCGCGATCTCGGCACTGTCGAAGGGCGAGCGGCCGGGTCCGGAAAACTCCATCGGCAAGCTGGTGGCGGGCTCGATGATCCAGGACGTCGCCACCTACGCGCTGGATCTGCAAGGTGCGAGCGGTGTCGTCAGCGGCGAGGACGGCGAGCCTCGCCGGTCGTTTCCAGGCCATGCTGTTGCGTGCGCCGGGCACGCGCGTCGAGGGCGGCACCGACGAGATCATGCGCAACATCATCGCCGAGCGGGTGCTGGGCCTGCCCGGCGACATCCGTGTCGACAAGGACGTGCCGTTCAACAAGATCCCGACGAAGGGAAGGGGCTGATCGTGTCCCGGACGCGGTGCGGTACGAAGTACCGCTCCGCAGAGCCGGGACCCAGAGGCCGCAAATGGGCCCCGGCTCTGCAGCGCACCGCTTCGCGCTGCGCAGCGTCCGGGCACGAGAGAGGAGAGCCTCGAAGATGAATTTCGACGACACCCCGCAGGAAGCCGCGTTCCGCGAGACCGCGCGCAAATGGATCGCCGCCAACGCGCCGAAGGAATTCGAGGAGGAGCTGTCGAAATCCTCGCTCGGCCGCATCAAGCTTGCCAGGCACGACATGGTCGAGGTCGGCAAGGCCTGGCAGAAGAAGAAGGCGGAGGGCGGCTGGGCCTGCCTGCACTGGCCGAAGGAATATGGCGGCCGTGGCTCGACCCCGATCGAGAAGGTGATCTGGCAGCAGGAAGAAGGCGTCTACGGCAAGCTGACCCAGCCGTTCCAGATCGGCGAGGGCATGTGCGGCCCGACCGTGATGGCCTGGGGCAGCGAGGAGCACAAGCGTCGCTATCTGCCGAAGCTCGCCTCCGGCGAGGAGATCTGGTGCCAATTGTTCTCTGAACCCGCCGGCGGCTCCGACGTCGCGGGCCTGCGCACCCGCGCGGAAAAGCAGGGCGACAACTGGATCATCAACGGCCAGAAGATCTGGACCTCGGGCGCGCATTACTCCGATTACGGCCTGCTGATTACGCGCACCGATCCGAACGTGCCCAAGCACAAGGGCCTCACCATGTTCTTCCTGGACATGAAGAGCAAAGGCGTCGAGGTCCGACCGATCAAGCAGGCCAACGGCATGCAGGAGTTCAACGAGGTCTATTTCACCGACGTGGTGATCCCGGACAGCCAGCGTCTCGGTGCCGTCGGCGAGGGCTGGAGCGTGTCGCTGACGACGCTGATGAACGAGCGCATGTCGATCGGCGCGCGGCTTGCGACCGGTGTCCCCGAATTGTTCGAGTTCTGCTCGAACCTGATGCTGGAGGACGGGCTTGCGATCGACGACCCTGCCGTGCGTTCCAAGCTCGCGAGTTGGGCGGTGAAATCGAGCGGGTTGAAATACACCAGCTACCGCGCGATCTCGGCGCTGTCGAAGGGCGAGCGGCCGGGTCCGGAAAATTCAATCGGCAAGCTCGTCTCGGGCATGATGCTTCAGGACATCGCGACCTACGCCATGGACCTGCAAGGTGCGGCCGGCGCGCTCACCGGCGTGGATGAGGAGACGACGCAGGGCCAGTTCCAGCAGATGCTGCTGTCCTCGCCGGGAATGCGCATCGCCGGCGGCACCGACGAGATCCTGCGCAACATCATCGCCGAGCGCGTGTTGGGGCTGCCCGGCGACATCCGCGTCGACAAGGACGTGCCCTACAACAAGATCCCGACCAAGGGGCGGTGATGATGGACGCTACCGTCAAACAAAACGACCGTATCGGCGTGCTCGAACAACTGCTCAACGAGCGCTATTCGGTGCGCGCGTTCCTCCCCAGGGAGGTCGACCGTGCGATCATCGAGCATGTGCTGACCACCGCGCAGCGCACGGCATCATGGTGCAACAGCCAGCCCTGGCAGGTCATTATCGCCAGCGGCGAGGCCAAGGAGCGCTTTCGCCAGGCGATCTACAAGGAGGCATCGGGCGGTCTCGGCGACGATTACGATTTCACTCCGCCGCGCGAATATGTCGGCGTCTATCTCGAGCGCCGCCGCGAAAGCGGCTTCCAGCTCTACAACACGCTCGGCATCGCGCGCGGCGACAGAAGCGCTTACGCAAAACAGGCGCTGGAGAACTATAATTTCTTCGGCGCACCTCATGTCGCCATCATCCACACCAACGAGCCGCTCGGCACTTACGGTGCGATCGATTGCGGCGCCTATGTCGGTAATTTCATGCTGGCGGCGCAGGCGCTCGGGCTCGGCACCATCCCGCAGGCGGCGCTCGCGCGCCACTCCGGCCTGATCCGCCGCCATTTCAACCTGCCCGACGATCGCCGCGTCGTCTGCGGCATCTCGTTCGGCTATGCCGACCACGCCCACACGGTCAACAGCTATCGCACCTCGCGGGCGAGCCTCGCCGATACCGTGACCTTCGTGGACGAGTGATCGAGGGCGTTATCCGTCTTGCGGACGCACGAAAGCGGCCGTGGAAACGGCCGCCTTCGTTTCGTTTCGGTTCGCTTGACGCCAGCCGTCAGCCGCCGCTGCCGCCGATCACGGCCCGAACGGTCTCGTCCGGGCCAAAATCCTCGGCGCCATCGACATAGAGCAGCGCAGCCAGCTTGGAGCGGGCGCGGTTCACGCGGCTCTTGATCGTGCCGACCGCGCAGCCGCAGATCGAGGCGGCGTCCTCGTAGGAGAAGCCGGAGGCGCCGACCAGGATCAACGCTTCGCGCTGATCCTGCGGAAGCTTGTCGAGCGCCGTGCGGAATTCCTCGAACTCGAGGTGCGCATTCTGCGACGGCTGCGTCTTCAGCGTCTTGGCGTAGTTGCCTTCGGCATCCTCGACCTCGCGCCGCCGCTTGCGATAGTCCGAGCGAAACAGGTTGCGCAGGATCGTGAACAGCCACGCCGGCAGGTTGGAGCCGGGCTGGAACGAGTCGATGTTGGCGAGCGCACGCAGCAGCGTCTCCTGCACCAAATCGTCGGCGCGGTCCGCATTGCCGCTGAGCGAAATGGCGAACGCGCGCAAGCTCGGCACGGCCGCCAGGATGTCGTCACGCAGGGAGTCCGTGAGAGGCATTAATCCCTCCCATTGTTGTTGTCGTTGGATCCGCCCTCATCGCCCAATTGGGGGGCTGCCCCCGGCGCATCAAGCTTCTTGATCAGTTCGGCGAACCGATCTGGAACCCCCTGTCGTACGACATCGTCGTACATGGCACGCAACTGGTGGCCGATCCGGGATTGAATCTCCGGAGTGAGCCCTCCCTTGCCGGGGGTCGTGCTTCTGCTGGCTTGAGACTTGAGATCTTTCATGACCTGTTCCACGTTTCCCCGAGTTAAGTGACTGTAAATTCGAGAAGTTTTCTCAACCGGGAGCCGTTCCCTGGATAGGCACAATTCCAGGTTCGATAAAAAGTTCCCCCTAAAGCGGAACTTTTCTCAGGCTGAGGCGTAAACCCGGCCAGCAGGGGAACCCGGGCCCCCCGCGCGACGCAAGGCTGGCCCGAAGACGAATGGAGTGGGGATGTCACGTTCACAGCTTGTTGCTGAACACTTGCCGTTGTTGCGCCGGTATGCACGCGCCCTGACCGGCAGCCAGGCCTCCGGTGACGCCTACGTGGCAGCTATGCTGGAAGCCATGCTTGGCGATCCGGCGGTGCTCGACGAGAGCCACGGGCCGCGCGCCGGCCTGTTCCGGCTGTTCACCCAGATCTGGAATTCGGTCTCCGTCAACGACGATTCGGAGGTGACGACCCTGCCGATGCCGCCCGAGCGGCGACTGTCGAACATCACGCCGCTGCCGCGGCAGGCCTTCCTGCTGCTGTCGCTGGAAGGATTCTCGGAAGAGGAAGTCGGCTACATCCTCGGCACCGACGTCGCCGAGACGCGGCGGCTTGCGGACGCGGCAGGCCGCGAGATGGCGGCCGAGATCGCCACCGACGTGCTGATCATCGAGGACGAGACCTTCATCGCCATGGACCTCGAGAGCCTGGTGAAGAATCTCGGCCACAATGTCGTCGGTGTCGCGCGCACCCATGCCGATGCGGTGGCACTGGCCAAGAACAAGCGGCCCGGCCTGATCCTCGCCGACATCCAGCTCGCCGACGGCTCGTCCGGTCTGGACGCCGTCAACGAGCTGCTCCGCACCTTCGAGGTGCCGGTGGTGTTCATCACCGCCTATCCCGAGCGCTTCCTCACCGGCGAGCGTCCGGAGCCGGCGTTCCTGATCTCGAAGCCGTTCCAGCCCGCGATGGTCTCGGCGGTGGCGAGCCAGGCGCTGTTCTTCCAGCGCAACTCGCGCAACCGCACGCCGAAGGCGCCTGCGGCCTAGTAACTGCCAGCCTGCCAATCGACGAAGTCATCTCATCCGGCGTGCTGCAAGGCACGCCGGATTTTTCGTGTTTTTTTGCCACGCTTGACGGCCGTCGAATTCGCCGCTCATACCTCGTCCATCGATGCCTTTCGGAGATGCGCCCCATGGACCAGCAGCTGCTCGACCGCCTCGCCATCCGCGACCTCGTCGAGAACTGGGCGGTGTGGCGCGATGCCGGGGACTGGGAGCGCTTTGCGACCGTCTGGCACGAGGAAGGCTGGATGTCCGCCACCTGGTTTCAGGGCCCGGCGCGGGATTTCATGCGCGTCAGCCGGGAGGGCTTTGCCAGGGGCGTGCGCATCCTGCATTTCCTCGGCGGCACCAGCATCGATCTCGCCTGCGAGCGGGCCATTGCCCAGACCAAGATGACGATCTCGCAGCGCGCCCTCGTGCACGACGTGCTGTGCGACGTCGTCTGCACGGGACGCTTCTATGACTTCCTGGAGAAGCGGCAGGGACGATGGGGCATCGTGCGCCGCCAGCCGATCTACGAGAAGGACCGGATCGACCCGGTCGATCCCGCCGCAGAGCTTCAGCTCGACCAGAAGGCGCTGGCCGCGCTGCCCGAAGGCTATCGCCATCTCGCCTACATGCAGGAGCTGATCGGCTACAAGGTCAAGCGCGACATGCCGGGCCTGATCGGACGCGAGGTCGAGAAGCTCTACGGCGAGGGACGGGAGTGGCTCGCGGGGACAACGAATTAGGCGTCGATCATCACCCCGACGGCGGGTGCGACCCATGCGGGTCGGGAATTTCCTGACACTGGATGGACGTTACCTGACTGACGACAGAACTTAAGCCATGCGCAAAATCCAGCCGGGACCGTCGAGGAGGAGATCATGGAACTCGCGATCGGCTTGGTTATGCTGGGGATTGCCGTGGTGCTGATTTACGTCGGGCTGCCCGACCGGCAGGGCGGCAGCCCGCGTTTCCTGCGCTTCGAGGCGGCATCCATCCTGTATCCACCCTTGATCCTCGTGTTCATCGCGGTCGGGACGGCTCAGGTCGTTGTCTTTCTCGACTGATGCCTCGAGCGCAGGCGAATGGCGACGTCGCGAGGGGCGACGCAAACGATCTATCCATCGATCCCGTCCCGTTGAGCATGACGTTCTGATATCCTGCTCGGCGCTTTGCGTGTCGGGACCTGTTATCTGAGATTCGTCGCCCGTGAGGCACAAATCACGGACAGGGATGCCTCTGCCCGTCATATCCGAGATACGTGCCCGAACCCGGATCATAGGATTTGAAGCGTTGCGAGCAATACGCATCGTTCTGCGCAGCCTGGGCGCGGCTGTTCGCGATCGCTCCCCCGATGACGGCGCCGGCCGCAAACCCGCCCAGCGCCGGGCCCAGGCCGTGGCGGTGCGGATATCCATAGCGCCATCCGTGATGGTGATGACGATGATGCCAACCTTCCCGCCACTGAACGGCGACGATGTCGGAGCGCACGCCCGGCTTGCTCTGCACCGCGAGAGGCGCGGCGATCGCACTGGTCACCCCAAGGGTGGTCGCAAGGAGCGCGCCTGCAACGGTGAGCCTTTGTAAATGTCGCACTTTCAATCTCCGTTTGTCTTGCTTTGCGTAGGGCAAATTCATTGGCCGGCCCGGGGTTCAATCAAGGAGGGTACGGACATGTACCGAAGCAGGCCGTCTATCGACGGACCGTGCAGAGTGCGTACCGAAGCGTACGTTCCGAGCCGGGATGCCATGACATCTGCGAGGGACCATCGTAGAGTGGCGTCGCGGCGAAAACAAAAATTGAGGCCGTCAAAAAATGCATTTCCAGGAGGGAGCACGGCTCCGGCGCTTACGCCGGAGCCGTTTTCCGTCAGGCTCAAAAAGCTCGCCCACCCGTCGCCTCTTGAACCGGCCCGAGTCGACCTCTGTCACGCGAGAGGCGCAGTGTGCGGGTCAAAGATAACACGGCGCGGAAGCGTACCGCCGCACATTGAAGAGTGGGGAGCTGGGCACCACAATTGGCTTGATGCTGGATCCCCAGTCCGGTGTCAGCCTCGATTGCTGCAGGGACCCCGGCTCAGCCCCCGAGCCGGGGTCTTTTTCTGAGCTTCGCTGCGTGCGAACGAGCGCCGGAACGTTGCAGCGCGCGAGGACTGCCGCGGCACCGTCATGTCATTATTTCTCGGACAGATGATCGAGCCAGCCCTGCGAGGCGCCGTAGCGCACGATGTCGGCGCGCTTATGCAGCCCCAGTTTCTCGACGGCTCTCGATTTATGGGTCTCGATGGTCTTGATGCTGACGTCCAGACGCGCCGCGATTTCCTTGTTGCTGAATCCCTGCGCAATGAAGCGGAGTACCTCGGCCTCGCGCGGCGTGAGCTCCAGCTGAGTTGCGCTGTCGGAGGGTGCGTGATCACCCGGCGGCGATGGCAGCGCTTTCTCCGCGATCGCCGGGTCCAGATAGATCCCGCCTTCGGCGATCGCACGGATGGCACGCACCAGTTCATCCGCTGCGGATCGCTTGAGCAGATATCCGCGTGCGCCGGCCTGCAGCATCGGCTGAACGTAGGCACGGTCCTCGTGCACCGTGAGCGCCAGCAGCCGAACGTTGGGAAACTCGATCGCAATTCGCTGCGCCAGCTCGATGCCGCCAATGATGGGCAGCGAGATATCCAGCACGGCAATATCCGGCCGCTCCCTGCCAATGACATCGATCGCATTCTGCCCGTCGGTTGCCTCGCCAACGATGCAGATGTCTAGAACGGGCTCGAGCAAGGCCTTCATGCCTGCAAGGACAAGCGGATGATCGTCAGCCAGGGTGATTCGGATCGGCTTCACGAGGCTGCATCCCGTCCGGCGAGAGGTACTGTCATGAAGAGCGTTGTCCCGATGTTGGGCGCGGATTCGACGGTGAGCGATCCGCCGAGCAGCGCCAGCCGCTCCTCCATGACGGAAAGGCCGAGCCTGGAAGCGTTTAGGCCCGACAATTTCGACGGGTCGAAGCCGGTCCCGTCGTCTTCGACGATGACGCGAAGCTCGTCCTTTCGCCGGTCGAAGACGAGGCTGACGTTGTGTGCATTGCCGTGCTTGGCCACGTTGTTGAGAGCTTCCTGGATTGCCCTGTAAAGGGCGATCTCGACTTCGAGCGGGAGACGATCTGCCGGTCCGATCAACTGGACGTCGGTGCTGATTCCGAAGCGTCGGGTCCACTCCGCACAGAATGCTTCGATGGCTCTGTGCAGTCCAAGATCGTCCAGGGCGGTGGGACGAAGGTCTGCAGCGATCTGGTGAATGTCTCGTCCGATCCCGCTGGCGAGCCCCTGCAGCCAGTGCAACTTGTCGACCTGAGCCGGATCGGACGACGAGGTCGCGAGCGATTGTTCGAGGTTCTTCAAACCCAGCAGCAGCCCGGTCACCGTCTGGCCGATCTGATCGTGCAATTCACGGGAGATTCGCCGGCGTTCGTTCTCCTCGGCGTCGCCGAGTCGTCGCAGCAGGCGCTGGCGATCGAATTCCGCCCGCTTCATCTCGTCGATGTCCAAGAGCACGCCGATGACGACTTCGGCGTTGTGCCCGTCGATCCGCGAACTGCGGCCGCTGGCGCGCAACCAGCGGCCGTCCGGAGGAGCGGTGCGGAACTCGGCGGCGACGGCGTCGCTCTTGCGGGATTGCAGCAATATTCTCTCAAACAGTGCGCGGTCCGCCGGCTCGATGCCGGTCAGGAGCGTCTGGAAGGGCAGGCTGACGTCGCCGGTGGCGGCGCTCTTGGCGATCTTGAGCATGTCGAGGGCTCGTTGCGAGGCGATGACTTCGCCGGTCGGCACGTTCCAGCTGAATACTCCGAGATCCGCGGCATCGACCATGAGCCGTCGTCTTTCCTCGCTCTGTCTCAGGGCCAGCGCGGCCTGAGCCTCTTGTTCGACGCGTCGCTGCGATATGTCGCGCGCCGTGAACCAGACGAGCGCGAGCCCGAGAGCCAAGCTAACGGCGCCTCCACTGGCGAGAAAAATCGCCGAGCGGCGGACCGGGGCATCGAGTTGGTCCGTCGGGATGCCGAGATGCACGGACCAACCGCCTGTGCCTGGCAGTTCCTTGTAGACGGAATCGACCTCGGCTCCTTCGAGCGTCGTACCGACATAGCTGCCCTGCGGCCCCTGCGCGATCGCTTCCCGCACGGATGCGCCGGCCGGACGTCCGAGTTCAAATTGCTCGGCAACAGTCCGCGCGACGATGTTGCCCTTGCCATCGACGACGACGCCGACCCATCCGGGCGGCGCGCCCGCGCTCTTCAAGATCTGGCTGACCGCATCGGGCACCAGTGCGACGGTCAGGACGAACCTGAGGTCGCCATTCCGTTCGACGGGTGCTCGCAAGGCGACGAGGCGTTTGCCCGAAATCGGACCCAGCGGTCCAATTCCCCGATCGCCGCCTTCCGCGTCGTCAGGATTCTCTCGAAATTTTCTCGATCTGCAGTCGCCCCGAGATCGGCGCCGATGGGGCGCAGCAGATTGAGCACTTGATTGCCCTTGGGATCAACCAGCTCGATCGTTTCCCAGAGAGGCCTGGTCTCCTTGACGCGTAGAGCCTCGACATAAAACGATGTGAGATCCGAAGCATCGAGGCTGGCTGAGGCGGCAAGCGTCTCCGCGATCTGGACCTGAAGCGCCAGATCCGAAGAGATGCGTGTCACGACACGGTCGAGCGTTTCGAGGGCGGCAAGGCGCGAGTCGGTTCGCTCCTGGCGGGCATTGAGGAAAACGACCCAACCCGCGAACAGAACGAGCGGAATGGCCGCTGCCATCACGAGCAGGATCAGCGGACGTTGCGCGGCCCGCGCCGAACCTGGTTGAACAACTGCTTTCACTCTCGATGCCTCACGCTCACCATAGCCGCGGTACGAAAAGCGCCGCAACCCGGCAAAAAACGCTCGTCAGGCTTTTCCTGACGGGAACCGTCCTTCAGCCCGACTGGGCCAAGCGTGACCCGCTCCCCATGATTGGTCAAACGGCAACCATGAGGTGGCATATGCTCGAACTGGATATCGCGAAAATGGACGTGCAAAGCTCCGGGACTGCATCGTCGATCGTATCGAGGATCGCTTCCCAGACGCGCGATACGTCGCCTCCTGCCACGGGCAATGACCTCGTCGCGCATCTCTCGCTGCGGTCGCGTCGATTGCTTCTGGACCGCTGCGTTTCAATCCGCTTGACGGCACGACAAGTGCTGCAGGAGCGAGGTCTGCCCCTGCAATACGCGTACTTCATCGAGTCCGGCGCGGCGTCGCTCACGACCCGGGCCGGAGATTGTCCGCCTGTAGAAATCCACACCCTGGGGAAAAAGGACTTCGTCGGCGTCCCCCTGGTGCTGGGAATGCGAGTCTCTCCGCACCGGTGCACCGTTCACGTCCCCGGAACGGCGCTGCGGATCGAAACCGAAGCCCTGATCGAGTTGATCAAAACGGACATCGAGGTGGAGAAGCTGTTGCTGCGCTACGTTCAGGCGACGCTGATTCACAGCTCCCAGCTGGTCGCATGCAACTCGCGGCACAATCTGTCCCAGCGGCTTGCCCGATGGCTGCTGGTTGCGCGCGACCGGATCGGAGAGAACGAGGTTGCATTGACCCACAAATGCATGGCGCAGGCGCTCGGCGTACGCCGCGCGGGCATTACGACGGCGGTGGGCGACATGGAAGCCAACGGCTTGATTCGGCGAAGCCGCGGGCGAACAGTGATCGTCGATGAGACCCGCCTGGAGGAGGCGGCCTGCAACTGCTTCCGCGTCATTCGGTCCGCCCACGAGAATTCCCTGTCAGGACCGGTCGCGTTGCGCGTCGCGCATCCTTGACTTCACCTCTTTTGAGCATGTGGGCCTCGGCTAAAGGAGTGCAGCGAAATGAGTTTAGCGGCCACGATTGTTGGAAACAGAAAATTGCAATCTGATGCGGAAGTTCTCGTAGAGGCACTCGAGGAGGCCAAACGCCTGCTTGCGTCGGCCGGAACCGGCGGCCCGACGAGCAGGTCCGAGCAACACGAGCTTCTGAATATGATCGAGTTCATTGTTCACGATCCGGCTGTCACGCGGGCCGCGGAGCGCCTGAAGCTGCGCGCGCGGTTGAAAGCAGTCGTCTGATCGACTTTGCGCGGTTGGTTCACCCGGCATATGGCGGAATGAGGCGGCGCTTTGCGCCGCGGTCCCTGCCGCGGTCCCTTTCGGGGAGGACCTATCTCATCGCGCTTTAGGACGAATCCTCGGCTGGACCGTTGATGGCATCGATCAGGTGCGCCACAAGAATGCTGGCGCTGAAGAACATCATGCAGGCGACGACGATTCCGATCATTCGCGTGCCTTCGATGTGCGAGATGACACGTAGCTCGCCAAGACCGCTTCCCAAACCCTGTCGAGAACAGTCTGGAAGATCGCCGTCTTGCGCCACGATTTCCCGGCGGGCGCCGGGATGTTGCGCGCGGGCTGGCGGCGTCCCGGTCCAGTCAATGGAGCGCGGGGGCCGTCACCTCGGCCGGTGGGCGGCCTGCCGCCGATTGTCGACCGCACGAAAATTGTCATATCCAGTCTCCCGCGATGACAGCGGTGCTCGGTAAAGCTGGAGTTCAAATGACTTCGGGACTAGTCGGGTTGACTCCCCAGGCCCGGTCAGGAAATTCCCGACGTTCCGATAGCGCAGCAAAATGCGCCCCATGGCCGGCTCGCGCCGGACGCCGTCCCGAGGTTTCAAGGGGATTTGTGGGGCTTTCGCAGACAAAAGTAAGGCGCGACTGGCATCACCACAGTCGCGCCCTACGTCGCCGGCTTATGGGGCAGGGGGAATAGCCGGCTGTTGAGACGACTCTTGTCCGCGGGAGTCGTTCCCGGCCCCGCCAAATATTTTTGGCGCCGCGGCTTTTCTCACACACGGTTAAGTGATCGTAGCGGCCAAGAACCCCCGGTCCCTAGCGCGCGTTGTTCCCGCGATCGCCATGGGGCGAGGGACCGACATCCATGTCACAGATTCACAAGGTATTTTTGGGCGCCATCGCGGCCGTCGCGACACTTGGCGCCGTCCAGGTGGGCGCCGTGCAATTGGCCTCCGGCCACGATCTTGCCGACCGCTGGCAGGCGGTCGCCGACATTCCCAGCCAAAGCACCAACGTTGCGCCAAGCCATAACGTCAACCGCTCCGGCAAGGCCGACCGCCTCGCCGAGATCAAGCAGGCCGCGGTTCCCACCCGCACCGTCTCGATGCGGCTGAACGACCTCGCCGACACCTCGGTTCTGCTGCGGGTCCCGGCGGTGATCGAGACCGGCAATGCCAAGCCGCCGGTGCTGCTCCAGAACCAGAAGAAGGCGCGCACGAGGCCGACGATCGCCTGTGAGCCGATGGTTAGCTCGCTGACCGAGGTCGCAAAGCTGCTTCAGCCCGGTCGCTGCGTGACCTGATCGGCGAGCCCCCGGACACGGCGTCCTCCCGCTGGGAGGCCGATTGTTTGCGTCCACTTGATCCCCCTATGCTCGCGTTATATCCCGGGTTTCTTCCCTTTCGTTTTGACCGGGTAAACGCATGACGACGTCAGACACGGCTGTACATACACAGCCCTTCCAGGCCGAGGTTTCCGAGCTTCTGCACCTCATGGTGCACTCCGTCTATTCGGAGACCGACATCTTCCTGCGCGAGCTTGTCTCCAACGCGTCCGACGCCTGCGACAAACTGCGCTACGAGGCGATCGCCAGCCCGGCGCTGCTGGGCGAGGGCGACGCGCTCAAGATCCGCATCATCCCCAGCAAGCCGGCCGGAACGCTCACGATCGCCGACAACGGCATCGGCATGGAGCGGCAGGAATTGATCGATCATCTCGGCACCATCGCCCGCTCCGGCACCAAGGCGTTCGTGTCGAAGCTGAAGGAGGCCAAGGACGGCCTCGGCCTGATCGGCCAGTTCGGCGTCGGCTTCTATTCCGCCTTCATGGTCGCGGACAAGATCGTCGTCGTCAGCCGCCGCGCCGGCGAGAGTGACGTCTGGACCTGGACGTCCTCCGGCGGTTCCGGCTTCGAGATCGCCCGTGCCAGCGACGAGGAGGCGGCGCGCGTGACGCGCGGCACCGAGATCGTCCTGCACCTGAAGGAGGATGCCAGGAAATATCTCGAGGCCTACGAGATCGAGCGCATCATCGGTGCCTATTCCGACAACATCCTGTTTCCCATTGAGCCTCGTGCCGGAAGAGGGCGAGCCGCGCCAGATCAATTCGGCGAGCGCGCTGTGGCAGCGCTCGAAATCCGAACTGACGGCGGAGGACTACAAGAAGGCCTATCAGCAGATCGCCTCCGCCTTCGACGACCCTGCCATGACGCTGCATTATCGTGCCGAGGGCCGCTATTCCTACGCCGTGCTGCTGTTCGCGCCCTCGACCAAGCCGTTCGATCTGTTCGAGCCGAACCGCAAGGGCCGGGTGAAGCTCTATGTCCGCCGTGTGTTCATCACCGATGACGCTGATCTGCTGCCGGGCTATCTCCGCTTCATCCGCGGCGTCGTCGACAGCGAGGATCTCCCGCTCAACATCTCGCGCGAGATGCTGCAGAACAATCCGCAGCTGGCGCAGATCCGGAAAGCCGTGGCGACCCGCGTCGTGTCCGAGTCTCGAAGGCCTCGCCGACAAGGATCCGGAGAATTTCGCCAGGATCTGGGACGCGTTCGGTGCCGTGCTCAAGGAAGGCATCTACGAGGATTTCGAGCGTCGCGAGAAGCTGCTGGCGCTGTCGCGCTTCACCACGACGTCGGGCGAGAAGCGGTCGTTGAAGCAGGTCATCGCCGACTTCAAGCCGAACCAGACCGAGATCTATTATCTCGTGGGCGACAGCATCGAGCGGCTGAAGTCCAATCCGCGGCTCGAGGCGGCCACCGCGCGCGGCATCGAGGTGCTGCTGCTGTCCGACCCGGTCGACGCGTTCTGGACCTCGATGCCCTCGGAGTTCGACGGCAAGCCGCTGAAGTCGCTGAGCCAGGGCGATCTCAATCTGGACCTGATTCCGCGCGTCGACGACAAGGACGAGGCGAAGAAGGACGAGCCCGAGGCCGATGAAGCCGCCACCATCGCCGTGATCAAGGCGGCGCTCGGCGAGCGGGTCAGCGACGTCAAGGCCTCGACGCGCCTGACCAGCTCGGCCTCATGCCTGGTCGCCGACAGCCAGGGCCCGAGCCGCGAGCCTCGAGCGCATCCTACAGCAGCAGAACCGCGGCATGCGCACCAAGCCGATCCTCGAGATCAATCTGCGCCATCCGCTGGTCACGGCGGTCACCAGGGCGCAAGCCGGCTCGAACACGGTCGACGATCTCAGCCTGCTGCTGCTCGAGCAGGCCCAGATCCTGGACGGCGAGCTGCCGGAAGACCCGGCGGCGTTTGCGGCGCGGTTGAACCGGCTGGTGCTGCAGGGGCTCGGCGGCTAAAGCGCGATGAGATTTGGATGAATCGTCATCGCGCTTTAGGTTGTTGTTTAAGCATGATCTTTTCGGAAAACCGCTTCGCACTTTTCCGGATCATGCTTTAGCGCCGAGCACAGCGCTCACCTTGCCGTCATCTGTCCCTAGGAACAGTCGCCTCCGCCCTGGTGTTGTGCCATATCAGGCCGTCGGCATCAGATCCGCCGACGCCGTCGATTCGAAGGTTTAAGTCCATGCGCTTGCCGATATTGACCCTCACCGCGATTGCCACGCTGTTCGTGGCGGCCGATGCCAGCGCCCAGACCTATGATCCGCGCTATCCGGTGTGCATGCACGTCTATACGCCCGGCGGCTTCGGTGGTGGCGGCGGCGATTATTTCGATTGCTCCTTCACGTCGATCCCGCAGTGCCGCGCGACGGCCTCGGGACGCTCGGCGAGCTGCGACGTCAATCCCTATTACGCCTTCGACCAGCCGCCACCGCGCAAGCGTCACAAGAAGGTGCAATAGCAACTCCGATGCAGCGTACCGGAATACTGTCTCTCCGTCTCTCGTTCGGCCTGATCATGGTGGCCGGCGCATTGCTCGCGACCGCTCCGTCGCGGGCGCAGACCTTCGATCCGCGCTATCCCGTCTGCATGCACGTCTATTCCGGTGCGAACGGCGGTGGCGGGGAGTGGTACGACTGCTCCTTCACCTCTCTGCCGCAATGTCGCGCCACGGCGTCCGGCCGGTCCGCGATCTGCGATCCCAATCCCTATTATCCGGTCCACGCGCCGGCACTGCATCCGTCCCGCAGGCCGCCGGCCCGCTAGGCTTTGTGCTGCTGCCGGTCGCGGCGGTTGAGCCAGGTCAACGCGTGCATGCGCGTTCCCAGGGCATTCTCATCGCATAGCCCGACGTCAGGAGTCCGGCATCATGCCGGCCTTTCAGATCGGGCGCATGAAGCGAGGAGATTCCCATGAACAGGTGCACCCTTACGGGGCTCGTCGGCGCGTCCCTTGTCATGATCGCCTTCCAGCCGGCCCGCGCGGACGTGATCGCGCGTTACGAATGCAGCCTTGCCGGCTTCTTTACCCAGGAGCCGATCGGCGACCGTCCCGATCACAATCTGGTGGCGCAGGACTATGTCTGCGTCGGCGTCGAGGGCGTGTTGAAAGGTGCGGTCTATTCCGCGTCGAACGTCGTCGAGTGGGACGGTCCCAAGGCGACGATGCTGATCGGGAGCGGCGTGCACCGCATTCCCGGTGGACGCCTCATCACGCAGCTCACCGAGGGCTCCGCCCAGGCCGTGATGAAGGACGGCAAGCCCGTTGGGGTCGCATCCTCGGGCAAGGGATTGATCAAGTTCGCATCCGGCCCATTTGCCGGCTTGAACGGCAAGACGGTTCAGTTTGCCACGAAGCCCATCAATCCGATCCGCTTCGATCTCGAATTCAGGGCGGATTGAGGCGGCGCGAGATTATGTCCTCGCGCGGCGTCGAGCCTCGGGGAGACGCTAGTCCTTCCTGATCCCCGACAGCTCGACCACCTTGCGCCAGCGATCGGTCTCTGCGGTCAGCATGCCGCCGAATTCACCGGCGTTGCCGTGCAGTGGGACGGCGCCGAGCCTCGGCGATGCGGGTCTTGATGCCGGAATCGGACAGCGCAGCGTCGATCTCGCGATTGAGCAGATCGACGATCTCCCGCGGCGTGTCGTGCGGGGCGCCGACGCCGTAGAACGACGACGTCTCGTAGCCGGGTAGGGTGTCGGCGATCGCAGGCACGTCGGGCAGAATCTCCGAGCGCTCACGCGTGGTGATGCCGAGCGCGCGCAGCTTGCCGGCGCGCACCAGCTCGAAGGACGAGGTGACGTTGTCGAACATGCCCTGGATCTGGCCGCTCATCACGTCGGTCAGGCCAGGTGCCGAGCCGCGATAGGGGACGTGGGTGAACTCTACGCCGGCCATCGATTTGAACAATTCGCCCGAGAGGTGCAGCGAGGTGCCGATGCCCGAGGAGGCGATCGATATCTTGCCGGGATTGGCCTTGGCGTAGGCGATGAAGTCGGCGACGGATTTCACCGGCAGATCGTTGTTGACGACCAGCACCAGCGGAATGCGTGCGACGCCAGCCACCGGTGCGATGCCCCCGGCGAAATCGTACGGCAGCGCCGGATCGAACGAGGCGTTGATCGCGTTCGCGGTCGAGGTCAGCAGCAACGTGTAGCCGTCGGGTGCCGAAGAGATCACCGCCTGCGTCCCGATATTGCTGCCGGCGCCGGGCTTGTTCTCCACGACGAAGGTCTGGCCCAGCCGGTCGGAAAGGCGCTGGCAGAGCAGCCGCGACAGCAGGTCGGTCGCGCCACCCGGCGCATAGGGCACGACCCATTTCACGCTGCGCGAGGGATAGGAGGGATTGCCGAGGGCAAACGCACGCGGTGCGGCGAGCACGGCTGCGGCACAGGCGGCGGTCTGAAGGAAATATCGTCTGGTGATCATGACTGTCTCCACTTCACCTCTCCCTGCAAACGGGGCGAGGGGACGCGACCAGCGCGCTGACAATTGGCTTTGCTATCGCAAGATTTGCGCTGCGGCGCACGCCGATCCCGGCGGCTTGGTAAAGGATCACTAGAGTTAATCGCGCACTAACGGAGTTTTACCTTGTCTCTTAACACCTGGGCAGGGCGCGGCGGCTAGATTGCCCGGTATCAGCAGGCAGCCCGAAAGATTGAGCGGCATGACGACCGGTGTCATCGAACGGCAAAAAGTCGCGCGCGCACCTTCGGCCTCGAAGATCTGGCTGAAGGCGATTGAGCCTCACCGCGCGGATCGAGTCGCTGCCGGGACGCCTGTTCGCCGATGTCATCGACGATTGGGCGCAGCGCCAGCCCGATCGCGTCGCGCTGGTCACGGACGGTACAAGTCTCGCCTACGACGCCTTGTCGAAGCGCATCAATCGCTACGCGCGCTGGGCGCGCTCGGTCGGCGTGGCCAAGGGCGATACTGTCGCCCTGATCATGCCGAACGGCATCGATTATCTCGCGGCGTGGCTCGGCATCAGCCGGGTCGGCGGCGTAGTCGCGTTGCTCAACACGAAACTGGTCGGACCGTCGCTCGCGCATTGCATCGACGTCGCCGGGCCTGCCCATATCATCGTGGCGCATGAGCTGGCGGAGATGCTGGAGGGCGCAACACCGCATCTGAAGACGAAAGCCAAGGTTTGGACCCATGGCGATGCCCGCAGCGATCTCGCCATCGACGTTGCACTTGCGGCACTGGACGATGCGCCCCTGTCGGCGCAAGAGCATGGCGAGGTCACCATCGACGACCGTGCGTTGCTGATCTACACCTCGGGCACGACGGGCTTGCCGAAGGCCGCCAGCATCAGCCACCGCCGCATTCTCAATTGGGGCTTCTGGTTCGCCGGCCTTGCCGGCGCGGGCCCGCAGGACCGGCTCTACGATTGCCTGCCGTTGTTTCACTCGGTCGGCGGCATCGTCGCGCCGTGCAGCATGCTCGCCGCCGGCGGCTCGGTCGTGATCGCCGAAAAATTCTCGGCCTCGCATTTCTGGTCCGACATCGTCCGGCACGACTGCACGCTGTTTCAATATATCGGCGAGCTCTGCCGCTATCTGCTCAAGGCGCCGCCGTCGGAATACGAGAACCGCCATCGTCTCCGCCTCGTCTGCGGCAACGGCCTGCGCGGCGACATCTGGCAGGACTTTCAGGATCGTTTCGCCATTCCCCGCATCCTCGAATTCTATGCGGCGACGGAAGGCAATTTCTCGCTGTTCAATGTCGAGGGCCAGCCGGGCGCGATCGGCCGCGTTCCGCCGCTGCTGGCACATCGCTTCCCTGCCAATCTCGTCAGGCTTGACCCCGACAGCGGCGTGCCGCTGCGCGATGACGAGGGTTTCTGCATCGCCTGCACCCGCGGCGAGGCCGGCGAGGCGATCGGCCGCATCGGCAGCGCCAATGAGGGCGGCGGCCGCTTCGAGGGCTATACCGACGCCGGCGAGACCGAGAAGAAGGTCCTTCGGAATGTCTTCGCTCAGGGCGATGCCTGGTTTCGTACCGGCGATCTGATGCGGATCGACGACAAGGGCTTCTTCCATTTCGTCGATCGCATCGGCGACACGTTCCGCTGGAAGGGCGAGAATGTCGCGACCTCGGAGGTCAACGACGCGATCCGTGATTTCACCGGCGTGGTCGACGCCACCACCTACGGCGTCAGCATCCCCGGCGCCGACGGCCGCGCAGGCATGAGCGCGATCGTCGTCAACGAGGGCTTTGACATCACGGCGCTGCCGGCGCATCTCGCGCAACGCCTGCCGGCCTATGCACGGCCTGTGTTCATCCGCATCTCCAGCGAGATCGATGCGACCGAGACGTTCAAGCAGAAGAAGGGCGAGCTGTCGCGGGAGGGTTTTGATCCCGGCGGCATCTCCGAGCCGCTGTTCATGGCGGACGCGAAATCCGGAGCCTATGTCCCGCTGGACGCCGAGGCCTACGCGGCCATCCTGAACGGCTCGATCAGGCTGTAGATCGCCAAAATCGGCAGATAGGTCCAATTTTATCTGAATTGTCCAAGAAGCCATTTACTTCTGTCGGGTAAACAAGCCGCCATGGGAGGCGGCCAGCAAGAGCCGCCGCAACGCCAACGATAACAAAGCGAGCCAGCCATGTCGGTCAGGTCTAAGGTCATCGAAGCGATCCAGCAGATCGCCAAGGAGCAGAACGTCACGCTTCCGAAGCTGTCGGACGATCTGTCGCTGCACGAGACGGGCTTCGACTCGCTCGCCTTCGCGATTCTGGTCGCGCGCCTCGAAGACGATACCGGCGTCGACCCCTTTACCATTTCCGAGGACGCAGCATTCCCCGCCACGGTGGGTGATTTCGTGCGGGCCTACGAAAATGTCCCCGCGTGAGATCTTCGCACTCCGCGACCATCTCGGCGCGGAGCTGAAGGGCCGCACGATCTCCGACGCGCATGATGTCGTGTCGTTGACCGACATCCTGTCGCAGACGGTCCTGGGCGGCCGGCTGCGCGAATTGTCGGGCCGCGCCGTGCTGCTCAAATTGTCCGACCAGCTCCGCTCGGGCCTCGCCATGATCGAGCCTCGACGGCATCGCGCGTCGCATGCTGCTGTGTCCGCCCGATCTCAACCCGGCACATCTCGACGCGCTGATTGCGGATGCCGGGATCGACGCCGTCGTCACCGACGAACCCGATCGCTGGGCCGGTTCGGGCGTGTCGCTCGTCGTCACCGCACAATTGCCGCTTCAAGCCACTGCGCCGTCCAGGACCGAACGCGCCACGGAATGGCTGATGCTCACATCGGGCACCTCGGGCGTGCCGAAAATCGTCGGCCACACGCTGGAAGCGCTGACCGGTGCCATCGTCGCCGAAGGCCCCGCGCGCGGACCGGCGCCGGTCTGGGCGACGTTCTACGACATCCGCCGCTATGGCGGCCTGCAGATCTTCCTTCGCGCCGTCCTTTCGGGCGGCTCGATGGTGCTGTCTGACCCGCATGAGGCGCTCGGCGATCACGTCGCGCGGCTGAAGGCGCGGGGCGTCTCGCACATCTCGGGCACGCCGTCGCACTGGCGCAAGCTTCTGATGAGCGGTTCGGCCGCGCAATTCGCCCCGGGTTACGTTCGCCTCTCCGGTGAGATCGCCGACCAGGCAGTGCTAGACGGGTTGAAGGCGGCATTTCCAAAGTCTTCCGTCGGTCATGCCTATGCCTCGACCGAGGCCGGCGTCGGCTTCGCCGTCAATGACGGGCTGGAGGGCTTTCCAGCCGACTATCTCGGCAACCGCAACGGCGTCGAGATGAAGGTCGTGGACGGTTCGCTGCGGATCCGTTCGACGCGCACCGCCCATGCCTATGTCGGCCGGGGCGCCGCGGCGCTCACCGATGGCGACGGATTTGTCGACAGCGGCGACATCGTCGAGCGGCGCGGCGACCGCTACTATTTCGTCGGCCGCCGCGGCGGCATCATCAATATCGGGGGCCTGAAGGTCCATCCCGAAGAGATCGAGGCGGTCATCAACCGTCATCCCGACGTGCGGATGTCGCGGGCCAAATCGCGCAAGAGCCCGATCACCGGCGGCATCGTGGTCGCCGACGTCATCCTTGCCGAGGGCGCCGATGCCGCGCGCACGAAGGAGATCCGCGACCAGATCCTGGATCGCTGCCGCGCGCAGCTCGCGCCCCACAAGGTGCCGGCGGTGATCCGCTTCGTCGAGGCGCTCGACGTCACCCCGGCCGGAAAATTGGCCCGCACCGATGCATAACAACGTTCTCGTCACCGGCGGCAGCCGCGGCATTGGACTGGCGATCGGAAAACGCCTGGTCGGCGCCGGCTATAACGTCATCGCAGCGGCGCGGCGCGAGAGCGACGAGTCTCAGGGCCGCGATCGCCGGGTCGGACGGCCGCCTGCATTTCCGGGCCTGCGACCTTGCCGTGATCGACGCGATCCCGGCCTTCGCAAAGCTCGTGCGTGACGAATTCGGCCCGATCTACGGCCTCGTCAACAATGCCGGGCTCGGGACCGAAGGCTTGCTCGCCACCATGCACAATTCCAAGATCGAGGCGCTGGTTCAGCTCAACGTGCTGTCCCCGATCATCCTCACCAAATATGTCGCCCGTCAGATGATGGCGGACGGCGCGGGCCGCATCATCAACATCTCTTCGATCATTGCCACGACCGGCTATAACGGCCTGTCCGTCTATGGCGCGACCAAGGCGGCTGCCACCGGCTTCACCCGTTCGCTGGCGCGCGAGGTCGGCAAGGTCGGCATCACCGTGAACGCGATTGCGCCGGGCTTCATCGACACCGAGCCTCACGCACGATCTGTCCGACGAAGGGCGCAAGCGCATCGCCGGCCGCAGCGCGCTGCGCCGCCTGCCGGAAACGGACGACGTCGCACGCATGGTGGAATATCTGCTCGGGGAAGGCGGCCGCAACGTCACCGGGACCGTATTCACCGTCGATGCCGGGAATACGGCATAAGCGGAACCCGGTCGTCATGATTGCGTTGATCCGGCACAATGACATTCAGCCGGATTTGGTCGTAAGATGCCCCGCAATCGATTGGGTTACGTCAATCGATCTGCCCTAATCGACAGGGAGCAGTCCATGGCCATGCCTGACATGACCGCTTCAATTCAGGGCCAGACGCAGCAATCCCGCGCGAAGCCGGACGACGTCCATTGCCCGCCGATGACGCACCAGAATTCCGGCAGTCACGGCTATGAGATGTACCCACAGCAATTCGTGCGCCTCGTCGGCTGCCACGATGCGTCTCTCGATGGCTTGCGCAAGCGCCTGGACGAGAAGCTGCACTAGCCGTCACGTCCGATGCTTCGGTGCGTCCTTCGGCAGGTCAATCCGTTCGTGGGAGAATTCCGGCGGCCCTTCGGTGAGGCGGCGGATGCGGCGCGCGCGTTCGTCTGCGGGCAATGCCGGATCGAGCAGCGCCTCGATCTCGTGGATCGCGATCTCTTCGATCTTGGTGGCCTCCGACGCGATCGGGTGTTCCGATGGCGGGACCGGGGGTGCGATCTTCAGGCCCAACTCGATCAGTTTGCAGATGGCATCCGAGCGGGTCAGGCGATGAGCTTCAGCCCAGGCATCGACGGCTTCCGTCAGTCTCTCGGGCATCTTCACGGCGCTGATGGGGTCGATGCCCGTGCGCCGGCGGACCGGAGAGGTGGAGTCCTTGTTGCCGAATTCGGACACCTCGATCATCCCATGCAAGGCCGTGGAGGTGGACAACGATAGCCGCAACTCCCGGCCGGTCGTTTGACGCCGATCAATGACCCGCTGCGGCATTGCAACGCGCCGGCATCTTGTTGTCGCCTAATCTTGTTGTCCCGACCAGTTTCAGCCAATGATGACGAGGGGCAGCCGGCCGGCGAACCCGGATCGATCCTGCCACGTATTTGTTGCGCATTCCAACCCATCCGGCATCCCCGATGACCTCAGGCGACTCCTTCTATGGCGGCATTCCCGTCTTCCGCGGCTTCACCAGCCTGATGGACCCTGCGCTCTACGCGCCGCTGCCGGACGATTGGAGCATCGGCGTTGCCGATATCGTCGATTCCACCAAGGCGATCGCGGCGCAGCGCTACAAGGCGGTCAACATGGCCGGAGCGGCCGTGATCGCGGCGGTGACGAACGCGTTGGAGGGGCGTGAATTCCCCTTCGTGTTCGGCGGTGACGGCGCGAGTTTTGCGGTCGCGCCGTCCGACCTCGATGCTGCGCGCGAGGCGCTGGCCGCGACCGCGACCTGGGTGCGGGAAGATCTCGATCTGACCATGCGCGTTGCGCTGGTGCCGGTCAGCGCGATCCGCGCGCAGGGCCTCGACGTGCGCGTCGCGCGCTTCGGCCCCTCGGCCAACCTGTCCTATGCGATGTTCTCGGGTGGCGGGCTCGCCTTCGCCGACGCCGCGATGAAGCGCGGCGAGTTTGCGGTCGCCGAGGCGCCGGCCGGCACCCAGCCGGATCTATCCGGCCTGTCCTGCCGTTTCGAGGTGATCCCGGCCTCGCGCGGCCTGATCCTGTCGGTGCTGGTGATGCCGGCCCGCGGCGCCGATCCGCAGCGCTTCCGCAAGGTGATCGAGGACATCATCCATCTCGTCGAGCGCAGCCCGGACGGTGCGCGCCCGGTGCCATCGCAGGGGCCGCCGCTGAAATGGCCGCCGCAGGGGCTGGAATACGAAGCCCGCACCAGGCGTGGCGGCCCGCTGCTTGCGCGCCGGGCCAGCGTTCTGGCCTACACCTTGTTCGTCTATCTGATCATGCGCTTCGACCTCAAGGTCGGCGGTTTCGTGCCCAATCTCTACAGGCGCCAGGTCGTCGAGAACTCGGACTTCAGGAAGTATGACGACGGCCTGCGCATGATCCTCGACTGCACGCCGCAGCTCGAGCGCGCGCTCAGCGATCGTCTGGCGGCGGCCGCGCGCGACGGCATCGTGCGCTACGGCCTCCATCAGCAGGACGCTGCGATGATGACCTGCTTCACTCCGTCGGCGCTGCGCAGCGATCACGTGCACTTCATCGACGGCGCGCGGGGCGGCTACGCCTCGGCGGCGACGGCGCTGAAGACGATGACGGCATAGAACGACGCCTCGTGCCCCGGACGCAGCGCAGCACATCGTGATGCGCTGCTGAGCCGGGGCCCACGCCTTCGTATCTCACGATGCTGATTTCTGGGTCCCGGCTCTGCGCAGCAGCGCAAGCGCTGCAGCGCGTCCGGGACACGAGAGCGGCGTCAACGTCCCGCGCGCGTCCAGGTCTCGCCGCCGCAGAGCGCGCCGACGCAGCCTTCGACCCGTAGCGAGTCCGCGCCTGTTACGCTGATGCTGCTGGCATAGGTGCTGCCGTCGTCGGCATTGTAGATCTGGCCCGACCATTTGTTCGGCCCCGCCGGCGGCATGCCGCTGAACAGCGGCAGTCCGATCATGGATCGCTTGGCGAGTGCGGGATTGGGATTCTTGCTGTCGGTGGCGGGCTGGCCCGTCGCGGTGTCATAGGGCTCGCGCAGCCAGGCGACGACGCCGCAGATGCCGCCGCCGCATTTGCTGATCTTGACGCGCGCATCACCGGCCTGGGTCAGCCATGTCCCGTCGACGTTCTGCGCGCGCGCGGCGGATGCGCCAAGCAGCGCGGCGAGGAGGACGAAGAGAGCGGCGAATCTGGAAGTCATGGAAGAGGCCTCGAAAAATGGAGCGCCTCCATAGCAGGCCGGCGAGATAGTGCAACGCCGGCCGGAATCACATTCCTGCGTTTATCGATGTGCGTTTACATACTGCGCTCATTTGCCCCAGCGGCTGAAGGCGACCGAGGCCGCGGTCGCCAGACCGAACACGACCATGGCGCCGCCGACCAGCGCGAACAGCGTCCAGGCCGGTGCTTGCGCCATCATGAGGCCGATGCCGCCGATCGCGACGATCAGAAGCCGCGCGGTGGACGCCAGCACGGGACCACCGACACGCGCCGCGCCCTGCGAGGAGAAATACAGCGACACGCCCACGCCGAAGAACGCGAAGGCCGGACCGGCCCAGTGGAAATAACTATGCGCGGCGGCGCTGACGCCGGGATCGCGCGTGAACAACGACACCCACAGCGCGGGATCGAGCGCGATGACGAGCCCGACCAGGCCGACCGTGAGCCCGGAGACCGCCGCCGCGGTCCAGGTCACGCGCCGCGCGCGCTTCACATGGCCGGCGCCCATCGCCATGCCGACCATCGGCACCGAGGCAATGCCGAAGGCGAACGTGATCGGGATCAGCAGGAATTCCAGCCGCGAGCCGATGCCGTAGCCGGCCAGCATCTCGGTACCGAAGGTCGCGAGAATCTTCGTGAAGATCAGGATCGTGAGCACGGTCTGCAGCGGCGACAGGCAGGCCATCGCGCCGACCTTGAGGATGTCGAGGAACATCGCGCGCTCAAAGTGAAACGCACGGAAATTCAGCGGCAGTCGGCTGCGGCCCGACAACAGATACCAGAGGAAAAAGATCGCCGCGCAGCTGAACGCGATCAGCTGACCGCTCGCCACACCGGGCATGCCGAATTGCTTCACGCCGAACAGGCCGAGCCCCAGCGTGCCGCCGAGCGCGATCTGGAGCACGCTCGCCCCGATCAAGGTCATCGAGGGCAGGCGCATGTCGCCGGTGCCGCGGATCACCGAGGCCAGCGTGTTGACGAGCCAGATCGCGACCGCGCCGGAGAACAATACCTGCGAATAGCCGGCGGCTTCCTCCAGCACGCGCTCGCGGCCGCCGAGGAGCGTGAAGAACGAACGGCCGAAGACGAGCATCATCACCGTGAAGAACAGTCCGCCGCAGAGGCCGATGATGGAGGCATGCAGCGCCAGCGTCGCGGCGCGGTCACGATCCCCGGCGCCGAGCGCACGGCTGATGGCGGACGAGACGCCGCCGCCCATCGCGCCCGCGCTCATCATCTGGGTCAGCATCGCGAACGGAAACACCAGGGCGATCGCGGCGAGGGGGACGGTGCCGAGCCGGCCGATATAGGAAGTCTCGGCGATCGCGACCAGCGTGCTGCCGACCATCGCGATCATGTTGGGGATGGCGAGCCGGAGCAGCGTCGGCAGGATCGGCGCGGTCAGCAGGCTCGCAATGGGAGAGGCGACCGGTGCACGGGGCGGGACGGCGTCTACGGAAGCGTCGATCGTCATGTTCACCCGGCGGAATATAAAATGATGACCAACATATTATAGAGCGCGCGGCGGCCGGCCAGTCCTCGCTCACGCAGGGCTCACCAGGGCAGGCCGCATAGGTCGATGGTGCCCAGCGTCGGCGCGCGAACGATGTTGAAGACGTAGGGCGCCATGTGGGTGAAGCGGATCCGCCCCTCCGGCTGCTCGCAATAGACCTCGCCCTTGAAGGGCAGCCAGCTCCGGGTCTCGTAGAACGAGAAATTGTGGGGTTCGCAGAACAGCAGTGCGAATCGAACGGCCTCGTTGGCGCGCATGGTGTGGATCGCCGCGTCGATCGCCATGGTGGCGTAACCGCGGCCGCGCTGGTCCTGGCGCGTGCAGACCCCGCCGATGCCGCCGATATGGACCTTCTGCCCGTTCCAGGTGACCGTGCGGAAGTAGATGCCGACATGGCAGACGAGGCCGTCCTCGGGCGTCTCGATCAGGACGCGCAGATCGGCATTGGCCCATTTGACGTGAGCCCAGGGCTTGCCCGCGATCTCGTCCGGCCCCCAGACCGCCTGATGCAGCGGCTCGGCGATCCGCCATGAGGCGTCGCCGTTCAAAATGTCGATCTCGATGCTCATGGCCCTGTCTCTCGCGATGCGGCTGCGCGATCCTTTCGTTCTGTCATAACCGCTTCAAAGGCAATGATATTTTGCGGCCGCCGATCTGCCCCCGCCGGCACGGTGACGTTGTGCAATCTGGCTATGTCGTCGCATCACGCGTTTTCGCAAATTGACGGTATTTAACGGCCGCGGAACCTTCTATAAGGGGTGACCGTTAGAACTCGTTCCCCATCAGTCGCGGACAAGAACCCATGACCTTTACGCTGCCCCCACTCCCATACGCCTATGACGCCCTCGGCCAGTTCATGTCGAAGGAGACGCTGGAATTCCACCACGACAAGCATCATCAGGCCTACGTCACCAACGGCAATAACGCGCTCAAGGGCACCGAATGGGAAGGCAAGTCCCTTGAGGAGATCGTCAAGGGCTCGTTCGGCAAGAACCCCGCGGTGTTCAACAATGCCGGTCAACACTACAACCACATCCACTTCTGGAGCTGGATGAAGCCCAATGGCGGCGGCACCAAGCTGCCCGGCAAGCTCGAGAAGAAGATCAACGAAGACCTCGGCGGCTTCGAGAAGTTCAAGACCGACTTCCAGGCGGCCGGCGTCGGTCAGTTCGGCTCCGGCTGGTGCTGGCTCCAGGTCAAGAACGGCAAGCTCGAGATCTCCAAGACCCCGAACGGCGAGAATCCGCTGGTGCACGGCGCCACCCCGATCCTCGGCTGCGACGTCTGGGAGCACTCCTACTACATCGACTATCGCAACCGTCGCCCCGACTATCTCAAGGCGTTCGTCGAGAACCTCGTGAACTGGGAATACGTCGAGTCCCTGTTCGACAAGGCGTGAAGCCTCATTCCGGGCGCGCGAAGCGCGAGCCCGGAATCCATTGATCTACTCGGGCTGACGCCCGATCGATTCCAGGCTCGGCGCCGACGCGCCGCCCCGGAGTGACAGATTAGGGAAAAGGCGGTCGCTCATGCGGCCGCCTTTTTGCTGTGCGGAATTGCCCTGCGCAGCGCGCGCATGGGTCTGTCATCACACCGTTTGCATCGGGGGAACACCGCCCTTAATCAGGATGAGCATCACCCTCGAGCCGACCAAGGCCGTTGTCAGACCCTTCCCCGAACAACCCGGCGCCTGCCGAGGACGCGGAGTCCGAGCCGCGGCCGGGGCGCGTCCGCAAGCCGATCGGCTGGTCGACGATCATCATTGCCGCGCTGGTGGCGGTGAGCGCGGCGCTGGTCTGGCGGCGCGACGGCACCGACGGCGTCCTCGACATTCTGACCCACGACCTCTCGCTGTTCTCAGGCATCCTGCCGCGCGTGCTCGCCGGCTGTCTGCTGGGGGCCTTTATCTCGGAGATCCTGCCGCACGAAAAGGTTTCGCGCTCGCTCGGGCCGAAATCCGGGCTGACGGGCCTTCTGATCGGCACCGCCTTCGGCGCGATCCTGCCGGGCGGCCCCTTCACCGCCTATCCGGTGGCGAGCGCGCTGCTCGCGGTTGGCGCCGATTTCGGCGCCACAATTGCCATGGTCGTGAGCTGGACCCTGATCGGCTATGGCCGGGCGGTGGCCTGGGAAATCCCGATCATGGGCACCGACTTCACGCTGTGGCGCATCCTCATTTCGCTGCCGCTGCCGGTGCTGGCCGGCGCGCTCGGCCGCTTCGTCTACGTCCGGGTCTATCCGAAGCCCGAGAAGGACGACGAGACTTGAGCGCGGCGCTTCTCATCGACATCCTGTTATGGGGCTCGGTATTCGGCGTCGGGCTGATCGCCTTCCGCCGCGGCCCGACGGTGTTCAAGGCCTCGCTGCGTGAGGGCGCGATGGATTTCGTCAACATCGTGCCGCGCATTGCGCTGGGTGTGATCGGCTCTGGCTACATCGCCGCCATCATCCCGCAGGAGGTGATCACCGGCTGGCTCGGGCCGGACTCTGGCTGGCTCGGGGTTGCCAGCGCCGTGGTCGCCGGCGCGGCGACGCCCGGCGGTCCCGTGATCGGCTTCTCGATCGGCACAGTGGCGCTGAAGTCGGGCGGCGGGGTGCCCCAGGTGGTCGCGTATGTCGTCGCCTGGGCGCTGTTTGCCTTCCAGAGGGTGATCTTGTGGGAAATCCCGTTCATGCCCGCCCGCTTCGTCTGGTTCCGCTGCGCCGTCTCGGTGCCGTTTCCCTTGTGGCCGCGGCCATCGCCATGGTGATCGGTAAGCCCTGACCCCGGATTGACCGGGTGGGGTCGTGGACAGGAGTTATGTTATAATATAACGTCTCGGACATGGTTCCCGCCGCGTCCCACGCCCACCATCATGACCATGCTCACGGCCCCTCCCAGGGGCATGGGCACGCGGATGGACACGGGCATGACCACACCCACGCCCATGTCCACGATGCGGCCTCGCCGCATCCCGCCCAGGAGGCGCCCTGGTCGATCCTGCGCATGACCTTGGCGGCCCGCCTCGCGGCTGCGCTCGCCGTCTGCGCCGTGCTCTGGGGCGTGGTGTTCCTGGCGATGAGGTGAGGATGGCCGCGCTCGACTTCCACAACGTCACGCTGGGCTATGACCGGCACCCCGCCGTGCATCATCTCAGCGGTGAGGTCGCAGCCGGCGCGCTGGTCGCCGTGATCGGCCCGAACGGCGCCGGCAAGTCCACGCTGCTGCGTGGCATCGTCGGCATCTTGAAGCCGCTCGACGGCAGCATCCATCTCGGCGGGCTCGATTCCCGCGACATCGCCTATTTGCCGCAAAGCGCGGAGATCGACCGCAGCTTCCCCATCTCGGTGTTCGATTTCGTCGGCACCGGATTGTGGCGCGGTATCGGCCTGTTCGGCGGCATCGGCAAGGCCGCACGCGATAAGATCCTGCGCGCGATCGCGTCCGTCGGTCTCAACGGCTTCGAGAACCGCCCGATCGGCACGCTCTCGGGCGGCCAGATGCAGCGTGTGCTGTTCGCGCGTGTGCTGCTGCAGGATGCCAGATTGATCGTGCTCGACGAGCCCTTCAACGCCATCGACAGCAAGACCACGACCGACCTGCTCGCGCTGGTGAAGCGCTGGCACGCCGAGGGCCGGACCGTGCTTGCCGCGCTGCACGATATGGAGATGGTGCGCACCCATTTCAGCGAGACGCTGGTGCTGGCCCGTGGCCCGGTGGCGTGGGGGCCGACGGCGGAGGTGCTGACGCCGGAAAACCTGCTGGTCGCGATGCGGATGTGCGAGGCGTTCGACGACAGCGCCGCGGCCTGCGCCGCCGACGACATCAGCTCGCGGGCGGCTTGATATCCGATGCTCTACGACGCGCTGATCGGCCCGTTCACGGAATTCGAGTTCATGCGGCGCGCGCTTGCCGCCGTGATCGCGCTGTCGCTCGCGGGCGCGCCGATCGGCGTCTTCCTGATGCTGCGGCGGATGAGCCTCGTCGGCGATGCCATGGCGCATGCGATCCTGCCCGGTGCTGCGGTCGGCTTCTTGCTCTCCGGCCTCAATTTATTCGCAATGACGGCCGGCGGCCTGATCGCGGGCTTTGCGGTCGCGATCCTCGCCGGCGTGGTCGCGCGCTCGACCGGG
Source organism: Bradyrhizobium guangxiense (assembly GCA_050563515.1). Taxonomy (GTDB): domain Bacteria; phylum Pseudomonadota; class Alphaproteobacteria; order Rhizobiales; family Xanthobacteraceae; genus Bradyrhizobium; species Bradyrhizobium guangxiense_A. The sequence continues at coordinate 5,364,976 of CP191781.1, read as the reverse complement.
CTGAAGGAGGATGCTTCGCTCGCCACCTTCTATCTGGCCTCGCTGGCGCTGGGCGTGACCATCGTCTCGATCAAGGGCACCAATATCGACCTGCTGCATGTGTTGTTCGGCAACATCCTCGCAATGGACGACCAGACGCTGCTGGTGGTCGCCTTCAACGCCACGGTGACGCTGCTGGTGCTCGCGGTTATTTATCGACCTCTCGTGATCGAGAGTGTCGATCCCTTGTTCTTGCGCACCGTGAGCCGGGCCGGGGGCCCCGCGCATCTTGCCTTCCTCGCGCTGGTCGTCATCAACCTCGTCAACGGCTTTCAGGCGCTCGGCACGCTGCTGGCGGTGGGCCTGATGATCTTGCCGGCGGGCATCGCGCGGTTCTGGTCGCGCGATCTCACCGTGATGATCTCCATCGCGGTCGTGGCTGCCGCGGTTTCGGGCTATGCCGGCCTCGTGCTGTCGTTCCAGACCCGGGTGCCCTCGGGCCCCGCGATCATCCTGGTGGCGACGATGATCTACATCGTCTCGGTCCTGTTCGGCCGCGTCGGCGGCGTGGTCAGGCAGCTGTTTCCCGGCCGGCATCTGGAGGCGTGACGGTGCGCTTCCTTGTGCTGTCCGCCCTGCTGCTGATCGCCTCGCCGCTGCACGCGGCGGAACGGCTCAACGTGGTCGCCAGCTTCTCGATCCTCGCCGACTTTGTCCGCAATGTCGGCGGCGACCGCATCGATCTGACCACGCTGGTCGGGGCCGACAGCGACGTCCATGTCTACACACCTGCGCCGGGCGATGCGAAGCGCATCGCAGCGGCCAAGCTCGTCATCGTCAATGGGCTCGGGCTGGAGGGTTGGCTGCCGCGCCTGGTGCAGTCAGCGGGCAGCAAGGCAATCGTCGTCACGGCCAGCGCCGGCATTGCGCCGCTCAAGCTTGGCTCGGCCGCCGATCCGCATGCCTGGCAGTCTATCCCCAATGCCAAGGTCTACGTGACCGACATCGCCAAGGCGCTGGCGGCCGCCAATCCGGAGGACGCGGCGTTCTTCGGGACCCAGGCCAAGGCCTATCTGGAAAAGCTCGAAACGCTCGACCGCGAGGTCCGCGAGGCCGTCGTTAAAATTCCGCCCGAGCGGCGCAAGGTGATCTCGACCCACGACGCCTTCGGCTATTTCGCCGCCGAATACGGTATCCAGTTCGTGGCTCCCCTGGGGGTCTCCACCGAAACCGAGCCCAGCGCCCGGGACATCGCCGGCATCGTCGGCCAGATCAGGGCCCAGAAGATCCCGGCCGTCTTCCTGGAAAATATCAGCGACGACCGGCTGATCCGGCGGATCGCGGCGGAGACCGGGGCCAAGGTCGGTGGGACCCTGATTTCGGACGGTTTGACCGGCGAAAAGGGGCCTGCACCCACTTACATTGATATGGTCAGGCACAATATAAAGGCCCTGACCAGCGCGCTTGACCATTAGGGCAGGGGCCACCCCGCCTCGCGTCGCGCGAACAAGCCTGATGTCCGGAGTTGTTATGTCTGAAGCGACCTCCCCAAAGATTCCCGTGACCGTCCTGACCGGCTATCTCGGTGCCGGCAAGACGACGCTGCTCAACCGCATCCTGTCGGAAAACCACGGCAAGAAATACGCCGTCATCGTCAACGAATTCGGCGAGATCGGCATCGACAACGACCTCATCATCGGCGCCGACGAGGAAGTGTTTGAGATGAACAACGGCTGCATCTGCTGCACCGTGCGCGGCGATCTCGTGCGCATCATGGACGGCTTGATGAAGCGCAAGGGCAAGTTCGACGCCATCATCGTCGAGACCACCGGCCTTGCCGATCCGGCGCCGGTCGCCCAGACCTTCTTCGTCGACGAGGACGTGCAGAAGAACGCCCGGCTCGACGCGGTGGTCACGGTCGCCGACGCCAAATGGCTGTCCGACCGGCTGAAGGACGCGCCCGAGGCCAAGAACCAGATCGCCTTTGCCGACGTCATCGTCCTGAACAAGACCGATCTCGTCAGTAAGGGCGAGTTGGCCGAGGTCGAGGCCCGCATCCGCGCCATCAATCCCTATGCGAAACTGCATCGCACCGAGCGCTGCTCGGTGGCCCTGGCCGACGTGCTCGATCGCGGCGCGTTCGACCTCGACCGCATCCTCGAAGTCGAGCCGGACTTTCTCAATGCCGACGATCATGACCACGACCATGATCACCACCGCCACGGCCACGACCATCATCATGATCACGGCCACGGCCTGAAGCACTATCACGACGAGGACATGCAATCGCTGTCGCTCAAGACCGACAAGCCGCTCGACCCCAACGTGTTCATGCCCTGGCTGCAGAACCTGGTCCAGGTCGAGGGTGGCAAGATCCTGCGCTCCAAGGGCATCCTGGCCTTCCACGACGACGACGACCGCTACGTCTTCCAGGGCGTGCATATGATGCTGGAGGGCAACCACCAGCGGAAATGGAAGGACGGCGAGAAGCGCGAGAGCCGCCTCGTCTTCATTGGCCGCGAATTGCCTGAAGAGGCGATCCGCAAGGGTTTCGAGAGCTGCATCGTCTCGTGATGAAAGAGTTTTCACCGGCCCCCGATTCCGCCTCGATCGTCTCCGTCACCGATCGCGTCAAGCCGTTCGCGCTCGGCATGTCCGTGACCTCGGTGCATTTCCTCAGGGATCGCGCCGCCTTCGTCGGCGGCGAGGAGAACGTCGCGTTCGTCGATGACAAGGGCGAGATCACCAATGTCGCCGTGCACAGCGGCGGCATTCTCTCGACCGCTTGCGACGGCAAGCGCATCGTGATGGGCGGCGACGACGGCAAGGTCGTCGCGCTCGACGCCAAGGGCGAGGTGACACTGCTCGCGACCGACCCGAAGCGGCGCTGGATCGACGCGGTTGCGCTGCATGCGGACGGTGCGTTCGCATGGTCGGCCGGCAAGGTCGCGACCGTGAAAAGCGGCAAGAACGAGGAGAAGTCGCTCGAGGTGCCTTCGACCGTCGGCGGTCTTGCGTTTGCGCCGAAGGGCCTGCGGCTCGCGATCGCGCATTACAACGGTGCGACGCTGTGGTTTCCGAACATGGAGGGCTCAGCCGAATTCCTGCCCTGGGCCGGTTCTCATCACGCTGTTACCTTCAGCCCCGACAACAAGTTCCTTGTCACCGCGATGCACGAGCCGGCGCTGCACGGCTGGCGGCTCGCCGACAACAGGCATATGCGCATGACCGGCTATCCCGGCCGCGTCCGCTCGATGTCCTGGAGCGCCGGCGGCAAGGGGCTCGCGACCTCGGGCGCCGACACCGTCATCATTTGGCCGTTCGGCAGCAAGGACGGCCCGATGGGCAAGGAGCCCGCGATGCTGGCGCCGCTACAGGCGCGGGTGTCGGTGGTCGCCTGCCATCCGAAAAACGACATCCTCGCCGCCGGCTACAGCGACGGCACCGTGCTGATGGTGCGTCTGGAGGACGGCGCCGAGATCCTGGTCCGCCGCAACGGCACACCTCCCGTCGCCGCGATCGGCTGGAACGCCAAAGGCACGCTGCTCGCGTTTGCCGACGAAAATGGGGACGGCGGCCTGCTCGAGCTTTGATCTGTCATGGTTCCAGCCGTATAGGGAATCATGCGGTTTTTGACGACCTTCCAGCTTGTCGACTTCCTTGACACGCTGCTCAGCCTGACCACGGCCTTCGTGCTGGGCACGCTGATCGGCGCCGAGCGGCAATATCGCCAGCGCACCGCGGGCCTGCGCACCAATGTGCTGGTCGCGGTCGGAGCTGCCGCCTTCGTCGATCTCGCCATGCAGCTGGACGGTGCCGACGGCGCGGTGCGGGTGATCGCCTATGTCGTGTCCGGCATCGGCTTCCTGGGCGCCGGCGTCATCATGAAGCAGGGCATGGACGTGCGCGGGCTCAACACCGCGGCGACGCTGTGGGCTTCGGCCGCGGTCGGCTCTTGCGCCGGTGCCGACATGATCGCGCAGGCGGCCGCGCTTACCGTGTTCGTGATTGCCGGCAACACCATGCTTCGCCCGCTGGTCAACGCCATCAACCGCATCCCGCTGAACGAGAAGGCGCTGGAGGCGACCTATTATTTCAAGCTTGCGGTCGCCGCCGATGCCTTGCCCGACATGCGCGACCGTCTCGTCGAGAAGCTTGAGGCCGTGAAATATCCGGTGGCTGGTATCGAGGTCGTCGAGCTCGGCGAGGACATGCTGGAGATCGTCGCGAAGCTGGTCGCGAACGCGGTCGATCCGAACGAACTGAATGCGGCAGCGACCGACCTGCAGCATCTGCCGGGCGTGCGCCACGCCACCTGGGAAGTCAGCACGACGGAATAGGCGCGGCGTTTGGGCGCGCAGACGAGTGGTTCCCGCCCCGCGAGCGGCGGAACTCCGGTCGGGCCATTTCGTTGATTCCGCGAACAACGCGGTGACCGACATGACCGGCAATGACAAGCGCAGACTGAAACTGGACTTCATCATCGCCTGCTCGCTGTTTGCGGCCGGCGTGGTGATCTCAGGCGTATCGATCGCGCAGATCCGCGCCGAGGGCCGGATGCAACTGGCGCAGGCAACCCCGCCGCTCCAGGGCACCCCGTCCGAAGATCAGAACAAGCCCGCGGAAGCCAAGCCCGGCGGCGACCGGCCGACCACGCCGGCGCCGGAGCCTGCGCGTCCGGATTCGCAGACGCAAGGTGCGGCGGGCGCCGCCAAACCGGCATTGCCGCCGGCGCCGGCCGAGAAGATCGCGCCGCCGATTGAAAAAAGTAGCTGGCGCGCCGCGCTTCCATCCACGCACTCGGTGTCGTCCCCGCGAAGGCGGGGATCCAGTATTCCGAGAAAGCGGGTAGATACGGAGAGGCCGCGGCGTACTGGATGCCCCGCCTTCGCGGGGCATGACAGTCGTAGGTGAGACGAGACGCCCCTTACCGCACCAGAATATTCCTGAACTGCCACGGATCAGACGTATCGATGTCCTCCGGGAATAGCCCCGGGCGATCCGTCAGCGGCGTCCAGTCGGTGTAATAGCCCTTCACCGGGCCCAGATACGGCAGCTGGATTTCCAGCAGGCGGTCGAAATCCATCTCGTCGGCTTCGACGATGCCTTCGTTGGGGTTTTCCAGCGCCCACACCATGCCGCCGAGCACGGCGGAGGTCACTTGCAGGCCGGTCGCGTTCTGATAGGGCGCCAGCGCCCGGGTCTCTTCGATCGAGAGCTGCGAGCCGTACCAATAGGCGTTGTTGTCGTGGCCGAACAGCAGCACGCCGAGCCTCGTCGATGCCGTCGACGATCTCGTTCTCGTCGAGGATGTGGTGCTTCTCCTGCATCTTGGCGGCGCGGCCGAACATCTCGTGCAGCGAGAGCACGGCATCGTCGGCCGGGTGATAGGCATAATGGCAGGTCGGCCGGTAGACCGCCGTGCCCGATGCGTCACGCACCGTGAAGTAATCGGCGATCGAGATGGACTCGTTGTGGGTGACGAGGAAGCCATACTGCGCGCCGCGGGTCGGGCACCAGGTGCGTACGCGCGTGTTGGCGCCGGGCTGCATCAGATAGATCGCAGCGCCGCAGCCGGCTTGGTGGGTGTGTGCGTTCTCCGGCATCCACTTCTCGTGGGTGCCCCAGCCAAGCTCGGACGGCTGCACGCCTTCAGACAGGAAACCTTCCACCGACCAGGTGTTGACGAAGACGTCAGGCTCTTTCGGCGTCTTGGAGCGCTGGGTGTCGCGCTCGGCGATGTGGATGCCCTTGATGCCGGCCTGCCGCATCAGATCCGCCCATTCGGCGCGGGTCTTCGGCTTGGGGGCATTGAGCTTCAGGTCGGCGGCGACGTTGAGCAGCGCCTGCTTCACGAAGAACGAGACCATGCCGGGATTGGCGCCGCAGCAGGAGACGGCCGTGGTCGAGCCCGCCGGGCGCGCCTTCTTGGCCGCCAGCGTCACTTCGCGGAGCGCATAATTGGAGCGCGCTTCCGGGCCCTTCGTGGAATCAAAATAGAAGCCGAGCCAGGGCTCGTTGACGGTGTCGATATAGAGCGCGCCGAGCTCGTTGCAGAGCTCCATGATGTCGGTGGAGCCGGTGTCGACCGAGAGATTGACGCAGAAGCCCTGGCCGCCGCCTTCGGTGAGCAGCGGGGTCAGCAACTCGCGATAATTGTCTTTGGTCACGGCCTTCTGGATGAAGCGCACATTCTGCTTCTCGCAATGCGCCTTGCGGCCCTCGTCCTTGGGGTCGACCACGGTGACGCGCGACTTGTCATAGTCGAGATGCCGCTCGATCATCGGCAGCGTGCCTTTGCCGATGGAGCCGAAGCCGACCATGACGATGGGACCGGTGATCTTCGCGTAGATCTGCGAGGCGGGGCTCATGGGATGGTTTCTCCGGAACGTGCTGGCGGACAATTGGTGAGGGGGTGGATCAGGCGCTGCGGCGCTTGTCAGAGGCTGCGGCGCTTGGCGGTGGCTTCGATCTCGACCTTCATCTCGGGCTTGTAGAGCGCCGAGACCACGAGAAGGGTTGCGGCCGGGCGGATGTCGCCGAGGACTTCGCCGCAAACGGCGAAGTGCGCGTCTGCGTCCTTGATGTCGGTGAGGTAGTAGGTCACGCGGACGATGTCGGCCATCTCGAAGCCACCCTCCTTCAGGGCAGCTCCGATGGTCTTGAAGCAGTTGCGTGACTGGCTCGTGACATCGGCCGGCATCGTCATCGTGGTGTAGTCATAGCCGGTGGTTCCCGCGACGAAGGCGAACTCGCCGTCGATCACGGCGCGGCTGTAGCCGGCGGTCTTCTCGAATGGGGAGCCGGTGGAAATCAAGCGACGGGACATGTCTTGGGTCTCGACTGAAAGGGGTGTTTTGCCGGGTTAAAGGGCGTTTCCGGCGCCTGCGCAACCCCAAAGCAACGGGCTCGGTGCAGGCGCGGCCGGACGGTGCCGCGGAACGCGGCTGCGGCCGTCGCCATCATGGCGAGGTCTTAGGCCGCGTACGCCTCGAGGGCGCGAACCGACCTCCGTTTGGGCAGGGCCGCGCCGGTCGGGACGATCATCCCCTCGGCACCGTCCAACGCGCCGTCGGTGAACTCGATCGCCAGCAGACGGTCGCGCTCGAACGGGCCGGGCAGCGACAGCGCAGCCGTCTTCTCGCCGGTGAAGCCGAAGCGGGCGTAATAGGGGGCATCGCCGAGCAGGATCACGGCTTCATGGCCGCGCGCCCGGGCGGCGGCCAGCGCTTGTTGCATCAGCGCGGCGCCGATCCCGAGCTCGCGGCAGGCAGGGTCTACCGCCAGCGGTCCGAGGACCAGAGCGGGCCTGCCTCCGGCGCTGACGTGCCACAGCCGCACGGTTCCCACGAGCTTGCCCTCGCGCACGGCCGACAGGGCAAGGCCTGCGGCAGGCGCGCGTCCGTCGCGCAGGCGCTGGCAGGTGCGGCCGTGGCGGTCCCCGCCAAAGCTGGCATCAAGCAGCGCCTCGCGCATCGCGACGTCGGCGGCACGCTCCGCACGGATTGCGAACGGAGCGGCTTTCGAGGTGAGGGCGATCTGTGGCTTCCGAGGAGCAGTCATGGCGCGTCAGTCCCCGCTTGAATCCGTGCGCCAACGGCACGCGAACTCAAGCGTCATCAGAATGGCAATGTCAGGGAGGAGCCGGCAAGCCGGCTCCCGGGTTCGTCAGGCCTCGGACGAGAGGCGGATCAGATGTGGTACGTCCTCAGCGGCGGGATGCCGTTGAACGCCACCGACGAGTAGGTCGACGTATAGGCCCCGGTGCCTTCGATCAGAACCTTGTCGCCGATCTCGAGCGTCACGGGAAGCGGATACGGGCTCTTCTCGTACAGCACGTCGGCGCTGTCGCAGGTCGGGCCTGCAAGCACGCACGGCGTCATGTCCGCGCCGTCGTGACGGGTGCGGATGGCGTAACGGATCGACTCGTCCATCGTCTCGGCGAGACCGCCGAACTTGCCGATGTCCAGGTACACCCAGCGCACCTCGTCCTCGTCGCTCTTCTTCGAGATGAGCACGACCTCGGATTCGATGATCCCGGCGTTGCCCACCATGCCGCGGCCCGGCTCGATGATGGTCTCCGGGATCTGGTTGCCGAAGTGCTTGCGCAGCGCGCGGAAGATCGAGCGGCCGTAGGTCACGACCGGCGGCACGTCCTTCAGGTACTTGGTCGGGAAGCCGCCGCCCATGTTGACCATGGTCAGGTTGATGCCGCGCTCGGCGCAGTCGCGGAACACCTGCGAGGCCATCGCCAGCGCACGGTCCCACGCCTTCACCTTGCGCTGCTGCGAGCCGACATGGAAGGAGATGCCGCACGGCTCCAGGCCCAGACGCTTGGCAGCGTCGAGCACCTCGACGGCCATCTCCGGGTCGCAGCCGAACTTGCGCGACAGCGGCCACTCGGCGCCGGCGCAGTCGTAGAGGATGCGGCAGAACACCTTCGCGCCGGGAGCGGCACGGGCGACCTTCTCGACCTCGGCGGCGCAGTCGACCGCGAACAGCCGAATGCCGAGCGCGAAGGCGCGCGCGATGTCGCGCTCCTTCTTGATCGTGTTGCCGAAGGAGATGCGGTCGGGCGTCGCACCCGCGGCCAGCGCCATCTCGATCTCGGCGACGGTAGCGGTGTCGAAGCAGGAGCCCATGGAGGCGAGCAGGGCCAGCACTTCCGGCGCGGGGTTCGCCTTGACGGCATAGAACACGCGGCTGTCGGGCAGCGCCTTGGCGAAGGTCTGGTAATTGTCGCGCACGACCTCGAGGTCGACGACGAGGCACGGCTCGGTGTCGAGGCCATCCTGGCGGCGGTTGCGCAGGAATTCCTGGATACGTTCGGTCATAGCACTCTCCAAAGGGGCCCCAGCGACGGAGCTCGTTCAAAGCGGTTCTCGGACGAGGGTGCTTCGCCGCTGCCGCACGATGGAGACGCGACAGGGCTAAAACCCTAGACCGAATTGTGCTGCCGTGGATTGGTTGGGAGAGCTTCCCGCCCGCACACCTGGCAATGAAGGACAAGCCTTTTCAGTAGCCCGCGCCGGCGTTGGACTGCCGGTAGAGACCAAAAAGCCCGATCCGTCGTTGCTTTAAGTCGCGTCCCCCGTTGAGAGCGGGGTGCGCCGGTTCGCCTCCGGCTGCCAGTCACGGTTGCAAAAAGTGAAGTCACCTTCGACAAGGCATCTCTTTGAGAGAGATGCTGGACGCTCCGGGTTTGCTTCGTCGCCTGACCTTGCGGTCTCTTGACTTCCGCACTTCCGAAGAGCCCCTCGGCTTCTTCACCCCTTGGCGGCTGTCCGGCCTCTTGTCCGGATACCTACCGACTGACACACGACCACAGGCACGTGCGAAATTGGGCAAGAGCGCACATAAGGCTTTTGACTCTGCTTCGCAAGAATTTTTTAGGCTGCGAACAGAATTGCCTAACATCTGCTTGCGCGGTGTTGCGCGAGCGACCCAGAAGATGAATGCGCGTTAATTTTTCCGTGCCAGCGCGCGTCTTTCTCGCGCGAAGAAGTGTCAGCCGCGCTTCGTGAAAGGCTCGACGCGCTGTGCCGCGCGGATGAACGCCGTCATCACGAGTACGCCGAGTGCGAACAGCACGGCCTGCAGGATGTGGGTGCCCTGGTCGCCGAGGCCGAACAGGATCGCGAGCGCCCAGCCGCCGGCGAACGCCGCGCCAAACACCTCGGCGCCGATCAGGATGGCGGCGCTGATGACGGTGATGACACTGGGCCAGACGATCTGACGGGAAGACGAGGAGGGCGCGTTCATGAGCTCAGGGGTCCGTGGTCTGTCGAGGGCCGCAATCTCCTCGAAAAGGCGGCCGGGAGCAAGGCCAAATGGCCCAAAAAGCCCCATCGCGTGCTATAGCTGGCCGCAACAATCAGGCCATGAAAATCGGGACTTGCGATGTCAGAACCCCGCCAAACTACGGACTCCGAGACCAATCCGCTGCTGAAGGCCTGGGTGACGCCGTTTGCGACCCCGCCCTTCGACGAGATCCAACCGGAGCACTTCCTGCCGGCCTTCGAGCAGGCCTTCGCCGACCATTCCGCGGAGATCGCAGCGATCACCAACGATCCCGCCGCGCCCGACTTCGCCAACACCATCACGGCGCTGGAGCGCTCCGGCAAGCTGCTAAGCAAGGTCGCCGCGGTGTTCTACGACCTCGTCTCGGCGCACTCTAATCCCGCCATCCTGGAGATCGACAAGGAGGTCTCCTTGCGGATGGCGCGGCACTGGAATCCGATCACGATGAACGCCGTGCTGTTTGGTCGCATCGCCCAGCTGCATGAGAACCGCGCCAATCTTGGTCTCACATCCGAGCAGCTCCGCCTGCTGGAACGCACCTACACCCGTTTCCACCGCGCCGGCGCCGGCCTCGCCGAGGAGGCCAAGACCAGGATGGCCGAGATCAACGAGAAGCTGGCCCAGCTCGGCACCGGCTTCAGCCATCATCTGCTCGGCGACGAGCAGGAGTGGTTCATGGAGCTCGGCGCGGCAGACCGCCAGGGCCTGCCGGAAAGCTTCGTCGCCAGCGCCAAGGCTGCGGCGGAAGAGCGCGGCATGGAAGGCAAGGCCATCGTCACGCTGTCGCGTTCCTCGGTCGAACAGTTCCTGAAGAGCTCGGCGCGGCGCGACCTGCGCGAGAAGGTCTACAAGGCCTTCATCGCGCGCGGCGACAACGGCAATGCCAACGACAACAACGGAACCATCGTCGAGATCCTGCAGCTACGCGAGGAGAGCGCGAACCTGCTGGGCTATCCGACCTACGCCGCCTATCGGCTCGAGGATTCCATGGCCAAGACGCCGGATGCGGTGCGGGGCCTGCTGGAGCGGGTGTGGAAGCCGGCGCGCGCCCGCGCGCTCGCCGATCGCGACGAGATGCAGGACCTGGTCACGGCAGAGGGCGGCAATTTCAAGCTCGCTCCCTGGGACTGGCGCTTCTACGCCGAGAAGCTGCGCCTGCAGCGTGCCAATTTCGACGATTCCGCGATCAAACCGTATCTTTCGCTCGACCACATGATCGAAGCCGCCTTCGACTGCGCCACGCGCCTGTTCGGCGTCACCTTCGAGGAGCGCAAGGACGTCCCGGTCTGGCACCCCGACGTCCGGGTCTGGGAGATGAAGGGGCCGGACGGCAAGCACAAGGCGCTGTTCTATGGCGACTACTTCGCCCGGCCGTCGAAGCGCTCCGGCGCCTGGATGACGTCGCTGCGCGACCAGCAGAAGCTCGACGGCGACGTCGCGCCCCTCGTCCTCAACATCTGCAATTTCGCCAAGGGCGCTGGCGGCGAGCCTTCGCTGCTGTCGCCCGACGATGCCCGGACCCTGTTCCACGAGTTCGGCCACGGCCTGCACGGCATGCTCTCCAACGTGACCTATCCGTCGCTGTCGGGCACGTCCGTGTTCACCGACTTCGTCGAGCTGCCGTCCCAGCTCTACGAGCACTGGCAGGAGCGGCCCGAGGTGCTACAGAAGTTCGCCCGCCACTACCAGACCGGCGAGCCGCTGCCGGACGACCTGCTCCAGCGCTTCCTCGCTGCGCGAAAATTCAACCAGGGCTTCGCCACGGTCGAGTTCGTCTCCTCGGCGCTGGTCGATCTCGAGTTCCACACCCAGCCCGCCGCCGCCGCACAGGACGTCCGCGCCTTCGAAAAGCGCGAGCTGGAGAAGATCGGCATGCCCGAGGAGATCGCGCTGCGTCACCGGCCCACGCAGTTCGGTCACATCTTCACCGGCGACCACCATGCCGCCGGCTATTACAGCTACATGTGGTCGGAAGTGATGGACGCCGACGCCTTCGGTGCGTTCGAGGAGGCTGGCGACATCTTCGATCCCACAGTGGCCAAGCGTCTGCATGACGATATCTATTCGAGCGGCGGATCGGTCGATCCGGAAGCCGCCTATGAGGCCTTCCGCGGCCGGCCGCCCGAGCCCGACGCGCTGCTGCGGCGGCGCGGCCTGCTCGACAACACCAAGGCGGCCTGATGGGCATGCGCGCCCTGTTCGGAATGCTGCTCGCCGCGGCGATGACGTTCGTCGCGGGTGCGGCGAGCGCGCATCCGCATGTCTGGATCACCGCGACCAGCGAGCTGCTCTACGCCGAGGACGGCACCATCACCGGCGTTCGCCACGCCTGGACCTTCGACGACATGTTCTCGAGCTACGCGGTGCAGGGGCTCGAGAGCAAGACCAAGGGCGCCTATACCCGCGAGGAGCTGGGGGCGCTGGCGCAGACCAATATCGAGTCGCTGAAGGAATATGCCTATTTCACCTTCGCGAAGGCCGACGGCAAGAAGGAGCGCTTCCAGGAGCCGGTCGACTACTTCCTCGACTACAAGGATACGGTGCTGACCCTGCACTTCACGCTGCCGCTGAAGAACCCGGTCAAGCCCAGGCAATTGGTGCTCGAAGTGTTCGACCGCTCCTTCTTCATCGATTTCCAGATGGCCAAGGAGAGCCCCGTCAAGCTGGTCGGCGCGCCCGCAGGCTGCCAGATGAAGCTGGATCGGCCGAGCGACGGCTCGGCAACCGCGCAGAAGCTCAACGAGCAGACCTTCATGAACGGCGAGAACTCCAATTTCGGCATGATGTTCGCCAACAAGATCACGGTGGATTGCCCTTGAGCGGTCGCCTTCTTTCTCCGCTCGCCCGCGGGCTGCTCGCCTGCGCCGCCGTCCTGCTGGCGGTCGGCTTGGCCGATGCCGCACTCCACGACGCCCTCGCGCAAAATCCGTTCGGCGCGCCGCGCCCGGCGCAGGCCGCCGAGCCCCAGGCCAGCGGTCTCATTGGCTGGCTCCTGGCAAAGCAGTCGGAATTCTATCGCCAGATGTCGTCGACCATCCGCGCCGCGAAATCCGACGGCTCGGCGGTGTGGACGCTGCTCTTCATCTCGTTCGCTTACGGCATCTTCCATGCCGCCGGTCCCGGCCACGGCAAGGCGGTGATCGCCTCCTACCTCGTTGCCAATCGTGAGACCGCCCGGCGCGGCATCGTGCTGTCGTTTGCCTCGGCGCTGATGCAGTCGCTGGTGGCGATCCTCATCGTCGGCATTTCGGCCTGGGTGCTGAATGCGACCGCCAAGACCATGTGCAGGGCGGAAGGCGCGATCGAGATCGCGAGCTACGCCCTGATCGCGCTGTTCGGGCTGCGCCTCGTCTGGGTCAAGGGACGCACCTTCGTCCGGGCGCTGCAGGCGGCCCAGCCGGTGCCGGCGATGGCCGGCGTGCCGCACCATCATGATCATCACCATCATCATGATGCCCACGATCATCATGGTCATGATCACCATGGTCACGATCACCACGATCACGGCCACGCGCAAGCCCATCATTCCCATGACCACGTCCATGACGAGCATTGCGGTCATTCCCATGGCCCGACGCCGAGCGAGCTTGCCGGTCCCGGCGGCTGGCGGCGTGGCTTTGCGGCGATCCTCACTGTCGGCATCCGCCCGTGCTCGGGCGCGATCCTGGTGCTGGTGTTCGCGCTCGCCCAGGGCCTGTTCTGGGCCGGCATCGCCGCGACCTTCCTGATGGGGCTCGGCACCGCAATAACGGTCGCCACCATCGCGGTCGTGGCCGTCTCCGCCAAGGACATCGCGCAGCGCCTCAGCGCGGGGCGCGACGGCGGCGGTGCGCTCTTCATGCGCGGCATCGAGTTCGCGGCTGCGGGCGTCGTGCTGCTGTTCGGCGCGGGCCTGTTGCTGGGCTATATCGCGGCCGAACGGACGACGTGTTTTTGAAGCGATCTCTCTTGCCCCGGACGCAGCGCAGCGCGTAAGCGGTGCGCTGCTGAGCCGGGGCCCATCTCTCCATACGGTCGGGCGCGGCTTTCTGGGTCCCGGCCCTGCGCAGCAGCGTTGCACGCTGCAGCGCGTCCGGGACACGAGAGCTGCCGGCTTTGCGAACTCCCTCCCGTGATCTTCCTGAAAGGCGGCGCGGACGCGCTCGTGACCGGGGAGATCGTCTGGGTCTACACCGACCAGCAGACCCATCGCCCGGTCACGATCCCGGCATCGATGCGGGCGCTGATCGCGACGCGAGAGCGGCATCTTTCGGCGTGAGGCTGGCTCACACCGGCAGAAACCGCTTCAGGGCGGGCATGAAGAAGATTCCGAGATTGATCGCAAAGCCGACCGTCCAAAGGATCGAGCGCAGTGTCGGGCGGTTGCCGAGATAAGTCAGCACATAGGCGATCCGCACGATCAGGAACAGCGCGGCGAGCTCGTCGATCAGCCGCTGCGGCGAATCCCGGTATTCGGCGAGCAGCACCGCGAAGGCGAAGAACGGGAAGGTCTCGATGCCATTCTGGTGTGCGCCGAGAGCGCGTTGCGAGAGGGCGTCCTCGTAGAAGGCGGGGTCGCGCGGATGGGAATTGTCGAAGCGGCGAATCCTGATCCATTTGACCGCGGCGATCGTAGACAGATAGAGCAGCAACGCTCCAAAGACGCACCATTCCGCGAGTGTCATCTTTCCTCCCCCGCCTGGGTGCGACCCTAGCGAAACCGGCCTCATCTTGACAAGTTTGGACCAACGCGCGACCCACAGAGCCATGACCAGTGTCGTCCCCATCGAGGCCGCGAGACCGGCCGCCCAATCCGCCCTGCCGCGCGTCGGTGTGCTCCTGATCAATCTCGGAACGCCCGACACCGCCGATGCGCCAGGCGTGCGGGTCTATCTGAAGGAGTTCCTCAGCGACGCCCGCGTCATCGAGGACCAGGGACTGATCTGGAAAGCCGTGTTGAACGGCATCATCCTGCGCAGCCGTCCCCGCACCAAGGCGCTGGATTACCAGAAGATCTGGAACACCGAGCGGGATGAGTCGCCGCTGAAGACCATCACACGGTCGCAGAGCGACAAGCTGGCGGTCGCCCTGTCGGACTGTGCTCACGTCGTGGTGGACTGGGCGATGCGCTACGGCAATCCCTCGATCAGATCGGGCATTGATGCGCTGATCGCGAAGGGCTGCGAGCGTATCCTGGCGGTCCCGCTCTATCCGCAATATTCCGCCTCGACCTCAGCGACGGTCTGCGACGAGGTGTTTCGCGTGCTCGCCCGCCTGCGCAACCAGCCGACGCTGCGGGTGACGCCGCCTTATTACGAGGACGCCGCCTATATCGAGGCGCTCGCCGTCTCGATCGAGACGCATCTGGCGAGCCTTCCGTTCGCGCCGGAGTTGATCGTGGCATCCTTCCACGGCATGCCGAAATCCTATGTCGACAAGGGTGATCCCTATCAACAGCACTGCATCGCCACCACGCAGGCGCTGCGCCGGCGGCTCGGCATGGACGACACGAAGCTGTTGCTGACCTTCCAGTCGCGCTTCGGCAACGCCGAGTGGCTGCAGCCCTATACGGACAAGACCATGGAGCGGCTCGCGAAGGAAGGCGTGCGTCGCATCGCCGTGGTGACGCCGGGCTTTTCCGCCGATTGCCTGGAGACGCTGGAGGAGATCGCGCAGGAGAACGCTGAGATCTTCAAGCACAATGGCGGCGAAGCGTTTTCCGCGATCCCCTGCCTCAACGACAGTCAGCCCGGCATGGACGTGATCAGCACCCTGGTGCGCCGCGAGCTCCAGGGCTGGGTCTAGTTTCGTGAACCGTCGCGAGCTCCTGACACTTGGGATGATCGCGGCGTTGCCGTCGAAGGTAGCGGCGCAGCAGGGCGCGCGCCGGCTCGGCGTGCTCTCGGTCACGGCGGCCGATGACGCGATCGGCCAGACGCGCAGCATGATCCTGGTCGAAGCGCTCCGCGGCCTCGGCTGGAAGGAGCGCGACAACCTCAAGATCGACTGGCGCAGCGGTGGCGGCGACCGTGTCCGTATCGCGCAGCTTGCCGACGAACTGATCGCGCTCAAGCCCGACATCCTGCTCGCGGTCGGCACTCCCTCGGTGGAGGAGCTGCGCCGACGCACGACGACGATCCCGATCGTGTTCGCCGTCGTCACCGATCCCGTCAGCCAGGGGTTTGTCGAAAACCTCGCGCATCCCGGCGGCAACATCACCGGCTTCACCGATTACGACGGCCCCTTGGCCGGCAAATGGCTGGAGATGCTGACGCAGGTCACGCCAAGAGTGTCTGGCGTCCTCGTCGTCTACAATCCCGCCACCGCGCCGTTCGCGTCCCTGATGCTGCGCACGATCGAGGACGCGGGCCGGACCCTTCACGTGACGGTCGAGCCGGCGCCGGTGAACGACGTCGTCTCCATCGCCGCGCTGGGCGCGCGCAGGGGCGGCGGCTTTCTGATCCTGCCTGACTTCTTCACCATGGCCAACCGCGCGCATCTGCTCGCCGCGATCGCGGAGGCGCGCGCTCCGGCGGTGTTCTGGAGCCACACCTTCGTCGAGGAGGGCGGGCTGATGTCCTACAGCACCGACAGCGCCGAGCAGCTCCGGCGCGCCGCGGGCTATATCGATCGCATTCTGAAAGGCGCGCAGGCGGCCGAGCTGCCGGTCCAAAATCCCACCAAGTTCGAGCTTGCGGTCAATCTGAAGACCGCCAGGTCATTCGGCGTAACGCTGTCGCCGGCCTTGCTCGCGATCGCCGACGACGTCATCGAATAGGACGCGTGGTGGCCGGACGTCCCGAATGATGCAAGATTTCGATGTGGACTGATCGCCATGTCCCGATCCTGGAAATCGTGAACCATGACCGTCAAGATCGATACTTATTACGACTTCAGATCGCCCTACGCCTATTTCGCCGATTACAGGATCCGCAAGGCCGACTTCGGCTTGAAGTCCGGAGTTGAATGGGTCGGCCGGCCGATCTTCATCGACGTCATCCTCAATCTCCAGTCCGGCCGCGAGCCATGGGCGCCTTATGTCGACACTCTCATCCCTCCCAAGCGCGCCTACCTGATGGCGGACATCCGCCGCATGGCCGGGTTTTACGGGGCGCCCCTCAAGCCGTCGTGGAAGTGGCCCAATCGGCCCAACCAGATTCCCGCCTTGTGCGTCGCGTCGCTGCTGTCGGGGCAGGTCGAGCAGCTTTTCCGCAGCGCCATCTTCGATGGTCTGTGGCACGAGCAGCGCGACATCGCCGCCTCCGCGGTGTTGAGAGAGGCCGTCGCCGGCGCCGGCGGCGATCCGGCGATCGTGCAGCAAGCCGAAGATCCCGGTGTTCGCGACGCCCTGACGCAGCGGACAGTCGAGGCTTATGCGAGCGGAGTGTTCGGGACACCCACGTTCGTCTGGAACGGGGAGATCTTCTTCGGCGCCGATCGACTGGACGTCCTGGCCTGGAAGGTGAGCCGCGAGGCTGCCGAACGGTAGCATTCGAATGCTGGCGCAAATCCTTAACGCGCGCCGCTAGGTCCGCGCCCATGCGCTTTCAAGAGGCTCTCGCAAATACATATCCCGACGGTTCGTCGGCTTTGCATCTTGTGCGGAATTTCGTCGATACCGACGTGAATTGTGACCGCTGAACCGGTAGGGTTGCGATCCCGACCAATGACAGCGCGGGAAAGGTCTTTTTCCTGCCTTGGAGGAAATATGAGCGGTTTCGACATTTTCGCGATTGTTCTGGTCTTGCTCGTCATCGTCACGCTGGTGGCCGGCGTGAAGACGGTGCCGCAGGGCTACGACTGGACCATCGAGCGGTTCGGCAAATACACGCAGACGCTGAGCCCCGGGCTCAATCTGATCGTCCCCTATTTCGATCGCGTCGGGCGCAAGATCAACATGATGGAGCAGGTGATCGACATTCCCGAGCAGGAGGTCATCACCAAGGACAATGCCACCGTGACTGTGGACGGCGTTGCCTTCTACCAGGTGTTCGACGCGGCGAAGGCGAGCTACGAGGTTTCCAACCTGACCCAGGCCGTCACCGTCCTGACCATGACCAACATCCGTTCCGTGATGGGCTCGATGGATCTCGATCAGGTGCTGTCGCACCGCGACGAGATCAACGAGCGCCTGCTCCGCGTCGTGGATGCCGCGGTGTCGCCCTGGGGCCTGAAAGTCAACCGCATCGAGATCAAGGACATCGTGCCGCCCGCCGACCTCGTCGAGGCCATGGGCCGGCAGATGAAGGCCGAGCGCGTCAAGCGCGCCGACATTCTGGCCGCCGAAGGCCAGCGTCAGTCCGAGATCCTGCGCGCCGAGGGCGCCAAGCAGGGTCAGATCCTGCAGGCCGAAGGCCGCAAAGAGGCCGCGTTCCGCGATGCCGAGGCGCGCGAGCGTTCGGCGGAGGCGGAAGCAAAGGCCACGCAGGTGGTGAGCGAGGCCATCGCCAAAGGCGACGTCGCTGCCTTGAACTACTTCATCGCCGACAAGTACATCAAGGCGTTTGGCCAGTTCGCCGACGCGCCGAACCAGAAGATCATCATGCTGCCGATCGAAGCGACGAGCCTGCTCGGCTCGCTCGCCGGCATCGGCGAGATCGCCAAGGCGACGTTCGGCGAAAGCGCGGCCTCCGCGGCCGCCGCCGCGCGGCGCCCGGGCTCCGTGCCGCCGACCGGCAGCGCGCCGCCGGCGGTGCCGCCGCGGCAGGGATAGTCACCGGAGCATGTCCCTTCAGTCAGGGGCGCGCACTATGATAGAAGGTCGTGTCATGACCGACATGTTCGTATCGCTGGGCACCTGGAACTGGTTGATCTTCGGCTTCATCCTGATGGCGCTGGAGGTGCTGGCGCCGGGCATCTTCCTGTTCTGGCTCGGGCTCGCCGCGCTGCTGGTGGGCCTGCTCTCTTTCGCGGTCGTCATATCGTGGCAGATCCAGCTCGTGATGTTCGCGCTGTGCGCCGCCGCCGCCGTGCCGGTGTGGCGCCGACTTGCCCGGCCGAAGCTCGATGCCAGCGCAAGCCCGTTCCTCAACAAGCGGACCGAGGCGCTGCTTGGTCGCGAGTTCACGCTTGAAAAGCCGATCATCGATGGCAGCGGCACCGTCCGTATCGGCGACACGGTGTGGCGCGTGGCGGGCCCCGATACACCAGCGGGAACGCGGGTGAAGGTGGTGCAGGTCGATGGCGCGAACCTGACGGTGGCGGCGGCGTAGCCGCTGCCGTCATTGCGAGGAGGCTCTGGCGACGAAGCAATCCAGGCTGTTCCCGCGGAAAAATTCTGGATTGCTTCGCTACGCTCGCAATGACGAGTTTGCGGAAGCGACGTTGATGAGACTCAGGCGCCGATCTTGCTGTGCCACCGCTCCGCAAACCGGTGCAGAGGCATAAACGTCTCGCACAGCTCCCCTCCCAGCGCCGTCAGTCCATAGCCTCCAGCCTCGCCGAGCCTCGACGAATCCCGCCTCGCGCAGCTCCGTCAGCCGCGCCTGCAGGACCGTGGGCGAGGCCTCGTCGCAGGCGGTGCGCAATGCGCGGGAGGTGAGGGGCTCGCCGCGCAGCTCCCACAATATCCGCAAGCTCCAGCGCCGGCCGAGCAGGTCGAGCAGCGTCATGATCGGCCGGCCGGTGCGGGAGCCGCGAACGCTGCGTGTCTTCGAGGCGGCCTGTTTCGTCATCGACGGTCCCTTGCGTGTTGCTACAAATAGTGTAGCGTATTGCTACGATAAGTGTAGCAATGGAAGCCGCCCATGTCTTCTGCCACATCCCCATCCGCGCCGCGTATCCCGCCGCTCACCTCGCCTTATCCCCCGGAGATCCAGGCGCAATTCGACCGCATCATGCGCGGCGCGCCGCCGCTGGTGCTGTTCCGGGTGATGGCGGGCCACGCCCGCGCCTGGGACAAGTTTCGTGCCGGCGGTCTGCTCGATCCGGGCCCGCTCTCGCTGCGCCAGCGCGAGATCGTCATCGACCGCACCTGCGCGTTGAACGGGTGCGAATACGAATGGGGCGTGCATGTCGCGATCTTTGCCGGGCCCGCGCGGCTTAGCGAGGAGGAGGTCCGTGCCACCGTGCAGGGCGATGCCACCTCGTCATGTTGGTCGCTGGCGGAGCAGGCGCTGATCGCGGCAGTCGACGCCCTGCATCTCCGTGCGACGCTTGACGATGCCGAATTCGCCGCGCTGTCGGCGCATTACGACGACGCGCAGATCCTGGAGATCATGCTGCTGTGCGGCTTCTACCGCACGGTATCGTATCTGGCGAACGGGCTGCGGCTGCCGCTGGAGGAGAAAGCTGCGCGGTTTCCGCAATAGACACTTCAACTGTTGTCATTGCGACGAGCGCCTCCCCTTCCGTCGTCATTCCGGGGCGCGCGAAGCGCGAGCCCGGAATCCATGGGGCAGCGACTCGGCGTTAAATGGATCCCGGGCTCATCGCTTCGCGATGCCCCGGGGATGACGGATCAGGCCACGCCCGCCCGCAGCAGATCGTGCAGATGCACGATGCCCACCACCTTGCCGGCCTCGGTCACGACCAGCGTCGTGATCTTGCGGGTGTTCAGCACCTCGATCATCTCGGTGGCGAGCATCGAGGGTGGCACCGTTTTGGGCTGCTTCGTCATGATGTCGTCGACCGATGCCGTGAGCAGGTCGGGGCGCATGTGACGGCGCAAATCGCCGTCGGTGATGATGCCCGCGACCTCATTGGCTTCGTTGACGATGCAGACGCAGCCGAGGCCCTTGGCCGACATCTCGACCACCGCGTCGGACATCTTGGTGCCCAGCGGCTTGACCGGGATTTCGGCGCCGGTGCGCATGTAATCGCGGACGAACTTCAGCATCGCGCCCAGCTTGCCGCCGGGGTGGAAATGCGCGAACTCGAGCGCGGTGAAGCCGCGGCCTTCGAGCAGCGCGATCGCGATGGCGTCGCCGACCGCGACCTGCATCATCGTCGACGTGGTCGGCGCCAGATTGTGCGGGCAGGCCTCGCGCGCCTTCGGCAGCTCGATCACGATGTCGGCGGCCTGTCCCAGCGAGGAGGCCGCGTTCGACGTCACCGCGATCATCGGGATGGCAAAGCGCGCCGAATAGTTCACGACGTTCTTCATCTCGGGCTGCTCGCCGGACCAGGACAGCGCCATGATGACGTCGTCGGTGGTGATCATGCCGAGATCGCCATGGCCGGCCTCGGCGGCATGCACGAAGAAGGCGGGGGTGCCGGTGGAGGCCAACGTCGCGGCGATCTTGCGCCCCATATGGCCTGATTTGCCGAGTCCGGTGACGATGACGCGGCCCTTGGCATTGCGGATCAGGTCGACGGCTTTGGCAAACGTCTCACCGAGCGGGCCGCGCAGGGCCGCTATGAGCGCGTTGATGCCGCCGCTCTCCGTCTCCAACGTGCGGAGCGCGGATTCGACACTGTCAGGAATTTGGCCGGATGATGCTGTCATCAGCGGTTTCGAACTCGGCATGTTTTGGTCCAGGGAGGAGGGGGCGTTCGCCCGGTCGGCGCCTCCTTAGCACGCTGCGGCCCCTGAGGCGACGAGCGTGCCGGGAGCCTCAACCGGTCATTAACCATAATTGTTTTAACTCCATTAACGATGGTTCCCGCCAGTCGGTGGGCGCCGTCGTGAAAGTGTTTGATTTCGTTGGAGTTATTCCATCGTGGGGTCGTCTCCAGGCACCAGCCGGAGCAAACGCGCGCAGGTTCTGCGCGCTGCTTTGCCGTGCCTTGTCCCCTGCCTTGCGCTGACGGCCCTCGGAAGCGTGCCCGTGGCCGCCCAGAGCCTCACGCCCGACCTGTTCAATCCCAACCGTGGCGGCTTCGCCTCGCCCGAGACGCTGCCGACGCGCCGCACGGCGGGCGTGCCGCAGGCGCCGTCGGATGCGTTGCCAGCCCTGCCGGATCCTAATGCCGATCCGCGCAAGCGGCAGCAAGCGCCGGCGACTTCGCGCATCGGTCAGGTCCCGACATATGGATTGCCCGCCGCGAGCGGCGCGAGCAGTTCCGGCTACGACGCCCTCAACCGCAAGCGCCAGCAACCCAAGCTCCATCCGGGCCAGCCGAAGCCGAAGCGCGCCGCCGGTCCCGGCTCGCCGGTGCCGACGACCGCGCCGCCGCCGTCCACGCTCGGCCTGCCCAAGATCGCGCCGCCGCCGTCTGCGTCCGCCAACAAGGCGCCGGTGCCCGCAGCGATGGCGGGCACCGTGCCCGGACAGCCGCTGCGCCGCCGCCTCAAGTCGGATGACGATCCGTTCGGCGCCGTCGGCGATTATGCGGGCAGCTTCCTGATCAAGGGCGGGCTCGAGCTCTCCACCGGCTACGACACCAATCCGGCGCGCCTCAACAAGCCGGTCGGATCGCCGGTCTATGTCGTCGCGCCCGATCTGCTTGTCCAGTCCGACTGGGAACGCCACGCCCTGGTGGCCGACCTGCGCGGCTCGTTCTCCGGCTACACCACCAACATGCCGGCGACGATCGATGGCTTTGCCTCGCCGTCGCCGGTCGAGATCAATCGTCCCGATTTCACCGGCCATGTCGACGGCCGCCTCGACGTCGACCGCGATCTCAAGCTGACCTCGCAGCTGCGCCTGCGGCTCGCCACCGACAATCCCGGCAGCCCGAACGTGCAGGCCGGCCTGCAGAAATATCCGGTGTACGCCTCCTACGGCACCACGGTCGGCTTCGACCAGACCTTCAATCGTTTCCAGGTCGCCGCCGGCGCCACCGTGGATCGCACCGCCTACACCGATTCAAAGCTGACTGACGGGTCGACGTTCAGCAATAACGACCGCGACTTCAATCAGTATGGCGGCGTGGGGCGCTTCTCCTACGACCTCAAGCCGGGCCTGAAGCCGTTCGTCGAGGTCCAGGGCGACACCCGCGTCCACGACCAGGCGGCCGATCGCAACGGCTACTTCCGCGATTCGAACGGCGGCTACGCCAAGGTCGGCTCGTCCTTCGAGTTCTCGCGCATCCTCACCGGCGAGATCTCGGTCGGCTATTCCGCGCGCAACTACACCGATCCGCGCCTCAGCCAGCTCGCAGGGTTCTTGACCTCGGGCTCGCTGATCTGGAATGCGAGCGGCCTCACCACGGTGAAATTCTTCACCGACACGCAGATCGCCGAGACCACTGTCCCCGGCTCGTCCGGCGTGCTGGTGCGGACCTATTCCGCCGAAGTCGACCACGACTTCCGCCGCTGGCTCACCGCGGTCGGCAAGTTCACCTACGGCACGCTCGACTATCAGGGCCAGAACCGCAACGACAAGACCTACTCGCTCGAAGGCAACCTGATCTACAAGCTGAACCGCAACATCTGGGTCAAGGGCACGCTGCGCCACGACATCCTGGATTCGAACCAGCCGGGCTCGGACTCGCAGGGGACTGTGGTGATGCTGGGGGTGAGACTGCAGAATTGAGGGGGAAAGCGAACCGCGGTTGAGCGCGTGCGGCTTGGTTGATGCCGCTCTTGCCACCCACTCCGCTGTCATGCCCCGGCTTGACCGGGGCATCCAGTACGCCGCGGCCTATCGTTCAACCACAGAAGTCTCTGGAATACTGGATCGCCCGGTCAAGCCGGGCGATGACAGTCTCAATTGTGGCGATCAGTTCGTGCCTCACTCAGCGCGGCAGATCCGTCTTCCCCATCAGGAACGTATCGATCGAGCGGGCGCACAGCCGGCCCTCGCGGATCGCCCACACGACGAGCGACTGGCCGCGGCGCATGTCGCCGGCGGTGAACACGTTCGGGCGCGAGGTCTGGTAGTCCAGCGTGTTGGCCTTGACGTTGCCGCGCGGGTCGAGGCTCGACCGAGAGCAACTTCAAGAGGCCTTCATGCACGGGGTGCACGAAGCCCATTGCGAGCAGGACCAGATCGGCATCGAGCTCGAACTCGGTGCCGGCAATCGGCTTGAACTTGTCGTCGACGTGCACGCAGTGCAGCTTCTTGACCTGTCCGTTCTCGCCCGAAAACTTCTGCGTCAGCACGGCGAATTCGCGCACCGCGCCCTCGGCCTGGCTCGAGGACGTCCGCATCTTCAGCGGCCAGTTCGGCCAGGTCAGGCCCTTGTTCTCGCGCTCTGGCGGAGCGGGCATGATCTCGAGCTGGGTTACCGACAGCGCGCCCTGGCGCAGCGAGGTGCCGATGCAGTCCGAGCCGGTGTCGCCGCCGCCGATGACGACGACGTGCTTGCCGCCGGCCAGGATCTCCTGGACGCCGCCCATCGGCTCGCTCGAGACGCGGCGGTTCTGCTGCGGCAGGAAGTCCATGGCGTAGTGAATGCCCTGGAGTTCGCGGCCGGGGATCGGCAGGTCGCGCGGGGCTTCCGCGCCGCCGGTCAATGCCACGGCGTCGTATTCGTTCAGCATCTCGCGCGGATCGACATTGCCGTCAGCGCCGACATGGCTGTTGTAGTGGAAGGTGACGCCTTCGCCTTCCATCTGCGTGACGCGGCGGTCGATGACGCCCTTCTCCATCTTGAAGTCGGGGATGCCGTAGCGCAGCAGGCCGCCGGCCTTGGCGTACTTCTCGAACAGATGCACGTCGTGACCGGCACGCGCGAGCTGCTGCGCGCAGGCCATGCCTGCCGGACCCGAACCGATCACGGCGACCTTCTTGCCGGTCTTCACCGCGGCGACCTCAGGCTTCAGCCAGCCATTGTCCCAGGCACGGTCCACGATCGCGCATTCGATGGTCTTGATGGTGACCGGGTTGTCGTCGATGTTCAGCGTGCAGGACGCTTCGCACGGCGCCGGGCAGATGCGGCCGGTGAACTCCGGGAAATTGTTGGTCGAGTGCAGGTTGCGCGAGGCTTCTTCCCAATTGCCCTGGTAGACGAGGTCGTTCCAGTCGGGGATCTGGTTGTTGACCGGGCAGCCCGGCGTGCCCGGCGCGACCGAGCCGGTGCCGTGGCAATAGGGAATGCCGCAATTCATGCAGCGCGCGGCCTGGTCGCGTACCTCTTTCTCGGAGAGGGGGACGACGAACTCGTTGTAATGCTTCACGCGCTCGGCGACCGGGGTGTACTTGCGGTCATGCCGTTCGATTTCGAGAAAACCCGTGATCTTGCCCATTAAACTCGAAGTCCCTGCCGCTTAGTCGTTTTATTTCTTCTCGTCGTCATTGCGAGGAGCGAAGCGACGAAGCAATCCAGTGCTTCGCTCCGTTCGCAGTGACGGGGTGTGATGCCTTACGCCCCGATCGCGATTTTCGGCTCGGCGTCCGCGTTGGTGGCCATTTCGCGCAATGCGCGCCGGTACTCGACCGGCATCACCTTGCGGAATTTGGGCAGCCAGTCCTTCCAATTGGCGAGGATGTCGGCGGCGCGCTTGGAGCCGGTGGCTTTCGCATGGCGCGTGATCAGAACGTGCAGCCGCTCGACGTCGGAGGCGAGCAGGTTCTTGAACACGTCGACCCGGCCGTGCGCCTCGAGGTCACCGGAGTGGTGATAGGTGCCGGCGTTGATCAGCTCTTCCGACAGCACCGGCTCGAGTTCGACCATCGCCATGTTGCACAGCCGGTCGAAGTCGCCGGTCTCGTCGAGCACATAGGCGATGCCGCCGGACATGCCGGCCGCGAAATTGCGCCCGGTCTTGCCGAGCACGACGACGATGCCGCCGGTCATGTACTCGCAGCAATGATCGCCCGCGCCCTCGACCACGGCGACCGCGCCCGAATTGCGCACGGCAAAGCGTTCGCCGGCGATGCCGCGGAAGTAGCACTCGCCGTCGATCGCACCGTACATCACGGTGTTGCCGACGATGATGCTCTCTTCCGGCACGATGGCGGAGTTCTTCGGCGGCTTGACGATGATCTTGCCGCCCGAGAGGCCCTTGCCGACATAGTCGTTGCCCTCGCCTTCGAGGCTCGAAGGTGACGCCGTGGGCAAGCCACGCGCCGAAGGCCTGGCCGGCGGTGCCCTTGAGGTCGACATGGATGGTGTCGTGCGGCAGGCCGGCATGGCCGTAGATCTTGGCGACGGCACCGGACAGCATCGCGCCCGCGGAGCGGTTGGTGCTGTTGATCTTGGCCTCGATCTTCACCGGCGCGCCGCGGTCGAGCGCAGGCTTTGCCTGCTCGATCAGCGAGCGGTCGAGCACCGCCTCCAGGTGATGGTTCTGGCGTTCGGAGTGATAGATCTTCTGGCCCTTCTCTTCCTTCTGCTTGACGAACAGCTTGGAGAAGTCGAGCCCCTTGGCCTTCCAATGCGCGACCAGCTTGGTCTGGTCGAGCAGCTGAACCTGGCCGACCATTTCGTTGAAGGTGCGGAAGCCGAGGCTCGCCATGATCTCGCGGACTTCCTCGGCGACGAAGAAGAAGTAGTT
The DNA here is from genome assembly GCA_050563515.1 of Bradyrhizobium guangxiense. Lineage (GTDB taxonomy): Bacteria > Pseudomonadota > Alphaproteobacteria > Rhizobiales > Xanthobacteraceae > Bradyrhizobium > Bradyrhizobium guangxiense_A. The sequence goes on along the minus strand of CP191781.1, from coordinate 5,338,893 downwards.
GATGACGTGCTCGGGCTGGCCGGTGAAGCGCTTGCGCAGGACGGGGTCCTGCGTTGCCACGCCGACCGGGCAGGTGTTCAGATGGCACTTGCGCATCATGATGCAGCCCGCCGCGATCAAGGGCGCGGTGGCGAAGCCGAACTCGTCGGCCCCGAGCAGCGCGCCGATCACCACGTCACGGCCGGTGCGGAAGCCGCCGTCGACCTGGACCACGATGCGGCTGCGCAGCCGCTCGCGCACCAGCGTCTGGTGGGTTTCGGCGAGGCCGATCTCCCACGGCGAGCCGGCATGCTTGATCGAGGTCAGCGGCGAAGCACCGGTGCCGCCCTCGAAGCCCGCGATGGTGACATGGTCGGCGCGTGCTTTCGCAACGCCCGCGGCCACCGTGCCGACACCGATCTCGGAGACCAGCTTGACCGAGACGTCGCCCGTCGGGTTGACGTTCTTGAGGTCGTAGATGAGCTGCGCCAGATCCTCGATCGAGTAGATGTCGTGGTGCGGCGGCGGCGAGATCAGGCCGACGCCCGGCGTCGAATGCCGGACCTTGGCGATGGTCGCGTCGACCTTGTGGCCGGGCAGCTGGCCGCCTTCGCCGGGCTTGGCACCCTGCGCCATCTTGATCTGCATCATGTCGGAGTTGACGAGATACTCCGTGGTGACGCCGAAACGGCCGGAGGCGACCTGCTTGATCGCCGAGCGCATGGAATCGCCGTTCGGCATCGGCTTGAAGCGGTCGGCTTCCTCGCCGCCTTCGCCGGTGTTCGACTTGCCGCCGATCCGGTTCATGGCGATCGCGAGCGTGGTGTGGGCCTCGCGCGAGATCGAGCCGAAGCTCATCGCACCCGTGGCGAAACGCCTGACGATGTCCTTGGCCGGCTCGACCTGGTCGAGCGGCACCGGCTTGCGCTTCTCCTCGTCCGCATTCTTGATCCGGAACAGGCCGCGCAGCGTCAGCAGGCGCTCCGACTGCTCGTTGAGGATCTTTGCGAAGGCGCGATAACGCTCCTGCGAATTGCCGCGGGCGGCGTGCTGCAGCAGCGACACCGACTCGGCGGTCCAGGCATGATCCTCGCCGCGGCTGCGATAGGCATATTCGCCGCCGACGTCGAGCGCGGTCTTGTAGACCTGCGCGTCCCCGAACGCATCGGCATGACGGCGCACGGCTTCTTCGGCGATCTCGCCGAGACCGACGCCCTCGACGCGGGTATGCGTGCCGGCGAAGAACTTTGCGACGAAGTCGGCCTTGAGGCCGACGGCATCGAAGATCTGCGCGCCGCAATAGGACTGGTAGGTCGAGATGCCCATCTTGGACATCACCTTCAGAAGGCCCTTGCCGATCGACTTGATGTAGCGCTTGACGATCTCGTAGTCGTCGAGCGAGCCGGGCAGGCGGTCCTTCATCGCGATGATGGTTTCGAACGCGAGGTAGGGATTGATCGCTTCCGCGCCGTAGCCGGCCAGGCAGGCGAAGTGATGCACCTCGCGCGGTTCGCCGGATTCGACGACGAGGCCGACCGAGGTACGCAGGCCCGTGCGGATCAGGTGATGATGCACGGCGGCGCAGGCCAGCAGCGACGGGATCGCCACCCGGTCGGTGCCGACCATGCGATCGGACAGGATGATGATGTTGACGCCCTCGCGCACCGCGCTCTCGGCGCGCGCGCAGAGCCTCGTCCAGCACCTGGTCCATGCCGGCCGCGCCGAGACCGGCGTGGAAGGTGGTGTCCAGCGTGCGCGACTTGAAGTGAGTGTCGGCCACGTCCGAGATCGAGCGGATCTTTTCGAGGTCCGCGTCGGTCAGGATCGGCTGGCGCACTTCGAGGCGCTTGGTGGTGGCCATGCCCTGCAGGTCGAACAGGTTCGGCCGCGGCCCGATGATCGAGACGAGGCTCATCACCAGCTCCTCGCGGATCGGGTCGATCGGCGGATTGGTGACCTGCGCGAAGTTCTGCTTGAAGTAGGTGAACAGCGGCTTGGCCTTGTCCGACAGCGCCGAGATCGGCGTGTCGTTGCCCATCGAGCCCGCGGCTTCCTCGCCGGTGGCGGCCATCGGCGTCATCAGGATGGCGATGTCTTCCTGGCTGTAGCCGAACGCCTGCTGGCGATCGAGCAGCGACAGGTTCGAGCGCACGCCTGTCGTTGGGACCTTCGGCAGCTCTTCGAGGACGATCTGGGTCCGCTCCAGCCACTCCTTGTAGGGATGGCTCTTGGCGAGCTCGGCCTTGATCTCGTCGTCGGGAATGAGACGACCTTGCTCGAGGTCGACCAGCAGCATCTTGCCGGGCTGCAACCGCCACTTGGTGACGATCTGGTCCTCGGGGATCGTCAGCACGCCCATCTCGGACGCCATCACGATGCGGTCGTCCTTGGTGACGAGATAGCGCGCGGGCCGCAGGCCGTTGCGGTCGAGCGTGGCGCCGATTTGGCGGCCGTCGGTGAAGGCGATCGCGGCGGGGCCGTCCCACGGCTCCATCAGGGCGGCGTGATATTCGTAGAAGGCGCGGCGCTTCTCATCCATCAGCGGATTGCCGGCCCACGCCTCCGGAATCATCATCATGACGGCGTGCGGCAGCGAGTAGCCGCCCTGCACCAGGAACTCGAGCGCGTTGTCGAAGCAGGCGGTGTCCGACTGGCCCTCATAGGAGATCGGCCAGAGCCGGTTGATGTCCTTGCCGTACAGCTCGGAGCTCACCGACGCCTGCCGCGCAGCCATCCAGTTGGTGTTGCCGCGCAGCGTGTTGATCTCGCCGTTATGCGCGATCATGCGATAGGGATGCGCCAGCGACCATGCCGGGAAGGTGTTGGTCGAGAAGCGCTGGTGCACGAGCGCGAGCGCGCTCTCGAAATCCTTCTCGTGCAGGTCGGGATAGTACTTGCCGAGCTGGTCGGCGAGGAACATGCCCTTGTAGATCACGGTGCGGCAGGACATCGAGCAGGGGTAATAGCCTGCAAGGCCGCGGTCGCGGCGCTGGTAGATCGCCTGCGAGATCGACTTGCGCAGGATGTAGAGCCGGCGCTCGAAATCGTCCTCGGTCTTGGCGGTGCCGTTGCGGCCGATGAACACCTGCATGCAGGCGGGCTCGGTCGGCTTCACGGTGACGCCGAGCGAGGAATTGTCGGTCGGCACGTCGCGCCAGCCGAGCAGGGTCAGACCCTCTTCCTTGATCTGGTCGGCGATGATGCTCTTGATGACGTTGCGCCAGGCGGTGTCGCGCGGCATGAACAGCGCGCCGATGGCGTATTCGCCGGGTGCGGGCAGCGCAAAGCCGAGTTCAGTCGCCTTGCGGCTGAAGAAGGCGTGCGGGATCTGCACCAGGATGCCGGCGCCGTCGCCGGCGCGCGGGTCGGCGCCGACGGCGCCGCGATGCTCGAGATTGCAGAGGATGCTCAGCGCGTCCGAGACGATCGCGTGCGACTTCTGGCCCTTGATGTTGGCGATGAAGCCGACGCCGCAGCTGTCCTTCTCAAGGCTCGGATCGTACAAGCCTTCGGCTTCGGGACGTGAATTGTGTTCCTGAATCGGATCGGTCGTTTTCGAGGCGACCGTCGCCGACAGCTCTTCTGCCACGATGCTTGCGCGCTCGAATTGCGACCCGTTCATTGTTCCAATCCTCTCCATGCGGCAAGCTGCCTCACCGCCATCTTCGGCGCACCTTGGGCGTTCCGCGGCACCCGCCTCTGGGTCACCGCTCGTCCGTCAGCGAGCCGCATTTTCTTAAATTCAGGCCTAGGCGTTCTTCGTCCCCGAGAACGGCTTTGCCCGTTGCCTTATGGTGCTCAAGAGCACCGACTTTCCTTGCAATCCCGATGCCGGAATCGCGAGCAAAATTAAGACAGTCTTCCTGTCCTAACCATCACCTTGCCAAATTTTTGTCTAGCACACAAGCGTGCGGAAGTCCCGATTCCCGATAAGTCAATCAATCGCTTTCCGAAAGTTGCGCGGCCCTTGTTTTGAAGCAAACGCGCCCTGATCCGGCCCTGCAGACGCCGGAATCCCAAATGAAGCTTCGGATCAACCCTTCGAAAGGCGCGCCACGCCGCCAGAAGCGAAAGAGCGCGAGGTATTCGGGGGCCTGACAGGAGCGTGTCGACGATGAAGTTTTTCACAGGATGTGTGGCCGCTGCCACGCTGGCGCTGGCTGTAGCCGCCGCTCAGGCGCAAGTTCCAGCAAACGGTATCGGGGGCGGGGGATATATCGCGGTGTCGGATTTCGACGGCCCCTATGCGCCTGCCGAGGCTGCCCCGCCACCGCCGCCGCGTTACGGCCAAGGCTACGGTTACGAGGAGCGCGGTCCGGCACCTGCGCTGCTGCCGGCCACCGAAGTCTATGCCGTGTTGCGCGACAATGGCTTCTCGCCGCTCGGCATCCCGCGCCTGCGCGGCAGTGTCTACACCATCGCGGTGATCGACCGCCGCGGCGACGATGGCCGGCTCGTGATCGATGCCCGCGACGGCCGGATCATCCGTTTCCTTCCGGCGGCCGATGCCTACGGCATGGCGCCGGCTTATGAAGAGCGCGCGGTTGCGCCTTATGGGCCGCAAACCGCGCTGCCGCCGCCCACCATGGTCCGCAGCGGCCCGCCGCGTCCGCCGGCGGCGATCCCGCATGTGGCGAGCCGCACCGTGCCGCTGCCCAAGGCCGCGCCGCGACGTGGCGGCGAGACACCGGTCGCCTCGACGAAGCCGGCCGAGCCGGTGACGCAGCAACAGGGACCGGTAGCGCAGGCTCCCGCGCAGCAGGCCCAGCCTTCGCAGCAAACGGCGGCCGCACAGGCAAAGCCGGAGGCGGCACTACAAGCCTCGGCTCCAACTGTAGGTCAGGCCAAGCCAGCCCCGACGATCCTGCCGACACAGGAGATGCCGGCCGCGCAGGGGCTCGATTAGCTTTGGCGCGGCAGCGCTGCCACATCGACGGTGTCGTCCCTGCGAACGCAGGTATCCATACCGCGTGATCTATCGGGGGGATGAGGAGCGAGTACCGGACTGCCGATCTTCGCCAAACTGCTCCCAGGGGTTATGGGTCCCTGCGTTCGCAGGGACGACGCCGGGGAGAGAAGCGAGCAAAACAAAAGGCGCCTGAGCGATTCAGGCGCCTTCTGTATTTTTGCGATGATCTTAGCTCCGCGGATACCCCGCGGCCTCCAGGATCAAGTTCGCAACTTCCTTGGGGTGCGAGACCAGCGAGAGGTGGCCGGCGTCGAGGCTCGATCGTGGTGGCGTTCATGCGCTTGGCGAGGAAGCGCTCGAAATCGGGATTGATGGTGTAGTCGTTCTTCGACACCGCGTACCAGCTCGGCTTGGAGCGCCATGCAGCTTCCGTGGTGCGGCCGCCGAAGATCGAGGCTGCGGTCGGCCATTGCACGGCGTAGAGGCTCCTTGGCCTGCTCCGGCTTCACGCCGTTGGCAAAATACTTCAGGAAGGCGTCCTCCGAGAGCTTGGTGTAACCATCGCGCTCGACGATGCCGGCGCGCACGGGCCCGGTCGGGAATTGCTTCGACAGTGCGACGAAATCCTCGTTCGCGTCGGGTGCGCGGGCGGCGATGTAGACGAGGCCGGTGACCTTCGGATCGGTGCCGACCTGGCTGATCACGGTGCCGCCCCAGGAATGCGCGACCAGCACGGTCGGCCCGTCCTGCTCGGCGAGCACGCGCTTGGTCGCCTCGACGGAGTCCGCGAGCGACGACAGCGGATTCTGCACCGCCGTCACATGCAGGCCCGCGGCCTGCAGGATCGGGATCACTTCCGACCAGCTCGAGCCGTCGGCCCAGGCGCCATGCACCAGCACGACGTTGGTCGCCTTCACGGTCTGCGGCGTCTGTGCATGAGCGTGGCTGAGGGAGCCGCCAAGAGGCTCGCGGCGACAAAAGGCTGCGCCAGAGTGACATGATCTTTCTCCGTCTTTTTTGGGTTCGATGCCCAAAGGACGGAGCGCGCGGCGACGGTGTTACGCGTCCTCACCCCTCTGTGATGCGGTGCAAAACAAAAACGCCCCGGGGCACCGGGGCGTTTTCTCAACCTGGAAGTCGCGCGCAGCTTAGGCGGCTTGCGCTGCCGAGTTCTCGATCACCTGCGCTTTCGGCGCGCTGGTGTTGATCGCGATCTGGCGCGGCTTCTTCGCTTCGGGAATCTCGCGCACGAGGTCGACATGGAGCAGCCCGTTCTCGAGCGAGGCGTCCTTCACCTGCACGAAGTCGGCGAGCTGGAAAGCACGCTCGAAGGCCCGCGCGGCGATGCCGCGGTACAGCACTTCGTTCTTGCTGTTCTCGTTGGCGACCTTCTCGCCCTTGATCGTCAGCGTATTTTCCTTCGCGACGATGGAGAGCTCGTCCTTGGCGAAGCCCGAGACCGCAACGGTGATGCGGTAGGCGTTTTCGCCGGTGCGCTCGATATTGTAAGGGGGGTAACCGGGGCTGGCGCCATCCGAACCGGCCTGGTCCAGCAGGCTGAAGAGGCGGTCGAAGCCGACGGTGGAACGATAGAAGGGGGTGAGATCGTAGCTACGCATGGTCAAGTCCTCCATTGAGCGACTGTTGGGTAACCCGCCCGCCAATCGGGCCGGGCATTCGTCTGTGTGCAGCCTGATGTTCCGGTTCCGAAACACTGGTAGCGGCCTGCACGAAGGTGATATGGGTGGAGCGAGACGGCGTTCAAGAGGGCGGCATTCGCGCCTTTTCGGCGCTTTAGCCCCTTGATTTGCAGCACTTGCCGCCCAAGCAACCTCCAATATGACGCTGGTCTCGATCCCGTCCAACCCCGTCCCCGAAAACGTCGTCAGCGGCACCATCAAGACCCCCGATGGCGTCGAGCTGCGCTTCGCGCGCTGGGCGCCGCCGGCGAATCGCAGGGGTACGGTCTGCGTCTTCACCGGGCGCAGCGAGCAGATCGAGAAATATTTCGAGACCGTGCGCGACCTGCGCGACCGCGGCTTCGCGGTGGCGATGATCGACTGGCGCGGGCAGGGCCATTCCTCGCGCCGCCTGCGCGACCCGCGCAAGGGTTATGTGCGCGACTTCGCCGATTTCGAGATCGACGTGGAGACCTTCGTGCAGCAGGTGGTGCTGCCGGATTGCCCGCCACCCTTCTTCGCCCTGGCCCACTCCATGGGCGGCACGGTGTTGCTGCGGGTCGCGCATGCCGGCAAGCGCTGGTTCGACCGCATGGTGCTGTCGGCGCCGATGATCGACTTGCCCGGCCGCACCACCTCGTTTCCAGCGCGGGCGCTGCTGAGGACGATGCGCCTGATGGGAATGGGCGGCCGCTACGTCCCCGGGGGCAGCGATCGCATCACCGGGCTCGAGCCCTTCATCAACAATCCGCTCACCAGCGATCCCGTGCGCTATGCACGCAATGCTGCGATTTTGGAGGAAGACCCGACGCTGGGGCTGGCCTCGCCGACGGTGGCCTGGGCCGATACCGCCTTCCGCGCGATGCACACTTTCAAGGGCAAGAACTACCCCTCGGAGATCCGCCAGCCGATCCTGATGCTCGCAGCCTCCAACGACGCCGTGGTCTCGACCGCGGCGATCGAGGAGTTCGCCTATCATTTGCGCGCCGGCTCGCATCTGGTGATCGCCGGCGCCAAGCACGAGATCCTCCAGGAGCAGGACCGTTACCGCTCCCAGTTCTGGGCCGCCTTCGACGCCTTCGTGCCGGGCACGCCGCTGTTCAAGTGATGACGGTCTTCTCCCTCGCCCCACTTGCGGGGAGAAGTGAAGGGCGGTCTACAGCGTCTTCAGATACTCGATCAGGTCATAGCGCTCGGCATCGTCCTTGAACTCGCGGCCGATGACGCCGTCGCGCTTCGGCTCGCCGGGCTTTCGTTCGAAGGAATGGCCGAGCACGCTGTTGCCCTGGACCGGCTGGCCGTCGGATCCCGTCGCGGAGAACTCGGTTTCACCCGTCTTGCACTTCTCGTTCGCGCTGACGGCAAAGCCGACCGTCCCGGGATCATAGTCGCGGCGGCCCATGCAGAACCTGGTCGGGCGCTCGCTCGCCGGCTTCAGCAGCCAATACAGCGAAGGCACCGAGCCGTTGTGCAGATAGGGCGCGGTGGCCCAGATGCCGTTCAGCGGCCGCGCGCGATAGCGCGGATCGGGCGCCGGATTGAGACAGTTCTTGCGCGCCATATTCCACATTTTCGCGCGTTCGGCCTCGGGGACGTTCTCGTCGTCCATCCATTTGCGGGCGACGAGATCGACCACCGTCATGAGGCCGAGCGCATAGACCATCTCATTGGGGGACTTGCTCGCCGTCGGGATCTCGCATTGCCACCACGTCTGAAGGTCGGCCGTGTTCACCTTCAGGAAGCTCGGCACGTCGACGATCCTGTTGCCGAGCACGAGCGATTGCTCGGGATCGGTGCTGATCTCCTTCTGCGGAATCGTGACGGCGTTCAGGACCTTGCTGTCGCCGCTCGGCTCCCAATGCGACGAGGACCAGAAAGCCGGGGTGTTGATATCGGGCAGATGGCATCCGGAGCACATCTCTGCGTAGATCTTGCGGCCGTTCTCGACCTTCTTCTGGTCGATCCTCCAGTTGTCGCCGAGGATCTGCGAGGGCCATTTCGGCGCCAGCAGGCCGCCGAACTTCGGCTCGGCCGACTTGAACGGATCGGGCCCCCTGAGCATGTCCTCGATCCAGCCGAGGGTCCTCACGTTGACGGAGGAGCGCCACAGCTGGTCCGCTGGATAGGCATCTGACAGATTGAGCAGCGCGGTGACGCCGAGCGCTTCGCCGGCATTGCGGATCAGCGGCTGCTCGATCGAGGCGTCGTATTGGGCGAACTTGAACCAGGGCACGGTCCAGATCGCGGGGTAGCTGACGGGCGCGTCCTGGGCGTGCAGGTTCTTCTCGAATCCCTTGACCCCGCTCAGCGCGAAATCCTGCGAGAAGACCTGGTTGCCGATGCGATTGAGAGCGTCGAGACGGCCGAACCCTTCTTCCGTGTCCTGCTGCTGCCTGCCGTTCCAGGTTTTCTTGCCTTCAACCGTCTTCTGCTGGGTCTTGGCCCAGTCGATCAGGAATGTGCCGATCGCGCTGAGCTTCTGCTTGAGCGCGGCGCGGTCCGTCTTGCTGGCATCGGGACCAAGCACGCGATCGGCAAAGCGGTTGAAGCGGAACGGAACGTAGAGCGTGTAGGCGATCGACAGGCCGGTGGAGAGCTCCAGCTTCTTCAAATCGGTCATCGCCGGGCCGCCGTCGAAGCGGATGTCCACGCCCTGGTAATGGATCTGGCCGGTGTGGCAGGCCGCGCAGGTCAGGCCGATCTTGTCCTCCTCGCGACGGCCGGTCGCGGGATCGACCACGCCGGTCATCCGCGCGAAACCGACCGGCAGGCCGTCGACGTTCTCCGCCGGCGTCCACCTGGTCGACCAGTCAGGCGCCTGCGTCGTCTCATAGACGTTGGCGTAACCGAAGCGGCGCAACGTCGTCGTGTCGGTCTGGATCGACTGCGGGCTCGGGATGAAGCCGAAGCGCTCGAGATAGGCGCTGTCCTTCATCATGCCCGGCTTCGAGAACAGACGCAGGCGCGGCTGCTCCAGCGCCATGAACCATTCATAGGGCACCGGGAACGTCGCGGTGCCCTGGCTGGTATGGTGGAACCAGTGCCGGTCCTTCAGCGACCAGTTCTGGTCGAGCCAATAAGCTGCCTTTGCCGCGGGAGCCGCGGGCAAGGGCGGTGGCAGGAGATTCACCAGGATGCCCTTCTGCGGCAGCATGGCGCGGATCTGGTTGGGGAATTCGGCGAGGGCCACCAGGGTGAGGAGGCCAAGGCCGATGACGAACGCCGTGAGCGCGACCGCCCAGTGAAAGCGCAGATTGCAGGTCGACAGCAGCGGCTGCGACATTATCCGCTGGTTGATACGGTCGGGGAATCTGCGCTCGTTGAACAACGTGCGCACGTCGGCCACGCTGAGGTAGCGCTCCTCGTCTGTCTTGCCCTTGCCGATGATCTTCAACAGGATGGGCCATTCGAACTTCATCAGCAGCGGGTAGTACCAGCGTGCGGCGCTGCCGGCGCGCTTGAGATTGTCGCGCATGAAGATCTTGATTTCAGCGGCGTTGAGGCCGGGCTCGCTGCTGCCGGTGTTCGGGTCGGTGTAGGTCCGCCCGAAGCTCGCGAGCCGCGCGATCTCGTCCTCGTTGACCTTGCCGTCCACGCCGAGGATGCGCGAGCCGGCGCCGCGCTTGTCGAGCGGGCCGCCGCGCAGCGCGTCGAGCTGCGCGCCCGACCAGATGCTCTTCAGGACGTGGCCGAGGCCGTTGGCGATGAGCGCTACGCCGCGGACCTGGATACGGGCCGAGATCTTCTTCAGCCCGGTTTCGCCGGTCGCATTCGCGATGGTCTGCGAGAGCGTGTTGAGCGGGACGGTCCCGCCCTCGACGAAACCTTCGCCGACGAGGCCGCGCAGGAACGGACAGGGGTTGTTCGGCGAGACCGGGATCGAGGGGTCGAAGGGCGGCTTCGAAGCGGGGTGATGCATGGCCCAAAATCCTGAAAACGGCGAATCGTGAAATGGCGCGCCGATCAAGCGCGGAAAGTCCTAACAAACCGACAGCAAGCTATACTACTTGAGCGTGTAGCGAAGTGTGGCCGAATTCACTGTTCTGTCAATAAAAGCAGGCGTGGTCTGGCAAAGAAGTGCGCGTAGCACCGCCGGGGCACTGCGGCCCGCCCGTCAGGACTCGGCGGCCCGTTTGACGTCGCTCTGGACCAGGGTCAGCTTGCCGAGCGGCACGCCGGCCTTCAGCAACCCTTCGCGATAATGGGCGAGGTTCTCGGGCCTCTTCCAGTGGAAATTGCGCAAGTGACGATCGACGTTGAGGGTCGGGTAGTTGCGCATCAGGACGGAGGTGGCCTCGCTCGCCTCGGCGCTCCGCCCCAATTGGGCCAGGGCCGCAGCGCGGATCGCCAGCGCCTGCAGGTGGTTGGGGTTGACGTAAAGCTGCTCGCGCGCCCATGACAGGGTCGCGTCATATTGGCGCAACAGATAGTGGCTGAAGGCGTTCAGGGCCGCCCATTGGTAGCGAGGATCGCTGTTGTCGCGCTGCGCGGCCATCGAGAACAGCTCGATCGCCTCGCGGTGCTCGCCGATGACGAAATGGCAGATGCCGAGCACGCCGCGCGCGCCGTTGTCATAGGGGTTGAGCGCGACCGCGCGCTTGGCCGCGTCCATCGCGGCCTCGTAATGTCCTTCCAGCGCATGCGCCCAGGACAGGATCGAGAACGCGAAGGAGGAGCGCGGGTCGAGCCGCACGCTGGTTTCGGCCAGGTTCATCGCCTCGGCCCACATCTCGCGCGTACCCTTGACCCAGCCGAACTGGATGCTCTGGATCTGGATCGTGGCGAGATAGGCATGGGCGATCGACAGTTTGGGATCGAGCTTGATGGCTTCCCTGAACAGCTCGACGGCGGTGGCCAGATCTTCCTTGGTCTGCCGGTAGTAGTGCGACAGTCCCTTGAGGAAGCGGTCCCAGGCGCTCACGTCGGTCGAGAGCCGCGCCGGCGCCGACGCTTCGGCCCGAACGATCTCGGTGGCAATGGCGGCGGACAGATTGGTGGTGATCTCGTCCTGCATCGCGAAGAGATCGCCGATGTCGCGGTCGTAGCGCCCGGTCCAGAGCTGCTCGCCGGTCTCCGGCGCGATCAGCTCGGCGGTGACGCGGATCTTGGCGCCGGCACGCCGCACCGAGCCCTGGATCAGATAGGTAGCGTCGATCTCGCGCGCGATCAGGCGCGTGCTCACATTATTGCCCTTGAAGGCGAAGGTCGAGTTGCGGCTCAGCACGCGATAGAAGGATTGCAGCGACAGCGCGTGGATAAGATCCTCGGTGAGACCGTCGGAGAAATATTCGTCCTGGGCGTCGCTGAGGTTGGCGAAGGGCAGCACGCCGACGATCGCGGTGCGGTACTGCTGCGAGAGGGCGGATGCCTCGCGCAGTTCGGGGGCGAGAGCCGGCGCGCCGTCGGGCGTCCAGGTAAAGACCCCGATAGGATCCTTGATGTTCTTGAAGCGATGGTTGCCGGCATCGGTCAGCGGCACGGCGAGATGCTTGCTGGCCTCGCGATGGGCCTTGGCCGAGATCGCGAAGCCGCCGGGGCTCGCCACCGATTCCAGGCGGACGGCAATGTTGACATCGTCACCGAACACCTCGTCCTCATCGGCGATGACGTCGCCCATGTGGATGCCAAGGCGGAATTGCATGGCGCGGTCGGCCGGCAGATGGTGGTTGCGCTCCGCCATCAGCGTCTGCATCGCGACTGCCGCCTCGGTGGCGCCGACGATCGAGGGAAACTCCAGCAGGAAGCCGTCGCCGGTGTTCTTCACGACGCGGCCGCCGTGATTCAGGATGATGGGATGGATCGCCGCGCGATGGGCCTTGAAGGCGGCGTGGGTGCCAGCCTCGTCGCTGCCCATCATGCGCGAATAGCCGGCGACATCGGCGCAGACGATGGCAGCCAGGCGTCTTTCCATAGTCTCGCAGCTCCAAGGGCGGGGACCGCCACGGCGGGGAGGTCGCCTCGAATCCCGCATTTCAAGAACTCCGCCTTTATAGAGCAGATGCGGCCGGGCGATAGTATGATCCGCATTGCAAATTCGAGGTAAATCCCACGCAATCCCGGTGGTGGACGACGAGGGACGAACCGACTAAGCCCGTGCCCTGGGCCGGGGCCGGCGGCGAGGGCACGTCACACATGCTGGGCATTCACGAAATCTGGCTGTTCATCTTGTCGGGCGTGCTGCTCAACATCACGCCGGGGCCGGACTCGGTTTACGTCATCGGCCGCAGCATGCAGATGGGCTGGCGCGGCGGGGCCGCCGCCGCATTGGGCATCAGTTGCGGCTGCTTTTTCCATGTTGCGGGCGCGGCGATCGGGCTTTCGGCCCTGCTGATGGCCTCATCCACGGCCTTCTCGATCCTGAAGCTGGTCGGTGCGGCCTATCTGGTGGTCACGGGACTTCAGATGGTGTGGTCGCGTCCGGTGCTGGCGGCGATGAAGGACGAAGCCGAGCGGAGCTCGCTGCGGCGGGTCTTCCTCCAGGGCGTCTTCACCAACGCGCTCAATCCGAAGGTCGCGCTGTTCTTCCTGGCGTTCTTGCCGCAATTCGTCGCAGCCGATTCGCCGCACAAGCCGCTCGCCTTCCTGACGCTCGGCTTGATCTTCATCTTTACGGGAACTCTGTGGTGCCTGGTGCTGGCGGCGTTCGCGGCGAAAGCCGCCCACCGGTTGCGCCGGTCCGAGGGTGCGATCGCCTGGGTCAATCGCGCGCTCGGCGGTCTCTTCATCTATCTCGGCATCCGCGTCGCCATGCTGGAGACGCGGTAAGCTCATTCGAACGAATGATGCCGTGGTTCGCAGTCGGCCCGAAAGAGGCCGCGCGGGGAGGTCTTGATGATTCGTGGAAGCTGTCTGTGCGGCGCCGTGCGTTTCGAGATCGATCAGGTGCGTGCACTGACGCACTGCCACTGCGCCAATTGCCGCAAGCTGACCGGCGCGGCGTTCGCGACCTACGCCCATGCCGATGCCGACAAGTTTCGCTTTGTCGCGGGCGAGGACGCGACCGTGGCTTACGAATCCGCTCCGGGCAGTGTCCGTTATCGCTGCAAGACCTGCGGCTGCCTGACGCCGGGCAAGGCGAGCTATCTGCCGACCGTCAGCATTCCCGCCGGGTTGCTCGACGACGATCCGCAAGTCAGGCCCCGCCTGCACGTCTTCACCTCGTCGCGCGCGCCGTGGTGGACGATTGGGGACGACCTGCCTCAATACGAAAAATGGGTGCCGGGCTTTGAGCCGAAATCGTAAGGCCTCGGCCAATCCATCCTGCGAACTCTACGCGAATTCCTTCACCAGCGCGCTGCCGGCGAGATAGAAACCAAGGAGGATCATCGCGATCAGGAACCAGCGGCGGAAGGCTTCCGCCGGCATCCGCGCCCGCACCGACTGGCCGACGAACATGCCGGCAAAGGCCATGGCCATGCCGACTGCGCCCGGCACGGCGTTGGCCGGTGTCAGCAACCCGCCGATCGGTGAGGTTGAAAGCGAGCGCCAGCGTCGCTGTGGTGAAGAACACGCCGAGCGCCTGCACCAGCTCGTCCTTCTCCATGCCGATCGCCTGCATGAACGGCATCGAGGGGATCACCTGCACGCCGGTCGAGGCCGAGATCACGCCGGTGATCACGCCGACCACGCCGCCGACCCATTTCTCCTTCTCGGGCGCGACATGGAACTTGAACTTGTTGAGCCCGATCACCGCGTAGATGACGAGAAGCGCGCCAAGCACGATCGTGCCGTAGCGTGCATGCGGGCCGGTCAGCGCCCCGGCATTGAGCCAGCAGCCGATCACGGTGCCGATCATCAAAGGCCATAGCCGCCGCAGGATGTCGCGCAGATAGGGCCCGGAGAAGGTCTGCCAGATATTGGTGACGATGGCGGGCACGATCACGATGGCAATCGCTCGGCTCGGCGCCATGCTCACGGCAAGCAGGCCCATGGAGACCGTCGGCAGGCCGAGCCCGACCACGCCCTTGACGAATCCGGCGATCAGGAAGACGGCGGCGATGAGGATGAGGAGCGGATCGATCATGCCGGCACATTGACCGAAGCCGTGCGGGTGCACAATCTGGAGGTTACGGAGCGAGCCTTCGTCGTGAGCGAAGGCTGGAGCATGATCCGAAAACGTGCGAAGCGGCTTTCCGACAAGATCGTGCTCAGACCATGGGTATGGGACCTGCCATGCGCTTTGACCTCGTCGACCTCCAGCTTTTCATCGCCGTTGCCGACCAGCGCAGCATCACCCGCGGCGCGGAGCGGTCGCATCTGGCCCTGGCCTCGGCCAGCGCGCGCATCAAGGGGCTGGAGGACGCCCTCGGCGTCGCCCTGCTCAAGCGCGGACGGCGGGGCGTGGAATTGACCGCGGCCGGCGAGAGCCTGCTCGATCATGCTCGGCTCGTGATCCATCAGGTCGATGCCATGCGCGGCGATCTCGCCGGCTTTGCCAGCGGCGTGCGCGCCAGCGTGCATTTCCTCGCCAACACTTCCAGCCTGTCCGAGCATCTGCCGAAGGCGCTCGCCGGCTTCCTGCGCGAGCATCGCGACGTCGCCGTCGACATCGAGGAGCGGGAGAGCACCGACATCGCGGCGGCGATCACCGCGGGCGCCGCCGATCTCGGCTTTGCCGCCGAGCACGCGCTGCCCGACCATATCGAGCGCTTCGTGTTCAGCGAGGATCGCCTGACGCTGGTGACCGCGCGCCGCGGCCCGTTCGCTGGCCGGCGCCAGATCGATTTTCAGGAGGCGGCAGCTTGCGACTTCGTCGGGCTGACCAGTGCCACAGCGCTTCAGATGCATATTTCGAAGCACGCGGCGCGGCTCGGCATGCGGCCGCATTTCCGCGCACGCCTGCGCGATTTCGACGCGATCTGCCAGATGGTCGCCGCCGACGTCGGCGTTGCCCTGGTGCCGGAATCCGCCGCCCGCCGCTGCGCCAAGCTGATGCCGCTCGCCGTGATCCGCTTGCGCGATGCCTTCGCCAACCGCCGCCTCGTGATCTGCGCGCGCAGCTTCAAGGCGCTGCCGAGGCCGGCCAAGATGCTGGTGGAGCATTTGAGGGCGGAGGCGGTGTGAGGGACCACAAGCCCGGCCCTGACGGTGCGGTGACAGTCTCGGGCTACTTCGCCGTCTCGACGCCGGCGTCCTTGATCACCTTTGCCCACTTCCTGGTCTCATCGGCGATGAAGGCGCGGAAGTGATCCGGCTCGTCGCCGACCAGCGTCGCGCCCTGTGCGGCGAGCTTCTCCTTCACCGCGGGATCCGCCATCGCCTTGGTCGCAAGGCCATGCAGCGCGGTGACGATCTCCTTCGGCGTGCCCTTGGGCGCCACCATGCCGTACCAGTTCTCGACACGCAGATCGGGAAAGCCCGCTTCCGAAAGCGTCGGCACGTCGGGCGCGGTCGGCGCGCGCATCGCCGAACCGATCGCGATCGGCTTCAACGCGCCCGCCTTCACCTGCGGCAGCAGCACCGGGAGATCGAGGAACGTCATCTGCACCTGCTGGCCGAGGAGATCGTTCACCGCAGGCGCGGCGCCGCGATAGGGCACATGCACGATGTCGATCTTGGCCGTCAGCTTGAACAATTCGCCGGCCAGATGCGGCAGGCTGCCGGGGCCGGAGGAGGCGAAGTTGAGCTTTCCGGGCTGCGCCTTGGCGAGTGCAATCAGTTCGCCGATGTCTTTCGCCGGCACGTTGGTGGCCACCACGAGCATTTCCGGCACGGTCGCAACCAGCGTTACCGGCGTCAGGTCGGCCAGCGTGTCGTAGGCGACCTTCTCCATGCTCGGGCTGATCGCGAGCGCCCCGGCCGACGAGATCGCGATGGTGTAACCGTCCGGTGGGGCCTTGGAGACGGCATCGGTGCCGAGCACGCCGCCCTGGCCGCCGCGATTGTCGATCACGACCGGCTGGCCCGACAGTTCCGACATGCGCTGGCCGATCACCCGCGCGATGATGTCGTTGGGGCCGCCGGCCGGGAACGGTACGATCAGCTTGATCGGTTTGGCTGGAAAATTCTGCGCCAGCGCCGCTGACGGCAGCAGCGGGAATATCGTCACCAATAGTCCGGCGAGCAGCCTGCGTGAGATGGTCATGCAAGCCTCCCGCTCGCGTTTGTTATTGGTTCAGCAGCTTCAACGCTTCTTCGTGGACCCTGGCGTCGCCCGCCGCAACGATGCGGCCGCCGCCCTGGGCCGGCTTGCCTTCCCAGGTGGTGACGACGCCGCCGGCGCCGGTCACGATCGGGATCAGCGCCGCGATATCGTAAGGCTTGAGCCTCGGTCTCGACCACGAGATCGACGTGGCCAGCCGCCAGCATGCAATAGGAGTAGCAATCGCCGCCATAGCGCGACAGCCGCGCGCCCTGCTCGATGCGGCCGAAGATGGCGCGGTCGCGCTCGTTCATCAGCAGCGGGCTGGTGGTGTAGGTCGTCGCCTCCGACAGCGAGCCGCAGCGGCGGGCCTGGAGCCGGCGCTCGCCCGAGGGGCCTTTGTAATTGGCCGAGCCATTATCGCCGGAGAAGCGCTCGCCGATGAAAGGCTGGTGCATCATGCCGAACACTGGCGCGCCCTTGTGCAGCAGCGCGATCAGCGTTCCCCAGATCGGGAAGCCCCCGATGAAGGATTTGGTGCCGTCGATGGGATCGAGGACCCAGACATAATCGGCGTCCTCGCCCTCATTGCCGAATTCTTCGCCGACGATGCCGTGCTGGGGAAAGCTCGCCTTGATCAGCCGCCGCATCACCGCCTCGGCGGCACGGTCGGCCTCGGTGACCGGGTCGAAATCCCCGGTCTTGCTCTTGTCGTCAATCGACAGCGAGGTGCGGAAGAACGGCAGGATGGTTTCGCCGGAGGCGGTTGCGAGCCGTCCGATGAAGGCGGAGAAGTCGATCACCGTCACGGCGTCTCCTCAAAGCGAAAATTGGATGAAGCTTGCTCCTGCCTAGCTCAATTCGCCTGCCGCGTGCAGCGCTGTCTTCATTTGCACCCTGGTATTTTGGATGCCGCGGCCGGTTGCCCCCATCCAAGGCATCCGCTGGCCAAATACCGATCATCGCGTTGAAAACTTAGTTCCGGGGTTGCCTTGTTCGTATGCAAACGACAATCAACCCATTGAATTTCCTTATCAAAGAAACTGAATCTGGGTTTCCATAGAAGCAACTGAGCCATGTGCCTATTGCATGGGAAACGGCTCAAAAGCTCTTGCGCTTTGTGCGGCGCGGTCGCATATTGTTGCGGTGCGGTAGCGCTTGGCGTTACCGCTGCCCTCCTTGGGCGTTTCCTCCCTAGACTTGGGCCGCTTGCGTCATTCGCGAGCGGCCCTTTTTCTTGCCGCCGCCGTTTTCATTTAGGGCGCGCAACCCAGCGAAGCGAAAACGCGCTCGCGCTTCAAGACATCGCCGTTCGAGAGAGAAGCTGCGTTCTATTCCGCCGCGGCCTGGAACGGGCCGAGATCGCCGAACGGAATCGTGGTCGCCAGCACGTCGGCGAGAACGCCGAAATCAACCGCCACCTGCGCAAAGCGTGGACTCCGCTCGCGCCGCCGCTCGTCCATGTAGATCGCGCGGTTGAGCTCGAGCTGCACCGCATGCAGCCCGCTCGCGGGATTGCCGTAATGCTCGGTGATGAAGCCGCCGGCATAGGGCTTGTTGCGGCCGATCGAGTAGCCGAGGCCGGTCATGGTCTCCTCGACCCGGTCGGGGAGCAGCGGCGTGCAGCTGGTGCCATAGCGGTCACCGATCACGATGTCGGGCCGGCGCGGCTCGTCGCGGGACACGCCGACCGACGGCATCGAGTGGCAGTCGACCAGCACAACGGTGCCGAACATCTGGTGCACCTTGTTGATCAGCCGGCGCAGCGCGCGGTGGTAGGGCTTGTACAGTGTCTCGATCTCGCCCCAGCGCATCGTCGACCAGGATGCGCTCGCGGTAGATCTCCTGGCCATCGCCGACCACGCGCGGAATCGTGCCGAGGCCGCCGGCGACCCGCATCGAGCGGGTGTTGGCAAAGCTCGGCAGCCGACCGCTGAACATGCGGGGATCGAGCTCATAGGGCTCGCGATTGACGTCGACATAGGAGCGGGGGAAGTTGACCCGCACCGTCGGAAAGCCGCGCTCGCTCAAATGGCCGATCAGCTCGTCCATAAAGGAATCTTCGGACCGCCGCAGCGTCGGCAGGTCGATCCTGGACGCCGCCAGGAATTCGTCCGGATAGGTCGAGCCGGAATGGGGCGAGTTGAAGATGACCGGCGCGCGCCAATGCGCGGGCTCCACGATCTCGAAGGCTGGCGACGTCTCGCCGTCAAACCGGGTCATCTTCTCAGGCTTCGTCCCTTCGCGCCGGGATCTGGCAGGGGCCAGACCGCATCGATTCGGCCGATCGAGCGGCTCTTATGTGTCGTCATTGTCCGGAATCGCAACCATTCTGCCAAGCGAAAAAATGCGACGGTCATTTGGAACACGTCTTAACCGTGCGAGCAGGCAGGCGGGGATGAGCCGGAGCGGCTCGATTGATTCGAGCCGCTTTCCGGTTCACAAGAGGCCGGCAGCGCAGCCGACCCAGGGTCAAGATTTTCACCCCAAATTTACCCTCTGTCGGGCTTAGTGATCTCTGCTGATATCCTCTGGGGATGCGACGATTCCTGCCATGCCAAAGATCCTGCTCGCCGAAGACGACAACGACATGCGCCGTTTCCTGGTCAAGGCGCTGGAAAACGCCGGTTTTCAGGTCTCGTCCCATGACAACGGCATGGCCGCCTATCAGCGGCTGCGGGAAGAGCCGTTCGAGATGCTGCTCACCGACATCGTGATGCCGGAGATGGACGGTATCGAGTTGGCCCGCCGGGCCTCGGAACTCGATCCCGACATCAAGATCATGTTCATTACCGGCTTCGCCGCGGTCGCCCTGAACTCGGATTCGGACGCCCCCAAGAACGCCAAGGTGCTGTCCAAGCCCGTGCACCTGCGCGAATTGGTCAGCGAAGTGAACAAGATGCTGGCGGCCTGAATAGGCCCCGTTCCGTCCTTGCACAGGGTCCCCTCGTCCGTTATAGGGACCCCACCCGACGCAAGTGGACTATTAGGGCGCGTAGCTCAGCGGGAGAGCACTACCTTGACATGGTAGGGGTCACAGGTTCGATCCCTGTCGCGCCCACCACGCTTCGCCAAAAGGCTACGCGTGGCGCAGCCACACCCAATTAATGGCGAATCGTGTCCGGCGTAGCTCGCAGAGCGAAGACGGACTGGCGCACCTTGCTCGGTTTCCCTGCCCCAGCGCGTAGCCCGGATGGAGCGAAGCGCAATCCGGGGTATATCCGCTCCATCGCCGTCCCCGATTACGCTTGCGCCCCATCCGGGCTACGATGCCGTCTCCGATGTGAGACCGCCCATGAGCATATCCGTCATCGAGCAAGCCAGGATCCAGGCCCAGGTGCTGCTGCCCCTGGTCAAGGCGCTCCAGGCCGAGCTTGGCCCGGCGCGCGCCAATGCGCTGGTGCGCAAGGCGCTCGGCGATCTCTATCGCGGCTTCGGCGAGGAGTTCTGGAAGGCCAGGAACCAAGGCGCGAGCGAAGCCGATCTCGGCAAGGCCGTAGCCTCCGCCTTCAAGACCTACGCCCGCGACGACGCGCTCGCCTATGACGTCATCGAGCAGTCGCATGACGCCTTCGCCTTCGACGTCAAGCGCTGCGCCTACGCCGAATTCTACAAGGCGCTCGGCGAGCCGGAGCTCGGCTTCCTCCTGGTCTGCACCGCGGACTTTGCGACCGCGGAAGGGTTCGGTCCCGACATCAAGCTCGCACGCACGCAGACCATCATGCAGGGCGCGTCTCATTGCGATTTCCGCTATCGCCGCGAAGGAGGCGTATCACAGTGATGCGATTGATCCGGGCGAGCTGCCTTGCCGCGGCGGGGCTGGCGCTGGTGGCCTCGCGCGCCGATGCTGCGATCATCGACTGGCAGGCCGAGCTGCAGCGCTGCCGGGAGCTGCGCGCGAGCGTGGTGCCGCTGCTTCAGGCCGGCGAGGGCATCTCCGCCGTCGGCCGCTCCAACAGATCCGTCCGTCGCTGCATCTGGATCCAGCGCATCGCGGTGCGGAAGAAAATCCCGGGCGCGGAAATTTGGTAGCGCGGTACTGCGGTCAGCTGGATCCGCTCCACTGACCGCGCAGCACATCCTTCAGTCCGGTCGGGTACAGGCTGGGTCCGCCGTCGACGTCGAGATCGGCAAGGTCGAACCAGCGCGCAACGATCTCTTCGCCATTGTCCTCGCGGAAGTCGATGCGGTCCTGCCCGGCGAAGGCGCCGTCGGGAAACTCCACCTCGCAGACGAACATCACCTCGTGCCCGGTCGATCCCTCGTGCACGAAAATGTTCTCCAGCACCAACGGCTCGCTGGTGATGGTGACGTCGATGCCGAGCCTCCTCGTTGAACTCGCGCACCAGCGCGGCGCGCCAGCTCTCGCCGAACTCGATCTCGCCGCCGAGCGGGCGCACGCCCTTGATCCGCCCGGCATCGTCGCGAACCTCGGCCGCGAGCAGGCGCCCGTCCCGCCAGTGCAGGCCGATCGCGACGACGCGGATATGAGGATGCGGGCGCCATGTGGTCATAACGATCGTTATCGCGCGCGGCGCCGGCATGCAATGCGCGGAAGCCAAGTCGTGTCAGAAGTCAGGTCTCGTTAGTCCGCGATCGGCTGCGCAGGCTTGATCCGTCATTCGCCGCCTGCCATTGTCCGATCATTCACACGACGACGATGTCGATGCATCGTTCGTCGGGCGCAGAGAAGGCAGGCCATCGAGATGAGCAGTGTGAACAAGCCCGGCGGCAACTATCTGCCTGTGATCATCCATGGCGGACTGGCCTATGTCAGCGGTCAGCTGCCGCGTCGCGGCGAAGAGCTGCTGTATTCGGGCAAGGTCGGAGCAGGCGTCGATATCGCGGCCGCACAAGAAGCTGCGGCCCTTTGCGCCGATCTCTGCATTTCCGCCATCAATCACGCAACTGGTGGTGAGGACAGGATCGTCCAGATCCTGCAGGTCGTCGGATACGTCGCTTCTGCGCCCGGATTCACCCAGCAGTCGCAAGTCATGAACGGGGCCTCCGACCGGCTGATCGAACGCCTCGGCGAGCGCGGTCGTCATACGCGCACCTCCGTCGGCGTCGCCGAATTGCCGCGCGGGGCACCGGTCGAGCTGAACATGATTGCCGCTGTCCGATCCTAGCCGGCCGCCTCATCCAACCAAATACTTCTTCACCGCCGCCTCATCCCACGCGATCCCGTTGCCGGGCTCCTCGCTCGGCAGCGCAAAGCCGTCCTTGACCTTGAGTCGCGTTGCCAGCACGGCGTCGGCCCAGTCGACATATTCCAGCCAATGCGCGGTCGGCGTCACGCAGAGCAGATGCGCGCTGACTTCCGAGAACAGGTGCGTGGACATCTCGATGCCGGCGGCATGGGCAAGCGCGGCCGCCCGCAGCCAGCCGGTGACGCCGCCGATGCGCTGCACGTCGGGCATCACGTAGTCGCAGGCTTCCGCGGCGAGGGCCGTCTGCATCGAGAAGGCGCTGTCGAAGTTTTCGCCGATCTGCACCGGCGTGCGCAGTGCGTCCGCGATGCGGGCGTTGCCGGCATAATCGTCGTGCCGGATCGGCTCCTCGATCCAGCTCAAGCCCTCATCGTCCAGCATCTCGCCGCGGCGGATCGCGTCGGTGACCGTCAGGGCCTGGTTGTAGTCGCACATCAGCGTGACCTCGTCGCCGACGGCCTTGCGCACCGCGCGGACGACGGCGAGATCCTCCCGCGCATCGGGACGGCCGACGCGGATCTTGGCGGCCTGAAATCCCTCGGCCAACAGCTTGTGCGCCTCGTCGACCGCGGCACCCGCCGACATGATGCCGAGCCCCTTCGAGTTGTAGGCCCTGACCGGCTTCGGCGCGCCGCCCAGCAGGCGCGCCAGCGGCAGGCCCTTGGCTCGCGCCAGCGCGTCCCATGCCGCCATGTCGATGCCGGATTGGGCCAGCCGCTGCAATCCGGCGAGGCCGAGCAGGGTGAAGCGCTGGCTCAGCTTGCGCTCGATCTCGAACGGCAGCAGCTCGTCGCCGGCGACGAGTCTCGACATTTCCGTGACCATCGCCGTCAACGGCTTCAAGGCCGGCGGCGTGATCGAGAACAAATAGGCATGCCCGACCGCACCCTGGTCGGTTTCGCAATCGATCAGCACCAGCGGCGCTTTTGCCACCGCCCCGGTCGAGGTCTTGAGCGGCAAGCTCATCGGAACGATCACGGGGCGCGCGTTGAAGCGTTTGATGCGGATGGTCTCGGTCATGGCGCGGGCTCCGGATGATCAACGGTGGTTGATGTCGATCTTAGACGTTCGTGATGAAACGAAAAGGCGGTTCGTCCGACCACCATAAATGGGGTTGCGCTGTCTTGCGTTTTCTGGGTTCTGTTCCGCCGCATTCCCTGCCGCAAATTACAGGCGTTTGCGACAAAATCGCACACGACGGAGCTACAGCGTGAAACAAGAGATCTCCGAAGAGCAGCGCAAGAACGGCCTCCTCATCGGGGCGGTGATCGCCTTCCTCCTGCTCGCCTTGCCGGTCGCGGTTTGGCTGGACCTGACCGAGGCTCAGCAAGACGGCGTTGCGCCGGCAGGCCGTCGATCTCAATTCAGTGATCACGAGCGTGCGCAGCTATTACGCCTCCAACGTGGTCGGGCGGGTGCTGGCCAATCCCGACGGGAGCACGAAGGTTGTGCACAATTACGAATCGGTTCCCGGCGCCATCCCGATTCCGGCGACGCTGTCGCTGGAGCTCGGACGGGTGATCGGCGCCCAGCAGGAGAACATCACCTACCGCTTCGTCTCGGACTTCCCGTTCCAGAACCGCGCGTCGCACCAGCTCGACAAGTTCGAAAAGGACGCGCTCGATGCGCTTCGCCGGGATCCCGAGCAGAAGATCGTGGAGACCGAGACTTCGCTGTTCAATGATAAGGTCCGCCTGGTCGCCCCCGTCACGATGGGCCCGGCCTGCGTCAGCTGCCACAACAGCCACCCCGAGAGCCCGAAGAAGGACTGGAAGGTCGGCGACGTCAGAGGCATCCAGGAAGTGATCATCGCGCAGCCGATCGCCGCCAACATCTTCTCGTTCAAGTTCCTGCTGGCCTATTTCCTGATCGCGGCGGGCAGCGGCCTGTCGTTCCTCTCGCTCCAGCGTCGTCAGGCGCGCCGCATCAAGGGCATGAACAAGGAGCCTCGAATCCGCCAACGACTTCCTGGCCTCGCTGTCGATGAAGATCTCGCGCTACATCCCGCCGCAGGTCTACAAGAGCATCTTCTCCGGCCAGAAGGATGTCACGATCCACACCGAGCGCAAGAAGCTCACGATTTTCTTCTCCGACATCCAGAATTTCACCGCGACGGCCGAACGGCTGCAGCCGGAGCAGCTGACCCAACTCCTCAACGAATATTTCACGGAGATGTCGGCGATCGCCCACGATTATGGCGGCACCATCGACAAGTTCATCGGCGACGCCATGCTGATCTTCTTCGGCGACCCCGAGACCAAAGGCGATCGCGCCGACGCGCAAGCCTGTCTGCAGATGGCCTGGCGCATGCAGCAGCGCCTTGCCGGGTCTCAATGCGAAATGGCGCGCCGCCGGCATCGAGCAGCCCTTCCGCTCGCGCATGGGCATCAATTCGGGTTATTGCAATGTCGGAAATTTCGGCAGCGCCGACCGCATGGACTACACCATCATCGGTGCGGAGGCGAACCTCGCGGCGCGCCTGCAATCGATCGCCGAACCCGGCGGCATCGTGCTGAGCTACGAGACCTTTGCGCTCGTCAGCGACGTCGTTCGCGCCCACGCGCTGCCGGCGATCACGATGAAGGGTATCAGCCGCGAGGTCATTCCCTATTCCGTGGACGCGCTGAACGACGCGGGAGAGAACAGCGGCATCATCACCGAGCGTGCGCCGGGCCTGGAGCTCTACCTCGATCCCGCCGTGGTGAAGTCGGGCGACGCCGCAAGGGTGCGCGCGCTGCTGGAGAGTGCGCTGGCCTCACTGAAGCCGGCGTGAGCGGGGCAAGTGCAGTTCTGATTGTGCCCGACTGTGGCCAGGAGGAAGGTGCGTCGCCTCTCCCGCTTGCGGAAGAGGTCGGCGCGCTCGCAGGGCGCTGCGGGTGAGGGTTCTCACCACTCGGGGGCATCCTCCGCAATTCCTGGCAATCCCAATGCGGAGACAGCCCCCATCCCAGCGCTCCCCCGCAAGCGGGAGAAGGAGGAGCGCACCTCCTTCGCCGATACCGTTCAGCGCCGACCTTGCACAGGCGGCAACGTACGGCATGGGCCATCTCACCTCGCCGCGCCTTCCGTGAACGCGGTCTCGATCACATCCCCAAAAGGCTGCCACGACCGCCCGTCGAACTGCACCAGCCGCATCTGCTTGATCGGCAGATAGTTGCTAGCGGAGGTATTCATCCTGATGTCGGGCAGCGCGACGGAGGGATGATAGCCCCGCAGCGAGGCTGCTTGCCGCATGATGTTCTCACGCGAGACATCGTCGCCGCATTGCTTCAGCACCTGCGTCAGCGCTTCGGCCGCCGCGTAGCCGTAGAGGGCGGCACTGTTGTTGGTGCTTTCGACCTGGTGATATCTATCCATGAAGGTGAACCAGTCCTTCATGGCGGGGTCGTCCTTCCACGCGGGGTCGCTCGGATCCTTCAGGAACGCCGCCGAGATCACGCCGGCCGAGTTCTCCAGGCCCGCCGGCGCCATCGCATTGGCGATCGAGGCGGAGGCGTCGTTGACGACGAACACCGGATGCCAATTGAGCGACGCGGCCAGCTTGATGACCTGCGACGCCGTCGACGGCACGCCGAGAAAGACGAAGATGTCGGCCCCGGTGCGCTTGAGGATCGAGACGTGCCCGTCGAGATGCGTGTCGTTGATGTCGAAGGCGATGTCGACGAGGATATGACGGTTCAGATCGCCCAGGCCTTCCTGAACGCCCTTGTAGAGCTGGCGTCCGAACTGGTCGTTCTGCCAGAGCACGACGATCTTCTTCCGGGGATAATAGGCCTGGATGTAGTTGGCATAGATGCGCCCCTCGGAGCGGAACGAGGGCTGCCAGCCCATGGTCCAGGGAAATTTCTCGGCACGGCTCAGCTCCTCGTCGCCGGAGGCAAGGAACAGCTGCGGGATCTTCTTCTCGTTCAGGTACCAGCGCGCGGCCAGGTTGCCGGGCGTGCCGAACGATCCGAACATCAGGTGCACGTTGTCCTTCTCGACCAGATTGCGCGTCAGTTCCAGCGCGGCAGTCGGATCGGAATTGTCGTCGCGCGTGATGAAGCGGATCTTGCGGCCGTTGATGCCGCCGCGGGCGTTGACCATGTCGAAATAGGCCGCCTCCGCCTGGCCGATCGCGCCGAATTCCGAGAGCGGTCCCGAATACGGCATGACATTGCCGATGCGGATTTCCTTGTCGCTCGCCGGTTGTTCCAAGTGTTGTTGCTGCGACATCGCGCCGAGCGAGGCGGCGGCAATCATGGAAGCAAACAGCATCCTGCCGATGACGCGCATGTTCGATACCTTGTCGTTGGCCCCCAACGAGGTCGGCTCAGTCTGCACCAAGGCGGGTTGATCTAGGTCAAGCGTTTGGCAATCGTGTGGCCGGTTGGGATGGCTGCGCGAAGGAAATGGCAGGCGCGCTGACGCGCCGTCACGTCAGTTACGCGGGCGTGGGTTGCGTTAGCTTGTCCAGCTTTGGGGGCATCCTGACGACGCGTTCCGCTTCCGGCCGCTCTCGCGCCTCCAGCAGGCGTCGCCAACGGCTGGGAGGCACGCCGTTTCCAGCGCCGCCACGGTGCCTGTCGCCATGCCGACATCAAGGTCACCACCGCTGACAACGCCGTGCGCACAAGTCTAGCGAGAGAGGTCGAGCGAGTCCGTGGCCCAATCTGAAGCCGGCTTGTCTACGGCAGCCCCCGCGCCTCGAGTTGATGCACCAGCAACAGCGTCGGTTCGGCGAGGCTGTCGCCGGAACCGTCGAGACCGAAGGCGTTCGCGATGCCGTCGCGGCTGCGGAGCAGCGTGCTGCGCGGACAATGGCCGGCGCCGCAGAGCGTCTTCTTCAAGGTTTCGCCCTGCGCCACGGTGCCCGCGGGATCGTCCGCGGCCCAGGCCAGCACGATCGGCACATCGACGTTGAGAATACCAGGGAAAACCGAGCGGTTGTTGTACCGGCTGGCGTCGCCGCCGAGATAGGCCTTATCGCTGTCGCTCGCATCCTTGCCCGCGCGGTAGATGCCGGACACCAGCACGACGGCGGCGATATCGGCGCGGTCGGTCTGAAGCTCGGGATGCGCCAGCAGGGTCGCGACATGGAAGGCGCCCGCGCCGTAGCCGACCGCAACGATTTCGCGGGCGTCGCCGTTGAACAGGTCGATATTGCCGTGGACCCAGGACAGCGCCGCCGCCACGTCGGTCGTCCCCATCGGCCAGGTCGCCGAAGGGGCCAGGCGATAGTTGACGCGCACCCCGATCATGTCGTTGCGCGCGGCAAAGCACATCGCCTGGTCCTGGATCTGGCGCGACAGTTCCGGCGCCGCGCGGTCGCCGGCAAAAGTGTCGCCGGTCACGAACAGCAGCACCGGCCGCGGCGTATCCGCCTTGGTCTCGGCGGCGGCGACGTCGAGCACGTTTGCTTCGCTCTCGCCGTAGCGCAGGCCGCGCGAGAACGTGACCCGCTCGCACAGCCGCGCGGTGCCGCCGGCGGTGGTGTCGGAATCGGTGAGGCCGACCCGGATGAGGTCGGAGGGCGGTGACAGCCGGGCCGGCACGGGACCGTGGGCGGAGGCGGCCGTCGCGGCGAGAACGAGGAGAAATGCGAGCTGGTTCTTCATGTTGATGCTAGCCTTGCCCTCTCATATCGGCGCTCGCATTTGGCCTGTCTTTTCAATTCGCCTCAATAGTTGAGTCGCCATGAGGCGATTTCGCGGCGCGGCCCTTCAGCGCGGCTTCAGTTCGGGCGACCACCGAACGTCCATGCCGGCCGAATCGTCTTCACGCCTGCACTTAACGGATCACGCGAGCACAGCCGCGAGGCGTTCGAGCGATTGCCGGTTTTCGATAGCCATCTTAGCTCCGCGTTAGAAAAGCAGCGCCCGTTACCGTCAAACCCCACGGCCAGCTTAATGCGCGTGTCAGAATCCGGCCAGAGTGTCGTTGATCGGTCAAACGCCCTGATAAGGCGAGTCGGATATTAGCGTCTCAGTCGGCGATCATCCGCCGCGGGAATACAGCATGACGAATCCCACTCAATTTCACTCGAGGCTTGGCGCGCCGGAATCGCCGAATGGGGCCTTCGAGCCACCCGCCCATCTCACGGCCGCATTATGCGCGAGCGCGCGCGACGCGCTCAATCTGGTGACCGGCCGGTTTGAACTCGCCATCCGGCACGCGCGCGTCATCGAACCGCGGATTGACGATCCAAGGATGCGTCAGCTGTTCGCCGAGCGGATCGAGCTTACCCAGCGCCTGCTGGACGTCGCCCACCTGAAAATACAGCTGCTCCGGTTCGGCTCGCCAACCGATCATGGCCAGTACCCTTCCTCGCCCGAGAGATAACGATGCGAACCAATCTGCCTGTCACCGCCACCGAATATCCGATTACGGATGAGACGCTGATCGTCTCGAAAACCGATCTCAAGGGCAAGCTGACCTACTTCAACGACCAGTTCGTCCAGGCCTCGGGATTCACCGAACAGGAACTCGCTGGACAGCCGCACAACATCGTGCGGCATCCGGACATGCCCCCCGAGGCCTTCGCCAATCTCTGGGAGACGCTGAAGAGCGGCCAGCCCTGGGCCGGTGCCGTCAAGAACCGGCGCAAGAACGGCGATTACTATTGGGTGCTGGCCAGCGCGACGCCGATCTGGGAAGGCGAGCGTGTCGTCGGCTACATGTCGATCCGCACCAAGCTGCCCCGGGACCAGCGCGAGCAAGCCGAACAGGTCTACGCGGCGATCCGCGACAAGAAGGCCGCAGCCTTCAAGATCGAAGCGGGCATGATCCGCAAGCGCTCGATGTTCGACGTCCTCGCTCCTTTCACGCGGTCGTTCAGGGCGCGCCTGACCACGATGGTCGGCGTGCTGTCTGTCGCGATGCTGATCATCGGTGTCGTCGGATTGGCGGGGATGAGTGAAGTCGATCAGCGGGCCAAATCGATCTACGAGGATCGGACGGTCCCCTTGGTCCAGCTCTTCGAGATCAACGACCGCATGAAGGACAATTCCCACATGCTGTTGCGCTCCGCCGTCGAACGCGACGGTCAGGATGTCTCGAAGGTTCAGAGTTCCGTCACGGCCAACATCGAGCGCATCAACAAGCTCTGGTCGGACTACATGTCCACCTATCTGACCCCGGAGGAGAAGTCGGTCGCGGAGTCGTTCACCCCGAAGCGGGTCGCCTATGTCGACCATGGCCTCAAGCCGGCGCTCGCAATGCTGGCCAACGGAAAATACGACGAGTTGAAAGTTCACATGACCGGCGGGGCAGCGGACCTGTTCCAGGCCGCGAAGGTCGACATGGATCGGCTGGTTTCCATTCAGGTCAAGGAAGCAAAGTTCGAGTATGACGCAGCCGCGGGCACGTTCTTCGTTGCGAAGGTCGCCGCGATGGCCGCGCTGTGCCTTGGCCTGCTCTTGGCAGCCGGGTTCTCC
This sequence comes from Bradyrhizobium guangxiense, assembly GCA_050563515.1. Lineage (GTDB taxonomy): Bacteria > Pseudomonadota > Alphaproteobacteria > Rhizobiales > Xanthobacteraceae > Bradyrhizobium > Bradyrhizobium guangxiense_A. Next base: position 5,309,620 of record CP191781.1, on the reverse strand, counting down.
GTGGCGACTATCCGGGCCGTTGTGAGACCGCTCGCTCATCTGAACGAAATCATGTCGAAGATCGCGCAAGGCGTCTTCAACAGTCGCCTCAACGTCGAACGGGACGACGAGGTCGGCGTGGCGCTGCGCAACCTTCAGGCGCTCCAGGCCAAGCTTGGCTTCGATCGGGAAGAGCAGCGGGACATGGAGACCCGGGCTGCCGCCCAGCGTCAAGCCGACATGCACCGGCTGGCGGGCGAATTCGAGGCCGCCGTAGGCAGCATCATCGATACCGTCGCCTGCGCCGCGACCGAGGCTCGAAGTCTCCGCGGGAACGCTGACGAATAACGCCGAGTCGACCCAGCAGCTTTCGATTGCCGTCGCGGCGGCTTCGGAAGAGGCGTCCACCAACGTGCAATCCGTCGCATCGGCGACCGAACAGATGTCTTCCTCGGTCACCGAGATCAGCCATCGGGTGCAGGACTCCGCCAAAATGGCGGCGGAGGCGGTCCATCAGACCCAACAGACCAACGACCGTGTCAGTGAATTGTCGCGAGCCGCGGCCCGGATCGGCGACGTCGTCGAGCTGATCAACACCATCGCAGGCCAGACCAACCTGCTGGCATTGAACGCGACGATCGAGGCTGCGCGCGCCGGCGAAGCCGGCCGGGGTTTTGCCGTCGTGGCCTCCGAGGTGAAGGCCCTGGCCCAGCAGACCGCCAAGGCGACGGAAGAGATCAGCCAGCAGATCAACGGCATCCAGATGGCGACACGGGAATCCGTGACCGCGATCGGGACGATCGGGGAAACGATCGGGCGCCTGTCCGAGATATCGGCGGCGGTTGCCGCAGCCGTGGAGGAGCAGGGCGCGGCGACCCAGGAGATCTCCCGCAACGTGCAGCAGGCCGCGCACGGCACGCAGGACGTCTCGTCGAACATCATCAACGTGCAGCGCGGCGCATCGGACACGGGATCGGCCTCGTCCCAGGTGCTGTCCTCGGCGCAGTCGCTGTCGACCGAGAGCAACCGGCTCAAGACGGAAGTCGACAAGTTCCTGGCCGGCGTCCGCGCGGCTTAGTTACGAGTGGCCGCGGCGAAGATGTCGCCGCGGCTGCCGCCATCGCGGGAGAGCCGTGCGGCCGGAAGCGCGAACCTCAGGCCGCCTTCTTGCGCTTGGCGGCCTTCTTAGTGGTCTTCTTCACGGTCTTCTTTGCAGCCTTCTTCTTCGCGGCCTTCTGGGCGGCGAGATAGGCTTCGACCTTCTTGGAGGAATGGCCGGCCACCCCGACCATCAGATTCAACCTTGCCGGGGTGATCTTGAACTTCTTCGACCAGTAGCGGACCTCGTAGGGCTCGCTCAGCGCGATCCGGCTCTTGTCGGCGGCGCGGTGCTTCTGGAGCTGGATATATTCCCCGACCTTCCTGGCGGAATGGCCGACCTTTTTGACGGCGTATTTCAGCTTGGCCGGCGTCACCTTGAACTTCTTCGACCAGTAGGCGACTTCATATTTTTCGGTGAGCGCAATCAGCGCCCGGTCGGCTCCGCCCCGCTTTGCCTTGTTGTCGGCCATGCTTTCCCTCCTGCCGTGGACGGAGGCAAGTCTAGCATGCAACAGGATTCGGAAGGCAAGACGCGCACTACGCGCCGGTTGCGCAAAGCGGCCGTTTTGCACCGGTGAGTCAAGCCGTTGCGCCGTGCGGCCCCGCCTCGTCCGGCAAAGCGGCGTCTACTGTGCATGGGGTTGTTTTCGCACTTTTGTCCTGGGGGACTGTCACACCCGCTTCATCGTCCGGAACGTGATGGAGGAACGGCGCGCCTCCACCGGCGGGATGCTGTGCTCCCATTGCGAGCGCGCCTCGCCCTCCATCATGTAGAGTGAGCGAGGCTGTGCCTCGAGCGTGTGGCGCTGCCATGTGTTGCCGCTCCGGCGGCGGAAGCGGAATTTGCAGGCCGAGCCAAGCGACAGGCCGAGGATCTCCTGGAAGTGCGGCTTGTCGCGGTGCCAGCCGATGCCGACGCCGATGTCGTATTCAGTACAGAGCACCTGTCGGACGCTTCCCTCCCGCAGCTCCGCCCATGCCTCGACCCGGCGTGCGATCGGCAGGAGCCAGTCCGGGATCGGGTCGGCTTCGGTCAGCCGTTGCAGCCCGTAGTCATAGCGGTAGCCGAAGGAGGCCACCCTGCGGTTGCCCTCGAACGCCCCGAACTGGAAGCGCTGCAGCGGCAATGCTGCGATGCGGCCGATCAAGGCTCGCTCGATGGCGGGATCGATAAAATTGTCCGTATGGCGAAGGCCGGCCGGGCCTGCGTCCGGCTCAACGAACAAGCCCAGCTGCATCATTCCTCGCATTTCCGTGACGGAACCTTTTGTGGCCCCAAGCGACTTACATATGACGCGGGGGAGTAACGTGCGAGGCTGTCATGGCACATAAGCATACCGCCGATCCCACGGAGATCATGCGGGCGACCGGTCACCCTGAGCTGGAATATGCCGCCGGCTGGACGATCGCGGGTCTGGTCACCATCGGCACCATCGTCGCCGCCTGGGTGTTCGCGATCTAGGCTATCGGAAACTGAAGCTCGAAGGCGGCGCCCTCGTCGGTCGGCCTCAACCTGATCGAGCCGCCATGGCTCGCCATCACCGCGCGCGCGATCGCCAGTCCCATCCCGGTGCCGCCCTGGTCGCGGCGGGTGGTGAAGAACGCATCAAAAATCCTGTCGCGGTTCGGCGCCGAGATCGGCTCGCCGTCATTGCTCACCGTCAGACGCAAGGTCGTGCGCTCGAAGGCCGCCTCCAGCCGGATCGACCTCGCCTTGTGCCGTACCGCGTTGTCGGCGAGATGCGACAGCACGATCAGGGCCTTTTCGCCGGACATGCCGATGGGGCGGTCGAGGCTGCCGCTGGCCGAGATGTCGCTTGCCGGAAACCGGCTCCTGAGGTCGGCGATCACGGGTGCCAGCTCCGTGCGCTCGTTCTGCGGCAGGCTTTCGGCGCGCGCCAGCTCGCGCAGCCGCTGCGCCATCGCCTCCAGCCGCTTTGTGTCGGACAGGATGTTGGCAATGAACGTCTTTTGCTCCGCCGGCGTCAGGCCCTCGGCCTTGCCCTGATAGGAATCCTGCAGCAGCTCGGCAGCGCCCTTGATCGAGGTCAGCGGCGATTTCAGCTCGTGGGTGAGGTGGGCCGAGAATGTCGCGATATAGTCCGAACGCCGCGCCAGCTGCTCGGCCATGCCGAGGAAGCTGTGCGAGAGCTGGGCGAACTCGCGCGTGCCGTAGTGTCGGAGCGGCTGGAACGCCTCGCGGTCGCCGCGGCCGATTCTGGCGGCACGGTTGATCAGCTCGCGCATCGGTAGGGTGATGGTGCGCGAGAACACGAGGCCGATGGCGACGGTGCCGAGGATCACGGCGAGCCCGGCCAGCACGAACTTGGCCCGCTCCTGGTAGAGGTGGTCGAAGATGTTGCTCGGCGTTCGCGTCGTGTAGATCACCCCCGCGACGCGATTGTTGACGATGACGGGCATGGCCGAGAACACGTGAACGCCGAGGCCGCGGCTGAAGGAATAGATCGGCGGCGGCGGCTTGTCCGGCACGCGGTTGCGCAAGGTCGCGCGGTATTGCCCGTGCAGCGCGTCCGCGACCTCCTCGATATGGGCGAGCGACTGCCCGACCTCCTGCCGCCCGGCGATGACGACGCCCTGCGGATCGAGGATTCGGAAGCCCGCCAGTGTCACCTTCTGGGTCTCGCGGATGATCGGCGTCAGCCTTGCGCCGATCTCGACATAGGCTGCTTGCGCCGGCTGGGGCGCGGCTTGCGCGTCGGGCCGCCGCCGCAACAGATCGTTGGCGGTGAGATCGAGCGCGGGGCGGATCGGCGTGACCTGGTCGCCGGGATCGGGCAGCACGTTGGGCGGCACCTCGGCCCCGAGCGTCAGCCCGCTGTCGAGCCGCGCCGAGACCTCCTGCGCATAGATCGTTGCCAGCACGCGGCTCTGCGCGATCAGTTCGGCCTGGGTCTGGCGGATCAGCTGGTTGTCGTAGAGGCGGAAGAAGAACAGGCCGACCAGCGGCAATATCGCAACCGTCGCCAGCACCGTGAAGATCACGAGGGCGAGCGACGGCCGCCATTTGTCGGGCGCCGCGCTCATGCCTCTTTCTCGCAACGGCCGAGCTTGAAGCCGACGCCGTGGATGGTCTCGATGACGTTCTCGCAATTCTGCGCCGCGAGCTTGGCGCGAATGTTGCGGATGTGACTGTCGATGGTGCGGTCGGAGACCTGGATGTTGAGCTGATAGGCCGCCCGCATCAGCTGCTCGCGGTTGAACACCGAGGTCGGTCGGGTCAGGAATGCGCGCAGGATGCCGAACTCGATCGCGGTGAGCTTCAGCGGCGTGCCGGTGAAGGTCGCGACATGCTGCTCGGGATCGAGCAGCAGGCCGCCTTGGGCGAGCGCGGCGGGACCGGCCTTGATCTCGCCATTGCGCGGGCTGAGCCGGCGCAGGATGACGTTGACCCGCGCGACCAGCTCGCGCGGGCTGAATGGCTTCGTCACGTAGTCGTCGCCGCCGATCTCGAGGCCGAGGATGCGGTCGATCTCCTCGTCGCGCGCCGACAGGAACAGGATCGGCACGTCGGAGACCTTGCGGACCTCGCGGCAGACGTCGAGGCCGTCGAACTCGGGCATGCCGATGTCGAGAACGATCAGGTCGGGCTTGTCGGCGGCAATCCGGAGAAGCGCCTCCTTGCCGTCGCGCGCCTCGATGACGTCCATGCCGGCCTTCTTCAGCGCGACGCGGATGACCTCGCGGATGTGGCCCTCGTCGTCGACGATGAGAATGCGATGCGCCAAGCTTGTCTCCGCTTACCCTGCCGGCCGGCTGACGGACTGATTCCTTGCCTGCGCGTCCAGCCGGCGCTGCAGCCGCCAGCTCCGGAAGCCCCAGCTCCGCCAGGCCAGATCCTGGCGCTGCTGTTCTACAAGGCGGTCGCGGCGCGACACAAGGCAGTAGCTGCGCGCCGAAAGATCGCTCTCCCTGGACTTGGCCAGGAGTTCGATGGCCTTGTCGATCGCGGGCAGAGCCTGCGGCCCGAGCGAGACGAGATAATTGGTGTCGAGCTGCACGCCTTGGCCCGAAGCTTCCTTGCTGTGAGTCACGTTGTAGTCGGCAATGAAGGCGTCGAAGTTCACCAGCGAGCAGGCGTAGAGCACGATCGCGAGCGCGATCAGATTGGCGCCCACGAGCCATTGGTTGGACCGGCTAAGGGCAATACGGGTCACGATCAGGATCAATCCGAGCGCCACCAGACCCATCCAGATGAAGGCAGCGATTCGCCAGTAGGTCAGCATGTAGATGTCGACATAGAGATCGAGGCGCAGGATGGAGGAGGCGACGAGCAGCACGTTCTGCCCGACCCAGAGATAGACGAGCGGCCTGATCACCTGCGACTTCTCGGCCGGCCCGCCCGGTCGCATCGCAACGAGCACGAACGCAGCGGCGAGCAGGGCTGTCACGATCAGCGGATAGGCGCCGCGATGCGCGTAGCCCGCATAGGTCAGATTATCCGGCAGCGCCACATGGCCCCAGAGATAGATGCCGTCGAGAACGGACTGCGCCGCGAACAGCAGGTTGAACAGGATCAGCGAGCGCAGGATGGTGGAGGGGCCGAGAAACTCCGCCGAGACCAGCGGCGGCAGCGGCGGCGGGAGGGGGCTGTCCGCGACGGCGGCGGTGACGATCGGCTTGCGTCGCCAGCGCACATGGATGAACGGCCAGACCAGCGCCAGCATCAAGGCCCAGAACAGCACGCGCGGGACGCTGACATATTGCAGGATGAGCTTCGGATTGAGCAGCGAGACCCACTGCTCGATCACCGGGTTGGCCGCGGCGAAGAGCGCGACGAAGACGGTGCTGAGCGCCGCGGGAAGCAGCCAGCGCGCGATGCCGCGGGTCAGCGCCGAGGCGTTGAAGGCCTGGGGCGCGTCGAGGAAGAATCTGAAGGGCCCCAGCAGGACGAAGTTGCGCAGCGCCCGCCCGCGGTCGGAGAGCCCGGTCGCTTCCGCATTGGTCACGAGCAGTAGCGCAATCGCCAGCGACGCGACGAGGATCAGGAACGACAACGTGTTGAGCCTCCTCGATGGCAGGCACCAGGCCGGCAGCGAGAACGGCGGGGCCGATCATGGCGCGGCGCGAGTCGAGGGCCGCACGATTGAAGAGCAGCGACACCGCGGCGAGCGCGATCGCAAAGAGCGTCAGCGACAGTCCGATCCGCTGCCCGTAGAACAGCCAGTCGGCGAGTCCGGCCAGCATCAGCGCGAGGCCGACCTTGGCCGGGATCGAGGAATGACCGATCGGCTTGATCTCCTCTGCGATCGTCGAAGCCAGGCTTGTCATGTCGGTAAGACCTTTCGTGATGGTTGGCATCACGAAGTCTGAACGCGGCTTGTGCAGAAGGCGGGATCATCGTCTGCACGGTTTCAGGAGTCTTTTGCAGATTTCGTGCAGGTGCGCATTTGCTTCTCGCGGAGCGCAAGTCGCTTTGATAGGTGCGAAGCATTCGTCCCTCATCGCATGTGGCACATCATGCAATTCCTCCGTCGCACCGGTCTCGTCCTGCTCTGGCTTGCCGCGCCTGTCCTCACGTTCACGGCCGCGAACAAGAACGATCCCTATCTGCTCGTGCTGCGCGGCGCCGGAAACATCGCGCTTGTCGTCGCAAGCCTCCTGATCGTCTCAGTGCTGCTGCGCAAAGTGCGATGGCGCACCATCGCCGGCAAGATGCTCGTCGTGCTCTGGTGCCTGCCGCCGGTCCTGATGTCGGCCGCGCATCTCAAGTTCGAGCTGCGCAAGCACGAGGTTCTGGCCGCCGGTGCCGCCGAGGCACGCCAGCTCGGGCCTCACTTCATGGTCGGCTATTCCTCCTTTCCCGAGGTCGCGCGTCTTGCCGGGCAGGGCTTGATCGGCGGCGTCTACATCACCCGGCACAACATCCGCGGCCGGAGCGTCGAGGCGCTGCGGACCGAGATCGCCGCGCTCCAGGACATCAGGCGTACAGTCGGCCTGCCGCCGCTGGTCGTCGCCGCCGATCAGGAGGGCGGCATCGTCGGGCATCTCGCGCCGCCGCTGACGAAAGTGCCGGCGCTGGCGACGCTGGCCGGGCTTGCTCCCGATGATCAGCAGGCCAAGGCGGAAGAATTCGGCCGCATCCACGGCCGCGAGCCTCGCCGGGCTCGGTGTCAATCTCAATCTCGCCCCGGTGCTCGACCTCAAGCCGCCACAGCGGCGCAACCGGCTCGACTTCCACACGCTGATCGGCCGGCGCGCGATCGCGACCGATCCGGTCGTCGTCTCGACGATCGCGAGCGCCTATGTCCGGGGCCTCGAGGAAGCCGGCGTCGGCGCCACGCTCAAGCATTTTCCAGGCATCGGCCGCGTGCGCACCGACACGCATCATTTCAGCGCCAATCTCGACACGCCGGTTAGGGAGCTGGAAGTGACCGACTGGCTCCCGTTCCGCGAGGTGCTGTCGCATTCGCGCAGTGCGCTGATGGTGGGCCATGTCACCCTCACCGCCGTCGACCCCGATCGCGCCGCCTCCCATTCGAAGCGCGTCGTCGACGGGATCATCCGCGGCACATGGGGTTACCAGGGCATGGTGATGACCGACGACCTCGTGATGGGCGCGATCTACCAGAACGATGTCTGCAAGGCCGTGGTCGAGGCCATCAATGCCGGCGTCGACATGCTGCTGGTCGCCTATGACGGCGCGCAGTTCTACCGCGTCTTTGCCTGCGCGCTGGACGGATCGCGGCAGGGCAAGCTCGACGCGGCGATGTTGCATGCGAGCGCAGCGCGGCTGGAGCGTGGTTTTCCGACCGAGCAGGCGCGAGCCTCTTCAGTCGCGATCAGCGTTGCGCGTCGGAACTAGCCCTTTGCGAACTGGCGGTAGTCCGGCTCGCGGTGAAACCAGAACTCGTAGCCGGTGATGGCCTTCTGCATCGCGACGTCGTGGATCGGCTGGTTGAGCGGAATGACGGGAACGTCGAGCATGCAGAGCGCGATGAAGTCCTTGACGCTCCGCTCGTACTCCGCGCTATCGGCGGTGAACCGCGCCTTGTCGATCAGCGCGTCCATCTCCTTGTTCTGGTAGGACGAGATGTTGAAGATCGAGTTGTTGCCGTGGAAATTCCAGTAGAAGTAATATTCGGGATAATCCAGCCAGCCCGAGAAGCGGTTGAGCGCAAGCGGCAGCTCCTTCTTGTTCAGCGTCGTGCGCCAGTTCGCTCCGGGGATCTTCTCGATGGCCGCCTTGATGCCGATCTTGGCGAGGCTTTCCTGGATCAGGATCGCCGTCGGCTCGCCGACTGTCGCGGTGCCCGTGTCGAACGACAAGGTGGTCTCCAGGCCCTGCTCGAAGCCGGCCTCCTTCATCAGCGCCTTGGCCTTGTCGAGGTCGGTGACATAAGGAAACGGCTGCGGCCAGACCGGCTTTGAAACCTCTGCCGCTCCGCCGTGCATCGGAACGGCGCGGCCGAAGAACGCACTGCTCTGGATCTGCTCATAGGGCATGGCCCAGGCGATGGCCTCGCGCAGCTTGGCATTGTCGAACGGCGGCTTGGCGGTGTTCAGCGCCACGTACCAGAGCGCGTTCGGGATCGGCACGCCCGAGACCCTGACCTTGCCCTCTCTGATGATCTGCTCGAAATCGCGCGGCGCGAAGCCGCTGGAAATGTCCGCATCGCCCCGCTCCAACATGGCGCGGCGCGTGCCGGCGGAAGGAACGTCGCGCGCGATGACGCGCTTCACCTTCGGCAGCGGGCCGCTCTTCCAGTCGTCGAACCGCGCCAGCACGGTCTCGCTGCCGGGCTTCCAGCTCTCGATCTTGTAGGCGCCGCCGCCGGCCTCATTGGTCCTGAGCCACGCCAACGCCCAGGGGTCTTCGGCGGTCGCGTTCTTCTTGGCGAGCTCGGAATTGATGATGAAGGGCACGACCACGGCGACATTGAACAGCAGCATCTTGTCCTTGCGGACATAGTCGATGCGGAAGGTGTGGTCGTCGACCGCGACGAACTGCTCCGGCTTCTCCAGCGACCCCGCCGACATCTGGAAGGTCGGAAAGCCGCCGACCTTCACCGCGCGGTCGAACGACCATTTGACGTCCTTGGCAGTCACGGGCGTGCCGTCGTGGAATTTCGCGTCCTTGCGCAGCTTGAAGGTGCAGGACATGCCGTCGGCGGCGACCTCCCAGCTCTCGGCGAGCCTCGGGCGCGAGTTTCTCGCGATCATACGAGAGTGTCCCGTCGGGCAGCGTCTTCGAGGCGTAGCTCAGCAGGCGGTCGTAGCAATTCCAGGACAGGCCGTTCACGGTCTGGTTGGAGCCGACCCCCTGCATGTCCAGTGAATTCGGGCCGAGCTCCTGCACCACCAGCAGCGTTTCGGCGCGTCCCTGCGCGGCGGCGCGGGGAGACGCGATGGCCGTCATTCCGGCGGCGCCCAGGCCGCCGAGGACGACGTCACGCCGGCTGATTTTGAAGGTTGAATCGCTCATCGCTGCCCCCCGTGAGAGAGTTTTCTCGGAATCGAGAGGCAAGGCGTATGCCATCGGGGCGCGTTTCCAGCTGCCGCAGGCGGCACCGTGGCCTATTTCAACTCCTCCGCCAGGAAGTCGACCAGCGCCCGTATCTTGGTCGAGGGACGCGGGCCGCCCGGGAAGACGACGTGCACGGCGAGGGGCGAGGCCCTGTAGCCTTTCAACAGCGGGACCAGCGCGCCCGACTTGATTTCGGGGGCAGCCATCACCGACGTTGCCATCGAGATGCCGAGGCCTGCCAGCGCGCAGGAGAACACGCCAGGACCCGAGTCGGTATGGATGCGGCCGCGCACGTCGATCGAGGTTTCCGCGCCGTTGCGTGTGAAGACCCAGCTCGCCCGGCCGGAATGACCGGGTCCGAAGATGCAGTCGTGTGAAGCGAGGTCGGCCGGCGTTTTCGGCGTGCCGCGCGCGGCAAGATAGGACGGAGACGCCACCAGGAGGCGCTGCAGCGTTTCGAGCTTGCGCGCGCCGAACGCGGAATCGTCGAGCCTCGCCGAGGCGGATGGCGAGATCGGCGCCTTCGGCAACGAGATTCTGCCGTTCGTCGGCCACCGACAGCTCGACGTGCAGCAATGGATGCAGCGCCAGGAATTTTCGCAGACGCGGGATGATTTGCCGCATGCCGTACATGATGGGCATTGCGATGCGGATGGTTCCGCGCAGCGAGTCGATACCGCGCGCGGCGTCTTCCGCGTCCTCGATGTCGGCGAGGACCTCGCGTGCGCGCGCGAGGAAGAGCGCCCCGGCGTCAGTCACGGTGATGCGGCGCGTGGTCCGCAGCAGCAGCTTGACGTCGAGACGCGCCTCCAGCTCGCTGATGATGCGGGACACCGAGGGCTGGGACAGGCCGAGTTCTCGGGCAGCCCTGGAAAAACTGCCGCATTCGGCGGCCCGGACGAACACCGCCATTTCCTGAAGCCGGTCACTCATTTGTATTCCAAATAAATCTTCTCCGTCCCAGCGGTATACCCCTGCGCTTCCAAATGATCCAGATAGTCCGGGCCAACAGCAATCGATGGAGTTTCGCCATGGCCCTGCAAGACAAGCTCGATGCCTTCAAAGCCGATTTCGAAGGCGGCCGCCTGCCGCTCAAGCCTAGCCGGGAGGTGCTCGACATCATGCACCGCGCGACCGCCGAGCTGATCGCGAGCGGTCAGGCGCAGCGCGCCAGGAAGGCCGGTGACGCAGCGCCGGACTTCATCCTGAAAGACCCCGAGGGCAAGCCGGTCGCCTTGCGTGAGCTGCTCGCCAAGGGACCGCTGGTCGTGTCGTTCTATCGCGGCGCCTGGTGTCCTTATTGCAACCTCGAGCTTCAGGCGCTCCAGGAGGCGCTGCCGGAGATCGTCGCCCACGGCGCCAGCCTCGTTGCGATCTCGCCGCAAACCGCGCCGAACAGCCGGAAGTCGGAGCGCGACAACCAGCTGTCGTTCCCGATTCTGAGCGACGTCAGGAGTGCGGTCGCCGAGGCCTTCGGGATCCGTTTCGCGCTGCCCCAGGAGCTCGTCGCACTCTACCAGGCGTTCAAGAACGACCTGCCGACGTTCAACGACGATCCGGCCTGGGTGCTGCCGATGCCGGCGCGTTACGTCATCGGCCGCGACGGAATCATCGTCTATGCGGAGGTGAATCCCGACTACACCCGCCGTCCTGATCCCTCGGAACTGCTGCCGGTGCTGGACCGCCTGAGGGCCGGCAAGGCGGCTTGAGACTTGCGATGTGACCGCCTCGCGCGTCGATGCGCACGAGGCGGTCCGATTTCGCCGTGAAGCGTTACCGCTGGCGCGCGATCAATCCGTTGATCATCGCGCGCACGAGGTCTGCGATCTCCTTGCGCAGCGCCGGCAGCGGCACGGCAACCAGCTTCTGCTCCAATCCCAGCGCCACCATGCCATGCACCGCCGAGAACAGGCTCCGCGCGGTGATCCCAAGCTGCTCCGGGCTCCGCTTTGGAAGCAGCGTGGCGAGCGGCTTGTGGATGTGGCGGAACAGCTGCATCTGGTCCGCGACGGACCAATCGGGGACCATCTTGTCGGCCTCCATACGATGCTCGAACAGCGCGCGCCAGAGCTGGAGATTGTCGGCTGCGAAATCGCAATAGGCGATGGCGATGTGGACCAGCGTCTCCCGCGGGGAGGGTTCGCCTGCGCAGTCCGCCGCGCTGAGGGCCTCGTCGAGCCGTAGCAATGTGCGCGAGCCAACACGCAGGATCAGCTCGTCCATATCCTCGACGAGGTTGTAGACCGCGCCATTGGCGCAGCCGATCTCGCGAGCGAGATCGCGGGTTTTCAGGCCGGCCAACCCACGGTCAGCGATCATCCGCTCCGCCGCCAGGATCAGATCAGATCGAAGTTTCTCTCGACGTTCCAGGGTCTTAGACATCTACAATCAAAGTTTTTGAGCAGTGCTCAAATTTCTATTGAACAATGTTCAAGTTCGCTGCTACAAAAGGTTTGTGAGCAACGCTCATAACAGGGAGCTACAGATGTTCAAGACCGTCGTGACACTTTTCCGAGGCAGCGTAGCCGCCGCCGGCGAGGAGCTGGAGGACCGCACGGCCCTCCTCATTCTCGACCAGCAGATGCGCGATGCGGCCGCTGCCGTCGAGCGCAGCAAACGAACGCTGGCGCTGGCGATCGCGCAGGACCAGCAGGAGGGCCGCAGGCTGGAGGCCACCGTTGCCCGCATCGCTGACCTCGAGACCCGCGCAGTTGCGGCGCTCGATGGCGGCCGTGAGGATCTCGCCAGGGACGCCGCCGAAGCCATCGCGGCTCTCGAGGCCGATCGCGACGCGGCGCTGACGGCACGCGCGTTGTTCGCAACCGAGATTGCCCGGCTGAAACGCCACGTCGCAAATGCGCAGGCGCGCATCACCGAGGCTCGATCGCGGCCGCCGCGTCGCCCGTGCTTCGGAAGCGGTGCGCTCGCTCCGCCGCAGCGGCATCGAGGCCGCGCGCCCTTACGAATCCACGCTGCCGGAGGCGGAGAGCACCCTGAGGCGTCTGCGCGACCGGCAGCTGGAGGCCCAGGCTGCCGACGATGCGCTGGTCGAGGCTCGATGCGGTCACGGGTCCCCTCGCCACCGCCGAGAGACTCGCCGAGCAGGGCTTCGGCCCGCGACTGAAGACGACTGCGGACGACGTGCTGGCGCGGTTGAAGTCCACGCGCGCACCGACTGCCTGATCCCCCGACCCATCATCATTCGAGCCAACAGGAGACCATCATGAACCAGAACGGCCAGCCCCACAGCAGCGCCTGGGTGACCTTCACTTACGCGTCCTTCGCAGCCTCCGCATTTCTCGTCGCCATCGGCGTCTTCTTCCTGCCAATCGATTTCTGGATGAAGGGCTATCTCACCATGGGCATCGTCATGCTGATCCAGACCTGCATCACCCTGACCAAGACCGTACGTGACAATCACGAGAGCAGCCGGCTGGTCAATCGCATCGAGGACGCCAAGGCCGAGCGGTTGCTGATGGAGGTTTCCAAGGCCGCGTAAGCAAAGAGCCCGTTCCGGACGAGGAGCATGAGAGCCGCGGAGCTGTGCTCCCGCGGCTCTCGCGTCCGTGAACCGCGGAATATCGCTTTGATAGGCTCCAGCGATCCGCATCTCGCATTGTGCTTCGACCTCAGTTGCGATATGGCTCGCGCGCTTTCCAGAGGCGGAGATGAGCTTTGTCGAAACAATCGCTGCGCGAGGAGGCCGAGCGCCTGATCCGCGAATCGATGGAAAAGAAGACCATCGTCGTCAAGCAGGGCGCGACCCGCATCGAGGCCGTCTGCGGCAAATGCGGCGCGCCGAACCGGGTCCAGGCCGAGAAAGGCCAGACCCGGGTCAAGTTCGCCTGCAAGAATTGCGGACACCAGCAAGAGACGCTGTAGGCTTCTTACCTCTCCCGCTTTTTACGGGGAGAGTTCGGATCGCACTCGGCGATGCGAAGCTTCGTCCGCCGCGATCCGGATGAGGGGGCGGGGCACTACGCGACTGCGATGTAAGTCCGTCCGACTCACCCGTTCCCGAGCCCGCTTGCAACTCAGGTCGAAGTTCGCGGAGGCAGCCCTCACCCCTCCCTCTCCCCGTAAGAACGGGGCGAGGGAGTGATAGACCGTGCAAGCCTACTTCCCCTCCACAAACCTCTGGAACGCATCCGCGTAGTCCGGATGCCAGCGCGACAGCGGCGGACGGTTCTCGACGATATCGCCGGCGGCCCACAGCATGCGCTTCTCGTCGAGCGCGCGCGGCACGTCGTTGTCCGGGCACAGGATGTAGAAATCGCCGGCTTCCAGCCGCGCCAGCATGAAGTCGATCGTCTGCTCCGGCGTCCAGGCGCCGGCCGGCTTTTCGGTGCGCCCCTTTGCGGTGAGGTTGGTGAAGACGAAGCCGGGGATCAGCAGATGTGCCGTGACGCGACAGTCCTTCGTGTTGCGCAGCTCGTGCTGGAGCGCCTCGGTGACTGCTTTCACGCCGGCCTTCGAGACGTTGTAGGCGGGGTCGCCCGGCGGCGTGGTGATACCCTGCTTGGAGCCGGTGTTGATGATGAGGCTGCGCCTGCCGAGCGCGATCATGTTGGGCGCGAAGATACGCGAGCCGTTGATGATGCCCCACATGTTGACGCCGATGATGCGCTGCCAGTGATCGGGCTCGCCGAACAGCGAGCTGCCCGGCTGGATGCCGGCATTGTTCATGAGCACGTCCGTTCCGCCGAAACGTGCGCCCACGGCGCGCTCCAGTTCCGTCACGCTCTCGACCCTGCTGACATCGACGGCGAAGGTCATCACCTTCGCGGCAGGAGTGACGGACGACAGTTCTGTTGCGGCGTCGGTCAGCCGGGCCTCGTCGACATCCGCGATACACACCTTCATTCCAGCGCGCGCGAAGGCCATGGCAGCGGCCCGCCCGATACCGGATCCGCCGCCGGTGACCACGGCAACATTGTCTTTGGCGATGGCGGCATGTGTCATGGTGCGTCTCCGCAAGAGGGGCTCGCGCGAGCTATAGCACGGCGGCTGCGCGACCCTGCACAAGTCGGCATGGGAGGTCTTCGTTCCGCGCTGCCTTTACCCTCATCCGGCACCGCTGTATCCTCCAACATAACGATCCCGCCCAGATCGAACCAATCAATCACCTGACAGGGAGTGCAGCCATGGCTGTGTCGCAGGCTATTCCGATCACGCGCCATCCGTTCGCCAACGGGTCCTACAAGCAGATGCTGATCGACGGGAAGTGGGTCGATGCCGCGTCCGGCAAGCGCTTCGAGACTCACAACCCTGCCACCGGCGAATTGCTCGCCACCGTCGCCGAGGGCGACAAAGAAGACATCGATCGTGCGGTTGCCGCCGCCCGCCGCGCCTTCGAAGGACCCTGGAGCAAGGTGAAGCCGTTCGAGCGGCAGAACCTGCTTCTCAAGCTCGCCGACCTCGTCGAGAAGAATTTCGACGAATTGTCGCAGCTTGATACGATGGACATGGGTGCGCCGCTCAGCCGCACCCGCGCCTATCGCCTGCGCGCGGTCGGCATGCTGCGCTATTATGCCGGCCAGACCACCGCGATCCACGGCGAGACCATCGAGAACTCGCTGCCCGGCGAAATCTTCTCCTATACGCTGAAGGAGCCGATCGGCGTCGTCGGTGCGATCATTCCCTGGAACGGCCCGCTCACCGCGACGATCTGGAAGATCGGTCCGGCGATCGCGACGGGCTGCACCGTGGTGCTCAAGCCCGCCGAGGAGGCGCCGCTGACCTCGCTGCGCATCGCCGAGCTTGCGATGGAAGCCGGCATTCCGCCCGGCGTCATCAACGTCGTGCCCGGCTATGGCGAGACCGCAGGCGCGGCGCTGGCCTCGCATCACGACGTCGACAAGGTCGCCTTCACGGGCTCCCATGTGACCGGCCAGTCGATCATCCGCGCCTCCGCCGGCAACCTCAAGCGCGTCTCGCTCGAGGCTCGGCGGCAAGTCGCCTGACATCGTGTTCGCGGACGCCGATCTCGATGCCGCCGTGCCCGGCGCGGCGATGGCGGTATTCGCCAATTCGGGGCAGATCTGCAGCGCCGGCACGCGCCTGTTCGTCGAGCAGGCGATCTATGACGAGTTCGTCGGCCGTGTCGCCGAGTTCGGCAAGAAGCTGCAGGTCGGCAACGGCCTCGATCCCAACGTGCAGATCGGCCCGCTCGTATCCGAAGAGCAGCTCAAGCGCGTCACCGGCTATCTCGACATCGGCCAGAAGGAAGGCGCGAAGGCACTCGCCGGCGGTGGTCGAGCCACCGAGGGCGCGCTGTCGAAGGGCTTCTTCGTCTCGCCGACTGTGTTCGCCGGCGTCCAGGACAACATGCGCATCGCGCAGGAGGAGATTTTCGGCCCCGTCATCTCCGCGATCGCGTTCAAGGACATGGACGAGCTGGTCAAGCGCGCCAACAACACCACCTTCGGCCTCGGTTCGGGTCTGTGGACGCGCGACGTCAGCAAGGCCCATGCGGTCGCAAAGTCGCTGCGCGCCGGCTCGGTTTGGGTGAACTGCTACCAGGCGATGGATCCGGCCGTGCCGTTCGGCGGCTACAAGATGAGCGGCTACGGCCGCGAGTCCGGCAAGCAGCATGTCGAGGAATATCTCAACGTGAAGGCCGTCTGGATCAAGACGGCGTAAGACCGCGCTCTCGCGTTCCGCGAGGGAGAATATCTGCTTGGGGGCGGTGCCTTTTCCGGTGCCGCCCCTCGCACTATGATCTGCATTCCTTCATACACATCCGGGGCCCCCATGAAATTCGAGGCGTTGTTCAAACCGTTGCAGCTCGGTCCGTACAAGCTCGCGCATCGCGTCGCGATGGCGCCGCTGACGCGCATGCGCGCCGAGCGCGAGAGCTTTTCGCCGCGCCCGCTCAACGCCGAATATTACGGCCAGCGCGCAACGAAGGGCGGCCTGCTGATCGCTGAAGCGTCGCCCGTGGTCTCGCACGGCCGCGGCAATCCGGCGACGCCGGGCATCTATTCGGACGCGCAGATCGCCGGCTGGCGCAAGGTGACGGATGCCGTGCACGCCAAGGGCGGCATCATCTTCCTCCAGCTCTGGCATGTCGGCCGGGTCTCGCATTCCTCCTTCCATGGCGGCGAGCCGCCGGTTTCAGCCTCGGCGATCCCGATCAAGGCGGAAGGCATGAAGGCGATGACGGCCGACGGCAAGATCTCGGACTATGAGACGCCGCGCGCGCTGGAGACCGAGGAGGTCAAGGGCATCGTCGAGGCCTTCCGGCAGGGCGCGAAGAACGCGCTTGCCGCCGGCTTCGACGGCGTCGAGATCCACGGCGCCAACGGCTATCTGCTCGAGCAGTTCCTGCAGTCGCGCAGCAACCATCGCACCGATCAATATGGCGGCTCGATCGAGAACCGCGCGCGGCTGCTGCTGGAGGTCACGCAGGCCGCGATCGACGTCTGGGGCGCGAGCCGCGTCGCCGTACGGCTGTCACCGCACGGCATCGCCAACGATTCCGGCGAGCCAGATCCGATGCCGCTCTACACCCATGTGGTGAAGGCGCTCGACAAGCTCGGCCTTGCCTATCTGCACTTCATTGAGCCGCGCTCCAGCGGCGCCGGTCGCGCCGACGTGCACTGGGAGAACGTGCCGTCCGCGATGATGCTGTTTCGCCCGTTCTACAGCGGCGTGCTGATGACCGCCGGCGGCTTTACCGGCGAGAGCGCGAACGCGGCGATCGCCGACGGCCACGCCGACATCATCGCCTTCGGCCGCATCTTCATCTCCAATCCCGATCTGCCGCGACGCCTGGAGCACGACTACCCGATCACGCCCTACAACCGCGCGACGTTTTATGGCGGCGAGGAGAAGGGCTATACGGATTACCCTGTTTATGAAGAGCTGACGCCGGCGTAAGTCCCTCCGTCATTCCGGGGCGACGCGAAGCGTCGAGCCCGGAATCCATTTCACGTCCTGGTTTGCTGCGCGATGGATTCCGGGCTCGCGACTTCGCCGCGCCCCGGAATGACAATCATGTATTGTTGTCCCCGCAATGACGACGGGGAGATATCATGGCCAAAGCCGCAGCCGCCGCAGGGATCGCCACCGGCCAATGCCTCTGCGGCAAGGTTACCTTCGAGATCGACGTTCCCGCGCGCTGGGCCTGGCACGATCACTCCGCGGCGAGCCGCCGCGCCCATGGCGCGGCTTACGCGACCTATGTCGGCAGCTGGAAGAAGCGGTTTCGCATCACCTCCGGCAAGACAGCGCTGACCCGCTACGAGGACAAGACGACGAAGACTGCGCGCAGCTTCTGCTCGCATTGCGGCACGCCGATCGCCTATGAGCGCCCGCGCGGCCCGCACATGGTCAACATCCCCCGTGCCTTGTTCAAAGAGCGCACCGGCCGCCAGCCGCTCTACCACATCGCCATCGAGGAGCTGCAGGAATGGACCTATACCGGCGAGCCCCTGGTGCCGCTGAAGGGCTTTCCCGGCGTGGTCTGGCAGCGCTCGAAAAAGAAGAAGCGCGCGGGCGGCGAAGACCCGTTCGAGCTGGGCCGCGAGGAGATGTAGCTCTATTCGCTCCGCTCTCGTGTCCCGGACGCGCTGCAGCGTGAAACGCTGCTGCGCAGTGCCGGGACCCATGTGTCAGCAAACTCGGCGCCAATCTGGGTCCCGGCTCTGCGCCGCACCGCTGCGCGCTGCGTCGCGTCCGGGACACGAGACCGTCGCACGCAACGCAGCCATGACCGCGCTTCCTTGCGCGCATCCCAACACTTCGGCCATCATGCCTTCAGTCCTTGCGGCAACGTCCGCTCCCTGGAGGAAACATGAAGAACAAGATCACCGGCCGCTCCGCCTTTCTCGCGCTGCTCAAGGACGAGGGCATCACCCACCTGTTCGGCAATCCCGGCACCACCGAGCTGCCGATCATGCATGCGCTGAAGGACCATCCTGACCTCACTTATGTGATGGCGATGCAGGAGAGCCTGGTGGTCGCGATCGCCGACGGCTACAGCCGCGCCTCGGGAAAGCTCGTCGCCTGCAACGTCCACGTCGCGCCGGGCCTCGGCAACGCCATGGGTTCGCTCTACAATGCCCAGTTCACGGGCACGCCGATGATCCTGACCGCCGGCCAGCAGGAGCAGGGCCACGGGCTGATGGAGCCGGTGCTGTACGGCCCCTTGGTGCGCATGGCCGAGCCGCTGGTGAAATGGGCGGTGGAGGTGACGCGGCTGGAAGATCTGCCGCGCATCGTGCGCCGCGCTGCCAAGGTGGCGATGACGCCGCCGACCGGGCCGGTGTTCATTTCGCTGCCCGGCGACATCCTGAACAGCGAGGCCGGCATCGACCTCGGCCGCTCCACCCGCATCGACGCCCGCGTCAAACCGTCGGACGAAGCGTTGAAGGCCTTCGCCGCACGGCTGCTTAGGGCGGAGCGTCCCGTCATCGTGACCATGGACGAGGTGGTCAAGAGCGATGCGCTGAAGGAGGCCGCCGAGTCTCGCCGAGCTGCTCGGCGCGGCCGCCTATCAGTCCTCGACGCCGTATGGATCGCACTTCCTCTCGGAGAGCCCGAGCTTCGTCGGCACGCTCGCCCGCGTGCAGAAGGTCGCGCGCGAAACGCTAGCACCCCATGATCTGCTGATCGCACTCGGCGGCGATCCTTTGCGCATGTCTGTCTATAGCGAGGTCGATGCGCTGCCCGACGGGCTCGGCATCGTGCAGATCGGTCTCGTCGATTGGGAGATCGCCAAGAATTACGGCGCCGAGATCGCGCTGAAGGCTGACTTGAAGGAAACGCTGCGTGCGCTGATCCCGGTGCTGAAGGAGATGGGCGGCGCGACCCTCGCGAGCCGCGCCAGGCAGCGCCTTGCCGAGCCTCGCGCCGCAGAACTGGACTGCGCGGCGCGCCGCGCTGGCTGAGCAGATCGGCAAGAGCGCGGGAAGCAGCCCCATCGATCCGGATTATCTGGTGCTGCAGATGGTCGAAGCGATGCCCGACAACGCCATTCTCGTCGACGAAGGCCTCACCTCCAGCCGCCAGGTCACGGCGCTGCGGCCGCACCGCGACCGCTATGGCTATCACGGCCTTGCCTCCGGCGGCATCGGCTGGGGCCTGCCGGCCTCGGTCGGCGCCAGCATCGCCAATCCGGATCGCCCGGTCGTGTGCTTCTCCGGCGACGGCAGCGCGATGTATTCGATCCAGTCGCTGTGGACCGCGGCGCATCACAAGCTGCCGCTCAATGTCGTAATCGCCAACAATGGCGGCTACCGCATCATCAAGCAGCGCCTGCTCGCCTTCCACGGCGATGATAATTACGTCGGCATGGATTTCGTCGATCCGCCGGTGGATTTCGCCGGCGTCGCCAAGGCGCTCGGCTGCGAGGCGATCAGGATCAACGACCCCCGCGAGCTGAAGGCAACGTTGGCGTCGGCGTTTGATCGGCCCGGCACCAAGCTGATCGAGGTGATGGTGGACGGGAAAGTGTAGGGCGCACTGTCGTCCCCGCAAACGCGGGGACCCATAACCGCGTGATCCATCGATGACGGTGGTGGGAGTACCGAACTCCGAGTCGTCGCCAAACTACTCCCTGTGGTTATGGGTCCCCGCGTTCGCGGGGACGACAGCCCGTGTGTGGCGCGACTTTCCGCCTACCCCGTCTTCCCCACCCGATACCCAGCCGCCGGATGTGGCGCGTCCAGCCTCGCGCGCCCACTACCGAACAGTTTTTCCCGCAGCGTGCCCTTGGCGTATTCGCTCTTGTATCGCCCGCGCTTGGTCAACTCGGGCACCAGCATGTCGGAAATATCCTCGAAATCACCGGGCGAGATCGCGAACGCGACGTTGAGGCCGTCGACGTCGGTCTTCTCGAACCAGTCCTCGATCTTGTCGGCGACGCTTTCGGGCGTGCCGACCACGACTGGACCGGCGCCGCCGATGCCGACATGCTCGATGACGTCGCGCACGGTCCAGACGCGGTCGGGATCGCCGCGGGTGACGTTGTCGAGCGCGCTTCGGCCGGCATCATTCTGGACGTGCCGCACCTGCTGGTCGAGTCTCGTAGCCGGAGAAGTCGATGCCGGTCCAGCCGGACATCAGCGCCAGCGCGCCTTCCGGATTGATGTGCGAGCGGTAGTCGGCATATTTCGCCGCCGCTTCGGCTTCCGTGTTGCCGAGGATGATCGTCATCATGTTGAACATCAGGATCTCGGCCGGGTTACGGCCGAACTTGGCGGCTTCTTCGCGAATGGCCGAGACACGCGGGGCGATGATCTTGGCCGACGGTCCCGACATGAACACGCATTCGGCGTGCTTGGCCGCAAACTGCCGGCCGCGCGGCGAGGTGCCGGCCTGGTACAGCACCGGCGTGCGCTGCGGCGACGGCTCGCTGAGGTGGATCGTGTTGTTGATGCGCCAGTTCGCACCCTCGTGATTGACGCGATGAACCTTGCTGGGATCGGTGAAGATGCCGCGCTTGCGGTCGCGCACCACCGCGTCGTCCTCCCAGCTGCCTTCCCAGAGCTTGTAGACCACCTCCATGTATTCGTCGGCGATGTCGTAGCGGTCGTCATGCCCGGTCTGCTTGTCCTTGCCGGCGCCGCGCGCGGCGCTGTCGAGATAGCCGGTGACGACGTTCCAGCCGATCCGCCCCTCGGTGAGGTGGTCGAGCGTCGACATCCGCCGCGCGAACGGGTAGGGCGGCTCGAACGAGAGGTTGCTGGTGACGCCGAAGCCGAGATTTTTCGTCACCGCGGCCATCGCGGAGAGCAGCAGCAGCGGCTCGTTCGACGGCGTTTGTGCTGCGTTGCGTAGGGCCGCGTCAGGGCTATTGCCGTAGACGTCGTAGACGCCGAGCACGTCGGCCAGGAACAGCCCGTCGAAACGCCCGCGCTCCAGCGTCTTGGCGAGATCGATCCAGTAGGGCAGGCGGTTATACTCGGCGGTGCGGTCGCGCGGATGGGTCCAGAGGCCAGGTGACTGGTGCGCGACGCAATTCATCGCAAAGGCGTTGAGCCTGATCTGCTTGGCCATGCTGGGTTCCCCGGCGCTCTGTACTGAGCGCTCTTCGAATGGTAGACGTGCGCCCGACCTGACACTCGGACTTGGCGCTCGGACTTGGCGCTCGGACTTGGCGAAGTTCTTGCATATCGCTTGCGCTTGGCAAGGCCAAAATCGGCGGTGAAGCTGCGCTTGGCAAGCCAATCTCAAGGATGCAAGGACGAAATCCCAAGAGAAGTACAAGCGAACTGCAAGCGAACTACAAGATCTATCCAACTCCCCGCCACTTTCGAAGGCCAACCCGTGTCGGGTAAGGTCCTTCCTCTCAAAGTCTCGAAAAGCAAGTCATGACCAGAGCCGACGCCATCGCCCGCGCCCGTGAGGATTTCAGCTCCGGCGCATTCCTCGCCGAGCCTCGACCGCCGCGTCGCTTTCAAGACCGAGAGCCAGAATCCGTCACGTGGCCCCGAATTGCGTGCCTATCTGGAACAGGAGATGAAGCCGGCTTTTGCCGCGCTCGACTTCACCAGCCGCATCGTCGAATCCCCGAGCGGCAAGGCACCGTTCCTGTTCGCCGAGCACTACGAGAGCGCGTCCGCGCCCACCGTGCTGGTCTATGGCCATGGCGACGTCGTCGACGGCATGGAAGGCGAGTGGCGCGATGGCCGCGATCCCTGGCGCACCAGTGTGGCGGGCAACCGGCTCTACGGCCGCGGCACAGCCGACAACAAGGGCCAGCACAGCATCAACATGGCGGCACTCCGCGCGGTGCGCGACGCCCGAGGCGGCAAGCTCGGCTTCAACGCCAAATTCATCGTCGAGATGGGCGAGGAGATCGGCTCGCCGGATCTTGGCAAGGTCTGCGACCTCAATCGCGACGCGCTCAAGGCCGATCTGTTCATGGCCTCCGACGGGCCGCGCCTGTCCGCCGACCGTCCGACGCTGTTCCTCGGCTGCCGCGGCGGCATCCGCATCCATCTGGACGTGAACCTGCGCGACGGCGGCCACCATTCGGGCAATTGGGGCGGTGTGCTCGCCAATCCCGCGATCATCCTGGTCAATGCGATCTCCACGCTGGTGGACGGTCACGGCCGCCTCCAGCTCGAGGCCCTGAAGCCGCCGCGCCTCACCAACCAGATCCGCTCCTATCTCGCCGACGTGCAGGTGGTGCCGGGTGCGGACGAACCGGCGCTGGCCGAAAACTGGGGCGAGGAGGGCCTTTCGGCCGCCGAACGGCTCTATGCCTGGAATACGCTGGAAGTGCTGGCGATGTCGTCGGGCAATATCGAGAAGCCGGCCAACGCCATTCCCGGCCACGCCAATGCCGTGCTGCAGCTGCGTTTCGTGGTCGGCACCAAGATCGACGGGATGATCGAGGCGATCCGCGCGCATCTGGTCGAAAAGGGCTTTCCGATGGTCGAGGTGCGGGCGGCGCAGAGTTTTGCTGCATCGCGCACCGATTTCGACAGCCCCTGGATCAAATGGGCGGCGGCTTCGGTGCAAGAGACCACCGGCAAGGCACCGGCGGTGCTGCCGAATTTCGGTGGCTCGCTGCCCAACGACGTCTTTTCCGAGATCCTGGGCCTGCCGACGATCTGGGTCCCGCACTCCTATCCCGGCTGTTCCCAGCATGCGCCCAATGAGCACATTCTGCTGCCACTAACCGAGGAGGCCTTGACTGTGATGGCCGGCCTGTTCTGGGATCTCGGCCAGTTGCCGAAACCCCTGAGTTGAGCCGTTAACCTGAGCCGCGATCTCGCCGAAAGTCACATTCTAATCCAGGCCGATATGTGCTTGCATCCGGCCGCATCATCCTGAAAGGGGAAGACGAAGTGAAACATTTCCGTAGCATTGGGCTCGCGCTCGCCGCGACCTTCGCCGTCAGTCAGGCCGGAGCCCAGGAGCTGACCGGCACGCTGAAGAACATCAAGGACACCGGCGCCATCACGCTGGGCTTCCGCGACTCCTCGATCCCGTTCTCCTATCTCGACGACAACCAGAAGCCGGTCGGCTTTGCGATGGACATCTGTTACAAGATCGTCGACGCCGTGAAGAAGGAGCTCAAGCTCGACAAGCTGGAGGTCAAGCTCAACCCGGTGACGTCGGCGACCCGCATCCCGCTGATGGCCAACGGCACCATCGACCTCGAATGCGGCTCGACCACCAACAACGCCGAGCGCCAGAAGCAGGTTGCTTTCACCAACACCCACTTCCTGACCGCCAGCCGCTACGTCTTCAAGAAGTCGAGCGGCCTGAAGTCGATCGACGACCTCAAGGGCAAGACGGTGGTCTCCACCGCCGGCACCACCAACATCAAGCAGCTCACCGAGGCCAACGTCGAGAAAAAGCTCGGCGCCAACATCATCCCGGCCAAGGACCATGCCGAAGCCTTCCTGATGGTCGAGACCGACCGTGCGGTCGCCTTCGTGATGGACGACATCCTGCTCGCGAGCCTCGTAGCCGGCTCGAAGTCGCCGGGTGACTACGTCATCTCCAAGGACGCGTTCTCCAAGCCCGAGCCCTACGGCATCATGCTGCGCAAGGACGACGCGCCGTTCAAGAAGGTGGTCGATGCCGCGACTGCCGCGCTCTACACCTCGGGCGAGGGCCAGAAGATCTACGACAAGTGGTTCACCCAGAAGATCCCGCCGAAGGGCCTCAACCTCAACAGCCCGATCTCGCCCGAGCTGAAGAACGAGTTCGCGAAGCCCACGGATTCGCCGAACCCGGACGACTACAAGTAAGATACAACCTCGATCTTTCGATCGGGATCATGTCCGGCCACTCTTGACACAGGGGTGGCCGGACATTTGCATGGGGGCCTGAGACTTTTCTGAAGTTTGCTCTGATTGGCGCGTTCGCGCGGGGGACACGTGAACTACCACTGGAACTGGGGAATCTTCTTCGAGCCAAACCCCATGGGGACCGGTAACTATCTCGACATGCTGTTGTCGGGACTGGTGCTGACCCTCAAGACCGGGGCACTGGCATGGGTCATCGCGCTGATCACCGGCTCGCTCGTCGGCGTCATGCGGACGCTGCCTTCGAAAGGGGCCAACTGGTTCGGCTTTGCCTATGTCGAATTCTTCCGCAACATGCCGCTGCTGGTGCAGCTCTTCCTGTGGTTCTTCGTGCTGCCGGAACTGCTGCCCAAGGCCGCGGGCACCTGGCTGAAGCAACTCCCGAACGCGCCGTTCTGGACGGCCGCGATCGGCATCGGCTTCTTCATGTCGGCGCGCGTGGCCGTGCAGCTGCAGGCCGGTATCGGCTCGCTGCCGCGAGGGCAGAAGATGGCCGCAACCGCGCTGGGCCTGACTACCGTGCAGGCCTATCGCTACGTGCTGCTGCCGATGGCGTTCCGCATCATCCTGCCGCCGCTGACCTCCGAATTCCTCAACACCATCAAGAATACGGCGGTCGCGATCACGATCGGCCTGCTCGAGCTGACCGGGCAGGCGCGCTCGATGCAGGAATTCTCGTTCCAGGTGTTCGAGGCCTTCACTGCCGCGACGATCCTCTACCTCCTCGTCAATGCCGTGGTCGTGACGGCGATGCGCTTCCTCGAACGCTGGGTCGCGATCCCCGGCTACATCACGGGGAAATAGCGATGTTCGCCAATCTCGATTTCGACGTCATTCGCCGTGCGCTGCCCTATCTGTTCTACGAGGGCATGACCTTCACCCTGACGTTGACGGCGCTCGCAGCACTCGGCGGCCTGGTCTTCGGCACGGCGCTCGCGCTGATGCGGTTGTCCGGCTACAAGATCCTCGGGCGCATCGCCGGCGTCTATGTCGACTTCATGCGCTCGCTGCCGCTGGTGCTGGTGATCTTCTGGTTCTACTTCCTGGTGCCCTATATCGGACAATGGGTGACCGGCGCCTCGCGTCCGATCAGCGTCGGCGCCTTCGCATCCTCGCTCATCACTTTCATCATGTTCGAGGCGGCATACTTCTCCGAGATCATGCGCGCCGGCATCCAGTCGATTTCGCGCGGCCAGCCGGCCGCGGCCAGCGCGCTGGGGCTGACCTACGCCCAGACCATGCGCTACGTCGTGTTGCCGCAGGCGTTCCGCAACATGCTGCCGGTGCTGATCACGCAGACCATCGTGCTGTTCCAGGACACTTCGCTGGTCTACGTCCTCTCGATCACGGACTTCCTGGGCGCGGCGAGCAAGGTGGCGCAGCGCGACGGGCGCCTCGTCGAAATGTATCTGTTCGCGGCCATCGTCTACTTCACCATTTCCTGTATCGCGTCCTTCGGCGTCCGCCGCCTCCAGGCGCGCATCGCCATCATTCGCTAGGGCTCCCCGCTCATGATCGAAATCAGCCACGTCAACAAATGGTACACGCCGAGCTTCCAGGTGCTGACCGATTGCACAACCAGCGTCACCAAGGGTGAGGTCGTGGTGGTCTGCGGCCCCTCGGGCTCGGGCAAGTCGACCCTGATCAAATGCGTCAATGCGCTGGAGCCGTTCCAGAGCGGCGACATCAGCGTCGACGGCACCAAGGTCAACGACCCCAAGACCAATCTGCCCAAGCTGCGCTCGCGCGTCGGCATGGTGTTCCAGCACTTCGAGCTGTTTCCGCACCTGAAGATCATCGACAATCTCTGCCTCGCGCAGGAGAAGGTGCTGGGGCGCCCGCATGACAAGGCGAAGACCAAGGGCATGCAGCTTTTGGAGCGGGTCGGCCTGAAGGAGCAGGCGGAGAAGTTTCCGGCGCAACTCTCCGGCGGCCAGCAGCAGCGCGTTGCAATCGCCCGTGCGCTCGCGATGGATCCGATCGTCATGCTGTTCGACGAGCCGACCTCGGCGCTCGATCCCGAAATGGTCAGCGAAGTGCTCGACGTCATGGTCGACCTCGCCCGCGAAGGTATGACCATGATGGTCGTCACCCACGAGATGGGCTTCGCCCGCAAGGTCGCCAACCGCGTCATCTTCATGGACCGCGGCGAGATCGTCGAGGACGCCAAGAAGGACGATTTCTTCGGCAAGCCCCGCAGCGACCGCGCGCAGAAATTCTTGTCCAAGATCCTGTCGCATTAATTCCCGCCGTCATTCCGGGATGCGCCGAAGGCGCAGGCCCGGAATCCATCGAGCGGCAACACCCGGAGTGGAATGGATTCCGGGCTCATTCGCTGCGCGAATGCCCCGGAATGACGAATCGAGGGGTGATCGCCGCCCATGATTGGCGTATAAGCGCGCCAAATCCCTTCCCTCCAGGAGACCCGCCTTGGACCCGATCGCCTACGTCAACGGCTCATTCGTCCCGCTCTCGGACGCCAAGATTTCGGTCCTCGATCGCGGTTTCCTGTTCGCCGACGGCATCTACGAGGTCTCGGCCGTGCTCGACGGCAAGCTGGTCGACAATGCCTCGCATCTGGCGCGGCTGGAGCGTTCGGTCGGCGAGATCAAGCTGAGGCTGCCGGAGACGGTCGAGCGCATCACCGAGCTGCAGAAGGAGCTGATCGCGCGCAACAAGCTCGGGAACGGCCTCGTCTATCTCCAGGTGACGCGCGGCGCCGACAAGGGCCGCGACTTTCCGTTCCCCAAGGCCGACGTCAAGTCGAGCCTCGTGATGTTCACTTCGGAGAAGGACATCATCAACGCCGCCTCGGCAAAGACCGGCATCAACGTCATCACGGTGCCCGACATTCGCTGGGAGCGCCGCGACATCAAGAGCGTGGCGTTGCTGGCGCAGGTGCTGGCCAAGCAGGCCGCGGCGGAAGCCGGCGCCGGCGAGGCCTGGATGCTGCAGGACGGCTATGTAACCGAAGGCGGCTCGTCGACGGCCTTCATCCTGACCAAGGACGATGTCATCGTGACGCGGGAGAACTCCAACGCGATCCTGCCGGGCTGCACCCGCAAGGCCGTGATCGCGCTCGCCGAGGAGCGTCAGCTCCGTGTCGAGGAGCGCTCCTTCACGGTCGCCGACGCGCTCGCTGCCAAGGAGGCCTTCATCACCTCGGCCTCGGCGTTCGTGCAGCCGGTGGTCGCGGTCGACGGCAAGAAGATCGGCGACGGCAAGCCCGGCCCGATGGCCACGCGCCTGCGCGAAATCTACGTGGAGTTCGCCAAGGCCACCTCGGTCTGAGCCGCGCGCTCCGCTACCGTCGGGTGGGTTTGTTAGGCGAAGCCGTAACCCACCTCTCTGGTTTCAGCGGAGACAGAAGTGGTGGGTTACGCCTTCGGCTAACCCATCCTAAGAGATTTTCGCTGACAAAGACGTCGCGGCCTACGCCGCCGACGCCTTCACCTTCACCGGATGGATCGCACGGAAAGCGATGGCGATCCTGTTCCAGGCGTTGATCGCGCCGATCAGCATGGTCAGGTTCACCGTCTCCTCCTCGGAGAACTGCGCGCGGATCCCCTCATAGACGTCGTCAGGCGCGTGCGTCTCCGAAATCAACGTCACCGATTCCGTCCAGGCCAGCGCCGCGCGCTCGCGCTCGGAATAGAGCGGGGATTCGCGCCAGGCGTTCAGCAGGTAGATGCGCTGCTCGGTCTCGCCGCGCTTGCGGGCGTCCTCGGTGTGCATGTTGATGCAGAACGCGCAGCCGTTGATCTGCGAGGCCCTGATCTTGACCAGCTCGATCAGCGATTTCTCGAGTCCCGTCGACTGGATCTGCGTCTCCAGCGCCATCAGCGCCTTCATCGTGTCGGGGGCGGCCTGGTAGAAATTCATGCGGGGCTTCATGGTCGTTCTCCTTGCTTCCTAGGG
Organism: Bradyrhizobium guangxiense; assembly: GCA_050563515.1. Lineage (GTDB taxonomy): Bacteria > Pseudomonadota > Alphaproteobacteria > Rhizobiales > Xanthobacteraceae > Bradyrhizobium > Bradyrhizobium guangxiense_A. The sequence continues at coordinate 5,281,366 of CP191781.1, read as the reverse complement.
TTGGTGTCAGTGGGCGCCGCCAGCCGAGGTCTGGCCGGGCTTCTTCAGGAAAAGGGCGGCGATCAGGGCCGCGATCAGCGCCATGCCGAGCAGATAGAAAGTGTCGCTGAAGGCGAGGATATAGGCCTGCTTCTGCACGATATGGCCGATGGCGACATAGGCGCGATGCACGGCGTCCGCGCGATCGAGCACGCCGTGATTGACGAAATACTGCGTGAGCTGCTCCAGCCGCGTGCGGGTGGCCTGCTCGAACACCGAGACCGACTGCATCAGCACGTTGGAATGATACTGCTCGCGCTTGGTCAGGAGCGTTTGCAGCAGCGCGATGCCGACCGCGCCGCCGAGATTGCGCATCATGTTGAACAAGCCGGAGGCCGAGCCCGCGTTCTCCGCCTCGATGCCCGCAGTTGCGACGGCCGACAGCGGTGCCATCACCAGCGCCTGGCCGATGGCGCGGACGACGTTGGGCCACAGCAGCTGGTCGGCGGCGTAATTGCTCGTCATGGTGATGTTCATGAAGTTGGAGGCGGCGAACAGCACGAAGCCGACGCCGATGATGATCCGCGCGTCGAACCGCTGCATCAGGCGCGGCACGAGAGGGATCAAGAGGAGCTGCGGCAATCCGGTCCATGCCAGCACCATGCCGATCTGCTCGGCATTGTATCCCTGGATGCGTGCCAGATATTGCGGCAGGATGAACACGGAACCATAGAGCGCGATGCCGAGCAGGAAGTTCGCGAGCATGCCGAAGCCGAAATTGCGGCGGAGGAGCAGGCGCAGATTGAGCAGCGGTTTGTTCACCGTCAGTTCGATGATCAGGAAGGCGGTCAGTGCAACGGCTGCGATCACCGAGAGCTTGACGATGAAGGGTGAGCCGAACCAATCGTCCTTGTTGCCTTCCTCCAGCACCGTCTGCAGCGCCGACAGCCCGATCGCCATGGCGATGATGCCGGCCCAGTCGCCTTCGCGCAGCAGCGACAGCTTCATCGGCTTTGCGTCGAGCGCGTACCAGAGCATGCCGACCATGATCGCGCCGGGAACGAGATTGACATAGAAGATGTACTCCCAGCCGAAATTCTCGGTCAGATAGCCGCCGATGGTCGGGCCGATCGCAGGGGCGAATGTCGCGGACAGCGCGAACAGCGCCAGGCCGACCGGTTGCTTGGCACGCGGCAGCAGCGTGATGATGAGCGTGAAGGCCATCGGGATCAGAACGCCGCCTGTGAAGCCTTGCACCGCGCGCAACACGATCATCTGCGACAAATCCTGGGCGAGCGCACAGGCTGCCGAGAGAACCAGGAACAGGATCGCGTTGGTGAGAAGGTAGATGCGGATCGAGAACACTTGCGCGAGCCAGCCGGAGAGCGGGATCACCACGATCTCGGCGACCAGATAGGAGGTCGAGATCCAGCCGCCGTCGTCGATGCCTGCTCCGATCGCGCCCTGAATGTCGGCGAGCGAGGCGTTGACGATCTGGATGTTCAGCACGGCCATGAAGGCGCCGAGCGTCGCGCCGATCACGGCAATCCACGTCTTCGCGGAGACGGCAGGCAAGGGCGCTGCGGCAGGGCCGGGGAGGCTGGTGGCGTTGACCGTCGGTTGAAGTGTGCTCATGGAAAGTCTCGTCTCTGATGGAGAGAGGAGGAAGCGGGAAGGACCATCCGGCACGGCTGATCGCCGTACCGGCTCTCGATCGCTAGCCGCCGTTCGGCCGCGGTGAGATGTCGGCGAGGCGCTTGGCCGTCTCGCGTTCGGCCAGGACCGTGCCCTTGGTGTCGACCGTCGGCACCGCCGACATGCCGGGGCGCAATAGACCGGTCAGGCCATGATCATCGAGCACGATCTTGACGGGGACGCGCTGCACGATCTTGGTGAAATTGCCGGTGGCATTGTCAGGCGGCAGCAGTGCGAACTCAAGTCCGCTGGCCGGCGAAAGACTGTCGACATGACCACGCAGCGTGCGATTGCGAAAACTGTCGATGTGGAGCTGGACCGGTTGCCCGGGGCGCATATGCGTGAGCTGGGTCTCCTTGAAGTTCGCAACGACATAGACCGCATCGAGCGGCACCACGGCCATCAGCTGCGTGCCGGCCTGCACATATTGGCCGACGCGCAAGCTGCGCGCGCCGACCGTGCCGTCGACCGGCGCTGTAATCTCGGTGTAGGACAGGTTCAGCTCTGCCTGCTGCGCAACCGCGCGCGCGCGTTCGAGCTGGGCTGTGGCCTGGGCGCGCTGGGTGGTGAGCACCTCGACCTTGCGCTGAGCGGCCATCAGCCCAGATCTGGCGTGCTGCAGCTGCGCGCTGCTGGCGCGCAACGCGGCATCGGTCTGCTGCGCGCGCTGGATCGTGCCCGAGCCTGTCTTCATGAGATCGTCGTAGCGCGCACGCTCTTCCTGCGCGAATTTCAAATTGGCCTCGGCGGCGGCAACATCGGCCGTGCTCTGCGCGATGATCGGCTGTTGCAGATCGAGCTGAGCATCGATGTTGCGCACCGAGGCTTCGGCTGCGGCGACGTCGGCGCGCGCCTGGTCGAGAGCCGTCTTGAAGTCGCGGTCGTCGATCCTGGCCAGCACCTGGCCTGCCTTGACCGTCTCGTTGTCGCCGACCAGCACCTTTGCGATGTAGCCGGACACTTTCGGTGCGATGATCGTCGAGTCCGCTTTGACATAGGCGTCGTCGGTCGTTTCGAGGTAACGGCCAATCTTCAAATAGTCGTAGCCGTAGTGTCCGGCGGCCGCGACCCCGAGCACCAAGCCAAGGCCGAGAGCCGCTCGCTGAATCGCCTGCCGGGACGGGCGGTGGGTGATTTTCTTACTGGTTTCAGTGACATAAGCGGCGTTCGACATGGCATCCTCGGATCTTCGACTTCCGTTCCGGCGGCGCGTATTGCGCCACGGGTAAGATGCGCTGTCCTGAGCCCTGTGATAATCCAGCAAAATATGGAAGAATTATCCATTATAAGTGGATAATCGGGCCTCAGATCATGGATCGCTTCTCGAGCCTCACTGCCTTTGTCCGGGTCGTCGAAAATGGCGGCTTCTCGGCCGCCGCTCGCCGGCTCGACATGTCGACGACCATGGTGAGCAATCACATTCAGGCGCTGGAGGACCGCCTCGGCGTGCGGTTGCTCAACCGCACCACGCGAAAGGTAAGTCTCACGGAGGTCGGCAAGGCCTATTACGATCGCGCCACGCAAATTCTCGCCGATCTCGAGCAGGCCGACGACGTCGCGAGCGAATTGCAGTCCGTGCCTCGGGGACGCTGCGCGTCCACGTCGCCACGCACATGGTGCCCTTCGTTGCGCCGGTGGTGGCGCAACTGCTGTCAGCCTATCCGGAACTCAGGGTCGACCTGCGCATGGGGGAGGCTGATGTCGACCTCATCGAGGAGGGGTATGACGTTGCCCTGCGCATGACCCAGCCGCGGGATTCCAGCCTGATCGTGCGTAGCCTTGCCACGTGGCGCCACGTGCTGTGCTGCTCGCACGATTATCTCGAAAGGCATGGCCGCGTGCAGGCGCTCGACCAGCTCTCTACGCACAATTGCGGCCGGCACCTGAATTATCCATTCGGTGACGAATGGCGCTTTCTCGATCGCAAAGGCACGCCGGCCTCCGTGCGCATTTCGGGCAGCTTCGTGACGAATAGCGGCGAGGCGCTGCGGGAAGTCGCGCTCGCGGGGGCTGCCGTGTGCCTGATGGCTGGGTTTCTCGTTCAGGACGATCTCGAATCGGGTCGGTTGGTCCGGTTGCTGCCGGATTATCGGACCGTCGAGCTGTCCATGAATGCCGTCTATCCGCATCGCCACAATCTGTCGGCGAAGGTCAGAACCTTCATCGACATGCTGGTCGATCACAGCGCCGAGCAGCAGAAGCTGATCAATCCCTATTCGTGAGGGGCTGCGGTCAGGCGGCCTTGGCTGTAACGGGTCTTGTCAGACGGGATCTCGACCTCCGTCTTTACCGATTCGATCGCGGCCTCTTTCACCGGTCCATAGCCGCGGATGTCCATGGGAGCCTTGGCGGCGGCAACGAGATCCGCAAGACGTGCGGCGTCGAGTCTCGCCGAGCATCCGGTCGATGATGCCTTCATACCACGCGATCAGCTCGCGCTCGGTGCGTCGTTCCGCCGTGTAACCGAACGGATCGAACGGCGTGCCGCGCAATCCCTTCAGCCGCGCGAGCATCGCGAGCGGCATCTGGATCCACTGGCCGAAGGCGCGTTTGCGCGGACGTCCGCGTGCATCGCGCCGCGCGGGAAGGAATGGCGGGGCGAGATGATATTGGACACTGAAGCCATCCTCGAATTCGCGCTTCAACTCGTCGAGGAAGCCGCTCTGCATATGCAGGCGCGCTACCTCGTACTCGTCCTTGTAGGCCATCAACTTGAACAGGGCGCGTGCGACGGCCTCGGTCAGGGCCTCGCTGTCCAGCGCAGCTTCGGCTTCGCGCACCCTCGCGACGATCGTTCGATAGCGTGCCGCATAGGTGCTGTCCTGATAGCCAATGAGAAAGCCGGCACGACGGTCGATGATCTCTTCGAGCGCCTCGGTTGCGAGCGCTTCGTCCGCCTTTGGCAGGAAGTCCGGATCGGAAGCCGCGATGCGGCCCCAGGCAAAGGCCTGCTTGTTGCGCTCGACCGCGACGCCGTTGAGCTCGATCGCGCGCAGCAGCGCGGCGAGCGAAATCGGGACCAGGGCGCGCTGCCAGGCGAAGCCGAGCATGATGATGTTGGCATAGACGGCGTCGCCGAGCAGCCGTTCGGCCAGCGCGTTGGCATTGATGGTGCCGAGATTGTGCTTGTCGATGACCTGGCTGATCGCGCGCAGGCGGGCGGGCGAGGCGAGATCGGCATCGCGGAAGCGGACGACGTCGCCGGTCGGCATCTCCGCGGTGTTGACCACCGCGCGCGTGCCCCGGCGATAGGTGCCCGAGGCCTTCGGCGAGGAGCTGACGACGAGATCGCAGCCGATCAGTGCATCGGCCGCGCCCTGGTCGATGCGGACCTGGTGCAGTGCTTCCGGCGAAGCAGCCAGTCGGATATAGCTCAGTACGGGCCCGAACTTCTGCGCAAAGCCGGTGAAGTCCAGCACCGAAACCCCGCGGCGTTCCAGATGCGCGGCCATGCCGATCAGCGCGCCGACAGTGATCACGCCGGTGCCGCCGACGCCGGTCACGAGCAGGTCATAGGGGTGATCGAGCGTTGCCGTCCCGGGCAAGGGAAGTGTCGCGGCCCGATCGACGGCGTCGACCTGGCTCGCACTCTTCTTCCTACGCGTCGCGCCCTCGACGGTGACGAAGCTCGGGCAGAAGCCGTTGAGACAGGAAAAATCCTTGTTGCAGGAAGACAGATTGATCTGGCGCTTGCGGCCGAACGGTGTCTCCTTCGGCTCGACGCTGAGGCAGTTGGATTCAACCGAGCAGTCGCCGCAGCCTTCGCAGACGAGATCGTTGATATAGGCGAAGCGTCTGGGATCGGCCATCTGCCCGCGCTTGCGCCGGCGCCGTTTCTCGGTGGCGCAGGTCTGCTGATAGATCAGGACCGAGACGCCTTGGATGTCGCGCAGCTCGCGCTGCACGGCATCCATCTCCTCGCGGGGATGGATGGTGACTCCATTAGGCAGGTCGGCAGGCGAGAACTGCGCGGGATCATCCGACACCAGCGCGATGCGCGTCACACCTTCAGCGCGGACGCTGTGCGCGATCGCGTGCACGCTGACGGGGCCGTCGACCGGCTGGCCGCCTGTCATGGCGACGGCATCGTTGAACAGGATCTTGTAGGTGATGTTGGCCTTGGCCGCGATCGCCTGCCGGATCGCCATCGAGCCGGAATGGTAGTAGGTGCCTTCGCCGAGGTTCTGGAAGATGTGCTTCTCGCCGGTGAACCGCGACGAAGCCGCCCAGTTCACGCCTTCGCCGCCCATCTGGATCAGCGACGAGGTCTCGCGGTCCATCCAGCTCGCCATGAAGTGGCAGCCGATGCCGGCCAGCGCCTTCGATCCCTCGGGCACTTTCGTCGATGTGTTGTGCGGGCATCCCGAGCAGAAATAGGGCGTGCGCGTTGCGCCCGCCACGTTGATCGTTCGCGCCGCCTCCGGCATCAGGGCAGCCGCGCGTGCCGCGAGATTAAGGCCCGGAAACATCGGATCCAGCCGGCGCGCCAGCACACCGGCGAGCGCGCGCGGCGACAATTCGCCGATCCAGGAGATCAGCCGTGCCCCGGTCTCGTCGTGCTTGCCCACCATGCGTTCGGGCTTGCTGCCGGGATAATCGTAGAAATATTCCTTGAACTGGCTCTCGATGATGCCGCGCTTCTCCTCGACCACGAGGATCTCGCGCTTGCCCTTCACGAAGTCCATGGCGTCGTGCAGCGCCAGCGGCCAGACCATGCCGACCTTGTAGACGTCGAGGCCGATGCCGCGACAGGCGGCTTCATCGAGCCCCATCAACCGCAGCGCCTCCATCAAGTCGAGATGCGCCTTGCCCGTGGTGACGATGCCGTACGTCGCGTCGGGAATGTCGTAGATGCGGCGGTCGATCGGATTGGCCTTGGCGAAGGCGTAGACCGCGTGCTTCTTCGCCTCCAGCCGCTCCTCGATCTGCGGACCCGGCAGATCGGGCCAGCGATAGTGCAGGCCTCCGGGCGGCGGGGTGAAGTCCGGCGCGAGGAACGCGCGCGGCGCGCGCAGCGCGACGGAAGCGCCTGACTCGACGATCTCCGAGATCGCCTTGAAGCCGACCCACATGCCGGAGAAGCGGCTGAGCGCATAGCCATACGCGCCGAACTCCAGATACTCGCTGACACTGGCCGGATGCAGCGTCGGCATGAACCAGCTCATGAAGGCGACGTCGGACTGGTGCGGCATCGAGGATGAGACGCAGCCGTGGTCGTCGCCGGCGACCACGAGCACGCCGCCATGCGGCGAGGAGCCGTAGGCATTGCCGTGCTTGAGCGCATCGCCTGAACGGTCGACGCCGGGCCCCTTGCCGTACCAGAGGCCGAACACGCCATCGACCTCGCGATCGCCTTGCGTCTCGACCTGCTGCGAGCCGAGCACCGCGGTGGCCGCAAGGTCCTCGTTGACGGCGGGCAGGAATTCGATGCGGTCCCGCTTCAGCCGTTTCTGGATACGCCAGAGACTCGAGATCGATGCCGCCGAGCGGCGAGCCGCGATAGCCGGAGATGAAGCCGGCGGTGTTGAGCCCGCTGGCCCGGTCGCGCCTCGCCTGATCGAGCGCGATGCGGACGATGGCCTGCGTGCCCGTCAGGAAGACGCGGCCCTCCTCGCGGTCGTAGCGATCCGAAAGCTCGTAAGCATCGAGTGATGGAATGGTGTCCATGGCGGACCTCGCGCGGCTTCCTGCCTGATGATGGCAGGGTATGCCCGGGGCGCTGGTAGGTCCTACCTATTTATCCCGTATTTGCTCTGTATTCGGTAAAATTTTGCGGGGAGAGGCAAAATCTGGTAGATTTAGTCGAATTGCGAGGCGGGCATGATCGAAGAGCAGGATTTGCGGATTCTCGGCCATCTCCAGAAAGATGGCCGGGCCACCAACCAGCAACTGGCCGACGAGGTCGGCATGTCCACCTCGGCCTGCTGGCGCCGCGTGAGGGCGCTGGAGGAGAGCGGCGTCATTCAGGGCTACGCTGCGCTGGTCGCGCGCGAGCAGGCGGGCTTTGCGATGTCCGCCATTCTCCACGTCTCGCTGGAACGGCATGATGCCAAATTCGTCGACGAATTCGTGTCCCGGGTCACCAAGCGTCGCGAAGTGCTGGAGTGCTTTGCGACCACGGGCGATGCCGATTATCATTTGCGCGTCGTCGTGCAGGACATGGCGGCTTACAACCGCTTCCTCGACGAGTTCATGTTCCGCATCCCCGGCATTCGCTACGTCCGCAGCAACGTGGTGTTGAAGGAGATCAAGTCGAGCGTGGCCCTGCCGTTTTGAAGGAGCCTTCGTAGGATGGGTAGAGCGATAGCGAAACCCATCGAGGTCTATCCGGGCCGACTGCAAGTGATGGGTTTCGCTCCGCTCTACCCATCCTACGAGAGCTATGGCTGCTCCCGCACAAATCTGTTCCGCAGCGTCCCCACGCCGGTGATGTCGATCTCCACGACGTCGCCGTGCTTGATGTCGGGGGAGGCACCGTCGGTGCCCATCCAGATCACGTCGCCGGGCCACAGCGTAAAATACTTCGTCAACTCGACCAGGAACGGCACCACGCCGAAGATCATGTCGTTCGTGTGGAAGCGGTTGGTCTCCTTGCCGTTGACCCGGACCACTGTTTCCATTGCATCGAGATTGGCCTCGGTCTCGATCCAAGGGCCCATCGGCTTGAACGTGTCGGCGTTCTTCGCGCGCCACAGGCCGCGGTCGGCCTTCTGCCAGCTCCGCTCGCTGACGTCGTTACCGATGGTGTAGCCGAACACGCAATCCATCGCGTTCGCCTCGGTGAGATGCTTCACCTTCTTGCCGATGACGACCACGAGCCTCGCCCTCATAGTGGATCTTCTCGGTCGCAAAGGAGGGAATCACGACGTCCTCGTCATGCGCGATCAGCGCGTTCTGGGCGCGATAGCCGATCTCGGGCCGATCAGGCACGGCCGGCATGGTGCCGGCCTTGTCGGCGGCCTCCTTCAGGTGCTTGAGGTAATTCAGCCCGACGCAATAGAAGGTGCGGGGGATCAGCGGCAGCTCGATCTTGACGGTACTGAGCGGATGTGTGCGCGAGCTACGCTGCCATTCACCGAACGGATCGCCGTCGACCGCGACGACCTGATCGCCCTCGACGATGCCCCAGGACGTCTTGCCCGAAGCGGTGAATTTCAGCCAGCGCATCGTGTGTCCTCGTCGTTATTCCGCGGCATCGCGCGGCTGCACCTTCCAGGCACCCGCGGGCGGCCGCTTGAGCCCGAGGTTTTCTCGTAGCGTCTTGCCGCGATAGTCCTTCTGGAACAAGCCGCGGCGCTGCAGCTCCGGCACGACATGCTGGACGAAATCGGCGTAGGAGCCCGGCACATAGGTCGCGGCGATGACGAAGCCGTCGCAGCCGCGCTCGACGAACATCTCCTCGAGTTTGTCGGCGATCTCCTTGGGGCCCCCGACCATGGCATCATGCACCTGGCCGCGGCCGGAGAAGGTGACAAAGTCGCGCGCGCTCGGATTGCTCTTGCCTGATGTCTTCAGCACACCGTCGCGGATGCCCAGAATGCCCTGCATGCTTTTCAAGTCTTCCGTCGTCAGCGGCTCGTCCAGATCCTTGGAGGCGAAGTCGTAGTTGAGCGCTTCGGCGAGCAGCGACAGCGCGTCGATCTCGAGCGGCAGCTTGTTGATCAGCGCCATCTTGTCTTCGGCCTCGGCTTTCGTCGCTGCGCAGACCGGCGTCGTCAGGTTGCAGAGGAACATCTGGTCGGGGTCGCGCCCTGCCTTGGCGGCTGCGTTGCGCACGGAAGCATAACCTTCCTTGGCCGCAGCGAGATTGCGCGCAGCGGTGAAGATCACCTCGCCCCAGCGGCCGGCGAAGCGCTGGCCGCGGCCGGAGGCGCCGGCCTGGATGATCACGGGGTGACCCTGCTGCGAGCGCGGCACGGTGAACGGTCCGCGCGACTTGAAGGATGGTCCCTTGTGATCGAGCCGTTTCACCTTGGCCGGATCGGCAAAGCGGCCGCTTTGCTTGTCCATGATCAGCGCGCCGTCCTCCCAGGTGTCCCAATGGCCGAGCACGACCTCCATGAACTCGTCGGCCTTGTCGTAGCGGGAGTCATGTTCGGGATGGGAGTCGCGCCCCATGTTGAGCGCCTCGCCGTCGTTCAGCGATGTCACGACGTTCCAGCCCGCGCGTCCGCCGGACATCAGATCGAGCGTTGCGAAGCGGCGCGCCACGTCGAACGGCTCGAAATAGGTGGTCGAGCAGGTCGCCCCGAGGCCGAGCTTGTCGGTGACCATGCCCATCGTGGTCAGCACGATCAGCGGGTCCATCTTGACGCAGCGGATGCCGTATTCGACGGTGTGGGCGTGGTCGTTGCCGTAGCGGTCCGGCATTGCGAGGCGATCGTCGAAGAAGGCCATGTGGAACTTGCCGGCTTCGAGAATTTTGGCGATCTGCTGATAGTAATCCGCGGACATCGAATCGTCGCGCGAGTCCGGATGGCGCCAGGAGCTCGGCAAATTGGTGCAGTTCTGCGCCTGGAGGAAGCCGACCAGGACCATCTGTCGCGTCATGCTGCTGTTCTCCTGATGCCGTCAGCCCAGATCGAGCACGGTGTCGAGCCTGTATTCGCGCGCCAGTGCGCGCAGCTTTTCCCAGGTGGCATCCTCGATCTCGATGCCGTCGCGCAGGCGCTGCTGCTCGCGCAAGCCCTCGATCTCGCCGGGATAGTAGACGCCCTTGCTGCCCTCGGAGGGCGGCGTCGATTTCAGATAATGCGCGAATTCGGCGACCTCGCGCTTGAATGCCTTCAGCGGGCGGAACGCGGCGACGTTGAAAACCGCCATGAAGCAGCCGTCATTGTGCCGCCCCGTCGGCTCGACGCCGAAGCCGAGGCCGGTGAGCAGGCCGCAGAGCACCTCGACCATGGCGGCGAGGCCGCTGCCCTTGTAGCCCTCGGTGCCGCCGAGCGGCAGCAGCGCGCCGCCCTTGCGATATTGCGTGGGATCGGTGGTGTGTCGTCCGTCGGCATCGATGATCCACCCTGTCGGGATCTCCTCGCCGCGTGCGACCGCGAGCTGGATCTTGCCGGCCGCCACCGCCGAGGTCGCCATGTCCAGATAGAAGGGCGTGGCGAGATCCGATGGCACCGCGATCGAGATCGGGTTGGTGCCGAGCCGCGCCTCCTTGCCGCCGAACGGCGCGACGTGCTTCGGCGAACGCCCGGAATCCGCCGTCGCGATCCCGATCATGCCCTCGCGCATCGCCATCAAGGGATAGGCGGCGAGGCGGCCGACATGGCTCTGCCGGAACACGGTGCAGGCCGCGACGTTCGCCGTCTTCGCCTTCTCGATGGTCAGCGCCATGGCCCTGGCGTTGACGTGGAAGCCGAAACCCCACTGGCCGTCGATCACGGTCGTGGTCGGCGTCTCCTGGACGATGGACCATTTCGCGCCGGGCACGATGTGGCCGGCCTTGATGCGGTCGATATAGGTGGGAACGGCGATCACGCCGTGGGAGTCGTGGCCCGCGAGATTGGCGTTGACGCAGCCACTCGCGACCGCATCGGCTTCCTCCTCGGAGGCCCCGGCGGCGCGGAGCAGAGTAGCGCTGATGCGCGTGAGACGATCGGCCCTGACGATCGGCATGGCGTTCCCTCGAGGTCATTGCCCTTGGCGGGCGCGGGTTGTTGAAACTATCGTTTCAAAGCGCGGCTGCGATATCAATCTCTCGTAAACCAATACTGGGCTGCAAATTCGTGCAGAGGGGCGCGCCCTGGGTCGAGTTCGTCCCGCGCGGCGGCATTTTCGGCAGTTTGGCGCCGGTCGTTCGCAGCTCGTTCACTTTGATTGAGGGTTTGCGGTGCGCAATAACGACCACTTAGGCGATGGCCGTTCATAAAGTGACCCGGGAGAAATAGGCAGAAATGCCCGGGAGCTGAGATCGTGCCGACGACACTCGCGCGCACATTTGCGGCGTTGAGCGCCATCAACGAAGCGATTCTCTACGCGAAATCGCCGGACGAGCTGTACCAGAAGGTCTGCGACGCCGGGTTTTCGAGTGGGGATTTTTGGCGGTGGCGGTGTTCCTGGTCGAGCCGGGCAGCAACCGATTGCGGTTCGCGGCCGGCTGCGGCGACGATCTTCCGCGACTGCGCTCGATCACGATCTCGACGGAAGCCGGAACACCCGAGGGATCGGGCGTCGGCGGCGAGGCGTTTCGCGAGCAGAAGCTGTGCGTCAGCAACGATTATCTGAATGATCCGCGCTCGCTGGCGTGGCGCGCCGGCGCGGCCACGGCCCAGATCGGCGCGGCTGCGGCGCTCCCGCTGCTTTGCAACGGAAGCAGCGTCGGCGTGCTGTTTGTGACCCGGCGCGAGCCCAATTCGCTGAACGACCAGATGGTCTCGCTGTTCGAGCGCATGTCGGCCAACATTTCCTATGCCCTGGACAATTTTGCGCACGAGACCGCGCAGCAGACCAGCGAGCGGGCAACACGACGGCTCAACCGCATGTTCGGCGCGCTCAGCGCCACCAACGAAGCCATCCTGCGCGCCAAGACCGAGCAGGAGCTGTACCAGCTCGTGTGCGACGCCTCGGTCCATGGCGGCAAGTCGCTCGCGACGGTCGTCCTGCAGAAGGAGCAGGACTCCCACTGGCTGAAGCCCGTCGCGGGTTCCGGCCAGAATCTGGAACTCGTCGCTCAAACCAGATATTCCGTCGACGCCGCCAGTCCCTATGGTCGCGGCATCTCCGGCAATGTCTTCCGCAGCCAAAAGCCCTTTGTCGAGGACGACCTCGTCGAATGCACCAGGGGAACGTTGTGGGAGCAGGCCAACATCAACGCGGGGGTCGCGGCCTGCGTGGTGGCTCCGCTGGTCAAGTTTGGCGCGAGCGTCGGCGTCGTGCTGTTCTTCATCAGCAAATCATGGGCCAAGGACGAGGAGGTCGTTGCGCTCCTGCTGCGCATGGCGGAGAACGTCTCGTTCGCGATCGAGAACTTCGACCGGGAGGCGGAAAAGGCCAGGATAGCAGCGGAAGAAGAACGGCTGGCCCGCATGTTTGCGGCGCTCAGTGCCACCAACGAGGCGATTCTGCGGGCGCGCTCGCGCGCCGAGCTGTTCGACCTCGTCTGCGAGGCGACGGCGAAGGGCGCCAAATTCACCTCGGCCAACATCGCGCTGGTCGACCATCACGCCGAGCTGCTGCGTGTCGTCGCCAGCTACGGGCCGAACGCGGGGCAGGTCCGCAACTTCAAGTTCTCCATCGCCGAGGACGTGCCGGAAGGCCGCGGCCTGACCGGCACCGCGTTCCGCACCCGCCAGCCCGCCGTCAGTAACGACGTGCTCGCCGACCAGCGCATCGCGCCTTGGCACGCCAGCGCCCGCCGCAACGGCATCGCGTCCTCAGCGGCCTTGCCGCTGCTCAACGGTGATCGGGTCGAAGGCGTATTCCTGTTCAACTCTCCGGAGTGCGGCACCTTCACGGACGAGTTCGTCGAATTGCTGCGCAAGCTTCAGGCCAACGTCGCCTTTGCGCTGGAGAATTTCGACCGCGCCGACGAGAAGGCCAAGGCCGAAATGCAGAGCAACCGCCTCCGCGGCATGCTCGAGGCGTTGAGCGCGACCAACGAGGCGATCATGCGGGTGAAGGCCCGCGACGAGCTGTTCGAGGTGGTCTGCAAGGCCGCGGTGCTGGGCGGCACGTTCTCGTCCGCGACGATCGCTCTGGTCGACGACAGCGGGCATTACCTCGACATCGCCATGACCAAGGGCGAGAGCTGCGGCCTCATCAAGGATTGGCGTTTTTCGACATCGGCCGGCGACCCCGAAGGCCGCGGCCTGACCGGCACCGCGTTCCGCACCCGCGCGCCCTGCATCACCAATGAGCTTCTCACCGACATCCGCACCGCGCACTGGCACCACATCGCAAGGGACCAGGGCACGAAATCCGGCGCCTGCTTTCCGCTGCTCAGCAACGGCAGCGCGGCAGTCGGCGTGCTGCTGTTCCTCTCGCCCGACGAAGGCACGTTCACGCCGGATCTGATCCAGCTGCTGGGACGGCTCGCCGAGAACGTGTCGTTCGCCCTCGACAATTTCGCTCGTGCCGAGGAAAAGGCCCGGACCGAGGCGCAGAAAGAGCGCCTGACGCGCATGTTCGCCGCGCTGAGCGCGACCAACGAGGCGATCATGCGGGCGAAGTCGCGCGCCGAGCTGTTCGATCTCGTGTGTCTTGCGGCCTCGAACGGCGCCAAGTTCACCTCGACGACCATCGCGCTGGCGAAGGCCGACAGCGATCAGCTGGAAATCGTGGCGAGCGCAGGCCCGTCGGCCGACACCACGCGCAACGTCCGCCTCTCCGTCGATCCGGAGCGGCCCGAAGGGCGCGGAATGAGCGGCACGGCGTTCCGCACGCGCCAGCCCTGCATCAGCAACGACTATCTCAACGACCAGCGCGTGAGCGCCTTCCATGCCATCGTGCGCAGCGACGGCGCGCGCTCGGGCGCGGCGTTTCCGCTCGTCGCGCACGACCAGGCCGTCGGCGTCATGATCTACATGTCGACCGAGCCCGGCACCTTCACGACCGAGTTCGTCGAGCTGTTGCAGCGTCTCGCCGACAACGTGTCCTTTGCGATGGAGAACTTCGATCGCGCCGACGCCAAGAACCAGGCGGACGAGCGGATCGAGTACCTCGCCTCGCATGACAGCCTGACGGACCTCCCGAACCGCGAGACCTTCAACGCGCTGCTGCGCGGGGCGATCGACGTGGCAGAGCGTCAAGATCACCATTTTGCGCTGCTGTTCATCGACCTCGACCGCTTCAAGGTCATCAACGACTCGCTGGGCCATGAGGCGGGCGACCTGCTCCTGCTCGAAGTCGCCAACCGCCTGCGCGGCGCGTTGCGGGCGAGCGACGTGGTGGCGCGGCTCGGCGGCGACGAGTTCGTGGTGATCCTCGACCAGTGCGGCGAGATCGACGACGTCCAGCGTATCGCGACCGGGCTGCTTGCGGCACTCGCCCAACCCATGGAACTGGCCGGCCACGAGTGTCACACCACGGCGTCGATCGGCATCGCGATGTATCCGGCCAATGGCTCGGACGCGCAGACGCTGACCAAGAACGCCGATATGGCGATGTATCTCGCCAAGGAAGACGGCAAGAACGGCTATCGCTTCTTCTCCAAGGAAGTGAAGACGCAGTCGATCGAGCGGCTGTCGCTGGAGAGCGCGCTGCGCCGGGCGCTGGAGCGCGGGCAGTTTTCGCTGAACTACCAGCCCAAGGTGGAGATGGAGACCGGCCAGATCACCGGCGTGGAAGCGTTGCTGCGCTGGACCCATCCCGAGCTCGGCAGCATCTCGCCGGCGCAGTTCATTCCACTCGCGGAGGAAACCGGGCTGATCGTGCCGATCGGCCGCTGGGTGCTCAACGAAGCCTGCGCGCAGGCCATGGCCTGGCAGCGCCGCGGCCTGTTGCCGCTGTCGATGGCGGTCAATTTGTCGCCGCGGCAGTTCGCCGACGAACATCTGCTGCAGGACGTCGACGAGGCGCTGGCGGCCAGCGGCATGTCGCCGGTGCTGCTCCAGCTCGAAGTGACCGAGAGCATGATGATGCGCAACGTCGGTCGCGCGCTCAAGGTGCTCGACGCCATCCAGAGCCGTGGCATTCGCCTTGCCATCGACGATTTCGGCACCGGCTATTCGTCGATGTCATTGATGAAGCACTTCCCGATCGACACGATCAAGATCGATCGCTCCTTCGTGCGCGACCTGCCGCAGGATTCGGAAGACCAGGCGATCGCACAGGCGATCATCAGCATGGGCAAGGCGCTCGGCATGACCGTCGTCGCCGAAGGTGTCGAGAACGCCGAGCAGGAGGCATTCCTGCGCACCCATGGCTGCGACGAGATGCAGGGCTTCCTGATCTCGAAGCCGCTGCCGGCAAGGCAGATGGCCGAGTTGCTGCGGCCGATGCTCCTGCCCATCGCCCCGCCGCTCCAGCCGGAGCTGGACGCTGCCGCTACGGAAGCCGCGGCGTCATGATTGAAACGCGCCGTCGTCTGACGGCCGCGGATCGGCGAAACCGAAGCGCGGGTGTGTCGAAGGCCTAGCGCGACCGGAACGGATGCGCCGTCTGGTGCCAGGCCCACGCGGTTCGGATCACCGTGGCCAGGTCCGAGTGGCGCGGGACGAAGTTCAGCACCTGTCTTGCCGCGGAAGGATCCGCAACCAGGTAGGTGGGATCGCCCGCGCGGCGCGGCTTGACGGTGTGCGGCACCTCGCGCCCGGTCTCCTGCCTGATCGCGTTGAGAATCTCGCGCACGGAGAAGCCGGAGCCGGTGCCGAGATTGAAGCTGCCGCCGGCATGCCCGCCTTCCAGAAGCTTCAGGGCCGCCAGATGCGCCGCCGCGAGGTCGGTGACGTGGATATAGTCGCGGATCGCGGTTCCGTCGGGCGTGTCGTAGTCGTCGCCGAACACCGCAAAGTCGACGTGGCCCTGCAGCGCCATCATGGCGCGGGGAATGAGGTGGGTTTCATTGTCGCGCAGCTCGCCGATGCCGCCGGCAGGGTCGGCTCCGCTGGCGTTGAAATAGCGCAGGCAGAACGCGCCGAAGCCGTAGGCGGAGCGGTAATCGGCGAGCATCCGCTCGATCATCCATTTCGACGCGCCGTAGGGATTGATCGGTGCGCAGGGGAAATCTTCCGGCAGTTCCTTGGAATCGGCATTGCCGTAGACGGCGCCGGTCGAGGAGAACACGATGCGGTGGCAGCCGGCGTTGCGCATCGCCTGCAACAGCGACAGCGTTCCCTGCACATTGTTGACATAGTATTTCTGCGGATCGGTCATGGACTCGCCGACGAGGCTCGCCGCCGCGAAATGCATCACCGCCGTGATGTTGTGGTCGGCGAAGGCGCGTGCCAGCGCCGTTCCGTCCAAGAGGTCGCCGGTCACCAGCGGACCTGCAACGAAACTGCGATGGCCTGTCGAGAGATTGTCATAAACGACGGGCTGATAGCCGGCGGCGATCAATGCGCGGCAGGCATGCGAGCCAATATAGCCCGCGCCCCCTGTGACGAGGACGGTCGGTCGGTCGGTCATGTCGTCTTGTGCTCTTCTCTTAGCGGAGGGGTCGGTTGCGGCTGAAGAGAAGATAGAGCGCGCGGGGGTTGGTGGTCAAATAGCGCCAGAGCAGGCGGCGCGGCTCGAGCAAGGTGCGCCAGGCCCATTCGAGGCCGATCTTCTGCATCCATTGCGGGGCGCGGGAACGGCTGCCTGACAAGAAGTTGAACAGTCCTCCGGACGTCTTGATAACGCCAACATTGGTGAGATGCGGCGTGAACTCCTTCACGAATGCCTGCTCGTTGGGCACGCCGAGCGCGACCCACAGATAGTCGGGCGCCAGCGCGTTGATCTCCTCGACCTTCGCGCGCAGCGCATCGCCCTTGAGATAGCCGTGGTTGTGCCCGACGATCTTGAGGTCGGGGTACATCTTCCGGACGTTCTCGACGGCGGCGATGTTCTCGGCTTCGCTGGCTCCCAGCATGTAGAAGGTGCGGCCGACCGCTTCGGCCTTGCGCGCGACCACATGAAACAAGTCGGTGGTGGCGACGCGCTCGGGCAACGGAAACCAGGATTGCAGCTTCGAGGCCGCCACCAGCGGCTGGCCGTCGGCATTGATCAAATCGGCGGCGCGGAACAGGCGCTCGGTCTGCGGCTCGGTCGAGCAGCGCGCCAGCACCTCGCCATTGGCCGAGGTCAGGTACAGCGGGCGGCCGATGCGATGACTGGGATCGGTCGCCTCGATCATGAAATCGGCGGTGGCTTCCAGGTCGATCGCGGCCATGCGAAGCCCGCCCACGGTAATGCGCGGCACTTCGGCAGTCGCGGCTCGTCCATCGAGGTTGACGCGGCGCTCAAGCATATTGTCTGCCTCGCTGGCGCGTCTCGATTGCGGGGGTGAGGCTCGTCGAGCACGACGCCCACGAGCTTGCGCTCGGCGCGGCCGAGGCCGGCCAGGATCTCTTCCAGACTGTCATTGATGTCGAGGCTGGTCGGCAGCACCGCCACCAGCGCGTCGGTGTCCTCGAGCAGCTTGCGGCTGCCGGCAACAAGCGGCATCGCGGGACCGTCGAGGATCACGAGGTCATAGCCACCCGCGGCGCGCGCCTGGGCAATCGCCTTGCGGATTGCATCGGCGGCCTTGCCGGCATCACCTTCGCCGGCGGGCAGCACCGAAATGCCGTTGACCGACTTGATCTCGCGTGCCGCCTTGCTGCCGATCGAGAGCCAGCCGAGCCTGCTCGGCTCGCTCTTGCCGGGTTGGCTGAGCCTGTTCGAGAGCGCGTGGACCTGATGGTCGGCATCGATCATCAGCACGCGGGCGCCATCGCGCGCCGCCGCGAGCGCAAAATTCAGCGCGCTCACGCTGCGTCCGGTGGTCTCGCCGGTGCCGACGAGCGCAATGACGGGCATCGTCTTGCCGTTGGCGCGCCGGGCCACGGCAGCGCGCATGTCGCGCCAGGCGTTGAGCAGCTTGGTCAGGGGAAAGCCGGGCCGCAATGTCGGCCATCCCAGCCGTGTCAGGTCGACGCCGCCGCCGGTGGAAAGAATGGCGCCGAGCGTGTGGATGACGTCGGCCTCCTGGAGGCGCGCGATCAGCGGCTTTTCGATCAAGGGTTTTTCGACCATCGCGGGCTGCAGCGAAGGTGCGGCCAATTCGGGCAGGGCCTGCGGCACTTCGGGAGCCCGGGAGACCTGCTGAGGCCGCGGAGCTTCCGCAGCCGGCAAGACCTCGGGAACGCGCATTCTCTCCGGCGCCGGCTTGCGCTCGCGGCGGGCCGGCGCGGGCGCTTCTGTGGTTGCGCCGGCGAGCAGGAGCTCGGCCGCGACGAACCAGGCCGCCGCCGCGAGAGCGCCGAAGATGAAGCCGATCATGGCAAACATGCTCATCGCGGGCGGGAACGAGCGCCGCTGCGGCACCGTCGCCTCGCCGATGACGCGGGCGGCCGAGGTGTTCAGGCTCTCCTGCTCTTCGGTCTCGCGGGAGCGCTTGAGGAAGGATTGATAGACGTCGCGGCTGGCGTCGACCTCGCGCTCGAGCTCGCGCAGGCGCACGGCGGCCTGACTGAGCTGGACGCTTTGCCGCTTCTGCGCTTCCAGCGCGCGGTTGAGCGAGGCCTCGAAGTCGCGGGTGCGCGTCAGATCGTTCTTGGCGGACTGGGCGAAGCGGTCGATCTCTTCGCTGATGGTGCGCTTGAGGTCCTCGACCTGCTTCTCGGTCTGGCGCAGCGCCGGATGGCGCGGCCCGAGCTCGCCGGCCTGCTCGGCGTATTTCTTGCGCGCATCGGCATATTGCGCGCGCAAATTCGCGATCGTCGGCGATTGCAGGGCTTCCGGGATCGCGCCGGCATCGGCCGCCGTCCGGCGGCTTCCCTCGATCTGGTCGAGCCGTGCCTGGGCATCCATCGTCGCCGCGCGGGCCGCGGAAAGCCGCTGGTTGCTGGCGGAGAGTTGCTGGTCGCTGATCAGCGCATCCTGGGTGCCGACGAAATTGTTCTGGGCCTTGTAGGTGGCAAGCGCGGTCTCGGCGTTGCGCAGCCGCTCGCGCAGCTCCTTCAGGCGGCTGGAGAGATCGTTGGTGGCGCGCCGAACGGCCGAAGCCTGCGAGTTGCGGGACTCGCTGAGATAGGCGCTGGTCAGCGTGTTGGCGAGCATCGCCGCTTTCGCCGGATCGGTCGACCAGACCTCGATGTCGACGATGAAGCTCTTCTCGGTCTTGCGGACGGTGATGTGCCGGTTCAGCGCGTCGAGCGCCGCAAGCTGCACTTCCTTCTTCTCCGCGGCGGAGGGCGCGGGCGGCCGAAGGCCGATCGGGCCGAGCAGCGACGACATCAGGCTCCTGGCGTCGCCGCCGCCGCCGAACTCGGGGTCCTTGTCGAGGCCCGCCTGCTGGATCACCTGGAGCAGCACGCTGTTGGAGGTGATCAGGCGCGCCTGGCTCTCCACCACCATGGCCATGCCGGAGACGTCCTGCGCGCGCGGCGTGAGTTCGCGATCGACCAGCTGAAGCTCGCGCGGATCGACATAGAGCTGTGCGGTAGCGGTGTAGCGAGGCGTCAGGCTCTTGCCGACCGTGACGGCAAGCGTCGCCCCGAGGAGGGCGGCAGCCGCGATCGCGATCTTCCGCCGCCAGAGCAGATTGACGAGCTCCAGCACGTTGAAGCCGGCCTGAGGCCTCTGTTGCCGGGACTCCGGTCCGGCCCGATCGATCGGCTGGTTATAGTCAAGCATGATCCCCAGCTTTCATTCCAACTGCCGCAGGCTGAGGGGTTACTCTTCGCTCTACGCCACGCACCCCGGATATAGGTGCCCAATCAACGCAACAGGGAAAATTAACCATACTCAGTGGGGGACTATTCACCGAAATGGCAAACAAAGCGTTTAAGCGCTCCTCCCTCCGCGGTGCGTCCTCGTGACGCCGCTGCGCGGACACCCTGGAAATTAACGGTTCGTTACCGCGCACGGCTCGGCTGCGAGGCTCGGCCTGTCCTGTGATGAGCCGCGCGCGCGCCATGACGGTCAGCTTTTCCGCAGGATGACGTGATAGTCGCCGCGGCGGACGTCGGTGCCGCGCCGAAGCATGGCGTTCAGCACGGTGGCGCCGGCATCCACGAGGACGGCGAACAGCGGCTTGCGCCGGCGCATCTCCGGATAGCGCGGGCTCTCGACCTCGCGGCGGTAGATCATCTCGAGACCGTTGGCAGCCGCGAACGATGCGAGCCGCGGCAGCGTCACCAGCGGATGAAAGAAGGTCGGAAACGGCGGCTCGCCGGGCATGCCGGCGTCCTTGATGCCGCGGATGTTCCGGTAGAACCAGACGTGAAACCAGTGCGGCGAATACTTCGTGACGACGCCGGACAGCGAGCGGGGGTTGGGCGCGCCGATCAGGATCATGCCGCCGCGCTTGAGCGCATCGCGGAAATTCAAGAGCGCGGCGTCGACATGAGGCAGATGCTCGATCACGTTGTAGCAGATCACGAGATCGAAGGTCTCGCGGGCGAACCGATAGGCCTGGACATCGCCGAGGATCGCCTCGTCCGCATAGGTGTTGTTGCGCACCTGGTCCTCGTCGATGTCGACGACGGTGACCTTGCGCGGCCCGGCAATTCCGGTGGCAGGACACTGCACGAGCCGCCGCCGGCCTCATAGATGGCGAGCTGGCCTTTCGGCAGTTCGCGGCGCAGCACCTCGTGAACGGCGAGCAGGCTATCGCGAGCTTCGCCGGGGACGAGATCGTGCAGCGCCTGGACGGGGGCAGTGGCCGCGGAATCCGGATCGCCGTGGCTGTCGCAAAATCGATCGTGGCTGGCTTGTTCATATTTTCTGACCGCGCTTGTTCTAATCAAATTTACAGGAAAAAACCCGCTTGCCCGAAGAGCAAATCCGATGCCGCGCGGCCTCACCGGTGGCAGTGCTTACGGCCCGGTTAATGCGCATGTGCATTAACTACGGTATTGTTCATGTTGGATCGTTGTCATCGCATGGACCGCGAATTGCAGTACCACGCGTGCATGCTTTCGCGGCAGAAACACGCGAAAGCAGTTAAACGCATGATGTTGTTTCAGGACGGCCGCGAGAACGGCGCGAGGCGCAGGCGCGTGGCTGCCACTGGTCGTTCATTTTGGCACGCACCTGTCCCGCGGCGATGTACTGTTGCGGGACGCTCGGTGGAAGCAGGGCTTTTTCAACATATCTCGGACATCTAGAGCGTCATGACATTGATCCCGACAGAGCTGTCCGTCACGCGCATCTCGGATGGGTTGCAAGATCCCAACCGCGAGATCGCGGCGAGCTCCCGCGTCATCGACCTGTCGGTCGGCATCGTCGTCTGCATTCCCTGCTTCCGTCGTCCCCAGCACCTGCGGCTGACGCTGGACTCGCTGGCGAACCAGCGGACCCCGCGTTCCTTTGCCGTCGTCATGGTCGAGAACGACGCCGCACGGCGCGAGAGCGCGCCGGTTGCCGCGGAGTACCTGGCCGACGGCAGGCTGCAGGGCGTCTGCCTCGTCGAGACGCGGCAGGGCAATTGCCATGCGATCAATGCTGCGTTCGAGACGGCGCAGGCGCTGTTTCCCGCCGCAACCCGCTTCCTGATGATCGACGACGACGAGATTGCATCGCCCGATTGGCTCGAGTTGATGGTCCGCACCGCCGAGGCGACCGGAGCCGACGTGGTCGGCGGGCCGGTGCTGCCTGACTTCGAGGACGACAGCAAGCCGTGGCTGTCGCGCCATCCCGCCTTCTGCCCCGCTTACGACTATTCCGGCGCGGTGCCGCTGATCTATGGCTGCGGCAATTGCCTGATCACGCGGTCCGCGTTCGAACGGTTCGATCGTCCCGCGTTCGACCTCCGCTTCAATTTCCTCGGCGGCGGCGATTGCGATTTCTTCGTGCGGTGCCGCGATGCCGGCATGACCTTCCACTGGACGGCGGAAGCCGTCATCACCGAGACCGTGCCGCAAAGCCGCACCGGCCTCGGCTGGATCGCAAAGCGCGGCCTGCGCATCGGCGCGATCAATTATCGTGTGCAGTACAAGGCTGCTCGAAGCGGGGGCGCGCGGGCATGGGTGTTTGCGCAGATGCTCGGACGGCTGCCGCTCTCGCTGGTTCGATCCGCCCGCCTGCTGACGACGTCGAAAGCCGTCGTCGCCATGCATCCGGCGCTGGTGGCGCTCGGCTCGATGCTCGCGGCGTTCGGCTTCGCGCCGAAGCCCTACGAGGCCTCCAAGATCGTGTCGTGACGATCAGATGCCGAAGCGGGCGAGGGCGGTTCTTGCCGCAGCACGCGGCAGCGCCTTGAACGAACGCCGGCCGACCATCCCGAGATAGAAGAAGGCCTGGCGATACCGGCCGAAGCGAACCGCCTGCATCGCCGCATAGGTGATGAGATGAAGCTCGGCGGCGAGGCGCAGCCCGGGCGCCGTGCCTTCGGGCAATCTCGCCAGGATCAGCCCGTCGTCGAACACCCGCGCGATGGCCGGGAAGAAGTCCTTGGGCGTCCGGACTGCGGCGTTCATGGTATTGGCGGTGTGCAGGCGATAATCGAGCAGCAGCTTTGGCGCGAACTCGAATTCGCCGATCGCGGCAAGCCGGCACCAGCAATGCCAGTCCTCGCAATATCTTAAGGAGGTGTCGAAGCCGCCGATGGCGCGAAAGGCCTCCGCGCGTGCGAGCGCGATCCCGCCATTGACGATGAAATTGCCGGCGGCGAGCCGCGTCAGCACGTCGCCGGAGGGTTTGCGGCGTTTCTTCAACAGGTCGCGCCGTCCGATCTGGCGCCCCTCGCTGTCGATCGTGTTGTAGTCGCCATAGACGAGGATGGCGCGGGGAGCGTTGCGCGCCGACGCCAGCAGCGCAGCGACCGCGCCGGGACGCAGGCGGTCGTCGGCATCGAGGAACAGCAGCCATTCGCCGCTTGCATGCCGTGCGCCGAGATTGCGGGCCGCCGACACGCCGGCGGCATCATTGGTCATCAGGCGTAGCCGCGGGTCGCGAATGGCACGGACGATCGCGGCGGTATTGTCGGTGGAACCATCGTCCACGACGATCACCTCGCCGACCGCGTCCTGCGCCAGTGCGCTGGCGAGGGTTTCGCCGACATAGGCCGCGACGTTCTTGGCGGGAATGACGACGGATACCGGCGTCGTGGAGCGCGACGGCAGCGGCTGGCGCACCGCCGGAGCGATGCGTGTCGTGGCCGGCAAATCGAGAACGTCTTCGGCGGTGATCTGAGCCACGGCTCGCCTTTAAGAGTCTGTTAACCAGGGCGCATCTGCAGGAAGAATGTTGCGATCGATCGCAACATTGGCTGCTCGCGAATGATACCTGCATTACGGCCTGATCGTTGACGCGAAGGCGTGTGTCGGCGCGGTTTCGTCAATTAGCGTTAAGCCACTGGCATTAAGCCTGTGGCAGATTTGGAGGAGAGCGGCGGCCGGTCCCATGCGAGAATGCGCATCCGGTTGCCGCGGATGGATTCAGTGCCCGCAAAGACGTTCGAACACGACCCCGATGCGATGATCCTCAACCTCTTCTACGAGGACAAGGACGATCGCTGGTTTCCCGGCGACCGGCATCTGCGGCGCGTCGCGCGCCGTCTGCTGCTCGGCGAGCCGCGCATGAGCGGACAGCTGCGCGTGTTCCTCAATCTCTGTGCGGGGCTCGACCGGCTCGGCATCCGCTACCGCGTCAACGATTACGGCCACGTCGCGCGGCATCCGGAGGAACTCGCCTGCATCATCGGCCGCACCTTCCTGCTCGACAAGTTCGCGTGGAAGAACCCGATCCTGCTCGGCGTCGCCGCGCATAATCATCCGCTCGACGATCCCGATCTGTTCAAGCGCCTGCCTGTGAAGAAGGTCGTGGTGCCCGGCCCCTGGTACGTCGACATGTACCGGCCGCACTGGCCCGAGACCGAGGCCTGGCCGATCGGGATCGACACCGATCTCTGGGCGCCGTCGGCACCCTCGCAGAAGACCGTCGACGTGCTGATCTACGACAAGGTGCACTGGGATCGCGAGCGCTTTGCGCCGGAGCTGATCGAGCCCGTCCGCGCCCGCCTGCGAAAAGAGGGACGATCATTCACGGAGCTGCGCTACGGCAGCTACAAGGAAGAGGATTTTCAGGCGGCGCTGGCGGCTTCGCGCGCGATGATCTTCCTGTGCCAGAACGAGAGCCAGGGCATCGCCTATCAGCAGGCCTTGTCCTGCGGCGTGCCGGTTTTCGCCTGGGATCCGGGCGGGCCGTGGCGGGACCCCGACTACTATCCGCACCGCGTGCAGTTCGCGCCGGTGTCCTCGGTGCCGTATTGGGATGATCGCTGCGGCGCCAAGTTCGTCGACGTCGCGGGATTCGAGGCGGGCTGGGACGACTTCTGGACCGGGTGCGCCGCAGGTGTTTTCGATCCGCGCGGCTATATCCTGGACAACCTCACGCTCGAGCAACGGGCGCTGCAATATTACGAGATTGCGCGGAGCATCGTGCGACCGCCGGCGGCGCAGACTTCCGGCACGTCCGATGACGGACGCTCAGTGGGGCTGAGCCAGGACCTGGAGCTTCACCGGCGTCACCAGGTGTCTTGAGCCATGGACCGCAGCATGAGCCGCAGCGCCGCCGACATCAGGGGTCTCGAGGCCCGATCGTTGGGCCGCGCCCTGCGCGAAAGCCTTTCTGGGCTGAATGCCGTGCAGGTTGCGCGCTGTCTCGTCGCCGTCGTGGCCCTGCTGCTGGTGCTGGTGACGCTCGATCCGTTTCCCGACCTGCGCAATCCCGATGTCACCACCGTCGTCGGCGGACGAATGGCGCTGGCCTATCTGTCCTGGGGCTGCTGGCCGCGGTCGCGGTGCTGTTCGTCGCGGCCACGGATGCGCCCGCGCTGAAGACCCTGGTGACACCGCTTCATCTCTGTCTGGCGGGCTGGCTGGTGATCAACATCGTGCTCTCCGAGAGCCCCAGCGTTTCGATCCAGCGGTTCGCGCTCGCCGCCTGCGTGACCTCGCTCGCCGTACTGCTGCCGTTGCTGCCGCCGTCGCAGCGCAGCTTCAACCAGTGCCTGGGCGCCGCGGCGCTGCTGCTGCTTGCGGTCTGCTATCTCGGCGTCTTCCTCGCGCCGCACTATTCGATGCACACCGGGCTCGACATTACCGAGCCGCAGCTCGCCGGCGATTGGCGCGGCAGTTTCGGCCACAAGAACATCGCCTCGCCCGTGATGACCATCCTGGTCTATGTCGGCATCTACCTTTGCGCCGCCGGCTCCTTCGTGATGGGACCGGCGATCGCAGCGCTTGCCGGCATCTTCCTGATCTTCACGGGCGGCAAGACGTCGACGGTGCTGTGCCTTGCGGTCTACGCACTCGCCTCGCTGGTCTATGTCACCCCACACCTGTGGCTGAAGCGGATCATCTGCTTCGTGCCGTTGATCGTCATGAACCTGCTGACGGTCGGCAGTGTGCTGAGCCCGGCGCTCGGCGCCATGACGCGGCTGCTTCCGCTCGATCCCACCTTCACGGGCCGGTCCGACATCTGGGAGTTCGCGCTTGCGGCCGTCGCCGAGAAGCCGATCGTCGGTCACGGCTATGCGGCGTTCTGGGACGACGTCACCGCGCGGCAGACCGCGCAGGGCGCGGAATGGGCGACGTCGGCGGCGCACAGCCACAACAGCTATCTCGATCTCGCGGTCACCATCGGCCTGCCGGGGCTGCTGCTCGTGATCCTCGTCTTCGTGCTCGCGCCGCTCGGCAATTTCCAGTCGGCCCGGACCCACAACCGCAGCGGCGCGCTGGCAAAGCTGTTCCTGACTGTATGGCTGTTCGGCCTCTATTATGGAGCGACCGAGACTTTCCTGCTCGAACGGCAGAATCCGATCTGGTTCATGTTCGCTCTGGCCGTCGCCGGCCTGCACTTCCTGGCAAGGTTCCAATGCGTCGCGCAGACGGAACCGAAGCCATGAGCGCTTTCGAGGCCATCCGCCGTCGCAATGGCTTAACGATAAGCCAGTCTGCGACAAAACATGATCTATCCCGAAACATTCAGTAATCGTATGCCCCGCCGATGACGTTTCTCAGCGTCGAGCAATTGGAAGGTGTTGTGTCCGGCAGCTCGGACATCGCGATCGATTTCGTGCGTGACTGGCGCGAGGCTGCCTCGCGCCTGAACGCGGGGCATCGCACCGCCTTCCAGCATGGTTACTGGCTCGACGCCTGGTACCAGGCGTTCGACGACGTCGCGCCGCTGATCGCAGTGATCTCCGATGCCGCCACCGGCAGGGACGTCGCGACGGTGCCGATGATCAGCCATGTCAGGCGCGGCATCCGCATCGTCGAGTTCCGCCGATCTCGGCGTCTCCGACAACAATGCGCCGATCCTGGCGCGCGATGCCGCGCCGGACCCGGCGGCGGCGCGTGCAATCAGCAGGGCGCTGGTCGAGGCGCTGCGCGCCCTGCCGGACCGTTTCGATCTGCTCCGACTGCGAAAGATGCCGGCCCAGGTCGGCGGCAAGCCGAATCCGCTGGTCTCGCTCGGCCGGATTGGATCCTCCTCGCTCAACGGCAATCTCGTGCTGATGGGCGACGACTATGCGGACTATCAGGCGTCGATCAAGCGCATGCAGATGCCGCGTTGCTGGCGCGTCTTCAGCCGGCACGAGGGCGCACGGTTCGAGATCGCCACGGACGTGGCGCGCGCCCATGAACTGATGGACGTGATGGACGTCCAGCAGCAGGCACGCATGCGAAAGCTCGGCTCGCCGTTCGTCCTCAACGACGACACCCATGCGCGATTCTATCGCGAGGTCGCCCGTCAGGGTGTCGTCGGAGGTCATGCCGTGGTCTCGGCGCTGGTCTGCGACGGGGGCGTTGTCGGCACCGCGCTCGGCGTGAGGGATGGTGCGACCTATTACTTGCTGCGCATCAGCCACGGCGGCGACTCATGGTCGAGCTGCTCGCCGGGACTGCTCGTCGCCGAGCGAACCATGGCAGCGCTGCATGCCGAGGGCGTGCGCCGTTTCGATCTCAGCATCGGCAATCAGGATTACAAGCGGCGTTTCGGCGCCGAGAGGGTGCCGCTGACCGATGTCAGCGTCGCGCTGTCCTGGCGCGGCCTGCCTTCATGCATGGCGCGACCACGCCGCGCAGGGCCTGCGCCGCTATCCCGCAGCCGCCGGGCTCGTCGCGCGGGCCATGGGTAAAGGCATACGCTGAAGCGGCATTCCCGGATGGGAATGCCGCGACGCATCAGCCGTGCTGCTCAGCCATGAAGCTTCTTGGCGGTTTCCGCGATCTGGCGGCCCTGGTAGCGCGCACCCGCAAGCTCGTTGGCGCTGGGCTGACGGCTGCCGTCGCCGCCGGTGATCGTGGTCGCGCCATAGGGCGCACCGCCGGTGACCTCGTCGAGCTTCATCTGGCCGGCGAAGCCGTAGTTCATGCCGACCACGACCATGCCGAAATGCAGCAGGTTCGTGATGATCGAGAACAGCGTCGTCTCCTGGCCGCCATGCTGGGTCGCGGTCGAGGTGAAGGCGCCACCGACCTTGCCGTGCAGGGCGCCCTTGGCCCAGAGCCCGCCGGCCTGGTCGAGGAAGTTCGCCATCTGCGAGGCCATGCGGCCGAAACGGGTGCCGGTGCCGACGATGATCGCGTCGTAATTGGCGAGCTCTCGTCAATCTTGGCGATCGGGGCGGGCTGATCGACCTTGTAATACGAGGCCTTGGCGATTTCGGCCGGCACCAGCTCGGGCACGCGCTTGATGTCGACGGTCACGCCCGCTTCGCGTGCGCCTTCGGCAACGGCGTTGGCCATGGCTTCGATGTGGCCATAGGCGGAATAATACAGGACGAGAACTTTGGTCATGGTGGTCTCCGTTGGGATGGGTTTGAATGGTCCGATTGCTGGCTGTCGTTGCCGGGCTTGACCCGGCAACCCATCGCCCTTCGAAACGCTGCTTGCGAAGGCGATGGATGCCCGGCTCAAGGCCGGGCATGACGAGTGGGTGTGGCTGCGCTCTACGCGGCGTCGACCAGCACGATCTCGCTGTCTTCGAGCGCCGTGATCGTCAGCCGGTCCTCGTCGCGGATCGCGGCGCCGTCGCGGGCATTGACGCGCACGCCGTTGATCTCGACCGCGCCTGCCGCGGGCACGAGGTAGAGGTGCCGCGACTTCTGCGGCGCGTACTCCGCGCTCTCGCCCGCCCTCAGCGTCGTCGCGAGCACCCGCGCATCGGCGCGGATCGGTAGAGCGTCGGCGTCACCTGCGATTCCGCTTGCGATCGTCACGAGCTTGCCGGAGCGGTCAGCTCTGGGGAACGGCTTCGAGCCCCAGGTCGGCTGTCCGCCGCGCAGCGTCGGCTCGATCCAGATCTGGAAGATCCGGGTCTTGGTCGGCTCCAGATTATACTCGGAGTGACGGATGCCGCTGCCGGCGCTCATCACCTGCACGTCGCCGGCTTCAGTGCGGCCCTCGTTGCCGAGGCTGTCCTGGTGGGTAATCGCGCCTTCGCGCACATAGGTGATGATCTCCATGTTGGCGTGGGGGTGGGCGGGAAAGCCCGTGTTCGGCGCGATCTCGTCGTCGTTCCACACCCTCAAGGCGCCGTGGCCCATGTTGTTGGGGTCATAATGGCTGGCGAAAGAGAAGTGATGCTTGGCATTGAGCCAGCCGTGGTCGGCGCCGCCGAGCTTTGCGAAAGGTCTGAGTTCGATCATCTGCGTAATTCCTTGTTTTGAAGGGGAGGCGCCTTGATCAGGCGCCGAACCCGCCGTCGACGTTGAGCACGGTGCCGGTGACGAAAGAGGCGTCCGGGCTTGCGAGGAACACGATGCCGGCGGCGACTTCCTCGGGCCGGCCGAAGCGTTGCAGCGCGTGCTGCTTGCGCTGGGTTTCGGCGAACTCGCCGCCGTCCTTCGGATTCATGTCGGTATCGATCGAGCCGGGCTGCACGACGTTCACCGTGATGCCGCGCGGGCCGAGGTCGCGTGCCGCGCCCTTGGTGTAACCGACAACGGCCGCCTTGGAGGCGACGTAGTCGGCAAGGCCCGGGAACGAGGCGCGGTCGGCCAGCATGGAGCCGACGGTGACGATGCGGCCGCCTTCACCCATCAATTGCGAGGCGGCGCGGATCGCGGCGATCACGCCATGCACGTTGATCTGATCCTGGCGCGCCAGCGATTCCGTATCGGCACTGGCATCGTCGATGGCGCCGCCATTGGCGACACCGGCATTGTTGACGAGGATGTCGAGATGGCCGAATTCCCTGGCGACGTCGTTGACGAGCTGCGTTACGTCCTTGGCCGAGGCTTGATCGGCCCTGAAGACGCGAGCCTTGACGCCCCTGGTCTTCAGCTCGGCGACGACCGCTTCGGCCTTTTCCGGCGAGGCGACATAGCTGATGGCGACGTCAGCGCCTTCGTCGGCGAGCGCGCGGGCAGAGGCTGCGCCGATGCCGCGCGAGCCGCCGGTGACGAGGGCAACCTTGCCTGAAAGCTTCTTGGTCATTGGATGTCTCCATTCCGTGGGTCTGCGATTGACCCTTGGATAAGCCTGGGCATGTGGTATAGAAATAGAAACTATCGAAACGCATTGTTTCCAAAATATTCGGTTTGGACCCGCTCCCATGGCAAAACTTCCGGACTTCGAGGCCCTCGCGATCTTCGCAAAAGTCGTGGAGTTGCGGTCGTTTGCGGGCGCCGCGAGCGAGCTTGCGATGTCCAAGGCGACGGTCTCCAAGGCGGTCACCCGCCTCGAGGAACGGCTCGGCGCCCGCCTGTTCAACCGCACCTCGCGCCGCCTCGCGCTGACCGATGCCGGTCACAAGCTCGCCGATCGTGCCACGCGCCTGCTCGCCGACGGCGAGGCGGCGGAGAACGAGGCGCTGGCGCAATCGGTGGCGCCGCGCGGCCTGGTGCGGCTCGCCGTGCCCATGACGTTCGGCATCAAGGCGGCGGCACCGCTGCTGCCGGAGTTTTTCGAAGCCTATCCGGAAGTCTCGGTCGACCTGCATTTGAGCGATGCGACGGTCGACCTGATCGGCGAGGGTTTCGATATGGCCGTGCGCATCGCGCGGCTGCCGGACTCCTCGCTGATCGCGCGGCGCCTGTTCACCATGCCGCGCTTCACGGTGGCCGCGCCGTCATACCTGAAGAAGCATGGCCGCCCGACACATCCGATGCATCTCGCCGAGCACAGATGCTTCGCTTACGCCTACATGTCGACGCCCAATGTCTGGCACTACACCAATTCAGCCGGCGAGCAGGCCAGCGTGCGTCCGGGCGGGCCGCTCCGCGTCAACAACGGTGAAGCCGTGATGCCCGCGCTGATCGCGGGGCTCGGCATCGCCGAATTGCCCGAGTTCATTGTCGGCGAAGCGATTTCGTCGGGGGCCGTCGAAGTCATCCTGAAGGACTGGAAGCAGGCCGAAGGCGCCGTGCATCTGGTGACGCCGCCCGGCGGCCCGCGTCCCGCCCGCGTCGAAGCGCTCGGCGATTTCCTTGCGGCCAAGCTGCCCGGCACCTGCAAGCGGCGGCCGCGCGTGAAGGCCAAGGCGCCGTAGACCTGTGTCGTGGGCACGGCGCTTCGCGCCTTTGCCCACCCTATGGGATCTCGCTAATCTACCGCTTACGCAAGCTCTCGTAGGGTGGGCAAAGCGAAGCGTGCCCACGTTTTTGCCTAAGGAATCGCAGGTGTCTCGATATCGGCGCGCGCATGGCAGCACCTTCTTTTTCACGGTCGTGCTCGAAGATCGTTCAAGCACTTTGCTCGTTGATCACGTTGATCGCTTAAGACGCATTTACCGGACCGTTCAGCAACGCCATCCGTTTGAGACCGTCGCAATCTGCGTCCTGCCCGACCACCTCCATGCAATTTGGTCGCTTCCGGACCACGACGTCGACTTTTCGTCGCGGTGGAATCTGATCAAGGGTGGGTTTTCGAGAGGCCTGGCGGCTGTGCCGCCCTCAATGAGTAAACTGAAAAAACGCGAGAAGGGCATCTGGCAGCGGCGCTATTGGGAGCACGCAATTCGCGCCGACGCGGACCTGGAGCGTCACGTGGATTACATCCATTTCAATCCGGTGAAGCACGGCCTCGTCTCCGCGTGTGCGCGACTGGCCTCTCAGCAGCTTCCATCGCTATGTCGAACAGGGCACCCTTCCCCTGGATTGGGGCGGGGATATGCGGGACGTCTCGGGGCTATTCGGCAAGTGATCGTGGGCACGGCGCGCGAAGAGCGCGCCTTTGCCCACCCTACGAGATCCCGCCAGTCCATCGCCCACGCAAACTCTCGTGAGGTGGGCAAAGCAGAAGCGTGCGCACGCCGTTGCCTACCCCACCTTCACGCCGTCGATGGCGACGATGCGCAGGGGCGGCTTCAGCGTGCCCTCCAGCTGCGTCTTCAATTCGTGGACGCGCGGGTCGCGCGAGCGTCCGGCGCAGACGCCGTATTGACGGACGGATTGCGCCAAAGCGCGCCGTGCTTCCGGTGTCCGCGTCAATTCGGGCTTCGAAAGCCGCAACACGATCGCCGCGAGATTCACCAGCATCTCGTCCAGCGCGACGTCGATGGTCGCCAGATTCCGCATCACTCGCTCTCCTCGGGAGGGCAACCGCGGGTCCGGACATGCGTTCCTGGCCGAGCCGGACATGGTTAACGCTTCGTAAACGTCTAGTTCTTGCCGCCTGGCACGTTAGGCTGGCCGAACAAAAGAAAATCGGGGGAGGCACCAGTATGTATCGACGCGATCTCCTGCGCGCCGTTGCGGCTTTGCCGCTGACGGAGTCTGTGGCTAAGCAGCTTGCCAAGGCGAAGGAACGCTAGGCACCGTCGCGTTGCGGTCATAAACTTTGTTGTCTATATCCGCGCCGCGTTTTGTTTCCTGCTTCGTGTTTTTCAACAACCCGATCGACCGCATACATGATGCTTCGTCTTGCTTGCCTCGTCCTGTTCGCACTGTGCCTGGCCGGTCCCGCGCAGGCGCAAACCACCCAGCCGGCGGCGGTTGCCAAGCCGGCAAAGAACGCGCCTTCCAAGCCGGCACCTGCTTCGCGGTCCAAGCCGCAAGCTGCAGGACCGTGCGTCGGCGTGATATCGCTACTGGGCGATCGCTTCATCGTGAAGAAGATCGGCGTGACCGTGTTCGGCAACGAGAACAAGGAGGTTTCGGTCGACGGTTTCGGGCTCGATGACCTCGTTGTCGAGCGCGTGAGGGCAGCGGTCGGCTCCGGTTTTGTCACCCGCAGGATCGTCGCCGATAAATCCGCATTCGGTTCCTACGATCCTGGGCTTGGCATGTTCGTTCGCGGCGACAAGGCCGGCGCCATCATCCGACAAGTTGCCGGTCAGGCCGGATGCAAACGCTATGTCGTCGTGATCAAGGGAATACGCCAGGGTGGATTCTTCGGCATCGGTGTCATGAAGGGCAGCCCGTTGTACAACATGGCCGACATCTACGCGGTCATACGGATCTACGTTCATGACGGGCAAAGCTTCGATATTCTGAAAAGCGGCGAAGGCTCGATCAGCGGAAGCAATTTTATGACCGGGCCGCCGACGCTGCGTATCGATTGGGCGCAGTGGCCAGAGCCGCCGGAAGCCGCCAACAATCCAGTGATGCGCGCATCGACGCGGCAACTGCTCGGCAACGTCCTCGACAAGAGCCTGCCTGCCTTGTTGCAGTCGCAGTAGTTGATGAGATCCGGCCAACCGGTCGACACCCCTCCAGGCTCCCTCCGGGGAGGGTGCAAGCGCACGGCTATCGCAACACAATCCATTTCGGTTAGGCTGCCTCCCAACAACGAAAACAATCGGGGAGGGACCAACCAATGAACCGCCGCGAACTCCTGAAGGCCGCCGCTGTGCTGCCGCTGGCACAGGCAGCTTGCTCTCAATCAAGCTTTGCCCAGGCTCTTTACCCCTCGCGCAACATCACCATGATTGTGCCGTTTCCGGCCGGCGGTCAGGCCGATCTCGCCGCGCGCCCCGTCGCGATGGCGCTGGAGCACATCCTCGGCAAGCCCGTCATCGTCGACAACCGCGCCGGCGGCGGCGGTGGTTCGGTCGGCAACGCCGCGGCGGCGCGCGCCGAGCCCGACGGCTACACGTTGCTGATGACGCTGTCCTCGCTCGCAGTGCTGCCCGAAGCGGACCGGCTGTTCGACCGTCCCGTCGCCTACGAGGTCTCGCAATTCATGCCGATCGCGCGCGTGCTGGCCGATCCGACGCTGCTCGCGGTGCCGGCCTCCGCGCCTTGGAAGACGGCGCAGGATTTCGTCGAGGATGCATCGAGGCGCCCGAGCCAGATCACCTACGGTTCCTCCGGTCCCTACGGCACGCTGCACGTGGCAATGGAGATGTTCGCGAACAGCGCCGGCATCAAGCTGCTGCATGTGCCGTTCCGCGGCGCTGGACCGGCGCTGACCGCGCTGCTGTCAGGCACCGTGCAGGCGATCGCCGCGGCGCCCGGCACGCTGAAGCCGCAGGTCGACGACGGCAAGCTGCGCGTGCTCGGCAATTGCGGCGCGCAGCGCATCGCGAGCTTCCCCGACGTGCCGACCTTCCAGGAGCCTCGGCTACAAGGACGTCGAGATGTATATCTGGGCCGGGCTGTTCGCACAGAGCTCTCTTCCCGCGCCGATCGCGACCCGCCTGCGCGAGGCGATGGCGCAGGTGATGACGAGCCCCGACGTGCTCAAAGCGTTCGAAACCTCGGGCAGCCTCGTCGCCTATCAGGACGCGCCGGCCTTCGCGCAATTCGTCGCGACCGACAGTACACGCCTGATCGCGGCGGTGAAGAAGATCGGCAAGGTGGAGTAGGGTTCCAAACGCACTTTCACATTTAGTTGTTGGTCCAGAACCGGCTCCCGCCTCATTGATTGAAGAGAATCTGAGGACATAAAAGGGATCAGGACCATGCGAACAGAGCGAATCGCGCTGGGTGTGGCGCTTGCGATCGGCGGCATCGCCGCGCCGGGCGCAGCATTCGCCGAAGAATATCGTGGAACCATGGAGCAGCAGATGGCCTGCACGCCGGATGTGTGGCGGCTGTGCAGCGACCAGATTCCGGACGTGAGCCGCATCACCGCCTGCCTGCAGCAGAACACGCCGCAACTCTCGAGCGGCTGCCGCGCCGTGTTCCAGTCCAACAACCAGATGACACCGCAGCAGCAGGTCCCGCGCAATCGCGTCGCACCGCCGCCGCGCTACAACAATGCGCCGCCGCCACCTCCGCAGGCGCAACCGCGGCCCTATGACGATAACGACGACTAGGCTTCGAGGAGAGGCTTGAGCGGAAGATTGCGCGGCGGTCAGCGCGCCGACACGGTCGTGCCGCCTCGCTCAGCGATCCGTCCTGCTGTCCGATTCACGAGCAAGCACCGTTCGCAAGACCACGCCGAAGAGAATGGCTGCGACCGGCCAATGGAACCAGATCTTGTGGCTCGTGAAGAGATTGATCACGATCAGAAAGGCCGACACCGTGAGAGCCGCTGCAATCGGGCGGGGCAGCCTTGTGAACCACTCGGAGACGATGTTCATCGACGACGCTGGCTCGCGCCTGTCGTCCATCCGCGGCGCGCGCGCCCGCTCCGAGGGAGTTGCGCTCGCCGTGATCGGAACGCTCACCGGCGCGGCGGCCTGGCCACCCAGGGTCAGCCGATAGCTGGTCAGGGGAGCGATGTTCTTTAGCGGGCGCTGGCCGAGGCAGTCGAAGCCGACCGACAATTTGTTGTGGACCTGATCGTAGACTGAGCTCGAGATCACGACGCCGCCGGGCTCGGCGAGGCTCCTGCAGGCGCGATGCGATATTGACCCCGTCGCCATAGATGTCGGTGCCGTCCACCATGACGTCACCGAGGTTGATGCCGATGCGAAACTGCATCGGGGGCGTCTGCGACGCGTCCGACGAGATCTCATGCTGGATCTCGACCGCGCATTGCACGGCCTCGACGACGCTGGCAAACTCGGCGATCACGGCATCGCCCCAGGTATTGACGATGCGGCCGTCATGGCGCTCGACCAGGCGCGCAATGGCCGTGCGGTAGCGGCGGAGCGTCTCCAGCGTTCCGGCCTCGTCCGCTTCCATGAGACGAGAATAGCCGTACACGTCGGCGCACAGCACGGTGGTTAGTCGTCGTTTCACTTTCTCGTCGGTCATGGTCGTTATGCTAGCCTCCCTGACCGGCAAATGCACCAGGCATCGTATCCGGCACCGCCTTACGGCCTGACCTCGCAGACATCGACCCATTCGGCGGCAGTGAGACCAGCCATCCGCTCCGGCGTGATGCGCACCGCGCTGTGGGTCGAACCCGCGGCCGGGACCACGACGTCGAACGCCTTCAACGACACGTCGCAATAGACCGGCAGCGGCGATTTCAGCCCGAACGGGCAGACGCCGCCGACCTCGTGGCCGGTGATGTCGGCGACCTCTTCCAGCCCCAGCATCTTCGGTTTGCCGCCGAACTGCGCCTTGACCTTCTTGTTGTCCATCCGCGAGGTGCCCGCGGCAACGATCAGGATGACGCGATCGCCGACACGCAGGGACAGCGTCTTGGCGATCATTCCGGGCTCGACGCCGTAGGCTTCGGCGGCCAGCGGCACGGTCGCCGAGCTGATCGGAGATTCCATGACTGTGATGTCGGGGGCTTTCTCGGCGAAGAAGGCGCGAACGGATTCCAGGCTCATTCCAGGCAGCTCATCTCAGACTTGCGGGCGGCGATATCCGCGTCATCCCTTGATGATCCCCGGGTCATCCCTTGATGATCCCCGGGTCATCCCTTGATGATCCCGGGTCATCCCTTGATGATCCCGACCAGCTCGGAGAGCGCGCGGACGCGGTGGTCCGGCGCGAAGCCAAGCTCGTCCATCTGGGTGCGGATCGCCTTGAACATGGTGAGCGGTGCCACGAGTTCGTTCTCGACGCAAGCCAGCGCCATGGCCTCGGGCGTCACCCGCTCGATCCATGCGACGTTGAGCCCGAACGCCTTCGCGCCGGCCACGTCCCACGGGTTCGACGAGACGAACAGGACCTCGTCCGGTCCAGCGCCGAGCGCCTCGCCGATCAGTTCATAGGCCTGCGGGCTCGGCTTGAAGATCTTCTTCGCATCGACGCTGATGGTCGCGTCGAGCAGGCGGTCGAAGCCGGAGTTGCGCACGAGCGCGTTCAGCATGTCCGGGCTGCCG
Source organism: Bradyrhizobium guangxiense (assembly GCA_050563515.1). Classification (GTDB taxonomy): domain Bacteria; phylum Pseudomonadota; class Alphaproteobacteria; order Rhizobiales; family Xanthobacteraceae; genus Bradyrhizobium; species Bradyrhizobium guangxiense_A. The sequence continues at coordinate 5,244,997 of CP191781.1, read as the reverse complement.
TTGGACAGGATCGCGAGCTTGCGCGGCTTCAGGGCCGCAAGCGCGTCCGCCGCATCCGGATAGGGATCGAGATCCAGATATTTCGCGATCACCCGCTCGAAGGCTTCGCTTTGATAGTCGAGCCCGAGCACGCGCAGCGTATAGGCGAGGGAGTCGCGGGTCACGGCCGCGAAATCCTGGTAGCGCCGCATCAGCGAGCGCAGCCAGGTGTATTCGAGCTGCTTGATGCGCCAGACCTGGGTGATGATCTCGCCATAGCCCGGAAACGCATCCTCGGTGATTTCAGCCACCGACTGGATGTCGTAGAGCGTTCCGTAGGCGTCGAAGACGACGGCTTTGATGGGCATCGGCTGTCCTTCCAGGCAGTTGTGGTCAGAAAAGCCCCGTTTGGGGGAGCGCGCATCGTCGTCAGCTTACCAGAGCAAAGCGGGAGTCTGCCACTGCAAGGGTGATCGGCGGCGTGTGGCCCATTGCGCACGCCGCTCGATATTCAGTGATCGCCAGCTCACACAATGAACGCAGCGGGCCGGACTGCGAAGCTGATGGGCCACTATGGAATCCCTTGAGACGGAGATTTTCGATGCTTGTCCTTGGATACCGTTCGATTGTGCGGCCCTCGACAAGCTTTGCTTTTCTCGCCACGATGATCGCACAGCAGCTTGGCGGGGCTGTCATAGAGGGGGCAAAGCCACATGGAATCCTTGGAATCCGAGCTGGTTGACCGGATCTACGAGTGCAGCTTCGTGCCGGAGCTCTGGCCTGAAGTGCTGAAGAACACCTCGAAAATATCCGAGTCCGCCGGCGCCTCGCTCTTCGTCACCAATCCCAAGGTCACAGCCTGGACGGCTTCGAAAAATTCCCGCGATATCACCGGGCGCTTCGTCGCCGATGGCTGGTATTGGCAGGGCAAGCTGATGTCGCTGGTTCACAAAAGCCGTCATGCCGGCTTTCTGCGCGACGTCGACCTGTGCTCGCAGGATGAGCCTCGAGGCCGAGCCGATTTATCGCGACAACTGGCGCAGGATGGGCCTCGGTTGGGGCGCCGCGACGGCTTTTTCGCTACCGACCGGCGAAGCGCTTTCGATCGTGCTGTCACGCACCGTTGCGCAGGGGCCTGCCGACGCCGCCGTTATCAAGAAGCTCGACATGCTGCGCCCGCATCTTGCCCGCGCGTCGGTGCTTGCGGCGCGGCTGCACCTCGAACGCGCCCAGGCAGCCAGCCAGACGCTGGCGGCACTCGGCCTGGCGGCGCTGGTGCTGGATGAAGCCGGCTGCGTGCTCACGGCCAACGCCTTGATCGAGAGCATGGGCCACCTCGTGCATTGGCGGGCAGGCGATCGCGTGGCGCTGAAGGACAGGAGCGCGGACGTCATGCTGGGCGAGGCACTCGCCCGGGTGAAGCTCGGGGATCACACTGGTGTTCAGTCCTTCCCGGTGCGCGACCCGGTCGATGACTCGCCGATGGTCGGCCATGTCGTGCCGATCCGATTTTCCGCCCGCGATATCTTTGCCCGCAGCACGGCCGTGTTCATCATGATGCCGGTCGCCGCGCCGAACGCGCCGCCTGTGGAATTGGTGATGTCGCTGTTCGACCTGACGCCGGCCGAAGCCCGCGTCGCGCGCGGCCTTGCCGCCGGAAGGACCGTGGACGATCTCGCCGGCGACAACGGCGTTTCGTCGAACACCGTCCGCGTTCAGGTCAGGGCTGTCCTCGAGAAAACCGGCTGCCAGCGCCAAACCGACGTTGTTGCCCTGCTGGGTGGTATCTCCGCGGTGCGCGGCGGAGATCCGCAAGCAGGCTGAGGCCGCCCAGCCTGCTTCAGACTGTCGCATAATCAGAACTGATCATGCGTGCGCGAAACCCCCTTGTTAACTCGCGGCGGGATGCAACGCGGTTACGCGGTCATATTGCGGCTGCGCGCGCCCATTTTTTGAGGTGTGCATTGATGTCGCCGTTTTTGCCTCGTTCTTTTTCGAACGCCGTTTTTTCCGTACTGATCTTCGCCACCGCAACACTGTCTTCCGTATCCCCGGGCGCGGCACAGGCGTTGGATTGCAGCTCCGAGGGCAGCCTGAGATCGGCGCAGCCCGGCAGCCCTGTCGAATTGTCGTTCCGCAACGCCTCGACCGAACGCCGCCGCATCTATTGGCTCGATCCCACCGGCGATCGCAAATTCGTCGGCCTGGTGGAAGGCGGCAACCAATTCAAGCAACCGACGTCGAGCGGCCATTCCTGGATCGTGACCGACGACGCTGAAAAATGCCTCTATGCCGTCACGGCCACGGCCGATCCGATGACGATCGATATCGGCGGCGTCGCGACCGCGCAGTTGGCGCCGCCGGTGCCTGGTGCGCAGCAGCCGCTCGCCCCGGCTGCGCCCGCAGCACCGCCGCCGCCCGCCGTCGTTCAAGCGCCACCACCCGTTCAAGCCTCGCCGCCGCCCGTTCCTGTGGCCGCAGCGCCGCCGGAGCCGGCCCCGCAAGATGCGATGGCGCAGCTGCCGCAGGTTTCGCCCGTCGAGCAATTCCAGCTCCGCGGCGCTTACCGGCTGGTCACGCGTCTCGACAATTCCAAGGCGCTCAACACGGAGGCCTCGGGGACGGTCGATGTCATCGCTGTGTCTCCTGAATGGGACAGCGGGCAATGGACGTTCGAAAGCGTGCCGAACACGCCCTTCGTGCGGATCAGGAACGCCTGGAAGAAAACCTATCTCGCCGACGTCAACGGCAAGCCGCGCGCGATCCCGGCTTCGCCCGAAGCGACCGAAGGGCATTGGTCGTTCGAGCCGGTCGACGGCACCAACTTCGTCCAGTTCCGCAATCGCGAGACCGATCGCTTCCTGCTTTCGGTCAATGGCGCAGCGGCTTTGGTCGACGATTTCCGGCAAGACCAGGACAATTACAGCCAGTGGCGCCCGGTCGCAGCCGCGACCGGTGGACGTCCGGTGGCTGCGGCGCCTGCCGCGCCCCGCAACTCCGCTTACGACCTCGCGCTGGCCGACTGCCGCGAAATCGGGGGCTATTGGACCGGCTCCACGTGCCGGCGTCCAGCCTACTTCACCGAGCCGCTGTCGTGCCGACGCGGCTTCCGATGGGCGGAAGCGACCGGCGAATGCGAATGGATCGGCGGCGGCAACTGCCCGCCCTGGCAGATGGGACCCGGAGGCACCTGCCGCCGGGATCTGGTCTGTCGCGGCGGAGAGGTCGGGATTTCCGGCAACGGCTATCAGGCCTGCTACTGCCCGCGCGGCACGGTCGTCTGGGGCGACTATCCCACTTTCTCCTGCGTCGCCTCGATTTCGCGCGTGGCGCCGTATCTGGTGCCGGCCGTCGTCGGCGGCGTGGTGCTGGGGATCATCGGCGGCGGCAAGGACCGTCCGCAGGTCGGCAATGTGTTCGGCAACAAGAAATTCTGCGGTAGCGGGCAGACCGGCACGCCGCCGAATTGTGTCGCGGCCGCGACATGTCAGCCGCCGCTCGTCGGCACCCCGCCGAATTGCTACCGCCAGATGCCGCGGCCCACGCCAACGCCGGTCGCAACACCGGTTGTCGCGCCGACCACGACGCCCGTGGTGACCCCGACGACGACGCCAGTGGTTACGCCGACCACCATCCCGGGTATCATCGAGAGGCCTGCGCCTACCCCTGCGCCTTCGCCCACATCGACACCGACAGGTGCGGCGCCGGTCTGCGCCAACAACGCATATCTCAACAGCGGCTGCAGATGTGAATTGCCGATGCGCCCAACGGCGGATGGCCGGTGCTTCGCCATGCCCAGTGCCGGGCAGGCCTGTTTGGACGGACAGAACATGTCCGGGGGTTGCACTTGCCTGCTTCAGAAGTTCGAGGTCGCCGGCGCAGGATCCGTTTGTGCCACCAGCGCGCCCCGTGCCGGGACGGTCTGCCAGATCGGGCAGACCAAGGACGCCAACGGCAATTGCGTCAGCCTCAACGCGAGCATCACCTGCACGGGTGGGCGGATCGAGCAGGGCGTGTGCGGCTGCCCGGCTGGAACGACGCTTCAAGGCGGTGGCACCAATTTTCAGTGCGTTGCGGCTGGCGGCAACAACAAGATCTGCCAGATCGGCGAAACCAAGGACGCCGCTGGCAACTGCGTGAAGTTGAACGCCAGCATCACCTGCACGGGAGGGCGGATCGAGCAGGGTGTCTGCGGTTGCCCCAGCGGGACACGTCTCACCGGCAGTGGCCAGAATTTCCAATGCGTTGCGGCGAACACTACGCCTACCCCCACGCCCACGCCGGCGACCGGAGGCGGTGCCACGGGAGGAGGTCAGCCCACGCCACAAACCGGGGAGGGCCGCCGCGTTGCACCGATGGCCAGAACACCGCCAGCGGCTGCCTCTGCGCCGCTCCGTTGACGGTCTTGCCTGGCGGCAAATGTACCCAGCCCACCGCCCGCGGTGCGGCCTGTCTCGAAGGCCAGAATATCGCCCAGACCGGTTGCAACTGCGCCGCGCCGCTGAAGCCCATCGAAAATGGAGTCTGCGGGCGGTTGCTGCTGAACGAAACCAAGCCGATTTCGAAGGGCGGAATCTGCAAGCAGGGCGATGATATCGCGGCGACGGGATGCACCTGCAACATGAACACCGTCGATGCCGGCGGTGGAAAGTTCATCTGCTCGTCGGTCAATTACACGACTTGCACCGACGGCCAGCTCATGGGCGGTAGCGGCTGCAAGTGCCGCATGACGACCGTCAAAGTTGGCAACGACCTCTACTGCACGTCTTCCGGCAAGGCGCCGATCGTCGGAGGTGCGTCATGCAGCGAAGGGCAGAGCACGGCCGGCGGTTGCCGTTGCGTCCTCCCGCTGGTCGATCTGCCGGGCGGTCGTTGCGGCAAGCCGACGCGTGGCGGTGCCTGTCTCGAAGGACAGAACATCGCGCAAACCGGCTGCAATTGCGAAGCTCCGTTGAAGCCGATCGAGAGGGGAGTTTGCGGCCGCCTGCTGGGCGACGAGTCCAGGCCAACGACCAAGGGCGGCAACTGTGCCGACGGTCAGGATATCATCGCCACCAAATGCGCTTGCCTGATGAAGACCGTCGATCAGGGCGGCGGCAAGTTCATCTGCAGCGCCAATCCGCCTCCTCCGGCATCAAGACCGCGCCATCGCCACGTCCCGGCGTTACGGTTGCGCCGTCGCCAACTCCGAGCCCGACACCGGCGACAACTCCGCCGCCGGCACCGAAGCCGGGAGCACCGCCGTCGCCAACACCGACTGTCGTACCGACACCGACTGTGGCGCCCAAGCCGGTGGCAACGCCCTCGCCAACTCCGACGGCTGCGCCCAAGCCGGTGGTGGCACCGTCGCCGGCACCAAAGCCTGAAGTCGCGCCGCAGCCAAAGCCGGTGACGCCACCGCCACCGCCGCCGCCGAAGCCTGTCACAACGCCGCCGCCGCCGAAGCCGGTGATAGCGCCGCCGCCTCCGCCCAAGCCGGTGACCCCACCTCCGCCGCCGCCACCGAAGCCGGTGACAGCACCGCCGCCTCCACCCAAGCCGGTGGCACCACCACCGCCACCGCCGCCGAAACCGGTAACGGCGCCCCCGCCGCCGGCACCTCCGGCATGCGCTCCGCCGAAGAAGCTGAACCCGCAGGGTCAGTGTGTGTGACGACAAGTCCTTGGATGCCGTGACGCGCAGTCACGCCACGGCATCGCAATCTTCGCGACGAGTGAGGGTTGATCGTCACTGCCGCCATGACGGTTTTCGCAATGCGCGGCTCCAACGCGAGTATTGCCGATGCTTAAGACGCTTGCCGCCGTTTTGGTCCTGATGTTTTCCGCGAGCTTTGCCAATGCGCAAACCCGCACCTATTCCTGCCCCAAGGGCAACGCCATCACGCTCACGGTGATCGCTCCGAATGCGATCAAGGCCGGTCCGATCGAGGGCGGCACGATGCGGCTGAAACAGGAAGCGGGGAATCCCTTGCGCTTCTCCGACGGTGATTACGCCGTCCAGATCTCCCCGGACCAGAGCCGCATCACCGTCGAAATTCCGGATTGGGGATCCGCCAAATGCAGCTTCAGGCCGGAGGTCGCCGCGCAGGATGGCCGGTCCGGGCTCGGCAATGCAGACCCCTGCGGGCCCGGCTTCCATCAGGCGCCGCAGACCGACCGATGCGTTCCCAACGATGCGCATCCCGGCCGGCGTCCCATCGCCAACCAGCCGGCGTTGCCGATGGCCGGCATGTCGCTCGGCGGCATCATGCGGGCCGAACCGTCAATGTCGGCGCCGAAACTCGCGAGCCTGAGCGAGAAGAGCGGCATCACGCTGCTGGAGCGCGCCGGCAGCATGGATGGTTACGACTGGTTCAAGATCGAATTCCACGGCCGCATCGGTTATCAATGGGGCGGCATCATGTGCTCCGCCGAAGCGATTTCCGGAATTTACCAGAGATGCGAGTAAGCCCGGCGACACCCCGGATCATGATGCGATGAAGGGACTCGATGATCCCGTCAGGACATCAGACTAGACAGCTGGCTCACGTCCTCGCCGCGTCCAGGTCGCCCTTTCGGCGAACACCCGGCTGACCTCCGCCATGTGCTCCGTGCCCCAGGTGCAGAGCGGCACGAGCGCCTGGGCCAGGCTGTGGCCCAACGGGGTGAGGCTATAGTCCACCCGTGGCGGCACTTCCTTGTAGTCGGTGCGTTTCACGAGCCCATCGGTCTCCAACTCCTTCAACTGCTGGATCAGAACCTTGTCGCTGACATCGCGGATGGCGCGCCGGAGTTCGCCATAGCGGGTCGGGCCGTCCTGGGCGAGGAAGTACAGGATCAGCGGCTTCCACTTGCCGGCGATGACGCGCAAGGTCGCATCCAGGCCGCAAGTGAAGCCGGGCAAATTCTGCGTGCAACTCTGGACGTTTGGCGGAGAAAGCGTCGGCGGAAAGGCTGGGTCTGACATTTTTCGGGCACTTACCAAAAGGTGCATACTTGTCGATAGGTGGGTACGCCGCCAGCTCAGTGCAACCTCAGTGAAGGAGCACATCATGAGCAGACTACAAGGCAAGACAGCAGTGGTGACCGGCGGCGGCACCGGCATCGGATTTGGCGCGGCGAAGCGGTTCATCGACGAAGGTGCGTTCGTCTACATCTTCGGGCGGCGGCAGGAGCAGCTCGACGCCGCCGTGGCGAAGCTCGGATCCTCGGCTCGCGCCGTCCGGGGCTCGGTGACGGATCTTGCCGATCTCGACCGGCTTTACGAGACGGTCAGGAAGGAGCGAGGCACGCTCGACGTTCTCTTCGCCAATGCAGGGACCGGGCTGTTCGCGCCGCTCGGCGAGATCACGGTCGAGCATTACGATCATATCTTCGACGTCAACGTGAAAGGGCTGGTCTTCACCGTGCAGAAGGCCCTGCCGCTGATGAGAGAAGGAGCGTCGATCATCCTGACCGGTTCGAGCACCGGCGTGATGGGGACACCGCAGTTCAGCATCTACAGCGCGACGAAAGCCGCGATCCGCAATCTGGCGCGGAGCTGGGCGCAGGACCTTCGCGGGACCGGCATCCGCGTCAACGTGCTGTCGCCGGGGCCGACCAAGACCGAGCTTGCGCTGGAGATCGTGGGCGAGGAAGCGTTCGATGCTCTTGGAAGCACGACGCCGCTCGGCCGTGTGGCAGCGCCGTCGGAGACGGGCGCGGTCGCCGCGTTCCTGGCGTCGTCGGACAGCAGCTTCATGACCGGCAGCGAGGTGTTCGTCGACGGCGGCCTCGCGCAGATCTGAGGTCTCGTTCAGCTCTCCCGCTTGCGGGAGAGCACAGGCCGCCTTCGGCGGCCGTCCTCCCGGGGCGCGAAGCACGCAGCGAGCTAAAGCGTCACGACGACCTTGCCGAAATGTGAGCCGCTCCGCAGTTGAGCATAGGCTTCAGGGATGTCCTCGAAACCGTAGATGCGATCCACAATCGGATGGATCGCATGTTCGGTCAGGAAGCGATTCATCGCGATGAAATGCTCGACCGATCCGACGGTGACACCGATGATGTCGGCATTCTCCCACTGCAGGCGGGCGAGGTCGGGCTTCGGGCCGAACCCCGTCAGGACGCCGATCTGAACGATCTTGCCGCCCGAAGCCAGGGATCGCAGCGACCGGTCATAAGTCCCGGGGCCGCCGAGGCTCGAGAATGTGACTGGCGCCTGCGCCATCCGTCGCCTTCATCAGGGCCGCATCCCAGTCGGGCGTGTCGCGGTAGTTGATGAGGATCGAGGCGCCCAGTGTTCTGGCGCGGGCCAGCTTCTCGTCGGAGGATGAGATCACGATTGCGCGCGCGCCGAGCGCGGCTGCGAATTGAAGTCCGAACAGCGCGACACCACCCGTTCCCTGCACGAGCAGCGTGTCGCCCTTGCCCATCGCGCCGCGTGTGATGAGGCCGTGCCAGGCCGTGACGCCGGCACAGGGCAAGGTCGCCGCTTCGACCGAGGACAGGTGCGGCGGCACGGGGACGAGCGCGCTTGCCGGCAGCACGACATACTCGGCCAGCATTCCGTCGGTTGCATTGCCACCGAGGGACGACGGAACGTAACTGGACTTGAACGGCCCCGAGATCCAATCGCGGAAGAACGACGCGGCGACGCGGTCTCCGACCTGCCATTGCGCGACGTCGGCGCCGATGGCGTCGACGACGCCCGCGCCGTCGGAGAGCGGCACGCGGCCGTTGAGCCTCGTTTTGGCCTGCGCGGTCGAGGATCAGAAGGTCTCGGTAGTTCAGACTTGCCGCTTCGACCCGGATGCGGACTTCACCATTGGCGGGTTCGGGTTTGCCGACGTCGGCTCGCACGAGGTGGCCGGCCCCGCCATGGCTGTTCAAATGGTAGGCTTTCATCATTGCTCCCTTCACAAGCGGCATGACTTGGATGGGCATAGTCTGTAGGGTCTGACAGTACTGTCAGGGTCAAGAGGTTTTCAGATGAAAATCGGCGAACTCTCCCGAAGGACGGGCGTCAGCGTCCGCATGCTGCGCTATTACGAAGGCGAAGGGCTGCTTGCGCCGCAGCGGACCGCCTCCGGCTATCGCGATTACGGCCCGGAGGAAGAGCAGACCGTGCGGCGGATCAAGATGCTTGGCTCAGCCGGGATGACGCTCGAGACGATCCAGCGACTGCTTCCGTGTGTGCGGAACAACGATCCGGCCTTCACGCCCTGCAATGAGCTGCGAAGAATACTCACGCATCAAGTCGGCCTGATCGACGAACGCATCGAGACGCTCAGCCAGAGCCGGACAATTCTGGCCGGCTATCTGGCAAGCGTGAACTGATCGCAGAGCGCGCTGACGCCCGCCTGTTTGCGGGCGTCGCACAGTGTTTGTCGTGAGGACGCGCCTAGATCCCCAGGATCTTCCTTGCGTTGGCCTTCAGCACCTTCGGCCGGATCTCGTCGCGGATCTCGATCTTGGCGAAGTCCGACAGCCAGCGGTCCGGCGTGATGACAGGCCAGTCCGAGCCGAACAGCATCTTGTCCTGCAGGATCGAGTTGATGTAGCGCACCAGGATCGGCGGGAAATACTTTGGCGACCAGCCCGAGAGGTCGATATAGACGTTCGGCTTGTGGGTCGCGACCGACAGCGCCTCTTCCTGCCAGGGGAAGGAGGGGTGGGCGAGGATGATCTTGAGGTCGGGGAAATCGGCCGCGACGTCGTCCATGTACATCGGGTTGGAATATTTCAGCCGCATCCCCATGCCGCCCGGCATGCCCGAGCCGACGCCGGTCTGGCCGGTGTGGAACAGCGCGATCGCGCCGCCATTGTTGATCTCTTCGTAGAGCGGGTAGGCCATGCGGTCGTTGGCGTAGAAGCCCTGCATGGTCGGATGGAATTTGAAGCCGCGCACGCCGTATTCCTCGATCAGCTTGCGCGCCTCACGCGCGCCGAGCTTGCCCTTGTGCGGGTCGATCGAGACGAAGGGGATGAGGACGTCGAGATGGTCGGAGGCGGCCTCGATCATCTCGTAATTGTTGTAGCGGCGGAAACCGGTCTCGCGCTCGGCATCGACCGGGAAGATCACCGCGGCGATGTTCTTGGAGCGGTAATAGGCCGCGGTCTCCGGCACGGTCGGCGGATGCTTGTTCGGCGACTTGAAGTATTCGGCCATCTGGGCCTGGAAATCGTCATAGCCGTCGTCGGCATGGCAGCCGCAGGGCTCCTCGGCATGGGTGTGGATGTCGATGGCGACGACTTTGTCGATATCAGGCAGCTTCAGCTTCGGCATTGGTGTCCTCCCGACCGGTTGCCGAATTGATTATATGATATAACGAACTTGGCAAGGCGTCGGTGGCGGCGAAATCGCTGTCAGCCAAAGTCCTGGACTCGCTCGGCCTCGGACCGGCCGGATCGGGCCGATTCGGCCGCTTCGGCTGGGCGTGGGGCCGTTTTCGCGAATTTGCCGGTTCGGAACGGGGCAGTTAACATTGACAGCCCCGCCCGCCATGCCTTAAGAACCGCCCCGTCCCGGGCGGTCGTCCGCCAGCGGGAAAAATCTCATTTTGCCACATTCGCGCGTGCCGAAACGGTAGTGCCGAACACGGCCTTTCGAACGTTCAGGATTCCGCCATGAAGGTCCGTAACTCGCTGAAATCGCTGCGCGGTCGCCATCGCGCCAACCGCCTGGTCCGCCGCAAGGGCCGGGTCTATGTGATCAACAAGGTGCAGCGCCGCTTCAAGGCTCGCCAGGGCTAAATCAGCCCTCGCGGTCGCCTCTCACGCGCCCCGCAAGACCACTGCTCACACGAGTTTGACGCCGCCTTTGCTTTGCAAGGGCGGCTTTGCGCGTTTAGACTTTCACCATGGCAGTGAGATTCCCGTTTGCGCGCACCCTGTGTCTGGCCCTCGTGCTGGGAGCCGCCGGGCTGGCTCCGGCCGTCGCGCAGCAGGTTGAGCCGCCCGCCAAGCAGAAGAAGCTCCCCGAGGCGCCGCCCAAGCTGCCGAAGGTCGACCGCACCAAGAACCTCGACTTCCTGTTCGGCGCGCTGAAGGCGGCGCCGGACGAGGTCAGCGCCAAGCATGTCGAGGCGCGGATCTGGGCGATCTGGCTGCAGACGCCGAGCGACACCGCGTCCTTGCTGATGTCTCGGGCGAAGACCGCGGTCGATGCGAAGAAGATCGATGTCGCCATCAAGCTCTTGGATTCAGTCATCAAGCTCCGGCCTGACTACATCGAGGCCTGGAACCGGCGCGCCACGCTCTACTACATGCAGAACGACTATGGCCGTTCGCTCGCAGACATCCAGCAGGTGCTGATCCGGGAGCCGCGCCATTTCGGCGCGCTCGCAGGCCTTGGCATGATCATGCAGGAGGTCGGCGACGAGAAGCGCGCGCTCGAGGCCTACCGCAAGGCGCTCGCCGTCAATCCGCACCTCGAAAAGATCCCCGACCAGGTCAAGGCGCTGACCGAGAAGGTCGAGGGACGGGATATTTAGCCTCAAGCTCGATCATGTCTTGAGTGAATGCGGCTGCTTCGGATTAACCACGATCGGAGGCGCGGCATCGTGAGGACTATTGCCCGACCCGCCGCAGGCCTACCTGCTTTGGCAGGAGCGAAAGCCATGAAGCGTTTGATCTTTGCAGGGTGCTTGCTGATCGCGTCGGGGACGATGAGCCTTGCCGACGGATTGTTCTGGGTGGTCGGCAACCGCGCTACCGGAAAATGCAATATCGTGACCAGCAATCCGGTCATCATCGGCGATATCTGGTTCGGCGACGGTCCCTACAAGTCGCGGGCCGATGCCAAGATTGCCCGTTCGACGATCCGCGTCTGTCCCGCGCTCACGCCGGACGAGGAAAAGGACGAGGACGGCACGAACTAGCCTGCGAGCGCCTGGACTGCGATTGATCGCAACTCAGTGCAGGGCGACTCAATGCAAGGCGCTGCCGCCGCGCTCGACCTGGCCGCGGTCGGCGGCTGCGGCATAGGCCTTGGCCAGCTCGGCCTCGAGATGCTCGTTGATCAGCAGCAGTGCCCGCACGGCACCGCGCAGGTCGCCATTACAGCTCGCCACGATCTCGTCGATCGCAGTGTCGTTCGATCTGAAGCTCATCGAAAATCCTCCGGTTCAAACCAGGACAAGTTCTGCCGGTCTTTCCCCCGTCTTCTGAGGTCGTGAGGAGGATCGGCGCCCACCCGCGCCTAAATGGCGGAACCGACCGTGGCGATTATATGGAAGCCGCGATGACGTCCGCATGAAGCTGTTCCGGGGCTTGCGTGACCGTGCAGAGTGTTGTTGATTCCATTGAGTTTTTACGTCCCGCAATTATGCACATATCCACAGCCCCCGGCGTTTTCGGTGGAAGACGCGGGGGAGCCGGTGGAACGAAACTGCTGCCCCATAAGGCCCGTAACTGACCCGTGCCCAGGATCTTCCGGATTCTCTTCATGATCGTAATGTCAGTCGTGACGGCGCTGGTTCTGCTGGCGCTGGTCACGCAGGCCGGTGTCGTCGCCGTGCAGCGGGCCTTTCCGCCGCAAGGCGAGATGGTCGACGTCGACGGCGCGAGGCTGCACATCGTCGATATCGGTCCGCGCGCGGCCGAATCCGGTCCGCGCGATGCGGGCCTGCCGATCGTGATGCTGCACGGCGCGAGCCCAACCTCGAAGCGATGCGACGTCCGCTCGGCGATCTCGTCGCCCGGGACCACCGCGTCGTCCTGGTCGATCGTCCCGGCCATGGCTGGAGCACGCGCGCGCGGCGCGAGGATTCCACGCCGCAGGTCCAGGCGCGGATGATCGACGCGGCGCTTGGCAAGCTCGGCATCGATCGCGCGATCTTCGTCGTGCATTCCTGGAGCGGCGCGCTCGGCGCGCGGCTGGCGCTCGATTATCCCGGCCGCGTCGCCGGCCTCGTCATGCTCGCGCCCGTCACCCATCCCTGGCGCGGCGGCGTCGGCCGTTACAACGAGATCATCGCAACGCCCGTGATCGGCCCGCTGCTCGCCTACACCGTCACGCTGCCGCTCGGCTATTTCGTCGCCGATGCCGGCGCGCGCAACGTGTTCCTGCCGCAGACGATGCCCGACGGTTTCGTGCAGGATTCCGCAACCCCGCTGCTGCTGCGTCCGCGCGAATTCATCGCCAATGCCTATGATCTGGTGACGCTGAAGGAGGCCGTCACGGCGCAAGCTCCGCGCTATGGCGAGATCAAGGCCCCGGTCACGATCATCGCCGGCCAGCCCGACAAGACGGTGAGGACCGATATCCACGCCCGCCCGTTCGCGGCCATGGTGCCGAATGCGAAGCTGATCGTGCTGCCCGATCTCGGCCACATGGTGCAGAACGCCGTGCCGGATCTGGTGAAGACGGAGATCGAGACGATGATCGGGACAATCGTCCCGGCACAGGCGGCCGCCGATTAAAGAAGTAATGCTCCCGTTGGCTCCATCCGGGCTACGGACCGGGCCTGTTTCGGCCTCTGTCAATCGCTCTCGCCAAAAATATTCCACTTTACCGAAATTCGGTTTTCGCGTATGTGTCGTCCATCCCGGCTCATCCAGGAGGGGCGATCTCGAGGTCGTCTTGATTGCGAGCCGGGCTTGCGGTGGACGCGGCAGCGTCGGCACGAGATGGGGCGGGCAGGGCGGGTAGTCCCTGTGAGCCCGCACCCCGCGTGCAGACGAGCGGCGCTGTTTGCGTACGGCAAAACCGTGTGGTCCTGGCCGTCGTTGCTACGGTCAAGTCGTTCGAAGATGTGCGCGAGCCCAACCGGGTGGACGGCATCATCCAATTCGAATGGCGAGGGAGGCCAAAGGAAAGTTCGGCTCCCGGGAGATCACGGCATAAGCCGTCCGACCACCGCGCAGGGAAGGCCGAGTGATCGGCACCACCTGTATGCTGCTGTGCGGTTCTTCCTGCGTGTGCATTTCGCGCAGCGGACCGCGGGTGCGTAGTCGGCACCCGGTCTTCCCTGCGCCCTCTTGGATTTAGAGGGTGGAGCGACAAGGCAAAACTCGGGCGAAACAGGCCGCGAGGCTGCGAAGTCATGTCTATCACCACACGTTCGGCGTCATCGCCCGCGAAGGCGGGCGATCCAGTATTCCAGAGGCAGTTGTGATTGAACCGAGACGCCGCGGCGTACTGGATTCCCCGCCTGCGCGGGGAATGACAGCGTTGGTTGGGGAAGCAGGTCGCCGCCTCATGCTCCGTCATTGCGAACGCAGCGAAGCAATCCAGACTGCCACCGCGGAGATAGTCTGGATTGCTTCCTCGCCTTCGCCAAGGCTTCGGCGGACAAGTCGCTGCGCCCGTAATGACGCCGCGGAGAGAGTGCCCCAAAATAAAAAGCTGCAGCTCCGGTCCTGATTCGATCAGAACCGAAGCTGCAGCGCCTGTCTGCGACGCGCTTACTGCTTGATCTTCCCGTCCTTGTCGAACTGCGAGACATAGGTCCAGAGATTGTTGATCTCGGTCTCGTTCTTGATGCCGGCGAACGCCATCTTGGTGCCGGGGATCTTGGCCTTGGGGTCCTTGATGTATTCCTTGAACACGGCCTCGTTCCAGGTGATGCCGGAATTCTTGTTCGCGTCGGAGTAGCTGTAGCCCTCGACCGTGCCCGACTTGCGGCCGTTGAGGCCGTTGAGGCTCGGGGCCGACCTTGTTCTTGGCGCCTTCGCCGATCGCGTGGCAGGCCAGGCATTTGTTGAACGATGTCTTGCCGGCTGCGGCATCCTGCGCCATCGCGGCGGGTGCGGTGGCAATCACGGTGAGGATCGTCAGTGCGCCAAAAGTCAATTTTGTCATCGGATGCTCTTCGTCTCTTCCCTGGAGGGTCTGGCCTGGTCGGTCTCTTGCCAGATCGGCAATCGCCCGACCTGGCGGTTTTGGCAGGCCTGCTCGGCTTGGACAAGTCATCAAACCATGACAGGTTTCACGATTTCCGACTTGTCCCAGAGCGAACTGGCGCGAGATCGTCGATCCGACTTTCGGATGGCCTACCCAAACAGGCGCGGACGTGATTGATTTGCCGAGACAAAATCGATCGTGCGGCGTCAGCCGGAAGGATAGATCATGGCCATTATGATGCCTGCGAGCGACCAGGCCGTGCTCGCGCGGCGTGCCGAAATTATTGCTGCGTTGCGTGCAATCGTGCCCGGCGAAGGGGTGATCGATACGCCGGCGGAGATGCGGGCCTATGAATCCGACGGGCTGACGGCCTATCGGCAGCCCCCGATGGTCGTGGTGCTGCCCGACACGACCGAGCAGGTCTCGCTCATCCTGAAATATTGTGCAGGGCAGAACATCAAGGTGGTGCCGCGCGGCTCCGGCACCTCGCTGTCGGGCGGGGCGCTGCCGCTGGAAGACGGCGTGCTGCTCGGCCTCGGCAAGTTCAAGCGCATCCGCGAGATCGATTTCGACAACCGCGTCGTCGTCACCGAGCCCGGCGTCACCAACCTCGCCATCAGCCAGGCGGTCGCCCATGCCGGATTCTACTACGCGCCCGATCCGTCCTCGCAGATCGCCTGCTCGATCGGCGGCAATGTCGCCGAGAATTCCGGCGGCGTGCATTGCCTGAAATACGGCATGACCACCAACAACGTGCTCGGCTGCGAGATCGTGCTGATCAGCGGCGAGATTTTGCGCATCGGCGGCAAGTCGGCGGAAAATCCCGGTTACGACCTGATGGGCGTCATCACTGGCTCGGAAGGCCTGCTCGGCGTCATCACCGAGATCACGGTGCGCATCCTGCAGAAGCCGGAGACGGCGCGCGCGCTGATGGTGGGCTTCGCCGAGGTCGAGGCCGCCGGCGAATGCGTCGCGCGCATCATCGGCGCCGGCATCATCCCCGGCGGCATGGAGATGATGGACAGGCCGGCGATCCACGCCGCGGAGGCCTTCGTGCACGCCGGCTATCCGCTCGACGTCGAGGCGCTGCTCATCATCGAGCCTCGACGGCCCCAAGATCGAGGTGGACGAGCTGATCACGCGCGTCGAGACCATCGCAAGAGGCTGCGGTTCGGTCACGCTGCAAATCTCCAACTCGGAAGCCGAGCGCAACCTGTTCTGGGCCGGCCGCAAGGCCGCGTTCCCGGCCGTCGGCCGGATCTCGCCGGACTATCTCTGCATGGACGGCACCATCCCGCGCGGCGCGCTGCCGAAGGCGCTGGCGCGCATCCGCGAGGCTCGGCGAAAAATACCAGCTCGGCTGCGCCAACGTGTTCCACGCTGGCGACGGCAACCTGCATCCGCTGATCCTCTACGATGCCAACAAGCCCGGCGAGATCGAGCGCGCGGAGGCCTTCGGCGCTGACATCCTGCGCGCCTGCGTCGAGTTCGGCGGTGTGCTCACCGGCGAGCATGGCGTCGGCATCGAGAAGCGCGACCTGATGCCCGACATGTTCAGCGAGATCGACCTGAACCAGCAGCAGCGGCTCAAATGCGCCTTCGATGCGAAGGGCCTGCTCAATCCCGGAAAGGTATTTCCGACCCTGCACCGCTGCGCCGAGTCTCGGCCGCATGCATGTGCATGCCGGCAAGCTGGCATTCCCTGACATTCCGCGGTTCTAGCGCCGCGCCTCTCGCTGCCAGGCGCAAATTTGCTTTCCGTGCTAAACTTGGATACCGGCTCAGTCGTGGACACGCTTAAAGTACGAGACGCCAAAGACGTCGAAGAGGTGGTGCGCGCGGCGATTGCCAATGAGCAGCCGCTCGAGATCATCGGTCATGGCAGCAAGCGCGGCATCGGCCACGCCATGGCGACCAATGCCGTGCTCGACCTGTCCGCGCTGAATGCCGTCACCTCCTACGAGCCGAACGAGCTGATCATCACGCTGCAGGCCGGTGCGCCGCTCGCCGACGTGCTGGCGCTGATCGACGCCAAGAACCAGCAATTCGCCTTTGAGCCAATGAACACCGCGCCGCTGCTCGGCATGCCCCCAGGCGGCACTATCGGCGGCATGATCGCGGCCGGGCTCGGCGGCCCCCGGCGCATCAGGGCCGGCGGGGCGCGCGACCACCTGCTCGGGGCGCATGCCGTCTCCGGCTTCGGCGACAGCTTCAAGACCGGCGGCAAGGTGGTGAAGAACGTCACCGGCTACGACCTCTGCAAATTGCTGGCGGGGTCCTGGGGCACGCTGTCCGTGATGACCGAGGTGACGCTCAAGGTGATGCCCAAGCCGGAAGCGGAGCGGACGCTGCTGCTGCGCGGGCTCGACGATGCCCTCGCCAACAAGGCCATGACCGCGGCGCTCGGCTCGCCCTTCGACGTCTCTGCCGCCGCGCACCTGCCGTATCAGGCATTCCGGGCCAAGACCGAGGGGCTCGGCGATATCGTAGGCGAGGGCGAGGCGCTGACCGCGCTGCGGCTCGAGGGCATCACGGCCTCCGCCGCCCATCGTGCCGGCTCGCTGCGCGAATTGCTGGCGCCGTTCGGAGCCGCGACGCTGGTCGAGGACGCTGCCTCCGCGGCGCTGTGGGCCACGATCCGCGACGTGCTTCCCTTCGCCGCCGACGGCGCGCTCGGAGCCTGGCAGGTGTGGCGGATCGTCTGTCCGCCGGCCTCGGGCGCGGCACTCGGAACGCAATTGGCGCGCGAGACGGGGGGCGATGTGATCTACGATTGGGGCGGCGGGTTGATCTGGGCCGCATTGCCGCCGAAGGGCAACGCGCATGGCCCGGCCGTGCGCGCGCACGCCAATGCGGTTGGGGGACATGCCACGCTGATCCGGGCGGGCGAGGACGTCAGGCGCGAGGTCGACGTGTTCCATCCGCAGGCGCCTGGCATTGCCGCCCTGAGCGAGCGGGTCCGCGCCAGCTTCGATCCCAAGACGGTTCTCAATCGGGGACGCCTGACGCGAGGCGCAACGGCATGAAGACTGAATTCTCGCTCGCGCAGCTGGCCGACCCCGATATCGCCGAAGCCGACAAGATCCTGCGCGCCTGCGTCCATTGCGGCTTCTGCACCGCAACCTGCCCGACCTATGTGCTGCTCGGCGACGAGGCCTCGATAGCCCGCGCGGCCGCATCTACCTGATCAAGGAGATGCTGGAGAAGGACCAGACCCCGACGGCCGAGGTGGTCAAGCATGTCGACCGCTGCCTGTCGTGCCTGTCCTGCATGACGACCTGCCCCTCGGGGGTGAACTACATGCACCTCGTCGACCAGGCCCGGGTCAGGATCGAGCAGCGCTATCAGCGGCCTCTGGCCGAGCGGCTGCTACGCCAGGTGCTGGCTTACGTGCTGCCGGACCCGCAGCGTTTTCGCATCAGCATGGTGCTGGCACGGCTGGCCCGCCCGCTCGCCGTGTTCCTGCCGACCCCGCGGCCCTCGGCCACGCCCGGCCTGATCCAGCGCCTCAAGGCTATGCTGGCGCTGGCCCCAAGCCGGCTGCCGCCGCCCGGCGCGCTGCCGGGCAGCGTGTTCGCGGCGCTCGGCAAGAAGCGTGGCCGGGTCGCGCTGCTCCAGGGCTGCGCCCAGCAGGTGCTGGCGCCGCGCATCAATCAGGCCGCCATCGGTCTGCTCACCCGCCACGGCATCGAGGTCGTCCTCGTCAGGGACGAGCAGTGCTGCGGCGCGCTGACCCATCACCTCGGCAACGATCAGGATGCGTTGGCGCGGGCGCGCGCCAACGTCGCGGCGTGGCGCAAGGAAGCGGCCGGCGAGGGGCTCGACGCGATCCTGGTGACCACGTCCGGCTGCGGCACGGTGGTCAAGGACTACGGCTATCTCCTGCGTGAGGACAAAGCCTTCGCCGCCGATGCAGCGACGATGTCCGCGCTCGCCAAGGACATCACCGAATACATCGCCGGCCTCGGGATAGAGCCGACCGCGCGACAGGACAACATCGTCGTCGCTTATCACTCAGCATGTTCGTTGCAGCACGGGCAGAAAATCACGAGCCTTCCGAAAGAATTGCTTTCCAAGAATGGATTCGTGGTGAAAGATGTGCCGGAGAGCCATTTGTGTTGCGGTTCGGCGGGGACCTACAACATTCTCCAGCCCGAGCTTGCGGGCCGGTTGCGTGATCGCAAGGTCGCCAACATCGCGAGCGTCAAGCCGGACATGATTGCCGCGGGCAATATCGGCTGCATGGTGCAGATTGCCAGTGGCACGTCAGTTCCGGTCGTACACACGATTGAGCTTCTCGATTGGGCTACGGGCGGGTCGCGGCCGGCACTGAACGCGCAAGGTTGAGCTTTCAGGGCCTCAACTGTCCTCCCGGGGTGACGACTGAAGACGCCCGATCGACCATTGTTCGGCGGCAACAGGAGGACCACGATGGCGAAAGCGAAGAAGAAGAAAAGCAAGAAGGCCAAAAAGGCCAAGAAGGTTGTAGCGGCGAAGAAGACCGCGAAGAAGGCAGCCAAAAAATCCGCGAAGAAATCTGCCAAAAAAACTACGAAGAAATCGAAGAAGGCTGCTCCGAAGAAGACCGCCAAGAAGGCTGCGAAGAAGTCGGCCAAGAAGGCCGTGAAGAAGGCCGCACCGAAGAAGGCCGCAAAGAAAGCGGCACCGAGGAAGGCGAAGGCAGCTCCCGCGCCGAAGCCGTCAGCACCGGCGGCGGCTGCTCCGGCTCCCGAACCGGCAGCCGAGACAAGCTGGGCGATGCCTTCGTCTTCTGCGGAAGCGGCGCCGGCCGAGGGGCAGAGCTAGGTCCCGGCCAGCGACCGTGATCGTCAACAGCAGGGCCGCGGCGTTAAACGCTGCGGCCTTTTTGCATCGCCCAGCTCCCTCCGAAGCCCTTCCTTTCCTGTGTCCGGTTGATTCGTAGCCCGGCTGCCACGCCAGGCGTGCCTCCCCGTACTTGCCCGGATTCGCGGTGCACTTTCGAATGCAAATAATGTGATCGAGAAGACACACCGCCCGACAACCTTTCGTGGAATCGTCAAAACGCCTAAAAAGTCGGCAGTTGCCCGTGATTTTTGCTTCACGGTCCGCGTCCCTCAATCCAAATTGCCGCAGTAACGCAATTTTGCACGCAAGTCGGTTGGCCCGGGGGGCTTCCGGGGCCGACTGGCAAGAACTGGTGATGGGGATCGAAATGAAAAAAGTGGCTTTGTTGGCAACGGCGCTGGCAATGGTGACGACGGGCTCGGCTTTCGCAGCAGACATGCACGTGAAGGCAATGAAAGCCCCGCCGCCGCCCGCTTTCGACCCCTGGGATGTCGCCTTCGGCGCCGCGATCATGAACGACTACGTCTTCCGCGGTATCACCCAATCGAACCACAAGCCGTCGGTCGCTGCCTATTTCGAGCCGCGCTACAACGTCACCAAGGACCTGCAGCTCTATGTGGGCGTGGCCGGTGAGAGCATCTCCTTCCCGAACCGCGCCGCGGCCGAGATCGACATCTACGGTGGTATCCGCCCGACCTTCGGCGCCTTCGCCTTCGACATCGGTGTCTGGGGTTACCTCTATCCGGGCGGAACCTGCTTCTACGGCGCCGCCGCCGACACCGCCGGCAATCCGCTCAGCGCCGAGTGCGCCGCCAACGCGCTGGTGAACGGCAACGTGATGAAGAAGGACGTCAGCTTCTTCGAAGTCTACGGCAAGGTGAACTACACCATCAACGACAACTGGAGCGTCGGCCTCAACGAATACTATTCGCCGAACTTCCTCAACACGGGCGCCTGGGGCAACTACACCTCGATCACGGCCAAGTGGACGGCGCCGAGCGCGACCTTCGGTGCGAGCGGTGTCGGCATGTATGTGTCCGGCGAGTTCGGCCGCCAGTGGTTCGGCACGTCCGACTCGTTCTACGGCACCGGCATCGCCAGCCCGCTGGGTGGCGGCCCGTTCCCGAACGGCATCAAATATGCTGACTACAACACCTGGAATATCGGCGTCGGCTTCACTTACAAGGTCGCGACGCTGGATCTCCGCTACTCCGACACCGATCTCTCGAAGGCGAATTGCAACGCCTTCACCAGCGACAACACCGCCACCTTCAGCGGCAGCTTCAGCAGCATCAATCCCTCGGGCGTCGGCTCGAAGTGGTGCGGCGCGGCCGGCATCGCCAAGCTCTCGTTCGACCTGACGGCGATGACCAACCTGAAGTAAGTTTCTTCCCGAGACCATCTACAGGGGCGGCAGAGCAATCTGCCGCCCTTTTGCTTGTCTCCACGCCGTCATGGCCGGGCTTGACCCGGCCATCCACATCGCTCTGAGCCGAGAAAGGGCGTGGAAGCCCGGGCAAGCCCCGGCATGACGAGTGGAGCGATGGCTCGACCTCGATGACCAGCGGCCACACTGCGTTGGCCTCAGCGCGCCGCGGTCGGCTCCTGCGCCGGCGCTTTGGCTTTGCCGAGCACGTGGATGTCGCCGTCATTCGCCAAAGCCACCTTGCGGGTGTGGAAGGCGTCGAGCGTCGAGCGGTGGCCGATCGAGACGATGGTGGCCTGCGGCAGCTTCTCCGTCAGCAGCCGGTAGAGCCGGTCCTCGGACGGCTCGTCCAGCGAGGCCGTCGCCTCGTCGAGGAACAGATAGTCCGGCATGTGCAGCAGCGCGCGGGCAAGCCCGAGGCGTTGCTGTTCGCCGAGCGACAGGGTCCGGTTCCAGTGACCGTCCTCGCCGAGCCGCTCCGCCAGGCGAGGCATGCCGACGGCCGTCAGCGCCTCGCGGATATTCTCGGGCGGGATCGAGCCGTGCTCGGCGGGGTAGATGACGGCATCGCCGAGCGGGCCGATCGGAAAATACGGCCGCTGCGGCAGCATCATCAGCTTCGACTTCGCAGGGATGGCGACCGTGCCGGTGCCGAACGGCCAGACGCCCGCGATCGCCCGGAACAGGGTCGACTTGCCGGAGCCCGAGGGGCCGGTCACCAGCACGCGCTCCGACGGCTGGATCGTGAAGGCGTCGGCTGCGACCAGAGGTGCGCCGTTCGGCAGCTTGACCAGCAACTGCTCGAGCGCGATGGCCTTGCCGTTCGACGGCGCCACCTCGATGGTCGGCTCGAGCGCCGCGCCTTGGGCGGCGGAGCTGACCGACATCTCGAAGCCGTCGAGGCGGGCGATGACCGAGCGCCATTCGGCGAGCGAGCGGTAGGCGGTGACGAAGAAAGACAGTGCATCCTGGACGCTGCCGAACGCCGAGCCGGTCTGCATCATGTCGCCGAGCTGGATGCGCTTGGCGAAATAGGCGGGCGCCACCACCACATAGGGAAAGATCGTTGCGGCCTGACCGTAGCTTGCCGTGAAGGCGGTCAGGCGCTTGGTCCGGCTCATGATCTCGTACCAATTGCCGATGACGAAGCCGAAGCGCTGCAGCAGGCGCCCCCGCTCGGCGCCCTCGCCCTTCAGAAGAGCGATCTGCTCGGAATTCTCGCGCACGCGGATCAGGTTGAAGCGGAAATCGGCCTCGAAGCGCTGCTGCTCGAAATTCAGGTTGATCAGCGGGGCGCCGATCCAGTGGGTCAGCGCCGTACCCACGATCGCATAGGCCACCGCGCACCAGACCAGAAAGCCGGGGACGACGATGTCGGTGCCGTAAATGTACAAGGGTGCCTTGTAGGAGAGGCCCCAGAGGATGACGACGAACGAGGCCAGCGTCACGACCGAGGACAGAAGGCCGAGGCCGATGGTCAGCGTTTGCTCGACGAAGGTCTTGACGTCCTCGGTGATGCGCTGGTCCGGATTGTCGGCGGCATCGCCCTTGAGCTGCATGCGGTAATGCGTGGCGCCGTTGAGCCATTCGCCGAGATAGTGCTGCGTCAGCCATTGCCGCCAGCGGATCTGCAGCCACTGGTTCAAATAGAGCTTGTAGACGGCCAGTGCGACGAAGGTGAAGGCAAGGCCGAGGAAGATCCAGACCTCCTTGATGAATTCAGGCAGGTCGTAGGCCTGCAGCGCGCTGTAGAACCTGTTCTGCCATTGATTGAGGAGCACATTGATCGCGACCAGCACCAGCTCCATCGCGACGACGACGGCGAGCAGGCCGCGGCCGACCCATTTGTCCTCCGACCGGAAATAGGGGATCGCGATTCGCCAGACGATTGCGAGCGTAGCGCTGATGTTCTTCACAGGGCAGGGTCTCCTGGGTGGTGCGCAAGGGCCTGGGCAACGCAGGGCGCGATGGCGAAATCCCATTGCCGCATAGACTAAGGTCGTAAATGCTTCAATCCGCGCTGGCTTGTCCCGGCCCGCTGCTCGACCCTAGCATGGCCGAAACGGCAAGGGTTGGGAGGCCTCGGAACTTCGCGAGGATGTGAGCCGGTCCGGCTGGGCCTAAATTGCTCAGCTGGCTGCAAAAATTCGCGGAATAACCGCTGAGTCCGAAGGTTATGCCGCAAAGATAACCGCCGATAAGGGCGGAATACGGCGACCACAAGGGAGGAATGCCATGATCAACGAAACAACCAAGCCAAGGACCACCCGTCGCAAGTTTCTTGTCGCGGCCGGCACGGCCGCCGTCGCCGCGCCCTACATTGGCGATGCCCAGGCTGCCGAGACGACGACATGGAAAGTACAAACTTCGTGGCCGGCAGGCGTGGGGCTCGCCACCTTCAAGCAATGGTGCGGCACGATCAAGGAAAAGACCGGCGGCGAACTCGAATTCAAGCCGTTTGCTGCGAAGGAGGTCGTCGGCGATTTCGAACTCCTCGACGGCGTGAAGAACGGCGTGCTCGAGGCGATGAACTCGTTCACGCTCTATTGGGCCGGCAAGGTGCCCGCAACGGCCTTCCTCTCGTCCTATCTGATGGGACTGCGCTATCCTCATGAATGGGACGTGTTCTTCTACGGCAATGGCGGGCTGAAGCTCGCGCGTGACGTATTTGCCAAGCAGGGGCTGATGTATGTCGGCCGCATCCATCATGGCCCGAACATCATCCACTCAAAGAAGCCGATCCGGTCGATCGAGGATTTCAAGGACCTGAAGCTGCGCGTGCCGGGCGGCATGATCGCGGAAGGCTTCGCGGCGATCGGCGCAAAGACGACTCTGCTGCCGGGTGGTGAAGTGTTCTCGGCCCTTGAAAAGGGCACTATCGAGGCGGCCGACTACACCGGCCCGGCAGTCAATTGGGACCTCGGTTTCCAGCAGGTCGCGAAATACATCTGGATGGGTCCTCCGGGCCTGGAGTCGATCTACCAGCCGGTCGACTTGATGGACTTCTGCGTCGGCATGAACCACTGGAATAAGCTTTCACCCAAGATGCAGCAGTGGGTGGAGAACGAGGTCCAGGCCTATTCGGCGCTCCACCATGGCACGATCCAGAAAGCCGATATGGAGGCTTGGGGCAAGTTCGAGAAAGCCGGCGTTCAGATCAATCGCTTGCCGACAGAGGATCTCGAAAAATTCCAGAAAGTGGCGGTCCCGATCTGGTTCAAATGGGCCAACAAGGACAAGGACGCGGCGCGCATCTTCAAGGCGCAGCTTGAAGTGATGGAATCCCCGAGCTTCGGCTACGTCACGCCCGACATGTACAGCGGCCAGAAGCTCGACCTCTAAGGCCGTCACGACCCGATCGAGAGCGGAAGGAGGCATATCAAGCGTCTCCTTCCGCAAGTTCGAGCATTCGCAAAGGGCCGCTCCAGCCCGCTCTCACCGAGGCGTCGATGCCAAGTCTGAATTTCGTGCTGCCCCATTGGCTTTATTGGGGCTCTCTGATCGTGTTCCCCCTGATCGCCATGTACTACGTCAAGCGCCAGAAGCAGCGCGGCGCTCCACAAGGTCCGTCGTTGTTCATCGCCTTCATGTTCTGGCTGTGTGCGGGCTTCATGGGCCTGCACCGTCTGTATCTCCGGAATCTCTGGGGCCTCGTCTTCGTTCCGGTCTTCTTTCTGATCCTCTATGCCAATGGTGAGATGCGCGACCGTCGCGAGGACGTTTCGCGGACGCGTGCCGCCGTCGAGAGTTCGCACACCGCAATTCGGCGTGCACAGGTTCCGCCAAATACGTCGGCAACGCCGGAGATGACCGAACGGCTGAAGAAGGCGCAGAGCGACGGCAAGGTGGCCGAACAGCAATTCGCGGCCGAACAGGCCGGTCTCGCACGGTGGCAGAGCTATTCGCGCTGGCTCGCAATCCTGATGGCCGCGATGCTGCTGGCGGACGCCGTGCTGTTACCGGGGGCCGTGAGGCGCGCATCGGAGCGCGAGGCCGCGGAACGCCGGCTTCATCCGCCTCCCGCGGAGCAGCCCGCCCACGTCGACCAGCAGGGGACAGGTGAAGACCCCACGCTTGGTGTCCACACCTGGCTTACCGACAAGATCGAGTCTCGTGAACATCCGGGCCGGCGAGTTTGCAGCCTATTGGGCCGTGCTTTCGGTGTTCGTCTACTATTACGAGGTGATCGCGCGATTTGCCTTCAACTCGCCGACCAACTGGGTGCATGAAAGCATGTTTCTGATGTACGGCATGCAATATATGCTGGCGGGCGCCTACGCCTATCGCGAAGACCAGCACGTTCGCGTCGATGTGATCTACACCAGGTTCTCGCCGCGCGGCAAAGCAGTTGCCGACATCGTCACATCCGTCTTCTTCTTCATCTTCGTCGGGGTGTTGTTCTGGACCAGCTGGCGATTTGCCGCCGACGCCGTCAACAACGACGAACACTCCTTCACCGAATGGGGCGTGCAATATTGGTCCGTTAAGCTGTTGATGCCGATCGGCGCCGGGCTGCTCTTCCTGCAGGGGATTTCGAAACTCATGAAGGACATCGCGTTCCTTGCACGTGGGAGAGCCTGAGCCATGGGGTGGAATATCGACATTGCCTGGCTCACGCTGCTGATGTTCGGCTCGCTTGGCGCCCTGCTCGCACTCGGCCTGCCGATGGCTTTCTGCACCGGAAGCCTTGCGGTCATCTTCCTGTTCCTGTTCGGCAATGCCGCCGTCCTGAACATGACGCCGGCCCGCATCTTTCCGTTCATGACCGACTATCAGCTGTCCGCGGTGCCGCTGTTCATCTTCATGGCGGCCATGCTGGAAAAGGCCGGGATCATCGAAGAGCTGTTCGATGCGGTCTACAAGTGGTTGGGCTCGCTCAAGGGTGGGCTTGCCTCCGCGACCGTGCTCGCTTGCACCGCGCTCGCCGCCATGGTCGGCGTCGTCGGTGCGACCGAGGTCACGATGGGCATGATCGCACTGCCGGCCATGATGAGGCGCGGCTACGATCAGAAGCTTGCCTGCGGCGCTCTGCTGGCGGGCGGCACCTTGGGCATTCTGATTCCGCCGTCGGTGATGGCCATCGTCTACGCGGTGGTGGCACAGCAATCGCTCGGCGAACTGCTGGTCGGCTCGATCCTGCCGGGGTTTCTGCTCTCCGGCATGTATATCGCCTACATCACCATTCGATGTTACATCAATCCCAAGCTCGGTCCGGCGCTTCCACCGGAGGAGCGGGTCGACATGAAGGAGAAGCTTCGGCTGCTGAAGAACACGATCGCGCCGCTGCTTTTGATCGTTCTCGTGCTAGGCATCATCTTCTTCGGCATCGCCACGCCGGTGGAGGCCGCCGGTATCGGTACCTTCGGCGCCCTGTTCGTGTCAGCCCTGCATCGGCGGTTGACCTGGCCTGCGGTCGAGGAGGCGGCCATTGCCACGTTGAAGGCGACGGCGATGGTGATGTGGATCTTCTTCGGCGCCACCATGTTCGTCGGCTTCTTCATTCTCAAGGGCGGTCAGGAGTTCGTCGCCAGTTCAATCCTGGGCACCGGCTTGCCGCCCTACGGGATCCTGCTCCTGATGATGCTGATCCTGTTCGTGCTCGGCATGTTTCTCGACTGGGTCGGTATCCTCTTGCTGACGGTGCCGATCTTCCTGCCGATCATGAAAAGCCTGAACTGGAGCGGCGTGCTCGGGATCCCGGGCGTAGCAGCCGCCGACGTGCCGTTGTGGTACGGGGTGATCTTCATGATCAACATGCAGATGGCGTTTCTCAGCCCGCCGTTCGGCTATTCGCTGTTCTACCTGAAGAGCGTGGCTCCGCCGGAGATCAGTATGGCCACGATCTTCAAGGCTTCGATCAATTTCATGGCGCTGCAGGCGATCGGCGTCGGGCTCTGCATCATGTTTCCGCAGATCGTCCTTTGGTTGCCGAGCCTGGTCTACACCCGTTAAACGCAACGTGGCGCCGCCTGGAATCCCTGCAAGCTTCGGCCTTGCGGGGATTTCTGGCATCCGTTGGCCTCGAATCTTCTCAGCGCCTTCGTCCTCTTATAGAAGGTCCAGCGAGATCAGAACGATCGAGGATGCCAGATGATTTCGGTGAAGCAGATCGCGTGGGCGGTGGCCGGGCTGTGGCTCCTGGCAGGGAGTGCGCGTGCCGAGGAAGGTTTTCCGTTCGGCAGCGAGATGACGCTCGAAGCGCTGCCGCAAGCGGGCTCCAAGCGCATTCCGAACATCGAGATCGGGGACCACGGCGAGGTCGTGCTGGAGCTCTGGTGCAAGGGCGGCAAGGGCCAGTTCTCGGTCGCCGGCAACACCGTGATCTTCGTGCCCGGGCAGATCCAGGATCGCTCCTGCCCGCCGGGACGCGCGCAGGCCGACGACGAGGCTCGTCGCGGCGCTGTCCAGTGTCGAGACCTGGAAGCGCCAGGGCGACGTGCTGACGTTGATCGGCCCGAAGTCGCTGCGGTTCAGGACGACGGGAAATTGAATCCGCTCTCGTGTCCCGGACGCGCTGCAGCGTGCAACGCTGCTGCGCAGAGCCGGGACCCAGTCACTCATACGCGACTGTGCTCGCAGCCCCTGGGCCCCGGCTCAGCAGCGCATCACTGACGTGCTGCGCTGCGTCCGGGGCACAATAAGCTCGGCTTACTTCCAAACCGACTTGTCGGCGTCCCAGCGCTGCCCCTTGAGGCTCCTTGGCGAGGGCCTCGATCGAACCGTTGTCATCAGGCTGATCGCCTTCCTCGTCGACCGAGGCGTCGTCGGAGAGATTGAGCTTAGGCCCGCTGCTCTCATCAGCGGTCGTCGTCGCGGGGCTGCCGATCCAGAGCATGAGCTTGTCGGTCGTGCCGGGCTTGTCCGGCGAGACCAGCCCCGCAATCTCGACCGTGTCGGTGAGAACCGAGCGCGGGAAAATCCAGGTTCGGCCGCTTGAAAACCAGCTTGAGCTTGCCCGTGGCCGGGTTGAAGCTCTGCGAGACCGGCTTTGCCGCGAGCGTCCGGCTCAAGACGTTCGCAACGGCGGTTGCGAGCTTGGTGCGGTTGATCTTGTCGCCCTCGCGCCAGTCGGCAGCTGTGAAGCGGATGGTGCGGTCCATCTCGGTCATGCCGGCGGTCCAGCCGGCGGCGGTGACGCCGGGCATCGCCTTGAATTTGGCCAGCAGCGCGCCGGCACGCTCGGGGTCGACCGACATGTTGATGGTCTGTTCGCCCGCACGCAGGGCATCGCAGCCGACGGTGAGGCTCGCCAGCGTCACCTCGACCTCCTGGCCTTTCAGGCTCTTCAGGAAGTCGGTCGCGGCATCCAGCTTGACCTTGACCGCGATCGCCTCCGGGGAGACGTCGGTGAAATCCTTCGGCTGCGGCGTGATGCCGTCGTCGGAGGTCTGGTTGTCCTGAAATTCCTTCTCGCTGAGATCGGAATTGTCGGGCGAGGTGACCTCGGTCACCACCTGGCCGATGCTGATCTGGCCGCGGAATTCGAAGGTGTCGCCGGACTGCTTGCGCAGCAGCTTGACGCTGACGGGCGATTTTTCGCCGACGCTCTGCGTGGTGCCGGTCAGCGTCTGGCCCGCGACCTGGAGATTGACGACGAAGCGGTCCTTGCGGTCGGAATTCTTCGCGACGGGATAACAGACGTCGAGCGTCGCTGCGGTGACCGTCTTGCCCTGGCGCATCTCCTTCAGGATCACGTCGGCATTGCCGTCCATCAACCCGTCGATCGAGGTGAAATAGCGGGTCTCCACGCCACCGGGCGCGGTGGCCTTGGGCGACAGTTTCATCTGGGCGGAGGCAATTTCGGGCGAAGCTGCCAGTAGAACTGCCAACAGGGCTGTCGAACAAACCAGAAGCGCGCGCATCGACGAAATCCTCGGGCAATGAGCATGATCCGGAGAAGTGTGAAGCGGCTTTCCGAAAAGATCATGCTCAAACAATAGAATCGGCGCCACCGTAGTGGGTTTTGGCCGTGGATTGAATCGGAAAGCGGAGTTTATCGTCGGCAAAAAGAAGGCCGCCCGGAGGCGGCCTTGGGGTCCGGCGCCTTCACGTCGCCGGTAGATCGGAAAACAGCTCCCGGATCGATCGCCCGAAGAAAGCGGATATCAATCGCTGACGGTCGGGTGAGATCAGGTCGTTCCCCGAAAACAACTTCTTGGTGTCCTCTGTGCTCATGGCGAGAATCTGGGCCAAGGCGTCGATCTCCCTGTTTGCGGCCTTCAGGAGGTCGTCCAGCGCGAGGCGGCTGTAGCGCTGGCTGAAATCGGCGCCGCCCACACTTTGCAGTAGGGTCGTTGCAACATTTCGAATGGCGGCCATGGAGCGGTCGGACATCAAGCCGGAAACCACTGCGAGTAGCGAGATAAAGTAGGGGTTGAGCGGCGCATTGCTTCCGATCTTGGTGGTATCCGCCAGGATAGGCACGCCGGCCTTTGCGATGATGAACATGACGATGGCCAGCACGGCCCCAAAGGCCAACCGAAGGGGATACTCGCCAAACGACAGCGACTCCTGGTCGTTGGTGAAGAAGATGGCAAGCAGGTTCAAGGCGCTGCCGAGGACGCCCATGGAGATCAGCAGCGACAGCACCAGCATATCGTTGGTCCAAAGTGCCGTGCGATAAACGACGCCTTGCCAGATTTTCGAGAGCGAACTGAGCTCGGAACTCATATTCACGATGCGCTCGACCAGTTCGGGGGCGGCCGCATTGTTGGATTCGCCGAACAGCTTTGCCGCGGTGTCGATGCGTTCCTTTCGTCGCTCTTCGAGACTGGTGATCCAGGTTTCGTAACCCTTGATCTCAGCCGCCTTGGACTTGACCGCCGAGCCCATGTCGACGATTGCGTTGTAACGCGACCGGACTTTGGCAACCTCCTCGCCGAAGCGCTTTTCCAGATTGTCGTCGGTCAACAGCAACTCGACTCGAGTAATGTTCCCCGAGACGTAAGTCTCTGGGAGGGAGCCTTCCAAAGAATCTGAGATTGCCTCATTTTGCTTTGCTTTGATGCTCCCGTCCTCCGCCACTTTCGGCAATGCCGCGACGATGCGCTGCTTCAGTGACCTCACGTCGTTGTCAAGCCGGGCCAGTTTATCCGCATGTTCGGCTGCATGCACCAAATTGGTCTGCTTGTCTTTCGCGAGGTTGATGCGATCCTGCGCGATACCATCGCGGAGCTTTCGGATATCGCTCGCCCAGGTCACGAACTCCGCGCGGAACTCGTCGACCCGCCAAATCGTCAGTGGTGCGCCGTTCAGGGTGAGATCTCAGCGATGCGGGATTGAAATTGAGCTGCTGCGAAAAAGATAACGGCCGAGCCTGCGGCTGCGATGACCAGAAACGCAAGCAGAAAACCGCCAATCACACGCAACGGGTTGAACTGGCCAAATGTCCGTCGAAACCAGCTTTCGTTGGTATCAACATGCGTCGACGGAGCGGGCGATGGTGCCCCCGGGACAGGTGATGGATCGGTCATGTAGCCCCCAGACCATTCCAGGGAGCATTCTATAGTTGATGAAAAGAATCAACTCGCCTTAGGGCAATGCAAAAGGCCCGGCTTTAGGCCGGGCCTTTCAATTCGGGAAGCCGATCGGACCGAGCGAGCTTCTCGCAGATCCGTGCTTAGAAGCCGCCCATGCCGCCGCCGGCCGGCATGGCGGGCGGGGCTTCCTTCTTCGGCGCCTCGGCGACCATCGCCTCGGTGGTGACGAGCAAGCCCGAGACGGAGGCGGCGTCCTGCAGCGCGGTGCGGACCACCTTGGCGGGATCGATGATGCCCTTCTCGACCATGTCGACATAGTCCTCGTTCTGGGCGTCGAAGCCGAAGGTCTCCGACTTGTTCTCCAGGATCTTGCCGACCACGATCGAGCCTTCGACGCCCGCGTTCTCGGAGATCTGGCGGATCGGGGCTTCCAGCGCCTTCAGCACGATGTTGATGCCGGCCTGGACGTCGGCATTGGCGTTGGTGAGACGGCCGACCGCCTTCTTGGCGCGGAGCAGCGCGACGCCGCCGCCGGGGACGATGCCTTCCTGCACCGCGGCGCGGGTGGCGTTGAGCGCGTCCTCGACGCGGTCCTTCTTCTCCTTGACCTCGATCTCGGTGGCGCCGCCGACGCGGATCACCGCGACGCCGCCGGCGAGCTTGGCGAGGCGCTCCTGGAGCTTCTCACGGTCGTAATCCGAGGTGGTCTCCTCGATCTGGGCCTTGATCTGGCCGACGCGGGCCTCGATCTCCGGCTTCTTGCCGGCACCCTTGACGATCGTGGTGTTCTCCTTGTCGATCACGACCTTGCCGGCGCGACCGAGCATCTTCACCGTGACGTTCTCGAGCTTCATGCCGAGGTCTTCGGAGATCAGCTGGCCACCGGTCAGGATGGCGAGGTCTTCCAGCATGGCCTTGCGGCGATCGCCGAAGCCCGGCGCCTTGACGGCGGCAACCTTGAGGCCGCCACGCAGGCGGTTGACGACCAGGGTGGCCAGCGCCTCGCCCTCGACGTCCTCGGCGATGATGACGAGCGGCTTGCCCGACTGCACGACGGCTTCAAGCACCGGCAGCATGGCCTGCAGGCCCGAGAGCTTCTTCTCGTGCAGGAGAATGTAGGCGTCCTCGAGCCTCGGCAGTCATCTTCTCGGGGTTGGTGACGAAGTAGGGGCTGAGATAGCCGCGGTCGAACTTCATGCCCTCGACGATGTCCACCTCGGTGTCGAGCGACTTGTTCTCCTCGACGGTGATGACGCCCTCGTTGCCGACCTTCTGCATCGCCTGGGCGATCATCTTGCCGATGGCGGCATCGCCGTTGGCCGAGATGGTGCCGACCTGGGCGACCTCGGAGGAGGCTGCGACCGGCTTGGCGCGCTTCTCGATGTCCTTGATGACGGCGGCAACCGCGGTGTCGATGCCGCGCTTGAGGTCCATCGGGTTCATGCCGGCGGCAACCGCCTTGGCGCCCTCGCGCACGATGGCCTGGGCCAGCACGGTCGCGGTGGTGGTGCCGTCGCCGGCGAGGTCGTTGGTCTTGGAGGCGACCTCACGCACCATCTGGGCGCCCATGTTCTCGAACTTGTCCTCGAGGCTCGATCTCCTTGGCGACGGTGACGCCGTCCTTGGTGATGCGGGGCGCGCCGAAGCTCTTCTCGATGACGACGTTGCGGCCCTTCGGGCCGAGCGTCACCTTGACGGCGTTGGCGAGAATGTCGACGCCGCGCAGCATGCGATCGCGCGCGTCTCCGGAAAACTTGACGTCTTTGGCAGCCATGTCTGCAATCCCTTTTTCTTTCGTGATGTGTCTTGTTTCGTGCTGGGTTGCGCTCTCTCCGTCATTGCCGGGCTTGACCCGGCAATCCATCATCTTGCGAAAGGATGGATGCCCGGGTCATGCAGCGCGAAGACGCGCTTGCGCCCGGGCATGACAGTGGCGCATTCAGCGGCCGTTCAGGCGGACGGCCTTAGGCCAAAACGCCCATGATGTCCGACTCCTTCATGATCAGGAGATCTTCGTTGTCGATCTTGACCTCGGTACCCGACCATTTGCCGAACAGCACGCGGTCGCCGACCTTGAGGTCGATCGGGATCAGCTTGCCGGCCTCGTCGCGGCCGCCGGGGCCGACGGCGACGATTTCGCCCTGGGACGGCTTTTCCTTGGCGGTGTCCGGAATGATGATGCCGCCCTTGGTCTTTTCCTCGGCGTCGATACGTTTGACCACGACACGGTCATGCAGCGGACGAAATTTGGATTTAGCCATGACGTTTCCCTTTGGAGGCTCGCTTCGGAAGTAGTGGAAAGTGGGTGGGGCGGCGCGTCCGTCCACCCCCTATCCCAGGGATCGAACGGCGCGCTTAGCAATCGGGCTTTCCGAGTGCTAATAGTAGGCCCGGAAATATGGCTTGGCCGCGATCCTGTCAAGCAAAGGTGGTTAAGCGATTGGTGAGGCGGATATAGGATGGTGGCATTGGAAACTTGTTCGGGGCGCCGACGTATTAAAGGACGTCATTGCTCCGGCAGCGGTTTTGCGCTTGGCTGCAGGAGGGGTGCGGCCATGGTCTTGTTCGGGGGAATGCCATGATCAGTTCAGCTCACGCGCGCACGGTTGCCAATCTGGCCGCCGCTTCTTGTCTGGCGCTGCTGCTGGGGGCCTGCGGCGGCGGCATGAGCCTGCCGTCCTTTTCCTCGTCCTCGCCGCCGCCCGAAGCCGAGCCGGGCGTTGCCCCGGAAATGCCTGCGACCATTCGCGCCGACGAGATCGTGGGCCGCTGGGGTCTGGCCTCGTTCCAGAACCCGGCCGACCGCGCCCGCACCGAGGCGGCCGCCCGGGCCCAATGCAAGAATCCCTACGTCATCACCGCCGGCTCCTCCGGTGGCGTGATCATGCATCTGGCCGACCAGGCCACGCCCCAGGAGCTGCGGCTGAAGGGCTCGCCGAGCGGCAAGAACTATATCGGACCGGCGGGTCCGACCCCTGGCGAGCAGGACCGCGAGATCGTCTCCTTCGACGGCCGCGTCCTCATCACCCGCTTCATCGACAAGGACGCCGCCACCCGCTACGGCAACATGGTCTACGTCCGCTGCGCGCCGCGGGCGTAGCACTCGCTCCGCCGTCATGCCCCGCGAAGGCGGGGCATGACGTGCGCCGCGGCCTCTCGGCTTAATCATTGTTGTCTCTGGAATACTGGATCGTCCGCCTTCGCGGACGATGACAGCGGAGATGGTGGATCCAAAAACAAAAACGCCGGCCCGAAGGCCGGCGTTTTGCTTTTCCGTATCTCGCGCTCAGTCGAACAGCGCGTCGATGTCGTCCTGCGAGGCGTGGCCGACGTCGCCGGCGAGCTTGGGGCCGTTGAGAAGCTTGTCGTCCTCGCTGCGATTGTCGACCTGCGGCACGACGTGGGCCTTGATCGCATCGACGCCGCCCCAGATGTCCATCATCGAATTGATGTGCTGCTCGATGAACTTCATCGTGGTCATGACCTTGCTGATGCGCTGGCCGGTCAGGTCCTGGAAGTTGCAGGCCTCGAAGATCGAGATGACGCGTTCCTGGATGTCGTCGGCGAGCCGCTTCTGCTGGTCGACCGAATCCACCTTGGCCATCGCGCTGGCCGCCTGGTCGATTGCTTCTGCGGCTTCCAGGATCTGCTGGGTCGCCTGTTCGGTGCCGCCGACCACCGCGCCGAGTCTCGCCGTTGACCTTGGCCATTTCGCCGCCGTCGAAGCTCTTGCCGTGCAGCGTTGCGATTTCGCGCTTGGTGCGGTCGATGGCGTCATGGATCAGGTCGAGTTCGACCTTCAGCTTTTCGCACTGCTCGATCTGGGCCCGATAGGTCTCGAGCATGGTCCGCGCCTCAGCGAGCTCGTGGGCGGTGGAGGCGTCGATCGCCGCCATGGCTGCGCTACCGGACAGCGGCGCTGGCACGCTGCCCTTCGCCATCTGTGCACGGATCGCGCGCAGCTCCGCCATGATCTCGCTATGCATC
The DNA here is from genome assembly GCA_050563515.1 of Bradyrhizobium guangxiense. Classification (GTDB taxonomy): domain Bacteria; phylum Pseudomonadota; class Alphaproteobacteria; order Rhizobiales; family Xanthobacteraceae; genus Bradyrhizobium; species Bradyrhizobium guangxiense_A. The sequence continues at coordinate 5,210,497 of CP191781.1, read as the reverse complement.
GGGATTGCCTCTTCAGTGACGTCAAAATTCGGCATCTCGCCGCCACCAGCGATATCCTCGACGCGAAAACGTTTGCGGTGAACAGCCATCAGGATACTCCCCCACCTCACTCACGCGTCTTTTTAGGCAGAAGCGATTTAACACGAAGTTCACGGCCGGAACTGTTGTGCGGCGTCGTGCGACGGCGTGCAAAGAAGCGATTAACCATGGCCGTGCAGCGTTCATCGAAAATAAACGCTGATCGCCAAATTGGCCCTCTGTCCGCGACGTGGTGAATCAAAACGCGGCTTCCGTTTACCAAACAAAACGGCTTTTGCTTTTTATTGACCACGTCGCGGATGCCGATCGGCCATCAGCTCCCACGGCGCATGTGATCTAGACGAAACAGTACAGAAGTACGTCGATGTTCAAGAAAATGTCTGTCGCGCTGCTCGGCAGCGCTTGCACCTTCTTTGCCGGCGCGAACAGCGCCGTCGCCTTCGACAACACCGTGTCGAACGATCCGCCCGCAGTGCTTTACGCGCCGCAGGTGCCGCCGGCGCCGGTGCGCGTCGCCTCCAATTCGAACATGGGCGGCGGCTTCATCGAGTTCCTGTTCGGCGACGGCCCCGGCCGCGGTCCGGCCTACGCGCCCGAGCGGCCGGTTTATCAGCAGCAGCCGGGCTACTACGACCAGCGCCGCCTGCCGCCGATGGGCGAACCGCAGATGCAAGGTGGATATCAACAGGGCGGATACCAGCAAGGCGCGCTCCAGCAGGAGGCGGTCGATCCGCGCCAGCGTCAGTTCGATCCGAGGTTCGAGAAGCAATCTGTTGACTATGGCGGCAAGGAAAGCGCCGGCACGATCGTGGTCGATACGCCGAACAAGTTCCTCTATCTTGTCGAAGGTAACGGCAGGGCGATGCGCTACGGCATCGGCGTCGGCCGCCCCGGCTTCACTTGGTCCGGCGTGAAATCGATCACGGCCAAGCGCGAATGGCCGGATTGGACGCCGCCGGCCGAAATGATCGCGCGGCGGCCCGATCTCCCCGGCACATGGAAGGCGGCCCGGAAAATCCGCTCGGTGCCCGCGCGATGTATCTCGGCTCGACGCTCTACCGCATCCACGGCTCCAACGAGCCCTGGACCATCGGCACCAACGTGTCCTCCGGCTGCATCCGCATGCGCAACGAGGACGTCATCGACCTCTACGGCCGCGTCAATGTCGGCACCAAGGTCGTGGTGATGTGATGTCTCCTCGCCCGCTCCCGCGAGGGGAAAAGGGGCTCCGGCAAGATGTTACGAAAACGGCCGCCTCCCGGGCGGCCGTTCTTGTCTGTGGCGCTATCGCGCAGCCTTACGCGTAGTCGCTGCCGCCGTCGTCGCCGCCGCCATAATCGCTGTCATCGGCCATATCCACGTTGTCGTCGTCGTCGCCGTAGTTCTGATCGTTGTCGTTATGATCGTTGCTCGCCTGATCAGAGAAGCTCTGGCGGGACTCCCGGTTCGAGCCGATGTCGTTGAGGCCGGCATCGCGCGCCAGCGAGCCGCCGGACTGATCGCTGCCGCTCCAGGGACTGCGATCGCCGCCCAGACCATTGGTGTCGCCGAAAGCCTGCTGGTGCGATCCACCCATCATGCCGCGGATGCTCGAGAGCAGCAGAGAGCCGCCGACGACGCCGGCTGCGGCTGCCGCCGCCGTGCCGAGGAACGAACCGCCGCCACCGCCGGCCGGCGGAGCGCCATAGCCCTGGCCCGGACCTTGACCATAGGCTTGTCCATAGGGCGGCGGTGCGCCATAGCCCGGCTGACCCTGCGGCATCGCCTGGCCGGTGTTCCAAACCGGCCGCTGCTCTCGCGGCGGCACGTTCGGAACCGAGCCGCGCGACGGGCCGCCGCCGAACAGGGTGTCACGCATGGTGTCGAGGAAGCCACCGGACTGCGCCTGCTCGGGCGCATGGGCCGCCTCCAGCTCCTGGATGCGGTTATGAGCACGCTTCAGTGCTTCGTCCTGCAACAGCGTGGTCTGCACCAGCGCGTAGACGGCGCCGGGGGCTTTGCGCAAGCCATCGGAGATCGCGGCGATCGCATCGGGATCGCGCGGTGCGTTTTCCAGTTTCGAGAGCCGGTCGAAAAGGTCGTCGACGAGCTGGCGTTCCTGCGGCGTCATGGTCAGTCTCCCTCGCGCAAAACAAGCGCGAGGCAGATGTAGGGTTCCATTGTGGCCTCAACAGTGCCGGCCGGATTAAATTTCCGTATGCGACAAGCTGCCTCAAAGCTTGCTTTTGGCCAGCTTCATCCCAGCGTGACGTTGCTGTCCGTCAGCAGGCGGGCGAACGCCTCGCCTGAGAGATAGGCATGCTCGCGTTCGCGGACGTCGGTCATCGGGTCGAGCCCGGCAAGGACATCGTCGACGAAGCCGGGGTGGCACATCACGAGGCCGCCGTCCGGCAAGCCTTCCAGGAACTGCCGCATCAACTCGCCGAAATCGGTCCCACGCGTGAAATCATAGGCGCCGGCAAAACCCGGATTGAAGTCGAGCCCGGCGCCGCCGGCGCGGCGGCGGAATTGCGCGCTCAAGACATCGAGCACCAAGGCCTTCGGCGAAGCCAGCCGCTGCTTGAGCGGCAGGTCGCGGCCGCCCTGGCGTACCCAGGCCTTCGGCGCGCCGTCGCTGACCGCTTCCACGAAGCCGTCGCGCACCTGCGGATAGAGCTGTACATGCTGATGGCCGTCGACGAAGTCGGGCGCGCGACCGAACGTCTCCATGAAGGCCGCGAGCTGCGCCTTCACCTCGTTGCGAAAGAACTCGCGGTCGAGGCGGCGCATCAGCCCGGCGCGCAGCAGCTTCGGAAACGGCATGAACATGTCGCCGTCGAGCGGGCGGAAATGCATGGTGAGGGGGCGGAACGGCGCCGACAGCGTCACATGCAGTCCGATCGCGCAGCGCGCGCTCGACCTCGCCGAGGCCTGCAGCGCCTCGACCTCGCTGCGTGCGATCGCGGGTCCCACCATCATCACCGAGGTGGCGTTGAGGCGACCGCGCTCGATCAGGTCGCGGATGGCGCGGTTGACGCCGGGGCTGATGCCGTAATCGTCGGCGCAGAGCCAGATCCGCCGCAGGTCCGCGGCCGCGCTCATTCGGCCGCCGTCCTCTTCGCGGCGTCGTCCGCCTTGTCGGTCTCGAAGTGCTTTTCGCTGTGCTCGGCGACGAAGTAGATCGGGCGCGCCTTCAGCTCGGAGAGGATCTTGCCGATATATTCGCCGACGATGCCGATCATGATGAGTTGCACGCCGCCGATCGTCATCAGGCCGATCACGAGCGAGGGATAGCCGGGCACCTGCTTGCCGGTCGTGAACACCTCCCAGAGGATCGACAGGCCGAACAGGAAGGCGCCGCCGGCGAGAACGACGCCGAGCAGGCTGGCGAAGCGCAAGGGTGCCACTGAAAACGACGTCAGGCCCTCGATCGACAGGCCGAGCAGGCTTGCGGCGTTGAAGGTGGTGACGCCATGGGTGCGCGCAGCAGGCTCGTAGTCGACGCGGATCTGGCGGAAGCCGATCCAGCTGGCGAGGCCCTTGAAGAAGCGGTTGCGTTCCGGAAGCTGCCGGAGCGCGGCGACGGCGCGCGGCGACAGCAGGCGGAAATCGCCGGCGTCCTCCGGGATCTTCTGGCGTGCGCCCCAATTGATCAGCGCGTAGAAGCCGTGCACCGAGATACGGCGCAGGAAGCTCTCGTTGTCGCGATGCGCCTTGGCGGTATAGACGACGTCATAGCCGTCATCGATCCAGTGCCGTACCAGTTGCTCGATCAGCGCCGGCGGATGCTGGCCGTCGCCGTCCATGAACATCACGGCACCGAGCCGGGCATGGTCGAGGCCGGCCATCAGCGCCGCCTCCTTGCCGAAATTACGCGACAGGGACACCACCTGGACGTCGATGGCGTCGGCCGGCAGCGAACGGGCGATCGCCAGCGTCGCATCCTTGCTGCCGTCGTCGACATAGACGACCTCGCAAGGCAGCCGATAGCGCTCCCGCATGGTCTTTGCGAGATCGCAGATGCGCATGTGCAGGGCAGAGAGCCCCGCCGCCTCGTTGTAGACGGGGACGACTATCGACAGTCCCTTCGCGGCGGCATTGCCCGCGGTGGTCGTCATGCCGGAAACGTCGGAGCCCAGCGTCATCGATCAAATTCCAGAGGCGTTCAAAGTCATCTCAACAGCATATGGTAGCTGCCGTTTGCTGTCGCAAAGCTGAACGGGCAAGCTGAGCGGGCAAGCTGAGCGGACCTGGGGCTCACCGCCGCAGGAACGTCTCGAGCTTGGCGAACAGCGGGTTCTCCCGGTCGAACACGTAGTCGAGCGACGCCACCGAGACGGTCTCGGCGCCATGCTCGCGCAGGAAGCTTGCCAGTGCATAGAGCTGCCCCGGCGGGCAGTGCAAGGTCAGCATGCCTGACGAGGTGGGGCCGCCGAACGGGGCCTCGACGCCGAACCGGCTGTGGGTTTCGCCGAGCAGGGCGGCGTCGCATTGCCGGAAGCGGGTGCGGACCTCGCGGTATTTGTTGGCCCGCGCCCGTGCCGCGATGTGGTCGAGGATGACCCGTGCCGTCTCCCGCGCCTGCGGCGACCAGTCGGCATCCTTCGACGCCACCAGATTGGCCTGGCTGCGCAGCATCACGCCGTCGTCGAGCACCCGCAGGCCGTTGGCGGCGAGGGTTGCGCCCGTGGTGGTGATGTCCACGATCAGCTCGGCGCTACCGGCCGCCGGTGCGCCCTCGGTCGCGCCCGCGCTTTCGACGATGCGGTAATCGGTGATGCCGTGGCTCTGGAAGAAGGAGCGGGTGAGGTTGACGAACTTGGTCGCGACCCGCATCCGCATGTGATGCTGCTCGCGGAAGCCGGTGGTGACGTCGTCGAGGTCGGCCATGGTGCGGACGTCGATCCAGGCCTGCGGCACCGCGACGACGACGTCGGCATAGCCGAAGCCGAGGCCGTCGATCAGCAACACGCGCTTGTCGGCATCGGCGATGTTTTCGCGCACCAGGTCTTCCCCGGTGACGCCAAGATGGGCAAGGCCGCGCGACAGCTGCGAGGCAATCTCGCTCGCCGAGAGATAGGCGACCTCGACGTTGTCGAGGCCAGCGAGGGTGCCGCGATAGTCGCGGGCGCCGCCGGCCTTCGACAGCTTGAGGCCGGCCCGGGCGAAGAAGGCTTCGGTGTTTTCCTGCAGGCGGCCCTTGGAGGGAACGGCCAGAACGAATGGCGCGCTCATGACTTAAGCTCCCACCTTGCGGCCGATCTTGGTCAGCGCATCCACCCAGACAGAGAAGCCCACCGCGGGGATCGGCGCGGCTGAGCCGAGCTGAGTCATCAGCCCGTCATAGCGGCCGCCGGCAACCAGCGGCTCGCTGCCGTTGCCGCGGTGATGCAGCTCGAATTCGAAGCCGGTGTAATAGTCGAGGCCACGTCCGAACGCGGTCGAGAAGCGCGTGTGCTTCACGTCGATCCCGCGCGCGGCCATGAAGCCGACCCGGCTTTCGAACTGGTCGATCGCCCCTGCAAGGTCGAGCCGGGCATCAGTGGTGAGCGCGCGCAACGCTGCGATGGAATCGTCGGGGTTGCCCGATATCGACAGGAAGCGCTTGAGCACGTCGATCGCCTCGCGCGACAGCGCGCCGCCCTTCAGGGTGGATTGCTCGAGGAAGCGATCGGCGATCTCGGCGGTGGTGCGGCCGCCGACATTGGTGGTGCCCGCGATCGACATCAGATCGGTGACGAAGGCGAGCGCGGCCTTGCGGTCGGAGCCGGCAAGCGCGGCGAGCACGCCCTCATATTCGCTGCGCGTCGCGGTGGTCGCGGCGGCGAGCCGCTCAAGGTCCTGCTCCAGGCTGATCTTGCGGTTGAAATCCTTGACCAGGCGGCGGCGCCGGACCGGATAGAGGTTGAGCGCGTCGAGCAGCGCATTGAACAGCGCGACGTCGCCGGTGCGGATCTCGACGTCCCGGACGCCGAAGGCGCCGGTCGCCTCCAGAGCCAAAGCCAGCATCTCGGCATCGGCCGCGGCGCGATCCTGGCGGCCGAACGATTCGATGCCGGCCTGCAGGAACTCGCTGGTCTGGCCGCTGCGGTACCGAAACACCGGGCCGAGATAGCTGAACCCGGCCGGCTGGCCGGCGCGGTCGGAGGCGAGATAGTCGCGCGCGACGGGAATGGTCAGGTCCGGGCGCAGGCAGAGCCTCCTCGCCGGTGAGATCCGTGGTCAGATACAGGCTCTTGCGGATGTCCTCGCCGGAGAGGTCGAGGAACGGCTCGGCCGGCTGCAGGATGGCGGGCTCGGCCCTGACATAGCCGGCCTGCGCGAACGACAAGAGCAGCGTATCCGCCCAGGCGGCGGAGCCGGCAGCATTTGAGGTGGCAGTCGCGGTCATAATCGGGGTCCATCGTCCCGGTGGGACCGGGCAGGGCAGGGGAAGGACAGGAATTGCGCAGCCCTTAGCATGGTCGATGCGCGGTTTCGACCTCCAAAGGATCGATCGCTTAACGGGAGAGCAATAGTCCGCGAAGGCGGTGTTCTCCCTCTCCGCTTGCGGGGGAGGGCCGGGGTGGGTTGCCTCTGCGTCTGGATTGCCTGAAGTCTACGGAAGACATCCCCGGAGAGCCCCGACCCGGCGCTTCGCCATAGCCGAGGCTCCGCCTCGGCGTCCTCCTAAAAGAACGGCCGCCGCAGGCGGCCTTTGCCTCCCCGCAAGCGGGAGAGGTTGAGGGAGCCCGCGGCACGACCGGTTCGACTTCGCATCGCCTGTCTCTAGCGCGGCCTGCCGCCCCAATCGCCGAGCACCGCCTGCACCAGCGCCAGCGCCGCCACCGCGGCCGTGTCGGCCCGCATGATCCGGGGGCCGAGGGCCAGCCGGAGGATCTTGGGCTGCCGCAGCAGCAGGGCCCGTTCCTCTTCCGCAAAGCCGCCTTCGGGGCCGATCAGCACGTCGATCCCCTGTCCGGCGGCGCGGGCGGCCTGCAGGCTCTGAACGGGGTTCTCGACCTCCGCGGCCTCGTCGCAGAAGATCAGCAGGCGGTCGGCCGGGCGCTGGCTGAGGAAGCGCTCCAAGGCGACCGGCTCGGCGACGGTGGCGATGCTCAAAATGCCGCATTGCTCGGCGGCCTCGACGACATTGGCCCGCATCCGCTCGGTGTTGACCCGGGAGGCCTGGGTAAACCGGGTCAGCACCGGATGCAGTTCGGCCGCGCCCATCTCGATGGCCTTCTGGACCATGTAGTCGAGCCGGGCATGTTTCAGCGGGGCGAAGACGTAGGCGAGGTCGGCAAGCCGGTCCTGGGGCCGGACCTGCTGGAGGATGACGAGGCCCTCCGGCCGCTTGCGGCCTTCGATGGCCCCCTGCCACTCGCCGTCGCGGCCGTTGAACGCCAAAACCTCGGCCCCGGCGGCAAGGCGCAGGACATTGCCGAGATAATTGCTCTGGTCGCGGTCGAGCGCGACCCGGGCGTCCTGGGCGAGGGGGGCGTCGATGAACAGGCGGGGGCGCGAAAATCGTGGGAAGGCATGGTGCAAAAGTCCAATTTGGGGCCGTTATTAACCGAAAGCAGCCATTTCGGGGTAAATATTGCCAAGTCGCTGCGTCGGCGCGCCGCGCTCTTGCCCTATTCGGTGGGTTGTTAAGGGCCGGCGGGAATCGTAAAATGGCGAGCACGATGGTTGCGCTTCAATTGAGAAGGCGCTGGACCCCGTCAGCTCCTGCCGGAGAGATTTTCTTGATGATCCGTATGATCCGTCATTTGATGGTTCCGATCACTGCCGCCATGGTCGCCACGGCTGGAGCGGGCGCTTACGCGCAAAGCGCGTTCCCCGCACCGCTGCCCAACCAGGCTCCGACCAGCTCGGCGTTCCCGCCGGTGAACGGTTCGGCGCCGATCGCATCCGTTGGTACCGCCCCGCAATCCTCGTTCCCCGTCAACGGCGCTGCGCCCATCGGCGGCCCCGGTGCGTTCGGCGCCGCTCCGCCGACGCAAGCCGGCCCCGGCGAGGACTGCATGAAGACGTTCATGCCCCTGCGCGAAGAGGCCGAGAAGCGCGGCAAGCTGATCAAGGCCGCGAGCGATCGTCATGCGCCGCCGGACGAGGCCTGCAAGCTGATCCGCAACTTCAGCCAGGCCGAGTCGAAGATGATCAAGTACATCGAGACCAACGCCTCGAAGTGCGGAATCCCGCCGCAGGTCGGCGCGCAGATGAAGGACGGCCACAAGAACACCGAGGCCATGCAGGCGAAGGTCTGCAACGTCGCGCAGCAGATGCAGCAACAGCAGGCGCGCCCCGCCGGCCCGTCGCTGAGCGAGGTGCTGGGTTCGGGCTTGGCGCCTGAGGCCACTGCCGGCAGGAAGGGCGGCAGCACCTTCGACACGCTCAACGGCAACGTCCTCACCCGATGAGTGACACATCCGCCCGCGTTGCCGATTCCACCGGCAACTGGGTCGATACGCTCGCGCCGCAATGGGCGCGGCCTTATTTGCGCCTGTCCCGCTTCGATCGCCCGATCGGCTCCTGGCTGCTGCTGATGCCGTGCTGGTGGTCGGCGGCGCTCGCCAGCGGCATGGCGCATGACGTCCGCGCGCTGCCGCTCACCATCGTGCTGTTCTTCATCGGCGCCTTCGTGATGCGCGGGGCGGGTTGCACCTGGAACGACATCACCGACCGCGATCTCGACGACAAGGTCGAGCGCACGCGCTCGCGGCCGCTGCCCTCGGGGCAGGTCAGCACGAAGCAGGCGCTGGCCTTCATGGTCGCGCAGGCCGTGATCGGCCTTCTGGTGTTGCTGCAGTTCAATCGCTTCGCGATCGCGACCGGCATCGCCTCGCTGCTGGTCGTCGCCATCTATCCCTTCATGAAGCGGATCACCTGGTGGCCACAGATCGTGCTCGGGCTCGCCTTCTCCTGGGGCGCCCTGATGGGATTTGCCGTCACCTTCGGCCGCATCGACGTTACCGCGCTGGTGCTCTATGCGGGCTCGATTTCCTGGGTGATCGGCTACGACACGATCTACGCGCATCAGGACGCCGAGGACGACGCGCTGATCGGCATCAAGTCGACCGCGCGCCTGTTCGGCGCGCATACGCACCAGGCGCTGATCCTGTTCTACGGGCTGTCGGTGATGCTGATCGGTGTCGCGCTGGCCTCGGGCGATGCGCGCTGGCCGGCCTGGCTCGGGCTCGCCGCCTTCGCCGCGCATCTGGCGTGGCAGATCATGCGCCTGCGGATCGAGGATCCGGAACTCTGCAAGCGGCTGTTCTATTCGAACAAGCACGCCGGGCTGATGCTGTTTGCGGGGTTGCTGGCCGACGCGGTGATGCGGTCGGTGTAGCTCTCGTAGGGTGGATTAGCGAAGCGTAATCCACCAACTTCTATCCGCGTGGAGAGCAAAGTGGTGGGTTACGCCTGCGGCTAACCCACCCTACGGCACTCTCAATTCCTCGCGATGATCTCGCGTTCGTTCTGATGGACCATCAACTCGCGCGCCATTCCGGTGCGGCGGCGCATCAGGAATTTCGGACGGCGGGCGCGGATCGCATTGGCGCGGCGGCGGCGGGGTGCGGGTTTGCGCGCACCCTCGTCGAGCTGCGGAAGCGCGAATAGTTCGCTCCAAATCGCCCAGGCCTCGGTGAGTTCTTCGCCGTCGGCGCCGACGAGCAGCGGCACTGAGAGCGAAGGATCGCGATGCACGAGCACGAGGGCCTGTGCTTCGTCATGGTCGCGCAGCGCGACGCCGGTGAAGTCGCTGACGCGGACGTTGATTGCCATCTGCATGCCGCGCACGGCACGGCGCAGCACGACGCGTTCGCGATGAAGTTCGATCTGCCTGGTGTAGCCGTCGGCGCGCGGATCGTGCGCGTCGAAGCGGACCGGAAGGGAAAGGGGTCGAGCCGCAGGGAGCGGCTCGACCCGGCGGGGTTGACCCCGCATGTTGCTGTTTGACGCCTCACGGCTTTAGTTCTCCCCGCCAGGATTATGTTCCCGGTCGATGCGAGGACCTTAGCGCGGCCCTTTCCGAAACCGCTTAAAAAGGCTGGTTAACCCACCGTCACTGCTCCTCATGATTGACAAGAGCTTGGCACGCATGATTGACGAGACGTTGCGCCGATGGTGCGAATCTGAGCTTTTGACGGGCTGAAAATGCTTGAAGTCCGTGCAATCAGGGCACATCTGTGGGTTCCAGTCCCGCACCCCGCCCCAACAGGATTTCGTTCGTGAACTCTTCACCAAGCTCGACGTCTTCGGCCCCAAAATCGTCGCGGGCCAATCGCGATCTGTTCGACCAGTCCGCGCTGTCGGATCTGGCGCAGCGGCTGGTGGAGGCGGCCAGGCGCGCCGGTGCGGATGCGGCCGATGCGGTCGCGGTGCGCGGCGTCTCGCAAGGTGTCGAGGTGCGCGACGGACGCGTTGAGGAATCCGAGCGGTCCGAGGGCGACGATGTCGGCCTGCGCGTGCTGGTCGGCCAGCGCCAGGCGGTGGTCTCCACCAACGACGTCAGCGGCGATGCCGTCACCAAGCTCGCCGAACGCGCGGTCGCGATGGCGCGCGTCGCGCCCGACGACAAATATGTCGGTCTTGCCGATCCCGCGCTGCTCGCGCGCGACTTCCCCGATCTCGACCTGCTCGATCCAGATGTGCCCGCGACCTCAGAGCTGGAGCGCCGCGCGCTCGAAGCCGAGGCTGCGGCTCTCGCCGTGAAGGGCGTCACCAAATCCGGCGGCGCCTCGGCGTCCGCGGGCATGGGCGGCATGGTGCTGGTCACCTCGACCGGCTTCCATGGCTCCTATCTGCGCTCCAGCCAGGGCATCTCGGCCACCGCCATCTCCGGCGAAGGCACCGGCATGGAGCGCGATTACGACTTCACCTCGGCGCCGCATGGTGCGGACCTGTTGTCGCCGCAGATCGTCGGACGTTCCGCCGGCGAGCGCACCGTGGCGCGCTCCAATCCGCGCAAGGTCGAGACCTGCAAGGTACCCGTGGTGTTCGATCCGCGCGTTGCCGGCTCCCTGGTCGGTCATGTCGTCGGCGCCATCAACGGCGCCTCGATCGCGCGCAAGACCAGCTTCCTGAAGGACAAGCTCGGCCAGCAGCTGTTCGCGAAGAACATCCGCATCATCGACGACCCCTTGCGCAAGCGCGGCCTGCGCTCGCAGAGCTTCGACGCCGAGGGCGTTGCCGTGAAGAAGACCGCGCTGATCGACGAGGGCGTGCTGACCACCTGGCTGCTCGATTGCGCCACCGCGCGTGAGGCTCGGCCTCGCCACCACCGGCCACGCCCATCGCGGCGTCTCGTCCTCCCCTCGCCCGGGCCGTACAATCTGCATCTCGAAGCCGGCACGCCGACGCCCGCCGAGCTGATCTCCGACATCAAGCAGGGCTTTTACGTCACCGACCTGATCGGCTCCGGCGTCAACGGCGTCACCGGCGATTACAGCCGCGGCGCCTCCGGCTTCTGGATCGAGAACGGCGAGATCACCTATCCCGTCAGCGAGGTGACGATCGCAGGGCACCTGTTCGAGATCTTCAAGTCGATGCAGCCCGCGAACAATCTCGAATTCCGCTACGGCGTCAATGCGCCGACGGTGCGCATCGAGGGCTTGACGCTTGGCGGACGCTGACGCGAACGACACCATCCTGACGCGCGACGCGGCGCTGCTGCAAGACACGGTGCGGGACGCGGGCGCGCTGGCGCAGTCGATGTTCCGCACCGAGCTGAAGAAGTGGACCAAGGGCGCCTCCTCGCCGGTGTCGGAAGCCGACATCGCCGTCAACGATCTGCTCGAAGCGCGCTTGCGCGGTGCGACGCCGGATTATGGCTGGCTCTCGGAGGAGAGCGCCGACGACGCTGCCCGGCTGTCGCGGCGGCTGACCTGGATCGTCGATCCCATCGACGGCACACGCAATTACCTGGGCGGCCATGACGATTGGTGCGTCAGCGTTGCGCTGGTCGAGGATGCCACGCCCGTGCTGGCCGCGGTGTTCGCGCCGACGAGCCGCGAATTCTTCTTTGCCGCGCGCGGACGGGGCACGACGCTCAACGGCGTCCCGGTGCGGGCGACGCCCGGTGTCGAGTTGGACTTCGCCCGCGTCGCCGGTCCGAAACCCCTGGTCGAGCGCCTGAAGCCGTCGCCCGGCGACATCACGCTGCATCCGCGAATCGGCTCGCTTGCGCTGCGTCTGTGCCGGGTCGCCCATGGCGCGCTGGATGCGGCTTTTGCGGGGGGCAACAGCCATGATTGGGACCTTGCGGCCGCCGATTTGATCGTGCAGGAAGCGGATGGTAGGATGAGCGACCTCTCCGGAGAACCCATCCTCTATAACCGCCGGGAAGTGGCGCACGGGGTGCTGGTGGCAGCGGGGCGCGATCGTCATGCGGGCATTGTCGCGCATTTTCGAAACCGCCCCTTGGCCTAAGGCGCTTTTCGTCGTGCTTGTCGAACAACTGCTTTGCCGGGCAGCCCGTTAGGAACAGAAAGTCATGCCAGATAGTGCCCCGCAACAACTGCTTCACCTCGTGATCGGCGGCGAACTCGTCGATCTCACGCAAAACACCTTCAAGAATCTCGACGACGTCGAGATCGTCGGCCTCTACCCGAACTATGCGACCGCCCACGCCGCCTGGCGGGCCAAGGCGCAGTCGACGGTCGACAACGCGCAGATGCGCTATTTCATCGTCCATCTCCATCGGCTGCTCGACCCCAATCAAGAACCGGCGCGTTGAAAAAACTGCTTCGCAATACGCTGCGAAGCAGCTGGTTTCAGCGTGCCGTCGGGTTTCTGGCGGCCGAATATCTGCGTCTGGTCTGGCGGACCAACAGATTCACGTTCGATCCGCCCGACGTCTACGACATCGTCGAGCCGCAGATCCCCGCGATCTTCGCCTTCTGGCACGGCCAGCATTTCCTCACCCCCTTCATCAAGAACAAGGACTCCTACCGGGCCAAGGTCCTGATCTCCCGTCACCGCGACGGCGAGTTCAACGCCATCGCGGTGGAGCGGCTCGGCATCGGCCTGATCCGCGGTTCCGGCGATCATGGCAGCGCTTTCCACCGCAAGGGCGGGGTCGGCGCCTTCAAGGAAATGGTGCGGACGCTCCAGGACGGTTGTAATGTCGCGCTGACGGCCGATGTCCCCAAGCGCGCGCGCGTGGCCGGGCTCGGCATCATCATGCTGGCACGGGAATCGGGGCGGCCGATCATGCCTTTCGCGATGGCGACCAGCCGCTTCATCCGGCTGAAGAACTGGGACCGCACCACCATCAACCTGCCGTTCGGGCGGGGCGTCCTGGTCGGCATCAAGGAAATCCACGTCCCGCCGGATGCCGACGCTGCCGCGATGGAAGTGCTGCGGCTGGAGCTGGAAGAGACGTTGAACGAGGCGACCCGCCGCGCCTACGCGCAACTCGGCCGCCCGGGGCCCCAAGATGGCTAAGTCGCTGCCGAGTTCGCTGCCCATGACGCTGCGGATGTATCGGCGCCTGGCCTCCGGCCTGGTGCCGCTTGCGCCTGCGCTGATCAAGCGGCGGCTGAAGCAGGGCAAGGAGGATCCCGCGCGGGTCGGCGAGCGCCGTGGCCTGTCGCGCGACGTGCGGCCGCATGGGCCCCTGGTCTGGATCCACGGGGCCAGCGTCGGCGAGGTGCTGGCCGCGGCTGCGCTGATCGAGCGCTTGCGCGATCTCAACCTGCGCATCCTGCTCACCTCCGGCACCGTCACGTCGGCCGCCGTGGTCGCCAAGCGCTTTCCGCCCGACGTCATCCATCAATACGTGCCGTATGATTCTCCGCGCTACGTCGCGCGCTTCCTCGACCATTGGAAGCCGTCGCTGGCGCTGTTCATCGAATCCGATCTGTGGCCCAATCTGATCCTGGCAGGTGCCGCGCGCCGCGTGCCCATGGTGCTGATCAACGGGCGGATGTCGCCGCGCTCCTTCCCGCGCTGGCGGCGCATGCACGGCACCATCTCGGCGCTGCTGTCGCGGTTCGACATTTGTCTCGCGCAGTCGAAGATTGATGCCGAACGCTTCGCCTCGCTCGGCGGCCGCGACGTCGTCACCACAGGCAATCTCAAGCTCGACGTGGCGGCGCCGCCGGCCGATCCTGCCAAGCTCGAGCGGCTGATGGCGATGACGCGCGGGCGGCCGATCATCGTCGCGGCCTCGACCCATCCGGGCGAGGACGAGATGCTGGTCGCGGCGCATCGCAGCCTCGTCGGTTTCTTTCCGCAGCTGCTCACCGTGATCGTGCCGCGGCATCCCGATCGCGGCTCCTCGATCGCGGGCTTGATCACGGCCTCCGGCCTGACGCCGGCGCTGCGCTCGCGCGAAGAGCTGCCGACCGCGACCACGGATGTCTATGTCGCGGACACCATGGGCGAGCCTCGGCCTGTTCTACCGCCTCTCGCCGATCGTGTTCATGGGGGATCGCTGATCCGCCATGGCGGGCAGAACCCGATCGAGGCGATCAAGCTGGGGGCCGCGATCGTCCATGGCCCGCACGTCTTCAACTTCGCCGAATTGTTCGAGGCGCTCGATAAGAGCGGCGGAGCGCGGCAGGCCGACACGCAGGAGGCGCTGGTCAAGCAGCTCGGCCAGTTGCTGGCCGATCCCGCCCTGCGCGAGAAGATGCTGCGCGCAAGTACCGGTGTGGTCGACCAGCTCGGCGGCGGACTTGAGCGCACCATGACCGCGCTCGAGCCGTATCTTTTGCAATTGCGGATCGAGATGGGGGCCGCCAATGCGTGAGCCGGCCTTCTGGTACCGGCCACGTTCCCTCCCGTCCTATGCGTTACGGCCGCTCGGGGCCATCTACGGCGCGATCACCGAACGGCGCATGCTGCGCAAGGGCACCGATGCCGGCATCCCCGTGATCTGCGTCGGCAATTATCATGTCGGCGGCGCCGGCAAGACGCCGACCGTGCTGGCGCTGACCAGGCTGCTGCGCGGGCTCGGCGAGACCGTGGTGGTGCTCAGCCGCGGTTATGGCGGACGGCTGAAAGGCCCCATCATGGTCGAGCGCGAACGGCACTCCGCTGCCGATGTCGGCGACGAACCGCTGATGATGGCGCGCGACGTCCCGGTTGCGGTGGCGCGCGACCGGCTCGAGGGCGTCGCGCTGGCGAAGTCACGGGGTGCGACCGTGATCCTGATGGATGACGGTTTCCAGAATCCGCGTTTGCTCAAGGACGCGTCCCTGATCGTGATCGACAGCGAGCGTGGCCTCGGCAACGGCAAGGTGTTTCCCGCCGGTCCCTTGCGCGCGCCGCTGAACGCGCAGCTTGCGCGCACCGACGCGCTGGTGCTGATCGGCGAGGGCCGCGCCGCCAACGACGTCGCCGCCGAGCCTCGCCAAGCGCAACAAGCCCGAGCTGCGTGCGCGCCTGAAGGCGGATGCGGCCTCGCTGGCGCAGCTCCTGGGAAAGCGGGTGCTCGCCTTCGCCGGCATCGGCGATCCCGATCGCTTCTTCCGCACCCTTCGTGCCAACGGCATCGACGTCGCGCGCGCGCGGCCCTTTGCCGACCATCACATGTTCTCGCGCGAGGATATCGCGGCGCTCGCAGCAGAGGCCCGGCGCGAGCAGCTCACGCTGGTGACGACGGAAAAGGACCTTGCACGCCTGCGCGGCATGGAGGGCGTGCCTGACGGCATCGTTGCGTTCGCCGTCCATCTCGAGTTCGACGATCCCGTAAAGCTCGAGCGCTTGATCAGCGAGCAGCTCTACAAGGCGCGCGAGCGAAGATTCTCCAGGCGGTGATCTCGAGAGGTCTCGTAGGGTGGGCAAAGGCGCTCTTGCGCCGTGCCCACCATCTCTTGCTTTCGGAGACAGGTGGTGGGCACGCTGCGCTTTGCCCACCCTACGGCACCGCGAGAGTTCATCATTCAGGCGGCATTCATCGCAAAACTCCTATCGATCTCGGACGATCGGGAGAATTCGATGAGATTGCCGTCCGCAGCCATTGCCGCCAGCCTTGTGTGTCTGTTCGTTGCGCCGGTGTTGGCACAAGCGCCCGCGCCGGCCGCAAGCCCGACCGCCACGGTGCCGGTTCCCGCGGCCAAGCGTGTGACGTGCCTTGCCACGACGGCGAGCCTGAAAGGGCAGGACAAGCGCGACCAGCTGCAGCTCTGCCTGGCGCAGGCGCGGCTGGACTGCCTGAAGCAGGCGATCGATCAGAAGATCGTCGGCGAAGCCAGGAAGAGCTTTGTCAAGACCTGCGTGGGCGGCGATGCGACCGAGCAGCGATAGAAGGGCGATGCCACAAGCTCGCTCTCGTAGGGTGGGCAAAGGCGCAAAGCGCCGTGCCCACGGACTCTTCGCAATCGAGGCAATCAACGTGGGCACGCTTCGCTTTGCCCACCCTACGGGATCTACCAGATCACGATTCCTGCGGCTTCGGCGCGCCGGGATAATGCCGTTGCAACACGGCCGCGGGCGTGGCGTAGGCCTCTTGCAGATCCACGCTCCAGTACTTCAACTCGTCGAGCGGAATCCGCGCGTCGGTGATCGCGCAGCGCACGTAAGTCCCCGGCGAGATCACGCGGAAATCGCCGTCGAGATATTGCACCTGCGCTTCGCCATGGCCCGAGGGGCCGAACTTGTTCAGCACGGTCGAAAGTCTCCGTGGAAGGCCCTTGAAGGGCACGATGTGTTGAACGGGATGTAGCATAGATAGGGTGGCTTGTCCGCCCGGTAAACCCACCGGTTTGTGATGTTTTGCCGCCGTTTGCCTATGATAGTGCTTGGACGAAGGATCCCCCGGCAGAGCCCGATGCGCCTTCGATTGACCGCCTTGTTTCTGATGCTGATGTCGGCCGCGCACGCCGCGCCGGTACCTGCGCCGCAGCAGGTCGACATTCCGCTGGCCTCGGGCGTCCTGCATGCGCAGCTCTTCAAGCCCGAAGGCGAGGGGCCTTTTCCGACCGTGATCGCGCTGCATGGCTGCGGCGGCCTCGGCGGCCATTCTGATCCGGTGCTGCCGCGCTATCGCGACTGGGCCGAGCGCCTGCTCAGGGCGGGCAATGCTGTGCTGCTGCCCGACAGCTACGGTTCGCGCGAGTTCGGGCCGCAATGCCGCGTCAAGGAGATGCACGTCAAGGCGCGGCGCGAGCGCGTCGCAGATATCGCGGCGGCGAAGATCTGGTTGATGAAGCAGAACTGGGTGGCGCGCGATCGCGTCAGCCTGATGGGCTGGGCCAACGGCGCCAGTGCGCTGCTGTGGGCGGTGCGTCCGCAGAGCCTGGCGCGCGATGCGGGGCCCGATTTTCGCGCCGCCGTCGCGTTCTACCCGGATTGCCGGATCTCCGCCGGCCTCGGCTGGAGCACGCGGGTGCCGACCCTGGTGCTGATCGGCGCCAATGACGACGTGTCGTCGCCGCCGGCCTGTCGCCAGATGGTCGACGGTGCGCATGGCCGCAGCGCGCTCGCGCGCATCGTGGTCTATCCCGGCGCCTATCACGATTTCGACCGCGCCAACACGCCGTTGCACGCGCTCGCCGGCAGCAGCGACGCCGCCACGCCCGAGCACGGCCATCTCGGCACGGATGCGCAGGCACGCGCGGAATCGCAGCGCGACGTCGCTGAGTGGCTCAAGCGCTAACTCGGATGAGCGGGCTCGCCGCGCCGTAGCTCGGAAGAAGCGAAGCCGGGGCTGCCCGAGGAACAAATTTGGCGGACAGCCCCGCATCGACCACCGCCCTGCACGGAGAATGGCCGACCGTGAATCTACGGATCGCGCCGAGATGCGGTTTCATCGCATGGCCGTGCCTTAGTTCGACCAAGATGTCGATTAAACGCAATGCGCATGCGCAATCGTTTCGCCCTGTTTTCATCTGCACTGGTCATCTTCACCGTTGCGGTCTTCCTGTTCGAAGCCCATGCCGGCGTGCACATGCGCGCGCCGGAGCATTGCGGCTTCTGGACCACGATCGAGGCGGGATTGTCCTGCCGGTAGGCATGACGGTGCCGTAGCCCGGATGAGCGCAGCGACATCCGGGGCGACTGGTCCCGCATATCGCTTTGCTCATGCGGGCTACGCGCTGTCGCAGCGCATTTCGTCATCGCTTCGTCGCTTCGCTCCTCGCAATGACGAGGACAGAGCCGTGAACGTCTCCACATGCGCGCTGTCATCGTCCGCGAAGGCGGACGATCCAGTACGCCGAGACGTCTCGGATTGACCGCGAAGCCTCGGCGTACTGGATTCCCCGCCTACGCGGGGAATGACACCGAGGGTGGGGCGCCGCTCCCGGCCTCAGAACAAATTGCCCTGATCCACCGGCTTGGCCACGCGCTTCGGCGCGGGCTTTGTCTCCGCCTCCGGCTTTGGCCGTGAGGGCGCGCGCTTGGCCGTCGGCGCTGCGCGATCCGCGTCTGCGGTTGCCGCAACGCGTCCATCCGCGAACTCGATCTCGAGCCGTGCGTTCGGACCGATCGCATCCGCGGCATGCAGGGGGTGTCCCGCCTCATCGCGCACCAGGGCGAAGCCGCGCGCGAGCACGCTGCGATAGGACAAGGCCGACAGCAGCTTGCCGCTGTTGTCGACGCGGGCCTCGAGCCGCTGCATCAGCGTGAGAAGTGCGCGGCCCGCGCGCTCGGCGAGACGATGCGTGCGCTCGCGCTGGCGGGCGATCGCGTTGCGCTGCGCCTGCGCATTGGAGAGTTTTGACGCGCGCAGGCGCACCTCCAGCCCGGCGAAGCGATCGCGCCGTCGCCGCAGCAGCGAGCGCGTGGAGAGGCCAAGCCGCTCGCCGCACACCGTGAGCCGGTGACCGGCCTGCGCGATCTGGCCGTGCAGCACGCGCAGCGTCAGTTTTGCACTGGCCGCGGTAAACCTGCGGAAATGCGCGTGCGTGTTGGCCTTGAGGCCGCGGGGCAGGGCGCTGCCCGCCGAATCCAGCCGCTGCCGGGGAATGGCGAGCAGATCGCCGGCCGACGGCAGCGCACGCGCGGCGGCGCGCAATTCGTTGCGGCGGCTTTCATGGGCGCGCATCCAATAGGCGTGGGTGCGGCGGCCGAGATCGGCGACCTCGACGAACAGATCGCTGCGCACCGGCACGGCCATCTCGGCGGCCGCCGTCGGCGTCGGCGCGCGCTTGTCGGCGACGAAATCGATCAGCGTGATGTCGGTCTCGTGCCCGACCGCCGAGATCAGCGGGATCATGCTCTCGGCTGCTGCGCGGACCACGATCTCCTCGTTGAACGACCAGAGGTCCTCCAGCGAGCCGCCGCCGCGCGCGACGATCAAAACATCGGGCCGCGGAATCTTGCCGCCTTCAGGCAGCGCGTTGAAGCCGCGGATCGCGGCGGCCACCTGCTCGGCCGAGCCTTCGCCCTGCACCTTCACCGGCCACACCAGCACGTGGCGGGGAAAGCGGTCCTCCAGCCGATGCAGGATGTCGCGGATGACGGCGCCGGTCGGCGAGGTGACGACGCCGATCACCTCGGGCAGCCACGGCAGCAGCTGCTTGCGCGCCTCGTCGAACAGGCCTTCGGCGGCGAGCTTCTTCTTGCGCTCCTCCATCAGCGCCATCAGGGCGCCGATGCCGGCCGGCTCCAGCGCCTCGATCACGATCTGGTATTTCGAGGAGCCCGGATAGGTCGTGAGCTTGCCGGTGGCGATGACCTCGAGCCCTTCCTGGGGCTTGAAGCGCATGCGGCCGTGCACGCCCTTCCAGATCACCGCCTCGATCTTGGCGCTCTCGTCCTTGAGCGCGAAATAGCAATGCCCGGAGGAATGCGCGCCGCGAAACCCCGAGATCTCGCCGCGGACCCGGACATGGCCATAGGTGTCCTCCACCGTCCGCTTCAGGGACTGCGAGAGCCTCGGAGACGGTGAATTCGAAGGCGTTGTTCAGTTGTTCCGCGGGCGGCATCGGCACACGATTCTGGGGTGTTTTAGGGTCAGACCCGACGTTAGGGATTTTCGTCGCGCGGCGCCAGCGAGCTTTGGACCCCCTCGTCGCCAGAGTTCGGCCCCTCGGGGGCTTTCGTTTTGGTCGCAGCTCTGGAATATGGCCCGTAGGATGGGTTGAGCCCTTGCGAAACCCATCGCTTCTCTATCCCCATTTTCCGTAATCGCGGTCGTTATCCACTGATCTAATTGCGGTGACAGGGCACAAACTATGTCAGCTAATGCTTTCGCTTTGGAATTTAGTGCACTGTCACCGTAATCCTTCTATATCGGCGAGGCCTTCCCGCTCTGGATGGCCTTCGTCAACGGCAGAGGCCTGATCCTCGGCAGCCTCTTGAAGCGGCG
Source organism: Bradyrhizobium guangxiense (assembly GCA_050563515.1). Classification (GTDB taxonomy): domain Bacteria; phylum Pseudomonadota; class Alphaproteobacteria; order Rhizobiales; family Xanthobacteraceae; genus Bradyrhizobium; species Bradyrhizobium guangxiense_A. The sequence goes on along the minus strand of CP191781.1, from coordinate 5,190,231 downwards.
GATCTGATGGCCGAACTCGACGACATCATCCACCAGCCGCTGCGCCTGAAGATCATGGCCGCGCTGAACGCGCTGCCGGCAACGGTAGGCCTGGAATTCGCCCGCCTGAAGAAAACTCACCGGCGCCACCGACGGCAACCTCGGCGCCCACATCGAGACGCTGGCGAAGGCCGGCTATGTCTTGGTGGAGAAGGCGTTCGTCGGCAAGAAGCCGCAGACCAAGGTGACGGCGACGGAAGCGGGACGTGGCGTTTGCAAGGCATGTGGCGACGCTGCAGGAGATCATTGCGGGGAGGCAGGGGCAGGGACGCGGAGGATCGCCCTGTCTCCGCCGTCATTCCGGGGCGTTGCGAAGGAACGAGCCCGGAATCCATTCCTCCACCAAAGCTGCGGCTCAATGGTCGCTACGGGCTCGGGGATGCTCCGGGTTGCCAGTAAGTTGCACTGTCACCGTAATGCAAAAGACGTAAAGACTAACAGTGATTTTCTCGCTTAGAATGCAACCTTTACGCTACTGAGATAGTATGGGGGCTAATTTCGTGGCTAGAAGATCCAACCGATCTCTATCATTTCTAGCCGTCATTCCAGCTATTATCGGAGTTCTTGTCGGCGCCATTTCAAGTATCGCGAACCTTTACGTTACCGGATCGGATTTCCTGAAACGCGACGATATTTTAAAGATCAGAGATCTTCTTGCGAACCCCATTTCTGCAGCGGCAGCGGCAGTGTATGGTTCAGTTATCCTAGCAATCATAACGATAATACTCTATCTGGTCGTTCGGTCAGCGCGCACGGCCGACAGTCTCGAACGACGACTAGAGCCCCCTTCGGAGCTACCGGGCGAACAGCCTGAGCCCGCCCCAATTTCACCAGAAGAGAGGGCTAAGCGAGAACGCGACCGTCATCTAAGTAGCATACGGATCACCTTCTCGCGGAATCGTCGAAGGATGATTGAGGAGTCGGAGCGACTTCAGAGAAATGGCTATCTGAATTTGATGATCGGTATCCTTTTTTCCGTAATCGCTCTTGGTATTCTTGGGTATCCACTATTCAATCCGAATTCGGTCCAAGTGACGGATTGGATCAGTTTCCTTGATCATTTTGCTCCTAGACTATCGGTAGGTCTCCTAATTCAGCTTATCGGATTTTTCTTTCTACGGCTGTACGTGGCCGGTGAGAATGAAGTCCATTACATAAGAAATGAAATCACAAATTTGGAGTCTCGACTTATCGGTTATCATATCGCCTCGGTCGCCAAGCAGACTGTAGCAATGACCGATTTAGTTAAACAACTCGCCCGAACAGAACGAAACTTCAAGTTGAAGAAAGGTGAAAGAGCGCTCTACAGTGCGGACGAGACGTTCAACGATGTCCGCGAATTGGTAAAGGACGTCGCTGAGGTCGTGCCAGCGAGGCTTCGAAAGAATGAGAAATGAGACGGCCGATAAAATGGGATCATGATGACAGTGTACCAAGCGATGTCGGCTGATGCTTTGGCTTTGGAATTTAGTGCACGGTCACGTAATTGAGGTGGACGAAGCGTGAGGTGCCCTTCACGGTTGTGAACGACTCCCGTCATGCTTGAGGTAGAAGCTTCGGAATGAATCCACCTCGCGACCACCACTTCATACCCGCGTTTTACCTAAAGCAGTGGGCCCCGCCGTTGCCGAACGGCAAGCTTATTGAATACACGCGGAAAGGCGGCAAGCTCATTCCGAAGCCCATTGCCCCAGGCTCTACCGGCTTTGAGCGCGATCTCTATGCGTTCCCCGAACTCACGCCGGACGCCGCGCAGTTCTTGGAGCAAACATTCTTCCAGTATGCCGACCAGAAGGCGTCGGACGCGCTTGATAATCATCTTGGCATTCAGTCGCTGCCTTGGACTAGCGAATTGGTCAGTGCATGGTCGCGCTTCATTATTGCGGTCCGTCTCCGTCACCCTGACGCTATGCCCGAGTTGCGCGCCGCAGCGGCTGCTATCTGGACAGCAAGTGGTGTTGACTGCCAGACTCGCTATGAGGCCTCGCGTCAGCCCACAGACCCGCCAACCTTCGATGAATACCTCGCGCTGCGCGACCCGCTCTTGCAGACGAAGATGCGCGTCAATATGGTTATCAAGGCTTTCGACAACGAGGAGGTGGGTGTCCACATCAATCAAATGAGATATGCCGTCGTTGATGTTTCCGCAGCGCCCTTCCGACTACTCACTTCCGACAGGCCTGTTGAAATGTTCAAGATCAAAGAACCAAATGGAGTTCTGTCGATCCCGCTGAGTCCTACCAAGGTGTTTGTAGCTGCGAACGACGAAGCGACCTTTGATAAGCTGCGCGGCGCTACACCAGAGCGCCTCGTTCGTGACATCAACTCCTTTGTCGTAAGCCGCGCCCGGCGGTTCGTCTGGGCGCAGGATGAATCACAGGAGCGCTTTATCTCCAATCGTATGTCAACCAAACTTGAGCCGACGCCGCTGCTCCCGAACATCGGTCGTTACGATTCGCTTTGACCGGAGACTTCGCTCGCGGATATTCCAGGGGCATTGCTAAGATTGCTGTAGATCATGGTGACAGTGCTGGACTGCACCCCTTAAGAGAACTCGATAATTTCGAGATCGGCTCACGGATGCGTGGATATTCGCAGGAAATGACTTTGCAGTGTCGGGAGCGTTAGGAGAAACGACCGGTACGTAGCGCCAAATCGTCGTGGTTTCGATATGCGCTGGCTCGACGGGCTTTTTTGGCGTGATTCTAAGCTTTCGTGTTCGCCGCGCATCACGACTCGATTGTCGAAATCTGCAGATCTAATCAGGGGACTATCGTGATGCGCAAACTCTATCACGTCGGCGGTGGACACTGGCAATTGGGTGACAACGTCACACCAGGAAATTGGGGAAAGCAAACCCGACAGTTTGGCAAAGGGAGGGGTTTCAAAGACTTTGGGAACGTCAACAACGCTAAGATAGTTGGCTGGGAGGTCGCCCTTGAAGTAGCGAGACAGCTAATTGCTCCTGAGGCACCAAGCCGACTAAACTGCGTCTTCTGCACCGACGATATCGAGAGCGCAAAGGCGTTTCGAGATCGATTCAGAAGCGGAGATAGCATCTATGAGGTAACGGTAGATGACTCGGTAAACACGCATATTGGCAACTATGATGCACTCACCGACGTGCCGGAAGGACCGACGGTCGATACAAGCGTCGTGACCTCAAAGTCATACTGGGCTGACGCTCCAACAGGCATTAGGGAAATTCTCGTCGGAGGCATCGTCAAAGTATCCGCCAAAATTGAATAGCGCCGGAGCTATAAACGAGCGATGCTGTAAAGGCGCCGATTTCGGTTTCTTCCTTAGTATTCTACGTAGAACACTGAAGGAGAAAGGTGCAGCCGGTGCGCCGGAATGACAGGGAGTTCGGGGCCGCCCCCTTGAGCCTCACCCCGATTCATGCCACCTCCGCCCCATCCAAACCCCTCATTCCGAGCCCCTGATGCACATCCTCCTCCTCGGTTCCGGCGGCCGTGAACATGCCCTGGCATGGAAGATCGCAGCCTCTCCCCTGGTGACCAAACTCTGGTGCGCGCCCGGCAATGCCGGCATCGCGAAGGAGGCGGAGTGCGTGGCGCTTGATGTGGCCGACCATGCGGCGGTGATCGACTTCTGCAGGACCAACAAGGTCGAGTCTCGTCGTGGTCGGGCCGGAGACGCCGCTGGCGGCCGGCATCGTCGATGACCTCACCGCCGCCGGCATCAAGGCGTTCGGGCCCAACAAGATTCCGGCCCAGCTCGAAAGCTCCAAGGGCTTCACCAAGGCGCTGTGCACCGAGTTCGGCATTCCCACCGGCGCCTACCAGCGCTTCACCAATGCCGATGACGCGCGCGCCTATGTGCAGAGCCAGGGCGCGCCGATCGTGGTGAAGGCCGATGGCCTTGCCGCCGGCAAGGGCGTCGTCGTCGCGAAGACCGTGCGGGAGGCGGAGGACGCCATCGCCATGATGTTCGAGGGCGGCTTTGGCGAGGCCGGCGCCGAGGTCGTGATCGAGGAGTTTCTGCCCGGCCGCGAGATCAGCTTCTTCGCGCTGTGCGACGGCGAGACCGCGATTCCGCTGGCGTCCGCGCAGGACCACAAGCGCGTGTTCGACCACGATGTCGGCCCGAACACCGGCGGCATGGGCGCCTATTCGCCGACGCCGCTGGTGACGCCACAGGTCCACGACGCGATCATGGCCAAGATCATCTTGCCGACGGTCGCCGGCATGAAGCAGCGCGGCACGCCGTTCCGCGGCATTCTCTACGCCGGCATCATGCTGACGACGCAGGGCCCAAAGCTGTTCGAGTTCAACGTCCGCTTCGGCGACCCTGAATGCCAGGTGCTGATGCTGCGCATGATGAGCGACATCGTGCCGGCGCTGCTTGCCTCCTGCGACGGGCAGCTGAAGAATTTCGATCTGCGCTGGCACAAGGAAGCCGCGATCACCGTGGTGATGGCGGCCAAGGGCTATCCCGGCGACTACCAGAAGGGCACGCGCATCGAGGGGCTCGATGACGCCGCCAAGGTGGAGAATGTCGAGATCTTCCACGCCGGCACGGTGGCGAAAGACGATGCCATCCTCGCCAATGGCGGCCGCGTGCTCAATGTCTGCGCGCTGGGTGCGACCGTGACCGAAGCCCAAAGCCGCGCCTACCAGGCCGTCGACCGCATTCGCTGGCCGGAAGGTTTCTGCCGCCGCGACATCGGCTGGCAGGCGGTCGAGGCGGAGAAGGCCAAGGGCTAGCGAGGGCTCGTTGAGAGCTCGCCCGGCGCCCGTCGCGTCACCGGATCGCCACATCCGTCCGCCAGAATGTGCAATCGGTCGTTGGGGTTAGTTGCCCCGATGATGATACCGGTACTGTGCATGGGGTTGTTTTCGCACTTTTGGGTGTCGAGGGCCCACCCCGGCTGACCCCACAAGGATGCAACAAGATGTCCGATCTCGCCGACCTCTATCCGGGCTTTGGCTCCGAATGGATCGATACCTCGTTCGGCCGGATCTTCGCCCGCGTCGGCGGCAGCGGGCCGCCGCTGCTGCTCCTGCACGGCTTCTCCGAGACCAACGTGATGTGGCATCGCGTGGCGCCCGAGCTTGCGAAGGACTTCACGCTGATCATCGCCGACCTGCCGGGCTATGGCTGGTCCGACATGCCCGAAAGCGATGCGCTGCACATCCCCTACAGCAAGCGCGCGATGGCCAAAGCCATGGTGGAGGTGATGGAGCGGCTCGGCCACGTGCACTTCGCGCTGGCCGGCCACGACCGCGGCGGCCGGGTCTCGTATCGGCTGGCGCTCGACCATCCGGGCCGGCTGTCGAAGCTCGCGGTGCTCGATATCCTGCCGACCTATAATTACTGGGAGCGTATGAACCGCGCCTATGCGCTCAAGATCTATCACTGGACCTTCCTGGCCCAGCCCTATCCGCTGCCGGAGACGCTGATCGCGAGCCAGGGCGAGTTCTTCCTGCGCTTCAAGATGGCGAGCCAGACCAGATCGAAGACGCTCGATGCCATCGATCCGCGCGCGCTCGAACACTACCTCGCCCCGTTCCGCGATCCCGCCCGCATCCATGCGATGTGCGAGGATTACCGCGCCGGCGCCTATTTCGACTACGACCTCGACAAGGCCGATTTCGAAGCCGGCAAGAAGATCACCGTGCCGATGCTGGCGCTGTGGGGCAATGCCGGCGTGGCGCAGGCCGCCGCGACGCCGCTCGACACGTGGAAGCAATGGGCGACCAACGTCGAGGGCATGCCGGTCGATTCCGGCCACTTCCTCACCGAGGAGAATCCGGACGTGACGGCGCAGGCGCTGCGGGAGTTCTTCGCAGGAGGCTGAGCCACGCTGTACGCCCACCACACACTCAACCGTCATCGCCCGCGAAGGCGGGCGATCCAGTATTCCAGAGACGGCAGTGATTGAGCCGAGAGGCCGCGGCGTACTGGATGCCCCGGTCGAGCCGGGGCATGACAGCGGAGTGCGTTGCCTTAGCGCCGCTCCCGAAAGAACTCCTTGAGCAGCCGCGCCGCCTCGCTCTCGCCGACGCCGGAATAGACATCCGGCGCGTGGTGGCAGGTCGGCGAGGCAAAGAACCGCACGCCGGACTCGACCGCGCCGCCCTTGGGGTCGGCCGCGCCGTAATAGAGCCGCCGGACCCTTGCAAAGGAGATCGCGCCCGCACACATGGTGCAGGGCTCCAGCGTCACGTAGAGGTCGCAGTCGACCAGGCGCTCGCTGCCGATCTTCTTCGCGGCCTCGCGCAGCGCAATGATTTCGGCGTGTCCCGTGGGGTCGTAATCGGTCAGCGTCCGGTTTCCGGCAGTGGCGATGACCTCGTAATCCCGGACGATGACGCATCCAATCGGGACTTCGCCCGCTTTTCCGGCGTTTTCGGCCGTTTTGAGCGCCAAATCCATGAAAGAGGGGGCTTTCAAGCCTCGTATCATCCGAAGAAACCTGCTAGTAGCTGCGCCTTCAGCAGAAGTGCTTACCGAATTTGCCTGAGCATGCGGCTCGAAACGAGCGCGCGTCGTGCTTTCCGGCCATCCCCTGAGTGAGATCATTCATGCCTCGCGACAGCGACAAAGACAACGATTCCCGCGGCCGGCGAGGCCCTCCCAGGGGAGCGTCAAAGGGACCGCCCAAGGGCCGGTCCGGCAAGGCGCGCGGCCCCGAGAAGAAGTTCGCCAAGCGCGGCTTCGAGGGCAAGAGCGATGCCCGCCCGCCCCGTGGCGACCGCGATAGCCGTCCGCCTCGCGCCGACCGCGGCGATCGTCCGTTCCGCCCTCGCGCGGACGGCGATGCCCCGCGCCGCGATTTCAGCGACCGTCCGAAGTTCAAGCGCGACGACCGTGGCGGCGAGGGCCGCGGCGAGCGCAGCTTCAAGCCGCGTGGCGACCGTCCGTTCTCCGACCGCTCCTCGCGCGACGGCGAGAAGCGCCCGTTCAAGCCGCGCGGTGATCGCCCGTCCTATGGCCGCGACGACCGTCCGCCGCGCAGGGACCGCGACGACTCGCGGCCGGCCGGTCGCTCGAGCGACAGGAAGTTCGGTGACAAGAAGCCCTATGCGCCGCGTAGCGATCGCCCCGAGCGCAAGTTCGACGGCGAGCGGAAGCTTTCGCGCGGCGGCCCGGATCGCGAACGCGGGGATCGTGGCGAGCGCAGCTTCAAGCCGCGCGGCGACCGCCCGAATTTCGATCGCGGTGATCGCGCACCGCGCGGGGATCGTCCGGAACGCAAATTCGACGGCGAGCGGAAGTTCTCGCGTGGCGCGCCGGATCGCGACCGTGGCGATCGCGGGCCGCGCAAAGATTTTGGCAAGGATTTCGGCGGCCGCGACCGCGGCGCCGACAAGCCCTGGCAGAAGCGCGAAGGCGGCGAAGATCGTCCGCGCTTCTCGCGTTCGCGCGACGATCGCCCGTCCGGCGATCGTCCGTTCCGTGATCGGCCCAAGTTCGATCGCCCGCGCGAGGATCGTCCGAAGTTCGACCGGCCCCGTCGTGACGGTGATGGTGAACGCGGCGGTGATCGCCCCAAATTCAGCCGTCCACGCGAGCGCTCCGAGGGCCGCTCCGACTGGCACGAGCATCCGCGCAACGAAGGTGGGTTCGGCGATCGTCCGCGCCGCGAGAACGAGGACGAGAGCAGGATCTTCGAGAAGCGTCCGGCCTTCGGCGGCCGCGGCGCCTATCGCCAGCGTGATCGCGATTTCGAGGGACGGCCGCGCCGCGAAGAGGCGCCGAAGCCGAAGAAGGCCGGAGAGCGCATCGCGAAAGCGCTGGCGCGCGCCGGGCTTGCCTCGCGCCGCGACGCCGAGGCGATGGTCACGGAGGGCCGCGTCACGGTCAACGGCCGTGTCATCAATTCGCCGGCGCTCGACATCACCAAGAACGATGTGGTCCTGGTCGACGGCAAGCCGTTGCCGGAGCGCGAGCGCACGCGGCTGTTCCTCTATCACAAGCCGCGCGGGCTGATGACGACGCATGACGACCCCGAGGGGCGTCCGACCGTGTTCGACAATCTGCCGGAAGGCCTGCCGCGCCTGATCAGCGTCGGCCGGCTCGATTTCAACACCGAGGGCCTGCTGCTGCTCACCAATGACGGCGGGCTCGCGCGCACGCTCGAGCTGCCGGATACCGGCTGGCTGCGCCGCTACCGCGTCCGCGCGCATGGCGACGTCACCCAGGCACAGCTCGACGCGCTCAAGAACGGCATCGAGGTCGAGGGCGTCAAATACGGCCCGATCGACGCGACGCTGGAGCGCGACCAGGGCGCCAATGTCTGGCTGGTGTTCGCGATCCGCGAAGGCAAGAACCGCGAGGTACGCAACGTCTGCGCCCATCTCGGTCTCGAGGTGAACCGGCTGATCCGGGTCTCCTACGGCCCGTTCCAGCTCGGCGAAGTCCCCGAAGGCCAGGTCGAGGAGATCAAGTCGCGGGTGCTGCGCGATCAGCTCGGCGACAAGGTCATCGAGAAGTCGGGCGCGCAGTTCGACGTGCCCTCGAAATCCCAGCGCGTCGACGACGCGCCGAGCGAGAAGAAGCCCGCCAGCAAGCGCGGCGTGATCAACGACCGCAAGGGCCGCCGCGTGCTGGTGCAGCGCACCGGCAGCGAGGAGGCACGCGAGCGCAACGAGGAAGAGGCGAGCGGCTACGGCCCGCCGCGCCGCCCCAAGCGCGGCTATCACGGCAAGCGCGACCTGGCGCCGAAGGAGGACTAGGGTTGCGCGTCGTCGGCGGTCGCTTGAAGGGGCGTAACCTGGCCTCACCGTCCTCGCGCGACATCCGCCCCACGGCGGACCGCTTGCGCGAGTCCGTGTTCAACATCCTCGTGCACGCCTATGACGACCCGATCGAGGACGCACGCGTGCTCGATCTCTTCGCCGGCACCGGTGCGCTCGGCATCGAGGCGTCCTCGCGCGGCGCGAAGTTCACGCTGTTCGTGGACAACGGCGCCGAAGCGCGGGCGCTGCTGCGCAACAACGTCGAGACGCTGGGCCTCGGCGGCGTGACAAAGGTCTATCGCCGCGATGCGACCGATCTCGGCCCGGCGCACCCGGTCGAGCCGTTCTCCCTGGTGTTCCTCGATCCGCCCTATGGCAAGGGCTTTGCCGAGAAGGCGCTCGCGTCCTTGCGCGATGGCGGCTGGCTCACCCCGGGCGCGCTGCTGGTGGTGGAAGAGTCAAAGGCCGCACAGTTCGCGACGCCGGAAGGTTTCGAGGAGCTGGAGCGGCGGGCGTATGACGACACGGAGTTCGTGTTTCTGAAGAGGCCGTAGCCTCGCTACCGTAGGGTGGGCAAAGCGAAGCGTGCCCACGATCCGTCTCGATCATGTCGAGATCGTGGGCACGGCGCTTTGCGCCTTTACCCACCCTACGGCACCGTCACCGCCGTCCGAACAGCTTCGCCACGTCGCTCAGCTTCAGCTCGACATAGGTCGGCCGGCCGTGATTGCACTGGCCGGAATTCGGGGTGTCCTCCATCTCGCGGAGCAGGGCGTTCATCTCCTCGGGCCGCAAGCGGCGGCCGGCGCGGACCGAGCCGTGGCAGGCCATGGTGGCGGCGACGTGCATCAGGCGGCGTTCGAGCGGCAGCGCCTCGTCCCATTCGGCCATGTGCTCGGAGAGATCGCGGAGCAGGCCACCCGCATTGGTCTTGCCGAGCAGCGAGGGCGTCTCGCGCACCGCGACCGCGCCGGGGCCGAAGGATTCGATGGCGAGGCCGAACGTTGCCAGCTCCTCGCTTCGCTCCAAGAGCCTCTCCACCGTCGCCTCGTCCATCTCGACGATCTCGGGGATGAGCAGGATCTGCCGCTGCACGCCGTTCGCGGCCAGCGAGGCCTTGAGCCGCTCGTAGACGATGCGCTCATGCGCGGCATGCTGGTCGACGATGATCAATCCGTCGCGGGTCTGCGAGACGATATAGGTCTCGTGGATCTGTGTGCGCGCGGCGCCCAGCGGGCGATCGACGAGATCGGCCGCGGGCTGACTCTCAAGTCGCACGTCCGCGCTGGGACCACCGACATCGAAGGTAGCCTGTGCGCGCTCGGCGAAGGCAGGGGCCGCAGCACCTTCGAATGACGGCATCGGCGCGCTGGGGGCGGACGGCGAGGCTCGCCAGTCCCAGCTCGCCGGGCGCTGTGGCGTGAAAGCCGGGCGGAACGCGGACAGCGCGCTCTCGCCGCTGTTGGCGGCGGTGCGACGGCCCTCGCGCGCGAGGCCTTCCTTCAGCCCGTGCACGATCAGCGCGCGGACGAGGCCGGCATTGCGGAATCGCACCTCGGTCTTGGCCGGGTGCACGTTGGCGTCGACCTCGCGCGGATCGAGCGTCACGAACAGCGCCAGCACCGGATGGCGGTCGCGTGGCAGATAATCGGCATAGGCTCCACGCACTGCGCCGAGGATCAGCTTGTCGCGCACCGGGCGGCCGTTGACGAAGAGATATTGCCCGAGCGCATTGGCTTTGGTCAGAGCCGGTGCCGCGGCATAGCCGGCGACGACCACGCCGTCGCGTTCGGCGTGGACCTCGAAAGCGTGGCTGCGAAACTCAGCGCCCAGGATATCGCCGAGCCGGGTCAGCCGTCCGGCCGCGCCGGGCAACGCCGCAGCCCAGGTCACAGGCGCGCGCTCCTCGCCGGCCAGCGTGAAGGCGATATCGGGCCGCGCCATCGCGAGCCGCCTGACCACCTCGCGGATCGCTTCCGCTTCAGTGCGGTCGGTCTTCAGGAATTTCAACCGGGCCGGCGTCGCGTAAAAGAGATCGTTGACCTCCACGCGGGTGCCATGCGCGAGCGCCGCCGGCATGATCTCGGATTTCTCGCCGCCCTCGACGGTGAGCGCCCAGGCATGCGGCTCGCTGGCATGCCGCGTCGTGATCGACAGCCGTGCGACCGAGCCGATCGAGGGCAGCGCTTCGCCACGGAACCCGAGCGTGCGGATCTGCAAGAGATCTTCGTCGTCGAGCTTGGAGGTGGCGTGGCGTTCGACCGCGAGCGCGAGGTCCTTCGCGGTCATGCCGCCGCCGTCGTCGGTGATGCCGATCCGCCGCCGTCCGCCGCCATCGGTGAAGACGTCGATCCGGCTGGCGCCGGCATCGATCGCGTTTTCGACCAGCTCCTTGACCACGCTCGCGGGCCGCTCGACCACCTCGCCGGCGGCGATGCGGTTGACGACTTGTTCTGGAAGCTGGCGGACGGGCATGAGGCTCTGATCTGGATTCGCGGATTGCGCTATTCTAGGCCGTGTTGCGTCAAAAGCATGTGTTGGGCAACAGGGGCGTAGCTGCCTGGGGAAGAGGGCTACCTATCACATTGAAGACGTTGAACGTTCGAGAAAATCGCGCAACCGGGATGGACGGACGTTCGGATGCCGTCCTGATTGTGGGGCGCCGGGCCGCAGTGTAGCATCGCGAAAAAACGGCAACAGGACGGGAGGACGCCATGTGCCATCTCTTCGCGCATCAGCCCCAACGCGACTACGAATCCCAGACCCGCTCGTTGCGGATCGACGGCCATTGCACCTCGATCCGGCTGGAAATGTCGTTCTGGGACACGCTGGAGGAGATCGCCGCCAAGGAGAGCATGAGCCTCGGCAAGTTCCTGACCACGCTCTACAACGAGGTGCTCGACCACCACGGCGAGGTCAACAATTTCGCCTCGCTGTTGCGCTGCTCGTGCTTGATCTATCGCTCGAAGAGCATGGTGACGGTGCCGGAGTTCAAGGCCACGGTGGCGCCGATTCTGGACGCGGCCGAGTAGTTGTTCCGGCAAGAGTGCGTAGCCCGGATGGAGCGCAGCGCAATCCGGGATTCGTGCCGCAAGTGACAGCTGCCCCGGATTACGCTGCGCTCCATCCGGGCTACGTAATCGTCTCCGCTACAACGATCCCTCCGCTGTCATTGCGAGGGCTCTTGCGACGAAGCAATCCAGAGTTTTTCCGCGGAGGGATTCTGGATTGCTTCGCTTCGCTCGCAATGACGGAGGAGAGAGCGGTCCACCTCTGTTCCCTCAAATCTCCTTCTTCTGCATCGCTCCCGCGATGTAGTCCGCCTGGCGGATCGCAAGCGAGACGATGGTCAGTGTCGGGTTGCAGGCCGCGCCGCTGGTGAACTGGCTGCCGTCGGAGACGAACAGGTTCTTGACGTCGTGGCTCTGTCCGAACTTGTTGACCACGCCGTCCCTGGGCTTCTCGCTCATCCTGTTGGTGCCGAGATTGTGCGTGCTCGGATAGGGCGGGGTCGGATAGGTCACGGTGGCGCCGACGGCATCGTAGACCGCCGCGCCCTGCTTGTAGGCATGGGCGCGCATCGCGAGATCGTTGGGATGGTCGTCGAAATGCACGCTCGCGACCGGCTGGCCGTGCTTGTCCTTCACGACCGGGTCGAGCGTGATGCGGTTGGTCTCCTGCGGCATGTCTTCGCCCACCAGCCACATGCCGGCCATGCGGGGATAGCCGTCGAGCGCCGACGTGAACGAGCGGCCCCAGGCGCCGGGATTGAGGAACGCCGCCATGAACGGCAGGCCGATCGACAGCGTCTCCATCTCGTAGCCGCCGACGAAGCCGCGCTTCGGATTGTTGGCGGCTTCATCCCGGATGATGCCGGCCATGGTGGTGCCGCGATACATGTGCACCGATTTCTCGAACACGGCGTAGACGCTGCCGGTCATGTGGCGCATGTAGTTGCGGCCGACCTGGCCCGATGAATTGCCGAGGCCGTCGGGGAACATGGTCGAGGCGCTGTTGAGCAGCAGCCGCGGGCTTTCGATCGAATTGCCGGCGACCGCGACGATGCGGGCCTTCTGGCGCTGCATCGCGCCGCTCTCGTCGGCGTAGACGACGCCGGTCACCTTGCCGCCGGCGTCGTGCTCGATCTTGACCGCCATGCTGCCGGGGCGGACTTCCAGATTGCCGGTCGCCTCGCCCTTGGGAATCTCGGTGTAGAGCGTCGACCATTTCGCGCCGGATTTGCAGCCCTGGAAGCAGAAGCCGATCTGCTGGCAGGCGCCGCGTCCGTCGCGCGGCTGGCTGTTGATGGCCATGTTGCCGGTGTGCACCGTCTTGTAGCCGAGCTTCTTGGCGCCGGCTTCGAGCACCTTGAAATTATTGTTGCCGGGAAGCCCGGGAATGCCGTTGGTACGGGTCACGCCCATCTTGTTCTCGGCCTTGGCGTACCACGGCTCCATCTCGGCGAGCGTGACCGGCCAGTCCAGCAGATTGGCGCCGGGAAGGTTGCCGTAGGTAGACTTCACCTTGAACTCGTGCTCGTCGAAACGCAGCGACGCGCCGGCCCAATGGGTCGTCGAGCCGCCCACCGCCTTGACGATCCAGGCGGGAAGGCCGGAAAAGTCCTTGGCGACGCGCCATGTGCCCGAGGTGGTGCGCGCATCGGTCCAGGCGAGCTGGGAAAAGCTCTCCCACTCGTCGTTGACGAAGTCGTGGTTCTCGATGCGGGGACCCGCTTCGAGGATGACCACCTTGACGCCCTTCTGCGCGAGTCTCATTGCCCAGCGTGCCGCCGCCGGCACCGGAGCCGACGATCACCACAACGCCGGAATCGTTCAGATCGAATTTAGCCATATGCGTTCTCCTGAACCGTTGGGGGTGGCCTCAAGCCTTCGGCAGCCAGTCGATGTCGGCGAAGCCGCGATTGATGTAGCCGCCATGCTCGGCGGAGGAGCCCTCGTAGCCGAACCGCGGCCAGACTTCTTTCTGGTTGTAGAGCGAGACGATGAGGTCGCCGCGGACCTTCTGGAAGAAATCGCTTTGCTCGATCTCCTTGAGCAGCACCACGCGATCGGCTTCCCAGGGCACCTCGGCATAGGCGACCTTGTGGCGATCCCTCGCGTTCTGATCGAGCCGCGTGATGCCCTCGCTGATCAGCGATTTGACGGCGGGATCCTTCGCCGCCTTGCCGTCCCAAGGCTTGACCGCGGTGATGTAGTAGCTGTCGCCGAGGACGTCGTGCGGATAGATGTCGCGCGCGACCTTCAGCAGCGTCTTCATCGTCGCGGGCGAGAGGGCGCTCGCGTCATCGGCCCAGGCATCCTCGATGCTGACGGCGACGCTGGTGGCGACGGCGACGACCGGTACGGCGGTGGCCGCACCCTTGAGAAAGACGCGGCGGCTGTGCTTGCTTCGACGATCGACTTCTCTCATGGCATTCCTCCGTGGATTTTTGCGATTCTGATTTCTTGATTTGGTTAGCCGAAACGTCCGCCGCGCTGGATCACCTCGATCTTGTAGCCATCGGGATCGCTGACGAAGAAGAAACGCGCCAGCGTCCGGCCGTCGTGCTTGAAGTCGCGTAAGGGTCCTGGTGCGAGCTTCTCGCGCTCGAAGCGGGCATGCTCGGCATCGAGGTCCTCGACCACGACGGCGAGATGGCCGTAGCCGTCGCCCAGCGCATACGGCTCCTTGCGATCGAAGTTCACGGTGAGTTCGACCTCGAAAGGTGAGGAGGGGTGACGCAGATAGATCAGGGCGAAGTCGGTAAACTTCAGATGGTCGGCGACCTCGAGGCCAAAGGCGCGCTTGTAGAAATCGAGCGCGCGGGCCTCGTCGAGCACGCGGATCATGGAATGAACGGGCTTTGCCATTCAGTTCTGCTCCTTGAGATAAGTAATGATCGCGGCGCGCGTCTCGGTTTTGGCCTGCCGATAGGCCATGACGACGCCGGGAATGACGGCCTGGGGATTGGTCAGCCACGCGTCGAGCCGGGCCTCGTCCCAGGCGAAGTCGGCTTTCGACAGCGCGTCCGAGTATTTGAAGCCTTCGATTTTTCCAGCCGGGCGGCCCACGACCTTGATCAGCGGCGGGCCCTGCCGCATCGGCTCCGACAAGCTCAACGTGTGGCACACCGCGCATTGCTGCTTGAAGAGTGTCGCGCCGTCCGGCGGCTTTGCGGCGGGCAAAGGCATTTGCGCGTTGGCGCCCACCACCAGCACCGTCGCGGTGCACAATCCCAGCACGATCGCGCGCATCGTCGAGAGCCGCCCATCCATTCAACGTGCGCAACTCTAGGCGGCGTCGAATGGGCGGTGGTAGTAGCGGGCTGTTTCGCTGCGCGCCGAGGCGTGCGTCGGGTGCGTTGTTCCGCGCCGCCTTATATGCGGAGCACAATTCCGCGAAACCGCCGCCAAATCCCTAAACGATCACCACACCGTGCGCATTGCATGACGGTTGCGCCGCTCGAACTCTCGACGCGATCCAATGGTCCGGTGCAGACGAGCGGCGTGAAAGCCGCCGGCCATTCATCGCGCGAAAATCCAGGAGAAATGGATGAAGTTGGTCAAGACCTCGATGATCGCATGCGCTCTGTCGGCTCTCGTTGCCACACCTGTTCTCGCACAAAGCGCGCCCCCGCGGCCAAGTCAGGCGGCACCGTGCAAAGCAAACCCATGCAAGGCGGCACGATGGGCAGCGGCGACGAGGAGATGAATGCCCAGCCTGGCGCAGCAGGTGAGAAGACCGGCATGAAGTCGACCAAGGGCACCCGAGGCACGGTCGGCACCACGGGCAGCGCTGCGCACAGGGGAGCGGCCGACGATGCTGCGACCGGTGGCGCAGCTCCATCGAAGCGTTACTAGTCTAGTGCGCGAGGAGATCAGGCTGATTACGACAATGGAAGTGCGCTCCCTCCCCCGTTTGCGGGGGAGGGTTGGGGAGAGGGTGTCTCCGCAACGGGACAATCCCCTAGAGGAAAGAGCCCTCACCCGGCGCTGCGCGCCGACCTCTCCCGCAAGCGGGAGAGGTGAACGTCCCTGCAGCCGCGGGATTCATTCTGAAACTAATCCGCTTTAGTCGTCGAAGCGACCACCGCGTCCGGCCTTGACGTCGCTGCGGCGCTTCTTGCCGTCGAGCCGGCGTTGCTTGGAGCCGAAAGTCGGCTTTGTCGCGCGACGTGGCTTTGGCCGGATCATCGCCTCGGTCAGGATTTCGACCAGCCGGTCGATCGCGTCCTGGCGGTTACGCTCCTGGGTGCGGAAGCGCTGGGCGTGGATCACGATCACGCCGTCCTTGGTCATGCGCTGGCCGGCGATGCGGGCGAGCCGGATCGCCGCATCCTCGGGGATGGTCAGCTTGCTTGTGTCGAAGCGCAACTGGGCCGAGGTCGAGACCTTGTTGACGTTCTGACCGCCCGGGCCGGAGGCGCGGACGAAGGCGATCTCGATGTCGTCCTCGTCGATGACGAGATCGCGGGATATCCGCAGCATGATGGCACCATATGTGATGTCCGGACATATCGCGGACGTCTGATTTCGGCAATGGTGCATGGTGGAAACGCAAATGGCCGGGCGAGCCCGGCCATTGCAGTCCATGTGGGAGATGTCAGTTCGACTTCGTCGCCGGAGCCGCGGAGGGCTGTGCCGCCGCCTGCGGGGCGCGGCCGACGACGACGGTCAGCAGACCCTGACCCCACAGGCGCTTGGCGGCGGCCTTGGCGTCGTCCAGCGTCACGGCATCGACGATGCCATTGCGCCTTTCGATATAGTCGATCGGCAGCTTGTCCTGCTGGTACTGCAGCAGCGCCTGCGCCAGCTTGGAGGAGGTATCGAGCGCCAGCATCTGAGAGCCCTTGAGGTAGGACTTGGCCTCGTCGAGGCTCCTTCTGCGTGGGGCCTTCCTCGGCGATCCGGCGGACTTCCTTGTCGATGGCCTCGATGGTGTCGTTGGCACGGTCGGCGCGCGTGCCGGTATTGCCGATGAACACCGCCGAATGCTGCATCCAGAGCAGCGATTCGAACACGGAATAGGCGAGGCCGCGCTTCTCGCGGACCTCGCGATAGAGGCGCGAGGACAATCCGCCGCCGCCGAGGATGTGGTTGACGACATAAGCCGCCATGAAGTTCGGGTCGCTGCGCTTCACGCCCGGGCCGCCGAAGGTGATGACGGTCTGCGGCACGTCGAGGGTCACGAAGGCGCGTTGCGGCGGCTTTGCGGCCTCGACGTCGGGGATCGGCGTGAGGTTGGCCTTGGCGGGCAGGCTGCCGAAGGTGTGGTCGAGCAGCTTGCCGAGGGTTGCCGGATCGACGTCGCCGACGACTGCGATCTTGAGCCCATCCTTGGCAAGCACGCGGCCGACATAGTCCTTCATGTCGGCGACCGTGATGGTCGGTACGCTGTCGAGGTTGCCGTTGGTCTGCCGGCCATAGGGATGATCGCCGAAGGCGACTTCGAGGAACTTGCGGCTCGCCAGCGAGGTCGGGTTCGTGGTTTCGCGGCGCAGGCCCGAGATGACCTGGGAGCGGATGCGCTCAACATCGGCGGTGTCGAAATGCGGCGAGGTCAGCGCGCTCCGCAGGAGGTCGAAGGCCTCGTCCTTGTTGTCGCGCAGCATGCGCAGGCTGCCGCGGAAGGTGTCGCGGGTGGCGCTGAAGGAGAGCTCGATGGCGCGGCGGTCGAGCCGTTCGTGGAAGGTCTTGGAATCGAGATCGCCGGAGCCTTCGTCGAGGAGGTCGCCGACCAGGTTGGCGACGCCCGACTTGTCCTTGGGGTCCTGGGCAGAGCCGCCGGCAAAGGAATATTCCATCGCGATCAGCGGCACGGTTGCGTCCTGCACGAACCAGGCCTCGATGCCGCCGGGCGAGACCAGGCGCTGGATCTTTGCGGCGGCCTGTGACGGCGAGAGCGAAGCGAGCGCAAGCGCAGCGCCGGTGGCAAGGGAGACTGCAGCGCGACGTAGGAAGGGATATGTCACGAACGCTTCTCCTCGCGCTTGGTCGTCGCGGTGTCCTTGATCAGATAGCCCGTCACCGAGCGCTTCTTCTCGAGCCATTTTTGAGCTGCGGCGCGGACCTGCTCGGCGGTGACCGCGCGGATGCGGTCGGGCCAGCTCCTGATGTCCTCGACCGACAGGCCGGTGGTCAGCGCGCCGCCATACCAGCGTGCCAGCACCGCCTGGTTGTCCTGGGCGTAGATCGCTTCCGCGATGAGCTGGGTCTTCACGCGCTCCAGATCCTCCGCGCGGATCGGGTTCTGCGCGACGTTGGCGATGACGCCGTCGACCGCCTGCTCGACGTCCGCGAAGCTGACGCCGGGCTTCGGCGAGGCCGAGATCGCGAACTGGGTCGGGTCGAGCGAGATGCTGGAATAGCTGGCGTTGGCGGAGACGGCGAGCGGCTTGTCGACGACGAGCGCGCGGTAGAGATAGGAATTGCTGCCGCTGCCCATCAGCTGCGCCAGAACGTCGAGCGCGGCGCTTTCACCGGCCGCAGCCGTCGTCGCGGAGGGCACGAGATAATAGCGCCGCATGCTCGGCTGCTCGACGCGGGGGTCGGCCAGCGTGACGGTGCGCGGTGCGGCGGGCTCCGGCTCCTGCGGACGGACGCGCCGGGCCGGGATCGCTGATTGCGCCGGGATCGCGCCGAAATTGCGCTCGACCAGCGGGCGGATATCGGCGGCCTCGACGTCGCCGGCGATCACCAGGATCGCGTTGTTCGGCGCATAGAAGCGGCGGTAGAAGGCGAGCGCGTCCTCGCGATCGAGCTTCTCGATCTCCTGATGCCAGCCGATCACGGGACGGCCGTAGGGATGATTGAGATAGAGCGCGGCCATGATCTGCTCGTTGAGCCGCGCATCCGGATTGTTGGCGACGCGCATGTTGTACTCTTCGAGCACGACGTCGCGCTCGGGCAGCACGTTCTCGTCCTTGAGGATCAGGCCGGTCATGCGGTCGGCCTCGAACTCCATCATGGTCGGCAGCTGCTCTTTCGGCACGCGCTGGTAATAGTTGGTGTAGTCGACCGAGGTCGAGGCGTTCTCGTTGCCGCCGACGCGGAGCACTGTCTGGGAGAATTCGCCGACCGGATGCTTCGAGGTGCCCTTGAACATCAGGTGTTCGAGGAAGTGGGCGAGGCCCGACTTGCCCGGCGTCTCGTCGGCCGAGCCGACCTTGTACCAGATCATTTCGGTGACCACGGGCGTGCGGTGATCGGGGATCACCACGACCTGCATGCCGTTGGGAAGCGTGAAGCTGGCGGGCGGGGCCGATGTGACCGTGGTCTGGGCGCGGGCCGCACCGGATGTCAGGACACTGGTCGAAAGCAGCGCGGCAAGGAGACAGGCAGCCGATCGGTTTGCGGACATCATGATCCCTAGTGAAAGGCCGAGTCCGGATGTCCGGCTCGAAAGGCACGGCATGCTACACCGTGCGGCTGAGGCTTCGCGTCACGAAGCAGAGAACTCAACGCGGTGGCAAGTTACTGATAGGCAATTATCGACGGCGGCCGGCGTGCAAAGCGCCGGCGCCGGGGGCGCTGCTGTGGGACGGGAACGCTATTGTTCCTTGTCCTTGCCCGACATGATGTCGAAATAGGTTCGCCGCGACTTGTCCTCTCCGGCGCCATAGGCGTAGCTCGGCGACGGGGTCTGATAGCCGGGCGGCGGCTCGACCAGCGACTGGCGCGGCGGCTCGGTGGTGAATTGCTTGGTCTCGCCTTTGCCGCCGACGCCCCTCATCATGTTCCACAGGCCGCCGGAGAAGCCGAGCTCGGCGGGGCTGAGCGACGGGTTGCCGTTGGTGCCCGGCTGGATCGGGTCATTGCTGGTCCGGGGCGCTGCGGCGACCTGGCCGGCCTTCATCTCGGCGGGCGTCAAAGGCCGGGCGGCCTGCCAGTTCTCGGTTTCCTTGGTCGCCTTCTTGCGCGCGGCGATGGCTTCCTTGCGGCGCTTTTCCTCGGGGTCCTTGGGCCAGTTCGGCACGTTCTTCGCCTGGGTTGCCGGGGGCGGCAGGTCCAGCTTGGGCGGAACGACCAGCGGCGAGCGCTCGCGGTATTCGATGCCGGGCTTTTCCATGCTCTTGGCGCCGATGCCGGACATCAGATTGTCGATGATCTTCTCTTCGAAGGTCATTCCGTCATCGTCGTCGTCGTCCTCACCGGCGCGGGCCGCGCCAGTCGACATGACGAGGCCGATGCCGAGCGCGACAGCAGACAATTTCAACGCCCGCCAGAACCCCGCTGAGGGGTCTCGAACCATCGAACCGCTGGTCTTCGAGCTGCGCATGCTTGTACCTGTTCCATATTGTGGCAGATCGCCGCTCGCACACGGCCAATCCTCGCAAAAAGCAAGGTTCCACCTGCCCGTCCGTATCGGCCGGGATCAGGGCGCTTTTGCGGCGGGTACCCCCAGGAAGGAATCATACAATAGCCCCGCCACGCCAGCAACGATGGCCACGTCCGCGAGGTTAAACACATACCAATTATAGGTATTTCCGCCGATCTGGATGTGGAACAGGGCGAAATCGACCACCGCGCCATAGGCGAGGCGGTCGATGCCGTTGCCGATGGCCCCGCCGATGATCAGGCCCAGCGCGACCGTGGCCAGGCGGGTGTTGGAGCGAGCCATCCAGATCGCCAGCGCGACCACGGCGATGGCCTTGACAGCCATCAGCGCGAGCTGGGCGGCCTGGCTGTCGTTCTGCAGCCAGCCAAAGCTGATGCCGATATTCCAGGCCAGCACCAGGTCGAAGAACGGCGTTACCTGGACGACCCCGCGCCGGGCGAGGTCGAATCCGTTGAGGAGCCAGAGCTTCGAGGCCTGGTCGGCCACGAGGGTGACCATTGCCGCAAGGATGCCGGCGCCGAGCGGGTTCATGCCGGGGATCAGACCGCCACTCCCAACGCCTTCCATTCGCGCAGTGCCTTCGCATCGCGCGGGGTGACGTCGGGATATTCAGCGTCTTCGCCCACCGTCGGCGAGATCTTCCAGGAGCGGGCGCATTTGGTGCCCTGCGCTTCTTTCACGATGACCCCAATCTCGAACACGCCATCGATCGTGAACGCTTCCGGGGGAGTTTTTCGTCGCCGCGGAGGACATGAACCTCGAAGTTGGAGGTGATGCAGACTTCCGCCCAATCGACGTCGAACAAAGGTCCCATGAATTCCTCCGCCAGATAGATCTCAGGCGAGGCCGCCAGCGAGGAGCCGATGAGCTTGTTCGCGCGCGCAATCTCGAGCGCTCCGGTAACGACGCGGCGCACCGTACGGATCATCTGCCATCTCTCCGCAAGCTTGTCGTCGCGGAATCTTTCAAGGTCGGTCGGGAACAGCGTCAGATGCACCGACGGCTCGGCATCGGGGCGATACATGCGCCAGCCTTCCTCCGCGGTGAAGCTGAGGATCGGCGCCAGCCATTTCAGGATCGAGGTGCACAACAGGTCGATCGTCGTCAGCGCCGCCTTGCGCGTCGGCGACGACGGCGGATCGCAATATAACGTGTCCTTGCGGATATCGAAGTAGAACGCCGAGAGACTCGCTGTTGAGGAAGGCGGACAGGGTTGCGACCACGGTCTTGTAGTCGAACTCGCGATAGGCCTTGTCGACCGCGGCGGCACGAACCGCGAGGCTCGTGCAGCATCAGCCGCTCGAGCTCGGGCATCTCGGCGGGCGCGACCGCGTCTTCCGGCTTGTAATGATGCAGCGTGCCGAGCATCCAGCGCACGGTGTTGCGCAGCTTGCGGTAGGTCTCGACGGTGTTCTTCAGGATCTCCGGGCCGATGCGCTGGTCGTCGGTGTAGTCGCAGGACGCGACCCAGAGCCGGAGGATGTCGGCGCCGGATTCCTTGATGACGGACTGCGGCTCGATGGTGTTGCCGAGCGACTTCGACATCTTGCGGCCGTCCTCGGCCTGCGTGAAGCCATGGGTCAGCACGATGTCGTAAGGGGCGCGGCCGCGCGTCCCGCAGCTTTCCAGCAGCGAGGAGTGGAACCAGCCGCGATGCTGGTCCGAGCCTTCCAGATACATCACCGTGTCGGTGCCGCCGTCGACCTTGCGCTTGATGCCGGCAAGCCCCGGGAAGTGCACGGGGTCTTCGAGCACGAAGGCGTGCGTCGAGCCTGAATCGAACCAGACGTCGAGGATGTCGTCGACTTTCTGCCAGTCCTCGCTCGCGCGCGAACCGAGGAAACGTTCGCGGGCGCCCGTCGCGTACCAGGCATCCGCGCCTTCCTTCTCGAAGGCTTCGCCGATCCGGGTGTTCACTGCCTCGTCCTGGAGGATCTCGGCGGAGCCGTCGCCCTTCTCGCGCACGAACACGGCGATCGGCACGCCCCAGGCGCGCTGACGCGAGATCACCCAGTCGGGCCGCGCCTCGATCATGCCGTTGATGCGGTTCTCGCCCGACGGCGGCACCCATTGCGTCACCGAGATCGCGTGCAGCGCGCGGGCGCGCAGCGTGTCGCCGGACTTGGTCTTGCCACCGGTGGCGACGTCCTTGTCCATCGCGATGAACCATTGCGGCGTATTGCGGAAGATCACCGGCTTCTTGGAGCGCCAGGAATGCGGATATTGATGCTTCAGCCGGCCGCGCGCGAGCAGCATGCCTCGTTCGACGAGCGCCTTGATCACGGCCTCGTTGGCTTCGCCCTTCTCGCCCTTGTCGTTGATGACGCGCTTGCCGGCAAAGCCGGGCGCATGATCGGTGTAGGCGCCGTTCTCGTCGACGGTGTAGGGGATCGCGGTCGAGATGCCGCGCGCATCGAGATCGCGCGCCTGCGCCATCCAGGCATCGAAGTCCTCGCGGCCATGGCCGGGCGCGGTGTGCACGAAGCCGGTGCCGGTGTCGTCGGTGACGTGGTCGCCGGGCAGCAGCGGCACGATGAAGTCGTAGCCGCCGGCAAGGCCCTTCAGCGGATGGGCGCATTCGATCGCGTCCATGGTGTCGCCGGGGACGTCGCGGATTTTCTCATAGGCGGTCACGCGCGCCTGCTTGAAGACCTCGTCAGCGAGCGCGTCGGCGAGGATCAAGAGATCGCCCGTCTTGGTCCAATTGTCGGCGGGCGCGTCCGTCACTTTGTACAGACCGTAGCCGATCTTGGGCGAGAACGAGATGGCGCGGTTGCCGGGCAGGGTCCAGGGCGTGGTGGTCCAGATCACGACGCTTGCGGAAGCGAGCGCGCCATGCGCGGGCGAGGTGACCGGGAATTTCACCCACACCGTATCTGAGGTGTAGTCCTCGTACTCGACCTCGGCTTCGGCGAGCGCGGTCTTCTCGACCACGCTCCACATCACCGGCTTGGAGCCGCGATAGAGCGTGCCGTTGGCGGCGAACTTCATCAGCTCGCGCGCGATCTGGGCCTCGGCCGGATAGCTCATGGTGGCGTAGGGATGATCCCAGTCGCCGATGACGCCGAGGCGCTTGAACTCCTCGCGCTGCATGCCGAGCCAATGCGTGGCGTAGGCGCGGCATTCCTTCCGGAAGTCGATCATCGCGGTCGAGTCGCGGAAGTCGGGCTTCTGCTTGCCCTTCTTGCGGTAGTGCTCCTCCTCGACCTTCCACTCGATCGGCAGGCCGTGGCAGTCCCAGCCCGGCACGTAGTTGGAATCGAAGCCGAGCATCTGCTGGCTCTTGGTGACGAGATCCTTGAGGATCTTGTTCAGCGCCGTGCCGATATGGATGTTGCCGTTGGCGTAGGGCGGGCCGTCATGCAGCACGAACTTGGCGCGGCCCTTCGCGGTTTGCCGCAGCTTCTCGTAGAGGCCGATCTCGTACCAGCGCTTGAGGATCTCCGGCTCGCGCTGCGGCAGGCCTGCGCGCATCGGGAAATCCGTCTGCGGCAGAAACAGGGTCTTCGAATAGTCTTTGGTGTCGGACTTTTGCGGCTTTTCGGACATGAGGCTGACTGGCTCGGAAGGGCGCGGGGACGAATGGCGATGCGGAATCGCGGGGTGAAACAACAAAATCCCGGTCTTGCGCCGAGCCGAAAGCTCAGGCGGAAGCCGGGCCGCTAATCCCTATGATGCGCCGCGCAAACATGGGCTCTCCATAGCAGGGGGGCAAAGGAAGCGCAAAAGAGAAGCGCAAAAGGGAAGCGCAAAGGTCCAGGGGGGCCGATTTGGCCATCAATCGACGATGCCGAGCTTCGGAAACGCATCCGGGGCCGCGGCCAGAATGGCGCGGGCGCGAACGGAATCGTCGTCCATCTGCCGGATCAGGGCCTCGATACCCTCGAATTTCGCCTCCTCGCGGATGAAGCCGACGAAGGCGCAGTCCAGCTGCTGCCCGTAGAGATCGCCCTTGAAGTCGAACAGGAAGATTTCGAGCAGGGGGCACCGTTGTCGAAGGTCGGGCGGCGGCCGAAGCTCGCCACCCCGTCCAGCCGCTCGGCGCCGCGGCCGACCCGCACCGCATAAATGCCGTGCTTGAGCCCGCAATTGGCGTCGAGGCGGATATTGGCGGTGGGATAGCCGAGGTCGCGGCCGCGCTTCTCGCCGTGGATGACCTCGCCCGTAACGAACCAGGGCGCACCCAGCATGGTGGTGGCCTCGTCCAGCTGGCCTTCGGCGAGCGCGATCCGGATCGCGCTGGAGGATACCGGCCGCTCGTCGATGTCGACATGCGGCTGCACGTCGACCTCGATGCCGAGCCGGGGCGCCTCGTTGACGAGAAGGCTCGGCGACCCGACCCGTCCCTTGCCGAAATGGAAGTCGTAACCGACCGCGATCCCGCTGACGCCGAGCCGCCCGATCAGGTCATGGTGAATGAAATCTTGCGCGCTGGTGCCGGCGCGGGCCTTGTCGAAGGTCATGACCACGGCACCGGCGAGCCCGGTGCCCGCCAAAAGCCGCAGCTTGGCCCGCTCGTCCGTCAGGCGGAATTGCGGGGTATTGGGACTGAAAAACCGCCGTGGATGGGGCTCGAAAGTCAGCGCCAGCGCAGGGCGGCCATGCGCCCGGCCCATTTCCAGGGCTGCGGCGATCACGGCGCGGTGGCCGAGATGAACCCCGTCGAAATTGCCCATCGCGACCACAGCGCCCCTCAAAATCGCGGAATCCGGCGTATTGTCGCGGATAACGGTAAAATGCGGGGCCATCAGGGGAATTCTCGAAGCGGCAGGACCGGCCTGGACCGTGGCTTGACCCGCCTGACGAAGTCAAGCGGCAGGGGCGGGAGTGGATTGAATGGCATTTCAATCCTTCGGGGCCGTCCGCGATTAACGCGCTGTTTAACGCCTTGGTGTTAGTGCTTGAAACGTGGAACTGCGGGGCTGGAGCCCGGCAGGTCCGATTGTAACATTTCCTGGGTTTGCGTTGGGGGAGTCGAGATGGCGGTTGATTTGTCGATGTCGGTTCTGGTGGTTGATGACTACAGCACCATGATCCGTATCATCCGGAATCTGCTGAAGCAGCTTGGCTTCGAGAATATCGACGATGCCAGCGACGGTTCGGCAGCGCTGAACAAGATGCGCGGCAAGAAGTATGGCCTCGTGATCTCCGATTGGAACATGGAGCCGATGACGGGCTACGACCTGCTGCGCGAAGTGCGCGCCGATCCGAACCTCGCCACCACGCCCTTCATCATGATCACGGCGGAATCCAAGACCGAGAACGTGATCGCGGCCAAGAAGGCCGGCGTGAACAACTACATCGTCAAGCCGTTCAACGCGGCGACGCTGAAGACCAAGATCGAGGCGGTCTTCCCGGACATGGCGAGCGCGTAAGGCGCTTTCGAAGTCATCGGATGAATTTGCAAAGCCCGGGCTTGTCCCGGGCTTTTTGCGTTGGGGGTCGTTATTCCGGAGCGGTGCTGCGTACTGCCGGGACTGACGGAAAGCTACGCGATCACCACTTCAATTCGCGCATCAGCGCCTTCGGCGGGTGGCCGAACAATTCCATCACCGAAGCCGGGTCGAGCTGGTCGAGCCCCTCGAACTCCTCGGCATGGATGCCGCGGGTCACGAACAGGCAGTCGATGCCGAATTCGCGCGCGCCGGTCAGGTCGGTGCGGACGGAATCGCCGATCGCCAGCACCTTCTTTCGGTCGATGGGGTGGCCCTGGCGTTCGCCGGCAAGCGCCATGGCGCGCTCGTAGATCGGCCGGTGCGGCTTGCCGTAGAAGATCACTTCGCCGCCCAACTCGCGATAGAGCTCCGCGATGGCTCCGGCGCAGTAGATCAGCCGGTCGCCGCGTTCCACCACGATGTCGGGGTTGGCGCAGATCAGCGTCAGCTTGCGCTCGCGCGCCTTGAGCATCATGCCGCGATAGTCTTCCGCCGTCTCGGTCTCGTCGTCATACAGACCGGTGCAGACGATGAAGTCGGCCTCTTCCAGAGGTGCGGTCGTCGCGTCGAGGCCGCGATAGATCGAATTGTCGCGCTCGGGCCCGAGCCAGAACATCTTGCTTCCGGGATGCTCGGCGACATAGTGCCGCGTCAGGTCCCCTGACGAGACGATTGCGTCATAGGTCTCGTCGGCGACGCCGAGCTTGCGCAACTGCCGCTGCACGCTGTCGGCCGGGCGCGGCGCGTTGGTGATCAGGATCACCGTACCGCCGCGGCTGCGATAGGTGTGCAGCGCCTCGCAGGCTTCGGGGAAGGATTCGAGGCCGTTGTGAACGACGCCCCAGATGTCGCTGAGCACGACATCCACACCGCCCACGAGCCTCGCGCAGGCTTTCGGCGAAATGCAGCGTGGTCATGATGCGCGGCGCCGATCAGATGCGGCGCGCGAGCGCCGCGTTGCCGGTGATGCGTGGGGCCGGAGGAGCGGCTGACGTCGGGCCAGATGTTGTACCTTGGCTGGGGGAAGCGGAGCCATTGGATCCCTGAATGTCCTGCGCCTGGTTCGGCGAGGCCCCGCCGGTAGCAGATGCCCCTTCCGGCCGCAATGGCCGGGGCGGCGCGAACAGGAACCCCTGGCCGAACCGCACGTCGTAGTCGAGCAGATCGATCACCGCGCGCTCGCCTTCGATCCGTTCGGCGATCAGGTCGATGCCGAAGCGGCCGAGCAGGTCGGAGAGGTCGGAGGGATGGATGTCCGAGGCGGAGGCCTGTTTCGGGTCGAGCAGCAGCGCAGCCGGGACCTTGATGAAGCGGACGCCGCGGTCGGCCAGCTCGCGCGGCTCGATCCGGAGATCCGTGACATGGTCGATCGAGAAGCGGAACCCCCGCTGGGCGAGCGCGGCGAGATTCTCGGTCTCGGCCGGGCCGAGATTGCGGAATGTCGATTGCTTGAACTCCAGCACCAGCGAGGGCGCCAGCGCCCGGTTGGCTTCGAGGAAGTCGAGGCATTGCGCGAAGGTGGTAGAATTGCCGAGCGTGGACGCCGCGACGTTGCAGAACACGCCGACGTCCTTGTTGCGCACCATCAGGCGCCGCAGCACCTGCACACAACGCAGCATCACCATGTTGTCGATGCGCCCGATCAGCCCCGAAGCTTCCGCGATGCTGATGAACTCCTCGGCGGCAACCAATTGGTCGCGCTCGTCGCGCAGGCGGGTTACGGCCTCGTAGAACCGTACCTTGCGTTGCGGCAGCGTCACCATCGGCTGCAGGAAGATGTCGATGCGGTTTTCGTCGATGGCGTTGCGCAGCGTCGCCAGCAGTTGAGTTTGGTTACGCCCTGGGGCCGTCTGAACCGGGTTGGCGGTGAGGGCCTGGACCGACGGCGCGGGCCGCGGCGGCATCACCGGAGGCGGAGGCGCCGCGGGAAGCGGGGGAGGGGCGGCCGGCTGCTCCTCGAACGACGCAAGCAGATCGATCGGCGCTTCCGGCTCCGACGTGCGCTCGGACCTGCGCTCGGACCTGGGCTCGGACCTGGATTCGGATCCCGCGATCTGGGCGGGAGCCGGCGCAGCGCCGGCCAGCAAGTCCTCATGGGTCGACAGGGTGGTCGCGAGCTGCCGGACCAGTCCGCCGAGTTCGTTGATCTCGCCGACCACCGACTGGATGCGGTCGGAGTTGGTCGAATTGGACGAAGCGATGCGTCCCTCGATCGCAGCCAGACGCCGGCCGAACTCGGCCACCTGGCGGGCGAGGTCTGCGGTGCCGCGGGAGAGATCGGCGATCTGGCCGCCGACGTCGCTGCGGTCGCGCAGCCGCATCGAGACCGCATTGTAGAGGATCAGGAAGGTCAGCGCGGTCAGCGCCACGATCGCGGATTCGGTTCCGCTGATGCCGGCGACGGCGTAGAGGACAAGCCCGAGCGAGGCCGCGACCAGAACCATGCAGATGGCGATGAAGATCGTCGAAATGCGAATCATGCCGCGCGTTACGCCTTTAAGAGCTGACTGCCTCACCCGGGAAAACACGGGAGGTTGTGATCCCGTCGCGCCTCGTGCTCCCCCTGAGCCTCATGATCTTAACATCATTGTTGATTCGAGGGGATAGCTCGCGCCGGCGCGTTCGGGCCGGCCGGGAGTCAAGACGGCGCGGTGGCGCCGACGGTGTCGGCCGAGACGGCCTCGCGGCTGCCGAGCGGCTTGGGCTGCCCGGTGGTCGTGTCCTTCAGCGTCTGCCGCTCGATCTCCGAATTCAGCTCGGCACCGAACATGATGACGATCGCCGACATCCACATCCACATCATCAGGCCGATTGCGGCGCCGAGCGAGCCGTAGGTCGCGTTGTAATTGGCGAATTCCGAGAGATACCAGGAGAGCAGCGCCGAGCCGGCGATCCAGAGGATGGCGGCGGTCAACGCGCCGAGGCTCAACCATTGCCAGCGCGGCGCGTCGCGGCTGGGGGCAAAGCGGTAGAGCACGGCGAGCGCGAGGAGGAGGATGAGGAATAGCAGCGGCCAACGCGCCAGCGCCGCGATCAGCTTGCTTTCGGGCGCCATGCCGAGATGATCAAGCGCGAGCGGAAAGGCGATGACGGCTCCCACCATCAGCAGCAGGGCCGCGATGCCGCCGATCGTGAAGACGAGCGACACCGTGTTGAGCTTGATGAAGCTGCGCTTCTCGCGCTCCTCATAGGCCACGTTGAGTGCGTCGAAGATCGCCTTGACGCCGGCATTGGCGCTCCAGACCGCAAGCACGAGGCCGAGCATGAAGGTGGCGCCGAGCGTGGTATTGCCATTGGACACCACGCGCCCGACCTGGTCCTCGACGATCTGGAACGAGCCTTCCGGCAGCATGGTCGCCAGCGTCTGCAGATTGGCGCTGATCGTCGCGGGATCGGCGAACAGGCCGTAGGAGGAGACCAGTGCCGTGACCGCCGGAAAGATCGCGAGCAGCCCGAAGAATACGACGCCGCCCGCCGTCGCGAGCAGGCGATCGTCGTCGATGCGCTGATAGGTGCGCCAGAAGATATCCTTCCAGCCCGCCCAGGGGATCTCGAACGGGCTTTTGGCGCGGCGGCCATGGCCGGACTGCACGGCGGCGTGCGCGGGATGTGTTTCCGGTGAATTTGCCTCGCCGTTACGGTGGTCCTGCGGCGGCCCCGAACCGATCAAGCCGGTGTCCTGAAAGTAGCGTTCCGCCGTCAGCACGAAGATGGCGGTCGCCGCTACCAGTAGCCAGGAGTCGATCTGATCGGAGCGCCGGACCAGCATCAGGCATCCAATCGATGGCTCTGACGCCTGCGACGTGCCGCCGTAAACCCCGCCAGTCCAATGGCCGCGAGCATCAGGCCAAGCTGCACGGGACGGTTGGTGCGCGCTAGCGAGGCTCTGGCGCCATGGCGGCGGTCGCCCGGTGCGAGCGGCGCCAGGGGAATCGCTGTCGCGACTTCCTTTACCGCCTCTTTGACCGTTCCGCGCGGAATTCGCGGGGTCGCGATGGCAACGCGCAGACGGCTGGTGAGTGGCACGATCGGCCTGTTCTTACGCTTCATCTGGGCTGTTGCCACGCCGGCACAGATCGCGCCCAGCACCAGCAGCACCGCGCCGACGGCACCAAAGCCCCAGAACTGCCCGTAAGTGATGGCGACCCAGCGGTACAGCGCGATCAGCCCGACGAAGCAGGCCGCGATCGCGAACAGGCCCGCGGCCGCAAACAGCCCGCCCGCCACGGCATAGGACGTTACTTTACCCGTGGCGTGGCTGGTCTGGTCGCGCAGATAGGATTGAGCGGCACGTTTGACGTGGTTGAGCTTGAGCGCCATGCCGGCGCGCAGCAATTCGCCCGATGGCGCGAGCATGCGGACATCCTCCGAGAGTGAGAAAATGCGTTCGGGAGGATGAACGTGGCGGAATTTGACTTGTTCCGACCGAGCTCCGTCGGTCGCCGTGAATCAGGCGAGATCGGCAGCCGAGATCCAGAACACCTCGCCCTCGGAGTCCTCGGTGTCGAGCCAGAGCAACGGCAGTTCCGGGAAGGCTTCGTCGACCAGGTCGCGGCCGCGGCCGATCTCGCAGATCAACCCGCCATCCGGCGTCAGGTGATCCGGCGCCTCGCGCAGGATGCGACGCACCACATCCAGACCGTCGGCACCGCCGTCGAAAGCGAGCTTGGGCTCGGCCCGGCACTCCGGTGGCAAAGCGGCCATGCCCTCGGCATCGACGTAAGGCGGGTTGGTGATGATCAGATCGTATCTGCTGTCGCCGAGCGGGGCGAACAGGTCGCCGCGATAGAGGCTGATGCGATCATCGAGTGCGAATTCGCCGACATTTCGTGCGGCAACTTCGAGCGCGCCCTTGGAGATGTCGATGGCATCGACGGTGGCGTTCGGGAAATGATGCGCGGCGAGAATCGCGAGGCATCCCGACCCCGTGCAGAGATCGAGCACGCGCGCGACGGCGGTGGGATCGTCGATCAGCGAGCCCGCCTCGCCATCGCCGCCGAAATGCGAATCCAGGAGCTCGCCGATGAAGGAGCGCGGAACGATGACGCGCTCGTCGACATAAAAGGGCAGGCCGCGCATGTAGACCTTGTTGACGAGATAGGCGGCCGGTTTGCGCGTGGTGACGCGTTGATGGATCAGGTCGAGGACGGTCTTGCCTTCCGCGATCGTCACGCGGGCGTGGGCAAAGCCCTCGAACTGGTCGGGATTGAGGTGCAGGGCCTCGCAGACCAGAAAGGCCGCCTCCGCGACCGGGTCGGTCGTGCCATGGGCAAAGGCGAGCTTGGCTTCGACGAAGCGGCTCACCGCATAGCGCACGAAATCGAGCAGCGTGAGAAGCTCGCCGCTTCCCACCTTCGCGAGCTTGGAGGCCGCGCGACCGCGTGTCGTCTTCTTCGCGACTCTTGCCATCAGGATTTGGTCCAGCGTGCGGCGGCCTCGTCGTCACGGGCGTGGGCCTCGACCCAGCCGGTGCCGGTGGCGCTCTCTTCCTTCTTCCAGAACGGGGCGCTGGTCTTGAGGTAGTCCATCAGGAACTCGGCGGCCTGGAATGCGGCCTGGCGGTGCTGCGACGCCGTCAGCACCAGCACGATGTTCTGGCCCGGCATGAAGCGGCCGACGCGATGGATCACCGTGACGCCGTTCAGGGGCCAGCGCGAAATGGCCTCGCCCGCATGCCGCCCGATCTCTTCCTCGGCCATGTCAGGATAATGCTCGAGCGTGAGGGCTGCGACCCTGGCACTGTCGTCGTCCGCCCGGCAGATGCCGGAGAAGCTCACGACCGCGCCGATGTCGGTCCGGCTGTTGGTGAGGATCCCGATCTCGCGGGCGATGTCGAAATCGTCTTCCTGAATGCGGATGGTGACGGGGCAGGCGGCGGCAGGGGACGTCATGGACTAACCGCCCGTCATCGGCGGGAAGAACGCGATTTCGCGCGCGCCCGCGATCGCAGCGTCGGATTTGACATGGGCGTGGTCGATCGCGGCACGGATCACCTTCGGCCTCTCGAACGCATAGGCATAAGCCTCGCTCTGGGCCGACAGCCAGGTGATCAGCTCCTCGACGGTGCGCACCGTCGGCGGCGGCTCGATGGTTTCCTCGGCCTTGCCGACGCGCTCGCGCACCCAGGCAAAATATTTCACCTTCATCCCTCATCCTCCTTGATGAGGTGATGAATGCCGGCGCGGAAATAATCATAGCCGGTGTAGATGGTCACGATGGCCGAGGCCCATAGCAGCACGAGGCCGATCATCGAGACGATTGGCACCACCTCGTCGCCGGCGGGGCCCGCCAGCAGGAACCCGATCGCGACGAGCTGAACGGTGGTCTTCCACTTCGCAAGCTTGGTGACGGGCACGCTGACCCGCAGCGCAGCGAGGTATTCGCGCAGGCCCGAGACCAGGATCTCGCGGCACAGGATCACGATGGCGGCCCACAGCGACCAGCCATGAATGATGCCGTCGGCGGCCAGCATCAAAAGGCACGAGGCGACCAGCAGCTTGTCGGCGATCGGGTCGAGCATGCGGCCGAATGCCGATTGCTGATTCCAGATCCGCGCGTAATAGCCGTCGAGGTAATCGGTGACCGCGGCCGCGATGAAGAGGGCCACCGCCACCCAGCGTAGCCAGAGCGGCTGATCCAGAATCGACTGCGCATAGATGCACCCGACGACGACCGGGATCGCGGCGATCCGGCCATAGGTCAGGAGGTTCGGGAGGGACATCGCGCGGCTGGTCGTCCCTCGTGTCGTGGCGATGTTCATCCGTCCTACCAATACCGCTGTGGCCTGAAGGTCAACCGTTCCGCTCCCAGAAGGGGTGCGGGATGCGACGACCATATGACCACAGTCCCCTTTAGTTCATCCCGGCTGGGGATGGAAATACTCGAAAATCCTGCGAGCGCTTTCGGCGCTCACCCCCGGAACCTTGCCGAGATCGGCGATCGAGGCGCGCTCGATCTCCTTCAGGGTCCCGAAATGATGCAGCAAGGCACGTTTGCGTGACGGGCCGATGCCCGGAATCTCCTGCAGACCGGCCTCGCGGATGTCCTTCTTGCGCAACTTGCGGTGCGAGCCGATGACGAAGCGGTGGGCCTCGTCGCGTAGGCGCTGGATGAAATAGAGCACGGGGTCACGCGGCTCCAGCTTGATCGCCTCGCGTTCCGGCATGAACAGGGTCTCGCGGCCGGCATCCCGGTCGGGCCCCTTGGCGACCGACATCAGCGACACCTGGGTCAGGCCGAGATTGGCGAAGATCTCGCGGACGGCGTTGAGCTGGCCGCGGCCGCCGTCGATGATGACGAGATCGGGCCATTGCGGGAAATCGTCGTCCTTGGCTTTGGCGCTGTCCTCGGGCGGATTGATCAGGCGCTTGAAGCGGCGTTCCAGCACCTCGCGCATCATCGCGAAGTCGTCGCCCGGCGTGATCCCTTCCGACTTGATGTTGAACTTGCGGTACTGGTTCTTCACGAAACCATCGGGGCCGGCGACGACCATGGCGCCGACCGCATTGGTGCCCTGGATGTGGCTGTTGTCGTAGACCTCGATGCGCTTGGGCGGATGCGGCAGGCTCAGCGTCGTCGCCATGGCGTCGAGCAGGCGGCTCTGCGTGGCGGTATCGGCGAGCTTGCGGCCGAGCGCCTCGCGCGCATTGGTCAGCGCGTGAGCGACCAGCTCCTTCTTCTCCCCGCGCTTGGGCGTGAGGACCTCGACCTTGTGGCCGGCCTTGATCGCCAGCGCATTGGCAAGCAGCTCGCTCTCCTCGATCTCGTGCGAGAGCAGGATGTTCCTCGGCGGCGGCTTGTCGTCGTAGAACTGGGCGAGGAAGGAGCCGAGCACCTCTTCCGGGGTGAAAGTCTTCTCCGCGCGCGGAAAATAGGCGCGGTTGCCCCAGTTCTGGCCGGTGCGGAAGAAGAACACCTCGACGCAGGAGAAGCCGCCCTCCTGGTGGATGGCGAACACGTCGGCTTCTTCCACCGTGCGCGGATTGATGCCCTGCTGCGACTGGATCGCCGACAGCGCGGCGAGGCGATCACGATAGAGCGCGGCGCGCTCGAACTCGAGCTCACCGGCCGCCTTCTCCATCTCGCCGGCGAGCTCCTGCTTCACCGCATGGCTCTTGCCGGACAGGAAGTCGCTCGCCTCGCGCACCAGCGTCGTATAGCCGCCGAAGTCGATTTCGCGGGTGCAGGGGCCGGCGCAGCGGCGGATCTGGTAGAGCAGGCAAGGCCGGGTGCGGCTTTCGAAGAAAGAATCGGTGCAGGAGCGGATCAGGAACGCCCGCTGCAGGGCCGTGATGGTGCGGTTGACCGCGCCGGCGGAAGCGAACGGCCCGAAATAGCGCCCGGGCCGGCTCTGGGCGCCGCGATGTTTGAGGATCTGCGGCGCCCAATGGTCGCCGCTGATCAGGATGTAGGGGAACGACTTGTCGTCGCGGAGCTGCACGTTGAAACGTGGCCGCAGCTGCTTGATGAGGTTGGCTTCCAGCAGCAGCGCTTCGGTCTCGGTGTTGGTCGAGACGATCTCCACCGTCACCGTGGCGGCGATCATGCGCAGGATGCGGGCGGGCAGCGGCGCGCTTTGCCGGGCGTAGCTGGACAGGCGCTTTTTGACGTTCTTGGCCTTGCCGACATAGAGCACGTCGGCATTCGCACTGAGCATGCGGTAGACGCCGGGCGAGGTCGGGGCGAGCCGGACCGCACGCTCGATCGCCTCATGACCGGTCGCCAGCGGCTCCTCGCCGACCGTGCCGCTCTCTTCGAGGATGTCGGGCAGCCGCGCATCGTCCTCGTCGTCGCCGGTGGCCGTGGCGGGATCGAAGTCGGGCGGCGCGTCGCTGGCCGCGGTCCGCGGCGTTTTGCGCGCGCGGTCGTCCGGATCGTCGGTGGAATCGTGAACCATGGAGCGAATTTAGGCGCTGGGGGGCGGATTTGAAGTTCCGGCCGTGCGCCACGCACAGGACGGGGCGCGGTTCCCGGTAACGCATCCTTAAGTCTGTTAACAGCGCGGTAACCCGGCTTAACAGCCCTTTAACTTAAAACTCTCGATAAATCTTACGCGAAAAAATGGTGGTTCCGTAACCATGCGGTTTTGCCTCGCGCGGCGGCGCAGGCGCTCGCATCCGGTGACGGCAGTTGCGTTGGAGTGAAGTGATGAAGAGGCTCGTTGTGGGCGCGGCCGTGTTGGTTGCAGCCGGCTGGACAGCTTCGGCAGTGGCCGCCGATCTCAATTACGGGCAGCGCGCCCCTACACCGTCAACCAGCCGCTCAATGCGTATAGCTGGGCCGGCCCCTATCTCGGCGGCAACATCGGCTACGAATGGGGTTCGGTCGACAACAATCCCTCCAAGCCCTCGGGCTTCGTAGGTGGCGTGCAGGCCGGCTACAATTTCCAGAACGGCCCGTTCGTGTTCGGCGTCGAAGGCGACATCCAGGCCGCCGGCGCCGACGACACCTTCGCGCCGTGGAAGTTCTCCAATCCGTGGTTCGGCACCCTGCGCGGCCGCGCCGGCTACGCTTTCAACAACGTGCTGTTCTACGGCACGGCCGGCCTCGCCTTCGGCGAGCTGCGCGCCCAGACCTTCGGCTGGTCGGAATCACATACGACCGCCGGCTGGACCATCGGCGCCGGCGCGGAAGTCGGCCTTGCTCCGAACTGGAGCGCCAAGCTGGAATATCTCTACATCGATCTGTCGACGACGCAGTTCGCAATTACAGGCGTGTCAAACGGCTATAGCGCCAGCGTTGTGCGCGCAGGCGTGAACTATCGCTTCTGATAGTTGAAGAAGAAAATACCGGACAACAACCTCCCGGCCGCTTGCGGCGGGATTTTTTGCGCCGAATATTGCGCCAAGCGTTCTGCGTCAGGCCCGCTAGGAGAGGATGACCAGATTGACCGCCTTCGGTCCCTTCCCCTTCTTGTCCGGTTCGACTTCGAAAGTGATGCGCTGTCCTTCCGCAAGGTCCTTCAGTCCGGCCCGCTCCACAGCGGTAATGTGCACGAACACGTCGCGGCCGCCGTCGTCTGGCTTGATGAAACCGTAGCCGCGTTCGCCGTTGAAAAACTTAACCGTTCCCGTCATGGCCATCGGGAAACTCCCCCTCATTGCTCCTCCGCCGCGACGCAGACTCACGTCACGACATGACCGGGCGCTACGGAGCCCGGGAGAGCTGGCCATCCTTGGGCGGACCTAACGGTCCGGCCGGATCTTTCTTAGGCCTTCACTCCGCCGCAACCATTCGCGGAAGCGGAACGTAAAGCCAGTCACGAAAACAGCATAATACGGATATCTGCAGATTGACTACCGCTACTGCATATTTTTCCCAAGAATGCCGGAGTGTTACGGCCTCTCTCTAAGGCTTGGGGACCTCCAATCGGAATCTGGCAGCGCCGCCCTGGCCGAGCGGCATCTCCAGCTCGGGCAGGATGGTCTTGAGCTCGCCCTGCAGCGTGTAGGGCGGATTGACGATCAGCAGACCCGTGGAGGCCAGCGCTCCGCCTTCGAGCTGGGGAGCGACGCTGAACTCGAGACGCAGACATTTTCCCGGCGGTTTTGCTGCAGCTGCGAGCCGGGCCACCGTCTGGGCCAGCATGTCGGTGGCACGCCGGTTCTTGGCCGGATACCAGATGAGATAGATTCCGGTCGGCCATTTCACGAAGGCCGTGGCGAAGGCATCGGCCAGCCGTTCGAACTCGTCCTTTGCCTCGAAAGGCGGATCGATCAGCACGAGGCCGCGCCGCTCCTTCGGCGGCACGAAGGCCGGCAACGCCACCCAGCCGTCGAGATCGACCACGCGGGCCTGTTCGTCACGGTGCAGCACGCCGATCAGCGCTTTCCGCGCCTTCGGCTCGAGCTCGCAGGCGACCAGCCGGTCCTGCGGCCGCAGCAGGCCGCGCGCGATCAGCGGCGAGCCAGGATATGCCTTGAGTTCACCCTTCGGATTGAAGGCGCGGACGATGTCGAGATAGGGTTTTGCCAGCGCCACGCTTTCGTTCGAGAGCCGGGCCTGCATCAGCCGCGCGATGCCGGTCAGCCATTCGCCGCTCCGGCGCGCCTCGTCGCTGTCGAGATCGTAGAGGCCGGCGCCGGCATGAGTGTCGATGACACGGAACGCCGCCGGCTTGTCCTGCAGATAGGTGATGATGCGTGCCAGCACGATGTGCTTGATGACATCGGCGAAGTTGCCGGCGTGGAAGGAATGGCGGTAATTCATGGCGAAGAGTTACGACATCGCGCGCCGAAAGTAACGGCCGTCATTCCGGGGCGGTGCGCCAGCACCGAACCCGGAATCCATTTCGCCACCGACAATGCGGATAGATGGATTCCGGGTTCGCGCTACGCGCGCCCCGGAATGCCGGTCTAAGAATCGGGCCTACCCACCCCTGATCGGCGGCATCGTCACCTGATCGCGGCGGCAGGCGCGGCGGTCGGTTTCCTCGCAGTCGCGGAATTGCAGATCCTTGCTGAGGCAGATGCGGACTTCGGACAGCCTGGTCCGGTTGCAGGTGATCGAGACGGCGGCGCTGCTCAGCCCCGGATTGGCCTTGATGAAGGCTTCCTCGACCTCCGCAGGCGCCACCGTCTTGGCCTGCGACAAATCGAGATATTCGGCCGGGATCTTGATTGCGGCGCGCGCTTTGCGGATCGTCTCGAAATAGCTGCGGTCGGCGAGGCCCGAGCAGGTGCCGTGCTTGTCCCATTCGTTGAAGATCAGTCCCGGTGCCGGCATCAAATCGAGCATCGAGGAGACGATACTGCGGTTCAGCCGCGGCGCGGGCCGCTGGCAATATTCCGGGAAGCCGCTCTCGTATTGCGGCCACAGCCCATGAACAACGAAGGCGTAGGGCCGCCCGCTGCACTGGATCTGGGAGCGGCCGCCCCGCTCGGCCGCCTCCTCGCAGAACGAGGGCGACCACGACAGCGACAGCACGTAGAAATCGAACTCGCCCGGAGCGTTCTGCCGCCTGTCCTGGGCCTTTGCGTCACCGGCAAACGAGGCCAGGCCCGCGGCCAGGATCAAGGAAAGAGCCAGCGAAATCACCAGGCGGGAGAACGAATGCAATCTGGAATGAAACATGGCAACGCCCCTCAACTAGACTGTGCACGGAAGCCTAGCAGGCGACAGGAACATTTCAAGAACAAAATTCGAAAGCAGCCGCGCGGGCCACGGATGGCCCCGAATCAAGGCGCTTCGAACTACGGCTTGGCGGCGCGGCAGGCCGGATTGTAGGCCCAGTTGCGGTCGAGCCCGACCACGCACCACTCGACGCCGTTGCCGTAGCCCGCGAAGCCGCCGTCCTCGATCAGCGAGAAATGCACCTTGCGCACCTTGCCGTCAGTAAGCAGGGCGTCAGCGCTGCAATAGCGGCGCGGAATGTTGTCGGACTGCCAGGGCCGGAATGCGGTCTCACGCACGGCGGAGAAGCCGGTGATCTTCAACGAAGAATTCCAGAACGTGCTTTCCTTTTCCCAGAACTGGGTGGCGATCGTCGGCAGCGCCCGGTCGCAATCGGCAACGGTCCCGTCGTAACGCGGCCCGCTCAGCCAGAAGTTCATTTCCAGCGGGTTGGCGGCCCTGGCCTCGCCGAGCGACATCGCTCCGAACAAGAGGCCGAGCAGGGCGGCATAGTGGAGCGATTTCGAGGAGGGGGCGTGCATGGTCAATCCGGACGGCTGAAGTCTTGCGAAGGCCGGACGGTGCCGCGAAGGCCGGGGTAGGTCAAGTGCAGCGCGGCAACACTTCGCCAGGAGTTGACCACAACGTCGCAGTCGGCAGGGCATCGGTTCTTTCCACTTCCAGTCGGGCACCGTAAACTGGCGGCCAATCAATTGGAGTGACGGGAATGCGAATCATTGCGGCCGCGGGCCTTCTTGCGAGCCTGATTGCCTCGGGTCTGACGGCGAGCCAGCCGGCGCGCGCCGACTATGTGCCGCCGTTCAAGGGCAATGACACCGGCGGCATCATCGCCTATTCGATGGCCACCCAGGTCGACGCCCGGCAGGTCGCGGTCGATCACTGCGCGCGCTACGGCAAGGTGGTCAAATTCCTCGCGGTGCAGGCCTATGAAGGCGGTTACATCTCGTTCTCCTGCCGCTGGGTGCCTTACGGCGCCGCCGAGCAGCCGATCCGCACGCTGTACTGAGACCCATCGTATCAAGGCGCTCAAATAGCGCCGCCACTCTCGCAGCCGGGAGCTTCGCACATGACGCGCAAACTCGTTTTGCTCGGCTCAAGCCTTTGCCTCGTCCTGTCGGCAGGCAGCGCCAGCGCCGACGATCTGCCGGTGCGCAAGGCAGGCCTCTGGGAATTGAAGATGGTCCGCACCGGCGGGCCGGTGCCCGAGATGACCATGCAGCACTGCACCGACGAGACCGTCGACAAGGAGATGAACAACAACGTCTCCCCGATGGCCAAGCAGATCTGCTCCAAGCAGGACGTCAAGAAGACCGCGGCCGGTTATGTCAGCGATTCCGAGTGCAGCGTCGCCGGCATCAGCACGACCTCGCATGCCGAGATCACCGGCGATTTCAATTCGGCCTATACGGTGAAGACCACCTCGCACGCGCAGGGCGGCGCCGCAGGTGCCGCGGGCCGCGACACCGCGATGACTCTCGAAGCGAAATGGCTCGGCGCCTGCAAGCCGGAGCAGAAGCCCGGCGACATCGTGATGCCCGGCGGCTTCAAGATGAACGTGCGCGACATGGACAAGCTGAAGGCGCTGCTGCCGAAGTAGGGCGGTCTTCTTTCCCTCTCCCCTTGTGGGAGAGGGTGGATCGCCGCGTAGCGGCGAGACGGGTGAGGGGTATCTCTCCGCGCGCGACCCCTTCTGAATTTGTAGAGGCAACCCCTCATCCGGCGCTTCGCGCCACCTTCTCCCACAAGGGGAGAAGGGAAGAAGTGGCCTACACCGGTATCCTCACGCTCGCCCTCAATCCTCCCATCGGGCTGTCGCCGAGCGTGATGTCGCCGCCATGGGAGCGGGCGATGTCGCGGGCGATGGCAAGGCCGAGGCCGGTGCCGCCTTCGTCCTGGTTGCGGGCGTTGTCGAGCCGCAGGAACGGCTTGAACACTTCTTCGCGCAGATGCGTGGGGATGCCGGGACCGTCGTCGTCGACCGTCACGGTCAAATAACGGTGATCGCGCTGGCCGGTGATGGCGATGCTCTTGCCGTAGCGCGCCGCGTTGGTGACGAGGTTGGCGAGGCAGCGCTTGAACGAGGCCGGCTTCACCGTCACCACGGGTAGGCCGTGGAAGGCGACGGTCGCGGTATGACCGTGGCGCTCGGCATCGCCGCGCAGCTCCTCGAGCGCCTGTGCCATGTCGGTCGGCTGCGACTGCTCGCCGGAATCGCCGCGGGCAAAGGCGAGGTAGTCCTCGAGCATCATCGACATCTCGTCGACGTCCTTGCGCATCCCCTCGAGGCTCGGGGCTGTCGCCGATCAGCGCCAGCTCGAGCTTGAAGCGGGTCAGGATGGTGCGCAGATCGTGGCTGACGCCGGCGAGCATCGCGGTGCGCTGCTCCATGGTACGCTCGATGCGCGATTTCATCTCGAGGAAGGCGACGGAGGCGCGCCGCACCTCGCGCGCGCCGCGCGGCCTGAAGTTCGGCGCCTCGCGGCCCTTGCCGAAGCTTTCGGCGGCGTCGGCGAGCCGCAGGATCGGCTTGATCTGGTTGCGCAGGAACAGCACCGCGACGATCAAGAGGATCGACGACGTGCCGACCATCCAGAACAGGAAGATCTCCGAGTTCGAGGCATAGGCGGCGCTGCGCTGCGCGAACACGCGCATCACGGCATCGTCGAGCTGGATGCGGATCTCGACGAGATTGGAACGGCCGACGGTGTCGATCCAGAAAGAGCGCCCGATCTGACGGCCGAGCTGCACCGACAGCGTCTGGTCGAGCAGCGAGAAGAACGGCTTCGGTCCCGGCGGCGGCATGTCGCCGGCGGGCAGGAAATCGACCACGAGGCCGAGGCGCTGCTGCGCGATGCGGCGGATCTCGTTGCGGTCCTTGTCCTGCGGATAGCCCTTGTAGACGTCGATCAGCGCGGCGATGTCCTGCACCACCGCGGCCGACAGCCGGCGCGTCACCGTGTTCCAGTGCCGCTCCATGAACACGAAGGCGACGACCGATTGCAGCACCACCATCGGCACGATCATGATCAGGAGCGCGCGGGCGTAGAGGCCGGTCGGCATCCAGCCCTTGAAGGCGTTGCCCATCCAGCCATTGGCGGCGGAGACGCGGCCGGCGGCGCTCTTCAAAAGCGTCAGGCCGGTATCGATCGTGCTCATCTGGCGCGCTTCACTTGATTTATGGCGAGGCCACCAGCCGGTAGCCGATGCCGCGCACCGCCTGCAGGAACAGCGGATTGGCGGGGTCGGTCTCGATCTTGCGCCGGAGGCGGTTGATCTGCACGTCGACCGCGCGCTCGTTGACGCTGCCATTGCCGGTCAGCGCGCTGCGTGGCACGGTCTCGCCCGGCGTCTCCGAGAGAATGCGCAGCATCTCGCGTTCGCGGTCGGTGAGGTGGATGACCTCCTCGCCCTGGCGCAGTTCTCCGCGATCGAGGTGGTAGACGTAGGGGCCGAAGGCGATCTTCTCGATCGTCGTGGCCTGCGGCGGCGGAGCGGCGCGCTTGAGGATGTTGTTGATGCGCAGCGCCAGCTCGCGCGGCTCGAACGGTTTGGCCACGTAGTCGTCGGCGCCGATTTGCAGGCCCTCGATGCGGGCCTCCGCCTCGTGCTTCGCCGTCAGCATCACGATGGGCACCGAGGAGGACGTGCGGATGAAGCGAGCGAGATCGAAGCCGGTTTCGCCGGGCATCATCACGTCGAGGATCAACAGGTCGAAATGCAGACCCAGCAATTTCGATCGCGCATCGCCGGCGCTCGCGGCGGTGGTGACGCGGTAGCCCTCGGCCGCGAGGAAGCGCGAGAGCAGATCGCGGATGCGGCGGTCGTCGTCGACGAGCAGCAGATGCGGCGCGTCATCGGCCGGGCGCGCGGGCGGGCGGGCGAGAGTGGCTGCGAGCGGCACGGTCACTCCTTGGTGTCGTGATTGACGGACGCGAAGATCGTCTCGAGCACCTTGTCCGGATCGTCGCGGTCGATCATCGCGCGCAGGAAGCGCTTCACCGTCTCGGCATCCTGCGGGCCCATCTCGGCGAGCGCTTTGGTGATCCGCGTGGTCTGCAGGCCTGCGAGCTTCTGTACCAGCGCCTCGCCCTTCGGCGTCGCGTAGAGCAGACGCTGGCGGCGGTCATTGTCGCCTGTCTTCTGCACGATGTAACCCTCGTCCAGAAGCTGCTTGAGCACGCGGCCGAGCGACTGCTTGGTGATGCGCAGGACGTCGAGCAGGTCGGCGACCTTGAGACCGGGATAGCGGTAGACGAAGTGCATGACCCGGTGATGGGCCCGGCCGAAGCCGAAAGCCTCCAGCTCCTGGTCGGGATCGCCGACGAAATCGCGATAGGCGAAGAAGAGCAGCTCGATGATATCCCAGCGCAAATTGCCTCCATCGCCTGCGGCCGGCCTGGATCCGGCAGCTTCCTGAGAGGACGTCGCGAAATTTATGTCAGGCATATTGACGTATCTTGGGTTCAATGTTACAAAACGATCAGCCCGCACGAAATTTTAGATCGTTTCGTGTCGGGTGGCATCGAAGCATGGCGGCCGGAGAAAGCCGGACAGGCGACGACGGCCGGAGCAGATCTACCGTGCGATTGTCGAGCGGCATTTCGGCAAAACATACTGGACTTCCGCCTTCCGCAAAAGCATGTCCTGCCCGACATGCTGGTCACGGAAACCGGCCGTAACAAGGCTGGCGGTGGTTCGGCCAGCAATCTAATCAAGCCAGCCGGGCCCAATCGGGGCAGGCGGGCGCCAGAACAGCGCCGCCATCGGCAGCGGGAGCCAAGGACATGAGCATGAAATTCGACATCCAGCCCGCATCCAATCCGACATCCGAAAAAGACCGTGTCGCCAAGCTGGTCGATCCCGGCTTCGGACGGGTCTTCACCGACCACATGGCGATCGTCCGCTACAACCAGGCCAAGGGCGGCTGGTACGAGGCGAAGATCGAGGCGCGCGCCAACTTCCAGATGGATCCGGCCGGCGCCGTCCTGCACTACGCCCAGGAGATCTTCGAAGGCCTGAAGGCCTACAAGCGCGACGACGGCGGCGTGAACCTGTTCCGGCCCGACGCCAATGCGCGTCGCTTCAGGGACTCCGCCGACCGCATGGCGATGGCGCAGATCCCGGAGGAGGTCTTCATCGAGGCGGTCGAGCAGGTCGTGCGCATCGACCGCGCCTGGATGCCGGGCGGCGAGGGCAGCCTTTATCTGCGGCCCTTCATGATCGCGAGCGAGACCTTCCTCGGCGTCAAGCCGTCGTCCGAATACATCTTCTCGGTCATCGCCTCGCCGGTCGGCTCCTACTTCAAGGGCGGACCCGCCCCGGTGTCGATCTGGGTCTCCGAGAATTACACGCGCGCTGCGGTCGGCGGCACCGGCGCCGTCAAGTGCGGCGGTAATTATGCCGCAAGCCTGCGCGCCCAGGCCGAAGCGATCCAGCATGGCTGCGATCAGGTCGTCTTCCTCGATGCTGTCGAGCGCAAATACGTTGAGGAACTCGGCGGCATGAACGTGTTCTTCGTGTTCGATGACGGTTCGCTGTCGACGCCGCCGCTCGGCACCATCCTGCCCGGCATCACCCGCGATTCCATCATCACGCTGGCTAAGGACGCCGGCAAGACCGTGCGCGAGGAGCCGTATTCGCTCGACCAATGGCGCAAGGACGCGGCGAGCGGCAGGCTGAAGGAAGCATTTGCCTGCGGCACGGCGGCCGTGATCTCGCCGATCGGCAAGGTGCGTTCGGTCAGCGGCGATTTCGAGATCTCGGGCGGCGCCGCCGGCCCGGTCGCCATGGGCCTGCGCAAGCAACTCGTCGACATCCAGTACGGCCGCACCAACGATCCGCATAATTGGATCCGCAAGGTGTTTTGAGGTCTCGTGTTCCGGACGCGCAAAGCGCGAGCCGGGACACCAGAGTGCCAGTGGCTGGCCCCGGATCAGCAGCGCACCACGCCGCCAAGAGGTGCCGCGCTGCGCAGCATCCGGGGAACGCTGCTGGCGCTTAACGCCGTGAACGCCCCGCCACGATCCCGCGACAAAGCCCGGAGATATTGACGCATCCTGGATATCGCGATCATGGCCACAAGACTCTCCCAGCCCCTGAAATGGGTCGTTCTCGTCGGCATCACCGGTGCCTGCGTGCTCGGCATCCTGACCATCAGCCCTCCGCCCGAGGTCTCGGCCGAGGACCGTTCCCCCGTCATTGACGTGCGGACCGCCGATCCCGAGATGAATGCTGCGATCGCGCGCGCCCGTAGCTCGCTTGCGACCTTCTGGGCCTCCTATGACGCGCCAAAGTCGTCCGAGACCGGGCATTCGCTCAAAGTGCACTTTTCCACCCGAAAAGGCGGGGAGCACATTTGGATCGCTGAGCTGAAGAAGCAGCCCGGCGGGACCTTTTCGGGCGTCTTCGCCAACGAGCCGCGCGATCTGCCGGGCAAACACGCAGGCGAAGCGGTCAAGTTCACCGAGACCGACATCTCGGACTGGATGTTCATGCGCAACGGCAAGATCGTCGGCGGCGAAACCATCAAGCCGCTACTCAAATCCATGCCGAAAGCCGACGCCGACGCGCTCCGGGCGCGGATGGAGCAGCCGTAGGGCAGTTGCCGCCTCGCGCCCCGGCTGGTAAACGCCGCGCATGGCCGAAAAACCCAAAAACCCCAGAAACTGAAGGCGCGCCTGCCGCGCGGGCTCGAGGATCGCGATCCCGCCGCGATCCGGGCGACGCGCGAGATGGTCGAGAAGATCCGCGCCGTCTACGAGGCTCTACGGCTTCGAGCCGGTAGAAACGCCGGCGATGGAATATACCGATGCGCTCGGCAAGTTCCTGCCCGATCAGGACCGCCCCAACGAGGGCGTGTTCTCGTTCCAGGACGACGACGAGCAGTGGATCAGCCTGCGCTACGATCTGACCGCGCCGCTGGCGCGCTATGTCGGCGAGCGCTACGGCACCGATGCGCTGGTCCTGCCCTATCGCAGCTACCGCGTCGGCTACGTCTTCCGCAACGAGAAGCCCGGCCCCGGCCGCTTCCGCCAGTTCATGCAGTTCGACGCCGATACGGTCGGTTCGGCGACGCCGGCGGCGGACGCCGAGATCTGCATGATGGCCGCGGACACGATGGAGGCACTCGGCATCGCACGCGGCTCCTATGTCGTGAAGGTCAACAACCGCAAAGTGCTCGACGGCGTTTTGGAAGCCATCGGTCTCGGCGGTGAGGAGAACGCAGGCCGCAGGCTGACCGTGCTGCGCGCGATCGA
Organism: Bradyrhizobium guangxiense; assembly: GCA_050563515.1. Lineage (GTDB taxonomy): Bacteria > Pseudomonadota > Alphaproteobacteria > Rhizobiales > Xanthobacteraceae > Bradyrhizobium > Bradyrhizobium guangxiense_A. The sequence continues at coordinate 5,145,327 of CP191781.1, read as the reverse complement.
CAAGCTCGACAAGTTTTCCGCCGACGAGGTGCGCAAGCTGCTCGGCCCCGGACGATGGGATGGCGGCGAGGAAGGCAAGGGCGACTTCACCAAGGGTGCCAATCTGAGCGCCGCCGAAGCTGATGTCGTTCTGGCCATCACCAAGTCGCGCGACGATTGGAAAGATGCGATTGCCGCCGCGGAAACCTATCTCGCCAAGAGCCAGGTCGGTCAGGCCGGCGTGAGCGAGCTGGAAGAGATTGCCACGCTGGTGACGGCGTCCGGTTACGGTGCGGACCGCATCAAGATCGATCCGTCCGTGGTGCGCGGCCTCGAATATTACACCGGCCCCGTTTACGAGGTCGAACTGCTGCTCGAGACCAAGGACGAGAAGGGGCGCCCGGTGCGCTTCGGCTCGGTCGGCGGCGGCGGACGTTACGACGGCCTCGTCTCGCGCTTCCGCGGCGAGCCGGTGCCGGCGACCGGATTCTCGATCGGCGTCTCGCGCCTGCAGGCCGCGCTGACCTTGCTCGGCAAGCTCGACACGCGCCCCGAATTCGGCCCCGTCGTCGTCACCGTGTTCGACCGCGACCGCGTTGCCGACTACCAGAAGATGGTCGCAAGCTTGCGCACCGCTGGCATCCGCGCCGAGCTCTATCTCGGCAATCCCAAGAACATGGGCAACCAGCTCAAATATGCCGACCGCCGCAACAGCCCCTGCGTGATCATCCAGGGCTCCGATGAAAAAGCGCGCGGCGAGCTGCAGATCAAGGACCTGATCGAAGGCGCCAAGGCGGCGGCTGCGATCGCCTCCAACCAGGAATGGCGCGAGAGCCGGCCGGCACAATTCTCGTGCAGCGAAGCCGATCTCGTCGCGAAGGTGCGCGAGGTCCTGGCCCGCCATGACGTGAGCTGGGGCTAGCCATTCGCTGGGATCGTCATGCCCGGGCTTGTCCCGGGCATCCACGTCCTGTTTGATGGATGAGAACGTGGATGGCCGGGACAAGCCCGACCATGACGACAACAGCAGGGAGAGAACAATGCCTGAGATCACCGTCAGCATGGCCGAGGGCCGCACCGACGAGCAGAAGGCCGGCATGATGCGCGACATCACGCAGGCGCTGGTGAAGAATCTCGGCGTCGACGCCGATGCCGTCGTCATCCAGATCAACGAAGCCCCGCTCCGCCACAAGATGAAGGGCGGCAAGACCTTTGTGGAGCGCGCTGCGGCGGCGAAGAAATAGCCACTGGCGGTACGACATCCACCGCTGTTGCAGCAATCACAGCTGTCGTCCCCGCGAAGGCGGGGACCCATAACCACAGGGAGTGGTTATCTGGCGAAGCGATCACTCCGAGTCCCCGTAACCACGACGCCCTGTGGTTTTGGGTCCCGGATCTGCGCTTCGCTTGTCCGGGACGACATCGAGCAAGTACCATGGACGCACGCGATTTCATCAAAATCGGCATGAGCGCCGAGCGCACGCTGGTGGTCCCGGCGGAGCGCACGGTCGGGCATTTCGTGCCCGGCATGCCCATGGTCTATGCGACGCCGATGATGATCCTGGAAATGGAGATGACCTCGGGCGATGCGATCCGCGCGGCGCTCCAGCCGGGCTGGGTCACCGTCGGCACCGAGGTCGATATCCGTCATCTCGCCGCCGCCCTCGTCGGCGCAACGGTGCGGACCACTGCGAAGGTCGTCGCGGTCGAGCGCCGCGTCATCCGCTTCGAGGTCGAGGCGTTCGAGGGTACGCGCCGGCTCGGCGAAGGCCGCCATGCGCGCGGGCTCGTCAATGTCGAGATGTTCAACAAGCGGCTCGGGGCGTAGCCAGTCCGCCGGGCGTGACGTCTAGCCCGGCTCCCGCGCGCCCTGCGAGGAATAGAACGCTTCCTGCTCCCTTCGGATACGCACGGCGGGCAGCGTCTCGTCGATCGCCACGTCGGCCCAGCTGATGCAGGCATCCTTTGCGACAGCCCTGGTCAATCGCACATTGTGGGCAAGCCCGAGCGGCAGATAACCCTTGGAGAGCGAGGTGCTCGCCGGCGTCAGCTTGCCGAACACCGTGTAGCCGCCTTCTCCGTCCAGCGTATCGCCCGCGCGCAAATCTTTCTTGGCCGTGGCGGCAACATCGGCGTTGAACGCCGTTGCGACCCCGTCGCCTCCTTGCGCAGCGCGATCGAGGCGACCGAAATGCCCAGCTCGAGACCAATGAGATGCCATTTCTTGTAGGAGGCTCATGTAGCGGCCGCTGGGATCGGTGACGACGCTGTATTCCTGGAAGCAGTTGCGGATGTACTCGCTGTCGCCTTCGAAGCAGACCCAGACGCCCTTGCGGATATCGTTGGGGATCGGTTTGCCCTCGCTCGTCAGGCAGGACACGACTTCGACCTGGCCCTTGGATTCCAGCACGCCGCCCTCGGAGCGGGGACGCATCAGCGTCGGGATGTCGTCGACCGATCCCGGCGGGAATGCGAGGCCTTGCGAGGGCGCCTCCAGGCCGGTTGCGTTGGCGATCGCGGCGGATTCGATCGCCGGCTTCGAGCCGTCGAGGAATGCGTTGAACATCTTTGGATTCATGCCGCCGCGCGCGGCTTGCTCGGCGGTGAGTCCCCAGTGATCCCAGACAGTTTCGGGCGTGGACTCCCGATAGTGCGGCAGCCATTTGTGGCCGCGACCCGCGGCGACGACCGGGAAGCCGCAGGCCCTTGCCCAATCGACGAGGTCGCAGGCCAGCGCCGGCTGATCGCCATAGGCGAGGCTGTAGATCACGCCGGCCTGCCTCGCCCGTTGCGCGAGGATCGGTCCGCAAAAGGCATCGGCCTCGACGGTTACGTTGACGACCGCCTTGCCTGCGGAAAAGGCGCCGAGGCAATGTTCGACTGCCGCGACGGGATTGCCGGTGCACTCGGCGATCACCTCGATGCCGTCGCACTTCACCAGGGCTTCCCAGTCGTCGGTCAGGAAGGTCGTGCCGTTCTTGAGGGCGTCTTCCAGCGAGGTCGCTGCGAATTGCTCGGACCGCCAGCCGACCCGGTTCAGGTTTTCGCGTGCACGCGCCGGTGACAGGTCCGCAATCCCGACGAGATGGACGCCCGGTGTGCGCAGAACCTGATGAAGGTACATTGCACCGAATTTGCCGGCGCCGATCAGCCCGATCCTGATGGGGCGACCTTCGGCCTGTCGTTCGAGAAGTTTCGCGTAGAGGTTCACGTTTCCTCTCCCTGTCGGTAACAGCCGGGATCGACTCGCATGCGGCCGAAGCGCTGCCTACTTCGCCAATTCCTTCGACCGTTTCGTCGCGGCCGCGATCGCACGGATCATAAGATCGCGCAGACCCGGCTCGCCCATCAGCACGCCGAGCGCCGCAGCGGTGGTGCCGCCGGGCGAGGTGACGTTCTGGCGCAGCGTGGCGGAGGGCAACTCCGACTGGTGCAGCAACTCGCCGGAGCCGGAGACCGTTTCGCGCGCAAGCTTCGTTGCCAGCGCTTCGGGCAATCCGGCCTCGACGCCGGCCCGCGCCAGCTCTTCGGCGAGCAGGAACACATAGGCCGGCCCCGAGCCGGAAACGGCGGTCACCGCGTCCATCAACCCTTCGTCCTCGACCCATTCGACCGAGCCGGTGGCGCGCAGCAGCGCATCGGCCACGGCGCGCTGGGCCGCGCTGACTTTCTTTGCCGCGACCGCGACGGTGATGCCGCGGCCGATCGCGGCCGGGGTGTTCGGCATCGCTCGCACCACGGCGCCGCCGCAGACTTCCTCGAGCGAGGCGATCGTGGTTCCCGCCATGATCGACACCACCGATGTCTGGTCCGAGACGAATGATTTCAGCTTCGCACCGGCCTCGCGGAACATCTGCGGCTTCACCGCGACGACCAGCGTCTCCACCCGGCCTGCCGCCGTTACGTCGGGATTGAGCGCGACGCCCTTGGCGGCAAGCGCCGTGATTTCGGGCGAGATGAATGGATCGACCACCGCGACGCGGCGCGGGTCGAGCCCGCCTGCCAGCCACCCGGTCAGCATCGCGCCGCCCATCTTGCCGGCGCCGGCCAGCACAACGGTGCCGGTGATGTTCTGGAGGAGGTTGTTTGCCACTGTGATCACCCAAGCAAAAGGTGTCGTCCCTGCGAAAGCAGGGACCCATAACCACGAGTGGTCTTAATGGATGGCGGTGTTGGCAACAAGCCGCGGGCCTTAAGGGACACCACGCGGTTTGGGTCCTGGATCTTCGCTTCGCTCGTCCGGGACGACGGAGGAGGGGGCGGATGCTCCCACACTATCTTGGGAGACGAGCCTCTACGCCTCTCCGACCGTGTCGAACATCGCGGCGTCCATCGCCTCGGTCGTGGTCTTTCCCGCCCACACCACGAACTGGAACGCGGGGAAGTAGCGCTCGCAGGCATGGATGGCGCCGGCGAGCATGGCTTCGCATTGCGCGGTCGAGGCGGTCAGCCCGCCCGGCAGCACCAGCGCCTGGCGATGCATCACCATGCCGGTGTTGGTCCACAGGTCGAAATGGCCGACCCAGAGCTGCTCGTTCACGGCAGCGACGAGCCGCTGCACTTCGCCGCGGCGCGCAGTCGGAATCTTCATGTCGAAGGCGCAGGCCAGATGCAGCGCCTCGATCTCGCCCATCCAGGTGAAGGAGAGCTGGTAGTCGGTCCATTGTCCCTTCGAGACAATCGTGAGTTCGTCTTCGCCGGAGCGTTCGAACGGCCAGTTGTTGCTGGCAGCGATATCCTCGACCACCGCGAGCGGATGGCTTTTGGAATCGATAGTGCTTTCGAGCAGGGACATGCCGTCTCGACCTCTTGCCTTCTTGTTGTCTTTGACACGCACACGGTTGGGCCCGGCGCACGCTCCCTAAACGTCGCTACGGCGTCCCCTCGGAGTCGCCTTCGCGATCTCCTCGGGGTCTTGCGATCCCTCGGATCAGCGCGGGCCTGTCGCGGATCAAGTGATGTGATTTGCGGAATCTGCGCAACGGGGTCCCGAGTCCGTCCACAAGCCAGGACTCGTTCGTCCACAGCTCATCTCCGCCACAATTCTTAACGCGGGGAGCCTTCAATCCCGATGGACGAGAACAAACCGGAATCGGATCCAGGGGGCACCAATCGCTAATTCCGCCCTGCGGGGCCGAACCGCCGCAGCGGCATGGGACCATGCGATTTGCCCATGCGGAACACGCTTGCCGCGCCGGCTCGCCGGCTGCATATTTCCGTCAGGCCGTTCATCCCGAACGGTCGATGTTCTCAGGGCGGGGTGAAAGTCCCCACCGGCGGTAAGGGCCGAAAGGCCTAAGCCCGCGAGCGCCTTCCCAAAGGGGTCTACCGAAGGGAAGGGTCAGCAGATTCGGTGCAACTCCGAAGCCGACGGTTAAAGTCCGGATGAAAGAGAACGGTCGGTGGCAGACGCATCGCAAGGTGCGGCTGTTTGTCGTTCCGTGTGCCCTGATTCTGGTCCTTTGAGGAAAGCCATGAATCAGATGTTGCAAGATCCCCAAGCCGAAACCTCCCCCACAACCGCCGGTTCCCGTGACCGAGCACCCGCGCTTCGCCAAGCCGCAGCGGGTGGCCTTCGTGCAGGCCTGCTGGCACCGCGACGTGGTCGAGGAGGCCCGCATCGCCTTCGTCAAGGAGGCCGAGGCGCGGCACCTCACCCATGTCGACGTGTTCGAGGTGCCGGGCTCGTTCGAGATCCCGCTGCATGCGCAGGTGCTCGCCAAGACGCGGCGCTACACTGCCATCGTCGCGGCCGGCCTGGTCGTCGACGGTGGCATCTATCGCCACGAATTCGTCGCCGACACCGTGATCAAGGCGCTGATGGACGTGCAGCTGCGCACCGAGGTGCCGGTGTTCTCCGCCGTGCTGACGCCTCAGCAATTCCACGAGACCGAAGTGCACTACGATTTCTTCCGCCGGCACTTCACGACCAAGGGCATCGAGGTCGCGGCCGCCTGTGCGGAGACGCTGCACGGTCTCGAGCGCCTGCGCGGCCAGGTCGCGGCGGGCATCGTGGGGTAGGCAACGGTCATTCCGGGGCGCGCGTAGCGCGAGCCCGGAATCCATTGATCGTCACGGATTGCTGCAAGATGGATTCCGGGTTCGGCGCTACGCGCCGCCCCGGAATGACGGTGTCAGTCGAACAGGCTCGACACCGATTCTTCGGCCGCGGTGCGCGCGATCGCATCCGAGATCAGGCTGGCGATGGGCAGGGTGCGAATGTTGGGCGCCTTGGTCACCGCATCGGTCGGCAGGATCGAATCGGTGATCACGAGCTCCTTCAGCCGGGAGTTGGTGATGCGGGCGGCCGCGCCGCCGGAGAGCACGCCGTGGGTGATGTAGGCGTAGACGTCCTTTGCGCCCTTGGCGATCAGCGCGTCGGCCGCGTTCACCAGCGTGCCGCCGGAATCCACGATGTCGTCGATCAGGATGCAGGTGTAGCCGGCGACGTCGCCGATCACGTTCATGACCTCGGACTCACCGGCACGTTCGCGGCGCTTGTCGACGATCGCGAGCGGGGTGTTGATGCGCTTGGCAAGGCCGCGCGCGCGGGCCACGCCGCCGACGTCGGGCGAGATCACCATCGTCTTGGAGAGGTCGAACTTGTCCTTGATGTCGCGCACCATCAGCGGCGCGGCGTAGAGGTTGTCGGTCGGGATGTCGAAGAAGCCCTGGATCTGTCCGGCATGCAGGTCGAGCGTCATGACGCGGTCGACGCCGGCCTGGGTGATCAGGTTCGCCACGAGCTTGGCCGAGATCGGCGTGCGCGAGCCCGATTTGCGGTCCTGCCGGGCGTAGCCGAAATAGGGCAGCACCGCGGTGATGCGGCGCGCCGAGGAGCGGCGCAGCGCGTCGGTGATGATCAGCAATTCCATCAGATGGTCGTTCGCAGGGAACGAGGTCGACTGGATGATGAAGGCATCCGAGCCGCGGACGTTCTCCTGGATCTCGACGAAGATCTCCATGTCGGCGAAGCGCCGGACCACCGCCTTGGTCAGCGGCAGATCGAGGCCTTGCGCGATCGCCTGCGCGAGGGCCGGATTGGAGTTGCCGGCGACGAGCTTGATGGAGCCGTTCTTGCCCGACATGGATGCTTCCTCCCGCGCTTTGCTGGATACGACGTTCAACATCAGAGAATACCCACTGACAGCACGGTTACGACCGGCGAGGAAATATCAGGCCGAGGGCTGCAATGGCAACCCGGGATGCTACGTTTTCCCTTCGAAAATCCTGAGTCGGGCCAACGGCTTGGCCGCAACTTGAAGCCGTGGTTTAGCGGGGGTTATCGCTCGGCATAGCCGAGCGCCGAGGCCGGCATCTCGGGCGTCGGGAGCTCCTTGATCAAGCTCGCTATCGCCGGTCCCCGCAGGCCTGGCGCTGTGCCAGGGTCCGGCGTCCCGTTGATCATGTTGGAAAGTCCGCTGAATCCGGCCTGGGCGATCTTCCTCAGCACGAGGTCGTCGGCGGCGTTCCAGGGATCGCGGCCGCCCCTGGCCGAGGTCGGTTCCTCGCCGGACAGGCGCAGCGCGCGTTGCTGGTTGGCGTCGTAGACGTCCCAGACCCAGGCGATCACGGTCTTGCCGCGCACCACCTGGGCGGAGAGATAGCTGCGCACGCGATAGGCAGCCGTCCCCTCGCGGGAGACCACGGACAGGCTGCGCAGCTTGGATTCGCTGTCGAGCACGCCGACCATGCGGTCGAACACCTGGGGCGGCGGGCCGTCGATCGATTCGAAGGCCACCGTCGCTCCCGAGCCGGTGCTCGGCGCCATCGCGTAGGAATTGGCAGCGCCGCCGCCGCCGGCGCAGCCGCCAAGCGTGGTCGCAGCCGCCAGCAGCATGACCGCCAGCACGCGCGAACCCGCACGGCCCAGGATGAATGACGCGTCCCTCATTATGGAGGGCAGCGATATCGTTAAAATCGATTAAGGTCTAGGGCGGGGACGACACAGGCCACTGTCATCGCATCGGGGGATCGCCCCGGAATGACACGGGGTTGCCTGTGTGTTCACGCTTCGAGCGCAGCCTTCAACGCGACAGTCCGAAGACGGTGCGTGTCCCGGACGCGCTGCGGCGCGCAGTGCCGCTGCGCTGAGCCGGGACCCAGCAGGCCAAGAAGATCGAGATCGTGGAGGCATGGGCCCCGGCTCAGCGGCGCATCACTGACGTACTGCGCCGCGTCCGGGGCAAGAGTGTTCACGCTTCGAGCGCGATGGCGTGAACGTGGCGGCCGTAATCCGGCTCCTTGCGATGCACGGAGCGGCGATAGCTGAAGAAGCGCTCGTCGGCGTAGGTGTCGAGACCGAGATCGTCGATCATCAGGATGCCGGCGGCGTCGAGCCGCGTGCGGATGAAGCCGGCGAGATCGAACATCGCGTGGCCCTCGCGCATCGACGGAATGAAGAACATGGCGTTGTCCGCATCCGCCTCGATGAAGCGCGCGACGAACTCGTTGCCGACCTCGTAGCTGTCCTGGCGGATCAAGGGGCCGATCGCGGCGATGATGCCGCCGCGCTTGGCGCCGAGCTTCTCCATCGCCGAGATCGTCGCCTCCAGCACGCCTGTCAGCGCGCCCTTCCAGCCGGCATGTGCGCCGCCGATCACGCGCGCCTGGGGATCGACGAACAGCACCGGCCCGCAATCGGCAGTGGAGACGCCGAGGGCAATGCCGGGCGTCTTCGTCACGATCGCATCGCCCCTCGGCCGCGGCCCGCTCGGCCACGGCGTCTCGGCAACGAGCACGTCGGGCGAGTGGATCTGGTGCAGGCTGAGGAAACGCTCCGCTGCAACGCCGACATGCTCGGCCATGCGGCGGCGGTTCTCCGCAACGAGGCCCTGATCGTCGTTGGAGCCGAGCCCGCCGTTCAGCGCGGTATAGATGCCGCCGGAAACGCCGCCTTCGCGGGTGAAGAAGGCATGGCGCAGGCCGGGCACCGCGGACAACAGTGACGAGGTGAGGGTCATCAATTGCCTCCGGCCGGTTCGAGATCGCTGAGGCCGGCGATGCCCGTCAGCCGCGGCTCGGAGATGCCGAGCACCTTGAACATCGAGCCCATGCCGCTGCGCCCGGAATCCGTCAGGCGCTTGAGGGCGATCGAAATATCGGTGCCCACTTCCGGCGTGGCCTTCTGCATCAGGGCGGCGGCCCTGGTATCGATGCCGATGCGCTTGAGGAAGTCGCCTTGCGTCACCGGCCCGTGCACGCGCGCGCCGACATCCTCGGCCGCACGCGCCAGCGCCTGGAAGTCGACATGGGCCGTGACGTCGGCCTGGCCCGGCGCCTTCAGGGGATCGGCAAACGTGTGGCGTGCGATCGCCTGGAACGTGTCGCCGGCGTCGCTGCGCAGATGGCCGTAGTCGATGATCAGCGCCGCGCCGTCCTGGTCGCGCACGCGCGTGGCGAGCTTCATGATCTCGCCGTCGGGCCGCCATTCGAACACGGCGCCGACCGGCGCGGCGCGCACCAGGGGCGGCAGCAACACGTCGAAGCGCGGCGTCGGCTCCGCCGCCGCGCCGAATTGCAGCTTTCCGTTGCCGTCGATCTCGATCACGCGCTCGTGCCAGCCGTTCTCGTGGCGGACCATCTGGTGGATCGGCAGCACGTCGAAATATTCGTTGGCGAGGATGATGCTCGGGCCATCAGGCACGTCGTCGATGCTGTCGTGCCAGGAGATATTGCGCACGGCGGACAGCGTCGCACCCTGCCGCTCGCGCAGCACGGGATTGACTTCGACCATGTGGATGTGGAGCGCCTGGTAGAGCGGCGGCAGCACGCGGAGCGCGCGCAGCGCGTCCGCCATCATGGTGCCGCGGCCGGGGCCGAGCTCGATCAGCCGCAAAAATTGCGGCGAGCCCATCTGCTTCCACACCGAAGCGGTCCACAACCCCAGCAGCTCGCCGAACATCTGGCTGACCTCGGGCGAGGTGGTGAAGTCGCCCTCACGTCCGAGCGGATCGCGCGAGACGTAATAGCCATGGCGCGGATGCATCAGGCACAGTTCCATGTACCGCCAGACCGGCATGGGGCCTGAGGATTTGATCAGCGCCTTGATCTCGTCGAGTAGCGGCTGGTCGGTCACGGCGTACTTTCTCGAAATGAATTAACTGTTGGCCTCGATGGGCTTCGGCGCACCGCGCCGCACTGCCAATACAATAAGGATGAGGCCGACAATAAGCATCGGGATCGACAACAGCATGCCCATGGTTAACCCGCCCCAGAGGTAACCGAGCTGGACGTCGGGCTCGCGGAAATGCTCGCCGATGATCCGGGTCAGGCCGTAGATCAGGATGAAGCTGCCGAGGATCATGCCGGGACGCTTCAAGGCGCCGCGGCGGATCATTAGCGCGAGCACGACGAACAGCAGCAGGCCCTCCATGCCCGCTTCGTAAAGCTGGCTCGGATGGCGCGGAACGTTGCCGCCGGTCGGAAAGATCATGGCCCAGGGCAGGCTGGGATCGGCCGCGCGGCCCCACAATTCGCCGTTGATGAAGTTGGTCAGCCGCACCAGGAAAATCCCGATCGGCGCAACGCCGCAGGTGATGTCGCCGAGCGACAGGATCGAGATGCCGTTCATCCGGGCGAACCCCATCACCGCGACGACGCAGCCGAGGAAGCCGCCGTGGAACGACATGCCGCCTTCCCACAATTTGAAGATGGCGGCGGGATGCTCGATGAAGAAGGGCAGATTGTAGAACAGCACGTAACCCGTGCGGCCGCCGATGATGATGCCGAGCGTCACCCACAGGATGAAGTCGTCGATCTGCACCAGGCTGATCGGCGACGAACCGCCCCACAGCCTGTCGTTCTTGATCAGGGCGCGGGCATAGAGCCAGCCGAACGTGATCCCGCAGATATAGCCGAGCGCATACCAGCGGATCGCGAGTGGTCCGATCTCGAATGCGATCGGGCTGAACGAGGGAAAGTCGATGAGCAGAAAGGGCATCGCGCCTTCTATATCTGGACGAGATTGCGGCGATAGAGCGCCAGCAGGCGCTCCCAATGCCGCTCGGCGGCGTCGCGGTCATAGACCGGGCGCTTGGGGAAGGCGAAGCCGTGATGCGTGCCGGGATAGATCTCGACCTCGGCCTTTGCGCCTTTCATGCCCTCTTTGACTTTCTCGATGATCTCCGGCGGCGCGTAGACGTCGGTCTCGGCGCAGGCGAAATAGAGCTCGGCCTTGGTCTTGGCCGCGGCCAGATGCGGGCTGTCGTCCTGATCGGTCGCGAGCTGCACGCCGTAGATCGAGGCGGCCGCCTTGACGCGGTCGGGGAAATGCGTGGCGGCGTTGATGGCGTAGCGTCCGCTCATGCAGTAGCCGACGGTGCCGACGATTTTAGTGTTCGCGGCGGCCTGGCCCTCGGCGTAGGCGAGCAGCGCGCGCGTGTCGTCCATGATCATGGGAATCGTGAGCGAGCCCATCAGCGCGAACATCCGCTTGCGCTCCGGCGCGTTCGGGTCCGCCGGCAAAGCGCCGAGCTCCATCACGCCGGAGCGGTAATAGAGGTTCGGCAGCATCACGTAATAGCCCGACGTCGCGAGCCGGCGCGCCATGTCGCGCAGCTCTTCGCGGATCGCCGGCGCATCCATGTAGAACAGGATGACCGGAAACGGCCCGCCGCGTTCGGGATGGCTGATGAAGGTTGCGGTGTGGCCGTCCTTGGTCGGGATCGCGATCTGCTGGTCGATCATCCGTTCGATCCTTTAACTTGCGCCTTGTGATTCTTCTTATGCAGGGACGTCGAATACGATTGCAAGGAAACCGGGTCATGACAAGGATACCGCCGATCGGGCCTTGAACCGTTCCGCTCGGATTGCCATTGTCTTTTCGAGAGTTCGCGCAAAGTTGAGGCCGCCAGGAGACCGAAATGACCCAGACCAACAACCGGTTTTTCGACGAGATCGGCCGCCTGATGAACGATGCCGCCGGTGCAGCCCAGGGCGTCAAGCGCGAGTTCGACACGGTGATGCGCACCCAGGCCGAAAAATTCCTGCGCGACATGGATCTGGTCAAGCGCGAGGAGTTCGAGGCGGTCAAGGATATGGCCCGCCTGGCGCGCGAGGAGAACGAGGCGCTGAAGGCGCGCATCGCGGCGCTGGAGGCCAAGCTCGGGGGGTGAGGACGGTTTAGCACGGACGGTTCTTACGCTCTCCCTCCAGGGAAGGGTAAGAACCCCTTCCGCCCGCCCATTCTCCTTGTCATTTCCGCATCTTCCGGGTAAAAGCCCGCCAGTTCGTGGCCCCCGCACCCCTGGAGGCTTGCTGCGAGCTATGCCATGGGCCGCGATGCGGCCCATTAACTTTTGCAAAAACAAGGACTTAACGACATGGCGACGACCGTCAAGGAATTGAAGGCGACCGCACGTCCGAAGAGCGGCAAGGGGGCCGCCCGGGCTGAGCGTCGCGCCGGGAAAGTGCCCGGAGTGATCTACGGCAACAAGCAACCCCCGCTCCCGATCTCGGTTGACGATCGTGAATTGCGCCAGCGCATCCTCGCCGGCCGGTTCCTGACCACGCTGGTCGACATCGACCTCGACGGCAAGAAGCACCGCGTGATTCCGCGCGACTATCACCTCGATCCGGTCAAGGACTTCCCAATCCATGTCGACTTCATGCGGCTCGGCGAAGGCGCCACCATCCGCATCAGCGTTCCCTTGCATGTGGTCAAGGCGGAAGGCTCGCCCGGCGTGAAGCGCGGCGGCGCCGTCAACATCGTGGCTCATGCGATCGAGATCGAATGCGGCGCCGAGAGCATCCCGCAGTACATCGAGGCCGATGTCGGCTCGCTCGAAATCGGTCACTCCTTGCATCTGTCGGACGTCAAGCTGCCGGCCGGCGTGAAGGCGCTGACCCGCGAGGACGCGACCCTCGTCACCATCGTGCCGCCGTCCGGCTACGCCGAAGAGCAGAAGGCTGCTGCTGCGGCTGCAGCTCCTGGCGCTGCTGCGGCTGCTCCGGCGGCTGGTGCTGCTCCGGCTGCGGGTGCTGCTCCGGCGGCCGCTGCCAAGGCTCCCGCCGGCGGCGACAAGAAGAAGTAATCTCTCAAAGCTGGCGCGCGGTCTCTGATCGCGCGCCGAACGAGGGGCGCGCCGCGTCATGCGACTCTTTGTTGGGCTCGGCAATCCCGGCGCGAAATACGCACGCAACCGGCACAATATCGGCTTCATGGCGGTCGACGAGATCGCGCGGCGCCACAGCTTTGCGCCGTGGCGCCGCCGCTTTCAGGGCGAGACCTCGGAAGGCACGCTCGGCACGGAGCGCGCGATCCTGCTCAAGCCGACGACCTACATGAACGATTCCGGCCGCAGCGTTCAGGAGGCGGCGAGCTTCTTCAAGATCGCGCCGGGCGACGTCACGGTCTTCCACGACGAGCTCGAACTGCCGCCGGGCAAGGTGCGGGTGAAGATCGGCGGCGGCATCGCCGGCCACAATGGCCTGCGTTCGATCTCGGCGCATATCGGCAACGACTATCGCCGCGTGCGCCTCGGCATCGGTCATCCCGGCGTCAAGGAATTGGTGCACGGCCATGTGCTGTCGGACTTCGCCAAGGCCGACAACGACTGGGTGACGACGCTCTGCGACGCAGTCGCCGAGCATGCCGGCCTGATCGCCAAGGGTACGGACGCGACCTTCGCCAACAGAGTGCATCTCGCCATGCAGGCGAAGGGATTTTTGACCAAGGACGAGAACGGCAAGGAATAACGCTCGTGGGATTCAAATGCGGAATCGTCGGACTGCCCAATGTCGGCAAGTCGACCTTGTTCAACGCGCTGACCGAGACGGCCGCGGCGCAGGCCGCGAACTATCCGTTCTGCACCATCGAGCCGAATGTCGGCGAGGTCGCCGTGCCCGACCCCAGGCTCGACAAGCTGGCGGCGATCGCCAAGTCCGGCCAGATCATTCCAACCCGGCTGACCTTCGTCGACATCGCCGGCCTCGTCCGCGGCGCTTCCAAGGGTGAAGGCCTCGGCAACCAGTTCCTGGCCAATATCCGCGAGGTCGACGCGATCGCGCATGTGGTGCGCTGCTTCGAGGACTCCGACATCACCCATGTCGAAGGCAAGATCGCCCCGCTCGCCGACATCGAGACCATCGAGACCGAGCTGATGCTCGCCGATCTCGACAGCCTCGAGAAGCGCGTCGACAACCTCACCAAGAAGGCCAAGGGCAACGACAAGGACGCCAAGGAGCAGCTCGACCTCGTCAACCGCACCCTGGTGCTGCTGCGCGAGGGCAAGCCCGCGCGCCTCGTCGAGCGCAAGGCGGAAGAAGAGCGTGCCTTCGGCATGCTCGGACTGTTGTCGTCAAAACCCGTGCTCTACGTCTGCAACGTCGAGGAAAGTTCGGCCGCGACGGGCAATGCGTTCTCCAAGGCGGTGCAGGACCAGGCGGCCAAGGAAGGCGCGGTCGCCGTCGTCATCTCCGCCAAGATCGAATCCGAGATCGCCACCATCTCGCGTGACGAGCGCGCCGACTTCCTGGAGACGTTGGGCCTGGAAGAAGCCGGCCTCGACCGCCTGATCCGCGCCGGCTATACGCTGCTCGACCTCATCACCTATTTCACGGTGGGACCGAAGGAAGCGCGGGCCTGGACGATCTATCGCGGCACCAAGGCACCGGGCGCGGCGGGCGTGATCCACACCGACTTCGAGAAGGGTTTTATCCGCGCCGAGACCATTGCCTATGACGATTACGTCGCGCTCGGCGGCGAAGCCGGCGCCCGCGATGCCGGCAAGCTCCGGCTCGAAGGCAAGGAATACGTCGTCGCCGACGGCGACGTGATGCATTTCCGGTTCAATACGTAAGGGCTCTTTCGTACCCCGGACGCAGCGCAGCGCTCTTGCGGTGCGCTGCAGAGCCGGGGCCCAGGAGTCTTGATTGCGGATGCATGGGTCCCGGCTCTGCGTCGCGTCATTTCATGCCGCGCCGCGTCCGGGACACGAGAACCTCACCGCATCCCGCCGCCCTGGTCGCGGATCGCGCCGAGATGCTCGTTGATGCGGAAGACGATCAGGATCAGCTCGGCGAGGATGCGCGAGAACACGATTCCGACGACGACGCTCGCGATCGACGACAGCAACACCAGGAAGCCGCCGAACGGACTGATCGCCATCGCGGCGAGCCCTGAGAAGATGCCGGAGAGGCCGAACAGGCAGATCAGCGCGATCACCAGCCAGTAGAAGGTCTTGATGATCGTCGGCGTGATGAAGCGGTCCCATTGAAACAGGTCGCTGAATGAAAACATTGCTCTCCCCAAGGCAATCCAAGGCAAGTGGGACTTCGTGTCGGGCCTTCGGGCCGGTCCCTTGGCACAGGATCCTGGCCCGGGGCTGATCCGACTCAGACCAAAGCCGCCGCGTGATATGTAGCACGAGCCATGCGGGCCGGCGGGTTGAGATTGCCGCAAAGTGCGGCCACAATCTGTCATTCCCGCAAAGCTTTCCCAAGATGACCCTGACCTTCGAAGATTTCCCGCTCGGCCGGTTCGGAACGTTCGGCCCTCGCCATGTCACCCGCGACGAGATTCTGGCCTTTGCCGCCGAGTTCGATCCGCAGCCCATGCATCTGGACGAGGAGGCCGCAGCCAAGAGCATGCTGCGTGGCCTGTCCGGCTCCGGTTGGCATCTCTGCTCGCTGATGATGCGGATGATGGCCGACGGTTTCATCACCCGCGCCGCATCTCTGGGATCTCCTGGTGTCGACGAGGTGCGCTGGCTGTCGCCGCTCCGGCCCGGCGACGATCTCATGCTCGATGTCGATGTGCTGGAGGCGCGCACGTCGAAGAGCCGGCCTGAGACTCGGTATCGTCAAGTTCAAATGCACCGCGCGCAATGCCGCGGGGCAGGCGCTCGCCGAGATGACGTCGCCGATCCTGATCAAGCGGCGCGAGGGAGCGGTCTGATGCGGTTCTTCGACGACATCGAGATCGGTCAGCGCCGCGAGATCGGCGCATACACGTTCACGGCGGAGTCCATCAAGACGTTCGCCGCCAAGTTCGATCCGCAGCGTTTTCATCTCGACGAGGAGGAGGGCAAGAATTCGCTGTTCGGCGGGCTCGCCGCGTCGGGCTGGCATGTCGGCTCGGCCTGCATGAGCCTGCTTGTCGCCGACGGCCAGCGTCTGGCGCGCGAGGCTGCTTCGCGTGGCGAGGAGGTCGCGGTGTGGGGCCCGTCGCCGGGTTTTCGCGACCTGCGCTGGATCAGGCCGGTCCTTGCCGGCGACACCGTCGCTTACGTCAACGTCGTCATCGACAAGCGCACCTCGGCCTCGCGCCCGGGCTGGGGCATCCTGACTGCCCGTACCACCGGCACAAACCAGCGCGGCGAGGAGGTCTATTCCATCACCGCCTCAGCCTTCGTGCCGACGCGCCAGCGCGGTTAGATTCGTTCCAAGATGAACGGTCCAAATCAGTGCGCGAGTGTTGCACGCGCGCTATGGACGCGTTTCGGGACGGCTGCCATAAGCCTGCCCAACATGGTTACCGCGAAGCAGTTTGGCGGAACCATCGAGTTGCTAACTAATTATGAACCTGTCGCTGTCTATTTGAAACGAATTGGCAGAGGACAGGGGACGAGGACCATGGCTGATCGCGGCGCACTCAAGTTTGTCGGATTTATCTTCGCTACCGCGACGCTGGCCGTGATGCTGGTCGCCGGCATGGTGGTGAAGGGTTATGCCGATGGCGCCTACACCCTGGAAGCCTCGGCCGTCGACGCCAGCCGGTAAGTTTTCGTTAATTCCTGCGGCCGGTATCCGGCCGCACCCTCAGCGGCTATAGACGAACGCCAGGATGGCGATCGCGACCGCCAGCAGCCCGACAAAGCGCAGCATGATCGTGCCGAATTGATTCGGCGTGGGCCGCAACGGTATCGGGTCCGTGGTGTCGGGCCGAATGCTTTCCATCTGAAATATCCCCAAGGCCCGGCCGTAGCTGCACGGACGCTTGGCATTGGTCGCCGGGGAGGGGTGGCGGGTTCAAAAGTGAACCATGCTGGCTGGGTTCAGGATGTGAACGCGCGTCCACTTCAGCGCTCTCGTACCCACAGCAAACCCACCGCTGTCATGCCCCGCGAACCGAAGTGGCATCCAGTACGCCGCGGCGTCTCCGTTCTATCACTGCAATCTCTGGAATACTGGATCACCCGCTCCAGTGCGCAACCCGCACAAGGCGGGTGATGACACCTTTGCCGGAGAGATGGCGTGAGCCTTCAGCACTCCAGGAATCAAAACCGCCGCGCTCCCCATTGGGAACGCGGCGGTTCGGTGATGCTTTCGTCGAGCGATCAGCTGTTGCGCAGGCCGTCGGCGGCGCGCTTCCATTGCGAGACGTTGTCGGCGATCATGCGCGTCGACTTCATCGCGGCCTGGCTGAGCTGGGCGTAGCCGGAGATCTCGCGCTGGACGCGCTGGCCTTCGGCATGCAGCAGGTCGCGCAGGCTCTCGAGCTCGGAGATCAGGTTCTCGATCTCGGCAAGCGAGGTTCCCGCGACGCGTTGGATCAGCGAGTTGACGTTGTTGACGGTGGCTTCCGCGCTCGGGTCGAGCGGGGGCGCGTCGGTGGTGGTCGTCGCCGGGCGGCGCAGATAGGCGATGTCGTTGCGAACGAAGTCACGGATGCCGGCCTCGACCTCCGTCACGGCGGCGAGGTTGGTGTCGACCGTCTCGGTCTCGGTGGCTTCGATCTTTTCCGGACGCATGGCGTTCATCGTTGTTCCCCTGTTCGCGTTGAGCGCAGCGCGAGTGTCCCCCGCACGACGAATTCGGTCAGCCTGACTAGGACGTCGGATTTTGACCGCAACTTGGCCGAGATACGGCAAGGGGCGGACGATTCGGGGGTTTTGCCGTGGCGTATGGTTAGGGAGAGTCTAAACGCCGTCGAGGCGGCGTGGCGTGATTGCGCGGCTCGACCAGTGCTTCACTCCCTCACCCCGCTTGTGGGGGAGGCGAAGGCCTACCAGCTCTTTTTGAAGCCGGCGGTGACGCTTTTGTTGATCGCACCTTGCGAGGTCTCGCCGACCGAGCCGGAGACGGTGACGTTGTCGAACAGCTTCTGCTCGGCGCCGACCTTGCGCAGCCATTTGTCGTCGGTGGTCGACAGCGTCTGGCCGGCGGTGACGCTGGTGCCGGTGTCGCTGAGAGTAACCTTGGCCGATTGGTCGGTCTCGTAATTGCGGGTGGTGATGTGGCCGCCGATGCCGGGGACCGCGCTCGTGCCCTGCTGGTTGACGCTGTAGCCGTTCTGGAGGGTCAGCGAGGTGTCGCCGGACAGCGGCACCGATTTGGTCAAGGAGGCCCCGAGCTTGCTCTGTTCGGAACCGGGATCGACGCGGGCTTCCACCGCGGTCTTGTCCCAGATCACGCCGGCGCCAGGCGCGGTCGCCGTCGCCCAGGCGCTGCCGGAAGATTGCGGCAGGCTGCCGCCGTTGGTGGCCTTCTGTGCGAGCAACTCGGACATCGTCCGCGGCTCGCTCGCCACGGTCATGTCGGCGCCGATCCGCGTATCCCAGAATTCGAACACCGACTGCTTCACGGTCACCGCCGAGGAGCCGTCGGCATTGGCGTTCGACGACCAGTCCAGGCCGTTCTTGGCAGCGGCCTGGGCGCGCTTCTTGGCGGCGATGATGTCGTTGAGCGTGCCGGCGTCGACCGCAAGCTGACCCCAGTCGAGCTTGTCGACGTCGATGCCCTTCATCACGTCGGGATCGTTGACGTCGGGAGCTTCGGCCACGGCCTCTGTCTCGGCCTCGTCGTCGGGCGCGGCCGCGGGCGGCGAGAAGGGCGGAATGATCTGCGCCGAAACCGTCAGCACGGAGCCCAAGATGAACGCGGCCGCCAGCACCGGCAGCCTGGTCCAGCCAAAACCTGTCGAGAATTCCATCGTCCTGCCCGCGAACCCCAGCGCATGTTGCCCGCCAATATAAGGCGGTCTCTGGTGATGACCATGCGCCATTCGGTCCGCCTGCATCAATGCGGACCTATCGTTGCGAAATTGTGGCAACTCGCGCGGCGGGGACGCGAACCAACGGGCCGCGCGAAAGGCGCGCGCCCGATGACGAGCTCTTGATGCGACGGCATCCGGCGGGGCTGGAGGCCAGGACGTCGCAGCCGGCATTGTCATCGGTCCCGAACGGGGCCCGTTGGCGTCCCCCTGAAGCGCAATGATCATCATCGCGCTTCAGGTTGTTGTTTGCGCATGATCTTTCCGGAAAGCCGCTTCGCACTTTGCGCTAACGCGGCTCTTCGGGTCCGGATCATGCGTCAGCCGACGCTGGTCATCTTCGGCAGATGAATGGCGCGGCCGAGTGCCTGCTCGACCAGATCGAAGGTGTCGATCAGGACGCGCATGCTGGTGAGCTTGCCCGCCCTGAACTGGGCGAACTGGGCGACCCGCAAGCTGATCGGCTTGTGGGAATCCAGCGCCGTCAGCGAATAGCGCAGCATCGAGGCGGCGGAATCGACGCCGAGCAAGATGCTCTCGCGGTCGAAGCGGCGGACATGGAAATTGTCGGCGAGCTGGCGGACGACGTCGAGCACGGCGTCCTTGCCCTGGCGCGCGCCGAGGAACGGAAACATGTCGATCGGGCCATAGAGCGCCCACTCGACGTCGTCGTCGATCAGGGCCTCGATATCCCCAAATTGCCGGTCGTTGATCGCGCGGTGCAACGCGCGCGAGAAACGCCAGAGGCTGTGCTCTGTCATTTTGGGTAATCCTGAAGCTGGCTTTGCCAAAGAAACGGAAAACAACCCCATGCGCAGGCGGCGCCGGGGCTCAATTCATTTGTATGCAAACAAGATAGTGAATTTCGGCCAAAACGCAATTCACGTTTTCGCAATGCACAATTGACCGGAACTTGTGAGATTTACAACAGAGCCCCGTAATTTCCCGGGATCAAGCCGGGTTCCAGGATGGAACGAGGTGATCAATCCACCCCCGCGCCTGTGATCAGCGGGCCGATCTCGCGCTCCAGCACCTGCTGTACCAGGTCGTAGGAATCGATGATCTCTCGGATCTGCGACACCAGCCCGCCGCGGAACGTGTAGAACACGGCCATGTCGAACTGCACGATGCGGTCGTTGCTGCGCTTCCTGAAATAGGCCTGCATGTAGGTCGCGATCTCGTCGCCCTCGGCAACGATGTGCGGTGCCTTGTAGCGGATCTCCGAATAGCGCGACCAGACTGTCTGCCAGAGCTCGCGCAGCTCCTGCTTGCCATGGCGCGGCACCATGTGCGGCAGCACGTCGATCGGGGCATGGGTGAGGAAGTCGACGTCGTCGGTGCAGCAGGACAGCGCGGTCTCGAGATCGCCGCGCGCAAAGGCGTCGAGCAGATGCAGCAGGCGTTGCCTGTTCAGCTTTTCAACCGTCATGCTGCTCCCGCCACCATTGGCCGTGGATTGCAAACGCTACCGCGTCCCTCGCGGATCCATCAATCCGCAAAAACACAGGGTGCTTGCCGGTTATGACGCGCGAACGCCATGCCGCGTTCATGGGGTGCAATTGCGGGTTGCGCGCTCATCCGCATGCGAGCTTTTGCACCTGGCGATGACGCGGCATGCCTATCGGCGGGGCGCACCTCGCCCAGCTGCGGGAACCTGCACCCGTCTGCGCTCGTTGAGGGTCTAACGTCGTATCCGGAGACATCGACCCATGAAATCGCCGCTTCTCGCCGTCACCGCCGCCCTGCTCATGCTCGGCGCGACCTCCGCCGCCAACGCCAAGGGCTGCATCAAGGGCGCCATCGTCGGCGGCGTTGCCGGCCATTATGCAGGCCACCACGGCATGCTGGGCGCCGCCGCGGGCTGCCTCTACGGCCGCCACCACGCCAAGGAGCAGGAGAGGCAGCGCCAGCAGCAGAGCCAGGTGAACGGGCAGGGGAAGCTGTAAGGCCGCGGGAAACCTCGCCCGATCTCTCTTTGATCCGGCATGCTCCGATGGTAAATTCCAGTCGCTAGCGCTGGAGTTGAGCCAGGCGAGGGGACCATGGACGTCGGGAAGCTCTCGTGGGGTGTCGTCCTCGCAATCCTGTTCCTGTGCTTCTTCAGCGCTTTCATCAGAAGTGCGTCCCACGCGCAGGGCGTCAAATACAATTGGCTCGGCGTCCTGCTGTCGTTCTCGACGGTCGGCCTTGTCATCTACCTCGTGTTCTTTCGCCAGCTCTGACGCAGCCCCCCGGCTGGGAGGGACCAATGCGTGAGCCAACTCACATCCCGGGCCTCACACTGCGGCTATCGTCATCCCAATGTCATCAGGGAGACGTGCCATGGCTACCATCGCTACCGCCAGAAAGTCCCGCCTGCACAACGCGATCGAAGGCCTCGCGCTGACCACGATCCTGCAGAGTTTCCCGACTTTCGCCGCCGCCGCCTTCCTGCTCAAGCTGGCGGGCAATCACGACCTCTCCGGCGACCCCGGCGTCGCCATCTTCGTCGCCGTCGTCTCGTTCGCCCACGCCATGTTGGCCGTGACGTTGGGCCCGAGCTTCCCGGCTTTCTTCAAGACCGTCTACGAGCCGAAGTTCTTCGAGGCCCATCTGTCGCTGTCCGACAAGATCACGGCATGGCGCACCCAGCCCGTCGCCTCGCTGCAGCTCGTCACCATCGTGCTGCTGCTGTCGGTGATGGCGGTGGTGACGGCGAGCGTGGGGTGAGCACCATGCCTTTCGTCGCCGCGTCGAAACCCGCCCCCCTCAACTGGCTCGAAGGCTTTGCTCTCACCACCATCCTGCAGGGCTTTCCGATCTTCGCCGCGGCATCGCTGATGGTGAAGCTGCTGGGTGATGATCACGGCGGCAGCCACGTGCTCACCATCATGTTGGCGTCGGTCTTCTACAGCATCTTCGTCATCGCGGCCGCCTCGGCATTCCCGAGGATAAGGAGCGGCTACGAAGCCGGGTTCTTCGACGCGGGCCTGTCTTTCTCCGAAAAGATCGCCCATTGGCGCGCCAAGCCCACGACGTCGATACAGCTCATGGCCTCGGTGTTGCTGCTGTCGCTGCTGGCGATGATCGTGGGGTGAGGTGCCAAGCTTCTCCGCGCGTCTTTCGGGGCGCCGCGGAGCGGTGAGCCCGAAATCCTTCGCCCCGGCTGGCGTGCACGATACGCCCTACCTCTTCTTCCACCCACCTCGTCTTCCCGGCTGTCCACCCGTCGACTTCGGCGCCGGCCCGAACTCCTGCCCCGACTGCCTTGAATCAGTCGGCTGGATGATCCGGCTGGTGCTGCCGAACGGCTTTGACGGCAGCGTCTGCTTTTCGCGGAAGGGCAGGGATTCCGGGCCGTGCATCTCGTCGAGATGCGGCTTGTGCACCTTCGAGCCGCTGCCGCCGCCGCTGGCTTTCAGCGCGGAGCCGACGGTTTTCTTCTTCATCGCACTGACGGGCAAATTCGCGGCGTCGCCATACTTCTTCGCGCCGGCATAGGCGCCGGCCTTGCCTGCGACCGCGCGCTGCTTGACCGTGGGATCGTCGACCACGGCAAGCTCCGTCGCGCGCAGGCGCTTGACTTCGTCGCGCAGGCGGGCGGCCTCCTCGAAGTTCAGATCGGCGGCGGCCTCGCGCATCCGCGTCTCCAGGTCGCCGAGCACGGCCTCGAAATTGTGGCCGATCGAGATGACGTCGTCGGTCATGTCGTGGCCGCCGACCTCCACCAGCACGTGGTCGCGCTCGTAGACGGAGTTGAGGATGTCGCCGATCTGCTTCTTCACGCTCTCCGGCGTGATGCCGTTGGCGGTGTTGTACTCGACCTGCTTTTCGCGGCGCCGGTTGGTCTCGGCGATGGCGCGCTCCATCGAGCCCGTCATCTGGTCGGCATAGAGGATCACCTTGCCGTCGACGTTGCGCGCGGCGCGGCCGATGGTCTGGATCAGGGACGTCTCGCTGCGCAGAAAACCTTCCTTGTCGGCGTCGAGGATGGCGACCAGCGCGCATTCGGGAATGTCGAGGCCTTCGCGCAGCAGGTTGATGCCGACCAGCGCGTCGAAAGCGCCGAGGCGCAGGTCCCTGATGATCTCGATGCGCTCGATGGTGTCGATGTCGCTGTGCATGTAGCGGACACGAATGCCCTGCTCGTGCAGATATTCCGTGAGATCCTCCGCCATGCGCTTCGTGAGCACCGTGATCAGCGAGCGATAGCCGGCCTGCGCGGTGGCCCGGACCTCGCCGACGAGATCGTCCACCTGGGTGCGGGCCGGGCGAATGTCCACGGGGGATCGATCAGGCCTGTGGGGCGGATGACCTGCTCGACGAACACGCCGCCGCTCTCGTTCAACTCCCAGCCGCTCGGCGTCGCCGACACCGCGACCGTCTGCGGCCGCATCATGTCCCACTCCTCGAACCGCAGCGGACGGTTGTCCATGCAGGAGGGCAGGCGGAATCCGTATTCGGCCAGTGTCGCCTTGCGGCGGAAGTCGCCGCGGAACATCGCGCCGATCTGCGGGATGGTGACGTGGCTCTCGTCGGCGAAGATCAGCGCGTTGTCGGGGACGTATTCGAACAGCGTCGGCGGCGGCTCGCCGGGGCGGCGGCCGGTGAGGTAGCGCGAATAGTTCTCGATGCCGGCGCAGCTTCCCGTCGCCTCCATCATCTCGAGGTCGAAGGTGGTGCGCTGCTCCAGCCGCTGCGCTTCCAGCAGGCGGCCCTGGTTGTTGAGCTGGTCGAGCCGTTGCTTCAGCTCGAACTTGATCGACTTGATCGCCTGCACCAGCGTCGGGCGCGGGGTCACATAGTGCGAGTTGGCGTACATCTTGATGAATTCGAGCTCGTCCTGCTTGTGGCCGGTGAGCGGATCGAACTCCTCGATGGTCTCGATGCTGTCGCCGAACAGGTTCACGCGCCAGGCACGGTCTTCATAGTGTGCCGGGAAGATGTCGATGACGTCGCCGCGGACGCGGAAGGTGCCGCGGGTAAAATCGGCCTGGGTGCGCTTGTACTGCAGCGCGACGAGGTCGGCGATCAGCTGGCGCTGGTCGATGCGCTCGCCCTTCTTCAGGGCGAAGGTCATCGCGGTGTAGGTCTCGACCGAGCCGATACCATAGATGCAGGACACCGATGCCACGATGATGACGTCGTCGCGCTCCAGCAGCGCGCGCGTCGCCGAGTGGCGCATGCGGTCGATCTGCTCGTTGATCGAGGAATCCTTCTCGATATAGGTGTCGGTACGCGGGACGTAGGCTTCCGGCTGGTAGTAGTCGTAATACGAGACGAAATATTCGACCGCATTGTCCGGGAAGAAGTTCTTGAACTCGCCATAGAGCTGGGCGGCCAGCGTCTTGTTCGGTGCCAGGATCAGCGCCGGACGCTGCGTCTTCTCGATGACCTGCGCCATGGTGTAGGTCTTGCCAGAGCCGGTGACGCCGAGCAGCACCTGGCTGCGGTCGTTGCGTTCGATGCCCTCGACCAGTTCCTTGATCGCGGTCGGCTGGTCACCCTTCGGCTCGTACGACGATTTGAGACTCGAAGCGCACGCCACCTTCGGACTTTTCAGGGCGTGGCGGACGGTGCGGAGTCCACACCTTGGTGGAGCCGTCGTCCTTGCGGAACTCCGGGCGGCCTTCGCGGATCAGCGACTCCAGCGCATCGGCAGTCGCCTTGACGCCGAGCGCCTCCATCTTGGAACGCGGCGGACGCGCCAGCGCCTCGGCATCGTCCTCCTCGGTGGGAAGGCCGAGTTGCCGCGCCAGTTCCGGATCGAGCGTCGGGATCGTTGCGGCCGTGCCGTAGTTGGCCTGCGGCGCCTCGTCGAAGCCCTCGGTCGACGTGCGGGCGCCGGGGGCTGCGGATTGGGCCGCAGCGGCATCGGCCGTGCCGCATCCTGCGGAAACTGCTTTTGAAGGTCTTTGGGCGTCGATGCGCGGGCGCGATGCGCGGCGGCCTCGCCCCCGGCACGGCGGTCGCGGGAATTGTCCGGCGGCGGCTGCAGGCCGGTGCCCGATCCAAGCCCGGCGTCGCCGCGGTTGATCGCGGGATTGAGCAACTCGGCCAACGCCGGCCCGATCGGCTGCACGTCAGGCCGATGAGCCTTGGAATTTGGCGCCTTCGGAGCCCTGGTTTTCGGGGATTTGCCGGATTTTTCGGGGGATGCAGGTTTCTTCGCCATGGGGCGAATATGGGATGAGTCCGCCTCCCGATAAAGAGCGAAGGGCCGCCTGCAAGCAGGCTGCTGACAGCAGGTTGGCAGCAGGCAGGGCGTGCGGCGATTCGTCGTCAGGCGAGGGTAGCTTCAATTTTTGGTTGATTGGATCGAATAACTCGACTTGAATGAGGCCGGGGAGGAACCTGGAGATGCTGGGCCCTGCATTGAGCTTGCTGCTCGCGGAATTGCACAAGCGCGCGGACAAGCTGACCAATTACGAGGAGGCTCCTTTATTCCGAGCTTCGCGACCTCTTTGACAATTCCGCCGTCATCACCCCGGGCATAGAACCTTCTCCCTTGATGAAATCTCTGGTGGAGGGGCGGGCCCGCCGAGCGGCGACCGGTCTCCTGAAGCTGCAGGCGCATGGCTTCGACGAATATTTTCAGAACATCATTCGCCCGGACGACGACGATGAAAACCGTCCGCGGGTGCAAATCAATTGCGGCAAAAAGGACTGCCCGAACAAGAAGTACAAGTGATGCCCTTCACGATCGGAAATCGAAATCCCGCGCGAATTCCGGACGAATTTCTGATTGAGCCGACGCAGGGCTACGCACCTGCCGAGCCGGAACGCGCCATCATCGGCAACGTCGCCCGCGCGATCGATCAGCTTGCCGCTCAGGCGGCTGCTGACGCCAGGGCCACGCTCCGCGACAGGATTCTGCAGGCGCGCGTCACGTTCAGGAGGGAGCAGGTTGCTGCTCTGCGGGCCGTTGCCGGGGAATTGGTCAATGGTCCGGCCGATATTGCCGCGACGACGGTCCGCTCGATCGAAATCCTGGGCCGGATCAGCGCCGATCTTCCGGACGTGACGCTCGCAGACGCAACGTCACCGCGCTTTGAGGGCGAGCTTGCGCTCGCGGTCGTCAATTACACGCCTGACGCCGCCGAGCAGACCTATCTCGACGCGCAGAGGGAGCTGATCGACAGCCTTGCGGCCGACGAGGCGACGGACTCGCGTGCCGGCTATTCGGAAGCCGGGCTGCAGACGCGCCGTACGCAGCGCGCCGGAGTGATCAGTCGGCTCAAGGAAACCTTCAATTTCTGGAAGTCGGAGCAGCTCGCTTCCGATGCGGCTGCGGCCAACGTGTCCTATGCCCGCGGCTATTATGCCGCCCAGCGAGCCCGGCTCGGCCGCAAGCTCTTCACGATCGAGGCGGTGCAGGGCACCGGCGACGAGGCGGGCCATAACATCGCGCTCGACATCCTGATCGCGGAGGGATTGCCGCCGCCCAACGACCAGCCGACCCCGGAGCAGCGCGATCTCTACGTCGAGATCAGCAGGGCGGAGACGATCATCGCCACGGTTTGCCGGCAGATACGCGCGCGCGCCCATTCGCGATTCTGGCCGCGCCCGAAGGAGGAGCAGCGCGGCTTGCGGATGCTCGACGAATACGTCGACAAGCTGGTCGGCATCGCGCGGATCGGATTGCAGCAACCGCACACCACGCTTGCGAAACTGGCGATCGATCGCCTGCGTCAGGAGTTCATTGCGCACGAAGCGCGGGAAATACTGAACCGGTATGTCCGTCGCCTCGGCGGATGGTCGTTCGGCTTCGCCTCACTGTTCCTTCTCGTCTACGTCGTGGTCAAGAACGGCGCCTGCGACGATGTCGCCAACTGCGGATCGTGGTGGTATCTGCACAGGTCGTTCTTGCTTGCCGCCGCCGGCGCGTCCCTGGGGACCTGGGCGTCGTTCTCGGTGCGGCAGGTCAATCTGACCTTCGAGCAGCTTGCAGCACCCGAAGAGGAGTTGCTCGATGCGCCGCTGCGCGTCATCTTCGTCGTGGTGCTCACGATGGCAGCGTGCCTGCTGTTCTGGACGGGTGCGATCAACGTCAAGATCGGCGATCTCAACACCGAAGCGAGACTCGTTCTCGAAGGCCGGCAGCGTGGCCATCCTGATCGGATTCTTCTGCGGCCTGTCCGAACGCGCGCTGTCCTCGGCGATTGCCGGCCGGGCGACGGCCTTCGTCGGCGGTATCGCCGGCAGTCGCTAGCGGCTGATCACGCGGAGGGGGAGCCTCACGCCGCAGGCAACGGCCCCTCGTCGTCCTCGCTGGCCCGATACGGCTCGAGGATATCAAGATGGATGCCGCCGCAATCGGTGCAGCGCATGGTCCAGTACTCGCACCCCGCGCGGCCGCCGATCACGCGGAGCACCGCGAGGTCGCCGTCGCATTCCGGACAGTTCGACAGCACATTGCGGCTGTAGATCCTCGGCCGCGGCGCGTCCTCGAACTCGATGACTGACATGACCGGTTGCCCCCTTTTTTACGCCGTGCTGTCCCTGGTTCGCTGGCCGTCCTGCCCGTTTATTCGTCGTCGCTGTCGGCGCGCCGGCGGAAGCGGTCGATGTGGTGCTTGGCGTCGGCGATCGCGGCGTTCCGATCGGGCCAGGCGAAGCCGACTTCCATGGCCGGGAACAGCACGCCGTCGATGGCGAGGGGGCTGAGATCGGCGCGGCGGATGCGGGCGTGCCAAAGGCCTTTGCCAGCCTCGAAGGATTCGATGTCAAAGCCGTCGTAAAGGGTCGTCATTGTAGTCCCCAAGAGTGTGTCGTGGTCGAGCGCCTTGTTGGAGGGTCAGGGGACCATGTTTGCGAATTTCCGTATGTGAAGCCGTTCACAAGCCCTGGGCTTTTTTGCCCAGGGTCTATCGAACAGGCATCAGTTCCGCACTGCAGCGCGGCCGGCGCGTCTTGGGCGGGCGGCGGGTTCCGCCGCCGCGCGCATGATCCAGCGGCGGAACGCGGCGAAGTCGCGCTGCTCGGTCTGGAAGCTGCGATAGAGCAGATACCAGCGCATGCCCTTGGGCACCGAGAGATCGAACGGCGCGACCAGCCGGCCGGCGGCGAGGTCATCGTCGATATAGGGGCGGATGCCCATGGCAATGCCGAGCCCGTCGGCGGCGGCCTGCAGCGCCTGGCCATAGAACTGGAACTCGGGTCCGCGCGGATTGATGCGGGTGAGGTTTGCGGCTTTCAGCCAGATCGGCCAGTCCTCGGGCGAATGTTCGACCCGTATCAGGCTCGGTCCCTTCAGGTCGGCCGGGCGCTTCAGGCCGGTCGCAAGGCGGGGCACGCAGACCGGGGTGAGGTCGCCGGCGAACAGCGGCTCGGCGACGAGGCCGGGCCAGTCGCCGGTACCGAGCTTGATGCCACAGCTCCAGTCCTCGCCGAAGGGCACCGACGCGCCGCCGGTGGTGAAGCGTACCTCGATGTCGGGCTCCTCGCTGCGAAACTCCGACAGGCGCGGGATCAGCCAGCGCATCGCAAAGGTATGGCCGACGCCGATGGTGAGCACGCGGACGCTCGTTGGCGCCGTCACCTGAGCGGTCAGGCTGGCGAGCGCGTCGAAGATCGGCGTCAGCCCGCTCTGGTAGGCGCGGCCGGCTTGCGTCAGCACCAGGCGGTTGGCCTTGCGCTCGAACAGCGCGACGCCGAGCCGCTCTTCCAAGAGATGCACCATGCGGCTGACGGCGGCCGCCGACACGCTCAGCTCGAGCCCGGCCGCGGCAAAGCTGCCGGTCCGCGCCGCCGCCTCGAATGCCTTGATGCCGTTGAGAAACAGCAGCCGCCGCAAATGCAAGATCCCTGTGCAAGACCGTCGTGCAAGACCCTCAGGAAAGCTGAGCCAGGCCAAGATAACTCAGTTTGCGCGAGTGGAGCAAGCAAGGCACAAGAATGAGAGTTATTCCAAGCTGATTTGTCGAGGTGGAGGCGGTGCTCTTCGCCTCTCCCCGCCTGCGGGGAGAGGCCGGGATTTGCGACAGCAAATTCCGGGTGAGGGGGCTCTCCGCGAGTCCCATTCTCACCGTTCTCGCGGAGAGTCCCCCTCACCCCACCCTCTCCCCGCAAGCGGGGCGAGGGAGTGCAGGCAGTTTGCGTCCCTCACTCGCCGCCAACGGAGCTTCACCACGTGACGCCCATCATGATCGCTGCCCTTGGATTGCTGATGGTCGCCACCGCGTTCCTGTCGGGGCTGTTCGGCATGGCGGGCGGGCTGATCCTGATCGGCGTGCTGCTGGCCTTGATGCCGCTGCCGACCGCGATGGTGCTGCATGCGATCACGCAGATGGCCTCGAACGGCTGGCGCGCGTTTCTGTGGCGGGCCCATATCCGCTGGCGGCCGGTCGCGAACTACATGGTCGGCGCCGCGGTCGCGCTCGCGGCCTGGTCGCTCACCCGCTACGTACCCGACAAGCCGATGGCGCTGCTCCTGCTCGGCATCACCCCGTTCATGGCGCGGCTCTTGCCCGCGAACATCAAGCCGGATCCCGACCGTCTCTGGCAGGGCACGGTCTACGGCACGATCTGCATGGGCCTGATGCTGATGACCGGCGTCTCCGGTCCGCTGCTCGACACCTTCTTCCTCGGCGGCAATTTCGGCCGGCGCGAGAAGGTGGCGACCAAGGCGATGTGCCAGCTCGTCAGCCATTTCACCAAGCTGATCTATTTCGGCGGCATCATCGACCAGGCGGCGAGCCTCGATCCCGTGCTTGCCGGTGTCGCGATCGCAGCCTCGATGCTCGGCACCACGCTGGCGCGCCGCATCCTGGAAGCGATGACGGACCAGCAATTCATCGCCTGGTCCAACAAGCTGATCACCACCATCGCGTGCTACTACATCGTCTACGGCGGCTGGCTGTTGCTTCGTGCGCCAGTTCTGGCCGCCTTCGACAAGGGAGGTTTGCAATGAGCGAGGCTGCCGATCCGCTGGTGCTGGACTTCGTCGAATGGGTCGCACGCGAGCCGCGCGCCTATGCCGAGGTGATCGCGACCTGGAAGACCTCGTGCCCGCGCCTCACGATCTGGGAAGACGCCTCTGAGCGCGGCTACGTCGCGCGCGAGACGATTGCCGGCCTTGGATTGGTCATCGCGGTGACGGAAGGCGGCGAGCGGCTGCTACGAACGAACGGGCGGTGATACGCACCTCCGTCTCCACATCGTCATTGCGAGCGCAAGCGAAGCAATCCAGAATGCCTCCGCGGAAGCAGTCTGGATTGCTTCGTCGCAAGAGCTCCTCGCAATGACGGAGCCTGTGGAGACACTGCATGTCGCTTAAGCTCTACGAACTCGTCGGCACCGACCCCTCGCGCCCGTTCAGCCCGTTCTGCTGGCGTACGCGGATGGCGCTGGCGCACAAGGGATTGTCGGCGGAAACGCTGCCGTGGCGCTTCACCGAGAAGAGTGCGCTTGCGCCGCACGGCTCGGAAAAGGTCCCGGTGCTGCTGCACGACGGCGAGCCGATCGTCGATTCCTGGACGATTGCGACTTATCTCGAGGATAAATTCCCGGACCGTCCGTCGCTGTTCGGCGGCGAGGGTGGCCGCGCCATGGCGCGCATGATCAATGCATGGGGCGACATCGCCATCGTCGGCGGCATCTTTCCGCTCATCGTCGCCGACATCCCGAACAATCTCGGCGAAGTCGATGCCGCCTATTTCCGTCAGTCGCGCGAGGCGCGCTTCGGCGGCAAGAGCCTGGAAGAGGTCATGGCGAGTCGCGACAGCGGCGTGGTCGCCTTCCGCAAGTCGCTGGAAGTGATGCGACAGACGTTGAAGAAGCAGCCTTATCTCGGTGGCAACGCGCCGAACTATGCCGACTATATCGTGTTCGGCGGGTTTCAGTGGGCGCGCGTGGTCAGCCCGTTCAAGCTGCTGGAAGCCGATGATCCGGTCTACGCGTGGCGGGAAAAGCTGCTCGATGCGTTCGAGGGCATGGCGCGAAAATCGCCTTGATGTGAGGTGTAGGCCGAGGTCTCTCGTCACTGTCGTCCCTGCGAACGCAGGGACCCATGCCGCGTGATGTATCGATTGCGGTCGGTCGCGGTACCGCACGACGAGCCTTCGCCAAACTTCTTCCTTTGGTTATGGGTCCCTGCGTTCGCAGGGACGACACCGAACGGCGCAAAGCGCCGTGCCCACGCAAACGAGAATGGTGAGCACGCTGCGCTTTGCCCATCCTACGATACTGCGCTCGCCGCTTCCGCCGCCTTGCGCAAGCACTCCCGGCATAAACAATCCTCGCCTTCGACCGGCATCGGCAGCTTTGCCGTTTCCTCCGCGCACCAGCAGGTGCCCGAGAGATCGCAGCCGAACTCGGTGCCGCATCGCGCGCAAGCGAGGCGGCGCGGTTCCGGGGTGAAGGATTCTTTCGGATTTGTCATGATTCGCGTCGAAGCTTTGCCGTGATTTTCATGTCGGGTTCATCGGTCGTTGCGGTATATTATCCGCCGCGCGCGGACTCCGAAAGCGGCTCCCGGCACGCGAAGGACAAATCCATGGCCCGCGATTCGCAAGCCGCGCTCGTTGCGCTCAACCGTTTTGGCTTCGGCGCCCGCGGCGGTGCCTCGGGCGATCTCATCAACGCAGCCTCCGATCCGCGCGGTTTCGTGAAGGCGGAGCTTGCACGTCCCAGCGGCGTGCTGCTGGAGGCGCCCGGCCTGCAGTCGACGCAGCAGCTCGGGCAGGCCGTGTTCGCCTACCAGGATCAGGTCAAGCAGGCCCGCGAGGCTGCGAAGGCCGCCGTGCCCGTCGAGACGACGGCGCCGGCCGAGCAGAAGCCCGCTCTCCGCCGTAATCTATCGCTGAACGCGGCCGCGACGGAGATCGCCGGCCAGATGGCGGAGGCGAAGCCGGCGGACAATGCAGCGAAGACCGGGACGATGCAGCCGGGCGGCGTTGCCGCGCCAGCCGCAAAGCCGGCCCCGCAGCCGCTCAATGTGATTCAAAAAACCTTCCGCACTGAAGCGCTGGCGCGGCTGCAGCGCGCGACGCTCGCCAGCTGCGGCTTCACCGAGCGGCTCGTCGTGTTCTGGTCCAATCATTTCTGCATCTCCGCGAGCAAGGGCGAGCTGGCGCGGATCTGGGCCGGCGCGTTCGAGCGCGAGGCGATCAGGCCGCACGTGCTCGGGCGCTTTGCCGACATGCTGAAGGCGGTCGAGCAGCATCCGGCGATGCTGTTCTTCCTCGACAACCAGCAATCGCTCGGGCCGGATTCGCGCGCCGGCCAGAACCGCAAGCGCGGGCTCAACGAGAATCTCGCGCGCGAGATCATGGAGCTGCATACGCTCGGCGTCGGCGGCGGCTACACGCAGGACGACGTCACCTCGCTCGCGCGCATCATCACGGGCTGGACCTTTGCCGGAAGGCAGGGCCAACTCGGCGCTCCCGGCTCCTTCGTGTTCAACACCAATGCGCACCAGCCCGGGGCGCATGCGCTGCTCGGCAAGATTTATGAGCCGGCCGGACTCGCGCAGGGCGAGGCTGCGCTCGCCGACATTGCGCGGCATCCCTCGACGGCGAATTTCATCGCCACCAAATTCGTCCGCCATTTCGTCGCCGACGATCCGCCGCCGGCGCTGGTTGCGCGCCTGCGCGATGTCTTCGTCAAGACGGACGGCGACCTCAAGGCACTCGCGACGGCGCTCGTCGATTCCGACGAGGCCTGGCGCGCGCCGCTGACCAAGATGCGCAGTCCTTACGATTTCCTCGTCGCGAGCGGCCGGCTGCTCGCCCGCGTGCCGGAGGATCCCGGCGCGTATCTGAACAATCTCAATCTGCTGGGACAGCCGCTGTGGTCGCCGGCGGGGCCGAACGGTTTTCCGGATACCAGTGCCGCCTGGGCCGCGCCCGAGGGGTTGAAGCTCCGGCTCGATATCGCCGCGCAGATGGGCGCGCGGCTCGGCAACAACATCGATCCGCTCGACCTGCTGGAATTCGCGGCCGCCGATGCGGCCTCCATCGAAACGCGCAGGACCATCGAGCGCGCGGAGTCGCGGCAGCAGGCGCTGGCGCTGCTCCTGATGTCGCCGGAACTGCAGAGGAGATGATCATGATCGACTGCGTCGAGAACCGGCTCCTCACCTCGCGCCGCGGCCTCCTGCTTGGCGGCGTCTCGTTCGCGGCCTGGGCTTACCTGCCGAAATTCGCGCGCGCCGCCGACGGGCGTGATCCGCGATTGGTCGTGGTGATCCTGCGCGGCGCGCTCGACGGCCTTTCGACCATCGCCCCGATCGGCGATCCCGATTATGCCGGACTGCACGGCGCGATCGCACTCACGGCGGATGGTGCGCATCCCGCGATCATGCTTGATTCCTTCTTCGCGCTGCATCCGGCGATGCCGGAATTCTCGCGCATGTACCGCGACAGCCACGCCGCGGTGGTCCATGCGGTGGCGACGCCCTATCGTGACCGGTCGCATTTCGACGGTCAGGACGTGCTCGAAAGCGGCTATGCCGGCCCGGGCCGCGTGCAGTCCGGCTGGCTCAACCGCGCGCTCGAAGCGCTGCCGCGCGGCGAGCGCGTGTCGAGCGGCCTTGCGGTCGGTCCGACCACGCCGCTGGTGCTGCGCGGCAACGCGCCGACCGTCGGCTGGGCGCCCGTCGCGCTGCCCCAGGCGGATGACGATACCGCGATGCGTCTCGTCGATCTCTACCGCCACCGCGATCCAGCATTGGCCATGGCGCTGTCGCAGGGCCTCCAGCTCGAGAAGGCCGCGAGCGGCGACGACATGAAACGCAAGCCCGGCAATGCGGTGGCGCAGATGCGGCAGGTTGCGCGCGGCGCGGCCAAGCTGATGGCGGCGGACGACGGCCCGCGCATTGCCGCGCTCGCCTTCGACGGCTGGGATACGCATGCCAATGAGGGCGGCCCCGTCGGTCGCCTCGCCTTCCTGCTCGGCGGGCTCGACGGCGCCCTCGCCGAATTCGAGGGCGGCCTCGCGGAGCGCTGGCGCGACACCGTGGTCGTCGTTGCCACCGAATTCGGCCGCACCGCGCGCATCAACGGCACGGACGGCACCGATCACGGCACCGGCACGATCGCGCTGCTCGCCGGCGGCGCCGTGAAAGGTGGCCGCGTCATCTCGGACTGGCCGGGCCTGAAGCTCGCCAACCTCCACGAAGGCCGCGACCTCAAGCCGACGACCGATCTGCGTTCGGTGATCAAGGGCGTGCTGCAAGGACAGTTCGGGCTGTCGGACCGCGTGCTGGCGGAGACGGTGTTCCCGGACAGCGCCAACGCGAAGCCGATGAAGGGATTGGTGGCCTAGGTGTCATTCCAGGGCGCGCGTCAGCGCGAACTACGATGCGCAATTGCGCATCTGAGAATCCATTCCTCACCGCGCTCTGCCGCAATTGGATTCCGGCCCGCGCCTTGCGGCGCGGCCCGGAATGACGACATGATGATGCGAGCATCAGGAGAGATCACCCATGTACATCGCCATGAACCGCTTCCGCGTCGCCAAGGGCTCGGAGTCCGCCTTCGAGCAGGTCTGGCTCACGCGCGACACCCATCTGGACAAGGTGCCGGGTTTCGTCGAATTCCATCTGCTGCGCGGGCCCGAGCTCGAAGACCACACGCTCTACGCCTCGCACACCGTCTGGGCGAACCATGCAGCGTTCGAAGCCTGGACCAAGTCGGAGGCGTTTCGCGCGGCGCATGCGCGCGCCGGCGACACCAAGCCGGCCTATCTCGGTCATCCCCAGTTCGAAGGCTTCGAGGTGATACAGACCGTGGCGAAGTAGCGCGCTGCGGCGCAAACGTCAGCCCAGCGTGATCTTGTCGATCTCCGCCATCTCCTCGGCGCTGAGCTTCCAGGCGATCGCTTTCACGTTCTGCTCGATCTGCTCGACCCGGGTGGCGCCTGCGATCACGCTCGACACCTGCGGGCGGGCGGCGAGCCAGGAGAAGGCGAGCTCGAGCATCGAGTGGCCGCGCGCCTTGGCAAAGGCCTGCAGCTTCTCGACGATGTCCTCGTTGCGCGGCGTGACGTAGCGGTCGCGCAGCCGCTCCACCTTGCCGAAGCGGGTATCGCCGGGCGCGGCCTCGCCCTTCCGGTACTTGCCGGTCAGGAGGCCGCTCGCGAGCGGGAAGAACGGCAGCAGGCCGAGCTTGTATTCTTGCGCTGCGGGCAGCAGGTCCTTCTCGATGTCGCGCACGACGAGCGAGTATTCGTCCTGGCACGACACGAAGCGGCTGACATTCATCGCACGCGCGACGTATTCGGCTTCGGCGATGCGCCAGGCCGGAAAGTTCGAATTGCCGATGTAGCGCACCTTGCCCTGCCGGACGAGATCGTCGAGCGCGCGCAGGCTCTCCTCAATCGGCGTCAGCGGGTCATAATCGTGCTGCTGGTAGAGATCGATATAGTCGGTCTTCAGCCGCTTCAGGCTGGCCTCCACCGCCTCCATGATGTAGCGGCGCGAGGCGCCCTGTTTGGTGCCGTCTTCGGCCATGGGCTTGGAATATTTCGTCGCCAGCACGATGTCCTTGCGCCGGTCGCCCAGCACGGCGCCGAGCACGTTCTCCGAGCCGCCCATGTTCGAATAGATATCGGCGGTGTCGAACAGCGTGATGCCGAGATCGAGCGCGCGGTGGATCACCTTGCGCGAGATTTCCAGATCCGTGCGCTGGCCGAAATTGTTGCAGCCGAGCCCGACTGCAGACACGCGAAGGCCGGAGGCGCCGAGATTGCGAATTTTCATGGAGGATCCTGTCGGATGAGCCGCGGCTCATTGTGACCACCGCACGCCGCGTCAGCAAGGCGCTCGGCGCGTTGCTGCCATGCCGCCGAGGCGGACAAAAAATGCGGCCCCTGTCAGACGCGGCGACTGACGGGGACCGCTTTGGGGCGCTTGATCGGTGACGGGGGCCAGATCAGACGCAAGGGAGCCTAGTCCCGCTATGTTACGCGCGGGTGACAGGCCGACTTATCCACAGGCTCCGCCGCGAGGATCAGAAGATCTTGCGATAGACGATGAAGCCCGAGCGCTCCGCGACCTTGTCGTAGAGGCGCTGCGCCGTGAGGTTGGTCTCGTGCGTCTGCCAGTAGACCCGCGGCGATCCCGCCAGTTTCGCCCGCTCATACACCCCATGGATCAGGGCCGCGCCGACGCCCTTGCCGCGCGCGCCCTCGGAGGTGAACAGGTCCTGCAGATAGCAGGACGGCTCGATCGCGGTGGTGCTGCGATGAAACAGATAGTTCGTCATGCCGAGCAGCTTGCCGTCGCTCTCGGCGACGAGGCCATGCACCGGCTCATAGGCATCGAAGAAGCGCTGCCACGTCATGCGCGTGATGTCAGGCGCGAGCGCGGTTGGTCCGGAGCGGCCGTAGAAGGCGTTGTAGCCGTCCCACAGCGGCAGCCATTGATCGTAATCCTGCCTGGTGACGGAGCGAATGGTGAGCGACATGCGATATCCCGCGATCGATGAAGCGTTCTTCATACGTGATCATGGGCTTGCGGATCAATCGCTTCACTCCGCGACGCGCAGATACCGGATCAGCTTGCGGCCCGTGGGATCCCGCAGCGAGCGGTAGTAGTCGGCGCGCGCCGGCGCGTCGGTGTGGCGGACGAGGTCGGTCACCGGCGTGTAGCTCAGCATGCGGCCGCCGTCGGGCAGCACGGTGCAGACGAAGCGCAGCACCTCGCCGCTGCGCAAGGTGATGTTGATCGGGGTAGCATCGCCGATCCGCACGGCCTCCATGCGCTGTGCGATGAAGCTGGCGAGCTCGTCCTCGGGTAGCTCGAACGCGCCGGTGTCGCGGCCGTGATACATCAGCGCGATGAAGGGCGGCCTGCCGTCGGCGATCTCGTCCGGCACTGCGAAATAGTCGCGGAACGCGCGGTTGATGAATTCGGCGCGCGTCTCGGCGTCGAGCAGCACGATGCCGATATCGACCTGGTCGAGCGCGGCCGAGAGCCGCGCGGCGGTGGCGTGGCTCCTGCGCTCGGCGGCGAACGTGCCGAGCAGCCGCTCGCGCATCAGGCCGGTCATGCCGGCGGTGGCGGCAACGGTCAGGCCCAGGAGGCCGAGCCGGATCAAATCGGCGGCGGCAAAGGAGACGCCGTACCGGTCGAGGAAGAGCAGCGCCGCACTGATCACCGCGGCAGCCGCGGTGATCATGGCGGAGGCAAGACCCGACAGCGCCCCGGCGAGCGCCACGATGCAGACGAACAAAGGGGCAGGCGAGGGAAGCGGGACGATGCGTTCGAGCAGCATCGCCAGCAGCAGGGTTGCTGCCGTCAGCACCGGACCGGAGATCGCACGCCATCCGAACCGCATGGGCCAGTCTCGCTCCTCCCGAACGAGGTAAGGCCGCAACACTGGCTGAAGGTTGCGCCATTCCGATGCGGTTTCGCGCGGCGTACTTAAGGCGCGCTTGCGCGCAAGCCTAAGGCTTTCGGATGATTTTAGACCAGATGCGTGTGCTTGAGAGGCTGTTGCAGCGCAGGCGCGTTCAGCGTCGATGTTCCCGGCCCCTTGCGGGTGCCGACGACGATCAAGAGTGACGCCGCGACCAGGATGGCCGCAGTCAGTGTGATTGCAACGACTACCACGGGTGATTTCATCGACGTCCTGTCGCGATGCCGGCCGGCGCGGGTCACGCGGCGCCTTGAAGGCTGGACCAGGATGAAACGGTGATCAGGCCGGCAGACCCATGGCCATGGTTGCCTTGGTCGACAACACCGTGAGGGTGACGATCAGGCAGAGCGAGAGCGCGGCGATCGCCAGTGAGGCCGCGACGGCATTGATGAGCCGGGAAGACGCGACGGTCGCGGGAGGGCTTTGAAAGCCTGCCGTGCCGGACGCCCGTATCATGGTCTAAATCCCTCAACACGCGAGCGAATCACCCGCGACTTTCCGGAATTTCCCAGTTTCAGCCGGCAACATTGCGGCGGCACCCGCGTTAAAAATGGCCAGATTGCGGCAAATATTACCTTTATGCCCGCTATTCGCCAGAGCGGAGCAAGCTCCTCAGGCGCCGGCGGCGATGCTGGCGGGGTCGTCGATGTCGGCCGGCCGCCAGTCCATCGCCACGAAACCGGGAGCGGCTTCCACCCGCTTCAGCCAGTCCCGGATCGCCGGGAAGGTCTGGAGGTCGAAGTCGCAGCGGTCGGCCAGATGGGTGTAGCCGTACAGCGCGATGTCGGCGACCGTGAGCTGGCGTGCGGCGAAATAGGCGTTGGTCTTCAGGTGGTTCTCCATCACCTGCAGCGCGGCATAGCCGCGCTCCATCCAATCCTCCAGCGAATGGGTCTGCAGGTCGCGGCCGCCCTTGACCAGCGAGAGCCAGAAATAGGCGGCGCCGATATTCGGCTCGAGCGCGTGCTGCTCGAAGAACATCCATTGCAACGCCTCGGCGCGGTCGATGCGGTTCTCGGGCGCGAGCGGGGTGCCGACGGCGACGTACCAGAGGATGGCGTTGGACTCGGCGAGATAACGGTCGCCGCCAACCTCGAGCAGCGGCACCTGTCCCGACGGGTTCTTGGTCAGGAAGTCCGGCGTGCGGCTTTCGCCGCGCAGAATGTCCACCTCGATTGCTTCGTAGGGCAGGTTGAGCAGCGCCAGCGCAAGGCGGACCTTGTAGCTGTTGCCCGAGCGTTGCATCGAATAGAGCTTGTACATTCTGAGGACGATTCCGAGGGATGGGAAAGTGCGGTGCGTCCTGCCCACGCGCCGCGGGTAAACAATGATGCCGATGCGAATCCGCCGCAAGACCCGGCCCATAGAAAAACTCGAAAAGCCTACCGCACTGCAACGCCGCGGAAGATCATTTCCGCGCGACCACGCAATTCAGTTCACGCTTGCGTCAACGCACCCAGGGATTCCTCCGTGCATCGTGTGAGACGGTCGAGCGACGGCGTGATGCCGTGAAACGAGATCGCCGTCATGCCCGGGCTTGTCCCGGGCATCCACGTTCTTTGTGCCGCGTGGCAAGGCGTGGATGGCCGGGACAAGCCCGGCCATGACGGTGTGGAGAGACGTCATCGCGAACCGCAAAATTGCTCCGAGGACAAGGCTTCCGGGATATGAGCGATTTGCGAGGCAAAGTTGCGGAAAATTGCTGGAAACCGTGGCTTGAACCGCTCCAAATCGTAAACTTTTGCGAGATCGGGCCGAAGTTTCTTGCAGCGCAGCGGCGCACGTTTTAGGGTAGCTGCATTCCCACAATCAGAGTCGTGACGACCCATTGGTTCACGATGCCTGGGTTCACGACACTTGTCAGGAGATGACGATGGCCTTCCTTGCTGCTGCGCTCGACCGTGTGAAGCCGTCCGCGACCATCGCGGTCACGGATAAGGCACGTGCGCTGAAAGCGGCGGGCCGCAACGTCATCGGCCTCGGCGCCGGCGAGCCCGACTTCGACACGCCCGCCAACATCAAGCTGGCGGCGATCCACGCCATCGAGGCCGGCAAGACCAAATACACCGCGGTCGACGGCATTCCCGAGCTGAAGGACGCGATCATCGCGAAGTTTCAGCGCGAGAACGGCGTCACCTACAAGCCGAACCAGATCATCGTCGGCACCGGCGGCAAGCAGGTGCTCTACAATGCGCTGATGGCGACCATCAATCCGGGCGACGAGGTGATCATTCCCGCGCCGTACTGGGTCAGCTACCCCGAAATGGTGGCGCTCGCCGGCGGCGAGCCGGTGTCGGTGGTCTGCACCGCAGCTCACGGCTTCAAGCTCCAGGCCGAGGCGCTCGAGCGCGCGATCACGCCGAAGACCAAATGGGTGATCCTGTGCTCGCCGTCGAACCCGACCGGCGCGGCCTACACGAAGTCCGAGCTGAAGGCGCTCACCGACGTGCTGGTCAAGC
This sequence comes from Bradyrhizobium guangxiense, assembly GCA_050563515.1. GTDB lineage: Bacteria > Pseudomonadota > Alphaproteobacteria > Rhizobiales > Xanthobacteraceae > Bradyrhizobium > Bradyrhizobium guangxiense_A. Next base: position 5,105,614 of record CP191781.1, on the reverse strand, counting down.
ATCCGCATGTGTGGGTGATGACCGACGACATGTACGAGCACCTCGTCTATGACGACTTCCAGTTCACCACGGTCGCGCAGGTCGAGCCGAAACTCTACGACCGCACGCTCACCGTGAACGGCGTCTCGAAGGCCTATTGCATGACCGGCTGGCGCATCGGCTATGCTGGCGGCCCCGCGCAGCTCATCAAGGCGATGTCGACGATCCAGTCGCAATCGACCTCGAACCCGTCGTCGATCGCGCAGTGGGCGGCGGTGGAAGCGCTGAACGGTCCGCAGGACTTCATCCCCGCCAACAACAAGGTGTTCAAGGAGCGGCGCGACCTCGTCGTCGCCATGCTCAACCAGGCCAAGGGGATCGAATGCCCGCGTCCCGAGGGTGCCTTCTACGTCTATCCGTCCTGCGCCGGCACGATTGGCAAGACCGCTCCGTCGGGCAAGGTGATCGCCAATGACGAGGACTTCGTCACCGAGCTGCTGGAGACCGAAGGCGTTGCGGTGGTGCAGGGTTCGGCCTTCGGCCTCGGCCCGGCGTTCCGCATCTCCTACGCGACCAAGACCTCGGATCTCGAAGACGCCTGCAAGCGCATCCAGCGCTTCTGCGGAAATCTGCGCTGATCGCGTCGCGAATGAACGATCGGAAAGGCCCGCCTCCGGCGGGCCTTTTGTTGTTTGGCGTGCCAATCCCCGTGCGCGATCTGGCCCCGTCGCGGCTCTTGTGGCATAGACGCGCATCGCGGGTGGGCGCTCTTTGCTCGCATCACATCATCGCCGGAGATATTTCATGCGTCGTTCGTTCATCTTCGCCGGGCTCGCCGTCGCCAGCCTCGTGGCCTCCAGCGTCAGTGGCAGCGCGCAGCAGCGGATGGCGCGGATCGGCGTGCTCGAATGCCGCGGCGGCGCCAGTGTCGGCTTCATCGTGGGATCGGTGACCCATCTCGGCTGTGTGCTGCGCGCCGACGGCCTGCCCGACGACCGCTACGTCGCGACGATCCGCAAGGTCGGTCTCGACATCGGCATCACCCAGGAGACGGCGTTGGCGTGGGGCGTGTTCGCACCGGTCGACCGGCTCGGCCCGGGCGACCTCTCCGGCAATTATGCCGGCGCGCAGGGCAGTGCTTCGGTCGGCGTCGGACTCGGCGGCAACGTGCTGGTTGGCGGCTCCAACAATTCGATCGCGCTCCAGCCGCTCAGCGTGCAGGGCCAGGTCGGCCTCAACATCGCCGCCGGTCTCGAGAGCCTGGAACTCCGCCCGGGCCGTTAACGATTTGGGGTTGCGGCTTTCTCTCCACCTCTCCCAGCGGGAGAGGTGGAAACACCAAGCCGACCGCCGCAGAATTATAAGACTTGATCGAACTGACGACGCACCGCAGCGATTTTTGATGCTTGCCAAATCTCGGGGACGGGCAGAGCATCTGCGTTTGCCGACCCAATCATGGGCCGAGCTCCACACCAAGGAGGCGGCGAATGGGACAAGACGTCAGAAGTCCCCGAGGTCCACGGTGCATCGCGCTGGTGGGCCCTTTCCAAAGCGGTAAAACCACACTTCTCGAAGCAATATTGGCGCGAACGGGCGCGATCCCGCGCGCCGGAAGCGTCGATGCCGGAACTTCCGTCGGCGATGCCATGCCGGAGGCCCGTCATCACAAGATGACCGTCGGGCTGACTGCCGCCACCACCAGTTTCATGGGCGACAGCTACACCTTCCTCGATTGTCCCGGTTCCGTCGAATTCGCCCACGACATGCGAGCGGCGCTGCCTGCGGTCGATGCGGCGATCGTGGTCTGCGAGGCCGACGAGAAGAAGCTGCCGCAGCTTCAGATCATCATGCGCGAGCTGGAGGAGCTGAAGATCCCGCGTTTCCTGTTCCTCAACAAGATCGACCGCGCGAGCCAGCGCATCCGCGAGACGCTCGCGATGCTGCAGCCCGCCTCCCGCGTGCCGCTGGTGCTGCGCCAGATCCCGATCTGGAAGGACGATCTGATCGAGGGCTTCGTCGATCTCGCGCTGGAACGCGCCTTCGTCTATCGCGAGCACAAGGCCTCCGAGGTGGTCGCGCTCGAAGGCGGTAATCTCGATCGCGAGAAGGAGGCCCGCTTCTCGATGCTGGAGAAGCTCGCCGATCACGACGATGCGCTGATGGAGCAGCTGCTCGAAGACATCCAGCCGCCGCGCGATGCCGTGTTCGACGATCTCGCGCGCGAATTGCGCGAGGGGCTGATCTGTCCCGTGCTGCTGGGCGCCGCGGCGCGCGAGAACGGCGTGCTGCGCCTGATGAAGGCGTTGCGTCACGAGGCGCCCGGCATCGCGGAGACCGCAAAGCGTCTCGGTGTACCCGAGAGCAAGGATGCGCTCGGCTACGTCTTCAAGACGCTGCATTCGCAGCATGGCGGCAAGCTGTCGCTGACGCGGTTGCTCGTTGGCCATCTCGACGACGGTGCCACGCTGCAATCCGCCTCCGCCGCTTCGGGACGCATCTCCGGCATTCTCGCCGTCAACGGCGCCTACGACACCAAGCGTGCCTCGGCCGAAGCTGGTGACACCGTGGCGCTCGCCAAGCTCGATCCGATCAAGACCGGGGATACGGTCTCGAGCGGCAAGGCGCCGCCGGCTGCGTTGGCGGTCGCCGAGCCGACGCCGCCGGTGCTCGCGATCTCGATCGCGGCCACCGACCGCAAGGACGACGTCAAGCTCGGCCAGGCGCTGGCCCGGCTGCACGAGGAGGATCCCTCGCTCGTCGTCGTGCAGAACGCCCAGACCCACGACACCGTGCTGTGGGGGCAGGGCGAGATGCACCTGCGTGTCGCCAGCGAGCGGCTCCGCGACCGCTTCGGTATCAAGCTCACCTCGCATCCGCCCGCGATCGGCTATCAGGAGACCATCCGAAAGCCGATCGTCCAGCGCGGCCGCCACAAGAAGCAGTCCGGCGGCCACGGCCAGTTCGGCGACGTCGTGCTCGACATCAGGCCGATGCCGCGCGGCGACGGCTTCAAGTTTACCGAGAAGGTGGTGGGCGGTGCCGTGCCGCGCAACTACATCGGCGCGGTGGAGGAAGGTGTCGTCGACGGCTTGGCGCGCGGTCCGCTCGGTTTCCCCGTCACCGATTTGCAAGTGACGCTGACCGACGGCTCCTACCACAGCGTCGATTCCTCCGACCTCGCCTTCCGCACGGCGGCGAGGGTCGGGTTGAACGAAGGCCTGCCGCAATGCCAGCCGGTGCTGCTGGAGCCGATCCACGTGGTCGAGATCGTCTGCCCGACCGATGCCACCGCCAAGATCAACGCGATCCTGTCGGCGCGGCGCGGCCAGATCCTCGGCTTCGACACCCGCGAGGGCTGGAGCGGCTGGGACTGCGTCCGCGCCATGATGCCGGAAGCCGAGATCGGCGAGCTCATCGTCGAGCTGCGCTCGGCAACGGCAGGTGCGGGCAGCTTCACGCGCCAGTTCGACCACATGGCCGAAGTCACCGGCCGTGCCGCCGACCAGATCATCGCCGCGCATCAGCACGCGGCGTAGGTCGGCTGGCGCGGTAACACACAAATCTCTGGCACCCTCTCCCCGTTCTTACTGGGAGAGGGTGGCGGCGTGTCCCGGACGCGCTGCAATGCGTAGCATTGCTGCGCAGAGCCGGGACCCAGAAAGCCAAGGAAGTCGCTGCCGCATGGGCCCCGGCTCTGCAGCGCATCACTTCGTGCTGCGCCGCGTCCGGGGCACGAGAGCGGAGTCTTGCGCGCAACTGCATCGTCCCTGTCATTGCGAGCGAAGCATCCAGAGGCTGTCTCGTCGGAGCCAGCCTGGATTGCTTCGTCGCAAGGGCCCTCGCGATGACGGCGGAAATCGACGGGTAGCCACTTGCGCCCAGTTCCGAATGATGTATTTTACATCATTGTCTATATATCAGATATCATTTATAAGTGTTGGTAAGTGAGGCCAAGGTGATCACGGCATTCCAGATGCGGGCGGCCCGCGCGCTGCTCGGCATTGACCAGAGAACCCTGGCCGAGCTTGCCGGCGTGTCATTGCCGACCATCCAGCGGATGGAGGCCTCGACCGGCAATGTGCGTGGCGTGGTCGAGACCCTGATCAAGGTGGTCGAGGCGTTCGACCGGGCTGGCGTCGAGCTGATCGGCGAGCAGGTCCGCAGCGACAGCGGCGGGCGTGGTGTTCGCCTGAAGGAGCCCGGGCCGCCGCGCCGCGTCGGAGCATGATCGGGCGTTGATCGTGCTCGGGATCAAGATGGGCTAGCGCATCGTCGCACCTCGGCAACGCGGGACGCACGATGTTTCGGGACATCGTGGGGCAGCGGAGCACTTTGCTGACATGAGCATCACAGGCGACCAGGCAGGCGGGCTGCACCAGCTGCGTCGGCCGACCTTTGCCGAACTGTATCTGCCAAAGCTCGTCACCGTCTGGCGTGAAGGCTACCGGCTATCGGATTTCCGCGCCGACGTCTTTGCCGGCCTGACCGTTGCGATCGTGGCGCTGCCACTGTCGATGGCGATCGCGATCGCCTCGGGCGTGACGCCGGATCGCGGGCTCTACACCGCCGTCGTCGGCGGCTTCATCGCCTCGCTGCTCGGCGGCAGCCGCTTCCAGATTGGCGGACCTGCCGGCGCGTTCATCGTATTGGTCGCCGCGACCGCGGAGCGTCACGGCGTCGACGGCGTCATCCTCGCCACCATGATGGCCGGGCTGTTCCTGATCGCCGCGGGCCTGCTCCGGGTCGGCACTTACATCAAGTTCATTCCCTATCCGGTGACGGTCGGCTTCACCGCCGGCATCGCCGTGATCATCTTCGCCAGCCAGCTGCGCGATCTCTCGGGCATCACGCTCGCGGGCAGGGAGCCCAGCGAGTTCGTGCCGAAACTCCTCGCGCTGGCCGGCGGCCTCAACACCCTCAATCCGTTTGCCGTCGCGGTCGCCGTCGTCAGCGTCGCCATCATCGCGGCCTTGCGGGTCTGGCGGCCGTCCTGGCCCGGCATCCTGATCGCGGTCGTGCTTGCGGCCGTCGCGTGCGCGGCGTTCTCGCTGCCGGTCGAAACCGTCGGCTCGCGTTTCGGCGGCATTCCGCGCGAATTGCCCTCGCCGGCGTTGCCGGCGTTCTCGATCGCGAAGGTGACCGCCGTGCTGCCGGACGCGATCGCGTTCGCGCTGCTGGCCGCCATCGAATCGCTGTTGTCCGCGGTGGTTGCCGACGGCATGACCGGGCGCCGTCACCGCTCCAATTGCGAGCTGGTGGCCCAGGGCGCCGCCAATATCGGCTCGGCGCTGTTCGGCGGCATCTGCGTCACCGGCCTGATCGCGCGGACCGCGACCAACATCCGCGCCGGTGCCCGCGGGCCGCTCGCCGGCATGCTGCATTCGGTCTTCCTGCTTCTGTTCATGCTGATCGCGGCGCCGCTCGCGAGCTACATCCCGCTCGCCGCGCTCGCCTCGGTGCTGGTCGTGGTGGCCTGGACCATGGCGGAGAAGCACGAGTTCGGTACATTGCTGCGCTCGTCATGGGGCGACGCAATCGTGCTGCTCGCGACCTTCCTGCTGACGATCTTCCGCGACCTCACCGAAGGCATCCTGGTCGGCTTCGCGCTCGGCGCGGTGCTGTTCATCCATCGCATGGCGGAGATGACGGGCATCGAGGAACGCTCGCCGCTGGTCGCGGCGGATCGTCCCGACGACGGCAATGGCGATCGCGTGCGCTACGATCCTTCGCTTGCGGTCGACCGCGACGTGCTGGTCTACCGCATCACCGGCGCGTTCTTCTTCGGCGCGGCCTCCGCCATTGGAAGCGTGCTCGACGAGGTCGCCGACAAGCACAAGGCCTTCGTGGTCGATTTCGCCGCAGTGCCGTTCCTGGATTCGACGGCCGCGAACGTGCTCGGCCGCGTCGCCGCCAAGGCGCATCGCCAGGGTATCCGGCTGTTCATCACCGGGGCTTCGCCTGCGGTCCGCCGCGCGCTGCTCACCCATGGCGTGACGCCGCCACGCGCCCGCTATCGCACGAGCCTGGAACGCGCGATTGCCGACATCAAGGGCGGCGCAAGCGAAGAGACCACCTCGGCGAGCTGACGGCGCGCCGTTCCGGCGCCGGCCGGCCTGACCGGCGTCAAGGCGCCCGCGCGCTTGACAGAGCGGGCGCGACGCGAAATGGATCGCCTCGGGAATACGACCCCGAGGGAAAGATGACCGCGCTCAAAGCTCCTGCAGCTTGTCTGATCGGATGGCCGGCCGCGCATTCGCGCTCGCCGCTGATCCATCGCTATTGGCTGCGGACGCTGGGCATCGAAGGCGGCTATGTCATCGAGGCGGTGCCGCCCGAGGACTTGCGGGATTTCGTGCTGCGGCTGTCGTTGCGCGGCTTCGTCGGCGCCAACGTCACCATCCCGCACAAGGAGGGCGTGCTGGCGCTGTCGATGCCCGACGCCCGCGCCAAGGCCGTGGGCGCGGCCAACACGCTGTGGTTTGCCGATGGCGAGCTGCGCGCGACCAACACCGACGTCGAAGGTTTCATCGGCAATCTCGACGCCAGCGCGCCCGGCTGGAACACGGCCGAGGAGGCGCTGGTGCTGGGCGCCGGCGGTTCCTCTCGCGCCGTCGTGTTCGGGCTCATCGAACGCGGGGTCAAGCGCATCCATCTCGCCAATCGCACCATCGCGCGGGCCGAGACACTTGCAAGACAGTTCGGGCCGAACGTGCATCCCGTTATGTGGGACGCAGTCGGCGACGTGCTGCCGCGCGCAAAACTTCTCGTGAACACGACCTCGCTCGGCATGCACGGCCAGTCGTCCCTCGATGTCGACGTCGCACGTCTGCCGGAGGCGGCGGTCGTTGCCGATCTGGTCTATGTCCCGCTGGTGACGCCGCTTCTGGCCGCGGCAACGGCACGCGGGCTGAAGACGGCCGACGGGCTCGGCATGCTGTTGCACCAGGCGGTGCGCGGCTTCGAACTGTGGTTCGGCCGGCGGCCCGAGGTCACGGCCGAGCTGCGCGCATTGGTCGAGGCCGATCTCACAAAGACTTGAGAGAATAGCGCGGGTCTTTCGGAGTTCTCCATTCCTGTGGGGACAATCGGAGACCGTCATGCCTGTTCAACGTGCAACTTTCACACGTCCGCTGCTCGCGCTCGCGATGGTGGCCGTCTCGACTTACTGCGCCTTGGCCCAAAGGGCGCCGGTGCCGACGCGCGTGCGTGGCACGATCGAGAGCGTCAGTGGTGACATCATGCAGGTCAAGTCGCGCAGCGGCGAGGACGTCAAGCTTCGCATCGCCGCTGACGTGAACGTATCAGGGATTGCGAAGATCTCGCTCGCCGACATCAAGCCCGGCTCGTTCATTGGGGCGACCACCGTGCCCGGACCCGACGGCGGTCAGAACGCGGTGGAAGTGCATGTGTTTCCGGAAAGCATGCGCGGCACCGGCGAAGGCTCGCGGCCGTGGGACCTCAAGCCCAACTCCAGCATGACCAATGCGACCGTGGCGGAAAGCGTCGTCGGCAACGACGGCCATACGCTGCTGGTCAAGTACAAGGACGGCGAGAAGAAAGTGTTCGTCGCCGACAATACCCCGGTGGTGACTTTCGTGCCGAGCGACAAATCCGAGCTGAAGCCGGGAGCCAAGGTCATCGCCTTCATGAAGCAATTGCCCGACGGCTCCTTCGAGACCAGCCGCGTCAGCGTCGGTCGCGACGGCCTGGCGCCGCCGATGTGAGGGAGGAAGCTGAGCACTCGTAGGGTAGGCGAAGGCGCGTTTGCGCCGTGCCCGCGCCCTCTCGCATTCGCGCACGAGGTGGGCACGCTTCGCTTTGCCCACCCTACCGCACCGTCTCCGCGGCTACATCGCGATGATATGATCGTCGATCTCGTCGATCCGGTTGACGCCGCACAGGCCCATGGTGGTGAGCAGCTCCTTCTGGATGATGTCGATCGCCTTGGCGACGCCGGCCTGGCCGCCGGCACCGAGGCCGTAGGCATAGGCGCGGCCGATCATGCAGGATTTGGCGCCGAGCGCGAGCGCGCGCATCACGTCCTGGCCGGAGCGGATGCCGCCGTCGAACATGATCTCCATTCTCTCGCCGACCGCGTCCGCGATCTCCGGCAGCACCTCGATCGAGGACGGTGCGCCGTCGAGCTGACGGCCACCATGGTTGGACACGACGAGGGCCTGCGCGCCGGTCTTGGCGGCTTCCTCGGCGTCCTCGACGTCGAGAATGCCCTTGATGACGAGCTTGCCCGGCCAGATGCTGCGGACCCACTCGACGTCCTTCCAGTTCAGCGAGGTGTCGAACTGCGACGCCGTCCATTCGGCGAGGCGGTTGAGATCCTCGGTGTTCTTCACGTGGCCTGCAATGTTGCCGAAGGTGCGGCGCTTGCCTTGCAGCACGCCGGAGACCCAGGTGGGCTTGCTGGCGAAATCCAAGAGCTTCGACAGCGACCATTCCGGCGGCACCGTCATGCCGTTCTTGATGTCGGCGTGGCGTTGGCCGATCACCTGCAGGTCGACCGTGAGCACCAGCGCGCTGCACTTGGCCGCCATCGCGCGCTGGATCAATTCCTTGATGAAGCCGCGGTCCCTCATGACGTAGAGCTGGAACCAGAACGGTTTCTCGACATTGGCGGCGATGTCCTCGATCGAGCAGATCGACATGGTCGACTGCGTGAACGGGATACCGGCGGCCTGCGCGGCGCGGCAGGCGTGGATCTCGCCGTCGCCATGCTGCATGCCGAGCAGGCCGACGGGCGCGAGCATCAGCGGCATGGTCGAGGTCTCGCCGAGGATCGTGGTCGAGGTGTCGCGCTTGGAGACGTCGACCAGGATGCGCTGGCGGAACTTGATCGCCTGCATGTCCTCGCGGTTGGCGCGCAGCGTCTCCTCGGCATAGGAGCCGCGGTCGCAATAGTCGAAGAAGGCCTTCGGCACGCGGCGCTTATGCAGCGTGCGAAGATCGTCGATACAGGTGATATGTTTCATGATCGTTCCCCGGCCCGTCTGACTCGGAAGTCTTGCATCACAAGATTTCGAGGTCATCTAGCATGGTTGGATGCACAGCCAAATCGTTTGCAGAACGTTTTGCAGGAGAGCGCCATGACGAGGCCGCACGCTGGACCTTCCGCGGAAGAGATCAAGGAGAAGCGTGATCTCGAGGAAGCGCTGGAAGAGGGACTGGAGGAGACCTTCCCTGGCTCCGATCCGGTCAACGTCACCCAGCCGGCTCCCAGCCGCGCGGACGGCCATGTGAAGCGCTCGGATTGAGGACGGGTTCCGCATATCTTCCGGCTCGCACAGGAAGCGTAATATTAACAATAGGTTACCGGACCTGCGGTCGTCCTGGTTCCGTAATGATTCATCATATTTTTGAAGCCAAGTTAGCCGCGATGGCTTTATAAGACCTCAGCAAATCAGGGATGCGGGGCCGGTCTGGGCACCCCGTAGTTGTAGTGGGGAATCCCTGGTTGTTGCGTTGGGGGACGATATGAGTCGCAAATATTTCGGGACGGACGGGATTCGGGGCCGCGCCAACGGACTGATCACGCCGGAGCTCGCGCTCAAGGTCGGCCAGGCCGCAGGCCTTGCGTTCCAGCGCGGCGACCATCGCCATCGGGTGGTGATCGGCAAGGACACCCGCCTGTCCGGCTACATGATCGAATACGCCATGGTCGCGGGTTTCACCTCGGTCGGCATGGACGTGCTGCTGGTCGGCCCGATGCCGACGCCGGCCGTCGCGATGCTGACCAAGTCGATGCGCGCCGACCTCGGGGTGATGATCTCGGCCTCGCACAATCTGTTCGAGGACAACGGCATCAAGCTGTTCGGTCCGCAGGGCTTCAAGCTCTCCGACGACGTCGAGAAGCAGATCGAGCACCTGCTCGACGAGCCGATCGAGAAGCGTCTGGCACAAAGTGCGAGCCTCGGCCGCGCCCGCCGTATCGACGGCGTGCATGACCGCTACATCGAATTCGCCAAGCGCACCCTGCCGCGCGACCTGTCGCTGGACGGCCTGCGCGTCGTGATCGATTGCGCCAACGGTGCCGCCTACAAGGTGGTGCCGGAAGCGCTGTGGGAGCTCGGCGCCGACGTCGTGCCGATCGGGGTCGAACCCGACGGCTTCAACATCAACAAGGATTGCGGCTCGACCTCGCCGGAAGCCTTGTCGAGGAAGGTGCGCGAGATGCGCGCGGACATCGGCATTGCGCTGGATGGCGATGCCGACCGCGTCATCCTGGTCGACGAACGCGGCCATGTCGTCGACGGCGATCAGCTGCTGGCGGTGATCGCGCAGAGCTGGAAGGAAGACGGCCGTCTGTCGCGTCCCGGCATCGTCGCCACCGTGATGTCCAATCTCGGGCTCGAGCGTTTCCTGAAGGGGCAGGGGCTCGATCTCGTCCGCACGCCGGTCGGCGATCGCTACGTGCTCGAGCAGATGCTGAACGGCGGCTACAATCTCGGCGGCGAGCAGTCCGGCCACATCATCCTGTCCGACTACGCCACGACGGGCGACGGCTTCGTCGCCGCGTTGCAGGTGCTGGCGGTGGTGCAGAAGCTGCGCCGGCCGGTCTCGGAAGTCTGCCACCGCTTCGATCCGCTGCCGCAGATCCTCAAGAACGTCCGCCACAAGGGCGGCAAGCCGCTCGACGATTCCGACGTGAAGTCGGCGATCTCCGACGGCGAGAAGCGCCTCAACGGCCACGGCCGCCTCCTGATCCGCTCCTCCGGCACCGAGCCCGTGATCCGCGTCATGGGCGAGGGCGAGGACCGCATCCTGGTCGAGGACGTCGTCGACACCATCGTGTCCGCGCTGGGACAGGCCGCGGCGTAAGGTTCTTCAAGCGCGAGCGGAGTGGGGTGATCTCACTCCACAACCAGTCTCCTAGGGTGGGCAAAGGCGCCCTTGCGCCGTGCCCACGACCTCGCCAATACGGCAACAGAGGGTGGGCACGCTTCGCTTTGCCCACCCTACGATTCCGGACTCGTGGAGGGGTAAGACGCGCATCCCAGCCATTTGCGATTGGCGGTGGTTTGCCCTCCGCCAGCATCGTACCTGTGAGGTCGCGGCAATCTGCCGCGCCGGGATGCTGCAGTGAACAAGCCAGTCGTCGTCTCCGATGAAACGCTGACCGAGCCCGTCGTCGTCAACGACGTGGCGCCCGCCGCCGCCGCGGGCCCGGCCTATGTCGTGCTCGCCGGCATCAGCGTCTCGCACTTCCTCAACGACACCATGCAGTCGCTGATCGCCTCGGTGTATCCGATCCTGAAGGACACCTACGCGCTCGACTTCGCGCAGATCGGCATGATCACGCTGGCCTTTCAGTTCACGGCCTCGCTGCTGCAGCCGGTGGTCGGTCACTACACCGACAAGAAGGCGCAGCCCTATTCGCTGGCGATCGGCATGGCCTCGACCTTCTTCGGTCTGCTGCTGCTCGGCGTCGCCCAGCAATATCTCGTCATCCTCGTTGCGGCGGCCTTCGTTGGTCTCGGCTCGGCGGTGTTTCACCCGGAATCGGCGCGCATCGCGCGGCTCGCCTCCGGCGGCCGCTACGGCTTCGCGCAATCGGTGTTCCAACTCGGCGGCAGCTTCGGCACCTCGATGGGGCCGGTGCTGGCGGCGCTGATCGTCGTGCCGTTCGGGCAGGGCAGCATCGCCTGGTTCTCTTCGATCGCGTTCCTGGCGATCCTCATCCTCTGGCGCATCGGCCGCTGGTACGCGCCGCAGATCAAGGCGAAGAAGACGGCGGCGGTGCAGGCCCATCCCGACGCGCCGAGGCTCGCGCCGCGTCGTCGTTGCGCTGCTCGTGCTGGTGGCGCTGCTGTTCTCCAAGCAGCTCTACGTCTCGAGCCTGTCGAGCTACTACATCTTCTATCTGATCGACCGTTTCGGCGTGTCGACGCAGACAGCCCAGATCTATCTCTTCATCTTCCTCGCCGCGAACGCGGTCGGCGCGTTCTTCGGCGGACCGCTCGGTGACCGGTTCGGCCGCAAGATCGTGATCTGGATCTCGATCCTGGGCGCGCTGCCGTTCACGCTGGCGCTGCCTTATGCCGGGCTCGCTGCCAGCGCGGTGCTGTCGGTCATCATCGGCCTGATCATCTCCTCGACGACGTCGTCCATCATCGTGTTCGCGCAGGAGCTGGTGCCGCACAGGTTCGGCATGATCTCCGGCGTGTTCTTCGGCGTCGCCTTCGGCATTGGGGGGCTGGGCGCTGCCGTGCTCGGCAAGCTCGCCGATCACACCTCGATCGAGTTCGTCTATCAGGTCTGCGCCTATCTGCCGGCGATCGGCCTGCTCGCGGTGTTTCTGCCCAGGCTGCCGCGGCACACGCGTTAACAAATCTTCCTTCGCCGCATTGCGGCTTCATACATCGTTAGCAATTGCGGCGTGCCCAAAGCGTTTTCCAGCGAAGTGGGTGCCGGTTCGCGTCAAGAGAACGCGCTAAACAGGAAGAAGCGCTTCGTCTGCCGCATTTTTGCAACGCTCGCGCCGCATCCGCGCGAGCAGTGAGAAAAAATCAACCTTAAAAATTAGGGTTAAGTGGCGCTTAAACATTTGCTGGCATCGTCCGCTTCGTGAGTTTCCAGAACGTGAGGCGCCCGTATTGAGCCTCACCGGCCATAAGGACGAAGCCAATGCGTAGCGTTAAGTCTCTCCTTGCCGCGGGTGCGGCAACCCTGATCTCGTCGATGGCGTTCGCCGCCGATATGCCGATCGCGGCGCCCCCTCCCATGTACGCGCCGCCCGCTCCGCCCGCCGACTTTGGCGGCTGGTATCTCCGCGGCGATATCGGCATGACCAACCAGAGCGCCAAGCGCATCGAGAGCGCCCTGCCGGCTGGCTTCTCCAAGACGACCGAAGGCCTCGGATTCGACTCGGCCGGGCTGTTCGATCTCGGCGTCGGCTATCGCTTCAACAACTGGTTCCGCGCCGACGTGATCGGCCAGTACCGTGGCAAATCCAATCTTCACGGTAGCGACAACGTCGTCGGCCCCGGCTTTGTCGGCGTCAACAATTACAGCGGCAGCAAGTCCGAGTGGGTCGTCATGGCCAACGCCTATGTCGATCTCGGCACCTGGTGGTGCATCACCCCGTTCATCGGCGCCGGTGTCGGCGGCTCCTACAACAAGATCAGCGGCTTCCGCGACGACGGCGTGTCGTACAACCCGCTGCTCAACAACAGCGTCGCCTACTTCGCCGACAACGGAAAGTGGAACCTTGCCTGGGCCGCTCACGCCGGCCTCGCCTACAAGGTCAATCCCGGGTTCACCGTCGAACTCGCCTACAGCTACATGAACCTCGGCGACGGCGCGCCCGGCAACTACCGTTTGTTCGACAACAGCGCCTCGGGCCCCACGTCGATCAAGGTCAAGGAGATCACCTCGCACGACATCAAGCTCGGCGTGCGGTGGGATCTCAACAGCCCGCCGGCCTACATGCCGCCGCCGCTGGTCACCAAGGGCTGATAAGCCGACTCATCGGTTAGGACTTCTTAACGGCGCGGGTTCATCCCGCGCCGTTTTGCTTTGCGTATTTTTCATCGCTTCGCAGCGACGAAAGCGTCTGGCGCAACCATTGGTTAAGGTTAACGAGCCATGATCACGAGCGAAAGTTCGAGTTCGATGGAGCGTTGCGATGCGTGGGCTTTTGTTGGCGGCGGTGATGTTGGGGACGGTGTCTGCAGCGCATGCGGCCGACATGCCGGACCTGCCGATCCTGCGCGGCAGCTTCACCGACGGTCTGTCGAAGTCCTCCGTCAATTGGGATGGCTTCTACGTCGGCGGCCAGTTCGGCTATGCCACGACCGAAATGGATTTCAGCCGCGCCCCGAAATCGATGACGGATTTCATGCTGCGCGACAGCATCCTGCAGGCCCCGGTCGGCGGCTGGTCGCTGCTGCCGAAGAACCACGTCCAGACCACGGGGTTCGGTGCCTATGTTGGTCGTAACTGGCAATTCTACGACGCCGTGATGGGCGTCGAAGCCAACTACAGTTACATGAACAATCTCGGCAGCACCGCAAGCGATTCCATGACGCGATTGATCGCCGGCGAAACCGCGCCGACCAATCATCTCTACACTTACAACACCACGCTCGGCGGCGGCGCCGCGTTGCAGCTCAAGGACTACGCGACCTTCCGCGGCCGGATCGGTTGGTCCGGCGGAGACTTCATGCCTTATGCGTTCGGCGGCCTTGCGATCGGACGCGCCGACGTCTCGAGGTTCGCGACCGTGTCGTATCTGAAGTACGACGACTTCACGGATCCCAACACCGGCGTCACGACGCGCACGACCATCGGCTCCGGCTCGATGACCCAGACCGAGCAGCGCGTGAACAGCTTCATCTACGGGTGGACGGGCGGCATCGGCATCGAATACGCGCTGCTCGACTGCGTGATCCTGCGCGGTGAATGGGAGCATGTCGGCTTCTCCAACGCCAAGAACATCTCCGTCAACCTGAACAACTTCCGTGTCGGTGCGGGCTACAAGTTCTAGGCCTGCGTTTGCAGCCGGTTGACACGGCTGCGTCGTCCTGATGCTCTGTCGCTCCAAAGCGGGGCGGCGGCGATGAAGATCTACGGCGACAGCAATTCCGGAAATTGCCTCAAGGTGAAGTGGGTCTGCGATCATCTCGCATTGCCCTATCAGTGGATCGAGGTCGACACCCGCAAGGGCGAGACGCGCACGCCGCAATTCCTCGCCATGAACGGGGCCGGCCAGGTGCCGGCCGTCGCCTTCGACGACGGCCGCACGCTGGCGCAGTCCAACGCCATCATCCGCTATCTCGCCCGCGACAGTGTGCTCGTTCCGCGCGATGCCTTTGCAGCGGCCAAGATGGATGAATGGCTGTTCTGGGAGCAGTACAGCCACGAGCCCTATATTGCGGTGTGCCGCTTCCTCCTCGTCTATCTCGGCAAGGACGCGTCCGAGCTCGATCCCGACAAGGTCAAGCGCGGCTATGCGGCGCTCGACCGCATGGAGCAGCACCTCTCGGCGAGCCGGTTCTTTGCCGGCGAGGCGGTTTCGCTCGCCGACATTTCGCTGCTCGCCTATACGCGCGTGGCGCATGAGGGCGGCTTCGATCTCGCTCGCTATGGGGCCATTCGCCGCTGGATCGGCGAAGCCGAGGCCTTTCTCGGCCTGCCGCCGGCACGCTGACTCCGGAGTTTGTTTATGACCGACAAGTCTGTCTCCATCCGGCCCGCGCGCCGCGAGGATGTCCCTGTGATCGTGGCGATGCTCGCCGACGACCATCTCGGACGCGCGCGTGAGCGCGTGGAGGATCCGCTGCCGGCGGTTTATTATGCGGCATTCGAACGGGTAGAGCGCGATCCGAACCTGACGCTGGTGGTCGCCGAGATCGAGGGCAGGGTGGTCGGTTGCCTGCAGCTTGCCGTTCTCCCGGGCATCAGCTCGCAAGGCGGCATTCGCGGATTGCTCGAAGACGTGCGCGTTGCCACCGATTGCCGTAGCCGCGGCATCGGCGAGCAATTGGTGCAATGGGCGATCACCGAAGCAAAGGCGCGCGGCTGCAATCTGGTGGAGCTGCTGACGCATGCGAGCAGGGTCGACGCGCAGCGCTTCTACACGCGCCTCGGATTCACAGGCAGCCACGTCGGCATGACTGTCCGCTTTTGAGGCAGCGTCCTCGCGCCTTGCTTGAACAGCAAAATCGGATCGCGCGTTCGTTCATATTAAGAGCTGATAAACTACCCGTTCGTCGTTCACCTTGAACCGGGAACGAACGGTGCTAGGCAGCGTCAGACACCGGGCTCGGTCGGTTCGGGGATTTTCGATGACAAGCTATTCAATCATCAAGGTCGGCAACGACTACGTCGTGCAGGCCAATGACAAATGCATTTTGAAGCTCGGCAGCCGCCGGCGGGCCGCGCAATTGATCAGCGATGCCACGGACTTGCTGAACGCGCTTGCCGTGGTGGAATCCCCGGATCTTTCCCCAGAGACGCCATCACTCGCGCGTGAGGCCTCGGAACTTCCTTGACTGAACTACCCGATTCCCGTATCAGCCGCGGCGGGACACCTCCCCCCAACGGGAGGCTTACTATCTGGAAGGGTAGATTATGACTGTAGCGAAGCCCGCTTCGCGGCCGAATGTGCCGCATTTCTCCTCCGGCCCCTGCGCCAAGCGCCCCGGCTGGAACGCCCAAAATCTCAAGGACGCAGCGCTCGGCCGCTCGCATCGCGCGAAGGTCGGCAAGACCAAGCTCAAGCTCGCGATCGATCTGACGCGCGAAGTGCTTGAAGTCCCCGCCGATTACCGCATCGGCATCGTGCCGGCGTCGGATACCGGCGCGGTCGAGATGGCACTGTGGTCGCTGCTCGGTGCACGGCCCGTCACCACGCTCGCCTGGGAATCCTTCGGCGAGGGATGGGTCAGCGATATCGTCAAGGAATTGAAGCTCAAGGACGTCACCAAGCTCAACGCGGCTTACGGTGAAATCCCCGACCTCTCGAAGGTCGATCCCAAGAGCGACGTCGTCTTCACCTGGAACGGCACCACCTCAGGCGTGCGCGTGCCGAACGCCGACTGGATCAGCGCGACCCGCGAAGGCCTGACCATTTGCGACGCGACGTCCGCCGCGTTTGCGCAAGCTCTCGACTGGGCCAAGCTCGATGTCGTCACCTTCTCCTGGCAGAAGGCGCTCGGCGGCGAAGCCGCGCACGGCATGCTGATCCTGTCGCCCCGCGCTGTGGAGCGGCTCGAGACCTACAAGCCGGCCTGGCCGCTGCCGAAAATCTTCCGCATGACCAAGGGCGGCAAGATCAACGAGGGCATCTTCGTCGGCGAGACCATCAACACGCCGTCGATGCTCTGCGTCGAAGACTATCTCGATGCGCTGAACTGGGCCAAGTCGATCGGCGGCCTCAAGGCCCTGATCGCGCGTGCGGACGCCAACACCAAGGTGCTCGCCGACTGGAAGGCGAAGACGCCCTGGATCGACTTCCTGGCCAAGGACGTCGCGATCCGCTCCAACACCTCGGTGTGCCTCAAGTTCACCGATCCCGCGATCACCTCGCTCTCGGACGACGCGCAGGCGGAGTTCTCGAAGAAGCTGGTCGCGCTGATCGAGAAGGAAGGCGCCGGCTACGACTTCGCGTACTACCGCGATGCGCCCGCGGGCCTGCGTATCTGGTGCGGCGCCACCGTCGAGGCCAAGGACGTCGAGATCCTGACGCAGTGGATCGACTGGGCCTTCGCCGAGACCAAGGCTGCGCTGGCCAAGGCGGCGTAACGCGTTCCAACTCGCTCTCGTCATGGCCGGGCTTGACCCGGCCATCCATCAATCAAGACAGATGGTTCCGCGGGTCTTAAGCGCGAAGACGCGCTTCGCGCTTTTACCCGCGGATGACGTTCCGTAAATGCAGCTCGCACCACGGATCATTCCCATGACCAAACCCAAAGTTCTCATTTCCGACGCGCTCTCTCCCGCCGCCGTTCAGATCTTCAAAGACCGCGGCGTCGAGGTCGACTTCCAGCCCAATCTCGGCAAGGACAAGGACAAGCTGGCCGAGATCATCGGCAATTACGACGGTCTTGCGATCCGCTCCGCGACCAAGGCGACCGCCAAGATCCTGGAGAAGGCGACCAACCTCAAGGTGATCGGCCGCGCCGGCATCGGCGTCGACAATGTCGAGATCCCCGCCGCCACGGCCAAGGGCATCATCGTGATGAACACGCCGTTCGGCAATTCGATCACGACCGCCGAGCATGCCATCACCCTGATGCTGGCGCTCGCCCGCGAGATCCCGCAGGCCGACGCCTCGACCCAGGCCGGCAAGTGGGAGAAGAACCGCTTCATGGGCGTCGAGATCACCGGCAAGGTGCTTGGCGTCGTCGGCTGCGGCAATATCGGCTCGATCGTCGCCGACCGCGCGCTCGGCCTGCGCATGAAGGTGATCGCATTCGATCCGTTCCTGTCGCCGGAGCGCGCCAAGGACATCGGCGTCGAGAAGGTCGATCTCGATGATTTGCTCAAGCGCGCCGACTTCATCACGCTGCACACCCCGCTGACCGAGAAGACCAAGAACATCATCGACGCGGCCGCGATCGCCAAGATGAAGAAGGGCGTGCGCCTGATCAACTGCGCCCGCGGCGGTCTCGTCGACGAGCAGGCCGTGGTCGATGCGCTCAATTCCAAGCATATCGCCGGCGCCGCCTTCGACGTCTTCGTCGAGGAGCCCGCGTCCAAGAACGTGCTGTTCGGCCATCCCAACGTGATCTGCACGCCGCATCTCGGCGCCTCCACCACGGAAGCGCAGGAGAACGTCGCGCTCCAGGTCGCCGAGCAGATGTCGGACTATCTGCTCACCGGCGCGATCTCGAACGCCGTCAACTTCCCCTCGATCACGGCGGAAGAAGCGCCGAAGCTGAAGCCGTTCATCTCGCTCGCCGAGAAGCTCGGCTCGTTCGCCGGCCAGCTCACCGAGAGCGGCATCCTCAAGGTCGAGATCACCTATGAGGGCCACGTCGCCGAGATGAAGATCAAGGCGATCACCTCCGCCGTGCTGTCCGGCCTGCTGCGGCCGATGCTGGGCGAGGTCAACGTCGTCTCCGCGCCGGTCGTCGCCAAGGAACGCGGCATGGTGGTGGACGAGATCGTCCGCGCCGCGCAGAGCGATTATGAGAGCCTGATCACGGTGACCGTCACCACCGAGCGGCAGGAGCGATCGGTCTCGGGCACCGTCTATGCCGACGGCAAGCCGCGTCTCGTCGACATCAAGGGCATCCGCGTCGATGCCGAATTCGGCAAGTCGATGATCTACGTGACCAACGAGGACAAGCCGGGCTTCATCGGCAAGTTCGCGAGCTTGCTCGGCGATGCCAAGCTCAACATCGCCACCTTCCATCTCGGCCGCGTCGCGCCCGGCAGCGATGCCATCGCGCTGGTCGAGGTCGACGGCGCGGTGCCGGCGGACCTGCTCGCCAAGGTGCAGGCGTTGCCGCAGGTCAAGCAGGCCAAGGCGCTGACGTTCTGAGGCGACGCTCTCCCTTCGTCATGGCCGGGCATAGCCGTCCAAAGGACGGCGTCGCTTCGCTCGACTATGACCCGGCCATCCACGTCTTGCCGCTTGGTACAAGAACGTGGATGCCCGGGACAAGCCCGGGCATGACGAGTGGATGGAGCGGTGGCGCCTCGGGATGACGATCATCATATCATATATTCCGACATGCGGAACAACGCCGCCCTTGATCGCAAGGGCGGCGTTTTTGTTGATGCCGCGCCCCGCTTTATTTCTCCCCCGTCCTCCAATCTTTGTGTACCAATGGCGCCCAGGACGCCTCAGTTCAAGATCGTTCGACAAGGGAGAATGCAATGCGTGAAGCCGTCATCGTTTCCTATGCGCGCACGGGCCTGGCGAAATCCGGCCGCGGCGGGTTCAACATCACGCCGCCGATGTCGCTCGCGGCCCACGCCATCAAGCACGCGGTCGATCGTGCCGGCGTCGAGAAGGACTATGTCGAGGATTGCTATCTCGGCAATTGCGCCCATGGCGCGCCGAACATCGGCCGCCAGGCCGCGCTGCTCGCCGGCCTGCCGAAGACCACCGCCGGCGTCTCGGTGAACCGCTTCTGCTCCTCCGGCCTGCAGACCATCGCGATGGCCGCCAACTCGATCCGCTCGGACGGCGCCGATTGCATCGTCGCCGGCGGCGTCGAGAGCATCTCGATGCCCGGCGGCGGCACGCCGAAGGAATCGATCGACCCCGAGCTGCTCAAGGTCGCGCCCGATATCTTCATGGCGATGATCGACACCGCCGACATCGTCGCCGAACGCTACAAGCTCAGCCGCGAGTACCAGGACGAGTTCTCGCTGGAATCGCAGCGCCGCATGGCCGCGTCCCAGCAGGCGGGCAAGTACAAGGACGAGATCGTCCCGATGAAGACCAAGATGAAGGTCGTCGACAAGCAGACCAAGGCCGAGAGCATCGTCGACTACGTGGTGGATCGCGACGAATGCAATCGCCCCGAAACGACGCTGGAGGGACTGGCAAAGCTCGAGCCGGTCAAGGGCCCCGGCAAGTTCGTCACCGCGGGCAATGCCAGCCAGCTCTCGGACGGTGCCGCCGCCGTGGTGCTGATGGAAGCCAAGGACGCCGAGAAACGTGGCCTCAAGCCGCTCGGCCGCTTCGTTGCCTGGGCGACCGCGGGCTGCGAGCCCGACGAGATGGGCATCGGCCCCGTCTTCGCGATCCCGAAATTGCTCAAGCGCACCGGCCTCAAGATCGACGACATCGATCTCTGGGAGCTCAACGAAGCCTTCGCCAGCCAGTGCCTCTATTCGCGCGACAAGCTCGGCATCGACCCCGCCAAGTATAACGTCAACGGCGGCTCGATCGCGATCGGCCATCCCTTCGGCATGACCGGCGCCCGTCTCACCGGCCATCTGCTGCAGGAAGGCGCGCGCCGCAAGGCCAAGTGGGGCGTCGTGACCATGTGCATCGGCGGCGGCCAGGGCGGCGCCGGCCTGTTCGAGATCTACAGCTAAGCCCAGGAATCGATCCGGCGCGGCGCATCGACGTCGCGCTCGCGCCGGATCAAGCCTCGTTGTCGCTGACGACGGGCCGGAAAATCCACTCGCGCCAGACCACCATCAGCGCCGCCATGATGACCGGGCCGAGGAACAGGCCCAGCAGGCCGAACGCGGCCAGGCCGCCGAAGATTCCGACGAACGCGAGCAGAAACGGAAGCCGCGCGGAATCGCCTACCAGGGTCGGCCAAACGAAATGATCCCCGGCGAACATCACGATCGCTCCCCAGAAGAAAACGCCGGCGGCTGCGAATCCGCTGCCGCCGCCTGAGACCAGGATAAGCGCCGCGGCGCTGAAGGCTGCCCAGGCGCCGAACGGCAGCATCGCCAATGCCGTGGTGAGAATCGTGAAAACGATGGCATTGGGAACGCCCGCGAAGAGATAGCCGACGCCGATCAGCAGGCCTTCGCCGGCAGCGACAAGGACGGTGCCGTTCACGGTGCCGCGCGTGGCATCGACCATCTTCTCCATGAGACCTTCGCCGGCCTCTCCGAACAGCTTGTCGCAGGTCTCGAGAAAGCGGCTGGCGAGCAGGCGGCCGTTGCGGAGCAGGACGAACAGCCCGAGCAGCGAGAAGAACAACAGGAACAGCCGGTGCAGCAATTGGGCGCCGAACGTCCGCAGCACGGTCGACGCATCGTCCATGTTGACGCTCTTGAGCCAGGCCGCGGCGGCTTTCGGATCCGATAAATTGTCGCGCCACCATTGCTGCAGGCCCTCGGCAGCGACCGGCAGGCGGGCGAGCCAATCGGGCACGTCGATCCCGCTCTCGCCGGCCTTCTTCAGCCAGCCGACCAGCACGTCGCCCTGCTCGGCGATCTGATAGACCGCGAGCGCCATCGGCGTGAACAGAACGAGCGCCACGATGAGAGTGAACACCAGGGCGGCCGCCGTCGAAGGGCCTGACGTCATGCGCTTTGAAAATTGCGTGTAGAGCGGCCACAAGGTCGTGGCAAGGATCGCCGACCATATCAGCGCCGGCAGGAAGCCGGCTGCCGTCCACAGGCCGAGCGCAGCCAAGGCGAGCGCAAGCGCGATCCGGGCATTCATCCGTGCGCTTGCACCGGAGGGAAGCGGCTTTCGGTCGGCGGCACTCTCCTTCCGCGGGGACGCAGGCGGCTTGGAGGCCGCGGATTTCACTCGGCCGGGCATCAGGATCAGGAGGCGTTGAGGTGCTGGGTCATCGCGAAAGCGCAGGCGGGGGAAGCAATCGTGCTTCAAATCAGCGACGCGCCATTGGTTCCTATCGGGAATAATCGGCAATGCACGGGCGGCGCTGTGCACTCAATCGTGCATAAAACGAGTACTATGACCGAATACACGTATTAATACGTGCCCGCAAATTAACGTAAGTTTTCACGCATTATCGCTTCATCAACCGTATCGACCACCACCGGATTCTCGTCAGATGCGGCTGCTCTCCCTTCGTCTCACCCACAAGATCACGGCCATTGGCGTGATCGGCGTCGTCGGTGTCGTCCTGATCGGCGGCATTCACCTCTACGGCGAGAAGGCGATGGGGGTCTATCGCAGCGCCGCCGAGGAGGCGCGGACCGTCTTCGAGCCTCAACAACAGGATCGCGGTCGAGCTGCTCGAAGCGCGCCGGGCCGAAAAGGATTTCCTGCTGCGCAGCGATCCGGCCAAGGCCCAACGCCAAGGTGAAATCAGCCGGCAGGTGGCGCTCGGCATCGACACGCTTCGCGGCAGGATCGCAGGCCTCGGCAAGCCCGAGCTGGCGCAGAAGATCGACGCGATGAATGCATCGTTGAAAACCTATCAGGCCCGCTTCGCCGCGGTGGTCGAGGAGCGGCAGCGGCTCGGCCTCGACGAGAAGTCCGGCCTCGAAGGCCGCCTGCGCGCATCCGTCCACGGCATCGAAAGCCAGGTCGACCAGCTTCACGACTCCTCGCTCAAGGTGATCATGCTGATGATGCGCCGGCACGAGAAGGACTTCATGCTCCGCCGCGACGCAAAATATGGCGACGACATGAAGAAGCGCGCGGCCGAATTCTCTGCCGGCCTCAACGCCGCCGCCATTCCCGACAGCGCGAAAGCCGAGCTGCGGCAGAAGCTCGCCGATTATCAGCGCGAATTCTCCACCTGGATGGAAAGCGCGCTGAAGCTGGCGGCCGAGCTGAAGGCCATGTCCGAGGCGTTCTCCGCGGTCGAGCCCGTGATCGAGCAGATCTCGACGTCGGTCGAGGCCATTCGTGTCGAGGCCGATCGTCTCAACGATGCCGAGCGCGCCGGCATCCAGTTCTGGATTGCGGTCGCCATCGCACTCATTGCATCCGGCGTGCTCGGCCTCGGCATCTTCATCGGCCGCTCGGTCTCGAAGCCGCTGACGGCGATGCGCGCGGCGATGATCGAGCCTCGCCAACGGCAATTTCTCTATCGTGCTTCCCGGGCTTGGCCGGCTTGATGAGATCGGCGAGATCGCGCAGGCCGTCGAGACGTTCAAGGTCAATGCTGAGCGGAAGGCGAAGGAAGAAGCGGAAGAGGGGATCAGGCAGGACAAGCTCGCCGCCGAGCGCCGTCGCGCCGACATGATCCGCATGGCCGACGATTTCGAAGGCGCGGTCGGCGAGATCGTCGAGACCGTGTCGTCCGCCGCCAACGAGCCTCGAGGCGTCGGCGACGTCCCTGACCACGACCGCGAGCCGGTCGACCGAGCTTGCCACGCTGGTCGAGGCCGCCTCCGAAGAGGCCGCGACCAACGTGCAGTCGGTGGCCTCCGCGGCGGAGGAGCTGTCGGCGTCGGTCAACGAGATCAGCCGCCAGGTACAGACCTCCGCGCGGATCGCCGGCGAGGCCGTCAGCCAGGCCGGCCACACCAACGATCGCGTCAGCGAATTGTCCAAGGCCGCGGCGCGTATCGGCGACGTGGTCGAGCTGATCAACGCCATCGCGGGCCAGACCAACCTCTTGGCGCTCAACGCCACCATCGAGGCCGCGCGGGCGGGCGAAGCCGGCCGCGGCTTTGCCGTGGTGGCCTCGGAAGTGAAGGCGCTCGCCGAGCAGACCGCGAAGGCGACCGGCGATATCGGCCAGCAGATCTCGAGCATCCAGGTCGCCACGCAGGATTCGGTCGGCGCCATCAAGACCATCGGCGGCACCATCGAGCGCCTGTCCGAGATTTCCTCCACCATCGCGGCCGCCGTCGAAGAGCAGGGCGCTGCGACCGGCGAGATCTCGCGCAACGTGCAGAACGCGGCGGCCGGCACCACGCAGGTCAGCGCCAACATCTCGAGCGTGCGCCAGGGCGCGACCGAGACGGGATCCGCCTCCTCGCAAGTGCTCTCCGCGGCGCAGTCGCTGTCGAACGACAGCAACCGGCTGAAGATCGAGGTCAGCAGGTTCCTGGAGACGGTGCGCGCGGCGTGAAGTAAGGGACGCGCCGCTCGCATGACGGTGGAGCCCGCGTAGCCCGCATGAGCGGAGCGATATGCGGGACCTTCCCCGGGTGTCGCTGCGCTCACCCGGGCTACGCAATTCGCAATGACGTCCCTACGCCCCCGCCACCACGGGTGCGAATACCACTTCGATCAGCGTGCCGTGAGCCGCGCTCTTGATGTTGAAGCGGGCGCGGTTGGCTTCGACCAGCGCCTTGGTCAGCGACAGGCTCAGCGCCGAATTGTCTTCGGCATCGCCGGGCGGCGGCGTGCGGAACGGCTCCATCGCGGCCGCGACCTCGCGCTCGCTGAGGCCGTGGCCGGTGTCGCGGATGCGCAGGGCGATTTCGCCGCGGTCGGTCGCCGCGGTCGAGACGATCACCTGGCCGCCTGCGCTGGCGAGCCTGATCGAGTTCGAGATCAGATTCACCGTGATCTGCCGCATCGCGCGCGCGTCCACCGTTACCTGAGGCAGCGCATGCGCCAGCGAGGTGCGGATGATGATGCGTTCGCGATTGGCCTGCGGCTGCATCACCGTCACGCAGGCTTCGACGAGGTCGTTGAGGTTCAAATTCGCAAAATTCAGGTCGAGCTTGCCGGTCTCGATCCGCGACAGCTCCAGCAAATCGTCGATGATGGCGATGACGCGCTCGCCGGAGGCGCGGATGTCCTTCATGTATTCGCCGTAGCGCTCGTTGCCGAGCGTGCCGAAGCGCTCCGAGATCATCACTTCCGCAAAGCCGATGATGGCGTTGAGCGGCGTGCGGATCTCGTGGCTGATCCGCGCCAGCATGTCGGCCTTCGCATTCGCCGCGCCGTGGACGAGGCGGCGGGCCTGCGTCAGCTCGTTCTCGCCCTGCTTCGCGTGGGAGAGGTCGCGGAACACGGCGAAGAAGTTCGGGCCGTCGGGCCGCGTGCGGCCCATGATCATCGCGAGCGGAAGGACGCCGCCTTTCTTCTCGCGCCCCAGCACCTCGCGACCGTGGTCGAGCAGGCTCGCAATGTCCTGGCTCTTGAGGCTTTCGAGATAGTCGAGCACGATCTGCTGGCTCTCGGGCGCGAACAGCGTCAGGAGGTTCTGCTCCAGCAGCGCCGTGCCGTCATAGCCGAACAGCGCCTCGGCGCTGCGGTTGCAGGCGTGGATGTTGCCCTCGGCATCGAACATGACGATGCCTTCGGCCGTGGTGTCGAGGATCGCGGCGAGATCTTCCGCGTCGGCATCGCCGACCGTCGGCTCGAGGTCGGGCGCATAGGGGAAGGATTCCGGGACGACCGGCTCGGCGGCAACCGGCGGCGCGGCGACGGCGGGTGCGGCTTGCGGCAGCGCGCAGATCAGCGCATGCGCGCTCTCGCCGTCCCAGTCGATCGCATGCAGATGCGCCTCGGTGGTCGGCAGCGGCGCGTCGCCGTTCGCAACCGTCGCGCTGATCGCAACCGGCGTGCCGCCTTGCGAGGTGCTGCTCGCCGAGGACACGCCGGGCTCGACATAGAGCGCATCCAGCCCGCCGGCATCCTCCAGCGCATGGATGCTGGCATAGCCCATGCGCGCGAGAAACGCCGGGTTGGCGTAGAGCAGGCGGTCGAGCCGGTAGATCAGGATGCCGGTCGGCAGCAAATCGAGCAGCGTGCGGTCGCGCGCGCTCATCCCGCGCGGCGGCGGCGCGGGCTCGGTCAGCCATTCGGCCGCAGCCGGCGGCGGCTCGCGCTCCGGCGCCGGTGGCTCGGTGGCGATCTCCGCCGCGGGCTCGGAATGGTCGGCCGCGATCGCCTCGCGGTCGCGTTCGAGCCGTTCGGACAATTGCCGTGCCAGCTCGTTGAACGCGCTGTTCTCGACCGGCGTCAGCGTTGGCGATCTCTGGTCACCTTGTGGCCTGACATCGCCGCCCGGGCGGAACGGCACGACATTGGGAGGAGTTTCGACTGGCGTTTCCACTGAGATGTCCGGATCTGTTGGGTGTGAATTCGCGTCGCTGGTGGGGTCGGGTTGTTCGGCTTCGTCTGTCGGCTCGGGCTCAGGCTCGGGCGGTGCCGTCGGGGGCGGCGCCTCGGCCACGGGCTCGGGATCTGCGATCGGCTCACGCTCCGGCTCCGCCACATCGGCGACCGGGCTCTGTTCTTCCGGGGGCGTCGCGAGCCGCTCGAAGCGCCTGACGGCATCGAGCCGGTTGAGAGCGTCGAGATCGCGGCAGACGCCAAAGCCCTTGAAGCCGGCGAAATCGCGCGCGGCATCGTAAGTCGGCAAGCCCGCGAGGCTCGACCGGCAGATGCTCGCCGCCGTCGGCCGGCCAGTTCGCGGTGATGCCGGCCCAGGTATCGTGGCTCGCCAGCGCCTGCGCGACGCGGCCATCGGGATCGAGCGAGAACGCCGCGGCGATCTCGCCCCAGGGGCGGCCGAAGCCGGCAGCGGTGCGCGCGCCGATCAGGTGGATGAATTCGTCGGAGAGCAGCACAAAGCGGCCCTCTGCATCCGTCTGCCAGAGAAAGCGCAGGGGATGCTGACGCGGTGCGGGCGGCTCCTGGCCCGGCAAGTCCTGGCCTGGCAACTCCTGTCCTGACAATTCTTGGTCCGACGGTGGCTCGACCATGCGCGATGTGTTCGGCCCGGCCTGCGGCGACACCATGGCTTGTTGCGGGTTTTCAACCGGAGTCTTCGGCGCGATGTCGGCGGCCTGGTCGGGCGCTTCGTGCGCTGGCTCTTGCTCTTGGGCCGCAGGCTCGACCGCCGCGGCCTCGACCGCCGCGATGTCCTGCGCTTCGGGCGCGGTCGCCTCGGTTGCTGCGGGCGCCTCGACCGGCTCGGCGAACGCATCGAACAGGGAAATGCCGGCCGATCCGTCCTGCGAGGCTGGCGGTTCGCACGCCGCGTCCTGCGGCGCGGGCGCGACCGGCGCCTCGCGCGCTTCATCTGCCGTAGGCGCGGGCGCGGCCTCGGGCGGCTTGGCCTGCGCCGCGGCAGCCGGCTCGATCAGCGCGATCAGGCCGACATCGGCGCCCTTGCCGACCCGTTGCAGCACCATCTGGCCGATCCCGATCGGCGTCTCGGCGCGGCCGTCGCGCAGCGCATCGTTGCGCGCCTGCTCGAGCCCGGCCTCGCCGAGATCGCGAAAGCCGAGCAGCGCGCGGGCGGCTTCGCTGGCGCCGACGAACAGGCCATCGGGCGCGAACGCCGCCATCGGCATTTTCGCACCGTCGACGAGGCGATGCAGCCGCTCGATCAGCGGCATGCTGCGCAGCGCCGGGTCCATCGCGCTGACCAGCACGGCATGGCTGCCGTCGGCGAAGTCGAGCCGGCTGCAGGCGCAGGTCATCAGCGTGCCGAGCCTTGCGCCGAAGCCGCGCAGACGTTCGAGCCGCACGGTGCCGTCCGCCGGCAACTGCCGGGCGAGGCGGGCGACCTGGCGGCGATGGCTGTCCGCCGGGCCGAAGATCCTGTCCGCCAGCGCTGCGCCATGCGCCGCGCCGAACAGCCGCGCGCCGACCGGATTGGCCCACAGCACGCGCGCGCCGTCGGTCGACCACAGCCAGACAGGCCAAGGGGAGGTCGCATGCACGGCCAGCCGGGGATCGCCCACACCTCGCAACTGGAAATCCGAACTCGTCATCCGACCGGCTTGTATCTCGCGCGTGAAGCTGGCGGCTGCCGGGAATGACAGCCTTAAGAAAGGGTTAGTATCGCCCGCGCCCGCCCGCAGGTCCACGGCCCCACGCCCTAGAGGGTGCCCAAAGCCGCGATAACCTTAATCCGTCCACCCCTGCAAGCCGCAGCCCGGCTGCATCCAAGGGATTCGAGAGACCCGCCCCACCGCCATTCCGGGGCGCGCGCAGCGCGAGCCCGGAATCCATTTATCATCCCTCTGCGGCGCGATGGATTCCGGGCTCCGGAATGACCGCGGGAGAACATCGCCGCCTCCCTCAACCCCCGGTTCCCAGGCCGGGGAACCTCGCCCTCCGAGATTAAATTTGCGCATTGCACCCTCTTGGCGCGTTGCGCTGCACAATGTTGACATGATAAGCAGCAATAATACTGGGCACTGGGCGAGCCATCTCGTTTGTTTCGCGTTTCCAGTCTTCGTTCCCGCCAGGTCTTTGCAAGCAGAGTCTTCAAACCAGAGACAAGGCCCCGGTTGGCCGGCGGGCGCGCCAGAAGGCTCACTCCATTTTTTCATTATCGTGAGGGACGACCATGACAGGTGCGACTGATCCGTTTTCTGCCTCGATCATTCCGTTCGAGGTCCCCGAGCAGATGCGTGCGTTCGCCGAAAAGGGCGTGTCGCAGGCCCGCGAGAGCTACGCCAAGTTCAAGGATGCGGCCGAGAGCCACAACGGCACCGTCGAGGCCGTGTTCACCTCGGCCTCCAAGGGCGCGAGCGAGTACACCGCCAAGCTGGTCGAGTTCATGAAGGCCAATTCCAGCGCCCAGCTCGACTTCGCCCAGCAGCTGTTCGGCGCCAAGTCGCCGACCGAAGCGATGGAGCTGTGGACCGGCCACGCCCGCAAGCAGCTCGAGACCTACCAGTCCCAGGCCAAGGAGCTGGTCGAGCTGACCCAGCGCGTCGCCGCCGAGACCGCCGAGCCGATCAAGGCCTCCGCCTCGAAGCTCTATCATCCCGCCGCCTGAGCGCCGCGGCAGGTTTGAACTTTGGAAACCCGGGCCGAAACGCCCGGGTTTTTTATCTCTCCCGCCTTCGCACGCGCGAATCCCCGAAGGTCGTCATGCCCGGGCTTGTCCCGGGCATCCACGTTCTTGGTGCCCCGGGACAAGGCGTGGATGGCCGGGACAAGCCCGGCCATGACGGTGTGGAAGCTTGAGCGCCCCAGCGACAGCGCGGTGCCCTGACGCCAGGCCCGATTTCACTGCACTGAACGCGATTTCACCCGGTTTTTCACCCCATTGCGGCCTTGCCAAACCGGGCCGTTGCACCTAGTTTCCGCCCCGTCCAGCCCCCTTAGGTCGACGGCCTTTTCAGGCACCCCTTCAGGGCGGCTCGCAAGGATGCAGTTGTAGCTCAGTTGGTTAGAGCGCCTGTCTGTGGAACAGGAGGTCGGTGGTTCGAGCCCACCCAACTGTACCAGCGGTCAAAGCATTTGCCCGATCGCCCAACATTTTCGTCTCACTTTATCTCATCAAGCGTCATCGCTTCGGCGGAAGAAATGTCTGCGCGGCGGATGCGAGCAGGCGAAACGTCCAGCCAGACTTACCTTCGCTCGCTGCGGACGCGCACGGGGGAATGAGAACGGCGCGACGGCGTCCGCATGCTTCCGCCACAGCGGAGTTCGATGCACCAACTGTGAGTGAGAGGCATCTCCGAACGTGTGAAGAGTGGGCATTGCGCCGCTATGCGTGTCGGAACGTTTGGCGAACTGTCTATAGTCCGCTTGCAGCTGAGTCGTGTCGGAGCAGAAGATTGTACCAGGAGACGAAGGTGTGCCGGATACTTAGCCTCGATGGCGGAGGCGCGAAGGGTTTCTATACCCTCGGTGTTCTCCGAGAGTTGGAGGGCATGCTCGGCGGCAAACTACACGAGCATTTCGATCTCATCTTCGGGACCAGTACGGGCGGCATCATCGCCGCCCTCCTAGCGCTTGGGAAGAGCGTCAAGGAGATCAGTGATCTCTACGAAGATAATGTTCCTAGAGTGATGCAAAGGAAGAAGCGGGCGGAGAAGTCCGCGGCTCTCGCAGCGCTAGGTGACACGGTTTTCAAGGATGCGTCGTTCGCCGATATGAAGACTGGTGTTGGGATTGTAACGACGCGCTGGGTGATCGAGCGGCCGATGATCTTCAAGACCAGTATCGAGCAAGCGCATGGACGTATTGGAACGTTCTCCCCTGGCT
Source organism: Bradyrhizobium guangxiense (assembly GCA_050563515.1). Lineage (GTDB taxonomy): Bacteria > Pseudomonadota > Alphaproteobacteria > Rhizobiales > Xanthobacteraceae > Bradyrhizobium > Bradyrhizobium guangxiense_A. The sequence continues at coordinate 5,075,853 of CP191781.1, read as the reverse complement.
TCGGCGTGCGGGTCTCGGACGCTGTGCAGGCTTCGTGCTCGGCATTTCCCTTCTTTGATAAGAAGACAGTGAAGACCGATAAGGGGGATCTCGTCGAGTTAATAGATGGCGGCTATTGCGCCAACAATCCGACGTTGTACGCCATTGCAGATGCGATCATGGCCTTAAGATTGGAGCCTCAACAGCTGCGTGTCGTTAGTGTGGGTGTCGGTGTCTATCCGGCGCCGAAGCAGCCCTGGTATAGTACATCCAAATGGACGCAGAAGCTCTTAAGCGTCCAGCTTCTTCAGAAGACGCTAGAAATCAATACTCAATCGATGGATCAGCTCCGGCACATCTTGTACCGGCACGCCCCCACTGTACGCATCAACGATACATTCGAGCAGCCCGAAATGGCAACCGATCTGTTCGAGCACAACATGCAGAAACTCAACATCCTACGGCAACGCGGATCGGAGTCGTTCGGCAAGCAAGAGGCGGATTTGAAAACGTTGCTTGTTTAAGGAGAAAATATGAGTATTCCGGAAAGCCAACTTGAGACGTGGACGCATATCGGAGCGGCTCAACAGTCTGCGACAACGTACCAATCGATCAAGAGTGTCATCGAACACAGGGACGCGCCGTACTCGACGAAGAACATTGACTCGTTTCTGCAGGGCTCGTACGGCAACGATACGAATGTCTATGGTGCGGATAGCGATGTCGATATCGTCCTGCGGACGAAGGGCATGTTCTACTACAATATCGATATGTTGTCGGCGCCGGAGAAAGCTGCATTTAAGAACGTCTATCCGAAGGCTGCTGAATACGACTTGAAGTCGTTCCGGACGAGACGTCATTGCCTGGCTTTCTAAGCAATATGAGAGCGATCTTGATATCTCAGGCAAGAAGGCCTTGCGCCTGAAGGCCAATGGAACGCGTCGCAACGCCGATATTTTGCTCGTGGCGCCGCACAAGAGATATACCCGCTACTACGGCGAACAGGACAAGGAATACGTCGAGGGCGTCATGCTTATCACGACGGACGGGACAAATATCGTCAACTACCCGAAGCAGCACTCGGATAATATGACCCGAAAGCATCAGGAAACAAATTCGTGGCTGAAGCCGACAGTGCGCATCTTCAAGAATATTCGAAATCGCCTCATCCGCGACGGGAAGATCAAAAGCGGAATTGCGCCGTCTTATTTCATCGAGGGGATGCTGTCCAACGTGTCGACAAGCCAATTCGGCGTGTCCTACCAAAACACGGTTGATAAGTGCATTGATTGGCTCGGTAAGGCAAATGCAAGCCACTTCATGTGTGCCAACGGCATTCATCCTCTTATCCGAGACAACACCCATGTTTCTTGGCCCATCCAAGGCTACCTCGACTTCATGGTGGAAAGCCAGAAACTCTGGCTTCAGTGGAATAGGTGACCGGAGCAGAATACGGTGGCAGTGCGCAAGAATTCACCAACCTCATGCGGCGCCAGTTTGGCGCACGGCCAAGCCGAAAATACCGTGACCTTCTTCGAGCGTCTCAAGACAGCAGCCTCCGCCGAGTGGCAGGCCTACACCGAGCATCCCTTCACGAATGGATTGGCGGACGGCTCGCTCCCTGAAGCTGCGTTTCGTCACTACCTCGTTCAGGATTATCTGTTCCTCATCGAGTTTGCGCGCGCCTACGCGCTTGCGGTCTACAAGTCGCCCACGCTTGCCGATATGCGCGAGGCATCGGCCGGCCTGTCGGCCATCCTCGATGTCGAGATGAACCTGCATGTCAAACTCTGTGCCGATTGGGGTTTGTCGCCGGCCGATCTCGAACAGGCGCCTCCGGCGGCCGAGATGCTGGCCTATACGCGCTACGTGCTCGATGCGGGAATGCGCGGCGATCTGCTGGCGCTCAAGGTGGCGCTTGCGCCTTGCGTGATCGGGTATGCGGAGATCGCAACGCGGCTCGCCGCGCGGCCCGGCGCGGACGCTGAGACGAACGCCTATCGCGTCTGGATCGCCGAGTATGCCGGCGCGCCATACCAGGAGGTTGCGGCCAAGGCGCAGGCGCATCTGGATCATCTCGCCGATCTCTACGCCACGCCGGCCCGCGAGGCCGAGCTGATCGCGATCTTCAGGGAAGCCACCCGGCTCGAGGCGGACTTTTGGGAGATGGGCTGGCGTGTGGGCCAGCGCGTTTCATAGCGCTTTCGGCCGTCATCAGGATGACGGCGACGGTACACGCGGGCCCGTGCCTCACCCGATCATCGCCTTGATCTGCGCCGTATCCGCAAACTCGATCAGCTCCGCGATCTTGCCGTCCTGAAATCTGAACAGGTCCAAAATCTCGGTGCTGACCGTCTTGCCGGTCGGGTGGTATCGCACATTGACGCGGCAGTGGACGGCGACGCGATCGCCGTCGACCAGCTCGGCCAGGATCTCGCGGCCTTCGAAGCCGAAGCCGGCGGTCAGTTGCGTGAAGGCCGCGTGCAGGGTCGAATGGCCCTCCATGCGTCCCGTCAATTCGAGCGCGCTCTTGTCACCCATCAGCGCGAAGGCGCCCTCGGGATGAAAGGCCGTCACGAGGCTGTCGGTGTCGGCGCCGTCGCGCGCGGCGTAGGCGGCCTTGATCAATGCGAGCATGTCTTCGCGGCTTGCCATGTCACCGTCCCTGCAACACGTATCGGGCACCATAGCTACTTTTGCGTGCAATGGCAAAATTGCCGGGATGTTCGCGCGAGGGCTTGGGGCGCCGGCGCGATTGTTCGTTTTCGTTCCGCGCATTCAGCAGAAAACAGCAACTGCTCCCGCCGAACCTTTTCGGCCCCTGGTGTGTTTGTAGCTGCGGCAGGATGAAGCAAGGGAGCTGAGACATGAACGGGATTATCTATCTGGTCGGGCTCGTCGTCGTGATCGGTGCGGTGCTGTCCTTCCTCGGCCTGCGCTGACCGCTTGAATGCTTTCCGAGGCCGCGCGGCATCGTCCGCGCGCCTTGGACGCGTTATCGCGTCACCAACCACACCACCACCGGCAGCGTCGCCGCCGCCAGCAGCGTGCCCAGCGCCACCGCGCCCGAGACCGGGTTCACCAACCGCTGATACTGCACCGCGAAGATGTAGGCATTGGCGCCGGTTGGCATCGCCGCGAACAGCACGACGACGCCGGCGGCGATCGGCGGCAGGTCGAGCAGTCTTGCCAGCACGAATGCAGCCGCCGGCATTGCGGCCAGCTTGAGCGCGCACATCACCAGGATGCTCAGCTTCTCGCCCTTCACTTCGAAGCGAAACAGATTGATGCCGAGCGCGATCAGCGCGGTTGGCGAGCCCGCTTGCGCCAAAAGCTCGATGGTGCGGTCGACGACGGGGGTGAGGCCAAGGCCGGTGAAGCGCCAGACCACGCCAAGACCGATTGCGAGCATCAGGGGATTGCGCGCGAGGTCGGCGAGCACGGGCGAGATCACCGACAGCGCCGAGCCGGTGCGCTTGCGGTTGACGAGCTCCATCTGCAAAATGCCGCAGAGCCAGAGCAGCGGCGTGTTCACCGACAGGATCAGCGCCATCGGCCCCGCGGCCTCGTTGCCGAGCGCGGAGAGCACGAGGGGAATGCCGAGCATCACGATGTTGCCGTAGACCGAGCCGATCGCGAACACGACGCCGTCCTCGCGGTCCTCGCGCCGCGCGCGCAGCAGCGCCGAGACCGCGAGCGCAGCGATCCAGGTCAGCGCGAGCGCGCCGTAATAGGTGCCCCACATCCTGTAGGGGCTGACGTCGGGGAATTCCGAGACGACGATGGTGCGGAAGAGGAGGGCGGGGATCGCGATGCTGAAGGCGAATTCGCTGATGCCCTTGTGCGCGCCCTCCGAGACGAAGCGAAACAGCACCGCGGCATAGCCGGCGGCGATCAGCGCGAACACCGGTGCGACGATCAAAAGAGTGGCCATGCGCAGCAATACTCCCGGGACTATCGCATATGACTTGTGGCGGCGGCCGGTGAGCACGCCTCGTCCTTCGAGACGGCGCTGACGCGCCTCCTCAGGATGAGGCTAATCAGCGTCAGTGCGTTCTGAAACAGCAACCTCGTACTCCGTCCTCATCCTGAGGAGCCCGCTTATAGCGGGCGTCTCGAAGGATGGCCGCAGGAATAGCTTTCAAATGCGATGCCCCTGGCTAAGACCCCAGGGCGATGATCCGGCGCGCCATGCGGACATTGGCATAATCGATCATCTTGCCGTCCAGCGTCACCGCGCCCTGGCCGTTCGCCTCCGCCTGCTCCATGGCCTCGACGATCCGCCGCGCCTCGTCCAGCTCCCGCTCCGACGGCATGAACGCGCGCAGCGTCGGCTCGATCTGATCGGGATGGATGACCTGCTTGCCGTCAAAGCCCATCGCCGCGGCCTTCTGCGCGCTGGCCTCTGTCAGCGTCGCGTCGCGGAACGCGCCGCAGGGGCCGTCGATCGCGATGAGGCCAAACGCGCGTGCGGCTACCAAGAGGCGCATCATGGGATAGGCGAAGAGGTCGAGCGGGGCGGCGGCGTAGCCGGTTTGCGCCGAGCCGACATGACGGTAGCCGTCCGGCGACACCCCGATATCGGAGGAGCGGGCGCCGATCGAGGCTGCGAAATCGCCGACGCCGAGATGCAGCGCGGCGACGCTGTCGTGGCAGGCGGCAAGCGTGTCGACATTGACGAGGCCGAGCGCGGTCTCGATCAGCAAGTCCAGCGCGACCGGCGTGGCGCGGTTCGGCGCGGCCGCGCGCAACTGCCCGGCGATCGCGACGATGTCACCGGGGCGCTCCGCCTTCGGCACGATCAGCGCATCGAGCCGCGGCAGCGCCGCCAGCGTGCGGATCTCCTGCGCGATGTACGGGCTATCGACGGCGTTGATCCGCACCGTGACGCGCTTGCTGCCCCAGTCGAGCGCGGCGAGGGAGCGGACGGCTTCCTCCAGCGCAAGGTTCTTCTCCGAGGGCGGTACCGCGTCCTCGAGATCCATGAACACCGCATCCGCCGTGGAGGCCGCCGCCTTCGCGACGAGGCGGGCGCGATGCGCGGGGACGGCGAGATAGGCCCGCATGGGCCGCTGCTGCGTCATCGTCATGTGTCCTTTGCGAGACCAAGCTCGCCGAGGATGGCCTCGTTATGCTCTCCGACATCCGGCACCGGATCCATCCGCGGCGAGAGGCCCGGAATGGTCAGCGCCGGCAGGAAGCTCATCACCGGACCGGATGGCGATCCCACGCTTTGCACCCGCGAGCGCGCGTGAAGCTGCTCATGCGCCAGGAAGGCCTCGACCGAATTCAGGTGGGCGTTGGCGATAGCGGCATCGTCGAGCAGCCGCAGCGCCGCCTCGCCGGTCATGGTGGCGAAGCGCTGCTCGATATGCGCCTGCAGCTCGTCGCGGTTCTGCATGCGCAGCGGATTGGTGTGGAAGCGGGGATGGTCGGCGAAAGCGGCATCGCCGAGGACGATGCGGCACAGCGAGCGCCATTCGCGGTCGTTCTGGATGCCGAAGAAGACGGTCGTGCCGTCGCCGACCCGGAACGGGCCGTAAGGCGCGATGGTCGCGTGCCTGGCGCCGGTGCGCGGCAGCGGCCGGCCCGTGCTCTCGGTGTAGAACGCCGGGTAGCTCATCCAGTCCGTGATGCTGTCGAACAGCGAGGCCTGGAAGGCCGTACCCTTGCCGGTCCGCTCGCGGCGGTACAGCGCCATCAGCACGCCGTTGAGGATGTACATGCCGGTGGCGATATCGACCACCGAGAGCCCGACCTTGGCCGGCTCCGCCTCGGTGCCGTTGATGGCGAGCACGCCGGCCTCGCACTGCACCAGGAGATCATAGGCTTTCTTGTCGCTGTAGGGACCACCGGTCCCATAGCCCGAGACGTCGCAGGCAATGATGCGCGGATGCTTCTTCAGCAGTGATGCCGCGTCGAGGCCGAGCCGCTCCGCCGCGCCAGGCGCAAGGTTCTGGATGAACACGTCGGCCCGCGGCAGCAGGGCGTCCAGCACCTTGCGGCCCTCCTCGCTCTTGATGTCGATGGCAAGGCTTTCCTTGGAGCGGTTGGTCCAGACGAACTGGCTCGACATGCCGTTCATCACGTGGTCGTAGTCCCGGCAGAAATCCCCGCTGCCCGGCCGCTCGATCTTGATGACCCGCGCGCCCCAGTCCGCCAGGTGCCGGCTGGCCAGGGGAGCCGCGATCGCCTGTTCGAGCGAGACCACCGTGACGCCCGACAGCGGCAGCTCCGCCTCATTCCCCGTCATTGCGATCGTCCTCCCAACCGGCGCTTTTCGACCAGCGCAGCAGACAGGCCGACCACACGCGCATCTTCTTGATGGTGGCATGATGCCCCCGTTTTGCCCGACAAGTCAAATCGCGATTCGTCAAATCCTAAGCAATAAAATACGCTGGGATTCCCGCGGCTTGGCTACTGTGCATGGGGTTGTTTTCGCGTTTTTGTATTGGCAGGCGGGCGCTCGTCCCTCGCACACCGCCGTCATCCCCCGCGCAGGCGGGGGATCCAGTACGCCGCGGCTTCTCGAGGAACGTCCGCTCTCTCTGGAATACCGCGTCACCCGCCTTCGCGGGTGACGACGGCGGTGCAGACGACCTTCCCCCGCTGTTGCCGAGACCGCACAGCTTGCGGCTTTCGCATCCCCCTCGGTTGCCAACGAACCGCGGTTCACCCACTATTCGCGCCGACTCGACATGTGGGGGACGAAATGCCGGCGCTTCGCTTCAAGACATCCTTGGCTGCTGCAACCCTCGGGATGGCCCTCGCCGTGCTGGTCCAGCCCGGTGCCGGCTTCGCCTACACCCCGGAGGAGCAGCAGGCCTGCACGCCGGATGCGATGCGGCTGTGCGGCGAGTTCGTTCCGAACGTCGATGCCATCACCGCCTGCATGATCAAGAAGAAGGCGCAGCTCTCGCCGCAATGCGCGGTGTTCTTCCGCCGCGGCCCCGAGCCGGCCGAGCAGCGTGCCGGCAAGCCCACCAACATCGCGCCCAAAACCGCGAAGAAGAGCAGCAAGCCGGCGCCGAAGAAGAAAAAGACCAGCGACGGCTGAGCGCCCGCGGCCCGCGTTCCCTTTCCGAAACTTCCCGAGATCACGGACTCCTTTTGTTCGCGCGCTGGTGCGAGGCTTGCGGCTTGGGCGGCGAGGCGCGACGGAAAAGAGTCGATAGCCGCTTTGCGCGGCGAGGTTGCATTCCGCTTTCTCCCGATCGACTGCTCAAAAAACGCACACAACGGACGCGCGCGCAGCGTTTCATTGCAGTTCGTGTCGCCTCGCGCATCGCAGTGTGACTCAAAAGCCAACACGTCTTGTTATTTCGTGGCGGCCACGCAACCCTCGATAAATTTTTCTTTCACGAATCAGCGTGGTGATTCATTTTCGCGGCCTGGGGTCAATCTGGAGGCCGAAGGTATGAACGTTATTGTTTTCGCTTCGCGTAAAGGCGGCTCGGGCAAGAGTACGCTCGCCGCACATCTTGCCGCACAGATCAAGGCGAGCAAGCAGGTCATGCTCGTGGACGCGGACCCGCAGGGCTCGCTGACGCTGTGGCACAAGCTGCGCGGCACCAACGAACCGCCGATCAAGTCGGCCGTGAACTCGGTCAGCGGCATCGTCTCCGCTGCCAAGCGCGACGGTTATGAATGGGTGTTGATCGACACGCCGCCGAACCTGTCGGCCGTCGTCGACGACGCGATCAAGAACGCCACCATGGTGGTGATTCCCGCCCGTCCCGGCGTGTTCGACGTCAACGCGGTGCAGGAAACCATCCAGATGTGCCGCGCCGCCCGCAAGCCCTATGCGGTCGTGCTCAACGGTGCGCCGGCCAAGCGCGACGAAGCCGAAAGCCCGATCGTCACCATCGCCCGCGAAGCGCTGGCGAAGTTCCGTGCGCCGGTGTGGGGCGGCCAGATCACCAACCGTTCGGATTTGCTGATGGCGCTGAGCCATGGCGAAGGCGCGCGGGAGTACCAGGCCGAGAGCCGTGCGGCTCAGGAAATCGCAAGGCTGTGGGCGGCCATCGAGCGTTCGGTGAAGGCCATTCGCGGCACGGCGTCGGCATCCGGCGCAATGCACAAGCAGGCGGCATAATTTTTTAAATCATTCCCCGGACGAAAAACGCGCGGTGTCCGCGCGTTTTGCGTTTGTGGATGATGCTTCGTCATGCCCGGGTGTGTCCCGGGCATCCAAATTCTTGCCGCCGCAACGCCGGTGAAGGTGAAGGCCTACGCCACCATCAGCATGTAGAACACGATGACCGGCGACAGCGTGAGGATCACCGACCAGATGCCGACGGCCCAGAGAATGTCCTCGGTGGTGAAGCTCTGCTCGGTGGACAGGCTGTCCTGTCCGGCGCCGAAATAAGGCGCCATTTCATTCTGACTATTCACAAATGCCCCCCGCGATTTCTTCGCTTATGGGCATCACACTACGCGGGATGTTTTAAGATTCCGGCTTGCCGCGCCATTCGCATTTTGAGCGCATTTGTGACCGCCGTTTAACCATCCGCAGCGCGGCTGCCCGCTCAGGCGAGCCAGATCCGATACAGCAGCACCGGCATCAGGCCGAGCACCACCGCCCAGAACCCGAACGACGAAACGACGAGAATTCCCTGCAAGAGATCGGCGGGCGCGAATTGCCGCGCGGCCGTCGGCCGGGTGCGATGCCCCATGGTCATTCCCCCTATGAGAAGCCTTCAGACGGCAACGATAGGGACAGATGCGTAAACGAGACGTGGATGAGGCATGCGGCGAGCGCGAAGGCCGTTGGGGCGCGGTTAACCAAGGGCGGCGCTCTCAACCCTCTCCCCTTGTGGGAAAAGGTGTCTCGCCGCAAAGCGGCGAGACGGGTGAGGGGTCTCTCCTCACGGATCGTCTTGGGCGCGGATAGAGACCCCTCAACCGGCGCCTCGCGCCACCTTCTCCCGCAAGGGGAGAAGGGGCCGCGCGTACGTGGAGAGGAAGTTTCAAGCCGCGACCTTCACCCGCCGCTCGATCTCGCGATCGATGCTGGCGGCGAGCCTCGCTGCTCACCTCCACCATCGGCAGCCGCACTTCGGGGCTGTCGATCAGGCCGCTGCGCCACAGCCAGTACTTCGCCGGCGCCGGGCTCGGCTCGGTGAACAAGAGGCGCGTCAGCTCGGCGACCTCCTGCCAGTGCGCCTGTGCCGCATCGACATTGCCGCGCTTCATCTCGGCAGAGATGGCCGCGAAGGTCGCGGTCTCGACATGGGCCGACAGCACGATGCCGCCGTCGGCGCCGTCGGTGAGGGCCTCGAGATAGTTGGCGTCCTCGCCGGTGAGCACGCGAAAGTCCTTCGGCCGGTCGCGCAGCAGCGCGATCGATTGCTCGCGGCTCGCGCCGCAATCCTTCAAGCCCACGATGTTCGGGTGCTCGGCGAGCCGCAGCATGGTCTGGTTGGTGATGTTCACCGAGGTGCGATAGGGGATGTTGTAGAGCGCGAGCGGCCATGCGGCGTGATCGGCCAGCGCCTCGAAATGCGCCAGCAATCCGCGCTGCGAGGGCCGCACGTAATAAGGACTCGCGATCAGATAGCCGTCGATCGGCCAGTCCGCGGTCTCGTCGAGACGTTCCTTCAGCCGCGCGGTGTCGGCGCCCGACAGGCCGAGGCAGATCGGCAAGGTGCGGCGGTCGGCGGCCATCTCGTCGCGCACGATTGCGACGAGACGTTCGAGCTCGGCCTCGCGCAGCGTCATGCCCTCGCCGGAGGTCGCCCCCAGGATGAAACCGTCGATGCCTTGCGCGCCATAGTGCCGCGTCAGCCGCCGCAGCGACCGCTCGTCGAGCACCCCGTCGCGAAACGGCGTCACAAGCGGCAGCCACAGCCCGTGCAAATGATCTTCAAGACCGGTCATGTTGGTATCTCCTTCTCGGTGAAAAACCTGAGACGGAGGGCACATGAAAAAACCCCGTCCAGGTGGCGGGGTTTTCGGGATTTGCAGCGATGACGAAGCTTAGCTAGCGCGCGCAAAAATCCGAGGCCCCGGGATGGGGGCCTTTTTTCGAGATTGCTGCGCACGACTTCGTGATCATTTGCAAATGATGCGGGGTACGCCTGGAACTGTCAATACACGCGCAAAGCGAAAGCCGAATAGACAGAAAAAAGCCGGACCCGAAGGGCCCGGCTTAGGTAATGGCCACGTGAGGCCGACACAATCACCTTCCAAGAGGGATTACTGAACTCCCGCGCCACTGGAGGAGGGGGACAAATGCGCAACGCGAAGGCTCAGCGTGCAAACAGTATGGGCTTGACGAGCGGCTCGCAGCAACAGCCGAGGCCGCATGTCAGTCATGCGGAAATCAGGACGGCCAACGCTGCGCCTTGCTGACCACGAAGTCGCGGAACACCTGCACGCGCGCAACCGTCTTCAACTCCTCGGGATAGACGAAGTAGGTGTCGAGCTGAATCGAGTCGGACTCGCCGAACAGCTGCACGAGTTTGCTCTGCTCTTCGACGAGATAATCGGGCAGCGCGGCAATGCCGAGGCCCTGCTGACAGGCGCGCACGAGGCCGAGGATGTTGTTCACCCTGAAATAGGCTTCGCGCGGACCCGAGCCGTTGCGCCCGGCTTCGACCAGCCAGTTGCGGTTCTGCAAATGCGGCGCAAAGTTGCCGTCGGAGAGCGTGATGATGCGGTGGGAGTCGAGCCTCCTCCAGCGTGCGCGGCGTGCCGAAGCGCTTGATGTATTCCGGCGAGCAATAGGCGTGGAAGCCCATCGCGAACAGCTTGCGCTGGATGAGATCCGGCTGCGTCGGCTTGCGGGTGCGGATGGCGACATCGGCCTCGCGCATCGAGAGGTCGAGCTCCTCGTCGGTGACGATCAGCGAGATCCGGATCTCCGGATAGAGTGCGGTGAATTCGCCGAGCCGCGGGATCAGCCAGTTGATGCCGACGCCTGGGGTGGTTGTGATCTTGAGGTCGCCGCTCGGCCGTTCGCGGCTGTCGGTGAGTTTCGCGCGCGCCGCCTGTAGCTGCATGAAGACGTCATGCGCGGTGCGGAACAGGAGGTCGCCCTGCTCGGTGAGGATCAGGCCGCGGGCGTGGCGGTGGAACAGCGAGACCGAGAGCCTCCTGCTCCAGCGCCGAGACCTGGCGCGACACCGCCGATTGCGACAGGCCGAGCTGCTCTCCCGCATGCGTGAAGCTGCCAGCTTCCGCCGCCGCGTGAAACACCTTCAGCTTGTCCCAGTCCATATCCGTAAATCCGTCGCGTGTTCGAGGCATGATCGTTATTCCGCTGCCGCGCGCTCGCTGGCGCGCAGGGCCAAGAAACGTTCGGCCTCGAGCGCTGCCATGCAGCCGAGGCCTGCGGCCGTGACGGCCTGGCGAAAAGTCTCGTCGGCGACGTCGCCGGCGGCGAACAGGCCGGGCACCGAGGTGGCGGTCGAATTCGCCGCGACCTCGACATAGCCCGAGGGTTTCAGCTTGATCTGGTCTTTCACCAGCTCGGTCGCCGGCGCGTGGCCGATGGCGATGAAGACGCCGTCGGTCTTCACGTCCGTCAGCGCGCCGGTCTTGACGTTCTTCAGGCGCACATGGGTGACCTTGTTCGGGTTCTCGGTGCCGCAGATCTCGTCGACGGCACAATCCCAGATCACCTTGATCTTCGGGTGCTTGAACAGGCGCTCCTGCAGGATGCGCTCGGCGCGGAAGTGATCGCGGCGATGCACGATGGTGACCTGCGAGGCGTGGTTGGTGAGGTACAGCGCTTCCTCGACCGCGGTGTTGCCGCCGCCGACCACCACGACCTCCTTGTTGCGGTAGAAGAAGCCGTCGCAGGTGGCGCAGGCCGAGACGCCGCCGCCCTGGAACTTGGCCTCGGACGGCAGTCCGAGCCAGCGCGCCTGCGCGCCCGTGGCGAGGATGACGGTATCGGCGAGGTAGATGTCGCCGCTATCGCAGGTAAGGCGGAACGGCCGCTGCGAGGTGTCGAGCTTGATCACGAGGTCGGAGACGATCTTGGTGCCGACATGGACCGCCTGCTTCTCCATCTGCTCCATCAGCCAGGGGCCCTGGATCACGTCGGCGAAGCCCGGATAGTTCTCGACATCGGTGGTGATGGTGAGCTGGCCGCCGGGCTGGATGCCCTGGATCAGGATCGGCTCCAGCATCGCCCGCGCGGCGTAGATCGCTGCCGTGTAACCAGCGGGGCCGGAGCCAATAATGACGACCTTTGCATGTACAGGAGCGGACATTTCGATGGACGCCTTTCACGGGGATCTGCAGCGCGGGCGCGGAACATGCCGGGAGGCGTCGCGGAGGCGCTGAAATATCAGAGCTAATCTAAGCCTTCTGGTGAGCTATGCAAGAATTGCATTGCCTAGCGGCGGATTTTTCCAACAGGGAACAAAAGTCGATTGCGGTGCACGCGCAATAAAATTGCGCTGAGCGTGCGGACTGGGCTATGAGGATTGCGACAAACCCACCCAATGCCGCCGTAAAGGCCAGGAGTTCCAATCACGTGTCGCGGAACCTAGACGAGATCGACCTGAAAATTCTCACCGAGATTCAGGCCGACGGTCGAATCACGAATGTCGAGCTGGCCAAGCGCGTCGGTATCTCGCCGCCGCCCTGCCTGCGCCGCGTCCGGGCGCTGGAGGAGGAGGGTTACATCCACGGCTATCGCGGCCTCCTGGATGCCCGTAAGCTCGGCTTCGACGTGACCGTGTTCGCCGCCGTGCACCTGTCCAGCCAGGCCGAGGCCGATTTGCGCGCCTTCGAGGAGTTCGTCCGCGCCGAGCCCCTGGTGCGCGAATGCTGGATGCTGTCGGGCGAGGTCGATTTCATCCTCAAATGCGTCGCCCCCGACATGGCGACCTTCCAGGATTTCGTCACCCATCTCACCGCCGCGCCCCACGTGCGGAATGTGCGGACGTCTCTGGTGCTGCACAATTCGAAGTACGAGGCGGCCGTGCCCCTCGAAGTGAAGGGAAGAAGGTAGGCTGGTCGGACGCTCTCTGCGTTCTGTCCGTTGCCAACCCCGCTCTCGTGCCCCGGACGCGGCGCATCACGCAATGGTGCGCTGCAGAGCCGGGGCCCATATCACCGCGCCTTCCTGTGTCGCTTTCTGGGTCCCGGCTCTGCGCAACAACGCTGCGCGTTGCAGCGCGTCCGGGACACGAGAGCTGGGCGCGCAGCTTCCACATCGTCATTGCGAGGAGCGAAGCGACGAAGCAATCCAGACTGTCTCTGCGTAGGGATTCTGGATTGCTTCGCTACCCTCGCAATGACGGGTGGTGAGAGCATCTGCTCACTCAGGCTCAGCAACACGTCGCAACAAAAAGGCCGCGCTGTGCGCGGCCGCTCTCAAAACGTCAGCAGACGAAGCAGCGGCAAGTCCTTACCGCCACTCCACCTTGGTGATCTCATAGGCCTTGGCGCCGCCGAGGGCGTTGACCTCGACGGTCGATCCCTTCTTCTTGCCGATCAGCGCGCGGGCCAGCGGCGAAGTGATGGAGATGCGGCCCTTCTTGGCGTCGGCCTCGACCTCGCCGACGATCTGCCACACCGTCTTCTTCTCGGTGTCCTCGTCGACCAGCGTCACGGTGGCGCCGAACTTGATGGTGTCGCCGGAGAGCTTCGAGATGTCGATGATGTCGGCGCGCGCGAGCTTGTCCTCGAGACTCGGCGATGCGGCCCTCATTGTGGGACTGCTCTTCCTTCGCGGCATGATATTCCGCGTTCTCCGACAGGTCGCCGTGCGAGCGCGCTTCGGCGATATGCTCGATGATGCGCGGACGATCTTCCGACTGACGCTTCTTCAATTCTTCCCCGAGCGCGACAAAGCCGGCCTGGGTCATCGGAACCTTTTCCATCTCTTCTCTCGTCTTCCAGCTGCGCGCCCTCGAAACGGAGGGCGCGGCAACCTTGATTCGTCGGTATTCCCGGGGCTGAACATGGGCCCACCGGGATCTCATGTGGGTCTGGCGCCGGAACAGAACAACCACCTGGCCCGGACAGTTCCTCCGGCCATTGTGGCTTCATTGCCAATCACTTAGCGGCGGCATCACCGCTGCTAGCGATCAGGTTTCCGAAAAGTAGCTCTGCAGGGTACGAACCTCAAGGTCCCCACCCAGATAGGCGCGGATGCCCTGCGCGGCCGCCACGGCCCCGGAAAGAGTGGTGTAATACGGCACTTTATGCAAGAGGGCCGCGCGCCGCAGCGAACGGCTGTCGGCCAGCGCCTGCGGGCCTTCGGTGGTGTTGAAGACGAGCTGGACGTCGCCGTTGGTGATGGCGTCGACGATGTGCGGCCGGCCCTCCAGCACCTTGTTCACCTTCTCGGTCGGGATGCCCTGGTCGGTCAGGAAGCGCTGCGTGCCCGAAGTCGCCAGCACCTTGAAGCCGAGCGAATGCAATTCGCGGACGGCTTCGGCGATGCGCGTCTTGTCGCTCTCGCGCACCGAGACGAACACCGTGCCCTTGCGCGGTACCCGCGTGCCGCCGCCGAGCTGGCTCTTGGCGAACGCCACCGCGAACGAGCCGTCGATGCCCATGACTTCGCCGGTCGAGCGCATCTCGGGGCCGAGCACGGTGTCGACGCCGGGGAAGCGCGCGAACGGGAACACCGATTCCTTGACGCCGACGTGCTTGAGCTTGGCTTTCGTCAGCTTGAAGTCGGCGAGCTTCTCGCCGGCCATGACGCGCGCGGCGATCTTGGCGACCGGCGTGCCCACCACCTTGGCGACGAAGGGCACCGTGCGCGAGGCGCGCGGGTTGACTTCGAGCACGTAGATCTCGCCGTCCTTGATCGCGTATTGCACGTTCATCAGGCCGACGACGTCGAGGCCGAGCGCGAGCTCGCGGGTCTGCCGCTCGAGGCTCCTCGATCATCTTCGCATCCAGCGAGTGCGGCGGCAGCGAGCAGGCGCTGTCGCCGGAATGGATGCCGGCTTCCTCGATATGCTCCATGATGCCGACGATGAAGGTGTCCTTGCCGTCGCAGAGACAGTCCACGTCGATCTCGGTAGCGTCAGACAGATAGCGGTCGAACAGCAGCGGGTTCTTGCCGAGCACCGTGTTGATCTGCCCGGTCTTGTCGTTGGGATAGCGCGCCTTGACGTCCGCCGGCACCAGCTCCGGCAATGTGCCGAGAAGGTAGTCGCTGAGCTGGTTCTCCTCGCGGATGATCTGCATCGCGCGGCCGCCGAGCACGTAGGACGGACGCACCACCAAGGGCAGGCCGAGATCGGTCGCGACCAGGCGGGCCTGCTCGACCGAATAGGCGATGCCGTTCTTGGGCTGCTTGAGGCGCAGCTTGTCGAGCACGCGCTTGAAACGGTCGCGGTCCTCGGCAAGGTCGATCGCGTCGGGCGAGGTGCCGAGGATCGGCACTTCGGCGGCTTCCAGCGCGCGCGCCAGCTTCAGCGGTGTCTGGCCGCCGAACTGCACGATCACGCCGTGCAGCGTGCCGTTGCTGCGCTCCTTGGCGATGATCTCCAGCACGTCCTCGGCGGTGAGCGGCTCGAAATAGAGCCGGTCGGCGGTGTCGTAGTCGGTCGACACCGTCTCCGGATTGCAGTTGACCATGATGGATTCGTAGCCGGCGTCATGCAGCGCGAAGCAGGCGTGACAGCAGCAATAGTCGAACTCGATGCCCTGGCCGATGCGGTTGGGGCCGCCACCGAGAATGATGACCTTCTTCTTGTCGGACGGCGTGCTCTCGTCGGCAGGCGCGCCGGCGAACAGCGACTCGTAGGTCGAATACATGTAGGCGGTGGGCGAGGCGAATTCGGCCGCGCAGGTGTCGATGCGCTTGTAAACGGGGCGAACGCCGAGCGCGTGGCGCTTCGCCGTAACCTCGGCCTCCGTCGTCTCGGCCAGCACCGCCAAGCGCGCGTCGGAGAAGCCCATGGCCTTGAGCGTGCGCATGCCGAAGGCATTGCCGGGCAGACCGCTCTTCCGGACCTTCTCCTCCATGTCGACGATGCCGCGCATCTCGCCGAGGAACCAGGGATCGATCTTGCAGGAATTGAAGATGTCCTCGTTCGACCAGCCGAGCCGCATGGCCTGGGCCACTTGAAGGATGCGGTTCGGCGTCGGCGTGCCGAGCGCGGCGCGGATCGCGTTCTTGTCGTCGTCGCGGCCGAGACCTTCGATCTCGATCTCGTCGAGGCCGGTCAAGCCGGTCTCCAGCCCGCGCAACGCCTTCTGCAAGCTTTCCTGGAAGGTGCGGCCGATCGCCATGACTTCGCCGACCGACTTCATCGAGGTCGTCAGCGTGGAGGAGGCGCCGGGGAATTTCTCGAAGGCGAAACGCGGGATCTTGGTCACCACGTAATCGATGGTCGGCTCGAACGAGGCGGGCGTCGCGCCGCCGGTGATGTCGTTGGCGATCTCGTCGAGCGTGTAGCCGATCGCGAGCTTCGCCGCGACCTTGGCGATCGGGAAACCCGTCGCCTTCGAGGCCAGCGCGGACGAACGCGACACGCGCGGATTCATCTCGATGACGACCATGCGGCCGTCCGCAGGATTGACGCCGAACTGTACGTTGGAGCCGCCGGTCTCGACGCCGATCTCGCGCAGCACCGCCAGCGAGGCGTCGCGCATGATCTGGTATTCCTTGTCGGTCAGCGTCAGCGCCGGAGCCACCGTGATGGAGTCGCCGGTGTGCACACCCATCGGATCGAAATTCTCGATCGAGCAGACGATGATGCAATTGTCCTTCTTGTCGCGCACCACCTCCATCTCGAACTCTTTCCAGCCGAGCACGGATTCCTCGATCAGGACTTCGTTGGTGGGGGACGCATCGAGGCCGCGCTCGATGATGTCGAGGAACTCTTCCTTGTTGTAGGCAATGCCGCCGCCGGTGCCGCCCATCGTGAAGGAGGGGCGGATGATCGCGGGCAGGCCGATCTCGGACAACGCCATCAACGCCTGGCCCAGCGCGTATTCCTGATAGCGCTTGCGGCGGTCGCTCTCCCCCAGCACCCACTGCCGGTCGTGTTCTTCGAGCGCCGCACCCGTCAGCTTCGCGCGTTCGGCCTGGCGCTTGTCGCGGAAGGACTTTTTCAGCTCGGAGGCGTTGGCGAGCCGCGACTTCGGCGTTTCCAGCCCGATCTTGGTCATGGCCTCGCGGAACAGCTGGCGGTCTTCGGCCTTGTCGATGGCTTCCGCGGTCGCGCCGATCATCTCGACGTCGAACTTCTCGAGCGTGCCTTGCTGACGCAGCGACAGCGCGCAGTTCAACGCCGTCTGGCCGCCCATGGTCGGCAGCAGCGCGAAGCCGCCGGGAATGACGTGACGTTCCTTCTCGATGATCTTGGCGACGATCTCGGGCGTGATCGGCTCGATATAGGTCGCATCGGCCAATTCCGGATCGGTCATGATGGTGGCCGGATTGGAATTGACGAGGACGATGCGGTAGCCCTCTTCCTTCAGCGTCTTCACCGCCTGCGTGCCCGAATAGTCGAACTCGCAGGCCTGGCCGATCACGATGGGACCGGCGCCGATGATCAGGATGGTGGTGATGTCTGTACGTTTGGGCATCAACTCTCGCCGAAGTCGAAGTGGAATTTGGGCACAAAAAAGGGCGCGCTTGCCGCGCGTCCCCTTAAGCCGAGAGCGCGGTGGTCTCCCTCGCGCGCGGGTGGGTCTTAGACCAGTTTTCGGGGCGGCGAAACCCCGAAAAATGCCCATCAACCGGCAATTTTGAGCGGTTTTGGCCGGGCCTGCCAGCCCCGGGCGAGGTGGACCAGAAGCGAGGCCGCAACACTCGTTCCGCCGATCCAGCCGAGGTCGCTCGGGGAGAGGGTGGCCAGCACCGCCCCGCCCAGTGCGCCGCCGATGGCGAAGCCGAGATACATCGCGGAGGCATTGAGCGAGAGCGCGATCATCGAGGCCTGCGGCTCGATCCGGAGGATGCTGGCGACCTGGGCCGGATAGAACGCCCAGCCCGAGATGCCCCAGAGGAAGATCGCGCCCAGCACCGCGTAATGGGCCTGACCGGGCATCAGCTTCAGGACCAGCGAATGCAGGATCAGCGCAGCCGCCATTCCGGCAAGCCCGAGGCCTGCGGTCGCGAGCGTGCCGAGCCGGTCGGCAAGCAAGCCGCCGAGCATGTTGCCGATCGCCGCCGCGCCGCCAAACACCAGGAGCGCCAGGCTGATCTGCGAGGCGTCGAAGCCGAGGCTGTGCAGGGGAACCGCGAAATAGGTGAACACGGTGAAGCCGCCGAGCGCCCAGAGAATCGTGATCAGGAGTGCGACCAGCACGTGGCTGTGGCGCGCCACGGCCAGCCGTTCGCCGAGCGAGGCCGTGTTGCGCGGCAGGCCGCGGGGCAGGCCGAGCAGGAGGCCGGCGAGCGCGACGGCGCTGATCAGGGCGACCATGGCGAAGGTTGCGCGCCAGCCGAACAGGCTGCCGACGAGATTGCCGAGGGGAACGCCGATAACGGTCGCGACCGTGATGCCCGAGGTGACCAGCGCCACCGCGCGGCCGCGCCGTTCCGGGGCGGCGACCGCGACGGACACCGCCATGGCGGTCGGCACGCACAGGCCGGAGCCCAGCGCCATCAGCATCCGCGAGGCCAGCAGCAGGGCGTAGCTGGAGGCCACCATTGCCGCGAGATTTCCGGCGATGAAGATCGCCAGCGCCAGGGCCAGCACCGTGCGGCGCTCGATATTGTTGAGGGCGACGGCCAGGATCGGCGAGCCTACGGCGTAGGTGAGGGCATAGGCGGTGACCAACTGGCCGGCGGCCGGCACCGAAATCTGCAAATCCGCGGCGATGCCGGGCAAAAGACCTGCGATCACAAAGCCTTCTGTGCCGATCGCAAAGGCCGCCAGGGCCAGCCAGAACACGCTCATCGGATTGACCTCTATGTTCAACGATTATTGAACTATTGATTCTTGGGACGGTCATGTCAATTGGTTCAAGAACTATTGAACATTGCGACGGCGTCGCTATGATTCCGAGCCATGAGCCGCACGCCCCTCCATCCCACCCGCGAGCAGATCGAGCTGCCGATGGTCCTGGATTGCCTGAGCGATCCGATCCGGCTGGCGATCGTGTACCAGCTCGCCCAGCAGGAACGTGTCAGCAGCGAGTTGCGGTGCGGCGACTTCAGCGGTCTCGGCGCCAAGTCGAACCTCGCCTATCACTTCGCCAAGCTGCGCGAATGCGGCCTGATGCAGACGCGTGTGGCCGGCACCAACCGCTTCATGCGGCTGCGCCGCGAGGATCTGGACGCGCGTTTTCCCGGCCTGCTCGATGCCGTGATCAAATCCGCGGCGAAGGATGCGGACCGGCTGCAGCTGTTGTCGGGGTGTGATGTGGTCGATGGGGGGTGAGCGAGACTTTGTTTCGGGGGCGCTCGAGCGTGCCCGGCTTCGCCTCTCCGGGCTTCGCCGCGGCAGCCTTCGCCAGGAGAGGGCTTGCCGAGCCGAAGCTGGCGCAGCCAGCGAAGGCTGGAGACCCGGCCTGGATTTGAACCAGGATGAAGAGCGTTGCACCGCCCTCGCGTAGACGCTTCCGCCACCGGGCCGCGGCGATCATGTCCGATTGCAGTGCGACAAGCTACAACGGCTAATTGTTATGCTTAACGAACCAGCGGCGGCCGGGCGATGAAGGTCATGCGCCAGCGATTATGGCCGATATTGGTATGGGCGCGCTGGACCGCGAAGCCCGCCGCCTTCAGCCTGCCGGTGATCTCCTCCTCGCTGTAGCGCTGCAGCCCGATGCGCGTGCGCAGATGACGGTAATCCGACAGCGCGGTGCTGATCAGCCCGACCAGCGCGTCCTTCAGGAAGCCGTGGCGCAGGCCGAAGCTGAGCAACGCCATGACGTCCCTGACCATGCCGACATCGGGCTGCAGGATGTCGCCCAGCACCAGCTTGCCGGATGGCGTCAGAATCCGGCGGATGTTGACGAGCGCGGCATCGAGCTCGTCCGGCGTCATATATTGTGCGACCGAATTCATGACGACGAGGTCGATCGACTGCTCCTGCATCTTGCGGACGTCGTCGAGCGAACGGACGCGGATTCTCGTGTTCGGGGCAAACCGGGCGATCAGCCGGCCGCGCACGCCCGGCGCCGGCTCGGCCAGGATCAACTGGCCGCAGCGAGCGGCCACCTGGGTCGCCGACAGCGCCTCGCCGCAGGCGTAGTCGAGCACGACCGCGTCGGGCGAGGAGATGTAGCCGATGATGTCCCGCGCGATGATCTGGAAGTGCAAGTCGCGATGCAGCTTGCTCACATAGATCGTATGCGTGGAGTCGTAATAATCGATCCAATCGTCCATGGTATCCCGCCCAGCGGTTCCCCAAATTGGAACCGCGCTGCCCGCCTTGCGTTAGGGGTGCGACGGCGCGCCGTCAATGTCCGCGTCCTAACAGGAAGGTCTCCCGTGAGCAAAACCAACAAGGTCTCGCCCGATCTCGATACCCCCACCGATCTGTCGCCCGACGGGGTCAAGAAGGTCTCGGAGGCGCTCAACGTGCTTCTGGCCGACGCCTTCGCGCTGTATCTGAAGACCAAGAATTTCCACTGGCACGTCAGCGGGCGCCACTTCCGCGACTACCACCTGCTGCTCGACGAGCAGTCGGACCAGATCTTCGCCACCACCGACCAGCTTGCCGAGCGTGTCCGCAAGATCGGCGGCACCACGCTGAAGTCGATCGGCCAGGTCGCAAAGCTGCAGACCATCCAGGACAACAACGAGGATTATGTCCCGCCGCGCGAGATGTTGCGCGAGCTGATGCAGGACAACAAGCACGTCGCGGCTGCGATGCGCAAAGCGCACGACGTTTGCGACAAGGCCGAGGACGTGGCGAGCGCCAGCCTGCTCGAGAACTTCATCGACGAAACCGAGCGGCGGACCTGGTTCCTGTTCGAGGCGACGCGTCAGGAAGGCGGCAACGAGGCGTAGGCCGAGCTGTCGTAGGGTGGTTAGCCCGCGATTGCGCGAAGCGCAATTCGCTGGGCGTAACCCACCGCTTCTGTGTCAGCGGAGACAGACGCGGTGGATTACGCTTCGCTCATCCACCCTACGCACCCTCGTTTTGGCTACCGCCACAACCGCATCAACGCGCCATTCCTTCCCGTCACGGGATCGGCCGGCGGCAGCGCGACGTTCGGAATCGTCTTCAGCGCCCCGGCGTGGTTCTCCGGCGTCGCCCTCGTGATCTCCATCTTCGCGCCTGGCGGATAGGCGCCGATCACGCAGAAATCATCGCTCGCCTTGATGCATTGATGCCCGGTGCCGGCGGGCAGAATCGCGACGTCGCCGGCCTTGATGTCCAGCTCCTGGCCATGGTCGCCGCCGAAACGGACGCGCGCACTGCCGCGGGCGACGCCGAGCACCTCATGCACCGTCGCGTGATAATGCAGATAATCGTAGACGCCGTTGCGCCACGTGCCGCCCCAGCCGTTCGCCTCGAACAGTTTTTCGATGGTCTCTTCCGGCCGTTTCGGATCGAGCTTCACCGCGCCCTGGTAGACCAGGAACGGAAGGATGTTGTTCGGCACGAGACCGTCATCCTCGAACACGATGGCGAGCGGCTCGGCATTGTCGCGGACGACGGACATTTAGGGTCTCCGGGTCACAACAGCTCCGGGGATCAAGACGGTACCCGTCCCCTTGTTCCAGCGCCAGATCATACGCCGGCTTGACGGAGATCAAGGCATCAGCGGCCAATGGCGGGCACGCCTGTCGGAGCGAAAGAAGAGGGAGCGCCATGTACGCATCCGACGTTGCGCAGCGTCATTTCTCCGCGGCCATCCACGAGGCGGAGACGTCCGGTCTAGGACACGAAGCCGTTTGCCGCGCCTTGCTCAGTCAGGTGATCTCGAAATATCTGGAGACGCGATCAGTCGCCGACATCCAGGCAGAGCTGCGCTTCATTGCCGAGAATTGCGATCCCGACACGGACTTCATGTTCATGCGTCCGTGACGCATAGCCGGCGGTCTCGTCCGCCGGCGTTCTTGTCTTACGCGCTCTTTTTCTGCCGCATCAAATCGGCGAAGCGCTGGAACAGATAGTGCGAGTCGCGCGGACCGGGCGAAGCCTCGGGGTGATACTGCACCGAGAACACCGGCTTGCCGTCGAGCTGGATGCCGCAATTGGACCCGTCGAACAGGGAAATGTGGGTCTGCGTCGCGCCCTTCGGCAGCGTCGTCTCGTCCACGGCGAAACCGTGGTTCATCGAGGTGATCTCGACCTTGCCGGTGGTCTCGTCCTTGACGGGATGATTGGCGCCGTGATGGCCCTGATGCATCTTCTTGGTTCTGGCGCCGACGGCAAGACCGAGCATCTGGTGGCCGAGACAGATGCCGAAGGTCGGCGTGCCCGACTTGATCACGTCCTGGATGACGGGCACGGCATATTTGCCGGTCGCGGCCGGATCGCCCGGACCGTTCGACAGGAACACGCCGTCCGGCTTCATCGCCAGAATGTCTTCGGACGAGGTCGTCGCCGGCACCACCGTCACCTTGCAGCCGACGCCGGCGAGCAGGCGCAGGATGTTGCGCTTGATGCCGTAGTCGATGGCGACGACGTTGAACTCGGCGTTGTCCTGGCGGCCAAAACCCTTGTCCCACAGCCAGGGGGTCTCGTCCCAGGTGAAGCGCTGGCCGGATGTGACCATCGGCACGAGGTCCATGCCCTCGAGGCCGGGCCATTCGCGTGCCTCTTCCTTCAGGCCATGCAGGTCGAACTCGCCGTTCTTGGCATGCGCGATCACGGCGTTGGGCATGCCCTTGCTGCGGATCAGCGCGGTCAGCGCCCGGGTGTCGATGCCGGACAGGCCGATGATGCCGCGGGCCTTCAGCCACTGATCGAGATGCTTGGTGGCGCGGTAGTTCGAGGGATCGGTGATCGCGGTGCGCAGGATCACGCCGCGCGCGCCCGGCGTTGCCGCCATGTTCACCGTCTCGATATCTTCGTCGTTGGTGCCGACGTTGCCGATATGCGGGAAGGTGAAGGTGATGAGCTGCCCGGCATAAGAGGGATCGGTGAGGATCTCCTCATAGCCGGTCATCGCGGTGTTGAAGCAGACCTCACCGACGGCGTGGCCTTCGGCGCCGAGACCGAAGCCTTCAAGCACCGTGCCGTCGGCAAGCACGAGGAGCGCGGTCGGTTTGTGGTCCGGCCAGGCGGTATCGTTGTCATGTTGTGTCATGAGCGCGTTTCATAGTCCCCGCGGGCGCCGCCGTCAAAGCGGAGATGCGGGGATTCACATGCGTTTTTGCATATTTGACAGCCCATCCCCGGCACCTAAGCTCGGCCGCATAATTTCCGGCAATTTGAGGGGCTTGCGAGGCAATAATGGACCAGACCACCCCGATCGTGCTGGTTCCGGGGCTGGCCTCCTCGGCCCGGATCTATGCGCCGGTCATCCCGGCGCTGTGGCGGTTCGGGCCGGTGATGATCGCCAACCATATCCGCGACGACAGCATGGCTGATATCGCCGCCCGGGTGCTGCGCGAGGCTCCGCCGCGCTTCGCGCTCGCCGGCCATTCCATGGGCGGCTACATCGCGTTCGAGATCATGCGCCAGGCGCCCGAGCGGGTCGTCAAGCTCGCGCTGATCAACACCCAGGCCCGGCCCGACACGCCGGAGGCGACCGCGCGCCGCCGTGGCCTGATGGAGCGGGCGAGGCGCGGCGAGCTTCGTGCCGTCCGCGAGGAGAGTTTTCCGGAACTGGTGCACCCGTCGCGGCGCAATGATGCCGATATCCTGAAGCTGGTGCGCGCACAGGACGAGGACGTCGGCGTCGAGGGTTATCTGCGGCAGCAAACCGCGATCATCGCGCGGGTGGATTCGCGCCCCACGCTCGCAACGATCACGTGTCCAACCCTGGTTCTGACGGGCGATGCGGACAACACCATCCCGAATGCGCTCTCGAAGGAAATGGCCAACGGCATCGCCGGCGCCAGGCTCGTGATCCTCGATCGCTGCGGGCACCTGCCGCAGCCGGAACAGCCCGAAGCGACAGAGCAGGCGCTGACCGAATGGCTCGGAACCGAGGTTGTCTAGGGGCAGCGAACGGCCTAGATCAGGCGTCAGATATTCGAAGGGGTCACGATCATGCTGCGCGACGACATCAACAATGCGGTCAAGGAGGCCATGAAGGCCAAGGACGAGCGCAAGCTGTCCACGCTGCGCATGGTCAACTCGACCATCAAGAACGCCGACATCGACGCACGGGGCCAGGGCAAGCCGCCGCTGTCGGATGCCGACCTGCTCGGCGTCTTCCAGAAGATGATCAAGCAGCGGCAGGAATCGGTCGAGCTCTATGAAAAAGGCGGCCGCGCCGAGACTCGCAGCCCAGGAGCGCGAGGAGATCGCGGTGATCTCGGCCTATTTGCCGAAGCAGATGTCGGACGACGAGGTCAAGAAGGCGATCGCTGATGCGATCGGCGAGACCGGCGCTGCCGGCATGAAGGACATGGGCAAGGTGATCGCGGTGCTGCGCGCGAAGTATGCGGGGCAGATGGACTTCGGCAAGGCGAGCGGCCTCGTGAAGGCCGCGCTGTCAGGCTAGCCGTCATCCCGGGGCGACGCGAAGCGTCGAACTATGATGCGCAATTGCGCATCAGAGAATCCATCGGGCCACCGACTCTGTTGTGAAATGGATTCCGGGCCGCGCTTCGCGCGCCCCGGAATGACAACAAGAACAAGGGGAGGCACGATGACCGCCGTCAAACCGTTCCGCATCGCCGTCAGCGACGACATCCTCGCCGACCTCAAGTCGCGCCTCGCCCGCACGCGCTGGCCGGAGGCGGAGCTGGTCGACGACTGGAGCCAGGGCGCGCCGCTGAAATGGATCCGTGAGATCTGTGCCTATTGGGCGGACGCGTATGACTGGCGCGCTCGTGAAGCCAAGCTCAACCGCTTCGCGCAGTTCACCACCGAGATCGACGGGCTCGATATCCACTTCCTGCATGTGCGTTCGAAAGAGCCGAACGCGCTGCCGCTGATCATCACCCATGGCTGGCCCGGCTCGATCGTCGAATTCCAGAAGGTGATCGCGCCGCTCACCGATCCCGCCGCGCATGGCGGCAATCCAGCCGACGCCTGCCACGTGATCTGTCCCTCACTGCCGGGCTTCGGCTTCTCCGCCAAGCCGAAGACCACCGGCTGGGGCGTCGACCGCATCGCCGCGACCTGGGCGACGCTGATGGCGCGGCTGGGCTATGCGCGTTACGGCGCGCAGGGCGGCGACTGGGGCTCGGCGGTGACGACGTCGCTCGGCGCACAGGACCCGGCGCACTGCGCCGGCATCCACATCACGCTCGCCTTCAACGCGGCGCCGAAGGTCGAGGGCGAGCCGACGGCGGAGGAGAAGCGCGCGCTCGCCGGCCTCAAGCACTATGTCGATCTCGACTCCGGCTATTCGAAGCAGCAATCGACGCGCCCGCAGACGCTCGGCTACGGCCTGACGGATTCGCCGAGCGGGCAGGCGGCCTGGATCCTGGAAAAATTCTGGGCCTGGACCGATTGCGACGGCCACCCCGAGAACATCTTCAGCAGGGACGAGATGCTCGACAACGTCATGCTCTATTGGACGACGGAGACGGCGACCTCCTCGGCGCGGCTCTACTGGGAGAGCTTTGGCAAGCGCCGCACCACGCCGAAGGTGACCGTGCCGAACGGGCGTTGCGGTGTTTCCCAAGGAGATCATCACGCCGGTGCGGCGCTGGATGGAGCCAAACTTTCTAGGCATCACCCACTGGAGCGAGATGGAGAAGGGCGGACACTTCGCCGCCTTCGAGCAGCCGGAGCTGTTCGTGCGCGATGTCAGGAAGTTCTTTGCGACGGTGCGGTAATTCTCGCCGTCATTCCGGGCTCGCCCTGCGGGCGCCCAGGAATGACGGCTTGAGGGCGAGATGCTTCCTCATCGTCATGCCCGGGCTTGTCCCGGGCATCCACGGCCTTAAACTGACTGACCAAGCAAGAAGAACGTGGACGGCCGGGACAAGCCCGGCCATGACGTCGAGAATACAGAAACGATCCAGGCCATGCTGACCGAAGCCAAGACCTACGACGAACTCGTTCGCAATTTCCGCTGGGACGTCCCTGATCGCTTCAACATGGCCGAGGCGTGCTGCGACCGCCATGCCGACGGCACCGGGCGCCTCGCGCTGATCTATGTCGACGAGAACGGCGCGACCAGCCGCACCTCCTTCGACGAGGTCGCCGAGATGTCGCGCCGCTTCGCCAATGTGCTGAAGGCGGACGGGCTCGCGCGGGGCGACCGCGTCGCGGTGTTCCTGTCGCAGTCGCTGGAATTGCCGGTCGCGCATATGGCGGCGTTCCGCTCCGGGATGGTCTCGATTCCCCTGTTCGCGCTGTTCGGCGAGGACGCGCTGGAATTTCGCCTGGCGAATTCGGAGGCCAAGGCGATCGTCACCGACGAGGGCGGGTGGGAGAAGCTTGCAAAGATCCGCGATCGCCTGCCGCAATTGAAGACCATCTATGTCGTCGGCGCCCGTGCACCTTCGGGCACGGTATCGTTCTGGGACGCGTTGAAGGCCGCCTCATCCGACTTCACGCGCGTGGACACCTCGTGCGACGATCCCGCGCTGATCATCTACACTTCGGGCACGACGGGCAATCCGAAGGGCGCGCTGCATGCGCACCGCGTCGTGCTCGGCCATCTGCCGAACGTGGAGATGTGTCACAACTTCCTGCCCCGGCCCGGCGATCTCATGTGGACGCCGGCGGACTGGGCCTGGATCGGCGGCCTCGTCAACGGCCTGCTCGCGTTCTGGTATCATGGCATCCCGCTGGTCGGCCATCGCGCGCGGAAATTCGAGCCGCAGGCGGCGATGCAGATGATGGCCGATCTTGCCGTGCGCAACGTCTTCCTGCCGCCGACCGCATTGAAGCTGATGCGGCAGGCCGGGGTGAAGCATCCGGGCGTCAAGCTGCGCAGCATCTTCACCGGCGGTGAATCGCTCGGCGGCGAGTTGCTCGGCTGGGTGCGCGAGACCTTCGGCATCGATGCGCACGAGGTATTCGGCCAGACCGAGTGCAATCTCGTGATCGGCAGCAATTCCAATCTGTTTCCGATCCGCCCGGGGTCCATGGGCAAGGCGACGCCGGGCTTCGACGTCCGCATCGTCAACGACAAGGGCGAAGAGCAGAAGCGCGGCCAGCGCGGCATCATCGGCGTGCGCCAGCCGTGCCCCGTCACCATGCTCGAATATTGGCGCAATCCGGAGGCGACCGCGAAGAAATATGCCGGCGAGTTCCTGCTCACCGGCGATCTCGGCGTGCAGGACGAGGACGGCTATTTCTGGTACGTCAGCCGCGAGGACGACGTCATCACGACCGCCGGCTATCGCGTGGGCCCCTCCGAGATCGAGCATACGCTGATGAAGCATCCGTCGGTGGCGATGGCAGCAGTGGTCGGCATCCCCGATCCGATCCGCACCGAATCGATCAAGGCCTGGATCGTGCTGCGTCCCGGCTTTGCCGGCACCGACGCGCTCGCCCGCGAGATCCAGGAGTTCGTCAAGGTGCAGCTCGCCGCCCACGAATATCCTCGCTTCGTCGAATTCGCCGAGACGCTGCCGATGACGGCGACGGGCAAGGTGCTGCGGCGCGAGCTGCGCGCGAAAGGCTAGCTTTCACACCATGGCAAAGGCGTCTCAAGCCGCGGGACTTCACCGCGCCTCGCTCGACAAGCTGCACGATCTCGATGCGGCGTTGGAGCTGATGTATTACGGCTGGCGCGGCATGACGCTCGAGGCCGACGAATATCTCGCGAAGCAGGGCCTGTCGCGACCGCATCACCGCATCCTTTATGTCGTGGCGCGCCGGCCCGATATCGCCATCGGCGCGCTGCTCGAGGTGCTCGGCATTTCCAAGCAGGCGCTCAACCGGCCGCTCAATTTGCTGCTGGAGCGCAAGCTCGTGACCTCGAAGCGCGCGCCCGAGCAGCATCGCTCCAAGCTGCTGCGCCTGACGGCGGCCGGGCAGCGCATCGAGACGCGCGCCTCCGACCACGAGCGCAACGTGATGCGCCAGGCGTTCGATCGCGCCGGGTCGTCCAGTACGGCGGCA
The DNA here is from genome assembly GCA_050563515.1 of Bradyrhizobium guangxiense. GTDB lineage: Bacteria > Pseudomonadota > Alphaproteobacteria > Rhizobiales > Xanthobacteraceae > Bradyrhizobium > Bradyrhizobium guangxiense_A. The sequence continues at coordinate 5,047,837 of CP191781.1, read as the reverse complement.
TGGATGGCCGTCATGGAGGCGATTGCCGACCATAACTGACCGTCTCAAGTCAACGTAGTTGACATGAAGATCGTGCTTTGCCATTCTCCGCACCATCGAGCGAGGGGAGGGCCGCGTCATGAGCGGACAGACGATGAATCGCGCGGCCGCCGAGCCCTTTGTCGCAGCCTGGTGCGCGAGCTGGTGCAAGGTCGATATCGACGCCGTGGTCGCGCATTTTGCCGACGATGCGCAGATGCGCAGTCCTCTGGCCTTGACGCTGACCGGCTCGCCGGTGGTAAGCGGCGCCGAGAACATCCGCGCCTACTGGCGGAAGGCCTATGGCCACATCGAAAGCGCCGATCTCAAGATCCTGAGCTGGAGCTGGGACGATCGCATCGCGCGGCTGACCGTGTGGTGGCAGCTCGGCGGCACCCGCGCCAGCGAGTTCATGGATTTCGACGATTCCGGCCGCGTCGTCCGCAGCGAAGCCTTTTACGGGAAATGATCATGCGCCCAACAGATATCGTCCTGCTCCTCAACACGCTGTGGTTTGTCGGCGCCTTCGTCCAGTTCAGCATCGCGCAGACCAACACGCTGAAGATCCTGCTGCCGCGGGAAGAACGCGGCAATCCGATCGCGCCGACGCTCGCGGCGAGCGTGGCGTTCCTGGGCGGGATGAACCTGCCGATCGGGCTGTTGTCGTTCTACCTTCTGGCCGCGCGTCCGTCCTTCTTCCAGCCGGTCGAGGCGCAGCTCGCGCTGCTCCTGTTCTTCTCCGCCTGCCATCTCAGCCAGTTCGTCTATAACCTCCCGGTCCTGATGCGTGGCGGACGGGTCGGCGTCGCCTATTGGCCGGTGTTGAAGGGGCCGATGCTCAGGATCTTCGTCATCGATGCCGGCCTGTTCGCGGCCAACCTCGCGGTAGCCGTCCTGCTCGCGATCGCGTCCTGACCTACCGCGACGGCTCCGAGAGCGCCGCGCGCAGCATCGCGGCGAGATCCTTGCGGCGGAACGGCTTGGTCAGGATGCGGGCGTCGCCGACGCCATCGGGCGCCTTGACGGGATTTTGGCTGTAGCCGGAGGTGAAGAGCACCTTGAGGCCGGGTCGCAATTGAATGGCCTGCCTTGCCAGCTCCGGCCCGAACATGCCGCCGGGCATCACGACGTCGGTGAACAGCAGCTGGATATCGCCTGCTTGCCGCAGCACGTCCAGCGCAGCGGGCCCGTTCGACGTCGCGATGACGCGGTAGCCAAGCGCCCTCAGTTCGTTCTCGACATAGGCGCGCACCATGTCGTCGTCCTCGACGACCAGAACAGTCTCGTGTCCGTCGGGGGCGGTGACACGCTCTGCCGGCGGCGGCTCATCGTTCGACGGCGTCGCGAGGCGGGGAAAGAACAGCCTGACCACGCTGCCTTGACCCGGTTCGGACTGCATCTGCACGAGGCCGCCGGATTGCTGCGCGAATCCGTAGACCATACTGAGGCCAAGGCCGGTCCCCTTGCCGACCTCCTTGGTGGTGAAGAACGGCTCGAACGCGCGCCCCAACACCTCGCTGCTCATCCCGGTGCCGGTATCCTTGACGGCCAGCATGACGTAGTCACCCGGCCGCGGCTCGCCGTTGACGTCGAGATCGGCTTCGCCGAGCGCTGCGTTGCGCACCTCGACAGCCAGCTTGCCGCCGTCGGGCATCGCATCGCGCGCGTTGAGCACGAGGTTGAGCACGGCCGTGGCCAACTGGCCGGGGTCGACGCTGGCGAGCCAAAGATCCGGCGTGAATGTGAAGCTGGACTCGATGTGCTCGCCGAGGGTCCGCCGCAGCAACTGCTTCATGCCGGTGACCTGCTCGGCGATGTCGATCTCTCGCGGCCGCAGCGGCTGCTTGCGCGCGAAGGCGAGCAGGCTCCGCGTCAGGTCGGAACCGCGCTCGGCGGCGGTCGCGATGTCGTTGGCGATCCGGTGCAGCTCCTTGTTGCCCGCAAGCCTGTCGGCGAGGTGCTCCGAATTGCCGAGGATGACGGTCAGCAGATTGTTGAAATCATGCGCCACGCCGCCGGTGAGCTGGCCCATGGCTTCCATCTTCTGGGACTGGCTGAGCTTGTGGCTGAGATCCGCGATGGCGGCGCGCTGCTGCTCGAGCGATTCGGCCGTGCTGTTGAGCAAGCTCATCAATCCGCCGAGGCTCGCCGCCGGGATGAGGCTCCGGAATGCGCGCGCTGAGGTCGCCGCGCCCGAGGCTCTTCGCCATCGCGGCGAGCCGCCCGACCTGCCGTCCGATGCTCACCGTGGTGAGGATCCACAGGCCGGCCAGCAGCAGCAGCAAGGCCACGGCGAGAATCGCCATGTCCTCGTAAAGCCGGCGGTTCGCCGTCGCGACCAGTTTGTCTTTGGACCGTCCGACCAGGATGTAGAGCCCGGCCTTGCGGATCGAGGGGGAACGGGCAACGCCCCAGATCTGCGTGCGGCCCTCGCGGTCGGTGACCTCCCGAAATGGCTCGCCATCGGGCGCCGCCGCAAAGCGGAACAGGTCAGAGCCCGCAATGGATCCGCCGACGGGCACGCGCCAGCCGTCGCCCTTGGGGGCAGCCAGCACCGTGCCCTTGGCGTCGACGAACAGGATGTCCTTCTCGGCGAGCAGCCGCTTGTCGTGAAACTCCGCGAATTTGTTCAGATTGAAGGACGCGAGCAGCACGAATTTCAGCGCGCCGGCCTCCGATCGCACGGGATAGGCGATCTGCAGCACCGACAGGCCGGTGAGACGGCCGAACACCGGCTCCACCGCGACGACGCCTTGCAGCCCCTTGACCTGCTTAAAATAGCCGCGGTCGTTCAGGTCGAGTGTGCGGTTGGTCCGCAGCGAGTCGCAGAACAGGCCGCCGTCGGGATCGATGGTCAGGATGCCCGTGAACTGCGGATATTCCTCGCGGACGTCGGACAGGAACGCCGAGCACGCCGCCTTGTCGCGCGTGTCGAGGTCGCGGGCACGGGCGAGCCCGTAATGGAGCTGGGCGGTGCCCTGGATCTTCTCGTCGAGATCGCTGGCGATGTCGTCGGCGGATGCAGCCAGATTGGCCAGCGCCGCGTCGATCTCGCTGGTCCGGTTCTGCACGAAGCGCAGCCCGACCAGGATCGCCGGCACCAGCATGGCCGCGATGACGAGGATCAGTAACCGGGTACGCAGGTTCATCGGTGGGGCGGTCCGCTCTCAGACGAGGGGGCTCGGAGGTACAATTTGCGGCACGAACATCTGCCCAGTCCATAGCCATTGGCGCGGAAATCGCACCCATGGTCAAGGATTTCACACCGCGTGCATCGTGACATCGCCGCTACCTTTCGCGCCGGCCGGCATCAAGTTGCGCCCGCGCGCGGCGGCGCTAATATCACGGCATGCGCGCGACGACAGATCGCGCCGATATGCGGAGGAAGCTGATGTCCATCTCGGGCAAGGTCGATCCGGTGGTGCGTCCGGTCGCCGTGACTGACATCGCCGAGGCGCTGGTCGAGGGCCTGCGCGATTTCCAGGCGCTGCCGCTTTACGGCCTCTGCTTCGGCGGGCTCTACGCGGCCGGCGGCATTGCCATCATGCTATGCTTCACCGCCTTCGGCATGGTCTATCTCGTCTATCCCCTGGCGGCCGGCTTCGCGCTGATCGGCCCGTTCGTGGCGATCGGCCTCTACGAGATCAGCCGCCGCCGCGAGCGCGGCGAGCCGGTGTCCTTCGGTGCGGTCTGGTCGGCCGTGCGCTCGCGCAGCGAGATCGGCTGGATGGCCTTCGTTACGCTGTTCGTGTTCGTGGTCTGGATGTACCAGGTGCGGCTCCTGATCGCGCTGCTGCTGGGCCTGCACGCCTCCTTCTCCAGCCTGCAGGAATTCATGACGGTGGTGCTGACGACGAACGAGGGCTTGTTGTTCCTCGGCATCGGCAATGCCGTCGGTGCCGTGCTGTCGCTGATCCTGTTCTCGCTGACCGTGGTGTCGTTTCCGCTGCTGCTCGACCGCGAGGTCGATTTCGTCACGGCGATGGTGACGAGCGTGCGCGCGGTTGTGACGAGCCCGCTGCCGATGATCTCGTGGGCCGCCGTCATCGTGATGCTGCTGATCGTCTCGGCGCTGCCCTATTTTCTCGGGCTGATCGTGACGCTGCCCGTGCTCGGGCATGCGACCTGGCATCTCTACCGGCGGCTGGTGGCGCCGGTGTAGGTCGTCGCCCCCGCGAACGCGGGGCCCATAACCCCAGGGAGAGGTGTCGGGCGGGCTGGTCACCGCGAGTCTTCGCCAAATTTCTTCCTGTGGCTATGGGTCCCGGATCTGCGCTCCGCTCTGCTTCGCTTGTCCGGGACGACGGCTCCGCCTGCAGAAGCTACGGCGTCTTGATCCCCATCGCCTTCAGCGCATCCAGCATCCGCTGCGGCGGGCCCATCTTGACGACCAGCGGCTTGCCGGTCTCGAGCATGCTCTTGAGACTGGAGAGGATCGCAGGCCAGCCCTGCCGTCCGCCTTCGAGGATGTCGTCGCTGAGCGGCCGGTCGTGGCCCTCGCTCATGGTAAGGCGGACCGCATCGCCGACCTGTTCGATCTCGTAGGTCACGAGCGTCGGACCGAGCTTCTCGATCAGCTCCGGCCAGTTGACGTTGAACGTGACGGCGAGCTTGCGCGGCGGATCGTAGGCGAGAACCTCGCCGTTGATATGCAGCGCGCCGTCGGGCGTGCGGACGATGAACGCCCCGCCAAGGCGTGGCTCGACCTCGACGGTATTGCCGAAGAAATACTTTCGGCTGAACTCGGCCGAGGTCAGCGCCTCCCACACCTTCTCCGGCGTCGCGGCGATGTAAATGGTGTAGACGGTCAGCGGCTTGAATTGATCGATGTTCATCACGCAAATCCTTCGATGCCGAGCGCTGCGGGCGGGATCACCGGTGCCTTGCCGGTCTCCAGCAGGCTCTTGAGACCCGACAGGATGGCGGGCCAGCCCCTGGAAATGCTGTCGAGAAGCCTGCTGCCCGGGGCGAAGCCTTCATGCGTCACGGTCAGCTTCACGAGATTGCCGCAAGGCATCAGGGTGAAGACGACTTTGGTCACAGCTTCGTTCCGCATCTCCTCCATCAGCTCGTGCTTGAACGTGTAGGACAGCCGACGCGGCCGGTCGGCCTCCAGGATCTCGCCGGTGTCCGTGACCTTGCCGCCCATCACGAGGGCGAAGGGCGAGCCGACCTTCCAGTCGGACCTGACTTCGGTGTCGAACCAGTACCGGCGCGTGAATGCGCTGTCGGTCAGCGCCTCCCACAGCTTTTCCGGCGTGGTCTCGATATAGGTGACATAGACGAATTCCGGCTTACTCATCACGCTTCTCCAACTGGCGTTTCAATTCGCCGAGCGCGGCGAGCTTGCCGCGCTCGAATTTCTTGATCCAGCGTTCGCCGATCTGATGGATCGGCACCGGGTTGAGGTAGTGCAGCTTCTCGCGGCCATGCTTGATGGCCGTGACGAGGTTGGCTTCCTCCAGAATCACGAGGTGCTTGGTGACGGCCTGCCGCGTCATCGCAAGGCCCTCGCAGAGATCGTTCAGCGTTTGGCCGTTCCTGGCATGAAGCCTGTCCAGCAGCGAGCGTCGCGAGGCGTCGGCGAGCGCTTTGAAGACCTCATCCATGGCGGCGATAATAGGCAACCAAATGGTTGCATGTCAAGATGGTGTGTTGGGCACGCGTATTCGGCTGTGTTAGCCTCAAAGCTCAGCCAACACAGATTGGTTCCGGGAGGGCATTGATGTTCCGTTGCGCCTTGACTGCTGCAAGCCTCGTCCTTTTCGCATGCAGCAGCGCCGTTCACGCGCAGAAGCAGACCATCGGGGCGCCGCCTGAAGCGTCCAACATGAAGCTCGTCGGCAGCAATGATCTGCAGGCCCGCAGCGCCTATCAGCCGACCATCCATCACCAGGGCGATCGCTGGATTGCCTATATCGGCCATCACGGCGGCACCGACGACGTGCCCGCTCCCGTCAATCCGATGACGGGCAAGGCCGAGCCGAACGGAACCTCGATCGTCGACGTCACCGATCCCGCGCGACCGAAATATTTGCGGCATCTGCCGGGGCAGGAGGGCAAGTACGAATCCGGCGGCGCGCAGATGGTGCGGGTCTGCGACGGCAAGACGCTGCCGAGGGGCGATCCAAATGCGGTGTACATGCTCAGGACGTTCGGCGGCGAGGCGCACGAGATCTGGAACGTCACCGATCCCGCGAGTCCAGTGCTGATCACCCGGATCGGCGGCTTGAAGGATACGCACAAGAGCTGGTGGGAATGCGACACCGGCATTGCCTATCTCGTCTCGGGTGCGCCCGACTGGCGCACGCGGCGTATGACGCAAGTGTACGATCTCTCCGATCCCGCGCGTCCGCAGAAGATCCGCGACTTCGGTCTGCCGGGACAGGAGCCCGGCTCGACCGGAGCGGTGCCGACCGAATTGCACGGGCCGATCTCGACCGGGCCCGATGGCAACCGCGTCTATTTCGGCTACGGCACCAACAAGGGCGGCATCCTGCAGATCGTCGATCGCGACAAGCTCCTGAACGGAGCGAAGGAGCCGACGCCCGACAATTTGCGCTATCCCGAGATTGCGCGCCTGCCGATGTCCGCCTTCAACGGCGCGCACACGACCTTTCCGATGCTGGACATGCCCATCGCCGAATTTTCCGAGGACAAGGACGGCAAGACCCGCGACATCGTGATGATCGTGGACGAGGCGATCCTCAACGAATGCGGCGAGGCCCGGCAGATGGTGTGGTTCGCCGACGTCACCACCGAGACGCGGCCGATGATGATCTCGAGCTACACCGTGCCGGAGGCGAGCGGGCAGTTCTGCCAGCGCGGCGGCCGGTTCGGCGCGCATTCGTCCAACGAGAGCATGGCGCCGATCTATTACAAGAAGATGGCCTTCATCGCTTTCTTCAATGCCGGCGTGCGCGCGCTCGACATCCGCGATCCCTATCACCCGAAGGAGGTCGGCCATTTCATTCCGTCGATCACGCAGGCGACCGACAAGCGCTGCATTCCGATCGAGGGCGGCGAACGCTGCAAGGTCGCGATCCAGACCAACAATGTCGAGACCGACGATCGCGGCTATATCTACATCGTCGACCGCGCCAATACCGGCCTGCATATCCTCGAGCTGACCGGCCCGGCGCGCGCGGTCGCCGGTCTGCCGAAGAATGGATGAGCAAGCTTCCGTTCCGGCCCATCCCATGCATTAATACGCGCACGCCGCCCCGAGCCCGAGTCCTCCTCATGATGTCCATGCAAGCCTATTTCGCATTCCTCGCCGCCTGCATCGCGCTGGCGCTGCTGCCGGGACCGATCGTCACCCTCGTCATCGCCAACGGTCTGCGCCACGGCACGCGTGCCGCGCTCACCAACGTGGCCGGTGCGCAGGCGGGTCTCGCCATCGTGATCGGCATCGTCGCGATCGGCCTGACCTCGCTGATGGCGACCATGGGCTATTGGTTCGACTGGGTGCGCTTTGCCGGCGCCGCTTATCTGGTCTGGCTCGGCATCAAGCTGATCTGGGCGCCGGTCGAAGGCGTCGAGGTCGACACGCCGCCTCCGCCGCCGCGCGGCGGCTTCTTCCTGCAAGGCTTTTTGGTGCTGCTGTCGAACCCCAAGGTGCTGGTGTTCTTCGGCGCCTTCATTCCGCAGTTCATGGACATGAACCAGCCGCACTTTCCGCAAGTCGCGCTGCTGGGCGCAACCTTCATGGTCACCGCCGTGATGACGGATGCGCTCTACGCCATCGCCGCCGGGCGCGCGCGAAAATTCTTCTCGGCCCGCCGCACCCGGATGATGTCGCGCATCTCCGGCGGCTTCATGATCGGCGGCGGCATCTGGCTGGCCCTGACCCGGGCGAAATAATCTTCGCTCCGGCCGGTCCGGCTTGAACCCTTCGCGGCGGCAAAGCGTCCAATCGGGCATTGCCGCCGGCGAAGGATTTTTACCGTGCCCGATCTGCCCTGGTTCGTCTATGCGATGCTGCTCGCGCCGCTCGGGCTGTTATTGATCGCCGCAATCGTCAAGACTTGGCAGGTGCGCGAGGCGCGCAACTGGCCGCAAGCGCCAGGCAAGGTCGTCACCTCGGTTGCAGAGGTGCGCGAGGTCAGGGTCTCCGACAGCGACCGCGAGGACGGCTATCGCCTCGAGAAACGCAATTTTGCGAACGTGACTTACGAATATGCGATCGGCAGCCGCAAGCTGCGCTGTAACCGCATCTCGATCGGCGAGGACCTCGGCAATTTCGAGGTCGCCGAGAAGCTCGCGAAATACCCCGCCGGCAGCATCGTCACCGTCTATTACAATCCACGCCATCCTGATCAGGCGGTGCTGGAGCGCGATCTGCCCAAGGGCCTGTGGGGCTGCCTCGGCATCGGCACGGTGATCGTGCTCGGCATCGTGTTCGGCTCGGCATTCGGGCTCAACCAGACTTACGGGTATCTCGCGCACCACATCGCCCGGCCCGATCTCGCCGGCCTCGTCGTCGGCCTCGGCGCGTTCGGCCTCGTTATCGCGCTGATGGGGTATGGGGTGCGACGGCAGGCGTCGATGGCGGCGCGCTGGCCGGTGGTGCGGGGCACGATCAAGCTGTCGGGAATGGAGCAATATTACGAGGCCAGCGAGCCGGGCGAGCGCCGTGGCACCGAAATGTTCGGCAAGCGCGTGACCTATACCTATCGCTTTCAGAACGTCAGCTACACCAATGAATGCGCGCGCGTCGCGTCCGGTACGCCGTCGGGGTCCGAGAAGATGTTGAAGAAGCTCATGGCGCGCTACCAGGACGGCGCAACCGTCGAGGTCCGCGTCAATCCCGACAATCCGGCCGAGGCAACGCTCGATGCAAACAGCGCCGGCCGCATCGCCTGGCTGCTGTGGGGCATCGCCGCAATCTTCGCCGCGCTCGCGCTGTTCGTCGCGACGCGGGGCTAATAGACCAACAGCTCGGCCCTCAGCTCCGCCTCGATCTTCGCAAAGATCCTTGCCAGCCGTTCGGCCCATTGCTGCTGGCCCATGTGGTCGGTGATGAGATCCTGCCGGATCTCGATGCCGGTGTTGACGAGGCCGCGCCCTTCGCCGTGCACGGGAATGGTGTAGTCAGTGAGGTCGTTCACCGCATAGGGCTCGTTGTCGCCGACGACGAGATCGCCTTCCGCGCGGAGATGCCTCAGCAGCAGCCGCGGCAGCACGGTGTCGCGGTTGTAGAGTGCGCCGATGTGCCAGGGCCGCGCGACGCCGGCATAGACGGGCGTGAAGCTGTGCAGCGACACCAGCACGGTCGGCCGCTTGGCGTGCAGGCGGGCGTCGATCGCGGCATCGATGCGATCATGATAGGGCAGGAAGATCTCGCGCCGCCGCGCCTCGCGCTCCCATTGCGAAATGGCTTCGTTGCGCGGGATCGCGGTGGCTTCGGAGATGACCGGGATCGAGCTTGTTGCGGCGGGCGGGCGGTTGCAGTCGATCACGAGCCGCGAATAGCGCTGCGCGATCAGATGCGCATCCAGCATTTGTGCCAGCCGCTCCGCGACGCCGGCGATGCCGATGTCCCAGCCGATGTGCCGGACGAGCCTCGCTCTCCGCAATGCCAAGGTCGCCGAGCGCGCGCGGCAGCACCCGTCCGTAATGATCGGAGGTGAGCAGGAAGGGCGATTGTCCTTCCGCATTCACCTCGTGCACGGGCGGAATGTCATCGGCGCCGAGCAGTTGATCGGTCGCCTCGGCCGTGTGCTGGTCCATCCGGATTGCCTATGAAACGATTACGTGTCTAAACGGAGTATCGATATTGCACCGACGTCGCAACGTTAGAACAGCATGACCTCCGATCGCCTCTTCGTCTACGGCACCCTGATGCGCGGCTTCGACCATCCGATGGCCCGGCTGCTGGCGGGCCATGCGGATTTTCTGGGCGAAGCGACCTGCCGCGGCCGCCTCGTTCTGGTGAAGCATTATCCGGGATTGCTGCTGTCGAATGCCGCCGCCGACATCGTGCATGGCGAGCTGTTCCAGATGCGCGTGCCGGGCGAGCCTCTTGGGCGAGCCTCGACATGTACGAGGCCTGCGGCGAGGGCTTTCCGGAGCCGACCGAATATCTGCGCCAGCTGGTCGACGTGACGCGCGCCGACGGCGCCGTCGAGAAGGCCTGGACCTACGTCTACAACTGGCCCGTCACCGATCTGCCGCGCATCAGGTCCGGGCGCTTCCTGGAGCATTAAGCCGACAGCACTTCCTTGACCACGCGCACGTCGACCTCGTGCTCGACGTAGCGCCACTCCTCGGTTCGCCTCAGCATCCCCACCAGCTCCTCGAACAGCGAGGCGTGCGCGGGTGCGAATTCGAACCATGTCAGGAAGTCGAAGGGGCCGCCGAGGTCGCGGCAATGATAGAGCTGGCGCGCGATGGCGGGCAGGTAGCGCAGGCTGCTGGCGATGTGATGCGACTTGTCCTCGAAGATCTGGCGCCGCTCTTCCTGGGTCAGGTCCCACCAGGCCTGCGATTTGCGGATGGGGATCAGCGCGGCGGAGGTTGCTTCCAGGCGGCCGAGCCCGGCCTGCGCCGAAACGAGCTGCTCCTTCTCGGCCCGCTCGGTGTAGCGCAGGCTGCTGGCGACGCCGACCAGCCGCCAGGCATTGCGCGAGGGCACAAGCGGCAAAGAGACCGCCTCGCTGTCGGTCACCGACAGCGCAGGGACGAAGGGCAGGGGCTCGCCCGTCACTGCAGCAACCGAGGTCACCCGCCAGCCCCCGCTCTGGCCGCCTCGAAAGGTCCTGAACATGGCCTATGGAAGCGTGGAACCGGACCGGGTTCAAGCTCTCCGTCGAAATTTTCGCCTGTGAATAGCCGGGAGAAGCCACACATGCTTCGTATTTCCCGGGGCCGTCCCTATATGCCTATCCGGTTGGCCATAACGCCCGACTCAGCCCAGAAATCAGCATAATGCGCTTCACGCCCCAGTTCCTCGACGAGCTTCGTGCCCGGCTTTCGGTCTCCGAAGTCGTGGGCAAGCGCGTCAAGCTGAAGAAGGCGGGGCGGGAGTGGAAGGGGCTGTCGCCGTTCCAGCAGGAAAAGACGCCGTCCTTCTACGTCAACGACCAGAAGGGTTTTTACCACGACTTCTCCTCGGGCAAGCACGGCGACATCATCAGCTTCATGATGGAGACCGACGGCCTGCCGTTCGCCGAGGCCGTCGAGCGGCTCGCCAACATGGCGGGCCTCGCGCTGCCGGCGGTGACGCCCGATGCGGCGCGGCAGGAGCAGCGGCGGCGCTCGCTCTATGACGTCATGGATCTCGCCGCTAAATATTTCGCGGAGACGCTGGCCTCGCGCGTCGGCGCCAAGGCGCGCGGCTATCTCGCCGACCGCGCCATCTCGCCGGCGACGCAATTGCAGTTCCGCCTGGGCTATTCTTCGCCCGATCGCTTCGCGCTGAAGGAGCATCTCGGCAAGCTCGGCGTCTCCGTCGAGGACATGGTCGAGACCGGGCTGTTGATCGGCGGCGAAGACATTCCCGTGCCTTACGACCGCTTCCGCGATCGCGTGATGTTTCCGATCACGGATTTGCGCGGCCGAGTCATCGCGTTCGGCGGGCGGGCGCTGGAGAAGGACGTTCCCGCCAAATATCTAAACTCGCCGGAGACGCCGCTCTTCCACAAGGGCGACAACCTCTACAACCACCAGACTGCCCGCAAGGCCACCCATGACGGCAGCGCGCTGATCGTGGTCGAAGGCTATGTCGACGTCATCGCCATGGTCACCGCGGGCTTTGCAGGCAGCGTCGCGCCGCTCGGCACCGCGCTCACCGAGAGCCAGCTCGCGCTGCTCTGGAAGATGGCGGACGAGCCGATCCTCTGCTTCGACGGCGACCGTGCCGGCCAGAAGGCGGCGTATCGCGCAGCCGATCTTGCCTTGCCGTTCCTCGCACCCGGCAAGAGTCTTCGTTTCGCGCTGCTGCCGGAGGGGCAGGACCCCGACGATCTCGCGCGGTCCGGCGGGCGCGGCGCGATCGAGGAGGTGATTGGAGCTGCCCGTCCGCTCGCCGACATGATCTGGTCGCGCGAGACTCGAAGGCGGCAATTTCGCCACGCCCGAGCGCCGCGCCGCGCTGGAGGCGCGCATCAAGGAGCTGACGGGCGGCATCCGCGACGAGGTGGTGCGGCGCTATTATCGCGACGAATTCGTCGAGCGGCTGCAGCGCGCCTTCGCCCCCGAGGGCGGACGCGGCGGCTTCGGCGGCCGGGGCAATTTCCGCCAGGGCGGTGGCGGCCGCCCGTTCCAGCCCGGGGGCGGCGGCGCGAATCGATTCGGCGGCCAGAGATTTGGTGGCGGCTTTGGCGGTGGGCGCCGCGGGCCGCCTGGCCCCACCCCGTTACCGTCTGGCCCCTACCAGGCAGCGAGTCCCCAGTTGGCGGCAAGCCCGATCATGAAAGGCCAGCGCAGCGCCATCTCCCGCCGCGAGGCCCTGATCCTGCAATGCCTGATCAATCACCCCTGGTTGCTGCACGACCACCTCGAGGAGGTCGCGGCGCTGGAGCTGGCCCATCCCGAGGCCCACAAGCTGCGGGCTGGTATCATTGCCGCCTTCGCCAACGACCATCACCATTCGCCCGATCCCGAGGAGCAGGCCGAGAAGATGCGGGCCGACATCCAAAAGGGTGGATTTTCACAGCTTCTTCAACGGGTTGAAGGTGGCATCACGACCGCGGCGGTGTGGGGCGTCAGGGAGGGGGCGGCACGCGACGACGTTCTCGCCACCTGGCACCAGCTCGTTGCCTTGCATCGCCAATACCATTCACTACTTAGAGAATTGAAGGATGCCGAGCTGGCCTTGGGGGAAGACCCTAGCGAGGCCAATTTGGCGTGGCTGCGTGACGTCAAGGCCCGGCTGGCCGAGGTCGACGGCACCGAAGCCCTGATCGAGGGTTTTGGCGAGCTGTCGGGCCGGTTCCAGAAGAGCGTGTGATGAAAGAATCATGCGGACGGCCGGGGCCGGAACCGCTAAAAGACTCGCCAAATCCAAGGTTTGGCGACAAAAACAGGGTTAATCGAGGCTTAACGGTCTTGTAGCACTTTGGCCCAGAGGCGGCCGCAGGCAGAACAGGCGCGTCAGGAATGAATCCGCGCAATCGCTGTTGGCACTACACCTGCATCCGCTGCGACAAAGAGGCTCACGAAGCGTTAGGCAAATCCGGCGAGAGAAAAGGTCGGGGTGGCGAGAGATATCCGCGCCGCCCTTTCCGTGTCGCGATCTGACGAAGCGAGAGCGTCGAACAACAGGTTCAAGTGATTTCACGCGGGCGCGGCGAGCCGTCGGTGTGAAGCGCGTTTAGGAGCAATGGATGGCCACCAAGGCAAAGACGCTGCAGGCGAAGGACAAGGAAAAAGACGACAAGGCAGCGGACGCTCCGGAGAAGGATTCCCAGGACGCGCCCTCGCCGTTGCTCGATCTGTCCGACGCGGCCGTGAAGAAGATGATCAAGCAGGCCAAGAAGCGCGGCTTCGTGACCTTCGATCAGCTCAACGAAGTCTTGCCGTCCGACCAGACCTCGCCCGAACAGATCGAGGACATCATGTCGATGCTCTCGGACATGGGCATCAACGTCACCGAAGCCGACGATTCCGACGGCGAGGAGGACAAGGACGAGGGCGGCGAGGACGAGACCGACAACGAACTGGTCGAGGTCACCCAGAAGGCCGTCACCGAGGTCAAGAAGAGCGAGCCGGGCGAACGCACCGACGACCCCGTGCGCATGTATCTGCGCGAGATGGGCACGGTCGAGCTGCTCTCCCGCGAAGGCGAAATCGCGATTGCGAAGCGCATCGAGGCCGGCCGCGAGGCGATGATCGCGGGCCTCTGCGAAAGCCCGCTGACCTTCCAGGCCATCATCATCTGGCGCGACGAGCACTCAACGAAGGAAAGATCTTCCTTCGCGACATCATCGATCTCGAAGCGACCTATGCCGGTCCCGACGCCAAGGCCGGCATGAACAATGCGATGATCGCCGGTCCCAACGGCGAGAACGGCGAAGCGCCGGCCGAGGGCCAGGCTGCGGCGAATGGCGGTGCGCCCGCGCATGTCGCCCCGCCGGCAGCGCCGCCGTCGCCGACCCCGTTCCGCGCTGGCCAGCCCGCCCCCGGCGGCAACCAGGGTGGTGAGGAGAAGGATCCGGGCGAATCCGCCGCCGAAGCCGACATGGACGAGGACGACGAGTTCGAGAACCAGATGTCGCTCGCGGCGATCGAGGCCGAGTCTCAAGCCGAAGGTCGTCGAGATCTTCGACAAGATCGCCGAGAGCTACAAGAAGCTGCGCAAGCTTCAGGAGCAGGACATCCAGAACCAGCTCGAGAGCACCTCGCATGGTCCCTCGCTGTCGCCGCACCAGGAGCGCAAGTATCGCAAGCTCAAGGACGAGATCATCGTCGAGGTGAAGTCGCTGCGCCTCAACCAGGCGCGTATCGATTCGCTGGTCGAGCAGCTCTACGACATCAACAAGCGCCTCGTCTCGCATGAGGGCCGCCTGATGCGCCTTGCCGACAGCCACGGCGTCGCGCGCGAGGACTTCCTGCGCAACTACACCGGCTCGGAACTCGATCCGCGCTGGCTCAACCGTGTCTCGAAGTTGTCGGCCAAGGGCTGGAAGAACTTCGTCCACCACGAGAAGGACCGCATCAAGGACCTTCGCCACGAGGTGCATCAGCTCGCCGCGCTCACGGGCCTCGAGATCATCGAGTTCCGCAAGATCGTGCACTCCGTGCAGAAGGGCGAGCGCGAAGCCCGCCAGGCCAAGAAGGAGATGGTGGAAGCCAACCTCCGTCTCGTGATCTCGATCGCCAAGAAGTACACCAACCGCGGCCTGCAATTCCTCGACCTGATCCAGGAAGGCAATATCGGCCTGATGAAGGCCGTCGATAAATTCGAATACCGCCGCGGCTACAAGTTCTCGACCTACGCGACGTGGTGGATCCGGCAGGCGATCACGCGCTCGATCGCCGACCAGGCCCGCACCATCCGCATCCCCGTGCATATGATCGAGACGATCAACAAGATCGTGCGCACGAGCCGCCAGATGCTCAACGAGATCGGCCGCGAGCCGACTCCTGAGGAATTGGCCGAAAAGCTCGGCATGCCGCTCGAGAAGGTCCGCAAGGTTCTCAAGATCGCCAAGGAGCCGCTCTCGCTCGAAACGCCGGTCGGTGACGAAGAGGATTCACACCTCGGCGATTTCATCGAGGACAAGAACGCGATCCTGCCCATCGACGCCGCGATCCAGTCGAACCTGCGCGAGACCACGACGCGCGTGCTCGCCTCGCTCACCCCGCGCGAAGAGCGCGTCCTGCGCATGCGCTTCGGCATCGGCATGAACACCGACCACACGCTGGAAGAAGTCGGCCAGCAGTTCAGCGTGACCCGCGAACGTATTCGTCAGATCGAAGCGAAGGCGCTGCGCAAGCTGAAGCATCCGTCGCGGTCGCGGAAGCTGCGGAGCTTTTTGGATAACTGATCGCAGACAGCGATCAAAGCAAAACGGCGGGCCTTGGCCCGCCGTTTTTGTTTTACCGTCATTGCGAGCGCAGCGAAGCAATCCAGAGGTCTTTCCGTAGAGGCATTCCTGGATTGCTTCGCTGCGCTCGCAATGACGCGGAGAAGCTGTCGGCCTACTTCTTCTTCGCCCCGACCCGCTCGAGCCGCTTGATCTCCAGCACCGGCTTGCCGCTCTTTTCGGCGATCTCGCGGTCCTGCTCCATGATGAAGGCGCGGGCGGGCTCGTCGCCGTCGAGGCCGCCGAGCAGCTCTGAGGGCACGCGGCGGTTGGAGCGTTGGGAATCGTCTTCATAGAAGACGTTGAAGAAGGCGAATTCGCCTTTGGGGTTGGTTCCGGGTTTCTTGGCCATGGCGGCTTGTCGTCGATTGCAGGGCCGCAGTCAAATGACTTCGGCGGCGATCGACCTCGGCCCAGGCACGGCCTGGCTCGGTGCGGCTGATTGAAATCCGGCTGCGGGAGGGGGAAACGAGCGTCGGGCACTAATGCCGCCGGCCAGGTTCCTTCGCCAAAGACCCGGCCTCAATAAACGGCGGGCTCGGAGCCCGCCGTTTATTTTGGTCTTCAGTGTCGCCCGGGGCTGGCGGGGCGACAACCTAAAATAGAATGTTATAGAAGACGCTCTACGATGGCAAGGCAAATCGTGGCGCGTCGGTGTCGCAACGAGCGCATCAGATATGCGCTGCTTACGATCTGCGGTTCCCACGCGCGTCGAAGCAATTGTTTGGATCGTCGAACTACTTTGTTCATCTTCGCGAGCCGCGCAGCGCGGTGTGTGTGACGTGCCGTGTCGGAAGGCGCGCCAGCCTGCATGTGTTCCCGTCGACGTGCAGACACTGTGACCTGATGTGCGCGAGCGGCTTGCATCATCGCCGCACGCGTCATTGCGCGCGCGAACGCTGCGTCACTTCCTGCACCGCGAGCCGCGCTCCGTGTCCGCCGCCTTTGCCGCTGTCCTCCTTGCGCCCCTGCGCCATGATCGCGCTGCCCATCGCGGCCGAGCCGAAAGTGATGAGGAAAGACGCCAGCAACAGCGCGAGCGCGATGCCCGGCGAGTTATCGGCGAAGATCAATTCGCGCAGATGTCCGGGATTGAGCCAGAGCAGGCCGCCGACGAGAATCGTCGCGGCGCAGGCGCCGATCGCAAGATTGATGGCGAGCAGGCGGAACAGCGGGATGCGGAGCAGGGCGCGGGTTGGCCTGTTCTGATGGTCGGGCATGGCCGGTTGCCTCAGGCTATGTCGAGCCCGGATGACGGAGTGAATGGATGCTGCATCCATCTCATGTCGTCCGTGCCGCGATATTGACCCGCATCAAACTCGGACGCAACGTCTCATGGCGCCACCAGCTCCACGCGTCGGTTGAGCGCGCGGCCGGCATCCGTCGCGTTCGAGCCGACCGGCGCCAGCAATCCGACGCCGGCGGTGCGCAGGCGTGTCGGCACGACCCGAAAGCTCTTCACCAGCTCGGCCGCGACCGCCTCCGCGCGTCGCTTCGACAGGTCGAGATTGTACTCGTAAGCGCCCTGGCTGTCGGTATGGCCGACGATGAACACGCTGAGCTGGGGCTGGCTCGCAAGCAGCTTTGCGATCTGCTCCAGCGTCGGACGGCTTTCCGGTTTCAGCACCGCCTTGTCGGTGTCGAAATAGATGCCGTAGAGCGCAATGTGGCCGGTTTCGCCAAGACCCTTCGCCATCGCGGCGGCGTCGACCATCTTGTTCGCGATGGCCCCGAGCCTCGGCGACGGTGAGTTGCGCGGTGATGTCCTGGTTGTTCTGGCTGACGATGACGCTGGCATAGGTCTCGCGTCCGCCCTCGACCTTGCGGCCGGCGACATAGCGGTAGCTGAAGCCGTCGACCCACATCTGCGGCACCGGCAGCGTGTCGATGCTTTCGGTGAAGGGAATGCCGCCGCAGGCGTCGGTGTCGCAGGCGAGCAAGGTCTCGAAGCCGGCCTTGGCAAGCTGCGTCTCGAAATTGCGGGATACTTCCAGGATCGAGGGGCCGGGACTGGTGCGATAGGCGATGCGGACGATGCGCCCTTCGAGCCGCCGCGCATCGGTCGGCTGGCCATCCTTGAAGCTTGCTGCCTGCATCCGCGTCGCGTCAAAGTCCTTCACGACATAGCCGGTGACGACGCTGCCGGCGAACCGGCCGATGCCGGGATAGTCCCGTGCGCCCGCCACGTCGCGGGTCTGCGTGGAGGCGGGGATTGCGTGCAGGCAGAGCACGGCGGCGAGGACGAGCATTCCCGGGATGTTTTGCGGCGCTGACATCGGCACTCTCTGTCGGTTGCGGGGGCTGGGGCGCTAGACGCAAGGCTTGAGACATTAGTCTCGCGCGCCGTCCTGCCGGTTCTAACCGACGGAGCATTCCCGGCCCGATTGCCGCAAATTTGCGCCGTCAGCTCACGGGGCCGGTGCCGCCCGGCCGGCGGCCGCGCGCTGCTGCGCCGCCTGCTGGCGCTCCATCATGGTCTGCCACAGCGTTGCGATGCTCGCTTGCGTCTGCGGTGCGATCAGGCAATGACCCTCATGGTCGAAGCCGCAGAACCGCACCGACGGGTCTTTCTTCACCTCGATCAGCGCCTGGTTGATCATCTCCAGGCAGGTGATGACCCCATTGATGTCGGGCAGGCGGGTGTGGTGCAGGATATCCATCAGGCGGAACGTCATCACCGCGGGTTGGCCGAAGCTGATGCCGGGACGGCCCAGCTCGAGCAGCACGTTGACCGCCGGCAGCACGCCCCTGACGTGCTCGAGCACGCCGGCGACATCCTCCACGCTGCAGGCGACGAGATGGGAGGCCTGGGGCGGGATGGTCACGGGCGCGCGGGGGCTGAGGCCGAGCGCGCTCACCACCTCCTGCTCGATCCATTGCCGCACCGCTGCGGGGGCGTTGCGGATCTGTTCGGCGGTCAAGGTAATTCCGGTCATGGGCGCTTCTCCTGGGCGGCTCCTGTTCGCATCAATCTAGAAATCGGGGCGTGAGACAGCTTGATCCGGATCAAGCCTGCTGCTTTGACGCTTGCTGCTTTCCCGGGCATGATCCGCGCGCTGCTTCGCGCCGTTTTTCCAAGGGATTTTTCCATATGCTGAGACTGCTTCTCGCCGCCGCCTCCGTCCTGTGTCTGGCCGGCGGCTCGGCGCAGGCCGCGCGCTGCGGCGGCGACTTCAACAGCTTCGTCGCCACCATGGCGCAGGAAGCGCAAAGCGCCGGCGTCTCGGCGAGCGTGACCAATGCGGCGCTCAGCGGCGTCACCCCGACGGCGCGGTGCTCGCCTTCGACCGGCGCCAGCGCCACACCTTCAACAAGAGCTTCGAGCAGTACGTCTCGACCCGTGTCGGCCCCGGCCGCATCAATGGCGGCCGCGCGCTGTTACAACGCCATGCCGCGCTGCTCTCGCGCATCGAGCAGCAGTTCGGCGTGCCCCGTTACATCCTGGTCGCGATCTGGGGCCTGGAGAGTGATTTCGGCAAGGGCGACATCGGCAAGATGCCGGTGGTCCGCACGCTAGCGACGCTCGCGCATGATTGCCGCCGCACCGATCTGTTCCAGGGCGAGCTGCTCGCCGCGCTGAAGATCGTGCAGCGTGGCGATCTCCCCTTGCGCGACCTCATCGGCGCCTTCGCCGGCGAGATCGGTCAGACCCAGTTCCTGCCGTCGTCCTACATCAAATACGGCGTCGATTTCGACGGCGACGGCCATGTCGACCTCCGCCACAGCGTCCCCGATGTGCTCGCCTCGACCGCGAATCTGCTGCACACCAACGGCTTCAAGATGGGCCAGCCCTACGGCGAAGGCACCGCCAATTTCGAGGCGATGCGGGAGTGGAACAGGGCGGTGATCTACCGCAAGACCATCGGCTATTTCGCGGATCGCCTCGCGGGGCAGTGAAGATCCACGAAACCGGTGTCATCGCCCGCGAAGGCGGGCGATCCAGTATTCCAGAGACGGCAGTCATTGAACCGAGAGGCCGTGGCGTACGGATTCCCCGCCTTCTCGGGGAATGACAGCGGAGCGAGACGCGATGGCGTCGTCCCACACCTACGTCCCCTTCGCCATCTTCTCCAGCTTCCGCTGCAGCGGCGCCCAATACGTCGCCGGGCGAAAGCGCTGCAGCAGGTCCATGAAGCGGGCGTCGTTGCCGATCAGGATACGCGGCTCGTTCCGCTCGATGCCCCTGATGATGCGCAGCGCGGCGTCTTTCGGCGTGGTCCTCGCCGCGTTCTCGAACCGCTCGATCGACTGCGCGCGCCGCGCATTGTCGGTGACGCCGACGCCGGTGCGGGAGTTGCGCGCGATCGCGGTGGCGACCCCGCCGGGATGAACGACCGACAGCTTGACGGGACTGCCGGCAACGCCGAGCTCATGCCGCACGCTCTCGGAAAAGCCGCGCACGGCGAACTTCGCCGCCGCATAGGCCGATTGGCCGGGCGGCGCGATGATGCCGAAGATCGAGGAGAGGTTGACGATGTGCGCCTCGCTCCTCGTCTTCAGATGCGGCAGGAAGGCGCGCGTGCCGTGCACCACGCCCCAGAAATTGATGTTGAACAGCCAGTCCATCTGCGCCTGGTCGATCTCCTCGAACGAGCCCATCAGTGCCACGCCGGCATTGTTGACGAGGATGTTCAACGCCGGATGTGCGGCGGTCGCTTCGCCCGCGAACTGCACGATGTCGCCGGCATCGCCGACATCGACACGGTGGATGCTGACCTTGCGCGCGGCGCCGATCTCAGCAGCCAGCGTCTTCAGCCCCGCTTCGTCGCGATCGGCCAGCGCCAGATCGCAGCCGCGCTGCGCAAGCTCGATGGCCAGCGCGCGGCCGATGCCGCTGGCGGCTCCCGTGATGGCGGCGGCGCCGCGAATCGCAGTCATGATGTCCCCCGTCAAGCCCTGATGCGGGAACTATGCTTTACATTTTTTCAGAATGGAACCGAACCACATGGGAATTTGCTCCTTAACTTACGTTACGCAAGCAAGCATAGGGAGGCGCTCATGGGACAAGCACAGCCATTTCGTGCAACCGCGCTGGTCGTCGAGGACGACGCCATGCAGCGAGAGATGCTCAGTCTCCTGCTGGAAGAGAGCGGCTATCAGGTCATCCAGTGCGAAAGCGCCGAGGCCGCCGAGCGCGTCCTCGACAAGAGCGCTGGCGCGCTCTGCCTGATGATGACCGACGTGCAGCTGGCCGGCCGCATGAACGGGGTCGAGCTTGCCCACGTCGCCAAGGACCTCAATCCCAAGCTCGACGTCGTCGTCACCTCCGGCCGTCCGCTGCGGCAGCCCTTGCCCGCGGGCGCCAAGTTCTGGGCCAAGCCCTGGGCGCCGCTCGATGTCCTGCGTGAAGCCGAGATCGCGCAGTTGTCGTGACCCTCCTCAACCCGTCGTCCCCGGCGCAACGGCGAAGCCGTTGTCGCTGAGGTGCGCGCTGTGGCGCGATAGTGCCGTAGCGAAGGATGTACGGCCGAGATGCAGCCGGGCCGTCGCCCTTCGAGGCTCGCCGAAGAGGCGAGCACCTCAGGGTGACGGAGCCTTGAGTCACTGCACGGACCGACTTCCCCACTGCGAGGCCGGGTGGTAGCGTCCAGCCATGTCCTGGTCCTTCCTGCTCACCTCGCTCATCGTCGTGGCCTCGCCCGGCACCGGCGTGCTCTACACGCTGGCCGCGGCACTGACGCGCGGCTCGCGCGCCAGCCTGGCTGCCGCCTTCGGCTGCACGCTCGGGATCGTGCCGCACATGTGTGCGGCGATGCTGGGGCTCGCCGCCGTGCTGCACACCAGCGCGCTCGCCTTCGCCGCGCTGAAATGGGGCGGCGTCGCCTATCTGCTCTACATGTCCTGGCAGGTGCTGCGCGAGACCGGGGCGCTGGCGGTCGAGGGCAATATCCGCGAGCGTTCGAGCGGCCGCGTCATCGTCACCGGCTTCCTGATCAACATCCTCAATCCAAAACTGTCGATCTTCTTCCTCGCCTTCCTGCCGCAGTTCATCGCCGCGGACGAGGCCCATGTGCTGGCGCGCATGCTGGAATTGAGCGGCGCCTTCATGGCGATGACCTTCGCGGTGTTCGCCGTCTACGGCCTCTGCGCCGCCTCGGTGCGCGAGCGCGTCATCTCCCGTCCGCGCGTCATGGCCTGGCTGCGCCGCAGCTTCGCGGCCGGCTTTGCCGCCCTCGGCGCCAAGCTGGCATTTGCCGAGCGGTAGGCTTCTCACCTCTTGAAAGATCGTCATGCCCGGGCTTGTCCCGGGCATCCACGTTCTTGATACGGAGCGCGAGCCGTGGATGGCCGGGAGACAAGCCCGGCCATGACGCCCAGGAGAGACGGCGTCCCCGACATCGCCAATAAAAAGCGGGCCTTGCGCCCGCTGCCTTCAAAACTCTGAAACTCCGACCCGACGCCCGGGCGGAGCGAGGCTCCACCCGGGCAAAGAACAAGCCTCGTTACTTCTTCTTCGCCTTCTTGGCCTTTTTCGCCTTCTTCTTCGTCGCCTTCTTCGCTTTCTTAGCCATAGGATCCTCTTCAGGGTTAATGGTGAGACGCGACACGAGGGATGCTCGGCGGAGGGCCAGCCTCGCAACATCCTCGACGACAAACTCAGCAGATTCGCAGGCCGCTGCCCCGCGCTGTCACATCCGTGTCATCGCGTTATCCACAGCTCAGATGCATTTTGGGGTGATTTTGGTCCGCGAATCCGCATCGACGGCGCCGCCTCGTCATCGCGGCCGACACACTTAACGATCCGCCAACGGCCTCGCGCCGTTCATGAATCCAAAACCAAAGTGGAACTTTCGAAGGTCGCAGTGAGACTCCATTAAGCGCAACCGGCGCATGGTCTCCGCAAGAAAACGGGGATGGGTCATGGACGGACGGCTGCCAGGGACGGGGGGCGCGGCGCTGCGCGTGCTGCACGCGTCATGCTGAACGTACCCACATTGTGGACCGTCTTCGTCGTCAACTTCCTGGCGCTCGGCGTGATCTGGGCCTACGTGACGCGGTCCTATCCGAAATTCGCCGCCGCGAGGTTCTGGATGGCCTCTTCCTTCGTCGGTGCGACCGGCGCCATGACGGCGCTGCTCCGCCTGTTCGTCGCCTCGCCCTTGCCGCTGCTGCTCGGCGCCGCCGGCGTCATCGCCGCGAGTTGCTTCGCCGCCATGGGCATTCAGCGCTTCTATGACCGGCCGGTCTCCTGGCGCCTCATGACGGTTGCGGGATGCCTGAGCCTTGCCGGTGTCGTGGTCTTCATGGTCGGCTTCGAGCACATGCAGCTGCGCATGCTCAGCTACACGCTGGGTCAAGCCTTGCCGCTGGTGCTGGCGCTGCGCCTGCTGCTGTGGCCGCCCCAAGGCCGCGTCAGCCCGGGTGCGCGGCTGTCCGGCATCGTCATCCTCGCCATCATCGCGATCCTCATGGCCCGCACGGCCGGCAATCTGCTCGGCTACGATCTGTCGGCCAAGGCCGGCGGCCAGGTCCATGCGGTGATGGTGCTGGGCCTCCTGTTCCTGTCGATGACGCTCAATTTCGGCTTCCTGCTGATGGCGATGGATCGCCTGCGCGGCGAGGTTGCCGATCTCGCGCTGCTCGACGATCTCACCGGCGTCGCCAACCGGCGGCATCTGTTGCAACGTCTCGCAGAGGAATGCGCCCGCTCGGAGCGCAACGACGCACCGTTCTCCCTGCTGGTGATCGATCTGGATGGCTTCAAGGCCATCAATGATACCCACGGCCATGCGGCCGGCGATGCCTGCCTGAAGCACTTCACGCTGATGGCGCAGACCCGCCTTCGGCCCGGCGACATGCTCGCCCGCACCGGCGGCGACGAGTTCTGCGTCGTGCTGCCGTCCTCGTCCCTGCGCGAGGCCGCCGCGATCGCCCGCCGCGTGCTCGAGGTCTGCCGCCAGGATGCGGCGGCCTGCACCGGCAGCGATATCCCGGTCGCGATCTCGATCGGCGTCGCGCAGTGGGATCGCGGCATCGGCGCTGTTCCCGGACCGCCTGTTGGCCAATGCCGATAATGCGCTCTATGCCGCCAAGAAGAACGGCAAGAACGACTTTGCGGTCTATGATCCGGTGCCGCCGCTGTCGCCCGAAGCGATCGAGCCGGACCTCAGTCAGCGCACATTCGCGTAAGACCGTGCTACATCAGCGGCCGTAACCGGATCCCGCATGATGATGTCTCGCCTGCTCGCGGCCATTCTCGCCGCTCTTGTTCTGAACTCACCCGCCACCGCCGCCGACGCCGAGCTGACAAAGCTCGCGCGCGCGGCCGGCACGCCCGAGATTCCCGGCCTCAAAATCGTCTGGCTCGCGCCCTGGGGCGACGTCGCCAACGCAAGATCCTGGCGCAACGTCATCGTGCACCAGACCGAGGGACCCGCGGGCTCGGCGCGCGGCGGCGCGGCCGAGCAGTCGAAGAACCCGACGCGGCGCGGCGTCACGGTGTGGGTGGAGACCGACGGCACGGTCTATTGGGCGGTCGCCGAAAATCTGGTGCCGACCCATGGCGACGGCGCCAACCGCAACGACAACAAGTACATCGACAACAGCACGACCTATCGGCAGGTGGTGCGCGACAATTCGATTGGCGTCGAGTTCGCCGGCAATTATCCCGATGTGACGACCGGCCCGACCGCGGCGCAGGTCGCGGCCTGGCAGATCCTCGTCAAGGTGCTGCGCGCGCGCTACGACATCCCGCGCGACCGGGTCTATGCGCACAACTGGATCGACTACAAGGACGCGCGCTATTGCGAAGGCTGCTGGCTCGCGACGCTGGCCCGGATGTGGGCGGACTAGACGGCAACCGGCGGCCGGGGCCGCCGGCGCCGAATGGCCGACATGAACGAGCCGTCCTCCGTTCAGGAGAACGCTTTGGGAAGGTCGGCCGAAGGCTTCGTGACGATCTGATGCGCATCGCGCCAGATCACTTCACGCTGGTGCGACGTTGCGATCGCACGCACCGGCAGGCCGCCTTCCTCGAGCAGCCAGGCGCAATAGCGCGCGCGGCTGACCGCCTCGCGGGCTCCGGGGTCGAGACCAGCAAATGCCCCAGATCGTATCGCGCCGCTTGAAGTGCCGAGCGATACGGCCGGGGATCGGCAGATGCTGTCCGAACCAGGTGAACTGATCCGATAGCTCGTGCCGAATCCAGTCGGGGCAGTTGGTCCGGTCGAGATACCAGGACGCACGAAAGAAGCCGCTCTCCACACGGCTGCGCGGGTGGATGAGCGGTGTAACGAACCGCAAATACATGACGATACGGCGCGACGCCGTTGCGGCACGCCCCTCGAAATCGAATGGGATGAACGGAAGAACAGCCGCGATGCGGCGTTCAGCTCATGGCCGGCTGCCGGCGACCTGTGGGCGGCGGCGGTCGGAACGTGTCGATCTCAACTTCATGCCGCCTCCCCTTGAAGAGCGTGAACAATGCGGCGCGCCGTTGCGCCGGGGCGCAGCACATACACCAGCCGGAGCGCGGCGACAAGCAGGATGAGGGACACCTCGGTCGCAATCTCACACCGGCTGCGACATCCAGCCGATCAGCCGCTGGATCAAGCCCGGCCGTTGCGGCAATTCCGGCGGCTCGTCCGCGGCCAGCACGCGTTTGAAGAAGTAGTCCAGGAACACCATGTCGTTCGGCTCGGTGACGGTGAAGGTCTCTTCGCCGAAGAACACGCTGTAGCTGAAGAAGAACGGACCCATGATCGGGATCGTCGCGGTCGACGCGTAGTCCTTTGAAATCACGAATTCCGACGGCTCGAGCCCGTGCTCGCGCATCGCCTGCTCGACCAGCGGGAGCTTGCGCATGAACTGGGCGGAGAATCCGCCGACGGTGGATTGCAGGATGATCGACACGGTGTCCGTCCAATCGATGCTGTCGGTCCGATCATGTTGCGTCGGTCGATCGGCCGCGTGGGTTCGAGGCGGGACGGTTTTAGAACGGACGCGGAGCGGGGACTGTGAGCGTCGTCTCATTGGCCCGGATCCTTCTGGCAAGCTTCTCGCCGATTGCAGCCGCCACCACTGTCATCGCCCGGTTCAACCGGGCGATCCAGTCGTCCAGAGGCGTGCATTGGAGAGCGCGTTCTCACCATACCGGACGCGGCGTACTGGATGCCCCCGGTCAAGCCGGGGCATGACACCGAGAGGGGCTGCGCGGTGCCTCATTCGAACGGTGCATCGTCCAGCCAACAAAAAAGCCGGCGTCACCGCCGGCTTTCTGTCTTTCGATCCGCCAATATCTGGCGCCGTGAAAACCGCGCTTAGTGCGCGGCTTCCAGCGCGGCCTGTTCGGCCCTTGCGATCGTGCCCTTGACCGCGGACTGCACCTTCTCGAAGGCGCGGACCTCGATCTGGCGGACGCGCTCGCGCGACACGCCGAACTCGGCGGCAAGGTCTTCCAGCGTCATCGGCTCATCGGCGAGGCGGCGGGCCTCGAAGATGCGGCGTTCGCGCGGGTTGAGCACGCCCATGGCGCCATTCAGCGCGTCACGGCGTTCGTCATATTCCTCGTGCTCGGCCAGCATGGCTTCCTGGTTGGGCGTGTTGTCGACCAGCCAGTCCTGCCATTCGCCGGCTTCGCCGTCGTCGCGGATCGGCGCGTTTAGCGAGGCATCGCCGCCGAGACGGCGGTTCATGTCGATCACGTCCTGATCGGTGACGCCGAGGCGCTTGGCAATGATCTTCACCTGGTCGGGGCGCAGATCGCCCTCGTCCAGCGCGTTGATCTTGCTCTTCGCCTTGCGAAGATTGAAGAACAGCTTCTTCTGGTTCGCGGTGGTGCCCATCTTCACGAGCGACCAGGAACGCAGGATGTACTCTTGAATCGACGCCTTGATCCACCACATGGCGTAGGTGGCGAGACGGAATCCCTTCTCGGGTTCGAAACGCTTCACCGCCTGCATCAGGCCGACATTGCCTTCCGAGACGACCTCGGAGATCGGCAAGCCGTAGCCGCGATAGCCCATGGCGATCTTGGCGACGAGCCGGAGATGGCTGGTGACGAGTTGGTGCGCCGCGTCGCGATCGTCATGCTCGCGCCAACGCTTGGCGAGCATGTATTCCTGCTGGGGTTCCAGCATCGGGAACTTGCGGATCTCGGCGAGGTAGCGAGATAGGCCGGATTCTCCATTCAGAATCGGCAAAGTAGCGGTACGGGCCATTGTGCGCCCTCCAAAAGGTTCAGGCCCCCGATAGCGGCGGGCCAGGCAGACGACCGCTGTGTCAAAGCCGGCCGGGCTGCGATGTTCCGCGTCGGTCATTTCCAACGCAGGCGCAATATACCCCATGGGGGGTCGAAAAGGGAAGGATTGCTGACGTCACGTCCCCGTGTGGCAGCTATAATCTTTTGTAATGTAACGCTTTTCTTAAGGGGGCTGCGTCATTGCGCCGCCTTCAGCGCGGCTTGAAGGAGAAGCAAATCCTCCGGCAAAGGCGCCTCCCAGTGGAGTAATTCTCCGGTCCTCGGGTGCTCCAATACCAGCAAATACGCATGCAAGGCCTGCCGCCCCAGCGCGGCGAGGGCGGCCTGCGACTCGGGGCCAAGCTGGTTCGCCTTGGTCTTGAAATGCGGGCCATAGACCGCATCGCCCATCAGGGGATGGCCGATATGGGCGAGGTGGACGCGGATCTGGTGGGTGCGTCCGGTCTCGAGCTCACAGGCCAGCAGCGTCGCGATCGGCTTGCCGTCGCGCCCGCTAAAACTCTCCAGGATTTCCCAATGCGTCACCGCCTCGCGGCCGCCCTGGCGCACCGCCATCTTCTCGCGCGCATGCGGGTGGCGGTCGATCGGCGCATCGACGGTGCCGCGATGCCGGCCGGGCACGCCCCAGGCGAAAGCCATGTAGCCGCGCCGCATCTCGCCGGTGCGGCCGTGATCGGCGAACTGGGCCGACAGCGAGGCGTGGGCCATGTCGTTCTTGGCGACCACCATCAGTCCGGTGGTGTCCTTGTCGAGCCGGTGCACGATGCCGGGCCGGCGCACCCCGCCGATGCCCGACAGCGAAGCGCCGCAATGGGCGATCAGCGCATTCACCAGCGTGCCGGTCTCGTGGCCGGCGGCGGGATGCACCACCAGCCCCTTCGGCTTGTTGAGAACGACGATGTCGTCGTCCTCGAACACGATGTCGAGGGCGATCTCCTCCCCTTTCGGCTCCGGCGGAGCCGCCTCCGGCACGTCGATTATGATCGTATCGCCGCTGGCGACGTGATAAGCGGGGTCGCGGACCGCGGAAGCCTTCAGGTGTACTGCGCCCGCCAGGATCAGGGCTTTCAGCCTCGATCGCGACAGCTCCGGCAGGCGCGCCGCCAGCACGCGGTCGAGCCGGGTCGAGCCCTCGTCGCCGGCGACCACGACCTCAAACCTTTGCGCAGAGCCAAAACTTTCCATGACGACGTCTGATACCGCTGTTCCCGAACAGACCCCCGAGCAGGCCGCGCTATTCGCGCGGGTGCGGCGGATGATGCTGATCGCGGGGTTGACCACGGCGCTGGCGATCTGCGCCGTGCTGATCGCGGTGGGCTACCGCCTTTTCAAGTCCGAGGGAAGGGCGGCTGAACCTGTCGGCGACATCACCGCCACCCTGCCCAAGGGCGCCAAAATCGTCTCGACGGGGGTGGCAGGCGACCGCCTCGTGGTCACGCTGGATGTGGGCGGGGTCATCGAGATCCGGACCTTCGATGCCCATACGTTGAAGGCCGCCGGGCGGCTGAAATTCGCCAATGAGCCGTAAAAGGCCCGTCGGGGTCCTTGCGGCGGACAAATTTCGAGGCTATTGGCTAGCCCTCACGCTCCCTTCGTCTAGCGGTTAGGACGCGGCCCTCTCAAGGCTGAAACAGGGGTTCGATTCCCCTAGGGAGCGCCAGCAAATCCTAAGCCATTGAAAAGCTGAAAACTCTAAGCAATCATGAGCTTAGAGAGGCCGCCTTGCTACACAAACGTAGCCCACAATGGTGGTCCAATGGCGGCTTTGAGTTACATGCAACGGCGTGCGTCCGGCACCTACGAGTTTCGCAAAAGGCTGCCTGAAGCGCTGGCCGGGAAGCCCGTGCCGTCTCACATGCGCGATGCTTTCACAGACCTCATCAATCCGAAAACGCATCGCTTCAAGCGTGAACTTGTTCGCTCCCTCGCGACGAAAGAACTGAAGCAGGCGAAGCGGCGTGACCATCAGGAGGCCCTGAAGGCGGCTCAGCTATTTGACGCAGCCCTTGAGGCCCTGAAGCCGCCCGCCGTCGCGGCGCTGCCCGTGGACATCGATCTAAAGCAATTAGGTGATGATGTCTTTGCCGTGTTGCTTGCGGAGGATGAAGCTGAGCGGACGGATGGTGATGACCGGCGGCATCTGCAAACGCCCCAGGAGCGAGCGGCGTGGCCCGCCCTAGTGGCGGTGCCGCCAAGCATGCAGATGGGAATGTCCGCCGATCATGCTCACATGTACGGTGAATTGCTGCCGGTGTTTGAAGACGAGTTTCGTGCCGCCTACGCCCGGCGTGATCCGAAGATCGTTTACCCCGAGACGAACATCGCCTTGAAAGCGCGTGGCATCTACCTGAGCAAATCCTCGCTGGAGTTTCAGAAGGCCGCCCTCGTGGTCCTTGAAGCTCATGTGCGGGCCTACGATGCCATGAAGAAACGGCAGCGCGGGGAAATCATCCCGACTCCGATAGTGGCCGAGCGGTCTACCGATGAGCGGGGGCCCAAGCTCTCCGAGGCGCTGGCGT
Source organism: Bradyrhizobium guangxiense (assembly GCA_050563515.1). Lineage (GTDB taxonomy): Bacteria > Pseudomonadota > Alphaproteobacteria > Rhizobiales > Xanthobacteraceae > Bradyrhizobium > Bradyrhizobium guangxiense_A. Next base: position 5,018,570 of record CP191781.1, on the reverse strand, counting down.
CATGGGCTGCCGGTGGTTCGGCGCATAACGCTAAGAAGCCAAATGCCAACACGGTGACGGAGGCGGAGCAAGCCATCAGGTACTTCAAGGAATTGCACGGTGATCTGCGGCTTGGCGAGATTACCCGCGAGAGGGCCCGCGAGTTTCGTGATGCCGTTGCCAAGGTGCCCGCCGCATTGCCGCGCGATCTGCGCAAGCTGCCCTTGTCGGAGTTGCTAAAGCGCGACCTTTCCGGGTTCAAACCCCGCGAGGCAACCACGGTGAACAAGATCGTTCAGGTTCTGGGCGGGATCGTCTCTCGGGCCGAACGCGAAGGATTCCTCGATAAGGTCCCGGGCTTCGTGAATCCATTCGGGAAGGCGATTCGGTTCTCCGTCGATACTCATCAGACACGCCGAAAGCATTTCGAGAAGTTCGACTTGAAGGCGATCTTTGCGTCGCCTGTATACGCGAATAACGAGCGTCCTACCGGTGGTGGTGGCGAGGCGGCCTTCTGGTTTCCGCTCGTCGGCCTCCTCTCCGGGATGCGCCTCGATGAAATCGCACAGTTGCGGATATGCGATCTCCGGCAGGACGAAGACACGAAGCGGTGGTATTTCGACATTGACCGAACTGGCGGACGATCCACGAAGACCAACTCATCCATCCGCCATGTGCCGCTGCACCGGGAATTGAAGCGCATCGGCTTGCTGAAGTATCGGGAGACGCTACTCAAGAAGGGCGCCAACTTGGAGAGCCCGCTGTGGCCGGAAGTCGATGCCGAGGGGGAGCGGACACGTTCATCAGCATGGTCAAAATGGTTCGGTCGCTATCTACGCTCGACGTGCGGCGTGGCGGATACGGCCAAGGTGTTTCATTCGTTCCGGCACACCTTCAAGAGAATGACCCGTGACGCCGGTATCTCAGAGGAGATGCACGATGCTCTTACCGGCCATTCCGGTGGCGGTGTCGGACGCTCTTACGGCAAAGGTTTCTCGCTGAAGCCGCTTGCTGCCGCCATGGATGACGTTCAGCCGCCCGTAGCTGTGCAACATGTGAGATGGATGGCTCCGAAGGCGGACTAGCCCTTGAAGTTGGAAGTCGATGCGCCGATCTGAGGCGAGGGCCAGTTGAGCCATACGGCCGCAGCTCCTGCGATCAGCCCGCAGAACGTTCCCTCCTGATAGTCCATAGTGGTGAACGGAAGCGGCAGCCCCATGTCTCGCAAGAACGTCGTTATGAGCGTCAGGCCGACCGCTGCCGCAATGGGCCATTTCATATCGGACTTGCCGGAGAGCCACAGGCGCAGCAATGCGGCGGCTCCGCCTGTGATGGAGCCGAAGAACAGCCCAAAAACGTGATGTTGGCTTAGACCCAGATCACGAAGGCCAGTACCCACAGCGGCAATACCAACGACCAAAACCATCAATCGTATTAAAGCGGCCTTCATTCTCTTTTCCTCAATATGGCACTCGACAAATGTAGACTATCGTCCACATAAGCCCAAGAGAAATGAGACTCATAGTCCGTAGACCAAAAGTCACCATCGCGGCCCTTCTTCTGTCATGGAAGACGAGACGGGCATCATCGGCGTGGTGGCGGAGACCGTGCGGAAGGCTCGCAAGGGTCTTGGGCTGTCCCAAGAGGATTTGGCCTTAGAGGCGGGGCTAGATCGCACCTACGTTAGCCAAGTCGAGAGGGGCACCCGAAACTGCACTATTGTCGTTCTGGCCCGCTTGGCTCGTGCGTTGAAGACCACGCCTGATCGCTTGCTAGTCCCTCAGAAGAGGACGAGGGGGTAATCTCGTCCGGTGTCGAACTGGTCACTTTTAGCACGTGCCGCCGGGACGCATCTGGAGCGATGAGATGGGTAAGGAAGAACAGCTAATTTCGATCTCGATCGTCGATAGCCTTCATCGGGCGGGTGGGCTGGTCACTAAGATTACACACATCCTTCACGGGTTTTCTTCCTCGGATGTCGAGCGAGAGAATCCAGAGTTGGACGAAGCGAACGATATGCTCAGCTGGTATGTCGAGAAGCTTTACCGTGACGTCGGTATACTTGCCGAGCGAATGCATCTGCCGCTGTTGGCACGTAGCATCGCAGCTGAATTCGAGACGATTAGGAATGACTCGGCTCGGGTCGAGATTACGCCCTACGACATTCATTTTACCAGTCCCCACCTGGACAAGATACGGGCCGTCTTTCACTCGATCGCTGTTATGACGCAAGGGACTGAGGCCACCGGCCTCGATGTGTTCCGGACCATTCTCGAGAATACGCCCGCCATCATTAATCTGACTGGAGCGGACCCGAAGAAGGAGTCGGATGTTCAGCGCGAGGTCTTCAAAGTTTTGAAGATTTCATTTCCCGATGCTGAGCGCGAGCCGTCCATTAGCCAAGTTTTCAAGAGCTATAAGCCGGACTTTGGTGTGCGCTCGTTGATGGCCGCTGCCGAATACAAATTTGCCGAGACCAAGGATGAAGTTCGGCACGCGCTGGATGGCATCTATACCGATATGAAGGGCTATAGTGGGCATTACGACTGGCGGACTTTTTACGCGGTGATTTACACCACTGATACCGTTGTCAACCCGAAAGAGGTGGAGGCCGAATTCCAGGGAGTTAAGGCCGACACTAACTGGTCTCCCATTGTCGTCGTCGGTAAGGGTAAGCGCAAACCGAAATCAGCGAATAACAAGATTAGACCGAAGGCGCCTCGCTGAGGGCTCTGATTTGGGCCTCAGCGGACTCGGGTGGGTATCCCTTGCGGTCTTGGGTATCCCTTGCGGTATGGCATCAAGTGCCTCGATGGGACACAAAGGAGATGCTCCTCTTAGATGGTGGTGATCACTCACCTCCCTCGAAAGCACCCCACAAAGGAGAGAGCCTAGTGGCAACCCTTTATAGCTCTAAGCCCCCCTCTCTGTTGCTCCTCCATTAGCGGAGGCATAGGAAGTTAAGTCATTGTCATCGCTACCAAAATGTCGTCGAAACGATCGCGCACGGAGAGCCGCTCCCTCGCGTGAAAACGGTCTGCATCGCCCTTGCTGCAATGTCAGCCTTCGATTTCGCGACCAGCACGGCGTCATGGAGCGGCAACGCGGTGACCGCGGCCTGGGCTAGGTAGGTGATGACCTCGATGAGCATGTCGCTCTCGATGCGCATCAATTGAAATCCCAGACCCACACCGAGCAAATCCTTGATGGGTGCGTGCCTCGCTTCGAGCATTTCGATGGCCGTCCGCAGTTTTGTGCCGGGGGAAAATGCTGGCGCGTGTCCTCTGGCCAGTGTTTTAGCGGCCGATCCGAGAACAACATCGCGTTCATCAGCTTTTTCCAACCATCGCGCCCGGTGCCATCCCCGGCCACGTCGTAGATGTCGTCTTCAGGCTGCGCCTCTCCTGCCCGCACGTAGGCTAAACGTGGGAATAGCTGCCGGTAGTCGACGTTAGCGATACGCTCGCCGTCAATGCGGATGCGGCCTCGCTCGGCTCGCTCCATCGACATCCAATAACCACCTGCTAGGCGACCGCCGTGCTGCCATGTGCCATTATTGAAGATACGCCGCAGCGAACGGCGATAGGGGGCAATGACATGCCCATCCTTTCCTAAAGAGAGGCCGGTGTCCTGGCCCGTGACTTCAATGTCAGCGTCGCGCAGGAATTTATTTATGCGTCGAACTTGGTTCGCAAACTTGCAAGATTGGGCAGTCTCCCGAAATGCGATAGCGGCGGCGTGCCCGTCGTCGTCCTTTACCCCCTTCAGAATGATCAACGCAGGATCATCAATCCGGTGGATGGCGCGCCAATCTGGTGGGGTTAGCGGCAGATGCCGGGCGAGGTCATCTGTCGGTCCGATAAGCGACGGCATTCTCGACCTTGCGGAGATCCTGTAGCCCCGTCGCTCTTCCGCGATGAGGCCCAAGGATGCCATCAGGTCGATAGCCGTTAAGAAATGCTGCCCATACACTGGGTTTACGCTGGCGTTGCCTTGCCACAGAAAGGCGTGTGAGCGAGGTACAGCAAGCTTGGCATTAGTGCCGGTGGCCTTCAGGAGGATGATGTTACAGGCCAGCGCCTCAACGGCCGCGTGAAAGTTTTTTCGATCTACGTCCTTCCGCGCTCGCTTGCGGAGGCGCATCGTGGTCTCGTGGGCTAGGAGAGCCCCTGTCAGCTTCGTGACTGAACTCTGTAGCTCCGCGCTCTTCGCGCGAAGTTGGGAATCAAACATCATGGACGCCGGATGAGGAATCATCGGAGGATAAGTGGGATTGATTGTGGCAGGTGTTCAAAGTGACCTGCTCTAACATCGATTATTGACGTACCGGATAGGTTCAACCTGATCTCTCGCTAACAATGCGCGGCATGAAAAATTCCGAGGCGAGTCGGTCTAGCTGGACGCCTTTCGTGAACGGCGCCCGTAGCGGTTCTTATGCGTCAGCACCCCGTCGAGGTGCTTCTCGATGACCCACTCGCACGGTCCTTCAAGCATCCGCCCCATCAAGCGCAGTACGGGGCCAGATGACCTGGGATACGCACGGGCTTTGGACCGGTGCTCGCGGCCCTGAGAGTCATAGATCACCCATCCAGTACCGCTGGCCAGACGGTGTACTGCTTTGCAGGCTTGCACTGTACGAAACTCCTTGGGCCGGTGCCCCTTCTCATCAGCCAGTGCGGTCACAGCTAGGATGATTGAGAGAATACGCTCGGGCGTGACGTTGGCGGCTCTGAGCCGAGCTAGACCAATCTTCGCCCGCTTGGCGGCCGACATGCCTTTCAGCCGAGTGGCAATCTCCACTGGTCCAGATTCGTCCAGCGCAGACTGCAGCGCCGCTATTGCCGCGGCGATAAATTTGTCGGAGGCTGCCCGCAGCCGGACGTAAGTGGTCGCTGCTGAAAGATAGGGTTTCAGCTGGGCGGCCGAGTAAGTGCTGAACCAAAAGCTCCCGTGTCGAGCACGGTGTTCGACGTGTCGGCGACAATGATGCGGTGCCAACCCCGCACGGACGGCCTTCATAGTTGGCCGCCCGCAGCCCGGGATCGAGCAAGTGGAAGCAGAAAAAGCGGGCCGAGACGGATGCGCTCCTTCAGGGCCCGAGTTCGCTCGTTGCGATCAGTCATTACAAGCTGACTATTAGTTGCCATTCTTAAGGAAAATCATTCCTCGTCTTCGTTCGGCAAGCCAATAGGGAAACCCATCTTTGACTTGAGTTGACGGATTTTGCGCCGGGCCTCCTCAAATAGCTGCCTCTTCGCGGTGCGCATTTCGCTCACGACAAGGTTTTCCAAGCACACCAAGTCGCGACCCGCGATAACCAGTTCATAGTGGGGTTTCCTAGAAATCCCAGCCGGGGCAAATGGGCCGGATGGAGTTCGTTCTACCCCGAGCGCAGCCGCTATAGCTTCGAGCCTGTCGGGATAGGCCGACTTGAATTTTGCAAAAGTCTTCAGGCCTTTGATTCCGATTTGGCCAAAAGAGTCCATGACGCCGGCCAGCCAAATGGCGTCCTTCTTCGTAGGGGCTGACATATCTTTTTCCTTTTACTAAGCGCTCAATGCAAATTTCGATCGCCACTATCCAGAGCGGCGAGAGAGGATGTTGCGTGTTGGGTCTTTTCGAATTTCGTCTATGAAGTGATCCTTTCCTTCTTCGTCGGTGTATCTCCAGTTCAGCCAGGCATTTTCGGTGCCTCCGGGATTAACCGACTGGGATAACTTGTTGAGCGAGTGGTACGACTTGCCTGTTGAGGGCACGAACCATCGATCCCGCTCTGCGATGGCCTCGTATTTCCGTCCTTTGTAGACGCGGAATATCCGCATCCCTTCGGGGAAATGTGCGCCGCTTCGCTCGTCGTAAAACCCGCCCATTCGCCCGCCGCTATGAGCAACTGCCGCGGGGGCCGGAGGGAGCTTGAAAACTCGACGCAGGATAGCGTCTTCGGTCTCGTCCCCTTCTTTGTGGGCCTTCCAGATGGCGGCGAAGACATCGCTAGAAATTGTGATGGTCTTCATATCCCTTGTCCCTGCAAAAACTGATAGCTCAGAAAATAGTAGTAAATAGGGTTTTTGCAAGGTAGTGTGCTGCGAAACTTCAGTCGAAGTCGAAATTCCAAAACGGCCTAACGACCGTTGGACGGTTCTGTACGGAGGCAAATTTGAAGATCGTGGCTTACCGGCGCGTGTCTCGACAGAAGCAAGCCCAGAGTGGATTGGGGCTAGAGGCACAAGAAGCTGACATCCAAAGATTCGCTGCGGGGAGAGACGCGCGGATCATTGCCGAGTACACGGAGGTCGAGAGCGGTAAGAACACACAGCGCCCCCAACTGAGGGCCGCGCTTCATCATGCCAAAGTCACAGGAGCGACGTTGGTGATCGCGAAATTGGATCGGCTTTCCCGGTCAGCATCATTCACGCTAACGTTGAGGGACAGCGGTGTGAAATTCGTCTGCTGCGACATGCCGGAAGCAAACGATCTTACGATAGGCGTTCTAGCGGTCGTCGCCCAGGCGGAAACGCAAGCGATTTCAAGGAGGACCAAGGACGCACTTCAAGTGGCCCGAAGGCGCGTCCAGGAGAAAGGGCAGCGCGGCCACGGCAATATCAAGCGCTTGGGCAATCCAAACGGTGCAGCGGCGCTTGCTCGCGCAGGGAAGGGTAACGGTGCGGCAGTCGCGAGGATAAGGGCAGAAGCAGATCAGCGGGCTTCGGACCTCGCGCTGGTGCTGAAGGACATCAAGGCCGGGGTGCGACGACGCTTTTGGCTATCGCGCACGAACTGAACGATCGAGAGATGATAACGCCGAGAGGTGGGCGCTGGCATCCATCCTCGGTGGCAAACCTTCTGAGGCGGCTGGAGACGTGAAGCCAATGGCACCCTGGGGGACGGGGGAATCTCCGACGTCGCGCGTGACGAGGTCACCTCTTAGATTTTTGACCCATAGCGCGATCGAGGCCGGATAGATTATCTAACGGCGAGAAATCCGCCTCATACACCTTCAAGCAGCCTAGCGAATCGGCGTACATCAATGCGGTTCTCTGGTTGTGGAAGGCCATGCCCTATTTCACTCAAGATCATATATCGCATGCTCTGGAAGTCTTGCCGGAGCAAACGCATTCCTCTCTGATTAGCTTTTTAGCAATGTTGCGAGATGGAGTACCCGCATCGTCCACCCCGTCTAAAACATTCGGCAGCGCACAAGAGACGTCTCTCTTGAAGGACTATTTTCAGCCCGGCGGCGGTGTCCCAGATAAGCCTTGGTACATCCCTTTCGGGAAGGCTATCGCGGGATTGACGCCCTGGCGACCTAAGCAACATGCGGGGACTAGCTTGCAGCGCATGCGCACCGGCAAGCAATTTGTGTACCGGCAGGGCGGCGGCACGGCGAACGATCTTTGGTCGCTTGATCCCAATCTCGTAACGGTCCTCTCCGAGCGGCATGCCGACGTTATTGGTCAAATCCCGATATCGATTCATAATCTCGCTGTTTGGTGCTATCGCCAGAAGGAAGTCGCCTCGCATCAGGCGGCCATCGCTGAGTTTATCGAAGAGTTTCACCTCAACGCTTACGGTCTCGTCCCGGATATTTTTACGGACGAGGAAGACTCATTCCTCTCTGCAATCCCCTTGCGGCGAATTCGTTGAGCGACGCGGACATTATGGCGCTCCTTGTGCCGCCCGGTTCTGCGCCAGCAATTCCCGTCAGTGTAGCGCCGGCTTCCGCAGTGGCCTCGCCTGTTACTGCGGAGGATGATGACTTTACGTGGGAGATTGATGGGGCCGATCTAGGTGCTGCGATCAGCGGGCTCGCTGGCGTAGAGGACGCTGCGTTTCGAGCGGCCTCAGCGCTAAGGGCCGGAATGCACGTGATCTTTACTGGGCCACCCGGCACCGGAAAAACGCAGCTTGCTAGGAGGCTATGCGGTGCGTCCGGAATTCCGTGGACTATGGCCGCTGCTACAGATCAATGGACCACCATCGATACCATCGGAGGATATCTACCCTCTGCAATTGAGTCGGGCCAGTTAGATTTCCAGCCCGGCTTCGTAACGACTGCCATCAAACAACGCCGAACACTTATCATAGATGAGATCAATCGTGCGGATATCGATAAAGCCTTCGGGGAGCTATTCACGCTATTAAGCGGAAACGCCGTCGATCTGCCTTATCTGATGAGAGGGTCGGCCGCAGGCGCCGCCCCGCGAAGAATCCAACTCGCGATGGAGGACGCCGAAGCTGATGAATCGCTTGAGGTCATCAGAGTGCCGAACTGGTGGAGGATCATCGGTTCGATGAACGATGCAGATAAAGCGAGCCTCAAGCGACTTTCATATGCTTTCATTCGGCGCTTTGCATTCATTCCCGTAACGGTCCCAAGCGCCGACATATACAAGGGCCTCATCGATCTTGGAGCAGGGGAAGGCAGTGGTGGGCTGAAGCCAGCAAAAACGGACTTCCTTAATGCTTTGAAGGGCATCTTCGCTGAATTGGACGGGCTATCCTCCTTTGGCATGGCAATGGGCTATGCCATACCGGAGGCCATGATGCGCCACGCAAGAGGCGAGCTGGCGCTGGATTCGGCAAGGACGACCGAAGGCCTTCTATTGTCCGGACTTGAGTTGTTTGTCGCACCCCAATTTCAAGGGCGAGCAGACAAGCACGAGGACTTGGTCAAGCTGGTTAGGCGCTTTATTCTAGCTCCGAATGCGGTCGACCGGTTCAAGTCTACGTTGTCGGTCTGGACAGGGTTTGTAGATTGAGCCTTTTGGAGCAATGGAGGGAGTTCGTCCTCGATCCCAGTCGAGCTGGCCGGTATCTGTCAAGCATCGGGGCTTCTGTCGAGGCTGGCCAAGCTCCTGCCATTGACTCGAATGTAGTGCAGCACTTTCTAGAAGCATTGGCTGCCGCGTCAACGGATGTATGGTTTCTAGGATCGATAGTTGATCTCCTTTCAGCTGGATATGGTTCGTTCTGCTCACAATCCTTACCGGCCCTGCTCGATCTCGTTGTCAAATGAGCATGTAGGTGAGAACGCCGTGGTGGGCCCGGCGTTGAGGGGTAACGTTCGATGGGATTTAACTGCGGTAGCACGCCATTCGGGCCGCATCTCTCCGGTCCAATTTCTCACCCGACTTCCGGCTCGGAGTTTTGCGCTTCCAGAAAACCAGTTGGTGAGGTGGTTGGTTGACAGCCTGGAGCGCTCTCTTCGGGAGGTTGAGGAACGCATCGGGTCTAAGGCGCTCCCGCCGCAATTGCAAATGATTCTGTGACGGATGTCGCGAGGCGAATCGGCATCCTTGGTTCAAGGACGTTCCGTCTCCGAAGGCGCTTGAGGTCAATATGATCACATCAGCCCAACGACAGAGGTTGCCGGCCTATCGATTAGCAGCAACTCTTTCGCAACGGCGTCGGCAGATGGTGGACCGAAACAGGGCGAGCAGGTGGCTCTCCGTTCGTGAATTGCTATCGGTGAATTGGCTCTCACCCTTAGACGAAGACGACCTCTTTGAATTGTACGGCCTTACTCTTGTGCTGGACGTGCTGGAGCACGAAGCGGCATTTGGGCCTCCTCATCAATACGGCTTAGCGATATCTGGCCGAGCGCATGTTGCTCGCTTCGTGAAAGGGGCGTCGACTGTCACTGTCTACTTCGACCAGTCGCCCGTCACATTTCTTGGGTGTCACTCTGCCCAACTTGCAATTCAAGAAGCTCACCTCGGGGTTAGATCCTCTCCCCGGCGACCTGATATAGTGATCGTCCATCAAAAAGGCGAAGAGCGCCACATTGTACTTGTTGAAGCGAAGAATTCGTGGCGGGGGAGCTATCTCAGCGACGGCATCTACAAGGCGCTGGCTTACATCGCTGACTTTAAAGATGTGTGGCGCTCTGACCTATCGAATCCAAAAGTGGTTCTGCTCGTGCCGGAGGACATCAGCTTAAGATCTGGAGTGGCTCTCAATTCCATGAGTGTGGTTTTGGTCTCTTCTTTTGATAGGGCTGCATTTGCCGCCGGTATCAAAACCGCCTTATCACTCAACGACGGCGTGAGTGACCACCATTGACCACTTGTGGCAAGTTCTGGCATAGAAACGCCGTTGGCAGAGTGGGCAATGATTCGGAGGGGACATGCTCCAGCGACTTTTCACGCTTCAGGAGCTTGAGGGGGTCCTTAAAGTATCCATTTCCACCCTCCGCCGGGCCGTTCGCTCTGGCCAGCTTGCTCACGTAAGAGCGGGCGACCGGGGGCAAATCCGCGTTTCTGAAGATGCCGTCAATGTGTATCTAGGCCGGCAGTCTACGCTCCAAGAAGCTTCGCTCCAACAGGCTGAACCGCAGGCTTCTCCGAACGATATCTCGGGTGTGGAGTTACCCCGGGTTGTAGTTCGTGAAGGAAGTGTCGGCCGCCGATTGACATATAAAATACTGGCGGCAGACGTCTCAGATGGTCTGAAGTCCTTGGCGTCGGAATCGGTCGACTGCGCAGTGACCTCTCCCGCATATTTTTGGCAGCGCGATTACGGCTATGAAGGCCAAATCGGCCACGAAGCGACAATCCAGGCTTACGTTGACGCGCTAGTTAAGCCGTTCGAAGAACTGCGCAGGGTGCTAAAGGAAAGAGGAACGTTCTTTCTGAACATCGGGGATGCCTACTACAATGCGAAGGGCCGCCCGCATGGACGTGATCGAAAAAGCGCTGGACGCCAGCTAGCGAGAGCCAAACTCCGGGCCGTAGATGGTCCCGGGCTAGGTCTCCCACGGAAATCGCTCATCGGTCTTCCCTGGCGAGTAGCGCTTGCCATGCAACAATCTGGGTGGACCTTGCGGACCGCGGTGATCTGGGAGCGCCCCGGATGCTTAAGTGAGCCCACCGCGCACGATCGACCTCACCGCACCTTTGAGCACGTCTTTATGTTCTCGAAGGGGCCGAAATATTTCTTCGACCGGTCCGCGTTGAATGGTGAGGAAGATATCTGGCGGATAGCCGCTCGGCCTGAAAATCCCTTCAGCCACGCGGCGCCATATCCCACCGAGCTTGTTGATCGTTGTTTGGCTTGCGGATGTCCTGAAAGCGGGGTTGTTCTCGACCCGTTTCTTGGTTCGGGCACGACAGCCATCTCGGCGCTTCGCTCCGGGAGGTCGGTCATTGGAATCGACATGAACGAGAGCTATTGCGAGGAAGCTGAAAGACGCATCTTGAAAGAACGTGCTGACGGCGTCACGAAGTCGCGGGACCAGTCTGGCAAGAAGGTCGCTTCAGAAAGCAAAGCCAAGAGAATACCGCGACAAGCTAAACGACGCTAACTAAGCGTCTCGACATCTCGATACAGCTTTCGGAGATGATCGTCGGACATATCGATGATGGGCTCATACATGAAAGAGTTCAGGTGGATATTCTCCGGGGTCATCAGCATTACCCTTTCGATAATGGCAATGTTGGCGGTTTTGGCCGCGAACCGCTTCTTGTACTCTCTCAGCAATTTGGGCGTCTGAGCTGAAGTGATCCCGGCGAGCAGTTTTTCATCCTTTATTTGCTCCGCCATGAACTTCTCGGCGGAGAGCCGGGTGGCTATCGACAGGACGACCTTGTTTTCGAAGTTCATGCCTTCCGTTGCTTTGAGGCATTCGCTGGCCGCGGCGAAAATGTCCGACAGCACGGACCCCGTACCATCGGCCAGCGCTATCGTTGAGTGGAATACCCGATTGTAGACGTCGGCTAATGCGTTCCGCGTGATCGTGGTGCTGTCCGCCTTCCAATGGAGCAAGGACGTGAGGGTCCCATAGTCAGCGTCCGCCTCGCCCTTCGTGAATTCAACGAGGTTGCGTATGAACGGTATGGAGGCAATTTGTTTCTTCGCATCCGAGTGAAAGTTTAACTTCCAGTCATTCACAAAGATGTTCTTTATGCCAGCGGCCTTCTGTAGCGAAAGTCCGGCGGAGCTTTTCGATGCCATGTAGCAATAGTCGTAGTCTACAAATCTACTGTTCACGGTACGAAAAAATCGAAATTGTGCGTGAGGATTATCTGATTAAACGTCTCATCATCCGCTATGTCCTTGAGGTATTGGATGATTGCGTACTTATTTTTGTAGTCGAAGGAGTCAGCGATATCATCAACAACTAGTACAGTCTTCTGGTTTGCTGCTCGCCGCGCCTGGATTTCGAAGATAATGTTCAGAACGTACAGGGCCTTCTTTTCACCGGTGCTGAGCGCCGAGATGAGTGCCTCCCGATCAACCGACGTGCTCTCGGTGCCGTCCTTGAAGATGAAGCCAAGGTTCAAAATCGGGTCTTCACCGAGCATCACCGAGATTTTGTTCTTTGCGACAAGCTCGAACGGCACAAAGAAGCGGTCGTTGAAAATATCGATGGTCTCTTCCCAACGAGTTCGTTCGGCGGCAGCTTCTTTTTCGATCTCGGCTTTCCGTTTTTCTACTGCACGGTAATGAGCTAGCAATTCTTTAAACAAGTCGATATTGGCGAAAATGTACGACTTCCATGCCTCTTCCCGGAAGGCGTCAACGTTTGCCAGCTGGGCTAACAAATCCTCACGTTGTTCAATGTAGGACTGGAAGTCGCGGACCGTGGCATTCTTTTGCATAAGTTTTTCGATTTCTGAAAACTTCTTTCTGAGGGTCGCATCGCTTGTAATCCCTTCTTTTTCCTTGGCGATAAGCGCCTCTAGGTCCTTCGCGTTGCTGATTTCGAGACGCGTCCCAGATACAAGATTGATCGAGTGGTTCGCTTTGAAGAAACCGTGGTCAGCGAGGCTTTTCGCTACGGACGCAGCATTGTAATAGTTGAAAGTACCCCGTTTGAAGTATGTCGATTTGGCCAGGAGCCTCGTTGTACTTTTTGATGTAATCCTCGATGGCAGTTTTGACGTCTTTCGTTGCGAGGAGGCCAAGAACTTTGTCATCGAAGACGGTATCGTAATCGACATCGCTGAACGGCGCGGACTTTTGAGCAAGCACCTCGGATTCGATGCGGAAAAGAGCTTTCGCAAACTGATCTTCATTCGCCGTGAATGTCCTCGAGATCTCCTTTTCGATATCTCGCTTTGATCCAGATTGGGTCCGGAGCGCTTTGACGAAGTTGTCTTTGCACTCCTCGATCGCCTCATGCAGGCTGATGTATTCCTGCTTCAGTTTTGCGTTTATGAGCAGGGTCGACGTCTTCTCGTTGTTCCCAAAAATCTCGTCATAAGGCCGGACAACCAGCACAGCATCCTCTGCAAGGGGAGCACCGTCCAGGGTGATGGTTCGCCTCGTGGTACGCGTGGGAAATATTCGGTCCTTTGAGGGCTGGCCGTCTGCGATGTCCTGGAATGTCGTCGCCAGCGAGGATTTCATTGCCCCATTGGGCGCGTAAATCGCGAATGCTCTCGCCTTTTTGAAATCGAAGTCCGCCTTGAGCTTCTTGATTCCGTAGCAGTTTTCGAGGTCGACACTGATCTTAGCCATAACCTGCCCCAATAATAAGCGGCGCATCGTAGGCTGCGGGTCAGGTTGAGCCGAGTGCCCGTTTCCACTTATCCACGAACATTCTGTATTGGCGGGCAGGGGCGGTTGGCCGGACCCGTTATCCGTGCTACACAATGCGGAAGCGGCTGTCCGTTTAGTTCTGCGTAATCAATCGCTTAGGCCTTCGCTCTTTGTTTCCCCTAGGGAGCGCCATTGTCTTGATCCAGCCCATCCCCTGATCGTCATTTGATTGTTCCACGCTTGGGGTGAGCCCGTGGCATTGGCGATCAATATTCGGTCCGACAACAAGACAGCAGGCGAGATCGAGCGGTTGTGGGATCAGGTTGCGGCGTTCGAGGTCGAGCCCTCGATGCGCGCCCTCGGCTACAGACCTCATTTTACCTTTGCGATCTACGACGGACCTGAGATCGACGAGAAGGCTGCGTGGGACGTGATGCTGGCGGCTACTGCCGGCGAGAGGCAACTGCGGATCGCGTTCAATCGAATTCGCTGGTTCGAAGGTTCTCCGCTCGTGCTCTGGGCGGAGCCGGAGGCCGAAGAAACCCTCGCTCGCATCCACGGCGCGATCAGCGCGGCCATCGATCCCGCGCATTGTCGTCCTCATTACCGGCCCGGCGCCTGGACGCCCCATTGCACGCTCGGCACCGCCATTGCCGACGAACGGCGCGATGACGCGATGGCCTTCGCACGGGCGTTTGATCGCAGCATCGAAGTGCTGTTCGACGTGGCGGATTGCGTCGTCTTTCCGCCCGTGCGGATCATTGCCGAGCGAAAACTGCCGTCGTAGGTGTCATCGCTTCGGCGTGATTGATTGCATGCATCGAACGCGTGCCTTGCAGCCGCGCCCTCACGCCGTCGTGCCGTCGATGGACCGCCGGATCACCTTCTGCACTTCCGTATTCGACAGGAACAAATCGTGGTTGACGATGCCCCAGCCTTCGGCTGACGCATCGACCACGCGCACGCCGAGCCGCGCGATCGCGGCTTTCTCGGCGGCGCCGACCCGCGTCATGCCGCCGGCGAGCTGTCCCGACAGCGCGAGTGCGCGATCGTTCGTCGAGGCGATCACGGTGATCTTGCCGGCCAGCGGGCCGATGCGCTGGATCGCCGAGGAGAATACGTCCATGTCGATGTCGGGGGCGGCAAACACCACCGCGCCGATCTTGCTCGTGACCGTATCGCCGTATTTCGCATGGAGCTGACGCAGGCTTTCGAGCGTCAGCATGGTTCCCATGCTGTGCGCGACGATGTTGACGCGGCCAGCGCTCGGCGAGGACACCAGCGCTGAGAGCACGCGCTCGAAATCGTCGCGCGCCCACATCGCGCTGTCGCGGTCATAGGCATAGTCGAACAATCCGGCCTTGGAGGGCCAGGCGAACACCATGGTCCGGCCGCGGAACTTGATTGCATCGGAGAGATAAGCGCCGTCCAGCACTGCCGTCTCGAACGTCTGCTTGAAGCCGTGCACATAGATCAGCACGTCGCCTCCGCCGGCCTGCGTCGCGAGATCGCCGGCGTCGGCCGGCGCGGGTTCGATCCGATCAAGGCGCCAACCGCCAAGTCCAACCGAGGCAAGCGACAGACGGCTCTCGTCCGGCGCCACCAGCTTGGCCCGCGCGACCGTCATGCTCGTTGCGCGCTCCGGACCGAACCAGGGTTTGGCGCGAGCGCCGTTCACGGGCTTGCGCGTGGTGGCGACGAGCACCGTCGAGTCGACGGAGAGCGAGGAAGCATCGTAGCGCGCGCCGGTCGCACCGAGGCCGGCGCATCCGCCGAGCGCGAGGGCACTGCCTGCCGACATGAATCCGCCGAGCAAAGTGCGGCGCGATATGGAATGATGGATGTCTCGTTGCAGATGACGTCGGACGATCACACGGAACCTCAGGGAACTTGCCCACCGTAACGCCGCCCCGCCTGGCTCACTGAATGACAATGGGGGCGAGAAGACGGCGGAGCCGCCTCGCGTACATCATGGTGTTCGAGTGATTGCCCGGTCAGTCGACGATCTCGATGGAATGGACCTCGCACCAATCCCGCAATGCCCGCTCCCTCGCCGTGTCCCGATAGTCATGCCAGGCATCGATCGCGCCCCGTCGGGAGAGCAGGGTCTTGAACTTCTGGGAGGCACCGCTTTTGCTGAAGATGTAGCGAACCTCGTCGAGATCATCAGGCAGGCGCTCGCGGGCGAAAGCCAGCACGAGGGGCTTGCCGAGGCCGAAATCGCGTGAGGCTCGGGATCGGCAAGTATTTGGTCTCGTCCTCGATATCGTCAGGCAGCTCATCTTCCTCTGGGTCTTGCAGACTGTCGTCGTCGGGTGCCAGCCGGCGCCCGGCCTTCCCTGCGCCCTTTCCTTTGGAGGGGCTGAGGAGAAAAGCATCACTCGGGCAAATCATGCGGCGAGGATGCGCATGCTGTCTGTGGTTTACCCGCGAAGTGATCTCTCCGGGCAATTTCTCCAAGTGATCTTCCCTATCAGCATGCTGCGTCGGCTTCAGTGGAGGTGGTGGTCTGTTCCGGAATCTGCCTTGATGCGATTTCGAGGTGGAGGGGTGACGAGATGAGCGGTTTGGTGATCTCTGGCGGCCGGGTGGTGGATCCCGCGAGTGGGATGGATGCCGTCGGCGACGTGGCGGTGATGGACGGCAAGATCGTTGCTGTCGGCACGGGCCTCGGCGGCGCCGAGCGGGTGATCGACGCCGCCGGCCTCGTGGTCGCGCCCGGCTTCATCGATCTGCACGCGCATGGCCAGTCGATCCCGGCCGACCGCATGCAGGCGTTCGACGGGGTTACGACCACGCTCGATCTCGAGGCCGGCGTGCTGCCGGTCGGCTCCTGGTACGAGCGGCAGGCCAGGAAAGGCCGCGTGCTGAACTACGGCGCCGCCACCAACTGGGCCTTTGCGCGCATCGGCGCGATGACCGGCTCCAATGCCGAGAGCTCGCTGGAGGCGTTCGGCAACGCCATGCGCGATCGTCGCTGGATGGACAATGTCGCGACCGACGCGGAGGTCTCGGGCATTCTCGATCGTCTTTCGCGCGGCCTCAACGAAGGCGGCATCGGCATCGGCATCCTCAATGCCTACGCGCCGGGCGCCGGCGTGCAGGAGCTGACCGCGGTGTGCCAGCTCGCCGCCGCCAAGGACGTGCCGACCTTCACCCATGTCGCCTTCATGTCGCGGATCGACCCCGAGAGCGCGGTCGAGGCCTATATCCGTTTGATCGGCTATGCCGGCGCCACCGGCGCGCACATGCACATCTGCCATTTCAATTCGTCGAGCAAGACCGATATCGAGCGCTGCCGCGCGCTGATCGAGAAGGCGCAAGCACAGGGCCTGCCGATCACCGTCGAGGCCTATCCTTATGGCACCGGCTCGACCGTGCTGGCTGCCGCCTTCTTCAGCGACCCCGAATTCGTCGAGCGCAACGGCACCGGATACGATTCCGTGCAGCGCGTCACCGACGGCTATCGCTTCCACGACCGCGAGGAGCTTTTGAAGGCGCAGGCGGAGGAGCCGTCCTCGCTGGTGCTCTGGCACATCCTCGACACCGAGCACAACGCGCATCACCGCGACCTGCTCGACATGTCGGTGCTCTATCCCGGCGGCGCCATCGCCTCCGACGCGATGCCGTGGACCACGTCGGACGGCAAGACCTACACCGGCGATGCCTGGCCGCTGCCCGACGATGCCACTTCGCATCCGCGCTCGGCCGGCTGCTTCACGAAATTCATTCGCGAATGGGTGCGCGAGCGCAAGACCGTGTCGCTGCTGGAAGGCGTGCGCAAATGCGCGCTGATCCCGGCCGAGATCCTGTCGCAGAGCACGCCCGCGATGCGCGCCAAGGGCCGGCTGGCGAAAGACGCCGATGCCGACATCGTCGTGTTCGACTACGAGAACCTCTCCGATCGCGCCACGTTCACGGCGATGAACCGTCCGTCCGAGGGCGTGCGGCACCTCGTCGTCAGCGGCCAGCCGTTGATCACCGACGGTATTCTCGATGTCGCGGCGCGGCCGGGCAAGCCGGTGCGCCGGCCCGTCGTCGAAAGCTGATCCATGCCGGTCCCCATTCTGCTGGTCACGGGCTTTCTGGGGGCGGGCAAGACCACGGTGGTGAACCATCTGCTGGCGCATGCGGGGGACGGCGGATCGCCGCCGTCGTCAACGATTTCGGCGCCATCAACATCGACGCGGAGTTGATCGCGGGCGCCAGCGACGGCGTCGTCAGCCTCGCCAATGGCTGCATCTGCTGTTCGCTCGAGGGCGATCTCCTGCGCACGCTCTCGACACTGCTGCGGCACGATCCGAAGCCGGACACCATCGTGATCGAGACCAGCGGCGTCGCCGACCCCGCCGACATCGTCCGCAATCTGATGGACCCCGTGATCCTGCGCGAGGCACCGCTGGAGACGGTGCTCTGCGTGCTCGACGCCGGCACGCCGCCATCTGCGCTGGAGGAGGCTCTCCAGCGCTCGCAATTGCGCGTCGCCGACATCGTGGCGCTGACCAAGCTGGATCTCGCGGACGAGGGCGCGGGAGATCGAATGCGTGCGGCCATTCGCGCCCAGCGCGTTCCCGCCGTGGTCGTCGATGCGCCACACGGCGCAATTCCGACTGCACTGCTATTTCCCGCGCACGTCGATCGCGCGCCCGCGCCACGCGAGCCCGGGCCGAAGCGCCCGGCAGAAGAACGCTTCGAGACCTTGAGCTGGACCTCGGAGCACCCGCTCTCGCTGCCGCGCTTGCAGCAGGCGATCGGCAAGCTGGCGCCGAAGCTGGCGCGCGCCAAGGGCCTGTTCGAGACCGTCGAGCAGCCCGGCCGCCAGATGGTGTTTCAGTTCGCCGCCGGCCGCGCCACGCTGGCGCCGAGCGATGCGTCGACGCCCGGCGTGCCGCGATCGCGGATCGTCTTCATCGCCGAGGTCGGCGTGCTCTCGAAGGCCGAGGCTCGACGCGATCATGGAGGGGTGCGTTGCTCCGGCGTGAGGCCCGCGCGATGCTTCAGTCCTCCGTCGGCAGCTCATTTCCGTCCACATACCAATCCGCGCGCGAGGCCCAATGCACATGCCGCTCGGGCGTCGCCCGGAGCGGCTCGTCGAACGCGCCGGCATGGATGATCGCTTCGCGCCCGCTGCGCGTGAGGTGCGGCATCGGGCTGCCACAAGACTTGCAGAACGCGGTGGCAAAGCTGCGCGCGTTCGGTAAGTCGAAGCGCGCGACCGATGTTTCCCCGCGCAGCCAGCACAGCGCGTCCGCCTTCACGATCACCTCGCAGGAATGCGCGGTGCCGGTCGCCTTGCGGCAGCGCGAGCAATGGCAGTTGAGGAAGCGGTCGAACGGGCCCTCGACCTCGAAGGCGACCTCGCCGCACAGGCAGCTTCCGCGAAATGTCGCCATCTCACTTCCCCTCGAACTGTGCTCCCGCGTGGAGGCGGGAGACGCCTTGCGGAGCTTGATCCCGCCACTCATCAAACCTTGCCGCGCGGCAATTCTCAAGACGTCCAGTCCAGGCGCTTCACGCAAACTGCGCGATGCCGTATCCGACCGACCAGTTCTCCTTGGGCGCATCGAGCACGTTGACGAACACGTCCTCCGGCCGGATGCCCGGGCTTTCGCCGAGACGATCCGCGATCTGGCGATACAGCGCCTTCTTCTGCTCAGGCGTGCGCGAGGCGAACACGGTGACCTGGATCAGCAATGCGTCGTCGCTGCGCGCGACGCCGTAACCGGTGCCGCAACGGAAGTTCGCCGGCTCATGCTCGGTGATGGACATGAACGCGTCGTCCTCGGGCACGTCGAGCGCTGTGCGCATGGCCTGGTAGAGGCCGTCGAGTATAGCCTGCCGGTAGGCTTCGGACTTGCCGGCGCGCATCGCGATGTGAAGCAGAGGCATGAGCGGGTCCCTTTGCATGCGGGCTCGATCCGGCGGGCGCGGCTCGCCTCGCCGGTTCGTCCGATTGACGGAACGGGACTATCAATCCCGTCTGGTTTTTGACACGATGTCGAGAAAGCACGTTTTTGACATCGTGTCAAATATATCGAGGAGCTGAATTTGAGGCCGCGTGAATTCGATCATGACGAGGTGCTGCGCATCGCGTTCGACCAGTTCTGGCGCAACGGCGTGCGGGGCACCTCGCTGTCCGACATCGCGCGCGATGCCGGCGTGCAGCGCGGCAGCCTCTACAATGCCTTCGGCAGCAAGGAGGCGCTGTTCCTGCAGGCCTATGAACGCTATGCGGGGGATTATCTCGCAGCGCTGCAGAAGGCGCTCGGGACCGGCTCGCTGCGCAAGCGCCTCACCGCGTTCTTCGATCTCACCATCGGCAATTTCCGCGCGGGCACGCCGCCGCGGGGCTGTCCGACCACACGTGGCTTGATGGAGCTGGGCGCCGCCGAAGGCGAGGGGCTGGATGACGATGCGCGCGAGGCCTTTGCAAGCCTGATCGCACGTATCACGACGCTCGTTCAGGACGCGTTGTCGGCGGGCGCGGCGCGCGGCGAGTTCGACGGCAATGCCGCGGCGGCAGCGCTGCACATCATCACCGTGACGCGCGGCCTCGCCGTGCTCGAACGTGCCTTCGGCGACGAGCCGCAATTGCGCAAGATCGCCGCGCACACCATCGATCTCGTGCTCGGCAAGAAGGGCGGCTAGGTGTCAGCACAAAGCCAGCGCGTTGACCGCCCGCGTCGCCGCAGCTTCCTTGCCGGAGCCGACGAGCTGGCCGACAATGGATTCGATCTCGCCCGGCTGCTTGCTGCGCGCGACCGTCAGCAACTGCATCAACTGCGCCTCGTCCTTCGACAGGCGCCGGCACGACGGCGGCATGAAGCACAGCTCGCAAGGGCGGCCGCTGCGCAGGATCCTGACGAGCGCGGCGGCGCGGGCCACCAGCAGCGGACTGTCCGAAATGCCCGGCGCCTCGTCGGCATAGCGGTAGGCTGCTTCCCAGCAATCGGACGCGCCGGTCGTATAGGCCGCACCGATGAACCGGAACAGCGACAGCGCGACGCGGCAGAACTCGTCGCAGCTCTCGATGCAGGGATGCGACGCAAGCGCGGCCTGCAGCGGGCAGAGCCGTGCCTGACCGGCCTCGGGGGTTGCCACAGCTGCGCAAGCATTCGAGGTCATCGTCATCTCGTCAGTGCAATGTCGGGCTGCCGACCAGCCAGCTCTTCATCGCCATGGTGCGGTCGTGGTCGACAGACCGTAGCTGCCGGTCGGGCAGGACGAGACCTGCCATGCGGAAGATCGTCGCCAGCCCGCGCACCGGCGCGAGCGCCCAATCGGCGCCGACCGGCGGCAGCCAGCTCTCGAAGCGTTCGCGCGCGATGTCGATGCGGTCCTGCTGTGCCGCGGCGATGGCGTGCAGGATCTCGCGCTCGCTGTCCGACATGCGCGGGCAGGTCGGGCAATGCACCTCGATCGCGGTATGGGCCGTGCAGGCGAAGATCTCGATGATCGATTCCAGCGAGAGTACGGCATCGCCCACGCGAAAATGGTCGTACACTGCCTGGATGTCGGCTGCGGTCGGCACCGCGCCGCCGCTGCGCGCCTTGGCGCGGAAGCCCCAGATGAAGAGCCGTTCGGCGGCGCTCAGCGCCGGCAGGTCCAGCGACCCGCGATGTGTCGATTGATGCATGGAGCCTCTGGCATCTGCAGCGCGCACGCCGCCTCTGATCTGTGCCGATCGTTCGGCCAGAGCGTCCTCCAAGTCAACGCGCGCAAGCGCGATATCGAGGTCTTCTAGAATTGCGATCGCGGAACCGCATCGCTGTTTGGCGGCAAGTCCCGAGAAAATACGTAGAACGAGTCCAGTCTTGAACCGTTCAAACCGTATCATGTTGCCACAGATGCTCGCGAAACTCGCGCGTATGAAGCCGGATTTACGACGCCTTAAGCCGGATCAGCGCATACCAGATCAATTCGGGCGATGGTCGAATTGCCTCAAGACATTGATTGCACGCGGCGTTCGCGAGTTGCTGCGCCCCCTTCCAGAGAGAATGATTGTGCTGAACCAGATCTCGATCCGTACCAAGCTCCTGAGCGCCGTCATCGCGATGGCGGTGGCGATCTGCTGCGTCACCGGTATTGCGCTGTGGTCGATGTACCAGCGGATGTATCAGGACAGGGTCAACGTCCTGAAAGCCATGGTCGATGCCGGTTACAGCCTTGCGGAAAAGCTCGAGGCTGCTGCCGTTGCGGGCCAGCTGCCGCGCGAGGAGGCGCAGGCGCGCTTCAAGGACGCGTTGCTGAAGATCCGCTATTCCGGCGACGAATATCTGTTCGCTCACAGCTACGACCAGATCGGCTTCGCTCATCCGAGCCCGAAGCTGATGGGCAAGGACGTCTCCGGCATCAAGGACAGCAACGGCGTTCCCGTCATTCCGGCGATGCTCGACATCGTGCGCAAGCAGAACGAGGGCACCTACGCCTATGACTGGCCGTTGCGGCAGGACGATCCGAAGACCGCGGTGAAGCTGTCCTACGTCAAGGGCTTCGCGCCGTGGAAGATCTTCGTCGGAACCGGTGTGTTCGTCGACGACATCTGGACCGACTTCATGGCGATGGTCTGGAAGATCGTCGGCATCATCGCGCTGCTCGCGCTTCCCGCGATCGGGCTCGTCGGCCTCGTCGGTTTTGCCGTCAGCCGCAGCATCCGCGGCGTCAGTGCCGGGATGCAGGCATTGGCCGATGGCGATCTGACGATCGATTTGCCCGAAGCCAAGCGGGCCGACGAGGTCGGCCAAATGGCGCGCGCCACGATTTATTTCCGCGACCGCATGGCGGAGAGCGAGAAGCTGCGGACCGAGCAGGAGAAATTGCGCCTGGATACCGCAGCCCAGCGTAAGCAGGACATGTATCGCCTTGCCGACGATTTCGAGCAGGCGGTCGGCACGATCATCGAGACGGTGTCGCAGGCCGCCGGCAATCTCGAGAGGCTCCGCAGGCACCTTGACCTCGACCGCCGACAGGTCGCAGGACCTTGCGAAGACGGTGACGACGGCCTCCGGCGAGGCTTCGACCAACGTCCAGTCCGTCGCGGCGGCGACCGAGGAGCTCAGCTCCTCGATCACGGAGATCAGCCGGCAGGTGCAGACCTCGGCCCGCATGGCCGGCGAAGCGGTCGCGCAGGCGCACAAGACCAACGAGCGCGTCAATGAGCTGGCGCGGGCTGCGAGCAGCATCGGCGACATCGTCGCGCTCATCAACGGCATCGCGGCGCAGACTAATCTCCTGGCGCTCAATGCCACCATCGAGGCCGCGCGCGCGCGGCGAAGCCGGCCGCGGCTTCGCCGTGGTCGCCTCGGAGGTGAAGCTGCTGGCCGAGCAGACCGCCAAGGCCACCGGCGAGATCGGCGAACAGGTCAGCGGCATGCAGGCGGCAACCGGCGAATCCGTCGCGGCGATCAAGGAGATCGGCGATACCATCGGCGGCCTCTCGGAGATCGCCTCGGCAATCGCCGCAGCGGTCGAGGAACAAGGCACCGCGACGCAGGAGATTTCGCGCAACGTCCAGCAGGCGGCGCATGGAACGCAGCAGGTGTCCGCGGGCGTCGCCGACGTGCAGCGCGGGGCCTCCGAGACGGGGGCCGCCTCGTCTCAGGTCCTGTCCGCGGCACGTTCGCTCGCCGCCGACAGCACGAGCCTGAAGCAGAAGGTCAGCTCCTTCCTCACCTCCGTCCGCGCGGCCTGAGGGAGTTCAAATTCCGGGAACTGGAATGCTTAAAGCTTTGCTAAGGAGATCGGGATAAATTGGCATATCTGTACCGCCAATTTTGCGAGCCCCGATGATTTTCTCCCGCATCAGTTTCAAGCTGGTTCTCATTGTCGGCATCAGCCTGCTCGGCATGATCGCACTCGTGCCGATCGCGCTTTCGACGCTGCGTGCCCAGATGGTCGCCGACCGGCAGGCCAAGACGCAGCACATGGTCGATGTCGGCTACGGCATCCTCGCCCATTACCAGAAGCTCGAGAGCGAGGGAAAACTGCCGCGCGAGCAGGCTCAGGCCGCCGCAATGGCAGAGATCAAGAGCCTGCGCTACGATAAGGTCGAGTATTTCTGGATCAACGACATGACCCCCAGGATGGTCATGCATCCGATCAAGCCGGAGGCTCGACGGCAAGGATCTGTCCGGCATGAAGGACCCCGCCGGCAACGCGTTGTTCATGGGCTTCGTCGATGTCGTCAAGAAGCAGGGTGCGGGCTTCTACGGCTATCTCTGGCCGAAGCCCGGCTTCGACCAGCCGGTCGGGAAAATCTCCTATGTGAAGGGCTTTGCGCCCTGGGGGTGGATCATCGGCACCGGCATCTATCTCGACGATGTCGACGCCGTGTTCCGCCAGAACGCGATGACGTTCGGCTATGTCTGCCTCGCCGTGCTGGTCCTGGTCCTGGCGGCCTCCTTCCTGATCGGTCGCAGCGTCACCCGGCCGCTGGCCACGATCACGGCGCTGACCGAGCGCCTGGCCGCCGGCGACAGCGGCTTCGAGGTGCCCTACACCGATCGCAGCAACGAGGTCGGCGCGCTTGCCAAGGCGCTCGCCGTGTTCAAGGACAATGCCTCGGCGGTGGGCCGGATGCACGCCGAGCAGCACGGGTTGAAGCAGCGCGCGGACGAAGAGAAGCGCAAGGCGATGGCCGATCTCGCCGGCAAGTTCGAGGCGAACGTCCAGGCCGTCGTGCGCGACGTCTTCAACGAGGCGCGCGCGATGCAGCAGGCCGCGCAGGGCATGTCGGAGACCGCGAACAAGGCGAGCGATCGCGCGAGCTTCGTCGCCACGGCCTGCCAGCAGGCTTCCGCCAACGTGCAGACGGTCGCTTCCGCCGCCGGCGAGCTGTCGTCCTCGATATCGGAGATCAGCCAGCGCGTCGCGCAGGCGGCTTCCGTGGCCGACAGGGCCGCCGCCGACGGGCAGCGCACCAACGACACCGTGCAGGGGCTGGCCGCGGCCGCGCACAAGATCGGGGAGGTCATCGACCTCATCAACCAGATCGCCTCGCAGACCAACCTGCTCGCGCTCAACGCCACCATCGAAGCGGCGCGGGCGGGCGAGGCCGGCAAGGGCTTTGCGGTGGTCGCGAGCGAAGTGAAGTCGCTGGCAAGCCAGACCGCGAAGGCGACCGACGAGATCGGCGCGCAGATCACCGCGATCCAGGCCGAGACCAATCAGGTCGTCGGCAACATCGAGAGCATCCGCGCCACCATCATGGAGGTCAACGAGATCTCCTCGTCGATCGCCGCCGCGGTCGAGGAGCAGGGCGCGGCCACGCAGGCGATCGCACACAGCGTGCAGGAGGCCGCGTCCGGCACCGACCAGGTCTCGCAGAACATCTCCGGCGTCACCGACGCCACGGCGGCGACCGGCCAGGCCGCCGGCCTCGTGCTGCAATCGAGCGGCCGCCTGACGCAGAAGCTGCAATCGCTCGAAACCGAGGTCAGCGCCTTCGTCGCGGGCGTGCGCGCGGCGTAGCGAAGCGTGCTGCGGGACGTCTGCTATTTCCGCGTCGCGGCATCGGCCGCGACGCCCGTGCTGTTTTTCTTGACATGACCTCTGCCGTGCTCGACGTGTAACGACGTCGCGCGACGCCGCGTTGCGTGCCGTCGCGAAAAGAAAAGCAGCACGGGAAAGACGTCATGACCGCGGGCCTCAACGAGAAGGACTATCTCGCCACTTTGCGCGGCCTGTGGGACAAGGCCTGGCCGCAAGGCGTGCCGCGCTCGCCGAATTATCTGCACGGCGAAGTTCCCTTGACGGAATATCTGCGTGCCTGGGCGAAGCGGAGCCCCGATCGCCCCGCGGTGATCTTCTACGGTCACGTCACGACCTATGCCGAGGCTCGACCGGCAGAGCGACCGCTTCGCGGCGCTGCTCGCGGCCAAGGGCGTGCGCAAGGGCGACCGCGTCGCTGTGTTCCTGCCAAACTGCCCGCAATTCCACATCGTGTTCTTCGGCATCCTGAAGCTCGGCGCGGTCCATGTCCCGGTCAGCCCGCTGTCGCGCGCGTTCGAGCTGTCTTACGAGGCTCAACGACACAAAGGCCGAAATCATCGTGGCGCTCGACCAGCTCATTCCCGTCGTCGATCAGGTCTGCGGCGAGGTGCGCCTGCGCGAGATCATCGTCACCAGCTTTGCCGATGTCGTTCCGGCAACGCCTGCCTTTCCCGCGCCGGACTCGATCCGCACGCCACGCATTGCGGTCGAAGGCGCGACCGATCTGCTGCCGGCGCTCGCCGCACTGCCCGCGCCAGCGCCGCTGCCGCCGCCTGGGCTTGATGACGTCGCCGCGCTCAATTACACCGGCGGCACTACCGGCATGCCAAAGGGCTGCGTCCATACCCATCGCGACATGGTCTATACGGCCGCTGCCAATTACGGCATCTCGGTGCTGTCGGACGAGAGCAGCGTGTTCCTGTCGTTCTTTCCGGAATTCTGGATCGCCGGCGAGAATTTTGGCCTGATCTTCCCGCTGTTCTCCGGCGCGACGCTGGTGCTGCTGGCGCGCTGGGACGCCGCCGGCGCGATGGCGGCGATCGACAAGTACAAGGTCACGATCACCGCGATGCCGGTCGACGGCGCGGTCGAGCTGATGGACCATCCGCGCTGGAACGAGTTCGACCTGTCGTCCCTCAAGCAGGTCCGCGTCGTCTCCTTCGTCAAGAAGCTCAACGCCGATTATCGCAAACGCTGGAAGGATCTCACCGGCACCATCCTGATGGAGGCAGCGTGGGGCATGACGGAGACCCACACCTCCAACACCTTTACGGCCGGATTCCAGGACGACGATTTCGATCTCAACAACCAGCCGATCTTCGTCGGCCTGCCGGTCCCCGGCGCCGAATTCAAGATCACTGATTTCGAGACAGGTGCACTGCTGCCGCTCGGCGCCGAAGGCGAGATCCGCGTGCGGACGCCCTCGCTGCTCAAGAGCTACTGGAACAAGCCGGAGGCGACCGCGGAGTCGCTGATCGACGGCTGGCTGCGCACCGGGGACATCGGCACCATCGACCAGGACGGCTTCCTGCACTTCCTCGGCCGCCGCAAGGAGATGCTGAAGGTCAAGGGCATGAGCGTGTTTCCGCCGGAGATCGAGGCGCTGCTCGGACAGCATCCGAAGGTGCTGGGCTCGGGCGTGGTCGGCCGCGACGATCCCGACAAGGGGCAGGTGCCGGTGGCCTATATCCAGCTCAAGCCGGAGGCGGTCGGCACCATCTCCGCGGAGGAGTTGCGCGCCTGGTGCGCCGAACGCATGGCCGTCTACAAGGTCCCGGAAGTGCGTATGATCGAGGCCCTGCCGCTGACCGCGACGGGCAAGGTGAAGAAGCAGGACCTCGATCCGAATAGTCCTGCTGCTGTCTGAGTGAGAGAGACGATGTCGTTCAAGAAACTCCTGATCGCCAATCGCGGCGAGATCGCCATCCGCGTCGCGCGCGCCGCGGCCGACGCCGGCATCGCGACTGTCGCGATCCATCCCGCCGACGACGCGCTGTCGCTGCATGTCCGCGTGGCCGACGACGCCGTCGAAATCCCCGGCCGCGGCGCGCGCGCCTATCTCGACATCGAGGCGATGGTGAAAGCGGCGAAGGCGGCCGGCTGCGATGCCGTGCATCCCGGCTATGGCTTCCTCAGCGAGAACGCGGCATTTGCAAACGCCTGCGCCGGAGCGGGTGTCACCTTCGTCGGCCCGAAACCGGCCGCGCTCGAATTGTTCGGCGACAAGGTGGCCGCACGGCAACTCGCCAAGCGCTGCGGCGTGCCGATCATCGCCGGCACCAGCGGGCCTTCCAGCCTCGAGGAGATCACGGCGTTCTTCACTTCGCTCGGCAGCAACGCCGCCATCGTCATCAAGGCGATGGCCGGCGGCGGCGGGCGCGGAATGCGTGTGGTCGAGAGCGCATCCGATCTCGCGGAGGCCTATGCGCGCTGCCAATCCGAGGCCAAGGCGGCCTTCGGCTTCGACGGCGTCTATGCGGAGCGGCTGATCCGCCAGGCGCGGCACATCGAGGTGCAGATCATCGGCGACAGGCATGGCGCGATCACCCATCTCTGGGAGCGCGAATGCACGATCCAGCGCCGGCACCAGAAGCTGGTCGAGGTGGCCCCGAGCCCGTCGCTGAGCGATCCCTTGCGCGGCCGCATCATCGAGGCGGCAAGGCAGCTTGCGACGGCGGCCTCTTACGACAATCTCGGCACCTTCGAATTCCTGGTCGACGGCACCGCCGAGGACAGCTTTGCCTTCATCGAGGCCAATCCGCGGCTCCAGGTCGAGCACACCGTGACCGAGGAAGTGCTCGGGCTCGATCTCGTCCGTGCTCAGCTCGCGATCGCCGCGGGCAGCTCGCTCGCTTCGCTCGGCCTCGCGCAGGGATCGATCCCGAAGCCGCGCGGCTATGCCATGCAGCTCCGCGTCAACATGGAGACGCTGGACGTATCAGGCGCGACCCATCCGACCGGCGGCGTGCTCGCCTTGTTCGAGCCGCCGTCGGGCCCCGGCGTTCGCGTCGACAGTTTCGGCTACGCCGGCTACAAGACCAGCGCGGCTTTCGACTCGCTGCTCGCAAAAGTCATCGTGCACACCCCCGGCGAAGCCTGGCACGACGTGGTGGCAAAAGCTTCCCGCGCCTTGCGCGAATTCCGGATCGAAGGCGTCGTCACCAACATCGCCTTCCTCCAGGCCGTGCTGGCGCATCCCGATTTCAGGACCAACCGGATCGCGACCGACTTCATCGACCGCAACATCGCAAAGCTCGTCGAGGCCGCCGATGGCGCGGCCAAGCCGCTCTACTTCGCGGCCGCCGAGCGAAGCGGCGGGCACGGCACAGAAACGCATGTCGCACAGGCGGTGCCCGAAGGCGCGGTGATGGTCGCGGCGCCCTTGCAGGGCACCATCGTCACCATTCAGGTCAGGGAGGGCGAGATCGTGCGCCCGGGCCAGCAGCTTGCGGTGATCGAGTCCATGAAGATGGAGCACCTCGTCATGGCCGAGCAGGGTGGCCGCGTCATGAAGCTCGTTGCCGGCGACGGCGTCACGCTGCTGCATGGCGACCCCATCATGTATCTCGAACCGCTCGACGTCGCGGCCGACAGCACGGCGGCGGAAGCCGATGTCGATCTCGACCACGTCCGTCCTGATCTCGCCGAGCTGATCGCGCGCCAGGCCAACACGCTGGATGCGAACCGCCCGGCCTCGGTCGAGCGGCGACGCAACACCAACCAGCGCACCGCGCGCGAAAATGTCGCGCAGCTCGTCGACGAAGGCTCGTTCATGGAGTACGGCAGCCTTGCGATCGCCGCGCAGCGCCGCCGCCGCAAGCTCGACGATCTCATCAAGAACACCCCGGCCGACGGCCTCGTCATGGGCGTCGCGACGGTGAATGGCGAGAAGTTTGGCCCCGAGGGCGCACGCTGCATCGTCGTGGCCTACGACTACACCGTGCTCGCGGGTACGCAGGGCCACATGAACCACAAGAAGATCGACCGCATGCTGACGCTGGCGGAAGACTGGCGCGTGCCGCTGGTGTTTTATGCCGAGGGCGGCGGCGGCCGGCCCGGCGACACCGACCGGCTCGGCATGACCGGCCTCGACGGTCCGTCCTTCGTGCAGTTCGCGCGGCTCTCCGGCCTCGTTCCCGTCATCGGTGTCGTCTCCGGCTATTGCTTCGCCGGCAACGCCGCGATGCTCGGTTGCTGCGACGTCATCATCGCCACCAGGAATGCCTCGATCGGCATGGGCGGTCCGGCCATGATCGAGGGCGGCGGCCTCGGCGTCTATCATCCGGCCGAGGTCGGCCCGGTCTCGTTCCAGTCGCCGAACGGCGTCATCGACGTCCTGGTCGAAGACGAGGAAGAAGCGACATCCGTCGCGCAAAAATACCTGTCCTATTTCCAGGGCGCGGTGACGAATTGGGAAGCCGCCGACCAGCGTCTGCTGCGCCGCGCCATCCCCGAGAACCGCCTGCGTGTCTACGATATCCGCAGCGTCATCGAACTCGTCGCCGACAAGGATTCCGTGCTGGAGCTGCGCCGCGACTACGGCGTCGGCATGATTACCGCCTTGATCCGCATCGAGGGCAAACCGTTCGGCCTGATCGCCAACAATCCGCGCCATCTCGGCGGCGCGATCGACGCCGATGCCGGCGACAAGGCCGCGCGCTTCCTGCAGCTCTGCGATGCGTTCGACCTGCCCGTCGTCTCGCTCTGCGACACGCCCGGCTTCATGGTCGGTCCCGAGGCGGAGAAAACCGCGATCGTGCGCCACGTTTCCCGCATGTTCGTGACCGGCGCGAGCCTCACTGTGCCGCTGTTCGGCATTGTGCTGCGAAAGGGCTACGGCCTTGGCGCGCAGTCGATGATCGGCGGCGGCTTCCACGCCTCATTCTTCACCGCGGCCTGGCCGACCGGCGAGTTCGGCGGCATGGGTCTCGAAGGCTATGTCCGCCTCGGCTTCCGCAAGGAGATGGAGGCGATCGCCGACCCCGAGGAGCGCGAGACCTATTACCGCAACAAGGTCGCCGAGGCTCTATGCCAACGGCAAGGCGGTCTCGATCGCCTCGGTGTTCGAGATCGACAACGTGATCGATCCGGCCGAGACGCGGCGCTGGATCATGGCAGGGCTCCGTTCGGTGCCGAAGCCGCCGGCTAGGCCGGGAAAGAAGCGGCCGTGCATCGATACGTGGTGAGGGCGGTGCAGCAAATCGGAGTTGCTTGAGGCGAGCTGCATCCCATCCGTCATGCCCGGGCTTGTCCCGGGCATCCACGTTCTTTCGCACGCGCGGCAACACGTGGATGGCCGGGACAAGCCCGGCCATGACGATCGCTGAGACAGTGTGCCTCCATCCAGTTCCCGGTTCCCGATTGACATCCCCGCCTGCGGTGCCAGACTTTGCACAATAATACAGGGTGGAGACGTCCGCGATGGCCAGCCTTTCGGCCTCGAACCATGTCGCCCGTGTCTTGTCCGTCGCCAATCATGTGGCCGACGCCGATGCCTCCTCGCGCATTGCCAATTCCTGGCGGCGCTCCCTGATCAGCCATAAGCTCGATCCCGCCCGCCGGGGACCGCCGCAGACCCTCACCGCGGCCGAGGTCCGGCATGTCGCCGAGCCGATGGAGGAGACGATCCGCTTGGCTACAGCCGAGGCTCGAGGATCTCGCGCGCGTGCTGCGGGACGCCGGCTATTGCGTCAATCTCGCCGACGCCAACGCGACCATGCTGTTCAGCCGCTTGCCCGGCGAGGCCGATACCGAGATATTCCTGCGCTGGAAGGTCTACACCGGCTCGAATTTCTCGGAGGCCCAGGAAGGCACCAACGGGCTCGGCACCTGCCTTGCGGAGCAGAAGCCGATCCTGGTCCACCGCGACGAGCATTTCCGCGAGCAGTGGGGCATCTTCTCCTGTGCGGTAACGCCGCTGTTCGATCCTGCCGGCCGCATCTCGGGCGCCGTCAACATCACCTCGTGTCGTGACGACCTCAGCCGCGCTGCGCACCAGCTTGCGCTCGCGGTCGCGATGCAGGCGACGCGCCGCATCGAGGGCGCGATCTTTCGCGACCATTTCCGTCACGCATGGATCGCCACCGTCCCGGGCGATGGCGGCAGCGGCCTCGTCGCCTATGACGACGATCGCCGCGTCGTCGGCGCATGCCGGTCCGCGCGGGCATTGCTGGGCCTCACCGATGGTCTGATCGCGTCCGGCATCGACCTGTCGCGCTACGTCAAGTTCGATCATCACGCTGAGCGCGACGAGGGCGACATCGTCCAGCTGCGCCGCGCCGACGGCAGTGCGTTGGGGCAGGGGCAGATCGCACCGCCCCGGCGCGCGCGGCCGCTCGCCAGGCGCCGAGATCCGCCCGTCGATCGCTTCGAGGCGCTGCACCGGCTCGCCGGCGGCGATCCCGGCCTGATCGAAAGCGTGAAACGGCTGAAGCGCGTCGGCGACCACAATCTGCCGGTGCTGCTGCGGGGCGAGACCGGCGTCGGCAAGGACGTATTCGCCCGTGCCATCCACGGGGCCAGCAACCGCGCGCGCAACGATTATGTCGCGCTGAACTGCGCGGCGATGCCGGAGAGCCTGATCGATGCCGAGCTGTTCGGCTATGAGGCCGGCGCCTTCACCGGTGCGCGGCGCGACGGCTCGAAGGGGCTGATCGTGCAGGCCCATGGCGGCACGCTGTTCCTCGACGAGATCGGCGACATGCCGATCGCGCTGCAGACGCGGCTTCTGCGCGTGCTGGAGAACCGCGAGGTCTGGCCGCTCGGCGCGCTCAAGCCTGTCGCCGTCGACATCCGCCTGATCAGCGCCACCCACCGCGACCTCGGCCGCATGGCGGAGGAGGGCGCCTTCCGCGCCGATCTCTATTTCCGCCTGCGCGGCATGGAGGTGCGGCTGCCGCCCCTGCGCGACCGCGCCGACCGCGACGATATCATCCGCCAGATCGCGCGCGAGGAGGCGCCGAATTGCCGCTTGTCGGATGAAGCCTGGGCGCGACTCTCCGCCTATTCGTATCCCGGCAACATGCGCCAGCTCCGTCATGTATTGCGGCTCGCCGGCTGCACGGCGGAGGATGGGGTGATCACCGATGCCGATCTCGATCTACCGCCGTTCGGCGGCCGTGCGGCGGAAACGGATCTCGCCGCGGCCGAGCGTGCGACGATCGTTGAGGCGCTGCGCAAGCATGGCGACCGTGTCACGGAGGCGGCGCGTGCGTTGAAGCTGAGCCGTGCAACGCTGTATCGCAAGATCAAGCAGCTGAAGATCGAGACGGCGCAGTAGCGTTCAGCCCGATCTATCCCCGGTTCAACCGTTCGCGCAGAAATTCAATGAAGCGCTGCGTCTTTGCTGGAAGCAGTCTGGTCTCGGTGACAGCATAGATGGTCATGGGCAAGCCCCGCCATTGCGGCATGATGCGGCGCAGCCGACCGGCTTCGACCTCGTCGGCGACGATTTCCTGCGGCACGAAGGTGATGCCCATGTCGAGCGTCGCGAGGCGGCGGAGCATGCCGATGCTGTTGAGGTGGAAACGGCCGCTGACGGGGGCCTCGACCGATTCCATTCCGTTGTGCAACCTCCAACTGCTCACCCTCGTCTGGCAGAGGCATTGATGGCGCACGAGATCCGTGGGTTCGCGTGGCTCGCCATTGAGTTCGAGATAGCGCGGCGAGGCGTAGAGATAGCCATGCAGGCGGGCTAGCGGCCGCGCGATCAGGTGGGAGGCCTGGGATTCTCCAATGCGGATCGCCAGATCGTATGGTTCCGAGACCAGGTCGACGCGTCGCGGCGTGAGGTCGAACTCGAAATCGATGCCGGGGTAGTGCTGTGCGAACTCGGTGATGACCGGCGCCAGATAAGTATTCGCGAAGTCGACCGGCAGTGAAACACGCAACAGTCCCGTCGGGTGGGTCAGCATCTCGCCGAGTTGCTCATGGGCGAGGCGCGCCTCGTCGACGATGCGCTTGCAACGTTCGAAATACAGCTGGCCGGCTTCCGTCAATTCGATCTTGCGTGTGGTCCGGTTCAGCAGGCGAAGACCGATCTGCTTCTCAAGCAGGCTGATCCGTCGCGACAGGGTCGAGTTTGGCATGTCGAGCGTCGCGGCGGCGCCCCGGAAGCTCCGGGCTTTCACGACCTCCACGAACAGCGCCATGTCGTTCAACAATTCCATTCGATTATCCCATAAATGGATCAATCATTCCCAATATATGGCATTCATTCCATCAGATAGAAGCGCCATTTGCCCTTCTCGATATTGTCGAGAAGGAACCCTCTATGAACCCGTTATTCGGTCCGGTCCGCCTCGGCGGCCTTGAACTTCCAAATCGCCTGGTCATGGCGCCCATGACGCGTTCGCGCGCCGACGCGAATGGCGTTCCCGGCGAACTTGCCGCCGAATATTACGCGCAGCGCGCCGGCGTCGGTCTGATCGTCACCGAGGGCACGCAGCCATCCGACGACGGTCAGGGCTATATGACCACGCCCGGCATCTACACAGCCGCGCATGTCGCCGGCTGGCGCAAGGTCACTGATGCCGTGCACGACAAGGGCGGCCACATCTTCATTCAGCTCATGCATGCCGGCCGCATGTCGCATCCCGACAACACGCTGCATCGTCGGCAGGGCGTGGCCCCGTCCGCGATCGCACCGGGCGTGCCGATGTTCACGCCGAAGGGCATGCAGGACATCCCGCAGCCGCGGTCGCTCACGACCGACGAAGTGCGCCAGAGCGTCGCCGACTTCCGCGACGCCGGGCGTCATGCCATTGCGGCAGGAGCTGACGGCGTCGAAATCCATGGAGCGAATGGTTATCTGGTCCAGCAGTTCATCGCGCCGAGCGCCAACACCCGTACCGATGCGTATGGCGGTTCAATCGAAAACCGCGCACGTTTCGCCATCGAGGTTGCGGCCGCCATTGCCGGGGAGATCGGTGCGGACAAGACGGCGATCCGCCTCTCACCGGGTATCACGATGTGGGGCATCAACGAAGGCGCCGAAGGACCGGACCTCTATCGCCATCTGGTCGGCGAGCCTCGACAAGCTCTCGCTCGCCTATCTGCACATCATGCATCAGGGCGACGATGGTCTTCTGGCCGATCTCCGCAAGCTGTGGAGAGGCAAGCTGATCGTGAATCGGCCCGGGCGTCCGCGCGATCGTATCGGCTCAGACGTCGGCGCGGGACTGGCCGATCTGGAGGCCTACGGCCAGATGATCCTGGCCAATCCAGACCTCATCGCACGCCTGAAATCCGGTGCGCCCTTGAACGAGGCCGATCGGACCACGTTCTTCGGCGGTGCCGCGCGGGGCTACACCGATTATCCCGCATTGGGCGCGACGGCTGCCGTCTGAGGACGGGCGGTCATCACATTCATCGACCCGCACCGCGTCCGTGGTGCGGGCGTCTATTGTCATCAGTGTTGCGGAAGGCGCATCTGAAGTGAAACGTTTGGAATTGGACAAGAGCCTGAGCATGACCTTGTCTCTGCGGGAAAGTCTCCGGCTCACGGGACTGAATGTCGCGGTGATCGGCGGCACCGGTGGGATCGGCCGGGCGCTCAGCCATCAACTCGCGGCCAGCGGCGCGAAGGTTCTGGTCGTCGGGCAGACCTTCCGCGATCAGCAGGTGCCGCGCATCTCGTTCATGAAAGCCGATTTGAGCTTGATGCGGGATGCCGAACGGATCGGTCGCGAGCTGCCCGCCGGCAATATCGATATCGTCGTATTCACGACCGGCATCATGGCCGGGCCCAAACGTGAGGTGACGGGCGAAGGCATCGAACGCGACCTTGCCGTCAGCTATCTGAGCCGCCTCGTCATCCTGAACGAGATTGCGCCGCGTCTCGGCAAGGACCGGGTGAGGGCCGACCTGAGGCCGCGCGCGTTCGTCATGGGATTCCCGGGCACGGACCAGAAGGCGAATGTCGACGATTTGAACTCGGAGCGAAGCTACAAGCGGTTCGCGGCGCACTCGAACACCGTGGCCGGAAACGAAGTGCTCGTCCTCGACGCGGCCCGGCGTTTTCCCGACGTCGATGTCTTTGGTCTTAACCCCGGCTTCGTAAAGACCAACATCCGCGCCAATCTGCTCGGGTCGCGCATGTTGTTCGCCGTCGTGGAGCGGCTGACCAGCTTCATGATGGTTGAGCCCGACATTTATGCCGAGCGGCTGGTACCGCTGCTGGTGTCGCCCGATCTCAATGGCCGCAGCGGCGCGATGTTCAACAACAAGGCGAAGGCCATCTTGTCGAGCCCGTCGTCG
Source organism: Bradyrhizobium guangxiense (assembly GCA_050563515.1). GTDB lineage: Bacteria > Pseudomonadota > Alphaproteobacteria > Rhizobiales > Xanthobacteraceae > Bradyrhizobium > Bradyrhizobium guangxiense_A. Next base: position 4,983,362 of record CP191781.1, on the reverse strand, counting down.
AAGGAGCCGACCTACGCGTCCGCGCTCATGGGAGCTTCAGACAAATTGCTTCGTCGCGCGATAGGGTGACGTTCAGGAAAAATCACTCCAGCTCAGATGCCGTGAATCAAGGTCGCCGACGGTCACGGTGCCGCGGATTTCACGCGGAGTGTGGAAGCTGCTGCGCAAGTACACCAGCGACGCGGCTCGGTCGGAATGCGACACGCCGCGGACCTCGCCGACGAAGATCGAATGCGTCCCGGTTTCGAACTCTTGCGCCAGCACGCAGTCGAACGCGGCGACCGCGTCCGTCAGCACCGGCGCGCCGGTCACGCCGCGCGTCCACTGGCCGAAGGCAAAGCGGTCGTCGCCATTGATGCCCTTCTGGCCGCTGAAGGTGAGTGCGAGCAGCGCGTGATCCTCGTGCAGGAAGTTGATCGCGAACGCGCCCTCCTCGCGGATCCTCGCATGCGCGCTGGCGTTGCGATTGACGCACACGATCAGCGAGGGCGGCGAGTCCGAGAGCGAGCAGGCCGAGGTCACCGTCAATCCCGTGCGCTTGCCGTGCTCGGCCCCGACCGTCACCAGCGCCACGGCGCCGGCGCATTGGCGCATCGCCTGCTTGAAGTCCTTGGGGTCGAGAGGATTGGGGTCGAGAGGAGTGGCGTCTGCCGTCACGCGGAAACCTCCGAAATAGAAGCGGGTGCGGCAGATTCGCGCCGCACCCGCGAAGCGTCAAGCCGCCTTCTTTGCGGAGCCGAGATGCGCAAGGCGCGGCATCACCTCGTTCTTCAGGAGCGAGAGCGAGTGGTGCCAGGCCTCGGCCTTGTGCTTGTAGTCGAAGCCGAACACCAAGAGCACGCCGAAGCCGCCGACCTCGTCGTAGATCTTCTCGATCTTCTCGGCGACGGTCGAAGGCGAGCCGACGATCCAGTTCCGCTTGGCGCAATATTCGACGGTGACATCACTGTCCGGCACGTCGGGTGCGTGCTTCAGATAGTCCTTGAAGCCGAAATGGCCGAGCAGCGGCAGGAAGTACTCGCCCATCATCCGGCCCATCATGTCGCCGGTCGAAAGCCGCCACGCCTCCTCGTCGGTGTCGGCGACGAACACCTCGCGCACCAGCCGCCAGTCCGCACGGTTCGGCTTGCGGCCGGTCTTGGCGGCTCCGATCTCGACCGAATCCCAATGGCTGGAGACATAGGCCGGGTTGAGGTTGAGGCTCATCGGGATGAAGCCGCGCTCGCCCGCGAGCTTCAGCGTGTCCGAGTTCTTCGAAAGCCCGGCGACGCCGATCGGCGGATGCGGCGCCTGCAGCGGCTTGATGTGGGGTTTCAGGAAGTCGAACATCGTGTCCGGCTTGGTCACCGTCCAGAACTTGCCCTTGTGGGTGAAGGGCGCGGGCTCGGTCCAGAGCTTGAGGATGATCTCCAGCGCCTCGCGCGTCATGTCGCGGTTCTGGCCGCTCATGCCGTCGACGTTGAACATCGCCCAGTCGCTCGGCAGCCCCGATGCGGCGACGCCGAAATTGAGCCGGCCCTCGGAGAGATGGTCGAGCATCGCAACACGGTTGGCGAGCCTCGGCCGGGTGGTGATAGGGCAGCAGGAATCCGCCCGGTCCGATGCGCAGCTTCTTGGTCTGCAGCAGGGCCTGAGCGATCAGAAGGTCCGGCGTGGGATTGGGTTCCCAGGGCGCGGTGTGGTGCTCGCCGACCCAGGCCTCCTGATAGCCGAGTCTCGTCGAGCCAGCGCATGACCTGCAGGTCCCAGTCGTTTCCTTCCTTCAGGCCGCACTCCGGCGGATGCGAAGGCATCGTGAAATAGCCGATCTCCATGGGTTTCCTCTCCATAATTGACGCGTCTTGTTGCGCGGTTCACGGATGTGAGTAGCGCTGCTTCAGCAGCAAGCACTGTGCCAGCGCGGCACGGGTCCAGTTCTGCGAGAAAGGGCTGGTTTGCCCGCGCAATAGCCGGTATCTCGGCGAGCACCCGCAAGACGTCGTCTCATTGTCGTGAGACGGCATCCCAGCGGTGAGACGAGGACAGTTTCGCATGACCGAACCCGCTTATGTCGCGGTGGACTGGGGCACCAGCAGCTTTCGGCTGTGGCTGGTCGATCGCGCGGGTGAGGTGCTGGCCGAGCGCCGCAGCGATGAAGGCATGCTGGCGGCGGCGAAAGCCGGCTTTCCCGGCGTGCTGCAGGCGCATCTTGCGGCGGTCGAAGCGCCGGATCATCTGCCGGTTCTCGTCTGCGGCATGGCCGGCGCCAAGACCGGCTGGGTCGAAGCCGGCTATGTCGACACGCCGGCGGCGCTCGCGGCCGTGCTGAAGCAGGCGGTGCGTGTCCCCGGGCAGTCGCGCGACATCCGCATCCTGCCGGGTATCGCGCAGCGCGACGCTGGCGCGCCGGACGTCATGCGCGGCGAGGAAACGCAGCTGCTCGGCGCACTCGGCCTGGAAGCCGCGGGCGAAGCGCTGGTCTGCATGCCCGGCACGCATTCGAAATGGGTGCGGGTGACGAACGGAATCGTCGAACGCTTTTCCACCTTCATGACCGGCGAGCTGTTCAGCGCGGTCTCGCGCGAGACCATCCTGTCGCTCGCGATCGCCGGCGCCGAAGAGGCCGAGGATGTCGCGAGCTTCAAGTCAGCGGTCAAGGCCGCGTACGCTGCGCCGGCCTTCGCCGCCAATCTGTTGTTCGGCGCGCGCTCGCGCCAATTGCTGTTCGGCGGCACGCCCGCCGCGGCGCGCGAGACGCTGTCGGGCACCTTGATCGGCGTCGAGCTGGCAGCCGGGCTGTCCGGCCCCGTGCCGGGTGCGGGCGTCAAATTGATCGCCTCGGGGCGGCTCGCGACACTGTATCGTCACGCCTTCGACGCCTTGTCGGTCGCCGTGCAGCCGGTCGATGCGGATGAAGCCGTCCGCCGCGGCCTGTCGATGGCGGCTGCCGCGATCTGGACGACATAGAAGGATCTTTGAGATGACCGTTCCCTTTCCGCCGATGCAGCGTCCGCTGGTCGCGATCCTGCGCGGTGTCAAGCCCGAGGAGACCGAGGCGATCGTCGGCGTGCTGATCGAAGCCGGCATGACCGCGATCGAGATCCCGCTCAACTCGCCCGATCCGTTCCGCTCCATCGCGACGGCCGTGAAGCTCGCGCCATCGGGCGTGCTGATCGGCGCCGGCACGGTGCTGGCCACAGCGGATGTCGACCGCCTCAACGACGTCGGCGGCAAGCTGATGGTGTCGCCGAACGTGGACACGCAGGTGCTCGTGCGCGCACATCAATACGCCATGGTGACGCTGCCCGGCGTGTTCTCGCCGACCGAGGCGCTGCTGGCCGCGCGCTCCGGCGCATCGGGCCTGAAATTCTTTCCGGCGAGCGTGCTGGGCGCCTCCGGCATCGCCGCGATCAAGGCGGTGCTGCCATCGGGCGTGTTGATCGCCGCCGTCGGCGGGGTGTCAGACCAGAATTTCGCCGAGTACATCAAGGGCGGGGTGACCGCGTTCGGGCTTGGCTCCAGCCTCTACAAGCCCGGCATGACGGCAGCCGAAGTCGCTGCCCGCGCGAAGGCGACGATCGAAGCCTACGATCGGGCGATTGCGAAAGACTGAGCCGGCAATAAACTAGCTGTGATCCTGACATCGCCTATTGTGCCACATCGTGCCGCGATGCTGACATGCGCGCACCGTGGTATGTGACCGGCGCAGCAGGAGACCGACATGGCGATCAACAACGTGGCCGATCTGTTCGTGGCAACGCTCGAACAGGCCGGCGTCAAGCGCATCTACGGCATCGTCGGCGACAGCCTGAATGCCTTGACCGAGGCGCTGCGCCGCCGCGGCACCATCGAATGGATCCATGTCCGCCACGAGGAGGTCGCCGCCTTCGCCGCCGCCGGCGAAGCCGAGATGACCGGGAGCCTTGCGGTGTGCGCGGGCTCCTGCGGCCCCGGCAATTTGCATCTGATCAACGGCCTGTTCGACGCGCATCGCAGCCGCGTCCCCGTGCTGGCGATCGCCGCGCAGATCCCGACCGCGGAGATCGGCGGCGGTTACTTCCAGGAGACCCATCCGCAGAACCTGTTCCGCGAATGCAGCCATTATTGCGAGCTGGTCTCCGACCCCAGCCAGCTTCCCTTCGTGCTTGAGAACGCGATCCGCGCCGCCGTGGGCCTGCGCGGCGTCGCCGTCGTCGCCATGCCCGGCGACGTCGCCTTCCGAAGCCCGCCCAAGCGCGCATTGTCGACGACGCGCGGCCTCAGCGTGGCGGCGCCGACGGTGGTGCCGCAGGCCGACGAGACTCAAGGCGCTCGCCGATCTCCTCAACGGCGCCGAGCGCATCACCCTGTTCTGCGGCCGTGGCTGCGCCGGCGCGCACGCGCCGCTGATGCAGCTTGCCGAGGCGCTGAAAAGCCCGATCGTGCATGCGCTCGGCGGCAAGGAGCATGTCGAATACGACAATCCCTACGACGTCGGCATGACCGGCTTCATCGGCTTCTCTTCGGGCTATGCCGCCATGCACGCCTGCGACACGCTGGTGATGCTCGGTACTGATTTCCCCTACAAGCAGTTCTTCCCAGTTGACGCCAAGGTCGTGCAGATCGATATCCGCCCGGAAAATCTCGGCCGCCGCTGCAAGATCGATCTCGGCCTCGTCGGCGACGTCAAGCTCACCATCGGGGCGCTGCTGCCGCTGCTCAAATCAAAGACGCAGCGCAAGCATCTCGACGACGCCGTCGCACATTACAAGAAGGCGCGCGAGGGCCTGGACTCGCTGGCGAAAGGCACGCCGGGCGCCAAGCCGATCCACCCGCAGTACCTTGCGAAGGTCATCAGCGATCATGCCTCTGATGACGCCGTCTTCACCGCCGATGTCGGCACGCCCACGGTGTGGGCCGCGCGCTATCTCGGCATGAACGGCCGCCGCCGGCTGATCGGCTCTTTCGTGCACGGCTCGATGGCCAACGCGATGCCGCAGGCGATCGGCGCGCAGGCTTCGCAGCCCGGCCGGCAGGTGATCTCGCTCTCCGGCGACGGCGGCTTCACCATGCTGATGGGCGATCTCATCACGCTGACGCAGGAGAAGCTGCCGGTGAAATTGGTCGTCTTCAACAACGGCGTGCTCGGCTTCGTTGCGCTGGAGATGAAGGCGGCGGGCTTCGTCGACACCAATGTCGACCTGAAGAACCCTGACTTCGCCGCGATGGCGCGTGCAATGGGCATCTTCGCCAAGCGCGTCGAGGATCCCGGCGAGCTGCCCGGTGCGGTCAAGGAGATGCTCGCCCATGACGGGCCGGCGTTGCTCGACGTCGTCACCGCCAAGCAGGAGCTGTCGATGCCGCCGACCATCACGGCCGAGCAGGTCAAGGGCTTCAGCCTCTGGGTGCTGCGCGCGGTGATGAACGGCCGCGGCGACGAGGTGCTCGACCTCGCGAAGACGAATCTGCTGCCGCGCTAAAGCATGATCCGGAAAAGTGCGAAGCGGTTTTCCGAAAAGATCATGCGCAAACAACAACCTAAAGCGCGATGACGATTCATCCAAATCTCATCGCGCTTTAGCCGCGCTTTGCCGACGGCACGGGCAGCCGCTCATGGCGGCGCTGGAAGCGCTGCCAATGCAGCACGGCGCCGATCAGCAGGGCCGGCACGAAGCCGAGCGCGATCAGGAAATGCGGCAGCTGCGTCGGCGAGACGAAGGCGATGGCGATGTCCGAGATCAGCCAGAGCGCTGCGAACATCACCGCGAAATCCGTTCGCGGGCAGCGCAGATAGTAGAACACGGCGGTGATGACGATCGCGGGGCCGATCGCCACCGCGATCATGACCGCGTTCAGCTCCTTCGGCGTCAGCGCGTCGAGCATCATCGAGGCCAGCAGCCAGAGCGCGGCGAACATGGCAACGATGTCGAGCGGATGCCGCAATCCAATACCTCTGGCGGAGACGTACCATCGTTGTGGCCGGAACCGCGGCCGTCAAGTCAAAATGCGCCTATTCCTCGTCACTTCCCGGCGTCGGCCGCAGCATGAAATGGCCGAAGGCGGTGGCAATCGGCTTCTCCGCATCGTCCTGCCAGGCGCGCGCCTCGAAGGCGACGATGCGTCGGCCCTGCTTCACGATCGAGACGTTGGCGAAGGTGTCGAGCGCGCGGCCGGAGCGCAAATAGTTGACGGTGAGCCCGATCGGCTTGGGCGGCGCGGCGGCGCCGAGCTCGCGCGCGACACCGATGACGGCCGTGGTCTCGAGGAAGGCGCCGGTCATGCCGCCGTGGATCGCGGGCAGGATCGGGTTGCCGATGATCTGCGGCGAGAACGGCATCGTCAGCGTGCCGTCGTCGTTGACGCGGATGCCGAGCGCGCGCGCGAACGGACTGCGTGCGAACGGGCCGTCCGGATCCTCCGGCGCCTCCAGCACCGGGATGTTGCGCGCATCCATCCTTCGGTCGGCGAGCATGTTGGTGCGGTTGGCGCCGATCATGAAGCAGGCGGTCGCGGTCGCCACCGGATCGTCCTCGGACTCCTGATAGGCGGTGGAGCGCACGAAGGCGATCGAGCGCGTGGTACGGTAGCAGACCGAATGCGCCTTGATGTCGAGGCCGGGCGTCGCCGGCTTCTGGTAGTCGATGCGCAGATCGAGCGTCGCGATCGCGCGCGTGCCGTCGAGTGCAAGCTGCACCGCCATGCCGCAGCTCTCGTCGAGCATCGCGGTAACGACGCCGCCATGCAGCACGCCGGTCTCGGTGTCGCCGACGAAGACGGGACGATAGGGCAGGCTGGACCAGGCCTCGGCGGGTGCGAAGCGGTCGAGCTGAAGCCCGCTGATATGGCCGTAGTCGGAGCGGCGGCCCTTGATCGCCTCGGCGAGTTCCTCGAACGGGAGCGTGGTCGGTGTGGTGCTCATGAGAAGGTTCTAGACCAGTGTCGGGCGCCGCGCAAAACCCCTGAATGGGCCTCGACAGGGCGGGCCAAAGCACCGATGGTGGGCGCTTCGTTCGCCGTTTAGCTGCAAGGAGCGCCCATGGCCGACCCCGAAATGCCCGCCGCGAACCAGGGGCCCGTCATCATTTCCAGCTCCAGCTCGGAGCGGGCGCCGATCATCTATTTCGACGGCGCGTCCTGCTTCGGCCATCACAACGGCGCGATCCAGATCGAGCCTCGCCGCCAACCTCCTGCTGCCGGTCGGCGCCGCCGTCCGCGTCGACGTGATCCAGACCGCGCATCTGCGCTGCAGCGTCGCCGCGGCGCTGGCGCTGCGCGAGGCCCTCGACAAGGCACTGGCGATGTACCAGCAGGGCCAGAAGCAGCCGGTGGCGGAGGAGATCCCGGCGGTGAAGAACTGAGATCGCAATTGACAGCGATTTCTCTTTGCGCCACCTTCCGTGCAGGTTGATACGACCTGCCGGTTGCACCCTTTGTGGAATGGTGAACGTATCGAGCCTTCATCGGCCTCCCCCTTTGCCCGAGCGTCCGGGTCAGCAACGCAACCGCCTGATACATCTGGATCGCTCATGCAGAGGACGAACCGATGCGCGATTTTCGCGATGCCAAGGCTATGGCGCAGACCCTGCGCGAATCCCTGACCACCAAGGCCGTCACCATCAGCCACAGCGAGAGCCTGGAGCTGGTGTCGAAGATGTTCGGCCTTGCCGACTGGAACACGCTGTCGGCGCTGCTTCACGCCGAGCGGCGTGAACCGGCTGCGCCGGTTGCACAACTGAAAACGGCAACGGCGCTCTACCCTGCCGTTCCCCTGCGTGACCTCGTTCCGTTTCCGAACGCGACCTACCCGCTGTTTGTGGGCCGTGAGAGCACTGTTCAGGCGCTGAACCAGGCATTTGACGGCGGGCGCGAAGTCGTGCTGGCGATCCAGCGTGAGGCGGTCGTCGACGATCCTCGATTGTCCGATGTCTACGAGATTGGCATCCTGTCGCAACTCCTCGAATTGGTGCCGCTCGAGGATGGCACATTCAGGGTGCTGACGCGCGGCCTTCGGCGCGTCGCGCTACGCAGCTTTGCGGCTGAAGCGCTCGCCTATCAGGCCGCGGTCGTTGAGGTCAGTGAGGGGGCGGCCCGCGACGCCAGGGAAATGATCCGAAGGATCTATCAACATTTCCAGGACTATACGGCGGCTCATGGAATTCTGGTGCCGGACCTCTGGCTGTTCTTCGATTCAACCCGTGATGCCGGGCAGATCGCCGATAATGTGGCGACGCGGATGAAGTTACCCATCAAGGATCAATACGAGCTGTTGGCGACGCTCGATCCCATGAAGCGGCTCGAACGGATCGATGCGCTGCTCGACCTGTCGCAACGGCCGGTCTCGGCGAACTACGTGGCTACGAAACGGCGGGCGCTTGAGCACGCTGACCGGCGCCGCCATCAATACGCGACGCTTGAGCATTTGCTGCTGGCCATGACCGAGGATGCGAATGCGTCCGCCGTGATGTGCGCCTGCGACGCCGATCTCGACAAGCTCAGGCAAGGCCTCGTGCAGTATCTCGACAACGAACTCAAGCACATCGTGATCGACACTGGGCGTCCTGAGCCGACGGCGGCGTTCAAGCGTGTCGATCAGCGCGCCCCGTTCCTCGCCCAGGAAGTCGGATATCCTGAGGTCACCGGCGTCAATGCGCTTGTGGCTCTGTTTGCCGAGACACGAAGCCCCGCGGCACGCCTGCTCGCGGAGCATGGCGTGTCGCGCGGTCGTGTCGACAAGGCGATTGCACGAGGCGTTGGTTAAGGCGCGCGGTCTGGTCTAGCCCACATTCACCTTCGGCTTCCTGCCGCCGTTCCACTTGCCGTCGAGCGCGCGCTCGATCTGGGCGGCGAGCTGCAGCAGGAGGCCGTCACCCGCCTGCTTGGCGATCGCCTGGATGCCGAGCGGCAGGCCGTGGTCTTGCGTGGCCATCGGCATGGAGATCGCCGGCATGCCGCAGAGATTGGCGAGCGGCGTGAAGGCGAAGAAGCGCCAGAGATTGCCGAACCAGTCGAGCACATCGGGATTGTCGGAGATGGTGAGGTATTCCTTTGTGCCGACCTTCGGCGTCGGCAGCGCGGTAATCGGCGTCAGGATCACGTCCCACTGCTCGAAGAAGCTGCCGAAACCGCGCGAGGTGGTGTTGAACACGCCCTGCATCTTTGCGCGCTCGGCGAATGTCGTGTGGCGGCCGGCCTCCCAGATGCGGATGTTCATGGGCTCGATCAGGTCTTCCGGCGGCTTCTCCAGCCCGCGCGCGGCGAGCATGTTGGAGATCACCACGGCGAAGTTCGAGATGTAGCACATCGTCTGCGCCTCAAATGCCGCGCGGAAATCGAGGCTCGGGCAGCGCATAGTCGACATGGTGGCCGAGGCCTTCGAGGAAGCGGCCGGTCTTCTCGAGTTCAGCGGCAATCTCGGGCGTGGCCTTGTAGTCGCCCCAGGTATGCGACAGCGCAATGCGGAGTTTTGACGGATCGCGCTTGATCATCTCCGAATAAGGCTGCGCCGTGGTCCAGAACGGCATGAACTCGCCGGGCGCCGGCCCGCGGGCGTGATCGACGAAGGCGGCGGTGTCGCGCACGCTGCGCGACTGGCAGCCCTGGATCGAGACGAGGCCGGTGAGATCGGACATGTGCGGGGCGAGCGAGAACACGCCGCGCGACACCTTCAGGCCGATATTGCCGTTGACGCCGGCGGGAATGCGGATCGAGCCGCCGCCGTCGGTGGCATGCGCGATCGGCACCACGCCGGCCGCGACCATCGCGGCGCTTCCCGCCGACGAGCCGCAGGTGGTGTAGTCGGTATTCCAGGGATTGCGCGTGACGTAGACCGCGGGATTGTCGGCCGAAGAGCACACGCCGAATTCCGGCGTCGTGGTGCGTCCGATCAGATTGAGGCCGGCCTGACGGAATTTGCCGGTGAGGAAGGTGTCGGCCGCCGCGCGGTTGCCGCGCATCAGCAGCGAGCCCATCTCCTGCAGCCGGCCCTTCATGGTCGGCCCGAGATCCTTCATCAGGAAGGGCAGGCCGGCGAAGGGGCCTGCGAGATTGGCGCCATCCCTGGCGGGATCGGCGATCACGTCCTCGAACAGCTCGACCACGCCCGACAGGGCCGGGTTGACCTTGGCAACGCCGGCGGCAGCCTGACGCGCCAGTTCCTGCGCCGTCAGCTCGCCCTTGCGGACGCGCCCCGCCAGCGCGACACCATCGTGCTGCGCCCATTCATTCCAGGTCATCGGCAAAGTCATGTGGTCCAAACCCCTTCGTGCGGCGCCACCTTAGTTTCGCACAGGAACACTTTAATCAACTGATTCAGGGCGAAGGGCAGGGTTGCGTCGGATGGAGAGGTCGGCTGCAAACCCGTGTTACATGCGCACGCATCAACTCAAGAGCTTTGCGATGACGGCAATTGGTCCGCCGCCGGCCGGCCCTTGATGTTCGGCGCCGCCGGAAACATAGACCACCCCGGTGCCGGCAAGGCCTGCGATCAAGCCGCCGACCGCCGCGCGGGCATGGCGCGTCGAGCTGATGTCGGTATCCTCCAGCATGGTGTGACGGAAGCCGCGCACGCTGCCATCGGGCGAGGCCTCGGCCTTGGCAAAGATGTTGACGAGCTCGCGACCTGCTTCTGCACGCGGCGCGATCCCAAGCCCGACGCTCTGTAACGCAGATACCACCGCGGGCGCATCGATTGCGTCGTTCATCACGGCATGCCCGATCACGAACTCGCTGGCTGAAGTGTCCGAATTGCCGAGCACGATGACGACGTTGTGCATCAGTTCGATTCCGGACGAGGTCGAGGCGACCTTCGAGAAAAGATCATAACGCTGCAGCACGTCCTCATCGCGAATGTCGGATGTGACCTCGCCAAGCGCGACCGCAACCCCGAGCGCGGAGGCGCCGCGCGAATAGGCCATCGAGCTGTAAGAGCTGATCGTCGCGGTCTTGTTGCCGCGCGCGGCGGCCGCCTCCACGCGCTCGCTGGTGAGCAGCGGGCACTTGATCTGCACGAAATGAACGTCGGCGGGATCGGCGATGCCGGCATCCGCCATCGCGGCCTTTACGGCCTTGGCGGTCTCATTGATCTGCGCGGAACGGCCAAGCTCCTCAGGCAGGAAATCGCGGGTCTGCGCCATGCCGATGCTCAGGCGCCTGCCGGAGATGCCGGCGGGCCGCCTCCCGATCTCCTCGCGCGTAAACACCGTGATATGCGGGCTGAGCACGCCCTCGGTGCCGCCGGACATCACGAAGGCGATGCGTTGCTCGACCTCGTGCGGCGGCAGCGCGAGATGTGGCGCCAGTGCCGTGCATAGCGCGGTAACGGCGTATTCCCGCGTGAAGTCGTTGACGCCGCCATTGCCTTCTGTCTTGCCGAGGATCGCCAGGATGTCGTGGGGATCGATGGCGCCGGAGTCGATCAGGCGCATCAGCCCGGAGGCATCGCCGGGTCCCTTGGTGGCGATTCGAACGACTCCGACCGATGTAGCCCGCATGCCCGCTCCCGCTTGTCTCCGCGTGACGGTCGCGGCCATCGCGCCTGATCCGGAAAAGCGGCCGAGAATCGCCGCGTGGGGCGCTCTTTCGCAGGTGCATTGATCTGGATCAATCGCGCCGACCGTACTCGCACGGGTTCCAATGTTCAAGGCGAGTTAAGCCACGCAACCCATAGTCGAGCCGGCGCGGGCATTGCCGCGCCTCCGAAGGATTTTCCAGGGACATTCTTATGCGCAAGAACCTTCCCGTGACCGCCAAGGAATACGAAATTGGCGACGATGTCTTCATCGTGTCGAGGACCGACGTCAAGGGACGGCTGACCTATTTCAATGATGAGTTCGTAAGCGCCTCCGGCTTTACGGAGGACGAGCTGAGGATGCAGCCGCACGACATCGTGCGCCATCCCGACATGCCGCCCGAGGCCTTCCAGGACCTGTGGGACACCATCAAGGCAGGAAAGCCCTGGGCCGGCGCGGTCAAGAACCGCCGCAAGAACGGCGACTATTACTGGGTCATGGCCAGCGCCACCCCGATCTGGGAGCACGGCAAGATCAGCGGCTACATGTCGATCCGCTCGAAACTTCCGATCGAGCAGCGCAAGGAAGCCGAACGCATCTATGCCCTGTTCACCGCCGGAAAGGCGCAGGGATATCGTGTCGAGGCCGGCGTCGTCAGGCGCCGCTCGCTGTTCGACTACCTGAGCGTCTTCACCGGGACGCTGAAGGCGCGCCTCGGCAGCCTCGTCGCCCTGCAATCTGTCTTCGTGATCGTCATGGGCCTGGTCGGCCTGATGGCGGCCTATGACAGCAACAAGCGGCTGACGACCATCTACGAGGACCGGGCCGTCCCGCTCGCCCAGCTGTTCGAGATCAATGACCGCATGAAGGAAGCATCCATCATGCTCTACCGGGCGGCGGTCGACGGCCGCGCCGGCAAGGAGGTCGCCGAAGTCGAGAGCCGCATCCGCAAGAATTCCGAGGCGATCAACAAGGTTTGGGCCGACTACATGGCCACCTACCTGACGCCCGAGGAGAAAGTCGCCGCGGACGCCTTCACCGAAAAGCGCAACACCTACCGCGAAGCCGGCATCAACGCCGGCCTGCCGTTGCTCGCGGCCCGGAAGTTCGACGAGCTGGCGGCTCTTCAGGCCGGAAAGGCCAGCGAGGCTCTTCGCGCACGCCAAGGTCGAGCTGGACAAGCTCGTCGCCATCCAGATCGATGTGGCGAAGTCCGAGTACAGTGCTGCCGAGCGCAACTATCACGTGACGCTTGTGGCGATGCTGGGTCTTGCCGTGCTGGCGCAGGTCGCCTGCGGCTATGTCGGCCTGCGCGCGATACGGGCGATCACGGCGCCGCTGCGGCAGCTCAACGGGACCATGGACAGCATCGCACAGGGCCAATTCAACAACCGCATCGAGGTCGAGCGTGACGACGAGGCTCGGCGTCGCGCTGCGCAACATCCAGGCGATGCAGGCCAAGCTCGGCTTCGAGACTCGTGGAGCGGCTGGACCGGGCGCGGCTCGCCGACCAGGAGAAGTTCGCCGCCCTCAACGAAATGGCCAACACGGTCGAGCGCGAGACGCTGGCGGCTGTCGATGCCGTCACGGGCCAGATGGAGAAGATGGCCGAAAGCGCCGCGCTCATGAACGAGAGCGCGGGCACGGTCGGATCCAACAGCAGCAACGTCGCTGCGGCGGCCGAGCAGTCGCTCGCGAACGCGCAGACCTTGAGCAAGGCCGCGTCGCAGCTGAACGGCTCCATCGCCGAGATCGCCGGGCAGATCAGCTCGTCGCGGAAATTGACGACGGACGCGGTCGAGAGTTCGACCAAGGCCCAGTCGCTGGTCGGCGCGCTGTCGGATGCCGCCAACCGGGTCGGGTCCGTCACCAGCCTGATCAGCGAGATCGCGGAGCAGACCAACCTGCTCGCGCTCAACGCCACCATCGAGGCGGCGCGCGCCGGGGAAGCCGGCCGCGGCTTTGCCGTCGTCGCCGCGGAAGTGAAGTCGCTCGCGGAGCAGACCACGAAGGCGACCAGCGAGATCGCCCAGCAGATCAGCGAGATCCAGAACGTCACGCGCGATTCCGCCGAGTCGATCGCCGCGATCGGCGAGGTCATCCGCGGCGTGGACGCCGTTTCGGTCGAGATCTCGGCATCCATGGACAAGCAGAGCCAGATGACGGCGGAGATCTCGCGCACCGTGACCGAGTCCTCGGAGGCCGCGCGCGAGGTAGCGTCGCAGATCACCGGTGTCTCCAGCGAAGCGGTGGAAACGGGACGCAGGGCCTCTGAGATTTCGCAAGGGTCGATCGAGATCGCCGGCAAGATGGGCGACCTCCGGGAGACGCTGGTGCGGGTGGTCCGGACCTCGACCTCCGAGGTCAACCGCAGAATTGCCGCCCGGGCTCCGGTCGAGCGCAGCGGCACGGTCGAGGCGGGCGGGCGCATGCATTCGGTCCATGTCCGCGATCTCTCCGAGGCCGGCGCCATCCTGGTCGAAGACGTTCCCGGCATCGATCTCAAGCAGAACGTTGTCGTCGCCATTGACGGCCTTCCCGCGCGGCTGAAAGGCGTCGTGGTGCGCAAGAACGATCGCGGGACCTTGGTGCGGTTCGAGGCTCGACGAGTCCGCCCAGGAATTGATCCGTACCCTCATGGGGTCGGCGCGCGTCGCGGCCTGACAGGGACAGGCGGTCCCGCGTGTTGCTTTGCACACGCGGGCCGCAAGATCTTCAAGTTGACCCGCGGATAAAACTTCCGCGAAGCCGGAGACCGAGTCCGGACTGGCGCGCCAATTCGGCGTGCACCCGCACGATTGTGGCGGGAACGCATCGGTTCAACAAAAAAATCCTCTGTCGACGGTTGCGCGCCGCACCTTGATGAATCAACCTCGCTTGGTCCATAAGCGGCGTCCCGTGGTCGGTAGCTCGCTGCCGCACGGGAGGCTTGGATAGAGGGATTCTCGCGTGGCGAATATCAACCAGAAAATTGCGCAGGAGCTTGGGGTTCGGGCGGAGCAGGTCGAGGCGGCGGTGACGCTGCTCGACGGTGGTGCCACGGTTCCCTTCATCGCCCGCTACCGCAAGGAAGCGACCGGTGCGCTCGACGACGCGCAATTGCGCACCCTGGAGGAGCGCTTGGGCTATTTGCGTGAGCTGGAAGACCGCCGCAAGGCCATCCTCGAATCAGTCCGCGAGCAGGGCAAGCTCGATGCCGCGCTGGAGGCCTCGATTCTCGCTGCCGACAGCAAGGCGCGCCTCGAAGACATTTACCTGCCGTTCAAGCCGAAGCGCCGCACCAAGGCGGAGATTGCCAAGGAAGCCGGCCTCGAGCCGCTCGCCAACCAGCTGATGACCGAGCCCGGCAACGATCCGAAAGTGGTGGCCGAAGGCTTCATCAACGCCGAGAAGGGCGTTGCCGATGCCGCCGCCGCGCTCGACGGCGCCCGCGCCATCCTGGTCGAGCGCTTCGACGAGGACGCCGATCTGATCGGCGCATTGCGTGAGGACGTGTGGACCAATGCGCGCATGGCCTCCAAGGTGCGCGACGGCAAGAAGACCGAGGGCGAGAAGTTCGCCGACTATTTCGATTTCTCGGAGCCGCTGACCAAGCTGCCCTCGCACCGCATCCTCGCGATGTTTCGCGGCGAGAAGGAGGAGATCCTCGACCTGCAGATCCAGGCCGAGGAAGCGCCGCCCGCCGGCGTGCCGGGCGCCTACGAACTCAAGATCATGAAGCGGTTCGGCATCGCCGACCTCAAGCGCGCCGGCGACCGCTGGCTGATCGACACCGTGCGCTGGGCCTGGCGCACCAAGATCCAGGTGCATCTGAACATCGATTTGCGCATGCGGCTGTGGAATGCGGCCGAGACCGAGGCCGTGCGTGTGTTCGCCTCGAACCTGCGCGATCTGCTGCTGGCCGCGCCTGCCGGCACCCGCGCCACTCTGGGTCTCGATCCCGGCTACCGCACCGGCGTCAAGGTCGCGGTGACCGACGCGACCGGCAAGGTCGTCGACACCGCCGTGATCTATCCGCACGAGCCGCAGCGGCAATGGAACGAGGCGCTCGCGATCCTCGGCAAGCTCGCGATCAAGCATCGCGTCGAGCTGATTGCGATCGGCAACGGTACCGCCTCGCGCGAGACCGACAAGCTCGCGGGCGAGCTGGTCAAGGGCCTCCCTGATCTCAAGATGAACAAGATCGTGGTGTCGGAAGCCGGCGCGTCGGTCTATTCGGCCTCGGCCTTCGCCTCGGAAGAATTGCCGGGTCTCGACGTCACGCTGCGCGGCGCGGTCTCGATCGCCCGCCGTCTGCAGGATCCGCTCGCCGAGGCTCGTCAAGATCGAGCCCAAGGCGATCGGCGTCGGCCAGTATCAGCACGACCTCGGCCAGGCCAAGCTGGCCAAGTCGCTCGATGCCGTGGTCGAAGACTGCGTGAACGCCGTCGGCGTCGACGTCAACACCGCGTCCGCGCCGTTGCTTGCGCGCGTGTCGGGCGTCGGCTCGGGTCTGGCGCAGAGCATCGTTGCCCACCGCGACGCCAACGGCCCGTTCAAGTCGCGCAAGGCGCTGAAGGAGGTGCCGCGGCTCGGACCGAAGGCGTTCGAGCAGTGCGCGGGCTTCCTGCGCATCCTCGGCGGCGAGGACCCGCTCGATGCCTCCGGCGTCCATCCGGAAGCCTATCCCGTGGTGCGCCGCATCCTCGCGGCGACCAAGAGCGACATCAAGGCGCTGATCGGCTCCAGCGAGATCGTGCGCACCCTGAAGCCCAAGGATTTCGTCGACGAGACCTTCGGCCTGCCGACCGTCACCGACATCTTGAAGGAATTGGAAAAGCCCGGCCGCGACCCGCGCCCGGCCTTCAAGGCCGCCGTGTTCATGGAGGGCGTCGAGGAGATCAAGCATCTCAAGAAGGGCATGATCCTCGAGGGCACCGTGACCAACGTCGCCGCCTTCGGGGCCTTCGTCGACATCGGCGTGCACCAGGACGGCCTCGTGCACATCTCGGCGATGTCCAGGACCTACATCAAGGATCCGCGCGAGGTGGTGAAGCCCGGCGACATCGTCAAGGTGAAGGTGCTGGACTTCGAGGTCGCCCGCAAGCGCATCTCGCTGACGCTCCGCCTCGACGACGAGGTCGGGTCCAAGAAGGACGCCCCGGGCATGCAGCGCGACAACAACGCGCGCAGCCCGTCCCGCATGACCTCCTCGGCTCCGCGCAAGCAGGAATCCTCCGGCGGCGGCGCACTCGCCGAAGCGCTGCGCAGGGCGGCGGAAAAGAACGGCGGGAAGCGGGTGTGAGTGCGTCGTAGCCCGCATGGAGCGAAGCGGAATGCGGGGACCGTCCCGGATTGCGCTTCGCTCCATCCGGGCTACGCGACCTATTAGGTGGCTCGACCCGTCGCCGTCGGCACTACAGCTCGATCACGCCGCGTCGCGCCGCATGCGCCACCGCATCGGTGCGGCCGGTGGCATCCAGCTTGTCGAGCAGCGAGCCGACATGGAATTTGACGGTGTGCACGGAGATGCCGAGCCGGCGGGCGATCATCTTGTTGGAGGCGCCCTCGGCCATCAGCGCCAGCACGTCGAGGCTCGCGCTGCGTCAATGCGATGTCTTCGGGCATGACACGCGGATCGCGCGCCACGATCGTCGCCGCGGCCGTCTCGCCGGGCCCGGCAAGGCGAAGCCCGGCGACCTTGCCGAGCAGGGCCGCCAGGCGATCGGCGAGGGCGGGGTCGTCGATCTCCAGGGCGAGCACGATCTCCGGCGCGTTGTCCTCGCTCACGCCTCCGGCCTCTCGCCGACCGTGACCCTGAAGCTGACCGGTTCGCCACCGCGGCGCGCCGCGACATCGACCACTGCGCCGACGCTCGCGGGCCCCAGGGAGCGCGACAGCGCGCGCACGCCCGACAGCTTCTGGTCGTTGACCGCGACGATCACGTCGCCCTGGCGGATGCCGGCCGCGGCCGACGGACCGGCCTTGTCGACATTCATGACCATCGCGCCGATGCCGTCGTCGAGCCGCACCGGCTGCAGCCCGAGGCCGAGATAGCCGCGCGCGATGCGGCCGCGCGTCTCGAGCTGGGCCGCGACGCGCTCGATCGTCGCAGTCGGGATCACCAGCACGCGCCGCGGGCCGAGCACGGCCATGCCGAACGCCTCGCCCGATGCGTCGAGCGCGAGGCCACCCTGCTGGGCGGGACGCAGGCGGACGTCGAGGCTCGATCCGCGCATCGATCTCGCCGCCCCGCAGGGAGCGCCAGCTATTGCCGGAGGCCGACACCATTCCCAGCGCGGCGCTCGGCGTCTCGCGGTTGCTGGCCACCACGATCGCCAACGCGCCGAGCGGCGGCACCGTTGCGGCGAGCCTGACCGGCGCCGTCGCGATGTCGGCGCGCAGCAGCGCGATATCGGTGGTGTGATCGCGGCCCACGATGGTGGCGGCGACCCTGCTACCGTCGGGCAGGCCGATCTCGACCTCGCCCTCGTCGGCCAGCGCCTCGTCCGCGGTGATGATCAAGCCCGCCTTCCAGACGAAGCCGGTTGCGCGCGAGCGATGCGAATGCACGGAGACGATTGCGGGCGCGGTGCGCGCCACGAGGTCCGCGAGGGCGGACGATAGCGAGGACAGGGGACTGGGATCGGTCATGGCGGGCTCCTGTAAGTTGTCCTCAATCTGGGATGTCGCAGGCGATTGCGAAACTGGCCGGGTGGTCAGGACGGGGATGGTCTCCGGAGGACCGCGGCCGACGAATATGTGATTGGGAGCGCCTCACGGTAACGTGTAGCAATCCGGCGATAGCGCCCCGCGGCCTCAAGGATTTCAGCGAGCCCTCATGACCATCGACGTCACCCGCCGCACCCTGCTTCAACTCGCCGGCGCCACCTCGCTCGCCATGGCCGCCGCGGCCGCGGCGCGGGCCGAGGGGACACCGCAGGGCGGCGGACCGACCTATGCCAGCCGCACGCCGATGCGCGTCGGCATGGTGACGCTGCGGGTGAAGAACCTCGACATGGTCGCCGACTATTACCGCGACGTGATCGGCCTTACCGTGATGGAGCGCTCGGCCGCCGCCGCAAGGCTCGGCACATCAGGCATCACGCTGCTCGTGCTGGAAGCCCGCCCAGAAGCCGTGATCGAGCCGCGCAACGCGGCCGGCCTCTATCACACCGCCTTCCTGATGCCGACCCGCAAGGACCTCGCGCGCTGGCTGGTGCACGCGGCTTCGCATCGCGTGAAGCTGTCGGGCTTTGCCGATCACCTCGTCAGCGAGTCCGTCTATCTCGACGACCTCGAAGGCAATGGCATCGAGGTCTATGCCGATCGCGATCCGTCGCAATGGCAGTGGAGCGAGGGCAGCGTGAAGATGGCGAGCGACGAGCCTCAATATCCCCGATCTGCTGTCGCTGACCAACACGCGCGTCCCTGACTATGCCGGGGCGCCCGAGGGCTTGCGCATCGGCCACATGCATCTGCGCGTCGGCGATCTCGCGCAGGCCGGCAACTTCTATCATGGCGCGATCGGTCTCGACCCGACCCGCAGCCGCAACGGTGCCGCGTTCCTGTCGTCGGGCCGCTATCACCATCACCTCGGCATGAACGTGTGGCAGAGCCAGGGCGCGGGCCAGCGCGACGATCAGATGACGGGCCTTGCCTGGTTCTCGCTGGTGACGGAGAAGCCGGACATTCTCGCCGCGCAGGAACAGCGCCTGCGCAAGGGCGGCGTGCAGGTGACGACACTTGCGGGCGGCCTGGAGGCCGTCGATCCCTGGGGCACGCGGGTGCGGCTGCTCAGGGTTTGATCGCCGGAGCAGGCATTGCTAATACCCGGAGGGTGCTAGCTTCCGGAGCGCGACATGTCCGAATTCCACGGCGTCTTTCCTTATCTCGTCTCGCCCGTCGATGCCGATGGCAGCGTGCGCACCGACGTCCTCGGCAGGCTCTGCGACGATTTGATCGGCGCCGGCGTGCACGGGCTGACGCCGCTCGGTTCGACCGGCGAATTCGCCTATCTCAGTGCTGCGCAGCGCACAGCAGTCGTGCAGACCACGATCGAGGCCGCGAAGGGGCGCGTGCCGGTCGTCGCCGGCGTTGCCTCCACCTCGACGGCGGATGCGGTGGCGCAGGCGAAGGCCTACCAGAAGCTCGGCGCCGACGGCATTCTGGTGATCCTGGAAGCCTATTTCCCGCTCGCCGACGCCCAGATCGAATCCTATTTTCGCGCCATCGCGGATGCCGTGGACATTCCCGTCGTCATCTACACCAACCCGCAATTCCAGCGCTCCGACCTCACCCTCGACACCATCGCCCGCCTCGCCGAGCATCCGCGCATCGGCTACATCAAGGACGCCTCGACCAACACCGGCCGGCTGCTCTCGATCATGAACCGTTGCGGCGATTCCCTGCGCGTGTTCTCGGCCTCCGCCCATATCCCGGCCGCGGTGATGCTGATTGGCGGGCTCGGCTGGATGGCGGGCCCGGCCTGCATCATCCCGCGCCAGAGCGTTAAGCTCTACGAACTCGGCAAGGCCGGCCGCTGGGACGAGGCCATGGCGCTGCAGCGCCGGCTGTGGCGCATCAACGAGGCCTTCGCCCGCTTCAACCTCGCCGCCTGCATCAAGGCGGGCCTTGCGATCCAGGGCTACGATGTCGGCGACCCCGTCCCGCCGCAGGCCCCGCTGACCGCGGAAGCGCGCAAGGTGGTTGAAGCGGCGCTCAGGGAGCTGGCTTAGTGCCGTAGGGTGGGCAAAGCGTAGCGTGCCCACGACTTCCTCGACATCCAATGATCGTGGGCACGGCGCAAGGGCGCCTTTGCCACCCTACAAGTCACCGCCTCCGGGCATGCCGAATCCGTGGGTTCTCCGCCCAAAACCGCGGCTGGTACGCCCGTGATCGATCCGCTAAAAGGCTGCCCGCAGTTTCGAAAAGACCCTGAGGATCCCACGGAATGAACATTCTTCCCGGCAATTTGCGTTTCGGAGCGGGCCAGCCCGTCAAGCGTTTGGAAGACCAGCGGCTGCTGACCGGGAAGGGGCAATTCATCGACGACAAGCCGGCCGATGGCGCGCTGTGGCTGTACGTGCTGCGCTCGCCGCATGCCCACGCCAAGATCGTCTCGATCGACACCAGCGCCGCGGCGTCGATGCCGGGCGTTGCCGCGATCTACACCGGGGCTGACCTCGTCAAGGACGACATCGGCACCATCCCGACCTTGAGCATCTTCAAGCGGCCTGACGGCAAGCCGATGACGGTGCCGCCGCGCCGCCTGCTGGCGCATGAGGTCGTGCGCTATGCCGGCGAGGCCGTGGCGGCCGTCGTGGCCTCCTCGCGTAGCGAAGCGCAGAGTGCGGCCGAGGCGATCATGGTCGAATACGACGTGCAGCCCGCGGTGGTCGATCCCGTCGAGGCCGTGAAGCCAGGCGCGCCCGTGGTGTGGCCGGAGGCGCCCGACAACATCGTCGGCGCGATGTCCTACGGCGATGCCGCCAAGGTGGACGAGGCTTTCGCCAAGGCGGCGCACACGGTCGAGCCTCGATCTCGTCAGCCAGCGCCTCGTTCCTTCCGCCATGGAGCCGCGCTCGACCATTGCCGAGATCGACAAGAAGACCGGCCGTCTGCTGCTGCACGTGCAATCGCAGACCCCGGCCTCGACCCGCGACGTATTGGCGGAAGCCGTGCTCAAGCGCCCGAAGGACAGCGTGCGCGTGCTGGTCGGCGACATCGGCGGCGGCTTCGGCCAGAAGACCAATCTCTATCCCGAGGACGGCATCGTCGCCTACGCCGCGACCAAGCTGAACAAGAAGATCCGCTGGCGCGGCGACCGCACCGACGAGTTCGTCGGCGGCACCCACGGCCGCGATCTGACCTCGACCGCATCCTTCGCGCTCGACGAGAAGGGCAAGGTACTGGCCTATCGCGTCAAGTCGATCGGTTGCACCGGCGCCTATTCCTCGGGTGCGGCCAACATCATCCCGCTGGTGCTCGGGCCGTTCGTGCAGACCGGCGTCTACGATCTGCCGCTGGTGCATTTCGAGGTGAAGTCGGTGATGACGCACACGGCACCGGTCGGCGCCTATCGCGGCGCCGGCCGTCCCGAGGCGGTGTTCATCGTCGAGCGCCTGTTCGACGCAGCAGCGCGAAAGATCGGCATGGATCCACGCGCGATCCGCAAGGCCAATTACATCAAGCCGGCGCAGCTGCCCTACACCAACGCGGCCGGGCAGGTCTACGATTCCGGCGCCTTCGCGCACATGCTCGACCGCGCCGTGAAGCTCGCCGATTGGGACGGCTTTGCCGCGCGCAAGAAGGCCGCGAAGAAGAAGGGCCTGCTCTACGGCCGCGGTCTCACTTCCTACATCGAATGGACCGGCGGCCGCGCCCACACCGAGAAGGTCAGCCTGCACGCGACCTCGCAAGGTCGCGTCGTGCTGCATTCCGGCACCATGGCGATGGGGCAGGGGCTGCAGACCACCTACACCCAGATGATCTCCGACTCGCTCGGCATTGCCATGGACAAGATCGACGTGGTGCAGGGCGACACGGACCTGGCCATGGGTTTCGGCAGCGTCGGCTCACGCTCGCTGTTCGTCGGCGGCACGGCGGTGGCCGTCTCCTCCAACGATCTGATCCAGAAGGCGCGCGAGAAGGCGGCGAACGTGCTGGAGACCTCAATCGAGGACATCGAGTACCAGGGCGGCATGCTCACCGTGGTCGGCACTGATCGCCGCATCAGCCTGTTCGATCTCGCCGAGAAGGAAGGCGGCGCCAAGCTCAGCGTCGATTCCGAAGGCGAGGTGGACGGCCCGAGCTGGCCGAACGGCACCCATATCTGCGAGGTCGAGATCGATCCCGAGACCGGCGTCTCCAAGGTCGTGCGTTACACCACCGTCGACGACGTCGGCGTTGCCGTGAACCCGATGCTGGTCACCGGCCAGATCCATGGCGGCGTCGCGCAGGGCATCGGCCAGGCGCTGTATGAAGGCGTCTCCTACGATGCCGACGGCCAGCTTCTCACCGCGAGCTACCAGGACTACTGCATCCCGCGCGCCGACGACGTCCCCGCCATCGTGGTGACGCTGGACGATACCGCGCCCTGCCGTACCAATCCGCTCGGCGCCAAGGGCTGCGGCGAATCCGGCGCCATCGGCGGCCCGCCCTGCGTCACCAACGGCGTGATGGACGCGCTCGCCGAGGCTCGGCATCACCCAGCTCAACACGCCGCTGACGCCGCAGAAGGTGTGGCAGGCGATCAAGGATGCGAGGGCGGGTTAGGCTTTCACTACACACTGCGCTGTCGTCCCGGACAAGCGCGCCGAAGCGCGCGCCGATCCGGGACCCATAACCCCAGGGAGTAGTTGTGGTGCCAAGCTGGTAAGTCCGAGTCCTCGTAACCACATCAGCCTGTGGTTATGGGTCCCTGCGTTCGCAGGGACGACGGCGGAGAGTGTTGCGCCAGCGAGCCCGCCTCAAATCCCCAGCATCATCTTCGCGATGATATCGCGCTGGATCTCCGAGGTGCCGCCGAAGATCGTGTAGGCGCGGCCGTTGAGATATTCCGGCACCACCGTTAGCATCTCCTCCGGTGTCGGCGGCTCGTGGTTGAGCTGGTAGAGCGGGCGCATCGGCTCGACGGCGAGGGCGTCGTGGCCGATCACGTCGACGCCGAGGCGCGTGACGGCCTGACGGATCTCGCTGTTGCGCAGCTTCAGGATCGAGGACACCGCGCCGGGATTCTGCCCGGTCTGCAACGCAGAGAGCACGCGCAGCTCGGTCATCTCGAGCGCGTCGATGTCGACCTCGACCTCGGAGATGCGCGAGGCGATATCCGGGCTGTCGATCGCGCGGCCGGTCAAATCGGACTCGGCGAGATCGGAGATCGCCTTCAATCCCTCGCGCAGCTTCGCCGACGCGATGCCGGAGCCGCGCTCGAACTCGAGCAGATATTTGCCGTAGGTCCAGCCCTTGCCTTCGTCGCCGACGCGGTTGGCCACGGGCACGCGGACGTCGTCGAAGAACACCTGGTTGACCTCGTGGTCGCCGCCGATGGTGAGAATGGGGCGTGTGGTGATGCCCGGCGTCTTCATGTCGATCAGGATGAAGCTGATGCCGTCCTGCTGCCGCTCGCCGTCGCTGGTGCGCACCAGCGCGAACATGCGGTTGGCGTGGTGGGCGTGCGTGGTCCAGATCTTGGTGCCGTTGATGATGTAGTCGTCGCCGTCGCGCACCGCGCGCGTCTTCAGCGAGGAGAGGTCGGAGCCAGAGCCGGGCTCGGAATAACCCTGGCACCAGTAATCCTCGCCGGAGAGGATCCGCGGCAGGTAGAAATTCTTCTGCTCCGGCGAGCCGAAGCCGATGATGACGGGCCCGACCATCTTCACGCCCATCACGTTGACATTGGGTACGCCGGCCCGCGCGCATTCGGTCTCGAAGATCCAGCGTTGCGCCGGCGTCCAGGCCGGCCCACCATGCTCGACCGGCCAGCCCGGTGCGCCCCAGCCGTTGGCGTGCAGCGCGCGCTGCCAGGCCATGCCGATGTCGGGGTCGGAGAACACCGACGGCGTCAGCGCGGTCGCGCGCTTCATCTCCTCGGTAAGATTCCGGGCGATGAAGCTGCGCACCTCGCTCTGGAAGGCGCGTTCTTCGGCATTGAAGGTGAGGTCCATGGGGCTCTCCCGGTGTCAGGCTTTGCGGCCAAGCTCGGCGTGGCGGGCATAATGGTGCGCGCTGCCGCCGAACAGCGTGTCGAAGGCGACGAGGCGCTTGAAATAAGCGCCGACCTCGAGCCTCCTCGGTGACGCCCATGCCGCCGTGGAGCTGGATCGACTGCTCGCCGACAAAGCGCGCGCATTTGCCAATCTTGGCTTTCGCGCCCGATGCGGCCCGGCCACGCTCGGTCGGCGCGGCATCCACCTTCAGCGCCGCCCGCAGCGCCATCGAGCGCGCCTCGTCCACCTGCATCGCCATGTCGGCGAGGCGATGGCGGATGACCTGGTTGGCCGAGAGCGGCCGGCCGAACTGCTTTCGGATCTTGGTGTAGTCCAGCGTGGTGTCGAGCAGCGTCTGCATGATGCCGACGGCTTCCGCCCCCAGCGCGGCCATGGCGCGATCGACCGCCCATTCGATCGCCGGCAGCGCGTCGTGGCCGTCACCGAGCAGGGCGTCTTCGGGCAGGTGCACCTCGGACAGCTCGATGTTGCAGGCGCGCCCGCCGCCGAGGCGCGCGTAGTCGGACATCGCGAGGCCGTCCGCCGTCGCCGGCAGCACGAACAGGCCGATCCGTCCCGATGGGCCGTGATGGTCGTGGATCAGCGCGGAGACGATGATCTCGTCGGCGGCGTGGCCGTCGAGCACCGCGATCTTGCTGCCGGACAGGCGCCAGCCTTGCGTCGATTTGGTCGCTGATGTCGCGACTCTGGCGAGGTCGAATCGCGCCGCGCGCTCGGAATGCGCGAAGGCGAGCTTCAGCGATCCGTCCGCCACCTTGGGCAGGCTCGCCTGCTTCTGCTCGGTCGTGCCGCATCTTTCGATCAGCCCGGCTCCCAGCACGACAGTCGCGATATAGGGTTCCGACACCAGCCCGCGGCCGAAGGCCTCCATCAAAATGCCGATCTCGACCGCGCCGCCGCCGAGCCCGTCGAACTCCTCGGGGATTGGCAGCGCCAGCCAGCCGAGCCTCGGCGAACTGCTTCCACACCGCAGGGCTGAAGCCGAGCGGATCGTTCGCCATCTTGCGGCGGTGGTCGGCATTGTAGCTGCCGGCCACGAAACGCTCCGCGCTCTCGCGCAGCAGCTTCTGCTCGTCACTGAGATTGAGGTCCATGGTTCTACTCCGCGGCCGCCGGCGGCTTGCGCACGGAAGGATGCAGTCCGGATGGATCGACGATCATGCCGAACTCCTGAAGATTGTGGGCGTGGCAAAGCTGATGCAGCGCAAAGGCCTGGTCGATCGCGGCGGGCTGGCCCATCACGTCGACCGAGCGGTTCACCGCTTCCTTGGTCATCTTCAGCGCGAAGGCCGGCTTTGCCGCGATCCGGCGCGCCAGCTCCAGCACGCGCGATGACAGCTCCGCGCGCGGCACGATCTGGTTGACCATGCCGAGCTGATGCGCCTCCTGCGCACTCCAGCTGTCGGCGGTGAACAGCAGCTCCTTGGCCTTGCGCGCACCGAGTTCCCAGGGATGCACGAACCATTCGACGCCGCAGACGCCCATGGTGACGACGGGATCGCAGAACTGCGCATCGTCGCTGGCGACGATGAGGTCGCAGGCCCAGGCCAGCATCAGCCCGCCGGCGATGCACTTGCCGTGGATCTCGGCAATCGTCGGCTTGGCGAGGTTACGCCAGCGCCGGGTGATCTGGAGATAAATTTCCTGCTCGCGCGCAAAGCGGCCGTGGGCGTTGGGTTCGGCAAAGCCGCCCCAATTTCCGATCGGCGGGAAATCGACGCCTGCGGCGTTCTTGCCGCCGGGACGCAAATCATGGCCAGAGGAGAAGTGCGGGCCGTTGCCGGCGAGGATGATGACCTTGACCGCATCGTCCTGCACCGCCGCGTCGAAGGCGGCGTTGAGGTCGTAGGTCATCTGCAGGTTCTGGGCGTTGCGCGCCTCGGGCCGATTCATCACGACCCTTGTGATATCAGGCTCGGGCCGCTCCACGAGGATGGTCTCGAACGAGGTCATCGCGTTTCCCCCGGTGTTCTGATTGTTTCGTCAAGTTGACTATGTCGGTCAGGGATAGGCAAGAGGCTTGCGTCAGCCGGCTGATTTTCCCGCCTCGAAAGGGACGCAGGACGTCTGGCGCCTTGCGTGTCGCATCTGGTAGTTTGCGCCAGATTCCACCGGGAGAAATTTAATGCGCAAGATCCTGACCGTGCTGGCGGCGCTGGCCTCGCTGAGCCTCACCAATTGCGGCTACAACGCGATCCAGAGCGAGGACGAGCAGATCAAGGCCAACTGGTCCGAGGTCGTGAACCAGTATCAGCGCCGCGCCGACCTCGTGCCCAATCTCGTCAACTCGGTGAAGGGCTTTGCGCAGCAGGAGAAGGATGTGCTGCTCGGCGTCACCAATGCGCGCGCCAAGGTCGGCAGCATCCAGGCAACGCCTGAGGTGCTGAACGATCCGGCCGCGTTCCAGAAGTTCCAGGCGGCCCAGAGCGAGCTTTCCAGTACGCTGTCGCGGCTTCTGGTGGTGACCGAAAACTATCCGCAGCTCAAGTCGGACGCTCTGTTCAAGGATCTGATGTCGCAGCTCGAGGGCACCGAGAACCGCATCACCGTGGCGCGCAACCGCTACATCAAGGCGGTGCAGGATTATAACGTCACCATCCGCTCCTTCCCGAGCAACCTCACCGCCATGATGTTCGGCTACAAGGAGAAGCCGAATTTCTCTGTGGCGAACGAGAAGGAAATCTCGACCGCGCCGAAGGTCGATTTCAATCCGGCGCCCGCGCCGTCGAAGTAGCTGCGCTGTATTGCGGATGCACGTCGCCCCACCCACCAAAGTCATTCCCCGCGAAGGCGGGGAATCCAGTACGCCGCGGCTTCCCGGTTCAATCATCGCGGCCTCTGGAATACTGGATCGCCCGCCTTCGCGGGCGATGACAGCGAGCTTGTGGCTGGTTATCGCGTTCTTCTTCGCCTTCGCTTGCCCCGCCACCGCCACCGCCGACGTCGCCGTGCCCGAGCCTCACCGGGCGCGTCGTCGATCAGACCGGAACGCTCTCCAGCGGCGACGTCGCCTCGCTGTCGCAAAAGCTGCGTGACTTCGAGACACGCAAGGGCAGCCAGATCGCCGTCCTGATCGTGCCGACCACGCAGCCGGAGACGATCGAACAGTTCTCGATCCGCGTTGCCGAGGCCTGGAAGATCGGCCGCAAGAAGGTCGACGACGGCGCGATCCTGGTCGTCGCCAAGAACGACCGGCATCTGCGCATCGAGGTCGGTTATGGCCTCGAAGGCGCGCTCACGGACGTCACCGCGCGGCGGATCATCGACGAGATCATCACGCCCAAATTCAGGAGCGGCGATTTCGCCGGCGGCATCTCCGATGGCGTCGATCGTATCATCAAGGTGATCGACGGCGAGCCGCTACCGGTTCCCTCGCCAACCGTGAACTTCGGCAGTCTCGACGATCTCGCGCCGCTTTTCATCGTCACGCTGTTCGTCTCGGTGGGCATCGGCGGCGCCTTCCGCGCCATGCTGGGACGGCTGCTTGGATCGCTGGTGACCGGCGGCATCATTGCGACGCTGACCTGGTTCATTCTCGGATCGTTCGGATTGGCGCTCGCGCTGGGCGGTCTCGGCTTCCTCATCGGATTCGTCGCCGATCTGTTCTCGGCGATCACGCCGGGCACGGGCCGCTCGCGTGGCGGCTCCTGGTCGAGCGGCTCGTCCTCGGGCGGCTGGAGCAGCGGCTCGTCGAGCAGCAGCGACAGCGGCAGCTTCAGCGGCGGTGGCGGCAGTTTTGGCGGCGGCGGCGCCTCGGGGAGCTGGTAGCGGTCATGAGCATCAAGCGCATTGCCAGGCATCTTGTGCAGCATCATTGGCGCGCGAGGCAGATCTTTCCGCAAACCGTGCTCGCGCGCATCGAGCAGGCGATCAAGCGCGGCGAAGCCCTCCATGCGGGCCAGGTTCGCTTCGTCGTCGAAGGCGCGCTCGACGGCCGCCCGCTGTTCCGCAACCAGCCGGCGCGGGCGCGCGCGCTCGACGTGTTCTCGCACCTGCGCATCTGGGACACCGCGCACAACAACGGCATCCTGATCTATCTGCTGCTCGCCGATCGCGACGTCGAGATCGTCGCCGATCGCGGCATCGACGCCAAGGTGGCCGCTGCCGGCTGGGAGAGCATCTGCCGAGCCATGGAGGCCGAGTTCGCGTCGGGCCAGTTCGAGCGCGGCGTCATCGGCGGCATCGAAGCGGTGTCGCGCGAGCTGGCGCGGCATTTCCCGCCCCAGGGCCCGCATGCGAACGAGCTGCCGGACGCTCCGGTCGTGATGTGACGGAGTGTGATGTAAGCGCGGCGCGCGCCCCACTCCGTCATTGCGAGGAGCCGTTGCGACCAAGCAATCCAGACTGCCTCTGCGGAAAGATCCTGGACTGCTTCGCTGCGCTCGCAATGACGGTGAGCGAGCGGACCTTGCCCGCATTCCGCCGTCGTTCATCTTGCCCCGATTACAAATTGTTTCACGCCCGCCACACCGGTTCCATCTTCCCGGCCCAATTCGGCCCCGGATGACTTCCTAAAATTTCGGTAAGCGGGTCCCAAGGTAAGGATTTCGCAAGCAATGAAAGTTACCAAAAGGTCAATCCAGAGCGGAGTATTTGAACTGTGAGCGAACCAATGGCTGAGCAGGCTGCCCAGGACAAAAGCGTCGTCGAAGCCGGGACGACCGCGCCGCTGGCTGTCGAGGCATCCGGGATCGACGCCCCGTCGATCGCGCCCGACCACGAGGCGCCGCCCAAAGCTGATCCGGTCAAGCCCGATCCGGTGAAGGTCGAGCCGCCGAAGATCGAAGCCAAGGTCGAGCCCAAGGCCGAGACCAAGGCCGAGACCAAGCCTGAGCCGAAGCCCGGCAAGCTCATCGTCATGGCGCCCTCGGATCGGTCGCGTAACGGCTCCTGGGATCGCGAGGATTATGCCCCGCATGTGAAGGCGGACGAGCCGCGCGAGACCGGTAGCAAGCGTCGTCTGTCGGCGATGGCCGCGGTGGTGGCGATCGCCGCCGGCGTCGGCGCCATCAGCGGCGCGCTCGCGACCGCCGGCATGATGCACTTCGCCGCCCCGGCCCAGGCGCCGGTGCAGGTCGCCGACACCAGCGCGCTCGACGCGTCGGTCGCGCGGATCGATGCCGACCTCGTCGCACTCAAGGCCAATGTCGAGCACGGCTCGAAAACCGGCGTCAGCCAGATCAATCGCGCCAATGACCGTCTCGACAAGCTCGAGAAGGCCCAGGCCGAGCCGATGGCCAAGATCGCAAAGCTCTCCGAGGCCGTCGACAAGCTCCGCGCTACGCCGCCCGCCGCGCCCGCGCAGGCCGCGGCAGCTCCGGCGCCCGCCAGGGAGACTACGGGCTCGATCGCGCCGACGCAGGTTGCGACCGCCGCCGCTGCACCGGCCCCGGCGGCTGCAGCTCCCAAGACCGAGGTCGGCCGCCTGCCGACGATCGACGGCTGGCGGCTGCGTAACGCCGCCAATGGCGGTGCGCTGATCGAGGGCCGTGACGGCCTCTACGAGGTCTATCCCGGCGATCCCATCCCGGGCGTCGGCCGCGTCGATGCGATCCGCCGCCAGGATGGCCGCTGGGTCGTCGTCACCAGCAAGGGCCTGATCGTCTCGCGCTGAGCGTTCGATATCCGACTTTGGAAAGGCGCTTCACCACCATGTGAGGCGCCTTTTTGCTTGAATAGGCGTGCCCGCGCGGTGTTACCTAAGGCATGCGCTGCGCGTTGCGAATTCTCATTGCTGCCGTCCTGTCGTTTGGCGGCGCCGCCTCGCTGTCGGCCGCGGACACCGCGCAACTGACGCGCGGCACCGCCATCACCGATCCCGATGTTCTCAAGCAGCTCGACGCGCACGATGCGCTGACGATCTCGCGGCTGCTCTGGCCCGAACGCAATGCGAACGTTCCGCTGACGACCGACGTGCTGTTCGCCTCGCTGCCGCAACTCAAGGACATTCCGCCCGCGATCGACGCGGAGTTCGAGCGCTACATCAGCAAACAGAAAGCGGCCTATCCGACCGAGACCATCGGCGTCGGTGAAGGCTTTGACGTGCAGCTGTTCGACCGGGCCAATCTGAGATCGCCGGGCACGCGCTTCGTGCTGGCCGGCGTCGTCAACCGCATGGATCGCGCCTACGTCTCCGAGGAGTCCTGCGGCGAGATCCGGCTGATCTATCGTCTTGCGCGTTTCGACGGCAGGCCGGACGGCGGCAAGACCGCAACGCGGCTGCCGATGACGTTCAATCTGGTGATGAAGGCGCGCGATCCGCGCCGGATGGCTGGAAACGGCATGCCGATCGGCTGCGCCGAGATCGCGCGACGCTGGCTCGACAATGGCAACTGGCAGGAGCTGATCGGCGGCCCTGATGACGCCATGCTCGACCGCATCGAGACCAACATCCAGGTCTCCATCGCGCCGAAATCGGCGCTGCACGATTTCCGCTCCGACTATCTGCTCAAGGTGTTCAAATACGACGCCGCCACGAAGACGTTCGCGGAAGCCGTGCTGGAGAACCAGATCGACCGCGATCGCATCCTCGGCGACGATGCGCTGCGGCACGACTTCAAGGCCTGGCTGCTTGCGCCCGAGAATTTTCGCGCGTTCGATCGCGGTACGGTGCTGATCCCCGAAAAGTTTCTGGCCAAAGCTGCGGTGGTGCCGACGCCTGCCGGGCTTGATGGCTCCGCAGCCCAGCCGGAATTCGGCATGATGCAGGGCGAAGGAAAAGGCGAGGGCGGCACCGATCCGGTCTTCACCGATCAGGACGTGGTCGGCGCGCTGAAGCAGGCCGCCGCGCGCGCCGACCTGCAGAACATCCGCTCGGTCGCAGGCTTCCAGCGCCGTCTCAACGACGTCACCTGCGCCGGCTGCCACCAGACCCGCGGCATCGGCGGCTTCCATTTCCCCGGCGTTGACTGGCTGGCGGACAAGCCGTCCAATTCCACCATCGTGCCGGCATCGCCGCATTTCCTCGGTGATCAGCCCCGTCGTCGCGACATCCTGGCGGCGTTCGCCGCGGGCAAACGCCCTGATTTCTCACGCGGATTTGCCAGCCGGCCGCAGACCCGCGGCAGCCGCGAGCTTGCCGGGAGCGAATATTGGGATGGCTGGGGCGCGCATTGTTCTTTGCCCGATGCGGGATCGGGAACGCGAGATGCGAGTTTTACGTCATGGAACTGTGCTAACGGTCTCACCTGTCAGGCCGCTGCGGCCTCGCGCCGCATCGGCATGTGCTTCATCAAGACGCGTTAGCCAACAAGCGATTTGGATGACCCATGACGGATACCGGCAACGCCAACAAGGCGCGCAATCGCGAGATCGCGCAGAATGAGGAAGCCAAGCAGGTCACCGGCAGCGCGCGCGTCAGCGTCTGGGCGATCGCGGTCGCCGTCATCGTCGGCGGCATCCTGTTCACGCTCGGCTGGCTGTCGCTGCGGTAGGTCCCTTCGCCTCTCCCCGCGTGCGGGAGAGGCGAATGAAAGAGCCTCACGTCGCGTAATTCGTCATCCTTTTTCCCGGCAGCAGCTCATAGGCCGGTTTCCAGCCGGACAGCGTGGCCATGCGGCCGAGCCAGGCATGGATGGCGGGATGGCTCGCGGCAAAATCGAAGCCGTGCTCGTCGCTGGGATAGTGCAGATAGGCCATCATCGAGATGTCGGCGACCGTGGGCTTTGCGCCGATCGCGAAGTCGTTGTGCTGGAGATGCCCGTCGAGAATGCCGAGGAAGTCCTCGAGCCGGCGGCGGAAATGCTTCAGCACCTGCGGGTCGTTCCTTTCCGTGAAGGCGCGCATGAAGCGATAGGTCGCCATGTAGCCCGTGAGCTTGTGGTTGTCCCAGAACAGCCAGCGCAGCAGCTCGAATTTCTCGTCCTCGGTCTCGGCGCCGAAGCGGCCATATTGCTCGGCGAGCTTGAGCAGCAGCGGCGCGGTCTGCGTCATCTTCACGCCGTCGACCTCGAGCACGGGGATCTCGCCCATCTCGTTGACGGCCTTGCGCCACTCCGCCGTGCGCGTGACGCCGCCGCCGAAATCCGTCCAGACCGGCTCGAACGTCGCGCCGCACAGCGTCAGCATCAGCGCCAGCTTGTAGCTGTTGCCGGATTCGGGGAAGTAGTGCAGGCGGTAGATGGGCATGGGACCTCGCGCGGCGGGTAATCGCCGATTGTTATAACGAGATGGTTCGACGGGGCTAGAGCAGTGCGCCCCTTACCCCACCGCCCCCGAACCCCGCAGCTGCTTGATCGCCGCCTCGTCGTATCCCGCTCCACGCAAAATCTCGTCACTGTGCTCGCCAACACCGGGCGGCTTGCGCGGCTGGACCTTTTTGGCGCCGTCGATCCAGATCGGGCTGGAGATCGTGAGCATGGTGTCGTTCTCGAACGGCACCAGCACCTCGTTGTCGAGCATCTGCTTGTCGTTGGGGATGTCGTCGAGAATGCCGACGATGCCGAACACGAGGCCGTTGCCGTCGAGGATCTTGCGCCATTCGGCGAGATCCTTCGTTGCAAAGGTCTCGTCGAATATCTTGATCAGCTCGATCGATCGGGCGTGGCGGTCCGCCTTGGTAGCGAAGCGCGGATCGGCGATGAGGTCTTCGCGCCCGAGGCACTTGGCCAGCGTTGGAAATTGCTTTTCTTCACTGAGCAGCGACAGGATCAGCCAGCGGCCGTCCTTGCATTGGTAGTGATTGGCGACCGCGTTCAGCGCGCGCTCGCGCGGCCGTCGCTCGGCGAACTTGGCGCCGCACAGTTTTGCCTGCGCAAGCACGCTCGCCGCCCACACGCCGTTCGCCATCAGATTGGAGGCGACATGCGAGCCCTTGCCGGTCTTCTCGCGCTGATAGAGCGCGGTGACGATGGCGCCATAGAACGCCATCGCGCAGGGATGGTCGCCCATGCCGGCGACCGAGCGGGCCGGCGTCGTGTCGAGGTCGGCGCGGACGAGATCCATCAGCCCCGAGCGGGCCCAATAGGCGTTGCTGTCGAAGCCGGGCTTGTTGGCCTCTTCGCCCTTCTCGCCATAGCCGGTGAAGGAGGCGTAGATCAGCCGGTCGTTGAGATGGGCGAGGTGATCATAGGTGATGCCGAGCTTGGCGCGCACCGGCGGCGGCATGTTGGTGATGAAGACGTCCGCCTCCTCCACCAGCTTGTAGAGCACGGCCTGCGCCTCGGATTTCGCGAGGTCGAGCGCGATGCTCTTCTTGTTGCGGGCCTCCAGCAGCCAGGCGAAATTGTGCTCGCTAGAGGGATAGCCGGGAATGTTGGGCAGGTTGCGGTAGGGGTCGCCGGCGCCGGGCGGCTCGATCTTGATGACGTCGGCGCCGAAATCCGACAGCACGGTCGCGGCCGCGGGCGCTGCGATGAAGCTCGCGCAGTCCAGAACCTTCAGGCCTGCAAAAATGCCTTTTTCCATCGCGGCGTCGCTCCCTCGCTCTTGTCGTTTCCCGCGTGCTGGAATTGGCGCGGGCTCGTCATGGGAGCATTAGACCGATGTTTCCGCGGGATGCAACGGCGCCCGGCGCAGGGCCTCACTCCTCCCCGCAAGCAACGCCGCATTGCCGCCCGCCGCGGCGGTGTTGATCGTCACGGTCTGCTCGGTGGCGAAGCGCGCGAGGTAGTGCGGGCCGCCGGCCTTGGGGCCGGTTCCGGACAGGCCGTTGCCGCCGAACGGCTGCACGCCGACCACGGCGCCGATCATGTTGCGGTTGACATAGATGTTGCCGACCTGGACGCGATCGATGATGGCTTCGACGGTGTCGTCGATGCGGGAGTGGACGCCGAGCGTGAGGCCGTAGCCGGTGCGCTCGATCGCAGCAAGCACGCGTTCGAGATTCTCGGCGCGATAGCGCACGACGTGGAGGATCGGGCCGAACACCTCCGCGGTGAGCTGGCCGGCGTCCTTCAGCTCGAAGATGTGCGGCGCGACGAAGCAGCCGTCCGGCGCGGAGCCTGCAAAGTGCAGCTTCGCCTCGATCTTCATCCGCGCGACATGCGCATCGAGCCGCTGCTTGGCCTCCTGGTCGATCACCGGGCCGACATGGGTTGCGATGTCGGAGGGATCGCCGATCCTGAGCTCGCGCGCAGCGCCCGCGATCATCTCGATCATGCGGTCGGCGACGTCCTCCTGCACGAACAAGAGCCGCAGCGCCGAGCAGCGCTGGCCGG
Source organism: Bradyrhizobium guangxiense (assembly GCA_050563515.1). Lineage (GTDB taxonomy): Bacteria > Pseudomonadota > Alphaproteobacteria > Rhizobiales > Xanthobacteraceae > Bradyrhizobium > Bradyrhizobium guangxiense_A. The sequence goes on along the minus strand of CP191781.1, from coordinate 4,949,030 downwards.
CGGAACGGAAGGCGGAGATGACGACATCGTCGGCAACCTGCTCGGGTAGCGCGGTGGCGTCCGCGATCATGGTGTTGATGCCGCCGGTCTCCGCGATCAGCGGCACGATCGGCCCGTCCTTGGCGGCGAGCGTCCGGTTGATCAAGCGCGCGACCTCGGTCGAGCCGGTGAAGACGACGCCGGCGATGTCGGCGTGCGCCGTCAGCACGGCGCCGATCCGGCCGTCGCCGGTGACGAGCTGCAATGCGCTTGCGGGAATTCCGGCCTCGTGCAGTAGGGCCACGGCCTCGCGCGCGATGCGCGGCGTCTGCTCGGCGGGCTTCGCCACCACGCTGTTGCCGGCCATCAGGGCTGCCGTGACCTGGCCCAGGAAGATCGCGAGAGGGAAATTCCACGGCGAGATCGCGACGAAGACGCCGCGGCCGCGCAAGGCAAGCGCATTGCTCTCGCCGGTCGGGCCGGGCATGGCGCTATCGGTGCCGAACAGCTTGCGGCCCTGCGCGGCATAGTAGCGGCAGAAGTCGGCGGCTTCGCGCAGCTCCGACAGCGCATCGTCGAGCGTCTTGCCGCCTTCGCTCTGCAGCAGCGCGAGAAATCGCGCGCTGCGATTCTCCAACAGGTGTGCAGCCTGCTCCAGTGCCGCCGCCCGTGTTCCCGCCGGCGTCCGGCTCCAGGCGGCAAATCCGGCACGCGCCGCGGCCACGGCCGCATTGGCCTGGTCCGGCGTGGCGTCGACGATCGGCTTGAGATCAGCCCTCGCTGCCTTGACGTCCGCAAGCAGCCGGTCGAGCGCGGTACGTTCGCCGAACTCGACGCCACGCGAATTTCGCCGGTCCGGCGCGAACAGATCGCTCGGCAGCGGAATCTTGGAATGGGCCGCCGCTTGCGGCCGCACGATGGCATCGGCCGGCCGCTGCAGCAGCGCCGGAACCGGCACGCGATAATCGGCGGCTTGCGCCACGAAGGACGAGTTCGCCCCGTTCTCCAAAAGTCGTCGCACCAGGTAGGCCAGCAGATCGCGATGGCTGCCGACCGGTGCATAGGTGCGGTAGGCGATATCGGGATGATCTTTCGCCAGTTGCTCGTAGAGCGCTTCGCCCATGCCGTGCAGGCGCTGGAATTCGAAGCCGCCGCTATTTCCGGCGAACTCCAGCACGGTCGCGACCGTCAGCGCGTTGTGGGTGGCGAATTGCGGGAAGATGCGGGGCCGCAGGGCCAGCAGTTTCGAAGCGCAAGCGACGTAGTTCAGGTCCGTCATCGCCTTGCGCGTGAACACGGGATAGCCGTCGAGCCCGCGCTCCTGCGCGCGCTTGATCTCGGTGTCCCAATAGGCGCCCTTGACGAGGCGCACCATCAGCTTGCGGTCATGCGCGCGCGCGAGTGCGTCGACATAATCGATCACCGCGCCGGCGCGCTTCTGATAGGCCTGGATCGCAAGGCCAAATCCGTCCCAGCCCTTGAGCGAGGGATCGGCGAGGGTTGCCGCGATCACGTCGAGGGACAGCTCCAGCCGGTCGGCTTCCTCGGCATCGACGGTGAAGTTCAGGTCGTGCGCCTTGGCGCGTTGCGAGAGATCGAGCAGCAGCGGCACCAGCTCGGCCATCACCCGCGCGCGGCTGATCGCCTCGAAGCGCGGATGCAGCGCCGAAAGCTTGACGGAGATGCCGGGCCGGTCGGGCAGGGGATTGCCGCCCGCGGCCTTGCCGATCGTCAGAATCGCGCTGGCATAGGACTCGAAATAGCGCTTCGCGTCGGCGGCCGTTCGCGCGCCTTCGCCGAGCATGTCGAAGGAATAGCGCGGCTTCTGGCCGGAGCGGGGACTGCCGCGCTCGAGCGCCTGCTCGATGGTCTCGCCCAGCACGAAATGATTGCCCATCAGCCGCATCGCCTGGCGCGTCGCCGTGCGCACCGCCGGTGCGCCAAGCCGCTTGACCAGGCGGCCGATGGTGCCGTCGGGCGTCTCGCCGGGCTGGATCACCCGCGCCGACAGGCCGAGCGCCCAGGCCGAGGCGTTGACCAGGAAGGCCGTGGACTTCGTCTCGTGATGGATGAAGTCGCCCTCACCGAGCTTGTCCTCGATGAACTGGTCGGCGGTACGGGCATCCGGCACGCGCAGCAGCGCCTCGGCCAGCACCATCAGCGCAAGGCCCTCCTTGGTCGAGAGTGCGAACTCCCGCAGCATGTCCTCGACGCCGCCCAAGCGATCATCGCGCTTGCGGATCGCCTCGATCAGCCGCGTCGCGGTGCGGTCGATCCGCGCCTCCTGCGGCGCGGCGAGGTGCGAGCCCGGCAAGAGGCGCGCTGCGATCTCGCCATCATCGGGCGCGTAAGGGGCGGAGAAGGGCGGCGGAATGTTCGGCATGGCGTGGTCCTGTGGCTGCAATCCAGGATAAGGCCCGCACGACCGTAGTTCGATAGACAATCTAGCTCGTTTGCCTTAGAAACTGAAGATCAATAGCCATCCAACCTCAGAAATTATGGAACTGGATCGAATCGACCGCAAAATCCTCTCGATCTTGCAGGAGGATGGGCGCATCGCCAATGTCGAGCTCGCTGAGCGCATCGGGCTGTCGCCGACCTCGGTCGGCGAGCGCTTGAAGCGCCTGCAGCGCGAGGGCTTCGTCGAAGGTTATGGCGCGCGGCTCAATCCGCACCGGCTCGGCCTCGGTCTTCTGGTGTTCGTCGAGGTGCTGCTCGACAAGACCACGCCCGACAATTTCGAGCGCTTCGCGCGCGCGGTGAAACTCGCGCCTGAGGTGCTGGAGTGTCACATGGTTGCCGGCGGCTTCGACTATCTTGTGAAGGCGCGGCTTGCCGACATGGCGGCGTATCGACGCTTTCTCGGCGAGACCCTGCTGTCGATGCCGGGCGTGCGCGAGACGCGGACCTATGCTGTGATGGAGGAGATCAAGCGCGACGCACCGTTGCCTGTTGGCTGACGACATGCCGTCGCGATTGTCATTGCTGTGGCGTCGAACGAGCGGTCTTTGCAGAAAAAATAGCTCTCCGTGTGCAATCGCAACGCCTGTCGTCGAATGCACTCACCGTCTTCTGAAATGTTTTTGGCCCGGCTCCCGGACAGAGCCGGGAGGCAGCAAAGGCTGGCGGGCTTAGACTTTGAGGTTCTCTGCGGAGGTCTTGCCCCGGTTTGCGATCTCTTCGTATTCCACCGTCTGCCCCTCATTGAGGGAGGACAGGCCGGCTTTCTGCACTGCCGAGATATGCACGAACACATCCTTGCCGCCCGACGCAGGCTGGATAAATCCATAACCCTTCGTCGGGTTGAACCACTTGACCGTACCTTTAGCCATCACGACTTCTCCGCGGGTCTTCCTCCGAGATCTCGAACCGCCAGTCCCCGCCAACCGGCCGGTTCGGTCCTAACAGGATACGCGGAATGTGGCGGGCTTGGTAGCTCAAACCACATCAGCCTTTCGCCGAATTCCGCTCAACTTCGCGGCGCTTTTACCGGTTTTGCCCGTTTCGCGGTCAATGGCCCCGCGACTTGCGCGCCGTCGGTCAATAGGTCGCGGCCAGATAATCGACGATCTTGCCGACGTCGGCATCGTCGATCGGCGCGCCATAGACCTTGATCATCTTGGTCACCTCGGCCTGCCAGAAACCTTTCTTGTCCTTCATCGGCGGCTGCGTCTTGATGTAGTCGGCCGAGTGGCAGGCGCTGCAATTGCCCTTGACGATTTCGAGATCGGGGCCCGGCTTGAACGCTGCGACCTCGTCGGGGGTCTTGTAGTTGATCGGCGCTGCAAGTGCCGAACCCAGCGCGGCGGCGAGGCCGAGCGTGATGGCGAGGAGAACGGTGCGCTGCATGATCATTCTCCCTCAGGCCACGGTCACGCGTGTGGTTTCGACGACGTTGCGCAAATAACCCGCCGGGTTCCAGCGCGGCTTATCCGGCTGCGTCTCGCCGCCATTGCCGGTGGCGCGCACCTTCAGCTCGACGCTGCCTGCCGCAAGTTTCACCGGCAGCTTCCATTCGCGGAAGGCGTATTTGCCGAGATCCTTGCCGAGTTTTGCGTTCACCCAGGTCTTGCCGCCGTCGGTGGAGACCTGGACCTCCTTGATGCCCTTGCCGCCGTCGAAGGCGATGCCGCGCAGGGTCACGGCTCCCGCCTTCAGCTTGGCGCCATCGGGTACGCTGGTGATGAAGGAGCGGATGGTGAAGCGGTTGATCGGGATCGTCGCCTTGGGCGTGGTGCCGGGCTCGATCGCGTTGTTCGGCGTGTCCGGAATGCGATAGGCCGACTTCATCCAGAAGCCGTCATAGACATTGTCGATGACGGTGATCTCGTTGAGGTGCTTGACCCAGTAGGTGCCGTAATAGCCGGGCACGATCAGGCGCAGCGGAAAGCCGTTGAGGAACGGCAGGTCTTCGCCGTTCATGCCATAGGCCAGCATCACCTCGCCGTCGGTGGCGTGAGCGATGTCGAGTGCCTTGACGAAATCGGGCGTCTTGTCGCTGACCGGACCGTCCATGCCGCCAAAGGTGACCTGCTTGGCGCCGCTCTGCACGCCCGCCATCTCCAGCACCGCCTTCAGCGGCACACCGCGCCAGCGCGCGCAGCCCATGGCGCCGTTGGCAAGCTGTCCGCCGGCGACACGCGGCTCGAAGAAGCCGCGGCTGTTGCCGGAGCATTGTGCGACGGCGACGATCTCCGTCGCCTTCATCTTCCTGATGTCCTTCAGCGACAGCTTGAGCGGCTTGTCGACCTTGCCCTTGACCTCCAGCGCGAATTTGTCGGGATCGAGATTGTAGGGCAGGTCCGAGAGATGATAGCGCACGAAGAACGCGTTGTTCGGCGTGATCGGGCCGTCGTTGAAGATGGCGAACGGCGTCTCGAGCTGCGGCGGCCGGCTGGTCAGGCCGATCATCGGCCGCTTCTGCGGATATTTCACCAGCGGCCGTTCGCCATTCGCGAACGGGAGCGTGACGGTGTCGAGCGCCAATGCTTTGGTGGAATTCAGTGTGGCCGCCATAGCGGCAAGTCCCGCTCCTTTGAGCAGGTCGCGTCGATCGAACATCTGGTCCCCTCCCGGGAGCTTTTCGTAAGGTCTGCGGTCATCACCGCGGACCCGCGCTCATCTGTCGCAACGATTTGACCGAAGTCAATTCGTGCTTTCGCAGCAGGCCCATGCCGCTGCGTTGCAGCAGGCCGGTGTTGCGTGGATTCTTTCTTCACCTCTCCCGCTTGCGGGAGAGGCCGGGAGAGGGCTTTTTCCTCTGGGGGATTGTCCCGTTGCGGAGACAGCCCTCTCCCCAACCCTCTCCCGCGAGCGGGAGAGGGAGCGCACCGCTCGTGTGGCTCGCAGTTTACGCCGCGACGCGCTCGCTTCGATCGACCAGTGCGAACAGCTCCCGCGCGTCCGCCACCACGCGCACGGCCATCGGCTCGTCGCGGCCGCGGATCGCGACCTGCTGTTGCGGCAGCGCATCGTCGGCGAGGCCGGCCGTGCTGCGGATCTCGTCCGAGACGATGGCCTCGCAGGCCAGCGTCTTGGTCATGTCCTGCAGGCGGGCGGCGACGTTGACGGCATCGCCGAGCGCCGTGAAGACGATGTGATCGCGATAGCCGATGTCGCCGATGATGACCTCGCCGCCGTGAACGCCGATGCCGAAGCGGATCGGCTGGCGAAGATCGTGGCTCAGGAGCTGGTTCAGCTCGTCGATATGGGTCGCGATGCCGGAGGCCGCCTTCAGCGCCTGCCGGCAGGCGGTCTGCGGATCGGCCGTGAGCCCGAACAGCGCCAGCATGCCGTCGCCGACGAACTGGTTCGGCTGGCCGCCATTCTCGATCACGGCCTGCGACACCGCGCCGAGGAAGCGGTTGACGATGAAGACCGTGTCGAACGGCAGCCGCTTCTCGGCGAGCTGCGTCGAGCCGCGCATGTCCACGAACAGGCTGACGAGATAGCGCTCCTGGCCGATGCTCGCCGGTGCGGAGGCGTGCGCGCTCGCCGACGACGTTTGCGGAGTGAAGAGCTGGAAGAAGGAGAGGTCCGACGTCGGCCGCAGCTGGCAGGCCAGCCTGATCGAGGGATCGTTGGTGCCGACGCGGGTGAGCACGAAGGCCTCGCGCTGCGACGGCTCGGGCAGCACGGCATGGTCGCCGATGACACGGATGCGGCAGGTCGAGCAGCGGGCGCGGCCGCCGCAGACGCTGGCATGCGGCAGATTGTGCCGCAGGCTCGCTTCCAGCACGGAGAGGCCCTTGGGGACCCGCACCGTCTTGCCGTTGCCGTAGGACAGCGCGATCATGCCGCCGCGCCGCTCCCGCCAGGCACGCACGCCGCGCGACGCCAGCGCCAGGCCCAGCAGCCCGAAATAGGTCACGGTGAAGGCGCCGGCGATGCGATCGAGCGTCGCGGCCTCGGCCGTCGTGCCGACTTGGCGGCGCGTGAGATTGTGCGTGCGCCATTCCCCGTCGTCGGCTTCGAACGCGACGCTGCGGCCGCCTTGGTAGATGCCGAGCAGCGACAGCGTCGGGATCAGCACCGCGGCGGCGAGCAGATACGGCGCGGCGCGCGTGAAGAACGGTTTGAGGCGAAGCCAGAAATAGATGCCGATGCAGCCGTGCACCCAGGCGACGAGCAGCAGGATCGTCATCTGCCAGAGCCGGCCGGGCGCGGCGACGAAGAATAGATAGAGGCTCCTGCGGGTAGAGCTTCTGGTGGTCGTACAGCGTGTAGCCGAGCCGCACCCCGACCACATGCGCCATGACCAGGGCGGGGATGCTGAGGCCCAGCACGAGCTGCAGCGGCTCGATGGTCCGCCAGCGGAACTGGCGGCGCTGATACAGCGCGTAGATGCCGAGCCCCATATGCGTCAGCGCGGCGGTGTAGAACACGATCGCGACCGGCAGGAACTGCCAGAAGGCGGTGTGATAGGTGACCCCGGCCTCCATGGCCTCGACCGAGATATTGCCGAGCGCATGGTTGAGGAAATGGCTGATCACATAAGAGAACAGGATCAGGCCGCAGACCAGCCGCACCTGCCGCACGCTGGTGGCGCGGACGAGTTCGGACATCTGTGCAGGAGCGGTGGCCATGATTCGATTGTATCAGTTCACTGAGGAGAACAGCCAGCGTAGCGTTTAATTCCAGGGGTGGACAGGTTGGCGCATCACATGCCCGGCAAGGTTACGAAACCGTAGGGACAAAAAGCGCTGCCACGCCTACCGCTGTCGTCCCGGACAAGCGCCGCAAGGCGGCGCGCCGATCCGGGACCTATAACCACAGGGAGCGGTTTTAGGCCGGCTGGTAACTCCGAGTGATCGCCACACTCCTCCCTGTGGTCATGGGTCCCGGGTCTGCGCTTCGCTTGCCCGGGACGGCGGCATTTGTAGCGCTGCCCCCGCATTGACTCCCCCTCCCAGGTTGGCGAAAAGCGCGGCCGTGACGATCGCTCCCGATATCTCCGTGAAGCCCGGCGGCTCCGAACGCCGACTCATCCATGTTGCGTTGCTCGTCATCGCCGCGATGACGCTGCTGCGCATCGTCTACGCCTCGGCGATCGAGCTGCGCACCGACGAGGCCTATTACTGGACCTGGTCGAAGGAGGGCGCGCTGAGCTTTCTCGATCATCCCCCCATGATCGCCTGGCTGATCCGGTTCGGAACCGCGATCCTCGGCGACACCACGATCGGGGTCCGTTTCGGCGGCATCGTCGCGATGCTGCTGACGCAGCTGCTGCTGGCCGACATCGTCCGCCGCCTGACCCATGATTTGCGCGCGGTCGTGCTTGCCGTGCTGATGCCGGAGGCCGCGCTCTATTATGGGCTGCTGATGGCCAAGGTCGCGCCCGACGTCGCGATGATCCCGTTTGCGGTGGCGATGATGTGGTCGCTGGTGCGGCTCGCGCAGAGCGGCGACGGACGCTGGTGGTTGGCGGCCGGGCTGTTCGCGGGTCTCTCGATGCTGTCCAAATTCACCGCGATCATGTTTGCGCCGGCGGTTGCCGCCTTTCTGCTGGTGCCGGATTGGCGCTGGCGCTGGCTGCGCAGCCCATATCCATATCTTGCGGTGCTGGTCGCAATCGCAGTGTTCTCGCCGGTGCTGATCTGGAACGCGCAGCACGACTGGGCCTCGTTCCGCTTCCAGGGCGTGCGCGCCACCGCCAATTACGGCATCTCGTTCCGCACCCTCGGCGACTTCATCGGCCTGCAATTCGGCCTGGTCGGCTTCGTCATGCTGCCGGTGGTGCTGACCGGATTGGTGCTGACGGCATGGCGCGACTATCGTACGCGCGAGCCGGTCGGAATCCTGTTGTCGACCGCGGTGCTGGTGCCGTTCATCTATTTTCTCTTCAAGTCGATGACGCTCCGGGTCGGCGACACCTGGCCGATGTTCATGTGGCCGGTCGGCTTCGCGGCTGCCGCCGTCAATCTCGCGACGATGACGAAGGAGAATTGGTCGGCACGGATGCTGAGGCTCGTCGGTGTTCTGGGCGAGGACAGCGGTCGGCTCCGGCATCGGCTTCGTCGTCATCGTGTTCCTCTATTACGTCACCGCGCCCTTCAATCTGCTCGGCCGGATCGACCCGATCGGTGCCGAGGCCGGCTATGAGCAGGTCGCTGCGCGTGCGCAGGCCGCGCTGGACGAGACCGGCGCGGGGTGGATCGCCACCACGGATTACCGCACCTACGCCATGATGCGCTGGCTGTTCCGCGGCCGTGTGCCGGTCATCGAGATCAACGAGCGCGGCCGCTTCCAGGATTTTGCCGATCCCGGCATGGACAGGATCAGGGGACACGCCGGCATCTATGTCGGGCGCGAGCCGGACGATCGTTCGCCGCTGTGGGAGAGCATTCCTGTCGAGCGCCAGCGGCTCGGCGAAGTCGGACGAAGCTGGCGCGGTGTCCGCTCGGATACCTATGTGATCGAGAAGCTCACCGGCTGGACCCCGGAGCTGTCGCCGCCGAAGGATTCGCCGCTGTTTTGGTGGAAGGTGCTTGCGGGGGAATTCGAAAAGCGTTCGCGCGGATAGAGCGGCAAGCTCCTCTTCCTTCTCCCCTTGTGGGAGAAGGTGGCGCGAAGCGCCGGATGAGGGGTCTCTATCCACACGGCCAAAGCTGCATATGTGGAGAGAGACCCCTCACCCGTCTCGCCGCTTTGCGGCGAGCCACCCTCTCCCACAAGGGGAGAGGGGAAAGCGAGCCCGCGACAGCCGCTACTCCTCGTCGTCCTTCTTCCGCAGCAGATCGCTCGCCAGATCCGACAGCTTCGGCGGCGACAATGCCGCGAACGGCAGCGGCCTTGTGACGTCGATGGCGGCAAGGCCCAGCCGCGCCGTCAGCAATCCGTTCAGCACGCCTTCGCCGAGCCGCTGCGACAGCTTCGCCGCGATGCCGTGGCCGAGCATCTGCTGCACCAGGCTGTCGCTCGCGGCCATGCCGCCGGTGATGGCGAGATGGGCGATGACGTGGCGGAGCAGGCGGATCATGCCGAGCGCGCCGGGGCGGCCGCCATAGAGAAAAGCGAGCTGGCGGATCAGGCGCAGGGCGGCGACGAACACGAACAGCACGTCGATCGCCGCGCGCGGGCTCACCGCGGTGACGATCGAAACCTTCTGCGCGGCCGACGACACCAGCCGCCGCGCTTCCGCGTCGAGCGGCGACATCAGTTCGCGCTCGGCAAGGCGGATCATGTCGGCGCCGTCGATGATCTCGCCGGTGTGGCTCTCCAGCGTGGCGCGCGCGCGGGCGAGCTGCGGGTTCTGGTGCGCGATCTTCAGGAGGTCCTGCACGATGACGCGGCTTTCCTTGCGGTCGTCGCTGGCGAGCACGGAAGCGGCGCGCGCATGCAGTTTCTCGATGGTCGCCAGCCGCGCAAGGCCAAAGGCTTCGCGCCCGAGCACGACGGCCAGCGCCAGCGCGGTGACGCAGGCAAAGGCAAGACCGACGTAGCCGAGCGTTTCGCTGCGCGCGAACAGATCCTCGATCAGGCGGACCACGCCGAGCCCGGTGCCGAGCAGCGTCAGGCCGCCGAGGCCCGACCAGAACAGCGTGCCCCAGGGAAAGCCACGTCGCGGCGGCAGTGCGGCTGCGATCGGCACCGGCAGCGCCTGCGGATCGTGCTCCGGCGTGATCTGGATGGTGGCACGGCCGAGCCGGCTGGTGTCGTCGGCCTCGGTGACGACGACGCCGGGATCGTCGAGCCGGAAAGTTGCCGGCCGCCGCGACTTCGATCGGTCGTTCATGCGAGCTTGTCTCCGATCAGGAACTGCAAGGCACGGTCGAGGCGGATGTGAGGCAAGGTCGGCTCGTCCGTTCCCTCGCGCTCGAGCTTGGGCGGGCGGAAGCGCAGGAAGCGGAAATCGCTTTTCCCGGCGGTCTCGGTGGACAGGCCCCGGAACGCGGCATTGCCGTTGAACAGCGGCTCGGGATCGAGCGGCAGATCGCCCGGAAAGGTCGCCACTTCCGTGTTGCCGTCGAAGAACTCGCCGCCGGCGCTTTCGCCCGCGGCCGGCGTTCCCAGGATCGACGGCAATTTGTCGCGGCCGCGCGCGACCTGCGCCTCCCGCGTGGCGCGCACCGCGGCCAGCGCCACCACGTCGATGGAAGCGCCGGTCGTCTCCGCGCGCGCGACGGCCCCCGAGACGGCGCGGCGCAGCACCGCCTCGAGCCGGTCGTGGCTGGAATGATGCAGATGGTCGGCCTTGGTCGCCGCGAACAGGATGCGGTCGATGCGCGGCCGGAACAGGCTGGAGAGGATCGTGCTGCGGCCGATGTTGAAGCAATCGAGAATGCCGGCCAGCGCCGCCTCGAGATCGTGCAGCGCCTCAGGACCGGAGTTGAACGCGGCGAGGGCGTCTGCCAGCACGATCTGGCGATCGAGCCGGGCGAAATGATCCCTGAAGAACGGCCGCACCACGACGTCCTTGTAGGCCTCGAAGCGCCGCACCATCATCGCCCACAGTGAGCCATCCGGCGCCTGCCCGCCCACGGGCACGTCGAGAGGTGCAAAGGTCAGCGCCGGCGAGCCCGCGAGATTGCCGGGCATCAGGAAACGGCCCGGCGGCAACAGGCTCATCGCAAAGCGCTCGTCGCGGCAGGCGCGCAGATAATCGGTGAAGAGTCTTGCAGCGGTGAGCGTCGCCTGTTCGTCCTCGCGCGCGTCGGCCTTGAGCGTTGCAAGATGGGCGTGCCATTCGCTCGCAAGATGGGCGCGCGGCGCCTCGCGCGACAGCGCAAGGCTCTCCGCCGACCATTGCTCAAAGCTCTTCTGCAGCAGCGGCAGGTCGAGCAGCCACTCGCCGGGATAATCGACGATGTCGAGCGTCAGCGTGCGGTCGGCGCCGTTCGGCCGTTGATAGTCGATGACGAGCCTGAGGCTCGCTGATGTCGACGGTCGAGGCTCGGCCAGTGCCGCTCCTCGACCAGCGCGCGCAGATGGCTCTCATAGGCAAAGCGCGGCACGGCATCGTCGGGCTGCGGCGCCAGATGCGCCCGCGCGATCCGGCCCGAGGCGTAGGCATCGAACACCGGAAACCGGCCGCCGCGCGTGAGGCCGTGGATCAGCGCGGTGATGAACACCGTCTTACCGGCCCGCGACAGGCCGGTGACCCCGAGCCGCACCGTCGGATTGAAGAAGTGCTCGCCATAGTCGATCAGCGCCTGCGCGGACAGCCGCGCTTCTTCGACCATATCCTGGAAACTGAATGCCATATGAACGTTAATGAATCCGGGGCGGGCGGGATGTGTGACCGTTCACAAAAGTGGCAATTGCGTGAAGAAAATCAAGCTCCATACTTCCACCGCCTTTGTCGTAAAATCAGCCGTTTGAACGACGCGCCGATCCCGAATGACCCATAGAAGAGGGCATTACCTCATTATGCGGATTGCCATGACCGTCTTCCAACTCAAACAACTTGCATCGACTTCCGTTCACGCCGCCGCCGACGTGGTCGGCTGGCATTACGACCGCGCCGAGGCTCATCGCCGACGGTGTCGTGCACGCGATCGGCGTGCTGTCCGGCATCGTCGCCGCGACCGTGCTGGTGGTGCTGACGGCGATCTATGCCGATGCGACCAACGTCGTCGGCGTCTCCGTCTATGTCGCCGGGCTGCTCTCCATGCTGGTGCTGTCGGCGACCTATAATCTCTGGCCGGTGTCGCCGGCCAAATGGCTGCTGCGGCGGTTCGACCATTCCGCGATCTATCTCCTGATCGCGGCGACCTACACGCCGTTCATCCTGGAGGTGAAGGACAGCGTGTTCGCGCTGGTGCTGCTCGCCGGCGTCTGGTGCGTCGCCATCCTCGGCATCGTGCTCAAGCTTTGCTGTCCCGGCCGCTTCGACCGCGTCTCGGTCGGCATTTATCTCGCGATGGGCTGGAGCGGGGTGATGCTGTACGACGCCGTGGTCAAGGCACTGCCGGCGCTGGTGCTAGGCTTCATCCTGGCCGGCGGCCTGCTCTACAGCTTCGGCGTGATTTTTCACGCCTGGCGGCGGCTGCGCTTCCAGAATGCGATCTGGCACGGCTTTGTATTGGCCGGCGCAGCGTGCCATTATACCGCGGTGCTCGACCTCGTGTTGAGCTGAGCAAGCTCCGCGCAGCGGAATAAGCGGCGCGGGTCGACAAGCGGTATAAGACAAGAGGAGACGTCGCATGCAGGTGACCGGCAAGGTCGTGGTCGTCACGGGCGGCGCAAACGGCATCGGCAAGGCGCTGTGCGAAGCCTTTCACGCAGCGGGCGCGGCCAAGGTCGTCGTCGCCGACATGGACGCCGCCAATGCCAGGGCGGTCGCCGCCATGGTGGATGGCGCGGCCTTCAAATGCGACGTCGCGCAGGAAAAGGACGTCTCGCACGTGATCGAGGAGACCGAGCGCCAGTTCGGCCCGATCGCACTGTTCTGTTCCAATGCCGGCATCGGCGGCGGCTTCGATCCGATGTCGGTGAATGCCGGCGGCGCCTCCGACGAGCCGTGGCAGCGCAGCTGGGCGATCCACGTCATGGCGCATGTCTATGCCGCGCGGCATCTCGTCCCCCGCATGAAGACGCGCGGCGGCGGCTATTTCCTCAACACCATCTCGGCCGCAGGCCTGTTGTCGCAGGTCGGCAGCCCCGCCTATTCCACTACCAAGCACGCCGCGGTCGGCTTTGCCGAGAACCTCGCGATCTCGCACAAGGCGGACAACATCAAGGTCTCGATCCTCTGCCCGCAGGGCGTCGACACCAACATGCTGCGCTCGATCCCCAAGGGCCCGCAATCCGGCGACGGCGACCTCACGCCCGAGCAGGTCGCAAAAGACGTGCTCGCCGGCCTCGCGCAGGAAACCTTCCTGATCCTTCCGCATCCGCAAGTGCTCGGCTACATGCGCAAGAAGACCGAGAACTACGACCGCTGGCTCGGCGGCATGGCCAAGATCCAGGCGAAGATGCGGGAGGAGTTCGGGAAGTAGGGGGAGTTGCCGGCGCGCTGTCGCCCCATAATTTGGTGTCGTCCCCGCGAACGCGGGGACCCATAACCCCAGGGAGAAGTTGGGCGAAGACTGGAAGTGCTCCTTCCCCCGGTACAGGCAGCTCCGCTTATCGATAAATCACGCGGTATGGGTCCCCGCGTTCGCGGGGACGACACCGGTGGTTAGGCTACCACCTCATCCTCCACCCGGCTCGCCCGCAGCGCTCTTGCATAGAGCATCATGCCTTCGCGCACCTTGCGCTGCTCCGCGTCCGTCAGCGCGGCCAGCGCGCCGCGCACCTGCTGCCGGCCGAAGGCGTGCAGCGCCTCCAGCGTGCGGCGGCCCTTCGCCGTCAGCGACAGAAGCTTGCTGCGGGCATCGCTCTCATCCGGCGTCTCGCGCAGCTCGCCGCAATCGATCAGCTTGCGCACCAGGCGGCTGACGCTGGATTTTTCCAGCCGCAGGAAATCGCCGAGATCGCCCGAGGTCATGGGACCGCGGATGCCGAGGCTCCAGAATGGTGTGTACCGCCGACGGCGGATAGTCCGAGGCTGCCACCGTCGCATCCATGAAGCCGAGCTCGCGCACCATCAACCGCGAGGCGGCGCGGATGTCGTCGATCAACGCAAGCTCGGCCATCTTGACTCCCGGCATATAGTTGTATCATACAACTATATGTGCGCAACGTCGCGCGCAAGCGTTTTGGAGTGGACCATGAGCCAGGTTTTGCCGACGGCGATGCGGATGGCGGGCAAGGTCTGCCTGGTCACGGGCGGCGGCAGCGGCATCGGTCGCGCCACCGCGCTGCGGATGGCGTCCGAGGGCGCCGCGGCGATCATCGTCGCCGGCCGCCGCGAGGCCGAGATCGAGGCCACCGCGGCTGCGTGTCGCGAGCTTGGTGCGGAGGCAATCGCGCTCCAGACCGACATCACGCGCGAGGACGACGTCGAACGGCTGGTGCGCACCGCCGTCGAGCGTTGTGGCCGGCTCGACGTCGCCTTCAACAATGCGGGCTTCCAGGAGCGGCGGGCGCCGCTGGAAGAGCAGGGCACCGACATCTACGACAGCGTGTTCGACACCAATGTCCGCGCGCTGTTCCTGTGCCTGCGTCACCAATTGCCTGTCATGCTGGCGCAGGGCCGCGGCAGCATCGTCGTCAACGCGTCCGTCAGCGGCGTGCGCAATCCCAATCCCGGCTTCTCGCTCTATTCGGCCTCGAAAGCCGCCGCGATCTCGCTGACCCGTTCGGCGGCGCTGGAGAACGCCCCGCGCGGCATCCGCATCAACGCCATCGCGCCCGGCCGCGTCGTCACCGACATGATGCTGCGCGCCGGCGTCGGCGACATCGCGACGGTGAGCGCCGGCCTGCCGCTGCGGCGGATGGGTACCCCGGAGGAGGTGGCGGAAGCCGTGGTGTGGCTGTCGTCGGATGCGTCGTCCTACGTGGTCGGGCACGTGCTGGCGGCGGACGGGGGATTTTTGGCGTCGTAGGGCGTGGTGGCGCCACACACTCCGTGTCGTCCCCGCGAACGCGGGGACCCATAACCCCAGGGAGCAGTTTGGCGAAGACTGCCAGTGAATAGTTTTCCCGTGGTACCAACACTTGAGTGCGATCGATGGATCACGCGGTATGGGTCCCCGCGTTCGCGGGGACGACAGCCCTAATGCTTCTGCCCGTACAGCACCGGCACCGCCGAATCCACGACGACCTCCACCAGGCTCGTTCCCTCGAACGCCATCCCACGCTTCAGCGCTTCGCCCAGCTCCGCCGCCTTGCTCACCCGCACCGCGTGGCAGCCCATGCCTTCGGCGAGCCGCACGAAATCGATCCCCGGCAGCTCCAGCCCCGGCACGTTGCGCACCTGCATCACCTGGCTGAACGAGCGCATCGCGCCGTAGCCGGAATTGTTGATCACGACCACGGTGAGCGGCAGCTTGCGCTGCGCGGCGGTCCACAGCGCCTGGATCGAATACATCGCCGAGCCGTCGCCGATCAGACACACCGTGCGCTGCTTCGGCTTGCCGAGCGCCATGCCCACGGCGGCGGGCAGCGAATAGCCGAGGCCGCCGCTCGCCATGGTGTAGAAGGAATCCTGCCCGCGCATCGGCATGAATTTCTGCATCGCCGGCCGGTGCGAGGGAACCTCCTCGACGACCGACGTGCCCTCCGGCATCGCCTGCGACAGCGAATGCAGCAGGAATTCGACCGGCAGCGGATCGGCGGCCTGCGGCGCGGGCGGCAGCGTGCGGCCCTTTGGCGTGGCGCGCTTGCTCTCGGGCAGCAGTTCGAGCAGCAAATTCAGCGCCGGCTTCATGGTCGCGATGATGCTGGTGCCTGATGGCGTCACCGCCGCGGCATCCGGATCGTCGGTGATCTGGAAGATCGTCGCGCCGCCGTCGAAGATCGCGGCATGGCCTTCGACATGGAAGGTGAACACGGGCGCACCGATGACGACGACGAGGTCGTGCTCGCGCAGCGCGTCGGAAAGCTGCGCCGGCGAAGCGTGCAGGAAGCCCGCGAATTGCGGGTGACGCTCGGGGAACGAGCAGCGCGCCGAGAACGGGCTGACCCAGACGCTCGCCTTCGCCTTCTCGGCCACGCGCACCATCAGATCGACCGCGCCGGCGCGATCCACGCCGGGCCCGACGACGAGGGCCGGGTGTTTCGCCGAGCCGAGCGCGGCGACCAGCGCTTTCATCGGATCTAGTTCGGGGCCGATCTCGCGGCTCACTTTCCGCGCCTCCACCGGCGCGCAGGCATGCGCCCAGTCGTCGATCGGGATCGACACGAAGGTCGGCCCGCACGGCGGCTGCATCGCGGTGTAATAGGCCCGCGCGATCGCGGCCGGCACGTCCTCGGGCCGCGCCGGCTCGACGCTGTATTTCACGTAAGGCCTAGGGAATTCCGAGGCACGCTCGGCATAGAGGAACGCCTGCAAGGGCAGGATCGAGCGCGCCTGCTGGCCGGCGGTGATCACCAGCGGCGTCTGGTTGCGATGCGCGGTGTAGATGTTGCCGAGCGCGTTGCCGACGCCGGCCGCCGAATGCAAATTGACGAAGCCGGCATTGCGCGTCGCCTGCGCATAGCCGTCGGCCATGCCGACGGCGGACGCTTCCTGCAGCGCCAGCACGTAGTCGATGTCATCGGGCCAGTCGGAGAGGAACGGCAGCTCGGTCGAGCCGGGATTGCCGAACACTTTTGCGATGCCGAACGAGCGCAGCAGGTCGAGCGTCGCCTGCTTCACGGTGACGGATTTGCTGCCGGTCTTGCCGTTCTTGGCCATGGTTTCCGTCCCCGAATGCTTTTATTGAGCCGTCATTCCGGCGCGATGCTTCGCATCGCCCCCGAATGACGGTGTATTTATCACCAAACCGCCGTCCCCTTCATCGTCGGCTGCCCCTCCGCGTTCGCAGTCCACAGCTCCATGCCAGCCTCGGTCTCGTTGGCATTGACCGAGAACTCGCCGCCCTCGAACAGCGGCTGCAGCCCGCGATAGGTGAATTTCTTCGGCGCTGTGCCGCCGTGCAGCTTCGCCGCCATCTCGATGATCAGCGCGGCCTGCAAGGGGCCGTGGAAGATCAGGCCCGGATAGCCCTCGACCTTGGTGACGTAGTCGCGGTCGTAATGGATGCGATGGCCGTTGAAGGTCAGCGCGGAATAACGGAACAGCAGCACGGGATCGGAGACATGGGTCTCGCGGTGCTGCGCCTTCGGCGGCGGAGGCGGGGCCTTGCCGCTCGCCGGCGCGCTGCTGGTCATCTCGCGATAGACGATGTCCTGGCGCTCGCGGATGGCGGTGCCGCGCGGCGAGGAGATACTGTGCTCGACCGAGACGAAGCACAGCGTGCCGGTCGAGCCTGTCTTCACCTGCACATCGGCGATGCGCGAGGTCCGCGTCGATTCATCGCCAACCTGCAGCGGCTGCAAAAACTCGATCTCGCCGCCGGCCCACATCCGGCGTGGCAGCGGCACCGGCGGCAGGAAGCCGCCGCGGGTCGGGTGGCCGTCGGGCCCGAGCATCGACATCGGAAACACCGGCTGCGCCAGGCACCAATGCACCGTGAACGGCGCGGCGTCACCCTTTTGGGCTCGCCCACCTCCTGGAACAGCGTCGCGCGCAGGCCCATCACGAGCTGCGCGGTGACGATGTCGGTGGCCTCCGTGCTGCAGCCGATCCATTGCCGCAAATGATCGATGTCGAGCTTCTCGGTCATGACGCCTCGCTCTGTTACTTGGCTTGAGGTTTTTCGCCGATCGCCGGCACGGCGCCGTAGGCGCGCGTCTCGCCGACGATGATCGGCGCCGGGGCGGGATAGCTGACACGGCCGTTCGGCGTGTCCACCTCGATGCGGCGCAGATGCGGATGCTTGGTGAGGTCGGCCATGGTGTTGACCTCGGCAAAGGCGATGTCGGCGTCCGACAGCCGCTTGAGCAGCTCGTCGCGCGTCATCTTGCCGAACGCTTCCGCCACCGTCGTGTCGGTGAAGTCGCGGTTGCGCACGCGCTCGACCATGTTGGCGACGCGGGGATCGGCGGGCAGGTCGGGCTGATCCAGCACCTTCGCGCACAGCGTCTTCCACTCGCGCTCGCTCTGGATCGAGATCAGGATGTCCTTGCCGTCCTTCGAGGTGAACACGCCATAGGGCGCGATCGAGGGATGGCGCAGGCCCATGCGCTTGGGCGCATTGCCGGCCTCGGAGTTGAGCAGCGGCACCGTGCACCAGTCCGCCATCACGTCGGAACATGGAGATGCGGATGTCGGCGCCCTTGCCAGTGCGTCCCCGCCCGATCAGTGCTTCCAGGATCGCCGCATGCGCAGTGGCGCCGGTCGCAACGTCCACAATCGACATGCCGACGCGCGAGGCGCCGTCGGGATTGCCGGTGATCGAGGCGAGGCCGCTCTCGGCCTGGATCAGGAGATCATAGGCCTTGCGGTGCGCATAGGGGCCTTCGTCGCCATAGCCGGTGATGGTGCACGAGATCAGCCCGGGATAGTCCTTCAACAGCCGCTCGCGCGAAAAGCCGAGCTTGTCCATCGAGCCCGGCTTGAGGTTCTGGATCAGCACGTCGGCGCTGGCGATCAACGCCTCGAGGCTCGGCGCGACCTTCTTTCGTCGTGAGATCGACCACGGCCGATTGCTTGCCGCGGTTGAGCCACACAAAGTAGCTGCTCTGGCCCTTGGCCGCCGCGTCATAGCCGCGGGCGAAATCGCCTTCCGGCCGCTCGATCTTGATGACCTCCGCGCCGGCATCCGCCAAGCGCGAGGAGCAGAAGGGGGCAGCCACCGCCTGCTCGACCGCAATCACCCTGATCCCGTCAAGTGCTCCCATGATGGTGGCCTCAATACGAGCGGGGCATGCCGAGCACGTGCTCGGCGACGAAGGAGAGCACCAGATTGGTCGAGATCGGCGCGACCTGGTAGAGCCGGGTCTCGCGGAATTTGCGCTCGACGTCGTATTCCTCGGCAAAGCCAAAGCCGCCATGGGTCTGGATGCAGGCGTTCGCCGCTTCCCAGGACGCATCCGCCGCCAGCATCTTGGCCATGTTGGCCTCCGCGCCGCAGTCGAGCCCGGCCTCGTATTTGCGCGTCGCTTCCTTCACCATCAGCTCGGCCGCGCGCATCGAGGCATAGGCCTTGGCGATCGGGAACTGGATGCCTTGATTTTGGCCGATCGGCCGGCCGAACACGCTGCGCTCCTTGGCGTAATTGGTGGCCTTCGCAATGAACCACTTTGCGTCGCCGATGCATTCCGCGGCGATCAGGATGCGCTCGGCATTCATGCCGGAGAGGATGTAGCGGAAACCCTTGCCTTCCTCGCCGATCAAATTCTCCGCCGGCACCTTCATGTCGGTAAAGAACACTTCGGTCGTGGCGTGGTTCATCATGGTGCGGATCGGGCGGATCTCGAGGCCGTTGTTCTTGGCCTCGCGCATGTCGACGATGAACACCGAGAGCCCGTCCGTGCGCTTCTTGGCTTGCTCCTTCGGCGTGGTGCGCGCCAGCAGCACCATCAGGTCGGAATGCTCGGCACGGCTGGTCCAGATCTTCTGGCCGTTGACGATGTAGCTGTCGTTGCCTTCCTTGCGCGCGAAGGTCTTCAGCGAGGAGGTGTCGGTGCCGCTGGTCGGCTCGGTGACGCCGAAGGCCTGCAGGCGCAATTCGCCGCTCGCGATCTTCGGCAGGTACTTCGCCTTCTGCTCCGCGTTGCCGTGCCTGAGCACGGTGCCCATCGTGTACATCTGGGCATGGCAGCCGCCGCCGTTGCAGCCCGCGCGCTGGATCTCTTCCAGGATCGCGGCCGCCGCCGACAGCTTCAGGCCCGCACCGCCATATTCCTCGGGGATCAGCACCGAGAGATAGCCGGCCTGCGTCAGCGCATCGACGAAGGCCTTGGGGTAGGCCATCTCGCGATCGAGCTTGCGCCAGTATTCGCCGGGGAACTGCGCGCATAGCTTGGCGACGGCGTCACGGATGTCGGCGTAATCTTCGGTGTGGTGTTCTTCACTCATGGCGTTTCCAGTTCCTCGCGGCAGTTAAGATAACGCCGGCCAGCCCGTGGGCGTTGTGAAAACAACGCCAGCCCCCTATGCTCATTTGTTATAGCGTATGGAGCAGCCTTCCAGGATTGGCAAGCATGGATTTCCGTCAGCTCAGGACCTTCAGTTGCGTGGCGGAGCTCGGCAGCCTGAGCAAGGCGTCCGATACGTTGCGCGTGGCGCAGCCGGCGCTCTCGCGGCAAATCAAGCTGCTGGAACACGAGCTGCGGACCGAATTGTTCACCCGCAACGGCCGCGGCATGGTGCTGACCGAGGCAGGCCGCCTGCTGCTGGCGCGCACCTCCGGCATCGTGCGGCAGATCGACCAGATCCGCGACGACATCCAGTCGTCTCAAGGGCCGCCGTCCGGGCAGGTCGTGCTCGGCCTCGTTCCGACCGTGAGCTGCGTGCTGTCGGCGCGCTTTGCGCGGCGCTGCGTCGAGAAATTTCCGGGCATCTCGCTGCGCATCGTCGAAAGCTACAGCGGCCACCTCGTCGAATGGCTGCATCGCGGTGAGATGGACCTCGCCATCCTCTATGGCCGCTCCGCCGATCTTCACCTCAACGTGCAGAGCCTGGGGCGCGACAACATCGTCGCGGTCGGTCCGCGCGGCTGCGGCCTTGCGCGCAAGAAGAGCGTCGACATCGGCTGGCTGCTGCGGCAACGGCTGGTGCTGCCCTCTCACTCGCATGGCCTCCGCGCGCTGATCGAGCACGCTGCGGCCCAGCGCAAGATCAAGCTCAACGTCCAATTGGAGGCGGATTCGTTCCGCGTGCTGACGAGCCTGGTCGAGGAGGGCCTCGGCTTCGCACTGCTGCCGCCGTCGTCGGTCCATGGCGAGGTCGCGGACGGACGGCTGGAGACGACGGCAGTCTCGAAGCCGATGACGCGCGAGCTCATTTTCGCTTCTCCGATCGACCGCCCGGTCTCGACGGCGTCTCTGGCCGTCACCGCGCTCCTGCGTGAGGAAGTCGCCGCCTGCCGCAAGGAAGGCGTGTGGGACATCAAACTGAGTTAGATGTGCTGGTGTCGTAGACCAACCGGGCGCAGCCCTGCCTTCGCATCTGGCGCGAGCTGTCATGCCGGAATTCTATAGCTGGGTCGGTGACCTACGGCTCTCGTGCCCCGGACGCAGCGCAGCACGCCCGGCGATGCGAAGCATCGTCCGGTGTGGTGCGCTGCAGAGCCGGGGCCCATGTCGCAGCGAGGCCGTTGCTTGCTGGGTCCCGGCTCTGCGCCGCACCGCTACGCGCTGCGACGCGTCCGGGACACGAGCGAGCAAGATGCTGTCACTGGCAACGACGAAGAGTGAGACTCAGCCCGGAATCCTCACCGGCAGCGTCTCATATCCCTTGATGAAGCTCGAATAGATCCGCTTGGGCTCGCCGACCACCTCGATGCGGTCGAAGCGCTTCAGCATTTCCTCCCAGACGATCTTGAGCTGCAGTTCGGCGAGGCGCATGCCGACGCAGCGGTGGATGCCGAAGCCGAAGGACAGATGCGTGCGCGGGCGCGGGCGATCGATGATGAACTCGTTGGGCTTGTCGAACATCTCGTCGTCGCGGTTGCCGGAGACGTACCACATCACCACGCGGTCGCCCTTCTTGATCTGCTTGCCGCCGATCTCGGTGTCCTGCAACGCGGTGCGCCGCATATGCGCCAGCGGCGTCTGCCAGCGGATCACCTCGGGCACCATGGAATCGATCAGCTCAGGATTGGCGCGGAGCTTGTCGAACTGGTCCGGGTTCTCGCTCAGCGCCAGCACCGAACCGGTCATGGTGTTGCGCGTGGTGTCGTTGCCGCCGACGATGAGCAGGATGATGTTGCCCATGAGGTTGTCGGGGTCCATGTGGCGCGTGGCCTCGTTATGCGCCATCAGCGACAGCAGATCGTTGCGCGGCGCGGAGTTGACGCGCTCGTTCCACAGCTTGGACATGTAGGCGTAGCACTCGTCCATCTCGCGGCGCCGCTCCTCGGCGGAGGCGACGATGCCGCTCTTGGGCAGCGCGGTGGACACGTCCGACCAGCGCGTCAGCTTGCGCCGCTCCTCCCAGGGGAAGTCGAACAGCGTCGCCAGCATCTGCGTCGTCAGCTCGATCGAGACGCGCTCGACGAAGTTGAAGGTCTCGTTGCGCGGCAGATTGTCGAGCACGGTCTGCGAGCGTTGGCGGATCAGTTTTGCGAGGCTCGTCCAGATGTGTCGGCGTGAACATCGGCGACACGGTCTTGCGCTGCGACGAATGCTTGGGCTGGTCCATCGCGATGAAGCTCGGATAGTCGTAGCCTTCCGGCACGTCGCGGATCGAGATGCCGCCGAGCGTGGAGTCCGAGGAGAAGGTGCCGTGGTTGGTGTCGACATGCATGATGTCGTCGTATTTCACCACTGACCAGTACGGCTCGATCGGCGCATTGGTGCAATAGTGCACCGGCTCTTCCTTGCGTAGCCGCTCGAACCAGGGCCACAACGTGTCGTCCTGGAACAGCCGGGGCGCGCCGGGGTGGAATTGCGACAGCGGCGTCGCATAGGCCTCCTCGCGGGCCCTGCGCATGCGTTCGGCCTTGTCCACTTTAACCGGCGCTTGGATGTTCATGGTGGTGGCTCCAATTGGTTTCTTCTAACCTCTCCCGCTTGCGGGAGAGGTCGGCGCGTAGCGCCGGGTGAGGGCTTTCTCCTCTTGCGGGTCCTCGCTTGTGGAGAGACCCCCACCCCAGCCCTCCCCCGCAAGCGGGAGAGGGGGCGCACCATCCTCGCAAATGTACCTCGAACTCACGCCGCGATCTTGACCGGCAGCTCTTCCAGGCCCTTCACGAAGCTCGAATACACCCGCTTCGGTTCGCCGACCACCTCGATATGCTCGAAGCGCCTGAGGATCTCCTCCCAGATAATCTTGAGCTGGAGTTCGGCAAGCCGCAAGCCGACGCAGCGGTGGATGCCGAAGCCGAAGGACAGATGCGTGCGCGGGCGGGCGCGGTCAATGATGAATTCGTAGGGTTTTTCGATCGCCTCCTCGTCGCGGTTGCCCGAGACGTACCACATCACGACCTTGTCACCCTTCTTGATCTGCTTGCCCCGGAACTCGAAGTCGGCGAGCGCGGTGCGGCGCATATGCGCCAGCGGCGTCTGCCAGCGGATCACTTCAGGCACGAAGCTGTCGAGCAGCGCGGGGTTCTCGCGCAGCTTGCGATATTGCTCCGGATGCTGGCTCAGCGCGAGCAGGGAGCCCGACATGGTATTGCGGGTGGTGTCGTTGCCGCCGACGATCAAAAGCACGAGATTGCCGAGGAAGTTCTTGGCGTCCATGTCGCGGGTTGCGGCGCCGTGCGCCATCATCGAGAGCAGGTCGCTCTTCGGCGGCTGCTCGACACGCTCCTTCCACAGCCGGGCGAAATAGCCGGCGCATTCGGCAAGCTCGGCCTGCCGTTCGTCCTCGGTGGCGACGAGGCCGTCGGGACCGGGAATGGTGGTGGCGATGTCGGACCAGCGCGTCAGCTTGCGGCGGTCCTCCCAGGGGAAGTCGAACAGCACCGCCAGCATCTGCGTGGTCAGCTCGATCGAGACACGGTCGACCCAGTCGAACACTTCTCCGCGAGGCAGATTGTCGAGGCACTCGGCCGAGCGCTTGCGAATGTTGAGCGCGAGGTTGTCCAGATGCGTCGGCGTGAACATCGGCGCCACGGTCTTGCGCTGGGCGGCGTGGCGCGGCGGGTCCATCGAGATGAAGCTCTCGCGGCGCAGGTCCGGATCGATGTCGCGGATGGTGATGCCGCCGAGGGAAGACGCCGAGGAGAACACCGAATGGTTGGTCTCGATCTCCATGATGTCGTTGTAGCGCGTCACCGACCAATACGGGCCGAACATCGAGTCCTTGCAATAATGCACGGGATCTTCGCGGCGCAGCCGGTCGAAATAGGACCAGAACGTATCGGTCCTGAACAGTTCGGGATCGCCGGGATCGAACTGATCCAGCGGCAGTGAATTGGCGCGTGCGCGCAACGCGTCGAGCTTGGCCGCGTTCTCGATGGTCCCATGCATGACCGCTCTCCCTGGCATCAACCGCGCGTTCTCGTTGAATTCTGCGCTGCGGTATTTGATTTGCAATTACAGCCGGTTGTCTGCGCCGGAGCAAGGGAGAGTTTTGCCACATCACGGGGAGCTGTAGCCCGGATGGAGCGCAAGCGTAATCCGGGATCTGGGCCGCAACGGCCACTGCCCCGGATTGCGCTTCGCTCCATCCGGGCTACGTGACCGTCCGCCAGCGTGACGCCCCGCACATCGTTTGTCGTGAAATCGTGCCAGAAACCGGCTGGAATCGAGGTAAATCGAACCCCGCCAGCTTGGGGACCGACCAATCCCTGATCTATAGTTTGACTGGACCAAGACCGCATCCCGAGGTTGCCGCCGTGAACGACATGCAATGGACCCCGATCGGCTCCGAGCCCCTTCCGCCGCCGTTGCCGCCGACGCGGGTCGACTT
Organism: Bradyrhizobium guangxiense; assembly: GCA_050563515.1. Lineage (GTDB taxonomy): Bacteria > Pseudomonadota > Alphaproteobacteria > Rhizobiales > Xanthobacteraceae > Bradyrhizobium > Bradyrhizobium guangxiense_A. The sequence goes on along the minus strand of CP191781.1, from coordinate 4,924,597 downwards.
CACCGGCAACCGCACCGAATTCCGGAAAATGGTCACCAAGGGTGCCATGCTGGAGCCTCGTCACGTTCGGGTTCTACCGGTTCTGGCTCGTTACCGACATCCGCCGTCATCTGTGGGCGAACACCGCGATCGACGGCGATGCCGCCGAATATACCGGCCGGGCCAAGGAGCTGCTGGTCGGCTTCCTGTTCGCGCTCGCGATCCTGGTGCCGATCTATCTCGCCTATTTCCTGATCGGCATCGAGTTCGAGCGCTGGCAGGGCTTTGCCTCGACGCCGCTGTTCCTCGGCTTCTACGCGTTCGGCCAGTTCGCGATCTTTCGCGCGCGACGCTATCGGCTGACGCGCACGGTGTGGCGCGGCGTCCGCTTCTGGATGGACGGTTCGGGCTGGGCCTATTCGTTCCGCGCCATGGGGTGGGGCTTGCTGGTGCTCCTGACGCTCGGCCTGGCGCTGCCCTGGCGCGAGGCCGCGCTCGAACGCTACAAGATGCAGCACAGCCATTACGGCGACCTGCGCGGCGATTTCGAGGGCGACGGCTGGACCTTCTTCAAGCGCGCCTGGTGGCTGTGGCTGCTCAGCCCGATCGCGCTCTTCATCTTCCCGCTCGCACCGTTCTTCTACGCGGAGTTCAAGGCGCGCCAGTGGCGCTGGTGGCTCGACGGCATCCGCATCGGCGGCGTCAGCCTGTCCTCCAACCTGCCTCATGACGCCTTCTACGGCCTGTACTGGAAAATGATCGGCTGGTGGATGCTGCTCACGATGGCCTTCTCGGCCTATATGGGCGGCGGTGCCCTGCTGATCGTCCAGCTCAGCGGCGTTCCGGCCGATCAGATGCTCGGCTCCGACAACGCCGTCACGAGCATTCCGATGGTGGTGATGATGGTGGTCGGCTATCTCGCCCTGGCGCTTGCGATCAACATCGTGATGCGCGTCTATCTGCAGCGCGATCTCTGGGCCAAGGTGCTGGAAACCGTCGAGGTGCACAACATCTCGGCCGCGGCGGATGTGCGCGGCAGCGGCGAGCCTCGCCAGCGCGCTCGGCGAAGGTTTTGCCGACGGGCTCGATGTTGCGGGATTCTGAACTGTGAGTGAAATATCTGCCGAGGTTCCGGCGCAATCAACCAAGCCCACTATCTTCTTCGACGGCACGTCGAGCCGCCGGCGACAGGTGACGCTGATCTTCGCCGATGCGCTCGAGATCGCGGAGGAGGGCGGGGCGTCGGTTCGCTGGTCCTATGCCGACATCCGCCGCGCCGACAGTCCGCCCGGACTCTTGCGCCTGGCCTGCGCCAGCGCTGCGCCATTGGCGCGGCTCGAGATCCGCGACGCGGTGCTGGCGGCCGACGTCACCGCCCGCTGCATGCGGCTCGACGAGCACCGGACCTCGCGCTGCGGCGTCGCGAAGATCGTCGGCTGGTCGGTGGCTGCCACCGTCTCCATCGTCAGCGTCGTGCTGTTCGGCGTGCCGCTCGCGGCCGACCGTCTCGCGCCGCTGGTGCCGAAGCCGATCGAGCGGCGCATCGGGGACGCGTCCGAAGTCCAGGTGAAGACCATCTTCGGCGGCAAGGCGTGCGAAGATCCCGCCGGCAAGGCCGCCTTCGTCAAGCTCGTCAACCGCCTGCGCGATGCCGCCGGCCTCGACGATGATTCCATGACGGCCGGCGTGCTGCCGACCGCGGTGCCCAATGCTTTCGCGCTGCCCGGCGGCAAGGTCTATGTGCTGAGGGGCCTGCTGGACAAGGCGCAGAATCCCGACGAGCCTCGCCGGCATCCTCGCCCACGAGCCTCGGCCATCTCAAGCATTACGACAACATGCGCGGCCTGATCTACAACGGCGGCACCTCGTTCCTGATCGGCCTGTTGTTCGGCGACGTCACCGGCTCGTCCGCGGTGATCTTCGCCTCGCGCAGCGTGGTCGAGGCCTCCTACTCGCGCGAGGCCGAGACCGCCGCCGATACCTTCGCGATCGAGATCATGCACAAGCTCGGCCGCTCGCCAAAGCCCGCTTTTGAGCTGATGTACCGCATCACCGGCAAGGAAGGCGGATCGAAGCTTACGACGATCCTCGCCAGCCACCCGCTGACCGAGGACCGCCTCGCGCGCATGACGAAAGAAGATCGCCCGGCCTCCGGCCCGCCGCTGTTGACGGACAAGGAATGGCAGTCGCTGAAGCTGATCTGCGGCAGCGGGAAGGTGTAAGGGGCCGGCGGAAAAGGAACAATTGCCCTCAACAGGCATATCCTCTCGAACAACGACAGGATGTAGTCATGTCTTATGGTCGCTTCGCCGCGATGATCGCGGCCTCCACGCTGATCATGTTCGGATTGATGTATCTCAACACGTTCGCCCTGGACCATGTCTGGTACAGCCAGACCCGGACCTGGATGGCGCTGCTGATGGGCGCCGTCATGGCTGTCGTGATGCTGGGTTTCATGTGGGGCATGTACCGGAACCGGACGGCGAACGTCGTCATTCTGATGGCCGGCGCCGCCGTTTTCGCAGCCTCGCTCTGGCTCGTCCGCAGCCAGGAGACCGTGTCCGACGTCGCCTACATGAAAGCCATGATCCCGCATCATTCGATCGCGGTGCTCACGAGCGAGCGTGCGCACATCAGGGATCCCCGCGTCCGCAAGCTGGCTGACGGCATCATCGAGGCGCAGGTGCGCGAGATCGGCGAGATGGAACGCCTGATCGCCGATCTGAGGCAGCATCCCGCCCCGTCCGATGCAAAGGATCTGCCGCCGCGGCCGCCGACCTGACGGCGCGGCGGAGGCATCACTTCGCCGGCGCAGCCGGCGCGCTCGAGCCGGTGGTGACGCTCGGCGCGTTGTTCGGACCGGTCGACGTGGCCTGTGGTCCGATGTCGCGCCCATTGTAGAAGAAGACGGCCGCGACCACGGCGATCACGACGATCGCGCCGATTGCCCAGCCCGCCGGGCTGTTGCGGCGTGCTCTGTCGGCCCTGCGGTCGTTGTCCTGCATTCTCGAAAGCAGGAGAACCACGCGCGATTGAAGCCGTTCCTAAGCGGGTGACACGCTGCTGCAGATCTCACCGCGTCCCGTAGGCGCGGTCGCCGGCGTCGCCGAGGCCGGGCACGATGAAGCCGGTCTCGTCGAGGCCTTCGTCCACGGCCGCGGTCCAGATCGGCACGTCAGGATGCAAGCCGCGCAGGCGCTCCAATCCTTCAGGCGCCGCAATCAGGCAGGCGAGGCGGATGTCCTTTGCGCCGCGCTCCTTGAGCCGGTCGATGGCGGCGACGGCCGTGTTGGCGGTGGCGACGACAGGCGTCACCACGATGGCAAGGCGCTCGCTGAGATCGGACGGCGATTTGAAGAAATATTCGACGGCCGCAAAGCTCTCGGGCTCGCGGTAGAGGCCGATATGGGCGACGCGCGCGGTCGGCACCAGGTCCATCATGCCGTCGACGAAGGTGGTGCCGGCGCGCAGCATCGGCACGAACACCAGCTTCTTGCCGGCGATCTTGGCCGAATGCATCGTCGCCAGCGGCGTCTCGATGACGGTGTCGGCGAGCGGAAGGTCGCGCGTCACCTCGTAGCACAGCAGCATGCCGATCTCCTTGATCAGCTCCCTGAACGACTTTGTCGAGATGGACTTGTCCCGCACCAGGGTCAGCTTGTGCTGCACCAGCGGATGATCGACGATCGTGACGCCTTCCATGGGATGCTCTTGCTTCTTCCCTTCTCCCCTGTGGGAGAAGGTGGCGCGAAGCGCCGGATGAGGAGTATCGTTCCGCGAATTCCAGTGAGAGAGGTGCCCGCGGAGAGAACCTCACCCGGCTTCGCTGTCGCGAAGCCACCCTCTCCCACAATGGGCGAGGGTTTAGAAAACCGTGCCGTCGCTGATCACCTTGAGCGGCGGCGAGCCATCGGGGCGGCGCGCAAAGGCAATGGCGCGGCCGGCAGCCCAGCTGCCGCCTTCCAGAATGCTGGCGAGCGGCAATGTCTCCGGCGTGCGGCCGAGTTTTGCGCGAACCAAATCCGCCAGGCGATCGAGCAGCGCCACTGTCAGCGCGCGCCATTCCACGACGAGCAACGAATCCACGGCATGCGCGCGGTCGGCATCGGCGGGATCGCGCAGGCGCAACACCTCGTGGTCGACGAACAGGCCGCCATTGCGGTATTCGGCCAATCCCGTCAGCCCATCGATGTCGGTGACTTCGAAGCCGGCACGCTGCAGCGGCTCGATCAGCGAGTAGCTCAGCCATTGCGACAGCTTGTGCAGCGGCACCAGGCCGGCCGTTGCGTCATTCGCCTTGATCGCCGGATGCCGCCAGCAATCGCCGAGCGGAATACCTGCGAGCTCGAGCCGCGAGGGCCAGATCGGCCCGAGCTGGTCCAGCACGGCGGACAGAATGAGGGGCGCGGGAATAGCACGACCCACAGCGCGAGCCGCGATGTGATCGAACAGGCCTCCCGGCCGCGGCGTATCGTGCAGGCCGAACACCTCCGGGTGTTCCGAGACCTGCTTGCCCAGACGGCGCAGCAGATCGGTGCGCCCTTCGAGCCCGAGCAGCGGATTGGCGTCGCTCACTTGAAAGGCCGAGGTGAGGGACGCGAGCGGCAATTTTGCCAGCCAATCCGCATCGGCCCTGAAGGGCGAGTTGCCATCGCCCGAGAAAAGACCGCTCGCGAACATGTCGAGGCTTGCGATCGCGAGCCCCTCGGATCGGCCGATGCTTTCGCCCGTCACGGCGTCGCGATATCGCCACGCCGCACCCGCGCCGGCATCGAGCAGCACGCTGACAATGGCGAGGTCGAACTCCGCGCGGGCCCGCGCGGCACGATCCGGCCACGAGGTCGCGTCGGCTAGTCGTGCCCAGCGATCGACGCCGCCCAGCACGAAGTGCCGCCATCGCGCATGGAAGGGCACGTCCAGCGTCGGATAGGCTTTTCGTGTCACCGCGAGCACGGCCTCCGCCACGCCATCCATGCGGTCGAGATCGACGGTGAAGTGATTCAGCCCGCCGGCAAGGCCGATCTCGAGCATCTGCCCGGCGCGCGCACGGACCGCTGCTGCGCTGAGCAGCGAGCGGGCCTCTCGTTCCAAAGAGTTCGCCATCGCGCGATCAATATTTTTCCAGCGAGCGCCCGACCACGCCGTCCACGTCCTTCTCGGGCGCGATGTCGGTCGTGTAATAGCCGGCCGCCTTCTTCGCGGCGATCTCGACATGGGCGTCGGCCGGAATCAGCTCCAGCGGGATCGGCACGCGCTCGACGATGTCGATGCCTTGCGAGGTCAGCGCGTCGTATTTCATGTCGCTCATCGACAGGAAGCGGTCGATGCGCTTGAGGCCGAGCCAGTGAATGGTATCCGGCATCAATTGCTGAAAGCGCGCGTCCTGCACGCCGGCGACGCATTCGGTGCGCTCGAAATAGGCCGCGGCGGCGTCGCCGTCCTCCTGGCGCTTGCGTGCATTGTAGACCAGGAATTTGGTGACCTCGCCGAGCGCGCGGCCCTCTTTCCGGTTGTAGACGACGAGCCCGAGCCCGCCCTCCTGCGCGCCGCGCGCGGATTCCTCGATGCCGTGGATGAGATAGGGCCGGCAGGTGCAGATGTCGGAGCCGAACACGTCCGAGCCGTTGCACTCGTCATGCACGCGGCAGGTGATCTTGGTGCGATGGTCCGGCAGCTTCGTCACGTCGCCGAACATGTAGACCGTGGTGCCGCCGATCGGCGGCAGGAACACCTTCATGTCCGGGCGCGTCACCAGCTCCGGGAACATGCCGGCGGTCTGCTCGAACAGGGTGCGGCGCAGCTCGGTCTCGCCGGTGCCGAAACGCTCCGCGAGACCGGGCAGGTACCAGACCGGATCGATCGCGATCTTCACCACGGACACGCTGCCATTGGCATGCACGACCTCGCCGTCGGCGCGCAGCCGCTTTGCGGCCAGCGCCTCGCGGATCTCCGGCAGGTCGAGCCGTGCGCGCGTCACCGCGATGCTCGGGCGGATGTCGACGCCTTCCGCGATGTCTTTGCCAAAGTTCTCGGCGACCAGATGCCCCCAGGGATCGAGCGCGACGATCTTGGCGGGATCGCGCCACTGCTCGAACGGGCCGATGGTCGCGGCCGGAAATGTGTTGGTGAGATCGGGCCTCCGGATCGGGTCGAGCGCGCCGGCGGAAACGGCCAGCGCGCGGTACATCGCATAGGAGCCGCCATGGCTGCCGATCACGTTGCGATCCCCGGCGCGCGACACCGTGCCGATGATCGGCCCCCGCGCACGCGCATCGGCCGCGCCCCAATGGATCGGGAAGGCGGACTTCTTGCCCGGCTCCGGATGCGAGGTGAGGCGGATGTGGTCGGTACGGTTCGCGCGGCTCATGACCAAACTCCCAAAAGCCAACGGCCCGCCGCTTGGACGGGCCTGGCTTGTTTGCGGCACCGCTATGGGAACACAGGCGACGCAAACTCAATCCAACATATTGTAGCGGCCGTCAGCGACAGACAAGTTAATCGTGCCTGGCAACCCAGAGGCCCGTTCCTGCGATCGTCCCGATCGGCGGACGGCACCGCAGCATGACCTATATCTATGTAATCGTTTGAATTTTTGAAGGGCTGCGTGTCGCCGTCGCGGCTCAAACAGGTCACTGGATAAAACCTGCATATTCGGACATATCGACCGGATCGGCCCCGCTCCGGAGACTCCCATGCCCGCCAGCTACATCGATCCCCGCAATGGACACCTCTACCCGCTCGACCAGCCGCGCTGGTGCTCGGAGGAGCGCACGCCGCTGCTGGTGACGCCGGGAGCCGGCATCTCGCGCGACGATGTCGACACGCGCACGCGCTCGCTCTGGCGCTACCGGGCAGCGCTGCCGGTCGAGATCAAGGATCCGATTTCGCTCGGCACGGGCTGCACGCCGCTGGTTCAGCAGGCTTGGGGTGAGCTGCGCCCGTTGTTCAAGCTGGAATGGTTCAACCCGACCGGCAGCTTCAAGGACCGCGGCTCGGCGGTGATGCTGTCCTTCCTGCGCCAGATCGGCGTCTCGGCCATCCTCGAAGATTCCTCCGGCAATGGCGGCTCGTCGATGGCGGGGCTCGGCGCCGCCGGCGGCATGCGTGTGAAGATTCTTGCGCCTGCCTCGACGTCGCCGGCCAAGATCGCGCAGGTCCGCGCTTACGGCGCCGAGGTGCAACTGGTCGAAGGCCCGCGCGAGGAGTCCGAGGCCGAGGCCATCCGCCAGTCGAGCCAGACCTTCTATGCCAGCCACAATTGGCAGCCGTTCTTCCTGGAGGGCACCAAGTCGCTGGCTTACGAGATCTGGGAAGACCTCGGCTTCCGCGCGCCCGACAACGTCATCGTTCCCGTCGGCGCCGGCTCGAGCCTGCTCGGTTGCGCCTTCGGCTTCCGCGAGTCTCAAGAAGGCCGGGCAGATTTCGAAGCTGCCGCGCCTGTTCGCGGCGCAGCCGCTCAACTGCTCGCCGATCGATGCGAGCTTCAAGGCCGGCGTCGATACGCCTGTAACTCGCGAGGTCGCCAAGACCATCGCCGAGGGCACCGCGATCAAGCACCCGCTGCGCCTGCGCGAGATCATCGGCGCGTTGCGCGAGAGCGGCGGCGGCACCGTCGCGCTCACCGAGGATGAGATCGTCGCCGCCTTGCGCCGCCTCGCGCGCCAGGGCCTGTTCGCGGAACCGACCAGCGCCAGCGCGCCGCGGCGCTGGAAAAACTCTCCGCCGCCGGATTGATCAAGGCCAACGAGACCACGGTCGCAGTGCTCACCGGCACGGGCCTGAAGGCCGCGACGACGGTCGCTGATCTCGTGCAGTAGGCTCTCTCTTCTTCTCTTCTCCCCTTGTGGGAGAAGGTGGCGCGAAGCGCCGGATGAGGGTATTTGTCCGCGCACGCGATGAGCGTTGAACGCGCGGAGAGATACCCTCACCCGTCTCGCCGCTGCGCGACGAGCCACCCTCTCCCACAAGGGGAGAGGGAAGGAAACGTCAGTGCGCGAAGGTCACTCCTTCAGCTCATTCACCTGCTTCACCCAGGCGCGCACGTCGGCGAGCACGGCGGGCAGCACCGCCTTGACCTCGGTCACGGTCATGCCGGGCTTGATGCGGGGGTCGTACAGCAGGTTGAGGATGTATTGATCGTAGACGTCGAAATAGCCCATCGAGACGTTGTCGTTGAACATGGTCCAGGGCACGCTCGCGGTGTCGTTGATCGGCCCGAGCGATTGCAGCAGCTCCTCATAGGCGCAGTCGAGGAAGGTGAAGTCGCCGTTGTCGACGGTGAGGATGACGTCGGAATGCTCGATCTCGAAATTGTCGTTCTTGCGGAAGCCGGACAGGCATTGCGGGTCGAGCGAGGAGCGGATCTCGCGCGCCTTCTCGGCGCCGTAGAAGCTCGAGATGGTGCGGAACAGATCGCGGTCGCGCACCAGCTTCACGCGCACATTCGCAGCTTCGGAGGTCGCGATCATGGCGATGTCGAGATGCTGCACGCGCTTTCCGATGTCGGCCACGACCTTCGCGAGCTGCGCCTTGCGATCGGCGCGGTCGCTTTCGGCGTAGACGCGCACCGGTCCGTCGAACTTGCGGATGCGGTCGACGCGGCCGGCGAGATGATATTCGGCGCCGAACGCCGTCTTCAGGAAGCCGTCCATGATCTCGGCGTCGGTGAAGCTCTTCTTCTCGGCGCGCTGACGCGAGGCGATCGCGGGCAATTCGCTCGCGGCGACCGTCGTCGCGATGTCAGGCGCGCAGGTGAGCACCGCGAACGCCAGCAGGGCGGCGCGATAGACAGCCGAGGACGGATTCAATGCGCTCATCGTCGTGCGACGCTGCCGTATTCACGTCGCGCGCACAAGACCGCAGATTTACGCGGCCTGCGGGTTCCCGGCGTCATCTGTAACAAGACAGTTACAGTATCGTAGGTGGGCAAGCGGGGCGTGCCCACCTACGGCAGCTCGTGCTTGTCTAGTTGTTGAGCACCACCACCGGGGTCCCGACGCCGACGCGGCCATAGAGATCGCTGACGTCGTCATTGGTCATGCGGAAGCAGCCCGAGGAGACCGCCTGGCCGATCGTCTCCGGCTCGTTGGAGCCGTGGATGCGGTACAGCGTCGAGCCCAGATACATGGCGCGGGCGCCGAGCGGATTGTCGATGCCGCCCTTCATGTGGCGCGGCAGGTCGGGCCGGCGCGCCAGCATCTGCGAGGGCGGGGTCCAATCCGGCCATTCCTTCTTGGCGGTGATCTTGTGCACGCCGCCCCAACGGAAGCCGTCGCGGCCGACGCCGATGCCGTAGCGCAGCGCCTGGCCGTTCTGGAGCACCAGATACAGCCGCCGCTCGCTCGTGTTCACCACGATCGTGCCGGGGGCGTAGGTGCCGTTGTACATGACGGTGGTGCGTGGGATCGGGCTGGAGCCGCCGCGGAAGAAGTTCGGGCCGCCGCCCATGATGTCGCGCGAGTCGAATTCCTCGGCGAGCGCGCCGCCAGTGGCCGCCGCCAGCAGTGCGATGGCGGCAATCGGAGCGGCAAAAACCGGATCATTGTTTCCCCCAGCAAAAAATCGATTCAACACAGGCCACAGGCCATATTTGCGGGCTTTTCGCAAGCCACGGCCCCGTGAGGGAGGGTCTCTCAGTCGGTCGGCGTTACCAAATCGGCAACCACGATTTGCTGAACGACACCGGCGCATCGCCGCGCGGGGCAGGGCCGCGATGCCGGCACTTGCTTTGACGGGGCCTTGCGAACAATGATCGATCGGACAAATCACCTGAAAAGACCGGTTGCGGAGCAAAAAGAATGAACGGTGCGGAAAGCCTGGTGCGGACGATGGTCAAGGGCGGGGTGGACATCTGCTTCTCCAACCCAGGAACCTCCGAGATGCATTTTGTCGCAGCGCTCGACCGGGTCCCCGGCATGCGCTGCGTGCTCGGCCTGTTCGAGGGCGTGGTGACGGGCGCGGCCGACGGCTATTACCGCATGAAGGGCTCGCCGGCCTCGACCCTGCTGCATCTCGGCCCCGGCCTCGCCAACGGCCTTGCCAATTTGCACAACGCCAAGAAGGCGAACTCCGGCATCGTCAACATCGTCGGCCAGCACGCCGTCTACCACATCGACTACAACGCGCCGCTGACCTCCGACATCGAGGGCCTGGCCCGACCGATGTCGTCCTGGGTCCGGACGTCGCCGAACTCCAAGTCGGTTGCTGCCGACGGTGCCGCAGCGATCGCGGCGGCCAAGAGCGCGCCGGGGCAGATCGCGACGCTGATCCTGCCCGCCGACACCGCCTGGAACGACGCCGACGGCATCGCCGAGGTGCCGGCCGAGCAGCAGCGCGCCAGCTACTCGCCGCAGGCGGTCGAGCAGGCCGCCAAGATCCTGCATGGCGACGGCGAGGGCACGCTCCTGCTGATGACCGGCAGCGCGCTGAGCGAGCAGGGCCTGGCGCTGGCCGAGCGCATCGCCGCCAAGACCGGCTGCACCGTGATGGGCCCGACCTTCCGTCCGAAAATGGCGCGCGGCCGCGGCCGCTACTCCATCGACCGCATCCATTACGTGATCGATCAGGCGCTGCCGATGCTGGCGAAATTCCGTCACATCGTGCTGATCGAGTCCGACGATCCCGTGGCGTTCTTCGCCTATCCGAACAAGCCGAGCGTGCTCCGGCCCGAAGGCTGCGACGTCCATCGCATGACCTCCTGGGGCGAGAATTCGGTCGCGGCGCTCGAGGCGCTCGCCGGCGCCGTGAAGGCCAGCGCCAAGGACGTCAAGCCGCAGGCGTTGCAGGAGTTGCTCAAGCCGACCGGTGCGCTGACTCATGCTTCGATCGCGCAGTCGATCGCCTACGCGATCCCCGAGAATGCGATCCTGGTCGACGAATCCCTCACCACCGGCCGCGCCTTCTTCCCGCCGACGGCCGCCGCCGCGCCGCACGACTGGCTGCAGAACATGGGCGGCTCGATCGGCTTCTCGACGCCGCTCTCGATCGGCGCGGCGATCGCCTGCCCGGACCGCAAGGTCATCACCATGGTCGGCGACGGCAGCGCGATGTACACGATCCAGTCGCTGTGGACCCAGGCGCGCGAGAACCTCAACATCGTCACCATCGTGTTCGCCAACCGCATCTACCAGATCCTGCGCGGCGAGTTCGACAATGTCGGCGCCGGCGAACCCGGCCAGCGCGCCAACGACATGCTCCGCCTCGACCGGCCGACGCTGGATTTCGTCGCGCTGGCCAAGGGCATGGGCGTGCCGGGCCGCGCCGTCACCAATGCCGACGAGTTCAACAAGGCGCTTGCGGAAGCTGTCGCCGAGCCCGGCCCGCGGCTGATCGAAGTGCAGATGTAGGGCAGGCTGATCGCGCTGCGAAGCCTGGCGCTGTTGTAGCCCGGACGGAGCCAACGGGTCGGCGCAAAGCGCCGCCCGATGACAGGCTCCGCGTAATCCGGGATGCCTGCGCGTCTTGCGAGAAGCCCGGATTGCGCTACGCTCCATCCGGGCTACGGATTCTTGCGTGCGCGTGATGAGCCCGGAGGCACGATGCAGAGCGAGCTGAACAAGGTGATCGCGGCGCTCCGGGATTTCTACGCCCACGAAGGCTTTCTGTTCGAGAAGGACATCGGCGAGCGGGCGGTGACGCACCGCTTCGCCGTGTATCTGGAAAAACAGTTCCCCGGCTGGTCGGTCGACTGCAATTACGACCGGCTCGGCGAGCGCACGCTGCATCTGCCGCACGGCACCATCGTCTCGACCGACGATCATCTGGGAAAGTCGATCTACCCCGACGTCGTCGTGCATCAGCGCGAGATCCCGAACAATCTGCTTACCGTGGAAATCCGCACGGCCGGCAATCACACGCCACTCGACCACGACCAGCACAAGCTGCGGGCGCTGACCGACGTGCATGTCTGGTTTCCCTACTGGATCGGCGTGCTGCTGGTGTTGGACAAGGGTCGGGTGACGATGTCGCAGGTTTATGTCAGCGGCGGCGTCGACGATCCGCTGTCACGCTGGCTCGCAACGCGGCTGGATGAACTCGGATTAGGGGCGGCGCGTTAGGGGCGGGGGCTGGTCCACGCCAGATGTCGAGGACGAAGCGGAAGCTCCCTGGTTTGGCCGGTCTGGCTGCCTATGATCCGGCCGCCCCCTGGGAGCGTCACCCGTGAGGGGCCGCTTGTGACCCAAATCGGGGCTTATCCGGCGATCGGCGAGGCTGAAGGCCTGCTCCCGTTCACCACATTTAAACCTTAAGATTCTACCAAGAGGGGGCATTCACAGGCCGCAGGACCATGCGAACAGCCTTTGTACGGAAGCCATCCCTGGACTTCGGGCAATGAAGGTTTGGCAGACCGGCTGCATCGCGGCTGTGATCGCATCCGTGGGGCCTTATCTGGCCGCCGGTCACAGACCGGCTGCGACGGTGCCGGATGTCATGCCGCAAGCGGCAGCGAACATCGCGGCTTCTGCGACCATGACGCCTCCCGCGAACATGGTGACGCCTGCCCTGTACGCGGATGCATCAGCCAGACTTGCGGCAGCGCTTCGGGCCGAACGAGCAGAGCTTGACGCGGTGACGTCGGCAAGTTCCGCGCCGGAGAGTACCGGGGCCGAAATCGCCGATCGTCCCGCCGGGCCGAAACTGGCGTCGCTGGGACAGGATATCGTCCAGTCGCTGCCGGAAGCACGCGATGCGTCGGACGGTGCACCGAAAGCGGCGTCGACGCCGGATTTCCGTTACCTCACCTACTACGTCTGGTCCGAGCTGCCGCCCGCCGAGAAGCCGGCGGAGACCGTCTTGCGCGCGTTCAAGGACATCCCGCTCGGAACGCCGGCCGAAGAGATCAAGCGCGCTGCCGACGCGTTTGGTCTCGATGCCAACTTCATGATGGCGGTTGCCAAGATCGAATCCGGTTTCAATCCCAATCAACGCACCGGGTCGTATATCGGCCTGTTTCAGCTGAGCTACTATGAGTTCGGCAAGTTCGGCTCCGGGCAGATTCGCAATCCGCGCGACAACGCCGTTGCGGCTGCCTACAAGATCATTAGCGAAGGCGTCCAGTTCGGGTGGATCACGCACCGGACGCCTGACATGAGCGACCTCTATCTGATCCATCAGCAGGGCTGGGAAGGCGCCGCTCAGCACATCAGCCAGCCTGCGCGCGCCGCCTGGAAGTCCATGTGCGCCACCGGCGAAGGCAAGGAGAAGGGCGAGCGGTGGTGCAAGCGCGCGATCTGGGGCAATGCACTCCCGGCGTTCAAGCGCACCTGGAAGTCGGTGGACAACGTGACGTCAGAGGCATTCGTCGGCATGTGGCGCGGCCGGGTCGCCGAGTTCTACTCGAAATACGTGGCGACCGCCGCTGCGGCGGCGACCCCATAATTCCGTTGCCGGCAAGGCCCTGCACCGCCTTCAGCCGCAGTGAAGAAACAGATCCGGCTGGATAGACCAAGTCCGCTCATGGTTCAGGGCCGACCCCATCAAAGCCTTCCGCCAAGAATCGCTTGTGACCCTAAGCCGACCTGACCATGGGCACTCCGGTCGCGGCGAGCAGAAGTTCGCGCTCGTCGGCGGGCATCTTGCGGATGCGGCGAATGGTCGTGAGCCGTATGGCCAGAAAGCCGCCGACGAAGATCGCGACTTTGCTGATGATGCCGAAAACTGGCATGACCATCGCCCATGTCTGGACTGTGCATGCGATAGCCACCAGTGCGTTGACGGCAGCGGACACGAACATGAGAGCAGCCCAGGAATAGCCCACGATGATAGCGACATCAGAGGATACGGCCTTCGCAACGGCAGGCAGATAGCGAACCATCCAGCCCGCCTTCAGCATGACGATCCCCACGATCACGTAAATCACGCTTGGCTTGAACAGCACAAATCGCGGATCGTCCGTGACGATGGTTGCCGAACCTGCGGCGACGACAAGAAACAAGCTCAGCCATTCCATGCTGTGGACCGGCTTTTGCCGAACAAGCTGAATCACAATTTGGATGACGCCCAAGGCCGAGCCCAAGGCGACGGAAAGAACCGTATTGTGCGTGAGGAGATACAGCCCGAGAAAGAATATCGTTGAGGCAAGGTCGAGAAGCAGGAACTTGGCCGCTCTTAAAAAATCTCCCATCGGGCCCAACCAAAGGTTATATTTTACATCGTTCTACAACCAAAGGCTAATTCGGCGCAAGCGTCGCCGGGCTTGGTGCTGTGTCGGGCATTGGCCCTTAGCTGACTTCTGGAGCGGCCTGTGGACAGTCGGCTTTTGACCCAAGGCGGACTTCCGCTGCGATCCTCATTGTTAGGAATTGCTGATAGCCTCGGAGGCTAACGAGCCGGGTTAATTCGAGGCTGTAGAATGTTAAGCGTGATGCGAAACGCCGGTGTGGGAGCGCTCATATACGAGTTTTTATTTGACGTTTATCGTTTGATCGAAGCAGAGCGTGGGCATAATCTTTGGCTCCCTGATGAACATGGCGTGCTGCGCGAAGCCTTCTGCCACAACTCCACTAGCTGCTGGGAGTGGAGCACTTCCGTCTTGGAAGAGGCCGGCGTCACCAAGACGCTCCGATCGCCCCCGCCCGTTCTCAAGTTCATTGAGCCTAATCCAAACATGAGGAGTGCGTATAGCTATCCCTTGATGACCTTGGACGAGTGTCACACCGCCGACTTTTCAGCGTTCGAAACCTTCGACAACTATTGCTACGCAATGTTCACCTTCTGGCAACTGGTCGGTCAAATGTCGGGGCGCGACGATGCCATCAATCTCGCTGTTCTGTCGCCTCGCTTCTTGGAAGCGGTGGCTACCCAGGACGATATCTTCGTCTTCGAGGGCGTCTATCGCGTTAGAATTAGAGAGGATCGCTTCGAGCAAAAGGTGATGATGCGTTGGCGCGAAATGGACCTCCGAGCTTTTCGACGCAAAGAACCCGCGCGAGGTATGCCGCCTTCTTGAGGCGTCAGTTCCGTGCTGGCCCATCACTTCCGTTAGTGCGTCGCGGCGAGATGTCCGCGTTTGGGGGGTAGAGCGGAAAAGCCCGACCGATCGTCAAATTGGTGCTGTTGACCCGAGGCGGACCTCAAGCGCCGTCCCGGTCTGGCCTAGCAGCAGGCCACTGAAATCTAGCAAGCGCGTCTTCAGCAAGTTGAAAACATCGTCGTGAAAACATGCGCTCCGTCCAGACGGAACGCAGGGCAATTTCGACCGCTTCGCGGGGCGCCGCTGGATATCGCATCAACAATTCCGTCACAAGCTCCTCAAATTGCGCCCCCTTTGGCTCCTTCGGTATGGAGCCAAACGACAATGGAAATTCGGGGTTGCGATCCACATCGTAGTAGGCCCCGTACCGGTAGTCGTCGCTCATTACTTCGGAAACAACCCCGACCTCGAATGAAGCCTCTCGTTTCCAGTCATAGCCCAATCTGCGCCACCAGTACTCCAAGACCTCGAGTTCTACGACTGTCGTCGATGGCCCCGCCTCACAGCAACCGATGTTAGGGGGATCGCCATAGTGCAAACTCCGGTGACAGATGGCAGTTGCCACATCCGGATCCTTCTCGAAATAGGGCTGTGAAATCGCCAATCGAAAATGATGACCACAGCGTTGACATGCAGCGGGAACCAGAGCGGCCTCACGGGCGTAAAAATTTGCGACCGCGTCTGGCTTGAAAGGTCCATAGCGAGGGACTGCGGACTCATCGAACCATGAAGGCTCTTCGCTTATGCGGCTACGAATGTCGGAATAATTCGTGTACAAAGCCAACTCCGAGTCCTTGAGGAACACACCGCTCCAGCGGACTAGATTTGCTCAGGTTGAGTTCTTCGCATTTTGACCCGAAGCAGACCAGCGCCGACTGTCACTACTCCGCGGCACGCAAGCATCTTCTTTAAATCAGTAACAAGCGATTAAGAATTGCCGCCCCCGTTGCCTGCCGGGCTCACTAAGACGGAATCTATCGTCTCTTCATACTTCATCCATTCCCCTCGGGAGTTCTCGATGCTGATCTTCGGGATATCGAACTCCGCGTAGAGCCGGTCGGTAAGCCGGCGGTAATCACTATAGAGGCTCTATGAGTCCCTCAAGACCGGCGAAGCCATGCCTAACGGCGTACGGCGACGTCAGCTTCCAATTGACCTGATATGTCACCCATGAATCACCCCGCTCTGCGGAAACCGTTCTAATCGCTTGATCAACGTCGTCTTGGTGAAAGTAGATCAACAAAGGACGCAGCGGCTTGATGGTGGCTATCACATCACGAAGGTAGCCGCGGATCAGGGCGATATCGGCATCAAGCAGAAACAGCGACGTTAAATTCCCGTGGAAAAGCTGTCCGTCGAGAACCGTGATGCTCTCCGACATCGCGGCAGAATTGGCGTAGGCACTCCAGCGCGCAGCGGCTGACTTCGCCAGATGCGTTGCGGACATGTCCTCCCATGGCGCGTCCCAATCAAAGCGGACCGGATGCGGCTTGGTGCCCTCGGTAATGCCGAGGGCGGACACACCGGAGGCCTTCAGGCGATCAGCAAGTCGCAGCACGGTCGTCGACTTGCCGGACCCCATGATCCCTTCGACGATTACAATTCTGGACCATATGTCGCGAAAGAGCAGGGCCATGCCAAGGGTCGCTATCAACTCGAATGCAGATTGATTGAAACGAGCTTCGCGCCCAACTCCAAAAGCAGGACCATCGCCAATGATCTGACATCTGATTTCGGGTTCATGGTCGCAGTTTTCGATCCATGCTGAGTTTCGAGATACAGGCGGTCGCCATCCTTAATCTGAATTGCGCCGTAGTGTGACGAGTCGCCAAACTCATACTTGACGAGGTATCGGACAGGCGCGACCGATTTCTTCTTCGCCATTTCCTGGGCTCCCATTGCTCGGACATTCATAACAGGCAACTCAGGCGATGTCGCTTATTGGCCCTTAGCTGACCTCTGGCGCTGCCCGCTGATAGTCAGCTTTGACCCGTAGCGGACGTTGTAGGGCAAGGCGCGTTGCGCTTTAATCGCCTACGCCCTTGCAAGATAAACGACAGATGGCTCCACCTCGACGAGAAATTCGTCGTTCGCGAGGTTCGGCACTCCAATCCATGTCGCGCACGGCGGATTGTCACCGAACATCGTTCTGAGCGCGCCGCTAATCGCCTCGCCCTCGTGCATATGGCTTTGCTTGATGTAGAGCCGCAATGCACCGACCTGATCGAGCTTCGCGCCCACCGATGCAAGCGCGACGGCGAGGTTCTCCAGGCTTTTGCGGAGTTGGCGCCCGATATCTCCCGCGCCCACGACTTTTCGATCGGCGTCCCAGGCGACCTGGCCGGACACGTGCACGGTGTCACCGAAGGGCGTCGGGATCACCACCACTTGCGCGAATCCATAGTGCAGGCTGTCAAAGATTCCGCTCGGAGAATATACCCGTCGGCTCATGGGCGCTCCCTGGTCAGGGTGGCCCAATCAGCGACGCCACCGCTCTGCAAATAGACCACCTCAATATAAGGGAAACTTCGGCTTCTGGCCTCATGCCGACAGCATGGCATGTCGATTTCGACGTCGCCTGCCGGACGTAAAGCGGAGCGCCCCGTCATTGCGAGAAAGACCGCCCGCATGGTGCGAGCGGCCTTCGTCATCTCGCGTCACCCGCTCAACGCAGCGGATCGCCTTGGCCGAGCGCGTACCGGCATCCATTGCGGGTCGAGCGACAACACCAGCGAATTGTCGCTGAACATCATGCCGAGGAAAACCTCGGCGACGATGCGCCGTCGCAGAAAATATGTTGCGGCGCGCACGCCGCAACGTCGTCAGTAGAAGCGCTGCTGCGAATAGGCGTAGCGCGGATTGATGCCGCAATAGGCCGACGTGCCAGAGGCGGTGGCTTGGCACTGCTGATAGCTCGCGAACTGGCAGTTGCCGGGATAGCCCCACATGCGGCCCTGCAAGCAATATCTGTCGTTTGCGGGGTGAGCCTGGGCCGCCGGGGCCATCGCGGCCATCAGGGCGGCGAACGAGGCAAGGGTGAGGATGGTGCGACGCATTTCAGTCTCCGTTCGTGAAGAGTTGCAAGAGCGGTTCAACAAGAGCAGGTGAATGAGGGAACACGCAGCTCGATCTTCGGGTTCCGGGATTTGCCCGACACTTTGTCGTACTTGTCTTGGTGTCCGCAGTGGGCATTGCGTTCGACATGCGTCTATGATGCGCCAAGCCGCGGCGAGCAATGTGATCTCGGCCACAGTTCGGGACGGGCCTTTCGCCTATCGTGCTTGAACTTGCCCGCGCTGCTCCCCGCAGGCTCGCGCTTTCTTCATTCGGGTCAGGTCATTTTTGGAGGTTCTGATGCAAAAATCATATCTGCTGGCTGCGACAGCAGCGCTGGCGCTTCTCGCGCAAACATCGCTCGCGCCGGCGCAGAGCGCACCCGCTGCCGGTGCGACCACGGCGCCTGCGGCGACAACCACCGCGCCCGCCGCGACGACGGCTCCGGCCGCGACCACCGACAGCTCCGGCCAGGCATCCGATTCCAAGAAGAGCGCTTCGAAGAAGCCCGCGAAGAAGAAGATGACGCGGCAGCAGGAGATCGATCATTCCGTCGATAGCGGCACCGTGCCGGCGCGCTACCGCAGCTCGGTGCCCAAGCAGTACCAGCAATATATTCCGTTCGAGAAGCAATGACGGATCGCATGGCGGCGCGGGGCCCTCGGCTTCGCGCCGCTGGCGCCCTCAAAGAACCGGCCCTGCGACGAACCGTCTCTGTCGGCCGGCTCGAACGTCACATCCCGGTGGCGGTCTGCGAGCGCAATGCTAGAGTAGGCCGAATCCCGGGGGAATGATGAGTGACGACGTGAAGGATGCTGGCCTTGTGGCCATGATCAGCAGCATCCTGGGGGGCAACAAGCGCGCAGACCCTGTTGCACCGCCGCCGCTCACCGAAGGTCCGCCGACTGTCCCGTCGAACGGGGTGGACGCGGATGCGACGCCCGCTGCCGAGCCGAAATCGGCCGAGTCGGCCAAGCCGGAGGAGGCGCCCAGCGCTGCGCCGCCCGCCGTCGAGCCGGTGGAGCCGCCCGCAAAGATCGTCACGACGCGGGATGGCAAACAGCTGCTGCCGGCCGAGGCGATCGCCGATCTCGTGCTGGGCGAGCTGCGCAAGCTGGAGGATTTTCCTGCCGACGGCGTCTCGGTCACGGTCTATGGCTACCGCCACTGGAACGCCATGCTCACCTTCGCGCCGTTCTCGACCAGCTTCCCGAACGCAACCCGGTTCCGCCAGGCCATGCCGGACCTCGTCTTCAAGCTCCGTCGTTTCGTCGAACTTGAGATATAGTCCGGCGTTAACCGGCGGCGCGTGGCGCCGCCACCCGGACCGTTCGACAGGATTCTTGAATTGAGCGTCGCCTTTACCAAGGAAGAAAGCGCCGAGACCGCGTCCGAGACGCTGTTGCCGGATCGCCCGATCTCGCAGCATCCCAACCTCGTGACGGAGGCCGGCCTGAAGGCGTTGCAGACCGAGCTTCAGCAGGCCCGCGAGGCCTATGAAGCCGCGCAAGCCATCGAGGACGTCAACGAGAAGCGCCGGCAATCGGCCGTGCCGCTGCGCGATGCCCGCTATCTGACGGAACGCTTGCGCACAGCGCAGCTCGTTCCCGATCCCGTCGCGACCGATGTCGTCGCCTTCGGCAGTACCGTCACCTTCAGCCGCGCCGACGGCCGCGTGCAGACCTATCGCATCGTCGGCGAGGACGAGGCCGACCCGAAGGCGGGGACGATCTCGTTCGTCGCGCCGGTCGCGCGCTCGTTGATGGGCAAGGCGGTCGGCGATGTCGTGGGAGCAGGCGCTCAGGAGATCGAGATCCTGTCGATCGGGTAGCGCGGCGCCGGACCGGGCATCGCGTGGCAAAGCGCGCTCTCGACAGGAGCGATCTCGTTCGCCTAGAGCATGATCGGCAACAGCGCGAGGCCGTCGTCTCCGCCAACAAAGCTTGATGGTTGGATGAGACGGTTTCTGTCGGGAGCCCTGCCGTTCTACGCGCTGGCTGGGCTCGCCATGTGCATGTACCTCGTCCTGTACAAGACGGCTCTCTTCGACCTGAACGCCATCGTCCACGGCGCGACGGGGTCGGCATGGTTCCCAGCCTTCATGTTCGTCTGCGTGCTGCTGGAGGCGATCTTCCCGTATTTCGGCTATTTTCCCGGAACGGCCCTGATCCTGATGTCCGTGGCGCTCAATCCGAAGGCCGCGGATGGTACCGTCTTCCTCGTGGCGTGGCTCGCCATCATCCTGGGCGCCGTGCTCAGTTACGCGCAGGCCCGTTTCTTCAGGCCGTTCCTGCAGCGGGTTGCCTCGAAGGCGGCGCTGCGCCGCTGCGAGTCCCTGTTCGACGCCTATGGCGCTTACGCGCGCATTGCCTTGTTCATCCATCCCAACGCCTGTGCGATGTATTTCACCGCGCTCGGACTTCTCGGCCGCAGCCTGATGCGCGAGCTCGTCTACCTCTGCGTGGGTGCGGCTGCCGCCGTCGGTATTTTGTTCGTCATCGTGACCAGGATCGTGTCGTCCGTCGGCCCCACCGACGATGGCGAATTGCAGGTGCTGCTGGCCGCCGCGCTGGCCGGCATCGGAACCCTCGTCGGCCTCTACGCGGCGTGGCGGCCGCAGCGGGCGGCGTAGGCCGCCGCTCTCTCCGCCGTCATTGCGAGGAGCCCTTGCGACGAAGCAATCCAGACTGTTTCCGCGGAAAGATTTCTGGATTGCTTCCGTCTTCGCCAAGGCTTCGGCGGACAAGTCGCTGTGCCCGCAATGACGACGAATCGTCGTGCCCTACATTTCCGGCAGCGCAACGCCCGTGAGCTTGCTCAGCTTGCCGATGAGCGCGTCCTGAAATTTCGGATCGGTCGCCTCGCTCGCCGGCTGCTGCTGCTCGAAATGATGCCAATAGCGCCCCGTCACCAGGGCGGCGGGATCCTCGCTCGCGGCGAGGAAGGTCTGCGTCCGCTGCCCGGTGTCGATATCGACCGGCGCGCCGGCGCCGCCCATCTTCGTGCGCACCCAGCCGGGATCGACGGCGTTGCAGAGAACCTTCGGCCAGCGCCGCGCCAGCGCGAAGGCGAGCGCGATGACATGCAGCTTGCTCTCGGCATAGGCCTTGGCCGAATCCCACGGACGCCTGGTCCAGTCGAGATCGTCGAGCGAGCCTTCGCCGCCCCGGTGCAATCCGCTGCTGAGATAGACCAGTCGGCCGGGCCGCTCGATCAGCGCCGTCAGCATGTAGGGCGCAAGCGTGTTGATCGCGAGCGTTTCGGCATGGCCTTCCGCCGTCGTTCCGCGGCCGGGCCGCGTGTAGACGCCGGCATTGTGGATGACCGCGTCCATGCGCCCGATCGCGTTGACCTGGTCGGCGATCCCCCTGGTCTCGGCCGCGCTCGTGAGATCGCCGACCACGATCCCCAGGGCCTGCGACCTCACTTCGCCCAGCGCGTCGGCGCGACCGGCCGACCGCGCATGCAGCACCACGCGGTGGCCTTGATCCAGCAGCGATTGCGCCGCCGCCCGGCCGAGGCCATCGGCGCTGCCGGTGATGAAGATGGTCGCCATGCGGTTCTCCTCGGATATTTCAGCGCGCAGTCTACGACGCCCGCCGCGGCAAGGTCGCGCCGGTATGTTGCATGCGGATCACATACAACCACCCAGAAATCGATAAGATCGGCCGCATTGCATGACGCATGAGATTCGGGGGACGCTGATGAAGAAGTTCCTGTTGTCCGTTGCCGCATTCGCGATGGCCTGCACAAGCGCAGGTGCCGCCGATCTCGCGGCCCGTCCCTACACCAAGGCGCCGCCGATGGTTGCCGCCGTCTACGACTGGAGCGGCTTCTACATCGGCGTCAACGGCGGCGGCGGGTCGGCCCGCAAGTGCTGGGATTTCATCTCTCCCGGGCTCGGCGTCATCGTCCCCGAAGGGTGCCACGATGCCACCGGCGGCACGGCGGGCGGGCAGATCGGTTTTCGCTGGCAGTCGGCCAACTGGGTGTTCGGCGTCGAAGGCCAGGGCAACTGGGCCGACTTCACGGGCGACAACATCTCGACGGTGCTGTTCGCGCCCACCGGCCTTCGCAACCGTTCCCATATCGAGGCGTTCGGCCTGATCACTGGCCAGGTCGGCTATGCCTGGAACAACGTCCTGCTCTACGTGAAGGGCGGCGGCGCAGCGGTGTCCGACAGATATCGCACCAACGACGTCGTCACCGGCGTGGAGTTCGATCGGGCCAGCGAAACGCGGTGGGGTGGCGTCATCGGTGGCGGCCTCGAATTCGGCCTGGCTCCGAACTGGACGCTGGGCGTGGAGTACGACCACATCTTCCTCGGCCATCGCGATGTCACCTTCACCGGCTCGACCGGTTTTGGTGGCGTGCCCATTGGCACTCTCACGCGCAGGGAGCGCATCGGCCAGGATGTCGACATCGGGCTGGTGCGGCTGAACTACCGCTTTGGCGGTCCCATCATCGCCAAATACTAGGAGCGGGGAACCCCGCAAGGCCGATCCAATGTGCGCGGCTCTTTCGCCGCGGCAGGCCGATTCGGCAAACCCGTAACCCCTTGATCCGACTGGCGTCGGCTACTGTGCATGGGGTTGTTTTCGATATTTTGAGGAAGCGGCTTCGCCATCATCGGGCGTGGCGGCGCCACGCGAAGCCTCTTGGCGAAGCATGGTGGGCGCACAAGGGATCGAACCTTGGACCTCTCCCGTGTGAAGGGAACGCTCTCCCGCTGAGCTATGCGCCCGGGACCATCAAGCAGACGTCCGGACCTGTTCGGCCGGCCGATGCATTGGAGCCCGCGATTTAGAAGTGCGGGCTTGAGGTGTCAAGTTTCCAGGTGGCCCGAGGCCGGAAAAGCTGGCGGCAATCACGCCGCACGCGACGGAAGGGCCGGTTTTGGGCCGCTTACGCGCCCTGCTGGCGGGCGCGGGAGGCGTGGGCCTGCAGCGCCCGGATCCGTTCGGCCAGCGTTCCCCCGCCTTCGGGCAGGCTCGGCGTGCCATGGTTCGCGGCGTCGTTGGCGGGGCGCGGCGCCGGCTTCGGCGGCTGGCCGGCTTCGGCCGCCAGCAGCGCCTCGATCGGCGAGTTCGGGCCTTCGAGCTGCATCGCGAGCTTGGCCACCTCGGCGGCGATGTCGTTGATGCGCTCGCGCAAGAGCGCATTCTCCATGCGCTCGGTCGCCCAGGAGGCTCTCGGCCTGCTGCTGGATCGCGTTGACGTCGCGCTGCAACTTGGCGCGCTCGTCGCGGGCGGTGCGCAGCTGCTCCTCCAGCGCGGTCTTTTCCGCGCGCAATTGCTCCATCGCGGCTGACGATCTGCCGCCGCTGAGGCCCGCGACCTCGACGCGCAGCTCCTTGACGGTGCGCTCGGCCCCTTCATTGGCCTGGCGCAGCTGGTTGTTCTCATAGTCGCGCTCGGCGAGCAGCTTGCCCTGCGTCGCGAGCCGTCCCTCGAGATCGACGACACGGGCCGACAGCATCTCGGCTTCCTTGACCTGCAAGAGGAGCTGGCGATCGAGGCTCGGTGACGCGCTGGCTCAGATTCTCGACCCGGCCGCGGGCATCGCCGAGCCTCGCGCGAGGCGGTCTCGGATTCGGTGCGCTCCTGCGCGAGGCGCGCCTGGGTCGCCGTGAATTCCTTCTCGGCATCGCCGACGCGGTTCTTCAATTCGTCGATCTGCGCGCGCACGGCGACCAGCTCGACCTGGCGGCTCTCCGCCATCATCGAGCGGTCGGACAGCTCGCTGTTGATCTTGGCGAGCCTCGGCCTGCTTGTCGGTCAGCGCGTTCTCGGCGCCGCGCAGGGCTTCGGTCTTGGCGTTGAATTCCTCTTCGGTGGCGCGGAGCTGCTCCTTCACCGCCTTCTCGCGCGCTTCGAGCGCGAAGATCGTGGCGTTCTTCTCGCCGAGCCTCGATCTTCATGCGGTTGATGGCGTCGCTCTTCTTGCCGAGCCTCGGCGAGCTGGCTCGTGGTCTTGTTCTTGAGCTGATCGACGCTCATCTCGAGCCGCCTTGCCGACATGGCGAATTCGGCGCGGAGCTGGTCCTTGTCGGCCTGGATCTCCGCCATCGACAGCGGCGTCGCGGCCTCGAGCCGGCGCGTGGTCAGGCGCACGGCGCGGTTATGCACCAGCGGCACGATCGCGAGCCCGCACAGCATCGAAAGCAGGAAACCGATCGCCAGGTACATGATCGGTTCGACCATGGGCCAGAACTCCCAAGCTTAAGGAAAAATTCACCAACGACCATGCCATGGCGGAGCGGCAAAAAGCCAGCCCCGGCCTGTCGTTAACCTTGATCCGTAAGCAAGCGGGAGAAGGAAAGCGCTAGAACGGGTTCCAGGTCGCGCGCGGCGTGTATTTGAGATAGCCGATATTGGCGCCCAGCCGTAAGCCCAGGCCCGAGCGGATCGGCACCAGCACGATGTTGTTCGCCGTGAGCGCCGTCATGCCGAAGCCACCGATGATGTAGGCCGAGCCGTCGAGGCCGGCGAAGCGCTGGTAGATCGCGTTGGTGGCGGGCAGGTTGTAGACCAGCGTCATGGTGCGCGCGCCGTCGCCGCCCCAGTCGAAGCCGAGCGAGGGACCCTGCCAGTAGACCCTGAGGTCGCCGGCGTTCTTGGTGTAGAGCGTGCCCTCGCCATAGCGCAGGCCGGCGACGAACGCGCCGGAACCTTCCTCGCCGAGGATGTAGCCGTTGGGCAGGCCCCATTGGCTGATCGCCTTCTCGATGATCGAGGCGAGCCCGCGCGAGACGTTGCCGAAGAAACGGTGCCCGGCACCGACGAGCCTCGTCCGGCCCGTAGGTATTGGGCGTCGGGGTCCGCTGCGGCGGCGGCAAGTCCGGAGGCGGCGCCGTCTGGGCTGCGGCCGGCACGGTCCAGCCGACCATCGCGGCAAGCGCGAGCGCAGCAAGGCGTGTTGCGAAAGTCATCAAAGAACCCCTGGTACCAAATCCGGTCGCTTCCTTAACCTGACGCCAACAGGCATGGCTCTAGGTTGCGCCGGATGTCCCCTCGACTCGGATGTTATCCGTAGCAACTATGACGGCACAACGGCAGGAAGATAGCCCTTTGCGCCCCGGAATTGCCTTGATCGGCCTCGTTCTGTGCCTGCTCTCGGGCATATGGCTGGCCGGTGCGGCGCGGCCGGCGGAGGCTGCCACCACCGAGCGGATCGTCGTCAACCGCTTCAGCGGCGTCGCCATCGAAGGGTTCGACCCCGTCGCCTATTTCGTCGATGGCGGGCCGATGCTGGGCACGTCGGAGTTCGAGGCGAACCTCTGGGGCGCGGTCTGGCGCTTCCGCAACGAGGGCAACCGGGCCTCCTTCCTGGCCCATCCCGAAGTCTATGGTCCACAGTTCGGCGGCTACGATCCCGCCGATATCGCCCGCGGCGTCACCGTCGCCGGCAACCCCCGTTTCTTCGCGATCGTGGCGCAGCGGCTTTATCTGTTCAGCCGGGAAGCCAACCGTGATGCCTTCGCGGCCGATCCAGACAAGTTCCTTTATGAGGTCGGCAAGCGCTGGCCGGCGCTTCTGGAGCAGCTCGGTCAGTAGCGGCCTACCGTCTTAAGGTCTGCCGCCTGCGGGTCGCCCCAGGCGATGAACTCCGGAATGATGAAGCCGCTGGCGTGCCGTTCCCCGAAGCGGAGCTCGCCGCCTTTGCCGTCGGTGACCCTGCCGCCGGCGGCCGTCACCACCGCAGAGCCGGCTCCGACGTCCCATTCGCAGGTCGGCCCGAAGCGGGGGTAGATGTCGGCGCTGCCTTCGGCGATCCGGCCGAACTTCACTGCCGAGCCGCAGGTTTTTCGCACGGCGTTAGGCCTGCCATCGATAAACGCCTCGCTCCTGGCATCGCCATGCGAGCGGCTCACGGCGGCGATCCAGGGCTCGCCCTGCGCCGGCAGCTTGCGGGTGTGGATCGGCTCTGCGGCGCCGATGGTTGCGCCGTCAAATGTCACGCGCTCGGCGCCGCGGCCGACGATGCCGCGCCAGAGCAGGCCGAGCGCCGGCGCACTGACGATGCCGAGCAGCGGCACGCCCGATGTCACGAGGGCGAGGTTGACGGTGAATTCGTCGCGGCCGGCGACGAACTCCTTGGTGCCGTCGAGCGGATCGATCAGGAAGAAGCTGCCCTCGAACGGCGGGGAGGCGAGCTGGGCCCGTTCTTCGGAAAGCGTCGGAACGTCGCCTGCGAGTGCTGCCAGGCCCTCCGCGATGATGCCGTCGGCGGCAAGGTCGGCCTCGGTCACCGGCGAGCCATCCTGCTTGCCGTCGACCCGCATCGCGGCGCGGTTGACCGCGAGGATCGCCTCGCCGGCCTTCACGACCAGGGCGGTGAGCGGCTCCATCAATCGGGATGCAGCCTCGGCGTCGATGATCCTCACCTGTGTGCCTCATTCGTCAGCAAGTCTCGCCCCCTCAATTGATTCGCCCGCAGGCCTTTATGGCTGCTTCGAACCTATCGCAAGCTAGCTGCCACGGGCTGGCGAATGTTAGAACCCGCAGCATCCGTCAAGCATGCGTGATTCGCGGCGTCAGCGCCGTGCAATTCCAGGAACCCTCCAGGACCCCATTATATGTCTGACGCCTCGTCGCCCGCGACCGCTACTGCTCCCGATATGCTCGAACTCGCAGCACTGTTGTGCTCGCGGGTCTGCCACGATCTCATCAGCCCCGTCGGCGCCATCGTCAACGGGCTCGAAGTGCTCGACGACGATCCCAAGCCCGAAGACCGCGAGTTCGCGCTCGACCTGATTCGCAAGAGTGCCAAGACCGCCTCGGCGCGGCTCCAGTTCTGCCGTCTTGCCTTCGGCGCCGCCGGCTCCTCCGGCGCGCAGATCGATCTCGGCGATGCCCAGACCATGGCGAAGGGCCACATCGAGGACGGCAAGTGCTCGATCACCTGGAATCTGCCGCGGCTCCTGTTGCCCAAGAACCGCGTCAAGCTGCTGCTCAACATGCTAGTCGTCTCCCAGCACACGATCCCGCGCGGCGGCATGCTGACGATCGACCCGATCGGCGAGGGCGAGACGATGAGCTTCCGCATCACCGCGACCGGACACAACGCGCGCCTGCCGCAGAACATCTCCGAGTTGCTCA
Organism: Bradyrhizobium guangxiense; assembly: GCA_050563515.1. GTDB lineage: Bacteria > Pseudomonadota > Alphaproteobacteria > Rhizobiales > Xanthobacteraceae > Bradyrhizobium > Bradyrhizobium guangxiense_A. The sequence continues at coordinate 4,897,491 of CP191781.1, read as the reverse complement.
GCGGCGAGCGGGCCCCGCCGCGGATGCTCACGCGATCCAGCCGTATTATACGCGGCTGCTGGCGCAGGCCTGCGGGCTCACCGTGACGCTCAAGCACGAAGGCGAAGCCATCATCGTTACCGCTTCGTAAACGGCGCGGCGCGCTTCGCTCGTTAATCCAATCTTTACGAGGCGCTTCGGCTTGTCCGGAGCGCCTTATCTCTTTGTTGGTTCCGTTCTTTTGCACATACTCAACCAATATTAAACGCTTTGCGGTGAAGCTGGCCCCATTCCGAATAGGCGCATCACAAATCGTGCGCGCCCTTCCTGTATGAAGGCCTGTTTTCATGGATGATCTGTTGCGGGAGTTTCTGACGGAGACCAGCGAGAGCCTGGACACCGTGGACAATCAGTTGGTGAAGTTCGAGCAGGAGCCGAACAACGCCAAGATCCTGGATAACATCTTCCGCCTGGTCCACACCATCAAGGGCACTTGCGGCTTCCTCGGATTGCCGAGGCTCGAAGCGCTGGCGCATGCCGGCGAGACCCTGATGAGCAAATTCCGCGACGGCATGCCGGTGACGGCCGACGCGGTGTCGCTGATTCTGGCTTCGATCGACCGCATCAAGGAAATTCTCGCCGGCCTCGAGGCCACCGAAGCCGAGCCCGAGGGCACCGACCGCGATCTCATCGACAAGCTGGAAGCCATGGTCGAGCAGGGCATGGCCGCTATGTCAGGCTCGGCGCAGCCGATGCCGGCTGCAGGTAGCGCTGCTCCCGCTGCCGAAGCTCCGCCGCTCGTGCCGGAAGCCCCGGCTGCCGCCCCCGCAAAAGAAATGACCTCCGGCATGCTGATCGACCAGACCCTGGAGCGCCCCTTGCGTCCGGGCGAAGTCTCGCTCGACGAGGCTCGAGCGCGCCTTCCGCGAGACCCCGATCGAAGCGCCGGCGCCCGCGCCGGTTGCCGAAGCCCCGGCGCCCGTTGCCAAGGAAGTTGCCAAGGAAGCCACGAAGGAAGCCAAGCCCGCCAAGGAGAAGGCCGCGCCGAAGAAGTCGATGGCCGACGAGGGTGCATCCGAAGGCGACCGCATCGCCAACCAGTCGATCCGCGTCAACGTGGATACGCTGGAGCATTTGATGACCATGGTCTCCGAGCTGGTGCTGACCCGCAACCAGCTCCTGGAGATCTCCCGCCGCAACGAGGACACCGAGTTCAAGGTGCCGCTGCAGCGCCTGTCCAACGTCACCGCCGAGCTGCAGGAAGGCGTCATGAAGACGCGCATGCAGCCGATCGGCAATGCCTGGCAGAAGCTGCCCCGCATCGTCCGCGATCTCTCGGGCGAACTCGGCAAGCAGATCGAGCTGGAGATGCACGGCGCCGACACCGAGGCTCGACCGCCAGGTGCTCGATCTGATCAAGGACCCGCTCACCCACATGGTGCGCAACTCCGCCGATCATGGCCTCGAGACCCCCGCCGAGCGTCTTGCTAGCGGCAAGGGCGAGCAGGGCACCATCCGCCTGTCCGCCTATCACGAGGGCGGCCACATCATCATCTGCATCGCCGACAACGGCCGCGGCCTCAACACCGACAAGATCAAGGCCAAGGCCATCTCCTCCGGGCTCGCCACCGAGGCCGAGCTCGAGAAGATGAGCGAAGCCCAGATCCACAAGTTCATCTTCGCGCCGGGCTTCTCGACCGCCGCCGCCATCACCTCGGTCTCCGGCCGCGGCGTCGGCATGGACGTGGTGCGCACCAATATCGACCAGATCGGCGGCACCATCGACATCAAGTCGGTGGCCGGCGAGGGCTCCTCCGTCACCATCAAGATCCCGCTGACGCTCGCCATCGTCTCGGCGCTGATCGTGGAAGCTGCCGGCGACCGCTTCGCCATCCCGCAGCTCTCGGTCGTCGAGCTGGTGCGTGCCCGCGCCAACTCCGAGCACCGCATCGAGCGCATCAAGGACACCGCGGTCCTCAGGTTGCGCAACAAGCTCTTGCCGCTGATCCATCTGAAGAAGCTGCTCAAGATCGACGACGGCGCGGCCAGCGATCCCGAGAACGGCTTCATCGTGGTCACTCAAGTCGGCAGCCAGACCTTCGGCATCGTGGTCGACGGCGTCTTCCACACCGAAGAAATCGTGGTCAAGCCGATGTCGACGAAGCTGCGTCACATCGACATGTTCTCCGGCAACACCATTCTGGGCGATGGCGCGGTCATCATGATCATCGACCCCAACGGCATTGCCAAGGCGCTCGGCGCCGCCGGCTCCTCGGCCCACGACATGGGCGACGAGAACGGCGCGCACCATATCGGCTCGGGCGAGCAGACCACCTCGCTGCTGGTGTTCCGCGCCGGCTCGTCGCAGCCCAAGGCGGTCCCGCTCGGGCTCGTCACGCGCCTGGAAGAGCTGCCCGCCGACAAGATCGAGTTCTCGAACGGCCGCTACATGGTGCAGTACCGCGAGCAGCTGATGCCGCTGGTGGCCATGGAAGGCGTCACCATCGCCAGCCAGGGCGCCCAGCCGATCCTGGTGTTCGCCGACGACGGCCGCTCCATGGGCCTCGTCGTCGACGAGATCATCGACATCGTCGAGGAGCGTCTCAACATCGAAGTCGGCGGCTCCGCGTCCGGCATCCTCGGCTCGGCCGTGATCAAGGGCCAGGCGACCGAAGTGATCGACGTCGGCCACTTCCTGCCGATGGCGTTCTCCGACTGGTTCACCCGCAAGGAGATGAAGCCCTCGCTGCACTCGCAGTCGGTGCTGCTGGTCGACGACTCGGCGTTCTTCCGCAACATGCTGGCCCCGGTGCTCAAGGCCGCCGGCTACCGCGTCCGCACCGCGCCGACCGCGCAGGAGGGCCTCGCCGCGCTCCGTGCCCAGACCTTCGACGTGGTCCTGACCGACATCGAGATGCCCGACATGAACGGGTTCGAGTTCGCCGAGACCATCCGCTCCGACAACAATCTGGGCTCGATGCCGATCATCGGCCTCTCCGCGCTGGTGTCGCCGGCGGCGATCGAGCGCGGCCGTCAGGCCGGCTTCCACGACTATGTCGCCAAGTTCGACCGTCCCGGTCTGATCGCGGCGCTGAAGGAGCAGACCGCGGGCGCCGCCGGCGCCTCCGAGCTGAACCGGGCAGCGGCGTAACGCGGACAGGGACCAGGAGACACCGAGATGAACAAGAAGACCCAGTCCGCCGAAGGCACCATGGTCGAATACGTCACCGCGATGATCGGCGGCCAGCTGTTCGGCCTGCCGATCTCCCGCGTCCAGGACGTGTTCATGCCCGAGCGCGTCACCCGCGTGCCCCTGTCCTCGCGCGAGATCGCGGGCGTCTTGAACCTGCGCGGCCGCATCGTCACCGTGGTCGACATGCGCGCCCGTCTCGGCCTGCCGCAGCCCGAGGACGGCAAGGTCCCGATGGCGGTCGGCGTCGACCTGCGCGGCGAATCCTATGGCCTCTTGATCGACCAGATCGGCGAAGTGCTGCGCCTGCCCGAAGCCGGCATGGAGGAGAACCCCGTCAACCTCGATCCCCGCATGGCCAAGCTCGCCGGCGGTGTCCATCGCCTCGACGGACAGCTCATGGTCGTCCTCGACGTCGATCGCGTCCTCGAGCCTCGCGCCCGAGATGATGGCGGCCTGATAGCGCGGCCTCGCCGCCGACGTGCCGGTAATTGGAAGTGCCCCCGCAAAGGGGAGGAAGCAGAGGTTCACATGCGAACTTGTCTCGTCGTTGATGATTCCAGCGTCATCCGCAAGGTTGCGCGCCGGATCCTGGAAGGTCTCGACTTCCAGATCCTCGAAGCCGAGGACGGTGAGAAGGCGCTGGAAGCCTGCAAGCGCGGCTTGCCCGACGCGGTGCTGCTCGACTGGAACATGCCCGTCATGGACGGCTACGAGTTCCTCGGCCATCTGCGGCGGATGCCCGGCGGCGACCAGCCCAAGGTGGTGTTCTGCACCACCGAGAACGACGTCGCGCATATCGCGCGCGCGCTGCATGCCGGCGCCAACGAATACATCATGAAGCCGTTCGACAAGGACATCGTGACGGCGAAATTCCAGGAAGTCGGCCTTATCTGAGCGACCCGACGAAGGCCGGACGGATTCTTCGGCGCTGTTTTCAACTGTACCTCTTTCAGTCTGAGTTGGTGAGTAATGAGTGTTGCGTTCGCAGGGAATTCGACCACAGGTGCGTCGCGCGAAGCCGGGCCGCTGCGGGTGATGGTCGTTGACGACTCCGTCGTCATCCGCGGTCTGATCTCGCGCTGGATCGGCGCCGAGCACGACATGGAGGTCGCAGCCTCGCTGCGAACCGGGCTCGAGGCGGTCAACCAGATCGAACGCATCAATCCCGATGTCGCGGTGCTCGACATCGAAATGCCCGAGCTCGACGGCATCTCGGCGCTGCCCCAGCTGCTCGCGAAGAAGCGCGATCTGGTCATCATCATGGCCTCGACGCTGACCCGCCGCAACGCGGAGATCAGCTTCAAGGCGCTGTCGCTCGGTGCGGCCGATTACATTCCGAAGCCGGAATCGACGCGCGAGGCCTCGGCCGCCGATATCTTTCATCACGATTTGATCCAGAAGATTCGCCACCTCGGCGCGCGGCTGCGCCGCAAGCCCGCGGTTGCGAGCCCGCCGCTGGCGCCCGCGAGCGCCGCTCCGGCTCCGCGCGGTCCCATCGCGCGGCCCGCCGCGCCCGCTCCGGTCGCGCCTGCCGCATCGTCAGGTGCGCTCACCATGCGCCCGTTCTCCAATCAGGCCCCCAAGGTGCTGCTGATCGGCTCCTCGACCGGCGGACCGCAGGCGCTGATGGCGCTCGTCACCGAGCTCGGCCCTGTCATCGACCGCGTCCCGGTGCTGATCACCCAGCACATGCCGCCGACCTTCACCACCATTCTCGCCGAGCATCTGGCACGTTCGAGCCGCAAGCCCGCGGCCGAGGCGGTCGACGGCGAGCCGGTGAAGCCGGGACGGATCTATCTCGCGCCCGGCGGCAAGCACATGCGCGTCGCACGCAGCGGCGCCGACACCGTGATCGCGCTCGACGACGGCCCCGCCGTCAATTTCTGCAAGCCCGCGGTCGATCCGCTCTTCACCTCCGCCATCGACATCTGGCACGGCAGCATCCTCTCGGTGATCCTGACGGGCATGGGCTCGGACGGCATGCGCGGCGGCAAGGACATCGTCGCCGCCGGCGGCAGCGTCATCGCGCAGGACGAAGCCACCAGCGTGGTCTGGGGCATGCCTGGCGCGGCGGCCAATGCCGGCATCTGCGCGGCGATCCTGCCGCTCAACCAGATCGGCGCCAAGGTCAATCGCCTGTTCGCGGGAGACCGCTCGTGACGCCCACCGACTACGATTATCTGCGCAAGTTCCTGAAAGAGCGCTCCGGCCTCGATCTGTCGCCCGACAAGCAGTACCTGGTCGAGAGCAGGCTGCTGCCGCTGGCGCGCAAGGCGAGCCTTCCCGGCATTCCCGATCTCGTGCTCAAGATCAGGAACGGCGACGGCCGGCTTGCCACCGACGTGGTCGAAGCGATGACCACCAACGAGACCTTCTTCTACCGCGACAAGATCCCGTTCGATCATTTGCGCGACACCATCCTGCCGGGCCTGATCCGCGCGCGCGCGGCGCGCAAGAGCCTGCGCATCTGGTCGGCGGCCTCGTCGACGGGGCAGGAGCCCTATTCGATCGCGATGTGCGTGAAGGAGATGGGTGCGGCCCTCGCCGGCTGGCGCATCGAGATTGTCGCCACCGATCTGTCGCAGGAGGTGCTGGATAAATCCAAGGCCGGCGTCTACAGCCAGTTCGAGGTGCAGCGCGGCCTGCCGATCCAGCAACTGATGAAGTATTTCGCGCAAGTTGGCGAGCTCTGGCAGCTCAACGCCGACATCCGCGCGATGGTGCAGTTCCGCCAGCTCAACCTGCTGCAGGACTTTTCCCACCTCGGCACGTTCGACGTGATCTTCTGCCGCAACGTGCTGATCTATTTCGATCAGGACACCAAGGCGGTGATCTTCGAGCGGATGGCGAAGACGATGGAGGCCGACGGCACGCTGCTGCTCGGCGCCGCCGAATCCGTCGTCGGCATCACCGATGCGTTCCGTCCCATCACCGAGCGCCGCGGTCTCTACCAGCTCAACCCGGCGCGCTCCGGCCGCCCCATGGGCGGATTGATGCCGCAGCCGCTGAAGCTCGCCGCGGCGAAGTGAGCTGCTTCTTCTTTCCCTCTCCCCTTGTGGGAGAGGGTGGCTCGCCGCTAGCGGCGAGACGGGTGAGGGTTCTCTCCTCACGATCAGTCTTGCGAGTGGAGAGAACCCCTCATCCGGCGCTTCGCGCCACCTTCTCCCACAAGGGGAGAAGGCAAGGAATTCATCGCTCACAAGATCGCATGCGGCAGGAAGCGCGAGCGGTTGCCCGTGATCGGGCTTTCGTCCTCGCGGATGGATAATCCGCACGGCTCGTGGTTCACCAGCCAGCTTCCGATCACCGGATAGAAGCCGGAAAAATTCGGCAGCGGCGACAGCGCCTGCCGCACGAAGCCCTCTGCGCCGTATGGACCAGTCTGCTCGTCGAGCGCCATGCCGCCGGACACGATCGTGACGTTGGCGCCTTCGCGCGACAGCAGCGGCTTGCGCACATAGGACGTGCCGAGGCTCGGCGGCGCGCGGATCGTCCTCGAAGTAGGCCGGCAGCAGATGGGGATGGTTCGGAAACATCTCCCAGAGCAGCGGCAGGATGCCCTTGTTGGAGAGCACGGCTTTCCACGGCGGCTCGATCCAGCGCGTCGGCGCGTCCTTCAGCTTGGCACCGAAGGCGTCGTGGAACATCCATTCCCAGGGATAGAGCTTGAAGGCGAGCGCGATGTCGGCCTCGTCGAGGTCGACGAAGCCGCCGGTCTCGTCGCGCCAGCCGATCTCCTCGATGTCGAGCAGCCTGGTCGACAGCCCGGCCTGGCGCGCGGTGTCTTCGAGATAAGCCAGCGTGCCGGCGTCTTCGGCATTGCCGGTGATGCCGGTGAGATGGAGATGCTCCCCCGCGGCAATCTCCTTCCACGTCGCGATCAACCGCTCGTGGATGGAGTTGTACTGGTCGGCACGCGCGGGGATGACGCGGCGTTCGATCGCCTGTTCGAGCCAGGTCCATTGGAACACCGCCGCCTCGAACAGCGAGGTCGGCGTGTCCGCATTGTATTCGAGCAGCTTCGCCGGTGACTTGCCGTCGTATTTCAGATCGAGCCGGCCGTAGAGGCTGCGGTCGTCGCGCTTCCAGCTCTCGGCGATCAAGCTCCAGAACGCGTCCGGAATTTTCAATCGCCGCAGGAAGCGTTCGTCGCCGATCACGTGCCCGGCCAGCTCCAGGCACATCGCCTCGATCTCGCCGGTCGGCGTCTCGATGCCGCGCTCGATCTCGTCGAGCGTGAAGCCGTAATAGGCGCGCTCGTCCCAATAGCGTTCGCCGTCGATGGTGTGGAAGACGAAGCCGCATTGCGCCGCGGTCTCTCGCCAGTCGTCGCGCTCCAGGCAGGTGATGCGCTGCATGGATCAGCCGCCGCCCGAAAAACCGTGGGCGAACGAGCCGAAGCCGCCGCGGCTGACGCTGCTGTGGCCGGAATCGGACGACGTGCCGGATCCGGAATGGCTGGAGGAATCGCTGCTGAAGAAGCTCGATCGGGACGACCAGCGCGAGCTGCCGCTGCTCGAGGAGCTGCTCCTGCTGCTGCAGGCGGTGCTGGTCAGAGCCGAGGCTTCCGTTCCGGGAGGCGGCGGCTCGCAACTTCGCGGCATCAGCGTGTAGGCGGTGGTGCCGACCGCGAGCGTGCCCATCACCAGCAGGGCGACGTGGCCGGAGCGCTTCATCGGCGATCGCACAGGCGGTGCCTCGGCGACCGGCCGGCGCTTGCCGAACTCCTTCTTGGAGGGTTTGTCGGCCATGTCAGTAGATCATGCAGGCGGCGTTGAGGAGGCCCGCGGCGAGCGAGGACAGGCCGAGCCAGATTGCCGGGGCAAGCTCGCCGGCGGAGATCCGCCCCGACAGGTTCGGCACCGGAACCTTGACGAGGAAGAACACGATGACCTGCACGATCAGCGCGATGATCGCCCAGATCAGGCAGTCCAGCACGTTGGCCGAATGCGCGATGGCGCTGACCAGCGGCGCCACGAAGCCGAGCAGGCTGAGCCCGAGCGCGATCGCCGCGGCCGGCTCGTTGTCGCGGATCAGCTGGAACTCGTTATGCGCGGTGATGCGGGTGTAGACGAACAGATACGCCACGATCGCGATCAGCCCGGTGCAGAAATAGACCAGGAAGGCGGGCAGGCCGGCCAGTGATTGCAGGATCATCGTTCCCCCATCGTGCAGCGACCATTCGTCGGCGGGGGAAGCTTAGCGGTTCAAAAGTTAAGAGAGAGAGGAGCCGCAAGCGGGAGAGGTTGAACTCCAAAAAACAAAACCCCGCCATTTGCGGCGGGGTCCAGGCTGGGAGGAGCGAGCCGTGGCTCGCGACGTAAACCCAGAAGATCAGGCGGGGATGCGCTCTTCGTGCTCGTGCGGCTCGCGCAGCACGTAGCCGCGGCCCCACACGGTCTCGATGAAGTTGCGTCCTTCGGAGGCATTCGCGAGCTTCTTGCGGAGCTTGCAGATGAAGACGTCGATGATCTTCAGCTCCGGCTCGTCCATGCCGCCATAGAGGTGGTTGAGGAACATTTCCTTGGTGAGGGTCGTGCCCTTGCGGAGCGAGAGCAGCTCCAGCATCTGATATTCCTTGCCGGTCAGGTGCACGCGCTGGCCGCCGACTTCCACCGTCTTGGTGTCGAGGTTGACGACGAGGTCGCCGGTCTGGATGACCGACTGGGCGTGACCCTTGGAGCGGCGCACGATCGCGTGGATGCGGGCAACCAGCTCGTCCTTGTGGAAGGGCTTGGTCATGTAGTCGTCGGCGCCGACGCCGAGACCCTTGACCTTGTCCTCGATGCCGGCGAGGCCGGAGAGGATCAGAATCGGTGTCTTGATCTTGGAGACCCGGAGCTGCTTGAGCACGTCGTAACCGGACATGTCGGGCAGGTTGAGGTCGAGAAGAATGATGTCGTAATCGTATAATTTACCGAGATCGACGCCCTCTTCCCCCAAATCGGTCGTGTAGACGTTGAAGCTCTCAGACTTCAGCATCAGCTCGATCGACTGCGCGACGGCGCTGTCATCTTCAATCAGCAAAACGCGCATGCCAGTTCCCCATAGTCGCCGCTCCTGGGCGTCAGGTCGGCCGCATTCGCGGCACTCAACAAAACGCCTTTGAACAACTGATTCGGATCCTGACAACAGATGGTTAACAAATCCTGATTCTGGAACGCAAGTCCCCCGGTGCAATTTTTCTCGAATCGCCCTAAGGTCTTGCGCGCGAAGCAGCTTTCGTTATCCAGCTCCGTTCAAGTTCCACTTTAAGAGACGGGCCTAACCGACTCCCGCGACTCAGCCTTCTTCTGAAGGGGAGTCACGCTCAGTCACAAAGACAGTGACGCAATGATTAACGATGCGGGTAAACACGAAGTTAAGCGCCGTTCAGAAATATGGCGAAACTTAAGGTTTTCACCGTGATGTCCCGGGATCGCGGCGGCGAGCCCTTCGGTTTACTGAGGCGGCCAGCCATGAGAGCCCTCCTATGAAGGCACTTGCCGAACAGATCGGCGACATCGACGGCGTCAATATTTATGGCCGCGTCGTCGGCGTGCGTGGCCTGATGGTCGAGGTGGCCGGTCCCATCCATGCGATGTCGGTCGGCGCGCGCCTCGTGATCGAGACCGGCGCCAACCGTTCGATACCCTGCGAGGTGATCGGTTTCTCCGGCAACAATGCTGTCGTGATGCCGTTCGCCGGCCTCGACGGCGTGCGCCGCGGCTGCAAGGCCGTGATCGCCAATGCCGCCAATCAGGTGCGGCCGTCAGCGGCCTGGCTCGGCCGCGTCGTCAACGCGCTGGGCGAGCCGATCGACGGCAAGGGGCCGTTGCCGCAAGGCTCTTCGCCGATGCCGTTCCGCAATACGCCGCCTCCGGCGCATTCGCGCAAGCGTGTCGGCGCCCCGCTCGACCTCGGCGTGCGCGCGATGAACACATTTCTCACCTGCTGCCGCGGCCAGCGCATGGGCATCTTCGCAGGCTCCGGCGTCGGCAAGTCGGTGCTGCTCTCGATGCTGGCGCGCAACGTCGATGCCGCCGTCAGCGTCATCGGGCTGATCGGCGAACGCGGCCGCGAGGTTCAGGAATTTTTGCAGGACGACCTCGGCGAGGAGGGCCTGGCGCGCTCCGTCGTGGTGGTCGCGACCTCCGACGAGCCGGCGCTGATGCGCCGCCAGGCGGCGTATCTGACGCTCGCGGTCGCCGAATATTTTCGCGACGAGGGCCAGGACGTGCTGTGCCTGATGGACTCCGTGACGCGCTTTGCCATGGCCCAGCGCGAGATCGGCCTGTCCGCGGGCGAGCCGCCGACCGCCAAGGGCTACACGCCGACCGTCTTCACCGAGCTGCCGAAACTGCTGGAGCGCGCTGGACCTGGCCTCGGCGAGGGCGCCATCACCGCGATCTTCACGGTGCTGGTCGACGGTGACGATCATAACGAGCCGATCGCGGACGCCGTCCGCGGTATCCTGGACGGTCACATCGTGATGCAGCGCTCGATCGCCGAGCGCGGCCGCTATCCCGCGATCAACATCCTCAAATCCGTTTCCCGCACCATGCCGAAATCGGCCGATCCGCAGTTCTGGCCCGTCATCCAGAAGGCGCGGGCGGTGATGGCGACCTATGCCGACATGGAGGAATTGATCCGTCTTGGCGCCTACCGGGCCGGCTCCAGCCCCGAGGTCGACGAGGCGATCCGCCTGCACGAGCCGCTCGAGGCGTTCCTGCGCCAGCGCAAGGACGAAAATGCGTCGCTGGCGGACGGCTACCGCCAGTTGGCGCAAATCCTCGGTAATTTGGAAACGGAACGCTAACTTTGTCCGGTCATCATCCCATCCCACAGAGTAGCAGAGCCGGTCTGGGCCCCCATCGGGCCCGTGGGGTGACCGGTATCGTCCCACGTGCAGCGGGGGGACTTCTGGGGAGTACGAGTCGATGAAGTCACGAGATACCCTCATTCGCCTGAAGAAGTTTCAGGTCGACGAGAAGCGCCGCCGGGTCACCCAGATCGAGACCATGATCGCCGACTTCCAGCGGATGTCGACCGATCTTGAGCGCGAAATCACGACCGAGCAGGAGCGCGCCGGGATCAACGATCCCTCGCACTTCGCCTATCCGACCTATGCCAAGGCCGCGATCCAGCGCCGTGAGAACCTGACCCGCTCGGCCGATGAGACTCAAGGGCCAGCTCGACGAAGCCAAGGCCGCGCTGGCCGAGGCCTTCGAGGAGCTGAAGAAGGTCGAGCTGCTCGACGAGCGCGACCAGGCCCGTGAACGCGCCGAAGAGAATGCCCGCGAGCAGGCCGACCTCGACAGCATCGGCCTGATGCGCGCCCGCATCGGCGCCGTCGCCTAAAGCGGCGCCGATAAGCCAGACCACCGAGAAATCCGCAAAACCCGGGCCGCAAGGTCCGGGTTTTCGCATGGGCTGTCCACAGCGTGGCGCCGCACCCCTTGGTGGTCGGCTTTGCCGCGCGCTATGGTGGTGGATGGTTCGCCTCTCCCCGCTTGCGGGGAGAGGCCGGATCGCATCGCCAGATGCGATCCGGGTGAGGGGACTCTCCCCGAGTCGGTCTGCAACCTCCCTTGCGGAGACTCCCCCTCACCCCAACCCTCGCAGGGCGAGCGTCGCTCGTCCCGACCCCGCAAGGCGGGGAGAGGGAGCAAGATGAGGGGGCTGAATGCTGACGCCAGCAGAGCTGGTCGGGTTGATCGAGGCGGTGGCGAAGGGCGATCAGGCCGCGTTCGAGCGCCTTTACGCCGCCACGCGCGCGAAACTCTTTGGCGTCGTGCTCCGTATCTTGCGCCGACAGGATCTCGCGGAGGAGGTCATTCAGGAGGCCTACGTCAAGATCTGGAACAGCGCGGGCCGGTTCGATCCGGCGCTGTCCTCGCCGATCACCTGGATGGCCTCGATCGCGCGCAACCGCGCCATCGACATCGTGCGCAAGAAGTCGGAGGTCTCGATCGAGGAGGAGCCCCAGGCGATGGAGGTGGCGGCCGACAGCCCCGACCCGCTGGCGCGGCGCGAGATGACCGAGGAGCTGAAGCGGCTCTTGGAATGCGTCGGCCGGCTCGAGCCGGACCGTCAGCGGCTCGTGCTGCTCGCCTATTACAACGGCTGGAGCCGCGAGCAATTGGCGGAGAAATTCGCGGCGCCCGTCAACACGGTGAAGACGTGGCTGCGGCGCAGCATGCTGGATATTCGCGAGTGCCTGGGATTATGAGGGCCGGACGATGAGGATAGTTCTGGACTGCATGTGATGGCCTACACGGAGGACCATATCGCGCTCGCCGCGGAATATGCGCTCGGCACCCTCGATGCCGACGAGCGCGCGCAGGTCGAGACCATGATGGCGGTGGACGAGGCGTTCGCCGCGATCGTGCAGGCCTGGGCCTACCGGCTCGGCGTTCTCAACCAGATGGTCGGCTCGGTCGAGCCGCGTCCGATCGTGTGGGAGAACATCAAGGCGGAGATCGCGCGCACGGCGCTTGCGCAGCAGCCGCCCGTTCTGGCCGACATCGCGCCGCCCCCCATCCCGCCCGTCGAAGCGGCGCTGCCGGAAGCGCCGTCAGAGCAGACACCGCAATCGCCGCCCCCGAAACGGAGCAGCCCGAGCCGGTGCACGCCGGATCCGATGCGATTGGCGACGTTGCGCCCGTGTTCATGCCGCAGGTCCACGCGCCCGATCCCAAGGTCGTGCGGGCACCGCCTGCGCCGATCGTCGACGACGGCAATGTCATTCGTCTCGAGGGGCGCGTGAAGCGCTGGCGCGGAATCGCATCCGCCGCCGGCGCGCTCGCGGCCGCGCTGCTCGTCACGCTGTCGCTGCAGATCTTCCTGCCCGACGCGCTACCGGGGGCTTGCGTCCCGCGCCGCGCATCCAGACCGTGGAGGTGAAGACACCGGCCGCGCCGCTGACCGCATCCGCGCAATATGTCGCTTTGCTGCAGGGCCAGGCGGGAGGCCCGGCCTTCATCCTCACCATCGACGGCGCGACGCGGAATTTCACCGTGCGCAAGGTCGGCGCGACGCCGGAGGCCGGCAAGAGTTTCGAGCTCTGGCTGATCTCCGACAAGCTGCCGCGCCCGCGCTCGCTCGGCGTGATCGGCGCGGGCGATTTCACCGCGCGTCCGCTGCTCGCCTCCTATGATTCCGAGGTCGTCAACGGCGCGACCTACGCCGTCACCGTCGAGCAGGCCGGCGGCTCGCCCAATGGCCAGCCGAGCTCGGCCCCGATCTTCTCCGGCAAGCTGATCGAGACCGTTCCGCCCTCCCAGCCCCAGGCGCCGGCCAAGAAGTAGGGCCGTAGCCCGGATGGAGCGCAAGCGTAATCCGGACCTTCGCGCCATCAGGCAACAACCCCGGATTTCGCTTGCGCTCCATCCGGGCTACGAGCCCCCAATTGTCGCCACGGTCCGCCCCGCCGTCGCATCCCGACAAGTCCCCTTGAATCCGCCCCCGATTTGAACCTTGCCGCAATTCGTGGCGTCAAATTTCCGGAAATTGCAGTCGGCGCCGCCGATCGCGGAGCCGAAAGAGGGGCTAGACATCAGATGGATGCAGCGAAAACGCCGGGCATCTTCGTCCACCAATATACGGGACTGCCGCAAGGTCCGGCCTTCGAGCATTGGCGCGAGCGGGCCTTCGGGGCCTGCGGCCTCGATATCGCCCCGAGCCGTGGCGACAGCATCGATTGCCGGCTCCAGATCAGCGTGGTCGACAACATCACGCTCGCCATTCCCGAAGGCGCCTCCGCGCAATATTCCCGCACCCAGAGCCATCTCGCCGACGGCAGCGACGACCTCGTCCTGATTGCCGGGCGCGCGGGCCTCGTCCGCGTCGGGCAGAACGGCCACACCATGGAGCTTGCGCCCGCGCAGATGGTGCTCGTCGACATGGCCGTCACCGGCACCGTCGGCCACACCGACGACGATCGTTTCACCACCATCCGCATGCCGCGCCGGGCGCTGCTCGACATCAATCCGCGCGCCGAGGACAAGCTGTCGCAAGTGCTCTCCGACGGTGCGGTCGCCGAGACCATCTTCCGCTACCACGGGCTCGCCGCCAATCATGCGCCGCATCTCGATGCGGTCGGCCAGCGCCTCACCGCGCAGCACATGGTCGATCTCGTCGGCCTCTTGCTCGGCACCGATGCCGAGCATGCGAGCCTCGCCCGCGGCCGCGGCCATGCGGCGGCGCGCCTCGACCTCATGCGCGCCGACGTGATGGCCGCGCTCGGCCGCAACGATCTCTGCCTGTCCGAGATCGCGACGCGCTCGGGCCTCAGCCCGCGCCAGGCGCAGCGCCTGTTCGAGCAGGCCGGCACCACCTTCACCGAATTCGTGCTCGAGCAGCGGCTGCTCAATGCGCGAAAACTGCTCGGCGATCCCCGCGCCAGGGCGCGCAAGATCAGCGACATCGCGCATTCCTCGGGCTTTTCCGACCTGTCCTATTTCAACCGCGCCTTCCGCAAGCGCTTTGGTGCGACGCCCTCGGAACTGCGCGAGGCGTGACGCGACAAGTTCTGCGCGCGTAGCCCGGATGAAGCGCAGCGCAATCCGGGGCCTTTGAGCGTCTGGGCGAGATCCCCGGATTACGCTGCGCTCCATCCGGGCTACGAGATATCGCGTTGCCTGACGGGCAAAACACCCAAGCGGTAGGTCAACGCGCGTGCCTGAAAATATTCCACTTTACCGAAATTCGGAAAGCGCGTATCCATCGTGGCAACCCGGCCCAAGGACAAGGGGCGTATCGCGATCGTCACGAACGCGGGCCGGGCGGCGGTGGGCGCCGATGACATCGGCGCGACGGGCTTTGCAGGGCGGGCAACCGTGAGCAAGACACCTCGCGCATACGACCGGTGTGATCGGCGTACGGCAAAATCGTGTGGTCCTGACGCCCGCGGTCTGGCGTCAAGTGTTGCGGTGATGCGGAGGGCCCAACCGGGCGCACGCATCAATCATCCGCAAGGCGACGGGGCAATAGTGCAACGCTCCCGGGGAGAGCACGACATAAGCCGTTCCAACCACTGCGCAGGGAAGGCCGGGATGTCTCCGGTTGCCCTGTTCTCCGCTATGCAGCAGCACACGCAGTCTGCCCTTGGCATGGCGGTCCACGGGAGCCAACCGGCTCCCGGCCTTCCCTGCGCCCTTGTTCAATCGAGGGCGAAGAGATGAAACAAAGCTCGGGCGAAATGGCGCCGCGAGGATGCGAAGGTATGTCTGCATATGGAAGTGCAAATCGAAAAACGTCGTCAGCAGTCTGTAAGGCGACGGGGAACAAAAGTTCATCGCTCCCGAGGAGCTCAGGATGTAGGCCGTAAACTCACTGCGCGGGTGCTCGCGATCGGCAAAAACATCAGCAAAATCAGCAATATAGCTCGGATGTGTCCTCCGTTGTGTCCCAATCCGATGTTTTCCGTAGATAACACAACCGCTCTGGCGTTCATTTGCTGGATGGGAGCTAGTCCCTTCAGCCGCCGGGCTCGCGCCTTCATTGAAACTTGGGAAAGCATCACTAGACTGGAAGCAATGAACGTCTGTAAAGGCTTGGCTTGAGATGAGCACCTGGAAAATTCAAGCCGCCCGCATAACCCTGTTCCCGCTCCTCGGGACCGGTGCCGTCCCGAAGTCGGCGCTGGAGCTATACAAGGCTGTCTGGGGAAAAGACCCCGATAGCTTTCAAAGTCAGCCGATTGCCGGGGCGCCGTTCCCCATTTCAACCGCGCAGGGCGCAGGAGATTCAGTTCTTCGGCTTTGCCAGACGCAACCAGTGCGTGTAGACTTTACCTTCAGTCCGTTGGTCTCGACCGGCGACATTGCCGGCTTTTGTAGATGCGACCCAACTGCGTGCACAGATGGAGCACGTGATTGCGTCTGTCGGTAACGCCTTGGATCAGATGCCAGTTAATCGTGTGGCTGTGTATTTTCAGATCGGTCAGGAAACGGATGACTATACGGCAGCCAATAGGCTGATTGCTCAGACTTTCTGGGAGGACCGCAAGCTCGCGCTGGCGGAAGAAGAGGACTTTGTATTTCAGCTAAACCGTCCTGAGAAGGATAGTACAGATCCAGCATTGAAACTGAATTTCATCACGAAGTGGTCAGTCGAGCGAGTTCAAATCCTCACCTTCATTGGGCAGGCGGGAGGAGTGAGCCCCGGTGTTGCGGGTATGCCAATGGTCAGAGAGAGGCTCATTCCGACCGTTGCGTTAGACAACAGTAATGTTCCAGCTCAAAGGCCACTCACGAACGACGAAGTTCAGCGCATATTTTCCAGTTTGTTCGGACATGTTCCGAGCCAGCTAAAGCAGTGCAGGATTTCAATTGAAGGGTTTTAGTCGTGGCGGCAGTTAAAGCGATTTTCATCACCTCTAACAACGTTACATCTGCCAATGTTGGCCTACCTTCCGCTGGTCAGTTTTCTGCAAATCTCAGCAGCGCTGGTTTAGTCAATCAGCCGACCGTAGGAAGCGTTGGTTGCATAACCATAGCCGTTCCGCCGTACCACTCACTTATGGGCTTCACCGGTTTGAGCGGTGGAACGGTTTTGACCACCGGGGGGAAGGAAGGGATTCTCTTCAAGCCACTGCTTTGAATGCAGGGACGATTTGTATAAGCGCGCCAAGCATATGGTCAACTGTCACGGCTACGACGTACGATCCACCCGTGTTGCCTGAAGGATACACAGGAGTGGCGGAAACGTTGGGCGAGCTAAGCACCACCCACGACGACGAGTGGCGTATCGAAAGCGATGTCTACTCGACATCGATCCAAGTCGCTGCTGCTCTGTTTGAGAAAAACATTCCGTCGCCAACTGTCTTTTCCCACGGACCTCGTTCAGTCGTGTTCAATTGGGAAGACGGAGACCAAAATCTCTACCTTACTATCGGAAAACGGAGGATTTGGGCGGCGGCGACAACTCAGTCTGAGATCAAGGCTCGGATCGAACTGACCTCACCTTCTAACAACATGACGGACACCTTTGTTGAAGCCCTTCAGCAAAGATTTGCGCACTGAACTACTTCCCGCTAACGCCCCCCAGGGTGAACTCCCGTAGGAAGCGATGTTTGGGGAGGTGCACGAACAAGAAAGTGTTTGGCGAAGCGTTGTCTTCCCTGTCGCTTTCAAAATTAGCAAAAAGCAGCAGCAGCTATCGTCCAAGAACTTCTACAAACTCTACTCGGAGGAGGGCAGGCCGTACGTTTTCGAGATGTCCTTAGCCCGACAACGATGCGCGCCAACCTTGGAAATGGTCCATCGGTTCGGGTGCCGGCTAGCTTCGTTTCAAAACAAGGCTCAGGCGAGGCGCGGAAAGATCCAGGATCGGGTCTACTGCGGAGCTTACGAACTGATCGCGCGGGAGGTTCTGGCCCTGAAAGATGATGCCGGTCTCTCGCAGGTGAAGACGATCGAACTTTTCCACTCCGTCGAAAACGGTGAGTTTGCGCATGCAAACCTCAGGATTGAGGTGGATACGAACGGGGATGAAGAGGCCGTTGAGCCTATCAAGACAGAAATCGTCGACCGACTTTGGCGACTTAGTGCTGGACCGGAGAAGTACGTATGTCTTCGCGATGAACGGCTACAGCCACACCCCTCTGAATTACTGAGTACAGGCCACAGAGGGCGCTACGTCGAGCGAAGAACTAAAAGGAGAATTGCGCTCGAATTTCTCCTGTACGCGACAGTCCATTTCCCCCGGCTTTTGGCTCTTGAGGTCACAAGGAAGCTCCGCTCATTTATTTGACTCCCACGCCAAAAAGCGCTTGCGAGGTGGTAGCCGCGGGTGCGGTACTCGAGCTAATCCTCGTTTGTTTTCGAAGCGTTTCGGGGTGCCCTTCGTCTCTCCTAGGGAGCGTCATTCCCCGATCGAGATGACGCAGATGCGTTGGGGCGTCCCACGACGCCATGCGCGGGCTACTTTAATGCAGTCGCTGGTGAGGGGATGGACGCCGTTCATAAGCTATTGCTTCGCCGCGTCCGCCATGACCAGTCTGAGGCGTATGCAATTCAGATGAATCGCATGCCCCCAGACATGAGAAAGCGCCCGTGGGGGGCGGGCGCTTTCTGTAGTCGACTTGGGGTTGGGGTCGTCTACATATCCACGTGGCGACTTTGGGGGGCTGGTAAAGAGCCGCGTGAATTCAAAAAACTCGTGTCTCCCTTAGCGAACGAGCGAGGTGTTCGCGCTGGTGATGGTGACCGGCTTGCCGGCCTTCATGACGCGGGCAGTCTGCGTGAGGCCTTCATCAGAACTCGTCGTACGCGCGGTGATGCCAAGGCCCGCGACTGCGATGCCGGCAACAAGGGCGACGGCTACGATCTTCAGGTGGGTCGAGCGGTCTGCGCTGTAAATCGAGTGGTTCATGGAAGGCTCCTGCCGCCATCTACCCGAAGTAGTCGCCTGCTTGTTCGGGCAGGTTCATGCTTCCGGTGCCCAACAACCTAGTATTGGGGGGATTCGTTCCCAAGAGGCCATCACAAGAGCGTGAAAGGACGTGAAAGATCGCGATCAAAAGCGACCTTTGCACGTGTATTTTGGCAATTATTTCAAAGCTGTAATGTGCTTGCGAGGCGCCTTGTCGACCTATGGTCCACAAGGCGCCAGGAACTCAAAAACCATTTGCCTGTGGCCGAAAAACACACGGCTTCTTAAGGCAAATCAGATGCTTCCGACCGTTTTCAACCTCGCCCTGGGGTGGATCTCGGCCTGCGACAGCACGGTGGTCTGGGCCCGGAACCGCTCCACCAGGGAGCGGACGAAGGGACGAATTGCCGCAGAGGTGACCAGCACCGGCGCCTCGCCCTCGCGGGCGGCACGCTCGAACGCCTCGCGCACGCCGGTCATGAACTCCGACAGTTTCGAGGGTTGCATTGCCAGGCTGCGCTCCTCGCCCTGGCCGATGATGGATTCGGCAAAGGCCTGCTCCCATTTCGCCGACAGCGCGATCAGCGGCAGGTAGCCGGCATAGGAGGTGTTCTGCGCGCAGATCTGCCGGGCCAGGCGGGCGCGGACGTGCTCGACCATGGTCGCGGGATTGCGCGAGAAGGCGAGCGAGTCGGCGATGCCTTCGAGGATGGTCGAGAGATCGCGGATCGAGATGCGCTCGGCGAGCAAGAGCTGCAGCACGCGCTGGATGCCGGAGACCGTGACCTGGCCGGGGACGATGTCCTTGACCAGCTCGCCCTGCTCCTTCGGCAGCTCCTTGAGCAGTTTCTGCACCTCGCCATAGGAGAGCAGGTCCGACATGTTGGCCTTGAGCAGCTCGGTGAGATGGGTCGAGAGCACGGTGGCGGCGTCGACGACGGTGTAGCCCTTGAGCGAAGCCTCCTCCTTGAGGCTGGCGTCGACCCAGGTCGCGGGCAGGCCGAAGGTCGGCTCGGTGGTGTGGATGCCGGGCACCTGCACCTGGCTGCCGCCGGGGTCCATGACCATGAACTGGTTCGGCCAGATCTTGCCGGTGCCGGCGTCGACCTCCTTGATCTTGATGATGTAGGTGTTGGCCTCGAGCTGGACGTTGTCGAGGATGCGCACCGCCGGCATGACAAAACCCATCTCGATCGCGAGCGAACGGCGCAGCGCCTTGATCTGCTCGGTGAGGCGGTCGGTGCCGTCGGGGCCGTTGACGAGCGGCAGCAAGGCATAGCCGAGCCTCGATCTTGAGGTCGTCGATCTTGAGCGCCGCCGAGATCGGCTCCTCGGCTGCAGCGCCCGGCGCGCCGGGCTGACCGGCCGCAGGCGCGGCCATGGCGGCTTCCTCGGCCCTGACGGCGGTACGCTTGCGGTTGCGGGCGTTCCAGGCCAGCGCGCCGGCGCCGGCGCCGAGCGCCAGGAAGGGAAGGGTCGGAATGCCCGGCAGGGCCGCCAGCACCAGCATCACCGCGGAGGACATCGCGAGCGCCTGCGGATAGCCGGAGAACTGCTTCATCAGCGCCTTGTCGGCGGCGCCGGAGACGCCGGCCTTGGACACCAGCAGGCCGGCCGCGGTCGAGACGATCAGCGCCGGCACCTGGGTGACGAGGCCGTCGCCGACCGTCAGCAGCGTGTAGCTGCGGCCGGCGTCGGCGAACGACATGCCCTGCTGCGCCACGCCGATGATCATGCCGCCGACGACGTTGATGAAGACGATCAGGAGGCCGGCGATGGCATCGCCCCGGACGAATTTGGAGGCACCGTCCATGGCGCCGAAGAAGCCGCTCTCGTCCTCCAGCTCCTGGCGCCGATGCTTGGCCACCTTCTCGTCGATCAGGCCGGCGGACAGGTCGGCGTCGATCGCCATCTGCTTGCCGGGCATGGCATCCAGGTGGAAGCGCGCGGCGACTTCGGCGATACGGCCCGAACCCTTGGTGATGACGATGAAGTTGACGATGATCAGGATGGCGAAGACGATGATGCCGATGACGAAATTGCCGCCCATCACGAAGCTGCCGAAGGCTTCGATGACGTGACCGGCGGCGGCCGTGCCCTCGTGCCCGTGCGACAGGATCAGGCGGGTCGAGGCCATGTTGAGCGACAGGCGCAGCATGGTGGAGATCAGCAGCACGGTCGGAAAGGCGGAGAATTCCAGCGGCGTCTGGATGAACAGCGAGGTCATCAGGATCAGGATCGAGAGCGTGATCGAGATCGCCAGGAACAGGTCCAGCACGATCGCGGGCAGCGGCAGGATCAGCACCACCAGGATGGTGAGGATGCCGAGCGCCAGCGCGATGTCGCCGCGCTTGAGGATGGTGACGATCTCGGAGAGGGAGGGGATGCCCGGCCTTGCGCTGCCTACGCCCTGTCCTGCGGTGACGTCGACCATGGTAGCTGCCTCCCCGCGCGACTGCCGTCCGCGCGCCCCAAATGTCTGCGCGGCGGCCGAGGGGCCGCCGTTCCGAAAGTGAGGCACCGCACTGGCGTCCACGGGAGCCTCCCGTTTTACGCGGCTGACGACACTCGACTTCACCCGGCAATTCTTGCCGGGTGTATGGTTAGCAAAGGGTTAACGCGGGGGTGGGAAGGCGCCGGACCGGGGTGTTTCGGGGCCCAGGAGCGTCATTCCGGGGCGCCCGAAGGGCGGGCCCGGAATCCATGGGGCGGCAGGGTTGGTGGAAAGATGGATTCCGGGCTCGCGCCAAAGGGGCGCGCCCCGGAATGACCGGGGAAGCTATTTCGCCTTGTCGATCTTGGTCACCGTATACCCCGACGCCGCCTCCTCGGCCTCGAAGGTCACCTTGTCGCCGACCTTGACCTGCTTGAGCATGGCGGGGTCCTTGACGCGGTAGACCATGGTCATGGGGTCGTCCATGCCGAGGCTCTTGGCCGGTCCGTGCTTGAGGGTGATCTTGCCGGCGCCCTCGTCGATCTTTTTGACCTCGCCGCTGATCGAGGCCCCGGCCGCCAGGGCCATGGTGGCAGCGCCCAGCGTCAGTGCCACAGCGGCGGTAATACGGATAAAGCGGTTCATGGGAAGCTCCTTGTCGCTACTTGACGGTGACGTGGCCGACCATGCCGTAGTCGCGGTGGTCGGGAATGAGGCACGAAAACTCGAACGTGCCGGGCTTGCTGAACCTCCAGAGGATCTCGGCCGTCTTGCTGGGCGCGAGGCGCACGCCGTTGGGATCGTCATGCTCCATGTGCGGATGCTTCTTCATCTCCACAGCATGGGCGAGATTTTCCTTGGTGGTGGCGAGCAGGAATTCGTGGTCCTCCTTGCCGACATTGCGCAGCACGAAGCGGATCTGCTCGCCGCGCCTGACCTCGATTTTCGACGGCGCGTAGTCCATCTCGTTGAGCAGGATCTCGATCGTGCGCGCGGGCTTGTTGGGGTCGCCGGGCTCTCCGGCCGAAAAATTCGCATGAGCATGCTTGTCGTGCGCCAGCGCAGGCGCGAGCGACAGCGCAGCCAGCGCGAGGCCGAGCTTGATGGTCTTCATCGTCATCTCCAGTTGGTGGGTCATCGAAACGCTCACATCTTCATCTTGTGGGTGGGCTTGCCGGGCTGCCGCGCAGGTGCCGCATCGGGCGCGGTGACCTCGTAGGCGACGGTGCCTTGCGGGAATTTGTAGGGGCCGGGATCGCGGTAATCGTCCCGTGCAAGGTCCTCGCGGATCTTCATCACCGTGAACATGCCGCCCATCTCGATCGGGCCGAACTGGCCGGTGCCGGTCATCATCGGCAGCGTGTTGTCGGGCGCGGGCATCTCCATGTTGCCCATCGCCATGCCGGTCGAGCCCATCGCCATCGCATCCGGCGCGAGCTTGCCGACCGCCTTGGCGAGATCCTTGCGCGAGACGCCGATCAGGTTGCGCACGTCGTGGCCCATCGCATTCATGGTGTGGTGCGATTTGTGGCAGTGGAACGCCCAGTCGCCGGGATTGTCGGCGAGCACGTCGAACACCCTGACGGCACCGACCGGCACGTCGGTCGTCGTCTCCGGATATTGCGCGCTCTCCGGCACCCAGCCGCCGTCGGTGCAGGTCACCGCAAAGCTGTGGCCGTGCAGATGGATCGGGTGGTTGGTCATGCTGAGATTGCCGATGCGCACGCGCACCTTGTCGCCGAGCCTGACCGGCAGCGGATCGATGCCGGGAAACACCCGCGCGTTCCAGGTCCACATGTTGAAGTCGGTCATCTCGTTGACGTGCGGCAGATAAGTGCCGGGATCGACGCGATAGGTGCTCATCACGAAGACGAAGTCGCGGTCGACCGGCCGGAAGGCGGGATCGCGCGGATGCACGACGACCATGCCCATCATCCCCATCGCCATCTGCACCATCTCGTCGGAATGCGGGTGATACATGAAGGTCCCGCTCTTCCTCATCTCGAACTCGTAGACGAAGGTCTTGCCGGGATTGATGTGGGGCTGGGTCAGTCCGCCGACGCCGTCCATGCCGCTCGGGATGATCATGCCGTGCCAGTGCACGGTGGTGTATTCGGGCAGTTTGTTGGTGACGAAGATGCGGACCTTGTCGCCTTCGACGGCCTCGATGGTCGGGCCCGGCGACTGGCCGTTATAACCCCACAGATTCACCTTCATGCCCTCGGCGAACTCGCGCACCACGGGCTCGGCGACGAGATGAAATTCCTTCCAGTCGCCGTTCATGCGGAACGGTAGCGACCAGCCGTTCAAGGTAACGACGGGGCGATAGTCGGGCCCGCTGATCGGATGCAGCGGCGGCTGCATCACCACCTTGTCCATGTGCGCAGCTTCCGGGATCGCCGCAGCCTGGACGCGGCCGCTAATGGCCGACGCGCTGGCAAGCGCGGCGGTGCCCAAAAATCCTCGACGGGAAAACATGCTGGTCTCCATGTCAGTGGCCGGCATCGGCGGGCGCTGCCGCGGCGATGGTGGTTGAAGTGTCGCCGCTCGCGGCAGGCGCGCTGCCGCCGTTGACGGCGGTCTGCAAATCCGACTGGGCGAGAAAGTATCTTTGCCTGGCATCGATCGCGCCGCGCAGCGAGGCCAGGCGCTGCCGCGCCTCTGTCAGCAGCGCGAAGATGTCGACCTGCATGCTGGAGAAGCGGAGCTGCATCTCCTCGGTGATGATCTTGCGCAAGGGGATAATCTCGCGCTGATAGTGGCTTGCGATATCGTAAGCGGATCGGTAGGTGCGGTAGACATCGCGCGCCTCGGAGCGCACGTTGACGGCGCGCTCGGTCAGGCGGTTGAAGGCGAGATTGTAGGTCTCCGCCGCCTGGCGCACCCGGACCTCGCCGCCATCGAAGATCGGGATCTGGAACTGGACGTCGAAGCCGCGCTCGCGGAACGGGGCGCCCTCCGGGTCCTGCGAGCGGCGCGAGATGCCGGCGAGATCGAGCAAGGTGACGAAGCGCGTTGCCTCGGTGAGGTTCAGCGATTTCGCGAGCGCGTTCAGCTCCAGCCGCGCGATCTGCAGGTCGATGCGATGGGCGACCGCATCGGCTTCGATGGAGGGCAGGGCCTGCGGCCGGCGCGGCAGCGGCGGCAACTGGTTCGGCAGACGGAAGTCGAGGCCGCCGTCCCACAGCCCCATCAGACGCGCGAGCCTTTCGCGTGTGCTCGCTGCCGCTTGCCGCGCGGTGGCGAGGTCTGCGGTGGTTTCGGCGTAAAACACCTGCTCGCGGGCCTGGTCGAGCTTGTTGAGGGAGCCGGTCTCGCCGAGCTTGACGGCAAGCTGTGCGGTCGATTCCGCCGTGGCTTTCGCCTCCGTCAGAAGCGCCACCATCTCGTTGCCCGAGACGGCGCGCACATAGGCGCGGCGCACCTCCGCCGCGAGCCGCAACGTCGCCAGCGCCGCGCGCAGCTGCGCCTGCCGGAAGCGGTCGCGGGCGATGTCGGAGCGGAACGGCAGGGTGGCGAGCGCGAGGATGTCGCCGACCACCTGGCGCTCGATCTCGCTGGCGCCGTTGCCCGTGATGCGCGAGATCGAGAACACCGGGTTGGGCGGCAGGCTCTGCTCGACGAGATCGGTCTCGGCCAGCGCCAGCTCGTTATAGGCGGCTTGCAATCCCTTGTTGTTGAGCAGTGCGATCTGCACCGCTGCGTCCACGCTGAGGGTCCGTGCCAGCAACTGGTGAACGCGCGCGGTGGTCGCGTCGGCGTCGTCGGCGGTCCGCACGAAGGCGACGTCCTTGTTGATGGTCTGGCTCGTCAGCTCGGAGACCGCACTCATGCCGCCGTCGGGCGAGAACGCGGCGCAGCCGGAGACGCTGAACGCGGTGAGGACGAGCAAGCCTCGCGCAAATTGACGTGTCATGACGCGCTCCTACCGGTCTTGCTTCGGCTGCGGCGCGACGGCGCCGTTGCGGTCGCGCCATGGCGCCGGCGTCGCAGGCCGCAGGCTGCTGTAGGGCGCGATGATCGGCCGATAGCGGACCGGCGCGACCTTCGCCGCGGGATCAGCGGGATCGGCGGCCGCGATCTGCGTCGTGGCCGGCATGCAGCCGGACAGCGTCAGCGCCAGCACGGCCAGCAACGGCCAATAGAATCGAAAACAGCGTTCACCCACCGCAGATGCGGCGGCGGACTTCGCTCCGGAAAGCGTCAGCATGATTTATCCCTGATCTGAAAGACCACAGGTTCGCGCGCGCAAAAAGCGCGCTCGGCCCGAAATCGGCGCGTCAGATCAGGCGATGGGGGACGGTAGCGCTGGGGCGGCGCCGTGCTGTGCAGGCTGGCCACGAGTTCGGGCGCACAGGTCGATTTCGGCTGGACCGGTGTCGCGACGACCGGCAGATCGGCCGGCAACGCGCTGACGCACATCATCGCGCAGCAGGGACCGACTGTCCCCTTGCCGCCATGATGATCCGATGCCGGTGCGTCCTGTGCTGCCGTGTGCTGATGCGCATGCGGGCCGGCATGGTCGTGCGCGGTGGCGCCGTGGACATGGCCGGCCGGCGTCTGGTGATGCGCCGGCACGAGATCGGAGAGGATCGCATCGTCGAGGCATGGCGCGGGACCGCTGCCCCACGCGAGGCTCGCTGCCGGCGCGAGCACGCAGAACAGATAGGCGAGGGCGATGATCCGCCCCACCCTGATCCGCATCGATCGTGTCAATCGCAGCAACATTCCGCCGGTATGCTCTTCGCGCGGCGATGTTGCACACGCGGATTGCAAACTAATGGCAAAACGAGCATTCGCCAAGAGCTTATTACCGCAGTGCACCGCGCATGCCCAATATCGCAGCACGCTGCTTGACCGCGAGGCGATCCGCGAACATGTTCCGCGCGTGCACGCGCTCAATCATCCAGGACAAAGCCCGGATTCATTCACCCCTGACTCTCGTCAGGCCTGGGTGCGCCTGGTGCTTGCGCTCGTGATCGGCTCGATCGGCGCCGTCGGCATGTGGGCGGTCGTGGTCGTGATTCCCGTGGTGCAGACTGAATTCGGTGCCACGCGCGGCGCGGTGTCGCTGGCCTTCACGCTGATGATGTTCGGTTTCGGGCTGGGCGGCGTGATCGCCGGCAAGATCACCGACCGGTTCGGCATCGTGATGGCGATGGCGATCAGCATTGCCTTCCTCGGCGTCGCCAATGTGCTCGCGGGGATGTCGACCCAGCTCTGGCAGTTCGTCGCCGCCTATTTCCTGATCGGCCTCGGCACGTCCGCGACCTTCGCGCCGCTGATGGCGGAGGCCTCGCACTGGTTCGAGCGCTATCGCGGCCTTGCCGTGACCATCGTCGCCAGCGGCAATTATGTCGCGGGAACGATGTGGCCGCCGATCGTCAGCTGGGGCACGCAGACGATCGGCTGGCGCTACACGCATGTCGGCATCGGCATCTTCTGCGCGAGCACGATGGCGCTTCTGGTCCTCGTCCTGCGCGCACAAATGGGCGACGACCCTATCCGCGATCATGCCAACGCGCCGCCGCCCCGCGTCGATCTCAAGCTCTCGACCAACACGCTGACGGTGCTGCTCTCGATCGCCAGCATCTCCTGCTGCGTGGCCATGGCGATGCCGCAGGTGCATATCGTCGCCTATTGCGGCGATCTCGGTTACGGCGTGGCGCGCGGCGCCGAGATGCTGTCCCTGATGATGGGCTGCGGCATCATCAGCCGGATCGGCTCCGGCTACCTCGCCGACAAGATCGGCGGCATCCGCACGCTGCTGGTGGGATCGCTGGCGCAGGGCTTTGCACTGGTGTTCTATCTGTTCTTCGACAGCCTCGCCTCGCTCTATCTGATCTCCGCGATGTTCGGCCTGTTCCAGGGCGGCATCGTGCCGAGCTACGCCATCATCGTGCGTGAGGCGATGCCGGCGAGCGAGGCCGCGACCCGCGTCGGCATCGTGATCTTCGCCTCGGTGTTCGGCATGTCCTTCGGCGGTTGGGTGTCGGGTTTGATCTTCGATGCCACGGGCTCGTATGCCGCAGCGTTCGCCAACGGCGTGGCGTGGAATGCGGTCAACGTCAGCATCGTCGTGCTGTTGCTGATCCGCTCGCGGATGGGCCTGGTCAAGTCCGGGCCCGGCTTTGCGACCTAAACCGCCTGTCCTGCCTTCAGCAGGGAACAGCCGGTGATCTTGTAGCTGCCGTCCGCCTGCTGCTCGAGCGTGTAGAGGGCTTCCCACGCTTCGCCATTGGCGTCGATGATATGGACGCGCTGCGCGATCCAGTTGCCCTCGATCTTGCCCTCGCCGAACTCGAAGCTCTTGTGGCGGTAGACCGGCGGGTAACCGCTTTGCACCATCGACATGAAGGCGCCGGGCGCGGGGAAGATCTCCTTGATCGCCGGGGCGGCGTGGGAATAAGCCGCGGCCGCATCGTCACGTGCAAATGCCTGCTCCTGGGCGCGGATGACGTCCCGGGCTGCGGCGACGTCGTCGGCGAAGGCTGCGGTCGAGCTGAAGACAAGACTGATGGCGACGAGCAGGGCGGCGATGCGCATGACAGGCTCCGCGTTGAAATCCCGGCGATGCTGATCCTAGCATGACCTCAGAAAGATACGGGCGCCCTATCGCTTCCGTTTCACCGCGGGTTTCGCTGGCTTGGCGGCCCGTGCCTTGGTGGCGGCTGCTCTTGTAACGTCGGCCTTATTGACGTCAGCGCTGGCCTTGCCGGCCGGCTGCACGCGCAAGCCGTCCACGAACACGTCGAGCATGCGCAACACCGAGGATTGCCAGCCGGGCTGGTCGTGCATGTAGCACATGCCAACGAGTGCCCTGAGCAGGTCCTCGGGGCTGACATCGCCGCGCATCTGCCCGGCCTCCACTGCGCGGTCGAGCAGCGAGCCGATCGCCTTGGTCAGCCGGTCCATCGAGAACGCGGCGAGATCCGACGAGGCTCTGGAACGTCAGCGCCAGCGCGGCCGACATGCCTTTTTTGGTGGCAACGAATTCGACGTTGGACCGCAGCCAGCGCCGCAGGGCGTCGACCGGGTCCTTGGCGTTCTTCAACTGTTCGGCCAGCTCGCTGAGCTGTTCGACCTCGCGCCGGTACACCGCCTCGAACAGATCCTCGCGCGTCGGAAAGTGCCGATACAGCGTGCCGATCCCGACGCCGGCGCGTTTGGCCACGGCTTCGAGACTGGCCTCGGGGCCGCCAGCGTTGAACACGACCTTGGCAGCCTCGAGCACGCGCTCGCGATTGCGCACGGCATCGGCGCGGGGCTTTCGAATCTGGTCGGCGTGGTCGTCCATGGCAGGCAATGTAGATCACGAATTGGTTAGATTGAACCCTCGCGAGAACCTTTGCAGGGCTGCATCGCGTTGTACCCCCACGGGCTTTCGACGAATTCCAAATATTTTCCGGTAGCCCTTGTTAAGCGGAGGGTGCCTCCGTATCTTCGTTCATGTGCGTACCCGGATTGTGTCCGGGCGGCGCGTATCGACGGCGGCCACGGCGGTGGCGCGCCGAGCGATGAGCCATGTCCATTTCTGATCGGAGCCTTGTATGAACCACTCCATCAGCCTCACCGTGAACGGTGCGCGGCGCGACTTCGTCCTCGACGATCCGCGCGTCACGCTGCTCGATCTCCTGCGTGAGCGCCTCCATCTCACCGGAACCAAGAAGGGATGCGACCGCGGCCAGTGCGGCGCCTGCACCATTCTGGTCGACGGCAAGCGCATCAACTCCTGCCTTGCACTCGCCATCAGCCATGACGGCGCAGAAATCCTCACCATCGAGGGCGTGGCGCGCGGCGACCAACTGCATCCCGTGCAGGCCGCCTTCATCGCCCATGACGGCTTTCAGTGCGGCTTCTGCACGCCCGGCCAGATCATGAGCGCGATCGGCATGATGCAGGAAGCGCAGGCCGGCAACGATCCCGAGCGCATCCGCGAGTGCATGAGCGGCAATCTGTGCCGCTGCGGCGCCTATGCCGGCATCGTCGATGCCGTGCTCGATGCGCAAGGACAGATGGACGAGACCAACCAGAGGCGCTCGGCATGAAACCGTTCGATTATGTCAGGCCGGCCACCGTCACTGAAGCCGTTTCCGCCGCCGCGCAGCCGGGTGCCGTGTATCTCGCCGCGGGAACCAATCTGCTCGATCTCATGAAAGGCGGCGTCAGCCGGCCGGAGCGTCTGGTCGACGTCACCCATCTCGACGGGCTCGACCAGATCGAAACCCTTGCCGACGGATCGCTGCGCATCGGCGCGCTGGTCAGCAATGCCGATCTCGCGCATGACGCAAGCTTCGCAAAGTCCTATCCCGCGGTCGCCGAGGCGCTGCTGTCAGGCGCGTCCGCGCAATTGCGCAATGCCGCGACGGTCGGCGGAAATCTGCTGCAACGGACACGTTGCGCATATTTTTACGACCCCGCCAGCCGCTGCAACAAGCGCGAGGCCGGCAGCGGCTGCGATGCCAAAGACGGCGAGAACCGCGGCCACGCGGTGCTCGGCTGGAGCGAGAGCTGCATCGCCACGCATCCCTCCGACTTCTGCGTGCCCCTGGTCGCGCTCGATGCAATGGTCGAGATCGAAGGCAGGAGCGGCCGTCGCGAGATCGCGCTCGACGAGCTGCATCGCTTGCCCGGCAATTCGCCCGAGCGTGAATCGGCGCTCGAGCCCGGCGACCTCATCGTCGCGGTGCGGCTGCCGCCCGCGGCGCGCGGCTTTGCCACGCATGCGCGCTATCTGAAGGTCCGCGAACGCACCTCCTATGCCTTCGCAATCGTTTCGGCCGCAGCGGCGCTGCGGATCGAGAACGGCAAGGTCGCGGAGGCGCGGATTGCGCTCGGCGGCGTCGCCGCAAAGCCGTGGCGCGCCCGCGCCGGGGAGGACGTGCTGAAGGGTGTCGCGCCCACGGCGGACGCGTTCCAGGAAGCCGCCTGGCGTGCGCTCACCGACGCAAAGCCGTCCGGTGACAACGCGTTCAAGATCGAGCTGGCGCGCCGCATCGTCGTGCGCGCGCTGACCCTCGCCGCCGCCGGCACGCCCGCACGCATTCCCGCGCTGCCCGCGTCCCCCTTTGCCTCGACGTCCGGAGCCATTCATGCCTGAAGCTCAACCCCACCAGCGCCCCCGCCCATTTGCGGCACGGCTCCAATATCGGTCAGCCGCTGACCCGCCGTGACGGCGTCCTCAAGGTCACGGGGCGGGCGACCTACGCCGCCGACAATCATCCGCCCGGCATGCTGTTCGCGGTGATGGCCGTCGCCAGCATTTCGCATGGCCGCGTGCTCTCGCTCGACGTCGACGCCGCAAAGCGCCATCCCGGCGTCGTCGACGTCATGACGCCCGATCACAAGCCGCGGCTCGCGATAGATCCGGAGATCAAGACAAATCCGTTCGTGTTCCGGATGGAGGTTCTGCAGAGCCGTGAGGTCCGCTACGCCAATCAGCCGATCGCCGTCGTGATCGCCGAGACGCTGGAGGCCGCGACCGAAGGTGCCGTGCTGCTGGCGCCGCGTTACGAGACGCTGCCTGCGCTCGTCGGCCTCGACGCCGGCGAGAGCTACGTGCCGCCCGTCGTCGGTGTCGGCAATCCCACGGAAAATCATCGCGGCGATGTCGAGGCGGGCCTTGCCTCTGCGGACAAGCAGATCGACGTGACCTATCGGACGCCGCCGCAATATCACAACGCGATGGAGCCGCATGCCATCGTAGCGGCATGGGACGGCGACAATCTTCAGGTGGACATGCCGACCCAGGGCCTGATGCTGTCGCTCGGGCGGATCGCCGAGCTGTTCGGCATCGCGCCGGAGAAGATCCACATCCGCAGTCCGTTCCTCGGCGGCGGCTTCGGCTCCAAGGGCCTGATGTCGGGACCGCCGACCCTCGGCATCATGGCGGCCAAGCTCGTCGGCAAGCCGGTCAAGCTGGTGCTGCGCCGTGAGCAGATGTACGGCCCGGTCGGCCATCGCGCCCCGACGCGCCAGCGCCTGCGGATCGGCGCGGACGGCGAGGGACGCCTCACCGCGCTCGATCATCACGCGCGGACGGTGTCGAGCACGTTCGACGATTTCTACGAGCCCGCGGCCGATGCCTCGCACACGCTCTATGCGGCGCCCGCGATCCGCACCACGCATGACGCCGTGCGCGTCAACACGGGAACGCCGCTGTTCATGCGCGCGCCCGGCGAGGCGACCGGCTCGATCGCGCTGGAGAGCGCGATCGACGAGATGGCGTGGGCCTGCGGCATGGATCCGCTCGCCTTCCGCCTGAAGAACTATGCCGAGGTCGAGCCGATCACCGGCAAACCGTTCTCCTCGAAAGCGCTGCGTGCCTGTTACGATCAGGGCGCGGCGCGTTTCGGCTGGGCGAAGCGCTCGCTGCAGCCGCGACAGATGCGCGACGATGCCGGACTTCTGGTCGGCTGGGGGATGGGCACCGCGACGTTCCCCGCGCTGATGTTTCAGGCCGAAGCGCGCGCCGTGATCCGCCGTGACGGTTCCGGCGCGATGGAGATCGGCGCACATGACATGGGGCAGGGCGCCTGGACGGCGCTGGCCCAGATCGCGGCCGACGAACTCGGGCTCGATATCGACCGTGTCGAGTTCAAGGCCGGCTCGTCCGACTTGCCGGATGCGGGCATTGCCGGCGGCTCGGCGCACACGGCAACGGCGGGTGCTGCGATCCACAGCGCGGGTGCTGCCGTGATCGCCAAGCTCGCCGATCTCGCCACGGGCGACGAGCGCTCGCCGCTGTTCGGCGCCGGCAATACCGGAGTGATCGCACGCGAGGGCCGGTTGGTCCGTCGCGACGACGAGAGCCGCGGCGAGAGCTATGCCGAGATCCTCGCGCGGGCCGGCGTTGCCGAGGTCGAGGCGCGCGGCACCGGCGCGCCGAACCCGGCTGCGATGGAAGAGTATGCGATGCATGCCCACGGCGCGGTGTTCGCGGAAGTGAAGGTCGATCCCGAGACTCGGTCAGGTCCGCGTCAGCCGCATGGTCGGCGCGTTTGCCGCCGGGCGGATCGTCAATCCGCACCTGGTGAGGAGCCAGCTGTTCGGCGGCATGATCTGGGGCATGTCCTTTGCGCTGCACGAGGAGGCCATCACCGACCGCCGCAGCGGGCGGATCATGAACGCCAATCTCGGCGAGTACCACGTCCCCGTGAATGCCGACGTGCCGCCGCTCGACGTGGTCACGGTCGAGGAGCACGATCCTCACGTCAACGCGCTCGGCATCAAGGGCGTCGGCGAGATCGGCATCACCGGCAGTGCCGGCGCGGTCGCGAACGCGGTCTGGCACGCGACCAGCGTGCGCGTCCGCAGTTTCCCGATCCGGATCGAGGAGTTGCTGACGCGGGTTTGAGTGGCACTCCCTCTCCCGCTTGCGGGAGAGGGCTGGGGAGAGGGTGTTTCCGCAATGGGACTATCCCCTAGAGAAGACAGCCCTCACCCGCGCCTTTGGCGCAACCTCTCCCGCAAGCGGGAGAGGTGAGGACCCGCGACACCAATTCAGCCTAGACTAGAGCCATCCCGCCTCAGCGGATCGAGCCGGAGAAATTGTCGATATCGGGCGAGGTGCGCGCCGGAAACAGCCGTGCGGTCGAGGAGTTGTCGAGCCTGCGCTTGCACTTCGCCTCGTCGTCGGTCTCCTTGCCGTTGCGCTTGCTGGCGAATGAATCGTCGAGATGGTTGACGATGAGCATGGCGTGGTCGCGCTCCAGCGTGTCAGGGTTCTTGCGCCGTTCGTCGGCGCGGAATGTGCCGCCGACGATCTTGCCTGATATCTCGTAGTCGCAACCGGCTTTCCAGTCGCCCTGTTCCCATTTCCAGCCCTGCGCCGTCAGCCGGCCGTCCTTGTCGATCGTAACCTTGAGGATTGCGTTGTAGGCGAGCCAGATGCCGGCGAGGTCTGTGCGCTTGTCGTCGAAGCCTTCGAGCAGTGCGATCCGCTCGCGCTGGAGGGCGTCGACGTGATCGCGCGCGTCGGCCGTGAAGTGCATCTCGGAAGTCCGCTTATTCCAGGCCGGATGAAGAAATTCCGGGAATTCCTCGGTCTGCGTGCGCACCCAGTTGCGCTGGTCCTCCGTCAGCGCGCGCCGTGTCGCATCGTCGAGCCGCGGCAACAGCGCCTTCCAGGCGCGGTTCAGACGCTGGTCGTTCTCGGCAAGATCGGGATCGGAGCAGATCTCCTCGTCCGTCGCGGTCTCCGGACGCGTGCAGTCGAACGTCGGTATGACGAACGACGTTACCGCCTTGTCGGCGCCGTCGGAGCTGCCGCTGGCGAAATACGTGCCGGTGATTTGCGAGGGATCATCGCAATCATCACGATCCCCGATCGTATCGTCGCCATCGGTCATGACGACGCGAAGGGTCTCGCCCTGACGGCGGAGCTTGATGGTCGGGAGTCTTGCCGGCTTCGTGCGCTGCTCGCCTGCCGGCGCAGCGGCATTCGGCGGCAGCTGGATTGACCCGCTCAGCCAGCTGCCGGCCTTCGTCACGGCCGTGCTCAGCTTGCATTGCCGATGCTTGTCGCTGCCGTAATAGGCGCTCATGTCGATGGTCAGTTGCCGCGCGCCATTCGCATCCGGTGAGACGGTGAGGTTTCCGAACGCGTTGACCCATTTGCCGGCGAGCCCGCTGCGGCCGAAGCCGCCGGCAATCTCGTCGAGTACGGTCTGGCGCCGGCGCAGCGTCGCGACGAAATTGTCGTTGAGTTCGGCCTCGTTGACTTCCTGCACGGTGTCTGCGGCCAGCCCGATCATCTCGTTGAACCAGGCCTCGTCACGCCTAAGGAGCGGCCGGATGTTGGCGGGGCTCCTCGCGAGCGCCGCGTCGAACGATTGGTCGATCGCGGCGACGAGCTTATCGTAGCCCTTTTCCTCGCAAGTGGCGGTCTTGATTCCGCTGCCGTTGCTGTTGGTCTCGCCGCACAGCGTGATCTTCACCGGCGCGCTGCTGGCGGCGCGGAGGTAGTCGTCCATGGCGTAGCAAGTGAGGGGAGCGAGCAGCACCGTCGCGGTGACGAGCGCGAGGCGGAAGGGGGCGAACATTGGCGGCCCTTGGCTGGAGCAGGATCGTGCCTGCCGGTTGGTCGTCCGCGATGTCGACGAGGTTCAGAAAGGTCCGTCGTGGCGATGGGCTCAGTTCAGCTTCCTGCGGAGGGCCTTCACCGCCTCTTTCTGCAATTCGATGTATTCGGCGATCGCCTTGCGCAACTCGCGCGAATGAAGCTTGTCGGCATCGCACAAGGCGATGTCGGGCACGATCTTGGCTTCGGTCTTGGCGATGGTGGTCTTCATCCGCAGGGCTCCGTTACGAAGCGGCCCCGGAGAGCCTAGGAGTCCGGGGCCATAACCTCAGCACCTCTAAGCCAGGCTGCTCGGCTACGTCTCGTAATATAGGGCGGTTTGGCCCCCAAAAATTGAGATGGCTCAAGCCGCGCAAGATAAAGGCCGGTTCCGTAACCCTGCGGATTCGACGATCCGGGCCTTTAGAATGTCGGGGGCGTGCAGGCCGAGATCACTTCGCACGGCTTGCCGCCGACGCAGCGGAAGCGGTGCGGACGGCGGCTCTCGAAATAATAGGCATCGCCGGGATTGAGGATGCGGCGCTCGTCCTCGACGGTGACCTCCAACTTGCCGGAGATCACGATGCCACCTTCCTCGCCCTCATGGACGAGGTGGACGCGGCCGGTGTCGCTGCCGGGCTCGTAGCGCTCTTTCAGGATCTGCAGGCTGCGGCCGAACAGATTGTCGCCGACCTGGCGATAGGAGATCGGCTTCTTGCCGACTTCGGTGAGTCTCCTCGGCCCGGTAGAAGATCTTGCGCCTCGACTCCGGCTCCAGCGCGAAGAACTCGGCGAGCCCCATCGGAATGCCGTCGAGGATGCGTTTGAGCGCGCCGACGGAGGGGTTCATCTGGTTGGATTCGATCAGCGAAATCGTCGAATTGGTGACCCCGGCGCGCTTGGCCAGCTCCCGCTGCGACAGCTTGTGGCGCGCCCGGATGAATCGCAGCCGTCCACCGATGTCGACGCTCATGCCCAGGTCCCGTGTTGCACGTGTTGCGGATCGCGCAAATATGGACCGGCAGCCCCAGGTAAATCAATGGGTTGCGGCTGAGCAGAAAAGGACTTGTTGCGCATTCCAAGCCGTGGCTCAGCTAGCGGGTCAGCAAAGGAGCGCGGCCGTGACCCTTCATCAGATTCCGAACACTATCAAGACCGACTCGTTCTGGATGCCGTTCACGGCCAACCGGCAGTTCAAGAAGGCGCCGCGCCTGTTCTCCTCGGCCGAGGGCATGCACTACACCACCGTCGACGGCCGCAAGGTGATCGACGGCTCCGCGGGCCTGTGGTGCGTCAATGCCGGCCACGGCCGCAAGCAGATCGCCGCCGCCGTCGAGCGCCAGCTGATGACGCTGGACTTCGCGCCCTCGTTCCAGATGGGCCATCCGCTGGCCTTCGACTTCGCCGAGCGCCTCGCCGAGATCGCGCCTGATGGTCTCGACCGCATCTTCTTCACCAATTCCGGTTCCGAGTCGGTCGATACCGCGCTGAAGATCGCGCTCGCCTATCACCGCGCCACCGGCCAGGCGAGCCGCACCCGGCTGATCGGCCGTGAGCGCGGCTATCACGGCGTCGGCTTCGGCGGCACCTCGGTCGGCGGCATGGTCGCCAACCGCCGCGCCTTCACCACCCTGCTGCCGGGCGTCGATCACATCCGCCACACCCACGATCTCTCTCGCAATGCCTTCGCCAAGGACCAGCCCGAGCACGGCGCCGAGCTCGCCGACGATCTCGAGCGTCTGGTCGCCCTGCACGGCGCCGAGACCATT
Source organism: Bradyrhizobium guangxiense (assembly GCA_050563515.1). Classification (GTDB taxonomy): domain Bacteria; phylum Pseudomonadota; class Alphaproteobacteria; order Rhizobiales; family Xanthobacteraceae; genus Bradyrhizobium; species Bradyrhizobium guangxiense_A. The sequence goes on along the minus strand of CP191781.1, from coordinate 4,861,699 downwards.
GCGGCCGTCATCGTCGAGCCGGTGCCCGGTTCGACCGCGGTGCTGCCGCCGCCGAAGGGCTATCTGCAGCGCCTGCGCGCGATCTGCGACAAGCACGGCATCCTCTTGATCTTCGACGAGGTCATCACCGGATTCGGCCGCCTCGGCACCCCGTTCGCCGCCCAGTTCTTCGGCGTCACGCCGGACCTGATGACGACGGCCAAGGGCATCACCAACGGCACCATTCCCTGCGGTGCCGTGTTCGCGAGCCGCAAGGTGCATGACGGCATGATGGTCGGCCCGGAGAACGCGATGGAGCTGTTCCACGGCTACACCTACTCCGCGCATCCGACCGCCTGCGCCGCCGGCATCGCGACGCTCGACATCTACAAGGACGAGGGCCTGCTGACGCGCGGTGCGTCGATCGCCGAATATTGGCGCGATGCGCTGCATTCGCTGAAGGGTCTGCCGAACGTCGTCGACATCCGCAATTGCGGCCTGATGGGTGCGGTCGAGCTGGCGCCGCGCGACGGTGTCGTCGGCGCGCGCGGCTACGACGTGATGGTCGACTGCTTCAACACCGGGCTTTATTTGCGCATGAGCGGCGACTCTTTCGCGATGTCGCCTCCGCTCATCGTCGAGAAGAGCCAGATCGACCAGATGGTCTCGATCCTCGGCGACGCCATCAAGAAGGTGGCCTGATAATTGCTCTCGCCGTTGCGAGTTGTGTCCTTGCAGCGGCGAAAAGTGATGCCGCGGGAGTTTGACGAAGCGTGAAAGTCCTGATCCTCGGCAGTGGTGTCATCGGTGTCACCTCTGCCTACTACCTCGCCCGTGCCGGCCACGAAGTGACGGTCGTCGATCGTCAACCCGAGCCGGCGCTCGAGACCTCATTTGCCAATGCCGGCGAAGTGTCGCCCGGCTACTCCTCGCCCTGGGCCGGCCCCGGCGTGCCGGTGAAGGCGGTGAAGTGGCTCCTGATGAAGCACGGCCCGCTCGTGGTCCGGCCGAAGCTCGATCCCGTGATGTGGGTCTGGCTGCTCAAGATGCTGCGCAACTGCACCAGCGCGCGCTACGCGGTCAACAAGAGCCGGATGATTCCGATCGCGGAGTACAGCCGCGATTCCTTGCGCGATCTGCGCCGCGACATCGGCATCCAGTATGACGAGCGTTCGCAAGGCACGCTGCAGCTGTTCCGCTACCAGGCGCAGCTCGACGGCACGGCTGAGGACATCTCCGTGCTCAAGCAATATGGCGTGCCCTTCGAGGTGCTGAGCCGCGAGGGCTGCATCGCGGTCGAGCCGGCGCTGGCTGGCGTGAAGGAAAAATTCGTCGGCGGGCTCCGCCTGCCGCAGGACGAGACCGGCGACTGTCACATGTTTACGCAGGCGCTGGCCAAGCATGCCGAAGCGCTCGGCGTGCGTTTCATGTTCAACACCTCGATTGATCGCATCGCGACCGACGGCGCGCGCGTCAGCGGTGTCGCCACCAGTGCCGGCATGCTGCAGGCGGACGCCTACGTGCTCGCGCTCGGCAGCTATTCGTCGCGGCTCGCGGCCCCGCTCGGCATTACGCTGCCGGTCTATCCGGTGAAGGGCTATTCGATCACGGTGCCGATCAAGGATGCTTCCGGCGCGCCGGAATCCACCGTGATGGACGAGAGCTACAAGGTCGCGATCACGCGCCTCGGCGATCGCATCCGCGTCGGCGGCACCGCGGAGATATCAGGCTATTCGGACAAGCTCTACGATGCGCGCCGCGCCACGCTCGATCATTCGCTGACCGACCTGTTCCCGCGCGGCGGCGACCTGTCCAAGGCGACGTTCTGGAGCGGCCTGCGCCCGATGACGCCGGACGGTCCGCCCGTGATCGGCCCGACGCCCTACGCCAACCTCCACCTCAACACCGGCCACGGCACGCTCGGCTGGACCATGTCCTGCGGCTCGGGGCGCGTCCTCGCCGACATGCTGTCGGGCAAGAAGCCGGACATCGATGTCAGCGCGCTGACGGTGGACCGGTATAACCACCGGTTCGGTTGATTGATGTCGTCATTCCGGGGCGATGCGAAGCATCGAACCCGGAATCTCGAGATTCCGGGTTCGCCTCTTCGAGGCGCCCCGGAATGACGGCAGCGAAGTCAGTCCGCCCCCGTCACACAATTCACCCACAGCACGACGGCGTTCTGCATCATTCGCCGGGTTCGAGAACCGGTGCGGCCTGCGGCTGGCGAAGCGAAAACTGTCGCCGGTCTTCAGCGACCAGGTCTCGCTGTCCACCGTCAGCATCATCTCGCCTTCGAGCACGAGGCCCGCTTCCTCGCCGTCATGGGTGTAGAGCCTCGTCGCCGGTGGAGCCGCCGGGCTCCAGATGCACCAGGAACAAATTGAGCTTGTTGTCGGCGCTGGCCGGGCTCAGCAATTGCTTCGACACGCCGGTGCGCCAGAGCTTGAGTTCGGGCCGCTGCAGCCCGCGCGTCACCACCTGATCCGAGGCGCCGTCGGCGCTCGGGCTTGCACCGAACAAGGCGGCGATGCCGACGCCGAGCACGTCGGCGAGCGTGGCCAGCACGCGCAGCGAGGGCGAGGACAGGCCGCGCTCGATCTGGCTGAGGAAGCCGATCGAAAGCTCGGTGCGCGCTGCGACGCTCTCCAGCGAGAATTGCCTGACACGCCGGAGATCCCGGATGCGGCGGCCGACCGCGATGTCCATCGCCGGCTCCGCCGGCTTGGTACTTGTCTTGGTACTGGCCTTGGCACTTGCCCTGGAGCCCGCCTTCGTGCCCGCTTTGGGCTTCGCCGGCTTTGCGACGGCCGGTTTGCGCATTCTTTTGCCACCGCTCACGTCAAACCGCTTCCTTCATGTGCATGAAAACCGCTTGCATCGTCCGCGAAAGTGTGACCAAATTTTCATATTGGTGAAAATAGGCCGAAACGGCGCGGCCCGCAACGCCTGATCAGAACAACGTCTGATCACGACAGCGCAAGCGCCGACATCGGCAGACCCAAAAGGGGGATGCGATGAAGCGTATTGTTCAGGCCGCGATGGCGGCGCTCGCAATTGCAGCCGTGGCGCCGGCCTCGGCGCAACAGGTGCTGAAGGTCGGCTCGACGCCGACGGGCATTCCCTTCACCTTCCTCGACACCAAGACCAACACCATCCAGGGCATCATGGTCGATCTCATCACCGAGGTCGGCAAGGATGCCGGCTTCAACGTGCAGATCGAGCCGATGCAGTTCTCGACGCTGATCCCCTCGCTGACCTCGAGCAAGATCGACATCATTGCCGCCGCGATGTTCATCACGCCGCCGCGCAAGGAGGTCGTCGATTTCTCCGATCCGATCTACACCTATGGCGAGGGCCTCGTCGTGCCGAAGGGCGACACCAAGGCCTATGCCACCCAGGACGATTTGAAGGGTGAGACCGTCGGCGCCCAGGTCGGCACCGCCTTCGTCGACGCGCTGAAGAAGACCGGCCTGTTCGCCGACGTGAAGGCCTACGACACCATCCCGGACATCTTGCGCGACGTGAACACCGGCCGCCTCAAGGCCGGCTATGCCGACTATCCGATCCTCGCCTACAATCTGAAGCAGGGCGGCTTCCCCGAAGTGCGCCTCGTCGAAGGCTACAAGCCCGTCACCGTCGGCTCGGTCGGCATCGGCGTGCGCAAGGGCGAGACCGCGCTGCTCGGCAAGATCAACGCCTCGCTGACCAAGCTGAAGGCCAACGGCACCATCGCCAAGATCCTCGACAAATGGGGCCTGAAGGCCCAGGGCTGATAACGGTTCATCGCAGGCTGCCCGATGAAAGGCTTCTGGCACGACGCCGCCGAGTTCTTCCCGATCCTGATGAGCGGCGTCGCGTTGACGATCGTCGTCACCATCGGCTCGCTACTGCTCTCGACGGTGCTCGGCCTGATCTGGGCGATGATGCGGGTCTCCGGCATCAAGGCCCTGTCTATGCTCAGCGCCAGCCTGATCAATGTGATCCGCGGCATCCCGATCATCGTGCTGCTGTTCTATCTCTACTTCGTGATGCCCGATCTCGGCGTCACGCTGTCGGCGCTGCAGGCCGCCATCCTCGGGCTCGGCATCGCCTATTCGGCCTATCAGGCCGAGAATTTCCGCGCCGGCATCGAGGCCATCGACAAGGGCCAGATCGAGGCGGCACAGTCGATCGGCATGGGCTGGTGGCTGACCATGCGCCGCGTGGTGCTGCCGCAGGCGGTGCGCATCGTGCTGCCGCCCTACGGCAACGTCATGATCATGATGCTGAAGGATTCCTCGCAAGCCTCGACCATCACGGTCGCCGAGCCTCGCGCTGCAGGGCAAGCTGATCGCGTCCTCGACCTTCAAGAACACCAACGTGTTCACGCTGGTTGCGCTGATGTATCTCACCATGAGCATCCCGCTGATCCTGCTGGTCCGTCACTTCGAGAAGCGGGCCGGCAAGCGATGATCGAGCTGAGCGACGTCCACAAGAGCTTTGGCAAGGTCGAGGTGCTCAAGGGCATCACGGCCTCCGTGCAAAAGGGCGAGGTGGTCTGCATCGTCGGCCCCTCCGGCTCCGGCAAGTCCACCATCCTGCGTTGTATCAACGGGCTGGAAAGCTACGACCGCGGCGAGATCAGCATCGAGGGCCTCAAAGTCGATCGCGACGCCCCGTCGATCGTCAACATCCGCACCCAGGTCTCGATGGTGTTCCAGCGCTTCAACCTATTCCCGCATCGCACGGCGCTGGAGAACGTGATCGAGGGGCCGCTCTATGTGAAGAAGGAGCCGCGAGCCCAGGCGTATGAGCGCGGCCGGACGCTGCTTGCGCAGGTCGGGCTCGCCGAAAAGGCCGACGCACATCCGCCGCAGCTCTCCGGCGGCCAGCAGCAGCGCGTCGCCATCGCGCGGGCGCTGGCGATGCAGCCCAAGGCGATCCTGTTCGACGAGCCGACTTCGGCGCTCGATCCCGAGTCTCGTCGGCGACGTGCTCGGCGTGATGCGCAAGCTCGCCGACGACGGCATGACCATGGTCGTCGTCACCCACGAGATGGGCTTTGCCCGCGACGTCGCGGACCGCGTGCTGTTCATCGACGGCGGTGTCATCGTCGAGCAGGGGCCGGCCAAGGCGCTGCTCAACCAACCCCAGCATCCGCGCACGCAGGATTTCCTGCGCCGCGTGCTGCATCCGCTCTGACCGGACTTCGACATGACGAGCCTGCCTCTGCCGCCCTCGCTCTATGCCGACACCGCCGTGGCGCCGGTCGCGACGCCGCCGCTCGATGCGAACAGGAGCGTGTCCATCGCGATCATCGGTGGCGGCTATACGGGTCTCTCCACGGCGCTCCATCTGGCGGAGCAGGGCGTCGAGGCCCTGGTGCTTGAAGCGCAGGAGCCGGGCTGGGGGGCATCGGGCAACAATGGCGGTCACACCAATCCCGGCCTGAAGCACGACCCGGATCAGATCGAGGCGGATTTCGGCGCCGAGCTCGGCCGCCGCATGATCGACTTCGCCTACGGCACCACTGACTTCACACACAACCTGATCCGCCGCTACCAGATCCCCTGCGAAGCGCGGCAGAACGGCACGCTGCGCGCGGCCTATAACGAGGCCAGCGCCGCCGCGATCGAGAAGACGGCGCAGCAATGCATCCGCCGCGGGATGCCGGTGTCGTATCTGAACCGCCAGCAGCTCCGCGAGATGACCGGCACCGACCGCTATATCGGCGCCATGCTCGACACGCGCGGCGGCGATCTGCACCCGCTCAGCTATGCCCGCGGCCTCGCGCGCGCCGCGATCTCGGCGGGTGCGAAGGTGCATGGCGAGACGCCGGCGCTGTCGCTGCGCCGCGACGGCAGAAGCTGGCGCATCGAGACGCCGCGCGCGGTGGTGCATGCCGACAAGGTCCTGCTTGCCACCAACGGCTTTACCGGGGATCTCTGGCCGGCGCTCCGCCGCACCATCGTGCCGGTATTCTCTTCGATCGCCGCCACCGCGCCGCTGTCAGATGCGGTCGCGCGTTCGATCATGCCGACGCGGCCCGTGCTCTATGAGAGCGGCCACATCACGGTCTATTACCGTATCGACCAGAACAACCGTCTCCTGATGGGCGGGCGCGGGCCGATGCGCTGGATCAAGTCGCCCAACGACGTCGCTTATCTCATGCGCTATGCCGAGCGGCTATGGCCGCAGCTCAAAGGCGTTGCCTGGACGCATGGCTGGAACAGCCGGCTCGCCATCACCGGGGATCACTATCCCCATGTGCATGAGCCCGCCGAGAACATCCTGATCTCGCTCGGTTGCAACGGCCGCGGCGTTGCGCTCGCGACCGCAATGGGCGCGCAGCTTGTGCGCCGGCTGATCGGCGGCGCCAAGGCCGAGATCGATATGCCGATCACGGGCATCAAGCCGATCCCGCTGCATGCGTTCTGGCCGGTCGGCGTGACGACGGCCGTGATCGCGGGCCGCGTCCGCGACCGGCTCGGCATTTGAAGAAGGCGCCGCTCCGGTCGGGAGTGACGCCTTGCATCGTCGACAGAAATGGCGTCAGCAGCGGCCTTGTTTCCACAGGCCGGGCGGGCAGCCGTGATGGCGCCAGCCGACCTTGCGCCCACGCGACCATCCGTGCGGCGTGCCATGGTGGTGATGGCCCATCGAATGGCCGTGACCATGGCCATGACCGTGACCGCCGCCATGGCCACCCTTGGCCAGTGCAGGGCCGGTCAACGTAAAGCCGGCCGCAATGATCAGCGACGCGGCGAGCGCAAGTTTCTTCATCATGTCCTCCACGGGAGCGAGCGCATTTGTCCGTTCAACGAACGAACGATGCGCGCTTAAGTTCCCCGTAAATGTGGAGGAGTCGTGATGCTCGCCTCGATGCGCAATCGCGCGCGAGCACAACGCGCGCTGGTAAAATCGCAATTCGATCCTGCGCTCAACCTTCCGCCACCGCGTCGGCCCAGGGCTGGAAGATCTCGACTGCCCCGGAATTGACGTCGCCCTCGCGCATCACGACGCTCGGGCAGGCGAATTTCTGCGGCAATGTCTGCAACCGGCTCTCTTCATAGTCGAAACGCGCGGCCAGCGTCTCGCGCACGTCCGCCGGCAGGCGGGCATCTCCGATCACGATCGCGCCCTCGCTGGCGTCGATGCGCGGCTGATGGATGGCGGCATCGAGATCCATGCCGAAATCCATCGCGAAGGAGACGAGCTGCATCACGGAGGGCAGGATACGCCGTCCGCCGGATGCGCCGACGGCGAGGCGCCTGCCGTCCTTCGTCTCGGCGATCACGGGCGTGTAGTTGCAGAGGCAGCGCTTGCCGGGTGCGAGCGAATTGGTCGTGCCCGGCGTCGGGTCGAACCACATGATGCCGTTGTTCATGGTGATGCCGGTGTGCGGCGTCACGTAGCGCGAACCGAACGACGAGAGCAGCGTCTGCGTCACCGCCGCGATGTTGCCGTGACGGTCGACCACGGAAAAATGCGTGGTACAGGCCGGCGCCAGATATTCGGCGCCGAGCGAGCGCTTGCCGTCGGCATCGCCCATATCCTTGAGCCGCTCGCGGAAGGCTGCCTGCAAGGCGAGCGCATATTCGACATAGGCGTCGGCATCGGGCGCGCCCGCGGGGCCCAGCTCTCCTGCAACAGGCGCAGCGCGTGCGCCATCGTTGGCCCCGCCGTGAGACTCCGGCGTCGCATACACCTTGCCCCCGCGATAGGGGATCGCCAGCGGCGCGCGCAGATGGGCGCGGAAGGCGGCGAGATCCTCCACCGACAGCGTACCGCCGTCGGCCTTGATGTCGGAAGCGATGCTCCTGGCGAGATCGCCCTGGTAGAAGTCGCGCGGTCCGGCCTCGGCAAGATGCGACAGCGTCGCCTTCAGGCCGTCCTGCGGCATCCGCGTCTCGGCCTTGATGCCCCACGGCGCGCTCGGCGGCAGGCCGTCCTTCAGATACGCGGCCGCGCTCGCGGGATAGCGCCGGAGATCGGCGGCGGAGCCCGCGATCGTCCCCGTCGTCCACCAATCGACCAGCAGGCCTTCGCCGGCGAGCCTGGCTGCCGGTGCGACCAGATCCTTCCACGGCATTTTGGCGTAGCGGCGATGCACCTCTTCCATTCCGGCAACGACGCCGGGGACGGCGATCGAGCCGGGGCCGTGGATGTTGCGGTCGTCCTTGACGCGCGGCCAGGGAAACAGGTCGGAGGCGGCGCCTTCGCCGCTGAGCGGGTAGTCGGCAGTGCGCAGGCTCTGCGGCGCGCACATGCCGTAGTCGATCACCTCGGTGCGATTTTCCTTGGCGCGGTAGAGCACCATCGCTCCGCCGCCGCCGATGCCGCTATTCCATGGCTCCAGCACGTTCAGGGCAAAAGTAGTCGCGACGATCGCGTCCACGCAGTCGCCTCCCGCGGCCAGCACCTGCGCCCCCACTTCGGCCGCCCGTCGCGATTGCGAGGCGACGATGCCGCCTTTGGATGTGACGGCGGGCTTGCGGACGGTTTGGTTGAGGCTGAACTGATGAGGCATGATGTCGCTTGGTGTTCTGTGCTGGCTTCGTTGCGCTGACTTGCTCCGCGATTGGCGAAGCGCGCGGACAATGGCACATTGCGGCCAACGAGAACATCGAAAGGGAGACGCGGCATGGCTGGTGTGAAACAGGCGCGGGATGGCGCGGTCGGGATCCTGACGCTGGACGAGCCCGCAAGCCTCAACGCGATGACGCCGGACCTGCTCGGTGCCCTTGCCGTCGCCATCGCCGAGATAACGCGTGACGACGGTATCCGCGCGCTGATCCTCACCGGCGCCGGTCGCGGATTTTGCTCAGGACAGAATTTGAAGGCGTCGGAAGCGCTCGGCGAGGACATCGCGGCCGGCGTGATGCGCTTCTACTGGCCAGCCTTCGAGGCATTGCGCACATGCCGCGTGCCGGTGGTCGTCGCCGTGAACGGGGTCGCGGCCGGTGGCGGCTTCAGCCTCGCCATGGCCGGCGACATGATCGTCGCGGCGCGGTCGGCGAGCTTCATCCAGGTGTTCAGCCGCATCGCGCTGGTGCCGGATCTCGGATCGACCTGGCTGCTGCCGCGGCTGATCGGCCGGCAGCGCGCGCTGGAGCTGATGCTGCTGAACGAGCCGCTGACGGCAGAACGCGCCCAGGAGATCGGCCTGGTCCGGCAGGTCGTCGACGACGCCAAGCTGATGGACGAGGCGCTGACGCTGGCGCGGCGCCTCGCCGACGGCCCGACGCGCGCATTGGTGGCAACGCGCCTGCTGGTGGAGGAGAGCGAGCACGCCACCTACGAGGCGCAATTCCGCCGCGAGATCGAGCTTCAGGCGACGATCCGCAAGAGTGCCGATGCCCTCGAAGGCCGCAATGCCTTCATCGAGAAGCGCAAGGCGAGGTTTACGGGGCGGTAGTGTCCGAGGACAAAAAAGGCCCGGGACGAACCCGGGCCGAGGTCTTTGGGGAGCGACTTGCAGAGCGGGACTGTCTCTCAGAGCGAGCGGTCGAGCCGGCTGGCCTGATACTTGGCGCGCCATTTCGGGCCGGGACCGCGCATGTAATGCAGCTCGGGCCGATAGGGGTTGCCGGCGACCCGGATCAGCGTCTGCCATTTGCTTGCGACGAAGCTCAGGGGCTGACGGAGGAGGCTCAAGGACGCGATCAACATGACATCACCTCAATGCGGCTTGCCGAGCATGGCGGTGAACGGGAGGTCGAAAATCTCCTCGCCGTCATCGTCGCTGACATGGATCACCCAGTCGCGCCAGTCTTCGCTGCTGGGCGTCAGGATCATCGACCGCATGATCCCGGCCGCACGGTCGCGCGCCTCGGTGAGATTGGAGACGGCGGCACCGTAACGGTCGATCAGCGTGCCCTCGGTGTTCGAGCAGTGAAAATAGACCTGGACCATATATGCGCCTCCTGGCGGAGCAACTTGGATGGCAAACCGATACCACCCGAAGCATTCGTGAAACATTCGGGTCGATCCCGGTAAGGGAATCTACGGAGATTGGTCGGAGCGAAGGTCGTTACAGGTTTAATCACAGGCGGGTGATGTCGAACTGGACTGCGTTTAGGCGGCGTGGGAACACCTTTTTCGTGGGAAGTCGGGGAGGCCGCTGTGAGCTACTTCACATCCGGGCGTGAACGCCGAAGGCTGCGCGCATGTGCGGGGGCTTTGGTGGTCGTGCTCGGGCTGATGTCGGTCGCGTCATCGGAGCCGCTTCGCCGCAGCGGCTATGCGACCGGCGCGGACAGCTGCGGCAGCGGGGACCTGTCCTTTCCCAGGCTCCAGATCGACATGAAGGCCGGATTTTGCGCGGGGCTCGTCGCCAGCGAAGAGGATCGCCTGAAATTTCCGCGGTCGATCGTGCAGCTGCCGGGGCGCGAGCTGTTCGTGGTGGCCGATATGGGCGGCTGGGGCCACGCCGACGGACAGCTGCTGCTGCTTGATCCGCGCGCGCCGCAGGGCGGGCGGCTCAAGGAGCTTCTGGCCGGAGTCGAATATCCGTTCGGCCTTTCGATCGGCCCGGACAGCAAGCTCTACGCCTCGACCGCAGAGACGATCTTCCGGTTCGATCCGCTCGCCGCTGATCCGCGCGCCACGGTCGAGACCATCATCCGTCACATGCCCGGCCGCCGGATCACGCTGCCAGACGGCACAAAGCTCGACGAGAGCGCGCACCCGCTCAAGCAGTTCGTCTTCGACAGGACCGGGCGGTTGTTCGTCAATGTCGGCTCGCACAACGACGATTGCATCACGCCGGCGCCGATCACGAAACCCTGCGCGGCGGCGGAGGGCGCGTCCGCCATGGCGTCGATCTGGCTGTTCACACCGCCGCCTGGCGGGATCTTTCCGGCGCTGAAGCCCGGCGATGCCGATCCGCCGCACACCGTCTATGCGCGCGGCTTGCGCAATTCGATGGCGCTGGCACTGCACCCGAAGTTTCCCGATGCCGGCTACGCCTTTCTGCAGGGCGAGAACGGCCGCGACCTGCCCGACATTTTCAAGCCGAACGAAGAGATCAACGCGATTCTGCAGGGCCGGCATTACGGCTGGCCCTATTGCTACGATCTGTCGACGCCGAGCCCCGAATTCAGGAGCGTGCTGCAAAGCGGGGTCTACAAGTCGCTGTGCACGGCGGGCGCGCTCTACAAGCCGCCGCTGTCGCTGATGCCGCCGCACGGTGCTCCGTTGGCGATGCTGTATTATCACGGCGACAAATTCCCGGAGCTGGAAGGCAAGCTGCTGGTCGGCTTGCACGGCTACCGCCCGACCGGCAGCCGCGTGCTCGTCTACGACGTCGACGACCGCGGCTTCCCGAAGCCGAGCCCGGCGCCCGTGCGCTATCACGTCAGCTGCGCGGCCGAGCCGACGCGCAGCTTTCAGACCGATGCCGGCGAGGTCGCGGCCGCGCCGTTCGACGAGCTGATCGCTGGCTGGCACCGCGTCAACGGCGCGCGGCCGCAAGGCGCGCCGGTCGGCATGACGGTCGCGGAGGATGGCGCGATCTGGCTGGTCGAGGACAAGAACCAGACGGTGATCCGCATCGATCGCGCCGCGGGGATCCGCCGCCGCCGCTGCCCTGCGATACGCGCAGCCAGGCGATGATCGACCAGCTTGCGGCTTTCGTCGCGGCGGATGCGCAAAGCAGCGCCCGGCTGACCACGCTGCGCAAGGGGCTCGTCGAGCCGCACTGCGTCGGTTGCCATTCCGATTTCGGCTTGAAGAGCGGCCAATCGGACGCGGAGAAGGACAGGGCGATGCTCCGCTTCATGCTCGCGCAGGACGGCTGGGTCTATCCGGGCGATCCCTTTTCCGGAAAGCTGCGAACGCGCCTGCGCGGCATCGGCGCCGAGAGGCCGATGCCGCCGGGCGGCGAGAGCCTGGCGAGGACCGAGCCCGGTTATTCGCGCCTGCTCGACATCGCGGATCTGCTCGTTGCGAAAATGGTCCCGGGCACACGGATGCGGATCAAGCCTGGCCCGCCGCAGCGCAAGTTCTTCGGCAAGACCAACAAGGAATGCGGCGAAATACCGGCTGCGAAGGTCGTTGTCGTGACACAAAGGAGCGCTGTAGACAAACCCGGCTTCAGCCGATTCTTCCGGCCGGCCGATCCCTATCTGAATGGCGAGTGCAGCGACGGCGATGGCTATTACATCCGGCAGGAATTTCTGGTGCCTGTGCAGTAGCGTCCTCCTCGTCGTTGCGACGGCGTCCGCGCGAGCGGAGACCAAGCTGTTCGAAAGCGTGCAGGTGACGCCCGCCGGCGAATACACGTTCGGCATCGAAGGCCCTGCGGCCGACCTCGACGGCAATCTGTTCGTGGTCAATCTCGGCAAGCCCGGCACCATCGGCAGGCTGCCCGCGGGCGCGGCGGCGTCGGAGCCATTCACCGCGCTGCCCGAGGGCAGTGTCGGCAACGCCATCCGTTTCGATCGCAGCGGCACCATGTTCATCGCCGACTACAAGAAGCACAACATCTTCGCGATCCCGAAGGGGACGACCGAGCCGGGCATCTGGTTTCACTCCGACGAGATGAACCAGCCCAACGACATCACGATCGCCCAGGACGGCACGATCTATGCGAGCGATCCGAACTGGAAGGGCAGGCAAGGCTCCATCTGGCGCATCGCGAAGGCGGCCGACGGCTCGGTGCAGGGACAGGTGATGGCCTCGCCGCGCGCGATGGGCACCACCAACGGCATCGATCTCAGCCCCGACGGCAAGACGCTCTATGTCGGGGAATCCAGCAGCGGCCAGGTCTGGTCCTACGCGATCAACGGCAACGAGCTGACGGCTGCAAAGCTGGTCAAGGCATTCCAGCCCGACACCGTCGACGGGCTGCGCACCGACATTGCCGGCCGTCTCTACGTCGCACGCATCCTCAAGGGCACGGTCGCGCTGATGAAGCCCAATGGCGCGGTCGAGCGCGAGATCGCGCTGAAGGCCAAGGAGCCGACCAACCTCGCTTTCGGCGGCAGCGACGGCAAGACCGTCTTCGTCACCCAGCGTCAGGGCGGCTTCATCGAGGCTTTCCGCACCGACCAGCCGGGTCGCGAGCACTGCCTCCAGCGCGGGCGCTGCTGAACGGCGCAGGCGCTCTGCTCCCCGCGCAGGGCAGTCGAGACGGCATTCTTCTTGCTTGCATCCAGCGACCGCAGCGATCAAGACTCTGCGGCGAAGCCTGAACAGCATGCGAGTACGGAGTGTTTGAGTGAAAGCCGTCCATACCGAACTGCACCGCAGCCACGACCCGCAATTCTTCCTGGTGCGCGGCGTCGTCAAGCGCACCACCGAGCAGCCGGAGCGCGCCGATCGCCTGCTCAAGGGATTGAAGGACGGCAAGCATCAATTGGTCGAGCCGACCGCGTTCGGGCAGGGTCCTCGCGCGCGCATCCACAGCCCGGAATATCTGTCGTTCCTGAGCGAAGCCTGGGACGCCTGGACCGCGCTCGGCGATTCCGGTCCGGAGATGATCGGCAACATCCACCCCGTGCGGCATGCCGCGACCTATCCGACCCATATCGTCGGCAAGCTCGGCTGGCATACCGCCGACACCGCGGCGCCGATCGGTCCCGGCACCTGGGCTGCGGCCTGTGCGGCGACCGACGTTGCGGCCACCGCCGCGCAGATGGTGATGGACGGCGAGGATGCGGTCTACGCGCTCTGCCGTCCGCCGGGTCACCACGCCTATCGCGACATGGCCGGCGGCTTCTGCTTCCTCAACAACAGCGCGATCGCCGCGGCGCATCTGCGCCAGAAGCACGAACGCGTCGTCATCCTCGACGTCGACGTTCACCACGGCAACGGTACGCAGGGCATCTTCTACGCGCGGCCCGACGTCTACACGATCTCGATCCATGCCGATCCCGTCGCATACTATCCCTATGTCTGGGGCTATGCGCACGAGCGGGGTGAAGGTCCGGGCCTCGGCACCAATCTCAACATTCCCCTCGCGATCGGCACCGGCGATGACGGCTACATCCAGGCGATGGAGGTCGCGCGCAAGGCCATCGAGTGCTTTGCTCCCGGCGCGCTCGTGATTGCGCTCGGCCTCGATGCGTCCGAGCACGATCCGCTCAAGGGGTTGGCCGTCACCACGCCCGGCTTCCGCCGCATCGGCCAGGCCCTCGCGAAGATGGGCCTGCCGACCGTGCTCGTGCAGGAGGGCGGCTATCTCTCGGATATCCTGGGGGCCAACCTGACCTCGGTGCTGGCGGGATTCGAAGAGGCGAGGTGATGCTTACTTCTCCCCGCTTGCGGGGAGGGGAGAAGCGCGGGGCGTCACTCAGCCGCTTGCTGCAGCGGCCAGGCGTTGCGGCTGATGGGAAGGCCGCCATTGGCGCGGGAGCCGTCGGCGATGGCGAGGCGATGCGAGGGCGACGGCGAGCACAGTGAGAAGCGCCAGCCGTCGGGATCGTCGGCGATATCGGGCTTGAAGCTGATCTCGATGGCCTCGCGTGACACCTGCATCGCGAAGGCGTCGAGCGGCAGATTGAGGCCAAAGCCCCTGGCCTTCAGATAGGCTTCCTTGAGCGTCCAATAGTCGAAGAAGCGTTCGGTCGCGACGGGCTCCGGCAATCCGCGCAAGGTTTCGACCTCCTCCGGCGCAAAGAAGCGGAGCGCAGTGGACAATGGTGCCACCCGGCGCGAGACGGTTTCGACGTCGACGCCGACGGCCTCGTGCCGCGATACGACGCAGGCGACGCAACCGTCGGCGTGGGACAGGCTGAAATGCAGCGCGCTCGAGGTCGAGGGCGCTGCGACGAACGGCCGCCCGTAGCGGCCGGCTCCAAAGGACCAGTCGGACGGCGCGACGTTGGGCGCGACTTGCGACAGCGCCAGACGCAGCATGGCGTGCGCGAAAATATACTGCCGCCGATGGCGCTCGAACTTGAAGCGATCGGCTCGAACCCGCTCGTCGACCGAAAGCAGCCGTCGGTACGTCTCGACCGCACCCGGCGCGTCGATGGACCCGATCAGTCCGACAAAGAGTTCAATTCTGTCGTGCGACATCAATTGGGCCTTTAGCGTCAGGCCGAGGGCAAATCCCTGGTCCCGACGGAAGAAACAACTGAGCAAGAATCAACCAAGCAGACCGCTTCTAGCGGCCCACCCGGGCGAATTCTTGTCGATTTGCAGGCCGGTTTACAGGCGCAAGCTTGTGCGAGACCCCAACTCGACACGCGAGCGGCCCATCTCCGAAAATGTAGCCTGAAGATTCCTGCGGCGTCCCCGCCCGCCGAATCCTACTTCCCGGTGCCCAGCGTCTGCAGAGCCTCGCGGTCCTTGCCGCCCGACGAGGTCTCCCTGGGAAATTTTCTGAAATCCATAACACTCCCCCTAAAAATAATCGTCCAAATCAAAACGCGGGAACATCTTGCGCGGTGACGTCAAATAATCAAGTCGCAACTTGATCATTCACAGCTTTGGCGAGTGAACCCGTAGTCATCCGTGATATGGGCCGTCCAGGCCGTTTCCGACGACCGTGTCCCCGAGCGATGACAGCGCGCCGCGGGCCCGGCCGCGGCGCGTTTGCGGCATCGGCGCGGACCAGCCGGACCGCTAACGCTTCGTTTCATTTTACCTTGATTCCGTTTGTGAGTTTCCCCCATCTCGCCGTGCGGCTATGACTGCGCCCTGATGGCCATTTGAGCGCGCTCCATGCATTCCGTTGCCCTGCTGACCGCAAGCTACGCCAAGGATATCGAACGCTTTTCGCTGCTCAGCGAGAGCATCGACACCTGGCTGACGGGATATACGCGGCATTATGTCCTCGTTAACGATGAGGACGTGCCGCTGTTCGAGCGCTTCGCGTCCGACAAGCGGGTCATCGTTCCGGCCTCGCGCTACTTGCCGAAATGGCTGTTTGCGCTGCCGCCGGCGCTGCAGTTCGTCAGCAAGCGGCGCGTCTGGCTGTCGCTGCTGTCGTCGCCGGTGCACGGCTGGCACATCCAGCAGATCCTGAAGATCGCCGGCGTCCTCAACGCGCCCGAGCAGCGCGTCTGCATCCTGGATTCGGACAATCTGTTCTTCCGCGAATTCGACGTCGGCCAATATGCCGGTGCTGAGAAGACGCCGCTGTTCGTCACGCCAAAGGACATCGGCGCCGATCATCCCCTCCACGGGCTGTGGCTGCGCACCGTCGATCAGCTCCTCGGCATCAAGGACCGCGCCTTCCCCGCCGACGATTATGTCGGCAACGCGCTGGTTTGGGACAAGGACACTGCGCGCGCCATGACCGCGCGAATCAAGTCGGCGACCGGATTGAACTGGATCCTGGCGCTGTGCCGGAAGAAGAAGTTCTCGGAATATCTGATGTACGGCCATTTCGTCGCGAACTCGCCCGTGCATCTGGCCACCCACCGGGTCACGGAAGACAGCATCGCGGTCTCGCATTGGGATGACACGCCGCTCGACCGTCCGGCCATCGAAGCGCTGATGCGTGCGGCGAGGCCCGAGCAGGTCGCGCTCTGCATCCAGTCCTATTCCTCGACCTCGGTCGAGGATATCCGCGACGTATTCCGTCTCAGCTCACGCGATCGCCGCGCTCCGAGCCTTGCACCGGACCACGTGGACGGGGCGGCCGAATTCGTCGCGCCGAAGGCGCGCTGAGAGCTAGGCGTCCCGGGTAAACTTGCTGATCACGTCCAGGAACGGCTTCGGCTTGAACTCGCCGTCGAGCGGCAGGGGACGGTTCGGCTGCTTGTCGGCGCGCGCAAAGACGCCGTTGATCCAGCTGTAGCGATCCGAAAGGCCCCAGGTCAGGATCGAGCGCACCGGTCCGCTGGTCGAGATCGCCGTGAGGAGATCATCGACGCGCTTGGCGACGATGGCGTCGCGCTCTGCTGGATTGCCGGTCAGCTTCTGGTCGTCGACGTCGAGCCTCGGTGACGAGCACCTCGAGGCCCCAGGACCGCAGCTCGGTGACGAATTCGGCGAGGCCATGGGTGTCGATCTCGAGGCTCGGCATGCAGATGCGATTGCAGTCCGACGGCGTGCAGCGGGACGCCCTGGTCGAGCAGGTCCATGATCAAATTGCGATAGGCGGCGCGCTTGGCGATGAAGGAGTCCTTGGCGGACTCGATGTCATATTCGTTGATCGCGAGCTTGACGAAAGGATCGGCCGCGGCCGCCGTGCGGAACGCCAGCGGAATCCAGCTCTGGCCCAGATGCTGGGTCCAGAACGTGTCGCGGCGATCCTTGGGGCCGCGGGGATTGTCCGGGATCGGCTCGTTGACGACGTCCCACGAGGTCAGCTTGTCCTTGTAGTAGGACACGACGGTGCCGATGTGGTCGACATAGGCGCGCTCGACGCCGCGTGTGTCCTTGATCTGCTTGGTCCAGTCCGGAATGTCGTGATACCAGGCGAGCGCGTGGCCGCGCATCGTCAGATCGTTGTCCCGCGCGAAATCCAGGATCGCGTCGGCGCGTTCGAAATTGAACGTGTGCGCGTTCGGCCGCAGCATCGGCCATTTCAGCTCGAGCACCGGCACTACCTGCGTGCAATAGGTGCTGATGGCTTCACCGAGCCTGGGATCGGCTTGCAGGTCCCAGAGCGTGGCTGCCGCGCCAAAACCTGGACGGCGCTGGCTGAGCTTCGAGGCCGGCGCCGCCGACGCGGAAGCGCCCGCCGCGAGGGCTGCGGCGCCGCCAAGGAGAAATTCGCGTCTATCGAGCCTGGTCACGACAGTCCTTTTCGAGCCAACGCATCATCGTACCAAGCGTCGCTTCGCGACGCCGGGGTTTCGCCGTGTTGGGTTAACCTCTGCCGCCCGGAGGTCATGGTTTCTTGCCGTGATCGCACCTCGCCGTTCGCGGAAGGGCAAATTTAACGCTAACACGCGAAAGCAGCTGCAATACTCCATCGGCCGGCCGATCTGCAGACTTATGTGACACTCTTGAGCGATGCTGCGGCGCAGTTCGTCCGCCTGGCCAAGTTCCCATTGATGAACGGCCGTCACACTCGCAAGACCGCCGCCGGTCCCGTGCTCGCATGTTGAACCGCCATTTCTCGATCTATCTGGTCGCCTACATCCTGCCTGCGGCGGTGGGCTTCTTCGCCGTCACGGCCTATACGCGGCTGCTGACGCCGGCGGAGTACGGCGTCTATGTCGTCGGCATCAGCCTCGCCGGCATCCTCGGCGCGATCTTCTTCGCCTGGATCAAGCTGTCGGTGTCGCGCTATCAGGCGATGTCGGCGGACGTGGATTTTCGCGGCACGGCGATGGTCGCCTTTGGGCTCACCGTCGCGGTGCTCTGCGCCACGACCCCGCTGGTCTTCCTGTTCCGCAGCGACGTCAGTGTCGAGCTGCTGCTCGCCAGCATGTTCGTCGCGATCATGGCCAATGCCGTCGATGTCGGCCAAGAGTTCGAACGCGCGAAATTGCGACCCTACCGCTTTGCCATGATCTCGATCGTGCGCAGCGTGTCGAGTGTCGGCTTCGGTCTCGTCGGCATCTGGCTCGGCTGGGGGGATTGGGGCTGTTGGCCGCGTTCGGCCTGGGTTCGCTCACCGGAATCATCCTGAACCTGGTCGGCGACCGCACCAGGATCGCGCGCTTCCAGCGCAGCCAGTTCATGCAGTTGGCGCGCTATGGCCTGCCGCTGACGCTGGCCGGATTGTCCGTCGCGGTCTATTCGGCCTGCGACCGGCTCATCGTCGCTTATCTGCTCGGCAAGGATGCCGCCGGCATCTTCGGCGTCGCCGCCGACCTGCCGCGCCAGTTCATGGTGATGATTGCATCCAGCGTCGCCGCGGCCACCGTGCCGCTGGTGTTTCGGTCATTGTCAGAGAATAACAAGGAGACGACGCGCCAGCGCTTGACCGAGAGCCTCGAGCTGCTGCTCATCGTCGTGACACCCGTCGCGATCTGGCTCGCGCTCGCGGCGGATCAGGTCGCCGGCACGCTCGTCGGCGTCGACTTCCGCGCCGGCGTGTCGGCGTTGCTGCCGACGCTGGTGCTTGCCCGTTTCTTCGGAATCGCCAATCAATTCTATGTGCAGATCAGCTTCCAGCTCGCCGAGCGGCCGTTCATGCTGGCGGCCCAGTCCTTCCTCACGCTGCTCGTCAGCGTGGTCCTGATGGTCGCGCTGGTCGCCGGCTATGGCATCCACGGGGCGGCGCTGGCGACGCTTGCGACCGAGGCGATCGGTTTCCTCGTTGCCGTCGTCCTGATGCATCGCGCCCACCCGGTGCCGTTCGACCTCGGTCGTCTTGCCGGTGTTGCCGCCTCCGCGGCGGTGATGGCGGCCGCGATCCTGCTCGCGCGCTCGCAGGCGGCAGGCAACGGCCCCGTGGCGCTCGTCATCGTGAGCCTCGCCGGCGGCCTTGCCTATGTCGCGACCGCCTGGCTCCTCAACGTCGCCAATGTCCGGACGCTGTCGCTGCGTTTCCTGCGGAGCTTCAACCGTAAGGCCCTGGGCGTCTGACCGGCCTCCCGTTCGGCATGGACCTCACCGGCAGAGGCGGACATTCTGCCGCAGTGACGGCGGCCGGCCTCGGACCGGCCGGGCCCAGCCCGGCCATCGCCCGCCCTTCCGCCTGCACAAGCCGTCGTATATGAGGGATTTGTCGCCGGGCCGTGCCGAATATCGCCACAGACGGAACGTAAGGCGGCTGCGATTTCTTAATTCAATGATCGCAATCTGATACATGATCGGCACGAGCGGGCCGGCATTTCGACCGAGGATGGCATGAAAAACCTGATAACGACGGCGCAACCCACCAAGGCGATGCGGCGTCGGGGGCCTCCCGGATTTGTGACATTGGCGGCAATGGCCGTCCTGGCGACGGCCGCGCCGGCGATCGCCGCGAAACAGGCGCGCCAGCCGGCCGAGGCGGTGGCGCAGCGGCAGGCCGGCGAGCCGATCATGGCGATCGTCTCGATCAAGAGCCAGCAGGTCACCTTCTACGACGCCGACGGCTGGATCCTGCGCGCGCCGGTGTCGACCGGGACCACGGGACGCGAGACGCCGGCCGGCGTCTTCGCCATCGTCGAGAAGGACAAGGACCACCGCTCGACCATGTATGACGATGCCTGGATGCCGAACATGCAGCGCATCACCTGGAACGGCATCGCGCTGCATGGCGGACCGCTGCCGGGCTATGCCGCCTCGCATGGCTGCGTGCGCATGCCGTTCGGCTTCGCCGAAGGCCTGTTCGACAAGACGTATATCGGGATGCGCGTGATCATCTCGCCGTTTGACTCGGTCCCGACTGAGTTCTCGCACCCCTCGCTGTTCGTGCCGAAGCCGGAAGCCATCGCCGCTGTGCCAAGCCGGGCCGGCAAGCTCTCCGCCGAAGCAGAGGAGGCGACAAGGGCCGCCGACGAGGCCAAGAAGGCCGCTTCCGCTGCCGCCAAGGAAGCTGCCTCGCTGCCCGCATCGCTGCGCAAGCTGGAACAGCAGAAGGCGCGCGCCGATTCCGAGACTCGCTTTCGCCGACAAGATGCTTGCGAACGCCAAGACCGATCAGGCCCGCGCCAAGGCCGAGGAATTGAAGCAGAAGGCGGCGACCAAGGCCGCCGACGCGGCAACGCAGCTCGACGCCGCCAAGGCCGCCGCGCAGCCGAAGCGCGATGCCGTGGCCGCGACGAAGGACGCCGCCAAGGCCGCTGCGGCCAGAAAGACTGAAGCGGTCAAGGCCGCGACCGACGCAAAGCTCGCGGGCGAGCCGGTCTCGGTCTACATCAGCCGCTCGACGCAGAAACTCTATGTGCGGCGAAACACCCACAAGCCGGCCCCCGACGGCGGCGGCGAGGTGTTCGACACCAGCATCGAGGTCCCCGTCACGATCCGCAATCCCGAGCAGCCGCTGGGCACGCATATCTTCACGGCGATGGCAAAGTCCGATACCGGCCTGCGCTGGAGCGTGGTCACGATCGAAAACGGCGACGAGGCCCGCAATGCGCTGGACCGCATCACCATCCCGCAGGACGTGTGGGATCGCATCGGGCCGACCGCATTGCCGCGCTCCTCGATCATCATCTCGGACGAGCCGCTGAGCGCCGAGACCAATTACCGGACCGAGTTCGTCGCGGTGCTGAGCGACCAGCCGCAAGGCGGCTTCATCACCCGCAAGCCGACCGCGCCCGCCATGATCGCCAGCGATGACGGCTGGGACAATGGCGGCAACGGTTTTGGCTTCTTCTACCAGCGCGATCCCTACGTACAGCAGGGCAATCCGCGCCGGCAGCGTGGCCAGTATCAGTATTATCAATCGACGCAGCCGATGCAGCGAAGCTGGTGGTGAGATGCAGGACGCGCCCGCCGGGGCGCGGCCTGGCCGCTACGGCCGCGCCTCGATCACAATAGCCTGAATCTTGCCTTCCACCGGTCCAGCGCCATGGCGCGTCCGGAGTGCCTCGGCAATGAGGTCGGTCGCAGCCTGCAGCTTGCTGGCATCCCTTGCCTCGATCTCGCTGCGCAGCGGCGTGCCCTGGCAAAGGGCGAGCGCGACGTATTCCGGCGATGGTGCGCGGCTGATTTCGGATCGCGTCTCGATTGCGATGTCGCGGAAGCCGGCGCGTTCGAGGTCGGTTCTGATGACGGCCTTGTCGTAATAGCCGTGCGGCGTGCGCATCATGAAGCGCGGCGGGTCGTCGGGAAACATTGTCGCGAGTGCGGTTGTCGCCTCGTGCGTGACCACATTGTCCTCGATGCGGTCCCAGACGTTGAACACGAATGCGCCGCCCGGCTTCAGGACGCGTCGGATCCCTTCGTAAGCCTTGACGCGGTCCGGAAAGAACATCGCGCCGAACTGGCAGCAGACCAATTCGAACTCGGCGTCGCCGAAGGGCAGGGCCATGGCGTCCGCCTGGCGCCAGGTGATGCGATCGTCATTGGCCTGACGCTGCGCGGCAACGGCGAGCATGGGCTCGTTGAGGTCGGTCGCGACATAGCGGATGCCGCGCGGCAGCGCCGCCGCAACGGCCCGCGTCACGGCGCCCGTGCCCGCGGCGATCTCGAGCAGCACGGCGGGAGAGCGGGCGGCAACGCGTCGTGCGAGGTCCTCCGCATAGACGGAGAAGATCATCGGGACGAGATATTCGTCGTAGATTTTCGGAATAGAGCCGGCGAAAACCTTGTCAGTGTTGGACATGCTGGCCTCGCTGGAGGTTCGGACGCGGCGCCTAGGTTAGCACGCCTCGCTCCCTACCGCGCCAGCAGCGAGGTAAATCCCGCCGGTTCCAGCATCGCCTTGCGGGCCTCGAGCGACATCGGCTCAAACCGGCTGCCGCTGGAGATGCTGAGCCGGCTTTCGATGCCGTTCGACCCGGTATAGCAGCCCTCCGGCGTATAGCTGACATAGCCGTCGTCGCCGAAGCCGATCGCGGTCAGAAGCACCCGCCGTTCGGCGATGTCCCAGACCTTGATGGTCTTGTCCTCGCTCGCGGAGATCAGCCGCGTTCCGCCCGGAAAGAACGCGACCGCCTCGACATCCTCCTGATGTCCCGCGAAGCTGGCGAGCAGCCGCCCACTGTCGGCGTCCCACAAATTCACCGATTTGTCGCGGCCGCCGCCGCCCGTGACGATGCGCTTGCTGTCGGCGAGACCAGCCCGCCGAGACGACATAGTCGCGATGTCCCGCGAGCGGCCGCGAATTGCCGCTTCTCGCGTCGAACAGCTTTGCCGAGCCAAGCTCCGCATCCGACCCGGCCGTGACCACGCGCGTGCCGTCGGGCGAATAAGCCACCCGCAGCGCCTTGCGGCCGTAAGCATCCTTCGTTTCGATCGTGCCGCTGGTGCGATAGAACCTGATCTTGCCATCGTAGCCGGCCGAGACGAACTCGCCCGAGCCCGAGGGGGCGTAGCTCAGCGAACGCACGGCCGCGCGCGCGGGATCGGCGCTCGGGTGATCGAGCCGGCTCTTGGCAAGCTCGCGGGATTGCAGGTTCCAGATGCGCACCACGCCATCCTCGCCGGCCGCGGCCAAATATTTCAGCGTTGGTTCCGGCGCGAAGGCGACCGCGAACCGCCTGATGCCCGCGTCGAATGTCAGGCTCTGGAGGCCGCTTTTGAGGTCCCACACCTTGACCTTGCCGTCCCATCCGGCGGAGGCGAGCAATGTGCCGTCGGTCCAATAATCGAGCGCGTAGACCGCGCCAGCATGCCCTTTCAGCACGCGCGTTTGCCGGAACGAGGAGGCGTCCCAGAGCCGGATCACGCCGTCATCGCCGGCGGTGGCGATCTCCCTTCCATTGGGAGACACGGCGATGGTGCGCACGCTCGCCCCTTCGACATTCGGCTTGAGCGAGACGGGAATGAACGGCCCGCCGGCCGCATCATTGCCGCGCTGCGCGATCCGCGTGGTGCAACTCGACGCCGGCACGGCGGGGACGCTCTTTGTCTCGATTGTCGGCGGGGCGGTGAGCGCGAGTGGTGTGACGGCGGCCGGAGCGGCTGCAAGCTTTTGTGCGGGGACGGGCTTTGCTGCTTCCGGCGGTGGCAGCACGGGCGCGGTCTGTACCGTTTTCGTCCCGACCGCGGCTGGTGCGGCGTGGGCGGCCGCAGCAAGCTTGTTGCGCTGGACCTTGGCAAGATCGGTGTAGAATCCGCTCGGATGCGCGGCGATGTAGAGGTCCCAGGCTTCCACCGTGCCGACGCGCTCGGCGAATTCGTAGTCGCGCGATGCGCCGGTGTCGTTGGATGCGGCGGGGGCGGGCGAGGGTGGCGGCGCTGCCGCCGGCGCCAGGACGACATCATCGCCGCCGAGCGAGCCGTAGATGAAAGGCTCCTGCCTGTTGGTGGTGGCCTGCAGGACCTCGTCGCGCACATAGCCGAACGCCTTGCGCAGATCGAGGCCCGGTGTCGCCAGATGATGTCCCAGCGCGGTCGCGAAGGGGCTGTTCTTGCCGTCGCCGTCGAGCGCGGTAAGTCCGGCCTTGGCGGCGAAAGCCACCAGCGTGTTCGGGCTCGATGGCTCGACCTTGGCAAGACCGCGCGCCACCGCGCGCGAGGCCATCGTGCGTTTCATGTTCTTGGCGAACGGATTGTCGCGGCAGGCATCGAGGATGACGAGGCGCAGCCGCTTCGCCGGCTCGACGGCAACGAGCACGCGGTCGAGCCCGATGGTCTCGTCGTAGACGTCCGTGTCGTTCTCGAGCTGGGCATCGACCGGGACGAGATAGTTGTTGCCGTCGATCTCGATGCCGTGGCCGGCGTAATAGACGACGGCAATGTCGGCGCTGCGGGCTTTGGCACCGAAGTCGCGCAACGTGCGCCGCATGTCCTGAGCCGACAGGTCGTTGCGCGCATCGACGACGGTGAAGCCGGCCTTCTTGAAGGTCTCGACCAGGAGGCCAGCGTCGTTGGTGGCATTGGCGAGCTTGGGCGCGCGCTGATAGGCCGAATTGCCCATCACCAGCGCCATGCGCTGGTCGGCGAATGCGCCGGTGGGCACGAAGGCCGTCGCCAGCCCGCTGAGAAGAAAGAGGAAAAGGTATTTCATCACGGCCCCCAAGCCGGGATCTGCAATATCGGCGAGAATATCCGACCGGGGCCGCAATACAATTTCTATTTGGGCTTGTCCGGCGTCTGCTGCGGCGGCGCAGCTCGGAGGCAGCCAAGCAGTCGCCTGCCGGTAAGAAGGATGGGCTTGGTCTGTTGGCGAAGCATCTGCGCCGGCGCTCGTCCTGCAGCCACGGTGCGCGCGCCTTCCCAATCTTCCTGCGTCTCGTTGAAGTAAGGCGCCAGCTTGTTGCCGTCGCCGAAAAAGAACGCGAAGGTCACGCGGGAGGCGACGCTGGCATTGAACAGCAGGTCCGGCTCGTCCTCGAGCGGCTCACCGATCAGCGCGCCGTATTTACGGTAATTGCCGCGCCCGGTCAGCTGGATCATTCCCCGGCCGCGATAGAGCCAGCCGTCGGCCGGCTCCTTGTTTCCCATCTTGCCGCTGTGGATCCTGTTTGCCAGGCCCTCGGGATTGTTGACGAACTGTGGCGCCTCGTCCTGAGGGATACGAAACACGGATGTCAGCCTCGCCGCGTTCCTGTAAACGAGATTTTCGGACAACACCCTGAAATCCCAGGTCTCGTAGGCCGCGGTGGCGAGCACATAGGCGAGCTGCCGCAGATCGGTGAGTTCCGGATGATGGTCCCACTCCCTGACCAGTGCTTGCAGCGCGCGGACCTGGAACGACTTCACCGGAAGTCCCGATCCGTCGGCGTAGCATCGGCTGATCGCCCTGATGTCGAGTCGCGATGGAACGTCCTGGCGGGCGTCGCCGAGCTCGCGGTAGTGGTTCTCGATGGCGATCTCGTGGGCGGCGAGATCGACCGTCTCGTCCAGTTCGTGCGCGAGCAGCACCTGGATGCAATCCGCCGTCGCGCCGCTGCGATCGCTCTGGGTGAAGTCCCGCCCTGCTTCACAATCCCAGAAGCGGCCACTCTGCTTTTCGATGATCTCGCGGGTCTTGTCCGACATCGTCCAGCCGAGCGGGAGCGGGTAGTACGGGTTGCTCAGTGAAGCCAGGCGCAGATTCCTGACCGTGCTGGTCTCCTGCGTGCCGTGGACGTCGATGACGAAGGACTGGACGGACAGCGCCCGCGCGGCACGGTTGATCGCGATGTAGGCCCTGGAGTCGCGTGTGTTCAGCAGCGCCTTGATCGGTTCGAGCATCTCCCCGAAGCTGAACGAGGTGCGCTCGGGATAGCTGCCGCCTCCGAGCACGATCAGCTTGAGCGAGACACGGGGTTCGGCTTCGCCGCACCGTCAGGGGCACCGCCGGCGGACTTGTTGATCTCCGCGACGACTCCCCGCAGCGAGTCGATCAGATCCATCGCGGTATCGACGCCGGAGTTCTCGAAATAGCCGCCGTCGACCAGCCGCATCTTGTCGATGCCGGGCGATGACGGGTCCTTTGCCGCGACGCTGGCCGCGGGGGAGACCCAGGGAAATCGCGCGCTGACGAACGCGGCGGTACTCAAGGGGATGTTGATGGGCGCGGAGCTGGCCGGCCCGTCGCCCGACGGCTTCAGCGATTGGAAGAACGACAACGAATCGACATTGTCTCCGTTCGCCTCCCGCCCGAACGTGAACGGAGAGAACACCACCCGTCGCCCGCTCGCCGCATCGGTTGCGTTGAGGAGCAGCGCCGGCCTGCTGCCATTCGCCAGCCAGTGCGTCATGAACGGTTGCTCCAGCGGCCCGGCCGTGGCGCCGGACCTCGTCGCGCTTTCGAGCGAATATTCGAGCGCGCGAGCCCGGTCGAGCGGTCCAATCGGACGCGGGATGAAGCGCTGCAGGAAGTCACCGAAGAGTGTCGAGGCGATGAGCGGCGAAAGCAGATCGGCAGAAAGCGCCTGTCGAACGTACTGCTCGTTCGGTCCGGGCGCCTCGATCGTCGCATCCAGTGGAGACTGCCGTTCGAGATAGCTGGCGATCTTGGGGCATGCGGCCTCGCCGGCCTCCTTCTGCGGGACGATCGCCAGCGCCGACGAGAACACCGAAGCGCCGATGCTGCCGCCGGAGACGCCGCTGATGGCGAAGAGATGATGACGAAAGGCCGGACACAGGTCCTGCAGCCGGGCCAGGAAGATCGCGCTCTGATAGGCGGCATAGATGCCGCCGCCGCGGGCCGCCACGACATAGACGGGATAGTCCTTGCTGAACTGATCGCGGTCGGGGCGCAGCGAGAACCATCGCGTGAATTCGGCTTCGGCCGAATCCAGGCCCGATGCCGGCGCCGGACCGTCGAGGGTCCGGATGCCGTGGTTGTCGTTGCGGTCGGTCCAGGACAGCACGACGGCCAGGCCGAGAAACAGCGGCAACCATGGCAGGCGCGAACGGACGGTGATCAGGCTCGCATAAGTACAGGACGCCGCCACGCAAACGGCGAAGAGCGCGAGGATGACGAAGGGCCCAAGCGTGCCGGCGAACCCCGCCGGGCCGACGGCAAAGATCGCGGTCGTGGCGATGACCAGGCCGATCGTGCCAAGCAGGAACGACCGGCTGCGAAAGCGCTGAACGAAGGACGGATCGGCCGCGTACCCCCTGCCCACCGCGTACCAGAGGCAGGCCGCAAGGAGCGTGAGAAACAGGACCGCGTAACCGCTTCGATGCAGCGACTGCCCGACCGAGATGGCGAGCGAGGCGTCGAACTTGTCGAAGGCGCTTCCGGGGGCATTGTAGATCTCGTTCAGCTTGGCGTCGGCTTCGCCGAGCCGCAGCGGGACGGCGCTGAAGTGCCCGTTCGCGCTGGCGATCAGCGGCAGCGCTCCCAAGATGACGGGGGCGAGCCTGGCGGTCCAGTCGAACGTCCTCGTCGGCTTGGCGGCAAGCCGGGCGCGGCTCTCCAGCGCCACCATGGAGGCGCCGAACCATATCAGTCCGCCGACGAGCAGGAGTGCCAGATACAGCGAGAGAAGGTTCAGAACCTTCAGATCGGCATAGCTGATGCGGTAGAGCTCGATCACCTGCGCGGGCAGCGACAGGATCGCGGAAAAGACCAGGCTGAGCGCGATGAACCATTTGAGATGGCGGAGCAACTCAAAGACCTGGTCTCGGCTCATCTTCGCGCCCCTGATGATATCCGCGTCGAGCCGCTCCCGGTCGACGCGGTTTCAATCAGCAGACCCTATCACACGGCTGTGCAACTGACCCACCAGCCTTGCCGGCTACGATTTTGCCCCGCCGACCTCGCGAATCGGGCGCGTGCCGTCCCAGCTCATCGCGGCCTGGCGCACCTTCTCGAAGAACGGTCCCTTGGTGCCGCTGATGTCGGAGATCTCGATGATCGTACCCGGATGAGCCTGGGTGTCGAAATAGGCAAAGCGCCCCTGTCGCCGCCGATCTGGCCTTCATGCCCGATCCCGTAGCCGAGCCCGAGTGCCTTATCGTAGAGCGCCTGATAGTCGTGGCTCCAGTAGGACATGTGCTGCAGGCCCTCGTGGCCGGCGTCCAGGAACTCCTTGTACAGCGAGGGCGCGTCGTTGCGCTGCTGGATCAACTCGATCTGAAGGTCGCCCGAATTGGCCAGCGCGATGCTCATCTCGACCGCGGAGTCCCGGCCGCGATGGCGGAACCAGTCGGTCTTGACGCGGTCCATGTAGTACCAGGGACCGACGCCCATCACCTCGATCCAGTGCTTCATCGCGGCGTGGATGTCCCGCACCACATATCCGTTCTGGCGTACTGCGCCGAAGATGCGGCTCATGCCAATGCTCCTCTGGTCAACTTGCTCACTTGACCTCGATGCCGGCATCCTTGGCAACCTGCTTCCAGGCCAGGATGTCGCGGGCGTTGATGTCGCGCTGCTCCTCGCCGGGGACGAATTGCGGCGTGATGCCGAGCTTCAGCAGCTTCTCCTTGACCTCGGCATCGCCGAGCGCGTCCTTCAGCGCGGCCGACAGCTTCTGCGCAATCGGCGGCGCGAGGCCCGCGGGCGCATACATCGCCCAGGACAGGCTGCGGTCGAACGGCACGCCCTGTTCCGCGTAGCTGGCGACATCGGGCAGGCTCGGCGAACGCTCGCCGCAGGCGGCCAGCGCCTTGATCGAACCGTCCTTCACCAGCGGCGTCGCGGTCGCGACGTCGAGCGTGGCAAGCTTGATATGGCCGCCCAGCAGGTCGCCAGCGAGCTTCGCGATACCGTTGAACGGCACGTGCTCGATTTTGATGCCGGCCTGCTGCATCAGGATTTCCGCGCAGAACTGCCCGGTGGAGCCGATGCCCCAGCTTCCGTACTGGATCGGCTCGCCCTTCTTGGCGAGCGCGATCAGGCTCCTGATGTCGTTGGCGGCAAAATCCTTGGTCGCCACGAGGATGATCGAGGAGACGCCGACGCGGCCGATCGTCGTGAAGTCCTTGATCGAATCGTAGGGCAGCTTCGGATAGATCGCCGGCGCCAGCACATGCGTGGTCATGCCGCCGACGGTGATGGTGTAGCCGTCATTCGGCGACGTCGCGACCATCTGCGTGCCGAGCGTGCCGGCAGCGCCCGTGTGGTTCTCGATATAGATGCTCTGGCCGAGCGTCTTTCCCATCCTGTCGGCGAGCAGACGGCCGACCACGTCGCCACCGCCGCCGGCCGCGTAGGGCAGCAGCATGCGGATCTTGCGGGTGGGATAGGCGGCGGGATCTTCGGCGCGCGCGGCAGGCGCCGCCGAGAGCAATGCGAGAAGCGAAAGCGTGATCGTGCGCAGCATCATGATGGCATTCCCTGATTTTCGAAACGAAATCTGTAGGCATCGCCGTGCCTGACAACGCGGCCCGCGGTCGGCGCCGGAAAATGGCCGGTCAGCAGATAACTCGGCGTATCCGCAAGCTCCTCAAGCAGAGCCATCCGTGTCGCAACCGCCGCGGCGGGATCGACATCGGCGGCATTCGAGAGCCACGGTGCCGCACACTGAATGGGATGATGGATGACATCGCCGGACATCACCGCGTGGTCGTGGCCGCCGTTAAGGTGGATCTGCATGTTGCCGGCGGTGTGGCCCGGCGCCGGCGCGAAGCGCAGCGCGGCATCGCGCTCGTCGAACAGGCGATGGTCGGTCTCGACGAGTTCGGCAAGGCCCGCCGCGATCACCGGGAGCACGGAATCCTCGAACGAGCCGTGGTTCACCGGATTCTTCGGCGCGGCATCGTGCGCGGCCTCGAAATGCCGGTACTCCTCGCGCCCCATCAGGTAGCGGGCGTTGGGAAAGGTCGGGACCCAGCGGCCGTCGAGCAGCCGCGTGTTCCAGCCGACGTGATCGACATGCAGATGCGTGCACATCACGAAGTCGACCTGTTCGGGCGCAACGCCCAGCGCCTGCAGATTCTCCAGATAGGGCTGGTTGAGATCGTTCCAAACAGGCACGCGCGGCCGCTTCTTGTGGTTGCCGCAGCAGGTGTCGACGAGCGCGGTCCAGCGCGGCGTGCGGACCAGATAGGAGTGGTGGCTGAGGATGAAACGGCCGGTCTCCGGCTCGATATAGCGATGATCGAGCCAGCTCCGGTTCTCCGCGATTACGGCGTCGGTGACGTTGGCGAACAGCCAGGTCTTGTCGAAGGCAAGCGAAGGGATCTCGCTGACGAGATCCACCCGCATGCTGCCGATCTGCACTTGCCGCATGCGTCAGTTCTTCAGGAGGTCGCCGAACGGCACCCAGCGCGTGCCGTCGAACCTGATCAATTGTAGGCTCGTCATCGGCGTGTAGCGCTCCGGCGAATTGTTCACCGCCGTGCCGTTGATCAGCATCGGCAGGCGCACGTCCTTCATCGTGGTCGCTTGCTTCATCACATTGGCGCGGGTGAGGTCGTTGCCGGAGGCTTTGAGCACCGTCACCAGCGTCTGCGCGATGGTGTAGCCGTAGACGTTGAGCCAGTCGCTCTTGTTGGCATCGGGCAGGTACTTGTCCATGAACGTCAGCCATTCCCGGTAGCCGGGGTCGTCCTTGTTGGCGGGATCGGTGGCGTCCTTCAGGTACTGGCTGGAGATGACGCCGGTGGAATTGTCCTTGCCGGCCGGCTCCAGCACGCCGCTGATCGAGGCCGAGACGTTGGAGATGATGGTCGTCGGCTTCCAGCCGATCTCGCCGATCTTGCGGATCGCTTGGGCTGCAAATTTCGGTGTCGCCGCGACCAGCACCACATCGGCGCCGGCGGTCTTCAGCTGCAGGATCTGGGTGTCCACCGTCGGCGCGGAGGTCTCGTAGGCCGCGCGCGCGACAATGGCTTCGCCGCTGCCGAGCCCCTCTTCCAGCGCCTTCAGATAGTCCTTGCCGAGATCGTCGTTCTGGTAGAGCACGCCGATCTTCGCGTTGGCGTGGCTCGCCTTGATGTACCGGGCGTAGGCGATGGCCTCGTCGCGATAGGTCGGCTGCCAGCCGACGGTCCACGGAAAATTCCTGGGGTCGTCCCACTTCGCCGCGCCCGAGCCGAGGAAGAGTTGCGGCACCTTGCGGTCGTTGAGATATTTGTGCACGGCGCTGTTGGTGGGCGTGCCGACGCCGCCGAAGATCAGCAGCACCTCGTCGCTCTCGACCAGTTTTCGCGTTTGCTCCACCGTCTTCGGCGGACTATAGGCGTCGTCCGCGATGATCATCTGGATGCGCCGGCCGTTGACGCCGCCGTCGTCGTTCACCTTGCGGAAATAGGCTTCGGCGGATTTCGCGATCTGCGCGAAGGCCGAGACCGGGCCGCTCAGCGGCGCGGTGGTGCCGATCTTGATGGTCTTGTCGTCGGCGCCGGGATCGTACTTGCTTTGGGCGGAGACTGCGCTGCTCGCGAGCAGCGGCAACAGGATGCAGGCCGCACGAAGGCGAAGGCGGGCAAAGCGCGCCATGAAATCGTCTCCCCAGATTGCTCTCCGCTTCTCGACGAGCGGAGTTGAAACGCGAGCACAGTGCCCCAAGCAGGCTTGCGGGCCACGACCGTTGCCGCCAGACTGGCGAAACGAACGATCGTTCGTACGGTTGACTAGCGAACGATCGTTCGTTAGTCAAGTCGTCATGGCTGTTCACACCACCAGCGCGGCGGACGCGGCTGCGCCCACGACGCGCGAGCGCATCCTCACCGAGGCGCTCGATCTGTTCGCGCAGAGCGGTTATGGCGGCGCCTCGATGCGCGAGCCTCGCCCGCCGCGTCGGCATCCGCGAGAGCAGCCTCTACAATCATTTCTCCAGCAAGGCCGCGATCCTCGAAGCGATCGTCAGCGAGCACGGCCCCGCAAGCTCCGCGAGCCGGCTCGAGGAACCTCGCTACAAGCAGCTCGCGCGTCAGCCCGCCGCGTTCTGCCGGCAGTTCGCGCTCGACCTCGTCGAGCAATGGTCAGACCCGCGCGAGCACCAGTTCCAGAAGGTCATCACCGCCGAACGTAACCGCGTGCCCGGCATCCGCGCCAAGTTCGCCGATCATTTCTATGCGCGCGAGCAGAGCATGATGACGGATTATTTCCGCGGCTTTGCGCTGGCCGGCCTCGTCAAGACGCCGGACCCACGCGAGACCGCGCGGCTGTTCGCGGCCGGCCTCATCTATATCCGTCTCGAACACTACGTGATGGGTGCGGCGCCGTCGCCGCGGTCCAAGGTGATCGAGGCGATCGACCGCTATCTGTCCTTCTTCCTGTCGCTGATCGCGGCGGATGGCGGCGACGACGACAACAAGAAACGAAAGAGCAAGGGAGAAACGCGTGGCAAGGCTGCCCCTGATTGATCCGGAGACGACGAGCGGGGACATCCGCGCCTCGTTCGACCGCATGCCGGTCAAGCTCAACATCTTCCGCATGATGGCCCATGCCGAGGCCAACATGATCCCGGCGATGCGGCTCGGCAACTCGATCCTGCACAAGCAGAAGCTCTCGGCCGTCAACCGCGAGCTTCTGGTCCTGCAGGCCGCCCAGCTCGAAGGCGGCGCCTATGAATGGCGCCAGCACGTGCCGATCGCGCTCGGCGTCGGCTGCACGCAAGGCCAGGTCGATGCGGTCGAGCGAAGGGACTATAGTTCCGCTGCGCTGAGCGAGGCCGAGCGCGCGCTGCTGAACTTCGGCCGCGAGGTGGTCGAGAACGTCCGCGTTGCCGAGGCCACGTTCGCTGCCGTCCGCGCGCATTTCAGCAACCAGGAGATCGTCGAATCCATCGTCGCGCTCGGCTTCTACATGATGATGGCGCGACTGACTGAGGCGACCGAGACCGATCTCGATCCCGCGGCCGGCATGAAGGTTTATGACGGCGGCAAGAAATAGGCGGCCAGGATGAGTGAGACCGAGATCAAGCCGGAGCGTTACGTCCGCCCGCCGAGCGCGGAATCGCTGGGCGAAGCGCCAGGCAGGGGGCGCCTGAAGGGGCGCCGCATCCTCGTCGTCGGCGGCGGCCAGCGCGTGTTCGACGCCGCCACCGATCCCGTCGGCAACGGCCGCGCCATGAGCATTCTGTGCGCGCGCGAGGGCGCGAAAGTCGCGGTGGCCGATCTCAACCACACCTCGGCGCAGCAGACCGTCAGGCACATCACCGACGAAGGCGGCGAGGGCTTTGCCATCCAAGCCGACGTTACGTCGGAGGCCGATGTCCAGCGCATGATCGAGGAGGCGCATCGCGCCATGGGAGGCCTCGACGGCATGGTGCTGAATATCGGCACCTTCGGCAAGACCGGGCTCGACAACGTCAGCCCGGACGAGTGGAACAGGATTTACGACGTCAATGTTCGCGGCCCCATGCTGTGCTGCCGCGCCGGCTTGCCGAAATTCGACGACGGCGGCGCCATCGTCTTCATCTCGTCGATCGCGGCATTGAAGGCGGGATCGCAGATGGCTGTGTACGACTCCTCGAAAGCCGCGCTCGGCGGCCTGATGCGCAACATCGCCCATCTCGGATCGCGCCGCGGCATCCGCGCCAACCTCGTCTATCCCGGCCTCGTCGATACCCCGAACGGCCGCGAAGCCGGCGCCGGCCGCCCCAACCGCGGCAAGGGCCACGTTCCGTTCGGCCGCCAGGCCACGGCATGGGAGATCGCCTATGCGGTGCTGTTCTTCCTGTCGGATGAGAGCGTCTACGTCACCGCGCAGACGCTGGCCGTGGATAGCGGCCTGAGCGGGATGTGAATTGGTGGCCCGTAGCCCGGATGGAGCGAAAGCGTAATCCGGGTTCGTGCTGACGGAAAGACCGTCCCGGATTGCGCTGCGCTCCATCCGGGCTGCGTATCAACGAACTCTCACCGCCCCTGCGATCGCGCGCGGCAGAGCAGGTGGTCGAGCGAGATGTTGCCCGGTCCGTAAGCCATGATGGCCAATGCCATCGCCGCCCAGGTGAGGTGGATCGGCCAGCCGTCGGGCACCGTGAGACTCGACGATGACGGTCATGAACAACAGCCCTAGCCCTGCGAACCGCGTGCCGAGACCGAGCACGAGGAGGATCGGAAACATGATCTCGCCGCAGCCCGACAGGAACGCCATCACCGTCGGCGCTGGAAAGTGATAGGGCCCGCCCGGCAGATGCAGCATGAACTCGTCGCTGAACAACGTCACCGCGGTGTCGTTGAGCTTGAGGAAGCCACCCCATTTGAGCATGCCCGAACGCCAGAACGGGACGGCCAGCGCGACGCGCAGCACGAACTGGACGAGCGAGGGGGTGGCGATGGTCTGGACGAGCTGATTGGCTTTGTCGACGAGCAGCCAGAACGACGGTAATCCGCTTTCGGTGGTCATGTGCTGGTCCGTGATCATGATGGGTCTCCGCAAGCGAGCGAGGTGAAAGCGCCGGCTTCGATCAGCCCGGCGAGGTTCGCGGCGATGTCGAATTCGGGCACGGCGTCCAGCGCCGCCGCGGCGGCTTCGCCGAGCGACAGCCCCGTGATCAGGCCGTCGGCAAACACCGCTCCGCCGGGCGGGAGGCGGTGCACGGTGACGTCGAATTCGGGCCGTGTGATCAGGGCAGCCTCCGGCGTCGAGGCATCGATGCGCGGCACAGGCGCGCCGTCGCGGTTGGCGGCGAAGATGGTCACGGCCGCATATTGCGATCGCACGATCCGCGCAGCCGGATGCGGCGTGAAAACGAGATCGCCAAGCCGCTCCGGCGCAATCGCGGACAAACGCACCGCCGACAGCGGCAGTACGTCGGCGGCGTGATAGGCATCGAGCCAGGCCCGCTCGATCCGTGCGACGTCGGCAAGCCAGGGCATCTCTTGCGCATGTTCGTAAGCTTCGACGAAGTCCGGAAAGTCGCGGCCATACTCGAACAGCAGCGGCGATGTCGGCGGGACGCTGCGAACATGAAAGCGCGCCATGGCGCGGAAGAATTCGGTGCCGGTGATGCGCTGCACCGCCGGATAGACCGCAGCCAGCGCGTCGATCAGGCTGACAGTGACGTTGTTGCGGTAGACGTCGTAGCGCCGATTGGCGGATTTTCCGTTCGGACCGGTCACGACCGCAGGCGTGCTGCGCGCGGGATCCAGCAGTGCCGGCGCGAACGCTGCCGCAAAGGATAGATCGGGTTCAGGCCGCATGACGCTCTCCCGCCGATGCTGCGGTCTGATGACGATCGAGGATCGCCTGCGCGGCCGCGGCTTCCGCCTGCAGCACCGGCCAGTCCGGGATCTTGCTGTCCCACTCGACCAGCGTCGGCACCGGGCCGCAGCGCTCGATGACGATCTCGTAGAGCCTCCAGACGGCGTCCGCGACCGGTCCGTCATGGCTGTCGATCAACAGCCGATCGCCTTCGTCGTCGGCCTGCTCGGCATGGCCGGCGAGGTGGATTTCCTGGACGCGGGACAGCGGGAAATCCGCGAGATAGTCGAGTGCCGAAGTGCCGTGATTGGTGGCGGAGACGAACACATTGTTGACGTCGAGCAGCAGCCCGCAGCCGGTGCGCTCGGCAATGGCGCGGATGAACTCGGTCTCGCGCATCGTGGATTCGCGGAAGGCGACATAGGTCGAGGGATTTTCGAGGAGCAACGGACGGCGGATTGCCTCCTGCGCCTGGTCGATGTGGTCGCAGACGCAAGCCAGCGTCGCCTCGGTGTAGGGCAGCGGCAATAGATCGTTGAAGAAGCTGGTCTCGTGGGTCGACCAGGCGAGGTGCTCGGACACCAGCGCGGGCTGATAGCGCGCGACCAGACCGCGAAAGCGCGCCAGATGGGCCTTGTCGAGCGGCCGGGGTCCGCCGATCGACATGCAGACGCCATGCAGGGAGAGAGGATGGTCGCGGCGGATCGCTTCCAGCGCGCGGTGCGGCGGGCCTCCATCGCCCATGTAGTTCTCGGCGTGGACCTCGAAGAAGCCACGCCGAGGTCCGGCCGCGAGGATGTCAGGGAGATGCTCGGGCTTGAAGCTCGTCCCGGCGACGCCGCCGATGGGCGTTGAGAAGCGGAGCGGCATGGCTGCTGGTCGGGTCGATTTGGTCACCGGGCTCATCGTGCTGCTCCGTTCCTGCTTGCTGGCGGCGTCGCGCCGGTCGTCAAACCGGCTTGAGCGAGCCCTTCTTGCCGCCGGGCAGGTCGATGCTGGTGCAGGTGCCGCCCTGAACGAATTTCCAGGCATTGCCCTGGAAGTCGACGGTCGAGGTGCCCTGGCAGGTGGTGCCGGGTCCTGCCGCGCAATCGTTCTGGCCCTTCAGCGCGACGCCGAAGCACTTCTCCTTCTTGGCGGCCGTGGCAGCCTCGGCTTCGGCCTTGGTCAGGGGGCCGGCGGCGGCGAGGGTCGCGAGCGCGGTCGATACGGCGCCGGCGAGGACGAGCGAGGTGATGGCGTGTTTGGCAGACATCGGGATTCTCCTGTTCGAGATGGCATTGCCGGGCAGGCGATGCGCGCATGGTCTCCTTCGATGCGAGTGCAGCCCGCGTTACAAAAGGCTGCTCACGAACCCGTGAGACCTGATTGGATCAGGCGCACCGCCGGTGCGCTGGGGCGGCATTAGCGGGCAAACGCCCCTTCAAGGCCAATGCCTTGGGTCTATCGAGACGGTAGCCACCGGGCATTGGCAGCAGGTATCTGTTTCCTGCCAGACGTAACGGGTGAGCGCCGGCGGCGTAGAGCATGTCAGTGGCTCGGGTGGACCGGCAAGCGAAGGCAGCGATGAAGGTTGATCCCGAACGACGGCTTCAGGCGATCGCGAGGATGACGGTCAGCATCCGCCTCGCCATATCGGCGCTGGTCCTGGCCGCGATCCTGCTGACCGCCGCGCTCTCCAGCCTGCTGTGGTGGCGCACGGCGGAGGCGACCAGCCGGCAGCTCGCCTCGACCATCAACGAGCAGATCGTGGCGGCGGTGCGCAAGGAGGTCTCGGCCATCGTCGACGAGGCGCGCGCCGCGCACACCGCGATTCGCACGCTATTTCTGCAGAACGTGCTCGACACCCGCGAGGCCGACAAGCGCGAGTTCGTGTTCCTGTCGCAATTGCAGTCGCAGGCGACGATTTCCTGGGTCGCCTTCGGTTGGCCCGATGGCTCCTTCTTCGCCGCGCACAAGCTCGGCGACCGCCGCCTGGAGATGATGGAGATCTCGCTGACGGATCATGCCGGCGAGCGCCGCGTCGATGAATATGACGTGGTGCCCGGCGACATCGAGTTCGCCAACCGCCGCTTCGAGCCGACCTCGTTCCGCGTTGCCGATCAGGCCTGGTTCAAGGCCGGGCTCAGCGCGGACCAGCCGCAATGGTTCAGGGTGACGGACCATGCCGCCGGCGAGCGGCCGTCGATCGCGTTCGCGGGGCCGATCGACGTCTATCAGGAGCGCCAAGGCGTCCTGGCGGTCATCATCGAATATACCAGGCTTGCGCGCTTCCTGTCGCAGCTCGAGGTCGGGCGCACGGGGACCGCCTTCATCGTCGACGGTAGCGGCGAGGCTCATCGCGGCGCCGGACAGGGATGCCGACGAGCTGCATCCGGCGCGTGGCGATACGACGCTGCTGCCGCTGGCGCGCCTTGCGCTCGAAAAGGCCGGCGAGGCCGGCCGCAAGGAGGCCTGGCGAAGCCGGCTGACGTCGGGGCGCGCGGCTTACGAGGTTGCGCTGACGCCGCTGCCGTTTCCTGGCTGGTCGCTCGCCACCGTGATTCCGGAGGCCGAGTTTCTCGGGCCGGTCGAGACGACGCTGCAGCGCCTGATTCTCGGCCTCGCCGTCGGTGCCGTGCTCGCGGCGCTGGCTTCGGCGATGCTGGCGCGCACCGTCATCGCCGCGCCGCTGTCGCGCGTCGTCGGAGAGCTGCGCCATGTCGAAGCCTTCGCGCTGGAGCAGGTGCGCCGCCACCCCTCGCGGCTCAAGGAGATCGCGAGCCTCTCGGGCGCGATCGCGGAAATGGCGTCCGGCCTCTCCGCGTTCCGCAAGTTCATCCCGGCCGATCTCGTCCGCGGCCTGCTGCGCCAGGGCGTCGAGGCGAGGCCCGGCGGCAGCGTTCAGGAGCCTCAGCGTGATGTTCATCGACATTGCCGGCTTCACCGGCCTGTCCGAGCGGCTCGGCGACCGCGTGGTGCCGCTGCTGTCGCGCTATCTCGACATCACCTCGGAGATCATCGTCGCCAATGGCGGCACCATCGACAAGTTCATCGGCGACGCCGTGATGGCGTTCTGGGGGCGCCGCAGCCGCAGGACGATCACGCCGCGCGTTGCTGCCGCGCGGCGCTCGGCTGTCGCAGGGCGGTGGAAGAGTCGGGCCTCGCCGACGATCTCGGCGAGCCGCTCCAGATCCGGATCGGCATCAATTCGGGCCGCATGCTGGTCGGCAATATCGGCTCGGAGCTGCGGCTGAACTACACCGTGATCGGCGATGCTGTGAACGTCGCCAGCCGGCTCGAAGGCGCCAACAAATCCTATGGCACGCAGATCCTGATCGGCGAGACGACCGAGCGCCTGGCGCGCGGCGCCGTCATCACGCGCGAGGTCGACAGTATCGCGGTCTACGGACGGGAGGAGGGATTGTCCGTTCACGAGCTGATCGGGAACCCGGACGAGGGCGAGGCGATCGGCTGGATCGCGGACTACGAGCGCGGCCTTGCGTGCTATCGCGCGCGGCGGTTTGCCGATGCGCTGGCCCATTTCGAAACGGTGTTGAAACGGCGGGTCCATGATCGCCCCGCCGAGCTGATGCGCGACCGCTGCCGGCAGCTCATATCGGCCGCTCCAGACGCCGCCTGGCGGCCGGTGGCTGCGTTGACGTCGAAATAGCGGCGTCGACCCGATGCGGGGCCATCAGCAGATTCAGATTGCACGCGATGGCCAATCCGCCTAATAAAATTGTACAAATGAACAAATAGAATGGTCGAATACCGAAAGGTGCGGCCGTGGGAGAAGGCCGTCTTGCGTGTTGGCAGGCGGTTCGAGGATGGAAGCGCAGCATGCCGCAGGCGGATGGTTTTGGTTTGGCTGGCGTCATCGGCATGCCGGTTGCGCATTCGCGCTCGCCGGTCATTCACAATTACTGGCTGAAGGCGCATGGCATCCGCGGCGCCTATGTGCCGCTCGCGGTCAAGCCGGAGCGGCTGGAGGATGCGCTCGACGGCCTGATCGCGCTTGGTTTCCGCGGCTGCAACGTCACCATGCCGCACAAGCAGACGGCGATGCCGCTGCTCGACCGCGTCAACGAGACCGCAAAGCGCATCGGCGCAGTCAACACCATCGTGATCGAAGAGGACGGCACGCTGTCCGGCTTCAACAATGACGGCAACGGCTTCGTGCAGAGCCTGCGCGACGCCAAGGCGGATTGGCGCGGCGATGCCGGGCCGATCCTGCTGCTGGGCGCGGGCGGCGCCTCGCGCGCGGTGGTGGTGGCGCTGCTGGAGAATGGCGCGCGCGACATCCGCATCGCCAACCGAACGGCAGAGAAGGCGCAGGCGATCGCGGCCGAATTCGGTTCCGCGATCCGCACCGTCGCGTGGGACGACCGCGGCGCGGCGCTCGCCGATGTCGCACTGCTCGTCAACTGCACCGATCGCGGCATGGTCGGAAAGGGCGCGCTGGAGATCGACCTGTCGCGGCTGGGATCCGAAACGCTCGCCGCCGATCTCATCTACACGCCGCTGGAGACGCCGTTTCTCGCCGAGGCCCGTGCGCGCGGCTGCGTCACAGTGAACGGACTCGGCCTCCTGCTCAATCAGGCCCGGCTCGCCTTCAAGGCCTGGTTCGGCGTGATGCCCGAGGTGACGCCTGAGTTGGTCAAGGCCATCGAAGCGACGTTCTGAACAGCCGGGAGCTTTGCGCCATGACGCTGCCGGTGTCCCCCAGGATCGACTGCCACATCCACGCCATCGATCCCGTCCGCTTTCCCTATTCGGATGACACGCCGTACAGGCCGAGCGGGCAGGAGATCGCCCCCGCGGCACAGCTCCTTCGCGTGTTCGACGCCTTCGATGTCCGCCATGCGCTCGTCGTCGCCACCAACACCGGCTACGGCAGCGATAGCCGCATCCTGCTCGACACGCTGGCGCAAGGTGCCGGCCGCTTCAGGGGCGTCGCTGTCGTCGAGAACGACGTCGACATCGGCGAGCCTCGAACGCCTGAAGGCCGCCGGCGTGATCGGCGTTGCCTTCAACGTGCCGTTCCACGGCGCCGGCCATTACCTCGAGGCCGCGCCGCTGCTGGAGAAGCTGACGAGCCTCGGCCTGTTCGTTCAGATCCAGGTCGAGCAGGACCAGTTGCTCGAACTGCTGCCGCTCATCGAAAAATCGGACGTGCGCCTGGTGTTCGATCATTGCGGCCGGCCGTCGGTCGCGCAGGGCGTGAAGGGCCGGGCGTTCCAGGCGCTGCTGGCGATCGGCCGCGAGCGCGACGCGCTTGTCAAGCTCTCCGGCTATTACAAGTTCTCGCAAGCGCCGCATCCCTATGAGGACGCCTGGCCGTTCATTGCCGCTCTGGTCGAGGCCTTCACGCTCGATCGCTGCGTCTGGGGCTCGGACTATCCGTTCCTGCGCGCTTCCGAGCGGCTCGACTACGGCCCGCTGCTCGCGGTGCTGACACAACTATTTCCGGATCCCGGCGATCAGCATCGCCTGTTGTGGCGAACGCCGGCACGGTTGCTCGGCTTCGACGACGGGACAGATTGAGCAAGATAACAACAGAGCAAAACGGGAGGGAGTACGTCATGAGGCAGTTCGCAGGGCCGGTCGGCATCGCGCTCGCGGCATCGCTATGGGCGAATATCGCGCAGGCGCAGACCACGGTCTACATCCCCGACGTCATTGAGCTGTCCGGTCCCGGTGCGGTCTCCGGCACCAACTGGCGCGACGGCGTCGCGCTCGCCGTGGACGAGATCAACAATGCCGGCGGCATTCTCGGGCGGAAGATCCAGACCGAGCATCTCGACACCCAGAGCAATCCCGGCGTCTCGCGCGCGCAGGTGCAGAAGGTCCTGGACAAGGATCCCTATGTTGTGCTCGGCCCGATCTATTCCGGCTCGGTCAAGGTCAACATGGCGCTGACACAGGCCGCCGAGATTCCGCAGATCGTCGGCGCCGAGGCCGCCGACATCACCACGCAGGGCAATCCTTTCGTGTTCCGCACCGCTTTCGGCCAGCAATTCTCG
Organism: Bradyrhizobium guangxiense; assembly: GCA_050563515.1. Classification (GTDB taxonomy): domain Bacteria; phylum Pseudomonadota; class Alphaproteobacteria; order Rhizobiales; family Xanthobacteraceae; genus Bradyrhizobium; species Bradyrhizobium guangxiense_A. The sequence continues at coordinate 4,820,803 of CP191781.1, read as the reverse complement.
ATGCCGAAGATCGCCAACTACCTGCACGACAGACTGAAGGTGAAGTCGGTCGCGGTTCTCTGGGTCAACAATGATTTCGGCAAGGGCGGCCACGACAACTTCCTGAAGGAGATGAAGGCACGCGGCATCGAGGTCGCGGCCGACATCTCCACCGAGCAGGGCCAGGTCGATTTCGGCTCCGACGTCATCAAGCTCAAAGGCGCCAAGGCCGACGCGATCTTCGTCTACACCAACGAGGAGGAGAGCGCGCGCTTCCTGATCGAGGCCAAGCGGCAGGGCGTGTCGACGCCGTTGTTCGGCGAGACCACGCTGCTCAGCCAAAAGGTGGTCGAGTCTCGCCGGCCCCGCCGCCAACGGCGTCCGCGGCCATGTCGGCCTGTCCGCCGACGCGCCGGTGCCCGCGATCGAGGCGTTCACGAAGAAGTTCAGCGAGCGCTACAAGTATCGGCCCGACCACAACGGCATCAAGGGCTACACGGCGGTCTATCTCGTCAAATACGTCACCGAGAAGCTCGGCAAGTTCGACAGCAAAGCCTTCGGCGCCGTGATGAAGGGCCTGACGCTGACGCCCGACAAGGCGCCCGGCATGCTGATGGAAGCAAGCTGGGACCAGAACGGCGATATCGACCGCGCCAGCTTCCTGGCTGAGATCGTCGACGGCAAGCAGAAGATCGTCGAGACCCTGCCGAAACTGAAGGGCGGCAAGGGCGAGTGAGGGGCGCAAGACATGCGTAGCCCGGATGAGCGAAAGCGATATCCGGGACCATGCCTTCGTTGCGCGAGTTGCCCCGGATTGCGCTCTGCTCCATCCAGGCTACGATGACGTGCTAGTACTTCCGCACTCATGCCCCGCCCGGACCGTCCGAACCCATGAAAACCACGCTGCTGAAATCCGAAGACTACACCCGCTCGCCCTGGAAGAACGGCGGCGGCGTCTTCACCGACATTGCGGGCGCCTGGCGCGCCGACGCGGCGACGAAGGACTGGGGCAGCCTGCTCTGGCGCCTCGCGTCCACGCCGATCGTGGCGCCCGGTCCATTCTCCCATATGCCCGGCATCGACCGGCTCCAGATGGTCGTCGATGGCCGCGGGCTGGTGCTGAAGTCGCCCGGCCAGGAGTTCGACGAGCGTGAACCTTTACGACGGTGCGCTTCACCGGCGAGATGGAGATCGTGACCGTGCTCGAAGACGGCCCGGTCGAGGTCGTCAATTTGATGGCCCGGCGCGGCGCGGCGGAGATCGAGCCTCGTGGCGCTCCGCGAGCCCGGCACGCGCCCGCTTGGTGCCGGAACTCATCTGGTTTACGCGGCGCGCGGCGATTGCCGCGTCCGCCTCGACGGCGAGGACTTTTCAATTTCGCACGAAGACACGCTGAAGGTGGACCTCGACGCGGCCTCGCAGCTGGCGCTGGTGTCGGGGCTGGCGGTGCTGGGCTCGATCCGGCCGGTCGGCTAGCGCGATCGTTCCCTGCGCACAATCCGGGCAACTGGCCAGGTTGACGTGGTGCGGGAGGAGCACGATATGTGCTGGCGATGCAGACCGCCGCTGAAGGGCAGACGATGACTTCGCCACCGACCAACAATGCCCCCACGCAAGCCGGCGGCGTCGTCGACTGGCTGACCAACGGCACGCGCGACGAACGCTTCATCGACAATATCTTCGCGCAGATGTGCAACCGCCTGCAGCAGGCCGGCATCCCGCTGAAGCGGTCGACGCTCCACATCCTGATCAATCACCCGCAATGGCTGGGCGCCCGCTTCATGTGGTCGGACGGGATGCGGGACGCGGAGATTGCACTGGTCGATTACGACGTTCGCGAACGGTCCGAATATATCGGCAGTGCCGCCAACGAGATGCAGGACGGCGCGGCCGAGGTGCGCGAGAACCTCGAACGGGATGCTGCACTCGGCCGCAAGCACGCTCTCTATGACGAGATGCGCCAAAAGGGCCTGACTGACTACGTGGCCTGGCCGCTATACCACACGCTCGGCAAGCGCCATTTCATCACCTTCGCCACCGACCGTCCCGGCGGCTTCAGCGACGCGGACATCGCGGCCCTGAAGAACGTCCTGCCGGTGCTGGCGCTGGTCAGCGAGATCCGCATCAAGAACCGCCTGGCGCGAACGCTGCTGGAGACTTATGTCGGCACCCATGCCGGCGAGTCTCATCCTGGCCGGCGCCACCAGGCGCGGCACCGGCACCACGGTGCGTGCCGCGATCATGATCTGCGACTTGCGGGAGTTCACCAAGATCTCCGACAACTGGCCGCGCGACGACGTCATCGACCTGCTGAACGATTATTTCGATGCCATGTCGGAGCCGATCGCGCGGCACGGCGGGGAGATCCTGAAATTCATCGGCGACGGCCTGCTCGCGATCTTTCCGCTCCAGCAACCCGACGCCTGTGCCAAGCTGCTCCATGCCGTCACCGAAGCCCGTCGGGCCATGGCCGCCCTGAACGAGCGAAACGGTGCGACCGGCCGCGCGCCGCTGAACTATGGCATCGGTGTTCATGTCGGCGACGTCATGTACGGCAACATCGGATCGAGCAGCCGGCTCGACTTCACGGTGATCGGCCCGGCCGTCAACATGGCCTCGCGCCTGGAGACTCTCACCAAGCAGCTGGGACGAACGGTGCTGCTGTCACGTGACTTTGCCGAGCTGGTGCAGCCGCAATTCGAGCTGGAGCGTGTCGGCAAGCACGAGGTACGCGGCTTCAGCGATCCGATCGAGCTGTTTGCCTATCACGGCTGAGGCGCCGTTAGGGCTCGAGCCGCGCGGCGACATGTTCGATGGCCATGTCCAGCGCCAATTCCAGGGGCCTCGTCGACCGCAGGGTCTGTGCGAGCAAGAGTCCTCCTTGCAGGCTTGCGAGCATCGCCTCTGAAAGCTCCTTCAAATTGCCGGTAGGCGTTCTCCCCGCCCGCGTCTGAATCCTCGCGAATGCCGCTTCGAAATAGCCTGCCCAGTGCGCGAAGCTGTCCGCCAGCGCCGCGCGCGTGCGCGGCGTCTCTGAGAGCCTCGGCCGCCAACGAGCCGAGCGGGCAGCCGCCCGCGCAATTGGTCTGATCGGTCAACTCGACGACGGCGTCGCGCCATCGGCGGAGTCCGGTGAGGGAATTGAGCTTTCGCAGCAGGCCTTCGTGAGTTCCGAGCACGCATTCGGCTTGTCGCTGGATCACCGCCAGCACGAGTTCGTCCTTGTCGGCGAAGTAGTGATAGAGCTGCGATTTGCTGGCCTTGCTGGCCTCGATCACCGCATCGATCGTCGTGTTTGCGGCGCCCCGCGCGCGAACGAGTTCGGTCGCCGCATCGACGATGCGCGCGCGCGTCGCCGCGCCCCGCGCCGTCTTGGGTGATGAGGTCTCCCGCGATGAGGTCTTGGGCGATGAAGCTCTGGGCAACGAGGTCTTCGGCAAGGCGGTCACGTTTTTGTTCATGGCTTTCACCGTACTTGACAGCGCAAGGGCTGGCAAGTAATTGGACTAAATAGTCCAGTTTATGAAGAGGACAAGAATGTCTCGTCTCGACAATGGCAATGTCTTTCCGGCCTTGACGCTCGACACGGTCGCCGACGGCACGGTTTCGGTCGTGCAGCATCTGGCCGGTCACTACGGCGTGGTCCTGATGTATCGCGGATCATGGTGCCCATATTGCAACGCGCAGCTTTCGGCCTTTGCTCGTGCGAAGGAGAAGCTCGATGAAGCTCGGGATCGGGGTCGTGGCCATGTCGGTCGACGACAGGATCACCGCGAGCGCGCTGGTTGAAAAGCATCGGCTGAATTTTCCGGTCGGCTATAGCGCCGATGCCGATGGGATCGCCGCGATGACTGGCGCTTACGTCAACGAAAGCCCGCGCTACCTGCAGTCGACCGGCTTCGTTCTCGACCCGGACGGAAGGGTGATCACGGCCGTCTATTCCAGCGGAGCGATCGGCCGGCTCGTGGCCGACGACGTGATCGGCCTGGTCCGCTACGTGAAGTCCAAGGCGTGATGCCCATTGAACCCCGGAGGCTCGGACGTGAATTCACATGAGGTTGCCGTCGTCGTCGGCGCGGGTGCCGGATTGGGCAACGCGCTCGTTGCCCGTTTCGCGGATGAGGGCATGCGCGTCGCCGCGGTGTCGCGCAGCGGTGGGACGGTCGAGCCCCGGGGCGACCTGGTTCGCGGCTATTCATGCGATGCGACTGACGCCGAGCAGGTCAAGGACGTGTTCGCGCGCGTGCGAAGCGAATTTGGACCGGCATCCCTGGTCGTGTTCAATGTCGGCATATGGGATCGGGGTGGAATCCTCGACATTTCGGAGGCGCTGTTCGAGCGGGCGTGGCGCACGGGTTGTTTCGCCGCTTTCCTGGTCGGTCGCGCCGCTGCGGCATCCATGTTGGAGAGCGGAGGCGGGACCATCATCTTTTCAGGTGCGACCGGATCGATCCGCGGCGGGGCCGGATTTGCCGCCTTTGCCTCTCCGAAATTTGCCCTGCGCGCGCTGGCCCAGGCGATGGCACGCGAGCTGGGCCCGAAGAACATTCACGTGGCGCATGTCATCCTCGACGGCATGATCGCGCAGGAGCACGACCCCTCAGAGGCCCTGCTTCAGCCCGGCGCGATCGCGGAGAGCTATTATCAACTGCACCGGCAAAGCCGCAGCGCGTGGACCCATGAACTCGACTTGCGGCCATCCAGTGAACGATTCTAGCTCGGCGATCGCCGCGCCCGCCCGAGCCATCAATCCAAAGCCGCGCGACTGGCTGTTACTGCTGTCGCTGGTCTTGATCTGGGCCGTCAGTTGGCCGGTCATCAAGATTGGTGTCGGCCAGATTTCGCCGATCTGGTATGGCTGTTTCCGCTATGCGATCGCGGCGCTCATCCTGTTCGGAGTCCTGATTGCGCGCCGTGAGCTGGCGCTGCCATCGCCCGCAGATCTTCCCTTCGTCGTCGTTTCGGGTACGCTTCAGATGGCGACGTATTCGGCGCTCACGGGTCTCGCCTTGACGATCTTGCCGCCCGGGCGCGCGTCCGTGCTGGCCTTTTCCACCCCCATCGTGGTGGCGCCGCTTGCGGCGTGGCGGCTGGGCGAAGACCTGGGGCCGAAGATGGTTGCGGGTGTATTGATCGGATGTGCAGGCACCGCCGTGATTGCCTCGCCGTCCTTTGCCGTCGCTGGCAAGCAGACCTTGGCCTACGCGATGCTGATGGCCGCCGCGACGGCGTGGGCCGTCACTATCGTGACCGTGCGGGGGCATCGCTTCGCCTCTTCGGCGTTGAGCCTCGCGCCCTGGCAGATGCTCATCGCCACGATCGTGCTGCTCCCCACCGCGATCTCTGTCGAGGGACCGCCGCCGGCGATATCGCCGCTTGGTGCGGCCACGCTCGTCTACGTGGCGCCGGTCGCAACCGCGTTCGCTTACTGGGCCGTGGTCGAGGCCGGGCGCCGCTTTGCCGCCAGTGCGATGTCGATGGCGCTGTTGGCGACACCCAGCCTCGGTCTACTGATTTCCGCATGGGCGCTGAATGAGCCGATCGACGCCTCTCTCATCGCTGGAGTGGCTCTGACCGCAACCGGAATCCGTCTGACGCTTGCGGCGACGCGGAGCGGATGATCGACGAGACACAGCCGACGGCGAGCAATTGCCCGCGGGGGGACGCATGACAGCTCGGTTGTTGCCAACGCAGAAATGTGCAACTACGCTTCAACTGAACTAGCCATGGTCCGATTGGCCGCACCTACATGCCAAAATTCCTACGCATCGGAATCCATCAGTCGAACGTATCGGGTTACACGTCGAAGGCGTGGTGTGTCCGGCGGGTTGGTTCGGCGGTCTTTCTGAAATGGGGCGCCGTCGAAGTCCAGGGCGCCGGCGATGGTCGAAGGGTCTACTGGACACGGCTGCCGCAGGAGAAGACGGTTCGTTGCGGTACGGCGCAGCGTGCCCAGGACTATGCCAAAGCCGCGATCGCCCGGCGTCGTAGCCATCGCTATGAGCCGCTGGACGGGCCGATCGCGTCCCGCCGCCGGGCGGCCGAGGGTGGCGCCGAGTCCAAGCAAGTGCTGGCCACGATCCTGATCGTCGACATCGTCGGCTCCACCGCAAAAGCCGCGAAGCTCGGCGATGCGCGCTGGACCAAGGTCATAGGCCATTATTACGCCGCCGTGCGCAAGGAGCTGAAGAGCTCGCGCGGCAAGGAAGTCGTGACGACCGGCGACGGCATTCTGGCGACGTTCAAGGCGCCGGCGGCTGGAATCAATTGCGCGACTGCGATCCAGAAGGCCGTGCGCACGTTGGGGCTCGACATCAGGGTCGGGCTGCATGCCGGCGAATACGAGGTGAGCGGCGGCGAGATGGTCGGTCTCGCCTTTCACATCGGCACGCGCGTTGCTGCCAAGGCGCGGGCCGGCGAGGTGCTGGTCTCGAGCGCGGTCAGGGATCTGGTGGCAAAGTCCGAGATCCGCTTCAGGGATCACGGCATGCACCAGCTCAAGGGCGTGCCGGCGCGATGGCGGTTGTACCGGGTGGAGCATTGAGCGGGATTGAGCCCGGGTCATCAATGCTCGGTTCCCGGGCTGGAACGCAGGAAGCGACCCGAACTCATTGATTGGATTGTCTTCTTTGGAGCTGCAACACTCCCGTTAAGGTGGAAGACACCAAGCGCTTTTACGTGTCCTTCGCCTCTCTGTCCTAGCCTTTCAAGCGGCCGGGACAATCTTGATGAGCTTCTTCGCGCGATTTCGTGACGCCTTCGCGATCGGTGATACGACCGAACCGCTCGGCCGTTCGCTGCTCGTCGAGCAGTTCCGCGTGCTCCGCAAGCAGGTGCCGGTTCTCTACGCCGTGCTCGTGGTCAACAGTATCAGCGTCGGGCTACTGTTGCCGAATACGGTGTCGGCATGGCTGCGATTTGCCTTGCCGGGCGCTCTCCTGACCGCCTGTCTGTTGCGCCTCGTCCAGTGGCTCCGGATGAAGCAGGCCGATTTCACCGCCGAGGAGGCGTACCGGGGCTCGCGAGGGTTCGCCTCGCCACCATGCTGATCAGCTCGAGCTTCGTGATCTGGATCCTGGCGCTGTTCATGGTGGTTGATCCCGGTCTGCGCGTGTCGGTCTCGCTGCTGCTTTTCATGGGCTGCGTCGGCACCGCCTATTGTCTCGGCAGCTTCCCGCCATCGTCCCGCTCGGCGATGCTGATCGCGGGCGCACCGATCGCCACCCTCCTGCTGTTCTCCGGCGACGGCATGCTGATCTCTGTCGGCATCAATCTGCTGGCGCTGCTCGCCCTCCTCGCCCGGATGATCAACACCAATTTCCGCTCTTTCGTGAAGATGGTCGAGACCCACGAACGGCTGACCCTGGAAGGTGATCGCGCGCGGGCCGCGGAGCAGAATGCGACCGCGTTCGCAGAACGCTTCGACAGGGCGCTCAACAACATGTCCCAGGGCCTGTGCTTTTTCGATGCCGATCAACGCCTGATCGTCTGCAACCGGCAATATCTCGAGATCTACGATCTCGATCCAAAGCTGGTGCGGCCGGGCATGAAGCTGAACGACATCGTCGACCTCCGCTATTCGATCGGCAGCGCACCGAAGATGGAGAAGACGGATTATCTGGTCTGGCGCAACAGCGCGCCGGTGATCGCCAAAGATTCGGATACGACCGTGGAGTTGAACAACGGCCGGATCGTTCGGATCCGCCATCGCCCGATGGAGGACAATGGTTGGGTCGCCACCCACGAGGACATCACGGAGCGACATCGAACCGCGACGGCTCTTGTGGAGGCGGAAGCCTCCTTCCGCCTCCTGTTCGAAGAGAACCCGCTTCCGATGTGGGTGGTCGATGCGAACACGCGCCGGCTCATCGCCGTGAACGGTGCGATGTGCCGGCATTACGGCTATTCGCGCCGGGATCTCCTCGCCATGTCCGAGCATCAGCTCGCCCATGGCCAGCCGCAAGCGGGAACCGGACGCGACTGCGAATTGCACAGCACCGCGGACGGCGAGGTCATCGAGGTCGTGATCGATTCCCGCCCGCTCGCCTATGAAGGGCAGTCCGCCCATGTCTGCGTCGCCTTCGACGTGACGGAGCGGAATCGGGCGCAGCAGAGGGTGAACTACCTGGCGTGTCACGATGCACTGACCGAGCTGCCCAACAGGGCAGCCCTGGACCAGCATCTCGGCGCCGCGATCGAGCGCGCGGACATCACCGACGGCGCCTTCGCCGTGCTCTGCATCGATCTCGACCATTTCAAGGAAATCAACGACCGGTTCGGCCACGCCGTCGGCGACGCCGTGCTGCGCGCGGCCTCGCGGCGGCTGCAGCAGGCCGCACAGGGATCCTACGTGGCGCGCGTCGGCGGCGACGAGTTCATCGGCATAACCGACCTGTCGCCGCTGCCGGCGACCGCGGAGCTGCTCGCCTCCAGGATACGGGCTCAATTCGAGCAGCCGATCGAGGTTGACGGCCACGTGCTGAAGATCGATCTCTGCGTCGGCGTCGCGCTGTATCCGAGGGACGCCGACGATTCCGTGTCGCTGCTGGCCAATGCGGATGCTGCGCTGTATCGCGCCAAGCACGAGGGCAGGGGCGCCATCCGTATGTTCACCAGCGCGATGGACCAGCAGCTGCGGGACCGCCGCGCGCTGGAGCACGATTTGCGGACTGCAGTCGAGCGCGGCGAGCTCTATCTGGAGTACCAGCCGCAGCAGCACCGCGACGGCGCGCTGATGGCCTATGAGGCGCTCGTGCGCTGGCGGCACCCGGTGCGCGGCATCATCGCTCCGGGCGATTTCATTCCGATCGCGGAGCAGAGCGGCTCCATTGCGCAGATCGATGATTGGGTCCTGATGGAGGCGTGCCGGGAAGCGGCGTCGTGGGATCGGCCGCTGCGCGTGGCCGTCAACGTCTCGGCGGCACAGTTCCGTCGGGAAAATCTCGATCGGCAGGTCCGCCGCGCGCTGCGCGACAGCGGGCTTGCGGCCGGGCGTCTCGAGCTCGAGATCACCGAAGGCGTGCTGATCGAGGATATGCCGCGCGCCAAGCGGACCATGCGGTCGCTCAAGGCGCTCGGCATCCTGATCGCGCTCGACGATTTCGGAACGGGATATTCTTCGCTGTCCTATCTCGAAGCGTTTCCGCTGGACCGCATCAAGATCGATCGCTCCTTCGTCGCCTCGCTCGGCCAGAATGATCGCTCGCTCGCGATCGTGCGGGCCGTGATCGGCCTCGCCCACGGGCTCGGGGTGCCGGTCCTCGCGGAAGGCATCGAGACCGAGCTTCAGATGTCGCTGCTGGTACAGGAGGGCTGCGACGAGATGCAGGGCTATCTGATCGGACGGCCGCACAGCCTCGCGCCGCGACGGCAGAGCAAGAACGCGTCCAGACGCGCGGCTTCCTGAACGGCGACGTGGTGCAGCGCGCCTAGCCGGCCGGACCGGGCCGGTCGCATTTCGGGCATCGGCCGTCCGCGGCGAGCCTCGAGCTGGCGGTCGATCTCGTCTCTGAGCGCGTCGGCCTCGAATGCCGTTCCATCGCTCTTCACGATACGTTTGGCGCGTTCGTAGGCATGGCTTTCGGCGGCGTCATCGCCGACGCGAATGGTCACCTCGTCGTGAAAAGGACAGACCGTGATCGCACGGGTCGTCTCGAGCGCGTAGCGCACGGCTGCCGAGAGATCGTCGAGATTGGCGGACATCATGGCTGCTCTCCCGATCGGGGCGGTCCAGATGGTGGCCTGTTTGCCGGCAACGCGCGGCCGCCGAACCCATTGTTCCGAAGCGAGCCCGGAGTGCCTAGGAGTCCGGGCTCCGCTTCGTCTGGTACCGGACAGCGCGCCCGATCCCGAATAGAGCATAAGCGCGGGAGGATGGTCCGCTTTGACCCATCGCAAACCTAGGAAAGGTCCGTAGGGGATCGTCCGCAATTTCGCCAGCCGCCGTTCGGGCGCATAGAAGGAGCATGCACCGCCAAATCCTATTCAGGTGCCCGCGCACCGGCATGAACGTCCAGCATCGGATCGATGACTGGCGGCTCGAGAGTTCCGAGCCGGCGGATAGCTATGTGCCCGTGAGGTGCCCGGCCTGCATGTCGCTGCACTTCGTCAACAGCACCACTGGCAAGCTGCTGAGCGAGCGAACCGGGCAGTCCGTCGCAAGGCCGCGGTCCGCCTGATCCGTCCACATCGCTTGTGCTGCGATCCCTGCGGGAGCCGGTCAGTGGATCGCCGCGTACATGATGGCCTCCTCCGTCGCCTCCAGCGCGGAGAACTCCTCAACGACCTTGCCCTGCCTGCAAACCAGGACGCGGTCCGACAGTGCCATGATCTCGGGCAAATAGGAGGATATCACGACCACCGCCTTGCCCTTGTCGGCCAGCGAGTTAATCAACTCGTGAATCTCGACGATGGCTCCGACATCGACGCCCCGCGTCGGTTCATCGAAGATGATCAGCTCCGGATCCTGGATCAGCGATTTGGCGATCACCACCTTCTGCTGGTTACCGCCGGACAATTCGACGACCTTGGCCTCGTCGCCGATGGCGCGCACCTTGAGCCGCTCGATCCAGGACATCCCGCTCGCCGTGCTTTCGCGCCGTGACAGCCAGGCGCGTCCTTTCGGAAACTTGGCGAGCAGGCCGAGATAGATGTTGCGCGCGATGGATGCGGTCTCGAAGAAGCCCTCGACCTTGCGATCCTCCGTCACATAGGCGATGCCCGCCTGCACGGCCGGCGCGGGGACGCGGTAGCGGACCGGCTTGTCTTCGAGGATCACCTCGCCGCCATGGAAGAAGTCGCGCTTCATGATGCCTGCGACGATCTTGAACGTCTCGGTGCGCCCTGCGCCGACGAGACCGAACACGCCGGTGATCTGGCCTGCGAATACCGACAGCGAGTTGTTCTTCACCATCGGCGCCATCTTCAGGTTCTGCACCGTCAGCACCCGTTTGCCCGAAGGCCGTACCGTCGCCTTGCGCGCGCCATAGAGCGTGTTGGAGAGATCGCGCCCCACCATCGCCTGGACGATGCGGGCCCGGTCGAAGCGGGAGACCTCGTCGGTCACGACATGCTTGCCGTCGCGCAGCACCGTGATGCGGTCGGCCAGCAACAGCGCCTCTTCCAGCGCATGCGAGATGAAGATGATGGAGACCCCGCGCCGCTTCAGGTCCTTGACCAGGTCGAAGAAGTACTTCTTCTCCTCCGGCGTCAGCGTCGCCGTCGGCTCGTCGAAGATGATCACCTTGGCCTTGTGCAGGACGGCGCGTGCGATCTCGACCATCTGCTTCTTCGCGGCGCCGAGGCCGCCGACCGTCGCGGTCGGCGTCACATCGAAGTTGAGCGATTGCAGGAATTGCTGGGCCGCGATGTAGATGCCGCGCAGGCGGTTGTAGAACTTCTCCTGGCCGAGGAACAGGTTCTGCGCCACCGTCATGGTCGGCACCAGGCTGTTTTCCTGGAACACCATGGCGATGCCGAGGTTGCGCGCCTCCAGCGGGGTCTTCGGGGTGACCTCGACGCCGTCGACCATCATGCCCCCCGACGTCAGCGTCACGACGCCGGCCATGACCTTCGTCAGCGTCGATTTTCCCGCGCCGTTTTCGCCGACGAGAGCGTGGATTTCGCCGCGTCGCAGGTCGAAATCGACGCCGTCGATGGCGGGCACGCCGGCGTAGAGCTTGGTCGCCTTCGACAGCGACAGGACGTGATCGTTCATGCCCGTACCTCCTCGCCGAGGGAGGCCAGCGGCAGTCTGATGACGCGCCCAGGTCCCTTTGCGATCACGACGAGGTCGTCGCCGCATTCGACGGCGGCGACGATGCCGTGGTTGACGCCGTCAGCCCGGCTATGCAGCGAATAGAGCGGCAGGCCGTCGGCCCCGAGCCGGATGACGAGACCGTAGGACCGCGGCGGCGCCCAGGGCTTCATCACGCCCATGGTCTTGATGTGCGCGCCCTGCAGCGGCTCCTTGAAGGAATGGCCGGACCGCAGGCGCGGCGCGACCCAGAACTCCGGGTCGATCTCCGCGATCATGCGGCGGCGATAGGCCGGCTCGCGCAGCACGAACTCGACCAGCTGGGTGCGTGCGGTGAAGGCGGTGAGCCAGAAGCCGCCGCCGCGCGCCGGCGAAAGCCGGGACGGATAGACCGGCAGGTGGCGCAGCAGGTCCTTGCGGCTGCCGTCCGGCGAGATCGAGACCACGCGATGCCGCCAGCTTTCGCTGACGAGTATGCTGCCATTGCCCGCGACGGCGCCGAATGCGTAGCCCAATCCGCTGGCAAGCTGGGTGATCGCGCCCGTCTTCGGATCGAGCCGCAGCACCCGGCCGGTCTTGCCGAGGCTCCATCAGATCGCGCGCCCAGTCATCCACACCGCACAACGAGGATCCGTCGGTCGCGATCAACGTGCCGTCGGCCGCGGCAGCGAGCGCATTGACGGCGTGCAAGCCTTGCGTAAAGACGGTCGCGGGCGTCTCGGCCACGTCGCTGTCGTAGAGCCGGACCTCCGTGCCGCCGAGTGCGACGGCCAGGCCGCCACGAGGCAGGCAGGTCAGCGCCGAGATCGGCCGCTCGAAGGTCCGAATCGTCGTCGCCGAGTTTCCGGAAAGGCGTGCCAGCCGCGGGCCGTCGGCAAGCAGCAGCGACGTGCCGTCCGTGGCAAGATCCTCCGGCGCTTCGCATTCGTGCAGGATATCTGCCTGCTCGAGCGCCTGATTGGGCTTCAACGCGCCGTCGAACGACGGAACGGTGATGGCCGCCTCGCCACGGCCGAGGACACGATTGGCGAATTCTTTGACGGCGGCAATCACGACGGCTTTCTCCAGCGCTTGTCGTACTGGACGAAATTGGGATCGGCATTGTCGAGCTTGAAGCGGCCGATGCGGTTGTTGGCGATGCCGCCGAGATAGAGATAGCCGCGATGCTCGCGCATCGACGTGATCATGGGATGATTGAGACCCTTAAGGTCCCAGAACGATTCCAGGATCTTGCCCTGCTCGTTGAACTTGACGACGCAGCCGGTGTTGATGTTCGGGAATAGCCATTCGTCGACCGGTACGCGCTTGGCCATGCGCCGGCGGAAGCCCGGCATCTTCCAGGCGAGATCCAGCGACGGACTGCGCATGCCGACCAGCGCCAGCCAGTAATTGCCGTCCGAGGCGAGGTTGATGTTGTCGGGATAGCCCGGCAGATTGTCCATCACGATCTCGACGTCGCCCTTCCTGGGGCCTGCGAACCAGTAGCGCTTGATCGAGCAGCCGAACGTCTCCGCGAACAGGATCGATTGCCCGTCACTGGCGACGGCAACGCCGTTCGGGAATTTGAGACCGCGGAGCGCGGTATGGGTCGTGCCGGTCTTGGTGTCGTAGCAGATGATGCGGCCATTGCCGCGCGCTTCCAGCCCATCGACCGGCCACTCGTCCATCTCGTAGCGAACCGTCGCCTCGGAGAAGAAGATCAGCCCGTCGTCGGTGATGTCTAAGTCATCGGCAAGCCGGAGGCGGCTGTCGTCGTTCACGGAGTAGATGCTGCGGTTGGTCTCGTCGGTGGCCTTCTCCACGGTGCCGTCGGGCTTGATGCGGTAGAGGCCCATGCCGCCGATGCAGACATAGAGATTGTCCTCTCTGTCGAATGCCATGCCGAGCGGCTGGCCCCCGATATGCGCGAACACCTCCATCCGCTGATAGTCCGGCGGGAAAAAGCGGATGATGTCGCCGTGCCGCGAGCCCGCATAAAGCACGTCGTTGCGGTCGAGAATGACGTCCTCGGGCGCCTCGATCCGGCCGAGCCCGATCAGCGAGACGTCGCGCAGCTTGTCGTTCTGCTCGAACGGCCCGCCCTGGCCGATCTCGGTCGGCGGCGGGGGCGGCAGCGCATGGTAGGTCGGAGCGACATAGACCTTGCTGATGATGCGGGTGCGGTTCTTCTGCCAGCGGATGTCGACTATCGCCGCCGCCAGCAGGATGCTCGCCAGCGCCATGCGGTTGACGCCGCCGCGCGCGTTCATGGCGGTCAGCCCGTTGGTGACGAGGAGGACGATGAGCACGCCGACCATGGACTTGACGACCGACCCCTTGCCGCCGCCGAGCGTGATGCCGCCGAGCACGGTGGCCGTCAGCACGATCACCTCGAGGCCGACGCCGATGTCGCCGCCGACGGTGCCGAGCCGGGCCGCGAAGAACAGCGCGCCGATGCTGGTCAACACGCCGCTCGCGACATAGCAGAGCGCGATGGTACGGCGGACGGGAATGCCGGAATTGTAGGCCGAGCGCCGCGATCCGCCGATCGCCGTGATGTGCCAGCCGGGCCGCAGCCGCGTCAGGAAGACGTGACCGAAGATCGCGATCACGATGTAGACCAGCGCGACGCTGGGGATGCCGAACAGGCTCCCGCCGCCGATGAAATCCCAGGAGGGGATGTCGGGAAAGGCGGATGCGATCGCGTTGGAATAACGCTGGATCAGGAGGTCATAGGCCGAGCGGTAGATGATCAGCGTGATCAGCGTGGTGATGAAGGCGCGCAGCCTGAGATAGCCGATCAGCACGCCGTTCACCGCGCCGAGCAATCCGCCGACGATCATGGTGACGACCACCACGGCGGGGACCGGCCAGTTCAGCACGTCGAGCAGATAGAGCGCGCAGAAATCCGTCAGCGCGAAGATCGACCCGACCGACAGATCGATGCCGCCGACGATGACGACCAGCGCCATGCCGAGGCCGATGAAGCCGATCTCGCCGGCCTGCCGCGCGGTATCGGCGAGGCTCGCAGGCGACAGGAAATGCTCGAGCGAGCGGCTGAGCGCGAAGCCGATGATCAGCAGCAGGATTACCGGAATGGCGGTTTCGGTCCATCGTTTGGACAGGATCTCGCCGAGGAGATGGTCCGGCCAGTAGCGATATCGGAGCCTGGTCAGTGTCTCGCGCATCTGCCTTCCGCTGATTCCATGAGCAAGGTCGCGCGTTCCGCCTCGGAAGGGGCGGAACGCGCAGCTTCAGTGTGCGATCACTTCTTGAGATCGGAGAGATTCCAGCACGCCGTCTGGGTGTCGGCGTTCTCCTTGGTGATCGGGATCAGCGTGGTGTATTCGGAGCCCTTGACCGAACCCGGCTTGGCGCCCGACGACAGCAGCCATTTGATCGTGCCGGCCATCTGCGCCGCCTGCGTCGGTACGTCGTAGCTCATGTTGAGGTCGAACGAGCCGTTCTTCACCAGCTCGCATGCGCCCTTGCGCTCGCCGCCGCCCGACGTTGCCAGGAACACCTTGCCGGTCAGGCCGGCTTCCTTGATCGCAGCGGCGGTGCCGATGTCCATGCCGTCCCAGAAGCCGACGATGCCGCAGAGGTCCGGATTCTGCTTCAGCACGGTCTGGGTGATCGCCTTGGCCTTGGCGGCATCCCAATCGGCGGCCTGGCTCGAGACGACCTTCACCTCGGGGTGCTTGGCGAGGATGTTCTCCACGCCCTTGAGCGTGTAGGCGCTGGCGGCCGCAGAGAGCGCGCCCTGGATGATGGCGATCTTGTTCGACTTGCCCTGGCAGGCCTTCACCACGCCCTCGGTCTGGCGCTCGCCGATCTCGATCCAGTTGGCGCCGACGAAGGCCGAGCTGCGATAGGCCGAGCCCATGTTGATCTGGATGACGTAGATGCCCTCGTTCTCGGCGCGCTGCAGCAGCTTTGCGTAGGTCTGCACGTCGGGATTGTGGATCACCATCACCGCCGGCTTCTCGGAGATCAGCGAGGTGACGGCCTGCGCGCCGGCATTGGTGTTCCAGTTGGGATCGCGAATGACGAACTTGACGCCGAACGGCTCGAGCTCTTTCTTCAGGCCCGCATACCAGCCTTCCGTCAGGTCGAAATTCATCGCGACCGGCACGTAGGCGACCGTCTTGCCGGCCAGCGCTTCCCGGAACGGTTTTTGAAACGGCTCGTCGAGCCCCTGTTGGGCGAGCGCCGGACCCGCGGTGGCTGAAAGCGCCAGAGCGGCGATACTCGCAAGCGCGAATTTGTGCATGCAGGCCATTGTCTTCCTCCTTGTTGGACGGGCGTATTTCCCAGGCGTGTTTCCTTGGGCCGATCAGATGTCGCCCTGCTGGGCCGTTTCTTCGTTGCGTGGATTGAGGAACGTGTCGGTGATGACAGCGACCAGGAGCACGAGGCCCTTGATGAGGTTCTGGCCGGCATAGGGGATGTTCAGGATCGTCATTCCGTTCAGCATGGTGCCGATCAGCAGCGTGCCGATGATGACGTTGACGACACCACCGCGCCCGCCCGACAGGCCGATGCCGCCAAGCACGACGACGAGGATGACGTCGTAGATCAGGGTCGAGTTGAAGATGCGGGTCGGCATGGAGTTGACGGACGCCGCCAGCACGAGGCCGGCAAAGCAGCCGATCAACGCGGCAAGGACGTATTGCAGCACGATGATGGGCCGCGACGGGATGCCGGTGACGCGCGCCGCGAACGGGTTGTCGCCGATGGCGTAGATGTAGGCGCCCCAGCGCGTCCAGCGCAGCAGCACGAACACCACGGCGCAGGCGACCGCGAACATCACGATCGAGGTGGGGATGCCAAGGATGCTGCCCTGGCCGAGCCGCTCGAAGCCGGCGAGGCCGTCGCTCCATTGCACGACATCGAGCTGGAACAGGGCGGCCTGACCGAGACCGGCGACGAACAGGCCGGTCGCCAGCGTCGCGAACAGGGGCGGCACTTCCGCATAGGCGATCAGCCAGCCGTTGACGAGACCGATCGCGATCGCCAGCAGGCCTGCCGAAAGCAGCGAGGCCGGCAGCGAATGGCCGTTCTGCACCATCTGGAGCACGAGGCCGCCGGGGACTGCGAGCGCCGCGATCAGCGACAGGTCGATGCCGCGGCCGATCACGACGATCGCCATTCCGAGGCCAAGGATGCCGAGCACTGCAACGTTCTTGCAGCAATGTCAGCATGTTGTCAGCAGAGAGAAAGCCCCTGAGGAAGATCGAGAAGCTCAGGAAGAGCGCAGCGAAGACCGCAAACACGATTTCCTGTTGGCTGATCCGAACGCGCTTCATCGCTTGCCATCCCTCAGGGCTCGGCATCGCGCATGCGGGACCGCCGTCTCCCCGCGCGCTTGCCTCCCCCGTCCCAAGACTTGTTTTGCGCTTGATAGGCGAGAGAGCTCACGCTGACTTGCGTCAACGCGCAAACCTTTTGCGCTGGCGCGCAAAGAGTCTTGCGTGAAGCTGACGGGAACCTAAGATCGAGGCCAGCGCACTTTTGTGCGCTGCACAGCCAGACCTCGCTGTAACGGGCCGCCGATGGATCTCGTGTTTACGACCGAGGAGCTTGACCCAGCCCGGCGCTTTGCCGCCTGGCAGGATGCCATCTGCGATCACTACGTCCATGTCGACGTGAACGCGGTGAAGCCCGCCGACTATCAGGGCTTTATCCGCGAGGCGCAATTTGGCCCGGTCACGATGAGCGACGTCTTCCTGTCGGAGCAGCGCATCTCGCGGCGCGAGCGGCACATCGCCAAGCTCGACAAGGATTGTTACTACGTTCAGTTTCTGCAACAGGGCAGCATGGACGTGCTCCAGGCCGGCCAGACCCTGGCAACCAGTCCGGGCATCGGCGCGATCTTTTCGGCCTCCGATGCTTACGATCTCGAATGCTCGAACCAATTCCGGTCGTTGTATCTGGAAATTCCGCGCAAGGAGTTTTCGTCTCGCTTCGCGGAGGGCAAGATGCCGCTCGCGGCGACGATTGCGACCGGGCGGGGCCTGGGGCGGATCGCCGCCGAATTCTGCGCGCTGCTCGCCTCGGAGGCGTCAAGCCTCGATGACACGGCGCGGGGCAAGCTCGGTCACGAGCTGATGGACGTTCTGGCGCTCGCGCTCGACATGGGCGACAAGGACGAGTTCTCGGAAGACGCCACGGCCCGGAACGCGCGACTGCGCTCGGTCAAGGGCTGGATCGAGGAACACCTGAGCGAACCCGACCTGTCGCTGGAGAAGATTGCCAGGAATAACGGCGTCTCGCTCCGGCATCTGCATTATCTGTTTCGTTCGACCGAGATGTCGGTGTCGGAATGGATTTTGAACCGCCGCCTGCAGCGCTGCTACGACGCGCTGATGCGCCCGGAGCTGCGCGCGCTGTCCGTGACCGAAATCGCCTATCGCCTCGGCTTCAGCAGCTCGTCGCATTTCAGCACGGTGTTTCGCCGGAAGTTCGGCCACAGCCCGTCCGAACTGCGGCGGCGGCAGACTGGGTCGATGGAGTAGGGCGGGGACCGTCGCGCCGAGGCACCGGTGACGGCGTTCGGCAGCGACGAGCCCCGGCCGGGCGTGCGGGCCTGCGCTTGCTACTTCTCGACCGCCCCCGTCCAGTCCTTGAAGCCGCCGAGATTGTAGACCTTCTCGTAGCCCAAATCCCTAAGCAGCTTGCCGGCGAGCGCGGATCGTCCGCCGGATGCGCAGTACAGGATCACGGTCTTGCTCTTGTCGAACGCCTTGTCGTGAGACGGCAGCTCCGGGTCCGCGCGAAATTCCAGCATCCCCCGCGAGACATGCACGGCGCCTTCGATCTTGCCGCTGGCGGCAACCTCGGGCGCGTCGCGCACGTCGAGGACCAGCGTGTTGCCGTTCTTGATCATCTCGGCGGCCTGGTCGGACGAAATTTTGGGGACGGCCGCGTTGGCGGCTTCGAGCATTTGCTTGACGCTGGTGGGCATGGGGTATCTCCGGTTATGCTGTTGCGCGATGATGGCATATCGGTTTGTGCTGCACCTCCTCTGGTCGGAGGATGGTCACCTTAGCAAGAGCCCGGCCGACTGCGAATCGCCCATTGGAAAATTAGTGATGAATCTTGCACTTTTGTCCCGTCAGTGGCTTTTGCGCGGACTCAATACGCCCATCTCGAAGTCGCCTTCCCACACGATGGCGGTATTCGCAGCCTTGATCGCCAGATGAAATTTGTAGCCGGCTGACTTGTCGGAAGAAACACGGATCAAGAACTGATCCGCCTCGCCAGGCTTGATTTGTTGAGACACCGGTTTCCTCACGGTGGTGCCGGACCGTCCAGCCCTAAGGAAGACATCATACGCTTCTGATGGCGGAAGCGATCCGTGGCTCTCTTGCGAATCTAGATAAACATAGGTCGCAAACCGCGCGGTGCGGCTCTTGCCAAGTTTGTCCTTGTAAGAAAACTCCGCATTGATGCATACGGGCGTTTTCGAGCATACTCGCTCGTAGTGAATCTCTGGTCGCCGCTCTCCCGGGTGATATTTGAGATCGTTGTCCAGAAGGCGATCGACATATTCTTTGGAGGCAGGCCTGTTTACGGTGAGGCACTTCTCGTTTGGACCAGTATCGAGGCACTGAAGCGTGGCATCGTCCATGTCCAGACAATCATCCTCGATGCATATGGAGCTGATTGTTTTCTCGCATTGTTTCGTCTTCTCGATCAGTGCTTGCGGCACCGAGTCCTCGATGGATATCGAGGCGCTGCCGTCAAACGAGTCCAGTTTCAGGGATTTCGGCGAAGTCAGGGCGAATGAGTCCTTACATTCTCCAATCGGTCTGATGGAGTATTCCAGCGACGGATCCAGCGCGGGACCCCATCCCTGGTTCAGAAACACCAGCTGCCCTCGATACGAGCCGGCCAAAGGCATAACGATAGGTCTTTCATCGACCTCACTTGCCGCCACGGTCAATTCGATCTCGGTCAAGAGCAGTGTTTCGCGCGAGTTGTTCACCAGGCGCACGCTGAGAATGGGCTGCGTGCCTTGGAGGTCGCTTTTCCAAAAGTCTCGCCCGGAGAAGACCCGCGCGCGATTCTCGTCGGCGAGATACGGGAGAAGCGGCTTGATACGAATTGCGACGCTGTCCTTTTCGTATAGATATTTCGTTTGCCAAGCATCGTCTTCATTCAGAAAGCCGCCGCTTCCATTCTTCTCGCGAGCCGACGTAACTCCAGTAAAATCCGAGCCGCCAGTTCTAGCTTCCGAAATGGCTGTCGGCCCGTAGCTCCTGTCGTCGCGCTGGCGCGTAGAGGCGTCGTCGTAAAGATCGACGGTTACGTCGATCTTGCCGGCAGCGACCAAGGACGAGATCAGGAGTATTCCAAATATGAGCAGGCACCCCACGAAAAATGCCAGAAAGTAGTAGCGATGAATGCGAGATCGAAGCCATTGCTCTGGACTAATGCCATGCGAAAACCTCACGCCGCCCATTTCGAGTTCGAGGGCACTTAGTCGGTCGCGAGCTGGTAGCTTTTCAAGCGATTTGAGGAGATTCTTGTTCCGCGCGACGCGCCAGACAAAGATGACATAGGCTCCGATTGCCAAGGCATACGCGATGAGCGCGTATTTGCTTCCTGCGACTGATGGGATCGCGGAAAGTGCAGCGTTAAGAAACGCCATCGTGGCCCCCTTCGCGCTTGATCGTCGTTAGAATAGCACGACAGCCAATGGTTGCATATGTCGGCTAAAGGGCGCTTCGATGGGGTTGCAGAACGGCAATCACGTTGCGAAGGTCAATCTGATGGGGCTTCAGACCGGCAGCCGCGCGGGATGAGCCGCCAGCCCTTCGCCCGCAGATCGTTACGCGCGGCGGGGTTCCAACTGTTGAACTAAAGGCCCCTCGGGCGGCGACCTTTCGGACTGCCGGCTCTCACGGCTTCAGCCGGGACATGCAGAGCTTCTTGTCCTGCTCCTTGTGCTGGAAGCCGTAGTTGATGCAGGCTCGGTCCTCGGCCGGCGTGTGCTTGGCGATCTTCAGATAGATGCGGGACGGCTTGCCCTCGCCATAATGAAGATCCCCGAGACGGCGACCATCTCGTCGCCGACGAACTGGTGCCGGTAGAACTCGCCGTCCTCCTTGATCGATCCGAAGCAGCCGCGGACGAGATTGAGCAGGCGGTCGGTGCGCTGCTCGAGCTCGCGGCGGTTGGTCTTGTCGTATCGCCAATCGCATTCATAGGTCGGAACGATGCGGAGCGTGATGTCCTTTTCGGTGCCGACTTCGATGGCGCATTCCGGCTTGGATGCAAGAAAGTCCTGCGAGACGGTGATCGGGGTGGCGTATTCGTCGATCGCCGCGATGTCGCTGATCTTGACGCCCTTGCTGCCGAGGGTGCCCGGCTCGATGAACCACTTCTCTTTCTTTTCCTTCGTGATGCCGGCGAACAAATTGGCCGCGTGGCCCGCCACGGCGCGAATCTGTTCGCAGAACGGCGCGTTCTTCTGGCTGGCATCGACGGTCTTGACGGCGGGGGTCGACTTCTCCTCCTTGGCGAGCTTGTCGGCCTGGATCTCCTTGAGCTGCTTGACCATCTGGGCCAGATATTCGAGATCGGCCTTGGCGCAGGCCTTGGCCTTGCGCTCTTCGCCCTCCTTCAGCCAGCCGACATACATCTTGTCGACCGGAGCTTTGCTGCAGCCGGCCTCGATCAGCTTGGTCTGCTCGGTGTAGTAGGACTGCTGGTCCTTCAAATTGTTGTCGGCGTCGATGCAGCGCAGCGCGTCGTCGCGCTGCTTGGTGATGCGGTTGTACTCGTCGCGATCGATCTCCCGCTTGTCGTACTTCTCCCTGATCGGCGCCATGGTGGCGTATTTGAGGTCCTCGATGGCGGCGCGCTCGCGGGCATTGAGATTGAGGGCCGCCTTCTGCTCGGCGTCCAGGCGGTGCTCCACACTGAAGTCCGGCGGACAGCGCTTGGCGTCGCGGGCGGCGGCCGGGGTGAGGTTGGCGGCGACGGCGAGAAGGAGGCAGACGGCCCGGATGCGCATGCAATGTCCTTGGTTGAAGCAATGAGATCAGAATAGCGGGGCGGTTTGGACAGGCAAGACGGGGGAGCCGCAAACCTCGGAAATCGGGGCGATCAATCTCGCTTCACAGCTGACGTGATGCTCGCGAGGCCTGCGGAGTGACGGGCAATATATCAGAGCGAAGAAAATCGAGCTTTGAATGACCCAAACGGGTTATGCTGATACGGCCGCCGTCAATGAATGATGCGAGGTAACCCGCCCTGTGGAGTGCTCACGTCGCCCGCAATCCGCAGCAGGAGATGACGATGACTTGCTCCATATCGACCGGCCAGCCCTGCAAGCACTGTCGTCCGCCCGCAGAGATCGAGCCGCTCGGCTTCCAGGCCGACTTTACCGCGGCCGAGCATGAATTGATCCTGCGCGGCTTCCAGCCGGACGAGATGGAGCAGAAGTGGTCCGTTTGCTGCGACGGCGACTGGGTGTATTTCTGCCGGAGCTGGACCAAGTTCATGATATTTGCGCTTCGCTTGGAACGAACCGCAGCCGGTGCGCGCGTTGCCGATTCCCTGGTCAGCAGGGATGCCAAGCAGTATCGCTCGACGGACCTCGATTACGATCGCCGACTCGTGCGCGAACTCATCGACGGATGGTTGCTTGGTCGCGATTGATTCCGCTTGCGACCTTCGGACCTGAATCCCACCGGCTTTTCACCCAAAACCTACAGATAAAGAAATCGCAAATGATCGGAGCGATGCTCGTGCTCGCTGCGGGCAACCTTGCGTCGATCGGGTTCAGCCGCACGCCGGCAACTTACTGCGGCTGCCCCTGAGAGAACCGGACGCGATAATCCTGCGGCAACACATTCAGGCGGCGGCGAAAAGCACGCCGCAAATGCTCCTCGCTTTGGAACCCAGCGCGGGCGGCGATTTCCTTGATGCTTGATGTGGATTCTTCCAACGCCCGGCGGGCGGCCTCCACGCGCAGCTCTTCCACCGCCTTACCGGGAGTGCGGCCGGTCTTCTGACGGAAAACGCGCGCGAAGGTACGGGGGCTCATGCCCGCGCGTTCGGCCAGGCTCTCGACGCGCAGATCGCGGCCGAGATTGTCCTGCATCCACGTCGCGATATTCTCGAACGCCCTGGCTTCGGATGACTGCAGCGACAGCGGCACGCTGAACTGGGCCTGCCCACCGGGCCGCTTGAGAAATACGACCATGCGACGTGCGACGCGCATGGCTTCGCCGTGTCCCAGATCATCTTCCAGCAGCGTGAGCGCGAGATCGATGCCTGCCGTCACCCCGGCGGACGTCCAGATTCCGCGGTCGTGAACGAACACGGGATCGACCAGGACCGAAACGTCGGGATATCGGGCACGCAACAGATCGCAAGAGCTCCAATGGGTGACCGCACTTCGCCCATCAAGCAGGCCGGCCGCGGCCAGGACAAACGTTCCGGTGCAAACAGAGCAGACACGCCGGACCTTCGGCGCCGCTGTGCGAAACCAGTCGATCAACGCGGCCTCGGCAGCCGCGCGATGGACGCCCGGGCCGCCACCCACGATGAGGGTGTCGATCTTCTTGCGGGCGCAGTCGGAGAGCGGAGTTGTCATTACCTCCAGGCCGGACGAGGTTTTGACCGGGCCGCCCTTCACCGAGCAGATCTGCCAGACATACGGGGCGAGCTCGGCCTCCGATGTTTCGCAAGCAAGCTCAAAGGCCTGCAGCGGTCCTGCGAAGTCGAGCAGCAGGCAATCCTCGAACAGTACGAAGACGACACGGCGAGCGGCGGAACGAGCCATGAGCAAGCCTTGGCAGGAATTGCGTGTGTTATGACATTTCGGCAAACCGGCCGGCCTGTCAACATGCGCTTGTTCAAAGCAAGGAGCGATGCATGTCCGGCAAGCAGATCGAGATCGGAATCTTGTACTATCCCGGGATGACCCAGCTGGATGTCACCG
This sequence comes from Bradyrhizobium guangxiense, assembly GCA_050563515.1. Lineage (GTDB taxonomy): Bacteria > Pseudomonadota > Alphaproteobacteria > Rhizobiales > Xanthobacteraceae > Bradyrhizobium > Bradyrhizobium guangxiense_A. The sequence continues at coordinate 4,797,131 of CP191781.1, read as the reverse complement.
GGCCTTTCGAAGTCTTCGCCCGCCTGCCGAACGTCCGGGTGCATCTGCTGTGGAAGCGCATAGAGCCCGTCGTCAGCGACGTCGGCCTGCCGCTTCTGCCGACCACGACATTCGCCAATTGCCCCGATCTCGACGTGCTCTGCATCGGCGGCGGCCCAGGGCAGGTCGATATCATGGACGATGACGAGGTGATCGCCTTCGTTCGCGACAAAGGTGGATCGGCGCGCTACATCACCTCGGTCTGCGCGGGTTGCCTGATCCTCGGCGCCGCAGGACTCGTCAACGGATACAAGTCGGCCTGCCATTGGCTGATGAGCGACCAGCTTGCCGCCTTCGGCGCGATTGCGGTTGACGAACGTGTCGTGGTCGATCGCAACCGCATTTCCGGCGGCGGCGTCACCGCCGGAATCGATTTCGGCTTTCAAGTCGCTGCTGAGTCTCTGCGGCGAAGACGTCGCGAAGAAGCTCCAGCTGATGCTGGAGTACCAGCCGCAGCCGCCGTTCGACATCACGGTGCAGAATGCGCCACCCGAACTGATTTCGCGCATGCGCGCGGACGCCGAACCCTGGCTTCGCAAGCGCGCAGAGGCAGTCCAAAAGGCGGTTACGAAACTCAAATCAAGAGCGGCTGCAGCTTAAGCTCGCTCGTCAATAGGAAGGAAGCCCCAACGCCATCTTTGGAAAGGTACTTGCATGGCCTGGAACTGCCGCGTCGCGACACTTCTGATCGTTGGAGCTTTCATCGGATCGTACCTCCCCGCCGGCGCGGGCGAACTCTCCGGCGGCGTCGTCCGGATCGGCATTATCAATGACCAGACTGGACCCCTGTCCGACTTGTCGGGACCGGGCTCCGTCACGGCCGCCAAGATGGCGGCAGAGGATTTCCAGAAGCAGGTCCCGTCGATCAAGGTCGAAATTGTGGCCGCAGACCACCAGAACAAGCCGGATATCGGCGTCGGCATCGTCCGGAAATGGTTCGATGTCGACGGTGTCGACATGGTTGCCGACGTGTCGAACTCCGCGGTCGGACTGGCGATCCAGTCTCTGGCACGCGACAAGAACAGGATCGCGATCTATTCGGCGGTGGCGACCACCGAACTCGCGGGCAAGCAATGCTCGCGCAACGGACTGGCCTGGCTTCACGATTCCTACAATCTGGTATCGGGACCGATCCGTGCCCTGGTCTCGCAAGGCTACGACACCTGGTTCTTTATCGCGGCCGATTATGCGTTCGGCAAGAACATGGTGTCAGAGTCACAGCGCGTGCTCGCGCAAGCAGGCGGCAGATCGCTCGGCGCCGTGTATCACCCGATCGGCAATGCCGATTACAGCTCTTTCATCCTGCAGGCAAAGGCGTCGGGAGCCAAGATCATCGCCTTCGCCAATGCCGGCGAGCAGCTGGTGACCCTGATGAAGCAGTGGAACGAATTCGGCATGAATGCGGGCAGCCAGAAGCCGGTGGCTGAATTGATGTTCATCACCGATGTTCATGCCATGGGCCCGGAAACCGCCAAGGGCCTGACGACGCTCACGGCCTGGTACTGGGCCTTGAACGCGGAGACCCGGGCCTTCGGCGAGCGCTTCTACAAGCTCCGGGGCACCATGCCCACGGCGCCGCAGGCCGCAGTGTACTCCGGTGTGAGCCACTATCTGAAAGCGGTCGCAAAGGCAGGCACCGATGCAACCGATCCAGTGCTGGAGACCATGCGTTCGACCCCCGTTGACGATTTCTACGCACGGGGGGCGAAGCTGCGCGAGGACGGAAAGCTCGTGCACGATTTCTACCTCGTCCAGGTGAAGGAGCCTTCCGACGTCAAGTCGAACTGGGAATACTATAACGTGCTCGAAAAAGTCCCGAGTGGCGATGTTTATGCGCCCTTGGCTGACAGTGAATGCCCGCTGGTCAAGCAGGGGCATTGAGCAAAGCGGGGCCAATGAGATCTGCGATCGAGAGCTTCGCTTGGAATCGGCTGCCAAGCCAGGGATCGCCGGCCAGACCGTTATGAGCAGCACGGCCGGCGCCTGCTCCTATCTTGCGCTCGCAAATACATCCGTCGCGTAGACGACCTTGCCGCCCACGACCGTGAGCACAGACGCCGTGGCGCCGAGCGGGGCGTCTCCCCTGCTAATCCCCTATCCAGCCTGCGGGATTGCGCGCGGTGACGATCCACGTCGCGCTGTCGATGATCACCGACCGCTCGCCGGCGCGGCCCGCGAAGGCGGCACGAACCGCGGCCGAGGCGCGGGCGCGGATGTCGTCGGGCTGATCAGCGAGCGCGCGCGACAGCGGGCCGACCTCGAACGTCATCTTCACCGCGTCGTCGATCGCCGCATCCCGCGTCGCGCCCTCGCCAAACGGGACGGACGCATCGAAGGGCGCGATAGCGATATCGGTGAAGCCGGCCGCCGTCAGGATGCGAGTCACCCGCCCCGGGTGGCCGAACGAGAATGGGCCGGGCGCTTCGGGATCGGGCGGCGCCATCGGGACGATGCCTTTGATCGCGCCCATCGGCAGGCGCATCCAATCGTTCTCGGCCGCGCCACGCCAGCAGACGAAAGCGACCCGCCCGCCCGGCTTGAGCGCGCGGCGCATATGGGCGAACGCCCCCGTCGGATCGGCGAAGAACATCACCCCGAAGCGCGAGTACAGGATGTCGAACGCACCCTCGGGCAGCTCGGCTCTGCCAGCATCGGCCACCCGGAACAGGACCGGCGTATCCTGTGGCGCAAGCGCGCGTGCTCGGGCGATCAGCGGTTCGGATATGTCCACGCCCAGCACTTGGCCCCCCGCGCCGACGCGGGCGGCCAGCGCCAGAGTAGACGCGCCCGCACCGCAGCCGATGTCCAGCACGCGCTCGCCCGTCGCGGGCGCGGCGGCTTCGATCGCGGCCTCGCCGAACACCGCCAGCCTGGCGTCGAGCCGGGCCTGGTGGGTGACCCAGCGCTGTCCGCTTTGGTCATTCCAGTCGGCGATCCGACCGGCATCGTGCTGTGCCATGACGTATCCTTGTTCTGGCTCGTTCTTGTCCACGCCAACCGGAGAAGGAATCCGTGCGCTCAAACCACCATCGACTGCTGGGCGAAAATACCCGCCATCGCGCCCTGCGATGATGCCTGGGTGACCGAGGGCAAGAAGGGCGTGGCGAGGTCGCCGGCGGCGTAGATGCCGGGCATGCTGGTTTGGCGGCGCTCGTCGACCTTGAGGACGATGCCGACGGGCGTAGGCACGGTGGCGAGGCCCAGTGATTCATGCAGTCTTGCGGACGGCTTGGTGCGCGGATTGGCGAACAGGATGTCGACCGCGACCTTGCGGCCGGTATCGAGATTGACGGTGGCGATGTGACCCTTGTGGTGGGCAATCTCGACGATGCGGCCATCGACGACAGGTATGTTGCGGCCCGCCAGATCGGCCCGGATATCGGGCGGAATGTCGTGACCGTCGGTGAAGAGCGTCAACTTGTCGGTCCAATCGAGGAACAGCCTGGCCTGATTGTGCGACTGCGGGCTGGACCAGACGAGTCCCCAATGCCGGCCGGCGACTTCAAAGCCGTCGCAATAGGGGCAGGGCACGATGGACGTGCCCCAGCTATCGGCGTAGCCGGGAACATCAGGCATCTGGTCGGCGACGCCATAGCTCAGGATCAGACGACGCGCCCCGAGGCTTTCACCCTCGGACGTGAGGACGTTGAAATCGTCGATGGCGCCCGAGACGCTTTCGGCTCGGGCCCTGACCAGCTTGATCGCGGGATAACGCGCCAACTGCCGCCGCGCCTCGGCGAGGATGTCCAGCGGCGGCTTGTGATCGTGGCCGAGCAGGCCATGCGAGTGGCCGGCGAAGAGGTTGCGTGGCAGGCCGGTATCGAGAACGGTGACCTTGCGGCGGGCACGGCCGAGCTGCAGGGCGCCGGCGAGACCGGCAAAGCTGCCGCCGATGATGATGACGTCTTCCATGGTGATGGGCTCCGTTGGAGGACAGGTTGCAACTGACCCATTGGCTTGCATATTTTGGATACTTCGTGGTATCGTAATGCAAGAATTAGGATACTGTCAAGTACTGGAATTGCCGTGACCGAAAACAGTCAGGGCCGGCGCGGCCGGCCCGCCAACGAGGCGCTGGGCCAGACGATCATCGACGCCGCGCGCGAGACTCTTTGTGGAATTGGGTTTTCAAGCGACGACCCTGGACAAGGTCGCCCAGCGCGCGAAGATCTCCAAGCTCAGCATCTACAGGCACTTCGAGAACAAGGAGGCGCTGTTCGGCGCGGCCATGGCGGCCGGCTGCCAGCAGTTGTTTGCACCCCAGGCCCTGCTTGAAGGCGTCGAGACCCCGGTCGAAGATCAGCTCATGGCGGTGGGATCATTACTGCTTCGCACGCTGTTGAGACCGGACGTCCGCAGTGTCGAAGCCATGGTCATGGCCGACAAGACGAGTCAAAACGCGCTGAGCAAGCTCCATTACGAAGGCGGCCCCGCCCATGTCATCGGCCAGATCGAGGCCCTGTTGCGTCAGCTGCACGCGAAGGGGCATCTGAACGTGCCCGATCCTCTCGGGTCCGCCCGCTTGTTTGCCGCGCTCTTCAAAGGATCCGATCTCCTGATGATCGCACGCTTCGATCAGGAAAGAGCAGAGGACGAGAACGAGATCGAATCCTATTGCCGGTCGGCCGTCGCGATGTTCATCGCCGCGCACGGTGGCAACGACCGCGCGGGCGGAAATTTGCCTGCCCCAAAGTGACAGCGGTTCTCAGCGCGACCTCAGCGCACGCCCGTGCCCTTGCAGCGCTGGCACTTCACCACCTTGTCGCCCTTCTTGACCAAACCCTTGCCCTCGCAATTCTTGCATTTCTGCTTCTTCTTGATGTTCGGGCCTTTTTCACTGGTCATGACATGCTCCTGAGAATGCGAGTGAGGGCCAGGTCTTCTTTCCGGCCGCGTGCGACAATGCCGCGCATTCCCGAAATGGTGCACTCAGTTCACACGGATCGGCAATGCAATCGCAATTTAGTGCACTGTCAACATAACTTCTTAGCAGCAGCGACGAAGCTGGCCGGTGCAAGCCATCGGTCGAATGTCACGCCGGTTGCAAGCGCTTGCTGTCCTTATTCATTACTGTCCCTGGTAACTGAGCGTAGTCAGCAACAATACGCCATTTCCTCCTAAACTCGGCCGTCGTGTGCGGGAACGCCGTTTGCTCGTTCAAGATAATCGGCCCCGTTCGTGGAAGGTCTTCACGGGTGATTTCCTTGGAAGACTTGTCGCAATAAATTGCCAGTTCTTGCATGACCATGGGGGCGTTGCGGAGGTTACCAATTAACGTAGTCCGCCGCCTTCGACCTCCCAGGTGAAGATTCAAGTTATCATCTATGTCCGACCATCGAAGGCCATCATGCCATTTCCCATATTCTGGATGGGTAACGTCGGTGTCGATATGCGCTGATGAGGGCACGTAAATTCCGATCACGTTCTTCTGGGTCAAATGAAAATCAACCTGTATCGCTTGCGCCAGGGCAAACGAGTCCCAGCCCATTTGACGAGCTGCGACCCTGAAGGCATTTATCTGCACCTCTGAGATTGGTTGACTACGTAGGACTGGCTTCTCAAATCGAATGTTGCTTAGTGCATTAGAAAGTCGTCGGCACTCGCGATCCTCAAGCATTACGTCGCCATAGCGGAAGAGCACGCGCAGTCTTGTAACCAGGGAGTGAGCTATCGCTACTTTCCCAAGTCCGAGCCAATCTCTGTGCCACGCCATCAAGTCGCGTGTCCTTATTCGTTTAACCGAGAGACTGCCGTGTTCGCAGAATCAGGCGTTCATACAGCCGCGTCTGCCTGGCCCGGACAGCATGATTGAGATTGGCAAAGGGCGCATCAGGATCGGCACGAAATTCTTCGATCAACTTATGAAGCGTGTAGCGCATCGCGAGACCTCAAAATGAATGGAGGATTAAAACGATCATCAGTATCGCTCCGACGATACCGATAATGCCCTCCGCGTTCACGCGTGTACCCAAAATGGCAATTTCAAATCGCTGCTGCTGACGCATGGCTCACTCCTGACCTGCTGAGGTCCCGACCTTCGGGACAGTCCAGCTGAATTGAATGGATGCTGCGCGTCGCGGCAACAACGAGCCAGGTGAAAATTTGCAGCTAAGAAAATCAAATGCTTAGCTTGCTGGTGTGGCATCATCGCTCATGGCGAAAGAGCGCTGTGCCTCATTTAGCTAGTTTAGTTCCAAATGCTATGCCCGTAACAGACTGATGTTGCTTGCGACTCCCTGCCCGGCCCTCGAGCGCTTGAGGAAGGGCTGAAGAGACAGCTGCTGACCGAAAAGATTCTGTTTCTTATTCAATACTCTAAGACACATCAGCACTCTTTGCGGTAGAGCGCTGAACCTGCGGGGACATCAGTCCCTACAGCTTTGAGGGCTTCGGGATTGCGGTGACAGCGCACAAACATCCCATCAAGCGGAAGCGGCGAACCCTCGGCAGCGCATTTCCCCGAATCCAGTCCGCCTTCGCCCTGCGGGCTTCGGCATGACGGGCTTCGTTCGCTCCGCTGGGAGTTCGTGGCTCTGGCTCGCCGAGCCGAAGCTCGCGGAGCGAGCGAAGGCTGGTGGGCCCGGCAGGACTCGAACCTGCAACCAGACCGTTATGAGCGGCCGGCTCTAACCATTGAGCTACAGGCCCCGCCGCGAGACGGCTCGCGGGAACGCGGCCGGCAACGGTGCGCGGTTCGTTTACAGGGACGGGGGCGGGGGTGCAATGCCGGCTCTGGCGGATGGGAACGCCGGCGGTGCATCGCTGTAAATTTTCGGGTTACCGAAATTTGTGATGCTGCCGGTATGGGTCTGTTTTGCCCGACGGATCAAAACCCACCTCGCCGAAGCCGGCTTTCGAGGCGTGGTAACCCGTTGAAATAACTGGCCTCGTCTACTGTGCATGGGGTTGTTTTGCGACTTTTGATGCGGAGGGGCCTTCGAAAGGCCCCTCCGATGTCTTGCCGCGAGCTGCATGCGCGCGGCTGCGCCCTTCGCTAATCCACCGACACCCCGGCGAACTCCACCACCTTGCGCCACTTCTCGGTCTCGCTGGCGACCAGCTTGCCGAACTCGGCTGATGTCATCGGCTTGGGGATGCCGCCGACTTCGGTGAGGCGCGCGACCACCTTCGGGTCCTTCAGCACTTCGCCGACGGCCTTGTTGAGCGTCTCGATCATCTCGGGCGGCGTGCCCTTCGGCGCGGAGATGCCGTAGAAGCCGACCGATTCGAAGCCCGGCACGGTCTCGGCGATCGCGGGCACGTCAGGCACGCTCGGCCAGCGCTTCGGCGAGGTCACGCCCAGCGCGCGGACATTGCCGCCCTTGGCCTGCTCCAGCGCGGAGGGCAGATTGTCGAAGATCAGCTGCACCTTGTTGGAGATGATGTCGGGGAAGGCGATCGCCGATCCGCGATAGGGCACGTGGATCATGTCGCACTTGGTCATCGCCTTGAACAGCTCGGCCGACATGTGCACCGAGGTGCCGTTGCCGGACGAGGCATAGGAGATCTTGCCGGGATTGGCCTTGCAATAGTCGATGAACTCCTGGACCGTCTTGGGTGGAAACGCGTTGGAGACGACCAGCATGTTGGTGAGCTGCATGATGCTCGCCACCGGCGCGGTGTCGCGCAAGAAGTCGAACGGCAGCTTCTTGTAGAGCGAGGTCGAGATCGCGTTGTTCGGCGCGACGAACAGCAGCGTGTAGCCGTCGGGGGCTGAGTTGATCGCGGCCGCGGCGGCGATGTTGCCGCCGGAGCCGGCCTTGTTCTCGACGATGAATTGCTGGCCGAGCCGGTCCGACAGCGCCTGCGCCATGATCCGTGCCACGATGTCGACGGGGCCGCCGGCGGCAAAGCCGATGAACCAGTGCACCGGGCGTTCGGGATAGGCGGCGGAGGCGGGTGGGGTGGCGCTGAAAAGACCTAACAGAACTGCGAGTCCGAAAAAACCCCGACGCAAAATTCGCAACATGACGCCTCCCATTGTTCTATTGTCGTTGACGGGCATGCTTTCACAAAATCGGGCCGCTGCCTACATCGCCGCAAGTCGGTGTTGACGCAGGCCCGCCGGGAATGACCATGAGATTTGCGATCATCCTTCTCGCTGCAGCACTGTTCGCCAGCCCCGCTGCGGCTCAAACCGGAGGCACGGCCATTTCGACCACGACACTCAGCCTCGGCACCGCGACGCCCGGCGGCGGCTTCCCGCTCTATGGCAACGCCTTCGCGGAGGTGATGAACGCGGCCGATCCGCAAATCGCCATCGCGCCCCGCAACACCAAGGGCAGCAACGAGAACATCCCGCTGCTGGAGAAAAGCGAACTCGATCTCGCGCTGGTCGCGGGCGAGCCGGCTTATGAAGCCTTCGCCGGCATCGGCCGCGCCCCGGTCCGGCTGAAGATCCTGACGGCGATCTACTCCAACCCCGGCATGTTCGTGGTGCGCGCGGACAGTCCCTACAAGACCATCCGCGATCTCGTCGGCCAGCCGGTCGCCTTCGGCGCCAAGGGCTCCGGCCTTCCGATCTTGGCGCGTTACGTGCTCGATGGTCTCGGGCTCAAGCAGGACGAAGACTTCAAGGCGATCTATCTCGACCGCGCAGGCGACGGCCCCGCGATGGTCGAGGACGGCCGCGTCGCCGCGCTCTGGGGCGCCGGCATCGGCTGGCCCGGCTTCGCCGCGGTCGCCTCGAGTGCCTCGGGTGCACGCTTCATCGCGCCTGATGCGGACGAGATGACGCGCATCCGCGCCAGGCATGCGTTCCTGAAGCCGCTGCTGGTTCCGGCCAATAGCTATCCGAAGCAGGATGCGCCGATCGCCTCGCTCGGTTCCTGGAGCTTCGTCCTCACGCGTGAAGATCTGCCTGACGATATCGCCTATCGCCTGGCGAAGACGCTGCACGGTGTCGAAGCGGTTTTTTGCAAGAAGCTCCCCCAGGCCTGCGAGACCACGGCGACGAACACGGTCGCGGCGGCGCCGAGGATGGAGCTGATCCATCCCGGCGTCGCAAAGTACTTCCGCGAAATTGGAGTGGTGAAGTAGCTCGCGACCACACCCTCGCTCGTCATGCCCGGGCTTGTCCCGGGCATCCACGTTCTTCTGTTCACGTGGCGAGACGTGGATGGCCGGGACAAGCCCGGCCATGACGTCGTTGCTAGCTTGCGTTGCCGCTCACTTCTTCACCAGCGGGCACGCCTGATCCGGCGGCCCGAACGCCTTGTCGCCGGAGATCGTGGTGAGGATCTTGTAATAGTCCCACGGATATTTGCTCTCCTCCGGCGTCTTCACCTGCACCAGCCAGAGGTCGTGCACCATCAGATTGTCCTCGCGCAATTTGCCGTTGCGGGCGAAGAAATCCTCGATCGGCTTTTCCCGCATCTTCGCCGCCACTTTGAGCGGATCGTCGGTGCCGGCTTCCTTGATGGCGTTGAGATAGTGCATCACGCTCGAATAGACGCCGGCCTGCCACATCGACGGCATCTTGTTCATCTTGGCGTAATAGCGCTTCGACCATTCGCGGGTCTTGTCGTCCATGTCCCAATAGAACGACGTGGTCAGGAGCAGGCCCTGCGCGGCCTGCAGGCCGAGACCGTGGATGTCGGTGATCAGCGCCAGCAGCGCCGCCATCTGCTGGCCGCCCTTGAACACGCCGAACTCCGAGCCGGTCTTGATCTCGTTCATGTTGTTGGGCGGGCCGGCAGCGATGCCGATGATCTTGGCCTTGGAGGCCTGCGCCTGCAGCACGAAGGACGACAGGTCCGGCGTTGCCAGCGGCGGCCGCACCGAGCCCAGCACCTTGCCGCCATTGGCGGTGACGACGGCGGATGCGTCGCGCTCCAGCGAATGACCGAAGGCGTAATCGTCGGTGATGAAGAACCAGCTGTCGCCGCCGCGCTTGACCACCGCATCCGCGGTGCCGACCGCGAGCGCGCGGGTGTCGAACACCCACTGGATCGCGTAAGGCGAGCAGAACTTGCCGTGGAAATCCGCGGTGCCGGTGGAGTGGGTGATGAACAGCCGCTTCTTCTCGTTGGCGATGTTCTGCACCGCGAGCCCGACCGCCGAGACCGGCACGTCGACGATCAGATCGACCTGCTCGACGTCGAACCAGCGCCGCGCGAGCGAGGCGCCGATGTCGGCCTTGAGCTGATGGTCGCCGACCACGACGCTGATCGGCTTGCCGAGCACCTTGCCGCCGAAATCGTCGATCGCCATCTGTGCCGCCGTCACCGAGCCCTGGCCGGTCGGCGCGGAGGCCGGACCGTTCATGTCGGTGAGCACGCCGATCTTGACGACGTCGTCGGAAAGCTGCGCCGATGCCGCGCCGGACAGCAGCGCCGCCGTCAAGGCGGCCGCGACCGGCAGTCCAAATCTGATTGGATTCACGCTTGTCCTCCCCTGATCCGGCACGTTGGCCGGTGTTGCCCCGGGTGTGCCCCCGGCTGAATTGGTTTCTTTTGCAACTATTTGGGGGCGGGCGTCAATGTCAGGCTGCGAAGCGGATCTGGCCTGCCGGGGAGGGATCGTAGCCGGTCAGCTCCTCGGCGCGCTGCCGCAGCCGCCTTTCGTCCAGGAACCGGAGCAAAGCCTGCATGGCGGGGCGGAAATAGCTGCGCTGCCGCATCGCAAGATCGAAATTCTCCCAGACCAGCGGCACGAAATCGAGACCCGCGGAGCGCGCGGTGGCGCGGGTCGCGATGCCGCAATCGGCCTGGCCGGCGCGCACCAGTTCGGCGAGGTCCGGACCAGTCAGGCATGGGATATCGGCCCGGCGCAAATCCCGCGTCGAGGCGCTGGCGCGCTTCAGCAGCATGTCGAGCAGCATCTGCGCGCCAGTGCCCTGTTGCCGCATCGCCATCCTGGCGCCGAGTGCGAGCACGTCGGTGAGGCCGTGCAGGTTCTTGGGATTGCCTTGCGGCAGCACGAGACCCTGCTCGCGGCGCACGAACGCAACCAGCACCGCATCATGCAGGTCGGGAGCTGCGCGCAGCGCTTCGACACTGGCATCGCCGGCGAGATCGCCGGACGCATCGAGGCCGTGGAAGTGCACGGCCGCGGCCACCACTTCGTTGCGCTGCAAGCGCTCGAGCCCGCGCATGCTGCCCTCGCTCATCGATCCCAGGCCCGAGCCGGATTCGCGCAAGCTCCAGTCCAGCAGCTCATCCTGGCTGCCGCCCACCACGGGCGGCGGCTCCGCGATCAGCATGCCGGCCGGACGCGCCAGGCCCGACAGGACCCAGAGATCGAGCTCGTGCCGCGGGAAGAGCCACTTCCCGGTCACCTTGGTGCAAGGGATCGCGCCGGTGGTGACGAGTTCATAGAGCTTGCGTTCGCCGAGCCGAAGATAGTCGGCGGCTTCGCTGGTCGTCAGGAATTCCATCCTGCATTCCTATGCAAATTCTTGCTTCTTTTTGACGTTCGACGCAGGTGGAATTCTGCATTTCAATTTTCGTCCGCCGGGACCATGCCTGATCATCTCGTTGCTTTGCAACACATCCGCACGCGCGATTTCTGCTTTGGTGAACGATCCTGCAGCACGCGTCCGCTGCAGTCGTCGCGCGATGCGCGTCCGCATGCTGATCTGCGTTGCCGAGATTTCCCGAATGGCGCGATCGACGGCGCCCGGCGAAGTCTCGCCGCGGGTAGTGGAGCGGTTCAGGCTCTATCTGCTGGTGTCTGCTTCGCGCGCTGTGGCGCGCAAATGCGCAAGCGCGTCACGAGTGTGGCGCAATCGATCATCATCATGATCGGGTCATAGCCAATGGGAACTCGATCATGGGCCGCCTGTCCGTTGCATTCGCGCTGTTCTGCGGTCTCACCGCGGGCGCTGCGGCGTCATCCGCGGAAGACCGCGCGATCGTGCTGGCCTCGACCACGTCGACACAGGATTCCGGCCTGCTCGACTATCTGCTGCCGATCTTCCGCGACAAGACGGGCATCGAGGTGACCGTGCTCGCGCGACGCGCCGATGAGGTGCTGAACGGGCCGCGACGGGGCGAGGCCGACGTCGTGCTGATGCATGCACGGCCGCAGGAGGAGAAGTTCGTTGCCGACGGATTGGGCGTGAAGCGCTTCGACGTGATGTACAATGACTATGTGCTGATCGGGCCGAAGAACGATCCGGCGGCCGTGAAAGGCAAGGACATCGCGACGGCACTGAAGGCGATCGAAGCAAAGGGCGCACCTTTCGTGACGCGCGGCGATCGCTCCGGCACGCACGCCGCCGAGCTAGCACTCTGGATCGTCGCCGGCATCGACATCGCGGCCGCCAAGGGCTCCTGGTACCGCGAGGTCGGGCAGGGCATGGCCTCGGCTCTCGACGCCGCGCGCGCCGCGAACGGCTATGTGCTGTCGGATCGCGGCAGCTGGATCGCCTTCCGTGATCGCGGCGACCTCGACATCGTCGTCGAAGGCGACAAGCGGCTGCTCAATCAGTACGGCGTGATGCTGGTGAATCCCGAAAAGTTTCCGAACGTGAAGAAGGAGCTCGGGCAAACTTTCATCGACTGGCTGATCTCGCCGGAAGGGCAGACGGCGATCGCGGGCTACAAGGTCGACGGAGAGCAGCTGTTCTTCCCAAATGCGGGCAGGTCGGGCGGCTGACATGCGCTTCGCCAGCGGTTGCCAAACCGGGCGATGCGTGGTCCACCATGGCGCATGATCCAGCGCCTGCCGCCATCGCTGACGCCGCTCGAGACTGCGCTTGCCGCGTTGCTGCAGGGGCTCGAGCCGCTTGCACCGGTGGAGCTGCCGCTGGCGGAGGCTGCCGGCTGCATCGCAGCCGGCATCTCCTCGCTCACGGCCCACCCGCGTCACGACATTGCCGCCGCGGACGGCTGGGCGCTCCGCGCCAACGATCTCGTCGGCGCCTCCTCCTATTCGCCGCTGCTGTTGACGAATGTGCCGGCCTGGGTCGAGGCCGGAGAGGTGATGCCGGCGGGATGCGACTGTGTGCTCGACGCCGATGCCGTGGAGATGTCGGGGGCGCTCGTGCAAGTGCTGATGGAAGGCGTGCCGGGGCAGGGCGTCAGGCGCGCCGGAAGTGACATCGGGGAGCGCACGTCCGTTGTGCTGAAGGGCCGTCCGGTCACGCCCTCCGCCCTGTTGCTCGCGCGCGTTGCCGGCGTTGAGCAACTGAGCGTGCGACGGCCGCGGCTGCGCCTTGTCAATGTGCCCGGCGCGACGGCAACGGCTCATTTGATCGCCGAGATCGCGCGTGCGGCAGGGCTGCTGGTAGAGATGCATGAGGCCGGTACGCGTGCGGCGGCATCGATCGCGGAAGCCCTCGACCATTCCACCTGCGATCTCGCTGTAACGATCGGCGGCAGCGGCGTCGGCCGCCATGACGCAGCCGTCATCGCGCTGGCCGAGCGCGGCGAGGTGCTTGCGCATGGTCTCGCCCTTCTGCCTGGGCGCACCGCCGCGGTCGCGCGGCTCGGCAGGGTTCCCGCCGTCGCCTTGCCCGGCTCACCGGATCACGCGCTCGCGGCCTGGTTCGCGCTCGTTCTTCCGCTCGCCGATCGCCTGTCGGCGCGGCAGCCGCGCCGGCATGTTACCTTGCCGCTGTCGCGCAAGATCGCGTCCAGCGTCGGCATCGCCGAGATCGTGCTGCTGGCTGAGGAACATAAGGCGTGGCGGCCGCTTGCCGTGGGCGAATGGCCGCTTCAGGCGATCGCCGGTTCGGATGCATGGCTGCTCATTCCCGGCAATCACGAGGGATTTGCGGCGGGCGAGCCGGCCGATGCTTATCTGATGCGGGAGTGATATGGGTTCCGCATGACGATGATCCCGAAACCGCCGGACCGCAGCGCGCTCGAACAGGAGCAATTCCTCAAGATCCTCTCGCGCGAGGAGGCGCTTTCACGCTTCGAAGCGGCGCTGTTTCCGCGCCCGATCCCCAGTGAAGCGCGCAAGCTTGCGGATGCGCTGGGCGCAGCGCTCGCCGAGGACATCACGGCGCCGATCGACGTGCCGCCGTTCGACCGCTCGAATGTTGACGGCTTTGCCGTGCGCTCGGCCGACCTGTCCGCGGCCGGCGAAGGCGCGGCCGTGCATCTCGCGCTGAACGGCGAAATCATTCACTGCGGCACCGCGCCGGGCTTGCAGGTGGCGGCTGGCACCGCAACGCCGATCGCGACCGGCGGTCCGCTGCCGCGCGGCGCCGACGCCGTCGTCATGGTCGAGCACACCCAGCCGGCGGGCCCGGATGGGATCGACGTGCGGCGCGCCGTCTCGCCGGGGCAGTTCGTGTCTTATGCGGGCTCCGACATTGCGCGCGGCGAGGCCCTGCTGCGCGCCGGGACCATCATCGGCTCGCGCGAGATCGGCATGCTCGCCGCCTGCGGCATTGCCGAGGTGACTGTCGCGCGCAAGCCGCGGGTTGCCGTGATCTCGACCGGCGACGAACTGGTTCAGCCCGGCGGGATTCTTCCGGCCGCTGCGATCTACGATACCAACGGTGCGATCGTCGCCGCCGCGATCGACGAGAACGGCGGCGAGGCCGTGTTCCTCGGGGCCATTGCCGACGACGAAGCCAGGCTCGAGGCCGCCATGCGCAGCGCGCTGGCCGAGGCCGACATGCTCGTGCTGTCCGGCGGCACATCGAAAGGCGCGGGCGATTTGTCCCATCGCATCATCGGCCGGCTCGGCAAGCCAGGCATCATCGCCCATGGCGTTGCGCTCAAGCCCGGCAAGCCGCTGTGCCTTGCGGTGTGCGACGGCAAGCCGGTGGTGATCCTGCCGGGCTTTCCGACCTCGGCGATGTTCACCTTCCACGACATGATCGTGCCGGTGCTGCGCAGGCTGGCCGGCCTGCCGCCGCGCTCCGACGCCGAGGTGAGCGCGACCGTGCCGGTGCGCATTGCCTCCGAGCCTCGGTCGCACCGAATTCGTCATGGTCTCGCTGGTCGACGGCAAGGACGGCCTGATCGCCTATCCCTCCGGCAAGGGCTCCGGCGCGATCACGTCCTTCGCGCAGGCCGACGGCTTCCTGCGCATAGATGCGCTCGCCGACCAGATGCCGGCCGGGACGGAAACCGAGGTGACGCTGTTCACGCCGCATGTACGCGTGCCCGATCTCGTCATCGTCGGCAGCCATTGCACCGGCCTCGATCTCGTCACCGCGCAGCTTGCGCATGCGGGCCTCGTCGTGCGCTCGATCGCCGTCGGCAGCCTCGGCGGGCTTGCGGCCGCAAGACGCGGCGAATGCGATCTCGCGCCGATCCATCTGTTCGACGACAAGAGCGAGGCCTACAACACGCCTTACCTGGTCGAGGGGCTCGAGTCTCATTCCCGGCTGGCGGCGAATGCAGGGCATCGTCTTCCGCAAGGGCGACAAGCGCTTCGAGGGGCTCGGTGCGAAAGAGGCCGTTGCTGCCGCGCTCGCGGACGCCGCCTGCATCATGGTCAATCGCAACCAGGGTGCCGGCACGCGCATCCTGATCGAGCGCCTGCTCGGCGGCGCGCGCCCGGAAGGTTACTGGAACCAGCCGCGCTCGCACAATGCGGTGGCGGCGGCCGTCGCGCAGCACCGCGCCGATTGGGGCATGACCATTGCGCCGGTCGCCCATGCGGCCGACCTCGGTTTCATTCCGCTCGCGGAAGAGCATTATGACTTCGCGCTGGTGACGGCGCGCAAGGATCGACCGGCCGTGCGGGTGTTTCTCGACGCCCTCGGCTCGGACGAGGCGCGTAGCGCACTGGAGCGGGCCGGCTTCCGGCCCGCGTAAGGCAGACGACGACGCGGCGTTCAAGCCGCGCGACAGGGTGGGGGCGCGATGGCGAGGCCGCTTTCGGTTGCGATCGTTGGTGCCGGCATGGGCGGGCTTGCGACCGCCGCGGCACTCAGGCGTGTCGGCGTCGACGTCATGGTCTATGAGCAGGCCTCCCGATTTGCCCGCATCGGCGCCGGCATCCAGATCGGCTGCAACGCCATGAAGGTGTTGCGCGCGCTGGGACTGGAGGCGCGGATGCGGGAGAACTCGTTCTATCCGCGCTCCTGGAACAATCGCGACTGGAAGAGCGGCGACATCAAGTTCGACATGATCTTTGGGGAGAGCGCGGAAGAGAAATTCGGCGCGCCCTATCTGCTCGCCCATCGCGGCGATCTGCACGCGGCGCTGGCAAGCGCGGTACCGAGTGAGCTTGTGAAGCTCAACCACAAGCTCGTCGGCCTCGACGAGACAAGCGAGGGTGTCCGGCTGAGCTTTGCCGATGGTAGCAGCGCCGTTGCCGATGCCGTGGTCGGCGCGGATGGTGTCCATTCGACGGTGCGCGACATCCTGTTCGACACCGCACCGGCCAAATTCACTGGCCGCATCGCCTATCGTACCACCTATCCCGCGACGCTGCTCGGCGGCGAGAAGATCGACGACTGCACGAAGTGGTGGGGCGAGGACCGCCACATCGTGATCTATTACGTCAAGCCTGACCGCAGCGAGGTCTATCTCGTCACCAGCCAGCCCGAACCGGACTTCCGCATCGAGTCGTGGTCGGCGAAGGGCGACGTGCGCGATCTCCGCGCTTCCTTCGAGGGCTTTCACCCCGAGGTCGGCAAGGTGCTCGCGGCGTGTCCCGACGTGCACAAATGGGCGATCATGGACCGCGAGGCGCTCGACCGCTGGGCCGTCGGCAAGGTGACCTTGCTCGGCGATGCCTGCCACCCCATGACGCCCTACATGGCGCAGGGCGCGGCGATGGCGATCGAGGACGCTGCCGTGCTGTCACGCTGCCTCGAGGGTGTCGACCGCGATGGCGCCGCAAATGCATTCAGCCGCTTCGAGGCAACGCGCAAGGCACGCACGACCCGGGTGCAGGAAACCTCGCGCGCCAATATCTGGCTGAGAGAGCGCAGCGATACCAGCTGGGTCTACGGCTACGATGCCTGGTTGGTGCCGCTGGCGGCTTGAGCCGCGCGCTCTCTGGCGCGTTCGCGCTCCTCGGCCTCCGCAAGCGCGCGCTGGGCGGCGGGTGGAAGTGGCTTCGGGTCCGGCGGGACACCGACGGTGTCAGGCTTGCTTAGCCGCTTGGTGCGATCGATCACGTCTGAGAGATCGACCACGAAGTCGATGGTTGCGAAAATGGCATTCAGGAGCGAGTCGGCCATGGCTTATCCGGAGCATGTCCCGATCAGTTTGTCGCCGACGGCCTCAGGCCGGTTTGATAATCCCATGAACGTGACGGGTCGCCATCGCGACCAAGGGGCATGAGCCAAGCCGTGACTGCGCCAACACCCCTCAATTTCCGCAAGATCGCAGCACTCGTCGCGGCTACCGGGACGCTGTTCTGGCTCTACACCTTCTATTTCATCGCCCATGTCCCGCAGGGCGACGGCACCGGCTTTCAATGGCTCGCGGTGTTCCCGCTCGGCTTGATCTTCGGATTGTTCTTCCTGCCGGCGTGGCTACTCGTCGCGATCAACCGGCTGCCGCGGTTGACCACCTTGGTTGGCGTCTGCGGCCTGATCGCCTTCGCGATCATCTGGGCGCAACTCCTCAACGAGTTTCCAAAATCTTAAGGCGGCTTAGGGCGTTTACTCATTAGGCAATGTCGGCTCCTGAGGGACTGGCGGAAGTCTCCTGCTGGCCCGGGCGCTACCGCTTTTGACCCGAGGCGGACATGACCGAGCCAACTGCGGCCTCCAAGAACTTCATTCGTCTCTTCGATAAAAGTCGCGTGCAGTCAGCTCGTTGGCGAGCGTGTTACGAGAGTGGTATTGATCTCCGTCCAGATGAGTTTTCATGGCCTTGAGCCACGGCAGCTTTGCTTGAATGCCCGCGGTCAACGGGTCTTGCGTTACCTCAACGGCAACGTCGCGGAGTGAAACTCCAGAGCCGAATGTTGCTGCTAGATTTTTGGGATCGATCTGTTCAACCGACTTCGGGTCATCAAGATCACGAAATCTGACCAACATCGGAATTTCGCTAACCTTCAACTCCCGATGCGGATGCTGCTCTCTCAATAGCCGCACTTGCGGAAGGGGATCGTTCTCGCTCTTGATCACGTCGGCAAAGGCATGAAACAGCATCCATGCAGGACCACCTAAATCTCCATATCCAGCTTTCGGACCATGCAGAAGCGCGAAAAGCGTACCGTGAGGGCCGAGATCGACCAAAACAGCTTCGCCGGTAACCTCATTGCCGAAGCCTCCCATGGAGCCGAAGAAGCCCCTCGTGTCAGACTGCTTGACTTGAATGACGCCAGAACCGCTGACGAGCTTTCCATCAACTTCTACGTTGATTGTTAAGCGGTATCTAATGGTCTCGCTCAGGCTACCACAGCCAGTTAGTGCGCTCACAAGAACGCAGAGCGCAGCCAGCCGTTTCGCAAGCAGTAGAGCCATCGCCGTACCAATACTACGCCGCAAAACTGGTCGAGTTTGCCGGCGCTTTAACAAGCTTTGGTTGTGCGTGGCAACAGACTAAAGTTCAGTAAATGTCGATCGCGGCCGACCCTAAAGGCGCAAAGGTGCGCAGAGTTTCACTTCCGCTTGTCACCCAAAGCGGCCCACCAGCATCTAGTCAGGGGTGGGTGCAGCTTATGCCAATTTGCGCGAGCGGTTTCCGCTGATCCGCCGCGCCGTACTTTATCTTCTCTAAATACTGTCCAATAGCGATAGGTGCAATATAGCCCGCACAGCCAAAGGAAAGCGAAAAGCAGAACAAGGGCATTAACGAGGCTTCTCACGAACTCGATTGGATCGAGAGCCTTCACCACGAAAATCAAGGCGAGACATACAGCTCCAGCAACCGTAAAGCCGCGCACTCGAAGCCGCCAAAATCGGACGCCCTCTGAACCTGTCATCCCTCTTCCTTCAGGGTACGTACGCTCTCGCGCTCAATGACTCTGCGGCGTTCGTCTTCCATCTGGGGACGACTGAGATGTCTCGTGAGTCGCCCTTCAGCGCCCCATCCACACCGTCTCGCAATCGGGGCAAACAGCAGGCAGGCCAAGTTTAAAGCAATCAGCGCGATCAGTAGATAGAGGCCGTAAAACACGAAAATGCAGGACGCGCCGCCGACGATGAGGAAGAGGAGCACGGCGGGCGGGATTTTGATGCGAAACATGCTCGCCATGGTAGCACAACGTCGCCTAGGTTCGCCCCCGCCCACGAACAAGGTTTGCAGACCGTTTACGTCCGCTGCTGGCCCTTCAGCGACATCGGGAGATTGCTGCTTCTCTGCCGCTGTTGGGGCCTAAGCGGACATCAGTCGGCCAGCCCCCTAATGAATGCAGGCCTTAAGAGGCCTCATCCAGTGCCGCCAGCCGTTCGGCCTCGGCGATATCCTCGACCGTGTTGGCGTTGAAGAACGGATCGAGCGGCTCGGCGGGCCATGTCACGGTGGCCAGCGGATAGCGCGCCGTCCAGCGGTCGATCTTGCGGAGGTCCTCGACGACGAGCGCGTGGCGCAGCTCGTCGCGCAAGGCGACGCGCCACAGGCCGATCACCGGATGGGTCTGCTCGCCCGAGGCGGCGACCGCGAGCTGCGCGTTCTCTCTTGCGCGTGCCTCATGCAGGCGGGCCACCAGATCGCGCGGCAGGAAGGGGCAGTCCCCGGCGGCGCTGAGCACCCATTCGACACCCGAGCGGTTCTTCGCGGTCCAGTCGAGCGCGGCAAGGATGCCGGCGAGCGGGCCGGGAAAGCCCGGGACGTCGTCCGGGACGACCTCGAGGCCGAAGCCGGCGAAGCGCGCGGGATCGCCGTTGGCGTTGAGGATCAGCCCGCTGCACTGGGGCGTCAGGCGGGCGATCACGCGTTCCAAAATGGTGCGGCCGCCGATGGTCCGCATCGGCTTGTCGCCGCCACCCATGCGGCGGGCGAGGCCGCCGGCGAGCAGCACGCCTTGCGTGGCCGGAAAACTAGTCGTCACCGCTTTCACCCTTGCGCTTGTGCTTCGCCGATTCCTCCTCGACGTAAGCGAGATCCTGGTCGTAGACGATGCGCTCCTCGCCCGCGAGCGCGATGAAGCGCTTGCCACGGGTGCGGCCGACCAGCGTCAGCCCGACCTGGCGTGCGAGATCGACGCCCCATGCGGTGAAGCCTGAGCGCGATACCAGGATCGGAATTCCCATGCGCACGGTCTTGATCACCATCTCCGAGGTGAGGCGCCCCGTAGTGTAGAGGATCTTGTCGCCGGGATCGACGCCGTGGCGGTACATCCAGCCGGCGATCTTGTCGACGGCGTTGTGGCGGCCGACATCCTCGGTGTAGCAGAGCGGGGTGCCCTCCTTGCACAGCACGCAGCCATGGATCGCGCCGGCCTCGAGATAGAGCGAGGGCATGGTGTTGATGGTCTGCGTCATCTGGTAGAGCCAGGATGTGCGCAGCTCCGCCTTCGGCAGCGCGACGCTCTCGACGGCTTCCAGCAGGTCACCGAACGCCGTGCCCTGCGCGCAGCCCGAGGTCTGCGTGCGCTTCTTCAGCTTGGCCTCGAAATTGGTGTGGTGTTCGGTGCGCACCACGACGACCTGGAGGTCGTCGTCGTATTCGACCTCGGTGACGGCGTCATTATATTTCAGCATGTTCTGGTTCAAGAGGTAGCCGAGCGCCAGATATTCCGGATAGTCGCCGATCGTCATCATGGTGACGATCTCCTGGGAATTCAAATAGAGCGTCAGCGGCCGTTCCATCGGCACCTTGATCTCGACCTTCGCGCCGGTCTGGTCGGTGCCGGTCACGCTTTGAGTCAGGCGCGGATCGTCCGGGTTAGGGATGATCAGGGGCACCGGAGCTTTGTCGATCTTCATCATGGCGGCGAGGTTAGCATGACATTCGGGTCAAGCCGATATAAGCATGTCGGCGAATGGGCAAAATGCCTCCATTCGTCATTGCAAGCGTAGCGAAGCAATCCAGAACTATATCAGCAGTGGCAGTCTGGATTGCTTCGCTGCGCTCGCAATGACGGGGAGGGAGCAGTGGTTCCACCACAGACCATGCGGCTTGCTGAGACGGAGCTGGAATGAAAGTCATCGGCCTTGCGGGCTGGAGCGGTGCGGGCAAGACCACGCTGTTGGCCCGCCTGATTCCGCATTTCAACGCGCAGGGCCTGCGTGTCTCGGTCATCAAGCATGCGCATCACCAGTTCGACGTCGACGTGCCCGGCAAGGATTCCTGGCGGCATCGCGAGGCCGGCGCGGCCGAGGTGCTGGTGGCGTCCTCGAACCGCTGGGCCCTGATGCACGAGCTGCGCGGTGCGGCGGAGCCGCGGCTGCCGGAACTGCTGGGCAAGCTGTCCGCCGTCGATCTCGTCGTGGTCGAGGGTTTCAAGCGCGAGCCGCATCGCAAGATCGAGGTGCATCGCGCGGCGAACGGCAAGCCGCTGCTGTTTCCCAACGATCCCGGCATTGCCGGGATCGCGACCGACGCCGCCATTGACACCGGGCTGCCGACTGTCCATCTCGACGACATCGAGGCCGCTGCGGCGCTGCTGCTGCGTGCTGCGATGCCGGTCGAGGAAGCGGTGGCAAAAAGCGCCGCGATGCGCTGACGAGGCACCATGGCGCAACTTTCTGACGATTGCTTTGCATTCGGCGGCCCGATGATGTCGGTCGACGAGGCCGTCGGTCTCATCACGGCGCGCGTCAGCGCGATCGCCGATCTGGAGACGGTGACGCTGGTCGACGCAGACGGCCGCGTGCTGGCGCGCGACGTCGCGGCGCCGCTGCCGTTGCCGCCCTTCACCAATTCGGCCGTCGACGGCTACGCCGTGCGTACCGGCGATCTTCCTGTCGGCGCCGAGCAAGCGTTCCCGCTGGACGGCCGCATCCAGGCCGGCGGGCTTGCGCAGGCCCCGATCAAGCCCGGCCACACCGCGCGCATCTTCACGGGCGCGCCGATGCCGCCGGGTGCCGAGACCGTCTTCATGCAGGAAGATGTCCGCCTCGATGAAGCTGGCAGGATCGTGCTGCCACCGGGGCTGAAGCCCGGCGCCAATGTCCGGCCCGCGGGCGAGGACATCGCCTTGGGCCAGGTCGCGCTGCGCGCGGGCCAGCGCTTGCGGCCGCAGCACGTCGCGCTTGCCGCGGCGTTCGGGCTTGTCACGCTCGATGTCGTCAGGCGCATTCGGGTTGCGGTGTTCTCGACCGGCGACGAGCTGGCGTCCCCGGGCGAGCCGCGCGCCGCCTCGCAACTGTTCGATTCCAACCGCTTCATGCTGATCGCGATGCTGCGCCGCCTCGGCTGCGAGGTCAGCGACCTCGGCATTCTCCGCGACGAGCGGACCTCGCTGGCGAAGGGGCTGAAACAGGTGGCGGGGCAACATGATCTGATCCTCACCACCGGCGGCGTCTCGACCGGCGAGGAGGATCACGTCAAGGCCGCGGTCGAGAGCATCGGCTCGCTGGTGCTGTGGCGGATGGCGATCAAGCCCGGCCGGCCGGTGGCGATGGGCATCATCGACGGCACGCCGCTGATCGGATTGCCCGGCAATCCCGTCGCGAGCTTCGTGACGTTCGTCCATGTGGTGCGGCCGACCGTGCTGGCGCTGGCCGGCGGCTTGCCGGAGCCGCTGACGCCGATCCCGCTGCGCGCGGCGTTCACCTACAAGAAGAAGGCGGGGCGGCGTGAATATGTCCGCGTCTCCTTGCGACGCGGGCAGGACGACCGGCTCGAGGCCGTCAAGTTTCCGCGCGAGGGGGCGGGGCTGTTGTCCTCGCTGGTCGAGACCGACGGCCTCGTCGAGCCTCGGTGAAGAGGTGACCCGGGTCGAGCCGGGGCAGAGCGTAGGCTTTCTGTCCTATGCGTGCGTGCTCTAGGGCCGCTGCGTTGACGCCATCATTTCGTCCCGCCATGTTGCGCCCATGACCAGAACGACGCTTGATCTCACCGGGCTGAAATGCCCGCTGCCCGCCCTGAAGACGCGCAAGGCGCTGAAACCGTTGCAGCCGGGCGATCAGCTCGAGGTCCACTGCACCGATCCCCTGTCGGTGATTGACATTCCGAACCTGATCCGCGAGACGGGCGACACGGTGGAGATCACCGAGCGCAACGACGCGCGCATCGTCTTCTTGATAGAAAAGGCGAATGGTTCGATAGACGGGGCAAATGGTGCGCTGCGTTCTTAACGCGCGTTACTCCGCTGATACCGACCTTTTATC
Organism: Bradyrhizobium guangxiense; assembly: GCA_050563515.1. GTDB lineage: Bacteria > Pseudomonadota > Alphaproteobacteria > Rhizobiales > Xanthobacteraceae > Bradyrhizobium > Bradyrhizobium guangxiense_A. The sequence goes on along the minus strand of CP191781.1, from coordinate 4,774,000 downwards.
TATCGACATCGATCACGGCTTCTGCCCCAATTGACTTTCTCCGTGTGGGCGCGGAGGTTGAGTCTCGTCTGCGATACGCGGACCAAACGGGCCACACTCACGAAGCCTGCACGTCGTATCGGGCATAGCGCCCCGCGCGAGGGGTTAACAATTTCGGATGCGCGTGACGATCCTGGCGCGCGTCGGAAGATTGTGCGGAGCAGCAGGGACCTTCGTCTGCACCGCAACGAGCTGAGGAACAGGATGGTAGCGGCAGGCTGCTCAGAAGGGCAGCTGAGGGGAGGAATGAATGGCTACAATCGAAGGCGCTGGACCCGTTTCAGGCGCTGGCGCGGGAATTTTCGATCGCGAACATACCGTGGCGAAGGCCGGCTTCAATCGCTGGCTGGTGCCGCCGGCTGCGCTGTGCATCCATCTTTGCATCGGCATGGCCTATGGCTTCTCGGTGTTCTGGCTGCCGCTGTCGCGCGCGATCGGCATCACGCAGAGCAAGGCCTGCCCCGACATGTCGCTCTGGCAGGAGCTCTTCACCACGACATGCGACTGGAAGGTCGCGAGCCTGGGGTGGATGTACACCCTGTTCTTCGTGCTGCTCGGCGTCTCCGCCGCGATCTGGGGCGGCTGGCTCGAGCGCGCCGGCCCGCGTAAGGCGGGCGCCGTCGCCGCCTGCTGCTGGGGCGGCGGTCTTCTGATCGGCGCGTTCGGCGTCTATGTTCACCAGCTCTGGATCATGTGGCTCGGTTGCGGCGTGATCGGCGGCGTCGGCCTCGGTCTCGGCTACATCTCACCGGTGTCGACACTGGTGAAGTGGTTCCCCGACCGTCGCGGCATGGCGACCGGCATGGCCATCATGGGCTTTGGCGGCGGCGCCATGATCGGCGCACCGCTCGCCAACCTCCTGATCAACTATTTCAAGACGCCGACTTCCGTAGGCGTCTGGGAGACGTTCGTCGCGATGGGCGTCATCTACTTCGTCTTCATGATGATCGGTGCTTTCGCCTATCGCGTGATCCCGGTCGGCTGGCAGCCCGACCACTGGACGCCGCCGAGCGAGAAGAAGTCGATGATCACCGAGCATCACGTGCATCTCAACAATGCGCACAAGACGCCGCAGTTCTGGCTGATCTGGTGGGTGCTCTGCCTCAACGTCTCGGCGGGTATCGGCGTCATCGGCATGGCTTCGCCGATGTTGCAGGAAATCTTCGCCGGCAAGCTGATCGGTCTGCCTGACGTGTCCTTCAGTCAGCTCTCGACCGAGCAGAAGACCGTCATCGCCGGCATCGCCGCGGGCTTCGCCGGCCTGTTGTCGCTGTTCAACATCGCGGGCAGGTTCTTCTGGGCCTCGCTGTCGGACTATATGGGCCGCAAGAACACCTACTACACGTTCTTCCTGCTCGGCATTGCGCTCTACGCGCTGGCGCCGACCTTCGCGGCAATGGGCTCGAAGCTGCTGTTCGTGGTCGGCTTCGGCATCATCCTGTCGATGTATGGCGGCGGCTTCGCGACCGTGCCGGCCTATCTCGCCGACATGTTCGGCACCCAGTTCGTCGGCGCCATTCACGGCCGGTTGCTGACGGCCTGGTCGACGGCCGGCATCATCGGTCCCGTGGTGGTCAACTACATCCGCGAGTTCCAGCTCGCGGCCGGCGTGCCACGCGATCAGCTCTACAACACGACGATGTACATCCTGTGCGCCATGCTGATCGCCGGCTTGATCTGCAACTACATGATCAAGCCCGTCGATCCGAAGTGGAACATGAGCCCTGAGGAGGTTGCCAGATTGCAGGCGGCCAGTGCCAAGAGCGAGGCGTCGATCCAGCACGGTTCGTTTGGCATCGGCAAGGGCGGCCTCGACGCCAAGGCAGCGATGTTCTGGGCCTTCGTCGGCGTTCCCCTGGCCTGGGGCGTCTGGAAGACGCTGGAGAGCGCGGTCAAGATCTTCTGATCGCAGGTCGGTGACGCCGCGGCAGGTCGAGAGCCGGCCTTCCGCGGCGCGCTTCCATCCACTTGATCGAGAATCCAATCCAGGGGGACTTCATGTTTCGCACTCGTATTTGCCTTGCCGCCGTCATGCTGGCTGCAGGCCTCCACGCCGCGTCCGCACAGACGGCAACGGCGCCCGCGACCACCGCTCCGGCTGCAACGGCCGAGGCCAAGCCGGGCAAGATCAAGCTCACCATGCAGAAGCTGAAGGACATGAAGGCCAAATGGGCCGCCAACAAGCCGAAGCTGAAGGCCTGTCGGGGCGAAGTGAAGGCCAAGGGTCTGACTGGCGACGACCGCTGGTTCTACATCGAAGATTGCATGAACAAGAGCTGAGGCGAGGTTCCGCCAGCGTTTGTGTTCAAGGGGGCGTGGCGGGACGACTGCCCGCCTCCTAAATCATTATAGAGACGTTCTAAATTTGCTTGCCCCTCTGGTATACCAGAGACTAGAGTTGAGCGGAATGAGGCTCGATTCAGGAACGCGGAGAATGCCCGGTTCCATCGGTTGAGCCTGGAAATGAAGGCAGATTGTGATGACGATCCGCCTTGCGGTCATCGCGCTTTTGAGGAGAACGCGACGTTTCCATGAGCAGCAACGACGACGTTCACAAAGTCAGAGACTTCGAACATCCGGGCGAGGGGCGCCGGCGCGCCAAGGCCACGCCCAAGGGCCGTCAGGTCGATCCCACCGCCGCGCACGAGATCGAGCAATTGCTCGGCGACCGGCCGCGGCGGCGCGATCTGCTGATCGAATATCTGCACTTGATCCAGGACAAATATCACCAGATCTCGGCCGCGCATCTGGCCGCGCTCGCCGACGAGATGAAGCTTGCCTTCGCCGAGGTGTTCGAGACCGCGACCTTCTACGCGCATTTCGACGTGGTGAAGGAGGGCGAGCCGAGCATTCCGCCGCTGACGATTCGCGTTTGCGATTCGCTCACCTGTGCGATGCTCGGCGGCGAGAAGCTGCTGCAAGATCTGCAGAGCCTCATCGGGCCCCGGCATCCGCGTGGTGCGCGCACCCTGCGTCGGCCGCTGCGACACCGCGCCCGCTGCGGAAGTCGGCCACAACTTCGTCGACCATGCGACCGTCACCAATGTGATGGCGGCGGCCAAGGGCGGCGATACCCACGCGCATCTGCCCAAATGTATCGACTACGCCGCTTACATTGCCGGCGGCGGCTACAAGCTGCTGGGGCGCGTTCGCTCGGGCGAGCTGTCGACCGACGATCTCCTCAAGGGGCTCGACGACGCCTCGCTGCGCGGCCTCGGCGGCGCGGGCTTCCCGACGGGACGGAAATGGCGCGCCGTGCTGGGCGAGCCCGGCCCGCGGCTGATGGCGATCAACGGCGACGAGGGTGAGCCCGGCACGTTCAAGGACCGGGTCTATCTCGAAAGCGATCCGCATCGCTTCATCGAGGGCATGCTGATCGGCGCGCATGTGGTGCAGGCCACCGACGTCTACATCTATCTGCGCGATGAATATCCGGCCTCGCGCGAGATCCTGGAGCGCGAGATCGCAAAGCTGCCCGCGGGCGGCCCGACGCTGCACATGCGCCGCGGCGCCGGCGCCTACATCTGCGGCGAGGAATCCTCGCTGCTCGAAAGCATCGAGGGCAAGCGCGGCCTGCCCCGGCACAAGCCGCCTTATCCGTTCCAGGTCGGCCTGTTCGGTCTGCCGACGCTGATCAACAACATCGAGACGCTGTGGTGGGTGCGCGACATCGTCGAGAAGGGCGCCGACTGGTGGAAGGGCCACGGCCGCCATGAGCGCCACGGCCTGCGCAGCTTCTCGGTGTCGGGCCGGGTGAAGAATCCCGGCATGAAGCTCGCCCCTGCGGGCATCACCGCGCGCGAGCTGATCGACGAATATTGCGGCGGCATGGCCGATGGTCATCAGTTCTACGCGTATCTGCCGGGCGGTGCCTCCGGCGGCATCCTGCCGGCGTCTATGGACGACATCCCGCTCGATTTCGGCACGCTGGAGAAATACGGCTGCTTCATCGGCTCGGCAGCGATCGTGATCCTGTCGCAGAAGGACAGCGTGCGCGCGGCCGCATTGAACCTGATGAAGTTCTTCGAGGACGAGAGCTGCGGCCAGTGCACGCCATGCCGGGTCGGAACCCAGAAGGCGGCGCAGCTGATGCAGCAGCCGGTCTGGAACCGCGCCTTGCTGGAAGAATTGAGCCAGGCGATGCGCGATGCCTCGATCTGCGGGCTCGGACAGGCGGCATCAAACCCGCTGGCCACCGTGATCAAATATTTCCCTGACGAGTTCAAGGAAGCGGCGGAATGACCAAGATTACATTCGAACTCGACGGCAAGCAGGTCGAGGCCAAGCCCGGCGAGACCATCTGGCAAGTCGCCAAGCGCCAGGGCCGCGAGATCCCGCATCTCTGTTATTCGCCCGCACCCGACTATCGGCCCGACGGCAATTGCCGCGCCTGCATGGTCGAGATCGAAGGCGAGCGCGTGCTGGCCGCGTCCTGCAAGCGCACGCCCTCGGTCGGCATGAAGGTGAAGACGGAATCCGCTCGTGCGGTGTCGGCGCAGAAAATGGTGATGGAGCTGCTCGTCGCCGACCAGCCGGCGCGCGAGACCAGCCACGATCCGGATTCGAAATTCTGGCACTGGGCCGAGACCACCGGCGTCACCGAAAGCCGCTTCCCTGCCGCCGAGCGCTGGGAGACCGACGCCAGCCATCCGGCGATGCGCGTCAATCTCGATGCCTGCATCCAGTGCGGCCTGTGCGTGCGCGCCTGCCGCGAGGTTCAGGTCAACGACGTCATCGGCATGGCCTATCGCAGTCACGGCTCGAAGATCGTGTTCGACTTCGACGATCCCATGGGCGAGTCCACGTGCGTTGCCTGCGGCGAATGCGTGCAGGCCTGCCCGACCGGCGCGCTGATGCCGGCCGTGATGCTCGACGACAAGCAGACCCGCGTCACCTACGCGGACAAGAAGGTGGATTCGCTCTGCCCGTTCTGCGGCGTCGGCTGCCAGGTCACTTACGAGGTCAAGGACGAGAAGGTGATCTATGCGGAGGGCCGCGACGGCCCCGCCAATCACAACCGGCTCTGCGTCAAGGGCCGTTTCGGCTTCGACTACATCCATCATCCGCATCGCCTGACCAAGCCGCTGGTGCGGCTGCCGAACGCGAAGAAGGATTCCAACGACCAGGTCGATCCGGCCAATCCGTTCACCCATTTCCGTGAAGCGAGCTGGGAAGAGGCGCTCGACATCGCAGCCAAGGGCCTCGTCAAGATCCGCGACGAGAAGGGCGTGAAGGCACTCGCCGGCTTCGGTTCGGCCAAGGGCTCGAACGAAGAGGCCTATCTGTTCCAGAAGCTGGTGCGCACCGGCTTCGGCTCGAACAATGTCGATCACTGTACCCGTCTGTGCCACGCCTCGTCGGTGGCGGCGTTGTTCGAAGGCCTGAGTCTCGGGCGCGGTGTCGGCACCGTTCGCAGCTGCCATGGATGCCGAGGTCATCATCGTGATCGGCGCCAATCCGACCGTGAACCACCCGGTCGCCGCGACCTTCATCAAGAACGCGGTCAAGCAGAACGGCGCCAAGCTGTTCGTGATGGACCCGCGCCGGCAGACGCTGTCGCGCCACGCGACAAAGCATCTGCAGTTCAAGCCCGGCTCCGACGTCGCCATGCTGAACGCGATGATCAACACGATCATCACCGAAGGCCTGACCGACGACCAGTACATCGCGGGCTACACCGAAGGCTTCGAGGACCTTGAGGAGAAGATCAAGGAGTTCACGCCGGAGAAGATGGAGGCGATCTGTGGCATCCCGGCCCAGACGCTGCGCGAAGTGGCGCGAACTTACGCGCGCGCAAAATCGTCGATCATCTTTTGGGGCATGGGCATCAGCCAGCACGTCCACGGCACCGACAATGCGCGCTGCCTGATCGCACTGGCGCTGATCACCGGCCAGGTCGGCCGTCCCGGCACCGGCCTGCATCCGCTGCGCGGCCAAAACAACGTGCAAGGCGCCTCCGACGCTGGCCTGATCCCGATGTTCCTGCCGGACTATCAGCCGGTCAGCCGCGACGATCTGCGCGGCAATTTCGAGAAGATGTGGGGTGAGGACCTCGATCCCGTCCGCGGCCTGACCGTGGTCGAGATCATGAATGCGATCCACGCGGGCGAGATCACGGGCATGTATATCGAGGGTGAGAACCCCGCGATGTCCGACCCCGACCTGCAGCATGCGCGCCAGGCGCTTGCCATGCTCGATCATCTCGTGGTGCAGGATCTCTTCGTCACGGAGACCGCCTTCCACGCCGACGTCATCCTGCCGGCCTCGGCTTTCGCGGAGAAGGACGGCTCCTTCACCAACACCGATCGCCGCGTGCAGCTCGCCCGCCAGGTGATCAAGCCGCCCGGTGATGCGCGGCAGGATCTCTGGATCATCCAGGAGATCGGCAAGCGCATGGGCCTGCCCTGGAATTATGCCGGTCCCGGCGACGTCTTCACTGAGATGGCAGAGCTGATGCCGTCGCTGAAGAACATCACCTGGGAGCGGCTGGTGCGCGAAGGCGCGGTGACCTATCCGGTCGATGCGCCCGACAAGCCCGGCAACGAGATCATCTTCACCACGGGCTTCCCGACCGCGAGCGGTCGCGGCAAGATCGTGCCGGCCAAGGTGATCCCGCCGGACGAGATTCCCGACGCCGAGTACCCGATGGTGCTGTCGACCGGCCGCGTGCTGGAGCACTGGCACACCGGATCGATGACGCGCCGCGCCCAGGTGCTCGACCAGATCGAGCCCGAGGCGGTCGCGTTCATGTCGCCGAAGGACATGCGCAAGAAGAAGCTCGCCCCCGGCGACTTCATCCGCCTGGAGACCCGCCGCGGCGCGGTCGAGGTCAAGGTGCGTTCCGACCGCGACGTGCCGGAGAACATGGTGTTCATGCCGTTCTGCTACGCGGAGGCGGCGGCGAACCTGCTCACCAATCCGGCGCTCGATCCGTTCGGCAAGATCCCCGAGTTCAAATTCTGCGCGGCAAGGGCCGAGCGCGCCGAGATGCGGGACGCGGCGGAGTAGCACGACGCCGTCGTTTGGCGGCGGCCAATCCACCGCTGTCGTCCCGGCGAACGCCGGGACCCATACCGCGTGATCTCGCGGTTGTATGCGGTCGTAGTCCCGAACGACGGTCTTCGCAAAACTACTCCCTGTGGTTATGGGTCCCGGCGTTCGCCGGGACGACAGTTGATTGTGTGGCGCTCATCTGTGCCCACGCCGTCATTGCGAGCGAAGCGAAGCAATCCAGACTGCCAACCGCGGCGGCAATCTGGATTGCTTCGTCGCTTCGCTCGCCGCGATGACGGTGCTACATAGGCCCATGTCCAAAGTCACCCCTGCCACCCGTGCGCTCACGACTGCCGGTGTCGCCTTCACCGTCCACACCTACGACTACGATCCTGACGCCGAGAGCATCGGGCTGCAGGCGGCCGCCGCACTCGGTGAAGATCCGGCGCGTGTTCTCAAGACGCTGATGGCGCAGGTCGATGGCAAACCGGTCTGCGTCGTCGTGCCGTCCGACCAGGAAGTCTCGATGAAGAAGCTCGCCGCAGCCGCGAGCGGCAAGTCGGCCCAGATGATGAAGCCGCCCGAGGCCGAGCGTGTCACCGGCTACAAGGTCGGCGGCATCAGCCCGTTCGGGCAGCGCAAGCAGGTACCGACCGTGATCGAGCAGAGCGCGCTCGCGCACGATCTCGTCTATCTCAACGGCGGCCAGCGCGGCTTGCAGGTGCGGGTCAAGCCCGGTGACGTGAGGGATGTCCTGAAGGCGGTTGCCGCCGATGTGCTGGCGTGAAGGCGCCGCCTACTGCCTCTGCAGCAGCTTGAGCCGGCAGCGCAGCGCCTCGCGGATATGGGCGCGCGCAAGCTGTTCGGCCTTGTCGCCGTCGCGGGCGGCAATCGCCTCGACGATGGCCTGATGCTCGCCATGGCTGCTCGAGGGGCGGCCTGATACGGTGAAAGTGGTCGGACCGAGCAGGGCGATCCAGTCCTGCAGTTCGCGGGAGGCGTTGTCGAGATAGCGGTTGCGGGCGGCGCGGCAGATCGCCTCGTGGAACGCGCGGTTGAGTTTCGCCATCTCGGCGGCGTCGGTCGCGGACGCCTCGACAAAGGCTTGCTCGATATCGCCGAGCGCGTCGATCTCGGGTGCCGAGGCGTGCTCGGCGGCGAGGCGCGCGGCTGCACCTTCCATGATCTCGCGCATGGCGTAGAGCTCGAGCACCTCCGAGATGTCCAGATTGCGGACGATCACCCCGCGGCCGCCGGCGGGCTCAACGAAACCGCGTGCGGCAAGCCGGCCCAGCGCTTCGCGAACCGGCGTGCGGCTGACCTTGAGCCGCTGCGCGACCTCCTCCTCGCGCAGGCGGTCGCCGGCGCGGTAACTGCCGGCCTGCAACGCCTCGCAGAGCGAGCGGAACACGGCTTCGCCCAGCGCAACGCCGCTGCCGCGCGCGATCGATCCGCCTGTCCTCGCCGCCCGCCTCGCCATGATCCCCCGGAGCGCACCCTGCCCATGCAGAGATGCCACTTGCGTCCGTTCTGTATATCTTTGTATACAAATGTGCGCAATGGCGGATCGGGTCGAACGAGACCGCCGGCGGGCAGAATGTCTCCAATTCGGCGCATCGGACGAACGGCATGAGCAGTAAGTACGACGTGCTGGTCATCGGGGGTGGCAACGCGGCGCTCTGCGCGGCGATTGCGGCGCGGCGCGGCGGAGCGTCGGTGCTGGTGTTGGAGGGGGCGCCGAAATTCTATCGCGGCGGCAACACACGCCATACCCGCAACATGCGCTGCGCCCATGACGCCGCCACCGAGATCCTGACCGGCCCTTATACCGAGGAGGAGTTTTGGGAGGATCTGCTGCGCGTCACCGGCGGAAAGACCGACGAGGCGCTTGCACGCCACATGATCCGGGAGTCCAAGGACATCCTGAACTGGATCGTGGAGCAGGGCGTGCGCTGGCAGCCCTCGCTCGGCGGCACGCTGAGCCTCGGCCGGACCAACTCCTTCTTCCTCGGCGGTGGCCGCGCGATGTTGAATGCGCTCTATCTCACTGCCGAGCGCCTCGGCGTCGACGTCGAATATGATGCCGAGGTCACCGACCTCGTGATCGAGGACGGCATGTTCCTCGCCGCGCGCCTGAAGCGGCCGGTGAATGGCGAGACCGAGATCCGCGCGACCTCTCTGGTCGCCGCCGCCGGCGGGTTCGAGGCCAACATCGAATGGCTGAAGCAATATTGGGGCGAGGCCGCCGACAATTTCCTGATCCGCGGCACGCCTTACAATCGCGGCTCGATCCTGAAGATGCTGCTCGACAAGGGCGTGCAGGAGGTCGGTGATCCCACCCAGTGCCACGCGGTCGCGATCGACGCCCGCGCGCCGAAATTCGACGGCGGCATCATCACGCGGCACGACTCGGTCGTGTTCGGCATCGTCGTCAACAAGCACGCTGAGCGCTTCTATGACGAGGGCGAGGACATCTGGCCGAAGCGCTACGCGATCTGGGGCCGGCTGGTCGCGGCGCAGCCCGACCAGATCGCCTACATCATCTTCGATTCCACCGTCGTCACCAGCTTCATGCCGACGCTGTTCCCGCCGATTGCCGGCCAGACGGTGGCGGAGCTTGCCGCGAAACTGGAGCTTGACCCGGCCGCGTTGGAGAAGACCGTCACCGAATTCAACGCAGCGGTGCGCCCCGGCACCTTCGACCACACCATTCTGGATGACTGCGTGACGGAAGGCATCACGCCACCCAAGACGCACTGGGCGCGCAGGATCGAGACGCCACCTTATCTCGCCTATCCGGTGCGGCCCGGCATCACCTTCACCTATCTCGGCACGCGCGTGAACAAGGATGCGCGGATGCTGATGGCTGACGGCAAGCCCTCCGGCAACATGTTCGCTGCCGGCGAGATCATGGCCGGCAACGTGCTCGGCAAGGGGTACGCCGCCGGCATGGGCATGACCATCGGCAGCGTGTTCGGACGGATCGCGGGACGAGAAGCGGCACGCCACGCGAAGAACTAGAGACCAAGAAAGAAAAGACAATGGGAGGAACCATGTTGCGCATTGCCATCGCTTCACTCACGGCGCTGCTGATCGTCGGGCACGCCTATGCTGCTGAGCCCATCACCCTGCGCGACATGGGTTCGTTCCACGTCGGCGGGCGCTTGGTCGAAATCACCGGCAAACCGGTGAAGGAGGTCGTGTTCACGCCGGGCGGCGTGCCGGCGAAGGTCGATCCCAACGGCACGTATCAGGTCGAGCAGATGTACGTGCAGTATTTCCTCCCCGCGAACGAGAAGGGCTCCTATCCGCTTTTGATGTGGCACGGCGGCGGGCTGACGGGCGTCACCTACGAGACCACGCCTGATGGCCGCGAGGGTTGGCTGAACTATTTCCTGCGCAAGGGTTGGGCGGTCTATAATTCCGACGCGGTGGAGCGCGGCCGCGCCGGCTGGGCGCAATATCCCGACGTCTTCAAGGGCGAGCCGGTCTTCCTGACCATCGCCAATCCGTTCGAGCGTTTCCGCATCGGCGACGGACCCAACTCCTACGATCCCGATCCCGCCAAGCGCAAGGTGCTGCCGGGCAGCCAGTTCCCGGTCGAGGGCTACGAGAACTTCGTCAAGCAGAACGTGCCGCGCTGGACCACGACGGATGACGCGATCGTCGCCGCCTACATCGCCGAGATCGATCGCGTCGGCCCGTCGGTGCTGCTGTTCCACAGCCAGGCCGGCAGCTTCGGCTTCAAGGTGGCACAGGCCCGGCCCGACAAGGTCAAGGCGCTGATCGCGATCGAGCCCGCCGGCATCGGCGATCCCGCCAAGGCGGCCGTCCTGAAGAACATTCCGACCCTCATCGTCTACGGCGACTACATCGAGCAGGATTCGCGCTGGCCCAAGATCCGCGCCAACGGCGTCGCCTTTGCCGACGCGATCAAGGCGGCCGGCGGCAGTGTCGACATCGTCGACCTCCCGAAGGCCGGCATCAAGGGCAATTCGCACATGGTGATGATGGACAAGAACAACCTCGAGGTCGCGGCCCTGATCCAGAAATGGCTCGAGGGCAAAGGTCTGGTGAAATAGAGCCATGCACGGAACCAGGATCCTGGACGAAGCCGACCGCCTGATGACGGTCTGCAATTCCTGCCGCTATTGCGAGGGCCTCTGCGCGGTGTTTCCCGCCATGGAGATGCGCCGTGCCTTTTCCGACGGCGATCTCAATTATCTCGCCAATCTCTGCCATTCCTGCGGCGCCTGCTATGTGGATTGCCAGTTTGCGCCGCCGCACGAGTTCAACGTCAACGTTCCCCAGACGCTCGCGGTCGCGCGAGCCGAGTCCTATGCGGCCTATGCCTGGCCCGGCGCGCTGTCCGGCGCCTTCGCCCGCAACGGCCTCGTCATCAGCATCGTCGCCGCGCTCAGCATGGCCGCATTCATTCTGGGCTTTGCCGCCCTCAACGACCGCAACGTCTTATTCGGCGTGCACACAGGTCCCGGCGCGTTCTACAAGCTGATGCCGCACAATGCGATGGCAGCCTTGTTCAGCGCAGCTTTCCTCTATGCCATTCTCGCGCTGGTGATGAGCGTGCGCGCTTTCTGGCGCGACATCGGCACGCCGATCGGCGGCCGGGTCCACGGCGGCTCGATCTTCCAGGCGATGCGCGATGCCGGCGAGTTACGCTATCTCCACGGCGGCGGCGTCGGCTGCTACAACGCGGACGACACGCCGACCGACCGGCGCAAGCTGTATCACCATCTGACCTTCTACGGCTTCATGCTGTGCTTTGCGGCGACATCGGTGGCGACGCTGTACCACTATCTGTTCGGCCGCGAGGCGCCGTATCCGTGGTGGGACCTGCCGGTGATGCTGGGCACGCTCGGCGGCATCGGGCTGATCGTTGGCCCGATCGGCCTGTTCACCGCCAAGACGCGGCGCGATCCGGCGCTGCTCGACGAGGCCCGTTACGGCATGGATGTCGGCTTCATTGCCATGCTGTTCCTGACCGGCTTCTCGGGCATGATGCTTCTTCTCCTGCGCGAGACCTCCGTCATGGGACCGCTGCTGGCGCTGCATCTCGGCGCAGTGTTCGCGCTGTTCATCACCATGCCCTACGGCAAGTTCGTGCACGGCATCTACCGCTTCGTGGCTTTGGTGCGCTATGCGCAGGAGCGGCGAACGGCGGCGTAACGATCAATCACCCCGGCTGAAAGCGGCCGTCGCGCAGGAAGGCGATGGTCTGCTCGATCGCGACGGCATGGCGCGGCAGTCCGGTATGCGACGCCCTCACGACGACATGGTCGGCCATGTCGGCCAGCATCGCGCTTTGCACCGAGACCCGTCCGTCATTCGGCTTTGGCAGAATCAAAAGTCCGGCGACAGGGTCGATGAAACGACGTCCTGCAATCACGCCGACGGGATAGTCCACGGCGGGCAAGGCGTCCGGCCGCATCGCCGTCGTCAGCTCGAGGCCGGCCGGCCCGTAGAAGGCGCGGTAGAGGCGGGATCCGCTGAGGAGATCGGCGACTTCACTGCCGCCGTTCGGCGTGCCTAGCATCACGACGGCGGCTAGCCGGGCCGGCCGGTATTTTGCGATATAGGCGCGGACCACGAGGCCACCCATCGAATGCGCGACGAAGTGCAGCGGCGCGTCACGTTTGGCGAAGCGGGAAACCTCGGCATGAATGTCGTCCGCGAGCGCCGCGATCGGTTTCTTGCGGCTGGCATAGTCAAGGTTGAGCGTCGTGAACCCGCTGGCCCTGAGCGCCAATTCCAGCTTGGTCAGGGATGCCGAGGTCCGCGCGATGCCGTGGAGCAGAACAACTCCCGGGCATCGCGCGTCGCCTGATCGAGGCGCCTCATGCATCTGTCTTACGCGACCTCGCGCTCCGGCGCGGAGGCCTGCTCGCGCGCCATCGTCGTGGCGGTGACGTAGTCGGTCTTGCCGGTGCCGAGCAGCGGCACCTTGTCGACCACCATGATCGCCGCGGGCACCGTCAGCTCGGACGCGCCGATCGTCTTGGCCTGGGCCTGTATCGCGCTGCGCTCGGCAGTCTTTTCCGTCGTCAGCAGCACGATACGCTCGCCCTTGCGCTGGTCGGGGATCGACACGGCGATCGATCCGGCCTGTGGCCACAGCGTGGTCGCGATGGCTTCGACCGCCGACAGCGAAACCATTTCGCCTGCGATCTTGGCAAAGCGCTTGGCACGGCCCTTGATGGTGATGAAGCCGGCGGCGTCGATCGCCACGATGTCGCCGGTGTCGTGCCAGCCCTCGGGCAGCTTCTCGAGCACGCCGGGATTCTCGGCCCTGAGATAGCCGAGCATCACGTTCGGCCCGCGCACCGACAGGCGGCCGCCTTCCTCGATGCCGGGGACCGGATCGAGGCGGCTTTCCATCAGCGGCGAGATGCGGCCGACGGTGCCGGGACGGTTGGCCATCGGCGTGTTCATCGCCAGCACCGGCGCGGTCTCGGTGACGCCATAGCCTTCGAGGATGCGGATGCCGTAGCGCTCCATGAACACCTGGCGGGTGCGGTCCTTGACCGCTTCGGCGCCGGCGATCACGAGGCGGAGGGTACGGAAGTCGTAGGCATGCGCCGAACGAGCGTAGCCGCTGAGGAACGTATCGGTGCCGAACAGGATGGTGGCGCCGGTCTGGTAGATCAGCTCGGGCACGATCCGGTAGTGCAGGGGCGACGGGTACATGTAGATTGGAATGCCCGCGAGAACAGGCATCATCATTCCGCCCGTGAGGCCGAACGAATGGAACACGGGCAGCACGTTGAACACCTTGTCGTTGGCGTTGGCATCGACCCGCGCCAGCGCCTGCGCCGCGTTGGCGAGGATGTTGCGGTGGGACAGCACGACGCCCTTGGGCGTGCCTTCCGAACCCGAGGTGAACAGCACGACGGCCGGATCGCTCGCCTCGCGGGCGACGCGGGGCGTCGTACCGGCGAGCAGGCCCTTGATCTTGTCGGCCACGCCGATCGAAGCGCGGACGTCTTCGAGATAGACCACGCGCGCCTCGGCGGAGATCGCGGCCATCAGCTTGTCGAGCTTGCCCTTCTCGATGAAGGCTTTCGACGTCAGCACGGTCTTGACCTGCGCGGCCTTCATGGCGGCGAGGACGTTGACCGGACCTGCCGAGAAGTTGAGCATCGCCGGCACGCGGCCGATGTTCTGCAGGGCCATGAAGACGACGGCGACGCCCGCCGAGTTCGGCAGCAGCACGCCGACATTCTCGCCGATTGCGGTGCCGGTCTCGATCTTGCGGCTGAGGACCTGCGCACCGAGGATCAGCTTGCGATAGGTCAGCTTGGTGCCGAGCGCATCCTCGATGATGACCTTCCCGGTGTCGCGGTCGCGATAGGCATGTCCGAGCGCCTCGAACAGCGAGTGATCGAGCATGGCGTTCTCCACCAGGGCATCGATCATCACGTCCTGAAGCGCGGCGCCCGCGGCATTGCGGCGTGCCTTGCCTTTCAAGGCGGCATCGACCGGAAGCTTGACGGGCGGCAGGATGGTCACGGTCACCCGCGGAAACCACGAGCGCTTGATCTGGCTGGAGTTGAGGTAGCTGAGATGCGAGCGCTGGGCACCTTCGATGCGGACGGGGACGACCACCGCATCGGCCTTGTCCGCGATCATCGCGGTGCCGTCATAGACCTTCATCAGCGAGCCCGAGACCGTGATGCGTCCCTCCGGGAAGATCACCACGGGCTCGCCGGCGGCAACCAGCTTGATCAGGTCGCGCGCGGCCAGCGGCTTGGTCGGGTCCATGGTGTAGTGCTTGACGACGCGCAGGAACGGTTTTGCCCACCAGGCCTTGGCAATGCCAGTATCGACCGCAAAGCTCGCGTCGATCGGCAGCACGGCGTGCAGCAGCGGACCGTCGATCAGGCTGACATGGTTCGGCGCGATCAGCATTCGCGTGCCCGGAGGCGGGAGGTTTTCGAGGCCGCGCACCTCGGTGCGGAACAGGGCGCGGAACAGGAGGCCGCCGAAATCGCGCACGCCCTCCTTGCCCCACTTGGTCAGCACGAACCAGACCGCGCCGAAGCTGGCGATGCCGAGGCCGAAGAAGATCCAGCCGACATGCAATCCGCCCGCCTGCAGCAGCGCGACGAACAGCGAGCCGACCACCATGAAAGCAGCCTGCAGCACGTTGCCGGCAGCGATGATGCGGGCGCGCTCGTTCGGCGCCGACCAGGCCTGAACGGCGGCAAAGGACGGAACCACGAACAGGCCGCCGCCGAATGCGAAAGCCACGAAGTCGATCAGCATGCGCAAGCCCGCGAACGAGGTCGCGAAGTCGAGCGCGGCGATGTCCCGACCCTTGGCGGTCACGGCGATGGCCCATGCGAGATCGAGGCCGGCAAAGCCCATGATGATGGCGCCGATCGGCACCAGCGCGAGGTTGGGGCGAACGTGGCTCAGGCTGGCTGCGAACAGCGAGCCGATGGCGATGCCGATCGCGAAGGTCGCAAGGCACAGCGTCACCACGCCCTCGGTGCCGCCGACGACCTCCTTGACCAGCGCCGGCAGCAGCGACAGCACGATGGCGCCGACCAGCCAGAACCAGGAGACGATCACGGTGCCGTCCCACAGCCGGTGGTCGGCATGCAACGTCCTCAGTAGGCTCACAGTCGAGGTCCAGGGATTGGTATCGACAGGCAAATCGGGCGCGGAGGGCGTCGTCTGCGGAATGCGGGATGCGAACGCCCAGGACAGCAGCGCGAGCACGACGACGGCGGATGCGACCCAGCCCATATGCGCGGATCCCGCCACGAACTGACCGCCGGCGACAGTGCCGAGCAGGATCGCCATGAAGGTCGCCCCTTCGACCAGAGCGTTGCCGGTCGCGAGCCTCGCCGAGCCTCGAGCTGATCCGGAAGCATGGCGTATTTCACGGGCCCGAACAGGGCGGCGATGACGCCGAACAGCGCGAGCGCTGCGAACAGCAGCGGCACCGAGTGGAGGAAGAACCCGGCGGCGGCAAAGCCCGCGGCGAAGATCTCGGCGAATTTGAGCCGCCGTGCGACGACGGACTTGACGTATTTGTCGGCAAGCTGGCCGCCGAGCCCGGACAAGATGAAATACGGGAAAATGAAGACGGCGCCTGCGACCGTCACCAGCGCATCGCCATGACCCGTCACTGCGCTGTAAAGCAGGATGATGACGAGCGCGTTCTTGAGCACGTTGTCATTGAGCGCCGAGAAGAATTGCGCCCAGAACAGCGGCGCAAAGCGGCGTGACGACATCAATTCCCTGATCATGACGAGTCCTGTTTTGGAAAGGCAGAATAAGGTTCGTTACGTTGTCTTTGAAGCGTCACGACCGGAAGGGGAGGGGACGAACGATTGCGGGCGGTAATCGCCGGCCTGCTTTATCCCCTCGGTCCCTCTGATCCTGTTGGTCTCCAAGCGGTGTCGTTAGGTTCGGAAAATATCTGGTCGCGGCCGCACTTGGGCGAGGGGCCGCGCCTTACCGAGTAGGCGCCGAGCGGTGAGGAAAAGCTGAACCGCATCATTGAAGTCCGGCGAGATCGGCGGCGGACATCGGGACATGGTGAGTCCTTCCTTGCAACCAGATCTTGCATTCGATCCGACCCGCGTGCGCAGGTCGCGTGCGCCTCAGGTCAGATGGGCGAGGTGACGAAAGGGCGAGAGGCGGCGGAGCAGGCTGAATCGGCGGCCCTCCTGACGGGCATGCGCGCGGCTCGTCCGCCACATCCGGAAGGTCGCCCGGCGTTCCGCGAGCACGCCGGCGACGTCGCAGGAATTGGCGATGCGATTGATCGGCGCCATCGCGACCCGCAGCAGGGCCTGGCCCATTCCGGTCACGAGAGCGACGGCGTCGTCGATGAAGGTGGCGGCGATATCAACAGCGAGGGTTTGCATTTTGGTGGTCTCCGGGTTAAATTGAACAATGTTCACATGAGTAGCTTGAAAATGAACAATGTTCAAGAAGAATCGCTGCGAGACCAGAAAAAAATCGGCGGCGGCTCCAGATCCTGGAGATCGCCCGCGGCATCATCGCGACTAAGGGATTGAGATCGTTGAAGGTTCGTGATGTCGCGGAGGCCGCCGGCTGTTCCGTTGGCAGCGTCTATAATGAGTTCGGGGACTTCGACGGGGTGATCCTGACCGTCAATCGGGAGACCGTTCAGGCCCTCACGGCGCGGCTTCGCGGGGTTCCGGACGAAGACCCCGTCCGCCAGCTTTACGGGCTCGCCGAGACCTATCTCCAATTCTTCGCCGAGCACGCCAACCTGCTGCGCTCGCTGTTCGAGCACCGGATGGAGGACGACCGTCCTTATCCCGACGACATCCTGCAGATGGTGATGGACGCCTTCGCATTGATGCATCCACCTCTGGTGCGGCTATTACCGGATGCGGACGACGTGAAGATCGCACTGTTGTCACGCACCCTGTTTTCCGCCGTGCATGGCATCATCTCGCTCGGCCTCGAGGAGCGCATGGTCGCCGTGCCGCCGCAGATGCTGCGTCAGCAGGTCGAGCAGTTCGTCGATACCCATCTCGCGGGTCTCGGGATCTTGCCATTGCCGTGAAGGGAGCGGGTGGCGTCAGGCCCGTGCAGCTTCGCGCGGCCGAGACGCAATGATGACGACGTCAGGTCTTCCGCCATCGACCTGAACGCGGTTGCGTCCCTTCTCCTTGGCGCGATAACAGGCCGCATCCGCGCGCCGCATCGCGTCTTCGAGCGTGGTGTCGCGGTCGGCGATGCAGGCGACGCCGATGCTGGCGGTTACCGCAAAGCAGCGATCGTCCCAGGCGAAGTTGAACATCTCCAGCGATCGCCGCAGCCGTTCGGCGATATCGACCGCGTTCGCGGGCGGGCACTGCGGCAAGATCAGGCCGAATTCGTCGCCGCCCAGGCGCGCCACCAGATCGCATGGGCGCCGGTCCTGTTGCAGGAGGCGCGAGACCTGGCGGAGCAGGCGATCGCCGGCAAGGTGCCCGCACGTGTCGTTGACGTTCTTGAACTGGTCGAGATCGAGCAGGATCAGGCCCAGCGAACCCGCCGCGACAACGTCCAGCTCGCCTTGCAGGCGCGCCTCGAAGGCGCGGCGGTTGGACAGGCCGGTCAGCCAGTCGTGCGTAGCCTGGAAGGCCAGGCGTTCCTTCTCGGCATGCAACGCATCTTCGAAGGCCTGCCGCTGCAGCACCAATCGCCTGGTGTGCCAGATCAGGAGCAGGATGAGCGTGAGGGCGGTGACGATGTTGAGGCCGGTGAGCGTCAGCTTGATGGCGCGGGAGCCTTCACCGAGCACGGTCGAGAACCGGTTGGCATGCACCGTGAACTGGCTGTTCAGCTCGGAGAGACGCGACGACAGGACTTGCAGGCGGCCCGGATCCCGCACAGGGCCGTTCTCCCACTCGGAGCGGATGACCTCGCCGAAGACGCTCAGCTCCAGCAGCATCGGATCGGTGGCGGTCCATTCGCGGATCGCTTCCTGCAGGAAGCTGACGCGGTTGAAATAGCGAAACAGCCAGATCAACCCCGGGACGTCATCAGGATGATTGCCGCCTTGCAGGAAGCCGATACGGGCCGCCTCGACGTCGACCGGATCACGCTCGAGTGCCCAGCGCGCGAACTCGTCGCCGATGGGCACGGCGAGCGCGGCCTGATATTGCGTGAACTGGCTGGCGTCACCCGAATGCAGATAGAGATTGAGGAAATAGACTGCGTTCTTCTGCGAACGCGACCACATGGCTTCGCCGGCGACGTAGGCCCGAACCGAAGACATTACCTCGAGGCTGAATCCCGCGATCGTCGCCTGGAGCACGACGACCATCACGAAAGGCGAGACGAGCTTGATGATGTGAAGGAAGCTGCGCCCCTTCATCGACGTCGCTGTTCTGCGAAACACCCTGCGTTCCCCAAATCGCGCCAAGCCCCCAAGCGGAGCGCTGCGCCTGCAACGCGAAGTAGAGACGATGGTTGCCTAACTCGACCTGAAAAGCGCGGGAGTCCGCAACGCAGGGTGAAGGCGTCGTGAAACGAATCCCCGCAGATTGCTTCAAATGCCGGCAAACCGGCCGAACGATCGCGCCGCACTCCCTCGTGCGCGCCATGCCGTAGAAAGAGAGCTGGATTCCGGGTTAGACGAGAACCGGCTTGCGCACGCGGCCGGCGTCGCCGAACACGCGCAAATACCGCTCGATCTCCGAGGGCATTCCGGTCGCCTTCTCCGGATTGTCGGAGAGCTTGACGGCGGGACGGCCGTCGGCCGACGACACCTTGCAGACCAGCGAGATCGGATCGAGATTGAATGAGCCGTCAGGCGTGCAGCCGACGAAGTCGTTGGTGAGATTGGTGCCCCAGCCGAAGGAGAGCCGCACCCGGCCGGCAAAGTGATGATAGGTCTCCTCGATCGAGCCGACATCCATGGCGTCGGAAAAGACCAGCAGCTTATCCCTGGGGTTGCGACCCTTCTTCTCCCACCAGGCGATGATCTCCTCGCCGGCCTGGATCGGCGGCGCGCTGTCGGGCCGGAAGCCGGTCCAGTCGGCGACCCATTCCGGCGCATCGCGCAGGAAGGCCTTGGTGCCGAAGGCGTCGGGCAGCGCGATCAGCAGGTTGCCGCCATAGGTCTGGCGCCATTGGTCGAGAATGCGATAGGGCGCCGAGCGCAATTCCTCGTCGTCCTTGGCCAGGGCGGCCGCGACCATCGGCAACTCATGGGCGTTGGTGCCGATGGCTTCGAGATCGTTATCCATCGCCAGCAGCACGTTGGAGGTGCCGATGAAGGACGAGCCGAGACCCTCCTTGACGGCCTCCACGCACCAGCGCTGCCAGAGGAAGCCGTGACGGCGGCGTGTGCCGAAGTCGGACAGGCGCAAATTCTCCAGCTTGCGCAGCCGCTCCACCTTGGTCCAGAGCTTGGCCTTGGCGCGGGCATAGAGCACGTCGAGCCTCGAAGCGGCCGCGCCCCTTGATCGCCGCGCGCGAGCGCAGCTCGTTCAGGATCGCGAGCGCCGGAATCTCCCACATCGAGGTGTGGGTCCAGGGCCCGTGGAAATGCAGTTCGTACTGGCCCTCGACCTTGCGCAGCTCATACTCGGGCAGGCGAAATTCGGCCAGCCAGCGGATGAAGTCCGCCGAGAACATGTGGGTCTTGCCGTAGAAGGTGTTACCGGCAAGCCAGATCAGCTCTTTCTTGCTGAAGCGGATGGTGCGGGCGTGGTCGAGCTGGGCGCGCAGCTCGCCCTCGTCGATGATCTCGGCGAGCCGCACATGGCGCGAGCGGTTGATGACCGAGAAGGTCACCTGCTGATCCGGGTAATCTTCCCGAATCATTTGCAACATCAATAGTTTGTAGAAGTCGGTATCCAGCAGGCTGCGGATGATGGGATCCAGCCGCCAGCTGTGATTGTAGGTCCGGCTCGCAATGTCGGTGACTGTCATGGGTCAATTCTAGCGTGGCGGCCCGCGCGCAACCAGTGGGTTTGGCGAGGGGCGGTCTTCCGAAAGCCGGTATCGGCCATCAGGCCTTTACCATCTAGGCTTGCCATCAAGCCTTCCCATCAAGCTTTCCCATCAGTCTTTGGCGGCCGTCGCTGCAACCGTTTCGAGCTGGCTCCTGACCCAGCGATGGGCCGGGTCTTTCTGGAAGCGCTGGTGCCAGACCATGTACATCGGCAAGTCGGCCAGCGTTCGCGTGCGGGACGCCAGAGGAATGCGCGTTTGGGCGAAGCCATGCATGACGCCGGATGCGAGCAGGCTCGGCATGCTCGCCAGCATCCCCGAGCCGCGCAGGAACGAGGGCACGCCGGAAAAGCTCGGCACGGAGATCGCGATGTCGCGGTGAAATCCGTTGGCCGCCAGCCGGCGGTCGAAGTCTAGTCGCTCGTTGTCGGTGTAGACCACCGTAATGTGACGCGCCGCGAGGTAGGCGGCGCGACCAGCCGGCGCGGTTCGCGCCCTGGCATCGAAGTAGCAGACGTAATGATCCCTCAGCAGCCGCTTCTGCACGATGTCGATGCCGGAAGGCGGCAGCGGCGTAATCAGGAGGTCGCAGCGGTTTTCGCGCAACATTGCGGGCGAGGGGGATTGCGAGGGGATCACGCGCAGGTTCAGGCTTTTGACCTGGCCGGCGACATGGTTGAAGAACCGCGGCAGCAGCAGATCGCGCTGGAAGTCGTTGGCGGCGATCGTCAGCGAAAGCTGCGCCCGCGTCGGCTCGAAGCTGACGCCGCCGGCAAAGCTCCGCATCTCGTCGATCAGCGAGCGCGCCTTCGCGGCCAATGCCTGGGCGTGGGCGGTGGCGACGATGCCGCGGCCGGATTTCGCGAACAGCGGATCGCCCGCGATCTTCCGCAGCTTGTTCAGGGCGTGACTGACGGCGGATTGCGTCAGCCCGAGCCGGGTGGCAGCGGCTGTGACCGAACCTTCCTCCAGCACGGCGAGGAACAGTTCGAGGACATGGCCGTCGAGCGCCAAATGATCGATTTCTTTCATGCAATACATTATAATCGATCTATTTATTCGGGGAATAGTCTGCCCCATGATCTCCCGATAAGCCGCGTCCGGACCGGGCGCCCCAGGGAGAGACACGATGAATGCCCAGGCGCCAGCCTTGCGGGATCCCCGCCTCAACCGTCCCGAGCCCCTGACGTCGCCGCTCGGCGATGGCGGTTTCTTCCAGCGTGATCGCTCCGTCCATCCGCCGGCGCATGCGCCCGGCTACAAATCCTCGGTGCTTCGCTCGCCGCGGCAGGCGCTGCTGTCGCTGGAGAACTCGATCTCGGAGATGACAGGGCCGGTGTTCGGCCACAACGATCTCGGTCCGCTCGATAACGATTTGATCCGCAACTACGCCAAGGACGGTGATCCCGTCGGCGAGCGCATCGTCGTGCACGGCCGCGTGGTCGACGAAACGGGCCGCGGGGTGCCGAACACGCTGGTCGAGTTCTGGCAGGCCAATGCCGGTGGCCGGTACCGGCACAAGAAGGACACCTATCTGGCGCCGATCGATCCGAATTTCGGCGGCTGCGGCCGGGCGCTGACCGACGACACCGGCTATTACTATTTCCGCACCGTGAAGCCGGGACCCTATCCCTGGCGCAATTACGTCAACAGCTGGCGTCCCGCTCACATCCATTTCTCCGTGTTCGGCTCCGGCTTTGCGCAGCGGCTGATCACGCAGATGTATTTCGAGGGCGATCCGCTGATCCCGATCTGTCCGATCCTGACGACGATCCCGGACAAGGACGCGCTCGACCGCCTGGTGGCGCCGCTCGATCTCAACGCCTCGACGCCGTTCGACTCGCTCGCCTACCGCTTCGACATCGTCCTGCGCGGCCAGCGCTCCACCTATTTTGAAAATCGCACCGCGGGGAACTGAGCCATGCCGCAGCCGCTCAACTATCTCAAGGAAACCGCTTCGCAGACCGCCGGGCCCTACGTCCATATCGGACTGATCCCGGCGATGGCCGGTTTCGACATCTTCGAGAAGAACTTCTCCAACGTGCTGACGACCCCGAACACGGAAGGCGAGCGCATCACGCTGGAAGGCCGGGTGCTCGACGGCACCGGCACGCCGCTGCGCGACGTGCTGCTGGAGATCTGGCAGGCCAATGCGAGCGGCCGGTATAACCACCCGGCCGATCGTTCGGCCGGCGCGCTGAGCGAGGAGTTTCGTGGCTGGGGCCGCGCCGGCTCCGACTTCGAAAGCGGCCTCGTGACGTTCGAGACCATCAAGCCGGGCGCGATCACCGACAAGGCGGGACGCAAATGCGCGCCGCACGTCAATGTCTGGATCGTCGCGCGCGGCATCAATATCGGCCTCAGCACCCGGCTGTATTTCTCGGATGAAGAGGCCGCCAACGCCGCCGATCCCGTGCTCAACCTGATCGAACTGCCGACCCGGCGCGGGACGCTGATCGCAAAGCGCAGCGAGCGCGCCGGCAAGGTCGTGTATTCCTTCACGATCAATCTGCAGGGGCCGGAGGAGACGGTGTTCTTCGACGTGTGAGGCCTTAGGTCTCTTCGCCGTGAAGCTGCGCGCGGAAGGCGCGCGGCGATACCCCCGTGGCGGCGGCGTAGACCCGGCTGAAATAAGCGGGGTCCTCGAAGCCGAGCGTGTAGGCAATCGTCGAGACCGGCAGGTTGGTGTAGACGAGGTTGCGCCGCGCCTCGCGGATCAGCCGGTTGAGGATGAGGTGCGAGGCGGTGTCGCCGGTCGCTGCCCGCGTGATCCGGTTGAGATGCGTCGGGGTCACCGCTAGCGCCTCGGCATAGTCGGCGACGCTCCAGCGTTCCAGATGGTGCTGCTCCAGCAGCCCCTCGAAGCGGCGGAACAGGCTGGATCTCGACCGTGCCGTTGCCGCCGCTCTCGCTCGCGAGCGCGCGCGCCACCAGCCCGATCATGGCGGAGGACAATGCGCGCAGCACGTGGGCGCGACCGAAATCGCGCGCGGCGTGCTCGGCGAAGATCTGCTTCATGATGGCTCGGATCTGCGGCGTGCCGCGGACCACGGCCGAGCGTGACAGCGCACCGCGCAGGCCTTCGGCCGCGAGCAGCGCCTCGTCCAGAATCTCCGCGGCGATGGTCAGCACCCATCCTTGCGTATCGGGCACGAAGCGGAAGCCGTGGACGTGGCCGACCGGCACGTTGACGATCTGCATCGGCTTCAAGGGCACCACGCGTCCATCCAGCGTCGCCTCGCCGCCGCCGCGCTCGATCAGCAGCACCTGATGCAGCCGGGCATGGCGGTGCACGGCAAGCGTCCAGTCGTGCAGCACCGAACGGGACGCGATGGTCTCGCAATGCACGACGTCGGGCAAGTCGCCGGACTCGCCGAACAGATTGTAGATCCGGATCGCGGGGGCTGCGTCTCTCATGTTCGAATAGTACAAGACAATGGCGAAAGCCTCCATCGGTCCGCGGCCTCAAATCTGCAAAAAAGTGCCGACGGGAGGACGCGAAAATGAAGGTTCAGGTCTGTATCATCGGCGGCGGGCCGTCCGGGTTGCTATTGTCCCAGCTCCTGCATCTCAAGGGCATCGACACGGTCCTGCTCGAGAAATACAGCCGTGACCATGTGCTCGCACGCATCCGCGCCGGCGTGCTCGAGCACGGCTTCGCCAAGCTGATGCGCGAGGCGCAGTGCGGCGAGCGGATGGACCGCGAAGGCGAGATCCACCACGGCTTCGAGATCGCCCATGACGGCGTGCTGTCCAAGATCGACCTGCACAAGCATTCCGGCGGCAATTCGGTGCTGGTCTACGGCCAGACCGAGCTGACGCGCGACCTCTATGAGGCGCGTGACCGCCTCGGTGGCAAGGTCGTGCACAATGCGGAAGACGTGATGCCGCACGATCTGACATCGGACCGGCCCTACGTGACCTATCGGTCGAACGGCGAGACCGTCCGCGTCGATTGCGACTACATCGTCGGCGCCGACGGTTTCCACGGCGTCAGCCGCAAGTCGATCCCGAAGGACGTGCTGCGCGAGTACGAAAAGGTCTATCCGTTCGGCTGGCTGGGCGTGCTGTCGCGCACCAAGCCGGTGTCGCCCGAGTTGATCTATGCGAAGCACGAGCGCGGCTTTGCGCTCTGCTCGCTGCGCTCGCAGGTGCTGAGCCGCTATTACGTCCAGGTGCCGCTGACCGACAAGGTCGAGGATTGGAGCGACGATGCGTTCTGGGCCGAGCTGAAGCGGCGTCTGCCGAACGAGGTTGCCGGCAATTTGATCACGGGGCCGTCGATCGAGAAGAGCATTGCGCCGCTGCGCAGCTTCGTTGCCGAGCCGATGAGCTATGGCCGGCTGTTCCTCGCCGGCGATGCCGCGCACATCGTGCCGCCGACGGGCGCGCGGGGGCTGAACAGCGCCGCGTCCGATATCTACTATCTCTATCATGCCCTGCTCGCGCATTATCAGAACGGCGACGATGCCGGGCTGAAAGGCTATTCGGCCAAGGCGCTCGCCCGGATCTGGAAAGCGCAGCGCTTCTCCTGGTGGATGACGATGCTGCTGCACCGCTTCCCCGACCGGCTGGAGTACGAAGATCGGCTGCAGCAGACGGAGCTCGACTATCTGCTTTCGTCCGAGACTGCGCAGCGCCTGCTTGCGGAGAATTATGTGGGACTGCCGTTCTAGCGCGACGGCATCGGCGCCGCTGCCTGAGCGCTACTTCCCTTCCAGCGTATTGACCGCTGTCCAGTCCGGCGGCGGGGGATTGGCCGCAAGCGCAATTGCGCGCCTGGCGAACTTCGCCGACGCCGGATCGGTGTCTCGCCATCTGGCCGAACGCGTCGGCCGCCCCAGCGAACTCCCGGGCGCGCCAACGAGCGAGGCCTTCCGCATAGGCGGCCGCCACCTTGGCCTGGTCGGCGCTCTCGGCGCCCTTGTCCGCCAGCGGTTCGAACACCTTGATGGCCTCGCCACGCCCGAGCACCCTGATCGCGTCGAGTCTCGCGCCAGGCGAAGGCGGCGCCGGTCTGCGCCTTCGTGGTTTCGGAGGCCATGATCGCGGTGCCGTAATATTTGTTGGCGCCTTCGAGCCGCGAGGCGACGTTCACGGTGTCGCTCATCACGGTGTAGTTGAAACGGCGGCGCGAGCCGATATTGCCGACGACGGCTTCGCCGCTGTTGAGCCCGATGCGGTGCGACAGGCCGTGGCCGGCAAAAGCGGGATGGCCGGCATTGAGCTCCGCAAGCTTGTCGTGGCACTTCAGCGCGGCGCGAACCGCGTTGGTTGCGTGGGCGGGATCGTCGGCCGGCGCGCCGAACATGGCGACGATGGAATCGCCGATATATTTGTCGACATAGCCGCCGTGGCTCTCGATGATGTCGGTCATTGCGGATAGGTATTCGTTCATCAGCGTCACCAGCTCGCCCGGCGTCATGGTCTCGGCGATCGACGAGAAGCCGCTGAGGTCGGAGAAGAACATGGTGACGTTGCGTATCTCGCCGCCGAGCGCCGGCATCTTGCCTGATGCCACCATGGAATCGACCACCTCAGGGGCGAGATAGAGGGCAAAGCTCTTGCGCAGGAAGCGCTCGTCGCGGTCGGCCAGCACGAAGCGGTAGCCGACCATCGATGCGAGAGCCGCAAGGCTCGCGAGCGCGGGCTCGGTCAGCGGCAGCGCCAGGGCGTGGACGAAGGCAGCGACCGCAATGGCCGCATAGACGGCGATGGATACGAGCCACACGATCGCGGCGGCAGTCGGTGCGAGGGCGCAGGCCACGCAGGCGATGATCGCGGCAAACGCGATCGTGAGCATGGTGCGCAGGGGAAAGCCGAGCCTCGGTGACGGCGTCGTGCTCCAGCAGATTTCGGACCGCCGTTGCGTGCACGAACACGCCCGCGACATCGCTGCGGGCTTTCGCGATGCCTGCGGGCGCGGGCAGGGCACACCGTGCGGCGGGCGCGCCGTCATGACCGCCGGACAGGCGCATCGAGGTGAGCTTGCGGTCCTCGAAGTTCAGGACCGTGCCGAGGAGCACGACCTTGCCGTCGAAAGCGCGGCGGAAGAAATTGCGATCGCCCTTTTCAACGCAGGCGCGCAGATCGGCGAAAGAATAGGTCGGGATATCGCGTCCCATCCCTCGGAAGTTGAGGGCCACTGTATTGGGCACGGCGCTCGGGATCGCGTAGCCGGACAATTCCGTCGCGCCGGAGGGCGCAATTTCGGGCTTCGCGCCGGTTGCGCGCGCGGCGAGCTCGACCGCCATCGCAGGCACCGGACGTCCCTCGATGGCAAAGCTCAGCGGCATGCGCCGGATGACGTCGTCGTGGTCGGTGTGGACATTGAGCGCCCGCACCGTGTTGCGCACGGCCACCTGCTGGGCGCGGTAGGGCACTTCCGGATGGTCGTTGCTCAGGATCTCGCCGAGCACCAGCTTGCCGCCATCGGAGATTTGCCGCAGCGCGATGAGATAATCCCGGTCGAACCCCTTCATGCGGCCGCCAAGGGCGGTGTCGCCGAAGGGGATTTCCGATTGCTCGATCGAATTCTTGAAGATGACGTCGAAGCCGATCACCTTGGCGCCGCCCTCGGTGATGCTGCCGAGCACCCGGCCGATCTCGCGCGTCCAGGTCTGCGTCGGCGATCCCTGGAAAGGTGGCGTCTCGTAGGTCTCCCCGTCGATCGCGACGACGACGACCGGCGACGTCGCGGGATCGCGGCGATCGCCGATCAGCTTGCCGCGCAATGCCGTGAGGATGTCGAGCGAGAGGCCTTGCAGCGTCTGCAGCGGCGGCGACGTGAAGATTGCGCCCGCGACGAGCGCAATCAGAAACGCTGCAACGATATCCCGTCCCCCGATCCGCCGCATCGCCCCGTCGCCAGGTCCGCTTATTCGAGCCGCAGCAGGCGGCCGATGATCGGGGTCGGCGCGGCGGTGGCGCTGGCGTCGACCTGGAAGGTATAACGCTTGCTGCCGATGCTCGCGAGATAGCTGCCGCCCGGGGTCAGCGATTTCCCGGCTTTGGCGAAATCATAGAACTTGCCGCGGGTCATGACGTCGTTCTTCAGCGGGACGCTGATCGTCGGTTCCTTGCCGTCGGTGCGCTCGATCACCAGCGTGCCGCCGCTCTTGGCCTGGACGATGGGCGCGATGCCGTAAATGGTGGGCAGCTTGGACGGACCAGCCTTGGTATCGGACCGCATGGTCCGGAACGTGGTCGCCGCACTCTGGTTCGCCTCGCGCTCGGAGAGCTGCGCCGCCTTGGTGTCGCAGGGCACCTTGGCGCGCTGCACGTCGCCGAGCTGCACGGTGCTCTGCTCGGCGCCGACCAATACGACGCCTTCGCTGATGGTCTCGCGCAAGCAGGATTTGAGGTAGCTGAGCGTGATGCTGGCCTTGGGGCCGAGCTTGATGATCTTGCCCGGCGCGACGTAGTCCATGAACTCGACACCGTCGACCTTGCCCTGCACATCCTCGACGATCGCGGCCGGGGTTTCTGCCAAGGCGGGAGCCGCAGTACACAACGCGCCGACGACAGCGCCGATCAGGCTTCTCATGGGTATGCTCATTCCATTCGATCGATAGTTTGCCAGCCCCGTCCCGGACCGCTGCTTAGCAGCGAATGGCCCAGGCAAGTGTGAC
This sequence comes from Bradyrhizobium guangxiense, assembly GCA_050563515.1. Classification (GTDB taxonomy): domain Bacteria; phylum Pseudomonadota; class Alphaproteobacteria; order Rhizobiales; family Xanthobacteraceae; genus Bradyrhizobium; species Bradyrhizobium guangxiense_A. The sequence goes on along the minus strand of CP191781.1, from coordinate 4,745,885 downwards.
CGGAATCACATTTGATATTGGTGCACCTTATCAGGAAGAGGTTCAAATCGGCGATGGAAGTGGTGAGCTGTTGCCGGGCGGGTCAGTCCGCCGGCGCGATCTGCGCCGGGCGGGCTTGTCCGGGATGGCCTCTGGGCGAACGTGCGGCTCCGGCCGTCTGGAACGGCGTCGTCCGCTGACCCGTGGCGATCTCGATCACCTCGTCCCAGCGCGACAGGAATGCCTCGACGCAGGCCGGATCGAACTGCCGGCCCTTGTTCTCGTCCAGATAGTTGCGCGCCACATCGAGCGGCATCGGCTCCTTATAAGGCCGCCGCGTCGTCAGGGCGTCGAATACGTCGGCGACCGCAACCACGCGCGCCGCGACCGGGATTTCATCCGCGCTGAGGCCGTTCGGATAGCCTGCGCCGTCCCAGCGCTCGTGGTGGCCTGCGGCAATTTGTGCACCGAGCCGGATCAGCTCGCAGCTCGAGTCGGCCAGGATTCGTTCGCCGATCTTCGCATGCGTCCGGATCACCGCCATCTCGTCGTCGGTGAGCTTGCCGGGCTTGAGCAGGATCTTGTCGGGAATGGCGACCTTGCCGACGTCGTGCAGGGGCGCGGCGAGATAGATGTCGCGGCAGAGGCGAGCCGGCAGGCCGAGCTGCTCGGCGATGATCCGGCTGTACCGGGCGACCCGCAGCGTGTGCTCGCCGGTGTCGTTGTCACGGAATTCGACCGCGAGCGCGAGCCGCAGGATGATCTCTTCCTCCCGCTCGCCGAGCTTTCGTGTCGCCGCCTCGACTTCGCTCGCCAGATGCGCGGCGCGGTCGTTGAGCTTGCGCACGGCTGCACCAAGCTGAATCAAATTCCGCAGACGCACCGTCATCTCGACGCTTTGCGGCTGCTTCGGCAGAAAATCGGTTGCGCCAGCCTGCAGCGCTTCCATCTTGACGTCGTCGGTCTGCCGCGAGGTGATCATCGCGATCGGGATGTCGGCGCAGCCAGGAAGCCTGCGAAAGGTGCGGATGAAGCTGATGCCGTCCATGTGCGGCATCTCGTAGTCGACCAGCACGAGATCGAAGACGCGCTCGCGTGCACAAATCAGCGCCTCCACGGGATCGAGGAACGTGGTGGCTTCGACCAGCCCTTCGGTCTCGATGTGGCGTTTCAGGAAGTTGAGGACGGAGCGGCTGTCGTCAACCAGGAGCGCTTGGGTCAGCATGAGTGGCCGGGCTCTCTTCGCTGGCAAAGGCGGAAATTCATGCATACGCGTGCCAATTTAACGCGAAGCAAATGCGCAGCGCGTGGTGCATCACTCGCCGCGGCGTGCACGTAGTTCCACGGAGCTGTGCACGCTTGCATGCACTTGCGCGAATTCCGAGGGAATGTGACCCGTAGTTGTACGGACCATCGTGTTAGGAGTTTGCTCACCGGATTCGCGTCAAACGTGTAGCGGAATTTAGCAAAGGCGGGGGCAGCGATGGCGCTCAATCCGATCGAGCCGAAATGGTCGCTGCGGTTACCCGCTGACTGCAGCATCGCGGCCATCAGGAGCGTCTACGACCTCATTCGTGAGGCATTTGGCCGCCAGGAGCGGCTCGAGATCGATTGCTCGAGCGTCGACAAAGCCGACGTGACCTCAATTCAGCTTCTGCTGTCGACCGCGAAAACGGGAGAGGCGCAGGGGCGTCCCGTCGTGCTGACGTCCTTCTCCCAGTCTTTCCGCAACACGCTTCGCCGTGCCGGCTTCGCCAGCGAGGCGATGATCGATCAGCATTTCCCGCAAAAGAAAGATGGCACCTAATGGCCACGATTCTCACCGTCGACGATTCTCCCAGCATCCGGCAGATGATCAAGGTTGTGCTCGAGCCGGCCGGTCACAACGTGATCGAGGCCGGCGACGGCGCGCAAGGGCTCGCCAAGGCGCAGGCCGGCAAGCTCGACCTCGTCATCACCGACCTCAACATGCCCGTCATGAACGGGCTCGAGCTGATACGTGCGCTGCGCAAGCTGCCGAGCGCGGTCGGCATGCCCATCGTGTTCCTGACCACCGAATCCAACGACACGGTGAAGCAGGAAGCCAAGAGCGCCGGCGCCACTGGCTGGATCACCAAGCCCTTCAAGCCCGAGCAGTTGCTCGCCGTCGTCGGCAAGCTGGTGCGTGCATGAGTGCGATGGATCCGACCGAGATCTTTCGCCAGGAAGCCAGTGAACTTTTCGAGGTTCTCGAAGGCGCCTTGCTCGATCTCGGCCTGCGTCCTGACGACCGCGAGCTGGTCGATTCCGCCTTCCGCGCCCTGCACACGATCAAGGGGTCGGGCGCCATGTTCGGCTTCGACAAGGTCGCCTCCTTCACCCACGAATTCGAGACCGCCTTCGATCGCGTCCGCAAGGGCGAGATCAAGCCGACCCAGGAGCTGATCTCGGTCGCGCTCGCCGCCAAGGATTACATCCGCGCGCTGATCGAAGACCCGCAATCGACCGACGACATCATCGGCGAGGCCATTCTCGACGACCTCAAGCGCTTCGTGTTCCCGGATCAGGCAGCCGCGCCGGTCGCCGAGGTTGCGGTCGCGCCGCCGCTGGTGCCTGCCGAGAGCAAGCAGGCCGGCTGGCATCTCTATCTGGAATTCGAATCCCACATCCTGCGCAACGGCTCCAACCCGCTCGATCTGCTTGAAGACCTCTGCAAGCTCGGCCCGTGCTTCGTCGTGCCCGTCACCGACGGCATCCCGTTCCTCGACGAGATGGAGCCGGAAGACTGCTATCTGAAGTGGGACGTCAAGCTGCATGCGGCCTGCGACAAGGACGCGATCGACGACGTGTTCATGTTCGTCTCGGACGAGATGAAGCTGACCCTCTCCCCGCTGGAGCAGATCGAAGCGCCGGCGCCAATGCCCCTGTTCAATCTCCTCGACGACGAACCGGCCGTGGTGGCCGAGATCGCCGCGCCGGTGGCTGAGGCCGTTGTCGCGCCAGTTGTCGAGGTTGCTGCCACGCCGGTCGCCGCGCAGCCTGCCGTCAAGGCGGAGCCCAAATCCGAGCCGAAGCCCGAAGCCAAGCGCGACGATCGCGGCATCGCCACCGTCCGTGTCCAGGCCGAGCGTCTCGACGAGCTGATGGACCGTGTCGGCGAGACTCGTGATCGCGCAGGCGCGTCTGACTCAGCTCGCTTCATCCGGCTCCGACCTCTCGATCAAGATGATCGCCGAGGAAATCGAACGCCTCGCGTCCTCCTTGCGCGACACCACGATGGGCGCGCGCATGGTTCCGATCGGCTCGCTGTTCGGCCGATTCCGCCGCCTCGTGCACGATCTGTCGCGCGATCTGTCGAAGCCGGTCGATTTCGTCACGACGGGCGAGGACACCGAGGCTCGACAAGACCATGATCGAATGTCTTGCCGATCCCCTGGTGCATCTGATCCGCAACGCCATCGACCACGGCATCGAGGACACCGCGACCCGTGCCGCCAACGGCAAGACCGAACAGGGCCGCATCGAGCTTGCGGCCGTGCACTCCGGCGCGCAGGTGCTGGTCACCGTCAAGGACAATGGGGGCGGCCTCAACACCGCGCGTATCCGTGCGAAGGCCGAAGAGCAGGGCCTGATCGCGGCCGGTGCCGTGCTGACGGATCACGAAGTCCACCAGTTCCTGTTCCACCCGGGCTTCTCGACCGCGCAGACCATCTCGGCGCTGTCGGGCCGCGGCGTCGGCATGGACGTGGTCAAGCGCACCATCGAGAACATGCGCGGCACGATCGACCTGTCGACCCGGCCGGGTCAGGGTACCACCGTGACGCTGCGCCTGCCGCTCACGCTGGCGATCATCGAAGGCCTCCTGATCCGTGTCGGCGAAGGCCGCTACATCATTCCGCTGTCGGCGGTCGAGGAATGCATCGAGCTGACGGCCGAGGACGAGCGCTCCCGCGGCCGTAACTTCCTCAACGTGCGCGGCAACCTCGTGCCCTTCCTTCGGCTGCGCGAGCTCATGACCGTGTCCGGCACGCCCGACCGGCATCAGAAGACGATCATCATCTCGACCGGCGAGACCCATGTTGGTCTCGTCGCCGACCAGATCATCGGCAACCACCAGACCGTGATCAAGTCGCTCTCCAAGCTGCACTCGGACGTCACGATCTTCTCGGGCGCGACGATCCTGGGTGACGGCACGGCAGCGCTGATCCTCGACGTCGCGCAGCTCGTCGCATTGGCGCAGTCGAAGGTCGAAAAGCAGCACATCAGCGAGGCGGCGTGATGAACGAGGGGTTGACTGCCGAGCGTCAGTCGGGGGCGATGCAGGTCGTGATGATCGGTCTCGGCGAGGAGAAGTTCGCACTCGATGCGGGCCTCGTGCGCGAGATCATCGATCCGGTTCCCGTGACCAAGGTCGCGGGCGCGCGCGCCTTCGTTCCGAGCGTGATCAATGTGCGCGGCAATGTCATTCCGCTCGCGGACCTGCGCATCCGCTTCGGCATGCCGCAGCTCGACGATTCCGCCGATACGCGCATCGTGGTCATCGAGCTCGAGGCTCGACGGCGAGCCGGTCCTGGTCGGCGTCACCGCCGACAAGGTCTACGAGGTCACCGAGATCTCGCAGACCGACGTGCAGCAGACGCCGCGCGTCGGTATGCACTGGAAGCCGGAGTTCATTCGCTTCATTGCCAAATGGCGTGAAGAGTTCGTCATCGTTCCGAACATGGAACGTATCCTGAATTGAAGCTGAGGTCTCGGGGCGAGACCGGTGGGGGCTGGAAATGAGATTTACGGTCAAGGCCAAGCTGGCCAGCGCATTTGGTGTGGTCCTGGTGCTCTCGATGGCGGCGGGCGGCCTCGCTTATGTGAAGCTGACCGAGATGATCGACACTGCCGATAATTTGGTGTCCCGCGCCAGCCGGATGGAGCGAGCGGCCGAGATCGAGAAGGGGATCCTGACCCAGGTTCGGTCCGAGAAGAATCTGCTTCTGGCGCCCGAAAACGAAGCGGATGGCTTCGTCGCCGAGATCGCAAAGCAGCGCGAGGCGCTCCTCAAGCTGAAGGAAGAGATTCACGCCGCAGCCTCCCCGGAAGGCAAGAAGCTGATCGAGAATTTCGGCGCCGCCTACGCCCGGATGAATGCCGTTCAGGACGACGCGCTCAAGACCGCCCGGACGAACAGGCCGAAAGCCGTCGAGCAGTCCGCAGTCGAGGTTCGCAAGGCGGTCCGCGAAGCGATGGACGCCGCCAACGTCTATGTCGCCAACGTCAAGAAGAACATGGCGGACCGGGCCGCCTTGGCGCATGAGGACGGCGATCGCGCCCACATCATGCTGATCTCGGCGGTGATCGCATCGCTTGTGATCGGCCTGATCGCCGCGATCTGGATCTCCCTCAGCATCTCCCGCGGGCTCGGTCGTGCGGTCGGCCTCGCCGGCGCCGTGGCGGCCGGTGACCTGACCCAGACCATCAACGTTTCCAGCAATGACGAGATCGGTGATCTCGTGAGGTCGCTGAACACCATGGTCGGCAAGCTTCGCCAGGTGGTCGAAGAGGCTCTTACCGCGGCCAGCAACGTCTCCGCCGGCAGCCAGGAGCTGTCTGCCAGCGCCGAGCAGCTCTCGCAGGGTGCGACCGAACAGGCCTCGTCGGCCGAGGAAGCCTCCTCCTCGATGGAAGAGATGGCCTCGAACGTGAAGCAGAACGCCGACAACGCCAATCAGACCGAGAAAATCGCCGCACGCTCGGCCCAGGATGCCGAAGCCAGCGGCGTCGCCGTCAGCCGCGCCGTTCAGGCGATGCAGACCATCGCCGAGAAGATCACGATCGTGCAGGAGATCGCGCGCCAGACCGATCTGCTCGCCCTCAACGCCGCGGTCGAGGCCGCCCGCGCCGGCGAGCACGGCAAGGGCTTTGCGGTGGTCGCCTCCGAAGTGCGCAAGCTGGCCGAGCGCAGCCAGGCAGCCGCCGCCGACATCGGTACGCTCTCGACCGAGACCGTGAAGGTCGCTCAGGAAGCCGGTGACATGCTGTCCAAGCTGGTGCCTGACATCAAGAAGACTGCCGAACTGGTGCAGGAGATCACGGCGGCCTGCCGCGAGCAGGACGTCGGCTCGGCCCAGATCAACCAGGCGATCCAGCAGCTCGACAAGGTCGGCCAGCAGAACGCGAGTGCGTCCGAGCAGGTGTCCTCGACCTCCGAAGAGCTTGCCTCGCAGGCGGAGCAGCTTCAGTCCACCATCTCGTTCTTCCGGATCGAAGACGCCGCGCGCAGGGAGAAGGCGGCGGCCGAGCCGATCGACCGCGCCGTCGGTCAGCTCCGGGCAAAGGCCGCGCACATGGCAACGGTCGATCGCGGCTCGAAGAAGCCGGCGCCGGCCCGCAAGCCGGCGCGCGCCATGAAGGTCGCCGGTGGCGGCGGTGGCTTTGCCTTCGACATGCACGATGGCGAAGACGATCGCGACGCCGACTTCCAACGCTGATCAACCGGTCCGGCCCCGCGCCGGACCGCGCTCCTTTCCACGCCATCGGAACCTCCGGACTGCATCATGGCCGCAACTTCGCAATATCTGACGCTCGGGCTCGCCGGCGAGACCTTCGGCATCAGCATCCGCAACGTCCGGGAAATCCTGGATATGCGGCCGATCTCGCGGCTTCCGCATGCGCCGGACTTTCTACTGGGCATGATCGACGTGCGCGGCGCCGGCTATCCGATCGTCGATCTGCGCACCAAGCTCGGCCTGCCGACCGTGAGTGCCACCGAAGCGACCCGCATCATCATCCTCGACGTGCCGATGAAGGATCGCCTGGTCGGCGTCGGCTTCGTCGCCGATTGCGTGTTCGAGGTCACCGACATCGACGAGCAGGCGATCGAACCGGTGCCCGAGGTCGGCGGCAAATGGCAGTCGGACTACGCCGCCGGCATCGGCCGCAAGGGCGAGAAGTTCGTCGTCATCTTCGATCTCGCCAAGCTGATGGCGCACGATGAGATCCCGGAGGGGCGCGATGCGCCTCGCGCCGCCTGAGTTCCTGTGAAGCGTGTTCGCGTAAGCACCCCAATTCAAACCAACGAGACTGAAATGAGATTCACCGTAAAGGCCAAGCTCGCGAGCGCTTTTGGAGCCGTCATCCTTCTGTTCATGATTGCGGGTGCCGTCAGTTACGTGAAGCTGTCCGACATGGCCGCGACCGCGGAGTCCATGGTTCTCCGCGCCAAGCGGATGGAGAAGGCGGCCGACGTCGAAAAGATCATCTGGCAGCAGCTCAGGGCGGAAAAGAACGCCATCCTGGGAACGCCGCACGAGGCCGAGGAATTCGCCGCGAACGCAGCCAAGCTCCGCGACGAGGCGACGAAGATCAAGGAAGAGGTCTACGGTCTCGCCAGCGAGGGCGGCAAGAAGCTGCTCGACAACTTCGCCAGCGCCTACGCCAGGATGAATGCCTATCAGGAAGAGACAATCAGGCTGGCGAAGACCGACAAGGCGAAGGCGACCGAGCGCTCGATGGGAGATGGGCGAAAGGTGGTCGCGGATGCCACGGAGGCAATGGCCGCCTATGCTTCAAACACGAAGCGGCAGATGGCTGAGCAGGCGGCGCAGTCCCAGGAGGACAGCCGTCGCGCTCAACTGATCCTGATCGTCCTCGTCGTGGTCTCGCTGATCGTTGCCGCGATCGGCGCGATCTGGATCTCGATCAATATCAGCCGGTCTCTGGCAAAGGCCGTCGGCCTCGCGGATGCCGTCGCCATCGGCGATCTCAGCCACGAGATCGATAACGTCTCGAACGACGAGATCGGCGACCTCGTCAAATCCCTGAATACGATGACCGCCAATCTGAACGCGACCGCGGCCGTGGCCAATGAGATCGCTCACGGCAATCTCACCGTGGCGGCCAAGCCGCTGTCGGACAAGGACACGCTGGGCCTCGCGCTCGAGCGCATGGTCGAGAAGCTCCGCCAGATCGTGTCGGAAGCGCTCACCGCCGCGCAGAACGTCTCCGCCGGCAGCCAGGAGCTCTCCGCCAGCGCCGAGCAGTTGTCGCAGGGTGCGACCGAGCAGGCCTCGTCCGCCGAGGAAGCTTCTTCCTCGATGGAGGAAATGGCCTCGAACGTGAAGCAGAACGCCGACAACGCCAACCAGACCGAGAAGATCGCCGCGCAATCGGCCAAGGACGCCGAAGCCAGCGGCGCCGCGGTCGGTCGCGCCGTCGACGCGATGCAGACCATCGCCGAGAAGATCACGATCGTGCAGGAGATCGCACGGCAGACCGACCTGCTGGCGCTCAATGCGGCGGTCGAGGCTGCCCGCGCCGGCGAGCACGGCAAGGGCTTTGCGGTGGTCGCCTCCGAGGTGCGCAAGCTGGCCGAGCGCAGCCAGGCTGCCGCGGCCGAGATCGGATCGCTGTCGTCGGAGACGGTGAAGGTCGCGCAGGAGGCCGGCTCCATGCTCGCCAAGCTCGTTCCCGACATCAAGAAGACCGCCGAGGCTCGTCGAAGAGATCACTGCTGCCTGCCGCGAGCAGGATGTCGGCTCGGCTCAGATCAACCAGGCGATCCAGCAGCTCGACAAGGTCGGCCAGCAGAACGCCAGCGCGTCCGAGGAGGTGTCCTCGACCTCCGAAGAGGCTCGCCTCGCAGGCCGAGCAGCTGCAGTCCACCATCGCCTATTTCCGCATCGAGCGGGACGCGAGAAGCCAGGCGCCGGCGCCGATCGAGCGGGCCGTCAGCCAGTTGCGCGCCAAGGCGGCAACCATGGCGGCCGTCGAGCGTCCGGCCAAGAAGGTCGTGCCCGCCAGGCCGGCGCGCGCCGTCAAGGTGGCCGGCGGCGGCGGCTTTGCTTTCGACATGAACGAGGGCGAGGACGATCGGGACGCCGACTTCCAGCGCTGATGCGTTCCGACGGACCGGCGCGTCGTCAAGGGCGCGCCGCTCCTCTCCAGCTGTTCCAGTACACGCGTAGGATCGAAGATGGCCAGGATGGCCCGACATTCACTGCAGGCGGCCATGTCTGACCGGAGGCCGCATCCATGATGCCTGCCCTGCAGGATAGGGCCGTCCATTTGTCAGACCGCCACTTCCGGACCATCGCCGAACTGATCGAGGGGCAGGTCGGCATCAAGCTGCCGCAGGGCAAGCGGCTGATGCTGGAGGGGCGGCTGCACAAGCGCGTGCGCGCGCTCAACTTTTCCGACCTCAACGAATATGTCGAGAACCTGTTCGAGGCGGATCATTTCGATACCGAGGCTCACCCATCTCATCGACGTGGTCACGACCAACAAGACCGATTTCTTTCGCGAGCCGCAGCACTTCACCTTCATGCGCGAGGTCGCGATTCCCGCTCTGCTCGAATCGCACGGACGCAAGAACGCGAGCCTGAAGGTCTGGAGCACTCGGCGAGGCTCGACCGGCATGGAGGCGTACACGACCGCGATGGTGCTGGACGACATGACGCGGAACGGCTCGCGTTTCCAGTACCGCATCCTCGGGACCGACATCTCGACCGCGGTGCTGCGCCTTGCCAAATCCGCGATCTACACCCGCGACGTGCTCGCGCCGGTGCCCGAGCCTTTCGTGAAGCGTTACTTCCTGTCCTCGCGCGACAAGTCGCGCGGCGAGGTGCGGGTGGTGCCTGAGCTGCGAAGCATGACGCATTTCATGCGCATGAACCTGATGGACGCGTCCTATCCCGTCGATCGCGACGTCGACATCATCTTCTGCCGCAATGTCCTGATCTATTTCGAGCGTGAGACGCAGCGCAAGGTGATCGAGCAATTGTGCAGCCATCTGCGTCCCGGTGGCTATCTTCTGGTCGGGCATTCCGAATCGATGATTCACAGCGCCGTGCCGGGCTTGAAGCAAGTTGAACCGACCATTTTCAGGGTCTAGCCGGAGCGCCGTCTAAAATGCCGAAGGAGAAAGTTCGCGTGCTGATCGTGGACGATTCGGCGTCGGTGCGCCAAATCCTGCAAACGATCCTCAACGAAGATCCCGACATCGAGGTGATGGGAACGGCTTCAGATCCGTTCGCGGCGGCGCGCCGGCTGCAGAACGAAATCCCCGACGTCATGATCCTCGACCTCGAAATGCCGCGCATGGACGGCATGACGTTCCTGCGCAAGATCATGGCGCAGCGCCCGATCCCGGTGATCATCTGCTCGTCGCTGACCGAGGAGGGTTCGAACGTGATGTTCGAGGCGTTCGAGGCGGGGGCGGTCGACATCGTGCCGAAGCCGAAGATCGACACGCGGCAGGCGCTGCTCGAATGCTCGACGCGGCTGCGCGAGGCGGTGAAGTCGGCGGCGCGGGCGCGGGTTCGCCCGCGTGCGGAACGGCGGGCCGTCGAGAAGAAGCTGACGGCCGACGCCATCATCCCGCCGCCGGTGCAGGGCCGGATGCGGCCGAGGACGGAGCGCATCGTTTGCATCGGCGCCTCGACCGGCGGGACCGAAGCGCTCAACGACGTCCTCGAGATGCTGCCGGCGCATTGTCCGCCGATCGTCATCGTCCAGCACATGCCGGCGGGATTCACCGCGGCCTTCGCCAAGCGGCTCGACAGCGTTTGCCAGGTCAGGGTCAAGGAGGCCGAGGACGGTGAGCCGGTGCTGCCGGGCTGCGCCTATATCGCGCCGGGCGCCCGTCACATGCTGCTCCAGCGTATCGGCCTGCGCTACCAGATCGTGATCAAGGACGGCCCGCCGGTGTCGCGGCATCGCCCCTCGGTCGACGTGTTGTTCCGTTCGGCGGCCCAGCATGCCGGCGCCAACGCGCTCGGCGTCATCATGACCGGCATGGGCGACGACGGCGCGCGCGGCATGCTGGAGATGCGCAAGCTCGGCGCCGCGACGCGGGCGCAGGACGAAGAGAGCTGCGTGGTGTTCGGCATGCCCAAGGAAGCCATCGCCCATGGCGGTGTCGAGAAGGTCGTTTCGCTGCACCATATCCCGCGCGAGATCATGCACTGGTACCAGGCCGGGCAGACCGCGGTGGCGGGTTGATGCCCATGTCCGTCGTTCCCGCCAGCACGCTCGCTGAAGCAACCGCCGCGATCGAGGACGTCTCCTCGCGGATCGAGGACGTCTTCGCGCGCGTCGGTCAGGAGGCTCGGACGCGGCCACCTCATCTTCAAGGAGCTGAACCAGGGTCTGGCGACGCTCTCGAGCAGGCTCTCCGGCGCCGAGATCGAAGGTGCCGCGACGGCGCTGCAGGAGATTGCCGCGCGGCTGAGCGAGCTGGCGCAGGCGCTGCCGGCGGAGAGCGCGCTCTTGGAGACGATCGGCAAGAGCACGGCAGAGGCGTCTTCGCTGCTCAAGCCGCTGTTCAAGCACATCCAGATGATCACCATCATCGCGCGCAGCGCGCGGATCGAGGCGGCATCGCTCGACGGCGACCGTGAAGGCTTTCTCGCCTTCACGCAGGAAGCCTATGATCTCGGCAAGACCGTGCAGCGCTCGATCGAAGGCTGCGCGCGGGATCAGCAGCGTCTGTCCGAGGCGGTCGCCACCGCCTCCGGACGGCAGAAGGAATTCGAGAGCCGTTACGGGGCCCAGCTGAGGTCGGAGAGCGCCGAGCTGGGCGCTGCCTATTCCGGCCTGCGCGATCAGCGCAGCAAGAGCGGCCATCTGGCCGAGCGCGCCAGCTCCAGCACCCGGAAGATCGCCGAGGCCGTCGGCAGCGCGATCATCTCGCTGCAGGCAGGCGACAGCACGCGTCAGCGTCTCGAGCACGTCTCCCACGGTCTCGAGCTTGTGTCGCAATCCGCACCGAACCTCGTCCCCGAGCCGGTGCCGAGCGATGACGGCATCCGCGCGATCTGCCGGTTGCAGGCGGCCCAGCTCAGGGATGCCCAGCGTGAATTCGGCGGCGACGTCGGCCAGATCGTCCGCGCGCTGACCACCATCCTGCACGATGCAGGCAGCGTCGCCGGCGAGGGGCGGACGCTGTTTGGCGGCGAGGAAGGCGGCGGCTCGTCGTCCTTCCTGGCTCGCATCAAGCAGACGCTGGCGCACGCCTCGACCCTGATCGGCACCTGCGAAAGTGCGGGCCGTTCGGTCGACGAGGCGCTCGCGATCGTCGAGGAGACGCTGGCGAAATTTCGCCAGGCGATCGCCGAGGCTTGCCGAGGCGACGATCGACATCACGCTGATCGGAATGAATGCGGGCCTCAAGGCCAGTCATCTCGGCAGCCGCGGCAGCGCTTTCGTCGTCATTGCCAACGAGGCTCAAGGCGACCGCCGACCAGGTCTCGGCGGGGGCCGGACGCCTGAAGCCCGTGCTCGACGGTATCGAGCGCTCGGCCAAGGGGCTGAAGGAGCTTCGCGTGCAGGGCGACCCCGCGCAGCTCGCCAAGCTCGAGCCGCAAATCCTGCTGGCGCTGCGCGAGGTCGAGGCCGGCAACGACCGGCTCGGCAAGCTGATGAGCCGGCTTGCGGACGAAGGCGCGGAATTCGAGAGGCTGATGAATTCGGCGCAAGGGCAGATGGCCACGCTCGGCGAAAGCTCCGCGGCCCTGCCTGCGGTCGCCGGCCGGCTCGAGGCTGATGGCGCAGGCGTGCAGCGGCTGCGGCCGGAGATGCAGGATCAGGCGATCCTCGATGATCTCTTCGCGCGCTACACGATGGAGCGCGAGCGGGACGTTCATCGCGAAGTGCTGCAAGCGTTCGGACTGGTGTCGATCGCCGCCGCGCGCCGGGTCGAGGCGGTCGAGAGTGCGGACGACGGCATAGAATTGTTTTGAGGCCGCCGCCGGCGTCGTCTGATGCGGCGTCGGCAATTTGACGGGTTGGCTTTGCAGGGCGTTAACCGTGGCGGAATGCGCGCCAGCTCGGTCATTGTCGCGCCGCAGAGTTGGTTGCAAATACCAGTGAATTTTACGACGGATGTTTCCATGCTGAGAGAAGGCAAATACGCGGCCTGGTTCAGGACCTCGCGCGCTCAGGGCACCGGCGTCGTGCATCTGGCGGAAGGACGAATTTCCGGCAGCGACAGCTTCTTCACCTATGGCGGCTCCTATCGGTTCGATGATGACCAGCGCTTCACGGCCATCCTGACCACGCGGCGCCATGCCGACGGGCCGCCGACGGTGTTCGGTCTGGACGAGGTCGAGGTCAATCTCGCCGGCGTGTGCAGCGGGGCGATGGCGACTTGCTCCGGAACGGCGAGGGAAGCGCCCGACGTGATGTTCGAGGTGACGCTGATCTACAGCCAGGAAGACGCGCCGGCCGCGGACGCGCGATGCGCCGTCGTGAAGCTCAATGACAAACTGCCCAAGGGGCTCGACAGCCGCTCGCGGCCGCGCCATTTCCCCGCATCTCCGAGGCCTCCCGTATCTTAGCCTTGCGTTGACGCTGTCGCAGTGAAGCGGGCTGCGACCGCAGCGCGGCAACAGTGCGTTTAGGCGCAGAAGGCTAGTGTCGGACCGCTGTAAGGAACGGACGGGAACATGCCTCAGATCTGGATGACATATGACGAACTGGCGACGCTCAGCGGCTGCACGCCGGCAGAGGCCAGGCTGCGAGCCATGCATCTGTCGCTCGACCGCCGCAAGAGTCGCGACGGCGCGACACGCGTCAAGCTCGACCTGGCGTTGACCGCCAAGTTCTTCGCATCGATTCGCGAAGCGGATTTCGATCTCGACGGTGCCATCGCCGCGCTTCAGAGCACGCACAGGCAAATGGCCGAACTGCTGGCGCCGACCGGGTTCCGGGCGCGCGGGGCGGCTTAAGTCCGCTTCGCTTCACACAATCGGGCCGGCCGCTTCGGGCCGCGCCCCCTTGGATCTCCGATAGCCTTTCGCGAATCAGGCATAGTCTCGTCTCCGGAAGATCTTACCGGAGCCGGGGTTTCAACCGTGACGGGCCCTTCGAGCCCGCAGGAGAATGCCATGAGGAAAGCCAAGTATCGGGTCGGGGTGACTTTGTTGGGAACGGCGATGCTCGGCGGGCTGCTCACCGTCACAGCCGCGCCCTTGCGTGCGGAGGTCGTCAAGCTGCAGGCCGACCTCAAGGGCAGCAATGAAGTGCCTCCGAACAACTCGACCGGTTCGGGCAAGGCCGAGGCCACGTTCGATTCCGCGACGAAAGTTCTGACCTATACGGTCACCTTTGCCGATCTGACGGGCCCCGCGATGGGGGCTCATTTCCATGGTCCGAGTGAAGCGGGCAAGAACGCCGGCATCGCTCTGCCCTTCAAGACGGTGCAAAGCCCGATCCAGGGCAATGCCACGCTGACGGATGCTCAGGCCGCCGATCTGTTGGCCGGCAAGTGGTATGCGAACATCCATACGGCGGCGAACCCGGGCGGCGAACTGCGCGGTCAGATGATGAAGTAGGGGAGGTCCGGGCGGCGCTGAAGAGGTTGTCGGCGCCGTCGGCTTCAGGCCGGCGGCCGTGGCAGGAAGGCCAGGATCGTCTGGGCGAGGATGACGCCGAAGGTCCCTCCGGCCGCCTTTTGCAGCACGTCCAGGAAGCCTGGATCCCGATCCGGGATCAGCATCTGCAGGGCTTCGAGCCCCATGGCGACGGCGACGACGAGCGAACAGGCCAGGACCAGCCGGCCGGGCAACAGGAAGGCGAGCAGGAAGCCCAACAGGCCATACGCGCTGAAGCGCTCGATGACGACGATCCAGTAAGCCTCGCTATGCCCCATCAGCGCCGGCCGTCCCGCCAGTCTTGCCAAGGTGGCATAGACGATGAGAGCGAGGCAGATCGCCGCGGCTGCGATGAGGTGATTTCGACGCATGGCTCACCATAGCGGCTCGGTCGCGATCCCGCTCCGAAAGACGAGAACATCGTTAAAGCCCGCCGTCGTTCTCCTGTGATGCGGACGGCTCAAAACGCGGCCGTGACCGAGGCCGGAAGGCGGTGGAACCGTGATCGGCGTACGACGGGATGCCGTTCGGAGGAGGTGGTCAGGCCACCAGGATTTCGTCTGCCGGCGCGGTCGATGCGGAGCGGCGGCGTGAATCGACGAGCTCGCGGAATTTTGCAGACGGGAGCGGTGCGGCGACCAGATAGCCCTGTCCTTCCTCGACGCCGGACGCGACCAGGGCGCAGCGCTGCTCCTCCGTCTCGATTCCTTCGGCGACGACCGTCATCCGGAAATCCTTGGCGAGCGCGACCAGCATCTCGACGATCGTCGTCGTCGATGCATCCACGGTGATGGTGTCGACGAAGAACTTGTCGATCTTGATCGTGTTGGCGCCGAGCCCCTTCAGCCGCGACAGCCCGCTATGGCCAACCCCGACGTCGTCGATGGCGACGCGGAAGCCGTGCTCGCGCAGCTCGGCCACGATTGCCGCGGCGCGCACGAGATCGTCGAGCCTCGTCGCGTTCGGTGACTTCCACCACGATCTGGCGTGCGGAGACTCTGGCCGTCAGGACCGTGCGACGCAGCGTTTCAACGAAGCCGGCGCTCAGCAGGTGCTTGGGCACGACGTTCAGTGACATCTTGAAGGTCTTGTCCGCCTTCAGCATGGGTTGCAGGTCGGAGAGCGCCGATTTCAGAATCTGCCAGGTCATCACCTGGATGCGTCCGCTGGATTCGGCCAGCGGAATGAAGTTCATCGGCGGCACCACCGAGCCGTCCCGACGGACCCAGCGCGCCAGAATCTCGCAGCCCGTGATCTTGCCCGTCTTGAGATCGAAGATGGGTTGATAGTACGGCTTGAATTCGCGGGCTGCGAGGGCGCGGTCGAGATCGGCGACCGGCCCTTCCATCCGGCGGCTGCGGGCCAGCAGGATGCCGAAGAGGACGCCAAGCCCGAGGGACACGGCGAGCGCCGGCCAATAGGACTCGCTGTTCCAGTTCGAAAGGACCGCATGCTCTATCCGGATCGTGGCGTGAAGCGGGAAGCGCGTGGAATGCCGCTCGAAGCTGATCGGCCCGAGCAGGGGCCTGTCGGCATCGAGCCGGAAATCGCCGAGCTTCTCGCCGTTGCTCAAGGCGAGGATCACCTCGCTGTGCGCGCGCAGCTCGGCGGGCATGAGATCGAACAGGTTGGCATTGATGCCGACAATGGCGACCAGCGCCGAGCTGCGATCGACGTCCCTGAGCACGCCCAATGCATCGCCGCCGAATTGCTCGACGCGGAACAGCGAGAGCGCGTTGTCGCGCGAAGGTCGCATGTCGCGGCGATCCACCCATCCCTTGTCGAATTCGAGCGTCTCGGAATAGGCCGAGCAGATCACCGAGCCATCCGGTTTGACGAGGCGGACATCCTTGATCGTCGAGCGCTGATAGACGTGGAGGCGGATGGCTTGCAATGCCCCCGGCTCGCAGCTGGCGAGATTGCGCTTTGCGAGCGCGTCGAGGCTGGCGGCGGCAAAATCGACCGCGAATTCGGAGCGGCGCAGAACGACCTCGGTCAGCTCGCTCAGCTGATGCGCCTGCTGGTGGCGAATGACGGCCTCCGCCGCGAAGTGGCCCGCCACGGTGAACGCCATCGTGCTCGCAAGCACGAGCGCCACAAACGGAAGGGTCGGTCGCTGGTGTCTCATCCGGTCCAGGCGGAATTCAGGGAGAGGCTCGGTGACTGATCTCTGGAATTGATCCTAGCCAGAGGGGGCTAAGATAGGGTTTAACGGCCGGACCGGCCCCAGAAGGCCTGATCCCAGCGGTTGCCTGACGAATGGTCTTGCGGCCTCGCGCATTGAAAGTTGAGCAGTATGACCAGAACGGTGACCCTCTTTGTCCTCGCTTTCGCCGTCGCGACCTCCGCGGCCTCGGCTCAGGGAACCAAGGACAAGCCGTCAGGCACTCAGCCCACGTCCGGGAGCCGCAGTGGTGCGGCCACGAACTCCGGTTCGGACACGATGGGTGGCGCTTTCAAAGGCACGGGCACGCCCAGCTATGGAACCAGCCCGGGCATGGGTTCCCAAAAGAAGACGCACAATTGAGCTGAAAAAGCCTGGCCACGTAGCGCGCTCAACCGCGGCTTACGATCAAAGCCGGTGGCGAAGGGAAATCGTCTGGGGATAAGAGAGGCCCGCCCCCGACATGTGGGACGGGGCGGGATGGCGGGTGGCTCGCAAACGAAGCACCACAAAGGCGATGTTGATCGCCAGCCAGACCAGAACTGCGGAAATGGCAAAGTGCAGCACTGCCAGACCTCGCTGTGAGAACTGACTCAACCCTGAAGTGTTGCTTTGGTTCCGTCCGCAAGGTGAAAGCCCACGCGCTCGCGAGGGCGTTGTGGGCTCGCCGATGGACCGGCCGAATGTTGGAGACCGCGGATAGCGAGCACTTCCGCGTTGCCGAACCTCAAGCCTTCTTTCCCGGCTTCGACTTCAACGACAGACCAAGCCGCAGCGCCATGCGCTTGATCGCATCCGGCGAGCGACCGAGAAGTTTCGCCGCCTCCTCCAGCGAGGCCGAAGACTTCGCCAACTCCATGAGTCGGCGGTCTTCCTTGAACGACCAGGGCTTACGCGCCATAACCGAAATGATCCTCTTCGACACAATGACAAAGCCGCCAAGCGACCCATGTTCGCTCGACGGCTTTGCTTGGGTGGGGCCAGGCTTGGGGGAGCCTGGTGCGAAGATGGATATGCGTTTCGTGAGACTTCGCAACAAGCAACGCGGATTAAGCTAACTCCTCAACCTTACCGCGAGGAAGTCGATGCGCGGCGCTCCGTATAACCACGGTGTTTCGCTTGCGAATGCGATTCACGCTCATCTTAAGCGCAATCGAAGTCGGTGAAATCGCACCGACGATCGAGACATTCGTCAGCGCGCCGCTTGTCTCACAGTATCGAAGCAAGCCGCGATCTGGCGCGCCACGAGCAGGCGCACCGGCCAATGTTTGAAGCGCCAGATGAACGAGGGTTCATGGTGTCGGCTTGCCGGGTTCTGGTAAAAGAACTGGAGCCACTTCTGCCGCGCTCGGTGCCCCGGCGTGCCGACCAATCTTCAAGCACCACGTTGCACAAACTTCATGTTCGTCTGACAAAAGTTTCGGCGGTACCGATCTTGAAGTCGCCGCAACGAAAAGATGAAATGAGCGCGGGAGGAACGTTCCGGCAATCGTGGGAACATTCCAAATGTTAGCTGTTCTGGTTTTGCTCTCGATTTTCGCAGCGGGTTTTGGCTGCGGCTATGCCGTACGGGCGTGGCGCTCGCGGAAGCGATCGGCAAGATACCGTCTTTACGCGCCTTATACCCCCGCCTCGCTCGACGGGGGCCGAACCCAGCGGTCCTCGTGATCGCAGAAGGCATGCCGGGCGAACGGAGGTCGTCGCGGCGAACGGAGGTCGCTGCGGCGAAGTCGAAATAACCATGTGCGGTTAGGTTAATCTGTCGCCGTCCTTGAGCGCCTTGGAAAGGCAACCTAAGACGGATCAATTGATGGCGAGCTGGGCCTTCGATTTTGGAAGGCCGGCGCGGGTAGGCGTAGATGACGTGGCTGATTGCGTTGCTGGGCGCGACGACTTGCGCCCTCATTTTGATTGTGTTTGTTTTTGGCTATGGCCGGCATCTCAGGGATCTTCCAGGTCCCTGGATCATGAACGAGGGTCATCCAAATGATTGATCAACGGCACAATGCGCCGCGCAGGTATTTCGTTGACGCGCAAGGGCACCGCGTTCTGATCGGCCTCTCGCTGGAAGAGACGACGGAATTCGAAGCGCTGGACCTTGCGCCGACGGATACGGTGCAGGTCGTGGCCGAAGCCGGCCTGGGCCGGGTCGCGGCGGTTGACGACGTTCGATGGCTGGAGCTCTATTCCAAGCACGACGGGGCCTGGCGGGCGTGGATCGCACAAAGCCAGGCAGGGCGGAGCCAGGATTTAGGCTTTGTTAACTATGCCTGACCGATGGTAGCGGCCTAAATCTCGAAATGGGGATGGCCCACATGTTTCAGCTATTCCTGAGAGCGCGCGCACACAACCTTCTCGGCTCCCGCCGCGAGGACAAGGGCTTCAAGGCCCGCTCCGCCGATCGCGACGGGGAGACCGACCGCGCCAGGATCGGCGCCGTCATGGCCGCGATCGACACGGCACTCCGAGACGCGGAGAGGGAGCAGGTCGGGCTCAGCCGGCGTGTGGACGACGCGCTTGCCCGTGCATCCGTCACCTTCGGAAACGGCACCGACGAGTATCTCGAGCGCGAGGCGCTCGACAATTATCACCAGGATCTCTTCGCGGCCGACATCTCCAACGGCCAGCGCCGGCTCAAGGAACTGGCAAGCAGCATTGCGCACTTGAAGTTCGTCAAGACCGCAATGCTCACGCGTTTTCCGGATTTCAAGCCGCCGCAGCTCGACAGCTAGGATCGGGAATCCTGCCGCGCACTCCGCGACAGCGTGACAATTCGGCGCCGCTTTGCGGTTTGGCGCTGCGATGCTTTTTGCTATGGTTCCGGCAAGCATTCACGGATCATGGGAGCAACGAGGTGCCGGTCAGGAATATGCGAAGATTGTTTGGATTGGCATGCGTGCTGACATTGGCTGCGCCGGTGACGGCGTTCGCGATTACCGCCGAAGTGGCGCGCGCATGTGACGCCGCGGTGTCAAAGGCCTTTCCGCCCAAGCAAATCGGCAACCCCGCGGCCGGTAGTCTCAAGGGAACGGCCAAGGACAAGCGTGACTACTTCCAGAAATGCGTCGCCAACAACGGCAAGGTCGACGACGCGCCGGCGGAAGCGTCCAAGGATAGCAAGCCGTCAAAATAGGCAATCGAAGCTGGGTTAGCGTCGCGGCGGCGGACACGGCGAGTAGAACGCGCCGTTCGCCGCATTGATGCGTTCGACGCACTGGTTGGGATCGGTGACGGTCCCGGCCACGGTGAAATCGTAGCCCATGCCTTTGACGACGACGACATAGCGGCCGGGCGACAGCGCGAAGCCGTCCTGCTCCGGTTGCAGCAACAGCATCCTCGGCTGATCGTCCACCGGTCCGACCTTGTACGGGTAGGACATGCTGCGAATGACCCAGGAATCGCCCGCGCTGACCATGGCCGCCTTGCCCGAGGCATCAACGCCCATGGACCGCGACACCCTGGCGACCACGCGCACTTCGGTCACGCTTGCATCAACGCTTCCGTCAGGCCTGAACACGATGAACCTGACATCTCCGCTCGTCAGCGTCGTTGCGCTCGGCGTGTTGATGGCCGCTGAGATGGCGACGCGGCGGTCCGGAATCTTTCCAGGGACCGTCTTCAACTCCTGGAGCTGGCCCTCGTTCAGCGCGTAGACGCCGAAGGTTGTCGGCAACGGCATCGAGGGTTGCGCGGCCGGCGCCGGCTCCTTTGCGTTGTCAGCCGACCGTTCAATGGTCTCGCTCTCCAACGGCGTCGCCGTGGCAGCCGGGCGTGGCTCGGGGCTCGCCGGCACCCGCTCGGATGGCTGCGCCAATTGTGACAGAGCCGCCATTTGTATCTTCAAGCGCGGCCATAAGGTCACGGCGGCGCCGCCGCCGGCAATCAGCAGGAGAATGACGGCCAGCCGAACCAGAATGGTGAAGGTGCCGCGCCGTTTGGGTTGTTCGAGCGATTGCGGTGGTGCGGTGGGACGGCGCGATGCTCCCGCATCCTTTGCAGGCGGCGGCGATGCCAGAACCGGTGACGCGGGAATGGGCGGGGGAGCGGGGCTCGCGACCGGCGCGGCCGTCGAAACGTCGGTTGCTGCGACGGCCTTTGGCGGCTCTGACGCGGCGCTGCGCGCAAAGGAGCGTTCGACCTCCTTGATGGCGCGTTCGAGGACCTGCTGAAGCTCGCGCGATTCCCGCGCGTCCGCGTGCGTGAATTGCTCCATGAGCTTGACGCGCGCCAGCTCGTAGACGATCTCCCGCATCTGCTGGGGATCGTCGGATACGGCGCGGATGCGGCTCGACAGGAGACGGATAAACCCGGCTTTGATCTGCTGCGTCGAGGGAGCGTTGGCCGCGGTTTCACCGGAGTCGGTCATCAAGGCCGATCAAGTAGCCCGGATGAGGCCGTTTCGCTAGGTTTTTCCGCTGCAAATGCCGACAGCGAGGCAGCTTTCCTGCGGCTTTTTCGGGCCGCCAAAGCCGCTCGTGTCTTTCGAAGGTGCTTGCTTTTAGGGGAAAACCTGTGACATTTCGCAAAGCTCCTCTTTCCGGTGTTCGACCATGCGCGGCGTTCTGACAGTCCTCTCGGTTTTGACGTTCCTGGCTTCGCCTGCCGTTGCGCAGGGGATCAAGGATCAGGCCAACACCACGAGCTCCAGCATCATCACGACGCCGACGAAGAAGGCGCAGACCACCCAAGCAGCGTCCCGGCCGACCGCGGTCCGGCATGTGACGGGGCTTCCGGCCGGAAAGTCGGCCCAAGGCGTCTCGGCGCGACGGCAAGCTGGTCGCCGTGCCGCGGTGAGGCGACGCAACGAACCGTGAAGCCGCCGTGAAGGAACGGTGATCGCCTCCCTGACGTTCTTGCTCGGGAGATATCGTATGAAACGACCAATTTTGATCGCCATCGCGTTGCTTGTGCCTGCCGCCGCCTGGGCCCAGGGCGTCAACGATCCATCGACGCCCAACCGCAACGTGACCATCGTCAATCCGTCGCAGCCAGCGCCGCCTAACGCGACGCGCAATATCCCGAGCCGGATCGAGCCGCCCGTGACGACCGGTGGCGGACGCGCGCGGCCTTACTACGGGAATAGAACGCGAGGTAGCGCGTCGAGCCGTCGCTAGTCGCGCCCTCGCCCTTGCCTGTCTATTGCGGGTTGACCTCGACCTCCAGGGTCGAGGTCCCCGCATCGTGCCGGTTCTTGCCCGAGATCAGCAACGTGAACTTGTCGGCGCTACGCGACTGGTTCTCGGCCGAATAGCGGAAGCCGGAGCCGACCACGGCCAATTGTCCGCGTGAGGGGCCGTTCACGATCGATACGTTGAAGATCTGCATATAGGACCAGCGCAGGCCCTGGATGCACTCCGCGCCGGGCGCGATCGACATCGTCCATTTCACCGTGTCGTGCGACAGGGCAAACGGCGTCCGCTCCTTGATGCAGAGCGGGCTGGCCTGCGCCGCGAGGCCGGATGCAGCGAGCGCCGCGACGGCAACACCTGACAGCAACAACGATCTTGCGCGCATGCTCGGCAACTCCAGGAGGGATGCCGGAGGATAGCAGCAATGATCTAACGAGGTCTTAGAAGGGAAGGGGCTGGTTGTTCGGAGCCGGTCATCCGACGTGGAACTTAAGGTCCACCGAGCATCCGTGGGCCTGCCTCGGAACCATGCATCCTGCTCGCCGTCTTGCCCGGCGCAACCGGCTTTTCGGAAAGCCGTAAGTCATTGATTTGGTTGGGGCCGCCTACTGTGCATGGGGTTGTTTTGCGACTTTTGCGAGTTGGCCCTGAAGATTTGGATGCGGTGTCCGATCATTGCCCGCTGGGTGTCATCCCGCCCCCGGCGGGAAAGTTGCTGGACTTCAGCGTCATTCCGCTGACGCGAAAGCGGACATTCCCAGCCAGATAAAGGTAATCCGAGGTGCTGCTGCCGACCGTCCGGACCTCGACATAGGTCAGCGTGATCGAACCGACGCTCGGGGTCACCTGGGTGATGTCGACGTAGCGGGCGCCGGGAAAGAGCTTCTGGTCGAGACCGTAGAAGATCTTTTCCCGCTCGGACCACAGCACGAAGTGGCCGCCGGCCTTCTGATCGACTGCCTCGTACTGGGTATGGATGACCTGCGGATATTCGATTGGCCCGGGTCTCGCGGGCTGCGCGCTGAAGCAGATCATCAAGATCAATAAAGCAATGATGCGAGCCACGGAAATATCCTCGAGCCAAAGAGGAAAATCTTGCCCGCGAATTCGCTTCCTTGCAATTGGCAAAGATATAGACTGAAACCCTGCGACCAGTGCGTCCCGCCAATCGTCGTTTCCGTGATGTGTCCTTGGAGTTATCAGCGTGCGAACCGCTCGACGTGACCGACTGCCGAATGGCGGATGGCGGCTTGCAGTCCTCGTGACCATTGCCGCTGCACTCGGTCTTGGTCTCGCCAATCCATCATCGTGTCGCGCGCAGAGCGAACCCGAGCCCTCGCTCAGCGACTATCTTCCACCCAAGGAGCCGGAAGTCTCTCGCGACGAATGGAAACAACGCATTGAGGAGGCACGGCGCCGCGCCAAGGACGCCTCGCGCGAGCGGCGGGAGCATCCGGAGCTGTACAAGCCGATTCCGGAAGATCCGGATCTGGTCGCGACCGAACGCCTGCTCCGTGACGACAGCCTGCAACGCGGCGACATCGTCACGACCAAGAAGGGGATGTTCGTCTATCAGGGCCGATCCGATCAGCCGCGCCGCGATCAGGACTTCGTCCCGGTCAACCCGAAATCGGTGCGCTGAGGCTTAGTAGCGCCGCAGGATCTCGTTGAACTTGGGATCGGTGATCTTCGTGGTGTCGAGCAGCAGCGACTTGCCTTGCGGCGTTGCCTGCACATAGGCCGCGATCAGCAGCGGCTCGTAGCGGGAGCGATTGGCCAGCGCGGCGCGGATATCGGATTGCGCCAGCAGCTTGATTTCCTCGTCGGTCGCAGCCGCGCTGGAGGTCACGGTCCGGACGCGCGAGAAGGCGACGTCGATCGGCACCGATCCGGTCAAATAGGACATCTTCACCGCAGGCGTTGCCGCTTCGCCGGCCAGCGCCTGCAGCGTGCCGAGCGTCAGCCACAGCGCCGGCCTGATCGGTGAGACTTTCAGGGCGGTGACGACGGCGGCCTGGGCAGCCTTGTTCTCGCTGGCCCGCCCGCTGGCTTCTGAGGAAGGACGGTGAAGGACGTCGGCGGCCATTGCGGCTGCGTAATTCGCGAGCAGGTCGCCATCGAGCGAGACCGATGCCAGCACGCCGCCGGCCACCAGCTTGGCCTTCTCGGGCGGAATCTCGCCCGAGAACAGATCGCTCGCGCGGAAGTCCGGCCGGACGAAATCGCCGTAGAACGCCATGCCGGCATGAAGCGCCAACAGGATCGCGGTGCAGATGCCGACGACGCGAACAAGGAGCATGCGGTTCATGGTGAAATCGACAAGGTCTGTGCGGGCAAAACGAACACGGGATTCAAAGGACAGCCGGAGCCGTTAGATTGCCATCAGACTATCGCCCTGGATCGTCAGCAGCGTCAAGTTTCCGGTCGCGTAGGCGCCGGTGTCGATGTTGATCCGGTTCGGACGGATGTCCGGCACGCTGACCGGCGTATGACCGTGAACGATGTATTTGCCGAAGCGCTCCTCGGAGGCGAGGAATTCCTCGCGGATCCAGAGCAGGTCCTCATCCTTCTGCCGCTCGAGCGGGACGCCGGGCTTGACGCCGGCATGAACGAAGAAGAAGTCGCCGCAGGTAAAGGACGATGGCAATTGCTGCAGGAAGGCGAGGTGCTCCGGCGGCAGCGCGCGCTTCAACCCTTCGATCAACTCGACCTGCTGCTCCGCTGTCGGGTTCATGGTCGGCGTGATGCCGTAGGAGACCAGCGTCAACAGGCCGCCATAGTGGCGCCACTCCTGCAGGCGGGCCGGATCCCTGAGCACCTCGAGCAGGAAGATCTCGTGGTTGCCCTTCAGGCAGACCGTCTCGTGGGTTTTCGAGCGTGCGATCAACAGATCGAGCACGGCGCGTGAGTCCGGGCCGCGGTCGACGTAGTCCCCGAGGAAGACCTGGATGGCGCGCTCGGGGGCGGAGCGGGCAAGATCGGCGTCGATGACGGTTAACAGGGATTGAAGCAGATCGGCACGGCCGTGCACGTCGCCGATCGCATAGACGCGAATGCCGTCGGGAAGCCGCGGCTTGGTCTTCTTACGAAAGCGTCTGGAAAGGCCCATCAGGTCGGTCGAATCGCTTCTAGCGGTTGCGAGCGGAACGTTGTGACCGCTCTTAGCAGAACAAGTTACGCATCGGTATTCTTAATTGTTTCCGACCGATTAGCCCGCATTTTGATTAAAGGATCGTGCGGCCTTTGAGCCGTATTTCAAGACGTCTCGCGTAGCGTCTCCCCAACAACAAGAACGGGGAGCGCGACATGCGCAAAGTTGTAAAGTTCCTTGCGGCCGTGGCCGCAATCGTCGTTGCTGCAGGGGTGCAGCAGCGTGCTGAAGCCGCCTTCGTCGGTGCGCCGATGGGGCTGCGCGGGGCCATCCAGTACATCAAGTTCGAGCAGCCGACGCTGGCGCCGATGGCGTTCACGCTGTTTTGCCTGAAGTACAAGGACGAGTGCAAGCCGCGTCCGCAGCAGATCGTATTCCGGGGCGGTCGCCTGAAGCTTACGGCCGAGCGGCTGGCGCACATGCAAGAGGTCAATCAGCAGGTCAATACCGGCATCCGTCCCGAGGCCAATCTGGAAGGGCTGCGCGGCGAGAAATGGCTGCTGCATCCTGTGAGCGGCGACTGCAACGACTATGCTGTGACAAAACGCCACGAGCTGATCGCCAAGGGCTTCCCGGCGCGCGCGGTGCTGCTGAGCGAGGTCGTGACCACCTGGGGCGAGCATCATCTCGTCGTCGTGGTGCGCACCTTCTCCGGCGATCTCGTGCTGGACAATCTCTCCGGCCACATCCTGCCGTGGTCGAAGAAGCCCTATCGCTGGGTCCGCATCCAGTCGCCCAAGAACCCGAACTACTGGGCTTCGCTCGGCGACCGCGCGGTCTGATGTGACCGGCGCTCTATCGTGACGAGGATTGGCTGACGCTCTGCGACAGCCCTAATCCTGCGATCACCGACAGGCAAAGGATTGCTGCGGGATGCAGCAATCCAGACCCTGCAAAGCTCTGAACCAGCGCAAACAGAACACAGGCGGCGGTGGCGGCCGGGAAGAACGAGTCGCGTCCGCGCTGCAAGGCGCCGAAAAACAGGCGCACCAGGGCGGTCAGCCCTGCGAGCATCGAGACAGCAAGACCGATCGCTCCCATGCCGGCGAAGATCGCCGTCGCCGTCGTCGGTGCCGTCAAGACCGCGCCGGCATCGCTCTGATAGATCCTGCCGACGGCTGAGAAGGTTCCTGCGCCGGCGCCGAACCAGCGTGTGTCCGCCAGCATCCGCTCCAGCGCCGCGCGCGTTTCCGCGCCCATATCGGGGGCAAGCCGCAGGAGGACCGGCCCGGAGCCCTGCTCGAACAGGAACGTCAAGACGATCGCCGAGCCGATCAATGCGGCGGCGGCGAGCGCGCTCGCGGCCAAGGGCGACAGATCGAGCCGGCGGATGACGAGGATCAGAAGGATCAACACGACGCCGAAGCCTGCGGCGATCGCGTTGTTGGTTCCGGAAAGGCCGAACACCGCGGCTGCGCTGATCAGGGCCCCGGCAAGGCCGAGCAGGCCAAGCACGATCGAGCGAAGCAGCGAATGACGCGTTTCGGCCCGCTCCGCGGCAAGCTGCATGATCGCAAGATTCAGGACGAGGCCGAACCCGGCCAGGGTCGTCGCGAATTCGGACGTCGCGGCGGCTCCTGCAATTGCCGGCGCGAGCCGGTGCAGATCCAGGGTCAGGGCGGAGACCGCGGTGATGCCGGCGAGGACAAACAGCACGAGGCTCGGCGCGGCTGCGATCGCGCACGACCACGATGGTCACGCCGAGCAGCGCGGTCGCTGCCAGCGCCAGCATCAACGTGTTCAGGGTCAAGCCAAGATCGGCGGTGACCGGTCCGAGCGAGAGGCCACCGAGGACGTCGCGCGCGCTCGCCCAGATCGGATGCCCGAAGCTCAGCGGAAGCGGCATCAGTTGAGCGGCAATTAGCAGCGGAATGGCGATCAGGATCCAGCGGCCCCAGGAGGTCGCGCGGACATAATGGTCGTAATCGGCTTTTCGCGCGCTGAGCGTGGCCGCCAGCAGGCTCAGCGCGGCAGCCATCGTCCCGAGTTGCACACCGAACTTGGCGCCGGCGATTTCGAGAGCTGAAGCGGAGACGATGGAAACGATGAGGGCAAAATAGGCGAGGGACAAACGGCGCGCTCGACGAGGAATCCTGAAACGATCAGGTCACCATACAAGCCGCAGGTCTGTTTTCAAGCAGAGCCCGGTCAGGGCCAATAACTTGCCCGTCATCCCAGCGCATGCATGCGAAAGGATGATCCGCGATAGAGAGAGATCAGCGCGCGGTCTTGACCGGCCGGGCAAACACGCGCGCGGCGCGGGCGGCTGCCAGGCTGAAGCGGGCGGCCGAGCCGAACAGGTAGCCGGCCTGGAGCGCGATGGCGGCAAAGGCCGCGGCCTTCAGGCCCTCGAGCACGCCAAGACTTGTCATCAGGCTGACCGGCAGGATGGTGAGCACAAGGGCGAATGTGACCGGCAGCAGCACCAGGACGCGAAAGCGCTGGCCGAGCACGGCACCAACCAGAAAGCTGAAAATCAAAAGCGCGGTCATCCGAAACACTCCCCGTGCTTCGGACCCTAGGTTCCCCACCCTAAAAAGACCCTTAAGTCGTATGGCTAAATTTGGCCTATAGGCCACAATTTGCCAGCAGCGAATTGTAGGCCTCCCGCAGCCCGTTCAGGGCCACCAGACCTTTGATCTCGCTGTCGCTTTCCCTGACGATCAGGGACAGCGAGGCCGTCGTCTGCCATTTGCCGGCGGCGAAGGCGGAGACCTCGTCGGGCAGCAGCACCGCGGCGCCCGCGGCCGCCATGCTGGCCTCGACGGTCAGCGTGCCCCCACCACTCGCGGCGATGGTGACCTTGGGGTGGCTCCGCGGCGGGAAGGGCCTGATCAGGGCCACCAGCACGTCGATCTTGCCCTTGGGCGCGCAGCGCACGATGAGGCCGGCGAAATCCGGGTCGGATTGGGTGGTATCCGCGGTCTTGGTGATAGCGGCGAAGCTTTCGCCGTCCTTGCCACCCTGGGTCCGGCTGAACTTCCAGACGGAGGAGGCGGCCGGGGTGGCGACCTCAACGACGGCGGCGCCCCGGCATGCGGATGGCGCGCAGGAGGGAGCCGGGTCCAGGGTGCGGTCGCTACCGCCAAGGAGCGATCCTGCCAAAAAGGCGAACAGAAGGAGGCCAGACACGAGGGATTCCTATCTTGATGGTTCCAGTCTTAGCAGACCGACGAGGGGGCAAGAAGGCTGGCGCTCGGGTTCCACGCCCTCGGCTTGGGCGGGTTGCTCGCCGACCGTGCACACGAAATACAACAAATAGTCACAAAGGCTTAAACCCGGCGAGAAAGCGTGTCCCGCACGCAACAGTTGCCCAGCGATCGCATCGTTAACCATTCAGGAACCCTTGTCGCACCGCCCACTCCGCCGTACCAATCGAAGGTAATTGGGGTCTCCTGGGGCGCGATTCATGCATTCCTTTGCAAAAACTTATGTATTCAAGCCGGCATTTTTGGCCGCCGTTTTGGCGCTCGGAGCATGCTCGACCAATCCTGGCTCCGGTCCGCTGACCGACGACGTTAACAACAAGATTCAGACTGAGAACGCACCGGCCTATGAGCTGGTGCCGCTCAATCCGGCCACGGTGAAGATCCTGCACACCCATGAGCCCAAGGGGCTTGCCGGCGTGTTCACCGATCGCCGTCCGCCTGCCAGCATCGTGTTCGGCATCGGCGACGTCGTCAGCGTCACCATCTTCGAAGCCGCCGCGGGCGGTCTGTTTATCCCGGCGGAAGCCGGCGTCCGTCCGGGTAACTATGTGACGATCCCGGATCAGTCGGTCGACAATGACGGCTTCATCACCGTGCCCTATGCCGGCCAGATCAAGGCCGCGGGCCGCACGGCGGTGGAGATCCAGCGTTCGATCATCGAGAAGATCGGCAACCGCGCCATCGAGCCGCAGGCGGTCGTTGCGATGTCCTCGCAGCGCACCCAGCTCATCAGCGTGCTCGGCGAAGTCAATTCGCCGGCGCGTTATCCCGCGAGCGCGGCGGGCGCGAAGGACAAGGTGCTCGATGCGATCACCCGCGCCGGCGGCATCAAGGGCCAGGGTTTCGAAACCTGGGTCATGCTGGAGCGTGGCGGACGGCGGGCCACCGTGCCGTTTGAAAATCTCGTGATGGCGCCCGAGAACAACGTCTATGTGCGTCCCGACGACAGCATCTACGTCTACCGCGAGCAGCAGAAGTTCATGGCGTTCGGCGGCAGCGGCCAGAGCGGCGAGTTCAACTTCGACGCCTGGCGCATCAACCTCGGCGAAGCCGTCGGCAAGGCCGGTGGTCTGCTCGATGGTCAGGCCGATCCGTCTGCCGTGTACCTCTATCGCCGCGAGCCGCGCGAGGTCGCTGCCCAGCTCGGCATCGACGTGAGCAAGTACACGTCCGACACGATCCCGGTCATCTTCAACGTCAACTTGCGCGATCCGGGCGGCTTCTTCCTGACCACCAAGGTCATGATGAAGAACGGCGACATCATCTATGTCTCGAACTCGCGCAACGTCGAGACCGCCAAGTTCCTCAACTTCCTGAGGGTGATCATGGCGACCGGCAGCGATGCCGTGAACCTCAGCAACGATGCGCTGATCTTCCGCAACAACATCAAGCTGGCGCCGTAAGCCGCCGACTTGATCGACCAACAGAGATGGCACCGGGGCTTTGTCCCGGTGCCATTTTCGTTTAGCGATCCAATCGGTGTTGTCGCGGTCTCGGGTGCTTCATTGGGATCCAGGCGTCACTGATCCGTCGCGCCGGTCATTGCTCACCCCGAGACATTGCAAGGGGGCTTTAGCTTCATGCGCTTTCGACTAGTCTGCCGCGTTCCGGCTCTCGCCTTGCTCGCCCTTGGGTTTGCACCGGTCGGGACGGCCGTGGGCGCTGCTGCTGAGGCTCGGCGTCCGCCACCGCATCGACGTCGCCGTCTCCGCCGAGCCCGATGCCCCGATCTTCTCGCGCCTCAAGGGCGGCAAGGGCGAGCTGTCCTTTACGGTCCGGTTGTCGGCGAACTCCAAGGAGAGCAAATTCTTCGGAATGCTGCGCCCGTCTTTCCCGGATATCACTGTCCCCGATGGCGCGGGCAAACCGTTGGTCCAGCAGACCAAGCTCTGGGAGGAGGACGTCTGCCACCAGCGCCGCGGCCTGCCGAAGGTTACGGTGACCCAGCTCAATGGGCATTTTGGCGAGGGGAAGGGCGGATCGAGATTTCGGCCATCAACCGGCACATCGGCGTGCTGGTCCCGCCCGACGAATTAACCCCTGGAATAAAACTCGATCAGGGGAGTGATAGCTTTGGGCTATTCTACGCCTTCCGGGCGCAGACCCGGAACAGCCGCCTCAATGTCGATCTGAAGATCTATCCGATCGATTGCTTCCTCTAAGCCCGACAGCAAAGCTCGCAAGACACGACGATGCGCCTTTGGCCTCCCAACATCAGCTGGTTCAGGATTCGGTGGTCGTGGAGCTTGCCCGCGACCTTCATCCTTTACTTCGTGGTGGCCAGCGCGCCGTTTCCGTTCGGCTCGACCAATGATCTGTCGATCGCGTTCTGGTGCCTGTGCCTCGGGATCGCGGTGATCTTCGCGCCGACGCGCGATCTGCGCCCCCGCATCTGTGGCTGCTCGCGGGCGTTGGCGTGATCGTTGCGGCCTATGCGTTCGTGCTGCACGAGCAGCTCTCCGACCATCCCTTCCTCGCGCCGTTCCAGCCGATCTGGAAGCAGGCCTCGGATCTGCTCGGTGTGCCGATCGCCCCGTCCGCGTCGATCGTCAAGAACGAGGCGTTCTTTGCGCTCGGTGCGCCGCTCGCCAACATCCTCGCGATCGTTCTCGGCATCACCGTCGGCGCGAACCGGGATCGCGCCCGCCGCATGCTGTGGGTGATCGCGATTTCGGGCGCGGCTTACGCGCTCTACGGCGTGCTTTCGTTCCTGATCGAGCCCACCATGATCCTGTGGCGGGACAAGACGGCCTATCTCGGCAGCGTCACCGGCACCTTCATCAACCGCAACACGGCGGCGGCCTATTTCGGCTCCTGCGCGGTGGTCTGGATGCTCCTGATTCTGGAGGACGTCCGCCGCCGGCTGCCCGAGCGGCACATCGAATGGCGGCGCTTGTCGCTCGATGTGCGCACGATCCCGCCCGGAGAGATCCTGCCGCAGCTGACATGCCTGCTGATCTGCCTGATGGCGATGTTCATGACCACCTCGCGCGCCGGCGTCGGCCTGTCGCTGCTCGCGACGATCGTCGCGTTCACGCTGTTCCTGCGGAAGGATCTGCCGCCGCGCACCGGCATCTGGATCTCGCTCGGCTCCGGCGCCGCCGTCGCGCTCGGCCTGCTGCAGCTGCTCGGCGGCCGCGTCTCCAGCCGCTTCGACAGCCAGGGCCTGGTCGACGAGGGCCGCATCGAGGCCTGGAAATCGACGCTTCGGATCATCGGCGACAATCCCTGGTTCGGCACCGGCATGGGCACCTTCCAATGGGCCTTTCCACCGTACCGCAGCCCCAACATCTCGATTCGCGGCGTTTGGGACGCCGCGCATTCGACGCCGCTTGAGCTTGCCTCCGAGGTGGGCATCCCGATGGCGCTGCTGGTGGCGCTCGGCTGGGCCGTCATGCTGCTGGTACTGGCGCGGGGCGTGTTTACCCGCCGGCGCGATGCCATCATCCCGCTGGCCGCGGTGGCGACCGCGACGCTGTCCCTGCTGCATTCGAGCCTGGACTTCACCCTGCAGGTGCCCGGCTACAGCATTCCATTCTTTGCGCTTTTCGGCGCGGGCCTGGCACAGTCCTTCCGCACCAAGGAGGGCGGCTCAGTGGCGGAGACGGGTACCACCAGCCGGCGAGGCGAGGGGCGCCGGACAACCTCGGGCGAGGCGCCGAACCGGGTGCCCCAGCTTCATAAAAGTGTCTAGATTTGAAGCAGTTGCGTCGTTTACGAAGTCTTTAGAATAAGTGGACAGCCGTTTTCTCTTCAGATAAATTCCTGCACTGCACAGCCATTTGCCCGGGCCGAGGAAGCATAGGGGCAGCTGATTTTTTGGAGGTATGTTTATGAGCGTTATCAAAATCGCGCTTCGCATGGCTGCCGCCGCGGCCCTCGCCGCGACGATCTCGTCGGCCGCCAGCGCCGCCGTTTACCCGCCGCAGCGCCAGCTGCCGGCCACCGTCATTTCCGACTTCAAGGCTTCTCCCAACAGCCTGCTGCAGCAATATCCGACCGGCGGCCCGCAGCTGATCTCGCGCGTGCGCGACCTCGGCGCGTCCGACCCGACCACGCTCCCCGGCCTGATCGCGCTCCTGAAGGACCCCGCGACCACCAAGGACCAGATGCGCGCCATCGTCGGCGGCCTCGCCCAGGTCGCCCGCATGGCAGCATCAGCCGACCAGGCCTATGCCAATGAGATCCAGGCCGCGATCGCCGGCACCCAGAACGCCGACGTGATCGCCGCCTACCAGGCCGCGACCGGCGACGTCCAGATCGCCGCGACCGGCGGCGGCGCGGGCGGCGGTGGAACCGGTGCGGGTGGCCCGACGGGCAACGGCTTCCCCACCGGCGGTGGCGGCGGCGGCACCGTCGTGTTCGGCAACAACACGACCGGCAACAGCGCGCCCGGCGGCGGTAGCGGCGGCGTCGGCGGCACCACCAACAGCGTCAGCCCGCGCTGAACCGGCGGACCTCACGAACCCCTTCACTTGATGACGGCAGCGGCGCCCGCGGGCGCCGCTTTGCTTTTGCGTCGTTAAGCTTTCTGCAAAAAGTCGCGTGAAGCGCGCGTTGCACTGCATCGCGCGCGTTCAATTGCAGGCAGGCATGTGCTAGTGTGGCGCGCAGCGCGATACCTTGGCATCCAGTTTGCTCCGGAGTGTCGGCAGGCTCTTGGCCAACATTGATCCCAAGACGACAGATCGATCCATTTTCAGGAATTGCTAGATGTTGCAGGTGAACAAGCCGACCTCGGAGATCAACCGTGATTTCGCCGAGGCCGACGGCTCTCCGTCGCAGACGCTGACCTCCTATCTCGACATTGTCAGGCGCCAGTTTCCGACCATCATTGCGATCGTCTCGGCCTGCGTGATCCTGGCGCTGCTCTATCTCTTCACCGCGGCGCCGCAGTTCACTTCCACCGCCTCGATGGTGATCGACACCCGCAAGGTGCAGCTGTTCCAGCAGCAATCCGTGCTGGGCGACATCGCGGTCGATTCGGCGACGGTGGAAACCCAGGTCGAAATCTTGAAATCCGAGAACATCAGCCTCGCGGTGATCCGCGACCTGCACCTGATCGATGACCCCGAATTCACGGGCAGTGGCGGTGGGCCGCTGGGCTCCGTCATCGACTTCGTCTCCAATCTGTTTTCAAGTGGACAACCGCCCTCCGAATTCGAGCAGACGCGTAAGGCGCTGGAGCGCTTCGAGAAGAACCGCACGATCAAGCGTCTCGGCCTCACCTATGTGATGGAGATCGGCTTCACCTCGAAGGATCCGGCCAAGGCGGCGAAGATCGCTAACGCCATCGCGGATGCCTATATCGTCGACTCGCTCGAAGCCAAGTACCAGGCCACTCGCCGCGCGAGCGTTTGGCTCCAGGACCGCATCAAGGAGCTACGCACGCAGGCCTCCGCGGCACAGAAGGCCGTGGTCGATTTCAAGACCGCCAACAACATTGTCGACACCGGCGGCCGGCTGATGAACGAGCAGCAGCTCGCCGAGGTGAACAGCCAGCTCATCATGGCGCATGCCGCCACAGCCGAGGCCAAGGCGCGGCTCGACCGCATGAACGACATCCAGAAGCAGGAGGTCCCGGACGCCAACGTCGCCGACGCACTGAAGAACGACACCATCGTCAAGCTGCGCGGCCAGTATGTCGATATGGCTTCCAAGGAATCGATCTGGTCGGCCAAATATGGGTCCGATCACCTCGCCGCGGTGAACCTGCGGCGCCAGATGGCTGAGATCAAGAAGAACATCCAGGACGAGTTGAAGCGCATCCAGGAATCGTACAAGAGCGACTATGACATAGCGGTTACCCGCGAGGAAGCGATCAAGTCTAGCCTTGCCAACGTCGTCTCGGAATCGCAGCTCACCAATCAAGCGCAAGTGCAGCTGCGCGAGCATCGACAGCAATGCGCAGTCCTATCAGGCGATGTATGACAACTTCCTGCAGCGCTACATGGAATCGGTGCAGCAACAATCTTTCCCGATTACTGAGGCGCGGGTGATTAGCGCCGCGACCGCTCCGTTGAAAAAGAGCTATCCAAAAACGCTGATCATTCTGGCGGTCGCACTACTTAGCGGTCTGATGCTAAGTTTCGGCGCCGCTATGGCTCGTGAGGCTCACAGATAGAGTCTTCCGTACCACCAGCCAGGTGGAAGAAACTCTTGGAGCAAATTGTATTTCTATTCTGCCCGCTCTTGCACCTGCAGGCTCCTCGATGGGGAACCTAGGCGGGAAGCTCTCCGGGAGAAATGCTCCGAAACCGGATCTTTTGCGCTATGTTGTCGAGAACCCGCTATCGCGGTTTGCAGAGGCGGTTCGTTCGTTGAAAGTGGCGGTCGATCTTAACTCAATTGTTCGCGAAAATCGCGTGCTGGCAATAACCTCTACCCTTCCCAATGAGGGAAAGAGCACCTTGTCGACGAATCTTGCGCAGTTGATTGCGCATAGCGGTGCGCGCGTTATTTTGATTGATTCCGACCTACGCAATCCCTCGCTGTCTCGTGCATTGGTTCCTGACGCGCACATCGGCCTAGTCGACGTAGTCGCACAAAAGGCGCGATTGGAAGACGCGTTGACGGTTGATCCAGAAACTAAGCTCTCCATCTTGCCAGCTGGAAGCACGTCGAAGCTGTTGCACACTAACGAGATTTTAGCGTCGAAACCAATGCATGCGCTAATCACAGATCTTCGTTCAAAATACGATTATGTCGTTCTCGACATGCCGCCAATGGCACCAGTTGTTGATGTGCGCGTCACCTCTGCGTTTGTTGATTCCTATATTTTCGTTGTGGAATGGGGCAGAACTAAAACGGATGTGGTCAAACATAACTTGCGCGGAGCTCCTGAAATTCAGGACAAACTGCTGGGGGTGGTATTGAACAAGGCGGATACTAAGGCCCTAGCGCGCTATGAATCCTATCATGGACGCTACTACTATCAGAAGTATTATGCTCGCTATGGGTATGTGGAGTAAAAGCCTGATACGTCGCCTCGCTAAGCACTGGTTCCTGCTGGCGCTAAGCGCAATTGGGATCTTGTGGCCGCTAGTCGTCTATCCTTCGTTCTCCCGTGGTGCACTTGCGCGCGAAATAACTGCGAGATTAGAAGCTGACGAGCGATTTAGACCCGGCCTTCTTCAGGAGCTTTTGGGTCGATTGGTAGCAAGCCCTCGTCCAGCCA
Organism: Bradyrhizobium guangxiense; assembly: GCA_050563515.1. Lineage (GTDB taxonomy): Bacteria > Pseudomonadota > Alphaproteobacteria > Rhizobiales > Xanthobacteraceae > Bradyrhizobium > Bradyrhizobium guangxiense_A. The sequence continues at coordinate 4,710,737 of CP191781.1, read as the reverse complement.
TTGAGCAGCCCGAGCTATCATTGGCGCGGGTGCTTTTGAGGCTGCGATCGGCCAAGGAGGCGATGCAGCTAAGTAGCTCCGACGTGGCGGATCGCGAGGTCGAAGCTAGCCAAGGTCAACTCGTTGCGGCGCTAAGTGTAAATCCGACGGAGTCATTCTTGTGGTTGTTGCTCTATTCGGTAGAGGCATTCCGCAATGGGTTTGATCCAACGACTCTGCAATATCTTGATCGATCCTATCGCGCCGGACCTCATGAGGGGTGGATAGCGGTTCGGCGCAATCGCCTGTCGCTTGCAATTCTGCCAAAGCTTGACGAAAGCCTTCAGAAAGCTGCCATTTCTGAATTTTCAGAAATGGTTGACTCCGATTTTATTGAAGACGCCGCAATGATATTGAAGGGTGTGGGCTGGAATCACCGGGATCGTCTATTGGCTTCGTTGACGGATGTTGAGATAGCCTCAAAAGCTAGTCTTCTGAAGCGGCTTAGAATAGACGGAATTAGCGTGAAGATTCCTGGTATTGAATATGACGAAAGGCCTTGGCGATGATTTTTCCCGCTATTGCTTTGGTGTGCTTGGCGTTCCTGTTCACTCCTTCGTCCGCTTACAGTCAGACCTCCCAACCCAGCACGCGCCTAACGATCCAGGGACCGGCGGATCAACCTAGTAATGGCATTGCCAAGGACGCGCTTGGTCGTGCTTGTGTTGATATTGAGGCTGGAGCACGAGCAGAAACTATCAGTCCCGACATGGTAGATCATATCGTCAGTCTTAAGAACAGGTGCCCGAAACTAATCAAAGCCAAAGTTTGTTACTACGGCAGCGATCATTGCAAGGACGTTGTTCTTGAACCTTACAAGCGCGTCGATGCATTGTTGGGCACAATGCGCGGTATTAAGTTCTTTAGATACTCCGTCATCACGAAGTAGCCGGAGAAGTGTCAGAATTCAATTTCAGGCCTGTGACACGCTGAAGTTCAAGTCTGATAGCTTCAGCATCGGAGAGATGCGAAATCAAGCTTTGTAACTCCTCGACCTTAGCCCCGACCAAAAAGCGATACCAAAATCCCTGTAACACATGATAGACGAGGCCGGCTTTTCCATCTAAGAATCCGAGCTTCAAGAAGTAGCGATACAGGAAGTAACCCGTCGAACTTACTGGAAACGGAATTTGATTGTAGATTTGCTCCTTAACGAGCCGCTTTACTGCCGCCTGGAGAGAGCTTGTCTCGATCGATAGATTGTCTGGCCTGGGCATGAAATGAAGGCGCTGATTTAGAACGTCGATCGCTTCTCGGGTAGCGTACTTATTATGTTTGTCGGTAAAGAAACTGAGGTCATTGAGGTTGTGATCGGAGAAGCCGCCATCAAGAGTTACGGTTTTTCCTCCGCTTACGACTATGTGTTCATCCATCCATCGGTCTTCGATTTTGCCGAATCCGCGGCGCCAAATTCGTAAGAGAATGAGAGTGCCGCGACCGCCAAACTTGATGGTTTGGTTCATGAAAACCAGCTTGCGCCGCAAATTAATTCCCACTACGTCGCTAGCCAGCAAGGAAAGGCGAGACTCGATCTCGACCGCCAAATCAGGTTCCACCAGTTCATCCGCATCAAGTCGCATGATCCAAGTCGCGGTTATGGGAGCATTGTCTAGGGCCCATTGGAATTGCTTTGCGTAGTTTACAAACTTGTTCCTAAGAACTGTAGCGCCGGATGCTTTGGCGATCTCTACAGTTGAGTCCGTTGAGAACGAATCAACGACGAAAATCTCTCGCGCTATTCCTTTGATATGATCGAGAGCGCGCTTGAGATGAATCGACTCGTTGTATGTAAGAATAACTACCGCTAGGTCAGCCATCGCTTCAAAATCCAAAATTGACAGTATGATTTCAGCTCTTTGAGCGGTTCTCTTCTCGAATTAAATCGTCGACTTCTCGAACTACTGTTTGATCGAGCCTCATTGGCTGCTAGAGCGCAGTTCTTGAGTATGTGGTTAGGCGAAAACATCGAGAGCAGAACGACTCCGCTCGGATTGCTTGCCAAAGCATACCGGATGAGGATTTCAGCGGCATCCGCATTTTTCCCTTGCCACCCTCTGCTTGCTTTCAGGAGAGGCTTAAGCCGGTCCAACACGTTTGGATCAAGTACGCTGTGAGTTGCGGTAAAAAGGGCTCTCGCGACCCATTCTTCTCTCGGATGCGCCGAAGGTTTTGAGAAAAAGGACTGTCTTGAAATTGAGCCCCCGAAACTCGCTTGAGTTCGATAGTCCTGCGCAAACGGACTCGGGTGCGCCGGCAATCGATATTACCCTAGCTAAGCCATCTTTTCGGATTCGATGCATCGCTTCGATGATCTCTGAATTATTGCAATCGTCGACCGTAGGCTCATGCAATGCTAGGACATCGAGATAGTCAATCTTTAGTAGACGCAGACTGGCTTCGACAGATGCTCGGATTTCCTTAGGTTCAAGCGGCGGGCGAGAACCAACCGGGCGTGCCCGGGAAATGTGACCGCGAATTCCCGGAATTGTCTTAACCATCCAACGCGCCGGATGTCGCAACAACTTCTTAAATGCAGAGATATTCGGTCGAGTAATGCCGACTTTGGTGCAAACGACGACCCTATCTCTGCGGCCCTTTAAAAAGGATCCGAGAATCGCCTCGGCATCTCCATCTCCATATGGTGGCGCGACGTCATACCAGTTAACTCCCAGCTCATACGCATATTCCAGCGATCGAATCCCATCCGCCGGAGCGACTCGTGAACCCAACGATGCGCATCCGAAGCCAATGGCTGAGATCTTCCTGTCCAACACTGTGTTGAAGGTCGTTCGCATCCGATTAAGCCCGTATGTTAGTCGCGGTAGGGTAATCTCCGGACAAGTGAGAGGCGAGCCGAAAAGCCAATGCAACGATTTGGAAAGTTGGATTGGCTTGCCCCGATGACGGGAATACGCTGCCACTCAATAGAAAGAGATTCTCTAGACCATGTACTTTGCAGTTCTTGATCAACTACGCCGCTATTCGGATCGTGGCTCATGCGAGTGGTTCCAAGCTGGTGAAAGCCGTCCGACGCTTGCGTCAATATGGAGCGCAGCAGGGTTGTGTTCGATATTCTGTATTCGAGGTGGCCGACACCAGCTTCTCTTAGAGAGAGATCTAGAATTTCATGGGCTTTTGCCACAGAGAGTGCATCTTGTTCAGAATACCTAAAGTCAATGATAAGCCTAGGTATCCCTAGGGCGTCGTTTTCGCTAGAGAGAGCAACGAAGGAGGCTTCCGTTGGCAGCTGTTCGGCGTGATAATGTAGTGCATAGCGACCGGATGTATTACGGATGACGAAGCCGGGTTTTGTTGGCGAGGAAAAAAACGATCTTTGATAAGCTGTAAGCCAAGGCGGATCACAGTGAGAGGGGACTTAATCACATTAAAAAGGTGAGAGAACACATGAAACGGGGGAGTACCGACGTGACTAATCCTTACGCCTTCAGACAGGAGGCGGCGACCAAGAAAAGGCACGGCCAGTAGGAGCCAGACAAGTGATAGTAGTCCATTCCCGTGCTTTGCGTCATGAAATGGCGCGTTGTCTGCCCAAAAAGCAATGTTAAGTAGTCGATGGCTGCGCAGAACGTCATCTTGCAACGTGAAACGTCGACGCGCAAAATGATCTCCCTCTCGAAAGAAGTCGAGTTCATCAATCATTTTAGGTTGGTTTAGAACTAGATCGGCTATTTTTCCTGAGATGTGCCCCATATAAAATTTGCCGACAACTGCCGTCCAAGATCTGAAATATTCGGGGTGTGATCGAGCGAGAAGAAGCATCAGTCGAGTAGTCTCAAGGCCGCCACATGCCAAGATGCAGGTTTTAACATTGATGGTTTTTCGGCTGGCGCGGTCGGCCAAGGTGATTGCGTGAACTCGTCCGTTCTCTTCGGACACTCGCAGTTCGGTCAAGGTGGCGCCGAGCATAAGCACAATCGAATTGGAGCTCTTGAGCCTCTCAAAGTAGACGGTGCTTAAGTTGACGTGCGGAGTCCACCGCTCAAGTTGATCGCACGAGACTTGACGTAGGGTTGACCAGTCGGCGGCGTCCTTTCTAAATTCGTCTGAACTAAGAGAAAAGAACTCGGCGGTCCTTTTGTGCCATGCTCTGATCTCGTCATACCAAAACGGCCACCCGGTCCCCGGTGCATACGATCGCTCCTCGAAATCAGCGGCATCAAATGGCACACAACGACCGCCCCACCACCAGGATGTTCCACCAAAGGCACGGCACGAGGTGATTTCAACTGGAGCGTGAGTTCGGTCGGTTCGGACTTCGGCACGGCTTAGCTCGCAGCTTGTGTGGTTCGGATGTTCGTCGCCGGATTCGATCAAGAGAACCGATCGCCCGGCTTCTGCGAGCGCCAACGATAGCGCTATCCCAGCGGGACCAGCGCCAACGACGCAGAAATCCGTCGCAGGAATTTCGGTTTCTTCTTGAAATCTCCTCAACATAGCTTAAGAGACGATGCGCGAATGATACTTTCGCTTTCTGAGGCTTTGGGCCGGATTTCCTGAATAGACCACCCAAGGTTCAAGATCTCGGAACGCGCAAGCTCTTGCACCAAGTACTGCACCCTCGCCTACCTTGACCCCGGGCCCGACGAATGCTTCCGCTGCGATCCATGCTTGCGGGCCAATCTCAATTGGCTTCGTTTTGAGTTGAAAGTTGAATTCATCTATCTCGTGTGTGCCGGCGCACAAGTGGGCTCCCTGCGAGGCGAGAGAGTATTCGCCAAAAGTGATTTTGGCCATGCAATAAACATTCACCCTCGGGCCGACGTAGGCGTGATGGCCGATTTCGAAGTTCGGGGGATACCAAATGCGTGCGCTCCCATAGATCCCTGCAGTCGGCGCAACCTTTGCGCCAAAAAGCCTCAGCAGTACTCGACGCCAAGGGTGTAAAAAGGGCGGCGTCCATGACGCAAAAAGTAGCCAGGCAACATTCCATAAGCTTCTAAACACCCGGTTTCTGAGAGAGAAACTAGGCCCTCCCTCCATCGGCTTTGTGGCACTCGCATTCAAGATATCCATCGGGCAACCTGCGGAGATGTTTACTTCATGGCCGTCCATATTTGTGAGGGCGACCGAGCCTCAGTAAATGGCGTCGGCATTCATCGCGGGCCTCGACTGGCCGAATAGTGCGTCATCGTGACGTTTGATCTGTTCGCTGTCGAACCGACTCCGTATCACACGGGCGGGAACTCCCGCTACGATAGTATATGGCTCCACATTTCGGGTGACCACAGATCCGGCCGCAATGACTGCTCCTCTTCCAATGGTTAATCCTGCGAATATCGTCGCGCCCTTTCCAACCCAGACATCAGCCTCCAAAATAGTCTCTAGTTTTTGGTATTGAAAAGCGAGGCGGGTTGGCGTGGTTAGCACGTCGAAACGATGGTCGTTTCCAACGATCCTGACGTGTGTAGATATCATGCAAAGGTCGCCTATATTGACAGGCCCACCAGATTCAAATCCTTTGCCCACATAAACGAAGCGTCCGACTCGGACTCCCTCCTGAATGTCGATGCCCCACCCGAATTGAAATCCTTCACCAATGCTATCAAAACCGAAGTACCATCTTACGAGTGGCGTCAACATCTTCCTCACATATGCGCGCCATTGAGGTTCGATCTCCAGCCTGCATCGCCGTATGATACTCGGCGATACAACCATAAAGTGGAGATCGGAACAGTGTTGCGTCTTATCCTGCATTGCAGCTATCTCAACTCTTTTCCGAGCGCTTCTTCTATCAATACAAGCTGTGTCGCAGGCGTCCAGCGACGCTCAATTTCCAAGTAACAAGATTTTCGGATCGACTCCCGATCAGAGCTAATCTTGATCCAGTCACGGATCACGCGAGCCAGGTCTTTGGCGTCGTTATAAAGAAAAAATTGTCCAGTTTTGCCGGGGACGATCGCCTCTGCTTCCGGCATTTGATTGTTCATGTCGGAATGCGTGATTGCGGGAGTGCCATAGGTGAGGACTATGGATCACGGTAAGTCCTATCTTACCTGGCGAGCAGCTTAGATCGGCCTCGAAGATGATCTGTCCAAGAATTGCTTCATCATAACACGCGCCCCAGAAGTGAACGTCGATCTTTAGTCGGTTGGCGAGCAGTTCGAGGGCCTGGCGTTCCGGACCATCTCCGACAAGAATGATGTTAATGGGCAAGTTTTCAGACTTGAGCTTGCCCGCGGCTTCAAACAATAGGTCGAACCTGCAGGCAGGTGTCAGGCGGGCCGTGCAGACGACTAATGGTCGATCAGCGCGAAAGGATGATCTTGGGTCTACTTTCACCGGAAGCTCGCCAACTTTAATGGATCGCAACACTTTTTGAGATCTTTCGAAATCCAAGCTGTTAAAGATGACATCGATCCGATCTTCAGGATATCCGGAAGATGCTCCAAGCTGCTTCGCACGAGATCCGTAAACAAGGATGCGGTTCGCTAAGCGATAGAAGAGGTTGCGAAATCGAGCTTTCGTCCAAGGCTCAGGTCGAAGCCAACCATGTGTCCAAAACAGTACCTTCTTCCGCGTTAGGCGAGCGATCGCGGCTGCGATCCAGGTTGAAAGAAAGTTGGGATTTCCGAGGAAGATAATTGCATTGAAGTCCGTATTTGCTGCTAAAGCGCATATGCCTTCTTGCCAAAAAAATGGACCCAACGTTCGAAATCGAGTGTGCCTAAAGTTGCTGACGTCGCGACTATCTACTGCTTCGATCCCTTGAAACGGTTTGGTGTCTCCAACGAATGTGAACTCGAAGTGTTCGCTCCGATCCATCGCCCGCATGATAGCGGATCGATAGTGTGGGAACATGTGATAGACTACCGCAATCTTCGGCTTACTCGGATTCATACTGATCAACAATTCGGTTTGGTTGGAGGTGAGTAAACGTATTCAATCCAACCGGAAGCAACCTTCGAGCGCGAGGCGATAGCAATTCTCGAAAAGGCAAGATCATTCTTTTCGATTTTTTCGATTCGAAGCGCATGATCGAAGGACGACATAATTAAGATTCGTCCTAGCGAGCCTTTTGTGCCGAGCAATACCTCTGAGTTGCCCGCTATGTCGAATTGCTCATCCGTTATGATCGGTGTTTCAAAAATCCCTGGGCTTCGAAAGTTCACGGTGTCCCTAATCGCGAACGTGCCATGTGCACGATCGTAGACATATTCGCGTTGAAGGCGAGACGGTCGACTTGACCTGTAATAGGAAGCCAAATCTAGGGTGATCCGATCGACTTGTTCGCCGAGCGATAGCTTAACGGGGGCTTTGTCCCCCTTTGAGATGGATTGTAAGTCTCCGTCCGCCCATGGCACTGGATGTCCATACGAGCTGGAAATCTTCATTCTCCGTCGATCAGCGAGGTCCGCCGAATAATAGTGGACCCAGCCAGGGTCGCCGTAGATTTGTTTGCCGCAATAACTCACGACGTAAGTGCCTATGTCGTCGTGAGAATGGGGACCGCCGCTAGCGCCTTTTAGTGTATACGCCACTTTGCGAGGATTGCCCTCTCCTGGACGGCCAACGACTACTTCCCGCTGGCGAAGTAGTCGTGCAGATTAAAGTGTCCGGTTTTCAATGGGTCGGATGGACTATGAAGGACGTTGTTTTGCGGAAAGAGTGCCAAAGAAGCAAATCGAATTGAACCGTCGTTAACGGGAAGCGCTCTTGCCCCGGTTTCAAAATTAAACGCCATGTTTGCGTACGCCATCGTAAATTCATCTGGGCGCTTTCCTTTTTGAGCATCGCCGAATGCAGCTACGCTCCCTGGGGCCATTTCAAAGCGGAATGGAAACTCGGCTATTGGGATGATCTCGGGACGATCGAAGAAATCGATTTGGGCTTTCGTGCTTTGCAGAATAAAGGCCCGGAGTAGCGAATAGCGGCTAAAGCCGTAGCCCCAATAAGTTATTCCTTCAGGGGCGTAACCATCGCTTCCGAAGCTTCGAAGATAATTCTGGCTAAATTCTTCTGCGATTTGGATCGCTTGCGCGCGCCGTTTCTGATCCTGGATCGTCGTCAATACCGCCGAGACGAAACCGGAAAGGCAAACAGCGTTCCAATTGTTTGCTTCATACAGCCAGAATGGCCCTCTGGCGCGTTGAAGCTGCGAGAAAACTGGCAAAATCACCCGCTCTTCAAGTTTTTCTTTGATGCGTGCTTCTATGTCTTGGCTTAGCAGTCCATGGAGCAGATATAATATTTGTCCGATCTCGCCTCCCATTTCCGCTGAGTTCAACTCAACCGTAAAGCTCCGGCCGAATAGATTGTCGAGCTTTGGATCCGTGGCCGAGAGCGTCCAACTCGGTTGATCCGCTATTGAGCCTAAGAGCTTTTCCAACTGCCGCAGATACGTTGGATCGCCCGTCACGCAGGCCGCCACAGCGAGATGACTCGCTTGTCGGGCGCGCTCAAAAATGATCCTCTCAAAATTTACACGAGTGCCGTTTCGTGTGTACTCGAGATAAGCTTCTCTATTCCATTCTGGATAGCCTTCACGGGTATCCTTGTCGGCTAGCGCAATGATATTAGAGGTTTTTGCCCGGATGCCTTCGGAGCGCCAAGCGCTATTTGCTCCGCAACGAGGGCCGATGCCGGTGGGTTCCACGGTGAGCGTCTGGAGAATTTGATCTGACGACGCCTTTCCATCCGCCGCGAGCGAGGGGGCGTTGATGGTAGAAAGCTTGCCAGAAAAGCCCCGCATAGAAGGAGACGTCTCACTTGATGCTCCTGTCATTCCGAACAACTTTCAAGCGTCGATGTTGAGGGAACTGGGGCGAAAGATGATTTAGTCCGAATAGCCCACGAAATACTGCTGCTCCAAGACTAAAGATGAGCAATGTGAACAGGGAAATAAACGCAAAAGCCAGATCAAACCGCCACAGCGCAACCCCAATGAAGCAGCCCAGAAATCCAGCGGAGGTCAGCAGTCTCTTGCTAAGGTGCCGAAATGCTTCAGCGATGACGATAAGTGCCATCAATAGAGCCACGGGCCAGAGATAGTAGAAATTTGCAAGGGCCTCTCCAAATAGAGTGGAGTTCAGGGCTAGAGTTCCTGTCGATTGTATATAGTCCCCGAGGATCGTTCCGAATACCTTTGGCTTGTCGGGCCAAAATGTTGACGGAACGAGAAAAGTTAAGCTTCGGCCTAGGAACGTCTGGCCCCAAAGAATCGGAAAACCCTCGTTAATATGCGAGACGATGTGATTGAAGACGATAATATTTGAGGATTCGAAGAGGCTATTTAGCAGTTTGTCGAATGGCTGTTCGTCAGATTGCGAATTTGCTGCGATTGTCGCTGCGGAAATTAGACCTTCAACGCTATACCCATTGCGAAGGGCGTAGGCTCGAAGAACGCTCCAGACGGAGCTGAGATATCCCACTAGGGGAGCGGATAAGACGAATGCGCCGGCAACCAACCAGAAGTGACGCCTGTAAAGGAGCAGCAGGAATACTATGAAGTAAACGGCCGTGATCCTATTGAATGTTAGTGCGAAGTCGAAGGCAACGACCATTGCTCCGCACAGGACTGCTTGAAAGGGGCGAAGAAGCTTAAGCTCTGCCACGAACAGGATGTAACCAAATACAGCTGTTCTTAGTACGTTCGCAAAGTTGGCAATCAGAATAAGCGAGCTACTGTCTGCAAAGCCTCGACCGATACGTTCCTGCCAGTGTCCACCCTCTGCGCGCCCTGAGACGATGAAGCTGATCAAAGTCAAGGAAGCATAGAGCACTAAGAATAGAATAAGGTTGAGTCCGTCAGAGCCGGTCTTAATTGCGTTTGCTGAAGCAGAATTTGTGCGCATTGTGTGAAACAGCAACACAGAAATCCAACCGATCAGAATGTTAAGCGACGTGGTCAGATCCTCGAACGGTCGAAATGGTGTTGCATTCAGATCGTAATTCCGAACCTCACCTAAGAACAAGATAAAAAATCCGGGGCAAATAATGTAGAAAATAAGCCCGATCAAGATGCCATCTTCAAAACGCAAACTCGAAACGTCGATCTTTCTTGCGCGATGAAACGTCCAGACGCTGGCGGATACAAAAGTGAGGATCAGCAGTAGTTCGGTCACGATCTTATTCTCTTCGCGGGGCGCCTGAGCTATTGAAGCCGCAAAATCAGGTAAGCGCGATGTGCTATCATCCCAGCAGCTTTTTTCGCGGCGATCATGTCGACGAATTTCGATTTGTGGATGACCCAAGCGATCTTCGCAAGCATAGTCGCCTCCACCGCCAGAAGAGCTGCGCATGCGCCGACTAGTCCGGCATTGCGGCTACCGAACCAACACAGTCCCAAGCCAACTACGGAGGCGCCCAAGAAGAAGAACGCAAATCTGACCTGTAGTCCCGCTGCAGTGAGGAGATTTGCTGCGTTCCACCAACAGGCGTGGAAGACCATGCCGACTGAAATTAGGACCATCATAGTGACGCTTGGGATCAGCTTTCCCGAACTCCATAGCATAACGATCTCTTTGCCGAAAATCGAGAGAACGAGTCCAGCAGGAAGGATAAGCAGTATTCCAGTGATAAGATTCGCAACCAGAATGAGGGCGACAATGTCAAGTCGCTGACTACCAATTGCACGCGAGAGCTCTGGCACGCTTGCGCGACTAATCGTTGCAACTACCTGGACGGCTAGCCTTGAAATCGTGCGTGTAGAGGAAAAGATCGCTGCTGCAGTCGGCGAGATTGCTAAGCCTACAACTGCAACTGTCCCCTGTAGTGATACTGCAAGCCCAATAGGAATAAGAATTAGAGAAATTGAGGGCTTAGCCAATCGTATGATCTCGGATCGGGTCGCCCCTCTGTAGCCAAGACCTAGCCAAGGAATGCGAATGCGCAAAAAGATGGCCAAGAGGGTCGTACCCACGTAGCGCGTCAACAACAGGGTAGCTGCGGCAAGGGTCAAGTTAGAGCCGAGCACCACGGCTCCTACCATGCACAAGCCTTCAATCAGCGTGATGTTGTCTGGCAAAAATGTTCCAAGTGCGTAATCGCCCGTTGAGCGAAAGGCAGATGCTACTACTGACGTCTGCAAGACGCCTGCGGAGTAGCATAGCATTAGCGGTAGAGCATAATCACTCGCTATCAAAAATGAACTGCCGGGAGATCGAGAGAAAATAGCGATCGATAGCAGCAGGCCGCCGGCAATCAGCGCGATGGAGATGCACGTAGATAACGCCCATACGCTCCGATATGCCGTTCTGGCACCGCTTATGTCGCCGGCTCCCACTTTACGGGCGACGTCGACAGTAACGGCGGCTGTGAACCCTAGATCGGACAAGGCAACGATCGACGGCAATATAGAGAGCATTACCCACTTGCCGTAGAGTTCACTACCCCACGCATGCAAAAGCACGGGAAGCGTCGAAATCTGTAAGATGGCCGTAACTACGTACCCGTAGCCACTCGCGATTGCTCCTATTCCAAGGCGCCGTGCAGCCAGCCGCATCGAGCCGGGGGCGAGATAGACGGCTGTCTCACTATTCTACTACCTTGGCTTTTGTGCTTGGACTGCGCACTCCTCGTACTGCTCATCAGAGCGCTCTTTTGGAGACCAGTAGAAGCGCTTCTTGTCTTCTACTAACTTGAACATCGGATCCTCGCAGTCGTTGAAATGTGCTCGACGGATGTTGGCGAAACCGATTGTGGTCAAGGCCTTGGACATCGACGGAAAGTCCCACATCCAGAGATGGGCTGAATTGCCAAAGCTAGAGCGAAGCTTGCCGAAAATGCCGTTCGGCCTTTTCTCCTGCCCCAGGTGGGCAAGGCGAAGAAATTGGCTGTTAGCATCTGTGGCTCCGCGGGCGAGTTCGGAACAGTAATATTTTGCGCGAGTTTCTAAGTCGGGCACGACAAGGCGAAAAATGCCTCCAGGCGCAAGCATGCTGTAAGTGTTGCGGAGAGCGACCCAGAATGCTTCATACGACAAATGTTCTAAGACGTGGCTAGCGTAGGCCCCCACGACTGTCTCGGCTGGCACGGGGAGGCCTTCGACGATATCTCCTAGTCTGATTTCATCAGGAAAGCGCTCCTTATTTACTCTGAGAAATCTTCCCACGAGGGGGGTCTGTTCCAACCGAATGGAAGGAGAGGTGTCGAAGTTCAACCAACCGTCCGGACATGATCTCCCACATCCGAATTGCACATATTGCGTAGGGGTCATTTCCACTCTCATTTGGCAGCTCAAGGCGCAAGTCTTTGCGAAGGCTGGTATCGGTATTTGACTTCGGACGCTGGCGTCCGATTCGTTAGTATGCAGACGGCTGACGAAACGTTAGCAGAGCAGTTTTGGCCAACACCTTTACGTCTAGCCACAGGCTCCAATTGTTGATGTACCACAGATCATACTCCACGCGCTTCTGCATCAGGTCGAGCGTGCGGGTTTCTCCGCGGTAACCATTAACTTGGGCCCAGCCGGTGATGCCGGGCTTGACGTGGTGGCGGAAGGCGTAGTTGCCGATGATCTGCTCATATTCGTCGTTGTGGGCGGCCGCGTGCGGGCGGGGGCCGACCAGCGACATGTCGCCCTTGAGCACGTTGAAGAGCTGCGGCAGCTCGTCGATCGAGGTCTTGCGCAGCCATTTGCCGATCGGCGTGACGCGCGGGTCGTCCTTCTCCGCCTGCTTGATCTTCGCGCCGTCCTCGAGCACGCGCATGGTGCGGAACTTGAAGATCCTGAACGCGCGCCCGCCGAAGCCGTGGCGGGTCTGGCGGAACAGCACCGGGCCCTTCGAGGCTCAGCTTGATCAGAGCCGCCGTCACCAGCATCACCGGCGCGAACACCAGCAGCGCCAGGCTCGCGCCCACCAGGTCGAGCGCCCGCTTGAGCGCGCGCTCCTTCCAGGACAGCGGCGCGCGGCGCAGCTCGGCGGTGAACGTGTTGCCGGTGGAGACCAGCGGATAGCGCAGGAACCGCGCCGCGTTGGGGTCCGGCACCAGATGCACGGGGATGGGCAGGATCTTCAACGCGTCCAGGATGCTGTCGATCGCGTGCTGCCGGCTCCAGTTCATCAGCAGGAAGACGTGCTCGATCCGGTGCTCGCGCGCGAAGGCGATCAGCTCCTCGAAGCGTGGCGCCAGTGAAGAGAGCAGCAGCGGCGAGGCCAGCTCCTTGGCCGGGATCTCCATCACCCGCACCAGCCGGTAGCCGTGCTGGCCGAGGTCGTCAACCGCGTTGGAGGAGGTCGCGAGGCCGAACTCGGCGATCATGATCGCGCGGCCGTTGGCGAAGGCGCCCGTGCGCAAGGCATGCGCGGTCCAGCGCGCCGCCGCGATCTTCCAGGTGAGCAGGACGGCAAGGCCGACGAGATAGAACGAGATCGTGGTGCCGCGCGAAAACTCCTCGCTGACCTTCATCGTGAAGGCGATCGCCAGCAGCGCCCCGAACAGCCCGGTCCACGTCGTCAGCGTCATCCGGAACGTGCGCGGAAGGTTCGTGATGTTCTTCAGGCGGTAGCCATGCTGCACGGTCGTCAGCAGCACGAAATTGATCGCCACGAGGACGCTGGCCGCCGCATAGACGTCGGTCTTGCCGAGCGTGCCGGCGGTGACGACATGATAGCCGACCGCGCAGCCGATCCCGCTGACCAGGACCAGCGCCGCATCGACCACCGCCATCAGGCGTTCGACGACCACAGGACGCATCCAGCTGGTCGCGAAGCCTGTAGCTGTGACGGGGGCCGACTCGATCACGCCAATTTTCGCCGTGGAATCAGCGACAGGCACCGGCCGTGTGGAAAGAATTGTCATCCTACCAAGCCCATCGACGCAAAATTCATTATCCGAGCACGCCGTGCTATCGGTCAAAATCGCTGTTAAAACAAGGCGAAGGAAAAATTAACCTTACCCCACAAGCTGCATTGTAGCTCATCTCGCCCCGCCTGATATGTTAAATTTGACAGCCTCTTAGGAAGTTCTCATTGCCTCGCAACCAGTCCCGGCGGCGAACCCGGTCGAGAGGGAAGGTCAGCCTCGCCATTGGCCTTGCCGCCTTGGCCTTGGTCGGAACCGCGCTTCTCTTTCTTCGCCCCGACGTGGCACCCGTGCGGGGCCCGACGGCTCCAACCGCCGCCGCAGTCAAGTTCCTGCTGGATGGGCCATACGGTGCGCGCTTTGCCGGTGAGCTCTCTGCGTCGAGGCAGGGATATTTCTCGTCTCGCATCGAGTTGGCCGCTCAACCGGCCCCTGACTTCGTCCAAACCATTGCACGTCAACATGCCATCGGCGTGACGAGTGGCCAGAAGTTCCTGCTGGCAACCTGGCGCGGCGCTCCCGTCACCGCGTTTGCCGCAAGTTTCCTCGATACTTCCGTCGCGATCTTCACGCTCGAAAGCTCGGGCTTGCGGCGGCCGGTTGATCTGGTCGGCAAGCGGGTCGGGTACCGCAGGGCGAGCGAGGGAGACGTCGTGTTCGACGCCATGATGGCGCAGCTCGGCCTGCCCCGGAGCCAGATCACCAAGGTGCCCGATCGCGACAGCTTCGAGGCTCTGCGTGCCGGCGAGGTGGATGCTGTCATCGCGGCCATCGACGAACAACCTGATCCCTCCAGTTCGGCTTTCGTGAAGCTGAATGTCATCAAACCGCAAGATTACGGTATCCATGTTCCGGGCTTGGTCTACTTCGCGAGCAATGCTCTCGTCCATGAACAGCCATCCATGATTGCCGATGTGCTTCAGGGCGTCATTCGGGGATGGCAATTCACCTACGCGGACTATGCACGGAGCGTGCCCGTTCTCGCTGGTACCGGGCCGGCCAGGCTCAACCCTGAGCGACTGAAGTTCGAGCTGCAGCAGCAGCGCCCGCTGGTGCTTCCAACGGGCGGCCGCATTGGCGACTACGACGAGAGCCGCTGGCGGACGCTTCGGGATATCCTGCTCTTTGCCAAGCTCGGCGAGGAAGATGTGCCTCTGGCCCAGACGGTCAGCTATCAGTTCCTCCGGGACGTCTACCGACGATCGCCCGACCTTGCCGCCCCGGGCGCCTGGAGCCAGGAAAAATAGGACCAAGAAGCCACACTTGCGCGCCATATCGTCCCAAAGGCCCTTCTAGGCCCTCTGCATCGGTTGCATTCGCGCCGCTGGCCTTGGTAAAGTTCGGTTCACTATTTGGGCTGGTCGCGGAGTGGCCTTGCGAACCGGTGACGTCGGTCGGCTGGGATCTGACGGGCACGGTCGGGGATCAAATCCGCAAGGGGCAAGGAGCTATTTTAGATGTTTAAGACGTTGATGCGAGCAGGCCTTTTGGCCGCAACTGCTATGGCCTGCGCAGCGAGCGGAGCCAACGCCGCGATGCAGATGCCCGCACCGGCTGCGCTGCTCGCGGGCGAAAGCCAGGCGACGCCCGTGACGTTCTGGGCGCAGCCCTATCCCTACCGCTACACGCCGTGGCGCCGTTGCCCGCTCGTGCGGGTCGAGACGCCCTATGGCTGGTATATGGACCGGGTCTGCGCGCCTGTCGGTCCAGTTCTGCGCCGGGCGTACTGAGTAGGATCACCGGGCGGCGGCTGCCGTTTTCAAGGATTTTAGGGCAGCCGCACGGCAAGTGCGGCTGCCTTGCTCGTTTTTGTTTCATTGTGTGCTGACCTTTTGTGCGCGCAGCGCGGGTTCACCATGAATATCTTTGCCTGGCCGGGACCGGCTGTCGCATGGTGAAGATTGTGTTACCTGTCTGGCGGGGCTGCATGGCAGCGTGATTACGTAGATGCGGCGGTGGCTGGAACTCACAGGGTGAGGATACGGCGAGCCGAACGCTGATAGAGGATACGATGACAGGGGCTGCAACCTACGATCTCTCGGGCAAGCGTGTCTTTGTCGCGGGTCACCGGGGCATGGTCGGGTCGGCTGTCGTTCGCAGGCTCGCGTCCGAGAACTGCACCGTGCTAACGGCCGATCGGCGTGAGCTGGATCTCACGAAGGAAGAGCCGACGCTGCGATGGCTCGAGGCCAATCGTCCCGAGGTCGTGGTTCACGCCGCCGCAAAGGTCGGCGGTATCGCGGCCAACAACAATTTTCCCGTCGACTTTCTCTGCGACAATCTCGCGCTGGAATTGAGCGTGATCCGCGCAAGCCACGCGGTGGGTGTGCAGCGCCTGCTGTTTCTCGGCTCGTCCTGCATCTACCCCAAGCACGCCAAGCAGCCGATTGCCGAAAGCGAATTGCTGACGGGGCCGCTCGAGCCGACCAATGAGTGGTACGCGATCGCCAAGATTGCCGGCCTCAAGATGTGCCAGGCGTATCGCCGGCAATATGGCGATGATTTCATCTCGGCCATGCCGACCAATCTCTATGGTCGCGGCGACAATTATCACCCAGATCACAGCCACGTCCCGGCCGCTCTGATCCGGCGCTTTCACGAAGCCAAGATCGCCAATGCTCCCAGCGTCTCCGTATGGGGGACCGGTACGCCGCTCCGCGAATTTCTCAATGTCGATGATTTCGCGGATGCCTGCGTTTTCGTTCTGAAGACCTACTCGAGTGACCTTCCGATCAACATTGGCAGTGGTGATGAGCTGTCGATCGCAGACTTCGCCACGGCTGTAGCCGAGGTCGTCGGCTACGAAGGCAAGTTGATTTTCGATACGTCCAAGCCGGATGGTACGCCGCGCAAGCTTCTCGATAGCTCACGGCTTCGAGCGCTCGGTTGGCGCGCCAGCACGTCGCTCCGAGCGGGGCTTGCCTCGGCCTATGAAGATTTCCTTCAAGGGCACGGCCGTCATCTGGAGGTTAGCCGGGCGCACTAAGCGGCCCAACGCTTCGATTGAGTAAATTTTAGATCTTGAATAGCGAGTTGGATTCCATTGATGCGTATTCTGCTGGTCGGCATCAATTATGCGCCTGATCTCATTGGCGTGGCAAAGTACAATACGGAGCTGTGTGAAAGCCTCGTCGACGAAGGTCACGAAGTAAGGGTGATCACCGCGCCACCCTATTATCCCGCCTGGGAGATCCCGCATGGCTTTGATGCGTCATATTTCAAGGCCAAGAATATCAATGGCGTCCGCGTTACGCGCACACCGATCTATGTGCCTGCGCAGCCATCGGGCGGGAAGCGTCTGATTCATCACGCATCGTTCGCCCTAAGCAGCATGCTGCCTGTGGTGAGGGAGGCTCTCAGCTGGCGTCCCGACATCATGCTTTCCGCCGCCCCCTCATTGATGTCGGCTGCGTTGGTTTCGTTTGTTGCGCGGCGGATCGGCGCGAAGTCCTGGCTGCATGTGCAGGACTTTGAAGTCGATGCGGCTTTCGACCTGGGTCTGCTCCAGAACGAGAAATTGCGCTCGGTGATGTTGAAGACCGAGGCGGCCATTCTTCGCTCGTTTGACAAGGTTTCTTCAATCTCACCGCAGATGGTCGATCGCCTGCGCGGCAAGGGCCTTGACGCGGAACGTACAACCGAGGTGAGGAACTGGATCGACACGAGCGCGATCTATCCCACATCCAGGCAGACCAAGTATCGTCGAGAACTCGGCATTCCCAACGACGCGATTGTTGGGCTCTATTCGGGCACGATGTCGAACAAGCAAGGTCTGGACCTTGCAATTGAAGCGGCCGCTGCTCTGGAGGAGGGGCGCCCCGATATTCATTTCATCCTTGCAGGCGAAGGGCCTCACAAGTCCAAGCTGGTCGAAATGGCGGCCGGCCGTTCGAGAGTTCATTTCCTGGGCCTGCAGCCCCTCGAGAGCTTCAACGAATTGATGGCGACAGCCGACTTTCATCTCATTCCACAGAAGGCAGAGGCTGCCGATCTGGTGCTGCCCTCAAAGCTCGGGGCGGTCCTCGCATCCGGGCGACCGGTCATTGCCATGGCAAGCCAAGGTACCGGCCTTGCCGCGGAAGTTGAAGGTGCTGGGCTGGTTATTCCCCCAGGCGACACGCCGGCGCTTGCCGGAGCAATCGAGAGGCTAAGCGAAGATAGAGCGCTTTGCGAAGAGCTGGGCGCTGAGGGACGGAGGCGCTCCGTCGAGCGTTGGGATCGTCGAACGATCGTCCGGCGCTGGGTCGAAGACATGGCAGCCTTGAAGGCGCCAATCACCCAGTCCGAACCAAAGCCTGCTTTGGCGACCGCATCCGTTTCAATTCCCGTAAAGGATGCTGTTCCCCAGCCTTGACGGTCGTCAGTCGGCGGCAAGTCCTAAAAAATGGGCGGGAAGCCATTTCGGCTTCTCGCCCTGTTATTTCTATACTCGCCGCCGTTCACTCGTGGCGCGGATAATATCTGAAGCCGTGCTGCTTGATGAGATCTCGTCCCGCTTTGCGGATTCGAGATCTTCCTTCATCATTTCGCGAACCAGGCTTTCGAACGAGGTCTTCGGCTCCCAGCCGAGTATCTGCTTGGCCTTTGACGGATCCCCAAGAAGCGTTGCGACCTCGGTGGGGCGGAAATAGCGCGGATCGACCGAAACGATGCACTTTCCGGTCTTGACGTCATATCCCTTTTCCTCGACGCCGCTTCCCTCCCAGCGAACTGTCATGCCGACTTCGTTCGCCGCGACGTTCACAAAGTCTCGGACAGAGTGTTGTACGCCAGTCGCGATGACGAAATCCTCTGGCTTGTCCTGTTGCAGCATCAGCCATTGCATTTCGACGTAGTCACGCGCGTGTCCCCAATCGCGTAAGGCGTCCAGATTGCCGAGGTACAGTCGTTCCTGCAGGCCCAGATGGATGCGCGCCAAAGCACGCGTGATCTTTCGGGTCACGAAGGTTTCGCCACGAACCGGAGACTCGTGGTTAAACAGGATGCCGTTGCAGGCATACATGTCATAGGCCTCACGGTAGTTCACCGTGATCCAGTAGGCGTAAAGCTTGGCGACGGCGTACGGCGAGCGCGGATAGAACGGCGTGGTCTCCTTTTGAGGGATCTCCTGGACCAAGCCGTAGAGTTCGGACGTCGAAGCCTGGTAGAACCGCGCCTTCTTTTCGAGGCCAGTGATGCGCATGGCTTCCAGAATGCGCAGTGCGCCGAGGGCGTCGGAGTTCGCGGTGTATTCCGGCTCTTCGAACGAAACGGCGACGTGGCTTTGCGCCGCGAGGTTATAGATCTCGTCCGGCTGCACCTGGCCGACGATCCTGATCAGGCTCGAGGAGTCCGTGAGATCTCCATAGTGGAGCTTGAAGGGCGGATCGGGCTCGTGCGGATCGAGATACAAATGATCGATGCGATCAGTGTTGAAGAGTGAGGTCCGGCGCTTGATGCCGTGGACCTCGTATCCCTTCTGCAAAAGAAGTTCGGCCAAATAGGCGCCATCCTGGCCCGTGACGCCAGTAATCAGAGCTCGTTTCTTTGTCATATCAATCCCAAATTTGAGACTTGTGCTTACATGAAATTGACTTGGTTAGGGAGGGAGAAATCGCCCGAAAGTCGAGCTTAGATTAACAGGGTGCCTGCAGCTTCTGGAGGCCCTGGAAATCGCGCTATGGTTACTTTTGGGGCGGCTTGCCGAGAAGGAATAGCTCGCAGGGCATGCCGTCCCGCGGGTTGGTTAGCTGCTAGAAGGCCGCGACCTCTCGCGTCCACCGCTGGGGTTCCGCACCCGACTCCGCCCGCACGATAATGAACCGATCCAACGCATCGACCAGCGGCGTAACCACCGGGCTCAAATTGTCGAGCACCAACACCGCTCGTCCCTCACGCACGAGCAGCACGAGATGGTGCTCTCCGGTCGCCCGGATGACGACCTCCGCGAGGAGGAGTGCTGAGTCTCGGCCATCCCGATCGCAGCAGGAGATGGCGCTTGGTGACGGCGTAGTCGCCGCAATTGCCTTCGTAAGGAAATATCTGCCACTCGGCGTCGCGCCGGCTCGCGGGCGGGTCCTTCGGCGTGATGCCGAAATTCACCGTTGCATTGATGCCTGCGAGTTCTCGCCAACGCTGGATCGAGGAGCGGAAGTCTCGGATCCTGCGGTCATCGTGGCGCTGGCAGTCCTCTGGGTACTGAATACAGAACTGCGAGAAGGACAGCGGTGGCGTCACCGCTTGGGATTCATAGCTTGAATGAGCGGGCTGGCCGCAAACGCAATACATGATAGCCAGCATGCGGACCGCATGTCTGATCATCGAAAGTTCGCCTGACATTTCTGATTGGTAGACGAAGTATATTGCGATGCGGTGGAAGCGCTATGACAATTGTGAGGCAATTGATGCTCAATTGTGGAGCAGGGCGCGGACCAAGGGTATCAGCGAGGTCTAACGACCATGTCGGCTAAGGTATTCGCTGGCACGGTCGTCGTACGTCTGAGCATCCCGCTCTCAGCCGACCAAGAAACGCACGGACGCCAGTCCATGCGTTTCACCTTGTATCCGTCGCTGCTCCATCGGACAGCATTCTGGGGTAAACCTAAGCCCTGGTCGCCAGCACGACGCTTGCAAGCGTGAACAGCAGGGCCGCGATCTGACCCGGGCCGAGCGGTTCGTGCAAGGTCGTTGCGGATGCCACCACGCCGACGACGGGAACGCCGATCGTGCCGATCGAGGCAATCGAGGCCGGTAGCCGGGCCAGCGCCGCGAACCAGCTCACATAAGCGACGCAATATTGCATGATCGTCACATAGACGATCAGGATCCAGCCGAGCTGAGTAATGGCGAAAACATCGGTGGTCTCGATCGCAAGGCCGATCAACGTGATCGGAAGGCAGCCGATCAGGATCTGCCAGGCCGCCGATGAGAGCGGCGGCATCTGGATCGGCAGCTTCTTTGCAAAGACGGTGCCGAATGCGAAGCCGATCGCACCGCCCAAGGCCAACACGATGCCTGGAAGCTTTTCCCAGCTCGCGGTGATGCCGTTGCCGCCCATGATCGTCGCAAGGCCGGCGAGCGCCATGAACAACGCCGTCGTACGCAGCACGGTCGGCTTTTCGCCGAGCACCGGCCAGGCAATGATCGCGGCCCACACCGGCATGGTGTAGCCAATCAGCGCGACTTCGCTCGCGGGTAACCAGAGCAAGGCAAACCCGATCAGCACCATCCAGCAGGTCACGTTGAAGGTCGCGGACAGAATGATGCGGCCCCACATCCCTTCCGGCACGCGAAGGCTTTGGCCTCGCAGCCCGGCCAGAATTGCGAGCAACGCCGCACCGACGAGGCCCATCACACCTCGATAGGTCAGCGGTGGAAGCTGGCCAAGCAGGTACTTGGTCGCGGGCCAATTGCTGCC
The DNA here is from genome assembly GCA_050563515.1 of Bradyrhizobium guangxiense. Classification (GTDB taxonomy): domain Bacteria; phylum Pseudomonadota; class Alphaproteobacteria; order Rhizobiales; family Xanthobacteraceae; genus Bradyrhizobium; species Bradyrhizobium guangxiense_A. The sequence goes on along the minus strand of CP191781.1, from coordinate 4,689,538 downwards.
CCAACCGATGGATGTGATCGCAAGGAATACGAGCCCGGCGGGCGCAATGCGCGCTGTCTCCTTCGATTTGGGCTCGTGCATCGGGTCACCGGGAGAGCGAGTGGCGCAAGTCCGATCTAACTTTCCGCCCTCGTCTAGTACTTGAGCGGAAGCCGAGCGGTCTCCGGTGCCGCAAGCACCGATATCAGCGTGAGCAGGGAAAGCGCGATGATAAAGACGGAGATAGCCCAAGCCCCACCCGTCCAGACCAGCAGCGCGGTTGCGATGAGCGGTGAAAGTCCCCGCTGAGCGCGGCTGCGATGTTGGCGCCCAGCGAGGCGCCGCTGTAGCGCATTCTCGTGCCGAACAATTCCGGCATATACGCGGCCTTCGGCCCGAACAGCAGCGCATGAGTCAGCGTCATGGTGACGATCAGCGCCAGCGTCACGATGGTCGCGTCCTTCGTGTCGAGCAGCCAAAACAGCGGGAAAGCCATGACGATGGAGGCGATCGCGCCGACGAGGTAAAGCGTCTTCCGGCCATAGATGTCCGACAACCACCCCGCAAGAGGCAGCGTCACGAATTCAACCAGGGCCGCATAGACGACGGCATTGAGGACGGTCTGCCGAGGCATTCCGAGCTTCGTCGTCGAATAGGTAATGACGAACACCGTCAGGAGATAGGCAAGGCCAACCTCTGATATCGTGATGCCGACCGCGAGCAGAAGGTTGCGCCAGTCGCGCCGGAAGATTTCGACGATGGGCTGGCTGACGACGTCCTTTCGTTCGAGAACCTGCCTGAACTCCGGCGTCTCGGTGAGGCTATATCTGGCGATCAGCCCGACCAGTACGAGGACGATACTGAGAAGGAAGGGCACCCGCCAGCCCCAGCTCAGGAAGCTCGCTTCGGGCAGCTGCGTGACCAGCGCAAAGATGCCCGTCGAGGCGGCCACGCCCATGGGAAAGCCGACCTGCACCAGGCTGCCCCAGAATCCACGTCGCTTGCCGGCGTGCTCAATCATCATGGTGACCGCGCCACTCCATTCGCCGCCGATGCCGATGCCCTGCACAAAGCGCAGTGCCACCAGCATGATTGGCGCCCAGATGCCCACCTGATCATAGGTCGGCAGGCAACCGATCAGGAACGTGCCGATGCCCATCAACAGAAGTGTCGCGACCAGCATCGATTTGCGGCCGATGCGGTCGCCGAAGTGACCGATGATCGCGCCGCCGATCGGGCGGGCAATAAATCCAACGGCATAGGTGCTGAAGGCGGCCACGGTGCCGATCAAAGGGTCGAATGCCGGAAAGAACAGCTTGTTGAACACCAGTGCGGCAGCCGTTCCATAGATGAGAAAGTCGTACCACTCGATCGCGGTCCCCAGCACGCTTGCCCATGCGACTCTTGCGATCGAAGGAGTTCGCGCGGACCACTGCTCGGCGACGCTATCGGTGATGATCGTCATCGTTGGATCCCCTGCTCAGACCGCGCCACAATCCCTGAGCGAATTGAAATCCAAGCCGGCCATACAGGCAAGCGGAATCTGAAATCAGATCGACGAACGAGTTGGGATCTCTCAATTGTCTGAAGGAAGGCCTTGCTCGAGTCCCCGAAAATGGACCGGCGAGAGAACGGAGGCCTGCTCCCACCAATCGGCGACTTGCTCGTCGAGGTCGGTCTCGCCACGCCCCTTACAGGGGAATATCTCGACGCGCCTGACCGCTTCCGCATGAAAGCCATCCGCTTTCCGGGTGACTTTCACCACCGTTCCTTCGCGGTTGTGCTTGGTCAGCGGCACCAAGAGGCGTCCGTCGAGGCGCAGTGACTGCAGCCAGAGCGGATGAGGATGCGTGAAGCCGGCGTGGACCACGATCACGTCCGCCGGCTCCCCGATCTTGCGGCAGGCGTCAGTGCATATCGCACGAACGTTCCTGTAGCCGCGCAGGTTCGCTCTTGCCCGGGCCACAAACTCCTTTTCGCAGTCGATCGCGAGGACCTTGCCATGCGGGCCGACGAGTTCGGACAGGATCGCCGAGAAGTAGCCGAGACCGCACCCGATCTGGACGACCCGCTCGCCAGCTTTGATATCGAGAATTTCGAACAGATTGGCCCAGAGGCTGGGAAGACCGGTGTGCAGCCTTCGGTTTTCGTCGATCGCCACCAGGACGTCATCGTAAAGATGGATCGGATCCGCATCAGGAGTGGTCTGATATTCGCGGCCTTCCGAGGCTCGCACCCGCCAAGGCCCGGGGCCGGCGAAGTGTTCACGCGAAACGGATGCGAACGCGTCGAGCAATCGCGATGATGAAACTCGTCCACGCTTCCTGATTTGCTCGACGTAACATTTTCGCGCAGCCGCGGCGTCGCTCATCTTGCCTATCCCCATCGCTGACGATATCGTCGTGAACGATAGCTCAGGCCCAAAGAAAAGGCACGACCTTGGCCGTTCGAGTTTCATCGTCGCAGCGATCCCGGGCGGATCGGGAAGCGTTTTCCAGCATTGCTGGTCTGCTCGCGTTCTATGCACGGACGACTCCGGCGCAAAACGCAATCATGGATTCGTCTGGAAATTCCGTCAGTTATGGCGAGCTCTGGGTTTGCGCGGAGCGTGTCCGGCAACAGCTGCGGCAGTCCGGCGTTGCTGCACATGATCGTGTTGCGGTTGTGCTCCCACGAGGCGTCGATAACGCTATCGCGCTGGTTGTGGTGGCCGCTGCGGCCGTTTGTGTGCCGATCAATCCGGACTTTACGCCGGACGAGCTGCAGCGCTACTTTGCCAATCTGAAACTGGCAGCGCTCGTCACAAGCGGCGATGCAAAGCCAGCGAGCAGGAAGGTCGCGCAGGCGCTGGAAATTCCGGTCCTCGATGTTGCGTTGCGGGCCAGCGCGGCCGACTTTGATCTAACCAGCAGCCCTCGCGGCGCAAGAATGGCAGCCGGAGAGGTCGGCCCCGACGACGATGCGTTCGTCCTTCTTACCTCTGGCACCGCCGCTCATCCCAAGATGGTGCCGCTCACCCAGGCGAGCGTCTGCCTCTCTGCCGTCAATGCGGGAACCGTTCTGTCTCTGACGGCGGCCGACCGGCTCCTGAATGTTCTGCCGCTGTTTCATGCCCACGGCCTGATCTCGGGGCTTCTGACCGCGCTTGCCGCAGGGTCAAGCGTCATATGCACGAAAGGCTTCGATGGGGTTTCCTTCTTCAACTGGCTGAACGAGTTGCAGCCGAGCTGGTACACGGCCGTGCCGACCATCCATCGCGCCGTGTTGGCGGCTGCGCCGGCGAATGGTCACGCGACGAAGCCGAGTCTCCTTGCGCATCATTCGCTCGGCGTCGGCCTCGCTCGCTCCCGCGACGCTCGAGAGGCTTGAAGCGCTGTTTGCAGTTCCCGTTGTCGAGACATACGGCATGACGGAAGCCGCATCCCAGATCGCCGCCAATCCGCGTGATCGGCGCAAGTCCGGCTCCGTCGGCGTGGCCGCTGGGCCGGACATCTCGATCATGGACGGCGACGGTCGCGTGCAGGCCAGCGGACAGCATGGCGAGATCGTGCTGCGCGGTCCAACCATCACTCGCGGTTACGACAATGACCGGGAAGCGACGGATGCCGCCTTTCGGGACGGCTGGTTGCGTACCGGCGATCTCGGTTATCTCGATGAGGACGGTTATCTCTTCATCGTCGGGCGCATCAAGGACGTCATCAACCGGGGAGGGCAGAAGGTCTCGCCGCTCGAGGTCGAGGAAACCCTGCTGACCCATCCCGACGTGGTGGAGGCCGGTGCTTTCGGTATTCCGCACGAGAAGCTCGGTGAGAACGTGGCAGCCGTCGTGGTGCTGAAGCCAGGCTCTGACGTCACGCCGCAGCAGGTGCGCCAATTGGCAGCAAGCCGGCTCGCGGCCTACAAGGTGCCGAGCCTGATCCAGATCGTCAGCGAAATTCCCAAAGGTGCCAGCGGGAAGATCAAGCGAGGCGCGCTGGCGGGCTTGATTGCCGCGGGCGCGGCGGTGTCGGCCGTCGCGCCGCGCTCGAAGCTGGAAGCCCAACTCGCCGCGATCTGGTCAACGGTCCTCGAAGTGGACCGAATCGGCGTCGATCAGGATTTCTTCGCGCTCGGCGCCGATTCTCTCGCCGTCACGCAGGTGCTGTCGCGCCTGCGCGAGCAGTTCGGCGTCGACCTTACATTCGGCGATGTCTTTGACGCCGGGACGATCGCGGCGCTGGCGGCCCGGTTGCAGGCGTCATCGGTGCGGCTCGATGAAGCTGCGCCGAAATGGACGGCCGCGCACGATAGCAGTGCCGTCCCGCTCTCGTTTCAGCAGCAGCGGATGCACATCCTCAGCAAGCTCGATCCGACCAAGTACAATTATAATGTAGTCGAGGTGGCGCGATTGTCGGGCCGGCTCGACGTGGAGGCGCTCGATGCGGCTGTTGCCGCAGTCGCCCGGCGCCATCAGGTTCTGAGATCCACCTTTCCCGAGGCCGACGGCGAGCCGGTGCAGAAGGTCGGTCGCGTCTCTCCGCGGCTCGATCAGGTCAGGCTGGCCGGCTATGCCGACGGGAAGAGGGCGGGGGTAATTCGGCGCGAGGCGAGGAAGATTGCCCAGTACTGCTTCGATCTCGAACGAGAGCCGCCGTTCAGGGCCACGCTTTTGCGATTTGGGCCGAACGATCACGCCCTGATCGTGACGCTGCATCACATCGCAACCGATGGCTGGTCGCAGCGATTGTTGTGGCAGGAGTTTGCGGCGCATTATTCGGGCCGTCGGGACGGGAAGCGGCCGTCGGTCCCCGCTCTCAAGTACCAGTATCGGGACTACGTTGGCTGGCAGCAAGCGTGGTCGAAAACGCAGGCGGCCGGTCAACAAGTCGACTATTGGCGCAAGCAGCTGGATGGTGTGACGACGCTGCCGCTCCGCACCGATCGCCCGCGCGGCGAAACCTGGAGCGGTCGTGGCGCCAGACACTACATCAAGATTCCACGCGCGTTGTCGGCTCGGATCAAGGCGATCGGCCAGCACCACAGCGTCACGCCGTTCATGACGCTGCTGGCCGCGTTCCAGTGCCTCCTCTATCGGTACACGGGACATGAGGATGTCGCGACGGGCTCGCTGATCGCGAACCGTAACCGGATCGAGGCCGAGCCGCTGATCGGAATATTTGCCAACAGCGTGATCATGCGGACCGATCTGTCGGGCGATCCGAGCTTCGGCGAGCTGCTGCAACGCGTGCGTCGGGTGACGCTCGATGCCTACCGCAACCAGGATCTTCCCATAGAGGAGGTTCTGCGTGCGCTCCAGGCATCGCGTCGGGACGGCAGTCCGCTCTTCCAGATCATGTTCATCCTGCAAAACGCCGCAGTCGAGACCGGCCATTTTCCGCGCCTGTCGACGCAGCGCATCGAGATCGATCCGGCAGTCGCACGGTTCGATATCACCCTCGAGCTTCTCGAGATGGACGGACAATTCTCGGGATTCTTCGAGTACGCCACCGATCTGTTCGATACGGACACGATCGTCCGGATGGCGAGCCACTTTCAATCGCTGCTCCAGGGTATCGTGACCGATCCCGACCTGAAAATATCCCGTCTGCCTTTGCTCGGGGCTTCGGAGCGGCATCGCGTGCTCGAGGAATGGAGCGGTGCAAGCGTTCCCCGGCGCGGGAATTTCATCGAGCGCTTTGATCGCCGGGTCGCAGGCGCTCCCGGCGCGACGGCCGTTACCGACGGAAAGGGCGGATTGAGCTATAGCGAGCCTCGCCGGCCGGAGCCTTGTCATCGCGCAGCGCCTCGCCCGGGAACAGATTGGCGAGGAGATGATCGTCGCGCTCCTCGCCGAGCGCGGTGCCGACCTGCTTGCGGCGATGATCGCGGTCCAGCGCGTGGGCGCGGCGTTTCTCGCCCTGGACCCGGCCCAGCCTGCTGCGCGGCTTGCCAGCATCGTCCAGTCCGCGCGACCGCGGCTGCTCCTGAACTCGCGAGGCTGCGCCGCCAAGCTCGAAGAGATCTTCTCGGCCTCTTCGGCGGATCCTCCGCCCTGTGCGATGCTTGAGGACATCAAAGCGCGCGGCAAAGCGGGTGGAGTGGGCAAACCGTCTAAAGGACGCGCGCCAGCGAGCCTTGCCTATGTCATCTACACGTCCGGCTCGTCCGGCACGCCGAAGGGCGTGATGATCGAGCAGCGCGGTCTGTCGAACCATCTGGCTTCGCTGGTGTCCGAGCTCGCCCTTTCGAGCAAGGACGTGATCGCACAGACGGCGCCGCAAAGCTTCGTCATCTCGGTCTGGCAGTTCCTTGCCGGGCTCACGACCGGCGCGCGCGTCCACATCTGCACCGATACCAACGTTCAGGATCCCCTGTTGCTTGCACAGGAGATGCATCGCGAGGGTGTCACCGTCCTGCAGATCGTTCCGTCGCTCCTGCGGCTGATACTCGAGCGCGTGAACGAGACCGCGATCTACCGCGCCTTTGCAGGCCTTCGGCTGTTGATTTCGACCGGCGAACCGCTGCCGGCCGATGTCTGCCGAACCTGGTTCCGGCATTTCGCGGGTGTGCCGCTGATCAATGCCTACGGCGCGTCCGAATGCTCCGACGACGTTTCCCTGCACCGCCTGGATGCCGCCCCGCCGGGAGCCATCGTGCCCGTCGGTCGCCCGCTGCCGAACATCAAGCTCTACGTCCTTGACGCCGGGCTGCAGCCATTGCCGATCGGCGTGACTGGCGAGCTCTATGTCGGCGGCGACGGCGTGGGGCGTGGCTATGTGGGAGACAATGAGCAGACCAGCGCGCGTTTTCGACCCGATCCCTTCGCAGACAGGGCAAATGCGCGGCTCTATCGCACGGGCGATCTTGCGCGCTGGCGCACCGATGGCACCCTCGAGTGTCTCGGCCGGGCCGATCACCAGGTGAAGATCCGCGGCTACCGCGTCGAGCCTCAAGGAAATCGAGCACGTCCTCCTGGATCATCCAGGGATTGGCGCGGCGGTGATCGAGCCGCGTCCAGACGCGGGTGGCGACATCAAGCTGATTGCCCATGTTGTCGCCACGGGAGGGCACCAGCCGAGTGCAAGCGATCTACGCGAGTTTCTCAAGGGCAGGCTGCCAAGCCAGGCCGTGCCGTCGGCTTTCCTGTTTCTGGAGCGGATGCCGCTCAATGCGCACGGCAAGGTCGATCGCGCGGCGATCGCCTCGCCCCCCGATTGGATCCGATCATCGTGCCTGTGGCGGTCGCGCCGTCCCGTTCCACCGAGAAGGTCATCCGCAACATCTGGAGCGACCTCCTCAATGTGAGCGATATCAAGCCCTCCGACGACTTCTTCGATCTGGGCGGTCACTCGCTATTGGCAGGACGTGCGATGGCTCGCATCAAGCAGGCGTTCGGAGTGACGCTGCCGATCCGGACGATCTTCGATCTGCCTACGATCGAAGCGCTCGCGAAGCGTATCGACGAGGTCCGCGGTGTGCAGGTGCCCTCCGAGCCTTCGCCGCTTTCCTCGATGGAGCAAAGCAGTCCGGCCGCATTGTCGTTTGCACGGGCCGAGATGACGGCCGAGCAGGAGGAGGATGTGCAGGACTTGCTCGCGCGGCGCAAGCGCGAGCTTCAGGAAGCTATTCGCAATGTGGGGGGCGGGATCGGCTCGCCGGTCTCGCAGGCCGGCAAGTCAAAGGCCAAGACCAGCAGGAAAAGTGCGATTGGTCAGATGCCGGATGCCGAGCGTTAGGCGTCCGGAGGCGGGGAATGGCGCACGAACGGATCGGCCTCCATCACGGACTGCTCGATGTCGACGCCAGCGGCGTTCGAAGTGTGCGCGTGCGATCCCGTCGCCCGCGGAGCCGGATCGTGCGGCGCGGTTCGCGTTCGACGCTCATCGCCGCCATGACTGGCCGCGGTCCAGGAGCGCGTAGATGAGCAATGCAAGGCTTCGTGTCTTTCCCGCCATCTCGCGCAACCGCGACCCCGCCAAATATGTCGACGAACTGATGCAGGTCGCGCATTTTGCCGATCGCAGCGGTCTTGCAGGGATCCTGCTCTTCGAAGGCAATGACGTCTTCGTACAGCCCTGGGCAATGGCGCAGCACATCGTCGCTCAAACGAAGCGGAACTCGCCGTTGATCGCGGTCAATCCCGTCTATATGCATCCATTCACGGCCGCGAAGCTGGTGTCGTCCTTCGCACAGCTTTATGGGCGCAAGCTTTATCTGAACATGATCACCGGGACCGCCGTGAGCGATTTGCAGGCGCTCGGTGACGAATGCGCGCACGCCGATCGATATGCCCGGCTCGGCGAGTTCATCCAGGTGGTGCGCCTGCTGCTGACGAGCCCGCGTCCGGTCGATTTTCGTGGGAGGTTCTACACCGCCTGCGGTCTGCATCTGCACTATCGACCTCCGGCCGACCTGCTGCCTGAGTTCCTGATTGCCGGCCAATCCGACGCCGCCCAGCGCGTCGCTGTCGAAACCGGCTGTATCAAGATGCAGATGCTGCCGCCCGATCTCGATCGAGGGATCAAGGCGCCCGGCCTGAATTTCGGAATCTTTGCACGGCAGGAGCGTGAAGCCGCGCGGCGGGCCGCGAGGGAGCGCTTCTGCGACAGTGTCGAGGGGCGTGAGCTGCTCACGCTCACCATGGAGAATACAGACTCGGTGTGGAAGCGGCAGCTCTATGAGGGGCAGACGGCCGAGATGCAGGACAATGGTTACTGGCTGCTGCCGTTTCTCACCTTCCAGGCAGACTGCCCGTACCTGGTCGGCAGCTACGCCGAAATCGGCGCAAGGCTCGGAAGTTTCGTCGACCAGGGCCTTACGACAATCATGCTCGACATGATCGCGGACAAGGCCGAGATGCGGCATGTCGGCAATGCGCTGGAAGCAAGTGGCTTGCTCTGAGCCGGAAAGCCCGCCTTCGTTCGGATGATAACGTGAGCTGCGAGTGATGTCGGACATCTCTTCCCGAACCCTCGGACTGCCGGACCCTCCCCCGTTGAGAGCACGCTCGCCCGGCAGGCGCGTGCCGCTGTCCCACGCGCAGGAAGGGTTGTGGTTCCTTGATCAGCTTGGGCTCGTGGGCGCGGCTTACAACATGCCCTGGATGCTGCGGCTCGAAGGGACATTGGATGCCGCCGCGCTGGAGCAGAGTTTCGCCGAGGTCGTGCGGCGCCACGAAAGCCTCCGCACCAGGTTCGAAACGGTGAACGGGCGCGGCTTTCAGGTGATCGAGGAGCCCGGCGCCTTCCGCCTCGACAGGGTCGATCTTTCGATGCTTGCCGACGACGAGCGGCAGGTGGAGGCCGGGCGTTTGATGTCCGAGGATGGACGGCGCCTGTTCGACCTGTCGGCAGGGCCGCTGTTTCGCGTCACGCTGCTTCGATTGACACAAGACCAGCACGTCGTGCTCGTAAACATGCATCACATCATATCGGATGCCTGGTCGATCGGCGTGTTGCTTGCCGAGCTTACAGCGCTCTATGCAGCCCATGTGGAGGGACGAGGGTCGCCACTGGAGAAGCTGCCGGTCCAATATGCGGATTACGCGCTGTGGCAACGCGAATGGCTTCAGGGCGAAGTGCTGACACGGCAGCTGGAGTACTGGAAGCGTCAGCTTGCAGGCGCGCCGCAAGCGCTGGCGCTGCCAACGGATCGCCCGCGGCCCCAGATACAGAGTTTTCGAGGTGCAAGCCGCGCCTTCAGCCTGACGCCGTATCTTTCGGCGGAGCTGCGCGGCTTCGCGCGTCGCGAGAAGGCGACACCGTATATGGTGTTCTTGGCGGCATTTTCGGTGCTGCTGGCGCGCTATAGTGGACAACGGAACATCGTAGTCGGCTCTCCTTTCGCAGGTCGAGGCGTGCCGGAACTGGAGACCCTGGTCGGCTGCTTCGTGAACATGCTCGTCATGCGCACGGATGTGTCGGACGATCCGACCTTCCGAGATTTGCTGCAGCGCGTAAAGGAAGCGACACTTTCCGCTTATGAAAACCAGGATGTGCCACTTGAGAGAGTGGTAGAGGCGCTGCAGCCTCACCGCGATTTGTCGCGCCAGCCGCTGTTCCAAGTCGCCTTGATCCTGCTGAACGTTCCGCCTGCGCAGCTCGATCTGCCGGGACTGAGGTTGAGTCAAGTCGCCATCGAGCAGGTCACGACGAGGTTCGACCTGTCATTGACCTTGTACGAGACATCCTCCGGGCTACGCGGATGGTTCGAGTATGCATCGGATTTGTTCGATGACGATACGATCGCACGATTCGTCGGGCATTTTGAGAATTTGCTGAGCGCAATCGTCTCCGCTCCGGACCTGCGCGTCTCCCGGCTTGAGGCTCCTGGATGCGCTCGAACGCGATCACTTGATCGCGAAATGGAATGCAACGACGGCGGATTATCCTGCCGAAAAATGCGTCGGCGATTTGTTCGTGGAGCAGGTGGAACGCACGCCGCATGCCGTGGCGGTCGTCGATGATGCTCACGAGCTGACATATCGGGAGCTGAACGCACGGTCGAACCGTCTTGCGCACCATTTGCGCGGTCTTGGGGTCAAGCCGGATGATCGGGTTGCGATCTGCGCTCTGCGCGGTGTCGAGATGCTGGTCGCCGTGCTCGCGGTCCTCAAGGCGGGTGGGGCTTACGTCCCAATGGATCCCACCTTCCCGATCAGGCGGCTGGAGGACATGCTGGCCGATTGCGCGCCACGCGCAATATTGTCGGACGCGGACACTATGTGCCTCTTGGCCGGATACACAGCAGATCTCCCGCTGATCGATCTCGCCAATGAGGCGCTTTGGAGCAATCAACCCGAGGAGAATCTTCGTCGCGCCGCTGTCGGCTTGCGACCCGAAAGTCTCGCCTACGTCATCTACACGTCGGGGTCGACCGGACGCCCCAAGGGCGTCATGGTCGAGCATAGGTCGCTGGTGAATCTCCTGACGTCCATGAGTGCGCTCGTCGGCATGCATGCTGCTGATCGCTTGCTCTCGATAACCACCGTCGCCTTCGATATCGCGGGCCTCGAGTTGCTGATGCCCCTGCTCGTCGGTGCCAGAGTTGTGATCGCGGACCGGAAGACGAGCAGCGATCCCCGACGAATGATGGATCTACTGCTTCGGGAGCAGATCACGGTATTGCAGGCAACGCCCGCGAGCTGGCGATCCTTGATCGAGAGCGGCTGGGCCGGAGAGCCGCGTCTCCGCGCGCTGTGTGGCGGCGAGGCCATGACGGTCGATCTTGCCGATCAATTGTTTCGGCGAACGTCGGCATGCTGGAACGTCTACGGGCCGACCGAGACGACAATCTGGTCGTCGGCTCACGCGATCAATGTGCCGGTGCACAAGTCGACTGTCGTCCCGATCGGCCGGCCAATCTCGAACACGCGCATCTACGTCCTCGACGAGCACCTTGCTCCCGTTCCGATCGGTGTCGCCGGTGAGATCTATATTGCGGGCGCGGGAGTGGCGCGCGGCTATCTCAATCGACCCGAGTTGACCGCGGAGCGGTTTGTCCCGGAGCCTTTCGTGACGGACCTCGGCGCGCGGATGTATCGGACGGGCGATTTGGGGCGGCTATCTTCCGAGGGAATCGTCGAATATCTCGGGCGCAACGATTTTCAGGTGAAGCTGCGCGGCTATCGCATCGAGCTCGGTGAAATCGAGGCCGTGCTGATGGGCCATGCCTCGGTACGGCAGGCGGTGGTCGTCGCGCGCGAAGATCGTGCGGATGATCCTCGCCTGGTAGCCTATGTGGTGGAGGATGGCGGCAGATCTACGAGACGACGAAAGGTGCGCACGAGCCATCCGCCGGCGATGGTCTCGTTGTCGGACGAGCTGCGAACTCATCTCCAGGGCCTCTTGCCGGATTACATGGTGCCATCCGCCTTTGTGGTGCTCGATGCGTTGCCGCTGACCCCCAACGGGAAACTGGATCGGGGCAACTTGCCCGCGCCTTCCGCCGAATCGCGCGGATCTCGCGCCTATGAGTCCCCGCGCGGCAAACTGGAGAAGATGTTGGCGCAAACCTGGAGCGAGTTCCTGGAGATCGATCGCGTCGGACGTAACGACAATTTCTTCGAACTTGGTGGCCATTCGCTGTTGGCCGTGCGTTTGGTGAATGAACTGAGGCATCGCGGCGCAGACATCTCGCTGGCAAAGCTATTTGCAAGCCCGACAATAGCGATGCTCGCACGCGAGGAGACAGGCACCGATAGCCGCACGAACGACGGCGCTGCAATTACTCTTCGTGCAGAAGGAAGTGGCGCTCCACTATTCCTCGCACCGGACCTCTTCAACCAGATGATCTATGGTCCGATTCTTACCCGTCACCTCCGCGGCGGCTTCCCTGTGTATGGTTTGACGATAAGCCAGGCAGGGGCCGCACCGGCCCTGACGATCGAGGCGATGGCGAGAGGTTTGGTCCGGGCGATACGGTCCATGCATCCCTCTGGGCCGTACCGCCTGGCGGGCTGGTCGTTCGGCGGAACGCTGGCCTACGAGACTCGCAAGACAGCTCGTCGATGCAAACGAGACCGTGGAGTTCCTGGGCTTGATCGACGCGCTGTACGGGCGGCCGGGACCCCTGTCGAAGGTTTCAGACGTCGTATTCCTGCGCAATTACATCGGAAACCGGACCGGCGGCCGAATGCATCAGTCCGACTTTCGTTCGATGGTCCTGGAGTGTCGTGAGCAGGCGTTGCTGCCCTGGTCGTCTACGGAAGATGACGTTCGCCACATGATCGCGCAGTCTCGGACGCGCGAGCGCGCGGGTAGCAAATATGTCGGGACGGCTATTCCGATTGCCCTGCAGCTTTTCACGGCGACAGAAAGCCCTCTGGACGATGGGTTATATGGTTGGGATCAGGTCGTCCCGGCACCACGGATCCGCAAGACCGCTGTTCAGGGTACGCATCATTCGATGCTGCAGACCCCTTATGTGGCGTCCCTAGGTAAGGTGTTTTCGGACGCAATCTTGCTCCCGGCGGGATAGAAAGGTCAGCTTTCACAGTCTGTTCGGCCGACCCGCCCCCTCTTTTTCCCAACCTAGCCCATTTGGGGGAGGCGTCCCTGGCGGAGGTGGCCTATCGCCTTGCACGACAGTCCATGTCCCGGCGGCGTTCTCTGCCTTCGCTGGGGATGGCGTGCCGGCAGGTCGTTCAGTGGCGAAATGGCGTCAAACGCGTTGGGACAAAATCGGGTGGGTGTGGAAGGCTTCTCGTTCTTCGAGACTCGAGATGCGCAAGCGGTCGCGGAACTGGGAGTGGAGCATTGGCTCTCGCGGCGGAAAAGCCATCATGCGCGGACGCGCGAGAAAGCGCGTGGTGGCGAGATATCAGGCGACGAGCGCTTTGTTTCTCTTGCTGATGAACGTATCCGTGGCGGCCCGGGGCCGAAGCTAAAAGGCGGCACGCAGATTACAAGGCTGGACCATTCAGCTGAATGTGCGGCCGCCGATGGGGACATCCCAAACATCACCCGAGCTGCGAAATCAGCGTCACCAGCTCCGACTGGCGATGAACTCCCGTTTTTGAGAAGATCGACTTCAGGTGATTGCGCGCCGTCTCGCGCGAGATGCGTAAGCGTTCGGCGGCGCCGGCGATCGATGTGCCGGTGACGAGCAGGGCGGCCAGTCGGGATTCTGCCGGGGTGAGATCGAAGGCCTGGCCGATCAGCGCCGGGTCCGGCGCCGGGCGCGGCGTGAGGTTGGACAGGATCAGCATGGCGCGCGCGCCGAGGAAGACCGAGCGCGCCGCGCCGTCAACCGGCAGCAGCCGCAGCACAACCGGGGGCTTGGCCGACCGGCGCACGAGGATCGGGGAGGCGGGGATCGCGACGGCATCCGGTGTCGAGCGGATCATGCCGATCAGCTGATCGAACCGTGCCATCGCCTGCTTGTCCCGGAGAACGAGACGCCGGTCCCTGATGCGGATCTCGTCGTCGAAGCCGCGGTCGGCCGCCTGGTTCGTCCGGAGAACCGTTCCTTCCCGATCCAGCGCCAGCGCAGGTTGGCGAACCCGGTCGAGCACGTCGGTCATCGAGGTCAGCACGGCGCGTCCGATCGCCGTGGCGAGCGTGGCCGTCTCGGTCAGGCGCGGCGCCAATTGGGCCAGCAGCTCCTTGTCGCGGGCCTCGAACGCGCCTTCGCGCCCTGTTCGCTGGATCGTCAATGCCCACGCCGCGCTGTCGGCCCAGAAGCCGATGCCGGCAAACCACCGGAAGCCGGATGGAAACAGCAGCTCGTTGTACATGGGATCGGCGCGGATCTGCTCCGGGCTCATGACATCGAGATCGGTCACGACCTCGCCGGCCATCATGCGCGGAAAACCCCTGGCGCGCGGGTCGCTCAAATGCCAGTTGTTCCTGAAGTAGAGATCGGTCGCTTCCGCGATCGATGCCGTGCGGGGGACGTCCGGGGTTCGGACGTCGCTCTGAAGCAGCAGGGCCGCCGACGCCCCGACGGCCTTGCAGATGTCGTCCATGATGCCGTGCCAGGCTGCTGGATTCACGGCGGCCTCGCCAAGTCGATTGAGAACCTTCGACAGTTCTTCATGGTCGATTCGATTGGCTTTCACGAACGGTCCCCCTCCGCTGAGCCCTGGTCATTTGCCGCCCGCCGGCGTGCCTATCCCGCGGCATGCCGTGCAGACGCTCCCTTTAGTCGGGCCTTTTGGTGCGTTTCCCTCACCGGTCATGCTTCGCGAGGAGGCGGCTCGATGCAAGCCCCTTGCCTGTTTTTCCTGAAAATTGGCGCTAGACCAAAGTCTAGCAGAATAATGCGTATGAGCGGCGACACGAGGCGGCGGATGACCCATTCGGGTCATGCGCAGGAAGTGTCGGCGCTATTCCATGGAGGAGGAATAGTCTTCGTTCCGGGAATCGAGATGATGCTGCTCTGCGCGAGCGAGATGGGTTTCGGTGTGGCCGCTCAGCTCCCGCAGCCAATCTGCGGTGAGAATTCGATGCGTCAGAGTGTCGCAGGCGACCCTGCGCGACCAGGGGCAAAGGGCGCGCCGGCGCTATCAGCGGTGGTAGCTCGCTGGATTGGCAGCTTGGGCGATCTCATCGCGTCGGAGCCGAGGGCAAGGGCGATCACTTCGTTCCAAGCCTTATTGTCCTGTGGTCCTGCAAAGCGTCGATCTCCCGGTTTGCCGAAATCGGGCGCGACCGCAGAGGAGGGGCGTGGGTTGTCTCCGCCGCGTCGTTCGGTCCACACCCTGCTTAAGGTTAGCTGCTGTGCTGTCTTGACGCAGTCACGCAACAGTGGAAACAATTTGCAATTATCAGAAAAGTCTTTTCGACGGTCGGAAATTGCAATTTCGAGAATTAGGGCGACGCCGGGCAACGGGGCCAAGCGTCGAACACCAAGTCGAACAATAACAAGACCACTTCATTTCAAACTCACGCCGTTGGGCTGACGGCGAACCCAAGAAATCAAGAAGATAACGGGAGGGGCTCACCATGAGCGACCGCACGATGTCACGCGTCGCGTCCATACCGCGTACCGCTTTCGACGACTGAGCATTTCTCCATCCGCACAACGCGACGCCGCTTCCGCGCGCTCGCGAACAATGCCTGTTGCCCCATTGAGAAAGATGAATCGCCATGATCATTAACGGCACCAACGCAAACGATCAGATCACCGGCACCAGCTCGTCTGACATCATCAATGCGAAGAATGGCGACGATGCCGTCGGCGCCGGGGCGGGGAACGATTTCATCCAGGGCGGCAACGGCAACGACAACATCAATGCCGGCGCGGGCAACGACATCATCGACGCCGGCAATGGCAACGACACCGTGGATGGCGGCACCGGCAACGACATCGTTTTCGGCGGCAACGGCAACGATACGCTGCTCGGTGGTGCGGGCAACGACCTGATCTCCGGCGACAACGGCGACGATATCATCGACGGCGGCGCCGGAACCGACATCGTCAGCGGCGGCAATGGCAATGACGTCCTGATCTATCGTGCTTCAGAGAATGTGGGCTCTGTCGATATCTACGACGGCGGCAAGGGCCAGGACACGCTCCGCCTCGTCGTGACGCAAACGATGGCGAACTCGGCCTCGTTCAGGTCCGATCTTGCGGCCATCCAGGCCCTTATCGCCCGCTATGGCAGCGCAGACTATGTGTTCAGGAGCTTCGACCTCGCCGTCGTCTCGATCGAAAAGGTCGAGATCGTCATCGAAGGCCCGACCAATCACGCACCGGTCGCGGTCGCGGACACCGCCTCCGTCAAGGAGGACGTGACGACAATTGCCAGCGGCAATCTGCTCGCAAACGACACGGACGCCGATGCCAGCGATACCCACACCGTGTCGGCCTTGGCGGGAGGCACGGATAACGGCACCACGATCACCGTCGTCGGCACCTATGGAACGCTGGTCGTCACCAAGGCGACCGGCGCCTACACCTACACGCTCGCCAATGCCAGCGCCGCCGTGCAAGCGCTCGCCGCTGGCCAGCAGGTGACGGAGCAGTTCACCTACACGAATGCCGACAACCACGGTGGAACGGGCTCGTCGACGCTCACGGTGACCATCACCGGCAACAACGACGCGGCCACGATCTCGGTGTCGGGGAGCCAGGACATTTCGGTGACCGAGGCCGGAACGGTGGCCGGCGATCCCAACGCGTCGGGCAAGCTTGCGGTGGTTGATGCCGACACCGGCCAGGACCATTTCGCAGTCCCGGCCTCGCTCGCCGGCACCTACGGCGATTTCACTTTCAATGCGACGACGGGCGCCTGGACCTACACGCTCGATCCCGCGAAGTCGAACCCGCTCACCGCAGGGCAGCAGGTCACCGACACCCTGACGGTCACTTCAGCCGACGGCACCGCCAGCCGCAATATCGTGGTGAACATCACGGGCACCAACGATGCAGCCGTGATCGGCAATCTCGGTCAGCACGACGTCACCGAGGACGGCGTCCTGACGGCGTCCGGCACGCTGTCGATCAACGATGTCGACTTGAATCAGAATGCGTTCCAAACCGTCGTCGCCTCGGCTGGCAATCTCGGGACGCTGACGATCGGCACCAACGGCGCCTATAGCTATTCGGTCGCCAACAGCGCCGTTCAATATCTCGGCCAGGGTGAGACCCGCGACGAGACCTTCACCGTCAAGGCCGTGGACGGCACGACCAAGGACGTGACCTTCACGATCCATGGCGTCAACGATGCCGCCGCGATCGGCGATCCCGACCAGCATGACGTCACCGAGGACGGCCAGCTGACTGCCTCCGGTCAGCTGACCATTGGCGATGCCGACCAGAACCAGGCCGCGTTCCAGGGCGGCCAGATCACGGCATCCGGGAATCTCGGCACGGTGACGCTGCAGGCCGACGGCCATTACACCTATTCGGTCGGCAATGCGGCTGTTCAGTATCTCGGCGCCAACGACGTCAAGACGGAGACGTTCACGGTCAGCTCCGTCGACGGCACGACCAAGAATATCAGCTTCAATATCCATGGCGCCCAGGATGCGCCAAATCTGAGCGTGCAGGACTCCGCGGGCGCCGCGGATCAGAACATCACGCTGAACATCGCAGCGAGCAAGATCGACCTGAGCAGCACCTTGTCGGTGAAGATCGAAGGCGTGCCATTGAGCTTCACGGTCCAGAACGGCGCATCGGTCGGCGACGGCACCTGGCTGGTGACGGGCGATTCGATCCAGAGCGTCGTCCTGATCCCGAACCTGGCCGTCGGCAACCCCGCTCCGTTCACCCTGCATGTCACCGCCATCTCCGACGACGGTGCTCATCAGGCGGTGACCACGGGCTCCCTTCAACTGACTGTGCAATCCGGCGCCAACGAGATCAACGCGCTGGATATCGACGGCTATATCGGCGGCGCGACCGTCTTTGCCGACGCCAACAACAACGGAATACTCGACGCCGGCGAGGCCTACACGACGACACGGGCCGACGGCAGCTTCACGCTGGCGGGCGGATCCGGTCCGCTCGTGAGCATCGGCGGTGTCGACATCTCGACGGGCTTGCAGGTCGCGGGCGTGCTGAGGGCGCCGGAGGGCTCCACCGTCATCACGCCGCTGACGACCTTGATCGTCGCGCTGGTCGACAGCACGGCCGGAGACGAGCACCCGCTGACGGTGGACCAGGCCATCGGCGCCATTGCGGCTGCGTTCAACGTAAATCTTGCCTCCGATCCCCAGAACCCCATCGACCTATTGTCGTACGATCCGGTGCCTGCTGCGGTCGGTGGCGATCCGACCGCGACGGCGGTGCTTGCGGCGGCCATCCAGGTCCAAAGCACGGTCGCTCAGGTGTCGGCGGTCGGCGTGGCGCCCGATGCCGTCATTTCGGCGATTGCAGGGGCCATCACGGCATCTCAGACCGTTCCCAATGCGCCGGCCTTCGATCTGGCGTCTTCGGACACGGTTCAGAGTGTCGTCACGGCGTCCGGTGTCAGTACGGCCGCTGCCGCGACGGTGATCGAGGTCGTTGCTGCCGCGAACGACAGCATCCAGACCGCCACGAACGTCACCGAGCTGGCGCAAGCCGGTCAGGTCGCCCAAGGCGCAGCCGCCGATAAATTGGCGACGACTGACTTTACGGATCAAAGTTCCATCGACCAATTGACCGACCAATTTGTCGATCATCTCGACACCGAGGTCGCGAATGCCGTGCTGACCCCGATCGGGAGCACCTTGTTCGGCTCGCTCGGCGACGACGTGCTGGCCGGCGGAACCGGCAACGATCTGATCGATGGCCAGGATGGCAACGATCGCATCAGCGGCGGCGACGGGAACGACATCCTGTTCGGCGGGGCCGGCAAGGACTATCTGACCGGCGGCTCCGGCGACGATATCCTCGATGGCGGCCCGGGCTTCGACCGCGCCGTCTATACCGACGCGACCGGCGGCGTCACGATCAACCTCGCGCTGGGAACGGCGTCCGGCGCAGGCGTGGGCACGGACACGCTCGTCAACATCGAAGCTGCCATCGGCAGCAACTTTGCCGATACGTTCAACGCAGCCGGCTTCACCGGCGACGCTCATGTCCCCGGCAGCCCGGTGGGCTACAACGAGTTCGAAGGCAAGGGCGGCGACGACACCATCATCAGCAATACCAATAGCCAGGGAGCGGAACTGACGCGCGTCTCCTATGTCAGCGCCACCGGGGCGGTGACGGTGGATGTCGCAGCCGGCTATGCGCAGGGTGATGCATCGGTGGGTCATGACACACTCGTCGGCTCCGGCTTCAACGGTGTCTGGGGCTCCGCCTACAACGATACGATTCTGGGCAGCAACAATCCAATGTTCACCGCGGAGGTGTATTCGGGCTTTGCGGGCAACGACTACATCGATGGCCGCGGTGGCTTTGACCGCGTGGACTACAACGTCGATCCGAACACCACGACGGGAATCACGGTCAATCTGGCCGGCGGCGTCGTGACCGGCGATTCGACCATCGGAACCGATACGTTGCGCGGCATCGAGGCGATCCGCGGCACCAACTTTGCCGATACCTACAACGCCACCGGCTTCGGCTCGGGCAGCGTCAATGCCGGCTCGAGCGGGACGTTCAACGAATTCACCGGCAACGGCGGCGACGATTTCATCACCGGCAACGGCTTCACGCGGCTCGGATTCAACAATGCGACCGGCGGCGTCCAGGTCGATTTCGTGACCGGCATTGCCACCGGCGATTCATCCGTCGGAACCGACCAATTCACCGGCGTCAACGCCGTTCAGGCATCGATGTTCAACGACACGCTGCTGGGAGGTGCGACCAACGACACGTTCACCGGCCTTGCGGGCAACGATTACATCGACGGCCGTGGCGGCTTCGACGTCTCGTCCTACAACAACATCTTCTTCATCACGGGCAGCATCACCGTCGATATGGCGGCCGGCGTCGTCACCGGCGATGCGTCGAACGGTACGGATACGTTGCGTTCGATCGAGGGCGTTCAGGGCACCAACTTCGACGACACATACAATGCCACCGGTTACGGCACGACCGGGGCCAATATCGGAAACAACGGGACCTTCAACCAGTTCGAAGGCCTTGGCGGCAATGACCAGATCACCGGCAACGGCAACACGCGCCTGATCTTCGTCAACGCGACCGGCGGGGTGACCATCAATCTCGCGGCCGGCACCGCCACCGGCGATGGCTCGACCGGCCACGACAGCTTCACGGGCGTCAACAGTGCGTTGGGCAGCAATTTTTCCGACATTTACGATGCAACGGGCTTCACCGGTCCCAACGCGAATTTCAATTCGTTCCAGGGCAATGCCGGAACCGACATCATCACCGGCAACGGCAACACCCAGATCCAGTTCGGCAATGCGACCGGCGGCGTGAGCGTCAATCTCACTGCGGGTACGGTCGACGGCGACGGCTCGGTCGGCCACGACACCATCACCGGTGGCGTGTTCAACGTGGCGGGGTCCAACTTCAACGACACCATCATCGGCAGCGCGGGCAACGACAGTCTCTCGGGAAACGTCGGCAACGACATCCTGGATGGTCGTGCCGGTAACGACTCCCTCAACGGCGGCGCCGGCACGGATACTTTCGTCTATGCGACCGGCGGAGGCTTCGACTTCGTCCAGGACTTCGTCCATGGCCAGGACACGATCGATCTGACCGGCCTCTACGGCATCTACAGCCTTGCCGATCTGCAATCGCATGCCGTGCAGGCTGGCCCCAACACGGTCATCACATTCAGCCCGAGTGAGGGCCTCACGCTTCAGAACGTCAATCTGAGCAGCTTGACGGCGAGCGACTTCCTGTTAGGCACGCCCGCGGCGCCGATCGTCGGCGACGGCAACGCGAATACGCTCGTTGGCACGGCGAACTCCGAAACGATCAGCGGCCTCGGAGGCAATGATCGGCTTCAGGGTCTGGGCGGCAGTGATTATCTGGATGGCGGTCTGGGCTTCGACCGAGCGGTCTATACCGACGCGACAGGTGGTGTTTCCGTCAATCTTACAGCAGGTACGGCATCTGGACCGGGCATCGGAACGGACACGCTCGTCAACATCGAAGGCGCGGTCGGCAGCGACTTTGCTGATACGTTTGATGCTACCGGGTTTGTGGGTGACAGCGGAATCCCGGGAGCCGCGATCGGCTTGGCTGAGTTCGAGGGCAGGGGCGGGAACGACACCATCGTCGGCTCAGTCAATGCTTCCGGTGAAATCCTGGGTCGGGTATCCTATGCCAGTGCCACGGCGGCCGTGACGGTCGACATCGCTGCGGGAATCGCCGACGGCAATGCTTCGGTCGGACACGATACGTTCAGCGCCGTCAACGCGATCGTCGGCTCCGTCTATGCCGACACTCTGCTCGGCAGCGACAATCCCAGTGGCACTTACGAGCAGTACGATGCACGCGGCGGCGATGATCTGATCGACGGCCGCGGCGGCTACGATTTTGCGTCCTATAATAACGACCTGACGACGACATCGGGCATTACGGTCAACCTCGCTGCCGGCATTGTCACGGGTGATAGCTCGGTCGGTACCGACACGTTGCGTTCGGTCGAGGCAGTGCGCGGCACCAATTTCGCCGACACCTACAGCGCCGTCGGTTTCAGCGGCGTGAGCACCAATGCCGGCTCGTTCGGCACTTTCAATAACTTCGAAGGTATGGGCGGCGACGATACGATCATCGGAAACGGCTCGACCCGGGTCCAGTACACCCTGGCGCTCGACGGCGTGACGGTCGATCTCGCCCTGGGAACGGCCCACGGTACCGCGGCTGGCGACATCGCGCAGGTCGGCACCGATCATTTCACCGGTGTCAATGCGGTGATGGGATCGCTGTTTGGCGACGTCATCAACGGGAGCGGTGCCAGCGAAGTCTTCATGGGGCTTGCCGGAAACGATCAGATCGACGGTGGCGCCGGGTTCGACACTGCTCAATACAGCAACCTGACTTTCGTCACGGGGGGTGTCAGCGTCAACATGGCGAGCGGCACGGTCGCCGGCGACGCCTCGACGGGCACCGATAGCCTGCGCTCGATCGAGGGCATTCAGGGCACGATATTCGCCGATTCCTATGATGCGACAGGCTTTGGTCAGGCTGGCGCACTCAATGTCGGCAACAACGGCGCTTCCAACAATTTCGAAGGCCTCGGCGGGGATGATGTCGTCACGGGCAACGGCAGCACGAGGCTAATCTACGGCAGCGCCACGGGCGGTGTGACCATCAACATGGGTGCCGGCACGGTCACGGGCGATGTGTCCGTCGGCCATGACAGCTTCACCAACGTCAACGCCGTCAACGGCAGCAATTTCGCCGATCTTTACGACGCGACCGGATTTGTCGGCCCGAACAACAATTTCAATATATTCCAGGGCCTGGGTGGCGACGATCAGATCATCGGCAATGGCAACACTCAAATTCAGTATGGCAATGCCACGACCTCGGGCGTGACGGTCAATTTGGCGGCGGGCACCGCGAGCGGTGACGGTAGCGTCGGCCATGACACCTTCACCGGCGTCAACCAGGTTGTCGGCAGCAACTTTGCCGACGTTTACGACGCAACCGGCTTCAACAGCATCTACGGAACGTTCAACAACTTCATGGGCGGTGCCGGCAACGACACCATCACCGGCAACGGCGATACGCAGATCACATTCGGCAATCCGACAGGTGGTGTTGTCGTCAACCTTGCGGCAGGAACCGTCGACGGCGATGCGTCGGTGGGGCACGACACGATCACGGGCGGCGTCAGGGCCGTCCAGGGCACGATATTCAATGACACCCTCACCAGTGGCGATGGTGACAACACCCTGTTCGGCAATGCCGGCAGCGATGTTCTCGATGGTGGTGCCGGAAACGACTATTTGAGCGGCGGTACCGGCGCCGATACCTTCATCTACGCGACCGGCGATGGTGCGGACTATGTCCAGGACTTCCTCCATAGCGATGGTGACAAGATCGACCTGACCGGCGTCAACGGAGTGTTCAGCCTTGCCGACGTGCAGGCTCACGCGACGCAAAATGGTTTGGACACGAGCCTCGACTTCGGGGGCGGCAATACCCTGTATTTGCAGAACGTCAATCTCGGCTCTCTCACCGCGAGCGACTTCGTGTTCGGGACGCCGATCGTGGGAGACGACAATCCCAATACGCTGGTCGGTACGTCGCACAATGACACGATCGTTGCCCTCGGAGGTAACGACATGCTTGAGGGCGGCGGCGGTCTCGACCTTCTCGACGGTGGATCTGGCTTCGATCGAGCCATCTATGCCGCGGCAACGGGCGGCATCATCGCCAACCTCGCCGCTGGCACCGCCTCGGGGGCGGGCGTCGGAACGGACACGCTCGTCAATATCGAGGGGGTGATCGGCAGCGATTTTGCCGATACGTTCAACGCGGCCGGCTTCGTCGGCTCGACCGGTCTGCCCGGCGTCGCCGCTGGCCAGAGCGAGTTTGAAGGGCGCGGCGGCAACGACGTCGTCGTCGGCGACATCAACGCCCTGGGGCAGGCCGTGACCCGGCTGTCCTATCTCGGGGCAACCAGCGCGGTCACCGTGGATATCGGGGCAGGGACCGCGGATGGCGATGCCTCCGTGGGGCATGACACTTTCTCCAACGTGTCGACGATCTGGGGCTCGGCCTCCAACGACACGATCTACGGCAGCGACAATGCGTCCTTCACTTACGAGACCTATGAAGGTCGCGGCGGCGACGACTACATCGACGGTCGCGGTGGCTATGATCAGGTCACCTATAATTCGGACACGACGACCACGTCAGGCATCTATGTTCACCTCGCCGCGGGCACGGTGAACGGCGACGCGACCGTCGGTACCGACACGATACGCAGCGTCGAAGCCGCGCGCGGCACCAACTTCGACGATACGTTCGATGCGACCGGCTTTGGCCAGGCTGGAGCGACTAACGTCGGCTCCTCCGGGACTTTCAACGATTTCGCCGGCGCCGGCGGCAACGACACCATCATCGGCAACGGCTCCACGCGCCTGAACTACCAGATCGCGGCTTCGAGCGTCAGCGTCGACCTCGAGACCAGCGTCATCGGGACCACGAATGCGGTCACGGTGGCCGGCAGCGCCACGGGTGCGACGGAAGGCACCGATACCTTCACCGGCGTCAACGCGGTGCAGGGCTCGACCTTCGCCGACACGTTGCTCGGGAGCAGCTTCAACAACAACTTCACGGGGCTTGGCGGCGACGACTACATCGACGGCCGCGGCGGCTTCGACACCGCGATCTACAACAGCCTCAGCACGGTCACGGGCGGTGTGACCGTCGACATGGCGGCGGGCACGGCGACCGGCGACGCGTCGATTGGCACGGATACGCTGCGCTCCATCGAGGGCATTCAAGGCACGGGCTATGCCGACACCTATGTGGCGACGGGCTACGGCCTGGCCGGTGCGTTCAATATCGGCAACAACGGCAATTTCAACCAGTTCGAGGGCCTCGGCGGTGACGACCAGATCACCGGCAACGGCAACACACGGCTGCTCTACTCGAATGCCACGGGCGGCGTCGCCGTCAACCTGAACGCCGGCTCGGTCACGGGCGACGCCTCGGTCGGGCACGACAGCTTCACGGGCGTCAACAGCGCCTATGGCAGCAATTATGCCGACACCTACGATGCGACGGGCTTCATTGGCTTCAATTCCTTCCAGGGCCAGGGCGGCAACGATCTCATCACCGGCAACGGCAGCACGCAGCTGATGTTCGCCAACGCGACCTCTGGCGTGATCGTCAACCTCGCGAACGGCACCGCGGACGGCGACGGCTCTGTGGGGCACGACACCATCACGGGAGGGGTGACCAACGTTTCGGGCTCGAACTTCAGCGACACGATCACCGGCTCTAGCGGCAACGATCAACTGTCCGGCAACAGCGGCGACGACCTGCTCAGCGGGGGTACCGGCAACGATAGCCTGAACGGCGGCACTGGCGCTGACACCTTCGTTTATGCCACCGGCGGCGGCGCCGACACCATCGTCGACTTCCTGCAGGCGGACGCCGACAAGATCGATCTCACGGGGGTTCCCGGTGTCTCGAGCCTTGCCGACATTCAGGCGCTTGCGACCCAACAAGTGTCGAACACGGTCATCGACTTCGGCAATGGCGACACCCTCACGCTGCTGAACGTGACGCTGTCGAACCTCACGGCTGCCGACTTCGTCCTCGGGCAGGGCGTGCATCTCGTTGGCGACGCCAACGCAAATACGCTGGTCGGCACCGCCTACGCGGACAATCTCAGTGGCCTTGCGGGCAACGATCGCCTCAAGGGCCTCGACGGCAACGATCTGCTCGATGGCGGCCTCGGCTTTGACCGCGCCGACTATGTCGCGGCAACGGGAGGCATTACCGCAAATCTCGCGGCAGGCTCCGTGACTGGTCCGGGCGCCGGCACCGACACGCTGGTGAACATCGAAGCCATCGTCGGCAGCGACTATGCCGACACGTTCAACGCGACCGGCTTTACCGGCGATACCGGCATTGCCGGCACCAATGTGGGCTTCAACGAGTTCGAAGGCCGCGGCGGCAACGACAGCATCACGAGCGCGACGAACAGCCTGGGCGCGCTCCTGACGCGCATCTCCTACTCCAGCGCAACGGCCAGCGTGACCGTCGATCTGGCGGCCCATTCGGCGGTTGGAGATGGCTCGGTCGGAACCGACACGCTGTTGGGCTCTGGGTTCGGAGGCGTTGTCGGCTCAGGGTTTGCCGATCAACTGCTCGGCAGCGCCAACGGCCCCGGCACCGTGGAGATCTTCGAAGGCCGTGCCGGCGACGACTTCATCGACGGCCGGGCCGGCTTCGACCGGGCGGACTATGCGCTCGATCCGGCCGCGGTGGGCGGCATCAACGTTCAGCTGGCTTCGGGAACCGTGACAGGCGACGCCGCCACCGTCGGCACCGACACGCTGCGATCGGTCGAGTCCGTGCGCGGCTCGAACGCCAACGACGTCTTCAACGCCAGTGGCTTCAGCGGAATCAGCCAAAACGCCGGTTCCAACGGCACCTTCAATGAATTCATCGGCATGGGAGGCAACGACAGCATCACCGGCAACGGCAACACGCGTGTTTCCTTCACCAACGCAACCGGGGCAGTGACCGTCGATCTGCTGGCCGGCACCGCAAGCGGCGATGCATCTACGGGCAACGATACGTTCAGCGGCGTCAACGCCGTGATGGCGTCGATGTACAACGACATCATCCGCGGCAGCAACATCACCACGGCGACGGAGACGTTCACCGGCCTTGCCGGCGACGACTTCATCGACGGTCGCGGCGGCTTCGACGTCATCAGCTACAACAACATCTATTTCTCGACCGGCCCAGTTACCATCGACTTCACGGCGGGCACCGCGACCGGTGACGCCTCGATCGGCAACGATACGTTCCGCGGCATCGAGGGTGCCCAGGGTACCACCTTCAACGACGTCTTCACGGCCACCAACTTTGGAGCTGTTGGTTTCCAGAACGGCGCGACCAACAACGTCGGCAACAACGGCAATTTCAACCAGTTCGAAGGCCTGGCCGGCAACGATACGATCACTGGCAACGGTAACACCCGCATCATCTATTCCAGCGCGACCGATGCCGTGACCGTCAACCTGCAGGCGGGCACAGCAACCGGCGGCAGCTCGATCGGTACCGACACCTATGTGGGCGTCAACAGTGCGACCGGCAGCAATCTGGACGACACTTACAATGCCACCGGCTTCACCGGCGTCACCTCGGCCGGATCGTTCGGCAACTTCAACCTGTTCGAAGGTCTGCTCGGCAACGACACCATCACAGGTAACGGCAACACAAGGGTCTCCTATTCCCAGGCGAGCGGGGCGGAGTTTCCGTCGACCTTTCGACCGGACATGTGAGTGGTGCGGCGGGTGCCGACGTCATCATCGGCGGCGTCAACAGCGTCCAGGGTTCGAACCAGGTCGACCTCTTGGTCGGTAGCTCGAACAACGAGTTCTTCTTCGGCGGCGGCAGTGGCGACACCATCAACGCCGACGGCGGAAACGACGGCATCACCGGCCAGGGCGGCGATGACGCCATCGACGGCGGCGCCGGTACCGACATGGCGATCTTCTCGGGTGCGCAAGCGCAATACACGGTCACGACGTCAGGGACGATCCAGGTTCAAGACAATGTTGCGAACCGCGACGGTACCGACACGCTGAGCAACGTCGAGGTGCTGCAGTTCAGCGATGGTATCCTATTGCAATCGTCGGGCACGCTGGGGAGCCCGATCGATCTCTCGACGCAGCAGTTCTCCAACTCGGCGCCCGTGATCGGAACGGCCGGAGACGATTATCTCCGCGTCGGATCCAATATCTTCGGACACGCGCTCAATCTCGGTGCGGGGACGGGCGATACCGTCCTGCTCAACGGCACCTTCGGCAACGGCTATACGCTCAATCTTTCCGGCGTCGAGAACGTGATCGGCACTGGCAACGACGAATTCGTCAATCTCACGGCTAACGCCAACGGACTGGTCGTCGATCTCGGCGGCGGCAATGACCAGCTCAGCCTCGCGGGCGGTGCCAACACGCTCAGCCTGATCGGCGTCGAGAATATCGGCGGAACCGATTACGGCGCGACTCCGGGCGTCAACGACGTGCTCACCCTGTCGACGACGGTCACGGGCCTGAACATCAGCCTCGGCAACGGCGACAATACGATGTACCTCGCGGCCGGCGCCAACTCGTTCGTGAACATCTACGACGTCAACCACGTCAATGGAACGGCGAGCGACGACACCCTGGCCGTCACCGGCTCGATCGGGGCGGCCAACGGCGTCGCGATCGATCTCGGCGATGGCCAGGACACGATCGTCCTCGGCGGAAACTTCGCTACGTTCGCCGCGACGGGTGTCGAGCACATCAACGGCAATTCGGGCGACAATCAGCTCACCTTGACGAGTGACATCGACGGTGTCGCCATCGACATGGGCGGCGGAAACGACTGGGTGTGGCTCGCCAACGGCGTCAACTCGGTCAGCATCAATGGCGTCGAAAACCTCAACGGCAGCGACTTCACCGGCAATCTCTTCCCGTCGGACGACACGCTCACGCTGCTGAACACCGTGTCCGGCGTCACCGTCAATCTCGGAGAAGGAACGGCCAACGTCCTCAATCTCGCCGCCGGCAGCAATTCGTTCGACGGTCTGTGGAACGTGAACCTGCTCAACGGCACCTCGTCGGACGACGTCCTGACGCTGCAGGGCAGCCCGGCGAACGTGATCGATCTCGGCGACGGCAACGACACCCTGAACATCAACATGAATGTCTTCGACATCACGGTAACCAACGTCGAAACCATCAACGGCTCCGCGAATTTCGACCGGATCGCGATCGGCAATACGTCCGGCAACACCACGATTACCGCCGGGACGGGTGCGGACGAGATCTTCGCCAGCGGGGGACATGACAACTTCCGCTTCGTCAGCACCGCGGACTCCGCCGCCGGTGCTGCCGATACCATTCACAATTTCGACGCGGCCAACGATAGCTTCACGTTCTCGGGCATCAGCATCGCCGGCGGTCACATCGAGTATGTGGATGCGGCGCCTCTGCTCGGCGGCAATCAGGCTTCGGCCCATCTGCAGAACTCCGGGCCGGGCAACGACTATCTCCAGATCGATATCGATGGCGACGGAACGAGCGACATGGACGTGAGCCTGCTGAATGCGAGCGGCACGCTGCACAATGGCAACTTCCTGACTTGAGAACAGAACCGGCTCCGGAGAAGGCGTCAGCCGCCCGTCTCCGGAGCCGCTGTCCGGGCAACTGGCCTCGGCCGGCTGGCCTCCGATCGGATTGATCGACCGAAAGGACTTGGCGTGCGATCCAAAAAGACCGCCGCCACCTTATCGGTGGATCGGCGGTCCCTGGTCGAAAGCCGCTGGGCCCTCAGGCCCGAAAGACGCTCCCCGCTCAGCGGACGTACCAATAGCCCCACCAGCGCTGGGACACCGGGCGCGCCTGCGCCTTCATCGCCGCGACTTCCTCGACGGAGCGAACCTGCGGGCCGTAGATCGCGGGTGGGTAGACGTCATCCCACAGCACGACCCCGGTCTGGACGTAGGCCCCCCGATGATGCGCGGGCGCAAGCGCGAGTTCGGCGGCTGGCGCGACGGAGGCGGTCAAGGCGAGGCCGAGAGCCGACAGGGCAATGGATGGAATAACAGCGCGGAAGTTCATTGGATTGAATCCCTCGTCAAATGAGATGTGAAATAATGCGATGGGTCCCGGATGGTTGCAAGGGCATCGGCTGGCCGGCGGACCCGAAATTTCAAGGACAGGCGCGACAGCTGCGCCCGATGACACAGGCGGGAAGGCGTCCGCCCGCGAGCGCATCTATATATAAAGAGTAAGTCCCATGGAATAACCGCGAACGTTGTGGTCGATGCGAGCGTGATTGCGCAGCATGCACATGCGCGATCAGCTTGAACAATCTTTCAGCGTCGGGAGACGGCCTGAATCATGATGTCGACACACTGCTCGCTCTTCATGAGTCCCGGACTATCCAGGACGACTCTCATGACTTCTACATTCGTCTCCGCTTCCATCTTCAGCGCTGGCCTCATCCTGGGCTACACGCTGCGTGCCTGGCGCGTCCAGCGGAGTCCAGCGAGGCTCATCCCGCGGCGGCGTCTCGCGCCAGGCGGGCAGGGCAGCTCCCACCTCGACCTTCGGCCACGCCCGGCGGGCTTTTTAGACAAGGTCCAATTCGTCGGCGGTATCCGCCGGATCTCACCGACACGATGGGGCATGACGAGATGAGTGGACCGAAGAAGGACGCGCCGCGGCGCTATATCGTCGATGGTGCCGGACAGCGCGTGCTGGTCGGTCTGACGATCTCGGAGACGATCGAGTTCGAAGCCATCGACAATCCGGGCGCGCGCCTCGGCGCCGATTGGCTCGAGGGGCGTCCCGTCCGTCAGCAGGGACATGGGGAGCGTTGGCTTGAGCTCTACGTCAAGCACGAGCGCGCCTGGCACGATTGGATGGCCCAAACGCGTATGCGGCCGGAGACGCCTTGCTTGCTCAACTAGGTGCCGCGCCTCACCTCTCGCGAGGAGGCCGTAGCGGCCCAGTCCATGCATTTCACACCGCGAGCATCCGGGTGCCCTGGATGCTCATCAAGGTGAGATTGCCGGTCGCATAGGCGCCGGTGTCGATGTTGACGCGGTTTGCCTGGAATTCGGCACTGCGCACCGGCGTATGTCCATGCACGATATATTTGCCGAACTGTTCCTCGCTCTGCAGGAATTCCTCGCGAATCCAGAGCAGATCGCGCTCCGCCTGCTCGGCCAGCGGAACGCCCGGGCGAACGCCGGCGTGAACGAAGAAGAAGTCTCCGCAACTGAAGCTCAGTCGTAGATTGTCCAGGAATTCCAGATGTTCGGTCGGCATGACCCGGATCAGATCGCGCAGGATCGATGCCGGCTCGTCGCGCTTCAGGTCCGGCGGGGCGAGCCCGTAGGACATCAACGTCTGGGTCCCCCGACGGCAATCCAGTCTTCGAACAATGAGGGATCTTCGAACACCCTCACGAGAAATGCCTCGTGGTTTCCCTTGAGGAAGACCGCGTTTCCGCGGCGGCTGCGTTCGACCAGGACGTCGAGGGTTGAGCGTGTATCCGGTCCACGGTCGATGTAGTCGCCCATGAAGACCTCGATCGCATAGCGCGGCCGGCTTTGAGCAACGTCGGCGTCGATCACCCGCAGCATGGGCTGGAGCAGATGCGCGCATCCGTGAATGTCCGAGATCGCATAGATGCGGACTCCCTCCGGCAATTGCGGCTTGGGAATCGGCGGACGTGGTCGGGCAAGAGATATCATGGCGCTCAATCGATCGGGTGGTCGAAAAGAATTTCCCCAAGTCGCCGGCACCGGAGGGCTTCCATCTCACACGAACGATTTGAGTTCGGTGGAGGGAGCGTCTTGTTCTCCGGCTCGATCACGCCAAAAGAAGGGCACGGCAATTCTTGCCCACCTCGTGATGCGGCGGGAGGATGCCATCATCGGTCCCGCGGCAATTGCATCGCTGACTGCGAGTGCGCGGCAAAGATGCATGCCTTGGGCGAATTCTCGCGACGCACGCCCAGATAGAAATCTATCGGAATTCTCGGAAATGAGTCATTGCGAGTCTTCGATGCATGTCGTCGCCTGAAAGATGAGCGAACAAGCGCTCGCGCGGACAGAACACGTCGCGACGACGTGGAACTTGATTCAAAATAGGGCAACACGTTCGCTGATATGTCATCACTGTGACGACAAAATTGGCGCGTTGAAATTCGCTTCGCATTTCAAACTCGCGCATCATCCGTGCGCCGCAAAAGTTTTGCGTGCAGCGCCACAATCTCGCTGCGATCACTCAACACTTTCCGCCCCGGGGAAGTGACGAATCTTCAGCATCACGATGAGCGTCAGGCACTCTCTCATAGGCAGAGGTTCGAATGGCTGTTGCAACTTATGGTTCTGAAAACGCTCATACGCTGTCGTCGATGCGCGGCAGCTCTCTTCAGAGGCCGTTTCAGATCGTCGTCATGGCTGCCGACTTTCTGCTGATCTTGTTGAGCTATGCCGCTGGGGCTTCGCTGTATGGTGCGGCCGTCGCTTCGCCCACCGACGGCGCCTCGGTGGGAGCTGGGTTGTTCGTCGGCGCGGTGTTCGTTGCGGTCGCCTATTTCCGGGACGTCTATGCCACGCACCGCCTGCTCAACATCGTCTGGCAGCTTCGTAAGGCGGTGCTGATCTGGCTGACGTCGCTGACGATCCTGGCCGTCGCTGCCTTCCTGCTGAAATCGACGGACAATCTGTCCCGCGGCACCGTGATCGTCTTCGCCGTGATCGGTGGACTCGGCCTGATCAGCCTCCGCTTCGTCTGGCAGGCGGTGTTCGGCACCAGCTTCGCGAGAAGCCGGCTGGTCGATCGCAAAGTGATCCTGCTCAGCCTCAAGCCGCTGGACTTCACCTCGAGCCGCTTCAAGGATTTGCGCAGGAACGGCTTCGACGTCATGCGTCATTTCGTGCTCGGCGCCGATCGGGACGACGGCCACTGGGAGCGCCAGATACGCGACGTGATCCGTCAGTCGCGCTCGGCCGACGTCGACGAATATTTGCTTGCGATCGACTGGAACGAATTGCCGATGCTCCGCAAGCTGGGGCCATATTTGCGTGCCGTCCCGCAGCCGATACGCCTGCTGCCGGACGATTCGGTTGCTGATCTGGTGACCCGCCCGTTCCTGCCGGTCAGTGGAACCGTAGCGGTCGAAATCCAGCGGCCGCCTCTCACCATTCTCGAGCGCTTGCAGAAGCGCTGCCTCGACGTTGGCGTGGCCGTGTTCGCGCTGGTGATCCTGACGCCGCTGCTGCTGACCGTTGCCGTGCTGATCAAGCTGGATTCCCCGGGATCCGTGATATTCCGGCAGTCGCGCCGTGGCTTCAACGGCAGGCCGTTCGAGATCTGGAAGTTCCGAAGCATGACTGTTTCCGAGAACGGCGAAACGATTGCCCAGGCGACCAAGCGGGATGCCCGCGTCACCAAGATCGGTCGCTTCCTCCGCATGACCAGCATCGACGAGCTGCCGCAGCTCTGGAACGTGCTGCGCGGGGATATGTCACTGGTCGGCCCGCGTCCGCACGCCCTTGCCCACGACAATTACTATGACGAGTCTCATCAGCAAATATGTCTACCGGCATCACATGAAGCCGGGCCTGACGGGCTGGGCCCAGGTGAACGGGTTCAGAGGGGAAACGCCGACGATCGATCTGATGGAAAAGCGGGTCGAGTATGACGTCTGGTACGTCGGCAACTGGAGCATCTGGCTCGACCTGAAGATCATGGCCCGCACCGCGTCTGCCGTGATGTTCCAGGAAGCCTATTAGTCCCTCATCGTCCCCACCACCCGGAGCCGCGGGAGCGAGGGATCAGGTTCCATCTCGCGACGACCTGCCGAAGAGCCGCATGATCGCATCGCGCAACGCGAGCAACGGCGGCACCAGCACGAAGAAGGCTCCCATCGCAACGGAGACGATGACCTGGCGAACCGAAAAGGGTTCGTCCTGCTCGATGTCTCGCCGGCTCGGGTCGATGGGCGCCGGGGAAAGCGTCGTCGCCATCGGCTGCCGGCGCGCTTTGCGTGGAGGAACCACGATCAACACGAACAGGATGTTGAGCAGAACCCAAATAGTCAAAATCGTCAGGACGATCAGCATTCCGAGCCCGCCGGAAAAGAACTACAAATATGAGGCGAGGTTAGCCCCAGGGAACCCATAAGGGAAGATGCCCAAAGTTTCGGCATTTGAAGCACCGAAGATCGGATTGTCTCGTCGTGCCGATGAATGGTTGCCAATTTGGGCAGTGTCCTAGCCATCACCGTTGTCGTCAATCCTTGCTTTTGGCTAGGGCATTAACTGCAAGTTGTGGATTCCGGACGAATACGGAGACCTGAGCGGTCGGGCAGGCTTGGCGCTCTCCCGGCTTTCTGAACGAAGGCGCATTCGATTGCCTTCAGACCACGGTTCCGCAAGGCGTAAAAAAGGCCCGCTGCCAATTGGCAACGGGCCTTTCTTTCAGTTCGGCGGGGTGTATTGCGCCCGCGTCCGGCTAGGCGTGCTCGACGTAGTAGCTGTTGTGGTGCTTGCCCTTGTACGCCTCGATGCGCTTGAGCATCTTCGGGTTGGCGCGATTGAGCACGGCGCCGAGCAGCTTCTTCTGCAGGACTTCGGATCCGGAAACCGATTCCTGAAGCGCGCTTCGCGTCGTCTGCCCCCATTCGATCACGTAGACCATGGCGTCGATCAGGAGGCTGACGGCCTTGGAATCCGCCACCGGCATGACAGGGGCGAGGTCGATCACGATGTACTCGTAGTGCTCTCTCAGCACCTTGAGCAGCTCGGCCATCGCCTTCGATCCGATGACGTCGGCCGAATTGACCATGCGGGATGCTACGACGGACGGCAGGAAATCCAGGCCCGTTTCCTTGCTTCGCTGCACATGATAGCCAAGGCTGGACGGATCGCTCAGGGCCTCCACCAGTCCGCTCTTGGCGTCGGGTGCGAGTTCCCGTGTCAGCGAGCGCGTGTGCAGATCGCCGTCGATCAGGACCGTGCGATGTCCAGTCAGCGCGATCAACTGCGCGAAGTTGGCCGCCACCGTCGTCTTCCCTTCCTTGGGAAGGGACGAGACGATGCCGATCACCTTGATCTCGCGGGTCAGGCGCGCGACGTCGATCGACACCTTGATGTTGCGCAACGTTTCGGCAAACCGCGAGAACGGATGGTCGACGACGTAGCGGGACAGATCGGCCGGGCTCGTCTTGGCTGAGGTCGAAAGCAGCGCGCCGGTCCTCGTTGCCGGACCGATGTCGGGCAGGACTCCGAGGCACTTCACGCCGAGTCTCATCCTCGACCTCGCCGGGGGTCCGCAAGACGTCGCTGAGCAGCTCGCGACCGAATGCGAGGCCAAAGCCGAGGCAAAGACCACCCACCAGGCCGCCCACCAGCGCCAGCACCGTGCGCGGCGAACTCTTGCGGTCCGGCTTGGTGGCAGTGCTGATCAGGCGCGCTTCGCTGAGCGGAAAGCTCTGATTCTGCGTCGCGCTCTGCAGCTTCTCGAGGAAATTGTTGTAGAGGTTGCGGTAGGTGTCGGCGGCGCTTTCGAGGTCGCGCAATTTGACTTCGGCCTGGCCGGTGTGGCCGGCCTGGGCGACGAGATCCTTCACGCTCTTGTCCAGAGAAGCTTCCCGGCTCTTCGCGATCTCGTAGTCGCTGCGATAGGCGTCTCCGATCCGATGCAGTTCGTCCGCCATGTTCTTGCGGATTTCCTCCATCTTGTTGGCCAGGTTCACCGCGGCAAGATGGGTCTTGCCGTAACGCTTGGACCAGTCGGCATACTGGGCCGCGAGGTCGAGATATTGCGCGCGCAGGCGGGTGATGACCGAGTTGTTGAGAGCGTCGGTGACCGTCGATTGCGCCACCTCCTGGTCCGAAATCGCGTTGATCCGGTCGAGCCGGGCCTTGGCCTCGGCCGTCGAAGCCCGCGCTTGAACTAGCTGCGTGTTCAGGTCCGACAATTGCTGTTCCGACATCAGGCCGCGGCTGGTCCCGACAATGTTGTGCTCGGCCTTGAACGTCTGCACGGCGCGGTCGCTGGCCGATGCCTGCTCGCTCAGCTCGATGCTGCGCTGCTGAAGCCATTCGGTTGCCCGCTTGGTGGACTGATATTTGGCCTCCAGGGCCCCGACGAGGTAGGCATTGGCGATGGCGTTGACGATCTTGGCGGCCTTGTCAGGGCTTCGCGAGCGATAGTTCATCGACAAGACATACGTCGTCAGGACACGTTCCGTTCTCAGGTTCTTCTGAACCTGCTCGACCACGGCGTGTTCGAGGCGTTCCTGGGACGCGGGTTCGCCAGAGCCAAACAGCGACATGACCTTGCCGAGGACAATCGACAGCAGGCCTGGGTTGGAGCCATTGAATTCCGGATCCTCCGTCAGCTTCAGGCGGCGGACGACCGAGAGAATCAGGTCGTCCGAATTGATGACCTCGACCTGGCTGTCGACGTAGCCGGTGTCGATGAGGGCGCTGTTGGCGTTGCTGTCCTTGTCCAGCACCTGCGCCTGACGCGTATCCATCATGATGCGGGCATTCGCCGTGTACATGGGCTGCGCCATGACCAGATAGACGAACACCAGGGCCAGCGCAGCACCTGTGCACGCCGCGATGATCGGCCATTGCCGGCGCAGGACGTCGGCCACGCGCTCGAAGCTGAGGACCGCTCCGCCGAACTCGATGCCGAAACGATGTCCCGACTGAAAATGTTCTCTGGGTTGGTACATTATCTAATTCGCTGCCTTTTGACGGTCGGGGATCAATTCGGAAGAGGGACGGGCTTGAACGGATTGGCCAGCTTGGTCTTCCACTCGCCCTCGAG
The DNA here is from genome assembly GCA_050563515.1 of Bradyrhizobium guangxiense. GTDB lineage: Bacteria > Pseudomonadota > Alphaproteobacteria > Rhizobiales > Xanthobacteraceae > Bradyrhizobium > Bradyrhizobium guangxiense_A. The sequence continues at coordinate 4,653,674 of CP191781.1, read as the reverse complement.
CAGCGCCCCACCTCGGGCCGGCTGTGCCGGTCCCTTGGCTTGCGATAGAGCCGGGGCGCCGGAGCTGTCGTCTCCCGCGGCGGAGTAACCTGCTTGCACGTTGAGATCGCCGACCCGCTGCGCGAAATCCCTGATCTTGCGCGCGGCGTCCGGCTTGGTCGAGGTACACCGTCCTTCGGCAATCTTCAGTGCGGCGCCGATGGCCGAACGATCGGTTGAAGACGAGGCGGTGATCAGCGTCTGCACGGACGGCAGCACCGACGGATTCGTGGCGATATAAGTGGAGAGCCGGAATCTCAGCTTCTCCTTGTCATTGCGCAACCGTTCAAGAAGCGAGGAAGGCGATTTGACGAACGTGTCGAGTTCGAGCTGCGAGGCACGATCGGAAAATTCGACGCACTGAGCGCGGCAGGCCTCGACGCTCCACACCATCAAGGCTGAACTTGCCAAGACGATCGGTAGCCATCGTTGCCTTGCATGGCGACGTGTTCGTGCGAAGTCCATCCGTGTCCCTTCCTCCTGTTGCAATAGGAGAACACACGAAACCTGGCAGGTAACTGTGTCAATTTTTGTGCGACGCAAAAGTTGAGTGCGTGGAGTCCGCAACAAGATGCATTGTCATTCCCGGCCGGTTGTAAAATGACGATATGCAATGCCTGCGAGATCGGCATCGCGCGCCTAGGAATGTTGCAACCTGAAAACATATGAGGCGCTTGCGTGTCCTTGCATCGCAAGCAGGCGTCGCAAAACCGACACAAGTCGTCACCGAGACATTGGTTCCCGTGCGACAAAAATTATCAGCGCGACGTCCGATGCGATGAATTCGTATTGCCCTGATCGCAACAGCGTCGAAATTCGCGCACACTTTCCGCGCAAATACTCGCAATCATCACGCCCGAAGCGATTTGCGCGCTGGCGCATGTCGGTCTCAGGCAAAAAGTGGCGTGAACTTGGCGCTCGCATGTCCGAATGAACTGCGAGCGTTGAATTTATCGTCGATCGTCATGCGTCGAGTGCTGCTCCGCGATCACGGAGATTGAATGCGCGCGAGGCCTGTTACACACTGCTGCGGTGCAATAGTTGGGAATGTTGATGTGACGGAGTTGGTTCATCGTGAGAAGGCGCATGTTCTGCCGCTCGACAGCATTCGGGGCATCGCCGCGACATCGGTGGTGATTCACCATCTGCTGCTGATGCCGACGTTTCTCGCGGCGTTCCCGCACAATGCCTGGATCAACTGCTCGTTCTTCAGAAGCTCCTGGCTTCTGGTCGATCTGTTCTTCGTTCTCAGCGGCATCGTCATGTCGCTGAGCTACGTCGAGAGCGACTTCGGGCGCTTTTCGCTGCGCGAGTTCATGGTGCGGCGCCTGGCGCGGGTCTATCCGCTGCACATCGTCATGCTGCTTGCGAATCTGCTGTTTCGTCTCCTGCGCATCAGCCTTGTCATGGCCGGCGTCGTCGTGGCCGCGCCGGCGGCGTTCGAAGTGAACAACGCCTATTCTTTCGTGCTCAACGTTCTGCTGCTGCACTCCATGGGATTCATCGACTATCTCAGCTGGAATGCGCCGAGCTGGAGCATCAGCGTCGAGTTCTACACTTATCTGGTGTTCGGCCTGATCGTCCTCTTTGCCCAGCGCATGCGCTCATTGTTGTGGTTCTACGTCCTCAGCGGCGCGCTTGCGGTCGCAAGCCTGGTCTTCATCATCTTCGTGCTCGACAAGAGGAGCCTGGGGCTTCAGACCGACTTCGGCATCCTGCGCTGCTTCGTGAGCTTCTTTCTGGGCGTGCTCACGGTCAGGATCGTTGATCGCCTGCCGACCAGGCCGGGCCCTGCCGTGCAGGGTGTCCTGCAGCTCGCCGCCATGATCGCCAGCGTCGTCCTGGTGTCCCTGGCGGAGACCAGCCCTGCATCGACCTTCCTCGCGCCCGTGACGTTTGCGATCTTTCTCGGCAGCCTGCTGGCTTTTCCCGACGCACTGCTGGTGCCGCGGATGCTGGTGGCCAAGCCGCTGGTCTGGCTCGGGAAGCGTTCCTACTCCATTTATATGGTGCACGCGCTCGTGGTGCTGCTCGCCGAATATTTCGTGCGGGCCGTCGGGGCAGGGCGGATCGCCGCGCTCGATTCGGTCTGGCCTGGCCTGCCGGCCTCGCTCAATCTCGTGGTCTCCCTGGCCGCCGTGCTGGCGGTCTCCCACTTCACCTATCTCTACGTCGAGATCCCCGGCGGCAAGCTGATGCGGAACGCGCTCGGAAGCCGGTCCGATTTTTCGGCGTCCCCTGCGCGGCAGGCGAATTGAGCCTGATATGACGATCCTTGCGCTGCATCGACCCCGGATCACGCTGATCAGCCTCAACATCGAGGCGATCGCGCTCGGGGTCTATCTGGTTCGCGACGCGTTCGGCGGCGTGATCCGCTACTACACCAGCATCTACCACGTGGATCCGCTCTGGTACCTGCCCGACGGCGTCGCGCTTCTGTGCCTGGCCCAGTTCTTCGTGCATTGCATCCTGCGCAATCGCAGCACCCTGGCGCTGCTGGTGCTGGTCCAGATCATGCTGTCGCTGGCGCTCGGCTACTTCTTCATGGGAACGATGAACGCCGCGATCTCGTCGTTCAAGATGATGTTGCCGGTGTTCGTCGGATTTTGCTTCTGCGATTCCAGCCTCGGCTCCTACCGAAAGCTGCTGTCGGTCATCGCGGTGACCTTCTATCTGTCGGTCATCGGCGTCTTCCTGACGAAGTTCTATTTGATGCCCTGGGTGGGCTACAAATACGAATCCTTCGGCGCCGTCCGCGAGGCAGGCCGGCTGTGGTGGGCCTATGGCGGCGATGACCAGCGTCTCATGGGGTTTGCCGCCGACAACACCATGGCGGCCTTCTTCATCCTGATCTCGTTCGCGATCACGTCGATCCGCATGAGCACCACCTGGTGCCTCCTGTTCGGCTCGATCGCGATCTATGCCATCAAGCTGACCACGAGCAAGACGACCATGATCGTCCTCGTCCTCTACTTGATCCTGCTCGTGCTCGTTCGGATGCTGCCGGAGAAGTCGCGTTTTCCCGCGATCCGGACCATCGCACAGTGGTCGTTTGCCGCGATCTTCGTACCGTTCTTCATGATCGTGGTCGCGTCCGGCACCGCGGCCGTGCCGCATTCGACCCTGTTCAGCATCGTGGATCGCATCAACAACAGCTGGCAGCTGCCGTTCGTCTACATGAATCAGCTCATGCCGGTCGGTCTGGTGACCGGCTGCGGCGCAGGCTGCTTCAACTATCCGCAGAAGCTGTTCTCGCCGCTAGCGCACTTCTGGGTGCCCGTCGACAATTTCTACATCGGGACCTACCTGATGTTCGGTCTCCCGTTCGTCGCATTCATGGTGATGGTGTTCAGGGCGACGTTCGGCGCGACCGACGTCTACAAGCTGACGCTGATCTTCGTCGTCAACATGTTCACGATCACCGTCCTGAACTATGGCCCGGCGTCGGGGCTCCTGATCATCGCGTTGAGCTTCAGCGAGGTGTTCTCGCGCCGCGCGGCCTCCGCACGGGAAGGGGAGACCGTGCCCATCGTCATGCGGCCGCCGGTGCCGTCATTGGAAGGCTTCCGCCCGGATATGCCGGCGGCGAGTGGAAGCAGGTGAGAACGAATGATGCATAAACGGCTCGCTTTCATCGACACGCTGCGCGGCATTGCCGTGTTGTCGGTCCTGGTCCAGCACGTCTTCGAGATCATCGTCGAGAAGCACCCGACGGGCGCCTTTTACTGGCCGATCCACGATGTGTTCGGCTACTACATGAACTTCGGCCGGTTCGGCGTCGTGTTGTTCTTCTTCGTGAGCGGCTTCGTCATCCCGTTCAGCTTTCCGGACAGCGCCACGCCGGTGCGCGATTTTGCGATCAGCCGCTTCTTCCGCCTCTATCCGGCCTACTGGACCTCGCTCGTGATCGGGCTGGTGACGATGCAACTGATGGACTCGAAGGTCTATCCGCTCGGGCAGATCGCCGCGAACGTCACGATGCTGCAGACATTCGTGAACGTCCCGAATCTCTGGGTGTTCTATTGGACGCTGGCGATCGAGCTGCTGTTCTATGTCGGCTGCACTCTTCTCTTCGCGATGGGCCTATTGAACCAGCGCCTCACGGCGGTGACGATCGTCGCCGCCGCTGCTTTGATCGGAACCACCGCTGCGCTGTTCGTTGAGAACAGGACCGTTTCCTCTGTGATGGAGGTCGGGCTGAACCTGTCGGCCATGTTCCTGGGCAAGATCATCCGCGACACCGTCATCGGGGGAAAGCTGCGATGGACCCATGTCGGGGTCTGCACACTCCTGTACGCGATCTTCGCCGTCACCCTGTCCGACCGGCGGTTCGGGGGCGTCTATCACGAGAATTTCTTCTACAGCTATTCGATCGGATCGGCCTATGTCTGCGCCGCCCTGGTCTTCATCGGCTTTGCCGTGTTCGGCGAGAGAATGGCGTGGCGCCCGATGGCATTCGTCGGCGTGATCAGCTATTCGGTCTACCTGATGTCGCCGTTCGTGATCGTCTTCATCCATCGCCTCGTCTGGTTCGGCGATGGGCCGGTTGGATGGTCGATCTTCCTGACGGTGATCCTGGCGCTGTCGCTTCTCGTCAGCTGGATGACGTTCACATTCGTCGAGAAGCCCAGCATCGCCTTTGGGCAGCGCTTCCGCTCGGCGCGCCGAAAGAAGGTGGTTCTCGATCCCGTGCTCAGCACACAAGGTGCGGCAGAGTGAGCAGGGCTCAGCACCAGCCCGGCGTCGCCTATGACGGATCGTTCGTTCCGTCGGTGCAGGGGCTGCGCGGCATTGCGGCGCTGAGCGTTCTGATGGATCATTTCTACGACATGCCGAAGGGCGGCATGTACGACATTCCCGATCCCGGCTTCCTGCCGCCGCTCTGGTCCTGGCTGCAATCGGTGATCAATGTCGGCGGGCATGGCGTCGAGCTGTTCTTCATGATCAGCGGCTTCCTGATCCCGGCGAGCCTGGTGCGGCACGGGTCGCTGCCGCGCTTCTTCTTCGATCGTGTCCTGCGCATCATGCCGGTGTTCGTCGTCCTGCATCTTGCGCTGTTCGCGATCGGTCCGATCGTCGCCTACAAGTTCTTTCGCGGCATCGACCTGACCAGCTATCTCGGGATCTTTGCGGCCAATCTGTTCTTCGTGCAGGACGCGCTCGGCCTACCCATCGCCCAGCAGAATGCCTGGACGCTGACCTATGAGTGGGCGTTCTACATCTGGTTTGCCGTGACGTTTTCGATGCTGCGTATCGGCGGCAGGATGCTGGCCGCGCCGCTGATCCTGCTGGGCGTCGCCTGCCTGCTGCATTGGCCGATCACGGCCTTCTTCTGCATCGGCATGCTCTACAGCGCCACCGGCTTTCGCATCCGGATTCCCGGGCGTCTCGGCCTGATCGCGGGTCTCGCCTGCGGCGCGGCGATGTATGCGAGCCTGGTGCTGTTTCACCCGTTCGTCGCGCTGCTTCCCGGATTTCTCTTGTTCGGGATGGTGCTGGCCCCGGAGACGAGCTTCGGCAGGGCGCTGAGCGTGCCGGCCCTGCAATATGTCGGCAAGATCAGCTACAGCCTTTATCTGGTGCATCCCTTCGTGCTCTTCCCGTTGCAGGTGATCGGCCTGAAGCTGGTTGCTGTCGGCGTCGATCGCTGGCTGCTGTGGGGTGCCTTCATCGGCATCGGGCTGGTGATGTCGCTGATCGCGAGCGCGATCAGCTATGAGCTGATCGAGGTGCGGCTGCGGCGCCTGCTGGATGGCGCAATCCGCGGCATGTTCTTTCGCCGGCAGATCGAGCAGTCGGTTTGAGAGCTCGCCCGTCGCGGTCAGCTCACGGTGCGACCGGCAACCCTTTGATAGGAGCCGAGCAGCCCCTCGGCGATGCGGTCCCAGTTCAAGATGCCGGCCGCGGTTTGCCGTGCGCCGTCGGTCAAATTCGCGGCAAGCGACTTTGAGGTCAGCACGCGTTCGAGCGCGTCGGCCAGTGCCGTGGCGTCGCCCGGAGGAACCAAGAGCCCGTTGACACCGTCGGTGACGACGTCGGGAATGCCGCCGGTGGCGCTGGCGACGACGGGGCGAGAATTCCCGTAAGCCGATGCGAGCACGCCGCTCTGCGTTGCGTCCTTGTAGGGCAGCGCGACCACGGTGGCGGATTGAAACAACTGGCCCGTGTCCGCGGGCGAAATATAGGCATTGATGGTCTTGACCGTCGGCATCGCCTCCATGCGTGCGCCTAACCGCGTCATCTCGGGGCCGCGGCCGGCGACGATCGCCTCGTGCGCCACGCCGCGCCGGGCCAGCATGTCGATCGCGTCGATGAAGACGTCGAGGCCCTTGTAAGCCCACATCCGCCCAAAGAACAAAATGCGAGCGGATTCGGGCGCGGTGACCGCACCCGCAGCCGGCGGAACCATGAGCACACCGTGCATGCTGGACACCGTCTCACCTCCGAACTCCGGCGAAGCGCGGCGAAAATCGGCGATGCAGCTATCGCCATGCGTCGTGACGATCGACGCGGATGCGCGCATGCGTTCTCGCCAGCCGTCTTCGCGCGCCGAGGTGCCGGAGCCGCCTTCCGAATGCGGAATCGCATCGTGCACCGTCAGCGCGATGGGGATGCGAAGCGGACGAAGGAACTGAATCAGCTTGGACGTGTAAATCTCCGGAACTTCGTGACAATGAATCACGTCCGGACGAAACGAAATTATGTCGAGAAAAGAGGCCGGGATTCCGATCGCGCCGCCGCGGCGCAGGCTGAGGTCGCGGATTCGTGTCTCGAACGGCGCGGTGACGGCGATATCGCTCAGTTCCCACTGCTGGTTGGCGTCCTTGCGGTTGAGCACGAGCCGAACGTCGCAATGATGCGCCAGTCCCGCGGCGAGCCGGTAGGAATATTCCGCAAAATGCGGTGCATAGATCGCCACACGCAAACGCTTGGAGTTACGGAGAGAGCGCTGGGCGGGCGAAGTCATCGAGGCATCCATTTTGCATCACATCGTAAATGTCGATCGAAGTGAAGTCCACGATTTGAACTCACTTCCACTCTAAATCGGAATCGTGACGGCTCTCATCTGGTTGCCATCACTCTGCCGTAGTGTCGCGAGCAATCACTGCTCCCAATGATCGGAGATGGTGACGTCGTGGCAGCATCGCGTGCCAGATCGTCTAGTCTGCGATTGTGGTTGGATTTGTCGGAATTGGGTCGAATTGTTGATGAACGTCACGCAGGGCAAGCAACATCAGGTCGTGGTGGCTCTGTTCTGGTCGCTTGCCCAGAATTGGGGCGGCCGGGCGCTGTCATTCGTGCTGTTTCTGGTTTTGGCCCGGCTGCTGAACCCAGCGGATTTCGGCCTTGCGGCGCTGGTCGCCTTCGTCCTGTTGCTGTTGAGCCTCGATCGCGGAATTCGGCTTCGGTGATGCGCTGATTCAGCGGCGGACGCTCGAGCCTGCTGACGTGACGCTGCCCTTCTTTTGCTCATTCGCAGCCTCGGTGCTCCTTGCCGTCCTGATTGCGCTGCTGGCGACGCCTATCGAGCATTGGCTGGACGTGAAGGGCCTCGCGCCGCTGCTCACCGCTGCCAGCCTCTCGCTTCCGATCGGCACCGCGACCCTGTTCCAGGAGGCGCTCTACAAGCGCCAGATGGACTTTCGCGTGCTTGCGGTCAGGACCATGGTGGCGACGGCCGTGTCCGGCGTCGTGGGCATCGCCTGCGCCTATGCCGGGTTCGGTGCCCTCAGCCTCGTGATCCAGGTAGTGGTCCAGAGCGCGATCAGCGGCCTGTGGCTCTGGAGCCAGCCGCGATGGCTGCCGATGCGCGGCTACGACCTGAAGAGCTTTCGCGAGCTGTCCGGCTACAGCATCCATGTCGTGCTGAACAGGCTGCTGGACTTCGCCATCGTGCGGACGATCGACATGATCATCCTGTCGCTGTATGGCGTGGCGGCGCTCGGCATCTACACGGTCGGCGCGCGGGTCTACATCATCCTGATGCAGCTGCTCACCCAGGCGGTCATGGACGTCGCGCTGAGCGCATTGTCCAAGATCGCGCATGAGCGGGACCGTATCGCAGGCGCTTATCTGCGCAGCGTCAGTCTTGGCGCGCTGATCGGCTCTCCGGTCTTCGTGCTGCTCGCGGCCATCGCGCCGGAATTCTCCCTGCTGCTGTTCGGCGCCAAATGGGGCGGCAGCGAAGCTGTGATGCGACCGCTGATGCTGATCGGCGCGGTCCAGACCGTGCAATTCGTCAACAGCGCCTATTTCGGCGCGCTGGGCAAGCCGAACTACGTCTTTGTGCTCAATATCTTGAAGTTCTGTACGGTCGTGCCGGCCATGTTCCTGCTTCCATCGCGCGACATCGGCCAGTTAGCCACGATCTTCGCGTTCTCGCAGCTCGTTGTGACTCCGGTGACGTTCGCGCTGGCGCTCCGCTTGCTGGGCCTCAGCTGGAGCCAGTTTCTACGTCCCATCGCGGGCTGCTTGTGTGCCATCGTTCTGGCCTACGGTGCGGTGGTGCTGTGCCGCGAGGCGACGCCGGGAATGAATCCCTATTTGCGGATCGGACTGCTGTCGTCCTGCTTTGGCGCGACCTATCTGACGGGCATTCTGCTGTTCTGGCGCAAGCAGGTTCTGTCCTTGATTGATTTCGTCGTGAAGCGCGGTGCGACCGCTTGATGAAGACGAGGAGGATGTCGTGAAGCAATTGATCCCTGTGCCCGTACGCAGGCAGCTCCGAGGCTGGCTCAACAGCGCGAAGAACACGCCGCTGGCGCTCGATCTGCTCGAGCTGCGCAGGTGGCAGATCGCGCGTAAGGACGTCGGCGTCAACGTCGCGCCGCGCAACAGTCCGCGCCGACTGGTCGTGCTCCCCTCCGATCCCTGGAGCGTCCGTCAGTCGCGCGGCGACGAGGCCATGATCGAAGCGGCGACCGCGGAGATGAAGCGGGCCTATCCGGACCTCGAGGTCTACATCATCACCGCGACCGCCTCCGCCAGCGCGGACGTGCACGCCATGGGCTTCAAGCCGCTCGAGCTTTGGAAACAGCCCTTCTCCTACGAGACCGTGGCGCAGGAGCTGTCGCTCACCAGGCCGGATTTCGGGTTGGTTCTCGGCGCTGACGTGCTCGACGGCTACTATTCGCCGGTGGATGCCGCGCGCATGCTGCTGGTCGCCGACCTGATGGCTGCGTTCGGCGCCAAGGTCAGCGTGCTCGGCTTCAGCTTCAACTCCCGCCCGGCGAAGGCGCTGCGCGAAGTGTTCCGGCTACTGGATCCGGGCGTGGTCCTGAACCTGCGCGATGCGATATCCCTGCGACGGTTTGACGATTTCGCCCGCAAGCGCGCCCATCTCGTCGCGGATGCGGCGTTCATGCTGACGCCGCGGGCCGATACGGTCGCGGTGAAGCGGATCGCGGCTGCGATCGCAGGGCAGCGCGAGCAGGGTCGCAAGGTGTTCGTCTTCAACATCCATCCGATGTTGTTCAAGAAGCCGGAGCCGGCCAAGCTCCGGCAGATGATCGAGCTTGCGGCGGGCGCCATGGAACGCTTGTCGCGCGAGCACAATGCGAGCTGGTTGTTGCTCGCGCACGACTACCGCCCCGAGATCGCCGACGACAACTGCCTGCGGCCGCTCGCGGAGCATCTCGAGCCCCTGCTGGGCGATTGCGTGCATCACGTCGATCAGCCGCTGTCGGCTGGCGAGATCAAGGCCGTCGTCGGTCTGGTCGACGGCGTGATCACCGGCCGTATGCATCTGGCGATTGCGGCGCTGGGACAGGGAACACCCGTTGCGGCGATTACCTACCAGGACAAGTTCCAAGGCTTGTTCGCGCATTTCGGCGTCAGCGATTCGCTGCTGCTGTCGCCGTCGCAGTTCCTCCTCGGTAACAATTTCGAGGAGTTTCTAATGCACTTCCTCGGCGCCCACGAAGCCGTCGGCGCACAGGTCCGTCAGGCGCTGCCGGGTGTCATGGAATTGTCCCGCGCCAACATCGCACCATTGCTGGGCGAGAGCGCGACGCGGATTGCGCCGGAGGCCGGCGGCAAGGTCGCCTGAAGCGCCTCAGATCATCGGCAGGGCGGTCAGCGGACCGCCCGCTCGGTGTTGTCGAAGCGCACGGATGTCTCGGCGGCGGTCGTCTGGACCTTCCGCGAAGAGGAGGCGCCGGCATCGGCCCAACGGTTGATCAGGCGCCGCGCCGGGTTCTCGAAATAGGCGTAGGTGCGGTCCGCGACGACGGTCAGGACTGCGCAGCAGGCCAGGGCGTAAAAGCCGAACTGATCGGGGCGCAGGCCGAGCCAGGCCCACAGCGGCTTGAACACGGCGATGAGGATGGCGTCGTGCAGCATGTAGATCGCATATGAGGTGTTGCCGAGCCGGCCGAGCAGCCGGGCGCCCGGAAATTCCTTGAAGGCGCTCTCGCCGACCGCCGTGAGCAGGATGGCGCAGGAGAACAGCACGATGGCCAGATCAGGCTTGGCGAAGACGTTGAGGACCAGCACGGAGAGACCGAACGTGCCGATACCGGCGAAGATCATCGCCTTGTGCCGGTACGGATGCGACATCCGGAATAGAATGGCGAGCAGGATGCCGTTCAGGAAGCTCGGCAGCGCGCGCAGCATCCCATAGTCGAAATTGGCGCCGTACATCTGCGACCGTTCCTGCCAGATCGGCAGATGGCCGTGGGCCAGCAGCAGATAGAGCGCTGCCACGATCGCGCCGAGCACGACCGGCTGGACCTTGCGGGCAAGCAGCATCAGGAGCGGGAAGACCAGATAGCAGAAGAACTCGGCGCTGATCGACCAGGACGGCGAGTTGAAGCTGAGATGGTCCGTGACGCCCCAGGCCTGGAGCAACAGCAGATTGTAGACGAAGTCCAGCGAGGTCGAGCGGGCCGTCCGCTCCAGGCCGGCGCCGATCAGCACCACGAAGACGAGCAGGCTCAAGAGGTGCAGCGGATAGATCTCGCGCGATCCGGCGGATCATGAAGCGCGAATAGGCGGCCACGCCGCGCGCGTCCGACGGATAGGAATAGGAGATCACGAAGCCGGACAGGATGAAGAACATGTCCACGAACAGGCCGTAGGACCCGTTCCAGGCCGGCGAAATGCCGGTGTCGATCAGCTTCAGGTGAAAGATGAAGACCCCGAGCGCGGCGACGAAGCGGTAGAAGTCGAGAACGACAAAACGTCTTGCTTCACTGGCTTCCATCGGGCCTCGGAGTCCTTGCGCGGTGTGTCGTCGTTCTAGAGACGAATTGTGACGCAAGTTCGCTGGATGGAGTTCGAAGCGGATCGCAGATCAGGGTTCCTTCAGGTCATCCTGCCGAAGAAACGAACATCTTCGTCGTGCCACGTCTGCCTCTTGATGAGGCAGACGCCAAATGAAACGGGCCGGGACTTCGATTGGTCCCGGCCCGTTAAACGCAATGGTGCTTCCACTAGTTCGCCTGGCTCAGACGAACACGAAGTCGTGGCTCGTCAGGCTGGAGACATAGACATTCTTCAGCAGGATCGAATCGGTCGCCGAGAACGTGATGATCGCGTTCGTGCCGGACTGCGTCATCTGAAGGTGGCTGTAGTCCGCCGCCAGCAGTTTCGAGATCGCGATCGTATCGTGCGTCGTCGCATCGCCGGCCTGGAAGTTGAGGATCTGGTCCTGGCCATGGTCGTAGGCGATGGTCGTCGAGTTCGGCGCCGCCGAGAACACGTCGTTGCCGGCTCCGCCCTGGATCGTCACGCCGTTGGCGACGGCCGTGACATTATGGGTGCCGTCGGTCTTGGTCTGGTCGAAGAACTGCAGCGCGCTGGCGCTGTTGTAATTCTCATGCTGCGTGGTGCCGGCCTGTCCGTTGAAGTTGAACAGGAAGACGTCCTTGGAGCCGTCGGCGTTGTTGGCGATCTCCTGGGTTTTGGTTCCGGCGCTGTCGTAGGTGTCGGTCAGCTTGCTGCCGTCGGCGTGGATGATCTGGGTGTAGTCCAGCGTGCCGTCGGCGTGGGTCCTTGTGAGTCTCAACCAGCTTGCCGGCGGCGTCGAGGTGCTGATGCTGTGTGGTGTAGGACTGCCCGGCGACGTTGTAATTCCAATTGTCCGAGGTGCCATCGGCATTCTTGATATAGGCCGCGGTCTTCACGCCGCCGGTATAGACGGTCGTGGAGCTGTAACCGTCGTTCTTGGTCGTCACCTCGCTGGTGATGACGCCGTTGGCATCGTACCAGTCCGAGGTCTTGGTGCCGTCGGCGCTCTGCACCAGCGTGAAGGCCAGGCTGTTGTCGGCGTGGGTGCGTACGATATCGGTGAGGAAGCCCGTCGAATCGTAGCTGTCGTGCTCGTTCGTGTAGGCCTGGCCGACGACGTTGAACTGGAAGACGTCCTTCGATCCGTCGGCGTGGTAGTCGGTCTCGGTCTTCTTGAGGCCTGTCGCATCGTAGTTCGTGACCACGCTGCTGCCGTCGCTGTTGACGACCTGGGTGTAGTCGAGCGAGTTGTCCGCATGCCAGCGGGTCACCTCCGTCGTCCGGCCTGCGGGATCGAGGTGCTGGTACTGCGTGGTGTAGCTCTGGCCGGTGATGTTGTAGCTGTAATTGTCGTGGCTCTGGTCGGCATTGGTGATATAGGCCGCCGTCTTCACGCCGTTGGTGTACACCGTGGTCGAGTTGTAGCCGCTCGGCTTCTGGAACACCTCGCTGGTGAGGACGCCGCTGGCGTCGTACCAGTCCGTGGTCTTGGTGCCGTCGGCGCTCTGCACCAGCTTGAACGCCATGCTGCCGTCGGCGTGCTTGCGGATCAGCGTGGTGAGGAAGCCGGTCGCGTCGTAGATGTCGTGCTCGGTCGTGTAGTCCTGGCCGGTGATGTTGAACAGGAAGACGTCCTTGCTGCCGTCGGCATGGAAGTCGGTTTCCTTGGTCCGCGTGCCCGCGGCATTGTAGTTGGTGACGACGCTGCTGCCGTCGCTGTTGATCACCTGGGTGTAGTCGAGCGTGCCGTCGGCATGCTTGCGGGTGACCGCGGTGACCTTGCCGGAGGGGTCGACGTGCTGGATCAGCGTGGTGTAGCTCTGGCCGGTGATACCGTAGGCAGAATTGTCCTGGCTGCCATCGGCGTTCTTCACATAGGCGTTTGTCTTGACGCCGTTGCTGTAGAGCGTGGTCGAGGTGTAGCCGTCGGCCTTCTGGATCACTTCGCTGGTGAGGCTGCCGGCGGCGTTGTACCAGTCCGTCGTCTTGGTGCCATCGGTGGTCTGGGTGAGCTTGAAGGCGGGGCTGCCGTCGGCGTGCAGGCGCGTCAGGCTGGTGAGGAAGCCGGTGGCGCTGTAGACGTCGTGCTCGGTGGTGTAGGTCTGGCCCGTGATGTTGTAGGTCCAGACGTCCTTGCTGTGATCGGCGTGATAGGCGGTCTCGACCAGCTTGACGCCCGTGGCGCTATAGGTGGTGATCACGCTGCTGCCGTCGCTGTTGTAGACCTGCGTCGAGTCCAGCGAGCCGTCGGCATGGCTGCGGGTCACCGAGGTGACCTTCCCGGAGGCGTCGAGGTGCTGAACCTGGGTGGTGAAGCTCTTGCCCGTGATGCCGTAGGTGTAATTGTCCTGCGAGCCGTCGGCATTCTTGACATAGGCGGCCGTCTTCACACCGTTCGTATAGAGCGTCGTGGCGTAATAGCCGTCGGACTTCTGCACGATTTCGCTGAGCAGGGTTCCGGCCGTGTTGTAGGTGTCGGTGGTCCTGGTCGCATCGGCGCCAACGTGGACGGATTTCGTCTTCACGCCATTGGTGTAGCTGATCAGGTCCTGGGAACCGTCGGTGAAGACAACGGTGGTCGAGGTGGGCTGGCCGCTCGAATTCAGGCCGGTGTCCGACTTCGACACCAGCGTGCCGCTGGCATTATAGGTCTTCGTGTTGATCCAGGTCGCGGCCGAGTTCGTCACCGAGAAGGAATAGCCGCCCTGGATCTTGGAGAGGGCGCTGCCGTAATGGGCGATGATGTAGTCCATGGTCGCCTTGGAGGCGACCGGCAGGACGTGGGAGTCGGTCAGGCTGATGGTCTGCAGCGCGGTCGAGGTCGAGAGGTCGGACAGTTGCGGCACGATCTCGGCCGCCGTTCCGCTGACGGCGGTGCGGGTGTCCGGCGGAGTCGGGTCGGTCGCGGGCGCGTCGATCTCGATGATCAGCGGGTGATCGCTGACCGGAATGGTGATCGTGCTGACGTCGGTATAGCTGGCGATCGCCGTGGTTCCCGTCAGGGTGTCGTAGACCTTGACCGAATGATGCACGGCGCCGAGATTCACCGTGACGGTTTGGACCGGATTTGACACCTCGGTATCGGTAGGATCGTTCCAGAGCTTCGGCTCCGCCCACACCACGAGTCTCGTAGGCGCCGTTGCTCTTGCCGAGCACCATGCTGTTGCCGGTCGCCGGCATGTTGCTCAGCGTGTAGTTCAGGGGATCAGTGGGCTGCAGGCCGCCCTTGCCGTCGTCGGCGAGAACGGTCGTCAGATTGTGAATCGCCGTCGCAGCCAGCTTCGGCGTGCCGTCGGAATTGAACAGGCCGAAATTGGCTTCGGGATTGGTGTTACTGGCAGCGGAGTCGCGGTCGAACAGCTCGTAGAGATAGGTCGCGCTGACGCCAGCCTTGTAGGCATCGACCAGCGTGTTCAGGATCGATTTGGCCTGCACCGTTTCGCTGACGCCGAGATATTGGGTGTTGGCCTGCGTGGTGTAGCCGGTTTCCGTGATGACGACAGGCTTGCCTGGGGCGGCGGCCATCACCGCGCTCAGCGTTGCCGAGATCGAGCTGCCGGTCGTCAGGCTGGTGCTGACATAGGCGTGGGCGTTGGCGTAGTCGACCGAGCCCGACATGTTGCCGAGCTGACTGTAGCCTTGCGGATCGTTGTAGGCCAATGACAGATTGTAGACAGGGATGCTGCCGAGCGTGGCGTTGGCATTGACGGCCTGATAGAGCGCGCTCTGGAACTGGGCCGCGGCCGCGAGGCTCGAGCTGCCATTGTAGCTGAAGGGCTGGTGGTTGGCTTCGTTGAGACCCTCGATGGCGCTGATGCTGCCGGGATGGCTCGTCGCGAACTTCTGGAGCGAGGCGATGTAGTTCTGCAGCCCGGTTGTGCCCGTCTGGGGCAGGGCCGACGACACCAGGAAGTCGAACTTGTAGCCGGCGGCGGCGAGGCCATCGACGACGGGTTGCGCGGCCGGGCTGGTCCCCATCGCGTCGCGCAGATGCGTGACGCCGAGATATTTGAGGTCGTCGACCATCAGCGCGAGATTGTTGTAGCCGGTCCATCCGAAGCCGGCATGCGTGTTGACGCCAATGGAGTTGATGAAGCCGCTGGCGGACAGGATGGTCTGGTCTGGCATTTCACACTCGAATTTCAACGCGAACGAAATTGCTCGCAGGATTTGCGCTCAAGCTTCTCTGTCGAGTGTGAATTTCAGATAAAAATCGAAGCTACAAATCGTGAGCGATACGGGGTTCCTTGTGCAGGAACAGATGCGCTCGGTTGCAGCGAATAGGAATGCAATGCCGGGCCAGCATGGCGTGAGGAAGGCGCTTTCGAGATATTCTCGACTTGCGCTGCTGAATGTATGCGCAGGCTGGGGCGATTGCATTCGTCTGTCGGCTGTCGAACAGCGCGATGCGCCGCCGTCTGTCCGCCGTTCGAAGTATCTCGGTCTCGTTCGTTCGTGCAGTTCGGTCTCTCTTCTGCATGGGAAGTTCGCAGATGCCGCTTCCATGAGCGGTTAAATTGATTAATCTACGTCCTGTGGTTGTATGTGCTCACGAATGGTGCAGGCGCACGCCGGTGAGGACGATGGTCGCACGGAGTTCCGCATCGGAACTGTCACAAATGACCGGCGCGACGAATCAGCCGCGGCGGGCCGGCATCAGAAAGTCACCGCGCCATCCGATGATCGCCGTCGCGATCCCGGCGAGCACGATCTTGCCGGCGAGCCAGAAGGCGGGCTCCGTCGGCATCGACCCAAGCGACGCGATCAGGATTGCGGCCAGGAAGGCCTGCACGACCAGGGGCCAGCGCGGGAAGGCCTCAAACCGCAGGGTCGGACCGAGTGCGACCAGAATGGTCGCGAGCGTGGCGGCCGCGGCACAACCGACCGCCCCTCGGGGCGAGACGCCAACCGACGTCGCGATCGCCGCGAAGCAGACGACGAGGGCGAGCTGGCCGGCCGCGACGACGACGAGCCTGGTCGCCAGCTTTTCGAGGTGGGGGACGACCGCGACCGTCGCCTGCAAATGGGTGTGCAGGAAGTAGAAGGCGGCAACAATTGGCGCCGTCTCCAGGAATCCATCCAGGCTCGCCCGCGGCACCAGGATACGGGCTGCATCCGGAATGAAGCCGATCAGCCCGCCGAGCAGCACGACGGTCGTGCAGATCATGAATTCGAACATCCGCCGCGCCGACTGGACCGATTTCGCGCTGCTGCCGTTTTCGAAGTCGTTGACGACCTCGGGATAGCTCACGGTGTGGATCGCGGCGTTGAGGACCCAGAACGGACGCTGCAGGAGATCGAGTGCGATCGAAAATCCGGCCCCGGCTCCGGTCGCACCCAGCCGGCCGATGACGATGACACGGAGCAGGACCGGCACCGACAGATGAATGACGGATGCGCCCGCGGCCAGCATGCCGTAGCGGGAGAACTCCTTCCAGTCGGCCAGCATCGTCCGGAACGGGGTGCGCTCCATCGGCGTGCGATAGGCGACGAGGCCGGCAAGGAGGCCAAAAGCATGGCCCGCCGCAATGCCCAACAGCGTCGCCTCGGCCGTTCCCGCGATCACGCCTCCCGCGACGGCTCCGGCGAGCAGGGCGGTGGCACGCAGCGCGAGCAGAAAAGAGGCGATGCCGAGCCGGTCGGACAGACGGACCGACAGGAAATAGAGGTCTGTCAGGCCCTGGAGGACGGAGATGCCGATGCCCAGCGCGATGATCCCCGTCGGCAGCGAGCTTGCCAGGGACGCGCAGCTCCCGACCACGACGAGCGCGACGGCACTCGAAAGGCCAGCTGTAAACAGTGACCACCTCAGCCGCGGCGCCTCGTCCTCCCCGGCGGCCGCCAGAAAGCGCAGCCCCGCCAGCTGCAGCCATTCGAACATCAGGACGCAGAGCAACTGGCTCGAGGCCAGCGCCAGGGAAAAGTTGGTGTAGTCGGCGGCGGGCAACAGATGGCTGATCGCGAAGATCAGGATGATCGCCGCGGCGCTCTGGTAGACGTAGCCCGCCATCGCGAGGAGGCGTGTCATCGCGGAATGAGGCGCCCCTTTGCGACGACGGCCGGTCCCTTTGGCGCTTCAGCCGTTGCCGCGCGCAAGTGCGACATCCGCTGCTCGCGCAATTGCTCGTACAGGGTTTTGTACGACGACAGCACGTCGGCGAAGATCCATTTATTGGTATCGGCGACGAGGCGCCGGCTGATCTCGTCGATCTTGTGTGGATCGGCTGCGACCGCCAGCATGCTCTTGGCCAGGGATTGCGGGTCGGCGTCGGTCAGCCAGCCCGTTACGCCGTGCTGGATCACCTCGGGCATGCCGCCGAAGCGCGTTCCCAGCAGCGGCCTGCCGGCAGCCTTGGCATCTGCGACGACCAGCGGACCCGGATCATGCCAGATGGAGGGCGCGACCACGACATCGACCTGCTTGTAGAAATCGTCCGGCGCCACGAAGCCCATGAACTCGATTCGGGCATCCGGCGCGAGCGTTCTGAGGCGTCGTTGCTCCTCGTCGCTGACCCGACCGGCGATCATCATGCGGATGCGATCTCGCGGCAGCAGCGCCAGAGCCCGCATCAGGTTCTCGATGCCTTTTTCCTCGGTGAGGCGGCCGATGAACCCGAACGTCACCTCCGTGGTGCAGATCGGACGGGGATAAGGCGCGTGCGGCGGCTCGGTCGAGGCGTTGCGGATCACGGTGCGGATCGGCGTCTCCGCGAACATGCCCATGTCCGTGTGAATGGACAGGACGCGCTCGCTGACGCCGACGACGGCGCTGAGCCAGTGCGTGGCGCGCTTGCGATGGAAGGTCAGAATTTTGCAACTCGTGCAGGTGTGCTTGCAGGAACACCCCTTGTCGAAGCGGGAGCAGCGCGGGCAGGTCAGATAATAGTCGTGGAGCGTGTGGAGCACGGGAACGCCGAGCTGGGCCGCAACGCGCCAGATCGCGGTGGTGAGCCCCGACAAATTGTTGGAATGCAGCACGTCGGGCTTGAACGCCCGGATGCGTTCCGCGATCAAGGGCGCCTGCATCTGCCAGTCGTCGACCGCGTGCCAGATGCTGCGGAGCGCGACGTTCTTCTGCTCGGTGAAAGGCAAATAGATGTTCTGCACCGGCGCCGAATAGACGTTGATGCCGTCGCAGATTTCCGGAGCCTGCCCGGGTGCGGATGCAGCCCGGATCACTTCCACCTCGTCGCCGCGTTGCACCAGGCCTTCGGCGAAACGACGCGCAAAAATCTCCGCGCCGCCGACGATCTTGGGTGCCTGAGGCGTCGGATAAAGCGTGGACGTCAAAAGAACTTTCATCGCGTCAACCTCATGTCTCGCAAAATCGCCGCTACCGCGCCGGCCTGATCTCCAGGGCGGGAACGGCACTGTCATTGGCTGCAATCAGAACAGGTGTGCTCGAAACGGGAATCCACACTCCGGACGCAGGCTTGGCTGCCTGGTCGCACGGCATCGCGAAGCTTGCGCCTTGTGAATCACCCTTGAGCCGAATTTCGTACCGCCTGTCGGGAGACTCGGACCAGACCGCAACTCTGCTGCCGGATGCCGTCGCGGCATTGATCGACACGACGCCGCTGGCGAGCTCGCGCCGCTCGGCGCTCAGGCTGGAGCGAATGAAGGCCCAAGCGCCCTGGGCCGCGCAGGCGACCGGCTTTGGCGAATTGTCGAAACGATAGAGTCCGAAATTATCCTCCAGCTCCGATGGGTTCTTGCCGCTGTCCTTGAGCCTCGTAGAGCCACATGCCCTTGAGCCAGCGCGCGGCGGTCGACGCCCACAGGATGAGCTGCGCCGTATTGTCGGCCTGGGCCTGCTCGTTGACGCCGCATTTGTTGCTGGCCGTGGTCCAGCCCGTCTCCGTCACATAGATCGGAAAGTCCGGGTTTCCGCTCGCCTGGCCGACGAGGCGGCGAAACGCCGTGAGGCGCTCGATGATCTCGGCCGAGGTGCGTTTGCTCGGGCCCATGCAGAAATTGTAGAGATGGATCGACGCGCCGTCCGCATATTGCAGGATGCCGGTCCGCAGCATCTTCTCCGTCCACGTCCAGCCCGGATCGTCGCCGAGCGCGCCGACCAGGAACGGTGCATCCGGCGCGACCCGCTTGACCGCCGGCCGTGCAGCTTGGGCAAGCGCCAGATAGTTCTCAGGCGAGAACGCGGCATCCTTCTTCGACGCGAGATTCCATTCGTTCCAGAGCTCGAACAGCGGGTGCTGCGCCACGACCGATTGCGCCGCCGCCGCGGCATAATCGGCAAACCGTTGCCGCGCGTCGTCGGTGGTCGGTGGCGAGGAGTTCGGAACCAGATGATGGCCGAACGCCAGGATCAGGAGGGGACGGGCAACGCCGGACCTGACCTGCGTCTCAAGCCTGCCGAGCCGGGGCGTGAAGCCCATCCGCCGCCCCGCCAGCTCGAAATCGGACCAGGGAAAATCGTCGCGGAAGGCGTTGAGGCCAAGCTGCTTGATCTGACCGACGTTCTCCGCAGGCGCGTATCCGCGCGCACTCACCGCTCCGCCGAGGCCCTGATGGGTGCCGACTCCCAGCAGGAATCGGGCATCGAGCGGCTGCGCGTGCTGGGCGCAGGCGGGGACCGACAGCAGAATGGATGAAATGAGGCCCGCGAGGCAGAGGCTGCCGCGAACCAAGGTGCGTGGAAGCGGAAGAGCCATCAGAAGTTCTTGGACAGATCCGATTGCAGGGCCGGCTTCGTCTCGACCTGCGTCCGGTCGTCCTGCAGGAGCTCGAGATAGACCTGCTGCAGCTGTCCATGCGTCTTCTGAACGTCATAGAGCTGCTTGAACCGGTCGTAGCCGCGCTGTCCCAATACCTTGAGATCGAAATCGAGTGCGCGCCGGAAGCCGTCGACGAGCGGTTGAACGGCGACCGGCTCGCAAAGCACGCCGGTGACACCGTCGACGACGATTTCGGGCAGCGCTCCACTGCGGAATGCCAGGATGGGCTTTGCCGCGCGCATCGCTTCCAGGGCAACCAGGCCAAAGGCCTCCCATCGTGACGGGATCACGACGAGATCGGCGGCTTCCAGCTGGGTCTCGATGGTGGGGCGGTCGAGCCAGCCCAGCAGCGTCACGTTGGACGGGACGCTCGGGCCTTCGTATTTGTTGACGACGGAGGCGCCGATCATGCGGATATCGAGCACATCCTCCAGCGAGCGCGCCGCCTCGATCAGGAGATCGAAGCCTTTCTGCCGGTCCAGGCGCCCGATGAACAGGACCTTGATCTTCTCGGACGTCCAGTCGGCCGCGACGGGCTGCGGCGAGCGCGTCTTCGAGATGCCGTTATGGACGAGGGTGAGGCGGTCGGCGGGAATTCCGGCGCGGATCGCTTCGTTGAACTCGTCGCCGGAGATGCAGATGATCCGGTCAGACGTCCGCGCGAGAAGGTTTTCCGCCGCCTTTGTCACGAGATGACTGAGGCGGCCGGTCTCGCGCGAAAACGCCCAGCCGTGCGGGCAATAGACGACGCGCGGCCCGTCCGAGCGGGCGGCAAGCGCAGGGCGCAGCACGAGGCCCGCGAACGAGGAATGCAAATGCACGACGTCGGGACGGAAGGCATCCAGTGCCTGCATGCTCGCGCGCAGCATCTGAAACAACCCGGCGACGCCGCGGCCGGGGCGCTCGAACGTCGTAATCTGGTTGTCATCGATTCCCGGGAGATCGCGACGATGATCCGACGGTACGACATAATGCACATTGTCGGTGCCGAAGCTCGCCTGCTGCTGCGGATGCAACTCGTTCAGGTAGCTCGCAATCCCGCCCCGAATCGTCTCGGCGATGTGCAGCACTTTCATCGGTTGCCTCGCATAGGCTTGCGTCGGAGGGCTGGGCATCTTGTATCCCTGTTCTGAGTTCGCTAGTGCGAAGCACAGTTCCTCGAATACGTAGCGATAATGGGGCAGCGATGTGGTGATGTTGCGCCCGCACATTTGCGTGCACGCTTGTCATGAGATGCGAAGACATCTCGTGGAACCAAACGCACGCGCGCGAATTGCAGCCAGTTGCAAATTGTTTGTGCGAAAACCGATGCGCGCAATAGGCGAAGTGGCTCGAACTTCAAGCAGCGCTGGCAACGTCGGCCGTCGGTGCGAGATGGTCGAGCAACGATGTCGCCGACTTTCGCCATGAAAAGAACGCAACGCGTTCTCGCTGCCGCCGGCGTTCCTGATCGGAGATGGCGCCGATCGCCAATCTTTCGAGCATGAGCTGCTTCAATGCGTCGGCATCGTTGGCGTCAAAATATGCAGCGGCGTCGGCGCACGTCTCCACGACCGCATCGGCCGTCGAGGCGATGACCGGGCAACCGAAGATCATGGCTTCGAGCGGCGGCACGCCAAAGCCCTCGTAGAGAGAGGGAAACACGAATGCCGATGCGTGCGCATAGAGCGCGGCAATCTCGCTGTCCGTCAATCGTCCGGCCAGCACCAGGCCGGCAGCCCCGTCGCCCGAATTGTCCTGAAAGACCTTGCTGTTATCTCCTCCGACGATGACCAGCGGAACGTCGGCCCGGTCGAGCAGCTGGACCGCGCGGATCGCGACGGAGAGATTCTTGTTCTTGGTCCTGGAGCCGACGAAGAGGAAGAATTTCCGCGGCTGAACGCCCAGCCTGGCAAGAATGCCGGGATCGGGCGTCGTTGCCGCGAAATGTTCGGCGCTGTTGGGAAACACGGGAATGCGCGATGCCGATAGATTCAGCACGTGCGCAAGCTCTCCGCGGGAAAACGCCGACACCGTTGCGATGGCGGCGTGGCGGGCGAGCAACCGTCCCATCGTCCGATGGACGGTCAGATAGCGCCAGCTGAAGAAATCGGGCCTGCGAAAGACCTGCGCATCATGGATCACGACAATGTGGTCGCGATGAAAGACGGGGCCGGAATTGGCGAGGCTGATCAGGCGCCCGCCCGCAGCGGCGCGCGCCAGATCGATTTGATCCCAGGCATGGCCGTGCAGGGAGCCGACGGCGCGAATCTTGATTCGGTCGAGATCGAGGCTCTCGCAGGCATCCGGCGGCGTCAGCAATTGCCAATCTGCGTTCCGCAAGCAGGCTGGCGTCTGCTCCGACGCCAGCAGCGTGTCGATCGCCTTGACCATTTCAGCGGCATAGCGCTGAACGCCGGTGATCTTTTGCGACAGGAAGCGGCCGTTGATGAAGAACTTCAATTGGCTACCATAGGGTTCATCGGCCGTCAGGCCGGGTCGGGCGCGGGAAACAAATGATGGACAACGCCACAGGAGCAATTGTTCGGTACGGAAATATGACGCAGCTCCGCCCGGCGCGGAAACGCTTGGGTCGTGCGCCTTGGGGCCGCCTTGCTGCATGGAAGAGTGCGGTGTAGATGTCGGCCATGAGTGACGACACCCACACTCTCCGCAGCGACGGACTCAGCGCGACGGTCAAGGCGCACGGCGCCGAGCTGTGCTCGCTGAAGGACGGCAGCACCGAATTTGTCTGGCAGGCGGGGCCGGAATGGCCGCGCCATGCGCCGTTGCTGTTTCCGATCGTCGGGCGTCTCGCCGGAGACGAACTGCGGCACCGAGGCAAGACCTACCGGATGACCCAGCACGGCTTCGCGCGCGACAGTCGTTTCAAGTGGATGGAACGCAGCGAGCGCCGCTGCGTGCTGGTGCTCGAGGACAGCGACACCACGCGCGCGCTCTATCCGTTCGCGTTCCGGCTGACCGCGATCTACACGCTCGATGCCGCCGGCCTCGATCTCACGATCACGATCGCCAATACCGGCAAGGAGACGCTGCCGGCGTCGTTCGGCGGTCATCCCGCGTTCAACTGGCCGCTCCAGGGAGGATTTGCCAAGGAGAGCTACGCGCTGACCTTCGCGAGCGCGGAGGCGCATCCCGTCCGCCGTCTCGATGGCGGATTGCTGCGCCCGGCAACGGAGCCGAGCCCGGTCAAGGGCAGCGTGCTCCTGTTGTCCGAATCCCTGTTCACCGACGACGCCGTCATCTTCGACCGGATCGCGAGCAACGCGGTCCGCTATGCCGCGTCCAGCGGTCCCTGGCTGAACATGTCCTGGCGCGGCTTTCGCGAGGCTCGGCGTGTGGTCGAAACCGTCAGGCGCGCCATTCCTCTGCATCGAGCCTTGGCGCGGTTATGCCAGCCCGGCCGGATTCGACGGCGAGTTCAGCGACAAGCCCGGCCTGATGCACATCGCACCCGGCGCGGAAGAGCAATTGTCGTACCGGATCGAGGTCGGAGCGACGTAAGCCTCACGCAGCGCGCACCGCGATGCGTGCCGCGCGGCGGCTCAGACTTCGATCCGCGTGAGATCCTCGCCGAGCACGACGGGACCCGCATAGTCTTTCCTGACATCCGCGAGCAGCGCGTCCAGCATGGACTCGTCGGTGCGCGGGCGATGATGAGTCAGCGCCAGCTTCTTGACGCCCGCCTTGGCCGCCACCTTGCCGACGTTGTCGCCGCAGGCGATGGTGAATTTCGCCAGCCGGCGCAGATTGTCATTGGTGATCTCCGGCGTCGCCAGGAAACAGCACTGGACGAGCAGGTCGGCTCCCTGCGCCAGCCGCTCGAGCCCGGGGCAGGGCACCGTGTCGCCGGAGATGGCAATGACCTTGCCTTCCGCCTCGAAGCGATAGCCGAGGCACATCCATCGCGCCAGGAAGGCCGGCGGCATGTCGAGGCCGTCGCCATGCGACACCAGCTCGGCGCTGATCTTCCAGCGCCCGGTGTCGAGAACGGGACCTGGTATGATGTCGGTTGCGAGGACGGGCTTCCAGCCGCCGAAGCTCGGCTCGCCCTTGTCGCGCCAGGTGATGTCCTTGTCGTAGACTTGCGTGATCAGCGTGTCGACGAGCCGCTCGGTGTCCGGCGGTCCGTAGATGCGCAAGGCGTCCTTGCGTCCGTGCATCCATGAATTCAGCATCACATCGTAGAGGTCGCCGATGTGGTCGAAGTGATGATGCGTGAGAAAGACGGTGTTGATCGCGCCGAGGGGAACGCCGGCCTTGGTGAGCTGCAGCACGACGCCGCGGCCTGCGTCGAACAGGATGTTCTCGTCGCCGAGCCTGATCAGCGTGGTTGTCGCCATGCGGCGCGGGTCCGGCCGCGGGCCGCCGGTGCCGAGCAATATGACCTCCATGGCGCCTTCTCCAGCGTGAAGCGTCTTAACACTAGGGTCGAAGGCGGCAGCGAAGCAAGCCGCATCAGGCCTGAAGCAACGGAGGGGGACTAGGAGATGCCGGCCGCGGTAACGGCGACGGCCGGCCGGGGGCTTGACCGGTCCGTTCCCGCCCTTGTCAGACGATGCGCCAGGTCCTGCGCGTGCCGCTCGACCAAATGCCATGTCGCGCGCGCGACGAGATAGCTCAGTGCGGCGATGACGACGTAGGCGATCAGCAGCGAGACCAGCCCGTCCGCGAGCGGCCAGATCTGTCGCAGGCCGTAGATCACGGCGAAGTGCGACAGGTACATCGAATAGGAATTGCGGCCGAGCGCCTCGAGCGGCTGGAAGCGGATGGCAAGCTTGATGCAGCCCACGACCAGCGCGCCGAGCACGAGGTTGATCATGAGATAGTTGAACTCGTGCGAGCTGGTCGCGCGATCGGCGGCGAAGGACAACCCGATGAAGACGGCGTAGATCGCGGCATCCGATTTGGCAAAGCCGTCGCGCAGCGAGAAGAACAGCGCGCATCCGATCAGGAAGACCGGAAGCTGGTTCAGGAAGCTGATGTGCAGCGTGGTCCAGACGAACGCTTCGTGACCGGGACCATAATAGGCCGAGAACAGCGCGAAGGCCCACGGCTTGAACAGGAAGACATTGACGAGATGCAGCACGATCGCGAGCGCGAGATAGAGATGCCGCCGCGATCCGAACGCGGTGATCAGAAGCGGGAAGACGAGATAGAAGGTCATCTCCGCCGCGATCGACCAGTCGCCGGGCACCACGCTGTTGACGCTGTCCGGCCAGAAGCCATGCAGGAACGTCGCGGTCAGGATCACTTGAAGCGGCCCGATGCCGAAAGGCGCGTTGGCGCTCGGCCCCGTGCCGTTGATGGCCAGATAAACCGGGATCGCGAGCCAGAACAGCGGCGCGATGCGCAGGAAACGCCGGATGTAGAACTTGCGGGTCGGGTCGGTCTCGCCGCTGCGCTGCGTCCACATCAGGCACATCGTCATGGCGCTGACGAAGTAGAAGACGTTGACGCCGGTCCAGCCGCACATGAAAGCGTAATCGACGGCGTGAATGTTCGAAGGAAAGGATTGCGAAATGTGGATGGCCATCACGCCGACGATGCCGAGTCCGCGCAGCACATCGAGCGTGTGCGAACGGGCGAACGGTGGTGTGCCCTGTTCGGTTCGACCGGCAGCCAACCGGGCCTGCCCCTGCATCACGCCTGCTCCACGGTTCTTCATTGTGCAGGTGCGACAATAAAGGCGGCGCCGGGCTTTCCGAAGCCGAACGCCTTTTTTACGTTAACCGGCGGTTGAGTCCGTCGCAGAATGTGCGGGATCGGGCGCAACGCCACCGCCACGGGCCATCTCGCGCATTGATGCGTGGAATGAGAATTGTGGGCCAATTCATACTTAATGCGCGAGGACCATGAGCAATATTGTTTGCGCGTCGCAACGCGCCTAATATTCCGGCGGCTGATTTCGGGGGCTTGAACGAGTCGTGAATGTCCGTTCACATGATAGCGCATTGCGTGGCGGTTTGAACCTCCAGGCCGGGCCGCAGGCACACAGGACACCTAAGACCGTGGTTGATTCCGCACTTCGGGAATTGCGTCCCGCCGGCCGCGAGCGGCTGATCGTCGTCGAGGACGATCCGGTGACGCGGACCATGCTGGTCGGCTATTTCAGCGACAACAATTTCGACGTGGTCGGGGCCGGCTCCTGCGCGGAATGCCGCCAGGCGCTGCGTGCGCGCACGGATCTCGTGTTTCTTGACGTGCAACTGCCCGATGGCGACGGCTTCGAGCCTCGCCAAGGAGATCCAGGCGACCAGCAACGCCGGCATCATCTTCGTGACGCGCCGCGACACCGACGTCGATCGCATCCTGGGCCTCGAGATCGCCGGCGACCACTACGTCACCAAGCCGATCAATCTGCGCGATCTGCTCGCGCGCGCCCGCAGCGTGCTGCGGCGGCGCTCGCTGGACCGCAAGGCGGCGCGCAACCACAATTCGATCGCCTTCGGCGACTGGATCATCGATTTGACCCGGCGCGAGCTGCTCGGCAGCGACGGCAAGCCGGTGGCGCTGACGCGCGCCGAGTTCGACCTGCTCGCGGCGCTGGTCGGCGCCGACGGGCGGCCGCTCAGCCGCGATTATCTGATCGAGGTCGTCAGCAACCGCCAGGCCGAGGTCGACATCCGCACCGTCGATGCGCTGGTGGCGCGGCTGCGCCGCAAGCTCGTCGGCAGCGGCACGCCCGTGATCGCGACCGTCACCGGCGTCGGCTACAAGCTCGCGCTCAGCGAGCGGCTGTAGGGCATCATTGTCAGCGCGATGCGACGCGCTTCCACCGCGCTTCGATACGGGCCTTGATCCGGCTGACCTTCGCCTCGTGTGCGGCCCAATAGGCGCGGCTGGCCGCGGCCGTGCCCTGACGATAGCGGGCATAGACGGCCTTGGGCTGAGGCGAGACCTTCGGCCGGCTCGCAGGTTTGGCCGGAGCTGCTGCCACCGCAACAGCCGCAGCCGGGGGCGCCGGTTCGGGAGCTGCCGCAGCTTCGGTCGACGGCGCCTTCGAATTCATCGCGGCAAGGCGGTTACGCGCCCGGTTGCAATAGACCTGCGACCGCGCGGTCATCGCTTCCTCGCCATGGCCGGCCCGGTATTTCATCAGGGCGCGGCAGATATCGCCGCCGGTCAGCCGCCAGGCCTGGCTGAGATAAAGCACCCCGTAGTGGATGTTGATGTCGGGCTCGGCGAGCCTCCGCCTCGCTGCCCCGGAAGCCCAGCATCGCCGCCGTCTCGGGCCGCACCTGCATCAGGCCGATCTCGCCGGCGTTGCCGATGACGGCCGAATTGTAACCGCTTTCGACGAAGACGACGGCTTCGGCGATATCGGCCGGTAGATTGGTGTGTGCGGTTTCTCGCTCGATGATCTTGCGGATCAAGGCCCGGGACGAGGGCGTCTCGCCGGCACCGAGTTCCGTGCCGCCGCCGGCGATTGCCGACGTCACGTGCGTCTCGTCTGGTGCGCTGTCTTCGGCGTGTGCGCAGAGTGGGGCCGACAACAACAGGACGACCGCCAAATGTCGCCACGTCGCGCCCGGATGAAAGCCTGTCCGATCCCACAGCATGCGTTCGTCATAGCTCGCCCGAGTTAACAAACGGCCTCCGCCGCGCGGCAACCAGCGCGGGGTGAGATCAGGCTCGATTGATGCAGCGATGGAGGTGCGCTCCCTCTCCCGCTTGCGGGGAGGGCTGGGGTGGGGGTGCTTCCGCAGTGGGACACTCCCCCAGAGGAAAGAACCCTCACCCGGCGCGCGGCTACTTGGCTCAACCTGAAGCGATTTCGCTTTAGCGCGCGCGGGCGCTCTGGTCGGTGGATGGCCCTTGCGCAGGCCCGGCCAGGCGGTCATCGACCGCATAGAGCGTGCAAATGGCTGACCATTTCATGCAGGCGGCCAGCGAGTCGCGCTGGGCCTCGTCGGCGGTGACGCGTCCCGCGCGCCAGCCATAGCCGCCGTTCGGCGACACCGCGAAAGCCTTGTGCGGCAGCGTGCTGGCGAGATAGCGCGCGAACTCGGCCCGCGCGGCCTCGTTGAGCCGACGCGGCGGCGGCAGGGAATCGGGCAGGCTCAGGATGTCGCGGCCGAGCAGGCCGCGCTCGCGCAGGAACATGTCGACATAGGGCGTCCATTGCGGACGGCTCGTCACCGAATAGAGGTAGTGGCCGTCGTCGCCGAAGGGCGGTGCCGCGATGAATGTCGCGTTGCCGCCACCGGCGCGAAACCCGTCATGGAGGCGGCGCGCGAGGTCGGGGCCGAAATAGGAATCGTTGGTCGCGTAGACCCACAGCGTCGGCACGCGCGAGGTCTTGCCGAAGGTGGCGAAGGCCTGCACCAGCCCGTCCGCATTGCAGACGTCGTCATCGTCGCGCGAGCCGCGGCCGCCGGCGAAGTTGATCGCGGCGACGAGGCCAGGCGGCGCCTGCGCGGTGAGCGCGATGGTTGCGAGCCCGCCGGCGGAGTGGCCGGCCGCGATCATGCCCGTGGTCGTGACGTCGGCCCGGCGTGCCATCGCATCGATCGCGACGCGCAGATCGGCCACCGCGACCGCAGCCGCGGGCAAATAAGCGGCCTTCGCACAACCGCCGACGCTGTCGACGCGTCCGCCGGGCGAGGTGCCGTAGCCGCGCCGCATCAGGATCAGCGCGGCAAAGCCGCGCCGCGCGTATTCGAGCGCGATGCCGTAATATCGGTGCGCGGACATGGTGGCGCGGTCGTCGAAGCTGCGCGGCGAGCCGTGGCTGAGCAGCGCGAGCGGATAGCGCTTCGCGCCCGCCGGGCGGACCAGAAAGGCTTCCAGCCCCTGCGGCCCGGCCTCCGCCATGGGGATGCGCAGATCCTCGGTGTAGAATTCCGCGGCGCGCGCCGGCGCCACCGCCAAGGTGAGGCCCATGACGAGGCTGGCGATCAGCAGAAACAGCTTGCGCAAAGGAGCCATGGGACGATTCGACGGGCCGCGATGGCGGGAAGCATAGCATGATCTCCTTACTCGACCGAGACGCCGTAATCATCGCAGTGGCACGGCGCCGGTCTGTTTCGGCCTCTGTCAATCCATCCGTGCAAAAATATTCCACTTTACCGAAATTCGGTTTTCACGTATGTGTCGTCCATCCCGGCTCATCCAGGAGGGGCGATCTCGAGGTCGTCTTGATTGCGAGCCGGGCTTGCGGTGGACGCGGCAGCGTCGGCACGAGATGGGGCGGGCAGGGCGGGTAGTCCCTGTGAGCCCGCACCCCGCGTGCAGACGAACGGCGCTGTTTGCGTACGGCAAAACCGTGTGGTCCTGGCCGTCGTTGCTACGGTCAAGTCGTTCGAAGATGTGCGCGAGCCCAACCGGGTGGACGGCATCATCCAATTCGAACGGCGAGGGAGGCCAAAGGAAAGTTCGGCTCCCGGGAGATCACGGCATAAGCCGTCCAGCCATCGCGCAGGGAAGGCCGAGTGATCGGCACCACCTGTATGCTGCTGTGCGGTTCTTCCTGCGTGTGCATTTCGCGCAGCGGACCGCGGGTGCGAGTCGGCACCCGGTCTTCCCTGCGCCCTCTTGGATTTAGAGGGCGATGAGATCAGGCAAAGCTCGGGCGAAACAGGCCGCGAGGCTGCGAAGTCATGTCTATCACCACACGTTCGGTGTCATCGCCCGCGAAGGCGGGCGATCCAGTATTCCAGAGGCGGTTGTGATCGAACCGAGAAGCCGCGGCATACTGGATTCCCCGCTCCAGTGCGCAATTGCGCACAAGGCGGGGAATGACAGCGTCAATTGGAGGACGAGTAGCGCCTCATGCCCGTCATTGCGAGGAGCGAAGCGACGAAGCAATCCAGAATCTCTCCGTGGAAAGATTCTGGATTGCTTCGCTGCGCTCGCAATGACGGGGAGAGAGCGCGGGCCACCCGGCTCTCGACGGAATTTCCTTGGTCCCGTCCGCCTCCCGTCCGTAGCCCGGATGAGCGAAGCGACATCCGGGGCAGACGGTCCCGCATATCGCTTCGCTCATGCGGGCTGCGGCAATCCCCCGGGAACGCCTCCCCCGTCGTGCGTGTTGTGCCCTTGGCGAGGGCACGGCCGATGCTATGGTGCTCCGCTATCTCTGTTACGACAGAACGAGGACATTCCAGTGGCTGATGTTCATCCCGCGGCAGGCAAGCAGGCTTCGCCGGACGCGCTCACCAATATTCCGCGGCTGGTGACGGCCTATTTCGCGGGCAAGCCCGATGTTGCGGATCCCGCGCAGCGGGTGGCGTTCGGCACCTCCGGCCACCGCGGCACCTCGTTCAAGAACACCTTCAACGAGGGCCACATCCTCGCGACCACCCAGGCCATCTGCGACTACAGACGCGAAAAGGGCCTGACCGGCCCGCTCTTCATCGGCATCGACACCCATGCGCTGGCCGAGCCGGCGCTGGTCAGTGCCGTCGAGGTGTTCGCCGCCAACGGCGTTGATATCATGATCGACAAGGACGGCGGCTACACCCCGACGCCCGTGATCTCGCATGCGATCCTCACATACAACAAAGGGCGGACCGGCGGCCTCGCCGACGGCGTCGTCATCACGCCCTCGCACAATCCGCCGGAGGACGGAGGCTACAAGTACAATCCGCCGCATGGCGGCCCGGCCGACACCGATGTCACCGGCGTCGTCGAAAAGCGCGCCAATGCCTATCTCGCGGACGGCCTCAAGGGCATAAAGCGCATCGACTATGCGCGGGCGCTGAAATCGTCGAACGTCCGCGCCCATGATTTTGTCACGCCTTACGTCGCCGATCTCGGCAACGTCGTCGATCTCGACCTGGTCAAATCCGCCGGCATCAATATCGGCATCGATCCGCTCGGCGGCGCTGCCGTGCATTACTGGCACCCGATCATCGACCGCTACGGCCTGAAGGCCACCGTGGTGAACGAGGCGATCGACCCGACCTTCCGCTTCATGACAGTGGACTGGGACGGCAAGATCCGCATGGACTGCTCCTCGCCCTACGCCATGGCGAGCCTGATCGGGATGCGCGACCGTTTCGACGTCGCCTTCGCCAACGACACCGACGCCGACCGGCACGGCATCGTCACCCGCACCGGCGGCCTGATGAATCCCAACCATTATCTGGCGACCGCGATCTCCTATCTGTTCGCGCACCGTCCGAACTGGGGCAAGGATGCCGCGATCGGCAAGACCGTGGTGTCGAGCCTCGATCATCGATCGCGTCGCCAAGAAACTCGGTCGCAAGCTGGTCGAGACGCCGGTCGGCTTCAAATGGTTCGTCGACGGCCTCCTCACCGGCGGCTTCGGCTTCGGCGGCGAGGAGAGTGCAGGGGCCTCGTTCCTGCGCCGCGACGGCGGCGTGTGGACCACCGACAAGGACGGTGTCATCCTCGGCCTGCTCGCTGCCGAGATCATGGCGAAGACCGGCCGTGATCCCAGTCAGCTCTTCAATGATCTCACCGCCGAATTCGGCATGCCGCATTACGCGCGCATCGACGTCGCCGCGACCGGCCCGCAGAAGAACATTTTGAAGTCCGTCACGCCCGAGCAGCTCGGCCTCAGGGATCTCGCCGGCGATCCGGTCCGCTCAACGCTGAGCAAGGCGCCCGGCAATGGCCAGCCCTTCGGCGGCGTCAAGGTCGAGACCGATTTCGGCTGGTTCGCGGCCCGGCCGTCCGGCACCGAGGACGTCTATAAAATCTACGCCGAGAGTTTCCGCAGCACCGAGCACCTCAAGCGGATCCAGGAAGAGGCGCAGGCGGGCCTGGCGAAGGTGTTCGGGGCGTAAGACGTTCCGAGAACAGCGGCGTTCCGGCCACGATGACGGTGCGTCCCCTCTCCCACTTGCGGGGGAGGGCCGGCCGTATCGCAGGCTTGGCCTGCAACCACCGCTGTCATTCCCCGCGAAGGCGGGGAATCCAGTACGCCGCAGCGGTCATTTGTTCTGAAAATTTCCGCCGCGGCGTACTGGATCGCCCGCCTTCGCGGGCGATGACTTCGCGTTCGTATGTATACATTAAATCATACGTAGGTATTATTTTACGCCAAATATGACCTTGCGTGATTCCGTCCCTCAGTTATTGTATACATAACGCATACATAAGCCGTGGGAGTGAGACCGATGACAAAGCCCTTCCCGATGAACGCCTGGTACGTCGCAGCCTGGGACGCGGACGTGAAAGCTGCGCTGTTGCCGCGGACGATCTGCGGCAAGCATGTCGTGATGTACCGCAAGGCCGACGGATCGGTCGCCGCGCTCGAGGATGCCTGCTGGCACCGCCTGGTGCCGCTGTCCAAGGGCCGGCTCGAAGGCGACACCGTGGTCTGCGGCTATCACGGCCTGAAATTCAATGCGCAGGGCCGCTGCACCTTCATGCCCTCGCAGGAGACCATCAACCCGTCGGCCTGCGTGCGCTCCTATCCCGTGGTCGAGCGCCACCGCTACATCTGGCTTTGGATGGGCGATCCCGCGCTGGCCGATCCGGCGCTCGTCTCCGACATGCACTGGAATCACGATCCGGCCTGGGCCGGCGACGGCAAGACCATCCATGTCAAATGCGACTATCGCCTCGTGCTCGACAATCTCATGGATCTCACCCACGAGACCTTCGTGCACGGCTCGTCCATCGGCAACGAAGCGGTCACCGAAGCGCCGTTCGACGTCACCCATGGCGAGAAGACGGTGACGGTGACGCGCTGGATGCGCGGCATCGAGCCGCCGCCGTTCTGGGCCAAGCAGCTCGGCAAGCCCGGTCTCGTCGATCGCTGGCAGATCATCCGCTTCGAGGCGCCGTGCACCATCGCGATCGACGTCGGCGTGGCGCCGACGGGCACCGGCGCGCCGGAGGGCGACCGCTCGCAGGGCGTCAACGGCTTCGTGCTCAACACCATCACGCCGGAGACCGAGAAGACCTGCCATTATTTCTGGGCCTTCGTGCGCAACTACCAGCTCGGCGAGCAGCGCATCACCTCCGAGATCCGGGACGGCGTCTCCGGCATCTTCCACGAGGACGAATTGATCCTCGAAGCGCAGCAGCGCGCCATGGACGAGAACCCGGACCGCATCTTCTACAACCTCAACATCGACGCCGGCGCGATGTGGTCGCGCAAGCTGATCGACAGGATGGTGGCCAAGGAAACCGCGCCACAACACCTTCAGGCCGCGGAGTAGACCATGGCCGAGCGCGAAGTCGACCGCTCCGTCTCGCAGACCGTGAAGGCGCAGCTCGCGCTGCGCGACCAGATCCTGTCGGGCGCACTTCGTCCCGGCGAGCGCATCTCCGAGCTGCAGGCGGTGGAAACCACCGGCGCCTCGCGCACCCCGGTGCGCATGGCGCTGGTGCGGCTGGAGGAGGAGGGCTTGTTGGAGGCGATCCCCTCCGGCGGCTTCATGGTGAAGGCATTCTCCGAGCGCGACATCTCCGATTCCATCGAGCTGCGCGGCACGCTGGAAGGCCTGGCGGCGCGCTTTGCGGCCGAGCGCGGCGTCTCCGCGCGCGAGCTCGAGCCGCTGAAGGAGTGCCTCGCCGCGATCGACGAATTGCTGCGCCAGGTGCCGATCTCGATCGAGGCGTTCTCGTCCTATGTCGCGCTAAACGCGCGCTTCCACGCCCTGCTGACCGAGCTGTCGCGGAGCCCACCGCTGATCCGGCAGATCGACCGCGCCTCGGCACTGCCGTTTGCTTCGCCAAGCGGCTTCGTGATGGCGCAATCGGCGCTCCCCGAAGCGCAGCAGATCCTGATCATCGGGCAGGACCACCACCGAATCGTGATCGACGCCATCGAGAACCGCGAAGGGGCGCGCGCCGAAGCGATCATGCGCGAGCACGCGCGGCTTGCGGTGCGAAACCTTCGGCTCGCGCTGCGCAACCGGACCCATCTGGACCTGTTGCCGGCGCTCGCGCTGATCAAGACTGCAACCGATTGAGGCAATAGCCATGCGCTTCATCGAAACCTGGACTCCGGCGACGCTCGTCTCGACGCGCGATCTCGCCCCTGGCATTCGCGAATTCCTGATCCGGCCCGATCAGTTCGACGGCGCCGCCTTTCCGGTCGGCAGCCACATCAATGTCAACGTCACCATCGACGGCTTGCCCGAAACGCGATCCTATTCGCTGGTCGGCGAGGCCACCTCGCACGGATTCAAGATTGCGGTGCGTCGTGCCGAGGATTCCCGCGGCGGCTCGCGCTACATGTGGCAGCTCGCGCCGGGTGCGCGGCTCGACATCACGCTGCCAGCCTCGCTGCTCGCGGTGGATTGGTCCCGTGACAGCTATTGCCTGATCGCCGGCGGCATCGGCATCACGCCGATTCTCGGCGCCGCGCAGGCGCTGATGCGGCGCGGGGCCGACGTCACGCTGCACTACGCGGTGCGCTCGCGCGGCGAGGCTGCCTATCTCGATGATCTCGCCGCGATGCTCGGAGATCGCCTGGTCGTTCATGCCGGCGATGAAGGTCGGCGCCTCGATCTCGACGCATTGTTCGCCTCGGTGCCGAGAGACGCGCTCGCGCTGTTCTGCGGCCCGATGCGCATGCTCGATGCCGCGCGCCACGCCTGGATCGGGGCCGGCCATCCGCTGCCCGACCTTCGCTACGAGACCTTCGGCTCCAGCGGCACGCTCCCCACCGAGGCGTTCCGCGTGCGCCTGAAGGGCTCGAATGTCGAGCCTCGAAATCCCGCGCGAGCGTTCGATGCTGGACGTGCTCAATGCCAGCGGCTTTGAAGTGATATCCGACTGCAAGCGCGGCGAATGCGGCCTGTGCGCCATCGACGTCGTCGAGGTCGACGGCGAGATCGACCATCGCGACGTCTTTTTCAGCGATCATCAGAAGGAGACCAACCAGAAGATCTGCGCCTGCGTCTCCCGTGCGAGGGGCACCATCACCGTGGACACGCT
Organism: Bradyrhizobium guangxiense; assembly: GCA_050563515.1. Taxonomy (GTDB): domain Bacteria; phylum Pseudomonadota; class Alphaproteobacteria; order Rhizobiales; family Xanthobacteraceae; genus Bradyrhizobium; species Bradyrhizobium guangxiense_A. The sequence continues at coordinate 4,618,806 of CP191781.1, read as the reverse complement.
GCTGCGGGCGGACGCGGTTTGAGGTTGGGAAGGATCGTAGCCCGGATGGAGCGAAGCGAAATCCGGGGGCGATCTTGCTCCGGCGCGCACTGTCCCGGATTGCGCTTCGCTTCATCCGGGCTACGGCGTCTCGATGGCCGCGCGGGAAAACCTACGCCGCGAACACCGCCCGCAGCTTCTTCGTCTCCAGCAGCGCCAGCACGCCATCGGCCGAGACCGGGCGGCTGATCAGATAGCCCTGCACCTCGTCGCAATTGAACTGCCTGAGATATTCGAGCTGGTCGGCGGTCTCGACGCCTTCGGCGACCACGTCGATGTCGAGGTCGCGCGCAAGGGAGATCACCGACTTCACGATCGCGGCGCAGTCCGGCTGCACCAGCATGTCGCGGATGAAGGATTGGTCGATCTTGATGCGGCTGAACGGCAGCTTGCGCAAGTATGTGAGGGACGAGAAGCCCGTCCCGAAATCGTCCAGCGCCACGGTGACGCCGAGCTGCAGCAGCGCGTTCAGCACCGGCTCGGCCGAGCCGTATTTCGACAGCAGCATCGATTCCGTGATCTCGATCTCCAGCCGGTGCGGGGCGATCTTCGCCTCGGCGAGCGCCTGAACGATGATTTGGAGGATGCCGGCGTTGTGAAACTGAGCCGCGGAGAAATTCACGGCGACCCTGATGTCCTCGGGCCATTGGGCGACCGTCGCGCAGGCACGGCGGACGACCCATTCGCCAATCTCGTGGATCAGCCCGGTCTCCTCCGCAATCGGGATGAATTCGCTCGGCGGTACCAGCCCGCGCTCGGGATGCTGCCAGCGCAGCAGCGCTTCGAAGCCGGTGATCCGGCCCTCGCCGAGATCGAGGAACGGCTGGAAAACGAGGAACAGCTCGTTCCGCGCGATCGCGCCTTCGAGGTCCGATTGCAGCGCCTTGCGATCGCGCGACACCCTGTCGTCGCTGGCCTCGAAGAAGCGGATCGTGCCGGGCCCCGCCTTTTTGGCGCGATAGAGCGCCGCATCGGCATGCTTCATGACGTCGAGCGGCGTCGTGCCGTCGCGCGGCGCCAGCACGATGCCGACGCTGGTCGCGCCGACGATCTGGCGGCCTTCGATGCGGAACGGCTCGGTGAAGGCTGCGACGAAACGTTCGGCGATCTCGAGCGCGTCCTCGGGACGTGCCAAATTGGCCATCACCAGCGCGAACTCGTCGCCGCCGATGCGCGCGACGTGCTCGGCAGGACGCGTGCAGCGTCGCAGGCGGCTTGCGACCTCGACCAGGAATTCGTCACCGGCGGGATGGCCGAACTTGTCGTTGACCTCCTTGAACCGGTCGAGATCGAGCAGGAGCACCGCGAACTCCTCGCCGGACAATGTCAGCCGCTTGAGCGCAGCCTCGAGCGTCTCGTTGAAGGCGACGCGGTTGGGCAGGTGGGTCAGGGGATCCAGCCGCACCGAGCGCTCGGCTTCGATCTGCCGCGTGACGCGCCGCGCGAACGAGAACGCATTGACGAACACGCCGCGGATCAACACGCTGCCATAGACCACGACGAGAAAGGCGATGAGGAGGAAGGCGAGGTCGCCGTTCCGGCCGAGGCAGATGGCGATCCCGACGAAAATCGGGGCGGTGAAGGCGATGGCCGCGATCGGGATGGTGCCGAAGGCGAGTGCGCCGCCGGCCAGCATGCCCGAGCACAGGCAAGTGATGACGAGTTGGCCGCCGGTCGAGGCATCGGTGAAGAAGGCAACGGGGACGATGCCCCAGGCGGCGCCGAGGACGAGGGCGTTACGCACCAGGCGGTGCATGGCGCGGCGCGAGACGAATTGCGGCTTGGTGATGCGGCGCGCGGCATGGGATTGCAGGCCGAAGGCGATCGCAGAGCCGGCCACGGCGGTGGCCCAGATCAGCGCGGGGATCCGGTCCGGCGACTGCCATAGCGCGATGGCGAGCACGATGGCGTTGCAGGCGTTCGCCAGCATGATGCCGACGGAATAGCCGAGCACGAGCGACATCTGCTCGGCGCGGATATGCCCGGCCACGGCCTCGTCCGTCACGGGACCGCCGAACGCCGACAGATCGCCGGCAAACAGCCGCGCGAAATAGGTGGTCAGGTGAGTCCGCATTCCAGAGCCTAGCAGCAGGGGCCGTTCGTCCGGCTCGATCCGGAGAATTCGCCGCAAACCTTTGACGAACTATGAATTATCCCCCGCCGCAGCCCTCGCGCTGACCACTTCTGCGTGTTCGCAACAGAGTATCGATAACAAATCGATACAAATGCGTGACGGCGGAGCAACGCTCTCACCGTCATGCCCCGGCTTGACCGGGGCATCCAGCACACCGCGGCCTGTCGGCTCAATCACAACTGTCTCAGCGTGCTAGATCGCCCGGTTGATGGCACCGGCTTGCGGAAGTGCAGTCACCGACCCATCTGCCTGGGATCGTAATAGAACCGTTCCTCGATCAGCTTGTCGCCGCGCCAGGTCTGCCACGCGATCTCGTCCAGCGTCCGCGTCACGCCTTCGGCATTGGTGAAGCTGAAGGTCCAGCGTGTCGCGACATGATCGCCCTCGATCAGGCTCGGTCCGATGCGCACGGCCCTGACCTCCTTGGTCGCGGCCAGTACGCCGCGCTCCTTGGCGACCAGATTTTCCCGCCCGACCGTCGGAGCGGCATTGTTCTCGTAGGTCGCGGCGTCGGGCACATAAAAATGTTCGATCGCGCCGATGAAATCCCCGTCCTCAAGGCGCTTGGCAAAGGCTTCGACGACGTCACGGCTCGGCATGGCGCACCTCACGATTAAAACCGACTGATAGTCGGTAAATACCGACCGATGGTCGAAAAGTCAACTGGCGGGGCGCGCACGATTGGATTAGACGGGATCATGGCCAAGCAGGCGGAGCGGCGGGCGGCGACATCGGAAGCGATCCTGACGGCGGCGCGCCGCCTGTTCGGGACGCAGGGCTTCGCCGCCACCACCATGGACGAGATCGCGCAAGGCGCCCGCATCGCCAAGGGCGCGGTTTATCATCACTTCAAGACCAAGGAGGCGGTGTTCGAAGCCGTGTTCGACGAGGTCTCGCGCGACCTCGTCGTGGAGATCGACGGGGCCGCGCGCGCCGAGAAGGACGTGCTCGCCGCAATGGTTGCCGGCACCCAGCATTACTTCGCCGCCACGGCGAAGGGGCCGACCGGCCAGATCATCCTCCGCGACGGCCCGGCGGTGCTCGGCTGGGAGCGCTGGCGCGAGATCGACGCGCAGCATTTCGGCGGCAAGCTGCCGCGTGCGATCGCGGCCGCCATGGAGGCCGGCCTGATCGCGCGCCAGCCGGTCGAGCCGCTGGCGCGGCTGCTGCTGGGCGCGGTGACGGAAGCCGCGGTGGCCTGCGCCGGACGCGCGGATATCGCAAGGGCGGGCGCGGAATATGCCCGTGCGTTCAAGTCGCTGGTCGAGGCGCTGCGCGTCAAGCCATGATCGTGCTAGTGACGATACGGAAACGCCCGCTCCAACAAGAAGAACAGTAGCGCATGAACGCAAACTCCGCCCCACTGCCGTCCGATCCCGAATTCGACTACATCATCGTCGGCGCAGGCTCCGCCGGCTGCGTGCTCGCCAACCGGCTCTCCGCGAACGGCAAGCACAGCGTGCTGCTGCTCGAGGCGGGACCTAAGGATTCCAACATCTGGATCCACGTTCCGCTCGGCTACGGCAAGCTGTTCAAGGAGAAGACCGTCAACTGGATGTACCAGACCGAGCCGGAGCCCGAGCTGAAGGGCCGCCAGGTATTCCAGCCGCGCGGCAAAACGCTGGGCGGATCGAGCCTCGATCAACGGCCTGCTTTACGTTCGCGGCCAGCATGAGGACTATGACCGCTGGCGCCAGCTCGGCAACACCGGCTGGGGCTATGACGACGTGCTGCCCTATTTCAAGAAGGCCGAGAACCAGTCGCGCGGCGCCGATCAATATCACGGCACGGGCGGTCCGCTCCCGGTCTCGAACATGGTCGTGACCGATCCGCTGTCGAAAGCCTTCATCGACGCTGCGATCGAGACCGGTCTGCCCTATAACCCGGACTTCAACGGCGCCACGCAGGAAGGCGTCGGCCTGTTTCAGACCACGACGCGCAACGGCCGCCGCGCTTCGACCGCGGTGGCCTATCTCGGTCCCGCAAAGACGCGCGGCAATCTCAAGATTGAGACCGAGGCGCTCGGCCAGCGTGTGCTGTTCGAAGGCCGCCGCGCTGTTGGCGTCGAATATCGGCAAGGTACGCAAATCCGCCGCGCCCGGGCGCGGAAGGAGGTGGTGTTGTCGAGCGGCGCCTACAACTCGCCGCAGCTGCTGCAGCTTTCCGGTGTCGGCCCCGCCGATCTCCTGCGCAAGCACGGCATCGATATCGTGCTGGACGCTCCGGGTGTCGGCTATGATCTGCAGGACCACATGCAGGTCCGCATCGTCATGCGCTGCTCGCAAAAGATCACGCTGAACGACACCGTCAACCACCCGCTCCGCCGCACCCTGGCCGGCGCCCGCTATGCGCTGTTCCGGAAAGGCTGGCTGACGATCGCGGCCGGCACCGCCGGCGCGTTTTTCAAGACCAGTCCGCGCCTGGCCTCGCCCGACATCCAGGTGCACTTCCTGCCGTTCTCGACCGACAAGATGGGCGAGAAGCTGCACGACTTCTCCGGCTTCACGGCGTCGGTCTGCCAGCTCCGCCCCGAAAGCCGCGGTTCCCTGCGCATCCGCAGTGCCGACCCGACCGTGCCGCCGGAAATCCGCATCAATTACATGTCCACCGAGACCGACCGCACGACCAATGTCGAAGCCATCAAGATTCTGCGCAAGATCCTGAATGCGCCGGCGCTGAAGCCGTTCGTGGTCAGCGAATACGACCCTGGCGCGAAGGTATCCACGGATGCCGAAATTCTGGATTATTGCCGCGACCGTGGCAGCACCATCTACCATCCGACCTCGACCTGTCGTATGGGCAACGACGCGCTCGCGGTGGTCGATCAGCGGCTGAAGGTGAGGGGGCTCGAAGGGCTCCGCGTCGTCGACGGCTCGATCATGCCGGATCTCGTGTCGGGGAATACCAACGCGCCGATCATCATGATCGCCGAAAAGGCCTCCGACATGATATTGGAGGATGCGCGGTAATTCGCCGCTCGAAAGGACAATTGCTTGGCTACGCGACTGAGGATCGGCACACGCAAGAGCGCGATGGCGCTGGCACAGACGGAAGAGATCGCACGCCGCCTGACCGCCGCCGTGCCTGGCCTCGACGTCGAGATCGTCAAGTTCGACACCACGGGCGATACCGACCAGACCAGCAAGCTGCTGCCCCATGGCGGCAAGGGCGGCGCCTTCGTGGCGCAGATCCGGGCCGCCGTGCTGTCGGGCGATCTGCAGGCGGCGATGCACTCGCTGAAGGACATGCCGGGCAACGAGGACACGCCCGGCCTTGTCATCGGCGCGACGTTGTCGCGCGATCCGCCCAATGACGCGCTGGTGCTGCGCGACGGCGTGACGCTGGAAGCGCTGCGTCAGTCCCGCGGCAAGGGGTTCAAGATCGGCACCAACGCGGTGCGCCGCGCGGCCTATGCGCATCGATTGTTTCCGGATGTCGAGGTGATCCACTTCCGCGGCGCGGCCGACACGCGCGTGCGAAAGCTCGACAATGGCGAGTTGCAGCGCCTGCCGGATGGCGGCGCCGTGGGCCCGGCCGATGCGCTGATCATGGCGCGTTCGGGGCTCGACCGCGTCGGCCTTGCCGGCCGGATCGCCTATGAATTCACCGCGGCCGAGATGTTGCCGGCGGCGGGGCAGGGCATCGTCGCCGTCGAATGCGCCGCGCAGGACTGGCAGACGCGGCAGATCCTGTCGTCGATCGACGATCCCGCCGCGCACGCCTCTGCCGATGCCGAGCGCGAGGTGCTGTGGGTGCTGAACGGTCATTGCAATTCGCCGGTGGCGGGCTTCTCGACCATCGCGGGCGATCAGATGTCGCTCACCGCCTCGGTGCTCGACCTTTCCGGTAACACCATCATCGAAGCATCGCGCCAAGGTCCTGCCGATCGCCCGCGCGAGGCTCGGTCGTGCGGTGGGTCTCGATCTGCTGACGAAGGGCGCCGCCGAGATCATCGAGCGCAGCCGGCCGCGCTAGGAGATTAATTCCAGCCTAATTCGAGCAAGTTTTAGGTAAAGTTGCCTTTATCTAATCGAGAACTGTCTTAACATCTTCCGCTTCTCCTGCCGGCCGGGCGGGCGCATAGAGCCGTCACTTTAGCAAAAAAGAGTGGCGACGATGGCTGGCAATGAAGTCTTCATTCTCGAAGACGATCTCACGATGCGCGCGATGCTGAGAATAGTTCTCGAGCGCGCCGGGTATCGACCGGTGTTTTTCGCGGATGGCGATGCGCTGCTGGCTCGGCTCGGCCAGAGCTGCCCGGCTTGCATCCTCCTGGACCTCTGCCTGCCGGCCGAGTCCGGGCTTGACGTCCTGGGCGAGCTCCGGAGCATGTCCAATCCGACCCCGGTCCTCATGCTATCGGGCCAAGGTGATATTCCGACCGCGGTCCGCGCGCTTCATTTGGGCGCCGCAGATTTCGTGGAGAAGCCGTTCAACGCCGCCGATCTCATCGCGCGGATTGCGGATGCCGGAGCGAGCGTCGAGACGCGCTCGCCGGCTCCGGCCGACGGCTTCAAGACGTCCTGGCGGCTGACCAAGCGAGAGCAGGAAGTGCTGGATCATTTGCTCGCCGGTTCGACCAGCAAGGTCATCGGACGCAAATTGAACCTGAGCCCGCGAACGGTCGAGGACCATCGCGCCAGCATCATGCGAAAGGCCGGGGTCAAGACGATAGCCCAGCTTGCGATTGCGGCTTTCGAGGCCACCGGAAGCAACCGAACGATCCCCGTCGCAGGAGAAGCCGGCTGGCAAAACGCGTCCTTGTGATGGTCGGGCCTAGCCGCGCCCTTCCCTCACGCGCTTGATCATCTGCTCGACATGGGCGATCGGCGTTTCCGGCTGGATGCCGTGGCCAAGATTGAAGATGAAGCGCCCTTGCGCGAAATTGGCCAGCACGTTGTCGACCGCGCGGTCGAGCGCGGCGCCGCCGGTGATCAGCACCAGCGGATCGAGATTGCCCTGAACGGCGACCTTGCTCTGCACGCGTTCGCGGATGAAGGCGGGCTCCGCGGTCCAGTCGATGCTGACCGCATTCACGCCGGTTGCCTCGACGTAACCAGGCAGCTGTGCGCCGGCGCCGCGGGGAAGCCGATGATCCTGGCGTCCGGCGCCTTGGCCCGCACGCCCTCCACAATGCGCCGCGTCGGCTCGACCGACCAGCGCGCGAACTCGGCCGGCGGCAGCACCCCGGCCCAGGTGTCGAAGATCTGCAAGGCATTGGCACCGGCTTCGAGCTGCGCCAGCAGATATTGAATGGAGCTCTCGACCAGCACGTCGATAATTTTCGAAAACGCCTCCGGATGGCGGTAGGCCATCATCCGGGCCGGTCCCTGGTCGGGCGTGCCCTGGCCTGCGACCATGTAGGTCGCGACTGTCCACGGCGCGCCGCAGAAGCCGATCAGCGCGGTCTTGGGATCGAGCGCACTGCGCACGAGCTTCAATGCGTCGAACACAGGCTGAAGCTTGCCGAGATCGGCGCGCGGCGCCAGCGTCGCGACCTTTGCGGGATCATCTAGCGGATCCAGCCTGGGGCCCTCGCCGACCTCGAACCGCACCGAGCGCCCGAGCGCGTATGGGATCACCAAAATGTCCGAGAAGATGATCGCGGCGTCGAAGCCGAACCGGCGGATCGGCTGCAGCGTCACCTCAGCCGCAAGCTCCGGGTTGAAGCACAGGTCGAGGAAGCCGCCGGCCTTGGCGCGCACCTCGCGATATTCCGGCAAATAGCGGCCGGCCTGCCGCATCATCCACATGGGCGGGATGCTCTGACGCTGGCCGGAGAGCACGTCGATGAAGGGCTTTTTGGCAGATTGGGGCACGAACGGTCCTGAACAGGGTTATCGCCCCTGATACACCGGCTCGGCCCTCAGCGGAACAGGGGAACCAGCTCAATCGGGCCGCGTTGATTAGGCCGATGGAGGAGATCATGGCTGAGACATTCAATCCCGCGCCGCACGACAAGCACGCCGACGATCTGCACGAGGCGCTCGCCGCCGACCGGCAATCCAAGCTCGACGCCGGACTGAGGGACTCGTTCCCGGCATCCGATCCCGTGAGCGCCGCCCAGCCGACGCCGTCGAAGGCCGATGCGGACGCCGACAGTCCCTCGCTCTGGGACAAGGTCAAGGCAATCTTCAGCTAGCAGGCGGAGGGCGCCGGATTCCGATAGGCCCGCTAACAGCTTGTTAGCGATGCACTAATCGCGGCATCCGTAGGACTACTGGAACCCGGCCAAAGACCCGCCGATTCCAGCAGTCATTTCAGAGTTCACTAATAGAAGCGGCAGAGTTTCCGAACGATCGGAGAATTCTGCCGCATGAGCCCTGCGACCCAACGAGCTGGATGGAGGCACCTGCCGCTACGTGCGGCGGCTTTCGTTGCGCTGACCTGCGTGACCATCCTCGGCGTCAGCGCCTGGCGCGAATGGGCCGCGCGTGATGCTGTCCTCAAGGGCGCTGAGACCGAGATGGCGAACGTCACGCGCTCGCTGACTCAACATGCTGAAGACAGCCTCGATCTGCTGGATTCCGGGGTCGTCGGCAACGTCAGCCGGATCGAGATGGACGGGACCAGTCCCGAGACGATCGCCAAGCTCGGCAACGTCCTCGAGGCACGCAAGAAGGCCGTGCCGCGAATCCACAGCCTTGCCATCATCGACGAGCACGGCAACTGGCTGACCTCGCCCGGCACGATTGCGTCGACCCTCAGCGACGATGCCTTCTTCCGCTATCATCAGCTCTCGCCGAAACGGGAGCCCTTTGTCGGCCATCCCGTGAAGAGCCTCCTCGAAGGCGAATGGGTGGTCACCCTGTCGCGCCGTTTCAACAAGCCGGACGGCAGCTTCGGCGGCGTGGTGCTCGCGACCATCAGCTCCCGCTATCTTGCGCATTTCTACGAGCAGTTCGAGATCGGCCGCAACAGCTCCACGGCGCTGATGCATGGCGACGGACTGATCATCGCCCGCAATCCCAACAACGACAAGTTCGTCGGTCTCAGCGTCGCCGACACACCGCTTTTCCGGGACGCCAGCCTGCAACGGCCGAGTGGCGTCTATCATTTCAAGTCGCCGCTGGACGGTGCCGAGCGCCTTAGCTTCTTCAAGCGTTCTGGTCGCTATCCGCTGGTCATGCTGGCCACGCTCGACAAGGAGGAGCTGCTCGCTCCCTGGCGTGCCGCGGCGGTCTCGCGCATGCTCTACGTCATCGCGCTGGTGATGCTGATTGCGGTCATCGGCGCCGTGCTGGTGCGGCAGTTGCAGCGCGGCCAGCGCATGGCCGCGGCGCTGGTCGAGAAGGAGGCGCATTTCCGCCTGCTCGCCGAAGGCTCCAGCGACATGGTGACACGCATCGGGCTCGACGAGCGGCTGCGCTATGTTTCGCCCTCGTCCGTGCGCGTCGTCGGCTGGCGCGCCAAGCAATTGATCGGCACGCCGGCGCTGGCGGGAATCAATCCGGAGGATCTGCCGGAGGTCCAGGCCATCGTCGATGCCATGAAGCGGGGCGAGCGGGAGGAGGCGCGCCTCACCTACCGCAACTCGCACCGGCAAAACGGCGAGGTCTGGCTGGAATCGACCATGCGCGTGACGCGCAACGCCAATGGCCGCGCCGACGGCGTGGTCGCGATCTCCCGCGACATCACCGAACACAAGACGCTGGAAACCAGGCTCGAGACGCTGGCAATCGAGGACAGCCTCACCGGCCTTGCCAATCGCCGCCGCTTCGACGAGCGGCTGAAGGAGGAATGGGCGCGCGCCCATCGCGACCGCTCCAGCCTGGCTTTGCTGATGATCGATGTCGATCACTTCAAGGCCTATAACGACGAATACGGTCATCCCGCGGGCGATGCCTGCCTGCGTCTGGTCGCAAAGATCATCGCGGCCGAGACGCAGCGCGCCGGCGACCTGGCGGCACGTTACGGCGGCGAGGAATTCGCCATGCTGCTGCCGAACACCGATGCCGCCGGCTGCGCCCTGGTCGGCGAACGGATCCGCAAGGCCATTCACGAGGCCGGCCTCGTTCATAGCAGCAATCAGGCGTCGGGATGCGTCACCGTCTCGGTCGGGGGTGCGACCTGCCGGCCGGCGCTGGAGCGCACGGCGGGCGTGTCCTCGCTGGTGGAAGCTGCCGACCGGGCCCTCTACGCCGCCAAGGACGCAGGCCGCGACCGCTTGATGATGTCCGGCGAGCCTCGTGAATCTGCTGCCCAAGGCATCCGGTCAGTAAGACGCCGGGAATGAGAGCGATCGTGTCCCGGACGTGGCCCGGGGTTGCGCGAACTCAATAATGCGGCGGAGGCTCGTTGGCGGGTCCGGGCGCATTCGCCTCGGCCTCCTGGAGCCGCTCGCGGAGCTCCGTGACCTTCCGCGTCAGCACGTCCAGCTGCTTCCATTGCGCGGTGATGGTCTGGTTCAGCGTCTCGATCGTGTCGTCCTGGTAGGCGAGGCGCATCTCCAGCGTGTCGATGCGCTCGCTCAGCGTCTTGATCTCATTCGTCACGCGTCGCGTCCTTGTTCCGTTCGCGCAAACCATGGCCGAGCGCGACGCGCTCGTCGAACACGAAGCATTCGCCGCGCCAGCGGCTCTGCGCCTCCGGCACCTGTTCCAGATATTTGAGGATGCCGCCCTTGAGGTGATAGACCTCGGCAAAGCCGCGCGCGAGCAGATGCGCGCTCGCCTTCTCGCAGCGGATGCCACCGGTGCAGAACATCGCGATCCTTCTGTGCTTCGCGGGATCGAGCCGCTCGGTGGCAAAGTCCTTGAACTGGCCGAAGCTCCTGATGCCGGGATCGACGGCGCCCTCGAATGTGCCCATCGCCACCTCGAAGGCGTTGCGGGTGTCCAGCAACAACGTGTCCGGCGCCGAGATCAGCGCGTTCCATTCGCTCGCATCGACATAGGTGCCGACCTGGCGGGTCGGATCGGCAGCCGCATCGCCGAGCGTAACGATCTCCTTCTTCAGCCGCACCTTGAGCCGACCGAACGGCATCGCCTCGGCGGCCGAGAATTTCAGTTCGAGATTGTCGAGCCTGCCGCCGAACAGGGCACCGTGCCCGAGCTCACGGGCGAGGGCGTCGATCGCGCCCGGTGCCCCGGCGAGCGTGCCGTTGATGCCCTCCTGCGCCAGCAGCACGCTGCCCTTCAGTCCAAGGCCGGCGCAGCACTCCCGCAGCGGCGCGCGCAGCTCGCGGTAATCCGGGAGGGCGGCAAATTGGTAGAAGGCGGCAACCTTGATGAGCGAATGCGGATCAGACATCCGGCTCGTTTAGCAGGCGACGGCCGCCTGGAAAACCCGCACGGACGGCGGCCTCGAAAGGTCTATACGCCCAGCGGATGGCAGCCATTTGCCTGGTATGCCAGCATTGCCCAGGGCCGCCGGAATGTGTCATGTAGACCCGGTTTTTCCTAAGACGGCGCGGCGCGCGCATCCACCGCCAAGAGAGCAAGAAATTCGATGAGAAACTTCCATTTCCCCGGCAGGTCCACGGTCCACGCCACCAACGCGATGGTGGCGACCTCGCATCCGCAGGCATCGCTTGCCGCGATCGAGGTGCTGCGTGAGGGCGGCACGGCAGTGGACGCGGCGGTGGCGGGTTCGGCCATTCTCGGCGTGATCGAGCCGCAATCGACCGGCATCGGCGGCGACTGCTTCGCGCTGATCCAGCCGCGCGGCGAGGGCAAGATCATCGCCTATAACGGCTCCGGCCGCGCGCCGAAGGCGGCCAACGCCGACTGGTATCTCGAACGCAAGATCAACTCCGTTCCGCTGACCTCGGCGCATGCGGTCTCGATCCCCGGCGTGATCGACGCCTTCGCGACCGTGCTGCGCGATCACGGCAAGTTCGGCTTCGACCGCCTGCTGCAGCCCGCGATCAAGGCGGCCGAGGAGGGCTATGTCGTCGCCCCCCGCATCGCCTTCGACTGGAAGAACCAGTTCGAGAAGCTGAAGGCCGGCACCAACACCGTGCGCTACCTGCTGCCGGGCGGCAAGCCGCCGGTGGCCGGTGACGTCATCCGCCAGGCCGAGGCTCGGCAAGACCCTGCGCGCGATCGCCAAGGGCGGCCGCGACGCCTTCTACAAGGGCGAGATCGCGGAGGACATGGTCGAGACCCTGCGCGGGATCGGCGGCCTGCACACGCTCGACGATTTCGCCGCGCACACCACCGAGACGACGACGCCGATCGGCACCATGTACAAGGGCTACGATGTCTGGCAGTGCCCCCGAACGGCCCGGGCGTCACCGCGCTCCTGATGCTCAACATCCTGTCGCGCTTCGACCTGACCAAGTATGCGCCGGTCAGCGTCGAGCGCTTCCATCTCGAGGCGGAAGCCGCGCGCATCGCCTACATGAATCGCGAGATGCATGTCGCCTCTCCCGATCACATGAAGATCAACGTCGCCGAGATGCTCGAGAAGGGCTTTGCCGACGAGCACATCGGCAAGATCCGGATGGACGGCATGCTCGACCTGCCTGATGTCGCCCCGCCGATGAATCCCTCGACCATCTACATCACGGTGGTGGACAAGGACCGCAACGTCTGCTCGTTCATCAATTCGGTCGCGCACTCCTTCGGTTCGGCGATCGTCTCGAACAAGACCGGCGTGTTGTTCCAGAACCGCGCCGGCGGCTTCCGCATCCAGCCCGGCCATCCCAACTGCATCGAAGGCGGCAAGCGCCCGCTGCACACGATCATGCCGGGCCTGCTCACCAAGGGCGGCCGTTCCACGATGCCGTTCGCGGTGATGGGCGGCCAGTACCAGCCGACCGGCCAGACCCATCTGCTCACCAACATCCTCGACTACGGCTGCGACGTGCAGGAGGCGATCGATATGCCGCGCGGCCTGCACTACGAGGGCCAGTACCAGCTCGAGGACAGCGTTCCCGCCGACATCGTCGAGGGCTTGAAGAAGCTCGGCCACAAGACCACCAATGTGGTCGGCCCGCTCGGCGGCGCCCAAGCGATCTGGATCGACTGGGACAAGGGCACGCTCACCGGCGGCTCCGATCCGCGCAAGGATGGCTGCGCGCTGGGATATTGATCGCCGCGCAAGGTTCCTATCGCAGGATCAGGAAAAGTTGACGAAGGGCGGTGCGGCATTCGCTGCGCCGCCCTTTCTCGTTCGGAACCGCGCTCATCGCTTCCGGTTAAGGGGCGATGAGCGGCGCAGGCGTGCGCTGCTTTGCAGGAAGCGGCGGAGGCGTCGATGTCGGACTCATCAAGTTCCAAGCCATCAGGATTCGATCGCCGCGCCTTCATGGCCGGTGCGGCCGGTAGCGCGCTGATCCCGATCGCGGCGCGCGCAGAGGAGGCGAGGGTTCCGGCCGCACAGGATCCGGCGCTGCCTGTCGATCTCACGCTGCGGGTCAACGGCAAGGAGAAGCGGCTGCGCATCGATGCGCGCACCACGGTGCTCGATGCACTGCGCGACCATCTCAAGCTCACGGGCAGCAAGAAAGGTTGCGACCACGGCCAGTGCGGTGCCTGCACGGTGCTGATCGGCGAGCGGCGCGTGGTGTCGTGCCTCACGCTCGCACTCGCAGCCGAAGGGCAGGACATCACGACGATCGAAGGGCTCGCGACCGACGAGCGCCTGCACCCGATGCAGCAGGCCTTCGTCGACAACGACGCCTTCCAGTGCGGCTACTGCACGCCCGGCCAGATCATGTCGGCGATCGCCTGCGTGAGGGAGGGGCATGCCGGGAGCGAGGCCGACATCCGCGAATACATGAGCGGCAATATCTGCCGCTGCGCCGCCTATCCCAACATCGTCGCCGCCGTGAAGCAGGCCGCGCCCGAAATCATGAAAGGCTAGGCGGATGCGACCGTTTTCCTATCAGAGGGCAACAGATCCGGCCGCGGCCGTGCAGGCGCTCGGCGCCGCCGCTGCCGCGAACGAGGCGTTAACCCGGGCTGCGGCGCAGCCGCTGGCCGGCGGCACCACCCTGATCGATTTGATGAAGCTTGACGTGATGCGGCCGTCCGCGATCGTCGACATCAATCCGCTGGCCCAAGGCTGGTCGGCGATCGAGCCAGGCAACGACGCCTTGCGGCTCGGCGCGCTCGCCAAGATGTCGGACGTGGCGGCCCATGCCGACATCCAGCGCAACTATCCGGTGATTGCCGATTCCCTGAAGCTCGCGGCCAGTGCCCAGCTGCGCAATATGGCAACGCTCGGCGGCAATGTGATGCAGCGGACGCGGTGCAGCTATTTCCGCGACGTCAGCTACGACAACTGCAACAAGCGCAATCCCGGCTCGGGCTGCGCCGCCATGGACGGCGTCAACCGCATGCACGCGGTGCTCGGCGTGTCCGACCAATGCATCGCGACCTATCCCGGCGACTTTGCCCAGGCGCTGATCGCGCTGGATGCCGTGGTCGAGATCACCGGCCGGTCCGGCACTCGCAAGATGCCGTTCGCGGAGTTGCACAAGGCGCCGGGCAGCACACCCGATATCGAGACCACGCTGCAGCCCGGCGAGCTGATCTCGGCCTTCTCGGTCACCGGCCGTTGGCCGCGTTCGGTGTATCTCAAGGCGCGCGACCGGCAATCCTATGAGTTCGCGCTGTCGTCGGCGGCGATCGCTCTCGATGTGCAGGACGGCACGGTCCGGGACGCGCGGATTGCGCTGGGCGGCGTCGCCACAGTGCCGTGGCGGGCGCGTGACGCGGAAGCGCTTCTGAAAGGACAGAAGTTCGACGACGGCCTCGCAAAACGTGTTGCGGATGCCGCTTTCGCGGAAGCACGCGGGCGCCGTCACAACAGCTTCAAGATCGCGCTCGGCAAGCGCGTGGTGGCGCGCGCGCTCCAGCAGGCCGTAACGATGGAGATCCGATCATGACCGCTGCCGCTCCCGAGCCGAAGGAGAATATGGGCCAGCCCGTGTCGCGCTATGATGCGGTCGTGAAAGTCACGGGGCGGGCGACCTACGCCTCCGACATGCCGCTGGACAATCCCGCCTACGCGTTTCTCGTCACCAGCGCCATCGCCAAAGGGCGCATCGACCGTTTCGATCTCGGCGACGCCAAGAGCGTCCGGGGCGTGATCGAGATCGTGACGCACGAGAACGCCCCGAAGCTGAAGGAGTCGAAGCTGTTCAGCGACGGCGGCTATGCCGGCACCACCATCCAGCCGCTGAGATCCGCCGAGATCGCCCATGACGGGGAGATCATCGCCGTCGTCATCGCTGAAACCTACGAGGCCGCGCGCGAGGCCGCCAACCGCGTCAAGGTCAGCTACACCTCTGCCGCCCCGAGCGCGACCTTCGACTCGCCGGGAACCACCTCGGCTGCGGCCAAGGGACAGAACGCGCAATTCAAGGAAGACGCCAAGGTCGGCGATTTCGCCAAGGCCTTCGACGCGGCCGAGGTCAAGATCACCGCTGCCTACGACACGCCGGCGCAGCACCATAATCCGATGGAGTTGTTCACGACGAGCTGTGCATGGATGGGGGACAATCTCGTCATCTATGAAGGCAGCCAATATGTTTACGGCTTGAAGAACGGCGTTGCCGAGCAGCTCGGCATCGACGCCGACAAGGTGCGTGTGGTCAATCCCTATGTCGGCGGCGGCTTCGGCTCGCGCGGCTCGATGACACCGCGGACGGCCATCATTGCCGGTATTGCCAGACGCCTGAACCGCCCGGTCAAGCTGGTCCCGACCCGCGACCAGGGTTTTACCATCGCGACCTATCGCGCCGAGACACGGCACGAGATCAAGCTCGGCGCGAGCGGGGACGGCAAGCTGGTCGCTCTGCGGCATGAAGGATCGGAAGTCTCCTCGCGCGCGGACGCCTATTGCGTCGGCGGCACCAAGACGACGACGCGGCTCTATGCCTGTCCGAACGTGGACAGCCTGGTGTCGATCGTGCGTGCCGATCGCAATACGCCGGGCTTCATGCGTTCGCCGCCGGAGGTGCCGTACCTGTTCGCGCTGGAGTGCGCGATGGACGAGCTGGCGGTGAAGCTGAACATGGATCCGGTCGAGTTCCGCCGTATCAACGACACCACCAACGAACCCATCGGCGGAAAACCCTACACGTCGCGCTCGCTGATGGCGTGCTTCGATGAAGCCGCCAAGGCTTTCGGCTGGGCACAGCGCTCGCCGCAGCCGAAATCGATGTCGGACGGCGATTGGCTGATCGGCTATGGCTGCGCAGCCACCTGCTATCCGACCCAGATGGCGCCGTCTGCTGCGCGCGTGCGCCTGCAGCGCGACGGTCGTACCCGGGTCGAGATCGCCGGTCACGAGATCGGCACCGGCGCCTACACGGTGATCGCGCAGACCGCGGCCGAACGTCTGGGCGTGCCTCTCGAGAAGGTCGCCGTCTTCATGGGCGACAGCGACCTGCCGCCGGCGCCGGTCGCCGGCGGATCGAACTCGACCGCGAGCACTTGCTCGGCGGTGATGATGGTGTGCGATCAGATCCGCCAGCGCCTGTTCAAGGCGATGATGCCCGACAGTCTCACGGACAAGGCCAAAGAGACCGTTGGCATCGGCCAGGCGCCGACGACCCAGGCTGCCAAGAGCGATCGTCCGGTCGACCTCGAGAAGGCTTTCGACGCGCTCGGGGTCGGCGTCGTCGAGGAATATGGCGAGTGGAAGCCGGACGGCGCGCCGCTGGATTCCTTCCGCGCCATGCACAGCGGGCACCCCAGGCTCGTCGGCGGTCACCAGATGAAGGACCAGATCGCCTATGCGTTCGGTGCGGAGCCTCGTCGAGGTCCGCATCAACCGCTTCACGCACGAGATCCGCTGCCCCCGCCTGGTGGGAGCCTTTGCGGCGGGCCGCATCGTGAACCCACGCACGGCGCGGAGCCAGCTGATGGGCGGCCTGATCTGGGGCATGTCGTCGGCGCTGCTGGAGGCCACGGAGATCGACGAGCGCACTGCGCGTTACGTCAACGACAATCTTGCCGATTACCTGGTGCCCGTGAATGCGGATGTCCCCGGCGTCGAGGTGATCCTGCTCTCCGAGCAGGACGATCGGATCAACCCGGCCGGCGTCAAAGGGCTCGGCGAGGCTCGCCAATGTCGGGACCAATGCCGCGATCTGCAATGCGATCTATCACGCCACGGGCCAGCGCATCCGCAAGCTCCCGGTTCGCCTGGAAAATATCGAGGTCTAGAGGGGTGGAAACCGTGCCCGCGTTGGGCTAGACCCCTTCCGCCTCAAACGGAAGGTGTCTTATGCAGCGTTTCCAGCGCGCACTCCTCACCCTGATGTCGGCACTCGCGATCACCGTGATCGCCGGCGTGTCGCATTTTGTTTCCACCACGGCCTCGGCCCAGACCGCAGGAAAGACCATGACCACAGCTTCAGGCTTGCAGATCATCGACTCCACCGTCGGCACCGGCGCCTCGCCGCAGCCCGGCCAGATCTGCGTGATGCACTATACCGGCTGGCTCTACGAGAACGGCCAGAAGGGCAAGAAATTCGACTCATCCGTCGATCGCAAGGAGCCGTTCGAATTCCCGATCGGCAAGGGTCGCGTCATCGCCGGATGGGACGAAGGCGTTGCCACGATGAAGGTCGGCGGCAAGCGCACGCTGATCATCCCGCCGCAGCTCGGCTACGGCGCGCGCGGCGCCGGCGGCGTGATCCCGCCGAACGCGACGCTGATGTTCGACGTGGAATTGCTCGGGGTGAAGTGACGCGCCATTCTCGACGTCGTCATGCCCGGACTTTTTCCAGGCATCCACGTTCGTCCGTCATGCGGCCAAGACGTGGATGGCCGGGTCAAGCCCGGCCATGACGGATAGAGAACAGCCCAAACAAAAAGACCGGCCTGACGGCCGGTCTTTTCGCTTTCAGATTGCCGCGCGTCACTCTGCCGCGCGCTTTGCGGCGGCCGCGGCGCGATCAATCGCTTCCTTGGCGGCGTCCTTGGCATCGCCCATGGCCTGCTGGCCCTTGCCCTTCACTTCCTGGACCACGCCTTCGCCCTTCATGCGCTCGGAACCGGTGGCCTCACCGATGCCCTGCTTGGCCTTGCCGATCGCCTCGTTGGCGGTACCTTTGATCTTGTCGGTCGTGCTACCCATTTAACGCTCCTTTCGGTTTGCTCGGAAACACAACGTTTGACGGCTACGAGGGTTCCGTTTTTGTTATGGCTCGCGAGCGCGGCTTCGGGTTAGTTTGCCGCGCACGGAAGCAACAGAAAGCAAGTCCCATGACCGGCCATGACCATTCGCATTCCCACCATGACCACGATCATCATCATGATGATCGCTGGAAACATGACGGCGTGCGCGTCATTCCCGGTAACCAGCTCGACACCAACGTGCCGTCGACGGCCGGCATGGACCGTGCGGCCGCCATCAACTTCGCGCGCGTCGGCGCGCAGAAATTGTGGGCCGGAACCGTCAGCATCAGGCCCGACGCCAAGACCGGTGCGCATCACCACGGCCATCTCGAAAGCGTGATCTATGTCGTGAAGGGCAAGGCGCGGATGCGCTGGGGCGAGAGCCTGCAATTCACCGCGGAGGCCGGCCCCGGCGATTTCATTTTCGTTCCGCCTTACGTGCCGCATCAGGAGATCAACGCCAGCCCCGACGAAGTGCTGGAATGCGTGCTGGTGCGCAGCGACGGCGAGGCGGTGGCGATCAACCTCGACATCGAGCCGGTCGAGAAGCCCGAGACCGTGCTGTGGGTCGATCCCATTCATCGGGATCCGAACGAGAAGAAGTAGGGTCTGTCGGTCCCCTGCCGGTTCTGCGTGGCAGAGCCGGCACACCTGATCCAAAAAATATCCGGAGGCGGTGTCGGACGGGTGTCGCCCCGTCCGTCCTTGGGCAGAACCCGCCCAAGGAGCCTCCGATGCCCAGGATGATCTTTCTCAATCTGCCGGTGACCGATCTCAAGCGTGCGACCCGCTTCTATGAGGCGGTCGGCGCGACCCGGAACCCGCAATTTTCCGACGACACGGCGAGCTGCATGGTCTTTTCCGAGGCCATCTACGTGATGCTGACGACCCACGACAAATTCCGTCACTTCACGCCGAAGCCGATCGCGGATGCAAAGACCTCGAACCAGGCGCTGTTCTGCATTTCCGCCGACAGCCGCAACGAGGTTGACGCGATCGTCGACAGGGCCGAGGCGGCGGGCGGGATCGCCGATCCCAGCCCGAAGGACGAGTACAGCTTCATGTACGGCCGCAGCTTCGAGGATCCGGACGGCCACATGTGGGGTGTGAACTGGCTGGACATGGCGGCCGTTCCGCCGCAGCCCGCCATGGCCAATTCCTGATCGCCGTCCTCCGAACGCTCAACCGAACAGGAGCACTCACAATGTCCAAGCTCGTCCCCTGCATGTGGTTCAACGGCGATGCCGAGGAAGCCGCGAAATTCTACACCTCGCTCGTGCCGAATTCGGCGGTCACGCACGTCCAGCGCAATGTGTCGGACAATCCGTCCGGCAAGGAAGGCTCCGTGCTCGTGGTCGAGTTCACGGTGGCCGGCCAGCCGCTGGTCGCGCTCAACGGCGGCATGAAGATGGAGTACACCCACGCAATCTCGCTGATGATCCATTGCGACGACCAGGCAGAGGTCGACAGCGTCTGGAACGCGTTCCTCGCCAATGGCGGCAACGCGGAGCAGTGCGGCTGGCTCAGGGATCGCTGGGGCGTGGCCTGGCAGGTGGTGCCGAAGGTGATGTTCGAGTTTCTCAGCAGCCCCGACAAGGCCGCTGCCGCCCGCGCGATGCAAGCCATGATGAAGATGGTGAAGCTGGATGTGGACGTGTTGCGCCGGGCGTTCGAGGGCAGGTCGGCGGCGTGAGGGGAGCGCTCTCGCTACGCGATAGGTGTCATCGCCCGCGAAGGCGGGCGATCCAGTATCTAGAGACCTTTGTCGGAGAGTTTGCTCTCACAATAGCTGTCGCGGCGTACTGGATGCCCCGCCTGCGCGGGGCATGACAGCGGATATGAGGCGAGAGCACGCCCTAGTAATTGATCCGCAGCCCGACGCCGCCGTGGATGGTGTTGCCGACCGGATGCGGGCCCAGCGTGCCGTTGGCGAACAGGTCGACGATCCAGCCCTTCTGGACGCGGAAGCCGAGGCGGCCGCCATATTCGAACCAGCCCTGATTGCCCATGGTCGGCACCACCATGCCCTGGCCGGTCACGGTGGCGACGATGCCGCTGCGGCTCGCGAACGACTGCACCCAGCCGCCGTTGATGTTGGTCTCGATGTTGCCGCTGAACAGATGCGTCCACTGGCCACCGATCTTGACGAGGCTGGTGCGGTCGGTGCCCGTGGCGATGCTGGCGTCGAACGGGTTGAAGGCCACGGCACTGTCGCTGTAGCCGGAGACGCGCTGCCAGAGCTGCCAGACCTCGATCGAGGCCGCGACCTCGTCGCGCGGCGAGACGCGGCTCATCCAGCCGGCGCGGCCGTAGACCGCGTAGTTCGAGGCATTGGTCGAGTCTCGTCACGCTGACCGGGCCGAGGCTGGTGTCGTAGCTGCGGGTGTAGCGCGCCTTCTCCCACGGCGTCAGGATGGTGCCGACGTCGAAGAACGGGCGCGAGGAGCCCCAGTCGGTGAAGTCGTAGCGCAGGGCGAAAGCGCCGATCGGAGCGCTGGTGATCTTGTAGCCGCCCTCGTTGTATTGCGTGTAGGCAATGCCGGCGAGCAGCGACAGATTGTTGGTCAATTCCTTGCGGCCGTGAATGCCGGCCGAGAACGAGCCCGCCGAGCCGAACGCGCTGATGCAGTCGCTGCAATTGACCTGCTCGTTGACGCCGAGCAGCACCGTGCCGAGCACCCGGTTGGTGATCATCTGGTTGAAGCGCTGGTCGGCGAGGCCGCCGATCGAATTGCCGCTGGAATCGGCGCCGGTCGGGGTCGGGCTCGGCGAGGGATATGGATTGGGCGAGGGTGAAGGAGACGGAGAGGGATAGGGGCTCGGCGAAGGCGAGGGATAGGGATTTTGTTCACCGCATCCCGACTCGCAATTGGTGAGAGTCAGGCTCGCGGCGGACGCCGGCTGAATACCCCAAGCCAGTGTCGCGGCGGCCATGGTCGCCAGCATGGCGGCAAGAAGCAGGTCGCGGATGCGGAGCCCTGCCATCGTCAGCGCCCGCACAGCATGCCGTCGTCATGGACGGCGGGCGTGATGGTCGGCGAGGCGTCTGCATATTGGTTGACCGCGCACAGCCCGGCGCTTGCGGCGCAATTGGCGGCGAAGGTCCATGGCGGCGTGTTGGACTTGGTGATGCTGACCTTGCCGCCGGTCGACGTGATGATCGCGGTGTCGCCAGGCTGGGTGAGCTGCACGCATTGGAAGTTCGTGGTGCAGACGCTGGCCGCGCCGTCCTGCAGCACCACGACGGAGCGGCCGCGCTGCGAGAGGATGTCGAGCGTGGTGCCGCGCACGCCGATGGTCGCAAGCGGCGTCGTGATCTTGTAGGCGGCCTTCTCGGAATGTCCGGTGACGAAACGGAACGCGCCGGTGGTCATGCGGATCGCCACGTCGCGGTAGCTATGCTCGTCGTTGAACACGGTGCGGTCGAGCTTCAGCGTGGCGCTGGGCCCGAGCGAGAGATTGGTGCTGTCGGCCATCACGAAACGCGCGGCGCTGTCGGCGCCGGTGCGCACGGTCTCGTCGCGCAGCATGCTATCGCCGACGTTGATCGGCGTCGTGCTCGCGGCGACGCGGACGACTTCATTCTGGATCACGACGGCTTCGCCGACGCGCGTCTGGGCGTGCGCGCAAGGCGCGGCACAGAATGCGACCGACAGCAGTGTTGGGAAAAGCCAGAAACGCAAATTCATTTCGCAACCGATCGATGTGTCCCTGATCGTACCGGATCGCGCGCGCTTCTGATGTGGCGAAATTA
This sequence comes from Bradyrhizobium guangxiense, assembly GCA_050563515.1. Lineage (GTDB taxonomy): Bacteria > Pseudomonadota > Alphaproteobacteria > Rhizobiales > Xanthobacteraceae > Bradyrhizobium > Bradyrhizobium guangxiense_A. The sequence continues at coordinate 4,596,797 of CP191781.1, read as the reverse complement.
TCACAAGCGGCGCGGGACCTGCGCTATGCTTAGTGACAGTTGCGGCGGAATGCGTTCAATGAAAACCGCCATTTCAATTTTTGTCCGCGGTGACGCAAATTTGCCACGCAAAACAGCCCAACAACAGCCGCTTCAACAGTCCGCAGTTCCGGTGGTGTCGCGGAGCGCAGTCATTGCTGTCGCAATTTTCCTGGTTGCCCATCTCGCGCTGCTGATCGGTTTGACGACGCCGGAGAAGTTCGTCTTCGACGAGGTGCATTACGTGCCGGCCGCACGGCAGATGCTGGCGCCCGCGATGTCGCAACCGATGCTCAATCCGATGCATCCGCCGCTCGCGAAGGAACTGATCGCGGCCTCGATCGCGGCCTTCGGCGACAACGCGCTCGGCTGGCGTTACCCCGCGACGTTATTCGGCGCATTGGCTGTCGTCGCGATCTATCTGTGCGGCCTCGCGCTGTTCGCCGCGCAAGGGCCTGCGATCGCCGCGGCGCTGATCGCAGCGTTCAACCAGATGCTGTACGTGCAGGCGCGCATCGCCATGCTCGACATCTTCGCACTCGGCTTGGGTCTGCTCGCGACCGCCGCCTTCATGCATGGTTTCAGGCGGGAGCAGCCCCAGGCTTTGTTCGCGCTTGCCGGCAGCCTGTTCGGCCTCGCTGCGGCCTGCAAATGGAGCGGCCTGTTTCCGCTCGGCGTCTGCATCGTCGTGGTTGCGGTGATCCGACTGATGCAGGGATGGCGAACGCTGTTCGCCGACGCGAAGCCGAGCGACTGGTATCGGCCGGACCTCTGGCCGGGCTTGAGGCTGCATCAGCTCGCGCTGTGTTTTGCGGTCCTGCCCGGCGTGGCCTATCTAGCCGCTTTCATTCCGCTCTATGGATTGTCGCTGCCGGACCTGATCGAGGCGCAGCGCCGGATCTTCGCCGACAACACCACGACCGCGATCGCCGGCCACACCTATATGAGCGCGTGGCCGTCATGGCCGCTGCTCGCGCGCCCGGTGTGGTTTCTGTTCGACAAGGGTGCGGAGGACAATGTCTCCGCGGTCGTCTTCCTCGGCAATCCCCTGGTGTTGTGGCCGGCTCTGCTCGCACTCGTGCTCGTGCTGCGCGATTTCGTCGTGGAGCGCCGCCGGGATGCGTTCCTGATCGCGGCTTTCTATTTCGGCCCCTGGCTCGCCTGGGCGTTGCTGCCGCGCACGCTGGGGTTCATTTACTATTACCTGCCGGCCGCGACCGCGACGTCGCTCGCGCTGGTCTACGTGCTGCGCCGCGAAGGGCTGCCTCGCTGGCTGCTGTGGGCCTATGTCGGCGTCGCCGCAGCCAGCTTTGGGGTCATGCTGCCGGTCTCCGCAGCCTTCATCGGCACTTCGATGCGGTACTTCGGCAGGCTGATGCTGTTCCAGAGCTGGATCTAATGCCCGCTTGTGTGCATATCCGGGGTAGAATTTTCTTGCCTGAATCAATTGTTGCGTGTGGACTGGGCTGACACGATCAGAATTGGAGAGTCGCCCGGTGAACACGGAGGACCGCAGCGCCAATCCGGAGCCTTCCAACGCCAACTGGCTGCGAGCCGTCGTCGACACCGCGGTCGACGGCGTGATCCTGATCGACGCGCGCGGCGGCGTCCTGATGTTCAATCCGGCCTGCGAAAGGCTGTTCGGCTATCTCGCCGAGGAAGTCATCGGGCGGAACGTCAAGGTCCTGATGCCAGCGTCCTACCGCGACGCGCATGACGGCTATCTTCACAATTATCACGTCAGCGGCGACCGCAAGATCATCGGCATCGGCCGTGAGGTCGCCGGGCAACGCAAGGACGGCTCGACCTTCCTGATGCATCTGTCGGTTGGCGAGAGCAGGCAGGCCGCAGGCGATTCGATCTTCGTCGGCATCATTCACGATCTCACCGAACGCGAGCGGGTCGAGCGCGAGCTGCGCGAGAGCGCTGCGCGGCTGCGCGCCGTCGTCGACACCGCCGTCGACGGCGTGATCCTGATCGATTCCGACGGCATCATCCTGAAGTTCAATCCGGCCTGCGAAAGGCTGTTCAAATACGAGGCCGACGAGGTGCTCGGGCAGAATGTCCGGGTGCTGATGCCGGAGCCCTACCGGTCCGGGCACGACGGCTACATCCGGAACTTCATCGCCACCGGCGACAAGAAGATCATCGGCATCGGCCGCGAGGTGCTGGGCCGGCGCAAGGACGGCACGACATTCCCGATGGACCTCTCGGTCGGCGAGGCCAAGCAGGACGGCTCGTCCATCTTCGTCGGCATGATCCACGATCTCACCGAACGAAAGCGCACCGAGGCCCAATTGATCCAGGCGCAGAAGATGGAAGCGGTCGGACAGCTGTCGGGGGGCATCGCTCACGATTTCAACAACCTCCTCACCGTGATCGTCGGCAATGCCGAATATCTGTCCGAGCAATTGGCGCCGCGGGTTGACCTGAAACGTCTTGCCGACGACATCTGCAGCGCCGGCGAACGCGGCGCCGAGCTGACGCAGCGCCTGCTCGCCTTCAGCCGCAAGCAGCTGCTGCGGCCGGTCGAGACCGAATGCGGCAAGCTCGTCGAGTCCATGTACAAGCTGTTGCGGCGAACCCTGCGCGAAGACATCGAGATCGCAACGCAAGCCGATCCCACGCTGCGGCGGGCCTTTGCCGATCCCGCGCAGCTCGAATCGGCAATCCTCAACCTCGCGCTGAACGCCCAGGATGCGATGGTATCGGGTGGACGCCTGACCATTTCGGCGGCAAATGCGTCGCTCGATGCAGGCGACCACAACGTTCATCCCGACGTCGGGCCGGGCGAGTATGTCGTGATCGCCGTGACCGACACCGGCTCCGGCATGCCGAAGCGGGTGCTGGAACGCGCGTTCGAACCGTTCTTCACCACCAAGGAGGTCGGCAAGGGCAGTGGGCTCGGGCTCAGCATGGTCTACGGTTTCGTCAAGCAATCCAACGGTCACGTCACGATCTACAGCGAGCCGGGGCTGGGAACGACCGTGCGGATCTATCTTCCGGCCGTGCTGAGCAAGTCCCAAGACGTGCCGCTGGCGGTCGAGAAGGAGGTGGTACAAAGCGGTTCGGAAATCGTGCTGGTCGTGGAGGACGATCCCTTCGTCCGGTCCTATGCGATCATGAGCCTGGAGAGTCTGGGCTACAAGGTGATCTCTGCCGTCGACGGCAAGGAGGCTTTGCAAGCGCTTTTGGCTACGCCGAATATCGACCTGCTGTTCACCGACGTCGTCATGCCCGGAGGCGTCAACGGCTGGGAACTCGCGGGCCTCGCCCGCAAGCAGAGGCCCGAGCTGCATGTGCTGCTGACCTCCGGCTATGCGCTCGAAACGCTGGCGGCGAACGGCCATGTCCGGCAGGGCGCCCTGATCCTGGCAAAGCCTTACCGCAAGGCCGAGCTCGCGCGGCTGGTCCGGGAGGCGCTCGCCGCACCGATGCTGGTCTGACGCGTTCCGCCTGCCGCGTGGCGGCAGGCGGTCGTCGTCAGATCAGTTGAGGTCACTTGGATGCGGTCTTGGTGTCCATGTTCACGACCTGGACGCGGCGGTTGATCGGGTCGGCGCCGTTGGCGGTGTCCTTGAGCTTGGTCTTGCCGTAACCGACGGTGACGAGATCGGTGCCGTTGAGGCCGTAATTCTGCATCAGGTATTTCTTGATGGTATCGGCGCGGCGTTCGGAGAGACCTTGATTGTACTCTTCGCCACCCGTCGCATCGGTATGGCCGGCGACCACGAAGGTCGAGCCCTTTAGCGCCGGATCGGACAGCGCCTTGCCGAGCGCCTGCACCGAAGGCACCGAGGTCTTGGCGATATCGGCCGAGTTGTAGTCGAACTGGATCTCCAGATCGATCTTCGGCTTGGTCGCGGCGAGGCTCGGCGATCTGCTCGCGCTCACCGGTCGAGAGCGAACGGGTCGAGCGGTTGCGCACGGTGTTCAGGAAGGTCGATTCCTTGGCCTGCGCGGTCGTGTCGGCCTGCGGACCGACGGACAGGCCGCGGGTCGCCGGCTTCGGCTTCAGAGCATCCAGGATCTGGCCAGTGGTGACATTGCTGTCGCCGGCCAGCGCCAGGCCGGCCGTCATCGACAGCGCGGCGGAAAGGGTGATCGCCTTCAGTCCAAAGTACTTATTGAAACGGGTCATTGTCGTATCCTCTGTTACGCCTGATAGCGATTTGATGCCGTGAGAATAGGACGGGTTCAAAAGCCCTGACGTGATCTTGGTCACGGTCGCGATCGGGCTTCAGGGCCCATGGTCGGGTCTTTCCTGGCGTTTGCGGGCGTGAATCGGTCCGTTTCGCGATCGCTCCGGAAGCGGGGCCGATCGCGCCAATAGCGGTGGTCGCATCCTCCGCGGCTTGGGTTCAAAGCGGCGGAGGACCGGTGTGATTGAAATCACGTTGAGGTGCGGCCTGGGGCGGAAACCTTCGCACACCGATCGTCGCAAAGCCGTCGCCGCACGGCCCGGCCGCGGACAAGAAATCGGCCAGATGCGCACCTAGCAGGACATTTGCCCGCAATCGCGAATGAGGGAGCCGAGTTCCGTTCAGTGCCGAGGCCAAACGACTATCAGCGTAATTACCAATCCTATCGCAGTGGCCCGCCGGATCGGACAGTGTCCCTGAGTCTCAATGCCCATCTATATCGGTGCAGCCATGATCGCGGTGGCGATCCTGCTGTCGACGCTGATCACGGGGGTGACCTCACGTTATGTCGGGCTCGAGGGCCCGACCGACGAGAATGTGTGGCTGGTCGACCGCCTCACCGGCAGCGTCTATCGCTGCCAGGCCGAGGGGCGGGGCAAGGCCCTGTGCGAGCCTGATGTCGCCACCGGCAGCCTCGGTGACCGGTCCAAGGCGCCGAAAGCTGGCCGCTGAAGCGCCTGTCATTGCACTGCAGCAAGAAAATTGTCTTCTCCGCGAAACGTCGGCGCGAGAGAATACGTAATTGCGAAGGCCGGCATGACGCCGGTTTCGTTTTACGGAGGAGACTTTTCGATGAAGATCTTGCTCACCGCCGCAGCCTTTGTCGCGTTCACCCTTTCGCTGTCCCCGGCGTCCGCTGCGATGATGGCGTGCACCAAGGACAATATGATGAAATCCGCCGCCATGATGGGGGGCACGCCCGACACGCCGGCCAAGATGGCGGCGAACAAGGAAATGGCCATGGCCAACACGGACATGAGCAATGGCAAGATGAAAGGCGCCTGCATGCACTACATGAAGTCGCAGAAGGCCATGATGGCGAAGTAGGCCTCGGCAGCCTCGTCGAGCCGCGCTGTCAGCAGATGGCAGCGCGGCTTTTTCGTTGCCGGTGTTGGTCGGGTTCTTTCTCCCGGCGCGAATCCCGCTACATTGCATTCTGCAATGTCACGCGCGCCCAAACCGCTTCCCCTCACCACGACACAGGCCCGGCAGATCTGGCTGCATGCCCAGCGGCTGGACGAGCGCACTCCGTTCGGCGAGGGCGCGCAGGCGGTTGCGGATGCGGTCGCCCATCTCGGCTATGTGCAGATCGACACCATCAATGTCATCGAGCGCTGCCACCACCACATCCTGTTCAGCCGCATTCCGTCCTACCGCCGCGCCGATCTGCGCCACGCCCAGAGCGCCGACAAAAGCGTGTTCGAGTATTGGACGCATGCGCTCTCTTACGTGCCGAGCGGTGACTTCCGTCTGTTCCTGCCCGCGATGCGCGAGCACCGGCGCGAGGGGCACAAATGGTTCGCCTCGGTGAAGCCGGCCGATATGCGCAAGGTGATGCGGCTGGTGCGCGCCGGGCCGCTGACGATCCGCGACATCGAGGACGACGTGCTCACCGAGAAGGAGCATCTGTGGCAGAGCCGCAAGCCCTCGAAGCGCGCGTTGCAGCTCGCCTTCTATACCGGCGCCGTGACCATCAGCGAGCGGCAGGGCATGCTCAAGACCTACGAGCTGATGACGCGCCATTTCGGCTGGGACAAGCTGCCGAGGCCGGCCTCGGCGAGGGAGATCACGACCTATCTGCTCGACCGCGCCTTGCGCTCGCAAGGCGTGGTGAGCCTCGATTCGATCTGTCATCTCGACGCGCCGCGCAAGGAGGCGGTGGCCGGCCTGATCGCCTCCCGCGTCCGCCGCGGCGAACTCGTGCCTGTCGCGATCGACGGTGCCGGAAAGCAGGAGCATTGGGCCCCGCCCGCCGCGCTGGAGCCTAGCAGCGAAGCCGTCTCGCCCGATCTGGTTCACATCCTCTCGCCGTTCGATCCCCTGATCATCCAGCGCAAGCGGACCAATCTCATCTTCGGCTACAACCATCTGTTCGAGGCCTATGTGCCGAAGGCCAAGCGCAAGCTCGGCTATTTTGCGCTGCCGGTGCTGGTCGGCGACGAGATCGTCGCCGCGCTCGATTTGAAGACCGATCGGCAGGCGAAGAAGCTGCTGATGCAGAAATGGACCTGGGTCGGGCAGGGCAGGAAGACGGTGGGGCGCAAGGAGCTGAAGGGCAAGATCGAGGGCGAGCCTCGATCGGTTCGAGCGGTTTCAGCTGGCGGAGTGACAGACCGTAGGGCGGATTAGCCGAAGGCGTAATCCGCCAAGGCTGTCACAGCGGAGAGAGTAGAGGCGGATTACGCTGCGCTAATCCGCCCTACGCACCGCGATCATCCGATCGATCCAGGCGCCGAACCCGATCCCGATCGCATACGCCACGAGATTCCACAGCGAGAAGATGCGCCCGAGCAGCAACGCGCCGGCCGTGGTCAGTCGGAACGCATCAAGCCACGGCGTATGCACAAGCCGCGAGAGCTCGACCGCCGCCGCGATGATCATCGCGATGGCTGCAAGCTGGCTCCGCGTCAGCCGCGGCAGCCAGACCCCAGCCAGCAGAAACACCATGCTCGCCCATAGCAGCGAGCCGCCGTATTTCACGATGAACGCAGGCAGCCCAAGTGGAAAGCCGTACCAGCGCAGCGACAGTCCGCAGGCGATGACGATCAGCGCGAGGGCGGCGCGGATCAGCGATGTCCGGAGCGGCGCATTGGCTTGATCCGGCTGCGTCCCGTGCATTGCTCGCTCCATTGACTCTTTGCCCGCGATGCTCAAAACCGCCAACAAGCCCATAAAAGCAACAACCCGGGGGAAGAAGCCATGAGCCAGTCCACCACCTACGCCGGTTCCGCCGGCGTCGCCAAGAGTGAGATCGAGACCTCGACGATCCGCGCCATCTCCTGGCGCCTGATTCCCTTCCTGGTGCTGGCCTACTTCTTCTCCTATCTCGATCGCGTCAATCTCGGCTTCGCTGCGCTGACCATGAACGCGGAGCTGAAATTCACGCCGCTGATCTTCTCCTGGGGCGCCGGCATCTTCTTCATCGGCTATTTCATCTTCGAGGTGCCGAGCAATCTGGCGCTGGAGAAGTTCGGCGCCAGCCGCTGGATCGCCCGCATCATGGTGACCTGGGGCATCATCTCCGCGCTGATGGCGCTCACGAGCGGCGTGACGAGCTTCTACGTCCTGCGCTTCCTGCTCGGCGTCGCCGAGGCCGGCTTCTTTCCCGGCATCATCCTCTATCTCACCTATTGGTACCCGGCCGAATATCGCGCCCGCTTCCTTGCGGCCTTCGCCATCGCCGTGCCGGTCTCGACCGTGATCGGCGCGCCGATCTCGGGCCTGCTGCTCGGGCTCGACGGCGCGATGGGCCTGAAGGGTTGGCAGTGGCTGTTCATCATCGAAGGCATTCCCTCGGTGCTGCTCGGCATCGTCACCTGGTTCTACCTCACCGACAGGCCGGAGAAGGCGGACTGGCTCTCGACCGAGCAGAAGGCGTGGCTGAAGACGAAGCTCGATTCGGAAATCGCCGCCAAGCAGGCGGTGAAGCACCTCTCGCTCGGCGAGGCGTTGTCCTCGCCGAAGGTGATCGCGCTCAGCCTGATCTATTTCGGCTTCGTCGGTGCGCTCTACGGCATGCAGTTCTGGCTGCCGCAGATCGTCAAGGCATTCGGCCTCACCAACGCTCAGACCGGTTTCGTCACCGCGATCCCGTATCTGTTCGGCACCATCGCCATGATCCTGTGGGCGCGGCATTCCGATGCGACGCGCGAACGCGTGACGCATGTCGGTGCCCCGCTGCTGCTCACGGCCGTGGCGCTCGCCGTCTCCAGCTATCTGACCGATCCCACCATGACGATGGTGGTGCTGACGGTGGCCGCGATCGGCGTGTTCTGCTGCTTTGGCGTGTTCTGGACGCTGCCGACCGCCTGGCTCTCCGGCACCGCGGCGGCCGGAGGCATCGCGCTGATCAACTCGATCGGCAATCTCGCCGGCTTCGGCGGACCGTATCTGATCGGCTGGGTCAAGGAAGCGACGGGCCAGACCTCAACCGGCCTCCTGGTGCTCGCCGTGCTGCCGCTGCTGGCGGGCATCCTGGTGTTCGTCGGTGGCCACGACAGCACGCACGAGTTTGTCGAGCAGGAGCGGTGAAGGGCGAAACCCCACAGCTCCGTGGCCTGGATGATCCAGGCTGCGAACCTGCTGGTGCCTTATCAGGGCACCTATCTGCCAATGGTCCTTCCCACCCTTACCACCCCTTAACGATCACGCATTCCTGATGACTGACGATTATTGACTTTCATCAGTGATTAGTCGACATTCCTCTCATTGGAGATGCAGGAGTGTCCTTCGATGTTCGTCCGGTCGGTTTTGTCGAGCTATTCCAGGCTGTTGGCAGGTGTGTCGCTGGCCCTGATGGCCGCTACTTTGGCCGGGTGCAATGACACCGTCGCTGAAAAGGCCGAGCCGCCACGCCCGGTTCTGGTCGCGACCGCGCATTATGATGCCGAAACGCCGGAGCGGAGCTTCGTCGGCACGGTGAGGCCCCGGATCGAGAGTGACCTCGGCTTCCGCGTTGCCGGCAAGGTCGCCAAGCGCCTGGTCGAGGTCGGCCAAACCGTCGAGATCGGCCAGCCGCTCGCCATCCTCGATGAGGTTGATCTGAAGCTGCAGGCCGAGCAGGCGTTCGCCGAGCAAACAGCCGCGACCGGTGTGCTGGCCCAGGCGGCCGCTGCCGAGCAGCGCGCCAAGGATTTGAAGGCCAAGGGCTGGACCACGGACGCGCAGATGGATTCGAGCCGCGCCGCGGCCGACGAAGCCCGTGCCCGCCTCAACCGCGCCGAGCGCGCGCTTGAATTGAGCAAGAACTCCCTTTCCTACGCGACGCTCAACGCCGACGCCCGTGGCGTCGTCACCGCAACGCTGATCGAGCCCGGCCAGGTGGTCGCCGCGGGCCAGGCCTCGATCCGTGTCGCCCGCTTTGCCGAAAAGGAAGCGGTCGTCGCGATCCCTGAGACGCTGGTTGGACGCGCCAAGTCGGGCGTCGCCAGCGTCACTCTTTGGTCCGAGCCGAACAAGAAATATGCCGCGAAGCTGCGTGAGATCGCGCCGGCGGCCGATCCGGCCACCCGCACTTATCTCGCAAAGTTTTCGCTGCCCGAGGCCGACGACAAGGTCGCGCTCGGCATGACCGCGACGCTGACGCTGTCGGATGCCGCAACCGAGCGCGTCGCGCGCCTGCCGCTGTCGGCGCTGTTCAACGAAGGCGGCAAGCCGTCCTTCTTCGTCGTCGACGACAACGGCGCACTCACCTTGAAGCCGGTCGCGGTGAAGTCCTACGAGAGCAACGACGTGGTCATCACCAGCGGCGTGGAAGAGGGCGCCAAGATCGTTGCCCTCGGTGTGCAGAAGCTCGATCCGGGCCAGCGGGTGCGGATCGTGTCGTCCTTGAGTTTCTGAGCTTTTTTAGAGTTACGTCGTGTGAGGTGAGTTTCGGCCTTTGTCCCTAAGCAAAGGCTGAAGCGGCGAAGCGATCCAGAACCTGCCCAGCCCCCTGGATTGCTTCGCTGCCTCGCGACGACGCCCTGAATTGAGCGGCTGTGTTTTTTGCAACTGGATCGTCCTTCGGAGAGAGCGATGAAGCGCTTCAACCTTTCGGCCTGGGCCGTCAGCCATCCGACGCTGGTTCTCTTCCTGATGCTCATCCTCGGCGTCGCCGGCTTCTTCTCCTACGAGAAGCTCGGCCGTGCGGAGGATCCGTTCTTCACGGTGAAGGTGGTCAACGTTTCCGTGCTGTGGCCGGGTGCGACCGCGCAGGAAATGCAGGCGCAGGTCGCCGATCCCATCGAGAAGAAGATCCAGGAGTTGCCTTACTTCGAGAAGGTGCAGACCTACTCCAAGCCGGGCTTCACCGCGCTCCAGGTTACCTTCCGCGACTCGACGCCGCCAAAGGACGTGCCTTATCTCTTCTATCTGCTGCGCAAGAAGCTGGTGGACGTGCAGGGCCAGTTGCCCTCCGGCATCCTCGGGCCCGTCGTGAACGACGAGTTCTCCGACGTCGATTCCATCCTCTACATGATGACCGGCGACGGCGCCGACTACGCCCAGCTGAAGAAGGTGTCCGAAGGTTTCCGTCAGCGCCTGCTCAAGGTGCCCGGCGTCACCAAGGTCGACGTCTACGGCAATCAGGACGAGCGCATCTTCGTCGAGTTCAGCCACGCCAAGCTCGCCACCCTCGGCATCACGCCGCAGGCGCTGTTCGATCTCGCTCGCCAAGCAGAATAACGTGACCCCCGCCGGCACGGTCGAGACCTCCTCGCAGCGCGTGCCGCTGCGTGTCACCGGCGCGCTCGACGGTGCCAAGGCCGTCGCCGAAACGCCGGTCGAGAGCAACGGCCGCGTCTTCCGCTTAGGGGACATCGCCACCGTCACCCACGGCTATGTCGATCCGCCGAGCTTCGTCGTCCGTCAGGAAGGCAAGGCCGCGATCGGCATCGGCGTCGTCACCGCCAAGGGCGCCAACATCCTCGAGGCTCGGCAAGGAGGTCGAGAAGGCCACCGCCGAGTTCATGAAGGCGGTGCCGCAGGGCATCGACGTCAGGCTGATCGCCGACCAGCCCAAGGTGGTCGAGCATGCCGTCGGCGAGTTCGTGCACTCCTTCATGGAAGCGCTCGTCATCGTGCTGTTCGTCTCGTTCCTGGCGCTCGGCTGGCGCACCGGCATCGTGGTCGCGCTGTCGGTGCCTCTGGTGCTCGGCATCGTCTTCATCGTCATGAACACGATGTCGCTCGACCTGCATCGCATCACGCTCGGCGCGCTGATTATCGCGCTCGGCTTGCTCGTCGACGATGCCATCATCGCGGTCGAGATGATGGTGGTGAAGATGGAGCAGGGTTGGGACCGCATGCGGGCAGCCTCCTTTGCCTGGGAATCAACTGCGTTTCCGATGCTCACGGGAACGCTGGTCACGGCCGCTGGCTTCCTCCCCATCGGCTTTGCCAATTCGGCGGTCGGCGAATATGCCGGCAGCATCTTCTGGATCGTGGCGATCTCGCTGGTTGCCTCCTGGTTCGTGGCGGTGATCTTCACGCCCTATATCGGCGTCAAGCTGCTGCCGGAGATGAAGGCGCACCATAACCACGATCCGCACGCGGTCTACGAGACACGCATGTACCGCGGCCTGCGCGCCATCGTTCAGTGGTGCGTCAATCACCGCATCACGGTGGTGGCGGCGACCGTCGGCGTCTTCATCGCCTCGATCGTCGGCTTCGGCCATGTCCAGCAGCAGTTCTTCCCGCTGTCAGAACGGCCCGAACTGTTCTTCCAGCTGCGCCTGCCCGAAGGCACCGCCTTCAACGTCACCGAGAAGGCGGTGAAGAAGGCGGAGACGCTGCTGAAGGACGACAAGGACATCGAGACCTATACGTCCTATGTCGGCCAGGGCTCGCCGCGCTTCTGGCTCGGCCTCAATCCGCAACTGCCGAACGAGGCCTTCGCCGAGATCGTCATCGTCGCCAAGGGCGTCGAGGGGCGCGAGCGCGTCAAGGCCAAGATCGAGAACGCGGTTGCCGAGGGCATGCTGTCCGAGGCGCGCGTTCGCGTCGACCGTTTCAACTTCGGTCCGCCGGTCGGCTTCCCCGTCCAGTTCCGCGTGATCGGCCCCGACGCCAACAAGGTGCGCGAGATCGCCTACCAGGTGCGCGACGTCATGCGGCAGAACAAGAGCGTCAAGGATGTCCAGCTCGACTGGAACGAGCAGTCACCCTACCTGAAGCTCGTCGTCGACCAGGATCGCGCCCGCGCCATGGGTCTGACCCCGCAGGAGGTCTCGCAGGCGCTCGCCATGCTGATCTCGGGCTCGCAGGTCACCACCGTGCGCGACGGCATCGAGAAGATCGGCGTGGTCGCCCGTGCGATCCCGTCCGAGCGCCTCGATCTTGGCGGCGTCGGTGACCTCACCATCACCTCGCGGAACGGTGTTGCCGTGCCGTTGCAGCAGATCGCCAAGATCGAATATGCGCATGAGGAGCCGATCATGTGGCGGCGCAACCGCGACATGGCCATCACCGTGCGCTCGGACGTCGTCGACGGCGTTCAGGCCCCCGACGTCACCGGCCAGATCGCGCCGAAGCTGAAGGCGATCAAGGATCACCTCGAGCCGGCCTACCGCATCGAGGCGGGCGGCGCGTTCGAGGAATCCGCCAAGGGCAACGCCTCGATCTTCATCCTCTTCCCGGTGATGGTCATGGTGATGCTGACGCTGCTGATGATCCAGCTGCAGAGCTTCTCGCGCCTGATCCTGGTGTTCCTGACGGCGCCGCTCGGCATCGTCGGTGCCTCGCTCGGTCTCAACGTCGCCAATGCCCCGTTCGGCTTCGTGGCGCTGCTCGGCCTGATCGCGCTCGCCGGCATGATCATGCGCAACGCGGTCATTCTGGTCGACCAGATCGAGACCGATGTCTCCCACGGCCTGACCCGGCGCGAGGCGATCGTGGAGGCCACCGTCCGCCGCGCCCGTCCGGTGGTGCTGACGGCGCTCGCCGCCATCCTCGCCATGATCCCGCTGTCGCGCTCGGCCTTCTGGGGCCCGATGGCGATCACCATCATGGGCGGCCTGTTCGTCGCGACCTTCCTCACCCTGCTGTACCTGCCGGGCCTCTATGCACTCTGGTTCAGGAAGAGCCTGGACGAGGCCGGTACGCCGGAACAGCCTGCCGCGCCGCAGCATGGCAGCGATGAACATCCAGCAATTCCGCTTGCTGAGGCGGCTGAATAAGTGAGATGAAGTGCTGATTGACGAGTCCTGACAGATGACACTGGTTGCGGAACATATCGAAGGCGACACCCGGGATCGTATCCTCGAGGTGGCCGAGCGGCTGTTCCGCCAGATCGGCTACCAGAAGACCACGGTCGGCGACATCGCCAAGGAGGCTCAGGATGAGCCCCGCCAATGTCTATCGCTTCTTCGAATCGAAGAAGGCGATCCATCAGGCGGTGGCGCGGGGCTTGATGGGCGAGGTCGAGGCTCGAGGCGCAGCGGATCGTGGCGCGGCCCGGTCCGGTGGCGGAGCGCTTCCGGGAGCTGCTTACCACCATCCACCGCATGAACACCGAGCGCTATGTCGGCGACAACAAGTTGCACGAGATGGTCGAGATCGCGATGCAGGAGGACTGGCAGGTCTGCGTCAACCATATGGAGTGCATCGCCGGCGTTATCGGCCAGATGATCGCCCAGGGCGTGGCCTCCGGCGAGTTCGAGGCGCCGGATCTGCAACTGGCCGCGCTATGCGCCTGCACCGCGATGATGCGGTTCTTCCACCCCCAGATGATCGCCCAGTGCGCCACCAAGCCGGGGCCGACCATCGACCAGATGATCGATTTCGTCATCGCGGGTCTGTCGCCGCGCCACTGACGGGCGGGGAATTTCTCCTATAAGCAGGCCGAGGTAGCCCGGATGGAGCGTAGCGCAATCCGGGATGGTTCAGCGTTGTGCCCGCGGCCCCGGATTACGCTTCGCTCCATCCGGGCTACCAGAATCAGGAAAGACCCCGCGTGACCGATAAAGACCTCTATTTCTACGAACCCTCCAAGGGCCACGGCCTCAAGCACGATCCCTTCAACGCCATCATCGCGCCGCGGCCGATCGGCTGGATTTCCTCCCGCGACACCAAGGGCCACGTCAATCTGGCGCCCTACAGCTTCTTCAACGCCTTCTGCTACGTGCCGCCGATCATCGGCTTTTCCTCCACCAACTGGAAGGACTCGGTCGAGAACATCAAGCAGACCGGCGAGTTCGTCTGGAATCTCGCCACGATGGACCTTGCCAAGCACATGAACGCGACGGCCGCGCATGTCGCGCCCGAGGTGGACGAGTTCAAGCTTGCGGGGCTCACCGCCGTCCCCGGCAAGCTCGTCAACGTGCCGCGGGTCGGCGAAAGCCCCGTCGCCTTCGAGTGCAAGGTCTCCGATATCGTCCGCCTCAAGGGCGCCGACGGCAAGGAGGCCGACGCCTGGCTGACGCTGGGCGAGGTCGTCGCCGTGCACATCGACAAGGCCATGATCAAGGACGGCGTCTACCAGACCGCCGCCGCCCGCCCCATCGTCCGCGCCGGCCGCCGCGGCGATTATTTCGAGATCAAGCCGGAAAACATGTTCGAGATGGTGCGGCCGGACTAAGGCCGGGCGATCTTGTGGCCCTGTAGCCCGGATGGAGCGAAGCGAAATCCGGGGTTCTTTCCTCGCGGATAGACTTACCCGGATTGCGCTTCGCTCCATCCGGGCTACGATTTCCTCCTATTTCCCCTCCCGGAACTGCCCCCACGCCCCGGTCGTTATTGCCCGGGCGGCCGCCCGGCCGCGTCAATGTCGCAGGCGAGATGTTCACTCACCCCGGCCAGTTTCCGCTAAAATACCCGACAACCGCGCCGATGCATGAGGTCTGCCATGAGCTTCCGCCGCGACACCCTGACAAAGCCGATCTTCTCCTGGGCGCGCGGCGTGCTGCCGACGATGTCCGACACCGAGCGCGAGGCGCTGGAGGCGGGTGACGTCTGGTGGGACGCCGACCTCTTCACCGGCAACCCCGACTGGTCGAAACTGCTGAAAATTGCGCCGGCCAGATTGACGGAGGAGGAGCAGGCCTTCCTCAACGGTCCCGTCGACGAGGCTCTGCGCCATGCTCGACGAGTGGAAGATCTTCTGGGAATGGCGCGACCTGCCGCAGGATGTCTGGCACTTCGTCAAGCGCGAGAAATTCTTCGGCATGATCATTCCGAAGGAGTTCGGCGGCCTCGGCTTCTCGCCCTACGCGCATTCGGAAGTGGTGCGCAAGATCTCGACCCGCTCGATCGCCGCCGCCGTCACCGTGATGGTGCCGAACTCGCTCGGCCCCGGCGAGGCTCCTGATGCGCTTTGGCACGAAAGAGCAGCAGGATCGCTGGCTGCCGCGCCTCGCCGACGGCCGCGACATTCCCTGCTTCGGCCTCACCAGTCCAGAAGCCGGCTCCGATGCCGCCTCGATGATCGACACCGGCGTCATCTGCAAGGGCGAGTTCGATGGCCGCGAGGTCATCGGGCTCAGGCTGAACTGGCACAAGCGCTACATCACGCTCGGCCCCGTCGCGACACTGCTCGGCCTTGCCTTCAAGGCCTATGATCCCGATCATCTCGTCGGCCCTCAGGAAGAGCTCGGCATCACCGTCGCGTTGATCCCGACGAATTTGCCCGGCGTCGAGATCGGCCAGCGCCATCTGCCGTCGATGCAGGTGTTCCAGAACGGCCCGAACCGGGGCCGCGACGTGTTCATCCCGCTGGACTACGTCATCGGCGGCAAGGAACGCCTCGGGCAGGGCTGGAAGATGCTTATGACCGCGCTTGCCGCCGGCCGCGGCATCTCGCTGCCGTCGCTCTCGGCAGCCGGCGCCGCCTACGCCGCACGCACCACCGGCGCTTATGCCCGTATCCGCGAGCAGTTCGGCATCTCCATCTCGAAATTCGAGGGCGTCGAGGAGCCGCTCGCGCGGATCGTCGCCACCGCCTACCAGCTCGATGCGGCGCGGCGGCTGACCTGCGCGGCGCTGAATGCCGGCGTCCACCCCGCAGTCATCTCCGGCATCATGAAGCTGCATGCGACCGAGCGGATGCGCGTCGCGGTGGATGACGCCATGGATATCCACGGCGGCAAGGCCGTCATCGACGGTCCGCAGAACTACCTCGGCAATCTCTACCGCGCCGTGCCGGTTGGTATCACGGTCGAGGGCGCCAACATCCTGACTCGAAATCTCATCGTGTTCGGGCAGGGCGCCATCCGCGCGCATCCCTATCTGCTCGCCGAGATGACCGCGCTCGCCGATACCGATCGCGAGCGTGGGCTCACCGCTTTCGACAAGGCGTTCTGGAAGCATGTCGGCCACACTTGTCTGACGCTGGTCCGCGCCTTTGGCCGGAGCTGGACTTTCGGCGCCTTCGCGCTGGCGCCTGACGCGGGCGACGCCACGCCGTTCTATCGCCAGCTCTCGCGCTATTCGGCTGCCTTCGCGCTCTGCGCCGACATGGCGCTCCTGACGCTCGGCGGCGCGCTCAAGCGCAAGGAGATGCTGTCGGCGCGTTTCGGCGACATTCTCTCCGAGCTGTATCTGCTCTCGGCCGCGCTCAAACGCTGGCAGGACGAGGGCCGGCAGAAGGAAGACTTTGCCGCGCTGGAATGGTGCATGGCGACCGGCTTCAGGACGATCGAGAACCGACTCGCCGAAATCCTCGCCAATCTGCCGAACCGGTTTGTTGCCGGCTTCCTCAAGCTCGTGGTGCAGCCGTTCGGCGCCCGCGTGCTCGGCCCCTCCGACCGCGTGGTCCATCAATGCGCTGGCATCGTGCTGGAGCCGTCGGCGGCGCGCGAGCGCCTGACGCCGGATCTAGCCCATGTCGACGACGACGGCGGCTTTGCCCGCCTGGAGCGCGCGTTCAAGCTGGTCACCGGCGCCGAGGCCATCGCCAAGCGCATGCGCGCCGCGCAGATCCGCGACTGGAAGGAGGCCGTCGCCAAGGGCGTGATCACGCAGGCCGAGGGCGAGCAACTGGCCGCCGCGCACGACGCCGTCAGTGGCGTGATCGAGGTCGACGATTTTGCGCCGGAGGCGCTGTCGCCGATTTACAAGAAATCCGGCGACGTGCATCAGTTCTTCCAGGAACTCGGTGAACAGAGGGCGGCGAGCTGATGGCACGACCGGTTTTCATCGTCGACGGCAGCAGGACGCCGTTCCTGAAAGCGCGCTCGGGGCCGGGACCGTTCACGCCGGTCGATCTCGCCGTTCAGTGCGGCCGGCCGTTGCTGGCGCGCCAGCCGTTCGCGCCCGCGGACTTCGACCAGGTCATCCTCGGTTGCGTCAACGTGATCGCGGACGAGATGAACCCGGCCCGCGTTGCCGCGCTCAGGCTCGGCATGGGCGAGGACATGGTCGCCTTCACCGTGCAGATCAATTGCGGCTCGGGCATGCAGTCGATCGACACCGCCTACCGTTATATCCGCGAAGGCCATGCCGACATGATATTGGCTGGCGGAACCGAGGCGCTGAGCCACGCGCCGCTGGTCTGGCCGAATTCCGGCGTGCGCTGGTTCGCCGGCCTTGCCACTGCCAAGGGCGTGGCGGCCAAACTCGCCGCCGCCTTCAGGCTGCGTCCCCGCGATCTCAAGCCGATCATCGGCCTCGAGCGCGGGTTGACCGATCCCGTCACGGATTTGAACATGGGCCAGACCGCGGAAATCGTCGGCCATCTCTTCGGCATCACCCGTGCCCAGGCCGACGCCTATGCCGCCGAGAGTCATCGCCGGCTAGCACATGCGCAAGCCGCTGGTTTTCTCAAGGGCGAGGTCGAGACCGCGTTCTCGCGCGACGGCAAATTCTTCGACCATGACGATGGCGTGCGGCCGGGCTCGACGGCGGAGAGCCTCGCAAAGCTGAAGCCGGTGTTCGAGCGCCCCTGGGGGCAGGTCACTGCCGGTAATTCCTCGCAGATCACCGACGGCGCTTCCTGGGTGATCCTGGCCTCCGACGCCGCTGTCGCAAAGCACAAGCTCACGCCGAAGGCCGCGATCGTGGACAGCCACTGGGCCGCGCTTGATCCTGGCATCATGGGTCTCGGCCCGGTGATGTCCGCGACTCCGCTGCTCAAGCGTAATGGTCTTGCGGTTCAGGACGTCGAGACCTGGGAGCTGAACGAGGCTTTTGCGACGCAGGTGCTCGGTTGTCTGGCGGCCTGGAACGACGACAAATTCTGCCGCGAGATCCTCGGCCTCGACGGCGCGGCCGGCGAGATCGACCGTGAAAGGCTCAACGTCGATGGCGGGGCGATCTCGCTCGGCCATCCCGTCGGCACCTCCGGCAACCGCATCGTGCTGCATCTCGTCAATGCGATGAAGCGGCTTGGCACGCGGCGCGGCGTCGCGACCGAATGCATCGGTGGCGGGCTCGGCGGCGCCATGCTGATCGAGGCGGTGTGACCATGGAGTCCAAGATCATGACCGCGCTCGGCGACCGCGTCCTCGAGCTCGGACCCAAGCCAGCGACGGACAGTCCGTACAAGCACTTCAAGCTGACGCGCGATGACGACGGCGTCGCCTGGCTGCTGTTCGACCGCGCCGGCGCAAGCGCCAACACGCTCTCGTCCGACGTGATGGAGGAATTCGACGCCGCGCTCGCCGCGATCGAGACCGAACGTCCGGCCGGCCTCGTGATCCGCTCGGCGAAACCCTCCGGCTTCATTGCCGGTGCCGATGTCAACGAATTCCGGGGCGCGACCGATCCGGAGATGGTGGAGACGCGCATCCGCGCCGCGCACGCCGTGGTCGATCATCTGGAGGCGCTCAAGCTGCCGACGGTGGCCGTCATCCACGGCTTCTGCCTCGGCGGCGGGCTCGAGGTCGCGCTCGCCTGCCAATCACGCATCGCGATCGACGGCGCGCGCTTCGGCTTCCCGGAGGTGATGCTCGGCCTGCATCCCGGCCTCGGCGGCACCGCGCGCTTCACCGCGCTGGTCAATCCCACGCAGTCGATGGCCTTGATGCTGACCGGCCGCACCATCGATGCGCGCCGCGCCAAGTCGCTTGGCCTCGTCGATGCCGTGACCCAGGAACGCCATGTCCAGGGCGCGGTGAAGGATGCGCTGTTCGGCCGGCTGAAGCGGGCACGTCCGGGCTTTCTGACCCGCGCAGCCAATTTTGGCCCCGTGCGCGGGCTATTGGCGAAACGCATGCGCACGGAGGCGGCGAAGGCCGCGCCCCGCGAGCATTATCCGGCGCCTTACGCGTTGATCGACCTTTGGGAGACGAATGGCGGCAGCAAGGCGGCGATGCTGAAGGCCGAGCAGGCTTCGTTTGCCAGACTGATGGTGACGCCGACCGCGCAGAATTTGATCCGCGTGTTCTTCCTGCGCGAGCAGATGAAGAAGGCCGCGGGCAGCGGCAACACCATCAAGCATGTCCATGTCATCGGCGCCGGCGCCATGGGTGGCGACATCGCGGCTTGGGTCGCGGGGCAGGGACTGCGGGTCTCGCTCGCGGACATGAAGGCTGAGCCGATCGCAGGCGCGGTGAAGCGCGCCGCCGAGTCTCTACGGCAAGATCATCCGCAAGCCGACCGAGGTGCGCGACGCGCTCGACCGCCTGATCCCCGACATGGACGGGGAGGGCGTCCGCAACGCCGATCTCGTCATCGAGGCCGTGCCGGAGAAGCTCGAGCTCAAGCAGAAGGTCTATGCCGGCATCGAGCCGCGGATGAAGCCGGGCGCGATCCTTGCGACCAACACGTCGAGCATTCCGTTGCAGGATCTACGAACGACGCTGGCGCGGCCGGAGCGGCTGGTCGGCCTGCACTTCTTCAATCCGGTGTCGCGGCTGCAATTGGTCGAAATCGTCAGTCACGACGGCAACGACGCGCCTGTGCTGGAGCAGGCGCTCGCCTTCGTCGGCGCGATCGACCGCCTGCCGCTGCCCGTGAAGAGTTCGCCCGGGTTCCTCGTCAACCGCGCGCTGACGCCGTACATGCTGGAAGCCATGGTGATGCTGGACGAGAAGATCGACCAGCGCCTGATCGACGCCGCGGCCGAGCAGTTCGGCATGCCGATGGGACCGATCGAGCTGGCCGACCAGGTCGGTCTCGACATCTGCCTCGACGTCGGCGACATGCTGCGCACCAAGTTCGGCGATCTGCTGCCGCCGACGCCGGCCTGGTTGCGCGACAAGGTCGCCAAGGGCGAACTCGGCCGCAAGACCGGCAAGGGGTTCTACACCTGGAAGGACGGCAAGGCGGAAAAGACGCCGCTGCCCGAGACCGGTCCGCGCGTCACCGACCAGATGATCGACCGGTTGGTGCTGCCGATGTCCAATGTCTGTGTTGCGGCGCTGCGCGAGGGCATCGTCGACGATCCCGATGCCGTTGACGGCGCCATGATCTTCGGCACGGGCTATGCCCCGTTCCGCGGCGGTCCGCTGAACTATGCGCGCACGCGCGGCGTGGAGAATGTCGTGTCCACCCTGCGCGCGCTTGCCGAGCGCTTCGGCGAACGTTTCGCGCCGGATCCGGGCTGGGACAGTTTGCGATAGGGAACCGTCGGCAAAAGCTGCTATCATGGGCGGTGAAGCCCATGGGAGCATCGCCGATGCCGACGATCCCGTTCTTCAAGCACGCGACCCGGCGCGAGATCGCCATCACGCGGCTGTGCTGCGCGGCCGATGTCGTCGTCATCCTGGGTTGCGCCGGCTATCTCGTCGGGCGTTATCCCGCGGCGGGATTGCGCTGGCCGTGGCTGATCTTGGCGCTCCTGGCCGGATATTTCCTCGCCGACCTTTTTCGGGGCTGGTGCATTGGGTGGTCGATACCTGGCTCGACGAGGCAATGCTCGGCCGCGGCATCGCGATCACGCGCGAGCATCACACCCACCCGGGCCACGTTCTGCTTTATGATTTCCTCGACCAGGCCTCGCTCGGTGCGGCGCCGAGCGCGGTGGTGGTCGGGATCGCGGCCGCCGTCACGGCATCATTTCCGGTCTCCGCGTTCACTTATGCGCTGATGGTCGTGTGGTTCGTGATCGCGACCTGCATGCTGTTCGGCATGAGCTTTCATAATCTCGCGCACTGGCCGGCCCGCCCGCCGCTGCTGCGCATGGCGCAACGGCTGCATCTGGTCTGCTCACCCGAGCATCATTGGTGTCATCACCGTGACCACACCATCCGCTATTGTGTCATCAACGGATGGGCCAATTATCCCTGCGACAGTCTCCGGCTCTGGAGCAGGCTGGAGCGGCTGGTCACGGCGACGACCGGACGCGCGCCGCGGGTCGACGATGCGGAGTGGCAACGCAAATTGAACGATGCCGGGATCGGTGCCGGCACGCTGCGGCAGGCTGGATAGCGCAAGCGCGTCTCGTGCCGATATTGCGCAAGGCGTCGCGGCTTTGTATCCAGAGCCCAGAGTCGCGGGAGACCAACGCTATGACCGACACGCACGTCCACACCTCTGCCGGCGCCGGCCCCGGGCCAAGCGGCGATCTCTGCATCCGCACGCTGGCGATGCCCGCCGATACCAACGCCAATGGCGACATTTTCGGCGGCTGGTTGCTGAGCCAGATGGACGTCGGCGGCGGCGTGTTTGCTTCCAAGGTCGCGAAGTCGCGCACCGTGACGGTCGCGATCGAGGCGATGAATTTTCGCAAAGCGGTCTATGTCGGCGATCTCGTCTCGGTCTATGCCAATCTCGTACGCGTGGGCCGCACCTCGCTCACCGTGCATCTGGAGGCTTGGGCGCTGCGTCGCGGGGAGGAGCATCCGTTCCTCGTCACCGACGGCAATTTCACCTATGTCTCGATCGACGAGCACGGCCGCCCGCAAGCCGTCCGTTCGCGCGATACTGTCATCGCGACGTAATCGCGCGCGACGCTCCGTCTCACCTCACGATCGCGTGGCGAGCGCCGCCAAACGCGGCGCGAGCAAATCTGCGCATCGCGGCTTTGCCAAGAACCAGTCAAGAACCAGTCATAAAATGGATGAGGTCCCGGCGTACTCAGTTGCGTGTCGATTCGGGGTGGAGACGGCCTCAAAATGCCTGCGGAACCTTTGCGCAGGAGTGCCGTTATTTGCCCGCACTGAGGAATCCACGGACCATGCCGGACAGCTACATCATCGAAGTCAATTCGCAGACCGCGGGTATCGTCGTTCGCGGTCAGGGAGGCTACTGCTTCTTCGCCTCGTCCCACCAATTCAACCGCCTCGAAGGCCAACTCTTCCGCAACGCCCGCGAAGCCGAACGCGCCGCGCGCAAGCTGGTTGACGGCGATCTGAAGCAGGCGGCCTAAGCGCCGGCCGCTTGTCATTCTGACGCGCAAGGCGTGGTCGGAAATTTCTGCAGCCCTTGATGCCAGCTGCTTTTTCCTTCTCCCCTGGTGGGAGAAGGTGGCGCGAAGCGCCGGCTGAGGGGTTCTTTCAGCTTGCAAAATTGTTCGTGGGGATGGAGACCCCTCACCCGTCTCGCCGCTCTGCGGCGAGCCACCCTCTCCCGCAAGGGGAGAGGGCAAGCGTCGTGATCACAATTTCGTCGCTGAGCGCGACAGCAGCTTCCACTCGTCGCCCTGCTTCAGCCAGTTCATCAGGATGTGAAGGCTGTTTGCCACTTTCTGTCCGCCGGTCGTCATCTCGGCCAGCCAGTGGAAGCGCACGACCGCGGCGGGACCGACGATCTTGATGGTTGGATCCTTGTACGTAATCGACTGGAATTCGGTCTTGCCGTCGGTGGCGTTGGCGATGAAGGCCGCCTTGTCCTCGAGGAAGCCGTTGGAGTGGCTGTAGCTCAAATCGTCCGCGCACAAGGCGCCGAGCGCCTTCGGATCGGCCGCGATCTGGGCGAGGCGGAACGCCTCGACGTTCTTTGCCACCGCCTCGTGGTCCGCAGCATGATCGCGATTCGGTGTCATCATATCCTCCGTCCCAGATCTTGTGCCCGCACCTGCAGCCACCCTCTCCCGCAGCTGAATCGGTTTCGGCGGATATTCGGGGAGAGGGCGAGCAGGCGCATCACAACTTCGTTGCAGCCCGCGACAGCAGCTTCCACTCGTCGCCCTGCTTCTGCCAGTTCATCAGGATGTGGAGATTGGTCGACACTTTCTTCCCATCGGCGGCCATTTCCTGCTCTCCCAGCCAGTGGAAGCGCACGATCGCGGCGGAGCCGACGACCTTGATGGTCGGATCCTTGTAGTCGATCGACAGGAATTTCGATTTGCCGTCCGTGGCATTGGCGATGAAGGTCGCCTTGTCCTCCACCTTGCCGCTGGAATGGCTGTAGCTCAGATCGTCCCAGCACAGCGCGCCGAGCGCCTTGGGATCGGCCGCGATCTGGGCGAGGCGGAAGGCCTCGACCTTTTTCGTCACCGCCTCTTCGTCTGCCGAGGCGGCGAGCGCCGGGACCGAGAGCGCAAGCGCAGAGACGGCGAGAGTCGAAAGAGCCAGGTCGCGTCGGTTGATCATCGTTTCCTCCTTTTTGATCTTGCGAGGAGTGTTGCAGCCGAGCGCGACTTTGTCGAGTGGCGCATTGTCGTCATGTCGCGGCGTCATTGCGCGCGAGAGGCCGTATTGATACGTCTTTCGCATTGATGCATCGCGGATTTGGGAAAGTAGGGAAATGATCGAGGCAATCGGCAGGGCATTGTTGTTCGACATCGACGGCACGCTCGCCAACACCGACCCGCTGCATCTCAAGGCCTTCAACCAGGTGCTGGGTCCCCGTGGCCATGTGTTCGACCACGCGCGCTTCTCCAGGGAGCTGCAGGGCTTCGCCAATGTGTCGATCGGCGAGCGCTTCTTGCCCGACGAAACGCCGGCGCGGCGTGCCGAGATCCTGGCCGAGAAGGAAGAGATTTTCCGCACGCTCGTGGCCGGGCAGATCGAACCGTTGCCGGGGCTGATGGCGCTGCTCGATCGCGCGGACGTGGCCGGCGTTCCCATGGTCGCCGTGACCAATGCACCGCGTCTCAACGCCGAGCTGCTGCTGGCGGGCCTCGGCATCGCCGCGAGGTTCAAGGCAATCGTGATCGGCGACGAGCTGCCCCACGGCAAGCCACATCCGCTGCCCTATCAGGAGGGGCTGCGCTTCGTCGGCGGCAGTGCTGCGGCTTCCGTCGCGTTCGAGGATTCGCGCTCCGGCGTGCAATCGGCCGCCGCCGCCGGCATTCGAACGATCGGAATCCGGACCAGCCTCAGCCATGACGATCTGGTCGGGGCCGGTGCCGTCGGCTCCGCAAGTGGCTTCGACGATCCGGACCTGCTCGTGCGCCTTGCCGCCGCGATGGCCTGGTGAGCCCGCCCATCCGTTAACCGTGATCGGCGCGCGCATTGACCGAAGGCGCGAACGGCCGCACCATGCATCCTCCTGATTTGAGGCCCTTGCCGTGACCGGACTGACCCATCGCCAAGCCGAAATCCTCAACATTGCGCGAGCTTCGGGCCGCGTCATGGTCGAGGAGCTTGCGCGACGCTTCGAAGTCTCGGCGCAGACCATCCGCAAGGATCTCAACGACCTCTGTGAGCGGAGATCGCTGACCCGCATCCATGGCGGCGCCATCATCGCCTCCGGCGTCGAAAACCTCGCCTATGAGGCGCGGCGCTTCGTCGCTGCTGACGAGAAGAAGGCAATCGGAGCTGCCGCCGCATCCCTGATCCCGAACGGCTGCTCGCTCTTCATCAACATCGGCACCACGACCGAAGAGGTCGCGAGCGCGCTGACCTCGCACGAGGATCTCCTCGTCATCACTAATAATCTCAACGTCGCGATGCTGCTCTACCGCCATCCCCGCATCGAGGTGGTGGTCGCGGGCGGCACGGTGCGGCGCGCCGATGGCGCCGTGGTCGGCTCGACCGCAACGCAGCTGATCGGCCAGTTCAAGGTCGACTACGCCATCATCGGCGCGTCCGCGATCGACGAGGAGGGCGCGTTGCTCGACTTCGACTATCGCGAGGTGCAGGTCGCGCAGGCCATCATCGCCAATGCCCGCAGCGTCATGCTGGTCGCCGATTCCACCAAGCTGCGCCGCAGCGCGCCGGTGCGCATCGCGCACATGACCCAGATCCAGACCTTCGTGACCGACCAGGAGCTGCCCGAGCGCCTCGCCACCATCTGCCACAGCAAGGGCATCGAGGTGATGGCGGCGATGCCGAAGGCCGCGGACATCGATGATGCACCGGCAGATAGCCAGGATGCGGCACCGGAAGCCGCGCCGGTGGTGCGGCTGCGATAAGACTAGGCGTCGTCCCACGGGTTGAGCAGGGGGACACCGAAGGCCGCAAAATCCTTCACGTTGCGTGTGACGAGCGTGAGGTTGCTGACGAGCGCGCTGGCCGCAAAGAAGCCGTCCATCACGGACAGTGCAACACCGGTGCGGCGGCTCTGCGCCATCAGGTCGCCCCATCGTTCAGCCACGGCATGATCGATCGGCAGGATGCGGCCCGCAAATCGCGCCGGCAGATCGTGGGCAAGCCAGGCTGTTAAGGCCGCGCGCCGCCGGCCGTCGTCAAGCAGTGCAATGCCGCGACGAAGCTCGGCAATCGAGGCGACGCTGATGAACGCGCGGTCCTCATCGATTGTATCGAGCCACGCCAGGACTTTCGGGGATGGCGCCGGGCGCCGAACCTCTGACAGCACATTGGTGTCGAGGAGCAGGTTCACGGCATCTCGTCGCGCGGTTCATCCCGGATGCGTTCAAGCTCAAGGTTAGCCCCGCGCAACGGCGAGGCCAGCAGGAATTCGGCAAGCGTGCCCTTGCGTGCGGTCTTCCGTGCCCATTCTTCAGTGGAAACGACGACCGCACTTGGCTTGCCGTGCCTGGTGATGATCTGAGGGCCGGCTTGAGCGCGGTCGACCACCTCGGACAGCCGCGCCTTGGCGTTGGCGAGTGTCCAGACGTCATCAGGCGGAAGCGCATCAGGTGCAGTGTTTCGGTCGATCATGTGAAAAAACCAATATGACTACTATGACCATAATGTCTAGATGGCGACCGATCAAGTGCACTGTGCCTCTCGCATAGCCGGCAAATCTGCCGATTTCTCCGCCCCATTGCCCACCAAAATGTTCCGCTTTCACTTCCTTTCGCCTCTCTTTCATCTTGCTTTCGTTTTTCGGTGTGATCTAATCAAAAACGAAAGCAGTCGCCCGAACGAACGGGCGGCGTTCGGGGATGCGTCTGTTGGAGCGTATTTTCGACCTCGCCATCATTGGAGGCGGTGTTAACGGTTGCGGCATCGCGCGTGACGCGGTGGGCCGCGGCAATACCGTGTTCCTGTGCGAAATGAACGACCTGGCGAGCGGGACGTCGTCCTGGTCGACCAAGCTGGTGCATGGCGGCCTGCGCTATCTCGAATATTACGAGTTTCGGCTGGTCCGTGAGGCGCTGATCGAGCGCGAGATCCTGTGGGGCATCGCGCCTCACATCATCCGCCCCCTGCGTTTCGTTCTGCCGCATCATGCGGGCTTGCGGCCCGCCTGGCTGCTGCGGCTCGGCCTCTTCCTCTACGATCACATCGGCGGCCGGCATCTGCTGCCCGCCACCCGCTCGGTCGATCTCAGGCGTGACGAGGTCGGCAAGCCGCTGATCCCGAATCGCTACAGCCGCGCTTTCGAATATTCCGACTGTTTCGTCGACGACGCCCGCCTCGTCGTGCTCAACGCGCGCGATGCCGCCGACAAGGGCGCCGAGATCCGCACCCGCACCCGTGCAACGGACATCAAGCAGTCCGACGGCCTCTGGACCGTCAGCATGGTCAACACGCTGACCGGCGAGCGTTCACAGATCCAGGCGAAAGCGCTGGTCAATGCCGGCGGCCCCTGGGTCGAGGACGTGCTCGGCCGCGGCGCCGGAGTCAACGCGAAAGCCAAGGTGCGCCTGGTGCAGGGCTCGCACATCGTGGTCAGGAAGCTTTATGACCACGACCGCGCCTACATGTTCCAGAATGCCGACGGCCGCATCATTTTCGTGATCCCGTACCAGGATGATTTCACGCTGATCGGAACCACCGACCGCGATTATGACGGGGACCCCGCCAAGGTGAAGGCGACGGTTGAGGAAATCCAATATCTCTGCACGGCGGCGAGCGAATATCTGGCCAAGCCGGTGACGCCGGACGATGTGGTCTGGACCTATTCCGGTGTGCGCCCGCTCTATGACGACGGCGCCAGCGAGGCCAAGGCCGCCACGCGCGACTACGTGTTCGAGCTCGACACGCCCGGCGGGGCGCCGCTGTTGTCGATCTATGGCGGCAAGATCACGACCTATCGCCGCCTCGCCGAAGAGGCGCTGGAACGGCTCGCACCCTATCTTCGCAGCGCGAAAGCGCGGGAGGGCTGGACCGGCAAATGGCCGCTGCCCGGCGGCGACATGAATGTGTCCGACATCGACGGGCTGATCGCCGAGCTTCAGCGTGGCTATCCCTTCCTCAGTCACGAGCATGCGCGCCGTCTCGCCCGCGCCTATGGCACAAAGACCGTCAAGCTGCTCGGGGACGCCAAATCGGCGGCCGATCTCGGCCAGTCCTTTGGCGCGACGTTGACCGAGCGCGAGGTCCGCTACCTCATGGCCAATGAATGGGCCGTCACCGCCGAGGACGTGGTCTGGCGCCGCTCCAAGCTCGGCCTGCGACTATCTGCCGACGAGATCGCCGTGCTTGACGACTGGATCAGGACCCACGCTGTGCCGCAAAGTCCCCTGCTGGAAGCGGGAGGACGCTCATGACCGTGACACTCGACCACGTGACCCGGACCGTCGACGGTGTCGAGCACATCCGCGACGTCTCGCTGACGCTGGAGAGCGGCACGCTCAACGTGCTGCTCGGGCCGACGCTGTCGGGCAAGACCTCGATCATGCGGCTGCTCGCCGGCCTCGACAAGCCGACCAGCGGCAAGGTGGTGGTGAACGGCAAGGACGTCACCGGGGCCGACGTGCGCCAGCGTTCGGTCGCGATGGTCTACCAGCAGTTCATCAACTATCCCTCGCTCACGGTTTACGAGAACATCGCTTCACCATTGCGCGTGCAAGGCAAGCCGCGCGACGAGATCGCGGCGCGCGTCGCCGAGGCTGCCAAATTGCTGCGGCTCGAGCCGTTCCTGAAGCGCACGCCGCTCCAGCTCTCCGGCGGCCAGCAGCAGCGCACCGCGATCGCGCGCGCGCTGGTCAAGGGCGCCGATCTCGTGCTGCTCGACGAACCGCTCGCCAATCTCGACTATAAGCTCCGCGAGGAGCTGCGCGCCGAGCTGCCGCGCATCTTCGAAGCCTCGGGCGCGATCTTCGTCTATGCCACCACCGAGCCGACCGAGGCGCTTTTGCTTGGCGGCAACACGGTCTGCATGTGGGAAGGCCAGGCGCTGCAGATGGGCGAGACCGCCAATGTGTACCGCCGTCCGCAAAGCTTGCGTGTCGCGCAGGTGTTTTCCGATCCGCCGCTCAATCTCGTCGGCATCGAGAAGAAGAACGGCTCCGTGCAATATGCCGGCGGCACGGCGTCGCCGGCCTCCGGTCTGTATTCAGGCCTCGCCGACGGTACCTATCGCGTCGGCTTCCGCGCGCATCAGCTCGCGCTCGCCAATGGCGAGGCCGACCGCCATGCGTTCCATGCCACTGTCACGGTGACCGAGATCACCGGTTCGGAGAGTTTCGTGCATCTGACCCGCGACGGATCGAACTGGGTGGCGGTGCTGCACGGCGTGCACGAGTTCGAGCCCGGCCAGACGCTCGACGCCGTGCTCGATCCCAATGATGTCTTCGTGTTCGATGCCGCCGACCGGTTGGTCGCGGCGCCGACCTCTTGAGGGAGGTGCGCCATGGCCCGCATTGACCTCGTCGATCTCGCGCACTCCTACGGCGGCAATGATGCGCCGCAGGACAGCTTTGCGCTGAAGCCGGTGACCATGACCTGGCGGCAGGGCGGCGCCTATGCGCTGCTCGGCCCGAGCGGCTGCGGTAAGACCACGCTGCTCAACGTCATCTCCGGCATCATCACGCCCTCGCGGGGGAAAATCCTGTTCGACGGGGTGGATATCACACCGCTGTCAACCCAGAAGCGCAACATCGCCCAGGTGTTCCAGTTTCCGGTGATCTACGACACCATGACGGTCGGACAGAACCTGGCGTTTCCGCTGAAGAACCGCGGCGTGCCCAAGGCCGAGATCGACAAGCGCGTTGCCGAGATCGGCCGCCTGCTCGATCTCGAACCCTATCTGAACCGCAAGGCGACGCGGCTGACGGCCGACGCCAAGCAGAAGATCTCGCTCGGCCGCGGCCTCGTCCGCTCCGACGTCGCCGCCGTATTGTTCGACGAGCCGCTGACCGTGATCGATCCCGAGCTGAAATGGCAGCTCCGCTCCAAGCTGAAGGCGCTGCATCGCGAGCTCGACCTCACGATGATTTACGTCACCCACGACCAGACCGAGGCGTTGACCTTCGCCGACACCGTCGTCGTCATGCATGACGGCCGCGTCGTCCAGAGCGGCACGCCGGCCGAGCTGTTCGACAAGCCGGCGCATACGTTCGTCGGCTACTTCATCGGCTCGCCCGGCATGAACATCCTGCCGGCGGAGGTGAGGGGCGCGAGGCGCACATCGGCGGCCACGTGATCGCGCTCAACCGCGCCTACGACAATTTGCCTGCCGGCGCCAAGATCGAGATCGGCGTCCGTCCCGAATTCGTCGAGGTGGTCGCGCCCGCGCCGGGCCTGCTCACGGCGAAGATCGAGCGCCTCGACGATCTCGGCCGCATCCGTTTTGCGCGGGCACGCCTCGGCGATGCCAAGCTTGCCGCGCGCGCGCCGGCCGGCTTCACGAGTGCCGACGGCATGGCCGGACTGAAATTCGATCCGTCGCATGTCCACGTCTACGCCGACAGCCTTCTGGTCGAGGGAACTGCCTGATGGACAAGACCGTCAACCAAAAAGCCTGGTTCCTGGTGCTGCCGGTGTTCCTGGTCGTCGCCTTCTCGGCGGTGCTGCCGCTGATGACGGTGGTGAACTATTCGATGCAGGACACCTTCGGCAACAACCAGTTCTTCTGGAACGGGGTGGGCTGGTTCAAGGAGCTGCTCGATCCCTCGACCGACCTCGGCGGCCGCTTTCTCGCTTCGCTCGGTCGCAACCTGTTCTTCTCGCTTGTGATCCTCGCGATCGAGGTGCCGCTCGGCATTGTCATCGCCTTGTCGATGCCGCGCCAGGAGCTGGACCGTGGCGGCCTGCCTCGTCATCCTCGCGCTGCCGCTGCTGATTCCGTGGAACGTGGTCGGCACGATCTGGCAGATCTTCGGTAGGCCGGACATCGGATTGCTCGGCTACGTCCTCAATGCCATCGGCATCGATTACAACTACGTCTCCAACGAGATCGATGCCTGGGTCACCGTTATCGTGATGGACGTCTGGCATTGGACCAGTCTCGTCGCGCTGCTGTGCTATGCCGGCCTGAAGTCGATTCCGGAAGCCTATTACCAAGCCGCGCAGATCGACGGCGCCTCGCGCTGGGCCGTGTTCAAGGCGATCCAGCTGCCGAAGATGAACCGCGTGCTCTTGATCGCGGTGCTGCTGCGCTTCATGGACAGCTTCATGATCTACACCGAGCCGTTCGTCGTCACCGGCGGCGGCCCCGGCAACTCCACGACCTTCGTGTCGATCGAGGCTCGTCAAGATCGCGCTCGGCCAGTTCGACCTCGGCAAGGCCGCGGCTTTGTCGCTGGTCTACAACCTCATCATCCTGATCGTCTGCTGGATCTTCTACACCGTCATGACCAATGCGGGCTCTGACCGGAAACAGCAGGAAGGAGCCGCGTGATGCACTCGATCCCCGGCCGCCGCCTCATCATGGGGCTGTTCCTGATCTTCCTGCTGCTGCCGATCTACTGGCTCGTCAACATGAGCTTCAAGACCAACGCCGAGATCGTCTCGACGATGACGCTGTGGCCGCACACGCCGACGCTGCAGCACTACAAGCGCATCTTCACCGACGAGAGCTGGTATTCCGGCTACATCAACTCGCTGGAATACGTCGTTCTCAACACCATCATCTCGATCTCGGTGGCGCTGCCGGCGGCCTACGCGTTCTCGCGCTACCGCTTCCTCGGCGACAAGCACCTGTTCTTCTGGCTGCTGTCGAACCGCATGGCGCCGGCCGCGGTCTACGCGCTGCCGTTCTTCAACCTCTATTCGGCGATCGGCCTGTTCGATACGCCATGGGCCGTCGCGCTCGCGCACTGCATCTTCAACGTGCCGCTGGCGGTGTGGATCCTGGAAGGCTTCGTGTCGGGCGTGCCGCGCGAGATCGACGAGACGGCATTCCTGGACGGTTATTCCTTCCCGCGCTTCTTCATCAAGATCCTGGTGCCCTTGATCGCGAGCGGCATCGGTGTCGCCGCCTTCTTCTGCTTCATGTTCTCCTGGGTGGAGCTGTTGCTGGCGCGCACCCTGACCTCGGTGTCGGCCAAGCCGATCGCCGCGATCATGACGCGCACGGTGTCGGCATCGGGTATGGATTGGGGCTTGTTGGCGGCCGCCGGCGTGCTCACCATCATCCCGGGCGCGCTCGTGATCTGGTTCGTCCGTAACTACATCGCGAGCGGTTTCGCGCTCGGCAGAGTCTAGGGAGGCATCAATGGAATCCATCGCATGGATGGCCTGGACGCTGCCAACGGCGATCTTCTTCACCGCGCTCGCCTGCACGCTCGCCGTGATGACGTGGCTTGCGGCGGTCTATCCCGAGGCCGAACGCGTCGGCGTGCTGCGGATCCCGACCACGCGCGGCGATCGCCTGTTCATTTCGTTGATCATTGCGGCGGTCATCCACCTTCTCTGGATCGCCTTCTTCGGCACCGACGCGATCGCAACGCTGCCGATGGGTGAGGACGGCGTCGAGATTTCGCGCCTGTGGCTTGCAAGTGGAATTTCGCTGGTGACGGCCGTGCTCATTTTCCGCACGGTCTGAAGCTTGCGAAGGGACGGCCAGATCCGGGGGCAATCCGGATCTGTATAAAAGTTTGTCGCTGCAACGGAGGAACAACATGCGACAGTTTAGGAGAAGGAAAGGTCCATTGACCAAGAGCAGTTTTCTGACCATGTCCAGCGCCGCCGCCATCATGGCGGTGTCGTTCGCCGTCTCGGCGCCGGTCCGCGCCGCCGACGACGCCGTGATCCAGAAGTGGATCGCGGAATTCACGCCCTCGACGCTGTCGAAGGAAGACCAGAAGAAGGAGCTGGAGTGGTTCGCCAAGGCCGCCGAGCCCTTCAAGGGCATGGAGATCAACGTCGTCTCCGAGACCATCACCACGCACGAATACGAGTCGCAGACGCTGGCCAAGGCGTTCTCCGAGACTCACCGGCATCAAGCTCAAGCACGACCTCATCCAGGAAGGTGACGTCGTCGAGAAGCTGCAGACCCAGATGCAGTCCGGCAAGAACGTCTATGACGGCTGGATCAACGATTCCGACCTGATCGGCACCCACTTCCGCTACGGCCAGACCATCGTGCTGTCGGACTACATGACCGGCGAGGGCAAGGACGTCACCGACCCCATGCTCGACGTCAACGACTTCATCGGCAAGTCGTTCACAACGGGTCCCGACGGCAAGCTCTACCAGCTGCCTGACCAGCAGTTCGCGAACCTCTACTGGTTCCGCTACGACTGGTTCACCAACGCCGACTACAAGGCCAAGTTCAAGGCCAAGTATGGCTACGAGACTCGGCGTGCCCGTGAACTGGTCCGCCTATGAGGACATCGCCGAGTTCTTCACGAACGACATCAAGGAGATCAACGGCGTCAAGGTCTACGGCCATATGGACTATGGCAAGAAGGACCCGTCGCTCGGATGGCGCTTCACCGACGCCTGGCTGTCGATGGCCGGCAACGGCGACAAGGGCATTCCGAACGGCTTGCCGGTCGACGAGTGGGGCATCCGCATGGAAGGCTGCCGCCCGGTCGGCTCCTCGGTCGAGCGTGGTGGCGACACCAACGGTCCGGCCGCGGTCTACTCGATCACCAAGTACCTCGAGTGGCTGAAGAAGTATGCGCCGCCGCAGGCGCAGGGCATGACGTTCTCCGAAGCAGGCCCCGTGCCGGCCCAGGGCAACATCGCCCAGCAGATGTTCTGGTACACCGCCTTCACCGCCGACATGGTGAAGCCGGGCATCGCCGTGATGAACGCGGACGGTACGCCGAAATGGCGTATGGCGCCCTCGCCGCACGGTGCGTACTGGAAGGAAGGCATGAAGCTCGGCTACCAGGACGCCGGCTCCGTGACGCTTCTGAAGTCGACCCCGGCGGACCGCCGCAAGGCGGCCTGGCTCTATCTCCAGTTCATCATCTCCAAGTCGGTGAGCTTGAAGAAGAGCCATGTCGGTCTCACCTTCATCCGTGAATCCGACATCTGGGACAAGTCGTTCACCGAGCGTGCGCCGAAGCTCGGCGGCCTGATCGAGTTCTACCGTTCGCCCGCGCGCGTGCAGTGGACCCCGACCGGCAACAACGTGCCCGACTATCCGAAGCTGGCTCAGCTGTGGTGGCAGAACATCGGCGATGCGTCGTCCGGTGCGAAGACGCCGCAAGCGGCGATGGATGCCCTCGCGGCTGCTCAGGACTCCGTCATGGAGCGCCTCGAGAAGTCCAACGTGCAGGGCGCCTGCGGTCCGAAGCTCCACAAGAAGGAGAAGCCGGAATATTGGTTCGCGAAGGCCGAGAAGGACGGCACCATCGCGCCCCAGCGCAAGCTCGCCAACGAGAAGCCGAAGGGTGAGACGGTCGACTACGACACGCTGATCAAGTCGTGGCCGGCAACCCCCCGAAGCGCGCGGAAGCGAAGTAAGCGCGTCGAACCTCACCAATGCGAAAGGCCGGGAGCGATCCCGGCCTTTTTGCTTGTGATGGGTTAGGTGCGTCGTCTTTACGCCCTTGCTGTCATCGCCCGCGAAGGCGGGCGATCCAGTACTCCGCGACGGTCGTGATTGAACCGAACGGCCCCAACGTACTGGATGCCCCGGTCAAGCCGGGGCATGACAGCCGTTGTGTGGATAGGGTGATGCCTCACTCCGCCGGCTCGGCCGCCAGCGTCGGATAATCCGTGTAGCCCTTGGCGCCGCCGCCGTAGAACGTGTTCTTGTCCCAGTCGTTCAGTGGCGCGCCCTGCTTCAGCCGCTCGACGAGGTCCGGATTGGAGATGAACGGCTTGCCGAAGGCGATGAGATCGGCTGCGTTCGCGTCCAGCACCTTGGTGGCGAGTGCGAAATCGTAGCCGTTGTTGGCGACGTAGGCGCCGGAGAAGCGCTTGCGCAAGGACGCATAGTCGAACGGCGCGATGTCGCGCGGCCCGCCCGTGGCGCCTTCAACCACGTGCAGATAGACCAGCTTGAGCGCGCTGAGCCCGTCGACGATGTGATCGTACAGCGCCTGCGGGTTGGAATCCGAGATGTCGTTGGCCGGCGTCACCGGCGAGATGCGGATGCCGGTGCGATCGGCGCCGGCCTCGGCGACGACGGCCTTGGAGACCTCCAGCATCAGCCGCGCGCGGTTCTCGATCGAGCCGCCATAGGCATCGGTACGCTTGTTGGCGCCGTCCTTGGCGAACTGCTCGAGCAGATAGCCGTTGGCACCGTGGATCT
This sequence comes from Bradyrhizobium guangxiense, assembly GCA_050563515.1. Classification (GTDB taxonomy): domain Bacteria; phylum Pseudomonadota; class Alphaproteobacteria; order Rhizobiales; family Xanthobacteraceae; genus Bradyrhizobium; species Bradyrhizobium guangxiense_A. The sequence goes on along the minus strand of CP191781.1, from coordinate 4,562,328 downwards.
CGACGCCGTCGAAGCCGGCCTCCAGCGCGTTCTTCGTCGCACGCTTGAAATCGTCGATGATGCCGGGAATCTCGGACAGTTCGAGCGCGCGTGGCTCGGAGACGTCCGCGAAGGTGCCGTTCACGAAGGTCTTGCCCTTGGCGCGGATCGCGCTCGGCGCCACCGGGGCCGCGCCATTCGCCTGCAGGTCGACATGCGAGATGCGGCCGACATGCCAGAGCTGGATGAAGATCTTGCCGCCGCGCGCATGCACCTTGTCGGTGACCTTGCGCCACCCGGCGACCTGCTCCTTGCTGTAGATGCCGGGGGTGTCCTGGTAGCCCTGGCCCTGCTGCGAAACCTGGCTTGCTTCGGTGATCAGAAGGCCTGCGGAAGCGCGCTGGCTGTAATAGTCGGCGGCAAGCGTGCCGGGGACGAACGTGCCCGGCACGGCGCGGTTGCGCGTCAGCGGCGCCATGACGAGGCGGTTGGCCAGCGTGATCGGGCCGAGCTTGTAGGTCTCAAACAATTTGGTCGAACGGCTCATGTGGGGTGTTCCAGACGGTGAAAGGTCAGGAACACTTGTGCATCGCGGCATCCAGCGCAAGGGAGGAGCCATACGGAAAGTGCAGGCGAGCTACGCGGCAACGGCCGCGTAGCATAATTCATGTGCAATATCGGCTGCGACGACGGAATTCGGCTATCGTCGCCGTGCGATCCGACAAATCAGTTCGCGCCCATGAAATCGCGCTTGCCGATCTCGACGCCGTTATGGCGCAAAAGGCCGTGAGCGGTTGCGCAGTGGAAATAGAAGTTCGGCAGCGAGAACGCGCTCAGGAATTGCTGGCCCTTCATGGTGATGGACTTGTCCGGTCCGGCCGGGAAGGTGACGTCTTTGGTATCGGCACCCTCAAATTGCTCCGGCTTGAACGACTTCACATAGTCGATGGTCTTCGCCAGCCGCTGCTTCAATTCCGCAAAACTCGTCTCGGTGTCGGGCGTCGAGGGGACTTCGCTGTGCGTCAGCCGGGCGCAGCCCTTGGCGGCAAAATCGCTGACGAGCTGGATCTGCTTCGACAGCGGCAGCATGTCCGGAAACAGGCGGGAGCCGAGCAGCACGCTCGGGTCGATCTTTTTCGCCGCGCAATGCGCCTCGGCTTTGGTGAGCAGCCCGGTCACGCTGTTCAGCATTTGCAAATAGGCGGGGACGACGGCGTCGTAGAAGGACATGTGATGCTCGCTTGTGAATGGAAAATCTCAGGAGAAAACCTGAGCCACTCACATGGGAGGCTCATGGAAAAATACAATCGCGCAAAGCGGCTTTTGCAGTGCGAAAATTCCATAGCGTTGGCTCATGGTGTCGCCGCGGCACACTCCGCTGCCGCCGGTCACCGCACACACCGCCGTCATCGCCCGGCTTGACCGGGCGATCCAGTATTCCAGAGGCGGTTGTGATCGAACCAATACGCCACGGCGTACTGGATTCCCCGCCTTCGCGGGGAATGACAGCGGATAGAATTCTACCGCACTGTCCCAGCCGGCTGCGCCTGCGCCGTGCCGCCGCGCATGCGCGCGAGCAGCTCGGCGGTCGGCCAGGAATCCGCCGGCAGGCCGAACTTGACCTGCATCGCCTTCACGGCGGCGCGGCTCTGCTGGCCCAGCACGCCGTCGACCTTGCCGACATTGAAGCCGGCGCGCACCAGCAGCTGCTGCAATTCCTTGAGGCTCGTTGAACGGCAATTGCGGCACCGGTTGCGCCGGCTTGCGCATGGGGGCGGCGCCCGCGATGCGCGAGGCGAGATAGCCCGCCGTGGTCGAATAGATCAGCGAGTTATTCCATTCGGTGTAGGCGGCGAAATTCGCGTAAGCCATGAAGGCTGGCCCGAAGCGGCCCATCGGCAGCAGCACGGAGGCCGGCAGATTGTCGTTAGGCAGGGGACGTCCGTCCGGATAGGTCACCCCGAGCTGCGCCCATGTCGAGCGCGGCTCCTTCACCGTGAGATCAGTCTTCTCCCATGGCAGGTTCGGCGGCACCTTGATCTCTTCCAGCCATGGCTCGCCGCGCCGCCATTTCAGGCCGCTCGCGATGTAGTTCGCGGTCGAGCCGATCACGTCGGCGGGCGAGCGCAGCAAATCGCGCCGCCCGTCGCCGTCATAGTCGACGGCATAGTTGACGTAGTGCACGGGCAGGAACTGGGTCTGCCCGAGTCTCGCCGGCCCAAGAGCCGATCATCTCGTCGGGATGCAGATCGCCGCGATCGATGATCTTCAGCGCGGCGATGGTCTCGTTCACGAACATTTCGGAGCGGCGACAGTCATAGGCCAGCGACACCAGCGATTTCAGCGTCGGCAGATTGCCCATGTTGGCGCCGAAATCGCTCTCCAGGCCCCAGAACGCGGCGATCACCGCCGGCGGCACGCCATATTCCTTCTCCGCGCGCGCGAACGCCGCGGCGTGTTGCTTGATGTGCTGCTGGCCGTTCTGCATCCGATAGGGCGCGGCCATACGTCCCGCGAATTCGATGAAGAGCTGGCCGAACACGCGCTGGCCGCGATCGCGATTGACGATGCCCTGGTCGTAGACGAGATAAGGCGAGGCCTCCGCCATCGTCCGCTGCGACACACCTGCGGCGACGGCCTGGCTCTTCACGTCGGCCAGAAAGCGATCGAAGTTCGCCCCGTTATGACATGACGCTGCGCGCGGCGAAGGCGCCTTGGGCGCCGCGGGCCTTGCGGGCGGCGGCGGCTGAAACTGGGCGGAGGCGGTGGCGGTGCACGCGAGCAGCGCGACGGCCGCAATCGCAAATCGGGTCTGGAGCATGGAATTTCCGGCGGGGGAGGGGACGTTCGGATTCTGATTGAAGTTTAATGGAAGTATGGCACGCAAACCAGTGCCGCGGCTCCGCGACGCACCTTGAAACCTTGCACTCCGGCCGGGGTGATCCCTACCTGATGTCTGCCGGTCTGCTGGTACTTCCAATTGCCCGCGGCCGCGCCCGGGAGACGGCCATGAACTATCTACGTACCGCAATGCTGCTCGCAGGCCTCACCGCCCTGTTCATGGGCGTCGGCTATCTGATCGGCGGCGCCGCCGGCGCCATGATCGCGCTCGTCATTGCTGCCGCGATGAACATCTTTACCTATTGGAACTCCGACCGCATGGTGCTCTCGATGTACGGCGCCCATGAGGTCGACCGTAGAAGCGCGCCGGAGCTGGTCGGGCTCGTCGCCGAGCTTGCCGGCCGTGCGGGCCTGCCGATGCCACGGGTGTTCCTGATGGACGAGGTGCAGCCGAACGCGTTCGCGACCGGCCGCAATCCCGAAAATGCCGCGGTCGCCGTCACCACCGGCCTGATGCGCCAGCTCAGCCGCGAAGAGCTCGCCGGCGTGATCGCGCACGAGCTCGCCCATATCAAGAATCACGACACGCTGCTGATGACGATCACCGCGACCATCGCCGGCGCCATCTCCATGCTGGCGCAGTTCGGCATGTTCTTCGGCGGCAATCGCGAGAACAACAATGGTCTCGGCATCGTCGGCTCGATCCTGATGATGATCCTCGCTCCGATCGGCGCCATGCTGGTGCAGATGGCGATCAGCCGCACCCGTGAATATGCCGCGGACGATCTCGGCGCGCGCATCGCGGGACAACCGATGTGGCTGGCCTCCGCGCTGGTGAAGATCGAGGGGGCCGCGCATCAGGTGCCGAACTACGAGGCCGAGCGAAATCCGGCGACCGCGCACATGTTCATCATCAACCCGCTGTCGGGCCATGGCGTGGACAACCTGTTCGCCACTCATCCCTCGACGCAGAACCGCATCGCCGCGCTTCAGCAGCTCGCGATAGAGCTCGGCACGCAGGCCGCGCCGTCGGTCGGCGCCAACGAGAACTATCCTCCGCGTGGCCCCTGGGGTCGCTCGACTTCACGAGGTCCTGCACGCGGGCCCTGGGGCTGACGGAACTTCGAGGGATGGCTCGCGCTTTGTGACCTGGCGCACATAGGATCGCCGGGGCCGGTGCTAACAGCGAGGGGAGATGCTTTCTTCGAAAGGGGATGCGTGGCCGGCCCGCTGCCGGCCACGGTCGAAGATGACCAGAGTTGCCTTACCAGTGCTGATCGTCCTCTGTGTGCTCATGGGCCTGTCCACGCACATGGTGGTCAATTGCGGCGACGAGGACGATCCCGACATCTGCTCCGCCGTGATCGGCTTCTCGCCGCTGCGCGGCTCGCTGATCGCTTTTGCCTATGAGGGGCGCGGCCGGATCGCGCTGCGCCATGGCGACTACAAGCGGGCGATCGCCGATTTCGACGAGGCGGTTCACCTCAATCCCAACCGCGCGGCGCTCTACCGCGACCGTGCGCTCGCGCGCCGTCTGAACGGCGACCTCCAGCTCGCCATCGCCGACTTTGACGAGGCGATCGCGCATGATCCCAAGCTCGCAGCGCCCTATCACCAGCGCGGTCTCGCGCTCGCGGCCACCGGCGATCTCGATCGCGCCATCCTGAGCTACAACACGGCGGTCCGCCTCGACCCCTCTGATGCCGAGGCCCGCCTCGACCGCGGCCTTGCATTCCTCGCCCGTGGCCAGGCCGACGACGCGCGTGCTGATTTCGAGGCGGCGCTGGCGCTGCCCGCCGGCAAAGACGCCGGCACGCGCGAAGCCGCCCGTGCAAAACTCGCCGAGCTTGCGAGCGCCGAGCCGATGCAGGCGTCCGTGCCGAGGCGATGAAAGTCTATCCGCGAATCCTGGAATCGTAGGTTGGGCAACGGCGCACTTGCGCCGTGCCCACGATCTCTACGATACGGCAACAGATGCGTGGGCACGCTTCGCTTTGCCCACCCTAGGGAGCTGAGTGTGCGGAGAGATTCTCCCTCGCCCCGTTCTTACGGGGAGGGGTGATGGCAGCTCGTCTTACTTCACCTTCTTGGCTTTCGCCTTCTTCGCCTTGGCAGCCTTCTTCGCCGGCTTGTCTTCCTTGGTCTTCTTTTCAGCCTTCACGGCGACCGGCGTGCTGGCGGCGATCCGCATCGACCGCGCGTAGCTGTCGGCGACGTTGTCGGCGGACATCTGCAGGCGCTTGGCGGCGGCGGTGGCCTGTTCAAGGGTCGCCTTGGCCATCATCTTGAAGCGGTCGGCGGTCTCCTTGCTCTTGGCCTTGGCCGCAAGGCCGTTGAAGCGATCCCGCCGCTCCTTGGCGCGGGTCATCAGGCCCGTATGCAGCTGTCTGGCCAGTTGCCGGATCACGACATCCAGGTCGGCGTCCGCCATGTTCTCTTATCCCCTTCGAAAATCGGTATCGATGCGGGCGGGACTATGCAGATCGGGCCCCACCTTGGCAATTCCCGGCTGTGCGTCATCCGCAGCTTCCAGGCCGCCAGAACGAAAAAGCCGCGCAGGGCGCGCGGCTTTCCGAGTGCTTTGGCGGGGTGCCTCACTTCAGCGAGGCAACCGGGCCGCTCGACGCCGACGGCTCGGGGTCGAAGCCGAACACGCCGACCAGATATTTGTAATAGTCCGGCATCTTCTCCTTGAGCGCCGCGCGCGACTTCGGATCGTGGAATTCGCTCTTTCCGGAAAGGAAGATGCTGGAGGTCACGGCGAAGAACTCCATCGGGTTCTTCATCGCGTAGGAGTCCTTGGGCAGCATGTCCTTGGACTTGGCGAGGGCAAAGTAGCCGATCACGCCCTTGTTGGCATAGCCGTCCGGCAGCAGCCGCGCATGATAGGCGTGCAGGAGCTCGTGCAGCAGCACGGCCTCCTTCTCGTAGCGCATCATGTCCGGCCGCAGCATGATCACGCCGAGCCCGGAATCCACCGCGAGGTCGACTGCATTGGGATTGGTCCAGCGCTGCTTGTTGGGGTCCCACACGGTCAGGGCCCGCGGCGCGGTGCGGCGGATGTCCGGCGTGACCCGGCCATAGCACGCGGTCGCGGCACCTTCGTCGAGGCAGGCCAGCTCGCTCGCGACGATCGGAACGGTATGGAAGAAGCGCAGCACGCGCGGCGACAGGCCCGCGCCTTCGACGAGGTCGATCTGCTGCTTCAGATTGTCGGTGAGCTTGTCGACGTCCTTGCGGTCGGCATTCTCGGTGAGGTCGAACATGTAGCCGCGATAGCTCTGGAAGCCCGGCGGCAGCGGCTGTGCCGCGTCGGCGACGAGCGATCCGGCACGAGATGGACCGGCGAAGAGCGCGCCGACGATGGTTGCGGTCAGCAGCAACGCAATGCGCATGATGAACCCCCTGATGTCACTTCGCCCGGCAGAATAAGCCGCCGTTGTTTGCGAAAAGTGAGTAGGGCAAGACTAAGGCACCGATGTTGAGGCGTGCTTAACCGTTGGTTGCAGATCGCAGCGGCTGGTTAGTGCGGGGTTAACCAAGGCGACCGCGGGCACTTATCTGTCCCGTCACCCTCAGGCGCCGGAGCGAAGCGGAGGCCTCGAAGGGCGACAGCCCGGCTGCAGCATCGGGGCCGTGCATCCTTCGAGACTCCCGGCGCGATATATGTGCATCGCGCCACTCGCACCTCAGGATGACGGAATGAGCCTGGAGGTGTAGATTCTTTCTTGGGCACCATGCCCCACATCACGAGCCGGAAGGGAGGATGTCATGTATGCCGCCATCCGTCAGGCCAAGGCGAAAAGCGGGAGCGCGGAGGAGCTGGCGCGCCGCATCAAGGACGGCGCCGTTCCGATCATCAGCGACGTCGACGGCTTCCGTGCCTATTACGTCGTCTACGCCGGCGACGACACGGTCACCGCAATCTCGATCTTCGACAAGTTCGAGCAGGCGGAGGAAGCCAACAAGCGGGCGATCGCCTGGATCGAGAAGGATCTCGGCCCGCTGCTGGCGGGACATGCGAGCGCAGCCGCCGGGCCGGTGATCGTGCACACGCTGGCGTAGGGCCACATTCTCCGCTGTCATCGCCCGGCTTGACCGGGCGATCCAGTACTTCGAGACGGCAGTGATAGAGCGGATGGGCTGCGGCGTACTGGATGCCCCGCCTTCGCGGGGCATGACAGCGGTGTGAGTGGTGCTGCGCCTGCCACAAGGCACGCGCGCCCCTCACAACTCCCTTGCATTCGAGAACGCAAAACTCGACACCCTTCTCGTCGTCTCATCCAGGATCAGCGTGCGCGTGATCGGCGGCTCCGCGCGCTGGGCGCAGTTTTCGCGCTCGCAGAGGCGGCAGTTGACGCCGATCGGCGTTCCCTCGCTCTTCTCGAGATCCATGCCGGCGGCGTAGGTCAGGCGCGCGGCGTGACGGATCTCGCAGCCGAGGCCGATGGCAAAGCGCGGCTGCGGCAGCGGATGCGGGGCGACGGGGCGGCGCACCATCTGCGCGATCGAGAAATAGCGCGTGCCGTCTGACAACTCGATCACCTGCTTGAGCAGGCGATCCGGCGTGTCGAAGGTCGAGTGCACGTTCCACAGCGGGCAGGTGCCGCCGAACTTCGAGAAGGGGAAGGTGCCGGACGAGAAGCGCTTGGAGACGTTGCCGGCATTGTCGACGCGGAGCAGGAAGAACGGAATGCCGCGCGCGTTAGGCCGCTGCAGGGTGGTGAGCCGGTGGCAGACCTGCTCGAAGCCGGAATTGAAGCGCTGTGCCAGCACGTGGATGTCGTAATTCAGCGCTTCGGCGGCGGCCAGGAACGTCGGGTAGGGCATCATCACGGCGGCCGCGAAGTAGTTGCCGAGCGTGATGCGGAACAGCCGGCGCGGCGCATCGTCGAGCGGCCCGGCGCGGCCGATGATGGTCTCCAGGGCCTGTGCGCATTCGCCAAGGCCCAGTTGGAACGCGAGCTGGAAGGCGCGGCCGGGCAGGTCGACCAGCTCCGAGATCAGGAGCTGGCGGCGGTGGCGGTCGAAACGCCGCAGCGTCTCTCGCATCACGTCGACGGGCATGATGCGGGTCTGGATCGAATGCTTTTCGCGCAGGCGCTCCACGAGCGCGGCGTAGAGCCCTTCGGCAGGCACGTTCAGCTCGTCGCGCAGGTTTTCCGCGGCCTGCTCGAGCTCCGGAAAATAATTGCGGTTGGCCTCGATCAGCTCGCGCACGCGCTCGACCGGATTGGCCTCGTAGCGCGTGCCGACGTCGCGGTCGGCCATCTGGGCCGCGGCCAGCGTCTCGCCCTGGCGCGCCTCTGTATAGGCCGCATAGAGCCGTTGCAGTGCGTGGGTCACGCCCGGGCAGAGCTCGGCGAGGTCGCGCAGCTCCTGCTTGGGTACGTCGATCTGGCGGAACAAGGGATCTGAAAAGATCTCGTTGAGGCTCGGCGAAGAAGCGGTCCTCGTCGGCGGTCGCCAAATCCCGCAAATCGAGGTCGTAGGTCTCGGCTAGCCGCAGCAGAATCTGCGCCGTCACCGGGCGCTGGTTCCGCTCGATCAGATTGACATAGCTCGGCGAGATCCCGAGCCCCTCGGCGATCTGGGTCTGCGACAACCCCAATTGCTGGCGGATCCGCCGGAATCGGGGGCCGACGAAGAGTTTCTTGCCGGATTCGGCGGCCATGGCTCAGAGCTCCATTTGCATCAAGGGCAGTCTTACTGACCTAATATTTTACAAACTTTACAAAATAACATCTATTACATGTTCTTATGTTACATGACATCACCATTAAGAAACAAGCCATCTGTACGATCTTTCTGTTTTGGCGTTTAGCTTCTGACACGCATCTCGCAATGCAGTGTCAAGAATGTCGATGGCAAGCCATCGCCATCGCCATCGTCAGCGAAAGGATCAGTTAGATGAACTACCAGCCGCGCGGCATCAGCACCCTCCAGGGCCCGTCGTCCTATCAGGACGAGGTCAAGGCAGCCCAGGCGCTCCTCGAGACCCAGCCGACCTGGAACGGCGTGTCGGCCGAGGCCGTCGCGCGCATGCGCCTGCAGAACCGCTTCAAGACCGGCCTCGACGTCGCCCGCTACACCGCGGCGCTGATGCGCGCCGACATGGCCGCCTATGACAACGACCCCACCAAGTACACGCAGTCGCTGGGCTGCTGGCACGGCTTCATCGCCCAGCAGAAGCTGATCTCGGTCAAGAAGCACTTCGGCGGCAAGACCGATCGCACCTATCTCTATCTCTCGGGCTGGATGATCGCGGCGCTGCGCTCCGAGTTCGGCCCGCTGCCCGACCAGTCGATGCACGAGAAGACCTCGGTGCCGGCGCTGATCGAGGAGCTCTATACCTTCCTGCGTCAGGCGGATTCCCGTGAGCTGAACGACATCTTCCGCCTGCTCGACAAGGCGCGCAAGGAAGGCGACAAGACCCGCGAGCAGGAGCTGATCGCGAAGATCGACAACTTCCAGACCCACGTCGTCCCCGTCATCGCCGACATCGACGCCGGCTTCGGCAACGCGGAGGCGACCTATCTGCTCGCCAAGAAGATGATCGAGGCTGGTGCCTGCGCGCTGCAGATCGAGAACCAGGTCTCGGACGAGAAGCAATGCGGTCACCAGGACGGCAAGGTCACCGTGCCGCACGAGGTGTTCATCGCGAAGATCCGCGCCTGCCGCCACGCCTTCCTCGAGGCTCGGCGTCGAAGACGGCATCATCGTCACCCGCACCGACTCGCTCGGCGCCGGCCTGACGCAGCAGATCGCCGTCAGCCACAAGCCGGGCGATCTCGGCGACCAGTACAACAGCTTCCTCGATTGCGAGGAAATCACCGCTGAGAACGCTCGCAACGGCGACGTCATCATCAACCGCAACGGCAAGATGATGCGTCCGAAGCGGCTGCCCTCGAACCTCTACCAGTTCCGTCCCGGCACCGGCGAGGACCGCTGCGTTCTCGACAGCATCACCTCGCTGCAGAACGGCGCGGACCTGCTCTGGATCGAGACCGAGAAGCCGCATATCGAGCAGATCGCCAAGATGGTCGACCGCATCCGCAAGGTCGTCCCGAACGCCAAGCTCGCCTACAACAACTCGCCGTCGTTCAACTGGACCCTCAACTTCCGTTGGCAGGTTTACGATGCGATGAAGGAAGCCGGCAAGGACGTCAGCAAGTACAACCGTGCCGAGCTGATGAAGCCCGAATACGACGATACGCCGCTGGCGCAGGAAGCCGACGAGCGCATCCGGACCTTCCAGGCGGATTCGGCCAAGCGCGCCGGCATCTTCCACCACCTGATCACGCTGCCGACCTATCACACGGCCGCGCTGTCCACCGACAATCTCGCCAAGGAGTATTTCGGCGAGCAGGGCATGCTCGGCTACGTCAAGAACGTGCAGCGCCAGGAGATCCGTCAGGGCATCGCCTGCGCCAAGCACCAGAACATGGCCGGCTCCGACATCGGCGACGACCACAAGGAGTACTTCGCCGGCGAGGCTGCCCTGAAGGCGGGCGGCGCCCACAACACCATGAACCAGTTCGGCTAACGCAGCACGCTGTTGGACAGGAGACTGACAATGACCAAAGGCAGCAATTTCTGGGTGATCGGCGGCGAGTTCGGTTCGATGAACTTCCACAAGCTCGTGGAAGGCTCGGCCCAGGTGCAGGGTCCGTTCAAGACCCGCAAGGAAGCCGAGGATGCCTGGCGCACGGTCTCGGAAGAGAACCGCCACAAGGCCGGCGTCCGCTTCTCGATCGTGGAAGAGCCCTCGCGCGTCTCGGCCTGACGCCCCTGACTTAAGAAGACGTCCAAGGACGGATGGTCCCATCCAGGCGCTGCCTGGGTGGGATCGTCTGTTTTTGGCACAGGTCAATGGCCTGTGGGCGCCGTAAGTGTCTGGAATTATGAGCCCTTTGCGGGCCTCGTGGTTGCTGATAGGTTAATGGGGATCAGTCGAGGACGAGGCCGACAATGTCAGAGCCCGAGACCAGCGGGACCCATCCCGGCCAGCCGCGCCCGGTACGCCTGCGCGATGCGCTGCTGCGCGCGCGGATCGAGGCCGCCGACCGGACCGGCGTCGTCGTCGATCTCAGGGATGCCGAGGTGGCGCGGCTCGAGATCCTCAACGATGCCCTCGATCCCCTGTTCGCGCAGGTGCCTGACAGAATCGATCTGTTCGACCGCGGTATCAGCCAGGGCGATACGCCGAGGCTCTGGGTCGACGTCGTCGCCCACATCGCGATGGGGCGCGACAAGCGGATGTACCGCTTCCTCCAGGACACCCGGTTCGGCCGCATCGTGCTCGCCGAATCGCACGACACGGCCGCCATCGTCGAAGCCGTCACCGATTATGTCGCGCGCCGTATGGTCGAGCGCGAGCGTGCCATGGTGGTCCCGTCCGAACCGCAAGCCCCGGCCGCCGAGCCGCCGCCGCGGCGTTCGCGCGTCTGGCCGTTCGTGTTCGGCTTCGTGCTCGGCGCCGCCGCGCTGTTCGGGCTTGCGGTGCTGGCGGCGTTGCGGAGCTGGTGATCAGTTGCTCTGTCATTCCGGGGCATGCGAAGCATGAGCCCGGAATCCATTCATCGCCGCGCATTGCCGCCCGATGGATTCCGGGCTCGCGCTTCGCGCGCCCCGGAATGACGGCGAACTAAATCAACCTCACATGCTTGATCTGCCCGATCTGAAATCCCGCCCCGAGGCTCCGCACCGTCTGCTCGCAGCGCCAGCCCGCATTGTCCTTCTCGATCCTGAACAGATTGTACGCCGCCGCCGGGTAGTGGCCGTGGGCGAGCGCGGAGGCCGATGGCACGCCGAGCGCGGGAATGTTGCCGTTGGGGCCCTCGAACCACATCGTCGAATGAATGTGGTCATGCCCGTGCAAGATCAGCTCGACGCCGTGGCGTTTCAGGACTGCCAGGAGATCCGCGGAGTCCGTCATGCGCTTCTGGCGCGCGGCGGATTTGAGCGGATGATGCACCAGCAGCACGCGGAAGACGTCCTCGGCCGCGAGCCGTTCGAGCAGGCGTTCGAGAGAGGCGAGCTGATCGCGCCCGAGCGTGCCCGTCGCCATCAGCGGCAGGGTCGGCACCGCCGTGGACAGGCTGATCAGCGCGAGCGGCCCGCGCCGGCGCACCGAGGGGAAGCCGGTGGCGCCGTCGTCGCTGGCGAGATAGGGCGCGAACGTCTCGCCGAAGCGGTGCGAGGTGGCGCGGACATAGGCGTCGTGATTGCCGGGAATCGTGGTGACGCGGTCGGGCGGGCCGACCTCGTCGAGCCAGGCGCGAGCCGGCGCGAACTCGGCTTCCAGCGCGAGGTTGACGAGATCGCCGGTCACCGCGATGTGGTCGGGCGCCTGCGCCTTCATGTCGGCGACCAGCGCGTCGAGCACCTCGCGGCGCTGGTATTTGTGGCGGTTGCGCGTCCAGTTGACGTAGCCGAGCGCGCGCTTGCCCGCGAGCTCGATCAGCCGCGGCTTCGGCAAGGGCGCCAGATGCGGATCGGACAGATGGGCGAGCGTGAAGGGGGCCGGCGTGTTGGGGGACATGGCGCGCGATTGCCTCGCTATTGCTCCGCTGTAATGGCAAGGTCGCAACGAAGGCGCAAGCAGGGCCTGAACCGGGGCGCCGAGGAAAACTGATGGGAGAACGTCTGAACCGGATCCGACGGAGATGCGAGCCGCTGCTGCGGCGAATCTTCCACGCCTATTTCCTCGTCGTTCGCGGCATGACGCTGGGCGTCCGCGCCGTGGTGCTGGATGCCGAGAATCGGGTCTTCCTGGTCAGGCACAGCTATGTCAGCGGCTGGTATTTGCCCGGCGGCGGCGTCGACCATGGCGAGACCATGGAACAGGCGATGCGGCGCGAGCCTCAAGGAGGAGGGCGATATCGACATCACCGGAGAAGCGGCGCTGCATGGCATTTTCCTCAACAGCCACGTCTCCCGCCGCGATCATGTCGCCGTCTACGTGGTCAGGCAGTTCAGGCAGGACCGGCTTCCCGCGCCCAACCGCGAGATCTCCGAATGCGGGTTCTTCGCGATCGCGGCGCTGCCGGAGGGGACCACGCGCGGCACGCGGCTGCGAATCGCCGAGGTGCTGGACGGCAAGCCCCTGATTGCGACGTGGCGCTGAAGGCGGGCTGTGCTAGTAAGCTGACCGAAAGAGCGCCTCCGGATGAAGATTGCCAAACTCGCCTTCGGTCTGATCTGCCTTGCGATCCTCGCCAGCAACATCGTCACGATGTCGCGCTGGAGCGAGACGCGCGGGGTCTATGACGACATCTGCTATCTCCGGCAGGCGCATCTGTTCCAGCGCCTCGGCGTCGGCGGGCTCAACACCAATGCGGCGCTCGACGACGACCGCTATTTCGAGGGCAAGCTGAAGGAGATCGCGTTCGCCGAGCGGAGCGATCCGATCCGCTGGCCGTGCCACAATCCGATGCCGAGCGGCAAGATCGTGATGCAATACCCGCCGGGCACCGGATTCCTGCTGGCGCTGTTTCCGGAAGGCCACCAGGTGGTGCCGCTCTATATTGCCGCCAGCCTGATCGTCTGCGGCCTCGCGATCGCGGGCATCGCCATGGCGCGCACGCTGGCGTCGGTCGTCGGCGCCGGCCTGTTCGGCGCGCTTGCGATGTACCTCATGATCAATCCGGCGAAGGCGAGCTATTCGGTCGCGCCGACCATGGCGGTGTGCGCGATGGCCGGCTTCCTGACGGCGCTGTGGCTGAGCCGAGACAAGCGCAAGGTGCTGCCGATCGCGCTGATTGGCCTTCTGATCGGCGTGTCCGTCAATTTCAGATTGCCGAATGCGTTGCTCGCGGCAGGCTACGTCATCTATCTCGGCGTTGCGTTCCTGCGGTCGCGAACGCTTGCGGCGTTCGCACAAGGGCTCGGCTTCAGTGCCGGTATCCTCGTCGGCACGGCCCCGACATTGATCGCCCAGGCCATCAATGCCGGCAGTCCGCTGGCCACGACCTATGGCAGCGCCGACGTGGTCGCCCCGGCCTTCGACATTGCCGTATTCGGGCATTACCTCCGCGACATGCAGCTCGTGCTGATCATGCTGGCGATTGGCTCGACCGCTCAGCTGTTGCGGGTGGGCGAGGGGCGTGTGCGGCAGGTGGCCCTCGTCGTCGCCGGCAATCTTGCCGTCAATCTCGTGTTCTTCCTGAGCCATCCGATCTTCACGCCCTATTACATCGTGCCGATCGCGATGCTCTCGCTGTGGAGCGCCTCGTTCGCCTGGCTGATGCAGCCGGCGGAGGTACGGCAGGCCGCGCTGCTCGGTCGCGAGCCGGCAAGCCTCGGAGTGTCGTCGCGATGACCTCAGCGCAACTTCGCATCGCGGTGCTGGTGCCCTGCTATAACGAGGAAGCGGCGGTCGCGACCGTCATCGCGGATTTCCGCAAGGCGCTGCCCTCGGCCGCGATCTACGTCTACGACAACAATTCGCGCGACCGCACCGCGACGATCGCGCGCGAAGCGGGTGCGATCGTGCGTAGCGAGCGCCGGCAGGGCAAGGGCCACGTCGTGCGCCGGATGTTCGCCGACGTCGAGGCCGACGTCTATGTGCTGGTCGACGGCGATGCCACCTATGACGCGCCGAGCGCGCCGGGCATGATCGACCGGCTGCTCGATGATCATCTCGACATGGTGGTCGGCCGTCGCGTCGATCAGGTCCAGGCCGCCTACCGGCTCGGCCACCGCACCGGCAACCGCATGCTGACCGGCTTCCTGGCTTCGACCTTCGGGCATGCCTTCAAGGACATCCTGTCCGGCTACCGGGTGTTCTCGCGCCGCTTCGTAAAATCCTTTCCGGTCCTCTCCGACGGCTTCGAGATCGAGACCGAGGCTCGCAGTCTATGCGCTGGAACTGTCCTTGCCCGTCGCCGAGATCGAGACGCCTTATTACGCGCGTCCCGAAGGCTCGTTCTCCAAGCTCAACACCTGGCGCGACGGGTTTCGCATCCTCGGCACCATATTGAAGCTCTACCGCTCGGAACGGCCGCTGCGCTTCTTCTCGGCGATCGGAATCCTGCTGGCGGTGGCCTCGGTGATCCTCGCGATCCCGATCGTGATCACCTTCATCGAGACCGGCCTCGTGCCGCGCCTCCCGACTGCAGTGCTGTCGATGGGCCTGATGATCATGGCCCTGCTCGCGGTGTCCTCCGGGCTCGTTCTCGACACAGTGACGCGAGGGCGGCGGGAGATGAAGATGCTGGCCTATCTGTCCCAACCGACCTTGAAAAGGAGCTGAGCGGCTTCGCTGCCCGATGGACCGCGCGGCGTTCAGGTGCTATCCCGCGATTGACATGACCGATCTTTCCCTCACCATCCTTCCCGAAGCGGCCGGTGACGCTCAGGCAATCGAGCGGCTGCACGAACGCACCTTCGGTCCCGGCCGCTTCGTGCTAAGCGCCTACCGCATCCGAGAGCATGTCGACCATCTGCTCGACGTCTCCTTCACCGCCCGCATCGGCACGCTGCTGGTCGGCTCGGTCAGGCAGTTGCCGGTGCTGGTCGGCGAGACGCCGGCGCTGCTGCTCGGGCCGCTCACGGTCGAGCCGCCGTTCCGCGGCCGCGGTGTCGGCCGTCTGTTGATGGAGCGCGCGCTGAAGGACGCAAGGACGAAAGGCCACCGCCTCGTGCTGCTGGTCGGCGACGAGCCCTATTACAGCCGCGTCGGCTTCAAGCCGGTGCCGAAGGGCCGCGTCACCATGCCGGGCCCGGTGGACGCCGCGCGCATCCTGGTGTTCGAGGCTCGCTGATGGCGCCTTCGAGGGCGTGTCGGGACAGGTCGCGCCGGACTGGAGCAAGGCGCGGGTGTAGAGCAAACCAAGCGTCAATCGCTGCAATGACGGAGGTGCGCTCCCTCTCCCGCTTGCGGGAGAGGGCTGGGGAGAGGGTGTTTCCGCAATGGGACAATCCCCAAGAGGAAAAAGCCCTCACCCGGCGCTTCGCGCCGACCTCTCCCGCAAGCGGGAGAGGTGAAGAGCCGCGACAGTCGATTGCCTAAAGCCATTCGGCTTTAGCCCCGACAAACTTAAAGTTCAGAACTTGAAGTTCGCGAACGCCCGCACGCCGATGCCGGGCATCAGCACCTCGTCCTTGGTGTAGGACACAGAGTTGCGGATGTTCTCGTTGAGGAGATTGTTGCCGACGATGCCGGCCATCATCTCGCGTGCGCCGAACCAGTTGCGATCCAGCTTGGTCTTGTAGCTGATTTCGGCCTTCAGCAGATTGTAGCCCGCCGTCGGCGTCTCCGCGATCACCGCGACGTTGTTCTGCGCGAAGGCGTGCAGCAGATTGACCCGCATCAGCCAGTTGTCGTCGCGCCAGAACACGCCGCCGCCCATCCGCATCGGAGGAATCCGCGGCACGCTGGTGCCGTCGCTGAAGGTGGCGCGGACCATGTCGAACTGGTTCTCGATGCCCCAGATACCACCCTGGAATGCGCCGACGTCGAGCTGCGACTGGAATTCGCCGCCGCGGAAATTCGCATTGCGTTGCGAGTAGACCGCCTGGTTCAGCTCGGCGCCCGGCGTGCCGCAGGATGCAAAGTCGTCGTCGCAGGACACGCCGGTGAGGCGGCGATAGATGAAATTGTCGAAATGCGTGTAGTAGACGGTCGCCTCGAAGCGGAACGGCCCCGTCGCCCGGCGCACCTCGAGCTCGACCGATTTCGCGGTCTCGATGGTGAGATTGGGGTTGCCGATGTCGAACGTCGCGGTGGCATCATGTCCGCCGCGCGAGAACAATTCGGCCGCCTTCGGCGCGCGCTCGACATATTGCGCGGTGATGCTGCCGACCATGCCGCCCGGCAGGTCCTGCAGCAGGCCGATGCTGCCGCTCTTCGGCGTGAACGACGGATTGCGTGCGATGCCCGCCTGCGGCGTGCCGTCGGGCAAATAATCGGTCGGGAAGTTTGGCGTCGTGCCGTGCAGCTCGACGTGCTCGATGCGGCCGGCGATCTGCGCCCGCGTCGCATCGGTAAACTTGAACTCGTTGAAAGCGTAGCCGGCAACGCGGTTGCTGTTGTTCGGATCCCACAGCCCGTTGAACAGCGTGCCGGGATTGTCCGGGCTCGGCGCGCTCAGCTCCTGATGACCGACCTGGAAGCCGAGCGCCGTCGTCACCTCGGCGAAGCGGGCGTTGAACGGCATCAGCTGTACCTCGGTGCGGATCTCCTGCTCCTTGTTGGTGAAGGTCTGGCGGATGCCGTCGCTGTTGAGGTCGGCGGGATCGGCAAGGCCGATCTCGTTGTGCCGATAGTCGGTCGCGCCGGCCCAGAACCTGACCGTGTCGATCGCGGTCGCGTCGGGGCGGTACTCGCCCTTGACGTTGATCTTGGTTTGGTGGCCGTCGATCCGCGTCTTGTGGTCGGCGCCGTCGATGCCGGGGATGTGGTAGAGCGAGTCGTTCTGGGTGATCGACGCGCCGATATAGCCGCCCTGGAAGAAATAGGAGCCGCCGATCGAGGCGCCGTCCGAGCGCGTTGCCGAGTTCGGCTGGCGGCCGTTCACGGCGCGTGTCTGGTCGTTCAGATAGGGATAGCTCGGGATGGAATAATCCGAGGTCGTGCGGCCATAGGCGTCGGCGTGGAAGGCGAAATTGCCGCCGCCGGTGTCGAGCAGCACGCCGCTCTCGACGCCGCGGTCGACCGAAGAGAACGCGGTGCGGGTCTCGGCGGTGACGCAAGGCGAAGTCGCGGCACTCGCGAGCGGAGCCTTGGTCGGCAGGCCGTAAGCCTGGAATGACGGCGCGCAGGACGGCAGCGCATCCGGAATCCGGTTGTTGGTGGCGCTGACGACGCCGCCGATCGAGGTCGAGCCGTAGCGCAGCGCGGCGGGCCCGCGCACCACTTCGATCTGGTTGGTCGCAAGCGGATCGATCGGAACGAAATGATCCTCGCCGAGATCGGAGGCGCCGCTCGCATTGGTGCCGTTCTCGACGATGCCGACGCGGTTGACGTCGAGACCCCGGATGATCGGCCGGCTGGAGGCGCCGGGCGCGAAGCTCGATCCCGTGATGCCGGGCTTGGAGAACAGGAGATCGCCGAGCTGGCCGCCGCCCTCGCGGCGGATCTCCTCGTTCGGCACCACGGTGACGGTCGCGAACTGGTTGGTCACCACGGGCAGCACGCCCTGCTGGGCGCCGCGGGCGCAGAGGCCGCCGGCGCCGCGTCCGCCGTTTGCTCACGGCTTCGCACCCGCGCGGTCCGCGTGCCGCGGCCTGCGTTGCGGGACGGAACTACTGCCCTGCGCACGATGGGGCTCGGCGCCGTCACGGTGACCGCGGGGATCTCGGTCGACGATTTGTCCTGCGCAGGCGTTTGCGCGAGAGCGGATGTGGCGGCGGCGCCGAGCAGGAGCAGGCTCGCTCCGCCCAGACGCTGCGCGCGTCGCAATTCAAATGACATGGTCCTGATTCCAGTCAGGCGCCGTCCGCATGATGGTGTGTTGATCGGAGGCGGCCTGCCGTCGCGGCGCGACGGAATTCGACTTCAACTTCTCCCGGGCCTCGCCGATGTGCGGCGAGCCCAGGCGTGATTAGCGATGTTGAGAGTCAGGACGCGGGAGGGGCGCGCGGCTGGAACGCCGTGCCGGCCGATTTCAGATGAAGAAATTCGGCGTCGGTGGTGCGGTACAGCAGGTCGATCGCCTGCGGCAGCAGCAGCACGGGTGGTGCCGCGAACACGACGGCACTGGCCATCGCGACGACGGCGCAGATCGCGCAATTGTCCTCGCCCGGGTGTTCGCGGTCGGGGTTCGAGGGCGCCTGCTTCTGGACCGCGGCGCGGTCGGTCGCGGCAACGCCCTTGGCGCCGTCAGTCTGCTGAAGGGTGGCCTGGGCAAGCGGGGCGGCCTGCGCGAACCAGTGGCTGTGGCCGAACGTCAGCGCGAACTGCACCAGCATCGCGAACAACGCGAGCCGGGCGCCGTGCCTGATCTTCGACCGGAACCACTTCATCTGAAAAAGCTACCCCCACATCGCGAAGCACGCCAGATCCTAGGGGCGTCGCGATGTTATAATGTAACATCGCCGGATCGGTTAGCCGATGTCAACGGCAGTCAGGCGATCTCGCGCGGGTGGCCGCCCGATGTGTCGTTCGGGCAACTAGCGAGATTGGTGATCCGACCAGTGCGCAGACAAAGGTGCGTTCCCTTCCCCTTGTGGGGGAGGGCTAGGGAGAGGGGAAGCCCAGGAAAAGCTGCCGATGATTGACGATGCATCGTGTGTCGTGCGCGACGGAAAGAATCCCCGTGTGGCCCCCTCCCTGACCCTCCCCCACAAGGGGGAGGGAACGGAGAGAGCATCGTCGTTGGTTGAACTCAATTCGGGCTCAGTCGATCGAGTCTAGAGAGCCTCAGCGCCCCTCGCGGACCCAGGTCGCCGCGAACGCGCCGAGCAGCAGTAGCAGGCCGATCACGCCGGCGAAGATCGGCAGCACGCCGACGCCCTTGACGACGCTGGCATCGCGCATCCGCACGCCCATCCAGCCGTCGCCGGCGAAGACGCTCGCCGAACGCACGGGGAGGATGCGCGGCAGCTCGACGCTGGTACCGCTGGCCACGCGCACGGCATTGCCGCCGGTCGCCTGCGCCAGCGGCTTCAAAGTTTCGACGGTGGAGGTGACTTCCGAGAACTCTTTCGGATTGGTCGGGCCGACATTGATCAGTGCCTTCAGCGTGCCGTCGGTGGCCTGCCACAGGCCGAGCCTCGCTCGCCGGCAGGCTGGCGCGCCATTCGCCGGGCTCGCCGGGGCTCAGCGTCAGATCCTGCGAGGCGCCGGACGGCGATGTCACGCTGACCGGCTGGACGCTGTCCGCCATGGTCTGGCGCACCACCACGAGATTCTTGCCCTGCACCTGCAGGCGCAGCGCCTCCTCGTCGAGGTCGGGCTGCTTCATGAGCCAGTGCGACATTCGCCTGAGCAGGTCGAGGTGCGGGCCGCCGCCCTCATAGCCGCGCGCCCACAGCCAGATATGGTCGGAGAGCAGCAACGCGACGCGGCCCTCGCCGAAGCGCGACAGGAACAGAAGCGGCTTGCCGTCGGCCCCCGTCATGACGGGCGGGTTCACGGAATTGCGGGTGTCGACTGTCCTGAAGAAACGGCTCCAGCGCGGCGGCTCGCTGGCGGAGCCCTCCAGGGCGCGCGTGACGGGGTGGCGTTTGCCAATGTCGGACAGATGCGCATAGAACGGCTTCTCGGTTACGCCGACGGGCTCGGCGGGCAGTACCGAATCCAGCGGCGTGCGCCAGATGCTGGTGTTGGAGGCGTAGTCGGGGCCGGCCGAGACCAGCACCGCGCCGCCGCCGCGCACATAGCGCGCGATGTTGTCGAAATAAGCGATCGGCAGCACGCCCTGGCGGGCGTAGCGGTCGAAGATGATCAGCTGGAATTCGTTGATCTTCTGCTGGAACAGCTCGCGGGTCGGAAACGCGATCAGCGACAATTCGTTGATTGGCGTGCCGTCCTGCTTCTCCGGCGGACGCAGAATGGTGAAATGAACGAGATCGACACTGGCGTCGGACTTCAAGAGATTGCGCCAGGTGCGCTCGCCGGAATGCGGTTCGCCCGAGACCAGCAGCACGCGCAGCTTGTCGCGCACGCCGTCGATGGCGACGACGGCGCGGTTGTTCACCGGCGTCAGCTCGCGTTCGAGCAGCGAGGCCTCGATCTCGACGATGTTCGGGCCGGCGTGCTTGATGTCGACGTCGACGCTTGCGGCCTGGCCGCTCGAGAGCGTGCGCTCGTTGATGACCTCGCCGTCCCGGCGGATCGTGACCTTGGCGCGCTCGCCGGTGACGCCCTGGTCGTCGAGCCGGTAGCTGATGGTCTGGGTCTGGCCGACGATGCCGAAGCGCGGCGCGGCCGTGATTGCGATGCGGCGGTCGCGCTCGTCCTTCTGGCCGGTGATCAGCGCGTGCACCGGCGCCTGGAAGCCGAGCGCGGCGGCGTTCGCGGGAATGTCGTGGACGCGGCCGTCGGTGATCAGGAACGCGCCGGCGACGCGATCGACCGGCACGTCCGCCAAGGCTGAGGCCAGCGCGCCGAACAGTTTCGTACCGTCGGTCTCGCCATCGGCCTGGCCGGCATCGACGACGCGCACCTCAAGGCCCTTGACCTTCTTCAGGCTGTCGACCAGCGCTTCCTGGGCCTGCGCGGCCTCACGATTGCGATTACCGAAATTCTGGCTCGGGCTCTTGTCGACGACGACCGCGGCGATCGAGGTCAGGGGGTCGCGGTCCTCCCGCGTGAAGGAGGGATTGGCGAGCGCGAGCAGGAACAGTGCCAGCGCGGCCACGCGCACGGCGGCGCCGCGCGCACGCGCCACCAGCAGCACGATCGCGATGACGACGATCGCGGCGAGCGCGAGCCAGAGGACGATCGTGGGGACAAGCGGCGTGAATGCGATGCCGTAGTTCATGGCGTCACTCTCTCGGCATCGTCATGCCCGGGCTTGTCCCGGGCATCCACGTTCTTCGCTCTGCTGGGCCAAGTCGTGGATGGCCGGGACAAGCCCGGCCATGACGGCTTTTCAGTTTGGCGGGCATTGAAGCTCAACACCAACATCATTGCCCCAGCCGTTCGATCAGGGCCGGCGCGTGTACCTGATCGGCCTTGTAGTTGCCGGTCAGCGTGTACATCACGATGTTGGCGCCGGCACGGTAGGCGAATTCGCGCTGGCGGGTGTCGCCGCCGGTCACAGGCAGCATGGCCTGGCCGTCGGGCCGCACGGCCCAGGCGCCGGCAAGATCGTTCGAGGTGATGATGATCGGCGAGACGCCGTCGCCACCGCGCGCCGGCCGCTGCGCGCTGTCCTCGTCCTCGTCTTCGCGTGGCAGGGTCTCGACCCAGGTCTGGCCGGTGACGAAGCGGCCGGGGAAGTCGCGCAGCAGATAGAAGGTCTTGGTCAGCACGTGCTCGCGCGGCACCGGCTCGAGCTCGGGCACGTCGAGCGAGGACAGGATCTCGCGCAGCGTCTGCATGCCCGGGGTCTGCGCCGCGCCGTTCGCGCCGGGTGGGGCCTCGATGGCATCGCGGGTGTCGAACAGCACGGTGCCGCCCTGCTTCATGTAGGCGTCGATCTTGTTGAGCGCGTCCTGCGGCGGCTTGGGCGCGCCCGGCACGATCGGCCAGTAGATCAGCGGGAAGAAGGCGAGCTCGTCGCGCGCGGGATCGATTCCGACGGGATCGCCCGCCTCGAGCGCGGTGCGCTGCGCCAGAAACAGCGTCAGTCCGGACATGCCGGCCTTGACGATGGAATCCACGTCCGCATTGCCGGTGATGACATAGGCGAGACGCGTCTGCGCCGTCGCGCGCATCGCGAAATCGTCCGTGGCGCTGTCGGCGCGCGAGGCCGTCGGCGTGAGCGCGACGAGGCCTGCGAGCGCGAGACCAAGCACGATCGCCGCGGGCGCGGCGCGGCGGCGCAGCAGCGCGGCGATCCCGCCGCCGAGCACCGCGACGATGATGGCATCGATCAGGAACAGCGCGAGCGCCGTCGACAACAGCCAGCCGCGCAAGTCCCGCGGCTCGGCGTTGGTGTAGGTGGCGTGCCGGGCGCGCAGGCTCGCGGTGTTGAGGGCTGCGATGCGGTCGGCGCTGGCGAGCGTGTTCACGGCGAGCGGTCCTTCAGCCGGGCCATAGAAGCCCGGCGGATGATCTGATGTGGCGCGGTCGCGATAGTCCGCGGGCAGGGGCTTTGCGGTCGCCGGCGGCGGACCGAAGGCGCCGAAGCCATCGAGGATGTGCAGCGGCGCCACCGTCTCGGTGGTCGCTTCGCTGGCAACGCCTGCACCGGGCTTGGACGTGTAGCCGGACATGTCGACCACCCGCCGCAGCATTTCGACGAAGGTGCCCGACATCGGCAAGTCGGACCAGCGCATGTCGGCGCTGACGTGGAACAGGCTGACCAGCCCCTTGCCGCGATGCTCGCCGGTCACCAGCGGCGTGCCGTCTTCGAGCGAGGCCCAGCTCTTGGTGGCGAGCACCGCATCGGGCTCGGCCAGAACCTGGCGGTTGATGGTGACATCCCTGGGCACGGCAACGCCGGCGAACGGGCCGTCGGCGGCGAATGAAGCGAGGTGCTGCGGCTTCTCCCAGGTCAGGCTGCCGCCGAGCGTGCGGCCGCCCTTGCGCAGCTTGACCGGCACGAGATCGTCCTCGGCCTGGGCGAGGCGCGGACCTGCGAACCGGACCAGCACGCCGCCCTGATCGACCCAGGCATTGAGGCGCTCGCGCAGCTCCGGCGCGATGGTGCCGACATCGGCGAGGATGATCATCGGCAGCTTCTGGTCCAGGAATTGCGTGATGCCCTGCTGCGGCGAGCCCTTGTCGGCGAGCCTGACGTCGGCGAACGGCGCCAGCGCGCGGGTGAGGTAGAAGGTCGGCGCCAGCAGCGGCTGCGCGGTCTCGCTGGTCGAGCCCGAGACGATGCCGATGGCGCGGCGGCGCCAGCGCTTGTCGAGCAACTGCACCGCACCGGCGGAGCGTTCACTCGAGATTTCGAGCCGGGTGATGTCGTTGCGCAGCTCGACCGGCAGATCGAACGCGGCGTCGGTCTCCTTGTCCTGCGGACCGAACGAGAAACGCGCCTCGCCGATCGGCGAGGCCTTCTGGTCCAACGCGCGCACGGTGCCCATGGCGATGCCGCTGTCGGTGCGCAGCACTTTCACCGTCATCCTGGCGGCGGCGTTCTCAGCCGCGACCAGCGCCAGCGGCGAGGAGGTGCCGCCTTCGAAGATGGTCAGGCTGCGCTCGCCGAGGGTCTTGCCGAGGCTGCCTACGAAGTCTTCGCCGCGGCCGGTGTCGACGCCGTCCGACAGCCAGGCGATCTCGCAGTCCCCGGTGGCTTTCAGGAAACGGTCGATTGCGGCGAGCGTCTCGACACGGTCGATCGAATAGGGTTTCGGCGCGAGCTGGCGCAACGCGACGCGCGCGGCACCCGCCGGCATCAGGGTGATGTCCCGGTTCGGCTCGGACAGCGGCACCAGCGCGATGGGGCGGCGGTCGTTCTCGGCATTGGCGATCAGCTCGTCGGCGGCCCGGATCCTGACGTCCCAGTGCGAGGCCGCGCTCCAGCCGTCGTCGAACATGATCATCAGCGGCGCCTTGCTGCCGGCAAGGCCGGTCTGCGGATTCCAGATCGGGCCGGCGGCGGCGAAGATGACGAGCGCGGCGGCCAGCAGCCGCAGCGCGGTCAGCCACCACGGCGTTCGCGACGGCGTCTCCTCGCGCGGGGCGATGTCGAACAACAGGCGCGTCGGCGGAAACTCGATGCGGCGCGGCCGCGGCGGCATCACGCGCAGCAGCCACCACAGCACCGGAAGGCTGACGAGGCCGATCAGGAGCAGCGGTTCGGTGAAGGCGAGCGGCAATCCCATCATGCGGCCGGCCCCGCCTTGATCGAGGTGGTGCGGGCGCCCGACTTGCTCACCTGCATGCCGGCATGCAGGAACAGCAGCAGCTCGGCCGCGGAGCGGTCGGTGGCGTGGGTCGTGAACAGCCAGTCGAGCTTGTTGGTCTCGGCGCGGATCTGATCGCGATGCAGCGCGAGGCGCGCGGTGTAGTCCTGCGCCCAGCTCTCGGCGCGGCCGGCGGTGATGACGCCGAAGCCTTCAGGCTCGACGAACTCGACGCGGCCGGAATAGGGGAAGCTCTCTTCGGCGGGATCGACGATCTGCACCAGCGTGCCGTGCGCGCCCGAGCCGGAGAGGCCCGCGAGCGTCGTCCTGATCTCGGAGATCGGCGACCAGAAATCCGACAGCACGATCGTCTCCGCCAGCGCCGCGGGAACGAAGGACGGCGGCAGGCTGAGCCTGATGGCATCGTCATGCAGCATCGCCTGCGCCATTTTGTCGATCACGCTGCGGCTCGCGGTCGGCGCCATCAGTCCGGGAATGCCGACGCGCTCGCCGCCGGAGACGAGCAGCTCGGCCAGCGCGAAGGCGACGATCAGCGTGCGCTCGAGCTTGGACTCGCGCGCGGTCTTCGAGGCGAACGCCATCGAGGGCGAGCGGTCGGGCCAGATCCAGACCGTGTGCGAGGCTTCCCATTCGAGCTCGCGGACATAGAGATGGTCGTCGCGCGCCGAGCGGCGCCAATCGACGTTCTGTGCGGGCTCGCCCGAGACGAAACGGCGGTACTGCCAGAAATTCTCGCCGGAGCCGGCGCGGCGCCGGCCATGCAGGCCGTGGATGACGTTGGCGGCGATGCGGCGGGCCTCTAACACCAGGCGCGGCAAGGAAGCGGCGAGCGTGCGGCTTTCGCCATCGGCACGTCGGATCGCGATGATCTCCTTCGCCGTGTGCCCGCTGTCCGCTGCCATCAACCGATCCGTGTCTTGAGCTGCCTGATCACGTCCGGAATCGTGCGGCCTTCGGCGCGCGCCTGGAACGTCAGCGCCATGCGGTGCTTCAGCACGGGCTCGGCGAGGTCGAGCACGTCGTCGACCGAGGGTGCGAGGCGTCCGTCGATCAGCGCACGCGCGCGCACCGCCAGCATCAGCGATTGGCTGGCGCGCGGGCCGGGGCCCCAGGCGATGAACTTGCCGGCTTCGCCGGCGTCCGGACCGGGACGCGCCGAGCGGACCAGCGACAGGATCGCTTCCACCACGGAATCGCCGACCGGCAGGCGGCGGATCAGCCGCTGCGCGGTGATCAGCGCATCCGCCGTCATCGATCCCTTCGCGAGCGTTTCCTCCGCGCCGGTGGTCTCGAACAGGATGCGGCGCTCGGCGTCGCGATCGGGATAGTCGACGTCGATCTCCATCAGGAAGCGGTCGAGTTGCGCTTCGGGCAGCGGATAGGTGCCTTCCTGCTCCAGCGGGTTCTGCGTCGCGAGCACATGGAAGGGCTTCGGCAGGTCGTGACGCGCGCCGGCGACGGTGATGTGCTGCTCCTGCATCGCCTGCAGCAGCGCCGACTGCGTGCGCGGTGAGGCGCGGTTGATCTCGTCGGCCATCAGGAGCTGCGCGAACACGGGACCCGAGATGAAGCGGAACGCGCGCTTGCCCGCGGCGCTCTCGTCGAGCACTTCGGCGCCGAGAATGTCCGACGGCATCAGGTCCGGCGTAAACTGGATGCGCTTGGCATCGAGGCCGAGCGTGACGCCGAGCGTCTCGACCAGCTTGGTCTTGGCCAGGCCGGGCACGCCGATCAGCAGCGCATGACCGCCGGAGAGGATCGTGACCAGCGTGTTCTCGATCACGCGATCCTGGCCGAAGATCACGGATCCGATCGCTTCCTTCGCGGCGCGAATCTGGCTCGACACCTGCTCGGCCGAACGGACGATCCCGTCCTCGAGTTTCTCGACACTCTCCGCCATCCGTTCGCTCCTTCAGCCCGCCACGCGGCTTGCCTTTGCCGTCGTGTCACACATCGCGCAGGTCATCATTTCAGATCATGGCGCCTATGCTAGACTTGCAGGAAGGCCATGTATTCGTTGAATTAACCTATCCCCACCTTATCGGCTTCGGGTTATGTACGGCATCACGAAGTGGCGACCTCCACACCGGGTCAATCCGGGGTGGAACCGTTGACCCGACTACAACGTAGACCTGCACCAATCGTGCCAAAGACAAAGTCAGGGCAAACCATGGCGAACCAAGGGCAGAGCGCCGATCGCGGTCTCGAAGGCCTGACGGCCGCTGCCAAAAACGCTGCCAATGCCGACGCTGGCAAAAAGGGCCTGCCGCCGGTGCATCTGTGGAATCCGCCGTTTTGCGGCGATCTCGACATCCGAATCGCCTCCGATGGTACTTGGTTCTACTTGGGGACGCCAATCGGGCGCCCCGCGCTGGTCCGGCTGTTCTCGACCATCCTCAAGCGCGAGGGCGACAAGCATTTCCTCGTCACGCCGGTGGAGAAGGTCGGCATCCGCGTCGATGACGCACCCTTCATGGCGGTTGAAATGCAGAAGGACGGCGAGGGCACACATCGTGTGCTGCGCTTCCGCACCAATGTCGACGACTGGGTGACCTGCGATGCCGCGCACCGGCTGCGCTTCGAGCAGGCGGCAGACGGCGGGCTGACGCCGTATTTGCACGTCCGCGCCGATCTCTGGGCCAAGGTCACCCGTGCGCTCTATTACGATCTGGTTGACATGGGTGAGGAGCGGATGGTCGATGGCCAGCCGATGTTCGGCGTCGAATCATCAGGCGAATTCTTCGCCATGGCGGATGCGGAGCAGGTGAGGGCCGCGCTTTGAACAAGCCTATTCTGACGACCGACCCGGTCCCGCTCGGCGCGGCGGATTTCTTCGCCCGCTCGAAGACGAAGCTGGGCTTCGACGTGCCGCCCGGCCTCTACGATCCCAACATCATTCCCGCCTCGGGCGATCCCGGCACCGACAAGATGCTGGAGATCATCGCGCGCGAGCAGCCGGTGCGTCCCGCGGCGGTCCTGATTGCCGTGGTCGACCATCCCGAGCCGACCATCCTGCTGACGCAGCGCTCCGCGCATCTCAACGATCATGCCGGCCAGATCGCCTTTCCCGGCGGCAAGATCGATGCGATCGATGCCTCGCCGCTGGACGCGGCGCTGCGCGAGGCCGAGGAGGAGGTCGGGCTGTCCCGAGACTTCGTCGAGCCGCTCGGCTATCTCGATCTCTACGGCACCGCGTTCGGCTTCCGTATCCTGCCGACGGTCGCCAGGGTTCGGCCCGGCTTCGAGCCTCACCATCAACCATTCCGAGGTCGATGATGCCTTCGAGGTGCCGCTCTCCTTCCTGATGAACCCGGTGAACCACCAGGTGCACAGCAAGGAATTCCGCGGCATGGAGCGGTCCTACTACGCCATGCCGTTCGCGGAACGTTACATCTGGGGGGCGACGGCCGGAATGCTGCGCGTGCTGTATGAGCGGATCTATTCATCATGATCCGGCCGGTTCTGACCGAGATCGGAATCTTCCTCATTCCCTTTGCCGTCTATGCGCTGTTCCTGGCCGCGACGCGGTCCGGCCTGTTCGCGCGATCGTCCTGGCCCGTCACGGTGGTCGCGCGTCTCGTCCTGGCCGCGCTCGTGCTTGTCATCGCGGGGCTGATCGGCTTCGCGCACTTCTCCGGCGCCGCCCCGGATTCGACCTACATTCCCGCCCATATCGAGAACGGCAGGCTGGTGCCGGGCGTGGAAAAATAGAGGCAGCACGATGAGCGCGGAGCCGATACTTGCCGAGGCGCCCTGGCTGACCGCAGGCGGCACCGCGCGCGTCTTGGCGCTGCTCAACGCCGAGGGCGAGGAAGCGCGGGTGGTCGGCGGCGCGGTGCGCAACGCGCTGCTCGGCCTCGTGCCCGGCGACATCGATATCGCGACCACGGCGCGGCCGGAGGAGGTGATCCGGCGCGCCAAGGCCGCCGGCATCAAGAGCGTGCCGACCGGCATCGACCACGGCACCGTCACGCTGGTGATCGACAGCCACCCCTACGAAGTCACGACGCTGCGCGAGGACACCGAGACCTTCGGCCGCAAGGCCAAGGTCGCATTCGGCCGCGACTGGGTGAAGGATGCCGAGCGGCGCGACTTCACCATGAACGGCCTGTCGGTGGACGCGAGGGGCGTCGTCTACGACCATGTCGGCGGCATCGCGGATGCCAAAGCGCGTCGCGTGCGCTTCATTGGCGATCCCGACCAGCGCATCGCCGAGGACTATTTGCGCATCCTGCGCTTCTTCCGCATCCACGCCGCCTTCGGTGTTGGCGAGCCAGACCGCGACGGCACGCTCGCCTGCATCCGCGGACGCGCGGGCCTTGCCAGCCTCTCGGCCGAGCGGGTGCGGATGGAGATGCTGAAGCTGCTGGTGACATCGGGCGCATCCGCAGCCGCGCTGGCCATGGCGGAGGGCGGCTTACTGCAGGCGCTGGTCGGCGGCGTCGTCTACACCGGGCCGCTGGCGATGATGGTCGCGATCGAGCGCGAGCTCGGCCTCGCCGCCAGCAGCACGCGGCGCCTCGCCGCGCTGACCGTCGCCGTGACTGAAGATGCCAAGCGCGTCGCCGCGCGGCTGCGGCTCTCCAATGCCGAGACCAAGGCGCTGGATCTCGATGGGCCATCGCTGGTGGCGCCTCGCCACCAAGGACGAGGCCGCCGCACGGCGGCTGCTCTACCGGCTCGGGCCTGAGCGCTATCACGATCGCGTGTTGCTCGGCTGGGCCAGGAACGGCGGCGACGTCACATCAGAGCACTGGCGCGTGCTCGCCGAGCTGCCGCAGCGCTGGACTGCGCCGAAATTTCCGCTGAAGGCCGCCGACTTCATCGCGCGCGGTCTGGCTGAAGGCCCTGCGCTCGGACATGTGCTCGCGCTCGCCGAGGACGCTTGGCTTGCGGCGGATTTTCCACTAGATGAAGCCGCGCTCGCTTCCATCGCCGATCAAGCTGCGGCCCGCGTCAGCCGCGACGAGAGAACGTGACCATCGTCTCAGCCTTCGCCGACATCTCGATCTTTCAGCTCCTGCTGGTCGCGCTGATGGCGTTGTTTGCTTCGATCATCGGTGGTCTCGCGGGTTACGGCACCGGCGCGCTGATGCCGCTGGTCCTGGTGCCGCTGGTCGGCGCCGAGCCCGTGGTGCCGATCATCGCGATCTCCGCCATCTTCACCAATTGCAGCCGCGCGATTGCCTATCTGCGTTACGTCGACCGTCGCCGCGCCTTGATCGTGCTGGCCTGCGCCGCGCTGACGACGGCGCTCGGCGCCTATGGCTATACCCGCCTCACCAACGCCGGCGCGGCGCTCGTGATCGGCACCATGCTGATGCTGAGCGTGCCGTTGCGCCGCGTGCTCCGCCGCCGGCAGGTGAAGATCGGGGACGGCGGCCTTGCCGCCGGCTCGGTGGGCTATGGCGTGCTGGTCGGGGGCACCTCCGGCTCCGGCGTGATCCTGCTGTCGCTGCTGATGGCGGCCGGCCTCGAAGGCGCCGCGGTGATCGCGACCGACGCGATGATCTCGCTCGGCACCGGCCTCATCAAGATCTCGGTGTTCGGCCTCGCCGGCGCCGTCACCGCGCAGGTGCTCGCCTTTGCGCTCCTGATCGGCGCGATCGCGATCCCCGGTGCGTTTCTGGCCAAAGCCTTTGTGGAGCGGATGCCGCTGCACATCCACACCGCGATCCTCGACGTCGCCGTCATTACGGGCGGGCTAGTGATGATCTCGGCCGCCGCGAAGCACCTCGTCGCGTAGATGGCCATCGCACGATTGCGACTGACTTCCCTCACATCGGTCGATCGGGCGTACGTCTCTTCTGCAGGTGATGCGTCAACAGCTTCAGCATCTCGGCGGTGGCTTCGTCATTGCCCCGCTCTCTCCTGAGCGCTTGCTGGATGGTGTAGCGGCCGCTGTCCTTCTCCGCGATCTTGCGGCGATGAAACGCCACGATCGGAGCGAAGGGGTGTTCGAGCCCTTCGGCCGTCAGTTCTTCGGCCAATGCCGCCGCGCGCTCCCAGCTCGCCGCGCGCCGCAGCACGTCGAGCAACTCCAGCCTGACGTCGATCGAGCGGATCGGGCCGTCGCCGAGATGCTCGGCAGCCCTGAGACGGAACGCTGTCGCCTGCGAGGCCTGCTTTCTGTCGTCAGCGATCCAGGCCGCCGACAGGGTATGTCTGAACGCGGCCGTGCGGTCGCCCTCATAGGCGTCCTGGGCGGCCCGCACCAGGAAGCGGCGCGCCGCAGGATCGGGCAAAGGCTCCAGTGACGCGGCGCGGAATTCGGCAGTCTCGAGGAAGGCACGCGCCTTCGCGCTGCCGCGGTCGATGCTCACGGCGACATACCCGCAAAACGGACATTCCAGCAGCCAGCTCCCGGCCGTCGCGCGTGCCATGCCCGCCGGTCGCTGGTCGAGGTCCGGCGAGCCAAAGGAATTCGTGCTCATCAGGATCGTCTGCTCGGATGCTCTGGCCGCAGCAATAGCAACGCAGCTTTTCTCTGTCGTAGTCCGTCATGGGATGGCTGTCTTGCCTTGTCCGGAGCGCTTAGCCGCCCCATCGCTTTCTGGAATTGTAGTCGACCCTTTCCGATATTCGGACCAGCATCTCCAGCAGGCCTGACGAATTGCTGCTGTAGAGCATCTCGCCGTCCTTCAAATCCGTGATGCGGGTCGTCATCGTCGGCCGCCTGACGTCGAGGAAGCGACGAAGGATGGCAAAGCATCGCTCGAGCGTCGGCTCGGCGAGCTGCGATCGGTCGTACGCATAGATCTGCGCCAGGTTTGCCAGAATCCACAGGAGAGCCACGGCGTCGTCGCCGTGAGCGCGCTCGCAGATGTCGAGCAGGCGCCGAAGCAGGCGCTCGGCCTTGTGAAAGTCCCGGCAGTCGAGCAGGGCGCGCGAGACGGCCTCCAGAGTCTTCTGGACCTGCAGGCTGTCCGGTCCAAACACAGCCTGCTCGATCGACAGGGCCCGGTCGCACAGCTCCTCGGCTTCGCGGCGTATTGCCTGCTGGACAAGCTCCCGCGGCGCTTGCTTGCTTGCGGTGATCGCGGCAAGCGCAAGGGACACCAGCGTCGCCGCAACCTCCGCGCTGTCGGCACCGTGCGCGCGTTCAGCCACGGCGATGCGGCGCTCGCGATGACGGGCCGCCAGCTTTTGATCGCCGGCACGAAGGCAGGCCTCGACCAATCGCTCGAGCGCCTTGCCGACCTCCTCGCTGTCGGCACCGTGCAACTCCGTCACGATGGCAAGGCTCTGCTCGAGGAACGGCCGGGCCTGCTTGGGCTCGTGCCGGTACAGATATCGGGACGCGATGCGATCACATTCCTCGGCAATTCTCGGATCGATCTCGCCCCAGGCGGTCGTCATGATTTCGAGGCGTCCGAGCAGGAACGGCTCCAGATGCCGGAATTGGACCGGGCCGCTCTGCTCGATCCATTGGTTGAGCTGGGGCAGAAGCGATTCCGGGCCGTGCAGCGCTTCGCGAATCGTGATGCTGCGATCGAAATAAGGCAGTGCGTCCGCAGGATCGCCGGACTGGCAGATCAGGAAAGCCAGGGTGTTGAGTGCGGTCGCCACCTCGTCGCTCTCGGCGCCGAACTTGGCCTCCAGCTGGGCGATATGGGCAAGGTGGTTTTCGAACATCAGGCGACGGGCCTCCGGGGCGCCGGCAAAGCAGCGCGGTATTCTTCGGTCGCGCAACGACCATTGTGGTGAGACTCGACCCATCATCGCGCCTTGGCACGCGGTGTCGTGCCGCGCGCAGCATGCGGCCTCATGCCAAACCTCTCCTCGCAGAGAGGGCCGAATCGTCCGACCGAAGCGATCGCGGCCGCACCGGGGTCGGCAGGTTCGGCGGCTATTCGCAGGATGCGCCCGCTCGGCGATACCAGTGCCGTGACGTTGCAGGTGAAGCTCTCGCGCCTCGCCGGCTTGTCGTCCTCGAAGCCGACGTCCGTCGTCAACCGCCAATGGTAGGCGCGGTTGTGCCGGCCGACCATATCGACGGAATCGGGCTGCCCGTGGATGCGCATGAGATCGGTGATCGGATCCAGTTTCGGCTTGGCGGCACGAGCGGCCGTGGCGGGTCCCGGGGCCGCGGAGAAAGCGAGAAAGATTGCAGCGGCAATGGCGAAACGGAAAAGCACGGGTCTTGATCCAATTTGCGGCGTCGGCCGGATAATATCCATCGGGTCTTGCTTTACGATCAATTGGTGACGTCGGCGGGGCTGCCAACGTCAATTCGCACGCGCTCACTCCAGAATGTTCGGCGGCCGGTGCCCGGAGATCCCCTCGGGGTTCGCGGCCAGCCAGCCGAGGGCTCCCGCCAGCCGCTCATCCGTCGGATCGGGCCTTCTGCTGAGCCGCTCGACGAGATCGTGGTCCACGGCCAACAGCTCGTGCAGCACGGCGCGGCGGTCCTCGCGGGGAAGCGCGAGCACCTTGTCCAGCACATCGACTGCGCGTCCGACGACGTCGTCGGCCTCCGCGCTGCGCCCTTTCCTGATCAACTGGCGTCCGAGGTGAAGCAGCAGCCTGATCTTGTCAGGCCATATCGTGGCAGGACCTTCAGGCAACAGGGACGTCAGGTGCTCGACATGGCCATAGGTTGCGACCGCCTCGGCCGTCGCCATGAAGGCCTTGATCAGCGCCGTTGGGCTTTCCGCAAACAACGTGGACTTGACCCTCAGGCTGCGCTGCAACAGTGCCGCGATCTCGTCGGGTTGCCGCATCGCAGCCAAGGTGCGGATCAATCCGTCCAGCGTCCTTGCGACCAGCGTATCGTCGGGCGCGGAAATCTCGGCACGGATCGCCAGGGCTCTGCGAAACAGCGGCTCGGCTGCGGTCAAGTCTTTCTCCGCAAGATGATGCTCGCCGATATGGAGCAGCCGCGTTGCGATCTCCCTGGAAGCGGGCCCATGGATCTTCTCGGCGATCGCCAGAGCCCTGGTCCGGCACGACACGGCATCCGCAACGCGAAACTTGCGCAGATAGTGCTCAGCAAGTGCGTCGAGCGCGGGCAGAAGATCCGGACTTGCCGGACCCAGCACGCTCTGCCGGATCGCCAGGCCTTGCTCGAACAGTTCGGTCGCCTCGGGCTTGTCCTTGCGTTCGGCGCGTTCCGCCCAGCGATCAAGCGCGTCGGCGACCCTGATGTCAGAACCCAGCTTCGCTTCCCTGATCTCCAGGCTGCGACGGAAATAGGGGACGGCCCCCGAATAGATCCGGTTATCGGTGTACCAAAGCGCGAGGCTCCTCCAGGGCGTCCGCGACCTTGAGGTCGTGCGGCCCAAGCTCCGCTTCCAGGCGGGCAATGGCGGCTAGCTTCTGGTCGATCGCTGACATGGCGGCAATGCTGCTCCCTGGCCGGGTCCGGATATTAGGGGTGGGGATGCCGTTCCGGAAGTCCCTGCAGGATTTCCGATCGACAGGATTTGCCGTGTCGCCTGGCGAAAGGGCCTGCGGGCCTACTTGCCGCCGCACTTTTCGATGGCGGAGCGCCAGTTGGGGGCGTCCACGCGAGGCAGCCTGTACTCGCTGCGGGCCGCCGAAATCACCAGCGGGTCCGCCCTCTCGATCACCGACAACAGGCGCGACTGGATCCGGTCCCAGCGCTTGCCGAACAGGCCGGGATCGCGCCGGGAAAAGCCAAGGTCCCATTGCACGAAGGTGGTCCGGTCATCGCCATCCGCCTCCTCGAACTCCCCGATCAGCTTCATGCGGGACCGGGCGCTCCCGATCGAGATCGAGGCCTTTCCGGATGGGCGGGGCGTGCCCGGATATTTGGCATGGAGGCCGAACGCACGGCCGCAGCCGATCAGGAAGACGATCTTGCCGTCCTCCGAATAGCTCACGGACGGCAGTTCGCGGGAGTCGAACTCGAGCTTCCAGCTCCCTGCATGACCCGCTTGTGCGAACGCAGCAGACGAAATCACAGCGAGAAATAACCAGGGCCAATAGCGCACGCGCAAATCCTTGGTTCAATTGAACGGCTTCCAAATCATGCGTTCCAGGGCCCAGGCCCTTACGCCAGATGGCCACGAGACGTGAGCGGATGCGTCGCGATCGTTCGAGCGGAGCGGCCTAATTAACCGTTGCCGAAGAGCGATGTTGGCACGCGGGAAGCCGGATAGCTACAATCCGGCCGTTTCGCGCGGAGATAATTATGAGATTGTTGATTGCGATTTCGCTGTTGCTGATACCCACCGCCCCGGCGCTTGCCGCCCCGCCGTCCAGCTGCGCTGCAAAATTCATCGGCGAATGGCGGCATTCCGGCAGCGGCAACCGGGGTTCGGTGTTGGCCGACGGACGGGCGCTGTGCAGCGAACATCCCGCCTGCGTGCAGGGCACCTGGACCTGCTCGGGCAACGTTCTCATCTACACCAACAGTCTGGGGACCTGGAACTATACCCTCGCCCCCGACGGCAAGACCATGTCGACCGGCACTGCCGTCTCGACCCGCATCGGCCCCGTCCCGGCAGTCGCCCGTTCGCGCGCGCCGGCGCCCGCCGCTGCAGCGCCCGCTGCCGAACCGGATGTTCCCTTGGTGAATCGGGCCGGCGCCGCGGTGCGGGAATTCGTCAGAAAGAACGTTCTGCCGCCGGAGTGCAAATGGACGCCCGACAATCGCAACCATTGCAAGCCGCCGCCAAAGGCCACGTGCTGCGGCGTGAGAGGCTAGCCACCTTGGCTTGAGCGCCTGTCGAGGTCCCTCAAGCCGGTTTGCGGGCCATCAGATCAGCGCGAGAAGCAGGCCCGACGCGCTGGAACTGGAGCATGCCATCCCGCGGGGATGCAGTGCGCATGCTTACTCTTCATCCTCATCGTCTTCGTCGTCTTCCTCCTCGTCCTCTTCCACCTGGACCAGCACGGCCAGTGGCAGCGTCTCGCGAAACAGATCGCCTTCCATGCCCATCCAGACGCAGAGCACCTCGTCCTGCTTCACTTCCGCAACCGTCAGCGGCTGGCCGCCGGATTTCAGCATCACGACATCGCCGGCTTTCAAGTCCATGGATTATCCTTTCGCGCGTTCGACACGGACGAGACCCTAGCAAGCGGTCATGACACCCTGATCACGCCGGCCGCGTGAGGATTCTGCGGTTGGGGGCAGATCAGGGGAGATCGTGCAGCATCTCCCGCCGCATCCGCAGCAGCGGATAAGGTCGCCCCTCACGATCGGCCTGTATCGATGCGATCTCACGAAAGCCCATGGCGCCGTAGAACGCGACGGCCTGAGTGTTCTGTGCGTTGACCTCGACCTCCAGCTTGTCGATCCCGGAGGCCGCCTCGGCCACGAACCGTCCTCCCAGTCCCTGACGATGAAAGGCGGGGGCGATGTAAAGCGAGTCGATCTCCGTGCCTTCCACCCGCATGAAGCCGATCACTCGATCGCTGTCATCGACCGCCACGATGAAATCGCGGTTTCGAAGATAGTCGTTTCGGACCTGCAGGCAGATGTCCGCGAAATCGGATGCGCTCAGGAAATCGTGCGTGGCCAGCACGGCTGCGTGCCACACCTCGTACATCGCTTCGATATCGTCAGGCCGCGACGCCCGCAGCCGCCAGTCGGTCATGACAGAGCTAGCTGGTCGTCAGCCGCAGAAGATGCGGCACGGCCTCGGTGTCGGGCGCCGCGCCCAGGCGCTGGTAGAATTGCATGGCGGAGGCGTTGTGTTTCCAGACGTCCCAGCCGAGCTTGGTCACGCCGTGATCGGAGGCCCATTCCTTTGCTTTCGTCATCAGCGCACTGCCGACGCCCTTTCGGCGCGCGTCGGCATCAACCGCAATGTCGCTGATATACATGCCGGCCTGAGCGCTGTAGAGCCTCGTGGGTCAAAATCCATGCGATCATGCCGACGACGCGATCTTCGAGGAGTGCGACGAAGAGGTGCACCGGCGCATGCTCGCGGATATAGAACGCGACATAGCGATCGAGCGTCAGGGGTGGTGGCGGTTCTTCGATATGGGCCGCCAATGCGTCCGCGAGGCTGCGCACTGCGGCATAGTCGCTCGCCTGGGCCTTTCGGATGCTCAATGCTCCACTCACGATGCCGTATCTCCCTTGCGCTTCTCAGAATCTTCCGCGAGCGCTGAGGCGCTCGCAGGGTCATCTACGTGCGAGGTCGCGGGGGCGTTACGCCAGCCGGTGAAAGAATTTGGTGCGCTGGAGGCCGCACACGTCGCTCTTGTCCCGAGGGCCCGCAAACGCGGGCGCCTCGAGGCGGGGCGATGGTGCGAAGCCGTGATACCGTTCTAGCTGCGCTCACTCACGATCGGCTGGTTCGGCAGGCACTGATTGCTGAAATAGCCGACGGCGCCACGAACCAGCGGAACATGGCAGACGAACGCGGTCGGGCGGTATCGCACCCTGATCCGGTCCAGCTGCGACATGGTCAACGTCATGAACGCGTCGAGTCGACGAGCCTGAAGCTGCAACCTGCGCTCGTTGCTGTCGCGCGGCGTCGTGCCGTCGAGCTTGCGATCATCGCCACTCATCGCCTGGGCTTGCAGCGGGTTCACCTGGCCCCGCAGCACCTCGAAGCAGTGGTGCATCACCAGGACGTGGTGCTTGGCGCTCCACCAGTTGATGGTCACGACCTTCTGCAACGGATCGATCTCGCCGTCCGCGCGCCGGGCGCAGAGATCGACATAGGATTTCAGCCCATTGGCCGTCGGATCGTTGCAGAGTTCCTCGCTGGGACGCTTCGCCTCGCCTCCGTTGTAGATGGCGCCCTTGAACTGCGGGAGATTGGCTTCGGCATCGCAATCGAAATTGTACTTCGTGAGCAGCGTCGCCGTCAGCGGGTCCTGGTCGAGCGTGTGCTCCGAGGCCGCATCGCGCCCGAGATCGCTGGGCCAGTCGATGTAGATCTCCGCCTTGCGCGCGAAGATGGTGCCGTTCCGCCGCAGGGCCGTGCGGGCCTTCCAATAGTCCGGGAATGTCTCGATCGCCTTGGTGTCCACCGGGATGAAGGCCGGATTGACCTGCGCCTTCAGCGAGCCGAACTGTTCGGGCAGCATGGTCTCCTGCTGTGTCTGTACCTCGGCGAAAGCGTCCGAAATCTCCAGGAAAGTTCGCGTCGCCATGTCCATATCGGACTTGGCCTGGTCACCCATCTTCTGGTCGTAGGAACTCATGTACTGGAAGTAACCGCCGACCAATCCGGTCAAGAGCGTGACGGCCGTCAGTCCCTTGGTGACCGACAGGCGGCTGTCCCAGAACTGGATCTTCTGCCATACGCCGGGCGCCTCGATCGTCGGTTGCGTACGTGCTGTTTGCATCGGAAGGTCCTGCTCCATGATCTCCTCCAACTCACCACGCCCCATGGCGAGCAGGCTACCGCAATCCGGGATCGCGGCTTGTGAAGCATTTCACGTCAAGTGAGGCAGGCGGGCTGGGGGATTTGCGTTGGGTCCGTGGAGGGGATCGCACCACACCCCTGTTTTGCCCGACGGGTCGAGCGCCGTTTCGTGAAATCCGTAAGCCCTTGATCTTGCAAGGGCCGCCTACTGTGCATGGGGTTGTTTTTCGATATTTTGCTTGAAGGCCTGCTCAGGACCGGCCCGGCACCAGCTCGGTCAGCGAACGGATGATGCGGTCCGGCCTGACGGTCGAGCCTTCGGGCAAGCCGTCGCCGTGCACGTCGATCCAGATCGCGTAGATGCCGAGCCGCTGCGGCGTCACGACTTCCCATTCCAGATTGTCGCCGATCATCCAGGTGTCCGCAGCCGTGACGCCGAGCGCCTCCATCGCATGCAGATAGGCGCGTTCCTCCGGCTTGCCGAAGCCGTGCTCGCCCTCGATCTGGATGTGATCGAAGCGATGCGCCAGCTCGAACCGCTCGACCTTGGCGCGCTGCATGTCGGCGGCGCCGTTGGTGACGAGCGCAAGCTTGATGCCGAGCGCCTTGAATTGGTCGATCGCGTCATGCGCGCCGGGGAAGACGAACATCTCCTCCTCGCGATAGGCGGTGAAGCGGTCGGCGAGGCGGACGGCGAGGTCGTCGGGCAGGGCGCGATGGCCGGCCGCCGCGAGCGCGGCAAAGCCGCCCTTGACCGTGAGGTGCCGCGCCTCGGCAAGCTTCATCCGCCATGCGGCTTCCGCATTCGCCCAAAAGTTTCGCGCGAAAGCCAGCACCGTCGTTGCGACCAGCTCGGGCGGAAGCGGCGCGAACTCGTCGGCAAATTCCTTCGCGATCGTGTTCCAGGCGATCTCGGGCCGGCCATAGGCCGACAGGATCGTGTCGTCCATGTCGATCAGCATGGCGCGGGGGAGGGGCTTCGGGGCAGGCTTCATCGTCGTCACGGCCATTTCACCTCGGGCGGCATCGAGGACAGGATCGAGTCGACATTGCCGCCGGTCTTCAGTCCGAAGATGGTGCCGCGATCATAGAGCAGGTTGAATTCGACATAGCGGCCGCGCCGGATCAATTGCTCCTCGCGGTCGGCCGCGGTCCATGCGCTGGCGAAATTTTGCCGGACGATCTCGGGATAGATCTTCAGGAAGGCGCGGCCGACGTCCTTGGTGAAGGCGAGGTCGGCCTCCCAATCGCCGCTGTCGTGCCAGTCGTAGAAGATGCCGCCGATGCCGCGCGCTTCTTTCCGGTGCGGCAGGTAGAAATACTCGTCGCACCATTTCCTGTACTTGTCGTAATCGGCAACGCCGTTCGGCTGCGTGCAAGCCCTCTCCATCGCGGCGTGGAAGGCGACGGTGTCGGCATCGTCCTGCGTGCGCCGCCGGTCGAGCACCGGCGTGAGATCGGCGCCGCCGCCGAACCAGGCTTTGGTGGTGACGACGAAGCGCGTGTTCATGTGCACGGCGGGCACGTTCGGATTGCGCATATGCGCGATCAGCGAGATGCCGGAGGCCCAGAACTTCGGATCGTCCGCGGCGCCGGGGATCTGGGCCCGAAACTCGGGGGCGAACTCGCCATGCACGGTCGAGCAATGCACGCCGACCTTCTCGAACAGCCGGCCCGACATCATCGACATCACCCCGCCGCCGCCGGGCGCGCCGGTATGGTCGGTGCGCTGCCAGGGCGTGCGTTTGAAGCGGCCGGCCTCGCCCGGATAGAGGTTTGGCGGCGCGTCGTCCTCCAGCCGCTCGAAGCTCGCGCAGATATCGTCGCGCAAGGTTTCGAACCAGGTGCGGGCGCGGCTCTTGCGGTCTTCGATCGTCGACATGTCCATCTGCATTCCCGGTCGCGTCCTATCTGATGCCGAGCGACTTATGCGTCTGCACGCTGAGCCGCCATTGCGGGTGGTGCAGGCAGTAGTCGATCGCGCGCGCGGTGTTCTCGATGACCTCGGGGCCGTCCATCGGCTGCAGCGAGAAGCGCTCGAAGGCGAGGTTCTCGAACCTTTCAGGGGCGGCGAGGGCCTGCGGATAGACCAGCTTCAGCTCGTGGCCCTGGCGCAGCACCAGCTCGCTGCCGCCCTTGGGGCTGACGCAGATCCAGTCGAGCCCCTCGGGAGCTGCCATGGTGCCGTTGGTCTCGACGCCGATCTCGAAGCCGCGGGCGTGAAGCGCCTCGATCAGCGCGGCGTCGACCTGCAGCAGCGGCTCGCCGCCGGTGAGCACCACGTAGCGGCCAGCTTCGGTGGCGCGCCATTGCGCGGCGACGGTGTCGGCGAGGCTCGGCGGCGGAACCGTAGCGACCGCCGAGGGTGCCGTCGGTCCCGACGAAATCCGTGTCGCAGAACTTGCAAATGGCCTCGAGACGGTCCGCCTCGCGCCCGCTCCAGAGGTTGCAGCCGGCAAAGCGGCAGAACACGGAGGCGCGCCCGGCATGGGCGCCTTCGCCTTGCAGGGTCAGGAAGATTTCCTTGACCGCGTAACTCAATCGTCTCTCCTCAAACCTTCAAACATGCGGGTTCCGGGTCTGCCGCAGCGCCTCGCCTGCGGCCATCGCCGTCGTCATGGCGACATTGAGCGACCGCATCCCGGCCCTGATCGGGATCACCAGCCGCGCATCCGCGGCCTCGACCACCGCGTCGGTGACGCCGGCGCTCTCGCGCCCGAATAGCAGGATGTCCGACGTCTGGTAACGGAAATCGCGATAGTCGGTGGCGGCCTTGGTGGTGAACAGCAGCAGGCGGTAGCCATGCCCGGCGCGCCAGTCCTCGAATTTCAGCCAGGAGTCATGCCTGACGATGCTGACATGGTCGAGGTAATCCATTCCCGCCCGGCGGAACGCGCGGTCGGAGACCGGGAACCCCGCCGGTTCGATGATATGGGCGGCCAGTCCCAGGCAGGCGCAGAGCCTGAGAATCGTGCCGGTGTTCTGCGGGATGTCGGGTTGGAAAAGCGCTATCTGCATCGGGGGTGGTGGGTTGGTTGTGGGGCGGAAATGTCTCAATAAAACATCGCCTGCCCGGGAATTCGTGCATGGCTCGCTCCCGCGCCGATAGCGGGCTTGCGCTCGCCCGGCAAGGGTGCCAATAGAACGATTCTGGACTGCTGTTTCGCCTGTTTAGAGGCGAATGAGCGAAGTTCTGCCGCCGCGGGGGGCCGCGGGCGCCGGCAGCCTTTCCGGGGACCTCATGGGCGCCCCCTGGAGCGGTTCTGCCGGCTGCGTAAGAAGAAAGGGTTGGAATCGTGACGACAGCGTCTTCGGCGGACCATCCGACACGCCGTGATTTCTTATTCGTTGCAACCGGGGCAGTCGCAGCAGTAGGGGCGCAGCCGCGCTCTGGCCCTTCGTCTCCCAAATGAATCCTGACGCCTCGACCATCGCCGCCGGTGCGCCGATCGAGGTCGATCTCAGCCCGGTCGCCGAAGGCCAGGACATCAAGGTGTTCTGGCGTGGCAAGCCGATCTACATCAGCCACCGCACCAAGAAGCAGATCGACGAGGCGCGCGCCGTCAACGTGGCGAGCCTGCCCGATCCGCAGTCCGACGAGGCCCGGGTCAAGTCGGGCCACGAGCAATGGCTGGTCGTGATCGGCATCTGCACCCATCTCGGCTGCATCCCGATCGCCCATGAAGGCAATTACGACGGGTTCTTCTGCCCCTGCCATGGTTCGCAGTACGATTCGTCCGGCCGCATCCGCCAGGGGCCCGCGCCCGCGAACCTGCCGGTGCCGCCGTACACTTTCGTTTCCGACACCAAAATCCAGATCGGCTGAGCTTCGGACCGCGTCCGAGGCTTCGCGCCGTCTCGTCGTTTTATATCTTCAGGATCGCATCATGAGCGGACCATCCGACTTCCAGCCGAGTAACCCGGCCCTGCAATGGCTTGAGCGGCGCCTGCCGATCCTCGGCCTCATGCACTCCTCCTTCGTCGTCTATCCCACCCCGCGTAACCTGAACTATTGGTGGACCTTCGGCGCCATCCTCTCGTTCATGCTGGGGATGCAGATCCTGACCGGCGTGATCCTGGCGATGCACTATACGCCGCATGCCGATCTCGCCTTCAAGTCGGTCGAACTGCTTGTTCGTGACGTCAATTACGGCTGGCTGCTGCGCAACATGCACGCCTGCGGCGCGTCGATGTTCTTCTTCGCGGTCTACATCCACATGTTGCGCGGTCTGTATTACGGCTCCTACAAGGAGCCGCGCGAGGTGCTGTGGATCCTCGGCGTCATCATCTACCTCTTGATGATGGCGACGGGCTTCATGGGCTACGTGCTGCCGTGGGGCCAGATGAGCTTCTGGGGCGCCACCGTCATCACCAATCTGTTCTCGGCCATTCCCTATGTCGGCGAGAGCATCGTGACGCTGCTGTGGGGCGGCTATTCGGTCGGCAACCCGACGCTGAACCGCTTCTTCTCGCTGCACTATCTGCTGCCGTTCCTGATCGCGGGCGTCGTCGTGCTCCACGTCTGGGCGCTGCACGTCGCTGGCCAGAACAATCCCGACGGCGTCGAGCCGAAGACGGAAAAGGACACGGTGCCGTTCACGCCGCATGCGACCATCAAGGACGGCTTCGGCGTCGCCTGCTTCCTGCTGCTCTACGCCTGGTTCATCTTCTACATGCCGAACTATCTCGGCGATGCCGACAACTACATCCCGGCGAACCCGGGCGTGACGCCGCCGCACATCGTGCCGGAATGGTATTACCTGCCGTTCTACGCGATCCTGCGCTCGATCCCGAACAAGCTCGCGGGCGTGATCGGGATGTTCTCGGCGATCATCGTGCTGTGCTTCCTGCCCTGGCTCGACGCAGCGAAGACGAAGTCCTCGAAGTACCGGCCGCTGGCCAAGCAGTTCTTCTGGATCTTCGTCGCGGTCTGCATCCTGCTCGGCTATCTCGGCGCGCAGCCGCCGGAAGGCATCTACGTGATCGCCGGCCGGATCCTGACGGTCTGCTACTTCGCCTACTTCCTGATCGTGCTGCCGTTGCTCTCGCGTATCGAGACGCCGCGGCCGGTGCCGAACTCGATCTCGGAGGCGATCCTGAGCAAG
Organism: Bradyrhizobium guangxiense; assembly: GCA_050563515.1. GTDB lineage: Bacteria > Pseudomonadota > Alphaproteobacteria > Rhizobiales > Xanthobacteraceae > Bradyrhizobium > Bradyrhizobium guangxiense_A. Next base: position 4,519,679 of record CP191781.1, on the reverse strand, counting down.
GGCGGCAAGGCGGTTGCCTCCGTCGCGGTCATGCTCGTCGCCGCCGGCGCGCTGTTCCTCGGCAGCCTGCAGGATGCACGGGCCTCCGAAGGCAGCGACAAGCCGCCGGGCAACAAATGGTCGTTCTCGGGCCCGTTCGGCAAGTTCGACCGCGGTGCGCTCCAGCGCGGCCTGAAGGTCTACAAGGAAGTCTGCGCCAGCTGCCACGGCCTGTCCTACGTCGCCTTCCGCAACCTCGCGGAGGCCGGTGGGCCCGGCTATTCCGTGGCGCAGGCGTCGGCCTTCGCCTCCGAATACAAGATCAAGGACGGTCCGAACGATGCCGGCGACATGTTCGAGCGTCCGGGCCGGCCGGCCGACTACTTCCCCTCGCCATTCCCGAACGAGCAGGCGGCTCGTGCGGCGAACGGCGGTGCGGCGCCGCCGGACCTGTCCCTGATCACCAAGGCACGCTCCTACGGCCGCGGCTTCCCCTGGTTCATCGTCGATTTCTTCACCCAGTACCAGGAACAGGGCCCGGATTACGTCTCGGCGGTGCTCCAGGGTTTTGATGATCACGTCCCCGAGGGCGTCACCATCCCGGAAGGCTCCTACTACAACAAGTACTTCCCGGGTCACGCCATCAAGATGCCGAAGCCGCTCAGCGACGGCCAGGTGACCTATGATGACGGCTCGCCGACCACGATCGCGCAATATTCCAAGGACGTCACGACCTTCCTGATGTGGACCGCCGAGCCGCACATGGAAGCGCGCAAGCGCCTCGGATTCCAGGTCTTCGTGTTCCTGATCCTGTTCGCGGGTCTGATGTATTTCACCAAGAAAAAGGTCTGGGCCGACTCGCACTGAGCCGCGCCTGACCAGAAGAAATGAAAAAGCCCCCGGAACGGGGGCTTTTTTGTTGCTGAACTCTCCATCATTCCGGCATTCCGGGTTCGGACTTCATGCGCTCGGGAATGACGGGAGTGTGGATTGCGCCGCGCCCTCTCAGCCGCCAAAATGGCGCGAACCGCTCCCCCAAAGAAACTCATCGGAGGACATCATGGGAACCGCGATTACCTTCAAGCGTCCGGACGGCAAGGACGCCTCGGGCTATCTCGCCAATGCCGCGCGCGGCAACGCGCCGGGCGTGGTCGTGATCCAGGAATGGTGGGGCCTGTCCGACCAGATCAAGGGCCTGTGCGACCGCTTCGCGCTGGCCGGTTTCGACGCGCTGGCGCCCGATCTCTACAAGGGCAAGGTGGTGCCGTATCACGACACGGACAGCGCCAACAAGGAGATGAACTCGCTCGACTTCATGGACGCCACCACGCAGACCGTGCGCGGCGCCGCGCAATATCTGTCGCGGAACGGTGCCAAGGTCGGGCTGACCGGCTTCTGTCTCGGCGGCGCCGTCACCATCATCGGCTCGGTGCATGTGCCTGAGCTTGCGGCCGGCGTCGTGTTCTACGGCATCCCGCCGGAGCAGGCGGCCAAGCCCGCCGACGTCAAGATCCCGCTCCAGGCGCATTTCGCGAACAAGGACGATTGGTGCACGCCGGAGCTGGTCAACGGCTTCGAAAAGGCCATGAAGGCCGCCGGCAAGTCGCTGGAGTTGTTCCGCTATGACGCCGAGCACGCCTTCGTCAACGAACAGCGCCAGGCCGTGCACGACCGCGAAGCCGCCGAACTCGCCTGGGGCCGGGCGACGGAGTTTTTTCACAAGCATCTGGGGTAGTGTGTCGCCCTGAGCCGCCGGAGGCATCGGTGATCGTCAATGGCCGTTTGAGGACAGTCGTCGTCGCTCGCGACGCGTTGCATGCCGCGCGGGACGCCGAAGAAGCAGGCAGTCTGGTAGAGGCCGTTCTCCGCTATGTCGAGCAGATGCAATACGTCGGCTCCTTCTCGCGGCAAGAACTGCCTGAGTTAGCGATGCAACTCTATCATGCGTCTTACTATTACGGTCAGGTCGTCAACGGCGGACATAGTCAGTTCATTGCCAACTCCGATCGGTTGCTTCCAATCATTTGCATTGACGCGCTCGCTGGACTGAAGGCGATGGGGGACGTCGATAGAAGCCAAATCCTGCAAGAGATGATGGCTTGGATGGACGAGCATCCCGACGAGGCCGCCCAACAAGATGGCGCCTTCACCCGCGCGGCCGCGATCGACGAACTCGATGACCGCTTTTATGAGCTAGACGCGTTTCGTCCCATGTATCCGCTGGGGGCGCGATGGATCGCGAGCTGGCCTGAACTGAAGCCGGTGGCAGACAACCAATATGCCGCCGAAATCGACAGACTCGCGCAGCTTCACCCCAACTTTCCTCGGCGGCGGCTTTGGCGGAGTGTCGAGGAGTTCAGGTATCAAATTGTCAACGATCTGCAGCTTGCCGTAGCTGTCTCATGTGGAGCGGTGAGGCCTGATCCTGAATTTAAGGTGGCTGTTCTGGCAGGACACAACATGAAGGTGGGGCGTGAGCCATGTCGGGCGTTTGGAGTGAAGACCGACAAGGGCGCTCGACTTTGCGCCTTGCTGAAATCGGAGGCCAGGCTGTATGAGGCCGCGAGCGATTTTTCCCCCGGCGCGTTACTTTCGAGTGTCTCCGCCGATACAATCAGGAGCGTCGAAATCTTGGCTAAACAGCATCTGGCTGCTGAAGCGATCGACTTGATGCTGCGCAATTTGGGCCTGGACACCGCGGCGGCTCTTACGGTCCTCAGGTTGGGTGAGGACAGCGTGACATGGTGCGCCTTGATCGGGACCAAACTCGTTGAAATTGAAACTCGCAGCGATCGTGCCAGTGCCTTCGAAGCTGGAGGTAAGAGCAGGCTGACGATCCTGCGCCCTGAGATCGAACGGCATGCTGCGGACGTCGCGCTTGGCCGGCCAGCCAGCCATCTAGAGCCGTAACCTTGACGCTTCCGCTCGCGAAACCCCTGCCTCCCTTGACGCCGCCTTCCGGTCATGGTGATTATCCCGTCATGAACACCGTTGTCCGCCCATTCCGTCGTTGGTGGCGCGCCTCCTAAAGAGGTGGCCGGTGCGATTTTCCTATCCCAATCGTCCGAGGTCGCCCCACAGCGCGGCGGCCTTTTCGTTTGTCCTGTGGCGTTCCCTCCTCAAGTTTCGTAAGAGGACCAAATGAACAGGACAGTCTTTGCCCTCCCGGCCAGTAGCGACTATGTGACCCGCGCAGGGCTCGCGGTCACGCGCGTCGCGGAGCAGTTTACCGGTGGGGCCTCGCGGCTCGACGATCTCGTCAGCCTGCTCGACCGCCGCCGTGGCGTGGTGCTGTCGTCGGGCACGACCGTGCCCGGGCGCTACGAGAGCTTTGACCTCGGCTTCTCCGATCCGCCGCTCAAGCTCGAGACCACGGGCGTCGATTTCAAGCTGGAAGCGCTGAACGCGCGCGGCGAGGTGCTGATCGCTTTCCTGGCCGACGTGCTGCGCGAGCCCTGCGTCGTCATCTCCGAGAAGACCGCGACGCGCCTTGCCGGCCATATCATCCGCGGCGATGCGCCGGTCGAGGAAGACCAGCGCACGCGGCGTGCCAGCGTGATGTCGCTGGTGCGCGACATCGTCGCAGCCTTCGCCAATGACGACGGGCTGCTCGGCCTGTTCGGCGCCTTCGCCTACGACCTCGTGTTCCAGATCGAGGACCTCGTGCAAAAGCGCGCACGAGAGAGCGACCAGCGCGACATCGTGCTCTATGTGCCCGACCGCCTGCTGGCCTATGACCGCGCCACCGGCCGCGGCGTGGTGCTCTCGTACGACTTTGCGTGGAAGGGCAAATCCACCGACGGCCTGCCGCGGGAGACCGCCGAGAGTCCGTATATGAAGACGCCGCGGCAGGGTTTTGCCGATCATGCGCCCGGCGAATATCAGGCCACGGTCGAGACCGCGCGCGCGGCCTTTGCCCGCGGCGATTTGTTCGAGGCGGTACCAGGACAGCTGTTTGCCGAGCCCTGCGAGCGCTCGCCGGCCGAAGTCTTCCAGCGCCTCTGCGTCATCAACCCGTCGCCCTACGGCGCGCTGATGAATCTCGGCGAGGGCGAGTTTCTCGTCTCCGCCTCGCCGGAAATGTTCGTGCGCTCTGACGGACGCCGTGTCGAGACCTGCCCGATCTCGGGCACCATCGCGCGCGGCACGGATGCGATCGGCGATGCCGAGCAGATCCGCCAGCTCCTGAACTCGGAGAAGGACGAGTTCGAGGCTCAACATGTGCACCGACGTCGACCGCAACGACAAGGCGCGCGTCTGCGTGCCCGGCACGATCAAGGTGCTGGCGCGTCGGCAGATCGAGACCTACTCCAAGCTGTTCCACACCGTCGATCACGTCGAGGGTATGCTGCGCCCCGGATTCGACGCGCTCGATGCCTTTCTCACCCATGCCTGGGCGGTCACCGTTACCGGTGCGCCGAAGCTCTGGGCGATGCAGTTCGTCGAGGACCATGAGCGCTCGCCGCGGCGCTGGTATGCCGGTGCGATCGGCGCGGTGAATTTCGACGGCAGCATCAACACCGGCCTCACCATCCGCACCATCCGCATGAAGGATGGCCTTGCCGAAGTGCGCGTCGGTGCCACCTGCCTGTTCGATTCCGACCCTGCCGCGGAAGACCGCGAGTGCCAGGTCAAGGCCGCCGCGCTGTTCCAGGCGTTGCGCGGCGATCCGCCGAAGCCGCTGTCGACCTTCGCGCCCGATGCGACCGGCTCGGGCAAGCGAGTGCTGCTGATCGACCATGACGACAGCTTCGTGCACATGCTGGCCGATTATTTCCGCCAGGTCGGCGCCGACGTCACCGTGGTCCGCCATGTGCATGCGCTGGACATGCTCAGGCAGAAGACATGGGATTTGCTCGTGCTGTCACCGGGCCCCGGGCGTCCCGAGGATTTCGGGATCAAGACAACGATCGACGCCGCGCTCGAGAAGAAGCTGCCGGTGTTCGGCGTCTGCCTCGGCGTGCAGGCGATCGGCGAATATTTCGGCGGCGAGACTCGGCCAGCTCACCCATCCCGCCCACGGCCGGCCCTCACGGGTGCAGGTGCGCGGCGGACGGCTGATGCGCAACTTGCCGAACGAGATCGTCATCGGCCGCTATCACTCGCTCTTTGTCGAGCGCGACAGCATGCCGGAGGTGTTGTCCGTCACCGCCAGCACCGAGGACGGCGTCGCCATGGCGCTGGAGCACAAGACCCTGCCGGTCGCCGGCGTGCAATTCCACCCGGAATCGCTGATGTCGCTCGGCAACGAGGTGGGGCTACGTATTGTCGAAAACGCGTTCCGGTTGGATGCGCGCGCTGATTGAGAGGCACCAATGACCTTTGACCACGACATCAAGGCGAGCGTCCGCACCATCCCCGACTATCCCAAGCCGGGGATCATGTTCCGCGATATCACGACCTTGCTCGCGGACGCGCGCGCGTTCCGCCGCGCGGTCGACGAGCTCGTCAATCCCTGGGCCGGCAACAAGATCGACAAGGTCGCCGGCATGGAAGCGAGGGGCTTCATCATCGGCGGCGCGGTGGCGCACCAGCTCTCGGCCGGCTTCGTGCCGATCCGCAAGAAGGGCAAGCTGCCGCACACCACCGTGCGCATCGCTTACTCGCTCGAATACGGCATCGACGAGATGGAGATGCATGTCGATGCCATCTCGCCCGGCGAGCGCGTGATCCTGGTGGACGACCTCATCGCCACCGGCGGCACCGCCGAAGGCGCGGTGAAGCTGCTGCGCCAAATCGGCGCCAACGTTGTCGCCGCCTGCTTCATCATCGACCTGCCCGAACTCGGCGGCGCCGCCAAGCTGCGCGCCATGGACGTGCCGGTGCGCACGCTGATGACGTTCGAGGGGCACTAGCCGCGGCGCTCAGATCGTCTCGGCCCCCAGCTCGTCCCGCCAATGCAGCAGGCGCTCCTTCAGGAGCGCGTTCCTGACATAGGCGCTTTCCTCGTCCTCCAGGCGTTCGCATTCGGCAAAGCTCAGGCCGGCCTCGCCATGGGCGTTCCAGGCGGCCTGGAGGCTGCGGCAGGTGTGGTTGCCCTGGCGCAGCGAGAACCAGATGCGGTTCCTGATTGTCTCCAGGTTCGGCGCCTGGCCGACCCAGGCCTGCCCCGACGCCGCGCAGCGCACGACGAAGATGCCGGCGATGGTCTTTCGCTCCTTGTAGGCGGCGATCGCTGTTTTCCGGTCGATGCTCACGCGTAACAGGCCTTCTTGAGGGGATATCGATGACCGCCTCAATAAGCCCGCTCCAGCGCGCAGTCAATATTACCCGGGTAAAAATTTATCAGGGGCGCTGCAGGATCAGGTTGAGCTCCAGCTCGCGGAAGGCGAGGTAATTGCGCCGGGTCCACTGGTGCAGCTCGGTGGAGGAATCCTTCTCCTGGCGCAGATAGCGGGTGAAGGAGAAGTTCAGGCGGTCGACATAGGTCTTCAGGAAGCCCGGCAGCGCGGGCAGGCGGAACAGCCGGCCGGCAGCCATCGCCGCCGGCAGCTCGCCCCGCACGACATATTCGTTGTCCACCGTGATCAGATTCATGCGCGGGATCTGTCCGCGCAGCATCTCATGGGCGCGCGCCGAGACGCGGTCGGTATCGGCGATGAACAGGATCTGGGGCGCGACGTGGCGGCGCGCCGCTTCCTTGAGCAGGCCGATCTCCTCCGTCATCTTGAAGAACTCGTCGAAGGCATGGAAGCCGAGGTCGATGACCTTGGCGAGCCCGTCGTCGACGATGACGCGGTCCATCAGCTGCATCTTGCCGTAGGTGTCGATCAGGTCGGCGGTCTCGGTGACCCCAGGCAGATAGTCGAGCAGCGACGGCTCTTTCAGATTGACGTCGAACGCCGCGACATTGCCGTTCTTGAGCAGCAGGAATTCGCTCAAAAGCCTCGCCAGCAGGGTCTTGCCGACCTGCGGGCGGGGCGAGCAGATGATGTAGACGGGCGTTGCGGGCATCGACAGCTATATCAGTCGAACTTGACGACCAATCCAGCCGTATCAGCCCGCACTTCGCAACTATTTTTCGCTGTTGCGGGTGACGGACTTCGAACCCACGATGTCGGTCAGGCGGATGCGGTCAAACTCACTCCAGACGTTGGCCAGCCAGTGCCGGACATAGCCGCGCAGCACGAAGGAGTAGTTGGCGGCCTCGTCGTTGATGCCTTTGTTCGCGACGAATTTCAGGAACGGAACGGAGGACACCTCGACCTGCTCATAGGCCATCTCGTTGAGCTTGGGGATGGTCAGCTCGGTGGCGTCCTTGATGCGGTGGAAGTAGGAATTGTAGGTCGCCTGGTCCCACTGGAAGAACTGGGTGTCGTTGATGAAGTTCTTCACCAGGAAATATTTTGCGCCCGTCATGAAGCCCGCGGTCTCGGCGATCTCGTCCAGCGAGGCGATCGAGGGGCCGAGGATGTGGAACACCGCGAAGGTGATCTGGCCGGCCTTTGCGGCGTCGAGGAAGCCGATGTCGCGCAGCGAAGCCAGCGCCGGCGAGAGCAGGCCGGCGCGGACGTCGATCACGGTGACCGACGGGCTGGTCGCGTTGAGCGTATCGAAGATCTTCATCTGATCCGCCGTCGTCGTCATGTCGACGATCTCGGTGATATCAGGGTGGAAGCGCTTCAGGGTTCCGCGCGGCGATTCCGTGTCGAAGGCGCGCGTCGGCACGTTGTTGGCCGAGAAATAATCGAGCAAGGTACGCGACACCGTGGTCTTGCCGACCCCGCCCTTGTCCGCGCCCACCACAACCACTGCCGGCTTCGCCATTGCTGTCCCCTAACGCGCGCCCCCGATCGCGAGGTCGCAATCGGCCGGGCCCCAAATCGATGTCCCAAGAAGGTCCCGAGTCTGCTGTTGGGCGCGAACATGGCAGAAACAAGGGAGAATTCAAATCTCTGGCACCCCGCCGCGGCAATTCCCCGAGGTTTTTCCCGATAGCCGCGAAACCCGCCGCAAAACGCGGCCAAATGCGAGGCTCAGTGGCGGCCCCATGGACCCATGACATTTCCCGCGGGATTGCCCAGCGGGGGTCCTGAAGGACCTGGCGCTGGCACGGGCGGCGGGCTGGCCGCGCTGCCCGCATTGCCCCACGGGCCATGCGGCGCCGGCGGTGGGCCGTCCTGCGTCGTCGCTTGCGCCTCGGATTGTTCCGCCGCGGGCTGCTCCGTCTCTTCGGCGAGGTCCGGCAGCGGGCCCGGGTCGTGACCGCCCGCAAACTTGACCAGCGCATCGACCCTGGATTGCACCGAGGGGTGGGTTGCGAACAGATCGGCAAAACCCTCGCGGGGATTGTCGACGCAGAGCTCCATGACCGCCGAGGTCGCGCCGGGAAGCTCGCCGCGATTCTCGATCTTGCGCAGCGCCGAGATCATGGCGTCGGGATCCTTCGTCAGCTCGACGGAGCCGGCGTCGGCGAGATATTCGCGCGACCGCGACAAAGCGAGCTTGACCACCTGGGACAGCAGCCAGGCCACCACGATCAGCACGACCGCGATGATGATCACGACCACCGCGCCGCCGCCGGAGTTCTTGCTGTCGCTGGATGACGAGGACGACCGCGACGACGAGGAGGAGGAGCCCGACGACCACGAGCCGCCGGAGCCGGAGCTCCAACTGAAATTGGTGAACAGGCGGAAGAACAATTCGCCGAAGAAGCCGACCACGCCGGCGATGATGACGGCGACCACCATCAGCTGCACGTCGCCGTTCTTGATGTGGGTCAGCTCGTGGCCCAGCACCGCCTCGATCTCCTTGTCATTGAGCGTATCGAGGAGGCCCGTGGTGACGGTGATGGAATACTGCCGGGGATTGAGCCCGGTCGCGAACGCGTTCAGCGCCGGGCTCTCCATGATCTTCAGCTTCGGCATGGTGATGCCGCGCGAGATGCAGAGGTTTTCGAGCAGATTGTAGAGCCGCGGCTCTTCCTGCCGGGTGACGTCATGGCCGCCGGTGACGGCGTCGATCATCGACTGGTGGAAGAAATAGGCGATCACGACCCAGACCGCGGCTACGACCGTCGCAACGGGCGCTGCGACCTTCAGGTCGGCGAAAGCGTGGCTCAGATAATAGGCCACCGTGCCGTTGCCGTTGATGACGACCTCGGCGACCAGCGCGCCGGCATAGACCAGCACATAGACCAGCGCGAACAGGCCGCCGAGCAATAGCATCGAACGAAACTTATTCGAGGCGATGTGCGTGTAGAGACCATACGCGGCCATGACGCGCTGCCCTCCCGGCCTGTCGGCCCGACTTTAGAACTTCACCTGCGGCGCGGCTTCGACCTCGGTGCGGCTGGCGCCGAGATCGAAGAAGTCCTTCTTGGTGAAGCCGAACATGCCGGCGAACAGCGCTGCGGGCAGCTGCTGGATGCCGGTGTTGTATTCCTGGACCGCGTTGTTGAAGAAGCGGCGGCTCGCCGCGATCTTGTTTTCGAGGTCGGAGAGGCTCGGATGCAAGCTGCTGGAAATTGGCGTTGGCCTTGAGGTCCGGATAGGCCTCCGACAGCGCGATCAGCCGGCCGAGCGCGCCGGAGAGCTGGTTTTCCGCCGCCGACACCTGCGCCGGTCCTTGCGCCGACATTGCCGAATTGCGCGCCTTGATGACGTCGTCGAGCGTGCCGCGCTCATGCGAGGCGTAGCCCTTCACGGTCTCGACCAGGTTCGGAATGAGATCGTGGCGCTGCTTGAGCTGCACGTCGATGTCGGCAAAGGCCTGGCCGACACGCTGGCTCAGCGCCACCAGGCGGTTGTAGGCGCTGAACGCAAGGAAGGCGAGGACGACGATGACGCCGAGAACGATCCAGCCGGTCGACATGGAGAACTCCTGAAGGGGGAAGAAGGCGGGCCTAGGGTATACCAAATTGCCGCGAGATGAGAGCCCGGCGCAGAGGGGAGGTAAGACTTGGTCGAACAGGGAGCCGCCCGCGTTCAAGGCAAAAGCGCCGGACGAGGTTAACTTTCGGCAATGACCGCCTCGCCCCAGCGCCAACGCCGGGCATTCGCATAGCCGGCCTTGTTGCGTCGGGGGATTTTTGTCGGCGCGACACCTTCCTCGGTGCAGAGCTTGGCCGTGATCTCGGCCTTGCCGATATCCGGTGGCGCCAACACGCGCGCAGCGCGCGTTCCGGGCGCTGTGCGGGTCAACGCGACGTAGATGAACCGCTCGTCCTCGAACGGCACCTCGGCGCCCTTGATCTGGCGGTGCGCCTGCGAGCGGGGCAGGCGTTGGGAAAAATGGCACCAGTCGGGCGCGGCGAGTGGGCAGGGTTTTTCGTGCGGACAGGGCGCGGCGACAAAGGCGCCGGCCGCGATCAGTTGTTGGCGCAGCGCAAGGATGCGGGCGTAGCCGGCGGGCGTGCCGGGCTCGATCACGAGCAAAGCGTGACGCGCTTTCGCCCACATCGCCTCGGTGAGCTTGCGCTGATCGGTCTCACTGAGTTCGCCGATGATGTAGCTGGCGATGACGAGGTCGGCTTGCGAGACTTCAGTGAGGTTGCCGCCGGCATCACCCGGCAGATAGCGGCAGTCCGCCAATCGCGAGCTGTCGCGCGCGAGGTCCAGCGCCAGCCGGCTGAGCGTGGCATTGGCGTCGAGGAGGGTAAAATCCTGCAGCGACGGGAATGCCTCAGCGGCCGCCCAGCTCGCGGTGCCCGGACCTGCGCCGACGTCGAGCAGCGTTTCCGGAGCAAAATCCGGCGCGATCTCGGTCAGCGCGTTCAGGCTGGCGGCGACGGCCGCATAGGTCGCGGGCATGCGCGCCAGCGCATAGGCGAGGGCATCGGCGTCCGACTTGATCGTGCCGGAGCCGCCTCCGGCGCGGTAGGTCGTCGAGATTTTCTGCGACCGCTGCGCGGCGTCGGTGCGCGAGAAGCCCTGCAGCTTGCCGTCGAGGGCGGCTTTCAGTTCGGCGGGGAGGGTGGGAGAGATCATCATCCATTGTCATGCCCCGCGCAGGCGGGGCATCCAGTATTCCGAGACAGCGCCGTCAGGCCGAGACGGCGCGGCGTACTGGATCATCCGCCTTCGCGGATGATGACGTCAATGGGTGTGGTACGACTGCAGCGTCACGCCACGTTCTGGTCGAGAATGTCCACCGCCTCGGACAGGCTGACCGACACCAGTTGCGACACGCCGCGCTCGGCCATGGTGACGCCGTACAGGCGGTTCATGCGCGCCATGGTGATCGGGTTGTGCGTGATGATGACGAAGCGCGTGTCGGTCGAGCTGGTCATCTCATTCAGCAGGTTGCAGTACCGTTCGACGTTGTGGTCGTCGAGCGGCGCGTCGACTTCGTCCAGCACGCAGATCGGCGAAGGGTTGGTCAGGAACACCGCGAAGATCAGCGCCATCGCGGTCAGGGCCTGCTCGCCGCCCGAGAGCAGCGACAGCGTCTGCGGCTTCTTGCCCGGCGGCTTGGCGATGATTTCGAGACCCGCTTCGAGCGGATCGTCGCTCTCGATCAGGTGCAGCGCGGCCTCGCCGCCGCCGAACAGCTCGACGAACAGGCGCTTGAAGTGGTTGTTGACGACCTCGAACGAGGTCAGGAGACGCTCGCGCGCTTCCTTGTTGAGGCTCTGGATGCCCTGGCGCAGCCGCTTGATGGCTTCCACGAGGTCGTCGCGCTCGGTGACCAGGCCGTTGTGCTGGGTCTCGACCTCGCGCAGCTCTTCCTCGGCGCGCAGATTGACGGCACCGAGGCGCTCGCGGTCGCGGCGCATCTTTTCGAGGTCCTCCTCGATGTCGTGCAGCGCCGGCAGCTCCGCACCAGGCTCGATCTCGGCAAGGCCGGCGACGGCCTGCGGCTCGACCTCGAGCATGTCGCGGATTTCGCGCTCGATGTCCTCGAGCCGGCGCCGCGCGCCTTCCATGCGCTCCTCCGCGCGGGCGGCGGCCTCGCGCAGAACTCGACAGTGCTTCGAGCGTCAGCTTGGCGACGCGATCGGTCTCCGCCATCGCACTTTCCGCGGTGGCGAGCGCGTCGGCGGCCATGCGGCGGTCGTTCTCGGCGTACTCGATCTCGGTGATCAGCGCGCTGCGCTTCTCGGAGAACACCTGCGGCGCGTTTTCGAGTTCGCTGCGCTCGATCGTGAGACTCGGCGATACGGGCCTGGATGGTGTCGATGTGAGAGGCCGCGCTCTCCTTGCGGTTCTGCCACTCGGTGCGTTCGGCCAGGATCGCCTGGACGCGGCGGTCGGCGAGGCTCGGCCTCGCGGGCCAGCGCCTGCGCCTCGGCGCGGACCTGGGCGGCCATGCGGCGGTGGGCTTCGATGTCGCTGCGGACGGCGGCGAGACGGGTCTCGGTGTCCTCGCTGGACGGCAGCTCGGAAATGCCGGCTTCGGCATATTCATAGGCAGCTTCGGCTTCGGCGCGGTCGGCGGCGAGGCGGCTATGCGCCTCCGAGAGCGTCGCCTTGCGCGCGGCGTGGCGGCTGATCTCGCGCTCGGCGTTGGCGTGACGCTCGCGGGCGACGTTCAGCTCGCGCTGCGCGGCGCGCCAGGCTTCACGGCTGGCACCTTCGGTGCTGGCCGCCATCTGCAGCTCGGATTCGGCATTCTCCAGCGCCTGACGCTTGATCTGCGCGTCGATGCGGGCCTGCTCCAGCTCGTTCTCGATGTCGACGAGACGGGCGCGTTCGGCGAGGCGGCGGGCCGCGCCGGTCGGGGCGTGAGCGGCGGCAACGAAGCCGTCCCAGCGCCAGACGTCGCCCTCGGGCGAGACCAGACGCTGGCCGGTCTTGAGCTGCGAGACCAGCTCGGCGCCGCGCTCACGCGGCACCACGCCGATCTGGGCCAGGCGGCGGGTCAGCTCGGCCGGGGCCTGAACGTGGCTCGCCAGCGGCTCGACGCCTTCGGGCAGGGCCGGGTCGTCCTCGGTGTGGCCGACATTGGTCCAGCGCATCGGCGCCGACGGGTCGATCGGCGCATCGAGGTCGTCGCCGAGTGCGGCGCCGATGGCCTTCTCGAAACCCTTGTCGACGGTGATGCCGTCGATGATCGGCGGCCACAGATTCTTGGTCTCGCCGTTGAGGATCTTGGAGATCGTGCGCGCCTCGGTTTCGAGCCGCTGCGCGCGCTTGTCCGCTTCGACCAGGGGCGAGCGCGAGGATTCCAGCGTCTGGCGCGCCGCGACATGGGCAGCTTCGCTGGCCTGCGCTGCGGCTTCGGACGCCGCCAGCGTCTCCTCCGCGGTCTCGACCAGAGCGGTCAGCTCGTCGAGATCGCCGAAGCCGCCGGTTGCCTCGGTGAGCTTCTGCTCTTCCGCCGCGACGTTGGCGATCTCCTGGTCGAGACGGGCGAGCTTGTCGCGATGGGTGCGGACGTTGGCTTCGAGCTGGTTGCGCTTGGCGGTGAGATCGGCGAGCGCAGTGGTGAGACTCGGCGAATTGCTGCTCGGTTTCGGTCAGCACCGCCTCGGCTTCGCCGACGCGCTCGTCGACGCCCGAGCGCTTCTCGACGCGCGATTTGATTTCTTCCTTCAGCTCGGAATCTTCAGTGTCGAGCCGCTGCAGCGCGATGTCGGCATCCATGGTCTGTTGCTGAGCACGGGAAATGTCGCCTTCGAACTGCGCGAGGCGGCGCTCGAGCTCGCTGACGCGCTCCTTGGCGCGCTCTTCCTCGCGGTCGAGCAGCTCGCGGGCATTGGTCAGGCGCTGCAGGCCCGCAGCGGCGCGCGCTTCGGCATCGCGCAGCGCCGGCATCTCCGCGGCGCGGATCGCCTGGATGCGGGCAGCTTCGGCCTGGTGCTGGGTGCGCTCCGCCATCTCGCGGACCGCGAGATCGTGGGTCTGGCCGGATTCGTTGACGTCGGCGTGGGCGCCGATCCAGCGCAGATGGAACAGGGTCGCTTCGGCCTTGCGGACCTTGGCGGCGACCTCGCGGTAGCGCACGGCCTGGCGGGCCTGCTTCTTCAGGCCTTCCATTTGCCCTGCGAGCTGGCCGATCACGTCTTCGACGCGGGTGAGGTTGGTTTCGGCCGCCTTCAGCCGCAACTCGGCCTCGTGACGGCGGGCGTGCAGACCGGCGACGCCGGCGGCGTCTTCCAGCACGCGGCGGCGCTGTTCGGGCTTGGCCTGGATGATCTCGCCGATCTTGCCCTGGTGGACGAGCGCGGGCGAACGGGCGCCGGTGGCGGCGTCGGCGAACAGGATCTGCACGTCACGCGCGCGCACGTCGCGGCCGTTGATGCGATAGACCGATCCGGCCTCGCGCTCGATACGGCGGGAGATTTCGAGCAGCTGGCTGTCGTTCATCGCCGCCGGCGCGGTGCGATCGGCATTGTCGATCGTCATCGTCACTTCGGCGTGGTTGCGCGCGGGACGGTTGCCGGAGCCGGCGAAGATCACCGCGTCCATGTCGGCGGCGCGCAGCGACTTGTAGGAGGTCTCGCCCATCGCCCAGCGCAGTGCTTCGACGAGATTGGACTTGCCGCAACCGTTGGGGCCGACCACGCCGGTGAGGCCGGGCTCGATGACGAAGTCCGTGGGCTCAACGAAGGACTTGAAACCGTGAAGTCGCAGGCGGGTGATTTTCATAAGCACGCATCTCTGTTGGCAGGCGCGAATCCCCCTGCCGGGACACTACCATGGAAGGCAGTGTCGCTATCCGGGGCGAGTCGCGCGAGGCGCCTCATGCGGCTGGACAATGGCCGCGGTATGCCGCGAGGGCAACCGGCGAAAGCCGCTTTTCCCAAGGGATTTATGCCGGGAAAGATACGGCTTTCGAGATGCGAATCAGGATCTTGACGAGCGAATCAGCTCTTCAGCAGCGGATTGATCTTCTTGGCGAACTCCTCGAACGAGGCCTCGCCCTTGATCTTCTCGCCGTTGATGAAGAAGGTCGGCGTCGAATCCACCTTGAGCACGTCGCTGGCGTATTTCTGGTCGGCGGCGATCTTGTCGAGCAGCGCCTGGTCCTTCAGGCAGGCTTCGACCTGCTGCTGGGTGAGACCGGCCTGCTTGCCGATCCGTGTCAGGGTCTCGGTGGTGTTCTTCACCACCCAGTCGTTCTGCTGGCGGAACAGCATGTCGGTGACTGCGAAATATTTCGGCCCGTCGCCATTGGCGATGCAGCGCGACAGCATCGAGCCGGCGGCGGCTTTGATGTCGAGCGGAAATTCGCGGAAGATGTAACGCACCTTGCCGGCGTCGATGTATTCCTTCTTGATCTTGGGGAAAACCTGCTCGTTGAAGGCGGCGCAGTGCGGGCAGGTCATCGAGGCGTATTCGGTGATGGTGACGGCGGCGTCGTTCGGGCCGAGTGCCATGTCGGGCAGCGACACCGGCTTGGCGACGTCGGCGGCCGACTGTGCGAATGCCTCGGAGACGAATCGCAGCGGCGAGAGCCCGGCGAGCGCGGCAAGCCCGGTCAGCGACAGCATCGTGTTGAAGGCGCGGCGGGTGATGATCAAGGTCGGCTCCCGGATTGGTGTGGTCTCGCCCCAAAGGACTTATCGCGGTTCCCGTTCGGGCGGCCTGTCGCTAGCTCGAAACGTCGCTTGAGGCAATGGCGCGCGGCCGGGACAGGTCCAGATTGACCGCGAAATAAGGCTCAATTTCGCTTGATGGCGGCCCCGAGCTGCGCCAGCGCCGTCTTCAGTTGTTCATCTTCGATGTCGCCCAGGCTCTCCGCCACCTTGGCCACCGCTTTGGCGTCGGGCGGGGCGGGCCGCTTCCGGGCCTGGGGCCGCGACAGCGGAGCCTGGCGGAAGGCGAGCTTGCCGACCGCGCTCCAGCCGAAGAAGCGGTTGACGCGCTCCAGGATCACGTCGGCCGAGTGCTGGATCTCCAGCGCCATCGGCCCCTCGACCCGCAGCACCAGGGTCGCCGGCTCCTGCGGCTGGCCTTCCACCGGCCGCGGCCACTGCATCTTCAGGGGCTCGGAATGCGCCGCGATCTCAGGCCCCGCAATTTGCGCCCATCGCGTCACCAGCTCGCGTGCTGCAAAGCCCTGCTTGGCGTAGGCCTCGGCAAAGACGTCGTCGAGCAGGATCCCGAGCGGCTTGGCGCTGATGGGGCCGGGTTTGAAGATGGGACCGGATTTGGACATGGCGGGCCTTATAGCATCTCGGCGGCCGGGCCACATGTGCTTCGCCGTCATGGCCGGCCTTGTCCCGGCCATCCACGTTGTCCCGCGAAGAAAGACGTGGATGCCCGCGGCGAGCGCAGGCATGACGTGGAGAGATCGGCGTGAGGTCGCTAGAGTGGAGGCATGAGCCCCAGATCCGCCCGCAAGGCCAAGCCGGAACCAGTTCAGTCGGCAGGTTCGGCCCGCCCCACCTTGTTGTTGGCCTGGTATGACCGCCACCGCCGCCGCCTGCCGTGGCGCGCGATGCCCGGTGAGACGTCGGACCCCTACCGTGTCTGGTTGTCGGAGATCATGCTGCAGCAGACCACCGTGAAGGCGGTCGGCCCCTATTTCGAAAAATTCGTCGCGCGCTGGCCCGATGTGACGGCGCTCGGCAACGCCTCGCAGGACGACGTGCTGCGGATGTGGGCCGGGCTCGGTTACTATTCGCGTGCGCGCAATCTCCATGCCTGCGCGGTTGCCGTGACGCGCGAGCATGGCGGCAGCTTTCCGGATACGGAAGAGGGCCTGCGCGCGCTGCCGGGGATCGGGCCTTACACGGCGGCGGCGATCGCGGCGATCGCGTTCGATCGCCACACCATGCCCGTCGACGGCAACATCGAGCGCGTGGTCTCGCGCCTGTTTGCGGTCGAGGAGGAACTGCCGCAGGCAAAGCCGCTGATCCAGCAATTGGCATCGACCCTGCTCGCGAACTCGCGCGCCGGCGACAGCGCGCAGGCGCTGATGGATCTGGGCGCCTCCATCTGCACGCCGAAGAAGCCGGCCTGCTCGCTCTGTCCGCTCAACGAGGATTGTCTCGCGCGCGCGCAGGGCACCCAGGAGACCTTCCCGCGCAAAACGCCGAAGAAGAGCGGGACCTTGCGGCGCGGCGCCGCTTTCGTGGTCACGCGCGGCGACGAGCTGCTTGTTCGCTCACGGCCGGAAAAAGGCCTGCTCGGCGGCATGACGGAAGTGCCGGGCTCGGACTGGCTGGCCGGACACGAGGATGCGGCCGCCAAAAAGCAGGCGCCGGAGCTGAAGGGATTGTCGCGCTGGCAGCGCAAGGTGGGCGTCGTCGCCCACGTCTTCACGCATTTTCCGCTGGAGCTGGTGGTCTACACCGCAAAGGCCGAAGCCCGCACGCGCGCACCTGCCGGCATGCGCTGGGTTCCGCTCGCGACGCTTGCCGACGAGGCGCTGCCGAACGTCATGCGCAAGGTGATCGCGCACGCGCTCGGCTGATCATCGTCAGGCAGCGCGTGCGGCCCGCTGGTCCTCTGCGGGCATCAGGAAGGTGCGGTTGCGGCCGGTCTTCTTGGCGACATAAAGACCCTGGTCGGCGCGCTCGATCACGTCCTGCACGTCGCGGTCGCTCTCGTCGAACAGCGCGAGCCCGACCGAGACGGTGAGAGGGATGACGACATTGTCGTATATGACCGTCGCGCCCTCGATCGAGGTCCGGATGCGGTCGGCGAGCAGCACCGCCGTCTCCTGGTCGATCTCGCGCAGCAGCACCACGAACTCCTCGCCGCCGAAGCGGGCGGCCTTGTCGGTGGTCCGGATCGACTGGTTGACGATCTCGGCGACGCGCTTGATGGCGTCGTCGCCGGCGGCGTGGCCATGGGTGTCGTTGATCCTCTTGAAATGGTCGATGTCGATCATCAGGGTCGCCATGTTGCGCTTGTAGCGGCGGCAGAACGCGACGGCATCGTCGGCGACGGCGAGGAAGGAACGGCGGTTCATCAGGCCGGTCATGAAATCGGTGTCGGCGAGTTGGCGCAGCTTCAGCATGTCCTCCTGGAGCTGCATCGCGTTTTCGCTCGCGCGCAGCTCGGCTTCCTTGGTGCGCTCCTCGGCGAGTCCGATACGGCGGAGCAGCGAGCGCAGCGCGCGCGAGAGCTGGACGACCTCGGCGGAGCCGCTCTGGCGCGCCAGCATGGTCGGGCCGTGGGCGCGTCCGATGCGATCGGCTTCCTGCGTGATGGCGACGATCGGGGCTGCGATCCTTCGCGAGACCACAACGGCCAGCGAAAGCGCAATCAGCGCTGTCGCTGCGCCGATCGCCAAAATCATCTGCGCCGACGAGATCGCGGCCTTGAGCGCCACGCTCGCCGGCTGGGTCGCGGTGACGATCCAGTTCAGGCCCTGATAGTCGCGATGTCCCTTGCCGACGTGGAAGGCCGTCAGCATTTGCTCGCCGTTGTCGGTTTCCCTGAATGTGCCGGCGCCGGCTTTCACGATGCGCGCGAGGCTCGTCGCCGCCGTAGCGGATCGTCTCTTTCTGCGGCCCCAGCAAGACCATGCCGCCCTTGCTGAGGATCGACAGGGTCGCGTCGGCGTTGCCATCATTGGCTTCGACGTCCTTGATCAAGTTGCTCGCCCAGTCCCAATTCAGGTGACCGCCGAGGACGCCGAGCAGATCGCCATTGGCGTCACGTACAGGGACGGCGATGTCGACGAAGCGGTAGGGTTCGTTATTGGCGCGCTGCGTCAGCAGCGAGGCCAGCAGGATGGCCTCATGCACGTCGCCGACAGCTACCCTTTCGAGCCCCTGCTTGAACCAGGGGCGCTCGGCCACGGATTTGCCCTGGAGGAGGCCGCCGGTGGCGGCAACGACGTCGCCATTTACGTCGGCATAGCCAATCCAGGCGAATTCAGAAAACGAGCGCTGGAGGTTCTCCAGCGAACTGCGCAAAGCGACCGGATCCCCCTGCCACTGCGTTTGCATCGGCTGCATCTCGGCGAACAGCTTCATCTCCTGCTGGCGCGTCGCCATAAACCGATCGAGCCGGCCTGAAGCCGTAGAAGCAGTCGCTGTCAGGCTGCTCTCGATAAGAGCGGCTGTGTTTCTGTAGCTGATGAGTGCGGCGCCGGCTGCGAGCGTGCCTACGAGCACGACGGACATGACAGCCACGGCCGCGGCTATCTGGGTCCTTACGGTTAAGTGGTCTTCAATCACGTGCAGGCGGTCTCGAACCTGCTGCAAGAGGGCTCGCATGGATAGGCTCCGGTTTCACCGTCGCGTATGCCATGTGGTACCTGCCAACCGCTTACCGGCGGATTGCCCAATTGGATCGTGTTGAATCGGTCGTGAATCGGTTTGGTTGAAGCCAGTTGAATTTCCGGGTTCCATGAGTTCCATCCCTCCGGGACCCGCTGGATGTGGCCTTCCGCTGCTGACAGAGGGTTGTCAGCAGCCCTGCGCTATTCTTGACGGCAGTGGAGGTGGCGCATGGTCAAAACCGCGCTCGACAATTTTCCAAGGCCCCCTGTGCCGAATTGCTGGGATGGCGCCTGCTCGATGCTCGCCCCGAGGAGGGCTGGATCAAGCTCGGCTTCGAGGGCAAGCCGGAGTTCTGCAATCCGGCAGGCTTCATCCAGGGTGGCATGCTCTCGGCCATGCTCGACGACACCATGGGCCCGGCGGTGCTCGTGATGAGCGAAGGCCGGCTCTACACCACGACGATCAGCATGACCGTGAATTTTCTCAGCCCCGCCAAGCCCGGCCCGATCATCGGCGAAGCCAGGGTGACCCAGCTTGGCAGGACGATCGCCTTCGTCGAGGCCAAGCTGATGGCAGAGGACGGCACCGTGCTCGCGACGGCAAGCGCGAGCGAGCGGCTGCTGGAGGCGGCGAGGGTGGTGGGGAAGTAAGGGGCTTTCTGCTTCGCGTAAGATATTGGTGTTCGCGCGCCTTAGCCTCCGCGTCGTCATGGCAGGGCTTGTCCCGGCCATCAATGCCTTTGCCAAGTGGAACGAAGAACGTGGATGCCCGGGACAAGCCCGGGCATGACGAACCCTGGAAATCCGCGCTACGTGTGGCCCAAACTCACGCTCTCGCGCGCGTCCTTGCTCACGATCGGCGGCTTGGCATTCAGCGCTTCGACCTGGAATCCCGCCACGCGCTTGTAGTTCGCGGCGATGTCTTCCAGCTCCTTTTGCGACAGCACGTCGGTGACGACCTTGAAGCCGTCGGGCGCGCGCTCCTCGACCAGCTGCATCACCTGCTCGGGACCGTTCTTGCGGTTGAGCAGGACGAGGTCGGTGGTCGCGGGCCGGCGCTCGGCCTCATAGGCGAGCAGCGCTGCGGTCGTCGGACCGTGCGCCAAAATCTCGCGCGTGATGGTACGGGCATCGAGGATCGCCTGCGAGGCGCCGTTCGACCCGATCGGATACATCGGATGCGCGGCATCGCCCATCAGCGTGACCTTGCCGAAGGTCCATTGCGAGACCGGATCGCGATCCACCAGCGGATATTCGTAGGCATGCGGGCAGTTCCGGATCAGGCCGGGCACGTCGAGCCAGTCGAACTGCCAGCTCTCGAACCAGGGCAGAAACTCCTCCAGCCGCGCGGTGCGGTTATAGTCCTCGCGTCGCCATTGATAGGTCGGCGGCATGTGCCGCTCGGCGACCCAGTTGATCAGATGGTTGCCGTTTGCGTCCGGCTCCTTGCTGATGGGATAGCAGACGAATTTCAGGATTTCGTGGCCGGCCATGATCATGGTTCGGCCGGTGAGGAAGGCTTTCGCCGGCGTGACGCCGCGCCAGAGGATACGGCCGTTCCAGATCGGGGCGCCTTCGTTCGGATAGAGCTTTTCTCGCGCGGCGGAATGGATGCCGTCCGCGGCGATCAGGATCGCGCCTTCATGGGTCCCGGCGGCCTTGCCGGTCGCCCGGTCGATGAAGTCGGCGCGCACGCCGTTAGCGGTTTCGGTCCATCCGGTCAGATGATGGCTGGTCAGGATGTTGTCGCGGCCGAGCCGCTCGACCGCGGTGTCGAGCAGGAGCTGCTGCAGCGTGCCGCGATGGATCGAGAATTGCGGCCATTTGTAACCCGCCTCTAGCCCGCGCGGCTCGCTCCAGATCGGCTTGCCGTACTTGGAGAAATAGGCGAGCTCCCGCGTCCGCACGCCGCTGGCATCCAGTTTGTCCAGAAGCCCGAGTTCGATCAGCTCGCGCACCGCGTGCGGCAGCACGTTGATGCCGACGCCGAGCGGCTTCAATTCGGCGACGCTCTCGAACACTTTTACGGGAACGCCGATCTGGTGCAGGCTGAGCGCAAGCGTCAGCCCGCCGATGCCGCCACCGGCGATAAGTACCGTCATGAGAAAATCCCCCTCCGATTGACGGCGTCTTCGCACGGCCGGGCGGCGGTGGGCAACTGCGAAGAGGTCCCTATGGACGGCGGGGCGGAGGGCCGTTAACCTCGGGCTTTCCCATGAGGTCCGACATGCTCAAGCTCTACTACGCCACCGGCACCTGCGCGCTCGCCACCTACATCACTCTGGAGGAGGCCGGTGCCGACTACTCGGCCGAACGGCTGAGCTTCAAGGACAACCAGCAGAACAGCCCGGACTATCTCAAGATCAACCCGAAGGGCCGCGTGCCGGCCCTGGTGACCGATCGCGGCATCCTGACCGAGACGCCGGCAATGCTGACTTACGTCGCCCAGATGTTCCCCAAGGCAAAGCTGGCGCCGCTCGACGATCCCTTCGACTTCGCCCAGGTCCAGTCGTTCAACTCGTATCTGTGCTCGACCGTGCACATCAACCACGCCCACAAGATGCGCGGTGCGCGCTGGGCGACGCAGGAGAGCTCGTTCGCCGATATGAAGGCGAAGGTGCCGGAGACCATGGCGGCCTGCTTCGCGCTGATGGAGCAGAAGATGTTCAGGGGTCCCTGGGTGATGGGCGATCAGTTCACGATCTGCGATCCCTATCTCTTCACGCTCTCGACCTGGCTCGAAGGCGACAGCGTCGACATCAACGCGACGCCGAAGATCGCCGACCATTTCAAGCGCATGTCGGATCGCCCCGCCGTGGCCAAGGTGATGGCCGCGCAGAAGGCGTAAGCGCACGCCTCTTGTAGGGCGCAGCGCCGTGCCCACGAAACGTAGGGCGGGTTAGCGAAGCGTAACCCGCCGCTTTGGTTTCCAAGCGGGAAGCTTTTGGCGGATTACGCCTTCGGCTAATCCGCGCTACGCTTCCTTCTCCAGCTCCCGGCCCGTCTCCAGCATCAGCCGCCGCAGCCAGATCAAACCGGGGTCCATCTGCGCGCGCGTCGGATGGAACATGAACTGCTCGTCGATCCCCGGGTCGAGCGGCGGCGTCACCGAGACGAGGCCGAGCCGTTTGGAGAGAGCCGCGATCAGCCGGCGCGGCACGAAGGCGACGAGGTCGGTGCGCGCGGCGACGTGCAGCGCTTCGAGATAGCCCGGCACGACCAGCGAAATGTGCCGCTCGATGCCTTTGGCGCGCAGCCATGTGTCGATCAGATCCTCGGGCTGGCCGCGGATGATCACGCCGACATGGCGGGCCGCCAGGAACGTCTCGCGCCGCTTCAGCTTCGAAGCCATCGGATGGCCGCGCCGCACCGCGAGCGCATCGCGGTCGGTGTAGAGCAACTGGCGGTGGAAGCCTTTGAACGCATTGCCGAGCGAGATCACGAGGTCGATGGTGCGGGCGAACTCGGCGTGGAAGATCGCAGGTCCCCGCCACGGCACCACGTCGATGCGGACGTTCGGCGCAAGCCGCGTCACCTTCTCCATCAGCGGCGGCATCAACAGCTCGACGGCGAGATCGGGCATCATCAGGCGAAATTGCCGCTCGCTGCGCGCCGCGTCGAATTCATCCGGCACGAACAGCCCGCGCACTTGGTCGAGCGCCTGCGACAGCGGTGCGCGCAGGGCCAGGGCCCGCGGCGTCAGCTCCATGCGGGCGCCGGTGCGCACCAGCAGCGGATCGCCGAAGATGTCGCGCAGGCGTTGCAGCGCGTGGCTGGTCGCGGGCTGTGACAGGCCGATCCGCATGGCCGCGCGGCTGACATTGGCCTCGCGCAGCAGCGCATCGAGTGCGGTGAGGAGATTGAGGTCGAGCGAAGTCAAATTCATAGGGTGAATAGATATCATACCAGCTATCGATTTGAAGAATTATCCGGGCGCGGCGATGATCCCTGACGTTCTCACCGAAGGAGATGCCGCCATGAGCGCTGCCGCCAACAAGAAACTGATGCAGGATATCTTCGCTGCTGCCGCCAACCCCGATCCGACCGCACGCGACCGCGCCCTGTTCACCGCAAGCCTTGCCGACGATGCCAAATGGATCGTCACCGGCCAGTATTCCTGGTCGCGGACCTTCAACGGCAAGGAGGCGATCCTGAATGATCTGCACGGCTATGTGCGCACCCGCCTGCGCGACCGGACGCGCACCGTGGCTCACCGCTTCATCGCCGACGGCGACGTCGTCGTGGTGGAGGCCAAGGGCGACAACGTCACGCCCGAAGGCGTGCGCTACGACAATGATTACTGCCTGGTGTTTCGGCTCGAGGACGGCAAGATCAAGGAGATCCGGGAGTACTGCGACTCGATCCTGACCGAGAGGGCGCTGGGCCCATTTCCGCAGGCACAAGCGGCGAGGGCCGCGAGCTGAGCGGACTAACGACGATCTCGTCCGCCGGCCGGTGTCGCCCGACCCGGCCGGCGATGGTCGTGCGGTTGTGGCGGGCGCTGATGCAAGGGGGCCGTCTCAGGCGGCAGCGGGCCGAAACGCGGTCCCGCCTTGCCGCCATGACCGACCGGGAGCTTCAGGACTGTGGCATCACCCGGGCGGAGATCGAGTACGAGTCTCCACCGGCCCCGGTAAGGTGAACAGGCGAGGCGGGGGCATTCTCCGTCTCGACTTTTTTAGGATCCTTTCGGGAACCTTTGAGTTTCCAGCCGCGTTTGCAGGGGTCCGGGGCAATCGCGCCCCAGGCATTGCGCGCGTTTGGGAATTTCATGCTGGCTGGGGCTTTGGACGTTTCGACACGGGTAGGCCACAGCCTTTCCGGACTCCGTGAAAGATTGAGAGACGCGACATCGGCGGCGCACCGGGAGCTCGACGCCCAACTCTCCTCGTTCGATCTCACGGTCTTTTCCGGCTATCGCCGCTTCCTTCAGGCCAACGCTGGCGCTCTGCTGCCGCTCGAGGCGGCCCTCGTCGAAGCCGGTGTCGCCGAGATGTTTCCGGATTGGCCGGAGCGGGCGCGCAGCCACGCGATCGCGACGGATCTGGCGCGGCTCGGCCGCGACGCGCAGGCGAGCGTGTCGGTGCCGCCGATGACGCCCGGCGGCGTGCTGGGAACGATGTATGTGCTCGAAGGCTCGCGCCTCGGGGCGAAATTCCTGCTCAAGACGATCGCGGATTCGGCCGATCCGCGGATCGGCGAAGCGACGGCCTATCTCGGCCACGGCGCCGGCAAGCGGCTCTGGCAGAGTTTTCTGTCGAGGCTGCAAAGTGAAGAGGCCTGCGAGGAGCCTTGCGACGAGGATGAAATGATCGAGGCGGCGAGGGCGGCCTTCGCCGCGTTCGAGCTGGCGGCGGACCGCGCATGAACGAGGCGGTCAATCTCACCAATTGCGATCGCGAGCCGATCCACATTCCCGGCAGCGTGCAGCCTTTCGGCTTCATGCTTGCCGTGCTCTCGGACTTCACGATCTGCATGGCGTCCGACAATGTCGAGAGCTTTCTCGGAAGCGACGTCGCCGACCTGCTGCAGCGGCCGCTATCGAGCGTCATCTCCGAAGCCGCCGTCGAGACCATCCGCAGCCGCGTCGACCATTTGAGCGGGCCGGATGCGACCGAGCGCCTGTTCGGCGTCGCGCTCCAGGCCGATAAGCCCGTCTACGACCTCTCGATCCATTTCTCGGGCGTCTATCTCATCATCGAGGCGGAGCCGAGCGTCAACGAGCCGGGCGTCAATTCAGGCGAGCTCGTCCGCCTGATGCTCGACCGGATCCGCAAGACGCGCGGCATGACCGATCTCGCGCGCGAGGCGGCGCGCCAGCTCAAGGCGCTGACCGGCTTCGACCGGGTCATGGTCTATCAATTTCACCCTGACGGGTCCGGCGAGGTGATCGCCGAGGCCGCCGAAGCGGGCCTCGAAAAGTTTCTGGGCCTGCACTATCCGGCCTCCGACATCCCGAAGCAGGCGCGCATCCTCTATCAGCGCAATTGGCTGCGCATCATCTCCGACATCGATCAGACCCCCGCAGCACTGCTGTCGACCGCCACGCACAATGCGGGTCTGCTCGATCTGTCGATGAGCG
The DNA here is from genome assembly GCA_050563515.1 of Bradyrhizobium guangxiense. Lineage (GTDB taxonomy): Bacteria > Pseudomonadota > Alphaproteobacteria > Rhizobiales > Xanthobacteraceae > Bradyrhizobium > Bradyrhizobium guangxiense_A. Next base: position 4,494,553 of record CP191781.1, on the reverse strand, counting down.
TGCTGCGCTCGGTCTCGCCGATCCACATCGAATATCTGCGCAACATGGGCGTCGGTGCCTCGATGTCGGTCTCGATCCTGCGCGACGGCAAGCTGTGGGGGCTGTTTGCCTGCCATCATTATTCGCCGCGCTACATCTCGTTCGAGAAGCGTACGGCGTCCGAGCTGTTCGGCCAGATGTTCTCCTGGATCGTGGAAGGACGCGAGCGCGAAGGCGACGTCGCCTACGAGGCCCGGGCCCACCAGATCCAGGAACGCTTGATCGAGTCGGCAGCCTCCCACGAGCACAGCCGTCGGGCGATCGTCGACTTCGTTGGCGATTTCCGCAAGATGATCGCCTGCGACGGTGCGGCGGTCTGGTCCGACAACAAGATCACGCTCGACGGGGAGACACCCACCGAGGACGAGGTGAAGGAGCTGGTCGCGTTCATCAACCGGACCTCGCCGGGCCGGATCTGCGCCAGCGCGGAGATCGCCAAGGTCTATGCCGCCGGGGAATCCTTCAGGGACAGGGCGGCGGGATTTCTCGCGATCCCGATTTCGCGCACGCCGCGCGACTGCCTGATCTTCTTCCGTCGCGAGGTGCTGCGCTCGGTGAAATGGGCGGGCGCGCCGGAGAAGGTCTACGAGGAGGGCCCGAACGGGCCTCGGCTGACGCCGCGCAAGAGTTTCGAGTCTCTGGCAGGAGACGGTGGCGGGACAGTCGAAACCGTGGTCGGTGGCCGACATCCGTATCGCCGAGAGCCTGCGCGTCACTCTCCTGGAAGTGATCCTGCAATTGTCGGACCTTGCCGCGCGCGAGCGGCGGGGTGCGCAGGAGCGCCAGGAGCTGATGATCGCCGAGTCTCAATCACCGCGTCCGCAACATCCTCAGCCTGGTCCGCGCGCTGGTGGCGCAGAGCAAGGACACCGCGACGAGCGTGGAGGAATTTGCCGGCGTGCTCGGCGGCCGCATCCAGGCTCTGGCCCGCGCCCATGACCAGATCACCAATCTGAACTGGGCGCCGGTGGCGCTGCGAACCCTCGTCGAATCGGAGGCCGGCGCCTATCTCGGGGCGCGCGCGGGCCGGGTGAAGATGGGCGGGCCGGACGTCGCGCTCGATCCCAAGGCATTTGCCACGCTTGCCCTCGTCGTGCACGAGATGATGACCAATTCCGCCAAGTATGGCGCGCTCGCCGATTCCACCGGGAGTGTCGAGGTGGTCTGGCGCCTCGATCCCTCGTCGAGCTTGGTGATCGAATGGAAGGAAACCGGCGGCCCCCGGTGCAGCCACCGTCGCGGCGCGGCTTCGGCACCACGATCATCGAGCGATCGGTGCCGTTCGATCTCAAGGGCGACGCCGAGATTCGCTTCGACCTTCTGGGCGTGCAGGCGAAGTTCGTCATTCCCGCCAACTTCGTCGAACTGGTGCCATCAATAGCAGGAGCCGCCATGCGCATCGAGGAACAGAAGTCCAGCCGTCCTCGGCTGTCCGAGACCGCGCTGATCGTCGAGGACAATCTGATCATCGCAATGGCGGCGGAGGTCATCCTGCTTGATCTCGGCGCCCGCCACGTCGACACCGCCGCGAGCGTCGACCAGGCGCTGCGCTCGATCGAACGCACGCGGCCGGGCTTTGCCCTGCTCGACCTCAACCTCGGCAGCGAGAGCAGCATCAAGGTGGCGGAGAAGCTGAAGGAGATTGGCGTGCCCTTCATCTTCGCAACCGGCTATGGCGAGCGCGCGCCGATCCCGGAGCAGCTGGCATCGGCTCCGGTCGTCCAGAAGCCGTACACGCTGGAAGTGGTCGAGCACGCGCTTGGCAAATTGCAGCAGGTTGGCGCGCAGTAAACGTTTGCACGCCACGCTATGCATGCCGCTGCGGATTCTTGCATGACTTCGCATAGCTGCCGATAAAATCAGCAGACCTTGCGCGCTGCGATGCGTGCGCGCGCGAACAATTTGAAGGTTCAATTAACGAGTGTCCTCCATTGTGTCGCGGTGCAGCGTGGGTCGCAAGGACGCGACGCGCGGCTGCCGGGGTGGCCTGTAACGATCGCCGGAATCGTTCGCCGCTCGAAGTGGAATGCATCTGGGTGGACAGTGGGAATGCCGAAGTTTCGTTTGCGGATCAGGGGGCGCCTGTACGCAGGCTTCATGGCTCTGGTGGCGGTCGGTCTCGTGATGGCGGTGGTTGCCGTCTGGAATTTACGGTCGGTGCAAGATCAGGTCGCAAGACAATCGGCACTTTCGGACAGCACGGCACGGGTTTTGGAGATATCGGCCCATCTCCAGGCGATCCAGCGGGCCAATCTGCGTTACATCTACGACGCCAACGAGCCTGCGATGAAGGAAGCGCAGGAGCGGGAGGCCGCGGCGACCGAGCTGCTGCAGGTCGGCGCGAAGGGGACGCTCTCGGAAGAGCGGCGGGCGGTTTACAACGGCCTCGTCGACGAGATCGCCAAAATGCGACGCCTGCGTGACAACCTCGGAGACGCCGTCAACGAGGCGCGAACCGGCAAGGCGACCTTGCTGCCGAGCGGCGAGGACCTCGCCGTCAAGATGGGCAAGCTGGCCGACACGGCGCGCGCAGCCGTCGACGAGGACACTGCGGCTCTCGTCGCCGACCTTGAATCCCGGATTCTCCTCGTGAGGGTCGCCAACTGGCGCTTCCTGGCGCTGCGCGATGCGCAGGGACCGGCGACGTTCCGGGCTAACGTCGACAGGGCGTCGCAACGGCTCGCGGCGATCGAGAAGAGCCCGCAGGCGACGGAGTTGCGATCCACGCTCGCGCCGGTGAAGACCGCGCTCGGCGTCTACAAATCCGCGTTCGAGACGACCTCCGCTGCGATACTTCAGGCCGACGAGATCTATCATAAGAACCTCGCGCCGCTCATCGTCGGCAGCATCGGCAGGCTCAAGGCCGCGGAAACGACCCTGAAGAAGGACTATCAGGACTCGCGCAGCCAGGCCGAAACAGTGATCGCGGGCACGACGACCGTTCAGGAGATCGCCGGCGGCCTTGCAGTGTTGTTCGGCGTCATCGTCGCCTTCCTGATCGCCCGCAGCATCGTCGGCCCCCTGGCTTCGATGACGCGCGCGATGGGGATGCTCGCCGGCGGCAATCTCGCGGTCGAGATTCCGGGCCGCGGCAAGGCCGACGAAATCGGCGATATGGCCAAGGCGATCCAGGTGTTCAAGGACAACATGATCGACACCGAGCGCATGCGCGCCGAGCGGTCCGAGGTCGAGGCCCGGCAGGCGGAAAGCCGCAAGAAGGACATGGTCAGGCTCGCCGACCAGTTCGAGCAGGCGGTCGGCGAGATCGTGAGTACGGTGTCGACGGCCTCGAACGAGCTGGAAGCCTCCGCCGGCACTTTGACCACGACTGCCTCGCGGGCGCAGGATTTGTCGACGGAGGTCGCCAGCGCTTCGCAAGAGGCCTCGGCCAACGTCCAGGCGGTGGCCTCGGCGACCGAAGAACTGTCCTCCTCGGTGTCCGAGATCGCGCGACAGGTGCAGGAGTCCGCCCGCATCGCCGGCGAGGCCGTCGGTCAGGCCAGCAAGACCAATGCGCGCGTCGGCGAACTCTCCAAGGCCGCCGCACGGATCGGCGACGTGGTCGAGTTGATCAGCACCATCGCCGGCCAGACCAACCTCCTGGCGCTGAATGCCACCATCGAGGCGGCGCGCGCCGGCGATGCCGGCCGCGGCTTTGCCGTGGTCGCCTCCGAGGTGAAGGCGCTCGCCGAGCAGACCGCGAAGGCAACCGGCGAGATCGGCCAGCAGATCTCCAACATCCAGGCCGCCACCGAGCAATCGGTCGGTGCCATCCGGGAGATCAGCAGCACCATCGAGCGGCTGTCGGAGATTTCCTCGACCGTCGCGGCTGCGGTGGAGCAGCAGGGCGCGGCGACGCAGGAGATTTCGCGCAACGTCCAGCAGGCGGCGCATGGCACGCAGAAGGTGTCGTCCAACATCGGCGACGTGCAGCGCGGCGCCTCCGACACCGGATCGGCCTCGTCACAGGTGCTGTCCGCGGCGCGCTCTTTGTCGGCCGACAGCAGCCGCCTGAAGCAGGAAGTCGCCAAATTCCTGGACTCGGTTCACGCCGCCTGAGGCGTGAAAAGCGAAGGGCCACGCGCATACGCGTGGCCCGGCAAGCGGCGTGGTGCGATCAGGCGACCTTGGTCGCCATGTGCTTGAACATGTTGGCGCGTGCCTCGTCGTCCATCTCGGCCTTGAAGGTGAATTTGTCCTTCAGCGCAATCGCGCGGGCTGCGGCCGGCCGTGCCGAGATCTCGTCCACCAGCCGCTTCACGTTCGGGTAGCGCGCAACGGCGTCGTCGCCGAGCTTGAACGGCAGCATCCGCGCCCAGCCCCACAGCGCCATGTCGACGATCGAATAGCTGTCGCCGACCATGTATTTGCGGCCCTCGAGGTGAGCGTCGAGGATCTTGTAGTGGCGATCGGTCTCGTACTGGTAGCGGTTATGGGCGTAGTCGTGGTTCTGGTCCTTCGGCGCGAAATGCTTGAAGTGCACCGCCTGGCCCGAATATGGCCCGACGCCGGTCGCGATGAACATCAGCCATGACAGCGTCTCGCCGCGCACGCTGGCGGCGGGCAGGAATTTGCCGGTCTTCTCGGCGAGATAGAGCAAGATGGCGTTCGAGTCGAACACGATCGTCCCGTTGTCGTCGATCGCCGGCACCTTGCCGTTCGGATTGACCTTCAGATAGTCCGGCGTGAACTGCTCGCCCTTGCGGGTGTCGATCTTCACCGGCTCGAAGGGCAGGCCGGCCTCTTCCAGGTAAAGCGCGACCTTGGTCGGGTTCGGCGAGCCGTTGAAATAGAATTTGAGCATCACACATCTCCCCAGTTTCTTTGCCAATGTCTCTTGCCAAGAGCGACCGCAGCGTCATCGCTGCGGGACCGCCTTGTCTTGCCCGAAGCGTTGGAGAGGGCAACCGGCGAGTTTGCCGGGCGGTATCTGCGCGGCACGCAGATCAGCCGGCGTAACAAAGGCCGACCGCCGCCGTAAGGACCATCGCCGCGCCGACGTGCCTCCAGGCGCAGCCCGAGGCGTGCGGCAAGATGCATCTGGGAAGCCCGCGCCGCGCGCTCCGATCCGCGGGCATAGCCGTGCACGATGACGTCGTGATTGAAATTGTCGTGCGCCTCGTTGCTGCTGGCGAGCCCGACGCAGATGACGAGCACGCCGAACAGGGCGAGGCCGAAGTATCCGAGCAGGGCGATCAGGAACATCGGAAACATGCCGAGCAGGAAGATCGGCAGCAGCGGCACCAGCAGCAATGTCTCGGATTGTCGTCGCATGGGAAGACCGATCAGGACGGGCTGATCGGGGGAGATTAGTCCCGCAGGCAGCGGCATTCAACCACTGACGCCGTCATTCCGGGGCGCGCCTCTTGGCGCGAGCCCGGAATCCATTGGGCGGCGTGGGATGTGGTTGGATGGATTCCGGGTTCACGCTTCGCGTGCCCCGGAATGACGGAGGGGAAGCTACCCCGCCGCCATGCCCGCGCGAGATCTCGGCGCGGAGCCTCGTCGATCAGCTTGAGACCTTTCTTGGTCTCGACGTGCCAGAACGTCCAGCCGTTGCAGGCCTGGGCGCCTTGCGCCACGGCGCCGATGCGGTGGATCGAGCCGACCTTGTCGCCGAACATGATGGCGCCGTCGGCACGCACCAATGCGCCGAGCTTCTTCTTGGCGTCGAACAGCTTGGTGCCCGGCATGATCATGCCGCGCTCGATCAGCTCGGAGAACGCCACGCGCGGCGCTTCGCGCGCGGTCATGAACGGGGCGAGGCTCTCTTCCGGCAACGGCTCGACCTTGGCGATGCGCTGCTCCGCGGCCTTCGCATAGGTCTTGTCGCGCTCGAAGCCGATATAGGAGCGGCCGAGGCGCTTGGCGACGGCGCCGGTGGTGCCGGTGCCGTTGAAGGGATCGATCACGAGATCGCCGGGCTTCGACGAGGACAGCAGCACGCGCGCGAGCAGGCCTTCCGGCTTCTGCGTCGGATGCACTTTCTTTCCGTCCGCACCTTTCAGGCGCTCCTCGCCGGTGCACAGCGGGATCAGCCAGTCAGAGCGTGCCTGCACGTCCTCGTTGGCGGCCTTCAGCGTCTCGTAATTGAAGGTGTAGCCCTTGGCCTTTTCGTCGCGCGCGGCCCAGATCATGGTCTCGTGCGCGTTGGTGAAGCGGCGGCCGCGGAAATTCGGCATCGGGTTCGACTTGCGCCAGACGATGTCGTTCAGGAGCCAGAAGCCCAGGTCCTGCATGATCGCGCCGACGCGGAAGATGTTGTGATAGGAGCCGATCACCCAGATCGTCGCCGACGGCTTCATCGCGCGGCGCGCGGCAAGCAGCCAGGCGCGGGTGAAATCGTCATAGGCGGAGAATGAATCGAACTTGTCCCAGTCGTCGTCGACGGCGTCGACGTGGGATTCGTCGGGGCGCTTGAGATCGCCCTTGAGCTGGAGATTGTAGGGCGGATCTGCGAACACCAGATCGACGCTACCTGCCTGAAGCTTCGACATCTCGGCGACGCAATCGCCGAGGATGATACGATGCGACGGAGACTCAAAATTTGTGCGGGGCGCCCTTGCAGACGCCCCGCGACGCGACTCTACCATGACTCAAGAACTCTGACTCAGGCGACGCTGTCGGCGACGCGGGACCAAACAACCGACTGACCGTTACAATGAAGCGGCAAAGTAAAAATCGACTTAACCCGCCGCTTTCGTGAGCACGTCTCGCGACGCGCGTCGTGCGCGATCGATCGCGCGCACTCATCTTGTTTTCCAGCGTATTTCGCGTTTCGTCGCATCGCGGCAGCGATCATGGCGCCAAAAAGGCGTCAATTTTCTCTCGGAAAAATTGCCAGACCCCGGAAAAAATTGCTCGCTTCGGCCTGCTGCCGCACTAGGCAATTTTTGCCGGCCACGATATTGATAAAAGCAACGGAAATTTTACGTATGTGGCGCGTTGAGCTTTCGCGCTGTTCTGCACGACGAACTTAATCCGGGACCCGAGGAAAAGCCGCCATGCGTTACGATGACTTCCGCCGCAGCGACGACATCGAGGATCGTCGCGACGAAGGTGGTGGCGGCTTTGGCGGTGGCGGAGGCGGCGGGTTCGGCCTGCCCATGGGCGGCGGCGGGCTCGGCATTGGCACCATCATCATCCTCGGCCTGGTCGGCTATGCCTTCGGCATCGATCCGCGCATCCTGATCGGCGGCGCCGAAATCCTCACCGGCGGCGGCCAGGCCCCGAGCTACCAGACCGACCGCCAGTCGTCCTCGACCGCGAAGCGTGGCGCGCCAACGGACGAGATGGGGAGCATGATCTCTGGCATTCTCGGCGAGATCGACGATCGCTGGAGCGAAATCTTCCAGGCCTCCGGCCAGTCCTACACCGGTCCGAAGGTCGTGCTGTTCCGCAACGTCACCAATGGCGGCCGCTGCGGCAAGGCAGAATCGGCGATGGGGCCGTTCTATTGTCCGCCGGACCGCACCATCTTCCTCGACACGGGGTTCTTCCGCGAGGTCGAGACGCGCTTCCGCGGCTGCTCCGGCAAGTCGGCGTGCAATTTCACCACCGCCTACATCATCGCGCATGAGGCCGGCCATCACATCCAGAACCTGCTCGGCATCATTCCGCGCGTGACGCGGCTGCAGCAGCAGGCCGGCAGCAAGGCCGAGGCCAATGCGCTGCAGGTGAAGGTCGAGCTGCAGGCCGATTGCCTGTCCGGCGTCTGGGTCAACCGCGAGGCGAAGAAGCGTCCGAACTTCCTCGAGGCCGGCGACATCGACGCCGCGCTGACCACAGCGACCGCCATTGGCGACGACACGCTGCAGCGCCAGGCCACGGGACGCGTCGTGCCCGACTCCTTCACCCACGGCTCGGCGGCGCAGCGCAAGCAATGGTTCATGACCGGCTACCAGCAGGGCACGGTCCAGGCCTGCAACACGTTCGGTGGCGGGGGATAGTCGTCAAGGTCTCGTGCCCCGCACGCTGCGCAGCACGAAGTGATGCGCCGCAGAGCCGGGGCCCACATCGCCGGTCCGCATGTTGCTAAGATGGGTCCCGGCTCTGCGGAGCGGCACTTCGCGCCGCACCGCGTCCGGGACACGAGAGGAAAGATCAATGGCCTCCATCGACGAAGCAAAACAGTTCATCCCGCTCAATATCGCGGTGCTCACCGTGTCCGATACGCGCGCGCTCAGCGATGACAAGTCCGGCCAGACGCTGGCCGATCGTCTGACCGCGGCCGGCCACCATCTCGCCGCGCGCGAGATCGTCACCGACGATGTCGAGGCGATCCGAGCCGTCGTTCGCCGCTGGATTGCCGACGCCGGCGTCGACGTCGTGATCACCACCGGCGGCACCGGCTTTACCGGACGCGACGTCACGCCGGAGGCGATCGAGCCGCTGTTCGAGAAGCGCATGGACGGCTTCTCGATCGCCTTCCACATGCTGAGCCATGCCAAGATCGGCACGTCGACGATTCAGAGCCGCGCCACCGCGGGCGTTGCCGGTGCGACCTACATCTTCTGTCTTCCCGGCTCGCCCGGCGCCTGCCGCGACGGCTGGGACGGCATCCTCAAGGCCCAGCTCGACTACCGCACGCGCCCCTGCAACTTCGTCGAGATCATGCCGCGGCTGGACGAGCATCTGCGGAGGCCGAAGGCTCAAGGCGCGACGGCGTAGGGCGGATGCCGATGCTCTTCCCTTCTCCCCCTGTGGGAGAAGGTGGCGCGAAGCGCCGGATGAGGGGTATCTATCGACGCGCACTCTGCTTGCGGAGACATACCCCTCACCCAAGCGTGTCTGCGTCTGGCCAGCATCGTTGCCCTCTCCTGCAATGGGAGAGGGCGAATTCATGCGCATCGCGCCGGTAGCTCGATCGTCACAGATCCCGCTCCCACGTCTCCCCGACCAGATCGGCACCAAAGCTGTGGTGATTCTCTTCCTTCACCAGCTTGAATCCCGCGCTCTTATAGATGCCGCGTGCGGCGACCAGGATGCTCTGCGTCCACAGCGTCATCCTCTTGTAGCCTCGCTCGCGCGCGCCCTGGAGGCATTGCTCGACCAGCGCGCGACCGACGCCCAGGCCCCGCGCTTTCTTCTCCACCTGCAGCAGGCGCAGCTTGGCGATCTCGTCGGTGGCCTTGACCAGGAAGACCGAGCCGACCGGCTCGCCTCCGATTTCCGCGATCCAGCAATGCTCGCGCGCGGCGTCGTAATTCCTGATGAATTGCGCGCAGATCTCGGCGACCAGCGCCTCGTAGCTGACGTCCCAATTGTAGTCCGCGGCATAGGCGATGCCCTGTCGGGACGTGACCCAGCCCATGTCGCCGACGCGATGACTGCGCAGCATGAAAGCCACAGGGGGCTGCGAGGCGGCTCCAGCACGGTCTCGATGGTCGCCATGGCCCGCGTGAGCTGCGCTGCATCATCGGGCGAAAGCTGCGCCAGCATGGCCGCGACCTCGTTCTGCGAGCCTCGCGTTCAGCTTGGCGAAGGTCTGGCGGCCCTTGGCGGTGAGACTGAGCTGATATTGCCTGCGGTCGGCGGGGAGGGGCTTTCGCGTGATCAACCCCTTTTCGTCGAAGTTCTGGACGATGCGGCTGAGATAGCCGGGGTCGAGACCGAGCCTCGTTGCCGATCTCCTTGGCCGCGAGATCGTCGCGATGGGCGAGCTCTCATAGAGCACCCGGGCCTCGCTCAGCGAGAACGGGGTCTTGCCGAGGTGCTGGTCGAGCACCCCCAGCTTGCGGGTATAGAAGCGGTTGAAGGCGCGGACGGCGGCGATCTGGTCGTCGGTTGCTTCGAATGACATGGGGCACCTCGATACTTGCCATTGTCAAATAATTATTTGACTTTGGCAAGTATTGGTCGCCTCACGTCACCATCACGATCCGGCTGCGCAGCATGGTCCGGGACGAGCGGCCGAGCCGCCGGAGCAGCCGCGCCTCGGAGCGGCGGGCCTGCGGCGGGTAGCCGCCGATCCGGTCGTAATGATCGCGCGCGATCAAAAGCCCCTGGTCGCCGAGGGGGCCGACAAGCTTGCGCGCCACGGCACGGAGGACGTCGCGCATCCCGGTATCGGCGTAAGGCGAGCGCGCATAGCGGAACACCGCGGCCCGATCCCGGCCGCTGGTTGCAACGGCCTGGATGAATTGGGTGGTTTCCTCGATCCAGCCGGTGTCCAGCACAGCACCGGCGGGCAGGAACATCAGCCAGGGCGAACGCGCCTGGAGCGCGCCGGCTGCGAGCGCCGCGCCTTGCGAGGAGCCCTCGAAGCCGACGAAGCGGCAGCCAGCGACGTCGGCAACCCGCTCGATGACGCCGTTGCGGGTGCCGTCCACCAGGAGCACCTCCCGGATGAGACCGGCAGCGGCGCCGGGCACCAGCGCGGCCAGGGTAGCCACCGCCGTCTGCTCGACACCTTCAGTCGGAATGATGACGCTCAACATGCTTGAGGCTTCAGTGTCCGCATTTGGGGAGACGCGTTGCGCGTCGTGGGGCAGTCATAGACCCGTAGCATTGCCGTGGGCAACTTTCCGGCGGCGCTTTCGGCGTGCGATGGTAAACCGCGGACCTCATCGCAGCCAATTGTGTCACGGGCAGGCTGGCAATGTTGCCGAATGTTTCGGCACGGGCTCATCCGGAGGGAATTGACCGTAATTCCACGGCGATGCGCACGGGCCGCCCTCTCCAAAGCGGATGCTGGCTGCAGGAAAGGTCGGACAAATGCGTGATCTCAATGCAGGGGGAGGCCTCACATGAATGCCGATCAACTCGCCGTTGGCACGGCCCCAACTTCGCCGACGCCGGCGGCGGCGCCGACACTGCGGGTCCGGGCGCTGATGCTGGGCGACCGCATCAACCCATCCGGCCTCGAGATCGGCACGTTGGTGTCCTCGACGCCGGCCGCCTTCCGCGTTCACGGCGGTCTTGCCGTGATCTTCCGCTATGGCGTCGTCGTGCTGATCGGGCTGCTTCCGTCCGAGGAAAAGGTGCTGATCGACAACCTGAAGTCACGCGTGACCGGGGAGCCTCAGCCCGTATGAGGAGGAGATTGCCCAGGCGCAGCTCTGCAACGACGAAGCGGCAGAAGCGATCCAGCCGGGCGGGCCGATCTGCCTTGCCAAATTCTCCGACGACCGGCTGCTGCTGGTTGCGGATGCGCTCGCCAAGAGCACGTCGCTGGCGCGCGACGAGCGCCGCGTCGCCGCGGTGTTCGATGTGATCGAGCCGTTTGCGCGGGAGCCTCGCCGAACACGGTCGCACCCCGCGCCGACGCAAGGGCATTCTGCAACTGATCGGCAATGCCCTGCTGGTGCAGCAGCGCGTCGCCGGCCGCGTTGCGATTGCCGAGAAGCCCGACGTGCTCTGGGAAAAGCCCGAGCCTCGATCGGCTCTATTCCCGTCTCGAGGACGAGTACGAGTTGAAGGAGCGCCTCGACACGCTCGAGCGCAAGCTCTCGGCAGTGTCGGAGACCGCCAACGCCCTGACCGACATCATCGACACCCAGCGTTCGTTGCGTCTGGAGATCGCGGTGGTGGTGCTGATCGTGATCGAGGTTGCGATTGGATGCTTCCAGATTTTTGCCGGCATTCACTGAGCGTTGTTTGCCGCGCGTAAGCGCTTGCCCATCTTACGATGTTGTCCCCGTGGTTCGCAGCGTCACTGCGCAGTGCCGCGCGATCGTCAGCTCTTCATTGGTTGCGATGACGAGCACATCGACGGCGCTGTCCTTGGCATTGATCCGCTCGCGCGCCGCGTCATTTGCGGCTGCATCGATCCGCACGCCGAGCCAGCCGAGCCGCGCGCCGATCGCACTGCGGATTTGCCCGGCATGCTCTCCGATGCCGCCGGTGAAGACCAGGCCGTCGAACCCTTCGAGCGTCGTCGCCATCATCGCGATCGCTTGCGCCGCGCGGAAGGTGAAGAGATCGACCGCCTCCGCGCCGCGGCCTCGCCGCTCGCCAGCAGGGTGCGCATGTCGGCGGAGAGGCCGGAGACGCCGAGGAGGCCGGATTCGTGATAGAGGAGGTGCTGGACGTCTTCGAGCGACATCTTCTCGTGCTGCTGCAGATAGAGCAGCACGCCGGGATCGATCGTGCCTGAGCGTGTGCCCATCACGAGACCGTCGAGCGGCGTCAGCCCCATCGTGGTGTCGACGCTGCGGCCGTGGCGCAATGCGCACAGGCTGGCGCCGTTGCCGAGATGCGCGATGACGGTGCGCTTGGCGACAAGCTCCGGCGCGATCGCGGCAAGGCGGCCTGCGACAAATTCGAAGGAGAGGCCGTGAAAGCCGTAGCGCCGGAGGCCGCGTGCCTCGAAGCGCCGCGGAATCGCAAAGCGGCTCGCGGGCGGTGCGAGGCTGTGGTGGAAAGCCGTGTCGAAGCACGCGATCTGCGTCAGCGCAGGCCGGATCGCCGCGAGCGTGCGGACCGGCGCGAGGCAGCGCGGCTGGTGCAGCGGCGCCAGCGGCGTCAAGGCTTCGAGCTTCGCAATGATCTCGTCCGTCAACACCATGGGGCCTGAATAATCCGATCCGCCGTGAACGATGCGGTGGCCGACTGCGCGCAGGCTGCGCTGGCCGAACCGCTCCTCGATGAAGGCGAGAACGTCGGCGAACAGATGGCTGCCTTCCGCATCCGCCGCGTCTTTTCGCGTCTCGAACAGGTCTTCGCCGGACGGACTGCGTACCACGAGCCGGGGCTTGGCCTCGTGCTCGTCGAGCAGGCCCTTGCAGAGCAGGCCGGGCTCGGCCGCCGAGATATCGAACAGGCCGAACTTGATGCTCGACGATCCCGAGTTGAGGACGAGGACCGTGTCCGCCATGGCTAGTCGCCGGCTCCGGCCGGGGTGTTGCCGCCGGAGCTGTTGGGCCAGACCCAGCCCTGGATCTCCGGCATGTCCTCGCCGTATTCCCTCACATAGCGCGAATGCTCGATCAGCTTGTCGCGGAACTGCTGCTTGGTGTGCGCGGCCCTGGCCGCAAGCCCGGGCACGCGCTCGATCGCCTCGATCGCGAGGTGATAGCGGTCGAGCCTCGTTGAGCACGACCATGTCGAACGGCGTCGTCGTGGTGCCTTCCTCGGCAAAGCCGCGCACATGCATGCCGGCATGGTTGGTGCGGTTATAGGTCAGCCGATGAATGAGATGGGGATAGCCGTGATAGGCGAAGATGACCGGCTTGTCCGTCGTGAACAGGCTGTCGAAGTCGCGGTCCGACAGGCCGTGCGGATGCTGCTCCTTCGGTTGCAGCGTCATGAGATCGACGACGTTGACGACGCGGATCTTCAGGTCCGGCAGCGCCTTGCGCAACAGATCGACGGCGGCCAGCGTCTCCAGCGTCGGCACGTCGCCGGCGCAGGCCATCACCACGTCGGGCTCGCCGCCTGCGTCCTCGGTGCCGGCCCAGCCCCAGATGCCGATGCCGGCATCGCAATGCGTGGCGGCGTCCTGCATCGACAGCCATTGCGGCGCCGGCTGCTTGCCGGCGACGATGACGTTGACGCGGTTGTAGGTGCGCAGGCAGTGATCGGCGATCCACAGCAGCGTGTTGGCATCCGGCGGGAAGTAGATGCGGACGATGTCGGCCTTCTTGTTGGCGACGAGATCGACGAAGCCGGGGTCCTGATGGCTGAAGCCGTTATGGTCCTGCCGCCAGACATGCGAGGTCAGGAGATAATTGAGCGAGGCGATCGGCCGCCGCCATGGCAGATGCCGCGCTACCTTCAGCCATTTGGCGTGCTGGTTGAACATGGAATCGACGATGTGGATGAAGGCTTCGTAGCAGGAGAAGAAGCCGTGCCGGCCGGTGAGCAGATAGCCCTCGAGCCAGCCCTGGCAGAGATGCTCGCTGAGCACCTCCATGACGCGGCCGTCCTGCGCCAGATGCACGTCGTAAGGCTCGATCGGCTCCATCCAGACCCGCTCGGTCTCCTCGAACACCGCATCCAGCCGGTTGGACGCGGTCTCGTCCGGGCCCATGATGCGGAAGTTGCGCTCCCCGGCGTTGAGACGGATGACGTCGCGCAGGAATTTGCCGAGTCTCGCGCGTCGCCTCGCCGGTGACGGCACCGGGCTGTGGCACCTTCACGGCGAAGTCGCGGAAGTCCGGCAGCTTCAGCTCCTTCCTGAGCAGCCCGCCATTGGCGTGCGGATTGGCGCCCATGCGCCGAGTCCCGTCGGGCGCCAGGGCTTGAAGCTCGGGAATGAGTGCGCCGCTCGCGTCGAACAGTTTTTCCGGCTCGTAGCTGCGCATCCAGTCTTCGAGCACCTTCAGGTGCGCCGGATTTTCACGACAGCCCGCGACCGGTACCTGATGCGCGCGCCAAAAACCTTCCACCTTCTTGCCGTCGACCTCTTTCGGGCCGGTCCATCCTTTGGGGCTGCGCAGCACGATCATCGGCCAGCGCGGCCGTTCGATGCTTGTCCGTCCGTCGCGGGCGTGCTGCTGGATCGAGCGGATGCTGGCGAGCGCGACATCGAGCGCATCCGCCATGGCCTGGTGCATCAATGCGGGATCTTCGCCCTCGACGAACAGCGGCTCGTGGCCGAAGCCGCGAAAGAGATCGCGGATTTCCGCGTCTCGCATCCGCCCCAGCACGGTCGGATTGGCGATCTTGTAGCCGTTGAGATGCAGGATCGGCAGCACGGCGCCGTCATGCGCGGGGTTCAGGAACTTGTTGGAGTGCCAGGACGCCGCGAGTGGGCCGGTCTCGGCTTCGCCGTCGCCGACCACGCAGGCGACGATCAAGTCAGGATTGTCCAGCGCCGCGCCATAGGCGTGCACCAGCGCGTAGCCGAGTGCTCGCCGCCTTCGTGGATCGAGCCGGGCGTCTCCGGCGCCGCATGGCTCGGAATGCCGCCAGGGAACGAGAACTGCCTGAACAGCTTGCGCATGCCGTCCGCATCGCGCGCGATGTCGGGGTAGATCTCGCTGTAGCTGCCCTCCAGATAGGTGTTGGCGACCATGCCGGGCCCGCCATGGCCGGGGCCGCAGACATAGATCACGTTGAGATCGAGCGCCCGGATCGCGCGATTGAGATGAGCATAGATGAAGTTCAGGCCCGGCGTCGTGCCCCAATGGCCGAGCAGGCGCGGCTTGATGTGCTCGGCGCGCAAGGGCTCGCGCAGCAGCGGATTGTCGAGCAGGTAGATCTGCCCGACGGACAGGTAGTTGGCGGCGCGCCAATAGCGATCGAGGCGTTCGAGGTCGCTGCGTCCTGAGGCCGATTGTTGTTGATTTGTCATTTTCCTGCTGACCTTCACCCAGCGATCGTCACCAACAATGTTCCGCGACGATCGATCCCTGATGGGCATCAAACGAAATGGTTGCGACGGGCGTGTTGCGTGAGGTCAAAGGACCCCGCCCGAAATTTGGGCGGGCTACTTTGCATGGGGTTGTTTTTGAGTTTTTCGTTTGTGTTCTTGATTTGTTCCTTTTGCGTGCTATCTTGGCTTCATGAGTCCAGCAGCATCCTCTCATGCTCTCAAGCACCCGCCGGTCAAGGCGCCCTCCGAGCCGGCGGGTGTGGACTCTGACTTTCCGGAACTTGGCGTCGCCATCGATCGCGCGCGCCGGCGAGGGCGCGGCGCCCAGTCCAATGCCAGCGGCCGTTACGAGGCCGAGGCGCGCGTTGCCTTCGACGACGGGTGGCAGAGCCTGGAAGAGCTGCCGCCGTTCAAGACCAGTGTGGGGGTCGATACCTCGCGCAAGGTGATCACCCGCAACGACTCCCCGATATCGGCTTCGACCGCTCGATCAATCCCTATCGCGGCTGCGAGCACGGCTGCGTCTATTGTTTCGCACGGCCGACCCATGCCTATCTCGGCCTGTCGCCGGGGCTCGACTTCGAATCGAAACTGTTCGTCAAGCCCGATGCGCCGGCACTGCTCGAGAAGGAGGCTCGCCGCGACCGGCTACGAGCCGCGGATGATCGCGATCGGCACCAACACCGATCCCTACCAGCCGATCGAGCGCGAGCGCAAAATCATGCGCGGCATTCTCGAAGTGCTGGAGCGTGCCGGACATCCCGTCGGCATCGTCACCAAATCGGCGCTGGTGGTGCGCGACATCGACATTCTCCAGCGCATGGCCAAGCGCAATCTCGCCAAGGTCGGGATCTCGGTCACCTCGCTCGATCCGAAGCTGGCGCGCACCATGGAGCCGCGGGCCTCGACGCCGACGAAGCGGCTGGAGGCGCTGAAGCAGCTCTCGGACGCCGGCATCCCCACCACCGTGATGGTCGCGCCCGTGATCCCCGCGCTGAACGATTCCGAGATCGAGCGCATTCTCGATGCCGCCGCCCATGCCGGCGTCGGGGAAGCCTCCTATGTGCTGCTGCGGTTGCCGCTCGAGGTGCGCGATCTCTTCCGCGAATGGCTGATGGCCAATTATCCGGACCGTTATCGCCACGTCTTCACCCTGATCCGCGACATGCGCGGCGGCCGCGACTACGACGCCAAATGGGGCGAGCGGATGAAAGGCACGGGACCGATGGCCTGGACCATCGGCCGCCGCTTCGAGATCGCCTGCGAGCGGCTCGGGCTCAACAAGCGGCGCTCCAGGCTGACGACGGATCATTTTGCGCGGCCGAAGCGGAACGGCGATCAGCTCAGCCTGTTCTGAGCGGAAGTGGAAGAGGCGTCACATGGCCAAGGAACTTGATCCGCCGGTCCCCCGGCTCACCGTCGTCACGCTGGGTGTCAGCGACATCCGCGCCAGCATCGCCTTTTACGACGCGCTCGGTTTCTCGCGCCGGCTGAAGGCGACGGGCGAGGCGGTTGCGTTCTACGATACCGGCGGTCCGGTGCTCGCGCTGTTTCCGTGGGATCAGCTCGCCGCCGATGCCAGGCTGCCTGACGATCCCAGGCCGGCCACCTTCCGCGGCATGACGCTCGCATGGAACTGCGCCACGCGCGAGGAGGTCGATGCCGTGCTGGCTTTCGCGCTCGGCAAGGGCGCAAGGCTGCTGAAGCCGGCGCACGAGACCGATTACGGCGGCTATTCTGGTTATTTCACCGACCCTGACGGCCATCCCTGGGAGGTCGTGGTCGCGCCGGGCATCGAGGTCGGCGAGGACCGGCGGGTCCATCTGGCGGAGTAGGGCGGCGGCCTGAATAACGGGAATTGAGGCTGGTTCCCGGTTGCGCCGGCAAGGCTGCTTGCGCACGATCCCGGCCATGATCTCGGGACAAGTCCGCGACGAAACCAGCCAAAGGCGCGCCCAAGAAGGACGCTGCCAAGACGGCTGCGCCTGCCAAGGCGGCGAAAGCGGCTACGGGCAAGACGTCGAAAGCTCCCGCCGCGAAGAAGGGCATCATCGCCGTCGCATCCCCGAGCTTCCGCCGCGAGCGCGCGCTGATCAAGCGCGGCATCTGGCCGGTCGCCGGCTGCGACGAGGCCGGCCGCGGACCGCTCGCAGGTCCGGTGGTGGCGGCCGCCGTGATTCTCGATCCCGACCGCATCCCGCGCGGCATCGACGATTCCAAGCGCCTGACGGCCGAGGAGCGCGAAAAGCTGTTCGACAGGATCTGCGCCACCGCGCAAGTCTCGGTCGCCGTCGCCTCGCGCGCGCGAATCGATCGCGACAATATCCTGCGAGCCTCGCTCTGGGCGCTGAAGCGCGCCGTGGTGGCGCTGCCCGAGGCGCCTCGCCACGTCTTCGTCGACGGCCGCGACCGGCTCGACACGGCCTGCGATTGCGAGGCGGTGATCGGCGGCGACGGTATCGTGCTGTCGATCGCGGCGGCCTCCATTGTCGCCAAGGTGACGCGCGACCGCCTGATGTGCGCGCTGGCACAGGACTGCCCTGGCTACGGCTTCGAGCAGCACAAGGGCTACGGCGTCCCCGATCATCTCGATGCGCTCAACCGCCTCGGTCCCACCGTCCACCACCGCAGCTTCTTCGCTCCCGTCGCGGCTGCACGCGCCAAGCACATGCCCTGGACCGTCGCGCCGGTGCCGGATCTGTTTGCGGTGACCGAGGTCGAGGTGCAGGTGGAAGCGAGCGTCGAGGTCGACGCGTCGGCAAATCTCTAACGGCTTTTCCCCGCCGCCTCTTTCGCCTCTCCCCGCGTGCGGGGAGAGGCCGGAATGCATCGAAGATGCATTCCGGGTGAGGGGAGTCTCCACGAGTCCAACTCCCACCGTCCTTGCGGAGGCTCCCCCTCACCCCAACCCTCTCCCCGCAAGCGGGGAGAGGGAGCAAACCGTCGTTGCCACGGCGCGTCACGCCCCTTATCAAAGTAGTCGTGAGCGAATAGGGCCGGCTGGACGGGTTGGCTGCATCTTTCGGGCGTTGCATGCGGTTTACCTCCCTGGTCATCGAGCTTCATTCGCGCCCGGCCGCGGCTGATCGTGTGGATCGCCGTGCTGCTTCAGGCCGCGATGTGGCTGTTCGTCGCGCTGACGTTCTATCGCAGCCCGCCCGGCAGCCTCGCGACGCTGCTGGCCTTCGGGCGCGAATACCAGGTCGGCACTGATCTTGGCCCGCCCTTGCCGATCTGGCTCGCCGACATCGCCTATCGTGCCGCCGGCGGCCACATGTTCGGCGTCTATGTGCTCGCCGAGCCTCTGCGAGGTCGCCACCTTCATCACGCTCTATTATCTCTCCCGCGCCGTGGTCGGCTCGCAGCAGGCGGTGCTCGCCGTGCTCTTGACCATGACGGCGCTCGCCTTCTCTTCGTCAGCGCTGGATTTCGGCCCGCTGGTGCTGGCACGGCCGCTCTGGGCGTTGCTTCTGCTGCACTCCTGGCAGATCATCGGCCAGCGCCGCGGCAATGCCTGGTTCGCCTGGTCGATCGAGGCCGGCCTGCTGCTGTTGACGACACCCGCCGCGATCTTCCTGCTGCTCCTGCTCGTCGTGTTCGCGGTCTCGACCGCCGGCGGCCGCCGGACGCTGCGCGCGCTCGATCCGCTGTTTGCGCTGATCGTCGTGGCGGTTCTGGCGTTGCCCTATGCGGTCTGGCTGATGCGGGCCGAGACGTTTGCGATGCCGGCCCTGCCGCAAGTTGCGGAGCTGAGCACCCGCGCATTGCATGCGGCCTGGCTGCTCGGTGGCCTCGTCCTCGGGGCTGCCGCGATCCCGGCGCTGACCTTCCTCAATACCGGGCTGTTCGCCACCAAGGGCGAGGAGCCGCCGATCATCTTCCGCCCGCCGGTTGCGCCGCTGGCGCGCAACTTCGTCTATTTCTTCGCGCTGGCGCCGGCGCTCGGTGCAGTGCTGATCTCCGGCCTGCTCGGGCTCGAATCCGTCACCGGCGGTGCCGGGGTCGTGCTGGTTGGGTCCGGACTTGCCGTGGTGGTCGCCGCCGGCGATCTCATCGCGATGCGCCGCGCGCGGATGCTGCGCATGGTCTGGGCCGCCGCCGTCGTGGCGCCCGCAATCGGCGTCGTGCTCGCCGTTGTGCTGCTCCCCTGGACCGGCACCAGCGAGATCGCGACCTCGATGCCGGCCCGCGCGATCTCGGACTTCTTCGACGACAGCTTCGCCCGTCGCACCAACCATCGCCTGCGCGCCGTCGCGGGCGAGACGCAGCTCGCGAGCCTGATCACCCTGCATTCCGGCCGGCCGCATCTCTTCATCGACGCCAACCCCGCGCGCACACCCTGGATGAACCAGACGAAATTTGCCGAGACCGGGGGCGTCGTGGTCTGGCGCGCGGCGGATACCGCCGGCACGCCGCCACCGGACATCCTCAAACGCTTTCCCGGCATCGTGCCCGAAGTGCCGCGCGCCTTCGAATGGCTGGTGACCGGACGCCAGCAGCTGCTGCGCGTCGGCTGGGCCATCGTGCGGCCAAAGGGGACGTAGGTCTCGCGCCCCGGACGCAGCGCAGCGCCTCTTCGGCGATGCGCTGCAGAGCCGGGGCCCATCTCCCCACATGACGCTGCGTTGCTTTCCGGGTCTCGGCTCTGCGGCGCGTCACTGCGTGCCGCACCGCGTCCGGGACACGAGAGCCCGCTAACCCGCCAGTACCTTCGCGATCGCCCGCAAATCCTGCCAGGCCAATCGCTTGTAGGACGGCGAGCGCAAGAGGTAGGCCGGATGGAACGTCGGCAGCGCGCGAATGGTGCGCTGGCCCGTCTCGTAGTCGAACCAGCGCCCGCGCGTGCGCATGATGCCCTCGCGGGTCGACAGCAGCGTCTGGGTCGAGGGGTTGCCGAGCGTCACCAGCACGTCCGGATTCACCAGCTCGATCTGGCGCTGGATGAAGGGCAGGCACACTTGCGTCTCCTGCGGCGTCGGCGTGCGGTTGCCGGGCGGCCGCCAGGGTATCACGTTGGCGATGTAGGCGGTGCTGCGGTTGAGGCCGATTGCGCCGATCATGAGGTCGAGCAGCTTGCCGCTGCGCCCGACGAAGGGCAGCCCTTCGATGTCCTCGTCGCGGCCCGGCGCCTCACCGACGAACATGATGCGCGCCTGCGGATTGCCGTCGGCGAACACCAGGCGCGTCGCGGTGTGCTTCAGCGCGCAGCCCTCGAAATTCTGCATCAGCTCGCGCAGCGCTTCCAGCGTCGGCGCAGTGCGCGCCGCCTCGCGCGCGGAAGCGATGGCGATGTCCGGCGCAGGCGCAGCCTCGCCGCGCATCACCGCAGGCGCTGCGACCGGCCGCGGTGTCTCGACCGGCGCTATGCGCGGGGCCGGCGGCGGTGCGTCGATTTCCGCCAGGCGGTCTATCGGTTCCTCCGCGAGCGCGCAGTCGACACCGGCCTCCAGATAGAAGGCGAGAAGCTCTCGGGCGGTGGGTGCGGGTTCGGGGATCATTTGGAAAGTCAGACTTTTATATCATTTTGGGGCGCCTTCCACCCCGGCGGAACGCATTTCCGCTGTTGTCCTGTCCGGAAAAATCGGAAACAAGGGGGCGCAAACGACCGAGGACCGTCTCAAGGGCTGCGATCAAATGAGCACCGAAGAACTTCCCCCGCGCGAATCCATGGAATTCGACGTCGTCATCGTCGGCGCCGGCCCCTCGGGCCTGTCGGCCGCGATCCGGCTGAAGCAGCTCAACGCCGATCTCAACGTCGTCGTGGTGGAGAAGGGCTCCGAGGTCGGCGCGCATATTCTCTCCGGTGCCGTGATCGATCCCGCCGGTCTCGACAAGCTGTTTCCGGACTGGCGCGAGGATCCTGATTGCTCGCTCAAGACCCAGGTCAAGGACGACCGCTTCTTCTGGTTCACCGAGACAAACGCGATCAAGCTGCCCAACTTCATCATGCCGCCGCTGATGAACAATCATCATTGCTACATCGGCTCGCTCGGCAATGTCTGCCGCTGGCTGGCGCGGAAAGCAGAGGCGCTCGGCGTCGAGATCTATCCCGGGTTTGCCGCAGCCGAGGTGCTCTACGACGAGGCGGGCAACGTCAAGGGTATCGCCACCGGCGACATGGGCGTCGGCCGCGATGGCGCGCCGAAGGACTCCTTCACCCGCGGCATGGAATTGCTCGGCAAGTACACGCTGTTCGCGGAAGGCGCACGCGGCAGCCTGTCCAAGCAGCTCATTGCGAAATTCGCGCTCGACGCCAAGAGCGAGCCGCCAAAATTCGGCATCGGCCTCAAGGAAGTCTGGCAGATCGATCCTGCCAAGCATCAGAAGGGTCTGGTCCAGCACGCGGTCGGCTGGCCGCTGGGCAACGACACCGGCGGCGGCCTGTTCTTCTATCATTACGACGAGAACCTGGTGTCGATCGGCTTCGTCGTGCACCTCAACTACAACGATCCCTATCTGTCGCCGTTCGATGAATTCCAGCGCGTCAAGAACCATCCCGCGGTGCGGGCCACGCTCGAAGGCGGCAAGCGGCTGGCCTATGGCGCCCGCGCCATCACCGAAGGCGGCTACCAGTCGGTGCCGCGGCTGAGCTTCCCCGGTGGCGCGCTGATCGGCTGCGCCGCCGGCTTCGTCAACGTGCCGCGCATCAAGGGCGTGCACAATGCGATGGGCACCGGAATGCTCGCCGCCGAGCATGTGAATGCCGCGCTCGCGGCGGGCCGCGCCAATGACGAGCCTCGTCGCATACGAGAATGCATGGCGCGACTCGGTCGTCGGCAAGGACCTCTATCCCGTCCGCAACGCCAAGCCGCTGCTGTCGAAGTTCGGCACCTTCATCGGCGCCGGGCTCGGCATCTTCGACATGTGGTGCAACACGCTGTTCGGCGCCTCGCTGTTCGGCACCCAGTCTCATGCCAAGGCCGACCGTGCCACGCTCGACGCGGCGAAGAGCCACGCCCCCAAGAACTACCCGAAGCCGGACGGCAAGATCTCGTTCGACAAGCTGTCCTCGGTGTTCCTGTCCAACACCAACCATGAGGAGGACCAGCCGGTCCACCTCAAGGTCACGGACATGAACCTGCAGAAGACCTCCGAGCACGACGTCTTCGCCGGTCCTTCGAATCGCTATTGTCCGGCCGGCGTCTACGAGTGGGTCGAGGAGGGCGCGAGCCCGCGCTTCCAGATCAATGCCCAGAATTGCGTCCACTGCAAAACCTGCGACGTGAAGGATCCCAACGGTAACATCACCTGGGTTCCTCCGGAGGGCGGCGGCGGTCCGAACTACGAGGCGATGTAAGGGCGGGGGCGGACGAGCGGACTTGATCACGAAAGCGGTCAGGCGCACGTTCGCGTGAGGAGGGGCCGCGGCCGCCGGTCGCGGCCACGATAAGGCCATAGTAGCGTCGTCTTGGGGCTGCTCCCGACCGGTTATCGGCCGATTTGGGGCATGCGGAGGGGACGTCCGGTCCCGAATCCTTGCGGCGAAGCGCCAAAAGCGGCATTGTCGGCCGATCGGTTCCGGGTCCGGATGCATCCGGCCGCGTTGGCATGCGATACGGCCCTCTGCTGCAAACCCAGGCACTACCAACTCAAGGCGAGCCCTGATGTTTTCAAATCGTTTCAACCGCTGGACTGTTGCCGCCATCGCCCTCATGGGCACAGCGATCGCGACCGTCCCCGGCAGGGTCCTGGCGCAGACGCCGGATCATCCCTCCGACACGGCGGCACAGTTTCCGACCCGAAACGATCTGAAGTCGCTCACCACCGCCGGCAGCTATCTTGCCGCCCGCCACGCCAGCGTCGAGCGCGACGCCGCCTCCGCCGCCGCCTTCTACCGCTCGGCGCTGCGCACCGATCCGAAGAACAACGAGCTGCTCGATCGCGCCTTCATCTCGTCGGTCGCCGATGGCGACATCGACGAAGCCGTCAAGCTCGCCGAGCGCATCCTCACCATCGACAAGACCAACCGCGTCGCGCGCCTCGTCGTCGGCGTGCATGACCTCAAGGTGAAGAAATACGCGGCGGCGCAGACCAACATCAACCAGTCGATCCGCGGTCCGATCACCGATCTCGTCGCCACGCTGCTGTCGGGGTGGGCCGCCTATGGTGCGGGCGATGCCAAGGGCGGTGTCGCCGCCATCGACAAGCTGGCGGGTCCCGAATGGTATCCGCTGTTCAAGGACCTGCACGCCGGCATGATCCTCGAACTCGCGGGCAAGGAGAAGGACGCCGGCACCCGGTTCGAGCGCGCCTACAAGCTCGACGATTCCATGCTGCGCGTGACCGAGGCCTATGCGCGCTGGTTGTCGCGCAACAAGGATCCGCTGCCGCGACCAATGTCTACCAGGCTTTCGACAAGAAGCTCGCACGTCATCCGCTGATCGTGGAAGGCTTGCGCGACACCAAGGCCGGCAAGAAGATGCCGCCGCTGGTCGATTCCGCGCAAGGAGGCGCTGCCGAAGCGCTCTATGGCATCGGCGCCACGCTGACCCGCCGCGGCGGCGAGGATCTGGCGCTGGTCTATCTGCAGCTCGCGCTCTACCTGCAGCCGACCCATCCGCTGGCGCTGCTCTCGCTCGCCGATCTCTATGAATCGGTGAAGCGGCCGCAGATGGCGATCAAGGTCTACGAGCGCGTGCCGGCGACCTCGCCGCTCAAGCGCAACGCGCAAATCCAGCTCGCGATCGATCTCGATTCCGCCGACCGCACGGAAGAGGCGATCAAGATCCTCAAGGGTGTCACCACCGACGATGCCAAGGATCTCGAGGCCATCATGGCGCTCGGTAACATCGAGCGCGGCCGCAAGAAGTTCGGCGATTGCGGCGCGACCTACTCGCGCGGCATCGAGGTGCTGCCGGCCGGCGCCGACAAGGCCAACAGCGTCTGGTACTACTATCGCGGCATCTGCGAGGAGCGCTCCAAGGAGTGGGCCAAGGCCGAAGCCGACATGAAGAAGGCGCTCGAGCTGCAGCCGGACCAGCCGCACGTCCTCAACTATCTCGGCTATTCCTGGATCGACCAGGGCGTGAATCTCGACGAGGGCATGAAGATGATCAAGCGCGCCGTCGAGCAGCGTCCCGACGACGGCTACATCGTGGATTCTCTCGGTTGGGCCTATTACCGCATCGGCAATTACGAGGAAGCGGTGAAGAACCTCGAGCGCGCGATCGACCTCAAGCCCGAGGATCCCACCATCAACGACCATCTTGGCGACGCCTATTGGCGCGTCGGCCGCACGCTGGAAGCCAAATTCCAGTGGGCGCACGCGCGTGACCTCAAGCCCGAACCGGAAGAGCTTCCGAAGATCGAGGCCAAGATCGCCAACGGCATGCCCGAGGATAATTCGAACTCTTCGGCCGCGCAGGCGGAGAAGAAGAAGGACGACGGCAAGGGCGGTTGATCCGCATGACTCGATCATGCGGGACAAGGCAGTGAGTTCTGGGGGCGTGTCGCCGATGCCGGCGTTGAATGAAGAAGGACGGGCGAAGGTCAATCTCAGCCTTCGCGTCGTCGGCCGTCGTGCCGACGGTTATCATGATCTCGAAAGCGTGGTCGCGTTTGCCGATTGCGCCGATCGGCTCACGCTGGAGCCGGGCGGCGAGCTGAAGCTCACCACCACCGGGCCGTTGGCCGCGGCCTGCGGCGACACATCCGACAATCTGGTGTTCAAGGCCGCCAAGCTGCTGGCCGAGGCCGTGCCGAACCTGAAGCTGGGCGCCTTTGCGCTCGACAAGGTGCTGCCGGTGGCCGCCGGTATCGGCGGCGGCTCGGCCGATGCGGCGGCTGCGCTGCGTCTGCTGGCGCGTCTCAACGATCTGTCGCTCGACGATCCCCGCCTGCAGAAGGTCGCGCTCGCGACCGGCGCCGACGTGCCAGTGTGCCTGTTCTCGCGCGCCTGCGACATGACCGGCGTCGGCGAGCAGCTTCTGCCGCTCGCGCTGCCGAGCATGCCCTGCGTAATGGTCAATCCGCGCGTGCCGGTCGCGACCAAGGACGTGTTCCAGGAATTGGGCCTGCGCAACGGGGAGCTGCTGGTCGGTGCCACCTCGATCCTCCGGGCTCCGGCCTGGCCGGAAGAGGGCGGATCGATTGCCGATTGGGTCGCGGTGCTCGAGAGAGTCCCCAACGATCTCGAAGCGCCTGCGCTGCGCATCCAGCCGGTGATCGGCGAGGTGCTGGAAGCGCTGCGCGCGTCCGGCGGCGTCAAGCTCGCCCGGATGTCCGGCTCGGGTGCGACATGCTTTGCGATCTATGGCGCGGCAAACGAAGCGCAGGCCGCCGCCGACAAGATCCGCCGCGATCACCCCGGCTGGTGGGTGCATGCGGGGACGTTGAGCTAGGTCTTTCTCCGGCGACGGTGCTGTAGGGTGGGCAAAGCGAAGCGTGCCCACGCATTTTTGTGACCGAGAGAGGTGGTGGGCACGGCGCTGTCGCGCCTTTGCCCACCCTACGGCAGCGAAGCTAACCCGCGCCGTCCGCAGCGAGCCCCAAGAACTTTCGGATCTCGCCCAGCACCTCGTCGGGCTTGTCGTGCTGCAGCCAGTGTCCGGCACCTGAGATGGTCTCGATGCGTGCGTCCCGGAAATAGCGCTCCAGGCCCGCGGCCCTCGCGCCGCCGAGGAAGCTCTCGCTGGCATTGAGCAGCAGCGTCGGGCAGGCGATGCGCGACCACAGCGCGACGTGATCGTCCGGCCAGAGCCGGTGCGGCGCCGAGGTGCGTTGATAGGGATCGAACTTCCAACTGAAAGTGCCGTCGTCGTTCTGCCGCGTGCCGTGCGTGGCGAGATGCAGCGCAAGGTCGCGGGCGAGGCGCTTGTTGTGGAGCACCATCTGCGCGGCCGCGGCTTCGAGGCTCGCATAACGGCGCGGCGTGCGGTCGTGAAGCTTGTCGAGCTGGGTGACCCATTTGCCGATGCGCTCATGCGCCGGCGGTTTCGGCGTGTCCGGCAGCATGGTGACGCCGTCGAGCACGACCAGCTTCCTGACCTGCTCGGGAAATGCTCCGGAGAAAATCAGGCTCACCATGCCGCCCATCGAATGACCGATCAGCGTCACCTCGGGCGCTGCGATGACGCGGAGGAGCTGGGTCAGATCGTAGACATATTCGGTCAGCGCGTAGCTGCCGCCTTTGGTCCAGTCGGAATCGCCGTGGCCGCGCAGGTCGGGAGCGATCACGTGAAAATGCGGCTGCAGCGACCGGGCGATGACGTCCCAGCTTCGGCAATGATCGCGACCGCCGTGAACCAGGATGAGGGGCGGTGCGCTCTCATTGCCCCAATCGGCATAATGCAGCCGCAGACCGTGAGATTCGTAGAAGCAGCTTTTCGGTGCGAGCATCGCGGCGTTATCCATTCACCGGGCGCCGCACCAGCGCGAGCGACAGGCCGAGGCCCGCGATGAAGACGCCGGAGCCCTGGGTGAGCCGCCGCATCAGATGCGGCCGCCCGATCAACTGCGCGCGTGTCGCGGAGGCCATCAGCACCACGACGATGTCGGCCAGCGTGTTCAGCGCCACCGAGATCGCACCCAGCATGATGAATTGCAGCGTGGGGCTCGATCCCGCGGGATCGAGGAACTGCGGAATGAAAGCGAGGAAGAACGCGGCGGTCTTCGGGTTCAGTGCCTCGACCAGCACGCCGTCGCGGAATGCGCGCTTGTCGCCGGCTTGTTCGGTCTCGAACGACAGCGTGCGAGCGGCGCTGCGAAAGGTCTTGATGCCGAGCCAGATCAGATAGAGCGCGCCGACGAGTTTCACGGCGGCGAACAATTCGGCGCTCGCCAGGATGATGGCGGAGATGCCGAGGCTGCCGGCGACCACATGAACCAGCCCGCCCAGCGCCGTGCCCGCGGTCGATGCAAAACCGCTGGCCCGTCCTTCCGACAAGGTCCGTGCGGCGACGTAGAAGATGCCGGGGCCGGGAACGGCGGCAATCAGACAGGCCGCGGCGAGGAACAGCCAGAAATTCGTTTCGATCATCCTGTTTTCGTAGCGGAGCGCGCCGCGATTGCAAGTCTTCTGGCGCGAGGGGCTCTCGATTAGCCCGCGCGGCGGAAGATCACGCTGGCATTCACGCCGCCGAAGCCGAAACCGTTGGAGATGGCGTGCTGCATCGGCATCGGGCGCGCGGTCCCGGCGACGATGTCGATGCCGTCGGCGCCGGCGTCGGGCTCTTCCAGGTTGAGGGTCGGCGGTGCGATCTGGTCGCGCAAGGCGAGCACGGTGAAGATCGCCTCGAGGCCGCCGGCGGCGCCGAGCAGATGGCCGGTGGCCGATTTCGTCGCGCTCACCGCGATGCCGCGATTGCGGCCGAACAGCGCGGCGATCGCGCCGAGTCTCGCTCTCGTCCCCGGCCGGCGTCGAAGTCGCATGCGCATTGAGATGCTGCAGATCCGCGGGCGCGAGATTCGCCTGGCGGAGCGCGATCTCCATGGCGCGGCGGGCGCCCTCGCCATCGGGCGGGCCCGACGTCATGTGATAGGCGTCCGCCGTGGTGCCGTAGCCGACGATCTCCGCGAGCGGCGTGGCGCCGCGCGCCAATGCATGGTCCAGCGCCTCGACCACCAGGATGCCGGCGCCTTCGCCCATCACGAAGCCGTCGCGCTTGCGATCGAACGGGCGCGAGGCGCGCGTGGGCTCGTCGTTGAATTCGCTCGAGAGCGCGCGCGCCGCCGCAAAGCCGCCGAGGCTGACGATGTCGATGCAGGCCTCCGCGCCGCCGCAGATCGCGACATCGGCTTCGCCGCTGCGGATCATGCGCGCGGCATCGCCGATCGCCTGCACTCCGGCGGCACAGGCGGTGACCGGCGTGCCCAGCGCGCCCTTGTAGCCGTATTTGATCGAGACGTGGCCGGCGGCGAGATTGGCGAGGAAGGAGGGGATCGTGAACGGCGACAGCCGGCGCACGCCGCGATGCTCGGTGATGCGCACCGCTTCCGCCATCGCCGGGAAGCCGCCGACGCCGGAAGCGATGATCGTCGCGGTGCGTTCGCGCGCGCTTGCATCCTGCGGCATCCACCCGGCCTGCGCGACCGCTTCGGCCGTGGCGAGCAGGGCGAACAGGATGAAGCGGTCCATCTTGCGCTGGTCTTTTGGCGCGGCGGCCTGCGCCGGATCGAAGCCGCCATCGGCGTCATCGGCCTTGTTGGGCACGCGGCCGGCGATCCGCGCCGGCAGCGTCTGCGCCCATTCCGGCAGCGGGCGCAACCCGCTTTGGCCGGCGAGCAGGCGGCGCCAGGACAGTTCGACACCGCAAGCCAGCGGCGACACCGCGCCCATTCCCGTCACGACGATACGACGCATGTTAATCTCCAGCCGGCGCGACGGCCGGGTTCATGGCCTTGAGTGAAGCGAGCCGCTTGCGCATGCCGCGGCTGGCGCGGGGGCCGGGAATGGCGACCGTGTTGGCAAGCGTGATCGGCTGCATGTCGGCAGCGTTGACAACGATCGGATCGAACGGGCGAGTGCTGCTCCGGTTCGCCAACACGATGGATTCACCCCTGGGTGCCAGATGCTTGTTGCCCCAGGCGAGCAGCGTAGCGATCACCGGGAAGAAATCGCGCGCCTTGTCGGTCAAAACGTATTCATAACGCGGCGGCCGCTCCTGATAGCGGCGGCGCACGAACATGCCTGATGCGGTGAGATGGGCAAGGCGCCGCGACAGGATGTTGGGCGCGATCCCGAGGCTTTGCGAGAACTCGTCGAATTTCGTCGCCCCCTGAAATGCATCCCGCAGGATCAGGATGCTCCACCATTCGCCGACCGTTTCCACCGCGCGGCCGACCGGGCATTCGAGGATCGAAGGGGATTTCGGCTGCATGACGAGAAAGTAGGTTAGTGACTTGCAAAAGCAAGTGACTGAGCAGGGTCCAAGCCGGGCTCTCTCGTGCGCCGGACGCAGGACTGCGCTTCTTCCGCGCTGTCCTGCAGAGCCGGGGCCCATGTTGCCGATCTCCCGGTGTTGCGTGGGTCCCGGCTCTGCGCAGCAGCGTTTCACGCTGCAGCGCGTCCGGGACACGTGAAGGACTGGCGCTGTTGCATCTTGCTCCGTCATTGCGAGCGTAGCGAAGCAATCCAGGCTGTTTCCGCGGGGGATTCTGGATTGCGTCGCTGCGCTCGCAATGACGAGCGGGAGACAGTCGGGACCTAAATCACGGCTGTCGTCCCTGCGAACGCAGGGACCCATAACCACACGGAGCGGTTTGTGGCAGGCTGGTCGTTATCGGTACTCGCGGTCGCGACCTATCGATGGATCACGCGGTATGGGTCCCGGCGTTCGCCGGGACGACACCTGTGATGTGGCGCATGCTTGCGCCGAAACGCAAAAGCCTAATGCGACCGCGCCAGGCAGAACGCCACCACCTGCTCCAGCGCGCTCTTCATCGGCGAGGAGGGGAACAGCGCCAGCGCATCCACCGCCATGGCGCCGTAATGCTGGGCGCGGCTCAGCGTGTCTTCGAGCGCGCGGTGCTTGTTCATCAGCCCGATGGCGTGATCGAGATCGGAATCGCCGATCTCGCCGCGCTCCAGCGCCCGGATCCAGAACGCGCGCTCGGTGTCGTTGCCGCGGCGGAAGGCTAAGACCACGGGCAGGGTGATCTTGCCTTCGCGAAAATCGTCGCCGGTGTTCTTGCCGAGCTTTGCACTCTTGCCGCCGTAATCGAGCACGTCGTCCACCAGCTGGAAGGCGATGCCGAGGTTCATGCCAAACGAGCGGCAGGACGTCTGCTCGGCCTTGGGACGGTTGGCGATCACGGGGCCGACCTCGCAGGCGGCGGCGAACAGCTCGGCGGTCTTGCCGCGGATCACGGCGAGATATTCGTCCTCGGTGGTCGCGGTGTTCTTGGCGGCGGCGAGCTGCATCACCTCGCCCTCGGCGATGGTGGCGGCGGCCGCGGAGAGGATGTCGAGCGCGCGGAGCGAGCCGACCTCGACCATCATCCGGAAGGCCTGGCCGAGCAAAAAGTCGCCGACCAGCACGCTCGCCTCGTTGCCCCAGAGCATGCGGGCCGACAGCTTGCCGCGGCGCATCTCGCTCTCGTCGACGACGTCGTCGTGCAGCAGCGTGGCGGTGTGCATGAACTCGACGCTGGCGGCGAGCTTGATGTGGCCGTCGCCGGTGTAGCCGGCGAGGTTGGCCATGGCGAGCGTCAGCATCGGGCGCAGGCGCTTGCCGCCGGAGGAGATCAAATGGTTGGCAACCTCCGGGATCATGGTCACGTCCGAACCGGTCCGCGACAGGATCGTGGCGTTGACGCGCTCCATATCAGGGGCGACAAGGGTCACCAGCTCTTCGATCGACGCGCCGGGAGTTTCGAAAGGTACGATGACGGCCACGCCGGTCTCCAATATTTGCCCCGGAGGGGCTATTCTGACGGAAAGACAATAGAAACTGCAGGCGGATGCGGCAAGTGCTGCGGAACCATTGACATTTGCCGCTTGCCCCCCTTCAGGCAGGAGACCTGCGATTTGCGTGAACTGGTTCGGACCAACGATATCGTGCTGGTGTCGGCGATCGGCGCGCTGCTCGACGGCGCCAACATCCACCATCTGGTGCTGGACCAGAACATGAGCATCATCGAGGGCTCGCTCGGCATTTTGCCGCGGCGGATCCTGGTCCATGAGGACGACGCCCAGGAGGCGCGGGCGCTCCTCACCGAAGCCGGTCTCAGCCACGAACTGCGCGGCGATGAGTGAAGCCGCAAATATTACCGAGGACGGCTTTCTCGGCGGGCAGTTGCGCCTGAAGCAGAAGCGGACCGGCCATCGCGCCGGTCATGACGCCATTCTGCTTGCGGCGGCGACCGAGGCCCGCCCCGGAGACCGCGTGGTCGATTTCGGCGCGGGCGTCGGCACGGCCGGGCTGGCGCTGGCCCGGCGCGTCCCCGGTATCAGGCTCGGCCTGGTCGAGATCGATCCGGAACTGGCCGAGCTCGCGCGCGACAACGCGGCGGCGAACGCGATTGCCGCCGAGACGATCGTGCTCGATGTCACGGCCGATGCCGAGAGCTTTGCGTCGCATGGGCTGTCGCCCGACAGCGCCGACGTGGTGCTGATGAACCCGCCCTTCAACGATCCAGCCCGGCATCGCGGCTCGCCGGACCAGGCGCGTCACACCGCGCATGTGGCGACGGAGGAGACGCTGCATGCGTGGGTGCATGCAGCGCGGCGCATCCTCCGTTCGAACGGCGTGCTGACGTTGATCTGGCGTGCGGATGGAATCGCCGATGTCCTGACGGCGCTGGCGCGCGGCTTCGGCAGCCTTGCGATCCTACCGGTTCATGGCGAGACGGGACGTCCCGCGATCCGCGTGCTGGTGCGTGCGGTCAAGGGCGGCCGGGCCCCGACGCGATTGCTGCCGGGGCTCATGCTCAATGACGAGGCACGCGTGTCGAGATACGGGATGACGGAGATTTTGGAAGGGAAAGCGGCCTTGCCGCTGGTGGAACCGTGACGGCTTACTGGGGAAGCGATTCCGACTGCTGCTCTTGCGGAGACGTCAGGCGGATCGCCATGAACAGCGCACCGATCAGCAGCATCAGCAGGTAGATTTTCATGGTGTTCTCCGCTGCCTCATTGCAGCCTCCCAACGGAAAATCTGCAAAACACGTTCCAGGCACTTCCAATGACAGTCGCGTGATAAGAAATGGTTAATCAGAGGTAACGGCATGGCCGAACAATTGAACGATCGTGAGAGTTCCGGCCTGGCCGACAAGCTCATGCAATATCTGCCGGCGCGCTTCCGCCCCGGCACCGCCGTCGTGCCGGTGGTGCGGCTGTCGGGCGTGATCGGCGCGGTGACGCCGCTGCGTCCGGGCATGACGCTTGCCGGCGTCGCCAAAGTGCTGGAGCGGGCGTTCTCGTATCGTCACGCCAAGGCAGTGGCGCTGGTGATCAATTCGCCCGGCGGCTCGCCGGTGCAGTCGCGCCAGATTTACCTGCGCATCAAGCAGCTCGCGGCGGAAAAGAAATTGCCGGTGCTCGTCTTTGTCGAGGACGTCGCGGCCTCCGGCGGCTACATGATCGCCTGCGCGGGCGACGAGATCATCTGCGATCCCTCCTCGATCCTCGGCTCGATCGGCGTGGTCGGCGGCAGCTTCGGTTTCCAGGACGCGATCAAGCGGCTCGGCATCGAGCGGCGGCTCTACACGGCGGGCGAGCACAAGGCGATGCTCGATCCGTTCCTCCCCGAGAATCCGGAAGACGTTGCCAAGCTGAAGGCGCTCCAGCGCGAGATCCATCAGATCTTCATTTCGCTGGTGAAGGAGAGTCGCGGCGCGAGGCTCAAGGGCTCCGACGACACCCTGTTCACGGGCGAATACTGGGCCGGCGAGAGCTCGGTCGCGCTCGGGCTTGCCGACAGCATCGGCGATCTCCGCTCAACTCTTCGTGCCCGCTATGGCGAGAAGGTTCTCACCCCCGTGATCGCTCAGGCGACAGGGCTGATTTCCGGCCTTTTGGGCCGGAAATCGCCCGGTGCGGGCCAGCTTTCGGCCATGGAATCAATGGCCGGCCTGCCGGACGACCTGATCTCGGCGGTGGAGACGCGGGCGATTTGGGCGAAATTCGGGTTCTAGCCGGCACGCTCCCGCGCCATTTGGTCCAGCCCGAGCCAATTGCGGCGCGGGCCGGTCTGCGCAAGAATGTGCGTGGGGGTTGAGCACTAGACAAGGATCGACCGATGCCGCCGTTCGTTGCATTTGCGGGCGTGCTGGGTGGGCTTGCCGTGGTCCGCTGGGCCTACAAGACCGCCGTGAGGATCAACCAGGAGCTGGAGGAGATGCGCCTGTCGCGCGTCGCCGAGGCCGCTCATATGGGGAATATCCAGACGCTGAAGCGTGACCCCGTGACCGGAGCGTATAGGCCGGGTTAGTTCGCTCCACCCGTCATGCCCGGGCTTGTCCCGGGCATCCACGTTCTTCGTACGGCAAGCAAGGTCGTGGATGGCCGGGACAGGCCCGGCCATGACGGAGAGCTAAGCCCGAATCCGCCCCTTTGCCTTGATTCCCACCCCCGCCGTCGATACGGTCCCGCGCGATTCAAAACCCCCGCGAGAGCCTGATCTGACGATGGACGCCTCATTGCCCGCCCATATGCGCCCGGAACGCTCGTTCCAGGGTTTTATCCTCGCGCTCCAGCGGTTCTGGGCCGAGCAGGGCTGCGTGATCCTGCAGCCCTACGACATGGAGATGGGCGCGGGTACCTTCCATCCGGCGACAACGCTGCGCGCGCTCGGGCCAAAGCCCTGGAACGCTGCCTATGTGCAGCCCTCGCGCCGGCCCAAGGACGGCCGCTACGGCGAGAACCCGAACCGGATGCAGCACTATTACCAGTTCCAGGTGATCATGAAGCCGTCGCCGCCGAACCTTCAGGAGTTGTACCTGAAGTCGCTCGCCGCGATCGGCATCGATTCCGCCGTGCACGACATCCGCTTCGTCGAGGACGACTGGGAAAGCCCGACGCTGGGCGCCTGGGGCCTCGGGTGGGAGTGCTGGTGCGACGGCATGGAAGTCAGCCAGTTCACCTACTTCCAGCAGGTCGCCGGCTTCGAATGCGCGCCCGTCGCTGGCGAACTCACCTACGGGCTCGAGCGCCTCGCGATGTACGTGCAGGGTGTCGACCGCGTCTACGACCTCAACTTCAACGGCCGCGACGGCGATGCCAAGGTCACCTATGGCGACGTCTTCCTGCAGGCCGAGCGCGAATATTCGAAGCACAATTTCGAAGTCGCCGACACCGCGATGCTGTTCGAGCAATTCAAGATGGCCGAAGCGGCATGCCGGAAATATCTCGACGCCGGTTGGAAGGACGACAAGCGCGAGGCGCATCTGATGGCGCTGCCGGCCTATGACCAGTGCATCAAGGCGAGCCACGTCTTCAACCTGCTCGATGCGCGCGGCGTGATCTCCGTGACCGAGCGGCAGAGCTACATTCTGCGCGTGCGCGAATTGGCAAAAGCCTGCGGCGAAGCGTGGATCCATACTGAAGCGGGCGGAGCGGCCTGATGCCCGATCTTTTGCTTGAACTGTTTTCGGAAGAAATCCCCGCGCGCATGCAGGCGAAGGCGGCCGACGATCTGCGCCGCCTGGTCACCGACAAGCTCGTCGCCGAAGGCCTCGTCTACGAAGGCGCGAAGGCGTTCGCGACGCCGCGCCGCCTGGCGCTCACCGTGCACGGCATTCCTGCGCGCCAGCCGGATCTCAAGACCGAACGGCGTGGCCCGAAGATCGGCGCGCCCGATGCCGCCGTGCAGGGCTTTCTGAAGGCGACGGGATTGAAATCGCTCGATGAAGCCAAGATCCAGCGCGACCCCAAGGGCGATTTCTACATCGGCTTGATCGAGAAGCCGGGCCGCGACGCCATCGACGTGCTCGCGGAGATTCTGCCCGTCATCATCCGCACCTTCCCCTGGCCGAAATCGATGCGCTGGGGCGCGCGCTCCGGCAAGCCGGGTTCGCTCAACTGGGTGCGTCCGCTGCACGCGATCACCGCGACGTTCGGGCTCGAGACCGAAGAGCCGGATGTCGTGAAATTCTCGGTGGACGGCGTCGAGAGCGGCCAGACCACCTACGGCCATCGCTTCCTCGCGCCGGCTGCGATTTCGGTGCGCCGCTTCGAGGACTATGAGGCGAAGCTGCTCGACGCCAAGGTCGTGCTCGACCCCGAGCGCCGCAAGGACGCGATCCTCACCGACGCGAAGCAGCTTGCGTTCGCGCAGGGCTTCGAGCTGGTCGAGGACCAGAACCTGCTCGACGAGGTCGCCGGACTCGTCGAATGGCCGGTCGTGCTGATGGGCTCGTTCGAGCCGGAATATCTGGCGACGCCCGGCGAAGTGATCCGCGCCACCATCCGCAACAACCAGAAGTGTTTTGTGGTCAGCGATCCCAAGACGGGCAAGCTCGCCAACAAGTTCATCCTGGTTGCCAACATCGAGGCGACCGACGGTGGTGCGACCATCATCGCCGGCAACGAGCGCGTGATCCGCGCGCGGTTGTCGGATGCCAAGTTCTTCTACGAGACGGACCTGAAGACCAGGCTCGAAGAGCGGCTGCCGAAGTTCGAGCAGATCGTGTTCCACGAGAAGCTCGGGACGCAGGCCGCGCGCATAGCGCGCATCGAGCGTCTCGCCGCGGAGATCGCGCCGCTGGTCGGTGCCGATGTCGCCAAGGCCACGCGCGCCGCGCATCTCGCCAAGGCGGATCTGCTGACCGAAGTCGTCGGCGAATTCCCTGAAGTGCAGGGCCTGATGGGCAAGTACTACGCGCTGGCGCAGGGCGAGGACGCCTCCGTCGCCGCCGCCTGCGAAGAGCATTACAAGCCGCAAGGCCCCGCCGATCGCGTGCCGACCGATCGCGTCAGCGTTGCCGTGGCGCTCGCCGACAAGATCGACACGCTCGCCGGCTTCTGGGCGATCGACGAGAAGCCGACGGGCAGCAAGGACCCGTACGCGCTCCGTCGTGCAGCGCTCGGTGTGATCAGGCTGATTGCCGAGAACGCGTTGCGTTTGTCGCTCATGAAGGTGACGGCGTCCGCGCTTGCCGGCCTTTCAGTGAAGCCCGCCGATGCCTCGAAGCTCCCGAGCGATCTGCTCGGTTTCTTCGCCGACCGTCTCAAGGTCCAGCTCCGCGAGCAGGGCGCGCGGCACGATCTCGTCGATGCCGTGTTCGCGCTCGGCGGCCAGGACGACCTCCTGATGATCGTCCGCCGCGTCGAAGCGCTCGGCAAATTCCTGGAGAGCGACGACGGCAAGAACCTGCTCGCCGGCACCAAGCGCGCCAGCAACATTCTCTCCATCGAGGAGAAGAAGGACAAGCGCAGCTTCGGCGGCGCTCCGGACGCTGCGCTTTACAGCCTCAATGAGGAGAGGGCGCTGGCCAGGGCGATCGGCGAAGTGCAGGCGGAAGCCAGCGCTGCCGTCGCCAAGGAAGACTTTGCCGCCGCGATGAGCGCGATGGCAAAGCTGCGTCCGCCGGTCGACGCATTCTTCGACAAGGTGCGCGTCAACGACGACGATGCCAAGGTGCGCGAGAACCGCCTGAAGCTGTTGAACGAGATCCGCAGCGCCACGCGTGCGGTGGCGGATTTCTCGAAGATCCAGGATTGAGGCTGCAGCTCTCTTGCCCCGGACGCAGCGCAGCGCCACTTGGCGGTGCGCTGCAGAGCCGGGGCCCATGCCGCCGCGTGCTCGGAGCCTCTGGGTCCCGGCTCTGCGTCGCAACGCTTGCGCGTTGCGCCTTGTCCGGGACACGAGAATGGCGCACACAAAAATGCCCCGCCCGGCGGGGGAAGACCGGGCGGGGCCTGATGTCCGATTTACACTGCTCGCGCCAGCCTGACTGAAGTGACGCGCCGGACATCTAGTCGATGTCGATCGATGGCTCTCAGTCCAGTACCTCGACGATACGGCGCGAGCGCGGTTCGACCAGCACGGTCTCGCCGTTCACGACGGTGTAGCGATAGGTGGTGGCGCCGAAGCGTTGCGGCACGTCATAATAAGTGACGCCGCTTTCGGGTAAGGTGGCGCCGACTACGATGCGATCTGGAATACGGAAGGCCGGCACACGTTGTTCGACGACATATTCGCGGAAGGCCGGCCGCTGGTCGGACGCAATGGTCGGGGCGCTATCGACGACCGTGGGCGCGCGTCCGACGGTGACACCGCTTTGCGCCTGCGCAGCAAGGGGCGAGCCGATCGCGGCCGCGAGCGCTGCAAGAGCAAGAATCCTGTTCCGCATGGACAACTCCTTCGACGTGATGGTTTGGACGCGCCAGCGGCGCGACCGGTTGCCAATGCATGCGCGATGGCAATGTTCCGGGGTAAGCCCTGCCGCATTCGCGGCAATTTCAGGCAGTTTTGGTGGGGAGCGGAACTCGACTCG
Organism: Bradyrhizobium guangxiense; assembly: GCA_050563515.1. GTDB lineage: Bacteria > Pseudomonadota > Alphaproteobacteria > Rhizobiales > Xanthobacteraceae > Bradyrhizobium > Bradyrhizobium guangxiense_A. Next base: position 4,457,379 of record CP191781.1, on the reverse strand, counting down.
CCCGTTGCGCGTCTCTACTCGCGGAACCGGGAGGGCTATGATCCGCCCGCGATTCGCCCTGCCTCCACAGAAAGATAGTTCATGCACATCACCGTCGCCCACATTTCGCCGATCCTGTCGTTGATTGCGGGCGTGCTCATCTTGATCATGCCGCGACTGCTCAACCTGATTGTCGCGATCTTCCTCATCGTGAACGGCGCGATCGGGCTCGGGCTCCTGAAGTGGCTCCACCTCTAGGCGTTCATTTTCCGGAACTGTCTGACTTGCGCGGGCCCGCCCAAAATGGTGTAAGGCCCGCGAATTCCCATTCCTCTCGCAGGTTGTGTGCAAGCTATGGCCAAAGCCGCCTCGAAGCCGAAGAAGACCCTGGCGAAAATCCCAGCGAAATCAAAGTCCTCCGCCGCCGCCAAGGCAGCGCCGCCGGCCCGCAAGGCGCTGGCCAAGAGCGCGCCGAAGCCGGTCGCCAAATCCGCTGCCAAATCCTCTGCAAAGCCGGCGGCAAAGGCCGTGACCAGGGCCGCCGCGCCGAAGGTCGTTGCCAAGCCCACGCCGAAGAAGGCCGCGCCCGCCAAGGCGGCGCCGGCAGCGATCAAGGCTGGCAAATGGGTCTACACATTCGGTGACGGCAAGGCCGAGGGCCGCACGGAGATGCGCGACCTGCTCGGCGGCAAGGGCGCGAACCTCGCCGAGATGGCCAATCTCGGCCTGCCGGTGCCTCCCGGCTTCACCATCCCGACCTCGGTCTGCACCTACTTCTACGCCCACGACAAATCCTATCCGAAGGAATTGCAGGCGCAGGTTGCGAAGGCGCTCGACCATGTCGGCAAGTTGACCGGCAAGCTGTTCGGCGACACCAAGAACCCGCTGCTCGTCTCGGTGCGCTCCGGCGCGCGGGCCTCGATGCCGGGCATGATGGATACCGTGCTCAACCTCGGCCTCAACGACCAGACCGTGGAAGCGCTGTCGGAATTGTCGGGCGACCGCCGCTTTGCCTATGACAGCTATCGGCGTTTCATCACCATGTATTCGGACGTGGTGCTCGGCTTCGAGCATCATCACTTCGAGGAAATCCTCGACACCTTCAAGGACGGCCAGGGCTACACGCTCGACACCGACCTGTCGGCCGACGACTGGGTCGACCTGGTCGGCAAGTACAAGGACGCGGTCGCGCGCGAGACCGGCAAGGACTTCCCGCAGGATCCGCACGACCAGCTTTGGGGCGCGATCGGTGCCGTGTTCTCATCCTGGATGAACGCGCGCGCGATGACGTATCGCAAGCTGCATGACATTCCGGAATCCTGGGGCACCGCGGTCAACGTGCAGGCCATGGTGTTCGGCAACATGGGCGAGACCTCGGCGACCGGCGTTGCGTTCACGCGCAACCCCTCGACCGGCGAGAGCAAGCTCTACGGCGAGTTCCTGATCAACGCGCAGGGCGAGGACGTGGTGGCGGGCATCCGCACGCCGCAGGACATCACCGAGGAAGCGCGGAAGGAGTCCGGCTCCGACAAGGCGTCGATGGAAGCGGCGATGCCCGAGGCCTTCAAGGAGCTGACGCGGATCTACACGCTGCTCGAGAAGCACTACCGCGACATGCAGGACATGGAGTTCACGGTCGAGCAGGGCAAGCTCTGGATGCTGCAGACCCGCGGCGGCAAGCGCACCGCCAAGGCCGCGCTGCGCATCGCGGTCGAGCCTCGCCAATGAAGGTCTGATCACCAAGAAGGAAGCGGTCACCCGCATCGACCCGGCTTCGCTCGATCAGCTCCTGCATCCGACCATCGATCCCAACGCCAAGCGCGACGTGATCGCGACCGGCCTGCCGGCTTCGCCTGGTGCTGCCTCCGGCGAGATCGTGTTCTCGTCGGACGAAGCGGCCAAGCTTCAGGGCGACGGACGCAAGGTCATTCTGGTCCGCATCGAGACCAGCCCGGAAGACATCCACGGCATGCATGCCGCCGAAGGCATTCTCACCACGCGCGGCGGCATGACCTCGCACGCGGCGGTCGTCGCGCGCGGCATGGGCAAGCCCTGCGTCTCCGGCTGCGGCACCATCCGCGTCGATTACGGCCGCGGTACCATGAGCATCGGCTCGCGCACCTTCAAGACCGGCGACGTCATCACCATCGACGGTTCGCTCGGCCAGGTGCTCGCCGGCCGCATGCCGATGATCGAGCCGGAGCTTTCCGGCGAGTTCGGCACGCTGATGAACTGGGCCGACCAGGTCCGCAAGATCGGCGTTCGCGTCAACGGCGACACGCCGGACGACGCGCGCACCGCGATCAAGTTCGGCGCCGAGGGCATCGGCCTCTGCCGCACCGAGCACATGTTCTTCGAGGAGACGCGCATCCGCACGGTGCGCGAGATGATCCTCGCCGAGGACGAGCAGGCCCGCCGCGCCGCGCTTGCCAAGCTGCTGCCGATGCAGCGCGCCGACTTCGTCGAGCTGTTCGAGATCATGAAGGGGCTGCCCGTCACGATCCGGCTTTTGGATCCTCCCCTCCATGAATTCCTGCCGCACACCCATGCCGAGGTTGAGGAAGTGGCGCGTGCCATGAATACCGACCCGCGGCGCCTGGCCGACCGTGCGCGCGAGGCTCTCGGAGTTCAATCCGATGCTGGGCTTCCGCGGCTGCCGTATCGCGATCGCCTATCCTGAAATCGCCGAGATGCAGGCCCGCGCGATCTTCGAAGCCGCGGTCGAGGCGGAGAAGCGCACTGGCAAGGCGGTCGGTCTCGAGGTGATGGTGCCGCTGATCGCGACCAAGATGGAGCTCGATCTCGTCAAGGCGCGCATCGACTCCACTGCGAAAGCGGTGATGCGCGACAACAACACCAAGATCGCCTACCAGGTCGGTACCATGATCGAGCTGCCGCGCGCCTGTCTGCTCGCGGGCGAGATCGCGGAGAGCGCCGAGTTCTTCTCGTTCGGCACCAACGATCTCACGCAGACGACCTACGGCATCAGCCGCGACGACGCGGCGAGCTTCCTCGGTCCGTACGTGACGAAGGGCATCCTTACGGTTGATCCCTTCGTCGCGCTTGACCAGGAAGGCGTCGGTGAACTCGTCAAGATCGGCGTCGCGCGCGGTCGCAAGACGCGCCCGAAGCTCAAGGTCGGTATCTGCGGCGAGCACGGCGGCGATCCCGCTTCCGTCGCCTTCTGCCACAACATCGGCCTCGACTACGTCTCCTGCTCGCCCTACCGCGTGCCGATCGCCCGTCTCGCCGCGGCGCAAGCCGCGCTCGGCAAGGCGGCCGCCAGCCAGGCGTAAGACGAACCAAAATTCAGAAGTGAAGAGGCGGGGCGAAAGCTCCGCCTCTTTCTTTTGGCGCATTGCTGTCTCCATTGCGCACCGTCGTCTCCACGCTGTCATTGCGAGCGCCACACACTCGCTGTCATCGCCCGGCTTGACCGGGCGATCCAGTACGCCCCGGCCCTCGTGATTGACCCGAGAGGCGGCGGCGTACTGGATGCCCCGATCAAGTCGGGGCATGACGGTTGCGGACGTCGCGATAGTTCGTGCAACACTGGGAACTATCGTGCGTCCCGTATTGATACGCGCCGGCAAGAGTTCCTTCACCATTCGCGTTGACCGGTTGTTTACCGCTTCACATCACCCGGCATTCACCACGCACGCAATCACCCCGTGAAAACACCTGAGTTCGCTTGAGTGTGCCGCACGCGCAACGCCGATTAACGCCCCGGCAACCTAAATTAGATACTCACGATAAAGATCGAATTGCACGGATGTACTGCGGCTCGATTTTTCTGGCGTAAGCGTAGCGTGAGCGTAACGATGTCAGTGTTGCGTAACCATCCGAAGGGCGCGCGGTTCGCGTCCTTCGGCATCGGTCTCTGCATCTTCGCATTGATGCCGAGAGAGACCGGCTATCAGGACATTGCTTCCTTGCTGGCGCGCCAACCCGGCGTCGCCGAGCGTTGGCAGAAGCAGGTGTTCTCGGCGGCGTCCTCGATCCAGCTCGCCACCTACAGTTTTTCCCGTCCCATCGGCACCTCGGTTCCGCAGAGCGCGATGGTTCGCCTCGCGAGCCTCGACGGCCGCGACGTCACCGGCGCGATCAGCCGCAATCCGGCGCTGCAGGCTGCGCCGCGCTACCAGGCGTCCGACTTTCCCAAGGTCGATCGCTCCATGAAGGGCGATCGCCTCGCGACCGTTGCACCGACCGAGGCTCCCGAGGCGACCGCGCCCGCTGCGGTCCCGGCGCAGCAGGATCCCGCGACGTCGAACAGCTCGGTGTTCGGTGCCAAGAGCGCCGCCCTGTCACAGCCGATGTCGCCGGAATCCGCGGCCGCGCTCGATCCCGAGCTGCAGGAAGCGCTGCGCGCGCCGCCGCTGCCGCAATACACCAACGCTCCGCGGGCCAGCGACGTCGCCCGCTCGCTCGCGGTGCAGCCGCTCGAGGCGCTGAAGCGCGCAACCGCGCCGACGACGCCTGTGCGTGACCCCTTCAGCGTCAAGACCTCCAACCTGTTCTTCGGCAGCTCCTCGCTCGGCGGCAATGTCGAGAGCATCGAGAGCTGGCAGCCCGGCACCGAGCCGCTGATCGTGATGCCCGACCCCGACATGAAGGTGACGGCCGCGCTGTCGCCGCCCACGGTGGATATCGCCAAGGATATCGAGAGCGGCGAGAGCGTCGCGCCGAAGGGCGAGGTGAACGCCGACAACCAGCGCACGAGGTCGCCGGCGGAACGGCTGGCGCTCGACGACAAGTCGCGCGCCAAGTCGGAAAAGTGTCTCGCCGAAGCCGTCTATTTCGAATCGCGCGGCGAGGCCGTGCGCGGCCAGATGGCGGTGGCGCAAGTCGTGATGAACCGCGTGTTCTCGGGCAAATATCCAGACACCGTGTGCGGGGCGGTTTATCAGAACAAGCACCGTCATCTCGCCTGCCAGTTCACCTTTGCCTGCGACAACAATGCCGACGTGATCCGCGAGCCCGAAATGTGGGAGCGCGCCAAGAAGATCGCGAAGGCCATGCTCGATGGCCAGATCTGGCTGCCCGAGGTCGGAAAATCCACGCACTATCATGCCTATTGGGTGCGGCCGTCCTGGGTCGCCGAGATGAAGAAGATGTACAAGACCGGCGTGCACACCTTCTATCGGCCCCGTGCCTGGGGCGACGGCAGCGAGGAGCCAAGCTGGGGCACGCCCGCCCAGACCGCAGCATTGTCCGCCGAACTCGCGCAGGAAGCCAAGAGCTCCGCGGAAATGGGCGCGAGCGAGCGAAGGTAGTTTCTTACGAGAGGTCGTCATGCCCGGGCTTGTCCCGGGCATCCACGTTCTCCGTACCGCACGGCAAGGCGTGGATGGCCGGGACAAGCCCGGCCATGACGGAAGACCGCCTCACGCCTCGATATCCAGCGCGCAGTCGAAGTTCGGGGCGGAATGCGTCAGCGCACCTGCCGAGGCATAATCGACACCAGTCGCTGCGATCGCGGCGATCGAGTCCGGCGTGACGCCGCCGGACGCCTCCAGCTCGAGGCGTCCCTCGTTGATCCGCACCGCTTCACGCAGCGTGGCGAGGTCCATGTTGTCGAGCAGCACCGCGTCGGCCATTGCGGTGGCCAAGACCTCGCGCAACTGCGCCAACGTATCGACTTCGATCTCGATCTTGACGAGATGGCCGGCATGGCGACGGGCCCGCTCCAGCACGGGGCGGATGCCGCCGGCAACCGCGATGTGGTTGTCCTTGATCAGGATCGCATCGTCGAGGCCAAAGCGGTGGTTGAACCCGCCGCCGCAGCGCACCGCGTATTTCTCCAGCGCCCGCAGCCCCGGCGTGGTTTTTCGCGTGCAGCAAATGCGCATCGTCGTGCCTTCGGCGCGCGCGACGTAATCGGCCGTCAACGTCGCGACGCCTGACAGCCGGCCGACGAAGTTCAGCGCGGTCCGCTCCGCCGTGAGAATGGCGCGCGCGGGGCCCGAGATCGTCAGGACCTGCTGCCCACGGGCAACGCGTGCGGCGTCACGGACGTGCGCGCGCACCTCGATGTCGGGCGAGAGCTTTTGCAGTGTCGCGACCGCGAGCGGCAGGCCTGCGATCACGCCGGACTGGCGCGCGACCAGGATTGCCCGGGCCCCGGTCGCTTCGGGGATCGTTGCAAGCGAGGTGATGTCGCCGGCACGGCCGAGGTCTTCGTCGAGCGCGCGCTGCACGGCGGCATCGATCGCGAGCGGCGAGAGGAAGGCGTCGGGATAGAGCAGGGAGGTCGGGGTCATCATGGGGTTCCTTCAGGCGGTCACGGGTTGGGTGTCGTGTTGCAGCGGACGCTCGCTCAGGCTTTTCGCGGACGCGCGCATTGCGGCGAGCGTGGTCATCGTTCGCTGCGCCAGCGCGGAGACGTCGGCCGGATGGTCTGAGCGGAAATGCGCGCCGCGGCTTTCGCGCCGGCTCCACGCCGAGGCTGCGACAAGCAGGGCCGAAATCGCCATGTTGCGCAGCGCGGTGCTCGTCGCTTCGCGTTCGAGCGCGGCAAAGCTGCGCACGGCTTCCGCCAGCCCGTCACTGTCGCGGACCACCCCGACTTGCGTGCTCATCATCGCCCGCAGCCGCTTCACGGCCGCAGCATCGAGCGCGCCGCCGCGCCCGGCATCCGGTGCCTCGGGAAGGCGGGCCGGCGAGGGAGATCGCGGCCGGCGATGTCCTCGGCGATGCGCGCGGCGTAGACCACGGCCTCGAGCAGCGAATTCGAGGCGAGCCGGTTGGCGCCGTGCGCGCCGGTCGACGACACCTCGCCGCCGGCCCAGAGTCCGTCGATCGAGCTACGGCCGCGCGCATCCACCGCGATTCCGCCCATGTGGTAATGCGCGGCGGGCGCGATCGGAATGGCTTGCCGCGCGGGGTCGATGCCGGCGGCGACGCAGCTCGCATGCACGGTCGGAAACTTGTCGGCGAAGCGCGCGCCCAGCGCCGCCCGCGCGTCCAGGAAGGCGCCGCGCCCGGCTGCGATCTCGGCGAACACGCCGCGGGCCACGATGTCGCGTGGCGCGAGCCTCCGCGAGCGGGTGGCGCGCCGCCATGAAGCGTTCGCCGTTGCCGTTGACCAATATCGCGCCTTCGCCGCGCAAGGCTTCGGTGGCGAGCGGTGCGGGATCTCGGCCGACCATGATGGCGGTCGGGTGGAACTGGACGAATTCGGGATCGGCGATCACGGCGCCGGCGCGCGCGGCGATGGCGAGGCCGGATCCGCTGGCTTCGAAGGGATTGGTGGTGACGGCATAAAGATGGCCGATGCCGCCGGTCGCCAACACCACCGCCCGCGCGGCGAGCAGGAACGGCGTTTCCGAGGGATCGCCGGCGTCGCGCAATTGAAGCCCGGTGACGGCATCGCCCTCGGTCACCAGCGCCTCGGCGACAAAACCCTCGACCAGACGGATCGACGGCGTGCGGCGCACCGCTTCGCTCAACGCGGCGATGATCGCGGCGCCGGCGCCGTCGCCGCGTACATGCACGATGCGCCGTGCGGAATGCGCCGCTTCGCGCCCGACCGCGAGCTTTCCCTCGAGATCGCGATCGAACGGCACGCCATAAGCGAGCAGGTCGTGGATGCGCGGCGCCGCCTCCCGCGCGATGCCGAGCGCGACCGCCTCCTCGACGAGGCCGCCGCCGACTGCGATCGTGTCGGCAGCGTGCGCTTCCGGCGTGTCGCCTTCGGCCATTGCCGCGGCAATACCGCCCTGCGCCCATGCGGACGATGCGCCCTGTCCCAGCGGTGCCGCCGAGATCAGCAATACCGGCCGCGGTGCGAGCTTCAGTGCGCAGAACAGTCCGGCAAGGCCGCCGCCGACGATGACGACGTCGTCGGTACGGGTGAGGTCGTTTGTCATGGTCTCTCTCCTTTGACACCGCCGTCGTCCTGCGAACGCAGGGACCCATACGCCGCGGCGAAAATTGTGTTGCGAAGCTGTTCAACGTCGTTCTTCGCCACACATCGTCCTGTGGTTATGGGTCCCTGCGTTCGCAGGGACGACAGCGGTGTGTGTTGTTACAGGTTGCCATCAGTTCTTCAGATTGATCATCCGCTCGACCGAGCGCCGTGCGCGCACGGCCAGCGCGGGATCGATCGTCACCTCCTCGCGGAGCATCAGCAGGCTTTCCAGGATGTTGGCGAGAGTGATGCGCTTCATGTGCGGGCAGAGATTGCAGGGGCGCAGCATTTCCACGTCGGGCAGCTCGGCGCGCACATTGTCGGCCATCGAGCACTCCGTGATCATCACGAGGCGCCGCGGTCGCTTCTCGCGCACCCAGTTGATCATGTGCGCGGTCGAACCGGTGAAATCGGCCTCCGCGAGCACGTCGGGCGGACATTCCGGATGCGCGATGATCTGGACGGAGGGATCGGCCTCGCGAAATTCGCGCAGCTCTGCGCCGGTGAAGCGTTCGTGCACCTCGCAGGCGCCCTTCCAGGCGATGATCTTCACGTCGGTCTTCGAGGCCACGTAAGTCGCGAGATAGCGATCGGGCAGGAAGATCACGCTTGGCGCGCCCAGGCTCTCGACCACCTGCACCGCGTTCGATGAAGTGCAGCAGATGTCGACCTCGGCCTTTACCTCCGCCGACGTGTTGACGTAGGCGACGACCGGGACGCCCGGAAATTTTTCGCGGAGCAGGCGGACGTCCGCACCCGTGATGCTGGCAGCGAGCGAGCAGCCGGCGCGGGAGTCCGGGATCAGCACCGTCTTGTCCGGATTGAGCAGCTTCGAGGTCTCGGCCATGAAGTGCACACCGCACTGGACGATGATGTCTGCTTTCACCTTGGTGGCTTCGATCGCGAGTTGCAGCGAGTCGCCGCCGATGTCGGCGACGCCGTGGAAGATCTCCGGCGCCTGGTAATTGTGCGCAAGGAGCACCGCGCCGCGCGCACGTTTCAGCTCGTTGATCGCGTTGATCGTCGGCGCCATCAGCGGCCACTCGATCGGCGGGATCACGTGCTTGAGGCGTTCATAGACCGGCGCGGTGGCGCGCTCGACCTCCGGTGTCCACTCCAGCGAAGGCATCGGCAGCGCCAGCGCGGATCGCATCGGCGCCGCAGCGCCGGGCACGGTGATCGGGCCCGCAGGCCGGTCGGCAAGATCGTCGGGACCGTAAATTCCAGTGATCGGCATCCAAGCCTCCCTTGCAAACTAATTATACTCAATATGAGTATATATGGAGCCTGAGAAATCCGGCCGGGAGGCCGGGTGGGATCTCACTGAACTCATAATATACTCAATTTGAGTATATCAAAGATATCATGCGTCGAACGAGATCGCCAGACCCTGCCGCACACATTCCCGTCAATTCCCCTTCGCGTCGTTGAAGGCCAGATTGAAACGCAATGCTCCGGCGATAGCCCTTCATGGAATGCAATCGTTTTTGACTTGGGGTTTTCATGCAGATGCATTAAACGGGCTCTCCGCGGCTGCTCACTGCAGATTCCCGCCAACGACAGACGAGGAACATCATGTCGGCACAGATCGGCGAACTCGCTCCCGCCTCACGTTCCTCCAATTGGCGGACCCCCGCCGTCATCATTCTCTGCGGCTGCGCCATCGGCATGCTCGGCTTCGGTCCGCGCTCGGCGCTCGGTTTCTTCGTGCAGCCGATGAGCCACGAATTCTCCTGGGGCCGCGACGTGTTCGGCCTCGCGATTGCCGTGCAGAATCTGTTGTGGGGCCTCGGCCAGCCGTTCGCCGGCGCGGTCGCCGATCGCTTCGGCCTGTTCCGCGTGATGTGCGTTGGCGCGCTGCTCTATGCCGGCGGCCTCTTGCTGATGCGCTATTCCTCGACGCCGCTGTCGCTGAACATCGGTGCGGGCGTGATGGTCGGCTTCGGTCTTGCCGGTTGCTCGTTCAATCTGGTGCTGTCGGCCTTCACCAAGCTGCTGCCCGCCGAGAAGCGCGGCCTCGCGCTCGGAGCCGGCACCGCGGCAGGCTCGTTCGGACAATTCCTGTTCGCGCCGATCGGCGTCGCGTTGATCGACAATTTCGGCTGGCAGCAGGCGCTGTCGGTGTTCGGCTTCCTGATGTTGCTGATCATCCCGCTGTCATTTGCACTCTCGACCCCGCCCGTCGCGCATGCGGCAAACGCGACACCGGCGGACGAGCAAAGCTTCACCAAGGCATTGGCTGAAGCTTTCGGCCATCGCTCCTATGTGCTGCTGGTGCTCGGCTTCTTCACCTGCGGATTCCAGCTCGCCTTCATCACCGTGCATCTGCCGGCCTTCCTGGTCGATCGCGGCATTTCCGCGCAAACCGGCGGCTGGGTGATCGCGGCGATCGGCCTGTTCAATATCGTGGGCTCGCTCAGCGTCGGCTATCTCCAGAACAGCGTGCCGAAGCGCTACATCCTCTCGACGATCTACTTCACGCGCGCACTCGCGACGCTTGCCTTCATCTCGTTCCCGATCACGCCGTTCTCGGCGATCGCGTTCGGTGCGGTCTCCGGCCTGACCTGGCTGTCGACGGTGCCGCCGACCTCGGCGCTGGTGGCGCTGATGTTCGGCACGCGCTGGCTTGCCACGCTTTATGGCTTTGCCTTCGTCAGCCATCAGGTCGGCGGCTTCCTCGGCGTCTGGCTGGGCGGCATCGTGTTCGAGCGCTTCGGTTCCTACACGCCGATTTGGTGGCTCTCGATCCTGTTCGGCGTGCTCTCCGCGCTGATCAATCTTCCGATCGTGGAGAAACCGGTGGCTCGGGCGGTTGCGCAGCCGGCCTGATCGGCTAAACATCCCCGATAGACAAGTCAGGGAGTTCAGTCGTGGCCACATTCAGGGCGATCCGGATCGACAAGGCGGACAAGGGCACCACCGCCGCGCTGACGCAGTTCGACGAAGCCGAACTGATGGAGGGCGACGTCACCGTCCGCGTCGAATGGTCGACGCTGAACTACAAGGACGGCCTTGCGCTCACCGGCAAGGCGCCGGTGGTACGCCGCTTTCCCATGATTGCCGGCATCGACTTCGCCGGCACGGTCGAAGCGTCCTCGCATCCGCAGTGGAAAGCCGGCGACAAGGTCGTCTGCACCGGCTGGGGCATGGGCGAGACCCATCTCGGCGCGTATGCCGAGAAGGCGCGGGTGAAGGGCGACTGGCTGGTCGCATTGCCGCAAGGCCTCTCTGCACGCGACGCCATGGCGATCGGCACCGCCGGCTTCACGGCGATGCTTTCGGTGCTGGCGCTGGAGAAGCACGGCCTGTCGCCGAAGAGCGGCCCGGTGGTGGTGACCGGCGCTGCCGGCGGCGTCGGGTCGGTTGCGACCGCCGTGCTCTCGAAGCTCGGCTACCACGTCATCGCCTCGACCGGCCGCGCCGCGGAGGCCGATTATCTGAAGCACATCGGCGCCGCCGAAATCATCGACCGCAACGAATTGTCGGGGGCGGCCAAGCCGATCGCCAAGGAGCGCTGGGCGGGCGGCGTGGACAGCGTCGGCTCCACGACGCTGGCGAATCTCCTGTCCATGACGAAGTACGGCGGTGCGATCGCGGCCTGCGGCCTGGCGGCCGGCATGGACCTGCCGTCTTCCGTCGCACCCTTCATTTTGCGCGGGGTGTGCCTTCTCGGCATCGATTCCGTGATGTGCCCAATCGAGCCGCGCAAAGCCGCCTGGCAGCGTCTGGCCTCCGATCTGGATCGGACAAAACTATCTGAAATTACTCATGAAATTTCGCTGGACGAGGTGTCCCAATGGGGCGCGAAAATCCTGGCCGGCGAGGTCCGCGGTCGAATCGTGGTAAAAATTGTTTAACCGCGTTCAGACTTTACCAACCAAGCTGCTTCAATGTCGCCTTGGTTAGTATGGTAAGCAGCGGGTAAAGAGATAAGGCATCGCCCGCTGCGGGGGTTAGTTCGGAGTTGAGCATGCTTGCGCGTATTGTGTTGGGGGCTGTCGCGGCGGCGGCAACGATTGCGCCGGCCGTTGCCGGAGGCATGAATGCCGACGAGGCGCGTCGCTTCGTGGCCGGCAAAGTGTTTGCCTTCACCTGTTTCGACGGCACCCGTGGTGCAGGCCGCATCCTCGACGATCTCGGCGCCGCCGGTGCGGTGCAGTTCTCGGGCGCAGGCCCCGTCAAGCATCTCCGGCTCCCCGGCAATACGCTCCAGATCCGCGGCCAGAACGTCTGCGCCTCGATCAAGGGCATTCCGTTCGAGCCCTGTTTCAACCTTGAAAAGACCGATGATCGCAGCTTCCGCGGCTCGGTGTCCGGCATGGGCTTCGCCTATTGCGACTTCCATCACCAGGGCGGCAATCAGATGCTGATGGCGCGCGCCGCGGCGCGGCCGCGCTCGCTGCACAGGGCGGAGCACACCGGTTCGGTCGGCCCGTCCAACACCGAGGTCGCCGCGCGCGTGGAGACGCCGCGTGTCGAGAGCAGCCGGCTCGAGCCGGTGAAGTCGGAGATCAAGGCGGAGCCCGCCAGGAACGACGCCCCGCTGGAGCTGCGCCGCTCGACCCAGTGAGACGGCCGCGCGGAGATATCCGCGCACTTCGTCGTTGAAGACCCATCGAACACGAAGCCGCCGCGCCGTAGTCATACGGACGGCGGCTTTCATGCGTTGGTAGCTGTTCGCGCTCCAGTTTGCGGACGGCCGGGGGCGCGGCCCGATAAAAGGGTTCAACGATGTCGCTGTACTTCTTCCGCATCAGTACCGGTCGCTATTCCGGCGCCGCCGACCAACCGTACGAGTTCGAGGATCGCGCAGCCGCCTGGACCGAGATGACCGAAGTCTGTGCCAACTTGCTCGGCGGCATCGCACGCGGCCTGAAACCGAACGCCGAGTGGTGCATGGAGCTGCTCGACGAGGACAAGAAGCCGGTCTTCCGCATCAGCCTGCTCGGCGAGAGCATGCCCTGACGATCGCGGACGGTGCGATCTCGTTAACGGTGCCGATGCGTGCAAATTCGCGAACTATACGTCGTTACACGCAAAAGCTGCGAGAGCGCAGAAGGTTAGGCAGCTTTTCAGTATTTCTACCTACCTCACCCGAGGCCCTGCTTAACGTTAACGAGGTACCTCGCGGTTAGCTTTCCCGGGTTGAGCACGCGCCTCGTCGCGGCAAATGCGTACCTCCGGGGATACTTCGATGATGTTCATTCAGAACCTGCGAATTGGCACCAAGCTCGCCGTCACGTCCGCGCTGACCATCGGTCTCGTCGCGCTCATGATCTTCCTGCAAATGAGCGGAAATGCCGATGTCCAGAAGCTCGGCAATGCCGCGTCGGGACAGCAGGCGATCGCGCAAAACGCCGCTGAAGCGAAGGCATCGGTCCGCGGCATGCAGATCGGCATTCGCGACATTCTGACGTCCGCCTCGCTGGCCGACATGCAGAAGGCAGTCACCTACTTCAACGACCGGCAGACCGCCGCCGCGAAGTTTGCGAACGAAATGGCGAAGCTCTCGCGCTCGCCCGAAAACCGCAAGCGGATCGACCGCCTGACCACGCTGGTCGGCGAATTCGGCAAAGGCCAGCAGCAGATCGCGGCCATTCGCAAGCAGGAGGCTCGCGCTGGAAGGGAAAAGGGACGCGGAAGCGGCGGAGCAGTTCGCCAAGCTTGCGAGTGAGATCGATCGCATTCGCAAGGGAACGCTCGCGCCGATCAACGAAGAAATTTCCGAGCTGGCAAACCAGATCACCGATTTCGCAAAGCAGAAGAGCGTCGAAGCGCGCGCGGAGGCGGAGGCCGAGGCCGCGTCGGTTGCCCGGACGTCGATGATCACCGGCGCACTGGTCGCGTTCGTCTTGATCGGCACGTGCATCTTCTCCGTCTTCAGCATCGCGCGGCCCATGCGTGCGCTGACCGCCGCGATGGAGAAGCTCGCCGGCGGCGATTTCTCGGTGGTGCTGCCGGGGCTCGGCCGCAAGGACGAGGTCGGCGAGGTGGCCGGTGCGGTGGAGAAATTCAAGATCGTGTCCGAGCACAAGGCGCGCGAGGAAGCGGAGGCGAAGTTGCGGCAGGACCAGATGGCGGCCGCGCAGCGCAAGGCCGAGATGCACAAGCTGGCCGACAGTTTCGAAGGTGCCATTGGCGAGATCGTCGGGACGGTGTCCTCGGCCTCGACCGAGCCTCGAGGCCTCCGCCACCACGCTGACGTCGACCGCCGAGCGTACGCAGCAGCTCACCACCGTGGTTACGGCGGCTTCGGAAGAGGCTTCGACCAACGTGCAGTCGGTGGCGTCCGCGACGGAGGAGCTGTCCTCCTCGATCACCGAGATCAGCCGGCAGGTGCAGGAATCCGCGCGCGTGGCCAGCGAAGCCGTCGGGCAGGCCCGTACCACGACCGGGCGTGTCAGCGAATTGTCCAAGGCGGCGACGCGCATCGGCGACGTCGTCGAGCTGATCAACACCATCGCGGGCCAGACCAACCTGCTCGCCCTCAACGCCACGATCGAGGCCGCACGCGCCGGCGAGGCCGGCAAGGGTTTTGCCGTCGTCGCATCCGAGGTCAAGGCTCTCGCGGAGCAGACCGCGAAGGCGACCGGCGAGATCGGTCAGCAGATCTCCGGCATTCAGGCCGCGACACAGGAATCGGTCGGCGCCATCAAGGACATCAGCGACACCATCGAAAAGCTGTCCGAGATCTCTTCGGCGATTGCCGCTGCAGTGGAAGAGCAGGGCGCGGCAACGCAGGAAATCTCGCGCAACGTGCAGCAGGCCGCGCACGGCACGCAGCAGGTGTCGTCCAACATCACGGACGTGCAGCGCGGTGCGAGCGAGACCGGCTCCGCATCCTCGCAAGTGCTGTCCGCAGCGCAGATGCTGTCGGGTGACAGCAATCGCCTCAAGCTCGAGGTCGAAAAGTTTCTCGACACCGTTCGCGCCGCCTGACGATTACGTCTGTCGGCAGACTTGGCTTGCAACCGTCGCGCGTGACTGTGCGGCGGCTGTGCGCGTTCTTGTTTCGACGCCGCGATCCGCGCACGCCGGGTTAACCTTCCGGAAAAGCGACGCAGTCATGATTGCCGCAATTTCCCGGGTGTTGAGTCGCCCTTCGTGCATTGTTTCAATCGTTGGAGCACATTTCCATGCGTCTCACCCACAAGATCATGGCGATCGGACTGTTCGGCCTCATCGGGCTCGTCGCTTTCGGCGCGATCTACCAGGTGGGCAGCCTGTCCCAGGATACGTCCCGCGACGCTGCTGACGACGCACGCAGGATGTCCGACCTGAGCCAGCGGGTTTCCCAGCAATTGCTCGAAGCGCGCCGTGCCGAGAAGGACTTTCAGCTCCGTCGCGATCAGTCTTATGCGAAGCGTCACGCCGAACTCGCGTCCGGCATCGTTGCCAATTTCGATCGGCTCGGGAGCGCGACGCATGCGGCAGGATACGCCACGATCGGCGAGAAGGTGTCGCAGGCCCGCACCGGGTTCGAGAGATACGTGAAGGAGTTCGCGGCCATCGAGAAGGCCGAGGTCAAGCTCGGCTTGAATGAAACCCTGGGCCTGTCGGGCTCGCTGCGCGCGGCGGTCCACGACATCGAGACCAAGCTCAAGGAGGTCGACGACCCCAGGCTCACCAGCGGCATGCTGATGATGCGCCGTCACGAGAAGGACTTCATGCTGCGCCGCGATCAGAAGTACGTCGGCGCCCTGAAGAAGACGGCAACGGAATTCTCCGGGCAGATCGAGACGTCGGCGATTCCGCCGGCCATCAAGGCGGACATCGGCAAGATGCTCGCCAGGTACCAGGCCGACTTCGGAGCCTGGGCGGCCGGCGCGCAGGATATCGCCGCGCACGGCTCGGCAATGTCCAACGAGTTCCGCACGATCGAACCGGTCCTCGACCAGATCGAGAAGAGCGTTGCTCAACGATACGACGCGGCGCAGGCCGCCGAAGTTTCGACGCGCGCCTCGATCAAGTTCTGGATGTGGGTCGCGCTGGGATGCTCGATCCTGCTGGTGGGCAGTGTGGCCTTCTTCACCGGCCGCTCGATCTCGACCGCGCTGATCGCCATGGTGCGCGCGATGACCGGCTTGGCGAATGGCGACACCTCCGTCGTGATCCCCGGCGTCGGCCGCAAGGACGAGATCGGCGAGATGGCCGGCGCGGTCGCGGTCTTCAAGACCAACATGGCGGAGGCCGAACGGCTGCGCGCCGAGCAGGCCGAGGCGGAGGCGCGCCTCCGCCAGCAGCGCAAGGCCGACATGCAGCGGCTTGCCGACGGTTTCGAAGGCGCGGTCGGCGAGATCATCGAGACCGTGTCGTCGGCGGCGACCGAGTCTCGAGGCGTCCTCCAACACGCTGACGCAGGCCGCCGAGCGCGGCAACGGCCTCGCCACCGCCGTGGCGGCGGCTTCGGAGGAGGCGTCGGCGAACGTGCAGTCGGTGTCGTCCGCGAGCGAGGAGCTGACCTCTTCGGTCTCCGAGATCAGCCGCCAAGTACAGGAATCCGCGCGCGTCGCCGACGTCGCGGTCGGGCAAGCCCAGCGCACCAATACGCGCGTCGCGGAGTTGACGAAGGCCGCCTCCCGCATCGGCGACGTGGTCGAGCTGATCAACACCATCGCCGCTCAAACCAACCTGCTGGCGCTCAACGCGACGATCGAGGCGGCGCGGGCGGGCGAGGCCGGTAAGGGCTTTGCGGTGGTCGCGACCGAAGTGAAGGCGCTTGCCGAGCAGACCGCGAAGGCCACGGGCGAGATCGGTCAGCACATCGGTGCGATCCAGGCCGCGACCGAGGATTCGGTCGGCGCGATCAAGGAGATCGGCGACACCATCGCGCGGATGTCGGAGATCTCCTCGACCATTGCCGCGGCGGTGGAGGAGCAGGGCGCCGCCACGCAGGAGATTTCCCGCAACATCCAGCATGCCGCGCAGGGTACCTCCGACGTCTCGGCGAATATCGGCGAAGTCCAGCGCGGCGCGGGCGAGACCGGGGCGGCATCGGCGCAGGTGCATTCCGCCGCGCAGTCGCTGTCGCAGGAAAGCGCCCGGCTCAAGAGCGAAGTCGCCCGGTTCCTGGAGACGGTGCGGGCGGCCTGAGCGGCCAACCGCTCCGTCCGGCGCGGCAGGAGGCGGTGCGCTGGTGTGGCCCCGCCATGCCGGCCGCGCTGCAACAGATCGTTGCGAAACATATAACGGCACCGGTGCCATATTCCGTAATTCAACGTAGCTTCCTGTTAACGCCTGTTTGCAACTATGGGCGCAATCTTACGGGATAAGAACCAGCCAGCATTGTTGGAATGACCCACGCCCTGCCGTCCGTCGTGACGGTTGCGGCGGAAGTAATTTATGCGTTGTAGGTTTCATCGGGATTCGTGTGATGTCGAAGCTGTCGATCGTATTTAAGCTGCTGACCGTGCTGTCGGTCCTCGTGCTCTCGCTTGCCGGCGTCGGCGTGACGGCGATCGGCACGATGCAGAATATCAACTCTCACACCGTCGAGATCGCGGAGAGCTGGCTGCCGAGCGTGCGTGCGCTGGGCTCCATGCGTGCCGACATCAACGAGCTGCGCGTCGCGCTTCGTCTGCACCTGATGCAGGACACGGCCGCAGGCAAGGAAGCCGCCGAGAAGCGCCTTGCCTCTTTGCGCGAGCGCATCGAGAAGACGCGCAAGACCTACGAGCCGCTGATCACGGTCGCCGAAGAGCGCTCGCTCTACGAGCAATGGAGCAAGGCGTGGGCCGAATATCTGAACGGCGTGCAGGAGACGATGGCGCTGTCGCGCAAGAGCGTCGGCAAGTTCCCGGCCGACGCCAATGAGATGCTGCAGACCAAGGTCGCCAAGATGGCCCAGGCGGCCGACCCGCTGCTCCAGAAGGGCATCGAGATGAACAACAGCGGCGCCGAGCTGGAGACCAAGCAGGCGGCCGACAGCTATGCCATGATCTTCCGCGTGCTGGTCGGCATCATCGTCCTCTCGGTCGTGATCGCGATCGGCGCGGCGTATTACCTCGTGCGCGACGTGTCGCGCGGCATTGCCTCGATCATCAGGCCGATGCAGTCCCTCGGCGAGGGCGACCTCTCGGCCGACGTGCCGCATCGCGGCGAGAAGACCGAGATCGGTTCGATGGCGGATGCGTTGCAGATCTTCAAGGAAGCGCTGATCGCCAAGCGGGCGGCGGACGAGGCGGCCCGGCTCGATGCCGAAGCCAAGATCGAGCGCGGTCGCCGCGTCGATGCCATCACCACCAAGTTCGAGGCCATGATCGGCGAGGTGGTCGGTACCGTCTCCTCGGCCTCGACCGAGGCTCGAGGCGTCGGCCTCGACGCTGACCGGCACCGCGCAGCGCGGCCAGGAGACTCGCGACCGTGGTCGCGGCGGCGTCCGAGGAAGCCTCCACCAACGTGCAGGCGGTCGCCTCCGCATCCGAAGAGCTGTCGTCCTCCATCACCGAGATCAGCCGCCGCGTGCAGGATTCGGCGCGGATGGCGGCGGAAGCCGTCGAGCAGGCCGCGCGGACCAACGAGCGCGTCAACGCGCTGTCGCAGGCCGCGTCCCGCATCGGCGACGTCGTCGAGCTGATCAACACCATCGCGGGCCAGACCAATCTGCTGGCGCTGAACGCCACCATCGAGGCGGCGCGTGCGGGCGAAGCCGGCCGCGGCTTCGCCGTCGTCGCGTCCGAAGTCAAGGCGCTGGCCGAGCAGACCGCGAAGGCGACCGGCGAGATCGGCGCGCAGGTGTCGGGCATCCAGGCCGCGACGCAGGAATCCGTCAGCGCCATCCAGGAGATCGGCGGCACCATCGAGCGGCTGTCCGAAGTGTCAGCGGCGATTGCCGCCGCCGTCGAAGAGCAGGGTGCGGCCACGCAGGAGATTTCGCGCAACGTCCAGCAGGCCTCGGTCGGCACGCAGGAAGTCTCGGCGAACATCACCGACGTGCAGCGCGGCGCGATCGAGACGGGCGAAGCCTCGGTCGAGGTGCTGTCGGCGGCGAAATCGCTGGCGACCGACAGCACGCGTCTCAAGGTCGAGGTCGCGCAGTTCCTCGAATCGGTCCGCGCGGCCTGATCTTCAACTTCCCGACTGCGGAGCCGGCGGCGGTGCGACCTGCCGCCGGAACAGGATGCGCTGGTAGAGCCAGCCGATCGCGACCAGCACGATGCCGAGGCCCATGAACGACAGCGCCCGGTAGACGCCGGTCAGCGTCGACATGTCGATGACGAAGGCCTTGAGGATCGTCAGCGCGATCACGGCGGCCGAGGCCAGCCGTGCCCGCTCCGAGTTGACGAGGATGCCGACCCCCAGCAACACCACGCCGAAGCCGAGCCAGCCGATCGAATAGGTGTATTGCTCGGCGCCGGTCGTCGGGCCGGTCGAGAGGATCGGGCCGTGATAGAAGCGGCGGATCTCCAGCGTGACATAGGCGAGCGCGAACAGGAGCGCGCCGCCGGCGATGGTGTTGGCGTAGGCCTTGCCGCGATCGCCGACCACGACATAGGACAAGAGCAGCATCAGCACCGCCGGCAGCGCATAGCCGAGCAGCAGCAGGTTGAACACTGCGCCGCCGACGTCGACGTGCCAGATCAGCGGGTTCTCCAGGATCAGCAAGCCGAACACGCTGATGATCCCGGCGATCACCGTGAGCACGATCGCGCCGATGTTGTGCACGATGCTGTGGCTACGCTGCCGCAGGCGCTCCAGCCCGATCGCCATCGCGAGCGTGATGCAGACCTGCAGCGCGAATTCGAGTAGCGAGGGCGGCGAGATCATGTCGCCACCGGTCGCAAAGTGCCGGATCTCCATGAAGGCGAGCAGGGCGGTGAACAGGATCGCGGCGGTCTCGACCATCCGCAGCGGCGGATCGTCGGCGCGGCGGCGCAGGAACAGGCTCGCCGCCCAGAACGACGCCGCGGGCAGGCCGTAGCCCCACAGCAGCCAGTTGAAGATCGGCGTGGTGCCGACGGCATCGCCGACGATGCGCGGATCGTAGGCGATGCGCGCGGTGACGAGGCCGGCGAAGATCGCGGCGAGCCAGCGCAGGAACGGGATCGGCCGCTGCATCGAGATCCAGGCGGTGCCGAGCGACATCAGCGCCAGCGCGATCGTCAGCCAGCCCTTCTCCAGCGCGAAGGTCAGCGCCAGCGCCAGCGCGCCAAGCGTGCCGGTCGCGAACAATGCCGTGGAGATCATGGTGCCTGGCCGGGTCTCGCGGCGCGTCAGCGCCTCGGTCGCCGCGCCGAAGCTTGCTGCAAGCAGCACCGCGAGGATCGCGAACGGAATCGAGCGGTCGAGATGGGCGATCCGCGCGTAGAGCGCGACCAGGATCGCGATCGGCGTCGCGACGCCTGCGACCGACCACACCACGGGAACGATCGCAGAATTCGATCGGCCCTGTGCGAGGAAGCCGGCGATGCCGAAGCCGGCGGCGAAGATCGCGGCCGTCACCAGATGCAGCGTGACGGAGCTGTCGGTCGCGGCCGGTCCTATGCCCGCGATGGGCCCGCCCGGCAGCACCAGCATGTCGGGATTGGCGCGCACCGCCCATTCGGCAAACACGATGAAGACGGTTGCCGCAGCTGCGCCGATGGCGCCGGTGGCTGCCGGCGCGCGCCAGGCGACGAACAGGGTCGCACCGACGAGAAGGGCAAACGAGACCAGCGCCAGGTCGGCATGTGCGCTCGACAGCACGATCAGCATGGCGCCGAACAGATAGGCACCGAGCGCGCCCGAGGAGATCGGCTCGATCTCGCCGTCCTCGATCGCAGGTCCGAACATGAAGCCGCAGACGACGAGCAGCGCGGCCAGCACGAATCCCGCGATGACGTGGAAGGCGTGCGGCGCGACCTGGACCTGCTCGGTGTCGAGACCGGGGAAGAGCCAGAGCACCGCGAAGGCGATCGTGGTGACCGCAAGCCAGCGCCACAGCCGGATGCGCGCGAGGCCGAAGCTCGCGGCGGTGACGACGGCGAGATAAATGTAGAGCGCCCAATAGTCCGGCTTGCCGCTGGAGACGAGAAGCGGCGTCACGAAGGCGCCGACCACGCCGAGGCCGGCCAGCGCGGGTCCGTGCAGCAGCGCTGCGGCGAGCGTGCACATCGCCACGATGCCGAGCAGCACGAAGGCGGTTGCGGGCACCAGGAAGCCGTAGAGCGCATAGGCGGCATAGATGGTGGCGAACGCCACCGCCGTTCCCGCCGCGGTGAGGATCGCGGGGATGTTGGCGGTCGGCAGCGCCGTGATGGTGGAGATGCTCTCCTTGCGCCGCGTCCATTCGCCGGCCGCGAGCAGCGCGGCTGCGAACAGGCCGCCGAGGAACACGCGCACGCCGGGGCCGAGCAGCCCGGCCTCGATCGAATAGCGCACCATGAAGAAGCCGCCGAGCGCCAGCGCAAGACCGCCGATCCACACCACCCAGCGCGTGCCGAGCCGCTCCTCGAAGCCGGGTTCTCTGGAATCAACTGCCGGCGCGGGCAAAGGCGGAGGCGGCGGAGGCGGTAGCATGGCCTCGCCGGGCACTTCGAGCCGTGTCGGTGAAACGTCCTCGGTGACGGGTGGGGGCGGCGCCTGCGGGGCCTCTGGCGCAAGCGGCGGCGGTTCGGCGGAAGACGTCGCGGGCGCCTCGGTCTGTATTTGTGCCGGCATCAGCGGAGGCGGCTGCACCACGCGCCGTTGCGCGTAAAACATCTCTTCGAGCGCGTTCAACTTCCGGCGCAGCTCGGCCGCCTGGCTGGAGGCCTTGACGGCGATCAGGATGGCGATGATCGAGATGATCAGCGCAAAGACGTCAAACGGGCCGTCGAACATGTAGCCTCCAGGCGATCGACGGGCAGGGGCCGATCACGCAAATCTTGAGTTAGCGCCGGGAGCGTACGCGCAACCCCGGTGCGGGGCGCTCCTGGAGCACGTCGCGGCGGAAGCGGTAGAGCGCGGCCGGCCGTCCGCCCGTCTGTGTCGACATCACCCCGGTCGGTTCGACCAGGGCTTCCATTTCGACCAGGCGGCGGAAATTCTGCTTGTGCAGATGCCGGCCGGAGATCGCCTCCACCGTATGCTGCAGTTCCGGTAAGTGTGAATTCGGGCGGCAAAAGTTCAAATACCACAGGACGATACTTCAGTTTTGCGCGGAGCCGGGCGATTGCCGTGGCGAGAATCCGGCGGTGGTCGAACCGCATCGAGGTCCCGAGCGGCGGCAGCATCTTGCGCGCTATTGCCGCAGGACGTCCGTCGCGCCTGGCTTCCTCGACCAGCCCGGCCTCGTACAGCAGCTCGTAGCGGTCGAGCACGCGCTCTTCGTCCCAGGCTGCCCCGTCGAGGCCGAAATAGAACCGCACGCGATCCTTGCGCGGCAGCGCGCGCGTGGTCTCCGGCGTCTCCTCCGCGGCCCATTCGGTCAGCGCAGGAATGATGTCGCGGGCGATGATCGCCGGCGGCTCCTCGCGCCAGTCTTCCCAGGGGAAGAAGCGATACCATGGCGCGAAGCTCGCCGCGTTCGCCGCAAGCTCGCCGTCCACCGCGCGCGTCAGGGCGAGATAGCCGATCGACACCATATGCGCGCCGGTGTCGCGAGCCTCGGCATGGCGGCCACGGTCGCCGAAGGTGTAGAGCTGCTCGACATAGCCGAGCCGCAAGCCCGCCTGTTCCTCGACCCAGGCGCGCAGGCCGATCTCGAAGGTGCGGTGCGCGAGCGCGTCGAACGGGCCGAACGGCAGGCCGGCGAGGCCGTCGCTGCCGCGCGCGGTCAGGATCAGCGGCTCATGACCCTCGATCGCGACGATCGCCGCGGTCAGGCCGATCTCGATCGGCGTCAGCAGCGTCTCGTTCATGCGATGACGATCGCCGTTGCAGAATTGATTGCGCAAACTTCTCCGCGGGCTCGGTGTACCTCTCCCGCTTGCGGGGAGGTCGACGCGCTCGAAGAGCGCGGCGGGTGGGGGCTTTCTCCCCACGGGGGTTCTCGCTTGTCGAGACACCCCCACCCCGACCCTCCCCGCAAGCGGGAGAGGGGGCGCACCTGCGATGTCGCGCCCAGCTGTCATTCGAGCTCGATCACGAAGGGCCGGCCCTCGACCATCATCGCACCCGCGCCGATCTCGTCGAGCGCGCGCAGCATGCGGCCGTTGCGGCCGAGGGCTCGGTCGGCGAGGCCGACGATGCGCCGGTTCGGCGAGGCGATCGGCGAGGCCGCGCGGATCTTCCTGGCGATCTCGATCTCGTCGCGATTGGGATTGAGGGCGCAGACCGCGGCAAACGCGCTCGCGGTGGAGCGGCTGATGCCGGCATAGCAATGCACCACCAGCGGCGCGGAGCGGTCCCAGCCGCGCACGAAATTCAGCACCTGGTCGATATGCGTCTCGGACGGCGCGACGAAACCGTCCATCTCCTCGGTGATGTCGTCCATCGACACCTTGAGATGATTGGCCGGCAGCACGGAGACCGGCCGCGCCACCTGCTCGACATTGGCCATCACGGTCAGCACATGGCTCGCCCTGGTGAGGCGGACGGTTTCGGGAAGCGCGGCGAGGGAGCAGACGTGGATCATGGCGGACCTTTTTGCCGGCGATTATAGCCGGTGCCGTAGGGTGGGCAAAGCGAAGCGTGCCCACCACCTTTGTCGCAAGCGCGAAAGGACGTGGGCAAGGCGCAAGCGCGCCTTTGCCCACCCTACCGACTACGCAAACACCGCGCCGAACCGCTCCAGGAACTGCTTCTCGGCCCGCGCCGCGGTCCAGGGCGTGAGATAGTCGCGCCGGACGCTGTCGGACAGGCCCGGATCCTTGCCGAACAGGCGCTTGGCCTCGGCCGCGCTGAAGCCGGCGAGACTCGGTCGCTTCCAGATAGGCCGCACCGCGATCGGCGGCCTTGATGGCCTGCGTGATCTCCTCCGGCAAGACCGGCGGCAGGCCGAAGCGGATGTGGATGGCGCCGAGCAGGCGCATCTCCACCGCCTTGTAGTTGCCGGCGAGCACGGCCTTGAACGGCGAGATCATGTCGCCGATCACGTATTCGGGCGCATCGTGCAGCAGCGCGGCGAGCCGCATGCGCTGGTCGACGCGCGGCATCTCGTGCCGGAGCACGGTCTCCACCAGCAGCGTGTGCTGGGCGACCGAGAAGATATGCGCTCCGGTGGTCTGCCCGTTCCAGCGCGCCACGCGCGCCAGCCCGTGCGCGATGTCGGCGATCTCGACATCGAGCGGAGAGGGATCGAGCAGATCCAGCCGCCGGCCCGACAGCATGCGCTGCCAGGCGCGGGTGTCTGCGCCGCCTGCCGTTTTCTTCGCGCTCATTTGGCCTTGAGGCGCGGCTTGCGCTGCGTCTTGCCGCAGCTGGCGTGGCAATGGCAGTCGACCAGATGGTCGTTGACCATGCCGGTCGCCTCCATGAAGGCGTAGACGATGGTCGGGCCGACGAACTTGAAGCCGCGCGAGGACAGGTCCTTGGAGATCTGCGCCGACAAGGGCGTCGAGGCCGGAACACTCGCGGTGGTCTTGAAATGGTTGACCTTGGGCTTGCCGTCCATGAAGTCCCACAGCAGCTTCGAGAAGCCGGGACCTTTCTCCATGATGTCGAGATACGATCTGGCGCTCAGGATCGCGCCGTCGATCTTGGCCTTGTTGCGCACGATGCCGGCATCGTTCATCAGCGCATGCACCTTCTTGTCGCTGTAGCGCGCGATCTTCTCCGGCTGGAAATCGTCGAAGGCTTTGCGGAAATTGTCGCGCTTGCGCAGGATCGTGATCCAGGACAGGCCGGCCTGGAAACCGTCGAGGATCAGCTTCTCGTACAGCGCGCGGTCGTCATATTCCGGCACGCCCCATTCGGTGTCGTGATAGGCGACGTAAAGCGGATCTTCGCCCGGCCAGGGACAGCGGGTTTTTCCGTCGGGATGCAGGCGGGGAGCGCGGCTCATGTGGTGGGCTGCTTCAGGGGGATACGGACGACGTCGGGGTCTGCCAGCTTCAGCGCGAGGCCGCCGGCGGTGAGCGGCTCGCCGGCATCGAGCGCGTCGGCGACGCGGTCGATGCGCACGAGCGCAATGCCCTTGCCGCCCGATGTCGAGCCGATCGTACCGACCGGCTTGTCGCCGGCGAGAATGGTCGCGCCGGCTTCGGGCGAGGGGCCGTCGAGCAGTACCTTTACGCTGCGGGTACGAGCGGTGCCGCGATGCTGCATGCGCGAGACCACCTCCTGGCCGACATAGCAGCCCTTGTCGAAATCGACGCCGGCGAGGCGGTCCATGTTGGTCTCGTGCGGGAAGGCGTCGCTGTACATGAAGTCGAGCCCACCGCGCGGCACGCCGAGCGCGATGCGGTGCGCTTCGTAGTCGGCAGCGTCGACCAGCTCGGCACCGATGAGATCGGACAGCTTCTGCTTGAGATCCTCGGGGATCAGGATGCGGGTGCCGAGCGCTTCGTTGCGCGGGTCAACGAAGGCAAGGTCCGGCTGGGCCGCAGGCTGGCCGTCCCAGGCCGCGAGCACGCCGAGGTCGAGGTTTTCCACGGTGACCTTGGCGCGCAGCTTGTAGAATTTCAGCTTGGTGGCGAGACTCTCGGCCAGCGCTTTCGGACAGTCGATCAGGAACCCGCCGCCATGGCCCGCAGGCACCTCGGTGATCAGGAAATCCACGATGATCTTGCCCTGCGGCGTCAGCAACGCGCCGAATCGCCCCAGGCCCGGCTTCAGCCTGTCGACATCGGTCGTGACCAGGCCGTTGAGGAAGTTGCGCGCATCCTCGCCCGCGACCTTGATGACGCCCCGGTCGGGAAGAAACGCTGATTTCATGCGAAAATCTCTTGCGACATGTTGCTCCGGAACGTAAGCCCGCGAGGCATAAACGACAAGACCTCGAGCCCTGCGCTTGGGGATGAGAGAGGCCCTCAGCCATGACCCAGCGCTTCGATGTGATCCTCAAGAACGGCACCGTCGTCAACCAGGATGGCGAGGGTGTTCGCGATATCGGCATCGCGGGCGGTCGCATCGCCGAGTTGGGCCCGCTGTCGCATGCTTCCGCGGCCGAGGTGATCGACTGCAAGGGCCTGCACATCCTGCCCGGCGTGATGGACACGCAGGTGCATTTTCGCGAGCCCGGCCTGGAGCACAAGGAAGACCTCGAAACCGGTTCGCGCAGCGCCGTGATGGGCGGCGTCACCGCCGTGTTCGAGATGCCGAACACCTCGCCGCTCACGGTGACGGAGGCGACCTTCTCCGACAAGATCAAGCGCGCCCATCACCGCATGCATTGCGATTTCGCCTTCTTCATCGGCGGCACCCGCGAGAACGTGCAGGACCTGCCGGTGCTGGAGCGCGCGCCGGGCTGCGCCGGCGTCAAGGTGTTCATCGGCTCCTCGACGGGCGCGCTGCTGGTGGAGGACGACGAGAGCCTGCGCCGCATCTTCCAGGTGATCCGCCGCCGCGCCGCGTTCCACGCCGAGGACGAATATCGCCTCAACGACCGCAAATCGCTGCGCATCGAGGGCGATGCGCGCTCGCATCCGGTGTGGCGGGACGAGACCGCGGCGCTGATGGCCACCCAGCGCCTCGTCAAGCTCGCCCATGAAACCGGCAAGCGCATCCACGTGCTGCACATCTCGACCAAGGAAGAGATCGAGTTCCTGCGCGACCACAAGGACGTCGCCTCCTGCGAAGCGACGCCGCACCATCTCACGCTGGTCGCGCCCGAGTGCTATGAGCGGCTCGGCACGCTGGCGCAGATGAACCCGCCGGTGCGCGGTGCCGATCACCGCGCCGGCATTTGGCGCGGCATCGAGCAGGGCATCATCGACGTGCTCGGCTCCGACCACGCCCCGCATACGCTGGAAGAAAAGCAGAAGACCTATCCGGCCTCGCCCTCCGGCATGACCGGCGTGCAGACGCTGGTTCCGCTGATGCTCGATCACGTCAACGCGGGCCGGCTGTCGCTGGCGCGCTTCGTCGATCTCACCAGCGCCGGCCCCGCGCGACTCTACAACATGGCCTGCAAGGGCCGCATCGCCGCCGGCTACGATGCCGATTTCACCATCGTCGATCTCAAGCGCAGCGAAACCATCACCAACAAATGGGTGGCGTCGAAAGCCGGCTGGACACCCTATGACGGCGTGCGCGTCACCGGCTGGCCCGTCGGCACCTTCATCCGCGGCCGCCGCGTGATGTGGCAGGGCGAGCTGGTCACGCCCGCGCAGGGCGAGGCGGTGCAGTTTCTGGAGACGCTGAAGCAGTAGGCGGTAACTTCGGCTTCTTGCTCAACTGTCATGCCCCGGCTTGACCGGGGCATCCAGTACGCCGCGGCGATAGTTGGCTGATGCGACTGCCGCCTCTGGAATACTGGATTGCCCGCCTTCGCGGGCAATGACAGTGTGCCACGAAGCGCAAGCTCAAATTGGGAGAGTCCAATGTCCCAGCCGACAGCCCTCATCACCACCGAGCAGCTCGCCGCCATTCTCGGCGATCCCAATCTCCGCCTCTACGACTGCACGACGTATAACGAAGCCGTCCCGCCCGGCAGCGACGTGCCGTACCGCGCCGTGCCCGGCGACAAGACGTTCGCGGCCGGCCACATCCTAGGTGCGGATTTCCTCGACCTGCAAGGCGAGTTCTCCGACGCCTCCGCGCAGCAATTCTTCATGATGCCCGGTGTCGCCCAGCTGGAGGCCGCGTTCGGCCGCCACGGGCTCGATGCGGGCAAGACCGTCGTGCTCTACAGCATCGGCACCATGATGTGGGCGACGCGGTTCTGGTGGATGCTGCGTTCCCTCGGCGTCGAGGCCCGTGTGCTCGACGGCGGTCTCGACAAATGGAAGGAAGAGGGGCGGCCGATCGAGACAGGCGCACCGCGGGGTTATCCGGCCACGACCTTCAAGGCTTCGCCGCGCGCTGGCTTCTTCGTCGATAAGACCGCCGTGCAGGCACGCATCGGCGATCCCTCGACCGTGATCGTGAACGCGCTCGGGCCGCAATTTCACAGGGGGCTCGAGCCGAGCCGCTACGGCCGGCCCGGCCGCGTTCCCGGCAGCGTCAACGTCCCCGCGGCCACACTCACCAATGCCGACAAGACGCTGACGAGCCTCGCCGATGCCGAGGCCAAGTTCGCCGCGGCCGGTGTCACGCGCGACAAGAACGTGATTCTCTATTGTGGCGGCGGCATCTCGGCGACGATCGACCTCTTGATGCTGACCCAGCTCGGCTACGACAAGCTGACCCTCTACGACGCCTCGATGGGCGAATGGGCGAGGGATCCGGCCCTACCGATCGAGACGGATTAGCGAGCGGCTCCTGCCCTTCGAGTGAGGTGGTCACGTCTGCACCTGCAAAGAGGTCGTCATGCCCGGGCTTGTCCCGGGCATCCACGTTCTCAGTGCCGCCAATGTCCGGAACCAATGGAGACGAGGTGACTGCCATGCCAGGGACCGCAGCCGGCCTGTCCGCCGGGGTCAACA
Organism: Bradyrhizobium guangxiense; assembly: GCA_050563515.1. Taxonomy (GTDB): domain Bacteria; phylum Pseudomonadota; class Alphaproteobacteria; order Rhizobiales; family Xanthobacteraceae; genus Bradyrhizobium; species Bradyrhizobium guangxiense_A. The sequence continues at coordinate 4,429,062 of CP191781.1, read as the reverse complement.
CATCGGAATCCGAGCTGATCGACCGTGCGCGGCGTCGGGACGAGGCCGCGCTCCGCGAGATCATGCAGGCCAACAACCGCCGGCTCTATCGGCTTGCCCGCGGTATCCTGCGCAGCGACAGCGAGGCCGAGGACGTGGTGCAGGAAACCTATGTCCGTGCCTTCACCCATCTCGACGGCTTTCTCGGTGCGTCGGCGCTGTCGACCTGGTTGTCGCGCATCGCCATCAACGAAGCGCTCGGACGCGCCCGCGGCCGGAAGCCGCAGGTCGAGCTGGGATCGCTGCCGGAAGCAACGCTCGAAGCGCAGATCATTCAATTTCCCCTCTCGTCCGCCGCAACCGACCCGGAAAAATCCATGGCTCAACGCGAGATCCAGCGCGTCGTCGAACACGCGGTCGACGAACTGCCCGATGTCTACCGCATGGTCTTCATCGCGCGCGTGATGGAGGGGTTGAGCATGGAGGAGACGGCCGAGCTGCTCGGCATCAAGCCCGAGACCGTGAAGACGCGGCTGCACCGTGCGCGCGCCCTCTTGCGCGAGAACGTCGAGAAGAAGATTGGTCCCGTCGTGATGGATGCCTTTCCATTCGCGGGCTGGCGCTGCGAGCGCTTGACCGAAGCGGTGCTGCAGCGGCTGGGCGTCGGCGGCTGAAATTTATCGGGAACGTTTGCGACAAAATTCCATCCAACTCCCGTGAAGCAACGCCGGCCAATGTCCGGCAGCACAGGAGTGTCAGACCATGTTTCTCCGTTGGAGCGCGGCCGCCGCCGCAGCCATTCTGTTGTTCAGCCCCGCGCTGCTGCAAAGCGCACGCGCAGCCGACAAGCCGACCGATCCGCAGATCGCCCACATCTCCTACACCGCTGGTGTCATCGACATCAACGCGGCCAGGCAGGCGCAGAAGAAGGCGAAGAGCAAGGACGTGAAGGCGTTCGCCGAGGACATGCTGCGCGACCACGAGGCCGTCAACAGCCAAGCGCTCGCGCTGGTCAAGAAGCTGAATGTCACGCCGGAAGACAACGACACCAGCAAGGCGCTGTCGAAGCAGGCGAGCGACAAGCTGGCCGAGACTCGGCAGGCTGGACGGCGCCGCATTCGACAAGGCCTATGTCGCCAACGAGGTCGCCTACCACAAGCAAGTCAACGGCGCGCTGGAAACCCAGCTCATTCCCTCTGCCGGCAATGCCGAGCTGAAGAGCCTGCTGCAGACCGGCCTGAAGATCTTCCAGGGCCATCAGCAGCACGCCGAGCATGTCGCGGCCGAGCTGAAATAGGAGGGTATGATGATGTCGGGGCGGCTGTCTTCGCTGGCTGTCGTGCTTGCCGTCGCGGCGATGCTCGTTCCGGCACACGCCGCGACCATCGAGATATCGATGGAGAACCTCGTGATCTCGCCGGCCGAGGTTTCGGCCAAGGTCGGTGATACCATCAACTGGATCAACAAGGACGTCTTCGCCCACACCGCCACGGCGAAGACCGGCGATTTCGACGTGACATTGCCGCCGAAAAAATCGGCGATTTCGGTTCTGAAGAAGGCGGGGACGATCGACTATTACTGCCGCTATCATCCCAACATGAAGGCGACGCTCAAGGTCGAGCCGTGAGGGCAGGGCGCGCATTCCCGAGGCTTGCGGGAACATGTCCCGACGGCCGCGAGACTAATGCTTGCCCGCCGAAAGCAGCGGTCGTGCGATAAACGCGGCAGACTTTGCGAGGCAAAATCCTCTTCGCAAAGTCATTCATCCGTTGACTGGCCCCGCCCGCGTGGCGGGGTCATTTTCGGCAGAGACTACTGCCTGCAGATGTCGACCGAGAATTCACCGTTGCGGATGCGGCCAGGAAAACCCTCGACGAACTTGGCGACAGCGTCCTCGCCATAAGTGCCGACGAGGCTCGGCAAAGGCCGCGAACAGGCTCGCCTGCGCCAGGCAGTCGCCGTCGACGCCGTCATGGCGCGCCTCGGCCCAGGCTTCGTTGAGATAGCTCAGTGCGGCTTGCTTCTGCTCGTGATCGGGCAGCGGCGCGCGGGCGGGGGCGTAGGAAATCGGCTGGCTCATGAAACTCGATCAGGGCTGGGGCGCGATCCACGGCGATGCGCTGTGCGAGAAGGTGTAGCACGCACATTAACGACCGCTAGGCCACATCTTTAAGAACGGTTAACGGCTGTGTACAAAATCGATGACAGAGTTCCACAGGGCTCTATCGCGCCCCGGAATGACGAAGAAAACCTAGTTCGCGTAGCGCGCCGTGAGATCGCGCGAGATCTTCGAGCCTTCCTCGATATACCGCCGGATCGCCACCGTCGCGGCCGGCGTGCAGCTCCGATAGGTCTGCTGAAAGCCGTTATAGCCGCGGTTGAAGCCGGCGATCATGCGGGTGCGGCGCTCGCCGGCGGGGGTTTCGGCATCGATCAGCGCCTGCATCTCGTTGCGCCATTTGTTGCCCTCGTTGGCCCCGCAGATGCCGCGCAGATAGTGCAGCCCGCCGAGGATCTCGGCCAGCCGCTGCAAATCGCCGTCGAACGGCGCCGCCACGTTCTGGGCCCGTACGGTCCCGGAGGCGCAGGCGAGGATCAGGGCAAAAATGGCGAGAAATCGCGTGAACATCGGCGGGCTGTATGCCCCCTTGGGCTCGTGGGCGCAAGGTGACGTGAGCGATGTAGCGAACGCGCCCACCGCGTCATGGCCGGGACAAGCCCGGGCATGACGAATTCCGGTCAATCGCCGGCCACCAGCCGCGCGGCGGACTGGATCACCTCTTCCAGCCCTCCGGTCAGCTTGAGGTCCCCCAGGCTCGCCAGGGCGTCGGGGGCGATCCAGCGATAGTCGTCGAGCTCGTCGTTCAGGACCGGCTCCAGGGCCGCCCAGCGGGCCGCAAAGGACATGATCAGATAATGGCCGGCGCCGGGCGCGGCCGGCAGCACCTCGCGCCAGCCGGCAAGGCCGACGATCTCGATCCTGAGCCCGGTCTCCTCGTCGACCTCGCGGCTTAGGGCCTGGTGCAGAGATTCGCCGAATTCGACCCGGCCGCCGGGGAGCGAATAGAAGCCCTTGGCGGGCGAACGGGCACGGCGGGTCAGCAGCACCTTGCCGTCGCGGAAAATCGCGGCGCTGACGGCGAGCTGGGGATGGGTGGGCTGAACGACCGAGGCCATTTTCTGGAAGGACCCTGTTTCCTGAAGGAGCTGCTTCTTAAAGGATCCGGCTCAGTTCGCCATGATGGTGTCGACGTCGGCTTCGGCCCCGCCATGGATGATACCGCCGCAGGCCGCGATCAGCGGCTTGACCCAGAGGGCGGCCTGCTCGGCGAGGCGGATTCGGGTCGTATCCTTCTCGACCTCGCGCATGGCCGAACCGACCGCGGTCAGGATCGAGGTCATGGTATCGGTGATGTGGTCGAACTGGGCGCGCACGTTGGGATCGGCCTTCTCATAGGCTTCGATGGCGAGGTCGCGCGCCTTGAAATTCGATGCCGTGAAATGCTCGGCATAGGACAGCGGCGACCAGGTCAGAAAATCCTCCGCGCATTCCGGCATGTCCGGAACCATCTCCAGCAGCATCACGGCTTCATTGAAATGGTTGAGATAGTCAGTGGCAAGCCCGGTCCGCGGGTTGATATTGGCCACGCGCAGCCGTTCGGCCCAGGCGGCGGCCTCGGGGCCCGTCTGTGCAAGCGTCCGCGCGGGTTGGGAGGCCGTTGAGCCTCATCTTCCGCAGTGTTAACGTTCGGGGTTAAAAGGACCTGAACGGACCCTATATACAAGCCCAGGGATGTGTGGACGCTTCGTCATAACTTCGGCCCCTGCGGCCTTGCGGCAACTGTTCGGCTATGTCGAGCAGCCGAACTTCCCGTCCCGGTACAACATCGCCCCGACACGACCGATTCCGGTGGTGCTGGTCGAGAACGGCGCGCGCCATTTTCGGCTGATGCGCTGGGGATTGCTGCCGGGCTGGGTCAAGGACCCCAAAGGCTTCACGCTCCTGATCAATGCCCGCTCCGAGACGGTGCTGGAGAAGCCCGCATTCAAGCGGGCGATACGCCGTCGCCGCGGCCTGATCCCGGCCGACGGCTACTATGAGTGGAAATCGGAGGGCGGCCGCAAGCAGCCCTTCTTCATCCACCGTGCCGACGGTGCGCCGCTCGGCTTCGCCGCATTGTTCGAAACCTGGGCCGGACCGAACGGCGAGGAGGCTCGACACGGTCGCGATCGTCACAGCTGCGGCGGGCGAGGATCTCGCCGCGCTGCATGACCGCGTGCCCGTCACCATCAGCGAACGCGATTTCGAGCGCTGGCTCGACACCAAGGGCGACGAGGTCGACGCGATCCTGCCGCTGATGAGGGCTCCGCGTATCGGCGAATTCGCCTGGCACCCCGTCTCCACCCGCGTCAACCGCGTCGCCAATGACGACGAGCAATTGCTGCTGCCGATGAGCGCCGAGGAGATGGAAGCCGAGGCCGAGGCGGCCAAGCCGAAGAAGGCGGCGCGGAAGGTTGCGGCGTCGTCATCAGACGACGGGCAGGGCTCGTTGTTCTAGCAGCGGTGCGTAGGATGGGTTTCGCTTCGCTCTACCCATCCTACGGCAGCTAGCTGAGCGCGTGGCGCTCTACACGACGTCCCTTGCCCGCAACCCCGCGATCTCCGCCGCGTCAAACCCGAGGCTCGCCGAGCACCGCGTCAGTATCAGCCCCAAGCTCCGGCGCCATCCGGTCGAGCTTGCCGCCGCCATGGGCGAGCTTGAAACCGCTGCCGGCAAAGCGCAGGCGGCCGTATTGCGTGTCCAGCTCCTGGATCGCGCCGCGCGCCTTGATTTGCGGATGGTCGATCACCTCCTCGACCTTCCAGATGCTGGAACAGGGCGCGCCGGAATCTTCCAGGATTCTCTCCCATTCGCGCGCAGGTTTTGCCGCGAGCGCTTCCTCGATGATGGCGCGCAGCGCCGGCTCGTTCTCGTTGCGGGAGAACCAGTCGGCAAAGCGTGCATCTGACAGCGTGTCCTCGCGGCCGAGCGCGGCCATCAGCGCGCGGTATTGCTTCTCGTTGTTGACCGCGAGCAGGATGTGGCCGTCGCCGCATTTGAACAAATTCGCCGTGGTCCTGCGGCTGACGGCCTGGTTGCCCGAGAGCGTCTGGCGATGGCCGGCGACGGACCAGTCCGCGATTTGCCCGGAGAGAAACGCCATCGTCGCTTCCAGCATGGAGACGTCAATGAGTTGTCCCTTGCCGGTGCGGTCGCGCTGATACAGCGCGCTCGAGACGCCGAACGCGGCCGTGGCGCCCGACAGCACGTCGCAGACCGCAAAGCCCGCGCGCGTCGGTCCGGTCTCCGGGTGCCCGGTGATGGCCATGATGCCCGACAGCGCCTGCATCTTGCCGTCATAGCCGGGCCGCAGGCGATCCGGGCCGGTCTGGCCGAAGCCTGAGACCGCGCAATAGATCAGTTTGGGATTGATCGCGGAGAGCGCCTCATAGCCGATGCCGAGCTTGTCCATCACGCCCGGGCGGAAGTTCTCCATGACGACATCGACCTGCGCGGCGAGCTTCTTGACGATCGCGATCGCCTCCGGCTTCTGCAGGTCGAGCGTCAGGCTGCGCTTGTTGCCGTTGATGGCCTGGAACGCCGGCGCCAGCCCGCGCTCGGCCCATTCGCGAGAGAGCGGCGTGCGGCGCATGTCCTCGCCCTCGCGCCGCTCGACCTTGATGACGTCGGCGCCCAGCAGCGCGAGCTGATAGCTCGCATAGGGGCCGGCCAGCACTTGGGTGAAGTCCAGGATCTTCACGCCCTCGAACGGTCGCGTCACGTCGCTCTCCCCTTGTTTGTTCTTGTTGGAGGACGTCAGGCGGCGCGGTTGCCGCGGGCGATCTCCTTCTGCTTGTCGAATTCGGCGCGGCGGCGTGCCAGCTCTTCCGGCGACAGCTGCGCGACGTTGTTGTAGTCGAGCTTCCAGGAGGCATCCTCGCTCCAGCGCAGCGCCGATTGCATCGTGGTCTGCGGGCCGCTCGCGCTCTCCAGCAGTTGGAAGGCGAGCTCCAGCGTCTGAGCCTGCGATGCGACGTCGTGCGGCTTGCCCGCGGAATTGCCGAGCGGGAAGTCGGAGAACAGGAAGCGTGGCACGGCGGCGTGCTCGATGATGTCCTTGGCGCAGCCCATCACCACGGTCGGAATGCCGTTGGCCTCGAGGTGCCGCGCCACCAGCGCGGTGGTCTGGTGGCAGACCGGGCAGTTCGGCACCAGCACGGCGACGTCGACCTTGTCGGCGAGGCAGCGCGCCAGGATTTCCGGCGCGTCGGTGTCGAGCGTGACGCGATGGCTGCGGTTGGTCGGCGCGCCGAAGAAACGCGGTGCGACTTCGCCGATGCGCCCCGCGGCGGACGCCTTCAACAGCTGCGGCAGCGGAAACCAGGTGCCGTTGTCGGTCGCGGTGGTGTGCTTGCGGTCGTAGCCGATGTGGGAGATGCGCAGATCGTGCGCCTGCGAGGTGTCGCCGTCATAGACCTGGTAGAACTTCGCGCTGCCATTATAGGCCGCGCCCGGCCCCTGGTCGCCCTTGGCGGGGTCGTAGGGCGCGGCGGTCGTGATGATGGTGACGCGCGACTTGGCCAGCTTCTTCTTCAGCGGCTGGAACGGCGCCGAGATGTGATGCGCCCAGCGATATGCTGTGGTGTAGCCGATCGCCGCGTAATAATCGCGGGTGCGCTGCATGTAGGGGATGGGGGCATCGTAGTCGGGCGCAAAACCGAATTCGTCGTCGCGCGAAGCGGACATGGGCGCGTCTCCTGGTTCTTGGTTGGCGCCAGACTAGAGGTAGTTGCGGGGGCGCTCAATGGGGGCGGCGGGAGCGCAGGTCTGAATTGCGTTGCGCAACGGCTCGCCGCTCGTTTCCCTCTCCCCTTGTGGGAGAGGGTGGCTCGCCGCAGAGCGGCGAGACGGGTGAGGGGTCTCTCTCCACAAGTTCGCGCTTTCGAACTTGCGGAGGCAGACCCTCATCCGGCGCTTCGCGCCACTTTCTCCCACAAGGGGAGAAGGGCTTGCACCTCACGTGCTGATAGACTTGCCTACCTGAAAACGTGCAGCGCCGCGTATTGCAGCAGCATGATCGCCTTGGCGTCGATGATGCGGCCGTCGGCGATCATCGCCAGCGCCTCGTCGATGGACAGCTCCATCACCTCGATGTCCTCGCCCTCGTGCGCGAGGCCGCCGCCGTCGCTCACCCGCATCGAAGGCTCGTATTCGGCGACGAAGAAATGCAGCTTCTCGGTGATGGCGCCGGGGCTCATGAAGGCCTCGAACACCTTGTGGACGTGGTGCAGCCGATAACCGGTCTCCTCCTCGGCCTCGGCGCGGATCCGCACCTCGGGCGCCGCGTCGTCGAGCACGCCGGCGGCCGCCTCGATCAGCAGATCGTCATAGCCGCGGATGAACGCCGGTAGGCGAAACTGCTTCACCAGGATCACGGTCCGCCGCGCGAGATTATAGGGCAGCACGGCGGCGGCGTTGTCGCGCTCATAGGTCTCGCGCTTCTGCGTCTGCCATTCGCCGCTGGCGCGCCGGTATTCGAACGTCGTGTTCTTCAGCGGTGTCCAGTTGTTCGAGAGCAAGCTGACGTCCTTGATGCGGACGCGGTCGGAAATTGACATGGCAGGATTCTCAATTGCTTGGCGTGGGGGCGCGGCCGTCGAGCCACTTCTGGAACATCACGGATGTCGACAGCTCGAAGCCCAGCGAGCCGTAGAACGCGTTGGCCTGTTCGTTCTCGCGGCGGACGAGAAGTTGCAGCTTGGAAATGCCGGCCGCGCGCAGCCAGTCCTCGGCGGCGGCCATGATGATACGGCCATAGCCGCGCTTGCGGGTGTCGGGATCGACCGCGACGTAATAGACCCAGCCGCGATGGCCGTCATGGCCGACCATGATCGTCGCGGCGATCGCCTCGCCGTCGCGGCCGATCAGCACGGTGGAGTTGTCGCGCCGCCGCGCCAGCGCGATGTCGGCATGCGGATCGTTCCAGGGCCGAGTCAGGCCGCAGCGCTGCCACAGCGCGACGACCTTCTCGACATCGGCATCGGAGATGGCGTCGATCGCAAGGGCGCTCACAGCACCTTCCCCGGATTCATGATGCCCTGCGGGTCGAGCATCGCCTTGATCGCGCGCATCAGCTCGATCGCGGTCTTGTCCTTGACGTCGGGCAGCTCGTCGCGCTTGAGCACGCCGATGCCGTGCTCGGCCGAGATCGAGCCGCCCATGCGCAACACGATCTCGAACACAACGGCGTTCAATTCATGCCAGCGCGCGAGGTAATCGGCGGTGTTGGCGCCGACCGGCTGGCTGACATTGTAATGCAGATTGCCGTCGCCGAGATGGCCGAACGGAACCGGGCGCGCGCCCGGGATCAGCTTGACCACGGCGGCGTTGGCCTCCTCGATGAAGGCAGGCACCGCCGCGATCGGCACCGAAATGTCGTGCTTGATCGAGCCGCCCTCGGGCTTCTGCGCCGCCGACATCTCTTCGCGCAGCTTCCAGAAATTGTTGCGCTGGGAAAGGCTCGCGGCGATCACGGCGTCGTCGACGATCTCCTCCTCCATGGCGCGGGCGAGGATCGTCTCCAGCGGCGTGCGCGCATCGTCGCCGGGGAGGACAATTCCATCAGCACGTACCAGGGATGTTTTTCAGCGAGCGGATCGCGCACGTCGATGCCGTGGCGGACCGAGAAGTCCACCGCCATCTCCGAGAGCAATTCAAAGCTCGTGAGCGTATTGGCGGCCTCGCTCTGTGCGATCGTCAGCAGCTTGAGCGCCGCCGCCGGCGATTTCAGCCCGACATAGGCCGTCTCGATCGAGCGCGGCTTCGGGAACAGCTTCAAGGTCGCAGCCGTGATGATGCCGAGCGTGCCTTCGGCGCCGATGAAGAGATTGTGCAGATTGTAGCCGGTGTTGTCCTTTTTCAGCTTCGACAGCACGTTGAGCACGCGCCCGTCGGCGAGCACGACCTCGAGCCCGAGCGCCATCTCGCGCGCCACGCCATAGGCGAGCGCGGCGGTGCCGCCGGCATTGGTCGAGAGATTGCCGCCGATGGTGCAGCTGCCTTCGGCGCCCAGCGAGAGCGGAAACAGCCGGTCGACGTCGGAGGCCTTCGCTTGCGCCACCTGCAGCACGACGCCGGATTCGACCGTCATGGTGTTGGAGGCGGTGTCGACCTCGCGGATCTTGTCGAGCCGGCGCAGCGACACCACGACCTCGCCATTGTGCGGCGTCTGGCCGCCGACGAGCCCGGTGTTGCCGCCTTGCGGCACCAGCGCGATCCTGTGCGCGGAGGCGAGCTTGCAGATCGCGGAGACTTCGGCGGTCGAGCCCGGGCGCAGCACGAGCGGCGAGCGGCCGTGGAACAGGTTGCGCTCCTCGGTGACGTAAGGCTGGATGTCGTTCGCATCGGTGATCGCATGCTTGTCGCCGACGATCTCGCGGAATTGCGCGATCAGCTCGGGCGCAAGCGGAGGAATGGCGGATTGATTGATGTTCATGTCGTCTTCTTTCATTCCACGTCTTAACGCGCCACCGCAGCCCGGCGCAGCCGGTCGTTGATCGCTTCGCCCAGATCCTCTTCGGGGATCGTCATCACCGCAATCGCCCGCGGGCCCTTCGCATCCAGCTCGCGAAGATAGCCGAACAAATTGGCGGCGGCTTCATCGAGATCACCGGTCGGCGACAGATTCATGACGGCCGCGGCGGCCTCCATGCCGGGCAGGCGCTCAGGCCCGAACGCCAGCAGCGCTTCGTCCGGTGCCACCTCTTGCGCGCGCAGCCGCACGGGGGCGCGCGGCGCATAATGCGAGGCCAGCATGCCCGGCGCCAGCGGCTGGCTGTCGTCGCTCTCGGCCTCGGCAGGCGGCCGGGTGAGAGCCGCGCCGAGCACCGCCTCGATCCGCTCGCGCGAGAGCCCGCCGGGCCGCAGCAGCATCGCCGTGTCGAAGCAGCCGACGATGGTCGATTCGACACCGACCGCGACGGGCCCGCCGTCGACGATCAGGTCGATCCGCCCCGACAGGTCGCTCGCGACATGGGCCGCCAGCGTCGGCGAGACATGGCCGGAAATATTTGCGGACGGCGCCACCACCGCCCCGCCGAAGGCGCGCAGGATCGCCTGCGCCACGGGGTGGGCGGGAATGCGGATCGCGACCGTGTCCAGGCCGGCAGTGGCGAGATCCGCGACCGGGCAGCCCTCGGTCTTCGGCACCACCAGCGTCAGCGGCCCCGGCCAGAACGCCTCGGCAAGCTTCAGCGCGCGCGCGTCAAACCGCCCGATTCGCCGTGCTGCCGCGAGGTCGGCGACATGGGCGATCAGCGGATTGAACGCCGGCCGCCCCTTGGCGGCGTAGAGATGGGCGATCGCGGTGGCGTTCGCCGCGTCGGCCCCGAGCCCGTAAACCGTCTCGGTCGGAAACGCGACCAGCCCGCCGGCGGCCAAGGTCCGGGCGGCAGCCTCCGCGCCGGCCGCACCGGCCGGTAAAATCAGCGTTTCAACACCCGTTTTCACAGGGACAAAATTCCTCATCTCGGCCGCTTGCGGTGCGCCAAACCCGACGCTATAAGCCGGCCTCTTGTCGGAGTGTGGCTCAGCCCGGTAGAGCACTGCGTTCGGGACGCAGGGGTCGCAGGTTCGAATCCTGCCACTCCGACCATTATTTCAATGACTTATAGGCATTGCCGGCTTGGGGCGCAATGATTGGCCGTCTTCCCGAGTTTTGCCAATTTTCCGTTGCGTTGGCGGCCATCTCGTGGAGCAAGCTTGACCAACGCGTCTTTTCAGAATGAGACTCAGAATCCTGATTCGGGGATTCTAAGAGACTATGAAGCCTGTTGCGATCGGCCTGTTCTCTGGAGCGGGCGGCCTTGATCTTGGTTTGGAAGCGGCGGGCTTCCGAGTGGCTTTGGCCGTAGAACGCGATCCAGTTTGCTGCGAGACAATGCGCGCAAACCATCGCTGGAAAGTTCTCGAAAAGGATCTGGAGGAGGTGAAGCCTCGGTCCATCATGCGGTTGGCCGGTGTGCGCAAGCGCGAGCTTGGCCTGATCGCTGCGGGGCCTCCCTGCCAGCCATTTTCAAAATCAGCAAGCTGGGCACCGGGTGGGGTCCGTCGGCTACGTGACCCCCGCGCTTCCAGTCTTCACAACCTGATGGACTTAGTGGACGCCGCACTTCCAAAAGCCGTGCTCATCGAGAACGTGGAGGGCTTCCAGCAGGAAGGGCTGCAATTTCTTCTTCGATGTTTTCGGCGGATCAACCGGGACAACGGAACGCGATACAAGCCGGTGTGGAAAGTCTTGAATGCCGCGGATTACGGAGTGCCCCAATCCCGTCGGCGTTTCATTCTTGTTGCTTGTCGGGAAGGCGTCCAGTTCACGTATCCTGAGCCAACCCATCTTGAACATCCGGTCACCTGTTGGGACGCCATCGGCTCATTAAGCCGAAAAAAACGCCCTGACTTAGCAATGAAAGGGCGCTGGGCGGCGCTGCTGCCTTCCATCCCTGAGGGCACTAACTATTTGTGGCACACTAATCGGGGCGGTGGCGAAAGCCTTTTCGGTTGGCGCACCAAGTATTGGTCTTTTCTGCTCAAGCTTGCGAAGGCCCAACCCGCTTGGACTATTCCTGCTCAACCCGCTCAGAACGCAGGTCCCTTCCATTGGGAAAACCGGCTTCTCAGAACCGCGGAGATGCTCCGCCTTCAGACCTTTCCTCGCGGCTTCTACCTGGCTGGTAACCGAGCGGATCGCCAACGTCAGCTAGGAAACGCCGTTCCGTCGCTCCTAGCGGAGGTCGTCGGTCGAGCATTGCTAGAGCAGTTCTTTGAGCACCCCATCACCAAGGCGCCCTACAAGCTTCGTATACCTCGCCGAAAGGATATTCCGGCTCCAGCTAGAGTGCTCTCGCTCGACGCGCGGTATCGACATATGATCGGTTCGCACGAGGACCATCCAGGTACAGGATTGGGTCCGGCCGCTTTGGCGGTCATGGAAGGAAAGACAGATGGCGAAACTTCCCGAGGCCGATCGGAAGGAAGTCCAGTGGGTCGACTTGGGCCAGCTCCAGCTCGATCCACACAATCCCCGCTTGCGCGAGGGTATGGAGAAGGCTTCTCAGCCGGAACTCTTGGCTGAGCTTGCTAAGGAGTACGAATTACAAGATCTCGCACGATCGATTGCCGACAACGGCTATTTTTCGGAGGAGCCGCTCGTAGCTGTTCGCGAGAAGGGAAAAAGATATCTTACAATTGTAGAGGGCAACAGACGACTGGCTGCTCTGCAACTGCTCGAAGATCCTGATGCGGCACCCAAAAACCTCCGGGCACAATGGGTCGAGTTGTCAAAGAGCCGCGTCAAGAGAGTATCGAGCGTTCCTATTCTGGAATACGAAAGCCGAGCTGAGGTCACTCCATATCTAGGTTTTCGGCACATCACGGGAGTGATGCAGTGGCGGCCCTACCAGAAGGCGCGCTACATCGCGCAGTTGGTAGAAGATGGACGTTTTACCTTCTTTCAAATAGCGAGAATCATCGGGAGTAAAACTCCGACCGTCCGCGAACACTACATCGCCTACACCTTAGTTCGTCAAGCACGTGACCAGATGCTAATCGATACGGACTACGCTGAAGCATCGTTCGGCGTGCTCCGGCGCTCGCTGTCCGACCCCAATATCCGGTCCTATATCGGACTTGAGCTGGACAAGACGGAAAGAGAGTTGGCTAAGCCAATTCCGCGCTCAAAGGCCGAACAGGTTAAAGAATTTTTCGCTTGGGCATTCGGAGATGAAAACACCCGTGCCGTACTGGCGGACTCGCGAGACTTAAAAAAACTTGGCACGGTGATGGCGAGCGCTCGAGCCATTGACGTGCTCAAATCGAGCCGCGATCTTGACTATGCATTTGAACTTTCTGGTGGCGAAGAACGGAAGCTTCTAGAAAACCTCAACGTCGCCAGCTACAATCTGGATCAGGCTCTACCTCTGTCGATACGACATAAGAAAAACAAAGAGGTGATCGCAGCACTGAAGCGCTGCTGGCAGACCTTCGATGAAATTTTGCGGAACTTCCCGACGGTGGCAGCCGAAACATGATTGTCTTACCGGGAGAGACGAGCGCAGAATTTTTAACGGACTGGTTGGAGGCAAGCCTTTTAACGCAACGAGCGAATCGAATTTCAGACGCGGCTATACTTGATCTTTTTGAGGAAGCGGACTTCGCTGATGCTGAGGCCTCGCTTGCCTCGATTGTTCAGACTCAAAGTTTGAGAAGGCGGGTTGTCGGAGTTGGCTATCCGATCGAACGCGATGGACAAGGTTTCGCTCGTAACGCCACATGGCGACAATCTCTCCCATACAGCTTTATGCTTTTTGCTTCGCTGAACCAAGCCTATAGAGAACTCAACTATGCTGGGGCGGGTACAGCTAACAGACCCGCGGAACTCTTTGAGTTTTTGACTTCTGCTGCTCTCGAACGATACCTAGACTGCAAGGTCATTCGCTTCGGCGCGAGCCGGCGAGCTCCGATGCCTGCCGCTTTCCCCGCCGCGCTTCGTTACAGCGTGGGCCTTCTTCAGGAGGCGATCGGTCTGCAGGACGTTGAAGAGCATAATAGCGGCGATGATGGTCTGGACCTTATTGGCTGGCGAACTTTCGATGATGGCCGGGCAAGCCAAGCGGTCATTCTTGCTCAGTGCGCAATCGGGACCGACTGGAGCTTCAAGCGGGGCGATCTTAGTTTAAGTCTCTGGCGAAGACACATTGACTGGCATTCCGCGCCACTCAAAGGCTTCGCCGTTCCTTTTCATCACCAAGCAGGCCGCGCTTGGAGAGAGACCGCAACGCGAGCTGGGATTATCTTCGATCGACTTAGAATCGCTAAGTTGGTTACGGTGAAGATTCTTCAGGCTCCCCTTCGAGGGGCAATGACAGCTTGGTGTGAAGAACGAGTGGCGGCAATTTCAGCCCTAGAGACCTGAACTCGTACGATGGGTAGAGCCCTTGCGAAACCCATTATCTCTGCTTACCGACGAGTCGCTCGCACTACGTCGGCTTGGGCCTTCCTGACCACGTTCAGCAGCTATACCAGCTTTTTCGTAGGTGCTTTGTTGGGGCCTCTGCCCCTGCGCATCCCGGAGAGACTTCCTCGAACGACGGGCTTTGGCCACATCGCTCTCGGTCCACTCCAGATTATTGCTCACTGTGCGCATATCGCTCGCGGTATAGCGCCTCTCAGCGGGCGGTCGCTTCATCTTCATAGATCGTTTTCTATCTACAAATGATCTATGGTCGACGCGTCAAGTTGAGCCAAGCAGTTCTTGTGCCGCAACCCCTACCTTCGCGCCACCACCACCCCAACCAGGAACGCGACCATCAGCGCCGGCAGCGGCGCCTCGCGCACCATGCCGCGGACGATGTCGGGCCAGCGCTGCTCGGGGACCAGTCGTGGCGATCGCACCTTCGGCGCGGCCTCGATGCCCCAGTGTGATGCGAGTTCGGCGACCTCGCTTTCCGCGAGGCGCACGCCGTCGCGGACGCGGAAGATGGCGGCCTCGGATCGCTCGCGCGGCGCGAGCTGCATCAGCGTCGCGACCGCCGTGCGCAACGTCATCTCGCCAAAGCCCTGCAGCCTTACGGATTCCTCGGGATCGGACGTCATGCGAAATCCCTCACAACGCAAAATGGCGCGCGAGGGCGAAGGCCGCCGTCGCGCACAGGACCAGCGTGGACACCGCGCCGGCCACGCCGCGCGCGAGATGGGCTCGCGTCAGGTGCCTGGTCATGATCGTGCTCCATGCTCTCATGGAAATGGCGGGCGGGGGCCTTGGTTCCTTCGGCCCCGCCGATTCGACGAGCTTGTAGCTCGTAGGATGGGTAGAGCCCTTGCGAAACCCATCACCTTATTCTTTCGCGAAAGAAGTCGATGGGTTTCGCTTCGCTCTACCCATCCTACGCCGGCTCGTCCTGTGCTGATTACTTCCGCAGCAGTTCGCTCAACGCCGCCGTCGCCTCGGCGCAGCGGATGTCGTCGATCTCGCGCGACAGGCTGAGCGCGCTCGCCCTCAGCTCCTCGAGCTTCCAGCTGTCCGGATGCTGATTTTCAAGCTGACCGAGACGCTTGTTCAGATCGTCCAGTCTCGACTGGAGATGCCCGATGCTGGCATCCCCATTCACTTTCCAAACGCGTTGTGCACGCATCGTCGTTCCCCTGATAGTCTCACGGCCTTGTGAGAGCGGTTCGTGGCCGGAATGGGAGTTTGTTTTGTCCGGCTTCAGACCGTGGGGAACCGTTGCAGATTCGCAACGAAGTTCCGCGAGGGTGCGCGGTGCGCTGCACGATGATACCCACCGGCACGAAATTTGATTGTGGCACTTCGTGATGATGAGGCGGACCAGCCTGTGCGCGTGGCCCGCCGCTCGATAGGCTTTCAGGCCGGACGCAGTCCGGGCAACGAGGGAATGACGCGTGGCGAGATTTGTGACTGTCGCGGCCGGCCAGCTTGGTCCCGTCGCAAGGAGCGAGACGAGGATGGAGGTCGTGGCGCGGCTGATGGCGCTGATGCGCCAGGCGCACGCCAACGGCTGCGACGTCATCGTCTATCCCGAGCTTGCGCTGACGACGTTCTTCCCGCGCTGGTATTTCGAGGATCAGGCCGAGATCGATAGCTTCTTCGAGCGCGAGATGCCGGGGCCGGAGACGCGAGCCCTGTTCGATCTCGCCCGCGAACTCGGTATCGGCTTCTATCTCGGCTATGCCGAGCTGACGGTCGAGGACAGCATCGTCCGCCGCTACAACACCACTGTCCTGGTCGACAAGAGCGGCGAGATCGTCGCGAAATATCGCAAGGTCCATCTGCCCGGCCATGCCGAGCACGAGCCGTGGCGGAAATTTCAGCATCTGGAAAAGCGCTATTTCGAGCCGGGCCGCGGCTTCGGCGTCGCCAGCGCCTTCGGCGGGGTGATGGGCATGGCGATCTGCAACGACCGCCGCTGGAGCGAGACCTACCGGGTGATGGGCCTGCAGGGCGTCGAGATGGTGATGATCGGCTACAACACGCCGGTGCACAATCCGCCCGCGCCCGAGCATGACGATCTCTCGCTGTTCCACAATCATCTGGTGATGCAGGCCGGCGCCTATCAGAACGGCACCTTCGTGGTCGGCGTCGCCAAGGCCGGCGTCGAGGAGGGCGTGGACCACATCGGCGGCAGCTGCATCATCGCGCCCTCCGGCGAGATCATCGCGCGATGCACGACCAAGCGTGACGAGCTCGCGCTGGCGCGCTGCGATCTCGATCTCTGCAATTCCTACAAGCGCACCACCTTCAATTTCGACGTCCACCGCCAGCCGCAGGCCTGTGGCATGATCGTGGAGCGCAAGGGCGTGACGACGATGGCGGACGGGACCGCGGTGCGGCTGAAGGGGTGAGGCCCTCGCTCTCGTAGCCCGGATGGAACCAACCGGGCTACGGACCGTGCCTGTGGTCGCCCGCTGTCAACCCGCTTCGCCAAAAATATTCCACTTTACCGAAATTCGGTTTCGGCGTATGTGTCGCCCATCCCGGCTCACCAGGAGGGGCGATCTCGAGGTCGTCTTGATCGCGAGCCGGGCTTGCGGTGGACGCGGCAGCGTCGGCACGAGATGGGGCGGGCAGGGCGGGTAGTCCCTGTGAGCCCGAACCCCGCGTGCAGACGAGCGGCGCTGTGAAGTTCGTCTCGCCACATTCTTCCGGCAACGTCGACAAGGCCGGGAGATAATGTGGTGACCAGCGAACGCGCGTACGGCAAAACCGTGTGGTCCTGGCCGTCGTTGCTACGGTCAAGTCCGGCGAAGATGCGAGCGAGCCCAACCGGGCAGACTGCATCAATTCGCGGGGCGAGGGAGGCCAAAGGAAAGTTCGGCTCCCGGGAGAGCACGGCATAAGCCGTCCGACCATCGCGCAGGGAAGGCCGAGTGATCGGCGCCACCTGTATGCTGCTGTGCGGTTCTTCCTGCGTGTGCATTTCGCGCAGCGGACCGCGGGTGCGTGTCGGCACCCGGTCTTCCCTGTGCCCTCCTGGATTTAGAGGGCAGCGAGACGAAGCAAAGCTCGGGCGAACAAGCGGCGAGAATGCGAACGCATGTCTGCCAACCCCCACTCAGTGTCATCGCCCGCCTTGTGCGCAATTGCGCACGGGGGCGGGCGATCCAGTATTCCGAGACCGCAGTGATAGAACCGAGACGCCACGGCGTACTGGATTCCCCGCCTTCGCGGGGAATGACGGCGTCAGTTGGAGAAGCAGGCCGTAGCCTCATACTCCGTCATTGCGAGAAGCGAAGCGACGAAGCAATCCAGAATCCCTCCGCGGAAAAGATCCTGGATTGCTTCGCTGCGCTCGCAATGACGTGGAGAGAGCCTGTGCTCACACCCACCGCTCTCGTGCCCCGGACGCAGCGCAGCGCTTCTTCAGCGGTGCGCTGCAGAGCCGGGGCCCATTTTGCAGCGCGCCGAGCCGCTCCTGGGTCCCGGCTCTGCGCAGCGTCACTACGTGCCGCAGCGCGTCCGGGACACGCGGGAGCGCAGTCGCAATCCTCTTCTCGCCGTCCCATCCCCATCACAACTCCGTGCCTTGATTAGGAAACAATCATTCCCTATTATTCCGCAATGCAAAACACCGCCCGCCGATCGCAAGCCGCCCCGCGTCCGCCCGGCCGTCCCCGGGAGTTCGACATGGACACCGCGCTCGACCGCGCCGTGCGGGTGTTTTGCGAGCGGGGCTATCACGCCACCTCGATCGGCGACCTCACCGCCGCCATGCGGCTGGCCACCGGCAGCGTCTACAAGGCGTTTCGCGACAAGCAGGCGGTGTTCCTGGCGGCGTTCGACCGTTACGCCGCGGTGCGCCGGGAGCAGACTCGGAGCGCGGCGGCGCGCGGCGGCAACGGCCGGGAGCGGCTTCGGCATATGCTGCTGTCCTATGTCGCGCATTCGCAAGGCATCGAGGGCCGCCGCGGCTGCATCGTGGTCGGCGGCACGGTCGAGCCTCGCCGCGCTCGACCCCGAGGTCCGCGCCCGCGTCAACGCACAGATCGAGACCAACGAGGCCTTCATCGCCGGTCTCATTCGCGAGGGCCAGGCCGACGGCTCGATTCCCGGCCATGTCGATGTCGACGACACTGCGCGGCTGATGATCTGCATCACGCAAGGCATGCGCGTCGTCGGCAAGGCCCGCCTGCCGCTCGACGGCGATCGCCTGGTCGGCGTCGCGATGAAGCTGCTCGCCTGAATCTTTGTCTTATTAGGGAACGTTCGTTCCCGATCTCTGGAGCCTGCTGGAATGACGATGAATGCCACCATCGAGACTGCGCCCGAACCGGATGCGGTGTCGCAGCGCCTGACCTTCGTGCTTGCCGCGGCCTGTGGCATGGTCGCCGCCAACATCTATTATGCCCAGCCGCTGATCGCCCCGATCAGCGCCGCGCTCGGCCTGTCGCATGAAGCGGCTGGGCTGATCGTGACCATGACGCAGGTCGGCTATGGCGTCGGCTTGCTCTTCATCGTGCCGCTCGGCGACCTCGTGGAGAATCGCGCGCTGATCTGCTCGGTCATCATGCTCGGTGCCGCGGCGCTGCTCGCCGCGGGGTTCTCGACCCATGCGCTGCCTTTCCTGGTTGCCGCGCTGTTCATTGGGCTCGGCTCAGTCGCGGTGCAGATCATCATTCCCTACGCGGCGCATCTGGCGCCGGAGGCGATCCGCGGCCGTGTCGTCGGCAACGTCTCGACCGGGCTGATGCTCGGCATCATGCTGGCGCGTCCAGTGTCGAGCTTCGTCACGGCGGCCTCGTCGTGGCACACCGTGTTCTTCGCCTCCGCCACGCTGATGATCGTGCTGGCGATGGTCCTGCGCCTGGCGCTGCCCCGGCGCAAGCCCGTCGCGCGCATGCATTACGGCACGTTGCTGCTGTCGATGCCGCATCTGGCCTTGACCACGCCGCTGCTCCGGCGCCGGGCGCTCTACCAGGCGAGCCTGTTCGGCTGCTTCACCTTGTTCTGGACGGTGGCGCCGCTCCACCTCGCGGACGCGTTCGGCTTCACTCAGCGCGGCATCGCGCTGTTCGCTTTGGCCGGCGTCGCCGGCGTGTTCGCGGCGCCGATCGCGGGCCGGCTCGCCGATCGCGGCCATAGCCGGATGGCGACGCTGGTCGCGATGCTGCTTGCGGCCGGCGGCTTCCTCGTGAGCTATGTCGGCACGCCCGGCTCGATGCTGAACCTCGCCTGCCTGGTGATCGCCGCGATCGCCATCGATATCGGCGTGCAGGGCAACGTCGTGCTCGGCTTTCGCGCCATCTTCGCGCTCGGGCACGAGAACCGCAGCCGCCTCAACGGCCTCTATATGGCGACGTTCTTCGCGGCTGGTGCCGCCGGCTCGGCGGTCGGCGCCTTCGCCTTCGCGCAAGGTGGCTGGCCGCTCGCCTCGGCCATTGGCCTCGCCTTGCCGGTCGCGGGCCTGCTCTACGCGGCGAGCGAATAGCTGCGGGCCGCGCGGGATGGTGCGATGCGGCCGTTTACCAAGCCCCGGATACGCGGGCCTGGCAGGCCTCCTCTGCTGCAATTTCCATCTCGCGGTTCGCCGGAAGGTGTAGTACTTTGGTCGCAAGAGGGCCCGGTTAACGGGCGGCAGGGGAGGCTGATGAGGCGTGCGGGGCTGTTTGGCGTATCGCAGGTACGGCCGTGGTCATGGCAGGCGTTTCTGCTCGGATGCGTCGTTGTGGCGGTGTCGGCCCTGCTTCAGGGCATCTGCGTCGCGCTCGGCGCAAAACTCTATTTTGCAGCGTTCCTGCCCAGCCTGTTCGTGCTCGGCCTCGTCGCGGGTGCGCCGGCGGCGATGTTCGCCGCGCTGTTCATCGTCCCCCTGGTGTGGTGGGCGTTCATTCCGCCGTTCTTCGAGTTCAGCTCGCTATCCAGCGCGAATGCCGATTCCGTCAACCTGTTCTGCCTGCTCGCCGTGCTGCTGATCGGGCTTGCCGATCTCTGTCGCGTGACGATGAAGATCATCAGTCGCGGCGGACTGAAGTCTCCGGGCGACAGCGCGGCAACGAATCCGCAATAGATCGTTCTCGAAATCGTCCTGGCACCGCGTTGTGCGTTGCCTGCGCGCAACAGTCCGGCAACCATCAGCGCGCTTGCCGCGCGCCGCTAACTTTTCGAAAAAGATTTGGCCGCAGTTTCTCCCCCGGGAATGACGAGGGAGTTTTCGGACATGAACGGTCACGCCATCTTGGAGAACGTGCGACGCTATCGCGGCATCGCATCGCTCTATCGCCAGACCGCTGCATTCCGCCCGGGCCAGAGCTGGTCGCTGCTGGAGCAGGCGAAGGATTGGGAAGAGCGGGCGTTGTCGGAGCTGGAAGCCTATTTCGCGCTGCGCGCGGACTACGCCGCTCCGCTCGCAGCCTGATCGTTAACCAACGCTCACGATATGATCGCAAGATCGGGCGCGGGCACCACGAATTGTCCGCCCCAGGCGCGGATCTCCGCCAGCTGGGCGATGATCTCGTCCTTCAGATTCCAGGGCAGGACGAAAACGTAATCGGGTCTGGCCGCGATCAGAGCGGCAGGATCGCGGATCGGCAGATGCGTTCCCGGCAGCAGCAGGCCCTGCTTGTGCGGATTGCGGTCCACGGTAAACGGAATCAGCTCGCGCGTGACGCCGCAATAATTCAGCAACGTGTTGCCCTTGGCGGGCGCACCATAGGCGATCACCGTTCTGCCCGCGCCCTGCGCGGCGAAGAGAAAATTGCGGATCGTCTCGCGCTTCGCCGCCACTTTCGCCTGAAAATGACGATGGATGGCGGGCCGGTCGAGCCCTGCGGCGGCCTCGCGCCGACGCAATCCCTCGAGCGCGGGGGAAGGACTCTCGCTCGCCGTCTCAGTGCAGACATGCAGACGCAGCGAGCCGCCATGGGTCGCCAGTTCGTCGACGTCGAAGACGCGCAAGCCATGTGCGCGAAACACCGTCTCGGCGGTTGCGAGCGAGAAGTACGACAGATGCTCGTGATAGATCGTGTCGAACTGGATCCCTTCGATCAGGTGCAGCAGATGCGGAAGCTCCAGCGTGGCACGTCCGGTCTCGGGCAGCAGCACGCGCAGGCCGGCGACGAAATCGTTGATGTCGGTGACGTGCGGCAGCACGTTGTTGGCGACGATCAGCGCGGGCCGGTGGCCTTCGGCACGCAGCGCGGTCGCCGCGTCGCGGCCGAAATAGCAGGTCCGGGTCGGAATCCCCTTGGCGATCGCAGCGGCCGCCGGGCCGCTGGCCGGCTCGATCCCGAGCGCGGGGATGCCGGCGCGCTGAAAATACTGCAGCAGATATCCGTCATTGCTGGCGATCTCGATCACCTCGGACGCAGCACCGAGCCCCGCGCGGGCGATCATCTCGGCGGCGTAGGCCTCTGCGTGCCGCAGCCAGCTCTCGGAATAGGAGGAGTAATAGAGATATTGGTCGAAGATGTTGGCCGCAGGCTCGAATTGCGGAAGCTGGACCAGCCCGCAAGCGCGGCACACACGTGCGTGCAGCGGATAGACCGGCTCGACGGCATCTGCCCGCTCCGGCGGCACATAAGAGTTCGCCAAAGGCGACAGGCCGAGATCGACGAAGGTCTCGTCGAGCTTCCGCGCGCAGAAGCGGCATCGATGCCCGTCCATGACCGGATCGTCCCGTTGTGCCGTCGTGGCTCGGCTGTTAGTGAATTCCCTCGAGGCACGGAAACTCCGACAACGTTGCGCATGATGCAACCGAAAAGGCGTTCGGATGAACGGACGTTCGCAACGGCGGCGTCGCGGCGCGGAGGGGCGGGATGAAGTTCACGGCATTGGCGCTGCCGGGCGTCATTGAAATCGGCATCGAGCCGGAGGCCGACGCACGCGGATTCTTCGCCCGGCTGTTCGACGCCGAGGCGTTCGCCGCGCAAGGACTGCCGACGCATTTCGCGCAAGCCAGCCTGTCGCGCAACGAACGCGCCGGCACCCTCCGCGGTCTGCATCACCAGGCCAGCCGGCCAGAGGCCAAGCTGGTGCGATGCGTTGCCGGCCGCGCCTTCGACGTGATCGTCGACCTGCGCCGGTCGCTGCCGACCTATGGGCAATGGTGCGCGGTCGAGTCTCGCGGCCAACAGCCATAACGCCGTGTTCATCCCCGCCGGATGCGCGCACGGCTTCCAGACGCTCGTCGACGGGACCGAGCTGATGTATAGCATTGACGTGCCCTATGACGCGCAGGGCGCGGCCGGCATTCGCTGGGACGATCCGTCGCTGGCGATCACTTGGCCGCTGCCCGATCCCATCCTGTCCGCACGCGACCGCGCGCTGCCGTATCTCGCATGAAGCGGGTCCTGGTCACGGGCGCGACAGGCTTCATCGGCCGTGCGCTGTTGCCTGTGCTGGTCGCTCATGGCTTCGAAGTCCATGGCGTCGCGCGCGGGGCGCAACCGGCGACGCCAGGCGTGACGTGGCACACGGCCGATCTCCTCACCGAAGCCGGCCGTGCGTACGCGCTCGCCGCAGCGCGGCCGACGCATCTGGTTCATCTCGCGTGGGAAGCCCGGCCGGGCCGCTATCGCGACGATCCCGTCAACCGGCTGTGGGCGGAGGCGAGTGTCGACCTGCTCAAGCGCGCGCGAGCCTGCGGCACTGGAAGGACTCTCGGCATCGGAAGCTGCTTCGAATACGGATCGCAGAGCGGCCCATGTGAGGAACGCACCAGCCAGTGCCGTCCCACCACACTGTATGGGCAAGCCAAGCTCGCGACAGCCGAAGCCTACATCGCGGCAGGCGCCGCCTGGGGCCGCCTGTTCGTCCCGTTCGGCCCGCACGAGCCCGAGGCGCGTCTCATGCCCTCGCTGATCCGAAGCCTTCGCGCGGGACAGAGCTTCGACTGCTCGCATGGCGGGCAGCTGCGCGACTTCGTCTATGTCGATGACCTCGCGCGGATGATCGCCGCCGTGCTCGACAGCGAGTCTCGCTGGCGCGGTCAATCTCGCCAGCGGCGAGGTGCGCAGCCTGCGCGGCGTGATCGAGCATGTGGCAGGGCTCCTCGAGGCACGGCATCTGGTCAGGTTCGGCGCCATCGATGCGACAGGCGTCGACGCCGAGCCGATCATCGCCGCCGATGTCCGCCACCTCCGTGAGGTGACCGCGGGCTTGCCGCTCGTCGGATTCGAGGAGGGCGCTGCACGCAGCCTTGCGTGGTGGATCGAGCGTCTGCCGGAGAGGGCGTGAGATGCGGTCACCCGACGGCGCCCGTGGCAATTACGGAGTTGTCTCGCGGTGCGTCTGTGCTAGCAACGGGCCGACCGAATCCTCCTTCACGCCGGCCGGGGCAAGCGATGACCACCTTCAACCGCATCTTCACGACGGAGCGCCTGTTCCAGATCATCGTGATCCTGGCGGCGACCATCGCCATGAAGCTGATGAGCTGAGCGCCGGCGGATCATCGTCCGCCGAATTCGGGCACGTCGGGCAAATAGTTCGACCCTTCCGAGCCCAGAAAATCGAACATCGCCTGCGCCGGCGGCAGCAGCACCTTGTCGCTGCGGCGGATCACGTACCATTGCCGCACGATCGGCAGGCCGGCGACGTCGAGCACGACGAGCCGGCCCTCGGCGAGCTCATGCGCCACTGTGTGGGCCGAGATGAAGGCGATGCCGAGCCCGGCGATCACCGCCTGCTTGATGGTCTCGTTGCTGCTCATCTCCATGCCGATGATCGGCTCGAGATCGGACCGCTGGAACATGCCCTCCATCAGCGTCCGCGTGCCCGAGCCGGGCTCGCGGGTGAGGAATGTCTCGTGCACGAGGTCGGTCAGGTTGAGGCCGGAATCCTTCTCCAGCCAGTGCCCCTTGCGCGCAACGATGATGTGCGGATTGCGACCGAGCTGGCGGACGTCGACGGTGACGTCGGCCGGTGGCCGACCCATCACCGCGAAATCGAGGTCGTAGCCGTGCATGGCCTCGCGGATCTCCTCGCGATTGCCGATGGTCAGCTTGATCTCGATCTTCGGGTAGCGCTTGGAGAACGCCGCGATCGCATGCGGCACGAAGTACTTCGCGGTCGAGACCGCGCCGAGATGCACGGTGCCGCCGGTGCGGCCTGCGAGCAGGTCGAGCGCGCCCTGGCAGTCCGTGATGGCGGCTTCGACCCGCTCGGCCAGCGCCAGCACCTCCTTGCCTGCCTCGGTCAGCAACATGCCGTCGCCGGTCCGCTGCACCAGCGGCAAACCTGCAAGGTCCTGCAGCTGCCGGAGCTGCTGGGTCACGGCCGGCTGGGTCAGCCCGAGATGGCCGGACGCCGCCGTCACGCTGCCCTTGGCCGAGAGCGCCGCGAGCGAGCGCAGCTGCCGGATCGTCAGATGCCGGAGCTGGGCGGCCGCATGGCCGGAGCCATTATAAGAAAAATCTTTGACACTCATTATGAATAGAAATTTTCCTTATTAAACCGCCCCTGTCAATCTCCTGATGCCGGGACTGACCGCGACCGACCTCCAGAGGGGAGGGAATGGACGCGGCGCCGGTAAAGGGGATGGACGCAATGACCGGGCAACTCAGGCTGGACGATCACCTTCAACGGTATTCCGAGACCGCACCCCACGCGTTGGCCGTGGCGGCCGCGGTCGACGCCATCGCAGCGGCGGCCATCGAGATCGCCGACCTCATCGCGTCAGGCGATCTCGCCGATGCCTCTGGCCTGACCACCGGCCGCAACAGCGACGGCGACGTGCAACGCAATCTCGATGTGCAGGCCGATGCGATCCTGCGCCGCTGCCTCGGCAGGCTGCCGATCGCAGCGCTGGCGTCGGAAGAAATGCGCGAGGCCCAGATCGGCGACCGCGAGGGCCGCATCTGCATCGCGATCGATCCGCTCGACGGCTCCTCCAACATCGACATCAACATGACCGTCGGCACGATCTTCTCGATCCTGCCCGCCCCCGACGATCTCGCGCTCGCCTTCCACCAGCGCGGCTCGGCCCAGCTCGCGGCGGGCTTCGTCACTTACGGCCCGCAGACCTCGCTGGTGCTGACGCTCGGCGAGGGCGTCGACATCTTCACGCTCGACCGCAAGTCCGGCTGCTTCCGCCTCGCGCGCAGCGGCGTGCAGATCGCCGAGGCCTGCGAGGAGTTCGCGATCAATGCGTCGAACCGCCGGCACTGGGATCCACCGGTGCGCGCCTTCATCGACGAATGCCTCGCCGGTGTCGAAGGGCCGGCCAACCACGATTTCAACATGCGCTGGGTCGGCTCGCTGGTTGCGGAGGCCTATCGCATCCTGACCCGCGGCGGTGTGTTCCTCTATCCCTCGGACGCGCGCCCCGGCTACGGCGACGGCCGCCTGCGCCTGACTTACGAGGCGCATCCGATGGCGATGATCATCGAGCAGGCCGGCGGCTCGGCCTCCACTGGACGCGAGCGCATCCTCGACCTCGCTGCGGACAGCCTGCACCAGCGCGTGCCGCTGATCATGGGCTCGAGCAACGAGGTCCGGCGCGTCGCGGAACTGCACTGCGATCCGCTGCTGGTTGCCAGCGTCTCGGCGCCGCTGTTCGCGCGGCGCGGATTCTTCCGGCTCTGAGCGAGGCGTCCCATGTCCAGGAAGCATCCGATCATCTCGATCACCGGCTCTTCCGGCGCCGGCACCACCTCGGTCAAGAAGACCTTCGAGCAGATATTTTTCCGCGAGAAGGTCAACGCCGCCTACATCGAAGGCGACGCCTTCCATCGCTATGACCGCGCCGAGATGCGCGCGCAGATGGCGAAGGAGGCCGACCGAGGCAACAAGCATTTCAGCCATTTCAGTCCCGAGACCAATTTGTTCGAGGAGCTGGAGCGCGCCTTTCGCGACTACGGCGAGACCGGCACGGCGGTGACGCGGCACTACGTGCACGACGCCGAAGAGTCCGCGCTGCACGGCGCGGCGCCGGGCACCTTCACCGATTGGGAGAAGCTGCCGGAGAGCCTCGGACCTGTTGTTCTACGAAGGGTTGCACGGCGCCGTGGTCACCGACAAGGTCAACGTCGCGCGTTATGCCGACCTCAAGATCGGCGTCGTGCCCGTCATCAATCTCGAATGGATCCAGAAGCTGCACCGCGACCGCAGCGCGCGCGGCTATTCGACCGAGGCCGTCACCGACACCATCCTGCGGCGGATGCCGGACTACATTCACTACATCTGCCCGCAATTTACCGAGACCGACATCAACTTCCAGCGCGTGCCGACGGTGGACACCTCCAATCCGTTCATCGCGCGCTGGATACCGACGCCGGACGAATCGATGGTGGTGATCCGCTTCAAGAATCCGCGCGGCATCGACTTCCCTTACCTGCTCTCGATGCTGCCGCAGAGCTGGATGTCGCGCGCGAATTCGATCGTCTGTCCCGGCGCCAAGCTCGATCTCGCGATGCAGCTGATCCTGACGCCGCTGATCATGCAGTTGATCGAGCGCAAGCGCAGCCAGAAGTGAACAGGGAGAGACACCGATGAACATCTCCGTCCACGCCGAAGCCGACCTCCATGCGGTCGCGCACAACGATCTCGCAAACGCCGTCCGCTTCCTCGCGGTCGATGCCATCGAGGCCTCGCAGTCGGGCCATCCCGGCCTGCCGATGGGCATGGCCGATGTCGCGACCGTGCTGTTCTCGCGCTTCCTGAAATTCGATCTCGGCGCATCCGAGCTGGCCGGACCGCGATCGCTTCGTGCTGTCGGCGGGTCATGGTTCGATGCTGCTCTACGCGCTGCTGCATCTGACCGGCGGCGACGTCAGCCTGGACGACATCAAGGCGTTCCGGCAGTGGGGCTCGAAGACGCCGGGCCATCCCGAATATGGCCACACGCCGGGTGTCGAGACCACGACCGGGCCGTTGGGGCAGGGCATCGCGACGGCGGTCGGCATGGCGCTCGCCGAGCGCATGGCCAACGCGCGGCACGGCGACGGGCTCGTCGATCACTTCACCTATGTCATCGCCGGCGACGGCTGCCTGATGGAAGGCATCAGCCAGGAGGCGATCTCGCTCGCCGGCCATCTCGGGCTCGGCCGCCTGATCGTGCTGTTCGACGACAACGGCATCTCCATCGACGGGCCAACGTCGCTGGCGACGTCCGACGACCAGCTCGCGCGCTTCGCGGCCTCCGGCTGGTCGGTGCGCCGCGTCGACGGACATGATCCCGAAGCTGTGGCACAGGCGATCGCGGAGGAGCGGGAGACTGCAAAGCCGTCGCTGATCGCCTGCCGCACCATCATCGGCTATGGCGCGCCCGATCGACAGGGCACGGAGAAGGCGCATGGCGCGCCGCTCGGCACCGAGCAGGCCGCAGCGGCGCGCCGGGCGCTCGGTTGGGATTACCAGCCGTTCGTGGTGCCGATCCCGGTGCTCAAGGCGTGGCGGATGATCGGACAGCGCGGACAGGTCGATCGGCTTGCCTGGCTCGATCGCTACGAAGACGCGACGCCCGAGCAACGTGACCTGTTCGTCGAGGGCAAGCCCGTCGCCCTGCCGGCCGCCTACGCGCTGGCTGCCGCGAAGCTGCGCGAGCGCTTTGCCAGCGAACGTCCGAAACTCGCGACGCGACAGGCCTCGCAGCAGGTGCTCGACGGCATCGCCGGAACCATTCCGGGCCTCGTCGGCGGCTCCGCGGACCTGACGCATTCGAACCTGACGCACGCCAGGGTGCAGACGCCGGTCAAGAACGGCGCATTCGCCGGCGATTACATCCACTACGGCATTCGCGAGCACGGCATGGCGGCCGCGATGAACGGCCTGGCGCTCCATGGCGGCTTCATCCCCTATGGCGGCACGTTCCTCGCGTTCTCAGACTACAGCCGTCCCGCGATCCGCCTTGCGGCTTTGATGGGGCTGCGCGCCATCCACGTGATGACCCACGACTCCATCGGGCTCGGCGAGGATGGTCCCACGCACCAGCCAGTCGAGCATCTCGCGGCGCTGCGGGTGATACCAAACCTCCTGGTGTTCCGCCCCGCCGACGCGGTGGAGACGCTCGAGGCCTGGGATTGCGCACTCAGCTCCGAGAACCGCCCGTCCGTATTGTGTCTATCGCGGCAGGCGTTGCCGACCTTCCGCAGCGATGCCCGCGGCAGAAACCGCGTCGCGCGCGGTGCCTATCTCGTCGTGTCCCCGGACGGCGGACGCGACGTGACGCTGATCGCGACGGGCTCGGAAGTTGCGATTGCAATGGAAGCGGCCCGCCTGCTTGCGACCGAGCACATCCGTGCGGCCGTGGTGTCAGCGCCTTGCTTCGCCCTGTTCGAGGAGCAGCCGGACGATTATCGCGCCACCGTGCTGGGTAGCGCACCGCGCGTCGGCATCGAGGCGGCCGTCGTCGGCGATTGGCATCGCTGGATCGGCACGGACGGCGAGTTCGTCGGCATGCGCGGCTTCGGCGCCTCGGCACCGGCACCGGTGCTGTACCGCGAATTCGGCATCACGCCGCAAAGCGTTGCGGAAGCGGCTCGCCGGGCGAGCGCACGCAAGCGATAATAAGGAGGACCTCTCGTGGCACGTATCACCCTTCGGCAATTGCTCGACCACGCCGCGTCTCATGGCTACGCGGTACCGGCGTTCAACATCAACAACATGGAGCAGGGCATCGCGATCATGCAGGCGGCGGCCGAGGTCGACGCGCCCGTCATCATGCAGGCCTCGCGCGGCGCCCGCAGCTATGCAGGCGATCTCATGCTCTCGCACATGATCGACGCGCTGGAGCGGACCTATCCCGACATTCCGCTGTGCATGCACCAGGACCACGGCAATGACGAGGCGACCTGCGCCTCCGCGATCGCCCACGGCTTCACGTCGGTGATGATGGACGGTTCGCTCAAGGCCGATGCCAAGACAGCGGCCGACTACGACTACAACGTCGCGATCACCCGTCGTGTCGTCGATCTGGCGCATTGGGTTGGCGCTTCCGTCGAAGGCGAGCCTCGGCGTGCTCGGCTCGCTCGAGCATGGCGGCGGTGAACAGGAAGATGGGCACGGCGTCGAGGGCAAGGTCAGCCACGACCAGCTCCTGACCGATCCCGACCAGGCCGTCGATTTCGTCCGCGCCACGAAGGTCGATGCGCTGGCCATCGCGATGGGCACCTCGCACGGGGCCTACAAATTCAGCCGCAAGCCCGATGGCGACATCCTGGCGATGCGGGTGGTCGAAGAGATCCACCGCCGGCTGCCGAACACGCATCTCGTCATGCACGGCTCCTCCTCGGTGCCACAGCCGCTGCAGGACATGTTCAACCAGTTCGGCGGCGAGATGCCGCAAACCTGGGGCGTACCGGTCGAGGAGATCGTGCGCGGCATCAAGAGCGGTGTGCGCAAGGTCAATATCGACACCGACTGCCGCTTGGCGATGACCGCCGTGTTCCGCAAGGTCGCGGCCGAGACACGCTCCGAGTTCGATCCGCGCAAATTCCTCAAACCCGCAATGGATGCGATGCGCGAGCTTTGCCGCGAGCGCTTCGAGCAGTTCGGCACCGCGGGCCATGCGAGCAAGATCAAGGTCATTCCCTTGGGCGAGATGGCGCGGCGCTATCGTGCCGGCGAGCCTCGATCCGCGCGTCGATTCCCGCGAGCCGGTCGCGGCCTGATCCATCAGAAAGAGCAGAGAAACGAACAGGAGAGAGACATGAACGCACATGCAGGCACCGTCCGCGGCAAGGAACGCTATCGCTCCGGCGTGATGGAATACAAGCGCATGGGCTATTGGGAGCCCGACTACACGCCAAAGGACACCGACGTCATCGCGCTGTTCCGCGTGACGCCGCAGGAGGGCGTCGATCCGATCGAGGCCTCCGCCGCGGTGGCCGGCGAATCCTCGACTGCGACCTGGACCGTGGTGTGGACCGACCGCCTGACCGCGGCGGAGAAGTATCGCGCGAAGTGCTACCGGGTCGATCCCGTCCCGGGCACGCCGGGCTCGTATTTCGCCTACATCGCCTATGACCTCGACCTGTTCGAGCCGGGTTCGATTGCGAACCTCTCGGCCTCGATCATCGGCAACGTGTTCGGCTTCAAGCCGCTCAAGGCGCTGCGGCTGGAGGATATGCGTTTCCCGGTCGCCTATGTGAAGACGTTCCAGGGACCGGCGACCGGCATCGTCGTCGAGCGCGAGCGGCTCGACAAGTTCGGCCGGCCGCTGCTGGGCGCGACGGTGAAGCCGAAGCTCGGCCTGTCCGGCCGCAACTACGGCCGCGTCGTCTACGAGGCGCTGAAGGGCGGACTGGATTTCACCAAGGACGACGAGAACATCAACTCGCAGCCCTTCATGCACTGGCGCGACCGTTTCCTCTATTGCATGGAGGCGGTGAACCGCGCGCAGGCAGCCTCCGGAGAGGTGAAGGGCACTTACCTGAACATCACCGCGGGCACGATGGAGGACATGTACGAGCGCGCGGAGTTCGCCAAGGAGCCTCGGCTCGTGCATCGTCATGATCGACCTCGTGATCGGCTACACGGCGATCCAGTCGATGGCCAAATGGGCGCGGCGCAACGACATGATCCTGCATCTGCATCGCGCCGGTCACTCGACCTATACGCGGCAGAAGAGCCACGGCGTGTCGTTCCGCGTCATCGCCAAATGGATGCGGCTTGCCGGCGTCGACCACATTCATGCCGGCACGGTGGTCGGCAAGCTCGAGGGTGATCCCAACACCACGCGCGGCTATTACGACGTCTGCCGCGAGGACTTCAATCCGACCAGGCTCGAGCACGGCCTGTTCTTCGACCAGAACTGGGCGAGCCTCAACAAGATGATGCCGGTCGCTTCCGGCGGCATCCATGCCGGCCAGATGCACCAGCTGCTCGATCTGCTCGGCGAGGACGTCGTGCTGCAGTTCGGCGGCGGCACCATCGGCCATCCCATGGGCATCGCGGCCGGCGCGATCGCCAACCGCGTGGCGCTGGAAGCGATGATCCTCGCCCGCAACGAGGGCCGCGACTACGTCCACGAGGGTCCGGAGATCCTGGCCAGGGCGGCCGAGACCTGCACGCCGCTGAAGGCGGCGCTCGAGGTCTGGAAGGACGTGACGTTCAACTATCAATCCACCGACACGCCGGACTTCGTGCCGACCGCGCTCGAAACCGTCTAAGGAGACGCAGCATGAAACTCACTCAAGGTTGCTTTTCGTTCCTGCCCGATCTCACCGACGACCAGATCAACAAGCAGGTGCAGTATTGCCTGACGAACGGCTGGGCGGTGAACATCGAGTTCACCGACGATCCGCATCCCCGCAACACCTATTGGGAGATGTGGGGCCTGCCGATGTTCGACCTCCAGGACGCCGCGGGCGTGATGATGGAGCCTCGCGGAGTGCCGCAGGGTGTATGGCGATCGCTACATCCGCATCAGCGGCTTCGATTCCAGCCATGGCTGGGAATCGGTGCGGATCTCCTTCCTCGTCAACCGGCCGCCGAATGAGGCCGAGTTCGAGCTGGTGCGGCAGGAGGTGGGCGGCCGCTCCATCCGCTACACCACGGTGCGCAAGCCGGCCGCGCACGCCGCGCCTTAAGCCGTTCTCCTCCGCGCGGAGCCTCTCCCTGCTCCGTATCCTTGGCGGACCACTGCTTCGCCGCTCCCCCGCGGCGAAGCTCCTTTCTTCGAGGGTAGCCATGCTCGACATACCCCACGCAACGACGACCGAACCTGGCGAGACCCATTTCGATCTCCGCAAGGAGGCCGAGGCGGCCGGGATCACCGAGACGCTGCAAGAGCTGGAGCGGGAGCTGATCGGGCTGAAGCCGGTCAAGAGCCGCGTGCGCCAGATCGCCTCGCTGCTCCTGATCGAACGCATCCGCCAGCGCGCGGGCCTCGCCTCCGCGCCGCCGACGCTGCACATGTCCTTCACCGGAAATCCCGGCACCGGCAAGACCACGGTGGCGCTGCGCATGGCCAAGATCCTGCACGGGCTCGGCTTCGTGCGGCGCGGGCAGGTGATCTCGGTGACGCGCGACGATCTCGTCGGCCAGTACATCGGCCATACCGCGCCGAAGACCAAGGAAATCCTGAAGAAGGCGATGGGCGGCGTCCTGTTCATCGACGAGGCCTATTACCTGCATCGACCCGACAACGAGCGCGACTACGGCCAGGAGGCCATCGAGATCCTGCTCCAGGTGATGGAGAACCAGCGCGAGGACCTCGTCGTGATCCTCGCCGGCTATGGCGAACGCATGACGAGCTTCTTCGCCTCCAACCCCGGCTTCCGTTCGCGCATCGCCCATCACATCGACTTCCCTGATTATGCGGAAGAGGAGCTGCTCGTCATCGCCGAGCTGATGCTGAAGGAGCGCGGCTATCGCTTCTCCGTGGCGGCGCGCGAGGCGTTCGAGAAATACATCGCGCTGCGCCGGACCCAGCCGTTCTTCTCCAATGCGCGTTCGATCCGCAATGCCGTGGACCGCATCCGGCTGCGGCAGGCCGATCGCCTGGTGTCCGATCTCGACCGCATGCTCGACGTCGCCGACCTCGAGACCATCGATCCCATGGACGTCCTGGCAAGCCGCGTCTTCAGCGACGGCGCAGATGCGCGGAGTGCTAAGCCATGAGCGGAGAGATCATCATCGCGCCATCGATCCTGGCTGCGGATTTCGCGCGGCTCGGCGAGGAGGTTTCGGCAATCGACACCGCCGGCGCCGACTGGATCCATTGCGACGTCATGGACG
This sequence comes from Bradyrhizobium guangxiense, assembly GCA_050563515.1. GTDB lineage: Bacteria > Pseudomonadota > Alphaproteobacteria > Rhizobiales > Xanthobacteraceae > Bradyrhizobium > Bradyrhizobium guangxiense_A. Next base: position 4,396,353 of record CP191781.1, on the reverse strand, counting down.
GGCACTTCGTGCCGAACATCAGCTTCGGCGCCGATGTCATCAAGGCGATCCGGCCGGCGACGAAGAAGATCTTCGACGTGCATCTGATGATCGCCCCGACCGACCCCTACGTCGAAGCGTTCGCGAAGGCCGGGGCCGATGTCATCACCGTTCATGCGGAGGCGGGCGCTCATCTCGACCGTTCGCTCCAGGCGATCCGCGCGCTCGGCAAGAAGGCGGGCGTCAGCCTGTGCCCGTCAACGCCCGAGAGCGCCATCGAATACGTGCTCGATCGTCTCGACCTCGTGCTGGTGATGACGGTCAATCCCGGCTTTGGCGGCCAGTCCTTCCTCGAATCCCAGCTCGGGAAAATCGAACGGATCAAGGCCATGATCGGCGACCGGCCGATCCGGCTCGAGGTCGATGGCGGTATCACGCACGACAATGCCGCTGCTGTGTCGGCGGCGGGGGCCGATACGCTGGTAGCGGGTTCCGCGGTGTTCCGCGGCAACAGCGTTGCCGATTACGCGGGAAACATCGAGGCGATTCGCAGCGCTGCCGAGAAGGGGCGGGTTCCGAAGTCGCGGGATCATGCCTTGCAGCCGATGCGTCTCGGCGAAAGCGCGCGCACCCGGTAGATTACGGGGGCTCACTGCGCAGTTGCACCGAGCCGTTGACGGTCTCGGCGCTGGATTTCCCGGAGTCCTACGGAGATCTGGCGCGAGTCGACGACACCTTTCATGCCGGAGTAACCAACGGTGTCGAAGTAAGCGCCCGATTAACGGCGACGCAATGCGCCGCTTCACAATCTGTGGTTCAAGAGCTGCAGAGGGCGTGGGATGCACATTCAATATCTTCACTGGAATGCTGCCCATGGCTGGCGCGGAGCGGAAGCCCTGCGCGAGCCTCCCCAGCTCGTGCTCTATTTCGGCAGCCGTGAGCAACTGGTGGACGGCCAGCGTTATCGCGAGCTGCGCGGTCTTCATCCCGACAGCCATATCGTCGGCTGCAGCACCGGCGGACAGATCCACGGCGACGACATCTGCGATGACGAAGTCGTCGCGGTCGCCTTGCGCTTTGCCCATACGCAGGTGCGGCTGGTGCAGGAAGTCGTCGAAAGCCGCGATGCGTCGCGGGCTTGCGGCGCGCGTCTTGCCCGCCAGGTGCTGGCGGCGGATCTGGCCGGCCTGTTCGTGCTGTCGGACGGACTGGGGGTGAACGGCGGCGAATTGCTTGCCGGGATCACTGACGTCCTCGGACCGGACTTGCCCGTCACCGGCGGGCTCGCCGGCGATGGGGCCCAATTCGAGCAGACGATCGTCGGCGCCGACGCCGAGCCGTCGCCGAACCGCATCGCGGCGATCGCATTCTACGGCGCCTCGTTCCGTTTCGCGCATGGCTGCGCCGGCGGCTGGGACGTGTTCGGGCCCCGCCGCAAGGTGACGAAGGCGCAAGGCTCCGTGGTCGTGGAGCCTCGACGGCGAACCGCCGCTGGACCTCTACACCCGCTATCTCGGCGAGGAAGAGGCCGCGGCAATGCCGGGTTCGGGTCTCGCATTTCCCTTGCGTATTCACGACGAGGCCGAGCCGAACCGCCAGATCGTGCGCTCGGTGTTCGCGGTGGATCGCGACGCCCGCACGCTGACATTTGCGGCCGACATTCCGGAAGGATGCACCGCGCAGTTGATGCGCGCCAATTTCGACAGTCTCGCCGCCGGCGCCGGCGAAGCCGGCAGGCAGGCGCGCAACGCACTCGCGGAAGGGGTCGCCGGCGACAAGCTCGCCATCCTGGTGAGCTGCACCGGCCGCCGCAGGGTGATGGGACAGCGCACGCAGGACGAGCTGGATGCGGTTGCCGCCGAACTCGGCGATGATTTCGTCCGGATCGGATTCTACTCCTACGGCGAGATCGCCCCACCGGCCGCGTCCGGCCGCTGCGAATTGCACAACCAGACCATGACCGTCACCGTCATCGCGGAGGCGGCGGCTTGACCATGCATCGTCTGCTCGCCAGACAGATCCGCCAATCGACGGACGAAACCGGGAAGGTCGACCTGACCAAGCTCGGCGAGTCTCGTCAGTGCGGCCTATGAGGAGAGCGATTGCGATCGCCGCCGCACCGACCGTGCGATCAGGCTGATGATCGAGGAACTCGAGCAGACGCACAAGCGCGCCGAGCAGGATCTGCTGCGGGCCCGCGAATTCCTCGACAGCATCATCGAGAACATTCCGATCGCGGTGTTCGCCAAGGATGCGAAGGACTCCCGCTACGTCCTGCTCAACCGCGCCGGCGAAGAATATTACGGAATGCCGCGCGAGCAGATGCTGGGCAAGACGCCGGAAGAGATCTTCCCCGACAACGTCGCCCGCGCCGTCAGCGAGCAGGATCGCCGCGTGGTCGACAGCGGCACGCCGATGTTCCTGGAGGGGCATCTGCTCGAAGTCGGCGTCAAGGGCAGCGATCGCCTGGTCAATTCCCGCAAGCTGCTGATCAGGGACGGCAGCGGTGCGCCGCAATATCTGGTCGGCGTGATCGAGGACGTCACCGAGAGGATCACGAACCAGGCGCGGATCAGCCATCTTGCGCATCATGACGCCTTGACCGACCTGCCGAACCGCAGCGCCTTCAACGCCGCGATCGGCGAGCGGCTGGAGCAGGCGCAGGACGCGGCGACCAGCTTTGCCGTGCTCAGCCTCGATCTCGACCGCTTCAAGGAGGTCAACGACGTGTTCGGCCACCCCGTCGGCGACACGCTGATGCGAGCGGCGGCGGACCGGCTTGCCGCGGAAGCCGACGGGGCCTTCGTCGCCCGGATCGGCGGCGACGAGTTCATGATCCTGATGCCCGACGATATCAGTCGTGAGGACGTTCTGGCGCTTGCCGAACGCCTGGTCGAGACGATCGGCAAGGAGCCTCGAGGTCGACGATTACCTGCCCCATGTCGGCCTCAGCGTCGGCATCGCGTTCTATCCGGACGACGGCGTGAACGCCGCCACGCTGCTCGCCAACGCCGATTCCGCGCTCTATCGCGCCAAGCGCGAGGGCAGGGGACGGGTCCGTGTGTTCGAATCCGAGATGGACCAGGAGCTGCGCGATCGCAGGCTGTTGCAGCACGATCTGCGGCAGGCGCTCGAGCAGAACCAGTTTTTGGTCTACTTCCAGCCGCAGGCGCGGGTGGATGGCGCGGTCATCGGCTTCGAGGCCCTGCTGCGTTGGAATCACCCGACGCGGGGCTTCGTGCCGCCGGACCAGTTCATCCCGCTGGCCGAAGAGAACGGGCTGATCGTCGAGATCGGCGAATGGGTCTTGCGCGAAGCATGCCGCGAGGCGGCATCCTGGCCGCGGCCGTTGCAGGTCGCCGTCAATTTGTCGCCGGTCCAGTTCCAGGCCGGCGATCTCGAACGTTCGATCCACCAGATCCTGCTGGAGACGGGGCTGACGCCGACGCGGCTCGAGGTCGAGATCACCGAGGGCGTCTTGATCGGCGATTTCACCCGCGCGCTCAATCTGCTGCGGCGGCTGAAAGCGCTCGGCGTCCGGATCGCGATGGACGATTTCGGCACCGGCTATTCCTCGCTGTCCTATCTGCAGTCGTTCCCGTTCGACAAGATCAAGATCGATCGCGGTTTCATCTCCAATCTCGAGGTGACGCCGCAATCGGCCGAGATCGTCCGCGCGGTGCTGAGCCTCGCCCACGCCCTCGGCATCCCCGTCATTGCCGAAGGGGTGGAGACGGAGGCGCAGCGTGCCTTCCTGGCGCGCGAGGCCTGCGAGGAGATGCAGGGCTATCTGGTCGGCCGGCCCGACCTGATCGAGCGGTATCTCGACCTGGTCGGCGTGACCGTGGAGCGCCGGCTGTACGCCTAGCCGTTGGATTGCCAGGCGGCCGCGTCCCTGGTTCCCGGGCCCGTTTGGAACTTTAGGCCGGACATATATTTCCTAACATCCGAGGCGAGGCCAGGCGCGTGGCGGTCGCAGCAAATCTTTTGCACAACCGCCATCGGCCTGACGCAAATTGGAGTAATAAGCTCTGCGAATGCGAGGGAGGGTCTCATGGAGAACGTACGTCGCTACCGGGCGCTGGCGTCCCTCTGTCGTCAGCAGGCCGCCTACCGGCCGCTGCAGAACTGGGAGCTGCTCGGCCAGGCCGAACATTTCGAATATCTCGCCGAGGTCGCGCTGAAGGCGCATTTCGACGCCTGCAACGTCAAGCACGACGAAGGCGCCGTTTCGGCGCGCGAGGCCTGGGAGACCCCGGTCGCCGCGTGACGGCGCCGCATCGTCTCAATGCGACATCAGCGTCGGCACCGTCATGGCTTCCAGCATGGCGCGGGTGACGCCGCCGAGCACGCGTTCCTGCAGCCGCGAATGGCCGTAACCACCCATCACCAGCAGATCGAGAGCCTCATCGGCCGCCAGTGACAGGATGGTCGGCTGGATGTCGGCGCGCGACGCCGACAGGCTGACCGTGCGGGTCGACAGTCCGCGCCGGCCGAGATGCCTTGCTAGATTGTTCGCTGAAGCTTCGTCCGGGAGCGCCTTGGCCTCGTTGACGGTGATGATCACGACCTCGTCGGCGCGCGCCAGGAACGGGGCGGCGTCGTGCACGGCGCGGGCGGCGACCCGGCTGCCGTCCCAGCAGATGCCGATCCGGCCCGCCCTAAACGCGCCGCGGAAGGTGTAGGGCAGAAACAGCACCGGGCCGCCTGCCTGGAACAGGATCTCGCCGGGCACGTCGTTGTCGAAGGAGCCGTGTGCCGGCTCGGGCTGAAGCACGACGCTAAGTTCGTGCAGCCGCGCGATCTCGCCGAGCGAGGCGGCCGCATCCACCGGGATCGCGCCGAGCGCGCGGCAGGCGTGGGAGATGCCGGCGTTGGTCGCTTCGATCTTGAACACCGAAAGCGCAGCCTCCGCCCGTTCCACGGCGCGCTCGCGCTCCAGTTCGAACACGGCGGCGACCGCAGCGCCGCCCTCCATCACGTAGGCCGCGCTCGAGGCGACATAGCCGAGCGCGACCGCGTCGAGATGGGCGTTGAACTGCGCCGCCAGCGAAATCGCGCCTTCAATCGCCGCGCGCATGGGACGTTCGGTGGGAATGTGAACGAGAATGTCTTTGTACATGGGCCGCCTCCGCTGAACATCATCCGGTGGCCGCAGTTTTTCACTGCCCGAGGGACCCGCGTTGAGCTGCATCAAATGCGATGGGACAACGTTGCCGCGGAGGGCCCTTTCGTATGTTCTTTGCCAAGATTTAATCGGATGGACGGGACGTCGTAAGGTGACGATGTCCATGTTGGGTGCAAGGCGACTCCCTATCCAACATGGACATTTCGACATGAACGATCGCGCCAATTCCGACACTCCGACGTCCCGCAAGATCTTGAAACCGCGCCGGCTCGCGCTGCTCGGCACCGTGGCGGCGCTCGGCATGGCCGTGCTGGCGGCGTCTCCCGGTACGTCACATTTCGCTCCGGGCTCCTTCATCGCGCCGGCACAGGCCGCGGAATCCGCCACGCCGCCGCCGGGCTTCGGTGATCTCGTCAGCAAGGTCAAGCCTGCCGTCATCTCGGTGCGGGTCAAGATCGACCAGGACAACGACAAGAGCGCCATGTTGCAGCAGAACCGGATGGATCAGGACGAGCAGTCCCCGTTCGACCAGTTCTCCCGCCAGTTCGGCTTCCGCTTCCCGGGCGGCCCGAACGGCATGCCGCGCCAGCGCCATCAGATGATCACCGGCGAAGGCTCCGGCTTCTTCATCTCCGCCGACGGCTATGCCGTCACCAACAACCACGTCGTCGACCACGCCTCGTCGGTGCAAGTGACGTTGGATGACGGCACTAGCTATACCGCGAAGGTCGTCGGCACCGATCCCAAGACCGATCTCGCGCTGATCAAGGTCGACGGCAAGACGGATTTTCCGTTCGTCAAGTTCTCCGACCAGAAACCGCGCATCGGCGACTGGGTGGTCGCGGTCGGCAATCCCTTCGGTCTGGGCGGAACCGTGACGGCCGGCATCGTCTCGGCCAGCGGCCGCGACATCGGCAACGGTCCGTATGACGATTTCATCCAGATCGACGCGCCGATCAACAAGGGCAATTCCGGGGGACCTGCCTTCGACATGAGCGGCAACGTCATCGGCGTGAACACCGCGATCTTCTCGCCCTCCGGCGGCTCGGTCGGCATCGGCTTCGACATTCCGGCCTCGACCGCGAAACTCGTCGTCGCGCAGCTGAAGGACAAGGGCGCGGTGACCCGCGGCTGGCTCGGTGTGCAGGTCCAGCCGGTGACGTCGGAGATTGCCGACAGCCTCGGCTTGAAGGAGGCGCGGGGCGCCATCGTCGACAATCCGCAGGATGGCAGCCCGGCGGCAAAGGCCGGCATCGCGGCGGGTGACGTCATCACCGCCGTCGACGGCACCGCGATCAGGGACTCCCGCGATCTAGCGAGGACCATCGCAACCCTGGCGCCGGGCAGCTCGGTGAAGCTCGATGTCTTCCGCAACGGCGGGACCAAGACGCTGACGCTTGCCCTCGGCGAGCTGCCGAACGAGCGGCAGGCCAAGGCAAAGGGCGCGACCGACGAGGGCAGGGAGCAGCCGGGCGCGGGCACGCCGCGTCTCGGGCTTGGCCTCGCGCCGGCCGGCGAGGTCCAAGGCGCCGGCCAGAAGGGCGTCGTCGTGACCGAAGTCGATCCGCAAGGGCCGGCGGCGCAGCGCGGCATCCAGACCGGCGACGTCATCCTCAATGTCGGCGGCAAGACGGTCGCCAATGTCGGCGACGTCCGCTCGGAGCTGGCGCAGGCCAAATCGTCCGGCAAGCGCAGCGTGCTGCTGCAGGTCAGAAGCGCGGAGACAACGAGGTTCGTCGCGGTGCCGCTCGCCTGACGCGAAGATCGATCGGCTTCAATCAAGCAAGGCGGCCCTCCGGCCGCCTTGTCGGTTCGTCGTCAGGATTGCCAGAGAGGACCGCCGATAACATTCTCGTTAACGGCAGCGATGGTGACGCGGTTCATACGAAAAAGCCGTGTTCGCCCCGCACAGTTCCACCTCGTGCAACTCTGCTGCGGCACCGACGCCGCCGAGGACGGGGTTGCAAGCGTGGAACATCGAACCAGCGGCCGCTTTGTGGAACTGGCCGGTGGTTCGGATTTGATCGGTGCCGAGATGGATCGATTGAAGCTCTCGCTGAGGGGGCGCTGCTCGCGGCGCCGTTCGTGCTCTGGGGCGGCAACGCGCTGGGTCGTGATGACGGCCGTTACGCGGACTCGCCGCTCAAGCCCTGGTTCGACAGCTTGCGCAGCCATCTCGGTCCCTGCTGCTCGGATGCCGATGGTTTTGCCGTCGCCGATCCCGATTGGGAATCGCACAACGGGCATTATCGCGTGCGCCTCGATGGCGAGTGGGTCGAAGTGCCCGACGAAGCCGTCATCACCGAGCCGAACCGCGCCGGCCGCACCATGGTGTGGCCGGTGAAGACGGCGTTCGGGGTTTCGATCCGCTGCTTCATGCCGGGCAGCATGATCTGAACCGGTGCAGTGTCAACGCTTGCTGGATTTGCGCTTCGACGATTTCCTGGTGGTCTTCTTCGTCGTCTTCCTGGTCGTGCTCTTCTTCGACGACTTCTTCGCGGCTTTCTTCGGGACCTTCTTGCCCTTCTTGCGCGCCTTCGACAGTCCGATCGCGATCGCCTGCTTGCGGCTCTTCACGCGTCCGCCACGGCCCTTGGGACCGCTCTTGGCGGTGCCTTTCTTGTAGCGTCGCATCTCGCTCTCGACATCGCTGCCGGAGCTGCGCGAGTAGCGGCGCTTCTTTGCCTTACGTGCCATGCCTGTTCTCCCTTGGCCGGGGAGAACCATTCGGTCCAAGCATGGTTCCGAAGAGTGCAACAGGTGCCAGGCGCAAGCCTGGTCTAGAAGGAGTTTGCCAGCTCGATCTCCGCTTCCAGCACCTGAATGCGCCGTGCAGCCTCGGTGGAGGTCAGATCGCGCGCATATTGTGCGGGCTGATAAGCCTCTTCGCTCAACCGCTTCAGCCTCAGCGACTGCGCCCGGGTCATCTGCTCGGCGAGGAAAACCTTGGCGTCGTATCTCACTTGAACCTGCATCTGACATTCTCCATCCCTGAAATCGTGGCTTGACTATATGTTCTTATTTTGTTCTAACAAGCCATGGACAACAGAATTAATGAAATTCGACGCAAAATCAGCGCCTTGAGGCTGGAAATGGCCAACGTCGAGGCGGTCGTGCGCGTTTCCATCAACGGCGACCGCGATTGCACGCAGCAGGCCCTGGCGCAGATGGATCTGCGCCGGAAGATCAATCTCCTGATCGGCGAATGGAAGGCCGCCGGCGGCGGCGATGTCCTGCCTGACGTCCGCGACCGGGTTCGCCTTCGTCTCGTGAAGACCGTCGGTACGTCTGCGCGCGCGATCTCGCGGCGCTGAACCTTCGAGGGGGCGTCGTGGAAGAAGACCCGGACGCTTACCGGATGCTGAGGTTACGCGCCGAGATTCTCGAGCTGGGCTCTGCCATCCGGCAATTGCAACGTGCGGGGCTCGACGATGCGGCGGCCCAGCTTCTGATCGGACGCAAGCGGGCACAGCTCGAGCAACTCGCGAAGACGAATTCCGCGAGCCCTGGGCTCAACTTCGAAACGCGCCGGCCGCAATGAGCTGACGGACGTCGGCGGATGCAGCGCGCGATCGCCGAACGATCATCGCGGCAAAAAGGCCCTGCGTTGCCGCAGAGCCTTTGAGGTCGAGAGGCGGGAGCTCACTTGGTGTTGTTCATGCCCTTGCTGCTCTTGTTCGTCATGGTGCCGCCCTGGTCCGAACCGGGACCCGAACCGCCCTGGCCGGAGGGATCGGCGCCCTTGGACGATTTGGTGTTGGCGCCCGTGGTCTGCGATGACGACATCGAGGATCCGTGTTTCGCCTTATGCGACTTTGCCTGCGCGGCGAGCGGCGCGGCAGCGAGGCCGGCTGCCAGCATTGCGGTGAGAGCGAGCTTCATCTTTGTCATGCGGGGAACTCCCTGGGTTAAATTGACGCAGGCAGCCAACCGCCATTTCCAACAGGAGTTCCAACAAAGGCTCCCGCCGCGCTTGCGGGTGCTTCAAGATTGCTTGTCCTCGGAGAGGATGAACACGACGCCGGTCAGTGTCGCGCCGATCGCGAACGTCGTGACCAATGTGAGGGCGAAGATGGTCGCGGTCTGCCCGCCACCGTGATTGAGCAGGCTGGCGACGGCCGGGTTGCACAGGATCAGCGCGAGACTGAAGGCGAGGCCGAGGGCTGCGCCCATCATCGCATGCGACATCAGCTTGACGAGTCCGGTCGCAGAGATCAGATCCGACGACTTTTTCGTGCGCATGGGACTGCATCCCGATTTGGCATGCAACGCCAGCCCTATTCGCTGGTTCCAATTGAATGAAGGAATTGTCATCCCCGGCTTCATCGGATGTTCATGCCGGGCTTGCGAAGATGGACGCATCAAGACGGGAACATTCGATATGGGTAAGGTTGTCTTTCTTTACCGCTCACTGGCCTATCGCAACGCCGCCGCAGACATTCTGCGCAAGGCGCGCAAGCTGCCGCGCGGCGCGGAACGGAGTGCGGCCCGCCGCTATGCCAGGGCGCTACGTGATCTCGCTCAGACGGAAGCCTGGCTCGAAGGCCGGATCGCGCGCCAGCCGCGAATGGCGCAACGGTTGACGGCGTCCGGTTGAGGCGCTTCGCCCTCTGATTCAACCGGAAGGAACACTCTCACTTCGTCTGGAGACGTCTTCTCGACGCGAGGGGTCGCCGCCTTTTCCGGAAAACGCTTAACCCGATGCGCGCTGCAATTCGGCGGAGCTGGCATCGTCGAATGTGCCGGATGCGCTCGTCGCCGCCGTTTTGCGCGTCAACGGCACCTCGAGACGGCACAACAGGCCCTCGGCCCGCCAATCGAACTGCGCCTGTCCGCCGAGCTGCGACTCGACGCTCGCCAGCAGGCTCCGCGTGCCGAAGCCGCGAGATTTCGGAGTCATGACAAGCGGGCCGCCAGATTCCTCCCAGTTCAACGTCAGCAACTGATCCTCGACCTGCCAGCCGATCGCGAGTCGTCCCGACCGGGTCGAGAGGGCGCCATATTTGGCCGAGTTGGTGAAGAGCTCGTGCAGCGCGAGCGCCAGCGTCTGGGCCGTCGCCGGCAGCAACTGGACCTCTGGACCTGCCAATATGATCTGGCCGCCCAGCGAATAGGGCGCGAGGCTCCTCGTCGATCAGCCTGGAGAGTTCGGCGCCTTGCCAGCTCGAGAGTGACAGAATGGTGTGCACGCGCGCCAGCGCATTGATGCGTCCTTCGACGGCGTTCACATAGGCCTTGACCTCGTCGGCGCGGGTGAGGCGCACGATCGACTGCGCCAGCGCCAGCGCATTCTTGGCGCGATGATCGACTTCCCGTGCCAGCAGGTTCTGCCGTTCCTCGGCGCGCTTGCGTTCGGTGATGTCCACGGTGACGCCGCTGACGCGCACGACGCGGCCGCTGTCGTCCACCGTCGCCGCCGCCGTGCCGACGCACCAGCGGACCTCTCCATCGGGCCGGATAATACGGAACTCGGTCTCATAGGCCCGTGTGCCCTTGTTGAACTCGGCGATCGCCTTGCGCAACTGATCGACGTCATCGGGATGCAACAGCGCCTGGACGTTGGGCGGGTTGACCTCGAAGCTCTCGGGGCTGACGCCAAAGATGCGATATTGCCCCTCGTCCCACATCCAGTCGCCGCTGATCCAATCCCAGTCCCAGGAGCCCATCTTGCCGGCGGCGATCGCCATGCTGCGCCGCTGCTCGCTCTCGCGCAGCTTCGCGGTGGAATTCTCCAGTTCCGCCGTGCGTGCGCGGACGCGGTCCTCGAGATCCTGATTCAGCCGTTCGAGCTCGCGGGTCTTGCGATAGAGCCTCGGCGAACACCTTCACCTTCGCGCGCAGCACCTCCGGCACGACCGGCACCGGCACATAGTCGACCGCGCCCATCTCGTAGCCGCGCAACCGGTCGATGTCGCTGACCTGGATGGCGGAGATGAAGATCATCGCGGTCTTCTGGAAGCGCGGATGTTCGCGGATCATCGCGGCGAGCTCGAAGCCGTCGAGGCTCGGGCATGCAGACGTCGACCAGGATCACCGCGATCTCGGTCTTGAGCAGCAGCTCCAGCGCCTCGCGTCCGGACGAGGCGATCACGAGGTTCTCGCCGAGATCCTTCAATATCACCTCGTAGGCGAGCAGCTTTGCCGGCTGGTCGTCGACGAGGAGGATGTTGACCTTTTCGTGGTCCATACGCGGATCCAAACTCAACGGTGCAGCCACATGCGGATCGCAAGCAGCAATTGATCGGTGTTGACGGGTTTGGCGAGATAGTCGGACGCGCCGGCCTCCAGGCACTTTTCGCGGTCGCCCTTCATCGCCTTGGCGGTCAGCGCGATGATCGGAAGGCGGGCGAAGGCCGGGTTTTCGCGAATGACGCCGATGGTCTGATAGCCATCCATCTGCGGCATCATGATGTCCATCAGCACGATGGCGATCTCCGGGTTGGATTCGACCAGGGTCACCGCTTCGTTGCCGGTCGTCGCCGTCAGCACTTTCATGCCGCGGCGTTCCAGCACGCTCGACAGCGCGAAGATGTTGCGGGCGTCGTCGTCGACGAGTAGCGCGGTCTTGCCGATCAGGTCCTCGTCGGAACTATTCAGCTTCTCCAGCATGCGCTGCTTCTCGATCGGCAGTTCCGTGATGACACGGTGCAGGAACAGCGCGGTCTCGTCGAGCAGGCGCTCGGGCGATTCCACGCCCTTGACCACGATGCTGCGGGCCATGGTGTGGAGTTCCGCATCCTCCTCCGCCGACAGCTCGCGGCCGGTGAAGACGACCACCGGGACGTTCGACAGCGCCTCGTCGCTGCGGATCTGGTCCAGCACCTCGAAGCCGCTCATGTCGGGCAGGCGGAGGTCGAGCACCACGCAGTCGCACGGCGCCTCGCGCAGCATCGAGAGCGCGGCTGCGCCCGTGTCGGTCGTCACGATCTCGATGTCGTCGTGGTGCAGAAGCTCGCGGATCGAGAGCTGCTCGGCCTCGTTGTCCTCGACGATCAGGAGCCGCTTGCGACGCGGCCTTGCATATTCCTTGATCTGCGTCAGCGCGGCCGAAACGCCTTCGGTCGTGGTCGGCTTGTTGACGAAGGAGAACGCGCCGCGCGCCAACGCATGCTGGCGGTCCTCGTCGAGCGTGATGATCTGCACCGGGATGTGGCGCGTCAGCGGATTGTGCTTGAGCTGGCTCAGCACGGTCCAGCCCAGCATATCGGGCAGGAACACGTCGAGCGAGACGGCCCTCGGCTGGTATTGCTTGGCGAGCTCCAGCGCCTCGGCGCCGCGGGCGGCGACCAGCACCTTGAATCCCTTGTCACGCGCGAGGTCGACCAGCACGCGCGCATAATGCGGATCGTCCTCGACGATCAGGAGGATGCTGTCGCCCGGCTCGAGGTTGAGCCGGTCGTCGGGAAGCTGCTCGATGACGCGCGGCGGTTGGTCGGGGGCGGCCGGCTGCAGCGCCGGCGGCTGGTTGTATGGCTGCGGCGCCGGCGCGGCCCGCGGTGCGAGCGTCGGGCCGGAATATTTGAGCGGCAGATAGAGCGTGAAGGACGAGCCCTTGCCGGGCGAGCTGCGCAGATGGATCTCGCCGCCGAGCAGGCTCGCGAGGCTCGCGGCTGATCGCAAGTCCGAGGCCGGTGCCGCCGTATTTCCGGCTGGTGCCGGCGTCGGCCTGCTGGAATGCCTCGAAGATCAGCTTCTGCTTCTCCAGGGGAATGCCGATGCCGGTATCGGACACTTCGAACGCGATCACGGCCGGGGCGGAGTTCAGCACCGGGTGATCCGTTCCCCAGCCGCCGACGGCACCGGTGACTTTCAGGCGCACCTCGCCCTCGGCGGTGAACTTGAAGGCGTTGGAGAGCAGGTTCTTCAGCACCTGCTGCAGGCGCTTCGAGTCGGTGACGATGCTGCGCGGAAGGCTCGGATCGATGTCGATCTTGAACGACAGATCGCGGTTGTCCGCCTCGTGCCGGAACGGCCGCCCGACGGTCTCGAGCAGATTTGCGGTCAGGATTTCCTCGGCGTCGACCGTCACCGTGCCGGATTCGATCTTGGACAGATCCAGAATGTCGCTGATCAGATTGAGCAGGTCGGTGCCGGCGCCGTGGATGGTGCGGGCGAACTCGACTTGCTTGGCCGAGAGGTTGCCGTCCGGATTGTCGGTGAGCTGCTGTCCGAGGATCAGGATCGAGTTGAGCGGCGTGCGCAGCTCGTGGCTCATATTGGCGAGGAATTCGGACTTGTACTTCGAGGTCAGTGCAAGCTCGGTCGCTTTTTCCTCGAGGGCGCGGCGGGCCTGCTCGATCTCCTGGTTCTTGCGTTCGACCTCGACGTTGCGCTCGGCGAGCTGCTGCGCCTTCTGCTCCAGCTGGTCGTTGGTCTGCTGCAGCTCGCGCTGCTGGGTCTGGAGGCTCGCCGGCGAGCTGCTGCGACTGCTTGAGCAGGCCTTCGGTCTGCATCGTCGCCTCGATCGAGTTGAGCACGATGCCGATGGAGTCGGTGAGCTGCTCCAGGAAGGTCATCTGCGAGGTCGTAAACGAGGTGAGCGAGGCGAGCTCGATCACCGCCTTGACCTGGCCCTCGAACAGCACCGGCAGCACCACGAGGTTCTTCGGTGCGACTCGGAACAAGGCCGAGTTGATCGGCACCACGTCGGCTGGAATATCCGCGACCACGCGGGGCCGCTTGTCGAGGGCGCACTGGCCGATCAGGCCGTCGCCGAACTGCAGCACGCGCTGATACGGGTAGATGCCGTCGCTGGCATAGGAGGCCAGCAGCAACAGCTGCGGATTGTCCTCGCTCTCGACCTGGTAGAGCACGCCGGTATGGGCGTTCACCAGCGGCGACAGTTCGGTCAGCATCAGCCGGCCGACCGTGGTGAGGTCGCGCTGGCCCTGCAGCATGTTGGTGAATTTGGCGAGGTTGGTCTTCAGCCAGTCCTGCTCGGTGTTCACGTCCGTCGTGAGACGGAGATTCGTGATCATCGTGTTGATGTTGTCCTTCAGTTCGGCCATTTCGCCGCGCGCATCGACCTGAATCGAGCGCGTCAGGTCGCCCTTGGTCACGGCGGTCGCGACCTCGGCAATGGCGCGCACCTGCGACGTCAGGTTGGCGGCGAGCAGGTTGACGTTGCCGGTGAGGTCCTTCCAGGTGCCGGCCGCGCTCGGCACGTTGGCTTGGCCGCCGAGCCGGCCTTCGACGCCGACCTCGCGCGCCACGCTGGTCACCTGATCGGCAAAGGTCGCGAGTGTCTCGGTCATGTTGTTGATGGTGTCGGCGAGCGCGGCGACTTCGCCCTTCGACTTCACGGTGAGCTGCTGCTTCAAGTCGCCGTCGGCAACCGCGGTCACCACCTTGACGATGCCGCGCACCTGTTCGGTCAGGTTCGCGGCCATGAAGTTCACGGTGTCGGTGAGGTCCTTCCAGGTGCCGGCGACGCCGGGCACCTGGGCCTGGCCGCCGAGCTTGCCTTCGGTGCCGACTTCGCGCGCCACGCGCGTCACTTCGCCGGCGAAGGCGTTGAGCTGGTCCACCATGGTGTTGATGGTGTTCTTCAGCTCCAGGATCTCGCCCTTCACGTCGACGGTGATCTTGCGCGACAAGTCGCCGCGCGCCACCGCCGTGGTCACTTCGGCGATGTTGCGGACCTGCGTCGTGAGGTTCGCCGCCAAGAGATTGACGTTGTCGGTGAGATCCTTCCAGGTGCCGCCGACGCCGGGCACGACGGCCTGGCCGCCGAGCCGGCCTTCGGTGCCGACCTCGCGCGCCACGCGTGTCACTTCGGCGGCGAACGAGCGGAGCTGCTCGACCATGGTGTTGAGGGTGTCCTTGAGCAGCAGGATCTCGCCGCGCACGTCCACCGTGATCTTCTTCGACAAATCGCCGCCGGCGATCGCGGTCGCGACCTCGGCGATGTTGCGGACCTGGGCCGTCAGGTTCGAGGCCATGAAGTTGACGTTGTCGGTGAGGTCCTTCCAGGTGCCGGCGACGCCGGGCACTTCGGCCTGACCGCCGAGCTTGCCTTCGGTTCCGACCTCGCGCGCCACGCGCGTCACTTCGCCGGCAAAGCCGTTGAGCTGATCGACCATCGTATTGATGGTGTTCTTCAGCTCGAGGATTTCACCCTTCACGTCCACGGTGATCTTGCGGGACAAGTCGCCGCGCGCCACGGCGGTCGTCACCTCGGCGATGTTGCGGACCTGGGCCGTCAGGTTGCCCGCCATCGAGTTCACGCTGTCGGTGAGGTCCTTCCAGGTGCCGGCGACGCCGGGCACGTTGGCCTGGCCGCCGAGGCGGCCTTCGGTGCCGACCTCGCGCGCCACGCGCGTCACCTCGCCCGCGAAGCGGTTGAGCTGGTCGACCATCGTGTTCAAGGTGTCTTTGAGCTGAAGGATCTCGCCGCGCACGTCCACGGTGATCTTGCGCGACAGGTCGCCGCCGGCGATGGCGGTCGCGACCTCGGCGATGTTGCGGACCTGGGCGGTGAGGTTGCCCGCCATCGAGTTGACGCTGTCGGTGAGGTCCTTCCAGGTGCCGGCAACGCCGGGCACGCCGGCCTGGCCGCCGAGCTTGCCGTCGGTGCCGACCTCGCGCGCCACGCGCGTGACCTCGCCGGCGAAGGCGTTGAGCTGGTCCACCATCGTGTTCAGGGTTTCCTTCAGCTGAAGGATCTCGCCCGACACGTTCACCGTGATCTTCTTCGACAGATCGCCCTTGGCGACCGCGGTCGCGACCTCGGCGATATTGCGGACCTGGCCGGTGAGGTTCGAGGCCATCGAGTTGACGCTGTCGGTGAGGTCCTTCCAGGTGCCGCCGACGCCGCGCACGACGGCTTGGCCGCCAAGCTTGCCTTCGGTGCCGACCTCGCGGGCGACGCGCGTGACTTCGCCGGCGAAGGCGTTGAGCTGGTCCACCATGGTGTTGATGGTGTCCTTCAGCTCCAGGATCTCGCCGCGCACGTCCACCGTGATCTTCTTCGACAAATCGCCGCCGGCGACCGCGGTCGTCACCTCCGCGATGTTGCGGACCTGCGCGGTCAGGTTCGAAGCCATCGAGTTGACGCTTTCCGTCAAGTCCTTCCAGGTGCCGGCGACGCCGAGCACGTTGGCCTGGCCGCCGAGCCGCCCCTCGGTGCCGACCTCGCGCGCCACGCGCGTCACTTCGCCGGCGAAGGCATTGAGCTGGTCCACCATGGTGTTGAGCGTTTCCTTCAGCTGAAGGATTTCGCCCGAGACGTTCACCGTGATCTTCTTCGACAGGTCGCCGCTCGCGATGGCGGTGGCGACGTCGGCGATGTTGCGGACCTGCGCGGTCAGGTTCGAGGCCATGAAGTTGACGTTGTCGGTGAGGTCCTTCCAGGTGCCGGCCACACCGGGCACCTGGGCCTGGCCGCCGAGCTTGCCCTCGGTGCCGACTTCGCGCGCGACGCGCGTCACTTCCGAGGCGAAGGAGTTGAGCTGGTCCACCATGGTGTTGATGGTGTCCTTCAGCTCGAGAATTTCGCCGCGGACGTCCACCGTGATCTTGCGCGAGAGATCGCCGCGTGCCACGGCGGTGGTGACGTTGGCGATGTTGCGCACCTGGGCGGTGAGGTTGCCGCACATCGCGTTGACGGAGTCCGTGAGATCCTTCCAGGTGCCGGCGACGCCGGGCACGATGGCCTGGCCGCCGAGCTTGCCGTCGGTGCCGACCTCGCGCGCCACGCGCGTCACTTCGGAGGCGAAGGAGCGCAGCTGGTCCACCATCGTGTTGATGGCTTCCTTGAGCTGGAGGATCTCGCCGCGGACGTCGACCGTGATCTTCTTGGACAAGTCGCCGTTCGCGACCGCGATCGTCACCTCGGCGATGTTGCGGACCTGGTTGGTCAGGTTGTTCGCCATCGAGTTGACGCTCTCGGTGAGGTCCTTCCAGACGCCGGTCACCTCAGGCACCTGGGCCTGGCCGCCGAGCTTGCCTTCGGTGCCGACCTCGCGGGCCACGCGCGTCACCTCGGAGGTGAACACGCCGAGCTGCTTGATCATGGTGTTGACGATGTTGGCCGACTGCAGGAACTCGCCGCGCAGCTTCGGCCGTCGACGTCGAGCTTGACGGTCTGGAGCAGGTCGCCCTGCGCGACGGCGGCGACCGCGCGCGTCACCTCGCGCGTCGGCCACAACAAATCGTCGATCAGGGTGTTGACGGAACCTTCCATGTCGGCCCAGGAGCCGGAGGCGAGGCCGAATTTCACGCGCTGGCGGGTCTTGCCCTCGCGGCCGACCACCTGGCCGACCAGTTCGAGCTGCTGCGCCATGCGCTGGTTGGCGGCGATGATTTCATTAAAAGTGTCGGCGATCTTGCCGTCGATGCCGAGATAGTCGCCGCTCATGCGGACGGAGAAGTCGCCGCTGCGCATGGCCTGCAGGGCGAGCAGCAATTCGGCCCGGGAGTCCGGATCCGATAGACCATTGGTTTTTGGCTTTGGAACGCGGCGACCGGACCGTGCAGCTCCGGAATCGAGGTCGCTCATACTAATTCCCCCGCAGGCGTCGGCCGAATCCCAGGCAAGACGCGTTTGGTCAAAATAGAGCGTCAGCCAAATTCGAAATCAAGCGCCAACGTTCGACGCGAGGAATGGAACCTGTCTTGCTCAGCCCGACGTCAATAACGCCAATCGCCTGAATTGGTTCCATGCAGTTCCCGAGAAAAATCGAGGGCCAATTCGCCCGCCGGTCGGCTCGTCTCGGCACTCGGCGAGGAACGGAGCGCTAAGCCTTGCGGTTAGCCTGCAATCAGGGAGAACGGACATGAGAGCAGGCCTTGCAGCGATGATCCTCGTGCTGTTGGCAGGGACGGCGCTGGCGCAAAACGGCGCGCCCAGCGGGCGTGGGTCGGTGACCGGCGATCCCGCCGCCAGCTCGGCCACCCCGAAGTCGGATTCGCCGACCACGGGGACAGCCGCGAGGTCCAATCCGAGCGGAAGCGGCACCTCATCCTCGGGCGGCAAGGATGACAATGGCGATGCCGGCCGGGACAAGATGCCGGAGAGCAATCGGACAGTGCGGCCGGAGAGCCAGCAACATCATCCGAACGACAAATAGGCGCGCTACTTGTCCGCCATGGTGCGCTCGGCATCCCTGACCTGTGAGCGCAGCATCGGGAGCTGCTCGCGCGCGAACGCCGCGAGCGCGGTGTTGTCGGGCGCTTTCAGATAGCGTTCGAGCAGGTCGATGGCCGATTCATATTCGGGAATCTGCGAGGCGTAGAAGCTTCGGACATAGGTCGGCCCGTCCGAAGTTTCGGGCTCGACCAGGCTGGTGCCGGCGGGCGTCGACTTGCTGGCACGGGGCTCCGCGCCGATCGCGTCCTGGATCTGCCTCAGCGTCTTGTCGCGCTTGGCCGCTTCCTCGGCGCGCAAGGCGGCGAGGTTCTTGACCTCGGCGTTGCCCTTCAGATCGGTGCTCTCCAGGAGGCCCTGCTGGAAGCGGCTGAAATTGTAGAGGCCGCTGATGACGTCGGTCGCGTTCGGCGGGCGGTCGCCAAGCTTTCGCTCACCGGTGCTGTCGGCAAGCGCTGCGGTGCTGATGAACGCCAGGATGATCGCGACGAGAATTCGCATCGATATCAATCGCGGAGGGATATCGCGAAGTTCCCGGGAACATTACGATCTCGCAAGCAGGTTGCGATGCCACAGTTCCGTCCCCACGTCTTCTTCATGAAACAGTCTGACATCTTCAGAGACAACGCCGACAACTGTCTCCAGCTCGCCGAGCGAGCCGACGGACAACCCGCGCACAAGCGCTATTCGCGCATGGCGGACGCCTGGACGGCACTCGCCCATGAACAGGACTGGCTGGATGGCGAAGTCCCGCCGCTTGCGGGTCGTTTCCCGCGGCCGCGAGATGCGTGAGTGCTCTCCATTTCGTGTATTCCCGTGTGAGACCGCTCACGGAATGCACGCGACCCATCCAGCATGATCGGGGAACAGTCGCCCAGGTTTTCGATTCCAGAAGGAGGTTTTGCGATGGCTCCACGTCTGGCTCTTCTTTCACTCGTTCTCGCCTTTGGCGTCTCGGTCGCATTTGCGACGGTGACGACCGTGCGTCAGGTGCATCTGGAGAACCCACCGGTCACGTTCCACGCGGTGCGCAGCTAGCGCCGCTTCGGAACATTCGCCGCCGTGGTGCGTAACCGCTTCGACACATCAGGAGAGGCGAAGCACATCATGGCCCATTCCGACCACGGCATCGTCAAGGACAAGCGGGCGGAGGATCAGCCGCGCGACAAGCAGCGTGCCCAATCCGTGCACAAGACGGATTCGCAGAAGGGCTCGCCGTCGCGTGAGGCGACGCGCGATCCCAAGCTGAACGACAACAGCAAGACGCCGGGCTCCGGCGCGATGCCTGACGGTTCAAGCGACGCGACAGGATAGGTTCGAGGAACCAATCCTCGAACGACGAGTCGAATGGTTGCTTTCGGCTGTCATGCCCCCGGTGCGCCGGAAGCAATCTCCAAGAGCGACCTCCAAGAGCGACCCTGGCACCCCCGTGCCGGGGTCGTTTGCTTGAGGAGGACCGTTCGGGTCAGTCCTCGGTGCCGCTCTCGGGGTCCCCTTGCGTATGTCCGTCGGGGCCGCGGCCAAACACGCCGAAGCTGCTCGATTTCACTCCGGCGCCTGCATCGACGTCAGCCGCCGCAAGTCCGAACCTGAGCAATTCGCGGACTGCGGCGGCGCGCGTCGGCATACGATGTTTGAACCGGAAATCGTCAACAGCGGCCAACTCTTCCGGCGAGAGCATGACCTGAAGCCGCTCGGCGCGAAGGTCGTTCATGGTCGATCACGCAAAATGAGTAGTTTGAGTAGATTACTCAACGAACCAACTTGGCTGGAGTTCCACAAGAAGTGCGAGAATCCCCAAATTAGTAACAATCTCCAGCAAAATCAATAAGTTATATTGAACGACTCCCGCGGCGGCGCATTGTCTCGGAGAGGGAGAGAAGCCATGGCGGACGAAGTCAGGTTGCCTCGTAAGCTTTCCGAGGAGCCGGAAGCCCCAAAACCGGTGCGTCCGAGCCACCAGAAGGTCATTGATCAAGTCGAGCGCTGGGCCAACAGCCCGGGGCTGCAGCCACCGAGGACGGAAGATGCGAAAACGGTCTGAGCCACATACATTCGAGCAACGCCTCACGGCGCAGAAGCAGCGGCTGGAGCACGAGCTGGCGAGCCTGCCGGATGGTCGCCAGCGCGAGGTCGTTCTTGCGCGCATCGATCAGCTTCAGACGGCTGCCGAGATGCACGGATTTCTCATGCTACGGGGAGATGCCGGGGCGTCTCGTTGATTGGCCGAGGCGCTCGGTGTGAGAGGTGACGCGAAGCTTTCGCCGTAGCCACCACGCCGACACCGACACGGTCGCCCAGGCCAGCAGGGCGGCGACGAATGCGCCAATTGTGCTGGTCGAAATCAGGACATAGAAGACCGACGCGAACGCCGCGAGGCCGATGCTTCCGAGCCCCGCGCCCGCAGCATCGAGCGCCGCGGCCTGCTGCCCGCGTCGTCGCCCGCTGAGGCCATTTCTTTCCTTGGTGCGGCGCGCATGACTTTCGATCAGCGTCGCGCTGGCGCAGAAGACGGCGGGCAGCGCGAGGAAGAGGCCGCCGACCGAGACGCCGAAACCACTGCCGATCAATCCCGTCGCGACCGTCGCAACGCCACCAAGCGCGAAACGCACGGCGTATTCGTACCAGTGTGTCTGCCTGAGCGCAGATGATGACAGCTTTACTGGGATCACGCGACGCCTCCCAAACCGGCCAGCAAGCCGAATGCGACCGCGAGCCACACGGCGAACGCGAGGATGGTCGCCGGCAGCGCTCCAAGTCGAAACCGCAACAGCAGATGGCAGACCGCAAGGCTGTAACAGGCCAGGGCGACGGCGCCGTAGATCATCGTCCAGCTCTCGGCGGCGGCGTATTGCGGACCGTGCTGGATGACGGCGATGCTGAGGGTGGCCAGCGCCACTGACGGCGCGGCACCAAGCAGCCCGGCAAAACTCTTCGGCCGCAGCATGTCACCGACGATCGCGAAAGCGGAGACGATCAGGCCGCCGGCGACGAAACGCACGAGATACTCCATCATGGCCGCACCCGCGCGGCCGGACGCCGTCGCGGCCGCGACCGTGCCAACGTGAATGGCCTGACCAGGCACTCGACGATGACGCCAAGCGCAAAGCCCGCCACCACGTCGCTGACCCAATGCGCGAGCAGCGCCACGCGCGTCAACGAAAGCGCCACGGCGAGGCCGCGCACCGCCCGGCGCCGGGCCGGCGGCAACAGGCCCGCCGCCGAGGCGAGGGCGCCCATATGCACGGCATGACCGGAAGGAAACGCGTCTTTCGATCGCCCGGAGAAGGGGACACCATGCCGGTGGCCGGAGACGGTCAACCGGTCTGGTCTCGTTTGATCGAACACGGCTTTGAGAAGGTGCGGCAACACGGCGGTTGCCAGCGCGACCATCAGGACGTGATCCGCGATCGGGCGCCGCTGCGATCGCCGTATCCGCGTGTAAAGCCATCCGGCCGCCGCGAGCGCGACGAGCACATGCTCGTCGGCACCCCAGGTCAGCGCCTCCGCGACATGCTCGAGCCCGGAGTTGGTGTTGTCCGCGATCTCGCTTGCGATCGCCGTATCGATCCGGGTGGGTTTGACTGTTACGAGCGCCATCGGTCAGCCGGTGATGTTTCCTCCATGACGGTTTTTTAAAAGCTGGCGGACCTCGATCGTTCCTGTCCTTGCGCTGGTGTCCGCCTCGGCTCGATCAGGGCTGGCCGGATCCGCCCGCAGCGCCATAGACCTGACCTGTCGCATAGCTGGCGTCGGCGGCGGCAAGCTGCACGTAGATCGAGGCGAGCTCGACCGGCTGGCCGGGACGGCCGAGTGGCGTCATGCCGCCGAACTTCTCCAGCTTCTCCATCGTGGCGCCGCCGGAAACCTGGAGCGGCGTCCAGATCGGTCCCGGCGCCACGCCGTTGACGCGGATGCCCTTCGAGGCGAGTTGCTTGGCCAGCGACTTCACATAGTTCATCGTCGCCGCCTTGGTCTGCGCGTAGTCGTAGAGATCGGGCGAGGGATCGTAGGCCTGCTCGGAGGTAGTGCCGATGATGCAGGAGCCAGGCTTGAGATGCCGCAGCGCCGCCTTGATGATCCAGAACGGGGCGTAGATGTTGGTCTTCATGGTCGCGTCGAAATCTTCAGACGACACGTCGAGGATGGAGGCGCGGGTCTGCTGCCGGGCTGCGTTGTTGACGATGATGTCGAGGCCGCCGAGGCCTTGCACCGCCTGCTCGACCAGCTTGCTGCAGAAGGCTTCGTCCTTGAGGTCGCCGGGAATCGCAAGCCCGGTGCGCCCTTCCTTCTTGATCAGCGCGATCACCTCCTGCGCGTCGGGTTCTTCCGCCGGCAGATAGTTGATGGCGACGTCGGCGCCTTCGCGCGCATAGGCGATCGCCGCGGCGCGGCCCATGCCGGAATCGCCGCCGGTGATCAGCGCCTTGCGGCCGGCGAGCCGGCCGGAGCCCTTGTAGCTGGTCTCACCATGGTCGGGCCGCGGCTCCATCTGGCCGGCGAGACCCGGCCAGGGCTGCGACTGCTTCTTGAACGGCGGCTTCGGATAGCGGCCAACGGGGTCGATCAGGTTTTGCTCGGCCATGGATGTATCTCCTTTCGCTGCGGATGCCAGCGAAGCCGCAGCGAGCGTCGCGCTCGCACCGTGCACGACGTGGCGGCGGGATAGTGAGGTCTTGCTGGGGTTCGACATGACGTTCTCCGCGATGGTCGAGGCTCAATGCACGGAGAAGGTCGATGTTGCTAAACGAAGGACGCCGGGTGCGCCGGCGTCCTTCAGCAATACGTTACTCAGTAGGGTTACTTGATACGTTACTTCGACTGGCCGACGCTGGGTGCCTTGCCGAGCTCCTTGGCCATGTCGAGGTGGTGCTTGAGCGCGGGCAGGGTCTTGCCGGCCCAATCCTTCAGCTCGCTATTGTCGCCGCCTTTGGCGTAACGCTCGAACAGCGAGACGGCATCCTCATGGGCACTGACCTGATAGGAATTGTAGTCCGAGCTGAAGTCCTTGCCGTTTGCGTTCTTGAGCTTGTCGAGCTTGCTCTGATGCGAGCTGTCCAGAGCCGTCGGCAGCGTGGCCTGAATCTTCTTCTCGCCCACCAGGCCCTTGAGCTCGGTGCTGGTCTTGGTGTGATCGGTGATCATCTGCTGCGCGAAGCTCTTCTCCTGAGCGTTGCCCTTCTGCGCGGCGAGCTTGCTCGATTCGATCTCGAACATGTCGCTGATGGCGACCTCCTTGACGAAGTCGGCCGTGGCCGGTGCGACGCCGAGCGCGGAATTGACGCCGGTCTTCTCGCCCAGCGACTGGGCGAGGGCAGGGCCTGCGAGAAGCACGCAGGCAAGGGCAATGACGGTCCGTTTCATGCTGATCCCTCCGAATGGGCGCGCGGCGCCGCGCCGCGCGATGTTGCGCCGATCAACACGCTGCCCGGGCCGTGGTTCCTAAGCACTAATCCGTAGGATGTCGCCCGGTGCGCGGATTGATGGGATCGGTCGGCTTGCGCCGGAGCCGCTCGGGCAGGAACGGCTCGGCGGAAGACGCCGTGGCGTCGGCACGCACGTCAGCATGGCGCTGCGCGCGCTCGTGCGGCGTTCGGTTGTCGTTGAAGTTCTGTTTCACGTCGACGCCGTCGACGGGGTCGTTGACGCCATGTTGGATATCGCGGAAGTCGCTCATGTTCAGTCCTTTCCGGGCAAGATGGTTTCGAGCACCTGCCGCGCGGCGCCCTTGATGACGCTGGTCTCGTTTGGATCACCCTTCATCAGCGCGAGGGAGAAATTCTTTGCCTGTTGAAGCGTGATGTGCGGCGGCAGCGGCGGCACTTCGGGGTCGGTCTTGACTTCGAGCACCACGGGCATCTCGCTCGCCAGCGCCTGCTCCCAGGCCGAGCCGAGCAGCTCGGGGCTGTCGACGAAGATGCCACGCAAGCCGATCAATTCGGCGAAGCGGGAATAGGAAACATTGGGGATGCGCTGCGAAGCTTCGAACTTGGGATCGCCGTTGATGATACGCTGCTCCCACGTCACCTGGTTGAGGTCCTCGTTGTTGAAGACGCAAACGATGAATCGAGGATCGCGCCAGGAACGCCAATATTTCGCGGCGGTGATCAGCTCGGCCATGTTGTTCATCTGCATCGCGCCGTCGCCGACGAGGGCGATCACCGGCCGATCCGGATGGGCGTATTTCGCGGCGAGCGCATAGGGCACCGCGGCACCCATCGAGGCGAGCCCGCCGGAGAGCGAGGCGATCATGCCGCGACGCATCTTCAGATCGCGCGCGAACCAGTTGGCGCAGGAGCCGGAATCGCTCGTGACGATGGCGCGGTCGGGCAGGCGCGGCGACAATTCCCAGGCCACGAGCTGCGGGTTGACCGGCGCGGCGGGCTGATGCGCCCGGCCGTCCAGCGTCTTCCACCATTTCGCGACATCCTCCTCGATGCCCCCGCGCCAGGCACCGGCGCGCTTTGGCTCCAGTCGCGGCAGCAAGGCGCGCAGCGTCTCGGCGGCGTCGCCGACGAGGCCGACCTCCATGGGAAATCTGATGGACATCATGCTGGCGTCGATATCGATCTGCACGCCGCGCGCGCCGTCCTCCTTCGGCAGGAATTCGGCGTAGGGAAAGGCCGAGCCGACCATCAGCAGCGTGTCGCATTCCATCATCATGTTGTAGCTGGGCTCGGTGCCGAGCAGGCCGATCGAGCCGGTGACCCATGGCAAATCGTCGGGCAGCGCGGCCTTGCCGAGCAGCGCCTTGGCGCAGCCGGCCGACAGACGGTCGGCGACGGCGATCACCTCGTCGGTGGCGCCCAGTGCGCCGGCGCCGATCAGCATCGCGACCTTCTTGCCGGCGTTGAGCACCTCCGCGGCGCGATCGAGATCTTCCTCGCGCGGCATGATGCTGGGGGCGCTGTAGCCGATGCCGGAATGCAGGGTGCCGTGGGCGCGGGGCGGGCTTTCGTAAGGCTCCTCCTGCAGGTCATTCGGCAGGATGATGACGGTCGGGGTCCGCCGCGCCAGCGCGATCCGGACCGCCCGGTCGATCAGGTGCCGCACCTGTGCGGGCGAGGAGGCCTGCATGACGTACGCTCCGGCGACGTCCTTGAACATCGAGAGGAGGTCGAGCTCCTGCTGATAGTGTCCGCCGAGCGCATTGCGGGCCTGCTGGCCGACGATTGCCAGCACCGGCTGGTGATCGAGCAGCGCATCGTAGAGCCCGGTGATGAGATGCGAGGCGCCGGGGCCGGAGGTCGCGATGCAGACGCCCAGCTGGCCGGAGAATTTGGCGTAGGCGGTCGCCATGAAGGCCGCCATCTCCTCGTGCCGCGCTTGCACGAAGTTGATCTTGCATTCCTTGTCCTGAGCCCGGCTCATCGCGCCGAACACGCCGTTGATGCCGTCGCCAGGGTAACCGAAGATATGGCGCACGCCCCATTGATGCAGACGCTGGACGATGAAGTCGGAGACAGTCAGGGACATCGGGCGGCCTTCGGTTCTGCAGGCTTGCTGAAGTTTGAGAACCCATCGTTTCCCGCGATGTTCCTGACCTTGCGATGTTTCCGGAGCCTCCTGCGGAGCAGCAACGGAACGATCGCGTGCCGCGCCGGTTGATTCCGATATTGGCTGAGTGGAGCAGTGCAATGTTGAATCAAGGCGAGCTGGATCGCGCCGAGATGGGGCGCTTGATCGGCAGCGACAAGGTCGAGGGAACATCGGTCTATGGCGCCGATCGCAACCGGATCGGTTCGATCGAACGCGTCATGATCGACAAGGTCAGCGGCAAGGTATCCTACGCCGTGCTGGGCTTCGGCGGATTTCTCGGCCTTGGCAACGATCACTACCCGTTGCCCTGGCAATCGCTGAAATACGACACCGAGCCTCGGCGGTTACGTCACGGCGATCACCGCCAACGATCTCCAGGCCGCCCCGAAATATGGCGAACGGAGCGACTGGAACTGGGGCGATGAAGCCGCGGTTCGCGGCATCAATTCCTACTATGGCGTTCCCTTCGCATAGAGCATTCCATGGAAAGGGAATTCGATGAGCAAGGAACGGCCCAATGACGATCCCCGGGATCAGAATGATTGGGGATCGCACAAGCAGACGGATAAGCCCTGGAAGGGTAACCCGGAGAAGGAGCAGGGATCGGATGACGTGAAGCCCGATCTCGAGAAATGGCATCGGACGAAGACGCATTGAAGCAGGTGCTCCTCGCGAATACTGAAATAAGCGCGGCATCCACGGTGCCGCGCTTATTTTTTGGCAGTGCGATCACGAATAACGGCGGCGCCTCGGCCAGGCGGAACCATGTTTCTGCGCCGTGGTTAGGCCCGCGGCGCGAAAAGCCGGTGCCAAACGGCATGGCGCAAGATCAATTCCGAGAGAGGTTGTTGGCCGTGGATGCTCAGACACGGGAGCGTGGGCCGTCCGCGGAGCAGCCGCAGCGGGCAAAGCAGGCTCCAACGACTTCGCCAGGTCCGGCGCCGGACAGCCCGGATCAGGCGAAGACGCTGGAGAAGACGCCGTCGCTGCGCGACCGCCTGCGTCAGCATTGGCTGCTGGCGAGCGTCGGCGCCGTCGTGCTGATCGCCGCGCTCGTCGGTGGCCTGCTCTATTGGCTCGAGGCCCGGCACTTCGAATCGACCGACGATGCCTTCGTCGCGGCGCGGAGCTTTTCGGTGGCCTCGAAGGTCGGCGGCTTCGTCACCGACATTCCCGTCACGGACAATCAGCACGTCAAGGCCGGCGACCTTCTCGCCAAAATCGACGAGCGCGATTATCGCATCGCTGTCGATCAGGCCAATGCCCAGGTTGCGGTGTCGAAGGCGAACATCGACAACGTCGAGGCGCAGATCGTTTCGCAGCAGGAGCAGATCAAGCAGGCCGAGGCGCAGCTCGAACAGGCACAGGCCCAGCTCCAGTTCTCGCAGGAGGAATTCAAGCGTGCGGAAGAGCTGGTCGAGAAGGGTGCCGGCACCGTGCAGCGCCAGCAGCAGACCCGGTCCGATCTTCAGGCGCAGCAGGCCAATACCGAGCGTGCCAAGACCGCGGTCTCGGCCGCGCAGATCGGCATCAAGACGCTGCAGGCGCAGCTCGAAGGCGCCAGGGCGCAGCTTGCGCAGTCGCAGGCGCAACTCGATCAGGCCAAGCTGAACCTGCAATATACCGGCGTCGTCGCGGCGCAATCCGGCCGCGTCGTCAAGCTCTCGGGCGCCAAGGGCACTTTCGTCACGGCGGGACAGAGCCTGATGATGTTCGTCCCCGACGAGGTCTGGGTCGTCGCGAACTACAAGGAGACCCAGCTCCGCGACATGCGTCCGGGGCAGCAGGTCGAGATCCGCATCGACGCCTATCCCGGCCGCAAGCTCACCGGCCATGTCGATTCCGTGCAGCCGGGCTCCGGCACCGCGTTCAGCCTGCTGCCGGCGGAAAACGCCACCGGCAATTACGTCAAGGTGGTGCAGCGCGTGCCGGTGAAGATCGTGGTCGACAATTGGCCGGCCGATCTGCCCGTCGGCCCCGGCATGTCGGTCGTGCCCTGGACCAAGGTGAGATGAGCGACGTCGCGCGAGGGGACGCATCCGGCTGGTCGCCGGAGCGCTCGGCGGCGGGCGGGCACAATCCCTATCTGATCGCCTTCGTGGTTTCGATCGCGACCTTCATGGAGGTGCTGGACACCACCATCGCCAATGTCGCGCTGCGCCACATCGCGGGCGGGCTTGCCGTCGGCATCGACGAGAGCACCTACGTCATCACCAGCTATCTCGTCGCCAACGCCATCGTGCTGTCGATCTCGGGCTGGCTGTCGACCGTGATCGGCCGCAAGCGCTTCTACATGATGTGTGTCGCGACGTTCTCGGTCGCGTCGCTGCTGTGCGGCTTCGCGTGGAATCTGGAATCGCTGGTGCTGTTCCGTATCCTGCAGGGTCTGGGCGGCGGCGGCATGGCGACCAGCGAGCAGGCGATCCTCGCCGACTCCTTCCCGCCGCACAAGCGCGGCCAGGCTTTTGCGATCTACGGCGTCGCCGTCGTGGTCGCACCGGTGGTCGGGCCGACGCTCGGCGGCTGGATCACCGATACCTACAGCTGGCACTGGGTGTTCCTGATCAACGTTCCCATGGGCATGCTCTCGCTGTTCCTGGTCGGCACCCTGGTGAAGGAGCCCTCCGGCGCGGAGGAGGAGCGGGCGAAGCTGCTGAGCAAGGGATTGCGGGTCGATTACATCGGCTTCCTGCTCGTCGCGATTGGTCTGGCTTCGCTCGAATTCGTGCTCGACGAAGGCCAGCGCAACGATTGGTTCGGTTCGAACATGATCGTGTTTTTCGCGGTGCTGGCTGCGGTCTCGCTGCTCGCGCTGATACCGTGGGAGCTGACGCGCGACGACCCGATCGTCGACCTCCGCCTGCTCGGCCGCCGCCAGTTCGCCGCCTGCTTCCTGGTCATGCTCGGCACCGGCGCGGTGTTGATCTCGACCACGCAGCTCCTGCCGCAATTGCTTCAGACCGAGCTGAACTACACGGCGATGCTGGCGGGCCTTGCGCTGTCACCCGGCGGCATTGCGACCCTCGTGCTCATGCCCGTGGTCGGCCGCCTCGTCGGCACCGTGCAGCCGAAATACCTGATCATGTTCGGTGCGGCCATCGTCGCGTTCTCGATGTGGCATCTCACCGGGCTCACCGGCGACATCACCTATGGTTATGCCGCGCTGTCGCGCGTCTTCCTGGCGCTGGGGCTGCCGTTCCTGTTCCTGCCGGTGACGACCGCATCCTACGACGGCGTGCCGCCCGACAAGACCAACCAGGCCTCCGCCCTGATCAACGTTGCCCGCAACATCGGGGGCTCCATGGGCGTCGCGCTGGCGCAGACCGTGCTGGCGCAGCGCCAGCAATTCCATCAAAGCCGGCTGATCGAGCATGCCGCGCCGTCGGATCTCGGCTATCAGCAGACCATCGAGGCGATGACGCGCTATTTCCAGACGCAGGGCTCGAATGCGAGCGATGCCGCAGCGCAGGCGCTCGCCTGGGTCGGGCGCACCCTGCAGCAGCAGGTGGATCTGCTCGCCTATATCGACGTGTTCTGGACGCTCGCGATCATCGCCTTGCTGATGATCCCGACGGCGGCGGTGCTGCGGCCGATCAAGCTGGGCGGGCCGGCGCGGGGGCATTGAGTGATAGTTGTCGATGCGAAACGTCGCGCAGGAGCACACTGCGCTCCCTCCCCCCACAAGGGGGAGGGAGCGCAGTTGTGCGAGTGTCGGAAGCGAGTTTTACCCTGCAGCTTCCCGCTGTCCCGGCCCCGCATGCACATGCACCTGCTTGGCGTGCAGCGGCTCGCCGCATTCCGAGCACACCATCACGGGATCGAACAGCTTGCCGCAGCTCTTGTGCTCGTGCAGCAGTGGGCGGCCACGTTCGTCGCCCATGTGGGTGTCGCCCCAATGCACCATCGCCATGATGATCGGGTAGAGATCGAGCCCCTTCTGCGTGAGGATGTATTCGTAGCGCTTGGGCGCCTCGGAATAGGGGACGCGTCGCAGGATGCCTGAGCGCACCAGCTTCTTCAGCCGCTCCGAGAGCAGGTGCCGCGTGATCTGGAGCGACGACTGAAATCCCTCGAAGCGCCGCACGCGCAGAAAACATTCGCGCAGGATCAGAAGCGTCCAGCGATCGCCGACCACGGCAATGGTGCGGGAGAGCGAGCATTGCTCTTCGTCCAGCGTGTCCCACTTCATGATCAGTCTCCGGCTCGGCAACGTCAGTCAGAAAAAGGAACGGACTTGAATAGTCGAACTAATTTCCGGCGAAGACTAGCATTCAGATGCGAAGTTTGACAGTTCTATTTTAGAACTATAGCCTCCCTCCAATCACATCGCTCTGACCGGAGGAGGCGACCTTGCCCAAGCGAAACGCGACAGCTGCCGTGATCGGGGCCGGCGATTTCATCGGCTCCGAGATCGCCAAAAAATTCGCCGCAGAAGGGTTCACGGTTTTCGCCGGCCGGCGCAACGGCGACAAGCTGGCGCCGCTGGTGAAGGACATCGAGGCCGCCGGCGGCGAGATCCACGCGCGCTCGCTCGATGCGCGGAAGGAGGAGGAGGTCATCGCCTTCCTCAACGACGCCGACAAGCATGCGCCGCTCGAGGTCTGCATCTTCAACGTCGGCGCCAACGTCAATTTCCCAGTTCTCGACACCACCGAGCGCGTGTTTCGGAAAGTGTGGGAGATGGCCTGCTATTCCGGCTTCCTTGCTGGCCGCGAGGCAGCGCGGTTGATGCTGCCGCGCGGCGGCGGCAACATCTTCTTCACCGGCGCGACGGCGAGCTTGCGCGGCGGCAGCGGCTTTGCCGCCTTTGCCAGCGCCAAGTTCGGACTTCGTGCAGTGGCGCAGGCGATGGCGCGCGAGCTCGGCCCGAAGAACATCCATGTCGCCCATCTCATCATCGATTCCGGCGTCGACACCGAATGGGTGCGGCAGCGCCGGCTCGAGGCGCTGGGGCCGAATGCGCTCGACAATCCCGATCTGCTGATGCCGCCCTCGGCGGTCGCGGATTCCTATTGGCAGCTCTACCAGCAGCCGAAGAGTGCCTGGACCTTCGAGATGGAGATCTCGCCCGTTCGGAGAGAAATGGTGACCGCGGCGCAAAAGTCCGGTTAAACTGAACCCAATAACCAAGCAAAGTTTCCGGGAGGTACTTAAGTGAAGACCGCGATCACCGAGCTGTTCGGCATCGAGCACCCCATCATCCAGGGCGGCATGCATTTCGTCGGCTTTGCCGAGCTGGCCGCTGCCGTGTCCAATGCCGGCGGGCTCGGCATCATCACCGGCCTCACGCAGAAGACGCCGGAGCTGCTCGCCAAGGAAATCGCGCGCTGTCGCGACATGACCGACAAGCCGTTCGGCGTGAACCTCACCTTCCTGCCGACCTTCGCGGCGCCGCCTTATCCGGAATATATCGCGGCCATCGTCGAGGGCGGCATCAAGGCGGTAGAGACCGCCGGCCGCAGCCCGGAGGCCTACATGCCCGCACTGAAAGCTGCCGGCATCAATGTCATCCACAAATGCACCTCGGTCCGCCATTCGCTGAAGGCCGAGCGCATCGGCTGCGACGCCGTCAGCGTCGACGGCTTCGAGTGCGGCGGTCATCCCGGCGAGGACGACATTCCCAACATGATCCTGCTGCCGCGCGCGGCGGAGGAGTTGAAGATCCCGTTCGTCGCCTCCGGCGGCATGGCCGATGGCCGCAGCCTCGTCGCGGCGCTGCCGCTAGGCGCGGCCGGCATGAACATGGGCACGCGCTTCATCGCCACCAAGGAAGCCCCGGTGCATCAGAACGTGAAGAACGCGCTGGTCGCGGCCACCGAGCCTCGACACCCGTCTGATTATGCGTTCCTTGCGCAACACCGAACGCGTGCTCCGAAATGCCAATGTCGACCGTCTCATCGAGATCGAGCGCGAGAAGGGCGACAAGCTGAAGATCGACGACATCCACGATCAGGTCGCGGGCGTCTATCCCAAGATCATGCTGGAAGGCCAGATGGACGCCGGCGCCTGGAGCTGCGGCATGGTCGCCGGGCTGATCCACGACATCCCCACCTGCAAGGAACTCGTCGATCGGATCATGGCCGAGGCGGAGCAGATCATCCGGAGTCGCCTGATCGGGTTCCTGGATGGGACGGGGACGACGCGAAAGGTCGCCTGACACCGCCAAACTTCTTAACCACGGCGGGAACTGACCGCTGGAATTCCGCGCGACGCCTCCTAAATAGGGATAAATTACCCCTTAAATAGTCAATTTCAGGAGGCGTCCCGTGGTCCTGAAGAGCGTTCATTTTGCGGTTGCCGTTGCCCTCGTGCTCGCGGGGAGCGGCCTTGCGCGCGCTGACGACTACAAGCCAAACGAATATCTCGGTCTCGACCTCTCTAGGGCCGTGCTCTCGCCAAAGCGGCTCGGCCCCGAGACGCAGTTCGCGCCCGTCGCACTCGAGGCGCGCGGTGGCAACGAGGCGCAGGCCCGCGCCGAGCCCGTCGACGTGCCGAAGAAGGTCGCCGCAGAACGCGTCCATGCGGCCGAGCCGAAGGTCGCGCAGAGCCGGAGCGCGCAGCCGCGCGGCGTCGCCCGCACCAAGCTTGCGCATCGCCACGGCAACCCGCTCGACGCGCAGGCGATGGATACCCGCATCCAGACCTGGCCGTGCCGCACCGGCG
Organism: Bradyrhizobium guangxiense; assembly: GCA_050563515.1. GTDB lineage: Bacteria > Pseudomonadota > Alphaproteobacteria > Rhizobiales > Xanthobacteraceae > Bradyrhizobium > Bradyrhizobium guangxiense_A. The sequence continues at coordinate 4,363,957 of CP191781.1, read as the reverse complement.
GCATCTGCAACTGGAAGCATTAAACGCGTACCAGTTTCTCTTCGCCTCTCCCCGCTTGCGGGGAAAGGCCGGAATTTGCGCGGAGCGCGGATTTCGGGTGAGGGGGACTCTCCACGAGTCCAACTCCCACCGCCCTTGCCGAGACTCCCCTCACGATCGCAGCTGATCCTCGTCATCCCCGCGTCGCAAAACCGTAGGCTTGGGGTCAAGAAACCGTCAGGCTAGGAGTCAAGGAGCGCAGGCACCTTCCGTCACGATTCGACGAAGGTTTCCTGAATGGCAACGCCCCGCGCCACGCGCGCATGGACCCGGCGGCAATTCCTGGTCCGCTCCACCTCCAGCCTCGCCCTCGCCACGCTCGCCAAGCCCGCGCTCAGCCGCGCCGCTGATCGTCCCCGGATCGCGGGCGGCATCCAGTCCGGCGATGTCTGCGATGGCTCCGCCGTAGTCTGGGCGCGGGCGGACCGGGCCGCGCGGATGCATGTGGAGTGCTCCACCGTCGAGAGCTTCAGGACGATCATTGCATCGGCCTCGCGCGACGCGCTGCCGGATGCCGACTTCACGGCAAAGCTGCTGCTGAACGACCTGCCGCCCGGGCAGGACATCTTCTATCGCGTCCGCTTCGACGACATCGCAACCGGCCTTCGCGGCGAAAACCGCCTCGGCCGTTTCCGTACCGCGCCGGCAGCTGGCCGGTCGATCTCGTTCGTGTGGTCCGGCGACGTGGCGGGGCAGGGCTGGGGCATCGACGTCGCGCGCGGCGGCTATCGCAGCTATCGCACCATGCGCGACAACCGCCCCGATTTCTTCATCCATTGCGGCGACCACATCTACGCCGACTGCACGATTGCGTCCGAGCAGAAGCTGCCGAACGGCGAGACCTGGCGCAACATCGTCACCGAAGAGAAGGCCGAAGTCGCGCACACGCTGGCGCAGTTCCGCGGCAACTACAAATACAACCATCTCGACGAGAATTTTCGCGCCTTCCACGCGGAGGTGCCGATGTTCGCGCAATGGGACGACCACGAGGTCACCAACGACTGGTCGCCGACCGGCAGCTTCGACGACGCGGGCCATGAGGATGACGGCACCCCGCGCCTGGTCGCACGCGCCCGCCGCGCATTCTTCGACTTCATGCCGATCCGCGAAATCGGCGTGCGGCAAGGCCGGGTCTATCGCAAGATCGCCTACGGTCCAATGCTCGACGTCTTCATGATCGACATGCGCAGCTATCGCGACGACAGCTGGAACAAGGGCAGCGACCATCGCGGCTGGATCCTGGGTGCCGAGCAGCTCGCCTGGCTGAAGCGCGAGACTCGCCGCTTCGCGTGCGACCTGGAAGGTGATTGCGGCGGACCTGCCGATCGGCCTGATCAGCCTTGACGCCGTCGCGCTCGGCAACGGCGCGCCTGATAGGCGCGAGCACGAGATCGCCGATCTGCTCAGCTCCATCGCGCGCGCCGGCGTGCGCAATATCGTCTGGCTAACCGCCGACATGCATTATACGGCTGCGCATTACTACGATCCAAACAAGGCGCAGTTCAGGGATTTCGAGCCGTTCTGGGAGTTCGTCTCCGGCCCGCTGCACGCCGGCAGCTGGGGCCCGGGCGAGCTCGACGATACCTTTGGTCCCGTTGCGATGTACCAGAACGGCTGCAGCGAGGCGCAGGGTGAGAACCTGGCGCCGTGCTTCGGCCTGCAGTTCTTCGGCCGCGTTGATATCGACGGCGCCAGCGCCGTCATGACCGTGACCCTGAAGGACGTCGACAACCGCGACCTTTGGTCGGTCGACATCGTGCCGCAGCCGCAGGCCCGGCCAGCCGTGGTGGCGCAGCATTCGTAGCTCTCTCCGTCGTCATGGCCGGGACGAGCCCGGGCATGACGGCGAGGGAACGTCTAACCCGATCTTGATTGGCCGTCCCACGCCTTACGCGCTATACTGACCGCTCCCGCCACCTCTTTTCCATCACCGAAGAGTCTGTCCCCTCGCGGTCCCACCGCGCGTCTGGCGGGATGAACGACGTCAGGAGTTGATCCATGGACAATCTGAAGACACAGGGCATCAGCATGCCCAAGCTCGGCCTCGGCACCTTCCGCATGCAGGGCGATGCCTGCCGCGCCGCGGTCGAGAGCGCGCTGTCGATCGGCTACCGCCACATCGACACGGCCGAGATGTACGCCAACGAGGAGGCGATTGGGGCTGCGCTCGCCGCGGCACGGCTGCCGCGCGCCGAGCTGCACGTTACGACAAAAGTCTGGCACGAGAACCTCAGCCCCGACGCAATCCGCCGCGCGCTCGACGCCAGCCTGACGAAGCTTCGGCTCGACCATGTCGATCTCTATCTCGTGCACTGGCCCTCGACATCGGCGAACTGGGGCGCGGTGTTCGAAACCTTGATGAAGCTGAAGGAAGAGGGCCGCACGCGGGCCGTCGGCGTTGCGAATTTCACCACGGCGCTGCTCAAGATCGCGGTCGAGGACGTCGAGGCTCCGATCGCCTGCAACCAGATCGAATATCACGCCATGCTCGATCAATCGAAGGTGCTGGCCTATCTCAAGGCCAAGTCGATTCCGCTGGTGGCCTATTGTCCGCTGGCGCAGGGCCGCATTGCCTCCGATCCGACGCTGGCCGAGATCGGCGCCAAGCACAATGCGACCGCGGCGCAGGTCGCACTGAAATGGCTGCTCGACCAGGACGGCGTCGCCGCGATCCCGAAAGCCTCGCGCCGGGAGAGTCAGCAGGCCAATCTCGATGCGCTGAAGATCACGCTCGACGATGCCGACCGCAACAAGATCGCGGCGCTGCCGAAGGATCGCCGCTGCGTCAATCCGGGCTTCGCGCCGGCGTGGGACTAACTGACGGGCGATGCGCGCGGCCGGAACTTCTCCCGCAAGAGGAGAAGGAAGAACGCAAAAGAAATGGCCCCGGCGGGGCCATTTCCATATGCGCTCTGCGTTAGTCCCAGTGGCGATGGCTGCGCTTGATCACCACGACCTTGTCGCCATGGTGACGCCAGCCGCGATGCCAGCCACGGTCACGATGCTCGCGGAATTCGGCGCGTGCGCCGTACGGGCCGTGATGATGATGATAGCCGCCACGCTTGATCACCACAGTCTCCGCGCTTGCCAGCGTCGGCGCCGCGATCACGAGCGCACCCAGGGCCGCAACCACAAAACCAAGCTTCTTCATGATGTCCTCCTCCAATCGAATGCACAGTTAAACCGCGCATTGACGCGAACGTTCCGCGAGGATCGCAGGAGAATTCTGAACGGCTGTTCAGGTGGTTAATCGCAGCGCTGTTGTACGGGCGTCGGCGCGCCGGTCGCGACGAATTTGCCGTCCTTGATCGTGTACTCGCCGCGCTCGCTGCGATTGTAGATCGCGCGCAACCTGCCGTCCTTCGCCAGCAGAAGCCCGAACTCGCGCGCCTGGTGCAGCGAGGGAAGTAGACCATGACGTTGAGCAGGCCCTCGGCGTTGACCGTGGCCGACACCACCTCGTTCTCGTCTTTGGCGTCGCCGAAATTGCGCCGGTACATCACCCTTCCGTCCTTCCGGATCTCGTAGGTCAGGAGCGCACCCTTGTCGCGGTCGGGCCGGGCCGCGCAGTCGACCGCCCATGAGCCGAGCAGGCCCCATTGCTCGACCGTCGTGGCCAGCGTCTCGGCACTTGCGGTGGAAGCGATCGCCGCCCACAGCATCGCAGCCGCGATCCAGCGGCTCAAACAACCCGTCATGTCCTGGAGAACCCCGCCTCGAAGAATTCCAAAGTGTAGCATCCCGCCCGCTTCCGTCCATGGCGGCCCCCCGATCGCTCGCGAATTTGATCCGCGTCAATGAGGCCGGGCCTTTCCGGGGTAGGATGGCGCTCCCAAAGGCGAACCTGGATAGAGCAATGCTGAATCAAGTCATGGATTTTGCGGGCGAAGTGCTGCCGGGGAGCTGTGCCGTGCCGCCGTATTCCGAGACCGAGTTTCTGACCGAGCTGGGTGATCGCCTGCGGTCCTCGCGCATGCGCTGTGACCTGTCGCGCCGCGAGCTGGCCCGCCGTTCCGGGATTTCCGAGCGCTATATCGCCCAGATCGAGGCCGGCAAGGGCAACGTCTCGATCGTCCTTTTGCTGCGGCTGGCCTCCGCCATCCACGGCAGCCAGCCCCAGGCGGCCTGACGCTTCGAGGCGACCGCAATGGGGCAGCTCGTCCTCGCCGCCAAGGTCACCCACGTTCCATCATTGATGCTGTCGGAGCAACCCGGCAGCCCGTTACGGGATGCGCGCGAGCCCGCGGTCAGTTCCTTGCGCGAGCTCGGCCGGCGGGCCAAAGAGCGCGGCGTCACCTGCTTCGTGGTGTTCGACACCCACTGGCTCTCCAATTTCGGCTACCACATCAATGCCAATGCGCGGCATTGCGGCTCGTTCACGAGCCACGAGGCGCCGCAGATGATTCAGGATCTGCGCTACGACCTGCCGGGTGACACGCGCCTGGCGCAGGCCATCGCCGGCAGGGCCGGTGACGCGGGCCTCAACGTGATCGCTCATCAGGTGGCCAGCCTCGGGCTCGAATACGGCACGGTCGTGCCGATGCACTACATGAACCCGGACGGCTTCGCGAAGGTCGTCTCGGTCGCTTCGCCGCTCTTCACCTCATTTGAGGAGAGCCGGATCCTCGGTGAAGCGACCCGCCGGGCGATCGAGCAATCCGGCGAGCGGGTCGCGATCCTTGCCAGCGGTTCGCTCTCGCACCGGCTCTGGCCGAACAAGAAGCTGGGCCCCGAGGCCTGGACCTCGGTCGCTAGCGAGTTCAACCGCCAGGTCGATTTGCGCGTGCTCGAGCTGTGGCAGAGCCGCCGTTACCGTGAATTCCTCGACATGCTTCCGGACTACGCCACCAAGTGCAACGGCGAAGGCGGGATGGCGGACACCATCATGCTGTTCGCCGCGCTCGGCTGGACCGATTATCGCGGCGCCGCCGAGCAGCTCTGTGACTATTTTCCGTCGTCCGGAAGCGGCCAGGTCAACGTGGAGTTTCACGTCGAGGCGTGAGGCCATGGCCTCAGGCCCGTTTCTCCACATTGGCGCTGCGGGCGGGCACGCCGAACTCCTTGCGGCAGACCTCGGCCAGCACCGCGACACCCTCGCGGATCTGCTGATGCGTCGGACTCGCAAAGCACAGCCGTAGCCGTGAGCCCGAATGGCTCTTGTCGGTCGACCATTCCGGCCCCGGATTGATCGAGACGCCGGCGGCGAGCGCGGCCTGGTACAGTTTCAGCGTGTCGACCTGGTCGGGCAGCTTCACCCAGAGGAAGATGCCGCCCTTGGGCTCCTCGAATTCCGCCGCCGTCCCGAACTGCTCGTTCAGCGCCTCCATCAAGGTGTCGAGCTTGGTGCGCAGCGCCTTGGTCAGGGCCGGCACATGGCTTGCGAAATGCGGCTTGCAATAGGCGGCGAGCACCATCTGCTCCAGCGCACCTGAGCCCGCATCTGTCTTCAGCGCCAGCATCCGCGACATCACCGCCCAGGGCGCCACGATGAAGCCGACGCGCAGCGCCGGCGCGATCGATTTGGAGAACGAGCCGATATGGATCACGCCGCCATTCGGGCTCATCGCATGGATCGCCGGCGGCCGCTGCCCCGACCAGACGAGGTCGGCATAGCAATCGTCCTCGAAGATGGGCACGCCGTATTCGGTGGCGAGCCGCACCAGCTCAGTGCGGCGGCTCTCGGGCATGATGCTGCCGGTCGGGTTCTGCACGGTCGGGATGGTGTAGATGTATTTGGGACGGATGCCGCGGCTCTTCAGGTCGGCCAGCGTCGCGGCCAGCGCGTCCATGCGCATGCCGTCCTTGTCGAGGGGGACGCCGACCACGTTGACGCCGAGCCGCGCCAGGCGGGTCAGCGAGCCCTGATAGCTGTCCTGCTCGAAGATCACGGTGTCGCCGCGCGTCAGCAGCGTCGCGTTGACGAGGTCGAGCGCCTGCAGCGAGCCGGAGACGATCATGAGATCGTCGACTGTGCAGGTGATGCCGGCATCGCGCTTAAGCTTTGCCACCAGGAATTCGCGCAAGGGCAAATAGCCCTGCGGGCCATGCGCTAGCCCGTAAGTCGCGAGCGAACGGCCCTCGCGGCGCAGCACCGTGTTGGTCGCCTCGACCAACTCGTCGAGCGGCACCTGTTCGGAATCGTTGTTGCCGCCGACGAAGCTGTATTTGGCCAGGCCCGTCCAGCGCGCAGAGGGGCCGGCAGCCCTGCCGGAAACAGGGGCGCGAAATCGAAGCTGGACGTCATGGGAGCGTTCCTCGTTTCTGTTCTTGTTGAGCTGGCCGGCGTTGCGCCGGCCCGCCTTGTTTCTTCTCGGTCGTCCCGGGTGGGCGAGCCTACTTCATCGGCCGTCCGGGTCGGGCGGCTTACTTCCTTGTGGCCGTCCGGGTTGGACGGCCCTGGCTGATGAAAGCGTAATGCGCATTGGCGACGCCGCCAACCATCAAGGCCTCGACCACGGGCTCGGCGATCTCGCCTGTCGCGGCCCAGTCGACCAGGAAATTGGCCCCGGTCCCGCCGCGCACGTCGTCGGTCGGAATGAAGATCGAGACGGTGGCCAGCGGCTTCAGGGCCACGGGCGCCGTCAGGTAACTTTCGACCTGCTTGCCTGCGGTGTCGAAATAGGCGATGCGTTTGATCACCAGTGCTTGCGTCTCGGAGGCGTTGTGAACACTCAAGGTCACCGAGAAGTCGACGCGCAGCTTGCCCTGGCTCATGGCGACGCTGGAATAAGCGGGTACGTAGAACCCGCCGGAGACATCGAGTTCCCCTTCGGCATTGTGGCGAGGGAATCGGCAAAGTTCTGTTCGATATTGACCTTGGATTGTGCGGCCGCGGGCACGGCAAAGGCGAGAGGGCATAGCAGCATTGCTGCGAGCAGGCCTTTTTGCATGTGACGAATTGCTCGCTTGCCGCGCCGCAACCCGGCTCTAGGGTGCGGCAAAACGGACCAATTTGGCATGCACGAGCCTCATTCGCGACATCACTCTCTGTATTCTGTTTGCCTGGATGCTGGGCTTGCTCGCCCATTTCTCCCGGCAACCGCTGATCCTGGCCTATCTTATCGCCGGCTTCTGCATAGGTCCATTCGGCGCCGGCTGGGTCCATTCGCAGGAATCGATCGGCGTCATCTCCGAGACTCGGCCTGATCTTCATGCTGTTCATGATCGGCCTGGAGATCGACCTGAAGAAGATCGTGCGGGCCGGCAAGGTGATCCTGTTCGCGGCGGGCGGCCAGCTCGTCGGCGGCTGCCTGCTCGGGGTGCTGTTCTTCGTCGGCATCGGCCTGTCGCTCGGCGGCGGGCATTTCGATGCCGTCTATCTCTGTGTCGCCTGCGCGCTGTCGAGCACCGTCATCATCGTCAAGGTGCTCTACGAGAAGCGCGAGCTGGACACGCTGCCGGGCCGCATCACCCTCGGCGTGCTGGTGTTGCAGGACATCTTCGCCATCCTGTTCCTGGCGGTGCAGCCGAGCCTTGCCAATCTGCAGGCCAGTGTCATCCTGCTCTCGATCGGCCGGGTCGCGGTGCTGGTCGCCGCCGCGCTTCTGGTCAGCCGCTACGTGCTGCCGCGCCTGTTCCACCAGATCGCGCGACGCCCCGAGCTGATCCTGCTCGGCGCGCTGGCCTGGTGCTTCCTCGTTGCCGAGACCGCCGAGCGGCTGTCGCTGTCGCGCGAGATGGGCGCGCTGATCGCAGGCGTCTCGCTCTCGACCTTTCCCTACGCGCTCGACGTCACCGCCAAGGTCACCACGCTGCGCGACTTCTTCATCACGCTGTTCTTCGTCGCGCTCGGCATGACCATTCCCGTGCCCGGTCTTTCCGTGATTGGGCTGGCGCTGATGATCGCCGCCTTCACGGTCGTGAGCCGCATCGTCACCACCTTCGCGCCGCTCTATCTGATGAAGCAGGGCCTGCGCGCCAGCCTGTTGCCGGCGCTGAATCTCGCGCAGATCTCGGAGTTCTCGCTGGTGGTGATCCAGACCGGCGTCAACGATCACCATATCGCGGCGCAGACGGCGAACGCGGCTTCCTTCGCCTTCGTGGTGCTCGCCGTGCTCTCGACTTTCGCGATGAGCCGCAGCGACGAGATCACCCGCTGGGCGATCGGCCCCCTGAAGCGGATCGGCCTGCGCGACCTCGACCATGGCAGCGGTCACGGCGAGGAGGGGCACGAGGGCGGCCATGGCGAGGCCCGCCGCATCGTCATCCTCGGCTTTTTCCGTGCAGCGAGCGCGCTGCTGGCGGAGATCGAGCGGCAGGCGCCGGTGCTGCTCGAGCAGATCACGGTGATCGATTTCAACCCCAATGTGTACCAGACGTTGCTGTCGCGCGGCCTGCACGTGATCTATGGCGACATCAGCAGCGCGGATACGCTGCTCCATGCCGGCGTCGGCAAGTCCGAGATGATCATCCTCAGCGTGCCGGATTCGCTGCTGAAGGGCGCCAGCAACGAGAAGCTGGTCCGCCACGTCCGCACCCTGAACCCGACCGCAATGATCGTCGCCACGGCCGATCTTCTGTCCGACGTGGAGGAGCTCTATGCGGCCGGCGCCAGCTACGTCACGGTGACCCGGCTCAGCGATGCCCATGAGCTGTTCACGGTGATCGAAGCCGCCCAGGCCGGCCTTTTGGCCGACAAGCGCGCCGAGCTGGATCAGCGGCTCGGCGAGCGCCGCGAAGTGCTGCCCTGAGGCGGCCGGCCGCCATTCTCCGCGCTGCCAGCGCCAATATGCCTGGTATCTTCGGTGCAAGCCTGGCCCTTGATGGCCCGCCCCCGGAATATGCGGTTGCGTCCAGGACACTAGCGCCCCGGCCCAAGTCCGGCTAAGCCTCCCGCCGATAACCAATAGAGATTGGGACATGCCCGATAGCGTTCAGGAAGTCTTGCAGGCCTTTGCCCTGGGTGAGGCTCGTCGTCGTCACCGACGACGACGACCGCGAGGGCGAGGGCGACCTCATCGTCGCCGCCTCGCTCTGCACGGCCGAGAAGATGGCGTTCATCATCCGCCACACCTCGGGCATCGTCTGTGCGCCCGTGACCACCGAGGACGCGCGCCGCCTGCGGCTCGATCCGATGGTGGCTCACAACGATTCCGCGCACACCACCGCCTTCACGGTCTCGATCGACTACAAGCCCGACGGCGGCACCGGCATTTCCGCCGACGAGCGCGCCTCCTGCTGCCGCGCGCTCGCCAACCCGAATGTCGGCGCCAACGATTTCGCCCGGCCAGGCCACATTTTCCCGCTGATCGCCAAGGACGGCGGCGTGCTCTTGCGCTCTGGCCATACCGAAGCCGCGGTCGATCTCTGCAAGCTCTCCGGCCTGCCGCCGGTCGGCGTCATCAGCGAGTTGATGAACGACGACGGTAGCGTGATGAAGGGCGAGCAGGTCGCGCAATTCGCGGCCAGGCACAAGCTGAAGCACGTCACCATCGCGGACATGATCGCCTACCGCCAGGCGCGCGAGAAGCTGATCGAGCGGGTCTCGACTTTCGTCACCGAAAGCCCGATCGGCCCTTGCAGGGCTATGCTTACCGCTCGCCGTTCGATTCCATCGCCCACGTCGCCTTCGTCTATAACGGCGTCGGCGACGGCAGGAACGTGCTGACCCGCTTCCACAAGCCGAACATCGTCAAGGACATCTTCACCGGCCACAAGCGCATGGCGGCCGTGCTCGAGCATTTCAGGAAGTCCGGCCGTGGCGTGCTGGTCTATTTGCGCGACGGCGCGGCCGGCGTCCCCGTGGCGGCGCTGCCGGACGAGTCGGCGACGGAGGCCGATCGCAACCGCCAGTGGCGCGAAGTCGGCGTCGGCGCGCAGATCCTGCGCGATCTCGGCGTCACCTCGATCCGCCATCTCACCTCCTCGGTGCACGACTACAAGGGCCTGTCGGGCTTCGGCATCGAGATCGTCGCCAACGAGCAGCTCGAAAGCTAGCGCTGTCATTCCGGGGACGCGCCTCGCGTGCCCCGGGGTGCGCAAAGCGTGTCCCCGGGATTCACGCAAGGCCCCACATCTGCAATGCAATTGCACTTGTTGCCGTGGCGCTTTACTTTGTCCGGCAAATTTTGACGGAACCAGACCGAAAGGACGTTTCATGAGCGTGCGCCCTCAGACCAAGGACAAGCCGGCTGCGGCTTCCTTCCAGTGGGACGATCCGTTCCTGCTCGACGAGCAGCTCACCGAAGACGAGCGCATGGTGCGCGACACCGCCCGCGCCTATGCCCAGGACAAGCTGCTGCCGCGCGTCACCAAGGCCTATCTCGAAGAGAAGACCGACCGCGAGATCTTCAACGAGATGGGTGAGCTCGGCCTGATCGGCATCACGCTGCCTGAGGAATATGGCTGCGCCAATGCGAGCTACGTGGCTTACGGCCTCGTCGCGCGCGAGATCGAGCGGGTCGATTCCGGCTACCGCTCGATGAACTCGGTGCAGTCCTCGCTGGTGATGTACCCGATCTACGCCTATGGCGACGAGAACCAGCGCAAGAAATACCTGCCGAAACTCGCCAGCGGCGAGTGGGTCGGGTGCTTCGGCCTGACCGAGCCGGACGCCGGCTCCGATCCGGCCGGCATGAAGACGCGCGCCGAGAAGGTCTCGGACGGCTACCGCCTGACCGGCAGCAAGATGTGGATCTCGAACGCGCCGATCGCCGACGTGTTCGTGGTCTGGGCCAAGTCGGCCGCGCACGACAACCAGATCCGCGGCTTCGTGCTGGACAAGGGCATGAAGGGCCTGTCCGCGCCGAAGATCGGCGGCAAGCTCTCGCTGCGTGCCTCCATCACCGGCGAAGTCGTGATGGACGGCGTCGTCGTTCCCGAGGACGCGCTGCTGCCCAACGTCTCCGGCCTCAAGGGCCCGTTCGGCTGCCTCAACCGCGCCCGCTACGGCATCTCCTGGGGCGCGCTCGGTGCCGCCGAGGACTGCATGCACCGCGCCCGCCAGTACACGCTCGACCGCAAGCAGTTCGGCAAGCCGCTCGCCGCGACCCAGCTGGTGCAGAAGAAGCTCGCCGACATGGAGACCGAGATCGCGCTCGGCCTCCAGGGCTCGCTTCGCGTCGGCCGCCTGATGGACGAGGGCAAATTCGCGCCCGAGATGATCTCGATCATGAAGCGCAACAATTGCGGCAAGGCGCTCGACATCGCCCGCGTTGCCCGCGACATGCATGGCGGCAACGGCATCTCGGCCGAGTACCACGTGATGCGCCACGTCCATAACCTCGAGACGGTCAACACCTACGAGGGCACCCACGACGTCCACGCCCTGATCCTCGGCCGCGCCATCACGGGCATTCAGGCGTTCTTCTGAGAGCGCACGGGTACGAGGCGGCAGAACTCTCCAACTCCGTCATGGCCGGGCTCGTCCCGGCCATCCACGTTGTAGCTCCAGCGAAGAACGTGGATGCCCGGCACAAGGCCGGGCATGACGAAGTCAGCAAGGAATGAGCAGGTCATGTCCGACAACGACGACGTCCCGTTCAACCGCAACTTTCCGCTTAAAGCCGGCATCGTCGAGGAAGTCCGCCCCGGCGTGCGCCGCGTGCTCTGCAACAATCCGAGCCCGTTCACCTTCACCGGCACGGTCAGCTACATCGTCGGCACGGGCAATGTCGCGATCATCGATCCCGGTCCGGACGATGAGGCGCATGCGGCTGCGCTGCTCGATGCCGTGCGCGGCGAGACGGTGAGCCACATCTTCGTCACCCACACCCATCGCGACCATTCGCCGAACACGCCGCGGATCAAACAGGCGACCGGCGCGCCGGTTTATGCCGAAGGCCCGCACCGCGCCTCGCGTCCGCGCTTCGAGAGCGAGAAGCACAATCCGGAATCCGGCTCCGACCGCGACTTCATCCCCGATGTCAGGATCGCCCATGGCGACGTCGTCGAAGGCGACGGCTGGCAGCTCGAGGCCGTGGCGACGCCCGGCCACACCGCCAACCATCTCGCCTTCGCCTGGCCGGAGCGAAAGATCAACTTCGTCGGCGACCACGTGATGGGCTGGTCGACCTCGATCGTGGCGCCGCCCGACGGCTCGATGATCGACTATATGGACTCGCTCGACCGGCTCGCCGCGCGCGAGGAAGACCTTTATTTCTCCGGCCATGGCCCCGAGATTCCCGACGGCCAGCGCTTCGTGCGCTTCCTGATCCGGCACCGCAAGGCGCGCGAAGCCTCGATCCTGCATCGCCTCGCCAAGGGCGAGACCGACATCCCGACCATGGTGCGCGCGATCTATATCGGCATCGATCCCAGGCTGACCACCGCCGCCGGCTATTCCGTGCTGGCGCATCTGGAAGACCTAGTCGCCCGCGGCGTGGTGACGACGGATGGCGATCCCGTGATTGGCGGAACGTACCGGATGGCCTAGCTCGTCATTAGGGGTTCGATGCTGCGCATCGCCCCGGAATGACGGCGAGAGCTACTTCTTCACCGTCTTTGCCGGCGCCTTCGGCGGCGTTACCGGGGTCTTCTTCACCGGCTTGAGCGCATCGGCATCGCCGGCGGTATTGAGATCGTCGATGAATTTCTTGACGCGCGCGGCGTTGCTGCCGAGATCGCTGTCGAAATTGCGCGAGGCCGAGCGGATATCGACGCGGGAATCGTCGCCGTCCGCCACGAACCTCATCGAGATGTCCTCGCGGAACCCCATGATGGGCGTGCGCGCCACCGCCTCGATGTGGCCGATGCGGCGCGGCGGCTGCGGCGCGCGCTCGTCGATGACGATCCATTTGCGCTTGTTGACGAGCTGCAGCGCGATCGCATAGGCGCGGTCGACGGAAATCTCGAGCTCGACGGGCTCGATGTCAGGATAGAAATGGCGCTGCTGCTCGGCCGAATAGAGGCCGGCATAGACTGCGGTGTTGGCCCCCTCGCCGGTGCGCAGGCGCGCCAGCGCCTCGAAGCGCGGCGGATCGATCGGGTCGGTGGTGATGTCGTGAATCGCCGGCAGCTTGCGATATTGCAAGGCCAGATAGGCGGGATAGGCGAGGATCGCCCCGTCGATCAGGAAGGCAAGCAGGATGCGCGCCATGCCGCGCGAGCCGTTCTGCCAGATCGCGGCAAAGCCGGCGAGGCCGAACAGGATCGACAGGGCGGCGATCGCGAGTCCGCCGAAGAAAGTGGTCAGCGCCGGCTTCGGCTCCAGGAAGTCGAAGCGGACGATGATGATGGAGACCAGCACCGCGACCACGGCGAACACGGCCAGATTGCGTGCCCAGCTCGCGAGGCTGGACACGGGCTCCGACTGATAGGGAGCGGAAAACCTGCGGGCCATCGGGTGAGCCTCTGCCGGGGTTGGCGATGCCGGCCGATATGGCGCGACGATGAGCCGTTGAGACCACGGCGCGGGGGCAAATTCAAGGGTCCCGCCATCCCTCTCGCCGTCATGGCCGGGCTTGTCCCGGCCATCCACGCCCTTTCTTCAGCTCAGAATGCGGATGCCCGGGACAAGCCCGGGCATGACGGCCGTGGTGACTTACGCCGCCGCGTTCGGGAAGCGGTAATCCTTGAACTGGTCGCGCAGCGCCGTCTTCAGGATCTTGCCGGTGGCCGTATGCGGGATGCCGTCGACGAAGGCGATGTCGTCGGGCATCCACCATTTGGCGATCTTGCCGTCCATGTAATTCAGGATCTCCTCGCGCGTGGCCTGCTGGCCCTGCTTGAGCTGCACGATCAGAAGCGGCCGCTCGTCCCATTTCGGGTGGTAGACACCGATCACGGCGGCTTCGGCCACGGCGGGATGACCGACCGCGAGGTTCTCCAGGTCGATCGAAGAGATCCATTCGCCGCCGGACTTGATCACGTCCTTGGAACGGTCGGTGATCCGCATGTAGCCGTCCTCGTCGATGGTCGCGACGTCACCGGTGTCGAAGAAGCCGTTCTCGTCGAGGATGCTGCCGTCGAGACGGAAATAGGCCTTGGCGACGGCGGGGCCGGCGACCTTGAGGCGGCCGAAGGTCTTGCCGTCCCAGGGCAGCTCCTTGCCGGCATCGTCGGTGATCTTCATCTCCACGGCGAAGGGCGCATAGCCCTGCATCTGCAGCACGTCGAGCCTGGCGTCGCCCGTTGCGTTCTGGAACGGCGGCTTCAGCGCCGCGACGCTGCCGATCGGGCTCATCTCGGTCATGCCCCAGGCGTGACGCACGTTCGAGCCCATGTCGAGGAACGCCTTGATCATCGAGCGCGGCATCGCCGAGCCGCCGCAGATCACCATCTTCAGGTCCGGCAGCTTGAGATTGTTGGCGGTCATGTGCTGGAGCAGCATCAGCCACACCGTCGGCACGCCTGCGGTGTGCGTCACCTTCTCGGTCGAGAGCAGCTCGTAGACCGAGGCGCCGTCGAGCTTGGCGCCGGGCATGACCAGCTTGGTGCCTTGCGAGGGGGCGGAGAAGGCGATGCCCCAGCTGTTGGCATGGAACAGCGGAACCACCGGCAGCATTGTCTCGGACGCGCTCGTGCCCAGTGCGTCGACATTGTTGGCCATCAGCGCGTGCAACACGTTGGAGCGATGCGAATACAGCACACCCTTCGGATCGCCCGTCGTGCCGGAGGTGTAACACATCGCGGCTGCCGTGTTCTCGTCAAAGTCCTTCCATTTGAATTTGCCGTCGGCCTCGGCAATCCAGTCCTCATAGGCGACGACATTCTTCAGCGTGGTCTGTGGCATATGCGCCTTGTCGGTCAGAACGACGTAGCGCTCCACGCTTGGCAGCTTGTCGGCGATCTTCTCCAGGATCGGAACGAAGGTGAGGTCGGTCATCACGATGCGGTCCTGCGCATGGTTGATGATCCAGGCGATCTGCTCGGGGAAAAGGCGGGGATTGACGGTATGGCAGATGGCGCCGATCCCCATGATGCCGTACCACACCTCGAGATGGCGCCAGGTGTTCCAGGCGATCGTGGCGACACGATCGCCGAGCTTGATGCCGTCGCGCTCCAGCACCTGCGAGACCTTGAGCGCGCGCTTGTGGATTTCGGCGTAAGTGGTGCGATGGATCGGTCCCTCGACCGAGCGGGTGACCACCTCTTGCTTGCCATGAATTTTGGCGGCGTGTTCGATGATCCGGTGGCAGAGCAGGGGCCAGTCTTGCATCAAACCAAGCATTCCGACGTTCCTCCGAGAAGTCGCTGGGCGCGTTGTCGCTCTCAGCGTTGGGCCAAAGATTGCCATGAGTTTTAGCCTGCCGGACTTTCGCCGCAAATGGTCTTGTCGCGGCTATATGTCCGCTGGCGCGGCAATGGTTACCGCTGCGCTCGGTTTTTCGCTCGTGCTCACCGAAAGGGCGGAGGCGCGAAAATATAATTCCCCGCTGGATATCTTCGGCATCGCCGCGCCACGGCCGCGCGCGGCAGGCCACGCCGTCAAGGTCCCTCTACCCAAACCGCGCCCCGAGGAGGCTCCCAAAGCGCCCAAGGAGGCCCCAGCCGAAGCCGAGGGCAAGTCGTCCCCCGACAAGTCTTCCCCGGACAAGGCGGCTGCCGACAAGCCGGCAGCCAACACGCCCGCCGAGGCCGCGCCGCCGCCCGAGAAGCAGGCCTCGGCCTGCCGTCTCGCGCTGACCGAGGAGGTCGCGATCGCGCCCTCCATTCCGGATATCCGCGGCCCCGGCGCCTGCGGCGGCGAGGATCTGGTGCGGCTGGAAGCCGTCGTGCTGCCGGACAAGCGCAAGGTGGCGGTCAAGCCCGCGGCGGTCCTTCGCTGCACCATGGCGTCCGCGATCGCCGATTGGCTCCGCAAGGACGTGGTGCCGCTGGCGACCAGCCTCGGCTCGACCATCAGCGAGCTCGACAATTTCGACAGCTTCGAGTGCCGCGGCCGCAACCGCGTCGCCGGCGCGATGCTGTCCGAGCACGGCAAGGCCAACGCCCTCGACGTCAGGGGCATCAAGCTGGCCAACGGGCAGTCGATCGGCCTCACCGATCGCACCATGCCGCGCGAGGTGCGCGAGCGTGTGCTGCACTCGGTCTGTTCCCGGTTTTCCACCGTGCTCGGCCCGGGCTCGGACTGGTACCACGAGGACCATATCCATCTCGACCTGGCGCAGCGGCGCAACGACTACCGGATCTGCCAGTGGAATGTCTGGGATCCGCTGCCGAAGGTCGCCCCGCTGCTGCCGGCGGAACGTCCCGAGGAGGCGCCGCCGCGCGAGGTCGCGGCCAAGCCTGACGGCAAGTCGGAAGCCAAGCCCGAAGGCAAGGACGGAGCTGACGACGAAACCGCGGAGAAGGCTGCGCCGACAGACAAGGCGGCTGAAGCCGGCAAATCACAGCCGCACAAGCCGGCAACAAAAAAGCGCCGGTAAAACCGGCGCTTTTGAATGTTCAGAGATCGAAGGCGATCAGTAGCTGCCCGCCTGGCCGGTCTGGCTGCTACCGAGCGCGAGGCGCGAATTGTAGGGCGAATCGCCATGCTTCGGCTCGAGCACGACCACGATCGTGCCGACCTTGACGCGATCATAGAGATCGATCGCGTCCTCATTGGTCAGGCGGATGCAGCCGGACGAGATCGAGGCGCCGATATATTCCGGCTGGTTGGTGCCGTGGATGCGGAACAGCGTGTCCTTGCCACCCGAATAGAGGTAAATCGCGCGCGAGCCCATCGGATTGTCCGGGCCGGGCGCGACATAGGTCGGCACGCCCAAGCGCGAGATTTCGCCGGGGGTGGGGTGCCATGCCGGCCACTCGGTCTTGCTGCCGACCTTGGCGATGCCCGACCAGGCCATGGCTTCTTCGCCAACGGTGATGCCGTAACGGATCGCCTTGCCGCCGTCCTGCACGTAATAGAGGTAATGGTTGTCGGAATCGACCACGATCGAGCCCGGGGACTCCTTGCGGTGATACTCGACGATGGCGCGGCGGAACGGCTCCGCGACCGGGGTGTTCTCGTATCGGACCTTGGCCAGCAGTTCCTTGTCCTTCGGCTTGAAGGCCTTGGTGTCGGTCGCCTCGAAATGAGTGGCCTGCATGCAGCCCGACAGCATCAGGCCAGCGGCCAAAATCCCAAACTTAACTTTCAGCGACGACATGGTTTGGTTCCAATCAAAACAATACCGTGCGGATGGCCTGAGCTTACCGCCCAAGTTCCTCGACTCCGTTAATCCCATTATCGTTGAAATCTGCCACAATTCCAGCACTGAAGGCCTTTTCCCGCGCTGCGAGAGCTTACCTGTGGCTTTTCTGCCGCAAGTTTTGCGGCCGCGTGAAGATTTTTGGGCTTGGGAAGCCGGACTGTCGATTCCGTGCCACAGTTGAGCCATGGCATCGCCATAAATGCCAACGCTTCCTTAATGCAGTTGTCATCGTGAGCTGGCCAGAATCGCGCTAAGGCCTGTCATTCTGTCGCAGGTCCTCCGGAGTCGTACATGTTTTCTGCGTTTGTTCCCTCCGAGTCCGTCCTGAAAAAGGTTGTCGTGGAGGATCTCACCGCGTTGCCCGAAAGCGCGGTCTGGATCGATCTCGTCAATCCGAGCGCGGCGGAGGACAAGGCGGTGGAGCGGCTCGCGGGTATCGCCATCCCGACCCGGGAAGACATGCAAGAGATCGAGATCTCCAGCCGCCTCTATATGGAGAACGGCGCGCGCTACATGACCGCGACGCTGATGTGCCACTCCGATACCGACATGCCCAGGACCACGGCGGTGACCTTCATCCTCGGCGACCACCGCCTGGTGACGGTGCGCTACGACCAGCCAAAACCCTTCGCCCTGGTCGAGGCCAAGCTCGCCCGCTCATGCACGCCCTCCGTTACCGGCGAGGCCGTGCTGATGGAGCTGCTCGACGCCGTCATCGACCGCTGCGCCGACATCCTAGAGCGCTGCGGCGCCGAGATCGACCAGGTCAGCCACGACATCTTCGAGCCCGAGAGCGAGCGCCACGGGCAGGCCAAGAGATATTCCCAGATCCTGATCTCGATCGGCCGCAAGGGCGATTTGACCTCGAAGGTTCGCGAGAGCCTGGTCTCGATCGGCCGCGTCGTGACGTTCCTGTCCGCGGTGGTGGAGGGCGTGAAATGGTCCAAGGACATGCGCGAGCAGCTCAAGACCATGCAGCGCGACGTGGCCTCGCTGACCGACCACGCTTCCTATCTCTCCAACAAGATCACCTTCGTGCTCGACGCCATGCTCGGGGTCGTCAATCTCGAGCAGAACAACATCATCAAGCTGTTCTCGGTGATGGCCGTCGTCCTGATGCCGCCGACCTTGATCGCCTCGATCTACGGCATGAACTTCAAGATGATGCCGGAACTCGAATGGGTGCACGGCTATCCGATGGCGCTGGTGATGATGCTGATCGCCGCCATCGTCCCGTACTGGATCTTCAAGTTCAAGAAGTGGCTGTAGGAGCATGATCCGGACCCGAAGGGCCGCGCAGCGCAAAGTGCGTAGCGGTTTTCCGGAAAGATCATGCTCAAAGGAAGATCCCTACCGAGACCTTACATCGTTCGCAGAGACATCACGCTTGGTGTCGCAGAATAGAGCGGGATTGCGGCCGTGCGGTGATGCGTGCCCAGTGCCCCAATTCCTCCGGTAAAATTTGAGCAGTGGGCTGAACGTTTGCGCGAAACTTGTCTGCGATAAGCGGTGCGTAGCCGCGAGGAACAACCATGGTTGAGAAACACATAACGTCGCCCCGCAACGTCATCGACCTGGCGAACTATCGCCTGGCGATGACGAGCGGCAAGGCGTCGTCGATGTCGGTGCGCATGTGCCGGCACTGTGGTGCTCCGCTGCTCGACGGTGAGAATGACGACGACTGCTCGACCGCATTCAGCACGGCCGCTCCGCGGCCGCGCGACAGGTCACGTCGGATTCGAATCGATTGAGGAACGGAAGGTAAGGGCGATCCAGGTCTTGCGGCGGCGTTGTCTGGATCGCCTTGCTTCCCTCTCGATGAACTCTCGCTGAGTCAAGGCCGCGGCGGCTCGCTTGAGCCTCGTCGTCACCCGTCAGGCAAAACACCCGGCGACGCAGTCAATCCCCGTTGCCATTTACCGAAGTTCGGTGTCGGCGTAGGTGTCGCTCAAGCAAAGCTCGGGCGAGATGAGCCGCGAGGCTGCGAAGGCGTGTCTGCCACCATACACACGGTGTCATGCCCCGGCTTGACCGGGGCATCCAGTATTCCAGAGATGGCTGTTATTGAACCGAGAAGCCGCGGCGTACTGGATTCCCCGCCTTCGCGGGGAATGACAGTGTCACTTGGAGGAACAAGCCGCTGCCTCATACTCCGTCATTGCGAGCGCGGCGAAGCAATCCAGACTGTCTCCGCGGAAACACCCTGGATTGTTTCGTCGCAAGAGCTCCTCACAATGACGTGGAGGGAGCATGCACCACACGCCCGCTCCCGTGCCCCGGACGCTGCGCAGCGTCACTGCGTGCCGCAGCGCGTCCGGGATACGCGAGTGAAAGTGTCGTCATCACCGCGCCACGACGCGCACAAATTACACGTGCTGGCCGCCGTTGATGTGGATCTCGGCGCCGTTGACGTAGGAGCTGGTGTCCGTGCACAGCACGTAGATGATCTTGGCGACCTCGTCGGGAGTGCCGAGGCGGTGCATCGGGATCTGCTGCTCGACGATCTTCTCGGTGCCCGGCGACAGGATCGAGGTGTCGATCTCGCCCGGCGCGATCGCGTTGACGCGCACGCCGACGCGGCCGAAATCGGACGCCATCTCGCGTGTCAGCGAGGCGAGCGCGGCCTTCGAGGTCGCGTAGGCGGCGCCCGCGAACGGATGCACGCGCGAGCCGGCGATCGAGGTGACGTTCACGACCGAGCCCTTGGCCGCTTTCAACTCCTCGATCAGCCCGCGCGCGATCATGATCGGCGCGAAGAAGTTGACGTGAAAGACGTGCGTCCAGGTGTCGAGATCGGTGTCGACCGAGCCGAGCCGGGAGCCGCCGGGGCCCTTTGGCGAGATCGCGGCGTTGTTGACCAGCGCATGCAGCATGCCGCCTTCGAGCCGGTCGCGGATATCGGAGATCGCGCGGGTCGTGTCCGCGGGATTGCTGAGATCGACCTGGATGTGATCCTCGGGGCCGGCGTCCCACGGACAATCCTCCGGGAACGGATGCCGCGAGCAGGTGATGACGCGCCACCCCGCCGAGGAGAAGCGGATCACGGTGGCGTGGCCGATGCCCCGGCTGGCTCCGGTCAGGAGCAGCGTGCGGCGCGGCGCATTGGACGAATGCGGCATGGACATCTTTCAGGTCGGCCTAAAGCTCTATGGGTACATCCGGGTCTTGGACCACGGTTGGCCGGCCGCGTCACGGCGAAATTCGATGCGGTCGTGCAAGCGGAACGGGCGGTCGTGCCAGAACTCGATACGCGAAGGCGTGATGCGCCAGCCGCTCCAGCCCGGCGGCCGCGGCACTTCGCCGATGACGTGTCTGGCCGCGACTTTCGCGATGGCTTGTTCGAAAGCGAAGCGGCTCTCGAGCCTCCTGCGACTGCTTGCTCGCCCAGGCGCCGATCTGCGCCTGCTTCGGTCGCGTCGCGAAATAGGCGTCGGCTTCAGCCTCGGTCACCGGCGTCACGTTGCCGCGGATGCGGACCTGACGGCGCAGCGACTTCCAGTGAAAAAGTAACGCTGCCTTAGGATTTGCGGCGAGTTCGCGGCCCTTCTGGCTGGCGATATGGCTGTAGAAGACAAAACCCTCGGTATCGAAGCCTTTCATCAGCACCATGCGCACATCGGGCAGCCCGTCGGGATCGACGGTTGCGAGCGCCATGGCATTCGGATCGTTCGGCTCGCTCTTGATCGCCTCGCTCAACCAGGCCTCGAACAGAGCAAATGGTTCATCGGCGGCGGTAAAATCACCGGATGTTAAGGGTGTCTGGTGTTTCATCGAGGTCGTGTCGGTCATGTCTGGAGTCCGAGTTGCGTCCCGCGGCCCAAAACGCGTTGTTGTCCGCTGCCGCCCTATATAGGGCATGGGGATGCGTTGGCCTATCGGCGATCCGGCCTTCAGGCTTCGTGATGACGATGATTCTGATCGGGCTCGGCACCGGCGGCTGCAGCTTTTCCCGCAATGACACCAGCGCCTATGCCAAGGCCGACGAGAGCGACCTCACTGGGTCGATCGCGCGGCCGGCGAAGGACGCCCCGCCGACAGAGACCGATCTCGCCTTCGCCCGCAACGCCGCCTCCGACGTCCTCAGCAAGGGCGACAGGGATTCCAGCCAGCATTGGGAGAATCCGGAGACCGGGGCGCGCGGCTCGGTGACGCCGATCGCGCAGTCCTATGCCGCCGAGGACGGCCGCAAATGCCGCGATTTCCTGGCGAGCTACGTCAACGGGGCAACCGAAAGCTGGCTCCAGGGCGCCGGCTGCCAAAGCAGCCGTGGCCGTTGGGAGATTCATACGCTAAAGCCGTGGCGAAGTTAGGAATCGCTTCACCTGACTAGTTGCAAAAATGCCACTCTCTTCCCACATGGATCGTAGGTGGGGCGGGGAGCCCTTTGAACAATTCGATTTCTTGAAGGAGACGTGACGGATGCGCGACCCCTATGAGGTCTTGGGGGTGCCGCGGAGCGCCAGCGCTGCCGCGATCAAGAGCGCCTATCGCAAGCTTGCCAAGAAGCACCATCCCGACAGCAACAAGGACGACCCGAAAGCCGCCGAGCGCTTCTCCGAGATCAACTCGGCGAACGAGATCGTCGGCGACGAGGACAAGCGCAAGCAATTCGACCGCGGCGAGATCGATGCCGAGGGCAAGCCGCGCTTCCAGGGTTTTCCGGGCGGCGGCGGGCCGCGCGGCCGCGCCGGTCCCGGCGGGTTCGAAAGCTATTCGTTCCGGTCGGGCGGTGGCCCCGGCCCGGGCGGCGGCGCTTTCGAGGACATCCTCAACAGCATGTTCGGCGGCGGGACGCGCGGCGCGCGCCCCGGAGCGGGCGGTGCCGGGCAATTTGAATTCGACACCGGCGGAATCGGGCTCGATCTCGACGTCAATGTCGCCATGTCGGTCTCGCTGGAGGAATCGGTCAAGGGCGGCGAGAAGCGCGTCCGGCTGCCGACGGGCAAGGAGGCTCAACGTCAAGATCCCGGCCGGCGTGACCGAGGGTCAGCAGATCCGGCTGCGCGGGCAGGGCGAGAGCGCCCAGGGCCATCCGCCGGGCGATCTCCTGATCACCATCAGCATCGCGCCGCATCCGTTCTTTAAGGTCGAGGGCGCGGACTTGCGGATCGACCTGCCGGTCACGCTCTACGAGGCCGTGCTCGGCGGCAAGGTGCGGGTGCCGACCCTTGGCAATGCGGTCGAGCTTTCCGTCCCGAAGAACACCTCAAGTGGCCGGACCTTCCGCCTCAAAGGTAAGGGATTGCCGAAATCTGGTGGAACCGGGGATCTCTTCGTCATCATCAGGATTATGCTACCGGACGGGAACGACGCCGAGCTTGAAGCATTGATGGAGAAGTGGCGGGACCAACACCCCTACAATCCACGTAGCGGGCTTGGTTAGGGCGAGATCCGAACTGAAGGGGTTCTCCTAAGGTCTAGAGCATCCTCCCAGCAGATGATGCTCATCATACACGGGAAGCGTGGTAGCGCTTCGACGCTCGACGTGTCGGCTGTCCGGCGGGGCAGCCGATAAAAAGGTGCGGCCTCGAGAGGGGGACCAGCGCGGTACCAAAAACCCCAATCGAGGCCGCCCGCGTCGATCGGCGGATCGAACGCTGCTCATTTTCGCGTGATCATCCGGTGCGATAATGAGACGCGCCCATGTCCTGATTCCAAATTTTCGATGACGGAATCTAGGCACCGCGCTTGCGCGGT
Source organism: Bradyrhizobium guangxiense (assembly GCA_050563515.1). Taxonomy (GTDB): domain Bacteria; phylum Pseudomonadota; class Alphaproteobacteria; order Rhizobiales; family Xanthobacteraceae; genus Bradyrhizobium; species Bradyrhizobium guangxiense_A. The sequence continues at coordinate 4,341,146 of CP191781.1, read as the reverse complement.
TGTTTAGGTGCCGTTTTTCTCTGCCTGGTCGTACACGGCCTGGGCGACCTTGGTGAGCCGGTCGCGGTCGCCGCCGCCGCTGACGACGTAGCCGACGCCGCGCTCGGCCCAGAACAGCGCGCCGTCCTTGTCGGTCCTCGCGTAGCGCATTTGCGTCGCACCATTCTCGGTCTTGGCGGTGTAGATCGTGTACCGCTCGCCCGAAGTGCCCTCATACATCAGGAACGACGCCGGACCGTTTGGTCCTGGCAGGAGCCGGCCGCCGACGAGCTTCAGCCCGCTGGCCTCCAGATTTGGTGCGAACACGGTCCAGCCGCAGCGCCGGGTCAGCCAGGCCTGCAAATGGTCGCGCTCGTTGCCGCCGACCTCGACGGGATGGCGGACCTCGACGACATAGAGGCGGTGGGCGTCGAGCGCGTCCTCCGTAAAGCTCTGGAAGGTCGAGGGTGCGCTGGCGGCGCCATGCGCGACCCAGCCGGCGGTGCCGCCGGCCACGAAGGCGACCAGCACGGCCGCGGCCGCGCCATAGAGCCATTGCCGCGGGCGGCGCTCCAGCCGCTCGAGCTCCAGCCGTGCCGGCACCGGCTCCTGGGCGATGGCGTCGTAGCGGGCGTGCAGCATCTCGGCCATGGCGCGCCAGGACTGCACCCGCTCGGCGTCCTCGGGGTGGGCGGCAAGCCAGGCCTCGACGTCGGCGCGGCGCTCGGCCGGCAGCTCGCCGTCGACATAGGCGTGCAGTTCGTCCTCGGTCACTGGGATGTTGCGGTCGTTCATATCGATCGTCTCTGGCTCTGTGGCCCTAAAACTCGTTCAAAGCTCAACTTTGTTCGCTGCGTCGGACAGCTGCAGGCGAACCCTACGCGATGCATCAGCCCTGCCATCATTTCACCCGCCTGAGCGCGGGGCGCTCGCCCTCCAGCGAGGCCTTGACGTGGGCACGGGCGCGGGCGAGACGCGACATCACCGTGCCGATCGGCACGCCCTGGATGTCGGCGACCTCGCGGTAGCTCATGCCTTCCAGCATGACCAGCAGCAGCACCGAGCGTTGCTCCTCGACGAGCGTCGCGAGCGCCTTCTCGATGTCGCGTCCCTCGGCTTCGGTGCCGCTGGCGTCCGGGTTGTTCTCGGTCAGCTGCATGAATTGCGGCCGCCTTGCCAGCGAGCGCCGCCGATTTTTGTTGAGATTGGTCAGGATCGTGTAGAGCCAGCTCCTGACGTCGCCCCCGAGAAACAATCGCTCCGAACGCAGCGCCCGCACCAGCGTATCCTGCACCAGATCGTCGGCCGCGTCCGCGTCGCGCGTCAGCGCGCGGGCGTAGCGGCGCAACGCGGGGATCATGGCTTCCACACTCTGGCGAAACGCACTCATTTCGATCTTGACGTCCTGGTGTCAGGCGCGAGCGCCCATAGCGATCATAACACCCGAATGGAACGGCTATTCCGGCGCTCGAAACAGCGTTAACGCGGCGTATTAGGACTGTACCGCGGGGGAGGGCTGGTGTACCTCCAGACCTCACGAAGAGTTCGACGGGACGTTGAAAAATGGCGCAGAATTCAGGTCTGATGCAAGGCAAGCGCGGCGTGATCCTCGGCCTTGCCAACAACCGTTCGATCGCCTGGGGCATCGCCAAGGCATGCCACGCCGCCGGCGCCGAGTCTCGCCTTCACCTATCAGGGCGATGCGCTGAAGAAGCGCGTCGAGCCGCTCGCCGCCGAGATCGGCGGTCTCGTGCTCGGCCATTGCGACGTCACCGATGCCGCGACCATCGACGCGGCCTTCGCGGTGCTGCAGGAGAAGTGGGGCAAGATCGACTTCCTGGTGCACGCGATCGCCTATGGCGAGCAGCTCGAAGGCCGCTATGTCGACACCACGGCGGAGAATTTCTCCAAGTCGATGCTGATCTCGTGCTATTCGTTCACGGCGGTGGCGCAGCGCGCCGAGAAGCTGATGACCGACGGCGGCTCGATGGTCACGCTCAGCTATTACGGCGCCGAAAAGTGGATGCCGCATTACAACGTGATGGGTGTCGCCAAGGCCGCGCTGGAAGCCAGCGTGCGCTATCTCGCTGCCGATCTCGGCGAGAAGAACATCCGCGTCAACGCGATCTCCGCAGGTCCGATCAAGACGCTCGCCGCCTCGGGGATCGGCGATTTCCGCTATATCCTGAAGTGGAACGAGAACAATTCGCCGATGCGGCGCAACGTGTCGACCGAGGACGTCGGCGGCAGCGCGCTGTATCTTCTCTCCGACCTGTCGCGCGGCGTCACCGGCGAGGTGCATCACGTCGATTCCGGCTATCACGTGCTGGGCATGAAGCGCCCGGATGCGCCGGATATCTCGTTCGGCGGGAAGGACTAGTTTCAGATCCGGAATGGCCGTGCCCACGATCTACTATCTTCGCCACGGCGAGACCGAGTGGAATGCGCTCGGGAGGCTTCAGGGCACCAAGGACATTCCGCTGAACGCGCGCGGCCGCGATCAGGCCATCCAGGCCGGCAGCATCCTCGCCGATTTGTTCAAGCGCGAGGGCCGCGACAGGGCGGCGTTGCCCTACGTGTCGAGCCCGCTCGGCCGCGCAAGGCAGACCATGGAACTCGCGCGCGGCAAGCTAGAGCTGCCCGTTGCCGACTACGCACTCGATGATCGCCTGCGCGAGATCGGCTACGGCACCTGGGAAGGGTTGACGCTGGCCGAGAGCGAGGCGGCGGATCCCGAGATCTACGCAAAACGACTCGCCGACAAATGGACCGTGGGGCCTGCAGGCGGCGAGACCTATGCCGACGTCCAGGTCCGCGTCCGCGCCTGGTACGATCAGCTCCGGGGCGACATCGTCGCCGTCGCCCATGGCGGCACCTGCCGGGCCCTGATGGTTTCGCTGGGCCTGGAGACACCGGCCAGCGCCGCCGAGCTCTATATCCAGCAGGGCGCCGTCTACGTGTTTCGCGAGGGACGGCTGGAGAAGTTCAGTTAAGCCGGGCCGGTGCCCGACCTCCGCCGTCATGCCCGGCCATGACGCCCCTGCGGAGGGCATTTGACCCCCATTCCAGATCGCGTTACGTCACGTTGCAATTCAACATAGGCGTTGCCATCCAACGCTAAGCGACGGTCCGGCATGTCCTTCAATACCTTCGGCCACATGTTCCGCGTCACCACTTTCGGCGAGAGCCATGGGGTGGCGATCGGCTGCGTGGTTGACGGCTGTCCGCCGATGATCCCGCTGACCGAGGCCGACATCCAGGGCGACCTCGACCGCCGCCGTCCCGGCCAGTCACGCTTCACCACCCAGCGCCAGGAGCCGGACGAGGTTAAAATCCTGTCGGGTGTGATGGCGCATCCGGAGACCGGCGTGCAGGTGACGACGGGTACGCCGATCGGGCTCCTGATCGAGAACACCGACCAGCGCTCCAAGGACTATTCGGAGATCAAGGACAAGTTTCGCCCGGGTCACGCCGACTTCACCTATGAGGCCAAATACGGCTTGCGCGACTATCGCGGCGGCGGCCGCTCCTCGGCGCGCGAGACCGCGACGCGGGTTGCCGCCGGCGCCATCGCGCGAAAGGTGCTGCCCGACGTCAGGGTGCGTGGCGCCCTGGTGCAGATCGGCCCGCACAAGATCGACCGCGCGAAATGGGATTGGGACGAGATCGCGAAGAATCCGTTCTTCTGCCCGGACAAGGACAAGGCCGCGTTCTTCGAGACCTATCTCGACGGCATCCGCAAGAGCGGCTCCTCGATCGGCGCGGTCATCGAGGTCGTTGCCGAAGGCGTGCCGGCCGGCCTTGGCGCGCCGATCTACGCCAAGCTCGATTCCGATCTGGCGGGTGCGATGATGACCATCAACGCGGTGAAGGGCGTCGAGATCGGCGCCGGTTTTGGCGCGGCGGAGTTGACCGGCGAGGAGAACGCCGACGAAATGCGCACCGGCAATGACGGAACGCGCTTTCTCTCCAATCATGCCGGCGGCGTTCTCGGAGGCATCTCGACGGGACAGCCGATCGTGGTGCGCTTCGCGGTGAAGCCGACCTCGTCGATCCTGCAGCCGCGCCTCACCGTCGATCGCAAAGGGGCGGACACCGAGATTTTCACCAAGGGCCGTCACGACCCCTGCGTCGGCATCCGCGCCGTCCCCGTCGGCGAAGCCATGATGGCCTGCGTGCTGGCCGATCATTTCCTGCGAGACCGCGGGCAGGTGGGGCGATAGGTCTCCCTATTGCGGTACTAGCCCACCGCGCAGCTTGACGTCGCCACGACTTCGTTCGCAAATGCGGCCATGGACAGGTCTGGGCTCCAACGCGTCTTGAACTGGCTGATCGACGGAGCGAGGACCTCCGGGACGTCGGCCGATATGGTCGCCGCCGTCTGCGAGCGACTGGTCGATGCCGGGCTGCCGCTGGCGCGGTTCGGCATCTTCATCCGCACGCTGCATCCGGAAATTTTCGGCCGCAACTTCATCTGGCGCCAGGGCCAGAAGGTCGAAATGGGCACCGTCGATTTCGAGATCCTCGAGACACCCGAATTCGCCAAAAGCCCGCTTCGCATCGTGTTCGAGCAGGGGGTCGAGGTCAGGGGCCGCATGGACGACCCCGACAGCAGGCGGTTTCCATTCCTCGACGACATGCGCGCCGAAGGCGTGACCGATTACATCGCGGTGCCGATGCCGTTTCTCGACGGCTCGGTCCATGCGACGAGCTGGGTCACGCGCCATCCCGACGGCTTCGGCGACGACGACATCGCAGCCATCAGGATGATCATGGCGCCGCTGGCGCGCGTTAGCGAGATCATCAGCCTGCGACGCACCGCCGAGATGCTGCTCGACACCTATGTCGGCAACCGCGCCGGCGCGCGCATCCTCGGCGGCCAGATCCGCCGCGGCCACAACGACACCATGCAGGCCGCGATCTGGTTGTCGGACCTGCGCGGCTTCACCGCGCTGTCGGACCGGCTGCCGCCCGAGACGGTGGTCGAGATCCTCAATCATTATTTCGACTGCCAGGTCACCGCGATCCGGGGCCATGGTGGCGAGGTGCTGAAGTTCATGGGCGACGGCCTGCTCGCGGTGTTTCCGATCGACGAATATGTCGGCGATGCCGCGCATGTCTGCATGCGCGTGCTGGAAGCGGCACGCGAGTCCCGTGCCAGCGTCGAGGCGCTGGCCTTTCCCGTCGGCGACGTCGTCGAGCGCTTCCGCTTCGGCGTCGCGCTGCATGTCGGCAACATCCTCTACGGCAATATCGGCGGCGGCAACCGGCTCGACTTCACCTGCATCGGCCCCGCCGTCAACCTTGCCGCAAGGCTGGAGAAGATTACGGGGCGCCTGGGACGGACGGTCGTCGCCTCCGAGGGCTTTGCCAATGCCTGCCAACACGATTGGCGCGATCTCGGCGAGTTTCCGATCGCCGGCTTTTCCAAGGCGCAGCGTGTCTACGGGCTCGGCGAGGAGACGCCCGCGGTGATGGCGTGACGCGGCGGCAGTTGTGATCAGCCGCCGCCGCGCCAACGCGTTTCAATAGGCGACCTTCATTGCCAGTGTCGCGATCACGATCATGATGGCGCCGCCGACACGGGTTGCGATCTGGGCGAAGGCCATCAGGCCCATGCGGTCCGCGGCGCCGAGGATGGCGACGTCGCCGGTGCCGCCGAGCCCGGAATGGCAGGCCGTCACGATCGCAGCTTCGACTGGATACATGTTCAGCCATTTGCCGACGAAAAAGCCGGAGGCGACCATCGCCAGCACCGTCGTGGTGCAGATGGCGATGTAGCCGGGATTGAACGAGGCCACGAGCTGCTGCCACGACACCAGCAATGTTCCCATCGCGACCAGGATCGCGAAGGTGAGGTTGGTCGACATGAACCTGTTGATCTGGTAGGCGCCGAGGCTCCATCTCCGCCGGCAGCAGCTTCGTCAGCTTGAGCGCGACCGCGGCGATGATCATCAGGATCGGGCCGGGAATGCCGGTGAGGGGCGCCAGCACCATGCCGAGCACGAACAGCACGCAGGACAGCACGATGCCCGCGCCCAGCAGGGCGAGATCTATGGGGTGATCGGCTCGGGCGGGGCCGAGAATGTCGTTGTCGCCGGTCTTCACCAGCATGCCCCGGCCGCTGAGGTCGGGGCGTTTCTGGCCGAGTCGCGCAAGTAAGCCGGCCGCGACGATGGCGACGACGTTGCCGAGCAGGGCGGCGGGCACCATCTGCGCCACGAGCTCTCCTTGCGGCCGGTGCAGCATCTCCGAATAGGCGATCGAGAGCGGCAGCACGCCTTCGGCGAGGCCGCCGCCGATGATCGGGATGATCACGAAGAAGAACGTTTCCTTCGGGCTGTGGCCGAACAGCAGCCCGACGGTGATGCCGATCGCGATCGCACTGAGCGTGCCGACCAGCAGCGGCACGAACATCCGGATGAAGCCCTGCACCAGGACCCGATGCGGCATGCCGAGGATCGAGCCCGCGACGAGGCAGGCGATGAAGAAATACTGGAAATTGGCGGTGCGGAATGTCGTCGCGATCGCCTTCAGCGCCGGCTCCGGCATCAGGCCGTAAGCGACGAGCGCGGCCGGCACGAACAGGCACAGGATCGCGGTGCCGCCGATCCGGTTCAGCACTGGAACGGTCTGGCCTAGCTTGCCGAGCAGGAAGCCGAGCAGCATCAGGACCGAAAGGCCGCCGATCACGTCGTTGGGAAGCTTTCCGGTGTAGATTGCGGTCGCGCAGATCAGCGCGGCGGCAAGATAGACAGTGATCGGCAGCGGGCCGATCTTAAGTGCAGTGAGCGTGGACGACGGCGCGGGCTGCGCCGTGTCGTCGAGCTTCATGGTGGTGTCGGTCAAGAAAGCCTCCCTCTGCTGTTTCGTTTTGATTTGCCCTGCGTTCGCTCAGAACCAGGGATTGTCCGCCCGGTGCCGCTTCTCGAAGGCGCCGATGTCGTCGACAAAGAGAAGCGTGGAGCTGATTGCGTCACGTCCGGTGAGGAACGCCTCCTTCCGCACGGGCTCGATCGGGAACGGCACGGTGCCGCCGCCGTCGATGCGGATGAGCTGTCGTTCGAGGTCGATGCCGAGACGGTTGCTCGCGGGGTTCGCGACGATGTCGGCGATCATGCTGACGGTGGCTGCATCGAGACTGATGGTCAGCAAGCCGTTATTGGCGCAATTGTCGCTGAAGATGCCGGCGAAGGTGGTGCCGATCAGGGCGCGGATGCCGAGCTGCTGCAGACCCCAGACGGCATGTTCGCGGCTCGATCCGCAGCCGAAATTCGCGCCGACGACGAGAAAGCAGGCGTCGCGATAGCCGTCTTTGTTCAGGATGAAGTCGGGGTTTGGCCGGCCCGCGTCGAACCGCAGCAGGTTGAAGGCGCCATCGCCGAGACCGCTGCGATCGACGCCCTTCAGGAACATCTTCGGCATGATCACGTCGGTGTCGATGTTGGGCGTCGTCATCGGCGCGGCAACGCCGGCCACATGATGGAACGGCGTCATGACGCATCTCCGCCGATCAGCTCGCGCACGTCGGTGATGCGGCCGGTGACGGCGGCGGCCGCGACCATCGCGGGGCTCATCAGATGCGTGCGCGCGCCCGGTCCCTGGCGTCCCTCGAAATTGCGGTTGGTGGAGGAGGCCGAGCGCTGCCCGGGCGCGAGAATGTCGTCGTTCATCGCCAGGCACATCGAGCAGCCGGACTGCCGCCACTCCACGCCTGCATCGATCAGGACTTGCGCGATTCCTTCCGCTTCGGCCTGCGTGCGAACCTGGGTCGATCCGGGGACGACGATGGCGCGGACGCCGGAGGCGACGTGGCGGCCCCTGAAGATCTTTGCCGCATCGCGCAGATCCTCGATGCGCGAGTTGGTACAGGAGCCGATGAACGCGAAATCGATAGGCACCGACTGGATCGGCGTTCCCGGCGCGAGGCCCATATAGGCGAGCGCCCGCGTCGCGGCCGTCTTGCGGTCCATGGCCACGTTGCTTTCGGGGTCGGGAATGCGATCGGTCACGGCAATCGCCTGGTCCGGGCTGGTGCCCCATGTCACCAGTGGCGCGACCTCGCCGGCGTCGATCGTCATCTCGCGGTCGAAGCGGGCATCGGGATCGGAGCGAAGCTGCAACCACGCCGCGGTGGCGCGGTCCCACATTTCGCCCTTCGGCGCCCTCGGTCGTCCCTCGAGATAGTCGAGCACCTTCCGGTCGGGCGCGACGACGACGCCGCGGGCGCCGGCCTCGACGATCATGATCGACATCACGATGCGTCCCTCGACGCTCATTCCGGCCACGGCGGGTCCGGCGAACTCCACCGCATAGCCGGTGGCTCCGTCCGCGCCGACCCGTCGGATGATCTCCATGACGATGTCCTTCGGCGTGACCCCGAGCGATGCAGAGCCGGTCACGTTGATGCGCATCGTCTTCAGGCGGCGATAGCGTACCGTCGATGTCGCGAGATAATGCTCGATGTCGGAGGTGCCGATCCCGTAGCCGAGCGCGCCGAAGGCGCCATAGGCGGTGGTGTGGCTGTCGCCGGCCGCGATCACCATGCCCGGCATCACAAGTCCTTGCTCGGGCGCGACGACATGCTCGATGCCCTGGCGCGGATCGAGAATGTCGAAATATTCGATGCCGAAATCGCGCGCGTTGTCGGCGAAATAGTCGACCTGCCGGGCGGCGTCGGCGTCCGGCATCTGCCGCGTGCGGCGGGCCGCGGTCGGATTGACGTGGTCGACGACCATCAGCGCCGCGGCGGGGTTGCGCACCTTGCGCCCGGCGGCGCGCAAGCCCGCGAAGGCCTGCGGGCTGGTGTATTCGTTCAGGACGGTACGATCGACATAGAGCAGCACGAGCCCGTCGTCGTCGAGCTTGCGCACCACATGCGCGTCGATGAGCTTGTCGTAGAGCGTGCGCCCGGGCATTCGGTCTCCCTGAGGACATCTGACTTCCCCGAGGGTGCAGGCGGCTCTTCTGGAAATCCAATGTCAGCTCGTGATATGATTATGCAGAATTTGTATAAGCGAGGCGGACCCATGGAAATCAACTGGCTGCACGATTTCATCGCGGTGGCGGCGACGCGCAGCTTTCGCGCGCCGCGGAGCAGCGGAATTCCTCGCAGCCGGCGCTTAGCCGCCGGATCAAGGCGCTGGAGCTGTGGGCGGGCGCTGGGCTGTTCGAGCGCACGACGCACGCGGTGAGTCTGACGGCGGCGGGCGAAGCGTTCCGCCTCACCGCCGAAGACGTGATCCGCCGCCTTTCATCCGGCCGCCTGGAGGCCCAGGAGCTGGCGCGGGGCTCGTCGGACGTGCTCAAATTCGCATCGACCAACGCGCTGTCGCTGACCTTCTTTCCGGACTGGCTGCGCGGCATCGAGACCGAACTTTCCTTCGTGCCGAGCGTCCAGCTCGTCGCCAATCACATGGAAGCGTGCGAGCGCATGCTGCTGGCCGGCGAGGTGCATTTCCTGCTGTGCCACCATCATCCCGCAACCATGACGGCGCTGACGACGTCGCAATTCCGCTCAGTCCACGTCGGCGACGACCGCTTGATCCCGGCATCCCTGCCAGTTTCGAGATCGGGCAAGGTCCCGCGCTTCAGTCTTCCGGGAACGGAGGCCGCGCCGACGCAATTCCTCAGCTTCCGTCCGGAGTCAGGGATGGGAAAGATCCTCGAAGCGGTCCGATCGACCTCGCCGCTGAAGCCGCACCTGAAACCGGCATTCACGTCACATCTCGCAAAGCTTCTCGTCACCATGGTCCAGGCTGGCCGCGGCATGGCCTGGCTTCCCGCGAGCCTGATCGCCGACCAGCTCGCATCGGGCGAGTTGGTGAAGGCCGGTGGCAGGGAGTGGGAAATTCCGATCGAGATCCACGCGTTTCGGCCGAGATCGCGATTGACGCCTGCGGCGGAGGCATTCTGGAAGCACGTTCAGGAGCGCCGGCCCGAAGCCGGCACGCGCAAGGCGGTGCGGGGTCGTCGCGGGCGCGGCTAACGCGTCATTCCTCCGGCTCAGTCGTGAACAGCAGCGGATAGCCCTTGGTGCGACCGGCGTCGGTGGCGCGCGTCGCCTTGGTCTCGGCGACGTCCTTGGTGAACACGGCGACGACGCAGGCGCCCAGCTTGTGCGCGGTGATCATCACCTTGTAGGCCTGATCTTCGGTCATGCGGAACTCGGCCTTGAGGATCATCGTGACGAATTCGCGCGGCGTGTAGTCGTCGTTGATCAGGATGACCTTGTGCAGCTTTGGCCGCTCGACCTTGGTCCTGGTCCTGGTTTTCGGCTTGGTGACGGTATTGTTCATTCCGCCTCCTGGACGCGGCGGGCTCGGGTTCCCTGCCGGGAGCGGTCAGCTCGCGGCCTTGGTACCATATTGCAGAACCTGCACCTTCTCCAAGGTGATCAGCCCGCTCGACATCATGCCGTCCAGGATGGGCAGGAATGCGTTGATGTTGTCCTCGCTGTCGACGATCTCGATCAGCAGCGGCAGGTCTTCCGAAAGCCGCAGGATCTTCGAGGTGTGCAGCCGGCTCGACTTGCCGTAGCCCATCGGGCCGCGCAGCACGGTGGCGCCGGCGAGGTGCAGCTCGCGCGCCCGCGTCACGATCGCCTCATAGAGCGGCGTGCCGTCAAAATGATCGCTCTCGCCGATGAAGATTCGGAGCGACACTGCCTGATTGGGAATTTGCATGATCAGCTCCTCGTCAAACGGTTGTATCGGCTCGCCATCATATGGCCGGCCCATACCGACACCAGCCAGCAAATCACGGATGCCGCGATGTAGGCGAGCGCCGTGTATTTCATGCCGCCATGGACCAGGCGGAAGGTCTCGAGGCTGAAAGTCGAAAAGGTGGTGTAGCCGCCGCAGAAGCCGGTCATGACGAACTGCCGGTGCTCGGGCCGTGCCAGCATGCGGCCGTCGGGGCCGGTTAGCGTCGCGTAGAAGCCGATGATCAGTGAGCCCGTGGCGTTGATGAACAGCGTCGCGAAAGGAAAGCCCGGCCCGGTGTCGAGCGTCAGCCCGACGAGATAACGCGTCAGGCCGCCGACGATGCTGCCGGCAGCAACCCAGGCATAGAGAGTTGCGGTGCGCCAGCGCTCGGCGGAGGAGGGCGAGGCTCATCGGCTGCTAGCCTCCCAGACCATCGGCGAGGAGGAAGCCGCAACTGACGGCCGCGAGGCACAGCCCGACCGAAGCTGCGATATTGCCGAGCGCGTGCATGGGCTCGCCGCTCCGCGCGAGTGTCAGTGTCTGCAGGCTGAACGAGGACACCGTGGTGTAGCAGCCGAGAAAACCGGTCACCGCGAACAGCCAGGGATTGGGCGCGGCGAAGACCGAGCCGGGATGGGTTGCCAGCGCGCCGAAAATGCCGATCAGGAAGGCGCCGGTGACGTTGATCGTCATGGTGCCCCACGGAAAGGTTTCGCCCAGCCGCCGCGCGATCGCACCGGAGACGAAATAGCGCGCGCAGCCGCCCAGGGCGCTGCCGATCACGATCGCAATTACTCCGCTCAGCACGATGGAGCGTCCCCCGTCATCGTTTGTCCTCCGTGGCCAACCCTTTGCCCATGGCGAGCAGCCCCACAAGCGAGACCAGCGCGAAGCCGAGGCCTGCAAGGAACGTTCCTGCAGGCCCATAGGCATCCCACAGCGCGCCCGCGATCACGCTCGCGGCCAGCAAGGCGAGGCCGGTGAACAGATTGAAATAGCCGAACGCCGTGCCGCGCAGGCTGGGCGGTGCGGCGTCGGCGACGAGCGCCGAAAGCAGGCCTTGGGTCAGTCCCATATGCAGCCCCCACAGTACGACGCCGAGGGCAAGGCCCGCCAGACTTGGCAGCAGCGCCAGCGCGAGATCGGCGCCGGCGAGGAAGACGAGCCCGAGCGCGAGCAGGCCGGTCCGGTTGATCCGGTCCGAGAGGACGCCGGCAGGATAGGCCGACAGGGCGTAGACGACGTTCATCAGCACCAGCACAGCCGGCACCCACATCACGTTGAGTCCGATGTTCTGTGCGCGCAGGATCAGGAAGGCTTCGCTGAAGCGCGCGAGCGTAAAGACGACGCCCATCGCGACGACGCGCCAATAAACCGCGCCGAGCTGGCGCATCGCGGCGAGATTGAGCGGATTCCTGGCAGGCTCCCGGCTGGGATCCGGATCGGGCTCGCTCACGGCGAAGGCGATCAGGCCGAAGGACAAGAAGGCGGGCAGCACCGCCACCCAGAACACGGCGGCAAAATTGTCCGCCGTCCACCACATCAGGGCGATCGCCACGAGCGGCCCGAGGAAGGCGCCGACGGTGTCGAGCGATTGCCGCAGGCCAAAGCTCGCCCCACGCAGGCCGACGGGCGCGATATCGGCGATCAGCGCATCGCGGGGGCGCCGCGAATGCCCTTGCCGACGCGATCGATGAAGCGTGCGCCAACCAGCCATCCGACGCTGGGCGCGAGCGGGAATAGCGGTTTTGTCAGCGCGGCCAGCCCGTAGCCGAGCGCCGCGAGCAGCTTGCGCCGGCCGAGCCAGTCGGACAATGCGCCGGAAAAGATCTTGGTGATCGAGGCCGTCGCCTCCGCGATGCCTTCGATGAAGCCGACGGTCAGCGTGGAAGCACCGAGCACGGTGACGAGATAGACCGGCAGCAGCGCGTGGATCATCTCGGAGGAGATGTCCATCAGCATCGAGACGAAGCCGAGCACCCAGATTCCCCTGGGCAGCCCGCTACGTGCAGCATTCGGTATCGTCGTCGTCACGTTGTCGCCTTCTCTCCTTCTCCTGGCCTTCGTCGCCAGACAACAAAAAACCCGCCACCGGCGGGTTTGTCCATGCTCCCGCCGAAGGCAGAGGCCCAAAGAGTGCCTCGCCTCAAGCAGGAGTCATCAGCCCATTACGGTTACGGACCGCCGGGCGGCTATCGGGGGACTCCATCCCCATCTGTGCGGCCAGCCTAGCATGGAAATCGCGCCGGACAAGTAGGCGGGGGCAGTGTCTCCCCTGACGCGGTCATTCCAGGGCTCGCGCAGCGAGACCCATGTTACGCAAGGGCGCTCAGGCGTTCGATGCTGCGCATCTCCCGGAATGACTTTGCGTTGGTGGGGCACCTGTTCCCGCGTCGGCGCGATGGCCAAACGACGGCAACATGCAGCAGCGATGCACTCGAATGTGAAGCACAAGCGATCTTCCCGCTTTGCGGCAAGCCGATTGCATGTCACCATCGCGTCATACGACGGGAGACTGCGATGCGGTTGCTGTTCTCGATCGGGGCTGTGCTGTTTGCCGGCATGTTTGCCGGAGGGGACGTCGCGGGCATCGCGGCACCGGGGCCGAAATTCGAACCGCCCAAACATCAACCGCAGCGGTTGGCGGCCGACAGAGATGCGCAGACGGTCGACGTCGAGCTGGTGCTCGCGGTCGACGTATCCTACTCCATGGACATGGACGAACTCGCGATCCAGCGCGAGGGCTATGCGCAGGCGATCCAGTCGAAGGAGTTCCTCCAGGCCCTCAAGCTCGGCCCGAACGGCCGGATCGCAGTGACCTATTTCGAATGGGCCGCATCGAGCGACCAGAAGATCATCATTCCCTGGCGTCTGGTCGATGGCCCCGAGACGGCCGATGCCGTCGCCGCCGAGATCATGAAGACGCCGATCCGGCGCGCCTCGCGGACATCGATTTCCGGCGCGATCATGTTCGCGATGCCGCTGTTCGACGAAGATCCCTATCGGGGCCTGCGCCGCGTCATCGACATTTCCGGCGACGGTCCCAACAACAATGGCGGCCCTGTCACGATCGCGCGCGATGCGGCGCTGGAGAAGGGTATCGTCATCAACGGCCTGCCGATCATGGTGAAGGAGCCGTCCTATTCGACCATGGATATCGACAACCTCGATTTTTATTACGAGGACTGCGTCGTCGGCGGTCCCGGATCCTTCGTCATCACGATCAAGGACCGCGACAAGTTCAAGGAGGCCATCCGCACCAAGTTGCTGATGGAGGTCGCCGGCCGCATGCCCGAGCGTCCTGTCATGCGCGTCGCCGACAGGGAGCCGCGCGTGAACTGCCTGATCGGCGAGAAGATCTGGTCGGACCGCTGGGGACGCTAGGGCGCCCTCCGGAAACGCGCGAGGCGACCGTCCGCCGCGATCCTGCCCGCCGGTTCCCATCCCCGCTGAGACCTTTTGCCCGCCCGACCCATGCCTGAACTTAACCGCTCGTTAACCGGCGCGGGGCCCTAATCACACGGTTTCTGTTCGTGTCCAGTCGGCATCCTGACATTGCCGGAGCGAACGAGAGCGGGTTTGTCAGGCCCGTCCGAGCAATTCAATGGCAGTCATCTCATCGAGCACCAACCAGATTTCGCCCGCCAACGAGCGCCTGTATCACCAGAGCGCTCTGGTCGGCGACTGGAAGGGCAATTGGGTGGGCAACGGCAATCAGCCCGTCGGCTTCAAGGTCGTGAACATCCGCGGTGCCCGGGCCCAGGTCGAGTACACCCATAACGGGCACACCGAGCGCGGTTTTGCCGAGGTCCAGGGCACGCTCATCACCTTCGGCGGGGTGACGGTCGGCACCAAGGACGGAAAGAACATGGTGATGCTGTTCTCCTTTGGCGGCGCCGGCAAGCAGACCGCGAATCTCGAGAAGCAGGATCCGCCGGCTTCCGACAGCCGTCTCATGGGAAGCTGGGGCGGTTACTCTCCCGACAATGGCAAGAGTGCGAGCTTCAAGGTGCTCTCGGTTGACGGCAAGGAAGCGCAGGTCAGCGTCACCACCGACGGTGTCACCCGCCAGGGCACCGGCTACGTCTACAAGAACGTCATCATGTTCGGGCAGGCGCAGATCGCCACCGATGACGGGCAGAACGGCAAGATCATCTACCAGGTCGGCACCAAATCCTTCGTGGTGCCGGTGACCAAATATCCGCCGGCCGATACGTCCTCCTCCGTGGACCGGACGGCCTGAACGCGCAGCCCTTCGCCGGTCTCTCCATCACCGGTTCGGCGGGCGCTTCTCCACGAAGGCCCTCAAGCGTTCCTGCGCCTCATCCAGCGTCGCGACGTTGCAGAAATCGTCCACGGCGCTCGCGATGCTGCGTCGATAGTCGAGATCGATCTGGCGCATGAAGGCGGCGCGGCCCATCCGCAGCACGGCCGCCGGTTTGGCGGAGAATTGCGCCGCGAGCTTCAGCACCTCCGTCTCGAGTTCGGTATCACCGACGACGCGGTTCACCACGCCGAGTCTCGCGCGCTTCGAGAGCGCTGAAGACCCGACCGGTGAACAGCAGCTCGAAGGCGCGATGACGTCCGACGATACGCGGCAGATGCGCGTAATGGATCGCGGGGATGACGCCGACGTCGATCTCGGGATAGCCGAACGTCGCGCTTTCGGCCGCCAGCACCACATCGCAGGACACCGCCATGGTCATGCCGCCGCCGCGCGCCGCGCCGCCGACCGCGGCGATCGACGGCTTCCCCAGCGCGTACTGGGCATCGTAGAGGTCGATATAGAGCGCCTGCAGGAATTCGCGGATCTCGGCACCGGACTTGCCGAGCAGGATGTCGAGATCGAGGCCGGCCGAAAAGCGCTTTGCGATGGCGCTCGCCAGCACGACCACGCGCGCGCCGTCATCGCTTGCCGCGCGGCGGAAGGCGGCGACCACGCCGCAGATCATCTCGAGGCTCAATGCGTTGACAGGTGGCCGGCGCAGCGTGATGCGGGCGATGTCGTCGAGACGTTCGTATGCAACCGGACTTTCGGACGTCACCGTCTTCTCCATGCTTTCAGTGACACAGCGTCTGCAACTGACGCTCGATCTGGCGCAAGGCTTCGCAGGCCGGCGCGAGGGCGCCATCGCCGAGTAGCCGCCAGACATCGTTCGTCCGCGCCCGCGAGCCGCCGAGCACGATGGCCGCAACGCCCGGCACCTCACGAAAGGCAGATGTCAGGCGCGGGAGCAGGGGATCGTGCGGCATCGGCGGTGTGGCCCGGCTACTTCGCTGCACGCACCACGCCCGAGATCGCCACGATGAACAGCGCGGCAAGCACCAGACCAGGATATCTCATCGTGTTCTCCCCATTCCGGCGGACTGCGCTGCCTTGTGTGATGACCAGCTTACGTTGCGGCGCGACCCGTGCAAGTCCTCCGCTGCGCATGCTAGACTGCGTGGGAGAGATTGCTCGCGACGGAGAGGACAATTGGCCGACGAACATCCCATGATGGCCGGCTCCGCCACTGTTTTCGTCGTCTCGGACATGGCCGCGAGCCTCGTCTATTACCGCGACGTGCTCGGCTTCGAGATCACGTTCGAATACGGCGAGCCTGCGTCCTATGCCTGCCTTTGCCGCGACGAGGTCGCTCTGCATCTGCTCGCGGCCGCCGCAACCAAGCGGCTGCCCGGACAAGGCGGTCTCTGTATCTTCGTAACCGACGTCGACCGGATTCATGCGGAGGTGACGGGACGCGGCGCCCGGGCCATCAACCGGCCGGAGGACCGCGACTACGGCATGCGCGATTTCGACGTCGTCGATGCCGACGGCAATCAGCTCACATTCGGCATGGGTATCCCGGAACCCCGGTGAGACGCTGCCGGTGTGGCCTCGCTGGCATTCTTCCGCGCCGGAGGGTATGATTTGCGAGGTTTTCGAAGGTTACCTGAATGTCCCGCCTTGCAATTTCCTGCGGTCTTGCAGCTCTCTTTGCCGTGTTCGGCCTCGGGGGAACGCCCGCCGATGCGCAGGTTGCGCCGCTGAGATATTTCATACCGGACGGACCGTTCGGCTTCGGCGGCAGCGATGGCCAGAGCTCCGATCTCTACGGCAATTTTTCGAACCTCAATGCCGGCGAGGCCAGCGGGCGTACCAATTTTGCCAACGGCTTCTTCGTCGGCAGCCGGAGCGGCAACCTCAATTGGAGCGGCCTCAGTCAGGCCGGATTTGGCCAGACCGGATTTGCCGGAAATTTCAGCGCGCTCTCCTTTGACAGTACGCAGTTCGGCTACACGACCAAGACCGCGGGCGGTTTGCCCGTCACGTTCTTCGCCGGTGTGGACACGTTGAAATTTGGCAATGGCATCGGCAGCTCGGTTGCGCCGTTGACATCGGGCACGGCACCCGGGACCAGCGCATTTGCAGGCATCGAGTTCAAGCCGACCTCCAACCTCAGCCTGTCGTTCGGCGCCAGCGTGATCCAGCAAGATTCCGGCCGCATGGACAGCGATATCCGTTCGAACATGCTGCCCGGGGAGTCGCCGGCCTTGAGCGGCCTTCGGCGTTAGGATCGCATCACCAGTTCCGGCGAACGCCGCGGCGATTTCGGCAAGTCCGGGCCTGCTCCGAAGCGCATCACGATATCAGGGCGGCGGTCGCCAAGACCCAGTGAGGCCGCAAATTGCGGCCTCAGCGTCGCCACCTCGACCGGCTGGTTGACGAAGGAATATTTGAGCCCCAGCGCGGTCGCCTGCAAAGCGAAGCGCTGACAGGCGCGGCCGACCGCGATCCAGTGCGACTTGTCGCTGCGATCGGCGGTGAGCACGATGATGCCCGCGGAGCTGGCGAGCTGTTCGCGGTATTTCTTGTTCTCCCCACTCTCGGTGAAGAAGAAGTTCAGCAGCGGCCGTGCCAGCCATGACGGCAGGGAGGGATTTCCCGAGGCGGGCGCGAACAGCCCGTCCATGGTCGCTAGTGCCTCGGCTTCGTTGAAGCGAATCCAGCTCACGAGGCTCGCGCATGAAAGCCTTGTCGCGCATTTGCGCCGAATTGCCTTCGAGCACGTAGTCGGTAACCCCGGCGATCGCGGCACCCCCGGTCAGCAGGATGGCCGTAACATCAGGCTCGTGGCAGGCATCTTCGAGCCGGCGCAAGATCTCGGGTGCGACCGGCTTGCCGTCGAATGTCGCGCGGGTGCATTGCCGCGCCGGAATCGCGGCCGCCAGCGCCGAGGCGGCGGACGGCGCCTCCTCGAGCGCGATCACGATGCGATCCCCGTCGATGACCGGGTTGGCGCGCCAGCCCAGCGTGGATGCCGCGAGGACGAGGTTTTCCGCGGCACAGCCGAGGCTGACGAACAGGTGATGATCGTCCGGATCGACGGCCGGACAGCGCCGCGCGAAATCCGGCGCGATCGCGATCTCGTTGCCGCGCGCGGAGAAGATCCACGGCTGGGTGTTGTGGCTGTTGGCCGCCAGGGTCGCAAACCGGACGAGTCTCGCGGTCCCTTGGCGCGGCTCGCAGAGGCGCGCGCGATACCTCCACCGCCTCGCCGTAGGTCATTGCCGCCCCAGCTGCAGGGAAACCGCCGATCGCAGCCGCGGATAGCCCGAGCGCGGTTGTGATGAACTGTCGTCGATCAACCACAAAATTTCGCTCCATGCCGTTGCGCAGGATGCGTCTAGCAGCAACGGACGCCGCAACGATTGACCGGAATCAAGATCGGATGACGGGTTCGGTTGGCGTCACGACAAGCCGGCCACCAGTGGCCGTTGCAGATGCCGCGCCATGAGGTCGGCCGCCTCCGTGTAGCGTCGCGTCTCCAGGACGTCGAGCAGGCGCAGATGCTCGCGCACGTGCCGCCGCATGCCGTCGCGGTCGGCGAAGCTGCGATAGGCGAACAGGCGTCTGATCGAGTTCACGCGCCGGAGCGCTTCGAGAAAGAAGGGGTTGCCGGCGCCGCGGATGATGTCCTCGTGGAATTCGCAGCCGGACTGAAAGATCTCGCCGATCGTCATCTTCTCGATCTCGCCTTCGAACACGCGTTGCTGGCGCTCGCGCAGGCGCACGATCACGTCCTGCGGCAGCGCAAAGCCGGGCTGCGCAATTGCCGCCGGCTCGATCACAGCGCGAAACGCCTTGGCCTGTGCTTGAGCTTCTGGACTCGAGACCGTCTCCGCAAAGCGCCAGCCATAGCCCGGCAGGCGAGCGATCCAGCCCTCGGCGGCGATCCGGTCTAGCAGTCGCTGCAGCTCGGCGCGCGTGACGTCATAGCGGCGCATCAGCTCCGCTTCGGTGACGTCAGTCGGCAGCCGCGTCGCGAGCACGTCGCCGGCGACGGACGCATAAACCTGCTCGCTACGCCTGACCGCCGCGAGCGCGGGTTGGGCCGCGCCGCTGGTCGGATTCTTCGCCAGCACGAAGCCGCGATGGGGCTCGCCGCGCGCCAGCCCCGCCGCTTCCAGCGCCTTCAGGCCGAGCCGGATCGGCGCGCGTGAAAGGTCCAGCGCATCCGCAAGCCTTTGCTCGATCAAGCGGTCTCCGGCCTTCATGCCGTCGCGACGGGCGATCGCCATGATCAGGCCGGCGAGGTGCTCGGCGCGTTCAGAACCGTTCTTGTCGCTGCGTGGTCGGGAACTGTCTGATGCGCTCATTGCAGTGCACGCAAGTTTTAGGGCTTGACAGACTGTCTCACGGATTGTTCTTTTACGCAATAATATACAATCGACCCAGGGAGAGAGCCCGATGGCGCGCGCGCCCGATGTCTACATTTGCGAGGTGGCCCCCCGCGATGGCCTCCAGAACCTGGACATCTTCGTTCCGACCGAGGCCAAATGCGCGCTGATCGACACGATCGCCGCTGCCGGCGTCCGCGAGATCGACGCCGGATCGTTCGTGCCGCCGAAGGTCGTGCCGCAATTCGCCGACGTCGATGCGGTGATGGCGCATGCGTTGACGCACAAATCAGCAACCATCGGTGCGCTGGTGCCGAACGTGAAGGGTGCCGAGCGCGCCATCGCCGCTGGCGTCAACGCCGTCTATTTCGTCATCTCGGCGAGCGAGACGCACAACCAGGCCAACGTGCGCCGTTCTATCGAAGAACAACTCGAAGGATTTCGCGCGGTCCGCGCCGCGATCGACGCCAGGGCCGAGGATCAGCGACCGCAGCTGATGGGCGCGATCTCCACCTCCTTCGGCTGTTCGCTGGAAGGTGAGGTGAGCGAAGCGGCCGTATGCCGCGTGGCGCGCGCGTTTGCCGAAGCTCGTGCCGACGAGATCGGGCTTGCCGACACCGTCGGTTATGCGACACCCAGATCGATCCGGCAGATTGTCGCGGCGGTCCAGCGCGAGATCGGACCGCAGATGACGCTGCGGCTGCATCTGCACGACACGCTCGGTGCCGGCCTTGCCAACGCCGTCGCGGGCCTGGAAGCCGGCATCCGCCGCTTCGACGCCGCGGTGTCCGGGCTCGGGGGTGCCCCTTCGCACCCGGGGCACGCGGCAACATCGTCACCGAGGACCTCGTGTTCATGCTGGAGCGCATGGGTCTCTCCACCGGCATAGACCTCGACCGCCTGATGCAGACGCGCGAGATACTCGCCCGCCACATCCCGGCGACACATCTGACGGGCCATCTGCACGAGGCCGGCGTTCCCAAAGTCCTGCGGAGTGCGGCATGACCACGGCAGCGCGCGAGACGGCGTCGGAGCTTCGTCCGCTGGCGGGCCTTCGGGTCGTCGAGTTCAGCCAGATGGTGATGGGGCCGAGCTGCGGCCTGATCCTCGCCGATCTCGGCGCCGACGTGATCAAGGTCGAGCCGCCCAAGGGCGACCGCACCCGATATTTCAAGGGGCCCGCCGCCGGTTTCTTCGCCACCTACAGCCGTAACAAGCGCAGCATCGCGCTGGATACGAATACGGCGGAAGGCCAGAGCGTCGCACGCAGGCTGATCGAGAACAGCGACGTCCTGATCGAGAATTTCCGCCCCGGTCTGCTCAAGCGGATCGGCCTCGACTACGAGAGCGTCGCGGCCTTCGCGCCACGCCTGATCTATTGCTCGCTCAAGGGCTATTTGCCCGGGCCTTACGAGAACCGCCTCGCGCTCGACGAGGTCGTCCAGATGATGGGGGGCTCGCCTACATGACCGGCTTGCCCGACCGTCCCATGCGTGCGGGGGCTTCCGTCAACGATGTCATGGGCGGCATGTTCGGCGTGATCGCGATCCAGGCGGCGCTCGCCGAGCGGCAACGGACCGGCCGCGGCCGCTACATCCAGAGTGCGTTGTACGAGAACAACGTGTTCCTGATGGCGCAGGCCATGATGTGCGAGGTGGTCAGCGGCCAGCCGTCGATCCCGTATTCGATCAAGGACAGCCCGTGGCCGGTCTACGATCTGTTCGACACGAAGGACGGCTCGAAGCTGTTCGTCACCATTGTCGGCGAAGAGCAATGGGAGGCGTTCTGTCGTGCCTTCGATCGGCAAGCCTGGCTCGCCGATCCGCGCTTTGCGACCAGCAACGATCGCGTCGATCATCGCAGCTGGCTGATCCCTGAGATCGCGAAGATCTTCAAGCAGTGGGACAAGGCCGATCTCGCGGCGCGTCTCGAGCAGCTCGATCTACCCTACGCGCCGGTGAACAAGCCCGGCGATCTCTTCGACGATCCGCATCTGAACCAGTCGGGCGGCCTGACCGATATTCGGCTGCCCGGTGGCGGCGAGGCCAGGACGCCGCTGCTGCCGATTTCCATGGACGGAAAGCGCCTGCCCAACCGCTACGATCCGCCCGGGATCGGCGAGCACAGCGGCGAAATCCTGCGCGAGATCGGCATGTCTGCGAATGAGATCGACGCATTGCGGCAAGCCGGGACGATCAAGCTCGCGCCGTCCTGATCGATTGGCGCGATCCAACAAGAACCAAGGGAGGAGGAGCACATGAGCATTACCAGACGCCAGGCGCTGATCGCGGGCTCCGCATGGGCCGGAGCGTCGCTGCTGCCGGGGCAGCTGCGCGCCGAGACCAAGCAGGTCTCGCTTGCCTTCGGGCCGGTGTCGCCGGTCTATGCCATCGGCATGATCGCGGAGCTGAAGGGTTACTTCAAAGACGAAGGACTCGATTCCAAGCTCGTCACCGGCAATGCCGGCACATTCGGTCGCCAGACGCTGGCGGCGGGGCAGGCGCTGTTCGCCCATGGTGACGCCAGTCATCCGCTGCAGCTCGGCGCCCGCGGCAAGCCCTGCAAGATCCTGCTCGCGACCGAGATGGTGTGCTCCTACGCCAACATCATGGTGCGGCAGGATCTTTACGACAGCGGCATCAATTCGGTCGAGAAGCTCGCCGAGTACAAGCGGCCGGACGGCGCCAAGCCGATCGTCGCCGCGACCGCGATCGGGTCCGGCACCTGGGTGTTCGGCACCTATGTGTTCGAGTCGCGTGGCCTCGGCAGCAAGGTGAACTGGGTCGCCGGCGGCGGCCCCAACACGATGTTCCCTTCGCTTCAGACCAAGCAGTTCGACGCCATCATGGCGCCGCCGAGCTGGATCGTCGAGGTCGAGAAAAGGGTTTTGGCAGGACGATCTACGACACGTCCAAGCCCGGCGTGTTCGAGAAGGATTTCGGCGGCACGCTGCCCGTGCTCGTGATCTATACGTTGCAGGACACGGTCGAGCAGGACAAGGCGATGGTGCAGGCCTATGTCAACGCGATCTACCGCGCGATGGCCTTCGTGAAGGCGACGCCGCTCGCGGAGGTGCAGGCGCTGGTCACGCCGAAATATTTCTCAGGGATAGATCCCGACGCGATCAGTGCCGAGCTGGGCTTCGACAAGTCGACCTGGGCCTATGACGGTGTCATCGACAAGACCGCGTTCGAGCGCGGTGCCAAGCCCTGGTACCGCAAGGGCACGGATATTCCCGAGACCAAATACGAGGACGTCGTCGACATGAGCTTCCTCCAGGCGGCCAGGGCGAAATACAAATGATCGCCGCTCCAGGCTCGGGCCTCGCGCTCGCGCGCGAAGCGGATGCAACGACGGCGGCCCGCACCCGCATCGCGGTGCAGGGTCTTGCCAAGCGCTTCACCGCGTCCGGTCGCGAGTTCGTGGCGGTGGACGACGTCTCCTTCGAGGTCAAGCAGGGTGAGTTCGTCGCGCTGCTCGGCCCTTCCGGCTGCGGCAAGAGCACCATTCTCAATATGGTCGCGGGGTTGTTGCCGCGCACGGGCGGACGCATCCTGATCGACGACGACACGGTCGAGACCGGCAAGGTCAACGCCAGGGTCGGTTACGTCTTCCAGCGCGATACGCTGTTTCCCTGGCGGACCGTTGAGCAGAACATCGGCTACGGGCTGGAGATCGCGGGACTGCCGAAGGCAGAGCGCGCAGGACGCGTCTCGTCGGCCGTCGAGAAGGCGGGGCTCTCGGGCTTTGCGCAGAGCTTTCCGCGCATGCTGTCCGGCGGCATGCGCCAGCGCGTCGCCCTGATGCGCACGCTGATCCTCGAGCCGGAGATCCTGCTGATGGATGAGCCGTTCGGCGCGCTCGACACCCACACCAAGCTGGAAATGCACAAGACGCTGCTGGAGATCTGGGAGCGCGAGCGGCAGACTGTGCTGTTCGTGACGCACGATCTCGGCGAAGCCCTGACGCTGGCGAGCCGCATCATCCTGCTCTCGGCGAGGCCCGGGCGTCTCAAGGAGGATTTCGACGTCGCCATTCCGCGTCCGCGCGATCCCGTCTCGTTACGCGAGACCGCGGAATTCGGCCGTCTCTATTCCCACATCTGGCATTCCCTCGGCGAAGAGTTCCGCCGCACCAGGGCCGACTGACATGTCCAACAGCCGCACCGTCATCCTGTTCTGGCAACTGGCCATTCTCGCAGTCGTTCTCGTCGTCTGGCAGTGGGGCTTCGAATGGAGCAAGGCGCTGCTGCCGAAAGCCTACGTGCCAAAGATCCTAGATCCCTATTTCGTCGCAAAACCGTCGCTGATCTGGCAGAGCTTTCTGCGGCTCGGCTGCTTTGCCGATGCGAGCGGCTTTGCCGCCTGCGTCAAGGGCAACGACAACAATCTGTGGCTCGCCACGCTCGTCACCTTGAAGAACACCTGGTGGGGCTTTCTGTTCGGCTCGGCCAGCGGCATCGCGGCTGGCCTCGTTCTCGGCCGGTCCGATTTCCTCGCCCGCGTGTTCGGCCCCTACATCGTGGCGCTCAATTCGATACCGCGTATCGCGCTGGTGCCGTTGGTGATCCTGATCTTCGGCCTCGGCGACCTCTCCAAGATCGCGACCGCCTGGCTCGTCGTCTTCTTCGTCGTGTTCTTCAACACCTTCGAGGGGACACGTGCGGTCGACCGCGACCAGATCGCCGCCGCCCGCCTGCTCGGCGCCAGCGAGTTCACCGTGCTGCGGACCGTCGTGATCCCCTCCGCGCTCGCCTGGGTGTTCGCTTCGCTGCTGCCGGCGGTGTCCTTTGCACTGATCGGCGTCATCGTCGGCGAGTTCATCGGCGCCGAGCGCGGCCTCGGCAAGCTCATCATCGAAGCCGAAGCGCGCGCCAATGCCAGCGAGATGATGGTCGCGATCTTCGTCATGATGTTCGTCGGCATCCTGCTCGCGATCGCGGTGCGCTCGCTGCAATCCTATTTGCTGCGATGGCAGCCGCAATTCGAGGCGTCGGCGTAGAGCATGATCCAGACCCGGAGGGCGGCGTTAGCGCAAAGTGCAGCGGTTTTCCGAAAAGATCATGCTCATACAGTAGAGCCTGCCGTCAGCGGCTGAACCGCGCCACCAGCTCCACGTGCGGCGTGTGGCGGAACTGGTCGACGGGCACGACGGTGTCGATCTTGTAGCCGCCGTCGATCAGCAGCCGCGCGTCGCGGGCGAAGGTCGCGACGTTGCAGGATACGGCGACCACGACCGGCACCTTGCTCGCGGCGAGCTTCAGCGCCTGCGCCTGCGCGCCCTGGCGCGGCGGATCGAACACCACGGCGTCGAAATCGCGCAGCTCCGGCGGCACCAGCGGGCGGCGGAACAGATCGCGGGGCTCGGCCTTGATCGGCTTCAGGCCCGGCGTGCGCGCAGCTTTCGCGAGCGCCGCTATGGCGCCCGCGTCGCTGTCGTAGGCCGTGACGCGCGCCTTCTCGGCGAGCCGCAGCGCGAACGGGCCGACGCCGCAGAAAAGGTCAAGGACCTCCTTGGCCTTGCCGATGCGCTCAATGACGAGCGCGGCGAGCGTCTCCTCGCCGGCGACCGTCGCCTGCAGGAACGAGCCCGGCGGCAGCGTCACTTCAGTGCGGCCCATCTTCACCGTCGGGGGCAGGCGTTGCAGCACGAGACTCACCGTGCCGCGTCAGCCGCGCCAGGCGGTGCTGCTCGGCGACCTGCGACAGCGCGGTGACCAGCGGCGTCGGCAGCGGGCCGGAGCCACGCACGTCGACGTCGAGCCCGTTGGCGGTCGCGGTGACCTGGATGTCGAGCGGCTTGGTCACCGGCATCTTCGAGGTCAGCGGTTCGGCGATCGCCCAGGCGGCTTCGAGCGCGCCCTCGAGCGCGGGATCGAGGATCGGGCAGCGATCGATTGGAATGACATCGTGCGAGACTCGTCGCGGAGAAGCCGACCTTGAGCACGTTATGCGTGCCGAAGCGGCCGTGCAGCGTGATGCGCCGGCGGCCGGCGCCATGGGCGTCGACCAGTGGCGCGACCTCGCAATCGATGCCGGCCTGCGCCAGCGTCTCCACCACGATGCCGCGTTTCCAGGCGTGATAGGGCTCCTCCGCCCAATGCTGGATCGCGCAGCCGCCGCAGACGCCGAAATGCGGACAGAACGGCGCGATGCGTTCCGGACTTGCGACCTCCACGGCGAGCAGCTTGCGTCGATCAGGGTGATGACCCACGACGTGATCGACCTCGACGGTCTCGCCGCCCAGCGTGTAGGGCACGTAGACCGCATCGCCCGTGGTGAGCGAGATGCCGTCGCCGCGATGGCCGACATGATCGATGGTCAGGCGCTCAACCACGGCGCGCTCCCAGGAAGAATTCGATGTTGCCGTCTCCGCCGGATATCGACGAGGGGAACACCTCGATGTCGGTGCAGCCGAGCGAGGCGGCAAAGGCGGCGATGTCGTCGCAGATTGCCCGGTGCACGGCGGCGTCGCGGACGATACCCTTCTTGTTGTGCTTCCTCTCAGCCTCGAATTGCGGCTTGATCAGTGCCAGCAGGCTCATCGGCGCGGCGGCGAGGGAAAGCGCCACCGGCAGCACCGTCTTGAGCGAGATGAAGCTGACGTCGATGACGACCACGTCGGGCCGCGCCGGCAGCCGCTTGCCCTCGTAGCTGCGGACGTCAGTCTCCTCCATCGACACGATCTTGGGATGGTCGCGCAGCGAGGCATGCAGCTGGCTGGTGCCGACGTCGATGGCGAACACCAGGCTCGCGCCGTTCGCCAGCAGCACCTCGGTGAAGCCGCCCGTTGAGGCGCCGACGTCGAGGCAGACATGGTCCTCGATCTCGATTGGATACCGCTCCAGCGCGCCGGCGAGCTTGACGCCGCCGCGGGAGACGTAGGGGTGCGCGGGCTCAGCCTGGATCACCGCGTCCTCGGCGATCGTCTCCGAGGGTTTTGAAACCTGCTTGTCGTCGGCCGTGACCAGCCCGGCCTCGATGGCCGCGCGCGCCCGCGCCCGGCTCTCGAACAGGCCGCGCTCGACCAGAAGAACATCCGCGCGCTTGCGGGCAGGGGACATCGGTTCTCTCAACAGGGACTGGCGCTCATGGTGCGATCAATCGCGCGGCCGCCATCCGGACGCAAGTCTCGAACGCGGCCAGATCATGCCAGACGTCGATCGGCATCGTGGCCGGCGTCACCAGCGGGCAGCCGTGCAGCTCCAGCGCATGGATCATCATGAGGTTGTCGACGAGGCCGAAATCCTCGACCGTCAGCCCCTGCGCATCGACCAGCCGGCCGTCCTCGGATGTGACGGCCATGAAGCGGCCGACGCGGTCGGCATAGGCCGCGCCATCGTTGGAATAAGCGAGGCAGAACTTGCGCCGTCCCGCCATGTAGCCGAGCCTCGTAGACGGTACCGGGATCGGCCCCGGCGCCGCGGAACGGGGTGAGGTTGGCGATGATGGCGTCGGCCGCATCCATCATCGCCTCATTGCCGCAGAAGATCTGCCGCGAAGCGTCGGCTGCGGAAAGGTCGATGGCGTTGTCGAGGGGATAGAGGCCGGTCAGCCCATGCGCCGCGCAGATCGCGACCTTCTGCCGGCCGATCTCGACGGCATCCGGCAGGAACACGTCGGGACCTGCCAGATAGATTTTCATCGACGCCGCGCTGCTTCGAGGTCGAAGCTCGCCCTTAGGCCAGCTTGACCGTCTCGGCCTTCACGTCCTTGCCGAGTGCCTCGAACACCTTGGCGACGATGCCCTTGGCATCGAGACCGGCGCGGCCGTACATCGCGGCCGGGGTATCGTGATCCTGGAACACGTCGGGCAGCACCATCGAGCGGAACTTGACCATGCCGGTGTCGAGCACGCCCTGGTCGGTCAGGTATTGCGCGACGTGCGAGCCGAAGCCGCCGATCGAGCCTTCCTCGACCGTGATCAGCACGTCATGGTCGCGCGCGAGCTTGAGCACCAGCTCGGTGTCGAGCGGCTTCATGAAGCGCGCATCCGCAATCGAGGTGGAGAGGCCGTGGGCGGCGAGCCTCGTCGGCCGCCTTCTCGCACTCGGCCAGACGCGTGCCGAAGGAGAGCAGGGCGATCTTGCTGCCCTGGCGGATCATGCGGCCCTTGCCGATCTCGAGCGGAATGCCGACCTCGGGCATCTCGATGCCGCGGCCTTCGCCGCGCGGGTAGCGCAGCGAGCCTCGGACGGTCGTTGATCGCGACCTGGGTCGCCACCATGTGAACGAGTTCGGCCTCATCGGCCGCCGCCATGATCACCATGTTCGGCAGACAGCCGAGATAGGCGTTGTCGAACGAGCCGGCATGGGTCGCGCCGTCGGCGCCGACGAGGCCGGCGCGGTCGATCGCGAAGCGGACGGGCAGGTTCTGGATCGCGACGTCGTGCACGATCTGGTCATAGCCGCGCTGCAGGAAGGTCGAGTAGATCGCGCAGAACGGCTTGTAGCCTTCGGTCGCAAGACCGGCGGCGAAGGTCACCGCGTGCTGCTCGGCGATGCCGACGTCGAAGGTGCGGTCGGGGAAGGCCTTGTTGAAGATGTCGACGCCGGTGCCCGACGGCATCGCCGCGGTGATGGCGACGATCTTGTCGTCCTTCTGGGCTTCCTTGACGAGGCTCTGGCCAAACACGTTCTGGTAGGCCGGAGCGTTCGGCTTGGCCTTCGCCTGGGTGCCGGTGGCGACGTCGAACTTGACGACGGCGTGGTACTTGTCGGCGGAGGCTTCCGCCGGGCCGTAGCCCTTGCCCTTCTGCGTCACGACGTGGACCAGGATCGGCCCGGTCTCCATGTCGCGGACGTTCTTCAGCACGGGCAGCAGATGGTCGAGGTTATGACCGTCGATCGGGCCGACGTAGTAGAAGCCGAGCTCCTCGAACAGGGTGCCGCCGTCCATCATGAAGCCGCGGGAGTATTCCTCGACGCGGTTGGCGCGGTTGGCGATGATCTTGGGCAGGCGCTTGTTGATCTGCTTGGCCGCCTCGCGCAGCGTGCGGTAGGTCTTGCCCGAGTAGAGGCGGGACAGATAGGCGCTCATGGCGCCGACCGGCGGCGCGATCGACATATCGTTGTCGTTGAGGATCACGATCAGGCGCGAGTTCATCGCGCCCGCATTGTTCATGGCTTCATAGGCCATGCCGGCCGACATCGAGCCGTCACCGATCACGGCGATAACGTTGTTCTTGCCGCCCGAGAGGTCGCGCGCGACGGCCATGCCGAGGCCGGCCGAGATCGAGGTCGAGGAATGCGCCGCGCCGAACGGATCGTAATCGCTCTCGCTGCGCTTGGTGAAGCCGGACAGGCCGCCGCCGGTGCGCAAGGTGCGGATGCGGTCGCGCCGCCCGGTCAGGATCTTGTGCGGATAGGCCTGGTGGCCGACGTCCCAGATCAGCCGGTCTCGCGGCGTGTCGAAGACGTAATGGATCGCGGTGGTGAGCCTCGACCACGCCGAGGCCCGCGCCGAAGTGACCGCCGGTCACCGAGACGGCATCGATGGTCTCCTGCCGCAGCTCGTCGGCAACCTGGCGAACCTGCTCGATCTTGAGCTTGCGCAGGTCTTCCGGCGTCCGAATGGTGTCGAGAAGCGGCGTCTTGCTATATGCGTTCACGGCGATTTCCAATTTGTCAGCGCCGGAAGGTCATTCCGGTGCGCGATGGGTTTGCACAATATCGGCGCAGCGCGAGTCCTCAAACCGTCGGAGCCACCTGCATGGGGCCAAGCCTCTTCTTCAAGCTGACAACCCCGTCTTCAAGCTTAGGTGAGCTTAAGTGCGCTCCGGTTCAGTCTCTGTGATCCCTGTCACGTAGATCGGCTTCGTCCGTCCCAGCCAATTTCATTAGCGATTTGAAGCGCTTGTCGTCGGAAATCGGTCCCCACGTCAAGGCTAACAAAAAGCCACACTGCGCGCAGCTTTACACCAAAGCTGGGGCCAAAGCCAACCCGCAGGGCCGCTTAGGGGTATGCAGGTGCAACTCGCGGGCCAGAGTGGTTAACCGTAGGCCGGGACCAGGGGTTCCTGGCCAGACGGGTTTGTTGGCAGGCTTTTTACCCCGAATGAAGGCATTCCAAACCGACATGAGCCGATTCGAGGGCAATGCTCTCCGCCCGCATTGGATGGAACCGGTTCCGTCGCGGACAGGGCGCCGTGCGATCGTGCAAACGCGGCGTGCAGCCGCGCCTCCGCGCGAAGAGGTTTCACAGGCACGCGGTCGGCAACGGAGCTTGAAACGCTCGGCCTACTGGACGTCGAGCGGCGCCGTGCCGGAGGCCTGGCCGCTGGCATCGGTGGTGATCTTGTCGACGCGCGCCTCGGCCTGGCGCAGCAATTCCTCGCAGCGGCGCTTCAGCGCCTCGCCGCGCTCGTAGATCGTCACGGATTCCTCGAGCGGCACCTTGCCGTCTTCGAGCCGCTTCACGATCGTCTCGAGTTCCTCGATCGCGCGCTCGAAGGTGAGCCTGGAGACATCGACTTGGGTGTTTTCGGCCATATCCGTTTCCGATTGCCCGATTCGCTTAGCCCGCAGTGAAGGCGGGTTTTGCGGGCTTAATGTGGCGGGTCCTCTAGGCGCCCATGAGCGCGCCGACATGCGCCGTAACAGATTCTTTCAATCCTTGCAGGTCGTAACCGCCTTCGAGCACGGAAACAACGCGCCCGCCCGCGGTCTTGTCGGCGAGATCCATCAGCTTGCGCGTCACCCAGGCGTAATCCTCGGCGCGCAGATTCAGCGAGGCCAGGGGATCGCGATAATGCGCGTCGAAGCCGGCGGAGACGACGAGCAATTCGGGGCTGAATTTTTCGAGCTGCGGCAGGATCAGATTCTCGAAGGCGGAGCGGAATTCCGGCCCGCCGTCTTCCGAGGCGAGCGGCGCGTTGACGATGGTGTCGTGGTCGCCGCGCTCGCCCTTGGCGCCGGTGCCCGGAAACAGCGGCATCTGGTGGGTCGAGCAGTACATCACGGTCGGGTCCGACCAGAAGATGTCCTGCGTGCCGTTGCCGTGATGAACGTCGAAATCGACGATGGCGGCGCGCTTGATGCCGTATTTGCGCTGCGCGTGGCGCGCGGCGATCGCGACATTGTCGAAGAAGCAGAAGCCCATCGGCTTGCCGATCTCGGCATGATGTCCGGGTGGGCGCACCGCGACGAAGGCGTTGCGATGCTCGCCGTTCATCACCGCTTCGGTCGCCGCAACCGCGCCGCCGACGCCGCGCATCACCGCTTCCCACGTGCCGGGGGACATCGAGGTATCGCCGTCGATATAGACCTGGCCGCTGGCCGGCGCGATGTGGCGCAGCTCGGTGACGTAATGCTCGTTGTGGCAGAGCGTGACGAGATCAAGATCGCCTTCGGGGGCGAGGTCGCGCGCCAGGAACTGGAAGCGCTCGTGCGACAGCGCTTCTTCCACGGCACGCAGGCGATCGGGCCTTTCAGGATGTCCCGGCGGGGTGACGTGGTCGAGGCAGGCCTTGTGGGAGAGAAGAAGCGTGCTCATCAGGTCGGCCTCACAGGAAACGGACTCTCGTCGTCGCTTGGCGCATCCGGCGCCAAAACGCAATCTCTAACCCCAATCTATGCGCTTGGGCGGCAATGGCAAAGGGGCGTCCGGCCCCTGCCGGTTTGATCCGGATCAATTCACCCGCAGGATGCGGGTCGGAGGCAACGGACCGATCGGCCCGTGCGCCCGGAAGAACGCGAACAGTGCATCCGCGTCGTAGCCGCCATATTGCGGCGCCGTGCCCTGTTTGGCGACGGTAAAACCGTCGCCGCCGACGGCGAGGTAATCGTTGAGGGTGATGCGGTAGCCGCTTCCCGGCTCGATCGGGCGGCCGCTCAGCGTCATCGTCTCGGACAGCACGCGCTCGCCGAATGGCTTCGACGCATCCCAGGCATAGCTGAAGCCGTTCGAGACCTGGAGGATCCGCGGCCGCTTCGGGTCCAGCCACTGCTGCTCGAGCATGTCCTTGAGCTGGCTGCCCGTCAGCGTCATCGTGACGAGGCGGTTGCGGAACGGCTGGCTGGCGAACACGTCGCCGAAGGAGATCGCGCCGTTCTCCTTCGGGACGATGTCGGTGCGGATGCCGCCGGGATTGGTGAGGGCGATGACAGCGCTGCCATCCTGGGCCGCCCGGGTTGCGGCAAGCTGCGCGTCCGCGATGATGTCGCCGAGCGCGCTTTCTCCGGCTTCGTTCGGCACGCGCGAGAGTGTCTGCGTCACCGATCCGGCCGGCCGGTTGGCGATCGGCGCCGACAGCCTGTCATAGGCCTCGATCAGCGCGGTCTGCTCGGGATCCTTCGCGAGCGAGGCGTTAGCGACGATGACGTTCTCGCCCCTGGCGTCGACGATGTCGCGCGTCGTGCGGTCGAGCTTGAGATCGATCGCGGTGACCAGCGTGCCGTATTTGTCGCCGCTGGTGACGAGCCGCCCGTCGATGTCGCAGGCATAGGCGCGGTGGGTATGACCGCTGACGACGACGTCGACGGCGCGGTCGAACTTTTGACGATATCGACGATCGGCCCGGTGATCCCTGGGCATTCATTGTAATCGCCCGAGGGCTCGCCGCCCTGGTGGATCAGCACCACGATCGCTTCGACGCCGCGCGCCTTCAACTGCGGCACCAGTGCATTCACCGTCTCGGCTTCGTCGCGGAATTCGAGCCCGGTGATGCCCGAGGGCGAGACGATGCCCGTGGTCTCCTTCAAGGTCAGCCCGATGAAGGCGACGGGGATGCCCTCGAATTCCCTGATCTCGTAGGGCGGCAGCACGCTCTTGCCCGTCGCCGTCTCGATCGTGGAGGCCGCGAGATAGCGGAATTTGGCACCCGCGAACGGATGCGGCCCCTGGCAGCCGTCGACGGGGTGGCAGCCGCCATTCTGCATCCTGAGCAGCTCGGTCTTGCCCTCGTCGAACTCGTGGTTGCCGACCGAGGTGATCGCAAGTCCCATCATCGAAAGCGCTTCGATCGAGGGCTCGTCGTGAAACATCGCCGACAGGAACGGGCTTGCGCCGATCAGATCGCCCGCGGCGACGAAGATCGTGTTCTTGTGTCCCTCGCGCAGTTGTTTCACGAGCGCCGCCATGTATTCGGCCCCGCCGGCCGCCACCATGACCTTCTTGCTCTTATCTTCGGGATCATTGATGCGGATGCCGCCTGGCGGCGGCCGCAGATTGCCGTGGAAATCGTTGATCGCGAGGATGCGCAGCTCGACGGGAGCTGCGGTCTGGGCCGAGGCGGGGATGGCGGCGATGAGGGCGAGGGCGGCGAGGATGGATCGGTATCGCATGAGACCAAGATTAGTCGTTCCGCGCGAAGATTTCACGAAAGTTCTCGCCGTCATTTCGGGGCGACGCGCAGTATCGTAGGGTGGGCAAAGCGGAGCGTGCCCACCATCTGACCGTGATCGAAGCAAAGTCGTGGGCACGGCGCAAATGCGCCTTTGCCCACCCTATGAGACCGGATTCGCGAAGACGGTTCTCACTGTCTCACCACTACCGCTTCTTCCTGTTCGCGAACGCGTTGAACGCCGCAATCGCCTCATCCGACTTCAGCCGCTCGCCGAACAGATGGCCTTCCTGGTCGATGCGGCGGGTGAGCTCTTCGGCCGGCGCGCGCAGCAGCTTGCGGGAGGTCGCGACCGCTTCGGCCGGCAGCCGGCAGATCTCGCGCGCCACCTTGCGTGCCTCGACTTCGGTATGTCCCGGCGACACCACGGTGTTGACGAAGCCGGCGGCATGAGCCTCCGCGGCGGAGAAAGTCCGTCCCATCACCAGCAAGGCAAAGGCGCGCTGATAGCCCATCGTGTTCGGCATCAGGAGGCTGGCTGCGCCGACCGGGACCAGGCCGAGATGGATGTAGGGCGCGGAAAAGGTCGCAGCGTTCGAGGCGAGCACGTAGTCGCAGTGAAACAGCATCACGGTGCCCATGCCGATCGAGGCTCCGTCGACCGCCGCGATGATCGGCTTGACGTTGAGGGCGAGCGAATAGAGAAACTTGGCGCCTTCGGACAGCGTCTCGGGGCGCGACGTGTCGGCATGCATGAAATCGTCGATGTCGTCGCCGGCGGTGAACACGCCGGAGCCGCCGGTGATGATCATGCAGCGGATCTCGGGGTTGTTCTGCGCGGTGTCGATCGCGCGGGCCATCTCCCGGTACATGTCCTGGGTGATCGCGTTCTTCTTGCCCGGGCGTCGCAGGGTGATCACGCGCGTTCCGCGCTCTTCGGTGACGACGATGTTGCCGTTCGGCATGAGAACTCCCCGCAGGTCGCCGCGACGCTTGCCGCTTTGCGAGCATCGCCGAGCATCAGCCTACATCATCTCGCAGGCGTGCCAATGCGCTGGGTCAAGGTTTTCGGCACCAATTCCTGCAAGGCGGTGCATGACAGCCGCCGCCGTCGTGCATCGCAACAATCGGATACAATGTTTGGTTTTAAAGCCGGCGGTTGTGGCGCACGATCCCCTCGGTTCCATTTGACCGATCGCCCGATCGATGATTGCCGCAACCCGCGTCGCCGAATCCTCGCTGCACTACCGCGGCTGGCGCGTCGTGCTGGCCTGTTTCCTGATGGCCTTCTTCATGTTCGGCTTCGGCCTGTACGGCCAGGGCGTCTATCTCGCCGACTCCAGCGCGCCCATGGCTGGCCGGGCACGCTGATCTCCGCGGCCAGCACCTTTTCGTTCCTGCTGACCTCCGTCCTCGTCGTCTTTACCGACGATCTGCTCGCCCGCATCGGGTTGCGCTCGCTGATCCTGTGCGGGCTGGTGGCGCTCGGCGCCTCGACCGTGCTGCTGGCGGTGATGCAGACGCCCTGGCAGCGCTATCTCGCCTATGCGCTGATGTCGGTCGGCTGGACCGGCATGGGCACCGTGGTGATCGCGACCGTGCTGAATTCCTGGTTCGAACGCCGGCGCGGGCTCGCGCTCAGCCTCGCCTTCAACGGCGCGATCTGCGGCGGCATCGTCCTCGTGAACGTGATCATGTTGCCAATCGAGAAGCCGTAGACGGCGCAGCACAGCAGCAGCATCGTCGGGCTCGTGCCGTGCTGTGGCGGCCGGGCAGGCGAGCGAAGCTCGCAGCGTCGTAGCTCGGCTCGAATGGACTCTCGTGCCCCGGACGCAGCGCAGCGCTACTTCAGCGGTGCGCTGCAGAGCCGGGGCCCATTTCTCCGCAGCGTCGGTTGTTGCCGTCTGGCTCCCGGCTCTGCGCAGCAACGCCAAAAGCGCGTTTACGCGCGTCTGCGACACGCTATGACGTTGCAGCGCGTCCGGGACACACAATCCTCACCCCAGCAGCACGGCGTCCGCCGCCGCCACCGATTCCGCGCTCTCCGTCACCGTGCGCTCGAGCGCGGGCGCCTGCACGGTGATGTTCTCGGCGAAGAAGCGTGCCAGCGAGACGTAGCGTGCGGCGTCCGTGTTGCCGTCCGCCTTGGCGGCGAGCGCCTCGGAAGCGAGCAGGCAACCGCCGAGCGTCGCACCGAACTGTTGCAGATAGGGCGTCGCGCCGGCCAGTGCGTCGTTCGGCGCCGACGTCACGCGCTCCAGCAGCCATTTGCTGGTGCGGGTCAGCGCGTCCAGCGCTTCGCGCAATTTCGCACCCGTGGTGCCGAAAGCGGGATCGTTGGAGGCCTCGACCTGCTTGACGGTGGCCGCGAGCTCGTCGAGCAGCGCCCACACCGAGGCGCCGCCATTGGCCGCCAGCTTGCGCGTGACGAGGTCGATCGCCTGGATGCCGTTGGTGCCCTCGTAGATCGCGGTGATGCGGGCATCGCGATAATGCTGTGCCGCGCCGGTCTCCTCGATGAAACCCATGCCGCCATGGATCTGCACGCCGAGATAGGCGACCTCGTTGCCGATGTCGGTGGAATAGCCCTTGGCCATCGGCGTCAGCAGCGCCGCGCGTGCGGCGGCATCGGCGCGCACCTTCGGATCCTTGGCGCGCGTCGAGACGTCGATCGCAACCGCCGTCGCATAGCAGATGGTGCGGGCGGCGGCCGTCTGTGCCCGCATCCGCATCAGCATGCGCTTGACGTCGGGGTGGACGAAGATCGCGTCGGAGCCGTCGCCCTTCTTGCCGACGGCGCGGCCCTGCTTGCGCTCCTGCGCGTAAGACAGCGCCTGCTGGTAGGCGCGATCGGCAACGCCGACGCCCTCGAGGCCGACGCCGAGGCGGGCCTGGTTCATCATCGTGAACATGCAGCGCATGCCCTGGTTCTCTTCGCCGATCAAAAAGCCGATGGCGCCGCCATGATCGCCCATGGTCATGGTGCAGGTGGGGGAGGCGTGCATGCCGAGCTTGTGCTCGACGCCGCTGGCAAAGATGTCGTTGCGTGCGCCGAGCGAGCCGTCGGCGTTGACCATGAACTTCGGCACCAGGAACAGCGAGATCCCCTTGGTGCCGGCGGGCGCATCGGGCAGGCGCGCCAGCACGAAATGCACGATGTTGTCGGTCATGTCGTGCTCGCCATAGGTGATGAAGATCTTCGTCCCCTTGATGCGATAGGTGCCGTCGGCCTGTTTCTCCGCACGCGTACGCAACGCGCCGACGTCGGAGCCGGCCTGCGGCTCGGTCAGCTGCATCGTGCCGGTCCATTCGCCGGAGACGAGCTTTTCGAGATAGACCGTCTTCAGCTCGTCGCTGCCATGGGCGTCCAGCGCCTCGATGGCGGAGGCCGTCAGCAGCGGGCAGAGGCCGAAGGCGACGTTGGCGGCGCTCCAGATCTCGGTGCAGGCGGCGTTGATCGCGATCGGCAGGCCCTGGCCGCCGAAATCCTCCGGCCCCGAGACTGCGTTCCAGCCGCCCTCGATCCAGCGCTTGTAGGCGTCCGGCCAGCCCGGTGCGGTCGTGACCTTGCCGGCATCGAGCTTGATGCCGTGCTCGTCGCCGACCTTGTTGAGCGGGGCCAGCACGTCGGTTGCGAATTTGCCGGCTTCCTCCAGCACGGCCGCGACGATATCGCCGTCGAAATCGCCGTAATGACCGGCCTCCACGGCGGCCTTGAGGCCGGCGCCGTGGTTGAGCGACAGCAGCATGTCAGAGATCGGCGCGCGGTAGGTCATGGCTCACTCCCGTGGACATCATTGGCGCCGTATTCCCATGAAACGGGAGAGGTCTCAATGGGGGCGATACGGTACCGCATCGGGATTCTGCCGGCCCCATAATAAGGTGTGGCGCGGCCTACCTCGGCGACCCGCGGTATTTTGCCCCTCCAGGCGGTTGAAATGCCGCTGGTCTCCCTATAGACCGGCTGCGACCAGCGGGAATCTGCGGTAGCCAGTTCTTCCGCCCCGTTCCCTGGTCGCCTGATGGGGCGTAGCCAAGCGGTAAGGCAGCGGATTTTGATTCCGCCATTCGGAGGTTCGATCCCTCCCGCCCCAGCCAGATGCTCCGCTTTCTCGAATCTCGCGAGGCCGGCCTCGTACAGTTCCTCTGGCAGCTTAGATTACGGCGTTGCGGCGGCCCATGGCCGCCGCAGCCGCATCGGGACGCCGCCGCCGGGCGGCGGGTCGTCGTCGTCATCGAGCTTGCGCAGCGCCGCGAGGATGTCCGCGAGCCGGACCGGGTGATCCATGCCGGGGATCTCGCGCAGCGCCGGATAGGATTCGACCGCGTACATGTCCGAGGCCCACGACGACAAGATGATCCGCTTCTCCGCGGTCGAGAGCTCGCCGTCGTCGAGCACGGCGTTCGGCGATGCATAATGCGCGGCGGGATGAAACAGCGGGCCGAGGCTGCCGGTGGTCGCGTTGGCGTTGGTCATCTCTGGTCTCCCTCTACACTCCTTTCGAAGGGATGGTTTGATCGGCGGACGGCGAGGAGGTCGCCATCCGCCGCGGCGGCACGATCAGGCGGCCTTCTGCTGCTCGATCTGCGGTGACGCAGCACCTGTGATCTGGATCCGGCGCGGCTTCATGGCTTCCGGGATCTCGCGCAGGAGGTCGATGACCAGCAGACCGTCCTGGAAAGCTGCCTGCTTCACCTGGACGTAATCCGCGAGATTGAACACGCGGCGGAACGGGCGCGCCGCGATTCCCTGGTAGAGATATTCGCGGGTGGCGCTGTCCGGCTTCCGGCCCTCGATGGTGAGCGCGTTCTGTTCGGCCGTCACGGTGATGTCGTTGACGCCAAAGCCCGCCACCGCCAGCGTGATCCGGTATTGGTCTTCGCCGGAGCGCTCGATGTTGTAGGGCGGATAATTGTCCTCGCCCGCCTGGCGCAGCGTGCTGTCGACGAGGTCGGCCAGATGGTCGAAGCCGATGGTGGAGCGCCACAGCGGCGCGAAGTCAAAGGTGGTCCTCATACCAAGTCCTCCAAAGAGCAAGATGGTTACGAAGGAGCGCAAGGGGCAATCGGAAGCGGATCCGAAGACCCCGGCGCCCGCGCCGGACCCGATCGGGCATCCGGCGCACCGCTCTCGCGGCGAAAGACGAATTAGAGCGCCGCAAAAACCTTGCAAGAGGGCGGCCGAAAATTTTTTCAGGGTCGCGCCGCGGCAACGCGGGAGCGGCGGAGGAGCGTCTTGACAGGACGACGAGCCTGAATATTTTTGAACGCGAGCTCTATCGCGCCCGGATCGCGCGCGAGCAACGCCTGCTCGAGGCTCGGCGGGGCGGTCTGCCGGAGCGGTCGGCGGCGCAGACAGGGCACCCGTTCATTGCGGAAACTTGCTTACCAAGGGCGAAATCAAGTTGGGCTGAGCGGAAGACGCTACGCCAGCGCGGCCGACAATTTGCGCATCACCCGGCCGAGCACCGCGACCTCCTCGGCAGTCAGTGCCCCAAGCAGCTCCGTCTCCCGCGCCAGCGCATAAGGCACGATCTTGCGATAGAGCGTGCGACCGGCCGGGGTCAGCGAGACGATCAGCTCGCGGCGGTCGTCGGGATGGTGCTTGCGGCTGGCGATGCCGCGCGCCTCCAGGCCCTGAACGGCGCGGCTGACCTGCATCTTGTCGAGCGTCGTCAGCGGACCGATCTCCTTGGTCGCGATTTCCGCCCGTGTGCCGAGAATGGCAAGCACGCGCCATTCCTGCCGCGTCAAGGCAAAGCGCTCGGAATAGACCTCGGCCACCGCCAGCGACACCTGCTCGGCGAGGCGCGCCAGCCGGTACGGAAAATAGCGCTGCAGGTCCAGCTCGACGCCGTCCTGCGCCGTTGCGGCCCGCACCGTTTCCCCGCGCGCCACGCCCGAACGTCCCATCACGCGAGTCCCGCCTGCCGACCCATCCAGAAAAAAATCTCCGAACCCGGTTGATCCAGATCAAATCCAGCAAATAGTAACATCTGATACCAATTTCGCAACCGCAAATCCAGGGAGCGAAAATCATGAAGATCGAGAAGATCCATCACGTCGCCTATCGCTGTGTCGATGCCAAGGCCACCGTCGAGTTCTACAAGAAGGTCATGAACATGGATCTTCTCGGCGCCATTGCCGAGGACAGGGTGCCGTCGACCAAGGCGCCCGATCCCTACATGCACATCTTCCTCGATGCCGGGAACGGCAACATCCTCGCCTTCTTCGAGCTGCCGAACTCGCCGCCGATGGGCCGCGATCCCAATACGCCGGAATGGACCCAGCACATCGCCTTCCAGGTCAAGGACCTCACTGAGCCTCGAAGAGGCCAAGGCGCGCGCGGAAGCTGCCGGCCTCGACGTCGTCGGCGTCACCGATCACACCATCTTCAAGTCGATCTATTTCCGCGACCCCAGCGGTCATCGCCTGGAGATCGCGGCCTGGACCGCCACGCCCGAGCAGATCGACCGCATGAAGTCTGTCGCGCACGAGATGGTCGAGGAATGGTCGCGCACCAAGCGCCCGCCGCGCCACACCGCCTGGATGCACGAGAAGGAATTCGCGGACGCGCATTGATCTCCGGCCGTGCATCAGGAAGCGAACATGACGAGCTACATCTATCCGAAGTTCGGCTATCGGCGTTCCCAGGAGCAGGCCGAGGGCATCGTGAAGCGGCATCCGGTCGTGGTGGTCGGCGCAGGCCCCATCGGCCTGACCGCGGCGCTCGACTGCGCGGCACGTGGCCAGCCGGTCGTGGTGCTCGACGACAACGACACCGTCTCGATCGGCTCGCGCGCGGTCTGCTATGCCAAGCGTCCGCTTGAGATATGG
Source organism: Bradyrhizobium guangxiense (assembly GCA_050563515.1). Classification (GTDB taxonomy): domain Bacteria; phylum Pseudomonadota; class Alphaproteobacteria; order Rhizobiales; family Xanthobacteraceae; genus Bradyrhizobium; species Bradyrhizobium guangxiense_A. The sequence goes on along the minus strand of CP191781.1, from coordinate 4,301,681 downwards.
GATCGCCTCGGCTGCGCAGCGCCCATGGTCGAGCGCGGCGTGAGCTGGAACGTCGGGAAGGTGTTCTTCCGGGACGAGCTGTCCTACCAGTTCGATCTGCTGCCCGAGGCCGACCACCAATGGCCGGCCATGATCAATCTGCAGCAATATCATCTGGAAGAGATGCTGGTGGCCAGATGCCGGGCCAATCCGCTGATCGAGCTGCGCTGGAAGCACCGTGTCCTCAGCCTCAAGCAGGCCGCCGATCACGCGACGCTGGCGGTGGAAACGCCCGACGGCATCTTCACCATGGAGGCGCAATGGGTGATCGCCTGTGACGGCGCCAATTCCGACGTGCGCAGGATGGTGGGTGCCGAATTCACCGGACAGTTCTTCCAGGACCGCTTCCTGATCGCCGACGTCTCCATGAAGGCTGATTTCCCGACCGAGCGCTGGTTCTGGTTCGATCCGCCGTTCCATCCCGGCCAATCCGTGCTGCTGCACCGGCAGGCGGGCAACATCTGGCGCATCGACTTCCAGCTCGGCTGGGATGCCAATCCCGACGAGGAAAAGCGGCCCGAGCGGGTGATCCCGCGCATCCGCGCCATGCTCGGCGAGGACACCGAGTTCGCGCTCGAATGGGTCTCGATCTATCAGTTCGCTTGCCGGCGCATCGACAATTTCCGCCAAGGCCGCGTGCTGTTCGCCGGCGATGCCGCGCATCAGGTCTCGCCCTTCGGCGCGCGCGGCGCCAATACCGGCGTGCAGGACATCGACAACCTCGCCTGGAAGCTCGCGATGGTGCTGCGCGGCGAGGCGTCCGAAGCGCTGCTCGACAGCTATCATGAGGAGCGTGCCTATGCCGCGGACGACAACATCCGGAACTCGACCCGCGCCACCGACTTCATCACGCCGAAGACGAAACCGAGCCGCTACTTCCGTGACGCGGTGCTGGAGCTCGCCCGGCATCACGGCTTTGCGCGACCGCTGGTCAACAGCGGCCGGCTCTCGACGCCGACCCCTTACGTGACGTCGGGGCTCAATACCCCCGACGACGACGCGATGACGGGTGGCATGCGGCCCGGCACCAATGCCGCCGACGCGCCGATCGCGGTTGATGGCAAGCCGGGCTGGTTCCTGCATTGTCTCGGCGACGGCTTCACGGTCGTGGCCTTCGGCAAGGTGAGCGACAAGACCGAGATCGCGGCGGGGCCGCTCGCGGCGAAGCTTCTTCTCGTCGGCCGCGACATCGAGGATCCCACGGGTCTGCTTGCGGAGCGGTACGGCGCATCGCCCGGGACCACCTACCTGTTCCGCCCGGACCAATATGTCGCCGCGCGCTGGACCGGATTTGACGAGGCAAAGATCACCGACGCGACGTTACGCGCCTCGGGCCACGATACCGCCGACCGGACGGAGCTTGCGGCATGATGCTCAACCTCTCGCCGAACATCGTCGATCCCGACGACTTCTACGCCGAGCTGATCAATAGCCAGCGCGACCTCGACGAGGAGCAGGCGCTACGCATGAATGCCCGGCTGATCCTGCTGCTCGCCAATCACATCGGCGACCGCAAGGTGCTGACGGAAGCGATCGGTTGCGCCCGCAGCGACGGCTAGGTCGGAAAAGTTCCTATCTCACGATAAAGGAGGTCGCACTCCGCTTTGTTGACTTGGCTCAAGGTAAATTCGGCAAAGATCGACACCTTGCTAGGCTCACACCAGGGCCGGAGAATGCGCCATGCCAGGTCGATCCATTGTTGCAGCGTTGTTGTTCGTCACTCTGGGCCAGCCGGCCTTGGCTCAATCGCCGGCTGAGCATCAGGGCCATCATCCCGGACAGGAGCAGGCGCCGGCGTCGCCGCAGTCGAGTTCTCCTGCAAACCCGTCGGCCGAGCGGCAGAGCCCGACGCGCGCTGGAGACATGATGGGAATGATGGGGCGCGGAATGATGGGACAAGGTATGAAGGGGCATGGCGCGACAGGCGGTGAGGCCATGGTGCCGCCGGTTGCCTTCCGCATCATCTTCGCTTTGATGGATGCCGATGGCGACGGCACCGTCTCGCTGCCCGAGTTTCAGGCCGCTCACGAACGCCTTTTCAAGGCCATGGATAGCGACAAGGACGGTAAGCTCACTCCGGATGAGATGATGACGTTCATGCACAGGAGCAAGAGCGCCGCCCCGCAGCAATAGCGTGAAAACCGAGGCAGCGGCAGGCCAATCCATGTCGTTTGATCGGGTCTTGCGATGGGCTCTGGTTACGATCGCTATCGCAGGATTGAGCGCGGGTCTTTTCGCGCGGGCCGCGGGCCGGCCTGATCTCGCCGATGGCGCGTGGGCGCTCGGCACGGCGCCCGTGATTGCGGGACTGGCGGTCTCGATCGTCCAGGATCTGCTGCGAGGCCGCGTCGGAGTGGATGCGATCGCGCTGCTCTCGATGAGTGCGGCCCTGGCGCTCGGACAGCCGCTTGCTGGCGCCGTGGTCGCGCTGATGTATTCCGGCGGCAACGTGCTGGAGGAGATCGCGGTCGCGCGGGCGGAGCATGATCTCAGGTCCCTGGTCGATCGGGCGCCGCGGCAGGTCCATCGCAAGTCCGGCGAGCGGATCGAGGATGTTCCGGTCGAGGACGTCGCGGTCGGCGAAGAGCTTCTGGTGAAGGCCGGCGAGATCGTGCCGGTTGACGGCGTCGTCGCCTCGGCTTTCGCTTCGATCGACGAGTCCGCGGTGACCGGCGAGCCGATACCGGTGCAGAAGACGCGCGGAAGCGCCGTGCTGTCCGGCTCCCTGAATGCGGCCGAGACCTTCCAATTGACCGTGACCGCGGCGGCGAGCGAGAGCACCTACGCGGGCATCGTGCGCATGGTGACCGCGGCGCACACGGCAAAGGCTCCCTTCGTGCGTCTGGCGGATCGATATGCGCTGATCTTCCTGCCGGTGACGCTCGTCATCTCCTTTGCGGCATGGCACATCTCCGGCGATCTGACCCGTAGCCTTGCGGTGCTGGTGGCGGCGACGCCGTGCCCCCTGATTTTGGCCGCGCCGGTCGCCTTCATCGCCGGCGTCGCGCGCGCGGCCCGCCGCGGCATCCTGGTGAAGGGCGGGAGGGCGCTGGAGGCGCTGGCCCGTGCGCACACCGTGCTGTTCGACAAGACCGGGACCCTGACGGTGGGCGGCGCACGTTTGCTGTCCGTGGAAGTCGCGCCGGGCGAGGATCCGGATGAGGTCCTCGCGCTCGGGGCCTCGCTCGAACAAGCTTCGCATCATGTGCTCGCGAAGGCCGTCGTCGCCGCGGCCCTGGCCAAGGGGATCGAGCTGAAGCCGCCGGAACACGTCAAGGAGACCATGGGGTCCGGCCTCAGCGGCCGGATCGGCGGACGTCAGGTCGTGGCTGGCTCGCGCGAGATGGTTCTGTCGCGCGCCGAGCTCTCGCCATGGGAATTGCGGGCGATCCGACGCGCCTCCTGGCGCTCGGCGCTGATCGTCTTCGTCTCAGTGGACGGCCGTCTCATCGGTGCGTTGCTTCTGGCAGACGAATTGCGAGCCGATACGCCGCGCGCGATCCGGCTGCTGCGCGATGCCGGCATCGCGCGGATGGTGATGGTCACGGGCGATCGTGCCGCGGCGGCGCAGGCCATCGGAGCGGCGCTCGATCTCGATGCCGTGCTGGCCGACCGCGTTCCCTCGGACAAGGTCGAAGCGGTGCGCAGCGAGCAGCGGCTGCATCCGACCATCATGGTCGGCGACGGCATCAACGACGCGCCTGCGTTGGCCATGGCTGACACCGGGGTCGCGCTCGGCGCACGCGGTGCAAGTGCCTCCTCCGAGGCGGCGGACGTGGTGATCCTCACGGATCGGCTGGATCGGGTCGGCGAAGCGATCGTCATCGCGCAGCGCGCGCGGCGCATCGCCCTGCAAAGCATCTTCGTCGGGATGGGATTGTCGTTCGCGGCAATGGCCGCTGCCGCCGTTGGCTGGCTCGATCCCGTGCCGGCCGCGATCGTTCAGGAGGTGATCGACGTGGCCGTCATTCTGAACGCGCTGCGGGCGCTCAATCCGCCCCTGCTCAGGACTGGTCCGCGCCTCAGCGCGGAGCAGGGGCTGACGTTGCATCACGATCATCAGGCCCTGCTTGGGGATCTCGACCGCTTGCGCCGGATCGTCGATGCGCTGGACGATGCGGCGCCCGAATCCGCCGCCGCCTTGATCGGCGAGGCCGATCGACTGGTGCAGAGCAGCGTCGTGATGCACGAACGCGAGGACGAAGACAGCGTGTATCCGAAGCTCACGCAGGTGCTGCGCGATCGCCACGGACTCTCCGCCATGAGCCGTGCGCATCGCGAGATCCTGCATCTGGCGCGGTTGCTCGCCCGGATCGCGGAGGATCTGCCGTCGGAGAAGATCGACCGCTACCTCATTCGGGACGCTCAGCGCGTGATCGAGGCGATCGAAACGCTGGTGCGCATGCACACGGCCCAGGAAGAGGATATCTACGAGGCGGTGGCGGCATAGGCGATCCCGCGGCTTGCGGGCAGGCGTCAGGCGAGACGCTATTCGCGATGCGATGATGGAAAGTCGCACTAGCAGTCCGCTTCGCAACTTGCCCTGACCGCCAGTCCCTGTAATCTGACGACAGACAACAGGGAAGGGTTCGATGGGAGGAGTTTTGCAGGGCGTGCGTGTGCTCGATTTCGGGCGCTACATCGCAGGTCCCTATTGTGCGACCTTGCTGGCCGAATTCGGTGCCGAGGTCATCCGCGTCGAGAAGCGCGACGGCAGCGAGGATCGCTTCGTGGCGCCCGTCGGCGAAAATGGCGAAGGCGCGCTGTTTCTCCAGGTCAACCGCAACAAGAAGTGCGTCACGCTCGACCCCATGAAGCCGGAAGGTCAGGAGGTGATGCGCCGCCTGGTCGCGACCGCGGACGTCGTCGTTGCCAATCTGCCGCCGCAGACCCTGCGCGCGATGAAGCTCGACTATGAGTCCCTGAAGGCGATCAAGCCCGACATCATCCTGACCACGGCGACCGCGTTCGGCGGGCCGGGGCCGTGGTCCGACCGCGTCGGCTTCGACGGCGTCGGGCAGGTCATGTCGGGATCGGTCTACATGACGGGCGCGGGCGATCCGCCGTATCGCGCCGCGGTCAACTGGGTCGATTTCGGCACCGCGCTGCATTGCGCGTTCGGCACGCTCGCCGCCCTGATCGAGCGCGGCAAATCAGGGCGAGGGCAGATCGTCGAGGGCGCGCTGCTCGCAACCGCGTTGTCCTTCACCAATGCGACGCTGATCGAGCAGGCCGTCATCAACGTCAATCGCGTGCCGACCGGCAATCTCGGCCAGACCGCAGCGCCCGCCGACATCTATCGCACCAGGGACGGCTGGGTGCTGTGCCAGATCACGGGTCACCCGCTGTTCAAGCGCTGGGCACGGCTGATGGGGGAGGAGGATCTGTGGCTGAAGGATCCGCGCTTTGCGGACGACATCAGCCGCGGCAACAACGGCGCGGTCATCAGCGAGCGGATGGCGCGCTGGTGCGCCGAGCGGACCACGCAGGAGGCGGTCGATACGCTGGGCCAGGCCATGATTCCCACGGGGCCCGTGCTCTCGCCGCAACAGGCGCTGGATCATCCGCACATCCGCGCCGCCGGCTTCATGCAGGACGTCGACTATCCCGGCCTGCCGAAGCCCGCACCGGTGACGCGTGCTGCGGTCCGGCTCTCGGAAACGCCGGGCGAAATCGCGCAGCGCGCCCGACGCTCGGCGAGCACACCGATCTCGTTCTGGCCGAGCTTGGCTATGACGCGGCGGAGATTGCGGCGCTTCGCCAGGGGGCATCATCTAGTTCGACGCCAGCGCCGCCTTGGCAACTTCCGCCATCCAGCCCGAGGCGACGGGCAGGATCGCGTCGTTGAAATCGTAGCGCGGGCCGTGCAACTCGGCGCCGTCGCGCAAGGGCCCGTTGCCGATCCAGACGAAGGCGCCCGGCCGCTGCTGCAGGTAATGGGCAAAGTCCTCGCCCGCCATGCTCGGCGCGAGGTCGCGGCGCACCTCGACCTGCAGCTTCTCGGCGGCGATGCGGGCAAGGCCGGCCTCATCAGGCGTGTTGATCACCACACCGACACCCCAGACGATCCCGGGCGTGACCTTGACGCCGAAGCTGGTCGCGACCCCGGCGCAGGTCCGTTCGATGCCGTCGAGGATGACGTCCTTGATCGCCTCGCGGTGATAGCGCAGCGTGCCGCGGATGGTCACGCGTCCGGCGATCTGGTTCGGCGCGGTGCCGCCCTCGATGGTGCAGAGCGACAGCACGGCCGTGTCGAGCGGATCGACGCTGCGCGACACCACAGATTGCAGGGCGACGATCAGATGGCCGGCCGCGACCACCGGATCGCGCGTCAGATGCGGCATGCCGGCGTGGCCGGCATGGCCCTCGATGGTGATGGTGATGCGGCCGCCCGAGGCCATCACGACACCGTCGTGCACGGCGACGGTGCCGGCGGCAAGGCCCGGCCAGTTGTGGAAGCCGAACACGCGTTCCATGGGAAAGCGGTCGAACAATCCGGCCGCGACCATTGCGCGCGAGCCGCCGAAGCCTTCCTCCGCCGGCTGGAAGATGAAATCGACCGTGCCGCTCCAGTCGGTGTCAGTGGCGAGCAGCGCGGCGGCGCCGAGCAGCGAGGCGGTGTGCCCGTCATGGCCGCAGGCGTGCATCACGCCCGACGTGCTGGACGCATAGGGCAGGCCCGTGTCCTCGGTGATCGGCAGCCCATCCATGTCGGCGCGCAGGCCGACCCGCCTCTGCGCGTGCCCGCGGGTCAAGGTCGCGACGATGCCGTGGCCGCCGATGCCTGCCTCGAAGGGAATGCCGAGGCTCGGTGAGCTTGTCCTGCACGAAGGCCGCGGTAGCTTTTTCCTGGAGGGAGAGCTCCGGATGGGCATGCAGATGCCGGCGCCATTCGGTCAGTTTCTGGTGCAGCTCTGGTGTCAAGGCGGTCTCTCGCAAGATGTCGGTTGCCGCCACCATAGCGGATTATCCGCGGCCCGCATCCCGCGTTGGGGAATGGCTCGCGTGCAGCCACATCGTCATGGCCGGGCTTGACCCGGCCACCCAGTCTTCCGCTCGGCACAAAGAACGTGGATGCCCGGGACAAGCCCGGGCATGACGACCCATGCTCTACGCCGCCAGCTTCGCCAGCCCCGTCCAATCAAAACTGATGCCATGTCCGGGGCGATCCGGCGCCAGCGCCAGCCCGTCTTTGAGCACCAGCGGATGCTCGATGTACTTGTCGAGCCCAAACCCGTGTGCCTCCAGATACGACCGGTTCGGGCAGGCCGCGAGCAGATGCACGGTGATGTCGTGCGCGCCGTGGCTGGTGACGGGCAGGTTGAAGGCTTCCGCCAGCCGCGCGATCTTCATGAAGGCGGAAACGCCGCCGCAATTGGTGACGTCGGGTTCGGGATAGGATACCGCGCCACTCGCGATGTAGTTCTTGAACTCCCACAGCGAGCGCAGATTCTCGCCCGCCGCGATCGGCACGCCGCCGGCCTGCATGATGCGGGCATGGCCCGCGACGTCGTCGGGGATGATCGGCTCTTCGAGCCAGGTCAGATCGTAGGGAACAAAGGCACGCGCGGCCCGGATCGCCTCCTCGACGGTCCATTTCATGTTGGCGTCCACCATCAGCGGAAAGCCGTCGCCGAGATGCCGTCGCATCGCGGCGACTTTCGCGACGTCGGATTTCAAATCGGGCCGGCCGACCTTCATCTTGATGGCGCGAAAGCCCTTGGCGAGATTGTCGTCGGTCTGCGCGAGCAGCGCCTCCACGGACAGATCGAGGTCGATGCCGCCGGCATAGCACGGCACGCGCGCGTCGAACCCGCCGAGCAATTGGTACAGCGGCAACTTCGCGCGCCGCGCCTTCAGATCCCACAGCGCGATGTCGAGCGCCGAGAGCGCCAGCACCGCCGGCCCGCCGCGTCCGCCGTAGTGTAGCGCCCACCAGACGTGCTGCCAGATCGCCTCGGTATCGTCGGCTTCGCGGCCTTCGATCAGCGGCGGGATCTCGCGCTTGAGAATGTCGGCAGTCGCCCCGCCATTGCGCCCCACCGTGTAGGTGTAGCCCACGCCCTCCGCGCCGTCGGCATCGCGGATGCGGCAGGTGATCAGCTCGAACGCCGCGATCTCGCCATGGGTGGAGTCGGAGAGCGTGACGGGGAGGGGATCCGGTAGAGGGCTGATTCGACATGAGCGATGCGCGGCACGGGGCCTCCCGATTTTTCTTTTTGCTTGTGGTTCGTAGGATGGGTAGAGCGCAAGCGAAACCCATCTTCAACGTCGCAAGTCGCGATGGGTTTCGCTTGCGCTCTACCCATCCTACGACAGCAAACGTCTCACCGAGTCGTCGCGATTTGCACCGCCAGCGCGCAGGCGCGGTCGTATTCGTCGAGATTGATCCACTCGTCGATCGTGTGCGCCTCGTTCTGGCCGGCGCCGAAGGTCACGGTCGGAATGCCGTGGCGGACCATCCAGTTGGCATCGAGCCCGCCATTGGCGGTGCGCACGTTCGGCGTGCCGCCGACCGCGGACACCGCCTCGACCGCGCGCTTGATGACGGGCTGGCTGTCCTTCATGCGGAACGGATAATAGTCGGTCTCTGCCTTGAACTTGACCTTGCCGGACTTGCCTTGCGCGTTCGTCACGCTCTTGGCCGCTTTCTCGAACGCGGCCTTGTAAGCCCTCGTGATCTCCTTGAAGAATTTTCCGTCATGGCTGCGGCATTCGCCGCGCACATGAACGTAGTCGGTGACGACGTTGGTGGCATCGCCCGCCGGGCGGCCCTCGCCGCCGGTGACGGGACCGACATTGCTGGTGCCCAGCCGCGCATTCGCACCCTTGCCCTTCACCACCTTGCCGAACCAGCCGCCGGCCTTCACGTCGGCGAGTGCGAGCGCCATGATCATGGTCGAGGAGATGCCGCGCTCCGGCGCGACGCCGGCATGCGAGGCGCGTCCGAAGATCTCGACGGTCCAGCGGTCGGCGCCGACCGCGCCGATGACGACGTTGGAGGCGGAGCCGCCGTCGTAGTTGAAGGCCATCACCGGCGAGCCCAGCTCGTCCAGCTTGACGTGGCGCGCGCCGTAGAGCCCGCTCTCCTCGCGCACGCAGAACAGTAGCGTGATCGGGGGATGATCGAGCTTTTGCTTCTCGAGCTCGGCCGCCAGCGTCACCAGCACGCCGCAGCCGCAACGGTTGTCGCCGCCGAGCGCGGTCTTGGCTTCGTTGACGATCTTGCGGCCGGACTTCTTCGGCTTGGCGCCGGCGCAGAGCGGCACGGTGTCCATGTGGGTCATGAACATGATGCGCGGCTGGTTGTGCAGCGCGCCGCGGCCGGGCAGGTCGACGATGAGGTTGCCGGTTTCGGTCGGCACGGGAATGCGCGTGTTGGCATCGTCGAGGCGGATCGCCTCGGCCGGCACGCCGCTCTCCTTCAGCGCGGCCATGAGGCTCACGCCCGATCGCCGCCTCTTGTCCGGTCACGCCCTCCACGGCGAGGAAGCGCATGAGGCGGTCGGTGGCGGCTTTTGTGTCGACAGGCATGAGTTCATTCCCTTGATGCGCGATGCTTGTCAGCATCCCGCATCAGCATCCCCTGCGGCATCGCGTTGTGCAAGGCGGCCTCGACGCATGAACGGCGGCGCTGCGTTGCCGGGCGCGCATGGTCATGCCGGAGCACGAGACCGCGGCGAGGGGGCCGGGGAAGGCTGCTTCGCGCCGCCATAATGTGTCCAGATGTTGCTGTCCGGTGACAGCCTTGGCTGCGATTCGGCTCTAACCTTTGGTTGTTTTTGGCGAGCGGCACGCCGAAAGATGCCGAAGATATTGGGGACGAAGATGCGGATCGCAGTCATTGCGGGAAGTGCCTTGCTCTTTGGTATCGGGGCCGCGAATGCCGCCGATATGGCCGTCAAGGCGAGACCCTTACCGGTCGCCGCACAGGTCTTCAGCTGGACCGGATTCTACGTCGGCGCCAATGTCGGCGGCGCCTGGACTCCCAGCAGCGGCAGCAGTGATGGCGGATTGCTGTTCCCTGGTTTCATCGTTTTGCCCCCGGTCGCGGGCGTCATCACGCTCGTTCCAGGACAGACCGGCACCCTTGCCGGTGATGGCCGCCGCAGCGGCGTCATCGGCGGCGGCCAGATCGGCTACAACTGGCAGGTCCAGCAGTTCGTGCTCGGCGTGGAGGCCGACGCGGTCGGCACCGGATTGAAGGGCGGCAGCGCCAGCGCTTCGCGCACCTTCGGCGCCCCGCTGTTTGCGCCGGCGGTGACGCAGACGGTGACGGTCGATTTCGGTCATGTCGACTGGATGGCCAGCTTCCGCGGCCGTGCCGGCGTCACGGTGGACCGGGCCTTGTTCTACGTGACCGGCGGCGCCGCGGTCGCCGAGATCGGCGGTTCCAGGACCACCGTCGTCAATGGTGCGGGCATCGCGATTCCGGCGGGGACGTTCACGGCGACGAACGGCGGCTCGACCACGCGCTGGGGCTGGACCGTCGGCGGCGGCGTCGAATGGGCGTTCAACCCGAACTGGAGCCTGGCCGGCGAATATCGCTACACCGACTTGGGCAGCCGCAGCGTCACCTTCACCGTTCCCGACGGGTTTGGCGGCGTGCTCGCGACGGGGACGTCGAGTTCTCGGCTGACAGTCGAGCAGGCCACCGTCAGGGTCAATTATCGCTTCGGCGGACCGGTGGTTGCGAAGTACTGATCGGGCCGCGCGACGGCCTCGATGCGTGAGGCTGGTGTGAGCGAATTGCTCAGCCCGTCGCGCGCAGGGACGATGTATAGGCCAGGAAGACCAGCACGCCCACGATCAGCGCAGTCGCCATGAACAGCAGCACGGCCGGCAGTCCTGCGAAGGCGGCCACTGCGCCGGTGATCGACTGCATGAGGGCGGTGCCGAGGAAAAAGGCGAGGTTCACCGCGGCCAGCGCCTTGCCAGCGGTCTGCGCATCCACCAATTGCCGGCACATGCCGAACAGCAGCGGCTGCGCGGAGATCGCAAGCCCGATCAGCACGAACAGCACGAGATCATATCGCGGCGGCATGACCGGCACTCCGAACAGCCATGCCACCGCATGATGCGGTGCGCCCAGCGCCATCAGCGCAACCAGCACGGCCGCGACTGCATGCGTGCCGGCGACGAGGTCGCGGCGGCGACCGACCTTGCGGTCGACCATGCCCATCAGCAGCGGGCCCGCGATCATCGCCAGCGTGAACGCGCCGAGCTGGTTGCCGGCCTCGACGCGCGACAGGCCCTTGATCTCCATCAGCCATGGCCCGCCCCACAGGCCACGCAGCACCAGCGAGGTCGCCAGCGACACCATCGCGAGCGCAATCAGTCCGCGCAGCGGCCGCGACAGGCCGAGCCTGAGCACCTCGATCATCTGCGACAGCGGCGAGGACTCATCCTTGTGCTCGGCCGGCTGGTGCGGCACCAGCACGAACACTGCCAGCGCGACGGCGACGCCGCCAAGCGCCGAGATCCAGAACCCGGCGCGCCAGCCATATTGATCGACCACGAAGGCGAGCGGGCTCGCCGACAGCAGCATGCCGATATTGCCGATCGAGAGGACCGCGCCCGACCACAACCCGAAGCGGCCTGCCGACAATTGCTTGGCGGCGAGCGTCATCGGGCACATCAGCATCCCTGAGGTCGCAATGCCCAGCAACAACTGGCCGAAAGCAAAGCTCGATGGCCCCGTCGCGAAGCCCGACGCGATTGCGCCGACCACGGTTCCCGCAAGCAGGCTCAGCGATACCGGTCGCACGCCGAAGCGGTCCATCGCCGCGCCGACCGGGATCTGCGATGCCGCAAAGGCGAAATGATAGACCGAGGTGAGGCTCGCCAGCGCTTGCGGCTCGAGATGGAAATCCGCCGCCATGAGGTCGAGGCTGATCGCGGGAATGGTGCGCAGCAAGGTGGAGAGCATGTGGCCGCAGGCGAGCGCGACGAGCGCAAAGATCAGTGCGCGGGTCGCATGTCCCGCGTCGTCGGCAGCAGCAGTCTCCATGAGCATCCGTCCCGGCAAACTTTCGTGTCGCGTTACACGATCGAAGGGACCGTGCCAAGGCGACGAAAGGCATGGCGGCATGATCTGGTCTGGTGCGATGACATCATGGGATAGTTCCGGCCGGGGCGTGCATTCAGACGTCCCGCTTCATCTCCCCCAGCAGCTTCGCCGCATCGCCGAGCAGCTCTCGCATCGCCCTGCGCTCCGCGATCCGTGCTTGCGTGAAGGCGCCATGCTTGCGCGCGTTGCGGTTTCCCCGTGGCGCGCCCGATCCGGGCGCGCCACCGTGCATGCGGCAGCGGAGCTTGCCGCACATGGCCGGCGCGCGGCAGGCGACACCGATCCGGGTCTTGGCGCCGCAGCGCGGGCTCGCCGCCATTGCACGCGTGTTGCGGATGTGGCTGGCGCTCACGCGGCAGCGCCTTGCTTGGCTGCGGCCCGGTCGGGTTCGCGTTCGCCGGCTTCGCGAGGCGTGACCGGTCCCGCGTCCGCCGTGGTGCCCGGCTCGGCAGCGATCAGATGCGCGTGCTGCGCGACATTTCCCACGATCGCGCTGCCGCCGTCCTGCACCGACAGATTCTGCACCGTGATCGGACGTTCGCCGTTGCCGCGGTGGCGGTTGAGGGCTTCCATCTGCGCCGCGAAGGTGCGGGCCAGCCGGGTCAATGTGCGCGAGATGCCTTCCTGTTGCGAGAGGCCCTCGGTGAAGGCGAGGCGGGATGCGGAGCGCATTGTCGCGACGTGAACGGACACCATCTGCGCCGTCAACATGGCCTCGAGCGAGATCCCGGGGCGCGATGTCCTTCACCATCGAGATCATGAAGGCGAGATTGTCCTCGTCGGGCTTCTGCAGGATCACGCTGGCTTTCATCAATTGCTTGAGGATGCCGTGCAGCGCGTCGCGATCGACGGCGCCGAGCGCCTCTCCCATCAACCGTTCGCCGGCTTGCGCGTCGGAGTGCTGGATCACGATTTCCCGTCGATCGAGCTTGATCCGTGGGCTCGTCCGGCTGCTGCCATACCTGGCGACGGGCGTCGTGCTGTTGCGTGTCAGGGCTGTCGTCATGTCGATATCTCCTTGGGCCCACGGCACGCGCCAGCAGGCTCCGCTGATGCGAAGCCGGCGCGCGCAGCTGCTGTGCGGCGGTTGCGTTGTCAGATGTCGATGCAGGGCTTGTGCGCGACCGAGATGGGACCCACATGGCCGTGGAGGCCGATGCTCACGCGGATCGCGATGATGCCAGTATGCCCCTGTTTTGCCCGACGAGTCAAAATCGATTTCGCATCATCCGAAGGCTCGCGGTCCTGCCGTAAGTCCTTGGTTGAACTGGGGCCGTCTACTGTGCATGGGGTTGTTTTCGCATTTTTTGTTTGGAAGAGGTGTGGACCTGCCGCGCGGCGGAATGCCGGCGCCCGAACGCGATTGCGAAATCCGGCGTGACCGCTATTCATGACCTTCGATGCGTCGCGACAACAAGCCTGCACAAGCGGCGCCGCGAGGTCTGGGGAGAGAACCAATGCAACGAACCGCCCGCCTGCTGGCCGTCATCGCCGGATTGTGCGCCGCTGCGCTGTCGACGGGGGCCATGGCGCAGAAATATCCGGTGCGGCCGGTCAAAATCATGGTCGGCTTCAGCGCGGGCGGTCCGGTCGATGTCGTCGCACGCATCATCGGCGATCGCCTCGGCAACAAGCTCGGCCAGCCCTTCGTCGTCGAGAACCGCGCCGGCGCCAACGGCATGATCGCCGCCGAGGGCGTCGCGCGTGCGGACGGCGACGGCTATGCGATGCTCGCCTGCAACTCCTCCACCATCACGCTCAACAAGACGCTGTTCAAGGACATCCGCTACGATCCGGAAAAGGACTTCGCGCCGCTCACCACCGTCGTTTCGGCGCCGCTCGTGCTGGTGGTCAATCCGGAGAATCCCAAGACGGCTGACATCAAGACCGTCGCCGATCTCGTCGCCGCGGCAAAGGCCGCGCCCGGTGCGCTGGCTTACGGCTCGGGCGGCAACGGCAACCTTGCCCATCTCGCGATGGAGCTGCTGAGCCAGAAGGCCGGGATCAAGCTGATCCACGTGCCTTATCGCGGCGGCTCGGCGTCCGAGGTCGGCCTCCTCGCGCAGGAAGTGCTGGCGGTGTTCGATCCGCTCTCCGCTGTGCCGCTGGTTAAGGCCGGCAAGCTGCGCGCGCTCGCGGTGTCGTCGGCCGATCGGCTGCCGTCGCTACCCGATGTGCCGACCGTTGCGGAAGCCGGTTATCCCGGCTTCGATATCTCGTTCTGGGTCGGCTTCTTCATGCCTAAGTCGACGCCGGCGCCGATCCTGGAAACGCTGCACCGGGAAATCGTCGCGGCTGCGAAGGACCCGGCGGTTGCGGAGAAGTTGAGCTCGCAGGGCGTCGTCAGCGTGCTGAGCCCCGCCGATTACGCCGCCAAGATCGCGAAGGAAACCAAGGACCTTGCCGAGGTGGTAGCGGCCGCGAACATCAAGGCGGAGTAGAGGCGGCTAGAGCCACAGGATCTGCTTGCGGTAGGCGAGATCGTCGCGCAGCGGCGCCGCTGGGCCCTGATGGAAGACCGCGCCGCGCTCCAGCGCGAAGACGCGATCGGCGAGCGCGAGCACGAGATCGAGATTGTGCTCGACGATCACGATCGACATGTGCTCGCGGAGCTGGTCGAACACGCCGAACAGCTCGAGCGTCACCGCCGGCGCGAGGCCCTCGAACGGCTCGTCGAGCAGCAGCAGGCGCACATTGCCGGACATGGCGCGGGCGACCGCCACCATCTGCTGCTCGCCGCCGGAGAGATAATCGGCGGCAATGGTCATGCGCTCCTTCAAGCGCGGGAAGTAATGCAGGATCTGCTCCTCATTCCAGACCACGCCGTCGCGGCCGTCGGTCTTGCGGGCGAGGCGGCCGAGCGCGAGGTTCTCGCGCACCGTCATGCCGGCGAACAGGCCGCGTCCTTGCGGGACATAGCCGACGCCACGCCGCGCGATGTCCGGCGCGGGCAGGCGCGCGATGTCGGCCCCACGATAAGCGATGCTGCCGGACGCCGCCGGCACCAGGCCGGCGATGGTCTTGAGCAGCGTCGATTTGCCGGCGCCGTTGCGCCCGAGCAGCGCGACGATCTCGCCCTCGCGCACGTCGAGCGCGGCGTCGTTCAGGATGTGGCTCTTGCCATAGAACGTGTTGACGCCCTCGAGCTTCAGCACGGTCTCGCGGGCGCCGGCGTCCTCGATGCCTCGCCGATGCGCAATCGCGGGGATGCCTTTGCCGGTATAGATCTCCTGCACGCGCAGGTCGGCGCGCACCGCCTTCGGGCAGTCGGACATCAGAACGGCGCCCTGGTTCATGACGGTCACGATTTGCGAGAAGCCGAGCACGCGGTCGATATCGTGCTCGACGATCAGGACGGGAATGTTCGCGGCGATGTTCTTGACGAGGTTCGACACGCGCTCGCGCTCCGCTGCGGCGAGGCCGGCGAGCGGCTCGTCCAGCAGCAGCACTTGCGGTTTGGAGCCGAGCGCGATGCCGAGATCGACCAGTCGCTGCCCGCCGTAGGACAGCTCGCCGCCCTCGATCTCCTCGATGCCTTCGAGTCCGAGGAATTTGACGAGCGCCGCGGTCTCGGCGTGGATGTCCGGATATGAATCGATGTCATTCCAGACGTTGAAGCGCATGGGACGGCGCGCCTGCAGCGACAGGCGGAGGTTCTCGTAGATCGTCAGCCCGCGAAACAGATTGGTGATCTGGAACGAGCGCGCCAACCCCTGGTGGCAGATCAGGTTGGCCGGCACGCCGGCGATGTCGCGGCCGTTGAGGCGGATCGTACCCTGGTCGGGTGCGTAGAGGCCGGAGACCAGGTTGAACAGCGTGGTCTTGCCGGCGCCGTTGGGCCCGATCAGCGCATGGATCTCGCCGGCGGCGACCTTGATGCTCGCGTCCTCGACGGCGCGGATGCCGCCGAAATTTCGAAAGACGCCGCTGACCTCCAGCACGGTGCCTTGCAGCGCCTGCGGTCGCAGGAAGTCGGGGAGCGGCAGGCCGTCATAGATCTTGCGCCGGCTCATCGCAGCCGTCTCTTCCGCGGCCGGACGCAAGCGGCGCATGACCAGCGAACCGACGCCGACGAGGCCGCCGGGAGAATACATCACGAAGGCCACGAAGGTGAGGCCGAACCAGAACAGCCAGTCCGACGTCCAGATCGAGAACAGCTCGCGGAACAGGATGAAGAACAGCGCGCCGAGCGCGGGGCCGAGCAGGCTGCGCATGCCGCCGATCACGACCATGGCCAGCAGCTCGCCGGCGAACGGCACGGAGACCGCTTCGGCCGAAACGAGGTAGTTGAGAAAGCCGATCAGCGCGCCGGCGAGCCCGGTGACGACGGCCGAGATCACGAACACCGCGAGCTTGTAGCGCTCGACCGGATAGCCCTGAAAGCTCGCGCGCAACTGGTTCTCGCGGATCGCGACCAGCACGTGCCCGAACGGCGAGCGCACCAGGCGCATCAGCACGTAGAGCACGGCGAGCCCGATCAGCGCGACCACGACGTAGTAGTTGAGCGCGACGTCGAGGCTGGCGGCGCCGATGCTGCCGCGCTTCAATCCGCCGAGCCCGTCCTCGCCGCCGGTCAGGCTGGTCCAGCGGAAGGCGGTGGTGTAGACGAGCGCGGCCAGCGCCAGCGTGAGCAGCGAGAAATAGACGCCGCGCCGGCGCAGGATCAGCATGCCGATGACGGTCGAAACGATGGCTACGACGACCATCGATCCCACGAGCGGCAGCCAGATCTCGCCCGGGAAATAGCGCAGCTGGATCAGGCCGGCGGCGTAGGCACCGATGCCGAACCAGGCGCTGTGGCCGAACGAGACGAGGCCGGTATAGCCGATGCACAGATTGAGCCCCATCGTCGCGATCGCGAGGCCGACGATCCAGGTGCCCGTGTTCAGCGACAGCCCGAACCCTTTGAGCAGGAACGGCAGCGCGATGACCGCGAGGGTCGCGATCAGCAGCGGCTTCAGCCTGTCGATGGCGGAGGCATGTCTCATTCGAACTTCTCGATGCGTTCGCCGAGCAGGCCGCGCGGACGCACCAGCAGCACCAGGAACATCAGGATGTAGATCGAGGCTTCGCCGGCCGCGGGCTCGAAGTGGATGGCGATGCCGCGCACCACGCCGACGAGGAGCGCTGCGATGACGACGCCCCAGAAGCTGCCGAGACCGCCGATCACGACCACGACGAAGGCGATGGTCATGATCTCGGCGCCCATCGCCGGGTGCACCGTCGTGATCGGGGCGAAGAAGGCGCCGCCGAGCGCGGCCATGCCGACGCCGAGCATCACGATTGCCGTCATGTAGGGCTGCAGGCGAATGCCGAGCGCGGCGACCATGTCCGGCCGCTGGATGCCGGCACGCACCACGCGCCCGAACGAGGTCTTCTGCAGCAGCAGCCAGATGCCGAGCAGGATCGCGGCGACGACGGCCAGGATCAGCAGGCGATAGCGCGAGAACAGGAAGTCGCCGACGATTACCGAGCCGCGAAAGCTCTGCGGGATTTCGGTCGAGACCGGCGCCGCGCCCCAGATCATGCGGATCGCCTGCTCGGCGACCATCGCAAGGCCGAAGGTGACGAGCAGGCTCAGGATCGGATCCGCGGTATAGAACCGGCGCAGGATGAAGCGTTCGAACAGGATGCCGAGCAGGGCGACCGCGAACGGCGAGATCACCACCGAAGGCCCGAAGCCGAGACGCTTCGTCAGCTCGACGCAGACATAGGCGCCGAGCGCATAAAAGGCACCATGGGCGAGATTGACGATGCCGCCTACGGAGAAGATCAGCGACAGTCCGAGCGCGATGAGCAGGTAATAGCCTCCGAGTACGAGGCCATTCACCACCTGTTCCGCTAAGAACTCGAACTGCATGTCGCGTCCAGGCCGCGTGTCAGGCCTTCATCTCGCAAGGGTTCTGCTCCTTGGTCGGATAGATCGTCTCCAGCGGGTTGCTGGCTGCCGGAACAGCCTCGCCGAGCACCAGCATGTCCCACTGGTCCTTCATCTGGTCCTTCGGCTTCACGGTGAAGGGATAGGCCTCCTGCACGAGCTGGTGGTCCCAGCTGCGGAAATAGGCCTTTCGCGCCTTCATGATGTCGAACTGGGTCTGCTTCTCGAAATAGGCGATCAGCTCCGCGCTCTCGGTCGACTTCGTCGTGTTGATCGCGTCCGCCAGCAGCTTCAGCGTGACGTAGTCGATCCAGGCATGGTTCTCCGGCGGCTTGCCGTATTTCTTGGTGAAGGCGGCGACGAAGGCCTTCGAGGCCGGATTGTCCAGCGTGTGATACCAGACCGTCGGCCATGTGCCGCTGAGATTGCCGGCGCCTGCGGCCCAGGCATCGCCGGTGTTGAGGTTGAAGCCGACCAGGGGATAGGGCAGGCCGAATTCGGCATATTGCTTGACGAGATTGGTGACCTGATTGCCGGCGAGATTGCAGCAGACCACGTCGGGCTTGGCCTGGCGCACTTTGAGCAGATAGGGGCTGAAATCGGTGGCATCGGTCGCGATCAGCTCGTCGCCGATCAGGTTGGCCTCATGCGTGCCGAAGAAGGCCTTCGCGGCCTTCAACAGGTCGTGGCCGAAGATGTAGTCTGCCGTCAGCGTGAAGAACTTCTTGCCCTTCACCATGCCCTTCTGCGACAGCGCGGTACCGACCGCGTTGACCATCACCGTGTTCGGGATGTCGCAATGGAAGGAATATTTGTTGCAGTTCTTGCCGCGCAGCGCGTCCGAGCGCGCGCCGGTCGAGAAGAACATCTTCTTGTTGCGCTCGGCGACCTGCATGATGGTGAGCGAGGAGGCCGACGAGATCTCGCCGAGCAGCACCACCGCGCCGTCCTGCTCCAGCATGCGCTGCGCCTTGGTGGCGGCGGTGGCGGGGTTGATCGAATCTTCCGAGATGAGGTCGATCTGCTTGCCGAGCACGCCGCCGGACGCATTGATCTCTTCGGCCGCGAGCTTCACCCCGAGCTGGGCGTAGCTCCCGATCACGCCGAGAAAACCGGTCAGCGGCGTCAGATGGCCGATCCGGATCTTATCGGCCTGGGCCCTGACGATTGCCGGAAATCCCAGTGCGGACGCGCCGAAGAAGGCTGCGCCCGCGCGTAACACCGTCCGTCGCGGATAGCGGATCATGTCTGTCTCCTCCCGGGTGCATCGGCTGTCCCTTCTTCAAGATCGGCTATCCGATATTGTGAGAGACGTTTTTCTAATGCGGGAGGATAATCCCGAACGACGTCGCCGGTGTCAACCGGCAAAATCGCGCCTGGAGCGCGTTCAGACCTTCTGCTTGAACGCCTTGTGGGCGCGGTCCTTGGCGCCGAATTCCGCCGACAGGCGGTCGGCGGAGGCCTGTACGATCTGCGCGCCCTCGTGCAGTGCCTGGTTGGAGAGGCGCCAGATCGGCCCGGAAATGCCGAGTGCGCCGATCACCTGTCCCGTGAAATCGGTCACGGGGACGGCGACGCAGCGCACTTCGGGATTGAATTCGCCGTCGTCAAACGCAACCCCGGTGCGCTGCACCTCGGCGATCTCGCGCGTCAGCACACCGGCATCGGTGATGGATTTCGGCGTCGAGGGCTTCAGCTCCGCGCGATCGAGAAAACGCTTGAACTGGTCGGGCCGGAGCGAGGCCAGGATGATCTTGCCGAGTGCGGTGCAATGGGCGGGACGCACCACGCCGACGCGGTCGGTCAGTTGAAACGCGCCGGGGCCGCTGGTGCGGGCGATGACGATGACGGCATCGCCCATTCGCACGGCAAAATGGCTGCTTTCGCTGGTCTCGCGCGACAGATCCTCCAGCACCGGCGTCGCGACATTCACCATCTCGATCTCGTCGAGCGCGCTTGCCGCGAGCGCAAACAAGGGGCGGCCGATGCGGTAGCGCTTGCTGTCCTTCTCCTGGCGGAGGTAGCCGAGCGAGACCAGCGTCTTGGCGAGATGAAAGGTGGTCGAGTTGTGCAGGCCGACCAGCTTGCTCAGTTCCGCGAGGCCAATTCCCTCGCGGTGGCGTGCCACTTCCTCGAGGATCGAAAAGGCACGGCCGAGCGACTGAACGCCGCCGCCGCGCTGCTTGTCCTCGGTCTCATCGTCGCCATCGGCTTTGAGAGCGGGGATCAGCTTGGCAATCGTGGCCTTGCGCGGACTTGCAGGCTTCTCGCCGGTCGTAGGCTTGGTACGAGATCTCAAGGCCGAGGCCCCCTTTGGCAAAACCGTCGTGACTCGACGCTGTGACAGTAGCACGCAACGTTGCGACCGTCGGAGTGGAGCCCGCAATTTTGCTCAATGCAGCCTACCACAATATAAATTGACGTACAGCATTATGAGAAATAGGGTGCCCGCGGCTCAGCGACGACCGCGCAATGTTCTCCGCCTCGGTCCACAAGAAGTCGTGGGCCGAAAGGGAGACGGTTGATGTCGAAGAACATGCTGAATGGCGCCCAGGTCATTGTCGATTATCTGATCCAGGAGAAGGTGCCGCAGGTGTTCGGGCTTTGCGGCCACGGCAACATCCAGTTCATCGACGCGCTGTACGAGCGTTCCGAGGAGATCAAGACGATCTCCGTGCATCACGAGAGCGTCGCCGGTTTCATGGCCGACGTCTATTACCGCGTCTCGGGCCGGCCGACGGCGACCTTCACCTCGTGCGGCCCGGGCTCGGCGAATTTGCCGATCTCGCTCGCCAACGCCTTCCTCGATTCCGTGCCGTTCATGGCGATCACCGGCAACGTGCCGACCAGCCAGTTCAACCGCGGCGCATTCCAGGAGATGTACCGGCACTATCAGGCCGACTTCCCCTCCACCGTGCGCACCATGTGCAAGAAGGTGTTTCAGCCGACCCGGGGCGAGATGGTGCCGCTCGCGGTACGGCAGGCCTGGAAGACGATGGTCACGGGGCGGCCCGGCCCCGTGGTGGTGGATGTGCCCTTCGACGTCTTCATGGAATCTGCGGCCGAGGAAGCACCGAAGGCGGCCGAATGGAGCGCCAACATTTCCAGCCGCTGTGGCGCCGATCCTGAAGGCGTCGAGAAGGCGGTCGACATGCTGCTCTCGGCGGAGCGGCCGGTGATGCTGGTCGGGCAGGGCGTGCGCTATGGCGGCGCGGCGGACGAGCTGCGCAAGCTCGCCGAGCGGCTTCAGATTCCCGTGGCGGCCTCCGCGAGCGGGCTCGGTGCGCTCGATGTCAATCATCCGCTGGCGCTCGGCCTCGTCGCGCGTGCCGGGCACTACCAGGCCAATCACGCCACGCGTCAGGCCGACGTGCTGCTCGCGCTCGGCGTCCGCTTCGACGACCGCACCTCGAGCACTCGTGGATCCCCGGCTATTCCTTCACCATCCCGCCGACGCGCCTGATCCACGTCGATATCGACCCCGAGGAGATCGGTCGCAACTATCCCGTCGCGCTCGGATTGATGGCCGACGTCCGCACCTTCCTGCGGCAGGTGCACGCCGAGCCTCGACCGCCGCGACAACCTCTTCAAGAAGTCCGACGCACGCAAGAAATGGCTGGCGCAGATCGACGGCTACCGCAAGGAATGGGACAAGTTCGTCGCGCCCGGTTTCTCCGACGACACCACGCCGATCAATCCGCAGCGCGCCGCGGCCGAGATCGACAAGGCGCTGCCGGAGGATGCGATCCTGGTCTCCGACATCGGCGTG
The DNA here is from genome assembly GCA_050563515.1 of Bradyrhizobium guangxiense. Classification (GTDB taxonomy): domain Bacteria; phylum Pseudomonadota; class Alphaproteobacteria; order Rhizobiales; family Xanthobacteraceae; genus Bradyrhizobium; species Bradyrhizobium guangxiense_A. The sequence continues at coordinate 4,279,925 of CP191781.1, read as the reverse complement.
CACCACAATTGGCTGCTCGGCTTCTGCAAGCCGAAGCGACCGGATTCGCTGATCGGCTCGATGGGCTTTGGTCCGATGGGCTTTGGTGTCGCCGGCGTGATGGGGGCGAAATTCGCGGCGCCCGATCGCCCTTGCGTGTCGGTCTGCGGCGACGGCGCCTTCTTCATGCATGCGAATGTGCTCGGCACCGCGGTCGAGTACAATCTGCCGGTGGTCTGGGTGGTCTGGAACAATTACGCCTATGCCTCGATCCGCGGGCTTCAGCGCGGCTATCTCGGCGGCCGCGAGCTTGCGACCGACTTCAGGCATCCCGAGACCGGCGAGCGCTACAATCCGGACTTCGCGGCGATGGCGCGCGCCTGCGGCGTCGAGGGCGTGCGGGTCGATCGTGCCGCCGACATCGGCGAAGCCATTCGCAAGGGCATCGCGGCCAACAAGCCCTATCTGATCGACGTCGACATCGCCGCTGACGTCAATCCGGCCGGCGCCGGCGTCTGGGAGCTGCCTGGCCTCGGCCAGAGCAAGGCCGCGATCGGCACGCGCTTCCAGCCGGGCTGATGGCGCGACGCTTCAATCACCAAAGCAAGCAGGACGATGACGGGAGACGGAAATGACGCTCGCAGGCAAGAAGGTCGTCGTGATCGGCGGCTCCTCAGGCATCGGCCTCGCCACGGCGGAGGCTCGCCAGCAAGGCGGGGGCTGACGTCGTCATCGCCTCGCGCAGCGCTGCGAAGCTCGAGCCCGTTGCGGAGCGGTTGAATGTAACGGCGATCGCCGCCGACGTCACCAGCGACGAGAGCGTCGCCGAACTGTTCCGCCGCACCGGCCCGGTCGATCACGTCGTGCTGACGGCGGCCCAGCTTCGCACTGGACCGTTCAAGACGGTCGCGATGGAAGACGTGCGCGCGACCATGGAAGGCAAGTTCTGGGGTGCCTGGCGCGTCGCGCGCGAAGCCGAGATCCGCGCCGGCGGCTCGCTGACGCTTGTCACCGGATTTCTCAGCGTCCGGCCGCGGCCGAATTCGGCGATCATCAGCGCGGCGAATGGCGCGCTGGAATCGCTGGCCCGTGCGCTCGCCCTCGAGGCTCGCGCCGGTTCGCGTCAATGCGGTGTCGCCCGGCGTGATCGACACGCCGATCCGGGCCGCGATGCCGGAAGCGGCGCGCAAGGAGATGCTGGCCAAGACGGCGGCGGCGTTGCCGGTCGGCCGCGTCGGCATGGCCGACGATATCGCCCGGCAGATCGCGAGCTTCATGGCGAACGGTTTTGCCACGGGCTCGATCGTCTACATCGACGGCGGAGCGCTGGTGAATTGAGACGCGAAAGGAGCATAATCATGGCCGAGGAGACCGCCGCCTTCATCCGCAACATCGCCGAAGTGCCCTGGCGCGAATTCCCCAATCACTTTGGCGGGGCGCTGTCGAAGCCGCTGGTGATGCCGGAGACGGCGGGCTCGCGCCACATCGACTATCGCATCTCGATGTATCAGCCGATGGCCCATGTCGCGCGGCACCATCACAAGGTGCAGGAGCAGGTCTATCACGTGCTCGAAGGCGAGGGGCTGATGGAGATCGCGGGCAAGAACCATGTGGTGCGCAAGCACGATGTGATCTTCCTGCCGCCCGGCGTCGAGCACGCCATCGCGAACTCCGGTCTGACCGACCTCGTGTTCCTGGTGGTGACCTCGCCGGTGACCGACGACGACAAGCCGGCATGAGTGGCGGGTCGCAACGTGTCTAGTCGCCCCCGGCCAGCTGGGCCAGCCGATCGAGCAGGGGGCGTTGGCCTGCGTTGATCTTCTCCCGCGCCTTGTCGAGCGAAAACCATTCGGCGCGATCGACCTCGGGGAAGCTCTGCCGCCTGCCGCTCCGCGGCGGCGATTCCATCTCGAAGGTGTTGCTGCTGATATTGCCGATGTCGAGATCGAGACTCGACTGCAAAAGCGGTGACGAGCTTGCCTCCGCGCTGCTTGACCTCACCAAGTGCAGTCAACCGCCCGGACAGCTCTAGCCCGAGGCTCTTCGGCAAATTCCCGCCGTGCCGCGACTTCCGCATCCTCGTCGTCGGCATATTCGCCCTTCGGGATCGACCAGGCACCAAAATCCTTGTCTCGCCAGAACGGCCCGCCGGGATGAACGAGGAGAACCTCGAGTCTCTCGGCGCGTCCGATAGGCGATGATCCCGGCACTCTTCGATGGCATTACAGGTTCCGTGCGGGCGCAGCGGTCGAGGTCGGAACCGCCTGGGCGGACGGCTCCGAATTCTAGCCCGACGGCCGCTCACGCAAAGCGAGGCGGATGGCGCGCGACTTTACGCTCTTTCCGGCGGCACGCGCGACAATCATGCTGCGTGCCTTGCCGTGCGCGGACGCGCTCTTCCGCAGCAGTGTTGCGAAGCGCTTGCGGGCACGGCTTGTCGCCAGCCGCGCGGCGAGCTGTTCGGCTTTGCGAATGAACGCAATGGCGGACGGCGTCAAATTGACGGGAACCCAGGCGACATCCTTCGTCTTTGACAGACTGCCGACACCTTCGCAGGGCGCCTCGCGCGGCAGGTCGATGCGGATCGCAATGGCTTCCGAGCGCTCGGTCCAGTCCTCGGCCTTGGTGCCGGTGATGATGCGGACATAGTCACGCGTCTCGTGCGGCAGCTCGCTCTCCTTGGCGAGCCACTTCTGAATGCGGCCCGGGCCGGCATTGTAGGCGGCGGCGGCGAGGCCGAGATTGCCGAAATCATCGCGTAGCTTGCGCAGGAACTTCGCCGATGCCGGCAGCGCCTTCATGGGATCAAAGGGATCGTCGAGCCCGACTTCGGCAGCCGTCTCCGGCATGAACTGTGCGACACCTTGCGCGCCGGCCTGGCTGACCTCGTTGGACTTGAAGCGGCTCTCCTGCCAGAGCAGGCGGGCGAAGAACGGAACGGGAATGCCGCTGGCCTCCGCGGCCTCGCGAAGCGCATGGCAGAACCGTTCGGTTGGCGAAACCGGCGCCTGCACCGCTGGCTCGACCACAGGCGGTGGCTCGATCACGGGCTCATAAGCGGCGCGCGCATTGGCGAGGCTCGATCGCCTGCACGCTTGCAAGGAAGAGTTCGACCACAGGAACAAGTGGGGAGGCCCGATCGTTCTGAAGAACGGCGTGATCGAAAGTGGATGCTTGCCGGGACGCCGACGCATCGAGGTCGCACATCAGAATCATGAACGCGGCGCAAGCCGCGACGACAAATCGCATTGCTGGGGCAACCTCGAACTGTGGGATGAACGGGCCAGCGCTGCGCCGGCGATAAGGAGTTCTTAACCGTCCGATTGCGGCAAAGCTGCGATTTCGCCGGTGGCTACGGTGTTACTACGGTGTTCCCAAAGGGAAACTCCCCGCGATCTTGCGGGCCTTTCGCGAACGGGATGAGCAGTCATGACGCGATGGATGCTTGGCGCTGCGATGTCGCTGTGGTTCGTCTGTCCGGCGGTTGCGGGTCATTTCGATGCAAAAGCGGTGAATGAGGCCGCGCGCCCCGAAAAGCCGGTGGCCGCCGAAAAAACCAGCGCGCAGGCCACGAAGCTTCAGATCCTGCTCGATCGCGCGCAATTCTCTCCCGGCCAGATCGACGGCAAGCTCGGCGAAAACGCGCAGAAGGCGCTGAAGGCGTTCGCGGAGCAGAATGGTCTCAGCGTCGACAAGACCATTGCTCCAGAACTCTGGGACAAGTTGAACGCAGCTAGTGAAGGTCCTGTCCTCGTCGACTATGAGATCACCGATGCCGACGTGAAGGGGCCGTTCCTCAAGAAGCTGCCGGCCAAGCTCGACGACATGAAGTCGCTGGACGCGTTGAGCTTCACCAGTCCGCTCGAAGGGCTCTCTGAAAAATTCCACATGAGCGAGGAGTTGCTGAGGACGCTCAATCCTGGAAAGTCGTTCGACAGAAGCGGCGAAACGATCGTTGTCGCCAATTTGCCGGCGCGGCGAGAGCTTCCGCACATTGTTCGCATCGAGATCGACAAGCCGCACGCGGCGCTGAAGGCTTTCGACGCCTCGGGTCGTTTGGTCGCGTTCTATCCGGCGTCAATCGGCAGTCCGGATCGGCCGACGCCGACGGGAACGCTGAAGGTCACCGCCACCAATGAGCAGCCCACCTACCACTACAATCCCGAGTACAAATTCAAGAGCGTGAAATCCAAAAAGCCCTTCGAGGTCAAACCGGGGCCCAACAATCCCGTGGGTTCGTACTGGATCGGGCTGTCGGCGCAGGGCTATGGCATCCACGGAACGGCGGAGCCCGACCGGGTCAGCAAGTCGGCGTCGCACGGTTGCGTCAGGCTCACCAATTGGGATGCGCGTGTGCTCGGTGAAAACGTGAAACGCGGCACGCCCGTCGTCTTCCTCGATACGCCGACCGAGTCTTCTTCGAAGCAGCGGGCCTCGACGGCCGGCAAGCGCGCGGCGAACTGATCCTCGAATTAATCCCTTGAACTAGTCCTTGGGGAAGTCCTTGCGCATCGCGATCTCGGCGGCATCGCCGGGTGACAGCACGGTCTGCTCGAAGGCGGCCTGGGGCTTCGTCATGATGTCGTAGAGCGAGATGCCCTTGATCGGCTTGCCCATGAGACTCGCGGACGCAGTCGGCGAGCGTGCCGTTGTAGACCATGTAGGGCGGACCCCGGTCTTTCTGTCTCTCGCCCTTCAGCGACGGCCACTTCTTCAATTCGGCCGGCGCGTCATAGGCGATCGGCGATCCCTCTTTGAACATGCGTTTGGCCCCGGTGGCTTGGATTGCAGGGAATCCTAGAGCCGCCGGGTAAACATGCGTTAAAGAATTGGTTCAAATCAGCCGGTAATAAAGGCGAGCAGGGTGCCGTTGGCCTTGGCCGGCGGCACGCACACCGCGGCTCCGCTACGCACGGCGGCAGCCCCCAGCGCCTTTTCCGTCGCGGCGAGATCACCGCTGATGAGCACCAGCGCGGCGCCGCCGCGCTCGGACAGGCCCGCGAGCGGCACGTCGCGATAGCGCTTTCCGAGCTGCTCCAGGGTCAGATAGACGAAGTCGGCGCGATCGCCGCCGGAGGGCACGGTCACGGCGCCGTCGGGCTCCGCCTTCGGCTCGCGGTCGATCAGCCGGCCGAGATGTGCGGCTTCCTGTGCCGGCTCCGGCGTTGCGATCAGCGTCTGCTTGATCCGCTTGGCCGCGTTGGCGTGCTTCATCAGCTTGGGGATCCACACGGTCTCGCGCGTCTTGTGCTGGCAGGCGAAGATGCGGACACCGCCGGGTGCTTCGGCGGTCGGCCACATGAAGGTGCGGAATTTCGCCGCCGAGATCGTGCCGTCGGGCAGCGTCACCGGCCGCTCGAAATCGGTCGGTCCGATCGGCGTCAGGCCGCGCGCGCGGATCTCTTCCGCGCCGGCGGCGGAATCGACCGCGGTAAAGGCGATACGCTCGATGCCTTCGCCGCGCTTGTCGAGGAAGGCGCGCGCCGGCGCATTGTGCTCGGTCGCGGCGAGCACGCCGAGCAGCTCCATATAATCAGGATCGAACATGATGGTGTAGTTGCCGGTGCCCATATGCGCGCTGTGGGTGCCGCGCGGAGAGACGGTGAATCCGAGGTGCCGGTAGTTCTCGGCGGCCTTGTCGAGATCTTTCACCATGACCACGGCGTGGTCGATACCGATGACGTTTTTGAGGGCCACTGTTCTTCCCCGATTGCAATCATTTCGCGCCGCGGCCGCGGCCGGTCATGTCTACGCCGGATAGGCGATCAAGTCATTTTCAATTCGGCGCGAGATGCGGAATTTCATTCCGCGAAACGATCTGTGAGCGCCACGGGATCAACGGGCTTGTTCGAGATAAGCGGCCACAATAGCGCGCTCCTCGCTGGTCATCTCGGTGATGTTGCCCGGCGGCATCGCGCTGGACCAGGCCGCGACGCGGCCGATCAAGCGGATGTTGCGGCGGATGTGGTCGGGTGCGTCGAGCAGGATGCCCTTCGGCGCGGTCGCGATTCCGGCCCAGACCGGCTCGGCTGCGTGGCACATGCTGCAGCGGGACAGCACGATGTCCTCGACATTGGCCAGCGTGACCGGTGCCGGCAGCGCGCCGGTCTTGACCTCGCGCGGGCCGGCTGCGGAGAGGAAGAGAATCGCGACCACGCCTGCCGCTGCCACGCCCCACACCCACCACGGCGATTTGCGGCCCGCGTGCCGCTCGTTGAAGAAGTGACGGATCACCGGGCCGAGCGCCAGGATGATCGCGACGATGATCCAGTTGAAGCGCGTGGCGTAGAGCAGGGGATAGTGGTTGCTGATCATCAGCACGACGACGGGAAGCGTCAGATAGTTGTTGTGGACCGAGCGCTCCTTGCTGGCCTTGCCGAGCTTCGGATCGGGGGCCTGTCCCGCAATCAGCGCCGCCACGATCTTCTTCTGGTTCGGGATGATCAGCGTGAAGACATTCGCGACCATGATGGTGCCGATGATCGCGCCGATCTGGTTGAAGGCGCCCCGGCCGCTCAGCACATGGGTGAAGGCATAGGTCAGCGCGACCAGGAACAGATAGCCGCCGATGGCGAAGGGCAGCTCGCGCTGCGCAAGCCCGCTGCGGCAGGCAGCCTCATAGAGCAGCCATGCCAGCGCGAGGCTGAAGAAGCTGAACAGGCCGGCCTGGAACGGCGTGAGGTCGAGGATGGACTTGTCGACCAGGAACAAATCGGCCTCGAGATAATACACGACGACCATCAGCGCGAAGCCGGACAGCCAGGTGGTGTAGGCCTCCCATTTGAACCAGGTCAGCTCGTCCGGCATCTGGCTCGGCGCGACCAGGTATTTCATGATCCGATAGAAGCCGCCGCCATGGACCTGCCAGGCTTCGCCCTGCACGCCATCGGGCAGGTCAGTCCTTGGTTTCAGACTGAGGTCGAGGGCGATGAAGTAGAAGGAACTGCCGATCCAGGCGATCGCGGCGACCACGTGCAGCCATCGGAGCAGCAGGCTCGCCCATTCCGATATGATGGATCCCCACATGATCACCCCGTCAGGCGCGGCAGGGATGCCGCACCTTTGATGACCGCAAATCGCGGCCGTGCCCCTACAATGTGTCGCATCTATCGGTGGTGTTTTCCAGTACGATAGGATGCTGTTGACGCACATCGTTCGGGCATGAGCAGGTCGGGAGAGCAACGACGTGAAGAACTGGATTTCGACGGCGGCGATGTCAGTGCTGGCGCTGGTTGCTGCCGGTGCGCAAGCCGAGCCGGTGCTGCAGGGCAAGGACGCCTATGGTGATTGGCAGGCCGACAAGCCCGGCACTGTCAGGTTGATACGCCCGCAGGATCTGGTCAGGCCCGGCGCCACGCGGTCGGTCGCGAGACTCGTCGCGCGTGGTGCCGCGCCCGCCCGAGGCCGCGCTTCAGGTGCCCGCGGGCTTCAAGATCGAGATGTTCGCCGAAGGGTTGCGCGCGCCGCGCATCGTGCGGGTGGCGCCGAACGGCGATGTGTTCGTCGCGGAGACGCGGGCCGGCACCATCCGCGTGCTGCGTGCCGGCGACGGCGGCAAGGTCGCGACCAACGAGGTCTTTGCCAGCGGCTTGCGCCAGCCCTTCGGCATCGCCTTCTTCCCGAATGGCGACAATCCGCAATGGGTCTATGTCGCCAATACCGACAGCGTCGTCCGCTTTCCCTATCAGGCCGGCGACGTCAAGGCGCGCGGCAAGGCGGAGACGATCGTGCCGAGCTTGCCGCATGACGGCGGCCATTCCACCCGCGACATCGTCTTCACGCCCGACAGCAAGCGCATGCTGGTCTCCGTCGGCTCGCTCAGCAATGTCGCGGAAGGTCTGGGCACGCCGCCGGGCGGGTTGGATGCGTGGTCGAAAGCGCAGCCGCTCGGCGCGGCCTGGGCCAGCGAGACCGAGCGCGCGGCGGTGCTGGCTTTCACGCCCGACGGCAAGGAGCGGAAGATCTACGCCACCGGCATCCGCAATTGCGTCGGGCTTGCGATCCAGCCGCAGACCGGTCTGCCCTGGTGCTCGACCAACGAGCGCGACGGCCTCGGCGACGATCTCGTGCCCGACTACGTCACCAGCGTGAAGGAAGGCGCGTTCTACGGCTGGCCGTGGTTCTACATCGGCAACAATGAAGACCCGCGCCACGCCGGGGCGCGGTCGGATCTCAAGGACAAGGTGACCGTGCCCGACGTGCTGGTCCAGCCGCATTCGGCCTCGCTCGGCATGACGTTCTACCAGGGCACGCAGTTTCCGGCCGAGTACCAGGGCGATGCCTTCGCCGCCGAGCACGGCTCCTGGAACCGGTCGAAGCGCACCGGCTACAAGGTGATCCGCATCAGGATGAAGGACGGCAAGCCGACGGGCGAATACGAGGATTTCGTCACGGGGTTCGTGGTCAGTGACAGCGAGGTGTGGGGCCGGCCGGTGGGTGTCGCCGTGGCGAAGGATGGGGCGCTGCTGGTGTCGGAGGATGGCAATAGCACGATCTGGCGGGTGAGCCGGCAGCTGCAGTGACGGTGCACCCTCTCCCCTTGTGGGAGAGGGTGGCTCGCCGCATGGCGGCGAGACGGGTGAGGGGTTCTCTCCGCGAGTCCAACTCTCATTTGAGCGCGCCGAGAGAGACCCCTCATCCGGCGCTTCGCGCCACCTTCTCCCACAAGGGGAGAAGGGAAGTGGCACTGTGCTCGCGGCTTCTACCCCCGCCGCACGCTCGCTCCGCCGTCCACCGGCAGCGTCACGCCGGTGATGAAGTTCGCTTCGTCCGACGCGAGGAACAGCGCGGCGTTGGCGACGTCCCAGCCCGTGCCCATCTTCCGGCGCAGCGGCACCTTGCTGTCGCGCTCGGCTTCGACCTCGGCGCGGGTCTTGTGCCATTCGCGGGCGCGGGTGTCGACGGCCATCGGCGTGTTCATCAGGCCGGGCAGGATGACGTTGGCGCGGATGCCGTATTCGGCGTTCTGGTAGGCAAGCTGCTCGGTGAAGGCGATCATCGCCGACTTCGTCGCCTTGTAGGCGACGTAAGGATAGGTCGTGATCGCGGCCATCGAGGAGATGTTGATGATGGCACCGCTCCCTTGCGCGCGCATGATCGGGATCACTTCCTTCGCGGCGAGAATGCAGCTCTTCAGGTTGATGGCAACGACGCGGTCGAAGGCCTCTTCGGTGATCTGGAGCAGCTCGGCATCGCCGCCGGACAGGCTGACACCGACATTGTTATGCAGCACGTCGATCCGGCCCCAGCGGGTCTGCGCGTCCTTGACCATCGCCTTGATGTCCGCGGCCTTGGTCACGTCGGCCTTGAAGGCAGCGGCCGTGCCCTGCGCCGCAGCGATCATCGTGACCGTCTCCTGCGCCGATTCCAGATGATGGTCGACGCACAGGACCTTGGCGCCCTCGCGCGCGAAGGTCAGCGCCGTGGCGCGGCCGTTGCCCATGCCCTCGCCAGGGCTTTGCCCGGCGCCGACCACGATCGCAACCTTGTCCTTCAAGCGCATGTCAGTTCACTCCCTGTAACGGATACTGCTGGAGTACCTCTTTGTAATATGGCTCGTTGTCGATCTTCATGGTGGCGAGCACGCGGACCACGCCGCAATAGAAGGCGATGGTGAGCACGAGATCGGTCATATGCTCGTCGGAGAGGTGCTTCTTGATCTCGGCGAAGGTCGCATCCGACATGGCGAGTCTCGCGCACCATCTCGCGGGCGCCCTGCAGGATCGCTTTCGCCAGCGGCTCCAGCTTCGAAGGCCGGCCTTCGGTCTCCGCCATCAGGCCTGCGATGTCATCGTCGGTGACGCCGAATTCCTTGCCGATCTTCACGTGGTGGGTGAATTCGTATTCCGATTTCTCCATCCAGCCGACCTGGAGGATGGCGAGACTCGCGAAGCCGCGGGTCGAGCTTGCTCTTGAAGCGGATGTAGCCGCCGATGCCGTTGAACGCGCGCGCCATTTCCGGCGAGTTGACCAGCAGCTTGTGCAGATTGGTGTTGCGCTTGAGCATGTCGCGATATTCGGGCGCGACCTGGTCGGCCTCGAGATAGGGCAGGCGGGCCATTGCTATGCTTCCTCTAATGTTCCTGTGACTCGCGTTCGGGGGCCTGCAGCGTCACGCCGCCATCCACCACCAGCACCTGGCCGGTGACGTAGCGCGCAAAATTGCTGAGCAGGAATTTGACGGCGTGGCCGACGTCCCAGCCGGTGCCTTCGGTCTTGAGCAGGGAGGCCCTGGCGCGGTTGGCGCGGGCCTGCTCGCTCATGCCGCGGGCATAGACCATCGGCGTGTACATGGGGCCGGGGCAGATGCAGTTGACGCGGATGTTGTCGCGGCCGTGGTCGACCGCCATGGCGCGCGTCAGGCCGATGATGGCGGCCTTGGACGTCGTGTAGGTCGTGAGCCCGCGCGGCCGCAACGCCGAGATCGAGGAGATGTTGACGATCGCGCCGCCCCCGGCGGTCCTGATCATGGCGGGAATTGCGTGCTTCGACAGCAGGAACATGGTCTCGACATTGACCTGCATGACGCGGCGGTATTGCTCGGGCGTCTCGTCCACAACGCTGCCGCGGCTGCCGATGCCGACATTGTTGTCGAGGAAATCGAGCCGGCCCCAGCGGTCGAGCGCGGCTTCCACCAGCGTCTTGCAATCGCCCTCGCGGGTGACGTCGCCGCCATGTGCCGCCGCCGTGCCGCCCTCGGCGGCGATCATTTCCACGGTGCGTTCGGCGAGCTTGAGGTCGCGATCGGCAACCAGCACTCTTGCTCCGGCCCGGGCCAGCAATATTGCTGCAGCGCGGCCGTTGCCAATGCCGTCGCCGGCCGCGCCGCCGCCGCTGATCAGCGCCACCTTGCCGGCGAGGCCGGCATCGTCTTCAGGGCCCTGCATCTCGTTTCATCCCGCTGCTTTTTGCCGACGATAGCAACGGGATGCGGGAGAGAGAAGGCCGATGGGCCAGCGTCGATGTCATTGACATCGCACGGAATTGCATGCCGCCGCGCGGGATCGAGTTGGTGCTGCCGACGATTTCCGGAACCGTCGTCGCTCAAACGCGTTTGTTGCGGGGGCGTTTATCACCCTGCGCTCCCTTTCGGGGCTTCCCAACCGCCAGTGGCTTGCCGATGAATCTGCTCGATCCGCAAGGGCCCGTGGCTGCGGCCAACAGAACCATTCTGGTCGATTCCGTCTTCATCATGCTCGTGATCGTGGTGCCGACCATCGTCGCGATCCTTGCCTTCGCATTCTGGTTTCGCGCCTCGAATCCGAAAGCGCGCTACCAGCCTGACTTCGTCTATTCCGGCCGCGTCGAGATGGTGGTGTGGGCGATCCCGGCGCTGACCGTCATCCTGCTCGGCGGCGTCGCCTGGATCGGCTCGCACCAGCTCGATCCCGCAGCACCGGTGCCCGGCACCGGCAGCCCGGTTCGCATTCAGGCGGTTTCGCTCGACTGGAAATGGCTCTTCATCTATCCGGACCAGCGCATCGCCACCGTCAACACGCTGACGGTGCCCGCCGGCGCCGAGCTGAACTTCCAGCTGACGTCGTCGAGCGTGATGAACACCTTCTTCATCCCGCAGCTCGGCAGCATGATCTACACCATGAACGGCATGGTGACGAAGCTGAACCTGCGTGCCGACAACGAAGGCAAGCTGCAGGGATTATCGGCGCATTTCTCCGGCGACGGCTTTCCCGACATGATGTTCGACGTCAACGTGATCTCGCCGCTCGCCTTTCCCGACTGGGTGGCGACCACGGCCAAGACGGACGCCGTGCTGGACGAGGCCGGCTACAAGAAGCTGATGCAGCAGGGGATCGAGAAGGGCAGGCCGGCCTATCGTCTCGAAGACCCCAGGCTGTTCGACCTGATTGCGAACCAGCACATTCCGCCGGGACCGGGTCCGGAGCTGATCTCCGATGCCGGCCGGCCACACAGTGGAGGCGTTGATGCTCGGTAAGCTCGATTGGTCCGCAATTCCGCTCGATCAGCCCATACCGCTCGTCGCGGGCGCGATCGTGCTGGTGGCGATCCTCGGCGTGCTGGTCTGGGTCGTGGCGAAGGGGCATCTGCCGTATCTGTGGCACGAATGGATCACCAGCGTCGATCACAAGCGGATCGGCGTGATGTACATCCTGCTGGCCTCGGTGATGCTGCTGCGCGGCGGCAGCGACGCCATCATGATGCGGATCCAGCAGGCGGTCGCCTATCAGTCGCAGGGCTACCTGCCGCCCGAGCACTACAACCAGATCTTCTCGGCGCACGGCACCATCATGATCTTTTTCGTGGCGATGCCGTTCGTGATCGGCTTGATGAACCTCGTCGTGCCGCTCCAGCTCGGCGTGCGCGACGTCGCGTTCCCGACGCTCAATTCGGTCGGCTTCTGGCTGACGGCGACCGGCGCGTTGCTGGTCAATCTCTCGCTCGTGGTCGGCGAGTTTGCGCGCACCGGCTGGCTCGCCTTTCCGCCACTGTCGGAAATGTCCTATTCGCCCGGCGTCGGCGTCGACTACTATGCCTGGTCGCTTCAAATCTCCGGCGTCGGCACGCTGGTCGCCGGCATCAATCTCGTCACCACCGTGCTGAAATTGCGCACCAAGGGCATGAACTATCTGCGCATGCCGATGTTCTGCTGGACCACGCTGGCCTCGAACCTGCTGATCGTCGCGGCCTTCCCGATCCTCACCGCGACGCTCGCGATGCTGCTGCTCGACCGTTACCTCGGCTTCCATTTCTTCACCAATGAAGCCGGTGGCAACGTCATGATGTTCATGAACTTGATCTGGGCCTGGGGTCATCCCGAGGTCTACATCCTGGTGCTCCCGGCCTTCGGCATCTTCTCCGAGGTGGTCTCGACGTTCTCCGGCAAGGCGCTGTTCGGCTATCGCTCCATGGTGCTGGCGACCATGGCGATCTGCGTCATCTCCTTCATGGTCTGGCTGCATCATTTCTTCACGATGGGGGCAGGGCCCGACGTCAACGCCATTTTCGGCATCGCCAGCATGATCATCGCGGTGCCCACGGGTGTGAAGATCTACAATTGGCTGTTCACGATGTATGGCGGCCGTATCCGTTTCGAGACACCGATGCTGTGGGCGGTCGGCTTCATGGTCACGTTCATCGTCGGGGGATTGACGGGCGTCCTGCTCGCGGTGCCGCCGGCCGACTTCATGCTCCACAACAGCATGTTCCTGGTGGCGCACTTCCACAACGTCATCATCGGCGGCGTGCTGTTCGGCGCCTTCGCCGGCTTCGAATATTGGTTTCCGAAGGCGTTCGGTTTCCGCCTCGACGAGCGCTGGGGCAAGGCTGCGTTCTGGTTCACCTTCCTCGGCTTCTTCATCACCTTCGTCCCGCTCTACATCGCGGGCATGCTCGGCATGACCAGGAGGATGCAGCATTACGACGTCGCGGCGTGGCGGCCCTGGATGATCGTCGCAGTCGTCGGCATGGCGGTGCTGACGATCGGCGTGGTCTGCCAGATCGTGCAGCTCGTGGTCAGCATCCGCAATCGCGAGGCGTTGCGCGATCGCACCGGCGATCCCTGGGACGGCCGCTCGCTGGAATGGGCGACGTCGTCGCCGCCGCCGGTGTTCAACTTCGCCTTCAATCCCGACGTGCGCGGCGAAGACGCCTATTGGGATATGAAGGCCCGCGCCCAGCAGCAATCGCTCGAGCACGAAGCGCCCGAATATCGCGACATTGAGATGCCCAGGAATTCCCCGACCGGCTTCGTCTGTGCGTTCTTCGCCACCATCATGGGCTTTGCACTGATCTGGCACATCTGGTGGATGGTTGTTCTGGGTGGCCTCGGTGCGTGGGCGACCTTCGTCGTGTTCGCCTGGCGCGATCATGACGAATACGTCATCCCGGCCGAGGAGGTCGCAGCGATTGATCAGGTCAATCTCGAGGAGCGGCGCAGCCTCGTCAGCATGGCGGGGACAGTCTGATGGCGATGACCGCGACCGCCGGCCACGCGCACGCCGATCCCCATCACATCGGCGTCGTCATCGAACATCCCGGACCCGCGCCGAAGCGGATCGTGACCGCCTACGGCTTCTGGGTCTTCCTGCTCTCCGACATCGTGATGTTCTCCTGCTTCTTCGCAGCCTATGCCGTGCTGTCCGGCCAGACCGCCGGCGGCCCCAAAGGTTCGGAGATTTTCGAGCAGCGGAACGTCGCGATCGAGACGGTCTGTCTGCTGTTGTCGAGCTTCACCTGCGGCATGGCCAGCATCGCCGCCGATGTGCGCAACCGGTTTTGGTTCTATCTCGGCATGACCGTGACCTGTCTGCTCGGGCTGATCTTCCTGGTCATCGAGTTCCGCGAATTCACCGACCTCGTCGCGCGCGGCTACGGTCCGTCGCGCAGCGCGTTCCTGACCGCGTTCTTCTCGCTGGTCGGCTGCCACGGCCTGCATGTCTTCGCCGGCGTGCTGTGGCTGCTCACCATGATGGCCCAGGTGTTCGCCAAGGGCTTTCGGCCCGATGTCTTGCGCCGGATGATGTGCTTTGCGCTGTTCTGGCACGCGCTCGACATCGTTTGGGTCGGGGTCTTCTCCGTCGTCTATTTGCTCGGGAGTGGCACATGAGCGATCAGACCCACGCGCGGGCCGACCATGACCTCGCACCGGGTGAGGAAGAGCAACACAGTGTCGGAACCCGGATTCTCGGCTACGTCGTCGGGCTCGCGCTCGCGCTGCTGCTCACGGCGACATCGTTCTTCATCGCCGGCACCGACCTGGTTTGGCAGCCCTCCATCCCGGTGGCGCTGATCGTGCTGGCGATCGCGCAGATGGGGGTGCACCTGGTGTTCTTCCTGCACATCACGACCGGCCCCGACAACACCAACAATGTGCTGGCGCTGGCCTTCGGATTGCTGGTGGTGTTCCTGGTGGTCGGCGGCACTGTCTGGATCATGGCGCATCTGAACGCGAACATGCCGCCGATGGACCAGATCATGATGCGCCAGTAGCGCGCGGCGTTCGCGATCTTCGTCGTCATGGCCGGGACAAGCCCAGGCATGACGGACTTGGTGCAACACCGCACAAAAAGAAGAGCCGCTTGTTGTGACAAGCGGCCCAAGTCTAGGGAGGAAACGCCCAAGCAAAGACAATCCAATGAGGATCGTCTGCCGAGGAAGCGCTCGCGCAAAGCGCGTGCGCACGTTCATAAGTGCAGCAACTGGGGCTGAAGTTCAATTCCGGATCAATACGGTCTCGAACTACCACTCACGGATGCGTGAGCGGCATTGTTCACTTCGGCCGGCGGCAATTGTAGGCCTTGCGGAAGCCGGCCGCCTGGGCGTCGTCCTCCGAGCAGAACCAGCGGTCCGGCTTGGTGGTCGCCGGGTAGCTCGGGCAGCCCCGCAAATGATAGATGCCGATATTGCCGGTGACGCGCGCGCGCACCGCGAGCTTGCCCTTGATGCTGCAGCTCGGCGGCATGGTCAGCTCCTCGGGGAACAGCACGGCGCGAATTTCCTTGTCGCGGTCCTGACGGCAGGCCGCGCCGAGGAGGGCGCCGTCCTTCTTGCCGCTCCGGAAGTCTTGCGGTGCAACAAAACAGCCCTTCCAGATTCCGGCCGAGGCCGTCTTGGCCTCGCCCGCCGCCGGCTTGACGTTCGCCTTGATCGGCTCCCGTGCGACGGCAAAACCCAGCTTGACCAACTGCTCGTTCAAGGTCGCCTTGTCGCCCTCCGCCGTGCAGATGGCGCGGTGGCGTTTGCCGAAGCTCTTTTCCGGCCCGACATCGTCGCACCGCACGGAGCGCTTGTTGATCAGTTTCGCCAACTGGTCGCGAGCCTCGATGCCGCAGGTCCAGGGGTCGGCGTGATCGTCGATGCAGACCTGGTCCAGCTCGGGCGCGTCGACGCCGTCGAGCCGGTAGGTGACGTCGCCGAGCTGGATCGAGTTGCCGTCGCGGACCGTCGCGGCAGCCGTCAGAGCGGAGGCGGCCCCTGACGTCGTCAGGACTCCGGACAAGGCAAAGAAAAAAACAAGCGCAAATGCGCGGGCGGCGGCAAAAGCATTTCGGAAGGACATACGGGCTCGCTATCGATTGCTCGGTCGCCTGTTCCTAGCATCCGGATGTGGCGATACCAATGGTCTGCACCCTGCGAAGTGCGACATTCCGGCCTCGCGGCTTTACTCCCCGCCCGCTCTGATCCTATCGTTCGCGGGCCTTGCAGACGGTGCAGGCCGAATCGCCCGGAAAGCGGCGAGGGCGGGAGGAAAAGGTTGCGATGAAAGAGCCCGTGGACGTCCTGATCATCGGTGCCGGCGCGTCGGGCGCGGCGGTGGCGTGGTCGCTAGCCGAGACCAAGATGCACATTCTCTGCCTGGAGCAGGGCGGCTGGATGAACCCGGCGGAATATCCGAGCACGGGCCGGGACTGGGAGGCCAAGTTCTACGGCGAGTGGTCGTCGAGCCCGAACGTGCGCGGCCGGCCCGAGGACTACCCGATCAACGACGACAATTCGCCGATCAAGGTCGTGAACTATAATGCGGTCGGCGGCTCGACCGTGATGTACACCGCGCATTGGCCGCGGCTGCATCCTTCCGATTTCAAGGTGAAGACGCTCGACGGCGTCGCCGACGACTGGCCGATCGATTACGATGCGCTGACCCCGTTCTTCGAAGAGAACGACCGGATGATGGGCACGTCGGGGCTGTCAGGCGATCCGCTCTCGCCGCTGACGCATCCGCCCATGCCGCAGCAGCCGCTCGGCCTGTCCGGCGCCATCATCGGCAAGGCCATGAACAAGCTCGGCTGGCACTGGTGGCCGTCGGACACGACGGTCGCGACGATGGACTACGAGGGGCGGGCGCGCTGCATCAACCTCGGCCATTGCACGCCGGCCTGCGCGCAAGGCGCAAAGTCGTCCACCGACATCACCTATTGGCCGCATGCGGTTCGCGCCGGCGTCGAGCTGCGCACCCATTGCCGGGTGCGCGAGATCACCACCGACGAGAACGGCATGGCCTCGGGCGTGGTCTATTACGACAAGGACGGCGTCGAGCAGTTTCAGCCCGCGCATGTCGTCATCATCGCCTGCAACGGCGTCGGCACGCCGCGGCTGCTGCTGAACTCGAAATCCGACCGCTTCCCGAACGGCCTCGCCAATTCGTCTGGCCTCGTCGGCAAGAATTTGATGTTCCATCCCTATGCGCAGATCTACGGCTATGTGAAGGAGCCGACCGACAGTAACCGCGCGCCGCCGACCTGCCTGTGGAGCAAGGAATGGTACGACACGGATTTGTCGCGCGGCTTCGTGCGCGGCTATGGCGTGCAGTTCGTGCGCGGCGCAGGTCCGGTGTTCGAGGCTGTGGTCAGCGAGCAGAAGGGCATTCTGCCCTGGGGCGAGGATCACCACCGCGTCTTCCGCAAGCTCAACGGCCATCGGCTGGGCTTCTCTGCGATCTGCGAGGATTTGCCGGAGGAGCACAACCAGGTCACGCTCGATCCGGTGCTCAGGGATGGCCACGGCATTCCCGCGCCGAAGATCAACTACACGATCAGCGAGAACAGCCAGAAGATGATGGACCATGCACTCGCCCGCGGCCGCGAAGTTCTGGAAATGGCGGGCGCGACCGACATCTGCGTCAACTCGCCGATCCCCTGGGGCGGCTGGCATCTGCTCGGTACCGCGCGGATGGGCACCGATCCCAATCGCTCCGTCGTCAACGAATGGGGCCGCACGCATGACGTGAAGAACCTCTTCATCGTCGACGGCAGCATCTTCGTCACCTCGGGCGGCGTGAACCCGACCTCCACCATCCAGGCCCTCGCTCTGTACATCGCCGACCAGATGAAGCAGCGCCTCGCCAATTTGTTCGATTGAGGTCCGTCATGTCTGCAGACAATCTCACGCGTATCCAGCGCGACGACCTTCGCACCGTCGCGGGGATGATCGTGCCCGCCAGCGAGGCGTACAAGGTGCCCGGCGCCGACGATGCCGCGATCCAGGCGGATATTCTTGCCACGCTCGGCCGCGACACCAAGCTGGTGACGGCGGCGCTGGATCATCTGGCGCGGCTTGCTGGTCAGCCGCTCGGCGAGCTCGACGCCGGCAGGCGCGATGCGGTGGCGCAGGAGTTTCGCAAGACGGGCGGCGCAGCCGCTGCAACGCTCGTCCGCGTCGTCCTGCAATGCTATTATCGGGACGACCGCGTGCTGCGCTCGCTCGGAATCGAGCTGCGCGCGCCGTTCCCCAAGGGGCATGTGCTCCCCGACGGCGACTGGACGCTGCTTGATCCGGTGAAGGCGAGGGCCGGTGCGCTCAGGCGCGCCCGCTAGCCATCTGGGCAGTCCAGCCCTGCGCCGTTTGGCGGGCACCTTGCGCCAGATGGCACAGGCCACCATCTGTGTGAGCCTTCAAGGACTTTTGCCATGCTGGATTTTACCTCGGATATCGTCGATGACGCGCCGTCATCGCGAACGGAAGCGGCTGCGCCGGCCGATGACCGGGCGCTGCTGGACGCGTATTCAAATGCCGTGATCGATGTGACCGACCGGGTCGGTCCCGCCGTCGTGCGTGTCGAGACCGGGCCGAAAGGGCCCGACGGACGCGAGCGCGGCGGGCTCGGCTCGGGCATCGTGATCTCGCCTGATGGCCTCGTCCTCACCAACAGCCACGTGGTCGGCACCTCGAAGGAGATTCGGCTGCGCGACGTCGAGGGCCATGTCGGCGAAGCCCAGGTGCTCGGTGTCGATCCCGACACGGATCTGGCGCTGCTGCGCGCCAACGGCGTGCGGCACTTGCCCTATGCCGCGCTCGGCAATTCCAAGACGTTGCGGCGCGGCCAGCTCGTGGTCGCGATCGGCAATCCGCTCGGCTTCGAATCGACCGTCACGGCCGGCGTGGTATCCGCGCTCGGCCGCTCGATCCGCTCGGTCAGCGGACGCACGATCGAGGACGTCATCCAGACCGATGCCGCTCTCAATCCCGGCAATTCCGGCGGTCCCCTGGTGTCGTCGAACGCCGAGGTGATCGGCATCAATACGGCCATCATCAACGGCGCGCAGGGCATCTGCTTTGCGGTCGCCAGCAACACCGCGCAATTCGTGCTGTCGGAGATCATCCGTCACGGCTATGTCCGCCGCGCCTATATCGGCGTTGCCGGACAGACCGCGCCGGTGCCACGGCGGCACGCGGTGCTCGCTGGCGTCGAGAACAAGATGGGCGCGTTGCTTGCGCAGATCGAGCCCGATGGCCCGGCGGCGAAGGCGGGCCTACTGCCCGGCGACGTCGTGATCAGGCTCGACGGCGTCGAGATCAACGGCGTCGACGATCTGATCCGCGTGCTCGACCGCGACCGCATCGGCCGGCGGCTCGCCATGGACGTGCTGCGGCTCGGCCGGCTGCGGGCGATCGATATCGACCCGATCGAGCGGAAGAAGGCGCGCTAGCTGCAAGGCCTCGGGCGGGGTATGACGGTGTCATGCCTCGCCTTCGGACCCCAGCCGCATGATGCCGGCACACGAGACCTACGACGTCATTGTCATCGGCGCGGGCGCCGGCGGCATGACAGCCGCGGCGGTCGCCGCCGCCGAAGGTTTGCGCGTGCTGGTGATCGAGAAGACCGCCTTTGTCGGGGGCACCACGGCGTGGTCCGGGGGCATGGTGTGGATTCCCGCCAATAGCAAGATGAAGGAAGCGGGGCTCTCGGACAGCGTCACCGACGCCGTCCAGTATCTGTCGAGCACGGTGCCGGAGCCTGCGAATGCGGGTCTGCGGGCCGCTTTCCTCGCGCGCGGGCCGGAAGCGATCTCCTGGCTCGAAGCCAACACGGAAGTTCGTCTGCAGCCGGTGAAGGCCTATCCGGATTATTATCCGGAGCGCCTGGGCGCGACATCGGGCGGGCGCGTGCTGGAGCCGGTGGCGTTCGACGGCACGCGGCTGGGTGAGGGCTTTGCGCGATTGCGGCCACCGTTGCCGGAGTTCACGCTGTTCGGCGGCATGATGGTCAATCGGCTCGACATTCCACATCTGCGGCGTGTCGGAAAGTCGCTGCGCTCGACCTTGCGCGCGGCGCGGCTGGTGGCTGCTTATGCGATGCAGCGCCTGCGAAGCCCGCGCGGCACCACGCTGCATCTCGGCAACGCGCTCGCTGCGCGGCTCTATGCTTCGCTGCTCGCGCATCGGGTCGAGATTCTCTTCAGTGCGGATGTCGAGGATCTGTCGATGCAGGGCGATCGTGTCGCCGGCGTCGTGATCCGCCATGGCGCGCGTGATCGGATGATTGCTGCGCGCAGCGGCGTGGTGCTGGCGACCGGCGGCTTCTCGCACGATCCGGCGCTGCGCAAGCGCTTCTTCCCGTCTGCGGCCGGACAGGTCTCAGCGACGAATATTTCGGGCGCCGGCGACGGGCTTCGCCTCGCCGCAACGATTGGTGCCGCGCTCAATACGGATGCGACCTGCCCCGCCTATTGGGTGCCGGCCTCGCTATTCACGCGCGCCGACGGCAGCCGCGGTGTCTTTCCACATACGGTGACCGACCGCGCCAAGCCCGGCGTGATCGCCGTCAATGCCACAGGCCGGCGCTTCGTCAACGAGGCGCTCTCGTATCATGAGTTCGTGCTCGGCATGCTGCGCGATGGCAATGGCGAGCCGGATCGGCCGTTTTATTTGATCTGCGATCGCCGGTTCCTCTGGGCTTACGGCCTCGGCCGCATCAAGCCGTTCACGCGCAATGTGCGGCGCCATGTGGCGAGCGGCGAGTTGGTCGAGGCCGCTGATATCGCGCAGTTGGCGGCGAAGATCGAAATCAAGCCGTCGGTGCTGATAGCGACGCTTGCGAGCTACAACGAAAGCGCGAAGGAGGGTCGCGATCCCGAATTCGGCCGCGGCAGCACCATCTACCAGCGCCACCTCGGCGATGTCAGCCACAAGCCCAACCCCTGCGTCGCGCCCATTCTCCACGCGCCTTTCTTCGCCATGCGCATCTACCCCGCCGATCTCGGCACGGCCATCGGCCTGAAAGTGGATGCGCAAGGACGCGTGCTGCGCGAGGACGGTGCTGCAATCGCAGGGCTCTACGCCTGCGGCAACGACATGGGCTCGATCATGAACGGAAACTATCCGGGGCCGGGCATCACGCTCGGACCGGCACTGACGTTCGGGTATATCGCGGGGAGGCATTTGGCGGAGGGAGCGCCGGTGGCGCCGACCGCCGCGAAGGCTGCTGTCTGAATCTCGTCTCGGCTATATCCACGTCATTGCGAGCGCAGCGAAGCAATCCCAGGAATCCTTCCGCGGAGGCAGTCTGGATTGCTTCGTCGCCAGCGCAAGATTGCTTCGCAATTTTGTCGCCGGCTCCTCGCAATGACGTGGAGAAGTGTGCGCTCGTGCGCTACTCCGCCGCCGCCGCAAAACGGCTGTTCTCGAGTTCCGTTTCCAGCCGTGCCTTCTCGGCCGCCGCGAGCTTGATGTTCGCTTCCTTGACATGGCCGAACCCGCGGATGGTCGCGGGCACCTTCGCGAGCCGCGTCAGCAGCGGGATCTGCTCGGCCTTCAGTCCGGTCATCTGTTGATCGATCATGCCGAGATAATCCGCAACCAGCTTGCGCTCGGTGCGACGCTCCTCGGTGCGGCCGAACGGATCGAACGCGCCGCCGCGCAGGAACTTCAGCTTGGCCAGCACGCGGAAGGCGTGGAGCATCCAGCCGCCGAACTCCTGCTTCTGCAGATGTCCGCTCGTCTTGTCGCGCTTGGCGAAAATCGGCGGCGCGAGGTGGTATTTCAGCGTGAAGTCGCCGTCGAACTTCTCCGACACCTTCCTGGCAAAGCTGCCGTCGGTGTAGAGCCGCGCGACCTCGTATTCGTCCTTGTAGGACATCAGCTTGAACAGGTTCTTCGCGACCGCCTCGGTCAGCTCCGCCGACGCCGGTGAAGCCGCACTCTCGGCCTTGCGCACCCTGGCAACGGCCGCGAGATAGCGGTCGGCATAGGCCTTGTCCTGATAAGAGGTCAGGAACTCGGCGCGGGTCGCGATGATGTCGTCGAGCGACTTGGTCGGCGCAGCCGCGCGGCTCCTGAACTGGAGCACGCTGCGAACCCGCGACATGTCGTGGGCGGCAAGGCGGCCCCAGGTGAAGGCGAGCTTGTTCATCTCGATCGCGGCGCCGTTGATCTCGATGGCGCGGAGCAGGGCCTCAAGCGACAGCGGGATCGCGCCTCTCTGGAAGGCGAAGCCGAGCATGAACGGATTGGTCGCGATGCTGTCGCCCATCAGCGCCGAGGCAATGCCGGTGGCGTCGATGATGTCGAGGTTCTTGTCGCCGACGGCGTCGCGCAGCACGGTCTGCATCGTGCCCATCTCGAAATCGAGATCGGGATTTTGCACGAAGCTCGCGGTCGGCTGCAGGTCTGCGTTGATGTAGGCTTTGGTCACGCCGCGCTCGGCGCGGCTGAGCGCGGCGGGACCTGCCGAGACGATCATGTCGCAGCCGAGGATGACGTCGGCGCCGCCGGTGGTGATGCGGACGGCGGAGATGTCCTCCGGCTTCGGTGCGATGCGGACATGGCTCATCACCGCGCCGTTCTTCTGCGACAGGCCGGTGAAGTCGAGCGCCGAGCAGCCGCGGCCGTCGACATGGGCGGCCATGCCGAGCAGCGCGCCGATGGTGATGACGCCGGTGCCGCCGATGCCGGTGACGAGGATGTTGTAGGGGCCGTCGAGCTCACGCGCGGGCGGCAGCGGCAAATCGGCGAACAACTGGCCGGAATCCACCGCCGAGGTCTTCATGCGCTTGAGCGAGCCGCCGTGGACAGTGACAAAGCTCGGGCAAAAACCGTCGACGCAGGAAAAATCCTTGTTGCAGTTCGACTGGTCGATCTGCCGCTTGCGGCCGAACTCCGTCTCCAGCGGTTGCACCGAGACGCAGTTGGAGGCCTGCGAGCAATCGCCACAGCCTTCGCACACGAGGCTCGTTGATGAAGGCGCGCTTGGCGGGATCGGGATAGAGCCCGCGCTTGCGGCGGCGGCGCTTTTCAGCGGCGCAAGTCTGGTCGTAGACGATGACCGAGAGGCCCTTGACGTCGCGCAGCTCGCGCTGAACGGCGTCGAGCTCGCGGCGGTGATGGATGGTGGCGCCTTGCGGGAAGTAGTTTCCTTGCGGGTACTTGCTCGGATCGTCGGAGACGATCGCGAGCCGCTTGACGCCCTCGGCCCAGACCTGATGGGCGATCTGCGCGACGTTGAAGGCGCCTTCGGCCGGTTGGCCGCCGGTCATCGCGACGGCGTCGTTGTAGAGGATCTTGTAGGTGATGTTGATGCCGGCGGCGGACGCAGCGCGGAGCGCAAGCAGGCCGGAATGGGTGTAGGTGCCGTCGCCGAGATTCTGGAAGATGTGCTTCTCGCTGGTGAAGGGCGACTGGCCGATCCAGTTCACGCCCTCGGCGCCCATATGCGAGATCAGATCGGTGCGGCGGGTCGGCATGCTCAGGGCCATGCCGTGGCAGCCGATGCCGGCCATGGCGCGGCTGCCCTCGGGCACGCGGGTCGAGGTGTTGTGCGGGCAGCCGGAGCAGAAGAACGGCGTGCGTGCGAGCTTGATCTGCGTAGTGGTGGTGACGGGATTGTCGAACGCCTCGAGCCGGGCGAGGCGCTGCTCCAGCACCGGGCTGTGATGGCCGAGCTTGCGCAAGCGCGCCACAAGTGCGCCCGCGACGATGGTCGGCGTCAGCTCGCCCTCGCTCGGCAACAGCGGCGCGCCGCGTTCGTCGCGCTTGCCCGTGATCGTCGGACGCTTGGAGGCATCGATATTGTAGAGGATACGCATCAGCTGGTCTTCGATGAAGCCGCGCTTCTCCTCGACCACGAGAATATCCTGAAGGCCTTCGGCGAAGCGCCTGGCGCCGCTTTCCTCCAGCGGCCAGGTCAGCGCGACCTTGTAGATGCGAAGGCCGAGATCCTGCGCGTCCTTGTCGGTAATGCCGAGATCAGCGAGCGCCTGGCGCAAATCGAGATAGGCCTTGCCGGTCGCGACGATGCCGAGGCGGGCCGGCTTTGAATCGAGCACGATGCGGTCGAGCTGGTTGGCGCGGGCAAAGGCCTGCACCGCCGCCATCTTCGGCCCGAACAGGCGCTTCTCGGCCTCCAGCGGCGGATCTGGCCAGCGGATGTTGAGGCCGCCGGGCGGCATCTCGAAATCCTCGGGAATGATGATCTTGATACGTTCGGGATCGCTGTCGATCGAGGCCGAGCTCTCGACGGTCTCGCTGATCGCCTTGAAGCCGACCCAGCAGCCGGAGAAGCGCGACAACGCAAAACCGTAGAGGCCGAGATCGAGATAATCCTGCAGCGTCGCCGGATTGATCACGGGGATCAGCGCCGCGGCGAACACCTGCTCGCTCTGGTGCGCTAGTGTCGAGGACTGGCAGCCATGGTCGTCGCCGGCGAGCGCCAGCACGCCGCCATTGCGCGATGTGCCGGCCGCATTGGCATGCTTGAGCGCGTCGACCGAGCGATCCACGCCGGGGCCCTTGCCGTACCAGATGCCGAACACGCCATCGACCTTGGCACCGGGAAACAGGCCGACCTGCTGGCTGCCCCAGACCGCGGTCGCCGCAAGATCCTCGTTCAGTCCGGGGACGAAGGCGATGTCGTGCTGCTGAAGGTGCGACTTTGCGCGCCACAACGCGTGATCGTACATGCCGAGCGGGGAGCCGCGATAGCCCGAGATGAACCCGCCGGTGTTGAGCCCTTGCAGCCGGTCGCGTTCGCGCTGCAACATGGGTAGACGGACCAGAGCCTGCGTACCGGACAGGAAGATCCGTTTCGATTCGAGCCGGTATTTGTCGTCCAGCTCGACCTGCAACAGCGTCATTTGGGAAGTCCTCGTCTCGGTTCGGCGTGGGGTGTGCGCTGCAGGAGGGATTGCGGCCGCGCGACGCGAATTGTGACAGTCAAGAGCATGGGCCGGCGAAGTCAATATCGCTGGCCGCATCCGTGGCGCTCCTGCTAGTCATGGCTTCCTACGGAGAACATCATGGCTGCCAACGCATTCGAGACTGAGATCACCGAGACAGCCGAGGCCCTGATCGGGCCGTGGCGCCAGCCGCGGCAGATGTTGCAGGCGCAAACCTACGACGCGCACGCGTCCATTCATGACGACGCCACCGCGCAGAAGCTCGGTTTCAAGGGCGGCACGATCGAGGGGCCGACCCATTTCAGCCAGTTCGCACCGCTCGGCGAACGGCTGTGGGGCAGGCCTGGTTCGAGACCGGCTGCCTGTCCGCGCACTATCGCAGTGTCTGCTACGAGGGCGAGGAGGTGCAGGCGATCCTGTCGAAGCCGCTACAGGGGACCAGCCAATGCCAGATCCAGATGGTCAAGCGCGACGGCACCGAGGTGCTGCGCGGCACCGCTTCGGTCAGTGAATCCCATGTCGCAACCGCGCTCGAGGCGCGCCTGGGCGAACTGAAGCCGCTCACTGACCCCGTGATCCTGCGCGATGTGAAGGTCGCGCACACGAGCAAGCGGCAGACGGTCCGCATGGCGTTCGATCAGATCATGGGCGACCTCTATCCGTTCTCGCTGCGCCAGAAGCTCGCGGTCATCACCGAGAACTCGCCCTATTATTCCGGCACCGACAATCCCTGGGGCAGGGCCATCATCCCGATGGAGATGCTGAGCGTGCTGTTCCAGTACCGCTCCAAGGACGATCCGCTGCCCACCAAAGGCCCGGCCGTCGGCCTTTTCGCCGACCAGGAGATCCGGCTCGTGAAGGGGCCGCTCTTCGAAGGCGAGGACTACGAGGTCGAGCGCGAGGTGGTCGCGCTCTCCGGCAGCCGGCGCACCGAAAGCGCCTGGGCCAGGACGCGGGTGTTCGACAAGGCCGGCGCTGTGGTGGCGACGATGCTGCTCAACATGGCGACGCTCAAGGAATCTTATGCGCCGTATGAGGAAGAGTATCGGCGGCTGTACGGGGCAGGGCGCTAAGCAGCTCTCCCCGTCATTCCGGGGCGCGCGTAGCGCGAGCCCGGAATCCATTTCACATCGCGTACTGCGGCCTGATGGATTCCGGGCTCGACGCTTCGCGTCGCTCCGGAATGACGGCGGCGGCCGCCCATCCTTTGAGCAGATGCACGCAGCAAAGCCGTCGCACAGGGAATAAGCAGGCGGCGATCTCCGGCCTAACCTTTTGAGCCTCACATCGAATTCGCTCCCGGCCCACGCCCCATCTCAATTGTACACAATGGCACGGCGCTTGCAGAACTCCTGACTCAGAGAGTTCTCGCGAGGGGCGGGCGTCATGCTGGACTCGAGCAAGCGGACATGGGGCGTCATCGGCGCGGAGCCCGAGCCGATCGAGACTCGACTGGGCGGCAACCGCCCTTGTCATCATCGACATGCAGCGCGACTTCATGGAGCCCGGCGGTTTCGGCGAGACGCTCGGCAATGACGTCAGCCAGCTCGCGCGCGCGGTGAAGCCGATCGGCGCGCTGCTGAAAGCAGCGCGCGATGGCGGCATGCTGGTGATCCACACCCGCGAAGGCCATCTGCCTGATCTCTCCGATGCACCGCCCGCAAAAATCGAGCGTGGCGCACCGAGCCTTCGGATCGGCGATCCCGGCCCGATGGGCCGCATTCTCATTCGCGGCGAAGCCGGTCACGACATCATCCCCGAGCTCTATCCGCTCGACAGCGAGATCGTGATCGACAAGCCCGGCAAGGGCGCGTTCTACGCCACCGAGCTTACCGACGTGCTGGAGAAATACGGCATCGAGAATCTGCTGGTGTGCGGCGTCACCACCGAAGTGTGCGTCAACACCACCGTGCGCGAGGCCAACGACCGCGGCTACCGCTGCGTCGTCATCTCCGACGGCTGCGCGTCCTACTTCCCCGAATTTCACGAGATGGGCCTGAAGATGATCAAGGCCCAGGGCGGCATCTTCGGCTGGGTCGCGGACTCAGCCGCAGTCTTGGAGGCAATGAAGACTTCGACCACCTCAGGGGGACGATCATGAGCACATTGACGGGGACGGCCGGCAAACCCGAATTCAAGCCGGTGCTATGGACTTCGGGCGACTGGAACGCGTTCTTCGGCTTCGGCACCAACATCCTCGTCAACATGCTGGTGCTCACGGGCCTGTTGCGTTTCGTCCTGAAGATGCCGGATTCGCTGGTGTTCGGCCGCATCCTGCCCGCGCTCGGGCTGATGATGTGCCTCTCGACGTTCTACTACGCCTACCTTGCCTATCGCCTCGCGCAGAAGACAGGCCGCAACGACGTCTGCGCGCTGCCCTCGGGCGTCAGCGTGCCGCACATGTTCATCGTCACCTTCGTGATCATGCTGCCGATCACACTCAAGACCGGGGATCCGCTGAAGGGCTGGTCGGCGGGCCTCGTCTGGGTGTTCTTCCAGAGCTTCATCCTGATGATCGGCGGCTTCATCGCGCCGTTCATTCGCAAGATCACGCCGCGCGCGGCGCTGCTCGGCACGCTCGCCGGCGTCTCCGTCACCTTCATCTCGATGCGCCCGGCGCTGGAAATGTACATGACGCCGCAGATCGGCCTCGTGTGTTTTGCCATCATCCTGGTGAGCTGGTTCGGCGGCGTGAAATACTGGCGCGGCGTTCCCGCCGGCCTCGTGGCCATCGCCGCCGGCATGATCATCGCGTGGGGATCGAACCTGTTCGGGCTCGGCCTCGGCGGCTTGAGCATTGCAGGGGTCGGCGCGGCCTTCGCAAACTTCGGCTTCTCGGTGCCGATTCCGGCTGTGGGCTACGTCTTCTCCGGCTTCGAATTCCTCGGCATCATTCTCGTCACCGCGATTCCCTTCGGCATCTACGACCTCGTCGAGGCCATGGACAATGTCGAGAGCGCGGAAGCGGCCGGCGACGAATATCCGACCACGCGCGTGCTCACCGCCGACGGCATCGTCAGCCTGATCGGCTGCCTGATGGGCAATCCCTTCATCAACGCCGTCTATATCGGCCATCCCGGCTGGAAGGCGATGGGGGGCCGCATCGGCTACTCCGCGGCAACCGGTCTCATGGTGATCGTGCTGGCCTGGTTCGGCATCATCTCGGTGCTGCTGGCGCTCGTGCCTGTCGTCGCGATCTCGCCGATCCTGCTCTACATCGGCATGCTGATCGGCGCGCAGGCGTTCCAGACCACGCCGGTCAAGCACGCCCCCGCGATCGTGCTGGCGCTGACGCCGCATCTGGCCGCCTGGGCCAAGCTGCAGATCGACACCATGCTGGGCTCGACCATGAATGCGGCGGCCAGCGTCGGCGGCATGGCCGCCGACAAGGCCGACGCGGTGAAGGCCGCCGCGATCGCCGCGCTGCCGCAGCAGGGTGTGTTCTACCACGGCCTCGAGGTGATGGGCGGCGGCTCCATCCTCGGCGGCCTCATCCTGGGCGCGATCGGTGTGTTCATCATCGAGCGCGATTTCGGGAAGGCGTCGGCCTTCGCGCTGGTCGGTGCGGTGCTGACCTATTTCGGCTTCATGCATGGCGAGGCCGTCGGCATCGGCGGCGGATTTGGCGTCACGCCGGCCGTTGCCTTCGCCTATGCCGTGATGGCGGCCGGCCTGTTCGCGGCCAGCAAGCTCGGTGCCAGCGAGCACTATGCCGCTCATCCGGAGATGTCAGCCGCGCCCGCTGAGTAGGAGACGGCGCAAATTTCCGCGAAGCGGCCGGCAAGTGCCGGCCGCTTTCGCTTCAGGGCCGCACCGCAGGCGTCTCCATCGGCAGGCCGTGCGCCCGCGACATCAAATAAAGCTCGAGCGCGACCAGCTCGGGCGAGCCGTAATCATAGGCCTGGGCGCGCACGCCGCTCATGCAGCTGCGTAAGCGCCGCTCCAGCGATCCCAGCGTTTGCCATTCAAGCCGGTAGAGCGGATAGCCGGTCGGCTGTCCCTGCGTGATCGGTGCACCGGCAAGGCGCTTGTCGAAATTGTCGTCGTGGCAATTGGTGCAGGCGAGATTGAGCTGGCCCTCACGCTGCATGAAGAGATCGCGGCCCTGCTCCACGAAGGGCTTTACCTGCGGATCGTCGCCGGCGGTGATCGCAACACCGCGCGATTGATGCGCGACGAAGGCGGAGAGCGCCAGGAGGTCGCGGCTCTCGTAAGGCAGGGGCGCGGCCTGCTGATGATTGGTCCGGCAGAGATTGATGCGCTGGTCGAGCGTGACGGGGCGCCCGAGCGCCTTGTCGAAGGCGGGGTAACGCGCGGCGACGCCCTTCATGCTGACGCGCGCGTCGCCATGGCAATCGGTGCAGGCCTTCTCCGCGCTGCCGATCTTCTTCGCCCACAGCTGCTCGCCATCGAGCACGAACAGCATGCCGGGATTGGAGGTGTCGTCATCCTGCATCGCCCGCGTGTCCGGCCCCATGAACGAATAGCCGGACCGGCGTGCATCGGGCGGAATTTCGCCGGCAAGCAGGGCGGGGGCCGCAGCGAGCAATGTTGCCGCTGCTATCGCGCGCCAAACGCTCATTCGACGACGATCGACGCCGATGCGGTGGACGAATAGCCGTTGTCGCCGGTCCATTCGAACTCGAACTTGCCGCTCTCCCTGGCGACCGTGAAGAACGACAAATAGGGATTGGCTGAAATCGCCGGAAATAGATCGGCACGAAAAATCTCGTTGCCGTTATGGCGGCAGGAGAAGCTCGTGATGATGTCGCGTGGCACCAGCTTGCCGTCCGCGGTGTGGCGAAAGCCCGTTTCCATGATGTGCGAGGTCAGCGCGCGGATCTCGATGATTTCGCCCCGCCTGGCCTTCGCGGGAACGTTGATGAGCGCGGCCATCAGTTCATCTCCTCGGTGCAGGCGGCCAGCGTCACGACGACGTCGGCGGCAATTTGCCAGAACGTGTCGTCGGACAGGCGCGCGATCGCCACGACCTTCTGGGTGTCGGCGAGGCGGATGCGGGTCGAGATCTGGGCCCGGCCGGAGGAGGGGGTGAAATAGAAATTGCCGATGTTGGGCTGCGGGTTCTTTTCGTTGAAGACGTGGATGCTCTTGACGTAGTCGGCCGCCGTCATCGGGCTGGCGACACTCACCGTCATCGGCACGGTGTTGCCGTTCTCGACCAGCGGCGGAATGTCGAACTTGACCCTGCCGGTGCGAATCTGCGCTTCGCCGACGACGTTGCGGATCGCGCTATTGAGCATCGCAGGGGTTGCCTGAAGCGGATGCAGGGTGACGATCGGAATCGTCCCGACGACTGTCGCGCCGCCGGCAAGGTTCAGGAATTGTCGTCGTGTCGTTGGCATGAACCTAGTCCCGAAGCGTTGCAAGAAAGGCCACGATGTCCTCGATCTCCGCAGCCGACAAGATCGGCTTGCCGGCAAAATTGCGGCCCACCCGCACGAGGCCGTCGTTGCGATAATAGGGCGGCATGATGGTCTGTGCGTTGAATCGCGACGCATCGACCAGTCGAAGCCGCAACTGGCTCACCGTCCAACGGTTCCCGGCGCCGGCAAGGTCTGGCGCGAGGTCGCCCTGAAACCGGATTTCAGGAAACGGGCCGGAATGGCAGAGGATGCAGGTCGTCGTGCGCGCCAACACCAGCGCCCGTCCGCGCGCAGCATCGCCGGGCGCGCCGGTGAGGGAGGTTGGGATGCTGTCGCCGGCGATCTCGTAGGCGGCGAGTTCGTCCGCCTTGATGGGCGAGGCGAAGGCGAGGCTCGCTACGATGAATGCTGCAATCGTAGATCTTTGATGGGACGCATGACGTTGCCGCGAACTCCATTTACCTCGCCCGCTTGCGGGAGAGGTCGGCGCGTAGCGCCGGGTGAGGGCTCTTTCCTCTTGGGGGGCCTCGCGAGTGGAGGCACCCTCTCCCCAGCCCTCCCCGCAGGCGGGGAGGGAGCGCATCACGTTCGTGGCGGCAGCTTGGGCTCATCATGTCCTAGCCAAAGGTGTCCGCCGTGATGGTTTGAAACCAGCGTTCTGCCTCCGCCGCTTCGCGCGCCCGGAGTTCGCGCGGCGCATCGACCGGGCTGGTCGCGCCGCCCTCGACCTCGGCGAAGATGTCGCCTTTTGGCTGGTAGTTGCCAGCGAGCGAGAAACCGTAGGCGGGGGCAACAATGTTGTAGCAGACGCCGGTGAGCCGTGGCGTTTCCGGCGCGCGGCCCGCGAGAAGATTGATGATGGCAGCGGCGCAGGCCCTGCCTTGCGCGCCGGCGGCAGAGGCCGATTTGGGAATACCGCCGCCGAGGCAGGCATCGCCGATGACGTGGATGTTCTTGACGAGTTTCGACTCGAAGCTCACGGGATCGATCGGGCACCAGCCGGTCGTATCGGCCGCTCCCGCGATCTCGGCGATGCGGCCCGCGCGTTGCGGCGGGATGACGTTGGCGACATCAGGCGTGTAATTGCCGAACTCGGTGACGATGGTCATGGTCGCCGGATCGACCGAGGTGACGCGGCCGCCTTGCGACAGGCCGATCCGCTCGATCATGTCGCCGTAGAGCCTCCTTCCACGCCTTTTCGAACAGGCGCTGCTGCGAGAAACTGTCCTTGGCATCGAGGATCAGGACTTTCGAGCGGGGCTTGTTGGCCTTGAGATAGTGCGCGATCAGGCTGGCGCGCTCGTAAGGCGCCGGTGGGCAGCGCGAGGGATTGGCCGGAATGGCAATGGCGACCGTGCCGCCGTCTTTCATCGCTTCCAGCTGCCTGCGAAGCAGCAGCGTCTGCGCACCCGCCTTCCAGGCGTGTGGCATCTTCTCCACTGCGGCGTCGTCATAGCCGGGCAGGGCGTCGGCATGGAAGTCGATGCCGGGCGAGAGCACGAGACGGTCATAGGGCAGCGCGACGCCGTCGGCCGTCATGACGCTGCGCCGGTCCGGCTCGATTGTGGTCACGGCCTCGCCGATCACGGTCACGCCATCGGCGGCGATGTTGTCGTAGCCGAACTGCTGTGCCTCGATATCGCGTAGACCCGCTATCACTGCATTGCTGAAGGGGCAGGAGGTGAAGACCGCCTTGGGTTCGATCAGGATGATGTGCAAATCCTGTCGCGCCCGCTTCAGCGCTCGTGCGCAAGCCGCACCGCCGAAGCCGCCGCCGACCACGACGACGCGTCCGGCGGATTGCGCGCGCAGGATCGACGGCCGCGCCAGCGTTGCGGCTGCCGCGCCGATGCCGAGCACGGCATTCCGCCGTGTCATCGGGCGATTAGTCATCGGGATCATTCCAGGCAAAGTGCCGCGGCGGCCATCGTGGCCGCCGCGGCGTTTCTCAGGCGAAGGTGATGTTCTGGTCGCGCAGCGGCATCGAGCGGATCCGCTTGCCGGTCGCGGCGAAATACGCATTGAGCACCGCCGGCGCCGCGACGCCGATGGTGGGCTCGCCGACACCGCCCCAGAACCCTCCGCTCGGCACCATCACCGATTCCACCTTCGGCATCTCGCCGATGCGCATCGAATTGTAGGTGTCGAAGTTGGTTTGCTCGATCTTGCCGTCCTTGACGGTGCAGCCGCCATAGAACAGTGCGGAGAGGCCATAGACGAAGGAGCCCGCGATTTGCCGTTCCACCTGCGCCGGATTGACGACGTAGCCGGGATCGGTCGAC
Source organism: Bradyrhizobium guangxiense (assembly GCA_050563515.1). Classification (GTDB taxonomy): domain Bacteria; phylum Pseudomonadota; class Alphaproteobacteria; order Rhizobiales; family Xanthobacteraceae; genus Bradyrhizobium; species Bradyrhizobium guangxiense_A. The sequence continues at coordinate 4,247,414 of CP191781.1, read as the reverse complement.
GCGACGATGCGATGGACCTTGATCTTGCTGCCGTCGGTCACCGAGATCTCGGCGGCGCCGGCGACATAGCTGCCATAGCCCATCACCTGGGCGATGCCGCGATAGACGCCCTGTGGTGCCGGCTTGTCCCAGCCGATCTTCTCGGCGACCGCATTGAGCACCGTCAGATGCTTGGGATGATTGCCCATCAGCTTGCGGCGGAATTCGAGCGGGTCCTGGCCTGCGGCCTGGGCCAGCTCGTCCATGAAGCACTCCATGTAGATCGCGTTGTGATTGACGTTGACGCCGCGCCAGAAGCCGGGCGGAACGTGCGGATTGCGCATCGCATGCTCGACCAACAGGTTCGGCACCGAATAGCCGATCGCGGCTTCGCCGGATTGGGCAACGCCCTGGAAGGCGGCCGGGTCCATGCCGTTCTGCAGCGCTTCGGGGCGCAGCGAGAACAGGATCGACTGCCCGGACAGGCGGTAGTGCAGCGCGACCAGATTGTTGTTGGCGTCGAACGCGCCGGTCATCTTGCACTGGGTGATCGGGTGATACCGGCCGTGCGCCATGTCCTCTTCGCGCGACCACAGCAGCTTGATCGGTGTGCCCGGCATCTCTTTGGCGATCGTCACGGCCTGGCGGACATAGTCGGTCTGACCCCTCCGGCCGAAGCCGCCACCTAACATCACCTTGTGGACGTCGCACTTGTCGGCCGGCAGGCCGGAGGCCTCCAGCACCGCCGCGAAAGCTGCCTCGCCGTTCTGCGTGCCGCACCAGACCTCGCATTTGTCCGCGGTGTAGAGCGCGGTGGCGTTCATCGGCTCCATCGTGGCGTGGTTCTGGTAGGGATAGCTGTAGACCGCCTCGACCTTCTTTGCGGCGCTGGCAATCGCCGCCTTGGCGTCACCGTTCTTGTTGCCGACATAGGCCGGCTGGTCGTTGTTGAGGCCCTCAGTCAGCCATTTCGCAATCGACTCGCTGGAGACCTTGGCGTTGTCGCCCTCGTCCCAGACGATCGGCAGTGCTTCCAGCGCGGTCTTGGCGTGCCACCAGGTGTCGGCAACGACCGCAACCGCGGTGTCGCCGACCTTGACGACCTTCTTGACGCCTTTCATGCCGGCGATCTTGGCTTCGTCAAAACTCTTCAGCTTGCCGCCGAACACCGGGCAGTCCTTGATCGCGGCGTTCAGCATGCCCGGCAGCTTGACGTCGGCGCCGTAGATCATGGCGCCGGTGGTCTTGTCGACGGTGTCGAGGCGCTTCACGCCCTTGCCGATCAGCTTCCAATCCTTCGGATCCTTCAGCTTGACGTCAGACGGCGGCGTCAGCTTCGCCGCAGCCTCGGCGACCTTGCCGTAGGTCGTGGTCTTGCCCGACGGGGTATGGGTGATGACGCTATTGGCCGCCGTGCATTCGGAGGCCGGCACCCTCCATGCGTCGGCCGCGGCCTGGATCAGCATCAAGCGCGCGGTGGCGCCGCCCTTACGCACATAGTCCTGCGAAGAGCGGATGCCGCGGCTGCCGCCGGTCGAGAAATCGCCCCAGACGCGCTTGCGCGCGACGCTCTGGCCGGGCGTCGGATATTCGGTCGTGACCTTGGTCCAGTCGCATTCGAGCCTCCTCGGCGACGAGTTGGGCGAGGCCGGTGAGCGAGCCTTGGCCCATTTCGGAGCGCGCGATGCGGATCACCACGGTGTCGTCGGGCCTGACCACGACCCAGGCGCCGATCTCGGGCGAGCCGTCGGCGGCGCGGACAACGGCGGGACCGCCGAAAGGAATGTCGAGGCCGATGGCAAGGCCGGCGCCCAGCGTGGCGCTGCCGATGACGAAGGCACGACGGTTCATCCTGGGAGAAACATGCTTGTTCATGAGGCGGCTCCCTTAAGCGCTTGCGATCGTGTGGATCGCTTCGCGCACCTGCTGGAAGGTGCCGCAGCGGCAGATATTGGTGATGGCCTCGTCGATGTCGGCGTCGGTCGGCTTCGGCTTCTCGCTCAGCAGCGCCGCCACCGCCATGATCATGCCGCTCTGGCAATAACCGCATTGCGGAACGTCCTGGGCGATCCAGGCCTCCTGCACCTTGTGCAACGCACCGCCGCTGGCAAGTCCCTCGATCGTGGTGATCTTCTTGCCCTCGGCTTCACTGACCGAGACGCCGCAAGAGCGGGTGGCGACGCCTTCGATGTGAACCGTGCAGGCGCCGCATTGTGCAATGCCGCAACCGTATTTGGTGCCAGTCAGGCCGGCATTCTCGCGGATCGCCCAGAGCAGCGGCGTATCCGGCTCGACGTCGAGGGTGAAGGTTTTTCCGTTGATTGTTAGGTTTGCCATCGCAGTCCCCTGATTGGCCCAATCCACCGATTGAACTCCGCGGCGCAATGTGTCCGGCAAACTGGAACTGTTCAAATCAACAGTCCGAAAGGTGGCTGCCGAATATTTTCGCGGTGTGGGAAGATGATCGGCCGCGCGGTGTCGCGGCCGACGTCCGCCGTGCCAGCTTCGAGATCCTCTCTCGTCGTCAGGGATGCGGACTGGGGCGACGCCCGGCATGTTCCGCACGGCGCGGATCGGTGAGCTTTGCCACCATTGTCGGGGTGCAACGCGGCGACGCTTTGCTACACTGGGACGACGCCAGAGGAGTTCCATGATCGTGCCGAGCCCCTGCAACGTGCTGATGCTCTATCCGCTGTTCACGGCGGAATCGTTCTGGAGCTTTGGAGAGTCCTGCAAATTGATGGGCGTCCGGCGCCCGGCAGCTCCCCTCGGCCTGATCACCGTCGCTGCGATGTTGCCCAAGGACTGGACCGTGAGGCTGATCGATTGCAACACGCAAGCGTTCGGTGACGACGATCTCGCCTGGGCCGACGTCGTGTTCACCGGCGGCATGTTGCCGCAGCAGGCCGACACGCTGCGCCTGATCGAGGAGTGCCGCGCGGCCGGTAAGCCAGTCGTCGTCGGCGGTCCCGATCCGACCTCCAGCCCCCACGTCTACGAGAAGGCCGACTTCCGGGTGCTCGGCGAGGCCGAGGGCGTGATCGACGAGTTCATCGCGGCCTGGCAGGGCGGGGCCCGCGCCGGTGTCTTCACCGCGCCGAAATTCCAGGCCGACGTCACCAGGACGCCGGTGCCGCGCTTCGACCTGCTCAGGTTCGAGGACTATCTCTATCTCGGTGTGCAATATTCGCGCGGCTGCCCGTTCACCTGCGAGTTCTGCGACATCATCGAGCTCTACGGCCGCGTGCCCAGGACCAAGACGACGAAGCAGATGTTCGTCGAGACTCCAGACGCTCTACGACATGGGTTACCGCGGCCATCTCGACTTCGTCGACGACAATTTCATCGGCAACAAGAAGTCGCTGCGCCAGTTCCTGCCTGAGTCTCGCCGAGTGGCAGCGCGCCCACAATTATCCGTTCGAGCTGTCGACAGAGGCGTCGGTCAATCTCGCCGACGATCCCGAGTTGCTGGAGCTGATGGGCAAGGCCAATTTCTTCGGCATCTTCGTCGGCATCGAAAGCCCCGATCCAGCGACCCTGGTCGCGATGCGCAAGAAGCAGAACACGCGGCGCAACATCGCCGAGAGCATCCACAAGATCTACGCCGCCGGCATGCTGGTCACCGCCGGCTTCATCGTCGGCTTCGACAACGAGAAGGTCTCGATGGCCGAGGCGATGGTCGACTTCATCGAGGAAGCCGCGATCCCCGTCGCCATGGTCGGCCTGCTCTATGCGTTGCCGAACACGCAGCTGACGCGTCGGCTGGAGAAGGAGGGACGGCTGCACGCCGACCATGATCTGGCGTCGACGAAAGGGGCGACCAATGCACCAGCGGCATCAATTTCGATCCGGTGCGGCCGCTGCGGGATATCTTGACGGACTACAGGACCGTGCTGGAGCGCATCTATAGTCCGGCCGCCTATGCAGGCCGCGTCGATCGCCTCATGACCTTGCTCGACCGCTCCAGGCAGCGCCACGAGCTTCGCGGAAGGGGATATCCGTTCGCGGGTCGGGGCGATGGAGACCGTGCATCGGGTGATCACCGCCATTCCAGAGGCGCGCGGGCCGCTGTGGCAGACCTTCATGAACTGCGCCAAGCGAGACACCTCGTCGGCGCGGATCGCGGTGCAGATGATCGCGGCCTATGCCCATCTCGGGCCGTTCTCGCGGAAGGTCATCGATGCCATCGACGCGCGGCTCGCCGCGCTCGACGACGAGCTGGCGATTCCGGCGGTGGCGATCGACGTCACGTCGGCCCGCCACCTGGCCTGAGAGCCTTACTTCACCGCGAGCCGCAGAAAACTCATCACGCTGCCGAGCGCGGCGAACCCCGCGCCGAGCGCCAGCGCGACGGTCGCGCCCTCGTGGCCGGCCAGCGCAAAGCACAGCGCGGCCAGTGCCGCGCCCGTCGTCTGTCCCGTCAGGCGCGCGGTGGCGACGATGCCGGAGGCGCTGCCGCTGCGATGCGGAGGCGCGCTCGACATCACCGCCTTCATGTTCGGCGCCTGGAAGAAACCGAACCCCATGCCGCAGATCACCATCCGCCAGATGATGTCTGCGATGGCGGGATTGGCCGGCAGCGTCGCGAGCAGCGCCATGCCGATGCCGAGCAGCACGAGCCCGATGCCGCCGAGGAGGCCGACCGCGTGGCGGTCGGAGAGGCGTCCGGCGATCGGCGCCATGATGCCGACCACCAGCGGCCATGGCGTCATGAAGAAGCCGGTCTCGACCTGCGAGCGTCCCAGCACGTCCTCGAAATAGAACGGCAGCGAGACGAAGGCGAGGCCCTGCACGGTGAAGGAGCAGACCGCGGTTGCCGCCGACAGCGCGAACATCGGCCGGCCGAACAGGTCGATCGGCAGCATCGGGGCGGGATGATCGGCGTGGCGGCGCGTCAGGACGAAGCCGAGCGCGAGCGCCGCGACCAACTCGATGCCGACGACGACGGGCGACAGATTATGCGCGGCGCTGCCGATGCCGGTGATGAACAGGCCGAGGCAGGCCGACGCCAGCATCGCGCCCAGGAAATCAAAGCCGTGATCGGCGCGCGGCGTCTTGGGTAGCATCGCAAAGCCGATGCCGATCGCGAGCAGGCCAAAGGGGATGTTGACGGCGAACAGCCACGGCCACGGTCCGATCGCCAGGATCGCCGATGCGATCGTGGGCCCGAAAGTGAAGGCGGTCGCAACCACCAGCGCGTTGTGGCCCAAGCCGCGGCCGAGCATCCGTCCGGGATAGACGAAGCGCACCAGCGCCGTGTTGACGCTCATGATGCCGCTGGCCCCGAGGCCTTGCAGCGTGCGCGCGAGGAGCAGGCTGTCGAGCGACCACGCCACCGCGCAGAACAGCGAGGCAATGGTGAACAGGATCAGGCCGCCGAGATAGATGCGCTGGTGCCCGACGATCTCGCCGAGCGCCCCGAGCGGCAGCAGCGTCGCCACCAGCGCGATCTGGTAGACGTTGACGACCCAGACCGACTGTTCCGGCGAGACATGCAGATCGGCGGCAATGGCGGGCAGGGCGATGTTGGCGATCGCGGTGTCGAGCGAGGCCATCGCCAGCGCGGTGAAGATCGCGGCGATCGCCCAGCGGCGCTGGGCTGCCGGGAGGCCGTCGGTGACGGGGTGGTCGGGCTCGCGCGCGGCGGCGGGTAACGTGATTGTCATTGCGTAGGCGCGTGGCTCCCGCGGCGCGGCTCAAAAGGGTCGTTTGGCATGTACTACGCTGAGGCGGCCTTCCACAGGCATTTGCTTGCATGCTGTGTATGCGCGAAGGCGAGGCGATGTCGACTCGGGCTGGCGTATGATCGTGGCACGATAGCAAATCCAGGGGAAACGCCATGCAAATCGTCGTTCTGCCCGGTGACGGCATTGGACCGGAGATCACGACCGCGACATCGGGCGTGCTGCGCGCCGCTTCCGAGCGCTTCCAGCTCAACCTGCGCCTGGAGGAGCACGCGGTCGGGCATGCCAGCCTGAAGCAGTTCAGCACCACTGTGCGCCCCGAGCTGCTCGACATCGTCCGTGCCGCCGACGGCCTGATCCTGGGGCCGACTGCGACCTTCGACTTCAAGGACGAGGCGCATGGCGAGATCAACCCGTCCAGGCACTTCCGCAAGAACCTCGACCTCTACGCCAATATCAGGCCCGCGCGCACCTATGCGGGGCGGCCGGGCCGGCTCGGCGATTTCGACCTCGTGGTGGTCCGCGAGAACACCGAAGGCTTCTACGCCGATCGCAATCTGGAGCAGGGCAATGGCGAGATGCTGGTCACGCCTGACGTCGTGATCTCGCTGCGAAGGATCACGCGCCTGTGCTGCGAGCGCATCGCGCATGCGGCGTGCCGTCTGGCGATGAAGCGGCGCAGGCACCTCACCATCGTGCACAAGGCCAATGTGCTCAAGATCGGCGATGGCATGTTCCTCGACATCTGCCGCGCGGCGGCGAAGGATTATCCCGGCCTTCGCGTCGACGACATCCTGGTCGACGCCATGATGGCGCATGTGGTGCGCAAGCCCGACCGTTTCGACGTCATCGTCTCCACCAACATGTTCGGTGACATCCTGTCCGATCTCACCGCCGAGGCTCTCCGGCAGCCTTGGCCTCGGCGGCTCGCTCAATGTCGGCGACCGCTACGCGATGGCGCAGGCCGCGCATGGCTCGGCGCCTGATATTGCCGGCAAGGACGTCGCCAATCCCGTGTCGCTGATCCTCTCGACGGCCTTGCTGCTCGCCTGGCATGGCGAGAGAAGCGGCGCCGTGCGCTATGAAGAGGCCGCGCGTGCGATCGAGGCGGCGGTGGCCAAATCGATCGGCGAGGGCCGCGCGACGCGGGATGTCGGCGGCGGGCTCGGCACCATCGCTGCGGGCGCGGCGATTGCGGAGATCCTGCAGGCGGGGTGAGGGCTGCCGCGTTCTTTTCTGCGGCTCGAAACAAAAAATCGAAAAACAACCCCATGCACAGTAGCGGGCCCCTTGATTGATAAGGGATTTTCGAAGCGTATCGCGAGGACGTTCGCGGCCGCGATCAAGTTGACCCGTCGGGCAAAACACTGAGCCGCGGCCAGGCATCGGGGACTGGGTCACGGCCCGCTCTCGCCACAAGACGCCCACGTCAAACCCCGCGACGGCGCGTATCCCGGCCGACGTTGAGCCAGATCAACACTCCCGCAGCTAGCCCGCCGGACCTTTCCATGAGCGCATCGATGGAAGGGGCGGCCGACATGCAGACCTTGCTTAGGGAAATCCGGAATACGCCTTTGCTGTGGATGCTGGTGTTCGTGCCCATCGTGCTGGTGGCCGAGAAGGCAGCCCCGCATTCCCACACGCTGCTGTTCGTGCTGGCCGTGCTCGCCATCGTGCCGCTTGCGGCCCTGCTCAGCCATGCCACCGAGGCGGTCGCCGCGAGGACCGGCGATGCCGTGGGCGGACTGCTCAATGCCACGCTCGGCAATCTCACCGAATTGATCATCGCCATCACGGCGCTGCGGGCAGGCCAGTACATGCTGGTGAAGGCCTCGATTGCAGGCGCGATCGTCACCAATGCCGTGTTCATGCTGGGGGCCTGCCTGCTGCTCGGCGGCCTGCGCTACCACGTGCAGGAGTATAACCGCGCCGGTGCGCGACTGTCGTCCGGCCTGCTGTTGATGGCGACGGTCGCGCTGCTTGCACCTTCGGCGGTCGCCGATCTCGATCATCTGCCACAAGGCGGGGATATCCTCAACAAGCTCAGCCTCGGCATTTCCATCCTGCTCATCGTCGCTTACGGTCTCGGCCTGTGGTTCTCGCTGGGGACGCACAAGGAATTGTTCGCTAGCTCCGATCATGGGGGCGACCACGAGGAGGCGCATTGGCCGATCGGAGTAGCCGTGGGCACGCTACTCGTCGTTACGGTGCTGGTCGCGCTGGTCAGCGAGATCTTCGTGGAATCCGTGCAGAAGGCTGCGGAAACCTTCGCAATGAGCCCGGCCTTCGTCGGCTTCATCGTCGTCTCGCTGGTCGGTGCCGCCGCCGAATTTGCAGTGGCTTTCGCCGCGGCGCGCAAGGACCGGCTCGACATGGCCGTCAGCATTGCGCTTGGCAGCGCCTCGCAGATCGCGCTGTTCGTCGCGCCCGCGCTGGTGCTGCTCAGCTATGTCGTGGGGCCGAAGCCGATGGACCTGCAGTTCTGGCCGGGCGCCGTCACCATGGTGATGATTGCGACGGTGACGTCGGCCTTCATCACGGCAAGCGGACGCTCGGCGTGGTTCGTCGGCGCGCTGATGGTTTTCATCTATGCGGTGTTCGCGTTGACGCTCTATGTCGTCCCGCCGGCGGGTCAGGGATGAGCTGCACCGGTCTGCCGGAATAAAGTGCCTCATCGAGAATGGCGGGTCGCGGCAAGCCATCTGCCGGCACTTGTTCGTGGAGACCGGCCCGATGGCAACAATGGTCGGCTGGGCTCTACCCTTCTACGAGCTAACCTCGACCTGGTCCTCCCAATCCTCCCACGCGACCTCATTGATCTCCAGATAGCTGGAGACGGCTGAGCCGATGGTCGGAAAGAACCGGGCTTCGCCGAGCTGAGCATACAAGCCAAAACGCTTCAGCTTGTCCTTCACGGGATCCTTGAGTACTCGGCAAAGCAGAGTTCGATGCTCCTGGCCTGCAGCGCTTCATCCAGTTCGGCAACGGTGTCGCAGGCGGTGACGTCCACGCTCGTGACCGGTTCGGCGGCGACGACCAGCCAGCGCACGGGTGTCGGCGATGTCTCGACCGCCGCCAGAATTCGCTCCTTGAAGAACTCGGCATTGGCGAAGAACAGCGGCGCATCCCAGCGGAACAGCACCAGTCCCGGGATCAGGCGGGCATCGGGATATCTCGTGATGTCGTGGTAGCCCTTGACGCCGGACGCCCGCCCGAGAATCGCAGAGTGCGGACGCCAGCCGTCCCACAAGAACTCGGCAATGGCGACCGCGATGGCGAGGCCGATGCCCGGGATCGCGCCGAACACGGCCACGCCCACGAAGCACAGCACGGTCAGCCAGAATTCCCACTGCTGGATCCGGTAGATCCGCTTGAGATCGCTGATCTCGATCAGGCCGATCGCGGCTGCGATCACCACTGCCGCCAATGCGGCATTCGGCAAATGCTGCAGCAGGTTCGGCGCCAGCAGCAGAAGGAACGCGATCGCGAGCGCGCCGACGACGCTCGTCAGCTGGGTGTGAGCGCCGGCGGCTTCGGCAACGGGCGTGCGCGACGAGCTGCTGCTGATCGGGAAGCCCTGGAAGAATCCGGTCGCCAAATTGGCCGCACCAAGACCCACCATTTCCTGGTTCGGATCGACCTTGTCGCCCAAGCGAGCAGCATAGGTCCGCGACAGCACGCTGGTGTCGGCGAACGAGACCAGGGCGATGGCGCATCCGCCGGCCAGCACGGGAACCAGATCGTTGTAACCGATCCTGGGAATGGAGAAGGCCGGCAGTCCTTGCGGAAGCGGCCCCAGGACTTTCACGCCGTAACCCGTTCCCAGGTCGAGGAGTGCGACGAGGAGGGTTGCTCCGACGACGGCAATCAGGATACCCGGCACTCGCTTGTTGCCCTTCAGCAGCAGGATGACGATCAAGGTGCCAAGTCCGACTGCGAATGCGACCCAATTCACCTTGCCATCGCCGATCCCAACGGCGATGGCCCACACGTCTCTCAGCGGCCCTTCGCTCTCGATCGAGAAGCCGAGCAGCTTTGGCAATTGACTTATCAAGACGGTCAGCGCGATGCCGTTCATGTAGCCATAGCGTATCGGCTTGGAGAGAAGCTCGGTCACAAACCCTAGTCGCGCGATGCCCGCCACGATGAGCACGGTTCCTGAAACGAGCGCCATCATCGCGGCAAGCATTGCGGCGCGCAGCGGATCACCGCCGGCTAAAGGGGTAATGACGCCGAGGATGACGGCAGCGAGCGCCGAGTCGGGGCCGAGCACGATGATACGGCTCGGACCGAACACCGCGTAGGCCAGAAGGGGGACGATGGTCGCGTAGAGGCCGTGAATGCCCGGCAGGCCAGACGCAGTCGCATAGGCAATTCCGACCGGGACGAGCATGGTCGCCAGCACGAGACCGGCGAAAATATCGTGCCGAAGCCAATCAGCGTCGTAGTGACGAAGCGTACCGATCCCGGGTACCCAACGGGTCCAATCGCTCAAGGCGCTCACTCCAGGGGCCGTCGCCACGTAGGCCGTGGCGGCGGGGCCAAAACCATCTGCCATGGCAATGTCGCCGCACCGGTTCGATTGGCCTGCGCAGGCAGCGCGCAAGGATCCCGCAACGTCTCGACCGTTCCCTTGACGCAAATCAACGTTGTCGACGCCTTGATACTTTCGCGACGCAGCAATGTATGGGGCGTGTATCGCCGCGCCATTTGCGGCTGCGATCAAGTTGACCCGTCGGGCAGAACACTGACAGGACGCCGGCCAGTTATCGCTGCGGGCCATCAGCTCGCGCGCAGAGTTCGCCGAGCCGTCCATTGATGATTTCAGGTGTCACGACAGAAGAGTCACGACCTCGTAGGCGACCACGGTTGCGCCGAGACAGCGTCGCCACGGATTGACGCCACGGATGATCTCGTCGGCGCCCCAGACGACGAGCCCGCCTTTCATGACGATCGTCAGGCCCGTGCTGACTTTGCCCGCGTTGGGCCATATCCAAAGCAGAACGCCGGCAACGATGACGATCCAAATAATGAGATTCGGCCACTGCGCGATGGTGACGGCACCGGTTTCGCGGTTCCGGAAGAACCACTGAAAGAGCTGCCGGGCGCTCACCATCGCGTTCAGAGCGTGACCTCACCCTCTTCGTTGCCCTTCCAATAGGTGAGGCGTCTGGCTTTGACCTTGATCAGGACGATGCCCGGCGTATCGATGCCGCGGTCGAACCATTTGTCGAGATCGCTGGTCCAGTGTTGCTGGAACGCGGCCTTGTCCCGGATCAGTTCGGCGGTCCCTTCGACGGCGACATAGATCCCCTTGGCGAAGAGGCCCGCTTCCGACGAAAACCCCAGCGCCACTTTCGGATTTCGCTGGATGTCCGAGACAGTGCGGGTTTGTTCATAGGCGAAGTAATAAGACGTGCCGTCGTACGCGACATCGCCGTTGTTGCTCATGGGGCGGTTGGCGATTTCGCCGTTCTCGGTGTGGGTCGAAAGAATGGCGATGTCGATGCCGGCCATTTCTTTCGCGATCTCGGCGAGCGATATCCTGGACATGAACGTCTCTCTCTCGTGAAGCTGGAGCAACGGGGCGATGCCCCGCATGTTCCTCGCCTCGTATGGCCCAAACAAAAACCGCCCCCGGCGTGGGCCGGAGGCGGTTTTGAATCAGGTCGGCTTAGTGGCCGGTACCGGGCTTGGTGGTCTTCGGCGGCTTGCCGTCTTCCATGCGGCCCTCGTTGCGGAGGTCGCGACCCTCCTGCGCCTTGCGCTGGCTCTCGGGATCCTTGCCGTGCTCGTTCATCTCTTCCTTGATGTAGCCGGCGCCTTCCTTGATCTTGCCTTCAACGCTCATGATGTTCTCCTTCGATATAGGAGTTAACGCGTTGGCGGATCGACCGTTCCGGCATCGAAAAAGCTATAATCCATGGGAACCAGATACGCAGGCCAGGCGGGGGACGTGTCTGTCCGCTGTGCGTGAAAACCACACCCTAAAACTGATACCGCCGCAGTCCCCCATCCACCGGGATCACCGTGCCCGTGATGTACCGCGCCACCGGCGAGGCCAAAAACACCGCGAGCGCGGCAAGGTCTTCCGGCTCGCCCCAATAGCCGACCGGGATTTCCTCCTCCGCAAAGCGCTCGCGATAGTCGGGTGCGTAGTTGCGGCGGATCTGCTCGCTCATGATGCGGCCGGGCGGAATGCAGTTGATGGTGATGCCGTGCTCGCCGATCTCGCGCGACAGGCCCTTGGCCCAGGCGTGCACGGCGGCCTTGGCGGCAAAGGCGGCGTTGAGGCCTTCCGGCTCGGACTTGCCGGTGATGTTGACGATGCGGCCCCATTTGCGCTCGATCATCTGCGGCAGCAACGCATGCGCGATGCGGCGGTAGCTGGTGAAATTCAGCGCGATCGCCTCGTCCCATTTGCTGTCGGGCGCATCGACCGGCAGGGGCGGCTGCCGCCGGCATTGTTGATGAGGATGTCGACATGGCCGAGCCTCCTTGATCGCGAACGCCGCGATCCGCTCCGCGGCGTCCTTGGCCATGACGTCCTGCTCGAGCGGCGTGATCAACCCGCCACCGACTTCCTTCACGAGGCTCTGCGAGCAGGTCGGTGCGCCGCGCCACGCCGACGATTCGCACGCCTTCGGCAGCGAGGCCCTTGGCGATGGCGCGGCCGATGCCGATGCTCGCGCCGGTGACGACAGCGGTTTTCGATTTGAGCCCGAGGTCCATGGTCGCACGCTCTCTTGGTTGTTTTCTTGCTTGTTGCTCGTCGTTTCCAGTCCCGTCCCGGTCCGGGTGATTTGCCCGACCGGGACGAGCAGTGGTAACCAAGAGCATTCGCGAAGGAAACAGCAAAAGAAAAGGGCGTCGAAGGATGGTCTGGGACCCGCAGCAATACCTGAAATTCTCCGGCCATCGGCTTCGGCCCGCCGTCGACCTGTTGATGCGGATTCCGGACTTCGCCCCGCGTGCGATCGCCGATCTCGGCGCGGGCGCCGGCAACGTGACGAAGCTGATCAGGGAGCGCTGGCCGGAGGCGAGCGTGACCGGCGTCGAAGGCTCGGCCGAGATGGTCGCGGCCGGGCGCAAGGCCGCGCCCGATGTGGAATGGTCGCATGAAGACCTCGGCCATTGGCGCCCCGACAGGCAGTACGACTTGATCTATTCCAATGCCGCACTGCACTGGCTGCCCAATCATGCGGCATTGTTTCCGTCGGTGATGGAGAAGGTGAAGCCTAGCGGCATGCTTGCGGTGCAGATGCCGCGCAACTTCCTGGCGCCGTCGCATGTGCTGATCGGCGAGACCGCGCTCGACGGCCCGTGGCGATCCAAGGTCGAGCATCTCGTCACGCCGCCGCCGGTCGAGGGACCGGCCTACTACCATGACCTTCTCGCGCCGATGTCGGCCGATATCGACATCTGGGAGACCGAATATCTGCAGGTTCTCGAAGGCGAGAACCCCGTCAAGGAATGGACCAAGGGGACCTGGCTGACGCGCTATCTCGACGTGCTCCAGGGCGAGGAGAAGATCGCGTTCGAGGCCGCGTACGGGGCGCGCGTTGCGAAGGCCTATCCGAAGAATGCGGCCGGGCAGACCCTGTTCCCGTTCCGCCGTCTCTTCATGGTCGCCCAGCGCAAGGGCTGATGCATTGCCGCAATGCGACATAAGCGCTCGTATCGAGGGGCGGGAGCGGGGGCCGGGTTGCGTCGACCTCGCTCGTCAAGATAGCTTGGCTGCGGCAAATTGGGCTTAGGTCTAGTTGTTCGGCTTGCGGATTGCTGCCACTACTCAAACCGGAAAACAAAAAGAACTCGATTATTCGAGGTTGTTGGGGAGGTCTTGATGCGCAAACTGCTTCTCGCGGTCGCCGCGGCCGCGCTCGTTCTCGCTCCTGCCGTCGGGCAGGCTCAGACGCCGATCGTCATCAAGTTCAGCCACGTCGTCGCCAACGACACCCCCAAGGGCAAGGGCGCGCTGAAGTTCAAGGAGCCTCGCGGAGAAATACACCGACGGCAAGGTCAAGGTCGAAGTCTATCCGAACTCCACGCTCTACAAGGACAAGGAGGAGATCGAGGCGCTGCAGCTCGGCTCGGTGCAGATGCTCGCGCCCTCGACCGCGAAATTCGCGCCGCTCGGGATCAAGGAGTTCGAGGCGCTGGACCTGCCCTGGTTGTTCAAGGACGATGCGACCTATTCCAATGCGATGAAGGGCACGGTCGGCAAGTGGCTGTTCCAGAAGCTCGAGGCCAAGGGCATCACGGGCCTCGCTTACTGGGACAATGGCTTCCATATGCTTTCCGCCAACCGTCCCCTGGTGAAGCCGACCGATTTCCAGGGCCTCAAGTTCCGCATCTCCGGATCGAAGGTCGCCGACCAGTATTTCCGTCTGCTCGGGACGATCCCGCAGATCATGGCGTTCTCCGAAGTCTACCAGGCGCTGCAGACCGGCGTGGTCGACGGCTGCGAGAACACCGCGTCCAACTACCTGACGCAGAAGTTCTACGAGGTGCAGAAGGACATCACCGTGTCCTATCACGCGCATCTGCAATATGCGGTGATCGTCAATTCGAAGTTCTGGTCGGGCCTGCCACCCGACATCCGCACCCAGCTCGACAAGGCGATGGCGGACGCGACCGACTACACCAACCAGATCGCGCATCGGGAGAACGAGGACGCGCTGGCCGAGATCAAGAAGACGGGCAAGACCACGCTGCATTATCTGACCGACGCCGACCGCAAGGCGTGGCAGGAAGCGATGCAGCCGACGTATAAATGGGCAAAGGGCAGGGTCGGGCAGGAAGTGCTCGATCTCATCGCCAAGGAACTCGACGTCAAGATGAACTGACGGCCGCGGCCCAATAACAACAACACCAACGGTCGGGGGTGATCACACTCCCGGCCGTTTCGCTCTTGAATGACGAGCCGACGCTGGGGGGACCAAGTTGCTGCGTGTGCTGAATCGTTTTCTCGATCATCTCGAGGAATGGCTGATCGCGACGATGATCGCGGCTGCGACGTCGCTCATCTTCGTCGCCGTGCTGCACCGTTACGGCGCCGGGCTGTCGATCGACATCGCCAAATGGGCGGAAGCCCGCAACCTGGCTTTCCTGGCGGTCCCGGCGCGCGCGACCTTCGTTTGGCTTGCCGCGCTCGACCTGTCCTGGGCGCAGGAACTCTGCATCTACATGTTCATCTGGATGGCCAAGTTCGGCGCCGCCTACGGCGTGCGGACCGGCATCCATGTCGGCGTCGACGTGCTGGTCAACATCCTTCCCGGAGGGTCGCGCCGGCGCGTCATCACCTTCGGGCTGCTCTGCGGCGCGCTCTTCACCGCCATCGTCGCCTATTTCGGGGCCGCCTTCGTCGGACAGATGTGGCAGACCGGCCAGCAGTCCAACGACCTCGAGGCCCCGATGTGGATGGTGTATCTCACCATTCCGCTCGGCTCCGGCCTGATGTGCTTCCGCTTCCTGCAGGTCGCCTGGTCATTCTACCACACCGGCGAGCTGCCGCATCACGACATGGCCGGTGTCGAAGGCGTCGAGGTGGATCCGGTGCATCCGGCGCCGGTGACGCCGACCCAGGTGGTCCGGGACGAGCGCAGCCCGCTCGGCTGGATCCTGATGCTGCTGCCGGTGCTGATCGTCGCCGTCTGCTTCGCGCATGCAGGCCACGTCATCACGCTGCCGCAGGGCCTGCGCGTCGCCATCGTGTTCGCGCTGCTGCTCTCCCTGATGCTCACGGGCATGCCGATCTCGATCGCGCTGGGTCTCACCGTGCTCAGCTTCATGTTCACGCTGACCGACGTACGGACGGAATCGGTGGCGCTGAAGCTGTTCACCGGGATCGAGAATTTCGAGATCATGGCGATCCCGTTCTTCATCCTCGCCGGCAACTTCCTGACCCATGGCGGGGTGGCGCGGCGCATGATCACCTTCGCGACCTCGCTGGTCGGCCATTGGTACGGCGGTCTTGCGCTGTCGGGGGTGGTGGCCTGTGCGCTGTTCGCCGCGATCTCCGGCTCGTCGCCGGCGACCGTGGTGGCGATCGGCTCGGTGATCCTGCCGGCGATGATCGCGCAGGGGTTCCCGAAGCGGTTCGGCGCCGGCGTGATCACGACGTCGGGCTCGCTCGGCATTCTCATTCCGCCCTCGATCCCGATGGTGCTCTATGCCGTCTCCACCAACAGCTCGGTAGGCAAGCTGTTCATCGCCGGCATCGTGCCGGGCCTCGTGCTGGCCTCGCTGCTCGGCGCCACGACGTTCTATCGGGCCTGGCGCAACGACTATCCGCGGATGCGCAAGGCCACCTTCCTCGAGCGTCTCGACGCCTTCCGCAAGTCGATCTGGGGCATCCTGCTGATCGTGATCGTGATCGGCGGCATCTACAGCGGCCTGTTCACGCCGACCGAAGCCGCTGCCGTCAGCGCGGTCTACGCCTTCATCGTCGCGGTGTTCATCTACAAGGATCTGAAGCTGCGGGACGTGCCGCGGGTGTTGCTGTCATCGGCGAATCTCTCGGCGATGCTGCTCTACATCATCACCAACGCCGTGCTGTTCTCGTTCCTGATGACTTACGAGAACGTGCCGCAAGCGCTCGCGCAATGGATGATCGACCAGGGCCTGGGATGGATCGGCTTCCTGCTGCTCGTCAACCTGCTGCTGCTGGTGGCGGGCAACGTGATGGAGCCGTCCTCGATCATCCTGATCATGGCGCCGATCCTGTTTCCGGTCGCGGTCAAGCTCGGCATCGATCCCATCCATTTCGGCATCCTGATGACCGTCAACATGGAGGTCGGCCTGTGCCATCCGCCTGTCGGCCTCAATCTCTACGTCGCCTCGGGGATCGCCAAGATGGGAATTACAGAGCTTACGGTCGCGGTGTGGCCGTGGCTGCTGACCATGCTGGGCTTCCTCGTGCTCGTGACCTATTGGCCCGGCCTGTCGCTGTGGCTGCCGAGGTTGCTGGGGATGTAGCCGCGGCTGCCTTGGACGGCCGGAACGTGGCTAACGCGCGGTAAACCCGCGCGCTCAAATGCCACTGCTGTGCGTTGCACGCATTTTTACGGATGTACGGTAGGACCATGCCAGCGGATGGGGCAGGCATGTTGTTCAACAGAATGGAAAACGGACGGGCGTCGATCTCCGACGCCGTCTATCTGGAGGTCATCACGGGCCTGCACGGCACGACGATGCCCACGGTTCTCGCGGCTGCCTGCCAGGCGATGGTCGGCGCGATCGCGACCTACGAGACGGGCGACGAGGTGACGGCCGGCCTGACGGTCGCGGGCATCGTGATCGCCATCGTCCGTCTGTTCGAGATTCTTGCGTTCCGTCGCCGTCTCGCGCGGACGCAGCAGCTCGCTCGGGCCGAAGCCGCGATCTGGGAGCGACGTTACATTGCCGGCACCGTTGCGACGGCATTGGTGCTGGGCGTGTTCGCCGCGCGCAGCATCGTGCTGGGCGATGCACTCTGCTCGGTGATGGCGATCGGGATCGGATTCGGCTTTGGCGCCGGCGTGGTGGCGCGGCTCGCGCTGCGTCCCTTTGCGGCGCTGCTCGACCTCGTCGCGATCGCCGCGCCCGCCGCGATCGTGACCTTCATGCAGCCCGATCTGCGCCATGTCGGGCTCGGGCTCCTCATTTTGATGTATGTTGCCGCGAGTTTCGAGATGGTGCGGCTGAGCTTCAACGCCTCGATCAGCCAGATCACGCTGAAGCGGAAATTCGAGCAGCTCGCGCGCTCGGATTCGATGACGGGCGTATCCAACCGCTCGGTGCTGGCGACGGACCTGCCCCTGATGCTGTCGGCCGGGCTGGTCGCCGTCCATACGCTCGATCTCGACCGTTTCAAGGAGGCCAACGACCGGTTCGGCCATCCCGCCGGTGACGCGCTGCTGAAACAGGTCGCCGGGCGGCTCAAGGCGCTCGCCACGCAAGACGACCTCTTGATCCGCATGGGCGGCGACGAATTCGTCCTGGTCCAGGCTGCGGCGGCCGATGCGGAGGCGATGGCGCGGCGCATCGTGCAGTCGATCAGCGCGCCCTACGACGTCGACGGACAGATGATCGAGGCTCGGCGTCAGCGTCGGCGTTGCCGTCGCGCCGGACGACGGGCGTACTGCGGAGGCGCTGTTGTCACGCTCCGACAAGGCGCTATACCGCGCCAAGCAAGATCGCGGCGGCTATGTGCTGGCGCGGGAATTGCGGGTGGCGGAAGCGACGATATCGGACCCGCCCATAGCGAAAGAGCCTCGCTGCGTAAGCCACGTTGACAGTACACCCCCTCGACCCTGCGGGAGAGGGTGGCCTCGCGAGAGCGAAGCCGGGTGAGGGTTATCTCTCCTCGTGAACGGTCTTGCGAGCCAAGAGATGCCCCTCATCCGGCGCTATCGCCGAAGCGTGGCTTCGGCGTTCTTAAGAACGGCGGCCGGAGGCCGCCCATGCCATCTTCTCCCGCAAGGGGAGAAGGGAAGAGGCACCTGCGCTCTCGCCTCCGCCGGCAATGGCATTCGCCTGCGAGATGCGGTTAGATGCCCGCGACAAGCCGGGAGGACACAGACGTGACAGACGCCAGCAACGAGCCGAAAGACGCGACGCCCTCCGTCATTGCGCAGCAGAAGGCGATGCTGGACGCCCTGCCGTTTTCCGACAGGCGGGATTTCGACGATGCCGCCCGCGGCTTCCTCGGCACGATCGATAACGCAGAGATCGCCAATCCGCAGGGGCGGACGGTCTGGAGCCTGAAGCCCTACGGCTTTCTCTCCGACGAGCAGGCGCCACCGACGGTCAATCCGAGCCTGTGGCGGCAGTCGCGGCTCAACATGCAGCATGGCTTGTTCGAGGTCGTGCCCGGCGTCTACCAGGTGCGCGGGCTCGACATCGCCAACATGACGCTGATCGAGGGCGACAACGGCGTCATCGTCGTCGATACCCTGACTTCGATCGAAGGCGCGCGCGCAGCGCTCGATCTCTATTTCAGGCATCGCGGCCTGAAGCCCGTTGCGGCCGTCATCTTCACGCACACGCACACCGACCATTGGGGCGGCGCGCGCGGCGTGCTGGAGGAGGACGCGCTCGCCACCGGCCGCGTGCCGATCATCGCGCCGAACCTGTTCATGGAGCATGCCGTCTCCGAGAACATCATCGCGGGACCGGCCATGCTGCGCCGCGCGCAGTACCAGTTCGGGCCGCTGCTCGCCAAGGGGCCGCGAGGGCAGGTCGATTGCGGCCTCGGCAAGACGATGGCTGCGGGATCGGTTGCGCTGCTGCGCCCCACCGACCTGATCATGGCGACCGGCGACAGGCGCGTGATCGACGGCGTCGAATTCGAATTCCAGATGGCGCCGAACAGCGAAGCGCCGGCGGAGATGCACTTCTTTGTCCCGCGCTACAAGCTGTTGAACCTCGCCGAGAACTGCACGCACAATTTCCACAATCTGCTGCCGTTCCGCGGCGCCGACGTGCGCGATGCGCTGGCCTGGTCGAAATATCTGGGCGAAGCGTTGCAGCTCTGGGACGGCAAGGCGGAAGCGATGTGCGGCCAGCATCACTGGCCGGCGTGGGGACGCGAGCGCATCGGCACGATGATCCGCCAGCAGCGCGACCTCTACAAATTCGCGCATGACCAGACCATCCGCCTGATGAACCACGGCCTCACGGCGGCCGAGATCGCCGAGACCATCCAGCTGCCGAACAGCCTGGAAGGCGCCTGGCACGGCCGCGGCTATTACGGCCACATCAGGCACAATGTGAAGGCGATCTACCAGAAATATCTCGGCTGGTACGACGCCAACCCGGTCAACCTCGATCCGCTGCCGCCGGTCGAGTCGGGCAAGAAGTATGTCGAGTACATGGGCGGGGCGGACGCGATCCTGGCGCGAGCGCGCGCCGATTTCGACAAGGGAGAGTTTCGCTTCGTCGCGCAGGCGCTCAGTCATCTGGTCTTCGCCGAGCCGGACAACGCGGCCGCGCGCGCCTTGCTCGCCGACACGCTGGAGCAGCTCGGCTACGTCGCCGAAAGCGCAACCTGGCGCAACGCCTATCTGTTCGGCGCGCAGGAATTGCGGCAGGGCATGCCGAAGGTGCCGGCCCGCCCGCCGATGCCGCGCGAGACGCTGGCCGCGCTGCGCACCGCGCAGCTTTGGGACGTGCTGGGGATACGCCTCAACGGACCCAAGGCGGAGGGCAAGCACATCGTCTTGAACTGGAGCTTTTCCGACACCGGCGAGACTTTCGTGCTCAACCTGGAAAATTGCGCGCTCACTTACACCGAAGGTGTGGTGGCGGAAGGCGCCGATGCCAGCTTCACGCTGGCCCGCTCGACGCTCGACGAGGTAATCGCAAAACTGACGAGCTTCCCGGAAGCCGTCGCCGCCGGCAAGGTCAAGCTGTCCGGCAACCCGATGAAGCTTGCCGAGCTGATGGGCTTGATGGACGAGTTTCCGCGGATGTTCGAGATCGTTGAGCCTAAGCGGGCGGTGGTGAAGTAGGTGTCGGGGCGCTTGATGCTGGTGTGCCAAGGAGTCGCGTCACACTCCGCTGTCGTCCCCGCGAACGCGGGGACCCATAACTCCAGGGAGGGGTTGTGACGCGAGCTGGTAGCTCCGAGTCTTCGCACAACTGCTGCTGCGGAGTATGGGTCCCGGATCGGCGCGCGCTTGCGGCGCGCTTGTCCGGGACGACAATCGTGGGTGCGACCAGCTACTCCGCGCTGCTCACCAGCTTGATCCGCGGCGCCTTTTCCTCGGCGAGGTTGCGGTAGGCTGCGAGGTAGTCCAGCGCCATGCGCCGCGCGGTGAAGCGCGTCTCGAATTGCCTGCGGATCGCGGCGCGGTCGAGTTGCGCGAGACGACCGACGACGCCGGCTGCGCTGAGCACGTCCTCGACGACAAAGCCGGTCAGTCCGTCGTCGATGATTTCGGGCACCGAGCCGCGGTTGAAGGCGACGACCGGCGTTCCGCATGCCATGGCCTCGATCATCACGAGGCCGAACGGCTCCGGCCAGTCGATCGGGAGCAGAAGCCCGAGCGCGCCGCTGAGAAAATCCGATTTCTCGTGGTCGCTGATCTCGCCGATGAAATCCACCAGCGGGTTGTTCTCGATCATCGGGCGGATCAGCTCGTCGTAATAATCCTGATCGGCGCGGTCGACCTTGGCTGCGATCTTCAGCGGAATGCCGCAATGGGTCGCGATCTTGATGGCGCGATCGACGCCCTTCTCGGGCGCGATGCGGCCGAGCACGGCGAGATACTCCTGCTTCGCCGGCTTCGGCGTCAGAAGATTTTCTGGAAGTCCGTGATGAATCGTCGACACCCAGTTCGCCTGCGGCACCGGCCTCCGCTGCGCGTTGGAGATCGAGATGACAGGCATCTTCGAGAACGTGTTGAAGACCGGCTGATGCTCCGGCAAATCGAGCCGGCCGTGCAGCGTCGTCACGAACGGCGTCGGCTGGCGGTGAAACAGGGACCAGGGGTAATAGTCGAGATGGAAGTGGAGGAAGTCGAACTCCTCGTCGTCACATTTCTGCCGCACACGCTCCAGCAACACCATATGCAGCGCGTTGGGATCGCGCACGGAACCGTCGAGGCGAAGTGCCTTTGGCCACAGCGCGTCGAGCTTGCCGGATGTCTGCGAGTCGCCGCTGGCGAACAGCGTCACATCGTGTCCAAGGGCCACCAGCTCTTCCGTCAACCAATGCACCACCCGTTCGGTGCCGCCATACAGCTTGGGTGGAACAGCCTCCGTCAACGGAGCAACCTGCGCGATGCGCATCTCACCATCTCCTTTGTGCGATCATGATCGTAGATGCCCCCGAGTGCCGGCACCGGCAATGCCAGCCAAGGGAACGTTCCCGCAGTTGCGAAGTTCCTTCCTCAGAGCGTTACTTATTCGACACGTCCGGTATTCGTCGCGATGCTGCCATCACATCTTCGCAGATCGTCCGCATCCGCATGTCGTGATGACGTTGCCCGGAACCGAGGCGAACTGGTCGTCGTTCAGTCGATCAGCAAGAAGACGAACATCAGAATAATGGGGCGATAGCCATATGGATCATCTCTCTGGATACGCGCGCAGGCCATTTGCCTTTGTCTTGCGCTATCTTCGGATGCGAATGGCATCGCACGTCGTGATCCTGACCGCGGTCGTTGCAGCGGTTGCCTGCTCCGTAGGCACACAGTACGGGGTCAAATCCCTTGTCGACGCTCTGTCCGCCGGGCCCTCGCAAGGCGGCGGCGTATGGCTGGCATTCATTTTGCTCATGTCGCTGATCGCTGCGGACAACTTTCTCTGGCGGATCGCAAGCTGGACAGCGAGCTTCACCTTTGTTCGGGTCACGGGTGATTTACGCCGTGACATATTTCGTCATCTGACCGGACACGCGCCGAGCTATTTCTCGGACCGGATGCCGGGCATGCTGACGAGTCGCATCACGGCGACGTCGAACGCGGTATTCACCGTCGAGAATATGTTCGTCTGGAATGTGTTGCCGCCATGCATCGCCACAATTGCGGCGATCGGCTTGATTGGAACCGTCAGCCCCTACATGGCACTCGGCCTGACCGTGATCGCCGGCGGCATGGTGTTAGCAATGTTCCGCCTTGCCGCCGCCGGCAAGCCGCTTCACGATGAATTCGCCGACAAGGCCGCCGCTGTCGACGGCGAGATGATCGACGTCATCAGCAACATGCCGCTGGTCCGTGCCTTCTGCGGTATCGGCCATGAGCATGAGCGGTTCGATGCCACGGTCAACCGGGAGCTGACCGCGCGCAGCCGCAGCCTGCGCTATCTGGAAAAGTTGCGGTTGTTGCATGCGGCCGTGACCGTGCTCTTGACGGTCGCGCTGATGGCCTGGGCCGTCACGCTTTGGCAGAAGGGCGAGGCGACGACCGGCGACGTCGTGCTGGTCTGCACGCTGGGCATCTCCATCTTGAGCGCCACGCGCGATCTCGCGGTGGCGCTGGTGGACGTCACCCAACACGTCGCACGGCTTACCGAGGCGATCGCCACGCTGCTGGTGCCGCACGAGCTGCGCGATCACCCCGAAGCGGAACCGCTGGTGAAGAGCGGTGCGGCAATCGCGTACAATAACGTCACCTTCGGCTATCCCGGCGGCGACAAGATCTTCGAGCGCTTCAGCCTGCGCCTTCAGCCGGGCCAGCGCGTCGGCCTGGTCGGCCAGTCCGGCGGCGGCAAGTCCACGCTGTTCACGCTCCTGCAGCGCTTCTACGATACCGACGAGGGCAGCATCACCGTCGACGGCCAGGACATCTCAAAGGTCACGCAGCAGAGCCTGCGCGAGGCGATCTCGGTCGTGCCGCAGGACATCTCGCTGTTTCATCGCTCGATCCGCGAGAACATCCGCTACGGCCGACCGAATGCCACCGACGACGAGGTGCTGCGCGCTGCGATCGCGGCGCGCTGCGATTTCGTCGAGAGCCTGCCCGAGGGGCTCGACACCATGGTCGGCGACCGCGGCGTCAAGATGTCCGGAGGCCAGCGCCAGCGCATCGCGATCGCGCGCGCTTTCCTGAAGGACGCGCCGATCCTGCTGCTGGACGAGGCCACCGCGGCGCTCGACAGCGAATCCGAGGAGGCGATCCGCGAAGCGCTGTCGCGCCTGATGCGCGGCCGCACCGTGATCGCGATTGCCCATCGGTTGGCGACGCTGCGCAATTTCGATCGCGTGGTGGTTTTGAGGAATGGTAAGATCATCGAAGACGGTTCACCCGAGCGTCTCATGCAAGGTCACGGACCCTATCGTGAGCTTGTCACGCAGGAAATGAGTCGGCTCGCGCAAGCCGCCGCGTAAGCCAACAGTCGCGTTCTCGAGTCGGTCGCGTTTTCAAACAAGCGCAGGGGAGCTGCTCATGTCGGCCGAAGCCGTAACCCAACTCGTCTCCGTGACACGTTCCCCGGAACAGGTCGCGGAGCAGCCGTTCTATATTCCGATGACCGGGCCGTCGGCCCGGCCGCGGCGATCGCTCAAGCACGACGACATGTTCATCGTGCTCGACAGCCACGGCGACATCGGCGCCTCGGCCGGCGGGCCGGACGGCCTGTTTCACCACGACACGCGCTATCTGGCGCGGCTGGAGCTCGTGCTCGACGATCTCCAGCCGCTGCTGCTCGGCTCCAACCTGCGCGACGACAATTCGGCGCTGACCGTCGACCTGACCAATCCGGACATCTACCGTCAGGGCCGCCTGGTGTTTCAGAAGGATCTGCTGCACATCGTGCGCACGATCTTCCTGTGGCGCGGCACCGCGTATCAGCGCATCGGCGTGCAGAACCACGGCGACGGGCGGGCCAGCTTCGAGCTGACGCTGTTGTTCGACAACGATTTTGCCGACCTGTTCGAGGTCCGCGGCGAACGGCGACCGCGCCGCGGCACCGGCACGAGCAAGCTGCTCGGGCCGACCGACATCCTGTTCGAATATCGCGGTCTCGACGACGCCCAGCGCACCACGGGCCTTCATTTCGATCCGCGTCCGACGCGGCTGTCGGTCAATGCCGCGACCTGGCAGCTCGAACTGGATCCGCACGAATCGAAATCGCTGTTCGTGGCCGTGTCCTGCAACCGGCCGATCGAGGAGAAGCCGGCGCGCTTCTTCAGAGGCCTGCTCGCCCACCGCCGCGAGATGCGCCAGTCCACGATGGGCGCTGCCAGCATCGAGACGTCCAACAACATCTTCAACGAGGTGCTGTGCCAGGCCATGGCCGACCTCAACATGCTGATGACGGAGACGCCGCAAGGGCGCTATCCCTATGCCGGCATTCCCTGGTACTCGACGACGTTCGGTCGCGACGGTCTGATCACGGCGCTACAGATGCTGTGGGTCGATCCGCGCGTCGCCAAGGGCGTGCTCAAGCGCCTCGGGCATTTCCAGGCCAAGGCGGTCGATCCGCTGGCCGACGCGGCGCCCGGAAAGATCCTGCATGAGATGCGCGGCGGCGAGATGGCGGCGCTGGGCGAGGTGCCGTTCTCACAATATTACGGCAGCGTCGATTCCACCGCGCTGTTCGTCCTGCTCGCCGGCAGCTATTTCGAGCGCACCGGAGACGAGGCCACGTTGATGGAGCTGTGGCCGGCGATCGAGGCGGGGCTGGCCTGGATCGACGGTCCAGGCGATCCCGACCAGGACGGTTTCGTCGAATATCAGCGCGCGACCGAGAAGGGCCTCGCCAACCAGGGCTGGAAGGATTCTTACGACGCGATCTTCCACGCCGACGGCCAGCTCGCGGAAGGCAATATCGCGCTCGCCGAGGTGCAGGGCTATGTCTACGCCGCCAAGCAGCTGGCCGCGCGTTGCGCCTTGCGGCTCGGCAAGCCGGACCGCATGCGCAAGCTCGACGCCGATGCAAGGGCGCTGGCCGAGCGTTTCGAGAAGGCGTTCTGGTGCGAGGAGCTCGGCACTTATGCGCTCGCCCTCGACGGCAAGAAGCGGCCGTGCAAGGTGCGGACCTCGAATGCCGGCCAGGTGCTGTTCAGCGGCATGATCCGCGAAGATCGTGCCCGTCTCGTCGCCGCCGATCTGATGCGGCCGCATTTCTTCTCGGGCTGGGGCATCCGAACCGTCGCGCAGGGCGAGGCGCGCTACAACCCGATGTCCTATCATGACGGGTCGATCTGGCCGCACGACAACGCGCTGATCACACTGGGGCTCGCGCGCTACGGCCTCAAGCATTCGGTGGCGCACGTCTTCAAGGGGTTGTTCGACGCGGCGACCTACATGGATTTGCGCCGGCTGCCCGAATTGTTCTGCGGCTTCCGGCGCGAGAAGCGGCGCGGCCCGACACTCTATCCGGTTGCCTGCGCACCGCAGGCCTGGGCCAGTGCGACGCCGTTCACGCTGCTGGAAGCGGCGCTCGGCCTCGAGTTCGACGTGGCGCGCGGCGAGATTCGCCTGCGCAACCCGCATCTGCCGGCGTTTCTCAACGAGGTGATCCTGCGCGATCTGCGCCTCGGAGAGTCCAGCGTCGATCTTCGCGTCAGCCGTCACGGCGCCGACGTGGCGCTGGAGGTGTTGCGCACGCGCGGCCAGATCCAGGTTTCGATCGTACTGGCGCGCTAGTGGCGCGCAAGGAGGGTGTCATGCGTGCGATCCTAGCATTGCTACTGGGAGTGACCCTCGTCGCGAGCCTTGCGGTCGCGCCATCACGTGCGGCGGAGGATCAGCCCGCGGGCCAGGCCGAAGCGACTGCGCCGGCGGCTGGGCAGCCGCCGGCCTCGACCGTGGCGGTCACGCCAAAAGACGCCGCCCCGCCGCCCTCGGTGACCATCATCGGCGCGAGCGAGGCCCATGGCGTGCTCGGCCGCGACGTGCGCAGCGCGGCCGGCGAGGACATGGGCCGCATCGTCGACGTCGTCGTCGATCGCACCGGCCATGTGCGCGCCGCCGCGATCGATTTCGGCGGGTTTCTCGGCGTCGGCAGCCGCAAGATCGTGGTGGACTGGAACGCCCTGCGCTTCGGCAAGATCGCCAACAAGAAGGACAGCATCACGCTGGAATTGACCAAGGCGCAGGTCGCGGCCGCGCCGGAATACAAGGAAGACACGCCGATCGTCGTGCTCGGCGCGTCCGGCAGCCTTCAACCGCTGCAAGCGATCCAGTGAGGTGCAGGGAGGGTTGACCGCCTGTGCTGTTGTCGAGGAAGCCGAATCCTGCAGATCGCGACGGCCGCGTTGAACAGGACAACGTCGTCCCGGCGCCGGCCGCCGGTATTCCGGCGCCGTCGCGCCAGAGCCTGCGCGGCCTCGACTGGTTCATCTTCTTCCTTGCCGACGTGCAGACCGGATTCGGTCCTTTCATCGCGGTCTATCTGACCACCCAGAAATGGACCCAGGTCGAGATCGGCCTCGTGCTGTCGATCGGCGGCGTCGTGGCCCTGATCGGGCAGATGCCGGGCGGGGCGATCATCGATGCCGCGAAATCGGAGCGGCTGGTCGCTGGCCTTGCGATCGCGACCATCGGCGCTTGCGCGCTGGCCTATGCCGCGATGCCGATCTTCCCCGTCGTGGTGGCGGCGGCGACCTTGCACGCGGCGGCGAGCTGCGTGCTCGGGCCGGCGATTGCGGCGATCAGCCTCGGCCTGGTCGGCCCGCTCGCGATCGGTGAGCGGCTCGGCCGCAACGCGCGCTTTGCCTCGCTTGGCAACGGCGTCGCGGCGGCGGTGATGGGCACTGCGGGCTATCTCCTGTCGAGCCGCTCGGTCTTCCTGGTCACTTTCCTGCTCGCGATTCCCACCCTGATCGCACTCTCGCGCATCCGCGAGAACGAGGTCGACATCAGGCGCTGTCATGGCGAGATGCCGCCCGATGCGGCAGAGCGCGGCGACACCAATATCTGGCACCTGATCCGGCAGCGTCCGCTGATCATTTTCGCTCTCAGCGTACTGCTGTTGCAGCTCGCCAACGCCTCGATGATGCCGCTGATGGCAAGCGCTGTGACCGCGCGGTCCGCCCAGTGGGCGACGGTGCTCGTCGCCTTTTGCATCGTCGTTCCGCAAGCGATCGTGGCACTGCTGTCGCCGACGGTCGGGCGCAAGGCGCAGGCGTGGGGGCGGCGGCCGTTGCTTCTGATCGGGTTCGGTGCGTTGGCGATTCGCGGCCTGTTGTTTGCGACCGTGCGCGACCCCTATCTGCTGGTCGCGGTGCAGCTGTTCGACGGCATCACGGCTGCGGTGTTCGCGGTGATGATCCCGCTGATCGTGGCCGATGTCGCCTTCGGCAGCGGACATTTCAATCTGGCGCAAGGGATCGTCGGCACCGCAACAGGCATCGGCGCGTCCCTGAGCACGGTGCTCGGCGGCTATGTCAGCGACAAGTTCGGAAATGCCACGGCGTTCATCGGTCTGTCCGGCGTCGCCGCGACCGGGCTCCTGCTGATTCTCTTCCTGATGCCGGAGACGCGGCGCACGGCATGATCGCCCCCAAAAGAAAAGGCCGGCCGAAACGCGTTCGGCCGGCCAAGTTGATAGGGAGGAGGAAAAATCGGCGAAGATCAGGCGTCGAGATGCTGCAGGCGCTGACGGTTGCGCAGCACGATCTGGCGGGCGCCGGAGAAGCCCAGGATGCCCTGGCTGTGAAGCTGCGACAGCGCGCGCGACACGGTTTCAAGGGTGAGGCCGAGATAGTCGCCGATGTCGCGGCGGCACATCGGCAGCGCCATCATGCCGGCAACGGCGAGGCGGCGGTCCATTTCGAGCAGGAAGGTCGCGACGCGCTCCATCGCGGTCTTGCGGCCCAGCAGCAGCATGTGGTCTTCGGCATGGCGCAGCTCTCCGGCGGTCATGGCCCAGAGCTTGCGGGCGACCTGGACGTCGGTGCCTGCAGCCTTCTCGAGGCTGGCGCGCTTCACGAGGCGCACGGTGGTGTCGATGATGGCTTCGGCAGCAAGGCGGTGCGTCGGACCGGATTCGAGGCCGAACACGTCGCCGGGAAGATGGAAAGCGCCGATCTGGCGGCGGCCGTCGGACAGCAGCTTGTAGCTGCTCACAGCGCCGGTGACGACCTGGTAGACATATTCGGACGGCTCGTCCTCGCCGTAGATCTCCTCGTCCTTGCGGTAGGAGAATTCCGTGGCGACCAGACCGACATGGCCGGTGATGGCGCCGAACTGGTCGGTGACGGGATGGGCAGGGGCAATCTTGCCAACAATCTGGGTGTTGATCGCCTGGGTGTTGAGGTTCTGGGTGAGCATCTGCGCCATCTCCGTTGTGATGACGCCTTGGTACGCGGTATCGGGGGCTTCGAAAATTTCGAGCGATATCTTAGGGGGTTGCCTTACGTAGGATTCCGGAGGTCGGAGCGCGATCCGAATCCGCTCGCCAGCGGGCTCCACGATCTTCGAAAAAGCTTATGCTGAATAAATAGTTAGCGGGTGCGGTCCTGGATGGCCCGGCGGATGCGCTTGACCAGATTCTCGTCCAGAAGCGGCTTCAAGACCACGTCCTTGACGCCTGCCGCCGCCGCCCGGGTCGAAATGTTCTCGTCCGGGTAGCCGGTGATCAGGATCACGGGCGTGCCGTCGTCGGCCTGGCGCAGGCGGCCGGCCAGCTCGATGCCGTTGATGTCCGGCATCTTGTAGTCGATGACGTAGCAGTCCGCCCTGCGCGCGCCGCCCGCATTGAGCAGCGCGGTGCCGCTCCTGAAAGTCCGCACGGCAAAGCCGTCGGTTTCCAGCAGGAACCGCAGAGAGCCCAGAACGGCGGCATCATCATCGACCACGTAGACGGTGGGGAGCGCTGAGGACGACGCCGGTTCATGATGTGAACCGACCTCGATCATCCTGCTTGGCTAGCACAGCACCGGGAAGGGGCCTTGACCTGCCTCAACCCGATTTGCCCAAATCCGATCAACCTCAGTCGTTGAGCATGCCGGCACGCATCGCCAGCCGGACCAGCTCCGACAGGCTGTTGGCCTGCATCTTGGTCATGACGTTGGCGCGGTAGACCTCGATGGTCCGTGGGCTGATGTCGTATTCGCGGGCGATCAGCTTGTTGGACAAGCCCGCGATCAGCCCCTCCATGACCTGACGCTCCCGGGGGCTCAAGGAGGCCACGCGGCCGGCGATGTCCTGCGAGACCGCCTCGCTCTTGGCGGCGGGCTCGGCCTGTCGGATCGCAGATTCGATCATGGTGGTGAGGCGGTCGTCGTCGAACGGCTTTTCCAGGAAATCGACCGCGCCGAGCTTCATCGCCTCGACCGCGAGCGGCACGTCGCCATGACCGGTCATGATCAGGATCGGAAAGGGACTCTGCTGCGCCTTCATTCGCTTGAGCAGCTCGATTCCGTCCAGCCCCGGCATGCGCACGTCGGAGACGACGCAGCCGAAACCGAGGCCGGGCAGGGCGTCGATGAAGCTCTGCGCATTGTCGAACAGCGTGACGTCGAAGCCGGTCGAATCCAGCAGGAAGTTCAAAGAGTCCCGCATCGCCGCGTCGTCGTCGATGACGTAGACATGTCCCTTGGTCATGAATTGGTTCTCGTCAGTCAGTTCTCGGCGGTTGCCGGCAAGGTGAAGCGGAATGTCGCGCCGTCCGAAGCATTGTTCTCGGCCCACATGCGGCCGCCATGCGCCTCGATGATCGAGCGGCTGATGGACAGTCCCACGCCCATGCCGGTTTCCTTGGTGGTGAAGAAGGTCTGAAACAGGTTTGGAATGACGTCGTCCTGGAAGCCGGATCCGGTGTCGGAGACCTCCACCTCGATCATGTCGTCGGCGACACGGGTGTTGGCGACGACGAGGCTCGCGGCGCGGCGACTGCGCCATCGCCTCCAGCGCGTTGCGGAACAGATTGACCAGCACCTGCTGGATCTGCACCCGGTCGGCGAGGACGAGATCGGCGTCGGGATCGAGGCTGAAGCGGAGCTGCACGTTCTGCTCGCGCGCGCCGGCGAGCCCGAGCGCGCCGGCCTCCTCGATCAGCTTGGACAGGCTCTCGACCCGCTTCTCCGACTCGCCGCGGGAGACGAAGTCGCGCAGGCGCCGGATGATCTGGCCGGCCCGCAAGGCCTGCTCCGCCGCGCGATCCAGCGCGCTTTCGATCTTCGGCGTGTTGGCGTCGGTGCTGCCCGCGAGCAGCCGCCGCGAGCCCTTCATGTAATTGCTGATCGCAGCCAGCGGCTGGTTGAGGCTCGTGGGCGAGCGCGGAAGCCATTTCGCCCATCGCAGTGAGCCGCGAGACATGGACGAGGCTCGGACTGCAATTCCTGGAGCCGGGCCTGGGTCTGCTGGTGCTCGGTGAGGTCGCGGACGAAGCCGGTGAAATAGGGCTCGCCGCCGGATTCCATCTCGCCGATCGACAGGTGCATCGGAAACGTCGTGCCGTCGCGTCGCTTGCCGGTCACGATGCGGCCGATGCCGATGATGTGCGGATCGTTCGTGCTGCGGTAGCGGGCGAGGTAGCCGTCGTGGCGGGTGCGATCGGGCTCGGGCATCAGGATGCTGACGTTCTGGCCGACCGCCTCGTGCTCCGACCAGCCGAACAGGCGCTCCGCGGCCGTGCTGAACAGTTGCATGATGCCGAGGCCGTCGATGACGATCATGGCGTCGGGGATGGTGTGGAGAATCGAGCGGAGGTGAGACTCGCGGGTGCGCAGCGCCTCCTCGACCTGCTTTTCCTCGTCGATGTCGAGAAAGATGCCGCTGAGATGACGGGCAGCGCCGGCTTCGTCCCGGATCAGTCCAGCCCGGGCGCGAATCCAGTGCCCGCTGCCGGAGGCGTTCGCCG
Source organism: Bradyrhizobium guangxiense (assembly GCA_050563515.1). GTDB lineage: Bacteria > Pseudomonadota > Alphaproteobacteria > Rhizobiales > Xanthobacteraceae > Bradyrhizobium > Bradyrhizobium guangxiense_A. The sequence goes on along the minus strand of CP191781.1, from coordinate 4,216,512 downwards.
CCCTGAACGACACGTCGAAGCTGCCGCCGCGCTCGGAGACGCGCTTCACCGCGCTCTCGACCCGCTCTCTGTCCGCGGGCTGAAGGCGCGACAGGAAGAGCCTCGTAGCTCGCGGGCTGACCAGGCTCGATGCCGAGCAGGGCCCTGGCGGTGTCGGACCAGTCCAGCTCCCGGGTCGCGAGGTCGAGATCCCAGGTGCCCACGCCAAAACCTTCGATCCGAACGCGAAAACGCTCGCCCCGACCATCGTCTTGCGAATACGTTACGCGGGTCGGCGACAAATGATGCTCCTCATCCTGATGCGGCGGCTCCGGACGCGGTTACCGCTCCCTAATGTCGCCCAAGGCCGGGCCGGAGGCAAGTTCTGTCGTTCGCCGGACGGCAGCGAGCCGGCGCCGGCGGCCTCCTTGATCTATCTCATCCCCATGTGCGGAGGCAGGCGTAGATTTCGCCAAAGCTTTTGCAGTGGAGAATTCCGATGACGTACGCGACGGTGATGGTCAGCCTGGCGCTCGATCAGTCGAACGAGGCGCGTCTCCAGGTGGCCGGTGAACTCGCCGAACGATTCGAGGCGGCCATCGTCGGGGTCGCCGCGGCACAGTTCGCTCCGCCGCTCTATTTCACCGACGGCGCCGAGGCGCAAGCGCTGATCGACGAGGGCGAAGCCTCGGTCAAGCGGCGGCTGGCCGGCCTCGAGGCGCAATTCCTTGCCGCCACCAGGAATCGCGGCGGACATGCGGAGTGGCGCAGTGCCATGGACTTCCCGGCGCGATTCGCCCTGGCCCAGGCGCGCTGCGCCGACATCGTCGTCAGCGGCGGGCAGAGCCCGGCCTTTTCCGACGCGTTCGCGCTCGCAAGTCCCAAGGATCTGGTGATGCAGGCCGGCCGCCCGCTTCTCGCCGTCCCCGACAAGGTCAACTGGCTCGATCTGCGCAGCGTGCTGGTGGCGTGGAAGGACACGCCGGAGGCGCGGCGGGCGGTGGCCGATGCGCTGCCGATCCTGCGCAAGGCGAAGGACGTCACCATCGCCACGGTCCCGGAGCGCGACGACGACCGTTCGGTCGTGACGGCGGGCGTCACCGACGTCGTCGCCTGGCTGGCCCGCCACGGCGTCACCGCGACGGCGCGCATCTGCGAAGGCGCCAGGAACGAAACCGCCGCCGCGCAATTGGAGAAAGTCGCCGGCGACGTCGATGCCGGCCTGATCGTCGCGGGCGCTTACGGCCATTCGAGGTTTCGTGAGCTGATCCTGGGAGGCGTCACCCAATATCTGGTCACGCAGACTGCCCGCAGCGTGCTGCTGTCGCACTGACGGCCGGCCGGAATCAGATCGAGGAGGACGCGCCGTGTACAAATTTCTTGAACAGACCGTCGACGGCTACATGACGCGCAACGTCAAGGCGGTGCGGCGCGACCGTGACTTGCTCGAGTCTCAGTGAAATGTTCGAGACCGACGATTTCAACTCCTATCCGGTCGAGGACGACGGGCAGGTGGTCGGCATCGTCACCAAGTTCGACATCCTGAAGTGCTTCGCCTTCTCGCCGAGCCAGATGCTGCCGCGCTATCACGACCTGATGAGCCGCAAGATCGGCGACGTCATGACGCCGGAGTTCATCTATGTCAGCCCCGACACCCGGCTGACGCGGGTGCTCCAGATCATGGTCGAGCACCGCATCAGGAGCATCATCGTGCTCGACAGCGCGCAGAAGCTGGTCGGAATCATCGCCCGCGAGGACGTCATCGCGGCGCTCAAGGCGACGGCGCGCGACTGACGGAGCAAGCCGGATCGAAAGCCAAAAACAGCCTCCGTGATTCTACGGAGGCTGTTTTGGTCTGCGCATCGCGAAGACCTGTTTCCCCGCGCGAGCCGAGCAGGACACATCACGGGACTGCGCGCGGAAATCTGCAGGGAACCAGCACGAACTTCGCCGGCTGCGACGAACTTAAGTGCCGCTCTTGATTTCAATCAATTCCCGGTGAGGAGGGATGTGGTTTCTGGCGCGGAGTTCTTTCAGAGAGAATCCGCATGAGCCAGCCCTCCATTTCCAAATCCATGACCATCGGTGAAAGCGGCCTGGCTGTCGTGTTCGCAGTCACCGCCTTCCTCTGCGTGATCGCTTCGGCCAAGGCGCTCGACGCGCCCTTCGCCTTCCATGCCGCGCTCAGCGCGGCGGCGAGCCTGGCTGCGGTGTTCGTCATCGTCAACCGCTACCTTGATCGCCCGGCGGCGCTGCCGCCGCAGGAGATCAACGGGCGGCCCAATTACAACATGGGGCCGATCAAGTTCTCCTCCTTCATGGCCATGTTCTGGGGCATCGCCGGCTTCCTCGTCGGCCTCATCATCGCCTCGCAGCTGGCCTGGCCCGCGCTGAACTTCGATCTGCCCTGGACCAGCTTCGGCCGCCTTCGGCCGCTGCACACCTCGGCGGTGATCTTCGCCTTCGGCGGCAACGTGCTGATCGCGACCTCGTTCTACGTTGTGCAGAAGTCCTGCCGCGCGCGCCTCGCCGGCGACCTCGCGCCCTGGTTCGTCGTGGTCGGCTACAACTTCTTCATTCTGATCGCGGGTACCGGCTATCTGCTCGGCGTCACCCAGTCGAAGGAATATGCCGAGCCGGAATGGTATGCCGATTTGTGGCTGACCATCGTCTGGGTCGCCTATCTGCTCGTCTTCCTTGCCACCGTCATCAAGCGCAAGGAGCCGCACATCTTCGTCGCGAACTGGTTCTATCTCGCCTTCATCGTGACGATCGCGGTGCTGCATCTCGGCAACAATCCGGCGCTTCCCGTCTCGGTGTTCGGCTCGAAGTCCTACATCGCCTGGGGCGGCATCCAGGACGCCATGTTCCAGTGGTGGTACGGCCACAACGCGGTCGGCTTCTTCCTGACCGCCGGCTTCCTCGCCATCATGTACTACTTCATCCCGAAGCGCGCCGAGCGGCCGATCTATTCCTACCGGCTGTCGATCATCCACTTCTGGGCGCTGATCTTCCTCTACATCTGGGCCGGCCCGCACCATCTGCACTACACGGCGCTGCCGGACTGGACGCAGACGCTCGGCATGACCTTCTCGATCATGCTGTGGATGCCCTCCTGGGGCGGCATGATCAACGGCCTGATGACGCTGTCGGGCGCCTGGGACAAGCTGCGCACCGATCCCGTGCTGCGCATGCTCGTGGTCTCCGTCGCCTTCTACGGCATGTCGACCTTCGAAGGCCCGATGATGTCGATCAAGGTGGTCAACTCGCTCAGCCACTACACTGACTGGACCATCGGCCACGTGCACTCCGGCGCACTCGGCTGGGTCGGCTTCGTCTCCTTCGGCGCGCTCTACTGCCTGGTGCCGTGGGCCTGGAATCGCAAGGGGCTGTACAGCCTGAAGCTCGTCAACTGGCACTTCTGGGTCGCGACCCTCGGCATCGTCCTCTACATCTCGGCGATGTGGGTGTCCGGTATCCTGCAGGGCCTGATGTGGCGCGCCTACACTTCGCTCGGTTTCCTCGAATACTCCTTCATCGAGACCGTCGAGGCGATGCATCCCTTCTACATCATCCGCGCAGCCGGCGGCGGCCTGTTCCTGATCGGAGCGCTGATCATGGCCTATAATCTCTGGATGACGGTTCGCGTCGGCGAGGCGGAAGTCCAGATGCCCGTCGCTCTTCAGCCGGCGGAATGAGGAGCAAACAATGTCATTCTGGACACGTCATCAAGTCTTCGAAAAGAACTCGATCATCCTGGTCGTCGGCATCCTGCTGGTGATCGCGGTCGGCGGTCTCGTCGAGATCACCCCGCTGTTCTACCTCAAGAGCACGATCGAGAAGGTCGACGGAGTGAGGCCCTACACGCCGCTGGAGCCTCGCCGGACGCAACGTCTACGTCCGCGAGGGCTGCTATCTCTGCCACTCGCAGATGATCCGGCCGCTGCGTGACGAGGTCGAGCGTTACGGCCACTTTTCGCTCGCCGCCGAGAGCATGTTCGACCACCCGTTCCAGTGGGGCTCCAAGCGCACCGGTCCGGACCTTGCTCGCGTCGGCGCCAAGTACTCCGACGACTGGCATGTGACCCATCTGACCAACCCGCGCGCGATCGTGCCGCAGTCGGTGATGCCGGGTTATCCGTTCCTCAGCCAAACCGAGGTCGATCCGGACACGATCGCCGACCACATGCGCACGCTCCGGACCGTCGGTGTGCCCTACACGGACGACCAGATCGCCAGCGCCAGTGCCGATTTGAAGGCCCAGGCCGACCCGGAGAACGCCGGCGCCGACGCCTTCAGCAAGCGCTATGGCAAGGCCGTCGTGCGCAATTTCGACGGCAAGACCGGCACGCCGACCGAGATGGACGCGTTGATCGCGTACCTGCAGATGCTCGGCACCCTGGTCGACTTCAAGATCTACAACGAGAAAGCCAATCTTCGCTGAGAAGGCATCAACGATGAAAGCCATCCTGACACTCGACAATCTTGCGTCCGGTCTCGTGACCACGATCTGGACGCCGGTGTTCGTCGCGATCTTTCTCGCGATTATCGCCTACGCTTTTGGCCCCGTAACAAGGCTGCGTTCGACGAAGCAGCACACCTGCCGTTGCGGGAGGAGTAGAGACCATGACCGATCATAGCGATATCGATTCCGTCTCCGGCAAGTCCACGACCGGACATGAATGGGACGGCATCAAGGAGCTCAACACGCCGCTGCCGCGCTGGTGGGTGATCTGCTTCTACCTCACCATCGTCTGGGCGGTCGGCTACTGGGTCGTCTATCCGGCCTGGCCGCTGATCTCCAGCAATACCACGGGCATGTTCGGCTACTCCTCGCGCGCCGACGTCGCGGTCGAGTCTCGCCAACCTCGAGAAGATCCGCGGTGACAAGATGGTGGCGCTGGGCGCGGCCTCGCTTGCCGACATCGAAAAGGACCCGGCCTTGCTGGCGCTCGCCCGCGCCAAGGGCAAGACCGTGTTCGGCGACAATTGCGCGCCTTGCCACGGTTCCGGCGCCGCCGGCGCCAAGGGCTACCCGAACCTGAACGACGACGACTGGCTGTGGGGCGGCACGCTCGACCAGATCATGCAGACCATCCAGTTCGGCGCGCGTTCCGGTCATGCCAAGACGCATGAGGGCCAGATGCTCGCCTTCGGCAAGGACGGCGTGCTGAAGCCGGAGGAGATCGTCACGGTCGCCAATTACGTGCGGTCGCTGTCGGGCCTGTCGACCCGCAACGGCTTCGATGCCGCCAAGGGCGAGAAGATCTTCGCGGAGAATTGCGTCGCCTGCCATGGCGACGGCGGCAAGGGCAACCAGGAGATGGGCGCACCGAACCTGACCGACAAGATCTGGCTTTATGGCTCAGACGAAGCGGCTCTGATCGAGACCATCAGCCAGGGCCGCGCGGGCGTGATGCCGGCTTGGGAAGGGCGGCTCGATCCCGCCACCATCAAGGCGATGGCGGTCTACGTCCACTCGCTGGGCGGCGGAAAATAGCGGACCGGCGGCTCAAAGAATTCAGACGGGGGTGAACAAAAGTGCCCCCGTTTGAGCTGGATCAACTGCCGCGGCGATGTCGGGTCTAGGTTTAATCGCACCTCTTTTTAGAAGTTCCAGGCGATGAACAAGACCGTCAACCCGAACGAACTCAAGCCCGCGGACGACGTCGGGCCGCTCTACGCGGCGCGCAAGAAGGTCTATCCCCAGAGCGTCTCCGGAACCTTTCGCCGGATCAAATGGGGCCTGATGGCGATCTGCCTCGGGGTCTACTATTTCCTGCCGTTCGTGCGCTGGAACCGCGGACTCGGCGCCCCCAGCCAGGCGGTGCTGATCGACCTGCCCAACAGCCGCTTCTATTTCTTCTTCATCGAGTTGTGGCCGCAGGAGGTCTACTATTTCACCGGCCTGTTGATCGTGGCCGCGGTGGCGCTGTTCCTGATGAACTCGGTCGGCGGCCGCATCTGGTGCGGCTATCTCTGTCCGCAGACGGTGTGGACCGACGTGTTCTATGCCGTCGAGCGCCTGATCGAGGGTGACCGGCGCGAGCGGATGAAGAAGGACAAATCGTCCGATCCCATGAAGCTCGAGCGGATCTCCGAGATCGTGCTCAAGCACTCGATCTGGCTGATGATCGCCTGGTGGACCGGCGGCGCCTGGGTGCTCTATTTCAACGACGCGCCGACCTTGGTGAAGGAGACTCGTCACCTTCCAGGGGCCGATGATCGCCTATATCTGGATCGGCATCCTCACCGCGACGACCTACGTGCTCGCCGGCTACATGCGCGAGCAGGTCTGTACCTATATGTGCCCGTGGCCGCGCATCCAGGCCGCGCTCACCGACGAATGGGCGCTCAACGTCACCTATCGCTACGACCGCGGCGAGAAGCGTACCTCGGTCAAGAAGGCCGCCGAGCTGCGCGCGCTCGGCCAGCAGGTCGGCGACTGCGTCGATTGCTACCAGTGCGTCGCGGTCTGCCCGACCGGCATCGACATTCGCGATGGGTCGCAGATGGAATGCATCCAGTGCGGCCTCTGCATCGATGCCTGCGACACCGTGATGACCAAGATCGGCCGGCCGAAGCGGCTGATCGGCTACGACAACGACGTCAACATCGCCCGCCGCCAGGAAGGCAAGCCGCCGATCTACCGGATCGTGCGTCCCCGCACCATCGTTTACAGCGCGATCATCGCGGCGATCGGCGGCTTCATGGTCTACATGCTCGCGACCCGTAGCCTGCTCGACGTCAACGTGCTGCATGATCGCAATCCGGTCGCGGTCAAGCTCAGCGACGGCTCGATCCGCAACGCCTACACCGTGCGGCTGCTGAACAAGAGCGGTTACGATCGTGCCATCGCCATCGACGTGGAGGGGCCGGCCAACCCCACGATGCACGTCGTCGGCGCCGACTCGGTGACGCCGGACCGCCCGATCATCGTGATCCCGCGCGATTCCACCAGCGAACTGCGGCTGCTGGTCACCGCGCCGGCCGAGAACAATCCGGAGAAGTCGATACCGGTCCGCTTCCACGTCATGGACATCGGCCTCGGCGTCGCCGCGACCGCCACCGACAATTTCGTCGCGCCGTAAGCTCAGGAGAGCGTCATGTCATCCAAGCCGCTGACCGGAACAAAAGTCTTCCTGATGCTGGTCGCTTTCTTCGGCCTGGTGATCGGCGTCAACGTCACCATGATGAAGCTCGCGATCGCGACGCTGCCCGGCACCGACGTCGATAGCCCCTATGCGGCCGGCCTGACCTACGAGCGCGAGATCTCCGCGGCGCACGATCAGGCTGCGCGCAAGTGGAAGGTCAACGCCCATATCGAGCGCCGCAACGACGGCGGCGCAATGGTCCAGGTCGAGGCGCGCGATGCCGGCGGCCAGCCGATCTCCGGGCTCAAGTTCGGCGGGCGCCTGGAGCGGCCGACCGACAAGCGCGCCGATCTCGCTGTCGAACTCACCGAAGCCGGCATCGGTCTCTATCGGGGCGATGCGGCATCCGTCGCGCCGGGTCAGTGGGACCTGGTGATCGAGGGCGAGGCGCGGGGCACGCGCGTGTTCATGTCGCGCAACCGCGTGATCCTGAACTGAAGGATTTTGTCATGCAGGTCACCCGCGATTTCTCCCACTATGTTCGCGACGCGGGCGAAGGGGTCCAGCATATCGACCTCGCGGTCGAAGGCGTTCACTGCGCCGGTTGCATGGCCAAGATCGAACGTGGTCTCTCCGCCATCCCCGACGTCACGCTGGCGCGCGTCAACCTGACCGATCGCCGCGTCGCGCTGGAATGGAAGGCGGGCACGCTCGACCCCGGTCGCTTCATCGACCGTCTCGAGGAGCCTCGGCTACAAGGCCTATCCGTTCGAGACCGAAAGCGCGGAAGTGGCGGAGGTCGCCGAATCGCGCTTCCTGCTGCGCTGTCTCGGCGTCGCCGCGTTCGCCACCATGAACGTGATGATGCTGTCGATCCCGGTTTGGTCGGGCAACGTCTCGGACATGCTGCCCGAGCAGCGTGACTTCTTCCACTGGCTGTCGGCGCTGATCGCGCTGCCGGCGGCGGCCTATGCCGGCCAGCCGTTCTTCCGCTCGGCATGGCGCGCGCTGTCGGTGAAGACGACCAACATGGACGTTCCGATCTCGATCGGCGTGATTCTCGCGCTCGGCATGTCCGTGGTCGAGACCCTTCACCACGCCGAGCATGCCTATTTCGACGCGGCGATCATGCTGCTGACTTTCCTCCTGGTCGGACGCTTCCTCGACCAGAACATGCGGCGGCGTACCCGCGCCGTCGCCGGCAATCTCGCCGCGTTGAAGGCGGAGACGGCCGCGAAGTTCATCGGCACCGACGAAATCTCCCAGGTGCCGGTGGCCGCGATCCATCCCGGCGACATCGTGCTGCTGAGGCCCGGCGAGCGCTGCGCGGTCGACGGCACCGTGATCGAGGGCCGTTCGGAGATCGACCAGAGCCTGATCACCGGCGAGACGCTCTACGTCACGGCCGAGCAGGGTACGCCGGTCTATGCCGGATCGATGAACATCTCGGGCACGCTGCGGGTGCGGGTGTCGGCCGCGTCCGAGGCGACGCTGCTCGCTGAGATCACGCGGCTGCTCGACAACGCGCTTGCCGCGCGCTCGCGCTATATGCGGCTCGCCGATCGCGCCTCGCGGCTCTATGCGCCGGTGGTGCATGCGACCGCTCTACTCACCATCCTGGGCTGGGTCATCGCCGGCGCGTCCTGGCACGATGCGATCGTGACCGGCGTTGCAGTGTTGATCATCACCTGTCCCTGTGCGCTGGGCCTTGCCATTCCGACCGTGCAGACCATCGCCTCGGGCGCGATGTTCAAGTCCGGCGTGCTGCTCAACTCCGGCGATGCGATCGAGCGGCTGGCCGAGGCGGATCACGTCATCTTCGACAAGACCGGCACGCTGACGCTGCCGGATCTCGAAGTGATGAATGCGGCCGACATCCCCGCCGACATCTTCGAGCCTCGCCGGCCGGCTCGCGCTGTCGAGCCATCATCCGGTCGCGGCCGCCGTGGCGCAGGCCGCCGGCGCCAAGTCGCCTGTTATCGGCGCGGTCGAGGAGGCCGGGCAGGGCGTTCGTGCGACCGTTGACGGCGTCGAGCTTCGCCTTGGCCGTCCCTCCTTCTGCGGTGCGGAGGTGCTGATCGGCAGTACCGTCGTCGATCCCGAAGCTTCCATCGTCGCGTTCAGCAAGGGCAGCGACAGGTTCATCCTCTCGGTTCGGCAGGGCCTGCGTCCCGATGCCAAGGCGGTGATCGCGGCGCTGAAGGCGCGCAATATCGGCATCGAGATTCTCTCCGGCGATCGCGAGCCGGCCGTGAAGGCGGCCGCCAACGTGCTCGACATTCCCGAATGGCGCGCCGGCGTCACGCCGGCCGACAAGATTGCGCGGATCGAGGAATTGAAGCAGCGCGGCGCCAAGGTGCTGATGGTCGGCGACGGCATGAACGACGCGCCCTCGCTGGCGGCGGCCCATGTCTCGATGTCGCCGATCTCGGCCGCGCATCTCAGCCAGGCCACCGCCGATCTCGTTTTCCTCGGCCGACCGCTCGCCCCGGTCGTTGCCGCCATCGACGCCGCGCGCAAGGCGCTGCATTTGATGCGGCAGAACCTCTGGCTCGCGATCGGCTACAACGTGCTCGCCGTGCCGGTCGCGATCAGCGGCGTCGTGACGCCCCTGATCGCGGCGGCCGCCATGAGCGGGTCCTCGATTCTGGTCATGCTGAATTCGCTGCGCGCTCGCGGCGGCTCGCGGGAGATCGTGTGATGGAGATCCTGGTCATCCTGGTTCCTCTGGCTCTGATGCTCGGCGGCGCCGGGCTCGTTGCCTTCCTGTGGTCGCTCAGGAGCGGCCAGTACGACGATCTCGAGGGCGCCGCCTGGCGTGCCATTGCCGACGACGAACCGCCGCAGGAAGCCCCAGTCAAGCACTAGCGCCTCAGCGCGAAGGTGAGCAGGGCTGCGGCCCCAAGTGCCACGCCGACGCCGAAGACGCATACCGCCCATCCGAAAGCGTCGAACAGGCGCCCGAGCACGGCGGTGCCGACCAGCCCGCCGCCAAAATAGCACGCAAGATAGGTCCCGCTGGCGATACCGCGGTTATCCGCAGCCGCCTGGCCGACGAAGCCCGTGACGGCGGCCTGCGCGAAGAACGTGCCGACGCCGACCAGAACCATGCCGGTGAGGACCTCGATCAGATGCGGCATCAGCATCAAGGGCAGGCCCAGCCCGGCGATGGCGAGCGCGGTCCAGATCGTCGGGCGAGTTCCGAGCCGCGCTGCCACCCTGCCGGCGAGAGGCGTCGTGACGACCGACGGCAGGAAGACGAAATAGACGAGGCCGATGTCCATCATGCCCAGTGACAGCGGCGGCCGGACAAGCACGAAATTGACGAACGTGAAGGTGCCGATGAAGGCGAACAGGATGCAGAATCCGATGCCGAAGGCCGCTCGCAGGGGCGGATTGCGCCAATGCGCGATCATGGCCGCGAGCGGCGATGCCGCCGACATCATCGCGTGCATCGGCTGCACGCGCCGGATCGTGAAATAGACCAGCACTGCGCCAGCCAGGTTGAGCGCCGCGAACAGATAGAAATTCCAGGCGAGGCCGAGCCCGTCGGCGATGGCGGCGGAGATCAGCCGGCCGATGAGATTGCTCGCGACGTTGCCGGTGATGTAGGCAGCAAAAGCGCCGCCGGCGTCCATGGCGCTGCATTGCTCGCCGAGATAGGCGAGGGTGAGCGCGAAGGCGGACGCCATGCAGAGGCCCTGCGCGACCCGCAGGGCGGTGAATACGGCAAGATTTGGCGCCGAGGCCAGCAGGCTGGTGGGGATCGCCAGCACCGCCAGGCTGAGCAGGATGCCGGTCCGACGGTTGATGTGCGGGCTGAAGACACCGACGACGAGGCTGGCTGTGGCCATGCCGAAGGTGCTCGCGTTGACGGCAAAGCCCATCGCCGCGGGCGTGACACCGTAATGCCGCGTCAAGGAGGGCAAAATCGCCTGCGTCGCGAAGAGATCGACGACGGTCAGAAAAGCCGTCAGGCCGATCACGAGCGAGCGCAGCGCCAGACCCGGCGAATGCGCCTCCATCGTCATCGCTGGCCCGAGCCGCGTGGAAAGATCGGTCATGGCGCTGCGTCTCCTCATGCTCACGTCGTTCCGGGCGCCTCGTCCTTCGATACGACCGCTTCGCGGTCTCCTCAGGCTGAGGCTGAGCGACATCGGTGCTTGTTGAGGCTGCTACCGCGCATTCCGTCCTCATCCCGAGGAGCCCGCATAAAGCGGGCGTCTCGAAGGATGGCCGCAGCGAGTTACATGTGGTGGTCGTTAGGATCTTTCCGGACGTCGCCGACATAAAGGATGACGGTGTCCTTGCCGAGGTTCTTCCACCAATGCGAGGTGCCGGAGACCTCGGGGCGGATGTCGCCGGCCTTGTGCACGATCGGATCGATGCAATTGGAGGCGTATTCGACGATCTCGCCCTGCTGCACGAAGATCAGCGCGGGACGGTCGTCATGGCTGTGCCAGGGCACGATGCCGCCGGGCTCGATGGTGAGCTTGCGGAAGCGCAGCTCGCGCCCTTCGATATGGGCCGGCTGCTTGCCGAGATCGATCGCTCCGAGCGTGACGTCGGTGACGCCCACGGGTTTGTAGTCGACCATCTGTTGGGCGTTCGGTTTGATCTTGCCGGCCGGACATTCGCCGGCAGCGGCCGGCTGCACCGAGAGCGTCAGCGCGCCGACGATGGCAAGGCCCGGCCAGATCAGACGCGACAAGGCATGGCTCCGAGAATGGCTCCTGGACATAGATGAGTCTCCTGTGTTGGCCGCAACCCCGTTGGTCGCCGGCTATGACGCCAACTTCGTCGAGATCGCATCCATGGTGAAATGCCGGCTTGCTCTCGATGTGATAGCGCCGCGCTATGTCGATGCGCGGCGGCTATCGATCCGATTGGGCAACGGCATTTCCGCTTTCGAAGCATTCGGCGTCCGATGACAGGGCGCCCGATTGGCGGGCGTTCACGTCAATCCGGAGGAGCCCCCATGCCGAAATTGTCCAAGACCCTGATCGCCACCGCAGTTTTTGCGGTCATCGCCACCTCGGCCTTCTCGGAGGCTGCCTGGGATTTCAAGGCCGGCATGGCCTATGTCTATGGCGGCCCCGGCAAGATGTCGGCGATGGCCATGGCGCCGGCCGAGAAGAACCACGAGGCGATGATGAAGAATGCCAAGAAGGTGCCCGACAACACCGTCTTCTTCATGAGCAACGGGTCGATGTACTACACTTCGGGACGGCTCGATCCGACCGGCAATTTCTATGTGAACTGAACCGGTCCTGGCGTCGCGGCCGCCCCTTGCGGGCGGCCGAACCGGGAAACTAATATTCGCCGAATGCAAAGCCGGAGCAGACGATGACATCTCTCTCGCCAGCCGATGCCGAACAGCTAAGGCTTGCCTTCCAGCGTTGCCGCGACATGGACGGCACGCTGAACGACCAGCTCCGCGCCTATGCCGATGCCAGCCGTGCCGTCCTTCCGGCCTATGGCGAGGCCGTCGACCGGTTGGTGGCGAGATTGGGTGGCAATGGCGGCGGCGAGACCGCGCCGCATCCGGGCGATGCGATGCCGCCGTTCATGCTGCCGGACGAGGGCGGCCATCTCGTCACGCTGCCTGCGCTGCTGGAGCGCGGTCCGCTCGCCGTGATGTTCTTCCGCGGCCACTGGTGTCCCTATTGCCGGCTCAATGTCCGCGCCGTGGTCCAGGCGCTCGATCGCATCAAGGCGATGGGGGCGCAGGTCGTCGCAGTCATGCCGGAGACGCAGGAATACACTCGGCAGCTCAAGGCCGAATCCGGCGCGCCGTTTCCGATCCTGACCGATCTGGACAACGGCTATGCGCTGTCGCTCAATCTCGCAATCTGGCTCGGCGCCGAGATCCAGGGCCTATTGTCGTACCAGGACATGGCGAAATTCCACGGCAATGACGGCTGGTTGCTACCGATCCCGGCCGTGTTCGTGGTCGGCCGCGACGGGATCGTCAAAGCCCGCTTCGTCGACCCCGATTTCCGCAAGCGCATGGAGATCGATGATCTGCTCGAGGCGCTGGAGAGTGCGAGCAGGGGTTGAGGCCGCGCACACACTTCCCCCTCTCCTTGTGGGAAAGGGTGGCTCGCCGCGAAGCGGCGAGCCGGGTGAGGGTTCTCTCCGCGCGTGAATCTTTTGCGTCGAATACGCGGACAGAACCCCTCATCCGGCGCTTCGCGCCACCTTCTTCCGCAAGGGGAGACGGGAAGAAGCCGTCCCTATTATCCCGCGATCTCGCGCCAGTCGGCGCCGCGCAGCATGCGCATCACGGCATTGGCGACCGCCGTGCGCTGCCGGCCGGCCACTCCGTAAAGGCTGACGGTGCGACGGGCGTCCAGTCCGGCGACAGTGGCGCGCGTCAGCGTTTCCGGCAAGGGGGAAGTGTGCGGCATCATGGCGACACCGATATCGGCCTCGACGAGCCTCGATCAGGTCGCGCTCGCTCGAAATCTCGTGGCCATGTTCGATGCCGTGCTCGCGCAGGCTGGCGGAGATGCGGCGCGAATGCTCGCAGAACGTCCGGCTCAGCAATTGCTCCGAGCGCAGATCCTCCAGTTCGATGCTGCTGCGTCCGGCCAGCCGATGTCCGTCGCCAACGACGAGCCTCGAAGCTCTCGGTGAACAGCGGCCAAGCGTCGAGCCGGTCCCAGGCCTCGTCGATCTCGGCGGCGATGCCGAGCCTCGGCCTCGCCCTTCTTCAGGAACTCACCGACCTCGCGGCTCGTGCCGCGCAGGAAGCGCAGTTCGAGCCGGTTGAACTGTCGCCTGATCTCGTTGAGGTGCGGGATCAGCAATGCCAGATCGATCGAATGCGTCAGCGCGATGCGCAGCGCGCCGATCTCTCCGCTCCTGAACGAGGAGGCGAGCGAGCGCGCGCCTGCGGCGGCGTCGAAGCACTGCTTCAGGAGCGGATGCATGCGCTGGCCGAGTCTCGGTCAGTTGCGCCGCCGGTCGCTCGCGGCGAAACAGGTCGCCGCCGAGCCTCGGCTTCGAGCTGCTTGATCGCGCGGGTCAGCGAAGGCTGCGTGACGTTGCACTCCTCCGCCGCGCGCGTGAAGTTGAGCAACTGCGCGACCGCGAGGAAATAGCGGACCTGGTGCATTTCCATGGATCGGCTCCCAGCAAGATCAGGCGACCTTATCCGATCGGGCCGGCCAATGACATCCCATCCGCAATAGCGCGCGCGTATGGATCTCGGAAGCCAGCCGGTATTTCCGTTTGGCACGCTGATCCCGCAGATTTCGCTGCGGCCACGGCGCGGTGTCGTGCCCAGGAGAGGTCTGGATCATGAATATCCCCGTCAAGGCGCAGGTATCCGCTTCGTCGCGCGTGCTGGCCGGCAAGGTCGCGCTCGTCACCGGATCGACCAGCGGCATCGGCCTCGGCATCGCACGGGCTCTGGCCGCTTCCGGCGCCGACATCGTGCTGAACGGCCTCGGCGTCGCGGCCGAGATCGGCCGGACCCGCGAGCAGATCGCCGCCGAGTTCGGCGTCAAGGCGAGCTACTCGCCGGCCGACATGACGAAGCCAAGATCGATCGCCGAGATGATCGCGGCCATCATCGCCCAGTCCGGCCGGCTCGACATCCTCGTCAACAATGCCGGCATCCAGCATGTCGCGCCGCTCGAGCAGTTTCCGGTCGAGAAATGGGACCAGATCCTCGCGATCAACCTGTCCTCGGCCTTTCACACCACGCGGCTCGCGCTGCCGGCGATGCGCCAGAACGGCTTTGGCCGGATCGTCAACATCGCCTCCGCGCACGGTCTGGTCGGCTCGCCGTTCAAGGCGGCCTATGTTGCCGCCAAGCACGGCATCGTCGGCCTGACGAAAGTCACGGCGCTGGAGACCGCGGAGGAGGGCATCACGTGCAACGCGGTCTGTCCCGGCTACGTCTATACGCCTCTGGTCGAAGCGCAGATCGACGGACAGGCTAAGGCGCACGGCATTTCCCGCGACGAGGTGATCCGCGACGTGCTGCTGGCGCAGCAGCCGAACAAGCGCTTTGCCACGGTCGACGAACTCGGCGCGCTCACGGTGTTTCTGTCGACGGACGCTGCCGCCTCGATCACCGGCATCGCGCTTCCGGTCGACGGCGGCTGGACCGCGCATTGACATGGGCCGGCGCAAGAAGTCGCCGCGAGGTGCGAATATTCGATCGGTGCAAGCTCACTGGGAGCAAGACATGAACGGCATGCAGGACAACACGCAAGGCAAGGGGCCGGATCTGCCGGGACAGGTCGTGCTGGTGCTCCAGGGCGGCGGCGCGCTCGGGTCCTACCAGGCCGGGGTGTATCAAGCGCTGCACGAGGCCGGGATCGAGCCGGACTGGATCATCGGCACCTCGATCGGCGCCATCAATGCGAGCCTGATTGCGGGCAACGAGCCCGGCCGGCGACTGGCGCATTTGAGGGAATTCTGGAAACGGATGGAGCAGAATCCGGCCTGGGACTGGCGAGCCGCCTTTCCCGGTTTCAACGAGAAGCTGGCCTATTGGTCGACCGTCACCCACGGCATTCCCGGTTTCTTCCGGCCCAATCCGCTGGCTCATGCGGGGATTCCTACCCGTTGGGAGCGGATCATGCCGGCTTCTATTCGACGGCGCCGCTGGAGAGGACGCTGCTGGAGCTGGTCGATTTCAACCTGGTCAATCGCTGCTCGCCGCGGCTGACGGTCGGCGCGGCGCATGTCCGCAGCAGCCAGATGCGCTATTTCGACAGCCGTGACGGCGAGCTGACCGTGAAGCACGTGATGGCCTCCGGCGCGCTGCCGCCGGCGTTTCCGGCCGTGCGGATCGACGGCGAGACTCTATTGGGATGGCGGCATCCTGTCCAACACGCCGACCGAAGCCGTGTTCGACGACAATCCGCGCAAGGACTCGCTGATCTTCGCCGTGCATCTGTGGAATCCCGTGGGCGCAGAGCCGATGACTATGGCGGAGGTGCTGAACCGGCACAAGGACGTGCAATACTCCAGCCGCATCGCGAGCCAGATTGCCCGCCAGGAGCAGGCCCACCGCCTGCGCCACGTCATCAATCAGCTCGCCGCGCGCCTTTCCGAGAGCGAGCGCCGTGACCCCGCGGTGAAGGAATTGACGAGCTACGGCTGTCCGACCCGGATGCATGTCGTGCGGTTGCTGGCGCCGCAGCTCGACCGCGAGACCCATACCAAGGACATCGACTTCAGCCCCTCCGGCATCAGGCGGCGCTGGGACGCCGGCTATGCGCACGCGAGGTCCGTGCTCGAACGAAAGCCGTGGATCGGCGAATTCGATCCGCTTGCCGGCGTGGTGCTGCACGAGCATATGGACGTGTTGCCGATTGCGGCGGAGTAGTGGCGTCGCCCGCGATTGTTTTGTTGCGGTGACGATGTCGGAAAAGCGCGGCCTGGGCTAATGTGGCGACGTCGTCGTCGCGAGGCTTGCCATTGGTCGTCGAGAAGGATCTTGAAGCCGCCCTCGATCAAGTCCGCGCCAACGCGGCGGGACCGGTGGCCGGCGTGTTCGGTCCTGATACGCTGACCTGGCGGATCGATCGCGAGGCCATCATTTTTCTCGGTGCCGGACGGGCGTTGTTGCTGCAACTGGCCCATCCCTGGGTGGCGGCTGCCATCGCGGAGCACTCGAAAACCTTTGCCGACCCGGTCGGCCGCTTCCATCGCACCTTCGACATCGTCTTCGCCATGGTGTTCGGCTCGCTCGAGCGGGCATTGCTGTCATCCCGGCAGCTGCACCGGCGCCACAGCATGATCGTCGGAGAGATGCCCGTGACCGTCGGGCCTTTCGCGGCGGGTTCGCGCTATTGTGCCAACGACATCCCGTCGCTGCGCTGGGTTCATGCGACGCTGGTGGAGTCCGCGCTCATGGCGCACGACCTGGTGCTGCCACCGCTCTCGGTGGAAGAGCGCGAGCGTTACTGGACTGAGAGCCGGACGTTTGGCGCGCTGTTCGGATTGATGGGCGATGATCTGCTGGCGGACTGGGCTGGCTTTGCGGACTACACCGCAGCGATGGCGAAGTCGGAGACGCTCACCGTCAGCTCGGCGGCGCGCGAGATCGCCGCGCAGATTTTCGGCGGCGCGCGCCCGTGGCTGCGGCCACCGCGCTGGTATCGCGCGCTCACAGCCAGGATGTTGCCCGAGCGCCTGCGCGTCGGGTTCGGGTTTGAACTGGATGCACGTGACGAGAGGGCGGCCGACAATGCGCTGCGCTGGATCCGGCGCGTCTATCCGAGATTGCCGGACAGGTTACGTTATGTCGGGCCCTATCAGGAAGCGCAGGCGCGCTTGCGAGGCGAGCCGCAGCCCGACTGGATGACGCGCTGCCTCAACAGGGCGTGGATCGGCCGGCCGCAGATGGACGTGCGCGGGAAGGGGTGAGAGCCCCAAATCCATCATCCGTGTCCCGGACGCGCTGCAGCGTGCAACGCTGCTGCGCAGCGCCGGGACCCAGAGGCAACTGGCTCCGGTGTGACATGGGCCCCGGCTCAGCAGCGCACCACGTCGCAAGGGCGACGCGCTGCGCTGCGTCCGGGGCAAGAGAGCTTGGGGTGAGGCGCGGGCTGCTCCCACATCGTCATTGCGAGCGCAGCGAAGCAATCCAGAATCTCTCCGTTGAGGGACTCTGGATTGCTTCGTCGCAAGGGCTCCTTGCAATGACGTGGAGAGAGCTACGCTCGCAATGACGGAGAACGACGAAACGCACTCGGCCTCACACCGACGCCAGCTTCCTGTATAGAGCGCTGTAACTCCCCGCCGAGATGCTCCAGGAGAACGACCTGCCCATGGCGCTGCGGCGCATGGTGTCGAGCTGGTCCTGCGCCATGAAGGCGGAGAAGGCCCGGCGGACGCCGCCGAGGAAGGAATCGCGCGAGGGTTTCGAGAACAGGAAGCCGGTCTCGCCGTCGGTGATGGTTTCGGCAAGGCCGCCGGTCTGGTGGCCGATCGGCAGCGAGCCGAAGCGCTGGGCATACATCTGGCTCAGGCCGCACGGCTCGAAGCGCGAGGGCATCAGGGTGAAGTCGCTGCCGGCGAAGATGCGGCGCGCCTGCGCATCGTTGAAGCCGATCACGACGCCGATGGCGTCTGGGCGGCGGCGATGCGCGTCGATCAAGGCCTGCTCGAGCGCCGGCTCGCCGGAGCCGGTGACGACGATCTGTCCGCCGGCATCGACGATCTCGTCGGCCGCCGACAGTACGAGATCGATTCCCTTCTGGTGCACGAGCCGCGCGACGATGCCGAACATCGGGCCGCGCGAGACCGCGAGGCCGAACTGCTTGCGGACGTAGTCCGCATTGGCGCGCTTGCCGACCCAGTCGCCGGCGCCGAATTGCTGGGCGAGCTGGGCGCAGGAGCGCGGGTCCCAGCTCTCGTCGATGCCGTTGAGGATGCCGGTGAGACTCGGCGGCATCGGAGCGCAGCTGGAGCAGGCCCTCCAGACCGCAACCGAATTCAGGCGTCGTGATCTCGCGCGCATAGGTGCCGCTGACCGTCGTGAGGTGCGAGGCGTAGACGAGACCGGCCTTGAGGAAGGAGAGCTGGTCGTAGAACTCGATGCCGTCAATATGGAAGGAGCCTCTCCGGTGCGCCGATCCGCCGCAGCGCGTCCTTCGGGAAGAGGCCCTGATAGGCGAGGTTGTGAATGGTCAGGATCGACGGCAGCTTGGCGCCGCGCCAGGCGAGATAGGCCGGCACGAGCGAGGCCTGCCAGTCGTTGGCATGGATCAGGTCTGCTGCCCAATTCTTGTCCAGCTTGCCCATGGCCAGCTCAGCGGCAGCCGAGGCGAAGCGCGCGAAGCGGATGTCGTTGTCGGGCCAGTCGCGCCCGGACTCGTCGCCATAGGGGTTGCCGGGCCGGTCGTACAGTTGCGAGCACAACAGCACATAGACCGGCAAGCCGTCCTTGGTCGCGGCCCGTCCGAGCGAGCAGGCCGGCATTTCCGCGAAGGCCGGACAGCGGCCAACGATCTGAATATGCGTCAGTTGTTCGATGATGTCGCGATAGCCGGGCAGCATGATCCGGATATCGGCGAAGGGCCGAAGGGCACGAGGCAGGGCCGCGGACACGGCGCCGAGTCCGCCAACGCGGACGAAGTCGTCCATCTCAGTGGTGACGAACAAGACCCTCAAGAACGACTGCCCTCTTCCGATCCCGTTTGCTGCTATGCAAGAACGGGTCCAGTTGCCCACGAATTCTTAAAGCCCGCCCACGCGGCGCGTCTGTTCGGTAAACACTTTCCTACTCAGCCGCCGCCCTCTAGGGTCGCCGCATCAACAAGAGAGAACTTCCATAGTTCCAAAAGACCCCGGGGACGCGGCACGCATGCAGCTAGCAGATAAGCATGAGAGGACGACGACAAAGGCCTTCGCCGGCCTCAGGGTCCTGGATTTTTCGACCACCATCGCCGGCCCTCACTGCGCACGGATGCTGGCCGACATGGGCGCCGAGGTCATCAAGATCGAGACCGACGGCGGGGAGACGATGCGGACCCGCCCGCCACTGCGCAACGGCTGCAGCACCGCCTTCGGCCAGCTCAATGTGGGCAAGAAGAGCCTGGTGCTCGACCTCAAATCCGAGGAAGGCAGGGAGGCGGTCCGCCGGCTCGCTGCGACATCGGACATTCTGGTCGAGAACTTTCGCCCGGGCGTGATGCACCGGCTCCGGCTCGACTATGACAGGCTGCGCGCCGTCAATCCGAGGCTGATCTATTGCTCGATCTCGGGCTACGGCCAGAGCGGCCCTTCGGCCGAGCTGCCGGCCTATGCGCCGGTGATCCACGCCGCCTCCGGCTACGACATGGCGCATCTGGCCTACCAGCCCGGCCGCAGCCGCCCCGACTATTGCGGCATCTATCACGCAGACGTCGTCACGGGCACCTATGGCTTCGGCGCGATCGCGTCCGCGCTCTATCAGCGGACCGTGACCGGGCTCGGCCAGCATATCGACGTCTCCATGCTGGAATCGATGCTGTCACTGACGCTGACCGAATTGCAGAGTGCGCAATTCGCCGTAAAGCCGCCGCCGCGTCCGATGTTCGGCCCGACCGAGACGGCCGACGGCTACGTCATGATCACGGTCGCCAGCGAGAAGACGTTTCAGGCGCTGATGGGCGTGATCGGCCGTCCCGAATGGATCACCGATCCGCGCTTTGCGACCTATGCCCCGCGCCGCGAGAATTGGGCGGAGGTGATGGATGGCGTCGAGGCCTGGTCGCGGCAGCTCTCGACCGATGCGTGTCTCGTGGCGCTGGGCGCGGCCGGCGTGCCGGCTTCGGCGTATCGCACCGTATCCGAGGCGCTGGCCGATCCGCAACTCGCGCACCGGCAGGCGCTCACGTCCGTGCGGGACGAGGGCGGCTCCTTCCAGGTGCTCAATCTGCCATTCCGGATGTCGGGCGCCGACACCGCGCCTGCCAAAATGATGGCCGTGCTCGGCGAGCATACCGATGCGTTACGCGACGAGATCGGCCTCGCCGACGACGCGCCAATTCCGACAGGCAAAACAGCCGCGACACGCTGAGCAACATTACGCCGCACATGCGGCGTTCGATCTGTCGCGCGTGCCTCTTGCCGTCGCGTGCATTTGTCGCCAATCTCGCCTCCAGTCATTCAGCGATCCGAAACATCGGACGAGGGATCCCGGGAGGAACCATGACGAAGTTTGCTGCTGCGGCGCGCAAGCACGCGCCGATTTTCCTTATTGCGGCATTTGCGCTCCTTCCGCCGGCTGAGCCTGCGCAGGCGCAGAAGTCTGGCGGCAGCATCACCGTCGGCCAGGAGCTGGAGATCGCCGGTTTCGACCCGCTCAAGGTCGGCGTCTACGACACCTCGACCTTCACCGCCGCCGCCGCCATCTTCGATACGCTCACCACGCTGGACGACAAGGGCGAGGCCGCGCCAAAGCTAGCGGTGTCCTGGACCCATTCCGACGACTACATGACCTGGACCTTCAAGCTTCGCGAGGGCGTGAAATTCCACGACGGCACGCCGTTCAACGCGCAGGCCTTCAAGGAGAATTTCGACCGGCAGAAGGACCCCGCCAACAAGTGCCGCTGCGCCTTCTACATCACCAACGTCAAGGAAGTGCAGGCGCCGGACGAGTACACCGTCGTTTACAAGCTCACCGACCCCTCGGTAAACCTGCCGGCGACAATCACCATCCAGAGCCAGAACAACGTCATTCATTCCCCGACGGCCTGGAAGACCAAGGGCGACGACTACAATCGCAATCCCGTCGGCACCGGTCCCTACATCCTGAAATCCTGGACCGCCGGCGACCGCATGGTGCTGGAGAAGAATCCCAACTACTGGGACAAGGGCCGCCCCTATCTCGACCGCATCGTCCTGAAGCCGCTGCCCGATGCGCAGTCGCGCTTCGCCTCGCTGCAATCGGGCGAAGCCGACATCATCTGGGACGACGAGGCCGACGCCGACAACATCATGAAGGCGCAAAAGGACTCCAAGCTCACCGTGCACGTCTACAAGGGCTCGGGCGCGCAGGTCTATGCCTTCAACACCAAGGTGGCACCGTTCGACGACGTCCGCGTGCGCCAGGCGCTGGTGATGGCGATCGACCGCCCGAAGATGTCGCAGGCCATCAGCAACGGCCTGAGCCGGCCTGCGTCAAACCCCTATGGCGACGGGTCCTGGGTCAAGTGCAAGGACGACGGCGCGCTGCCGTATGACGTCGAGAAGGCCAAGGCGCTGCTCAAGGACTACGGCAAGCCGGTCGAGTTCAAGATGCTGGTCACCGCGACGCCGCGGGGCCGCATGATCGGCCAGGTGCTGCAGCAGTTCTGGAAGCGCGCCGGCGCCAACATGGAGATCGAGCAGGTCGACCAGGCCACGATTCCCTCGCGCGCCTTCACCCGTCAGTTCCAGATGACGCCATGGCGCATCGTCGACCTCGCCGATCCCGATCCGCAGATGTACGCGAATTTCCGCAGCGGCAGCCCGCTGGCGCTGGCCGGATTCGCGAGTCCCGAGCTCGACAAGCTGCTCGACCATGCGCGCGTCACGGCCGACCTCGGCCAACGCACCGAGGACTACTGCGCGATCAGCCGCCTGATCAACAAGGAGGCGATCTGGTTCTGGACCTTCCAGAACACCTATTACGCGCTGTCGAGCGCCAAGCTGAAAGGCTTCCCGAAAATCTACAACAGCGTGATCGATGTCTCGATGACCTGGCTGGAATGATGGCGTGATGCTGAACTTCGTTGTTCGGCGGCTGCTTGCCATGCTGCCTGTGCTGCTCGCCGTCTCGCTGCTGACGTTCCTGATCGCCTCGCTGCTGCCCGGTGATCTCGCGCTGGTCATCCTCGGCGATCAGGCGACGCCGGAGAATGTCGCGGCGCTGCGCCGCGACATGGGGCTCGATCAGCCGCTGTGGTGGCGTTACCTGAGCTGGCTCGGCCACGTCCTGCAGGGCGATCTCGGCCGCTCCTTCCGCACCGGGCAGACGGTGTTGCAGGCGGTCGCCGAGCGCATTCCTGTCTCGCTTCAATTGATGCTGATGGCGGAGTTCATCGGCCTCCTGATCGGCGTTCCCGTCGCGATTGCTTGTGCTGCGCGTGCCGGCGGCGCGTTCGACCGCTTCATGACCGGCAGCGCGTTCGCGATGCTGTCGATGCCGTCCTTCCTGGTGGCGATCCTGTTGATCTATCTGTTCGCGGTCGAGCTGCACTGGCTGCCGGCGACCGGCTATGTCCCCTTTACCGAGGCGCCGCTGGCCAATCTGCGCTTCTTCGTGCTGCCGGCGCTGACGCTCGCCCTCGCCGAATGGCCGGGCATCATGCGGGTGCTGCGCTCCGACATGATCGCGACCCTGCAGGAGGACTATATCGCGCTCGCGAAGGCAAAAGGCCTCAAGCCGGCGCGTATCCTGTTCGTGCATGCGCTGAAGCCGTCGTCGCTCACTCTGGTGACGGTCACGGGCATCAATATCGGCCGCCTGCTCGGCGGCACGCTGATCGTCGAATCGATCTTCGCGCTGCCGGGCATCGGCCGGCTCCTGGTGGGAG
The DNA here is from genome assembly GCA_050563515.1 of Bradyrhizobium guangxiense. GTDB lineage: Bacteria > Pseudomonadota > Alphaproteobacteria > Rhizobiales > Xanthobacteraceae > Bradyrhizobium > Bradyrhizobium guangxiense_A. The sequence continues at coordinate 4,193,408 of CP191781.1, read as the reverse complement.
CGATCTACACCCGCGATCTCGTCATCCTCCAGGGCGTGGTGCTGCTGGTCGCCTGCGGCTTCGTCATCGTGAATTTCATCGTCGACATGCTCTACGCCGTGCTCGACCCCAGGATCCGCCATGGCCACGCTTGAGCCTCTCGATGCAGCACGAGGCGACGGCTGCACCTGGCAGGCGCAAGCGCAAGCTCGGCGTGTTGTTCTGGCTCGCGAGTGCCTGGCTCGCGATCATCCTGACGCTCGCGATCCTGGCGCCGGTGTTGCCGTTGCAGAACCCTGTAGATATGGACATGCTGGAGCGCCGCGCGCCGTTCTCAAGCGACCACTGGCTCGGCACCGACGGGCTCGGCCGCGACGAGTTCGCCCGTCTGATCTTCGGCGCGCGGACGTCGCTGACGGTGGGGCTGATCGCACCGATGATCGGCCTGACGCTCGGCGGCGCGCTTGGCCTGCTTGCCGGTTATTTCCGCGGCCGGTTCGAGACGCTTGTGGTCGGCAGCATGGATGTGCTGCTGGCCTTTCCGCCGCTGATCTTCGCTCTCGCGGTGACGGCTTATCTCGGACAGTCCGTGCCCAACCTCACCGTGATCCTCGGCGTGCTCGGCATTCCCGCCTTCATGCGCGTGGCGCGAGCGGCCACGCTGACGCTGGCACGGCGGGAGTTCGTGATCGCGGCCGAAGCGCTGGGTGCGAGCCATGCGAGGATTCTGCTGCGCGAGCTGTTGCCGAATGTGATCCTTCCGCTGCTCGCCTTCTTCCTGCTCGGCGTCGCCGTCACTATCGTGGTCGAGGGCGCGCTGTCGTTCCTCGGGCTCGGCGTGCCGCCGCCGATGGCGAGCTGGGGCAGCATGATCGGCGAAGGGCGCGACAGCCTCGACGTCGCACCGCGGCTCGCCTTCCTGCCGGCCGCCGGGTTGTTCCTGACCGTGCTGGCGTTCAATCTCGTCGGCGACACCATGCGGGCGCTGACCGACCCGCGTCAGGGGGCCTTGTGAGCGCGCCGCTGCTGACTATCGCGGACGTCGCGGTCGAGCTGCCGACGCCCCGCGGCAATTTACGCGCCGTCGATCATGTCGACCTGTCGCTCGAGGCGGGCCGCACGCTCGGTATTGTCGGCGAATCCGGCTGCGGCAAGACCATGCTGTCGCGCGCCGTGCTGCAGCTGCTGCCGAAGAAGGCGAAGCTCTCGGGGCACGTGATGTTCGACGGCCAGGACCTGGTGCGGCTTGCGCCGGAACGCCTGCGGCGCTTGCGCGGGCGCGATCTCTCGGTCGTGTTCCAGGATCCCATGACCTCGCTCAATCCGGTGCTCACCATTGGCACCCAATTGATGGAGACGATCCAGGAGCATCTCGAACTCGATGCCCCGGCCGCGCGGAAGCGCAGCATCGAGCTGCTGGCGGCGGTCGGCATTCCCGCGCCGGAGCAGCGGCTCGCGCAATATCCGCATCAATGTTCCGGCGGCATGCGTCAGCGCATCGCGATCGCGATCGCACTGTCCTGCGAGCCGAAGCTCCTGATCGCGGACGAGCCGACCACGGCACTCGACGTCACCATCCAGGCGCAGATCCTCGATCTGCTCGCGCGCGAGCAAAGTCGTCGCCACATGGCGATGATCCTCATCACCCATGATCTCGGCGTCGTCGCCGGCCGTGCCGACGAGGTCGCGGTGATGTATGCGGGACGGGTGGTGGAGCGCGCGCCGACGCAAGCGTTGTTCAAGCGCATGCATATGCCCTACACCGAAGCGCTGCTGTCGGCGATCCCGAAACTGGACGCCGCGCCGCATACGCCGCTGCCGGCGATCTCGGGCCGTCCACCCGATCCGACCCGGCCGCTGCGCGGCTGCTCCTTCGCGCCGCGCTGCCGCTATGCCGCCGGTCGCTGTCACGACGCCAAGCCCGGGCTGACGAACGCCGAGACGCCGGGACATGTCTACGCCTGCTTCCATCCGATCAAGATGGCGGAAGGAGTTGGTGCATGATGCAGCTTACCGTGCGCGCCGGGCCGCTTCTGGACGTCGACAATCTCGTCGTCGAATACGGCCTCGGCAACAAGACGGTTCATGCCGTCTCCGGCGTCAGCCTTCAGGTGGCGCGCGGCGAGACGCTGGGGCTGGTCGGCGAATCCGGTTGCGGCAAGTCGACGCTGGGGCGCGCCGTGCTGCAACTGCGCCGGGCCAAATCCGGCCGCGTGCTGTTCGACGGCGCGGATCTCACCGCGATGGAGGGCGAGGCGCTGCGCAAGATGCGTCGCCGCGTGCAACTGATCTTCCAGGATCCGATCGCCTCGCTCAACCCGCGGCGACGGATCGGCGACATCGTGGCCGAGCCGCTGATCATCGCCGGCGTCAAGGACGCCGCCGAGCGCAAGCGCAGGGTCCACGAGGTGCTCTCCGCGGTCGGGCTCGATCCTGATCTCGTGGCAGGCCGTCTGCCGCATGAATTCTCCGGCGGGCAGTGCCAGCGCATCTGCATCGCGCGATCGCTGGTGCTCAATCCGGAATTCGTCGTCTGCGACGAGCCTGTCTCGGCGCTGGATGTGTCCATCCGCGCGCAGATCCTCAATCTGCTCGAGGAGATGAAGACGCGCTTCGGCCTGACATTGCTGTTCATTGCGCATGACCTTGCGGTGGTCAAAGCGGTCAGCGACCGCGTCGCGGTGATGTATCTCGGCCGGCTCTGCGAGGTCGGGCCATCGGAGCAATTGTTCGCAAGGCCGGCGCATCCCTATACGGCGCTGCTGTTGCAGGCGATCCCGGTGCCGGATCCCGACGTTCGTCCCGCCGAGAGTGTGGCGGGCGGCGAGCCGCCATCGCCGATTGCGCCGCCGTCCGGCTGCCGCTTCCGCACCCGCTGCCCGCGGGCCGATCAGCGATGCAGCGCGGAGATACCGGAGTTGCGCGAGGTCGCACCCGGCCAGTTCGCGGCTTGCCATCATCCGCTGGCCTGAACTAAGACCGGTTTGTCTCGCCTTGCCGCCCATGGCATGGTGGCGATAACGACAAGCATGCCGGGAGGACGCCGATGAAGAGTTTCAAGGTAGCCGATTTCAAGGCGCCGCTGCAGGAGTTCGACGAGGCGACGCCGCAGCCGTCCGGCACGCAGGTGCTGATCAGGGTGAAGGCGGCCGGCGTTTGCCATAGCGACCTCCACATCTGGGAAGGCGGCTACGATCTCGGCCATGGCCGCAAGCCGCTGTCGCTCAGGGATCGCGGCATCAACCTGCCGCTGACCATGGGGCACGAGACGGTCGGTGAAATCCTGGCGTTTGGCCGGGACGTGAAGCCGACCGACCAGGGTGACCTGAAAATCGGCGATGTCGGTCTGGTCTATCCCTGGATCGGCTGCGGCAAGTGCGCCACCTGCCTTGCCGGTGACGAGAACATGTGCCTGACGCCGCGCTCGCTCGGCGTCTATTGCGACGGCGGCTATTCCGACCACATGCTGGTGCCGCATCCGCGCTATCTGCTCAATCTGAAAGGCCTCGATCCGGCGTCGGCTGCGCCCTATGCCTGCTCGGGCGTCACGACCTACAGCGCGCTGAAGAAGGTCGAACAGCATTTCGACACGCCGATCGTGATGTTCGGCGCCGGCGGCCTCGGCCTGATGGCGCTGTCGCTGCTCAAGGCCATGGGCGGCAAGGGCGCGATCATGGTCGATATCGACGCGAAGAAGCGCGAGGCGGCCGAAAAAGCCGGTGCGCTCGCGACCGTCGATCCCAAGGCGCCGGATGCGCTGGAGCAGTTGGCCAAGAAGGCGGGCGGCCCGATCCGCGCCGTGATCGACCTCGTCGGGAATGCCGCGACGACGCAGCTCGGCTTCGACTGCCTGACCAAGGGCGGAAAGCTCATCATCGTCGGCCTGTTCGGCGGCGGCGCGACCTGGGCATTGCCGCTGATTCCGATCAAGGCGGTGACGATCCAGGGCAGCTATGTCGGCAATTTGCGCGAAACGCAGGAATTGCTCGACCTCGTCCGCACCAAGAAGGTGCCGCCGATCCCGGTGACGACGGCTCCGCTCGCCAAGGCCAACGACGCGCTGGTGCAACTGCAGCAGGGCGCGGTGGTCGGGCGCACGGTGCTGACGCCGTAAGCCCGGCTCTCTCCACCGTCATTGCGAGCGTAGCGAAGCAATCCAGAATCTTTCCGCGGAGGCAGTCTGGATTGCTTCGTCGCTTCACTCCTCGCAATGACGACATCACTTTGACCTTCGCGCAGGAACCCTCATGTCCGCAAACAACGCCTTCCACATTGCCGTGCTCGCCGGTGACGGCATCGGTCCCGAAGTCATGGCGCCGGCCATCGAAGTGCTGCGCAAGATCGAAAAGAAGTCGGGCCTGAGTTTCCGCTTCACTGAGGCTCCGGCCGGCGCCAACAACTATCTCGCGACCGGCAAGTCGATGCCCGATACGACGATCAAGCTCTGCGAGGAGGCAGATGCGATCCTGCTCGGGGCCTGCGGCCTGCCGTCGGTGCGCTACCCCGACAACACCGAGATTGCGCCGCAGATCGAGCTGCGCTTCATCTTCGATCTCTATGCCGGCGTGCGGCCCGCGCGTCTCATTCCGGGCGTGCCGAGCCCGATCGTCGGCGCGGACACGCGCGGCATCGATCTCGTCGTCATTCGCGAATCGACCGAAGGCCTGTTTGCCTCGATGGGCAAGGGGATCGTCACGCACGAGGATGCGCGCGAGACCATGGTGATCACGCGCAGGACGTCCGAGCGCCTGTTCGAGTTCTCGTTTCGCCTGGCCGAGCGGCGCAAGGCGCGCGGCAAGCCGGGGGCATTGACCTGTGTCGACAAGGCGAACGTGTTCAAGGCTTTTGCGTTCTTCCGCGGCATCTTCGACGAGATCGAGAAGAAGCATCCCGGCGTGAAGACCGACCGGCTCTATGTCGATGCCTGCTCGGCGATGCTGGTGAAGCGCCCCTGGGATTTCGACGTGATGGTGATGGAGAACATGTTCGGCGACATCGTCTCCGACATTACCGCGAGCCTGATCGGCGGCCTCGGCATGGCGCCGTCGGCGGACATTGGCGACAAATACGCCGTGTTCCAGCCATGCCACGGCACCGCGCCCGATATCATGGGGCAGGGCAAGGCCAATCCCACCGGCATGATCCTGTCGGCGGCCATGATGCTGGATTGGCTCGCCGACAAGCACGGCGTCGAAAGCGCGGCGGAAGCCGGCGAGACGATCGAGCGGGCGGTGGATCAAGTCTATGCCGGCGGTATCAAGCCGATGGAGTTCGGCGGCCGCAATGGCACGGCAGACATTACAAAGGCAGTGCTGGCGGCGCTCTAAAGCATGATCCGGAAAAGTGCGAAGCGGTTTTCCGGAAAGATCATGCGCGCACAAAAGCCTAAAGCGCGACGACGATTCATCTCCATCTCGTTGCGCTTTAGCGCATAAAGGAAAGGGGCCCGCGGGCGGGCCCTTCGTCGTTTACCAGCGGCGCCAATGGTGGCGGTGGCCCCAGCCCCACGGACGCGGGCCGTAAAACCGGCGCGGGCCGCCGTAATAGCCGTAGGCGCCGTAATAATTAGGGCGCCAGAAGCAGCGGCCCCAGGGGTTACAGACCCAGCGCACTTGATCGACCTCGGCGGCTGGACCGCTTGCGATTCGATCCGCCTGCGGAATGCCGTTCGGCATCGCCGCGAGTGCCTGCCCAGACGCCAGAGCGGCGCTGCCCAAGGTAGCCAGACCAAGAACAGCAAACTTGAGTTTCATCGCAATCTCCCTCGTTGGTGGCGGAAGAACCTGCGACGGATCAGTTGGTTGCTATCGCGGTGAAGGCGGCCGAGGAATTTAATCTTCCTGAATGAAGGTTCAGCTTGGCGCGTTCGACCTCACTTGCCCTGGAACTTTGGCTTGCGCTTTTCCATGAAGGCTTGCCGGCCCTCGCGGAAATCCGCGCTGTCCATGCACGCGGTGCCGACCGCCCTGATCGCATCCATGTCGCGCCGGCCTTCGTCCTTCAAGACCTGTGCGATGGTGATCTTGGCGGCCTTGATCGCGAGCGGAGCGTTCTGCGAGATCGTTTCGGCAACCGCCATGGTCTCGCCCCAGAGCAAGTCGGCCGGGAAGACGCGCTCGACGAGGCCGATGCGCAGCGCCTCGGCGGAATCGATCCGCATGCCCGTGTACATCAGAAGCCGGGCCCAGGACGGGCCGACCAGCGACACCAGATGTCGCAAACCATCATAGCCATAGGCGATGCCGAGCCGCGCCGCGGGGATGCCGAACTGGCTGCCATGTGCGGCGAGGCGGATGTCGGCGAGCATCGCCACCTGCATGCCGCCGCCGAGGCAAAAGCCCTCGATGCAGGCGATGGTGGGCTTGGGATAGTCGGCGAGCAGCGCGCGCTGGGCGGCGCTGCGCTTGGCGTAGTCTTCGGAAGCGGCCGCGTTATGGCGTGTCTTCTCGAACTGGCTGATATCGGCCCCTGACACGAACGCCTGGCCGCCGGCGCCGCGCAGGATCACGACGCGCACCGTCTCGTCGTCGCGCAAGGCCGTCAGCGCTTCGCCAAATCCCTCCCACATCTCCAGCGACATCGCGTTGCGCTTGGCGGGATTGTTGAAGGTGATGACACCGACGCCGTCGGTGACGTGCTGGAGGATCTTGCCGTCCGCGTGGGATTTTTCACTGGAGATGTCGGGCATCGCGCGCTCGCTTGTCGTAGGGCGAGCGCAATGTGCGGCCCGGGCGGGGCCCGGGTCAACTGCGGCAAGGCGAGGGGCTTCGCACCCGCCTGTGCCGCGATTGCATGGCGCGAGACGTATCTATCGCGTCACATGCATATGCGCGGTCAGCGGATGGTCGGCGGCCTTGCCGAAGAACGCGGCCTCTTCGGCGGTTGCCTCCAGCAATTGCTCGTCCTGGTTATAGACGTCGTTGCGGAACTGGACGGTCTGGTCCTTGGTCATCCACGCCGTGAGATAGATCCAGGCCACCGGTACCTTCCGGGCCATGGCCACCTCCAGATGCTGCTCGCTTGCGATCTCCGCGTCGATCGCGGCCCGGCTCCATTTCGGCTGGTCCTTGAGCAGCCAGGCGGCGAGATCGCGCACATTGTCGACGCGCGAGCAGCCGTGGGAATCGAAACGGTATTCGTCGCTGAACAGGCTGCGCTGGTTGGTATCGTGCATGTAGACCGAATAGCTGTTCGGCATGTCGATCTTCACGGCGCCGAGCGCGTTGAAAGTGCCGTTGTGTTGCCGCACCGTGAAGTTCGGCGTGCGTGTGCCCGACCAGTCGACCGAATGCGGGTCGATGGGATTGTCATGGGCATCGAGCACCTCCATGTGCATGCGCGACAGATAGGTGGGATCCTTGCGCATATGCGCGGAGATCTCGGTCTTGGCGATCGAGGCCGGCACCGTCCAGGTCGGGTTGAGGACGACGCTCGTGATCTGGGCCGTCAGCGTCGGCGAGGGCTTTTCGGTCTTGCCGACGATGACGCGATAGCGCCGCACCACGACGTCGTTCTCGATCGCCTCGGCAAAGGCGGCGGGAATGTTCACCACGACGTAGCGCTGGCCGAAGCTGAAATTCATGTTCTCGAGCCGCTGCAGCGACGCCTCGAGCTGCCGGATGCGCTTCTGCACGGAGACGTTCATCGCCGCGATCGTGCGCGGCGTCATCGTGCCGGTCGGCGCCAGCCCATGCCGGGCCTGGAAGCGCTTCACCGCGTCGACCAGGTCCTGGTCGAAGATGCCGCTGGTCTTCTCGGCAGCAAGATCGCCGGAGAGGATCAGCCGCTTCCGCAGCAAATCGTCGCTGGTGCCCTGGACGCCGGGCGCGAATTTGGCGTCCGCCGGAATGGTCGGCCAGCCGCCGCGCACCGCGAGATCGGAATAGCTGAGCGCGGCATCCTTGATGCGCTGCGCGGAGCCCTCGTCATAGGTCGGCTCGTGCGTCATCGCGAGCGCTGCGGCCGAGCGGCTTTCCGGCGTCGAGGCGGGCGTCGAGGCGGTCTTCGGCGCGGCCGCGTGGGCGGGGTTGGCGGCCGCAGGCACGGTGCCGGCCGTCGCCGGCCTTTGCGTCGCCTGTCCAACAGTCTCGTTTTGCGCGAGCGCCGCGGTGCTGGCGAACATGCCGACGGCAAGGATCATCGCATGACGTTTCGACATGTCCCATCTTCCCCAAGAGAGCGAGGCCCGGGCGGGTCCTCGCATCGGCAATTGCCTGTCGCCGCGCTGTGGGCGCCGATTCGTGAAATCGGCGGGAAATTAGGTCCTCGGTGTTGAGGTCCCATTAAGCACGGCAGTCGAAAGCTCCGCGCGTCCGGCGCGGAGGCTCTCGATTGGGTCGCGTCAAGGTCGGGATGGGTTCGCGAAAACGCGGGGCAGGGGCGGAATAAGGCCAGCAAGAAGGCAAAGAAAAGGGGCGGACAAGCCGCCCCAAACAAGGGCCACGCGCGTTAGGTACGCGGGCCAGATCTGATCCGAGGGCCTGGTCCTGGAGACCTGCTCCTGCCGCTCGTTCAATCCGGCCGCGCCCCCGTGACGCGGCGGATTGAAGATCGGCCTAGAAGACCAGAGCGCCGATCGATCTCAGCTTTCGTTCGCCGCGATCGATTCCATCAGCGAGACGAGCTGGCGCTGTACCGTCTGATCCTTGATCTTGCTGTAGGCGCGCAGCAGGCGGAGGCTGAAGGCCGAATCGAGGAAGAGCAGGCTCTCGACTTCGCGCGCCTTGTTGTCACCGTCGTAGAAGAAGGTCACGGGCACGTCGAGGGCGGAGGCGATCTGCTGAAGCCGAGCTGCGCCCACACGATTGACGCCCTTCTCGTACTTCTGAACCTGCTGGAAGCTGACGCCGAGCTTCTCGCCGAGTTCGGCCTGCGAGATCTTCATCTCGACGCGCCGCAGACGGATCCGCTTGCCAAGCTCGATGTCCGGCTTGCCGGCACTACGCTGCTTCATTCTTTTCGCCGCTGCTTTCATCTTAGTTTTCACCTTTGTTCTTCGGTTGAAAATCCCCCGAAGAGCTGGGTCAGGGGTTCGCCCATATAGGAGTCCTTGAATTCATGCGGGTGCACGAACTCTTCCTTAAACCACGGGAAACGAGCTGGACTGAAAGCTTCGATCAGCCAGTCGATCATGTGCCGCACGCGCGGAATACGGCCGCTACCGGGGTGGTAGGACAACCAGATATCCAGCGGTCGGTTCAGCTCGACCTCCAGTGGAATCAATTTCCCGCCAAGCGCAATGGCATAGCTGGGGAAGACGCCGATGCCGGCGCCGTTCGCGACCGCCCAATAGTTGGCGCTCGATACGTTGGTCTTCATGACCAGGAGGTCACGCTCGGAAGCACCCGGGAAAAAGCTCTCGAAGGATTCCTTGGCGGCGAGCTGGTCGGCGAATTGCAGCACCAGGCGATGCTTGATCAATTCCGCCGCCGTACGCGGCGCGCCATGCTTTTCGATGTATTTTTCGGAGGCCCAGAACATCAGATGCATGCGGCCGAGCCGCACCAGCTTGATGTCGAGCGCAGAGGGACGCGACAGATGGATGGCGACGTCGGCCTCGTGGCGCGAGACGTCGGCCGAGCGCATCGCGCAATGCAGGTCGACCAGGATCTTCGGATAGGCCTGCTGGAATTCAACCAGACGCGGGGCGAGCCAGAACGTGCCCAGTCCCTCGGTGACTGCGACCCGGACCTCGCCGGACAACGCGTTGGCCGTCGAATCGCTGGCGCGCAGCACATCGAACGTGGCGGCCTCCATGCGTTCGACGGCGGAGACGACCAGCGCGCCTTCATCGGTCAGATGGGTGCCGTGGACGTCGCGGGTGAACAGCGTGGTGCCAGTCTGGCGTTCGAAATCGTCGATTCGCCGGCGCACGGCGTTGATGGACAGCGACAGGCGCTCGGCCGCCGACCGGAAACTTCCGCTTCGGACGACTTCGAGGAATATGCGGGCCGCATCCCAATCCGAGAGGCCGCTGAGATTTGTCTTTGGGCGTTCCGCCAGGAGAACGCCCCTTTCCGCTAAGGAGTGCATACAAGTCCCTTCGGGCCGCTAAACTGGCAGAATCTGGCGCAAACCACAACCACGGCGGGTTGGGGGATGATGAGTTTTGAACCATCATCCTTACTACCTGGTGGGCGGTATTTGGATGCTCCATGGGCTGGGAATCGAGCGGATTGTTCGCTCGTATGAGGGGTTGTGGCGTGAGTTCCGTTGCGAGCCGTGAAATGGCTGCGGGATTGCTGGCGCTGTCCGCAATGAACGTCTTTGCGCGGAAGCCTGCGCCGACGTCCGCGAAGGATCAATCACAGCGCGCCGGGCGTTTCCCTGCGGATCGCCTCCACAATCGGCAACGACGCGGCGCGGCGATATCGGCCGGAACTGCGGTTCCACGGCAGAAACACGCTGAAATCGAGTTCGGAGGCGCAGCAGCCTCATGCTATCCTCGCGGCTCCATGGGGGCCGAGGGGTTCGTCGCAATCACGTCTCGCAGGCCGAATTAACGGAAAGAACGCCGGTGTCGCATTCAGACGAACAGTTGCAGTCGGTGCTGGAAACGCTTGAGGAATGCCGCAGGCTTCTCAACGCTTGCAACAGCCGTGAGTCGGCCGAGCTGCTGTCCATTGTCATCCTGGACGTCAGGATGAAGCTCAAAGGAATTGACAGTGCCGATCTCAAGGCGCTGTGCGACGAAATGTTGCGGAGCGCTGCGAGCGAGCCGCCGACCCCTTCCAAGCAGACGCAGGACCAGCCCCGGCGTCCGCTGCTCCGCGTGGTGAAGTAGCCGCGCCGCCGAACCTCGCTTTTTGGCGAGATTTGTGCGCGTCCCGATGCCGCACCTGTGAACGCAGACGGCATCGGGAGGAGCCCTGGTTTCGTGCGCCTCTGTTGCGCATTTTCCGGCATCGGCTACACCAGAGCCGGTTCGGCTCCGGGCCGGGCGCATTCCCCGCCCGCCGCTCCGGCACCTGATATGGCTCAGACGGCATCATGCAAAATGTTTCGATCCCGGCGGCGCTGATTGCCGGCCTCGTCAGCTTCCTCTCGCCTTGCGTCCTGCCGCTGGTCCCGCCCTATCTGATCTACCTGACGGGCGCTACGATCGAGCATGTCGAGAGCGACGAGCCGTCCTCGGCCTCCAAGCGCGCGATCATGATGTCGGCGCTGCTGTTCGTGCTCGGCTTCTCCACGGTGTTCGTCGCGCTCGGCGCCAGCGCCTCGCTGGTCGGCGGCCTGATCCGGGCCTGGTCGGCGGAGCTGTCGATCCTTGCCGGCATCGTCATCATCATCATGGGCCTGCACTTCCTCGGCCTGACGCGCATCGGCCTGTTGATGCGCGAGGGCCGGCTGCCGATCCCAAAGCCCGTCGGCCTCTGGGGGGCCTATATCATGGGCCTCGCCTTCGCTTTCGGCTGGACGCCCTGCATCGGCCCGATTCTCGCTGCGATCCTGTCCATCGCCGCGGCTGAAGCCACGGTGACGAAAGGCGCGGGCCTGCTCGCGGTCTATTCCGCAGGCCTCGGCATTCCCTTCCTGATCGCCGCTCTGATGATCGAGCAGTTCTCCGCGCTGTTCGCGCGCATGAAGGGCCACCTCGTCAATGTCGAGCGCGCCATGGGCGTGTTGATGGTGATCACCGGCATCGGCTTCCTCACCGGCGCCGTCTCCAATGTGAGCATCTGGCTGTTGGAGACGTTCCCGGCGCTGCAGACGATCGGGTAGCGCGTCTTCCGTTAACGCGCTTCGTCAAGCGTGCAGATCACCGTGCACACTACGCCGCGCGGCAGGAAGTCGACGGTGGCCTCGCCGCCGAGCTGGTCGCGCGCGCTGCGCTCGATCAAGCGCGAGCCGAAGCCGCGCCGCACCGGCGCCGTCACCGGCGGTCCGCCGATCTCGGTCCAGACCAGCCGCAGCCGCGGCTTCGGCGCGTCGGTGATGACCTCCCAGTCCAGCGTTACCCGACCGGTCTCGTTGGACAGCGCACCGTATTTTGCGGCGTTGGTGGCGATCTCGTGCACGATCATCGACAGCACCACCGCGAGGCGCGGTGACAACGGCACGGCGGGACCCGCCATGCGGATGCGGTCGGGACCGTTCAGCAGGAATGGCTGAAGCGCGCGGGCGATCACGTCGCGCAGCTCGGAGCCCGCCCATTTCTCCTGGCTCAGGAGATTATGGGCTTCGGCCAAGGCACCGAGGCGGCCCTCGAACTTGGTCCGCTCGTCCCGGCTGGCACTGCGGAAGGTCTGCACCGCGATCGCCTGCATCAAGGCCAGCGTGTTCTTGACGCGATGGTTGAGGCTCGTCGATCAGGAGATTGTGCAGCATCTCGCCGCGCGCGATCGTGGTCGCCATCCTGACCGCGAAGGTGAGCCCGGTCAGCAGCAGGACGCCGCCGATCAGGCTGGTGATGGCGATGTTGCGCCAAAGCGGCGCGATCAGCGAACTCTCGGCAACGCCGGCGACGACCCTCCAGCCGGTCAGGCGCGAGGTGGTGAAGGCTGAGGACAGCGGCACCCCGTCGAGCGACACCGTCGACAGGGTCTCCTCCGAGGTGCGCGACATCGCGTCGTAAATTGCGCCGGACGCCTGCTTGCCGATCGTCGCGCTCGGGTTCGGCACGCGGGCGAAGACGATGGCTTTGGTGTCGACCAGGGACACGGTCCAGAGCTGGTCGGGCCGTTGCTTTTCCACGAGCTCCTGAAAGACGCTGATCGGTGGGCTGAAGCAGAGGTCGTAGATCACCTCGCCATCGCGGAACACCGGAATTTCGACGGTGAGCACTTGCCGCCCGTTGATCGCGCCCGTGAACAGGTCGGAATATTGCGGTGACCTGGTCGCAAACACCTTTTCGACGATCGCGAGATTGCCGCGCGGCGGCAGGCTGGCGGTGTCCTCCGTCGAGGAGGAAAACAACAGCCGGCCCTTGCGGTCGGAGATCAGCACCAACCCGCCCTTGCCATATTGCTCGACGAAACCGAGCGCGATGCTGCGGAAGCTCTGGAAGTCGTCGTTGCGCAGCGAATTGGTCAACGCGAGCACCTGCAGGCCACCGGTCATGCGCTGAACCTCGGAGTCCAAGACGAGGCGCATGCTGCGCACGTTCTCCAGCACTCGGCGCGTCGCGTCGCTGCGGTCCTGCCTGTAATTGTAAACGGCAATGCCGACCGCAAAGACGATCAGCGGCAACATCGTTCCCGTGACCAGAAGAGCGAGCCGGACCGGCAAAGTGAGCTTTGACAAACGCGGGGGTCCCGGTTCCGGCGCAGCGGCGCCGGACTATGATTTTGCGCAGACCATACGGGCGGGGCTTGCCGGGCGCCACGATTTTCGCAACTGGCGAGCGATCCGGACTGGAATTTTCGTAGCGCCGTCCGGTATACCCGCGGCTTCGGCTCATGCTGACTGGGCTGAACGGCCGCCAACGCGAGCCCGGCAGCGCTGGTGCTCGCTGCATTGTCGCTTCGTAGTCCACGAGGTCCGCAAGTCTTCGGATTTCTGTCGAAAGCGGCCGAACCGCGTGCTGGCAAGAGGCCGAGTTGCAGTGCAACAGCAGGGCGCCCTGCGACGAAGGAGACGCTTCAGCGCCGGCGAAATGACTTCCGTCGCGCCGGGCTTTTACATACGCTTCCTCTCGCAAGCCGCATACCGGCTGCTGGCTCACGCCCCGGCGACAGGGTCGGAGCATCAAAGGGAGGGGAGACGATGAAGCGAAGGTCATTTCTCGCTGGGCTTGGTGCGACCACTGCGGCAACGGTCGTCGGCATGCCCTCGATCATCAGGGCGCAAGCGCCGATCACACTCAACGGAGCCGTGCAGTTCAACGACGACCACGCCTTCAACCGGGCGCTGCTCCGGTTCGAGGAGCTGGTGAAGAAATATTACGGCAAGCCCATCAACTTCACGCTGCACAGGAATTCCTCGCTCGGTCTCGAGAAGCAGTATTTCGAGTACATGTCGCAGGGCAAGGCGGTCGATTACGGCATCGTCTCGCCGGCCCATATGTCGACCTTCGCCAAGGCGGCCCCGTTCATCGATGCGCCCTTCGTGTTCAAGGGCATCGAGCACATGAACAAGGTCGTCGAGGCCAACATCCTGGCGCCGATCGCCGACGAGGTTGCGGCGAAAGCCGAGGTGGTCCTGATCGGCTATTCCGGCGGCGGCATTCGCAACATCTTCGCCAACAAGCCGCTCAAGAATCTCGCCGATCTCAAGGGGCTCAAGGTTCGTGTGCAGGGCGCGCCGATCTGGTCGAAGACCTTTGCGGCGGTCGGTATGAGCCCGACGGTGATCGCCTATAACGAAATCTACAACGCGATCCAGAACGGCGTGATATCGGCCGGTGAAAACGAAGCGGCCGGCGTCGAGGCGATGAAGTTCTACGAAGTCGCTCCGCACCTCAGCCTGACCCAGCACGCCGTGTCGATCCGGCCGATCTGCTTCTCGGTGAAAACGCTGAAGACCTTGCCGAAGGATTTGCAGGACGCGATCATGAAAGCCGGCAAGGAGGCCGGAGACTACGGCCGCCAGCTCGAGTCGAGTGAGGAGGTCGTCAAGCTCGACACGCTCGAGAAGGCCGGCAAGCTCAAGCGCGTTCCGTTCGAGGAGCGCGATGCCATGAAGAAGCTCGCCGACCCCGTGATGGCCACCTACGCCAAGGAAATCGGTGCGGAAGGCATTTTCCAGAAGATCAACGTCGTCTGAGGTCTTTGCGTCCGCCGACGGTAGTCCGGGCAGGCCCCGCTTCCTGCCCGGACATGGCGGATGATCGCCGCACGGAGTCCCAATGTCTGAAATGCCCGTCCCGCCCACACCGTCGCTGTGGCGCCGCGTATCGGCCGCCTATGCGAAGCTGCTGGAATTCCTGCTGGCTGCTTGTGTCGGCGTCCTGATCATTCCGGTCACGCTGCAAATCATCTCACGCTACACGCCCCTCATTCCCTCCTACATCTGGACCGAGGAGATGGCGCGCTTCCTGTTCATCTGGACGATCATGATCGGCGCCATGGTCGGCGTGCGCGAAGCCCAGCATTTCGAGGTCGACGTCTGGCCCGACCTGTCGCGGCGATCGGAGGCCGCAGTGCGGATCCTTGCGCGTCTCGGCGTGCTGGCGCTTGCGCTGGTGTTCGTCGTAGCCGGACTGGAGTTCACGCGCTTTGCCTGGAATAGAACGTCTGAGCTGGCCGATCTGCCGCTTTGGCTGATTCACGTCGCATGGCCCGTTGCGGGCGTGACCTGGATCGTCTTCGCAGGCGAGCAGATCGTCGATGAAATGCGCATTCTGGTCGGGGCACGGCAATGAGCGGCAATGTACTCTCCGCCGGACAGGCCGCGATGGTGCTGTTCGGCGTTTTCGTCGGTCTGCTCCTCGTGCGCGTTCCGGTCGCTTTCGCGCTCGGCCTTGCCTGTGTTCCGATCCTGCTGATCGAGCCGCATTTGTCGCTGATGACGCTCGCGCAGGAGACCTTCAATGCGTACAATTCGTTCATCCTGCTGGCGGTGCCGTTCTTTCTCCTGACGGCGAACCTGATGAGCATCGGCGGCATCACCGATCGACTGGTGGAGCTGTCGCGCTCCATGGTCGGGCATTGGCCGGGGTCTCTTGCGCAGATCAACGTCGTGCTGTCGGTGTTCTTTGCCGGCATCTCCGGTTCCTCCACCGCCGATGCGGCGAGCCAGTCCAAGATCTTCATCGATGCGCAGACCAAGGAGGGTTACGACCTTTCGTTTTCCATTGCCATCACGGCGGTGTCGGCGGTCCTGGCGGTCGTCATCCCGCCGTCGATCCTGATGATCGTATGGGGCGGGCTGATCTCGACCTCGATTGCTGCGATGTATCTGGCCGGCATCGTGCCGGGCCTCTTGATCGCGGGCGCGCAGATGGCGACGGTGCACATCTACGCGGTGCGCCGCGGCTATCCGACCTATCCGAAGGCGAGCTGGGTCGAGATGCGGTGCGCGATCTGGAAGTCGATCCCGGCGCTGATGACGCCGTTCTTCATCGTCGGCGGCATTCTGCTCGGCTGGTTCACCGCGACCGAGTCCGCTTGCGTTGCGGTGCTCTATTCCGTGGCGCTGTCGGCGTTCTTCTACCGCGAGACGGGCATACGCGAATTGTACAAGGCCTTGCTCGATACCGGGCGCCTCGCCGGCGTCGCCCTGTTCTGCGTCGGCACCGCGAGTGCGTTCGGCTGGCTGCTCGCCTATTACAAGATTCCGCAGGAGCTGCTGGCCAACGTCTCGACATGGGGCATGGGCGCCGTGACGGCCGGCTTCTTCATCTCGTTCTGCTTTCTGGTGGTGGGCTGCTTCCTCGACGCCATACCGGCCATCATCATCGTCGGCACCGTGCTGGAGCCGCTGGCCAAATCTGTCGATCTCCATCCGGTCCAGTTCGCGATCATTTCCATCGTGTCGCTGGCCTTCGGACTGGTGACGCCGCCCTATGGACTGTGCCTGATGATCGCCTGTTCGATCGCGGGGGTGCGGCTGCGCTATGCGTTGAAGGACACCGTCATCATGCTGATTCCGATGATGCTCGTGCTGGCAGCCGTCATCGTCTGGCCGAGCGTGTCGCTGTTCCTGCCGCGTCTGATCGTGCCGGAAATGCTCAAATGAGCTTCGAAGAGCGCGATCCCGCGGCCAGTGACCGCGGGATCGAGACGATTGGCTACAGATTGCTCTCGGTGATCGCGGCGTAGACCATGCTGCGCAGCTCGCGGCGGATCGGGTAGGCGCTCGACGGCAGCACCTGCGTCATGAAGATCGCGATCAGCTCTTCGGCCGGATCGATCCAGAACGAGGTCGTCGCCGCGCCGCCCCAATTGTATTCGCCGGGGCTGCCGGCGATCAGCGTCTCCGCGGGCCGCATCGTCACGGCAAAGCCGAGACCGAAGCCGATGCCGTTATAGGCGGCCTCGGCAAACATCGAGCGCGACACCTCGGGCAGGGCGCGGCCGCCGGGAATGTGATTGCTCGTCATCAGCGCCAGCGTCTTCGGTCCGATCAGCCTGACCCCGCCGAGCCTCGCCGCCATTGAGCAGGGCGCGACAGAAGGTGAGGTAGTCGGCGGCCGTCGAGCAGAGGCCGCCGCCGCCCGAGATGAAGGAAGGCGGCGACAGGAACGAGCTGGTTGTCGGATCGTCCTGGAGCGTCATGCCCTCGCGGCGCTGGCCCGCGTGGAAGGTCATGCCGCCGCCGGGATCCGCCGAGTAACAGGCGGCGAAGCGGTGCGCCTTGGAGGCCGGCACGTGAAAATCAGTATCGGTCATGCCGAGCGGATCGAGGATCCGCTGCTTCAGGAACTGCTCGAACGGCATGCCGGAAATCTTGCCGACGAGATAGCCGACCACGTCGGTCGAGACCGAGTAGTTCCAGGCTTCGCCCGGTGAGAACTCCAGCGGAATCTTGGCCAGGCCCTCGATCATGGTCTGGAGCGTGCCCGACTTCTCGACTTCGCCGATCTTTTCGCTGCGATAGGCTGCATCGACATTGGAGCGCTGCTGGAAGCCGTAAGTCAGGCCGGAGGTGTGGCGCAGCAGATCGACGATCAGCATCGGCCGGGACGGTGGCCGGGTCAGGAAGGCCGGGTAGGTGCCGGCGACGAAGACACCGAGGTCCTTCCATTCCGGAATGTACTTGGCGACCGGCTCGTCGATCGCCACGAGGCCCTGCTCGACCAGCATCATGAAGGCGATGCTGGTGAGCGGCTTGGTCATGGAATAGATGCGGTAGATGGTGTCGTCCTTGACCGGCAGCTTGCGCTCGACATCGGCAAGGCCTTGGACCGAGCTGTGCGCGATCTTGCCACGGCGGTAGACCAGAAGCTGCGTGCCCGGGAAGCGGCCGGCATCGATGTACCGGTTCTTCAGATGCGCATCGATACGATCGAGCGCGGCCTTGGACATGCCGACGGATTCGGGTGAGGCGGGGGTGGGCGCGAGCATCGGTTCCTCCGGGCAGGTTTATGGCTCCGTTGATAGCCAAATGACGGCCTCATTCCAAGCCGCTCGCGCTTAACGCAGGGGGGCCGGCTGGTGTAGGCTGTCCCCCGGAACGCCTCCAAGGAGCCCCCGGGGCGAACGAGAAAAACACAGGGCAAAACGCAACATGACCCAGTTCAACGAGACTGATCTCACCGAAGCCGTCGTCAGGAGCTTCGACGGCACGCCCAATCCCCGCGCGAAATTCCTGCTCCAGGAATTGGTGAAGTCGCTGCACGATTACGTGAGCAAGACCGGTCTGACCTTCGAGGAATGGGACTACGCCATCGATTTCCTGACCCGCACCGGGCAGAAATGCACCGACACCCGCCAGGAATTCATTCTTTTGTCCGATGTGCTCGGCGTTTCCATGCTGGTCGACGCGGTCAACCATCGCGACCGCGAGGGTGCCACCCAGACCACCGTGCTGGGTCCGTTCTATGTCGGCGAGCACAAGGTGACCGCGCACGGCACGGATATCTCGCCGAACAACCAGACAGGCGAGCGGATGTTCGTGCAGAGCCGCGTCACGGATTTGAAGGGCAAGCCGCTTGCGGGCGTCCCCGTCGACGTCTGGCATGCCGATGACGACGGCTTCTACGATTCTCAGAAGGCCAATTATGACGAGGTCGGTGCCTCGGCGCGGGCGCGCTTCGTCACCGACGATGACGGCCGCTTCTTCTTCCGCACCATCCTGCCGTGCAGCTATCCGATCCCGACCGACGGCCCGGTCGGTGAGATGATCGTGCAGACGGGCCGCCATCCGATGCGCCCCGCGCATGTGCACTTCCTGGTGAACGCGAAGGGTTATGAGCCGCTGATCACGCACGTCTTCATGGACGGTGACAAATATCTCGATTCCGACGTGGTGTTCGGCGTGAAGGACGATCTCGTCGCCAAGGTCGAGCCGCGCAATGATTCCACGATGCCCGACGGCACCAAGGCGAGCGGACGGTGGCATCTGATGAGCTACGAATTCCACCTCAAGCCCGGCGGCGGCATGGCGCCGAAACCGCTCGGAGTGAAGGCTGGCGAGCCAGCGTGACGGTTTAAATGCCGATGCTCGGCCAAAGTGCCAAGACGTGAATGCCCGGAGCCCTAGTGACACAGCCGCCTCATCATTCAATTCTTGGGAGACGGATATTTATCGGATGAGATACCTCACGCCTCGCTTGTGAAGCTTGCTGAACTGGGGTTGGGGTTCGGTATCGAATGTTTCGTCGATCCACATTGATGAATATGCACACTATCGCGCATGCAAGAGCGCCAGCAGCACAACGACCGCGCAGGCGAGCGCCGCCGATGTGAGCTTCCAGAACATCAGCGGGCTGCGCTCCAGCAGCGGTGTGATCCGCGTGTCGAGATAGGCCGGATTGGGGGTGCGAAGCTCGAAGATGAATTCCGAGATATCCTCGTGCCGCTTGTAGGGATCGGGATGGAGCGCCCGGCGGAGCGCGCCGTCGACCCAAGCCGGCACGTTGCGGTCGTCGTCTGCGGAGCGATATTTGAGCCTTCGCACGTCCGCCTTGCGCCGGATCCTGGCGACTTGCGTGCCGTAAGGCAACTTTCCCGTCAGCATCTGGTAGCAGATCACGGCCAGCGAAAACATGTCGGAGCGCGGTGATCCGCCCTGTCCGAGAAAATATTCCGGCGCCGTATATTGGACCGTGCCCAGGATTTCGTCGGCTTCCTCCAACGGCGCGGCCTCCGCGACGCCAGCGACCCTGACCGATCCGAAGTCGATGATTTTTGCGGTGCCGGTCTTGTCGATCAGGATGTTGTCCGGCCTGAGGTCCTGGTGCAGCATCTCCATGCGATGGAAGGCGCGCAGGCCCGCGGCGATCTGCTCGATGATGCCGCGTACGGTTTCGAGATCGGGGCGCGGATTGTCGGTCATCCACTGCTTCAGGGTCTGCCCCTCCACGAATTCGGTGGCGACGTAGAGATAGCCGCGCCGCCGCGACTGGGACAGCGGCTTGAGCACATGCGGGCTGTCGATCCGGCGCGCGATCCACTCCTCCATCAGGAAGCGCTTGAGATAGGCCGCGTTGTCGCGCAGATCCACCGACGGTAGCTTGAGTGCGACCGGCTGCTCGGTCTCGGTGTCGACCGCAAGGTAGATGTGACTGCGGCTGCTGCCATGGATCTCGCGGACGATCCGGTAACCGTCGAACAGCGCCCGCGGCTCCGGCAGCGCGGGAAGCGCCAACTCCGAAGTCTGATTGAAGATGCCGGCCGGCTCGCGCTGCGGCACTGCGTCGATACGGATGATCTGAACCGTGATGTTGTCGTCGCTGCCGCGCCGGTAGGCCTCCTCGACGATTGCCTTGGCCGCTCCGTCAAGCTCGGCTGCATGCTCGTTCAGCGCGCTCGTGATGAAACGCGCGTCGACGAATTCATAGGCGCCGTCGGTGGCCAGCAGGAAGGTGTCGCCGGCCTCGACCTCGAACGCCTGATAATCGATCTCGAGCTGCGGATTGATGCCGAGCGCACGGCCGAGATAAGTCTGCTCCGACGAGACGATGATGCGGTGATCATCGGTCAGTTGCTCGAGCGCCTTGCCGGCGACGCGGTAGATCCGACAGTCGCCGACATGGAAGATGTGCGCGGTGGTCGCCTTGATGACCATGGCGCTGAGGGTGCAGACATAGCCCTTGTCGCGGTCATAGGCGTATTGGCTCTTGCGCGTCTGCGCATGCAGCCAGGAATTGGTTGCATCGAGCACGCGGCGGGCGGACGTCTTCACCGTCCAGGATTCCGACGTGCAGTAATAGTCCATCAGGAAGCTCTTGACCGCCGACTCGCTGGCGATCTGGCTCACGCTGCTGCTCGAGATGCCGTCGGCCAGGACCGCGGCGATGCCTTTCAGGCCGAGCAGCGGCTCCTCGGGAATGAGGACGCCGTGGAAATCCTGGTTGACGGGCTTGCGACCCTTGTCGGAGTGCTGGCCGACCGAAATCAGAAGTCCGCGGGTCATCGTCATCACCGGGAGAGGGAGCCTCACCCTGCTCGGGCGAGGCTCCCCTGTCGAGACGTTTCACTCAGGCGGCGACGCGGGGCTTTTCAGCCTTGCCGGCCTGGCGCTTCGGTAGGGTCATGACGTGCGTGGCGTAAAGGGTCATGCCGGTGAAGGCGAGGCCGCCGACCAAATTGCCGAGCACCGTCGGGATCTCGTTCCAGATCAGATAGTCCATGATCGAGAATTTCGCATGGAGCATCAGGCCCGACGGGAACAGGAACATGTTCACGACGGAATGCTCGAACACCATGTAGAAGAACACCAGGATCGGCATCCACATCGCGATGACCTTGCCCGGGACGGAGGTCGAGATCATGGCGCCGACGACGCCTGTCGAGACCATCCAGTTGCAGAGCATGCCGCGCATGAACAGCGTCGCCATGCCCGCCGCGCCGTGGGCGGCATAGCCGAGCGTTCGGCCTTCGCCGATATTGCCGATGGCCGCACCGACCTTGTCGGGCGCCTGGGTGAAGCCGAACGTCGTGACGAAGGCCATCATGAAGGCCACCGTAAAGGCGCCGGCGAAGTTGCCGACGAAGACGAGGCCCCAGTTACGCAGTACGCCGCCGATCGTGACGCCCGGGCGCTTGTCGATCAAAGCGAGCGGGCAGAGCACGAACACGCCGGTCAACAGGTCGAAGCCCAGGAGATAGAGCATAGAAAAGCCGACCGGGAACAGCAGCGCGCCGATGATCGGCTGACCTGTATTGACGTTGATCGTGACCGCGAACCAGGCGGCGAGCGCCAGGATGGCGCCGGCCATGTAGGCGCGGATGATGGTATCGCGGGTCGACATGAAAATCTTGGACTCACCCGCATCCACCATCTTGGTGACGAATTCCGAAGGCGCGAGATACGACATCAATGGTTCCTTTTGCTTGTAACAATGAAGGCACGTTGGTTCCGGCGGCGTGCTGTGGTCGGGGCCGTCCTTCCGCGCGTATCGGCGAACCGAGAACGAGCGGACCAAATGGCTTCGAGATTTCGCGTGGAATCACGTCACGACGACTGCGCTGGAAATCCAACGAAGCGATCAAGCTCTTCCCGCGTTTCGGCCCCTTGGAGGCTTCAACATTTCGGCGAACCGCAGTCGTCGTTGACTGAGTAATCAAAAAGGAAGCAATCCACGTGCCAAACCATGCGACAGGCTCAGACCTTCGCCTGGGGCTGAATTCGGGGCGAACGAACCGATTATCCAGCAGCAGAACTCCCAACGGTCATTATCCATCCGGGCGCAGTACCGGCGCCCGCGTCTATCCTCTGCCCCAAACATTGACCCCTGCTCATTTTTTGTGCGTCGCACAAAGACTGGGCGCCTCGCCGGGTTTGCAGGCGCACCGGGACTCCTCGCCCGAGGCGCGTCGAGCGTACTCGATTGTTATTGTTGAGTATTGTCGAGCATTCAGATCTGGCACGGTTTTTGTTTGAGAGCAGTCGACGCCATCGACGCCGTCCTCGAAGATCCCCATCCGAGTCTTGACCTTCGCCGTCCGGGGCCTCCCCGGAGACGCGCCGCTGTGCGCGCGGGGAAGTTGGCGTGTGCGGATGGGCTCTTGGTCACAATGGAGCATCACATTCAATGACGAAGCCAACTGATCAGTGCCGGCGTAGCGGCCGTAAGGGTAGACTCTCCGCCGAGGCTGGCGCGAGCGCGCTCACCCGTCTCGACCGCCGTACATTCCTCGCCGCGGGTGCCGCCGCTGCCGCTTACGCGATCTCCTCTGGTCGCGCTCGTGCAGCCGCCCTCAAGCCGGAAAAGGATGAGCTGAAGCTCGGCTTCATCAAGCTCACTGATATGGCGCCGCTGGCGGTCGCCAAGGAGAACGGCTACTTCGAAGACGAGGGTCTGTTCGTCACGCTGGAGGCGCAGGCCAACTGGAAAGTTCTGCTCGACCGCGTCATCAGCGGCGAGCCTCGATGGCGCGCACATGCTTGCGGGCCAGCCGCTGGCCGCGACGATCGGCTTCGGCACCAAGGCGCATATCATCACCCCGTTCTCGATGGACCTGAACGGCAACGCCATCACCGTCTCGAACGAGATCTTCGCGTTGATGAAGCCGAACATCCCGAAGGATGCGAGCGGCAAGCTCGTGCATCCGATCAAGGCCGAGACGTTGCGGCCGGCCATCGAGAAGCTGAAGGCGGACGGAAAAACCTTCAAGATGGGCATGGTGTTTCCAGTCTCGACCCACAATTACGAGCTGCGCTACTGGCTCGCCTCGGGCGGCATCAATCCCGGCTATTATTCAGCCGGGGACGTGACCGGGACCGTCGCGGCCGAAGCGCTGCTGTCGGTGACGCCGCCGCCGCAGATGCCGGCCACGCTCGAGGCAGGCACCATCAACGGCTATTGTGTCGGCGAGCCCTGGAACCAGGCGGCTGTCTTCAAGGGTATCGGCGTGCCCGTGATCACCGACTACGAAATATGGAAGAACAATCCGGAGAAGGTGTTCGGTATCACCGCGGCATTCGCCGAGAAAAATCCGAACACGGTGCTCGCCCTGACCAAGGCGTTGATCCGCGCCGCGATGTGGCTGGACGAGAACGCTAATGCCAACCGAACCAAGGCGGTCGAACTGCTCTCGAAACCGGAATATGTCGGTGCCGACAACGCGGTCATCGCCAATTCGATGACCGGTACGTTCGAGTACGAGAAGGGCGACAAGCGTCCGATCGCGGACTTCAACGTGTTCTTCCGCTATTTCGCCACCTATCCCTACCAGTCCGACGCCGTCTGGTATCTGACCCAGATGCGCCGCTGGGGGCAGATCGGCGAAGCCAAGAACGATGCCTGGTATCACGACACGGCCAAAAGTGTGTACCGTTCCGATCTCTATCTGGCCGCAGCAAAGCTTCTGGTCGCCGATGGCAAGGCAAAGAAGGAAGATTTTCCCTGGGATACCGACGGCTACCGGGCGCCGACATCGGAGTTCATCGACGGCATCACCTACGACGGCCGCAAGCCCAACGCCTACATCGACAGCCTGAAGATCGGCCTGAAGGGCAAGCAGAAGATCGACGGTGCCAAGGTCATCGACGGCTGAGAAACCGCAGCCGGGCCGCTGCGGCGGTCCGGCTCCTTCCTCGAAACTCGGCGGTGGACGCCAAGGGAATACGCAAATGGCATTGGTCAGCGAATACGTCGACGTCACCGCGGAAGAGGCAAAGCGCGCGCGGCGGGAGCGAACGCTCGCGCGCATCAATGGCGCCGCCGTCTATCTGAACATTCTGGGTCTCGGCTGGCTCGTGCCCCTGGCACGCATCGCCGCTGGCGACATCGTCAGGCCTCAGTTGAAGGAGTTGCGGCAGGGGCTGCTGGTGCCGCTTGTCGGCATCGGCGCCTTCCTGCTCGCATGGTCGCTGGCCGCGCCGCAGGTCAAGACCTCGCTCGGTGCCATTCCAGGCCCGGCCGAGGTCTGGACACAGGCGACCAATCTCTACGCCGACCATCGCGCCGAGCGCGCAAAGCAGGCGGCGTTCTACGAGCGTCAGGACGCGCGTAACGCGAAGGTGGTCTCCGACGGGCATCCCGAGGATGTCCGCCATCGCAACTACGCCGGCAAGCCGACCTATTTCGACCAGATCATGACCAGTCTCATGACGGTCGCGCTCGGTTTTGTGGTGGCGACGCTCGTTGCCGTTCCGCTCGGCATCCTCTGCGGCCTGTCCAAGACCATGAATGGCGCGCTCAACCCGCTGATCCAGATCTTCAAGCCGGTGTCGCCGCTCGCTTGGTTGCCGATCGTGACGATGGTGGTTTCGGCACTCTATGTGAACCCGTCGGAATTCCTGCCGAAATCGCTGGTCATCTCCGCGATCACAGTAACGCTCTGCTCGCTGTGGCCGACGCTGATCAACACATCCCTTGGCGTTGCCTCCATCGACAAGGACCTGCTCAACGTCGGACGAGTTCTCCAGTTGCCGACCCGGCGCACCATCACCAAGCTGGTGCTGCCGAGTTCGCTCCCGCTGATCTTCACCGGTCTGCGGCTCTCGCTCGGCGTCGGCTGGATGGTGCTGATTGCGGCCGAGATGCTGGCGCAGAATCCGGGCCTTGGAAAGTTCGTCTGGGACGAGTTCCAGAACGGCTCGTCGCAATCGCTCGCGCGGATCATCGTGGCGGTGCTGACCATCGGCATCATCGGCTTCCTGCTCGATCGCGTGATGTACGCGCTGCAATCTGCCTTCACCTTCTCCAGCCAGCGCTGAGGTCGCATGTCGTTCCTGTCTCTCAAGGGGCTGTGCAAGGCCTACGGTACCGGCGCCGAGCGGACCAGCGTGCTCTCCGACGTCAATCTCGAGGTCGCCGAAGGCGAGTTCATCGCCATCGTCGGTTTTTCCGGAAGCGGCAAGACGACGCTGATTTCGTCCATCGCGGGGCTGGTGCAGCCCGACTCGGGCGAGATCACGCTCAAAGGCAGGCCTGTCGATGGACCCGGTCCCGACCGCGGCGTCGTGTTCCAGTCCTACTCCCTGATGCCCTGGCTCACGGTGCGCGGCAATGTTGCGCTCGCGGTCGACCAGGTCTTCGCTCGAGAGAGCCGGGCCGAGCGCGCGGCCCGGGTCGATCGTTACATCGCCATGGTCGGGCTCTCGCATGCCGCAACGCGTTTGCCCGCCGAGTTGTCCGGCGGCATGCGGCAGCGGGTCGCCGTTGCCCGCGCGCTGGCGACCAGCCCGGAGATATTGCTGCTCGACGAACCGTTGTCGGCACTCGATGCGTTGACCCGTGCCAAGCTGCAGGACGAAATCGTCGATATCTGGTCGCGTGACAAGCGCACGGTGGTGCTCATCACCAACGACGTCGACGAAGCGATCCTGCTTGCCGACCGCATCATCCCGTTGCTGCCTGGTCCGGACGCCACCCTGGGCCAGGAATTCAAGGTCGACATTCCACGCCCGCGCGACCGCACATCGGTCAACGAGGACCCAGCGTTTAAGCGGCTGCGCCAGGCCGTCACCAGCTATCTTCTGGACGTGGTCGACAAGCGCGCCTCGCGGTCAGACGGCGCGGTACGAACGCTGCCAAACGTCGTGCCGATCACCCAAACCGACAAGCCGCCGGCGGCCTATCAAAAACGGGCAGCCGCCGTCACGTTCAATCTCGATCGCTACCTCGAATTCTCCCAGCTGTCGAAGGTCTATCCGACGCCGGCTGGGCCGCTGACCGTGGTCGAAAACTTCGATCTCAAGGTACGCAAGGGCGAGTTCATATCGGTGATCGGGCATTCCGGCTGTGGCAAGTCGACGGTGTTGTCGATGACCGCGGGGCTCAACGACGTATCCCTCGGCGGCATCATTCTCGACGGCCGCGAGGTGACCGCGGCCGGTCCCGACCGGGCGGTGGTGTTCCAGGCGCCCTCGCTGTTTCCCTGGCTCACGGCTCGCGAGAACGTCGCGCTCGGCGTCGATCGTGTCTATCCGCATGCAACGCGGCGGCAGCGCGACGAGATTGTAGACTATTATCTCGAGCGGGTCGGTCTCGCCGACTCGTTCGACAAGCCAGCCGCGGCGATGTCGAACGGGATGCGACAGCGTGTCGGAATTGCGCGCGCCTTCGCGCTGTCGCCGAAGCTGCTGCTGCTCGACGAACCGTTCGGCATGCTCGACAGCCTCACCCGTTGGGACCTACAGGAAGTTCTGATGGAAGTCTGGAAGCGCACGCAGGTGACGGCGATGTGCGTAACGCACGATGTCGACGAAGCGATCCTGCTCGCCGATCGTGTGGTGATGATGACGAACGGTCCCAACGCGCGGATCGGCCACATCATGGAGGTCGACATTCCCCGGCCGCGCACGCGCAAGACGTTGCTCGAGCATCCCGACTACTACCGTTACCGTCGCGAACTGCTCGATTTCCTCGAGGCCTATGAGCACGGGGCTGCACCCAAGCCATCGACGGCCGCCACCGCGGCCAGTCCTGAGGCGGCGTGAGCATCCATCTGTCTGCGCTCAAATAATCGACATTTCGCTCAATCCTTGTGCGTCGCTCAAGGATTGAGCGAATCGCAAATCAAGCGTGCGGGAAGGTCGTGCGAGAATTTCGGGCAATGCGAACAAGACTTTGAAATCCCTGCACTTCCCGTATGCGCGCAACTGGCACGGAAATTGAAACGTCTTTGCGCGACGCCAACGACGACGTCCCTCAACATCATCAATCAGAATCGTGAACTCGCCACCGGGGTGAAGCCTCGGAGCGCGCCTCCATGTGGGGCAGAGCCTGCAACGACGCAGCGGTGAGCCTGGAAGGGATACTCAATGACGACGAATCCTACTTGGATTTCAGACTGGCGTCCCGAAGATGAGGCGTTCTGGAATGCGACTGGCAAGACTATCGCGCGACGCAACCTGATCTGGTCGATCGTGGCCGAGCATATCGGCTTCTCGGTCTGGCTGATCTGGAGCATCGTCACCACCAAGCTGCCGCAGGCGGGCTTTCACTACACGACCGACCAGCTGTTCCAGTTGATCGCGGTGCCGGGCCTGATCGGCGCCTTGATCCGCTTTCCCTATACCTTCGCTGTCACGACCTTTGGCGGCCGCAACTGGACTATCTTCAGTGCGGCGGTCCTGTTCATTCCGACCTTGTCGCTTGCCTATTTCGTGAGCCAGCCCGACACGCCGTTCTGGCTGATGCTGCTGGTCGCCTCGACCGCGGGTCTCGGCGGCGGCAACTTCGCCTCCAGCATGACCAACATCTCCTTCTTCTTCCCCGACCGGATGAAGGGCTGGGCGCTCGGCCTCAATGCTGCCGGCGGCAATATCGGTGTCTCCAGCGTGCAGCTCTTGACCCCGATCCTGATGACGCTGGCCGTCTTCAACCTGTTCCAGGCAACGCCCGTCGACGGCATCTTCCTGCAGAACGCCGGTCTGATGTGGGTGCTGCCGATCGCGATAGCGGTGTTCGGTGCGGTGTTCTTCATGAACAACCTCACCACCGCGAAATCGTCGGTGAAAAACCAGCTTGCCATCGTCAAGCGCAAGCACACCTGGATCATGGCGTATCTCTATATCGGCACGTTCGGCTCATTCATCGGCTACTCCGCGGCGTTCCCGCTGCTGATCAAGACTCAGTTCCCGCAGGTGACGATTGCGATCGCGTTCCTCGGGCCGCTGGTCGGCTCGTTGTCGCGTCCGCTCGGCGGCTGGCTTGCCGACAGGATCGGCGGCTCAGTCCTGACGTTCTGGAATTTCATCGCGATGGCGGGCGCCACGGTCGGCGTGCTCTACTTCGTCGGCCAGAAGGATTTCATCGGCTTCCTGTCGATGTTCCTGATCCTGTTCGTGACCACGGGCATCGGCAACGGCTCCACCTATCGCATGATCCCCTCGATCTTCCGCGAGGAGAACCTGTTCAAGGTGCGCGGCAAGGGCGATGCGGCGCGCGCGATGGCGCTCAAGACGGCGAGCATCGAGAGCGGGGCGGCCGTCGGCTTCATTGGCGCGATCGGCGCGGTCGGCGGCTATCTGATCCCGACCGGCTTCGGCAAGTCGATCGCCCTGACCGGCGGCCCGCAGCTCGCGCTCGCGATCTATCTCGGCTTCTACGCCAGCTGCCTGGCCTTGACCTGGTGGTTCTACCTGCGTCGCAGCCCGCAGGGCGAGGGCGCCTCAAGCCTCGCCGAAGCGCGAGTTTGATACTTGGTATGAATCTCGCTTCTCCCCGTACGCGGGGAGAAGACTCTCTGATGACGTTTGACCCATGAACCTTGTTCGCAACGGCGCGCACCAAGGCAAACCGAAACAGGCAGGAGAACATCATGACGCCCGAACAGATCACCCTCATCCAGCAGAGTTTCGCCAAGGTCGCGCCGATATCGGAGCAGGCCGCGGTGCTGTTCTACAATCGTCTGTTCGAGGTGGCGCCGTCCGTGCGCGCGATGTTTCCCGAGGACATGACCGAGCAGCGCAAGAAGCTGATGGGCATGCTCGCCGCCGTCGTCGGCGGCCTGTCGAACCTGAATTCGATTCTTCCCGCGGCCTCCGCGCTCGCCAAGCGTCACGTCGCCTACGGCGCAATGGCCGAGCACTATCCCGTGGTCGGCGCGACGCTGCTGTGGACCCTGGAGAAGGGGCTCGGCGAAGCGTGGACGCCCGAATTGGCAAAGGCCTGGACTGACGCCTACGGCGTGCTGTCAGGCTACATGATATCCGAAGCCTACGGCGCACGGCCGCAGGCGGCTGAATAGGAGATGCCTCGTGAGTGAACCGCTGGTTATCGTCGGCAACGGTATGGCGGCCGCGCGTCTGGTCGACGAGTCTCGCCAAGACCGCGCTCGGCCGCTACGCGGTCGCTGTCATCGGCGAAGAGCCGCGGCTCGCTTACAATCGCGTGCTGCTCTCATCCGTGCTGGCCGGCGAGACCGGCTCGCACGAGATCGAGCTCCGGCCGGCGGATTGGTGGCGCCATCGCGGCGTCACAGTCCGCTACGGCTATCGTGTCACCGAAATCGATGTCGGTCGCCGTGAGCTGAAGATCGAGGGTGAGGAGAGCATGGAATATTCCAAGCTCGTGCTCGCCACGGGATCGACGCCGCTGCGGCTCAACGTGCCCGGTGCCGATCTCGCCGGCGTGCACACTTTTCGCGACACCCGCGACGTCGACCTGTTGCTGACGCTTGCCGCGGCGAAGAAGCGCGTCGTCGTGGTCGGCGGCGGCCTGCTCGGACTTGAAGCAGCCTATGGCCTCGCCAAGGCGGGCGCGCCGGTAACGCTGCTGCACCTGATGGATCGGCTGATGGAGCGCCAGCTCGATGGGCCGGCCGCAGATCTCCTCAAGACGCTGGTCGAGCGCAAGGGCATCCGCATCCTGCTCAACGCCTCGACCGCACGCATCCATGGCGATGGTCACGTCGAAGCCGTCGAGCTTGCCGACGGCAGCCGCATCGAGGCCGATGCCGTGATCTTCGCCGCCGGCATCAAGCCGAGCGCGGCGCTGGCGAAAGAGGCGGGGATCGCGGTCAATCGCGGCATCGTCGTCAACGACGTCATGCAGACCTCCTCGCCCGACATCTTCGCACTCGGCGAATGCGCCGAGCACCGCGGCACCTGCTACGGCCTGGTCGAGCCCGCCTATGAGCAGGCACGGGCGCTGGCCCGGCATCTGGCCGGACGGCCTGCCGCCTATCAGGGCAGCGTGGTCTCGACCAATCTGAAGGTCTCCGGCGTCAGCGTGTTCTCCGCCGGCGACTTCATGGGCGGGGAGGGCAGCGAGAGCCTGGTGCTGACCGATCGCAGGCGCGGCACCTACAAGAAGCTCGTGATCGCCGACGGCCGGCTCACTGGCGCGGTGCTGATCGGCGATACCGTCGACGCGCTCTGGTATCTCGAGCTGATCCGCAATCGCGACAAGGTGGCGGCGATCCGCACCGACATGATGTTCGGCCGCGCGCTCGCGCTTCCTTCGAAAGCAGCCTGACATGACGGCGATCGATCCGACGTTCCGCGCCACCAAGACGACCTGTCCTTATTGCGGCGTCGGCTGCGGCGTGCTGGCGACGCCCGACGGCGCTGGCGGAGCCGCGATTGCGGGCGACCCTGATCACCCCGCCAATTTCGGTCGGCTGTGCTCGAAGGGCTCCGCGCTCGGCGAGACCGTTGGCCTCGAAGGCCGTCTGCTGTATCCGATGATCCGCTGCAAGGGCGTGCTGGAGCGCGTCGCATGGAGTGATGCGCTGGATCATGTCGCCCATCGCATGCAGCACATCGTGGCGCGCGACGGAGCCGACGCGGTCGCGTTCTATCTCTCCGGCCAATTGCTGACCGAGGACTATTACGTCGCCAACAAGCTGATGAAGGGCTTCGTCGGCACGGCGAACGTCGACACCAACTCCCGGCTCTGCATGTCGTCCTCGGTCGCCGGCCATCGCCGTGCCTTCGGCGCCGACACCGTGCCTGGGTGTTACGAGGATCTCGATCAGGCCGATCTGCTCGTCTTCGTCGGCTCGAATGCGGCCTGGTGCCATCCCGTGCTGTTCCAGCGCATGCTCAGGAATCGTGCGGAGCGCGGCGCGCGCATGATCGTGATCGATCCGCGCCGCACCGACACGGCGAGCGATGTCGATCTCTTCCTCGGGCTGAAGCCCGGCACCGACACCGCGTTGTTTTCCGGCCTGTTGGTGCACCTCGCCGACAACGGCGCGTTGGACCGGGATTACATTGCACAGAACACCAGCGGGTTCGACGACGCGCTGGCGCGGGCGCGCAATATCGCCGGCAGCGGCGCCGCGACGGCGCTGGCCACGGGCCTGTCCGAGCAGGATGTCGCCACCTTCTTCCAGATGTTCCGCGACACCGAGAAAGTCGTCACGCTCTATTCGCAAGGCGTCAACCAGTCGGCGCAGGGCACCGACAAGGTCAACGCGATCCTCAACTGCCATCTCGCCACGGGGCGCATCGGCAAGCCGGGCGCGTCGCCGTTCTCGCTGACCGGTCAGCCCAACGCGATGGGCGGCCGCGAGGTCGGCGGCCTCGCCAACATGCTCGCCGCGCATATGGGATTCACGCCGCCCGACATCGATCGTGTCAGGCGGTTCTGGAAGGCGCCGCGCATCGCCACCCATGAGGGGTTGAAAGCGGTGCAGCTGTTCGAGGCGATCGACCGCGGCGAGGTCAAGGCGCTGTGGGTGATGGGCACCAACCCCGCGGTGTCGCTGCCCGACGCCGACTTCGTGCGCGAGGCGTTGAAGAAGCTCGAGCTGTTCGTGGTCTCCGAGAACGTGCTCTCCAACGACACGGTGGAGGCCGGCCCGCATGTGCTGCTGCCGGCTCTCGCCTGGGGCGAGAAGTCGGGCACCGTGACCAATTCCGAGCGCCGCATCTCGCGCCAGCGCTCGTTCCTGCCGGCACCGGGCGAGGCGCGCCCGGATTGGTGGATCCTGAGCGAGACCGCCAAGCGTCTCGGCTTCGGCGACAGTTTCAACTACAAATCGGCCGCCGAGATCTTCCGCGAGCATGCCGCGCTCTCGGCCTTCGAGAATGACGGCAGCCGCGATTTCGACATTGGCGCGCTGACCTCGCTTTCCGACGAGGACTTCGATGCCTTGAAGCCGGTGCAGTGGCCGGTGCGCGAAGGCGGAATGCCCCGCGATCGCTTCTTCGCGCAAGGCGGCTTCTTCACCAACGATCGCAAAGGCCGCTTCGTCGCTCCGGAGATCCCGTCGCTGCGCGGCGAGACGGGTGCCTCGCGCCCCCTGCGGCTCAACACCGGCCGCATCCGCGACCAGTGGCACACCATGACGCGCACCGGTCTCAGCCAGCGCCTCGGCGCGCATCTGCCGGAGCCCTTCGTCGAGATCCATCCCGATGACGCCGGCAAGTACGGCATCGCCCATGACGGCTATGCCCGCATCACCACCGATTACGGCCGGTGCATCCTGAAGGCCGTCGTCAGCGAGGGCCAGCAGCGCGGTACGCTGTTCGTGCCGATCCACTGGAGCGCGATGAATGCCTCGCACGGCCGCGTCGGTGCGCTGGTGCAGTCATTCACCGACCCGTTCTCCGGACAGCCGGAGTCCAAGGCGACGCCGGCCGCGATTTCTCCTTACGAATTCGTCTTCCGCGGCTTTGCGTTGTCGCGCAAGCCGCTCGAGCTTCCGCCGAACCTGTTGTGGACCCGCGTTACGGTCGCCGGCGGCTTCGGCTATCTCTTTGCCGACAATGCGGACCTTTCGCGCTGGCCGGCCTGGCTCGAGGGCCTCGCCGGGGAGGACGTCGCCGACTATCGCGACTTCGGCGGCGGCGTCTATCGCGCCGCTTCGTTCGCAGGCGATCGCATCGAGACCTGCTTGTTCGTCGGTCCCGCGCATGACGCTGGCGACTGGGAGGTGGTGAAAAGCCTGTTCGTCGCCGACCACGTCTCCGATGACGAGCGACGCATGCTGCTGTCGGGTAAATCCAGCGAGGGTGCCGCAGCGACGGGCCCGATCGTCTGCGCCTGCTTCGGCGTCGGCCGCGGCACCATCTGCGACACCATTGCCGCCGGTGCACGCACCGCCGCCGAGATCGGCGCCAAGCTCAAGGCGGGCACCAATTGCGGTTCCTGCATTCCGGAGCTGAAGCGGTTGATCGCGAGCACCGACGTGCCGGTGAAGCAGGTGAAAGTCGCGAGCGCGGTGGGGTAGGCGCGAGCTCTCGTGCTCCCGGACGCTGCGCAGCACGAAGTGATGCGCTGCAGAGCCGGGGCCCATCTAACAGCGGCGTGTTTGGCCTTCCTGGGTCCCGGCTCTGCGCAGCAACGCTGACGCGTTGCAGCGCGTCCGGGACACGAGAGTGCTAAGGGCGGCTACTCCGCCACGCCTCTCCGCCCCAATCGACGCGTCGTCGATTGTGGCCTATGCTGCCGCGCTCCCCTCAACAATCACAACAACAATGATGTACCTGGAAACGCCGCCGCGCCTGATCGAAACCAAGCTCTTCGCCGCCATGCCCGACAAGTTCCGCCGCAAGGGCGTGCGGACCGATTGGGCTGATGCCAACCGGCCGAATGTACCGACCGACAGCTTCATCGAGGGGCCGTCCTTCGACAGGGACGGCAATCTCTACATCGTCGACATTCCGTTCGGCCGGATCTTCCGCATCGCGCCTGACGGCGAGTGGTCGCAGGTCGTCGAATATGAGGGTTGGCCGAACGGCCTGAAGATCGCGTCCGACGGCCGTATCCTGATCGCCGACTACATGCATGGCATCATGCAGCTCGATGAGAAGGCCGGTCGCATCACGGCGGTGCTGACCGCACGCAATTCGGAATCATTTCGCGGCTGCAACGACCTGCATCTTGCCTCCAACGGCGACATCTATTTCACCGATCAGGGGCAGACCGGTCTGCATGATCCGACTGGCCGGGTCTATCGGCTGGCATCGAATGGCCGGCTCGATCGCCTGATCGACACCGGCGTCAGCCCAAATGGCCTGGTGCTCGACCCAACCGAGACCGTGCTGTTCGTCGCGATGACCCGCGACAATGCGGTCTGGCGGTTGCCCTTCATGAAGGACGGCAGCGTGTCCAAGGTCGGTCGCTTCTGCTCGCTGTTCGGCACCAGCGGCCCTGATGGGATGACTATGGATGCCAAAGGGCGCCTGTTCGTCGGCCACGCTTCGCTCGGCCACGTCTTCGTGTTCGCGGCGAACGGCGAATTGATCGCGCGGATCAAGTCGTGCGCGGGACCGAACTGCACCAATGTCGCGATCGGTGGCGCCAACAAAGATCGCCTTTATATCACGGAGTCATCGACCGGCAGTGTGCTGGTCGCGGATATCGGCGGACTGTGAGCTCCAACATGAACACAAAACCCTTCGGCAAGACCGGCGCCAACGTCTCCGTGATCGGGCAGGGCACCTGGTATCTCGACCACGGCGATCGCAGCCGCGCGATCGCCGCGCTTCAGCATGGGCTCGATCTCGGCATGACGCATATCGACACCGCCGAGATGTATGGCGACGCCGAGTCTCGTCATTGCCAACGCCATCGCTGGCCGTCGTGACGAGGTGTTCCTGGTCTCCAAAGTGCTGCCGAGCAACGCATCGCGCCGCGGAACGATCGCCGCCTGCGAGCGCTCGCTGAAGCGGTTGAAGACCAATCATCTCGATTGCTATCTCCTGCATTGGCGCGGTTCCTATCCGCTCGAGGACACGGTTGCCGCGTTCGAGGACCTCGTGAAAGCTGGCAAGATCAAATCCTGGGGCGTCTCCAATTTCGACGCCGACGACCTCGACGAGATCTTGGAGGTGTCCGGCGAAGGCCGCATCGCCTGCAACCAGGTGCTCTATCATCTCAAGGAGCGTGCGATCGAGCATGCGGTGATCCCGTGGTGTGAGAAGCACGGCGTCGCCGTCGTCGCTTATTCGCCGTTCGGCCACGACGATTTCCCGGATGCGCGCAGCAAGGGTGGCGCCGTGCTTGCCCGCATTGCTGAAGCGCGTCGTGCGACACCGCGTCAGGTCGCGCTGAGCTTCCTCACCCGTGCGACTACGGTGTTCGCGATCCCGAAGGCGTCCTCGGCGGAACATGCCGGCGAGAATGCGGCGGCAGGCTCTCTCGTGCTGACGACAGAGGAGATTTCGATGCTCGATGCGGCGTTTCCGCGCGGTGCCAAGCCGCGCAGCCTCCCCATGCTGTAATGCACAAACGCCTATTATTAATGGAGTATTGACGCGCGCGGACGTGAGCGCATATCGGCATCCTGTTTTCGGAAGTTGTGAAAGCGGCGCATTTGTCGTTTTTATGGATCGTTCTCGATTCGCATTTTGCCGGGTTCCCACAGTGACACCGCCGCCCGCCGTAGCCGCAAGGCTCGATAGTATTCCCATGCCTGCGCCGGAAAAGAAGAAGACGGCTCGCCGTGCACCCGCGCGCGTCGATCATCCCTTCAAGGGCATCGCGTTGGTGCTGCTGTCGACGGTGTTTCTCGGCACCTCCGACACGACAGCGAAATATCTCTCGACCAGCCTGCCGTCGATCGAGATCACCTGGATCCGCTTCGTCACCTTCGCGCTGATGTTCACGCCGGTGATGCTGCCGGGTTCGCCGCTCCATGCGATGCGCACCGAGCGGCTCGGCCTGCAACTGATGCGCGGCGTCGCGCTGCTGGGCTCCTCGCTGTTCTTCATCACCGGCCTTGCGTTCCTCCCGATCGCGGAGGCCTCGGCCACCGGTTTCGTTTCGCCGCTGTTCGTCACCGCGCTGTCGATCATATTTCTCAGCGAGAAGGTCGGTATGCGCCGCTGGATCGCGACGGGGATTGGCCTGACCGGCGTGCTGATCATCCTGCGGCCGGGTACGAGCGCGTCTCCACGCCGCCGCGTTCTTTCCGATCGTCTCGGCCTTCTGCTGGGCTGCCGCGCTGATCCTGACGCGCATGATGAGCGGTCGTGAGGCCGTGCTCACCACCATGGCCTATTCCGCGTTGACGGGTGTTGCCATCCTTTCTCTGATGGTGCCGTTCGTCTGGGTCACGCCGAGCTGGACTGCGATCGGCCTCGGCATCGTGATCGGTGTCGCCTCGACCGTCGGCCAGTGGATCATCGTGCTGGCCTATCGCTACGGCGATGCCTCGGTGCTGGCGCCGTTCTCCTACACGCAACTGCTCTGGGTCAGCATTCTCGGCTTCTTCATCTTCGGTGAGGTGCCCGATGTCTGGACCGTCGTCGGCGCCGCCTTCATCGTCGCCAGCGGCCTGTATATCGCTCATCGCGAGCGTGTCCGCCGGGCCCAGCTGCTGGTGCTGGAAGAGCGTTCCCCGAACCCCTGACGCAAGTCGCCGCGTCCCGCGTCGTGCTATCAACGGCTCCAACGATAAAAGGAGGAGCCGGATGCGCGCTGCCATTTTCAGGAACGGTGAGATTGTCGTCGACCGGATGGCCGAGCCGACACCTGGCCCCGGCCAGGTGCTGGTCAAGACGCTCGCTTGCGGCATCTGCGGCTCCGACCTGCACGCGCGCCAGCACGCCGATCGCATGGTGGACATGGCGAAGAAGACCGGCCGGACGCCGATGGACCTGTCGCGTGACGTGGTGTTTGGTCATGAATTCTGCTGCGAGATCCTCGACTACGGCCCGGGCACCCAACGCCGGCTCAAGCCGGGGACGCATGTGTGCTCGTTGCCGGCACTGGTGACGCCCGAGGGCATCAAGGGGATCGGCTATTCCAACGATTTCGTCGGCGGCTATGCGGAGCAGATGCTGCTCAGCGAGCCCTTGCTGCTCGAGGTGCCGAACGGCCTTGCCCCGGAACACGCGGCGCTGACCGAGCCGCTCGCCGTCGGCGTCCACGCCGTGGCGAAAGCCAACATCCGTGGCGGCGAAGTGCCGCTCGTGATCGGCTGCGGCCCGGTCGGGCTCGCGGTGATCGCCGCGCTGAAGCTGAAGGGCCTGCATCCCATCGTCGCCGCCGACTATTCGCCGACACGACGTGCGCTCGCGGCCAAGCTCGGCGCCGATATCGTCGTTGATCCCAGGGTGTCGCAGCCCTACGCGACCTGGGCCGAGCACGCGCAGATGTCGGAGGCAGAGAAGGCCGCACGGCCGCCGTTCCAGGCGATGCTGCCGGCGCTTAAGCCCGCGATCATCTTCGAATGCGTCGGCGTGCCCGGCCTGCTGCAGCAGGTGTTCGAGGGCGCCCCGCGCGATGCCAGGATCGTCGTGGTCGGCGTCTGCATGGAGAGCGACCGAAACGAGCCCATGCTCGGCATCATGAAGGAGCCTCAACGTCCAGTATGTGCTCGGCTACACCCCTGAGGAGTTCGCTGCGTCACTCCGTCTCATCGCGGACGGGCAAGTGGATGCCGCGGCCATGGTCACGGCGGAGGTCGGCATCGACGGCGTCGCAAAGGCCTTCGCCGATCTCGCCAATCCCGAGGCGCACACCAAGATTATCGTGCAGCCGTGGCGGTGAGGCCGGGACGGCGGCGACCACCGCTGTATTTGCACGCAAGCGGCCAGCGGGTTCCCTGGAACGCTTGCACGTAAGGGTAGACGCGCTGGAGTTCTTGTGACAGTCTCGGCGATTATTTCTTGCAATTCATTTTTTGCGGGTTCGCCGTGGCAGATATTCAAGCCGCAGAAGCGCGCACGCTGGTGTCCCCTGTCAGAACAGTGTTTCTCGGGGTGTTCGGCACTCTCGTCTGCGTATCACTTGCCTGGTTCGAAGCCTACGGGCTGCAAGCCGCCGGCATAGATCAGCCTGAGTCTCTGGTTCGCGGTATTCCTCGCGGCCAATCTCGGATTTCTGGCGTTCGTCGCTGTCCGCTCTCATTGGTTTGCGCCGCGATGGCTCGTTGCGGGTAGCGCGGCGGGGTTGGCGGCCGTTGCGGGGTTGTTCCTGCTGCTGCAATCGGCGGCGCTGACCACGGTGCAGGAGGCGCATGTGACGTTTCCGGCTCCGCCGAGCATAGACGCCAGGGGCCAGGATCCGCCTGCGTCGCCGCAATTGCCGCCGGACCTGCCGAAGGCTCCGACCGCGACTGCGCCGCCGTCGGTCGACACAGCGCCGATCGTCAAGCAGGCTCCCGCTCGCATCGATAGCAAGGTCGCCAGAATCGATGATGTGACGCAACCGCTGCCGCAGGCGGCGCCACAAGCTGCCCCGGGGCTCAACCCGGCTCCCCGACGCCGGGCGCCGACGTTCAGGCGTCGGCTCACGAGAAGATGCCGGTTCCCAAACACGGCAGAGTCGCCACAATCGATGGAGGGGCCGAGCCGCCACGGCGAATGGGTCCGCGGGCCGCGCCGATCCGCGAGCCACCCCCGCCAATGTCGGCGCCGATGGCTCTCCCGCCGCCGGTCGCCTCCGCGGCGCCGAGTCCTGCACCCCCGCCTGTTGCCTCCGCAGCACCACCGGTCGGCTCCGCGGCGCCACCTGCGCCGAGGCCTATCGCACCCGGTGCACCACTGCCGCGGGTGGATGGCCGCATTGGTGATATTCTCGGCCGGATGGGTCCTTCAGTCGATTTCGACGGCAGGATAACCGCGGACGTGCGGCCCTCGGGACGAATGGCGCCGATGGGGCCGAGACCCGCGGGTCAAATCTCCGGCGACCAACCGATCACGGCTTCGCCAACGCCAAGCCCGACGCCGGTTCCCAACGCGGGATCGCCAATGTCTGAACCGGTCAATACCTCCGCTTATTGGAATGGGTGGTTCGTCGACGGAGGCGGGCCGGCGGCAAACATCCTGATTGCCAACAACACCTACACCTACACGCTCGATGTGGCGGCGTTCAATTACGCATTGCTGCGGCGGGCCTCGCAGTCTTCCGGTGCGCAGGTGGATCCGGGGTTTGCGGCGATGATCGCCGAGTCCAAGACGCGTGACGTTGTCCTGACCATCAAGCCGCTCGTTCCCGAGGGCTCCGGCCTCAGGCTGGGGGACGACCGGCACGCCTATACGTTGAAGATCGACCTGGATAAAATCCGACACCCGGATGCGGATGCGGCGAAGAGATACGCCGACGGTTCGATGTCGATCACCGAACTGTCGCAGCAGGCGAGTGCCGGCAGCATCCAGATCGGATTGACCGCTGAATCCGAGGGCTGTGCCACGATCGCCTTCGCGATCTTCAGGGGCCTCCAGCCGCTCGATCATCTCGTGCAGCGCGTGTCCATCGGCGACACCAACACGTCCGCTCCGGTTTGCGACAGCGCCGATCCGGCGCAGGCCGACGCGCTTTCGGGAGGCCTCAACTCCTTGCGCGAAGTGTCGCTCGGGGTGGAAGGCTCAGGCGCCGACGCGACCGCGGCCGCCGCGCTTCACATCTTCGATTTCGAAGCCTACAGCATGGCGGTGTTCGTCGATGGTCGCCCCGGGAAGACGCTGGTCTACGGTTGGCAGACGGCGTCGAGCGTCGTCGACTTCCTGAGGACCGATCGCTTCCAGAACATGATTCTGAAAGCGCGCAAGGATTCCGCCGACAAGAAGCCGGGCAGCTATCTTCCAGCGGCCAAGGAGCTTGCAAAGATCCTGTTCTCCACGAAATCCGGAAATTCGACGGAGGACGATGCCAAGAACGCCTGGGCGGCTTTCAGGGCCATCGTCCGCGAAAGCACGGGATCCCCCGTGGTGGTGGTGCGCGTCGCCTCGGACGTGACCAGCGGCCAGAACCGCAGCATCTACGTTCCGCTCGGAATCCTCGGCGCCAAGGGACCGGATCCCGTGCTGGATAAGCCGATCATCGTGGTGCAGCCGATGGCGATCGAGCGATATCCATCTCGCGACAAGTGCATCGGCGATTGGATGTTTGCAGTTCCGGACGGGCTGGAAAACGTTCCCGGCGCAGTCATGCCTCCAGGCTTCTTCCCCGCCAAAGTCCCGGGAACGCGGATTTCCGAGATCGACAAGCTCAGGCAATATCTCGGCGCGACGACGGGCTCGGTGACGCCCTTGCTGACTCTGGCGTCCGCGTCCGCGGTCGGCTTCGTCGTTCTCGCTCATCAGGATGAGGGGGCGATGTGGTTTGCGGAGTCGACGGATCACATCATTCCGCAAGATATCGAAAAGAAGTTTCCGTCCGGGAGTGTCGGCATTTTCGCCGCCTGTTCCGCCGCGTCCGCCAAGGGCCGGAACACCGAGTTGCTGCAGCGGCTGAACGAGCAGGGATTCGACACGCTGATCGCATCACCGTTCACGATCGACGCAGGATACGGTGTCGTCTTCGCCAGCACGTTTGCGGAGATCATGGCCGAGGTCGCGTCGGAAAAGCCCGCGCCCACCATCCTCGATCTGTTCGACAAGACGGTCGCGCGAACGGCGCAGAAGTTCAAGGACAAGGCCGACGCCGACTACAGCGAGCTGGGCCTCGAATATGTCCTGCTCGGCAATCCCGCGATCAAGCTCTGTGTCCAGCCCTAACCAGCAAGGTGCGGCATGAAACTTCGTCAGACGGCAGCGTTCGTGGTTGCGATGATCCTGGCTTCGCCGTTTGCCGCGGTTGGGGCGGACGATGCAAACGCGCCTGCCGTCGCGACAGTGCCCTATCAGGCGCCGGCCGCTTCGCCCCGACACAGCGTGTTCATCAGCGATCTGCATTTTGGCGTCGGCAAGCAGGCAGGCGGCGCCTGGGACCCGACGGAAGACTTCCGTTGGCCGAAGGCGCTGGAAGGTTTCCTGAACCAGATCACGGAGGATGGCCAGCAGCGCGTCGATCTCGTCATCGTCGGCGACTTTCTCGAACTCTGGCAGCCGCCGGCCGAGATCAAATGCGGCGGCGCGGGCGCGGATCTCGGCTGCAC
Organism: Bradyrhizobium guangxiense; assembly: GCA_050563515.1. Classification (GTDB taxonomy): domain Bacteria; phylum Pseudomonadota; class Alphaproteobacteria; order Rhizobiales; family Xanthobacteraceae; genus Bradyrhizobium; species Bradyrhizobium guangxiense_A. The sequence continues at coordinate 4,152,708 of CP191781.1, read as the reverse complement.
GATCGACGAAATGGCCGCCTTGGTCGGAAAAGTGGCGGCCGAACATGCGGGCGATCTCGGCATCTTGCGGAATTTTGCCGAGCGCGGCGATAACCGGCTGCACATCATCGTCGGAAATCACGATTCGACACTGCGCTATGCCGCCGTCTGGAATGCGCTCGGAACTGCGTTGAATGCCGGCAGCGGGCGCATCAATCTCGTGACCGAAGGCGTGTGGGTCTCTGCTGACGGCCGCATCCTCGCAGAGCACGGCAACCAGATCGGCCAGGACGTCAACAAATACGCGACATGGCCAACGATATCGCGTCACGTCGAAGGAAAGGACTATATCGTTCGACCATGGGGCGAGCTGTTCGTTCAGCGGCTGTTCAACGACCAGGAAAAGACCTATTCGATCATCGACAATCTCAGTCCGGAGACCGCGGGGCCCGGTATCGCGCCGCGGATCGCGGGCTCTGGGGCTCGGCTTCCGACGTTGCGAGATTGTTGAGCTTCAACCTGCTCGAGACGTCGTTGAGACAGAAGTCCGTCATGCTAGGGAAGCCTCCTGCCGGCAAGGTCAACTGGGATATCGGGATCGCGCGCGGGAAGGGCGCGATGCTGTTCCTCTCATGCGCTGCCAAAGGAGGATCCGCTCAGGCAGCAATTGTCGCGGGATGACGACGATGCAAAGGCCATCAGGTCCGAGCTGACCAGGCTGGCGAACGACAAGGAGCGGCTTCCCGACGCCGAAGTTCAGCAGCTCTGCGACATGATCGCAGCGAATGAGAAGGACCAGATCTGCTGGGACATGCAGCTCGGCAGTCTCGCCGAGCATTTCCTTTCGTCCAAGAGCAAGGTGATGGCGAAACATCTCGCCGCTCGTCAGGCCGACCACAAGTCGATGCGGGTCTTCATTTATGGTCACACGCACCAGTTCGAGGAGCCCTGGCGTGTCGACGTCGAAGGCTCGCCCGTCACGGTGACGATCGCAAACACCGGCGCGTTCCAGCGATTGATCGACGACGCAGGATTCCTCAGACGTCTCGGTGGCCGCGCGCCTGAAGAGGCGTTGCGTTCGATGAGCCTTGAAGAACTGCCTCCCTGCTATACGGCCGTTGTCGTATCGGCTCCTGCGCCGGGGCAGCTTCCCGTTCCCAAGACTGTAGCCTGGCACATGCCGGAAGACGGTGCGGGCGGGTTCACGACGCCTGACGATCCCAAGTGTCGTTGAGCGGCAGCCGCGGCAGGGCTTGATTGCCGCGGTGCCGCCGGTCCCGAACGGTTCATTGCGTCGGTGTCCGAGTTACCGTCACACCGGTAGTGCGATCGAGTACTTGACCTGGCTCAGCGCAAAACTGGATTCGATCGAGGCGATGCCGTCGAGCCGGGTCAGCTTGGTCTTCAGGAACGTCTCGTAGGAGGCGAGGTCGGCGGCGACGACGCGCAGGAGATAATCGCGGTTGCCGGTCATCAGATAGCACTCCAGCACCTCGTCCCATTTCGAGATCGCGCGGGCGAAGCGGTTGAGATCCTCCTCCTTCTGCCGCGCCAGCTTGATCGAGATGAAGACGCTGACATGCAGGCCCAGCGCCTTCTGGTCCACGGTCGCGACGTAGCGCGAGATCACGCCGCGCTCCTCCAGGAGCTTGACCCGGCGATGGCAGGGCGACACCGACAGCCCGACCTTGTCGGCGAGCTCCTGCATGGTCAGCCGGCTGTCGGCCTGCAGCAGAGCGAGGATCTTGCGGTCGATGGTGTCGAGTCTCGGACATTGGAATGAAACCTGTCTTTTTGGATTCTCGTTGGTAAAATATACCAAGATCATCGGGTAGGGCGCGAAAAATTGAGAAGTTTGGCGCCGCTTGCAGGCGTATCATCGCTCCACCTGTTTCCGGGAGCATTGCCATGCCCGTTGATACCGCCCGTCTCGAGACATTGACCGCGCTTAGCCGCAAGGCGCTGTGGCTGTCGTCATGGACCATCCATCACGCCAACCACATCCGCCCCAATGCGGACGGCCTCAAGGTCGGGGGCCATCAGGCCTCGTCCGCATCGCTCGCCACAATCATGTCCGCGCTGTACTTCAGCGTGTTGAGGCCCGAAGACCGCGTTGCCGTGAAGCCGCATGCGAGCCCGGTGTTTCACGCCATCCAGTATCTGTTCGGCCGGCAGAGCCGCGAGAAGCTGGAAAACTTTCGCGGCTTCAAGGGCGCGCAATCCTATCCCTCGCGCACCAAGGACGTCGACGACGTCGATTTCTCCACCGGCTCGGTCGGCCTCGGCGTCGCGCAGACGCTGTTCTCATCGCTGGTGCAGGACTACGTCAAGGCGCATGGCTGGGCTAGGGATCGCCGCGAGGGCCGGATGATCGCGCTCGTCGGCGACGCCGAGATGGACGAGGGCAATATCTGGGAAGCGCTCGCCGAGGGCTGGAAGCACGGCCTGCGCAACACCTGGTGGGTGGTGGACTATAACCGCCAGTCGCTCGATGCCGTCGTTCGCGAAGGGCTCTGGGAAAAGTTCGAGACCATGTTCCGCAATTTCGGCTGGGACGTCGTCATCGTCAAATACGGTCGCCTGATGCGCGAAGCCTTTGCCGAGCCCGGCGGCGAAGCATTGAAGCGCTGGATCGACAATTGCCCGAACGCGCTCTACGCCGCGCTCTGTTTTCAGGGCGGTGCGGCGTTCCGCAAATATCTGCATGACGAGATCGGCGATCAGGGGCCGATCACGAAACTGATCGACAAGCGCAGCGACGAGGAATTGCTGGCGCTGATGTCGAATCTCGGCGGCCACGACATGGCGAGCATGCTGGATGCATTCGAGTCCATCGACCACGATCGCCCGGTCTGCTTCATCGCCTACACCATCAAGGGCGTCGGCCTGCCGTTCCAGGGCCACAAGGACAATCATGCCGGCCTGATGACGGTCGCGCAGATGGAGAAATATCGCGAGAGCCAGAACATCCGCCCCGGCCACGAATGGGACAAGTACGAAGGCCTGACCCAAGGCGCAGCCGAACTCGACGCCTTCCTCGCGCGCGTGCCGTTCAACCAGGACGGCCGCAGGTTGACCGCGCCTGTGGTCGAGGTGCCGGCCCAGCTCGCCTTCAAGCCGTCGGCGCAGATGTCGACCCAGCAGGGCTTTGGCTTGGTGCTGAACGAGATCGCGCGCGGCGACAGCGAGCTGGCCCAACGCATCGTCACGACCTCGCCCGACGTCACCGTCTCGACCAATCTCGGGCCGTGGGTGAACCGCCGCGGCCTGTTCGCGCGCGCCGAGAAGGCAGATTTATTCCGTAGCGAGAAAATTCCCTCCACCTTCAACTGGGACTTTTCGCCCAAGGGCCAGCACCTCGAGTCTCGGCATCGCCGAGATGAACCTGTTCATCATGCTCTCCGCGCTCGGTCTGTCGCACCAGATCAACGGCGAGCGCCTCTTGCCGGTCGGCACGCTCTACGATCCCTTCATTGAGCGCGGCCTCGATGCGCTGAACTATGCCTGCTACCAGGATGCCCGCTTCATGGTGGCGGCGACGCCGTCGGGCATCACGCTCGCGCCCGAAGGCGGCGCGCACCAGTCGATCGCGACGCCCTTGATCGGCATGGCGCAAGACGGGCTCGCCTCATTCGAGCCCGCCTTTGTCGACGAACTCGCCGTGATCATGGGCTGGGGCTTCGAGCACATGCAGCGCGATCCGGGCGAGGGCGGCTCGGTTTACCTGCGCCTCTCGACGCGTAGCATCGAGCAGGCGCAGCGGATCATGACACCTGAGCTGGCGCAGGGCATCACCGACGGCGCCTACTGGCTGCGCAAGCCGGGCCCGAATGCCGAAGCCGTGATCGCCTATACCGGCGCGGTCGCGCCCGAAGCGATCGAGGCCACCGGCTTCATCGGCGAAAGCCGCCGCGACATCGGCCTGCTCGCGATCACCTCGGCGGATCGCCTCCATGCGGGGTGGACCGCCGCGCGAAAGCTGCGGCGGGATCGGCGCGGCGTGCAGCATCTCAGCCACATCGAAAAGCTGCTTGCGCCGCTGCCGCGCGACTGCGGCATCGTGACCGTGATCGATGGCCATCCGTCCACGCTCGGCTGGCTCGGCAGCGTCCGCGGCCACCGCGTCGAGGCGCTCGGTGTCGAGCAATTCGGCCAGACCGGCAGCATCGCCGACCTTTATCGCCACTACGGCATCGACGCGAATGCGATCATCGATGCGGCGGAAAGCCTCACCACCGGTGCGCCAGTGCTGCATCGGAAGATGGCGGTGTAGTCGAGGTAACCATCCTGTCATTCCGGGTTCGCGCTATTGCGCGCCCCGGAATGACAACTGCGCCACCTTGCCACGTTCCCGCCATCGGCTCATATAACCTCCGTCTGCCGCAACGCTGGCCCCGCATATGGCGGGTTCAATTGCCGGCGCTTTCGTGCAAGGATGCCTGCCGAAACGCCCCCACCATGCCCCCAAGAAGAGGTTAACGATGGTCAATCGCATGCAATTCTACATCGACGGCGCCTGGGTCGACCCCGCCGTCAAGAAGTCCACCGCCGTGGTCAACCCCGCGACGGAAGAGGCGATGTACGAGGTTGCGCTGGGCTCCAAGGCCGACGTCGACAAGGCGGTTGCCGCCGCCAAGCGTGCCTTCGCGACCTTCTCCCAGACCAGCCGTGACGAGCGCGTCGCGCTGCTCACCAAAGTGATCGAGGTCTACAAGGGCCGCCTCAAGGAGATCGGCGCCGCCGTCTCCGACGAGATGGGCGCGCCGCTGCCGATGGCCGAGAAGCTGCAGGCCGGAGCCGGTTTGGGCCATCTCATGACCACGCTCGACGTGCTCAAGAACTATCATTTCGAGGAGCCGGTCGGTACCGCCATGGTGCTGCGCGAGCCGATCGGTGTGGTCGGCATGATCACGCCCTGGAACTGGCCGCTCAATCAGATCGCCTGCAAGGTCGCGCCCGCGCTCGCCGCCGGCTGCACCATGATCCTGAAGCCGTCGGAATTCACCCCGACCTCGGCGCTGATCTTCGCGGAGATCCTCCATGAAGCCGGCGTGCCGAAGGGCGTGTTCAACCTCGTCAACGGCCTTGGCCCCGAGGTCGGCGCCGCCATGAGCGAGCATCCCGATATCGACATGATCTCCTTCACCGGCTCGACCCGCGCCGGCATCGATGTGGCCAAGCGCGCTGCTCCCACCGTCAAGCGCGTCAGCCAGGAGCTGGGCGGCAAGTCGCCGAACGTCATCCTCGAAGGTGCCGACCTCACGAAGGCGGTGACCGGCGGCGTGATGCACATGTTCAACAACTCCGGCCAGTCCTGCAACGCGCCCTCGCGCATGATCGTGCCGTTGTCCAAGATGAAGGAAGTCGCCGCGATCGCGAAGGCGGTGGCCGACAAGACCAAGGCCGGTGATCCCCGCGCTGAAGGCACCACCATCGGTCCCGTCGTCAACCGCGGCCAGTGGGACAAGATCCAGGGCCTGATCAAGAAGGGCATCGACGAGGGCGCAACGCTCGTCGCCGGTGGTCCGGGCTTGCCCGAAGGCGTCAACAAGGGCTTCTATGTCCGTCCGACCATCTTCGCCGACGTCACCCCCGACATGACGATCGCCCGCGAAGAGATCTTCGGACCGGTGCTGACCATCATCGGCGCCAAGGACGAAGCCGAAGCCGTGCACATCGCCAACGACACGCCCTATGGGCTCGCGGGCTACGTCACGGGCGCTTCGGTCGAGGACGCCAAGCGCGTCGGCCGCCAGATCCGCGCCGGCAACGTCAACCTGCAGGGCGTGCCGAACGACCGCACCGCGCCGTTCCGGCGGCTACAAGCAGTCGGGCAACGGGCGCGAGTGGGGCAAGTACGGCCTCGAGGACTTCCTCGAAGTGAAGGCTGTCGCCGGCTTCAACGCGGCGTGAGTTTTATCGCCTGAACCGAATGACGCCGGAGCGGGCAACCGCTCCGGCGTTTTTTTATTGCCGTCCTTCGTAGCCCGCATGGAGCGAAGCGTAATGCGGGACCGGTCCCCGGATTGCGCTTCGCTTCATCCGGGCTACGGCACCGTCGCCTCGTCGCGCCTATCCCCCAACGCGCCCTGCGTGTTCACATACAGCGCGTAGATCGATTGACTCGCCGCCATGAACAGGCGGTTGCGCTTGACGCCGCCAAAGCAGACGTTGGCGCAGCGCTCGGGCAGGGCGATGCGGCCGATCATGACGCCGTCGGGCGCGAACACCACGACGCCGTCGAGCCTCGGGATCGCCCATGCCCCAGCCGCACCAGAGATTACCGTCGATGTCGCAGCGCATGCCGTCCGGCGTGCCAGGGCCTGCATCGATGTGGACGCGCTTGTTGGAGATCGTGGTGCCATCAGGCGCGACGTCATAGGCGAGGATCTTGCGGTTCGGCACGCCGCGCGATTCCACGACGTACAAGATCTTCTCGTCCGGCGAGAAGCACAGCCCGTTGGGCCCGAGCACGCCCTCGGCGACGATGGTCGCCTTGCCGGTTTCGGAATCCAGGCGATAGACGTTCGGATCGATCTCGGGCTCGGCCGTGTAGCCCTCGTAATTGCCGAGCAGGCCGAAGGTCGGATCGGTGAACCAGATCGAGCCGTCCGATTTAACAACGACATCGTTCGGCGAGTTCAAGCGCTTGCCGTTGAATTGATCCATCAGCACGGTGATGCTGCCGTCATATTCGGTGCGGGTCACGCGGCGCCCGCCATGCTCGCAGGTGACGAGCCGGCCCTGCCTGTCGCGCGTGTTGCCGTTGGCGAAATTGGAGGGCTTTCGAAACACGCTGACGGCGCCGGTCTCCTCCTCCCATTTGAGGATGCGCTGATTGGGGATGTCGCTGCACAGCAGGTAACGCCCGTCGCCGACCCAGACCGGACCTTCGGCCCAGCGCAGCCCGGTCGCAATCCGCTCCACCGCCGACAGTTTCAGCCAGTATTTTTCAAAGCGCGGATCCAATGCCTTTATCGCCGGATCGGGATAGTAGCTCGCCGGCCGCCAGCCTGACCGCTCCTGGGGGTGGGACGATGCCTCATTCATGTCGGTTCTCTCGTTTCGTTCCCTCTGGACAATGCTGCTATCATTAGAGACATGTGACCGCAAATCGGTCACCACAGGCGAGGGAAGACATGCCGCGTATTTTGATGACGGGAGCTTCGGGCGGAATCGGCACGAGCCTGCGAAAGCTGCTGCCGCCGATCTACCCGGATCTCCTGCTCTCCGACATCAAGCCGCCGGCCGATCTCGGTGCGAACGAGAAATTCAAGGCGGCCGACCTCGCGGATCTCGCGCAGTGCGAGGCCATCTGCGAAGGCGTCGATGGCATCATCCATTTCGGCGGTTATTCGGTCGAAGGCTCCTGGGATCAGATCCTCCAGGCCAACATCATCGGCGGCTACAATCTGTTCGAGGCGGCCTATCGCAAGGGCGTCAAGCGCGTGGTGTTCGCCTCGTCGAACCACGCCGTCGGCTTCTATCCGCGCCACCACAAGATCGGCACCGACGTCACCCCGCGCCCCGACGGCCGCTACGGCGTCAGCAAGGTGTTCGGCGAGGCGGTCGGCGCGCTCTATGCCGACAAGCACGGGCTGAAGGTGACGTGCCTGCGCATCGGCAATTTCGGCGACATGCCGCTCGACCAGCGCCGGCTCTCGATCTGGCTCAAGCCCGACGATCTCGTGCAGCTCTGCCGCATCGGGCTCGAGCATCCAGACATCCATTTCGAAGTCTTCTACGGCGCCTCTCTCAACGAGCGCGCCTGGTGGGACAACCACCGCGCCTACGAATTCGGCTATCGCCCCACCGGCCGCGCCGAAGATTTCCGCGAGCATGCGATGGCCGAGCAGGCCAAGCTGAAAGCGGATCCGGTCGGCGACTATTTCCAGGGCGGCACGTTCTGCAGCATGGAGTTCGACGCCGATCCGGGCCGGGTCATCGATTGGACGAAGCGGTAACGCTTGGTGCTGTAGCCCAGGCTGTCGTCGCAATGACGTGTTGAGGGAGCGCCGCCGCGCAAGGGAGCAGATGGCTCGTGGCGCTCCCGTTGATCTAGGTCAATATCCTACGGACACCGCGGCTTTCGATATGCGCGATCGCAATCGAGAGCCATGACAATGAAAATCAAATTGTCAGCCGTCGCGATGCTGGCGACGCTCGCGTCCGGACCCGCACAAGCGGCAGCGCTCACCGAAGCCGAGGCGACGTTCCTCGACCAGATGGTCATCGCATCCGTGGTGCTCGAACAGCGATGCGACGGTTATGAGATCGACGGCAGCGGCGGTGTCCGGCTCGGCGCGCGGCTGCTCGGCAGTCCCGATGCCGCGATGGCGATGATCGACGCCTATGCTGCCGCCATCAAGGCTCGTGACGGCGACAGCTATGATCCCGGCAAATTCCGCCCCGGGGTGTCGGATGCGGCCAGCAAGACATTCAGGCGCGTCCGGACCGATCTGATCAGAAACCCGAAGAGAGCGTGCGCCGACTATGGCGAGGCGAGCGTGGATCGCGGGCTGCTGAGGCGGTACTGAACGGGTCTCGAAAAATCTTCAGGCTATTTCGAGGCTCCGCTCGCAAATCCCACGAAAGTCGTCGCTTCGTCGACCGACTTGCGCTCGGACACGACGGCGTTGGCAGGAAAACTATGATCCGGCCAGCCGAGCGCGATGCTCTTCATGATCACCTGATCGTCCGCGATCCCGGCATGCTCGCGCACGACGGGGGATTGCATGATGCCCTGGCTGTTGATCACGGCGCCAAGCCCCTCGACCAGGCCGCGTTGACGAGCGCGGTCGCCACGGCGCCACAGTCGAAGGCGGTATCGTCACTGGAGGCCAGTTCGCGATCGTAAGTGATGATCACGCACACAGGCGCGTCGAACTGGCGAAAGCCGCGCAGGACCCAGTCCTGCCGTTGCTGCTTGTCGTCTCGCGCAATTCCCATGGCGCTGAACAACTGCTTGGCCACGCCAATCTGGCGTTCGCGATGCACGCCCTCGAATGCCTGGCCGGTCCGAAACTCGCGCGAGTGCGGCACGCCCGCCAGATTGCGCTCGGTATTGCCCTGACGGATACGATCCAGCGGCTCGCCGGTGATGACATAGAAATTCCACGGCTGGGTATTCATCGACGATGGCGCGCGCATCGCCAGCCCCAGGATCTCCTTGATCAATTCCTGCGGGACAGGATCGGGCTTGTAGCCGCGAATGCTGCGCCGGCCGAGAATGACATCATCAAATTCCATCTTGCGGCATCCTGAAATTGGTACGATGCCGCGTTCTCCCCCACGGCTTTGATCATGTCTATAGCTTTCCGAAGGGCGAGCAGCCCGGCCGGCCCTTGAACGCGTGGGATGGGTAGAGCGACTTGTCCGCCTTAGCTCGAGGAGCGAAAGCGAAATCCATCAAGCCCGACGACCGAGAAGCAGCAGAGCGATGGGTTTCGCAAGTGCTCTACCCATCCTACGCGCTATTTCGGCGAAATCAGTGCCTCGGAGAACGCCTTGCGAAGAGCTGGTACTCTATCCGTCAATCCCATGGACTCGGCGGCACGCTCCAGATCACGCCAAAATCCACCGTGGGCGGAGACGAGATGACCGAGTTCCCCAAGTACATCGAATGCCAACCCAAATTCGTTGTGCTCCAGAAATTCCTGGTATTGGGCTAACAGTGCTGGCCGTTGATCGTGCGGCGTTTCGGGTAAGGCTTGTCGCGCACGCTCGAGCAGCGCTTCGATCATTTTCCAGCGCTTGATCATTTCAGGATCTGCCATCAAATCGTTCCAGCGATGTTGTCCTGACCGCGTCGCCTAATGCTCATTTTTCTCATCTGCAATTCTCTCCAGATAATCCGACTTGCTGAACTGCATATGATCCACGCAAAGCTGCGCCAGCGCCCAGCTGTCGCGGCCCTTCAACAGCTCGATCATCATGTCATGCTGGCGCCGCGATTGCGCGAGGCCCTCTCGGTCAGCGAGATTCTTTGCGCGCATCGGCAGCGTCAGGTTCATGTAGTCCTGCAGAGAGCGGACCAGATAGGGATTGCCGCAGGCGGAGAACAGCGCGAGGTGGAAGGCGTCGTTGGCCTCGTGGATGCCGCGCAGATCCTGCGCATCAGCCTTCGCGCAATATTGCCGTTGCAGGGCGGAGAGTTCGTCGATCAGGGCTTGCGGCGCGGGCAGGGGGATCATCAGCGCGGCTTGCCGCGTCAGCATCTCCCGGACCTCGTAGATCTGCCGGACCTCTTCGGCCGAGTAGAACCGCACGGTGGCGCCGACATTCTTCTCGCGGCGGACGATGCCGCGGCGCTCGGCGTCTACCAGCGCTTGGCGCACGAAGTGCCTTGAGGTGCCGTAGCGCGACATCAGCGCATCCTCGGTGAGGCGCGCGCCGGGCGGCAGGCGACCGAAGATGATGTCCTCCTCCAGGCGCGCGACGACGTCGTCCGGATCGTCGTGCCGGACCGTCATGCTGTCTGCGGTGCGAACGTCCGACATCCCCTCATCCTCCGGCAAGGGCCGGCCCCCGTTCTGTGGAGCAGGGGAGGGGCAGATTGTCAATAATTGATGCCTTTTGAGTGTCGAATATCCGCAAAGTGCGGCAGTATGGACCAATCTTATTGACAATCAGGGGACAGGCTGTACCACAATGGTGACTTAAGGAGTGGCATGATGACGAGTGGATTGCGCAAGGGTCTGACGAGCTACGGTGATGCCGGCTTCTCGCTGTTCCTGCGCAAGGCGTTCATCAAGGCCATGGGCTATTCCGACGACGCGCTGGAGCGCCCGATCGTCGGCATCACCAACACCTACAGCGACTACAATCCCTGCCACGGCAACGTCCCGCAGATCATCGAAGCCGCCAAGCGCGGCGTGATGCTCTCCGGCGCCATGCCGTTCGTGTTTCCGACCATCTCGATCGCCGAGAGCTTTGCGCATCCGACCTCGATGTATCTGCGCAATTTGATGGCGATGGACACCGAGGAGATGATCCGGGCACAGCCGATGGATTCGGTGATCGTGATCGGCGGCTGCGACAAGACCTTGCCGGCGCAGGTGATGGCGGCGATCAGCGCCGATTTGCCGACCGTCGTTATTCCAGTCGGTCCCATGGTGGTCGGCCATCACAAGGGCGAAGTGCTGGGCGCCTGCACCGATTGCCGCCGCCTCTGGGGCAAGTATCGCGCCGGCGAAATCGACGATGTCGAGATCGAAGCAGTGAACGGCCGCCTCGCGCCGTCGGTCGGCACCTGCATGGTGATGGGCACCGCCTCCACCATGGCCTGCATGATCGAGGCGATGGGCCTGTCGCTGCCGATGAGCGCGACGATCCCGGCGCCGCATGCCGAGCGCTTCCGTCTGGCCGAGGCGAGCGGCAGGGTTGCCGCCGAAATGGCAAAGGCCAAGGGGCCGAAGCCGAGCGAGATTTTGACGCCTGCGTCGTTCAAGAACGCTCAGGTCGTGCTCCAGGCGATCGGCGGCTCGACCAACGGCCTGATCCATTTGACCGCGATGGCGCATCGCTCGCCACACCGGCTGGATCTCGAAAAGTTCGACCAGATCGGCCGCGAGGTGCCGGTACTGGTCGATCTCAAGCCGTCGGGCGAACATTACATGGAGCACTTCCATCACGCCGGCGGTGTGCCGAAGCTGCTAGCGCAACTCGGCGACCTCGTCGATCTCGACGCCAGGACCATCTCGGGCCAGACGCTGCGCGACGTCGTCGCCAATGCTGAGGATGTGCCGGGGCAAGACGCGATCCGCTCGCGCGACAATCCGATCAAGAAGGAAGGCGGCCTTGCCGTCCTGCACGGCAACCTCGCGCCGCGCGGCGCGGTCATCAAGCAATCGGCCGCGAGCCCCAAGCTGCTGAAGCATACCGGGAGGGCCGTCGTGTTCGAATCCGTCGAGGACATGACCTTGCGGGTCGACGATCCCGAACTCGACGTGAACTCCGACGACGTGCTGGTGCTGCGCAATGCCGGCCCCAAGGGCGCGCCGGGCATGCCGGAGGCGGGCTACCTGCCGATCCCGAAGAAGCTCGCGCGCGGCGGCACCAAGGACATGGTGCGCATTTCGGACGCACGCATGAGCGGCACCGCGTTTGGCACCATCGTGTTGCACATTACGCCGGAATCCGCGGTTGGCGGGCCGCTGGCGCTGGTGAAGAACGGCGACATGATCAGCCTAGATGTGGCCAGGCGCAGCATCGAGCTGCTGGTCGATCCGGCCGAGCTGGAGCGCCGGCGTGCCGCCTTGAAGCCGGCGGCTAAGCCCGATGAAGCGCGGCGCGGCTATGCCTGGCTGTTCAACGAAACCATCATGCAGGCCGACGAGGGCTGCGACTTCGACTTCATGCAGAGGACTGGGAAGACCGAGACAAGCTGACCGAACGACGAACGCCCAGACCGCACAAGCGGCGGGTGAAAAAACAGGGGGAAACGATGATTGCACGATCCATACGTGGGTTGACGGCTGCGGCCGCCATGCTTTTCGTCACCGGAGCCGGGGCACAGGAGGTGAAGCATTATCGCTTCGCCTACGACCAGCCGCGCAACACCGGCTATTCCATCGCGGGTGACATCTTTGCCGAGAAGCTCAAGGAATTGAGCAAGGGCACCATGATCATCGATCAATATCCCGGCGCGCAACTCGGGCAGGAGCCGCAGGTGCTCCAGCTCGTGAAGGCCGGCGACGTCGAATTCTCCATCATCTCCTCCGCCAACACCGCGACGATCTCGCCGCAGGCCGGAGTGATGTCGTTGCATTATCTGTTCCGCGACGAGAACCATGTGGTCAAGGGATTGGCCGACCCCCGCGTGTTCGAGGCACTCAAGGCCATGATCGACGAGACCACGCAGGGCTTGCACGTGATCGCGACGGGATCGCAAGGCGTGCGCCACATGTACTCCAAGAAGGAGATCCACAATGTGGCCGATATCAAGGGCCTGAAGGTCCGTGTGCAGGCGACCGCAACCGAGGACACCATGTTCCCGGCCTATGGCGCCCAGACCGTGCACATGCCGTTCGGCAGCGTCTACACCAGCTTGCAAACCGGCGTCGTCGACGTCGCCGAGAACAGCATCAACGTCTATCTCGTCAACAAGCACTACGAGGTCGCGCCGGTCCTCAACATCACCGAGCACGAGGCCAACAACGCGCTGGTGTTCATCTCCGATAAGCTCTGGCAGAGCCTCTCGACCGAGCAGAAGGGTTGGGTGCAGACCGCGGCCAACGAGATCAGCACCAAGGAGCCCGCGAAGGCGTTCGAGGCTCGAGCGCACCGCGGCCGACAAGTTGAAGAAGATGGGTGTGAAGATCGTCGACAACGTCGACAAGAAGAGCTTCGCGGCGGTCGCCGATCCCTATCTCGACAAGCTCGCCAAGGAACTCGGCCCGCACGCCGAGAAGGTCAAGGATCTGATCCGGTCGATCAACTAGGTCGGTGTGCCTCTCCCGCTTGCGAGAGAGGGTTGGGGAGAGGGTGTCTCCACGCCGGGACAATCCCCCAGAGGACAGAGCCCTCACCCGGCGCTCCGCGCCGACCTCTCCCGCAAGCGGGAGAGGTTCAACCCATCAGCCGCCGCGCTTTGCTTGACATCATCCCGCCTTAGGCGGTGACGACGAGGACATCTGAATGCCCATCGCCGACAAACTGCTCGTGCAGCGCCAGCGCCACCTGAAATGGCGCCGGCTCGACTGGCTTGAGCCTCGCGCTGATGATCCTCTGCGGCGTGCTGTGCTTCGGCTTCTCGCTCTCGGTCACCGCGGACATCGTCACCCGCACCATCGGTCATCCCTGGCTATGGCTCCAGGAGGTGACATCGACGCTATTCATCTACGCGATCTTCATCGGCACGGCCGCTGCGACGCGCCGCAACGATCACCTCTATCTCACCGCGATCTCCGAGGCCTTGCACGGCACCCCGCGCCTGATCGTCGAGCTGATCATCCGCCTCGTCGTGCTCGGCGTCGCCTTTTGTCTGATCTGGTACGGCTACCAGAACTATCTGCGCGGCTTCGGCAGCTTTCGGCTGCCGTCGGGTACGCCGATCGCCTCGCTCTACGCGATCATCCCGCTGTCGGGCGTGCTGATCGGCCTGTTCACCATCGAGCAACTGGTCAACGGCCTGCGCAACGGCTTCGATCATATCGAGCCGCCCGAGGAGGATGGACCGCCCGTCGTCACCGACGCGCAGGCGAGGGCGCAGCTATGAGCGCCCCCGTTGTCCTCGCATTGATGACGATCTGCTTCCTGTCGTTCGGCTATCTTGGAGTGCCCGTACCGTTCTCGCTGATGGCGGGGGTCTTCATCGGCGCGCTGCTGTCCGACGTCTCGCTCGCTGCGATCATCCAGAAGATCTTCGACGGCGTCGACTCCGAGGCGCTGCTGGCGATCCCGTTCTTCCTGCTGGTCGGCGAGGTCTCATGAGACTCGGCCAATGTCGTCGTGCGAATAGCCAATCTCTCGGTATCGCTGGTCGGGCACATCAGGGGCGGGCTGTCGCAGGTCGTGGTCGTCTTCAGCATGTTCTTCTCGGAGATGTCGGGCTCGACCACCGCCGACGTCGCCGTGATGAGCCGGGCCCTCGGCGGCCCGATGAAGCGCGAAGGCTACGAGCCCGCCTTCATCGCCGCCATCATCGCCTCCGCCTCGACGATCGCGGCGCTGGTGCCGCCGAGCATCACGGCGGTGGTTTATGGCGCGGTCGGCAACGTCTCGATCGCCGGCCTGTTCATGGCGGGCGTCGTGCCCGGCCTGATGATCGGCTTCGGCCTGATGATCTATTGCTATTTCTTCGGCCCCTCCGGCCTGCGCAAACCGCGCGCGCCGCTGCGGCAGGTAATGTTCGCGGCTGGCGATGCCGCCCTGCCGCTGATGATCCCGGTGATCCTGCTGGGCGGTATCCTCACCGGCTGGTTCACGCCGACGGAGGCCGGCGTCGTTGCAGTAGTCTGGATCGTGCTCGTCGTGATCCCCGCGCTGAACCGCGGGCATATCAAGAAGATCCCTTACGATTTCTGCCTTGCCGGCCTGATCTTCTCGCTGCCGCTGATCACGATCGGCGCGGCCAACGCGTTCGGCTGGATGCTCGCTTATCTGCGGGGCGCGAGCTACATCGCCGACGTGATCACCTCGATAGCAGGTAACGATCCACATCTGATCATGCTGTTGATGGTGCTGTTGTTCACCGTGGTCGGCGACTTCATCGAGCCGGTGCCGACCATCATCATCTTCATGCCGCTGGTCAACACGCTGACGGAGGCGGGTGACATCAACAGCGTGCATATGGGCGTGGTGCTGATCGCCACGCTCGCGTTCGGCTTGATCACGCCGCCTTACGGGCTGGTGCTGCTGATGGCCTCGAAATTCGTCGGCATAAGTTTCGCGAAGGCGCTACGCGCTGCGTTGCCGATCTATCTGGTCTTCCTCGGGACGATCGCATTCGCGATCTACTTCCCGAGCGTGGTGCTGTGGCTGCCGCAGAAGGTGTTGCCGGAATCGGTCGGCTGCTTCAAGTCGCCGGCGGGGACGGGCTATATCTGTCCTAAGTGACGACTTGCTCGATCCGCCATTGCGCGTTCTCGCGCGCGTAGCGGAACGGGGTGGCGTGGCTATTCCTGAAGTAGCTGCCGCACAGCGCGTTGGCCATGCCCTGCATCACGGCGTCGTGGCAGACGAACAGCAGATTGTCGCCGGGGTGACCGTCGAGCCAGGCGGAGACGCAACCCAGCGACCGTTCGGTCATGGCGTCCCAGCTCTCGCCGTCGGCGGGCAGGATCGAGACGAGGTCCGTCGCCGACTTGACGCCGTGCCTGATCATGGTGTCGCGGACAGGCAGGCCCTCCAGGCTGCCGAAATCGAACTCGATGATGCCGTCGTCGATCGCGAGCGGCACCGAGATCGCGGCCGCGATGATCTCGGCCGTTCGCGCCGCGCGGACCAGGGGGCTCGCGACGATGCGGCTGATGCCGGCGCCGCGCAGCATGTCCCCGGCCTCGTGCGCCTGCCGCAGACCGTCGTCGTTCAGCGGATTGTCGGTCCGGCCCTGGAACAGGCCATCGCGATTCCAGTCGGTGGCGCCGTGGCGAAGGCCGTAGAACGATCGCGTCGGCGTCACTTCGACTTGCTCGTGAACTTCTTCACGGCAACGCGGAATTCCTCCGTGTTCATCGCCATGATGATCTTGTGCTCCTCGGCGTCGAGCTGCTGTTTTACCGGCGTGGTTGCAGCCTGGTATACGAGCGACTTGGTGCCGGCGATCGCAGCGGGCGGGTTCTGAGCCAGCCGCTCGGCGAGCTGCCGCGTCGCCGCCTTCAATTCAGCTGCGGGGACGGTCTTGGCAACCAGACCCCATTCATAGGCCTGCTGCGCGGTAAAATTGTCCTCGGCGAGAAAGAGCTGGAGCGCGCGGCGGGAGCCGACCGTGCCGACGATGCCGACCGTCGAGCCGCCGTCCGGCGACACCCCGATCTTGGCATAGGCCGGCGTGAACTTGGCGTCGTCAGCGGCGATGCAGAGATCTGTGACGAACGCGAGGCCCATGCCGGCGCCCGCCGCCGAGCCGTGCACGCTCGATAGTGAAATCTTCGGCATGCGTCTGATGATCTCGATGAAGGCATGATAGTGCTTCAAGAGCCTCGCCGACGACCGGCGTCACCGTATTGGCCTCGGCCGCGGCGCCGATGGTCTGCAGATCGCCGCCGGCGGAGAAAGCGCGGCCCTCGCCCTCGATCACCAGGACCTTGATGTTGTCGTCGCCTTCGATCGCGGCCGCGAGCTGCTCGAGCTTCTGCGCGATCGCAAGGTTGATCGAGTTGAAGGCGGCGGGACGGTTCAGCGTGATGGTCGCGATCGGGCCGTCGACCTTGAGCAGGGCGGGATCGTTGGGCTGGGAGACTGGTGCTGGCATCTGGAATATCCCCGGCATGAGGTGGCACGTTGCGACTAAATCGCAGAAGGGCACGAGAGACAATCCCCGGCGCACGCGCGCCCTTGCGCAAGCCGGAATGATAGGCTCATATGGGGCGCCTTCGTTGAGGGACGGACACGAGCGCCGGCTCCTCCTAGGCTAGCCAAGCCAGATCAGTGAGAGAGGAGACGACATGGGTAACGCTCGTGTCTCCGGAAATGGGCTGTTGCGATGAGTGACGGTCCGGTGATCATCGTGGGTGCCGGCCATGGCGGCTATCAGGTCGCGGCATCGCTGCGCCAGGCGGGCTTTGCAGGCCGCGTCTGCTTGATCAACGACGAGGCGCATCTGCCCTATCAGCGGCCGCCTTTGTCCAAGGCCTACATCAAGGGCTCCGCCGGGCCCGAGAGCCTGATGTTCCGCCCAGAAAAATTCTACCAGGACCAGCGGATCGAGCTGATCGCAGGCCGCGCGGTATCGATCGACCGCTCGGCGCGCAAGGTGCATCTCGCCTCGGGCGAGACGCACGATTACGGTCACCTCGTGCTGGCGACCGGCGCGCGCAACCGGCTGCTCGATCTGCCCAATGCCAATCTGTCGGACGTGAAATATCTGCGCATCCTCGACGAGAGCGAGGCGCTGCGCGCGATCATGCCGACGAAGAAGCGCGCCGTGATCATCGGCGCCGGCTTCATCGGCCTCGAATTCGCCGCCACCGCGCGGATCAAGGGCCTCGAGGTCGACGTGCTCGAGCTCGCCCCGCGCGTAATGGCGCGCGCGGTGACGGCCGAGATCTCGGAGTATTTCCAGGACCGCCATCGCGAGGCCGGCATCCGCATCCACCTCGGCGTGCAGGCCACCTCGATCGAAGCCGAGAGCGGCAGGGTCACCGGCGTCAGTCTCAGCGACGGCCGGCATCTGCCCGCCGACCTCGTCGTGGTCGGCGTCGGCGTGCTGCCGAACATCGAGCCTCGCGGCGGAAGCGGGGCTGCCGGTCGCCGCCGGCATCATCGTCGACGAATATCTTGCGACCGCCGATCCCGACATTTCCGCGATCGGCGATTGCGCGCTGTTCGCCAGCCCGCGCTTCGGTGGCTCGCTGCGGCTGGAATCGGTGCAGAACGCCACCGATCACGCCCGGTGCCTCGCGGCGCGGCTGACTGGCGACAAGAAGCCTTATGACGGTCATCCCTGGTTCTGGAGCGATCAGGGCGACGACAAGCTCCAGATCTCAGGGCTGACCACCGGCTACGACCGTGTCGTGCTGCGCGGCGACCCCGCAAGGAAGGCGTTTTCGGCGTTTTGCTACAAGGGCGACAAGCTGCTCGGCATCGAATCGGTCAACCGCGCCGGCGATCACATGTTCGGCCGCCGCTTGCAGGCCCTGGATCGTTCGATCACGCCCGAGCAGGCCGCCGACGAGAGCTTTGACCTGAAGAGCGCGCTGGCGTGATCAGCCGGCGCTGAGCACCGCCGCAACCTCCGCGGCCGTCGGCATCGACGGCCCGGCGCCCATCCGCTGCACGCTGATCGAGGCGGCGGCGTTGGCGAAGGCGAGGGCCGCGGGCAAGGACACGCCGTCAGCCAGCTGCGCGGCCAGCGCGCCGACGAAGCAGTCGCCGGCGCCGGTGGTGTCGACCGCTTTCACTGACCGCCCGGGCACGACAAGATCTGCCTGGCCCGCGAGCGCGAGCACGCCGCGCTTGCCGAGCGTGACGCAGATGGTCTGGTCGGCGCGCGCCTGAAGCTGCCGGGCGACATCGAAGATCTTTGCGGCCTCATCGCTGTCAGACAGCTCCACGCCGGCGAGGAAGCCGAGCCTCGGTCTCGTTCAGCACGAGGATGTCGACCAGCGCGAGCAACTGATCGGACATCTTTTGCGCCGGCGCCGGGTTGAGCACGGTGATGACGCCAGCCTCGCGCGCACGGCGGAAGAACGCGGCAATCGTCGGCAACGGGATCTCGAACTGGCTGACCGCGACATCGCCCTTTGCCAGCGGCACGACGCCGACATCATCTGCGCTCACAAGCGCGTTGGCACCGGGAATGACGACGATGGTGTTGTCGGCCTCCGCCACGGTGATGATGGCCGTGCCGGTATGCGCCTCCATCGTTTCCTGGACGTGGCCGAGATCGATGCCCTGGTCGCCGAGGAATGTCTTCAGCTCGGCGCCGAAGGAATCCTTGCCCAGCCGCCCGATCAGCGTGGTCTTCACGCCGAGCCGGGACGCAGCCACCGCCTGGTTCGCCCCCTTGCCGCCCGGAAAATACAGCACCTGCCGGCCGGCGACGGTCTCGCCGACGCGCGGGTGGCGATCGGCGGTCGCCACCACATCCATGTTGATGCTGCCGGCGACGAAGACGCGCCCCATCACAAACCCCGGTGAACGCTAAGCCCTGACCTCGAAATCGTGCCTGACCTTGGCGATGTCGACCAGTGTCGGCAGGCCGGCCTCGTTGCCGAGGCGCTGGATCTTGAAGGTCGAGGCGGCCCGGGCAAAATCGAAATGCTCGCGCCAGCTTTTGCCGGGATGGGCCAGATAGGAATAGACATAGGCGCCGTGGAAGACGTCGCCGGCGCCGTTGGTGTCGATCACGCGCTCGCGCGGGATCGGCATCGCCGGCATCACCTGCACCGTGCCGGTCTCGTCGTACCAGAGCAGGCCCTTCTCGCCCATGGTGATGCCGCCGATCTTGCAGCCGCGGCCCTTGAGGTAGTCGAGCATCTTCTCCGGCGTCAGGTCCATCTGCTCGCACAGCCGCTCGGCGACGATCGCGACGTCGATGAATTCCAGCAGCTCGTGCGTGTTGGTGCGCAGGCCGCCGCCGTCGAGCGAGGTCAGGATGCCGGCTTCGCGGCAGACTTTGGCATAGTGGATTGCGGCATCCGGCTGGTGGCCGTCGACATGCAGCGCGCGGCAGCCGCCGAGATTGAGCATCGGGAAGGGATGGATGTGCTCGTCGTCGCGGCAGCGGACGATGGCGCGCTTGCCGTCCTTGGGCATGATGAAGGAGAGCGAGGACTGGTTGACCTTCCGCCCGTGCAGCGAGATCGCGTATTTCGCGCACATGTCCTGGAACATGCGTCCCAGCCAATCATTGGCCGCGGTGGCGATGAGGTCCGGCACGATACCGAGCTTGGCGCAGCAGAACGCCGCCGTCACCGCGTTGCCGCCGAAGGAGACGGCATAGTCCGAGGCTACGTGCTTCTCGTCGCCGGTCGGCATGTGGTCGGTGATGAAGACGACGTCGATATAGGTCTGTCCGATGAAGAGAGCCTGCATTGCTTGTCCGTCATGCGCTTTGTGGTCCCGGGCGGCGCGCGTACTTTAACACCGGTTCCGCCGTGGGATCGCTGAAATTATTCGCAAAACTGCCGCCCGGAGCGCTTGAGGTCAGCATGCGGCCGGAATACGACCATCACCGGGCAATGCCAAGCCCGGACAAACGCCGTATTTCCGCCTGTGGGTTCCAGGGCAAAGAAGGTCGATCAAATGGGGGAGAGATGATCACGGGCCTCGATCACATCGTCGTCCTGGTCAGGGATATCGATGCGGCCAAGGCGGCCCATCAGACGCTGCTCGCCCGCGCGCCGGCCTGGCAGAATTCCGGCGAAGGCGCCGATCGTGTGCTGTTCACCCTCGACAACATGACGATCGAGTTGATGGCGCCGAGCGGCTTCACCGCGACGGCGGACCGGATGCGCGCGCTGCTCGATGACCAGGAGGGCATGCTCGCCAGCCTGTGCTTTCGTGTCGCAGACATCGGCAGGATGCACCGGCGGCTGGAGCGGGTGGCCTTGAAGCCGGATTCCGTCACCGAGGTGGAAAGCAGCGACGCCGAATCGGGCGCCGTCCTGCACTGGAAGCGCACGCGCGCCACCACGGAACTCACGCGCGGTGTGCGCATGTTCTTCCTCGAACTGGCCGAAGAACGTCCGGTCTCGGTCGCGACCGACGTCGCGCCGATCGCTGGGCTCGACCACGTCGTGGTTACCACCGAGGATTCCGAACGCGCCGCCGCGCTCTACGGCGCGCGGCTCGGGCTTGACCTGGCGCTCGACCGCTCGCATCAGGATTGGGGCCAGCTGATGTTCTTCCGCTGCGGTGACTTGATTGTCGAGGTGGTGCGCCGTCCCGTCGCCGGCGGTGATCCCCGGCATGACCGGCTCTGGGGCCTGAGCTGGCGCGTCACCGACATCGACGCCACCCGCGCCCGCCTGATCGCGGCCGGTCTCGACGTCACCGAAGTCCGCAACGGCCGCAAGCCGGGGACGCGGATCATGACGGTGCGGAATGGGACCTGCGGGATACAGACGGTGTTGCTCGAGCGCTCGCCGAAGCCGGTCGAGTGAGGGACCTCACTCTCGTGTCCCGGACGCGCTGCAGCGCTCTTGGCGTTGCTGCGCAGAGCCGGGACCCATCTCTCCACGAATCCGCTGCAACATGGGCCCCGGCTCTGCAGCGCACCGCTGAAGAAGCGCTGCGCTGCGTCCGGGGCACGAGATCGTTCTCAAACGCTCGCCCGCGTGTTACAGCTGACGAGAGATCACCCAACGAGCACCCGGTTTGGCGACAAAGGCAAAGCGAACTCTGAAATGGCAGCGCGACCCCGAGGGGATGCGGCTGCGCATTCTGGAAGCCGCCAAGCAGGAGTTTTCCGCCCATGGCCTCGCCGGTGCGCGCGTCGACCGCATCGCGGCCAAGGCCGGCGCCAACAAACGCATGCTGTACTACCACGTCGGCAACAAGGACGAGCTTTACCTCGCGGTGCTCGAAGGCGCCTATGACAAGATCCGCAGCGAGGAGCGGGGGCTCGATCTCGAGCATCTCGATCCGCCCGAGGCGATCCGCCGCCTGATCGAGTTCACCTGGAATTACTTCCTGCGCAATCCCGAATTCCTGTCGCTGCTCCAGACCGAGAACCTCGCTCGCGCGAAGCATTTGAAGAAATCGACCAAGGTCAAGTCGATGCACTCGCCCTTCGTCGAGATGATCCGCACCGTGGTGCGGCGCGGCGTCGACAGCGGCGACTTCCAGGTCGCGGTCGATCCGGTGCAGCTCTACATCTCGATCGCGGGCCTCTGCTTCTTCTATCTCTCCAACTCGGCGACGCTCAGCGTGATCTTCGGCCGCGATCTCCTGGACAAGAAGGCCAAGGACGAGCGGCTGGCGCACATGGTGGGCCTCGTGCTGGCCGCGCTGACGGGACAGTCGGTCGCCTTGTTCGAGATCGCGAAAGCGCCGAAGTCGCGAGCTACGGTGGCGCAGACGGTTTAGCGCTCCTCGCTGGTCGACGTCGGACTGCTCTTTCCAAGTTATCCGCTGTCATCGCCCGACTTAATCGGGCGATCCAGTATTCCAGAGACGGCTGTGAATGAGCCGAGAAGCCGCGGCAACTGGATTCCCCGCTTTGGCGGGGAATGACGCTGCGGGTGGAGCACTCTCGTGCCCGTACGCAGCGCAGCACGTAAGTGATGCGCTGCAGAGCCGGGGCCCATGCCACCACCCGGCATGCGGCTTCTGGGTCCCGGCTCTGCGCAGCAACGCTTCGCGTCGCAGCGCGTCCGGGACACGGCTACGCCACCTTCCAACCTCGGAACCCGCCGCAAAACGTCACAGGGAAAGCTCTGGACAGTATTTATCCAACGGGTTAATTTCTCCCCACAACGAAGAAGAGATGCCGGGAGTGAACATTGGCCGAGCCGAAGCCGCAGCATGCGGTCTCCAAGATGCTGAATGCGGCCTGGGTTCGGCCGTTCTTGTTCCTGGTCTTCATTGTCGTTGCCTGGGATATTTCGATCCGGCTGTTCAGGATTCCCGCCTATCAGATTCCGGCGCCGCTCGATGTCGTCGCCGTGCTGCGCACCGAGTGGCCGGAGCTGCTGCGCCAGTCCTGGCCCACAACCTATGCGACCGTCTGCGGCTTCCTGCTGTCGGCGCTGTTCGGTATTCCCGTCGCCATGCTGATCGCAGGCTCCAAAACGGTGGAAAGCTACGTCTATCCGCTGCTGGTGTTCTCTCAGTCCGTGCCGAAGATCGCGATCGCGCCGCTGTTCGTGGTGTGGTTCGGCTTCGGTATCATTCCGAAGGTGATCTCGGCGTTCCTGCTCGGCTTCTTCCCGGTGGTCGTTTCGGCCGTGCAGGGCTTCAAGTCGGTCGACCCTGATATGGTCGATCTCGCCCGCGCCATGCAGGGCAGCCGCTTCCAGGTGTTTTGTGCGGTGAACCTGCCGCACGCGCTGCCCGCGATCTTCTCTGGGCTCAAAGTGTCCGTGACGCTCGCCGTGGTCGGCGCCGTCGTCGGCGAATTTGTCGGCTCCAATTCCGGCATCGGCTACGTGATGCAACGCTCGATCGGAACTTTTGACCTGCCGACGATGTTCGCGGCGCTCGTGATCCTGGCGCTGCTCGGCGTGATCCTGTTCTGGGTCGTGGACCGGATCGAGAAGCTGGTCATTCCCTGGCATGTCAGCCAGCGCGAGGACGTGATTTTCGTATCCTGAACGACAACCAAAGCAACGCACGGCCACCAATGGCCGGCAACAACGACAAGGGAGAGTGACGATGAAGCGGTGGATAGGAGCTGTCTCGGCGGTGCTGATGACCTTTGCGGCGATGCCGGCGCAGGCGGCCGACAAGGTCGTGCTGATGCTCAACTGGTACGTCTATGGCGAGCACGCGCCGTTCTATTACGGCAAGGCCAAAGGCATTTATGCCGCCGAGGGCATCGACCTCGAGATCCAGGAAGGCCGCGGCTCGGCCGCGACCACGCAGGCCGTCGCCGCCAAGACCGCCGATTTCGGCTACGTCGACGTCCCCACCATGATGCGCGCCGCGATCAAGGGGGCGCCCGTGGTTGCGACCGGCGTGCTGCTGCAGACCTCACCGATGTCCGCGATGGGTTTCGCCGACAAGAACATCAGGAAGCCCGATGACATCAAGGGCAAGACGGTGGCGATCACGCCGGCCGATTCCATGACCCAGATCTGGCCGCTGTTCCTGAAGAAAACCGGCCTGAAAGAGAGTGATTTCAAGACTGTCGCCGGCGACGGCCAGACCAAGCTCAATGCCGTCATCAACGGTCAGGCCGATCTCCTGCTCGGCTATGTCATGGACCAGTCGATGAAGATCAAGGACGCCACCGGCAAGGACGTCTATCCGATCAAGTTCGCCGACTATGGCATCAACATGGTGTCGTCAGGCATTATCGCCAACACCGACTATGTGAAGGCCAATGCCGACCTCGTCCGCCGCTTCATGTCGGCGACGACCAAGGCCGTCGAAGCCGCCGAGAAGGAGCCGAAGGTGGCGGCCCAGTCGATCCTCGATGCCAACCCCAAGGGCGGCAAGATCGACACGCTGACGCAGGGCTTCGAGCTGACGATTCCGCTCTACCGGACCGCGGAGACCAAGGGCAAGCGGCCATTCCAGGTCACGGATCAGAACATGACCGACTCGGTCAATCTGATGGTCGAGTACGGCGGCCTCGATGCCAAGGCCAAGGAGAACCCGAAGGCCTTCTACACCAACGACTATCTGCCGAAGAGCGGCTCGTGAAACCTGCGACAGCCATGAATGAAACCGCGCAGCCGGCCGCGCATCTCCGACTGGTGAGCGACCGGGCTGCCGGCGATGCGTCGGGCATCAAGCTGTCCGGCGTGTCGAAGACCTACCGAACGCGCGACGGCGACGTGCCGTCGTTGCGGCCGCTCGACTTCCACATCAATGACGGCGAGTTCTTCGTCGTGGTCGGCCCATCCGGCTGCGGCAAGTCCACGCTGCTCAAGCTGATCTCCGGCCTGCTGCCGCCGACGTCAGGTGAAATCCTGGTCGAGGGCGAGAAGGTGACGACGCCGCACGGCAATGTCGGCATCGTGTTCCAGAACGCGCTGCTGCTGCCGTGGCGCAACATCCTCAGTAACGTCATGCTGCCGATCGACATGAAGCGGCTGCCGCGGCAAAAATATCTCGATCGTGCCAAGGCGCTGCTGAAGCTGGTCGGGCTCGAAGGTTTTGAAAAGAAACTGCCTTGGCAGCTCTCCGGCGGCATGCAGCAGCGCGCCTCGATCTGCCGCGCGCTGGTGCATGACCCAAAAATCATGCTGATGGACGAGCCGTTCGGCGCGCTCGACGCGCTGACGCGCGAGCGCATGAATGTCGAGCTGATGCGGATTCAGCGCGAAACCAGGAAGACGGTGCTGCTGATCACGCATTCGATTCCGGAGGCCGTGTTCCTCGCCGACCGCGTGCTGGTGATGACCGAGCGGCCCGGTGCGGTCGCCGCCATCTACGACGTGCCGCTGCCGCGCCCGCGCTCGCTGGATGTGATGGCCGACCCGGTATTCACCGAACTCGTGCAGCGCATCCGCAAGCATTTCTTCTCGCAGGGGACACTGGATTAGGTGCGAGTGATGTTCAGTGAAGCCACCACACGCGCGGTGCGCTCCCTCCCCCGCCTGCGGGGGAGGGTTGGGGAGAGGGTGTCTCCGCAATGGGACACCCCCCAAGAGGATAAAACCCTCACCCGGCACTTCGTGCCGACCTCTCCCGCAAGCGGGAGAGGCGAGGCGCCCGCTGCTGTACCGGCCGCATCACGTTCGACGTGCTTCGCTGCAAGGTCACCATGTCATCCCGCCTGAAGCTGCGAGACATCGCCTTGTTCGAACGCCCCGTGCAGTTCGCACGGCCGTTCCGCTTCGGCGCGATCACCATTAACGCGACGCCGCAGCTGTTCGTGCGGGTCGAGATCGAGGTCGAGGGTAGAGGTGTCGCGGTCGGCGCCGGCGCCGAGCTGCTGGTACCAAAGTGGTTCGACAAGCGGCCGGAGCTGTCGCCGGCGCAGACGGTCGATGGCCTGCGACGGTCGCTCGAGATCGCGCGCGGGCTCTATCTGGCACGCACCGGATATCAGACCGCGTTCGATCTGCATGCCTCCTGCATCGGTGCCCAGGTGGCGACCTGTGCGAACAAGAACATCCCGGCGCTTGCGGCGGCTTACGGTCCGGCCGAGATCGACAAGGCGATCCTCGACGCATTGCTGCGCGGCGTCGGGGCCAGCTTCTTCGACGGGATGGCGGCCAACGTTGCCGGCATCGATGCGCGGCTTTCTCCTGACCTCGGCGAGAGCGACATCAGGACATTCCTCTCCGGCCGGGTGCCGCTGCAGCGTGTTGCGATCAGGCATACCGTCGGCCTCGATGATGTCGTTGAAGGCGCGGGCGGCGTTGCCGATTCGGGCGAGAATGCCGGTGCGCGGTACTTCAAGCTCAAGCTGTCGGGTGATCCCGTCGCCGATGCGGCGAGGCTCACGCGCATTGGCAAGGAGCCTCGATACGCTGGGACATCAGTACAAGGTGACGCTCGACGCCAATGAGCAGTACGCCGACCTCGCCGCGTTGCAGGCGCTGATGGACCGGCTCGATCGTGACGCCGCGCTGCGCCCGATCGCCACGCGCTTGCTCTATGTCGAGCAGCCGATGCCGCGCGACGTCACGCGGCAATCGCCGCTCGGCGAACTGTCGGCCCGCGGTTTCATCATCGACGAAGCGGACGATTCCTACGATGCTTTCCTGGCGGCGCGCGCGCTCGGCTATCGAGGCATCTCTTCGAAATCCTGCAAGGGACTCTACAAGTCCATCGTCAATGCGACCCGCGCTGCAAAATGGACGACGGGTGCCGAGACTTTCTTCGTCACCGGCGAGGATCTCACCTGCCAGGCGGGCCTCGCCGTTCAGCAGGATCTCGCGCTCGGCGCCCTCATCGGCGTTACCCATGCCGAGCGCAACGGTCATCATTACGTCGACGGCTTTGGCGACACGCCTCTCGCCGACGCGCGGGCCTTCGCCGCCGCGCATCCCGATCTCTATGCCGATGCCGGGCAGGGCATCCGCCTCTCCATTCACGACGGCGATCTCCTGACGGGATCGCTCAACACAGTGGGCTTTGCCACCTCGGTCCATCCGGACTGGTCGGCTCTCCGCCCGCTCGAACAGCCAAAATCACTTCAGGAGTATCTGTCATGACTACCCAACGCCTCGGCCTCATCATGAACGGCGTCACCGGCCGCATGGGGCTCAACCAGCATCTGATCCGCTCGATCGTCGCGATCCGCGACCAAGGCGGCGTCCGCCTGAAGAACGGCGACCGCATCATGCCCGATCCGATCCTGGTCGGCCGCAGCGCCGAGAAGATTGAAGCGCTCGCCAAGCGCTTCAACATCACGCGCTGGACCACGGACCTCGATGCCGCGCTCGCCGACAAGAACGACACCATGTTCTTCGACGCCGCGACCACGCAGGCCCGTCCCGGCCTGCTGACTCAGGCCATCAATGCCGGCAAGCACGTCTATTGCGAGAAGCCGATCGCGACGAATTTCGAAGAGGCGCTCGAAGTCGTGAAGCTGGCCAATGCCAAGGGCGTCAAGCACGGCACGGTGCAGGACAAGCTGTTCCTGCCCGGCCTGAAGAAGATCGCGTTCCTGCGCGACTCCGGCTTCTTCGGCCGCATCCTCTCGGTGCGCGGCGAGTTCGGCTATTGGGTGTTCGAAGGCGGCTGGCAGGAGGCGCAGCGGCCGTCCTGGAATTATCGCGACGAGGACGGCGGTGGCATCATCCTCGACATGGTCTGCCACTGGCGCTACGTGCTCGACAACCTGTTCGGCAATGTCCAGAGCGTGGTCTGCATCGGCAACACCGACATCCCCGAGCGTTTTGACGAGCAGGGCAAGAAGTACAAGGCGACGGCGGATGATTCCGCCTACGCTACCTTCCAGCTCGAAGGCGGCGTCATCGCCCACATCAACATGTCCTGGGTCACGCGCGTCTATCGCGACGACCTCGTCACCTTCCAGGTCGACGGCACGCACGGTTCGGCCGTAGCAGGCCTCTCCGACTGCATGATCCAGGCGCGGCAGGCCACTCCGAGACCGGTGTGGAATCCCGACGAGAAGCGGCTGCACGATTTCTACGGCGACTGGCAGAAGCTGCCCGACAACGTCAGCTACGACAACGGCTTCAAGGAACAGTGGGAGATGTTCATCCGCCACGTCTACGAGGATGCGCCCTACAAGTTCACGCTGCTCGAAGGCGTCAAGGGCGTGCAGCTCGCCGAATGCGCGCTGAAGAGCTGGAAGGAGCGGCGCTGGATCGACGTCGCCCCGATCAAGGCCTGATGTCCGGTAATAATGCCCCGATGTCTACCACGCCGTCATTGCGAGCGAAGCGAAGCAATCCAGGATCTTTCCGCAGAGACAGTCTGGATTGCTTCGTCGCTTCGCTCCTCGCAATGACGGAGAGAGGTTCGAAGTCATGAACAAACCCGTCCTTCCCATGTCATCATTGTCGCTGAAGCTGCCGAAAGCCGACCGGTCCGTCGAGACCTACCGGCTCGCGGCCTCGCGCACGTTCCCCGCAAAGCTCGAGGGACCGCTGAACCGCATTGCGTTCTCGGCCGTGCACACCGTGGCCGATCCCTTCGCCGACAACGATCCCTGGCTGTCGGTCGCCGTCGACTGGGACAAGACCATCGCCTTCCGCGAACACGTCTGGGATCTCGGCCTCGGCGTTGCCGAAGCCATGGACACCGCGCAGCGCGGCATGGGCCTGGACTGGCCGACCTCGCTGGAGCTGATCACGCGCTCGGTCGGCGCCGCCAAGCGCCGCAACGCGCTGGTGTTCTCCGGCGCCGGTACCGATCACCTCGCGGTGGAGGATGCCAGGAGCCTCGACGACGTGATCCGCGCCTATGAGGAGCAGATCTCGGCCGTGGAGAAGGTCGGCGGCCGCATCATTTTGATGGCGTCGCGGGCGCTCGCCAAGCTCGGCCGCAATGCCGACGACTACGCAAAAGTCTATGACCGCGTGCTGTCGCAGGTCCGCGAGCCCGTGATCATCCACTGGCTCGGCGACATGTTCGATCCCGCCCTGACCGGCTATTGGGGCACCAAGGATCTTGACAAGGCGATGGACATTGCCGTCGCCATCATCAACGGCAATGCCGGCAAGGTCGACGGCGTCAAAGTCTCGCTGCTCGACAAGCAGCGCGAGATCGACATGCGCCGCCGCCTCGACAAGCACATCAAGATGTACACCGGCGATGACTTCAACTACGCCGAGCTGATCGCCGGCGACAGCGAAGGCTTCTCGCACGCGCTGCTCGGTATCTTCGACGCGATCGCGCCGGCGGCATCCTACGCGCTGTCGCGGCTGGCGGCCGGCGACGAGGCCGGTTTCCATGACGTGCTGGGGCCGACCGTGCCGCTGTCGCGTCACATCTTCAAGGCGCCGACGCGGTTCTACAAGACCGGCGTGGTCTTCATGGCGTATCTCAACGGCCACCAGGACCATTTCACCATGGTCGGCGGGCAGGAGAGTACACGCTCCACGCTGCATCTGGCCGAGCTGTTCCGTCTGGCCGACAAGGCCGGCCTGCTCGCCAACCCTGAACTCGCGACGCAGCGGATGAAGACCGTGCTCGCCACCCACGGTATCGAATCCTGATGCGCGATTTTTCGTCCGACCATCGCTGGCTATCGCTGAACACGGCGACCGTCCGCAAGCAGGGTGACCTTGTCGAGATCGTCGAGGCCTGCGCGAAGCACGGCATCCGCGCCATCGATCCCTGGCGCGACCAGGTCGCCGCTGTCGGTCTCGACCGCGCCGCCCGTGCGGTGCGCGATGCCGGTCTCGATCTCTCGGGCTATTGCCGCGGCGGCATGTTCACCTCGGACGCCTCCCGCCGGGGCGAGGTGCGTGATGACAACAGGCGCTGCGTCGATGAAGCGAAGGCGCTCGGCGCGCCCTGCATCGTGCTCGTTGTCGGCGGCCTGCCGCAATATTCGCGGCCGGGCAGCGAGGTCTCGAAGGACATCGCGGCGGCGCGCGGGCAGGTCGAGGAAGCCCTTGTCGATATGCTCGACTACGCCAGGCAGGCAAAGCTGCCGCTGGCGATCGAGCCGCTGCATCCGGCCTATGCGGCCGACCGCGCCTGCGTGAACACGACCAAGCAGGCGCTCGACATCTGCGACCGGCTCGATCCAGGCCGCAGCGGCATGCTCGGCGTCGCGCTCGACGTCTATCACATCTGGTGGGATCCGGAACTGATGAGCCAGATCGCGCGCGCGGGCCAGGATCGCCTGCTCGCCTTCCACGTCTGCGACTGGCTGGTGCCGACCAAGGACATCCTCAACGACCGCGGCATGATGGGCGACGGCGTCATCGACATCAAATCCGCGCGCGCGGCGGTCGAGGCGCAAGGCTTCGCCGGCTATTCCGAGATCGAGATCTTCTCCAACGACTGGTGGGGCAAACCGATGGACGAGGTGTTGCGCACCTGCATTACCAGGCACAAGACGGTGGTATAGGTATTAAGGCGCCGTGGCGCCTCGTGAATGATTGCCGAGGTAGATCAACGGGTTGGCTACTGTGCATGGGGTTGTTTTCGCAATTTTTGGTTTGGGGCCTTCAGCCGATCGAGCAGGGCACGCTCAGAAATCCCCGAAACCGCACCCGTCCGCCCCGCACCGGCTGTCCGCTCACCGCGTAGTTCGGGAAGCGCGCCAGGAAGCGCGAGATCGCGATCGCGCCTTCCAGCCGCGCCAGCGCCATGCCGGCGCATTGATGCGCGCCGGTGGCAAAGGCGAGGTGGCGGTTCGGCGTGCGCGCGATGTCGAAGCTTTCGGGGTCCGCGAACTGAGCGGGATCGCGATTGGCGGCCCCGATGCACAGCGTCACGGACGTGCCGGCCTCGAGCATGACGCCGCCGAACTCGACGCGCTCGGTTGTCATGCGGTTGCCGAGCTGGTTCGAGCTTTCGTAGCGCAGCATCTCCTCGACGGTGGTCTTGATCAGGTCGGGATTGTCGATCAGCCTCTGCTTCTGGTCAGGATTGCGATCGAGCGCGACGAGGCCGTTGCCGATCAGATTGGTCGTGGTCTCGTGGCCGGCATTGAGCAGGAAGATGCAATTGTGCAGCAGCTCCTTCTCGGTCAGCCGCTCGCCGTTCTCTTCGCCCTGAATGAGCCGCGTCAGCACGTCGCGCTCGGGATTGCCGGGCTTTGCGCGCCGCCGTGCGACCAGCGTTTCGAGATAGGCAAGGAAATCCTTCACGGCCTTGTTGCCGCGCGCGGCCGCGTCGGGTGACACCACGGGTTCGAGCGCCCCGAGGATCGCCAGCGACCAGTCGCGCAGCGGGCCACGCTCGTCATGGGGCACGTCCAGCAGATTGCCGATCACCTCGATCGGAATGGACGCCGCGAAGTCCTCGATCAGTTCGCAATGGTCCTTGGCCGCGATGCGATCGAGCAGGCCGTCGATCAGCTTGACGAGATCGCCCTCCATGCCTGCGATCGCGCGCGGCGACAGCGCGCCCATGATCAGGCGGCGCACACGGGTGTGCGACGGCGGGTCGTTGAAGACGAGGCTGGTGGTGTGATGCTCGTAGAGCGGCGTGTCGCCGTATTTCGGCGCGAACTCGCGCTTCTTGTCCGAGCTGAAGGACTTCGTGTTCTTGTAGGTGGCGACGAGGTCGTCATAACGGGTCAGGAACACGGTGCCGTTCGGCAGACGCTTGACCGGCGCGTTCTCCCGCAGTGCACGATAGGTCGGATAGGGGTCGTCGTAGAATTCGGGCGTCAGCTTCTCGAGGTCGAAGCTTGCCGCCAGCTCCTTCGCGTTTGCGTTCATCCCGTTATACTCGCCGGTTAAAGCCGTTATGCCGTTTTTGTTGTTCTGGTCGGCGCATGCATGCGTCTACAGTCTGCCAACCTTGCTAGCCGACTGGACAGGAAAATGCACGCCCACGCTGAGGCTGCCGACACGGCGCCGAATTGGCCCGACGATATTTTCGCGACCCTGCAACGTTTCGACGTGCGGCAGGTGCCTTACGTGCCGGACGCCGGCCATTCGAAGCTGATCCAGCGCGTGCTAGCATCGTCCACGATGCGTGGCATTCCGCTGACGACGGAGGAGGAAGGCGTGGCGCTGCTCGCCGGCGCCTGGGCGGGCGGACAGCGCGGCGTCCTGCTGATGCAGTCGAGCGGCGTCGGCAATTGCATCAACATGCTGTCGCTGATCCCCATCCTGCGCTTTCCGTTCCTCACCCTCGTGACCATGCGCGGCGAGTGGGGCGAGTTCAATCCGTGGCAGGTGCCGATGGGCTCGACCACGCAGGGCGTGTTCGAATTGTCGGGCGTCCAGGTGCTGCGCGCCTCGCACGCGGCCGAGGTGCCGGCCGTGTTGGAGGCCGCCGCTTCGCAAGCCTACAACGCGCTGACGCCCACCGCTGTCCTCCTGTCGCAGCGCCTGATCGGCGCCAAGGTTTTCACCAAATGAGCAAGGCCAATCTCCTCGACCGCCGCCAGGTCGTCTCCACGCTGCTGGCGAACCGCAAGGACGTCGTCGCGATCGGCGGCCTCGGGGCCTCCACCAACGACATGTGCGCGGCCGGCGACCATGCCCGCAATTTCTATCTCTGGGGCGGCATGGGCGGCGCTGCCATGATTGGCCTTGGCCTCGCTTTGGCGCAGCCGAAGCTGCCGGTGCTCGTCATCACGGGCGACGGCGAGATGCTGATGGGCCTCGGCAGCTTTGCCACCATCGGGCTGCAGAAGCCGGCCAACCTGTCGATCGTCGTGCTCGACAACGAGGCCTATGGCGAGACGGGCGGCCAGACCAGCCATACCTCCGCCGCCGCCGACCTCGTCGGGGTGGCCAAGGCCTGCGGCATCAAGGACAGCCAGGCGATCTCGACCATGGCCGAGGTCGAGGCCTTCGCCAAAGCCGTCCAGGACGTTTCGGCAGGCCCGCGCTTTGCCAATGTGAAGATCGACAACGCCGGCCTGGAGCGGATCCTGCCGACCCGGGACGGCACCTACATCCTCAATCGGATCCGGGGCGATCTCGGCTTTCAGCCCATCTAGGGAGCGGCCCAGTCCATCCCGGCGGCGTTCAGGTCCTGCACGCGCCCCGCACAGGCGGCGCCAATTTCCACTGAATTTGCAACGCACTTAGGTTGCGATGCAACATAGTGCTTGACTTTTACGTGGGTGAGTGCTTACTCACTAGCATGAGCTCATTGCGTATGACGAGCGACCTGAGGCGTCAATTGATCCTCGGTGCCGCGAAACGCTGCTTTGCCCGACATGGCTATACCGGCACCACGACGAAGAGCGTGGCGGCCGCCGCTGCCATTTCCGAGGCGCTGCTGTTCAAGCATTTCCCGTCCAAGGCGGCCCTCTACGCCGAAATCCTCAGCGACGAATGCGAAGCCGACCCGGCGCTCACCGAGCTGCTCGAACGGGAGCCTTCGACCGCCACCCTGGTTGAAGTCATCCGCGGCATGGTCGGGCATTTCCTCCACATCGCCGATGGGCCCGATCAGGAAGAGGCCCAGCGCCTGCGACTGATGACAACCAGCCATTTGGATGACGGCGAGTTCGCCCGTTTGCTATATGCCAAGATCGAGACGCTGATCGGGGCGGTCTTCCTCGCCTCGCTCGAGCGAGCTGTTGCGGCGGGGGACGCGCGGCCATTCAGCGGCGACCCGCTCAACCTGTTCTGGTTTGCGCATCACACGGTGATGACTGCGGCGCTGACCAGGCTGCCGGCCGCGCCTTGCCTCGCTTACGGCAAGGCTGAAGACCTCGAGCGGCAGCTGTGTGAGTTTCTCCTGAGGGGTATCGGACTTAACGACGCCGCAATTGCTTCGCATCTGGGCCACGATCTGGCTGCGGATGCCGGCAGGACGGCGATTGCAGAGAGTGCATGACATGAACATCGTAACCGAACACAAGATTTCGGGCGAACCGATCGACAACAAGGCTCCCAAGCGTCCGGTCCGGCCGGTGCTATGGTTCATCATCGTCGGCACGCTGCTGGCCGCGCTCGTCGGCGGCCTCGTCTGGTTCAATTATTTCCGCGGCCAGATGATCAAGCAGTTCTTCGCCAGCAACAAGCCCCCGCCGACCGCCGTCAGCGCGGCAGAGGCGAAGTCCGAGGTCGTGCCGAACCTGCTCACCGCGGTCGGCGGCCTCGTCGCCGTCCACCAGGTCGACGTCAGCGCCGACGTCAACGGCCGCGTCACCGAGATCAAGTTCCAACCGGGCATGCGTGTCGAAGCCGGCACGCCGCTGGTGCAAATGTTCGACGCACCGGAGCAGGGCGACCTTGCCAATTACAAGGCTCAGGCAACCGTGGCGCAGCTCTCGCTCGATCGCGCCAAGCAGCTCGCCTCGCGCCAATTCGGCCCGCAGGCGACCGTCGATACAGCGCAGGCCGCCTATGACCAGGCGCAGGCCGGCATCGCCAAGACCGAGGCGCTGATCTCGCAGAAACTGGTGCGCGCACCGTTCTCCGGCGATCTCGGCGTTCGCAAGGTCGAGGTCGGCCAATATCTGACGGCAGGTACGGCGATCGTGTCGCTGACCGACCTGTCGGAGCTGTGGGCCAACTTCACCGTCACCGAAAAGGATTCCGGCAACCTCAAGGTCGGTCAGACCGTTCGGCTGAAGGTCGACGCCTATCCGGGCCGCATTTTCGAGGGCAAGATCACCACGATCGAGCCGCAGATCGCAGCCGACACCCGCAACATTCGCGTGCAGGCGACGATCGCCAATCCGGAGAAGATCCTGAAGCCCGGCATGTTCGTGACCACCACGGTGGTGCTGCCGGACAAGCCGGCCGTGATCACCGTTCCGGAGACGGCGGTCGACTATACGCTGTACGGCGACTCCGTGTTCGTGATCACCGAGAAGAAGGGTGACGACGGCAAGACCAGCCTCTCTGCGGTGCGCACCTTCGTGCAGACCGGCAGCCGTGTCGAAGGCCGTGTCGAAATCGTCAAGGGTCTCAAGGCGGGCGACAAGGTCGTCGCCGTCGGCCAGCTCAAGCTGCAATCGGGTGCGGCGGTGTCGATCTCGACCGACCCCGCTCCGCAGATCCCGGCGCAGCCGCCGCGTTACTGATCCAATACATCCAAGTGATCCGGCCCGGCCGGATCACTTTTCTTGAGACAAAGAAATCGAGATCGCCGCGATGCGCTTTACCGATATTTTCATCAAACGCCCGGTCCTGTCGGTCGTGGTCAGCCTGCTGATCCTGCTGATCGGCCTGCGCGCGGCGATGGTGCTGCCGATCCGGCAATATCCGAAGCTGTCGAACACGGTCATCAACATCACGACCGTCTATCCCGGCGCGTCCGCGGACCTGATCCAGGGCTTCATCACCACGCCGATCGAGCAGGCGGTCGCCTCCGCCGAGGGCGTCGACTACATGACCTCGTCCTCGGTGCTCGGCACCTCGACGATCCAGGTCTACATCAAGCTGAACTTCGATCCGAACCAGGCCCTCACCGAGGTGCTGGCCAAGACGAACTCGGTCAAATATTTGATCCCGAAGGAATCGAACGACCCGATCGTCACCAAGACCACGGGCCAGACCACGGCCGTGATGTATCTCGGCTTCTCCTCCGAGGAACTGTCGGGCTCGGCGATCTCGGACTATCTGACGCGCGTGGTGCAGCCGGTGCTCTCGACCGTCGACGGCGTTGCCTCGGCCGACATCCTCGGCGGCCAGACCTTTGCGATGCGGTTGTGGCTTGATCCCATGAAGTTGGCCGGCCGCAACGTGTCGCCGGCCGACGTCGCTGCCGCGATCACAGCCAACAACTTCCAGTCCGCGGCGGGCCAGACCAAAGGCTATCTGATCGTCTCCAACATCTCGACCAATACCAGCCTCACCGACGTCAACCAGTTCAGGAAGATGATCGTGAAGGCCAAGGACGGCGGCTTCGTCCGGATGGAGGACATCGCCACCGTCGAGACTCGCCGCGCAGAGCACCGATGCGAGCGTCGCCTTCAACGGCGAGCGTGCGATCTTCATCGGCGTGAACGCAACGCCGCAAGGCAATCCGCTGACGCTGGTCAAGGGCGTGCGGGCACTGTTCCCGGAACTCGAGCGCAACCTGCCGCCCTCGATGAAGATGAAGGTCGCCTACGATTCGACCAAGTTCATCCAGTCCTCGATCGACGAGGTGGAGAAGACGCTGGGCGAAGCCGTGATCATCGTGATCGTGGTGATCTTCCTGTTCCTGGCCTCGCTGCGCTCGGTCATCATTCCCGTCGTCACGATTCCGCTGTCGATGATCGGCGTCTGCACTTTGATGCTGTCGCTCGGCTTCAGCTTCAACCTCTTGACCCTGCTCGCGATGGTGCTCGCGATCGGCCTGGTGGTCGACGACGCCATCGTGGTGGTGGAGAACATCCACCGTCATCTGGAGGAAGGGAAAACGCCGGTCCAGGCGTCGCTGGAAGGCGCACGTGAAATCGTCGGTCCCATTATCTCGATGACCATCACGCTCGCGGCCGTGTACGCGCCGATCGGTTTCCTCGGCGGTCTAACCGGTTCGCTGTTCCGCGAATTCGCCTTCACGCTTGCCGGCTCGGTGATCGTGTCGGGCGTGATCGCGCTGACGCTGTCGCCGATGATGTGCTCGGTGCTGCTGAAGAACACCGAAGAGGGCCGTTTCGCCAAGCTCGTGAACCGGGTGTTCGGCGCGCTGACGCGCTGGTATGGCCGCAGGCTCGACCGCTCGCTCGACTACAAGGCGATCACCGGCCTGTTCGCGATCACGATCCTCGGCCTCGTCGGCTTCCTCTACATGCACACGTCGAAGGAGCTGGCGCCCGAGGAAGACCAGGGCATCGTGTTTGCGGTGACCAAGGCGCCGAAATACGCCAACATCGACTATGTCGATTTCTACGGTGACAAGCTCGACAAGGAATTCCAGAAGTTCCCCGAGACCGATTTCCGCTTCGTGCTGAACGGCATCAACGGCCCGCAGGGCGGCATCGCGGGTTTGCTGCTCAAGCCTTGGGATGAGCGCAAGCGGTCGTCGATCGCCTTGAAGCCGCTGGTGCAGGCCGAGCTCTCCAAGATCGAGGGCGTGCAGGCCTTTGCGTTCAACCTGCCGCCGCTGCCGGGCGGTCCGGGCGGTCTGCCGGTGCAGATGGTCATCAACTCGACCGCGGGCTACCAGACTGTCTTTGAACAGATGGAGAAGCTGAAGGATGCCGCGCGCAAGAGCGGCATGTTCATCGTCTCCGACAGCGACCTCGCCTACAACCAGCCGAACGTTCAGGTCACGATCGACCGCAGCAAGGCGCAGGACCTCGGCGTCAACATGCAGAACCTCGGCTCGACGCTCGCGGTGCTGCTCGGCGGCAACTACATCAACCGCTTCAATCTCGAAGGCCGCTCCTACCAGGTGATCCCGCAGGTGCCGCGCGGCCAGCGGCTCTCGCCGGAATCGCTCGGCGGCTATTATGTGACGACCAACACCGGCCAGCAGCTCCCGCTGTCGACCGTGGTGTCGATCAAGACCAAGACCGATCCAAACTCGTTGACCCACTATAATCAGCTCAATTCGGCCACGTTCTCGGCCGTGCCGATGCCGGGTGTGACGGTGGGGGCCGCAGTGGACTTCCTCGAAGGTGAAGCCAAGAAGCTGCCCGCGGGCTTCAGCCACGATTACCTGGCCGACTCCCGGCAATATGTGCAAGAAGGCAACCAGCTCGCGATCACCTTCGGCTTCGCGCTGATCATCATCTTCCTGGTGCTGGCGGCGCAATTCGAGAGCTTGCGTGATCCGCTGGTGATCATGATCTCGGTGCCGATGGCGATCGTCGGCGCGCTGATCCCGCTGTTCTTCGGCGTGGCGACCATGAACATCTACACCCAGGTCGGTCTGCTCACCCTGGTCGGCCTGATCACCAAGCACGGCATCCTGATGGTGGAGTTCGCCAACGAGCTCCAGGTCAACGAGCGGCTCGACCGCCGTTCGGCCATCGAGATGTCGGCCCGCATCCGCCTGCGGCCGATCCTGATGACCACTGCCGCGATGGTGACCGGCCTGATTCCGCTCCTGACCGCGACCGGCGCGGGCGCGGCCAGCCGCTTCTCGATCGGCCTGGTCGTCGTCGCCGGCATGTCGATCGGGACGCTGTTCACGCTGTTCGTGCTGCCGGCGGTGTACGTCGTGCTGGCGACCGATCATCGCGCAGCCGCCGATTCCGAGCGGAACAAGCAGGTCAACGAGATCGATCTCGGCGCCAAGGCCCTGCGGCCGACCTGAGCCGGAGGCAAGCCAATCCAAGGGCGGCAGCGGAGGGGTTCGCTGCCGCCCTTTTCGTTGCCGGCGGCGTCGGTCCATGCGGCGGCCGCGGTCCCAGGGCGGGTTCTTGGCGCGCGGGCGAGAGACAAGGTCGGGTCTTCTTGCTAGGTTCCGCGGAATGACCCTCTCCCTCCATCCCGACACCCCGCAAGCCAGGACGTCGCCGAGCGCGGCCGCGGATCGCGCTGCGCCGGGTGAAGGAGCGGGGCGGGGGATCAGAACCCGGCTGTTCGCCAAATATGTCGCGCTGTTCGTGGCGGTGGTCGCCATCGCGTTGCTTGTCAACGGCCTGTTCGAGGTCTTTTTCTATTACCGCGAACACAAGGCCTCGCTGATCCGGGTCCAGCATGAGCAGGCCGAGGCGGCTGCGGCCAAGATCGGGCAGTTCGTCAAGGAGATCGAGAGCCAGCTCGGCTGGACCACGCAGCTGCCCTGGTCGGCCGGCTCGATCGAGCAGCGCCGGTTCGACGCACTGCGGCTGCTGCGCCAGGTGCCGGCGATCACCGAGGCTCGCCCAGGTCGATGCGACCGGCAGGGAGCGGTTGCGGGTGTCGCGGCTCGCGATGGACGCGATCGACAGCGGGATCGACTTGTCCGATGACCCCAAGTTCACCCAGGCGGTCGCGCACAAGGTGTTCTACGGCCCGGTCTACTTTCGCAGGGAATCCGAGCCCTACATGACGCTGGCCCAGGCGGGTTCGCGCAGGGACGCCGGCGTCAGCATCGCGGAAGTCAATCTGAAGCTGATCTGGGACGTCGTGTCGCAGATCAAGGTCGGCCAGCGCGGGCACGCCTACGTCGTCGGCCCGGAAGGGCGGCTGATCGCGCACCCCGACATCAGCCTGGTCCTGCGCAACACCGACATGTCGAACCTGGCACAGGTGCGCGCCGCGCTGGCCGGCGGCGGCACGATCACCGACGGGCTGTCCGAAGCGCGCAACATCCAGGGACAGAAGGTGCTGACCGCATCGGCCCCGATCGAGCCGATGCACTGGACCATGTTCGTTGAGCTGCCGGTCGAGGAGGCCTATGCGGCGCTCTATGTCGCGCTGGAACGGCTCGCATTGGTGCTACTCGCGGCATCGGTCTTCGCGGTGCTGGCCGGGATGTTCCTGGCGCGCCGCATGGTCGGACCGATCCAGGCGCTGCGCAGCGGCGCCGAGCGGATCGGCGGCGGCGATTTCGCCCAGCGCATCTCGATCAAGACCGGCGACGAGCTGGAGGGGCTCGCGGATCAGTTCAACCACATGGGCGAACGATTGCAGGAATCCTATGCCGACCTCGAGAACAAGGTCGAGCAGCGGACGGCCGAATTGCGCGAGTCGCTGCAGCAGCAGACCGCCACCGCCGATGTGCTGAAGGTGATCAGCCGCTCGACCTTCGATTTGCAGACCGTGCTCGATACGCTGGTCGGCTCGGCGGCCCGGTTGTGCGACGCGGATGAAGGAACGATCTTCCGGCCCCGCGACGGCGTCTTCTATCTGGCAGCAAGTTGCGGTCTCGACGCGGAGCAGGAGACCAAGCTTCGGACATTTGCGTCCGTACCGGAGCGGGGAAGTGTCGTCGGACGTACCTTGCTCGATTGCAGGACAGTTCATGTCCCGGACGTGCAGGCCGACCCGGAATTTGCCCCCTCATCTGCGCGAAGACGTTCCAACGTTCGCACGATGCTGGGTGTGCCGCTGCTTCGAGAAGGGGCGCCCATCGGCGTGTTCGTCCTGACGCGGCACGTCGTGCGTCCCTTCAGCGGGAAGCAGATCGAGTCTCGC
Source organism: Bradyrhizobium guangxiense (assembly GCA_050563515.1). Taxonomy (GTDB): domain Bacteria; phylum Pseudomonadota; class Alphaproteobacteria; order Rhizobiales; family Xanthobacteraceae; genus Bradyrhizobium; species Bradyrhizobium guangxiense_A. The sequence goes on along the minus strand of CP191781.1, from coordinate 4,112,878 downwards.
CACGACCTTCGCGGACCAGGCCCTCATCGCGATCGAGAATGTCCGGCTGTTCGAGGAGGTCGAGGAGCGCACCAGGGAACTGTCGCGGTCCTTGAACGAATTGCGCACCGCCCAGGATCGCCTGGTCCAGACCGAGAAGCTTGCCTCGCTCGGCCAGCTCACCGCCGGCATCGCGCACGAGATCAAGAACCCGCTCAACTTCGTCAACAATTTCTCCTCGATCTCGACCGAGCTGATCGACGAGCTGAACGAGATCCTGCAATCGGCCTCGCTCGACGACAATTCCAGGGAAGAGGTCGGCGAGCTGACCGCAATGCTCAAGAGCAATCTCGAGAAGGTAGTGCAGCACGGCAAGCGCGCCGACTCCATCGTCAGGAACATGCTGCTGCACTCGCGCCAGGGCTCCGGCGAGCATCGCCCCGTCGACATCAATGCGGTCGTGGAGGAGAGCCTCAATCTCGCCTATCACGGCGCGCGCGCCGAACGACCCGCATTCAACGTCACGCTCGAGCGCGCCTTCGATCCCGCTGCCGGCATGGCGGACATCTATCCGCAGGAGATCACGCGCGTTCTCCTCAACCTGATCTCGAACGGCTTCTATGCTGCGGCGAGGCGCAAGGAGAGCGCGGCGGTAGGTTTCGAGCCGACCCTGAGTGCGACAACCAGGAGCCTCGGCGATAAGGTCGAGATCCGGATCCGCGACAACGGCACCGGCATTCCGCCCGAGGTGAAGGAGAAGCTCTTCAGCCCGTTCTTCACGACCAAGCCGGCCGGTGAAGGCACTGGGCTCGGCCTGTCCATGAGCCACGACATCGTGGTGAACCAGCACGGCGGCACCGTCGACGTGACGACCGATCCCGGTGTATTCACCGAATTCATCATCACGCTGCCGCGGACGATGGCAGCGGACGACACTTCCGGAGGCAAGACTTGAACGTTTACATCCTGGTCGTCGATGACGAGCCCGACGTCGAGCCGCTGTTCAGGCAGCACTTCCGGCGCGACCTGCGGGCCGGCCGTTTCCAGATGGAATTTGCGCCTTCTGCGGCCGATGCGCTGAGGCGCGCCGCCGAGGTCAGCGACCCCTCGCTGATCCTGATCCTGTCCGACATCAACATGCCCGGCATGAGCGGGCTCGACATGCTGCGGAAGGTGCGCGCCGACTATCCGCACGTGCCCGTCATCATGATCACCGCTTATGGCGACGCCGAGACGCGCCGGAAGGCGATCGAGCGAGGCGCCCACGGGCTCCTGACCAAGCCGATCGATTTTGGGCTGCTGCGCCAGGAAATCGATACGAGGCTCGAGCAAGCCGCATGACTGCGACCATCCTCTTCGTCGACGACGAGCCGGACCTCGAGGCGCTGATCCTGCAGAAATTCCGCAGGCAGATCCGCGACGGGCAACTCGCTCTGATGTTCGCGCGCGACGGCATCGAGGCGCTGCAAGCGCTGGAGCAGAATCCGCAAGTCGACATGGTGGTCTCCGACATCAACATGCCGCGGATGGACGGACTGTCGCTGCTGGCCAAGCTGCAGGAAGCCGAGGAGAAGAAGTCCACCATCATCGTCTCTGCGTACGGCGACATGAGCAACATCCGCACCGCGATGAACCGCGGCGCGTTCGACTTCCTGACCAAGCCGATCGATTTCGCCGATCTGGAAACCACGATCCAGAAGACCATCCGCCACGTGGAGATGCTGCGCGACGTGCGGCGGCGTCAGATGGAGGCCGAGCGCGCCCACGCCGCACTCTCGCGTCATTTCTCGCCCGAGCTTGCCAAGCGTCTGGCCGCTGGCGGCGAGGGCGAGGGAATCGAAGTGCAATGGCGCGATGTCGCCACCATCTTCACCGACATTACCGGCTTCACCTCGCTGGTCGAGACCGCGCCGCCCGAGGCCTTGGGCAAGCTGCTCAACGAGTATGTCGGCGGCATGACCGAGGTCGTCTTCGCCCATGAGGGGACGGTCGCGAAGATCATCGGCGACGCGATCCAGGTGCTCTTCAACGCGCCGGGAGATCAGCCGGACTATGCCACGCGCGCGGTCGCCTGCGCCCATGAGCTTGATGCCTGGGCGCAGGACTTTCGCGCGCGCCAGAGTGCCGTGGGCGTCGCCTTCGGTGCCACCCGCATTGGTATCCATGCCGGGCCGGCGCTGGTCGGCAATTTCGGCGGCAATCGCTTCTTCGACTACACTGCGTATGGGGATTCCATCAACATCGCGGCGCGGCTGGAGGCCGCCAACAAGCATCTGGGCACCCGTATTTGCGTCAGCGCGGGCGTCGCCGAAGCGGCCGAGAACTTTCAGGGCCGCCCCGTGGGCGAGCTTATGCTGCGCGGACGGACCGAGCCATTGCGCGCGTTCGAGCCGCTGCCACCCGCTAAATGCCAAGCCCCGGAAACGGCGTTGTATTCGGAGGCTTACGCCAAGATGGCGGCCGGCGACGCCGCGGCGATGCCGGCCTTCGCCGCGCTGGTCGGCATGCACGCCGACGATCCCCTGGCCGGCTTTCACCTGAAGCGCCTGCTCAACGGCGCCAAGGGCATCCGCATGCAGCTTGAATAGGAGTTCGCCATGACCCGTGAGTTCTCTGCCGGCAATTACCGCTTCATTCCATCCGTGTTCCAGTATTCGGCGGGTGCCGCCGCGGACGACGGCTACGAGATCGAGCGTGTCCGCTTCGACCGTCTGGTGCCGCTTGCGGAAGGATTTGCGCTCGCGGCAAAATTCATTCAGGAGGCAGGCCGTCCGCTGACGGCGTTCTGCGCCTGCGAGTTGCGGTCGCCGGCGGCATTCAGCGAGGAAGGCTTTCGTGCGTTCAATCTGCACTATGTGAAGACCCTGTCCGAATGGGGCATCTTCGACGGCACCACCAACCCAGTGGCGCGCAGCAATGTCTGTCCCGAGATCGATCCGCCGTCCGAGCCGTCGTTTTACGCGTTCTCGTTCACGCGCCCGACGCGGTCGAAGGCACCGAGCTTCGTCATCGCCGGCGGCGCCGAGGCCCGCGAGGGCAGCGGCACCTATGTCGAACGCACGGTGCGCTACCGTGATCTCAGCCCGGAAGGGCTGCGCGAGAAGGTGCGCTTCACGACGACGTCGCAGATGGAGAATCGCATGGCTGCGTTCGGCTTCGGCTGGAAGGACACCACGGGCGTGCAGGCCTATTCCGTGCACGACTTCCACCACGCGCTGGTCGATGAGCTGGTCCGCCGCGGCGCGTTGCGCTCCGGCCTAACCTGGCATTTCGCCCGGCCGCCGGTGGTCGATCTCGAATATGAAATGGATTGCCGCCGCGTGATGCGGGAAGTGGTGATTTGAACTCCTCATCCTGAGGAGCGTCTAGCGTTGCCTTGGGTCGAGCGCGTCGCGCAGGCCGTCGCCGAGCAGGTTCAGCGACAGCACCACGAGGAAGATCGCAAGCCCCGGCCAAATCGCCATCCACGGCGCCTGCGTCAAGAAGCGTTGCGCAGCGTTGAGCATGCTGCCCCAGGACGGCGCCGGCGGCTGCTGGCCGAGGCCGAGAAACGACAGCGCGGCTTCGGCGATGATGGCGGCGGCGATCGAGAGCGTCGCCTGCACCAGCAGCGCGGGCAGGATGTTCGGCAGGATATGCGACAGCGCGATCCGCCACGGCGGATTTCCGAGCGCGCGCGCCGCTTCGACATAGTCCTCGGCCTTGACGACGAGCACCTGGCCGCGGGTCAGGCGGATGAAGATCGGCGTCGCCGAGATGCCGATCGCGATCATGGCGTTGCCGAGGCTTGGGCCCAGAAATGCCGCCAGCGCGATCGCCAAGATCAGGAACGGGCAAGCCAGCATCGCATCCGTGATCCGGCTGATCAGCGCATCGAGAAAGCCGCCGCGATAACCGGCGAGGAGACCGAGCGGCACGCCGATGCCGAGCGCAATCGCGACCGAGATCAGGCCCGCGAGCAGCGAGGCGCGCGCGCCGTAGACGACGCGGCTGAGGATGTCGCGGCCGAGCCTCGTCGGTGCCGAACCAGTGTGCAGGGGTCGACGGCTTGCGCACCAGGCTCCAACTCGTCGCGATGGGATCGTAGGGCACGATGAGCGGCGCGAGCGCGGCAAGCCCGATGAATAGCGTGAGCACGATGAGCCCGAACACTGCTGCCTTGCGCTTGAACAGCCGCCGGCGCGCGCGGCGGGCCGGGCTATCCAGCTCGTCGGCCTGCGTGAGTGGGCTCGGCAGCGCGGCGTCGGTCATGGATCAGCCCCGAAGCCTGGGATTGACGAGGATGTAGGCGATGTCGGCGACGAGGTTCAGCGTGATGTAGACCGTGGCCGTCACCAGGACCACGCCCTGCACCACGGCATAATCGCGGTTGAACACGGCATCCACGATCAGCTTGCCGAAGCCTGGAATGGAGAAGATCTGCTCGGTCAGGACGGCGCCGGACAGCAGCGTGCCGAGCTCGAGCGCGCCGAGCGTGATGACGGGCGTCAGCGCATTGCGCATGGCGTGCTTGAGGATCACCGATCTCTCCAGGAGCCCCTTGGCGCGTGCGGTGCGGACGTAGTCGCTTTCCAGCACCTGCAGCATGGCGCTGCGGGTATGCCGCATCAGCACCGCCGCGATGGCATTGCCGAGCACGAAGGCCGGCATGATGGTGGCAGCAAGGCTGGCGCGCCAGTTTTCGGTGAGCGGCACGTAGCCGGACGCCGGCAGCCAGCCCAGCTCGATCGAGAACAGAAAAATCAACATGATCCCGAGCCAGAAATTCGGCGTCGAGATGCCCCAGAGTGCAAACAGGTTCGCACCGTAATCCCAGGCCGAACCCTTCTTCACGGCCGCGACGATGCCGGCGGGAATGCCGATCAGGAACGCGATCACGATCGCCATCGAGCCGAGCTGCAGCGTCACCGGCAGCTTCTGCGCGATCAGCTCGCGCACCGGCATCTTGTTGCGCAGCGACTCGCCGAAATCGCCGGAGAGTACACCCTTGATCCAATAGGCGTATTGCACCGGCACAGGCTGATCGAGCCGGTACTGGTGACGGATCTGCTCGATCACGGCCGGGTCGCGCTCTTCGCCCGCCATCACCAGCGCGGGGTCGCCCGGCAGCAATTGCTGCAGCGAGAAGATCAGTACCGAAACGAAGAACAGCGTCGGCACGATCTGCACAAGGCGGCGGGCGAGGAAGTTCAGCATCCTCTTATCGTCACTTCAACTTGAGGCCGATGACGCGGACGAGGCCGTCGGGCATCTGCTTGTAGCCTTCCAGCTTCGTCGTGTGCGCGATGATGATGCGGCGGTGATAGAGATAGAGCAACGGCTCCTCCTCCTGGACCAGCTTGGCGAGCGCCTCATAGCTGGCCTTGCGCTTGGCGGGGTCGGTGACCAATCGCGCGTCCTCCAGCGCCTTGTCGGCCTGCGCGTTATTCCAAGCGCCGTAGTTCTGCGGCGCGCCACTGTGCAGGAACACAAAGGTGTTGCCGTCGGGGTCGACGCGGCCGCTCCAGGCGAGCATGTAGGCCTGGTAGTCGCCGGCCTCGGCCTGCTTCAGTCCGGTTGCGAATTCGGTGAGGCGGATCTTCATGTCGAATCCGGCTTCCGCTGCCATCGACTGGATCACCTGCGCCGGCGTCTCGGTCTCCGCGCCCTTGGGCACCAGGAAATCGACGCTGACCGGTGGCGTCACGCCAGCCTCCTTCAGCAGCGCCTTGGCCTTCTCGACGTTGCGGGGACGCACCGGGAGCGATTTCTGATAGTAGGGATGATCAGGATTGATCCATTGATTGCCGACCTGGAACTCGCCGTTGAACACGACCTGGTTGAGGGCCTCGCGGTCGATCGCAAGGTCAAGCGCCTGCCGCACCTTGGCGGATTGGCTGAGCGGGCCCTTGGCCTTGTCCTTGCCGATATTGAGGGTGATGCCCTGATAGCCGAGTTCAATGGCCGTCGCGACCTTCAGCCGCGAATCCGCGCGCACGTCCTTCAGATCGGTGGCAAGCACGCGCTCGATCAGGTCGAGGCCGCCGGACTTCAGATTGGCGAGCCGCACCGTGGCGTCGACGATCGGCTGGAACACGATCTTGTCGATGAAGACGTTGTCCTTATTCCAATAGTCCGCGAACTTCTCGAACACGATGCGGTCCTGCTGCACGCGCTCGACGAACTTGTAGGGGCCGGCGCAGACCGGACGGAGGCCGAATTTGTCGCCGGCTTCCTTCGCCGCTTTCGGCGACATCATCATCCCGGCGCGGTCGGTGAGCTGGGCGAGCAACGGCGAGAACGGCGATTTCAGCACCAGCTTGATTGTGAGGGGATCGACGACCTCGACGCGATCGACCGACGCCAGTTCCGGCTTGCGGAACGAGCCGGGGAAGGTCAGATGGCGCTCCAGCGAGAATTTTGCGGCCTCGGCATCGAACGGCTCGCCGTCGTGGAATTTCACGCCGGGCCGCAGCTTGATGACCAGCGCCTTGCCATCGTCGGCGGTCTCGCTCGATAGCGCGAGCTGCGGCACGATGTTGAGCTTCTCGTCGATGTCGAACAGCTTGTCGCAGAACGCGGAGAACACGATGCGGCCGACATAGGTGCGGGCCATTGTGGGATCGAGGATATCGGGATCCTCGGCAAGGCCGATGCGCAAGATGGTCTGGGCTTGCGCGGCTCCGATCGACAACAGGACGGCTGCGGCCGTTGCGGCCAGGCGAAACATCTTCATCGGACAATCCCCATTGCTTCGGCTATTTCGGTGTGGACGCGTTGCCCAGTATACCAACCCCGGCAGGGCTCCCGCCTTCCGTCTTTCGGCTGAAGGCGGCGACCAGTTTTGCGAGCACCGGCGAGAACCCGCCGGCGGTTGGTAGAATGGCGTCGGCGGACGGCAGCTCGGCCGTGCGATGACAGGCGGTGGCGTGGCCGGTGCCGTCGGTCAGGAGCGCGGGTGCCTCGTTGCGGCAACGCTCGATCACGAACGGGCAGCGGGTGTGGAAGCGGCAGCCCGCGGGCGGATTGAGCGCGCTCGGGATTTCGCCCTCCAGCAGGACCGTCGTTCGCTTCGCCTTGGGCTGCGGCAGCGGAATCGCCGACAGCAACGCGCGGCTATAGGGGTGTCGCGGCGATGCGAACAGTGCGTCCGCCTCCGCCGTCTCGACGATCTGGCCGAGATTCATCACCGCGACGTGGTCGGCGATGTGCTTGACCACGGCGAGGTCGTGCGAGACGAAGATGTAGGCGAGGCCGAGGCGGTCCTGCAACTCGCGCAGCAGATTGAGGATCTGCGAGCGGATCGAGACGTCGAGCGCCGAGACCGGCTCGTCGCAGATGATCAGCTTCGGCTCGACAGCGAGTGCCCGGGCTATGGCAATGCGCTGGCGCTGGCCGCCGGAGAATTCATGCGGGTAGCGCTGCGCCAGCCGCGGCTCCAGCCCGACCAGTCGCAGGATCTCCGCCACGCGCGCGCGTCGCTGGGCCGGCGGCACCAGATCGTGCAGGGCCAGCGGCTCGGTCAGGATCTGGCCGACGGTCATGCGCGGATTCAGCGAAGCGTAGGGGTCCTGGAAAATGATCTGCGCCTCGCGGCGGAATTTTCGCAAGTCGTCGGGGTCGAGCGCCAGCAGATCACGACCATTGAAGCGCACAGTGCCCGCATCCGGCTCGATCAGCCGCAGCACGAGGCGGCTGACGGTGGACTTGCCGCAGCCGGACTCTCCGACCAACGCCAGCGTCTTGCCGGCGTCGAGCGAAAAGGACACGCCATCGACCGCCTTCACGTGCGCCAGCGGCCGGCCGAACAGCGAGCGCTCGGCGACGAAGTGCTTGACCAGGCCATCGACCTCGAGGAGCGCGGTCATTGTTCGGAGTCTCCGCGAATATCGCTCTCGTGTTCCGGGCGCGGCGCAGCACGAAGTGATGCGACGCTGAACCGGGACCCAGACTGCCGCCGCATAGGCCCCGGTTCAGCGGTGCACCACGGCGCTTCGCTTGTGCTGCACCGCGCCCGGGGCACGAGAGGAGAGAGCGTGGCCATCACGACACCAGACGTTCGAGCGGCGCGCGGATGCAGCGCGAGAGGTGGCCGGGAATGACTTCGACCAAAGGCGGCGGCGCTTTGGTGCAGGCATCCAGCACGAACGGGCAGCGCGCGGCGAAGCGGCAGCCGGCCGGCGGCTGCGCCATGTTCGGCACCATGCCTTCGATCGTCGCGAGCTGCTCGGCGCGGTGGTCGAGCCGTGGGATCGAGCCGAGCAGGCCGACCGTGTAGGGATGCTGTGGGGCGGAGAACAGCTCGTCGACGGCAGCGCGCTCGACGATCTCGCCGGCATACATCACCGCGACCTCGTCGCAGACTTCAGCGACGACGCCGAGATCGTGGGTGATCAGGATGATGGCGGCGCCGCTCGCGGCCTTCAGTTCGCGCATCAATTCCAGGATCTGCGCCTGCAAGGTGACGTCGAGCGCCGTGGTCGGCTCGTCCGCGATCAAGAGGCGCGGGTCGCAGGCCAGCGCCATCGCGATCATGACGCGCTGGCGCATGCCGCCGGAGAGCTTGTGCGGATATTCGTCGATCCGCCGCTCCGGCGAGGGGATATGGACGCGGCGTAGCAGCTCAATCGCCCGGTCGCGCGCGCTTTTCCGCGAGCCGCCGCGATGGCGCAAAATGGTCTCGATGATCTGGTCGCCGATCGTGAAGCTCGGATTGAGCGAGGTCATCGGCTCCTGGAAGATCATCGCGAGCCGGTTGCCGCGCAGGTCGCGCAGGGTCTGGTCCGGCGTCCGCAGGAGGTCGATGCCGTCGAAGCGGATCGCGCCCGATATCTCCGCGCTTTGTTTCGGCAACAGGCCCATGATCGCCAGCGAGGTCACGCTCTTGCCGCAGCCGGATTCGCCGACGAGGCCGAGCGTCGCGCCATTGGCGACGCTGAGATCGACGCTGTCGACCGCATGGGTGACGCGGCCGTCGTCGCCGTGGAAACGGATGCGCAGGTCCCTGATCTCGATGAGGGGGCTTGCACTCATGATCGTCTTGCGCGCGCTGCTTGGATGCTGGCGTCGATGACGCTGCGATCGGTGTTGCCGGCCGGGTTCTGCCGCGTCGGCATGGAGGCGCGAAAATGCACCCAGAGTTCTTGGCTGACACCCTCGAGCCGTTCGAGGCTCACTGATCGGGTCGGGATGATCGTCGGCACGAATGTCCAGCGCCGGCCATTCCTCCTCGCCGTGGATCAGGAGCGCCGCGGACTGCTTGCCGCGCTTGTCGCCGCCGGCGGCTTCCCTGCGCGCATCGCCGCGAGCAGGCGGCGAGGGAAGGGCAGGCTGTCGTTGGCGATATAGGTCTTGGCCGTCTCGGCGAGCACGTCGGCGCCCGCGAGCATGTTGCCGGCGATCGAATAGAAGCTGCCGGCGACGTGCCCGCACCAGTCGACGCAGTCGCGACCGGTATGCGCGGCAATCTGACCGCTCGCATCCATGATGTGGACCTGCCGGCTCTCACGACCGTGGTCCGCCGCGAGCACCGCGGCGAGCACATCGTGCGCATTGAGGCCCTCGCGCAGGAGCTTGACGCCATCGATGCCGTAATAGGGATTGACGAAAGCCTGCGTCGCGATGGCGCCGAGGCCGGCCGCGATATAGGGCACCCGCGCGCCGACGGCGAAGAACCGGGTCGCGACCGCGATGCCGAACTGGCCGGTGGCAGGATCTCGCGCGATGATCGACCAGGTCATGTGCTGCCCATCACCGTCCCGCGGCGTAGCCCTGCATGCCGCGCGGATTGGCGGCGGCGCGGCGGCGGACGCCGACGCGCGAGGCCGCGGTGAGGCGGCCTTCGGACCAGTCGGGACCGATTTCGACGATGTGTCCGCGCTCGCGGAGATTCTCGATCGTCGCATTGGGCACGCGGTTCTCGACCACGAGCACACCCGGCCGGGCGGTGCGCGGCCAGAACGAGATCGGGAAGTGCTCGGAGTGCCAGGCCGGCGCGTCGATCGCTTCCTGGAGATTGAGATTGCAATGGACGTGGCGCAGGAAGAATTGCGTGATCCACTGGTCCTGCTGGTCGCCGCCCGGCGAGCCCCAGGCGAGGTATGGCTCGCCGTCGTGCAGCGCCATGGTCGGCGACAGCGTCGTGCGCGGCCGTTTGCCGGGCGCTAGCGAGGCTCGGCTGGTTCTCCTCTAAATCGAACATCTGGGCGCGGCTGCCGAGGCAGAAGCCCAGCTCCGGAATGACCGGCGAGGATTGCAGCCAGCCTCCGGACGGCGTCGATGACACCATGTTGCCGGCCTTGTCGATGATGTCGAAATGTACGGTGTCGCCGCGCACTTCGCCGAAGCGCCCCACGGTTGGTTCACCGGCGCCGAGCGCGCCAACGGCCTCGCGTTGGCCTTCCGCGCGGCGAAGCTTGACCACGCCGCCGAAGCCCTCGACTGCGCCGGGCCGGAGATCGAGCGAGGCCTTGTCGGTGACGAGCTTGCGCCGTTCGTCATTATAGGCATCCGACAGCAGCGTCGCGATCGGAATCTCGCTGAATTTTGGATCACCGTAGAACTTCTCGCGATCAGCGAAGGCGAGCTTGGCGCATTCGATCTGGAGATGGATGAACTCGGGCCCGGTCGGGTCAAGCCCATCGAGCGCAAAGCCCTTGAGCAGAGCAAGCTGTTGCAGCGTCACCGGGCCCTGGCTCCAGACGCCGGCCTTGCAGACGGTGTAACGGCCATAGTCGTAGGTGAGCGGCGCTTCGATCGTCGGCTGCCAGCGTGCCATGTCGTCGGCGGAGAGCACGCCGCGATGCGGCGAGCCGCTGACGTCCATCACCTCCTGGGTCCGGCAGAACTTGTCGATGGCCTCGGCGACGAAGCCTTGCGACCAGGCCTTTCGTGCACGCTCGATCTCGGCATCGCGGCCGCCGCCACCGCTCTCTGCCTCGTTCAGGATACGGGTGTAGGTCGCAGCCAGCGTCTTGTTGGTGAAGAGCGTGCCGGGCTTCGGCACCTCGCCGTTCCGGCAGGTAGACAGCCGCAGAGGTCGGCCAGTGCTTGCGGAACAATTGCTCGACGGTCTGGATCGTCGCGCACGCGCGTTCGACCAGCGGATAGCCGTCACCCGCGTAGGAGATTGCGGGCTCCAGCACGTCGCGCACGCGCATCGTGCCGTAGTCGCGCAGCAGCATCATCCAGGATTCGAAGGTGCCGGGTACGCAGGCCGCGAGCAGGCCGGTGCCCGGCACCATGTCGAGGCCTTCACTCTTGTAATGCGCGATGGTGGCGCGCGCCGGGGCCGGGCCCTGGCCGCAGATCACCTCGGTGCGGCCGCGCTTGACGTCATGGACGATGACGGGCACGTCGCCGCCGGGGCCGTTCAGATGCGGCTCGACCACCTGAAGCGTAAAGGCGGTGGCGACACCGGCATCGAAGGCGTTGCCGCCCTTTTCCAGGATGGCCATGCCGACGGCGGTCGCGATCCAGTGCGTGGTGGCGACGACTCCGAACGTGCCCTCGATCTCGGGACGCGTGGTGAAGGGGTCGGGATTGACGTTGCTGGCCATGTATTACCTCACTTACGGCGCGCGCAATTGATCACAGGCGATGCCGTGCCGCCAATGCGCAGGCCGCATGGCACGCGCGCGTCACGCCGGGACCGGCGCGGTGTTAACTGCGTGGCAGGCGACGCCGTCGATCAGTTCCGGAGTTTCCTTGCGGCAGAGATCGAACGCCAGCGGACAGCGCGGATTGAAGGCGCAGCCGGGGGCGGGTTGATCGGGTTCGGGATCTCGCCTTTCACCGGAATGCGCTGGCGGCCGCTCATGGCAAGATCAGGCACGGCGCCCAGCAACATCTTGGTGTAGGGCATGCGCGGATTGGCGAACAGCTCGCGCCCCTCCGCGATCTCGACGATGCGGCCGAGATACATCACGCCGACGCGGCTCGCCATGTGGCGGACCACGGCGAGGTTGTGGCTGATGAACATGTAGGTCAGGCCGAACTTGTCCTGGAGGTCGCGCATCAGGTTCAGGATCTGCGCCTGCACCGAGACGTCGAGCGCCGAGGTCGGCTCGTCGCAGACGATGAATTCGGCGTCGGAGGCGAGCGCCCGCGCAATCGCGATGCGCTGACGCTGGCCGCCGGAGAATTCGTGCGGAAATTTCAGCCGGTCGTCCGGATGCAGGCCGACGAGGGTGAGCAGCTCGCCGACGCGCGTTTGGATGTCGCGCTCGCCCTGGATCAGGTCGAAGGCGCGGATCGGCTCGGAGATGATGGCATCGACGCGGAAGCGCGGGTTCAGGCTCGCATAGGGATCCTGGAAGATCATCTGGATGCGGCGGCGCAGCTTGCGGCGCGCCGGCGCCTGCCGCGGATCGGTCATCGAGACGCCGTCGATCAGGACGTCGCCGGCGCTCGGCGGCAGCAGGCCGACGACCATCCGAGCGACCGTGGTCTTGCCGGAGCCGGACTCGCCGACCAGCGCAAACGTCTCTCCCTTCCTGATGTCGAATGTGACGTGATCGACCGCCTTGAGATATTCGAGATGGCCGCCCTCGAGCACGCGGTTGAGCCACGGCTTCGAGACGTCGAAGACGCGGCGCAGATTTGTCGCCTGGACAAAAGGCGTGCTCATGCCGCGCTCTCCGCCGGAACGTCGTCATAGAGATGGCAGGCGACCGATTGCGCGCCCCTTGGCAGCGGCTCCGGCCGCTCGATCCGGCAGCGGTCGAAGGCGAAGGCGCAGCGCGGATTGAACGAGCAGCCGCGCGGGATCGCCGAGAGGCGCGGCATGGAGCCGGGGATCTGCTGGAGGCGCTTGTCGTCGCCGGCCAGCGTCGGGATCGCGCCCATCAGGCCCTTGGCGTACGGATGCAGCGGATTTCTGACGACATCCTGCACCGGGCCGATCTCGGCGACACGGCCGGCATACATCACCGCGACCCGGTCCGAGGTCTCCGCGATCACGCCCATGTCGTGCGTCACCAGCATCACGGCGGTGCCGTGGTCGCGTCCGAGCCGCTTGATCAGCGAGATGATCTGCGCCTGCACGGAGACGTCGAGCGCAGTGGTCGGCTCGTCGGCGATGATCAGCTCGGGCTCGGCGCAGATCGCGAGCGCGATCACGACGCGCTGGCGCATGCCGCCGGAGAATTCGTGCGGGTAGCCGTCGATGCGCTTTTCCGGTGCGGGAATGCCGACCTCGGCGAGCAGGTCGATGGCGCGGCGGCGGGCGGCGGATTCGGACAGATTCAGGTGGGTCCTGATCGTCTCGACGATCTGGTCGCCGACCCGGTAGAGCGGATTGAGCGAGGTGAGGGGATCCTGGAAGATCATGCCGATCCGCTTGCCGCGGATGCGGCGCATCTGCTCGGGCGGCAGATTGTCGATGCGCTGGCCGGCAAGACGGATCTCGCCGCCGGCGATGCGGCCGGGAGGATCGATCAGGCCGATCACGGCGAGGCCGGTGACCGATTTGCCGGCGCCGGATTCGCCGACCACGCCCAGCACCTCGCCCTTGGCGATGTCGAAGGAGACGCCGTCGATGGCGCGCAGCGTGCCGCGGCGGGAGGCGAACTCCACCTGAAGATTGCGTACGGAGAGGATGGGGTCGGTCATGAGCGAGGCGTATTCATCAAAGGATTGCTCATCGAAATGCTGCTTATCGGAGTTTCGGGTTGAGCGCGTCACGCAGCCAGTCGCCGAGCAAATTGATCGACAGGATCAACCCGGCCAGTGCAAGGCCGGGGAAGACGACGATCCACCATTCGCCGGCGAACAGATAGTTGTTGCCGATGCGGATCAGCGTGCCGAGCGAGGGCATCGTGTCGGGCAGGCCGACCCCGAGGAACGACAGCGTCGCCTCGGTGATGATGGCGAGGGCAAGATTGATGGTGGCGATCACCAGGATCGGACCCATTGTGTTCGGCAGCACATGCCGCAGCATGATCTTCGGTGCGGGCAGGCCGATCAGCTGCGCGGCGGCCACGTAGTCCTTGTTCTTCTCGACCATCACGGAGCCGCGCACCGTCCGGGCATACCCCACCCAGAAACTCAGGCCGATCGAGATCACCAGCACCACCAGCATGCTGTTGGCATCAAGCCGGTTGCCGAAGATCGATTTGGCGATGCCGTTGACCAGCAGCGCGATCAGAATGGCGGGGAAGGTGAGCTGGACGTCGGCGATCCGCATGATCACGCCATCGACCGCGCCGCCGAAATAGCCCGCGATCAGGCCGAGCGCGATGCCGAGCGCGCCGGCGAAGATCACGCCGGCGACGCCCACGGCGAGCGAGATGCGCATGCCGTAGAGGATGGCGGAGAACACGTCGCGGCCCTGCTCGTCGGTGCCGAGCAGGAACGGGCTCTGGCCGTCGGCGGTCCACAGCGGCGAGATGCGTGAGTTCATCAACTGGAGCTGCGCCGGATCGAACGGGTTCTGCACCGCGAGCGCGGACGCGAAGATCGCGAGCAGGAAGAACAGCACGGTGATGGCCGCCGCCACCATGGTCAGCTTGGAGCGGCGGAACGAATAGAAGACGTCGCTGTCGAGCGCGCGGGCGAGCCAGTTGCGGCCGGCATGCGCGGGCGGCGCGCCCTGCTCGCTGGAATTGGAGGCGACTGCGTCGGACATGCAGGGTTGCCTTATGTGGCGCGGCCGACGGTCGCGCGCAGGCGCGGATCGACCACGGTATAGAGGATGTCGACCACCAGATTGATGGTGACGAAGATCAGCGAAACCATCAGCAGGTAGGCGGCCATGATCGGGATGTCGACGTTCTGCACGGCCTGCACGAACAGAAGTCCCATGCCCGGCCATTGGAACACGGTTTCGGTGATGATCGAAAATGCAATAACCGAGCCAAACTGAAGTCCGGCCACCGTGATCACGGGAATCAGCGTGTTCTTCAGTGCGTGCCCGAAATGGATGGCGCGGGTGGTGAGTCCGCGCGCGCGAGCAAACCGGATGTAGTCGGTTCGCAGCACTTCCAGCATCTCCGCGCGCACCAGCCGCATGATCAGGGTCATCTGGAACAGGCCGAGCGTGATCGAGGGCATGATCAATGCCTTCAGTCCCGACAGCGTGAGCAGGCCCGTGCTCCACCAGCCGAGCTTGACCACCTCGCCGCGGCCGAACGAGGGCAGCCAGCCCAATGTCACCGCGAACAGATAGATCAGCAGGATGCCGATCAGGAACGTCGGCAACGAGATGCCGATGAGCGAAACCGCCTGGAATAATTTGGCTAGCATGGTGTCGCGCCTGAGCGCCGAATAGACGCCCATCAGGATGCCGAACACCATGGCAAACACCGTGGCGCAGATCGCGAGTCTCCAGAGTTGCGGGCATGCGCTCCATCAACAGCGTCGAGACCGGCTGGCGGAACTGGTAGGAGACGCCGAACTTGAACTGCGCGGCGTCGGCGAAATAGCGCATGAACTGCACCGGCACGGGATCGTCGAGGCCGAGTGACTTGCGCACGACTTCGCGTTCGGCCGCCGACGTGTCGATCGAGACGATCTGGTTGACTGGATCGCCGGCGAAACGGAACATCGAGAACGCGATGATGCCGACGGCGAACATGACGCCGACGGCCTGAAGGGCGCGGCGAAGAGTGAAAGCGAGCATGCCTTCCACTGTCCTTGGGTAAGCGTGCGGCCGACGTCCTTGTCAGCCGGAGAAGAAAAGGTCCCGGAAGCCTTGCGCTGCCGGGACCTCGTGTCCAATCGAGGCTATTCCTGCTTGGTTGCCCAGCGGAACATGACCAGATTGTCTGCGCGCTGAGGTAGCTTGACCTTCTTCGACACGCCCCAGGCCAGCGCCTGCTGATGCAGCGGGATGTAGGCCCAGTCCTTGATGCTGATCTCGTAGGCGTGCTTGATCAGCTGGTTGCGCTTGGCGGTGTCGGTCTCGACCAGCACCTTGTCGGTGATGGCGTCGAACTCCTTGTTGCAATAGCCGCCGAGATTGGCCTCGCCGCGCGAAGATTTCGCATCGTCGCGGCAGCCCATGATGTCGTAGAGCACGTTGTGCGAGTCCATCGTGCTCGGCGTCCAGCCCAGCAGGTAGAATGAGGTCTGGTAACCGCCCTGCTTGAGCACCTTGGCGAAGTATTGCGCCTTGGGCTGTGCCAGCAGATTGATCTTGACGCCGATGCGGGCAAGCATGCCGACCACGGCCTGGCAGATCGCGGCGTCGTTGACGTAGCGGTCGTTCGGGCAATCCATCGTGACTTCGAAGCCCTCGGGATAGCCCGCCTCGGTCAGGAGCTTCTTGGCTCCATCCGGATCGAACTTCGGCCGTGTGAACTCCTTGGATAATGCGAACAGTTCCGGCGCGATCATCAGCGCCGACGGCGTCGACAGCCCGCGCATCACGCGCGTCTTGATCAGCTCGATGTCGATTGCCTTGTAGAAGGCCTCGCGGACACGGGCGTCCTTGAACGGGTTCTTGCCCTTGATGTTGGAGTAGAGCAACTCGTCGCGAGTCTGGTCGAAGCCGATGAAGATGGTGCGCAGCTCCGCTCCCTTCAGCACCTGGGCGTTCGGGCTGGAATCGACGCGGGAGATGTCCTGGATCGGCACCGGCTCGATGACGTCGACTTCACCCGAAAGCAGCGCAGCGACGCGGGTCGCGTCGGAGGAGATCGGGGTGAAGATGATCTCCTTCAAATTGCCTTCAATCTTGCCCCAGTAATTGGGATTGGCCTTGAAGACCGTCTTCACGCCGGGCTGATGGCTTTCGATGGTGAAGGGGCCCGTGCCGTTCTCGTGCAGCGAGGCGTAGCTCGGCGTGGTCGCCGCCACCGGCGTCGGATCGACGACGTTGTTCGCCTCGGCCCACTTCTTGTCCATGATGTACCAGACATCCCACGAATTATGCAGGATGGGATTGGGCGAGGGCAGCACGAAGTCGACGGTGTAGTCGTCGACCTTCACGACCTTGACGTCGGGCGCGAGACGGGTCTGCATATTGGACCCCTTCTTGCGGACGCGATCGGCGGAGAACAGCACGTCGTCGGCGGTGAAGGGGTCGCCGTTGTGGAATTTCACGCCCTTGCGCAAATGGAAGCGCCAGCGGGTTGGTTCCGGAGTTTCCCAGCTTTCCGCCAACCCTGGAATGATCTTGAGGCTCGCGTCGCGCGCCGTGAGGCCTTCGTAGACATGACCGAGATGGGCGTGGGTGGTGCTCTCGTTGAGCGTGTAGGGGTCAAGGGATTTCAGGTCACCCTGGTTGGCATAACGCAGCGTCTGGCTCGATGCCGGCGTGACCGCCAACGCAAGCGTACCGGCGAGCGTCGCCGCAAACAGACTTCGACATACAGACATTCTTGACCCTCTCCACGCCGCCGTGCCGGTGGTTTTTGATTGTTCGGCCGACCGATTAATCCATGTTGCCCAGAGTTCTCGACCGGTGCAAGCGCCATTCCAGCAAGGAACGCGCCAAGTTGCACTGCTGTGCAGCAATGCTGACCGTGGCGCCTGGCATGGAAGATCGCCTGTTTCGACTTTGGTTGACCATATCGGCCGATTGCGGAATGGGGTAGGCCGCGCCGGCATCAGGTCGCTTGCGTCGCACCACAACTCGCGGCGATACTCAGCCGGGCCGCTCGAATCTCAATCCGGAGGGGACATGAAAGTTAATATCGAAATCGACTGCACCCCCTCGAGGCCCGCCAATTCTTCGGTCTGCCCGACGTCGGGCCGATGCAAACGGCGGTGATGGACAAGTTGCAGCAGCAGGTGCTCAGCAACATCGAGAAGGTCTCGCCGGAATCGCTGATCCAGAGCTGGTTCACCTTCGATCCGAAGATCGCCGAGCGCTTCCAGGACATGTTCGTGACCATGGCCGGCCTCGGCGGCACGCGCAGCAGCGACAAGAAGAAGTAGTGTCCCCCGGGCCGGAGGGCGCACAGGAAGCAGGCCGGCTTCGTCCGCCGGGTCTCGGACTGCTGCTGGCCGAAGCCCGCGGCCTGTTCGAGTCTCAATGCGAGCCTCTTGCTGTCGCCGATCCTGATGCGAGCGCCGAGGGGCGATGGCCATCCTGTGCTGGCGCTGCCGGGCTTCCTCGCCAGCGACCTCTCGATGGTGCCGATGCGGCGCTATCTCGGCGGGCTCGGCTATGAGGCACATGCCTGGCGGATGGGCCGCAATCTCGGCGGGCTTGGGCGGATGCGGGAAGCCCTGCGCGCCCGTCTCGCCGAGATCCATGCCGCCACGGGGCGCAAGGTCAGCCTCATCGGGTGGAGTCTCGGCGGTGTCTATGCCCGCGATCTCGCGCTGTGGGCGCCCGATATGGTTCGCTACGTCATCACGCTCGGCAGCCCGTTTGCCAACGACGTGCGCGCGACCAATGCCACGCGACTCTACGAGGCGCTGTCGGGCGAGCGGGTCGAGGATTTTGCAGAGGCGCGCGAGGCAATCGCCGGCGATCTGCCGGTGCCGGCGACGTCGATTTACTCGCGTGCCGACGGCGTCGTGAACTGGCGGACCTGTCTGCTCCGTCCTTCCGATCGGGCCGAGAACATCGAGGTGCTCCTGGCCAGCCATATCGGGCTCGGGGTGAACCCCGCGGCGCTGTGGGCCGTGGCGGACCGGCTGGCGCAACCGGAAGGAGAGTTCTCGCCATTTGACCGGGCAGGGCCGTTTGCCATTGCATATGCCCCGCCGGAGCAGGCAATATCGGCCTGACGAGAAGCGCCGGCCAAGGCACCCGTCAAATGAGTAGCGGAGGGAACTATGGCTGACGGTAAGAAGCTGTCGTCGCTGGACGCATCATTTCTCTATCTGGAAACGCCGGAGATGCCGATGCATGTCGGCAGCATGGCGATCTTTCGCCTGCCCGACGACTACAAGGGCGACTTCTTCGAAGACTTCAAGGCGATGATCGTCTCGCGCCTGCACATCGCGCCGATCCTCAAGGCGCGGCTGGAGAAGGCGCCGCTCGACATCGATCATCCCTCCTGGGTCGAGGACGACCAGTTCGACATCGACCGTCACATCTTCCGTGCCAGCCTGCCGCAGCCGCGCGACCGCGCCACGCTCGAGCGCATCGTCGGCTGGATGCACGCCAAGCTGTTGAACCGCGCCCGCCCACTCTGGGAATTTTACGTATTCGAGGGCATGAAGGACAACGAGGTCGGGCTCTATTCCAAGATGCACCATGCTGCGATTGACGGCGGCGCCGGCGCGGCCCTGACCAACATGATCTACGATATCTCCCCAATCCCGCGGAAGGTCGATCCGCCGACGGCTGGCAGCAAGCCGGGACAGGAGCCGCGCGACATCGCCGCGAACCTGCTGGATTCCTACCAGCAGCTGTTCAACCAGCCGCTCGACGCCGGCAAGGCCGCCCAGAACCTGCAACTGCCGCGCACCGGCAAGAGCGACATCGGCTCGATCCTGTTCGACAACGCGATGTACCAGATCGAGAGCGCGGTGCGCTTCGCGGGCAATATCCCGACCATGGTCAAGAGCGTGTCCGAGGTGCTCGGCAAGGTGTCCGATCCCAAGTCGCGCGAGAGCCTCGCCAGCATGGTGTCGCCGCCGACCATGCTCAACAAGACCATATCGTCGGAGCGCAGCTTCGCCGGCGTGTCGATCTCGCTGTCGCGCGCCAAGGCGCTGGCGAAGCTCGCCGGCGGCAAGCTCAACGACGTCGTGCTGGCGCTCGCCTCCGGCGTGGTCCGCCGCTACCTGCAGCAATATAGCACGCTGCCGGCGAAATCGCTGACCGCGGCGGTGCCGATCTCGCTGCGCGAGGAGGGCAACACCGAGGCCAACAACCAGGTGTTCGGCATGATCTGCGCGATCGCGACCAACATCGATGATCCCAAGGCGCGGCTGGAGGCGATCATCGCGCAATCGACCAAGTCCAAGGAGATGTCGCATCCGCTTCGCGCCCTGATGCCGCAGGTCTCCAACATCTCGATGCTGGGCGCGCCGATCATGGTGCAGATCCTGGCGCTCCTCTACAGCCGCTCCAACCTGTCGGACGTGCTGCCGCCGGCTGCCAACATCACGGTGTCCAACGTGCCCGGGCCGCGGCAAACGCTCTACGCCGCCGGTGCCGAATTGTTGCACATCTTCCCGGTGTCGATCTCGACGCACGGGCAGGCGCTCAACATCACCGTGCAGAGCTATCGCGACCAGCTCGATTTCGGCTTCATCGTCGGCGCCAACATCATACCGCATGTGCAGGTGATGTGCGACATGCTGCCGGAAGAGTTCGCCGCACTGGAAGCGGCCTATGCGCCACCGGCGGCCGACATCAAGGGCGCCGCCGAATAGGACTATTGCAATGATTGAAATGCCGCCGCTCGAGTTCGCGCAGACGAACGGAATCCGCATGGGCTATTACGACGCGGGCCCGGCCGACGACAAGCCGCCGGTGGTGCTGTGCCATGGCTGGCCGGAGCTCGCCTTCTCCTGGCGCCACCAGATCAAGGCGCTGAGCGAGGCCGGCATCCGGGTCATTGCCCCGGACCAGCGCGGCTATGGCGCGACCGACCGGCCGGAGCCGGTCGAAGCCTACGACATGGAGCATCTGACCGGTGATCTCGTCGGTCTGCTCGATCATCTGAAAATCGACAAAGCGATCTTCGTCGGTCACGACTGGGGCGGCTTCGTCGTCTGGCAGATGCCGCTTCGGCATCCCCAGCGCGTCGCCGGCGTGGTCGGGGTCAACACCCCGCATTGGGACCGCGCGCCGATCGACCCCATTGCGCTGTTCCGCCAGCGCTACGGCGACCAGATGTACATCGTCCAGTTCCAGGATCCCGCGCGCAAGCCGGACCAGATCTTCGGCAGCCGCGTCGAGCAGACATTTGATGCCTTCATGCGCAAGCCGCTGGCGCGGCCGCCGGCGAAGGCGGACGAGCCGCCGATCGCCGGCGTCGGCGCTTCGTCGAAGACCAATCTGGCGTTCCCGCAGATGATCGCGGCCTATGATGCCAAGGTCGATCCGCGCACGCCGATCCTGTCGGCGGACGAGAAAAAGGTGTTCGTCGACACGTTCAGCAAGACCGGCTTCACCGGCGGCATCAACTGGTACCGCAACTTCACCCGCAATTGGGAGCGTGCGAAGGGGCTGGATCATCACATCCATGTGCCGTCGCTGATGATGATGGCAGAGAACGACGCGGTGCTGCCGCCCTCGGCGGCCGACGGCATGGAGAAGCTGATCGGCGATCTCGAGAAATTTCTGGTGAAGGACAGCGGCCATTGGACGCAGCAAGAGAAGCCGGAAGAGGTCAGTGCCAAGCTGATCGAATGGCGTAGAAGGCGGTTTGGCTAGCGCGAGCAGCGAAGCGACGAAGCAATCCAGACTGCCTCCGCGGAAATACTCTGGATTGCTTCGCTTCGCTCGCAATGACGGCATTGAGGCAGGGGGACTACATTTCGATGTCATCCAAGAACCGACTGGACCCGATCCCGCAACCGCCGACCAAGCCCGTGGTCGGCAACATGCTGTCGCTGGATTCGGCCGCTCCCGTGCAGCACTTGACGCGGCTTGCCAAGGAGCCTCGGTCCGATCTTCTGGCTCGACATGATGGGCTCGCCGATCGTCGTCGTCTCCGGTCACGATCTCGTCGACGAGCCTCTCCGACGAGAAGCGCTTCGACAAGACGGTGCGCGGCGCGCTGCGGCGCGTGCGCGCGGTCGGCGGCGACGGGCTGTTCACGGCGGATACCAAGGAGCCGAACTGGAGCAAGGCGCACAACATCCTGCTCCAGCCGTTCGGCAACCGCGCCATGCAGTCCTATCATCCGAGCATGGTCGACATTGCCGAGCAGCTCGTCCAGAAGTGGGAGCGGCTCAACGCTGACGACGAGATCGACGTCGTCCACGACATGACCGCGCTGACGCTGGACACGATCGGCCTGTGCGGCTTCGAGTATCGCTTCAATTCGTTTTACCGGCGCGACTACCATCCTTTCGTCGAGTCGCTGGTGCGCTCGCTCGAAACCATCATGATGACGCGCGGCCTGCCGTTCGAGCAGCTCTGGATGCAGAAGCGGCGCAAGACGCTCGGGGAAGACGTCGCCTTCATGAACAAGATGGTCGACGAGATCATCGCCGAGCGCCGCAAGAGTTCGGAAGGAATCGACGACAAGAAGGACATGCTGGCCGCGATGATGACCGGCGTCGACCGCTCGACAGGCGAGCAGCTCGACGACGTCAACATCCGTTACCAGATCAACACCTTCCTGATCGCAGGTCACGAGACCACCAGCGGCCTGTTGTCCTACACGCTCTATGCGCTGCTCAAGCATCCGGAGATTCTCAAGAAGGCCTATGACGAGGTCGATCGCGTCTTCGGCCCCGACGTCAACGCCAAGCCGACCTATCAGCAGGTGACACAGCTCACCTACACCACGCAGATCTTGAAAGAGGCGCTGCGGCTGTGGCCGCCGGCGCCGGCTTATGGCATCTCGCCGCTCGCGGACGAGACCATCGGTGGCGGCAAGTACAAGCTCCGGAAGGGCACATTCATCACCATCCTGGTGACGGCGCTGCATCGCGATCCCTCGGTGTGGGGACCTAACCCCGACGCGTTCGATCCCGAGAATTTCAGCAAGGAAGCCGAGGCCAGGCGGCCGATCAATGCCTGGAAGCCGTTCGGCAACGGCCAGCGCGCCTGCATCGGCCGCGGCTTTGCCATGCATGAAGCCGCGCTCGCACTCGGCATGATCCTGCAGCGCTTCAAGCTGATCGACCACCAGCGCTACCAGATGCATCTGAAGGAAACGCTGACGATGAAGCCGGAGGGCTTCAAGATCAGGGTGCGTCCGCGCGCCGATCGGGAGCGGGGCGCGTATGGCGGCCCGACCGCGGCCGTGGCTTCGTCGCCGAAGGCACCGCGCCAGCCGACGGCCCGGCCCGGCCACAACACGCCGATGCTGGTGCTGTACGGCTCCAATCTCGGTACGGCGGAGGAGCTTGCGACGCGCATGGCGGACCTTGCCGAGATCAACGGCTTTGCCGTGCATCTCGGCCCGCTCGACGATTACGTCGGCAAGCTGCCGCAGGAGGGCGGCGTGCTGATCATCTGCGCCTCCTATAATGGTGCGCCGCCCGATAATGCGACGCAGTTCGTCAAATGGCTCGGCAGCGAGTTGCCGAAGGATGCCTTTGCCGGGGTGCGCTATGCCGTGTTCGGCTGCGGCAACAGCGACTGGGCCGCGACCTATCAATCGGTGCCGCGCCTAATCGACGAGCAATTGTCGAAGCATGGCGCGCGTGCGGTCTATCCGCGCGGCGAGGGCGACGCGCGCAGCGATCTCGACGGCCAGTTCCAGAAATGGTTCCCAGCCGCAGCGCAGGTCGCGACCAAGGAATTCGGCATCGACTGGAATTTCACCCGCACCGCGGAGGACGATCCGCTCTATGCGATCGAGCCTGTCGCGGTCACCGCCGTCAACACCATCGTCGCCCAGGGCGGCGCCGTGGCGATGAAGGTGCTCGCCAACGACGAGCTTCAGAACAAGGTTGGGCCCAATCCATCGGATCGCTCGACGCGCCACATCGAGGTGCAGCTGCCGGCCAATGTCAGCTACCGGGTCGGCGATCACCTCAGCGTCGTTCCGCGCAACGATCCGACGCTGGTGGATTCGGTCGCTCGCCGCTTCGGCTTCCTGCCGGCCGACCAGATCAGGCTCCGGGTCACCGAGGGGCGCCGCGCGCAATTGCCGGTGGGCGATGCCGTGTCGGTCGGCCGCCTGCTCAGCGAGTTCGTCGAGCTGCAGCAGGTCGCGACGCGCAAGCAGATCCAGATCATGGCCGAGCACACCCGCTGCCCCGTCACCAAGCCGAAGCTGCTGGCCTTCGTCGGCGAGGAGCCTGAGCCGCTCGAGCGTTACCGCAGCGAGATTCTCGCCAGACGCAAATCGGTGTTCGACCTGCTGCTCGAATATCCGGCCTGCGAATTGCCGTTCCACGTTTATCTGGAGATGCTCTCTCTGCTCGCGCCGCGCTATTACTCGATCTCGTCCTCGCCATCGGTTGATCCGGCGCGCTGCAGCATCACGGTCGGCGTGGTCGAGGGGCCCGCTGCTTCCGGCCGCGGCGTCTACAAGGGCATCTGCTCGAATTATCTTGCCAACAGGCGCACGGGCGATGCCGTCTATGCCACCGTGCGCGAAACCAAGGCCGGTTTCCGGCTTCCCGACGATCCGTCGGTGCCGATCATCATGATCGGCCCGGGCACCGGCCTCGCCCCGTTCCGCGGCTTCCTTCAGGAGCGCGCCGCACGCAAGGCAAAGGGCGCCACCCTCGGACCCGCGATGCTGTTCTTCGGCTGCCGCCATCCCGACCAGGATTTCCTCTACGCGGATGAACTGAAGGCGCTGGCGGCGGGCGGCATCACCGAGCTGTTCACGGCGTTCTCGCGCGCGGATGGTCCGAAGACCTATGTGCAGCACGTGCTTGCCGCGCAGAAGGACAAGGTCTGGCCGCTGATCGAGCAGGGCGCGATCATCTATGTCTGCGGCGACGGCGGCAAGATGGAGCCGGACGTGAAGGCGGCGCTGGTTGCCATCCACCGCGAGAAGAGCGGCAGCGATGCGACCGCCAGCGCGCGCTGGATCGAAGAGATGGGTACGACGAACCGCTATGTGCTCGACGTCTGGGCGGGTGGGTAGGCGAAGGCACGCGCCCGTAGCCCGGATGGAGCGCAGCGAAATCCGGGGTGGTCTTTCCGCATGAGAGAGTTTCCCGGATTGCGCTGCGCTCCATCCGGGCTACGAAGTAAATCGTGCTAAACGTCCCCCATGATTCCCTGGGAAAAGCTCGACACCGCCGAGATACCCGGCTCCGACGAAGAGCTTCGCCTGATGCGGCGGGGCAAGGAGTTTTCCATCAAGCTCGGCACCAACGAGCTGATGAACAACCGCCTGTCGGGATCGGAAGCTGCGCTGGCGACGCTGGCGGCGAAGCAGATCGAGACCGTCGCAAAGCCTGTCGTGCTTATTGGCGGCCTCGGCATGGGCTTTACGCTGCGTGCTGCGCTCACGGTGCTCGGACCCAAGGCGAAGATCGTTGTCTCTGAACTCGTGCCCGCAGTCGTCACCTGGGCGCGCGGGCCGATGGCCGAGGTGTTCGGCGACAGCCTCGATGATGTCAGGGTGAACATTCGGGAAATCGACGTCGGCGAAGTCATCCGGGCGAAGAGCGCGGCCTTCGACGCCATTCTGCTCGATGTCGACAATGGGCCGGAAGGGCTGACCCGCAAGGGCAATGATGCGCTCTACAGCGCGAGTGGGCTGCAGGCCGCGAAGACGGCGCTGCGGCCGGGCGGGGTGCTTGCCGTCTGGTCATCGGGACCCGATGATGCCTTCACCAAGCGCCTCAAGCGCACCGGTCTCGATGTCAACGAAGTCGCGGTGCGCGCCACCGGCAGAGGCGGCGGCGCGCGCCATGTGATCTGGCTCGCGAAGAAGGCGTAAGCAGCAACTTTACGCCGCCTGCGCCGCCGCCCCATGCGCGTGCTCGTCGATGGCGTCGATGATCTCGGGCCAGAAACGCATCGGCAGCGCATGGCCCATGCCGTCGATCATCAGCAACTTTGCGTTCGGGATCGACGCCGCCGTGTCCTTGCCGCCCTCCGGCCGCACCAGCGGATCGACAGTCCCGTGAATGACCAGCGTCGGTGCCTTCACGGCGTGCAGCCGCTCCTTGCGGCTGCCGGAAGCCAGCACGGCGCGAAGCTGGCGGCCGACGCCGGCGGGGTTGAGGCCGCGCGCGAACACGCGCTCGGCCCGCTCAGGGTCGAGCGCTTCCTCCTCCGGAAAATGTCCGGCGCGCAGCACCTTCCAGGTCTGGCCGTAACGGACGATGTATTCCTCCTTGTTGCGCGGCGGCGGCGCCATCAGCATGGCGGCGGCCTCGCGGGTCGGCGGCGGCACGCGCGGATTGCCTGTTGTCGACATGATCGATGTCAGCGAACGGACGCGATGCGGAAACGACAGCGTCACCTCCTGCGCGATCATGCCGCCCATGGACGCCCCGACGAGATGTGCCGACTTGATGCCGAGCGCATCCATCAGCCCGACCGTGTCTTTTGCCATGTCGATCAGCTTGTAGGTCGCGGCAACCGGAATCCTGAAGAAGCGTAGCTTCAAGAGCTCGAGCGGCGTCAGGCGCTTGCCGCCCGTGAGATGGCTGGACTTGCCGATGTCGCGGTTGTCGAAGCGGATCACGCGAAAGCCGCGTGCGGCGAGCTGCTCGCAGAACGCATCGTCCCAGTGGATCATCTGCGCCCCGAGCCCCATGATCAGCAGCAGCGGCTCGGCGTTGTCGTTGCCGAAGATCTCGTAGCAGATGTCGATGCCGTTGGCGCGGATGGTCTGGGGCGGCTGATGGGTCGTCACGGATGTGTTCCCTGAGCGTTTGGCTGAAGACTGTATCGCACGGTTTCCCCTCGCAATGAAACCGGCGCGAGACCGGGCCGCCGCTTCCCGGTTGACCGCTCCCTCGCAACGGTGTCGTATGAGGGAAAAGAAAGGGCATCGAAGCTCTCGATAGCAGGAGGACGCCGATGACCGACAAGATCAACGACCCCGTCGCCATGTGGCAGAAGATGGTGGGCGATATGGAGAAGGGGTTCAACTCCTTCGCCAATCAGGCCATGTCGTCGCCCGAGTTTTCGCAGGCGATGAACCGCGCGGGCGGAGTTGCTGCAGGTGCTCAGAAGCAGCTCGGCGAACTCATGGAGAAATATCTCGTCACGATGAACCTGCCGAGCCGGGATCAAGTCATCGCTCTCGCGGAGCGGTTGCAGTCTATCGAAGCCCAGATCGGCGAGATGAAGTCGATGCTGAGCCAGATGGCGGCGCATTCCGGCATCTCGCAGAGTTTCGACGGGACGCCGCGGCCGCCACGGACCAAGCAGCCGCCCTCCGAGAACGGCGGGCAGACATGAACGCGCCGGCAGGACTTGATCTCGCATCCATTCCGGAGCGCATCCAGACAGAGGTGCAGCGCGCCATCCAGCGCAGCATCAAGGGTGTCGAGTATTTCTCGACCTCGGGTCCTTCGCTCGGCTCGACTCCGAAGGACGTGCTGCATTCTCGCGGCACGATGAGCCTCTATCATTACCGTCCGATGTCGGACGAGATCTACCGCGTGCCGGTGCTGATCGTGATGGCGACCACCAATCGCGGCTACATCCTCGACCTCGTCCCTGGCCAGAGCTTCATCGAGTTTCTGCTCAAGCGCGGCTACGATGTCTACATGCTCGACTGGAGCGCGCCGCGGCCGGAGGAGAAGAGCCTGCGGATGGAGGACTATGTCCTCGACTTCATTCCGGACTGCGTCCGCCGCGTGCAGGCCGATTCCGGGGAGCAGGACGTTTCTGTCATCGGCTATTGCTTCGGAGGCGTGCTGTCGCTGCTCTATGGCTCGATCCACCAGGACGGGCCGATGAAGAATTTGATCTGCTTCACCACGCCGATCGACTTCCGCGAGATGAAGCTGTTCTCGAACTTTTCCGACCGCCGCTATTTCGACGTCGATCGCCTGGTCGACAGCGTCGGCAACGTGCCGCCGGAGATGATCCTGTCCTCGTTCGAGATGCTGCGCCCGGCCTCGCGTACGGTGAGCCAGATCCAGCTCTGGGAGAATATCTGGAACGACGAGTTCGTGAAGTCGTATCGGATGTTCGACCGCTGGGCGACCGACACACTGCCGCTCGCGGGCGAATATTTCCGCACCATCACCAAGGACCTGATGTGGGACAACAAGCTGTTCAACGACACCATGTCGGTGGGCGGCCGCGCGGCGAAGCTCGAGAACATCAAAGTGCCGTTCCTGCATGCGGTCGCCGAGCACGACCACATCGTGCCGTATGAGGCCGCCAAGCATCTGATCGCGAAGATTGGATCTGCCGACAAGGAAGAGGTGATGCTGAAAGGCGGTCACGTCTCGCTGGTCGCCGGCGCCAACGCCGTGAAGCGGCTATGGCCGAAACTGGATTCCTGGCTGGGGAAGAGATCGACATGAGCGAGCAGCGTTCTTATCCGCGCCACGTCAAGACCGACGCGGGCGATATCGAGATTCGCCTGATGGCGCCTTCGGACGAGGCCGCGGTGCTTGCCTTCGGCAAGGGCCTGCCGACCCACGATTTGTTGTTCCTGCCGCGCAACATCAGTGAGCCCAAGGTGCTGTCGGCCTGGGTCAAGGAGATCGAGCGCGGCGCGATCACGAGCCTGCTCGCGGTCAGTGGCGGCAAGGTCGTCGGTTGCGGCACGCTGGTGCGCGATCCCCATTCCTGGTCGCCCCATGTCGGCGAGATCCGGATGGTGGTCTCGCTCGACGTCCGCGGGAAGGGGTGGGGCGGGCGCTGTCGCAGGAGACCTTTGCGCTCGCGCTCGGCGCGGGCCTGGAAAAGCTCTCGGTCCAGATGACGGTCGACCAGCAGGCTGCGGTCGCCCTGTTCGAGAGCCTCGGCTTCAAGGCCGAAGCGTTGCTGCGGGACCATGTCCGGGACATCGAGGGCAAGACCCACGACATCGTCGTGCTCGGCCACAACATCGCGCAGGTCCAGGCCCAGATGGAGGCCTACGGGCTGCCGGGCGCTGTCCAGCATTAGGCCCTCTCCGAGGCCTCGGGGAACCTGGCTGGCGAGGGAGGCATCAGTATGCCTCTTGTTAAGTCTGTTCACGAATTCGTGATATCGCAGTGCAATATGAATATTGCATCGCACAATTAACTATGCCATATAAGCCGTGCCCCGGGCCAACGAGGACGGGGTGAGCCCATAGCTCAACCCAATGAGGATGGAGAGAACCCCATGACCACCGAAACCAACACCGCTTTCGAAGGCTTCAAGGACGCTTTCAAGAACATCCAGAATCTGGAAGTTCCCGAGGCCGCCCGCGAATTCGTCAAGAAGACCGCGAACACCGCCAAGGATCGTGCTGCCGAGGCTTTCGCAGGCTCCGAGCGTGTGACCGCCGCCGTCGAGAACGCGGTGACCGAGTCCGTCACTGAGGCCGGCAAGATCAGCCGCAACATCCAGCAGGCGATCTATGACGACGCCCAGGCGTTCTTCGCCGGTATCGACAAGCTCGCCTCCGCCAAGTCGGTCAGCGAAGCCGTCGAGATCCAGTCGAGCCTGCTCCGCGCCCGCGGCGAAGTGTTCGTCTCGCGCGCCAAGGCGACCGCCGATTATTTCGGCAAGCTCGCCGCCAACGGTGCGAAGTCCGCTCAGGACAATTTCGCCAAGGTCTACAACAAGACCGCCTGATCCGGCGTTCCTGAGACCAAACTGAATTTGAGGCCCGCTTCGGCGGGCCTTTTGTTTTTGTCTCCTGCGTTCCCCGGATGCAGTGCAGCGCGCCCCTGGCGATGCGAAGCATCGTCCAGTGCGGCGTGGTGCACTGCTGATCCGGGGTCCATGCTGGGTCCCGGCTCTGCGTCGCAACGCTGCGCGTTGCGCCTTGTCCGGGACACGAAGAGATCGACGCGCTAAGTATCCCTCATGACTCCCCCGCCACCTTCTCCTTCGACACCCCCGGCGATGCCGAACGCGCGGCCGAGCTGCGCCGTGTCAAGGCGCTGGCGACGCTGGTGCTGGCTTCGACGCTGGCGCTCTTCATCGTCGCGAAATGGCTGTTGCCCGTGCATCCCGCCTTCGGCTTCATCGCCGCCTTTGCGGAAGCCGCGACCATCGGCGGGCTCGCCGACTGGTATGCCGTGGTCGCGCTGTTCAAGCGGCCGCTCGGCCTGCCGATCCCGCACACCGCGATCATCCAGAGCAACCAGGCGCGCATCGCCGATAAGCTCGGCGAGTTCATCCAGGTGCATTTCCTCGAGGCCGGTCCCGTCGAGGCCAAGCTGAGAGAGATCGATTTCGGCTCTTTCGTCGCCGACTGGCTGCGCGACCGCAAGCGCAGCGACGATCTCGCGCGCTTTGCGCTGCGCCTGTTGCCGGAGGCCGTCTCGGCGACGGAGAGCCTCGGGCCTGATGACCTTCATCATCCGCCGCATGTCCTCGCAGCTCCAGGCCATCGACCTTGCGCCGCTCGCGGCCGGCACCTTGCGCGGCTTCGTGGCGGAGGGACGGCACCAGATCCTGTTCGACGATCTCCTGCGCGTGATGCACGAGACGCTGAACCAGCAGGAGACGATGGGCATGATCCGCGAGAAGGTGCGCGCGGAATTGCCGACCCTGCTGCGGCTCTACCGGGCCGACAAGTTTCTGGTGAACAAGATCGTGGCGTCCGCGACCGCCTTCTTCAACGAGGTGCGCAGTGATCCCAAGCATCCCTTCCGCGGCGAGTTCGACCGCATGGTGCTGAGCTTCGTCGACCGGCTCGGTACCGATCAGGCCTATATCGATCGCATCGACGGCTTGAAGCGCGATCTTTTGGCGCGGCCCGAGACTCGCCGATCTCGCCCGCACCGTCTGGTCCAACACGCGCTCCTTCATCGAGCGTAGCGCGAGCGGCGAGACGCAGGTGCTGCAGCATCATCTCGTTGGCATGTTCGTCGCGGCGGGCGAAGCGCTCGCCGGCGATGCCGAACTGCGCGGCGAGATCAACAAGGGTCTGGTGACCGTGTTGCGCAGCTTCGTCGCCGACCAGAAGAGCGGCGTTTCGATCTTCATCTCCGACCAGGTCAAGGCCTGGGATATGGCGCAGCTGATTTCGCTGATCGAAATCAACATCGGGCGCGACCTGCAATACATCCGCTTCAACGGATCGCTGATCGGCGGGCTCGCCGGGCTCGCGCTCTACTCCGTAGAATTCCTGCTTCGATTGCTGTGACTTTTGCGTCACGGCCGTTAGCATTAACGTGCTGGCCTATTGTCGCCCCGCGCCTGTCCGGGTTGAATGTCGGGAACCGGCCGCCTAGCTGATTCATGTTGCGCTGCGGAACGATCCAGAAGCCGGCGTATTGGAATTCATACCCGTTGCCGGCATCGCCGCCGGTGTCTTCTTCCCAAGGGAAAAATTGATGACCGCTACTGCCCAGACGCTGCGTCCGCCGTCCCGTACCCTGATGTTTCTGGAAGGGCGCGCGATCCATGAGTTCGGTGCCTTTCTCGGCGCGCTGCCGCTGCTGAGCCTCGCGCCGCGCGGCGATGGGCATCCGGTGTTGGTGCTGCCGGGTCTCGTGGCCTCCGATGCGTCCACACGCGCGCTGCGCACGTTCCTGACCGGCAAGGGCTATGCGGTGAGCGGCTGGCGCCAGGGCCGCAATTACGGCCTGCGCGACGGTGTGCAGCATGCGATGGTCGATTTGGTCCAGGAGCCTCAGCGATACCCATGGCCGCAAGGTCAGCCTGGTGGGCTGGAGCTTGGGTGGCCTCTACGCCCGGCAACTCGCCAAGATGATGCCCGAGCGCGTGCGACAGGTGATCACGCTCGGCAGCCCTTTTGCCGGCGATCCCCATTCGACCAACGCCTGGCGCGTCTATGAATGGGCGAGCGGACGGAAGTCCGACGAGGTCGATCCGCAGTTCGGCGGTGATCTCGCCGCTCCGCCACCGGTGCCGACCACCGCCGTCTTCAGCCGCACCGACGGCGTCTGCGCCTGGCAGGGCTGCATGGAGAAGAAAGGCGCGCAGACGGAGAGCATCGAGGTCGAGAGCAGCCATTGCGGGATGGGACATCATCCGGCCGTCGTCTACGCCGTCGCCGACCGCCTCGCGCAGAAGGAGGGCCAGTGGCGCCCGTTCGACCGCAGCGGCTGGCGCAGCGTGGTGTATCCCGATCCGCATCGGTAAGTTCTTCCTTCGCCTCTCCCCGCACGCGGGCAGAGGCCGACACGCGAAGCGTGGCGGGTGAGGGGCTCTCCGCGAGTCCGACTCTCACCGAATGCGCGGAGGCTCCCCTCATCCCGACCTTCTCCCCGCAAGCGGGGAGAAGGAGAAGAGACGACCGTCGTTCCCGTCCATTGTCGCGGCCGCACCAAACGCGCTAAGCCTGCCGCATGGCGCATCCGCTCTCCCGCATCATCGACCAGCTCAAGCGTGAACCGTCGCGCACCGGCTCCATCGTCATCACCGTGTTCGGCGATGCCATCGTGCCGCGCGGCGGATCTGTGTGGCTCGGCACGCTGCTGGAGTTCTTCGAAAGCCTCGCGATCGACAGCGGGGTGGTGCGCACTGCGATGTCGCGCCTTGCCGCCGATGGCTGGCTGACGCGCGAGAAAGTCGGCCGCAACAGTTTCTATCGGCTCGCCGATAAGGGGCGCCAGACCTTCGAGGCTGCGACGCGCCACATCTACGATCCGCCGCCGTCCGACTGGACCGGGCGTTTCGAGCTGCTCCTGATCGGTAACGGCGAGGACCGCGACGCCTCGCGCGAGGCGCTGCGCAATGCCGGCTTCGGCAGTCCGCTGCCGGGCGTCTGGGTGGCGCCGTCGGGGGTGCCGGTGCCGGATGAAGCCGCAGGCGCGATCCGTCTCGAAGTCTCGGCCGAAGACGACAGCGGCCGCCGTCTGCTCAGCGCGAGCTGGCCGCTGCAGCGCACCGCCGACGCCTATCTGAAATTCATGAAGACGTTCGAGCCGCTGCACGCCGCGATCGCACGCGGCACGGATTTGTCCGAGGCCGACGCCTTCACCGCGCGCGTCCTGCTGATCCACCACTACCGCCGCGTCGTCCTGCGCGATCCGCTGCTGCCCGAAACCCTGTTGCCGGCGGACTGGCCGGGCAGGGAGGCCCGCGAGCTTTGCGGCGAAATCTACCGCGCGCTGCTCGCTCCGTCCGAGCAATGGCTCGATGGTCATGGAACCAATGAAAAAGGACCGTTGCCGCCCGCACGAAAGCTGCTGGAGCGGAGGTTCGAGGTCTGATCTTCATGTTACAGAAATATCTTGCATGAAGTAATTTTTGTTATATATTATCTCCCAATAAATCGGGAGGATGCGCATGTACACCCAGGCGCTGAATACGGCCGAGACTGACGATCGCGGTCTCGAGGATGCCGCCAAGGCTGCGCAGTTCCAGGCCCGTATCGATGCCGAGGAGCGCATCGAGCCGAATGACTGGATGCCGGCGGCCTATCGCAAGACGCTCACCCGCCAGATCTCCCAGCACGCCCATTCCGAAATCGTCGGCATGCTGCCGGAAGGCAACTGGATCACGCGCGCGCCGACCTTGCGCCGCAAGGCCGCGCTGCTCGCCAAGGTGCAGGACGAGTGCGGCCATGGCCTCTATCTCTATGCCGCCGCAGAGACGCTCGGCTCCTCGCGCGAGGAGTTGGTCGATGCCATGCTTGCAGGCAAGGCGAAGTATTCCTCGATCTTTAATTATCCGACGCTGACCTGGGCCGATATCGGCACGATTGGCTGGCTGGTCGACGGCGCCGCGATCATGAACCAGATCCCGCTATGCCGCTGCTCCTATGGGCCTTATGCGCGCGCGATGATCCGCGTCTGCAAGGAGGAATCGTTCCACCAGCGCCAGGGTTACGAGATCATGTTGACGCTGTGCCGTGGCTCCGACGAGCAGAAGGCGATGGCGCAGGATGCGCTGAACCGCTGGTGGTGGCCGGTGCTGATGATGTTCGGTCCGCCCGACGCGACCAGCCAGCACAGCGATGCCTCGACGAAATGGAAGATCAAGCGCTTCTCCAACGACGAGCTGCGTCAGAAATTCGTCGATGCCACCGTGCCGCAGGCGCAATATCTCGGCCTCACCATTCCCGATCTCGGCATGACGCAGGATGCGGAGGGGCACTGGCGCTACAGCGAAATCGACTGGACCGAGTTCAAGCAGGTGCTCGCCGGCAACGGCCCCTGCAACCGCGACCGCATGGCAGCGCGTCGCAAGGCTCATGAAGAGGGCGCCTGGGTGCGCGAGGCCGCCGCGGCTTATGCGGCAAAGCGCGCGCAGCGCCAGACCGCCCAAGCCGCGGAATAGGGAGATCAGCATGTCCACGCCGAACACGCCGCTGTGGGAAGTCTTCATTCGCAGCCGCAACGGGCTCGCGCACAAGCATGTGGGATCCCTGCATGCCAGCGACGCCACCATGGCCCTGCAGGCCGCCCGCGACATCTACACGCGCCGCGGCGAGGGCCTGTCGATCTGGGTCGTGCCGTCCAGCGCGATCACGGCGAGCGATCCCGCCGAGAAGGCCATGATGTTCGAGCCGGCGGAATCGAAGATCTACCGGCATCCGACCTTTTATGAGGTGCCCGAGGAAGTGGGGCACATGTGATGGCGACAGGGAACATCGAGGTCTCCGAAACGCCGCTGATGCTCTGCGCACTGCGTCGCGCCGATGATGCGCTGATCCTCGGCCACAGGTTGTCGGAATGGTGCGGTCATGCGCCGATGCTGGAAGAGGACATGGCGCTCTCCAACATCGCGCTCGACCTGATCGGTCAGGCGCGCGAGCTGTACAGCTACGCCGCCAAGGCCGAAGGCCGGGATAACGACGAGGACAAGCTCGCTTACTTGCGCGACGTCAGGCAGTACCGCAATCTGCTCCTGGTCGAGCAGCCCAACGGCGATTTCGCGCAGACCCTGGTGCGGCAGTTCTTCTATTCCGCCTTCGCCGACCTCTACTGGCGTGCGATGATGAATTCGCGCGACACGACGCTGGCTGCGATTGCCGCCAAGTCGGAGAAGGAGAGCGCCTATCATCTGCGCCACGCTTCGGAATGGTTGATCCGGCTCGGCGACGGCACCGCCGAGAGCCACGCGCGCGCGCAAGCTGCGATCGATCATCTCTGGGCTTTCACCGGCGAAATGTTTGCCGTCGATGAGGATGAGCGCGCGCTGATCCATGCAGGTATCGCCGTCGATCCCGGCACCTTGCGAGGTCGCTGGTTGCAGACGCTTTCCGATGTCGCCAGCGAAGCGACGCTGGTTCTGCCTGAGAATGACTGGATGCAGCAGGGCGGCCGCATAGGCCGGCACAGCGAACATCTCGGCCATCTTCTGTCCGAGCTGCAGTCGATGCAGCGCACCTTCCCTGGGCTGACATGGTGAGCGTGCTCGACCGCGAGAGCGAGCTACGCCAGCGCGCCTGGGACGCCGCGGCGA
Organism: Bradyrhizobium guangxiense; assembly: GCA_050563515.1. Lineage (GTDB taxonomy): Bacteria > Pseudomonadota > Alphaproteobacteria > Rhizobiales > Xanthobacteraceae > Bradyrhizobium > Bradyrhizobium guangxiense_A. Next base: position 4,077,930 of record CP191781.1, on the reverse strand, counting down.
GCGTGATCGATCCGGAGATCCCGGTCCTGACCATCGCCGACCTCGGCGTGCTCCGAGACGTCGCGCTGGCCGGCGATCACGTCGAGGTTGCGATCACGCCGACCTATTCCGGCTGTCCGGCGATGAACATGATCGCGCTGGAGATCGAGCTGGCGCTGGAGCGCGCCGGTTTCAGCCGTCCAAAAGTCCGCACCGTGCTGTCGCCGGCCTGGACCACCGACTGGATGAGCGAAGAGGGGCGCCAAAAGCTGCGTGCTTACGGCATCGCGCCGCCGCAGGCATCAAACTCTCGCCGCGCGCTGTTCGGCGAACAAGCCGTGGCGTGCCCGCAATGCGGCTCCGAAAACACCGAGCTGCTCTCCGAATTCGGCTCGACCTCCTGCAAGGCGCTCTGGCGCTGCAAGTCCTGCCGCGAACCCTTCGATTATTTCAAGTGTCATTGACCATGTCAGCAACCGCACCGCGCTTCCATCGCCTGGCCGTCAACGATCTACGCCGCGAGGCCTCCGACGCCGTATCGATGACCTTCGCCATCCCCGGCGAGCCTCGCTCGCGACTACACCTTTACGCCCGGCCAGTACCTCACGCTCCGCACCATGCTGGACGGAGAGGAGGTGCGCCGCTCCTATTCGATCTGCTCCGGCCCCGACGATGGCGAGATCCGTATCGCCGTGAAGAAGGTCGACGGCGGCGCGTTTTCGAATTGGGCGGCGGAAGATCTCAAATGCGGTGACGAGTCTCGACGTGATGACGCCGACCGGCCGCTTCGGCGTGGTCCCGCCGGCAGAAAGCGCGCGTGTTCATGTCGGCTTCGCCGCGGGCTCCGGCATCACGCCGATCCTGTCGATCGTGAAGGGGGTGCTCGCGCGCGAGCCGGGCAGCCGCTTCTTCCTGTTCTACGGCAACCGCAGCACCGACAACATCATGTTCCTCGAAGCGCTCGAGGAGCTGAAGGACCGCTTCATCGATCGCCTCTCGATCTTCCACGTCATCTCCGGCGAGGAGCAGGACATCCCGATCCTGCATGGCCGGCTCGACGGCGACAAGGTGAGGGTGCTGCTGCGCTCGCTGGTTCCGGCGGGAAGCGTCGATCACGTCTATGTCTGCGGTCCCCTTGGCATGAGCGAGGATATCGAGACCACCTGCCGCGAGGCTCGGCATCGCAGAAGACCGCATCCACGTCGAGCGCTTCGTCTCGGAATTCGGCGGCAAGCCGCGACCGAAGAAGGTGGTTGCGCCCGACGCGCCGCCGAAGGCGATCGCCTCGCTGATCATCGACGGCAAGCGGCGCGACGTGCCGGTCGCCGAGGACGAGGCCATCCTCGATGCCGCGCTGCGCGCCGGCGTCGATCTGCCGTTTGCCTGCAAGGGCGGCATGTGCTCGACCTGCCGCGCCAAGCTGGTCGAGGGCGAAGCGCCGATGGACATCAACTATTCGCTGGAGCCGTGGGAGCTGAAGGCGGGCTTCATCCTGACCTGCCAGGCCAAGCCGTCGTCGGAGCGCGTCGTGGTCGATTATGATCATGTCTGAGCGGGCGTATCAGTGCCTGACGTTGCAAATGCGTCGCATTATTTGACAGTCCTGGCCAACCAGCAGAACATCATGTGCAAGCATTTGACCGGGAGAGGCGCGTGAACCTCAAAGCCGCTGTGTCGCCTGACGATGTTGCCCGCGCCTGCGCCGACGCGATGTGGGCGGAGGACGATGCGTCCAAGGGACTCGGCATGGAGATCGTGGAGATCGGTCCGGGCTTCGCGACGCTGGCGATGATCGTGCGGCCGGACATGGTCAACGGCCAGCGCATCGCCCACGGCGGCTTCATCTTCACGCTCGCCGATTCCGCCTTTGCGTTCGCGTGCAACTCGCACAACGACCGCGTCGTTGCCGCGCAGGGCCAGATCACCTTCATCAAGCCGGGCAAGCTCGGAGATCGCCTCGTTGCGAAGGCGCGCGAGATCACGCGCGGCGGACGCTCCGGCATCTACGACGTGCGCGTCACCGCGGGGGATGTCGTCATCGCGGAATTCCGCGGACACTCGCGCGTCATTCCCGGCACGTGGCTGCCGACGCAAGAGCAATAACTAACCAAGAAAAGAACAAATCAATGTTGTGGGGAAGCGAGGATGGCTTTGACGAGATTGAAAGAAAGCGGCGGCTATAGCGCCGAGATGGACGCGCATGAGCGCGCTTCGCGCGACGAGATCATGGCGCTGCAAAAGCAGCGGCTCGCCTGGTCGCTCAAGCACGCCTATGACAATGTCGCGCATTATCGCAAGGCGTTCGACAAGGCTGGCGTGCATCCGTCCGACTTTCGCGAGCTGTCCGATCTTGCGAAATATCCGTTCACGGTGAAGACGGATCTGCGCGACAATTATCCCTTCAACATGTTCGCCGTGCCGCGCGAGAAGCTTGTCCGCGTGCACGCCTCTTCCGGCACGACCGGCAAGCCGATCGTTGTGGGCTATACGCGAGCGGATATCGATACCTGGTCCGAGGTGATGGCGCGCTCGATCCGCGCCGCCGGCGGCCGCACCGGCATGATCATCCACAATGCTTATGGCTACGGTCTCTTCACCGGCGGGCTCGGTGTCCACTATGGTGCCGAAAAGCTCGGCTGCACGGTGGTCCCGATCTCCGGCGGCATGACCGAGCGGCAGGTGCAGCTCATCAACGACTTCCGCCCTGACATCATCACGGTGACGCCGAGCTACATGCTGGCGATCCTCGACGAGTTCAAACGCCAGAAGCTCGACCCGCGCCAGTGCTCGCTCAAGGTCGGCATCTTCGGCGCCGAGCCCTGGACCAACGCGATGCGCGGCGAGATCGAGGACGCCTTCGACATGGATGCGACCGACATCTATGGCCTGTCCGAGGTGATCGGCCCCGGCGTCGCACAGGAATGCATCGAGACCAAGGACGGCCTGCACATCTGGGAGGACCATTTCTACCCCGAGGTGATCGACCCCGAGACCGGCGCGGTGCTGCCGGATGGCGAGAAGGGCGAACTGGTCTTCACGTCGCTGACCAAGGAAGCCTTTCCGGTGATCCGCTATCGCACCCGCGACCTGACGCGGCTGTTGCCGGGCACGGCGCGGCCGGGCATGCGCCGCATGGAGAAGGTGACGGGGCGCTCGGACGACATGATCATCCTGCGCGGCGTCAACCTGTTCCCGACCCAGATCGAGGAAGTGCTGCTCGCGACCGACTGGTGCGGTGGACACTTCATCCTGGAACTGACCCGCGAAGGCCGCATGGACGAGCTTCACCATCATCGCCGAGGCACGCCCCGAAAGCTGGGACGGGAGGGTCTCGTCGACCACGCCGACCGGATCGCGACCCACATCAAGAACACGATCGGGATCAGCTCCAAAGTGGAGGTGGTCGCGCCAGCCACGCTGGAACGTTCACTCGGCAAGGCCAAGCGGCTCTACGACAAGCGGCCCAAGGATTAGCCTTTAGCCCCATGGTGAGGGGGCGAGGCGGTTGACTTGACCGGCCCCAGAGGCGACAAGGCCCGCGAGAAATCGCGGGTCTTTTCATGTCGCCAGCCGATGCCAAATCCGTCGAAGCGCGCTGCGTGCGCCTCAACGTCAAGGCCGAAAACGCCGCCGCCCTTGCACCGGTGGTCGAGGCGCAGACGCTCACGCGCGGTACGAACGATCTCCTGATCGAGGTGAAGGCTGCAGCGGTCAATCCTTCGGATGTCAAGGCCGCGACCGGGCTGATGCCCTATGCCGTGTTCCCGCGCACGCCGGGCCGCGATTACGCCGGCATCGTGATCGACGGGCCGGCCGGGACGGTCGGCCGCGAGGTGTTCGGCTCCTCCGGCGATCTCGGCATCCGCCGCGACGGCACCCATGCCAGTCATCTCGTGGTCGAGGTTGACGCCGTGGTAGAAAAGCCGAAGACGGTGTCGTGGGAGGAGGCCGCCGGCATCGGCGTGCCCTTCGTCACCGCGATGGAAGGCTTCCGCCGCGCGGGCCTTCCGAAGACCGGCGACACGGTGCTGGTGTTCGGCGTCAACGGCAAGGTCGGCCAGGCTGCGGTGCAGATCGCGACCTGGCAGGGCGCGCGCGTCATCGGCGTGGTGCGCAAGGCGGAAGCCTATGAAGGCCACAGCAACGCGCCGATCGAGGTGATCGACGCCTCCGCCACGGACGTTGCTACCCGCGTGCGCGAAGTGACCGCCGGCAAGGGCGTCGATATCGTCTTCAACACCGTGGGTGATCCCTATTTTCAGGCCGCGCACAAGTCACTCGCCTTGCGCGGTCGCCAGATCCTGATCGCCGCGATCGACCGCATCGTGCAGTTCAACATCCTCGAATTCTACCGCGGCCAGCACACCTATGTCGGCATCGACACGCTCGGCCTGTCCTCGGCGGCAACCGGCGCGGTGCTTCGTGATCTCGGCCCGGGCTTTGCCGGCGGCCAGTTGAAGCCGTTCCCGATCAAGGGGAATGCCGTCTATCCGCTCGAGCGCGCCAAGGAGGCGTACGTCGCCGTCGCCGGCTCCTCGCGCGATCGAGTCATCCTGAAGCCGTGACGATGGAATCGTCCGCCCAACTCGTCGTCCTCGCCGGACTCGCCATCGGTCTCGTCTATGGCGCCATCGGCTTGCTCAGCGGCTTCTGCCTGATGAGCAGCATGCGCGGTTGGCTGGCCGAGGGCGACGGGCGGCTGGTGCGGACCTATGCGCTGGCGATCGCGGTTGCGATCGCCGCGAGCCAGCTCCTCGCCGGCAACGGCATGGTCGACCTCGGCAAGACGATCTACCTGCAGCCCTCGTTCTCGGTGCCGGTGTTGTTCCTCGGCGGCCTGCTGTTCGGATACGGCATGGTGCTGTCGAACGGCTGCGGCTCGCGCGCGCTGGTGCTGCTCGGGCGCGGCAATCTCCGCTCTTTCGTCGTCGTGATCGTGCTGGCCATCGCGGCGCAGATGACGCTCAAGGGCCTGATCGCGCCCGCGCGCATTGCCCTGGTTCAGGCCTCGCAAGCCACGGTCAACGCGAACTCGCTGCCGTCCTTGTTGGCGACGCTCGGTCTGGGGGACGCGCTGTCGCGAGTGCTTGCTGCCGCGGCGATTGTGGTCGCGCTGATCCTGTTCGCTTTCGCGCATCCGGCGTTCCGTCGATCACCCGGCCAGATCGCCGCGGGGATCATCGTCGGTCTTCTCGTTGCGGCCGGCTGGTACGTCACCGGTTATCTCGGCGCCGACGACTTCAATCCCGTCCCGGTGACGTCGCTGACCTTCATCGCGCCGATTGCGGACGCGCTGCAATACGCCATGCTGTCCACCGGCCTGTCGCTGAACTTCGGGATCGCGACGGTTGCCGGCGTGTTCGTCGGCAGCCTCGCGACCGCGCTCGTCACGGGCCGCTTCAGGCTCGAAGGCTATTCCTCGCCGCGCCACATGCTGCGCTCGGGCGGCGGTGCGGCGCTGATGGGGATCGGAGGCGTGATGGCGTTCGGCTGCTCGATCGGGCAGGGGCTGACGGGCATCTCGACGCTCGCGCTGGGCTCGTTCGTCGCGCTCGCCGGCATTCTGCTCGGCACGACGGCCGGCCTGCGCGGAGGTCTGCGCGTTCAGCCGCTCGCGGCGGCCTGACCGCGCAGCAGCCGGTCTCCCAGGGTTGCGAGGCCGATGCCGGTGACGATCAGCACTGCGGCGATGGCAAGGCTCATGTCGATGGGCTCGCCGAGCAGAATCGCGGCGCTCGCAATGCCGACGAGCGGCGTTCCCGTGGTCCCGAGCGACGTCGTCAGCGCCGAGATGCTCTTGTTGACCATCGACATGGCCCAATAGGCCAATCCCGTTCCGATCAGGCCGGAATACAGGAACAGCAACACCAACCGCGACGACCATTCCGCGCGCGGCGGGCCCTCGACGAGGAGCGCGCTGACAGTCAGCACGATCGTTGCCACGAGCAATTGCCACAGCAGGAGCTGGAGCGGCGAGGCGATCCAGCGGTGCGCGCGGATATAGATGATGTTTGCCGCCCAGGAGATCGCGGCCAGGATCACCATGCCGGCGCCGAGCACGACGTTGCTATTGGTCCAGTCGATCGAGGTGGGGTTCAGGATCACGGCAAGCCCGACCAGTCCGAGCAGGGCGCCGGCCAGCTTTGGTGCCGTCAGCGTTTCCTTTCCCAGCAGCGGCGCGGCGATCGCGACCCAGAGCGGCGTGGTGTAGCCGAGCACGATGGCCTTGCTCGCGGGGAGGAAGCGCACGCCGGCCGCGACCAGCACCGAGAATATCGTCATGTGGAGCAGCGCCACGCTGAGGATCACCGGAATGTCGCGCCGCTCCGGGATCACCAGATTGTTGCTCAGTCCGAGGATCACAAACAATCCGGCCAGCGCGATCCAGCTCCGGATCGCCGACGTCCACAGCGGCGGAAGGAACTGGACGAGCTGCTTCGTCACCGACCAGTTCACGCCCCAGGCCAGCACGACGATCAGGAAGAGGCCGACGGCCGCGCGGGGAGAGAGGGCGTTCATCGTAAGATCCTTGATGCAGTCCAGTCCGGGGGATAGCATCCCGTCTGGTACCTGAAAAAGTGCCAGATTGGAGAAGAATAGGGTGCCAGTTTTCGAAGGCATGATCGCCGGCCTGATCGATCTGAGCCGCGCCGATGGCGAGGGGCTAGCGGCGCAGCTGACGGGGCAGCTTCGAAGCCTGATCGCGAGCGGCCACCTCGGCAAGGGCGCGCGCTGCCGTCGAGCCGGCAGCTTGCAAGCGATCTCGGTGTCTCCCGCAACACCGTCACCTACGCCTTCGAGCAACTCGCCGCGGAGGGGTATCTCGAGGCCTCGCACGGTCGCCGTCCGGTGGTGACGATCGACGGCGGCGAACGGGTCGAAGGGACGGGCAAAGTCGCGTCGAGCCCACGTTCGGCGCGACCCCGGCTCTCGCCCTGGGCCTCGAAGCTCGAGCAGACGGACTGGCCGATGTCCTATCAGGCACCGTTCAAGCCGCTGCGTCCGGGGCACGGCGATGCCAGGGAGTTTCCGAACGAGATCTGGGGACGTTGCCTGCGCCGCAGTGCCGTTGGGGCGGCGAGGCGCGACCCCGGATCTGTGAACCGGCCGCGCTTGCGCGAGGCACTGGCACACTACCTCGCAACCAGCAGAGGCGTTCGCGCCGGCGCAGACCAGATCCTGATCCTGCCGAGCGCGCAGGCCGCGCTGACCTTGATTGCGGCTGCCGTCATCACGCCCGGCGATGAGGTCTGGGTCGAGGATCCCGGCTATCCCGGCGCGGCGGCCGCCTTTCGTGCCAGCGGCGCGCGCGTGAGCGGCATCAGGCTGGACGAGCAGGGCATGCAGCGGATGCCCGGGCCTGCAGCGCCAACGCTGATCTTCATGACACCATCGCATCAGCATCCAACCGGACGGCTGATGTCGCTGACCCGCCGCACCGAGTTTCTCAGGGCAAGCCGGCCCGGGAGGACCTGGATCGTCGAGGACGATTACGACGGCGAATTCCACTACGACAGCCGGCCGGTGCCGGCATTGCAGGGGTTGGACACCCACGGCCGCGTGTTCTATGTCGGCACGTTCTCGAAGGCGATGACCTCGGATATCCGGCTCGGCTATCTCGTCGCGCCGCCGGCGTTGGTCAGCACGCTGGAGATCGCGCAGCGGCATATCGGGCTGATCGCCGCCAGCCATGTCCAGGAAGCCTTGGCCGAATTCATCGCCGACGGCCATTTCCTGGCGCATCTGCGCCGGGTGCGCCGGCTCTATCACGCGCGCCGCGATCATCTCGTCGCCGGACTTGAGCGCCATCTCGGCGAGGCGCTCTCGGTCGAGGTGCCATCGGGCGGCATCCAGCTCGTGGCGCGTCTCAAGCGCGGCCGCGCCGATCAGGCGGCGGTGAAGCGGCTCGGCGAGGCGGGTGTTGTCACACGGGCTTTGTCCAGCCTGGCGCTTGGCAAGCCGCGCGATCACGGCCTGCTGCTCGGCTTTGCCGCGTGGCGCGAGAACGAGATCAGCGCGGCTCTGCGGACCATGGCATCGTGCTTCTAGCCTCCTACTCCGCCGCCTTCGTCACAATGCGGATCTCCGAAGTCAGTGTCCGGTGCACCGGGCACTTGTCCGCGATCTCCATCAGCTTCTTGCGCTGCTCGGCATCGAGCGCGCCGTCGATCGCGATGTCGCGCTCGATCTGGTCGAGCATGCCCTCGCGCGTATCGCATTCCGCGCAGTCCTTGGCGTAGATCTTGGAATGCTTCAGCGTGACGGTGACCCGGTCGAGCGGCAGCGACTTGCGGTCGGCATAGAGGCGCATGGTCATGGACGTGCAGGCGCCGAGGCCGGCCAGCAGGAAATCGTAAGGCCCAGGGCCGGCGTCCTCGCCCCCGGCCGCGACGGGCTCGTCCGCGACCAGATGATGCGGGCCGACGGTGATGATCTGGTTGAACTTGCTCTTGCGGGTCTCCTGCACCACGACCTTCCGCGGTTGTTCCGGGAGATCCATCGTCTTCGCAGGCTTTGCGATGTCGATGTAGCGACTGGCCCAGGCCGCGATAACGTCCGCCGCATAGAGCGCGTCGGCCGGCTTGGTCAGCAAATGGTCGGCGTGGTCGAGCGAGATGAAGCTCTTGGGGTGCTTCGCTGCAACGAAGATCTTCGTTGCATTGTCGATGCCGACGGTGTCGTCGACGGGCGAGTGCAGCACCAACAGCGCCTTGTGCAGGCCGCCGATGTCGGTCATCAGCTCGTGCTCGGCGATGTCCTCGAGGAATTCGCGCTTGATCCGGAACGGACGTCCGGCCAGCGAGACCTCGACCTCGCCCTGCGTGCGGATGTTGTCGAGATGCTCCCTGAACAGGCCGGTGACATGCGCGGGATCGGACGGCGCCGCGATGGTCACGACCGCCCTGGCCTCGGGAATCTTGCCGGCGACCGCCACGATCGCGGCGCCGCCGAGGCTGTGGCCGATCAGCAGCGACGGTGCCTTCCGGGTCTCGCGCAGATGGTCCGCGGCGCGGACGAGATCGGCAATGTTGGAGGAGAAGGTCGAATTGGCGAAATCGCCTTCGCTCGAGCCGAGCCCGGTGAAGTCGAACCGCAGCACCGCGATGCCCTTGGCCGCGAGCGCCACGGAGATGCGCTTGGCGGCCAGTGTATCCTTGCCGCAGGTGAAGCAATGGGCGAACAGCGCAAAAGCCGCGGGCTCGCCGTCCGGCAGCTCCAGCGCGGCCGAAAGCTGATGGCCGCCTTCGCCGGTGAATTGAAAGCGTTCCGTCGGCATGGGCTCCCCCGTTCTTGTCTAGAGGTCTAATCGTCCGAATAGCGCTGCTCGGCCCAGGGGTCGCCGCGGTTGTGATAGCCGCGGACTTCCCAGAAGCCCGGCGCGTCCTCGGTCAGGAATTCGATGGCCTGGAGCCACTTCGCGCTCTTCCAGAAATAGAGGTGAGGCACGACCAAGCGCACCGGGCCGCCATGCTCCTCCGTCAGTGGCTGGCCGGACCAGCTATGAGCGAGCAGCGCGTCCTCGGCGGCAAAGTCTTCCAGCGCGAGATTGGTCGTGTAGCCGTCATAGGAGTGCAGCGTCACGAAGCGCGCATCCTCGCGCGGTTGGCAGGCCGCGAGCAGATCGCGCGTGGCGAAGCCTTCCCACTCGTTGTCATAGCGCGACCAGGTCGTCACGCAATGGATGTCGGAGGTGAAGCGGGCCTGCCGCTGCGCGGCGAACTCGGCAAAGGTCCAGAACACCGGCGTTTCGACCGCGCCGTAGACGTCGAGGCGCCAACGCTCACGCGACACCGGCGGCACGACGCCGAGGTCTAGCACCGGCCAGTCCTTGGTGAGATGCTGGCCCGGCGGCAGGCGCTGGTCCTCCGGACGGGTGACCTTGCCAGTCAGGAAACGGCCCTCGCGCGCCCATCTTTCCTTGGTGCGCGTCAGCTTGCTGTCGGGCGGCTCGGTGTCGTCGGACATGGGCTACTCGTGGCGGTGCATTGCGGAAGCGTGCTTGGTGTCGCGCATGGTGGAATAGATGACCAGCGACAGGCAGATGATGCCGGCCAGATAGTAGTAGAACCACTCTTCGTGCCCGATGGTCTTGAAGTAGAGCGCGATCGCCGGCGCGGTGCCGCCGAAGATCGAGACCGTGATCGCATAGGGCAAGCCGACGCCGAGCGCGCGGACATTGGTCGGGAACAGCTCGGCCTTCACCACGGCGTTGATCGAGGTGTAGCCGGCGACGAACAGCCAGGCGCAGCAGATCAGGATGAACGCCATGAAGGGCGACTTGGTCTCCTTCAGCGTCATCAGCAACGGCACGGTCGCGAGCGTGCCGGCGACACCGAAGAAGATCAGCAGCGGCTTGCGGCCGATCTTGTCGGAGATCGCGCCGTAGATCGGCTGCAGGATGGTCGCGAAGATCAGCGTGCCGAAGATCACGAACGTGGTCTGGTCCTCGGTCAGTCCGACCGACAGCTTGACGAAGGTCTGCATGTAGGTGGTGAAGGTGTAGAAGGCCGCGGTGCCGCCGGCGGTGAGGCCGACCACCAGCAGAAGCTCGCGTGGATAGCGCAACAGATTGGTGATCGAGCCGGTCGGCTTCACGACCTTCCTGGCCTCTTCGAACGCCTCGGTTTCGTGCAGGCCGCGCCGCATCACCGCGGCAAAGATCGCAAGCCCCGCGCCGATCGCAAACGGGATGCGCCAGCCCCACGCCCTCAGCTCCTCGGGGGTCAGGAAGACCTTCTGCAGAAGCAGCAGCACGATGATCGCGGTCAGCTGGCCGCCGATCAGGGTGACGTACTGGAAGCTCGAATAGAAGCCGCGGTGCTTGGGATCGGCGACCTCGCTGAGATAGGTGGCGCTGGCGCCATATTCGCCGCCGAGGCTGAGACCTTCGATCACGCGGGCGAGCGCCAGGATCACCGGCGCGGCAAAGCCGATCGTCGCATAGGTCGGCGTCAGCGCGATGATCAGCGAGCCGAAGCACATGAAGACGACCGACAGGGTCAGCGAGATGCGCCGGCCGAAATGATCGGCGAGGTAACCGAAGAGCCAGCCGCCCAAGGGGCGCATCAGGAAGGTCGCCGCGAAGATCACGGCGGCGTTCAACTGCTGCACGACGGGGTCGTTGCCGGGGAAGAAGGCCGGGGCGAAATAGAGCGCGAACGCCGTATAGGCGTAGAAATCGTACCACTCGACGAGATTGCCGACGGAGCCGATGAAGATCGCCTTGATCCGCCGCTTGGCGTCGGCGAGGTCGATGTGATCAGAGGCCGTTTGGGTCGCTTGCTCTGTCACGTCGGGCCTCTCCCTGTCTGGAGAAGCCTACATCGCCTTTCCCAGCAAAAATGGCAACTGGCGCGGGCCGCGCACCGTGCCTTGCGACCAGGTCACCGTGCCTGCCGGATCGAGCCGGAAGTCGGGAATGCGCTTCAGCCATTCCTCCAGCGCAACCTGCATCTCCATGCGCGCGAGATTGGAACCCACGCAACGATGGATGCCGAGGCCGAAGGCGGCGTGGCGATTCTCCCGGCGGTCGATCACGACTTTGTCAGCGTCCGGAAACATCTTGGGATCGCGGTTGGCGGCCGGGAATGACAGCAGCACCATGTTGCCCGCCTTGACCGGGCAGCCTGAGATCGTGGTCTCCTTGACCACCTCGCGGGCCATCGTCACCGGCGAATAGGCGCGCAGCAGCTCCTCCACCGCGGTCGGGATCAGTGCGGGCTCGGCGATCAGCCGCTCGCGGTCGGCCGGCGTCCTCGCGAGGTGCCAGAGCGAGGAACCGATCGCGCTCCAGGTGGTGTCGATGCCGGCGATCAAAAGCAGGCGCAGCGAGCCCAGCACATGGGATTCTTCCAGCGGCTGGCCTTCCTTATCCTTGGCGTTCATCAGATAGGAGATGAGATCGCTGGTCGGCCTGGTCTTGCGCTCCTCGATATGCGTCCTGAAATAGGCGCTCATCTCCTGCACGGCCTGGAGCAGCTTGGTCTCGTCCTTGATGCCGAGGCTCCAGGATCATGTGGATCCAGTTGATGAAGAGATCGCTGTCGCTCTCGGGAATGCCGAGCATGTGCGCAATGGCGCGAACCGGGATGTATTTGCTGTAGCGCGAGGCGGCATCGACCTTGCCGTCGGCGATGAACCCGTCGATCAGCTCGTTGCAGATCGCGCGCATCCGCGGTTCCAGCTTCTTCATCGCATCCGGCGTGAAGGGAGGCAGCAGCAATTGCTTGGCCGGCTTGTGCACGGGCGGATCCGAGGTGATCGGCGGCGCTGCGTTCCTCGCGACCTCCGGCCGGACGTCGCGCACGATGATGCGGCGTGAGGAGAAATGCTCGGTGTCGTTGGCGATTTCGCGCACGGCCTCATAGGTCGTCGGCATGTAGCAGCCCAGAAAGCGCTTCGTATGCACGACCGGGCCTGCGGCGCGCAACTCGTCCCAGATCGGGAACGGGTCTTCCGTCCACTGCGGATCGGTGTGGTCGAAATCGTTGACCCAGTCGATGACGGGCGGATGGGCGACAGGCTGGCTGACGTCGGACATGTCAGGAAAATTCCTTGGCTCGTGTTCGCTGGAAAGGACGCAGGCGGCAGAGAGCCGCTACTCTTCGATCACATCGATTGCGATTTCCGGGCAGTTGGATTTCGCAAGCCAGGCCTTGTCCTCGAGGCCCGGGGGAACCATGCCGTCGCCGGCTTCGTGGGCGTTGCCGAATTCGTCGAGATCGAACAGCTCCGGCGCGAGCGCCTTGCAGCGCGCGTGGCCCTGGCATTTGTCGGGATCGACGTGAACCCTCAGTCGCTCGGTCATGGCGGCATCCTTGGTCGTATGCGCGGGGCCCTGAAAGGGGCGGCGCGTTCCTCGTGTCAATTTTAACCGCGGCATTTGCCACAGGCTTTAAGTTATATGCTATTACATTCGCGCCGGGCTTTCCCTGTCAAGCGCAAACTTGTAGGCTCGACTGCGACATGCGCTCACAACTCGCCCGCAAGCCCGCGAACACCTACCATCATGGCGATCTTCGCGATGCTTTGATCAAGGCTGCGCTACGCGAGGCGGAGCAGGGCGGCGCCGAGGCGATCAGCATCAAGGCGCTGGCAAAACAGCTCGGCGTCTCGCAGCCGGCGCCCTATCGGCACTTTGCCGATCGGGAGGCGCTGCTCGCGGCAGTCACGGCCGAAGCGTTCCGGCAGCTCAGTGCAACCTTTCGGGCGGTGATGGCGAAACCGTCAACGCAATCGAAGCTGTCGCGGCTGACGCAGGCCATGCTGGACTTCGGCTTGCGCCGCAATGGCATCTATCGCCTGATGTTCGCGTCCCGCATCGTGTCCTGCGCCGCCAAGGGCAGCGAGCTCCATGAGGCGACGCGCGAGACGTTTGCGCTCGTGATCGAGGCGCTGGAGGTGCCTGCCGTCGGCTATTTGCGCGAACGGCAGGCGCTCAAGATCTGGGCGGCGCTGCACGGCGTGGTGATGCTGGCCGAGCAGGGCCTGTTCACCGGAGAGGCCGCGCAGACCACGCGCGAGGAGCTGGTGGAGGATTTCGTCAACGAGACGAAGACCGCACTCGCGGCTGCGATCAAGGACGCGCGGCGTCGGACGAAAAACGGCGCTTAGGCTTTCGCCTTCAGCAGCTTCATCAGCTTGTCGACCGCGCTGTCCGGTGTGGTCACGACCCGGCGGCCGGTAGCTTCCGCGACCGCCGGGGCAGTGGCCGCGATGCTGAACTGCGCCAGCGCGATGACGTCGCAATCGCTGAGGTCCTTGGACGCTTCGACGATCAGCCGGTCGTGCGTGGCGCGATCGCCGCGATCGAGCGCAGCCAATGCTCCTTCGGCAAGCTTCGGCACAACCTGGACCGGGGCTGGAAACTCCGGCGGCATCGAGGCCAGCGTCGGCGGGAAGGTCGAGAGCAGGCCGATGCGCTTGCCCATCGTCACCGCGCGCTCGATCATGGCCTCATTCGGCTTCAGCACCGGCATCGGTGCATGCGCCCGCGCGACCGCCTCGATGCAGGGGCCGAAGGCGGAGCAGGTGAACAGGATGCCGTTCGTTCCGGTGGCCGCCGCATAATTGCCGAGCGTCAGGAAGCGCTCGGTCATGGCGTCGTTCAGCTTGCCGTCGCGCGCCAGGTCCGCCGACAGGCTGTCGTCGAGCAGGTTCATCAGCCGCGCCTCGGGCCATGCTTTCGCGAACGCCGCCTCGATCGGGGCGATGGAGTGCTTGAGGGCGTGGATCAGGGCGATGCGAGGGGGCGTCGTCATTGAATGTAGTTACCCGGTCTCGTGCCCCGGACGCAGCGCAGCACGAAGTGATGCGCTGCAGAGCCGGGGCACATTCCTTTAGAGAGTCAGCCGTGGCCTCCTGGGTCCCGGCTCTGCGCAGCAGCGTTGCACGCTGCAGCGCGTCCGGGACACGAGAGACATTTACTTGAACGGCACAGCGTACATCAAGCCGCCCTTGCTCCAGAGGCCGTTGAGGCCGCGATCGAGCTTGAGCGGGCTCGCCTTGCCGACATTGCGCTCGTAGATCTCGCCGTAATTTCCAGTGGCCTTGATCGCGGTCACCAGCCATTTGTTGTCGAGCCCGAGCCGCGAACCGAGATCGCCGGAGGCGCCAAGCAGCCGCTGGATCGCTGGGGTCTGCGATTTCGCCATTTCGTCGACATTGCCTTGGGTGACGCCGAGCTCCTCGGCCTCGATCAGGCCGTAATGCAGCCAGGTGATGATATCGCTCCAGACCTCGTCGCCGTTGCGGGTGAAGGGCCCGAGCGGCTCCTTGCTGATGGTCTGCGGCAGCACGACATAGTCGGCCGCGTTCGGCGCCGCGGTGGTCACGGCGCCGGCCAGCGCGGAGGCGTCCTGGGTCATCGCATCGCAGCGGCCGCCGAAGAAGGTCTGGTACATGGTGTCGACGCGGTCGAACACCAGCGGCTTCCAGTCGATGCCGTTGGCCCGGCCGTAATCGCCGAGCGTGACTTCGTGCGTGGTGCCCTGAGCCACGCAGACGGTGGCGCCTTTGAGATCCTTGATCTCCTTGACGCCCAGATCCTTCTTCACGACGAAGCCCTGGCCGTCGTAGAAATTGACCGGTCCCTGGCGCAGGCCCAGCGTCACGCCACGCAAGTAGGTCTGGGTCGAGTTGCGATAGAGCACGTCGATCTCGCCCGACTGCAGCGCGGTGAAGCGGTTCTGCGCCGTCAGGGAGACGTAGCGCACCTTGTTGGCGTCGCCGAGCACGCCGGCCGCGAGTGCGCGGCAATAGTCGACGTCGAGCCCCTTGTAGTTGCCTTGCGAGTCCGGCGCGGAGAAGCCGGCAAAGCCGGCGCTGACGCCGCATACCAGCGTGCCGCGGCTCTTCACCGTGTCGAGCGTCGCGGCGGATGCAACGACCGTCGATGCAGCGAGCACGCCCGCTGCGATAACTGCTTTCCTCATCATGCTACTCCCCTCAGTGATTGACACTACGCAAAACGTTGTCGACGGCCGTGCCGAGCTTGTCGACGATCAGGTCGATCTCATCGGCGGAGGCGATATAGGGCGGCGCCAGCAGCACGTGGTCGCCGCGGACGCCGTCCACGGTGCCGCCGCCGGGATAGCAGCCAAGCCCGTTGGCGAAGGCCTCCGCCTTGATCTTCTGGTTGAGCTTGAGTGCGGGATCGAACGAGGCGCGGGTGGCGCGATCGGCGACCAGCTCGATCGCCCAGAACAGGCCACGCCCCCTGATGTCGCCGATATGGCGGTGATTGCCGAAGCGTTCGGTCAGCCGCTGTTCGAGCTGCTTGCCGCGCTCCTTCACGCGGTCGAGCAGGCGATCCTCGCGGATCACATTCTGCACCGCGAGCGCGGCCGCGCAGGCGAGGGGATGAGCCAGATAAGTGTGGCCGTGCTGGAAGGCACCCGAGCCAGATCGGATGGTGTCGATGATCTTGCCGCTTGCGAGCATCGCCCCAATCGGTTGGTAGCCTCCGCCGAGCCCCTTTGCGATGGCCTGGATATCAGGCGCGACGCCTTCTTGCTCCCAGGCATGCGTTGTGCCGGTGCGTCCCATGCCGCACATGACCTCGTCGAGGATGAGCAGCGCGCCGTGGCGGTCGCAGATCTCGCGAACCGCCCTGAAGTAGCCGTCCGGCGCCGTTACCGCACCGGCGGTGGCGCCGACGACGGGCTCGGCCAGGAACGCTGCAACGGTCCCAGGGCCGAGCCGCTGGAACTCGGACTCCAACTCGGCCGCGAGCCGCGCCACGAACTGCGCGTCCTGCTCCCCCTCCCGCTTCTCGTGATAGGCGAAGGCCGGCGTCACGTGACTGAAAGCTCCGGAGAGCAGCGGTGCATAGGGCGCGCGCCGCCAGGCGTTGCCGCCGGCGGCGAGTGCGCCAAGCGTGTTGCCGTGGTAGCTTTGTCGCCGCGCGATGAAATGCTGTCGCTGCGGCTCGCCGCGCTCGATGAAATATTGCCGCGCGAGCTTGATGCTCGCTTCGATCGCCTCGGATCCGCCGCTGACGAAATAGGCATAAGCAAGACCGCCGGGCTCGTGCCCGACCAGCGTCTCCGCGAGGGCTTCGGCGGGCTCGGACGAGAAGAAGGCGGTATGAGCATAGGCCAGCGTCGAGGCCTGCTTGGCCATCGCCGCGATCACGCGCGGATGCTGGTGGCCAAGACAGGAGACCGCCGCGCCGCCGGAAGCATCGATCACGCGGCGTCCGCCTTCCGCGAAAAGATAAACGCCTTCGCCGCCGATCGCCTTGGGCGGCGTCTCGCGCAACGAGCGGTGCAGCACGCGGCTGGTGCGAGCGCCCATGGGTCAACCTTTCTCTGAAACGTAGATGGAGGCAGCAGTGAGGCGTGCCTCGGTATTTTCTAAGCGCTTCTTCGCCGCGGCGCCGCCGAGCGAGAACGTTACCGCAGCCAGAGACTGCGCGATCGCGATCGCGCCGGTGAGGCTCGGGAAAAAGCCGGGAGAGGAGGCCGCCTCGAACAGCAGCAAATGGTCGGCGCCCTCGGCCATCGGCGCCGAAAGGCTGTCCGCGATTGCGATCAGCGTGGCGCCGCTGCGATGCGCGGCCTGCGCGACGCGGACGCTCGCGTGAGTGTAAGGCAGAAACCCGATGACGATGACGGCCTCGCCTGGACGGAAGGCGCCGAGATCGAGATCGTCGGGGCCGGATACGCCGACAAGCTGCACCTGCTCGGGGCGGAAGAGGCGCAGCTCGTAGTTCAACAGCTCCGCGACGCTGCGGCAGCTGCGATAGCCCGTGATCCAGATCCGCTTGGCGTCGTGCAGCGCGCGGGCGGCCTCCGCAATCGGCTGGGCCGGGATACGCGGAAGGCCGGCGGCTTCGGCCTCGAGCTTGTCGATGACGAGCGTGATATCGGCATTCGGGCCGGGCCGACGGCCTTTGGCGCGGCCGGAGAAGGGAGAGGCCTGGGATGGTCGCCGCGCCTCGGTCAGGGCCGCGCGCAACTCGTCCCAGCCGGAATAGCCGATTGCCTTGGCGAGGCGCGTGAACGCGGCGGGATCGGCACCGGCCTCCGCCGCGAGGTCGCGCATCGAACGGGTGGTGGCGTCGTAATCGTTGGCGGCGACGAAACGCCCGACCTCCTGCAGCCGCATCGGGAGCGATGGCAATGCAATGCGCAGTTCACTCAGCGGCGAGGATTTTGCGGGCTCGGCCATGAAACATTTGTTGCATGAATTTTGGATCGGTGCAACAGTTGACGTGCGCTGCCGGAAATCGTCGCTGTTGGGAAGGATTTTTGCGCCGTGACCATGGACACGCCGAGACCGCCGCCGCGCCGTCGTTTGTTCGGCGCCTTGGGACCCCGCGAGCTGAAGGGCCTGTTCTGGCAGGTGCTGGTGGTCGGGATCGCGGTCGCGGTCGTCGGCTTCCTCTGGTCCAACACCGTCACCAACCTCTCGGCCCGCCGCATCACCACCGGCTTTGCCTTCCTCGGCCGCGAGGCCGGCATGCCCATCTCCGACAGCCTGCTCGCCTATAACCCGAGAGACACGTATCTCTGGGCCTTCGTTGTCGGTGTCGGCAACACGCTTCGCGTCGCCGTGATCGGGATCGTGCTCGCGACCATCCTGGGCACGCTGATCGGCATCTCGCGCTTGTCGGCGAACTGGCTGATGTCGCGCCTCGCCGCCGTCTATGTCGAAACGCTCCGCGACATCCCGCTGCTGCTCCAACTGCTGTTCTGGTACGTGTTGATGCAGGCGCTGCCGGCCGCGCGCGCGGCGTGGCGGCCGCTCGATGGCGTGTTCCTCTCCAATCGCGGCCTGATCCTGCCGGCAATTCCGATTGGTTCGCTGCAGCTTTGGGTGCTCGGAGCCGCCGTGCTCGGGTTCGCAGCGTTCTATCTCGTCCGGAGGCAGCTCATCGTGCAGCAGATGCGCGATGGCAAGCCGCGACCGGCCTGGCCATTCGCGGTCGGCCTGATCGTCGCGTTGCCTGCGATGGTGTCCGTGTTGCTCGGTGTGCCCTGGACGATCGAATGGCCCCAACTGCGCGGCTTCAATTTCGTCGGCGGGCTGACGCTTGCCCCGGAATATTTCGCGCTGCTGATCGCGCTCGTGACCTACACCTCGGCGTTCATCGCCGAGATCGTGCGCAGCGGCATCCAGTCCGTGCCGCGCGGACAGTGGGACGCCGCCAACGCGCTTGGCCTCCGCCGCAGCTTCATGCTGCGGCAGATCATCCTGCCGCAGGCCCTGCGCGTCATCGTGCCGCCGATGACCAGCCAGTATCTCAACCTGACCAAGAACTCCTCGCTTGCGGTCGCGATCGGCTACCAGGACGTGGTCTCGATCGCCAACACCACGCTGAACCAGACCGGCCAGGCGATCGAGGCCATCGCGCTGATCATGGCGGTGTTCCTGACGATCAGCCTTTCCATCAGTTTCTTCATGAACTGGTACAATGCGCGCATCGCGCTGGTGGAGCGCTGATCATGACGGTGATCGCCGACATCCCCGATGCGCCCCGCGTAGCTCGCCGACCGCAAGCCGGCAATCCGGTTCTGCGCTGGCTGCGGAGCAATCTGTTCTCGTCGATCCCGAACGGCATCTTATCAGTCGTGCTGCTGGCGATTCTTGCCAAGGGTATCTTCAGCTTCGTGCAGTGGGGTGTTGCCAATGCCGTGTGGTGGACGCCCGCAAACGATTCCAGCGCCTGCCGCGCGGTGCGCGGCGTCGGCGCATGCTGGGCCATCATTCCCGAAAAGTACCGCTTCATCCTGTTCGGGACCTATCCGTTCGACGAGCAATGGCGACCGGCGCTGTCGGTGCTGCTCTTCATCGCGCTGTTTCTGCTTTCGACCCGCCGCGCGCTGTGGCGACGCGAGGCTCGCTTTCCTCTGGATCGGTTCGCTGGCGCTGATCAGTGTGCTGATGTGGGGCGGGGTGCTCGGGCTTTCCTTCGTCTCGCAGGACCGCTGGGGCGGATTGCCGGTCACGCTGATCCTCGCGACCTTCGGTCTCGCATTCGGTTTTCCGCTCGGCATCCTCGTCGCGCTCGGCCGGCGCTCAAAACTGCCGGCGATCCGTTCGCTCAGCGTGCTCTATGTCGAGCTGATCCGGGGCGTGCCGCTGGTCAGCCTGCTGTTCATGGCGAGCGTGATGTTTCCGCTATTCATGCCCGCTGGATTCAACATCGACAAGCTGCTGCGGGCGCAGATCGCGATCATCCTGTTCGCCGGTGCCTATCTCGCCGAGGTCATCCGCGGCGGCCTTCAGGCCGTGCCGCGCGGGCAGTATGAGGCGGCCGATGCACTGGGCTTGTCCTATTGGCGCAAGCACCGGCTGATCGTGCTGCCGCAGGCGATCCGCCACGTCATCCCGCCGCTGGTCAACACCTTCATCGCCTTCTTCAAGGACACCAGCCTCGTTCTCATCATCGGCATCTTCGACCTGCTGACGACGGCGAAGACCGCGATCATCGATCCCGCCTGGCAGCAGTTCTCGGTCGAGGTCTATATCTTCGTCGCCGCGATCTATTTCATGTTCTGCTTCGCGATGTCGCGGTACAGCAGGAGCCTGGAGGCAACGAGCGGAAGGTGAGGCATCTCGTGTCCCGGACAAGGTGCGGCGCGTCAGCGCTGCACCGCAGAGCCGGGACCCAGGAGATGCAGTTGGTCGTGGTGACATGGGCCCCGGCTCTGCAGCGCACCGCCGAAGTGGCGCTGCGCTGCGTCCGGGGCGCGTGCGGCTACTTCTTCACCTTCGGATCGATCGGCGTCGTGCTGTGCAGACCCAGAATATCCTCCAGCACCTTGGCGCCCGCGAGCACGTCCGCATCGCCTCTTGGCGCGCCGACGACCTGGATGCCGACCGGCAGGCCGGATGCCGTGAAGCCGCAGGGCAGCGAGAGCGAGGGGCAGCAGGCCAGCGTGATGGCGTAGACGATGCCGAGCCACTCGACGTAATTGTCGAACTTCTTGCCGGCGCATTCGGCGACATAGCGGTGCTCGATCGGGAAGGGCGGCACGATCGTGGTCGGTGTCAGCAAGAGATCATAGGTCTTGAAGAATTCGACCGCACGTGCGGTCATGCCGACGCGCTGCGCTTCGGCGCGTGCGATCTGCTCGACGGTGAGCTTGAGGCCTTCCTCGATGTTCCAGATCACCTCGGGCTTGAGCAGGTCGCGCTTGGTGCGCAGCAGATTGGCCTTGGTCATCGCGAAATCGAACGCGCGCAGCACGTGGAAGCACTCATGCGCCTCGCGCCAGTCCGGATGCGCTTCCTCGACGACGGCGCCGGCCTCCGCAAAACGTTCGGCGGCCTTGCGCGTGATCGCCTTCACTTCGGGATCGACTGGGGTGATGCCGAGATCGGGCGAGTAGGCGATACGCTTCGGCTTCCTGCCTGACTGTGCTGCGGACAGGAACGAGGTTGCCGGGGCGGGCAGCGACAGCGGATCGTCCGCGTAGTCGCCGCTCATGGCATCCAGCAGCAGCGCGAGATCCTCGACGTTGCGCGCCATCGGGCCGACCACGCCGAGATTGCGATCGATGCCGGATTTCGGGGTATGTGCGACACGGCCGATGCTCGGCCGCATGCCGACGACGCCGCAGAAGGCTGCCGGGCTGCGCAAGCTGCCGCCCATATCGGAGCCCTGCGCCAGCCAGGCCATGCCGGTTGCAAGCGCCACCGCAGCGCCGCCGGAGGAGCCTGCGGCGGATTTCGTCATGTCCCAGGGATTGAGCGTTGCGCCGAACACTTCGTTGAACGTGTTGGCGCCGGCGCCGAATTCCGGCGTGTTGGATTTGGCGTAGACGACCGCGCCGTTGGCTTCGAGGTTCTCGACCATGAGGTCGGATTTTGCGGGGACGTTATCCCTAAAGATCGGCGAGCCCTGGGTGCTCAACACGCCCGCAACGTCGGTCAAATCCTTGATCGGCAGCGGCAGGCCCGCGAGCAGCCCGCGCGCGCCGGCCGGTTTGCGCATCAATTCCTTGGCGCTGTCCCGCGCGCGATCGAAGCAGAGGATCGGCAGTGCGTTGACCTTGCCGTCGACCTCGCCGATGCGCTTTTCCACGACATCAAGCAGTTCGAGCGGCGAGACGTCGCCGGAGCGCAGCTTGTCGACGACGGAGCAAGCGGTTTGGCGGATCAAGTCTTGAGACAACTATTTTTCTCCTGTGCTCATGATGTCGTCATTGCGAGCGCAGCGAAGCAATCCAGACTGCTACCTGCGGATACATTCCTGGATTGCTTCGCTGCGCTCGCAATGACGGATAAACTAACCCCAGCCGGCGCTGATGCCGCCGTCGATCGTGTAGATGACGCCCGACGTATAGCCCGCGCGGTCCGAGGCCAGGAACGCCATGAGGTCGCCGATCTCGCGCGCGTGTGCGGGCCGGCCGAGCGGCAGGCTCTTCTGGAATTCCTTGTAGCGGCTCTCGTCGCCGAACTGGTGCTTGGCGCGCGTCTTCAGCAGCGTGACGTGGCGATCGGTACCGACGGGGCCGGGATTGATGCCGACCACGCGGATGTTGTCGGCGAGGCTCTTGCCGCCGAGTGCGCGGGTGAAGGCCATCAGCGCCGCATTGCCGGCGCTGCCGCAGATGTAATTGGCGTCGAACTTTTCGCCGGCAGCGCCGATGTCGTTGACGATGACGCCGCCGCCCTTGGCTTTCATCTGCGCATAGATCTGCCGCGTCAGGTTGATGTAGCCGAACACTTTCAATTCCCAGGCGTGCCGCCAGGTCGCTTCGTCGATCTTGTCGATGGAGCCGCCGGGAATGTCGCCGGCGTTGTTGACGAGCACGTCGATGTCGGCGGCTTCCCTGGCGAGCCGCGCCACGTCCTCTGCTTTGCGCAGGTCGACGATGCTGGTCGCGGCATCGATCTGATGCGCGGATCGCAGGCGGTCGGCCAGCGCCTTGAGCTGGTCGCCGCTGCGGGCGGCGAGCAGGAGATGCGCGCCTTCCTCGGCGAACGCCTCGGCGGCGGCCGCGCCAATGCCCTTGGACGCGCCGGTGATCAGGACGCGCTTGCCACGCAGATGCAGATCCATGAGAGATACTCGCAGGGTAGGAACAGGATCAAACCAGTAGGCGCCTCACCGCGCCACGGTCAACATTGCAGTGCAGCGTTGCACTGCCGACGCGTTTGGTCCATTGCAGTGCGGTCAGAAGGCGGCGGCTGCCGGACCAAAAAGGGACGTTCTCCATGAGCAAGAAACAATACCGGATCGCGGTCATTCCCGGCGACGGCATCGGCAAGGAAGTGATGCCCGAAGGCCTGCGCGTCTTGGAAGCTGCGGCGAAGAAGCACGGCGTCTCCCTGCAGTTCGACCATTTCGACTTCTCGTCCTGGGACTATTACGAGAAGCACGGCCAGATGATGCCCGACGACTGGAAGGAGAAGATCGGCAAGCACGATGCCATCTATTTCGGCGCGGTCGGCTGGCCGGCCAAGATTCCGGACCACGTCTCGCTATGGGGCTCGCTGATCAAGTTTCGCCGCGAGTTCGACCAGTACGTCAATCTGCGCCCGGTGCGGCTGATGCCCGGCGTGCCGTCGCCGCTGGCGGGCCGCAAGCCCGGCGACATTGATTTCTGGGTGGTGCGCGAGAACACGGAAGGCGAGTATTCCTCGGTCGGCGGCCGCATGTTCCCGGACACCGATCGCGAGTTCGTGACGCAGCAGACGGTGATGACCCGCACCGGCGTCGACCGCATCCTGAAGTTCGCCTTCGAACTCGCGCAGTCGCGGCCGAAGAAGCACCTGACCTCGGCGACCAAGTCCAACGGCATCTCCATCACCATGCCCTATTGGGACGAGCGCGTGGAGGCGATGGCCAAGAAGTTTCCGGGCGTGAAGTGGGACAAGTACCACATCGACATCCTGACCGCGAACTTCGTGTTGCATCCCGATTGGTTCGACGTCGTGGTCGGCTCCAATCTGTTCGGCGACATCCTCTCCGACCTCGGCCCCGCCTGTACCGGCACCATCGGTATCGCGCCGTCGGGCAATATCAATCCCGAGGGCGACTTCCCGTCGGTGTTCGAGCCGGTGCACGGCTCGGCGCCTGATATCGCCGGCCAGGGGATTGCAAACCCGATCGGCGCGATCTGGTCGGGCGCGATGATGCTGGAGCATCTCGGCCAGAAAGAAGCGGGCCGTTCGATCGTCGAGGCGATCGAGCGGACGCTGGCCGAACGCACGCTGCGCACCAAGGATCTCGGCGGCAACGCCGACACGACGACGTGCGGCAAGGCCGTCGCGGATATGGTGGATTGAGCGGGGGAACATTGGCGAAAGCCAATTCCACCGTCGCAACAAACTCTCCCGTCGTCCCTGCGAAAGCAGGGACCCATACGCCGCAGCCGTTGTTGTTGCGCGAGAAGGTCATTGCCTATCTTCGCCAAACGCCCGCTGCGGAGTATGGGTCCCGGATCGGCGCTCCGCTCTAGACAACGCTACGCGTTGCCTAAAGCTACGCTTGTCCGGGACGACACTGGTTGTGATGGCTCAGCCTGCGATCTTCTCGATCGTCGCCTGATCCAGCCCGAACTTCTTTCCGGCCTCGATGATCTCCTGCCAGGTGGTCGGGTCGACCGGAATGCCTTCGGCGAGGCGCGTCTTCCTGGTCTCGCGTTCGGGCTCGCCGGCGATCTTGACCTTGTCGACGCCGGGCGCGGGCGGCGATCCGGTGTGCCAGGCGACGAAGCTTTCGACCTCGCGCGCGAGGTTTTCACCGGTGCCGAGCTTACCGGGGTCGATGACGATCGAGAGCATGCCGTTGAGGACGTTGTGCTTGCCGTCGGACGGTCCCTTCACCACCTGGCCGCCGGAGAGCGCGCCGCCAAGGATCTCGCACACCAGCGCGAGCCCCGAGCCCTTGTGCTCGCCGAACGGCAGGATGGCGCCGTAAGGCGGGATCACCGTATAGCGCGGATTGACCGTGGGCTTGCCTTCATTGTCGATGATGGTGCCGCCCTCGAGGCTCGACGCCCTTGTTGTGGGCGACGCGAGTCTTGCCCTGCGCGATTCTGCTGGTGGCGAAGTCGAGCACGATCGGGTCCTTGCCCCTGCGCGGGATGCCGACGCAGAACGGGTTGGTGCCGTGGCGCGCGTCGCTGCCGCCCCAGGGCGCGACGATCGGGCGTGAGATCACGTTGACGAAGTGGATCGAGACCAGCCCGTGGCCGATGCACTGCTCGGCCCAATGGCCGATACGGCCGATGTGGTGCGAATTGGAGAGGCCGACGAGGCAGACGCCGTTCTGCTTGGCACGCTCGGCTGCGAGGCTCCATCGCCTCATGGCCGATCACTTGGCCGTAGCCGGTGAGGCCGTCGAGGGTGAGAAGCGGGCCGGTGTCGAGCACGGTCTTGACGTGCGCGTTCACGGCGAGGCCGCCGTTGACGATGCTTTGGACATAGCGCGGGATCATGCCGACGCCGTGCGAGTCGTGTCCTCTAAGATTGGCCTCGACCAGATTGGTGGACACCAGCTCGGCTTCGCGGTCCGAGGAGCCGCCGGCCTTGACGATGGCGCGGATGGCGTTGGTGAGCGGCTCTGCCTTGATGGTGCGATAGTCGGCCATTGTTGCTGCTCTTATCTTTTCACGATGGGGTGGGGTGTAGGGTGGGTTAGGCGAAGCCGTAACCCACCACTTCTGCTTCGGCGGGATGAGATAGTGGTGGGTTACGCCAAGCAGATGCGCTTCGCGCATCCGCGTGGCTAACCCACCCTACGATTTCACGATCCGGCGGCAGTGGACCAATGCCGCTTCAATCAGGTTCTCGCTTGCCTCAGGGGTACGGAACGCCGAATGCGCCGACAGCGTCACGTTCGGAATTTTGGTCAACGGATGGTCGCCGGGCAGAGGCTCGGTGTTGAAGACATCGAGTCCGGCATGGCGCATGTGGCCCGATTTCAGCGCGTCGATCATCGCCTGCTCGTCGACGATCGCGGCGCGGGCGGTGTTCACGAAGATGACACCCGGTTTCATCTTTGCGATCTTTTCACGCGTGATCATGCCGCGCGTGTCGTCGTTCAGCAGAAGATGCAGCGACACGACGTCGCTCTTCGCCAGCACCGTGTCGAGATCGGTGAACGCGACGCCCGGATGGCTCTTTGGCGAGCGGTTCCAGGCGATCACCTTCATGCCGCTGCCCGACGCGATGCGCGCGACCTCCGCGGCGATGCCGCCAAAGCCGATCAGGCCGAGTGTCTTGCCGGTGAGCTGCATGCCGTCTTCGCGCAGCCAGCTGCCAGCGCGCATCTCGCGGTCCATCATCGCGATGACGCGGGCTGAGGCCCACATCAGCGCGATCGCGGATTCGGCAACCGCGGTGTCGCCATAGCCTTTGATCAGATGCACGGAGATGCCGAGGCTCAGCGAGGCTCCTCCGGGTTCATGTAGCTGCGCGCGCCGGTGCCGAGGAACACGACGTGCTTGAGGCCGGTGCACTTCTTCGCGACCTCGGTCGGCAGCGCGGTGTGGTCGACGATCGCGATCTCGGCGCCGTCGAGAATATCAGGATATTGCTCCGGCCTGATGTCGGGATCCCTGTTGATCCGGACCTTGGGATCACCGGGCTTTTCCAGCCGCTCCATGATCACGGCGAGGGCTTCGTTGGCGTCGACGAAAACTCCGCGCATGGCTCTCTCCGGTCAGGATGCGACGCCGGCGATTGCCAGCACGGTATGCATGAGAACGTTGGTGCCGGCTGCGCAGTCGCCCTGCGTCGCGTCTTCCAGCTCGTTATGGCTGATGCCGTCCTTGCAGGGCACGAACACCATCGCCGCCGGCATTTTGGTGTTGAGGTTGCACGCGTCATGGCCGGCGCCCGAGGTGATACGGCGCGAGGAGTAACCGAGCGTCTTCGCCGCGTTCTCGACCGCTGCAATGAGCTTGGGATCGAAATGCGTCGGCGGCTTGCGCCAGACCAGATCGAGCTTCACCTCGACCTTGCGGCGCGCGGAGATCTCGGCAATCGCGGCGCGCAGATCGCGGTCGAGCGCGTCCATGATCGTCCCATCCGCGCTGCGGCAATCCACGGTGAAGGCGATCTCGCCGGGAATGACGTTGCGCGAGGGATTGGCGATCACGGCCTCGCCGATGGTGCCGACGGCCTTCGGCCCATGCTTCTTCGCGATGGCTTCCATTGCCAGCACGATTTCGGAGAGCGTAGCGAGTGCATCGCGCCGCAGCGGCATCGGGGTCGAGCCCGCGTGGCTCTCGAAGCCCGAAATCTTGCCGTCGTACCAGAGCACGCCCTGGCCGGAATCGACCACGCCGATGGTCTTGCCCTCGGCCTCCAAAATCGGCCCCTGCTCGATGTGCAATTCGACGAAGCAGCCGAGCTTCTGGAAGCCGACCGCCTTGTCGCCGCGATAGCCAATGCTGTCGAGCGCCTGGCCGACGGTCGTGCCGTCGATATCCTTGCGCGACAAAATGTCGTCGGTGGTGAAGTCGCCGACATAGGCTGCGGAGGCCATCATCGCGGGTGCGAAGCGCGAGCCTTCCTCGTTGGTCCAGTTGACGACGCAGATCGGCGCCTCGGTCTCGATGCCGGCATCGTTCAGCGTGCGGATGACTTCGAGCGCGCCGAGCGTGCCCAGGATGCCGTCATACTTGCCGCCGGTCGGCTGGGTGTCGAGATGCGAGCCGATGCCGACGGGCGGCTTCGACATGTCGCGTCCCTTGCGCAGGCCGAATTGTGAGCCGAGCGCATCGGTGTGCACCTCGAGCCCGGCTTCCTCGCAGGCTTTGCGGAACCAGTCGCGCACCTGCTTGTCTTCGGCACTCAGTGTCAGCCGCCGCACGCCGCCTTTGGCCGTCGCGCCGAATTGCGCGGTCTCGTGGATGGAGCCCCAGAGGCGGGCGGAATCGATTTGCAAATTGGTGACGGCTCGGCTCATGCGTTCGGTCTCTCGATTGTCCGGCGCCTTTTTCAATGACCCGCCAGCGCGGGCGCGTCAACCGCGAGGCTGCTCTGCGCAATTTGCCGTGCAAGCTCGGCGACGCGCTCTACGGCGACGACGTCGGGCGAGGCAAGCCAGCTCGCGGTGAAGGTCAGCGGCGCGATGGCAAGGTCGGTGTCGAGCAGCTGCAGCCGCCCGTCGGCAAGCTCGTTCTCGACGATGGCGTCGGGGATCACGGCAACGCCGAGCCCCTCGACCGCCATGTGGATGACGGTGGCCAGTGAAGCCGACGCGTGCAGGCGGATCGGCGGCAGGTCCGGCCGGTCGAACACCTCGCGCACGACCTCGTAAGGCTTGGTCTTGCGCGGGAAGGTGATGATCGGAAATCGCGCGAGATCCGCCGGCGTCACCGGGCCCTTGCCGAGGCCGAGCGAGGGGCTTGCGAGAAAGCCGATCGGATAATCGGCGAGCACGCGGTTGTGCACGCCGGAGGCGGACAGCGGCCCGACGACGAACGCAAGCTCGATCTCCTGCGCGAGCAGGCGCGCGGTGAGGTTCGGCGTGATGTCGACTTCGATCTCCAGCGACAGGTTCGGATAGACCTGGTTCACGCTCTTCACGAGGCGCGGCAGCCAGGTGTGCACGATGGTCTCGGCGACGCCGAGCCGCATCACGCCGCGCATCGCCGACCGATCGCCGATCTCCGCCATCATCTGGGCGCGCAGGCCGATCAGCTTCTCCGCATAGACCATCATCTGGCGGCCGCTCGGCGTCGGGGAGGCCACGCGATGATCGCGGTTGAGCAGCTTCACGCCCATCTCGCGCTCGAGCTGGGCGATGCGCTGGGAGATCGCCGGCTGGGTCGTGTTGAGCCGCTGGGCGGCGCCGCGGAAGCTGCCGAGCTTCACAACCCAGAGGAACGTCTCGATCGACCTGAAGTCCAGCATTGGAAGGATTTTCCCAGTCGATAAATCAGATTTATCGAGATTGATTAGAAACGACGATTAGACTTTATAGCACGCTTGGTGTTGGCTTGTCTTTGTCGAGTTTATAGGCAGGTCGATCTCATGACTGTTTTGGTGGCAGCGCAGCAAACTGAAACGCCCGACACGCTCCCGAGCCGAAAGGCGCGGCTTGCCTATCGTCAGGGACTGGTCGCTTCCACCGCCGGCGTCGCTCCCGGCTTCGTCCAGGGCAATCTGGCGATCCTGCCGGCGGAACATGCCGGCGCCTTCCACCGCTTCTGCCAGCTCAATCCGAAACCGTGCCCGATCATCGGCATGTCCGATGTCGGCAGCCCCCACATTCCCGCGCTCGGCGCCGATCTCGACATTCGCACCGACGTGCCGCGCTACCGCGTCTGGCGCGACGGCGAAGTCGTCGACGAGCCGACCGACGTGACCAAGCATTGGCGCGATGATCTCGTCACCTTCGTGCTCGGCTGCTCGTTCTCGTTCGAGGAGGCGCTGCTCGACGAGGGCATGCCGATCCGCCACATCGAGAAGAACGTGCGCGTGCCGATGTATCGCACCAACATCGCCTGCGGCGAGTCCGGTCCGTTCGCCGGTCCCATGGTGGTGTCGATGCGTCCGTTCAAGCCGGCAGACGCGATCCGCGCGGTACAGATCACCTCGCGCTATCCGGCCGTGCACGGTGCGCCCGTGCATCTCGGCCATCCGCATCTGATCGGCATCAAGGACATTGCCAAGCCCGACTATGGCGATCCCGTGCCGGTTGCCGACGACGAGATCCCGGTGTTCTGGGCCTGCGGCGTGACGCCGCAATCGGTGATCAACGCCGCGAAACTCCCGTTCGCGATCACGCATTCGCCCGGCCTGATGCTGGTGACGGATCTCAAGAACAGGACCATGGCCGTGATTTAGTGGGCAGCATTTGCTGCTTCTTCGAGCTTTACCGCATCCATCAATCGCTTCATTCGATCAACCGAAATTCAGTCACAGAGGACTCTGCCATGACGATCACTCGCCGCGACGTATTGTTGGGTGCCACCGCCACCGCTGCGCTGATGCCGCTCGCTGCACGCGCAGAGACTTCGGAAGTCGTCATCGGCGTGATCTATCCGTTCTCCGGCGGCAGTGCGCAGCAGGGCGTCGACGCGCAGAAGGCCTATGAAACCGCGCTCGAGGTCATCAACAAGAAAACCGATTTCGACCTGCCGCTGGCCAAGGGCGAGGGCCTTCCGGGCCTCGGCGGCGCCAAAATTCGCCTCGTATTCGCCGACCACCAGGCCGATCCGCAGAAGGGCCGCGCCGAGGCCGAGCGCCTGATCACGCAGGAGAAGGTTTCCGCCATCATCGGCACCTATCAGAGCGCGGTCGCCGTCACCGTCAGCCAGATCTGCGAGCGCTACCAGGTCCCGTTCGTCTCGGCCGACAATTCCTCGCCCAGCCTGCATCGCCGCGGCCTCAAATATTACTTCCGCGCCGCGCCGCATGACGAGATGTACTCGGCCGCGATGTTCGACTTCTTCGATGCCATGAAGAAGAAGGGCACCAAGATCGAGACGCTGTCGCTGTTCCACGAAGACACCATCTTCGGCACCGATTCCGGCAATGCCCAGGCCAAGATCGCCGGCGAACGCGCCTACAAGATCGTCACCGACATCAAGTACCGCGCCAACTCGCCCTCGCTCTCGGCCGAGGTGCAGCAGCTCAAGTCCGCCAATGCCGACGTGCTGATGCCCTCGAGCTACACAACCGACGGCATCCTGCTGGTCAAGACCATGGCCGAGCTCGGCTACAAGCCGAATGCCATCGTGGCGCAGGACGCCGGCTTCTCCGAGAAGGCGCTCTATGATGCGGTCGGCGACAAGCTCGAAGGCGTGATCTCGCGTGGCACCTTCTCGCTCGACCTCGCGCAGAAGCGCCCGATGGTCGGCAAGATCAACGACATGTTCAAGGCGCGCTCGGGCAAGGACTTCAACGACCTCACCTCGCGCCAGTTCATGGGTCTGATCATCCTCGCCGACGCCATCAACCGCGCCAAGTCGACCGAAGGCGAGAAGATCCGCGATGCGCTTGCTGCGACCGACATCCCGGGCGAGCAGACCATCATGCCCTGGAAGCGCGTCAAGTTCGACGAAATGGGCCAGAACAACGACGCCGACCCGGTGCTGCTGCAATATGTCGGCGGCAAGTTCGTCACCATCTTCCCGCCGCAGGCTGCGATCGCCGAAGCGATCTGGCCGATGAAGTAGGCGTTTCGGAAAGCGGGAGGCTCAGACGTAGCTCCCGCCCTCATCCTGAGCAGCGGGCGTAGCCCGCGTCTCGAAGGACGAGGGCTGGGCCATCCTTCGAGACGCGCGCTTGTGCGCGTTCCTCAGGATGAGGATCTATTTCGGGGGACGACTTTTGACAGCCCAAGCCATTATCCAGAGTCTCGCAAGCGGCCTTCTCATGGGCCTGCTTTACGGACTGATCGCCGTCGGCCTCGCGCTGATCTTCGGCCTGATGGACGTCACGAACTTCGCCCATGGCGAGTTCCTGATGATCGCGATGTACCTGTCGTTCTTCCTGTTCGCGTTCTTCGCCATCGACCCCTTGCTGTCGGCACCCATCGTCGCCGCGGCGCTCTTCATCTTCGGCGCGGTGGTCTACCTGCTGATTGTGCGCTTCGCCATGCGGGCCAAGGCCAATGCCGGCATGGTGCAGATCTTCACCACCTTTGGCCTTGCCATCGTCATGCGCGGCCTCGCGCAGTTCTTCTTCACGCCTGATTATCGCAGTATTCCGCACTCCTGGCTTGGCGGTAAAACCATCTCGATTGCCGGCATCTTCCTGCCCGAGCCGCAACTGGTCGGCGCGCTGGTCTCGATCCTCGCCTTCGCCGGCCTCTATTTCTTCATCCACCGCACCGATTTCGGTCGCGCGCTGGAAGCGACCCGCGAAGACCCGGGCGCGGTCGCGCTGGTCGGCATCGACAAGAACCGCGTGTTTGCGTTCGGCTGGGGCCTTGGTGCCGCGCTGGTCGGTCTCGCCGGTGCGATCATGGCGAGCTTCTTCTACATCTATCCTGACGTCGGCGCGTCCTTTGCCTTGATCGCCTACGTCACGGTGGCGCTCGGCGGCTTCGGCAGCGTGTTCGGCGCCTTCGCCGGCGGCATCATCGTCGGCCTCGTCGAAGCCACCACCGCCCTGGTGCTGCCGCCGTCGCTGAAATCGGTCGGCATCTACGCGGTCTATCTGCTGGTGGTCTTCGTCCGGCCGCGCGGCCTGTTCGGATCGATCTGATGGACAAGGAATTTGCAGCGCGGCGCCGCCGCGACCTCATCATCGCCGCGGTGCTCGCCGCGATTGCCGCAGCGACGCCGTTGTTCGTCAAGGATGTCGTCGTCCAGAACATCCTGATCCTGACGCTGATGTATGCGGGACTATCGCAGAGCTGGAACATCCTGTCCGGCTATTGCGGGCAGATCTCGCTTGGCCACGCGCTGTATTTCGGCCTGGGTGCCTACACGACCGAGCTGCTGTTCACGAAGTTCGGTGTGCTGCCGTGGTTCGGCATGCTGGCGGGCGGCGTGGTGTCGGCGCTGATCGCGATGGGGCTCGGCTATCCCTTCTTCCGCCTGCGCGGCCATTACTTCGTGATCGCCACCATCGTCATCGCCGAGATCGGCTTGCTGCTGTTCCACAATTGGGAATGGGCGGGCGCCGCGATGGGCATCACCATTCCGATCCGCGGCGACAGCTGGCTGAAATTCCAGTTCCTGCGCACCAAGCTGCCATATTTCTATTTTGCGCTGGCGCTGTGCTGCCTCGCCTGGTTCGTCACCTGGTGGCTGGAAGATTCCAAATGGGGCTTCTGGTGGCGCGCGGTGAAGGACAATCCGGACGCGGCCGAGAGCCTCGGCGTCGACGTGTTCAACTCCAAGATGGGCGCGGCCGCGGTCTCCGCCTTCCTGGTCGCGGTCGGCGGCAGCTTCTATGCCCAGTTCGTCTCCTACATCGATCCCGAAAGCGTCATGGGCTTCCAGTTTTCGCTGCTGATGGCGCTGCCCGCCGTGCTCGGCGGCATCGGCACCCTGTGGGGTCCGGTGCTGGGGGCCGCCATCCTGATCCCCCTGACGGAGCTGACGCGCTTCAAGTTCGGCGGCTCGGGGCGCGGTGTCGACCTCATCGTCTACGGCACGTTGATCGTCCTGATCTCGCTGGCCCTGCCGCGGGGGCTGCTCAGCCTGTTCTCACGCCCGAAGAAGACGGGAGCCGCACGATGACCGCGCTTCTCGAAACCCGCGGCGTCTGGCAGCGGTTCGGCGGCCTCGTCGCCAACAGCGACGTCTCGATCTCGGTCGGCCGCGGCGAGATCGTCGGCCTGATCGGACCCAACGGCGCCGGCAAGTCGACGCTGTTCAATCTCATCGCCGGCGTCTTGCCGCCGACCCAAGGCTCGATTCTGTTCGACGGCGAGGACGTCACCCGCATGCCGGCGGCCCAGCGCTGCCAGCGCGGGGTGGGGCGCACCTTCCAGGTCGTCAAGAGCTTCGAGACCATGACGGTCATCGACAACGTCATCGTCGGTGCGCTCGTGCGCAACACCGTGATGCGCGAAGCGCGTCGCAAGGCGCATGAGGTGCTGGAGTTCACCGGCCTTGCCGCGCGCGCCGACGTGCTCGCAAGCGACCTCGTGCCGGCCGAGAAGCGCCGCCTCGAAGTCGCGCGCGCGCTCGCGACCGAGCCAAAACTGCTGCTGCTCGACGAAGTCCTCACCGGCCTGACGCCGACCGAGGCGCAGACCGGCGTGGCGCTGGTGCGCAAGGTGCGCGATACCGGCATCACCGTGCTGATGGTCGAGCACGTCATGGAGATCGTGATGCCGCTGGTCGACCGCGCCATCGTGCTCGACCTCGGCAAGGTCCTGGTCGAGGGCAAGCCTTCCGACGTCGTCCGCGATCCCAAGGTGATCAAGGCATATCTGGGAGATCGTCATGCTGTCGGTGCGTGAAGTCACGACCGCCTATCAGGGTCTGGTCGCGATCTCAGCGGTCAGCATCGAGGTCACTAAGGGCGAGATCGTCTGCGTTGCCGGTGCCAACGGCGCCGGCAAGTCGACCCTGCTGAAGTCGATCGCCGGTGCCGAGCGTCCGCGCTCGGGCACCGTGACATTCGACGGCAAGCAGCTCAACGGCATGGCGCAGCACCACATCACGGCGGCCGGCATCGCCTATGTGCCGGAGAACCGCCGCCTGTTTCCACGCCTGTCGGTGCGCGACAATCTTCGCCTCGGCAGCTATCTCTATCGCGGCGAGGCCGACCGCGAGGCGCCGCTCGATCTCGTCTTCAAGCTGTTTCCGCGCCTCGCCGAGCGCCTCGATCAGCGCGCCGAGACGCTCTCCGGTGGCGAGCAGCAGATGCTCGCGATCGGCCGCGCGCTGATGACGCGCCCCCGGCTGCTGATGCTGGACGAGCCCTCGCAAGGCATCATGCCGAAGCTGGTCGACGAGATCTTCCAGGCGGTGAAGCTCATCCGCGATTCCGGCATGACCGTCCTGATCGTCGAGCAGCGCATGGCCGAATGCCTCGAGATCGCCGACCGCGCCTACATCCTGCAGACCGGCCGCGTGCTGATGCAGGGCGCGGCCGCGGAGATCAAGGGCAATCCGGACGTGCGCAAGGCGTATCTGGGGCTGTAATCACGAGGTGTTGGACACACGCGCTCCACACCCTCGGTGTCTTCGTCCGCGAAGGCGGACGATCCAGTATTCCAGAGGCCGTTGTGATTGAGCCGAGAAGCCGCGGCGTACTGGATTCCCCGCCTTCGCGGGGAATTACAGCTGTGGGAGAGCGCTAATGCCCGTGCCCATGCTCCGGCAGCGTCACCCCAAATACCTTCACCAGATCCGTCACCTGCTCCGGAGACAGATAGCGCGGATTCATCCCGCGCAGCAGCAGGTACAGCTTCGCCGTCTCTTCGAGTTCTTCCGTCGCGAATACCGCAGCTTCCAGCGTGTCGCCGGCGACCACCGGGCCGTGATTGGCGAGCAGCACCGATGAATATTTCCCCGCGAGTCCCTTGATCGCATCCGCAACCGCGGGATCGCCCGGGCGGTAGTAAGGCACGAGCGCGGTGGCGCCGCATTTCATCAAATAATAGGCCGTCATCGGCGGCAGCGCGGCGCGCGGGTCGATCTCGGGCAGCATCGAAAGCGCGACCGAATGGGTGGAGTGCAGATGCACGATCGCTCGCGCGCTGCCGCGCGTGTCGTAGAGCGCATTGTGCAGCGGAACTTCCTTGGTCGGGGCATCGCCCGACACCAGCCGGCCCTGATCGTCCAGCCGCGACAGCTTCGCCGGATCAAGGAAGCCGAGCGAGGCATTGGTCGGCGTCACCAGCCAGCCGCCACCGTCCAGCCTGACGCTGATATTGCCGGAAGAGCCCGGCGTCAGCCCGCGCTCGAACAGGGACCGTCCGAAGCGGCAGATGTCCTCGCGCAGCCTTGTCTCGTTGCTCATGGCCGTCATGCCCGCTTGTCTCACGCTTTGGCAGCGCGGCCAAGCCGTGTTATCGGTTCGTCGAGCCCGCCGCAAAGGCCGGCCATCCAGGAAACGTTCGCAAGGGTTAGTTGCATGTCCGCCTCCACGCCACAGAATCAGCGCATCGCCGTCATCGGGCTCGGCTCGATGGGGTACGGCATGGCGACCTCGCTGAAGCGCGCCGGCCACGCGGTCACCGGTTGCGACGTTTCGGCTGATGCGGTGGCGCGTTTCGTGAAGGACGGCGGGGAAGGCGCAAAGACGCCGGCCGAGGCCGCTGCGGATGCCGACATCGTCGTCAGCGTGGTCGTCAATGCCGCCCAGACCGAGGCGATCCTGTTCGGCAAGGATGGGGCTGCGGAGACCATGCCGAAAGGCAGTGTGTTCGTCTCCTCCGCCACCATGGACCCCGACGTGGCGCGGCGCCTCGCCAAGCAGCTGGAGGCAACCGGCCGGCATTATCTGGATGCGCCGATCTCCGGCGGCGCGCAGCGCGCCGCGCAGGGCGAGCTGACGATCCTGGCCTCCGGCGGTCCCGCCGCCTTCGCCAAGGCACGGCCCGCGCTCGATGCCATGGCGGCAAAGCTCTATGAGGCTCGGCGATGCCGCCGGCCAGGGCGCCGCCTTCAAGATGATCAACCAGCTGCTCGCCGGCGTGCACATCGCCGCGGCCAGCGAAGCGATGGCATTCGCCGCCAAGCAGGGCCTCGACATCCGCAAGGTCTATGAGGTGATCACGGCCTCCGCTGGCAATTCCTGGATGTTCGAGAACCGCATGCCTCACGTGCTCGACGGCGATTACACGCCGCGCAGCGCCGTCGAGATCTTCGTCAAGGATCTCGGCATCATCCAGGACATGGCGCGCAGCGCCCGTTTCCCCGTGCCGGTCTCCGCCGCCGCCCTTCAGATGTTCCTGATGACATCAGCTGCCGGCATGGGCCGCGACGACGACGCCTCGGTGGCGCGCATGTATGCGCAGGTCACCGGCGTGAAGCTTCCCGGCGACAAATAAAAGAGGATCTCCAATGCCCCGTTTCGCCGCCAATCTCTCGATGATGTTCACCGAGGTGCCGTTCCTCGATCGCTTCGATGCCGCCGCGGCAGCCGGCTTCACCGCGGTCGAGTTTCTCTTTCCGTACGAGCACCCTGCAGAGGCGATCGGCGAGCGCCTCAAGCGCAACGGGCTGACCCAGGCGCTGTTCAACCTGCCGCCGGGCGACTGGAGCGCCGGGGAGAAGGGCTTTGCGGCGCTGCCGGCGCGGTTCTCCGATCTCAAGGCGAGCCTGGAGACGGCGCTGCCCTATGCCAAGGCGACCGGCGTCAAGCGGTTGCACCTGATGGCCGGCATCGCCAATCGCGGCGAGCGCGTCGCGATCGAGGCCTTCTACAAGTCGGTGGCATGGGCCGCGGAGTTCTTCGCCCCGCACGGCATCGACATCGTGCTCGAGCCGATCAATGCGCGCAACGTGCCCGGCTACTTTCTCAACGATTTCGGCTTTGCGCGCGATCTGATCCAGGAGTTGAGGCTTGCGAACCTCAAGCTGCAGTTCGACATCTATCATTGCCAGATCATTCATGGCGACGTCACCATGCGGCTGCGCGAGATGATGCCGATCATCGGCCACATCCAGATCGCCAGCATCCCCTCGCGCAACGAGCCCGACGGCGAGGAGCTGAACTATCCGTTCCTGTTCGAAGAGCTCGACCGGCTCGGCTATGCCGGCTTCGTCGGCTGCGAATACAATCCGCGCGGCAAGACCACCGACGGCCTTGCCTGGTTCAGGCCTTACGCGGGGGTGAAGCCGTGACCCTTGCGTTGGGCTGCATCGCCGACGACTACACCGGCGCCTCCGATCTCGCCAACACGCTGACCCGCGCGGGCCTGCGCACGGTGCAGACCATCGGCATCCCCGCCGACGATCTGGCGCTGCCCGAGGTCGACGCCGTCGTGGTGTCGCTGAAGAGCCGCTCGATCGAGGCCGGCCTTGCCGTCTCGCGCTCGCGCGCGGCGGACAAATGGCTGCGTGGGCGGGGCGCGAGCCGTGTGCTGTTCAAGATCTGCTCGACCTTCGATTCCACCGACGCCGGCAATATCGGTCCCGTCATGGACGCGCTGCGCGCCGATTGCGGCGAGGCGAACGTGCTGGTGACGCCGGCTTTCCCGGAGACCGGTCGCACCGTCTACCAGGGCAATTTGTTCGTCGGCGCCGTGCCGCTGAACGAGAGCCCGCTCAAGGACCATCCGCTCAACCCGATGCACGATTCCAACCTGGTGCGGGTGCTGGCGCGCCAGAGCAAGACCCAGATCGGCCTCGTCGACCTCGCCACCGTCGCGCGCGGCGCGGATGCAGTACGGGCCCGGCTGGCCGAGCTTGCCGGCAAGGGCATCGGCGCCGCCATCATCGATGCCGTCTTCGACCGTGACCTCGAGACCATCGGCCGTATCGCCGGCGAGCATCGGCTGTCGGTCGGCGCCTCCGGCATTGGCCTCGGACTGGCACGGGCGCTGGTCTCGACGGGCAAGGTCAAGTCCGCGGCCGCGAGCAGCGATACCGGAGCCGCCGTCGGCGGACCGGCTGCGTGCCTTGCCGGAAGCTGCTCCCAGGCGACGCTCAGGCAGATCGCGAGCGCCGAAAAGGTCATGCCGGTGTTCCATCTCGATCCCGACCGTATTCTTACGGGGGCGGATGAAGTGCAGCGCGCGCTGAACTGGGCGAAGCCTCGGCTGGCCGAAGGCCCGGTGCTGATCGCGTCGAGCTCGACGCCGGATCAAGTCACGGCCCTGCAAGCTCGCCACGGCCGCGACGCTGCCGGTCACGCCATTGAGCAGGCGATGGCCGATATTGCGGAAAGCCTCGTGAAAACAGGGGTTCGGCGGCTCGTCGTCGCTGGCGGCGAGACCTCCGGCGCCGTCGTCGACCGCCTCCAAATTCCGGGCTTCCTCGTCGGCGCGGAGATCGCCGCTGGCGTCCCGGTGTTGCGCGCGGTCGGTGCCGAAGCAGGCGAGATGCTGCTCGCCTTGAAGTCTGGAAACTTCGGCGGACCCGAGTTTTTCTCGGACGCGCTTGGGCTTATGCGTTGAACGCAGGGCGTTTTTAGGTCCCTGTTCATCTCTTTGGATTTCCGTAGCCATGCGGAGTCGCAGCTAACATCTGCGCAGTCGGTCTGCTGCCAGGATGTCGGCGCGGCTCCCCTTTGGTTGAGTCTTAGAGCTAACGACGCACGCCTGCGCCAGCACAACGAGCCCCGATTATGTTTGCAAAGCTTTCCATCCGCGCCAAGATCATCAGCGTCGTGGCCTTCCTGCTGGTCGCGATGTCCGGCATGGGCCTGCTCGCCGTCATGAAGATGCGGACGATCAACGCCAACACCGTCGACATCACCACGAACTGGATGCCGAGCGTCAGGGTGATCGGCGATCTCCGCGCCGCGGTCATCACTTATCGGAACGTCGTGCGCCAGCACATGCTGGCCGAGACTCTCGAGGACAAGCTCGCGACCGAAAAGACCGCAGGGACGGTGCTCGAGGCGCTCGCCAAAACCCGCAGCAAGTACGAAGCCATGATCAGCTCTCCCGAAGAGCGGGCCCTCTATGGGCAGTGGTCCAAGCTCTGGGACGACTACAAGAAGGGAACCGAAGACGTCTTCGCGATCTCCCGCAAGGAGGCCGGGAAGATCCCGCACGACGCGCAGGAGCTGAACTCTAAGACCGTCAACAAGATCGGTCTTGCGGCCGATGAGGTCCTGACCAAGGACATCGAGGCTCAACACCAAGGGCGGCGAACAGGCCGCTGCGGATGCCGCCGATACCTTCTACAACGCGTTCCTGCTGGTCGCGATCATCCTGGGCGCCGCCGTCATTGCCGGCATCGGCGTGGGCTTCTACCTGGTTCAGGACGTCTCGAAGGGCATCAACTCGATCATCGAGCCGATGCAGGCGCTGGGCAAGGGCGACCTCGCAGCCGAGGTCCCGCATCGCGGCGAGAAGACGGAGATTGGCGCCATGGCCGACGTGCTCCAGATCTTCAAGGAGGCGCTGATCGCCAAGAAGGCCGCGGACGAGGCTGCGGCCGCGGACGCCGAAGCCAAGATCGAGCGCGGCCGCCGCGTCGACAACGTCACCCGCGAATTCGAAACCATGATCGGCGAGATCGTCCAGACCGTGTCGTCGGCCTCGACCCAGTTGGAGGCCTCCGCCTCGACCCTGACGTCGACTGCCGACCGGTCCCAGCGGCTGGCGACAACGGTTGCCAGCGCTTCGGAGGAGGCTTCGACCAACGTTCAATCGGTGGCCTCGGCGACCGAGGAGATGGCC
The DNA here is from genome assembly GCA_050563515.1 of Bradyrhizobium guangxiense. Taxonomy (GTDB): domain Bacteria; phylum Pseudomonadota; class Alphaproteobacteria; order Rhizobiales; family Xanthobacteraceae; genus Bradyrhizobium; species Bradyrhizobium guangxiense_A. The sequence goes on along the minus strand of CP191781.1, from coordinate 4,038,767 downwards.
TCGTCGGTCGGCGAGATCAGCCGTCAGGTGCAGGAATCGGCGCGAATGGCGGGCGATGCCGTCGGCCAGGCCCGCGCGACCACTGAGCGCGTCAGCGAGCTGTCGAAGGCCGCCGCCCGCATCGGCGACGTCGTCGAGCTGATCAATACCATCGCCGGCCAGACCAATTTGCTGGCGTTGAACGCCACCATCGAGGCCGCACGTGCCGGTGAGGCCGGCCGCGGCTTCGCGGTGGTCGCGTCCGAGGTGAAGGCGCTCGCCGAGCAGACCGCGAAGGCCACCGGCGAGATCGGCCAGCAGATCTCCGGCATCCAGGCGGCGACCAACGATTCGGTCGGCGCCATCAAGGAGATCTCATCGACCATCGAGCGTCTGTCGGAAATCTCGTCGGCGATCGCAGCCGCCGTGGAAGAGCAGGGCGCGGCGACGCAGGAGATCGCCCGCAACGTCCAACAGGCCGCGCAAGGTACCCAGCAGGTTTCCTCCAACATCACCGACGTGCAACGCGGCGCGACCGAGACCGGCACGGCCTCCTCGCAGGTGCTGTCGGCGGCGCAGATGCTGTCCAACGACTCCGGCCGCCTGAAGAGCGAGGTCAGCAAGTTCCTGACCAACGTCCGCGCGGCCTGATTTCTCCCATAGCTGTTCGACGACACAAGAGCGGCGCCATCGGCGCCGCTCTTGTGCTTGAGGCGCAGGTATTGGCGTCTGCTGACATATTTTTCACGTGGGTCGTACGGTTCCAAATCTTTACGGGTTCCGAACTGCGGGAACTTTAGCCTTCTCCGCAATGTTTCGGAGATCCAATCGTGAAGCTTCTCTCATTTTCCGCCATTCGCTCCATCCAATTGAAAATCGCGCTGATCGCCGGCCTCTGCCTTGCGGTCACCTGTGTCGTGCTGATCGGCTACGGCCTCTTCTCGACGCAGAGCATGAACCGGTACGTGACCCACGAGGTCATGCAGCTGGTGGACCATCAGACCAAGGAGAGCCTGATGAACCGGGCCTCCACCGAAGCCAACGCGATCAAGGCCGAGCCGAGGTCGGCTTTGATGCTGCGCGCACCACGGCGCATGCCTTTGCGACGCTGGCCGACGAAAAGACCGGCACTCCGGTCGCCGCGCGGCGGGCCCAGTTCAACGCGCTCCTGCGCCACGTGCTCGAGCTCAACCCTGCCTTCAACGGCACCTATTCGGCTTGGGAGCCCGGCGCGCTGGATGGCGATGACGCGGCGTTCAAGGGCCGCAAGGAGGTCGGATCGGACAACACCGGCCGCTTCCTGCCCTATTGGACGCGCAACGCCAACGGCGATATCGCGGTTCAGCCGCTGGTCGAGTACGACAGCAGTGAGCGGCACCCCAACGGCCTCGTGAAGGGCGCCTGGTACATCAATCCGAACACGACGGGCAAAGAGAACATCCTTGGTCCGCTGCCCTACATCGTGCAGGGCAAGGCCGTCTTCCTGGCGACCATGTCGGTCCCCGTGATGATCGGCGGCAAGTTCCGCGGCGTTGCCGGCGCCGACTACAATCTCGATTTCGTGCAGAAGCTCGCCGTCAAGATCAACGGCTCGCTGTTCGAGGGCAAGGGGAAGGTCGCGATCCTCAACGATACCGGCCTGATCGTTGCCAACAGCGCCAATCAGGACGTGATCGGCAAGAACGCGTCGGAAGCCGACCCGCGCTGGAGCGGAGTCTCGCCATCGTCAAGGCCGGGAAGAGCACGGTGAAGGACGATCCCAAGTTCACCAACATCGACATCTATGCGCCGATCCGCTTCGGGCTCACCGAGAACGCCTGGTCCGTCGTGATCTCGATCCCGCGCGACGTGGTGCTGGCCTCCGCCCGGCAACTGGATGCTTCGCTCAGCGCCCGTGCGACGTCGAACACGTTCCTGGCAGCTCGGCGTTGGCCTCGTCATCGTGCTGGCGGCCATCTTCCTGATCTCGTTCGCTGCCCGCAAGATCGCGCGGCCGATCCAGGATTGCGCCAATTTCGCCGACGGCATCGCCAAGGGCGATTTCAACCAGCAGCTCGAGATCGACCAGGCCGACGAGGTCGGCAGGCTCGCGACGTCGCCGAGCCTCGATGCAGGGCGACATCAAGCGCAGCATCGAGCAGCGCGCCCAGGACCAGGCCGCTGCCGATCGCGAACGCAAGCGCACCATGAACGAGCTGGCCGACAGCTTCGAAGCGCAGGTGGGCGGCATCGTCGAAACGGTCTCGGCCGCATCCGGCGCATTGGAGACCTCGGCGGGATCGCTGAGCTCCACCGCCGAACGGGCGCAACAGCTCGCCTCCGTCGTCTCCGCCGCGTCCGATCAGGCGTCCGGCAACGTGCAGTCGGTGGCTTCTGCGACCGAGGAGATGGCCTCGTCGGTGGGCGAGATCAGCCGTCAGGTGCAGGAATCGGCGCGGATGGCGAACGATGCCGTCGGCCAGGCGCGCGCCACCACTGAGCGCGTCAGCGAGCTGTCGAAGGCCGCCGCCCGCATCGGCGACGTCGTCGAGCTGATCAACACCATCGCCGGCCAGACCAATTTGCTGGCGTTGAACGCCACCATCGAAGCCGCACGCGCCGGTGAGGCCGGCCGCGGCTTCGCGGTGGTCGCGTCCGAGGTGAAGGCGCTCGCCGAGCAGACCGCAAGGGCCACCGGCGAGATCGGTCAGCAGATCTCCGGCATCCAGGCGGCGACCAACGATTCGGTCGGCGCCATCAAGGAGATCTCATCGACCATCGAACGCCTGTCGGAAATCTCGTCGACCATCGCTGCTGCTGTGGAAGAGCAGGGCGCGGCGACGCAGGAGATCGCACGCAACGTTCAGCAGGCCGCGCAAGGCACCCAGCAGGTGTCCTCCAACATCACCGACGTGCAGCGCGGTGCAAGCGAGACCGGCACGGCTTCCTCGCAAGTGCTGTCGGCGGCGCAGATGCTGTCCACCGACTCCGGTCGGCTGAAGAGCGAAGTCAGCAAGTTCCTGACCAACGTGCGCGCAGCCTGAGCTTTCATCCGATCGAACGAAGAGCGGCGCCGAAGACGCCGCTCTCTTTCATTGGCCGGTAGCATGATATCGCTCAAAGGTAGTATCATCATGAACTGCCCGTAATGCTACGGCGGGGCATTTCATTGATGGTTAAATCGAATTTACGAGGCTTGGCCGAGGGCGGGCTCGCACGCGCGACCCGATTGGAATGACTTACTAAATCCGGTCTGGGGGGACCTGATGCGCAAGATTTTTCCGGGCGCCGACGTCGAAATTCCGGCCGGCGACGAGACGCTGATCGTTTCGCGCGCCGACCCGACGGACGTGTCCAGCCATTTCAACGAGCATTCTCTCGCGGCAGCGCAGATGCCGTGCCGTGATTCCAACCGCCTCGAGGCTCGAGGGCCGGCAGATTTCTCAATGCCGTTCGCGCGGCGTGAGGAAGACATTCCACTAGCGTTGCACCGCACAGGTTTTCGCGGACAACGTTTTGATAAGCATAAGCAGTGAAGCCCGAGGCCTTGCGACGGCACGTTGACGTGAAACAACATCGCGTTGCGAACGTCGGATAGTTCTCGTGCGGCCGACCGGTCCCGTCATTGGAATCGGCGCTCAAGAAGGAAGCCAGCGGTGCATTTCAGAATTGGCACGATCCTGCCAGCCATCATTTCGGCGCTTGCGTTGATGGGGGTGGCCGCAACCGGCTACACCGCCATTCACGCCTACCACGATCGTGAGGAGGCCGCGACCTTCGTCGGTCTCAACGGCATTTCGCAGTCGTTGCTGCGCGGCGCCGGGCACTGGGCGAAGGAGCGCGGCATGACCAATGCGGCCCTGAATTCGCCCGAGCTGCTTCCGGCCGATCGCCGTTCGGAGATCGACGGTGTGCGCGCGATATCCGATCAGGCCTTCCGCGATGCCGTGCAGCGCCTGCGCGACGTCCCGGCCATGAAGGGTGCCGAACAGCGCGTCTCGGAAGCGGAGCGGGCGCTCCAGAACTTCGAAAGCCTGCGCCGCAAGGTGGACGCAAATCTCGCCAAGCCCGGACCCGAGCGGGATCCTGAAGTGGTCAAGGCCTTTGCCCCGGCGATCACCGACCTGATCGAGGTTGCCGCCAACAAGCTGCGCTTGACGCTGGAGACGCTGACCAGCCCGGCGTCGGCGGCGATGGCGCGCCTCGTCGGCCTCCGCCACCTGACGGCGGAGATGGCCGAGAAACGCCGGACGCGAACGTGCGATGCTCGGCGGGCTGATCAGCTCGCATGCGAAGCTTGCTCCGGACGGCATCGGCCGGATCGCGACCTTCCGCGGCCACGTCGAGGCTCGCCTGGGAGACGGTCTCCCCGATTGCCGACCGCGCCGACATTCCGGCGCCGCTCGCGCGCGCCATCAAGCAGGTGAACGAAGATTATTTCCGGACTTATGGCGCATTGCGGGCAGAGGTCCTCGCGGCCGGTCCGGCCGGCGAGTACAAGATCAGCGGCCACGACTATGTCGGCCGCGCGACGACGGCGATCAATTCCATTCTCGGGCTGGCGGATTCCATCGGCGCGGCGGCGGATACGGAAGCCGCCGAACAGGCGAAAGCGAGCGCTTCCAACCTGATCATCAGCGTTGCGATCCTGCTCGCGAGCATTGGTCTCGCATCGCTGAGCTTCTGGGTTGCGATTTCGCGGATCGTGCGTCCGCTCTCGGCCTTGACGGGGGCGATGGGCGAACTGGCGAGCGGCAATTTCGCCGTGGTTCTGCCCGGGCTCGGCCGCAAGGACGAGGTGGGCGACATGGCCCACGCGGTGGAGACGTTCAAGGTCAAGGCCGAGGAGAAGGCGCACGAGGTCGCGGCCGCCAAGATCAGGCAGGACAAGATCGCGGCCGAGCAGCGCCGCGACGACATGCACAGGCTTGCCGGCCAGTTCGAGACCGCAGTCGGCGAGATCGTGGATGCGGTGAGACTCGGCCTCGACCGAGCTGGAAGCCTCCGCCGGTGCGATGAACGCGACGGCCGCGCAGGCGCAAAAGCTCGCCGTCGTCGTCGCCGACGGCTCGCAGGAAGCCTCCGCCAACGTTCAGTCGGTCGCGTCCGCGGCCGAGCAATTGTCCACCTCCGTCACCGAGATCAGCCAGCGAGTGCAGGATTCGGCACGAATGGCCAACGAAGCGGTCGGCCAGGTGCGGCTGACCGACGGGCATATCGACGGTTTGTCGAAGGCGGTCGGCAAGATCGGCGACGTCATCGAGCTGATCGACCAGATCGCGGGGCAGACCAATCTGCTCGCGCTCAATGCAACGATCGAAGCGGCGAGGGCGGGCGAGTCCGGTCGCGGCTTCGCGGTGGTGGCGTCCGAGGTCAAGGCCCTTGCCGCCCAGACGGCCAAGGCAACCGGCGAGATCACACAGCAGATCACCGGCATCCAGTCGGCGACCCAGGAATCCGTCACGGCGATCCGCGACATCGGGGGACCATCTCGCGGCTGTCCGAAATCGCCGCGGCCATCGCCGCGGCGGTCGAGGAACAGGGGGCGGCGACACAGGAGATCACGCGAAACGTCCAGCAGGCAGCCAAGGGCACGCAGCAGGCCTCGACCAATGTGGCCGAGGTCGAGCGGGGCGCCGCCGAGACCGGCGCGTCGTCCTCGCAAGTGCTGTCGGCGGCGCAGATGCTGTCGCGCGATTCCAACCGTCTCAAGCTCGAGGTCGGCAAGTTCCTGAACGCGGTTCGCGCCGCCTGAGACAGACCCTCGCATAGCTGCGATGTCGATTTCGCAGTGCGGTAGCAGGGAAGTGAATACAGGTAACCAGCCGGAGATTAGCGTTTCCGGCGGTGCTCGGGTAAAGGGGAAACGGGGATCGCCGTGGGGGCGGCTTCCGTAGTCTCTTTGACCTGGAATTGCCTGGCGCATGATTGCTCTGGTCCGTATTGCCCTGAGCCGGCCCTATACGTTCGTCGTGCTCGCGCTTCTGCTGCTGATCATCGGCCCGCTCGCGGCGCTGCGAACCCCGACCGACATCTTCCCGGACATCCGCATTCCCGTGATCGGCGTGGTCTGGCAGTACACCGGCCTGCCGCCGGATCAGATGTCGGGCCGCATCACGACGCCCTTCCAGCGTGCGCTGACGACGACGGTCAACGATATCGAGCACATCACCGCCAATTCCTATAACGGCTTTGGCATCATCAAGATCTTCTTCCAGCCCAGCGTCGATATCCGCACCGCCAACGCGCAGGTGACCGCGATCTCGCAGACGCTGATCAAGCAGATGCCGCCCGGCGCGACGCCGCCCTGATCCTGAACTACTCGGCGTCCACCGTGCCGATCATCCAGGTGGCGCTGTCGGGCGATGGCCTCACCGAGCAGAACCTCGCCGACATCGGCATCAACCAGCTCCGCACGCCGCTGGTCACCGTGCCCGGCGCGGCGATCCCGTATCCGTTCGGCGGCAAGCAGCGCCAGGTCACGATCGACCTCGATCCCACCGCCCTGCAGGCCCGCGGTCTGTCCGGGCAGGACGTCGCCAATGCGCTCGCGGCGCAGAACCTGATCACGCCGGTCGGCACCCAGAAGATCGGCCAGTTCGAATACAACATCCAGCTCAACAACTCGCCGCTCAGGATCGACGAACTCGGCAACCTCCCGATCAAGACGGTCAACGGCGCCATGGTCTATGTGCGCGACGTTGCGAGCGTACGCGACGGCAATCCGCCGCAGACCAACATCGTCCATGTCGACGGCAACCGCTCGGTGCTGATGATGGTGCTGAAGGCGGGCGCGACCTCGACGCTCGACATCATCGCCAGCATCAAGCAGAAGGTCATCGACGTCAAGGACCAGCTTCCCGACGCGCTGAAGATCGGCTTCATCGGCGACCAGTCGGTGTTCGTGCGTGGCGCGATCCAGGGCGTCGCGGTCGAGGGCGTGATCGCGGCGCTGCTCACCAGCGTCATGATCCTGCTGTTCCTCGGCAGCTGGCGCTCGACCATCATCATCGCGGTCTCGATCCCGCTCTCCGTGCTGGGCGCCATCATCATGCTGTCGGCGATCGGCGAGACTCTGAATATCATGACGCTCGGCGGCCTTGCGCTCGCGGTCGGCATCCTCGTCGACGACGCTACGGTGACCATCGAGAACATCAATTACCATCTGGAGCAGGGCAAGCCGGTCGAGCAGTCGATCCTCGACGGCGCCAACCAGATCGTGACGCCGGCCTTCGTGTCGCTGCTGTGCATCTGCATCGTGTTCGTGCCGATGTTCTTCCTCACCGGCGTCGCGCGCTTCCTGTTCGTGCCGATGGCCGAAGCCGTGATGTTCGCGATGATCTGGTCGTTCATCCTGTCGCGCACGCTGGTGCCGACCATGGCGAACTATCTGCTGCACGCTCATGTTCATCACGAGGGCGCGCCGCCGAAGTCGCGCAATCCCCTGGTCTGGTTTCAGCGCGGTTTCGAGAAGCGGTTCGAGCGCATTCGCGGCGGTTACCATGATCTGCTGGGGCTGGCGCTGGCGCACCGCGCGGTGTTCGTGATCGGCTTTCTCTGTGTGGTCGGCGCGTCCTTTGCCCTGGTGCCGTTCCTCGGCCGCAACTTCTTCCCCGCGGTCGATGCCGGCAACATCCTGATGCATGTCCGCACCCAGGTCGGCACCCGCGTCGAGGAGACCGCCAACCAGCTCGCCGACGTGCAGAAGGCGGTCCGCAAGCTGATCCCCGGCGAGATCGAGACCATGACCGACAACATCGGCATGCCGATCTCCGGCATCAACATGACCTACAACAACACCGGCGTGATCGGCCCGCAGGATGGCGACATCCAGATCAAGCTCAGGGAAGGCCACAAGCCGACGGAAGAGCACGTGAGGGTGCTGCGCGAGCAGCTGCCGCGGCTGTTCCCCGGCGTCAGCTTCGCGTTCCTGCCTGCCGACATCGTCAGCCAGATCCTGAATTTCGGCGCGCCGGCGCCGATCGACCTGCAGATCCGCGGCGCCAATCTTGCCGCCAACTTCGCCTACGCCAACAGCCTGCTGGCCAAGGTCCGCAAGATTCCCGGCGTGGCGGACGCGCGCATCCAGCAATCGCCGAACGCGCCGACCTTCAACATCGATGTCGACCGTACCCGTGCGCAATATGTCGGCCTGACCGAGCGCGACGTCACCAACAGCCTCGTTGTCAATCTAGCCGGCTCCTCGCAGGTGGCGCCCACCTACTATCTGAACCCCGACAACGGCGTGTCCTATTCGATCGTGATGCAGACGCCGCAATACCAGATCGACTCGCTCAGCGCGCTGCAGACGCTGCCGATCACCGCGGCGGGCAATTCGCAGTCGCCGATCCTCGGCGGTATCGCCGACGTCAGGCGCTCAGCCTCGAGCGCGGTGGTCTCGCAGTACGACATCCAGTCGATGGTGCAGATCTTCGCGACGACCTCGGGCCGCGATCTCGGCGCGGTCGCCGCCGATATCCGGCAGGTGATCGCCGACACCGCCAAGGAGGTGCCGAAGGGCTCGTCCGTGGTGCTGCTCGGTCAGGTGCAGACCATGAACAGCGCCTTCACGGGCTTGTTGTTCGGCCTGCTCGGGGCAGTCGTGCTGATCTACTTCCTGATCGTCGTGAACTTCCAGTCCTGGTCCGATCCGTTCGTGATCATCACGGCGCTGCCGGCCGCGCTCGCCGGCATCGTCTGGATGCTGTTCACGACCGGAACCACGCTGTCGGTCCCTGCGCTCACCGGCGCCATCATGTGCATGGGCGTTGCCACCGCCAACAGCGTGCTCGTGATCTCCTTCGCCCGCGAGCGCTACGCGGAACTCGGCGATCCCATCGCCGCGGCGCTCGAAGCCGGCTTCGTCCGGTTCCGCCCGGTGCTGATGACCGCGCTCGCCATGATCATCGGCATGGCGCCGATGGCCCTGGGGCTGGGCGAGGGCGGCGAGCAGAATGCGCCACTTGGCCGCGCCGTGATCGGCGGCTTGATCTTTGCAACCTTTGCTACGCTGATGTTCGTTCCCGTGGTGTTCAGTATGGTACACAAGAAGCAAGGCGCCACGGCCGCCGCCCCATTGGAGACCCCGCATGTCGCCCACTGAATCCCGCTCGCCGGTGTCGCACCGGAAACTGGGCATCTTCGGCGTGGTGGCGCTGATCGCGGCAGGCCTCGTCGTCGGCACCGGCATTCGCGCCCGCGAGGAGCAGGGCTCCAAGCTGAAGGAATGGACCGACGACCAGGCCGTTCCCAGCGTCGCGGTGACGCTGCCGAGCGCCAAGGCGCTCAATGCCACCATCGACCTGCCGGGCCGGCTGGAAGCCTATTATCGCGCGCCGATTTTTGCCCGCGTCCCCGGCTATCTCAAGAGCTGGAGCGCCGACATCGGCGCGCGCGTCAAGGCGGGCCAGGTGATCGCCGAGATCGAGGCGCCCGACCTCGACCAGCAACTGTTGCAAGCGCGGGCCGACCTCGCCAGCCAGCAATCCAGCGCCAAGCTGTCGGAAGCGACCCTGAACCGCCGCAAGACGCTGGTCGCCTCCAACTTCGTCTCCGCGCAAGAGATCGACGAGCGCACCGCCGATCTCTCCAACAAGAACGCGGCGGTTCGCTCGGGCCAGGCCAATGTCGAGCGGCTGGAAGCGCTGGCCGGCTACAAGAAGATCACCGCGCCGTTCGACGGCGTCGTCACCGCGCGTGACACCGACGTCGGTGCGCTGATCAATGCCGGCGGCGGTTCGGGCCCGGCGATGTTCGTGGTTTCCGACATCACCAAGCTGCGCGTCTATGTCAACGTGCCCCAGAACTACGTGCCGGCGATCAAGATCGGCGCCAAGGCGACCATCACGCTGCCGGAATACCCGAACCGGAATTTCCAGGCCACGGTGGAAGCGTCCTCGCAGGCCGTCGACGTTGCCTCCGGCACCACGCGCATGCAGCTCGGCCTCGACAATTCGGGCGGAGAGCTGATGCCCGGGGGCTATGCCAGCGTGAAGCTGAATCTCCAGCGCGACTCCGCGCCGCTCAGCATCCCCGCCAGCGCGTTGATCTTCAACAGCAACGGACTGCGTGTCGCTACCGTCGGTGCGGACGACAAGGTGCTGTTCAAGCCCGTGACCATCGCCCGCGACCTCGGCCGCGACATCGAGCTCGCCTCGGGCATCGCCGCGGACGACCGCGTCATTACCGCGCCGCCGGACGGACTCTCGGACGGTGATGCGGTGCGTGTGGTCGGCGCCAAGGGCAAGCCGGCGACCGCGTCGGAGAAGCAGCCGCCGAAGGGCTGAGCCGCTCTCTCGTGTCCCGGACGCAGCGCAGCACTCCCGGCGATGCGAAGCATCGTCCGCAGTGGTGCGCTGCTGAGCCGGGGCCCATCTCTCCGCGCCGTACCGTGTATCTTTCTGGGTCCCGGCTCTGCGGAGCGGCATTGCATGCCGCACCGCGTCCGGGACACGAGAGCGCGCTACGCCACCCGCCACTCCGGCACGCCATCCGCCGCCATCTTGATCTCGCCGAGCGATCCCACCGGCGTGCGGTTCATATCGAGCAGATGCGCGAGCGTCGCGCCGTCGCCCGCCGGAATCCGCCCCAACGTGCGCCGGTCGTCTTCCGTCCGCAGCATCACCACGCCATGCTCGACCTCGCCGCCGCGGCCATAGAGCACCGTAAAACTCTCAACTTTGCCCTTGCCGGCGGCTTCGCCTACGAACTCCGGCACCGCGCGCTTGTTGCGATCGGCTTCGCTTTGCGCGCTCGTCTCCTGTGCCAGCGCCTCGCGCGGCGCGGTCTTCGCCACCACCAGCGCGTGATGCTTGGTGACGAAGCCGCCCTGGCCGTAGAGCAGGCCGAGCTTGGCGCCGTCGCGCACACGCCGCACCATCGCGCAGGCCGCATGCGTCATATAGGTGTTGAGCGGCGCGCCGAAGAAGGTGAGGCCGCCCGTCACCGTCGGCTGCACGTCGGCGCCGAGCCCGAGCGTCCGTCGCGCCATCTTGGGCACGCAGGGAAAGCAGCTGTAGAGTTCGATCGCGTCGAACTTCTTGCCGTCGCCGCCGGCGAGATCCATCACGGCCTTGAGCACCGCGTTCTGCGGATGGCTCTCGTAGAACTGATCGCGCAGCAGATAGTCGCGCGGCTCCTCCGCCGAGGCGCCGCCGAGCGGATAGACCAGTTTGTCCTCGGCGATTCCGAGCGCGCGCGCCTTGGCAAGACTCGTCAGCAGCAGCGCGCCGCCCATGTTGACGCTGGGATTGGCGACCATGAGCTTGTTGTAGGGCCAGGCGATCAGGCGGTTGTCCGCCGTCGGCGTCGTGATTTCTTCGGGCGCGTAGCGCCGCTTCAGCCAGGCATTGGGATTTTGCGCGGCGGCTTCCGAATAGCGCGACCACAGCGTGCCGGACTCCGCCATTGCCTCGCGCGGCGTCTGCCCCCAATGCGCCGAGGAGGCCGCCTCGTAGAACGGATAGACCGTGACGGGCCTGAATACGCCGAGCGTCACCGCCAGCGGCTTCTGGAACGCCGCGCCGCGCTTGGGCTCCTCAACATCATGGGCGAACGGCGTCCACGGCAGCTTGACCCCGGCGCGCTCCGCCTTGGTCGCGGTCGACTGCGCCTCGGCGCCGCAGACCGCGGCGACCGCGCATTCGCCGCGCGCGATGCGCTTGGCAGCTTCGTGGATGTAGCGGATCGGGCTCTCGCCGCCGACCGGGCCGTAATAGCAATGCGCTGGCATCACGCCGAGGCGTTGCGCCAAAAGCTTCTCGGGATCGCGATAGCGCCAGCTCAGGAAGTTGACGACGTCGAGCGATTGCAGCTCGCCGAGCAGCTTCGCGCCGGCATCCGCCTCCGCGCGCCGCAGCGCCTGTTCGAGCAGATCGAGCGGCTCGAGGCCCTCGGTGATCTCTTTCGGGCGGTCGACGATTTCGCCAATGCCGACGATGACGGGGATGCGGTCTTCTGGGGTATTGGTCATTTCTTCTTGCTTCTTCACTCTCTCAAAAATCTCCGACCTCATCCTGAGGAGCCTGCGAAGCAGGCGTCTCGAAGGATGGGCCGCGGGCTCTCATGGTTCGAGACGGCGCTTGCGCGCCTCCTCACCATGAGGGTCGGACACCTACTCCGCCACCAGCGCATTCATGTGCTCGACGGCTTCGGCGAAGTCTTCCTTGAACTCCTGCACCACCGCGCCGGCCGACTTCACGCTGTCGATCAGGCCGACGCCCTGGCCGACGAAATAGCTGACGAGATCGCGCGCCCTGGCGTTGCCGCCTGCCGCCGCGCGGTCGATCGAATTGAAGGCGTCGCGGCTGATGATGCTCTGCAGCGGCATCGGCAGCGCGCCCGGGCTTTCGGCAGCGCGGTCCCAGGCATCGGTCCAGACCGAGCGAAGCTGCCGGGCCGGCTTACCGGTGCGCCCCTTCGAGCGCACCGCATCGCGCGAGGACGCCGCGATCATCTTCTCGCGGAAGATCTCGCTCGTCTCGGACTCGACGGTCGCCAGCCACACCGAGCCGGTCCACGCGCCCGCCGCGCCCATCGCCATGCAGGCCGCCATCTGCCGGCCCGTCATGATGCCGCCGGCCGCCAGCACCGGCACGTCGCGGATCTCCTTGATCGCCTTGATCACCTCCGGCACCAGCACCATGGTCGAGACCTCGCCGCAATGGCCGCCGGCCTCGGTGCCCTGCACCACGAGGATGTCGACGCCGGCCGCGACCTGGCGCAGCGCGTGCTCCTTGGCCCCGACGAGGGCTGCGACCGGCACGCCGTGTGTCTTGCCCATCTCGATCATCGCCTTCGGCGGCACGCCCAGCGCATTGGCGATCAGGCGGATCGGATGATTGAAGGAGACCTCGAGCAGTTGCAACGCGGTCCTTCCATCGAACGGCTGCGGTTGATCGGCTGCGACCTCCGTGGTCGTCAGCTCGATGTCGTATTTCTTCAGGAGGTCGCGCGTGTAGGCGCGGTGCTCCTGCGGCACGCGCGCCTCCAGGCTCTTCCAGGTGACGTCCTTCTCGCCTGATGTGGAGATGTTCTCGGGGATCAGCACGTCGATGCCGTAGGGCTTGCCGTCGACGTGATCGTCGATCCATTTCAGCTCGCGCTCGAGCGTGTCGGGCGTGTGCACGGTGGCCCCTAACACACCGAAGCCGCCGGCGCGGCTGACGGCGGCGACGACGTCGCGGCAATGGCTGAAGGCGAGCAGCGGGAACTCGATTCCCAGCATGTCGCAGATCGGCGATTTCATGATCCTATCTCCCGGCGGCTTTGGCGTTCTCGTTGCTGTCGCCGGGCGAAGCAAAGTGACGCTGGCAGATCGATGACATGCCGGATTTGGCGAGGCATCTTGTGTGTAGGCGTCGCTCGCCATCCGCGGGGTGACGCCGTCATTCCGGGGCTCGCGTCAGCGAGAACCCGGAATCCATCTCTCCAAGCAGCCCGCGGCCCGATGGCTTCCGGGCTCGCCCCGCGGGCGCCCCGGAATGACGGGGAGGGGGCTTGTCATTGGCCATTCCCGGTCTAATTAATGCAGACGCATCTTTCCGCCGGAGCCCCCATGACCGACACCCCCGCCTACGTGCCGCCCAAAGTCTGGACCTGGAACAAGGAGAATGGCGGGCAGTTTGCCAGCATCAACCGGCCGATCGCCGGCCCCACGCACGACAAGGAGCTTCCGGTCGGCAAGCACCCCTGCAGCTCTACTCGCTGGCCACTCCGAACGGGGTGAAGGTGACGGTGATGCTGGAGGAGCTGCTGGCGCTCGGCCACAAGGGCGCCGAATACGACGCCTGGCTGATCAAGATCGGCAACGGCGACCAGTTCGGCAGCGGCTTCGTCGACATCAACCCGAACTCCAAAATCCCCGCGCTGATGGACCGCTCCGGTCCGGAGCCGATCCGGGTGTTCGAATCCGGCTCGATCCTGTTCTACCTCGCCGAGAAGTTCGGCGCCTTCCTGCCGAAGGATATCAAGGCCCGCACCGAGGCGATGTCCTGGCTGTTCTGGCAGATGGGCAGTGCGCCCTATCTCGGCGGCGGCTTCGGCCATTTCTACGCCTATGCCCCGTTCAAGATCGAATACGCCATCGACCGCTTTGCGATGGAGGTCAAGCGCCAGCTCGACGTGCTCGACCGGCGTCTCGCCGACAACGAGTATCTCGCGGGCAAGGAGTACACCATCGCCGACATGGCGGTGTGGCCGTGGTACGGCGCGCTCGCTAAGGGGCTGGTCTATGGCGCGGGCGAATTCCTCTCGGTACAGGACTATAAGAACGTGCAGCGCTGGACCGACCAGATCGCGCAGCGCCCCGCCGTGAAGCGCGGCCGGATGGTCAACCGCGTCTCCGGCGATCCCGCCAGCCAGCTTCACGAGCGTCACGACGCCAGCGATTTCGAAACGAAAACGCAAGACAAGGTCGCTCCCGCGACTTAATGCGTAGGGCGGATTAGCCGGCGGCTGTGCGAAGCGCAGTCGCCGGCGTAATCCGCCGTTCTCGTTGTAATAGTTCGGCGGATTACGCGTCGCTAATCTGCCCTACGCCTTCTTCACCCCTTCCGCCGCGGGAAACACCACGCGGTCATCGGTGCGGCAGTAGCGGTCCGCGAACATGCGGCCGATCGGGTGATAGCGGTCCATATGCACCCGCATGGCCTTGTCGTCCCACAGCTCGTCGCGGATATGGAAGTGGAGGCCTTCGCCCATGATCAGCTTGCGATCGTCATTGACGTCGATCAGCTTCCAGAGCTTGCACTCCATCGCCCAGGGCGCGTCGGCGAGGCGCGGCACCGCGATCTCAGTTGAGGGCGCAAGCTTCAGGCCGAGATAGTCGGGCTCGCCGATCTCGGGCGGAAAGTCACCGCTGCTCTCGTGCATCGCCCGCGCCAGCGGCTCATCCGTGAGATTGACGACGAATTCGCCGGTGCGCTGGATGTTGAGGAACGTGTCCTTGTCCTGTCCATTCGGTTTGCGGTTCGCCGCGAACATGCACAGCGGCGGATCCTCGCAGAAGGCGTTGAAGAAGCTGAATGGCGCGGCGTTGACGACGCCCGTCGGCCCGATCGAGGTCACCCAGGCGATCGGCCGCGGCAGGATGAAGGACGTCAGCACCTTGTAGCGCTCGCGTGGCGTCAGGTCGCTGGCGGCGTAGTCCATGCGTTTCCTTTCTGTCGAACGACCTTCGTAGGGCGGATTAGCCGAAAGCGTAATCCGCCCTCTCGCCAGGAAACGGCGGATTACGCTTCGCTAATCCGCCCTACGACATCTCGATCACGCCATGCTCAGCTCGTGGCGACCTACCACCATCCAGTGCACCTCGTCCGGACCGTCGGCGAAGCGAAGGTGCCGCACGTCCTGATACATCTCGGCGAGCGGGGTCCAGTGCGAGATGCCGGTGGCGCCGTGCATCTGGATCGCCTGGTCGATGATCTTGCAGGCGCGCTCGGGCACCATGGCCTTGACCATGGAGACCCAGACGCGGGCCTCCTTGTTGCCGAGCACGTCCATCGCCTTGGCGGCCTTGAGCACCATGAGCCGCATCGCCTCGATCTCGCAGCGGGCCTGCGCAATGATCTGCATGTTGCCGCCGAGATGAGCGATCTTCTTGCCGAACGCCTCGCGGGTGAGGCCCCGCTGCACCATGAGGTCGAGTGCCTTCTCGGCCTTGCCGATGGTGCGCATGCAGTGATGGATGCGGCCGGGGCCGAGCCGGAGCTGCGAGATCTCGAAGCCGCGGCCTTCGCCGAGCAGCATGTTCTCCTTGGGCACGCGCACATTGTTGAAGCGCATGTGCATGTGGCCGCGCGGCGCATGGTCCTGGCCGAACACGTACATGGGCCCGAGCACCTCGACGCCGGGCGTGTCGCGCGGCACCAGGATCTGCGACTGCTGCTTGCTCGGCGCCGCATCCGGATTGGTCTTCACCATCACGATCAGGATCTTGCAGCGGGGATCGCCGACGCCCGAGATGTAGTACTTCTCGCCGTTGATGACCCATTCGTCGCCGACGAGCTTGGCGGTCGTCGAGATGTTCTTGGCATCGGAGGAAGCGACGTTCGGCTCGGTCATGACATAGGCCGAGCGGATCTCGCCGTTGAGCAGCGGCTTCAGCCACTTCTCCTTCTGCTCCTTGGTGCCGACGCGCTCCAGCACTTCCATGTTGCCGGTGTCGGGCGCCGAGCAGTTCATGCTCTCGGACGCCAGCGGGCTTTTGCCGAGTCTCTGAAGCGATATAGGCGTAGTCGAGGTTCTTCAGGCCCTGGCCGGTCTCGTCATCGGGCAGGAAGAAGTTCCAGAGACCTTCCTGCTTGGCCTTGTTCTTGGCCTTCTCCAGCACCTCGAGCTGCTTCGGCGTAAAACTCCAGCGATCTTCCTTGCCTTCGCCGGCCTTGGCGAACTCGATCGACATCGGCTCGACGGTGTCGCGGATGAACTTCTTGACGTGATCGTAGAGCGGCCGGACCTGGTCCGACATCCGCAAGTCGTTGAGACTCGTCGCCGGGGTTGAGGGTGTAGTTGGTGATGCGGGGAATGTAGGTGTGTTTTGTCATTGTTCCTCCCGGGGACGCTGCGATCGAATTGGCCGGGAGAATAGTCGCAGCGCCGCCAAAGTGCGAGCGCGTATTTTCTCACGCGAGCCATGCCATGCGATGGAATTTCGCGGGGACGTTTGAAATGTTGTTTGAATGGGGAGGAGGGAGGCGGTAGGTGCCCGCCTCACACTCCGCTGTCATCGCCCGGCGAAGACCGGGCGATCCAGTATCCCAGAGACAGCGGTGATTGAGGCCCGGAGCCGCGGCGTACTGGATTCCCCGCCTTCGCGGGGAATGACACCGTCTTGAACGATCAGTTCGCCAACCGATGCATCGCGCAGATCTTGTTGCCGTCGAGGTCGCGCAGATAGGCGAGATAGAGCTTGCCGCCGGGACCCTGGCGGACGCCGGGCGGATCCTCGATCGATTTTGCGCCGGCCGCGAGGCCAGCCGCGTGCCACGCATCGACCTGCTCGGGCGAATTGCACGCAAAGCCGATGGTGCCGCCATTCGCGCAGGTCGCCGGTTCGCCGTTGATCGGCTTCGACACCGAGAACACGCCGGTCTTGGTGATGTAGAAGATGCGGTGGCCGTCGACCCTGGCGGGCCGCACCTCGAGCGTGCTCAGCAGATTGTCGTAGAACGTCTTGGCCTTGTCGAGATCGTTGGTGCCGATCATGATGTGCGAGAACATTTGCCCATTCCCTCAGTGTTGTAGCCCGGATGGAGCGAAGCGAAGTCCGGGTCTTGCTTGCTTTTTCTCGGTCCCGGATTACGCTTCGCTCCATCCGGGCTACGAAAATCAAAACGCGGTATAGCCGCCGTCGATCACGAACGTATCGGCCGTGTGATACGACGACGCCTTGCTCATCAGATACACCGCGATGCCGCCGAAATCGGAGGCTTCGCCGAAGCGGCGCATCGGAATGCGCGGCATCACGTTGGCGACGAATTTTTCGTTGGCCATGATGCCCGCGGTCATGTCGCTCTTGATCCAGCCGGGCAGGATCGCATTGGAGGTGACGCCGTGGCGGGCGAGACTCGACGCCGAGCGCGCGCACCAGCGCGTTGATGGCGGCCTTGGTCGCGGCATAATGCTCGTTGCGCGCCGTGCCGAAAATCGAGGCGAGGCTCGAGGTCGCAACCAGACGGCCGAAGGGATCGCCGGCATTGGCGCGCTCGGTCATGTGCTTCGCGGCGGTTTGGAATGCGTGGAACACGCCGTCGAGGTTGGTCGCAAACATCGTGCGCCATTCCTCTTCCGTGCGCTCGATGAAGGAGCGTCGGCCGCCGCCGCCGATGCCGGCATTGGCGAAGCAGCCGTCGACCCGGCCGAAAATGTCGAGCGTCGCCTTCATCGCAGCGTTGACCGAGGCGGGATCGGTGACGTCGCAGACGCGGGTATCGACCTTGCCCGCCAGGCCCGCCACGCTCGCGGCAGCTGCCTTGTTCTTGTCGGCATTGCGGCCCCAGATCGAGACGTTGCAGCCCTGGCCCGCGAGCGCCTGCGCGATACCGAGCCCGATGCCGCCATTGCCGCCGGTGATCACGGCCACGCGGCCGGAGAGGTCGAAAATCGTCATGGCGTTTCCTGTTTTTGGCGAGACATCTTGGCATGCGGCGCATCAGCCGCTGCGCGCAAGATTGCTTGCTATGCTCTGATCACCATGGACAAGACCGCGCCAAAAATCAAATATGCGCCCCGGCAAAACGAATTCCGGTCTGCGAAACTGACGCAGGCTGCAACTCACGAGGAAACCATGCAGTTCAAACACGTCACGCTCGATTTCGATGGTTCGGTCGCAATCCTCAGGCTCGACCATCAGGAGGTGATGAACGCGGTCTCCGTGGACATGCTTGGGGGCCTTGCCGAAGCGCTCGATACCATCGAGGAGAAGAAGGACGAGGTGCGCTGCGTGGTGCTGACCGGCGCGGGCCGTGCCTTCTGCACCGGCGCCAACCTGCAAGGGCGCAACAACCAATCGAAGAAGACCAAGGCCGGCCTGACGCTCGAGACCGGCTTTCATCCCTTCCTGCGCCGCATCCGCAACCTGCATTGTCCCATCATCACCGCGGTCAATGGTCCGGCGGCCGGGGCCGGCATGAGCTTCGCGCTGCTCGGCGACATGATCCTGTGCGCGCGCTCGTCCTATTTCCTGCAGGCCTTCCGCCGCATCGGCCTCGTGCCCGATTGCGGCTCGACCTGGCTGCTGCCGCGCCTCGTCGGCCGGGCGCGCTCGATCGAATTGTCGCTGATGGGCGAGCGGCTGCCGGCCGAGAAGGCGCTGGAATGGGGCCTCATCAACCGGGTCCATGACGACGGCGTGCTGATGGAGGAGGCGATGAAGCTTGCGCGCGATCTCGCCAGCGGCCCGACCGTGGCGCTGTCGCTGATCCGGAAGCTCTATTGGGACAGCCCCGAAAACTCCTTCGAGGATCAGCTCAATCTCGAATTCCAGTGCCAGCTCCGCGCCGGCGACACCCAGGATTTCCGCGAGGGCGTCGGGGCGTTCCTGGAGAAGCGGCCGGCGCAGTTCAAGGGCAAATGATCGAGGCCGAGCTTTCTCGCAGCGCGCAGCGCTGGTGCAAGGGCGCGACCGGCGTTACCGGCGCGGCCAAATTGTCGGGCGGCGCCAGCCAGGAAACCTGGCGCTTCGACATCACCCATCCCGATGGCGTGATCGGCGCGATCTTGCGGCGCTCGCCGAAAGGGTATGGCGCCGCGCCGACGCGCGCGGCGGGCCTCGCGGCCGAGGCTCGGCTGATGCAGCTCGCGTTCGAGGCCGGCGTTCCGTCGCCGCGCGTAATGCATGTGCTCGTGCCGGAGGACGATCTCGGCACCGGCTTCATCATGCAGCGCGTCGAGGGCGAGACCATCGCGCGCAAGATTCTGCGCGATGACGAGTTCGCGGCGGCGCGGCCGCGTCTCGCGCGGCAGATCGGCGGCATTCTCGCGGGGCTCCACAAATTGCCGCAGGACAAATTGCCCGAGTTGCGCAGCCGCGGCGCGACGCAGGAGATCGCCGAGTTCGACCGCGACTATCGCAGCCTGAACTGGCCGAAGCCCGTGTTCGAGCTGGCGCTGCGCTGGCTGCGCGACCACGATCCCGGCCCGTCGGGCGAGACCGCGTTGGTGCACGGCGATTTCCGCAACGGCAATCTCATCATCGGCGCCGACGGCGTCCGCGCGGTGCTCGATTGGGAGCTCGCCCATCTCGGCGATCCCATGGAGGATCTCGGCTGGGTCTGCGTCAATTCCTGGCGCTTCGGCGAGATCGACAAGCCCGTCGGCGGTTTTGGCTCGCGCGAGGAATTGTTCGCCGGTTATGAAGCTGCCGGCCGCAGGGTCGATCCGGCGCGCGTCAAATTCTGGGAGGTGATGGGAACGCTACGCTGGGGCATCATGTGCGGCGGCATGATGCAGCGGTTCCGCGAGGGCCCTGATCATTCCATGGAGCGCGCCATGATCGGCCGCCGCGCCTCCGAGACCGAGATCGATCTGTTGCGGCTGCTGGCGCCGCGCGGGAGCTGACACATGCAGGACGAGCCGACCCCGATCGAGCTGACAAAATCAGTCGCCGATTTCTTACGCAACGATATCGCCCCGCTGATCTCCGGCCACCAGGCCTTCAAGCTCCGCGTCGCCATCAACATCCTCGACCTCGTCACGCGGCAGCTGACGCAGGAGGAGGAGCGATGCCGCGGAAGTCGATCGGCTCCGTGCGCTGCTCGGGATCGACGGCTCGGTGGCGGATCTCAACCGCGCGCTCGCCGAGCGTATCGCCAAAGGCGAGGTCGATTTGGCGACGCCAGGCCTCGCCGAGCACCTCTGGGCAACCACGATGGACAAGCTGGCGGTGGATCAGCCGAACTACGCGTCCTACAAGCGCGAGCTGGGGCGAGGCGGTTAAACGACGCTCCATCCGCCGTCATTCCGGGGCGTCGCACAGCGACGAACCCGGAATCCATTCATCGATTCGCTTTGGCGCTCGATGGATTCCGGGCTCGCGCCTGTCGGCGCGCCCCGGAATGACGGGCGGAGAGAACCCCGATCACTTCCCCACCCATTTCGGCGGCCGCTTCTCGGAGAATGCCTTCGGGCCCTCGATGTAATCCTGCGAGGCCGCCATCGCCTTCACGGCCGGATAGTCGCGCTGCTCCGCGATCGCCTGCTCCAGCGACACGCCGAGCCCCTTCTGGATCGCCTGCTTGGAGGCCCGGATCGACATCGGCGAGTTCTTGGCGATCGTCTCCGCCCAGCGCAGTGCGGCGTTGAGCGCCTCGCCCTGCGGCACCACCTCGTTGACGAAGCCGAGGACTCGTGGCCCTCCTTGGCGCTGACGTGGCGCGCGGTGAGGATCATGCCCATGGCGCGCTTCAGGCCGATCTGCCGCGGCAGGCGGTGCAGGCCGCCGGCGAGTGCGGCGAGGCCGACGCGCGGCTCGGGCAGGGCGAAGGTCGCATTCTCGGAGGCGATGATGAGGTCGCAGGCCAGCGCGATCTCGAAGCCGCCGCCCATGGCGACGCCGTTCACCGCGGCGATAACAGGCTTGTCGCAGTCGAATCGCGCGGTGAGGCCGGCGAAGCCGCCCTTGTCCCAGCCGCGCTTGCCGCCCGCCGCCTGCCACTTCAAATCGTTGCCGGCGCAGAACGCCTTGTCGCCGGCGCCCGTAACGATCGCGATCCACTGCTCGGGGTCCGCGGAGAAATGGTCGAATACCTTCTGCAGCTCGAAATGCGCATCGGTGTGCAGGGCGTTGTAGACCTCGGGCCGCGACAGCGTCACGACCGTGATGGGTCCCTTGCGTTCCACCTTGGAAAATTTCAGCTCCATCGCGCGCTCCCGCATTTTCTCGTGAAGGAATATTGGCGGCATAGTAGCGCGCGCCCTCGCTCAAGCACCATCGAATTGCGTGGGTGCGCCTTGCGCACGCGGCACGCCTCGCTTTGCTTGACTTGCACGCGCTCTTCTCACCTTAATCGTACGAAGCGAAAATGCGCCTAGCGCCTTAACGCAAAACGATAAAATCAATCCGGGAGAGAACCTGTGGATTTCTCATTGCCTGCCGATCTCGTCGCCTATCTCGGTGAGGCTCGACCGTTTCATCGAGCGCGAGATCAAGCCGCTGGAAGAGGCCGACGACAACATCCGCTTCTTCGATCATCGCCGCGAATGGGCGCGCACCGATTTCGAGAATGGCGGCCTGCCGCGGCACGAATGGGAAGCGCTGCTGCGCAAGGCCAAGAATCTCGCGGACGCCGCCGGACATCTGCGCTTTCCCGTGCCGAAACAATATGGCGGCAAGGACGGCTCCAATCTCTGGATGGCCGTGATCCGCGAGCACTTCGCGGCGAAGGGCCTCGGCCTGCACAACGATCTCCAGAACGAGCACTCCGTCGTCGGCAATTTCCCGGTCGTCACCATGCTCGACCGCTACGGCCGCAACGACCAGAAGGCGATGATCGACGGCTCGATCAAGGGCAAGTACCGCATCACGTTTGGCTTGACCGAGCCGCATCATGGCTCCGACGCCACCCACATGGAGACGCGCGCGGTGCCGGCGACGCGCGACAACGTCAAGGGCTGGATCATCAACGGCGAGAAGATGTGGACGACCGGCATGCACGTCGCCACCCACTGCGCGCTGTTCGCGCGCACCAGCGGGAATGACGGCGATGCCCGCGGCATCACCTGCTTCCTGGTCCCGGCCAAGAGCCATGGTGTGAAGGTCGAGGAGTACATGTGGACCTTCAACATGCCGACCGACCATCCCCGCGTCAGCTTCACGGACGTGTTCGTGCCCGAGGATGCGTTGTTCGGCGAGGTCGGCCGCGGCCTCTCGCTGGCGCAATGCTTCGTCCATCAGAACCGTATCCGCCAGGCGGCGAGGCTCACTCGGCGCCGCGGTCTACTGCGTCAACGAGAGCGTGAAGTACGCGCGCGAGCGAAAGCCGTTCGGCCGCGCGCTCGCGGAGAACCAGGCGATCCAGTTCCCGCTGGTCGAACTCGCCACGCAAGCGGAGATGCTGCGCCTCTTGATCCGCAAGACCGCCTGGGAGATGGACCAGCTCACCGAGGAGCAGGTCGAGCGCACGCTCTCCGACCGCGTGTCGATGTGCAATTACTGGGCAAACCGCCTTTGCTGCAGAATCCGCCGACCGCGCCATGCAGGTCCATGGCGGCATGGGCTATTCACGCCACAAGCCGTTCGAGCATATCTACCGCCATCACCGCCGCTACCGCATCACCGAAGGCAGCGAGGAGATCCAGATGCGGAAGGTGGCGGGGTTCCTGTTCGGCTATATGGGGCCGGGGAAGCATTAGCGGCTCGCACTGCTCTCGTAGGGTGGGTCAGCCGTGCGATTGCGCGAAGCGCAATTGCGTGGCGTAACCCACCAGCTTCCATCCGCGTGGACAGCAAAGGGGTGGGTTACGCCTGCGGCTAACCCACCCTACGGCATCGCGCCTAATTCACCCGCCGATCCTTCCCCGCCCAATACGGCTCGCGCAGTTGCCGCCGCAAAATCTTGCCTGACGGATTCCTCGGCAGCGCCGGCAGGAATTCCACGCTCTTCGGCGTCTTGAAGCCGGCGATGCGCGTCCGGGTGAAGTTGATGATGTCGGTGGCGGTCGCTTCCTTGCCCGGCTTCATCACCACCACCGCCTTCACCGCTTCGCCCCATTTTTCGTCGGGAATGCCGATCACGGCGGCCTCGGCGACATCGGGGTGATCGCACAGCGCGCTTTCGACCTCGGCGGGGTAGATGTTCTCGCCCCCGGAGATGATCATGTCCTTGATGCGGTCGTGGATGTAGAGATAGCCGTCCTCGTCCATGTAGCCGGCATCGCCGGTGCGCAGCCAGCCGTCGCCGCGCAGCGTCGAGGGCGGTCGCCTCCGGCAAATTCCAGTAGCCGGCCATGTTGGAGCCGGAGCGCGTCGCGATCTCGCCGACCTCACGCGGCGGCAGCGGCTTGCCGTCCGCATCGAGAATCGCGATCTCGACGCCCGGCAGCGCCTTGCCGGCCGAGCGCATCCGCTCCAGCCCCTCGACGTGATCCTCCGGCGGCAGCGCGACAATGGTGCCCGTCGTCTCGGTCATGCCGTACATCTGCACGAAGCCGCATTTGAAAACCTCGATGCATTCCTTCAGCAGCGCCGCCGGGATCGGCGAGGCGCCATACAGCATGTATTTCAGCCGCGAGAAATCCACCGTCCTCGCGCGCGGCTGCCGCACCACGAATTGCATCGCCGCCGGCACCATAAAGAGTTTCGTGATGCCGCTGTGCTCGAAGAAGTCCAGCACCTTGGTTGGATCGAACTCACGCGCGATCACGCCGCGGGCGCCGTGATAGAGCCCCATCACACCCCACCCGGAGCCGCCGATGTGGAAGATCGGCATGGCGACCAGCGAGACGTCGTCGGTCGACCACCGGTTCCACTCCGGCTTGTCCGCGGCATTGCCTGTCTGCACCAGGTTGAGGAAGTTGGCGTGGCTCAACATCGCGCCCTTCGGTTTGCCCGTGGTGCCCGATGTGTAGAGCTGGATCGCGATGTCCCGGGTAGCGATCGCAACCTTGGGATCGTCGCCGCTCTGCGCATCGCGCCAGGCCGTAAAATCCTGCCATTCCGGCGCACCGCCTTCGGTGGTGATGATTGTGCGCACGCCGGGCAATTGGTCCTTGATCTGCCGGACCTGCGTGATGAACTCCGGCCCGACGAACAGCACCGGTGCCTTGCAATCGGCCACGATGAACGCGACCTCCGGCCCGGCGAGCCGCCAGTTCACCGGCGCCATCACGACGCCGGCCTTCATCGCCCCCATCAGCAATTCGAAATAGACGTCGCTGTTCTTGCCGAGATAGGCGATGCGATCGCCCTTCTTCAGGCCCATCGCCAAAAGTGCGTTCGCGACCTTATTGGTCCTAGCGTCGAACTCGGCAAAGCTGGTGACGCGGCCCTCGAACTCGTAGGCGGTGGCGCCGCCGCGGCTCGTCGCGCGCTCGCGCACCATGTCGGCAAGATTCGCCAATGGCTGTGTGGACATGTTTCTCCCGTAGGCGATGTTGTTTTTATGCGGGGGAGTGTGGCGGCATCCGTGGGTGGAGGCAAGGTGGAAAGGGCAGACGGATGTCTCGCGTCCCGGACGCGCCGCAGCGCGCAGCGCTGCTGCGCAGAGCCGGGACCCATTCTATTGCAGTATCCAAAGCGTTCTGGGCCCCGGCTCAGCAGCGCATCACTACGTGCTGCGCTGCGTCCGGGGCACGAGAGCGTGCTACCCCCGCTTCGCCCGGTCTTTCTCGTTCTGCGCCATGATGCTCTCGCGCGCGGTCTTCCAGTCGTCGTCGCTCCAGTCGCGGAGCTGGTAGAAATTGCCGCCCATGGCGAGCGCCTGGGCGCCATCCATGGCGATGGTCTCGCCGGAGATCCAGTCGCAGCCGCCGGAGATCAGGAATACGGCGACGTTCTGCAATTCCTCCATGGTGCCGACACGGCCCATCGGGTTCATCGCCTTGGTGCGCGCGCCGGCCTCGTCGCCCGGCTTGATCCGCTTGCTCATGCCCTCGGTCGGGATCTCGCCGGGCGCGATGGTGTTGAGGCGGATCCCGTGGCGGCCCCATTCGGTCGCAAGCGACATCGTCATGGCGTGGATCGCCGACTTGCTCATCGCCGACGGCACCACATAGGGCGAGCCGTTGCGCACCCAGGTCGTGGTGATCGAGACGACGTTGCCCGGCTGCTTCAAGGCGATCCAGCGCTTGCCGACCGCATGGGTCACGTAGAACGTGCCGTGCATGACGATGTTGGCGACCGCGTCGAAGCCGCGAGGCGACAGTTCCTCGGTGCGCGAGATGAAATTGCCGGCGGCGTTGTTGATGAGGTCGGTGAGGCCGCCGTCACGGAAGATGTTCTCCACCATCTCCTCGACCGCGAGCGCGTTGCGGATATCGACGCCGTGGCTGGTGACACGGCCGCCGTACTCGGCCATCAGCTCGGTCGCGGTCTCGTCGCACACGATCTTGCGCCGGCCGCAGATGTGAACTTCGGCGCCGAGCTGGAGGAAGCGTGCTGCCATCGACTTGCCGAGCCCGGTGCCGCCGCCGGTCACGAGAATGCGCCGCCCAGCCAGAAGATTTTCCTTGAACATGGCTGTTTCTCCCGTACGGATTGTCAGTTAATTGGTCGATTGACTAAATCCGGCCGCCGTCTTTCTGTAAAGCGGCACCGAACAAGAACAGGCAAGAACTAGGGGAGAATTCGTCCATGGAAGAGCGCGTCTCGATTTCGATCTCGGAAGGCGTCGCCGACGTGCGCCTGGTGCGCGCGGACAAGATGAACGCGCTCGATCAGGCCATGTTCGAGGCTCTCGTCGCCGCAACCGACCGGCTTTCCAAGGAAAAAGGCGTGCGGGTCGTCGTGCTCTCGGGCGAGGGTCGCGCGTTCTGCGCCGGCCTCGACATGGGACGTTTTGCCGCCATGAAGGAGAAGGGTGGCAACGGAATTCCGGGTGGCGAAAATCGCGACCTCACCAAGCGCACGCACGGCCAGGCGAACTTTCCGCAAGCCGCGGTATGGGGATGGCGCCAGCTTCCGGTGCCGGTGATTGCAGCGGTGCACGGCGTTGCCTTCGGCGGCGGCTTCCAGCTCTCGCTCGGTGCCGACATGCGCTTCCTGAGCCCCGATGCGCGGATGTCGATCATGGAGATCAAATGGGGTCTCGTACCCGACATGGCGGGCACGCCGATCCTCGCAAGCCTCGTGCGCGACGACATCCTGCGCGATCTCACCTATACCGGCCGCATCTTCTCCGCGCAGGAGGCGATGGCTTACGGCCTCGCCACGCGCATCTGCGACGATCCGCGCGCTGCTGCGCTCGAAGTCGCGCGCGAGATCGCCGGCAAGAGCCCGGATGCGATCCGGGCTGCGAAGCGCCTGCTCAACAATCTCTCGGTCGATCCGGGTCCGGCGCTGCTCGCCGAATCCGTGGAGCAGCAGAAGCTGATCGGCAGTGCGAACCAGACCGAAGCGGTGCGCTCCAATCTGGAGAAGCGCGCGGCGAAATACGCGGATTGACCGGCTCTCCGTCATGGCCGGGCTTGTCCCGGCCATCCACGTTCTCAACCCAAGGTGACGAAGGGCGTGGATCACCGGGACAAGCCCGGTGATGACGATGAACCAAGACAGCAACTACAACAAAGAAAAACAACAATGAGCGAAACGTCCCAATTCCTCGGCATCGTCTCCGGCGACCGCCGCCGCACCCACACCGAGGTCGCTGCTCGCGCCGACCGCATCGCGAGCGGTCTCAGCAAGATCGGCGTCCGCCAGGGCGCCTGCGTCTGCATGCTGATGCGCAACGACATCGCCTTCATCGAGGCGGCCTATGCCGCCATGCGGCTCGGCGCCTACGGCGTGCCGATCAACTGGCACTTCAAGCCGGAGGAGATCAACTACATCCTTGGCGACACCGGCACGTCCGTGCTGATCGGCCATGCCGACATGCTGCACGCCTTGCGCGATGCGATTCCCGAAGGCGTCACCGTGCTCAGCGTGCCGACGCCGCCGGAGATCCTGTCCAGCTACAAGATCGATCCCGCTCACCTCAAGACGCCGGACTTCGCGATCGATTTCGAATCCTGGCTCGCGCAATTCGATCCTTATGACGGCCCGGTCGTGCCGCAGCCGATGAACATGATCTACACCTCGGGCACGACGGGCCATCCCAAGGGCGTGCGCCGCAACGCGCCGACGCCGGAGCAGCAGGCTGCCGGCGAGCGCATGCGCGCGATGATCTATGGGCTCAAGCCCGGCGCCCGCGCGATCCTGCCGGGCCCGCTCTACCATTCCGCGCCGAACTCCTTCGGCATCCGCGCCGGCAAGCTCGGCGGCTTGCTGGTGCTGATGCCGCGCTTCGAGCCTGAGGAGTTCCTGGACGCGATCGAGCGGTACAAGGTCGACACCATCTTCATGGTGCCGACCATGTTCATCCGCCTGATGAAGCTGCCGGAGGCCGTGCGCAGGAAATACGACGTCTCCTCGCTGCGCCACGTCATCCATGCCGCGGCGCCGTGCCCGGCCGACGTCAAGCGCGCCATGATCGAATGGTGGGGGCCGGTGATCTACGAATTCTACGGCTCGACCGAGTCCAGCGCGGTCACCTTCGCGACCTCGGAGGACGCGCTGAAGAAGCCCGGCACCGTCGGCAAGATCTCACCCGGCGCCGAGCTGCGTTTCCTCGGCGATGACGGCCGCGTGCTCGGTGTCGGCGAAATCGGCGAGATCTATTCCCGCATGGCCGAGCTTGCCGATTTCACCTACCACAACAAGCCGGAGAAACGTGCCGAGATCGACCGCGGCGGCTTCATCACCTCGGGCGACGTCGGTTACATCGACGCGGACGGCTATGTCTTCATCTGCGACCGCAAGCGCGACATGGTGATCTCGGGCGGCGTCAACATCTACCCGGCCGAGATCGAATCCGTCCTGCACGCGGTGCCCGGCGTGCACGATTGCGCGGTGTTCGGCATCCCCGATGCCGAGTTCGGCGAGGCGCTGATGGCGGTGGTGGAGCCGCAAGCGGGCGTCACGCTCGAGGCCGCCGACGTCCGCGCCGCGCTGAAGGCGCATCTCGCCGACTACAAGGTGCCCAAGCACATCGAGATCCGCAGCGGCCTGCCGCGCGAAGATTCCGGCAAGATCTTCAAGCGCCGCCTGCGCGATCCCTATTGGGAGCAGGCGGGAAGGAGGATTTGAGGAGGTGCCGTAGGGTGGGCAAAGCGCAGCGTGCCCACCAGAATTCTCTTACGGAGACAGATCGTGGGCACGGCGCAAGCGCGCCTTTGCCCACCCTACGAGATAACGGATGGGGAAACAGATGACCGACGCCGCCAACGAAGTCCTCTACACCGTCGCCGATCACATCGCGACCATCACGCTCAACGCGCCGGAGCGCATGAACACCATCTCCGGTCCGATGCTGAACGATCTGGCGCGGCTGCTGACGGAAGCCAACGAGGACAAGAACGTCCGCGTCGTCATCCTCACCGGCAAGGGCAGGGCATTCTGTGCCGGTCTCGATCTGCGCAAGGAGCGCGACGGCAACGGCCTCAGCGCGGCGTCGTCGCCTACAACGATCAACCTCCGCAACACGCCGCCGACGGTGCTGCAGGCCATGGACAAGCCGACCATCTGCGCCGTCAACGGCGGCGCGGCCGGCTACGGCATGGACACCGCGCTCGGCTGCGACATCCGCATCATGGCGGAATCCTCGAAGCTCGCCGCGGCTTTCGTCAAGCGCGGCGTGGTGCCGGAATCCGGCGGCACTTGGCTGCTGCCGCGCATGCTCGGCTGGGCCAAGGCGTCCGAGCTGATCTTCACCGGCCGCACCTTGAGCGCCCGCGAGTGTCTCGACTGGGGTCTCGCCAACGAGGTCGTGCCGGATGCCGAGCTGATGACCCGCGCCAATGCGATCGCTCGCGAGATCGCCGCCAACGCGCCACTGGCCGTGCAGGCCTCCAAGCGCATGATGCGCATGGGCCTCAACGAGAATTTCCACGACCACGTCCATCACGTCTATCTCCAGCTGCTGCCGCTGTTCAAGACCCAGGACATGGCCGAGGGCATGAAGGCCTTCATGGAGAAGCGCGAGCCGAAATTCGAGGGGCGGTAACCCCGTAGCACGTCGGTTCGTAGCCCGGATAGAGCGGAGCGTAATCCGGGGAATCGTGCCGCAAGCGGGCCGCCCCGGATTTCGCTCCGCTCTATCCGGGCTACGTTGCCGTCTTAGCAGCGACAGATTTCGACCCTATATGAGGGGGACCATCCACCTGCGGATCATCCCATGACCCCCGTTTCCATGCTGCTCAACATCCTCTGGATCCTCATCGGCGGCGCCTGGATGGCGTTCGGCTGGCTGGTGGCCGCGGTCATCATGGCCGTCACCATCATAGGTCTGCCCTGGGCGCGGGCGGCGTTCAACATCGCCATCTACACGCTGCTGCCGTTCGGCTCGCGCGCGGTCAGCCGCTACGACGTCACCGGGATCGAGGATATCGGCACCGGCCCGCTCGGGGTGATCGGCAACATCATCTGGTTCGTGCTCGCCGGCTGGCGGCTGGCGCTCGGCCACCTCCTGACCGCCCTGGTGCTCGCGGTCACCATCATCGGCATTCCCTTTGCCTGGGCGCACCTCAAGCTCGCGGGCATCGCGCTCTGGCCGATCGGCAAGGTGATCGTGCCGGCGTAGGGCCGAAGAGCGGGATGGTTGGCCTTTCTAGTTGCAACCCGACACACTTCGCGATTGTTTACGGACACAATGCGTTTGATACTGCATTTGTTCGGTGGCTTGATCTGCGCGCTGGGCGTGATTGCGATAGGTGTTTCGAGCCACGGAACAATTGAGCCCGTATTCAAAGCCGTTTGGATGCCGGCGATCTGGCTGGTTCGGCTATCGGACGAGCTATGTCCGCCAGCAGGCGTGAGATGCGCTATGGGATCGGTTAGCCAGGGCTCACATCACCTTTGGTTTGGGCTGTGCCTCCTCGGCTTTTGGTGGATCGTCACGTCGCTCGCGATCTGGCTCGTCGTCCGCCGATTTCGATCATCTCCGAAACCTTAGTTACTCTCTCTCGACCATCCCTTGCGCTGCCTGACGGGCAAAACACCCTACACACGGGTCAAGCGGCTCGCCTTAAAATATTCTGATTGACCGAAATCATCATTTTGGCTAAGCCGCATTTTATCCCGGCCCGCCAAAGGGGCGTTTCGCGATCGTCACGATACGTGAGCGGGGATGCGATGGACGCGGCAGCGCCGGCGCGTGAGGTGATGGCAGGGCGGGCGACCCCCGTGAGCCATCGCGATCCGCGGCACGACACGGCGCGGTTACAGCGTTTCGTTTCGGCGTTGGGGGCGAGCACGCGCGAGCTTCCGACTGTCCGGGGCGGGACGTCCGCGGACGGCAAAAGCGTGTGGTCCTGGCGCCCGCAGTCTGGCGTCAAGGCTTGCGGTGATGAGGCGGCCCGACCGGGAACGCGCATCGATCAGCCGCAAGGCGACGGGGGCAATAGTGCATCGCTCCCCGGGGAGAGCGCGCCATAAGCCGTAACACCATTGCGCAGGGAAGGCCGGGCGACCGGCAACACCTGTGGTCAACCCCGCGTGCGTCTTTCGCGTGCGGACCCTGGGTGCCAGCCGGCGCCCGGCCTTCCCTGCGCCCTTGTTCTCGACGAGGGCGAAACGGACAGCAAAGCTCGGGCGGAACACGCCGCGAGATCGCGAAGGCGTGTTTGGCGAGGGAAGATGCGAGCTGGAAAAATGGCGATCGCAACTTGCTCCGTCGTTGCGAGCGCAGCAAAGCAATCCAGAGTTCTTTCCGCAGCGGCAGTTCTGGATTGCTTCGCGTCGCTCGCAATGACGTTGTGGAGGCCTGTGCGCCGGGACACCGCTCTCGTGCCCCGGACGCAGCGCAGCGCGGCGCGCCTTCGCGACGTGGTGCGCTGCAGAGCCGGGGCCCATCTCTCCACGTGTACCGTGTGGCTTCCTGGGTCCCGGCTCTGCGCAGCAACGCCAAAGGCCTTGCTGCGCGTCCGGGACACGAACCGGCCGCCAGTGTGCGCCGCTCCCAAGTTCATCTTGCGCTGCGGTAGAAAAATATCGCACACTCGACAGGCCGGGGAGCCACTGGGAGCTCTGCAAGAGGAGCGAGCCATGTCCCTCCAGACCGTATTATCCGACAACGCCGAGTCCCGCGCCAACCGGCCCGAGGACGCCCAGGTCACGGAAGCGGAGGCGCGGCTGCGCGACGACATCCGCCTGCTCGGGCGCATCCTCGGCGACACCGTGCGCGACCAGGAGGGTGCCGATGTGTTCGACCTGGTCGAACGCATCCGCCAGACCTCGATCCGGTTTCACCGCGACGAGGACCGGCTCGCCCGCCGCGAGCTCGAGCAGATCCTCGACAGCATGTCGACCTCGGAGACGGTGCGGATCGTCCGCGCCTTCAGCTATTTCTCCCACCTCGCCAACATCGCCGAGGACCAGAACAACATCCGCCAGATGCGGGCCCGCAGCGCCGGCAAGAGCACCGGCGTGCTGGCCGAAACGCTCGCCCATGCCAGGGATGCCGGCATCGGCGCCGATCAGCTCCGCGCCTTCTTCAAGACCGCGCTGGTCAGCCCGGTGCTGACTGCGCACCCGACCGAGGTGCGCCGCAAGAGCACCATGGACCGCGAGATGGAGGTCGCCGGCCTGCTCGACCGCCGCGAGCGCGTCGCGCTCACCGCGGAGGAGGCTGATGCCAGCGACGAGCAGCTTCGCCGCGAGGTGCTGACGCTGTGGCAGACCAACCTCTTGCGCCGGACCAAGCTGACCGTGCTCGACGAGGTCGCCAACGGCTTGTCGTTCTACGACTACACCTTCCTGCGCGAGGTGCCGCGCCTCGTCAATGCGCTGGAGGACCGGCTGGAGGAGGGTGGCGAGCAGGCGGCTTCCGAGCCTCGCCTCGTTCCTGCGCATGGGCAGCTGGATCGGCGGCGACCGCGACGGCAATCCCTTCGTCACCGCCGACGTGATGCGCGGCACGCTGCGGCTGCAGTCGAGCCGGGTGATGCAATTCTATCTCAACGAGCTGCACGTGCTCGGCTCGGAATTGTCGATCGCAGCGCATCTCGCCGACGTCTCCGAGGAGCTGCGTAACCTCGCCGAGCGCTCGCCGGATACCTCGCCGCATCGGAGCGGCGAGCCCTATCGCCTCGCGGTCTCAGGCATCTATGCGCGCCTGACCGCCACGGCCGAAATGCTCGAAGTCGAGATCACGCGGCGGCCGGTCGGCAAGGGCGCGCCTTACGCCAGCGTCAAGGAGCTGCAGGCCGATCTCGACGTGCTGCACCGCTCGCTGATCTCCAACAACGCCCGCGTCATCGCCCGCGGCCGACTGCGGCTGCTGCGCCGCGCCGTCGACTGCTTCGGCTTCCACCTCGCCCGGCTCGACATCCGCCAGAACTCGGCGGTGCACGAGCGCACCATCGCCGAGCTGATGGATGCCGCCAATCCCGGCATGTCCTATCTCGCGCTCGGCGAGGAGGCGCGCATCTCGCTGCTCACCAACGAGCTGCGCTCGACGCGCGCGCTGGTCTCGCCTTTCGTCAAATACAGCGACGAGACCATGGGCGAGCCTCAACGTGTTCCATGCCGCCGCGGAGGCGCATGCCAAGTTCGGCTCGGACGCCATTCCCCAATGCATCATCTCGATGTGCAAGGGCATGTCCGACATGCTCGAGGTCGCGGTGCTCTTGAAAGAGGTCGGGCTCGTCCATCCCTCCGGCCGTAGCGCCATCAACATCGTCCCGCTGTTCGAAACCATCGAGGATCTGCAGGCGTCCTCCGGCATCATGGACCGCATGCTCTCGTTGCACGATTATCGCCGCCTGGTGGACAGCCGCGGCAGCGTGCAGGAGGTCATGCTCGGCTATTCCGACTCGAACAAGGACGGCGGCTTCGTCACCTCGGGCTGGGAGCTCTACAAGGCCGAGATCAACCTCGTCGAAGTGTTCGAGCGCCATCACGTGCGCTTGCGCCTGTTCCACGGCCGCGGCGGCTCGGTCGGCCGCGGTGGCGGGCCGAGCTACGACGCCATCATCGCCCAGCCCGGTGGCGCCGTGAACGGTCAGATCCGCATCACCGAGCAGGGCGAGATCATCTCGTCGAAATATTCCAACGCCGAGGTCGGCCGCAACAATCTGGAAATCCTCGCGGCCGCGACGCTCGAAGCAAGTCTCTTGCATCCGCGCCAGAGCGCGCCGCGGCGCGAATATCTGACCGCGATGGACGAATTGTCGAATCTCGCCTTCAAAGCCTATCGCGGCCTCGTCTACGAGACCGATGGCTTCGTCGACTATTTCTGGTCCTCGACCGTCATCAACGAGATCGCGACGCTGAACATCGGCAGCCGTCCGGCCTCGCGCAAGAAGACCCGCGCCATCGAGGATCTGCGCGCGATCCCCTGGGTGTTTTCCTGGGCGCAATGTCGCCTGATGCTGCCGGGCTGGTACGGCTTTGGCAGCGCGGTCGAGCAGTGGATCGCTGATCATCCCGACAAGGGCATGCCGTTCCTGAAGGAGCCTCTACAAGGAATGGCCGTTCTTCCGCATGCTGCTGTCGAACATGGACATGGTGCTGGCGAAGAGCCTCGATCGCGATCGCCTCGCGCTATGCCGAGTCTCGTTCCGGATGAGGCGCTGCGTGAAAAAATCTTCGGCCGCATCCGCCGCGAATGGCACGCCTCGATCGAGAGCCTGCTCGACATCATGGGCCAGGACCGGCTGCTGCAGGGCAATCCGCTGCTGGAGCGTTCCGTGCGTCACCGCTTCCCCTATCTCGATCCGCTCAACCACGTGCAGGTCGAGCTGTTGAGAGAGCACCGCGCGCAGAACCCGGACGAGCAGGTGCTGCGCGGGATTCAGCTGACGATCAACGGGATCTCGGCGGGGTTGAGGAATACGGGTTGATCCCGTCGTTCCGGGACGATGCGTAGCATCGAACCCGGAACCTCGGGATTGTCAGGCGAGCGAGTGGGCGCTCACGGCTTCATCGCGCCCTGCACGCTAGTGTAGACCGCATAGAGCGACGTCGAGCCGCAGATATAGAGCCTGTTACGCTGCTGGCCGCCGAAGCAGAGATTGGCCACGGTCTCCGGAATGTGGATCTTTCCGAGCAGATCGCCCGACGGCGTATAGCAGCGCACGCCGTCCTCGTTCGGATCGCCCCAGCCGACCGAGCACCAGACCCGCCCCTCGGTGTCGCAGCGGATGCCGTCGGTAATGCTGGGCTTGGGCATCTCCGCGAAGACCTTGCTGTTCGAGATCTTGCCGCCGGCGACGTCGAGGTCGAACACGCGGATATGCGAAGGGTTGTCCGGCCCGTCCGTGAAGCCGGTCTCGCAGACATAGAGCTTCTTCTCGTCGGGCGAGATCGTGATGCCGTTGGGCTCGACGAAATCGTCGGCCACGACCTTGACCTCGCCGGACTTCGGATCGACCCGGTAGACGTTCTTCTTCTCCTGCTCGGGCTCGGCCTTGATGCCCTCGTAAAATCCGCCGATGCCGTAGGCGGGGTCGCTGAACCAGATCGCGCCGTCAGCCGTGACGACCGCATCGTTCGGAGAGTTCAGCCGCTTGCCGTTGAACTTGTCGGCGATGACGGTGATCGAGCCGTCGAGCCTCGGTCCGCGTCACGCGCCGGCCGCTGTGCTCGCAGGTGATCAGGCGCCCTTCGCGGTCGATGGTGTTGCCGTTGGAGTTCATCGACGGCTGCCGGTAGACGCTGAGATGGCCGTCATCCTCCGAGAAGCGCATGATGCGGTTGTTCGGGATGTCGCTGAACAACAGATAGCGCCCCGCCGCGAAATAGACCGGGCCCTCGGCCCAGCGGAAGCCGGTCGCGACCCGCTCGACGGCCATGGTGCCGGCGAAGGCGGGGAAGCCGGAAGGGCCGAACGACGGCGGCCCTTTCTTGGCGGATTCCAGGTGAGCGTCGGGGTAGCGGCTGCCGGGCAACGGTCCGAGCGGCAGCGGCGCGGTCGACATCGTCGGTGCGCCGGTCTGGCCGAGGGGCGCGACGGACGCTGCGCCGGCGGCGCCGATGGTCATGCCGGTCGCCGCGACTGCGGCGGCGCCTTTCAACAAGGTGCGGCGGGCGAGAACGGGGTCGCCGGCGTCGGTGGTGATAGGAAGTCGTGTTGTCATGGTCGCCTCCCGATTTTTTTGTTGGGAGGAAACCATCCGCCCGCATTCGGGCGTAAAGCGGGCGATCTCCGGTCGGACAACCGGAGATCGCAATGCAGCAAGAGCCGGAAATGCGGCTAGACGGGATCCCAGGTGAAGATGTCGGCGGAGCGGTCGAGCTTGTAGAACGAGCCCTTCAGCGCCGGCATGCCGTGTTCGGCGATCGATTGCGGCGTCCAGCCCTCGCTCCGCTGCACCGAGCGGATCGGCCGGTTCTGGCTGAACAGGAAGATCTCGTTCATGCGCACGCCGAAAATCTGCCCGGTGACGTCCTTGGCGGAATCGGAGATCAGATAGCCGCACAGCGGGGCGATCTTCTCCGGGCCCATCTGCTTGATTTTTTCGACCCGCGCCTTCTCCGCCTCGGTCTCCGTCGGGATGGTGCCGATCATGCGCGTCCAGGCGAACGGCGAGACGCAGTTGGAGCGGACGTTGAAGCGGCCCATGTCGAGTGCGATCGACTTGGAGAGGCCGACGATGCCGAGCTTGGCGGCGGCGTAGTTGGCCTGGCCGAAATTGCCGATCAGGCCGGAGGTCGAGGTGAAGTGCACGAAGGAGCCCGACTCCTGCTCGCGGAAGATGCGAGCCGCGGCGTGGCTGACGTAGAACGAGCCCATCAGGTGCACCTTGATGACGGCCTCGAAGGCCTCCACGCTCATCTTGTGGAAGATCATGTCGCGCAAAATGCCGGCATTGTTGACGACGCCGTCGAGCCGGCCGAAATGATCGGTGGCGGTCTTCACGATCTTGCTGGCGGGGATTGCCTCCGCGACGCTTTCGAAATTGGCGACCGCCGTGCCTCCGCGCTTCTTGATCTCCTCGACCACCTCCTCGGCGGGCGCAGCGTTCGAGCCCGCGCCGTCCGAGGCTCCGCCGGGATCGTTGACGACGACCTTGGCGCCTTCCGCCGCACAAAGCAACGCGATCTCGCGCCCGATGCCGCGGCCTGCGCCGGTGACGATGATGACCTTGTCTTGCAGTGATTTGCTCATTTGTGTTCTCCGCTATGCGTTCCAAATTCCGCTGTCATTCCGGGGCGCGCCTCTTGGCGCGAGCCCGGAATCCATTTTTCCGCCTCGCTCGCTGCACGATGGATTCCGGGCTCGTCGCTTTGCGACGCCCCGGAATGACAGCCAGCTACCTCTCGTTCGTAAAGACGATCGTGCCCGACGCCGCGAACATGCCGCCGACGCCATGGCACACCGAAATCTTCGCGTTCGGCACCTGCGCCGGCGCGATGCCGCGCATCTGCCGCACGCTCTCCTGGAGCGCGTACATGCCGTACATGCCGGAATGCATGTAGCTCAAGCCGCCGCCATTGGTGTTGAGCGGCAGCTTGCCTCCGGGCCGGGTGTTTCCGTCGGCGATGAACCTGCCGGTCTCCTCATGCGGCATGAAGCCGAGGTCGCCGAGGCCGAACAGAGGCAGATGCGCGAAGGCATCGTAGATCATGAGGTGATCGACGTCCTTGTGCGCGATGCCGGCCTCCTTGAACGCCAGCGGCCCCGCGGTCTTGAACGCGCGCGAGGAGTTGAACGTCTCCATCTGGCTGACCATCGGCGTCTCCACGCTCTCGCCGGTGCCCATGATGTAGACGGGCTTGCGCGGAAAATCCTTGGCACGGTCGGCCGAAGTCAGGATCAGCGCGCCGCCGCCGTCGGTGACGAGGCAGCATTGCAGCAGCCGGAACGGATAGGCGATCATGCGCGAGTTGAGCACGTCGGCGACCGTGATCGGGTCCTTCATCATCGCGCGCGGATTCTTCGCCGCCCATTCGCGCTGTACCACCGCCACCGATGCGAGCTGCTCGTGGGTGATGCCGTAGGTCTTCATGAAGCGCAGCACGGGGATCGGGAACATGCTGGGCGGGCCGTAGACGCCGTAGGGCGCCTCGAACTGGCCCTGCAGGCTGTCGGCGGGGATCGAGCGCGGTGCCTTGCCGATCATCGACTTGCCGCTCTCGGCATGGGTGATCAGCACGGTCTTGCACAGCCCGGCCTCGATCGCGGCCGCCGCGTGGCGGACATGCAGCATGAACGAGCAGCCGCCGACCGAGGTGCCGTCCACCCAGGTCGGCTTGATGCCGAGATAGTGGCAGACCTGCTGCGGCGTCTCGACCGCGGTGGCGAAGCCGTCGATGTCGGAGAGCTTCAGCCCGGCATCGGCAATGGCGTTGAGCGCCGCGTCCGCGTGGAGCTGGAGCTGCGAAGCGTTGGGGATGACACCGAGTCTCGGTGGTCTCGGCCGCGCCGACGACGGCAACCTGGTTGCTGCGCATTGCCTTACCCCTTCGCCGGACGGAATACGGGGAGGGTGATCTTGTCGTCGAGCGCCTGGAAGGCGACCTCGAGCTTCATGTCGAGCCTCGAGGGCCTCGGGTGTCTGCGGGCAGTCGATGATGTTGCTCATCATCCGCGGGCCCTCGTCGAGCCTCGACCACCGCGATCGCATAGGGCGGCGTGAAGCCGGGCGCGGCGGGACGGTGGTTGATCACGTAGCTGTAGAGGAAACCCTTGCCGCTCGCCTTGAACACCGAGACCTTGCGCGAGGCGCAGGTCGGGCAGAACGGACGCGGCGGAAAGTAGACATGCGCGCAGGCGTCGCAGCGCTGCAGGCGCAACTCGCCGGCTTTGGCGCCATCCCAGAAATGCTGCGTCTCCGGCGTCGGCTTGGGACGCGCGCGCTGTGGTTCGGCCATGTCGGCAGCTCCTCCCAAAAGGCTCGGGCTTCACGCCTGCCTGTTTCGATCTTGATGCGACAATCGACCATGGTGCGTCAACGGTCCAGCAATACGCATGCATGCCATCATGCGCACAATGCTTGTGTCGAACTGAGGCAGCGCTATAGATTGCGCGCGACAATATTCCGTGAGACAGACATGCCCGATTTTCCGACACTGGCGAAGCTCGCCGAAGACCTCGAAAGCGGCCGCACGACCTCCCGAAAGCTGGTCGAGGCCTGCATTGCCAGGATCGCCGATCCCTCAGGCGAAGGGCAGCGCGTCTTCATCCATGTCGACAAGGACGCCGCGCTGGCGGCAGCCGACGCGATGGACGGCCTGCGCAAGGTCAAGGCGGCGCCGTCGCGCTATGCCGGCATCCCGATCTCGATCAAGGACCTGTTCGACATCAAGGGCCAGGTGACTCGCGCCGGCTCCCGCGCCCTCGACGATTCGCCGCCGGCCGAGCAGGACGCCGCGACGGTGGCCCGGCTGCGCAAGGCCGGCTTCGTCGTGATCGGGCGCACCAATATGACCGAGTTCGCCTATTCCGGCATCGGCATCAACCCGCATTACGGCACGCCCAAGGGCGCCTGGAACCGGGCCGAAGGCCATGTGCCCGGCGGCTCGTCCTCGGGCGCCGCAGTCTCCGTGCTCGACGGCATGGCGCATGGCGCGCTCGGCACCGACACCGGCGGCTCCTGCCGCATTCCCGCGGCCTATAACGGCATCGTCGGCTACAAGCCGACGCAGCGCCGCGTGCCGCTCGACGGCTCGGTGCCGCTGTCGTTCTCGCTCGACAGCATCGGGCCGCTGGCGCGATCGGTCAGCTGCTGTGCCATTCTCGATGCCGTGCTCGCCAATGAGCCGATCACGGCGCTGAAGCCGCGTCCGGTGAAGGGCATGCGGCTCGCCGTGCCGACCACGATCGCGCTCGACGACCTCGACGCCGAGGTCTCCGAGACCTTCGAGCGCGCGCTGAAATCGC
Source organism: Bradyrhizobium guangxiense (assembly GCA_050563515.1). Classification (GTDB taxonomy): domain Bacteria; phylum Pseudomonadota; class Alphaproteobacteria; order Rhizobiales; family Xanthobacteraceae; genus Bradyrhizobium; species Bradyrhizobium guangxiense_A. Next base: position 3,999,795 of record CP191781.1, on the reverse strand, counting down.
TGTCCGATCACGGCGCCATCATCGAGCGCATCGAGATGGCGGAATTCCATGACATCGGCCCCATGAACGCCAAGGGCGGCTTCGCGGCGTCCGAGAGCTACGCGTGGCATCGCTATCTCCTCACCTCGAAGGGCGATGTCTACGACCCCCGCGTCTCGGTCCGTATCATGCGCGGCGAGGCGCAGAGTGCGGCGGACTACATCGATCTCCTCAACGAGCGCCGCTCGCTGATCGTCCGCGTCAACGCGCGCATCGCGCCCTATGACGCCTTGGTGCTGCCGACCACCGCCAACACGCCGCCGAAGATTTCAGATTTGGCCGACGACAAGGCGTTCACCACGCAGAACCTGCGCGCGCTGCGCAACTGCACCCTGATCAACATGATCGACGGCTGCGCCATCTCGCTGCCCGCGCATCGTCAGGGCGACGTCCCGGTCGGCCTGATGCTCGCGGGGGCAGGCGGCTCGGACCGTCGTATCTTCGAACTTGCTGCCGGTATGGAGGCCGTCATTCGTGTTTGATCTCACTTTCGTCGTCGATGCCCAGGACACCACCACGCCGCTGACGCTGGCGATCGACCAGATGGTCATCGCCGGCTGGACCGGCCGCGACCCCGTCGCGCGCGACAAGCACATCAAGGAGCTGCAGGAGATGGGCATCGCCCCGCCGGCCTCAACGCCGATCTATTATCGCGGCGCGGCGCGGCGGCTGACCCAGGAGGACAGCATCGAATGCACCGGCGGTGATTCCTCCGGCGAGGTCGAGTTCGTGCTGATCGGCTGGCAGGGGCGCGTCTTCGTCGGCTGCGGCTCCGATCACACCGACCGTAAGGTCGAAGCCTACAATGTCACGGTCTCCAAGCAGATGTGCGACAAGCCGGTCGCCTCCACGCTGTGGGAGCTGGAGGACGTCATCGGCCATTGGGACAGGATGATCTTGCGCTCCTGGGCCACCATCAAGGGCGAGCGCGTGCTGTACCAGGAGGGCACGCTGGACGCGATGCTGCCGGTCAAGGATCTCATCGCGCGCGGCTTCGAAGGCGGAAAATTCCCCGACGGCTGCGCCATGTTCGGCGGCACGTTTGCCGCCAAAGGCGGCATCCGTCCGGCAGAGCGGTTCGATTTCGAGCTCGAAGACCCCGTGCTGAAGCGCACGATCAAGCACGGGTATAGCGTGGTGACGCTGCCGGTGCGGGGCTAGCTCGCTCCACAAGCGACAGTGTCGTAGGGTGGGCAAAGCGAAGCGTGCCCACGTCTTGCGCGGACGTGGGCACGGCGCAAGAGCGCCTTTGCCCACCCTACGAGATCTCGCTGTCGGCGCGGGGAAAAGCCTTTGCGACGAAGCAATCCAGACCGGTTCCGCGGAGGGATTCTGGATTGCTTCGCTACGCTCGCAATGACGAGGAGATCGTCATCGGAAATCGGGTGGCGCTGGGTGAGACAGTCTTGCGAAGGTGGTCTTTATGACAGCAACAGCACGCAAATCCCCACCTTTGTTCGCCACAGACCTCGCCGCCCACGTCGACACCCTCGACTGGCACGAAATCACCGCCGAGCTCGACTCACAGGGCTGCGCCGTCCTTAAGGGCCTGCTCACACCGGACCAATGCCGCGCCATTGCCGCGCTCTATCCTGACGATGCCGGCTTCCGCAGCCGCATCGTGATGGGCCGCCACGGCTTCGGCCGCGGCGAGTACAAATATTTCGCCTACCCGCTGCCGGACCCGATCGCGCAGTTGCGCCCGGCGCTGTACGCGCATCTGCAAGCCATCGCCAATCGCTGGAACGAGGCGATGGGGATCGACATCCGCTACCCCGCATCCCACGAGGCATTCCTGAAGCGCTGCCACGAGGCCGGGCAGGCGCGGCCGACGCCGCTGCTGCTGCAATACGAGGCCGGCGACTACAATTGCCTGCATCAGGACCTCTATGGCGAGCACGTGTTCCCGCTCCAGGTCGCGATCCTGCTGTCCGAACCGGGCCGCGATTTCACCGGCGGCGAGTTCGTGCTGACGGAACAACGCCCGCGCATGCAATCGCGTGCCGAGGTGGTGCCGCTGACGCAGGGCGATGCGGTCGCCTTTGCTGTGCATCATCGTCCGGTGCAGGGGACGCGCGGCACCTACCGGGTTAATCTGCGGCACGGCGTCAGCCGCATCAGATCGGGCCAGCGCCACACGCTCGGTGTGATCTTTCACGACGCGAAATGAGTGGAGCCATTGACGGCTGATTTGTTCGACAGCGTTGCCGAGGCGCAGCCCTCGCGCGAGGAGATCGCCGACGGCGCCGTGCTGCTGCGCGGCTTCGTCAGGCCGATCGAGAGCGAGCTGATCGAAGCGGTCCGTGCCATCGTGGCGCAATCGCCGTTCCGCCGCATGACCACGCCCGGCGGCCATCTGATGTCGGTCGCGATGACCAATTGCGGCGAGCGCGGCTGGATCACCGATCACACCGGCTATCGCTACGATCCTATCGATCCCAAAACCGGCGCGCCATGGCCAGTGATGCCGCCGGTGCTCCGCGATCTCGCCCGCCGTGCCGCGGAGCAGGGCGGCTTCCGGGACTTTGCCCCCGACGCCTGCCTCGTCAACCGCTACGAGCCCGGCACGCGGTTGTCGCTGCACCAGGACAAGGACGAGCTGGACTATTCGGCCCCGATCGTCTCGGTCTCGCTCGGCCTGCTCGCGACCTTCCTGTTCGGCGGCCTCGCGCGCGCCGACAAGCCGCGCCGCTTTCGTCTGGTGCATGGCGACGTCGTGGTCTGGGGCGGCCCGTCGAGGCTCGCCTACCACGGCGTCGCGCCGCTCGCCGAGGGCGAGCACGCGCTATTGGGACGGAAGCGGGTCAATTTGACGTTTCGCAGGACGCGCTGACGCGTTCCCTCGCCCGCTTGGCTCGTCTAAGCTCGGGACCGGGGAGGCGGCTGACATGACGACCATCGAGCAGACGGCGGATGCCGGGACGGTCAATCGCACCGGGCTTTATCTGGCCGTGCTGCAATTGGTGTTCACGCTGGGCTGGACCACCTACGTCATCTACCTGCCGAAGCTCGCCGCAGAGGTCGGGATCGCGCCGTCGGCCGTCATCCTCATCCTGATGCTGGACCAGGCGATCTTCACCATTGCCGACACCGCAATGGGCATCGCCGCCGACAAGATGGCGCCGATTGCCGGCCGGCTCGGCCTGTTCGTCGCCCTCGTGACTGCGATCTCCTGCGCAGCCTTCGTCGCGCTGCCATTCGTCGCCGGGGCCGGTGCTGCGGCGCAGGGCTGGTTCATCGGCCTGATCGTGGTGTGGTCGATCACGTCCTCGGCGCTGCGCGCCCCGCCGCTGACCCTGCTCGGCAAATACCGCGCCAAGCCACAGGTGCCGTTCCTCGCGGCGCTGGCGATGCTCGGCTATGGCATCGCCGGTGCGGTCTCGCCCTATCTCGGCGTGGTGCTGCGCGAGCACGATGCGCGACTGCCCTTCGTCATCTCCAGCGTGGTGCTGCTGCTCACGGCGCTCGGACTATCGCGGATCGAGCACGACGTGGCGCGCGACACCGTGCCGCCGAGGCCCGACGAAGCCGCACAGCCGCTCGGCCTCGTCCCGATCGCCTTCATCGTCGCGATGATCGCGCTGGCGCTCGGCTACCAGTTGCACTTTGCCATGAACAGCGCGCCGTCCTATCTGCGGTTCGCCGCATCCGGTGAATTGCAATGGCTGATGCCGGTGTTCTGGATCGGATTCAACATCGCGATGTTTCCGGCGAGCCTCGTCGTCAAGCACCGCGGCGGGTTGATCGTGATGGGCGCGGCCGGACTGCTCGGCGCGGTCGCAATCGCCGCGGCCGAGCTTGCCGGCAGCCTCAACACGCTGATCGCCGCGCAATTCCTCGCCGGCGCCGCCTGGGGCTGCATGCTCATGAGTGCGATCTCCGCGGCGCTTGCGATCGGCTCGACCGGCGCGGAGGGCAAGGTCACCGGCCTCGTATTCTCCGCACTCGCGCTCGGCACATTCGCGCGAATGGCGGCGGTCGCCGGCGGCCTGCAGAAGATGCCGGAATACGCGCCGCTGCTGCACTGGGCGCCGGTCGCCTGCTGGTCGGTCGCGGGCGCGGGCCTGCTGGTGATCGCGGCGGCGCGGCTACAGGGCGGCGGTGCTCAGATCAAGGCTTCGGCGGGTGGATGAACGCCCACGGGCTGACTTCCGAATCCCGTGTCACCTCCACCGAGATCAGATATGGCCCGCCATGGCTGAGCGCCTTCTCCATCGCCGCCTTGAACTGGTCCGGCGCGGTGACGCGCGCCGCCGCCACGCCAAAGGATTCCGCGAGCTTGACGAAGTCCGGATTGACGAGGTCTCGACGCCACCACGCGGCCGTCGAAACGCTCGCGCTGGTCGCGGCGGACATTGCCGTAGGCGTTGTTGTTGAACACCAGCGTCACCACACCGATGTTGAACTGCACGGCGGTGGCAAGCTCCTGCACGCCGAACATGAAGCCGCCGTCGCCGGTGATCGCCACGACCGGCTTGTCGGGGTTGGCGACCTTGGCGCCCAGCGCGGTCGGGAAGCCCGAGCCGAGCGTGCCCTGATAGCCCGATGTGATGAAGGTGCGGGGCTCGTAGACGGGAAAGCCGTACCAGGAGGCAAAGCCGAACTGCGACAATTCATCGGTGACGATCGCATTCGCCGGCAGCACCTCGCGCAGGATGTTGAGATAGGCCATCTGCGGCTGGATGCGCTGGATCTCGGCTTGTGCGGCGGCTGCGGCCTCGCGGATCTCACCGCGCCGGCCATGGTTCCTGGCATAGCCGGCCTTTTTCACGGCCGCGACGAGATCGGCGGTGCCATCCCTGGCGTCGGCGACGATCGCAGCATCGGCGGCGAGCCGGCGCATCTCGGTCGGATCGATATCGATGCGGATGGATTTCAGGCCGCTCGGCTGATAGGGCCAGCGGAAACCGGATGCCGGCAGCTCGGCACGCGTGCCGATCGCGATCATCAGGTCGGTCTTCGGCCAGAGCTTGTAGGCGGCGGCCATGGTGAGGCCGAGCACCATGCGCGTTGGAGACGATGCCGCGGCCGCTGCGGAAAGCGACGACCGGCGCATCGATCATCTCGGCGAGCCTCGAGGATTTCCTCGCCTGCCTCCATCGCACCGCTGCCGACGAAGATCATCGGCGCCTTGCTGGCCTTGATCAGCGCCGCCGCCTGCTTGACCATTTCAGGATCGGGCTGCGGGGCGGGCAGCGGCTCCAGCACCCGGGCGGCCGAAGTTGCGGCGCGCTGGGTGAAGACGTCCCAGGGCATCTCGACAGAGGCGGGGCCACGCCGGCCCGACATCATCTCCTGGAAGGCGCGCGCGACGATTGTCGGCGCGTTGGCGGGATATTCGATCCGGTCGGCCCATTTCACATAGGTGCGCAACGTTGCAAGCTGGTCCGGCATCTCGTGCAGATGGCCGCGGCCCTTGCCGAGGAATTGCGTCGGCACCTGGCCGGTGACGCACAAAACCGGCTCGTTGCAGCCGAAGGCGGTCAGCAGCGCCGCGCTGGCGTTGAGCACGCCGGGGCCGGGCACCACGCTGAATACGCCGGGCTTGCCGCTGGAGCGCGCATAGCCGAACGCCATGTAGCCGCAGGCCTGCTCGTGCCGCGCACCGATCACCTTGAGCTGGGCCTGGTGGAAGGCGTCGAACAGGCCGTAGACCTGCGCGCCCGGCAGGCCGAACACGGTATCGACGCCATGGGCGACAAGGCCGCTTACGATCGCTTCGCCGCCGGTGAGGGTGGTCATTGCTTCATTCCATTCGCTTGTTGGTCAGGCTTCGTCGACGACGCCGTTGCGCAAGGCTCCGATTCCCTCGGCCGCGACCTCGACGACGTCGCCGGGCTTCAGATAGCGCGGCGGATCGAACCTGGCACCGGCGCCGGTCGGCGTGCCCGTGACGATGATATCGCCGGGGACGAGGGTTGCGAAGGTCGAGATATAGTTCAAGAGATAGCGGAACGGGAACATCAGCCGGCTGGTGCGATCGTCTTGCCTCAGCTCGCCGTTGACATGCGTGGTGAGGCGAATGTCGGCGATCTGCGCTTCCTTGGTGTAGGGCACCAGCCACGGGCCGAGGCTGCCGCTGGAATCGAAATTCTTGCCCTGGGTGACGTTGAACTTGGCGTGGCGCAGCCAGTCGCGCACCGAGCCTTCGTTGCACAGCGTCAGCGCGGCGATGTGGTCGAGCGCGCTGCTTTCCGGGATGTGCCTGCCGGCCTTGCCGATCACCAGCACGATCTCGCCTTCATAATCGAGCTGCGCCGAGGCGCGCGGGCGCACCAGCGGCGCGTCGTGGCCGACGAAGGAGCGGGGCGAGCGCATGAACATGCTCGGATATTTCGGCGCGTCCTGGCCGTCCTTGTACTCGGCGTTACGATCAGGATAGTTGACGCCGATGCAGATGATCTTCTCCGGCGCGGGCACCGGCGGCAGCCAGGTGATGTCGGCGAGCGCATGGTCCGGCGAACGGCCCGCGGCTTCTTCCGCGAAGCTTACGAGCTTGCCGGCCGCGATCACCTCGCGCAGCGTCGGATAGTCCCTGGCATAGCGCTTGGCGAGATCGACGATGCCGCCCTCGAGGACGGCGCCGTAGCTGACGTCACCTTTGACGGAGTAAGTGGCGAGGCGGGGGAGTTTCATGGGTAATCTCTGTTGTCGTCCCTGCGAACGCAGGGACCCATACCGCGTGATCTAACGATGTGGTCGGCAGGCGTACCGAACGACCAGTCTTCACCAAACCAAATCCTCTGGCTATGGGTCCCTGCTTTCGCAGGGACGACGGCCTGAAGGTTTGTCGCGACCATCAATCCGCCACCAGCACGTCAGCCACGAATTTCGGCTCGCGCACGGCTTGGCCGCTGAACGGCGAGCCCTGCTCGAACCAGGAGCGCGGGGCAGGGGCGCCCCACAGCGTCTGGCGGCGCGGATCGCGCAGCGACCAGCGCAGCGGCTCGTGGTCGTGATCCCCGTGAAATAGTCGCTGGTGTAGAGCTCGAGCCGGTGTCCATCGGGATCGCGCACATAGAGGAAGAAAGCATTCGAGATGCCGTGCCGACCCGGGCCGCGCTCGATGTTCTTCACAAAACCTTGCGAGGCCATGACGTCGCAGAGATGGATGATGTTCATCGCCGTCGGCGTCCAATAGGCGAAATGGTGCAAGCGCGGGCCCTTGCCGTTGGTGATGGCGAAGTCGTGGACGTTGCCCTTGCGATGCATCCAGGCCGCCGCGATGCGCCCGTTCGGTCCGTCCTCCTCGGCATATTCGGTGAGGCGGAAGCCGAGCCGGGCATAGAAGTCGACGGTGTCCTGCACCTCGGCGGCAAAGACGTTGAAATGATCGAGGCGCTGCGGATGGCAGCCCCGGTAGAGATCGTAGCGGCGCAAGAGATGCGGCCGGCGATCCATCGCCGCGTAGAGCTCGATCTGGAAGCCGAAGGGATCAGTGAACTGCAGCGTGCGGCCCTGGAACGGCTGGTCGACGAAGGCGTAACCAAGCCCATTCTCGGACAGAAATTTTGCAGCCTTGTCGAGATCGCCGTCATTGCCGACCTTGAAGCCGAGCCTGTTGCAGGCGGGTGCCGCGGCCTTCCGCAGCACCAGCGAATGATGCTGATGCTCCTCGGCCGCGCGCATGTACACGACGTTGTCGTCGGCATCCTCGACATGCAGGCCGACGGTGGTCTCGTAGAACGCGCGGCTCAGCTTCAGGTCGGTCACGTCGAGCACGACGTGGCTGGAGCGGATGATGTTGAACGGCGGCTCGAAGATGTGTTGCGGTACGGGCATGTGCGTTTCCCCAGGGTCCTGTCATTCCGGGGCGGTCCGCAGGACCGAACCCGGAATCCATCGCTCAGCAGAGTTGGTGGATGAATGGATTCTCAGATGCGCAATTGCGCATCGTAGCGCGTGCTTCGCACGCCCCGGAATGACACTCACATTCCCAGCTTCTGAATCTTGTGCGTGCCCCGCGCCAGCGAGACGTGCTTGGTTTCCATGTAGAAGTCGAACGAATAGTCGCCGCCGTCGCGGCCGATGCCCGAGGCCTTCATGCCGCCGAACGGCGTCGGCAGATGGCGGACATTCTCCGAGTTCAGCCAGATCATGCCGGCCTCCAGCGCATCGGCGACGCGCAGCGCGCGGCCGACATCGTTGGTCCAGACGTAACCCGTGAGGCCATAGCGGATGTCGTTGGCGATCTCGATGGCGTCTTTCTCGTCCTTGAAGGGCAGCACGGTGAGGAAGGGGCCGAACACCTCCTCCTGTGCGACGCGCATCTTGCCATGCGCGCCGGTCACCAGCGTAGGCTCGACGTAATGCCCGCCGCCCGGGCCGTCATGGGCCTTGCCGCCGACGGCGATGGTTGCGCCGTCCTGCCGCGCGACGTCGAAATAGGAGCAGACCTTTGCCAAATGACGCTCGTGGATCAGCGGCCCGATCTCGGTGGCGGGATCGAGGGGATGGCCGACCTTCAGCGCCTTCACGCGAGCGGTCAGCTTCTCCACGAACTTGTCCGCGATGCCCTGCTGGATCAGCAGGCGGCTGGAAGAAGTACAACGCTCGCCGTTGAGCGAGTAGATCATGAACACCACGGCATCGAGCGCGCGATCGAGATCGGCGTCGTCGAACACGATCACGGGATTCTTGCCGCCGAGCCTCGAAATGCACGCGCTTCAGGGTCGGCGCACCCTGCACCATGATCGCAGAGCCGGTCGCGCTCTCGCCGACGAAGCCGATCGCCTTGATGGCGGGATGCTCGGTCAGCGCCTTGCCGGCCTCTTCACCAAAACCGTGAACGCTGTTGAGCACGCCGTCGGGCACGCCGGCTTCCTTGACCAGCCTCGCCAGGATCGACGCCGTCACCGGCGACCATTCGGCCGGCTTGTGCACGACCGTGCAGCCGGCCGCGAGAGCCGGGGCGATCTTCCAGGTCGAGAGCATGAACGGCGTGTTCCACGGCGTGATTACGCCGACCGGGCCGATCGGCACGCGGGTCGAGACGTTCCAGTGCTCGTCGCTCGGCGTGTTGAGGCCGTCGCGCGCCTCGGCGCATTTGTCGGCAAAGAAGCGGAAATTCTCGGCGGCGCGGATCGCGGCCTTGGCCATGAAGCGATAGGCCTGGCCGGTGTCGATGCATTCGAGCACGGCGATGTCGTCGGCGTTGTCCTCGATGGCATCGGCGACGCGATGCAGCAACTTCTTGCGCATCGCCGGGCCCATGTCGCGCCAGGACTTGAAGGCGAGCGCGGCGGAGGTTGCCGCGCGGTCGATATCCTCGGCATTGCCGCGCGCGACGATCGCAAGCGTCGCGCCATCGACCGGAGATTTGGTCTCGAACGTGGCGCCGGAGATCGCCGGCACGGTCTTGCCGTCGATGAAATGGCCGATGCCGTCCGCTTGCAGCTTCTTCAGCAGCGGCGCGACGCGGTCGCGGTTGGCCTGGAACACATCGGCTTTCGGAGTGGGCTTATCCATGGGCGGCTTCCGCTTTCAGGGCGTCGTGGATGTTGTTGCGCTTCCAGCTGGTGTCCTTGTCGTTGATCTGCATGTCGAACGAGAGGGCGAACTTGCTGGCGGCGAAGACGGGATCGAGATGGCGGGAGAGCGCCTGGAAGACGTGCTCGCCGGCTTTCTGCCGCGTGGGAAGGTCGCGGCCTTCGCCGATGCGCAGCACCATGTCGAGGAAGCCGTAGTCGTTGCGCGCATCGGCGACCGCATAATGCTCGCAGCGGATGGCGCGCACGCGGATGCCGCCGAGCGGGAAGATGCCGGTCTCGACCGCTGCCTTGCGCACGACCTCGCACACCAGCTTCATATCGAGACGGCTGTCGAGATTGGCCGAATATTCGATAGTGAAATGCGGCATCGCGGTTTCACTCCCTGAATCGTCTTGTTGTTCTCAAGCGAAGTAGCAGCTCACCGAGCCGTAGGCGCCATAGTCGGCCTGAATTGTGTCACCCTTGCGGGTCTCGATCGGGCGGATGAAGGAGCCCGCGAGTACGACTTGTCCCGGCTCGAGCGCAAGGCCGAGCGGCGCGATCTTGTTGGCGAGCCAGGCAACGGCCGTGGCGGGATGATTGAGTACGCCGGCGGCGAGGCCTGTCTCCTCGAGCTGGCCGTTCCGAAAGCACAGCGCGCCGATCCAGCGCAAATCGGCATCGAGCGGGCGGATCGGACGTCCGCCGAGCACGATGCCGGCATTGGCCGCATTGTCGGCGATGGTGTCGTAGATCTTGCGCGTCGCCTTGGTCTTGGGATCGACGCGCTCGATGCGCGTGTCCAGGATCTCCAGCGCCGGCACCACGAAATCGGTGGCGTTGAGCACGTCGAACATCGTGCAGTCGGGGCCGGACAGGCGCTTGCTCATGACGAAGGCGAGACTCGGCCTCGACCCGCGTTGCGATGAAGCGATCGGTCGGGACCAGGCCGCCATCGGCAAAGAACATGTCGTCGAGCAGCACGCCGGAATCCGGCTCGTTGATGTCAAGCGCGCTCTGCATCGCCTTCGAGGTCAGGCCGATCTTGTGGCCTTTGACGATGCGCCCCTCCGCGATCTTGACGTCGACCCAGGCCTTCTGAATCGCGTAGGCATCGGCGATGGTGATGTCGGGGAAGTCCTGCGAGAGCTGGCGGATCTGCGTGCGGGTCTTCTCCGCCTGGTGCAGACGCCTCGCGCAAGCTTGGATATCGTCGTTGGAAAGCGCCATTTGTGATCTTACAAATTGGGGTGCCGGGAGATACTTAACATGTTAAGTGAATGCGTCAAACACAATTTCGGCTTGCTGCACTGCAAACGTTTCGCGGCTTGAAAGGGCGTCATGGTGAAGAGACCGGCTGATCCCGCGAACGCAAACGCCCCCGCCGCGCGGCAGGTGCCGATGCGCGATTTCTCGCGCTCGTTGCCGATGTCGTTGCTGCGGGCCCGCGAGGCGGTGATGCGGCAGTTTCGTCCCTCGCTGCGCGAGCACGGCCTGACCGAGCAGCAATGGCGCATCCTGCGCGCGCTGGCGGCGATCGACGCGGTCGAGGTCACGGAGCTGGCGCGCACCGCGTTCCTGCTCGGGCCGAGCCTGTCGCGCATCCTGCGCGATCTCGAGGCGCGCCATCTGATCGAGCGCAAGACCGCGAAATCCGACCAGCGCCGCAGCATGGTCTCGATCTCGAAGGAGGGCGTGAAGCTGATGGCCTCGGTGGCCCCGAATTCGGAGGCGATCTATGCCGAGATCACGCGACGCTTTGGCGCACGCAAGCTCGCCGAATTGCAGGAGATGCTCGGCGCGCTCGAGCAGAGCCTGGCGGAGCCTCGGCAGCGCCGAGGAGGCAAGTGCCGAGGAGTGAAAGCTGATATGCACGCGTGCGCGGCAACGCCGATGGACATCGGCGGCGTTGTTCGCTCAAACTGCCGCCAAGCCGATCGCTGAAAATCGGCGCGGGGATGGAGAACGCTGCGTTGCGCGCGCCTCCGCCTGAAACAGGGGAGGCGAGCGAACATCCATGGTCACCATTCAGGTTCAGAATCTGATCGACTTCGTCACTGAGGTTTTCGCGCATGCGCAATCCTCGCCGGAGGAAGCACGGCGCATCGCCACCTATCTGACCACCGCGAACCTGACCGGCCATGACAGCCACGGCGTGATCCGCGTTCCCGTCTACATCCGCTGGCAGAAGACCGGCTCGGTGGTGCCCAACCAGACCGCCGAAATCGTGCTGGACACGCCCTCGCTCGCAGTGATCGACGGCAAGTTCGGCTACGGCCAGACCGTGACGCCGCAGGCGGTGCGGATCGGCATCGAGAAGTGCCGTAAAGCTGGCCTTGCCGCGGTCGCGCTGCGCAATGCCGGTCATATCGGTCGCGTCGGCGACTGGGCCGAGATGGCTGCGGCCGAAGGCCTCATCTCCGTGCATTTCGTCAATGCCGCGGGCTCGCTGCTGGTGGCGCCGTTCGGAGGCGTCGAGAAGCGGCTGTCCACGGCGCCTTACTGCGTCGGCATCCCGCGCCAGGGGCAGGATCCCATCGTGCTGGATTTTGCGACTTCGGTGGTCGCCGAGGGCAAGGTGCTGGTCGCAAGCCGCGGCGGCAAGAGGCTGCCCAAGGGCGCATTGGTCGATGCCGACGGAACCCTGAGCGAGGAGCCGGCCGTGCTGTACGGGCCCTACACGCCGGACGGACCGCGGGACCATACCCGGGGGACCGGCGCCATCCGCGCCTTCGGCGAGCACAAGGGATCTGGCCTCGCCTTCATGTGCGAGCTCCTGGGCGGCGCGCTGACCGGAACCGGCGCCACGTCGGGCGGCCGCCGCTTTGCCAACGGCATGCTGGCGTTCCTATGTCGATCCGAAGGTCGTCGATACCTCCAATCTGTTCGACGGCGAAGTGTCGCGCTATGTCGATTTCATCCGCGCCACCAAGCCGATGGCCGGGGTCGATCAGGTGCTGATTCCCGGCGATCCCGAGCGGAAAACCCGGGCTGAGCGAACCCGGAACGGCATCCCCTTGCCGGATGACACCTGGGCGGCAATAGTGAACACGGCCCGCGAGGTCGGCGTCAGCGAAGCCAGCATCCAGAGGGCAACCGCATAGGTCTTGCGCCATTGCGAGCGTAGCGCGGCGCCCCGGTTCGCGGTAACAGCGGGTTCGTGCTGTCGCAGCGCTCGTCGTGGTGACGAATGGTCCAAATCACGCGCTCGAAACAACACGGTCCAAACAACAAAGAAGGAAGGCAACGTGGCGAACAAGGTCAAGGAAATCTGGAAGTCGGGCAAGGCCGTGGTCAACGCGTGGCTCGCAATTCCCTCCGGCTTCTCGGCTGAGATGATCGCGCAATGCGGCTTCGACAGCGTCACCGTCGACATGCAGCATGGCGTGCAGGACTATCTCTCGATGGTGCAGTGCTTCCAGGCCATGGACAAGCATCCGGTCACCCCGATGGTCCGCGTGCCCTGGAACGAGCCCGGCATCATCGGCAAGGTGCTCGACGGCGGCGCCTATGGCGTGATCTGCCCGATGGTCAACACGGCGCAGGAAGCCAAGAACCTCGTCTCCTATTCGAAATACCCGCCGCAGGGCGTCCGCTCCAACGGCCCGATCCGTGCCGGCATGTACGGCACCGCCGGCTCCTATCAGAAGACGGCGAATGCCGACACTATCCTGCTGCCGATGATGGAGACCAAGACCGCGGTCGAGAACATGGAAGCGATCCTCGACGTCGAGGGCATCGACGGCGTCTATATCGGCCCGTCCGATCTCGGCTTCTCCTACGGCCTCGAGCCCAAGCTCGACCGTTCGGAGCCGGAGATCCTCGCGATCTACGAGAAGATCATCAAGGAGTGCGGCAAGCGCGGCCTCAACCCGGGCATCCATTGCAGCGGCGCGGAAGGCGCGGCGCGTGCCATCAACATGGGCTTCAAGCTGGTGACCTTGTCGAATGAAGTCGGCCTGATGACCACCTACGCCAAGATGCAGGTCAACGCCACCCGGAAGGATTCCGGCGGCAAGGCCTGAGCTCTTGTGTCCCGGACGCGGTGCGGCACCACAAGCGCGTTTACGCGCGTCTTCGACGCGCTATGGCGCCGCTCCGCAGAGCCGGGACCCAAAAGCTAATGAATGACGCGACGTAACAACTGGGCCCCGGATCTGCAGCGCACCGCTTTCGCGCTGCGCAGCGTCCGGGGCACGATCATTTCGAATAGGAGACTCCCATGACCATCAGCCCCGTCATCCGCCTGCATTCCGATGATGGCGTGCTGATCGCGCGCGCCAGCCTGCCGCCGGGGACGGTGGTGGCCGACGGCGTCACGACGGTCGAACGCATTCCCTCCGGCCACAAGGTCGCGATCAAGCCGTTTTCGGTGGGCGAGCCCGTCATCCGCTACGGCCAGATTATCGGCTTTGCGACCCAGGCCATCGCGCCGGGCCAGCACGTGCACGTGCAGAACATCGGCATGGGCGATTTCGCGAAGGACTATGCCTATTGCGCCGACGTCAAGCCGACGCCGAACTTCGACTTGCCGGCGACGTTCGAGGGCATCCGCCGCCCCGACGGCCGCGTCGCCACGCGCAACTATATCGGCATCCTCACCTCGGTGAATTGCAGCGCGCATGTCGCGAGCCTCGTCGCCGACGTCTTCAAGAAGAATCCCTTCACCGGCGACAATCCGCTGGCCGATTTCCCGAACGTGGACGGCGTGGTCGCGCTGACCCACAAGACCGGCTGCGGCATGACGCAGAATGAGCCGCTGGCGCTGCTCCGCCGCACGCTCGGCGGCTACGCGCGGCACGTCAATTTCTCCCACGTCATCGTGCTCGGCCTCGGCTGCGAGGTGAACCAGATAGGCGGCCTCATGGAAGAGCAGAAGCTCGCCGGCCGCCTGCGCGCGATGGACATCCAGGAGGTCGGCGGCACCCGCAAGACCGTCGAAGCCGGTATCGCCTTCGTGCGCGAGGCGCTGGCTGATTCCAACAAGGTGACGCGTGAATCCGTGCCGGTGAGCGAGTCCTCACCGTCGCCCTGCAATGCGGCGGCTCGGACGGCTATTCCGGCGTGTCCGCCAACCCCGCGCTCGGCGCGGCCAGCGATCTCATCGTGCGTCACGGCGGCACCGTCATCCTGTCGGAGACGGCCCGAGACCTACGGCGCCGAGCATCTGTTGACGCGCCGCGCGGTCAGCCGCGAGGTCGGCGAGAAGCTGGTCGACCTGATGCGCTGGTGGGACGAATACACCGAGCGCGAAGGCGCCGAGATGAACGCAAATCCGAGCCCCGGCAACAAGGCCGGCGGTCTCACCACCATCCTGGAGAAGTCGCTCGGCGCGATGGCGAAGGCCGGCACCACCAATCTCGTCGAGGTGCTGCGCTACGCCGAGCCCATCACCAAGAAGGGCTTCGTCTTCATGGACACACCCGGCTACGACCCGGTCGCCGCAACCGGACAGGTCGCGGGCGGCGCCAATCTCGTCTGCTTCACCACCGGCCGCGGCAGCGTTTTCGGCTGCAAGCCGGCGCCCTCGATCAAGCTTGCCACCAACACGCCGATGTACAAGCGCATGGAAGAGGACATGGACGTCAATTGCGGCACCATCCTCGAAGGCGAGGAGAGCGTGCAGGAATGCGGCCAGCGCATCTTCGATCTCATCCTCAAGACCGCTTCAGGCCAGCCGACCAAGAGCGAGAGTTTCGATTTCGGCGGCGCCGAGTTCGCGCCGTGGGTGCTGGGAGCGACGATGTAGTCGCGCGGGGACGGCGCAATCGCAACGCAGTCGCAATTGAATCAAGTGATAGGCGATGCGTGTGGTTGCGCCGGATGCAATGATCTCCCGCTAAGTAATGATACGGAGGCACGCATCTCGCCCCGAGCTTCGCAAGCTTACACCTGATTAACTACTGTTGCCGTAGACATGGTGTGATGCGGCTCCACAGCGTGGTGGGGCCGACCTTTGCCTAGGGACCAGACGATGCAAGCGATACGTCCTACTGGGGTGGAAAATCTCCTCGGTGAGGAGGAGCTGATCGTATCGAAGACCGATCTCAAAGGCCGCATCACCTACGCCAACGACGTCTTTCTCCGCATGGCGAGATATCCCTGGAAGCAGCTGATGGGCGCGCCCCACAGCCTGATCCGCCATCCGGACATGCCACGCTGCGTCTTCAAGCTGCTGTGGGACACGCTCCAGACCAAGCAGGAAATCTTCGCCTACGTCGTCAATCTCGCCGGGGACGGCAGCCATTATTGGGTCTTCGCCCACGTCACCCCGACGCTCGACGATCACGGCAACATCATCGGCTATCATTCCAATCGACGCAGACCCGATTCCGCGCCGGTCGAGAAAATCAAACCGATCTACAAGGCGCTTTGCGCCGAAGAGGCTCGCCATGCCAATGCGAAGGAGGGCATGCGTGCGAGCTTCGACATGATGGTCGGTCTGCTCAAGCAAAACGGTGTCGGTTACGATGAATTTGTGCTCTCTCTAAGGCGCAGGGAGCGACCGCGCTCGCGTGTGTTGTTGCCGCCGTTGCTTTCGTTCTCTCGCTTCTCGGTGTGAGTGGGATCGCCGGTACCGCTTTGCTCGGTGCGACTATGGTGCTGCTCGGCTACGGCCTCTGGTGCCAGCACCGCACGGCGGTGGCGGTCGATGAGGTCGCCGATGTCTGCCGCAAGGCGGCGCGCGGCGATCTCGAAGCGCGGATCCTGAGCGAGCGGCAGGCCGGGCGGATCGGCGCCATCCAGAAGTCGGTCAACGACATGCTCGACATCACCGATGCCTTCGTCCGCGAGGCTTCGGCATCGATGGACTATGCCAGCCGCGGCAAGTATTTCCGCAAGATTCTCGCGCGCGGATTGCCCGGCTCGTTCCGCCGCTCGGCGACCATCATCAATGCCGGCACCGACGGCCTCGGCCGCCGCGTGGTCGAGATCGGCGACCTCGCGAAGCAGTTCGGCACGCATCTCGACAGCGTCGCGGGCAGCCTCATGAGCGCCGCGACTGACCTCGAATCCGACGCCGGCCAGATGGCGGCCGCGGCGGAGATGACGAACCGACAGACCTCCGGAATGCGCAGCGCGTCCGATCAGGCTTCGAGCAACGTTGCGACAGTGGCGAGCGCGGCCGAACAGCTCGCATCCTCGATCGCCGAGATCAGCCGTCAGGTGGCCGGCTCGACCACGAGCACGGGGCGTGCGGTCGACGAGGCCAACCGGGCCGGCGATGAAATTCGCACGCTCGCGGATGCCGCGATGCGGATCGGCGACGTCGTCAAGCTGATCAGCGAGATCGCCTCGCAGACCAATTTGCTGGCGCTCAACGCCACGATCGAGGCGGCGCGGGCAGGCGAGGCCGGCCGCGGCTTCGCGGTGGTGGCCTCCGAGGTCAAGAGCCTCGCCAACCAGACCGCGAAGGCGACCGAGGAGATCAGCGCCAAGGTCGGCGAGATGCAGCAATCGACCAGCAATTCGGTCGCGGCGGTCGAGGCGATCGCGCAGACCATCGCCGAGATCGACGGCATCACCGCGAGCATCGCGGCCTCGATCGAGCAGCAGGGCTCCGCGACGCGCGAGATCGCGCGCAACGTTCACGAAGCCTCCGCCGGCACCTCGCAAGTGTCCTCCAACGTATCGGGCATCAGCGAAGCCGCCGCCGACACCGGCCGCGTCGCGAGCCGCGTCAACAGCGCCTCCGAGCGCGTCCACGGCGAAGTCGAGACGCTCCGCCGCGAGGTGACGCAGTTCCTGCAGCGGCTGACCTCGGCGGCGTAGGGCCGCGCCGCTAGAGTAGTCGGACGTAGATCCACAAGAGGTCGTCATGGCCGGGCTTGTCCCGGACATCCACGTTCTTTGACATCGCAAGCGAAGGTCGTGGATGGCCGGGACAAGCCCGGCCATGACGCCGTGGAGAATCATCGCGCCAAACCCGGAATCGTAGGGTGGGCAAAGCCGCACTTGCGCCTTGTCCACGCAATGGAAGCCGTGGGCACGCTTCGCTTTGCCCACCCTACGATACTGCCCGCGTAGCCCGAACACTTCCTAGGCATCCTCTGCCCGTTGTTAGTGCTTGATCGCACCCACATCAGGTGTTCTGCTCAAAAAAGCTGCTGGAGCACCGCGCACCGTGTCGATCTACGTCGCATTACACCACGTCACACATTACAAATACGACCGCCCGATCGACCTGGGACCGCAGACCATCCGGCTGCGGCCGGCGCCGCATACGCGCACCCCGATCCTGAGCTATTCGCTCAAGGTCTCGCCCTCCAATCATTTCGTGAACTGGCAGCAGGATCCGCAAGGCAACTGGCTCGCCCGTTACGTCTTCCCCGAGAAGACGACCGAATTGAAGATCGAGGTCGACTTCACGGCGCAGATGACGGTGGTCAATCCGTTCGATTTCTTCGTCGAGCCCTACGCCGACAGTTTCCCGTTCGAGTATTCGAAGGATTTGAAGACCGAGCCTCGCGCCGTATCTCGAGACCGTCAAGCCCGATCGCCTGTTCGCGAAATTTCTCGATACGATCCCCCTGAGGCCCCGAACACCGTCAACTTCCTGGTCGATCTCAATCGCGAGCTTCAGAAGCACGTCCGTTACATTATCCGCATGGAGCCCGGCGTGCAGACGCCGGAGGAGACGCTCTCCTCCGGGGCCGGATCGTGCCGCGACTCCGCCTGGCTGCTGATCCAGACCTTCCGTCATCTCGGGCTCGCCGCGCGCTTCGTCTCGGGCTATTTGATCCAGATCCGTCCGGACATCGATCCGATCGAGGGACCTCCCGAAGTCGAGAACGACTTCACCGATTTACACGCCTGGGCGGAGGTCTATCTGCCGGGTGCCGGCTGGATCGGCTTCGATGCCACCTCCGGCATGCTCGCGGGCGAGGGGCATATCCCGGTGGCCGCCACGCCGCATTATCGCTCGGCCGCGCCGATCTCCGGCGGGGCCGGCTTTGCCGAGGTCGACTTCGCCTTCGACATGAGCGTCAAGCGCATCCGCGAGGCGCCGCGCATCACAAAACCGTTCTCCGATGACTCCTGGGCGCGGCTCAACGATCTCGGCGAGCAGGTCGACGGCGATCTTGCGAGCGCGGACGTGCGGCTCACCATGGGCGGCGAGCCCACCTTCGTCTCGGTCGACGACCTTGAAGCCGGAGAGTGGAATACGGAAGCGGTAGGCCCGACCAAGCGCGGGCTCGGCGACGATCTGATCCGCCGTCTGCGCGATCGTTTCGCACCCGGCGGCCTGCTGCATTACGGCCAGGGCAAATGGTATCCCGGCGAGAGCCTGCCGCGCTGGGCTTTCGGCCTGTACTGGCGCAAGGACGGCGTGCCGATCTGGAAGAACGCCGATCTGATCGCCAGGATCGAGAACCCGCGCAAGCCCATGGCCAAGGACGCCGAGACCTTCATGGAAGGTACTGCCGCGCGGCTCGGCGTCGACCTTGGCTACATCATGCCGGCCTATGAGGACACGGCCTATTGGCTGCAGAAGGAAGCCGAGCTTCCCGTCAACGTCGATCCCTCCGATTCCAAACTGTCTGATCCGGAGGCGCGCGCCCGCATGGCGCGAGTGTTCGACGAGGGCCTCAACAATCCGCGCGGCTTCGTGCTGCCGATCCAGCGCTGGAACGCACCGCCGCGCTGGCGCAGCGAGCGTTGGCCGCTGCGGCGCAGTCATCTGTTTCTGATGCCGGGCGATTCACCGCTCGGCCTGCGCCTGCCGATCGGCTCGCTCGGCTACGTCCCGCCCAATCAATATCCTTACATCGTCGAGCAGGACCCGATGGAGGCGCGCGGCAAGCTGCCGGTGTTCACGCTTCCCGCGCGGCCGAAAGCGCCGCCCCGGGAGGCGCCCGAGAAGCTCAACACGGCGATCCCGGTTCGCACCGCGCTGTCGATCGAAATCCGCGACGGCGTGCTCTGCGCCTTCATGCCGCCGGTCGAGCGCATCGAGGATTATCTCGAAATGGTCGCGGCACTCGAAGCCACCGCGGAGGAGATGCAGATTCAGGTCCACGTCGAGGGCTATCCGCCGCCGTTCGATCCGCGCATCGAGGTGATCAAGGTGACGCCCGACCCCGGTGTCATCGAGGTCAACATCCAGCCGGCGAAAAGCTGGCGCGAAGCGGTCGACATCACCGTCGGGCTCTATGAGGATGCCGGCAAGACACGCCTCGGCGCCAACCGCTTTTTGGTCGACGGCCGCCATACCGGCACCGGCGGCGGCAATCACGTCGTGATCGGCGGCTCGAGCCCGCAGGATTCGCCGTTCCTGCGCCGGCCCGATCTGTTGAAGAGTCTCGTGCTGTACTGGCAGCGGCACCCTCGCTGTCCTATTTCTTCTCCGGCCTGTTCATCGGCCCGACCAGCCAGGCGCCGCGTATCGACGAAGCCCGTCACGACAGCATCTACGAGCTGGAGATCGCGCTCTCGCATGTGCCGCCGCCGGGCTACCAGACGCCGCTGTGGCTGGTGGATCGCCTGTTCCGGCATCTGCTCGTCGACATCACCGGCAACACCCACCGCGCCGAAATCTGCATCGACAAGCTCTATTCGCCTGACGGGACCACGGGCCGCCTCGGCCTCGTCGAATTCCGCGCGCTCGAAATGCCGCCCGATCCGCGCATGTCGCTGGCACAGCAGCTCCTGATCCGCGCCCTGATCGCGAAGATGTGGCGCGAGCCCCAACAAGGCAAGTTCGTGCGCTGGGGCACCGCGCTGCATGATCGCTTCATGCTGCCGCATTTTATCTGGGAAGATTTCCTGGACGTGCTCTCCGAGCTCAGGGAGTTCGGCTATCCGTTCGAGCCGGAATGGTACCTGGCCCAGCTCGAATTCCGCTTCCCCGCCTTTGGCCGTGTCCATCATGGCGGCGTGACGCTGGAGCTGCGCCAGGCGCTGGAGCCCTGGCACGTGCTCGGCGAGGAGGGCTCGGCCGGCGGCACCGTGCGTTATGTCGACTCGTCGGTCGAGCGGCTCCAGATCAAGGCGGAGGGTTTTGTCGAGGGGCGCCACATCGTCACCTGCAACGGCCGCCGTCTGCCGATGACCTCGACCGGGCGCTCGGGCGAGGCGGTCGCCGGCGTGCGCTTCAAGGCCTGGCAGCCGGCCTCCGGCCTGCACCCGACCATTCCCGTTCACGCGCCGCTGACCTTCGACCTCATCGATACCTGGAACGGCCGCTCCCTCGGCGGCTGCGTCTACCATGTCGCCCATCCGGGCGGGCGCAGCTACGACACCAAGCCGGTCAACACCTATGAGGCCGAGGCGCGGCGGCTGGCGCGCTTCCAGGACCACGGCCATACGCCGGGGCCGGTCCGGCCACCCCCGAGGAACGCACAAGTGAGTTCCCGCTGACCCTCGACTTGCGGACCCCGCTCCTGCAATGAGTATGATGGTGGGGCAGGGAGAGGCGCATGGCCGAGGGCGCAGCCGAAGAGAACGACAGGGCGGGCAGGGCGCCAAGTCAACGCGAGGGTCAACGCGAGGGTCAACGCGAGGGCCAACGCGAGGGCCAGCGCCGCTTCGCGCAATGGGTCCGCGACTATAAGCGGCTGCCTGGCATCCCCGACGAGTTTCTGGGCCCTGACGGCGCCCCGCGAGCGGTCTGGAGCCGCTTCTTCGATGCCTTCGGGGCGCTCGCGCCCGACGAGATCGAGCGGCGTTTCGGCATGGCCGATCGCCACCTCCGCGAGGCCGGCGTCACCTACCGCGCCCCCGGCGACAGCGCCGACCGGCCGTGGTCGATCAGCCATCTGCCGCTTCTGATCGACGAGACCGACTGGCAGCAGCTCTCCGCCGGCATCACCCAGCGCGCCGAGCTGCTGGAGCGCGTGCTGGCCGATATCTATGGCGAGGGCCGGCTGGTGGCCGAGGGCGCGCTGCCGGCCGCGGCGATCGCCGGCAGCCCCGAATACCTCCGTCCCGTCTGCGGCGTGCCGCCGCCGGGCGGGCGCTATCTGTCGCTCTATGCCGCCGACGTCGGCCGCGGACCCGACGGCCGCTGGTGGGTGCTCGGCGACCGCACCCAGGCGCCGTCGGGCGCAGGCTACGCGCTGGAGGAACCGCCTCGTGCTCTCGCGCGCCTTCTCCGATCTCTACAAGTCGATGAATGTGCCGCGCGTCGCGCCGTTCTTCGAGGCCTTCCGCGACAGTCTTCGCGCGCGAGCCGATCGCGACGAGCCGCGCATCGGCGTGCTCACCCCCGGCAGCTTCAGCGAGACCTATTTCGAACATGCGACGCTGGCGCGCTATCTCGGCTTCCTCCTGGTGGAAGGCGACGATCTCGCCGTCAGCGACAACCGCGTCCACATCCGCACCGTTGCTGGCCTGAAGCGGCTCGACGTGCTGCTCCGCCGGGTCGATTCCAACTCGCTCGATCCGCTCGAGGCTCGATGCGTCCTCGCATCTCGGCGTCCCCGGACTGATCGACGTGCTGCGCAAGGACGGCGTCGTCGTCGCCAACATGCCGGGCTCGGGCGTGCTGGAGGCACGCGCACTGCTCGGTTTCCTGCCGGCGCTCAGCCGCCGCCTGCTCGGCGAAGAGCTGAAGATGCCGCACATCGCGACCTGGTGGTGCGGCCAGAAATCGGCGCGTGACGAGGTTCTGTCGCGGCTCGACGAGGTCGCGATCGAAGGCGCCTATCGCAGCGGCGTGCCCGGCTTCGACCGCAACGGCCCGGTGCTCGCGAGCGAGGCTCGACGCGGCCGACCGCCAGCGCCTGGTCGACGCCATCGCCGCGCGCGGCATGGACTATGTCGGCCAGGAGGTGGTGCGGCTCTCGACCATGCCGGTGTGGGAGCAGGGCCAGATCACGCCGCGTCCCTTCGTGCTGCGCGTGTTCGCCGCCGCGACGCCGGATGGCTGGGCCATCATGCCCGGCGGCTTTTGCCGGATCGCCGAGCAGGCCGACGCGCGCGCGGTGTCGATGGGCGACGGTGCCCGCGCCGCCGACGTCTGGGTCGTCTCCGACAAGCAGGTCTCGACCGCGACCTTGCTGCCGGCGACCGACAAGGTCCGCATTCGCCGCATCGCCGGCGTGCTGCCGAGCCGGGCTGCCGACAATCTGTTCTGGCTCGGCCGCTATCTCGAACGCGCCGAGGCGACGTTGCGCCTCGTCCGTGCTTTGGGCTCGCCGAGCGGACCCAACAAGGGCACTGCGGCCTCGCTGCAATCGGCCGAACGCATCCAGCGCCTGCTGGTGGCCTGGGGCGCGGTCTCGCAAACCTCGCGCACGACGCCGGGGCGCATCGTGGCCGAGGCGCTGCAGAGCCCGGACCGTTTCGGCTCGGCCCTGTCGCTGGTGCGGGCCGCGCAGCGCACGGCGACCTCCTTGCGCGAACGGCTGTCGCCCGACGCCTGGCAGGTCATCACCGAGATGGCCGAGCGTCTCGCCTTCGAGGTCGAGGGCGACGACAGCGTGGTGAGCGCAGCCGAGCTGACCTTGCAGGAGTTGGCGAGCCTTGCCGGCCTTGCGCAGGAGAACATGAACCGCGCGGCCGGCTGGCGCTTCCTCGACATCGGCCGCCGCACCGAGCGCGCCATCAACACCACGCGCTTCACGCGGCAGTTCGCCTATGACGAGGCCGGCGACGAGGATCTCGACATCCTGTTGACCCTGGTGGATTGCCAGATCACCTACCGTTCGCGCTATCTGCTGGCGCCGATCCTGGCGCCGGTGCGCGACCTCGCGGTGCTCGATCCCTACAATCCGCGTTCGGTGGCGTTTCAGGTGATGACGCTGAACGAGCACATCGCAGCGCTCCCGAGCCTGAAGGAGCACGGCCTGATCGAGAAGCCGCAGCGGCTTGCGGTGGCGATGCAGGCGATGCTCGCAACGGCGGAGGCCGAGAAGCTCGAGGTCAAGACGCTGTTCGCGCTGGAGCAGGACCTGCTCAGCCTCGCCGACGCGATCGGGCAGCACTACTTCCCGCACGGTCCCAATGCCAGCCGGCCGGAAAAGCTGACGGGGCTGGCGTGATCTACGACATCCGTCACGTCACAACTTACGAATACGAGAATCCGGTCAGCTTCGCCCGCTGTACGCTGCGGCTGGAGCCGCGCAGCGGCGGCGGCCAGGAACTGATCTCGCACCGGGTCGAGATCTCGTCCGCGCCCCGCCCAGCGCACCGTGCGGCGCGATTTCTTCGGCACGCTCACCGAGAGTGTCGTGATCGAGGCCGCGCATCGCAACTTACGGATCGATTCGCGCTCGCGCGTCTCGGTGTCGCGCCAGCCGCCGTCGCGCGATGCCGCGAGCCCGCCCTGGGAGAGCGTTCGCGACATCGCCTTCGAGGCGACGAGCCTCGGTCCGGCTTCGCCCGTCGGCTACGTCTTCGCAAGCCCGCTGGTGCCGGTGCTGCATGCGGTCAGCACCTATGCCGCCGAGAGTTTTCCGCCGGGCGCCGGCGTCCTCGCGGGCGCGGTCGATCTGATGCATCGCATCCGCAATCAGTTTCGCTACGATCCCAAGGCCACGGTGATCTCGACGCCGCTGGGCGAGGTGTTCGACAAGCGTCACGGGGTCTGCCAGGACTTCGCCCATGTGATGATCGCGGGGCTGCGCGGGCTCGGTCTGCCGGCGGCCTATGTCAGCGGCTATTTGCGCACCATTCCGCCGCCGGGCCAGCCGCGCCTGCAGGGCGCCGATGCCACCCATGCCTGGGTCTCGCTGTGGTGCGGGGCGGAGGCTCGGCTGGGTCGATTTCGACCCGACCAACGATCTTCTGATCGGCAACGACCATATCGTGCTTGCGCTCGGGCGCGACTTTTCCGACGTCTCGCCGGTCGACGGCATCATTGTCGGCTCGCCCAAGCAGAAGCTCGGCGTCGCCGTCGACGTGCTGCTGGTGGAGTGATCGCGCGCCGGCCCGTTTCCGGCGCCGGCCGGGTGTAGCGAGCCGTCACCGCAACCGCGATGTCGCAGAGCACAACCGCATCATATTTCCGTATTTTTGTTCCAGCGTTTGGTTACTCGGCCCAAGATGGGCTATGCTGGCGCCGCGTCGAGAACAATAGAGACATCGGGAGTTGGCGTGGGACACCACCGACAAGCGGGGCTGCATCCATGATGACGTTACCGAGACTGGCGGCGGAAACCCTGGAGAAGATGCTGGGTACGTTCATGCGTCGCCGGTACGACGATTCTTCCGCCAGGGTGCTGGAGGGCTCGACGCGCACCGCGATGGAATGTATCGGCAACAGCGACGCGCTGTACCACAACATCGAGCATACGATGCTGGTGACGCTGGCCGCTCAGGCGATCCTCTCGGGGCGAAATCTTCATGCGCATCTTGCGGCAGAGGATTACCTCCATATCCTGATCGCCTGCCTCGCCCACGATATCGGCTATGTCCGCGGCCTGTTTCCCGAGGATGACGAGGACGGCTTCATCATCGATGACGCCGGCACCAAGGTATCGCTGCCCCGCGGCGCTTCGGATGCCAGTCTGATGATGTATCACGTCGATCGCTCGAAACTCTTCGTGCGGCGGCGATTGCCGCCGATCCGCGGCATCGATTCCGAGCGGATCGCCCGCGCCATCGAGGGCACGCGGTTTCCGGCGCGCGAGGGGCAGGAATACGACGACGAGGCCTCCATCCTGCGCGCGGCGGACTTCATCGGCCAGCTCGGTGACCCCAACTACCTGCGCAAGGCCAACGCGCTGTACTACGAGTTCGAGGAGGTCGGCATCAACCGCCAGCTCGGCTACGATTCGCCGGCCGACATCGTGAACCGCTATCCACAGTTCTATTGGAATAGCGTCGCACCGCACATCCAGACCGAGATCGGCTATCTCAACAAGACCGAGATCGGCCGGCAATGGATCGCCAATCTCTACAGCAACGTGTTCCGTGCCGAGCGCGACATCTCGCTGTCCGGGCCGCAGAAATAGGGCGCGCCCGCGGTGCCGTAGCCCGGATGAGCGGAGCGATATCCGGGGCGGACGTCGCAGCAATCCCGGATGTCGCTGCGCCCGTCCGGGTTACGGCCTTCCAGCTCCGTGAGAAAATCATGCAACAAAAAACCATCGCCACGGACGTCCTCGACATCGCCTATCGCGAATACGGAGCGCCCGACGGCTGGCCCTGCATCATGGGCCACGGCTTTCCCTATGACGTGAACGCCTATGCCGAGACCGCGCCGATCCTTGCGCAGGCCGGCGCGCGCGTGCTCGTGCCCTGGCTGCGCGGCTACGGGCCGACGCGTTTCCGCATCGCCGCGACCTTGCGCTCCGGAGAGCAGGCGGCGCTCGGCGCCGATCTCCTCGCCTTCATGGATGCGCTCGGCATCGCACGCGCCATCGTCGGCGGCTATGACTGGGGCGGGCGCGCGGCCTGCGTGGTCTCGGCGCTGCACCCGGAGCGCGTGGTCGGCCTCGTCTCCGGCAATTCCTACAACATCCAGAACATCGCGCGGTCCATGGAGCCGGCCTCGCCGCCGGAGGAGGCGGCGCTGTGGTATCAATATCTCTTCCACAATGAGCGCGGCCGCCGTGCGCTGGAGCGCAACCGGCGCGGCTTTGCGCGCCAGCTCTGGGCGATGTGGTCGCCGAAATGGGTGTTTGACGACGCGACGTTCGAGACAAGCGCAGTGTCGTTCGACAATCCTGATTTCGTCGATGTCGTGATCCACTCCTACCGCCACCGCTACGCGCTGGTGAAAGGCGATCCCGCCTATGCGGCCATCGAGGCGAAGCTGGCAGCCCAGCCGCCGATCCGCGTCCCGACGATTGCGATCGACGGCGACAGCGACGGCGTCAATCCCGGCACCGGCCATCACGCCCATAAATTCGAAGGCTCCTTCGAACGGCGCGTCTTCACCGATGCCGGACATAATTTGCCGCAGGAGCGGCCGGCCGATTGGGCACAGGCCGTGATCGACGTCCGGAAAGCGGCCGCGCAGGCAGCCTGAGCACTCGTAACTTCCAAATTTCCCCGATCTGCGGGAACCTTTTCCGACTGCAGCCGTCCAAGCTGTGGGGCCGCATCTGTATGCGGCTCGTCGCAGGGGAGGGTTTCGATGAAGTCACACGTGCGTAAGCTTGAACGCGTCGCGGTGGCGCAGCCGCCGGTCGAACGACCTGACAAGGCGGAGGTCGAGCAGGCGATCCGGACCATGATCCGCTGGGCGGGCGATGATCCCGCGCGCGACGGCCTGCGCGAGACACCTGATCGCGTCGCCCGCGCTTTCGAGGAATATTTCTCAGGATATTCGCAGGATCCGACTGAAATCCTGCAAAAGACCTTCGAGGAGATCGAAGGCTACGACGAGATGATCGTGCTGCGCGGCGTCCGCTTCGAGAGCCATTGCGAGCATCACATGGCGCCGATCGTCGGCCGCGCCTGGGTCGCTTACATCCCGCAGGGTCGCGTCGTCGGCATCTCCAAGCTTGCGCGCGTGGTGGACGTCTACGCCAAACGGCTCCAGATCCAGGAGAAGATGACCGCGCAGATCGCCAACACCATCAACGACGTGCTCAAGCCCGAAGGCGTCGGCGTCATCATCAAGGCGACGCATCATTGCATGACCACGCGCGGTGCGCACAAGCCCGGCACCGATCTCGTCACTAGCCGCATGCTGGGGGTGTTCCGCGACAACGCGCTGACGCGCCAGGAGCTGCTGGGGCTCGCCAATTCGGACGATTGACCCGCGCGAGTACAAAGGAGGCGTTGCCATGGCCGAGGACAAGAAGCCGAGCGGACCCGATCTGACCCAGGGCGTGGCGCTGACCGCGTTCAAGGACGGCAAATTGCTCGGTCATGTCGGGGAGGAAGACGTCCTGCTGGTGCAGGCCGGCAGCGAGATCTTTGCGATCGAGCCGGCCTGCAGCCACTATCACGGCCCGCTCGCGGAGGGCCTCGTGGTGGGCGACACCATCCGCTGTCCCTGGCATCATGCCTGCTTCTCCCTGCGCACGGGCGAGGCGACCCGTCCGCCGGCCCTGAACGCGCTGGCGGTCTGGGAGGTCGCGCGCGAGAGGGACACCATCATCGTCCGGCGCAAGCGCGAGGCACCGGCGCCGCCGGCCGCGCATCGCAGCGCGCCGACACAGGACAAGTTCGTCATTGTCGGCGGCGGCGCCGCCGGCTTCGCTGCTGCCGAGACACTCCGGCGCGAGGGCTTTGCCGGCGCCATCACCATGCTCAGCAATGACGGCGCGATCCCGGTCGACCGGCCGAACCTCTCCAAGGACTATCTTGCCGGCGACGCGCCGGAGGACTGGCTGCCGCTGCGCGGCGAGGACTATTACCGGGATGCCGGCATCGATCTCAGGCTCGACACCGAGGTCGCGGCGATCGACGTGAAGACGCGCAGCGTCACGCTCGGCACCGGCGACAAGATTCCGTTCGACCGCTTGCTGCTCGCAACCGGCGCCGAGCCGGTCAGGCTGCAGATTCCGGGCGCGGACCAGCCTCATGTTCACACCCTGCGCTCCGTCGCCGACAGCCGCGCCATCATCAAGGCGGCGGGGACTGCGAAGCGCGCGCTGGTGATCGGCGCCAGCTTCATCGGCCTGGAGGTCGCGGCCTCCTTGCGGGCGCGCAAGATCGAGGTGCACGTGGTCGCGCCGGAAGAGCGGCCGATGCAGAAGGTGCTCGGGCCCGAGATCGGCGACTTCGTCCGGTCCCTGCATGAAGAGCACGGCGTGATCTTCCACCTCGAGGACACCGTCGAGAAGCTCGATGGCCCCCGCGCCACGCTGAAGAGCGGGGCCGTCATCGAAGCCGATCTCGTCGTGGTCGGGATCGGCGTCAAGCCGCGCCTCGCGCTGGCCGAGCAGGCGGGGCTCGCGGTCGATCGCGGCGTCAGCGTCAGCGAATATCTGGAGACCAGCGTGTCCGGCATCTTCGCGGCCGGCGACATCGCGCGCTGGCCCGATCCGCATTCGCGCCAGACCATCCGCGTCGAGCATTGGGTGGTCGCCGAGCGGCAGGGGCAGACCGCTGCGCGCAACATGCTCGGCAGGCGCGAGCGCTTCGATGCGGTGCCGTTCTTCTGGAGCCAGCATTACGACGTGCCGATCAACTATGTCGGCCACGCCGAGAGCTTCGACGACATCGCGATCGACGGCAGCATCTCCGGCAAGGATTGCCTGCTGAAGTATCGCAAAGGCGGCCGCCTGCTGGCGGTCGCTTCAATTTATCGCGATCTCGACAATCTCAAGGCCGAGCTGGAGATGGAGCGGTCGACCGGCTGAAGCCGCGCCCCGGCTGGAGCCGCGGCGTTGGCAACCAGGCCATCAGCAACTCGACGCAAGACCACCTTGCCGAACTCCGCTGATCTGACGCGCTGACAAAAAGCAGCACGCCGCGCCTTCGCGCCACGATTTCGGGCGGCGACAATCATCGGGGAGAAACCATGAAAGCCGCTTTGGTCCTGGCCGCAGCACTGGCTGCCGCCTGCCTGTCGACGCCTGTCTCCGCGCAGAAATCCTACGGTCCTGGCGTCAGCGACACCGAGATCAAGATCGGCAACACCATGCCCTATAGCGGGCCGGCCTCGCCGCTCAGCATCACGGGCAAGGTGATCTCCGCCTATTTCGACGAGGTCAACGAGAAGGGCGGCGTCGGCGGCCGCAAGCTCAATTTGATCTCGCTGGACGACGCCTTCTCGCCGCCCAAGACCATGGAGGCCGCGCGGCGCCTCGTCGAGGGCGATGGCGTCGCCTTCATCTTCGCCACCATGGGCACCGCGCCGAGCCTCGGCGATCGCGAAATATCTCAACAGCAACAAGGTGCCGCAGCTCTTCCTGATCAGCTCGGCCTCGAAGTGGAACGACCCCGCCAACATGCCGTGGTCGATGGCGCTGCCCTGGGCGCCGAACTACACCAGCGAGGCGGCGATCGACGTCGCCTATGCCCGCGCCAAGAATCCCAATGCGCGCTTTGCGGTGCTCTACCAGAACGACGATGCCGGCAAGGAATATCTGCGCGGCGTCAAGGAAGCGCTCGGCACTGAGGCCGACAAGGCGATCGCGATGGCCTCGAGCTTCGAGGTCACCGATCCCACCGTCGATTCCCAGGTGCTGACGCTGGCGAACACCAAGGCCGATGTCTTCATGATTTATTCGGTGACGCCGCGCGCCTGCGCGCAGGCGATCCGGAAAGCGCACGAGGTCGGCTGGCAGCCGACCCGCTTCCTCGCGAGCGGCTGCGCCAACAAGGCGACCGTGATGGTGCCGGCGGGCCTCGCGGCCGGCAAGGGCGTGCTCTCGCTCGGCTCGCTAAAACCCTTCGTCGAGCAGCCGAAGGACGATCCGGCGATGACGGCCTATATCGACTTCATGAAGAAGCGCCTGCCCAACGCCGACGTCAACAACGTCGCCGGCCTCTACGGCTACACCGTCGCCGAGGCGCTGGTGGTGCTGCTCAAGCAGTGCAAGGACAATCTGACGCGCGAGAACATCATGGCGCAGGCGGCGAACCTGAAGAACGTGCCGCTGTCGCTGCTGATGCCCGGCATCACGCTGAACACCACGCCGCAGGATTTCCGCCCGATCAAGGACGGCTATATGCTGCAGTTCGACGGCAACGACTGGGTGGTGGCGAGCGAGCCTCTTGAAGGGGACGTGAGGCGACGTAAGAGAGCGGCCGCAGAGACGGTGCACCCTCTCCCCTTGTGGGAGAGGGTGGATGCGCGAAGCGCAGCCGGGTGAGGGGTTCTCTCCGCGAACGATTCTCTTCGTTGAGTTCGCGGAGAGAACCCTCATCCGGCGCTTCGCGCCACCTTCTCCCACAAGGGGAGAAGGGAAGAAGAGGAGACCCCCATGGATTTTCACCACTCCACCCGTTCGCTCGAACTGCAGGAGCGCGTCCGGCAGTTCATGCGGGCGCATGTCGAGCCGGTCGAGGAGCCTCTATTACGAGCAGGTGAAGCCGGAGGCTTCGCGCTACAAGACGCCGCAGATCCTGCAGGACCTGAAGCGGATGGCGCGCGAGCAGGGGCTCTGGAACCTGTTTCTGTCAGGCGAGCACGGGCCGGGCCTCTCCAATCTCGAATATGCCCCCGTGAAGGAGATCATGGGCCGCATCCTCTGGGCGCCCGAGGTGTTCAACTGCTCGGCGCCCGATGTCGGCAACATGGAGGTGCTCGCCAACTACGGCACCAGGGCGCAGCAGGAGCGCTGGCTGACGCCGCTGCTGGAGGGGCGCATCCGCTCTGGCTTCTCGATGACC
This sequence comes from Bradyrhizobium guangxiense, assembly GCA_050563515.1. Classification (GTDB taxonomy): domain Bacteria; phylum Pseudomonadota; class Alphaproteobacteria; order Rhizobiales; family Xanthobacteraceae; genus Bradyrhizobium; species Bradyrhizobium guangxiense_A. Next base: position 3,969,103 of record CP191781.1, on the reverse strand, counting down.
GAGCCGCAGGTCGCTTCCAGCGATGCCACCAACATCCAGTGCGCCATCACGCGCGACGGGAGCGACTACGTCATCAACGGACGCAAATGGTTCACCTCGGGCGCGATGAACGAGGATTGCGAGATTCTGATCGTGATGGGCAAGACCGCGCCCGACGATCCCGACCGCCATCGCCAGCAATCCATGATCCTGGTGCCCAGGAACACGCCCGGCGTGCGCATCGTCCGCGACATGCTGACCTACGGCTATGACGACGCGCCGGCCGGCCACCCCGAGATTTCTTACGAGAACGTCCGCGTGCCCGCGGAGAACATTCTGCTGGGCGAGGGACGCGGCTTCGAGATCGCGCAGGGCCGGCTCGGTCCCGGCCGCATCCACCATTGCATGCGGCTGGTCGGCTGCGCCCAGCGCGCGCTGGAATTGATGTGCCAGCGGTCCGTGTCGCGCGTCGCCTTCGGCAAGCCGCTGGCCGAGCAGGGCTCGGTGCGCGAGGACATCGCGCACTCCTTTTGCGAGATCGCGCAGGCGCGGCTGCTCACGCTGCAGGCCGCCGACAAGATGGACCGCGAAGGCAACAAGGCCGCGCGCGATTTGATTGCCGCCGCCAAGATCGTGGTGCCCGGCATGGCCGCCCGCGTCATCGACCGCGCCATCCAGATCCACGGCGCCGCCGGCGTCTCGCAGGATACGTTCCTCGCCCGCGCCTATGTCTACGCCCGCTTCATCCGCATCGGCGACGGACCGGACCAGGTGCACCTGGCTGCGGTCGGGAAAGAGCTGATCAAGCGCGGCGGGGTGATGGGATAGCCAGACGGCTGCTCGCGGAGTGGGCATGAGATTGCGGAAGGGGAGCTGGTCATAAGGTGGTATGGTATGTTTTGATCGACCGAAGTATTTGATGCGTGGACTGCCGACGTTGTTGCGCTCGGCACATGAGCGAGCAGGTCAACAATGCGCAGTTTCGCCTTCAGCAGCCGGCCGTCCGGCGCGCGATCCATCGCGGCCATTTTCGCCGCCCTCCTGATGATCCTGACCGTCGTCAGCAGTCGACCGGCTGTTGCAGCGGTCGAGCCTTTCCCCGCGGCTTTCAAAATCGAACGAATTTCTGTCAACGGCGTCACGCTGCATGTCCGCGTGGGCGGGCACGGACCGGCGGTCGTGCTCCTGCACGGCTTCGCCGACACCGGCGACATGTGGGCGCCGCTCGCCAAGGCGCTCTACAAGGACCACACCGTGATCGTTCCGGACCTGCGCGGGATGGGGCTGTCGTCCCAGGCCGCCGGCGGCTACGACAAGAAAAACCAGGGCATGGACATCGCCATGCTCATGGACAAGCTCAAGGTCCAGAAAGCCGATCTGGTGACGCACGACATCGGCAACATGGTGGGCTATGCGCTCGCCGCGCAATATCCTGACCGTATCACCAAATGGGTGGTCATCGACGCTCCGCTGCCCGGCATCGGCCCCTGGGACGAGATCCTGAAAAGCCCGATGCTCTGGCACTTCAATTTCCGCGGCCCCGACGTCGATCGTCTGGTCAAGGGCCGCGAGCGCATCTATCTCGATCGCTTCTACAACGACCTGTCGGCCGATCCCAAGGCCATCGACGAAGCGACGCGGAACCATTACGCCAAGCTGTACGCCCGGCCGGGCAACATGCATTACGCCTTCGAGCAGTTCGCAGCGTTCGGCAAGGACGGTGCGGACAACAAGGTCTTCGCCGCGACCAAGCTCAACATGCCGATCCTCGCGCTCGGTGCGGAGAAGTCCTTTGGCGAGCAGCAGGCTGCGGTGATGCGCGAGGTCGGCACCAAGGTCGACGGCGGCATCATCACCGGCTCCGGACATTGGATCATGGAAGAGCAGCCGGCGCAGACCGTGACCAAGGTGCGCGCCTTCCTCGACGGGAAATGACGGGCTGGGCGACAGGCGTGGGTCGACGCCTCATGCCTGGCCGCGCCGTCTTCGCGCCTCGTGGTGACGTAGCGCCTCGACGATCACCTTGAACGCCGCCGAGTTCTGCCGGGACGTCGGGTAGTAAAGGTAGTAGCCGTCGAACTTCGGCGACCAGTCGTCGAGCACGATGACGAGCCTCGCCGGACCTGATCTGCCGCGCCACCATGTCTTCAGGGAGATAGGCGATGCCGAAGCCCTTCACGGCGGCGTCGATCATCGCGCGCGAGTCATTGAAGGTCAGCTGGCCCTCGACGCGCACCCTGAGGTCAGGACCGCCCTTGGCAAACTCCCAGACGTAATGGCCGCCGGCCGCCGCGCGGCGCTTGATGCAGACGTGCTTCAAGAGGTCCTGCGGGTGCTTCGGTTTCGGATGCTGTTTGAGATAGGCGGGCGAGGCCACCGCCACGAGCCGCCAGTCCGGGCCGATGCGCACTGCGATCATGTCCTTCTCGACGCTCTCGCCGAGGCGGACGCCTGCATCGAAGCCGTCCTCGACGATGTTGCGGAAGGCCGTGTCGAGGCTGAATTCGACCTTGATGTCGGGATAAGCCTTCAGGGCCGGCGCGAGTCTCGGCCAGACGGCTGTGTCCAGGGCATGGTCCGAGAGCGTGATCCTGATGGTGCCGGAGGGCTTGTCGCGCAGGGACATCAGTGCGGCGATGTCGCGCTCGATCTCCTCGATACGCGGGGCAACCGATTGCAGCAGCCGCTCGCCGGCCTCGGTCAGCCCGACGCTTCGCGTGGTGCGCGAGAGCAGCCGCAGGCCCATCTGCGATTCCAGCCGCTTGATCGTATGGCTGAGCGTCGATTGCACGATGCCGAGTTTCGCGGCGGCCCTGGTGAAGCTGCGCTCGCGGGCGACGGCCACGAAGGCCAGCAGATCGTTGAAATCCCGGTTTGCCATCGCCGCGATTATTCATGGCTCATATCGATGAATGCAAGCGAATTACACTGGCTAATCGAATGCCCAGGGCGGCCCTATCTGTGGCCGCGGACGCCGCGGGCAATCGCTGCGGCCAAAACATCGAGGAGGCTCAGATGCAAATTCGGCAAGCCGGCTCCCAGCCTTCGGCCAGGGCCCCCGTGGAGTATTTTACCGGCACGGTTCGTATCGACCCGCTGTTTCCTTCTGTCGAGCCGTCGCGCGTCGCCGGCAATCACGTCACGTTCGAGCCCAGCGCGCGCACGGCCTGGCACACGCACCCGTTCGGCCAGACGCTCATCGTTACCTCCGGCCTCGGTCGCGTGCAGCGTTGGGGCGGTCCGGTCGAGGACATTCGTCCCGGCGACGTGGTCTCGTTCGGACCCGGTGAGAAACACTGGCACGGCGCGTCCCCCAAGGCCGCCATGAGCCATATCGCGATTCAGGAGGCGCTCGACGGCAATCCGGTCGAATGGCTGGAGAAGGTGACGGACGAGCAGTACGGCGACCGCGCCGGCAAAGGAGAATGACCATGAAGGCAACCGTGCTCTATGGACCCGGCGATGTCCGCTTCGAAACGGTCGACGATCCCAGGATCGTCAAGCCGACCGACGCCATCATCAAGCTGTCGGCGACTTGCATCTGCGGCTCCGACCTCTGGCCCTATCGCGGACTGCAGCCGAACGAGGGCCCCGCGCATATGGGCCACGAATATTGCGGCGTCGTCGTCGAAATCGGCAGCGCGGTGCGGACCATCAAGCCCGGCCAGTTCGTGGTCGGCTCGTTCTGCCTGTCGGACAACACTTGTCCGCATTGCAAGTTCGGTTTCCAGTCCTCGTGTGAGCAGCGCGAGTTCATGTCGGGCGCGCAGGCGCCCTACGCGCGCGTCCCGCTTGCGGACGGCACGCTGGTTGCGACCAGCGAGATGCCGGGACGCGATCTCATTCCGGATCTGCTCGCAACCTCCGACGTGCTCGGCACCGGCTGGTACGCGGCCGACGCAGCCAACGTGAAGCAAGGTTCGGTGGTGGCGGTGGTCGGCGACGGCGCGGTCGGCCTGATGGGCGTACTCGCGGCGAAAGAGATGGGCGCCGAGCGCATCATCGCCATGAGCCGCCACGCGCCGCGGCAGGCGCTCGCCAAACAGTTCGGTGCGACCGACATCGTAGTCGAGCGTGGCGCCGACGGTATCGCGCGCGTCAAGGAGCTGACGCGCGGCGTCGGCGCGGACTCGGTGCTCGAATGCGTCGGCACGCAGGAGGCGATGTCGCAAGCGCTCGAATGCGCGCGCCCCGGCGGCACGATCGGCTATGTCGGCGTTCCCCATGGCGTGACCTTCGACGGCCAGGCCTTGTTCTTCGGCCAGCGGCGCATGATGGGCGGTCCCGCCCCGGTGCGCCGATTCCTGCCCGACCTGATGGACCGGGTGCTTCAGGGCCGGATCCAGCCGGGCAAGGTGTTCGATCTCACGCTGCCGATCGACCAGGTCGCCGAAGGCTACAAGGCGATGGACCAGCGCCGCGCGATCAAGACGCTGCTGACGGTGTGATCACAGGGGAGGACCTCGCTTCCGGCTGAAGCGACATCCTGTCGACCCCATCTCGTCATCATCCGTTCAAGATCCGCGGCTATGGTGCCATTCGACGATTGGCTTGCCGGATGTACGCGAGCCGTGTCGCAAACCTCGGCCCTCGTGCCGAGGTTTTTCGCGTGGCATCGTGCGGACGCTGGCGCAGCCGAGCGGAGAGACTCACCCCAGCGGCACGTCGTCGAGCGGCCAGATCGGGCGGCGGACCTTCCGATACGACAGCTTGGAGTTGTCGAAGGTGGCAAGGCCGCCGCTGTCGGCCAGGATCACCTCCTTGGCCATCGGCCCGAAGGCGGCCCGGAAGTGGTGCGCCGACTTGACGGCGACGATCCGGAATCGAGCCGGTTCTGCTCCGAGAATTCGGAACATCTCCTGATCGTAGGTCTGCAGCGTGTTGGTCGAGATCGCGATGGAGATGCCGTCCACTTCGAGCAAGGCGCTGGGCCCGAGCGTCATGGGCTGACCGGCATTCATCGGCCCCTCGCAGACGAAGGCGCCGTCCGACAGGCCCGTCACGCGCCCGCTCAGCGTGAGCGGAGGGCCGTAGCTTTCGGGATGGCGCTTGGCGCCGAGCACGACATCGAGGCTCGCCCCCAGGCCCGCTTCATGGCAGCGGGAAGCGGCTTCGGGATCGCCCAGCACGCCGAACAGCGCGCTGCGGATCCCGGCCTGCAGCAGCGCCTCCAGCAGGCGGATTCCATCGCCATAGGCACCCGAGCCCGGGTTGTCGCTGAAGTCGGCGATCACGAGGGGACGGGTGTCAGTGACGTCAACCGCGGCCGCGGCGGCGAGCTTCGTTGCATCAGGCAAGTCGAGTGCCGTGACGGTGACTTCGGCGCGCCGGCGGATCATCTCGTCCTGCAGCGCGGCCGCGGCCTGCCGTGCGGCTGTCTCGGCGGCGTTGTGGGAGGCGTCATAGGTGACCTGAACGCTGGGGCCGACCTCGGCGATATCGGAACGGCTGAACCCCGCGCAGACATCGACGGACAACAGGCCGGGCGTTTGCGCCTGCATGTCCGCGGCGCGCGCCAAGAGGTCGCTCATCACGCCGCCTTGCGTCCGGCCGTGATTGCATCCGTCGAGCAGGGCACCCTGCAGGCGGAAGACCTTCGGGCGGGTCGTGCCGTCCATCGCAGCCTGCAGCAGCTCGGCGGCGCGGAACGCGGTCTCGTACTGGTCGATATGCGGGTAGGTGCGGTAGGGCAGCATGATATTGGCCAGCCGGCCCATGCGCTCGGTGACGTTGGCATGCAGATCGAGCGTCACCGCGATCGGAATCGTCTCGCCCAGGCGCTTGCGCAATCCTTCGAGCAGCGCTCCTTCGGCGTCGTCGTCGGTCTCGGTCACCATCGCGCCGTGCAACGCCAGGATGACGCCGTCGAACGGCCCGGTTTCGCAGGCCGCGTAGACCAGCCGCTGCAATTCGGCCCAGCACTCGGCCGTCACCTTGCCCGATGGGGTGGCCGCGGCCGCGACCGGCTGCACCAGGGTCCAGCCGTAACGTTTGGCTGCCGCCAGATGCGCGGCGATCTCCATTCTCGTGTCGGCCAGTGCCGGGGCGATTTCGCCATCGCGCAGGAACAGCCGCTTGCGATAGTCCTCGAGGGTGGTCGGAACGATCGAGAACGTGTTGGTCTCATGGGCGACCTGCGCCGAGAGAACGCGCCGCGTCTGGCTCATGGAATTCCTTTGTCTTTTCTTCTTATGCAATCTCACAAGTCAGCCGCGCCGACACGCGCCGTCTCCTGCTCCGCACTGCATGACCGCATCGTGCCCCTGTTTTGCCCGACGAGTCAAAATCAATTGCGTAAGTGATGCAGGTTTCGCGCCAGCCGCAAACCCATTGAAAAACCTGACCCCGCCTACTGTGCATGGGGTTGTTTTACAGCTTTTTGTCTGGAGGACCCTAGCGCCACCTGGCCGCGGTCAGGCGCGCCGTCAGCCCGCCCTGGCGATGCGGCCGTCCGCCGATCCCGCGCGCAAATTCTGGAAGAACGTCTCGACCTCGCGCGACAGCGTGTCCGCGGTCTCGGTCAGGCTGCTCGCGGCGGTCAGCACCGAAGCTGCCGCCGTATCGGTCTCGCCGATGGCATCGCGCAGCGAGGTGATGTTGGCGACCAGCGTCTCGTTGCCCTGCGCGGCGCTTTGCGCGTTGGACGAGATCTCGCGCGTGGCGGCGTCCTGCTGGCCGACGGCGCTTGCGATCGCGGAGGTGACCTCGTTGATCTCGCGCACCGCGCCGCCGATTTCGCGCACGGCGTCGACCGCATTGCGGGTCGAGGACTGGATCATCGCGACGTTCTCGCTGATCTCGGCGGTCGCCTTGGCGGTCTGGCCTGCGAGTGCCTTCACCTCATGCGCGACCACGGCGAAGCCGCGGCCGGCTTCGCCGGCGCGGGCGGCTTCGATGGTGGCGTTGAGCGCCAGCAGATTGGTCTGCTCGGCGATCGCCTGGATCAGATTGAGCACGCCGTCGATACGCTGCGTGGCCGCAGCTAAGCTCTCGATCTCGGAGATCGACTTCTCGGTGCGCTGGCCGGTCTGCTCGACCGCGCCGGCGCTCTGCCGCACCTGGCGGCCGATCTCCACCACGGAGGCCGACAGTTCCTCGGCCGCCCCCGCCACCGCCGTGACGTTGTGCGAGGCCTGCTCGGTGGCGTCCGCCGCCGTGCCGGCGCGGCTATTGGCGTCCGCGGTGACGCGGGTGATGGTCTGCGCGGTCTCGCGCATGGTGGATGCGTTGTCGCTGAGGCCGCGCATGATGGCGCCGATCGCCCCGCGAAAGTGCTCGACGGATTGCTCGATGTGGCGGGCGCGATCCTCGCGGGCGGCGGAGTCCTGCGACACCTGGGAGGCGAGGTTGCGGTTGCGGCCCATGGCCTCCTGGAACACCTGGATCGCGCGCGCCAGCGCACCGATCTCGTCGGCGCGGTTGGAGTACGGCACCACGACGCCCTCGGCGCCGTCGGCAACCTGCTTGATGGTCGCGGTGATCGCGGCGAGCGGCCGGGCGACCGAGCGGGCGATGATGACGATGCCGATCACGACCAGGGCCAGCGCCACGCCGCCGAGGCAGGTCAGCACGAAGGAGAGGGTGCGGTTGGTTTCCGTCTCGCGCGCGATCTGTTTGGCGCGCTCGGCATAGACCTTGGACAGTGCCTCGAGATCCTTGTTGAGGGCCGAACGCACCGCGCGGTTGGCGTCGTTGTCGCCCCATTCGCGGCCCGCGGCGGCGTTGATCTCGACGCCGCGGCGCACCAGCTCCTTGCGGAATTCGACGAACTGCTCGATGCGCTTCTTGAAGGTTGCGAACTGCTCGGCATCGTCGGCCTTGACGATGGTCTCCCAGCGCTTCACGACGTCGAGGATCTGGGCGTTGAACTTGAGCAGGCCGTCGCCGTATTTCTTCACGACCTTCGGCTCGGTCGACATGTAGACGCCGCGCGATTCCATCACGACCGCATAGACCAGCGAGTTGACGCGCTCGACGTTCAACGCGGCGGCGTTCGCCGTCTCGATCGCGCTGGTGAGGTCGGCGCCGCGGCGGCTGTTGTAGTCGGACAGCATGGCGATCGCCGCCGTCAGCAGCGCGAACAGCGCGAAGATCGAATAGAGCTTGGTTGCAAGCGTGAAGCGGCCGGCGAGACCGGCGGCATTCCCAGATCGGTCTGATGTCATGGTCATTCAGCGGCCCGGATTGGCCTGAAGCGGCCGGTGAGCAGGATCGAGCAAAATTGATGCAAAACTATGCAGAACGAAGATGGACGCGGCGTTAACGTGCCGTGCGACGGAACTTGCCGCGGCGCAGCGAAAACCTGAGTTTTCCCAGTGATTTGCCGCAGGCTTGTCGGTATCCGGCAGATCGCCACGGGAAAGTTTCGGACTGCCCCCAACATCGGCGTGCATGCCGGCCGCAAGGCGCGTATTTCTTGATACCGGGCCGCCGCCGAGGTCTGGACTCGGCCACCGGCCGACGAACCCCGGAGAGGGCCTTGGCCTACCGCCACACCATCGACGCCACGACCCACATTTTCCCGCATTTGCGCGATCTCCTCGCCAAGGCGACGCCGCCGCGCTCCGGCGACCGGCTGGCCGGAATCGCCGCCGACACCGCCGAGCAGATGATCGCGGCGCGGATGGCGCTCGCCGAGGTTCCGCTCAGCCAATTCCTGCAGGAAGCCGTCATCCCCTATGAGGCCGACGAGGTCACCCGCCTCGTCATGGACAGCCATGACGCGAAGGCCTTCGCGCCGGTGGCCTCCTTGACGGTCGGCGGCTTCCGCGACTGGCTGCTGTCGGATGCCGCGACGCCGGCGGTTTTGAAGTCGCTCGCGCCCGGCCTCACGCCGGAAATGACCGCCGCCGTCTCGAAGCTGATGCGCAACCAGGATCTGATCCTGGCGGCGCGGAAATGCGAAGTCACCACCGCCTTCCGCAACACCATCGGCCTGAAGGGGCGGATGAGCACGCGGCTGCAGCCCAACCATCCGTTCGACGATATCAGGGGCATCACCGCCTCGATCCTCGACGGCATCCTGCTCGGGGCCGGCGACGCCTGCATCGGCATCAATCCCGCGAGCGACGATCCGGCCGTCATCGCGCAATTGCTGCGGCTGCTCGACGAGGTCATCGCGCGGCTGCAGATCCCGACGCAAGGCTGCGTGCTGACCCATGTCACGACGACGTTGTCGCTGATCGGGCAGGGCGTGCCGGTCGATCTCGTCTTCCAGTCGGTCGCCGGCACCGAGGCCGCCAATCGCAGCTTCGGCATCGACCTTGCGCTCCTGAAGGAGGCACAGGAGGCCGGGCTGTCGCTCCGGCGCGGCACCGCCGGGCAGAACGTGATGTATTTCGAGACCGGCCAGGGCTCGGCGCTGTCGGCGGGCGCCCATCACGGCGTCGACCAGCAGACCTGCGAGGCGCGCGCCTATGCGGTGGCCCGCGCCTTTGCCCCGCTGCTGGTCAACAGCGTGGTCGGCTTCATCGGCCCGGAATATCTCTATGACGGCAAGGAAATCATCCGCGCTGGGCTGGAGGATCATTTCTGCGGCAAATTGCTCGGCCTGCCGCTCGGGATCGACATCTGCTATACCAACCATGCGGAGGCGGACCAGGACGACATGGACAATCTGCTGACGCTGCTTGCCGCCGCCGGCGTCACCTTCATCATGGGCGTCCCCGGTGCCGACGACGTCATGCTGAACTACCAGTCGACGTCTTTTCACGACGCGCTCTATGTCCGCGACGTCTTCGGCTTGCGCCGCGCGCCGGAATTCGACGATTGGCTGGCGCGGTCGGGCATCACGGGCGCCGATTTCCGGATTGCCGGCGATGCAGGCCTGCTGCCCGATTTTGCCTCGCGGCTGATCGCCTGAGGCGGCACGACGCCTCGCGCCCTCCTCGGAAACTATCTGCATCCTCCGGAATTATGCTTGTGCCACAATATTGAGAAATTCCGGCGGCAGCATTACGCTATGTGTCTGGCTGGCAATTTCCGCACCATCAGTCGTGGCGGGGGAGCTTAGATGCGAGCTGCAAGTAACGGAACGTCCCGGCGGATTCTCTGCGTGTTTCCGCGCTACACATCCTCGTTCGGTACGTTCGAGCATTCCTATCCCCTGACCGACGGTGTCAGCGCCTTCATGCCGCCGCAGGGCCTGCTGCTGATCTCCGCCTATCTGCCTGGGGATTGGCAGGTCAAATTCGTCGACGAGAACCTGCGCCGCGCGACCCGGGAAGAGTTCGAATGGGCGGAGGCGGTCTTCGTCAGCGGCATGCACATCCAGCGCCAGCAGATGAACGACATCTGCCGCCGCGCGCATGAATTCGACCTGGCCGTCGCGCTCGGCGGTCCCTCCGTCAGCGCCTGTCCCGACTATTATCCCTCGTTCGACTATCTCCATGTCGGCGAGGCTCGGCGATGCCACCAACCAGCTGATCGAGATCTTGTCGCGCGATACGGCGCGTCCTGACGAACAGGTGGTCCTCACCACCAAGGACCGCGTGCCGATGACGGAGTTTCCGATCCCGGCCTACGAGCTAGCCGACGTGAAGAAATACTTCCTCGGCAGCATCCAGTATTCCTCTGGCTGTCCCTATCAGTGCGAGTTCTGCGACATCCCCGGCCTCTACGGCCGCAACCCGCGCATCAAGTCGCCGCAGCAGATCATCGCCGAGGCTCGACCGGCTGCGCGAATGCGGCATGACCGACACGGTCTATTTCGTCGACGACAATTTCATCGGCAACCGCAAGGCGGCGATGGACCTGTTGCCGCATCTGATCGAATGGCAGAAGAAGACCGGCTACGTGGTGCGGCTCGCCTGCGAGGCGACGCTCAACATCGCCAAGCGGCCCGAGATCCTCGAGAAGATGCGCGAGGCCTATTTCATCACCATCTTCTGCGGCATCGAGACGCCGGACCCCGACGCGCTGAAGGCGATGCAGAAGGACCACAACATGATGGTCCCGATCCTGGAGGGCGTGCAGACCATCAACTCCTACGGCATGGAGGTGGTGTCCGGCATCATCATGGGGCTCGACACCGACAAGCCGAATACGTCGGAGGCGCTGCTCGCCTTTGTCGAGGAGTCCCGGATTCCGCTGCTCACCATCAACCTGCTTCAGGCCCTGCCGAAGACGCCGCTGTGGGACCGGCTGGAGCGCGAGGGACGCCTGGTCGAAGACGAGGGGCGCGATTCCAACGTCGACTTCCTGTTGCCCTATGACGAGGTCGTCGCATCCTGGAAGCACGCCATGGGCGTCGCCTACGAGCCCGAGAAAGTCTATGCGCGCTTCCAATATCAGTGCGACAACGTCTATGTGCACCGCCTGAAGATGCCGGTGCCGGACGAGATGAAGACCTGGCCCAATATCCGCCGCGGCCTCATCATGCTGCGCAACATCTTCTGGAAGGTCGGTGTGCTCGGCGACTACAGGCGCGTGTTCTGGAAGTTCGCGCTCGGCCGCATCAAGCGCGGCGACCTCGAGGGCCTGATCGGCTGCACCCTGATCGCGCACCATCTCATCACCTTCGCGCGCGCGGCCTCCAGTGGCAGGCAGAACGCCTCGAACTACTCGATCCGGCTGCGCGAGGCCGCCGTTCCCGCCGAATGAGCGACAAGCCCGTTCCGTCTCGTCCGACCCTCGATCTGCGGTCGCTCACGCCCGCGCGCGTCGCGCTCGGGCGCAGCGGTGCAAGCGTGCCGACCAGAGCGCTGCTCGATTTCACGCTCGATCATGCCCGCGCCCGCGATGCGGTGCATGCCGCCTTCGATGCGCCGCGTCTGCTCGGCGATCTCCGCGCGCTTGGGCTTGCCGTCACCGAGGTGACGAGCCAGGCGGCGGACCGCAGGGACTATCTGCGGCGGCCGGATCTGGGACGGCGGCTCGATCCCGGCGCGGCTGCTACTCTGGCGCGAGCAGCCGCTGTGCCGTGCCAGCTTGCGCTCGTGATCGGCGACGGCCTGTCGGCTGCGGCAGTCCACGCCCATGCGGTGGCCCTGGTGCGGCACCTGCTGCCGCTGCTCGCCGAAGGCGATACTGTCGCGCTCGGCCATGTCGTCGTCGCCTCAGGCGCGCGCGTTGCGCTCGGCGACGAGATCGGCGCCATTCTCGGCGCGCGCATGGTCGTGACGCTGATCGGCGAGCGGCCGGGCTTGTCGGCGCCCGACAGTCTCGGCGCCTATCTGACTTTCGCGCCGAAGCCCGGCCGCACCGATGCCGAGCGCAATTGCGTGTCCAACATCCACCGCGCCGGCTTGAGTTACGACGAGGCCGCCTTCAAGATCGACTGGCTGGTCCGCGAGGGGCTGGCGCGGCAGGTCAGTGGCGTGGCGCTGAAGGACGAGAGCGCCGACCGCGCGCCGCGTCGAATTGGCACATTCCCGCCGGGATGACCGGCGCCGAGGGCCCAGATCGCCGCTTCTTGATCGATTTGGCCACACTTCGCCTGCTTGCGAAAAGACCGGTTGACCTGCTAAACCCCTCGCGACGATTTTCCGCGCATTTTCAAAGGGCAAGCCTCCCATTGGCATGGCGTTTTCAAGCCGTTCGCGGGACGCGACAAGCTCTCAAGACCGAGCCGATTTAGGAACTGGATAAGGCATGCTCGAAAAGCACAGCGAGAATGAGGTTCATGTCGACAAGGTCGAGCAGGGACCTACGTCCTCGATCGCCTTCGGGCTGGAGCGTCTCGGGCTGATCGCGGTCCGGGCGCCGATCGTCTCCTGCATCGTCCTGCTCGTCCTGATCGTCGGCGCGGTGTTCGGTATCCACCGGATCAAGATCGACGATTCGCTGTCGCAGCTGTTCCGCTCCGACAGCCGCGAATTCCACCAGTATGAAGAGGTGACCAAGAAGTTCCCGGCCGAGGAATTCGACGTCCTCGTCGTGGTCGAAGGCAAGAACCTCCTGGCGCGGAATAATCTCGAGAAGCTGCGCGACTTTGTCACCGACATGCAGCTGGTCGACGGCACGCGCGGTCTGGTCTCGCTGTTCTCCGCGCGCCAGGCGCCGGCACCGGGCAAGCTGCCGGCGGCGCTGTTCCCGGCCGAGCTGCCCCAGGGCGCCGACTACGACAAGTTCATCGAGACCGTCAAAAACAACGAGATCATCCGCGGCAAGCTGTTGTCCGAAGACGGCACGCTCGCGCTGATCGTGCTGTCGCTCGATCCGGAGGTGGTCGCCTCCAGCAAGCTGACCAAGACCGTCGCCGACATCCGCGCGCTGATGAAGGAGGATCTCAGCGACACCGGGCTCAACGTGCAGCTTTCCGGCGTGCCCGTGATGCAGCTCGAGATCCGCAACGCCGTCGAGCGCGACGGCCTCACCTACAACATCCTCGGTATCCTCGCCGGTTGCGTCATCGCCATCATCTTCTTCCGCAAGATCTCCTTCATGGTCGCCGCGGCGTTCCCGCCGATGATCGCGATCCTGCTGGCGCTCGGTGCGCTCGGCTGGGCCAATTTCAATCTCAACATGTTCCTGAACGTGATGACGCCGCTCATCATGGTGATCAGCTTCTCGGATCTCGATGCAGCTGACCTTTGCCGCGCGTGACCGGCTGATCGCGGGCCAGGACAAGTTCACCGCGTTCAAGAACGCGGTGCTGGTGGTGGGGCCGGCCTGCGTGCTGACGCACGGCACCGCCGGTATTTCCTTTATCGCGCTCCAGTTCTCCAACTCCGACCTGATCCGCAAGTTCGGCGAGGCGGGCCTGGCCGCGACCATCATCGCGCTGGTCGCGGTGCTGTCGCTGGTGCCGGTGTTCGGCGTGCTGCTCGTGCGCAACGAGAAGACGTTCGCGGTCAAGTTCCAGGGCGCGGATGCCGGCGTCCAGGCGCTGCGCAATTTCTGCTACTGGATCGCGGTGCGCATGGTGGGCCGTCCCGGCCTGTTCAGCCTGATCGCGGTGTTGTTCGTCGGCGGCCTCGGCGTCATCTACGCCAATCTGGAGCCGCGCTATCGGCTCGCCGACCAGGTGCCGGACAAGCGCCAGGCGGTTGCCGCCAGTGACCGGCTGGATGCCAAGCTCACCGGCGCCAATCCGGTCAACGTGCTGATTGCATTCCCGAAGGGCGAAACGCTCTATTCGCCGGAGACGCTCCAGACCATCGCGGACGTGCATGCGACCGTGGAGAAGGCGGCCGGCGTCGGCAACGTCTGGTCGCTTGAGACATCGCGCCGCTGGCTCGCGGAAAAGGCCGGCAGCGCCGACGTCGCCACGCTGAAGGAATACGTCAACGTCATCCCCGAGCATCTGGTGCGGCGCTTCATCGACGCCGAGCAGGACGCCGTCGTGGTCGCCGGCCGCGTGCCGGACAAGGATTCCAGCCAGCTGCTGCCGATCGTCGACAAGCTCGATGCCGAGCCTCGACGCCGTCCGCAAGAAGCATCCCGGCTATGAGATCGCTGTGACGGGTCTGGCCGCCATTGCGGCGCGCAATTCGGCCAGCATGATCGAGAAGCTGAACCGCGGTCTCACCGTCGAATTCGCGCTGGTCGCGATCTTCATCGGCCTTGCGTTCCGCTCCTGGGTGGTGATGTTCGCCTGCATCCTGCCGGGCATCTTCCCGGTGGTGATGTCGGGAACGGTGCTGTGGGCGATGGGCGAGGGCCTGCAATTCGCCAGCGTCGTCGCGCTCACCGTCTCGTTCGGCCTCGGCCTCAGCGCCACCATCCACTTCCTCAACCGCCTCCGGCTGGAGAGCAAGCCGGGCGTCGGTTCGGCGCTCGCGGTGGAGCGGGCGACCGTGCTGGTCGGCCCTGCGCTGATCCTGACCACGGTGGTGCTGGCCTGCGGCCTCGTCGTCACCGTGTTCTCCGATCTGCCGTCGCTGCGGCTGTTCGGCTGGCTCAGCGCCTTCTCGATGGTGATGGCGCTGGTCGCCGACCTCTTCATCCTCCGGCCGACGGCGATGTGGCTGATCAATCTGCATGGCAAGCTGCAGGGCAACGACAAGCCGGCGATCTGAGCGGGGCGGGGCGGCAGATGCCGCCTCGCACTCATGCCTCGACGCGGACGATCCCGTACGGATTGAACTTGAAGTCGTCCTCGGCGTAGTCCTGCTCGCGCGAGAGCGTGAGCTTGCGGTCGCGCAGCGTCGCCTCGATGCCGTGCTCCGCCATGGCGTTGGCGATCTCCTCCATTAGCATCACTGCGGACCGATCGGAGCCGCGTGATTTTGCGACATAGACCTCCGGCAGGCCGACGAGGTGATAGCCGACGGTCTCGTAATAGCGATCGCCGGCGAGCGGGCGCTTGGCGAAGGCGAGGCGACAGGCCTTGGTAACGGCGGGCGTCATGCGAAGGCCCTGGTCGGTCTTCGCACCCTTGCGCGCCTGGTCGGCGAGACTGCGCCATCTTGCGACGCCATGGGCGACGCCGGCGCTTTCTCCCTTGGCGGCAACCGCGCCTGCGTCGAACATCTCGTCCACGATCTGCAGCGCAGCGACCGAACCGGCGGCTGTCTTCTGCTGATCCATCCGCGGGCTCAGCACGTAGAGCGCCGACTTGTGGTTGGCGACCGCCGCTTCGTCGGACGCGGACCACGCTTTCGGGAAGACGCGGTCCCAGCACACGCCGAATGACCGCGCCATGTTCGGATCGGGCTTTCCTTGCGAATAATCGCGGTCGATCTCGAAGCCGAAATCGGCAATCGTCTTGGCCACCGCTTTCGGCGGCTGCAGCAGGCTGTCGTCCTTGGCGAGAAAGCAGAGCACGTGACGCGGCTTGACGGGCGAAGGCTGCATGATCGCTTCCTGCGGATCGTTGGCGAAGGCGCGGGTTGCCATGAAGAGCCCAGCGGCCTTGAGCAGATGTCTGCGGATCGGGTCCATTTCACGTCAGTCCAAGTGAGCTCAAGTCAGCAAAAAGCCCCCGGCTCGCGAGAACCGGGGGCCATGATCCGTCGAAGCGGGACGGGGGTCAGCTCTTCGTCATGGTGATGTTGACGCCGCGGATCTCGCCCTTGGAAGAGATCTGCACCGTCTGCTTGCTGCCGTTGGTGCGCAGCGAGAGGTTGGCGGCAAAACCGTTGGCCTCGACGAACACGTCGATCTGGCCGCCGCCGGCGGTGCCCTGGAGATTGCCGAAGATGTTGCGGCTGGACTCGCTCCAATTGCCGGAGATGCGCTCGCCCTGGCTCGTCACGTCGCTGGTGAGGTCGAACTTGTAGCTGTCGGAGGCGCAGTGCAGCGCCTGCTTCAGGTTGAGGCCGCTGCCGGCGACCTTATAGTCGGCCTTGCAGCGAATGCGCTCGGTGGAGCCGTCGGACAGCGACACCGTGCCGGTGCCGGTCCACGCGCCGTCGAAACCGGCAAATGGGCCGGAGGACTGAGCATGGCTCGCCGAAACCGAGAAGAGCAGCGCCGCCCCAATGCCGGCTGCCTTGATTGCCAGTCCAGATCGCCCAAAGAATGTCATCTCAAATATCCCGTTTTGGAACGACGCCCGCTTACCCGCGATAACGTCTCGCCACATCGAAAGTTTAGTGCTCCGAGCCTGTGTCAGGTTCAAAGCCAGGCCGCCAGAGATGGTGGTTCACGACGCCGCGTGCCAGATCTCAACTCGCCGATTTGCCGTGTTTCGGCATGTTTCTGGCAGGAGAGGCGGGGCGGACAGATGCAGCTCTGCAACAGGTATGCAGTAAAACGCGTAGTGTCCGAATTATGACGTAGTATCAACCTCTTACATCTGTCAATGAAGGTTGAGGGAAGCCCTGATTCGGCGGGCGCGGCGCCAATTTGGCCGCATTTGCCAGTGCTTGTGCCTTCTCTGAGGCCGCACCTCCCGCGGCGACTTGCCATCAGAACAATCCGTTCCGGACGTCCGCCCCTTGCGGTCCGGATCCGGTGAGCTTCTGCCGCCAGAATGAAGGAATACAATGCGTAAGCTTCTCGTCGCTCTCACCCTGCTGTCGGCATCTGTTTCGACGGCGGCGTTCGCCCAGCAAGGGCGTGGCACGGATGCCGAGCAGAAGGCCTGCACGCGCGACGTGCAGAAGTTCTGCCGTCCGGTCATCGACCAGGGCGATTTCACCATCCTGGCCTGCCTCAAGGAGAACCGGCCCAAGATCTCGCAGGCCTGCGACCAGGTCCTGAAGACCCACAATCAGTAAGCCACTGGCCCACAAAGGCGGCCTTGAAGGCCGCCTTTTCGGGTCCGATCCGCGGAAGGGCAGCCATCGCCAGACAGGATTGGTTTTGCGGCCGTATTCCCCTATATGGGGGCCGCGGCGGATCGCCGGCATGAGCCAGCGCGAGCGAAGAAGCCCTTCCTGTCCAAACGATTGTAAGCCAGCCCTCGATGACCTCTGCGAGCGAATTGCGATCCGGTAAGGGTGACCGCGACGAGAATTTTCCCGTCGCGTCCTGGATCATTCATCCGCGTCATCGCGCCCTGATCCTGGCGTATTACAACTTCGTCCGCACCGCCGACGACATCGCCGACCACGCAACGCTCCCGCCCGACCAGAAGCTTGCCTATCTCGACCTGCTCGAGGCGGAGCTGCTCGGCAAGGGCGACACCCAGGCCGAGGCCGTCAGCCTGCGCCGCGCGCTCGCCGAACGCGGCATGGCGCCGCGTCATGCGCTCGACGTGCTGATCGCGTTCCGCATGGACGTGACCAAGCTGCGCTACGAGAATTGGGACGAGGTCATTCATTATTGCCGCTATTCGGCGATGCCGGTCGGCCGCTTCATGCTCGACGTCCACGGCGAGGATACCTCGACCTGGGCGGCGTCGGATGCGCTCTGCGCAGGCCTGCAGATCAACAACCACCTTCAGGATTGCGGCAAGGACTTCCGCGAGGCTCAACCGCGTCTACCTGCCGCGCGATGCGCTGGCGGCACACGGCGCCTCGGTCGAGCAACTCGGCCTTGCACAGTCGCCGCCGGCGATGCTGGCCTGCCTGCGGTCGCTTGCCGTGCGCAACGAAACGCTGCTCGACGAGGGCAGGTCGCTGGCTGCGGAGATCCGGGATTTCCGTCTCGGCATCGACGTCGCGGTGATCCAGGCCTATGCCGACCGTATCGTGCGCCTCTTGAAGGTGCGCGATCCCCTGCGTGAGCGGGTGCATCTGAACAAGCTCGAGCTGCTCGTTTTCAGCCTTGCCGGAATGTTCAGTGAGGCCGGCCGCCGCGCAATGGGACGCAAGGCCATTTCCAGACCGGGGACCGCCCATGACGCTTGAGGCGACAGCGCCCGGCGCCAATGCCAATTACGGCTCGACCGCATCCGGCAGCTCGTTCTACGCCGCGATGCGCATCCTGCCGCATGACCAGCGCGAAGCGATGTTCCAGATCTACAGCTTCTGCCGCCAGGTCGACGACATCGCCGATTCCGACGGACCGCGCGATGAGCGGCTCGCCGCGCTCCAGGAGTGGCGCAACGACATCGATGCGCTCTACCAGGGCAATCCGCCCCCGCGGCTGAAGGACTACGTCGCCTCGGTCAAGACCTTCGGCCTCAAGCGCGAGGATTTCCTGGCCATCGTCGACGGCATGGAGATGGACGTGCCGCAGGACATCCGCGCGCCCGACATGGCGACGCTGGATCTGTATTGCGATCGCGTCGCCAGCGCCGTGGGACGGCTGTCGGTACGGGTGTTCGGTTTGCCGGAAGAGGACGGCATCCAGCTCGCCTATCACCTCGGCCGCGCGCTCCAACTCACCAACATCCTGCGCGACATCGACGAGGACGCCGGCCTCGGCCGGCTCTATCTGCCGCGCGAGGCGCTGCTGCATGCCGGCATCACCTCCGACGATCCGAACCGCGTGATCACCGAGCGCGCGCTGCCGAAGGTCTGCCTGCCGCTGACGCAGCGCGCGAAGATGCATTTCGAGAAGTCGGACGAGATCATGAACCGCAACCGGCGCCGCGTCGTGCGCGCGCCGCGCATCATGTCGAAATACTACCATTCCATCCTGGACCTCCTGATCGCGCGCGGCTTCAACGCGCCCCGCGAGCCCGTGCGTGTGTCGAAGATCACACGCATCCTGATCCTGCTCCGTTACGCTTTCATCTGATGCAAAAGACAGCTCACATCATCGGCGCTGGAATTTCCGGCCTCTCCGCCGCCGTGCGGCTCGCCAATGCCGGCTACAAGGTCGCCGTCCACGAGGCGACGCAGCAGGCCGGCGGCCGCTGCCGGTCCTATTTCGACGGCGCCACCAATCTGACCATCGACAACGGCAATCATCTGCTGCTGTCGGGCAACAGCCATGCGCGCGCCTATGCGCGTTCGATCGGCACCGAGGCGGGCCTCGTCGGCCCCGACAGCGCGCAGTTTCCCTTCGTCGACATCAAGACCGGGCAGCGCTGGCAGATCGATCTCGGCAACGGCCGGCTGCCGACCTGGGTGCTCGACGAGAGCCGCCGCGTGCCCGACACCGGTCTCACCGACTATCTCAAGCTGGCCCCGCTGATCTGGGCGTCGGAAGAAACCCTGGTCGGCAAGTCGATTCCGACCGAAGGCATCCTTTACCAGCGCCTGGTGCAGCCGCTGCTGCTCGCCGCGCTCAACGTCGATCCGCCCGAGGGTTCGGCCGGGCTCGCCGGCGCCATCGTGCGCGAGACGCTGCTCGCGGGCGGACAGGCCTGCCGTCCCCTGATCGCGCGCGACGGCCTCAGCGCCGTGCTGATCGAGCCGGCGGTGAAGTTCCTGGAGGCCCGCGGCCACACGGTTCAGCTCGGCCACGAGCTGCGCTCGTTCGCGACCAGCGACGGCAAGGCGGCCGCGCTGAATTTCGGCGGCGAGGATGTGATCCAGCTCGGTGAGGGCGACGTCGTCGTGATGGCGGTGCCGCCGCGCGCGGCGACCAGCCTGCTGCCGGGCCTGAAGGCGCCGACCGAATTCCGCGCCATCGTGAACGCGCATTTCCGCATCACACCGCCGCCGGGCTCGGCGCCGATCCTCGGCGTGATCGGCGGCGTGGTGGAGTGGCTGTTCGCGTTCCCGAACCGGCTGTCCGTCACCATCAGCAACGGCGACCGTCTCGTCGACATGCCGCGCGAGGAACTCGCGCAGGCGATCTGGAACGACGTCTGCAAGGCGGGCGGGGTCTCCGGCGAGCTGCCGCCGTGGCAGATCGTGCGCGAGCGCCGTGCCACATTTGCGGCAACGCCGGCCCAGAATGCCCTGCGTCCGGGGCCGGTCACGGCGCTGAAAAACCTGTTCCTTGCGGGGGATTGGACTGCTACGGGATTGCCTGCAACCATCGAGGGATCGGTCCGGTCGGGTGATCGCGCCGCCGATCTGGTTCTGGCCGCCAAAGGATAAGGCGGCCCTGGCGGGCAAGTGTCCCGGACAATTTCAAATCGACTATCGGAGCAATCGAGCGAGATGGATTCCGTGAACGCGACCAGCCGCGAAGCCCTTCAACCAGGGACCTTGCAACCGGGCCTCCTGGAATCGAGCATCGCATCGGCGACGCAGGGCGTCCTCGACGTCCAGCAGGCGGACGGCCATTGGGTGTTCGAGCTCGAGGCCGACTGCACGATTCCCGCCGAATACGTTCTCTTGCGTCATTATCTCGCAGAGCCCGTCGACACCGTGATCGAGGCCAAGATCGCCAATTATCTGCGCCGCATCCAGGGCGCCCATGGCGGCTGGCCGCTGGTGCATGACGGCGAGTTCGACATGAGCGCCAGCGTGAAGGCTTACTTCGCGCTGAAGATGATCGGCGATCCCGTCGACGCCCCGCACATGGTGCGTGCGCGCGAGGCGATCCATGCGCGCGGCGGTGCCGTCAACAGCAACGTCTTCACGCGCTTCCTGCTCGCGATGTACGGCGTGGTGACCTGGCGTGCGGTGCCGGTGCTGCCGATCGAGATCGTGCTGCTGCCGTTCTGGTCGCCGTTCCACCTCAACAAGATCTCCTATTGGGCGCGCACCACGATGGTGCCGCTGATGGTGCTCGCGGCGCTGAAACCGCTGGCGAAGAACCCGAAGGGCGTCGGCATCGACGAGCTGTTTCTGCAGGATCCGCGCTCGATCGGCATGACCGCGAAGGCGCCGCACCAGAGCATGGCCTGGTTCCTGCTGTTTCGCGCGCTCGACCGCATCTTGCGCGTGGTCGAGCCGATGTTTCCGAAGGCCTTGCGCAAGCGCGCGATCGATGCCGCGCTTGCCTTCACCGAGGAGCGGCTCAACGGCGAGGACGGCATGGGCGCGATCTATCCACCCATGGCCAACATCGTCATGATGTACGACGCGCTCGGCAAGGACGAGACCTTCCCGCCGCGCGCGATCACGCGCCGCGGCATCGACAAGCTGCTCGTGATCCACGACGACGAGGCCTATTGCCAGCCCTGCGTCTCGCCGGTGTGGGACACGACGCTGACCGCGCACGCGCTGCTCGAAGCCGGCGGCGACAAGGCGGTGCCGGCGGCCAAGCAGGGCCTCGACTGGCTGATCCCGCGGCAGGAGACTCGAGGTGAAGGGCGACTGGGCGGTGAAGCGGCCCGACGTCCGCCCCGGCGGCTGGGCCTTCCAGTACAACAACGCCCATTACCCCGATCTCGACGACACCGCCGTGGTGGTGATGTCGATGGACCGCATGCGCCGGGAGCACGGCGCCACCGGCTACGACGCGGCAATCGCCCGCGGCCGGGAGTGGATCGAGGGCATGCAGAGCGACGACGGCGGCTGGGCCGCCTTCGACGTCAACAATCTCGAATATTACCTCAACAACATCCCGTTCTCGGACCACGGCGCGCTGCTGGATCCGCCGACCGAGGACGTCACCGCGCGCTGCATCTCGATGCTGGCCCAGCTCGGCGAGACCGAGAAAACCAGCAAGCACGTCGCCGACGGGGTCGCCTATCTCAGGAAGACCCAGCACCCCGAGGGCTCCTGGTACGGCCGCTGGGGCATGAACTTCATCTATGGAACCTGGTCGGTGCTCTGCGCCCTGAACATGGCCGGGGTCCGGCACGACGACCCCATGATTCGCAAGGCCGCCGCCTGGCTGGCCTCGATCCAGAACAAGGACGGCGGCTGGGGCGAGGATGCGGTCAGCTACCGACTGGACTACCGGGGCTGGGAAGCCGCCCCTCGACCGCCTCGCAAACGGCATGGGCCTTGCTTGCCCTGATGGCGGCAGGCGAGGTTGATCACCCGGCCGTCGCCCGCGGGGTGGAGTACCTGATTGCAACACAAAACAAAAAAGGACTGTGGGACGAGCAGCGGTACACCGCCACAGGCTTCCCCGCGTGTTCTATCTGCGGTATCATGGTTACCCAAAGTTCTTTCCGCTGTGGGCACTGGCGCGGTATCGGAACTTGCGGAACACCAACAGCAGGGTGGTAGGGGTCGGAATGTGACTTTGGGGACGGGGGACTATCTTTCCGCGGGTAACGCCATCGATCCGCGGCCGATCTTGATTGTGACTGGACTGGTGCAGGAGGCCCGCATTGCGGCCGGGCCGGGCATGGCCGTGATCTGTTCATCCAGCAGCCCGACCCAGTTGCGGGCGCTTTTGACCGTGGTGGATCCCGCCACGATTCGCGGCGTGATCTCGTTCGGCGTGGCCGGCGGGCTCGACCCGAGCTTGCGCTCCGGCGACGTCGTGCTGGCGACCGAGGTGCTCGACGGCGACACCAGGTGGGCCGCGGGCCTCTCGCTCGGCGACGATCTGATCGACCGCCTGACCTCGGGCCGCCGCCGCGTGGTGCGCGGCAGCCTCGCCGGTGCCGAGGAAGTGGTCACCAAGAGCTCCTGCAAGGCCGCGCTGCACTCCGAGACGGGCGCATCGGCCGTCGACATGGAAAGCCACATCGCGGCCGCCTACGCCACCGAAGCCGGGCTGCCCTTCGCCGCGGTCCGCGTCATCAGCGATCCCGCCCATCGCGCGCTGCCGGCGCTCGCCCGCGCCGCGATCAAGCCGAACGGCCAGATCGATCTCGCCGCCGTGCTGCGCGGCATCGTGCGCAATCCGGCGACACTGCATGCGCTGGTCTCGACCGGCATCGACTTCAACCGCGCCCTGCGATCCTTGCGCGGCTGCCGCGATTACCTGATCGGCACCGAGCTGATCGAGAGCGAAGCGCTGGTGTCGAAGGCGGCCTGAGCAGGTTCGTTCGAGCTGGACTAATGCGAAAGGCCCGGTCGCCATTGGCGTCCGGGCCTTTTCTTTGATGCGTGGCCGATGGAGCGAAGCCGCGAAACGGCATAGATATCCACGCGACCGCTCACTCACGACGAATCATTTCCAGCGACCGTAACGCTTCCCGCATGGCCACCGTAGATATCTCTGGGAATGCTCGTCTCGCGTATGTGGGCTGCACCCGAGCAATGCTCTCGCTTGCAGCGAGACCGGCCGGGTTCAGTCCGCTTCCTGGTCGATTGAGACTGCATGCGGAGTGGGGATGAGCAAACAGACCGTTGGAGAGCCTCCGGATTCGGCGCGGCATTCGCTCGAACGGGGAATGCAATTCCATGGCGCCGGCAATTGGGAGCGCGCCGAGCAGCACTATCTGGAGGTGTTGCTGGACGATTATCGCAGCTCCGATGTTCTCCCGCTCCTTGCAATCGTCGTTGCGAATCGCGGGCATATCGACCGCGCCATCTATTACTGGGACACGCTGCTTTCGATGGAGCCGCATCACCTCAATGCCCTGGCTGCGAAGGGTGGGCTGCTCTACAGGACCGGGCGTTTGACCGAGGCGCTGAGCTGTTTTGAAATCGCGGCCGGCCTCGCTCCCGACGATGCGCTCATCCGCAACAATCTCGCCGTTGCACTGGCCGATAGCGGGCGAAGGGATGAAGCGATCATCGAGTTCGGCCATGTGCTTCGGCTCCAGCCTGACAATGTGAACGCCTACCACCAGTTGCGCCGGTTGTCGTCCGCTGTCGTTCCCTTCTGGCACATCCCCATGATGAACGACACGCGGCGCAACGACTGTTTCGAACGGGCGATACGTCGGTCGCTGGCGATCCGCGGCTCGAGCGCGCAAGTCCTCGACATCGGCACGGGCAGCGGCCTGCTGTCGATGATGGCGGCGCGCGAAGGCGCCACCAACATCGTCACCTGCGAGACGGTTCCGACCATAGCGCGCGTTGCGCAGGAGATCGTCGCTGACAACGGATATGGCGAGCAGATCAAAGTTATCGGCAGATCCTCGACGACTCTTTCCGTCGGCGAGGATATTCCGACCAAGGCCGACATCCTGATCTCCGAGATCCTGTCCAGCGATCTCCTGGCTGAGGATGTGTTGAGCACGTTTGAAGATGCGCGGCGCCGGTTGATTGCGGAAGATGCGATCGTCATTCCAAAAGCTGCAAGGGCCATTGGCTGCCTTGTGGCAAGCGAAACGCTCGCCGCCTACGGCCATGTCAAAATGGCGTCCGGTTTCGACGTCTCGCGGTTCAACAGCCTCGCGCCGCTGCGCCTTCCCATCCATGGAACGATGACGGAATGGACGAGGCTTTCGAACGATTTCGAGATCGCATCGCTGGATTTGACGGCCACCGCACATGAACCGGAACTGCGGGCCGTCTCGATCCCCATGATCGCTTCCGGAACCGCCGTCGGCGTCGTTCAATGGATGCATGTCGACTTGATCGACGATGTCGTCTTTATCAATCATCCGGATGGCTATCATGATGGCGGCTGGCTCCAGGTGCTCCATGTCTTGCCGAGTCCGATGCCTGTCGAGGCGGGGGCGGTTGTTCATCTTCTTCTCGGCCATGACAGGTCCACCCTCATCGTGCTGCCGGCAGGCTCGGCGGCGAGCCCACATCCCCCGAGCGCACGACGACCAAGTGAAAAATGACAATGGGCTGGCGCCACGCGAGGCGTCGGGCAAAACACCCCAAACCCGGTCAACCCCTCGCGCTAAAAATATTCCACTTTCCCGAATTTCGGATTTGTGGCATATCGCCTCCATCCCGGCCCTGCCAGAGGGGCGCTTCGCGATCGTCACGAGATGCGGGCCGGGGTGCGGTGGACGCGGTAGCGCCGGCGCGGCAAGCGATGACAGGGACGGGCGACCGTTGAGTCATGCGCGGCGCGCTACGACACGGCGCGGTCACAGCGGTTTCGGTCGTCGTCGGAGGTGAGCACACGCGAGCTCCCGGCGATCCGGCCGGACCGTCCGCGGACGGAGAAGTCGTGTGGTCCCGACGCCCGCGGTTCTGGCGTCAAGCCTCGCGGTGATGTGGCGGCCGACCGGCACGCGCATCGAACAGCGGCGAGGCGACGGGGGCAATAGTGCAACGCTCCCCGAGGAGAGCACGAAGGACACCGTTAAAACCATCCGCGCAGGGAAGGCCGGGCGACCGGCACACCTGTGATCCACCCCGTGTGCATTTCTGTTGCGCACGGATCTCGGGTGCCGCCGGCGCCCGGCCTTCCCTGCGTCCTCTGGTCTTCATGGGGCGCGAACGAACAACAAAGCTCGGGCGAAAGGCGCCGCGAGAATGTGGACGCGTGCCCGCAATTGCGAGAGCCGATGAAGTGCGATCCGCTTGCCACACGCTCGCAATGACGTGGAGAGAGCGAGCGATACATTCGCGCCTCGTGTCCCGGACGCAGCGCGTCCGGGACACGAACCGTTCGGCACAGCGGCCCACGAAAGAAAAAGGCCCGGTCGCGATCGCGGCCGGGCCTTCGTCGTGAGAGTTGATTGTGTCCGCTTACGCGGCCGTCGAAGCCTTCCGTGCGGCTTTCTCCGCCGCGGCGTCCGCCTCGTCCTTGCGGATCTCCGACAGGCGCTTCTGCACTTCCGCCGAGAAGATGTACTGCGCCGGGCGCTGCTTGGACATGTCGATCTCCGGCGCCATCGGGCCCGAGGTCTTGATGCCGCGCAGCGACACCCACATCGCCTTCAGCGGGTTGTTGAGCGCGGCCGTCGCAGCCGTCGGCTCGTAGCCGCAATGGGCCATGCAGTCGGCGCACTTCTCGTACTTGCCGGTGCCGTAGGTTTCCCAGTCGGTGGTGTCCATCAGCTCCTTGAAGGTTTTTGCGTAGCCTTCACCGAGCAAATAGCAGGGCTTCTGCCAGCCGAAGATGTTGCGCGCGGGCATGCCCCAGGGCGTGCATTCGTATTCCTGGTTGCCGGCGAGGAAGTCCAGGAACAGGCCGGAATGCATGAAGTTCCACTTCTTGCCCTTGCCCATCGCGAAGACGTCGCGGAACAGCTTCTTGGTCTTGGTGCGGTTCAGGAAGTGCTCCTGGTCCGGCGCACGCTCATAGGCATAGCCCGGCGACATCGAGACGCCGACACCGAGCCTCGACGGTGAGATCCAGGAATTTCGCGATCTCCTCGGCCGGGTGGCCGTCGAAGATGGTGGCGTTGACGTTGACGGTGAAGCCGCGCGCCTTGGCCGCCTTGATCGCGGAGACGGCGCGGTCGAACACGCCCTTTTGCGAGACTGCCTTGTCGTGATGGTCCTTCAGGCCGTCGAGATGCACGGAGAAGAACAGGTAGGGGGAGGGCTCGAACAGATCGAGCTTCTTCTCGAGCAGCAGCGCGTTGGTGCAGAGCGAGACGAACTTCTTGCGCTCCACGAGGCCGCGCACGATCTCGCCGATCTCCTTGTGGATCAGCGGCTCGCCGCCGGGAATCGCCACCATCGGCGCGCCGCACTCGTCGGCCGCGTCCCAGCACTCCTGGGCGGTCATGCGGCGGTTGAGGATCGCATCCGGATAATCGATCTTGCCGCAGCCGACGCAGGCAAGGTTGCAGCGAAACAGCGGCTCCAGCATCAGCACGAGCGGGTAGCGTTTGCGGCCAAGCATTTTCTGCTTGAGCAAATAGCCGCCGATACGCATTTCCTTGAAGAACGGGATAGCCATTACAAGTTTCTTTCTGGGCTTTTGAATTCGGGTGGGTCAGCTCGCAGCCAATTGGGCCGGAAGCCGGAATTCGATGTTTTCCTCGCGGCCCGGCAACACCTGGACCTTCACCGGTCCGATCCGCCGCATCGCTTCGATCACGTCATCCACGAGTACCTCGGGCGCCGAAGCGCCGGCCGTGATGCCGACAGTCCTCGCCTTTTTCAACCACGCCGGATTGAGCTCGCTGCCGTCGGCAATCAAATAACTCGCGACGCCGGCCTCAGTGCCGATTTCGCGAAGCCGGTTCGAATTCGAGCTGTTGGCAGCGCCCACCACCAAGATCACGTCGACCAGCTTGCTCAAGTCCCTTACCGCAGATTGGCGGTTCTGTGTCGCATAGCAGATATCCCGGATATCCGGACCTTGAATGTCTGTAAAGCGCGCCTTGAGGGCGGCGATGATATCCTTGGTGTCGTCGACCGACAGGGTGGTCTGGGTGATATAGGCCACTGGCCGATCCGGCGGCAGGGTGAGGGCCTTAACCTCTTGAACGCTCTGCACAAGCAGCACCGGGCCGGGAATCTGGCCCATGGTTCCCTCGACCTCGGGGTGGCCGGCATGGCCGATCAGGATCAGAGTGCGGCCGGTCGTGACGTAGCGCTTCCCCTGATTGTGAACTTTCGTGACCAGGGGGCAGGTGGCATTGAGCACCGGAAGATCGCGCGCGGCGGCCTCCTCCTCGACGCTGCGGGCGACGCCATGGGCGCTGAACACCGTCACCGCCTTCGGCGGAACCTCGGACAGCTCCTCGACGAAGATCGCGCCTTTGGCCTTCAGGCTCTCGACCACGTATTTATTGTGCACGATCTCATGGCGCACGTAGACGGGGGCGCCGTACTTCTCCAGCGCCCGTTCCACGATCTCGATTGCACGCACCACCCCCGCGCAGAAGCCGCGCGGTTGCGCCAGATAAACTTCCATGGGACGCCCATCACGCAAGTTGCACCAATCCGCTTTGCAAGTCCCCAGCGGCACCCGATACCAACCAATGAGTTGCAATATCCGCACCATTGGTTCGCGCACGCGGTAGCCACCCACCCCGTCGGGGCTCCGGCGTATGGAGGCGCAATACTTTGTGTCAAAAAATCGGCAGCAAGGAAAGGTCGAATGAAACCTCCGGCTCCCGATACGGTCCAAAAAAGGTACTATAGTACGTATCTTGGGATGGGCAAAATGGCGACATTTGCGCCCATGACTTCGTCACTTTCCCGCCTCATCTCCCCGGCTATACGAACCGCCCGCATGGTTTTGCCACGGTCTCCCGCCGTTTACCTCGAACCTTCTCGCGGCGAGAGCTACCCAAAACAGCAATAGGTTTCGCCGGGGAACTCCGTTAAACAGCGGGCGTTTCCGGCAAGCTGTTAACCGCAGAAAGAAAAGAAGTGCTGCAAAGCGTCGTCGTTGCCATCGTCAGGGCCTGCACCCGGTTTGCCTCCCTCGTCGTCATTCTCGGGCTCCTGCTGTCGGTGGGCGCGGGCTATTACGCGTCCCAGCATTTCGCCATCAACACCGACATCAATTCGCTGATTTCCCAAAAGCTCGACTGGCGCAAGCGTGACCAGCAATTCGACAAGGCGTTCGATCAGAACGAGGCTCATCCTTGCCGTGGTCGAAGCTCGAACGCCGGAGATGGCGAGCGCAGCGGCGAGACGCGCTCTTCGCCAAGCTGAAGGGCGACAAGACCAACTTCCAGTCGATGCAGCAGCTCGGCAGCGGCGAGTTCTTCGAAAAGAACGGCCTGTTGTTCCTGCCGACTGAAGAGGTCGGCAAGATCACCAGCCAGTTTGAATCCGCAGCGCCGCTGATCGAGATCATGGCCGGCGATCCCTCGATCCGTGGCCTGACCGGCGCGCTGGAGACCGGGCTTGCCGGCGTCAAGCGCGGCCAGGTCAAGCTCGACAGCACCGAGCGGCCCTTCAGCCTGATCGCGCAGACGGTCGAGACCGTGCTCAACAAGGGCAATGCGAGCTTCTCCTGGCGCGAGCTCGTCAGCGACGAGCCGCTGAAGGACTCCGACAAGCGCGCTTTCATCGAGTTCAAGCCGATCCTCGACTACAACGCGCTCGAGCCCGGCAAGGATGCCACCGACGCGATCCGCAAGGCCGCCGTCGATCTCGATTTTGCGACTAAGTACCAGGCGCGGGTGCGGCTGACCGGCCCGATTCCGATCGCCAACGAGGAATATGCCACCGTTCAGGAAGGCGCCGTCATCAACGGCGTCGGCACGGTTCTCGTCGTGCTGCTGATCCTGTGGCTGGCGCTGCATTCGTCGAAGATCATCTTCGCCGTGTTCGTCAATCTCTTCGTCGGCCTTGCCATCACAACCGCGGCCGGCCTGATGATGGTCGGATCGTTCAACCTGCTGTCGATCGCGTTCGCGGTGCTGTTCGTCGGCCTCGGCGTCGATTTCGGCATCCAGTACAGCGTCCGCTATCGCTCGGAGCGCTACAAGCACAACGACCTTTCGGGTGCGCTGGTGCTGGCGGCCAAGCGCTCGGCCGTGCCGCTGTCGCTCGCGGCGATGGCGACGGCCGCCGGCTTCCTCTGCTTCATGCCGACCGACTACAAGGGCATCGCCGAGCTCGGTCAGATCGCCGGCGTCGGCATGCTGGTGGCGTTCCTCTCGTCGATCACCGTTCTGCCCGCCATGCTGAAGCTGCTGAACCCGCCCGGCGAGAAGGAGCCGGTTGGCTATGCCTTCCTGGCGCCGCTCGATCACTTCCTGGAGAAGCACCGCGTGCTCGTCGTCGGCGGCACGCTGCTGCTGGCGGTCGCCGGCCTGCCGCTGCTCTACTTCATGAAGTTCGACTTCAACCCGATGAACCTGCGCAACCCCAAGGCCGAATCGATCGCGACCTTCCTGGATCTGCGCAAGGATCCCAACACCGGCGCCAACGCCATCAACGTGATGGCGACGTCCGAGGAGCAGGCGCGGGCGATCGAGGCGAAGCTGGAGAAGGTGCCCGAGGTGCTCAGGGTGATGTCGCTCGACAGCTTCGTGCCGCAGGACCAGCCGCCGAAGCTGAAGCTGCTCGCGCAGGGCGCCAAGGTGCTGAACCCCGCGCTCAATCCCGATCAGATCGACGCGGCGCCGTCGGACCAGGAAAACGTCGAAGCGCTGAAATCCTCGGTCGAGAATCTGCGCCGGACCGCGGGCGACGCGAAGGGCCCCGGCGCGGTCGCATCGCGCCGTCTGGCGGACGCGCTCGAAAAGCTCGCCAATGGTGATGGGGCCACGCGCAACAAGGCGCAGGATGTCTTCGTCGTGCCGATGAAGATCGTGTTCGACCAGCTTCGGAACGCGATGCAGGCCGGACCCGTCACCCTGGGCTCGCTGCCGCCGGATCTCGTCAATGCCTGGAAGAGCAAGGACGGCATCATCCGCGTCGAGGCGCTGCCCAAGGGCGATCCCAACGACAACGATACGCTGCGCAAATTCGCGGCGGCGGTGCTCGTCGCCGAGCCGACCGCGATCGGCGGGCCGGTCTCGATCCTGAAATCCGGCGACACCGTGGTGCGGGCGTTCATCCACGCCGGCATCTACGCACTGCTGGTGATCGGCCTCCTGCTTTGGATCACGCTGCGCCGCTTCGTCGACGTGCTGATGACGCTGGTGCCGCTCCTGGTTGCGGGCGCGGTGACGCTCGAGATCTGCGTGTTGATCGGCCTACCGCTCAACTTCGCCAACATCGTCGCATTTCCTCTGCTGCTCGGCGTCGGCGTCGC
The DNA here is from genome assembly GCA_050563515.1 of Bradyrhizobium guangxiense. Lineage (GTDB taxonomy): Bacteria > Pseudomonadota > Alphaproteobacteria > Rhizobiales > Xanthobacteraceae > Bradyrhizobium > Bradyrhizobium guangxiense_A. Next base: position 3,938,569 of record CP191781.1, on the reverse strand, counting down.
CTTCAAGATCTATTATGTCGTGGCCTGGCGCTCGGGCAGGACAAACCTGCTGCAGACCAGCCTGACGCGCGCGATCTTCTTCAGCGCGCTGACGACCGCGACGGCGTTCGGCAGCCTGTGGCTGTCGAGCCATCCCGGCACGTCCAGCATGGGCAAGCTGCTTGCCCTCTCGCTGGTGACGACGCTCGCGGCCGTGCTGTTGTTTCAGCCGGCCCTAATGGGCAAACCCCGCAATCTCAGGGAGTAGGCAGATGTCGCCGACCGGATCAGTGGCGCCCTTCTGACCGGGCTTGGCGGTGCCGGCGGCCTTCGGAGCTGCGGGCGCGGGCGCCGCGGCAACCGTCGTCCCTGCGGCTTTCGGTGCCGCGCCGGCGGGCTTCGGCGCGCCCTTGGCCATCGCGTTGGCGGTGCTCAAGGGAATCGGCGGGCCAACCCGGGTCCAGGTCTCGCCTCCGCAGAGGAAGCCCATCACGCAGCCCTTGATTTCGAGCTGATCGGTTCCGGTCGGCGTGATGGTGGCGCTGTAGATCTGGCCGTCCTGGGCGTTGTAGACCTGTCCTTCCCACTGATCGACGCCGGGCTTCTTCTTCATGTCGATCAGGGTTGCCATGCCCAGCGTCGGCCGGGTCTTTTTCGAGGCATCCGGATTGTTCTCGTCGCGCCCGCCGGGCTGCTTTTCCCAGGAAACGGCGCCCCACATGCTGCCATTGCATTGGGCGACGCGGATGTTGGCGACGCCGTCGGCAACCCGCCAGTCGCCGGTGGGATCGGCGGCGAGCGCCGGGGTCAGGCAGGCGTAACCGCCAGCCAGTATTAGTCCGGTGTAAAGGGCTAAACGCATGATAGTTCCTCGGCAGTGCAACATGGTTTAAAGCTGTGCTTGCGAAGATGGTCCGAAAAAGGGCAAAAGGCCGCACAGACCGTTTTCAGTGACGGTCCCTTTTCAGTTGACGAGACGACCCTCAACCGAAGTATGTAACGGATGCACAGCCCAAATCCAGACATGTCTCAGCTGTTTGCGGACCGTCAGGCCCAGCGCAGCGCCCTGCATAATCGGCACCTCAACGAGCAGTTCGTCCGGGTTCTGAAGACCATCGGCTACGATGTCGGCTTCCAGAAGGGGCAGGGACAGTATCTCTTCGATCGCGACGGCGCGCGCTATCTCGATCTGTTGTCCGGCTTTGGCGTGTTTGCGATCGGCCGCAATCACCCGGTCATGCGCGACGCGCTCAAGAGCGTGCTCGACGCCGACCTGCCCAATCTCGTCCAGTTCGACGTCTCGGTGCTCGCCGGCGTGCTGGCCGAGCGGCTGCTGAAATACGTCCCCTATCTCGACAAGGCGTTCTTCGCCAATTCGGGCGCCGAATGCGTCGAAGCCGCGATCAAGTTCGCGCGTGGCGCAACCGGGCGTCCCGGCATCGTCTATTGCGCGCACGGCTATCACGGCCTGACCTACGGCGCGCTCTCGCTCACCGGCGATTCGAATTTCCGCAACGGCTTCGAGCCGCTGCTGCCGGGCTGCACCTCGATCCCGTTCAACGACCTGGCCGCGCTGGAAAAGGCGCTGGCCTCGCGCGAGGTCGCGGCCTTCGTCGTCGAGCCGATCCAGGGCAAGGGCGTCAATATGCCCACCGACGAATTCCTGCCCGGCGCGGCCGCGCTCTGCAAGAAATACGGCACGCTGTTCGTCGCCGACGAAATCCAGACCGGCATGGGCCGCACCGGCCGTTTCCTCGCGGTCGAGCACTGGAATGTCGAGCCCGACATGGTGCTGCTGTCGAAGTCGCTCTCGGGCGGCCACGTGCCGGTCGGTGCGGTGCTGACGCGCAAGGCCATCTTCGACAAGATCTTCAACCAGATGGACCGCGCCGTGGTGCACGGTTCGACCTTCTCCAAGAACGATCTCGCGATGGCCGCGGGCATCGCCACGCTCGACGTGATGGAATCGGAGAAGCTGATCGATGCGGCCGCCAAGCGCGGCGCGGAGCTGCGGCTGGCGCTGACGCGCATGGTGCCCGGCTACGAATTGCTGAAGGAAGTTCGCGGCAAGGGCCTGATGATCGGCATCGAGTTCGGTCCGCCGAAATCGCTGCGCCTGCGCGCCTCCTGGAACGTGCTGGAAGCGGCCAACAAGGGCCTGTTCTGTCAGCTCATCACCGTGCCGCTGTTCAAGGACCACAAGATCCTGACCCAGGTCGCCGGCCACGGCAGCTACACCATCAAGCTGCTGCCGCCGCTCACGATCACGGAAGAAGACTGCACCTGGATCGAGAAGGCGTTCGACGACGTCATCGCCGGCAGCCACAAGGTCCCCGGTGCGATCTGGTCGCTCGGCAAGACGCTGGTGGACAACGCGGTGCGAAGGTCGGCGTAACACCCCAGTCGCAAAACTGAATGGCCATATCGGCCGTTCAGCCATGCACGCTGTACCGCCAGAGTTCGAGCATATTCAGGACCGTCAGGCCGGCGAAGCCCGCGAGTATGGCGAGGCCGGCGAACCAGACCCATTGCTTGCGATCCTTCAACGCCAGCAACGTGGCGCACGCGGTAGCGAACATCGACGGCAGGCCGGCGCAAGCGATCATCAAAGCAACCATTTCCGTTCTCCTCGACAGCTCCAACCTGATGCAGAACTGCGGGGAGAACCGTGAAGCGCGTCACGGGGCGGCCGGCGCGCGGGCGCGGACTCGTTAGCCCTCCACATTCGCCTTCATCGCCGCCTCGAACTTGTCGACGAACTCGGCGAGGCTCGTCGCCGCCGATGTCGCTGACGGCCCAGAAGTTCAGGCCGCGCTCGCCCCAGCGGCGGCAGTTGAAGCCCTGCATGGTCTGGGTCTTCGGCGGCCGGTGCTCGGTGCTCGACGTCTGTGCCACGAACAAATTGATCACGTGCTGGCGTCGCTTGTAGACGACCGCGCCGATGGCGCGCGCGTCGATATAGTCGAGCCGGCCGCCGACCAGCGTAAAGCCTTGCGCGGTGAGGTCGATCACGGGCGGGGCGACGTCGAGCTTGCCGTTGAACCAGGGCTTCACGGTGTGCTGGTCGGTCGAGACCACGTCGATGAGGTGACCGGCCTGCAACGAACGCAGATGCGCGGAGACGACCTCCGACAGGATGCGCTGCTGGTCGTCCTGGCGCAGCACCAATGCGACGACGCCCGTTGCGGCGAGTGCGGAGACCGCCGAGCCCATCGCAAAGCCGCGCAGCACGGAGCGACGGCTCGGCTGGGGCTGCGGCTTCGGCAGCGAGGCTTCGATCCGGCTGCGCAAGGACGCCGGCGCGGCGTAGCGCAAATTGGTGTCGGCAAGCACGCGCTGCATCTCGCGCTGTGCGGCCAGTTCCGCGGCACAGCCGGGGCAGCCGGCGATATGGGCTTCGACCTCGCGCGCGTGGCCGGCATCGAGGCTCGCCGTCGAGCAGCGCGTGAAGCATGATCCTTGCTTCGTCGCAGGTCATCTGGAGTGCTCCTCTTCCGCCGTCCAGGCCGCGCGTAGCATGGCGCGGGCACGGGCGAGGCGGGACATCACGGTGCCGACGGGGGCGCCGACGGCCTCGGCGATTTCACGATAGGACAAATTGTTGATCTCGCGCAGCACGAAGGTTTCCTTGAACGGCTCGGCGAGCGCGTCGATCAGCTTGCGGATGGCGCCGGCATCGCGGCTGCGCAGCATTTCGGTCTCCGGGCCTGCTTCGCTCTCCTGCCAGATCGGCGTCTGCTCGGCGGCGCCGGGCGTATCCTCGATCGCGCCGGGCCTCGACGCACGCCTTGCGTATTCTGCGTTGCAGACGTTGCGCAGGATCGCGAACAGCCACGGCTTCATGGCCGGACCGCGATAGCTGTCGAAGTGCTTCAGCGCGCGCAGATAGCATTCCTGCACCGCGTCCTCGGCATCGGAGGCGTCACGTAGCAGATAGCGCGCGAGCGTGTAGACGTCGTCGAGATAGGGCAGCGCTGCCTCGCGGAAGCGTTGCGCCTTCTGCAAATCGTCGTTGGCGGGCATCGCTCCTCGCTTTGCCTCTTGTTCTGCGTGCGGCTTCGTTTCGTCCCTGTTCGTCATGCCCGGATGCGTGACCGAAGGCAGACGAGCCCGGCCGGCGTGGGACCACCGGCCGGGCAAGACGTTGATGCCTTGGTTGGAGGCGTTACTCAACCGTGATCATCCCCGTCATATGCGGGTGCAACGAACAAAAATATTTGTAGTCGCCCGCATTGGTGAAGGTGAAGGAGAACTTGTCGTCGGTGTCCAGGGTCTTGGACCGGAACTTGCCGGCCGATACCACCGTGTGCGGGATATCGTCCCGGTTGGTCCAGGTCACGGTGGTTCCGACCTTGATCTTGAGACTCGGCCGGCTGGAAGACGAAATTGTCGATATGGACCTCCAGGTCGTCGGCACGGGCCGTTGTCGCGGGCAGCAGGATGGCCGCGGCCAAGGCGAGACCGAGATCGACACCGAAGTCGCGGCGATTGAGAGTCTTCATTGTCAGCTTCCACCTTAGCCCTGAAGCGGCGTGTCGATGATCGCGAGCCGCTGCTCGTTCTGCTTGAAGTTGATGCTGGCAACGCCGAGCATGTTGCGGAGCTTGGCGTCCTCCACCTTCATCGGACCGGGCGAGGGGCCGCCCCCGGCGCCGGCTGCGGGAAGGCGGTGGAGCGTGCGGTGTGGAAGGTGACGTTGCCTTCGACCTTCTGCATCACCTGGTGGATGTGGCCGTTCAGCACGGTGACCGAGCCGAAGCCTTTCACCTGCTCCAGTGCACGGCCGCCGTCCTCGGTGCCCCAGCCCCATTGGGGATAGACGGTCCAGAGCGGGATGTGCGCGAACAAGACAATAGGCGTCGATTTCGACTTGCCGCGCAGATCGTCCTCGAGCCAGGCGAGCTGCTCGGCGCCGAGATTTCCGAGGCCTCCGGCCTTGAGGTCGACGACGTTGACGAGGCCGATGAAGTGCACGCCGCCGGCGTCGAACGAATACCAGCCGTGGCCCTTGGTGCCGCGGCCGTAGCGCTCGCGATAGAGCTTCACCTCTTCGTCGATGAAGTCGTGCTCGCCGGGGACGTAGTGCACGTCGAGCTTGGTTTGCGAGATGATGCGCTCGGCGTTGTCGAACTCGGAGGCTTTCGACAAATGCGTGATGTCGCCGGTGTGGATCATGAAGGACGGCTTGGCCGGCATCGCGTTGATCTTGTTGACGGCCTCCTCCAGCGTGCCGAGCGCGTTGGGATTGGCCGGCTTGTCGAAGCCGACATGGCTGTCGCTGATCTGCAGGAAGCTCATGCCGGGCGCGGCTGCCGTCGCGGCCTCAGCCGAATCGACGATGCCGAGCGAGCGCGGCACCCCGCCCGTGACGGTCCAGAGCACGCCGGTGCCGGCCCAGGTCATACATTCCAGCACCTTGCGGCGGCTGACGCCGTCGCCCCTATGATCGTGTCCGCTCATCGCATCTCTCCACGCCGCCCGGAATTGGGCGTCGGGGAGGTGATTGGGGAGGGGTGGGTTTATTCCCGGTTGTGATGACGTTTTCGTGAGGGGTCGCATCCGTGTTCCGGACGCGCTGCAACGCGTAAGCGTTGCTGCGCTGACCGGGACCTAGTAAGCGTACGCCGAGCTGTGAGATGGGCCCCGGCTCAGCGCAGCAGCGTTGCACGCTGCAGCGCGTCCGGGGCGCGAGACTTACTCTGCGAACTGGCGTACGGCCTCCACCACGGCCGCCGGCCTTTCCTGCGCCACGCAATGCCCGGCGCCCTCGAACACCATCGTGCTGACCCCAGGAATCAGCGACGCCGCCCGCGCCGCCATCACCTTGTAGACCGGTCCCGACTTCGCGTTGGTCGCAACGCGCACCGGGCAGTCGATCTCGGCGAGCGAACCAAACGGATTGCCCCTGATATCGCCGACATAGACCTGCGCCATCGCCTCGTAGATCGGGCGCAGCATCGCCGCCTCGATCTCCGGCGTGCAGCAGAGCCGCACCCGGCTATCGTCGAGTGGCACGAAGCCATGGCGCACATAGGCTCGCAGTGAGGCCTCGGTCCAATCAGCAAATGTCGGCGTGGTGCGGTAGCGCTCGAACACGGCATCTGCGCTGTCGAACTCGGCCCGACGGCGCAACGCGCCCTCGACGCGGGCGATGGAGTCCTCGTCCAAGCTTCCGGCGCGCGCCGCGCGTGGGTCCATCGCCGTCGGCTCCACCACGAACAGGCGTGTGAAGCGTCCGGGCAGGAGTTTCGCCGCGAGCAGAAGATCGGTCGCGCCCGCGCTGTGGCCAATGCCGTAGACGTCGCGCAGATCGAGCGCCTCGATCAGCCGGCGGATGTCGTCGGCAAAGTCGAGGAAATGATAGGCACCGGGCTTGTGGCTGGCGCCGTGGCCTCTGCGGTCGAGCGCATAGACCGTGTAGGTCGAGGCAAGCTCGCGCGCGACCTCGTCCCAGACGTCGGCGACGAAGCCGGTGCCGTGCACGAGCAGGGCGGGCGGCCTGCCGCGCTCGCCCCATTGCAGCATGGCGATCTCCGCGTCGGTTGGGCCGATGGAAAAACGATGGGGGATGATCATGCGGAGGTACGTTGTAGCCCGGATGGAGCGCAGCGTAATCCGGGGACCAGTGTTGCGGCAGCTTCCCGGATTGCGCTGCGCTCCATCCGGGCTACGGGCTTCGACTACTTCGCGTCCTCCAGGATCATCGTTGCGCCTTTCTCGGCGATCATCGCGGTCGGCGTGTTGGTGTTGCCCGAGGTGATGGTCGGCATGATCGAGGCATCGACGATGCGCAGGCCATCGAGGCCGTAGAAGCGCAGGCGTTCGTCCACCACTGCCATGGGGTCGCTGACGGCGCCCATTTTCGCGGTGCCGACGGGATGGAAGATGGTGGTGCCGATGTCGCCGGCGGCTTTCGCAAGCGAGGCATCGTCGTCGCCGACGGTGGGGCCGGGCAGGTATTCGCTCGGGCGAAATTTTGCCAGCGCCTTCTGCTGCATCAGGCGGCGGGTGGTGCGGATGGCGTCGGCGCCGACCTGGCGGTCGTCGTCGGTCGACAGGTAATTCGGCGCGATGATCGGCTTCTCGTCGGGGCTCGCTGTCCGCAGCCGCACGGTGCCGCGCGAGGTCGGCTGCAGATTGCAGGCGCTGACGGTGATGGCGGGGAAGCGGTGCAAGGGATCACCGAACTTGTCGAGCGACAGCGGCTGCACGTGGAACTGGATGTTAGCGCGCGCGCGCGTCGCATCGGAGCGCGTGAAGATGCCGAGCTGCGACGGCGCCATGGTGAGAGGACCGCGACGGCGGAAGGCGTAGTCGAGCCCCATCAGGCCGCGGCGGAACAGATTGTAATAAGTCTCGTTCAGCGTGCGCACGCCCTCGACCTTGTAGATCGCGCGCTGCTGCAGATGGTCCTGCAGATTGCGCCCCACACCGGGCTTGTCCATGACGATGTCGATGCCAAGCGGCGACAGCCAGTCGGCGGGGCCGATGCCGGAGCGATGCAGCACCTGCACCGAGCCGATGGAGCCCGCCGAGAGCACCACCTCGCGTTTTGCCCGGGCCTCGATCATCTCGCCGTTCTGGATGAAGCGCACGCCCGCGATGCGGCCCTGCTCGATGATGAGACGATCGACCAGCACATTCTTCTCGAGCCGCAGATTGGGACGGTTCAGCGCCGGCTTGAGGAAGCCGCGCGCCGACGACCAGCGCCGGCCGCGCTTCTGGTTGACGTGGAAATAGCTGGTGCCTTCGTTGTCGCCGGTGTTGAAATCCGGGATGCGCTTGACGCCCATTTCTTCAGCGGCGTCGCCGACGGCATCGAGAATGTCCCAGGACAGCCGCGGCGCCTCGATGCGCCAGCCGCCGCCGGCGCCATGATGCTCGCTGGCGCCGAGGAAATGGTCTTCGAGTTTCTTGAACGCCGGCAGCACGTCGTCATAACCCCAACCGGTCATGCCAAGCTGGCGCCAATGATCGTAATCGGCGGCCTGGCCGCGCATCGAGATCATGGCGTTGATCGCCGAGCAGCCGCCGATCACCTTGCCGCGGGGATAGGAGAGCGCGCGGCCGTTCAGGCCCGGCTCGGCCTCGGTCTTGAACATCCAGTCCGAGCGCGGATTGCCGATCGCGAAGAGGTAGCCGACGGGGATGTGGAACCAGATCCAGTTGTCGTCACCGCCGGCTTCGAGGACGAGCACGCGATTCCCGGGCTCGGCCGAGAGCCGGTTGGCGACGATGCAGCCGGCCGTGCCGGCTCCGACGACAATGTAGTCAAACTCACCTTCGAGCCGTCTCGGCATTCTGCTTCCACCCGGATGGTCACGCAACGTTCCGTTCTAATAGGCAGACGCAGCCGATTGGGACAAGCCCGGCTATGCCGGGTGGGCAGGGCTAGACCTCGATCGCAGGCAGTTGGGTGGACTGCTGCTTGCATGTTAGACAGTCCTGTCTTTTCAACAGAGATCGAGACCTCCATGCCCATCGTGAACCGCGTCGCCGACCTCCAACCCGATATTCAGGCCTGGCGCCGGGACATCCATGAGCATCCGGAGCTGCTGTATGACGTCCATCGCACTGCAGCATTCGTGGCGGACCGGCTGCGCGAGTTCGGCTGCGACGAGGTCGTGACCGGCCTTGGCCAGACCGGTGTGGTCGGCGTGATCAAGGGTCAGAGGCCGGCCGGCGAGGGGCTCAAGGTGATCGGCCTGCGCGCCGACATGGACGCGCTGCCGGTCGAGGAGCAGACCAACCTGCCTTACGCCTCCAAAATCCCGGGCAAGATGCACGCCTGCGGCCATGACGGTCATACCGCGATGCTGTTAGGGGCAGCCCGTTACCTCGCCGAGACCCGCAACTTCGCCGGCGATGCGATCGTGATCTTCCAGCCCGCCGAGGAAGGCGGCGCCGGCGGCGCGGCCATGGTCAAGGACGGCCTGATGGAGCGCTTCGGCATCGAGCAGGTCTACGGCATGCACAACGGTCCGGGTATCCCGATCGGCTCGTTCGCGATCAGGCCGGGCCCGATCATGGCGGCGACCGACGAGGTCGACATCAACATCGAGGGCGTCGGCGGTCATGCCGCGCGTCCGCACAAATGCATCGATTCCGTGCTGGTCGGCGCGCAGGTGATCACGGCGCTGCAGTCGATCGTCGCGCGCAGCGTCGATCCCCTGGAATCGGCGGTGATCTCGATCTGTGAATTCCACGCCGGCAATGCCCGCAACGTCATTCCGCAGACGGCGACGCTGAAGGGCACCATCCGCACGCTCTCGCCCGAGGTGCGCAAGCTGGTCGAGAAACGCGTGCACGAGGTGGTGGCGGGCGTCGCGCAGATCACCGGCGCCAAGATCGACCTGCGCTATCAACGCAATTATCCCGTCGTGAACAACCACGCCGCGGAGACCGAGGTGGCGCGTCGCATCGCCAGGCAGGTCGCGGGCGATGCCAATGTGCACGAGATGCCGCCGCTGATGGGCGGCGAGGATTTCGCCTACATGCTGGAAGCGCGCCCCGGCGCCTTCATCTTCTGCGGCAACGGCGACAGCGCCGGCCTGCATCACCCCGCCTACAATTTCGACGACAAGGCGATTGTTTACGGCACGTCGTACTGGGTGAAGCTGGTCGAGGAGCAGCTCGCGGCGTCGTAGGAATGAAGCGTGGCGGGGCACCGCCAGTAACCACAGCGTCATGGCCGGGCTTGTCCCGGCCATCCACGCCTTTCACGCAGCACTGAGAACGTGGATGCCCGGGACAAGCCCGGGCATGACGACGTCCGCTGAATGTTCAAAAGCAATTACCCTCTCCCCGTAAGAACGGGGAGAGGCAGTGGACAGGTCCTCAGAAGATCCGCGAGAAGATCACGTAGAGTGTGGCCGACAACATGATCGCGCAGGGCAGCGTCAGCACCCAGGCCATCAGCAGGTTGCGGATCGTGGACCATTGCAGGCCCGAGCCGTTCGCGGCCATGGTGCCGGCGACGCCGGACGACAGCACGTGGGTGGTGGAGACCGGCAGGCCGAACACGTCGGCTGCGCCGATCGTGGCGGCGGCCACGAGTTCGGCGGAGGCGCCTTGCGCGTAGGTGAGGTGGGTCTTGCCGATCTTCTCGCCGACGGTGACGACGATGCGCTTCCAGCCGATCATGGTGCCGAGGCCGAGTGCGATGGCCACCGCGATCTTCACCCAGGTCGGGATGAACTTGGTGGCGGCATCGAGCGAGCCCTTGTAAGCGTTCAGGGTCGCGACGTCCTCCTTGCTGAGATCGTTCTCCTTGTCCTTCATCAGGAAGCGGATCGCTTCGGAGGTCATGTACATGTCGTTGCGGGTGTTGCCGACGGCTTCGGCAGGCACCTTGTTCAGCGTGCCGTATTTGGCGACCTGGTCGCCGACGTCCTTCACCAGCACGGCAAGCGAGGGATAGGTGCCCTCGTTGATCTGATGCAGCGCGATGTACTGCGTCACCGCCGGGCGGGGATCGCCGATGATGCTGTGGCCGGCGCCCTTGGCCGAGATCACCTTGGACGCGGCATCCGAGGTCTTCTGGAACTGGACGACCTGGGAGTCGGGCAGCGCGCGGTTGAGCGCGTAGGCGGTCGGCACGGTGCCGATCAGGATCAGCATGATCAGGCCCATGCCCTTCTGGCCGTCATTGGAGCCGTGCGCGAAGCTGACGCCGGTGCAGGTCGCGATCAGGAGGCCGCGGATCCAGAGCGGCGGCGCCTTGTTGCCTTCGGGCGCGGCGTACAGGGCCGGGTTGCGCACGACGAATTTGAGCACGAGCAGCAGCGCGGCGGCGCAGGCGAAGCCGACCAGCGGCGACAGCAGCAGCGCGTAGCCGATCTCGGTGGCCTTGCTCCAGTCCACGCCCGAGGTGCCGTCGCGGCCGCGCATGACGGCGTTGGCGATGCCGACGCCGATGATCGAGCCGATCAGCGTGTGCGAGGAGGAGGCGGGCAGGCCGAAGAACCAGGTGCCGAGATTCCACAGGATCGCGGCGATCAAGAGCGCGAACACCATGGCGAAGCCGGCGCTGGAGCCGACCTGGAGGATCAGCTCGACCGGCAGCAGCGAGACGATGCCGAAGGCGACCGCGCCGGAGGACATGAGCACGCCGAGGAAGTTGAAGAAGCCGGACCACATCACCGCGACTTCGGCCGGCAGCGAATGGGTGTAGATCACGGTCGCCACCGCATTGGCGGTGTCGTGGAAGCCGTTGACGAATTCGAAGCCGAGCGCGATCAGCAGCGCGACGAGCAGCAGGATGTAGGGCACATAGGTCGTCACCTTCGTGCCGGTGGCGTTGACGTCGGCATAGATGCTGTAGGCGACGAACAGCAGGCCCGCGGCGAGGATGCCGAAGAACAGGATCATCGTCAGCGGATTGAAGCCTTTGTCGAGATTCGGCCGCGAGGCCGGCTGGACGGGCGCGGGATCGGCTACCGCGCGGTCGAATGCAACATCGGTCATGTCTGGACGCCCCTTCACTTGCAGATGAGGGGCATTGTCCGCGATGGATTTGAAGGCTGGATGACAAGCGGCGGTTGAAGGCCGCTTTCCCACCACTGTTCAGGCGGCGCGCGCGGCTTTCCCCTGCACGCTGGCGGCGATTTTCAGATCTTCGACAAAGCGCCGATATTCCAGCACCTTGGCTTCCGGATCGGGCAGCCGCAGCAGATAGGAGGGATGCACGGTCACCAGCACCTTGCGTCCGTCGATGTCGATGAGCCGGCCGCGGGTCTTGCCGACAGGGGTGATCTTGCCGAACACGCTTTGCGCGGCGGTCGCCCCCATCGCCACGATCAGGTCGGGCTGGATCGCCGCGACTTCCCGCTCGTACCATTGCCGGCACGCCTTGATCTCGGGCGTTGCCGGCTTCTGGTGCAGGCGGATCTTGCCGCGCGGCACGAATTTGAAGTGCTTCACGGCGTTGGTGACATAGACTTTCTTGCGGTCGACGCCGGCTTCCTCCAGCGCACGGTCCAGCATCTGGCCGGCTGGGCCGACGAAGGGATGGCCGGCGAGATCTTCCTTGTCGCCGGGCTGCTCGCCGACCAGCATGATGTTGGCATTCTCAGGACCCTCGCCGAACACGGTCTGTGTCGCATCCTTGTAGAGCGGGCAGGCGCGGCAATGCGCAGCTTCCTCGCGAAGCGCTTCGAGATCGTTGGCGGCAGTCTTGCGTGTCATCGGGGCCTCCGGCCGCTTCTGAGGCTTGTGCGGATCGGTTGCGGCATTGGCGATCATGGCGCCGGTCATGCGCTCGGCGTCTTCGATCAACGGCTTAATGATCGAAGCCTCGGGCAGGTTCCTCCAGTATTTCTTCGGCATCTCGGCCTGCATCGCCTTCACCTTGAGCCGGGCCGGATTGAAGATGCTGGCGTAGTAGCGCCGCCAGGTTTCTTCCAGCCGGTCCTCGCCCGGCGCCTCGCTCTTGCTGACGCCTGGCGTGAACGAGAGCGCATGGCCGTCCCAATGCGCGCAGAGGTCTGGCGTCAGGATCGACCAGGGCATGTCGGCAAAGCGTTTGGCGAAGAACGGGGCTGCGAGGCTCGACGATGTGATGCTCCGGCTCGAACCAGGCGACGAAATATGCGTCGCGCTCGCGGCCGATCTCGCGGAAGCGGACGTAGGCATGCATCTTGTGCTCGTCGCGATGAACCGCTCTCGCCATGGCCGTGACCTGCGCGACATCGGCGTCGGTCGCGACGTCGATGAGATCGTGATTGTCCTTCAGGCGCCAGAGCAGGCGATAGAGGATCGCAAAGCGCTCGGGATCCCGATGCAGGATCGCGGCCCTGGCGAGATCGACGAATTTCGCCGAGACATTGAAAGTGCCGTCATTGACCTCGAGGATCGGAGACGGTGCTGAAGGAGCGAACAGATCGGCTTCGCCGCCTTGCACGGCCCATGTGACCTCGCGCGGCTCGGCGCGATGCAGCACGAGCGACCGCGCGGCTTTGCGCCAGCCGTCGAAATCGGTTTCGGTGTCGAGGGTGATGTAGGGCATCAGAAGCCAAATCCCAGTTGCGTTGCTTTCGGCTTGAAGCGTTCGATCAGTCCGACCGCATCGAGGCGATGTGGGGAAGGGCGGTGATCGCTGAGGACGATGAACGGCAGCGCCTTGTGCCTGGGTACATGCAGCCGCGCCAGATCGGAAAGGCGGATCGTGGTGGTGCGCCGCGTTGCGATGATGCGTTCGACCGCCTTGGTGCCGAAGCCCGGCACGCGCAGCAGCTCCTCGCGGCTGGCGCGGTTGACGTCGAGCGGGAAGCGGTCGCGGTGGCGCAGCGCCCAGGCGAGCTTCGGGTCGATGTCGAGCGGCAGCATGGCGTTGTCGTCGACGATCTCCGCGACGTCGAAGCCGTAGAACCGCATCAGCCAGTCGGCCTGGTAGAGCCGGTGCTCGCGCTGCAAGGGCGGCTGCACCAGAGGCAAGGCGCGGCTGGCGTCCGGGATCGGGCTGAAGGCGGAGTAATAGACGCGCCGCAGCTTGTATGAGCCGTAGAGATTTGAACTGGTGTGGAGAATGGTGTGATCGGAGGCGCTATCTGCACCGACGATCATCTGCGTGCTCTGGCCTGCGGGCGCAAAGCGCTGCGGCCTCGCCTTCGTCTTCGCTACCCGGTTCTCCTCGGCCTCGTCGAGCTTCAGCCGCAGCCGGCCCATGGTGCGACGGATCGCGCGGACGTCCTTCTCGGGTGCGAATTGCTGCAGGCTCGTCTCCTGCGGCATCTCGATGTTGATGGAGAGGCGGTCGGCATATTTGCCGGCTTCCGCGATCAGCGCGTCGTCGGCCTCGGGAATGGTCTTGAGGTGGATGTAGCCGCGGAAGTGATGCTCCTCGCGCAGTTTTCGCGCGACACTCACCACCTGCTCCATGGTGTAGTCGGGGCTGCGGATGATGCCGGAGGAGAGGAACAGGCCCTCGATGTAATTGCGCCGGTAGAAGTCGAGCGTCAGCTTGACCACCTCGTCGACGGTGAAGCGGGCGCGCGGCACGTTGGAGGAGGCGCGGTTGACGCAATAGAGGCAGTCGTAATTGCAGGCGTTGGTCAGCAGCACCTTGAGCAGGGAGATGCAGCGTCCGTCCGGCGCATAGGAATGGCAGATGCCCATGCCGGGCGCGGTCGAGCCCATGCCCTTGCGGTCGCTGGAATCCCGCTTTTCGGTCCCGCTGGAGGCGCACGAGGCGTCGTACTTGGCGGCATCCGCCAGAATTTCCAGCTTGCGTTGTACGTCCATCCCGGAATCCCTTTGATTCAGCTGACGAATCCGAATGAGCCGCAATTCGATTGACTCACCGGCCGACGTTAGCTTTATATTAGAACATATCATGAACAAATGAGCCAGCCGTAGGTTCTTATTTCTAGGAATTCCGGCACTCACCTTTCGAAGGAGCGGCGAGCATGAGCGGCGCACGCATCAGCGCGCTTGCGACCTTGCGCAGCCAGATCGAGCGGATCGAGACGGCCGAGATCGTGCATCAGCACGATCGCGTGGCGCTCGGCCACAGCGAGGCCGATGCCGTGCTGAAGGGCGGGCTCGCGCGCGCGGCGATCCACGAGGTGTTTTGCGAGGGGCGGCAGGGCACGGCCGCGACGGGTTTCGTCATGGGTCTGGCGGGGCGCGTCTCGGCGCAGCGGCCGCTGCTATGGGTGCGGCAGGATTTTTCGGAACTGGAAGCCGGCGCGCTGTCGATGAGCGGGCTCGCCGAACTCGGCCTCGATCCGCGCCGCCTGGTGATGGTGCGCGCCGCCGATGTCGAGAGCGCGCTGCGTACCTCGGCCGATGCGCTCGCCTGCGACGCGCTCGGCGCCGTCGTGCTCGAGCTCTGGGGCGATGTCAGGCAGTTCGATCTCGTGGCGAGCCGCAAGCTGACGCTGGCCGCGCAATCGTCCGGCGTCACCGGCCTGATGCTGCGCATGGCCGCGCAGCCGCTGCCCTCGACGGCGGAGACCAGATGGATGCTGCGCGCGGCACATTCGCCGCCGGGTCCCGCATGGAGTGCCTGGGGCACGCCGCGCTTCGATGCCGAGCTCTTGCGTAATCGTCACGGCCAATGCGGCCGGTGGATCATGGAATGGAATTGTGATGAGTGCCAGTTCAGTGAACCGTCGACGTATTCTCAGCCTGTGGCTGCCGCGCCTGCCTATCGACCGGATCCAGCGGTTCTTCAACAGCGCCGGGCTGGGTAAGACCAAAGCGTTTTCAAGCGAAGTGGGTACCGGTTCGCGTGAAGAAAACGCGTCAAAACAAAAAGACGAGCCCTGCATCGTCGTCATCAAGGACAACAATGCGCTGGTGATCCATGCGCTGGACGAGGCCGCCGAACGCCTCGGCCTGTATATCGGCCAGCCCCTGGCCAATGCGCGGGCGATGTGCCCGGACTTGCGCGTGTTCGACGCAGATACCGTGGCTGATGCCAGGACGCTCAGTGACATCGCCGACTGGTGCGACCGCTTCACGCCGCTGGTGGCACTCGATCCGCCGCACGGGCTGTTCCTGGATATCACCGGCTGCGCGCATCTGTTCGGTGGCGAGGCGGCGCTGCTGCAGACGCTGGTCCGCGCGCTCGCGCGCCAGGGCTTTGCCGTGGGTGCCGCGATCGCCGGCACCTCGGTCTGCGCGCGCACGCTGACGCGGCAGGCCGCCGGGAGCATCGTTGCCGATGGCGGAGAGGCGGCGGCGATCGACCGGTTTCCGGTATCCGCGCTCGGTGCGGACGAGGCCGTCACCACCGGACTGCGCCGCGCCGGCCTCAAGACCATCGGCGACGTCGCCGCGCGCTCGCCGAGCGAGATCACGGCGCGGTTCGGCGCCCGGTTCTCCACGCTGCTCGCGCATGCGCTGGGGCAGGGCGATGCGCCGATCAACCCGCGCAAGCCGCTGCCCGATTACATCGTCGAGAAGCGCTTCGCCGAGCCGATCGCGACCGACACCATGATCGCGATGACGCTGTCGCGGCTGGCCGACACGTTGATCGCGTCCATGGAGAAACAGGGCAAGGGCGCGCGGCGGCTGGAGGCCGCGTTCTTCCGCACCGACGGCGCGGTGCGCGCGATCATGGTCGAGACCGGACGCCCCGTGACGCGCAGTGCCGTCATCGACCGCCTGTTCCGCGAACGGCTCGATGCACTCGCCGATCCCCTCGATCCCGGCTTCGGCTTCGACATGGTGCGGCTGTCGGCGAGCCGCACCGAGATCGTGGTGCAGGAGCAGCGCGATCTCGACGCCCACGTCCACGACAATGACGAGGCTCTCCGCTCTGATCGATCGCATCGCCGCGCGCATCGGCGGCAAGCGCGTCATCGTGCATCTGCCTGAGGACACCCATATCCCCGAGCAGGCGGTGCTGGCCGCGTCGGCGCAGCATCATCTGGCTGCCGCCATGCAGGCCGAATGGCCCGCACATGCCGAAAGCGAGCCGCCCCTGCGCCCCTTGCGGCTGTTCGACAAGCCGGAACCGGTCACCGTGCCGTTCGCGACCGTGCCCGATGGCCCGCCGCATCAATTCACCTGGCGCCGCGCAAAGCATGCGGTGGTGCGGGTGGAAGGACCCGAGCGCATCGCGATGGAATGGTGGCGGCAGGACGGCAGGCAGTTGACGCGGGATTATTTCCGCATCGAGGATGCCGAGGGCTTGCGCTTCTGGATTTTTCGCGACGGTCTCTACGAGGGCGAGGTGTTCGACGCCGACGGCAAGCCCGCGCCGCCCAATTGGTATGTGCACGGCCTCTTCGCATGAATACGCCCAGCTATGCCGAGATCGGCATCACCACCAATTTCTCCTTCCTGCGCGGCGGCTCGGATCCGCGCGCCTATGTGCATCAGGCGAGCAGGCTCGGCATTGCCGCGATCGGCATCGCCGATCACAACACGCTCGCCGGCGTGGTGCGGGCCTGGAATGAGACTCGATAATGACAAGGTGGTTCATAAGCCGAAACTGCTGATCGGCACCCGTATCGTCTTCGTCGACGACACGCCCGATATCTTTGTGTATCCGAGCGATCGCGCCGCTTACGGCCGGCTGTGCCAGCTCCTGACCCGGGGCAAGCGCGGCGATGACATCACCCGGATCGAGAAGGGCGAATGTCATCTCAGGTTCGCCGACCTTCTCGAATTCTCGGAAGGCCAGCTCCTGATCCCAACGCTGCCGCATCGTTTCGAAACCGGGCAGGTGCTGGATCTCCTTGCAAGGCTCAAGGCGAGCCGCGCCGGGGGCGTATGGCTGGCGGCAAGCCTGATCTATCGCGGCGACGACCGCCGTCGCCTGGCGCGGCTCGACGATCTCGCCGCAAAGGCAAAGGTGCCGCTGCTCGCGACCAACGAGGTGCTCTATCACGATCCCGGC
The DNA here is from genome assembly GCA_050563515.1 of Bradyrhizobium guangxiense. GTDB lineage: Bacteria > Pseudomonadota > Alphaproteobacteria > Rhizobiales > Xanthobacteraceae > Bradyrhizobium > Bradyrhizobium guangxiense_A. Next base: position 3,921,240 of record CP191781.1, on the reverse strand, counting down.
CGGCGGCCGCTTCAGGATGTGCTGACCTGTATCCGGGAAAAGACCACGATCGAGGCGGTCGGGCGGAAGCTGGAAGCCAATGCCGAGCGCTTTCTGAAGACGCCCAGAGAGATGTCGCGGCTGTTCCGCGATTTCCCCGACGCGATCGCACAGACCATGCGCTTTGCGGACAGGATCCACTTCTCCCTCGACCAGCTCAAATACCAGTACCCTGATGAGCCCGTGCCGCCCGGCAAGACCGCGCAGGGGCATCTGGAGGATCTGACCTGGGCGGGCGTGCAAAAGTATTTCGACGGCGAGATCGACGACAAGCTGCGCGCGACGCTCAACAAGGAGACTCGCGCTGATCGCCGAGCTGAAATACGCGCACTACTTCCTCACCGTGCATGACATCGTTCACTACGCGCGCAGCCAGAACATTCTGTGCCAGGGCCGCGGCTCGGCGGCGAATTCGGCTGTGTGCTACGTGCTCGGCATCACCTCGGTCGATCCGACCAAGGTCGATCTGCTGTTCGAGCGCTTCATCTCCAAGGAGCGGTTGGAGCCGCCCGACATCGACGTCGATTTCGAGCATTCGCGGCGCGAGGAGGTGATGCAATATGTCTATCGCCGCTATGGCCGCCACCGTGCCGCGATCATCGCCACCGTCATTCACTACCGCCCGCGCAGTGCCATCCGCGACGTCGGCAAGGCGCTGGGCCTGACCGAGGACGTCACCGCAGCCCTCGCCGACACCGTCTGGGGCAGCTGGGGCAAGGGCCTCAACGACATGCAGGTCCGGCAGGCGGGGCTCGATCCGCAAAATCCCATGATCAACCTCGCGGTCGAGCTTGCGACCGAGCTGATCGAATTCCCGCGCCATCTCTCCCAGCATGTCGGCGGCTATGTGCTGACCCAGGACCGGCTCGACACCTATGTCCCGATCGGCAACGCCGCGATGGACGACCGCACCTTCATCGAATGGGACAAGGACGACGTCGATGCGCTGAGCATGATGAAGGTCGACGTGCTCGCACTGGGCATGCTGACCTGCATCCGGAAATGCTTTGACTTGATCGACCTGCACAAGGGCAAGCGCTACGCGCTTTCGGATATCAAGGGAGAAGATGACGACGAAGTCTATCAAATGCTGCAACGGGGAGAGTCGCTCGGCGTGTTCCAGGTCGAGAGCCGCGCGCAGATGAACATGTTGCCGCGCCTGAAACCGCGGACGTTCTACGATCTCGTCATCGAGGTCGCGATCGTGCGGCCCGGGCCGATCCAGGGCGACATGGTGCATCCCTATTTGCGCCGGCGGAACGGCCAGGAGAAGGTGACCTATCCCTCGCCAGCACCCGAGCACGGCCCTGCGGACGAGCCTCTACAAGGTGCTGCACAAGACCAAGGGCGTACCCCTGTTTCAGGAGCAGGCGATGCGCATCGCGATCGAGGCGGCAAAGTTCACCTCCGAAGAAGCCAACGGCCTGCGCCGTTCGATGGCGACCTTCCGCAATGTCGGCACCATCGGCCAATACGAGGAGAAGCTGATCGGCAACATGGTCGCGCGCGGCTACGATGCCAATTTCGCCAGAAGCTGTTTCGACCAGATCAAGGGCTTTGGCTCCTATGGCTTCCCGGAGAGTCATGCCGCAAGCTTTGCGCAGCTCGTCTACATCTCCTCATGGCTGAAATATCATCACCCCGACGCCTTCTGCTGCGGCCTTCTGAACTCTCAGCCGATGGGCTTTTACGCCCCGGCGCAAATCGTCGGCGACGCCCGCAAGAACGGCGTCGAGGTGCGCGACATCGACGTGTCCTACAGCTTTGCCCAGAACACGCTGGAGAACACCGACAAAAGATATTGCGCCGTGCGGCTCGGTTTTCGCCAGATCGATGGCTTTCATTGGCTCGATCCGGATGAGGAGAAACTCAAGAGGCAGCAGGCAGAGCGGCAAGGCAAGGTCTATGTTACTCAGAAAGACTGGGCCGATCGCATCATCGAAGCCCGCAACAATGGTCCCTTCACTTCGCTCGAGGATTTTGCCCGCGACACCGGCCTACCAAAACGCGCGTTGATCCTGCTCGCCGATGCCGACGCGTTCCGCTCGATCGGGCTCGATCGCCGCGAGGCGCTCTGGCAGGTGCGGCGGCTGCCCGATGACGTGCCGCTGCCGCTGTTCGAGGCGGCGACCGCGCGCGAGCAGCCGGATGAGCACGCGAGGCCCTTGCCCGAGATGCCGCTTCCCGAGCAGGTCGTCGCGGACTACCAGACCATCCGGCTCTCGCTGAAGGGCCATCCCATGGAGTTCTTGCGCGAGATGTTGTCGCGCGAGCGCATCGTCGCCTGCAGGGAGATCAGCCACGAGAACGAGCGGCGCCGCGTCCGCTGCGCCGGCGTGGTGCTGGTCCGGCAGCGGCCGGGCAGCGCCAGTGGTGTCGTGTTCATGACCCTGGAGGACGAAACCGGCATCGCCAATGTCGTGGTCTGGCCCAAGGTCATGGAGCAGTACCGGAAGGAAGTCATGGGCGCGCGTCTCATCGAGGTCCAGGGCTATATCCAGAGCAGTCCCGAAAAGGTCACGCATCTGATCGCCCAGCGCATGATCGACCGCTCGCACGATCTGGTCGGGCTTGCCAACGACGCGCTCAGCCGCAACCACCCGGTGCCCGCAGGCGCCACATTGGTCGAGCCGCTCAACGAAGATCCCCGCGCGCTCACGGACATGCCCGCGCAGAAAATCCGCCACCCCCGCAACGTCCGCATCCTGCCGCCGTCGCGGGATTTTCATTGAGAGGTGGCGCGGGACGAGTTTGTCGAAGCGATCGCGCGCCTCACCCTCGGTCGTCATGTCCGGGCTTGACCCGGGCATCCACGTCTTTCCACGAGCGCAGCAGCGCGTGGATGGCCGGGTCAAGCCCGGCCATGACGGAGGAGAGAGCCTGGCAAGCCAGCCCTCTCAGAAATTCACCCGGTTCGAGATCGCGCCGTCCACGACGAGATTGGACCCCGTCGTGAACCCCGATACCGGGCTTGCCAGAAACACCGCCGCGCTCGCGATGTCCTGCGGCGTGGCCATGCGTCCGGTGGGATTGCGCTTCATCGCGTCGTTGAAGCGGTCGGGCATATTCTTCTCGATCATCTCCCAGACGCCGCCCTTGAAATAGACCGTGCCGGGCGACACGACATTCACGCGGATCTTCTTCTTGGCATATTGCCGCGCGAGTCCCTTGGCCATGTGGATCAGCGCTGCCTTGATCGGGCCGTAGGAGCTGGCGGTGTCCGCTTGCGCTGCGGAGATCGAGGAGATGATGACGAAGGCGGCATCGCCGCTCCCAGCGCCGCTCGCTTCGAGGAACGGCCGCGCCGCATCGAACGCATGCACCGCGCCGAGCACGTCGAGCCGGAAGTTCTGCTCCCACGACGCGGGATCGTGGCCCTGCGCCATCGCGCCGGCATTGGAGAACAGCATGTCGACGCCGCCGAGTCTCCTTGGCGGCGCCCTCGATCCAGGACTTCAACGCCGCGCCGTCGGTGACGTCGACCGCGCCGCCGGTCGCCTTGATGCCGCCCGCCTTCAGTTCAGCGACGGTGGCTGCGACCTGATCGGCATTGCGCGCGCACACCGCGACATTGGCGCCTTCGCCGGCCAGCGTCGCCGCGATCGCCCGCCCGATGCCGCGCGTGCCGCCGAGCACGATGGCGTTCTTTCCTTTGAGACCGAGATCCATTGGTTGGTTTTCCTTTTTGTTGGTGGTGCGCAGCTTAATTGTTTGAGCCGGGATGTCGAATTCGTTCTCGGTGTCATACCCCGCGCAAGCGGGGTATCCAGGACGCCGCGGCTTCCCGGTTAGATCACAGCGGCCTCTGGAATACTGGATCATTCGCTTTCGCGGATGATGACATCGTGCGTGATGGCGAAGACCTCGCCTCCCTCACTCCGGCGCAGCCCCCACCGGCGGGCCGCCGGGCGGGCGGTGCAGGAAGGTCAGCGAAGCATAGGCGCCGGCCCAGGAGCCGATCGCGGCGAAGGCGACATAGAAGGCGTTCTCGGTGTAGCTGATCACGGCATAGGAGGAGAGCAGATACCAGATCGCACTCCAATTCGCCGCCGGCACGCGTCGTCGCGCGATCACGGCCGAGGTGAACATGACGTAGACGGCGTCGGTCGCGGCCGTTGCGACGAACACGGCACCGGCGATGAGGGGATCGATGGTGGCCATTGCATTCCTTTCTGCGATCATGACATGGTCGAGAAAAGTACAGCAAACGACGAGGGAGAGAAGGGTCATGCAAAGCCCCGCCGATATTCTCGAAGGCATCTGGATCTCCTCCGGCGGCGATCCGGCTGCGCTCGAACGCGTGCGGCTGACCGGCGAGGAGCCGCAGATTCCGTCCTCGTTCCGTGTCGCCGTCGCCGGACAGACGAGCATCGCCGCTGCGGGCCTCGCCGCCGCCGAGATCTGGCGGCTGCGCAGCGGGCAGGTGCAAGACGTCTCCGTCGACATGCGCCACGCCGTCGCCGAGTGCCGCTCCGAACGCTATTTGCGTCTCGACGACAAGCCGCCGCCGCCGGCCTGGGACGCCATCGCCGGCGTCTACCGCACCGGCGACGGCCGCTTCGTCCGCTGCCACACCAACTTCCCGCACCATCGCGCCGCCGTTTGCAGCGTGCTGGCTTGCGAGCCCGAGCGCGACAAGGTGCAGGCGGAGCTGATGCAATGGAAGGGCGAGGATTTCGAGACCGCGGCTTATGCGGCGGGCGGCGTCGTCGCCCTGATGCGCTCTTACGACGAATGGTCGGCGCTTCCGCAGGCGCAAGCGCTCGCGCAATTGCCGCTGATCTCGATCGAGAAGATCGGCGAGGCCGCGCCGAAGCCGTGGCCCAAAGGTGATCGTCCGCTCGCGGGTCTTCGCGTGCTCGATCTCTCCCGCGTCATCGCAGGTCCCGTCGCCGGCCGCACGCTCGCGGCGCACGGCGCCGACGTGTTGCTGGTGTCGGGTCCGGAGCTGCCCGCCATTGACTGGCTCACCATCGACACCGGCCGGGGCAAGCTCACTGGCTTCATCGAGTTGAAGAGCGAGACGGGCAGGGCGCAATTGCGCGAGCTGCTGAAGGATGCCGACATCTTCTCGCAAGGCTATCGTCCGCGCGCGCTTGCCGCCCTCGGCTTCTCGCCGGAGGATGCCGCGCGCATCAATCCCGGCATCGTCTACGTCACGCTGTCGGCCTATGGCCACGCCGGGCCCTGGGCGGAGCGGCGCGGCTTCGATTCCCTGGTGCAGACCACGACCGGCTTCAACCACGCGGAAGGCAAGGCCGCCGGCACCGACGGCCCGAAGGAATTGCCGGCGCAGATGCTCGACCATGCCACCGGCTATCTGATGGCGTTCGGCGCGATGATGGCGAAGATGCGCCAGGCCCGCGAAGGCGGCAGCTGGCACGTGCGCGTGTCGCTGGCGCAGACCGGGCGCTGGCTGTGGAATCTCGGCCGGCTCGCCGGCGGACTGAACATCCCGGATCTTACGGGCGAGGCCGTACATGCTGCATTCATCGAGACCATGCCATCTGGGTTCGGCATGTTGAAGGCGGTGTGTCATTCGGCGATGCTGTCGACGACACCGGCGCAATGGTCTCGTCCGGCGATGCCGCTAGGCAGTCATCCGGCACAGTGGCCGGCGCGAAGCTGACGTGAAGCTGACGCGACGCAAAATTTTAACGCAAACCGAAAGCCAATCCGCACTTTTTAGGTTGTTTGAAATCCCAATTCAGCACTATTAGCGCAACCGATAAGGCAGGGACCTGCCGAGATCGTCGCAGACACGACCGGGCTCCATGGTAGTTGAAAATACCAAGCGATTGCAGGTGTTTACGAAACAACGGATGATCGCATCCGTAGTTTTACTAGCTCTTGCCGGCGGTGCTTACGGCTTCTTCGGTTCGGGGGCCAAGGAAAAGAAGCACTCCGAGATTTCCAGCCAGTCGCGCCGCAACGCGCAGAACTTCACGCCGACAGCGTCCGAATGGGCCACGCTGACGATCGAGCCGGTCAAGGCCAGAGCCTTCCGCGCCGAATACGTCACCGAAGGCAAGGTTGCCGTCGACGAGGACCGTTCGACGCCGGTGTTCTCTCCCTATGCCGGCCGCGTCACCAAGCTGCTGGCCAAGCCGGGCGAGACGCTGAAGCAAGGTCAACCGCTGTTCACAATCGAGGCCGCCGACACGGTGCAGGCCCAGAACGATTTCATCGCGGCGATGACCTCGCAGAACAAGGCGAAGTCGGCGCTCGAGCCTCTCCGACATCCAGTTCAAGCGCGCCAAGGACCTCTATGAGGGCCATGCCATTCCGCTGAAGGATTATCAGCAGGCCGAGGCGACCCAGGTTCAGGCGCGGAACGACATGCGTTCGTCCGGAACTGCGCTGGAAGCCGCGCGCAACAAGCTGCGCATTCTCGGTTTCACTGACGAGACCATCAACGCGTTCCAGGACAAGGGCGCCATCAATCCGGAAGTCACGATCTATTCGCCGATCTCCGGCACGGTCGTGCAGCGCAAGATCGGCCCCGGCCAGTACGTCAATTCCGGTGCGAGCGATCCGGTCTTCGTGATCGGCGACCTCTCCACCGTCTGGCTCACCGCCTTCGTGCGCGAGAGCGACGCGGCCGCGGTGTGCATCGGCCAGGACATCACCGTCAACGTGATGGCGCTGCCGGGCCGGCCGTTGACGGCCAAGATCAATTACGTCGCAGCCGCGATCGACCCCACCACGCGCCGCCTGCTGGTGCGCGCCACGATCGACAACAAGGACGGCCTGCTCAAGCCGGAAATGTTCGCCAACGTCACGATCTATTCGGCCGGCGACCGCGCCGCGCCGGCCGTGCCGAAGCAGGCCTTGATCTATGAAGCAGACAAGGTCCGCATCTGGGTCGCGCGCGACGACAAGTCGGTCGAGCTGCGCGAGATCAAGATCGGCCTCATCAACGGTAACCTCGTCGAGGTCACCAGCAATCTCAGACCCGGCGAGCAGATCGTCGTCAAGGGCAGCCTGTTCATCGACCGCGCGGCGTCCGGTAGCTGATCTAGAATGAATGCTGACGTGAATCAGGTCGCGCACGGGCTCGCTTTACCTCGCCCCGCTTGCGGGGAGAGGTCGGATTGCATCGAAGATACAATCCGGGTGAGGGGACTCTCCGCGGGTCCAACTCTCACCGTCCGCGCGGAGATTCCCCTCACCTCGACCCTCTCCCCGCAAGCGGGGAGAGGGGGAAGGCCGTTGACTTGAATGGATCGTCTCGTCGCCCTTGCCGTCAACCGGCGCTTTCTGATGGTTGGGATGTTCGTCGCCGTGCTGATCGGCGGCCTGATCGCGTTCAACCAGCTCAACATCGAAGCCTATCCCGATCCGACCCCGCCGATGGTCGACATCGTGACCCAGAGCCCGGGTCTGTCTGCGGAAGAGATCGAGCGCTACATCACGATCCCGATCGAGACCCAGGTCGCGGGCCTGAAGAACATCACGACCATCCGCACCATCTCGCTCTACGGTCTCTCCGACGTCAAAATCCAGTTCTCCTTCGCCTATACCTATGACGAGGCGTTGCAGCAGGTGCTGAACCGCCTGGCGCAGCTCGCGCCATTGCCCGGCAACGTGCAGCCGCAGATCTCGCCGCTCAGCCCGATCGGCGAGATCTTCCGCTACCGTCTCGTCGGGCCGCCGAACTACAGCGTGCTCGATCTCAAGACCATCCAGGACTGGATCCTGCAGCGCCGCTTCCGCGCCGTGCCGGGGGTCATCGACGTCACGGGCTGGGGCGGCAAGAGCAAGACTTATGAGCTCCAGGTCGACTTCAACAAGCTGGTCGCCAACGGCCTGACGCTGCCGCAACTTTTGCAGGCGGTCGGCAATTCCAACGTCAATGTCGGCGGCAACACCGTCAATATCGGCCAGCAATCGGCGGTCGTGCGCGGCGTCGGCCTGATCCGCTCGATCGACGACCTCGCCAACACCATGGTGGCGCAGACAGGCGGCAATCCGGTGCTGGTCAAGGATGTCGCCACCGTCACGGTCGGGCAGAAGCCGCGTCTCGGCATCGCAGGCCTCGACGAGGCCGACGACATCGTGCAGGGCATCGTCCTGATGCGGCGCGGCGAGCAGAGCCTCGCCGACGATCAAGCGGGTCCACCACCTCGTCCAGGTCATCAACAATTCGAGCATCCTGCCGCCCGGCGTGCGCATCGAGCGCATCTACGACCGCGGCGATTTGATCGAGCCTCACCACCCACACCGTGCTGCACAACATGGTGGTCGGCATTCTCCTGATCGTGCTGCTGCAATGGATCTTCCTCGGCGATCTGCGCAGCGCGCTGATCGTCGGCGCCACCATTCCGTTTGCGCTGTTCTTCGCCGTCATCATCCTGGTGCTGCGCGGGGAATCCGCCAATTTGCTGTCGGTCGGCGCGATCGATTTCGGCCTGATCGTCGATGCCACCGTCATCATGGTGGAGGCGATCTTCCGCCGCCTGACGCAGACGACGCCGATGTCGGAATCCGAGCACATGTCCAACGAGACCCTGTTCGGCATGAAAAGCCACGCCATCCTCAGCGCGGCCGCTGACGTCTCGCGCTCGATCTTCTTCGCGGCGGCGATCATCATCGCGGCCTTCCTGCCGCTGTTCACGCTGTCCGGCGTCGAGGGCAACATTTTCGGACCGATGGCCCGCACCTACGCCTATGCGCTGGCCGGCGGACTGCTCGCGACGTTCACCGTCACGCCGGCATTGTCCGCCATCATCCTGCCCGCGCATGTCGAGGAGACCGAGACCAGGGTCATGCGGATCCTGCACCGCTTGTACTCGCCATTGCTGCAATGGGCCGTCGGCAATCGCGCCATCGTGCTTGGCGGAGCGGTCGGCCTCGTGCTGATGACGGTGGCGCTCGCCCGGCTGCTCGGTCTCGAATTCCTGCCGAAGCTGGAAGAGGGCAATCTGTGGATCCGTGCCACTCTGCCGCCGACCATCTCGCTGCAGGAGGGCAACTCCTACGTCAACGAGATGCGCAAGGTGATCCGCGCCCGGCCCGAGGTCGAGTCCGTCGTATCGCAGCACGGCCGTCCCGATGACGGCACCGACGCCGCCGGCTTCTTCAACGCTGAGTTCTTCGCGCCGCTGAAGCCGATCAGTCAATGGCCCGGGACCCGGGACAAGGAAGAGCTGACCGCGCAACTGCTCAAGCAACTCGACGATCGCTTCCCCGGCGTCGAGTTCAACTTCTCGCAATATCTCCAGGACAACGTCTCCGAAGCCGTCTCCGGCGTGAAGGGCGAGAACTCGATCAAGCTGTTCGGCAGCGACCTCCAGGCGCTGACCGACACCGCCAACAAGATCAAGCAGGTGTTGTCGACCGTGCAGGGCGTCACCGACCTTGCCGTGTTCACCTCGCTCGGGCAGCCGACTGTCCAGATCGACATCAATCGCGCCAAGGCCGCGCGCTATGGCCTCTCGCCCGGCGACATCAACGCCACCATCAAGGTCGCGATCGGCGGCGACACGGCCGGCGATCTCTACGAGCCCGGCTCGGATCGTCACTTCCCGATCATCGTCCGTCTCGCGCCGGAATACCGCCGCAGTGCCGAGGCGATCCAGAATTTGCGGATCGGCGCGCCCGGGCCGAACGGCACCGTCACGCAGATTCCCCTCAGCGAGGTCGCCACCATCAGCCTCGTCTCGGGCGCGGCCTACATCTATCGCGAGCAGCAGGAACGTTACCTGCCGATCAAGTTCTCGGTGCGCGAGCGCGACCTCGGCAGCGCGATCCGCGAGGCGCAGGACAAGATCGCCGAGCAGGTGCAGTTGCCGCCCGGCTCGCACATGGAATGGGTCGGCGAGTTCGGCAATCTCCAGGATGCGATCCGCCGCCTGTCGATCGTGGTGCCGATCTCGCTGGCGCTGATCGGCGTGCTGCTCTGGTTCAATTTCGGCTCGATGGCCGACACGCTGCTGGCGATGAGCGTGATCCCGATGGCGATCTTCGGCGGCGTATTGGGTCTGCTGATCTCCGGCACCGCGTTCAGCGTCTCCGCGGCGATCGGCTTCATCGCGTTGTTCGGCATCGCGGTGATGGACGGCATCATCATCCTGTCGCAATTCAACCAGCTCATCGAAGAGGGCATGGACCGCATGAGTGCGGTGGTGCGAACCGGCGAGCTGCAGCTCCGGCCGGTGCTGATGACCTGCGTCGTCGCCGGCGTCGGCCTTTTGCCGGCGGCCCTGTCGGAAGGTATCGGCTCGCAGGTGCAGAAGCCGCTCGCCGTCGTCGTCGTCACCGGCATGATGCTGGCGCCGGTCGTGATTCTCGTGACCCTGCCGGTGCTGATCTCCTTCTTCTCCCGTCGCGCGCGCTGAAGCTCGCGCTTTAACCCAACGCCTGCTGCGCGATCCGCAGCAGCATCATCGTGCCGAGCCCCAGCAGCAACAGGCTCGCGAAGCGGCTGCTCAATGACAGCATCTGCGGCGTCAGCCGCGACCGTGCGGTCGCGACGATGGTGCTGAGTATCATCCACCAGACAGCCGAGCCGACGAAGACGCCCGCAATCAGCGGGGCTGCCGCTGCCTGCGTGGAGAACGCGTGCAGCGCTGCCAGAAACAGGATGACCGTCAGCGGATTGGTGAACCCGAGCGCGATTGCGCTGAGATAGGCCCGCGCCAGGCGCACCCTGTCGATCTCGCCGGTCTGTTGCAGGACGACGCAGTTGCGATGCGTGCGAACCGCGAACCACAGCAGCGTCAGCGCGGAGATGATACCGAACATCGCCGCATTCGCCTCGACCCAGGGCTGCGCAAGTGCGCCAAGCCCGAGGACCGCGAAAGCGCTGTAGGTGAGGTGCACCGTCGCTGCACCGAAGCCCGTTGCGAGCCCCGTCGCCATGCCCGACGCCAATGTGCGCTGAATGCACAACATCCCCATGGGCCCGATGGGAGCGGCGACGGTGAAACCAATTCCAACGCCGGACAGTAGCGCGGCGAGATAATGCGACAAGGACATGCGACCGCACAAACCAATGAAATCTGTGCGTGCGTATCGATGAAACTGAATCGTTGCCTCAACCGAAGGGTTGAAGATCCGGCGCGAGCACAAACACGTTCGTGTGAATCGAACGCGCCTGTGCTTTCGCGACAACGGTTCCACTGCGCGGCGTGCAACCGCGTCATGTTTCGTTGAACCTTATCGGGCTTGTCGCGACTCAGAAGCCGTAAAGCCGCGCCGGGTTGTCGACGAGGATCTTCTTGCGCACGGCGGCATCGGGTGCCCACACCGGCAGCTGATCGAGCAGACGCCCGTCGTCGATCTGGTAGAGCGGTGCAACGTCGGTGGCCTTGCGTCCCTCGACGCGGCTCGAATCCGGATGCGGCCAGTCGGTTCCCCAGACGATGCGATCCGCATTGGCCGCGATCAGCGCTTGGGCGAACGGCACCATGTCCTGGTAATCCGGCGCGAGCTTCGACGACCGGTAAGCTCCCGAGATCTTCACATAGGCCTTGCCCGACTTCACCAGCGCGACGAGGTCGGAGAAGCCCGGCTGCTCGAGGCCGCGCGCCGCTTCGAGGCCGCCGAAATGGTCGAACACGACGGGCACCGGCGCGGCCTCCACGAGATCCTTGATCGCGGAGATCATCGCAAGCGTGGTGTAGAGCTGCACGTGCCAGCCGCGCGCCTTCATGCGCTCGACGGCCGCGGTGAAGCGCGGCCGGCCGACATTGGGATCGTTGACGCCGCCGGTCGCGAGATTGAGGCGAATGCCGCGGAAGCCGTCCTGATGCATCGCATCGAGTTGCGCTTCCGTCGTCTTGTCGTCGATCACGGCAACCCCGCGCGCGGTCGCGCCGCGTGCCTTCATGCCGAACAGGGTGGAGGAATTGTCGGTGCCGTAGACGCTCGGCGTCACGATCACCACGCGTTCGATATGCAGCGCCTTGTGGAGGGCGGCCATTTCCTCCGGCGAGGCCAGCTCGGGCGTGTAGACGCGCCCGGCGAAGAACGGAAACTTTTCGGGATCGCCATGGATATGGGTATGGCAGTCGCAGGCATGCGGCGGGACGTCGAAGTTGATCGGCGTCGCGGGCTGCGCCGCGCGGGCGTGAGCTTTGCTGGTCATGGCTACTCCGGCGGCAAGGGAGGCAAGCAGGACGCTGCGTCGGTTAAGCACGGTTTCTCTCCCTTTGTTTTTTTTGTTGCACGGGAGGGTATCACATCGGCCCGCCAGCCGCTGCCGCGCTTCGCTGCATGGCTGCTCGACAAGCACCGCAAGCGGACGTGAGCCGCCGATGCGCCGGCCCGATGATTTGAAGCTATTGCCCCGACGGCGTGCGCAGGCCGTGCCAGGCGTCGCGGACCTGGTGGTAGTGCACCTCGGGCAGGTAGTCCGGCGTGTTCAGGCTCAAGGTCTTGACGTCGAGATGGCCGATGGCGCTGAGCAGCGTGTAGGAGGCGATGACGCGGTCGCGTTGCGCGCCGATCAGACGGGCCTTGGCCTGGATCAGGTCGGCCTGCGAGTTCAGCACGTCCACTGTCGTGCGCTGTCCGCCGGCGGCCTCGCGCTGGACGCCCTGCAGCGCGACGGTCGCAGCCTTCACCTCGGACTCCGAGGCGGAGACGGCGACCCTGGCACCCTCATTGGTAACCCAGGCGCTGATCGCTGCCGTGCGGGCCTGGTTGCGCACCTGGTCGAGCACGAGCCGGCTCTGCGCCGTGATCTCCTTGGCCTGCCGGGTCTGCGCGGCGGCTTGCCCGCCGTCGTAGATCGGCGCGGTGATGTTGGCGACGATCGAGGCTTGATCCTCGGCGAAGGTGCCGAGCGTCGGATCGTTGTTGCGGCTCTTGCTGGCGCTGCCCTGGATGGTGGCGCTCGGCAGCAATGCGCCTTCGGCGATGCGGATGTTGGTGGAGGCGACGTCGACGTCGAAGCCGGCGGCCATCACCGCCGGATGTTGGCGGATCGCCATCGTCATGACGTCTTCGCGGCTCTTCGGCACATAGCGGTCGACGACCTCGGCGGGCCGAAGCTGCGACGGCGAATTGCCGATCACTTGCGCATAGGTCGCCTGGCTGACGGCAAGCGCGACTTCAGCAGCATTGAGATCAGCAAGGCCGCGATTGAGGCGCGCCTCGGCCTGCGCGCTGTCGGTCGGCGTGACGTCGCCGGCATTGAGGCGGCGCTGGGTGACCGCGAGCGTCTCACGCAGGAAAGCGACGTTGGAGCGCTGCGCCTCGACCAACGACTGGTTGGCGAGCACGTTGGTGTAGGCGGTGACCGCGTCCAGCAGCACGCCCTGGCCGACATTGCGCAGCGCCTCGCGGCCCGACTGCACCTGGAGTTCGGCGGCACGCACGTTGTTGGCGGTGCGGAAGCCGTTGAACAGGGTCTGCGTCACGGTGACGCCGATGATCCATGGCTTCAAATTGCCGGTCTGGATCGTGTTGTCGGGCAGCAGATTGCGCACCGTCTGCAGGCCGGCGCTGAGGCTCGCCACGATCTGCGGCCGGTAACCGGCGAGGGCTTGCGGCACGTTCTCGTCCGTGGCGCGTTGTCGCGCGCGTTCGGCATTGAGCTGCGGATTGGTCTGGTAGGCCTTGGCAAGCGCCTCCGCCAGGGCTTCGGCCCGGGCGGCGGAGGGCAGGGCGCACGAGAGCGCCAGCGTGGTCCATGTTGCGAGCACGGGACCCACGCCCGATCGACGCCGCGTCATCACGCGACCAGCTCTGGCGGTACGCCCAATCATGTAATCCCGCTCAACCCCGGCTGTCCGCCCCCGCCGACGGTGGCCTCTTAGCTGTTTAACCAGCCGAGGTCCCGCAGGCAAACTGCCGCGGGGGAAACCCCCATGAAATCCGTGCTTGTTGCAGCTTCGTCACAGGGATCTTGCGGGACCGTGGCCGAGCCTTACACCAGCCTGACCGGTCGCCGAATTTACCGGTTCTTGTTCACCGGCTTGCGCTTCTCGATGAACGCCGCCATGCCTTCGGAGCGGTCTTCCAGCGCGAACGTCGCGTGGAACAGGTTGCGCTCGACGCTCATGCCCTCGGCGAGCGTGGTCTCGAAGGCGCGGTTGACGGCTTCCTTGGCCATCGCGGTGGCAGGGCGCGACATCGATGCGATCTTCTCGGCTGCCGCCATCACTTCGTCCATCAGCTTGTCAGCGGGAACGATGCGGCTGACGAGGCCTGAACGCTCGGCTTCCGCCGCATCCATCATGCGGCCGGTGAGGCACAGGTCCATCGCTTTCGCCTTGCCGATCGCGCGGGTCAGACGCTGGGTGCCGCCGATGCCGGGAATGGTGCCGAGCGTGATTTCGGGCTGGCCGAACTTGGCGGTGTCGGCGGCGATGACGAAATCGCACATCATGGCGAGTCTCGCAGCCGCCGCCGAGCGCGTAGCCGGCAACCGCAGCAATGGTCGGCTTGCGGCAGCGCGCGACGCGGTCGCCGCCGATCGCGGCGAAATCCTCGGAGAACATGTCGATGAAGCCTTTCGGCTGCATCTCCTTGATGTCGGCGCCGGCGGCAAAGGCCTTCTCGCTGCCGGTCACGACGATGCAGCCGATGGCGTCATCCGCCTCGAGATCCTCGACCGCCGCGGCGATCTCGCGGAAGACGCCGAAGGAGAGCGCGTTGAGCATTTTTGGCCGGTTCAGCTTGATGATGCCGACCGCGCCTTTGCTTTCGACGATGATGTGTTCGAACGTGCTCATGCTCCACCCACGCTTTTGATAGGGCGGGCAATGTGCCCGCTGGCGCGGATGCCTTCAAGGGGGCTCGAGGCCGCCGGAACGCGCCGCGAGACGCGCGTTCCGGTGGAGGTATTTTGGGCCAGGATCTGGGGCCAGGAGCCGGGGCCAAAATCTGCGGCCAGGGGGCCGGGCCTGGATCCGCCCCGCAATCACGCCATGAACATGCGCGCGGCGGACGCCAGCGTCAGCAGCGTGCCGACACCGATGAAGATCTTGCCGATCAGGGAGCTCTGGTCCCAGGCCGAACTCTGCTGGCTGCTCGCCATCACCGGTGCGGGCCGGGGCTGGGCCTCGGTTGCGGCAATCACCACCTTCTGCGCCGGCGGGGTGTCCTGTTGCAGGGCGCGGTCGATGTCATTGAGCTGATCGGGGGCGACGACCTGGCTCTCGGCGTTCGCGGCGTTGGGAGTGTCGGCAGCCGCCTGCACATTGTCATTGGCGCGGTCGGTCATCGCGGAGGCTGCAGCCGCTGTCGGCGTATCGGCGGCGGCGACCTGTGCATTGGCGTTGGCGACCGCCGGCGGCATCTGGCCCGAAGCCGGCACGTCCGCGTCAGCCGTCTTGCCATCGGAGATTTTGCTATCGGCCGTCTTGCTGTCGGGCTTGGCCTCGTCGGCCTTGGCCGAAGCGTCGGTCTTGTCGCCGGATTTCTGTGCCGTCTTGCTGCTGCCGGTGCGACGCGACTCGTGGCGCCGGTGCTTGCCGGGCTTGGCCGTGTCGGCCTGCTTGCCCGCGCTGTCCGGCTTGCCCGTGGCTGAGCCTGGGGCCGCCTGTGCGAGGCCTCCGAACAGCAAGAAAAGCCCGGCCAGAACGATCAGGGCCGCGCGCCCGCTGGCTTTCATCATGGTGATGATCTCCCCAATTCCGCCCGTCCCGGGAGCGAACAGAGACCCCGGGGCGTGACGACAGCGGGGCAGAAAGTGGGAATCTTCTGGCTACACCGGGCAAAAACGCGGCAAACCGGCCCCATGCTCCGTCCGCCGGGTGCGGGGCGAGCCGATCGGTGTTATGAGCCGTCGCAGACGTTGACGGCCGTAGCGGTCGCGGAGATGGTTCTGATCACGAAATCGTGATTTCGTGCTGGTCCGCGTAACAAATTGACCGAACGGCCGAATTGCATGGTGAGGGGCGCGCGTGCGCGGACGTGAGGACGAATGGACCGGCCTGATGCGGTCGGCCATGGCGGGCGATGATGCGGCGTATCATCGCCTGTTGAGGGCGGTCACGCCGGTGCTGCGCGCTGCCGCGAGGCGAGGCCTGGCGCGGGCGGGCCAGCCCCCGACCAGGCAGAGGATATCGTGCAGGAGATTCTGTTGGCGGTGCATCTGAAGCGGCACACCTGGGACAGCGAAGCCCCCTTCGCGCCCTGGCTGTTCGCCATCGGCCGCAACAAGCTGATCGATGCGCTCAGGCGGCGCGGCAGGCGCGTGTTCGTCAACATCGACGATTTCGCCGAGACGCTGCCCGGCGAGGCGCCGCAGGAGACGGCCTCCGCGGGCGAGGTCGCGGCCCAGCTCGACACGCTGCCGCAGCGCCAGCGCGACGTGCTGCAGTCGATCGCGGTCGAGAGCGCCTCGATCAAGGACACGGCGACGAAGTTTTCGATGACCGAAGGCGCGGTGCGGGTCGCACTGCATCGCGGACTTGCCGCACTGACGGCCAAACTGCGGGATCACTAGTCATGGATACCGATCAACTCATCCGCTCGCTCGCAGCCGACAACGCGCACCGGGCGCCGCGCGTCGGCGCCGTGCTCACCGTGGCGCTGCTGGTGGCCGCGCCCTTGTCGATCCTGATCTTCGCGACCTTCCTCGGTGTGCGGCCCGACGCGATGACGGCCATGCGCAACCCGTTCTTCGACATGAAGTTCGCGGTCACGCTGTCGCTCGCGATCCCCGCGATCATCGTCAGCCTGCATCTGTCGCGTCCAGAAGCCTTGATGCGCGGCTGGGCCTGGCTGCTGCTGCTTCCGGTCGGGCTGCTTGCGGTTGCGATCGGCAGCGAGGCGATGATGGCGCCGGCCATGCCGATGACGATGCGGCTGGTGGGCAAGAATTCGAGAGTCTGCCTGATCGCGATTCCCGCAATGTCGCTGCCGCTGCTCGCAGGCGCGCTGTTCGGCTTGCGCCATGGCGCGCCCTCGCGTCCCGCGCTGGCCGGTGCGCTCGCCGGCCTGGTGTCGGCCGGCCTTGCCGCGACGCTCTATGCCTCGCACTGCACTGACGATTCGCCTTTGTTCGTCGCGACCTGGTACACGCTCGCGGCGGCGCTCGTGGCGGCGATCGGTGCGTTGGCCGGCTCAAAAATCTTGAGATACTGATGGTGTCAGCGAAGCCGAGCGAGTTTCGGCGTCATGACTTCCTTCGATAGAGGATGAACCGGGTGGATTCTCCGGAGCGCTCGAACTGCTCCTGCAGGATCTCTCCCACCATCTCCTTCAGCCAATCATATTGGTAGGTCGCACCGCGCTCCAAGAAGAAATAGTCGGCTCCGGCAAAACTCCGGATCACCTGGTCCCGGCTGAAGATGTCCCTGAAAGGCATGAAGTCGCTCTTGGGGGCGCGGCCTAGAGCGGGGAGAACAAGCCAATCCTGGTCCGACAGCAGCAGCATGCGGCCACCGGGGGGCAGGGCCTTGTCGACCAGTTCGATGTCGCTGGCGTCGAGCGCGACCTTGATGGGGCCGGCGGTTCGTTTCCATCTGAAGCTGGCGATGCTCGGGTACTGCAAGTATGAGCGCAACCCGATCGTGACGTGCTGACGTCGGTCCTGTGCGGTCAGAAGCACAACGACCGAGCCGACGGCGACCGCCGCCAGCGATACGGCCGGCACCAGCTGCGACTTTGCCCGGCCGACAGCGGCACGAAATGCCGACCGGCCCCACCAGGCACAAACGGCAAGATAAGCAAACGCGTTCTGCTGCCACACCGCATCGAGCGAACGGTTCACCCACTTGGTCATGAACACCAGCGCGACGAGAGACAGCACCAGCAGATATGCGCGCTCGATGCTGCGGGAGCCGGTCCATGCACCGGCGACGCTCGCTGCCGTGCCGATGGCGATCGCGGGCAGGACGATCTGGTAGACCGTCCCGAAACCGGGCTTCCAGATCAGGGTCACCGCGACCCAGTTCGAGAAGCTGTGCAGGCTGAGCGGGGCCAACAAGACGAACAGGAAGTCCTTTGAAAGGACGGCCGGTCCGAATGCGGCAACGAACACGCCCAGCAGGAACACGACCGACATGCCGGTGAAAGCCGCGACCTCCCAAAGCCGGCGCCGTTCCAGCAATCGCACGCAGAGCGCGGCGCAAGCCACGGCCCAGATATAGATTCCGGTCTCGGTGTTCCAAAAGATCGAGACGGCGCAGACGGCGGACAGCGCCACCAGCAGCCAGCCGGATGGCTTCATCAGGAGGCGCGCCAGAATGCCCACGGCGATGAACACGAACATGTAGCGGATCGCGAGCGCGGACGGCCCGCCGAAAGCGTCGCCGTCGGCATATTGGCACACGGCGAGAAACACGAATGCCAGGACGAAAGGCATCGCGCGGTTCTGGAAGAAGTCCCGCAGCACCCAATAGGCCGACAGGTGGAAGATCACGAGACTTGCGGCAATGAACCGGATGTAGAGGCAGTACAGGGCGTTGGCGTCGGCCGTGAGGAGCCTGCTCAACACGTAGGGTGGCCCGTATCCGTAGAACGCCAGGAAGTCGCGGCCGGGCACCATGTCCTTGGCGAAATGATAGAGCGCCGGCCCGGTCAGATAGGATACCGGATGATTGCCGCCCGCCGCCCGCGTGGCCATGCCCTGCACGTCCGCCGGCAGGATCAGGGCCAGGAGTGCCGCGATCAGCGCCGCATCGATCCATCCGAATTCAAATAGCCCGATCGGTCTGGAGTCCGCTTCTCCATCGATGTGAGTGAAGGTCGGGAAGCGCTTCACGAACGGGATGAAGCAAGCGGCGACGATGGCGGTCAGCGCGAGCGCTTGAAATCTGGGCTCGAATGTCGCCCGCAGGAACGGATGCAGCTCGGTGACGATGATCGCCGAGGAGAGATAGAACGGAACGAGCGAATAGCCTTTGAAGAACCTGCTGAGCCTGAGGGCGGCAAACGCCGCGGCGGCGCCGAACCCGTAGAACAGGAGATAGAAGATCTTCTCGACGCGTTTGACGGCCTCGCTGTTCGGGACGTCCGATTGAACGACCGGAAAGTCCTGCGCCAGGTTCACGCCAAGGTTCGCCTTGGCGGCACTCAGGATCAGATAGGCCGAGAGACCAGCTGCGACGGCGCCAATGAACGCTCCCCACAATGCCAAGCCCTGAAAACGCCAAAGCTCGAGTTCTGACCGTGTTATCGGTTTGACGAAACGCAACAGCCCCCCCGGGATCATTCCTCTGGAACGTTAAAACAAAAATTTCGCAGGCGCCACAAGCGCAAGCGTCATATGGCACTTGGCCGGGGACAATGGTCTGGAGCGTGATCCGGTGAGCGGGGCGCCTCGCGCTTCAGGCCGTCGCGCTCTGCTGCATGCGGTGGAAGCGCAGCACCTGCTGGGCGGTCGATGAGCGCAGCGCCTCGTAAGCGTCGCGCAGCGTCAGCATGTCGGTCCGCGAGCCGCCCGAGAGCTTCTCGCGCATCGCGATGATGGCGCGCACGCTAGGCCAGGACATGCCGGCGACCTTGGCGAGGATCATCACGCCCTCGTTGCGGGCCTCGATCATCATGGTCTCGGCAGTCTCGACTGCGACGCCCGCGAGCGCGGCGAGCCCGGCATTGGTTTCGTCGAATTTGCCTTGCTCGGCGAAAGTGGTGACCTGGAATTCGTTGAGGCGGCCGTCTGCGTGCAGCGACCTCACCAGCGCGCGCGCCATCTCGGTCTGCTTCGTCATGGCGGCGGCGCGAACCCTCTGGGCCGCTTCCTGGACCACGCTCGACACTTCGTCCGCGAGCCTCCGGATGGGCGGCCTCGAGCTTCCGGCGCACGCTCAAGGAGGCTTTCGCGACCAGCTTCAGATAGTGATGACGCGGCAGGTCCGGCCGCAGGCCGATGCAGGTGGCGAGGTCGTCGTCGCGTTCGGCGCGGGTGACGAGGTCGGAGAGGCTTCCCTCGGAGAGCCGTGCGCCCGGATTGCCGACGGTCGACTGCACCACGTCCTCGTTGCCGCGCGTCACCAGCACGTCGGTCAGTGCTTCCGACAGCACCCGCCGCAGCGAGATCGCCTTGAGATGCGCCTGGCCCCTCGTGCGCGCGATTTCGATCAAGGTCGTCTCGTCCAGCCGTTCGGATTTCGACAGCACGGGGCCGGAGACCTCGATGACCTCGTCGAGCGCCAGCGTGCGGATGATCTTTACAGGCGCAACCGCGATCGGTGCGAGGCGGTCGGCGAGCAGCGCCCTGGCCGACGTCTCGATCTGCTCGATCAGGCACTGGAACACGTCGTCGAACACGCGGATGTGGTCGTCGGAATAGTCCACCGCGTTGCCGACGAAGAGATCTGTGACGCGACGCAGCGTCTCGACCCGGCGCGCGACGTTGCCGTGCGAGAGCGCAGCCTGCAATTCCTCGAGCAAATTCTCGGGCGATTTTGCGGATTTGGATCTCATTGCCCTGTCCTGGAGCGTTCGGTCCGGCGGCTATTGTCGCCGCGACGGGAAGAAATGGATTGGTCAGCTCGTTGCAATGCGGTTGCGCCCTTGCGCCTTGGCGGAATAGAGCGCGCAGTCGGCGCGCGCGAGAAAAGTGTCGGCAGTATCATTGTCGCGCAGCGCCACGACGCCCGCGGAAATGGTCACGCGCATGCCCAGGGAGAATGCGCTCCAGTCGAGGTCGGCGACGATGCTGCGCAGGCGTTCGAGCATGCGCTGCGCCGCGTCGTCCGACGTGTCCGGCAGCAGCAGCAGAAATTCCTCGCCGCCGTAGCGGCCGAAGCTGTCGGCCGGGCGGATATTGGCGAAAATGGTGATCGCAAAGGTGCGCAGCACTTCGTCCCCGACCGGATGGCCGTGGGCGTCGTTGATGCGCTTGAACCAGTCGAGATCGATCAGCGCGATCGCGAAAGGCGTCGAATTCTGCCGCGACTTCTCGATCTCGACGTCGAGAAGGCGCATGATGCAGCGGCGGTTGTAGGAGCCGGTGAGGCTCGTCGAGCTCGGCCAGCTCCTCGATGCGCTGATAGGCGGCCTTCAGCTCGATGCTGCGCCGGTAGAGGATCTTGCGCAGGGTGGCGCCGAACAGGCCGAGGAAGGCGCACTGGCCGATCACCAGCACGAAGCAGAGCATCGAGGCGGCTCGCTCCAGACGGGTCGCAACCGGCAGTCCGATCGGCAGGTCCGAGCCCAGGAACACCAGGGCAAGTCCACCGGTGGCAAGGCCCCAGGTGACCATTGCCTGGTGCGAGGTCATTCGCAGCGTTCCGAACGCGAAGATCAGAAACAGCACGGCGATGAACGCGACCCCGACCGTCGGAACGGCGAGCAGGAACACCAGTTGCAGCGCCATATGCGCCGAGATCTGGAAGACAGTGAGGTAGTGATCTTCGAAGCGGTCGCCGAAGCCGGCTTCCGACAGCACGGTGAACGTCCCGATGATCAGGAGGCCGCCCAGCCAGAACAGCGAGGGCACGGCCATGGCGACCGCGCCGGCATAGCCGTAGAGCAGCAGGACGGAGGCGCCCAGCGAATAGCTCGCCACCTGGCCGATATACATCTGGCGGCGCTGCCGGGCCCGGCGGACCAGGACCTCCGGGGCCGCCGCCTCGGGCGCAAGCACGAGATCCGCGACCTCAGCAGCATTCCTCTCGGGAAAGGACGTCGCGGCCGTGCTCATGATCCCGCCAATGGTGGATGTCAGCGGAAAAATCTACGTGGCAAGCCTTTAGGTTTGGTATCCTTTGAAACCGAATCCGAACCGTGCAGCGCGGAACAAGGTGATGGGCCGGCGGACGAAATTCGCCGGCGACCGGGCATCAGTTTGCGATGCGATCGAGCCGAACGCGGGCTTGGCGAGACATATCTCGTGCAGGCCTGCTATGGAACCGGACGAGGCCGGGCCGCCTGTGCCGGACAGGCCATTCCGCAGGGAAGTATCTCAGTATTATGTTACCGATCTGGATGATGGCGGCCGACAGCCGCGAGGGCGACAACAAAACCAGGCGTATGTGGGGTAGATCACACAGGCACCCGTATGACTGCGGTAGGTTGAACAATTTTGCACCCCCGTCGAACCGTCCGCCGCGCCGACCCGACCAACTTTGCGAGACGGCCTTTGAGCGTGACACAGGCGGCTTCGGACGAGGTCCTGATCGCCAGGATCGCTCAAGGTGACCGGCTCGCTATGCAGGTGCTGTACGGGCGGCACCATGTCAGGGTGTATCGTTTCGGGCTAAGGCTCGTGCGGGACGAGCAGGCGGCGGAAGACCTCATCAGCGAGGTATTTCTCGACGTCTGGCGTCAAGCCGGCAAGTTCGAAGGCCGATCCGCCGTTTCCACCTGGCTGCTGGCAATCACCCGATTCAAGGCCCTGTCTGCGCTCCGGCGCAGGAAGGATTTTGAGTTGGACGAAGACGCCGCGAACGCGATTGAGGATTCGTCCGACAATCCGGAAACGGTGGTGCAGAAAAAGGATACCAGTGAAGCGTTGCGGGAGTGTCTGACGGGCCTCACGCCGGAACATCGGGAAATCGTCGATCTCGTCTACTACCACGAGAAGTCCGTGGAAGAGGTGGCTGAAATCGTCGGCATCCCGGAGAACACTGTGAAGACGCGCTTGTTCTATGCGCGCAAGAAATTGGCCGAACTGCTGAAGGCAGCCGGCATTGAGCGAGGCTGGCCATGATGGCATTGAGCAAGAAGATGCTGGAGCAAGAGCCCAGTGAAATTGAACTGCTGCTGCCCTGGCACGCCGCCGGCACGCTGAACGCGCGCGATGCACGCCGCGTCGAGGAAGCGCTGGCGCGGGACCCCGAGCTCGCCAAGCAGTACGCCGCGATCCGCGGCGAGTACGAAGAGACCATTCATCTGAACGAGAGCCTGGGGGCTCCGTCAGCGCGCGCGATGCAGAAGCTGTTCGCCGCCATCGACGCCGAGCCGGCGCGGGCGAGCGGTTCGCTGCCGCTGTCGGCGCGCATCTCGACCTTCTTCGCGAGCCTGTCGCCGCGCACGCTGGCCTGGTCGGCAAGCCTCGGCGCCGTTGCGCTGGTGCTGCAGGCCGGAATCATCGGCGCGGTGCTGATGAAGAACCAGCCGGCGACCTTCCAGACAGCCTCGCTCTCGACCGCTGCGCCGATCACGCGCGAACTCGGATCGTCGGCGGCCCCCGCACGCGCGCTGGTGCGCTTCACGCCCGAGGCGCGCGTTGCCGACATCACCTCGCTGCTCGACAGCTACCAGGCCTCGATCATCGGGGACGCCAAGGGCGGCATGTTCCGCCTCCAGTTCGACAAGGCGATGAGCCAAGGCGAGGCTCGCCTCGCTGCTCGGCAGGATGCAGCGCGAGAAGTTCGTCAACCTCGCCGTCGCGGCGCCCTAGGCGCCGCTGAGCCGATGACGGGTAAATCCGAGAGCAGAGTGCGCGCCGGGGTCTACGCTTCATCCGTCGGCGCGCTTCTGATCGCCGCCTGTCTCGGCGTCGAGGTTGCGCAGGCCCAGGCGATCATGCGCACGCCCACGATCAGCGTGCCCTCGCGAACGCCGACCATCTCTCCCAGCATCGCCTCGCGCGTCGGTCCGACGGTGTCCGCCCGCGTCGTGTCCGTCGATCGCGGCCCGCGCACGATCGCGGCCATCCCCCATACCACGACCTCGCGTATCCGGCCGACGACCGTGGTGCTGCCCTATGCGCGCTACTCGCCGAACCTGTATCCGGTCTGCACCGCACCCTATCGCGATGCCGACGGCGAATGCCTCGCGCAGCCGAATGCAGGTGGCGGTGGCACCGCGAAATCTGGGAAGAAGAGCGCCGGCAAGGGGCGCGGCAATACGCCGGCCGCGCTGACCTCGACCAGATTCGCCAATGAATTCGTTGCCGAGATCGACGGTGCGCTGTCGCCGGCCCAGGCCGACGAGCTGGCGCGCCGGCACGGCTTGATGCGCATCTCCTCGGAAAATTTCCCGCTGATCGGTGCGACGTTCGGCCTGTTCCGCATCACCGATGGCCGGCCCACCGAGACGGTGCGGCGCGAATTCGCGGCCGACGGCAGCGTGCGCTCGGTGCAGCCGAACTTCCGCTACCTGCTCCAGGACCAGAAATCGACGACGACCCCGAGCGAGGGCGATCCCGCGCAATACGCCCTGGCCAAGCTTCGCCTGCCGCAGGCGCACGCGTTGGCGCACGGCGCCAACGTCACGGTGGCCGTGATCGACTCCGGCATCGACGCCGGACATCCCGAACTTGCCAATTCGGTCTCCGACAATTTCGATGCGCTCGGCAGCGCCGAGGGGCCGCACATCCACGGCACCGGCATCGCCGGTGCGATCGTGGCGCATGGCCGTCTGATGGGCAGCGCGCCCGAGGCCCGCATCATCGCCATCCGTGCCTTCGGCGGCGCCAATGGCAGCGCCGGAGAACTCGTCCTACATCATCCTGCGTTCGCTGAATTATGCCGCCGAGCACGGGGCGCAGATCGTCAATATGAGCTTTGCAGGCCCGAAGGATGCGGTGATCGAACGCGCTATCGCGGCGACCGCCGCGCGCGGCCTCGTGCTGATCGCCGCTGCCGGCAACGCCGGCGCGAAATCGCCGCCGCTCTATCCGGCCGCCAATCCCAATGTGATCGCGGTCAGCGCGACCGACCAGCAGGACCGGTTGTTCAGCGCGTCCAACCGTGGCAATTACATCGCCGTCGCAGCTCCCGGCGTCGACATCTTCGTGCCGGCACCCGACGGCAAGTACCAGATGACGTCGGGAACCTCGTTCTCGGCCGCCTATGTCTCGGGTGTCGCGGCATTGCTGCTCGAGCGGAATTACACCCTGAAGCCGGAAGCGCTGCGCACGGCGCTGACGAAGACGGCGCGCGACCTCGGCTCGCCCGGACGCGACGAACTCTTCGGCGACGGCCAGGCCGATGCGTTTGCCGCGGTCAGCGCCGTTCCCGCCGACGGTTCGACGCCAGTCGCCGCCGCGTCCGGTACAACAAAACGTGAAGATGCCGCGAAGCGTCGCGATGAGCCCAACAGCCGCGCGATCGAACAACCCTCGCTGTCGAGCGCGGACGATAAATCCACGATTTCTCAGGCGGATAGGCCGGCGACGCGATAGCGGCTGCGGCAAACTTGCGCGCAAGGCCGGCGCCAAAAAAGCGAACATCGCGTTGAACGTTCAGCCCGCTGCCACGACCAAATTATGTGGGAGCGGTCATCCCTCCCCATCAGTCATATCAGGCGCGAGCGCCCATCCACCCCAAGCGCCCATATGGCTCGACCCGTCCGGTTGTCCCCCCGGACGGGTCTTTTTCTTTTGGGCGTCGGATTCTTTGAAACTTCGCGCGTGCTCAGCTTTCGGTTGAAAGCGCGCGCCGTCGTCCACGGCCATCGCTCGTGAAACGTCCCGCAAGCGCGCTATGCTTGTGCGAGGCTTGACTCGAAAACACAGCAAATCTCCGCACGACTACGGTGTTTGGCGACGCGCGCGGCGTCGTTGCTGGACAAGTCAAAACTTTTCCACAAAATATTCATGTCGCGTCTAAATTGATTCGTGTGCGTTGCGTCTTCGCGTCCGTGATTTCTCCCTGACGGGCTGGTTTATGACACTTCGCCAAGAATCTGACTGCACGTCTGTTCGTGCCGTGGCCGTTGGCCGTGACGTTGCTGCGCGCTGGTGCGCCCTTGCCGAGCAGCGGCTGCAGCATCTTTCCGAAATGTTCGAGACCGGCCGCTGGCGCCGTTATCATTCGGAGATCGCATTCCTCGAGAACATCCAGGAAGCCAAGCGTGCCGTCCAGACCTGGCGGGCGCTCGCGACCGGTGCTGACGTCGCCGAGGCAGCCGCAAGCGTGACACCCGCATTCGGCTGGTCGCCGGCAACCATGCCCCGCATGTTGCCGCGTGAGCCGCAGGCGCAGACCGCGCAGCCCAAGATCCTGCAGCCCAAGATCCTGCAACCCAAGACCCTGCAGCCCAAAGCCGTCCACATCACCCCCGAGACCGCCGTGCCGGTCAAGCTCGATCCCAAGCCGGACGTTCTCGCCGAGATCACCGAAGCCCCGATCGCGCCGCTCGCCGGACCGGCGCCAGCGGCGGTGGCGTCGTTCATCGCGCCTGCCGAGATGCCGCCGCTGAAGGCGCCCGCCGCGCGAGCGCCGTTCATTGCACCCGCCGTGAGGTCGCCGCTCGCGCCCGCCGCGATGGCGCCGTTCACGCCGCCCGAAGTGAGGCCGCCGCTCGCTGTGGCTGCCGCGACGCCGCCGAAGGCCGCGCCCGCCGCGATGGCAGCCCTCCTGCCGCAGTTCGCCCCGCCGGCCGAGGAAATCGTCGCAGCCCCCGAGCGCGTCGTCGAATTCACCTTCAGCCTCGACGGCCTCGAAGCCAAATACCCGCTGCTCAGGAACGCGTTCTAAGGAACGTTCAGCAAGGGATTTTCATCCCGTCATCCCGTCATCCCCGCGCAACCGCGAAGCGGTTGTCGCTGGAGGTGCGGACGCAGCGCGTCCCTTCAGGGGCCTCGAAGGATACACGGCCCGGCTGCCGGCCACGTCTACCTTCGCACCGCATTCCCGCCGAGCACCACCTGGGCAAAGCGTTGCGCGCCGTCTGCCGACAGGTCCGAGGTTACGGCGCGGGCGTGGTCGAGGCCGACCACGGCGCCGCGCGGGGTTTCCGAGATCATGTTGTTGTTGACCAGCGCCATGCCGGCGCCTGGCACGACGGAGACGCCGATCCCCGCCAATGCCTTGCGGATCACGTTGCCCGTGATGGCAACGTCGCGCAGATATTTGCCCCAGCCGGCCACGATGCCGTAGGACGGCGCATTCTCGATCACGTTGCCGGTCACCGAGGTGTCCGCCTCGATGTAAATGCCGACGCCGGCTTCGTCGTCGGGCGCGGTGCCGATCGGCCGCTTCGGGATCAGGTTGCGGATGATGTTGCCCTGGACCACCGCGATGCGGCCGCCTTCGTTGAAATTGCAGACGGAGACGCCAACGGCGGCGCCGTCCACCGTGTTGTTGGCGATCACCGCGGCTTCGAATGCGAACTCGGAATAGAGCGCGACCTCGCGCACGTCGCTGACGCTGTTGCCTGATATCTGGATGTTCGAAGCGGAATTGCCGCGCACCGCGGAGTAATCGCAGTTCCTGATGCGGTTGCCGCGCACGATCACATTGCCGGCACGGAAGGCGTTGATGGCGTTGCCGTACTGGCCGGAGCCGCCGGGGCCGGCCTTGATGTTCTCGATGCGGTTGTCGGCAACCAGCGTCCCGTCATCGCCGATCGCCGTGCGCAGGATCTCGATGCCGTTGTCGTTGGTGCCGAGAATCGTGTTGCGGCAGACGCTGAGGCCGAGGGCGTCGAACGAAACCACCGCCGTCACGGCGATGTCGGTGAAGATGTTGCCGGAGATGTCGCCCGAGACCTGCTCCAGCCAGATGCCGCTGCCACCCGAGTTCGTGATCTCGCAATCGGAGATGCGCACATCGCGCCCGCCGAGGACGTGGATCAGGCCGCGCCGCGCGGCCAGCGCAACACTGCCGCCGTCGAACGTGATGCCGGAAAGGCCGATGGAGTGCGAACCGTCGCTCTGGATCGCCGAGGCGCCGCCGGTGAAGACGAATTTGGTTGCTCCGCGCACGCCGATCAATTGTGCGCCGTTCGGCAGCCGCAGCAAGCCGGTGCGGTAAATTCCGGGCGGAAACGCCAGCGGCATCTGGGCCCGCGCGGCCTCATCGATCGCGCGTTGCAGCGCGCGGGTCTGATCCTCGCTGCTGCCGGGCCGCACGCCATATTGGGTGGCATCGCGGCCGAGCAGGGACGTCAGCGGCGCGGCGCGCGCAGCGTCAGCCGGCATGGCAAGCGCGCCGGCGATGCCTGCGGTCGAAGCTCCGATGAGGTGACGGCGATTGAGGTCCATGACGCGTCCTCCGGCGGACGCGGGGGTCCGCGAGGACTAGGTAGCGCAGGGCAGGCGAAGGTGCGGGGATTGTTCGCGGTAGGGTTAAATGTTTACCGCAAGGGCGGTGCCGTAGGGTGGGTTAGCCCCGCAACTGCGCGAAGCGCAGTCTGCGCGGCGTAACCCACCATCTCACCGCGAAGACGGTGTCTGTTGAAGCCCAGATGGTGGATTACGCTTCGCGAATCCACCCTACGAAGCCGATGTGTTCCGCGCCTTCCTTGCCAACCCCACCATCTCCATCAGCATGGCTTCGCCCGCATCCACCAGTTCGTCGAGCGTGATCCGCGGCGCCCCCTTGCGCCGGACCGCGCCGCTGCGCGCAAGCAGGGGGATGTGGATGAAGGCTGCAAGCTGCGGCCCGCCGGATCGCACGTTCTCGATCGCGCGCCAGCTCAGATAGTTGCAGAGATAGGCACCGGCATCGCGCGAGGCGCGCGCGTCGATGCCGGTGAGGCGGGCGGCGCGCAGCAGCCTTGCCGTGTGCGGGCCGAATGTCATGGCGTCCGCGTGGCCGGCGATGCCGCGCTTGCTTGAGCGGGTGTTGGCGGCGTCGGGCCAGAGCATGGTGACGGCGTTGCGCGCGCGGGTCTCGATGCGCAGGTAAGGCGTGCGCGCGGCGAGGCCGAACATCAGCAGCGCATCCGGCTTCACCTTCGCAAGCACCTCGGGCAACTGCCGGTCCACAGCGGCATAGGTGACCGGGAAGATGTGGCTGGACAGTTCGACATCGTCGAGCGCCGGCCGGCGCAATTGCGTCAGCCGCGCCACCAGCGGCTGGGTCGGGTTATAGGGCGCGCCGGGGAAGGAGCCGAAGCCGGTGAGGAGGATGCGGATCTTGTCGCTCATTGCAGCAACTCCAGGATCTGCTCCGCGGCGAGCGCGGGGTGAGATGGCCCTCGGCGACCTCCGCCTCGATCTTCCTGACCTTGGTCCGCACCGACGCCTCGCTGCGCAGCCGCGCCAGCATGCGCTGCTCCAGCATCGACCACATCCATTTCACCTGCTGCTCACGCCGGCGGGCGGCGAAGTCGCCGGAGGCATTCATCGCCTTGCGATGGTCGAGCACTTTCTGCCAGAGCTCGGCGATGCCGGTGCAGGCCAGCGCCGAATAGGTGACCACGGGCGGATGCCAGTGCTCGGAACGCGGGCTGAGAATATGCAGCGCGCCGCGATAATCGGCGGCGGTGATGTTGGCGCGCTTGAGATTGTCGCCGTCGGCCTTGTTGATCGCGATCATATCGGCTAGCTCGACCAGGCCCTTCTTGATGCCCTGCAATTCGTCGCCGCCGCCCGGCAGCATCAGGGCGAGGAAGAAATCGGTCATGTCGCAGACCGCGGTCTCGGACTGGCCGATGCCGACGGTCTCGACCAGCACGACGCCGAAGCCGGCGGCCTCGCAGAGCAGCATCGCCTCGCGCGTTTTTGCAGCCACACCGCCGAGCGTGCCCGAGGAGGGCGAGGGCCGGATGAAGGCATCATCCGAGGCCGACAGCCGCGCCATCCGCGTCTTGTCACCGAGGATCGAGCCGCCGCTACGAGCCGAGGACGGATCGACCGCGAGCACCGCGACCTTGTGGCCCTGTTCGATCAGATAGCTGCCGAGTACGTCGATGGTGGTGGATTTGCCGACACCCGGCGAGCCTGTGATGCCGACGCGAAATGCCTTGCCGGTGTCCGGCAGCAGCATCTGCACCAGTTCGCGCGCCAGCGCCTGATGGTCGGCGCGCCGGCTCTCCACCAGCGTGATGGCGCGGGCCAGCGCCGCGCGGCTGCCGGCGCGCAACTCCTCGGCGAGGGGCTTGATGTCGAGCTTAGCCTTCTGAATCATGCCCTGATGTACAACGGTCGGGCGACGCAGGCGAGAGGCTCGCGCCCGGTCGCAGTCCTGTTGCCGCCCATCACGGGGCCGGGGCGACCTCGCTCAGAGTTGCGGGCTTTCCTTTGATCCCGCGCCACAGCATTGTGCCCCATATCAGCAGCGTCACCACTCCCAGGGTTGCGGCGATCGGCCGCTCGAAGAACATGATGAATGCCCCGTCTGCCTTGATCATGGAGGTCATAAAGTTCTGTTCCAGCATTTCGCCGAGTACGAGGCCCAGGATGGCCGGCGCGATCGGGAAACCGTGCTCCTCCATTAGCCAGCC
Organism: Bradyrhizobium guangxiense; assembly: GCA_050563515.1. Taxonomy (GTDB): domain Bacteria; phylum Pseudomonadota; class Alphaproteobacteria; order Rhizobiales; family Xanthobacteraceae; genus Bradyrhizobium; species Bradyrhizobium guangxiense_A. Next base: position 3,891,231 of record CP191781.1, on the reverse strand, counting down.
GATCAGGCCCATAACCACCATCATGATGACGCCGTAGATCGAGTTGGTCATGGCGTAGGACCCGACCAGACAGAACATCAGGATCACCGGCAGAAGCACGTTTCGCGGCACCCGCAACAGCTGCTTGCCGCCCTTGATCGCAATCCAACCCAGCGGCAGCATCAGGATGTTGGCGAGAATGAAGATGATGAACACGGCGTAGATGAACTGCGGATTTTGCAGAAATACGGTCGGCCCAGGATTCATCCCCTTCATATAGAGAACGCCGATCACGATCGCAGTGATGGAATCGCCGGGAATGCCGAAAACCAGCGCGGGGATCCAAGCGCCTCCGAGCGCGGAGTTGTTAGCCGACGTGGCATCGACGATGCCCTCGATATGGCCGGTGCCGAACTTTTCCGGCTCTTTCGAGAATCGCTTCGAGACCGCGAAGGAGATCCAGGCCGCGATGTCGGCGCCGGCTCCGGGCAGTGCACCGATCAGGACGCCGATGGCCGACCCCCGCAGGAAATTGAACCAGTAGCGCTTGAAGACGCCGAAGACGCCGCTGAAGATGTTGCCGATCTTCTGCGCGATCACGGCTCCCTGCGCGTCGGCGTGGACCATGCCACGCAGAAGCTCGGACAGCGCGAACATGCCGATCATCGCGGGAATGAAGCTGATGCCTTGCAGCAATTCGACGCTGCCGAAGGTGAAGCGGGGGTAGCCTGCTGCGGGATCGATGCCGATGCAATTGATGGCGAGTCCGAACAACAGGGAGGTGATCCCCTTCAGCGGCACGTCACTTGTCATGAAGACGGCGCAGGTCAGGCCGAGCAGGGCCAGCCAGAAATATTCGAACGAGGAGAAGTTGATCGCAACCTCGGCCAGAGCCGGTGCGCACACGATCAGGATGGCGACGCCGACGAAGCCGCCTAGGACGGAGAACACCAGGTTGACGCCGAGATTGAGATCAAGCTGTCCGTTCTTGGACATCGCATAGCTCTCGTCCGTATAAGCGGCCGACGCCGGCGTGCCTGGAATACGGAGCAGCGCTGCCGGAATGTCACCGGCGAAAATGGCCATGGCGGTAGCCGTAACGATGGCGCCGAGCGCCGGCACTGGATCCATGAAGAACGTCACTGGTACGAGCAGCGCCGTCGCCATCGTGGCGGTGAGTCCCGGCATTGCGCCGACAAACATGCCAAAGGCTGCCGATGCGGTGATGACCCAGAGCACGTAGGGATCGAAGATCAGGCGGCTCGCTTCGAGCAGGGCGTTCATGGCAACCTCAGAGAATCGAATTCAGCCAGCCGCGCGGCAGCGGCACGCGAAGCAGCGTGGCGAAGAACCAATAGATCGTGATGGTGCCGACCAGCGCAGTGATCGCGGCGACCCACGGCCGCACGCCGAGCCAGAGAAACAATATCACCAGAAACAGCAGCGCGAGCGGAATGAAACCGACCGTTTCGGCCGCGAAAATGTAGAGCAGCAACAGAGCAAGCACGAGAAAAAACGTGGCAAGGCGACGTGGTTCCTTGACCCACGGCGAGAATTCGACCCACGGCGCGCCCACGCGCCGCGCGGTCAACCCATGCCATATCAGGCAGCCGCCGCAGACGATCAATCCGGCACTCAAAATGCGCGGAAAGAGCGATGGGCCGTATTTCTGTCCGGGAAAGTCGGGGAAACTGGCGGTGAGGGCGATCATCACGATGGACAGGGTGATGAGCATCAGACCGACGATGGCATCGTTGGCGCGCAATGGTGGCTCCCTGGTGTCGAAGCGAGGCGCGCCGCGGACGGCGCGGCCTCGAAGCTTGGTACGATCTTTTCAGCCGGGCTTCAGGTCTTTGCGATACCGGCCGCCTTCATGGCCTCGCCCATCTGGGCGTCCGCCTTGTCCATGAAAGCGGCGTAGCCGGCGGCGTCGTTCCACACGACGCCGAAGCCGCGTGACGACATGAAATCGTTGTATTCTTTCGACTCGAATATCTTCTTTAGCGAGGCCGTCAGCTTGGTTGCGATCGGCTGCGGAAGTCCCTTCGGCCCGGCGAAGCCGCGCCACGCGCCCGTCGTATAGTCGATGCCCATGGCCTCTTTGAGGGTAGGCACGTCAGGAAAGGTCGCTGCTCGCTTCTGTGCCATGACGGCGAGACTGCGTGCCTTGCCTGCGTCGATCATCGCGCGGGCCTCCGGAATCGAGCAGGTCGTGAAATCGATACCGCCCGCTGCAAGATCCTGCATCGCCGGCGCGGCGCCATTGGAGGGCACCCATGCCACCTGGTTCGGCGGCAGGCCCATGGCCTGCAGCCAGCCTACCAGAGCGAGATGCCAGATGCCGCCCTGGCCTGTGCCCGACGCTTTGAACTTCCCGGGCGGCGAGGCCTTGATCGCGTCGGCGAGGTCTTTCACCGTCTTGTAGGCCGAATCCGCCTTGACCTGAATGCCGGGAGGGTCCTCGTTCATCAGCGCTAGGGGCGTGAAGTCTTTCGGTGTGAGCTGGGTCAGACCGGCCCAGTGCATCATCGAGATTTCCACCGTGATGATGCCGAGCGTATAGCCGTCCGGTGTTGCGGTCGATATCGCGGAATGGCCGACCACGCCGGAGCCGCCGGTGCGATTGACCACGTTAACCGGCTGGCCAAACTCCTTTTCCAGCAGCACGCCGACGATGCGCGCGGTGGCATCGGTTCCCCGCCGGCGCCCCAAGGGCAGATCAGCTGGATAGGGCGGGTCGGATAGGCCTCATCAGCAAATGCGGGCTTCAGCCCGAAAGCCGCGGATGCCGCGACTGCGGCGGTCGAAGCCGCAAAGCTGCGGCGCGAAATCTTGGACATCAATGCCTCCCAGCGGCGCCCGTGAGGTCGGGCGCTCTCTTGTCAATGGCGACATTCTAGTCGGCTTTGCAGCACCGCCGCAAGGTAGCGCTACCAACGAGATCGACATGTTGTGTGAAAACTGCATGCCCATCGGCTGGGCAGTCGGAAATCGGGTGGGTTTTGCCCGCGCGGTTAGCCAACCTCCGCGCGTAACGAAAGCCAAAGGCAAGCCACAATGACACAGGCCTATTACAGCGCCGTGCTGGACCGTCCACTGGACGACGTCTGGTCGCTGATCCGCGATTTCAACAACTATCCCGCTTATATCGACGGCGTCAGCGAGAGCGCGATCGAAGACGACAAGTGCGGCGACGAAGTCGGTGCCATCAGACGCTTCTGCTATCTCGGAAACTGGATCCGCCAGCGCCTGGTCGATCACTCCGACCGGCAGCACACGCTGACCTATGCCGGTCTCGAAGCGCTGCCTTATCCGCAAGACGACGGGCACCAGATGCCTGCGCCGACGCGTTATCAAGGCACCATGCATCTGCGCCCGATCACCGAGGGCGACCGCACCCTGATCGAATGGTCGGTCGCCCTCGAGACCGAACCTGAGGACGCCGATCGCTGGCAAGCGCTGTTTGCGTCCTGGATTCCCGACTGGACGGATTCACTTGCGCGGACGCTGGCGCGGTCCAGTTAGCGACCGCTCACGGCTCCACGGCATCGCCCTTCGGCCGCGCGCCGCCGAAGATGCGTGTGCCTTCCGCGGTCAGGTAAGGCTTCAGCGTCTCCCACGGCACGAAGGCGACATATTCGCCTTCGGCGTAAGGGCCGACGGCATAGGGCGGGTAGTGGAAGGTCAGCCCCGAGCTTTTGCCCGCCTCCGTTGAGGGCGCGAGCGTCACCGCGCCGATCTTGAGCAGGCTCGGTTTCAGCTCCTTGAACCATTCGTCGGTCGCGGTCTCGCTGGCGTCGCGCTTCTTCTTCTCCGCCTTGAGCGAGGCGATGATGGCTTTCACCATCGCCTTCATGGTCGCCCCGTTGTCGGCGGTCTCGGTGAAGAACGGCCGGATCGAGATGCGCTTGTTGTCCGCCTTGTCCCACAGGATCGTGTTCACGTCCGAATTGGGATGGGCGCCGTTTGTGTTCATGTAGTCGTTGCGCAGGATGCTGACATAGCGATCCGCGACGACCGAGCGGATCTCGTATTTGCGCTCGAAGTCCCAGCCGCGTTCCCTGAAGAATTGCGGATCGGCCTTGCGCGCGGCGGCAGCTTCCGCCGAGTTCTTGTCGAGCCATTTCTTGCCTTCGGCCAGGCAATCGGCCGCCAGCGCCGCGTCCGCCTTGATCCTGTCGTCGAGGAACACGCGCGCCTCGATGCTCTTGTTCTTCATGGCGGCATCGGGCTTGGGGTCCGCGGCGAGGGCGGAAAACACGCATGTTGCGCTCAGCGCCAGGGCGACGCTCACACGGGTCATGAATTTCAAGGATAGGGCTCCCAGGTGGGCGTCAGAATATTTCGACAATGTCATCTGCACTGTGCGGCACGAAGCCGGGGACATCGCGCGGCGAACGGTGGCTTGCGCCTGCAGGCCCGTCGCATCCTCGATGATGTGCTCGACATCGATCAGGTTGAGCAGCGAAAAAGAGGTGTCCGGTTCGATCTCGATCAGAATGTCGATCTCGCTGTTGGCGCCGTAGTCTTCGCCGGCCCGCGAGCCGAGGAGGGCGAGCTTCGACACGCCCTTGCCTTTGATGGCATCGGCGTTCTTGCCTATCGCTGCAACGATTTCATCGCGTGTCATGGACACAATCTGGCCGGTCACCCGGCCAGACTATCATCTACTCCGCCGCCTCGCTATGCCCGAGCCGGGTGTTCAGCTTGCGGATCAGCTCCTCGGCCGCGTCCGCAATCACGGTGCCCGGCGGGAAGATCGCTTCGGCGCCGGAGGCGTAGAGCGCATCGTAATCTTGCGGCGGCACCACGCCGCCGACGATGATCATGATGTCCTCGCGGCCCTGCTTCTTCAGCGCAGCCTTCAACTCCGGCACGGCGGTGAGATGGGCGGCGGCCAGCGAAGATACGCCGAGGATGTGCACGTCGTTCTCGACCGCCTGCCGCGCGGCCTCATCCGCGGTCGCGAACAACGGCCCGATGTCGACGTCGAAGCCGATATCGGCGAAGGCGGACGCAATCACCTTCTGGCCACGGTCGTGGCCGTCTTGGCCGATCTTGGCGACCAGGATGCGCGGGCGGCGGCCTTCCGCCTCCTCGAACGCGTCGATCAGCGCCTGAACCTTCTCGACCTGGTTACCCATGCTGGACGCCTCCCGCTTGTAGACGCCGGTGATGGACTTGATCTCGGCGCGGTGCCGGCCGAACACCTTCTCCATCGCGTCCGAGATTTCGCCGACGGTCGCCTTGGCGCGCGCTGCGTCGATGGCGAGCGCGAGCAGATTGCCGTTGCCTTCGCCGGCCGAACGCGTGATCGCCGCGAGCGCGGCGTCGACGTCCTTCTGGCTTCGCTCGCTCTTCAGCCGCGTCAGCTTGTCGATCTGCAGGCGGCGGACATTGGTGTTGTCGACCTTGAGGATGTCGATCGGCATCTCGTCGGTCGGCTTGTACTTGTTGACGCCGATCACCGCCTGCTTGCCGGCATCGATGCGGGCCTGGGTCTTGGCCGAGGCCTCCTCGATGCGCAGCTTGGGCACGCCGGCCTCGATCGCCTTCGCCATGCCGCCGAGGCTCCTCGACTTCCTGGATGTGGCCCCACGCCTTGGCGGCGAGGTCGCGCGTGAGCCGCTCGACATAATACGAGCCGCCCCAGGGATCGATGATGCGCGTGGTGCCGCTCTCCTGCTGCAGGAACAGCTGGGTGTTGCGGGCGATGCGTGCCGAGAAATCGGTCGGCAGCGCCAGCGCTTCGTCGAGCGCATTGGTGTGCAGCGACTGGGTGTGGCCTTGAGTCGCCGCCATCGCTTCGACGGTGGTGCGCATCACGTTGTTGAAGACGTCCTGCGCGGTCAGCGACCAGCCCGAGGTCTGGCTATGCGTGCGCAGCGACAGCGAGCGCGGGTCCTTCGGGTTGAACGGCTTCAGAAGCTTCGCCCAGAGCAGCCGCGCGGCGCGCAGCTTGGCGACCTCCATGAAGAAGTTCATGCCGATCGCCCAGAAGAACGACAGGCGCGGTGCGAAGCGGTCGACGTCGAGACCCGCGGCAAGACCGGCGCGGAGATATTCGACGCCGTCGGCCAGCGTGTAGGCGAGCTCGAGGTCCTGCGTCGCGCCGGCCTCCTGCATGTGATAGCCGGAGATCGAGATCGAATTGTACTTCGGCATCTTTTGCGAGGTGTACGCAAAAATGTCCGAGATGATCCGCATCGAGGGTGCGGGCGGATAGATGTAGGTGTTGCGCACCATGAACTCTTTCAGAATGTCGTTCTGAATGGTGCCCGACAGCTTCTCCGGCGGCACGCCCTGTTCCTCTGCGGCGGCGACGTAGAGCGCGAGGATCGGCAGCACCGCGCCGTTCATGGTCATGGACACGCTCATCAGGTCGAGCGGAATGCCCGCAAACAGCGTGCGCATGTCGTAGATGGAGTCGATGGCCACACCAGCCATGCCAACATCGCCGCCGACGCGCGGATGATCCGAGTCATAGCCGCGATGGGTGGCGAGATCGAAGGCGACCGAGAGGCCCTTTTGTCCGGCCGCGAGATTGCGGCGGTAGAACGCGTTGGAATCCTCCGCCGTGGAGAAGCCGGCATATTGCCGGACGGTCCAGGGCTGGTTGACATACATGGTCGGGTAGGGGCCGCGCAGATACGGCGCGATGCCCGGATAGGTGTCGAGGAAATCGAGCCCGGCGAGATCGGCCTCGCCATAGGCGGGTTTTACCAGGATGCCCTCCGGCGTCAGCCAGGGTTCGGCGCTGCCGGTAGGCACTGCGGTGGTCGCGCGCTCGAACGCGACGTTTGCGAAATCAGGAATGCGGCTCATGGCTTCTACCATATCATCAATCATGATCCGGATGCTGATGGCTGACGATGGTCGCCATCTTCTCCGGTCCGTAGTTCTGCTGCGTGGTCTGGCTCGGAAGGTTGGCGATGCCGACCACCCAGCCGAGGCGGGATTCGGTGCCGAATTGCCGGGTCGGGATCACGCGGTCGGGGCGATCGAACGCCCCGGTCATGATCTCGATCCGGTCGCCGTCAATGCGGCCGAAGCTCAGCGGCGTGCCGCAGGCGGCGCAGAAGCCGCGTTCGGCGATGGTGGAGGAGCGGAAGAACGACGGCTGTCCCTTGGTCCAGACGAAGTCGGTCCTGTTGATGTCGGCAAAGGAGGCGAATGGCGCGCCGGCCGCCTTCTGGCACATGCGGCAGTGGCAGATCGAGACCCGGTTCGGCGCCGTCGAGACGCCGAAGCGCACCGCCCCGCATTGGCAGCCGCCGGTGAGCACGGGTTTGCTGGTGTCGGTCATGCCTGCTCCATGCGTCGATAGGCGTCCTGCAGCGTGGCAAGCGCATCGCCTCCGGCGTAGACAAAACCCGTGACGCCGGCGGCCCGCAGCGCCGCTTCGGCATCAGCAGGACGGCCCGCCAGATAGATATGTCGGGCGCCCGCGGTTTGCAGGGCCTTGGCAGCAGGTTCCGCCTGACCGGCGTAGACCTTGTCGCTGGAACAAAGGCAGGCGAGGGCGGCGCCCGAAGCCTTGAAGGCATCCGCCAGCTTGGCCGGATCGGCAAAGCCCTCGCTGTCCGCAGTCTCGATGCCGCCGGCCTCGAAGAAGCTCTTGGCGAAGGTCGCCCGCGCCGTGAAATCGGCGGCGGTGCCGAGGTTGGCCAAGAACACTTTCGGCCGGGAGCCGCGCGCCTTCAGCGCTGCATCAGATTTGTCGCGCAGCGCCTCGAACGGTTCTGCGAGCCGGATCGGCGGTAGCGGCTCGAACTTGTAGGTCTGCTCGCCGTACGGAGCCAACGCGATCGGTGCCACCTTCAGCACGGTGGCTTCGCTCTCGTGAAGGTTCGGAAACTCGCTGGCACCGGTCAGCACGTCGCGGCGCTTTGCGATGTTGGCGTCACGCGCCTTTCGCGCGGCTGCGACCTTGCTCTGGAACAGGCCCTGCTGAAGCGCGGCGAAGGCGCCGCCGGCCTTCTCGTTCTCCTGGAACAGCGCCCAGGCGGCCTCGCAAAGCTGCGCGGTCAACGTCTCGATGCCGCCGGCGCCTGCCGCGGGATCACTGACCTTGGCAAGGTTGCTCTCTTCCAGCAGCAGAAGCTGCGTGTTGCGCGCTACGCGGCGCGCGAACGGATCGGGCAGGCCGAGCGCCAGCGTGTGCGGCAGCACGGTGATCGCGTTGGCGCCGGCAAGTCCGGCGCCGAATGTCGCGATGGTCGCGCGCAGCATGTTCACGTAAGGGTCGCGCTGCGTCAGCATGCGCCAGGCGGTGTCGGCGGCGATGAACAGCGGCTTGGGTGTGAGCCCGCACGCGGTCTCGATCCGCGTCCACAGCAGCCGCAGCGCGCGGAATTTGGCCATGGTCAGGAACTGGTCGGCGTCCGCGGCGAGCCGCGCATAGACCATGCCCTGCGCCTGCTCCAGCGGAATGCCGGCGCCTTCGATCGCGCGCAGATAAGCGACGCCGCAGGCGAGCACGAAGGCGAGCTCCTGCACCTCGGAGCCGCCGGCATCATGAATCACGCGTCCGTCGGCCGAGGCGAACGGTCCCTTGAAGCCGAGCCCGGCGAGGCCCTTGATGGCGCCGGTGATCGCGGGAGCGATCTCCTCCCACGTGTAGGGGCTGTGGCCCCACACCGCGCCGGCTGCGAGCGGATCGAGCCCGAAGCGGATGTTGCAGGCGGCGGGATCGAGGCCGTTGCTCTTTACATATTCCGCGACATGGATCGCGGCCATCCGCGATTGCGGTCCGATCTCGAGCCTCGATGCCGATGCCGGCGTCGAGGTGGATGTCCTTCAGAACCTTGGCGACCGCCTCGGCCGAGGGTTCCAGGCCAAAGCCGCGCGCGCCATTGGCGCCGGCAAACACCAGCGCGAGCCCGGTCGCACCGTTCTCCAGATCCTGCAACGCCTGCGCATTCGCGAGCGCCGCGTCGGGATGATCGATCCGCTGGATGATCTGCCAGGGCGCAGCGGCCGCTCGCCCCAAGACGGGTGCGACAGCCTTGGCGCGCGGATAAAGCGGATCGATCCTGAGGCCGTCATAGGTCTTGCCGACCAGCTTCTCGAACGGCGCGCCCTTGAGCACGCCGTCGACCAGCTTGCGCCAGTCGTCGACAGTCGCCTTGGGAAAATCGGCCGCCAGCTTCAGGTCGTCAGTCACGGAGGTCATACGGCCAAGGGCTCCCAAACATATCGTTATTCGCGGGGCGAATTTGCCACGGCGGACCGTCCCTGCAAACGGTCGATTTTGGTTAACCGGTATCCGGAAGCCGCTCAATGCCTTGCGTCGAGACGCTGGCGAGCCCGTCACGCACACGAATGCCCGAGATCACGCGGTCCGGCGCGATTTCGGCCAGCGGCACCAGCACGAAAGCGCGCTCGAACAGGCGCGGATGCGGCAAGGTCAGGTCCGGTTTCTGCAAGGAGACGTCGTCATAGGCGATCATGTCGAGATCGAGCGTACGCGGTCCCCAGCGCCGATCCTTCTCTCGTGTGCGGCCGAATTTCTGCTCGACCTTCTGCAGCACGAACAGCAGCGCATGCGGATCGAGGTCGGTCTCGATCTCGACGCAGGCATTGATGAAGGGATCCTGGTCCTCGTCGCCCCAGGGCGGCGTCGCATAGTCCGAGGAGCGCGCGATCATCGCGGCCTGTGCCATGCCGCAGATATGCGAGATCGCCTTGCGAAAAGTCGTGCGGACATCGCCGACATTGCCACCGAGCGCGATCAGCACGCTTGCCATGTCAAGGATGCCGCGAACGGGTCAGCATGATGCCGACGTCGTCGAAGATCGCGGCGATCGGCGCATGCGGCTTGTGCACGGTGATCTTCACGGCGCGGATGCGCGGAAAATGCGACAGGATGGCGTCGGCGACCGCGCCGGCCGCGCGCTCCAGCAGCTTGTAATTGGTGTTCTTGAACGCCGCCGTCGTCGTCGCCACGACCTCGGCATAGGACACGGTGTCGGAGAGGCGGTCGCTGCGCGCGGGCTCGGAAAGGTCCGTATAGAGACTCGAGATCGATGACGAAGCGCTGGCCGACTTCGGTCTCGTGCTCCATCACGCCGTGACGGGCATGGATCGACAGGCCGGTGACGAAGATCGTATCGGTCATGGCTTGCTCTCTGGCTTGCTCTCGATTGCGTGCGCCACAAGCAGCGCCTGCAGGGTCTCGGCGACGTCATGGGTCCGGATGATCCTGGCGCCGCGCTGCGCGGCGATCAGGTGCGCGGCGATCGAGCCGGCGAGCCGCTCTTTCGGCTCCGCCGGCGACACCGAGGCGATGAAGCGCTTTCGCGAGGCACCGACCAGGATCGGCAGGCCGAACATCTCGAATTCGCGCAAGCGCGCGAGCGCGGTGATGCTTTGTTCGGCGGTCTTGCCGAAGCCGATGCCGGGATCGAGCACGATCCTGTCGCGCGCGATGCCGGCCTTCGCGGCAATGTCGAGCGAGCGCAGGAAGAACGTCTTCATGTCGGTGATGATGTCGATGGCAGGGTCGGCATCGTCGCGGTTGTGCATGACGATGACGGGGACGCCGCGTGCGGCCACCAGCGGCGCCATCGCGGGATCGCGTTGCAGGCCCCAGACGTCGTTGGCGATCGCCGCGCCCTGGTCGAGCGCGTAGGCAACCACCTCGGCCTTCATGCTGTCGATCGAGACCGGCACGCCTAGGGCGACGATTCCTGCCAGCACCGGCTTCAGACGGGCGAGGCTCATCGTCCGCCGTGACGGCCTTGGCGCCCTTGTAGGGCCGGGTGGATTCCGCGCCGATGTCGATGATGTCGACGCCGGCCTCGATCATCGCCCGCGCCCGCGCGAGCGCCTGCTCAGGCGCGATGAACTCGCCGCCATCGGAAAAGGAGTCCGGGGTGACGTTGAGCACACCCATCACCGCCGGGATGGGCCTTTCCAGCAGGATCCGCAGCACATCCGGCCTGGCCGAGCCGGCCGGCGGGACGGTTGGGGAGGGCGAGGCATTCATGCGGGTGGCTTTAGCGGTCGGGGAGGGCGAGTTCAAGGCGCGATGGGGGGCGGTGTCGGTGTCTGCGATCTTGTGGCACTCTCGCACATCACCCCAGCTGTCGTTCCGGCGTTCGCCGGGACCCATACCGCGGAATCTATCGATTGCGGAAAGTCGGAGTACCGAACGACTGGTCTTCGCCAAACTACTTCCTGTGGCTATGGGTCTCGGCGTTCGCCGGGACGACACCCAGGGTGGCGCAGCTGAATGTGTATGCGGAAAGCGTGTAGCTAATACGTGATCTTCGGCTGCAGCTTCTTCGCCTTGGCGATGATGTCGCCGACCGACTTCTCCGTGGGTAGCATGCGGAGGAGCTTCTTCTTCTCGTTGGCGTCCCGCATGCTCTGGGCGAGCCTTGCCGGATTCCGATAGGCGAGTCTCGCGCACCGTGGTGACGCCGGCGGCGCGGACCAGGCCCACCTTGGCCCGGCCCATGCCGGGGATGCGCATGTAGTCGGACACGTTGGCCCATTCCAGCAGCAATTGCTCGCTGATGCCGGTCTTGGCGGAAAGCGCCTTGCGGCCCTTCACCGTGCCGGCCGCCTCGAGCAGCGCATCGGTCGTGCGGATGCCTTGCGCCTTCAACTTGTTGGCGGCAAAGACCGACAGGCCCTCAATCTCGGAGATGGGATATGTCATGATACTCGATATGAAATGCGACAGCTTCAGGCGAACTGGCTGAGGCCTGGCGTCCCCGCAATGATCTTGCCCATCTGATCTGCTCCGATTTTGTCTCGGCCGTAGCGGAAAAGTTCACGGGCGATGTTTTGAATCTCGGACATACCGAGCCCAAGGCCCATCAGGCGCGTGCCGACCGCCATCAGGCCGCCGCCCATCAGCCGCGACAGCCCGCCGCCGCTCCTGGTTGCCTCGATGGCGGCTTCCGCTCCGGGGATCTGATCGATCAGGGCCTGCACGCTGTCGGAGGGGCCCTCGTTGCGGAGGAAGCCCAGGATAATGCCGACGGTCTTTTCAGCGACAGCACCATCTATGCTGGCGTTTGTCGCCAGCCGCCCGATCAGCTCGTCCATAAAGCCCGCCCCTCAGCCGGTTTGCATGCCGGAATATTTCTTTCGAAAATGATCTTGAGCCGGTGTGATGTGAAATTCAAGCGATGAACGCAATCGTCGTCGCGATTCATCTTCGAACGCGCAAAAAGTGTTGCAGCGGTGCAAGAGCGGAGATGGAATCGGCGAAAAATTGCCGCGTTGCGAACGGCTCGTTCCTACTTTTGGCTGATGCCGTCGGTCTGTTTCCGACAATGTCGCATGCTTGGAGCGCGTTGAACCGTTTTAATCGGTGCGCGACATGCGTTAAACTACGGAACTGCTGCATTCGAGTTTCGATACGCGAAACCCGGCAGAGAGATCAGACAGATCAGAGAGAATGATGACCGCACAGGACAGCAAGCTCGGCGATACCGACGACAAGATCTTCGTCGGCAAGGGAGACGAGCAGGCCTGGCTGACGTTGGCGCTGGCCAATCGCCATGGCCTCGTCACGGGTGCAACCGGAACCGGCAAGACGGTGACGCTGCAGGTGATGGCGGAAGGATTTGCGCGCGCCGGTGTTCCGGTCTTCGCCGCGGACATCAAGGGCGACCTCTCCGGCATCTCCGAGGTCGGCGAAGCCAAGGACTTCATCGTCAAGCGCGCCACCGAAATGGGCCTGAATTTCCAGCCCGACCAGTTCTCGACGGTGTTCTGGGACGTGTTCGGCGAGCAGGGCCATCCGGTGCGCGCGACCGTCACCGAGATGGGGCCGCTTCTGCTCGCGCGCATGCTCGACCTGAACGATGTGCAGGAAGGCGTGCTCAACGTCGCCTTTCGCGTCGCCGACGACGCCGGGCTGACCCTCATCGATATGAAGGATCTGCGCGCGCTGCTCGACGCCATCGTGCCCGACAGCGGCAAGAAGGGGGCGGATGCGGAAGAGGATCCGCTCGCCGCCATCCGCAAGGCCGCGCAAGGGTTCGGCAACGTCACCAAGGCCACCGTCGGCACCATCCAGCGCCAGCTTCTGGTGCTGGAGAACCAGGGCGGCACCAAGTTCTTCGGCGAGCCGGCGCTGACGCTGAAGGACTTCATGAAGACCGACCGCGATGGCCGCGGCATGGTCAACATCCTGGTCGCCGACCAGCTGCTGCAGAGCCCTAGGCTTTACGCGACATTCCTGCTCTGGATGCTGTCGGAGCTGTTCGAGGAGCTGCCCGAGGCCGGCGACCTGCCGAAGCCCAAGCTGGTGTTCTTCTTCGACGAGGCGCACCTTTTGTTCAACGACGCGCCCAAGGCGCTGATGGACAAGATCGAGCAGGTGGTCCGCCTGATCCGCTCCAAGGGCGTCGGCGTCTACTTCGTGACGCAGAATCCGGTCGACGTGCCCGATCGCGTGCTCGGCCAGCTCGGCAATCGTGTGCAGCACGCGCTGCGCGCCTTTACCCCGCGCGACCAGAAGGCGGTCGCGGCTGCGGCCCAGACCTTCCGGCCTAACCCGAAGCTCGATACGGCCAAGGTGATCATGGAGCCTCGGCAAGGGCGAGGCGCTGGTGTCCTTCCTCGAAGGCAACGGCACGCCGGCCATGGTCGAGCGCGTCATGATCCGGCCGCCGTCGGCGCGCATCGGGCCGATCACGCCGGACGAGCGCAAGGCGATCATGGCCGCGAGCCCGGTGAAGGGCAAATACGACACCGCGGTCGATGCCGAGTCCGCCTACGAGATGATCCAGAAGCGCATTGCCGGCACGGCGGCGACGGCCGACGGCTCAGCGGGCGGAAGCGGCGGCGGCATCTTCGGCCAGATCGGCTCGATCGTCGGCAGCGTGTTCGGCACCAACGTCAAGCGCGGGCGTCTGTCGACCGGCCAGGTCATCGCGCGCGACGTGACGCGCTCGGTCACCAACCAGGTGATCGGCGGGCTGGCGGCCAATGTCGGCAAGTCGCTCGGCGGCCAGCTTGGCGGCTCGATCGGCCGCACGCTGGTGCGCGGTGCGCTCGGCGGTCTGCTGCGGCGGTAGGCGCGTCCCCAGCGCTACAATTTCGGGTGAGGGGCTCTCCAAGCCTGCGCCGGTCTGCTACGTCCTGTTCGTCGCCGAACAGGACCAGTCCGTGACCTCGCTCGCCCCGCTCGCCAAGCCTGACGCGCCAAGACGGCTGTCGCTGCGCGCGCCGCTGGACCTGTTGTTTCTGTTCTGCTGCGTCCTGCTCGCCGCCGACGTGCTCGTCCCTGAAGTCTTCGGCAGCGGCAAGACCAAGGACTACCCGCTGTGGTACTGGGCCGGGCAGCAGGTCTTGCACGGTGGGCCGCTCTATCCCGCTACGCCGATCGAGTATTTCGACTACATCTATCCGCCGCCTCCGGCGATCCTGCTGGCGATCCCGAGCTGGTTCGGCAAGATCCTGCTCTATGTCGTCCTGTCGATCCTGAACGTCCTGGCGTGGTGGTACACCGGCACGCTCTCGCAGGTCATGGCCGGTTCGGGCCGCAAGCCCGGTCCCTGGCTGGAAGCGCTGCCAGCCGTCGTCACCGTGCCTTTCGTGTTCGACATGTTCGACCTTGGCCAGCCGAACCTCGTCCTGCTGGCGATGGTGCTGTTCGGGTTCTGGAGCCTGCGGCATCAGCGGTCATGGCTCGCCGGCTTCGTGTTCGCGCTCGCGACCGTCATCAAGGTATTCCCCATCGCGGTGCTGCCCTATCTGCTGTGGCGGCGGAAATGGGTGGCCGCCGCCAGCATGATCGCCTTCACCGGGATCCTGCTCTACCTCGTGCCGGCGCCGATCCGCGGCTTCGAGCGCAACGCGGCCGAACTTGCGGTCTGGTACCAAGGCATGGTCGGAACGAGACTCGGAGAAGGGCTTCGGCCAGCGCGACGAGCAGAACTGGTCGTGGGTCAACCAGTCGCTGATCGCCGTCACGCACCGCCTGGTCCGCCCGATCAACTACAATCAGGACAGTCCCAAAAGGCCGCCACGCACGATGAACGTCATCGACGTCGACTACAGGACGGCGAACTGGATCGTGCTGGCGCTCTCGGTCCTGCTCGGGCTCGGCTTCGTCGCGGTCATGCCGCGGCAGGCGCAGCGGACGGCGCGCTCGGATGCCGAGGAGCCTCGGCATCCTGTTCTGCCTGATCACGGTGGCTTCGCCGCTGGCGCGGGAATATTACTTCATGTGGCTGTTCTTCCCGATGACGGTGCTGATCCATCGCGCGGCCTTCGACGCGCGGGCCCATGTGCGCCTCGGAACCTGGCTCGCCCTCGGCGCGACCTGCATCCTCATGTTGCTGGCGCTGCCGTGGTTTCCGACGGTCTTCCAGGCCTGGGGCAATAATCTCGCCGCGACCGCCGTCGTTGCAGGGAGCCTCGCATGGCACATTCGTCATCCGCCGGTTGCGGCTGGCCCTGAGCCTGCGACGGAGCTAAAACCCGGGAATCTCACGAAACCGTCTTAAGTCTCTAACGTCAGGAATCCGGCCATGGCCAATACGCAGCTTCAATCCGTGCTCGATCACATCGACAAGGACTTTGACAACAGCCTGGAGCGCCTGTTCGCGCTGCTGCGCATCAAGTCGATCTCTGCGGATCCGGCCTTCGCGGGCGATTGCAAGGCGGCCGCCGAGCACCTCGCCAAGGATATCGCGAGCCTTGGTGTCGCCACCGAGGTGCGGCCGACCGCCGGCCATCCCGCCATCGTCGGCAAGACCGGCGCCGGCGGACGGCCGCATGTGATCTTCTACGGCCATTACGACGTCCAGCCGGTCGATCCGCTCGATCTCTGGCATCGTCCGCCGTTCGAGCCGGTGGTGACCGACCACGCCGACGGCCGCAAGATCATCGTCGCGCGCGGTGCCGAGGACGACAAGGGCCAGGTCATGACCTTCGTCGAGGCCTGCCGCGCCTGGAAGAAGGTGACGGGCTCGCTGCCCATCGACATCACCTTCCTGATCGAAGGCGAGGAAGAGGTCGGCTCGAAGAACTTCGTGCCCTTCATCGAGGCCAACAAGAACGAGTTCAAGGCCGACTACGTGCTGGTCTGCGACACCGGCATGTGGGACCGCAACACGCCGGCGATCACGACCTCGCTGCGCGGCCTGCTCTATGAAGAGCTGAAGATCACCGCCGCCAATCGCGACCTGCATTCCGGCGTGTTTGGCGGCAGCGCGATGAACCCGATCCGGGTGCTCACCAAAATTCTCGGCGGCCTGTTCGACGACGACAACCGCATCACAATTCCCGGTTTCTACGACGGCGTGAAGGATCTGCCGCCGGATATCCTCGAGCAGTGGAAGAAGCTCAACCTCACGCCCGAGATGTTCCTGAAGCCGATCGGCCTGTCGATCCCGGCCGGCGAGAAGGGGCGGCTCCTGATCGAGCAGGCCTCGTCGCGGCCGACCTGCGACGTCAACGGCATCTGGGGCGGCTATATCGGCGAGGGCTCCAAGACGGTGATCCCGTCGCATGCCTCGGCCAAGGTCTCGTTCCGCCTGGTCGAAGGGCAGGACCCGCAAAAGATCCGCAAGGCGTTCCGTGACTACGTGACGGCGCGGCTTCCGGGCGACTGCAAGGTCGAGTTCGGCGACCATTCCGCCGCGCCCGCCGTCGCACTCGACTGGAACATGAAGCCGCTCGCCGCCGCCAGCAAGGCGCTGACGGAGGAATGGGGCAAGGAAACCGTGCTGATGGGCTCCGGCGCCTCGATCCCGATCGTCGCCGACTTCAAGCGCACGCTCGGCCTCGACTCCCTGCTGGTCGGCTTCGGTCTCGACGACGACAACATCCACTCGCCGAACGAGAAGTACGACCTGCGCAGCTTCCAGAAGGGTATCCGCTCGTGGGCGCGGATCCTCGCCGCGCTGGCGGACGTGAAGTAGGCACAGTGCCGTAGGGTGGATTAGCCGAAGGCGTAATCCACCAACTTCGTTCGGCATGCGCGGAAGCATGGTGGATTACGCTTCGCTAATCCATCCTACGTAGCGTCGCCTCGTTCGCAACGCCGTTACCTCAAAATAAAAACGCCGCCCGGAATTGGGCGGCGTTTCATTCCAAGACGTGCAGAGGTATGTGGCAGCTACCCTACACGAAATCCGACGAATCTCAAGACCGGTAACCCGGCAGCTCGCGGTCGAGCTTGCGTAGCAACGGCGGCCAGACGAGGTTGGTCGCGCGCAGCTCGGCGCGGTCGCGGTTGGCGAGCAGCTCGGTGTTCTTCTCGATCGCGATCTCCTCGACCGGATAGACGGGCGTGCCGAGCGCGCGCGTGCGCACCTGCATCGAGCAGGCGCGCTCGAGATGATACATGCGCTCGAAGGCGGAGGCGACCGAGCGGCCGACCGTCAGCGTGCCGTGATTGCGCAGCAGCATGTGGTTGTGGTCGCCGAGATCCTTCTGCAGCCGCGGCCGCTCGTCGTGGTCCAGCGCGATGCCTTCATAGTCGTGATAGGCGAGGTCGTGGGTGACGAGCTGGGCGGTCTGGTTCAGCGGCAGGAGGCCTTCCGCGCTGCTCGACACCGCGGTGCCGTCGAGGGTGTGGAGATGCAGCACGCAGATCGCGTCCTCGCGCACCTCGTGGATCGCCGAGTGGATGGTGAAGCCGGCCGGGTTGATGCTGTACTCGCTCTCGGAGAGCTGGTTGCCGTGCAAATCGACCTTGACGAGGCTGGATGCGGTGATCTCGTCGAACATCAGCCCGTAGGGGTTGATGAGGAAGTGATGGTCGGGGCCGGGGACGCGCGCGGAGATGTGGGTGTCGACCAGATCGTCCCAGCCGTACAGCGCGACCAGGCGATAGCAGGCGGCGAGATTGACCCGCTGCTGCCACTCGGCCTCCGTCATGTCTGACGGCACTTCCTTCAGGCGCGCTTCCGCTGGCGACATGGCTGGTCTCTCCGAACATCGTTGTTGCGGGGAGGGAGCCTAGTACCGCTATTGGTTGGCAGCAAGGCGCGTCAGGAGCGCGGCAGTCAAGCGTAGCCCGCATGGAGCGAAGCGCAATGCGGGGCCTCCACAGGCATCCCGGATTTCGCTTCGCTCCATCCGGGCTACGGGACCGGAGAAGATTATTACGGCGCAGGGATCGACAGCAGGCTGGAAATGCTGCGGCCGCGGATGTCGTAGACGCGGGCGAACACGACGTCGTCGCGCTTGATCTCGACCATGACGGGCGCGGTGAGGCCCTTGCAGTAGAATTCGCCGAGCGTCATCGCGAAATCGGCCGCGTTGGAATCCCAACCGATGGTGAAATCGGGGCCGAGCGCGACCTGCGCCGGACGCTGCGGACCGCAGACCGCGACCTTCCATTTGCGGCCGGCCGGCGGCACTTCCTGGCGCTCGACGATCTGCTCGCGCAGTTCATCCGAGGCCTGCTTCAGCGCGAGGCCCCAATAGTCCAGCATGAAGCGGTCGTCGGCGCCGCGCACGGTGCCGGCAATGTGATTGAAGTGGGTGTATTGATAGGGATGCAGCCGGATCATCTCGGAGAGCGAGAGCGCAAGGCCGAAGCAGAAGGTCGCGAGCACGACCGGCTGCCAGGTGCGGTGATTGGCGCGCAGGCGCTCCATGACCCAGGCGAAAGCAACGCCGCCGATCACCGCCATCGGCGGAATCACGAACACGAAATGGCGGATGCCGTTGTACAGCGCCGGCCGCTTCACCATCGCGATCGCCAGCGGCAGGGTCGCGGCGAGCGTCAGCATCAGAAGGATGGTCTTGCGCCGCGCCGGCACGTCGCCTCGCGGCAGCATCGCGAACGTGCTGAACACGGCGCCGGCCATCAGCACCAGCAACACCTCGGGCAGCTGCAGTGCGAACAGCGTCGGCAGATACGACCAGGGCATGTCCGGCACCGACACGATCGCGCCGTCAAACATCTCCTTCCACGGCTTCTCGAAGAAATGCGAGAAGTAGGTCAGTGCCTCGAAGGGATTGCCGGGCTCCATGATCGACCACGGCCAGATCAGGCCCATTACGAGATAGCCGAAGACGAGGCCGGGCAGCAGCACATAGACGACATGGGCGAAGCGGCGGACCGATTCGCGCAGGCCCTCGGTGCGCAGCTCCTCCAGGAACAGCGGCACGAAGCCGAGCATGGCGTAGACCAGCGCGAGCCCGCCGAGAACGCGGCAGCCGAGCGACAGGCCGGCGCCGAGCCCGACGATCAGGATGGTGCGCGGCGACGGCTGCGGATATTCCTCGGCGAGCCTGACGAGGCCGAGCATCAGGATGATCATGGCCACCGCGAAGGGCGCATCCTTCGGATTCATGAACATGTGGCCGTAGAAGATCGGGCACAACGCGAGCAATAGCAGCGCGGCAAGACCGGCCAGCGGGCCGCCGATGCGGCGGGCAAGGCGCCAGGTCACCGCAAGTCCGATCACGCCGACGATGGCGCCGACCAGGCGTCGCGTCTCGAACAGTTCGAGCGGGATGATCTTGTGCAGAAGGGCCGCGACCATGTCGAAGCCGCCGCCATACATGTACAGGTTGGCGAAGGAGAGCGCCGCGGTGTCCCTGAAACCGGAACCGAACATGCGCAGCAACAGGTCGGCGTATTCGGCGTGGGTGTAGTCGTCCCAGCCAAGGCCGTAGTCGCGGAAGGTCAGGCCCGCAATGACGGCGACCGCGGCCAGCACCAGCATGGCGAGATCGTCGCAAGTCCGTTCGACCGAGCGCCGCTGAGGCGTGTCGATCGCCGAAGTCGTGATGGATGTCATGGCTATCGGTGCCCCGGAATCCCCTCTTGGCCCTGCTGGCGCGTGCGGGCCTCAACCCCGGGCTTCCTATAGCGCAGTTCCATTACCAAGTAATTGGGCATTATGGCTAAATTCCTGATGCGACGCAGCAATTCCGGATTTCGAGCACGGTCTAGCAGTAGCGGGCCGTAGCTGAAGGGAATGTGAATAAGTCCCTGATTTCCTTCCCTTTAGGAACGCCGCCCGCAATTGGCCGTTGGCGTGGAACAGGGTATGACAGTATCGTGGCGTGACGGGTCGCGTGCGGATGTGCGGCCGGGGGTGAGTTCGATGACGTTGGCATTGTTGATCGCAGGGATTTTCGCCGTCGTGGCGGGTTTCCTTTCGATCCTGTTTGGCTTCTCCGTCAGGGAGTTCAGCCTCGGCAGCCCCCTCATAATCTCGGGCACGATCGGCGTCTGCTCCGGGATGTTACTGGTCGGCCTCTATGTCGTCGTCATGGAGCTGAAAGCCATCGCGCGCCGGCTCGCCGGTGCGCCGTCCGAGGTGCGGGTCAGGCCCGTGCTGCCGGCCCTCGCCGCATCAGGTACTGCAGCACCCGAGCCGATGCCTGCCGCAGCGGCGAGGAACGAGACAAGGATGGAGCCGCCGCCGCCACCGCCGGCCGGAGGCCCGCCGCCGTGGCAGAGCGAAGCCGCCGCGCGCGAGCGTCCGCGTGTCGAGGTGCCGCCGGAGCCGGAAGCTGCGCCGCCGGCAACGCCTGAAGCGCCACGCCGGCGCAATTTGATGTTCGCCTCGACCTCGCGCAAGGAGCGCGAGCGCGCGGAAGCGAAGTCCGAGGCGTCGCCGGAGCCCGGCGAAGCCCCGGACATTCCGCCTGCAAGCTTTGACGATGCCTGGCCGAAGCCGGATCGCAGCCGTCCGCCGGAGCCGCCGTCGGCCGCGCGCCGTCCGCCGCCGCGCTCGCCGTCGACCTTTGCGGAGGCCACACCGCCGCCTGCTCCCGAGCCTCCGCCGCCGCCACCGTCTCCGCCGCCACCGGCCGAGCAGGCACCCGTGACCGTGCTCAAATCCGGCATCGTCGACGGCATGGCTTATTCGCTTTATTCCGACGGCTCGATCGAAGCGCAGATGCCGGAAGGCATGATGCGCTTTGCCTCCATCGATGAGTTGCGCACCCATCTCGACCAGCGGAGCTGAGAACTCGGCCGCGCGCGAGAGTGAAGCGAGCCGCTGTGTTGCCTCGCCGGTTCTGAACGCGTGTTTGCCCGTCGTCTTATTCAGCCGAACGTATTTGTTGACACGGAATAGTCGAGCGTCGTCTATCCCGAGAGGCGCAAGGTGGAGAGAGGGCGGGCCCATGTCGGACGCGGGGGCTAAGAATTTCATCGAGCTGACGGCGGGCATCGTGTCGGCCTATCTCAGCAACAATCCGACGCCGGCCGCGGAGATTCCGAACCTGATCAGCCAGGTGCATGGCGCTCTCGTGCGGGTGTCGTCAGGCCGCACCGAGACCGCGCCGCTCGAACCGGCGAAGCCCGCGGTGTCGCTGAAGAAGTCGATCGCGCCCGACTATCTCGTTTGTCTGGAAGACGGCAAGCGCTTCAAGTCGCTGAAGCGGCATCTGCGCACGCAGTACAACATGACGCCGGAGCAATACCGCGAGAAATGGGGACTGCCGGCCGACTATCCCATGGTCGCACCGAACTATGCGGTGGCGCGCTCGCAACTGGCCAAGCAGATGGGCCTGGGACAGCAGCAGCGGAAGAAGGGAAAGTAGTCCAGGGTTCGACCTGGTAGGGTGGGTTAGCGTAGCGTAACCCACCACTTCTGCTTCTGCGGATGGAGAAGCGGTGGGTTACGGCTTCGCCTAACCCACCCTACGCAGCTTCCTTACTACGAAGAATCCTACGACGCTTCCGCGAGCGCCGCTTTCGCATCGGTCTTGATGCGCTCGACCATCGAGCGCAGGCCGTTGGAGCGCTGCGGCGTCAGATGATCGCGAAAGCCGAACTCGTTGAACACGGCGATCGCGTCGGTATCGAGAATTTCCTGCGGCGTGCGGCCCGAATAGAGCGACAGCACGATCGCGACCAGCCCGCGCACGATATGCGCGTCGCTGTCGCCGCGATATCTGAGGATCGGTGCGCCGCCATCGCGGTCGACCAGCTTCTGCAGCCAGACCTGGCTGACGCAGCCATTGACCTTGTTCGCGGCGGAGTGCTCGGCCTCGGGCATCGGTTCCAGGGTGCGGCCGAGGCTCGATGACATACCGGTAGCGGTCGTCCCACTCGTCCAGAAGCTCGAAATTGTCCCTGATTTCGTCGATCGTCGTCATGCTGGCCCAAAGGTTCCGCTTCCCGGCAATATAGGGATGCGGGACGCCGAAATCGATAGGGTTTTGGGCGCTAATTCGCTGGCTGAGGGCCGCGCCATTCCAGCGCGAGGTCGTCCTGGCTCAGGGTGTCGTGGGGTGCTTCGCTCGCGATGGCCTCGCCTTCACCGGCCATGGCGATCGAGCCGGTGTGGTCGGGCGTCTTCTTGTCGGTCTTGTCGTTCTTCTCGTTGCCAATCTGATCTTTCTTGTCGTTGATGATCTGGTAGATCTTCCTCGCGCCGTCCTGGGCGCGCTGGCCGATGATGGTCGCAGCCTGTCCGCCGACCTCGCAGGCCGCCGGCTGGCGCTTGCAGAACTGGGTCATGTCGGAGACGGCCGCGGTCGCAGCCTGCACCGCGTCGGCGGCGCCGATCTGCGGCAGCTTTTCCGATTCGGGTGTCTTGTCCCTGGGCAGGAGCACCAGCACCAGCCCGAGCCAGAATGTGATGCGGAGCAGAAAGCGCATCTTAGCGACCTGTACGTTCGATCCCGTTCGCGGCGATCTCCGCGGATGTCGGACCTAGCAACTCTCGATAAATCGCAAGTGATTGCCTTGAGCTTAATTCGCGGAAAATTTACGGAAATTTCTTCGGGATCGACATTCCGGTAAATTTTCGATTGACGAACGCGCCCGTGTTTCTGCTGGCCTTGCGCGTCCACCAATTCGAAACCATGGCGAATAGTGTGAAACCCTGTGTTCACCATTCGCAGCGAAGGCGTCGCCAAATCGTCTAAAAAGCCCCGCGATATCCCGGCGTCCGGCGGCGCGCCGCGGCGCCTTAGCACTCGTTTAAGGTCGCTCTGACACGGTGGCTCAACGACAAGGAGGCGTTCCGGCGCGTCTTTATCAAGACGATTGAGCCGAAGCGCGAGACCCGTGACAGTTTTGAGTATCATCCGCGATTGTCTCGATGCACTGCTGCATCCCTCCGCGCGTTACGATGCGCTGATGCGAGCGCGTCATCGTGCTTTCATGGCCCCGCGGCTGCTCGGCAGCCTGGCCGCCTTCGCCGCATTCCCGGTCTATCTCGCCCTGCGTGGCGCGCCGAGCGCGGTCGAGGTCGCCGCTTTCGCATGGCTGATCGCGCCCATCCTGCTGTCCTGGTTTCTGTCGCGCACCGGCCGTTATGAAGGCGCGCATGTGCTGTCCTCGCTGGCGCTCGCCGGCCTGATCATGGCGGTCGCGGGCACGACGGGTGGCATCGATTCATTCGCCGCGGTCTGGCTGGTCGTGGTTCCCCTCGAAGCCGCGCTGTCGGCCTCGCGCCGCGTCGCCGCCTTCGCTTCCGTGCTGGCGCTGTCCTGTGCCGGTCTTCTGATCCTCAGCGGCCAGCTCGGCTGGTTGCCGTCTGCAGACACCAGCGCCGCAGAACGCGGCGTGCTGATGGCATGCGGCATCGCCTCGGCGACGCTCTACGCGGCGGGCCTTTCCTTCGGCGCCGAATCGCTCGCGCGCACCAGCGTTGCGCTGCTCGCGCGCAAGGACGAGCGTTATCGCCTGCTGGCCCGCAACATGAGCGACGTGATTTCGCGGCATCAGCGCAACGGTGCCGTGCAGTTCATCTCGCCGGCGGCCGAGACCCTGCTCGGCATACCGGTGGCGCAACTGCTCGGTCATGGCCTGTTCGACCGCGTCCATGTCGCCGACCGGCCGGCCTATCTCACCGCGCTCTCCGACGCCGCACGCGGCGACGTGCGCAGCGTCGAGTTCCGGCTGCGACGCGAGCCCGATGGTTCCGAGCGCGGCCAGGTCGATTTTCTCTGGGTCGAGATGCGCTGCCGCCCGCTCGACCCTGATGTAGCCCGTGACGTCGCGGGCGAGGCCGAAGTCGTCGCCGTGATGCGCGACGTCACCGACCACAAGCTGTCCGAGCAAGCGCTGGATCAGGCGCGCAGCGCCGCCGAGGCGGCCGATGCCGCCAAGACGCGCTTCCTCGCCACCATGAGTCACGAGCTGCGGACGCCGCTCAACGCCATCATCGGCTTCTCCGAGATGATCGCGCAGGAGCAGACCCTGATGCTGGGTGCCGCCCAGCGCCAGGAATATGCCCAGCTCATCAACGATTCCGGCCAGCATCTGCTGTCGGTCGTGAACGGCATCCTCGACATGTCGAAGATGGAGTCGGGCAATTTCGAGATCGCCTCGGAGCCGTTCGCACCGCGCGCCTCGCTCCTGCATTGCTGCAATCTCCTGGCGCTGAAGGCGCGGGAGAACGGCATCGACCTCGTTACCGACGCACCGCAGGATTTGCCGGTCATGACCGGCGATCCCAGGGCCTTCAAGCAGATCGTGCTCAATCTCGTCGCCAACGCGATCAAGTTCACCGAGCGCGGCGGCCAGGTCTCGGTGATCGCAGCGGCGACCGGATCGCAGTTGACGCTGCGCATCAGCGACACCGGCGTCGGCATCGCGCCCGACGACCTCAAGCGCATCGGCGCGCCGTTCTTCCAGGCGGGCAAGACCTATCAGCGGCGTCACGAAGGAACCGGCCTCGGATTGTCGATCGTGAAGAGCCTCGTGGCGTTGCATCTCGGCGAATTGACGGTACAAAGCAAGCTGGGAGAGGGCACCGCCGTCACCGTCAAGCTGCCGCTCGTCTATACGCCGCCGCAAGCCAAGCCGGCCGATGAGAAGGCAAGCGAGAGCAAGATTGCAACCCTGACGCCGGTGCTGCGCCAGGAGTCTCACGACCAAACTCAGGACCAACCCGCTTTGGTGAAGAAAAGTGCCTAGGAAGTTGACCAAGGGCGAAGCCGCTCCGCGCCGCCGTGGCGCCAAGGCCGCGGTTGTCGATGTCGAGACCGAGCGCAACCTCGTGATGCGCGTGCTGCTGCACAGCCCCAAGGATACGCTGGCCGGTCTCGTCGCAGTCGCCGCGATCGGTGCGATCGTGGCCAACGCGCTGTTCCTGCAGACCGGCCGGCATCCGGCGCCGATGTTCGGCACCGTGATCAACCTTCCCGCGCCGTCATCCGTGTCCTTGTCGAATCCCTTGCCGCGTCCGCGCCCCGTCGGCGCCGACACTTCGCCGCTGGAACCGCGCGCGACCGAGTTCCGTGCCGAGCCCAAGCCTGCCGAGAGAGTCGCCGAGAAGCCGCCGGAGAAAGCCGTCGAGGCGACGGCATCGACGCCGCGCGCGGGCGACCCGCTGACCAATCTGGTCAAGCAAACGACCTCGACGCCCCCGTCCGCCATGCGTCCGCCGGCCCCGATTCCCGTGGCGCATAGCCCGGCCGCACGGCGCATCGCCGGCGTGCAGCGCGCGCTGTCCGAATACGGCTACGGCAATTTGAAGATCACGGGCACGATGAGCGGCGAAACCCAGTCCGCGATCCAGAAGTTCGAGCGCGAGCACAAGATGCAGGTCACCGGCCAGCTGTCGGACCGGCTGCTGCGCGAGCTCGGCGCCGCGATCGGCCATCCCGTCGAATAACCACACCGCCCCTGTCATTGATGCGGGTCAACTGCCGGGCTCACGTGCCGGCAGCCCGGGTCGTGCCCTCACGGCGCGATTTGCTTGGGATCAATGACGGCCGGCAGCGCCGGGAACATGATCGCTCATCTTCAACGAGGAAGAGAGGGTGTCATGTTCAAGGTCTCGGTCCTGGTCTGGATCATGCTGGGTACGGTGCTGGCGGGCGTCAGTCTGATCGTCGTGCTGATGGTGCCGAGTTTTGCCGCCGACGCCATCAGGAACATCCCCTATGCGGTCGCGGTGGGATTCGCGCTTGCGATGCCGCTTTCATATCTCGTGGCGCTTCAGATCCGCGGCGGACGAGGCATCGGCAAGGCGTGACAATCGGACGCCGAGACTGGCGGCGCGCGCCACGCTGGCCTATCGTCCGACTCATGCGTTTGAAATCCAACATATGGGTCGCGGCCTATCTCCGCCGGTGTCAGACCGAGGGCGTGTTCGGCGCGGTGCGCCGTCGCGGTGCCGAGGAGGCGGGTGCGGTCTTCGTGAAAGTGTCGCTGCTCGACGGCCAGGCGATGCTTTACGCGCCGGCGCCGCAGACCTCTTACGACGACGGCCGTCCCGTCGATCGCTTCTTCGTGCCGGTGGCGCCGCAGCCGTTGCCGGAGCACACCGTCGAGGAGCGGCTGACCAAGGAAGTCCGCTTCGATCCGGACGCTTGGATCGTCGAGACCGAGGACCGCGCCGGGCGGCATTTCCTGGAATTGGCGAAGACGTAACGGCTGCCTGCCGTCGTTGCGAGCTGGTTGCGTGCCACGCGGCTTCGTAGCCCGGATGGAGCGCAGCGTAATCCGGGATTTGCGCCACGAATCGCAGGAGACCCGGATCGCGCTGCGCTCCGGCCGGGCTACTGACTAAACCGTCTGCGACTACCGCTCCGACGACCCGCCGGTCCCGGTGCGCACGGTCGGACTGGAGCCGGGCTGCACGCCGGGCCGCGTCTGGCTCGCGCCGGCGCGGGCGCGCTGGCGTTCGCCATCGTGCAGCGACGACTGATATTTTGCGCGCGTGACGGCGAGCGTCGAGCCGCGCCAGGCCGCCAGCAGCACCAGCGCCGAGCGTTCGCTGAGGCGGTCGTAGAGCCGCGACAGCCGGTACACCTCGTTCACGGAATTGCCGATCTCCGGCTTGAAGAACAGCAGGATGCGCTGGAAGTTCGGGCTCGGCATGTCGAGCGCGCGCGCGGCGACCGCAAGGGCTTCGCCGCCGGCATCGTCGACGATCTGGGCTGCGACGCGCGAGGGCAGGATCAGGCTGTCGCCGAGCTCCAGGGCGAAGCTGTCGACGTCGCCCGCGATCGCCGCCATCTCCAGGATCTGGATCGCGCGCTTGGCGCGCACGGTCGGAATGCGCGGCGCCGCCTTCAGCGGGGTCTGCGCCAGATTGTGCAGGATCAGCGCGCGCTCGGAGGCTTGGGCGCGGAAGAACATGTCGTGGATTTCGGCCGCGTCCTTCGGCTGCATCGCCATGTTGGAGGCCATGCGCAGCTCGGCATCGGTGGGCGCGCGGACCGGCGAGGGGATTGGTGCGGGCGCCGGGATCTCGCGGGCGAGCGGAACCCTGCGGCCTTCCTGGGCCGCGACCAGCCCGAGCTTCTGCAGGACCGCAACGGGCGTCTGCGGATAGATCGCGAGCTTGGCCTTGATCGCCGCGCGCGTCGCATCGTCGACCTGGTCGATCAGGCGCGTCGCAAGCTCGGTAAACTGGCGCTGCTCGTCGTCGCTGTGGATGCGCGTCTGGACGTAAAGGTCGGTCAGCACGCGCAGCAGCGTCGGCCGAACATCGACGCCTTCGCGACGGGAGAGGGACATCAGCCCGTCGAATCCGGGGAACAACGACTTGGTCATGGAGATACGCGACCTGGAAAAGATACTGGTCGCCAGCCTATCGCAGGCTCCTTTAAAGGCTCGTTAAGGAAAACGAGCCGTGAAGCCGATCGCTCGTCTTGTAGCGGTCTCGTGCCTTAACGGGACGGCGCGGTCCGGCCCGTGCGGCTACGGTCCGGACGCAGCGTTTACACCCCGTTAACCATGAACTGATCTTAATGAATTGCATGTTGCAGGGGCGCGTTCGGTCGCGCGGCAATTGAAGAGAGCTGACATGGGGACCATCATTGAATTTCCGGCCGGTCGCCGGGTGGGCTCGTCGGGGGATGTCGCTCCGCGCGCGGACATGGGAACGATCCTGATCCTTCCCGTCATCCGTATCGAGCGCGAGGCAGATGAAACCAGCGGCGATCGCGGGCCCGAGCAGGGCGCAGCGCCGGGGCGCCGTCGTCGCCGTCGCTGACATCCGGCTTCGTGCGATGCCGGACACCATCCGCCAGATCCGGGCCGTCCTGCTGGCTCTGCTCGCTGCGACGCTCGGCGCGTGCAGCGGCGGTGATTTCGGCCGCACCCGCGCCGACATGCGCAGCGACGACATGCATCGCTGGCTGGGCGCCGAGGCGACCTCGAGCGTCGGCCTGAAGCCATCGCAATTTCAGCTCACCGATGCGGAGCGCCAGCTTCGCGATCTCGCCTATCCCATGATCGAGCCGCCATTGTCGCGCCCGGCCTGGAAGAGCGTGTTCGGCGACTACAAGGCGCTGCCGTCGCCCTGGCAGCAAAAGGTCGTGTTCGACCGCACCATGTATGGCCGCACGCTGATCGACGAGCCGCACCGCTCGCATTCCTCGCGCTATGCGCAGCTGATCGAGGACGTGCGCAACGACACCACCCGTTTCGAGCCGTTCTTCGCCAGCGCGATCCGCGTCATCGACCTCGACAGGAAGCGCGAAGCCAGCATGGCGCGCGTCTCCGCGCTCTCGCCGAAGGAGAAGGAGGACGCGGTCGCGCGCATGCAGGAGAACTCGCTGATCGTGCAGTGGGTGCAGCAATGCCTGGAGCAGCGCGTGTCGTCCTATCGCTGGGCGCTGGAGCGTTTGGTGATCCAGGCGCCCGACGGCATGGCCGCCGACGCCGACCGCCTGATCGGCGAGCTTGCCGCCCAGACCGCCAACCCGCCGGTTCAGGCACAGCCGCCCTACGGCCGCGCAGTCATCTCGAAAGGCTGAGTGCCTTGCGCGCGCCAGCGCTGCCTTCGGTTCGATCCGTCCCGCGCCGCTTCTGCAGCTTTCCGACGAACTCCTTCAGTGCGTCCGCCAGCGGGATCGTGGCGCGGTAGGCAAGGCCCACCTCGCGCTTCACCTTGACCTCGATCTCGCGCACGGCGACGTCCGGATTGCCGCGCGCCACGCCCTCGGGAACGATGGCGATGCCGACCCCGGCGGCCACCAGCGCGATGGCCCAGTCTTCCGACTGCGCGATCGCCGCGGTCTGGCGCCGCTGGGCGCCTCGGCCGAAAAACGCGCTCTGCTCGCAATGGCAGCGGTCGATCAGCGGCACGCCGGCGAGATCGGCGGTGCGAAGCTTCTCCTTCAGCGCCAGCGGATGCGACGGCGGCAGCGCGGCGACGTAGCGCTCGCTCCACAGCGCGACGAACTGCTCGTCCTTGCGCAGCATGCTCCTGGAGATGATGCGCGCATCGGCGGGCTCGTCGCTGCCGACGAGGCGGAGCGCGACGTCGCTGCGCGCGGTCAGGGGCTTGAGCAGCGCGATGGTCCGGGGCACATCGAGCGTGCGCATCAGGCCGAGCGTGACCGCCGTCTTCGTGCTCGGCTTCCTGAACAGGCTGCGCGCGGCATCGGTCTCGTCGATGATGCGGCGGGCGTGGGCGTGAAACTGCTCGGCCGAGGCGGTCGGCGCGACGCCCTTCTTGTGCCGGACGAACAGCGTGGTGCCGAGTCTCGGCCTCCAGGTGGGTGATCGCGGTCGAGATCGAGGGCTGCGACACGAAGCAGGCCCGCGCGGCGGCCGTCAGATTGCGCTCGCGGTAGACGGCGGCGAAGTAGCGAAGTTCGCGGATATCCATAGGAGTAGCCTAGAGATGATATCAATATTCGATATTTTACCTATGGATCGAGCGATGACAAGAACGTCCTGCTCATAACCGGCAGGGACACGCGATGAAGATCCACCATCTCAACACCGGCACCATGTGCCCGATCGGCCGCCGCCTGGTGAACGGCAGCGGCGGCCTGTTCCAGCGCGCTCGCCTGGTCTGCCATTGCCTGCTCGTCGAGACCAATGACGGGCTCGCGCTGGTCGACACCGGGATCGGGCTCGGCGACATCGCAGCGCCCGGGCGGCTGGGGCAGCGCTGGGTGCGGCAGACTGCGCCGAGGCTCGATCCCGCGGAGACGGCGGCCCAGCAGGTGAGGGCGCTCGGCTACTCGCCCGCGGACGTGCGCCACGTGCTGCTGACGCATCTCGACCGCGATCACGCCGGCGGCGTGCCCGATTTTCCCGACGCCGCGATCCACGTCCATCGCGCCGAATACGACATGGCCGTGCTGCGCAAGCCTGCTCCGCCCGAAGGGCGCTATGTCACGGGGCAGTGGAGCCACGGCCCGGATTGGTCGTTCTATGGCGAAGCCGGCGAGGACTGGTTCGGCTTCAAGGGCGTGCGCGCGCTCGGCGACAAGGAGGCCGACATCCTGATGATTCCGCTCGCCGGCCACACGCTCGGCCATTGCGGCATCGCCGTGCGATCAGGCGACACCTGGCTGCTGCACGCCGGCGACAGCTATTTCCATCACGCCCAGCTCGACGCATCGCCGCGCGTGCCGTTGATGCTCGGCTACTTCCAGCGCCGCGGCGACATGGACCGCGGCATGCGGATCGCCAACCAGGAACGGCTTCGCGCGCTGAAACGCGATCACGGCCACCGCGTGACGATCGTCAACAGCCACGACCCCGCCGATTACGAGCGCTGCCGGTGCGGAGGGCATTGAGGCGCCCAGTCAACGCTGCCCGTCATGCACGGAAATGTCGGACGCCTTCAGGCCGCCGATGCGCGCGTGAGGGCGGCCGCCGGTTGCCATCACGAGGCCGAAGGCGAGCCTCGTCGCGGCGTGGCGCGTCCCACAGCGTCATCTCCGCGGTGCCGAAATGGCTGCGGACATAGGCGGCGTGGATGTGGCCGAGCGGCACCATCAGGCGCGTGCCCGGGCCGCCGATGGTCTTCGCGGCCGGAACGATCGCCTTCGGTTGACCCAGCACCTCGCGCATGCCCTGGCCGCCGG
Source organism: Bradyrhizobium guangxiense (assembly GCA_050563515.1). GTDB lineage: Bacteria > Pseudomonadota > Alphaproteobacteria > Rhizobiales > Xanthobacteraceae > Bradyrhizobium > Bradyrhizobium guangxiense_A. The sequence goes on along the minus strand of CP191781.1, from coordinate 3,860,562 downwards.
CTTCATGCCAGACCGCGCCATGCTCGAGCCTCGCCGTCCTCGCCGACGATGATGCCCTTGCCATAGGCCTCGATCTTCGCCGCGCCGCCGAGCTGCGCGATCAATCCGCTTGCGAGCTCGCGCCCGAGCTCGCGCAAGGACGCCTGGAACGGCATCAGGTCAGGCTCATAGCGGCCGGCGAAGGGATTGCGGATCACCGCAATGGCGGTGCCGACCAAAAGCGGAGTCTCCAGCCGCGGCCCGCGCTCGTGCCAGACGGTTTCGACGCCGAGCGCGGTCTTGCGAATGTCGTAGCCCATGCTGAAGCTAGGCCTCGTCCACGACGGGATTGCTGAGCACGCCGATGTTCTCGATCTCGACCTCGACCACATCGCCGGGCTTCAGGAAAACCGGCGGCTTGCGGGTGAAGCCGACGCCGGCGGGCGTGCCTGTCGCGATGACGTCGCCAGGCACGAGATCGAAGATGGTCGAGCAATATTCGATCAGGCGCGGGATCGAGAAGATCAGCATCGAGGTGTCGGAGGACTGCACGGTCGCGCCGTTGACCCGCGTTTCCAGCTTCAGCTTGGTGGGATCGCCGATCTCGTCCGGCGTGACCAGCCACGGGCCGAACGGGCCGGTGCCGACGAAGTTCTTGCCCGAGGCGATCTGCTGCGCATGGCGCTGCCAGTCGCGCACGCTGACGTCGTTGTAGATCGAGTAGCCCGCGACATGGTTCCAGGCGTCAGCCTGGCTGATGTGACGGCCGCCCTTGCCAATGACGACCGCGAGGCTCGCCCTCCCAGTCGAAATTGTCCGAGACCTTCGGCCGGATCACCGGCGCGTTGTGCGCGACCTGCGAGCGCCAGACCCGCAGGAAGATCGGCGGAAACTCCGTGATCTCGCGCTTCATGCCGAACGCCACGGCTTCGTTGTGGTGATCGAGATAGTTACGCACGGCGCAGACGATCTTCTCGGGGCGCGGGATCACCGGCAGATATTTGATGTCGCCGAGCGCGATGGTGGGCTTGTGCCCGGCCACGAGGGCCTCTCGCCTGGCGTAGTCGTCGCTGCCGAGAAAGTCCGCCAGCGTCGGATACTGGGGCAGGGCGCGGCCGAGATCCACCACGCCGTTGTCGACAACGGCGCCCCAGCTTTCCTGATTTCCATCCACAAACGACAGCAGCTTCATGGTTTCGCCCCAAGAGTTCGGTTTTAAGAGTTTCGATTTTCGATCGTTTATATTATTTTCGAAAATCAAGCGCGACGCAAGCCCGCCGCATCAAAATGCCGACGGCTATTCGGTGTCGAGGAGGTGGGCGGCGTAGGTCGCGACGTTGTCGGCGGTCGAGCGGATATGGGTCTCGATCAGCTGCACGGCGAGATCGGCATTGCGCGAGATGGCGGCCTGCATGATGGCTTGATGCTCGCCGGCCTTGTCGCGCGGGCGCGGCCGGAAATTGGCCGACAGATGCCGGTAGCGCTCGGCGCGATCGAACAATTCGGCCCGGATGGCCAGCAGCGTGGCCGAGCCACAGGCGGAGACCAGCGCCTGGTGGAATTGACGGTGCGCGATCTTCCATTCGGGATCGCGCAAGGGGTGTTCGGGATCGCGCTGCTCGATCCGCTTCAATCTGTGCAATGTCGAGATCACGGCGATTTCCCAATCGTCGTCGCCCCTTTGAATCGAGCGCCTGATCAATTCCACCTCGACCAGCACCCGCGCGTCGGTGACTTCCATCAGATCCTGTCGGCTGACCGGCGCGACGCGAAAACCGCGCTGCTCCTGGGCGTCGACCAGGCCCTCCGCGGCGAGCGCGGTCAGCGCTTCGCGCAGCGTGGTGAAGCTCGCGCCGAAGCGCTCGCGCAGCACGTCGAAGCGTAGCGGCTCGCCCGGCGCAAGCGCACAGGCAATGATCTCCTCGCGCAGCCGATGCGTGATGTCGGCGGCGATGGTCTTGCCGAATTCCTTGCGGGGACGAATGGCGCTGTCGGGCATGGGCCTGCCAATGAATCGATGCCTCAACATGCCGCGCTAAAGACCATCTTGCAATAATTTTCGTAAACGCTATGATTTTCGAAAATAAGGTCTGGGGAGCGTGAAGACATGAGGGCAGTGCTGGTGCGTCAGCCGGGTGGGCCGGATGCACTTGAGGTGGTCGAGCTGCCGGTGCCTGCGCCGGGCGCTCGCCAGGTGCAGATCCGGGCCGAGGCGTTTGGGGTTGGTCAGCCCGACGCGCTGATCCGGCGCGGCGTCTACAAATGGATGCCGCCGTTGCCGGCCAATCCTGGCAATGACGTCGCGGGGCGCATTTCCGCGCTCGGGCCCGGCGTCGAGGGTTTTGCGATCGGCCAGAAGGTCCTGCTCAGCGCGCGCGATCTCGCCCAGCGCGGCGGCTGCTACGCCGATTACGTGGTCGCGCCGGCGGATGCCGTTCACGCGCTACCGGACAATGTCGATCTGCAAGCCGCCGTGTGCCTGTCGAACTACCAGGTCGCCTATGCGCTGCTGCACGAGTGCCGCCATCCGCGCGCGCCCGCAAGCGTGCTGGTGATCGGGGCTGCCGGCGGCGTCGGCACCGCGCTGGTGCAACTGGCCAAGCTTGCCGGGATGACTGTGATCGGCACGGTCTCCACCGAGGAAAAGGCCGCGTTCGCGAAAGCGAACGGCGCCGATCACGTCATCTTCTACCGTAGTGAGGACGTGGTGGCGCGCACCCGTGAGCTGACAGGCGGCGAGGGCGTCGGTCTCGTGCTCGATCACGTCTGCGGCCCGGAATTCACCGCCTATCTCGGCGCGCTCGGCAAATGGGGCACGCTGCTGTCCTACAATGCCTTCGCCGGATTGCCGGAAGAAAACCTGATGGCAGCGATGCGCAACCATCTCGACATCTGTCCGGCCGTGCGCTGCTTCTCCTTCCACATCTACGACCACGATCGCGACGGGCGCCGCGCCCTGATGCGCAGCGTGATCGATGCGCTGAGCCGCAACGCCATCAAGCCGGCGATCTCTGCGGTCGTGAAGCTCGACGAGGTCAAGAAGGCGCATACGCTGCTCGAGCAGGGCTTCGCGCTCGGCAAGATCATCATGATTCCATGAGGGGGTGGACCGCACGATGACACAAGCACCCATTGCACGCTTCACCCGGCTGCGGCACGCGACCTTCACCTCGCCCGACCCGAATCGGCTGCTCGACTATTATCGCGGCGTGATCGGACTTGGCCTGGTTGGCCGCGATGGAAACCGTATCTTTCTCGCAAGCGATTCCGAGCAGCTCTCGCTCGTGATCGAGCCCGGCGACGCCGCGCTGAAGACCATTGCCTTCGAGATATCGCCCGACGTTGAGATCGAAGCGCTCGGCGCCGCACTGAAGCAGGCCGATCTGCGGCCGGAGTTTCGTAGCGATTCGCTGCCGGGTGTCTCCAGGCTGCTGTCCTTTGTCGATCCAGAAGGGACACGCTTCGAACTGATCCAGGGCTGGACGCCGACGCCCGCGCAGGAGCCGATCGGCGGGCTCGCTGTCAGCAAGCTCGGCCATGTCGCGCTGCGCACGCCAGATCCGAAAGCGGCTTCGGAGTTTTACGCCAACGTGACGGGCCTGCGCGTCTCCGACTGGATCGAGGACCGCTTCGTCTTCATGCGCAGCGGCTTCGAGCATCACACCCTCAACTTCGCGCAGGCGTCCGATCGCGGCCTGCACCACTTTGCTTTCGAGCTGCGCGGCCCCGACCACATGCATCGGGCCTGCGATCATCTCGCGCGGCACAAGCTGCCCGTGCTGTGGGGGCCGGTACGTCACGGCCCCGGCCACAACACCGCGATCTATCACCGCAATCCCGACGGGCATCTGGCGGAGTTGTTCTGCGATCTCGACCGCATGACTGACGAGGCGCTCGGCTATTTCGAGCCGCGTCCCTGGCATCGCGATCGTCCGCAACGGCCAAAGGTCTGGGTCGGGCTGCCGCGCGACGTCTGGGGCATGCCGCCATCGCCTGAATGCACGGAGTTCGCACGATAGCGAGTTGACGACGATCTGAACGACGCCGCACGCGTTGCGGCCAGCGACATAACAATCAAAGGGAGGATGCATCCATGCGTCGGATGAAGCGGCTTGCTGCGGCCATTTTTCTGCTCGGTGGTTTTCTCATGACCGGCGCTGCCTCGGCGGACAATTATCCGTCGCGTCCGATCCGCCTGCTGCATGGTTTTGCCGCCGGCGGCGCGGCCGACACGCTGTCGCGCATCATTGCCGACGGGTTGTCGAAGAGGCTCGGCCAGCCTGTTATCGTCGAGGCCAAGCCGGGCGCGGGCGGCAACATCGCGGCCGATGCCGTCGCTAAAGCTGCCCCCGACGGCTACACGCTCGGCCTCGTCACCGGTGCGCACGCGATTTCGGCTGCGACCTACAAGAGCCTGGCCTACCAGCCGGCCGACAGCTTCGAGATGATCTCGACGCTGGTCTACTACGCGCTCGTCATCGCCGTGCGCGACGACAATCCCGCAAAATCCCTCGGCGATCTCATCGCGATGGCCAAGGCGAAGCCGGGTTCGCTCAGCTTCGGATCGGTTGGTTTCGGCAGCACGCATCATCTTGCGGGAGAATTGCTCAACGCCACCGCCGGCGTCGAGATCGTGCATGTGCCATATCGCGGCGATTCTCAGTCGACCACCGCGCTGCTCGGTGGTGAGGTTCCCGTCGTCGTCGGTACGCCCGTTCTGCTCGCTCCACAAATCCAGAGCGGTGCGATCCGTGGCCTGGCGGTGACCTCGCCGACGCGCACTGCGCTGTTGCCGGATGTCCCGACGGTGCAGGAGGCCGGCATCAAGGGTTACGACGTGCGCACCTGGGCAGGCCTGCTGGCTCCCAAGGGGACACCGCCCGCCATCATCGCCGCGCTCAATGCCGCAACGCTGGCGGCGCTCGCAGACCCCGAGCCTCAAGCAGCGTCTGGAGACCGCCGTCGGCGGCGAGGTCCGCGGCAGCTCGCCGGAGGACATGAAGAAGCTGATCGAAACCGAAATCGCCAAATGGACCGGCGTGGTGGAGCGCGCGAAGATCCCGAAGATCTGAACCGCGTTAAGGCCCGCAGGCGCCCCGCTCACGAATGCTTGACCGGGATCAACGAATGCCTTTGGCATCGGAGTATGGTACGAGGGAGCCATTCCGGTCCGAAGGTAAGTCGATATTGATGCGGTTCGTCCGTACCATTCTGGCATTCGCAATCGCCTTATCCCTGGCGATGCTGCCGGTTGGCGTGTCCGCGTCTCATCTCGCCATGTCGCCGAACGACATGCAGGCGACCATGCAGATGGGCGGCGACACCGAGATGTCGATGGACGATTGCTGCCCCGACATGAAGGGGCCGGCCTCGAACAGCGATGGCTACAAATGCGGGATGGGCTTCTGCTGCGTCGGCGGGCTCGTTGCGCTCGATGACGTCAGGCCCGTCGCCTTCGGCCATTTCGCCATCGCGACAAGCACGTTGGCCATTCCTGAGGACCAGGTCGTCTCTGTCCGCAGCGGCAGTCCTCCCTTCCGGCCTCCTCGAATCTGATCTCGCCAAGCCCAAAGACGCGTGCGGCATGTCCCGCGCGCGAGGACTGACGTGCGCGCTTCACGCGCCACGGCGAAAGATCAGATCATGAGGACAGGACAATGCTTTCCAGATTCACCACCGCGGCGCTCGCCGCCACCCTTTCGCTTGCCGCTTCCGCCGCGATGGCGGGCGCCGGGGATTACGCCTTCGAGCCCGTCAATGCGCAAATGAAGAAGGGCGACGACGTCACGCTCTCGGTTCGCCTGACCAACAAGCAGACCGGCAAGCCGGTGGCGGACGCCGTCATCTTCAAGACCCGCGTCGACATGGCCCCGGACGGCATGGCCGAGATGGAATCGGCCGTAGCGCCGCTGCCGTCGCAGGAGCCGGGCGTCTATGCCTTCAGGACCGACCTGCCGATGGCCGGCCGCTACCAGGTCACGCTGTCGGCCAAGGTGCAGGGCGAGGCGGAGACCGTCACCGGCAAGGTGATCGTCACGGCGATCAAGTGAGCGTGCGGGCGCCGCTCGCGGCGTCCGACCTTTCCATTTCCCATTCACATGGACGCGCGCTCGCCGCGCGAAGACACATCATGAAGACGCTGCGTCTCCTGACGATTCTCGCTCTCGGCGGTGGCCTTGCCACGGGGGCATACTGGTCCTCGAACAACGGGCGTTGGTCCGTTCATGCGGAGGTGACCCCGGCTGCGGTTCAAGCGGATCGGGCTCCGCTCTATTACCGCGATCCCAGCGGCGCGTCGCTCTGGTCCTCCGGTCCGAGGAAGGACGATCGCGGGCGTGATTATCTGCCTGTTTACGAGGATGATCAGGCGGCCGGGGTGGCCCCGAAGCCGGCGCAGGCGGAATCATCGCGAAAGATTCTCTACTATCGCAATCCCATGGGCCTGCCCGACACCTCGCCGGTGCCGAAGAAGGATCCGATGGGGATGAACTATGTCCCCGTCTACGACGGCGAGGAGGTCGACGACGGTACGGTGAAGCTCTCGCCGGGCAAGATCCAGCGCACCGGCGTGAAATCCGATCCGGTGGAGCGTCGCGCCATCCGTGTCGCGGTCAAGGCGCCCGGCACGATCCAGCTTGACGAGCGCCGCGTCTCGGTGATCGCGATGCGCGCCGAGAGTTTCGTGCAGCAGGTCGCCGACGTCACCACCGGCACGCGCGTGAGATCGGGCCAGCCGCTGATGGAGATCTACAGTTCGGCGGTCGCCTCGGCTGCTGCGGAATATCGCGCGACGATCACCTCGAAGACGGTGGGCGGCGTCGAGGTCTACGGCCGCGGCTCGCGGCAACGGCTGGTCAATCTCGACGTTCCCGAGCAAGTCATCGCCGAAATGGAGCGGACGCGGGTCGCGCCTGTCACCGTGCATTGGTCGGCACCGCGCGACGGCATCGTGCTCGAGCGCAACGCCATCGAAGGCATGCGCGCCAATCCCGGCGACGTGCTGTTCCGGATCGCAGACATCTCCCAGGTCTGGGCCCTGGTCGATGTCGCCGAGCGCGATCTCGGCAACGTCGCGGTGGGGCAGTCCGTGGCGGTGCGCGCGCGGAGCTTTCCCGGCCGCATCTTCAGCGGGAAGATCGCGGTGATCTATCCGCAGGTGAACCGTGACACACGGACGGTTCGCGTCAGGATCGAGACTCGCCAATCCCGATGCGGCGCTGCTGCCGGACATGTATGTCGATGCCGACATCGACACGGCCGATAGTGCGCCCGTGCTGGCGATCCCGGACAGCGCGGTGCTCGACACCGGCGCGCGCCAGGCCGTCCTCGTCGACAAGGGCGAGGGGCGGTTCGAGCCGCGCGAGGTGAAGCTTGGCCGGCGCGGCGGCGGCTACATCGAGGTCCGCGACGGACTTGCGGACGGCGAGGCGGTGGTCACATCCGCCAACTTCCTGATCGACGCCGAAAGCAATCTGAAGGCTGCGCTCAAAGGCTTTGCTGAGGCGGGAGAGCACAAATGATCGCCCGCATCATCGCCTGGTCGGCGCGCAATCTTCTGCTGGTGTTGTTCGGCACCGGCTTTGCGGCCGCGGCCGGCCTCTACGCGCTGGTCCATCTCCCGCTGGATGCGATCCCGGATCTCTCGGACACGCAAGTCATCGTCTACACCGAATATCCCGGCCAGGCGCCGCAGGTGATCGAGGACCAGGTCACCTATCCCCTGACGACGGCGATGCTGACCGTGCCGAAATCGAAGGTGGTGCGCGGCTTCTCGTTCTTCGGCGTTTCGTTCGTTTACGTGATCTTCGAGGACGGCACGGACATCTACTGGGCGCGCTCCCGCGTCCTTGAATTCCTCAACGGCGCGGCATCGCGGCTTCCCGCCGGCGTCAGCCCGACCATCGGGCCCGATGCGACCGGCGTCGGCTGGGTCTACCAATACGCGGTGGTGTCGAAAGAATTGAATCTGGCGGATACCCGCACGCTTCAGGACTGGAATCTGAAGTTCGCGTTGGCCAAGGCCGAAGGCGTCGCCGAGGTCGCCAGCATCGGCGGATTCGTCAAGCAGTACAACGTGGTGCTGGACCCGCAGCGGATGCGCGATCGTGGCATCAGCATGCAGAAGATCCGTGACGCCATCCGCGCCAGCAATGCCGATGTCGGCGGGCGCACCGTCGAGCCTCGCCGAGTTCGAATACGTCATCCGCGGCAAGGGCTACATCAAGGGCATCAACGACCTCGGCAACATCGTGCTGAAGACCTCTGGCGGCACGCCGGTGCTGCTCCGCGACGTTGCCCATGTCGAGCTTGGGCCGGACGAGCGCAGGGGCATCACCGAGCTGAACGGGGAGGGCGAGGTCGCCAGCGGCATCGTCCTGCAGCGCTTCGGCGTCAACGCCCTCGACGTCATCGAGAACGTCAAGAAGCGCTTCAGGGAGATCGCGAGCAGCCTGCCGAAATCGGTCGAGATCGTCCCGGTCTACGACCGCTCCAGCCTGATCTACGCGGCCATCGACACCCTCAAGCACACGCTGTTCGAGGAGAGCGTCGTCGTCGCGCTGGTCTGCATCGTGTTCCTGCTGCATGTCCGCAGCGCGCTGGTCGCGATCCTGATGCTGCCGGTCGGCGTGCTCATGGCGTTCGGCGCCATGAAGCTGCTCGGCCTCGGCTCCAACATCATGAGCTTGGGGGGCATCGCGATCGCGATCGGCGCCATGGTCGATGCTGCGATCGTCATGATCGAGAATGCCCACAAGCACCTCGAACGGGCCAAGCCCGGCCAGTCCCGCGTGCAGATCCTGATCGATGCCGCCTCCGAGGTCGGGCCGGCGCTGTTCTTCAGCCTGTTGATCATCACCGTGTCGTTCATGCCGATTTTCACGCTGGAATCGCAGGAGGGGCGGCTGTTCAGCCCGCTCGCCTTCACCAAGACATTCTCGATGGCAGCTGCGGCTCTCTTGTCCGTGACGCTTGTGCCGGCGCTGATGGTGATCTTCGTCCGCGGCAAAATCGTGCCGGAGAGCAGGAACGTCATCAACCGCGTCCTGATCTGGATCTACCGGCCCGTGATCAAGGGCGTGCTGCGCGCCAAGACGCTGGTCATCCTGGCCTCGCTCGGCGTGCTCGCCATCACGACATGGCCGGCAAGCCGGCTCGGCACCGAGTTCATGCCGACCTTGAACGAGGGCACTTTGCTCTACATGCCGACCACGCTGCCGGGCATCTCAGTCACCAAGGCGGCCGAGCTGATGCAGATGCAGGACCGCATCATCAAGTCGTTCCCCGAGGTCGCCTCCGTCTACGGCAAGGCGGGACGGGCGGCGACCGCGACCGACCCGGCGCCGACCGAGATGTTCGAGACGGTGGTCAATCTGAAGCCGAAGCAGACCTGGCGCCCCGGCGTCACCCTCGACAGTCTGATTGCGGAGATGGACAAGGCGCTGCAATTCCCCGGCGTCTCGAACGCCTGGACCATGCCGATCAAGGCGCGCATCGACATGCTGTCGACGGGCATCCGCACGCCCGTCGGCGTCAAGGTCATGGGCACCGATCTCGCCGAGATCGACCGGCTGGCGCGGCAGGTCGAGCGGGTGATCAAGACCGTTCCGGGCACGTCGTCGGCGTATGCCGAGCGCGGCATCGGCGGCTATTATCTCGAGATCGTACCGGATCGAGAGGCGCTCGCCCGCTACGGCATCCTGATCCAGGACGTTCAGGACACCATCGCCGCCGCGCTCGGCGGCCAGACCGTGACGACGACCGTAGAGGGACGGCAGCGCTTCAGCGTGAACATGCGCTATCCCCGCGACCTCCGCGACAATCCCAACGCGATCGCCAGCGACATCCTGGTTCCGATGCCCTCGGGCGGCGCCGTGCCGCTCGGCGAGGTCGCCAAGGTCGAGCCGGCGCGCGGGCCGACCTCGATCCGCACAGAGAACGGCCAGCTCGCGACCTACATCTATGTCGACATCCGCGACCGTGACATCGGCAGTTACGTCGCGGACGCGCAACGCGCGGTGACGGAGAGCATCCAGTTTCCCGCCGGCACCTATGTGGTCTGGAGCGGCCAGTACGAATATCTGCAGCGGGCCGCCGCGCGCCTCAAGATCGTGGTGCCCGTGACGCTGACGATCATCTTCCTGCTGCTGTACCTCAACTTCAGGGCCCTGACAGAGACCCTCATCGTGATGCTGTCGCTGCCGTTCGCACTGGTCGGGGGCATCTGGATGATGTGGTGGTTCGGCTTCAACCTGTCGGTTGCAGTCGCCGTCGGCTTCATCGCCCTCGCAGGCGTTGCCGCCGAGACCGGCGTCGTGATGCTGATCTACCTGGATCACGCGCTTGCCGAGATGAAGGCGAAACGCGGCATCGAGGGCCGCGCGTTCACTCGGGCCGATCTCCACGAGGCCATCATGGTCGGCGCGGTCGAGCGCGTCCGTCCCAAGATGATGACCGTGGTCGCCATCATGGCGGGCTTGCTGCCGATCATGTGGAGCACCGGCGCGGGATCGGAGATCATGCAGCGCATTGCGCTGCCGATGATCGGCGGAATGATCTCGTCGACGCTGCTGACGTTGATCGTGATCCCCGCGATCTTCGGCCTGGTGAAGGGACGGGGACTGCCCGGCGGCGAGCAAACGGTGCTCGCCGACGCGGCCGCCGTCGAGGCGGTGAACAGCATGCGCGCCTCGCAAGCGGCGGAGTAGGGTCGCGAGACGTCGTCCGCGAACGCAGCGCAGCGCTGCGAGAGAGGACGGTGTGGAGCTATCGCGCGTCCACCACTTCGCCGTCTTCCTTCACGAAGCGGCCGACGGGATCATCCAGGAGATCGATCACGGCTTCCGAGGGGCGGCACAAGCGCACGCCCTTTGCCGTCACCACGATCGGACGGTTGATCAGGATCGGATGCGCGAGCATCTGATCGATCAGCTCGTCATCGGTCCATTTTGGATCGTCGAGGCCGAGATCCCAGTACGGTGTTCCCTTCTCACGCAGCAGCGCGCGGACCGGAATGCCCAGCCCCGCGATCAGCTCCTTGAGCTTTTCCCGCGAGGGCGGCGTCTTCAGATATTCGACGACGACGGGCTCGATGCCGCTCTGCCGGATCATTGCCAGCGTGTTGCGCGAGGTGCCGCAGGCGGGATTGTGATAGATGGTGACGCTCATGGTCGGCTCTCCGCACTTTGCTGGCGCGCTTCCAGGGTCGTCGGAGCCCTGTCTGCGCCGGCTTCATACCAGCCCCGTGTCGCCTTGACGATGCGGACGACGGACAGCATCACGGGGACCTCGACCAGCACGCCGACCACGGTCGCCAGCGCAGCGCCGGAGTCGAGGCCGAACAGGCTGATCGCAGCAGCGACCGCCAGCTCGAAGAAGTTGCTCGCGCCGATCAGGGCGGCTGGAGCCGCGACGCACCACGCCACGCCAAGCCGTCGGCTCAGCCAGTACGCCAAGCCCGCATTGAAATAGACCTGGACGAGGATCGGCACGGCGAGGATGGCGATGACGAGCGGCTGCCGGACGATCTGCTCACCCTGAAAGCCGAACAGCAGCACCAATGTGGCGAGGAGGGCAACCAGCGACAGGGGTTGCAGCGTTCGCATGACGCGGTCGAAGCCGGCAGCGCCGCTTCGCAGCAGCACCTTGCGCCACAGCTGTGCGACGATCACGGGAACCACGATGTAGAGCAGGACGGACAGCAGCAGCGTGCCCCAGGGGACGCTGATCGACGCCACTCCGAGCAGCAGTCCCACCAGCGGCGCGAACAGGAATACCATGATCAAATCGTTCAACGCGACCTGACTCAGCGTATAGTGCGGCTCTCCCTCGCACAGGTTCGACCACACGAACACCATCGCGGTGCAGGGCGCGGCCGCGAGCAAGATCAAGCCGGCGATGTAGGAGGAGATCTGGCCGGCCGGCAGCAGCGGCGCGAAGAGGTGGCCGATGAAGAAGGAGCCCAGCAGCGCCATGGAGAATGGCTTTACGGCCCAATTGATGAAGAGGGTGACGCCGACGCCGCGCCAATGTTCCCGGACCTTGCCGAGTGCGCCGAAGTCGATCTTCAGCAACATCGGCACGATCATGAGCCAGATCAGCACCGCGACGGGCAGGTTGACCTTGGCAACTTCGGCGGCAGCGACCGTGCTGAAGAAGCCGGGCATGACGTGCCCCAATGCGACGCCAACGACGATGCAAAGCGCGACCCACAGAGTGAGGTATCGTTCGAAGATGCCCATGGTCACGCCACGTCGCCTCGGGTGGAGGTCGCGCCGATACACAGAGCCGGCACGTTGTAGATCTGGTCAGGCACGGCTTGGCTCCTTCCGTTTCGGCGAGCAGCACGATTGCAGTGTCTCGACGACGGGATTGCAGACCTCCGGTCGTCCGCCGCAGCAATCGCGCAGCAGAAAAACCGCGACGTCGCGGAATTCGCCGAGATTGGCGCGGTAGACGATCGAGCGGCTGTGCCGCTCGGAGCAGACGAGACGCGCCCGGCTCAGGATCGCCAGATGCGCGGAGAGCGTGTTCTGGGGCACCTCCAGCAGGCGGGCGAGATCGCCGGCCGCAAGGCCGTCGGGTTCGTGCCTGACCAGCGTCCGGAATGCCTCCAGACGGGTCGGCTGGGCCAGGGCGGCGAGGGCGAGGACGGCTGCTTCAGTTTCCATATATCCAGATTTATGGATTTATTGGTTGGGCGTCAATCCAAATTCGCTGTCAGGCTTCTATAATTCGAATATTCTAGAAATATGGTTTGACAAGGAGGCAGAACGAGCGCAGCCTGGCTGTCATGAAGATCGACGATGCAGCTCAACGTCTGGAAGCCCTGGGCAACCGGACGCGACTCCAGATCTACCGGGCCCTGGTCCGGGCCGGGCACGCTGGCATGCCCGTCGGCCGCCTGCAGGAGAAGCTGAAGATCCCGGCGTCCACGCTGTCGCATCACATCAAGGCTCTGGTTGCGGTCGGCCTCGTCAGTCAGGTCAGGGAATCGACAACGCTGATCTGCCACGCCAATTTCGACGCGATGCGGGGCCTGGTCGACTTCCTGGCGGCGGAATGCTGCGCCGACGAAGCCGGCTGCAAGGGCGCGCAAACGGCGGCGTGATCGTTTTGCATATTTATTCGATGATTCTAGAAAGATGGGAGAAGTCGGAATGAACGCCAAGACGGTCGCCATCATCGGTGCCGGGCCGGTCGGCCTCGCCGCAGCTGCGCACGTGCTCGAACGCGGCATGTCTCCGATCGTGCTCGAGGCTGGTCCTGAGGCCGCGCACGCGGTCCGCCAGTGGCAGCACGTCCAGCTGTTCTCGCCGTGGGAGTACAATGTCGACAAGGCGGCGGCGCGGCTGCTTGCGCCGACCGGGTGGAATTCGCCGGACCCGCAGTCCTACCCGACCGGCGGCGAGCTGATCGACCGATATCTCGATCCGCTCGCAACGCGCACGCCGCTGCGCGAGACGATCCGCACCTCGAGCCGCGTCACCGCGATCAGCCGCGCCGGCTTCGACAAGGCGAAGACGAAGGGCAGGGAGCAGGCGCCGTTCGAAATCCGTTATCAGAACGGCAAGGGCCCCGAGCTGCTGCGCGCCGATGCCGTCATCGACGCCTCGGGCACGTGGTTCTCTCCCAACCCCGCCGGCAGCAACGGTTTGCCCTCGATCGGCGAGCGCGAGCGCGCCGCTCGCATCGCCTACGGCATGCCGGATGTGCGCGGCACGGGCCGCGCCAGATATGCCGGCAAGACCGTCGCTGTGCTCGGTGCCGGTCATTCCGCTCTGGGCACGTTGATCGATCTCGCGCAGCTCGCGAGCGAGGTGCCGGAGCACGCAAGCGATCTGGCTGCTCCGCGGCACCGATCCCGCCAAGGCCTTCGGCGGCGGCCGCAACGACAAGCTCGCCGCGCGCGGCGCGCTGGGCTCCACCTTCGCTGCGCTCGTGACTGCCGGCAAGATCAAGGTCGAGACAGGATTTGGTGTGACGCATATGTCGGACTCCGAAGGCCGCCTCAGGATTTCAGCCGGCAGCGGCTGCAGCGCGCGCAGCGTGGTGGCCGACGAGCTGGTCGTTTCGACCGGCTTCCGGCCCGATCTGTCATTCCTGTCCGAGCTGCGGCTGCGGCTCGATCCGGCGATCGAGGCCCCGGTCGCGCTCGCGCCGCTGATCGATCCCAACGAGCACAGCTGCGGAACGGTTCGTCCTCACGGCGCGCGCGAGCTCGCGCATGACGAGCCAGATTTCTATCTCGCCGGCATGAAGTCCTACGGCCGGGCGCCGACGTTCCTGATGATGACCGGATACGAGCAGGTCCGCTCGATTGTCGCCGAGATCGCCGGCGACAAGAAAGCGGCCGCGCGGGTCGAGCTCGTGCTGCCGGAGACCGGCGTCTGCACGCGCGCCGGCGTCGAGACCGCGGATGCGGGATGCTGCGGCGGTCCGGCGAAGACGGAGCCGTCGGCCTGCTGCGCCGACGATGAGGCGGCAAAGAAGGCAGGTCGCGCAGGGGGCGGCTGCTCATGATGTGGATCGCGTCAGGCTCCGCGTCGTTGTCATTGCGCTTCGCTCCCGCGCTCGCGCAAAATGAGGTCCGATCAGAAGGGAGGCGAGCATTCGGAGCTTGAGCGGGGGAGCGCTGGTTGCGGTGATGTGCATCGGCCAGCTCGGCAATCTGCTGCCGCATGTCACGCTGTCGGCGAACCTGGCGCAGCATCTGATGCCGGCGTGGGGGCTGTCCGCCGCCGAAGGCGGGCTGATGGCGAGCGGCTATGCATTCGGCTACATGCTGGCCGTTCCGGTGCTGACGACGCTGACCGATCGCATCGACGCGCGGATCGTGCTGCTGTGCGGCTCCATCGTCAGCGGCCTTGCGACGCTGGCGTTCGGGTTTTTCGCACAGGGCTTCTGGTCAGGCACGGCGATCTGGTCGCTCGCAGGGTTGGGCTTCGCCGGCGCCTATATGCCGGGGCTCAAGGCGCTGACCGACCGATTGCCCACCGGCGACACCTCGCGGGCAGTGACGCTTTACACTTCGAGCTTCTCGGTCGGCGTCGGCCTGTCGTTCCTGGTTGCGCAGATCCTCGCCGATCGCTGGGGATGGCGAACCGCGTTCTACGTCACCGGCATCGGTCCCATCGCGATGGTGGTCGCCTGCCTCTTGATCGAGGGCCGTCGCCCCGTCCCGAAGACGGGACGGCTGCTGAACTTCGCGCCCGTCTTCGCCAACCGCGAGGCGCTCGGCTACATCCTCGGCTATGGTGCCCATTGCTTCGAGGCTCTACGGCATCCGCACCTGGCTGGTCGGGTTCTGGACCTTCGTCGTGGCGCATCAGGGTGGGCCGTCCTGGATGACGCCCGTGCTGATGAGCTTCTGCTTTGCGGTAATCTCGATGCCTGCCAGCATCCTCGGCAACGAGGCTGCCCTGAAATTCGGACGGCATCGCGCGATCACGGTCGTGATGATCGCGTCGGCCTGCGTCGCGCTTGTCATCGGCCTCAACGCGACGGCTCCAGCATGGCTGCTCGCGCTGCTGTTGCTGCTCTATGGCCTGACGGTTCCGGCGGATTCAGGCGCGTTGACCGCGGGCATGTCGGCGGCGGCCGTCTCCGAGCATCGCGGCGCGACGCTGGCCCTGCATTCCACCGTCGGCTTCGGCCTGTCGGCGCTCGGCGCCTGGGGAACCGGCGTCGCGCTCGACACGGCCGGCGGTCCGCAGAGTGCGAGCGGTTGGCTGCTGGTGTTCATCGTGCTCGCGGCCGGCATCGCGCTGGGCCCGCTGGCGCTGCTATGGGCGCGGCGGGATCATGCGGGCCAGCAACCATCCTGAGCACATCCGTTCCAACACGAAAGCGCCCGCGCGCAGATTGTCCCCCGCAGGCGTGACGACTTTCGATGGCGCAACTCGGCGATCGCTAGCGTCGCGGAGTCTGCAGCCTCGGTTGTCCACACCCACGACCCGCAGTATCGAATGACGCGCTCGACCTACCAGCGATCGATAATTTGCCAGTGGTGTCGGCCGCCGCTTTGATGGCGACATGAGCACCAAATCACGAGAGGTCATCTGGAGCGGTCGAATTCTGGGTGCGGAAATTTCGGCCAAGCACGCGCGCGAGGAGGCCAAGAAGGCGGTCCGCGAGGCCGATCGGGCCGAAGCCGAAGCCTGGTCCGTCCGCATGGAAGGTTACGGCGGGCCCTCGCAGCCGTCGCCGACGATCGCCCAATGTCTCAACGGCGGCATGGGCTGGCTCGAGGTCGAGTGCAACAGGTGCAAGACGCGCGCGAGCCTGCCGCTCGATGCGATCCGCCGGCCGCGTGATACGCCGATCTGGAAGCTGGAAGCCTCCTTGAAGTGCCGGTCATGCCGAAAGGGACGCTCCGCGCCGCCCGTTCACATGATCAAGCTGACCGCGACGCGCAGCATCACGCCCTACAAATGGGTGCATCCGACCGAGGACCGTTAGTCGAGCGGATCGTCGTGTCGATTGAACCGGTCGCCGCGTGCTCCCGACCAACAGCCGTGCGCGCGATCGGCAGAGATGATGTTCGAAGTTCTGGTGAACCTTCTGGCTTGGCTGTCCTTCGGCTTTCCCGCCGTACCGTGGCTGTTCGGCGCGCGATGGGGAACGAAAGGCGTTTGGCTCGGCGCCGGATTTGCCGTCGCCGTCTTGCTCGGTCTGTTTCCCATCGTGTTCGAGTTCGGATGCGGTGACTGCGGGCAGGGCGCGATAGCCATCTTCGTCCTGGTGCCGATCTGGATTGCCGCGGCCTTGCTGACGCTCGCATCCGCAGCGTTCGCTCACTTCAAATTTGCGTACTGACCTCCGCGGACGCCGGGCGCCGCCGCCGCGCGTGCCCGGCCGTGGCACGGGACCTTTCCCTCTAGATTTCCTTCAATTGGATTCAAGTCGACCAAGTGCATTCAGTCGGTCTTAACGTGCGCACGCGTACATCCGGGTTGTCACAACCGATTGAAACACGCAATAAAAACAACCTTCGCGAAAGCGGCTATGCGGGTGGATTGCCATGGCGGAAGCGGATGACCAACGCGAGGCCTGGCGGCTCTATCGAGCCAACTGGATCCCGCTGACGGCGATGGGCGCGGTGCTCGCGGGAGCGCTCGCGCTATCGCGCTTCTCGGTGGCGATCGACGCCGATCTGGTGACGAGCTTGACCGTGACAGTCGGCCTCGCGATATCAGGTCGCTATCTGATCTCGCGGGCATGGGGAACGCGATCGGCGTTTGTCCTCCTCGCCATCGCGCAGCTGACGGTCCTCGGACTGTTCGGAGCTCCGCTGACCTACATCGCGGCTTCGGCCAATCTTCCGCTGCAGGACGCCAACCTCGCTCATCTCGATCAACTTCTTTGGCTCGACTGGCCCGCCTACTACGATTTCTTCGTCACAAGGCCGTTGCTGCTGCAATACGCCGTCTTCTTCTACGCGATGATCCTGTCGCCCACGCTCACCGTTCCCATCGTGCTCGGGTTCAGCAAGAACTATGTCCGGTTGCAGCGCTTCGTTCTCGCGTGCACCTTGACCGTGTGCGTGACCGCTCTCGTGTCGGCACTGGTGCCCGCAATCGGCACGTATCAGCAATACGGATTGCCCGCCGATTCCGAGAGCTTCAAGGCGATGGGATATCTGATCCAGCTCGAACGCCTGCCGCTCGCCCGCGACGGGTCGCTTCGCATTCTCGAACTCTCCCAGATTTCTGGAATTGTCACGTTTCCCAGTTTTCACGCCGCCGCGGCAATCCTTGCGCTGTGGGGATTCTGGGCCGTCTGGTGGCTGCGACCCCTGGCCTTGATCCTGAATGGCGGCATGCTCATCGCAACACCTTTGATCGGCGGACATTACTTCATCGACGTCTTCGCTGGCGTGGCTTTGGCCGCGTTGAGCATCTGTGCGACGGAGCGCAGCGTTTGGCGCAAATTCGCGGCCCAAGGCGAGCATGCCGCACCGAGACCGGCTTATTCCGTCCCCGCGGAATCCGAGATCCGATGAACTTGTCGCGAACGGCGCCAAGGCGACGTTCGCGCCAACCACTCTCCCGGCGCTAGCTTCGGCATCGACCGCGCGGACGGCCGGTAGACCAGCTCAAGACTCCTCAGATGCCTCGCTGGCGTCCTCGTCAGCCTGGAGAATGGTCTCCGATAGCAGCGCGGCGGCTTTCTGAAGCGGCGCGATGAACCGGTCCAGTTCGGCGAAGCTGACGCGGGCCACGGGAACGGAGACGCCGAGACAGGCGATCAGTTGACGATCCGGAGACAGGATGGGCACGGCGCAGCCGACCACGCCTCGCACATATTCTTCGTTGGTCTTGGCCCAGCCCCGTTTGCGCGTCTCGTCGAGGACCTTCATCAGGCTTTCGACATCGACGATGGTGGTCTCGGTGTATTTGGTGAGCGCGAGCGCGCGGCACAGTTTCTCGCGCGCGCGCTCCGGCAGCCGGCTCATATAGATCTTGCCCGTCGAGGTGCAGTGGAGCGGCGCCGCTTCGCCGGGATTGAACTGCAGCCCCTGCGGCTGCGACACGCGGACGCTGTCGACATAGGCAACGACGTTGTCCCGCACGACGCCGATCTCGCATTGCTCGCCGATCTCGGCCGCGACGGCGCGCAGCACGGCATGCCGGCGCGCGGTGCGGAAGGCCGCGGCGATGACCTTGGCCGACAGCGTGACCAGTTGATTGCCGACCACGTAGCGCTTGGTCCCCAACGCCTTCTGCAGCAATCCGCGCTGCTCGAGATTGCCGATCAGGCGATGCGCAGTCGGCAGCGGGAGGACCAGCGCGCCGGCGATCTCCGCGACCGAGACGGCTCTGACCTGGCCGGCGACATAGCCCACGACAGTGAACGCCCGGTCGAGCGGTCCATCGGAATTGATCTTCGCCATGCGTCTTCCTCCACAAGATTCATAAATTATCATTTTTCGGAATAAAGGCTATTGAAATATGAAAATTATGCTCGACCGCCCCAGCGCATTGCCCATATCGTTGGCGCTGCCGACAGGTGATCGGGATTTGTGCAGTGCGTGCGCGCCGCCGGGTGCGTTCATCGGGAGAACGGGATGTCTCGCCACTACGACGTCGATGCCGTGCGGAAGGAATTTCCGGCGGTCGAGCGCATCACCTATCTCGACTCCGGTTTCCAGACGCCGCTCGCGCGGCCGGTCAAGGCGGCGATTGATCTCTTCCTCCGCGAGGGTCTTGAGACGGCTGGCCCGAAAAGCGTGTGGCTTGACCGCGTCGAGCAGACTCGCGCGAAGCTGGCGCGGTTTCTCGGCGTGACGGCCGATGAGATCGCCTTCACCAAGAACACGTCGGAAAGCATGAACATCGCCGCCAATGCGCTGCCTTTGCGCGCCGGCGACAGCGTGCTGATGATCCACGGCGATCATCCCAACAACGCCTATGCGTTCCTCAATCTCGGGCGCAAGGGCGTGAAGGTGGATTTCGCGCCGATGACGGAGGTCGTGAACGCAGACAGCCTTCGTCCGCATATCAGCGAGAAGACCCGGGCGATCTCGATGTCGCAGGTGACCTTCCACGCCGGCCATCGTTTCGACGTCGAAAGCATCGGCGCGCTCTGCGCGGAGAAAGGGCTCTATTTCGTCGTCGACGTGATGCAGGCGATCGGCGTCGTGCCGATCGACGCCAGGGCGATGCGCGCGACCTTCATCGGATCGGGGAGCCACAAGGGCCTGCTCGTGCCGCAGGGTCTCGGCCTGCTGGTCTGGGACGAATCGAGGACCGAGCTCGAGCCCGCTTATCTTGCCGCCGCCAGCCTTGCGGAGGTCCCGGCCGATCTGATCGCCCGGCCTGACCGGCTGGAGCTGGCCGCGAGCGCGCGCCGCTTCGAGCCTCGGCAATTTCAATCTTCCGGCGATCCACGCGCTCGGCGCCTCGCTCGACATGATCGAAGCCCTGGGCGTGCAGAACATTCAGAACCATTGTCTGGATCTCGGCGATCATCTCATCGCCGGCCTCGATTTGCTGGACGTTCGCCTCGTCGGCCCGCGCGAGCGGCGGCACCGCGCGCCGCACATCTATGTCATCGCGCTGCCAGCCGCCGAATGGCTCGGCCATTTCGAAGAGAACGGCATTCGCGTGTCGCCCGAGCGCGACGGCATTCGCGTGTCGTTCGGGATGTTCAACGATTTCGCCGACGTCGATCGCCTGATCGACGTCGTCAGGCGGCGCGGCGTGAGGCCGTCAAAGGCCGCCTAGACCGTTCTTCAGAAGGGGAGATGCACATGACTGGTTTTGCACGTGTCTGGGGCGTTCTGTCCGGCCTTGCGGCCGCCGCCGCCTTTGCTGCGCCTTCGATCGCGGCCGACAGCCCCACGCTCGCCCGGATCAAGTCGAGCGGGGCCATCACCATCGGTCACCGCGAGGCGTCCATCCCGTTCTCCTATCTCGGTCCCGATCAAAAGCCGATCGGCTTCTCGCTGGATCTCTGCGCGGCGATCGTCGAGAGGGTCAAGACGGAGCTGAACCTGCCCAATCTCGCCGTCAAATATACGCCGGTGAACTCGTCCAACCGGATCCCACTCATTCAGAGCGGAACCATCGACATCGAGTGCGGCGGCACGGCGAACGACAAGAAGCGGCAGGAGCAGGTCTCGTTCTCGGTTGCGACCTTCGTCAGCCAGCCGCGCTGGCTGGTCAAGGCGGACAGCGGCCTGAAGACGGCGGGCGATCTCAAGGGCAAGACCATCGTCGTGACCCAGGGCTCCAACGCCGTCGGCTTCGCGCAGGGCGTGAACGCCAGGGAGCAGCTCGGCTTCAACATCGTCCAGGCGAAAGACCACGCCGAATCCTTCCTGATGCTGAATACCGGCCGCGCGGTCGCCTTCATGGAGGACGACATCCTTCTCGCCGGCCTGAAGGCCGCCGCTCCGAAACCGGATGCGCTGATCTTTCTCCCCGAGGGCTACGCCAAGATCTATTATGGCCTGATGTTCACCAAGGGCGATGCGCCCTTCAAGGCGCTCGTCGACGACGTCCTGTCGAAGCAGATGGCCTCGGGCCAGTTCGAGAAGACTTACGCCAAGTGGTTTACGAAGCCGATCCCGCCCAAGGGCGAGAATCTCGCTTTCCCGCTGACGGACGAACTGCAGCAGCGGATCGCCCAACCCAGCGACGCGGTCGACTAGCCGGAGAACAGGAATCTTTCTTGCACGCCGATCCTCTCTCGTATCCATAAGCTTCGAGGTTGGTCATGTTCGCAGTGCTTCTTGAACAGACGGCGGATGGCCAGCGCTATATCGACTGGCTGTTGTCGGGCCTCGGCTGGACCCTGGCGCTGGCTTTCTTCGGCTGGTGGATTGCCTTCGCGGTCGGGATCGTCGTCGGCATCGGCCGCACGGTGCAGAACCGCACCGTCGCGGCGCTGGCGCGGCTCTATGTCGAGATCTTCCGCAACATCCCCGTCCTGGTGCAGATGTTCCTCTGGTATTTCGTGCTGCCGGAGATCCTTCCCACGACGCTCGGAAACGCGATCAAGCAGATTCCGCCGCCCTGGGGATCGTTCTTTCCGGCGCTCATTTGCCTCGGGCTCTACACCGCGGCCCGGATCGCCGAGCAGGTCCGTGCGGGGATCGAGGCCCTGCCGAGAGGGCAGACCGAGGCGGCGAGCGCACTCGGGCTCAGCCCGTATCTGACCTATCGCCACATCATCGTGCCGCAGGCGCTGCGCTTGATCGTGCCAAGCCTCACCAGCGAAGTCATGGGCATCTACAAGAACACATCGGTCGCACTCACGATCGGCCTGATGGAGCCTCACGGCGCAGGCGCGCCAGATCAGCGAAGCGACCTTCCAGACCTTCACCGCCTTCGGCGCCGCAACGCTGATCTACCTCGCGCTGGCGCTGATTGCCTATCAGGGGATGGCGCTGATCGACAGGGCCGTGCGCATCCCCGGCACGGCGCGGACGGAGGACGATATCGCGCCGAACCTCGCCGAGGACGTTCAGCAGGCCGGCTCGTTACCCGCGGGGATGGAGATCGCGAAATGAACAGCCTCGATTTCTCGATCGTTCTGCAGGCGTGGCCTTATCTTTGGTCCGGATTGCTGTTTTCGCTGGCGCTCACCGCGGTCGCCTTCGTGGTCGGCATGGTCCTCGGCACCTGCTTTGCGCTGTTGCAGCACTTCGAGGTGCCCGTGATCGGAAAGGTCGTGCGCGCCTACATCGCCCTGGTCCGCTCGATCCCGCTGATCCTGGTCCTGTTCTGGTTCTTCTTCCTGGTGCCGATCGTGCTCGGCCATCTCAGCGGAAGCGGGCGGCCGGTCCCGATCGGCGCCACCTGGACGGCCTTCATCACCTTCGCCCTGTTCGAGGCGGCCTACTATTCCGAGATCATTCGCGTCGGCCTGCGCGCCGTGAACCGCGGGCAGTTCGAGGCGTGTCAGGCGCTCGCTTTGTCCACGTTCGAGACCTATCGCAGCGTGATCATGCCGCAGGTGCTCCGCGTGGCGAGCCCGATCATCCTGAGCCAGACCATCATCCTGTTCCAGGACACCTCGCTGGTCTACGTGCTCTCGCTCACCGACCTGCTCGGCGCCGCCTCGAAGCTGGCGCAGCTCAATGGCCGTCTCGTCGAGATGTATCTCGTGATCGTCGTGGTCTACCTCGCGATCAGCTCGGCGGCCTCGCAGGGCGTCGCAATGCTGCGCAAGCGCTATGCGATCGCCGGAGCGCGTCGATAGGCAATCAAATGAGACATTCTGCTTCCTGGGAGACGAAAATGGTGCAGCAGACCGTTGTGGATGAGACGCGCCGACCCCCGGCCATCGTCGTCGTTGAGGGGGTGGTGAAGCGGTTCGGCCGCTTCACGGCCCTGAACGACATCAATCTCAGCGTGAGGGCAGGGGAGAAGATCGTGCTTTGCGGTCCGTCGGGCTCGGGCAAGTCGACGCTCATCCGCTGCATCAATCATATCGAGACGCACGACGCCGGCCGGATCGTCGTCGACGGCGTCGAGCTGACGGACCGGCTGGGGGACATCAACAACGTTCGCCGCGAAGTCGGCATGGTGTTCCAGAGCTTCAACCTGTTTCCGCATCTGTCGATCGTCGAGAACTGCATGCTGGCGCCGATGAAGGTGCGCGGCCTGTCACGTGCGGAGGCGCACGCGCGCGCGCTCGGCTTCCTGCGCAAGGTGCGCATTCACGACCAGGCGGACAAATATCCGGGCCAGCTGTCCGGCGGCCAGCAGCAGCGTGTCGCCATCGCGCGCGCTCTCTGCATGCAGCCGAAGATCATGCTGTTCGACGAGCCGACCTCCGCGCTCGACCCCGAGATGGTCAAGGAGGTGCTCGACATCATGGTAGAGGCTCGCGCGGGACGGCATGACCATGGTCTGCGTCACGCACGAGATGGGCTTTGCCCGCGAAGTCGCCGACCGCGTGGTGTTCATGGACCGCGGGGCGATCGTCGAGGAAGCCGATCCCGAAACTTTCTTCCGTGCGCCGAGCACGGAGCGGGCGCGGGATTTCCTCGGCCAGATCATTCATTGATAGGAGCGGCGTTCATCGTGACGATGTCATTCTGCCGGTGTTTTGCCCGACGCGTCAAAGCAACGTCATCTCAGCCCGGCAGTGCCATCATCGACGACCGAAGAGCCCAATGATTTCAACACCCCCGCTACTGTGCATGGGGTTGTTTTCGCACTTTTTGCTATGAGGCTGCCGAGCCAGCCGCGCATCAGCGCCGGCCGCGCGGGGCCTCGGCCTTGGCGGGTGGCTCGGTCTGCGGGCCGCAGGAGGCGGCCTGCAATGTCGCCTGCGCCTGCGGCATCAGGCCGGGCTCGGCGGCGAGCGCCTTCATTACGATCAGGCCGGTGGCGCTGGGGGAGTCGATGATCAGGCGGTCGGCCGCGGTGACCTCTTCGTCCTCGGGCAGCTCGTTGTGCTGCGCTTCCGTCATCAAATCGAGGCTCGATCACCTTGCGGCCGGCCGAACGGTCGTTGATGGCGTAATAGGCGATCTCGTTGCGGGTGTAGAACGACACCGAGGTGTAGGCCTGGCTTACCGGCACCGTCAGCTTGATCGGCCCGCTTGTGAGGTCGTAGCGGCAGATCGCGAGCGCGAAGGCCGGATCCATGAACGGCATCGGCGAGGTCGAGGGGTCGGCGAGGGGAAGCTGGGTAACGCCGTTCACCTTCGTCATCGGCGTCAGCCGCGAATAGGCGTCCTGCGTCGCGATCCGCGGCAGCGCCAGCACGCTGACGAGATGGACGACGAGGCCCAGCACGATCCCGGCAACGATGGTGAACAGCAGCCGGATCATGAGCAGCCCACCGTACTGATGGTAGGCATCGGCGCATCGCGCTGGGTGCGCGTGGCGACGCCGACCGGAGTGTCGTAGAGGCGCAGCATCAGGGCGTAGCGCTCGATACCGCCGGTCGGCAGCCAGTTGCCGGCGCGCGAGCGCGAGGCGATGCGGATCTCGAAGGTGCCGTCGGACTGGCGGACGATCTCCTGGCTGGTGAAGCCGTAGCGCTGCAGTGAGTTGGCGACGAGATGGCCCTTGCGATCATACAGCGTCAGCGTCCAGAACCGCGCCGGCGGCGTCACGCCGGAGACGACCACGTCGCAGCGGCCGTCGAGCGCCTTCTTCTTGTCGTCGGTCGTGGCGGTGAAGGCGACGCCGTCGCCGGTGCCGATCGGCAGCTCGCCGTTGCGCACGATGGTGGCGCGCGAATAAGGATCGACGTCGGCGGTGCCGGTGCGCGGCCGCGCGGTCCAGGCGCCGATGGTCAGCGCGCCGATCTCGGTGCCGCGCGTCGTCGTCATCCAGGTCGCGCCGACGCCAACCACGCCCGCGAGCAGAAGCGCCGTCAATGTGATCAGGATCAGCCGCACTTGTTTCGATCAGTTCTTGCGCGGGGCGGATGCGTTCGCATTCTCTTCCGCATAGTTCTGCGGGAAGGCGAGCGCGCTCGTCGATGACGGCTTGGCCGACTTGCTGTCGTCGGCCGCCGATTTGTTCGCGGTCTTGGCAGCGTCGTCGAGCAGCTTCTCGACGCGCACCAGGATGTCGGCGCCGCGCTTGGTCAGCACCGGCGGCGGACCGGGCTTGGTCTCCAGCACTTTCGGCGCCGCGTTGGCCTGCGCGTTGGCGACGTGCTGCGGCGGCAGCTTCTGGCCCATGCCGATGCCAGGGATCTCGCGAACTTCGACGCCCTGATGCGCGGCGACCATGATGTCGTGCCAGGTCTGCGCCGGCAGCGAGCCGCCGGTCATGCGGTTGGTCGGAGAATAGTCGTCGTTGCCGTACCACACCGCGCAGGTGAAATTGCCGGTGTAGCCGACGAACCAGGCGTCGCGATACGCATTGGTCGTGCCGGTCTTGCCCGCGGTCGGAATGCCGTCGAGCGCGGCGCGGCGCGCGGTGCCTTCGCTGACGACGTGGCTCATCATGCCGGCCATGTCGGCGGCGACGGAGGCGGGTATCGCCTGCCGAGGCTTCGGCCCGTCGCGGTCCCAGCGCCAGACCAGGTCGCCGGCGCCGGTGCGTACTTCGAGCACCGAATGCGGCGTCACCGCCTTGCCGCGGTTGGGGAAGGTCGCGTAGGCGACCGCGTGCTCGAGCACGGTGACCTCGTCCGAGCCGATCGGCATCGAGGGCGTGTCGGGCAGGGGGCCTTCAGGCCGAAGCGGCGCGCGACCTCGACGATCTTGGCGCGGCCGACCTTGGCCGGGTTCTGCGCTTTGGGCTCGTTCTTCTGGCCGATCGCGATCGACAGCTTGACCGGCACGACGTTGATCGAGCGCGTGATCGCCTGCGTCAGCGTCACCGAGCCGGAATAGGAATGGCCATAGTTCTGCGGGCACCAATTGCCGATGCAGACCGGGCCGTCGACCACGATCGAGTTCGGCGTGAAGCCGTTCAGGAGCGCCGTGGTGTAGACGTAAGGCTTGAACGACGAGCCTGGCTGGCGATAGGCGTCGGTAGCGCGGTTGAACTGGCTGGCGCCGTAGTCGCGGCCGCCGACCATGGCGCGGATGCCGCCGTCGAGATCGGACACCACGGTCGCGGCCTGCGTGGCGTGATAGTCGCGGCCGAACTGGCGCAGCTGGTTCTCCACCGCGTCCTCCGCGGCCTTCTGCACGTTGGTGTCGATCGCGAGGCGCACCACGAAGACGCGCTCGGTATAGGATTTCGGGAAGGTGTCGACCAGCTTGCGCATCTCGTCGAAGGCGTAGTCGAGATAGTAGTTCGGCGAAGCCTCGTCGCGGCGGTCGACGGCAAAGGCCGGATTTCGGCGGGCGCCGAACACCTGGCCCTCGGTCATGAAGCCGGCATCGACGAGGTTGTCGAGCACGACGTTGGCGCGGGCGCGCGCGGCGGGCAGGTTGATGTGGGGCGCGTATTTCGTCGGCGCCTTGAACAGGCCGGCGAGCATCGCGGCCTCGGCTAGCGTCACGTCGCGCGCGGATTTGTTGAAGTAGAAATGCGCCGCGCCGTCGACGCCGAACGTGCCGCCGCCCATATAGGCGCGGTCCAGATACAGCTTGAGGATCTCGTTCTTGGTCAGGCGCCATTCCAGCCAGACCGCGAGGAATGCCTCGTTGACCTTGCGCTCGATGGTGCGCTCGTTGCTCAGGAACAGGTTCTTCGCGAGCTGCTGGGTGATCGAGGAGCCGCCCTGGCGGACGCCGCCCGCCTGCGCGTTGGTGACGAGCGCGCGCGCGGTGCCGGCGATGTCGATGCCGAAATGCTCGTAGAAGCGGCGGTCTTCGGTCGCCAGCGTCGCCTTGATCAGCACGTCGGGAAAATCTTCCAGCGGGATCGAGTCGTTATGCTTGATGCCGCGGCTGCCGATCGGGTTGCCGTAGCGGTCGAGGAAGCTCACCGCGAGGTCGGATTTCTTCAGCCAGTCCTCGTCCGCGGTCTCGCGGAAGGCGGGGATGGCGAGCGTGAGCATCACGACGAGGCCGCCGAGGCCTAGCGTCGCGGCTTCCGACAGCGGCTCGATGAACACCCAGCGCTTCCAGCGCCCGACATAGAACCGGTCCATGAAGGTCGAGTAGCGCTCGTAAAGCTCGCGGATGCCCTTGGCCGAGGAGAACAGCGAGGAGTCGATGCGCGCATCGAGATCCAGGAAGAAATTCCGGATCCTCTGCTTCCAATGCGGTGGTATGATCTGGCGCACCTAGAACCCTTGAGGCTCGCTTCGAAAGCGTTCAAGCACCCGGCCGGGGCGGCATCGAGACGTCTTGGGGGACTGTTGCGGCAAACCCAAGGCGCCCGGCCAGCATCCGAGGGACTTGCTGTTCCTTCTAGCCGAGCGGGGCCCATAAACCAATGGTCACGCTCGCGATTTTGAACAACAGGCCTAATTGACCCCGGTTCATTACGGGCCTGATCGGCGCTTTGCTTGCACCATGACCGCCGCACGCCCTAGATGGCGTTGCCGTTCCTGTTTCGAACTCTTGTTGAGGCGCATGACCGCAATTCCCAAACGACCTTCAGGCCAGGAAGGATTCTTCTGGAAAACCAAGACGTTGGAAGAGATGTCGGGGCCGGAATGGGAAAGCCTGTGCGACGGCTGCGGGCGCTGCTGCCTCAACAAGCTCGAGGACGAGGACACCGGGGACATCTATTTCACCCATATCGGCTGCAAGCTGCTGGATGGGGCCAGCTGCGCCTGCAAGGACTATCCGAATCGGTCCGACAAGGTTCCGGACTGCGTCCGCCTCACGCCGGCCAATGTCCGCACCCTGAACTGGCTGCCGCCGAGCTGTGGCTACAAGCTCGTCGCCGAGGGGCGCGACCTTTATTGGTGGCATCCGCTGGTGTCGGGTGATCCCAACACCGTGCACGAAGCCGGCGTCTCGGTGCGCGGCCGTGTCGAGGGCAGCGAGGAGGACATCCCGGACGAGGAGCTCGAGAACCACATCGTGCAATGGCCCGCGCAGCTGCCGAAACGGGCACGCCTGAAGCGACGCCCGAAGGACTGAGCCGCCTTCCAGGGCATCATCAATCCTCTTGATTCCGCGGCCGTTCCGCAAACTCGTCATGCCCGGGCTTGTCCCGGGCATCCACGTTCTCCGTTCCGCGCGAAAGATCGTGGATGGCCGGGACAAGCCCGGCCATGACGATGGAGAGCATCGAACTCCGTGTTCTTCCGTGCGTTCGATCGTTCACGTCTTCGGGATGGCCCGGGGGCGGGATGCTCCCATGCGCCGCGGTGCCTGCCCGGGGCAAACTTTGCTGTCTACATTGGGCTGCATAGAACGAATCCTTCGCGGCGTTGCGCCGCCCCACGACGTCCGAGCGAGATGAACAAGTTCGACCGGCAGAGCGCTTCTGCCGACATCCAGACTTTGCCCGACGACATTGCCGAGGAGCTGTCCCGGCTTCCGAGCGAGGTCATCAGCGTCGACGACGCTCCGTCCATCACGCCGCCGGTGCCGCTGTCGCAGGACGAGGTGCGGACCATCGTCATCAGCCTGATGCTGACGATGTTCCTGGCGGCGCTCGACCAGACCATCGTGGCGACTGCGCTCCCGACGATCGGGCGCCAGTTCCAGGACGTCTCCAATCTCTCCTGGGTGATCACCGCCTATCTGCTCGCCTCGACCGCGGTCGCGCCGGTGTTCGGCACGCTCAGCGATATCTATGGCCGCCGCGCCATGATCATCATCTCGCTCAGCCTGTTCGTCGTGGGCTCGATCCTCTGCGCGATCGCGCCCAACATGCCGATGCTGATCCTGGCGCGCGGCCTTCAGGGGCTCGGCGGCGGCGGCATCATGCCCGTCGTGCAGACCGTGATCTCGGACGTCGTTTCCCCACGCGAGCGTGGCCAGTATCAGGCCTATTTCTCCAGCGTCTGGATGGTCGGCGGCATTTTGGGCCCGGTCATCGGCGGCGTGTTCGCCGAGCATCTGCACTGGTCGATGATCTTCTGGATCAACCTGCCGCTCTCGGCTGCGGCTATCGTGATGCTGCTGCCGAAGATGAAGAAGATCCCGGTGTTCCACCGCAAGCGCAAGGTCGACTGGCTCGGCGGCGTGCTGCTGATGGCATCCGCCGTCGTCTTCATGCTGGTGCTGACCTGGGGCGGCACGCGCTATCCCTGGCTGTCGCCGACCGTGCTGGCGATGGTGGGCGGCGCCGTCGCGCTGGCGGTGACCTTCGTGTGGCACGCCCGGCGGGCGGACGAGCCGTTCCTGCCATTGAAGCTGCTGACCGGATCGGTGGCGCCGTTCGCGCTGACCGCCGGCGGCTGCGGGCTCGGGGCGATCACCGGCCTCACCGTGCAGCTGCCGCTGTATTACGAGCAGGTCTATCATCTCAGCGCCAGCGAGGCGGGGCTTGCGCTGATCCCGCTCGCGGCGGTCTCCACCTGCGGCGCGGCGATTGCCGGCCGCACCATGGCCCGCGCCAAGCACTACAAGCGCGTCGCCATCATCGGCACCTCCTGGGCGGCGCTGTGCGGACTCGGCCTCACGCTCACCACCCTGCCGCTCTGGGGCCTCCTGACGCTGATGGCGGCGTTCGCGCTCGGGCTCGGCACCACGTTCCCGGTCTGCGTGGTCTCGCTGCAGAACTCGGTTGCGCGTCCGCAAGTCGGCACCATCACCGGTGCGATGAATTTCTTCCGCTCGCTGATGTCTTCGTTCACGGTCGCTGCTTTCGCCGCGATCCTGCTGATCGCGCTCGGCATCGACGTCCCGCTCGCCGGCGAGCACCACGCCGCGGGCAGCGTCGCGATTCCCACCGACGACATGCGGCACGCCTTCCGCTACGTGTTCGGCGCCGCCACCGCGCTGATGACCACGGCCGCGCTGTGCCTGATCGCGATGGAAGAGCGGCCGCTGGCCGGGCCTACCGCGAAGCAGCCGGTCGAGATGGCGGAGTAGGGGCGCTAGCCCGCACCATCCGGGAAGCTGCTCTTCCGCGGCAACCGGATCGTGAATTCGGTGAATTCGCCCGGCTTCGTCGCGACGTCGATCGTGCCGCCGTGCTGCTTCACGACGATATCGTGGCTCATCGACAGGCCGAGGCCGGTGCCTTCGCCGGCCGGCTTGGTGGTGAAGAACGGATTGAACATCTTCTCTTTCACCGCGTCCGGAATACCCGTGCCGTTGTCGCGTATGCGGATCTCGACGTGATCGCCGCGGTCGCGGGTCGTGGCGGTCACGACCGGCGCGTAACCGGTCGCTCCGTTCTCCGACTCGCGCTTGGCGACAGCGTGGAAGCCATTCGAAATCAGGTTCAGCAGCACCCGCGTGATCTCCTGCGGGAACAATTCGGCCGCGCCTGCCGCCGGATCGAGGTGGCGTTCGAGCGTGACGTCGAACTGCGGCCTCTCGGCCCGCGCGCCATGATAGGCGAGGTTGAGGCTCTCCTCGACCACCGCGTTGACGTCGCTCAGGCGATGCTCGCCGCCGCCCTCGCGCGAATGCAGCAGCATGTTCTTGACGATGGAATCGGCGCGCCGGCCGTGCTGCACGACCTTTTGCAGATTGTCCTTCAAGAGGCCGGTGAGACTCGTCGACCTCGTCGCGGACGTCGCTTGCGAGCGTGACAGGCGCGAGCGCCGCGTTCAGCTCGTCGGTCAATTCGGCGGAGAGCGAGGCAAAATTGTTGACGAAGTTGAGCGGGTTCTTGATCTCGTGGGCGATGCCGGCCGTGAGCTGGCCGAGCGAGGCCAGCTTCTCGGTCTGGACCAGCCGGTCCTGCGCGGCGCGCAGATCGTCGAGCGATTTGGCAAGCTCCCGCGTGCGATCCTGCACCTCGTTGAACAGGCGGGTGTTCTCGATCGCGATCACGGCCTGGTCGGCGAAGGTCTTGAGCAGGTTGATCGCCTTGTCCGGGAACTGACCAGCCTCCGGCCGCGTCACCGCGATGGTGCCGATCGCAACGCCGTCGCGCAGCATCGGCACCACGAGGATGCTGCGATAGCCTCGCGTGCGCGCCAGCTCCTTCATGGCGTCTGTGAGATCG
This sequence comes from Bradyrhizobium guangxiense, assembly GCA_050563515.1. Lineage (GTDB taxonomy): Bacteria > Pseudomonadota > Alphaproteobacteria > Rhizobiales > Xanthobacteraceae > Bradyrhizobium > Bradyrhizobium guangxiense_A. Next base: position 3,829,624 of record CP191781.1, on the reverse strand, counting down.
GGCTCGTTCTGCATGTCGGTGCGGATGGCATAGTCTCCGCTTTGGGCCACCCGGCTGTGAATGCCCGGCGACGACAGCGGTGCAGGGAAGGAGCTGAGCAGATCGGCGTTGCCGGCTTCGTTGTCCGTGGTGAAGGCGGCCAGATGCAGCATGCCGTCCTTGAGGCGGGTGACGGTCGACGAATGCCCGCCGATCAGCGCCTTGGCGCTGTCGGAGATGGCCTGGAACACCGGGGTGACGTCGGCAGGCGAGGCCGCGATCACCTTGAGGATGTCGGCGGTCGCGGTCTGGCGCTCCAGCGCCTCGCGCGTCGCATTGAACAGGCTGACATTCTTGATCGCGATCACCGCCTGGTCGGCGAAAGTCTGCAGCAGCCGCACGTGATGCTCGGCGAAGGCGCCGGTGGCCCGGCGGGTCGCGATGATGATGCCGATGGCTTCGCCCTCGCTCATCAAGGGCGCGAACAGCATGCTGCGATAGCCGCGGGCGCGCGCGATGTCGCGCGCGGCCGGTTCGAGCTCGGTGTCGGGCAATTGCGCCGCGGCGCCGTTGGCCACGAGCGAAAAGGGCGGGAAGCGCGCGAACGGCACCGGGAACGAGGCCTGCAGCACGCGATCGCCGGCCGGATCGGTCGGCGTGAACGCGGCAAGATGCGCCGCGCCGTCGACATAGCGCAGCACTGCCGTGGAGAAGCCGCCGATCAGCCGGTTGGCGTTGGCGGCGATGGCGTCGAACACCGGCTGCACGTCGGACGGCGAGGCGGCCATCACCTTCAGGATGTCGGCGGTCGCGGTCTGGCGTTCCAGCGCCTCCCTGATCTCGTTGAACAGGCGTGCATTCTCGATCGCGATCACGGCCTGATCGGCAAAGGTCTGCAGCAGCTGCACGAGGTCGGGCGCGAACGCGCCTGGCTCGGCGCGGGTGACGCTGATCATGCCGACCGGCGTGCCGCGGTTCATCAGCGGCATGAACAGCACGCTGCGGAAGCCGCGCAGCCGCGCCAGATCGCGGTTCAGCGCGGGGACGTCCGGAGCCTCGCTGTCGGGAAACTGGATCGTCTCGCCGCCGCGCACCAGCGCAAAGGTCGGAAACTCCGAGATCTTGCGCGGGAACGAGGCCTCCAGCCCTGCGTCGGCCTCCGGGCCGGTCGGCGTGTAGGCCACGAGATGCAGCTCGTCGCCGATGAATTGGAGCACGGTGGCGGAGAAGCCACCGAGCAGGCGTCTGGAACTCGACGCAATCTCAGCGAATACCGGACGGGCATCGGAGGGCGAGGCCGCGATATTGCGCAGGATCTCGGCGCTGGCGCTTTGGCGGTCGCGCGCAATCGCAAGCTCGCTGCGCAGTCGCGCGTTCTCGGCGGCGAGCTCGTCGGCGATGTCATGGGGAGTCTTGGTCATCTGCAATCCGGCTGGATGCCGCGACGGGCGCGGCACCGGGCCGGATTATCACATCCCCCGCGGGAGGAGCCAGCGTCCGGCTGGCCTCACGTGCCCGGCCGCGACACCTCGGTTTCCTTGCTGGTGATGAACTCCAGCAACACCGGAATGCCTTCCTGCGTTTTCTGGATGCCACGTTTGATGGCGGGGATGATGTCTTCCGGCTTCGTCACCCGCTCGCCATAGCCGCCGAAGGCGCGCGCCATCGCGGCATAGTCGCCGGAGATGTCGGTCGAGCGATATTTTTCCGTCGAGATCGGCATCACCTTCAACTCGATCGCCATTGAGAAATTGTTGAGGAGGATCGACATGATCGGGATGCGCTCGCGCACCGCGGTCTCGAAATCCATCCCGGTGAACCCGATCGCGGCATCGCCCCAGACATTGACGCAGAGCTTGTCGGGCTTTGCGAGCTTGGCGCCCATCGCGAGCCCAAGGCCGTAGCCGAGTTGCGTCGTCTTGCCCCAGCCGAGATAGGTGAGGGGCTTTGTCGATTTCCAGAACGGCGAGAGCTGGTCGCGCGGGCTGCCGGCGTCGTGCGTGATGATGGTGTTGTCGATGTCGACGGTGTGCTGCAGGTCCCACAGCACGCGATAGGGGCTGAGCGGCGCATCGTTGCTGGTGAGCTTTGGCATCCACTTCGCCAGCCACTCCTCGTGCGAGGCCGCGATCTCGGCCGCGACAGTCGAGGCATCGCGGTCCGCGGTGACGGTCTTGCCGATCTCCTCCAGCAGCGCATCGAGCACGAGGCCGGCATCGCCGACGAGGCCGATTTTGACTTCCACGTCCTTGTTGAGATGATTGGGATCGAGCGTGGAATGGATGATGGTCTTGCCCTTCGGCATCGCGATGCCGAAATTCGTTTCCGTGAACGAGCAGCCGATGCCGAAGATGACGTCGGCATCAGCGAGAAATTTCGGCACCGCGCGCGGCACCGCAAGGCCGCCGGAGCCGAGCGAGAGCGGATGCGTCTCCGGGAACGACGACTTTCCACCGAGGCTGGTGGTGACGGGGATCGCCAGCCGCTCCGCGAGCCGCTTCAATTGCGGCCAGGCCTGCGCGTAATGCACGCCCTGTCCGGCATAGATCACTGGCCGTTTTGCATTGACGAGCAGTTGCGCGGCTTCCTTCACATGATCGGGGTCGGCGCCGTAGCGCGTGCGCAGCACCGGCGTGTAGTTCAGCGGCTCCGGCACCTCCTCGTTCCACATGTCGGCGGGGATCTCGACGATCACGGGCCCGCCGCGGCCGTTCTTCAGCTTTGTGAAGGCGCGGCGGAAGATGTTGGCGACCTCGGCCGCGAGGATGATCGGCTCGGACGATTTCGAAAACGGCTTCATCGCCTCGCTGGAATTGAAGTTCGGCTCGATATGCGCGAGCCGGCGCTGATAGCCCATCGGCAGCACCAGCACGGGAACGGATTCGCCAAAGCATTGCGCGACGCCGCCCATCGCGTTCTCCGCGCCCGGCCCGTGCTGCATGCAGAACGCGCCGATGCTGCGTCCCGACGTCACGCGCGAGATCGCGTCCGCCATGTGGATGCCGACGCGCTCCTGCCGCACCATCACGGGCCGGATCTCGGCCTTGGCCGCATGCTCGATCAGATGGTTGACGGGATAGCCGCAGAGGATCTCGATCCCCTCGCGCCGCATGATTTCCGCAATGGCGGTACCGAGCTTCATGGCGTCTCTCTCCCCTCGTGAGGCCTGGCCGGTTGATCCGGCCTGCGCGAGAGAGGATCAGGAATCGACCGGACCGTAAAGCGAGGCGCAGCGCGGATGCGTCAGGTCAGCCATGCAGGACGCGCTGCCGGCCCGGTGCACGGGCGACGACGTTGCAAGCCGGGGACGATGATCGCATGATGCAGTAACGTCGCCGCGGAATTCTCGGGAAGATGCTGAAGCTCGATCATATCACGGTCATCGCGCCGAGCCTCGCCGAAGGCGTCATCCACGTGCGAAACTGCCTCGATCTCGATGTCCCGTTCGGGCAGCGCCATGCCTATATGGGCACGCACAATCATCTGCTACAGCTCGGCGCCACCGTCTATCTCGAAATCGTGGCGCTCGACCCCGAGGCCGCTGCGCCGGGCCGTTCACGCTGGTTCGGCCTGGAAGACCAGCACCAGGTCAGATCGGATTGGGAGGAGGGCCGCCGCCTGCGCGGCTGGGTCGCGCGCACCGATGTGATCGACGCGGTCCTTGCGGGTCGGGAAGACATCTTCGGCACCAGGGTTCCGCTTCCCGCGACCGATCCTGCGTTTGACTTCGCCATTCCGGACGACGGCTCGCTCCCGCTCGACGGCGCGGCGCCCTCGGTCATCGACAGGCGCGGCAAGGCCCGCTCGATGGCTACGATCGCGGATCTCGGCGCACGGCTGAAATCCTTCACGCTCGAACATCCGGAACCCGCCGCGGTCGAGACGCTGTATCGCGCGTTGAAGATCGACCGGCCGCCCGACATCGTGAAGGGGCCGAAGCTGCGCTACCGCGCGCGGATCGAAACGCCCTCCGGACCAAGAGAGCTGACGTGAGCAAGTGAGCGACGCAGTCATGCGGCGTTGCTCTTGCGTTTCTCTGCGCTTGTGTCCCGGCGCTGATCAAAATGTCGCGCGACGAGACATCGCACTTCTTGCGGAACTGCTGTCGCAATAGGCAATTCGCCGCATCCGCTTCGCTTCGAAATCATCGTTGCCGTGCGAATTCGAAACTGCGCGCCGATGCCGAGGGGATTCGGTTTGACAGTCGTGAACGCCCGGAGGCACGCTGGCCTCGACATTGCGAAGGGATACATCGACATGATCGAGCCTCACCGTCAATGGCACCAGGCACCGAGTTGACGTCGTTCCCGAGATGCCCTTGCTGTGGGTGCTGCGCGACGAGACTCGGCATCACCAGTCCCAAATATGGCTGCGGCGTTGCGCAATGCGGCGCCTGCACCGTGCAGATCGACGGCCTCGCCGTGCGATCCTGCCAGTCGCATATCGGCGAAGTCGCAGGCAAATCGGTCGTCACGCTCGAAGGGTTGGAGAAGAAGGAGCAGCATCCGGTCCTGCAGGCCTGGATCGAGCATCAGGTCCCACAATGCGGCTACTGCCAGACCGGCCAGATCATGCAGGCGATCTCGCTGCTCGACCTGATCTCCAATCCGACCGACGACGAGATCAACCAGGTGATGTCCGGCAATCTCTGCCGTTGTGGCACCTATCCGCGCATCCGGGCGGCGATCCACGCGGCGGCCGCGAAGAAGATGGCGGAGAAGTGAGATGGGACACATCGACACCTTGTCGCGCCGCGCTTTCGTCTTCGGCTCCGCCGCCATCGCAGGCGGCATCGCGTTCGGTGCTTATGGCCGCGCCGAAGCGGCAACCCCGGCGCCGATGGCAACCCGCTCGCCGCAGGCCTTCCGCCGAACGCGGTAACCTTCAATCCCTGGGTCGAGATCAGCCCGGACAAGATCACGCTGATCGCGCAGCATGCCGATATCGGCCAGGGCGTCGGCTCGGTGCAGCCGATCATGATCGCCGAGGAGATGGATCTCGATCCCGGCCAGTTCGAGATCCGCTTCGCCGGACCAAGCCCCGCTTATTTCAACACCGGCTTCGCCGACGAGTTCGCGCCGTTCGTGGCCGCGGACCAGAGCCCGGCCGCCGAGGAAGCGCGGGCCAAGGCGCTCGAATGGCTGCGGCAGGCCGGCCTGCAGATGACCGGCGGATCGAGCACGCTGCCGGACACCTATGAGAAGCTGCGTGTTGCCGGCGCGGTCGCGCGCGAGACGCTGAAGGCCGCCGCCGCCAAACGGTCGGGCATCGCAATGGCCGACCTGCGCACCCAATCCGGCCATGTCATCCTGCCCGACGGCAGCAAGATCGCTTATGTCGATCTCTCCGCGGATGCCGCGAAGATTCCGCCGGTGCTCGATGCCAAGCCGCGCGATCCCTCGAAATGGCGCATGCTGGGCAAGCCGATGACGCGGCTCGACATCCGCGCCAAGGTGATGGGTGAATTGAAGTTCGGCATCGACCTGAAAGCGGACGGCATGCTGTACGCCTCCGTCAAGCTGAACCCCGCCAAGGGGCAGCCGCTGAAATCCTACGACGCCGGCAATGCGCGAACGATGCCGGGGGTCAAGAAGATCCTTGAGATCAAGAACGGCGTCGCGGTGATCGCCACCAACAGCTGGTACGCGATGAAGGCGGTCGACGCCATCGTTTGCGAATGGGCGCCGTCAGCCTATCCTGCGGAGCAGGCCGACCACTGGAAGGTCCTGGAGTCCTCGTTCAAGCCCGAGTTCCTCGGCAAGGAGTGGCGGAAGATCGGGGATATCGAAGCCGGGCTGAAGACGGGCACGCGCGTCGAGGCCGAATATCGCGCACCTTACGTGGCGCATCAGCCGCTCGAGCCGCTGAACGGCATCGGCCTCGTCACCGACCAGGGGATGGAGATCTGGGTCGGTCATCAGAGCCCCCGCTTCGTGCAATGGGTCGCTGCGACGGCGATCGGCCTCAAGCCGGAACAGGTCACCTTCCACAACCAGTGGAGCGGCGGAAGCTTCGGCCATCGTCTCGAATACGAGAACGTTCGCGTTCTCGCCGAGATCGCCAACCAGATGAAGGGCACGCCGATCAAGCTGGTGTTCTCGCGCGAGGAGGATTTCCTCCAGGACATTCCGCGGCAGATTGCGATCGCCCGGCACCGCGGCAGCGTCGACAAGGGCAAGATCGTCGCGGCCGATCTGCAGCTGGCCTCGACGACGCCGCTCAAGGGACTGCTCGAGCGTTCGGGCACGCCCTCGAAGGATCCCGACGGGCAATTGGCCGCCGGCCTGTGGAACGTCTATTACGACATCCCCAATTTCCGGGCCACCAGTTACGAAGCGCAAGGGCTGTCGCCGAGCACCACGTGGCGCTCGGTCGGCGCCTCGACGTCGGGCTTCTTCACCGAAAGCTTCGTCGACGAGCTGATACATGCAGCGGGGCTCGATCCCATGCAGGCGCGTATCGCGATGTGCACCGTGCCGCACTATCGCAAAGTGCTGGAGACCGTCGCGCAGATGTCGGATTGGAAGGGACCGCTCGGCAACGGCCGGGGCCGGGGCGTCGCGTTCGTGGAATCGTTCGGGACGCCGGCAGCCGAAGTCGTCGAGGTGACCGCGACGCCGCAGGGCATCAGGATCGACAAGGTCTGGGTCGCGGTCGATGTCGGCAAGGTCGTCGATCCCGTCAATTTCGAGAACCAGGTGCAGGGCGGCGTGATCTGGGGCCTCGGCCACGCCATCAATTGCGAGTCTCACTTACGCCAAGGGCGCGGTGCAGCAGACCAACTACAATCACCACGAAGCGATGCGGATCTATCAATGCCCCGATATCGAGGTTCGCGGGCTCGAGAACGATCCGAAGGTGAGGGGCGTCGGCGAGCCGCCGGTGCCGCCCGCCGCGCCCGCGCTCGCCAATGCGATCTTCGCGGCGACCGGAAAGCGCATTCGCGAGATGCCGTTCAACAAGTTCATCGATTTCGTGTGAGGCGGATGATGAAAGGATTTCTGATCGCGGCGGCGCTCGCCGCTTCGTCAATCGCAGTCTTCACGGGGATCGTCGCGGCCAAGGACGAAACCGCCAAAGACATCCTGCCGCCGGGAAGCGTCAGCCAGGCGGAAGGTCTGGCGGCCTGGAAACGGATCGAGGCGGTGGTGACGCATCCGCGCTGCGCCAACTGCCATGTCGATGCCAAGGCGATCCCGATCTGGACGCCCGCCGGGGAGACCAAGCCGCGCGTGCACGGCATGAACATCCACGGCGGTGAAAGCCGCATCGGCGCGGAAGCAATCCCGTGCTCGACCTGTCACATGACCTCGACCCAGGCGAACGAGCCCGCACCGGCGCCGCCGCGCGCCGGTATCGACTGGCAGCTCGCCCCGGTCGAATTCATCTGGTTCGGCAAGAGCGGCGCCGAGATCTGCGCGCAGATGAAGGATCCCAAGCGCAACGGTGGTCGCAACGCTGCCGGTCTCGTCGAGCATTTGCGGCACGATGCCTCGCTGAACGGCTTCATTCCGCGCGGCTGGGCGCCCGGCGCCGGGCGTTCGACGCCGCCTGGCACGTTCGAGGATCACGTCAAGGACGTGGCGATGTGGGGCGCGGCGGGGCAGCCCTGTCCCAATTGATACGCTATTTGCAGTTCTGGCAGATCATCAGCTTTCGCCTCAAGGCGACGTCTTCCTGATCGAGGCCATCCGCGTCCGGACTGGACCTTGCGGCGCGCGACCTCATGGGCGGCGGCGCCTGGCGCAAGGCATCGTTGTCGTCGTCGTTGCCGACGCTGAAGCCGTCATAGTCGGCGGCCGGATTCGGCTTCGGTTGCGGCATCCCGATCACGGATGGCGACGTCTCCCGGCCGGAGCCCGCCGGAGTCCTGTTGGTCGCCGCCCGTGCGGGCTTGGCGGCGCCGGGGCGTGCGGCTGACGCATCGGCCGGAGCGAGCGAAACGGGCGGCGCGACCGAAGTCTGGGCTCTCGCGCCGTCGTGCGAGCATGTGCCTGCAAACATGAGGCCGAGAGCCAGGAATGCCGCGCTTCTCATCCGCATCCTCTTGGCAGCGTTGGTTCCCACGATGGTCAGCATGGCTTGCCGGGCCACGGTCTGTCGCAGCGTAGCAGGACTCCCAAAGCCGTCAAAGCGTCGGGGCCCGGATGGCGTTTCGTTCCATCCAGGCCCCGATCGGTGATTGTCGCGATTGCCGGCTCAGACCAGCGTGCCCGCCTGGAGGTTCGCGTGGGCCAGCAGCGACTGGATCACGACGTTGTCGCCGGGGCCTCCGTCCAGCACGTCGAGGCCGCCGCCGCCGATCAATACATCGTCGCCGAGGCCGCCGAGCAGCGTGTCGTTGCCGGCGCTGCCGATGAGCACGTCGTCGCCGGCGCCGCCGTCGAAGACGAGATGCGGGCCGCCCGGACCGACGCCCGACGCCGCGATCACGTCGCCGCCGCCGAGGCCGTTGATGGTGATGGTGTCGTTGAAGTCGAAATTCTCGATCACGACCTGGCTGGCCAGACCATCGATCACCAGCGCGCCATTGCTGTTGAGCGACAGCGTGATGACGTCGTCGCCGCTGGTGCCGTTGATCACGACGTTGTCGACCGCGCCGTCGCCGCCGGGGGTGCCGGGATTGCCGCCGAGGTCGATCTTCACCTGCGTCACGTCGGTGCCGCTCATGTCACCGATCGTGATCTTGTCGGCGCCGCCGCGGGCATTGAACGCGATGGTCTCGACGCCACCCGTGTCCATCGTGATGTTCGCGACGTCCCGCGTCAGTTCGGCGCGCGCGCCGCTCGCAAAGATGTTGATGTTCTCGGCGATGTTGGCGCCGTTGAACAGCAGGGTGTCGCTGCCGGCCTGGCCCTCGACCGTGTCGTTGTCGTCTCCCGGGTTCCAGACGAAGGTGTCGTCGCCCGCGCCCATCAGCGCGACATCGTTGCCGTCGCCGCCGTTGATGACGTCGTCGCCCTGGCTGCCGCGGATGGTGTCGTTGCCGATTCCGCCGTTGATCGTCAGCTGCAGCACGCCGGCGGCAAGGCCGCTGGCGTCGATGACGTCGTCGCCGGAAAGGCCGTTGAGCGTCAGCTGATCGGTTGCGTCCATGGCGGTCAGGTGGGTCGCCGCGTGCAGACCGAACACCGTCACACCGCCGGCATTGCCGCTGACGCCGAACGTGTCGGCGCCCTGGGTGGCATCGGTCGAAACGGCGTCCACGGCGCCGTCGGGCGTTCCCGCAGACCCCGCGAGGTCGATGTTCACCCGTGTCACGTCGGTCCCGCTCAGATCCCCTATGCCGATGTGATCGCTGCCGCCGAGCGCGTGGATGTCGACGTGCTCGACGCCGTGCAGGTCCATCGTGATGCTTGCGACGTCGCGCGTCAGCAGGGCGCGATCGCCGTTCGCCACGACGGACATGTTCTCCGCGATATTGGCGCCGAAGAATCGCAGCGTGTCGACGCCGGTGCCGCCCTCGACAGTGTCGCTGCCGTCGCCGGGGTTCCATTGGAAGACATCCGTGCCGGCACCCAGCAGCGCGACGTCGTTGCCGCGGCCGCCGACAACGACATCGTTGCCGTCGCCGCCGATCAGCGTGTCGTTGCCGCCGCTGCCGGTGATCGTGTCGTTGCCGGCGCCGCCGTCGATGGTCAGGTGCACGATGCCTGCGACCAGCGCGGCCGCCGAGATCGTGTCGTTGCCGCCGAGCCCCTCGACGAGGAGCGCATCGTTCGCGCCTTCCGCGTTGGTGATGGCCACGGCAGCCGGCAGTCCCGTGACCGCAACCGACGTGCCCGTGCCGGATATCTCGATCGCATTGCCGCCGTTCGTGCCGACCAGCGTCACGGTGTCGGCCGCGCCGTCGCCGGTGCCGTTCGACCCGAGATCGACGTTGACCTGCCTGACGTCGGTTCCGGCCAGATTGTTGACGACGATGTTGTCGCTCCCGCCCTTGGCATTGATCGTGATAGTTTCGATGCCGTCGAGGTCCATCGCGATGTTGGCGACGTCGCGGGTCAGCAGCGTATGTCCACCATTGGCCGCGGACAGCGTAATGGTCTCGGCGATGTTCGAGCCGTTGAACAGCAGGGTGTCGCTGCCGGCCTGTCCGTCGACCTTGTCGCTGCCGTCGCCGGGATCCCATTGGAAGGTGTCGTTGCCGGCGCCGAGCAGGGCGGTGTCGTTGCCCTGGTTGCCGTCGACGAAGTCGTTGCCTTCGCCGCCGAGCAGCAGGTCCGCGCCGTTGCCGCCGAGAATGGTGTCGTTGCCGGCCCCGCCGTCGAGCGTCAGCGCGATGAGCGCGGCGAGATTGCCTGTTGCGGTGATCACGTCGTCGCCGCCACCGGCGTGGACCACGAGGTTCTCGGTGGTGCCGATGTCGAGCGAGAACGGTGCCGGATCGACGCGGTCGAAGCGCACGCGGGTGCCGTTGGCGGTGATGGCGAACGTCTCGTTGCCGTTGCCGCCGTTGACCTCGGCGGTGTCGATGCCTTCGCCGCCTTCCATCAGGTCGCTGTCGTCGCCGGGGTTCCAGATCATGCGATCGTTGCCGGCTTCACCGAACATCTGGTCGTTGCCGTCGCCGCCGACCAGCACATCATTGCCGGAGCCGCCGAACAAGAGGTCGTTGCCGCCCTTGCCGAACAGCGTGTCGTTGCCGGACTGGCCGAACAGCATGTCGCCGCCGGATCCGCCGGTCAGCGTATCGTTGCCGGCGCCGCCGAACAGGTTCGCGGCGGGCATCGCGCCGTTGCTCTCGTCGATCGTGATGATGTCGTTGCCATCCTGGCCGAAGGCCTGGATCAATTTGGTGTTGGCGACCGTGGCCGGGCCACCCTTGATCGGGACCGCGCCATGGTTGACGACGATCGTCCCCGCTGCATTGCGGCCCAACATGACCGAATTGTTGTGGCCGTTGCCAAGGACGGTGAGAACTCCGGCGGAAAAATTTGCTGTGACAGCCATATGCGCTTCTCGCTTTGCGTGATCGAAATAGGCCGTGCGGCGGTATCGTGACGCTTTTCGCGATGCCGGGGCGAACGGCAAACAGCATCGTCTGTAGGCCGGGACGCCGGTTCCGGCTTGGCTGAAGTCTTCGGATCGCCTCCTGTTTTGCTTGAGAACCGCTTGATTTTCGGGGAGAGGGCGAAACGGCCAGTTCACGCAACCGTGTTTCGCGGCAGCATCGGTCGATGCCACCCACAACCCGTTGTGTTGCCCGACGGGCAAGACACGCCAGCGCTGGGTCGAGTGCCCTCCGTGAAAATATTCGAATTTACAGAAGTTCGGTTTTGCCGTACAAGCCTGGGCATCCCGCCCGCCACAAGGGGCGTTTCGCGATCGTCACGAGACGCGGGCCGGGATGCGGTGGCCGCGACGGCGTCGGCGCGCGATGGTAGCTAGCAGGGCGGGAAACCGTGAGCAGCAGCAGGCGCGATACGACACGGCGCTGACAGCGTCCTTCATTCGGTCCCGGCGGCGAGCGCACGCCAGTCCCGGGAATGCGGACGAGGGACGTGCGCGGACGGAGAAGTCGTGTGGTCCCGACGCCCGAGGTTCTGGCGTCAAGTTCTGCGGGAGATGTCGCGGCCAACCGGCGCGCGCATCGATCATCTCGCAAGGCGACGGGGGCAATAGTGCATCGCTCCCCGAGGAGAGCACGAAGGACACCGTGAAAACCACTGCGCAGGGAAGGCCGGGCGACCGGCATCACCTGTCGTCCACCCCGTGCGCGTTTCTTTCGCACACGCGGGACTTCGGGTGCCAGCCGGCGCCCGGCCTTCCCTGCGCCCTTGCTTTCAAGAAGGGCGGAAGAGAATAGCAAAGCTCGGGCGAGATTCGTCGCGAGGATAAGCAGTTATGTCCATCGCCAAACAGCGGTCTCGTGCCCCGGACGCGCCGCAGCACGAAGTGATGCGGCGCAGAGCCGGGGCCCAGTCTCACAGCGCGACCGTCGGAAACATGGGTCCCGGCTCTGCGCAGCAGCGCAAGAGCGCTGCAGCGCGTCCGGGACACGAGAGCGGCGCGATATGGCCAATGACGTCGGTTGGAGAGGCGCCAACGCGCCTCTACGCCTTCTCCTCCAGTGCCCGGCGCAGCCGTCGGATGATGACGCCGCGGGCGCGGTCGTCGGCGGCGGCGCCGATCCTGTCGTTGATGTCGAGCATGAGACTCGGACATCTCGTTGTGCCAGTCGAGGCGGGTCACGGCCTCCGGTGCGAGGCGGCGGCGATGATCGACGTCGAGCACGCGCGGTTCGGGCGCGGCAAGCTCGTAGATGTCGTCGAGTGTCGGCTGATAAACCTTTGCCGCCGGAATGATGCGCTCGGCGACGCGCCCGGCGAGGCCTGCGATGGCACCTTCCTCGCCATGGACCAGGAACAGCCCGCGTGCGATCGGCCGGCGCGCCGCGATCCAGCCGGCCATGCCGGCGCCGTCGGCATGACCCGAATATTCGTCGATCATGCGGATGCGGGCCGCGACCTTGATCTCCTCGCCCTGGATCCGCACGGCCTTGGTCCCGTTCTGGAGGAAGCGGCCGAGCGTGCCGTTGGCCTGGAAGCCGGCGAGCAGCACGGTCGCGCGCTCGTTCCACAGCCAGCGCTTCAGATGATGACGGATTCGGCCGGCATCGCACATGCCGCTGGCGGCGATGATGATATGGAATCCGGACAGGCGCATGATCGCCTTGCTCTCGTCCGCGGTCTCGGTGAACTTCAGATGCGGCGAGTTGAGCAGGCGCGCGGCGTCGACGGAGGGGTCGAGGCTGTCGGCATGGCGGCGAAACACTTCGGTGGCGCGGATCGCGAGCGGCGAATCCAGAAAGATCGGCGCGGTGGGAATCTCGCCGTGCTCCATGAGATCGACGAGGTCGACGATCAGCTCCTGGGTGCGCTCGACCGCGAAGGCCGGCAGCAGCAGCGCGCCGCCGGCACTTGCGGCCTCGCGCACCTCGGCCGCCAGATGCTTGCGGCGGAGCGCGGGTGTCGTGGCCTCGCGCAACCGGTCGCCATAGGTCGATTCCGAGATGACGTAGTCGAAATCGGTCGGCGCCTCGGGATCGGGCTGCAGCAGCTTGGCCTCCGGCCCCACGTCGCCGGACAGCAGCACGCGCATCGGACGCGGCGCGCCTTGCTCGGCGATTTCGAGCTCGATCGAGGCCGAGCCGAGCAGATGGCCGGCGTTCCAGTAGCGCGCGCGGACGCCGGGGATCACATCAGTCCAGCTTTCATAATCGACGGCGCGGAACGATTGCAGCGACGCGATCGCATCGGACTGCGTGTAGATCGGGTACACCTCCTTGCGCCCGCGCGAGGCGTTGCGCCGGTTGAGCTGGGTGACCTCCGATTCCTGGATGCTGCCAGCGTCGGGCAGCATGTAGGAGCAGAGGTCGATGGTGCCGCGCGTCGCCAGGATCGGTCCCTCGAATCCCCCTCGCACCAGTTTCGGCAACAGGCCGCTGTGGTCGATATGGGCATGCGTCAGCAGCACGGCGTCGATATCGGCGGGGCGGAACGGAAAGGCGCCGTAGTTGAGCTCCTTCAGCGTCTTCTGTCCCTGGAACAGGCCGCAATCGACCAGGAAGCGGCCGCCTGCGGTCTGGAACAGATAGCTCGAGCCGGTCACGGTGCGGGCGGCACCGCAGAATCGGACGGTGATGCTCATGGCGTCGTCTCCGGAAGATGTGTCGTCAGTTCGGATCGCAGGGCACTCGCGAGCCTCTCGTCGAGCGCAATTGCGTTGGTGGGATGCGGCACGCTGTCGGTCGAGCGGATCGACCGGATGCCGGCCTCGGTGAATGCACCGATCATCGCAGGCGGAAACAGCGCGTGCGTCACGACGGCGTCGACGGTGGTCGCACCCATCGCCGTCAGCGCCTTGGCCGCTTCGATCAGCGTCGTCCCGGAGGAAACGATGTCGTCCACCAGCAGCGCCGGCCGTCCCGTGAGCAGACCCGGATCGGCAAAGCTGACGGCAACCGAACGATCGCCGTGCCGCGTCTTTCGCGCCACCGTATGCAGCAGTTGCAACCGGCTCGCGATGTCGCTGACCCAGGGCTCGGACTCAATATCGGGTCCGATCACGATTGTAGCGGGGTCGATGCCCTGCCTCGCCAGCGCATTCGCGATAACAGGCATGGCGGACAGGTTCTCCGCCTCGATGCCTGGAAAGACCGACTGGATGTCGGGGGTGCGATGCAAATGCGCATCCACGGTGACGACGCGGTCGACGGTGTTTGCGAGCAGATCGCCCATGGCGCGCTGGCTGATGGCCTCGCCGGCATGAAACGCGGTGTCCTGTCGCATGTAGCAGAGGTAAGGCGCGACCAGCACCAGCCGCTTCGCGCCGCCACGCCGCAGCGCCTCCGCCGCGAACAGCAGGGTGATCAGCTTGTCATTGGGCTGATCGAGCGGGGCATAGAGGATCGTGGTGGCGGCTGCCGGTGCAACGGCGACGCGCAGCTCGCCGTCGGGAAAGCGATGCACGGCGATCTCGGCGCAGGACATCCCAAGCCGCGCCGCAAGCCGCTTCGCCGCATCGCTGCCGGCGGACAATGTCTGGAGTGCGATCGTGCTCACGGCGCCGACTTGCCTTGCGGGGCGCCATGACCGTTGATGACGTAACCGGTCTCCTCAGTGGCGGCATCGGCCGCCAGGTCATGCTCGGGACGGTCGAACGTGTAGACGCGATAGAGCGGCTCGCCCTGCTCGACGCGATCGCCGATCTTCTTGAACAGGCGGATGCCGGCGCCCTTGTCGAGCGGCGCGCCGGCGGTGCGGGCGAGACGGTTCATGCGCAGGCAGTCGATCGCGGACACGGTGCCGTCATGCGAGGCCCTGACGTCGAAGCTGAGCGAGCCGAGCTCGCTGCTGCAGGTCGACGGACCCTGGGCATCGATGATCTTCTGCATCTGCTTCAATGCCGCGCCACTGTCGAGCAATTCCCGCGCCCGCGTGTAGCCGGCGCCGCCGCGCAGCTTCGGATCGTATTCCAGGAGATGGGCGGCGAGCCGCAGCGATTTCTCGCGCAGGTCGCGCGGCGCATCCTTGTCGTTGCCCAGCACGGCCATGACGTCATTGGCTTCGAGCACCGGCCCGATGCCGTTGCCGATCGGCTGGCTGCCGTCGGTCATGATCACCTCGACGGTGCGGCCGAAGCGGTCGCCGACGAATTCGAACAGCTTTCGCAGCCGCATCGCCTCGACGCCGCTGCTGACCTTCGCGGTCGGCCCGACCGGAATGTCGATCAGAAGATGCGTCGAGCCCGCCGCGATCTTCTTGGACATGATGGAGGCGACCATCTGCTCGCGGGTGTCGAGGCTCAACGGGCGCTCGACCGAGATCAAGACGTCGTCGGCCGGCGACAGGTTGACGTGCCCGCCCCAGATCAGGCAGCCGTTGCAGGCCGAGACGATCGCCTTCATCTCCTCGACGCCGACATTAACCCGTGCCAGCACCTCCATCGTGTCGGCGGTGCCCGCAGGCGAGGTGATGGCGCGCGAGGAGGTCTTCGGGATCGGCAGGCCGTGCGCGGCGACGATCGGCACCACCACCATCGAGGTGCGGTTGCCGGGGATGCCGCCGATGCAATGCTTGTCGACGACGACGGGGTCGGCCACACCAGTTGTGTGCCGGCCTGGGCCATGGCGCCGGTGAGCGCGAGCAGCTCGTCGCTGGTGATGAAGCTTGCCGAGCCGATCAGGAAGGCAGCGATTTCCATGTCGGAGTAGCGATAATGCGCGAGGTCGTCGATGATGGCGGCGATCTCGGCCTGGCTCAGCGTTCGCCCGCGGATCTTCGCGCGGACCGCCTCGAGGCTCTCGGGGGACGAGGCGGGCCTGACCGTCACCGACGTGCCGACGCCTTGGGCGAAGCGGTGGAATGCAGGTTCGGAGAGGCCGATCTCGTCCGGGGTGACCAGCGTGTCGTCGTCCGTGATCAGCAGCGTCGCCAGCAGCACCTTGTCGCCCTGACGAAGCTCGACGCGGCTGAAGCCGCGGAAGATCTCGGCCCGCAGTGCCTTCGATTGCCTGGAGAGGACGACGACGTTCTCGCGTCCGGTATCGAGCCGGACGCGGCGGATCTTCAGTTGGGAGTGCGGAAGGTCTGGATGCATGGACGCGCCGGCAGGGAGGAAACTCGGCCTCCATGCTTAGACGTCGCGATCGCGGTGCTGTTGACCCAGATCATGGCCGGCAAGACAGTCTGGCCGGTGCGCACTGGCGATGTCGCAGGCGCCGGATGGCCGCGTGCGGCCGGGCCGGGCGGTTACTTCGTGGCGGCGTCGATCGAGTTGAATTTGTTGTTGAGCAGCGCGCCGCCCGTGCTGTTCACGACGGTGACGATCGCGAGCGCGATGCCGGCGGCGATCAGGCAATATTCAATCGCGGTGGCTGCTTGTTCGTCGGCAAGAAAGGACCTGAGCAATGCCATCGTCAACTCCCGTTCGTCCGTCCAATGTCTATGGCGCCGTGTGCGAAATGCAAAAATCGATTCACGAAGTCTTCGCCGGGGCGCGTCAAAGCACTGGCGCGCTTGCCCCGACCTCTGGCGTTATATGCTGCCATTCGTTGACTTAAGGTTTCATCACTCAATTCGGCTGGATTTGACGGGGTCTTTTTCAGGACCCGGCCTGGCCGCCGGGCGCGGACTTGCCGGGGCGCCTCAGCACTGCGGCGAGGCGGCTGGCCAGATAGCTCATCATGCGCGGCTGCGACTGCGCTGCGCCGTCGGCGAGCCGCTTGTCCTCGGTCACGTCGCTGACGAGGCCGATATAGTTCTTTTTGGCGTCCTGCTTCTGCATGGCGTGCCAATCCTGGTCCAATCGAGGGCGGGACCTTGGTCGGCGCAACGGCAATCGTCGGTTAATTTTGTCTTCCGTAGGACTACGCGGTGCGGCGCCGCCGGCGGGCGGCTGCGGAAAACGATGGCGCGCTTTAACGGATTGTTGAGCTTGAGGCGCCGCAAGGCGGGCTCATTTGCGGTCCGCATCCGCGTTCAGCGCCCGCAGCATCGCGATGCGGGCGAACATCATCCAGCCGCCGCCTTGCTCCGCCGCGTTGATCAGCGTCTCGATCGCGGTCTGCCAGTGGCGCGCATGCTGCACGTCCTCAGGCAGGTGCATGATGTGGTCGGCCGCCTGCTGCAACGTCTGCAGCCGGCGTCCGCCGCGAACGGGGACGGGATCGTCGAATGCCGCCGACCAGGGCATGTCAGGCCGGCCGGCGGGCGCGGGGAGGCGTCACGGTGCGATCGCGGCCCTGCGCTGCTAGCTCGCCTTCTTCGCCCGCGCCGGCGCACGCACCGGCTTGTCGGCGGCCTTCTTGGGCGCGGTCGCAGCCTTCGCCGCGGCCTCCTTGCCGCCCTTGCCGGCGATCGGCAGCAGCATCTCGCGCTGGCCCTCGACGCGCTTCTTCGGCTTCTTGGCCTTGGTCTCCTTGACGGTCTCCTTGGCAACCTTCGCCGCGGGGCCTGCATCCTTCTCGTTCGCGATGCTCTTCTTCAGCGCGTCCATCAGGTTGATGACGTTGCCGCCGCTCTTCGGCGCGGCCTTGGCCGCGATCGGCGTCCCGGCGCGCTTCTTGTTGATGAGGTCGATCAGCGCGGTCTCGTAATGATCCTCGAACAGCTCGGGCTCGAACGCGCCGGACTTCTTCTCGACGATGTGCTTGGCGAGGTCGAGCATGTCCTTGGTCAGCTTCACGTCCTGGATGTCGTCGAAATATTCGCTCTCGCTGCGGACCTCGTAGGGGTAGCGCAGCAGCGTGCCCATCAGCCCGGTCTCGAGCGGCTCCAGCGCGATGATGTGCTCGCGGTTGGTCAGCACCACGCGGCCGATCGCGACCTTGTCCATGCTGCGGATGGTCTCGCGGATCACGGCATAGGCGTCGTGACCGACCTTGCCGTCCGGCACCAGATAATAGGGGCGGATCAGATAGCGGTTGTCGATGTCGGCCTTCGGCACGAACTCGTCGATGTCGATCGTGTGCGTGGAGTCGAGCGCGATGTCGTCGAGCTCGTCCTTGGTGACCTCGATATAGGTATCGGTGTCGACCTTGTAGCCCTTGACGATGTCCTCGGAGGTGACCTCGTCACCGGTCTCGGCGTCGACCTTGAGGTACTTGATCCGGTGGCCGGTCTTGCGGTTGATCTGGTTGAAGGAAACCTTCTCGGTATCCGAAGTGGCCGGATAGAGCGCGACCGGACAGGTCACGAGCGACAGACGCAGAAAACCCTTCCAATTGGCGCGGGGGGCCATGGGCTACTCCAAACGCAACAGGGACAGACTTATGAGGATACCATCGAGGAACAGCGAATCATAGCAAGGCCCGCCGTGGATTCTGCAATTGCGTTAACCGGCCGCGGGGCGGCTGGTTGCGGTCCGATCGGGCGGCAAGAGCCGGAACATCACCTCCGATCGGGCGTTGGCTCCGGACACAGGGCTGCGAGAGGTCGCGGTCACCGGAGGCGACACGCAGAGATTGAGGGCATCATGGCAACCACGCGAGATCAGCATCAGATCGTCGAAACGGCAACCGAGGCGCGCCAGGGTGAACCTGGACCGTCCGTTGCCGCACTGCTCGCCATCTCGACCGGGCTTGCGATCCTGATCCTCGCCGTCATCTGGTTCGTGTTCTTCCGGACCTGACGGCCTCATTCACGGGAAGGGCGGACCTTCCAGGACGCCGCGGTCCGCGGCACATTGCGCCCGTCCTGCTGCCGGCTTGTCCGGCCGCGGGGCGGGCGCAGTCGCGTTGGCTGCGAACACGTCGTATATGACCAAAAAGTAACGCGGCCGGTTCCCGGCGTTCATATTCAGTTCACGCCGGAATTGCTCATCTGGAGCGGTGTTGATGCAGCCTATTTCTGGAGAGAAGCGTGCGCCTGCTCGTCGTTGAGGACGACCCCGATCTCAATCGCCAGCTCACCAAGGCGCTGACCGACGCCGGCTATGTCGTCGATCGCGCGTTCGACGGGGAGGAGGGGCACTATCTCGGCGACAACGAGCCGTATGACGCCGTCGTGCTCGACATCGGCCTGCCGAAGAAGGACGGCATCTCGGTGCTGGAGGCCTGGCGCCGCAACGGCCGCACCATGCCGGTCCTGATCCTCACCGCGCGCGACCGCTGGAGCGACAAGGTGCAGGGCTTCGACGCCGGCGCCGACGATTACGTCGCAAAGCCGTTCCATCTGGAGGAAGTGCTGGCGCGCATCCGTGCGCTGCTGCGCCGCTCGACCGGTCATGCCCAGAGCGAGCTCTCCTGCGGCCCCGTCACGCTCGACACCAGGACCGGCCGGGTCAGCGTCTCCGGCAATCCGGTCAAGATGACCTCGCACGAATATCGGCTTCTGGCCTACCTCATGCACCATTCCGGACGTGTGGTGTCGCGCACCGAGCTGGTCGAGCACCTCTACGACCAGGACTTCGATCGCGACTCCAACACGATCGAGGTGTTCGTCGGCCGCATCCGCAAGAAGCTCGACGTCGACATCATCCAGACCGTCCGCGGCCTCGGCTATCTCCTGACACCGCCGGCCGCTTGACGCGCTCCGGGGCTTGACGGGCAGCTCGACAGGGGCCTTGGTCCGGTTATGACCGCCGACGCCATGCCACCACCTCGCGCCTCCGGGATCATTCCGATGCCCGCCAGCTCGCTTGCCAACCGACTATTCCTGTCGGCGACCGCCTGGCTCGTGGTGATCCTGGCCATCACCGGCGTGGTGCTGTCGTCGGTCTACAAGAACGCCACCGAACGCGCCTTCGACCGCCGGCTCAACCTCTATCTGCGCACCCTGATCGCCGAAGTCGCCACCCCCGACGAGCCGCCGGACCGCCAGTTCCAGTCGCTCGGCGAGCCGCTGTTCGATCTGCCGCTGTCGGGCTGGTACTGGCAGATCACGCGCACTGACACCGAGAAGCCGGAAGTGCGCTCCTCGCGCTCGCTCTGGGACAAGAAGCTGCCGAAGCTGGAGGAGCAGGGCACCGAGCTGACCGCCGCCGGCATCCGGCTCGCTTATGTCGACGGGCCCGAAGGGCAGAATCTGCGCATGGTCGAGCGTCCCGTCGATCTCGGCGCCGACGGCAAGTTCCTGGTCAGCGTCGCCGGCGACGACACCGAGATTTTCGACGAGACGCGCAGCTTCGACTATTATCTCGGCGGCACCTTCACCGCGCTCGGCATCGTCCTGCTGCTGACGACCGTATTCCAGGTCCGCTTCGGCCTCGCACCGCTCAAGCGCATCTCCGAATCGATCGCCGACATCCGTTCCGGGCGGGCGGAGCGGCTCGAGGGCGAATTCCCGGTGGAGATCGCGCCGCTGGCGCGCGAGACCAATGCGCTGATCGACGCCAACCGCGAGATCGTCGAGCGTGCGCGCACCCATGTCGGCAATCTCGCCCACGCCATCAAGACGCCGCTGTCGGTGATCGTCAACGAGGCTGGCAGCCACGCCGCCGAGCCGTTCGCGGCCAAGGTGATGGAGCAGGCGAACGTGATGCGCGACCAGCTCGCCCATCACCTGGAGCGCGCCCGCATCGCGGCGCGCGTCTCGATCGTCGCGACCGTGACGGAGGTGGCGCCAGCCATCGAGGCGCTGCGGCGGACCATGGAGAAGATCCATCGCGATCGCGGCATCACGGTCGAAGCCAAGGCCGATCCGTCGGCCAAATTCCGCGGCGAACGCCAGGACCTGGAGGAAATGGTCGGCAATCTCGTCGACAATGCCTGCAAATGGGCGGCCTCGCGCGTGTTCATCGAGGTCCTGGTGGAGACACCGCACCAGGCGGGCGCCGGTCCGCGCCTGCGGATCATTGTCGACGATGATGGCCGCGGCCTGTCGGAAGCGGAGCGCGCCCAGGTCTCCCGGCGCGGCCAGCGGCTCGACGAGTCCAAGCCCGGCTCGGGGCTCGGCCTGTCCATCGTGACCGACCTTGCCGCGCTCTATGGCGGCAGCCTGTCGCTCGGCGGTGCGCCGACCGGCGGGCTGCGCGCCGAACTGGTCCTTCCGGGCGTGTAGTCCCTTGTTCCAACGTAAGTTTTCGTCCTCGCCAAGGCCCGATCCGAACCGGCTGGTGGGGATCTCGGCCCGACTTCCTAAACGGCTTCTTAAGTGGGCCCTCCTATGATCGCGCCCGGACGCATCCCATGTCCGCCATTTTACCGTGCATTACCCGGGCGCATGAGCCACACATCGATCGAGCGGCTGAGGGAATATCTCGCGCAGCTCCCGCCGCAGTCGCAGGCGCTGCTGATGCGGGAGTTCGAGCGTGCGCTCGAGCGCGGCCAGGACACAGCCGTGGCGACCCTCGTGCTCGAGCAGCTCCGCAAGATCGTCCGCAAGACCGAAGCCGACGAAGCCCCGCCGCCGCGCACGGACGATCTGTCGCGGCTGCTGTTCCAGGTGCTGGAACCGTTCTTGGTCGAAGCGGGAACTCCGATCCGGGTCGGCCAGATCCGGCGCGCCTCGCTGCAGCCGATTTGGCAATGGCTCGGCCGCGACGGCGCACCCGACAAGCTCAGCGAATTCGAGGCCGCGCTGGCGCGCATACCGGCCGACAGCGCAGGGCAGGTCGAGGCCCTCGCGCAGAAGCTCCAGGCGGTGGCCGCGGACGCCATTTTCGAGCTGACGGGACCCGGCGGCGGCGATAAGTCGCGCGCGCTGGCCCGGGTCGGCCCGCCCAACGTGATCGAGGACCTCTATTCGATCGGAGCCGTGCTGCAGGTCCGGGAGGCCGTCGCCGGCCTGACCGAGAAGCTGCCGCGGACCTTGCGCGCTTTCGGCGATTCCCAGATCTCCTCGGTGACGTCGGCCCTCAACATTCCGGTGCTCCAGACCCCGCAGATGCTGCCCTTCGCGCTGTCGATCGTGGTGCAGCGGATGACCGCGCCGTGGCAGATCATTCGCCTCGCCATCAAGATTGCCGCCTCCGACGACGAGATCCGCGTCGCGGCGACGCCCTATGGCGTCGCGGTCACGATTGCGCTGCACGATCTGTCCTGCGTCGCCGCCACCCTGCGCATGGACATCAAGCGCGGCCATTTCGACAACGTGGCCGGCAATCTCAAGACGTTGCACGACGGCGTGCGCGGTCTGCGCACCGAGCTCGATCTGCGCAACGATTCCGCCTGGGGCAAGCAACTGACCTCGATCCGGGCCGACATCTCCAACGCGCTGCAATCCGAGATCGACAGCGTGCCCGGGCGCGTCCGCCGCATCCTGCGCCAGCGCCCCGAGAAGGACATTCCGCCGGGGGCGCGGATCGACAGCACCGAGGTGGAGGAGACCGTGGCGCTGATCGACTTCGTCGCGACCTGCCGCACCTATGCCAGCGAGCCTCGCGATCAACGAAGTGACGCTGCGCACCTATTCCGACCTGCAGCAATATGTCGAACGCTCGACCGAGCAGCTGGTGCAATCGCTGCGTGCTGCCGACCACAAGGTCCGCACCTATCGGCAGCAGCAGGTGCAGGCCGCGATTCTGCTTCTGCCAGGTGCTGTTCGGCGATGATTACGCCTCGCTGATGAGCCGTGCTGCACAGAACGCCGAGACGGGCGAGCGCAAATCGTCGCGCGCAAGCTGATCCGAGCGCATATTTTTGTGATCACAATTTGTGGTTGACGGTGTCGGTAGTGCACCGTACGTTTCCCGTGCGAGTTTGGGGAACTTCCATTGTGGGCGCATGAAACCCGTTATCAGCTCCATCGAAATCGAGAACCGCGTCGTCGTTGCCAAGTATCAAAGACTGATGGTCGGTGCTAAAGTGGTGCTGGTCGAGAAGGCAAGCGGTCGGCAATTGTCCGAGACGATCACGCGGGTTACGTCGCCGGTTCCGGTGGGTGCGCTGCGCATCCGATTGCCGGAGGCCGTCAAGTCGGGAACATATTTCCTGAAGGCCTTCAACGGCCACGGCGAGGCCGCTGCGCAAAGTGCGGATTTCGAAATCGGCTAAGCCGTTGGATTTTCATCGTTTCGAGACCGCGCGCGGTCGCGCCAAATTGACAATTGTCAATTGCCGCATCGTCCGGCCGTGGTGTAAAGCCACCTATGGGCGCGGTTCGCGCGCTGCCGGAAGCTTGCCAGATGACGCTATGGTTCGTGTTCGCGCTGATGACGGTCGCGGCGATTTTCGCCGTGCTCTGGCCGCTTGGCCGCAAAGAGCGCGCGCCGGATCAGGGCAGCGAGGTCGTGGTCTACAAGGACCAACTGGCCGAGGTCGAGCGTGATCTCGCCGCGGGCTTGATTCCCGCGCCGGACGCCGAGGCCGCGCGCGTCGAGATCAGCCGCAGGCTGCTCGCCGCGGCCGCCAGCGAGCCCGCGATGGCGCCGCAGTCGAACCTCAAATGGCGCCGTGCGGCGGCCGTGCTCGCGCTAGCGGGCCTGCCGCTCGTCGCGATCGGCGTCTACATGCCGCTCGGCTCGCCCCGGCTTCATGACGCTCCGCTGGCCCAGCGGGAGCGCGCATCCAACACCACCATGGCGCAGTCGCTCGAGAACATGGTCGAGCAGGTGCAGCAGCATCTGGAGAAGAATCCGACCGACGGGCGCGGCTGGAACGTGCTCGCGCCGGTGCTGCAGCGGCTCGGCCGTTTCGACGATGCGGTGCGCGCCTATCGCAACTCGCTCACCTACAATGGCGAGAGTGCCGAGCGCCGGGCCGATCTCGGCGAAGCGATCTCGGCCGCGGCCGGTGGCGTGGTGACCGCCGAGGCCAAGTCTGAATTCGAACGTGCGCACGCCCTCGACGCCGACGATCCCAAGGCCAACTACTTCCTCGGCCTTGCCGCCGAGCAAGACGGCCGCAAAGACGATGCAACCACGATCTGGCGCGCGCTGCTTGCGAAAGCGCCCGCGGATGCGCCGTGGCGTTCGCTGGTGCAGACCTCGCTGGCGCGGGTCGGCGGTGGCGGCACGATGCCGGCGCTGTCCGATGAGACGGTTGCGGCTTCCAAGGACATGGCCGAAGGCGATCGCAACGCGATGGTGCGCGGCATGGTCGATCGCCTGGCCACGCGGTTGAAGCAGAACGGCGAAGATGTCGATGGATGGCTGCGCCTGGTGCGCGCCTATCTCGTGATGGGCGAGCGGGACAAGGCGATGGCGGCATCAGTCGATGCCCGGCAGGCCGTTGCCAGCGATGCCGAGCGGCTTCGCCAGCTCAATGACGGCCTTAAGACTCTGGGACTCGGCGGATGACGATGTCGGGACGAGAGCAGCGGAGAACGGATACGCCATGACGCGCAAGCAGCGACGTATGACCATCATCGGCGGCTCGCTCGCCGTGCTCGCGCTCGCGGCCGCGCTGGTGCTCAACGCACTTCGCGACTCCATCGTGTTCTTCTCGACCCCGACCATGGTCGCCGAGAAGCATGTCGAGCCCGGCAAGCGGTTTCGCCTGGGCGGGCTGGTGCAGCCCGGCTCGCTGCAGCGTGGCGACAATCTCGCGGTGACCTTCGAGGTCGCCGACGGCAACGCGAAGCTGCCGGTGGCCTACAAGGGCATCCTGCCGGACCTGTTCCGCGAAGGGCAGGGCGTCGTCGCCGAAGGCGCGCTGGATGCCCACGGCGTCTTCAAGGCCGATACCGTGCTCGCCAAGCATGACGAGACCTACATGCCAAAGGACGTCGCCGATGCCCTGAAGAAGCAGGGCCATTGGAAGGACGATTACGGCGGCAAGCCTGCCGAGGGCGGCAAGACGTCCGATGCGGGCAAGCCCGCGGCGACGACCGCGCAGGGCAATCCGGTGGGAGCAGTGCGGTGATCGCAGAATCCGGACATTACGCGCTGGTGCTGGCGCTGGGGCTCGCACTGATCCAGTCCATCGTGCCCCTGATCGGCACGCGCCTGCGCGATGCCGCGCTGATGAACGTGGCGCGCTCCACGGCGCTGGCCCAGCTTCTGTTCGTCGGCGCCTCGTTTACGGCCCTCGTGATGCTGCACGTTAACTCGGATTTCTCCGTCGCCAACGTCTACGAGAATTCCCACTCGATGAAGCCGCTGCTCTACAAGATCACCGGCGTGTGGGGAAACCATGAAGGCTCGATGCTGCTGTGGGTGTCGATCCTCGCGCTGTTCGGCGGGCTGGTCGCGGCGTTCGGCAATAATCTGCCCCTGTCGCTGCGCGCGCATGTGCTCGCCGTCCAGGCGTGGGTCGCCAGCGCCTTCTACCTGTTCATCCTCGTGACATCAAATCCGTTCCTGCGCCTCGCCAATCCGCCGATCGAAGGACGCGACCTCAATCCGGTGCTGCAGGACATCGGGCTCGCCGTGCATCCGCCGATGCTCTATCTCGGCTATGTCGGCTTCTCGATCTCGTTCTCCTTCGCCATCGCGGCACTGATGGAGGGGCGGATCGATGCGGCCTGGGCGCGCTGGGTGCGGCCGTGGACGCTGGTCGCCTGGATATTCCTGACGCTCGGCATCGCCATGGGCTCGTACTGGGCCTATTACGAGACTCGGCTGGGGCGGCTGGTGGTTCTGGGATCCGGTCGAAAACGCCTCGCTGATGCCGTGGCTTTCCGGCACCGCGCTGCTCCATTCGGCGCTCGTCATGGAGAAGCGCAATGCGCTGAAGGTCTGGACCATCCTCCTGTCGATCCTGACCTTCTCGCTGTCGCTGCTCGGCACTTTCCTGGTGCGCTCGGGCGTCATCACCTCGGTGCACGCCTTCGCCACCGATCCGACCCGCGGCGTTTTCATCCTGCTGATCCTCTGCCTGTTCATCGGCGGCAGCCTGGCGCTGTTCGCAGGGAGAGCCACGTCGTTGAAGCAGGGCGGCCTGTTCGCGCCGATCTCGCGCGAGGGGGCGCTGGTCCTGAACAATCTGTTGCTCACCGTCGCCTGCGCGGTCGTGCTGTTCGGCACGCTGTATCCGCTGGCGATGGAGATGCTCGCCGACTTCAAGATGTCGGTCGGCGCGCCCTTCTACAATCTCACCTTCGCGCCGCTGTTCGTCCTGCTGCTGCTCGCCGTGCCGTTCGGCCCGATGCTGGCGTGGAAGCGCGGCGATCTGCTCGGCGTGACGCAGCGTCTGCTCGCCGCGGGCGTTGCCGGGCTCGTCGCCGTCGCCATCGTCTGGGGCTGGGCGAGCGGTGGCGCTGCGCTGGCGCCGCTTGCGATCGGGCTTGGCGTCTTCGTCATCGCCGGCGCCGTCACCGATATCGTCGAACGCACCGGTCTCGTGCGGCTGCCGTTCGCGACGGTGCTGCACCGGGCACGCGGCATGCCGCGCTCGGCCTGGGGCACCGCGTTCGCGCATGCCGGCCTTGGCGTGGCCCTGATCGGGATCGTCTGCGAGACCACCTGGAACAGCGAATATATCGCGACGATGAAGCAGAACGACGTCGCAAAGATCGCCGGCTACGACGTCAAACTCGACGGGCTACTGCAGCGTCAAGGCCCGAATTTTCGCGAGATGATCGCGGAGTTCAACGTCAGCCGCGATGGCGAGACCCTCAGCGTCATGACGCCCTCCAAGCGCAGCTTCACCACCCGCGGCTCGTCGACCACCGAGGCCGCGCTGCTGACGCGCGGCGCCAGCCAGCTCTACATTTCGCTCGGCGACGCCACGGCCGAGGGCGCCATCGCCGTGCGGATTTATTACAAGCCGATGGTGCTCATGATCTGGTGGGGACCGGTGCTGATGGCGTTCGGCGGCGTGCTGTCGCTGTCCGACCGGCGCCTGCGGGTCGGCGCGCCGAAGCCGGCGCGGGCCAAGCAGCGCCTCCAGCCGGCGGAGTGATCCGATGCGCCGGATGATGGTTGCGTTCACCCTGCTGATGCTGCTGGCCTTGCCTGCGGCGCACGCGGTGCAGCCCGACGAGATCATGGCGGATCCAGCCAAGGAGGCCCGTGCGCGCGAGCTGTCGCGCGAGCTGCGCTGCATGGTCTGCCAGAACCAGTCGATCGACGATTCCGATGCGCCGCTGGCGCGCGACCTGCGGCTGCTGGTGCGCGAGCGCATCGGCGCCGGCGACAGCAATTCGCAGGTGCTCGACTTCCTGGTCGCGCGCTACGGCGAGTTCGTGCTGCTGAAGCCTCGCTTCGAGCTGCAGACGCTGGTGTTGTGGCTGCTCGGGCCGCTGCTGCTGATCGGCGGCGGCGTGGCGCTGTGGCTGCAGATCCGGCGTCGTGCGAAGAATGGTGTCGATGTACCAGCGCCGCCGCTCACGCCCGACGAACAGGCGCGGCTTGCGGCCCTGATGTCGGATGAGGCCAAATCTCCTTAGCGACGCAACGACGTTCCGGTTACGTAATCCTACGTAGGTCACGGGCGTGCCGCCGCGCGGTTCATGTTATTTTGACCTTTGTCTGGAAGCTTGTCGCGAGCTTTGATTCCAGACTCCGAGTCCCCTGATGTTCGCGAACAGCAATCTGACGATCCGCTTCCTGGTTGGCGCCGTCGTCGCTGCTTTATTGTTCCTGCTGGGCATCGGCGGTGGCACCGGCTTCGTTGCGGTGCTCTATCTCAACAACGAGATCACGAGCCTGTCCTCGGACTTCGCCGCGCTGAGCGGTCCCGCGCGCGATCATGCCTTGCAGACTTATCGCGAAGCGCAGGCCGCGTTCTCCTACTTCCTGGCGGCCTGCGGCGTGATCGCAATCGTCGCCGTCGCAATCTGCGTCACCACCTGGTTCGCCGTGCGCAACGGCATCCTCAGCCCGCTGGCGGCGATCGTGCATGCCATGCGCGAGGTCGCCGACCAGAAGTTCGGGACGTCGGTGCCGGGGCTCGGCAAGACCAACGAGATCGGCCTGCTGGCGGGCGCGCTGGAGGTGTTCAAGACCAACGGCCTCGAGCGGCGTCATCTCACCGAGCAGCAACTGCACGAAGCGCAGCACCAGGCCGAGCGATCGAAATTCCTGGATGACCGGATCAAGCGCTTCAACGACCTCGTCGCCAGTGTCGTCGACAGCGTGGCCTCGTCGGCGGTGCATCTGAAGAGCAACGCCGAGACGCTGTCGCGGACCGCCAACGACACCAGCAGCAAGGCCAACGCCGTGGCGAGCGCCGCGAACCAGGCCAGCGCCAGCGTGCAGACGGTGGCGGGGTCGGCCGAGGAGATGACGAATTCGATCGGCACGATCAGCCGCCGCGTCACGGATGCGACCCAGCGCGCCGAGGGTGCGGCGTCGCAAGCCGAGAAGAGCCGCGACACCATCCACACGCTGTCCGATGCCGCCGACAAGATCGGAGAGGTCGTCCAGCTCGTGCAGGCGATCGCATCGCAGACCAATCTCCTGGCGCTGAATGCTACCATCGAGGCGGCACGGGCCGGCGAAGCCGGCAAGGGCTTTGCGGTGGTCGCTTCCGAAGTGAAGAATCTGGCGCATCAGACCAGCAAGGCGACTGAGGAGATCACCTCCCACGTCGCCAGCATCCAGGGCATCACCGCGGAGACCCGCGGCGCGATCGACGCCATTTCCAAAACGCTGTCGGAGATCTCCTCGATCATGTCCGGCATCGAGGTGGACACCGCCCAGCAGCGCAACGCCACGCAGGAGATCACGCGGAGCGCCCAGAACGCGGCCCACGGCACCCTCGACGTCTCCAACCATATCGTCCAGATCACCTCGACCTCGGCCGAGACCGGCCGCATGGCTACGGAAGCGCGGGATTCCGCGGTCGACCTGTCGCAGCAGGCCGAAACCCTGAAGCGCGAAGTCGACGAGTTCATCGTCAGCGTCAGGGCCAGCTGAGCGCGTCAAAACCCGCCTGCCGCGCCATCGCGGAACTCGCTTTAAGTTCCTGTGGACACAGAATTTTCGGCCTGCGCTAAACGGCCGCATCGGCGCCATCCCTTCATTACAAAAGTTTAACCCCACCGCCAGCGCGCGGTAAGGCGGGAGTCCCCATCTTCAGGTCCGTAAGGTGCCGCCCCCCTGGGCACCACAAGGATTTCAAGGCCCTGGAGATCTCTGCATGAGCGACCGTATCGACCTCTCGAACCTTCCGTCCTACCGGCAGCCGCGCCGGTCGGTGTTCTCCGCGCGCAAATTCGCATTGATGGCCTCGGTCGTCGCCGGTCTCGGCGCGGCCCTCTATGGCTTCAGCCCCTCGACCTCGCCGGCCGATTTGTTCTCGACCCCGGCGCATGCGCAGGTCAACAACGAGGTCCGCAAGGTCGAGCGTCCCGTCGGCTTCGCCGACATCGTCGAGCGCGTGAAGCCGTCGGTGATCTCGGTGAAGGTCAACATCAAGGAGAAGACCGCGAGCAACGACGACGGCGATGATTCGTCCTCGCCGTTCCAGCCGGGCTCGCCGATGGAGCGCTTCTTCCGCCGTTTCGGCGGTCCGGATGGAATCCCGGGCATGAAGGGTGGCCGTGGCCGCGTCGTGCAGGGGCAGGGCTCCGGCTTCTTCATCTCGGCCGACGGCTTTGCCGTGACCAACAACCATGTGGTCGACGGCGCCGACAAGGTCGAGGTCACCACCGACGAGGGCAAGACCTACACCGCCAAGGTGATCGGCACCGACCAGCGCACCGACCTCGCCCTGATCAAGGTCGAGGGCTCATCGAACTTCCCGTTCGCCAAGCTTGCAGACAGCAAGCCGCGGATCGGCGACTGGGTGCTCGCGGTCGGCAATCCCTTCGGTCTCGGCGGCACCGTGACCGCGGGCATCGTTTCGGCGAGCGGCCGCGACATCGGCAACGGTCCGTATGACGATTTCATCCAGATCGACGCGCCCGTGAACAAAGGCAATTCCGGCGGTCCCGCCTTCGACACCAATGGCGAAGTGATGGGCGTCAACACCGCGATCTACTCGCCCTCCGGCGGCAGTGTCGGCATCGCGTTCTCGATTCCGGCGAGCACGGTGAAGAGCGTGGTCGCCCAGCTCAAGGACAAGGGCTCGGTCAGCCGCGGCTGGATCGGCGTGCAGATCCAGCCAGTGACCTCCGACATCGCTGACAGTCTTGGCATGAAGAAGGCCGAAGGTGCGCTGGTCGCGGAGCCGCAGGCCAACGGTCCGGCCGCGAAGGCGGGCATCGAGTCCGGCGACGTCATCACCTCGGTCAACGGCGAGACCGTCAAGGACGCCCGTGAGCTGGCCCGCACCATCGGCGGCATGGCGCCCGGCGCGACCGTGAAGCTCAACGTGCTGCACAAGGGCCAGGACAAGGTCGTAAACATGACGCTCGGCCAGTTGCCGAACACGGTCGAGGCCAAGGCCGACATCGACAGCGGCAAGGGTGCCAGCAAGGGCACAGACGTCCCCAAGCTCGGCATGACCGTCGCGCCCGCCAATTCCGTGGCCGGCGCCGGCAAGGAAGGCGTCGTGGTCACCGAAGTCGATCCGAAGAGCGCTGCGGCCGAACGCGGCTTCAAGGAAGGCGACGTGATTCTCGAGGTCGGCGGCAAGAGCGTTGCCACCGCCGGCGAAGTTCGCGACGCCATCAACGCGGCGCGGACCGACAACAAGAACAGCGTCCTGATGCGCGTGAAGAGCGGCGGCCAGTCGCGCTTCGTCGCGGTGCCCCTCGCCAAGGGGTAAGCCTCGGGAGGCCTCACGAGATGAGGGGTGTCGTCGGCATCAGTCGCCCCCGCCGCCGGCGCCCTTCGGGGAAGCAGCGTAACGTTCGCCTCCCCCTGCTACCTTCCGGTGGAATTACGCCCCCCTCCGTCGGAAGGCCTAGGGCGGTGGAGTCCCCCAGCTTCACC
Source organism: Bradyrhizobium guangxiense (assembly GCA_050563515.1). GTDB lineage: Bacteria > Pseudomonadota > Alphaproteobacteria > Rhizobiales > Xanthobacteraceae > Bradyrhizobium > Bradyrhizobium guangxiense_A. The sequence continues at coordinate 3,798,997 of CP191781.1, read as the reverse complement.
GCCCGCCCTTTTTCTCCATGCCGGCGTCTCCCACTCGGCTTGCATGGGATTGCCGCTCGCGCCATGCTTAGAGAAGGTTGACCTCCTTGACCGCCGCCGAACGCACGATGCGCCTCCTCATCATTGAAGACGACCGCGAATCCGCCGACTACCTCGTGAAGGCGTTTCGCGAGGTCGGACACGTTGCCGACCACGCCGCCGACGGCGAGGAGGGCCTCGCCATGGCCGAGAGCGGCGATTACGACGTGCTGGTGGTGGACCGCATGCTGCCCAAGCGCGACGGCCTGTCCGTGATCGGCGCGCTACGCGACAAGGAGAACACCACGCCGGTGCTGATTCTCTCCGCACTCGGGCAAGTCGACGACCGCATCAAGGGCCTGCGCGCCGGCGGCGACGACTATCTGCCAAAGCCCTATTCCTTCGCCGAGCTGCTCGCCCGCGTCGAGGTTCTGTCGCGCCGCCGCGGCGGTCCCGCCGAGGACACGCTGTACCGCGTCGGCGATCTCGAGCCTCGACCGGCTCTCCCATCGCGTCGCCCGGGGCAAGGACGAGCTGACGCTGCAGCCGCGTGAATTCCGCCTGCTCGAATATCTCATGAAGCATGCCGGCCAGGTGGTGACGCGCACCATGCTGCTGGAGAACGTCTGGGACTATCATTTCGATCCGCAGACCAACGTGATCGACGTGCACATTTCGCGGCTGCGCTCCAAGATCGACAAGGGATTCGAGCGGCCGCTGCTGCACACGATCCGCGGCGCCGGGTACATGATCCGTGACGGCATTCGGTAAACTCGTCCGCACCACGGCATTCCGGCTGACGCTGGTCTATCTGCTGCTGTTCGCGATGTTCGCGGCCTCGCTGCTGGCCTATTTCGCCTGGAACACGCGGCGGCTGATCACCGAGGAAATCACCCAGACGGTCAATGCCGAGACCTCGGAGATCTCCGATCTCTACGACAGGCGCGGCTTGCGCGGCCTGGTGCTTGCGATCGAGTACCGCGCGTTGCGGCCCGGTGCCAACCTCTATCTCGTGACCACGCCGACCGGGCAGGCGATCGCCGGCAATGTCGGCTCGCTCGCGCCCGGCGTGATGGCGACGCGCGGCTGGTCGGAGACCGCCTACCGCCGCATCGAGGACGCCGACGACCGCGACCATCGCGCGCTGGTGCGCGTCACCGAACTCGAGAACGGCTTCCGGCTCCTGATCGGCCGCGACCTCGCCGAGCGGCGTCGCTTGTTCGGCATCGTCGCCAAGGCGGCGCAATGGTCGATCCTGATCGTCGTCGTGCTCGGTCTCGGCGGCGGCATCTTCGTCGCGCGCCGCGTGCTCCGGCGCATCGACGCCATGACCGGGACCGCGCAACGCATCATGACCGGCGACCTCAGCGGGCGTCTGCCGGTCGGGCGCAGCGGCGACGAGCTCGATCGCCTCGCCGAAAACCTCAATGCCATGCTGGAGCGGATCGAGGCGCTGATGGCGGGGCTGAAGGAAGTCTCCGACAACATCGCCCACGACCTCAAGACGCCGCTGACCCGGCTGCGCAACCGTGCCGAGGAGGCGCTGGCGAAATCCGGCTGCGAGGCCGACTACCGGGCGGCGCTGGAGCGGACCATCGAGGAGTCCGACGGTCTGATCCGCACCTTCAACGCGCTTCTGATGATCGCGCGCGCCGAGTCCGGGCAGGCGCGCGGCAACATGGATGATTTCGACGCAGCCGATGTCGCCAATGGCATCCACGAGCCTCTACGAGCCGCTCGCCGAGGACGACGGCATGACCTTGAGGGTCAAGGCCGATCCGACGCCCGTTCACGCCAACCGCGAACTGGTCAGCCAGGCGCTCGCCAATCTGGTCGAGAATGCGATCAAATACGGCAAGCCGGTCGCGCAGACGAGCGGAACCGTGGTCAGCATGGAGGCCCGGCCGATCCTGATCGAGGCCAGGCGCGACGGCGACAAGGTGCTGCTCAGCGTCGCCGATCGCGGTCCTGGTATCCCCGAGGCCGATCGGGCCCACGCGGTGGAACGATTCGTCCGCCTGGAAGCCAGCCGCACGCTGCCGGGCTCTGGCCTTGGTCTCAGTCTCGCCTCGGCGGTCGCGACCTTGCACGGCGGTGAACTGAAGCTCGGCGACGCCCAGCCCGGCCTCGTCGCCACGCTGGTGCTTCCCGCGCGCGCCGGCGCCGGCGACAGGGTTGCTCCGCCAATGCCGGATGTGCCACAGAAGGTGGCATGAACCACTCCGCGCCGGGAAACGCGGACAAGCATGGTGAGAGGCTGGCCGCGCGCTTTGCGGAAGCTCCCCATATTGCCGCTTCCACAACCGACGAACGACGTCTTGAAAGCTGGCTGGCCGAGCCTCGAGCCGGCTCAATCGGCCCGTCTCGAGGCGCTGCTGGTTCATCCCTTCGCGAAGGATATCCTGGCCGGTCTCGCGGAATTCTCGCCTTATCTGTTCGATCTGGTGCGCGCAGATGCCGTGCGCCTGGTCCGGCTGCTCGAATGCGATCCGGATATGCATCTGGCAGCGCTGATCGCGGATGCCCGTGGCGCGGTGCTCGCGGCGGCGGACGAGGCCGAAGTGATGCGGCTGCTTCGCCGCATGAAGGCGGAGGCGGCGCTGCTGACCGCCCTGTGCGACATCGGCGGGGTCTGGCCGGTGATGCGGGTGACGGCGGCGCTGACCGACGTCGCGGTGTCCTCGGTGCAGGCGGCGCTCCAATACCTGCTGCGGCAGGAAGCCGCACGTGGCAAGATCTCCCCGCCCAACCCTGACGCGCCCGAAGAGGGCTGCGGGCTGATCGTGCTCGCCATGGGCAAGATGGGCGCGGGCGAGCTGAACTATTCCAGCGACATCGATCTCATCGTGTTCTTCGATCCCGACGCGACGACGCTGGCGCCGGACATCGAGCCGCAGCCGTTCTTCGTCCGGGTGACGCAGGGCATGGCGCGCATCCTGCAGCAGCGCACCTATGACGGCTACGTGTTCCGCGTCGATCTGCGCCTGCGGCCCGATCCGTCCTCGACGCAGGTGGCGATCTCCAGGGACGCCGCGCTGAACTATTACGAGCGGGAAGGGCGCACCTGGGAGCGCGCCGCGATGATCAAGGCGCGCGCCTGCGCCGGCGATGCCAAAGCCGGCGAGGCGATGTTGGCCGAGATCGCGCCCTTCGTCTGGCGCAAGCACCTCGACTTCGCCGCGCTCGCCGACGTCCACGACATGAAGCGGCAGATGCAGACCTATCGTGGCCAGAGCGAGGTCGCGGTCGAGGGGCACAACGTCAAGGTCGGCCGCGGCGGCATCCGCGAGATCGAGTTCTTCGCGCAGACCCAGCAATTGATCGCCGGCGGCCGCCATCCGGAATTGCGCGTGCGGCCGACGCTTCGCGCGCTCGACATTCTCGCCGCCAGCAACTGGATCACATCAGCGGCGCGCGACGAGACTCACCACGGCCTACGAGTTCCTGCGCCGGGTCGAGCATCGCATTCAGATGATCGCCGACGAGCAGACCCATACGCTGCCCGAAGACAAGGACGCCGTCGAACGCTTCGCGCGCTTCTTCGGCTATCGGGATCGCGAGGCCTTTGCGAGCGACCTGCTGCGGCAGCTCAAGATCGTGCAGGGCCACTACGAAAAGCTGTTCGAGGGCGATGATCCCACCGGCACCGCCAAGCTGCCCGCGCTCGACTACGGTGCGGGGGCCGACGATCCCCGGCTGCTGCAGCACCTCACCACGCTCGGCTTCAAGAAGCCCGCCGCGGTGGCGCAGACCGTGCGCGACTGGGTCACCGGCGACTATCGCGTGTTCCGCGTCGAGGCGACGCGCAACGCCTTCATCGAATTCGTGCCGGCCCTGATCGACGGGCTTGCCCATGCCGAGGAGCCCGATCGCGCCGTCGTCGCGTTCGACGATTTCCTGAAGGCGCTGCAGCGCGGCGGCCGGCTGATCACGCTGCTCGGCCAGAACCGCGATCTCGTCGCGCTGGTGGCGCTGGTGCTGGGCGCGGCGCCGCGGTTAGGGGAGATGCTGGCGCGGCAGCCGCAGCTGATGGACGGCCTGATCGATCCGCGCTTCTTCGGCGCCATGCCGGACCGGCAGGAATTGTCGGGACGGCTGGCCGCGACCGTGCAGGATGCCGGCTCCTACGAGGAGTTCCTCGACCGGCTGCGCCTGTTCGGGCAGGAGAGCTTGTTCCTGATCGGCACGCGGATCCTCTCCGGCACCGTTTCGGCGCAGCAGGCGAGCACGGCCTTCGCCGACGTTGCCGAAGGCATCGTCCACACCGTGCACGGCCTCGTCGCCGACCGCTTCGCCGCCCAGCACGGCCGGATCAAGGGCCAGGAGACCGCGATCATCGCGATGGGCCGGCTCGGCAGCCGCGAGATGACGGCGTCCTCCGATCTCGATCTGATCCTGCTCTACGATTTCGACGCCGATGATCCGGACTCCGATGGGCCGAAATCGCTGCAGGGCGCGCATTATTTTGCGCGCCTGACCCAGCGCCTGATCAGCGCGTTCACGACGCGCACCAATTACGGCGTGCTCTACGAGATCGACATGCGCCTGCGTCCCTCGGGACGCGCCGGACCCGTGGCTTCTAGCCTGGTCTCGTTCGCGGATTACCAGGCCAACGAGGCCTGGACCTGGGAGCACATGGCCCTGACGCGCGCCCGCGTGGTGTCGGCTTCGCCCGAATTCCGGATGCGGATCGAGCGCGTCATCCGCGACGTCCTGACCCGGCATCGCGATCCCGCCATCACCGCAAACGACGTCGCCGACATGCGGCGCGCGATCGCTCAGGAGAAGGGCGAGAGCGATTGCTGGGATCTCAAATACGCCGCCGGCGGCATGGTCGACATCGACTTCATCGCGCAATATCTCCAGCTCGTGCACGCGCACCAGATGCCCGAGATCCTCGACGTCAGCACCATGCAGGTGCTCGACAATGCCTGCAGGCTCGGGGTGCTGCCGCAATCGGAGACCGAGATCCTGCGCGCTGCCGCGCGGCTCTATCACGATCTGACGCAGATCCTGCGGCTGTGCGTCAGCGACGGCTTCAAGCCGGAAACCGCCGGCACGGACCTGCAGCGCGTGATGGCGCGCGCCGGCGATGCGCCGGACTTCTCGTCGCTGGAGGCGCGGGTGAAGGAGACGCAGGGCGAGGTACGGCGCGTCTTTAGGGCGCTGCTGGAAGGGACGTCGCCTTCAACGAGGTGAGCGCCTCGCGCACGTCCGGCTCCAGCCCCGCGCCGCCGGTGTCGAGATGGGCGAAGATCGCGCGCTTCATCCGGGGATCCCAGAACTTCTTGATGTGGTCGGCAATCCCCGGCACGGCCTTGTCATGGCCCTGGCTCTGGAAGAACTTGCCGATCTGGTTGGCCATGTAGATCAGGCGGTCAGGCGACATCGGCAACCTCCGTGGCATGGCGGGGGACGATCCGGCTGCCATGCGAAAACACTTCGAACCCGTCCTGGCGGGCAATGGCGATCAGCGTGATGCCGGCGGCCTCCGCGGTACGCACTGCGAGCGCGGTAGGCGCGGACACCGCGACCATGACAGGCGCGCCGATCGCGGCGGCCTTCTGCACCATCTCGACCGAAACGCGGCTGGTCAGCAGCACCATGCCGCCGCTCGCGCCGGCGCGGCTGCGCGCCAGGGCGCCGGCGAGCTTGTCGAGCGCATTGTGGCGGCCGACGTCTTCGCGCAGCGCGACGATGTTGCCGGCAGGGGACCAGAACGCGGCGGCGTGAACCGCGCGGGTCTGCAGGTTGATCGATTGCAGCGGCGCGATCGCCTGCATCGCCATCATGATCTGCTCGGGCGTGAAGGTCTGGCCGTGCGGCACGACTGCCGCGGGGCGCACGGCTTCGGCGATGGACTCGATACCGCAGATGCCACAGCCGGTGGGGCCGGCGACATGGCGGCGGCGCTCGCTGATGAGGGCCGCATCTTCCGGTGCAAGCCACATCCTGAGCCTCGATACCATCGTCGAGGCGAACGATGTCGAGCGACTTGATGTCGTCGACCGACTTGATGATGCCTTCGTCCAGGCTGAAGCCGACGGCAAAATCCTCGAGGTTCTGCGGCGTTCCCATCATGACGGCATAGGTGCCGCCATTATAGGTCAGCGCCAGCGGCGTCTCCTCCGGGATCAGCCGCACGCCTTCCGACGCGACGCCGTCGCGCCAGATCTCGCGGTCGATGGCCTGGACGGGCACGTGCATGCGGTTACTCCGCGGCTTCGGCCGGCACGATGCGGCGGGATTGCCGCGCCTGCTCGTCATAGGACTTCTGCCAGTCGGACGGGCCGTTCGACGGCGAGATCTGCACTGCCGTCACCTTGTATTCGGGGCAGTTGGTGGCCCAGTCCGAATAGTCCGTCGTGATGACGTTGGCCTGCGTGTCCGGGTGGTGGAACGTGGTGTAGACGACGCCCGGCGAGACGCGGTCGGTGATCTCCGCGCGCAGCGTGGTCTCGCCGGCGCGGCTCTGCAGCCTTACCCAGTCGCCGTCGCGCACGCCGCGCAACTCGGCGTCGTGCGGATGGATCTCGAGGCGGTCCTCGGCATGCCAGACCACGTTCTCGGTGCGCCGCGTCTGCGCGCCGACATTGTACTGGCTGAGGATGCGGCCCGTGGTGAGCAGCAGCGGGAAGCGGGGGCCGGTGCGCTCGTCGGTCGCGACGTATTCGGTAACGATGAACTTGCCCTTGCCGCGAACGAAGCCGCCGATATGCATCACCGGCGTGCCCTCGGGGGCCTTCTCGTTGCAGGGCCACTGCACCGAGCCGAGCCTCGTCGAGCTTGGCGTAGGAAACGCCCGTGAAGGTCGGCGTGAGCGCGGCGATCTCGTCCATGATCTCGGACGGGTGGTTGTAATTCATCTCGAAGCCCATGGCCTTGGCGAGCGCGATGGTGACCTCCCAGTCGGCCATGCCATTCTTCGGCGACATCACCTTGCGGACGCGCTGGATGCGGCGCTCGGCGTTGGTGAAGGTGCCGTCCTTCTCGAGGAAGCTCGAGCCGGGCAGGAAGACGTGGGCGTAGTTGGCGGTCTCGTTCAGGAAGAGGTCGTGAACGATGACGCATTCCATCGCCGACAGGGCGGCGACCACGTGCTTGGTGTTGGGATCGGACTGCAGGATGTCCTCGCCCTGCACGTAGAGCCCCATGAACGTGCCTTCGATCGCGGCATCGAACATGTTGGGAATGCGCAGGCCCGGCTCGGGATTGAGCTTGACCTCCCACAACGCCTCGAACTGCTCGCGCACGGCGTCGCCCGAGATGTGGCGGTAGCCCGGCAGCTCGTGCGGGAACGAGCCCATGTCGCAGGAGCCCTGCACGTTGTTCTGGCCGCGCAGCGGGTTCACGCCGACGCCGGGACGGCCGATATTGCCGGTCGCCATCGCGAGGTTGGCGATCGCGATCACGGTGGTCGAGCCCTGGCTGTGCTCGGTGACGCCGAGGCCGTAATAGATCGCGCCGTTGCCGCCGGTGGCGTAGGTGCGGGCAGCTTCGCGCAGCACCTTCGGGTCGACGCCGGTGAGGATGGCAGTCGCCTCCGGGCTGTGCTTGGGCTGGGCGACGAAGGCGGCCCATTCCTCGAACTCGCTCCAGTCGCAGCGCTCGCGAATAAAGGCTTCGTTGGCAAGGCCCTCGGTGACGATGACATGCGCCAGCGCGGTGACGACGGCAACGTTGGTGCCGGGCATCAAGGGCAGGTGCAGCGCCTTCACATGCGGCGAGTCCACCATCTCGGTGCGGCGCGGATCGATCACGATCAGTTTTGCGCCTTGGCGCAGCCGCTTCTTCAAGCGCGAGGCGAACACCGGGTGAGCCGATGCGGGGTTGGCGCCGATGATCACGGCGACGTCGGTCTCCTCGACCGAGTCGAAGTCCTGGGTGCCGGCCGACGTACCAAAAGTCTGCGACAGGCCATAGCCGGTCGGCGAGTGGCAGACGCGGGCGCAGGTGTCGACATTGTTGTTGCCGAAGCCGCCGCGGATCAGCTTCTGCACCAGATAGGTTTCTTCATTGGTGCAGCGGGAGGAGGTGATGCCGCCGATGGCGTCGCGGCCGTACTTCTTCTGGATGCCGCGCATCTTCGCTGCGGCGAAGGAGAACGCCTCATCCCAGGAGACTTCCTTCCAGGGATCCTCGATCCGCTCGCGGATCATCGGCTTGAGGATGCGTTCCTTGTGGTTGGTGTAGCCCCAGGCGAAGCGGCCCTTGACGCAGGAATGGCCGCGATTGGCCTTGCCGTCCTTGTAGGGCACCATGCGCACGACTTCCTCGCCGCGCATCTCCGCCTTGAAGGCGCAGCCGACGCCGCAATAGGCACAGGTGGTGACGACGGAGTGCTCTGGCTGGCCGACCTCGATCACGGACTTTTCCGTCAGCGTCGCGGTCGGGCAGGCCTGCACGCAGGCGCCGCAGGAGACGCATTCGGAGCCGAGGAAGCTCTCGCTCATGCCGGGCGAGACGCGGCTGTCGAAGCCGCGGCCGGAGATGGTCAACGCGAAGGTGCCTTGCACTTCCTCGCAGGCGCGGACGCAGCGCGAGCAGACGATGCACTTGGAAGGATCGTAGGTGAAGTAGGGGTTGGACTCGTCCTTCGGCATCCAATGGTCGTTGTCGCAGCCATGGGATTTGGCGAAAACGTGGTTCTCGCCCTCATAGCCGTAGCGCACGTCGCGCAAGCCCACGGCACCGGCCATGTCCTGCAGCTCGCAATCGCCGTTGGCGCCGCAGGTGAGGCAGTCGAGCGGATGGTCGGAGATGTAGAGCTCCATCACGCCCTTGCGCAGCTTCTTCAGCCGCTCGGTCTGCGTGTGCACGACGAGGCCGCTCATGACCGGCGTGGTGCAGGAGGCCGGTGTGCCGGCGCGGCCCTCGATCTCGACGAGGCAGAGACGGCAGGAGCCGTATGCGTCGACCATGTCGGTCGCGCAGAGCTTCGGGATCTGGTGGCCTGCGTCCATCGCGGCACGCATGATCGAGGTGCCCTCGGGCACGGTGACCTGGTTGCCGTCGATGGTGAGCGTAACCATGGTTTCCGATTTGGAAGCCGGCGTGCCGTAGTCGATTTCTTCGATCAGAGACATCGTCGTTCTCCTATTCCGCGGCCTGAAGCGTGGTCGGTGCCGGGATGAAGTCCTCCCGGAAGTGCTTCAATGCGCTGAGCACGGGGTAGGGCGTGAAGCCGCCGAGTGCGCAGAGCGAGCCGAATTTCATGGTGCTGCAGAGGTCCTCGACGAGCGCGAGGTTTTCGTGGACGCGCTCGCCGTTGATGATCTTCTCGATGGTCTCGACGCCGCGGGTCGAGCCGATCCGGCACGGCGTGCATTTGCCGCAGGATTCGATCGCGCAGAACTCCATCGCGAAGCGCGCCTGCCTGCGCATGTCGACGGTGTCGTCGAACACGACGATTCCGCCATGGCCGATCAGGCCGTCGCGCGCGGCAAAGGCTTCGTAGTCGAACGGCGTGTCGAACAGCGCGCGGGGGAAGTAGGCGCCGAGCGGGCCGCCGACCTGCACGGCACGGACCGGACGGCCGGTGAAGGTGCCGCCGCCGATGTCGTCGACGAGACTCGCCGAGCGTCACGCCGAAGGCGGTCTCGAACAGGCCGCCGTAGCGGAGATTGCCGGCCAGCTGGATCGGCATCGTGCCGCGCGAGCGGCCCATGCCGTAATCGGCGTAGGTCTTGGCACCTTCGGCCAGGATGAAGGGAATGGCGGCCAGCGAGAGGATGTTGTTGATGGCGGTCGGCTTGCCGAACAGGCCGTGATGCGCCGGCAGCGGCGGCTTGGCCCGCACGATGCCGCGGCGGCCTTCGAGGCTCTCCAGCAGCGCGGTCTCCTCGCCGCAGACATAGGCGCCGGCACCGACGCGAACTTCGAGATCGAAGCTGTAGGTCGAGCCGCCGATGTTGCTGCCGAGATAACCGCCACGTCGGGCCGCAAGGATGGCGGCATTCATCGCCTCGATGGCATGCGGGTATTCGCTGCGGGTGTAGATGTAACCCTTGGTCGCGCCGACGGTGATGCCGGCGATGGTCATGCCCTCGATCACCAGGAAGGGATCGCCTTCCATGATCATGCGGTCGGCGAAGGTGCCGCTGTCGCCCTCGTCGGCGTTGCAGACGATAAACTTGCGGTCGGCCTTGGCCTGCGCGACGGTCTTCCACTTGATGCCGGTCGGGAAGCCCGCCCCGCCCCGGCCGCGCAGGCCCGATGCGGTGACCTCGTTGAGGATCGCGTCCGTGCCGAGCGACAGAGCGCGCTCCAGCCCCTTGTAGCCGCCATGGGCGCGGTAGTCGTCGAGCGAGCGCGGGTCGATCACGCCGCAGCGGGCGAAGGTGAGGCGGGTCTGACGCTTCAGCCAGGGGATCTCCTCGGTCGCGCCCAGCCGCAACAGATGCGGCGTGTTGTTTGCGAGCGCATCGAGCAGGGAAGGCACGTCGGCTTCCGTGACCGGACCGAAGGCGATGCGGCCCTGCGGCGTCGCAACCTCGACCAGTGGCTCCAGCCAGTACATCCCGCGCGAGCCGGTTCTGACGATCTCGAGCGCAATGCCGCGCCTGGCCGCGTTCTGCTCCAGCGCCAGCGCAACCTCGTCGGCGCCGACGGCAATCGCGCCGGCATCACGTGCTACGAATAGACGCATGCTCATCGCTGTGCCTCCGCAACGAGGGCGTCGAGGCGCTTCTGATCCAGCCGTCCGATCAGGCGGCCGTCGAGCATCGCGGACGGTGCGGTCGCGCACAGGCCGAGGCAGTAGATCGGCTCCAGCGTGACGCGATCGTCGGGCGTGGTGTTGCCGAGCGACACGCCAAGCTTTGCTTCGGCGTGCGCAGCCAGCGCATCGCCGCCCGCGGCCTGGCAGGCCTCCGCACGGCACAGCTTCAGCACGTGGCGGCCGGCCGGCTTGTGGCGGAAATCATGGTAGAAAGTGAACACGCCATGCACTTCGGCACGAGACAGATTGAGCGCCTGCGCCACCACGGGAATGGCGGCCTCCGGCACGTAACCGAACGCCTCCTGCAACGCATGCAGGATGACCAGCGTCGCGCCCTCCTGGTTGGCATGTTCGGCGATGATCTCGGCGCCGCGCGTCTCGTTCCAAGGCTCAAAAACCGCTGTCATTCGTCGTTCTCAACCTGAGCGTTTCCTGACCGCAAACTAATTGGAATCATTCGAAGATCAATAAAGCCGTCCCGTGCTGCGATTGCGAATTCCGATCGATTTGCAACCGCAATCGGTCGATACGGAATGGAAATGAAAGTCGGATCGGCTGCCGGTTTTTGCGTGTTGGTGCAGGCCCGGCATGCTAGCTTGCATGCCAGACGAGAATTCGAGGGGACGACCGGTTGATCGACAAGCTTGAACTATTGCTGGCGCTGGCGAAGGAGCGGCATTTCGGACGCGCGGCGGAGGTGTGCGGCGTGACGCAACCGACGATGTCGACCGGGCTCAAGCAGCTCGAGGAGATCCTCGGCGTGATGCTGGTCCAGCGCGGGTCGCGCTTCCAGGGCTTTACGCCGGAAGGGGAGCGCGCGCTCGACTGGGCGCGGCGGATCGTCGGCGATGCCCGCGCGATGCGCGACGAGATCAACGGGCTGAAGCATCAGCTCTCCGGCGAGATCCGCATCGCGGCGATCCCGACCGTGCTCGGCATGGTCGCCGCGCTGACGACGCCGTTCCGCGCCCGGCATCCCGAGGTGCGTTTCAGCATCCGCTCGACGACCTCGTCGGAGGTGCTGGGATTGCTTGAAAATCTCGAGGTGGATGCAGGGCTGACCTACATCGAGAACGAGCCCATCGGCAAGGTACGCACCATTCCGCTCTACAACGAGAGCTACCGTTTGCTGACGTCGCCGGACGGAATGTTCGGCGATCGCGAGACGGTGACGTGGAAAGAGGTCGGGCAGGTGCCGCTGTGCCTGCTGACGCCCGACATGCAGAACCGTCGCATCATCGACCGTGCGCTGCGCTCGGTCGGGGCGGAGGCGACGCCGACACTGACCTCGAACTCGCTGCTGGTGCTGTTCACGCATGTCAAGACGGGGCGCTGGGCGAGCGTGATGCCGGCCAAGCTTGCCGAGACGCTCGGCCTGTCCGACACCGTGCGCTCGATCCCGATCGTCGACCCCGAGGTCAATTACAGCATTGGCATGGTGATCCCGCAGCGCGACCCCATGACGCCGCTGATCGCGGCGCTGGTCAATGTCGCTCGTGAGGTGGCACCGTCGCTGCAGCTGTAAGCCTAGGCCGCGGTCCTCTTTTCAGGCGTTGCGCTGCCCCGTCAGAACTACATGGCGAAGTTGCGCATTCTGTCTGATCATAAGTCGTCAGAACTCCCGCGCCAAAATGAAGGTAGTCGGATCAGGAAGCGTCATGAATTGGGGCTTCTGGCCTCCATAGATCGGTGCAGAGCGAGACAGAATGAATTGCGCTGCATCGGCGATTTCACGGTCATTCCATATAGTCCGAATCTGCTCGATCTCGAACATCTCGGCGGCGATAGGCGTTAATGCTGGGATATCCTGCTCAGATATTCGGTCATGGAAGATGCGCCTAATGTGCCAGGCGAGCATGTCCGCAGCTTGAAGGGGAAGGACAAGCTTCTCGTCGCGGAAGACGGGAGGCCCGCAGAGGTATTTTTTCAGATGATCGGGCGCCAATTCTGCCCAACGATCGAACCCGTCCAGGATTTCTTGAACAGGCTCGCCGCCCTCGGAGTCAAAGACGAACTCTATCTCGTCCTCGATCCCTTTCTGGTGAAGAAATTTTGGTACGTTGGACATCGCACCGTGAAACGCGAAGTAGTACGGTCGGTTGTGATATTTGTGTTCAAGCTTGCCGACCATATGCCGCCGCCAGGACCTGGTAGGCACGGTAACGATCATGGAGGCAAGCGCGTACTTGTTAACAATCGGAGCTAACCTTCTGAGCTTGGCATTGCGGTCTTCGGGCACCCAACCGGTAAACTCACCTCGTCTCGCCCATGCTTCCGACATCTTGAAGTAATTAAGCGCTCTCGGCTCCGATAGAGCCGCCCCCCATTCGTCGCTAAAGCGTTGCCAAGCGTGCGAATATCCGAGGTAACCGGCCATCACAAAGACGGTCGAATCTCCCATGGTCCCACTGGCGTCGAAGTATGCGGTAATCATTGGTTTTACCTTGAAGAAAAATGCATAGTTCCCGATCTGCGCAGCCAAAGAAACGCCGACTCCAGACAACGCAGTCCCACCTATTGGATGTGGTCAAGAGATGCTATTGGCAAGAGTCTCTGCTTTGGGCGATTGCCATGACCTGCCTCCTTCTGACGGGCGCCGGATTTTCCTACAACTGGGGCGGTCCCCTCGCGTCCGAAGTCTTTGAACAGATCCTAGCCGACAGCGATATCGACACGGTCACCCGGGATCGACTGTTCGATTCAAACGGTCAGTTTGAAAGCGTGATGGCCGAGCTCCAGACGTCGGAGGATGCCGAGGATCAGAAGCGCGCCGTTACGTTACTGTCCTGCGTGGTTGGCATATTCAACGGCATGAACAATGCCTTCATGCACAAGCAGTTCGAGTTCGAGAATCCTCCCAGCGTGCAGCATTCCGTGGCAGCGTTTCTCAGCCGCTTCCACGCGATCTTCACGCTCAATCAGGATTGCTTGCTTGAACAGCACTACAACCCGGTATTCGGCGCGCCGAAGAATTGGACCCGCATTGATCAACCCGGCATGAGATTTCCCTCCACGTTCAGGCCGACTGGCGCCCGCCAGGACAAGTTCGCTCTGATGGAGCCAAATCCGCCTTTTACCACCATTCCCACCAGTGGTGCGCAGCCCTACGTGAAACTCCATGGTTCTGTGAACTGGGTCGAATCCAATGTTGGCAAGCGCATCCTCATCATGGGCGGGGAAAAAGCCGTGAGTATTGGCGTATATCCCATCTTGCGGTGGTATCATGAACAATTCCGGGAGATGCTTCTCGGGCCGTCAGCCCGGTTGATGGTTATCGGGTACAGCTTCAGCGACGCCCACATCAATGATGTGATCGTCGAAGGTCTGGAGAACGGCTTGAAGATTTATGTTGTGGATCCGTACGCGCTCAATGCTCTGAAGAGGGACCCGCGGATCGAAAAGAAACGGTCACAGGCGGTCATAGGCATTTCGACACGGCCTCTCACCGCAACATTCGGAGGTGACCGAAGCGCCCACGCGCAGCTGTCTCAGTTCTTCGTCTAGGCCGCAGCCGATACGCTGGCTGCCGCCTTGATCGCGTCGCGCGGCAGGGTCACGCGCACGACGGTGCCGACCTCGAGCCTGGAGCGCAGGCGCATCGAGCCGCCGTGGAGCTGGGCCAGCGAGCGGGCAATTGCGAGGCCGAGGCCCGAGCCGTGATAGGTCTTGGTGAGCTGGCTCTCCACCTGCTCGAACGGGCGGCCGAGCCGTGTCAGCGAATGCGGCGCGATGCCGATGCCGGTGTCGGCGATCATCAGCACGATCCTGTCGTCGAGCTGCCGGCTGCGCACCACGATACGCCCGCCGTCGGGCGTGAACTTCACGGCGTTGGAGAGCAGATTGACGATGATCTGCTTGGTGGCGCGGCGATCGGCGACGACGGAAATGGACTTTGCGATATCGGCGTCGAGTGTCAGGTGCTTGTCCTGGGCCCGGCCGGTGACGACCCGCAGGGATTCCGCCAGCGTCTGCGCCAGGTCGAGCTCTTCCATATCGAGCTTCATGCGGCCGGCCTCGATCTTGGACATGTCGAGGATGTCGTTGATGACTTCGAGCAGGTAGTGGCCGCTGGTCAGGATGTCCTGGCAATATTCCTGGTACTTCTCGCTGCCGAGTCTCGCCGAACATGCCCGAGCCCATGATCTCGGAGAAGCCGATGATGGCGTTGAGCGGCGTGCGCAGCTCGTGGCTCATATTGGCGAGGAATTTCGACTTGGTCTGGTTGGCTTCCTCGGCGCGGGTCTTTTCGCGCTGGTATTTCTCGGCGAGATCGGCGAGCTCGACCGCCTGCCGCTCCAGCGCGGCCTGCGAACGCTTCAGGTCGATGACGGTGGCGCGCAGGCGCAGGTCGTTGTCGACCAGCTTCTGCTCGTGCTCCTTGATGCGGGTGATGTCGGTGCCGACCGAGACGTAGCCGCCGTCCTTGGTGCGGCGCTCGCTGATGTGCAGCCAGCTGCCGTCGTCGAGCTGGGCCTCGAAGGTGCGCGCGCCCGGGCCTTGGGCCGCGGTCTCGTTGTGGCGGGTGCGCACCTCCGGCATGCGGCCGACTTCGAGCACGGTCTCGTAGGAAGTGCCGGGAATGACGGCGGTGTCGGGCAGCTTGTGCAGACGCTGGAAGTGCGAGTTGCAGAGCACGAGGCGATCGCTCGCGTCCCACAGCACGAAGGCCTCCGGAATGGTCTCGATCGCGTCGCGAAGACGGAGGTCGGCTTCCACTGTCTTCTCGGCGAGGCTCTTCTGCTCGGTGATGTCGACGGCGATGCCGATCAGGTGCACGCTGGAATCGGTCGCGCCGCGGGTCTTCTCGCAGCGGACGCGGAGCCAGATCCAGTGGCCGTCGACATGCTGCATGCGGAAGGTCTGGTCGATGTGGTCGATCTTCTCGGAGATGAGCTGGTCGGCGATCGCGAACAGGTCGATGTCGTCGGACTTCACCAGCGCATTGACCTCGCCGAAGGTGAGGAGCCTCGTGGCGGCCGTCGAGGCCGAGCATCGAGAACATCGATTGCGACCAGAAGATCCGGCCGCGCGACAGGTCCCAGTCCCACAGGCCGCAGCGGCCGCGGTTGAGGGCGGTGTCGATCCGGCCGCGCACGGCGTCGTTGATGAGATCGCCTTCGCGGGCGCGGGTCGATTGCCAGTGGAAGGCGAAGCCGAGGATCAGGACGACGAAGCCCGTGGTCGCCGACAGCGTCACCGAGAGCGCGGCGTCCGAGCCCCAAATCGGCTCGTTGCGCTCCTGGATCACGGTGACGAAGCCGGGCATCGACTTGATCTGCCGCGAGGTCGCCATCGCGGCGTTGCCGTTCGGCAGTGTCATGTCGGAGATGTTGCCGTCGCGTGTCGGCGCCGCGAGCAATTGTGCCGTCGTGATGGCGTCGAGCAGGCGATCGTTGCCGGAGGGGTCGTTGTCGACCGGGATCCGGGCGAGGACGCGGCGGTCGATGCCGGCCGAGGTGACGATGACGTTGCGGCCCGTGGCCGTGCCCCAGGACGGGATCAGGTCCGGCAGCAGCGTCGGCAGGCTCTCGATGTTCTTCAGCCGCTCCTGCCGCACGGAGGTGAGGCGGTCGATGCGTTCGGCGAGCAGGTCGGCGAGTGCAGTGATGTCGTGGCGGATCACCAGCCGCTTCTGGCGCGTCTGGTCGACGACCTGCACGAACGCGCCGAGGCAGATCGTGATCAGGAAGGCGATGATAAGCGTCGGCACGGCGCGACGAAGCGCCGGCTCTGCGATCAAGAGCCGATGATAGGCAGGTTTCGCGATCGATTGCGCCAATCCTTTGATCGAATCGGATTGGACGCACGCGTTCGCGGCGTCTGCACGCGACATGCCTTCGGCCCCCTGAAAACCAGCTTGCAACTGAAGTCCGGAAGCAGCCCCACATCGCTTCCGAATCACAGCGATTTGAATCCAGTTTTCGCGGGCTGTCGAGAGTCAACGAATCGTTAATGCGGATTTATTCTTATCCAACGCGCAATTTGTGCGTCGCGCGTCCGCAAACTCACGGACGGGAGGAGTCCGAAACGAGAACGTGTGACTCCGCGCACGTTCCTCGTTCCGCGCGCGTCACGCGCGCGACGGCTCGGCGTGGCTGATGACGCGCTTCACGCTCGGGAACGCACGCCGCAACGCGCGCTCGATCGCGTCGACATGCTCATGCACCTTGATCACGCTCATCGACGGTGTGGCGCGGCAATGGAAGTTGACGATCTCGCCGGCATCGGTGTTCCGGACGCGGACATTATGGATGTCGTGGATCTCGCCGCCGGCGGCATATTCCGTCAGCGCGGCCGCGATGGTCTGCACCCGCTCGGGCGCGGCATCGACGCCGAAGGGAAGTTCCGGTTCCAGCGGCTCGATATGGACGTCGACCTCGACGTCCTCGCCGAACTCCTCCTGGATGTTGCGCTCCAGCGTGTTGGCGATGTCGTGGGCGGCCTCCAGCTGCATCGCGCCGTCGACCTCGAGGTCAATGCTGACGATCAGCTTGCCACCGAGATCGTGCACCGTGACGTGGTGGATGGCGAGGCCCGAATTGCGGGCGATCACCATGATGCGGTCGCGTACGGTCTCGTTGTCGCGCGCGACCGGGACGGGGGTGAAGGAGAGGTCGGCATCGCCGAATGCCTGGTCGACGGCGGCATGCGCCTTGCGCTTGATCTCCTCGACGCGGTCGATCGGATAGGTCCGGGGCACTTTCGCGATGGTGTCGATGAAGGTGGTCGCGCCGACCATGCGGACCCGCAGCCGCTCGACATCGATCACGCCGGGCACGCTTCGGATCGCGGCCGTGGCCTTTTCCTGCGCGCCCTCGGGGGCGCGGTCGACCAGGGTCTGCACGGTCGAGCCGGCCATGCGCAGGCCGAGCAGGGCGATCATCACGGCGACCGCGCCGGCCGCGGCGGCATCGCCCCACCAGAAGCCGAGGCCTGCGAGGATCAGGCCGACGATGACGGCGAACGAGCCCATCACGTCGGAGGCGAAATGCAGCGCGTCGGCCGCCAGCGCCTGGCTCCGCGTCTCGCGCGCAGCGCGATGCAGGGCGCGGGCGCGCCAGAGGTTGACGACGATGTCGATCACCAGCACCACGAAGGGCACCGCCGAGATGGTCGGCGGCGGGGTTCCCTCGCGCAACCGGCTGTAGGACTCGACCAGGATGCCGCCGGCGAGCACGTAGAGCAGGGCGGTGACGCCGAGCGCGGAGATGCTCTCCAGCTTGCCGTGGCCGTAATGATGTTCGTCGTCCGCCGGCTTGTCGGACACCCGCACCACCGCCCAGGTGATGATGGTGGCGATGAGGTCGATCGAGGAGTGCAGGGCCTCGGAGATCAGCGCGAGAGAGCCGATCGCGATCCCGACGACGAACTTGGCCGCTGCCATGCCGCCGCTGGCGAAGATCGAGATGGCCGCGACCGAGGTTTTGTCATGCTGGGAGGTCATGGCGGGGATTTAGCAGGGCGGGGGTGAACATCAAGCGACGATCCACAGAAGTAGTCGCGAGTGAGTTGCAGGAGCATGGCACTTGCGAATGCTTCTGAATTGAACGGATGCTTGCTCCGTCATGCCCGGGCTTGTCCCGGGCATCCACGTTCTTCGGTGAGGGCGACAAGGTCGTGGATGGCCGGGTCAAGCCCGGCCATGACGGCGGAGAGAGCGGCGCCCTACAGCGTCACCACGATCTTCCCGAGATGCTTGTTCGCTTCCATGTGCTCGAACGCCTGCTCGATCTGGTCGAACGGATAGACCCTGTCGATCGGCAGCTGCAGTTTTCGCGACTCGACCGCGCCCCAGATATCCTTCCTGACCTGTTCGAAGATCTCGCGGACCTCCTCGATGGTGCGGGTGCGGAAGGTGACGCCGACATAGTCGATGCGGCGCGCTGCATGCAGGTCGAAGTTGAAATCGGCGTGGGTGCCGCCGAGCCGGCCGACATTGACGATGCGGCCCTTCACCTTGGTCGCGGCGAGGTTCTGATTGGCGACCTTGCCCGAGACCTGGTCGACGATGAGGTCGACGCCTTCGCCGTTGGTCGCCGCCAGCACCTCGTCGACCCATTTGGGATCGGAGCTGTCGACCGCCAGGTCGGCGCCGTATTCCTTCAGCCGGCCGCGCCGATAGGCATCGGTGGAGGAGCCGATCACGAGCTTGGCGCCCTTGAGCCGCGCGATCTGCATCGCCATCAGGCCGACGCCGGAGCTGGCACCCTGGATCAGCACGCTCTGGCCCGCCTGCACGCCGCCGACAGTGACGACCGCATTGTGCATGGTGGCGAGCGCGACGGGCAGGGTGGCGGCTTCCTCGAAATTCATGTTCGAGGGTGCTTGGAACAGCCGGCCATGGTCGGCCAGCGTGTACTCGGCAAACGCGGAGCCGCCCGAGCCCATGATGCGATCGCCGACCTTGACGCCTTTCGCATCCGGTCCGAGCCTCGGCGACCTCGCCGGCCCATTCCATGCCGAGCACGGTGCCGACGCCGCCGGCCGCGCCATGCGCGTGGCCCTTGCGCATGCCGGTGTCGGCGCGGTTGAGGCCGCAGGCCCGCACCTTGACGAGGACCTGCGTGCCCTTGGGTTTTGGTTGAGCGACGTCGGAAATCCGAGCGCCTTCAGGACCGTAGACGTAGGCTTTCATGCGTTACCTCGCACTCAATTGAGTTTGTAGATGAAGATCGATGCCGTCTTTCGCCTCTCCCCGCCTGCGGGGAGAGGCCGGAATTTGCGGAGCAAATTCCGGGTGAGGGGACTCTCCGCGAATTCAACTCTCACCGTCCTCGCGGAGACTCCCCTCACCCCAACCCTTTCCCCGCAAGCGGGGCGAGGGAGCGCACCTTCGGCGTGGCGGGCCATACTTTCAAATCACATCAGCGATCACTCGGCCGCCTGCGCCGCCGGGCTCGCGATCATACCCTCCAGCCGGCTGCGGATGATGGCCTCGGCTTCGCGCACGATGCGCGAGATGAGTTCGCCGCAGGTCGGGATGTCCTGGATCAGGCCCTGCACCTGACCGGCCGACCAGATGCCTTCGTCCGAGTTGCCGGTCGCGTACACCATCTTGCCGCGGGCACCCGCGACGAGACTCGCGGATGTCCTCGAACTTGGCGCCTTCCTTCTCCATGGCAACGACCTTGGTCGAGATCTCGTTCCTGGCGACGCGCGAGGTGTTGCGCATGGTGCGGAAGATCAGCTCGGTCTCGCGCTCGTCATTGGCGACGATCTTCTCCTTGATGAGCTGGTGGATCGGGCTTTCCTTGGTGGCCATGAAACGGGTGCCCATGTTGATGCCCTCGGCACCCAGCGCCAGGGCGGCGACGAGGCCGCGGGCGTCGGCAAAGCCGCCGGAGGCGATCATGGGGATCTTGACCTTGTTGGCGGCGGCCGGGATCAGGATCAGGCCGGGCGTGTCGTCCTCGCCGGGATGGCCGGCACATTCGAACCCGTCGATCGAGATGGCGTCGACGCCCATCCGCTCGGCCGAGAGCGCGTGGCGCACGCTGGTGCATTTGTGCACGACCTTGACGCCGTGCTTCTTGAACTCGTCGACATGCTCCTGAGGCTTGTTGCCGGCGGTCTCGACCACGGTGATGCCGGCCTCGATGATGGCGGCGCGGTATTCGGCATAAGGCGGCGGCTTGATTGCGGGCAGGATGGTGAGGTTGACGCCGAATGGCTTGTCGGTGAGGTCGCGGCAGCGCGCGATCTCCTTGGTGAGGTCCTCCGGCGTCGGCTGGGTCAGTGCCGTGATGAAGCCGAGCGCGCCGGCATTGGCAACGGCGGCAACCAGCTCGGCGCGGCCGACCCACTGCATGCCGCCCTGGACGATCGGGTGCTCGACGCCGACGAGTTTGGTGAACCGTGTCTGCAACATGATGTTTCCCCCAGGGTGGCCCGCAGGCTCTGTTGTCGGTTGATGGAGCAAGGATGCCGCCGGGGTCGGGAAATGTCTATTGCGCGGGCGTGCGGTGAGGGCGGGGCGATCATGCGGGGATGAGGGTGATTCCGCAGGGCGGATAATCAGTGTGACGGTCTCGGGCTTGTGCGCGCCGTCTCCACATCGTCATTGCGAGCGCAGCGAAGCAATCCAGAGTCTTTCCGTGGTGGCAGCGTGGATTGCTTCGCTACGCTCGCAATGACCGAGCAGGGCGCGCCTTCTCGCTCTCGCGGCTCATCTCGCCCGTGTGCGGGCAGGGATCGACACGCGCAGGGAGAAATCGTCGGGGTGCTTCGCCCAACGCGCCGTTTGAAAAACCGATAGGCTTCTTAACGCCCGCGCAACCAGCCCGCGGAACTCTTCCGCAAGGTTGACTGCCGTCAAACTTCGCCGAAAGGACGCGTGATGAAGCTGGGAGGCAGAAACGGGGCACATTGGACAAATGTCAGTCGAAAGCTTCGCACGCGCAGATCATGCCGCTGAACTTCAGGCCGCGCACTCTCCAGGCTTTCTGGCCTTGGGCGGGTCGCCCCCTCTCGTCCCCGATACCACCATCTGGAGCGAGCCGGGCGCCGACTTCTCGGCGATCGTTCTGCTCGGCCATGTCGAGCCCGCGGATTTGCGCGAGGCGCTGGAGACCGCGCGAGACCCCGCGCTTCCAATCGCGGACTTCGGCAATAATGCGGGCCTTCGGCATGACTTTACCGGCGCCTCGTTCGGGCCTGATAGCGCTGCCGAGCTCAGGCACGCGTTTGCGCCGATCTGGCGCCGCCTTGCCGAAATCCCGTTCAGGGGCGAGCACCAGAACGCCGCCGAGTTGACGCTGCTGCGGCTGGCCTACTCCAGAAGCGCGCCGGTGACGGCGAGCTTCGATCCCGCCTCGCGCGATCTGGTCGCCTATCCCATGCTGGGTGCCGCGCCGGGCCTCCGGCATCAGCTGGAGATGCTGGCCCGCCTCGAATTGCTGCAAAGGCGTCACTTCACGCGGGTTCACGCCTGCACGAGCTGCGCCTCGTCCCGCCTGCATGTGTACGAGGCCTGTCCGGAGTGTGGCAGCGCGCATCTGAACGAGGATGTGCTCGTTCACCATTATCGGTGCGGATGTCAGCAGGCCGAATCCAGCTTCCGCAAGGGCGACCTGCTGATCTGTCCCAAATGCGAGCGCACGCTGCATCATCTCGGCGTGGACTATGGAAAGCCGGGCAAGGTTGCGATTTGCGGCGCCTGCGGCACCGCCAGCTCCGATCCCGCGGTCCGTTTCGTGTGCCTCGACTGTTCCACGGTCATGGCGTCCGACGATGCGGCGCCGAGCGACTGGTACCATTACGACCTCACGGAAGAGGGGATCAGGGCGCTGCACGAAGGGCGGCTGCCGCAATTCGATATCGCGCCGCTGCTCGAGGGGCGGACCCGCATCCACTCTCCGCACGAATTCGGCCTGCTCGCCATGCACGAGGCTCAGGGTGTCCGAACGGTTCGAGCTGCCGTTCTCGGTTGCGCGCGTGACGGTTCGAAATCTCGACCGGCTCATGCAGCAGAAGGGCGCGATCGCGGCGGATGCCGGGTTTCAGCGCGTCGCCGAGGCGATCGGCAGCGAGCTGCGATCGTGCGATTTCGTCGGCGTCGGGGCCGGGTGCTCCGCCGTGATCGGCTTTCCAAACACGTCCGTCAGGGAGGTTGCGGCCTTCGAGCGTCGAATCCGCCAGGCTATCGATGGCGCTGCAGCGGGACATGTCGAGGCTCGGGATCGAAGTCGCCGAAGGCGCGGCGATCGTCGAGATGCTGTCGAGGGAATCCGGAGATGGATGTACTCTCGCTCCTTGAGTCCCTGGACTTCACCAGCCTCCTGTTCCTGTTCTGGTTCACGGCGCTGATCGAGATCCCGCGCTACCTCGTCGGGGCGTTGGTCGCTCCGGTCTCGTTGCTGTGGCCGGAGGAGCGCCGTCCGCTCGACCCGTCGCTGTGGATCAGCGTCGTGCTGGTCGGGCACAACGAGGAGCGCAGCCTGCGGGCCTGCGTCGAGTCGCTCGGCGAGCAGACGATCCTGTCGCAATGCGCCGGCGTCCAGATCGTCGTCGTGGACGATGGCTCGACCGATCGCATGTACGAGGTGGCGTCGGCCCTGCGGCGGGACGGCAAGGTCAGCAACGTGCTGCGCGTGGCGCAGCGCGGAGGCAAGAGCGCCGGCGTCAACCTGGCCCTTTCGGTGTGCCGGGCAGAGGTCGTGGTCATCTGCGATATCGATACGACGCTCGATCGCGACGCGCTCGCCGAGCTCGTGCGGCCGTTCGCCGATCCCAGGGTCGGCGCGGTCAGCGGAAATCTCGGCGTTCGCAATACGCAAGCGAGCCTGATGACGCGCTTCCAGCAGGTCGAATATGCGATCGGCCTGTCGCTCGGCCGCTGCATCGCCGACAGTCTCGGCACGCTGGCCGTGGTCTCCGGGGCCTTCGGCGCGTTCCGGCGCGCGGCCATCGAGGGCGTCGGCGGGCAGGATGTCGAGGTCGGGGAGGATGCGGACCTGACCATGAAGCTGCGCAGCGCCGGCTGGAAGCTGCGCTTTGCGTTCAAGGCGAGGGCCATGACCGACGTTCCCGAGAGCGTGCCGGCCTTCATCGCGCAACGGCTGCGGTGGGATCGGGGATTGATCACCATCTGGTCACGCAAATTCCGCTGGGTGCTCGATCCCCGCAAATCCACCTTTCGCTTGAGCGACGCGGTGACGGTCCTCGACATCGTGTTCTTCCAGATCATCCTGCAAGCCGTCTTCCCGATCTACCTGATCTGGCTCGTCTATTATTTCGGCAGCTTTGCCGCGACGATCCTGGCGGCGACGCTGGTGGGCTATGCGATGCTCGACGTCGTGACCTTCGCCGCGGCCACGGCGGTCGGCGTCCGCACGCCGCTCTGGCTGGTGGTCTTTCTTCCGCTCTACACGGTCCTGCAGATTTCGGTGGTGCGCGTCGTCCGTCTCGTGGCGATCGTGCAGGAACTGATCTTCAGGAGGCTCATACCGCGACCCCTACGTGCCGCGGCACGTCATGAAGCAAGTGGAGATCATATAGTGCGCTATCTCAAGGTACGGTCCCACGGCCAGCCTCTCGAGAACGAGCCGCGTTCGAACAGGCTGATGTTCATTCGCGTTCTCTATCTCGGTGCGGTGCTGGCGCTCGGGCTATGGCTCGGCAATTTCCTGCTGGGCGACCGGATCTATCTCCGCAGCGAGGGCCTGGTGCTGGGCGAGCCGGCCATGGCCGCGGCCGAATATGCCGTGACGGTGCGCGACATCACCGTCAAGGACGGTCAGATCGTCAAGGCCGGCGACCAGATCGCCGTCGTGAGACTCGCAGGCCGTGGCGGAGACCATCGCGCGGTTGACTTCGGACGTCACCTCGCGGGTGGTTCGCGAGAGCGAGCTGCGCATCCGCAAGGAGGTCATTGGCGCGATGATGCCGTTTGCCCAGCATCGTCGGCAATTCGCCAGCGACGCCCGCAAGCAATACGAGACGCTGACCGACCGGGGCTATCTGTCGCTCAACCAGCACGCCGCCGCGCTGGAGAGCGAGTATCGCGGGGTCCAGGACTTCGAGGCGATGCAGGCCGAAGAACGTGCGATCGAAAGCGAGTTGCTCAACCTCAACACGGCACTCACCGAGGCACGCTCGGCCATCGCCGAGCTGCGCAAGAATTACGACGATGGCGCGGTGCGTGCGCCGATCGACGGCATCGTCACCAAGGTTGCCGCGACCAAGGGATCGGTCGCGCGCGCGGGCGAGCCGCTGATCGAGCCTCAGCGGAACCGACCGGTTCGTGCTCGCCTATGTGCCGACGGGTGTGTTGTACAGCGTGCAGGAGGGCGACCAGGTCACGGTCAAGGCGGGCTTGCACGCCAGCCGCGGGATCATCACGCGCATCGAGCCGTTCGCTGCAGCGTTGCCGCGCGAATTCCAGCGCGCCTTCACGCCGGTCGAGCGCCAGCAGGTGGTGCGTGTCGCATTCCTGCCGGGCGAAAGTGTTCCGCCGCTGTTTTCGAAGGTCGCGATCCGCCGTGCCTCGTCGTCGCAATGGCTCGGCCAGATCGTCGCCGAGGCGGTGCAGATCGTTCGGGCGGGCGTGAACCGGCTCTGAGTTCGAGCCGGACCCGCGATCGTCCTTAGCGCTCCGCCGACAACCGCACCATCTGGCGGTCGCCGTTGATTTCCTTGAGGCGGTTGACGAAGTTTTCCGGACGCTGCCAGCGGTTGGGGACTTCCAAGCCCATGAACTCGGCGATGTCGCCGATGAAACCTGTGCAGTTCATGGTCTCGGCGTTCCACACCGGCGAGTTCGCCTGCTTCTTCTTGATGTAGGCGAAGACACGCTTGGCGTCGGCTTCGTTGAGGTACACGCGATAGCTCGCGGTCAGATATTCCGGATCGAGGTCACCGTAGCTGGCGCCTGTCTCCGACGGCACGAAGGTGAGATGGCCGAGCACGTAAGCCAGGGTGTCGCCGGCCGGCGTGAGCCCTGCGACCTCGACCGCCTTTTCGCTGGTCTTGCCGTACCAGACGAAGGCGTGACCCCAGCTCGCTGCCGTGCGGGCGCGGAAGTCGACGTAATAGGGGCCTTTCTCCGCGCGCGCGACGGGGCGCCGTGATTGCGGCGCCGGACGCGACGTGGAGCCGGTCGTGGCAAGCGCGTTGGCGTCGGCAACGCGCTTGTTCGCTTCGTGGGCCGAGGCCGAGGGCATCATGCATGCGATCATCGTCGCGAGAGCTAACCCCGCAAGGATGCAGGATCCCGATCGATCAGGTTTGTTCGTCACGCGATGCCCCTCGACTGTCGGCCGCTTACCGGAAATTTCCGAGCGTGTTCCGCTACGCTCAGTAGCGCGCCGCGACCGGGCCGGGTGCCTTGCCGATCGGGGCCTTTCCAACCGGGCTCTTGCCAATCGGCATCTTGCCGATCGGGGCCTGCTCGGCCGGATAGACCGGCACGGGCTGGCGGCGCGGCAGATCCGCAGCGTTCGCAGCCGTCACCAGAGCAAGCGTGGCACCCAGAGCAATTACAATCTTCTTCACAGTGATACCCCTAGAAGGTTTGGCCCAAACACGGCCATGCCGTGCCCCCAGACACGCCTCCCAGAAGGGCGGCCGAATGCGACCAAGTTGCGGCACGCCCGGGGCATGTCAGCGGCATATCTCTGACGCGCAAAGATGTGATGTGTCTGGATGTTTCGCTGCGCTCTACCCATCCTACGGGGCCTACGGGGGACTCACCCGATCCGGTTCAGGTTGTTCCGGATCGTTGCGAAGATGCCGCCGATGTCCTTGCGCAGGGCGTCGAGCGCGTTGAAATTCTCGAAGATGCGGGCAAGGCGGTCTTCGACCTCGCGCTTGCTTTGGGCCAGCGTCTCGACGCGCGAGGCCAGCGTGAGGTCGCCGCTCGCCTCGATTTCGCTGACGGTCCTGGCGAGGAGATCACGCGTCGTGCCGACATCCGCGACCAGGGCCTCGATGCCGAACACCGGGGCTTTCAGCGGGACGAGGTCGGCCTGCGATTTCGACAGCTCGGTTTTGAAAGTGTTCAGCGTCGCCAGCGTCTCCTGTAGCGCGCCGAGGCGTTGGCGCGACTGGAGGACGAACGCGTTCAGCGCGTTCTGACGTTCGTCGAGGGTCTTGCCGTCGGCGTCCGTCTCGACGTCGGCGAGCGCGCGTTCGAGCTGGGTGCGGCGCTGGCCGAGGCTCCTCGAAATCGAGCCGGATGGCCTTGAGGATGTTGAAGCTGTCGTCGATGCCGGCAAGGCGCTGCTCGATCTCGATCTTGTTCTTCGACAGCGTTTCCACGCGGGCGGACAGCGGCGCCTCGCCGCCGGTCTCGATCTCGTCGATGGACTTGGCGAGACGGTCATGGCTGAGGCCGAGCCTCGCTGATCAGGGCGTTGATGCCGGCGTCGGAGGCGCGCAGCGGCGTCAGCTCGGCGTGGGATTTCGCCAGATCCTCCTTGTACTGGTTGAGGGTCGCGAATGTATCCTGGACCGCGTTCACCCGTCCCAGCAGCGCCGCCACGTCGCGCGCGATGTCCCGCTGCCGGTCGGCGAGGTTGTTCTTGCGGTCGTCAGTCTCGAGGTCGTGCAGCGAGCGTTCGAGCTGGTTCTGGCGATCGCGGATCTCGGTGAAAACCGGCTCGACCGCGCGGCGCTGATCGGCGACCTTGCCGACCATCTCGCGCAGGGCCTGCTGGCGGCGGCGGATCTCGGCGAGCTGGTCATGCATGTCGGTGGATTCGTTGCGGCCCTGCTGCAGCAGCGCGCGCTGCTCGGTCTCGTCGAGCTTGTCGTGCAGGGCGGAGACCGCTTCCCCGGGATCGCTCTCGATCAAATGCTGGACGGTGGCGTCGAGGTGGTTCTGCAGGGCGTGGGCGACGACGACGTCCTCGCGGGTTTTCTTGAGGCGGTCTCGCAGGGTCTTCAGGTTGCGGTCCTGGCGCGACAGCCGCCAGGCCGAGGCGCCGATCAGGGCAAGCGCCAGGGCCGGGATGACGCCGGTTGCGATGCGCTGCGGCGTCGGCAGGCCGGCGAACCAGGCGGGCAGGTGACTGACGTCGTGTCCGAACAGCTGCTGGGCGAAGACCGCGACGACGGCCAGCAGCCCGAACCAGGCAACCAGGAAGAACAGCCACATCGTGAATTCCTCACGTCGGCACACATTCTTGCCATGATTGCCAAGAGTGGAACCGAGCGCAAGGGGATGGCAGAGATCCCTGGTGTTTCCAGTCGCGCGATTCACGACCGATTGGCGGGAGGACGGCAGCGGAGCTGCCGAGTTTTCCCGCACGGCGGGGCGTAACTCCGCGCTCAGCCGGCATTCCGGGCTGGGCGCTTTGCGCCGCCCCGGAATGACGGAACGCGTCGACCCGAACTGGCGCCTTATTTGCCGAGAAAGTTCGAGCAGAATCTTGTCGGCGAACCAGACGACGAAGATCGCACCGAATGCGAGAGCAAAGTACAGAGCCGTCCACAAAAGTGCATTATTGGCATTCGTCATGACGTCCTCCCTTGCATCAGAAATCGATCTGTTGCCGGACAGGATAATGACGGCCACGACGGCGCGATTTGCGCAGGATCAATTTTGCCGCGCTGCGGCGAAGACGGCAGGAGCCGTCATTCCGGGGCGTGGTGGAGTTGCGCGCGAGATGACGGAACAGAGGTCGCAGCTCGCACGAGCGCAGCGACATGCGGGGTGTCGCACGACCTTCCGGATGTCGCTGCGCTCATCCGGGCTACTGCACCGTGTCGGCGGCTACAGTCGAAACTCGTTGGTGAGCTCGCCGATGCCGTCGATGGCGACGGTCACAATGTTCACCGGCTCCTTCATCACGCCGACGCCGACCGAGGTGCCGACGGCGATGAGGTCGCCCGGGAGCAGGGTCATGTCGTGGGAGATCTTGCTGACCAGCTGCTGCGCCGAGAAGATCATGTCGGAGATCGGGTAGTTCTGCCGCTCCGCGCCGTTGAGAATGGTGCGGACGGTGAGCTTGGCCGGATCGAGGCCGGTCGCGATCACGGGGCCGAACGGGCCGTAATCGTCGATGCCCTTGGCGCGGGCCCATTGCGGGAAGGTGGGGTCGCTGGTTAGGATGTCGTTGGCGGTGATGTCGTTGACGCAGGTGTAGCCGAAGATGAAGCTGTCGGCCTCAGTCGGAGAGACGCGCGCGCAGGTCTTGCCGATGACGATGCCGAGGCTCGCCCTCATAGGTGGTCTTGCCGTCGTAATACGAGGGGCGGCGGATCACGGCGCCCGGCGTCGTGATGGTCGTGGTGGCCTTGAGCAGATAGAGCGGCTCCGGCGGCTCGGGCTGGTTCAGCTTGGCCGCGAGGGCGTGGAAATTATTCCAGAGCGCGACGATCTTGCTGGGTGCGCACGGGGCGAGCAGCTCGACCTCCGAGAGCGCCAGCGTCTTACCGGCGGCGGCGTTGCGGCCGAGCATCTCGCCTTCGTGCACGTCGATGCCCGATGGCGTCAGAGTGCCGAAACCGGTCGTGCCGGCATGGCGGAAGCGCAGCCACTTCTTCACGTCGGTTGCCATCACGCCACCGCCAATGCACGAGGATCTGCCGGCGTCGAGACGCCGTCATAGAGCCCGGCGATGCGGGCGCGCTGGGTCACCATCGCCAGCACCGAGTCGAGCGCGGGCGTGGGGATGCCGGTGAGGCGGCCCATCTCCTGCACGACGGTGACGAGCGGGTCGATCTCCATGGGGCGGCCACGCTCGAGATCCTGCAGCATCGAGGTCTTGTGGGCACCGACCTTGCGGGCACCCTCGATGCGGCGCTCGACGTCGACGCGGAATTTGACCCCGAAAGTCTCGGCGATCGCTTGCGTCTCCATCATGATCGCGCGCGACAGCGCACGCGTCGACGGATCGGTGCAGATCACGTCGAGCGTTGCGTGGGTGAGCGCGCTGATCGGGTTGAAGCAGACATTGCCCCAGAGCTTGAGCCAAATCTCGTCGCGGATGCGGTCGAGCACCGGCGCCTTCAGGCCGGCGGCGACGAACAGGTCGGCGAGGCGCTGCACGTCGGAGGTGATCTCGCCGGAGGGCTCGCCGAGCGGAAAATTGTTGCCGTAGACGTGGCGGATCACGCCGGGCGCCTCGATCTCCGTGGCGGGATAGACGATGCAGCCGATGGCGCGCTCGGCGCCGATCTCGCGCCACTGCCGGCCGCCGGGATCGATGCTCTCCAGCGTCGAATTCTCGTATTGGCCGCCGTGCTTGTGGAAGTACCAATAGGGGATGCCGTTGACGGCGGTGACGATGCGGGTGTGGGGCCCGAGCAGCGGCTGCATCTTCTCGATCACACCGGTGATCGAATGCGCCTTCAGCGTGATGATGATGTAGTCCTGCACGCCGAGCCTCGGTGGCATCGTCGGTGCAGCGCGGATGCACGGTGTGCTTGTCCTCGCCCGTGAGCAGCGTCAGGCCGCGCTCGCGCATGGCGGCAAGGTGCGCGCCGCGGGCGATGAGGCTGACATCGGCACCCGCACGTGCGAGCTGAACCCCGAGATATCCGCCGATCGCGCCGGCGCCGTAGATGCAGATCTTCATGGAATCCTCGCGAGTGACGGGAATTTTGGGACGAAAGATCCGGTCCGGCTCGGAAGGATCCGAGCCGGGGCCGGCAGTCGCAGGGGAAGTGTGTGGCGCTCTAAAGCGCGGGGCGCTCTAGTCTATCGTTCGCGCATGATCGTGCCGGAAAGCCGCTACGCGCTTTGCGCTGCGCGGCCCTCCGGGTCCGGATCGCGCTTCTAGGCAGCGGCTTGCGGCGAGCCGTTGATCGCCTCGTCCATGGCAGCTGCGATGTCGCGCATGCTGATGACGGAGACGAGGCTGTAATCGTCGATTACCGGCAGGTGCCTTATGTGGTTGCGGTTCATCAAATGCCGCACGTGCTCGATCGTGTCGCTCGAGGTGCAGGACACCAGCTGCTGCACCGAGACGAGCTGGGAGACCTTGACGTTGACGGCATTGGCGCCGTGCTCGGCGACGGCGCGCACCACGTCGCGCTCGGTGAACATGCCGACCGCGGTGTTGCCCTCGGAGCGGACCACGTCCTTGACCACCAGTGCGCTGATATTGTTGGCGCGCATCAGCTTGGCAGCGATACCCACCGTTTCGTTCATTCGCACCGTGACAACGCGCGGTGTCTTCTTGCGCAGAATGTCTCCGACCAGCATTGCAACCTCCCTGGGGTGAACCTTGCGGGAAGTGTGGTATACATAATGCCAATCGTCAAGCGCTGGATTTGGCGGATCCGAAAAATCTTGCGACAGCAATACTGACGTTTGCGGCGAGCCCAAACGAAAGAAGGGCGCATCCCTGCGCCCCTTCTTCGAACCCCAGCGGTGTGCGGCGGCTAGGCCGTCTCGGTCTTGGCGCTGCCGGTTGCGGTGTTCGCGCTCTCGGCTTCCTTGCCGAGGATGAAGGAGCGGCGCAGTGGCTTGATCACGAACAGCGCCATCAGCGCCGCCGTCGCGTTCAAGGCCACCGCGACCACGAACACGGCCTTCCAGCCATAGGCGGCCGAGATCACGCTGGCGAGCGGGACGAGCAGCGAGGCTGTGCCTTTGGCGGTGTAGAGCATGCCGTTATTGGTGGTCGCGAATTTCGAGCCGAAGGTGTCGCCGCAGGTTGCGGGGAACAGCGAGTAGATCTCGCCGAACACGCCGAAATACACGGCGGTCGCGAGCACGAAGACGACGGGCACGTGTCCATAAGCCGACAGCGTGAGCAGCATCAGCGCCGCCGTGCCGAAGGCGATGAACATGGTGTTCTCGCGGCCGATCGTATCGGAGACGAAGCCGAAGAACGGGCGGCCGAAACCGTCGAAGATGCGGTCGAGCGAGATCGCGAAGGTCAATGCCGCCATCTGGAAGCCGGCGAGCGTGACCGGCGTGCTCGCGATCTTGAAGTCGTGCGCGATCGGGGCGATCTGTGCCGCGGTCATGAGCCCGCCCGAGGCGACCATGACGAAGACGAGATACATCACCCAGAAAATAGGCGTCCGCAGCACTTGCGGCGGGGTGAAGTCGATCTTGGTCTGGGGCAGGTTGAGCTGCTTCTTCTTCGGCGGGATCGAGAGCCGGGGCGGCTGGATGAAGAAGGCGAGCACGAACACGATCACGCCCTGGCCGATGCCGAAGGTGAGGAAGGCGTGCTGATAGCCGCTCGTCGCGATCATGGCTGCGATCGGCACGACGGTGAGGGCTGCGCCCGCGCCGAAGCCCGCGGCGGTCGCGCCGGGCGGCAAGGCCGCGGCGATCGGGAAACCATTTCAGCGCGTTGCCGACGCAGGTGCCGTACACCGCGCCCGCGCCCATGCCGCCGATGATCGCGGCGGCGTAGAGCAGCGTCAGCGAGTCGGCATAGGAGTTGAGGATCCAGGACAGCGCGATCATCACGCCGCCGAACATGATGACGATCCGCGGACCGTATTTGTCGACGAACCACGCCTCGACCGGCACCAGCCATGTCTCGGTGACGACGAAGACGGTGAAGGCGAGCTGGATCGCGGCGCGTCCCCAATGATGGGCGGCATCGATCGGATCGACGAACAGCGTCCAGCCGTATTGCAGATTGGCGATCATCGCCATGCAGACGATGCCCATGGCGAGCTGGAGCCAACGGAAACCGGTGCGAAGAGGCGCGGCCGTGACGGCGCCATCCGTGCTGGAAATCATCAAGAACCTCCCAACGCGCCTGATTTGTTGCGGCATGGGATTGCAAGATGACCCAGTGTCGCAAATGTTGTGGCTTATCGTCGCAAGCGCGGAGGGCAGCTTGGTATACCATATTCCAGAAAGCAAGTCCTAACTGCGGCGGATTGTCACAAATTCTGCGGTTCCGTTTCGATCGGGGGCGGGCGCTCCCAAACTTCGCCAAAACGAAAACGCCCGGCCGAAAGGCCGGGCGTCTGCTTGGTGAAGAGTTGTGGGAAGCGCGTCAGGCGACGGTCGATTTCGCGACCACGACCTTGCGCCAGGGCTTGAGCACCGCGATCGCCAGCAGCGAGGCCAGGATGTTGGCGCCGGCCGCGATGATGAACACGCTGTCCCACGTGCCCGACGACTGCTGCATGTAGTTGGCGATCGGCACCAGCAGCGCGGCGGTGCCCTTCGCGGTGTAGAGCAGGCCGGCATTGGTGGTCGCGAACTTGGCGCCGAACGTGTCGGTGCAGGTCGAGGGGAACAGCGAGTAGATCTCACCCCAGGCGAAGAAGACGAAGCCCGAGAGCAGCACGAACCAGATCGGATCGTGACCCCAGAGGTAGAGCATCCAGATGCCGAAGCCTTCCATGCCGAAGGCGATGAACATCGTGTTCTCGCGGCCGATCATGTCGGAGATCCAGCCGAAGAACGGGCGCGTCAGGCCGTTGAGCACGCGGTCGATGGTGGCCGCGAACGTCACGGCCGTCATGGTCACCGCCATCAGCGTGACCGGCACGTTGTCGACCTTCCAGTCGGCGGCGATCGGCTTCAAGTTGGCCGTCACCATCAAGCCGCCGGCGCCGACGATCACGAACATGAAGTACATCAGCCAGAAGATCGGCTGACGCAGAACTTCGGTCGGCTGATAGTTGCGGCGGGTCTGCAGCAGGTTGGCGTTGGCCACCACGTTCGGCACCTGGCCCGCTTTCGGCGACAGCAGGAAGAAGGCGAGGATGCAGATGATGATGCCCTGGCCGAGACCGAAATAGAGGAAGGTGGTCTGGAAGCCGGAGTCCTTGATCATGGCCTGGATCGGCGCGACGGTGAGCGCGGAGCCTGCACCGAAGCCTGCGGCCGTGATGCCCGCGGCAAGACCGCGCTTGTCCGGAAACCACTTCAGCGCGTTGCCGACGCAGGTGCCGTAGACGCCGCCGGCGCCGATGCCCGCGATGATCATGCCGAGATAGAAGCCGTTGAGCGTGGTGGCCTGCGCGTTGATCGCCCAGCCGAGGGCGCAGAGCACGCCGCCGACCAGCACCACCAGACGCGGGCCGTATTTGTCGACGAACCATCCTTCGACCGGCACCAGCCAGGTCTCGAACAGCACGAAGAGCGTGAAGGCCCATTGGATCGACGCGCGATCCCAGCCGAATTTCTTCTGAATGTCGGGGACGAAGAACGTCCAGCCGTATTGATAGTTGGCGATCATCACCATTGCGCCTACACCGATCGCCAATTGCGTCCAGCGATACGTGTCGCTCACGCGCGCCGTTGTAGGGGCGGTTGCCTGCACCATGTCCGTCATAAAGCCTCCCGTGGCGCCTCTAATTTTTATGCGAGCGCTGGAGAGGCATTCTTGTATGCATTATGCCAAGCTTCAAGCGCTGGTCCGGTCACCGTGCGCAAATGCCGCAGGCCCTGAGCCGGCTGCGGCTGTGACTCGGAACAGCACAAGTAGAAATGGCCCCGTCGTGCGGGGCCATTCATCAAAAGTAGCATGTGGATCGTTCTGAAACCGTCGCGCGGCACGGCCGCGCGGGAAAGTGCGGCTTACAGGCCGAAACGCGGCAGGTCGCCGTTGTGGTTCGAGATCTCGGCGCTCGCCATCAGGAAGCGGTCAACCGCGGCAAGAAAGCGGGTGAAAAGCGAGGCGGACGGAGCGAAAGCGACGGAAGCGGTCTTGGCCATTGGAATTCCCTTTCTCGAGACGGTCAGTTTTGGCGTCTCGTTTCGAAGGACAATTTATGTATACCAGATGCCAAGGTCTACGTATTTGTTTGCATGGCAGCATGCGATGTCCCGCATTGCAGCATAATGCCGGGTTAATGTGGCCGCTTCGGGCGTAAAATAGCCCGCGAAAAGCGCCCAAACCCGCCGGATGGGCCCCTTCGGGCGCGAAAAGGCGTGGAATCATGCGGGTGGACGGGGCTGTTCCTGAAGGCGCGCGCCATGGCCGAGGCCTTGGCAGGGCAAGTCAAAGCCGCTAGTGGTCTGCCCCCTCCAATCATCTGTCAGAGTGGTTCATGTCGAGCGCCTCGCCCGCCGTCTCGATCGGCATCGATTTTGGGACCAGCAATACGGTCGTCGCCCTTGCGGCCGATGACCGCCGGGTCGAGGCCATCCGCTTCGACCACGGCGGACAGCGCCACAGCACCTATGTCTCGGCCCTGTGCTTCTGGGAGGACCGGCCGGGCGCCGGTGCCCAGGCCGAAGGTGGCCCGTGGGCGATCGAGACGTTCCTCGAAGGGCGCCACGTCTACCGCTTCCTGCAGTCGTTCAAGACCTTTGCCGCCAGCAGCAGCTTCCAAACCACCCAGGTGTTCCGCCAGCGCTTCAAGTTCGAGGACATCCTGGCGGCGTTCCTGCGCACGCTGGCGCGTCATGGCGGCGACAAGTTCGGCTTCGAGACGTCCAACATCACGGTCGGCCGTCCCGTGCGCTTTGCCGGCGGCAATCCCGACGAGGCGCTGGCGATGGAGCGCTACCGCGCCGCGTTCGAGCGCCTTGGCGCCGGCCACGCGCGCTATGTCTACGAGCCCGTCGGTGCTGCGTTCTCCTTTGCCCGAAGGCTGGAGCGCGACGCCACGGTGCTGGTCGCCGATTTCGGCGGCGGCACCAGTGACTTCTCGGTGATGCGCTTTTCGCGCGCCGGCGGCGTCCTGCGCGCCGAGCCGCTCGGGCACGCCGGCATCGGCATTGCCGGCGACACGTTCGACTACCGCATCGTCGACCATGTCGTCTCGCCACGGCTCGGCAAGGGCTCGAGCTTCCGCTCGTTCGACAAGGTGCTGCCGGTGCCGAGCGGCCACTACACCAACCTCGCGCGCTGGC
The DNA here is from genome assembly GCA_050563515.1 of Bradyrhizobium guangxiense. Classification (GTDB taxonomy): domain Bacteria; phylum Pseudomonadota; class Alphaproteobacteria; order Rhizobiales; family Xanthobacteraceae; genus Bradyrhizobium; species Bradyrhizobium guangxiense_A. The sequence continues at coordinate 3,764,030 of CP191781.1, read as the reverse complement.
ATCAGCTGGCGATGATGAAGAGCAACGGCGATCTGCGCGAGCTCCGCGAGCTCGCGCGTAGCGCGCTGAAGCCGGAGCTGCTCGAGGATTTCATCACCATCGTCGATCTCGACCTCGGCTTTTCGCTCTACCGCGCGGTGTCCGACGCCAAGGTCGCGCTGTCGGGGCAGGACGAGGTCGACTTCCGTTTCAAGGGCGGCGGGGTCGATATCGGCGCGGCCATCACGCGCAAGAAATTCGAGGCCTGGATCGCCGACGATATCGCGCGCCTCGGCGCCACCGTCGACAAGGTGCTCGGCGAAGCCGGCATCACCGCGGGCGAGGTGGAGAAGGTGTTCTTGACCGGCGGCACCTCGTTCGTGCCGGCGGTGCGAAAACTGTTCGCCGACCGTTTCGGCAACGAGCGGCTGATGTCAGGGGACCAGTTCGAGTCGATCGCCTACGGCCTTGCGCTGATCGGGCACAGTTCCGATCCGGATCGCTGGACCGCGAGCGGCGGCGTCGCGCCGAAAGGTGCTTAGCGGTCGTTCTCCGTCATTGCGAGCGTAGCGAAGCAATCCAGGCTGTTTCCGCGGAGGGATGCTGGATTGCTTCGTCGCAAGGGCTCCTCGCAATGACGACGCGGGGAAATCTGTGTCTTTGCCCACCTGCGGCACCATCGTGGTCGCTACTGGTTGATTTCGGGCTCGACGAGCTTCGCCAGGTTGCGCAGCGATTCCTGCCAGCCGAGATAGCAGGCTTCGACCGGAATGACGTCGGGAAGGCCGGACTGCGTGATGTCGATCTCGGTACCGACCAAGACTTTCTTCAGCAGCACCGTCACCTGGATCTCGCCGGGCAGATTGGGATCGTCGAACCTGTCGGTGTAGCGCAGGCGTTCGCCCGGGACGAGCTCGAGGAATTCGCCGCCGAACGAATGGCCGTTGCCCGTCGTGAAGTTCCGGAACGACATCTTGAACGTGCCGCCGACCTTGGGTTCGAAATGATGAACGGTGCAGGTGAAGCCGTTCGGCGGAAGCCATTTCGCCATCGCATCCGCCTCGACGAAGGCGCGATAGACCTTTTGCGGGCTGGTGGCGAGAACGCGATGCAGGCGGACAGTGCCGGGCATGAGTGTTATCCTCTTGAATTGATGGGCCCGAGTTTGGCGTCTATGGCCCATTCATGTCACGAGGACGACGGGGCAGGTGCCGATCCGACAGGGGGCCTGAATTTTTTCGAAGGCGCGCTGCCAAGCGGCTAGCCGGCTGCGACATCCTGCGCCGTCATCGTGAATGCCAGCCTATAGCGGCCAATGAGGATGTCTTCGCCAGCCCCCGCAGCGTGAAGCGATGACGGCGAGAACGGCCCGGCGACCACCTCCTCGATTGCATCGGCATCGTAACCGGACAGCAGCGCGATCCAGTCGGCGGCGCCATCCTTGCCGCGAATCTGTTGTTCGGTGGTGGGCGCGCTCGTCGTAGGCGTATCGGTACGGAGGAGGTGAGCGCCGGTCAGCCCCGGCTTCTGCGCCAATGTGCCGAGCATGTTCGTGAGGTTGGCCTGCAAGTCCGTCTCGCGTCCAACCTGCGGTGACAACCTGATCGTGGCAAGCGCGGTCGCAACGCCGCCGCCAAAGCTTTCGATCACCCGGCACTGGCTGCGGATCATGCCGAGATGATGCGGCATCATCTTCGTCGACCATGGCGTCGGCGCGTTGAGGCGGTCGAGATAGCCTTGCGAGGTGAGATCCTCGTACTCGGCGAGGCTCGTAGAGCACGAAGAAGCCCTCCGCATCTGTCGTACTGCTCCAGCGCGATCCGCGCCGGAAGCCGGGAATGCTCATCCGCTCCGGGAAGTGCTCGTGGGAATGCCAGTCGCCGAACTCGGCGCGTTGCTCGGGACGAATGCTCCACCACATCGCGACGGCGGCCTTGCCCAGCAGTGACATGCTGACCTCCCCTTTTCTGCCCACTTTGCCTCAACGCCCGCGCCGGGAGCAAGATGTCCCCGCCTGGCGAGCCAAGCCACAATTCTGCTGTCGTTCCTCGCTCAACTCTTGCGCGAAAATGGGGGACCTTTCGTTGCGCTATACGCTGTGGGCTTTCGCCGTCGCGCTTCTTTGCCTTGGCTCATCCGCCAAGGCCGCGGGCATCCAGCTTCTCCAGTCCGATCCGGCGCTGGCGGGAGCGATCTGGTATCCCTGCGCGGCGGAGCCGACGCATGTGGCGCTTGGCAGTTTGTCGGTCGGCGCCGAGTTCGACCTGAAGGGCGTGAAGGATTGTCCCGTCACGGGTGCAAAGCTGCCGCTCGTGATCTACTCGCACGGTCGGGGTGGTTTTTTCGGACAGCAGCACGACACGGCCGAGGCACTGGCCGATGCCGGCTTCGTCGTCGCAGCCATCAATCATCCTGGTGACACCGCCAACGACTCCTCGCGGCGCAACACCTTGTCCGTCTGGGAATCGCGTCCGGTAGATATCGTGCGCCTGCTCGATTTCATGCTGACGGACTGGAAGGACAGGGCAGTGATCGATCCCGCCAAAGTTGGTTTCTTCGGCTTCTCGCTGGGAGGTACTACCGGCTTCGTGCTGATGGGGACCAGACCGGATTTTGGGAGGATCGCGGGCCTCTGCAAGGAGACGACCGGTGCGTGCGCCGAGCTGCACAATGGCGTGACGCCACCAGAGCCGATCCACGATGCGCGTATCCGCGCTGCCGTGATCATAGATCCCGCGCCGGGCCTCCTGACGCGGGAAAACCTCGCTGCCGTCAAGGTGCCGTTCCAGTTCTGGCGGTCGCAGTTCGGCGGCCCCGGCGTCGGCGACGGTTCAGGAACCGGGCGCGTTGCCGAGGGCTTGCCGGGCAAGCCGGAGATTCATGTCGTGCCGGCTGGCCACTTTGCGTTCCTTGCTCCGTGTTCTCCCGAACTCGCGGCGACCGTGCCGCGCATCTGCGCGGATGTACCGGCGGGGTTCGACAGAGCAGGCTTTCACCGCGAGTTCAACGCCGCGGTCGTGACGTACTTCCGTGAGCAGCTCGCTGGCGGAGATCACTGAGCGTTTCGACCTCGGGTCGTCGCCTCAAACCAGGGACCGTTCCGCCGGTCCCTGGTGCAAATAAGCTTGGCCAAGCCTTGCAAGTGGGGATTGTGAGGTATACCCTGGATTCATTCGTTCAGCCGCTGTGCCTTGTTGAATGCGCCCGCGGGCTCCTTTTCCAGAGACATCGCCGAATTGAATTGGTTCTGCGCGAGGATCGCGCGGAATGTGCGCTTGCGCGCTTTGGAGAAGATCATGACGACAGGTACTGTGAAGTGGTTCAACGGCCAAAAGGGCTTTGGATTCATTCAGCCCGACGACGGCGGCAATGATGTGTTCGTTCACATCAGCGCGGTCGAGCGGGCTGGTCTTGCGGGTCTCGCCGAGGGCCAAAAGGTCAACTTCGAGTCTCAAGACCGACAAGATGCGGGGCAAGGTCAGCGCAGAGAATCTCTCGCTGGCCTAAAAGCTCTGGCGCCGTTTCACGGATGTACTGAAACGGCTACGCTACCCGCTCGATCTCCGGATTGAGCGGGTTTTGTCCGTTGCCAAGCAGGGTGAATAATGAGCGCCAAGAGATCGGCCGAACCGTCACCCGAAGCCGTCGCATCGCTCCAATCGTCAGCGCTTGGCGGCTGAAGAAGGGGCGCGAGCCATGGCGGATGCCGAAAAGCAAGCCGTCGACGTCCGCAGGAACATGGCGCGGCTTAGAGAGTTGCGCGAAGCAAAGGAAGCGGCCGACGCAACCTTGCAAGCATCGTTGACGGAGCCCGTCCCGGCGAAGCGCAGGAAAAAGCTGCCGCGATAGTCAGCTTCGAGAGCACGGACATAAATCTGAGGAAGGCCGGTCACATGCCAAAGGATGCGGGTCATGCCTAGAATTAAGCCGGATCGCGGCGGCACGATTACTTTCTTTCTCGCGCTTGGCGCGGGCCGACAAACGTGCCGACTTGCGACGACATTTCTGACGCAGAAGCAGGCCTTCAGCTATCTTCAAAAGAACCGAACGGAATTCGAGCGCATCGCGCGGTCGCGGCTCGCGTCGGGGGAGCTCGAAGACGGAATCGTCGTGCTCTCGATGCTGTAGACGGGCTCGGGCGCCGATTTCGACGCAGCGCCTTCGGTGCGATTGCGATCGGAAGCCCGTCTACGATGCTGTTATTCGGAGCGGCTTTTCGGCTTGGTCTCGCGGGCCAATCGCTCGGCTTTCAACCGCTCGCGGTTCTCGTTGAAGGAATGCTGGTCCTTGGCATAGTCGTTCATCGGCTTTTGCGTTTTGGCAGGCTTGAACGCCTTGTCCGCTTCACGCCTGGCGCGATCAGAGGATTGATCTCTCAACATGTCGACCTCTCGATTTGATCAACGAGCGTGCTCCTGACGAGTGCTGGACGGCCCCCAGCGCCTACGCTGATACGCATCGTCGCCCTCTCCGGACGAGAATGCGGCCAATTCTTCAGCGTTGGGCAGGTCTCTTGCGAGGTGTTCAGTCACTCGCTGTGAAGGCGGCGTGCTCGCAAATATGAGAGCGCGCCGGTCAAGACGATAACCCGGGGCGACCGGATCGGTTCCCGGCCACGTGCGCTCAATTTGGCTTTCCCACGCAAAAGGGCCGCCTGAACAGGCGGCCCTTCGTATCGCGTGATGCTGCTTCCGCTTACTCGGCGGCCTGCTTCTGCGGCGGGTCGAGGGCGCCGGACTTGTGGATCTCGGCGACCTGGTGATCGCTGAAGCCGAGCACTGCGCGCAGGATTTCGTCGGTGTGCTCGCCGAGCAGCGGGGAGCGGGTGACGTCGCTCGCGCTGTCCGACAGCTTGATCGGGTTGCCGACCGAGATGTACTTGCCGCGGGTGGGGTGGTCGACCTCGACCACGGTGCCGGTCGCGCGCAGCGACTGGTCCTCGGCGATCTCCTTCATCGACAGGATCGGGCCGCAGGGGATGTCGTCCTTGTTGAGGATCTCCATCGCCTCGAACTTGGTCTTGGTCATCGTCCACTGCTCGATGCGGGCGAAGATCTCGTTGAGGCGCGGCAGGCGAACGGCCGGCTTGGAATAGTTCGGGTCGGTCTTCCAGGTGGGCTCACCGATCACGTCGCAGATCTTCTCCCAGACCGGGGCCTGGGTGATGAAGTAGATGTAGGCGTTGGGATCGGTCTCCCAGCCCTTGCACTTCAGGATGCGGCCGGGCTGGCCGCCGCCCGAATCGTTGCCGGCGCGCGGCACGGCATCGCCGAACGGAATGCCTTCGCCGAACTGGCTGTATTCCTTGAGCGGGCCGTGGGCGAGGCGCTGCTGGTCGCGCAGCTTGACGCGGGCGAGGTTGAGCACGCCGTCCTGCATCGCGGCGGTGACCTTCTGGCCCTTGCCGGAATGCGTGCGCTGGTAGAGCGCGGTGACGATGCCAAGCGCGAGGTGCAGGCCGGTGCCGCTATCGCCGATCTGCGCGCCGGTGACGAGCGGCAAGCCGTCGCGGAAGCCGGTGGTGGAGGCGGCGCCGCCGGTGCACTGCGCGACGTTCTCATAGACCTTGCAGTCTTCGTACGGTCCGGGGCCGAAGCCCTTGATCGAAGCGACGATCATCTTCGGGTTGATCGCCTGGATCTTCTCCCAGGGGAAGCCCATGCGGTCGAGCACGCCGGGACCGAAATTCTCGACCAGCACGTCGCATTTCTTGATCAGCTCGGTCAGGACTTCCTTGCCCTTGGGGTTCTTGGTGTCGAGCGTGATCGAACGCTTGTTGTGGTTGAGCATGGTGAAATACAGGCTGTCCACGTTCGGGATGTCCTGCAGCTGGCCGCGGGTGATGTCACCCACGCCCGGACGTTCCACCTTGATCACGTCGGCGCCGAACCATGCCAGCAGCTGCGTGCAGGTCGGGCCGGACTGAACGTGGGTGAAGTCGAGAATGCGAACGCCCTCGAGCGCTTTGGTCATGATGGTGCTCCGTACTGTGTGTCTGCCCCCGCAAACCGCAGGGAATAAAGGGTTGAGGGGTGGACTTACTTTTTCTTCTGCAGAACGCTCTGCGGATTGAGGTTGCCGATGCGGCCGCTCTCGGAACCCGCGGCCGGATCGATCACCGCGTTGATGAGCGTCGGCTTGCCGGACTTCATGGCTTCGTTGACGGCGCGCTTGAGACTCGTCGGGCGAGGTGGCGTTGACGCCGACGCCGCCGAAGGCTTCCATCATCTTGTCGTAGCGCGCGCCCTTGACGAACACGGTCGTCGCGGGATCGGCGTTCGCGCCGTTGACGTCGGTGCCGCGATAGATGCCGTCATTGTTGAAGATGACGACGCAGATCGGAAGGTTGTAGCGGCAGATGGTCTCGACCTCCATGCCGGAGAAGCCGAAGGCGGAATCGCCTTCCACCGCCAGCACGGGGTGGCCGGTCTCGAGCGCGGCGGCGATCGCCTGGCCCATGCCGATGCCCATCACGCCCCAGGTGCCGACGTCCAGACGCTTGCGCGGGCGGTACATGTCGATGACGCCACGGGCGAGATCGAGCGTGTTGGCGCCCTCGTTGACGAGGATCGCCTCGGGGTGCTCCTTGATGACGTTCTTCAGCACGCCGAGCGCACCGTGATAGTCCATCGGCGATTTGTTGTTCATGAGCTTCGGCGCCATCTTGGCGACGTTCTCATCGCGCTTGGTCACGATGGCCTTGGTCCATTCGGCGGGTGGGGCGGTCCAGCCCGTAGCGATGGCCTGGTTGAACGCGGAGACCACCGAGCCGATGTCGCCGACGACGGGCGCGACGATCTCGACGTTGGAGTCCATCTCGCGCGGCTCGATGTCGACCTGGATGAACTTCTTGGGTGCTTCGCCCCAGCTCTTGCCCTTGCCGTGCGAGAGCAGCCAGTTCAGCCTGGCGCCGATCAGCATGACGACGTCGGAGTCCTTCAGCACGGTCGAGCGCGCCGCGCCGGCGCATTGCGGATGGGTGTCGGGGAGGAGGCCCTTGGCCATGCTCATCGGGAGGAACGGCACGCCGCTCTTCTCGACGAAGCTCTTGATCTCCTCATCGGCCTGCGCGTACGCCGCGCCCTTGCCGAGGATGATGAGCGGACGCTTCGCGCCCTTGAGAACATCGAGCGCGCGCTTGATCGAAGCGGGCGAGGGAGCTGCGCGGGCGCAGCGTCGATCACCTTGACCAGCGATTTCTGGCCGGCCTCGGCGCTCATCACCTGGCCGAACAGCTTTGCCGGCAGGTCGAGATAGACGCCGCCCGGACGGCCCGAGACCGCAGCGCGGATGGCGCGGGCAAGGCCGATGCCGATGTCCTGAGCGTGCAGCACGCGATAGGCCGCCTTGCACAGCGGCTTGGCAATCGCGAGCTGGTCCATTTCCTCGTAGTCGCCCTGCTGCAGGTCGACGATCTCGCGCTCGGAGGAGCCCGAGATCAGGATCATCGGATAGCAGTTGGTGGTGGCGTGCGCGAGCGCAGTGAGACCGTTGAGGAAGCCGGGCGCGGAGACGGTGAGGCAGATGCCGGGCTTCTTGGTGAGATAGCCGGCGATGCCCGCCGCATAACCCGCATTCTGCTCGTGGCGGGACGAGATCATGCGAATGCCCTCGGCCTGCGCCATGCGGCCCAAATCCGTGATCGGGATGCCCGGCACATTATAGATGGTTTTGATGCCGTTCAGCTTGAGCGCGTCGATGACGAGATGGAAGCCATCCGTCAGTTCCTGCTCGGTGCCCGGTGCCTCGGACTTGGTCGCGGTATTCAGCATGGGCCTTGTCTCCCTGGTCTCAATACTGGGGCGAGTTGTTCGCCCTTCTGGTGAACTTTGCGAGGTGAACGTTTACGTGAATGGTCAGGTGAATAGTTCCTGGCCATGCGCTTCGACGTAAGCGGCAAGGCCAAGGGTGTGGTCGCGGGCGCGCTTCTCGGCGAGACTCGGTGTCGCGTGCTTCCAGCGCTTCGATCATGCCGAGATGCTCGGGCAGCGAGGTCGCGGTGCGGTCCTTGCGTCCGATCGTCAGCTGGCGATAGCCCCGCACGTGCAGCAGCAGGTCGTTGGTGAGATCGACCAGAACAGGCGATTCCGACAGCGAGATCAGCGCCTGGTGGAAGGCGATGTTGGCACGCGAATATTCCTCGACGTGATCCTCGGGCAGTCGATCCTTGCCGAAGTCCTTGAAATAGTCGCGCAGCGCCGTGATGTCCTTCTTGCGCGCGGTCGTGGTGATGAGGCGAGCCGCCATGCTCTCCAGCGCCGCCCAGGCGCGGATCATGTCGACGATCTCGCTCTTGGTCCGGCGCACCACCATGATGCCGCGGCGTGGAACCGTCTTCACGAAGCCGTCCTGCTCGAGCATCGCGATGGCTTCGCGGATCGGCGTGCGGCTGACACCCAGGCGTTCGGACAACGCGCGCTCGTCCAGCATCACCGGCTCGGGCGTCGAATAGATGTCCATCTTGAGGATGGCTTCCTTCAAGGCGTCATACGCCTTGTTCTTGAAGCTGCTCTCCGGGGCAATACGAACGATTGCGATGTCTGCCTCGGCCATGTTCGGCAACGCCTTGGTTGGTTTCCGTAGTGACACGACGAATCTCCTCCAGTGGGAGTCGTCTTTTACAGGAATATTAGCGGGAAAGTTTTTGGCATACCACATGCCAGAATGTCAAGGCGGCTATTTTTTGCGGCGTTCTAAGCGACGCGGCAGCTTGACAAGTTGGCTTCTGGCATACCAAATGCCATCGCCAGCCATTTTTGATCCAAGACGGCGGAGTAATCTCGGGCTTTATGCCGCTCCGGACCGCGACATGGAGCAGAGCGCGGCGAATGGCAAGCATCACGGGCAGCCGCAGACACGCGCGCGCTTTGAAAAGAACGAACTGAGGTCAAGGGAGAAGCCACATGTCCAATTCCAAAGAAGCCGTCCGCAAGGTGCTTGACCTGGTCAAGGCGGACAACCGCACCAGCCTGACGGCCCCGGAAGGCAAGCTGGTCTGCGACGCCTACGGCATTCCGGTGCCGAAGGAGGGCGTGGCCAAGTCGGCGGGCGAGGCCGGCAAGATGGCCTCCTCGATGGGCTTCCCCGTCGTGATGAAGATCGTCTCGCCTGACATTCTCCACAAGACCGAAGCCGGCGGCGTGATCGTCGGCCTCAAGAATGCCGAAGACGCCGAGAAGGCCTACGAGACCATTCTTTCCAACGCCAAGAAGTACAAGGCCGATGCCAAGATCGAGGGCGTCCAGGTGCAGCAGATGCTGGCCGGCGGCACTGAAGTCATCGTGGGCTCGATCACCGACGGCTCGTTCGGCAAGCTGGTCGCCTTCGGCCTAGGCGGCGTTCTGGTCGAAGTCCTCAAGGACATCACCTTCCGCCTCGCGCCCGCGACCAAGGAAGACGCGCTCTCGATGCTCGACGGCATCCAGGCGCATGAGATCCTCAAGGGCGTGCGCGGCGGCGAGCCGGTGAACCGCACCGCGCTGGCGGACGTCATCGTCAAGGTCTCGCAGCTCGTCACGGATTTCCCCGAGATCGTCGAGGCTCGACCTCAATCCGGTGTTCGCGACCCCGAAGGGCGCGACCGCTGCCGACGTCCGCATCGTCGTCGACTTCGCCTATGTGCCCAAGCCCAAGCCCCGCCCGACCGAAGAGATCGTCGCGGCGATGAACCGCATCATGCAGCCGAAGGCTGTCGCCGTGGTCGGCGCTTCCGCCGAGGACGGCAAGATCGGCAACTCAGTGATGAAGAACCTCATCAACGGGGGCTACAAGGGCGACATCTATCCGATCCACCCCAAGGCCGCCGAGATCCTCGGCTACAAGGCCTATAAGAGCGTCAAGGACGTGCCGGGCGTGATCGACACGGCCGTGTTCGCGATCCCCGCCAAGTTCGTCGCGGCGGCGCTGACCGAGTGCGGCGAGAAGAAAATCCCGGGCGCGGTGCTGATTCCGTCGGGCTTTGCGGAGGCCGGCGCGCCGGAGCTGCAGGCCGAGATCGTCGAGGTTGGCAAGAAGTACGATATCCGCCTGATGGGGCCGAACATCTACGGGTTCTATTATACGCCCGCCAATCTCTGCGCGACCTTCTGCACGGCCTACGACGTCAAGGGCTCGGCGGCGTTGTCGTCGCAATCGGGCGGCATCGGCATGGCCATCATCGGCTTCTCGCGCTCGGCGAAAATGGGCGTGTCGGCGATCGTCGGCCTCGGCAACAAGTCCGATATCGACGAGGACGATCTGCTCGCCTTCTTCGAGCAGGATCCGAACACGGCGATCATCGCCCAGCATTGTGAAGACCTGAAGGATGGCCGCGCCTTCGCGGAGGCCGCCAAGCGCGTCTCCAAGAAGAAGCCGGTCGTCGTCCTCAAGGCCGGCCGCACCTCGGCCGGCGCGAAAGCGGCCTCGTCGCACACCGGCGCGCTCGCCGGCAACGACAAGATCTACGAGGACGTGCTGGCGCAGTCGGGCGTGATCCGCGCCCGTAGCCTGCGGCAGCTGCTCGAGTTCGCCCGTGGCGTGCCGGTGCTGCCGACGCCGAAGGGCGAGAACGTGCTGATCATCACCGGTGCCGGCGGATCGGGCGTGCTGCTGTCGGACTCCTGCGTCGATAACGGCCTGTCGCTGATGTCGATGCCGCCGGATCTGGACGCTGCCTTCCGCAAGTTCATCCCGCCGTTCGGCGCGGCCGGAAATCCTGTGGATATCACCGGCGGCGAGCCCCCGATCACCTACGTCAACACGGTGAAGCTCGGCCTCTCGGACGAGCGCATCCATTCGCTGATCCTCGGCTATTGGCACACCATCGTCACGCCGCCGATGGTGTTCGCCCGCAACATGGTCGAGGTGAAGAAGGAGATGGAGGCCAAGGGCTTCGTGAAGCCGATCGTCGCCTCGCTGGCCGGCGACGTCGAGGTCGAGGAAGCCGCCGAATATCTCTACCAGAACGGCATCCCGGCCTATGCCTACTCGACCGAGCTTCCGGTCGAGGTGCTCGGTGCCAAGTACAAGTGGGCGCGCGGGGCAGGGTTGCTCTGAGCCGTCAACAAAAAATGTCGCTCCGGTGCAAACCGGGGCGACATTTCCCACGATGCGGGAAAGTTTCACGGCACGAGCGTCAATCGTCTGACTGGCTGATATGCAGGTCGCGATGAGGAAAAACGTGATCCGCGGCAGGACCGTCGAGCCGAAATCCACGGTCGACCAGGAGCCTGACACCCGCGACGGCGGCGTGCAATCCGTCGATCGCGCGCTGTCGATCCTGGCAACTCTGGCCGAGGATGACGAGGGCTATCGCCTCAGCGATCTGGCGATCCGCACCGGACTATCCACCTCGACCGTACATCGCTTGCTCGCAACGCTGGAAGGCCGCCGTTTCGTCCAGTTCGATCGTGCCCAATCCAAATGGCATGTCGGCTCGCGCGCGTTCACGGTGGGCGCGACGTTTGCGCGCCGGCGCAATTTCACCACGCAAGCCATTCCCTATTTGCGCAAGCTGCGCGACCTCACCCGCGAGACGGCCAATCTCGCCGTCGTCGACGACGAGTTCATCATCGTGCTGACCCGCATGGAGAGCCGCGAGATCATGCGCTCGCTGACCCAGGTCGGCGGCCGCGTCGCCATGGTGACGTCAGGCGTCGGCAAGGCGGTGCTCGCGACCTATTCGGACGAGGACGTCGGCGCCGTCATCCGCCATCATGGCATGCCGCGCCTGACCGAGAAGTCGATCGTGCGGCCGAGCGACCTGTTCAAGGAACTCGAAAAGATCCGCCGGCAGGGCTTCGCGCTCGACGACGAAGAGGCCTGCATGGGCCTGCGCTGTATTGCGGCGGTGGTCTACAACGACTGCGCCGAGCCGCTGGCGGCTATTTCCGTCTCCGGCATGACCAGCCGGTTGACCGACCAAAGGTTGCCGGAAGTCGGGCAGATCGTCAGGGATGTCGCCGCCAGAACTGACGGATGCCCTCGGCGGGGTGATCCCGACGCCTCGCTGACCCAAAACCCCTGAGGATGGCTGGACAGCATCGGCCGTTTTGGTTGATATGCGACCAAACGACACAATGCGGCAAACGTCCGCATGAGCCTGGAGAGCGTCCACATGTTCCAATTTTCCGCGCGCCTTGCCGGCGCAGCCGTCGCGCTGACCCTTGCGGCAGCGACGCCGTCCCTGGCCCAGCAGCTCGAGCTCAAGCTCATGGCGCCGGCGGCCCCCGGCGGCGGTTGGGACCAGACCGCGCGCTCGATGCAGCAGGCGCTGGTAGCCTCCGGCGTTGCGCGCAGCGTGCAGGTCACCAACGTTCCCGGCGCCGGCGGCAGCGTCGGAATCGCCCAGTTCGTCAACGGCGCCAAGGGCGACGGCAACCAGCTGATGGTCAACGGCTTCGTCATGGTCGGCGCGCTCGCCATGAACAAGTCGCCGGTGACGCTCGAGCAGGTGACGCCGATCGCGCGCCTCACCGAAGAAATCCAGGTGATCGTGGTTCCCGCGAATTCGCCGATCAAGACCGCGCAGGATCTCGCCGCTGCGGTGAAGGCCGATATCGCCAAGGTCACCTTTGCCGGCGGCTCGGCTGGCGGCGTCGACCATGTGATGGCGGCGTTGTTCGCGGGCGCCGTCGGCGCCGACGCCAAGAAGATCAACTACATCCCGTTCTCCGGCGGCGGCGAGTCGCTGGCCGCGATCCTCGGCGGCAAGGTCACCGCGGGCATCTCGGGCCTCAGCGAATATGACGGCCAGATCAAGTCCGGCAAGCTGCGCGCGATCGGCGTGACCTCGGAGAAGCGCATCCCGGGCAGCGACATCCCGACCTTCAAGGAGCAGGGCATCGACCTCGTGATCGCCAACTGGCGTTCGGTCGTCGCGCCTCCCGGCATCACGCCGGAGCAGAAGAAGACCCTGAGCGATGCGGTCGAGAAGATGGTGAAATCGGATGCCTGGAAGGAGATCCTCAAGCAGAAGGGCTGGGAGGACGCCTATCTCGGCGGCGACGCCTTCGCCGACTTCCTGAAGAAGGAAACGGTGCGGGTCACCGACGTCCTGAAATCGGTCGGCCTCGTCAAGTCATGAGACTCAGGCGATCCCGTCCAGCCACCGCGGCGCGTCGATCGTGCCGGCATCGTCATCGCTGCACTGCTCGCAGGCCTCGCCGCGGTGCTGGTCCTCGACGCGCGCGGCCTGTCATCCACTACGATGTACGGGATGGGACCGGAGGCGATGCCGGTCGTGATCGCCAGCGGCCTTGCGCTGCTTGCGATCGGCAATTTCGTCGATGCGCTGCGCGGCAATCTGCCGGCGCGCGAGAGCACCGATCCGGTTCCGGTGTTTCTCATCCTTATCGGCATGGCGCTGCTGATCGCCATCATAGGATTCGGCGGCGGCTTCATCCTGGCGACCTCGGCGCTGTTCGTGACGACGTCGGCGGCGTTCGGGCGCCGCGCCATCCTCGTCGACAGCGTCATCGCGCTCGTGATGTCGATCCTGATCTATCTCGCGTTCGACCGGTTGTTGACGCTGAGCCTTCCGACCGGCCCGCTGGAGCGACTGCTGTGATGGACACTTTTGCGGCGCTGGCGCACGGAATGGTCGTCGCCATCCAGCCGATGAACCTGCTCTATGCCATGATCGGCGTGTTCCTCGGCACGGCCGTCGGCGTGCTGCCGGGCATCGGCCCAGCGCTCACGGTCGCGCTGCTGCTGCCCGTCACCTACAAGCTCGACCCCGGCGGCTCGCTGATCATGTTCGCCGGCATCTATTACGGCGGCATGTATGGCGGATCGACCACGGCGATCCTGATCAACACGCCCGGCGAGAGCGCCTCGATGGCGACGGCGCTGGAAGGCAACAAGATGGCCAAGGCCGGCCGCGGCGGGCCGGCGCTGGCGACCTCGGCGATCGGCTCCTTCGTCGCCGGCACGATCGCCACCATCGGGCTCGCGTTCCTCGCGCCATGGCTGGTGGATTTCGCCGTGCGCTTTGGCCCTGAGGATTATTTCGCGCTGATGTGCGTTGCCTTCGTCACGGTGTCGGCGACGTTCGGCGATTCCCCGATCCGCGGTCTCACCAGCCTGTTCATCGGCCTGACGCTCGGTCTCGTCGGCATCGACAAGCTGACGGGTCAGGCGCGCCTTGCGTTCGGCGTGCCTGAATTGCTCGACGGCGTCGAGGTGACGACGCTCGCGGTCGGCCTGTTCGCGGTGGGCGAGGCGCTCTATGTCGCATCGCGCCGCCACCATAGCGAGGAGAAGCTGGAACCGGTGCGCGGCTCGCTATGGATGACGAAGGAGGACTGGAAGCGGTCCTGGAAGCCGTGGCTGCGCGGCACCATGTTCGGCTTCCCGATCGGCGCGCTGCCCGCGGGCGGCGCCGAAATCCCGACCTTCCTGTCCTATTCGACCGAGAAGCGGCTCACCAAATATCCGGAAGAGTTCGGCAAGGGCGCGATCGAAGGCGTCGCCGGACCTGAGGCCGCCAACAACGCCTCAGCCGCCGGCACGCTGGTGCCGCTGCTGACGCTGGGACTGCCGACCTCGGCGACGGCCGCGATGATGCTGGCGGGCTTCCAGCAATACGGCCTCAACCCGGGCCCGCTGCTGTTCGCCGAGCGGCCCGACCTGGTCTGGGGCCTGATCGCCAGCTTGTTCATCGCCAATTGCATGCTGCTGGTGCTCAATCTGCCGCTGGTCGGCCTGTGGGTGCGGCTGCTCGCGATCCCGCAGCCATGGCTCTATGCCGGCATTCTCGTGTTCGCGACCATGGGCACCATCGCGGCAAAGCCGTCGGTGGTGGAACTGTCGATGCTGGCCGGTTTTGGCGTGCTCGGCTTCTTGATGCGCCGGTTCGATTTTCCAATCGCGCCCGTCGTGGTCGGCCTGATCCTCGGCCCGATCGCCGAGAGCCAGCTGCGCAGAGCGCTCGCCATCAGCCTCGGCGATCCCATGACGCTGCTGCAGAGTCCGATCTCGGCGACGCTGCTCGGCGTCGCGCTGGTCGCGCTGCTGGCGCCCTTCGTGCTGAAGGGACTGGGCCGGTTCAAGGCGAACGAGGATTAGGCATTCCGACGCACGCATCTTGCGATGCTGCGTCCATCTCGTGAGGATTTTCCATGCCGCCAGAACTTCGTTCGCCCCGTCTCGCCGTCCTGATCGATGCCGACAATGCGTCGGCAAAAATTGCGGACGGACTGTTCGAGGAGATCGCCAAGATCGGCGAAGCCAGCGTGCGCCGAATCTACGGTGACTTCTCCAATGCGCGGTCCAGGGGGTGGGCCGATATCCTGTCGAAACACGCCATCATCCCGCAGCAGCAATTCGCCTACACGACGGGCAAGAATGCGTCCGACATCACTCTGGTCATCGACGCGATGGACCTGCTTCATAGCGGCCGGTTCGACGGCTTTTGTCTCGTGTCGTCCGATAGCGACTTTACCCGTCTCGCGGCCCGCATCCGGGAGCAGGGCATCGATGTCTTCGGCTTCGGCGAGCAGAAGACACCCGAAAGCTTCAGGCAGGCTTGCCGAAGGTTCGTCTACACCGAGAACCTGCTTGCGGGCACCGCGACCACCCAGGATGCCTCCTCGAAGTCTGCGCCGCTTCAGCCGCCCGATGCTGCCACGCCGATCATCAAGAAGGTCATCACCCAGATGGAAAGCGAGGACGGTTGGGTCGCGCTCCGTGAACTCGGGCAGCGGCTCGCCAATCTGGCGTCCGATTTCGACCCGAGAACCTTCGGCTTCCGCAAGCTGAGCGACCTCGTCCGAAAGACGAATGCGTTCGAGATCGACGAGACAAACGGCCGGTCGGTGCGGATCAGGGTGAAGGCCGCTGCCGCGGCACCGCCGGCCCCACAGAAGTCGCGCAGACGTCCAAGGTCAAGAGCGGCAGGCGGCTCGGCGCCTAAGGCGTAAGCAGGGCGCGCCGCTATATTTGAGTTTGCCCGGTTTGGCGCAGGGGGTAACTATCGTTCGGCCGTAACGCCAAGCGAGGTTCCCATGACCAAGCTCACCCGTTTCTCCGTTGCGCCGCTGCACAGCATGACGCGGCGTCTGGCCGACGTCGCCTCGGCGCGGATCGCGCCTGACCTTGTCATCACGGGTGCGCGGGTGCTCTCGACCTATTCCGAGCGCATCCATCCGGGACGGGAGGTCTGGATCACCGGTGGCCGCATCGCGGCGATGAAGCCATCAGGCGCGGCAAAGAAAGCCTGGAGTGACGTGCCGCTCTACGACGTCGGCGGCGGCATCATCGCGCCGGGGCTGGTCGATCCGCACATCCACATCGAATCCTCGATGGTAACGGCCTGCGCCTATGCCGAAGCCGCGCTGCTCAACGGCACCACCACGATCTTCTGCGACAGCCACGAGATCGGCAACGTCATGGATGTCGCCGGCGTCGAGGCGATGCTGGAGGATGCGCGGCAGGCGCCGCTGTCGATCTTCCTGACGGTGCCATCAACGGTGCCGGCGACGTCGGCGGAGCTGGAGACCGCGGGCGGCGATCTCACGCCCGACAAGATCGCCGGCCTGTTCGATCGCTGGCCCGAGGCGGTGGCGCTCGGCGAGAAGATGGATTTCGTGCCTGTCACGATGAGTGATGAGCGCAGCCACGCCATCCTCGCCGCCGCCTTGAAGCGCGGGCGTCCGGTGTCCGGTCATGTCTATGGCCGCGAATTCGTCGCGGCCTATGCAGCATCGGGCGTCACCGATACCCATGAGGCGATCGACCGGGACATTGCCGACGATCTGCTCGACGCCGGCGTCTGGGTGTTCTTGCGCGGCGGCCCGCCAACGACGCCCTGGCATTCGTTGCCGCAGGCCATCCGCACCATCACCGAGCTTGGCGCCTCGCACAAGCGCACGGCCGTGTGCACCGACGACCGCGACGCCGATGATCTCCTGACGTTCGGTCTCGACTGGGTGGTACGCGAAGCCGTGAAGGCCGGCATGTCGCCGGAGCAGGCCTGGTCGATGGGCTCGCTGCATGGCGCGACGCGCTTCGGCATGGATGGCGACATCGGCGGGCTCGGCGGCGGCCGCCGCGCCGATCTCGTGCTGATGGACGACAATCTCGATCCGCAATGCACCTGGTATGGCGGCGAGACTCGTGGTCGAGCACGGCAAGATCACGCCGCGTCTCGATCAGGCGCTGTCGCAGCGCTATCAATATCCGAAGTCGGCTTACGCGACCGTCAAGTTGCCGGAGACGATAAAGCTGACGCCGGAGCTTCCGTCGAAAGCGTGCACCGTCAACGCAATCAAGACCGCGCTGCCCGGCATCACGCTGATCCATGAGAAGGTCAGGATCGAGCCGGGCAAGGATTGGCCCTCGCTGTTCGAGCGCTATGGCTTCTGCTTCGTTGCAGTGGTCGAGCGCCACGGCAAATCGGCCGGCAACGTTGCCCATGGTCTCTTGAAGGATTTCGGCCTCAAGCGCGGCGCAGTCGCCTCCAGCGTCGGCCACGACAGCCATAACATCATCGTCGCCGGAACCAACGAGCCCGACATGCAAGTCGCCATCGCGGCCATCAAGGCGCAGCAAGGCGGCGTCTGCGTCGTCGCCGACGCCAAGGTGAGGGCGCTGGTTCCGCTGCCGATCGCGGGCCTGCTCTCCGACAAGCGCGTCACCGAGGTCGCCGAAGAGGTCAAGGTGCTGAAGAAGGAATGGGCCGAGGCCGGCTGCACCATCCCCTACATGGGCTTCAATTTGATTCCGCTATCGGTCATTCCGGAAATTCGCATCACGGACAAGGGCCTCGTCCTGGTGCCGCAGATGGAGCTCGCCCCGCTGTTCGAGTGATCTGCTTTCACGTGCATCTCGATCTAACCGACTGAGACCGCCGCGTTTTTTCCACGGCTGCCGCATCGTGGAAAATAAAATCGATCTCGTTGAGATCGCATCCTGCGCGCCCGATGATCGCGCTCGCTGACGCAAACGAGCGAGGTCCGATATGGCGAAGATGCGAGCTATCGATGCTGCTGTCCGAATTCTGGAGAAGGAAGGCATCTCCACCGCCTTCGGCGTTCCCGGGGCCGCGATCAATCCGCTTTACTCGGCGCTGAAGAAGCGCGGCTCGATCCGCCATATCCTGGCGCGCCATGTCGAGGGCGCCTCGCACATGGCCGAGGGCTACACCCGCGCCAAGGCCGGCAACATTGGCGTCTGCATCGGAACCTCGGGGCCTGCCGGCACCGACATGATCACCGGGCTTTATTCGGCGATCGCCGATTCCATCCCGATCCTCTGCATTACCGGGCAGGCGCCGCGCGCGCGGCTCTACAAAGAGGATTTCCAGGCCGTCGATATCGAATCGATCGCCAAGCCCGTGACCAAATGGGCGGTGACGGTCCGCGAGCCGGCGCTGGTGCCGCGCGTGTTCAGCCAGGCCTTTCACGTGATGCGCTCAGGGAGGCCGGGGCCGGTGCTGATTGACATGCCGCTCGACGTGCAGCTCGCCGAGATCGAGTTCGACGACGAGACCTATGAGCCGTTGCCGGTCTACAAGCCCGCGGCGACGCGCAAGCAGGTCGAGAAGGCGCTGGAGATGCTCAACGCCGCCGAACGGCCGCTGATCGTCGCAGGTGGCGGCATCATCAACGCAGATGCTTCGGACCTGCTGGTCGAGTTTGCAGAAATCACCAACGTCCCTGTCGTGCCGACGCTGATGGGGTGGGGCGCGATCCCCGATGATCACGTGCTGATGGCCGGCATGGTCGGTCTCCAGACCAGCCATCGCTACGGCAACGCCACCATGCTCGAATCCGACTTCGTGCTCGGCATCGGCAATCGCTGGGCCAATCGCCACACCGGCTCGGTCGAGACCTACACCAAGGGCCGCAAGTTCGTTCACGTCGACATCGAGCCGACACAGATCGGTCGCGTGTTCAATCCCGATCTCGGCATCGTCTCGGACGCCAAAGCCGCGCTCGAGCTTTTCGTTGCCGTCGCCAGGGAATGGCGCCGGTCGGGCAGGCTCCGCGAACGCCAGGCGTGGCCCGCGGCCTGCCGCGATCGCAAAAGACCATGCTGCGCAAGAGCCATTTCGACAATGTCCCGATCAAGCCGCAGCGCGTCTATGAGGAGATGAACAAGGCATTCGGCCGCGACACGACCTATGTCACCGTGATCGGCCTGTCGCAGATTGCCGGTGCGCAGTTTTTGGGCGTCTACAAGCCGCGCAACTGGATCAATGCCGGGCAGGCGGGGCCGCTCGGCTGGACGCTGCCCGCCGCGCTAGGCGTGCGTGCCGCGTGCCCGGATCGAGAAATCGTGGCGTTGTCTGGCGACTACGACTTCCAGTTCCTGATCGAGGAGCCTCGCGGTCGGGGCGCAATTCAACCTGCCCTACATCCACGTCGTCGTGAACAATTCCTATCTCGGCCTGATCCGCCAGGCCCAGCGCGGCTTCGACATGGATTATCACGTCCAGCTCTCGTTCGAGAACGTCAATGCGCCGGAGCTCAATGGCTACGGCGTCGACCACGTCGCGGTCGCCGAAGGCCTCGGCTGCAAGGCGATCCGCGTCACCGACCCGAAGGACACGCAGGCGGCGTTTGCCACCGCGCGCGAACTGATGGCCAAGCACCGCGTGCCTGTCGTCGTCGAGTTCATCCTCGAACGCGTCACCAACATCGCGATGGGCACGGAGATCGACAACATCGTCGAGTTCGAGGAGGTGCTGGACCTGCCGCTCGATGAGGTCGGAACCACACGCGTGTTGCAGCCGGCGGAATAGGGGAGACGATCATGCCGAAGTTTGCCGCCAACCTCACCATGCTCTTCAACGAGATGCCGTTCCTCGACCGCTTCGCAGCGGCGAAGGCCGCGGGTTTTTCCGGGGTCGAATATCTCTTCCCCTATGATTTCGACAAGGCGCAGCTGCGCGAGCAGCTCGAGTCCCATGGGCTGACGCAGGTGCTGCATAATCTCCCTGCCGGCAATTGGGCGGGAGGCGAGCGCGGCATCGCGATCCTGCCGGACCGCGCTGCCGAATTCCGTGACGGCGTATTCCGCGCCATCGACTACGCCAAGGCGCTCGATTGCGAGCAGCTCAACTGCCTCGTCGGCATTGCGCCCGCTGACGCCGATCCGCGCGAGCTTCAGGAGACGCTGGTCGGCAATCTGCGCTTTGCGGCTTCGACGCTGGCGCGGGAAAACATCAAGCTGCTGGTCGAGCCGATCAACACGCTCGACATTCCCGGTTTCTTCCTCAACGGCACCGAGCAGGCGATCCAGCTGATCTCGGAGGTGCGGTCGAACAATCTGTTCGTCCAGTACGACATCTACCACATGCAGATCATGGAGGGCGATCTTGCCCGCACCATGCAGGAATATTTGCCGCAGATCGCCCACATCCAGCTCGCCGACAATCCCGGCCGTCACGAGCCCGGCACCGGCGAGATCAACTATCCTTTCCTGTTCCGCCATCTCGACGCGATCGGTTATCGCGGCTGGATCGGTTGCGAATACAAGCCGCGCACCACGACGCTAGAGGGGCTTTCGTGGCACGCTGCGCAGACGTTCGAAACCTAGAAATGTAGCCATGGTCTCGGTGCACTGCCTCTTCCTCTTGCGGGGGAGGGTTGGGGTGGGGTGTCTGCGCGAAGAGATTCGTCGAGATGCGGTGAAGTCCCAAAGCGGATAGAGCCCCCACCCGGCGCTCGGGACGATGCTTCGCATCGCACGGACGCGCCGACCTCCCCGCAAGCGGGAGAGGTGCACCGAGCCAGTGGATACGACTTCGCCCAAATCGAGAGGATACCCAGACATGATCGACATCGGCTTCATCGGACTTGGCACCATGGGACGGCCGATGGCCGGCCATCTCCTGGCCGCGGGCCATCGCGTTCTCCTGCATGACGTCGCGCCCGTTGCGCCTGAGCTGATTGCCGCGGGCGGCGTTGCCTGCAAGTCGGCCATGGAGGTCGCGGAGGGCGCGGACGCCGTCATCATCATGGTGCCGGATACGCCGCATGTGGAGGCCGTGCTGTTCGGCAAGGACGGCGTCGCCAGCGGCATCTCCAAGGGCAAGATCGTCGTCGACATGAGGCTCGATCTCGCCGTTGGCGACGAAGGAGTTCGCGAAGAAGATCGAGGCGCTGGGGGCCGATTATCTCGACGCACCGGTGTCGGGCGGAGAAGTCGGCGCCAAGGCGGCGAGCCTCACCATCATGGTCGGCGGGCCGGAGCGCGCCTTCAACATCATGAAGCCGGCCTTCGACAAGATGGGCAAGAACGTCACCCGTGTCGGCGCCAATGGCGACGGGCAGACGACGAAGGTCGCCAACCAGATCATCGTCGCGCTGACCATCGAGGCGGTAAGCGAGGCGTTGCTGTTTGCGTCGAAAGCCGGGGCCGATCCGGCGCTGGTGCGCCAGGCGCTGATGGGCGGCTTTGCCTCCTCCCGAATCCTCGAGGTGCACGGCGAGCGCATGGTGAAGCGCAATTTCGATCCCGGCTTCCGCATCGAGTTGCACCAGAAGGATCTCAACCTCGCGCTCGAAGGTGCGCGTGCGCTCGGCCTCTCGCTGCCGAGCACGGCGGTTGCGCAGCAATTGTTCTCGTCCTGCACCGCCCATGGCGGCAAGGGCTGGGATCACTCGGCGATGGTACGGGCGCTGGAACTCATGGCGGGCCACGAGATCGCCGCTAGCTGAACTGTTACGCCGTAACAGTCTCCGGATCTGGCGTGTCTTTCGCCGCAGGGGAACCGGAACAACGGTCCGGCCCCGCGGTTGAAGGCGCATATCAATCACTGGAGGCTTACGACATGAAAACCCGTCTTGCGATTTCATTGGCTGCCGCGGCGCTGCTGGCGTCGAGTGCAGCTTTTGCCCAGTCGACGACTGAACAGGGCGCCAGGGACGGCGCACGCGCGGGCGGCGACATTGGCGGCCCGATCGGCGCGATGGTCGGCGGCACCGTCGGTGCGGCCGTCGGCGCGGGCCTCGAGATTCCGAATGCGGTTCTTGGCGGAATTCCGCGCAGCAACTCCGTCGTGGTCGAGGAGCGTGTCGTGGTCGGCGAGCCGCTGCCTCCGGCCGTGGTGTTGCGTCCCGTGCCGAACTACACCGAGTATCGCTATGCTGTCGTGAACGATCGCCGCGTGATCGTCGAGCCGCGGACCCGCCGCGTCGTCAAGATCATCGACTGATCGGCTACGCTTCTAAGTCTTGAGAAATTGGGCCCTGCGGAGCGTCACTCCGCGGGGCCTTCGCTCGTCAAGGCGGAATTTGCGCGAAAGCGCGAGAATAGCCAATCGGTCCCGGCCGCGAGCGCGAAGCCGGCGCAGGCGGTGAGCGCGTCAACCAGGAAATCCTCCAGCCGGGCGTGGCGCCCGGGTGCCCAAAATTGCATCAGCTCCAGTGCGCCAATCAGGACGACCGCGACCGCTGCGGTCAGCAGGCGCCGGCGCCGATAGGCGAGGCCGAAGGCCAGCCCCACCAGGATGAATGCGAGTGCATGTTCACCGTCCTGGCCGAGGTCGGAATGAGGCCGCAGGCCGGGGGGACCAAGGGTGGCGAAAGTCACGGCAGCCGCAAGCAGCCAGGCAATGGAACGAACTAAAATGGACATAAGTTGCGCTTAGCACGGATCGGCAGTGGACCGGTACCGTCCTTGCATCAGATCGCCGTGTAGTTAATGACGAAACGTTAAAGTGGATCGCGCACGCCCAGCCCGTGCATGAAGCGCTCCCGGATTTGTACGGGATCGCGCCGTGTGGCGCCGACACCGGGCTTGTCGTCGATGCGGACGGCGATCAGGTGTGGCTCGGCGGCGGACATCGCAGCGTCGACCAGCCGTTCGAAATCCTCCTCGTCCGCGGCCCAGGCGCTGTTGGCAAGGCCCGAGCCGGTGGCGATGGCGACGATGTCCGCGACGCTCGCCGCCGGTGTCGGCTGGGCGCCGGTAATTTGGTAGATGCCGTTGTCCATCACGACCATGATGAGGTTCTTCGGCTTCAGCATCGCAATGGTCGAGAGCGCGCCGAGCTGCATCAACAGCGAGCCGTCGCCTTCGAGCGCGAAGACGCGGCGATCGGGCTGCGCGAGCGCCACGCCGAGCGCGATCGGGAAGGCGAGCCCCATGCTGCCCAGCATGTAGAAATTCTGCGGGCGGTGGCCGGCGGCCCACAGGTCGAAATTGGTGTTGCCGATGCCGCCGATCACGGCTTCCTCGTGCTTGAGCTTGCCGATCAGGCGCGAGGTCACGTCGAAGCGGTTCATCACCTTGGTATTGCCAATGTTCATATTCGAGCTCACCTGGCCGACCTCATTTGTCGAACGTCTTGCCGCCCGTGAGCAGCGGATTGAGGATCAGGGCCACCGGCGCCTGCGTGGTGACGGCCTGCTTGATCGAGCGGTCGGCAATGAATTCGAGCTCGCTGAGCCGGGTGATGGTGTGGTGCTCCAGCGCGAGCGAGTCCAGAACCGGGCGCATGGTGCGACAGACCAGCGACTGGCCGTAGTTGAACTCGCCGAGCGTGCCGCGCTCGGACACGAACATGATCAGCGGGATCTGGTAGGGCACCGCGAGCGAGGCCAGCACGTTGGCGAGCGTGGCGAAGCCCGAGGTTTGCATCAGCACCGCGCCGCGCCGTCCGCCCATCCAGGCGCCGGAAACGATGCCGACGGCCTCTTCCTCGCGCGCCGTGGCAAACGTGGTGAAGAAGGGATCGGCATGCAGGTTCTTGATCAGCGGCGTCAGCACGCGGTCGGGCACGTAGGGGACCAGGCTGATCTCGTTCCGCTTCAGGGTTTGCAGGACGATGCCGTGCCAGCTCTTGTCGCCGGCTCCCGCTGCCGCCTGGGACGCAGTCTGCTGTTCCGCAACCGCCATTGCGTTCTCCCTCGTGCCGCGCATGCTTATTGGTCTTTGCCATTGCTTTGGCGCCGCTTCTGTCCGCCGAACTTGACGGAGCGGGCGGGATTGTCAACATGTCCGGGCCGGCACCGTGATCTGCGCCAGACGGCCTGCCGTGGCCGGCATCGCCATGTCATAAGCGGCGACAATGAGAAACGGGAGGGAGGCACGGACGGGCGCGTATCGCGCTGACCTTGCGGGGCCCTTCGAGAGAGCCGGAAGGGTCCTGATGTCGGTCAACAGCAAGCGCGTCTTCTACGTCAAATATCTGGCCAATCCGATCTATATCGATATCCTCAAGGCGCGGCCCGACGTCCGGCTCGATCGCATCGAGAACGAGAGCCCGGAAGATTTCTACGCGCCGATCCTGAGCGCGGCCCATGTCTACCAGGTCGGCGCCGCCCGCGACGAGCTCGCCCCGCATTTCCATGTCGATGCCGCCCTGCTGAAGCGCACGCCGAACCTGCTGCTGGTCTCCAGCAATGGCGCGGGCTTCGACCCGGTCGATGTCGAGGCCTGCACCAACGCGGGGGTGCTGGTCGTCAACCAGTCCGGCGGCAACGCCCATTCGGTGGCCGAGCATGCGCTGGCGATGATGCTGACGCTGTCCAAGCGCATCATCCAGTCCGATCGCAAGCTGCGCCGGGAAGCCAACGTCAACCGCAACGAGCTGGTCGGCAACGAGGTCGAGCACAAGACCGTCGGCATCATCGGCCTCGGCAATGTCGGCCGCCGCATCGCCGCTCTGTGCAGTGGCCTGCTCGGCATGAAGGTTCTGGCCTATGACCCGTATCTCTCGGCCGAGGTGATGGCCGAGCGGGGCGGGGAGAAGGTCGAGCTCGACGAGCTGCTGCGCCGGTCTGACCTCGTCTCGATCTCCTGTCCGCTCGACAAGGGCAGCCGCAACATGATCAGCACGCGCGAGTTCGCGCTGATGCAGCCGCATGCTTACTTCATCACCACGGCGCGCGGCTTCATCCATGACGAGGATGCGCTGCTCCAGGCGCTGCGCGACAAGCGTATCGCGGGGGCCGGCCTCGACGTCTGGTCCAAGGAGCCGCCGCCGCCGGAGCATCCGCTGCTCCAGTTCGACAACGTGCTGGCGAGCCCGCACACCGCCGGCGTCACCATCGAGGCGCGCCAGAACATGGGCCGGATCGCGGCCGAGCAGGTGCTGGACACGCTCGACGGCAAGCGCCCGCCGCGCATCATCAATCCCGAGGTCTGGCCGGCTTACGCGAAGCGCTTCAAGCAGGCGTTCGGAGTGATGCCGGGGTAGGGGTGCGATGGTCGGCACGCTGCGATCATTGGTTACCGCGACGGAAAGGCAAAGCGCCGCATCTTATCGATGGGGTAAGTGAACGCGTATCACTTGTCCTGTAGTTGAAAGTCCATGAGCATATTCTCGATTGCGTCATCCGGACTTTCCGCGGCGAGTTTGCGTGTGAACGTTGCCGCGAGTAACATCGCCAACGTTCAAACGACCGGCCCGCTGCCGGCGTCGGGCGGATCGAGCCAGGCGGCCTCTGCCAGCAGTCCGGGCATTGCCCCGACATTTCCTGCGGCTTACGTGCCGCTGCGCGTCGACCAGGTCTCCCAATCGAGCGGCTCGAACCCGGGCGGCACGACCGCGACGGTATCGACGGTTTCGCCGAGCTATACCGCGCAGTTCGACCCCAGCGCTCCCTATGCCAACGGGGATGGCCTGGTCGCGGCGCCGAATGTCGACATCACCAACGAGTTCGCGCAACTGGCGGCCGCAAAGTACAGCTTCATCGCCAATGCCAAGGTCATTCAGGCCTACGCGGAAACGACAGAGTCGCTGCTCGACATCAAGGCCTGACGGCGGACTGCCGCCCGAATGGACGGCGGGAACCTCGCCGGGCCTTGATCCGTGTCAAAATCTCCTTTCCCCGACCCGTCTAAATGGGACTAAGGTGCTGCCGGGGCAGCAGGAGGTGCCATGGCTACTTATGTCGTCAGGTTCATGAAGAACGTGCTCGGCGAGTATGGCCGGCAATGCGAGGTCTGTCAGGGCACGCTCGAGATAGACGCCGCGGACGAGGACGAGGCCACGGAGCGGGCGAAGGCAAAGTTCTGCGAGGACCAGGCGTTGCATCACTGGTCGCTGCATGCCGACCGCATCCATGTGAGACCGGCCGACTTTCCGTCGTGAGGCCTATCGGCCGGGCGCGGTAACCGGTGGAGGCGCGGTCGTTCCAGCGCCGAGCGAGCGTTGCACCATGACGGTATCGGACCAGCGGCCGTGGCGATAGGCGACGCCGCAGAGCAGGCCGGCGCGTGCGAAGCCGAATTTCTCGTGCAGCGCCAGCGAGGGCGCGTTGTCGGCGTCGATATAGCCGATCATCTGGCGGAAGCCGGCCGCCGCGCAGGCGTCGATCAACTCCTGGAGCAATAGCCGTCCAACGCCGCGGCCGAGTTGCCCGTGGTGGACGTAGATCGAATGCTTGGCAGTGTAGCGATAGGCCGGGCGCTTGCGGAACAGCACGGCATAGGCATAGCCGACCACCTCGCCGCGACAGGTCGCGACCAGATGCGGCAGGCGGGTCTGCTTCAGGTTCTTGCGCCGGTCGCGCAAATCGTCCGGCTCCGGTGCGCCGGTTCCCTCGACATCGCGCGGCACGCCGTTGCGGACGTGATGGCGGTAGATTGCCAGCATCGCCTCGACGTCGCTCTCGCGTGAGGTGCGGACCAAAACCTGTTCGTCGTCCGGACGCGCAATTGCTGTTTCGCCCATTTGCACCTACTCGGCGACGACGTAAGTGTAGAGCCCGATCTTCCCCTGAGCATCGACCTCCTTGTAGACGCCCTGGATCTCGACGTCGAAGCCTGGAAAAGCGTTGAAGCAGATCTCGAACATCTTGAGATAATCCACCATGGGCTTGGCCCGTTCGCTCAGCCGCTCGCCCGGAACGATGGTGGCGATACCGGGCGGATAGACCACGAAGGGGGTGGTGGCGATGCGGCCCGCGATCGCCTCGATCGGCAAGTAGTCGACGTCGTTCTTGAACAGGTAACGCGCGGCATCGCGCGGCGACATCGCGATCTCGGGCATGTGCTCGGGCATGAACTGCCGCGCCTGGAGCGCGCTGACGTCGGCGCTGCGGAAGAAGCGATGCATCTCGCCGCAGAGGTCGCGCAGGCGGACGCCGGCATAGCGCGCTTGCCGACGTTGGTAGAACTCCGGAATGACGTCCGCCAGCAGCGTGTTGTCGTCATGGAGCTTCTTGAAGGCGACGAGGCCGGAGATCAGCGTGCCGGCCTTGCTCGCCTCGACGCCGGGGGTGAGCAGGAAGAGCAGGGAGTTGAGGTCGTTCTTCTCAGGGACGATGCGGTTCTCACGCAGATATTGTGCGACGACCGGCGCGGGGATGCCGTGCTCGGCATAAGCGCCAGCACGATCGAAGCCTGGCGTCAGCAGCGTCAGCTTGTTCGGGTCGGTCATGGCGAAGCCCTCGGTGAGGCCGGGGAAGCCATGCCAGTTGCCGTCGGGCGAGAGCTGCCACAGCGCGGGATTGGTGGCGAGTTCGTCCGTGGAGAGCGTTTCCCAGGCGACGTTGTGCGCGCCACCGGGGCGGCTGACATCGGGAATGGCGACACGATCGGGAACGAAGGGCTCGAAGAACCAGCGGCGATCGGGGTTCTGCTCTTTCTCTTCGAACTCCCGGCGCATCGCGCGGATCTTCTTGCGCAGCTCGATGCCGAGGCGGATCGTGTCGTCCCACAGCACTTCGCCGGAGCGGCCCTTCATCATCTGCGCGCCGACGTCCAGTGACGCAAAGAGTGGATAGAACGGCGAGGTCGATGCGTGCTGCATGAAGCTTTCGTTGAAGCGGCGGTGCTCGACGCGCCGCTTCTGGCCGCGGATGTGGCGGTCCTTGATGTGGATCTGGGAGGCCTGAGAAAAGCTGGCGAGCTGCTTGTGGGTCGATTGCGTCGCGATGATGCCCGGCGCTTCCGGGGAAGGTCTTGCAGCCCCATGGCGAAGCGGCCGGCATAGAGCGGATGGAACTTCATGAAGCCGGCCCAGGCCTCGTCGAACAGGATGTATTCGCAGAGATGGCCGATACGCTTCAAGATCATCTCGGCGTTGTGGATAGTGCCGTCATAGGTGCATTGTTCGACCACGGCGACGCGGAACGGACGCTCCTTGCGCCAGGCGTCCTTGTCAGCGACCAGCGGATGGTTGCGGATCGCCTCGCGCAAGGTCTTCTCCTCGAGCATGTCCCAGCGCATCGGGCCGATCAGGCCCCAGGCGTTGCGGATGGTTGGCACGTAGACCGGGACGCCGCCGTTGATCATCAGCGCACCGTGATGGGCGGCCTTGTGATTGTTCCGGTCGAACAGCACGAGGTCGCCGTCGGTGACGAGGGCGCCGAGCGCGACCTTGTTCGAGGTCGAGGTGCCGTTGAGCACGAAATAGGTCTTTTCCGCGCCGAAGATCCCTGCTGCTTCCTTCTGCGCCTTCAGCGCCGGCCCTTCGTGGGTGAGCAGGTCGCCGAGATCGAGCACGGAATTGTCGAGGTCGTCGCGGAACACGGATTCGCCGAGATGCTCGACGAAGACGCGGCCGATCGGGCTGCGGTTGTAGAACACGCCCCCATTGTGGCCCGGGCAGGTCCAGAGCTGATTTCCCTCCTCGGCATAGTCGACGAGGGCGCCGAAGAACGGTGTCTTCAGCGTCTCGGCATATTGCTTGAGCCGGCTGATCAGGTTCTTGGCGATGAAGGGCGGCGTCTCCTCGGACAGGAAGACGTAGCCGTCGATGAAGTCGAGCACCTCGACCGGGAGGTCTTCGAAGCGCTTGCGCCGGATCAGGAGAATGATCGGGAAGTCGAGGCCGCGGCGTCGCATCAAATTGATCAGCGCCGAGGTCTTGCCTTCCAGGCCCTTCTTGCCCCAGTCGACCACCATGCAGCCGATCGCGGCATCGGTTTGCACCGCGATCTCGGCGTCTTCCAGCTTGCGGGCCCGGACCACCTCGAAGCCCGAGCGCTGGATTTCCTCGATGATCTGGTTGAAGCGAATGCCCTCGAGGTCGTCGGTGTCGAAGGCGGGTGCTGCGAACAGGAAGTTGAAGCGCTTGAAATAGTCCATGGTCGGTCCCGAATGTGCCAGGGATTACAGCTCTCGACACATTCGATGACAGTTGGATGACGGCGATTCCGGCGGAACGGGGACCGACGTTTTCCGCCGGCCACGGCGCGCCGTCAGGGCGCGTGATTGCGCACGATGAACGAGCCCCAGACCCAGCCGTTCGATAGCTGGCACCAGTCATCGGCCCGGCAATCGACCAGCGGGAAGTGCTGTCCCTTGCGGAGAACGCCGATCACTTTGCCGACGCCGCCCGGGACGTCGTAGAGATCGACATCCGAGATGATCGCGGTGGTGGTCTGCGCGGGCGGTCCCGCAACGAGTACCCGGGTCGAAAGCCCCTGCACGGGCCGCGGGACGTTCTGGTCGAGCACGCCCGGCTGATCCGCATTGAAATTTCCGGGCGGATCGTATTCGCAGGCCCAGAGCGTACCGGTGTTGCCGCCGAGCGAGCAGGTATTCCGCGCGCATCCCAACCGGGTCGATCCGCGCCACACGACTTGCGTGAAATGACCGGTCACCTTGTCCGGGTTCTTGTTGCAGCCTTGCAAGTTTCCACCGCGAACGGCCGGGTGGTCGAAATCATAGACGTTGATCTCGCAATACCAGCCATCGACGGCGTCCTTTCCGCCGAGGGAGGGCCAGCCGAACGAGAGATTTTCGCCGAAATGATACGAGGCATCCGTGCCGCAGCCGGAGGTGCTTTGATGACAGAAGAACTCGTCGCCATTGCTGTTCTTCGCGGTATGGCAGGCATTGACCCAGGCCTGTGCGTTCTTCGCAAGATCAGGTGACCAGGTCAGCGGGGCGACGCCATGTTTGGCGCGTTCGACATTGTGCTCGTTGCAGATGGCGAGCTCTTCTCCTGCGAGGCCCGAGCATCCTCCTGTGCCAGATCCCGGGTTCGCGCCGTTGCCGTTTCCGGCGACGACTTTGGTGAACGGCCCGCAGATCAGCCCGAGTGCGTCCACGTAAGCCCCGGCTCGTCCCTGCAAGCCGATCGCCGCTTCGCCGGCCGGGCAATTCTGGTAGATGGTCGGGAAGAACGGTGCATCTCCAATGTCCAGGTTATGGCGCTCCGTCCCCGTCGTCAGCACGCAATTGAAGACGATCAGGCGAACGACCTGGCGGGATTGCTGCGTGCCGGGCAGCAATCCCATCGTGTTGACGATTTCGTTGTCGGC
Source organism: Bradyrhizobium guangxiense (assembly GCA_050563515.1). Taxonomy (GTDB): domain Bacteria; phylum Pseudomonadota; class Alphaproteobacteria; order Rhizobiales; family Xanthobacteraceae; genus Bradyrhizobium; species Bradyrhizobium guangxiense_A. The sequence continues at coordinate 3,733,902 of CP191781.1, read as the reverse complement.
GCAGGTCGTGCGCCTTTCCGTCTTCTTTTCGAATGGGTCCTTCGGCGTACCTCCGCCGGGCCCGCCATGGATTGGTCCGTGAAACAGGGCTCCGACCGTCCCGTCCGGTTTCACGGGCGCACATGTGATCGAGATCTGATCGATCACCGCGCCGGTATGAGCATTGGTCCCTACCAGATATTGACCGGCTGGACAGAGATCGCGGAACGGGGAGCCACCGCTGCCGACGGCCGGCGCGAATTCCTTGGACGAAGCCGAACCTGGCGCGGCAAGCACAAGTGCCAGGATTGCAAGGAGTGGACCTGCGATCTTTCGGATCGTCTTCAAGATATGGCGGCTCATTGCCGATCTCCTACCTGCATCCACTTTCGAGGGTCTTGTTTGGACATGAGTGTGTGTGGTGAGGGGAAAGCTGTCTTCAACCGTTCGGTTGAAGCCGCTGCGTGGGCATCGCGAAACTTCCGCGATGGCCCGAGGCGCGTCCCCAACGTGCGAGACCGTCGGGTCTCGCACGTTCGAGGATTGCAGTTCGCATGCGGAAGAGCGTTCAGCTCGCGCTGGCGATGACCATCCGCTTTCGCCCGAAGTTCGCCACCGCGGCCTCCGAGACGCCGAAATTGTTGGCGAGCAGGTGCCGCGGCGCTTTGGCCAGCCAGTCGCCCAGGCTGCTTTCGTGGTAGGCGCCGCTGTCGAGCGTGCCGATCACTTCGGCATCCTCGTTGCCGATGTTCTGGATGGAATGACCGCAATTGGCGGGGATGTAAGCGCATTCCCCGGCCGAGAGGCTCCGCCACCGCAACGCGCTTGTCGAACGCAAAGAGGGTCACACGGGTGCGCCCCTTCAGCACGTAGTGCCATTCGTTGGCGTTGGTGTGCCAATGCGGCTCGTGCATCGCACCCGGCTTCAGCTTGAGCACGAGCCCCGTCATCGTGCTCGAGACCGGAAACTCCCTGGCCGAGGCGACGTAGAGCTGGCCGCCGGCCGTGCTCACGCGTGGCTTCTGCGACATCAGGGGAAAGCGGTGCGTTCGATCGCGATCGAGCGCGCGAGCCATCCTGGCCTGCGGGCCGTCGAGCGCGAGCACTTCGCCTTGCATGATGTAGGTCTCGGCCTTCGGATTGGCGCCGAGGATCTCGGTGGACACGCCGAGCGCCTGCGCCAGGGTCGGAGCGTCGTAGCGGCTCATCCAGTCGCTGATCCCGAACGTGCCGTGCTCGGAATAGAGGCCGTCATCGAAGGCGAGGATGGCGTGGCAGGGGACGTCCCCAGGGTCTGGATGGCGTGGCTGTGGCCTTTCGGGAAGTACCAGAGATCGCCGGGGGCAAGATTGACGATTTCGAGCTGGCCTTCGGGATCGACCACCGTCACCTGGCAATGGCCGTCGACGATGTAGGCCCACTCGGCCGAATTGTGCCAGTGCATTTCCCGGGCGCCGCCCGCGTTGACGAAGAGATGCGCACCGGCGATTCCGGTCGCGAGCGGGAGGGTGCGGGTGGTCACCTCGCGCGCCCAGCCGCCGGACGTCGCCTTGATCGGTCCCTTGTCGAGCGAGGCCGTGAACGCAACGCCGTCGCCGGACTTGCGCGGGATCGTCTTCAGGAATTCCGACGCCGGAGCAACGTCGTAGCCCGCGGCATGGCCGTCGGGAGCCGCCATCGCGGTTTGTGAGGCGCCAAGGACGCCGGCGCCGAGGGCAACGGATTGAATGAAGACACGACGGTTGGATTTGAACATTGAAGACCCCGAATATGATGTTTGCACAACGTGGATCGCGAAGCCGGCAATGCTCCGCGCCCGTCAATTGGGTCTGATGAACGCGCTTCCAGCGCCTCAACCGTTCGGTTGAAGCAACATCTCAAATATCTTTGATGAGGGAATGAAAACGACCGTGAAGCTGCGTGCTTGACAGAGTTGACCGGGCCGCGGCGCGACTCGGCTAGCGCTTGCCTTCGCCGAACACCACCGTCGGCACGGCGCGGTTGACGATTTCACGCAAGGCGAAGCTCGATTGCACGCGCGCGACACGGGGCAGGCGGGACAGCTCGGTCCGGTGGATTCGCTCGAAATCCCGGATGTCGCGGGCGAGCACGATCAGGATGTAGTCGTCGGTGCCTGACATCAGGAAGCAGCGCACGACGGAGGGGCATTTCACCACCTCTGCCTCGAACGCCTTCAGCGCCTCGTCGCTCTGGCTTTCCAGCGCGATGCGGACCAGCACGGTGGTGGTGAGGCCGAACTGGTTGAGGTCGAGCGCGGCTTGATAGGCCTGGATGTAGCCCTCGTCCTCGAGCGCCTTCTGCCGCCGGGCCAGCGCCGTGCTCGACAGGCCGATCTTGTTGGCAAGCTCGGTGCGGCTGGCGCGCGCATTGGTCGTGAGTTCCGCGAGGATCGCGAGGTCTTTCCGGTCGAGGGCCAAGGTTCGGTTTCCAGCGCAAATGGGGATTTCGGCGCCGGAAACCGGCGCGGGCGGGTTCAAACTAGCGGATATTTGCACGAAACCAAACCGGCCCCGTCGCTACCATGAGGAGCGGAATCAATGTGGGCGAAGGAGCTGAAGATGCGGGTCGGTATTCCCAAGGAGATCAAGGTGCAGGAGTATCGCGTCGGGCTCACTCCGGGAGCCGTCCGCGAATATGTTGCGGCCGGGCACGACGTCACGGTCGAAGCCGGCGCGGGCGCCGGCATCGGCGCGCCAGACGAGGTGTACCGGCGGGCAGGTGCCGCCATTGCCGAAAGCGCCCGGGACATCTTCGCCAAATCGGACATGATCGTGAAGGTGAAGGAGCCGCAGAAGAGCGAATGGGCACAGCTCCGGGAAGGCCAGATTCTATTCACCTATCTTCATCTTGCGCCGGATCCTGAGCAGGCCAAGGGGCTGCTCGCCTCCGGCTGCACCGCGATCGCCTATGAAACCGTCACGGACGCGAGTGGTCACCTCCCGCTGCTTGCGCCGATGAGCGAAGTCGCCGGCCGCCTCGCCATCGAGGCTGCCGGCGCCGCGCTCAGGCGGTCGGCCGGCGGTCGCGGGTTGCTGCTGGGCGGCGTGCCCGGCGTGCAGCCGGCCCGCGTCGTCGTGCTCGGCGGCGGCGTGGTCGGAACGCAGGCGGCACGCATGGCCGCGGGCCTCGGGGCGGAAGTGACCGTGATCGACCGCGCGATTCCGCGCTTGCGCGAACTCGACGACCTCTTTGCCGGACGTGTGCGCACGCGCTTCTCGACCATCGAAGCGGTCGAAGACGAGGTGTTCGCCGCCGATGTCGTGATCGGCGCGGTGCTGGTGCCGGGGGCGAGCGCGCCGAAGCTCGTCACGCGCGCCATGCTCAAGTCGATGCGGCCCGGCGCCGTGCTGGTCGACGTCGCGATCGACCAGGGAGGCTGCTTCGAAACCTCGCATCCGACCACGCATACCGATCCGACTTACGAGGTGGACGGGGTCGTGCACTATTGCGTCGCCAACATGCCCGGTGCGGTGCCGGTGACCTCGAGCCAGGCGCTGAACAACGCGACGCTGCCGTTCGGGCTGATGCTGGCGGACAAGGGTTTTGCCGCGGTGCTCGAGAACCCGCATTTGCGCAATGGGTTGAACGTCCATCGCGGGCGCATCACCAACAGGGCGGTCGCGGAGAGTCTCGGGTTGGAGTTCGCGCCGGTGGAAAGCGGGCTGGCGGCGTAGAGGCGCGGCCTCCGCCCGCTCGCGCGGAATGGTGCTCTCTTCCCCTCTCCCCTTGCGGGAGAGGGTGCACCGGTGATGTGGCGTCATCACTTCTACCCCTTCGTCAGCCTGTATTGCCGCAGATCCGGATCGTGCGTCATGCGCCAGTAGTCCACGAACCGCCACGGCATGGCCGAAAACACGCGGCCGCTGGCGTTACGGTAGTAGGTGCTCATGCCCGGATGGGTCCAGATCATCGTCTCGTGTTCGGCGTCGACCTTGCGGACGTAGTCGTCGAGCACGTCCTGGCGGACGTCGATGGCGGCAACGTCCTGCTCGATCATGCCGGCGAGGCAGGCGGAGATGTAGCGGCTCTGGCATTCCGACTGGAAGATTACGCTGCCGCCATGCGCGGGGCCGGAGTTCGGCCCGAGCATGCAGAAGAAGTTGGGGAAGTCGGGCACGGTGAGGCCGAGGAACGCCGTCGGATTGTCATTGGCCCAGGCCTCGCGCAGATCCTTGCCGTCGCGGCCGCTGATGTTGAGACGCGCCGCCATCTCCGTGACCTTGAAGCCTGTCGCGACCACGATGATGTCGGCGGGGCGGTGCTTGCCGTCCGCGGTGACGATGCCGGTTTCGTCGAAACGGTCGATCGCGTCGGTGACGAGCGCGACATTGTCCCGCCGCAAGGTCTTGAACCAGTTGTTGTCGAGCAGGATGCGCTTGCCGTAGGGCGGGTAGGTCGGCACGCATTTCTCGATCAGGTCCGGCCGGCCCTGCAGTTCCGAGAGGATGAAGTCGGTCAGCTCCTGGCGGTGCCGGTCGTTACCCTTGTTGACCGCGCGCTCCGGATGCGGCCAGGCCGGGTCCTTGCGCAGGAACGGCAGCAGGCCGTCGCCATAGCGCCAGAACATGTTGAAGCGGTACCACTGCACATAGAACGGCAGATGCGCCAGCAGCCATCGCGCGCCCTCGCTGATCGGATCGGCATAGCCCTTCACAGGCCGCGCCCATTGCGCGCTGCGTTGATAGACCGTGACGGAGGCGACGCGGCCGGCGATCGCCGGCACCAGCTGCATCGAGGTCGCGCCGGTGCCGATCACCGCGACGCGCTTACCGTCGAGCCTCGATCTCGTCCGACCACAGCGCCGAATGCAAGATCGTTCCCTTGAAAGTCTCCTCGCCCTCGAAGCGGGCGCGGGAGGGATCGTTGAGCTGGCCGATGGCCGAGACCAGTGCGGTGGATTCGAACGTCTCCTCACCATTCTCGGTCTTGAGCGTCGAGATCCAGCGTCGCTTGCCTTCGTCCCAGCGCGACGAGGTCAGCTCGGTATTGACGCGCAGATGCTTGCGGATGCCGTATTCGTCCGCGACCTTGAGCAGATAGCCGAGCAGTTCCTCTCGCTGGCAGAAATAGCGAGTCCAGGCGTTACCCGTGCCGAACGAATAGGAATAGGAGTGGTTCGGCGTGTCGACGCCGCAGCCGGGATAGCGGTTGATCCACCAGGTGCCGCCGAGCCTCGGCGTTCTTCTCGACGATGGTGTAGGGGATGCCGAGATGGTCGAGCGCGACGCCGAGCGCGATCGCGCAGACGCCGGCGCCGACGATCAACACATGCTGCCCGGCGAGCTTGTTGCTTGAGGGCTGCGTGGCCCAGCGCGGTTCGCGCGCCACAAAGCCCATCTCCTCGCGCATCAGGGGCGCGTATTCCGGCGCGACGTTCTCGCCGAGGCAGGCCCGCATCATCCTCAGCAACAATTCCTCGCCGGGGTCGGCGATGACGGGCTTCGGCGTGCCATTGGCGAAGAGCCTCGACCACCGCGGCGCGAATCTCGTCCTGAATCTCCCGGGGCACGCCGGCGTCGGGATCGGGAATGAGGCGGATGTCGCGCTTGGGCAAATATGGCGGTTCGAGCCATTTCTCCTTGCCCGTCATATGCACCAGAACCATCAGCAGGCAGCGGATGTCGCCCTCGGCGATGGCAGACGTGAGATCGAGCTGGTGATGCGGAGATGCGATGTTCATGGCGTGTCCTGATCTCCGGATGCAGTAAAGAGGCCGCGCGTCATCAGCTTGCGATAGGCGGAGATGACGTGATCGGGCACGGCGGTGACGCGGCCTTCCGAATAGGAATAGCGGCGGCTGAGATAGCCGCGCGCGCCCATCAGTATGTGGACGATCGCCTCGAATTCTTCGTCGCTGTAGTCCTCGATCGCGCCGGCGGTGCGAGCGCGCCTGAGGATGCGGACATAGGCGACCGAGATGTTGTCGAGATGCTTCAGGTAGCCGGTGGGCGCGAAGAATTCGGCCTCGTTGAGAATGCGCAGAAATTCCGGCACCTCGCGGATGAAGTCGAAGAAGGCTGAAAACCGCGAAATCTCCTGCCGTGCGGCATCCGCGGTGCCGGTGCGGGCGCGGATGAACTCGACCATGTCGAGGCCGATCTTCGGCAGCAACTGGTCGAGCAGCTCCTGGCGGTTCTCGAAATGATTGTAGAAGGTGCCCTGCGCGACGCCTGCTTCGTCCGTGATCCGGGCGACGGATGCCTCCGCATAGCCGTGCTTGCCGACGACCTTGGTCGCGGCCTCGAAAATCCTCTGCTTGGTCCAGGCATTGCGCTCGACGCGGTTGAGCTTGGTCACCTTGGCGTTGGCTTGCGTCATTCAGACGTCTCCAGCTCGGCGCGCAGCACGCGCTTGAGGATCTTGCCACTCGGATTGCGCGGCAGGCTTTCTCGGATGATCAGCTGTTTCGGCACCTTGAAGCTTGCCAGCCGCGCGCGGCAGTGCTCGGCGAGGGCGGGGAGCTCGAGGCTCGTGCCCTCGGCCAGCACGACGATGGCGACCGGACGTTCGCCCCAACGGGTATCGCGCAGGCCGATGACCGCGACCTCGCGTACTTCGGGCAATTCATAGATGACGCGCTCGACCTCGGAGGAGGCGATGTTCTCGCCGCCTGAGATGATCATGTCCTTCTTGCGGTCGGTCAGATACAAGAAGCCCTCGTCGTCGAGATAGCCGACGTCGCCGCTGCGGAACCAGTCGCCGAAGAAGGCGGACGTCGTCTTGTCCGTATCCTTCCAGTAGCCGCGCGTGATCTTGGGCCCGCGCAGGCAAATCTCGCCGTTGACGTTCGGCGGCAGCGCCTTGCCGTCCTCGTCGCGGATCTCGATCTCGACATGGGCGATGGCGCGGCCGGTCGAGCCGATCTTCTCGATCTCGCGGCCGGCTTCCATGAAGGTGTCACCGCCGACGGTCTCGGTGAGGCCATAGGCGTCGATGTAGCGCGCGCTGCGGAAATAGTCGGAAAAAGCGCGGATGCGTCCCTCCGGCGTCTTTTCGCCGCCGCCGATGGCCCATCTCAAGCTGGAAACGTCGTAGCGATCGCGGGTGGGGCAGGTGAGCATTGCCGTGGTCATCACCGGCGCGAACCAGGCGGCGTTGAGCTTGTCCTTGCTGATCGCCGAGAGCGCCGTCTCAGCCTCGAAGTTGCGCTCGATGCGAATGAAGCCGCCGTGCCAGAGCACGGCGATGCCGGGCAGGTCGAGGGCACCGACATGATAGAGCGGACCGACGACGAGAAGGCGCGTGTCGGAGGTGAGGCCGAGAGCGATGGTCTGATCGGCGGACTTCCAGTAGAAATTATCGTAGGTGAGTATGACGCCCTTGGGGCGGTCGGTGGTGCCGGAGGTGTACATCAGCCGCATCAGGTCGGAGGGCTGGCGCACATGCATCGGCGCGAGCGATGCATCGCTTGCGATGTACGTCACGCTTTGCTGTGCGGCTTCGTTCAGCGCGATCGTCTTCGTGCCCGCTGCGTTCGCCGCCAATTCCTCGTCGACGATCAGCAGCCGCGCGCCGGCATTGCCGGCGATGTAGCCGACCTCGTCGCGGGACAGGCGGAAATTGATCGGCAGGAAGATTGCGCCGAGATGACTGGCGGCGAAGACGAGCTCCAGGAACGCAGCGCTGTTCTTCATCAGCACGGCGACGACATCACCTGCGCCGATGCCGTGCGCGGCGAGCCAGCCGGCGACCCGCCGGATGCGCGCGTCGAACACCGCGTAGGAAATCTCCTCGTCGCGATATTTCAGCGCAGGCCGGTGCGGCGTGCGGCGGGCATGAAAGGCGATGAAGCTCGACAGGTTGATCATTCTGCGGTTTCGGGCCGATTTTCGGCCTCGTTTCCTCCGGGATGAATAGTGACTCATAATTCATGTTTGGCTTGACGTCACCCCCTGCCTCTGGAATTGTTGGGAACACGGAGACGAGACGATCTCCGACAGGGATCTGGAAACGCCGACCCGAAAGAGGGAGGGGAAAATGAAGAGAACCCGCACGCCGGGCATCAGCCGCCGTTCAACACTGGCGCTGATGGGCGCCGGTGCGATGACGTTTGCCGCGCCTTGGGTGGCGCGTGCTCAAGCCAAGACCATCAAGATCGGAATGCCGACCATCCTCTCGGGCCGCGTGGCGCAGCTTGGCACGTCCTCGCGCAATGCGGTGATGCTCGAGGTCGAGAAGGTCAACGCTGCCGGCGGGCTTGCCGGGCGCCAGATCGAGATGGTGATCCGCGACTCCAAGGGCCAACCGCAGGAAGCCGCGCGCGTCGCACGCGAGACTCGTCAATACCGACGGCTGCGAGCTGCTGCTCGATGGCGAGGCGTCGTCCGGATCGTTCGCGGTGCACGAGGTCGCGCGCGATCTCGGCGTGCTCTGCATCCACACCTGCTCGGAGGCGTCTTCGCTCACCGCCGACCCGAAGCAGCACATTCCCAACGCATTTCGTTGTGTGCGGCAGGGCATCCACGATTCCATCGTCGGCGGCAGCTACGCCGCTGCGATCGCCAAGACCAAGGGTCTGAAGAAATGGGCGACCTGTTCGCCGGACTATGCCTATGGTCGCGACACCACCGGCGAGTTCACGCTGTACCTGAAGCGTTTCGCGCCCGATGTCGAGATCATCAGCGAGTCCTGGCCAAAGCTGTTCCAGCCCGACTACACCGAGGTCGTCACCAAGATCCTGCAGGCCAAGCCGCAGGCGCTTTATTCCTGCCTGTGGGGCGGCGATCTCACCTCCTATATCGACCAGGCCAACATCTACGCGATGTTCAGCCAGATGGAGGTGTTCGCGGTCAACATGGCCGACTACACCGCGCTCACCGTGGTGAAGAACCTGCCCAAGGGCATCCATTCCGGCAATCGCTACATCAAGACGTTCCCGACCACGCCGGAGAACGCCGCCTGGGGCGATGCCTACAAGGCCAAGTACAACGAATACCCGACCAACTGGTCGTGGCAGAACGCGACCGCGGTGATGTTCCTGGCCGAAGCCGCCAAGAAGGCGAACTCGGCGGACGGCAAGAAGCTCGCCGAGGTCCTCAAGGGCCTGACCATCAAGTGCCCCTTCGGCGCCGACGGCACCGTGACGATGCGCGGCGACGACCACACGCTGGTCGGCTACGCCATCGGCTGGGGCACCACGATCCCACAGGAGCCCTATGTGCCCGAGGTCAAGGTCGGCGACTGGAAGACCATCTTCGAGCTCGAGGCCGAGTGGAAGAAGAGCAAGGGCTACACCTGATCCGATGCGCGGCGGAGGCGGGCGACCGCCTCCGCCGCTTTCGTTCGGTCCTCCGCGCCGTCCCCGGCGCGCGACAATGAAAGTGTTCTCGTGGATCTCGATGCGCTCACCGGCTGCCTCTCCAGCTCTGCCTGCCTGGTGACGCAGACCACCAGCGGCCTCATCATTGGCATGCTGTTGTTCCTGGTCGCGGTCGGGCTGACCCTGATCTTCGGCGTGCTGAAGGTGGTCAATTTCAGCCACGGCGCCTTCTATATGTTCGGTGCCTATTTTGCGATGACGGCCTATCAGCTCACCGGCAGCTTTGCCTTGGCGATGCTGGCCGGCGCGGCCGGCACGGCAATCCTCGGATTGATCTTCGAACGCGTCTTCATGAGCCGCGTCTATGGCGCGGACGTCCTGATGCAGCTCCTCGTCTGCTACGCCTTCGTGCTGATCTTCGACGATGTGGTGCGCATCATCTGGGGGCCCGAATTCAAGTCGATGGGCATGCCGTCGGCGTTCCAGGTGATGCCGCTGTTCATCGCCGGCGGCGTGGTGCCGCCTTATTATCTGCTGCTGATCGGCGTTGCGCTCGTCGCCGCTGTCGTGCTTGGCGCGGGCCTGTCGCGCACGCGCATCGGCAAGGTGATCCGCGCCGCCGCGCATAATCCGGGAATGGTCTCCGCGCTCGGCATCAACACCGGCCTGATCTATGGCGGGGTGTTCGCGCTCGGTGGCATGCTGGCCGGGCTCGCCGGCGCGCTCGCGGCGCCCGTGCGCTCGCTGACGCCGGGCATGGGATTCTCGGTGCTGATCGAGTCCTTCATCGTCACGGTGATCGGCGGGATGGGCTCGATCCTGGGCGCACTGATCGGCGCGCTGCTGCTGGGTCTCATCCGCTCGTTCGGCTCGCTCGGCTTTCCCCTGTTCACCGAAGGCCTGATGTACCTGTTCATGGTGATCGTGCTGGTCTCCAAGCCCACCGGCCTGTTCGGCAAGGAGGCGGCATGACCGAGCTCGAGGCCGGACGCGCCGGAACGCTCACGCCGGTGCGCAGCGGCGCGGCGCTGCAGCGCTATCGCGATGTGCTGATCGCGGTCATCGCCTTCGCCGTGCTGGCGAGCCTGCCGCTGTTCACGGGCAGCAAGGCACTGCTCGATTTCGTCATTCGTTGCTCGGCTTATGGCCTGTTCGCGACATCGCTCAATCTCTTGGTCGGCTATACCGGCCTGACCTCGTTCGGCCACGGCATGTTCTTCGGTCTTGGCGCCTATGGTTTCGGTCTGATCATGCAAAAGCTGGGCGTGCCCATTCCGGTCGCCTTCGTCGCGACGCTCGCGATCACTGCGGTCTTTGCCGCGATCATCGGCGCGATCTGCGTGCGGCTGAAGGAGATCTATTTCGCCTTCGTCACGCTCGCCTTCCAGATGCTGATCCACTCGACCATCCTGTCCTGGGCCTCCTTCACCGGCGGCGATCAGGGCCTGCGCGGCGGCATTCCGCGGCCCGCATTCCTCGGCATCAATCTCGCCAACCACGTCCATCTCTACATCGCGAGCTGTGCGCTGCTCATCCTCGGCCTGCTCGCGATGCGCCAGATCGCGCAATCGCCGTTCGGCTACACGCTGCGCATGATCCGCGACAACGCCGCGCGCGCGAGCTTCCTCGGTATCGACGTCTGGCGCGCCAAGCTCACCGTGTTCGTGCTGGCGGCGCTGTTCGCGTCGATGGGCGGCATGGTGATGGCGCTGTTCGTCTCCGGCGCCTATCCGGAATTCGCCTATTGGACGATCTCGGGCGAAGCGATCTTCATCAACATGCTCGGCGGTGTCTCGACCTTCTTAGGTCCGATGGTCGGCACCGTCTTGTTGCTGCTCCTCAACGACACCGTAACGCGGTTCACCGAATACCACGGCATCGTGCTCGGCGTTGTCATCCTGTTTTTCGCGCTGGGTCTGCGCAAGGGCCTGCTCGATTTCGTTGCCGAATGGGTCGCGCGCCGGCGCGAGGCGGGCGAGGGGCGCTGACCATGCTCGAGATCCGCAACCTCGCAAAATCCTTCGGCGGCGTGAAGGCGACCAACGACGTCACACTCGATTTCCCCGATGGCTCGCTCACGGCCGTGATCGGCCCGAACGGCGCCGGCAAGAGCACCTTCTTCAACCTGATCACCGGCGCGCTGAAGCCTGACAGCGGCCAGGTGCTGCTCGACGGCGTCGATCTCGCCGGCCGCTCGCCGCCGGAGATCGTGCGTCACGGCATCGGCCGCGCCTTCCAGGTTGCGAGCATCTTCAAGTCGTTGACGGTGCAGGAGACCATGCTCGCGGCCGTCAGCGCCGACCAGCGCACGTCCGCGGTGCTGCACAAGCGCTTTCCATTGCCGGAGACGCGCGACCGTGCCGAGCACGTGATGGAGCTGCTCGGTCTTGCCGGCAAGCGCCATCGCACCGCGGCGACGCTGTCGCATGGCGACCAGAAGCTGCTCGATATCGCGCTGGCGCTGGTGCTCGAACCGAAGGTGCTGCTGCTAGACGAGCCGACCGCCGGCATGGGCCCGGAGGAGCGCTGGCGCATGATCGACAAGGTGCGCGAGCCTCTGGGAGACCCAGAAGATCACGGTCGTCTTCATCGAGCATGACATGGACATCGTGTTCAAGATCGCCCCGAAGATTGTCGTGCTTTGCTACGGCCGGATCCTCGCCACTGGCACACCCGACGAGATCCGCAACAACAGCGCGGTGATCGAGGCCTATCTCGGCACCGAGCATGCGGGAGCCGCCGCATGAGCGCGGTCGTCATCGAAGTCGCCGATCTCGACGTCTATTACGGCACGAGCCAGATCCTGTTCGGCGTCGGCCTCTCAGTGCGGCAGGGCGAGACCATGGCGCTGCTCGGCCGCAACGGCGCCGGCAAGTCGACGACGATGAAGGCGATCATGGGCCTCGCACCGCCGCGGCGTGGCAAGGTCAGCCTGCGCGGTGCGGTGATTTCCGGCTGGAAGCCGCATCATATCGCACGCGCGGGCCTCGGCTTCGTGCCGGAGGACCGCCAGATCTTTCCGGAGCACAGCGTCGAGGACAACCTCGTCATCGGCCGCAAGAAGGGACCGGAGGGCCAGGACGAGTGGCCGATCAGGCGCATCTACGAGGTCTTCCCGCTGCTGGAGCCGCTGCGCCATCGCATCGCCGGGCGCCTGTCGGGCGGCGAGCAGCAGATGCTGGCGATCGCGCGCACGCTGATGGGCAACCCCGCGCTGCTGCTGCTCGACGAGCCGAGCGAGGGGCTGGCGCCGATCATCGTGCAGCGGATCGGTGAACTTCTGCGCCAGCTTCGGAGTATCGGATCGACGGTGCTCATCGCCGAGCAGAACATGCATTTCTGCCTGGGTCTCGCGAGCCACGCCACGGTGATCGACAAGGGCCAGATCGTCTATGCCGCGGGAATCGACGAGCTGAAGGCCAATGATGCCATCCGGCGCCGCTATCTGGCCCTGTAGACCCGGCGCCGGTGCCTAGATAGGCCGGAAGAAGAAAACTATTGTCCCGAGCTGGTCTGGCGGAAGGAGATTTCCCGCCGTGGAGCAAAAACGCCAATCGCTTCCATTGCCGTTTGGGCGGGAAACGACGACATTCCCATCAGAAATTGATGGATTGGCGTAGCCATGGAACGCACTGGATTTGAGCCCTTCGGCGAGCAGCTGGTGTCCGCAACGGACGCCCAGCCGAAATCGCGTGCCTCAAAGCTCCTGCTGCGGGCCGGCACCACGGTTTTCTGGTCGCTCGTCGCCGGCATCGTTCTGGCCCGGGCGGCTTTCTTCGAGCCGGGCATCTATGACGGCTTCAGCCGGGTGGCTTCGCTCGCCAAGAGCCTGATCTTCTGAGCCGCCTGATCTTCTGAGCCGCCTGATCTTCTGACCCCGACTATTCCGGGTTGAGGACAGAACTTCCCTCGGCCCTGATATGCCGAAAACTTATTCCCCATTGCGCGGACGCTGCGTATAAATATTTCTCCTCTGGGAGAGATTTGTGTCGCAGAATCAAGCATCCAGTCCGGCCAATTCCAAGCCGGCCACCGCCGTGAGCCGTATTGCGGCGCTGATTCCCGGCATTCTCCTGTGCATTCTCGTTGCCGGCGTTTCGGCCTTGCTCGAGCACATGGAACTGGGCGTCTTCGAGCATCCCTATGTCGAGGCGCTGGTGATGGCGATCCTGCTCGGCATGGCGCTCCGCAGCTTCTGGAAACCGGCCCCGCGCTGGCAGGCCGGCATCGCCTTCAGCGCCAAGCAGCTCCTCGAAGTCGCGGTGATGCTGCTGGGGGCCTCGATCAGCTTTGCGGCCATCGCCGCCTCCGGCATTGCGCTTTTGGCCTCGATCGCCGCGGTCGTCGTGGTCGCGCTCAGCGTTTCCTTTGGCCTCAGCCGGCTGCTCGGCCTGTCGACGCGGCTGTCGATCCTGATCGCTTGCGGCAACTCGATCTGCGGCAACTCGGCGATCGCCGCCGTGGCGCCGATCATCGGCGCCAACAATGACGAGATCGCATCCTCGATCTCCTTCACCGCCATCCTCGGCGTGATGATGGTGCTGGGACTGCCGCTCCTGATCCCGCTGCTGCAATTGTCGGCCACGCAATACGGCATCCTCGCGGGGTTGACCGTCTATGCCGTGCCGCAGGTGCTGGCCGCGACCGTGCCGGCTGGCCTCGTCTCGACCCAGATCGGCACGCTCGTGAAATTGATGCGCGTCCTGATGCTGGGGCCCGTCGTCGTCGGCCTGTCGCTGATCGCTTCGCGCTGGCAGAGCGATGCCAAGAAGACCAATGTCGGCTTCTTCCGCCTGGTCCCCTGGTTCATCCTCGGCTTCCTCGCGCTGGCGACGCTCCGTTCGCTGGAGATCGTGCCGGGCACGGTGGTGGCACCGATCACCAAGATCACCGGCTTTCTCACTGTCGTGTCGATGGCCGCGCTCGGTCTCGGTGTCGACGTCCGCGTTCTCGCCAATGTCGGCGGCCGGGTGACGGCCGCGGTGACGCTGTCGCTGATGCTGCTGCTGGGCATCAGCATTGCGCTGGTTCACTGGTTCAAGTGATCTAGGCGAAACTGTCGTAGGGTGGGCAAAGCGAAGCGTTCCCACGCATTTTCCGCGATCGGGAAAGGTGGTGGGCACGGCGCAAGGGCGCCTTTGCCCACCCTACGAGACCGTCATCGACGCGAGCGCATCGGCAAAATCAAATCACATCCGCCAGCGAATGGCCGTGCAGCTCGATGTTGAGCCCCTGCATGCCCATGTCGTTGATCTCGCCGCCCATGGCCTTCAGGCTTTCCTCGCGGATAAGCGACATCAGCCCGCGGCGCAGCGCCAGGAATTCCGACGACATCATCATGGATTGCTGTCGAGGACGTTCCAGCGGAATCGGGATCTCCGCCTTGATCGAGCCGGGACGCGCGGTCATGCAGTACACACGGTCGGACAGGAAGATCGCCTCGTCGATGTCGTGGGTGACGAACAGCACCGAGATCTTCAGCCGCTGCCACATGTTGGTGAGGATCTGCTGCATGATGACCCGGGTCTGGGCGTCGAGCGCCCCGAAGGGCTCGTCCAGCAGCAGCACCTTCGGCCCCGTGGCGAGCGCGCGGACGATGCCGACACGCTGCTTCATGCCGCCGGAGAGCTTTTCCGGATAATGCTTCTCGAAGGCTTCGAGGCCGGCGAGGCCAAGCAGCGTGCGCGCGGCGCGTTCGCGCTGGGAACGCGGCATGCCGCGCATCTTCAGGCCGAACTCGACGTTCTCGCGCACCGTCTTCCAGGGAAACAGCGAATATTGCTGGAACACCATGCCGCGCTCGGCACTGGGGCCGTTGACGCGTTCGCCGTCGACGGTGACGATGCCGGTCGTCGGCTTGAGGAAGCCGGCGACGGCGTTGAGCAGCGTCGACTTCCCGCAGCCGGACGGGCCGACGATCGAGACGAACTCGCCGGGCTTCACGTGGATCTGCGTGTCGGTGACGGCCTGGACCGCTCCCTCGATCGTCTCGTAGGCGAGGGAGAAGTTCCTGACCTCGATATGGCCTTGCGGTGCTTTGGTGACGAATTCGCTCATCTTGCTCTCCACGGCATGACCAATCGTCCCGCGCCCCTGATCAGGACGCTCGATCCAAGCCCGAGCACGCCGATCGCGATCATGCCGAGCGCGATGTCCGCATATTGGACCAGCGAATAGGCCTCCCAGGTGAAATAGCCGATGCCGTACTGGCCAGAGATCATCTCCGCGGCGATCAGCGAGACCCAGGCGACGCCCATGCCGACGGTGAGGCCGGTGAAGATGTGCGGCATCGAGGCCGGGAAATACACCTCGCGGAAGATCGAGCGCTCGCGTGCGCCGAGACATTGCGCGGCGCGGACCAGCACGGGATCGACCAGCGACATGCCGTGCAGCGTATTGACCAGGATCGGAAAGAACGAGCCGAGGAAGGTGATGAAGACGATGCTCTGCTCGTTGGTCGGCCACAGCATGATGGCCATCGGCACCCAGGCGATCGCGGGGATCGGTCGCAGCACTTCGGCGACGGGGAAAATGATCTCATGCACCAGCTTGAAGCGCCCCATGATCAGACCGAGCGGCACCCCGACGATCGCCGCCAGGGAGAAGCCGATGAAGATGCGCCGGCAGCTGAGCAGGATGTGCAGCAGGAACTTGGGGTCGTGGATCGACTTGCTGAAGCTCGCATAGACCGCGAGCGGCGAGGGCACGTTGGTGAAGCGTACGAAGAACACGACTCGATAGGTCGTGAGCAGGTGCCAGACCAGCAGGAAGGCGAGCAGCGAAATCACGCCGATCGAGGCCGCGCGCAGGCCTGCCCGGTTGAGCCGGTACCAGCGCAGCGCGAGCGTGCCGAAGGAGGGCGGCGCCGTGGGCGTGGTGACGGCGGCGGGCGTGGAGCCCGCCTCTGCAAGTGCTGTTGCCGGCATGCTGTCCTCGGGATGTCTGACGAGGGCGGGACTGCTCACGTCTTGCCTCCGCCGACTGCAGCCTTCACCGCGTCCTCGAAGCCGAGCACCTTTCCGCTGATTTTGACGGCGTAGGCTTCGGCGTCCTTCTTCAGCAGAAACGGCGCGACGTCGCCATTGCCGACCGCGAAGAAGGCCTGGTCGGCGAACAGCTTGATGCCGCGCGTAGTGTCGAAGACGTAGGCGACGTTGATCTTCTTGCCCTTGGCCTTGTAATCGGCGTAGGCGCCGAGCGTGCAAGCCGCGGACGAGAAGGGCAGGATGCCGGTGTCATCGACCCAGACTTCGCCGGCCTTGCGGGGATCGGCAATCGACTTCTTGCAGAAGGAATCCTCGCCTGCGATTTCGTAGTTCTTGGTACTGGCCAGCTGCGTATCGTAGTCGAGCTTCATCTCGGCAAAGGCCTTGCGGATATAGCTGTCGTCGACCCATTTCTTCGGATCGAACTCCTTCATGCGGCCGAGGTTCTGCAGCACCTTGACGTCGGTCGCTGCGGCGTCGATCAGCGCCGGCTTGATGGTGGGATCGGTGGTCATGTTGCCGCCGGGGCCCAGGAAGATGTAGACGACTTCCTTGTTGATGCCTGTCCATTCCTGGATCTTCTCGGCCGCGAGCTTGGGATCGTCGCGCAGCCACTGATTGGCGGCGATCAGTGCCTTGAAGTAGGCGACGACGACCTCGGGATACTTCTCCGCAAAGTCGGTTCTCACGACCACGCCGTGCCATGTCGGCAGATTGGTCTCGACGCCGTCGAAGATCTTTCGCGCGAAGCCGCGGAAGGGCAGCAGCTCGGCGAAAGGAACGAAGTCGGCGTGCGCGTCAATCTTCTTCTCCTGAAGATTGGTCGAGCCGACCTCAGGGCTCTGGCTGACCAGCTGGAAGAAGTCGGACCCGTAGCCGCGGTCCTGCATCGCCTTCAGCACCATGCCGTGCGCGGCGGAGCCGAACGGCACGCTGACGAGCTTGCCTTTCAGATCGGCGAGTTCGTAGTAGGGCGAATCCTTGTGAACGACGATACCGTTGCCGGAACCTTCGAGGCTGTAAGCCGCGACGCCGACCAGGCGGCTCTTGCTCTCAGGGTTACTCTCGAAGGTGAAACCGTTCACGATCAGCGGATAGTCGCCCATCATGCCGATCTGCAGCTTGTTCGCCATCATCGCATTGGTGACGGGCGGGCCGGAGGTGAAGTTCTGCCATTCCAGCTCGAACTTGATGTTGGCGTATTTGCCGTCCTTGGGCAGATATTTCTCGAGGAGATGGAGCTGCCGGATGACGACGCCGGCGGTCACCGTGTTGGTCGTGGTGTCCTGTGTCCCGATGCCGAGCGTGACGGTTTCCGCCAAGGCCGGCGGCGTGACCATTAGCGCCAGCGACGTCACCGACATCGCGATCGAGAGCGTGGGAAGATGGCGGACCATTCTCATCCTCATTCGGTTGGATGTGCTGTGGGTGCCATGATTGGGTGAGGCCACCGGCAGGGCAAATCCGGAATGGCGACAGCAGTCGATTAGTTGCCGGGAAAAGGTGATTGCATACTCCTTGAGCAGTCCTGCACTATAAAGCCGCTTGCCTGTGCATCGGTCTTGGCCGCAAATTCCCCTAGTCGGATGCGTGACCGCGCATCTCCTCTAGCACGTCGGTGCGGCAGACCACGATCTGCGACCGCTTGGTCAACACGATTCCCTTCTCCTGCATGCGCTTCAGGCTGATCGTGACCCATTGCCTGGTGGCGCCGACCATGTGCGCGATGTCGGCGTGGGTGAATGCGGCGGCGATCACGCGGCCATCGGCATCCTCGACGCCGTAGAGCTCGACGAGATGCAGGAGCAGATGTGCAAGACGCTGCGTGATCGAGCGCGTCCCCAGCATTTGCGCCAGAGCCGAATAGCATTTGCCCTTGAAGGTCAGGCCCTCGATCAGGCCGATGGCAAGGTTCGGGATCTCCGCGGCCAGGATGCGGAGGCTCCTTGCCGGGCAGATGCACGACGCTGCAATTGCTGGACGCAACACCGGACCATTGATGCACGGTGCCCTCGAACACCTCGGGCCCGCCGACGAAATTGCCGACATGCCAATAGGCCAGCGTGATCTCGCGCCCGAGCGGGGACGTGTAGAACACGCGGATGCGGCCGCTCTCGATCAGCCAGATGCCGTCGTGCTTGCCGCCCTGGCTGAACAGCGTCTGGCCCCGGTTCAACACCTTTCGCCGGCCCTGCTTCAGCACCAGCTCCCGCTCGCGCGGCGAGAGCTTGTCCATCAACGGCGGTGGACCGCCGATCCATTGCCGGTTCTCGGTAAGGAGCAGCGAGGAACTGCCCGCAGGTCTGGCTGCTGGGGGAATAGTCCCGCGAACCACATTCGCCGCCGCCTGCAACATCGTCTGCCTCCGGAACGTTCAAATCGTTCTAAAGAGGAGCAATGTCCGTGCCAGATGAGGGCAGGCGGGCGCCGCTGCGGCGACGGCTTGAGGCGCGCTGATGCCGCACGCTCCGCCGTCATCGCCCGCGAAGGCGGGTGATCTAATATTCCAGAGACGGCAATGGGTTGCGGACAGGCCGCGGCGTACTGAATTCCCCACCTTCGCTGGAAATGACAGCGGTGGGGGGAGATCGAGGTCTACCGCCCGGCCAGGCTCAGCAGATACGGCTTCGGGTAAATCCCGCGGTTATGCCCATCCGAAAACGAGATGTTGAGCCCGTAGCCGAGATCGCCGATCTCCGTGATCGCGATTCCCGGAAAGGCCTCCGGGAAGCGGCCGTCGAAGCGGGCGCGGGTGCAGTGCGCGCATTTGCAGGAAAGGCGGAGTGCTTCAGCAGGGACGCTTAGCGTGTCGTCCTGCGTGGTGCGGACGAGAAGCGCGGCGAGATCGGCGCTGGCTTCGTAGTCGGCCACGGTCGGTGCCACCAATGCGGTCATGGTCATGACGAACCTCCGATCTCTGTCTACGTCAGTGCGAGCAAGCTCGAATAGCAACTAATTGCCGGCGCGGGCGCGTAGCACCGTTTCTCGCTGCCTCGCCTTCGATCAACGTCCGCGAAATGTGAAACTAATCGACCAGAATATTCACTTCCGAATTGCCGGACTCTCTTCGCTCCCCGACCTTGGCGTCATCGAGAAGGAGAGATGATGAGCGCATTTCAGAAGGAAACGGTTTTGTCGGTCCGGCACTGGACCGAGTCCCTGTTTAGCTTCACCGCGACGCGCGATCCCGGCTTTCGCTTCCAGAACGGCCAGTTCGCGATGATCGGGCTCGAGGTCGAAGGCAAGCCGTTGATGCGGGCCTACAGCATGGCGAGCGCCAATCATGAGGAGGCGCTAGAGTTCTTCTCGATCAAGGTTCAGGACGGGCCGCTGACCTCGCGCCTGCAGAAGATCCGGGAGGGCGACATCATCCTGGTCGGCCGCAAGGCGACGGGGACGCTGATCACCGGCAATCTCATTCCGGGCAAGCGCCTCTTGCTGCTCTCGACCGGTACGGGCCTCGCGCCCTTCGCAAGCCTGATCAAGGATCCGGATGTCTACGAGAATTACGAGACCATCGTGCTCGCCCACGGCTGCCGACAGGTTTCCGAGGCTCGCTTATGGCGAGCACCTCGTCGAAGGTCTGCGCACTCACGAATTCTTCGGCCCCCTGATCGGTGACAAGCTCGTCTATTACCCGACCGTCACTCGCGAGCCGTTCCGGAACCGGGGCCGCATCACCGACCTGATCGCCTCGAACCAGCTGTTCGACGACATCGGCCAACCCGGTCTCGATATCGAGACCGACCGCATCATGCTGTGCGGCAGTCCTGCGATGCTCGAGGAACTGCCGGCGATGTTCACCGAGCGGGGCTTCGTCGAGGGCAATCACAGCCGGCCCGGCCATTTCGTGATCGAAAAGGCTTTTGTCGAGCGCTGAGGCCAAATCGCTGCCCGGCGACAACTAATTGCTATCGCCGGACACCCACCTGAACAAGTCTGACGCAAAGGCGCCGGGATCGGCGAACCAGGAGCAAGTGATGTCACTAGATCAGATCGTCGACGGACTTTCGGAGGTTTCCTGCGATGTGCTGGTCATCGGCGGCGGCACGGCCGGCCCGATGGCGGCGCTGAAGGCGAAGCTGAAGAATCCGAAGGCCAACGTCGTCCTGCTCGAAAAGGCCAACGTCAAACGCTCCGGCGCGATCTCGATGGGCATGGACGGGTTGAACAACGCCGTCATCCCCGGTTACGCGACGCCGGAGCAGTACACCAAGGAAATCACGATCGCCAATGACGGCATCGTCGACCAGAAGGCGGTCTATAAATACGCGCAGAACTGCTACTCGATCATCGAGGAACTCGACAGCTTCGGCATCCGCTTCCTGAAGAACGAGAACGGCGACTACGCCGTCAAGAAGGTGCACCACATCGGCACCTATGTGCTGCCGATGCCGAACGGCGAGACCGTGAAGAAGGCGCTGTACCGCCAGCTCCGCCGCGCCCGCATCCTGATCTCCAACCGCTACATGGCGACCCGGCTGCTGAAGTCCGCCGATGGTCGCATCGCCGGCGCGGTCAGCGTCAACACCCGCACGGCCGAGATGCTGGTGATCAAGGCCAAGGCCGTGATCCTGTGCATGGGCGCCGCCGGCCGCCTGGGCCTGCCGACCTCCGGCTACATGTTCGGGACTTACGAGAACGCCGCCAATTCCGGCGACGGCTATGCCATGGCTTATCACGCCGGCGCCGCGCTCGCGAACCTCGAATGCTACCAGATCAATCCGCTGATCAAGGATTACAACGGCCCGGCCTGCGCCTATGTCGCCGGCCCCTTCGGCGCCTTCACCGCGAACAACGAAGGTTCCCGCTTCATCGAATGCGATTACTGGTCCGGCCAGATGATGCTGGAGTTCTACAACGAACTGCTGTCAGGCAAGGGACCGGTGTTCCTGCAACTCAAGCATCTGCATCCTGACACCATTTCCGAGATCGAATCCACGCTGCACAAGGTGGAGCGACCGACTCGCGGCCTGTTCCAGCAGGGAAGGGGCGTCGATTATCGTAACGACTCGATCGAGATGCATATCTCCGAGATCGGCTTCTGCTCCGGCCACAGCGCCTCCGGCGTGTTCGTCGACGACAATGCCCGCACCACCGTGCCCGGCCTTTACGCCGCCGGCGACATGGCGAGCGTGCCGCACAATTACATGCTCGGCGCCTTCACCAATGGCTCGGTCGCCGGCATCGACGCCATGGAATTCGCCGAAAGCCACGACTTTGCGGAGTTCGACGCCGCCGATGTCGCGATGGAGCGCGATCGCGTGATGGCGCCGACCAAGCGCGAGGACGGCATTCCGCCAAACCAGGTCGAGTACAAGACCCGCCGCCTCGTCAACGACTATCTCCAGCCGCCGAAGGTCACGCGCAAATACGAGTGCTCGGCATGCGCCGGCTCGCCGAAACGCGGCAGGACATGCAGGAGCACATGATTGCGCGCAACGCGCACGAGCTGCTGCGTGCACTCGAAGTGCAGTCGATCATGGACTGCGCCGACATGGCGGTGCACGCCTCGCTCTACCGCGAGGAGAGCCGCTGGGGCCTCTATCACTGGCGCACGGACTTCCCGGAAAAGGACAACGAGAACTGGTTCTGCCACACGCTGCTGTCCAAGCAGGACGGCAAGATGACCAGCGAGAAGCGCGCCGTCGAGCCCTATGTCGTCCCGATCGCCGACGACGAGAAGGACCTCTACGACAAGCAGCGTATCCGCGCCTCCGCCTGATCCATCGCAACAGAATAACAGGAGACATCACATGCCTCTCGCGTCTTATCAGACATCGGTTCCGGTGGTCGTCGACGACGCCAAATGCATCGCCGACAAGGGCTGCACCGTCTGCGTCGACGTCTGTCCGCTCGACGTCTTGCGTATCAGCGACATGACCAACAAGGCCTACATGGCCTATGACGAGTGCTGGTACTGCATGCCCTGCGAGGCCGATTGCCCGACCGGCGCCGTCACCGTCAACATTCCCTATCTGTTGAGGTGAGCATGTCGAGCCCGTTCGAGATCCTACGACGATCTCGAAGACGCCGACGAGCGGCTTCAGGCCGCAGATCCCGCCGAGCGCCGCGTCGCCATCATCGCGCTCGGCCATTCCGGCGATCCCGCTGCCGTTGCGCATCTCGCCAACATGGTCGCCGATCCCGATGCCGGCGTGCGCCAGCAGGTCGCGATGGCGCTCGGCGAGTTCGACGGGCCGGAAGCGGCAAGCGCGCTGGTCAAGCTGCTGGTCGACCCTGAAAGGATCGTCGCAGCGGCTGCGGCCGACAGCATGGCCGAGTTCAAGGATCCAGCCTGCGCGGAGATCATCCTGCCGCTGGTGAAGCATGCTCACGCCTTCGTTCGCATGGGAGCGCTGCGTGCATTGAAGGAGCTGCGCTGCAAGGACACGCTGAAGCCGGCGCTGGAAGCGCTCCAGGACGGTGATGCCGCCGTGCGCGTTCAGGCGATCGGCGTGATTGGCTTTCTCAAGCTGGAGGAGTCCATTCCCGCGCTGACCGCGCTGATCAACGACCCCGATGCCCATGTCCGTCGAGCCGCGGTGAGTGCGCTGGCGTTCTCCCAGATGAAGCCGGCGGCTGAGACGATCACGCGCGCGCTGAAGGATTCGGACTGGATGGTCCGCGAGATGGCGGCGGAGACGCTCGGCCTCAACGTCAACGGCTCGCTCGCGGCCGATCAACTGGTCGCCTGTCTTGCCGACGAGTTCTGGCAGGTCCGGCTGAAGGCGATCCGCAGCCTCGGCAAGATGAAGGTCGAGCGCGCCGTGCGTCCGATCGGCAATTGCGTCAACCACGACCAGGCGAACCTGCGGAAGGAAGCGGCTGCGGCACTCGGCGAGATCGCTCATCCCGATGGCGAGGCGTTCCTGGCCGTCATCGCCGACGATGCCGATCCCGATGTGCGCAAGAACGCGCGCTGGGCGCTGCAACAGATCGCGGCCCGCAAGGCGCGGGTAGGGGCATAGCGGCGCCGCTCTGGACATCCGGGGCCAGACGTTTATTGGTCTTCGCCAAAGGGATCGGCGGCCAGCCGCAGGCGGCCGGTCCTCAGAAACAGCGAGGACGCCGGCCATGACGACATTGTCTGTGAAGGACCTTCTCCCCGAGGACGGCACCCGGGGAACGCTCGTCGGCCGCGTCTGGCTGCCGCAGGCGAATGGTCCCGCCGTGGTCGCTGTGCGCGGCGAGGGCGTCTTCGATGTCACCGCGACGTTTCCGACCGTCAGCGCGCTCTGCGAGGAAGAAAATCCGGCCAAAGCACTCGCTGCAACCAAGGGCGAGCGCATCGGCGATCTCGAAGCCATCGTTGCCAACACCGTCCCCGACAGCCGCGATCCCAAGAAGCCCTGGCTGCTCGCGCCGGTCGATCTGCAGACCCTGAAGGCCGCCGGTGTCACCTTCGCGATCTCGATGCTGGAGCGCGTGATCGAGGAGCGCGCCAAGGGCAATCCGGCCTCGGCCGAGGCGATCCGCAAAGAGGTGACGCGGCTGATCGGCGACGATCTCTCGAAGCTCAAGCCCGGCTCGGACCAGGCGATGCACCTGAAGCAGGTGCTGATCGACCAGAACGCCTGGAGCCAGTATCTCGAAGTCGGCATCGGCCCGGATGCCGAGGTGTTCACCAAGGCGCCGACCATGTCCTCCGTCGGCACCGGCATGGATGCGGGTCTGCATCCGAAATCGACCTGGAACAATCCCGAGCCCGAGTTGGTGCTGTTCGTGTCGAGCCGCGGCAAGATCGTTGGCGGCGCGCTCGGCAACGACGTCAACCTGCGCGACTTCGAAGGCCGTTCGGCGCTGCTGCTGTCGAAGGCCAAGGACAACAACGCGTCCTGCTCGATCGGCCCGCTGCTGCGCCTGTTCGACGACAGCTTCACACTCGATGACGCGCGAAAACTCGATATCAGCCTGAACGTGACGGGGGCGGATGGCTTCGTTCTTGACGGCCATTCCTCGATCAGCAAGATCAGCCGCGATCCGACCGATCTGGTGGAGCAGACCATCGGCAAGGTCCATCAATACCCTGATGGATTCGTGCTGTTCCTCGGCACGATGTTCGCCCCCGTGAAGGATCGCGACGCGCCAGGGCAGGGGTTCACCCACAAACGCGACGACATCGTCACGATCGCAGCGCCCGAACTCGGCAAGCTCGTCAACCGCATGCGCACCAGCGATGAGTGCGAGCCCTGGACCTTTGGCATCGGCGCGCTGATGAAGAACCTGGCGCAGCGCAAGCTGATCTAGCGCGTGGTCCTTCGCCTCTCCCCGCGTGCGGGGAGAGGGCGACACGCGAAGCGTGGCGGGTGAGGGGGACGCACAACGAGTCGTTTGGGTCGATAACGGCCGAACCTCTATCCACGTCATTGCGAGCGCAGCGAAGCAATCCAGAATCCCTCCGCGGAACGGCTCTGGATTGCTTCGCTGCGCTCGCAATGACGGTGAGATAGCTCGTACGACCGTTCATCGCCGCCGCTGCGGATCGAGTCTCGCGCTCCCAACGCGCAAAATTCCTTTCATCTCCCCGTTGCATCGCCGGAACAAAATCGCGCTGAGCGTGTCATAGAACCGCCAACCGCCGCCGCCTCACGCTTTCCTCCAAATAGTCAAATAATATGACTAGTCGGAACCCGGCTCGTGTGAAATAGTGCCTTCCGCCGCCTCAAGGGCTGGCCTGAGGGTGCCATGCTACCAATCGGCGCCCCGGATAACATCTTGGGAGACACGCCTGATGACCCTCAAAGCCCTCTTTGCGGCCAGCGCCACGGCCGCGTTGCTGCTCGCGCCGCCGGCCAACGCCGGCCAGCTCACCATCGGCTTCTCGCAGATCGGATCGGAATCCGGCTGGCGCGCGGCCGAGACCTCAGTCTCCAAGCAGGAGGCCAGCAAGCGCCAGGTCAATCTCAAGATCGCCGACGCGCAGCAGAAGCAGGACAACCAGATCAAGGCGATCCGCTCCTTCATCGCGCAGAACGTCGATGCGATTTTCCTCGCGCCGGTCGTCTCGACGGGGTGGGATTCGGTGCTGAAGGAAGCCAAGGAGGCCAAGATTCCGGTCGTGCTGCTCGACCGCGACATCGATCCCTCCGGCAAGGAGGCTCTATCTCACCGCGGTGACCTCCGACAGCGTGCACGAAGGCGCGGTCGCCGGCGACTGGCTGGCCAAGACCGTCGGGACGAAGGCCTGCAACATCGTCGAATTGCAGGGCACGGTCGGCGCCAGCGTTGCCGCAAACCGCAAGAAGGGTTTTGACACCGCGATTGCCAAGCATGCCAACCTGAAAGTGGTGCGCAGCCAGACCGGCGACTTCACCCGCGCCAAGGGCAAGGAAGTGATGGAAAGCTTCATCAAAGCCGAAGGCGGCGGCAAGAACATCTGTGCGGTCTATGCCCATAATGACGACATGATGGTCGGCGCGATCCAGGCGATGAAGGAAGCCGGCCTCAAGCCGGGCAAGGACATCCTCACCGTCTCGATCGACGCGGTCCCCGACATCTTCAAGGCGATGGTTGCGGGCGAGGCCAATGCCACGGTCGAGCTGACGCCGAACATGGCGGGCCCGGCCTTCGATGCCGTCGCGGCATTCAAGGAGAAGGGCACCGTTCCGCCGAAATGGATCCAGACTGAATCCAGGCTGCTCACCGCCGCCGACAATCCGCAGAAGGAATACGACAGCAAGAAGGGCCTCGGTTACTGAGGATACCTAGCCGGACCGCATCTTGTGGTCCGGCAACCCCTTCGAATCCACTGCGCGAACGAATAGGCTGGGTGTCCGCATCGCAAGCGGGCACCGATGGGAGTGAATTTGCCATGGAGAACAGCCGCGATCCTGCTGCCCCCTGTTGGAGGTGCGCGGGATCAGCAAGAGCTTCGGCGCCGTGCGTGCGTTGCAGGAGGTCGACTTCACGCTGCGCGCCGGCGAGATCCATGCGCTGCTGGGCGAGAACGGTGCCGGAAAATCCACGCTGATCAAGGTCGTCACCGGCGTGTTCCCGCGCGATGCCGGCATCGTCAGGATCGGCGGCGAGGAGATCGCGCCGCGCTCGGCCAAGGTCGCGCTCGCAACGGGCATCGCTACCGTCTACCAGGAAGTCAATCTGCTGCCGAACCTCTCGGTGGCCCAAAATTTGTTCCTCGACCGGCAGCCGATGCGCTTCGGCATCGTGCGCGAAGGCGAGATGCGTCGCCGCGCCAAGGCGCTGCTGGCGGATTTCGGCCTCGACATCGACGTTGCCGCGCCGCTCGGCAGCTATTCCGTAGCCATCCAGCACGTCACCGCGATTGCCCGTGCGGTCGATCTCTCCGCGCGCGTGCTGATTCTGGACGAGCCGACCGCGAGCCTCGATCGTCACGAGGTCGAGATCCTGTTCGGCATCATGCGGCAGCTCGCCAAGCGCGGCATCGGTATCGTCTTCGTCAGCCACTTCCTCGACCAGGTTTACGAGATCTCCGATCGCATCACCGTCTTGCGCAACGGCCGCCTGGTCGGCGAGCGCGAGACCGCCTCGCTGCCGCGGCTCGAGCTGATCCGAATGATGCTCGGCCGCGAATTGGCGGAGACGACCAGTGCGCGAGCGGTGGCGAGCGAGCATGAAGCGCGCGAGGTCTGCGCGAGTTTCGAGAATTTCGGCAAGGCCGGCTACGTCGCTCCGTTCGATCTCGAGCTGCGCCATGGCGAGGTCGTCGGCCTTGCCGGACTGCTGGGCTCGGGTCGTACCGAAACGGCGCGGCTGGTGTTCGGCGCCGAGCGTGCCGACCGTGGGCAGGCGAGGGTGGAGGGCGCTCCCGTCCGCCTGCAGTCGCCGCGCGATGGCGTCCGCCATGGCTTCGGCTATTGCCCGGAAGAGCGCAAGACTGACGGCATCGTCGCCGAGCTGACCGTGCGCGAGAACATCGTGCTGGCGCTCCAGGCCAAGCGCGGCCTGCATCGCCCGCTGTCGCGCCGCGAGCAGGATGAGATCGCGCGCCG
Organism: Bradyrhizobium guangxiense; assembly: GCA_050563515.1. Lineage (GTDB taxonomy): Bacteria > Pseudomonadota > Alphaproteobacteria > Rhizobiales > Xanthobacteraceae > Bradyrhizobium > Bradyrhizobium guangxiense_A. The sequence continues at coordinate 3,706,684 of CP191781.1, read as the reverse complement.
TTACGTCAAGATGCTCGACATCCGTCCGCCCGATCCCGAACGTCCCGTCGGCCTGCTCTCCGGTGGCAACCAGCAGAAGGTGCTGCTCGCGCGCTGGCTCGCGACCTCCCCGCGACTGCTCGTGCTGGACGAGCCGACCCGCGGCATCGACGTCGGCGCGCATGCCGAGATCATCCGGCTGATCCGCGAGCCTCTGCGACGATGGACTCTCGCTGCTCGTGATCTCCTCCGAGGCTCGACGAGATCGTGACCTATTCGGACCGCGTCGTGGTGCTGCGCGACCGCGCCCATGTCGAGGAGCCTCGCGGGCGAGGCGCTGGACGTCGACAACATCCTCGCGGCCATCGCCGCCGATGCCGCCACCGTCGCGCTTGAGGCCCACACATGACCGCGCTGTTGCCGCGCCGCGGCCTTGCGCAGATCCTCGCGCTGATCGTGATCCTCGCGGTCGACCGTGTGGTGTCGCCGCAATTCTTCGACCTGCGCCTCCAGGACGGCCGTCTGTTCGGCAGCCTGATCGACGTGCTCAATCGCGGCACGCCGGTGGCGCTGCTGTCGCTCGGCATGGTGCTGGTGATCGCGACGCGCGGCATCGATCTGTCGGTCGGCGCGGTGATGGCCATCTGCGGCGCGATCGCCGCAAGCCTCGCCGACAGCCACAGCCTTCCGGTCGTGTTGGCGGCAGCGCTCGGGGCGGGCCTTGTCTGCGGCCTCTGGAACGGATTTCTCGTCGCCGTGCTCGGCATGCAGCCGATCGTGGCGACGTTGATCCTGATGGTCGCGGGCCGCGGCATCGCCCAGCTCATCACCGAAGGGCGCATCGTGACGTTCTCCTCGCCCGATCTGGTCTGGCTCGGGAACGGCTCGGTCCTCGGCCTTCCGGTGCCGGTCGTGATCGCCCTGGGCATGCTCATTCTCACCGGCGCGGTGGTGCGCGGCTCGGCGCTCGGGCTGCTCATCGAGGCGACCGGCGGCAATGCCCGGGCGAGCGAGCTTGCGGGCGTCGGCACGCGCGCGATGATCCTCGCGGTCTATGTCTGGTGCGGCGTCTGCGCCGCGCTTGCCGGCGTGATCGCGGCGGCCGACATCATGGGCGCCGACGCCAACAATGCCGGCCTCTGGCTCGAGCTCGACGCCATCCTGGCCGTCGTGATCGGCGGCACCTCGCTGTTCGGCGGTCGCTTCAGCCTCGTGCTCGCGGTGCTCGGTGCGCTGATCATTCAGACCATGAACACGGGAATTTTGCTGTCCGGCTATCCGCCGGAATTCAATCTGCTGGTCAAGGCGGTGGTGGTGATGGCGGTGCTGCTGTTGCAATCGCCGAAGCTGTCCGGCTTTGTCGGCATTGCCGCACGGCTCAAGAGGACGAAAGCATGAGAGGCCTGCCGCCCGTCCTCATCACCGCGATCGTGCTCGTGGCAGGCTTTGCGCTTTGCGCCGTGCAATTCCCCAACATCGCCTCGACCCGCGTCGTCGGAAATCTCCTGACCGACAATGCCTTCCTCGGCGTCGTCGCAACCGGCATGACGTTCGTGATCATCTCCGGCGGCATCGATCTCTCGGTCGGCTCGGTGATCGGCTTCACCACGGTCTTCGTCGCGCTGGCCATCGAGCGCTGGGGCGTGCCGCCGCTGTTCGCCTTCGTCGCCATCCTCGCACTCTCGGCGGCCTTTGGCGCAGCGATGGGCGCAGTGATCCATGTCTTCGATCTGCCACCGTTTATCGTGACACTTGCCGGCATGTTCCTGGCGCGCGGTGCAAGCTTCCTGCTCTCCACCGAATCGGTACCAATCACGGCACCAATCTACTCCGCCGTGTCCGACTTCGCGCTGCGGATGCCGGGCGGAGGGCGGCTGACGGCCATTGCGATCATCATGCTCGTCATCGTGATCGGCGGCGCCCTGTTGCTGCATCTCACCAGATTCGGGGCCAATGTCTACGCGCTCGGCGGCAGCCGGGCGACCGCGAGCCTGATGGGCGTTGCGGTCGGCAAGATGACGGTGAAGATCTACATGCTGTCGAGCCTGCTCGCGGGGATCGCCGGCATCGTCTTCTCCTTCTACACCAGCGCCGGCTATTCACTCTCCGCGGTCGGCGTCGAGGCTCGACAGCATCGCCGCCGTCGTGATCGGCGGCACGCTGCTCACGGGCGGGCAGGGTTCGGCGATCGGCACTTTCCTCGGTGTGCTGATCCAGGGCCTGATCCAGACCTACATCAATTTCGACGGCACGCTGTCGAGCTGGTGGACCAAGATCGCGACCGGCGTGCTGCTGTTCGCCTTCATCGCACTTCAGCAGGGACTGGTCGCGCTCGCGCGGCGGCCGGTGACGAGACGTGCCGGAGCCGCCACATGACCTCGCGCATCGTCATCATCCCGACGCGGCGGGCTCACTCCAACCATGCGGAGGTCGCCCGCTCGATCGGCGTCGACATCATCGCCGGCCGTTACGCGGAAGGCACGCGCCTGCCTGGCGATGCCGAGATGATCGCGATGTTCGGCGTGTCGCGCCCGGTGCTGCGGGAGAGCGTCAAGACGCTGGTCGCCAAGGGCCTGCTCACCACCAAGGCGCGGGTCGGCACCGTCGTGCGCGAGCGCGCGGCCTGGAACATGTTCGATGCCGACGTGCTGGCCTGGCACCTCGATGCCGGCATCGACAAGCGTTTCCTCAACGACCTCGCCGAGATCCGTCTCGCGGTCGAGCCGCGTGCGGCCGCGCTCGCGGCGAAGCAGCGGTCGGAAGAGGATCTCGCCGAGCTTCGGCGCAGCATGGAGCGCATGCGGCTCGAAGCGTCAGATTCCGTCGGCTTTGCCGATGCCGACCTCGCGCTTCATGTTGCCGTGGCGCGCGCCTCGGGCAACCTCTTCATGCGCTCGATCGGTCACGTCATCGAGGCTGCTCTGCGTGCCTCGTTCCTGCTCAGCGCCCCCGTGGAGCCGGAGGACCGCGACACCGTGCTGCTCTGGCACCAGAACATCGTCGATGCGATCGCGGCGGGCAATGCGGAGGCCGCATCGGAAGCAATGGTTTTCGTCATTCACAACGGCATGCACCGCCATGAAGGCACGGTCATCGAGACCGCCTCGGTCGAGGCGCTGCCATCCGCGGACCCTGGAGAAAGATCGTGACGGAACTTCGCATCGCCATTGTCGGCTTCGGCAAGATCGCGCGTGATCAGCATGTCGGCGCGATCGCGGCCGTGCCGGGCGCGACCCTGACGGCGATCGCCAGCCGTAGCGCTTCGCTGCCGGGCCTGCCGCATTTCGCTACCATCGAGGAGGCTCTTGGAGAAGGGGCCGCCGATCGATGCGGTCTCGCTCTGCACGCCGCCGCAGGTGAGGCGCGCGCAAGCCGCCGCTGCGCTTGCGGCCGGCAAGCATGTCATGCTGGAGAAGCCGCCGGGCACCGGCGTCGCCGAGACTCGATCCGTTGATCGCGATGGCCGCGAAGGCAAAGCGAACGCTGTTTGCGACCTGGCATTCGCGTCATGCGCCGGCGGTCGAGCCCGCGCGACAATGGCTCAGCGATCGGCGCATCAAGTCGGTGCACATCAACTGGAAGGAAGACGTTCGCGTCTGGCATCCCGGGCAGGGCTGGATCTGGGAACCGGGCGGCCTTGGCGTGTTCGACCCCGGCATCAACGCGCTGTCGATCCTCACCAGGATTCTGCCGAAGCCGGTGTTCGTCACCGCGGCCGATCTCGCCTTTCCCGCCAATTGCCAGGCGCCGATCGCGGCGAACATGACGCTGTCCGACATCGACGGCCTGCCTGTGACCGCCGAATTCGACTTCCGCCAGACCGGGCCGCAGAGCTGGGATATCCTGGCCGAGACCGACCGCGGCCGGCTGACGCTCTCCGGCGGCGGCCGGCGCATGGCGATCGATGGCAACATTGTTGCCGAGGCGCCCGATGAAGAATATCGGGAGCTTTACCGGCGCTTCGTCGAGCTTGCGGCGACCGGCGCAAGCGACGTCGATCTGGCGCCGCTTCGTCTTGTCGCCGACGCCTTCCTGCTCGGCCGACGCACCGTCGTCGAACCATTTGTGGATTAGACATGGCTGGCTCGAGAATCGAAAAAGACGTCTTCGGAACGCTGCCGGACGGCCGCAACGTCGAGCGGATCGTGCTGCGGGGAGTGGGTGGGTTCGAGGCACGCGTCATCACTCATGGTGCGGTGCTTCAGGCATTGATCGCGCCAGATGCGAAGGGCGGCCATGACGACGTTGTGCTCGGTCATGATGCGTTCGCCGGTTATCTCGCGGAGCGAAAGTTCTTCGGCGCCACCGTCGGCCGCTATGCCAACCGCATCGCCAGGGGACAGTTTTCGCTCGATGGCGAGACGGTGCAGCTCCCCGTCAACAACGGCCCGAACGCGCTGCATGGCGGCCTCGACGGATTCGACCGCAAGCTCTGGGACATCGCGGAGATCGACGAAGGCGCTGAGCCCGCAGTGACGCTCACCTATACGAGCCCGCATGGTGAGGAGAACTATCCAGGTAAGCTCGACGTCTGCCTGACTTATCGCATCACCGGCCCGACCGAGCTGTCGCTCTCCATGGAGGCGCGGACCGATCGACCGACCATCGTCAACCTGACCAACCACAGCTTCTTCAATCTCGAAGGCGCGACGTCAGCCCCACCCATTCTCGACCACAGATTGACGGTCGCCGCCGAGCATTTCCTCGCCATCGATCCCACCGCCATTCCGTTGCCGGAGCCGCCGCGTGGCGTTGCCGGCACGCCGTTTGACTTCCGCAGCGCCCGGCCCGTGGGCGAGCGCATCCGCGAAGGCGATCAGCAATTGCAGAACGGCAGGGGCTACGATCACACCTACTGTCTCGGCCGCGACGGCGAATTAGCGCTGGCCGCGCGGCTGGAGGCGCCGCGCTCGGGGCGGATCATGGAACTGTTCACCAACCAGCCCGGCCTTCAGGTCTATTCCGGCAATTATCTCGACGGCACCATCTCGGGGAAGGGCGGCAAGCTGATCCGGCAGTCGGATGCGATGTGCCTGGAGCCGCACATCTGGCCCGATGCGCCGAACCGGCCGGACTTCCCGAGCCCGCGCCTCGATCCCGGCCAGGTCTATCGCCATCACACGGTCTATCGCTTCGCAGTGAGGACGCCATGATGGAACAGGTCGCCACCTCCGTTCTTTCCAGCGATTCCTGCCATCTCGGCGAGGGCCCGACCTATGACGTGACCACCGACACCGCCTGGTGGTTTGATATCCGCGAGGGACGGCTGTTCGAGGCGCAGTTTGGCAGTGGCAGTACCCGCGTCCATGCGCTCGGCCGGATGGCGAGCGCGCTTGGGCGTATCGATGCCGAGCGGCAATTGATCGTCGCCGAGGATGGGCTTTACATCCGCAAGCTCGCCGACGGCGCGATGACGCTGTTCCTTCCGCTCGAGGCGGATAATGCCGTCACGCGCTCCAATGATTGCCGCGTGCACCAGTCCGGAACGTTCTGGATCGGGACCATGGGCAAGAAGGCCGAGCCGAAGGCGGGGGCGATCTACGCGCTCCATCGCGGCAAGATCTCGACGCTGTTTCCGGACATCAGCATTCCCAATTCGATCTGCTTCTCGCCGGATGGCGCCATCGGTTATTTCACGGACACTTCGCGCGCCGTGCTCTATGCCGTGCCGCTCAATCCGGACACCGGCCTGCCGCGCGGCGAGCCGGAGATATTGCTGCGTCATACCGGCATCGGCGGTCTCGACGGTTCGGTGTGCGATGCCGAGGGAAACATCTGGAATGCCTGCTGGGGCGCGAGCCGTATCGACGTCTATTCGCCGCGAGGTGAGCGTCTGCGCTCGCTGAGCGTGCCGGCGAAACAGGCGAGCTGTCCCGCTTTCGTCGGTCCCGATCTGTCGCGCCTCCTGGTGACGTCGGCCTGGCAGGATATGGATGCGGCCGCACGCAGTGCTGATCCGCAGGCCGGTTATACGTTTCTATTGGAGGCATCCGCGCGCGGTCGCGCGGAGCCCGACGTCAAGCTCGCATAGGAGAGAAGAACGCAGCCACGACCACCGTTATCGACGAAACGAAGAAACAGTCTGACACCCAAGGGAGTGAAACATGCTGAAACTGAAGACGACATTCCTGGCGCTGGCTTTGGCCGGTGCCGCGACCATGGCCACGGGCCTAAGCGCCTCCGCCCAGGGCAAGGCGACCGTCGGCATCGCGATGCCGACCAAGTCCTCGGCGCGCTGGATCGACGACGGCAACAACATGGTCAAGGTGCTGAAGGAGCGCGGCTACAACACCGATCTGCAATATGCCGAAGACGACATTCCAAACCAGCTCTCGCAAGTCGAGAACATGGTGACCAAGGGCGCGAAAGCCCTGGTGATCGCCGCGATCGACGGCACCACGCTGTCCGACGTGCTCAAGCAGGCAAAGGCTAAAGGCATCACCGTGATCGCCTATGATCGCCTGATCCGCGGCACGCCGAACGTCGACTATTACGCCACTTTCGACAATTTCCAGGTCGGCGTCCTGCAGGCGCAGTCGATCGAGCAGGGGCTCGGACTGAAGGACGGCAAAGGCCCGTTCAACATCGAGCTGTTCGGCGGCTCGCCCGACGACAACAACGCCTACTTCTTCTACAACGGCGCGATGAGCGTGCTGAAGCCCTACATCGACAGCGGCAAGCTCGTGGTCGCCTCGGGCCAGATGGGCATGGACAAGGTCGCGACGCTGCGCTGGGACGGTGCCACCGCGCAGGCCCGCATGGACAATCTGCTCAGCGCCTATTACGGCAACAAGAAGATCAACGCCGTGCTGTCGCCCTATGACGGCATCTCGATCGGCATCATCTCCTCGCTGAAGGGCGTCGGCTATGGCAGTGCCGATCAGCCGATGCCGATCATTTCGGGTCAGGACGCCGAGGTACCCTCGATCAAGGCGATGCTGCGCGGCGACCAATATTCGACCATCTTCAAGGACACCCGCGACCTCGCCAAGGTGACCGCCGACATGGTCGACGCCGCGCTCGCCGGCAAGCAGGTCACGGTCAACGACACCAAGACCTACGAGAACGGTGTCAAGACCGTGCCGTCCTACTTGCTCAAACCGGTCGTGGTCTACAAGGACAATTGGGAGAAGGTCCTGGTTGAGAGCGGTTACTACAAGAAGGCGCAGTTCCAGTAAGAAGTTTATTCCCTCTCCTCGCTCGCGGGGAGAGGGTTAGGGTGAGGGGGCTCTCCACGAGGACGGTGACAGCTGCCCTCGCGGAGACTCTCCTCACCCGGAATTCAAGCTGCGCTCGAATTCCGGCCTCTCCCCGCAGGCGGGGAGAGGCGAAGAAAGGGACACCAATCCAATGACCGCCATGCTGGAGATGTGCAACGTCAGCAAGAGCTTTTCGGGCGTGCAGGCGCTGCGCGACGTCAACTTCTCGGTTGATGCCGGCCAGATCCACGCCCTCGTCGGCGAGAACGGTGCCGGCAAGTCGACGCTGATGAAAGTGCTGAGCGGGGTCTATCCCGCAGGCAGCTACGAGGGCACCATCGTCTTCGAGGGAGAGGAGCGGCGCTTCCGCGACATCAACGATTCCGAAGCGCTCGGCATCATCATCATCCATCAGGAGCTGGCGCTGATCCCGCTGATGTCGATCGCGGAAAACATCTTCCTGTCGCATCCGCCCTCAAAGCTGGGCGTGATCGACCGCGACGAGGTGTACCGGCGCACGCGCGAACTGCTGGCGCAGGTCGGCCTGAAGGAGTCCCCGGACACGCTGATCACCGATCTCGGTGTCGGCAAGCAGCAGCTTGTCGAGATCGCCAAGGCGCTCTCCAAGCGGGTGCGGATGCTGATCCTGGACGAGCCGACCGCCAGCCTCAACGAGGCCGACAGCGCTGCGCTGCTCGAACGCCTGATGGCGTTCCGCGATCAGGGCATCGGATCGATCCTGATCTCGCACAAGCTCAACGAGGTCGCCAAGGTGGCCGACCACATCACCGTGCTGCGCGACGGCCGCACGGTCGACAGCATCGATTGCCGCGCCGAGCCGATCCAGGAAGACCGCATCATCCGCAGCATGGTCAATCGCGATCTTGCCCATCGTTTCCCGGAGCGCAGCGCGAAGATCGGTGAATCCGTGCTCGAGGTCACCAACTGGTCGGTCTATCACCCCATTCATCCCGAGCGGCAAGTGATCAAGAATGTCGGCTTCAGCGTCAAGCGCGGCGAGGTCGTGGGCATCGCCGGGCTGATGGGCGCAGGCCGTACCGAATTCGCCATGAGCCTGTTCGGCCGCTCCTGGGGCACTGCGATCAGCGGCTCTCTCCGGCTCGAAGGCCGGAACGTGGTGCTGCCGAGCGTCGCGGCGGCGATCGACGCCGGCCTTGCCTATGTCACCGAGGACCGCAAGCAGCTCGGGCTGATCCTGGCCGACGACGTTCGCAAGAACATCACGCTCGCCAGTCTCGACCAGGTCGCGCCCAAGCGCGTAATCGACGACATCGCCGAGCTGAAAGTCGCCAGCGACTATCGCGCCCGGATGCGCATCCGCTGCTCCGACGTCTATCAGGAGACCGGCCAGCTCTCCGGCGGGAACCAGCAGAAGGTGGTGCTGTCGAAATGGCTGATGACCGACCCCAAGGTCCTGATCCTGGACGAGCCGACGCGGGGCATCGACGTCGGTGCCAAATACGAGATTTACTGTATCATCAACGAGCTGGCGGAAGCCGGCCGCGGCGTCGTGGTGATCTCCTCGGAGATGCCCGAGCTGCTCGGCATCTGCGATCGCATCTGCGTCATGAATGACGGTGCCTTTGTCGGGGAATTCAAGGCTGCCGAGGCGACGCAGGAAAAGATCATGCGCGCCATCATGCGCAACGAACGAAACATTGGGAACGCCGCGCCCGCGGCCGCGGAAATGGGAGGATCGCAGCCATGACCGACAAGACGGTATCGCTGCCCGAGGAGCGCCGGCACGGCAGCTTCATCAAGAACAATTTGCGCAACTACGGCATGCTGATGTCGTTGATCGCGATCATGCTGTTCTTCCAGGTCATGACCGGCGGCACGCTGCTGCAGCCGCTCAACCTGACCAACCTCGTGCTGCAGAACAGCTACATCGTCGTCATGGCGCTCGGCATGCTGCTGGTGATCGTCACCGGTCATATCGACCTGTCAGTCGGCTCGGTCGCAGGCTTCGTCGGCGCAGTGGCCGCCGTGCTGATGGTGACCTACAAGGTCGACTACACGCTCGCCTTCATCGCCTGCCTGTTGCTGGGTGCCGCCATCGGCGCGGCGCAGGGCTATTGGGTGGCCTTTTTCGGTATTCCCTCCTTCATCGTGACGCTGGCGGGCATGCTGGTGTTCAAGGGGCTCGCGCTCGCGGTGCTGCAGGGCCAGTCGCTCGGCCCGTTCCCGGCGACCTTCCAGAAGCTGTCGTCCGGCTTCATTCCAGAACTGCTGCCGGAGGCGGGCACGCTGCACCCGACCTCCATGCTGATCGGCGCCGTGCTCGCGCTCGGCCTCGTCTATGCCGGCGCCAAGGGGCGGTCGCGCGAGCAATCGCACGGCATCGAGGTCGAGCCTTACGCGTTCTTCCTGGGCAAGAGTGTTCTGCTGGCTTGCGCCGTGCTCTATTTCACCTATCTGATCGCCTCGCACCGCGGACTGCCGAACGTGCTGGTGATCATGACCGCGCTGATCGCGCTCTATGGCTTCGTCACCCGCCGCACCGTGATCGGGCGGCAGGTCTATGCGGTGGGCGGCAATGCCAAGGCGGCAAAGCTGTCGGGCATCAAGACCGAGCGGCTGACCTTCCTCACCTTCGTCAACATGGGCGTGCTGGCCGCGCTCGCCGGCCTCGTCTTCGCCGCGCGCCTCAATACCGCGACCCCGAAGGCCGGCCTCGGCTTCGAGCTCGACGTCATCGCGGCCTGCTTCATCGGCGGTGCTTCGGCCTATGGCGGGGTGGGGCGTGTCGGCGGCGCCGTGGTTGGCGCCATGATCATGGGCGTGATGAACAACGGCATGTCCATCCTCGGCATCGGCATCGACTATCAGCAGGTGATCAAGGGCCTGGTGCTGCTCGGAGCGGTGTGCATCGACGTGTATAACCAGCGGCGGTAAGGGTCTCGTAGCCCGGATGGAGCGGAGCGCAATCCGGGTTCTATCCGCTCGGCGAGACTGTCCCGCATTCCGCTGCGCTCCATGCGGGCTACGCCCCTAACCCCGCCGGCAGCGGCGCCCTATTGCAGCGGTGCCTGCGTCGTGAACAGCACCGTCGCGATCGCGACGGAGAGGGTCACCGCCGATACGGTCGCCACGGTCGACAGCACCCCCATGCGCCGGAGCGCGATGGCGAACACGATGATGATGGGGGTCGCGGTCAGCAGCCCGATTTGTGCATCGCTCATCTCATCGCTCACTGTTGTGCGGGACCGCCTGATACATCCATCCTATGACGGCGGGGCGGCCAGGACGTTGCGATAGCACAAACGCGCCCGAGGCCGGTTGCACTATTTGTCCGGCGACAAAGTCGCAATCGGGCCAGTGGCCTATCTGTTCGGCGACTTGATTTGGAAATCAGATGTCGGCGACGGATTGCGAGCAACAAGACACCGGCTGGGGAATCCTGGAAGATCTTCCCGGCGATCCCATGATCTGGGTGCTCATCTTCAGCGAGGCTCGCCGCCTTCGGCCTGTTCCTCGGCGCCTTCGTGATCGCTCGTGCGCTTCACCCGGCGGTCTTCGCCGCCGGTCAGGCCACGCTTGACGCGCATCTGGCGGGAATCAACACCATCGTGCTCGTCACCAGTGGCTGGGCCGCCGCGCGGGCGACGGCTGCGGCGCGGGCGGGCGAACGGGCGCGCGCGCGCGGCTGGCTGTTCGGCGCGATGGCTCTCGGCAGCATCTTCATTGCGGTCAAGCTGACCGAATATGCCGGCGAGATCGCGCAAGGCAACGGCCTCGAGACCAGCCCGTTCTTCACGCTCTACTTCCTCCTCACCGGCTTCCATCTCCTGCATGTCGGCCTCGGCATCGTCATCCTGGCGGTAGTTTCCCGGGGTGCCCGGGCGCCGGGCGTCGAGACCGGGACCGCTTTCTGGCACATGGTCGATCTGCTCTGGATCGTCATGTTTCCCATCATCTATCTGGTGCACCCGTGATTCCGGATCGTCTCGACATCGCCTGGCTGACCCTGATCGGCCTTGCGCTGGCGACCCTCCTGGTTCCGACGCTGGTGTCGCGCCCCTTGTTGGCCAATGCCTTGCTGCTGACCTTCGCCGCCCTCAAGGGCCGCCGTATCGTGCTCGATTTCCTCGACCTTCGCTCAGCGCCGGCGCTCTGGCGAGGCGTCGTCAGCGCCTGGGTTGTCATCGTGGTGCTGTTCGCCTGGCTTGCATCCGCCATCGTCGCCCTGATCTGACCGGCGGTCTGCGTATCGTCGCTATCGTTGCGCTTCGTCAAAGAGCGCTCCCTACCGATCGGCAATAAATCGCATCACGGATTTTCTCGACTCAAACCGGAAAGGATTGGCAATGGCTGAACGCCTGACCAAGTCGGCCGCTCGAAATGTGTTCTACGGCGGTTCGGCCTTTTTCTTCGCCATCTTCATAGGGCTCACGGCGCACAGCCATTACTACATGGCCACGACGTCCACGGATGCCACGACGCTGACGTCGTCGGTCGCCCGCGGCAAGCATGTCTGGGAGAAGAACTCCTGCATCAACTGCCACACGTTGCTGGGCGAGGGCGCCTACTTCGCTCCCGAGGTCGGCAACGTCTGGGACCGCTGGGGCGGCAATGAGGATCCGGCTGCCGCACGCCGAGACGCTGAAGGCCTGGATGCAGTCGCAGCCCTCGGGCGCGGAGGGCCGCCGGCAGATGCCGCAGTTCAACCTGACCGACCAGGAGCTGAACGACCTCGCCGATTTCCTGCAATGGGCCAGCACGATCAAGCGTCAGAACTGGCCGCCGAATAAGGCCGGCTGAGCATGCTGCTTTCTTCTTCTCCAGACAGAGAGAATTCGAGATGAAATATCAAACCCAGAAAGTCGCGATGCTGTATTTCTACGGCGCGCTGACCTTGTTCCTGGCCCAGGTCCTGTTCGGCCTGCTCGCCGGAACCATCTACGTCCTGCCAAATACCCTGTCGGTCATCCTGCCGTTCAACATCGTGAGGATGATCCACACCAACGCGCTGATCGTATGGTCGCTGATCGGCTTCATGGGCGCGACCTACTATCTGCTCCCGGAAGAGACGGAGAACGAGATCTTCAGCCCGCTGCTGGCGAAGATCCAGTTCTGGATGTTCTTCGGTGCGGCCGGCGTCGCCGTGGTCGGCTACCTCTTCCACTATCACGAGGGCCGCGAGTTCCTCGAACAGCCCTTCATCATCAAGGTCGGCATCGTCGTCGTCTGCCTGATGTTCCTGTTCAACGTCACCATGACGGCGCTGAAGGGCCGCAAGACCACGATCACCAACATCCTGTTGTTCGGGCTGTGGGGCGTCGCGATCTTCTTCCTGTTCGCCTTCTACAATCCGGCGAACCTGGCCGTCGACAAGATGTACTGGTGGTTCGTCGTCCATCTCTGGGTCGAAGGCGTCTGGGAGCTGATCATGGCCTCCGTGCTCGCCTATCTCATGATCAAGCTCAACGGCATCGATCGTGAGGTCGTCGAGAAGTGGCTCTACGTCATCATCGGCCTTGCGCTGTTCTCGGGCATTCTCGGCACCGGTCACCACTACTACTGGATCGGCGCGCCCGGCTACTGGCAGTGGATCGGTTCGCTGTTCTCCACGCTCGAGGTCGCTCCGTTCTTCACCATGGTGATCTTCACGGTGCAGATGACCTGGAAGGCCGGCCGCAAGCATCCGAACCGCGCCGCGCTGTTGTGGTCGGTCGGCTGCTCGGTGATGGCGTTCCTCGGCGCCGGCGTGTGGGGCTTCCTGCACACGCTGTCCTCGGTGAACTACTACACCCACGGCACCCAGGTCACCGCCGCGCACGGCCATCTCGCCTTCTTCGGCGCCTATGTGATGCTGAACCTGTCGGTCATGGCCTATGCGATCCCGCAGCTCAAGGGACGTGCGCCCTATAACCAGTGGCTCAGCATGACGAGCTTCTGGATCATGTGCACGGCCATGATGGTGATGACCTTCGCGCTGACCTTCGCCGGCGTGGTCCAGGTCCATCTGCAACGCGTGCTCGGCCAGAGCTACATGGACGTGCAGGACCAGCTCGCGATGTTCTACTGGGTCCGCCTCGGCTCCGGCGTGTTCGTTGCGATCTCCGCGCTGATGTTCGTCTGGGCTGTGCTGGTGCCGGGCCGCGAGAAGCAAGCGACCATCCCCGCTGCGCTGCAGCCGGCTGAGTAAACGAGAAAGGGCGGCCGCGGATCGCCGCGGCCGCCTGCTTCCTGGAAAGTCCGGAGAGACATCATGAAAGCTGCCCTTCACACGGTCACATCCGCGCCGGAACTGCCGGCCTACGTTCCCTCCGGAAACGAATGCGCGCTTTTCGAGCATGCCTGGCGGCGGCGCCTGCCGGTGCTGCTCAAGGGGCCGACCGGCTGCGGCAAGACGCGCTTCGTCGCGCATATGGCGGCGCGGCTGGGACTGCCGCTTCACACCGTGGCCTGTCATGACGATCTGACCGCCGCCGATCTCACCGGCCGCTATCTGCTCAGGGGCGGCGACACCGTTTGGACCGATGGTCCGCTGACCCGCGCCGTGCGCGAGGGTGGCATCTGCTATCTCGACGAGGTCGTCGAGGCGCGCAAGGACGTCACCGTCGTGCTGCATCCTTTGACCGACGATCGCCGCATCCTGCCGCTGGAACGCACCGGCGAGGAGCTGGTGGCACCAAGCAGCTTCATGCTCGTCGTGTCCTACAATCCCGGCTACCAGACGCTGCTGAAGGCGTTGAAGCCCTCGACGCGCCAGCGCTTCGTTGCCATCGAATTCGATTTCCTGCCGCCAGAGCAGGAGATCGGCGTCGTGTCCGCCGAAAGCGGGCTGTCGCCGGAGCGCGTGCGGCCGCTGGTGGGGCTGGCTGGGCGGCTGCGCGCGCTCAAGGGCCACGATCTGGAGGAGGGCGTCTCGACCCGGCTCGTGGTTTATTGCGCGACCCTGATCGCCGCGGGCACGTCGGTCGCCGATGCGGTGCTGGCCGGCATGATCGAGCCGCTCACCGACGATTCCGACGTGAAGGCGGCGCTGCTGGACGTCGCGCGCGCCGTTATCGGGTGAGGGCGCTCTCATGCTCGACTTCCTCGAACTGGAGGAGACGGTCGGCCGTGCCTGGCACAGGATGGTTGGCGGCACCGCGAGCTATCCGGTCCACGACGAGCACGCTGTCGCGCTGACAGAAATGAGGGGCCGGCTCGCGGTGATGTTCCGCGCGCTCGGCGGCGGGACCGGGGTGCAGATTGCAAGCGCAAGCGCCCGAAAATCCGGGCACCGCCTCGGCTGGCGTCAGCGCATCGGTCTTGGCGACGAGCGATTGGAGCAGCCGGGCCGCGACGCCGCGACCATCTTCCTTCCCGATCGCATCTCGATCTTTCCCGACCGCGTGTTGAACGCGGCGCTCTATCGCTGGCTCGCGGCATGGTTCGCGGCCGCGCCGATCGAAACGATCACGGACCCCGATCCGCTGCGGCGGGATCTTCTGCTGTTGCGCCGCGCGAGCGAGGCGGCGGTCTGGGTGCTCACGCAATTTCCCGGCCTCGTCGCCGATTACGCGCAGCTCGCCGCGGCCACTGCCGGGGCGAGGCCCCGTCGTCCCTTGCCGCGGATCGAGCAGGAGGTCGAGCAGATCGTGCTGGCCCTGCTCGGAGCCGGCAAGGCACCCGCGGGCAAGCTGTGGCCGGGGATGATGGGAACGGGCCCGCTGCCCGACAAGGCGCCGCCGGGTTATCATTCGATCCTGCCGTGTCCGCTCTGGGGGGATTGCTGGACGCGCGAGCTCTCGCCCGCCCATTCCGGCGAAGACGAGTGCGCGCCGGGCGCGGAAGCCGCGGCCGAAAACGATCGCAAGCGCTTTGCCGTCCGCGAGCGCGAGGACAATGCCAATCGCCGCGATCCTTTCGTGCTCAATCGCTTCGAGAAGATCCTCGCGATGGCCGAGATGGTCAATGTCGATCGGCCTGCCGACGACAGCGAGGACGAGGATGCGCAGAAGGCCGCCGACGATCTCGAGGAGATCACGCTCAGTCGCCGTACCGGCAAGCCGGCGAGCCGCTTCAAGTTCGATCTCGATTTGCCGCCGGAAGCGCTCGATGCCTCGAAGCTGAATGCGGACCTCACCTATCCCGAATGGGATTACCGCAGTGGCTCCTATCTGCCGGATCATTGCCGCGTGCTCGCGGCAGGCGCGTCCGAGCAGGGTGAAAGCTGGGTACCTGACGAGGCCACGCGCCGGCACATCCGCCAGGTGCGCCGCCGCTTCGAGGTGCTGCGGCCGCGTCACGAATTGATGCGCGCCCAGGCCGACGGCCACGACCTCGATCTCGACGCGCTGGTGCGCGCGCAGTGCGACCTGCGCGCCGGCAGCGGCGGCAGCGGTCTCGATCGCATCCATGTCGCCATGCGCCCGCAAGGGCACGATCTCGCCGTCACGCTGCTCGTCGACGTCTCGCTGTCCACGGACGCCTGGGTCGACGGCTACCGCGTGCTCGACGTCGAGAAGGAGGCGCTGCTGGTGCTCGCCCACGGGCTTTCGGCCTGCGGTGATCACCACAGCATCCTGACCTTCACCTCGCGCCGGCGCTCCTGGGTGCGGCTCGAAACGGTCAAGGCCTTCGGCGAGCCGATGGGCGCGACGGTTGAGCGCCGCATCGGCGCGCTGAAGCCCGGCTATTACACGCGGATCGGCACGGCCGTGCGTCATGCCGCGGCCGAGCTTGCCCGCCAGCCGCAGCGCAAGAAGCTGCTGATCGTCCTCACCGACGGCAAGCCGAACGACGTCGACCATTACGAGGGCCGCTTCGCGGTCGAGGACACCCGCAAATCGGTGCAGGAGGCGCGCCGGCTCGGCATCGCCGCCTTCGGCGTGACGGTGGACGCCACCGCGCAATCCTATTTCCCGACCCTGTTCGGTCGCGGCGGCTACGCCATCGTCGGCAACATCAAGCGGCTGCCCGCCGCGCTGCCGGCGATCTACCGGCAAGTGGCGCACTGACGGGGAACTGCGGGTAACTTCGTTCGGGCTGAGCTATTGCCCACAAATTGGGTATATGATCGAATAGCCGGATGGAGCAGGGCCGGCCAAAACCCGAACTGATCATCTTCGACTGCGACGGCGTGCTCGTCGACAGCGAGCTGCTGAGCTGCGGGTGCCTGTCCGAGGTGCTGGCCGAGTTCGGCATCGCGCTCAGCGTGGAGCAGGCGCTCGAGCTCTTTCTCGGGCGCAGCACCAAGGCGATCGAGGAGCACTATCGCGAGACTCGGGCAGATCGTGCCGGAGGGCTTTCTGCCGCGCCTGAAGTCGCAGGTGCTGACGACATTCGCAGCTTCGCTTCAGCCGATCCCCGGCATTGCCGGCGTGGTGTCCGGCCTGTCCGTGCCGTCTTGCGTCGCCTCGTCCAGCGATCTCGACCGCGTCGCGCTCTCCCTCGATGTCACCGGCCTGCGGGCGCATTTTGGCGAGCGGATCTACACCGCGCAAATGGTCCGGCATGGCAAGCCGGCGCCGGATCTCTTCCTTTACGCGGCCGAAAAGATGCGCGCCTCGCCCGACCGTACGCTGGTGATCGAGGACAGCGTCAGCGGCGTCAGGGCAGGCAAGGCAGCGGGCATGACTGTCTGGGGATTTGTCGGCGGCAGCCATTACCGCGGACGCGATGGAGCGGCTATATTGTCGCGCGCAGGAGCGGACCGGGTGTTCGCACGCATGAGCGATTTCTGGGAGGCGTGAGGCCCGCATGGCCGCCGAGAACGACAAGTCGCGACTAGATGATGCCGCGCGCGCCGGCTGGCTCTATTTCATCGCCGGCCACACCCAGGACGAGATCGCGAAGATGCTGCAGGTCTCGCGCGCCTCGGCCCAGCGGCTGGTCTCGTTGTGCCTTGCCGAACGCCTCATCACCTTCCGGCTCGAGCATCCCATCGCGGCCTGCATGGAGCTGGCCGCACGCTTGAAGGAGCGTTTCGCCCTGGTGCATTGCGAGGTGGTGCCGGCCGATCCGGCGGCGCCGCAGTCCACCTCGGGCATCGCCGAACGCTGCGCCAATCTGCTCGACGCAACGTTGCGTTCGGAGACGCCCGTCATCGTCGCGCTCGGCACGGGCCGGGCGGTGCGCGCCGCCGTCGAGCGTGTCACGCCGATCGACCGGCCCAATCACCAGATCGTCTCGCTGGTCGGCACCATCTCCGCCGACGGTTCGGCAAGCTTTTACGATACCGTCGGCCGGCTCGCCGACCGCACGGGGGCGCGACACTATCCGATGCCGCTGCCGTTCCTGATGTCGTCCGAAGACGAGCGCAACAAGATGGTCCGCATCGAGCCGATCGCCAAGGTGAAGGCGGTCGCGGCCAAGGCTGACTTACGCCTCGTCGGCATCGGCCAGATGGACCAGAAAGCGCAGGTTCACATCGACGGCTTCGTCACCCGCGACGAATTGTTCGAGATGATGCGGTTAGGTGCCATCGGCGAGATCACCGGCTGGGCGTATGATTCCAAGGGCCGCCTGCTCAAGGCCGGCACCAACAAGCGCCTCACCAGCATTCCGCCGGAGTTGCCTGCGAAGACCACGACGATCGGTGCCGCGATCGGCGCGGCCAAGGTGCCGGCCATCGCGGCGGCACTGCACGGGGGTCTCGTCAACGGGCTCATCACCGACGAGACCACGGCAAAGGCGATCCTGGAGCGGTAGGGCGCTCCTCTGTTGCGACATCGTCATGGCCGGGCTTGACCCGGCCATCGACGCCTTTGCTACAGACTAAGAACGTGGATGCCCGGGACAAGCCCGGGCATGACGACCTCCTGTGAAAAATCGACCCCATCCCTCCCGCATCGCAGCACTCATAAGTTGCGAAAACGCCAGCCCGCCTGCTTGACAAGGCTCCATGCTTGCGATGAACATACGCCCAACGCGTGGGCATATGCCCAAAACGCGAGTTTAGGGGAGGTCACCGTGAAACATGTCCTCGGCGCCGTCTGCGGCGCGTCTGCACTTTTGCTGGCCGTCCCCGCGATGGCCGAAACGACCCTGACGATCGCCACCGTGAACAATGGCGACATGATCCGCATGCAGGGACTGACGAGCGAGTTCACCAAGAAAAACCCCGATATTTCGGTGAAGTGGGTGACGCTGGAAGAGAACGTGCTGCGCCAGCGCGTCACCACCGACATCGCCACCAAGGGCGGGCAGTTCGACGTGCTCACCATCGGCACCTATGAGGTGCCGATCTGGGCCAAGAAGGGCTGGCTGGTGCCGCTCGCCAATCTCGGCGCCGATTACGACGTCGCCGACCTCCTGCCCAAGATCAAGGACGCGGTCTCCGCCGACGGCAAGCTCTATGCCGCGCCGTTCTACGGCGAGAGCTCCATGGTGATGTACCGCACCGATTTGTTCGAGAAGGCCGGCCTGAAGATGCCGGAGAAACCGACCTGGGACTTCGTCATCGACGCCGCCAAGAAGCTCACCGACAAGAGCGCCGGCACCTACGGCATCTGCCTGCGCGGCAAGGCCGGCTGGGGCGAGAACATGGCGTTCCTCTCGGCCATGGCCAATTCCTACGGCGCGCGCTGGTTCGACGAGAAGTGGCAGCCGCAGTTCAACACGCCGGAATGGAAGACGACGCTCACGACCTACGTCAATTTGATGAAGGAGGCCGGTCCTCCCGGCGCGAGCTCCAACGGCTTCAACGAGAACCTGGCGCTGTTCAACGCCGGCAAATGCGCGATGTGGATCGACGCCACGGTCGCGGCATCGTTCGTCACCAACCCCAAGGATTCCAAGGTCGCCGACAAGGTCGGCTTTGCGCTCGCCCCCAACACCGGGCTCGGCAAGAACGCCAACTGGCTGTGGGCCTGGAACCTCGCGATCCCCGCCGGCTCCAAGAAGACGGAAGCCGCCGAGAAGTTCATCGCCTGGGCGACCAGCAAGGACTACACCAAGCTCGTGGCCGCGAAGGAGGGGTGGGCCAACGTGCCGCCGGGTACGCGCACCTCGCTCTACAAGAATGAGGACTATCTGAAGGTCGCCCCGTTCGCGAAGCTGACGCTGGCCTCGATCGACGCAGCCGACCCCAACAAGCCGACGGTGAAGCCGGTACCTTATGTCGGCGTGCAATACGCCGCGATCCCCGAATTCCAGGGCATTGGCACTCAGGTGGGGCAGCAGTTCTCGGCCGCGCTTGCGGGCTCGATGACGGTCGATGCCGCGCTCACCGCGGCGCAGACGGCGACCGAGCGCGAGATGAAGCGCGCCGGCTACATCAAATGAACCCGAGCTCGACCTCCTGAGACTCCGACTTGCGGCCATCCAAAGTCATGGATGGCCGTCTTCTTCGCGAGGTTTCATTTTGACGCGTTTTCTTCCCGCGAACCGGTCTCCGCTTCGCTCGAAAACGCTCTGAAGGAGAAGCCAACGATGGCAACCCGGCAGACGCAGTTTCTGGCGCGCGCGCTCCTGACGCCGGCCGTCGGGCTGCTCTTCATCTGGATGATCGTTCCGCTGGCGCTGACGATCTACTTCTCGACGTTGCATTACAGCCTGCTCGATCCCGGCTCGGAATCCTTCGTCGGGCTGGAGAATTTTCGCTACTTCCTGACCGATCCCGCCTTCCTCGCATCGCTCCAGAACACGCTGGTGCTGGTCGGCTCCGTGCTGGCGCTGACGATCCTGCTCGGCATTCCGCTCGCGCTGTTGATGGATCAGCCCGTGATCGGACGCAATTTCGTGCGGCTGATGGTGATCGCGCCGTTCTTCGTGATGCCGACGGTGAGCGCGCTGGTCTGGAAGAATCTGCTGATGCACCCGGTGTCCGGCCTGTTCGCTTGGCTGGCCTCGCTGTTCGGCCTGACGCCGATCGACTGGTTCAACGATGTGCCGCTGTTCGCGGTGATCCTGATTGTGACATGGCAATGGCTACCCTTCGCGACGCTGATCCTGCTCACCGCGCTGCAGTCGCTCGACGAGGAGCAGAAGGAAGCCGCCGAGATGGATGGCGCCAGCGCGGTCTCGACCTTCATCTACATCACGCTGCCACACCTCGCGCGTCCCATCACGGTGGTGATCCTGATCGAGACCATCTTCCTGCTGACGGTGTTCGCCGAGATCTTCGTCACGACCGGGGAGGGCCGGGCCTGCAGACCACCAACATCGCCTTCCTGATCTATTCGCAGGCGCTGATCCAGTTCGACGTCGGCAGCGCCTCGGCGGGCGGCCTCATTGCCGTGGTGATCGCCAACATCGTCGCCTTCTTCCTCGTCCGCATCGTCGGCCGCAACCTGGAGGCATGAGACATGGCGCGGATGGCAACGAGGCAGCGGGTGGTGGTCTCGACGATTGGAGCCTGGTTCTTCGGCTTCCTGATCTTCTTCCCCATCCTCTGGATGGTGTTGGCGAGCTTCAAGACCGAGCTGGAAGCCTTCGCCATTCCGCCGTCCTTCCTGTTCTTCCACTGGACCACCGAGAACTACGCGACCGTGCAGGAACGCAGCGACTATCTGCTGCACGCGATGAACTCGATCATCATCGCCGGCGGTTCGACCTTGATTGCGCTCCTGATCGCGATCCCCGCGGCGTGGTCGATGGCGTTCTCGCCGACCAAGCGCACCAAGGACGTCCTGCTCTGGATGCTCTCGACCAAGATGATGCCGCCGGTCGGCGTGCTGGTGCCGATCTACCTGATCTACAAGACCTTCGGCCTGCTCGATTCCCGCATCGGCCTCGTCTTCATCCTGTGCCTCGGCAATCTGCCGATCGTGATCTGGATGCTGTTCACCTATTTCAAGGAGATCCCGCGCGACATCCTGGAAGCCGCGCGCATGGACGGCGCCACCATCGGCCGTGAGCTGGTCTACGTGCTGACGCCGATGGCGATCCCGGGGCTGGCGTCCACGCTGCTGTTGAATCTGATCCTGGCCTGGAACGAGGCGTTCTGGACGCTGAACCTCTCGACGGCGAACGCAGCGCCGCTCACCACGTTCATCGCCTCCTATTCAAGCCCGGAAGGGCTGTTCTGGGCAAAGCTGTCGGCGGCCTCGACGCTGGCGATCGCGCCCATTCTCGTCCTCGGTTGGTTCAGCCAGAAGCAGCTCGTACGCGGGCTCACCTTTGGCGCGGTGAAGTAAAGGGGCTGCCATGGGTCAGATCACACTTCAGGGCGTACAGAAATCCTTCGGCCCCGTGCACATCATCAAGGGCGCCGACCTCGACATCGCCGACGGGGCCTTCGTGGTGTTCGTCGGTCCCTCCGGCTGCGGCAAGACCACCTTGCTGCGGCTGATCGCCGGGCTCGAAGACGTCACCGGCGGCAGCATCCTGATCGACGGCAAGAACGTGGTGGACACGCCGCCGGCGAAGCGCGGGCTGTCCATGGTGTTCCAGTCCTATGCGCTGTATCCGCATATGAGCGTGCGCGGCAATATCGGCTTTGGCCTGAAGATGGCGGGCCTGCCGAAGGACGAGATCAACCGCAAGGTCGAGGCGGCGGCTGCGACGCTGAACCTGACGCCCTATCTCGACCGCAAGCCGCGCGAGCTGTCGGGCGGCCAGCGCCAGCGCGTCGCGATCGGACGCGCCATCGTCCGCGAGCCCAAGGGATTCCTGTTCGACGAGCCGCTGTCCAATCTCGACGCCGCGCTGCGCGTGCAGATGCGGATCGAGGTGACGCGGCTGCAGAAGCAGCTCGGCACCACTGCCATCTACGTCACCCACGACCAGGTCGAGGCCATGACCATGGCCGACAAGATCGTCGTGCTCAACGCCGGCAAGATCGAGCAATATGGCTCGCCGCTGGAGCTCTACGAGCGGCCGGCCAATCTCTTCGTTGCCGGCTTCATCGGCTCTCCGAAGATGAACCTCGTCACCGGCGAGCCTCGCCCAGCAGCAGGGCGCGGCCACCATCGGCGTGCGGCCGGAGCATCTGAAGATCGAGCGCGACGGTGCCGGCGGCTGGGTGGGCACGATCGCCGTCGCCGAGCATCTCGGCAGCGACACCTTCCTCTACGTCGATGCCGGACCGCTCGGCATGCTGACTGCACGCTATGTCGGCGAACTGAGCCTGCACGCCGGCGATCGCGTGTCGCTGGTGCCGGACCCCGCGCGCATCCACCGCTTCGACCAGAGCGGCAACGCGCTTCGAAACTAACAAGAAACGGGACTACGATCATGTACCTGGAAAAATTCAAGCTGAGCGGCAAGACCGCGTTCATCACCGGCGGCGGGCAGGGCATTGGTCTCGCCTGCGCGGAAGCGCTGGCGGAAGCCGGTGCCCGGGTCATTATCGGCGATCGCGACAGCAAGGTCGCTGACAGCGCCAAGGCCACGTTGAAGGCAAAGGGCTTCGACATCGAGACCGCGATCATGGACGTGACCGACACCAGGCGCGTGGCGGAGGTCGCGAACGACCTCGTCGCTCGCCACGGCAAGGTCGACATTCTCGTCAACAATGCCGGCATCGCCCGCAGCGAAACGCCGGCCGAGACGGTTACCGACGAGCACTGGCTCAACGTCGTCGACGTCAACCTCAACGGCACATTCTGGTGTTGCCGCGAGTTCGGCAAGCACATGCTGAAGGCTGGGAGCGGCGCTATCGTCAATGTCGGCTCGATGTCCGGTTTCATCGTCAACAAGCCGCAGGAGCAGTGCTTCTACAACGCCTCCAAGGCCGGCGTGCATCATCTCACCAAGTCGCTCGCCGCCGAATGGGGCGCTCGCGGTGTCCGCGTCAACGCAGTGGCGCCGACTTACATCGAGACGCCGCTCAACGCCTTCGTGAAGAGCAATCCGAAAATGTACGATGCCTGGATCGGCGGCACCCCGATGGCGCGGATGGGGCAGGTCGAGGAAATCGCCTCGGTCGTGCTGTTCCTTTCCTCGGAGGCTGCGAGCCTGATGACCGGCAGCATCGTGCTGGTGGATGGCGGCTACACTTGCTGGTAGGCTTGCCGTCAAAACTGACGGAAGGCGACCGGGAGTGACAATGCCGCGAGCGTATATCGGCGTCGACGTGGGAACCACGAGCACGCGGGCAGGGGTATTCGACGAGTCGGGAACTCTGCTTGCGACCGCGCGGCATCCGATCCGGATCTGGCACGAACCCGGCGACATCGTCGAGCAGTCCTCGCAGGATATCTGGGAAGCCTGCGTCAGATCGGTACGTGCGGCGATTGCGGAAGCAGCCATCGGGCCCGATAGCGTCGGCGGCATCGGCTTCGACGCCACGTGCTCGCTCGTCGTCCTCGATGGGCAGGGCGAGCCGCTCACGGTCAGCGCTTCCGGCGACAGAGAACGTAATGTCATCGTCTGGATGGATCACCGCGCCGTCGCCGAGGCACGGCTGATCAACGAGACCGCGGACGCCGTGCTGCGCCATGTCGGTGGCTCGATCTCGCCCGAGATGGAGATGCCGAAGCTGCTATGGCTGAAGCGGCACTTGCGCGCGAGTTTCGACGCAGCCGGTCATTTCTTCGATTTGGCCGACTACCTGACCTGGCGCGCGACCGGCTCGCTGCAGCGCTCGACCTGCACCGTTACCTGCAAATGGAACTATCTCGCCCATGATGGCGGTGGCTGGAGCGCGCAATTCCTCAAGCGCATCGGCCTGGCGGAGCTGGTCGACGACGGCTACGGCCGCATCGGCACCGAGATCGTTGCTCCCGGCACGCGGCTCGGCGCGGGGCTGACCCCCACGGCCGCGGCCGAGCTTGGGCTGATGCCGGGGACACCAGTAGGCGCCTCGCTGATCGACGCCCATGCCGGCGGCATCGGTGCGATCGGCGGACGCGACGGCTCGGGCGGGGCTGAAAATGTCAGCGACCGTCTCGCCTATATCATGGGAACGTCGGCCTGCATCATGGCGACGACGAAAGAGCCGTGCTTCGTGCCGGGCGTGTGGGGTCCTTATTACTCCGGCATGGTGCCCGGCTTCTGGCTCAACGAGGGCGGCCAGTCCGCCGCGGGCGCGGCGATCGACCATTTGCTCAAGTCGCATCCCGGCCATGCCGAGGCGAACGCGGCGGCGCGGAGCGAGGGGCTCGATCTCATCGACTTCCTCGAGCGCCGTATCATCGCGCGCGCCGGCAGCGCCAGCCGCGCCGCGATGCTCGCCCGCGACATCCACGTGCTGCCCGAGTTCATCGGCAACCGATCGCCCTATGCCGACCCCGATACGCGCGCCGTGATCGCGGGCCTCGATCTCGACACTGACATCGCCTCGATGGAACGGCTATTCCTTGCCGGCCTGTGCGGACTCGCCTACGGGCTCGCCGAGGTCATCGAAGCCTTTGCCGCGCATGGGGTGCGCTCCAGCCTCATGATTATGGGTGGCGGTGCCAGCCGCAGCCCGCTGGTGCGCCAGATCATGGCCGACACCACGGGCCTCACCGTCGCGCTGCCGCAGACCAAGGAGCCGGTGCTGCTCGGCGCGGCGATGCTGGGCGCGGTGGCTGGCGGCGCCTATGCCTCGATTGGCGAAACCATGGCCAGGATGTCGGCGCTGGGACGGAAGAGCGAGCCGACAGCGCCCGACATGGCCGCCTTCCACACGCGAAAGCGCGAGGTTTACAAGCTGCTGCGCGAGGTCGACCGCGGCAGCCGCGCGGCGATGGCAGACATCGCGAGAGGTTGAAAAGACATGCTGATATCCAGCGGCGATGCGCTGATCGATTTCGTGCCGACGCGGAACGCCGAGGGGCGCGAAGCGGTGATGCCGGCGGTCGGCGGCTCCTGCCTCAACGTCGCGATCGGCATGGCGCGGCTGGGCGCGCCGGCCGGCTTCGTCGGCGGCATCTCGACCGATCTGTTCGGGCAGATGATCGCAGACCATGCCACGGCCTCGCATGTCGACCTCAACCTCGCCACCCGCAGCGACCATCAGACCACGCTTGCCTTCGTCCGCATCGTCGCGGGCGAGTCGCATTACGCCTTCTACGATGCCGAGACCGCGACGCGAAGCTGGACCTATCGGCGCGGCACGATCCTGTTCGCCGACATCGAGGCGGTCCATGTCGGTTCGACCACGCTGGTCAACGATCAGGGCGCAGCCGAGACCAAGGCCCTGATCGCGGACGCGCGCAGATCGTCCACGATCTCTTTTGATCCAAACTGCCGCCCCAATCTGGTCAAGGACAAGCCGGCCTACCTCGCGCGCATGGCCGAGTTCGCGAAACAAGCCGATCTCATCAAGATGTCCGATGTCGACTTCGCCTATCTCTATGGCGACGAGCCTTACGAGAGGCGCGCCGAAGAATTGTTGAAGCAGGGTGCAAGCCTCGTTGTCATCACCCGCGGCCAGCAGGGCGCTTTTGCCTGGCGCAAGGGGCCGGGTGAGATCCGGGTGCCGGCGCCGAAGGCCACGGTGGTCGACACGATCGGTGCCGGCGATAGTTTTCAGGCTGCGTTGCTGTTCGCCTTGAACAAGCTGGATCGTCTGCACAGGGCACGGCTCGCGAGTATCGGGGTCGACGAGCTTCGCCGCGCGCTGACTTTCGCCGCCAATTGCGCCGGATTGACCTGCACCCGTCCAGGCGCCGATCCGCCATGGAGCCACGAGGTCACCTGGGGTCTCTAACCCTTCACATGCGCGACGGCCTTCTCGGCGCATTTGATGAAGGGGCCGATCAGCGGGCTCTGGGAATCACGTCGCCAGCAGACCGCGATATCGAGGGAGTCGGTGGCATCGCGCAGCGGCCTGAACACGATGCCGCGCGGCGCGCCGAGCTGTGCGCAGGCCGGCAGGATCGCAAGGCCTTCGCCGGCCAGAACCAGGCTCATCGCCGAATGCACGGTCTCGACCCGGCTCGCGATCGGCATCACCACCTGGTGCCGGCGCAGCAGCGGAACCACGGCGGACGATGCGGAACCGTGGTCAGGATGCGGAAGCGCGATCAGCGGACGGCCGTGCAATCGGGCCATCGGCACGGGCCCCAGGCGGGCGAGCGGCGAACTGGTCGGCATCGCCAGCATGAAGCGCTGGGTGCCGATCCGCGCCACTTGGATCTCGGGATGGTTGATCGCCGGCATGCACAGCGCGACCGTGACGCTGCGATCGAGCACCCGCGCCTCGCGCGTCGAGGCGCTGAGACCTCGGCGAAGTCGAGGTCGACGCCGGGAACCGAGCGGCGGAGCTCCGGGATCAGCCGCGGCAGCATCGCATTCGCCAGCACGAACATGTAGCCGACGGAGAGCCGCCCGCGCTTGCCGGCCGCCACCGCCCGCGCGGCCTCAACGCCGTCGGCCGCCAGCGCCAGCGCCTCGCCGGCGCGCGCCAGCAGCGCCTGGCCTGCCTCGGTCAGGTCCATGCCACGGGTGCCGCGGCGGAACAGCGGCGCGCCGATCTCGGCTTCGAGCTTGCGGATCTGGACGGACAGCGGTGGCTGCGCCATCCGCAGCCGCTCGGCGGCCTTGCCGATGCTGCGCGCCTCGGCGACGGCGACGAAATAGCGGAGTCGGCGAAGATCCATTGGCATACCGAAAACGTATGGGTTGGCGACAAAAATCGTATTGGACGGCGAGTTAACAAAACTGTCATTCTCGCTGTCAATGTCTTCGGGCCAACGGCGGCCCGTTTCGGAGCGTGATGTGACGATGAACGGCGATCCCTGTCTCCTGTCCGCGACCGAGCTGCGCGACCTCATCGCTGCAAAGCGGATTTCGCCGGTCGAGATCGTTCGGGCCGTGCTCGCGCGCGCCGAGGCGCTCCAACCCGAGTTGAACTGTTTCATCACGCTCTGTGGCGACGAGGCGATGGCGGAGGCCCGCGTCGCCGAGCGCAGGATGATGGCGGGCGAAAAGCTCGGCCTGCTGCACGGCATCCCGGTCACCGTCAAGGACATCGTCAACACCAAAGGCGTCAAGACCACCTTCGGGGCTGTCCCTTACAAGGACAATGTGCCGACGGAGGACGCCGTTGCCGTGGCGCGGCTGCGCGGCGCGGGTGCGATCCTGATCGGCAAGACCACGACGCCGGAATTCGGCAGCAAGTGCCTGACGGATTCGCCCCTGTTCGGCCGCACCCGCAATGCCTGGGACGCCGGCCGCTCCTCCGGCGGCTCCAGCGGCGGCGCGGCGGTCGCAATCGCCAGCGGCATCGCGCCGCTCGCGATTGCGACCGATGGCGGCGGCTCGACGCGGATTCCCGCCGCCTGCAATGGCGTGGTGGGCTTGAAGCAGAGCAACGGCGTGATCCCCCACAGCCAGGCGCTGGACGTGTTCGGCAACCAGACCTATGTCACGCCGACCACACGCACCGTCGCCGACACCGCGCTGATGATGCAGGCGATGGCCGGGGAGGATGCTTGCGATCCCTGGTCGATTGGCATGCCCGTGCCCGACTTCATCGGCACCGCCGCCCCGCGTGGCGATCTGCGCGGGCAGAGGATCCTGTATTGCCTGACACCGCCCGGCCGGCCGGTGTCCGCGGAAGTCGCCGCCAATTTCAAGGCCAGTCTCGACCGGCTGGCAGGGCTCGGCGCCGAACTCGAGGAGTTCTCGGGCGAAGGATTCGACATCGAGCCGATCTGGCGTGCCATCAACCACACCGTCTGGCGTACGCGGTTTGCCAAGCTCGCGGCCGAGCACAAGGACGAGCTGAGCGAGGCCTTCCTCAAGCAGCTGGAGCTCGCGACCGAGGTCAGCGGCGTCGACTATCAGGAGGCGATGTTCGCGCGCACCGCGCTGTTTCGCCGGGTGCAATCGCTGCTTGCGCGCGGACACGTCCTGGCGATGCCGACCCTCACGCGCACCGCGCTGCCGATCAGCCAGGACCTGTTCGGCACCATCGAGATCGATGGCCGGCATTTCGACAGCGTTCGGCCGCACTGGTTCCCCTGGACCATGCCGTTCAACATGACCGGCCATCCCGCGATCAGCCTTCTTTCAGGCTTTGCCCGCGACGGCTTGCCGGTCGGGCTTCAACTGGTCGGCCGCTTCCGGCATGACGCTGAATTGCTGCGCGTCAGCGCGCTGTTCGAGGCGGCCAGCGGTCTTCTGTCCCGCCGGCCGGAATGACGGCATGCCAACGCAGCAAAAGGCTTGTGTTCAAAGGACTTGCCTCCGGCGCCCGGACATGTTGATCGTGCCGCCAGTGAGCTTCGAGCCCGAGCGCGCATGAGCGTATTTGTCCTCCGACGTCTGGTGACCTTGCTGGCGACGCTGGTCGGCGCGTCGCTGATCATCTTCCTCGTGCTCGATGCGCTTCCCGGCAACGCCGCGCAGATGCTGATGGGCGCCGACGCCTCGCCCGACGCGGTGCGCGCGCTCACCCTCAAGCTCGGGCTCGACCAGCCGCTGGCTGTTCGTTACCTGCAATGGATCAAGGGCCTCTTCGTCGGCGATCTCGGCAACTCCTACGTCTACGGTACGCCGGTCGCCGGCCTGATCGTGGAGCGGCTGGTGCTGACCGTTCCGCTCGCTATCATGGCTATGACGACCACGGTAACGCTGGCGCTCTCGGCCGGCATCTACACCGCCGCCAACCACAACAAGCTCGGCGACGTCGGCGTGATGTCGCTGACGCAAGTGGGCATTGCGCTGCCGAACTTCTGGTTCGCGATCCTGCTGGTCCTGTTGTTCGCGGTGCGGCTGCAATGGCTCTCCGCGGGCGGCTTTGCGGGCTGGGAGGACGGCATCTGGCTCGGCGTGAAGTCGCTGCTGCTTCCCGCCGTCTCGCTCGCGGTGGTGCAGGCCGCGATCCTCGCGCGCGTCACGCGCTCCGCGGTGCTGGACGTCCTGCGCGAAGACTTCGTGCGCACCGCGCGCGCGAAGGGGCTCGGCAAGCGCGAGGTGCTGTGGAGCCATGTGCTGCGCAACGCCATGATCCCCGTGATGACCGTGATGGGACTGCAATTCGCCAATCTGCTCGCCGGCACGATCGTGATCGAGAACGTGTTCTATTTGCCGGGCCTTGGTCGCCTGATCTTCCAGTCGATCGCCAATCGCGACCTGATCGTGGTGCGCAATTGCGTGATGCTGCTGGCGGCCATGGTCGTCATCGTCAATTTCGTTGTCGACATTCTCTATGCCTCCATCGATCCCCGCATCAAGGTTCACGACCTGTGAGCGCGCCGCTGACCACGCCGGTTGAAT
Source organism: Bradyrhizobium guangxiense (assembly GCA_050563515.1). GTDB lineage: Bacteria > Pseudomonadota > Alphaproteobacteria > Rhizobiales > Xanthobacteraceae > Bradyrhizobium > Bradyrhizobium guangxiense_A. The sequence continues at coordinate 3,677,456 of CP191781.1, read as the reverse complement.
TGCCGATGGCGACGCGCCCAGTGCCGGCCCGCACGTTCTTCAGCCGCGCGCTGCGCCACCGCAGCTTCGTGCTCGGCGGCGCGCTGACCTTTCTGGTGGTTGCGTCGGCTCTTTTGTCTCTGGTCTGGACGCCCTGGTCGCCTTACGAGATCGACATCGCCTCGAAGCTGCGGCCGCCCTCGGCGGCGCACTGGCTCGGCACCGATTCCTTCGGTCGCGACATCCTTTCGCTGCTGCTCGCGGGCGCCCGTTCCACCATCATGGTCGGTGTCATCGCCGTCAGCATCGGTCTCAGTTTCGGCGTCACGCTCGGCCTGATTGCCTCGGCCCGGCGCGGCTGGACCGAGGAGATCATCATGCGCTTCTCCGATTTCACCTTCGCCTTTCCGGCCGTGCTCTCCGCGATCATGCTCGCGGCGGTGGTGGGGCCGGGCATGGTCACCTCCATCGTCGCGATCGGCATCTTCCAGATTCCGACGCTGACGCGGCTGACGCGCGGCTCGGCCAATGCGATCTGGGCGCGCGAATTCGTGCTGGCCGCGCGCGCGGCGGGCAAGGGCGCCTTCCGCATCACGATCGAGCACGTGCTGCCCAACATCCTGTCGATCCTGATCGTGCAGGTCACGATCCAGTTCGCGCTCGCCATTCTCGCCGAGGCGGCTCTGTCCTATCTCGGTCTCGGCACGCAGCCGCCACAACCGTCCTGGGGGCGCATGTTGAACGATGCGCAGTCGCTGCTGTTCCAATCGCCGATGCTCGCGGTCTATCCGGGTGCCGCGATCGCGATCGCGGTGCTCGGCCTCAACCTGCTTGGCGACGGACTGCGCGACCTGCTCGATCCGAGACTGGCGCGGGAGCGATGACCATGGCCGAGCGCTCCGACATGCCGCTGATCGCGGTCGAGAATCTCGGCGTCCGCCTCAACACCAGCCGCGGGCCGGCGCAGGCCGTGCGCGGTGTCAGCTTTGCGCTGCAGCGCGGCGAGACGCTGGGGCTGGTCGGTGAATCCGGCTGCGGCAAGTCGGTCACCGCGCTGTCGTTGATGGGGCTGCTGCCCGACAGTGCTCTGATCTCGGGTAGCATCAAGCTAGACGGCCACGAGCTCGCCCGGTTGCCGGATGCGGATTATTGCCGCCTGCGCGGCAACCGCATCAGCATGATCTTCCAGGAGCCGATGACCGCGCTCAATCCGATGCACACCATCGGCGATCAGGTCGCCGAACCGCTGCGGCGGCACAAGAGGCATTCGGCGGCGCAGGCGCGCAAGGAGGCGATCGCCTTGCTCGACCGCGTCGGGCTGCCAGATCCGGCGCGTCGCATCGATGCCTATCCGCACCAGTTCTCCGGCGGCCAGCGCCAGCGCATCACCATCGCGATGGCGCTTGCCTGCGAGCCCGATTTGTTGATCGCGGACGAGCCGACCACCGCGCTCGACGTCACCATCCAGGGCCAGATCCTCGACCTCATCGCCGATCTCGTCGAGGAGCGCGGTATGTCTATGATCCTGATCTCGCACGATCTCGGGGTCATTGCCGAGAACGTGCAACGCATGATGGTGATGTATGGCGGCACCGTCGTCGAGAGCGGCCCGACCGCGGAAGTGTTCCGGCGGATGGGGCATCCCTATACGCAAGGCCTGTTCCGCGCCCGGCCGAAGCTCGGTGCGCGTAAGGGTACGCGGCTGACGACGATCGCCGGCACCGTGCCGGAGCTGGCTGATCTGCCGTCCGGGTGCACCTTTTCGGACCGCTGCCCGCTCGTGATCGACCAGTGCCGCGCGGCGCTTCCGCCGATGATCGACGTCGGCCCCGGACACTTGGTCCGCTGCATCCGGACCGATGTCTCGATGGCCGAACGCGAGGGAGCGCTGACCGCATGAGCGCCGAGCTGCTTCTCGACGTCAGGGATCTCGAACAGCGCTATGCGCTGCCGCGGGAGAGCCTGTTTCGCCCGCCGGGTCAGGTGCGTGCGCTCAACGGCGTGAGCGTGCAGGTGGCCGCGGGCAAGAGCCTCGGCGTCGTCGGCGAATCCGGTTCGGGCAAGTCGACCTTCGCGCGGCTCGTGATGGCGCTGGAGCGGCCGACGTCGGGGCAGGTCGCGCTGCTTGGCCGCGATCTCAATTGCATCTCCGCCGACGAGCTGCGCCGCGCCCGCCGCGATTTCCAGATGGTGTTCCAGGATCCTTACGGCTCGCTCGATCCGCGCCAGACCATCGCCCGCATCGTCGCCGAACCGCTGACTGTGCTGGAGGGCGCCGACCGAGCCACCTTCCGCGAACGCGTCGCCGCGGTGCTGCGCCAGGTCGGCTTGCGCGATGCGGACATGGAGAAATATCCGCACGAGTTCTCCGGTGGCCAGCGTCAGCGCATTGCGATCGCGCGCGCGCTGATCACGCAGCCGAAGCTGATCGTCGCTGACGAGCCGGTCTCCGCGCTCGACGTCTCCGTCCAAGCGCAGGTGCTGAACCTGATGCAGGACCTGCAGGAGCAGTTCGGCCTGAGCTACATCCTGATCAGCCACGACCTCGCCGTCGTCGACTATCTCTGCGACGAGGTCGCGGTGATGTATCTCGGCCGCATCGTCGAGCAGGGGCGCCCCGACGATCTGTTCGAGCATTGCGCGCACCCCTACACGCGGGCGCTGCTGGAGGCGGTGCCGCGGGCGCGCGCCGGGGGCTCCCGGCGGCGGCGCGGGGGCCAGGCGATCGCCTCGCAATCGGCGGCAACGGCCGGATGTCCCTATGTCGCGCGCTGTCCGCTCGCCGAGCAGCATTGCCGTGAAGCCCCGCCTGCGTTACGCAAGGTCGGCGAGGGACACCTTGCCGCCTGCCACAGGGCAGAGGCCGTGATGGCGTTGCCGCAGATGGCCTTGGAAGGTTAGTGTCGGAGCCGGATTGGCGTTAAGCTGAAGAACAGAACAGGCCGGGGAGTTTACGCATGTTGAGGAAATTTTCGATCGTCGCACTTGCCGCCGCTCTCGTCGCAGCTCCGCTGCCGGTGCTGGCGCAGAGCAAGAAGGACAATGTCGTCATGGGGATGACGCTGGAGCCGCCGGGGCTCGACCCCACCAATGCCGCCGCTGCCGCGATCGCCGAGGTCACGCTCTACAACATCTACGAGACGCTCACCAAGATCAACGAGGACGGCTCGGTCTCGCCGCTGCTGGCGGAGAGCTGGACCGCGTCGCCCGACCTGAAGACCTACACGTTCAAGCTCCGCAAGGGCGTCAAATTCCACAATGGCGAGCCGTTCAACTCGGCGGCGGTGAAGTTCTCGTTCGAACGCAACGCTGCGGCGACCAGCACCAACAAGGACAAGAGCCTGTACCAGTCCTTCGAGAAGGTCGAAGCGCCCGACGCCGACACCGTCGTGATCTCGGTGAAACATTCCGAGCCGAACCTGCCGTTCCTGCTCGGGCAGGCGAGCGGCTCGATCGTCGAGCCCAAGAGCGCGGCGACCAACGTCACGCAGCCGGTCGGGACCGGACCCTATCAGCTGGGCGCCTGGGCCAAGGGTTCCTCGATCACGCTGAACAAATGGGCCGACTATCGCAACGCCTCGGCGATCAAGCTGTCGAAGGTGACGATCCGCTTCATCTCCGATCCGGCCGCCCAGGCTGCGGCGCTGCTCTCGAACGACGTCGACGCATTTCCGCGCATCGCGACCCGCGTTGTCGCTCAGTTCAAGGCCGACCCGCGCTTCACGGTGCTGATCGGCGGGTCCCGGGCCAAGACCATCGTCGCGATCAACCACCGCAAGAAGCCGCTCGACGACGTTCGCGTTCGCCGCGCCATCCTCGCCGCGATCGACCGCAAGGCCCTGATCGACGGCGCCGTCGAGGGCTTCGGCACGCCGATCGGAAGCTTCTACACGCCGGGGTCGCTCGGCTACGTCGACACTACCGGCATCAACCCTTTCGATCCCGAGAAAGCCAAGAAGCTGCTGACTGAAGCCGGCGTCACCACGCCGCTCGAGCTGTCGCTGAAGCTGCCGCCGCCGCCCTATGCGCGGCAGGGCGGCGAGATCGTCGCGGCCCAGCTCGCCAAGGTCGGCATCACCGCCAAGATCGAGAACGTCGAATGGGCGCAGTGGCTGTCGCAAGTGTTCGCGCCCAACGGCCCGCACAATTTCGACCTCACCATCGTCAGCCATGTCGAGCCGTTCGACCTCGTCAAGGTCACCGAGCCCGACTATTATCTCGGCTACAACAACGAGAAGTTCAACGCGCTCTACAAGCAGATCGTGTCGACCCCGGATGAAGCCGCCCGCGCAAAACTGCTCGGCGACGCCCAGCGCATGCTGGCCACCGACGCCGTCTCCGCCTATTTGTTCCAGCCGCAATGGCCGACTGTCGTCAACAAGAAGCTGAAGGGCGTCTGGAAGGAAGTCCCGCAGTTCGAGAATGATTTCTCGGCCTGGGCCTGGGAATAGGGCGCCGATCAAGTCGAGCCTGTCGCAATTCTGGCCTCTCCCGATCGGGAGAGGCCATTTGTTTGGCATGTCCAAATCATAAAACTGAAAAACAACCCCATGCACAGTAGCCGGGCGTAGTCATTTCAATGGCTTGCGCGTTGCGCATGCGAGGGTCGAGGCAAGGTGCCGGGACATTGACCCGTCGGGCAAAACACCGGCAATCCCAAACTATAAGCATCGCGCCTGCATCGCTGTAGGGATGGAACGCAGCGCAGTTCCTCGCCATCAAACTCTCTCCCGAATTCCTGCAAATCTCTGCCATCGAGCGGCGGTAGATTCGCTCTCCGTGAAGCGTGGTCAACAACGCGTCTTGCAAAAGAAGACTCTGCAGGCGTCAGGCTCGCTTCCGACAATGAAATGGGAGTTACGCCATGCAACATCTGCCGAACGACACCATCGACGCCCTGCTCGATCAGTTTGGTCAAATCGAAACCATCTACGGAGATCCGAGCTTTCCGACCACCGTGGACGCCTGGGGCGGCAACGACACGGTGACGGCAACAATCAGCGAGGCTGAAGCCCAGGTCACGATCTTCGGCGACGACAACACGACGCTGCACGGCCAGTCCCACGGCGGCAATGACACGCTCACGGTCAACTTCAACTACGGATGGAACAGCGCCCTCGTGGTCGGAGATGCCCAGGCGATGACCGACAACGCCAGCGGCGGCAACGACACGATCAATGCCTTGGCCAATTCGATGTACACCAACGTGCATGCTTTCGGCGACGTTGCCGGTGACATGTCGGGTAATTCGCACGGCGGCAGTGACACCATCACCGGCGCGGTGGGCTGGCGAGATTACGATAATGTGTACGCCGGAGATGCCGGCGGTTCCATGAGCGGAACGGCGCAGGGCGGCAATGACACGCTCGACATCAATCTGAACACCATGGAGGGCTCGGCGAATGCCAGCGGCGATGCCATCGGCTCCATCGGCGGCGATGCGCATGGCGGCAACGACAACATCACTTTCACCTTCACGACCGACATCGTCTGGACCAGTGGGTTTGGGTACGGAGATTCGGCGACGTCACTGACTGACAACGCCCAAGGGGGAAATGACGTTCTCACACTAAAGACCGATGTTGCCGACACCCTTCATCTTACGAACCCAACGCTCTACGGCGATGCTCCGGCCATGTCCGGCAATGCCCGGGGCGGTAACGATAGTCTCACCGGCGGGACAACCGATGACTTCCTGTATGGTGATGCGAGGGTCTATGCCCCCGCGACGCCAGGCTCGATCGCCGGGGGCCGCGATATTCTCAACGGCGGCGGCGGCAATGACGCGCTCGCAGGCGGCGGGAATAGCGACATCTTCGTCTTCAACACCAGCTCCGGCAACGACGTGATCACTGACTTCGACCAAGGCAACAAGGTGGTCGGCAGCACCGGGACAGAGCACGATTTGATTGACGTGCAGGATTACGGGTTTACGGACTGGACGGCGCTGTCGAAACTGATCAGCGACAACACCGCCGGCGATGCCGTGATTCATCTGTCGGCGAACGACACCGTCACGCTTGACGGCGTCCAGACGGCGAGCCTGCACTCGACCGACTTCCTCATTTAAGCGCGTTGTGCAGGGCGTTTCGATCTCGCCCCGCTTGGACGTCCGCTTTTGAGTTCGGGCTGCCATCAACAACGGGCGGAGCGTATCCGCTCCGCCCGGGATTTTAGACTTCGACCCGCTCCGCGACGAGAAGCGCCTCGACGTTACCGATCCAGCCGCGGGCCAGCGTGACGTCCGCTTGCGACAATTGGTGGCCCGCGGGCAGGACCCTGTGGGAGACGCTTGCGCCGGCTTCCGAAAGCAGGGCCGCAAGCTTGGTCGAATTGCTGGCGGGAACGATCGGGTCCAACTGCCCGGACAACAGCAGCACGGGCTTGCCCGCAAGGTCTGCTGTTGGCGGATCCGACAGCGGCACCATAGCGCGCAGCAGGATCGCGCCCGCAAGCACATCCGGCTGCAACAGCAACAGCGCCGCCGCGATGTTGGCGCCGTTGGAGAATCCGACCGCAATGGGTGCGGCGATGCCGTACTGCTTTCGCGCCTCGACGACGAACTCGCCGAGTTCGTTCGCGCGTCGCCGCACGTCCGCCTCGTCGAACACGCCTTCCGCAAGACGGCGGAAGAAGCGCGGCATGCCGTGCTCCAGCACGCGGCCGCGCGGCGAGAGCAGGGCGGATTCCGGCGAGATCATCTTGCCGAGCCCGAGCAGGTCGTTCTCGTCGCCGCCGGTGCCGTGCAGCAGCAGGAGCGGGGAGAGCCCGCGTCGCGCGCGGGCTCGAAACGATGGATGAAGTCGGTCATGACGCGCTCTCCTCCAGGCTCGGCAGCACGCCCTCGATCTGCTTGCGATGCTGCTCGAGGAAGCCTGGCAGCTTCAGGTCACGTCCCAGCGTCGCGACGGGCTCGTCGACGGCGAAGCCGGGGATGTCGGTTGCGATCTCGAACAGCACGCCGCCGGGCTCGCGGAAATAGATCGAGCGGAAGTAGTTGCGGTCGCGCTGCTCGGTCGGATGCAGGCCGTGATCGCTCACGAGCTTTTGCGCCATCTGGCCCTGCTCGGCATCATCAGCGGCGCGGAAGGCGATGTGATGCACGGAGCCGCCGCCCTGGTGCCCGCGCAGAAAGCCCTTGGCCTCGTAGATATCGACGACGCTGCCCTGGACGTCGCCGGGCGCCTTGAAGCGGATCACGGAGCCTTCGCGTCCCGTCTCCTTGAAGCCGAACACGTCGGTGAGGACGGCGGCCGTCTTGGCCGCGCTGTCGAGCAGCAGGGTCACGCCGTGAAAACCACGGATCGCGTGCTCGGCCGGCACGTCGCCATTGCTCCAGCCGGGCTCGTTTTCGGCGCCGGGAATGCCGACCAGCGCGAGCGCCATGCCGTCGGGGTCGGTGAACGGCAGGACAGACTCGCCGAAGCGCTTCTCCAACGCCTCATAGGCAATGCCCTTTTCGGTAAAGCGCTGGGTCCAGTAGCCGAGCGAGCGCTGCGGCACGCGGAACGCGGTCTGATGGGTCTCGCCGACGCCGCGGCGTCCGGGCGCCGCGCCAGCCCAGGGGAAGAAGGTCAGGATGGTGCCGGGGCGGCCGGTCTCGTCGCCATAATAGAAGTGGTAAGTGCCGGGATCGTCGAAATTGACCGTCTTCTTGACGAAGCGCAGGCCGAGATCCCGCGTATAGAAGCCAAAATTGCGGATCGGATCGCCCGCGATCGCGGTGACATGGTGCAGTCCAGACATTGTCGTCCTCCAAAGCTCGGGAGCGTCGTGCTCTGGGTGGAAATATTGTTCCGCTTTGGATTGGAGACAATCCATGCAAATATGACGGCTATGTCTACGATTTGGAAACAATCGCCGGAAGCGGCCCTTGGATAAGCTCGGCAGCCTCCGGGCCTTCGTGAAGGTGGTCGAAAGCGGCAGTTTTGCCGAGGCCGGCCGGCAGTTGCGGCTGTCCCGCTCGGCGATCAGCAAATACATCGCCGACCTCGAGGAGAGCCTCGGCGTCCAGCTTTTGAACCGGACCACGCGGCACGCCAGCCCGACCGAGAACGGCCAGCGCTATTTCGAGCGCGCGCTCGTCATCCTTTCGGAGGTGGAGGCGGCCGACCAGGCGGTGACGCAGGCGCAATCCGCGCCGCGCGGACTGCTGCGTGTCAACGCGCCGATGTCGTTCGGCACGATGCGGCTGGGTCCCGTGCTGGCCGATTTCATGGCGCGCTATCCCGAGCTTCAGCTCCAGATCGTGCTCAGTGACGATTTGCTTGATCCGGTCCAGGACGGTTTTGACGTGACCTTGCGGATCGCGGAACTGGAATCCTCCAGCCTGATCGCGCGAAAGGTCATGCCGGTCGCGCGCATGGTCTGCGCCTCGCCGGACTATCTCGCGCGGCACGGCACGCCCGGGCATCCGCAGGATCTGCGCGAGCATGCCGCGCTGACCTACGGCTTCCTGCTGACCGGCAACCAGTGGAAGCTGACCGGCGCGGACGGCGACCACTGGATCCAGCCGGCGTGGTCACTGTGTGTCAACAACGCGGAGGTGCTGCGCGACGTCGCGATCAAGGGCAGGGGGCTGGCCCTGCTGCCGGAGTTCATCGCGGCCGATGCTTTGCGGAAGGGCGAGCTTCGGGCGGTGCTGGAGAACTATTCCGCGCCGCCGCTCGCGCTCTATGCGGTCTATCCGCCGACCCGGCATCTGTCGGTGAAGGTGCGGCTGTTCATCGATTTTCTGGTGGAGCGGTTCGGGCGGGACGAGGCGGCGACGGGAACGCGGTGACGGCGGAAGGCGGCAGGCCGTATGGCAATGCGGATTCATGAGGTTTGGGTAGACGCATCCGGTTTGCCGAGTCTGTGCTTGGCAGGACCACACGGCGCGGACTGCCGCAAGTTACTCGATCAACCGGCGCGGCTAATTCATACATTCGAGGCCGGAAGTCACTATGAGGCGATGACAATCTATTATCGCTATCAGGGCTGGGGTGTCTACGAGAGTGACTTTGCGATTGATCACGAACCGTATCCGGACGGATCAGATGGCCGCTAAGGGCCGGATCCACACTCCGCGAGTTGGCAGCCCGGCGGGAGCCAGGCCTAGCTAATCGACCTCTGTTCGTCACGCGCGAGCAACTCGTCCAGCGCACTCATTGACGCCTTCTGCAGCGCGGCGAGCCTCGCGCGCGGCATCTCCGCATTCTGCCTCGGACATCGAGGGCGCGGCGTCCTCGACTTCGCGGCAGCGCTCGAACAGGCGGACGAGGCCGAGCGCGCCGGCGGCGCTGCCGAGCTGGTGCGTGAAGCGCGCGAGCTGCTTGCGATCGCCGGCCGAAGCGGCCCGGGCAATGTCCGCGATCAGTCCGTCGCTGGTCTCCTGCAGCAGATGATGCAGCTTTTCGATCTGCCTGACGCCGAGCAGCTCCTTCTGGTCGTCGAGATAGTGCCGGTCGATCAATGCGCCGGTCGTAAGCTGCGCGTCGGCCGGCCCCGTCCTGGGACCATCCTCGATGGCCTCGCGCAGCGCGTTGATCAAGATCGGCTTGCTGACGATTTGGACGATGTCGGCATCCGCGAGCCGCTCGCGCGCGATCGACGACACATCCGCCGTCACGGCGATGATGCGTGGCGTGCTTGCCAGGCCGAGCTTGCCGATCCGGGACGCCGCCTCGACGCCGTCCATGTCGGGCATGTGCAGGTCCATCAGGATGATGTCGAAGGATCGATCGCGAGCGAGCCTCGACGGCCGATGCACCGTTCCTGGCGATCGTGGGGTGATGACCGAGCCGCTTCAGGATCGCCTCTCCGACCTCGCAATTGACGGGATCGTCGTCGACCAGGAGCACGCGGAGCGGGCGCGACGGGGGCGGCAGCGCGCCTTGCGCGACATCGCTTGCGGCAAGGCCGAGCGGCACCTCGAAGGTGAAATTGCTGCCCGCGCCCGGCGTGCTCGCAACCGTCAGCTCGCCGCGCATCAGGCGGCTGAGGCGCCGCGCGATCGCAAGGCCGAGACCCGTGCCGCCGAACCGCCGCGCGATGCTGTCATCGGCCTGCACGAAATCCTCGAAGATGCGCTCGTGCATGTCGGGGGCGATGCCGATGCCGGTGTCGCGGACATTGATGCGCAGCAGGATGTGGTCGTCGTGCCGCTGTGCGGCCGCGCTCACCGCGATCCCGCCCGATGGCGTGAACTTGATGGCGTTGCCGATCAGGTTGAGCAGGATGCGGTTGAGCCTGACGGGATCGCCGTGCACGGAGGTGTTGACCGAAGCATCGCAGGCGAGCCTCGAAGGTCAGTCCCTTGCCCAGGGCTTGCGGACGCATCAGGTCGACGGCCGTCTCGATCAACTGGCCGAGGTGGAAGTTGCGCGGCTCCAACACCTCGGTGCTGGCCTCGAGCCGCGCATATTCGAGGATGGTGTCGACCAGTGCGATCAGCGTTTCGCCCGACGCGGCCGCGGTCGTGAGGTGGCGCCGCTGCGCATCGCCGAGGCTGCCGTCGTCGAGCAGCTGCAGCACGCCCATGACGCCGTTCAGCGGCGTGCGCAGCTCGTGGCTGACGACGGCGAGGAAGCGCGATTTGGTCTCGTTGGCCGTGACCGCCACGCTGCGCGCGCGCTCGGCGGCATCATGCTCGGCAAGCGCGTGGTCGCGCGCCTTCTCCAGCTCGGAGGTGCGCTCGACCACCTTGCGTTCGAGCGTCGCGTAGGACCTCGCGCAAATGCGCGGCCATGCGGTTGAACTGCTCGCCGAGCGCCTCCAGCTCGTCACCGGTCTTGATCGCGAGCCGCTGGCCGAGATCGCCGCTGCCGATCCGCTTGGCGCCTTGCGTCAGCATCTGGATCGGCACGGTCATGCGCCGGCTGAGAACGAGTGAGACCAGCACCGCGCAGATCAGCAGAATGACGAGGAGAAACGTCGAGCGGCCGATCGATGCATAGATGGGCGCGTAGGCTTCGGTGAGTGGCAGCTCGACGAACACCAGCCAGCCCAGCGAGGGCACCGTCGCGTAGGTCGACAGCACGCGCTGACCGGACAAATCCTCCTTGACCAGGCCGCCGGAGGGAGGTCCCACGCCGTCGAGCGCGGCGCGGACGTCCGGATGGCCGGAGAGGTCGCTGCGCTGCAGGGCCCGCCACAGATCGGGATGCGCGATCAAGACACCCATGCGATCGACCACATAGGCCTTGCCGGTGTTGCCGACCCTGATCCCGGTCACGAGATCCCAGATGAAGCGCAGATTGACCTCGGCGACGATGACGTTCGGATTGCGGCCGGTGCCGCGCGTGGCGAGCGTCATGAACGGCTCGGTGTCCGCGAAGAAATAGACCGGCCCGTAATACGCCCGGCTGTCGTTGGCGCCGCGAAAGGCCGGTGAGGCGGACAGGTCGGCCTTGCTGCCGATCTTGTCCGCCACGCGGCGGGACACGCGCACCTGCTCGATCCCTCGCGAGTCGAGCCTCGGCGATCTCGGCAATCGCAGGCGACAGGCGCAGTAGGCGGATGGCGTTCAGCCGCTCGTCCTCGTTGGTGGACAGCTCCGGCGGCAGGCGCGAGAGCCATCGGATCTGGTTCTCGATCTGGCCGATGAACTGGCCGATCTGGATCGCGGCGGATGCGGCCTGCTCGCGCTGGGTCGCCGCCAGCAGCTGCTTCTGCTCGCGATAAGAGAACCAGACGTCGAAGCCGGTGTTGATGGCGAGCGCGGCGAAGGCGAGGGCGACGATCGAGTAGAGATATTTGCGGAACAGCCGGCCGGGAGGCGTCCGCAAAGGTCCCTGGTCGTCCGTCTCGTTCACTCGCGGATCTCGTCGGCGCGCGCGAGCAGCGTGAAGGGAATGGTCAATCCAAGCGCGCGGGCGACCGTGCGGTTGATCAGGAGCTCGTATTTCCGCGGCGATTGCACCGGCAGGTCACCGGCCTTGGTGCCGCGCAGGATGAGGTCCACGTAGTCGGCCGAGCGCACTTCCAGCGTCGGGCCGTAGCTCATCAAGCCGCCGGCATCCATGAAATAGTGGAACGGATAGATCGTGGGCACGCGATACTTGTCGACGGCAGCGACGACCGCCTGGCGATTGACGACGAGGAAGCTGTCGACCAGCGCGATCATCGCAGCCTTGGGCGGCTCGGAGAAGCGCTTGACGGCTTCGTCGATGTCCGCCGGCGCGCTGACAGGGGTGGGCACCGCGGCCACGCCGGTCTCGGCCGCCTCCTGCTCGATCGAGTCGAGGAAGAAGCGTCCCGCCCGGGGCGTGGTCGCCGGGTTGAACAGCACACCCACGCGGGAAATATCCGGCACGGCTTCGCGGATGAGCTGCAGCCATTTGCCGCCCATCTCGGCGGTGCTGTTGGTGAAGCCGGTGACGTTGCCGCCGGGATGCGCGAGGCTTTCGACGAAGCCGTTCCCGACGGGATCGTTGGCGGTCGCGAACACGATCGGGATGGTCTTGGTGGCGGCAAGCACCGCTGCGGTCTCGACCGTGGATCCCGTCAGGATCACATCCGGCTTGAGGGCCAGCAACTCCTGGATCGCCGCCTTCAGCCGGTCCGGCGGACCGAAGCTCGAACGAAGCTCGAGACGGAAGTTGACGCCCTCGACCCAGCCGCGCTGTCTCAAGCCGACGATGAGGCCGCCGAGGCGCGAGGTCGCGCTGTCGATCATGCTCCGCCGGGTCAGATCGTCGTCGAGCGGCAAGGCGGTCAACGAGGCGACGATCCGCATGCGATCCGAATTTGCGCCTAGCGCGCTCCATCCCGCGGCGGTTGCTCCCGCAAGACGGATGAAGCCGCGGCGATCGACCGCGAAAGCGGAACGCCGTTCGGTCATGGAATTCTTTGCATGTGGCTTGCCCCAGTTTGTTGCTTAGCGCGAACGGCCGGTGTCCACAATTGATCAAAAAAGCGCTTGTGAATGTTCATTCGCAGCGTTTGGCAGCCCGATACCGTATTCCTACGCAGCCAAGAGTCGCTGTTTCGAATTTTGTCTCCTCGGTGGCGCCTTGTAACGCCTTGTGGCGTTGCAGCATTTTCGTCTCGGTTGTGACGACGGTGCGGGCAAGCCGGTTTCGCAGCTGCCGATTTTTGAAGCGTTGTTTCAGGTTTGTTTCGAAGGTTTTCGATGCGCAAGATCTATCTCATTCCGGCCGTCGTCGGCCTGTTCACCTCCGTAGCTACCGGACCGCTCGCGGCTCAGGGCGCCGTGCCGAAGCAGAAGGCCGCACCGGCTCCCAGGGCGGCTGCGGCCGGTGCTCCCGCCGCGGCCGGCACGTCCGTCGCCGCCGGGACAAATTCGGCCGAGGCGGCGGAGGACAAGGCCGGCAAGACGATCGACGGCTTCCGCTCCGCCAAGTTCGGCATGAACGAGGCCGATGTGCGGGCGGCGATGGCGAAGGATTTCAGCGCCAAGCCCGACGCCATCAAGGTACAGGACAACGCGGCCGAGCTGACGCACAGCATCCTGCTGTCCGTTCCGGACTTGCTGCCGAACGGCGGCACCGCCGAGCTCTCCTACGTGTTCGGCTACAAGTCCAAATCGCTGATCCAGATCGGCGCGGTCTGGTCGAAGGGGACCGATGCGGCGATCACGCCGGAGAAGCTGTTCTCCAACGCCAACATTCTGCGCGCGCATTTCATGGGCGAAGGTTTCAAGCCGGATTCCATCGCGGTCAACATGCCCGTCGCCGGCGGCATCGTGATGTTCCGCGGCAACGACGCCAAGGATCGCTCGGTGATCCTGCTGCTGCAGGGCACGTTCGAGAACAAGGAGAACAACCAGCGTCTGCTGACGCCGACCAGCCTGCTGTTGTTCTACGTTGCCGACGCCAAGAGCCCCGACATCTTCAAGCTGCCGCCCGGTCAGTTCTGATGCCGGCCGGCAGCACGACATTCTCCCACCCGGTTGTGGATCGGCGCCAATGCCGATGAAGAGGATCTGAAATGCGCGGACCATCTGCGGCGCAAGCCAATGACGAGCCGACGACGCTGCGGAAGCTTTCGCGCTTCCGCTCGATGTCGCTGCTCTGCGCGATGCAGATGGTCTTTCTGCCGGTGTACAGCGTCCGCGTTCAGGCCCAGACGGCGAACGTCATCGTTCCCGACGGCCGCACCGGGACGAGCTTGCAGACTTCCGGCAGCGTTACCAACGTCACGACGTCGACGGTGTCGGGCAACAACGCCTTCAACTCGTTCTCGCAGTTCAGCGTCGGGCAGGGCAACACCGTCAATCTGCAACTGCCGACGGGGACGCAAAATCTCGTCAACATCGTTCGCGACGCACCGGTCTACGTCAACGGCACGTTGAACTCCTACATGAACGGCGCGATCGGCGGTAACGTCTATTTCGCCGATCCCAAAGGTTTCGTGGTCGGCCGCAGCGGCGTGGTCAATGTCGGCAGCCTCAACGTCTCGACGCCGACGCGCGAGTTCACGGACAGCCTGATCGGCCCGGGCGGGGCGATCAACGGCACGGCGGTCGGCAACCTCATGGCGGGCTCGTTCCCGGTCTCGCCCGACGGCAACATCCGCATCTACGGCCGCGTCAATGCGATCGACGGCGTGCGCCTGACCGGGCAGAACGTCCTCGTCGGCGGCGCCAGCCAGCGCGATATCGCCAATCTCGACCATGCCGCGAAGTTCGCGGCGTCCGTCAATTCCAAGGGCCTGCGCAGCGCCAGCGCCATCACCGTCAGCAACGGCTCGATCCATATCGGCGCCGTCAACAACGCCCGCGTCAACGGCCGCCTGACCGCGCGCAGCAAGACCTCGCCCCCAGCAACATCGCGGTTCAGGCCGGCAACAGCATCGAGGTCGGCAAGAACGCGAGGCTCAACATCGCCAGCAAGACCGGCGATGCCGGCGAGATCCGGCTGAAGGCGGCGCAGAACCTGACCGTGGCGGGCGGTGCCAAGTTCAACGCCAGCGTGAAGAGCGGCAATGCCGGCCTCGTCGACTTCAGCGCGAACGGAATCATCGATATCGGCCAGGGTATCAAGGTCAACCTCAGCGCGGCAAACGGCAAGGCCGGCACGCTGCTGATCGACCCGACGGATCTCGTCGTCGGTGATGCCGCTCAGGGCGATACCGGCGTGACGCTGTCGAACAGCTCGGTCGCGGCTGCGATCAACGGGCTCAGCGTCGGCGCCACCTACCTCATCCAGGCAGACAATTCGATCACGCTGGCGGCCCACGCGGTGGTCGATACCCGTCGTCTCGATACCAATGGTTATTCGACGGGCAATGCCAACGACATCCGGATAGAGGCACGGATCATCGATATCCAGAACGGCGCGCAAATTCTTGCGCAGGCCGTCAACTCCGGCAGCACGCATTACACCAGCGGCAATGTGACGCTCGCGGCGACGGCGAGCGACAGCAAGCTGTCGGGCCAAGCCACTGCGACGTCGGGAATTACGGTCGACGGCCGGATCACCGGCGGTGACATCACGATCGCATCGGTCTCGACGGCGTCGTCCAGCTTCACGAGACTCGGTCCCTGGCCTCTTTACGCTGGTGGGCACCACGCTCGCGGCCTCGATGCTCGGCATCAACGGCGGCTACGTGGCCGCGAGCGCCACCGCGACGGTCAATATCAACGGCAACGCCAACATCAACGGCACCGGCAACGTCTCCATCGCCTCGCATGGTTCGGAGACGGCGCAGGATCCGGCGATTGCGAGCACCTTGATCGGCGGCTCGCCGATCGGCGCCGCCGCTGTCGTCGGCAAGATCGACGGCAATGTCAGCACCAATGTTGCCTCCGGCGCCACGATCAGCGCAGGCGGCAACCTCGGCATCCACGCCATCAACGATGCAACGATGGCCGTCACCGCGGTCGCAGCGACCTCCAGCGCGCAATTCGTCGAGACGGTGGCCTATTCCACCGGCTCGGTCTCGACCACGGCCAATGTCGGGACCGGTGCGAACCTTTCCGTCGGCACCGTGAATGCATCCGGCAACTCGCTGACAGTGCGGGCGATCAACAACAACTCGTTCTCGACCGGCGCCACGTCGGTTGCGCTGAGCACGCCGACCGCCAGCGGTGGTGTTGGTGGGGCGCTCGCGATCAGCGACGTCACCACATCCGCAACCGCGAAGCTCGGCTCGTCGCTGGGCACCAGCGCGTCGTCGCGAATGAACGGCTCCGTTCTGGTCGAGGCGACCTCGAACACGACGAGCAACTCGACCATGGCGTCGACCATTGTCGGTACGCCGGCCTTGGTCGGCGCGATCCAGCAGTTCCTGGTCTCCAGCCCCAGCCTGTCGGGGATGATGGCTCAGCAGATGGTCTCGCTGGTGCCGGTGAACTTCAATTTCAAGGCCGCCGGTGCGCTGTCGCTGGCCAACAGCACTGAAAACGCGACGGCATCGATCGGCCAGAATCCGAGCGGCGGCGCGCCGAGCCTTTATGTCAGCGGCAACGTCGCGGTCGTCAGCACTCTCATCGATCGGGGCGTGCGCAGCAACGCGACGGCGTCCGCGATCACCAAGGACGTTACCAGCGGCGAGGGCGTCGCGATCAGCGCGGCGGTCGCCTGGGGCAATTTCAACCACAATTCCAACGCCTATATCGGCAGCGGCACCACCGTCAACGCGGCCAACATCGCCGTCGACGCCACCACCTCGATGCCGATCACCAATACCTGGCTGAAGTGGGACGGACTGACCGAGGTCCTCGGCCATCTCAACGGCAATCTCGGCGTTGGCGGCAATATCCTGACGAGCTATGCCAACGCTACGGCCGACGCTGGCGACGTGATCGGCCTTGCCGGCTCGATGAACCATTTCGTCGTCAACAACAACACGACGGCCTGGGTGGCCGGCAGCGCCAGTCTGACCGCGACTTGCACCACCGCGGCCTGCGGCAGCAGCTGGTCCGCGACGGTCAACAACGGTGACGTCCACACCTACGACACCAGCATCCAGATCGCGGCGACCACGACCATGGCGTCGATCGACGCGGCCGGCAATGTCGGCACGCTCGGCTTCCTGTTCGGCAACACCTCGGGCGGCTCGTCGGTGGGCGGCGCGCTCAATCTCGTCCAGTTCAACACCAACACCATCGCGGGCGTTTCGGACCGCGCAACGCTGCGCGCGGCGGACGACATCGCCGTCAACGCGATCACCTCGGACCAGTTCGTCGCCGTCGCGCCGTCGTCCGGCAAGGCCGCCGGCGCGCTCGCGCTGAACGGCATCACCTCGCTCGGTTTCCTGAACAACACGACCCATGCGTCGATCTCGAGCCAGGCCACCGTCTATGCCCCGACCGTCGGCATCCTGGCGCAGCAGGACCTGTCGGTCGTGACCCTGTCCGGCGCGATGAGCTACAATGGCAGCGGCGGTTCGGCGGTCGGCCTGTCGGTCGCCTATCTCGGCGCGAATACCGACACTTCCGCCTATATCGGCGACAACCATTCCGACATCCGGCCCGGCGTGTTCAGCGCCAACGACCCGTTCGCCGGCACCAGCGGCGGAAGCGGATCGGTCAACGTCGACAATCTGACGCTGAGCGCGACCACCTCCGGACGCATCACTGCGGCCGCCGTCGCGGCAGCGGTCTCAGATCCGGCGTCGTCGAGCTTCTCCGACAAGGCCGACGCTGCCGGGGCCGCCGCGACCGGAGGGGCTGCCGGCGTGGCAACGGCCGCCAGCAAGATCAGCTCGACTTCGGGATCCAGCACCAGCGGCTTCAGCCTCGATCTCGCTGGCAGCTCGTCGGTGAGCGACGTCTCGCTCGGCACCAGCGCCTATATCAAGAACACGACGGTCAACAAATACACCACGGCCAGCGCTGTCACGACCAATACGATCGTTCAGGCGCTCAACGACACCATGCTCAACAACGGGTCCGGCTCCGCGGCGCTCAATCTGGCCGGAGCGTCCGCCACCGGGGCTGCGATCGGCGGTGCGATTGCGTCGGCGATGTCGAACAACGCGACGCTCGCCTATATCTACGGCACCACCATGAATGACCAGAGTTCGGTGACGGTGCAAGCGCTTAATGGCGGCTCGGAAACCGTCGTCGCTCTCGGCGTGGCGGGATCGAGATCCAATTCGGCGTCGCTGTCGGCCTCGGTCGGCATCATCACCGACAGCGCCAACGCCTATGTCGAGAGCTCGACGATCACGGGCCAGGCGACCGGCGTCAATCGCGCGCTCGAGGTCGACGCCTACCAGACCACGAACATCGCGATCGGCGGCGGCTCGCTCTATCTATCGGGTGGCCAGGTCGGCGTCGGCATCGGGCTGACCTATGCATCGATCGCCGATCCCTCGGGCGGCAACGCCACCGACGCGCATATCCGTAGCACCGGAATCTCGAACTACGACAGCCTGCTGGTGATGGCCGACAACGCCAGCGTGATTGCGGCCGGTGCGGCCTCGGGCGGGGAGGGGCCAGCGCCAACAGCCTTGCCGGCGCGATCGTCGTCAGCGAGGTCACGCCCACCACGACGGCCTATATCAGCAGCGGCGCGACGGTGAACATCAATGTCGGTGGCGTGACGGTGCTGGCCGACAGCGGCGCCGTCTCGGCGCTGGACACGGCGCTCGGCAACCTCGTCAAGAAGTCGAACAACAATCATCTCGCCACCGACACCTGCACGGTTGCCGGCGGCACGGGCGGACAGAACTGCATCGACTTCAGCGCGGCCGCGCTCAACGACGGTACGGGCAACGGTCCGGGCGCCAGCATCGTCTCCGTTGCGGGTCTGATCCAGGCCGGCAAAAACAATGTCGGTGCCTCGATCGTCTACAACACCATCGCCACCACGCATTCGGCCTACATCGCCAACGTGCTGATGTCGGCCCCGGGCAATGTCCGCGTCAGCGCGGTCGATTCCTCGAAGATCCAGGCGGTCACGATCGGCTTTGGCCTCGCGACCGGACAGTTCGCGGGCGTTGGCGGCACCACGATCAGCTCGATCGCCAACACTGTCTCGGCGGCCATCGGCAACAATTTGTCGAGCGCGTCGCAATCGTCCGTCACGGGCCGCAACATCACTGTCAACGCAACCGACAGTTCCAGCATCACCGGAACCGCCGCGATCGCGGGGGCGTCGACGCAAGGAAGCGCCGCGGGCCTTGCGCTCGTCTACAGCAGCATCGCCAACAACGTCAGCGCCGGCGTCACCGGCTCCAAGCTGATCGCCTCGGGCAATGTCGGGGTCAACGCGAACTCGAACGCCAATATCTCGACGGTCGCCGTCGGCATCGCGATGTCCTCGCAGGTAGGCCTCGCAGGTTCGGTCGCGACCAATCTGATGGGGACCAACGTCACCGCTGGCATCAGCGCCGCCGGCACAAATGGCATCAACGGGGCCGACGTCACCGCGACCAACAATGTCGGCGTGATCGTCGGCAACAACGACAAGGCGGCCGTATTCGCTGGTGCCTTGTCGATCAGCAAGGGTGCGGCTGGCGGTGCAGGCTCGCTGGTGACCAACCAGATCACGGGAACCACCGCGGCCTATATCAGCGGTGCCAACACCAAGGTCGACGCGCTCGGGACCAGCACCACCGATACGCTGTCGGTCAACAACGGCACGCTCCTCCACGCGTTCGATCTCGGCACCGCCCATGCGCCGACCGACACCACGCCCGATCTTTCCGAGAACCAGGACATTGTGCGCGGCCTTGCCGTGGTCGCGAGTTCCCACCAGGCCGTCGTGACCAACGTCGCCTCGCTTGCCGCGAGTTCCAGCGTTGCCATCATGATCAACCCCATCACCAACGTGATGAGCGGGGCGACACGAGCCTATATCGACAGCGCGGCCATCGACACGCGCCTGACCTCGTCGACGCTCAAGCCGCAGATCGAGGTGGCCGCGTCGAGCTTTTCCTATTCCGGCGCGTTCGGCGCCGGCATCGCCTACGGCAGCACCGGCGGCGGTGGCGCGACGATCATCTCGACGACGATGTCGCGCGAGACCTTCGCCTATATCACAAATGCCACGGTCGGCGGCGTCCAGTCGTCGAGCGAGACGGCCGGCGCCGTCACCGTGAAGGCCAATGCGGAGCAGGATGCGTCCTCGATCGCGATCGGCTTCAACACCGGCTCGGTCGGGCTGAACGTGTTCCAGGCGACCACGGAAGCCTATGTCGACGGCGGCGCGGTGACGGCTTCGTCACTGACTGTCAACGCCAACAACAACACCGGCATCTTCTCCGCCAACGGCTCCGGCGCCTATGGCAGCCAGGCGGCGATCGGTGCGGCATTCCTTGTCCAGGTCTCTTCGAACCGGACCCTGGCCTATGTCGGTGACGAGTTCCACTATCAGGGCAACAGCGCCGCGCACACGACCGGCCTCAATTTGAGCGGCGCGCTCGACGTCGAGGCCACCACCAAGAACCGCTTCGAGGCCTATGCGATCGGCGGAGCGCTCTCGACCGGCACGGCGGCGATCGCCGGCATGGCCAACATCGAGGTCGCCAACAATACCACCATCGCCGGCGTCTATGACACCACGCTGCAAGGGGTGACGGGCGGCACAGCCGGCGCGGTGACGATCAACGCCAACGAGGACGTGGCGATCAAGGAGATCGCGGGCGCGCTCGCGGTCGGCGCCAGCGGAGGAGGGGTCGGCGTCGGCGCTGCGGCCAACGTCATCGTGTTCAAGAGCCGGACCGTCGCCGAAAGCTGGAACAGCAATCTGAATTCGTCCGGCGCGATCAATGTCACAGCGCTCAGCACCAAGGAGGTGCTGTCCTACGCGGTCACCGCCGGCATCGGCGGCAGCGTCGGCATCGGCGCGACCGTCGGCGTCATCATCATCGGCACCAATACCGCGGACGCCGACACCCAGGGCCAGCAGACCGGCCAGCTCAATCAGGGCGGCAGCGGCACCATCGCGTCCGTGAACAGCGGCACCAGCACCACGCATGGCAGTGGCGCCGTCGCGAGCGGCACGGCCGGCGATCCGAACAGTGCCAATGTCAGCTCGACCTACGACGTCAGCAACGTGCTGAGCGGCGGCAACGACGTCGTGGTCGCGCAGATCGCGGGCGGCAACGTCGCGGGCACTCAAGTCAACGTCGCCGCCACCAGCGCCAACGCGGCCAAGATGTACCTGCTCGGCGCGGGTTTTGCCAAGAATGTCGGCATCGGCGCCGGCATCGGCTACACCAGCGTCAACAGCACCGTGCTCGCCAATCTGAGTGACTACGGACGCAACGGCTCCGGCGTGCTGGTGGCCGCGGATACGCCCTTGGTCGTCTCGGCGCCGTCCGTCAGCGTTGCGGCGGTCGTCAAGGACGCCAACACCGGACCTTATGCCGGCAAGACCATCGACACCGAGGCGATCGCCGGCGGTGCGGCGCTCTATTTCGGCGCGGATGCGGCCGTAGCGGTCGGCAACGTCACCAACACCGTGACGGCGCTGCTCGGCGGCCAGCTCAACGGCACGGGCGGGACCGGCGCTGCCGTCATGGCGCAGGATTCCACGACCCAGGTGGTCTTCACCGGCGGCGTCACCGCCGGTGCCGTGGCCGTCGGCGCTTCGGTGTCGACGGCAAGCCGGACCAGCTCGGTCTCGGCGCGGGTTTTGAACGGCGCCACCATCAACACCTCGCAATTGCTGATTGGCGCTGCCGGGGCGGGCACCCTGAGCACGACGGCAACCGCACTCGGCGGCGGCATCGTCGCCGGCACCGGTGCGGACGCGGAGGCCACCGAGAACTCCTCGGTGCTGGCAGAGATCGGCGCCAGCGCCTCGATCACGACGTCCGCGAGCGGGATCGGCACGCTGGTAGCGGCGGCGATCGCGCCCAATTTGTCGAGCGAGGCGATCGGCGTTTCGGTCGGCGGCGGTGCCGTCGGCGTCGCCATCGCTAAGTCGACGGTCGGCGCCACGGTGACGGCCGATGTCGGCGACAACGTCAGCTTCTCCGGCGGTGCGCTGGACGTGAGCGCCAAGGCGCTGGTTCCGACCAGTGGCACGACGACCTGGGCCAAGGCGCTCGCGGGCGGCGGCGGCTCGCTGATCGGCGCGCAGGGCAGCTACGCCCAGGCGTCGCAGAACGCGACCGTGAGTGCCTATGGCGGGGTGGGGATCAGGCTGCCCAACGCCAACGTGACCATCGAAGCCGAAAACGACAGCGCCCAATACGCCGAGGCCACCGGGCTTTCGTCCGGCTTCCTGGCGCTCGGCGCCACCGTCGCGCAGACCTCGTCCAGCGCGCACACCTATGCCTATCTCGGCGCGCCCGCGGATATGGATGCCGCCAACCACGGCAATTACACGGGCACCCTCTGGATCAAGGCCACCGGCACGGATACCAATTTCTCCAACGCGTTGGTCGGTGCGGGCGGCACCTATGCCGGCGCGGCGGGGGTTGCCACCACCAGCTCGACCGCGGTGACCAATGCGCGGTTCGACGGTGGCGCGACGGACGACACGCTCTATTTCGGCGGCCTCCGCATCGACGCCAAGCACACCACGAATTACGTTGCGAGCGGCGACGCCTATCAGGCGTCCACGGCCGGCGTGTCTGCCGGCAAGACGCGGAACGACGTCGATTCTACCACCACGGCCGAGATCGGGACGCATCTGATCATCAATTCGGCGGCCGGCGACATGGACGTCATCGCCAACGATATCGTCAATCAGGCCGGCGGCGGTGCGCGCTCGGGCTCGGGCGGCTCGTTCTCGGGAGCGGCGGCACTCAGCGAGTCCTTCGTTACCCAGCGCGTCACCACGAACATCGGCGCCGGCACGGTGCTGAGCCTCAACGACGATCCCCGGACCTCGACGGCCGTGATCAACATCGAGGCGTACAACACGCTGAACACCAACGACACCGCGAGTCTCGCCACCGCCAGCTTCTTCGCCGGCGGCGGCGCCGAGTCCAACATGACGGCGAATGCCACGCTCGCGGTCAACATCAACGCCCGCGAGCTGTTCAGTGCCGGCCAGATCTATGTCGGCACGGCTGCGAAGATGGCGGCGGCGAACAACGCCAATGCCAGCCTCTACGGCGCGATCGCGGGCGTCGGCGCCAGCACCAACAGCTGGGTGCACGCCAACCAATCCGTCAATGTCGGCGCGGGCGCGAAGATTATGGCCTGGCGCGACATCACGATGTACGCCGGCCTCGCCGGCGACGGCTCGGTCTTCAGCAGCGTGCAGGCGACGGCGACGACGGTCGTCTATAACAACACCGCCATTCCGATCTCCACGCTCTACCGCGGCACGGCCAATGCCGACGACACCACGAGCCTGGCCCTGGCCCCGACCTCGAGCGTGCTCGGCGCGCGAAACATCTATCTCGGCGCCACGCAAGGGCAGGTCACGGCGGCCGGCAACGGCAGCAATTACAACCCTTATCTGGACATCTTCAGCGCTAAGAACAGCGACAACCACAGCCACACCAGCGGCACCGGCGATGTCGCGCTCAATGGCCTGGTGGTTGCCGGCATCAATAACGACGTGAGCATCACGATCGACCTCGGCGCGAGCGCGCCGACCTTGAGCACGACGAGCCCTTACTCTGCACTGACCCTCGAGTCCGTTTCCGACGTCAATCACTTCAGCCCGGTGACGAGCTGGAACCACCAGACGGTCCAGTACACCGTCGTCGGCAACTTCAATCCCTATCAGCTGGTGGTCAGCCAGCTGGCGGCGCTGACAGGCCTCTCCGAGGCTCAAGTTCGCTCTCTGCTCGCGGCAGCGACGCCCACAAACCCCGCCACCATGGCGCCATCCGGCACCGATTCGACCGGCGACATCCAGCGCCAGATCGATACGCTGATCAAGCAGGCGCCGTTCACCTCCGACGCGCCCGGCAACGCCTTCGCGTTCGGCGACATCATGGTGTCCGCCGGCAACGTCTCGATCCTGGCGCAGAAGCTGACCGGCAACAGCGGCACGAACCCGGCCGCGCCGGCGGTGATCGCGCGTAGCTCGCCCCTGATCAAGATCGAGAACAAGGGCCTCGACTTCATGAGCCTCGGCAACCTCACGGTCACCGAAGTGAGCGGCGGCAACATCACCTACCGCCAGATCGACCATGTCGACCCGGATTCGCACTCCAACGTGACCTTCACCGCGATGCCGAGCGCCTCGCCCGTGATCGACGTCTCGGCCACCTATAATCGCCTCGATCCCGACAGCGGCCAGGGCATCGACCAGAACGGCAACGTGCTGACCCGCACGCCCGACATCTATTTCAACGGTGCCGTCAACAACCCGAACGGCCTGCTCAAGGTCGTCAACAATCTCGGCAGTGTCGTCGCCTCGCAGTCGCTCAGCGCCGCGACCGTGCAGATCGTGGTGCCCAAGGGCACGTTCACCTTCCTCGGCGGCATCGGCAGCTTCTACGACAGCAGCAGTGCGGTCACCTCGCAATGGGCGAGCACCGAAAACAGGCCGGAAGACGCGCTGACGGCGGTGATGACGGCGGCGACATATCTCGGCGCCTATGGCGCTTACGAGAGCGCTCCGCATATCGGCTCGGGAGGCGATCACCCGTATTTCTATTACTGCTGCGCCAGCGGCAGTAGCGGCATCTATGCACCGGTCGGCAACGCCGACGCCAGCACGATCTTCACCGCGCGCATGCTGATGACGTTTTACGACGGCACCTCGCTCTATTCGGCAATCTTCCTGCCGATGGGCCAGGGCACGCCCGGCAACGGCAATCCCAACGCCGGCAGCGTGCCGAGCGTCAGCACGCTCCAGCAGATCGAGGGGCCGACCAGTCAGGTCATCTCGACTGCACCGTGGGAGAAGACGACCTACGACGGCCGCAACGTCTACGCGGATAGCGGTCCGTACAAGACGCCGTTCAACTGCGCGGGCTGCTCGGCCTTCTTCCAGGTCATCAACATCCAGCCGGATGCGATCACGCCGAAGACCGCTGAGACACCGACCACCGTGACGGATACCCGGACCATCAGCGCCCAGGCGGTCATCATTTCGGCCTCGGTGATCAACATCAACGGCAAGATCCAGGCCGGCTCGAGCAGCAATTACTCGGTCAATATCGGCGCCGACGCCTATGCTGCCATCTACGGCACGAACGGCCTCAAGAACCGCAACGGCGGCGCGGACTTTGCCGCGGCCCAGGCCAATGCGCGGAACGGCGTCTATTACGACGTCTCTAGCTCCGTGACGACGTCGGTCAGCGACGACGTCAAGGTTGGGGTCAGGTACAACGCTCTGACCGACCAGTTCGTCCTGAACGGCGTGGTGCAGGGCGCCGGCGGCTATGTCTATCTGAACGGCAAGATCATCTCGACCTCGACCGACAATACCCAGACTCAGGGCAATATCGAGATCAAGGGCGGTGCCGGCACGATCACGGTCAACAACACGAGCGGGCTGGCGCTCGTCACCAACACCATCAATACCGGCGCCACAGCCCAGAGCGTGGTCGAGATCGTCGACCAGCTCCAGGGGAAGACGACGTGGTATGTCTACGATCCCAAGGCCGCGAGCAACCAGCAGGTAACGAAATACGAGACCAACAGCGTCACCGCGGCTGCGGTCGACTCGTCGATGATTACATCCAGGACGGGTACGGCAGGCATCCAGTACGCGACGCAGGCGAACATGCTCTATCAGTGGGTCGACACCGCCACCCTGGATCGCCCGACCAACAGCACGCAGTTCGACTACGGCTGGCACTTCACGCCCAACCAGGCCACCGGGGCGAACTGGACCACCACGACCAGCCTGGTTTCCGGCGTGCAGAGCAGCAACTATCAAAAGGTCACGACCGCGACCGGCAGCTATCACTGGGCTGACGGCGTCGACTCGCAAGGCAACCCCAATCCGCTCGGCACGCATCCGGACAAGTGTTGCGGTGCGGACGCTCAATTCAATTGGTACCAGCAGATCTACGATCATTTGACGCTGACGCTCACCAACACGGTCAAGGCGTCAAACCCGATCAACATCAAGTTCACCGGCGGCGGGAATAGCGACGTCGTGGTCAATTCGACCTCCGGCATCGTCGTCAACGGGTCCATCAACAACCTTCAGGGCACGACGACGCTCAACGCCACCGGCACCAACTCGTCCATCACCGTCGGCGCCAATGCCAACAACCCGGTGATCTCGGGCACGAGCGTGACGCTCCGGGGTGACGGCGGCATCGGCACGCTCGGCACCAACAGGACCCCGGTCCAGGTGCAGCTCTATGGCGGCAGCCTGACTGCGAGCTCGATCGACCGCGACATCGCGATCGCGGCCGTCGGGTCGCTGTCGATCAACCAGGTCAAGGTGAATTCGGCAGGCGCCACGCCGCAGGGCAACGTCTTCCTCTCGGCGGTCGGCGACATCAACTCGGCCTCCGCCTACAATCCCGCCAACCCGGTCGTGATCGGCAAGAACATCGAGATCAACTCCACGTCCGGTGCGATCGGCGCGACGAGCGCCGTGGTCAACAACGCCTCCACCCTGACCAACATCAATCCGCTGGTGATCCAGGCGACGGGAACGGTCCAGGCGGGCGGCGCCGTCGATGGCGGCGTGCTCGACAGCACTTCTGCCACCGGCACCTACATCATCCAGTCCAAGGGCGACCTCCGCCTCGGCACGATCCAGTCGACCGGCGGCCCGGTCTTCCTGGAAGCCGCCGGCTCCGACGGCAACCAGGCCAGCATCCTGAACGGGCGGGCGGCGGTCGGTCTCACCCAGGCGCAGAGCCAGCATCTCCAGGACGTCTGGGCCAGCCTCGACCTGCTCAGCGGCAACGCGGCCACCAACGCCGTCAACAGCTACCAGTCGATGGTGACGTCGGCCTATAACGACTATTTCCAGCTCAAGAACATCGCTTTCCCCAACGGCAGCACCTACAACCCGACCTCGGTGGGACAGACGGTGCTGCGGGCGCAGGTGGCGGCCAAGCTCGGCATCGATCCGGCCAACGTTACGACGACGCAGATGAAGACCGAGGCCACGACCCGGTTCCTGAGGGACCAGTTCCTGCTCGGCAAGATCAGCACCGACGAGGCTCAAGACCTCGCTGGCGACCTTGCTCGGTACCGCGCCTTCGGATCCGCTGGGGACGGTGTTCGGCAGCTCGCTATCGACGACGCTGTTCACGAAGCTGTTCGACGGCGTTTCGACTGCCAATCAGCGCATGCCCACCAACACGGCGCTGCAAACGGCGCTGAATACCTATAATGCGAACTACAGCTATACGCTGGCATCGACCGAGCGCGTCTACGGCATCATCACGGCGGGCGCGCAGTGGACGCAGAGCCAGTTGGCCTACACCGTCTCGTCGTCGTCGATCGGCGCGCCGCCGCCGCCGATCGACGAGAACGTCATCGCCAATGTCAGCGCCAATCAGATCATGCTCTACGCGCCCCGCGGCTCGGTCGGCAATTCGGCGGCGCCCCAGACCTTCACCTTCACCAGCGTCGATGCCTCCTCGCTGACGACCGAGCAGAGGGCGTTGTTGTCCTCGGCCGGTCCCGGCCAGCTCACCGTCGGCGCGGTGACGGACCCGACGAGCCATGTCACGACCTATACGGTCAACCTGTCGCAGCAGAACCTCGTCGTCGTCGACAACCCGATCGCGATCTCTGCGAAGGCGGCGGCCAATATCTATCTCGGCAGCAAGAACAGTCTCTCGCTCGGCGGCGTCACTGCGAATTACGGTCCGATCGCGGCCGCGCAGGCCAATGGCATCGAGGTGACCGGCCGCGGCGACGTCAAGCTCGACGCCGTCAACAACATCACCGCAAATGTGGGCGGCGCCGTGATCTCGGGCGATATCGCCAACCTGACCCTGATCGCCGAGCGCGGCAATGTCGGCGCCCCCGGGACCGCCGGAAGCGACCCCGCGGCCAACCCGAACGCGATCCAGATCGCCTTCGCCGATCCCGCCCACGACCAGCTCGACCAGGTCTCGTCGGCGCAGGGCATCTATGTGAAGCAGACCACCGGAGATCTCATCCTCGGCAACATCTCCGCCGGCAACGCGATCCAGCTCGCCGCAACCGGCAGCATCTATGCCGAAGCCGACTTCACGGACCGGAGCGCGATCCACATCCTCGGCACCGACCTCGACCTGCGCGCCGGCGGCAGCATCGGCTTCAATGGCGCGACGTTCCAGCCGCTGCAGGTGAACATCTCCGGCGCGGTGAGCGGCACGGCGGTCGGCGACGTCAGCATTCTCGCTGTCACCGGCGATCTCACGGTCGGCAGGAGCGGCGCCTACGGGGCGCTGACGGCCGGCGGCGCCCTGACGCTGAACGTGGCGCGCGGCGCGCTCACCATCAACACCAGCATCACCAGCGACGGCCTGATGCAGCTGCTCGCCAATCGCGGCATGACCTTTGCGGCGGGTACCAGCGCGGCGCCGGTGGTTGCCACCAGCAGCACGAGTGGCGTGACGCTGGTTGCCGCGACGCTGTCGATGGGAGCTTATTCCGCCATCAACGCGCCTGGCTTGATCTCGGTGACCACCACGGGCGATGCAACGATCGGCCAGCTGAATACGTCGCTGTCCTATGCGGCTGCCTCGAATACCCCCTCGATCATCGTCACCGCCGGCGGCGTGGCCTCGCTCGGCGCGATCATCGACAATGGCGACGGCCAGACCAAGTTCCTCGTGACCGGCGCCGGCGCCGAGGTGTCGCTGAGCGCGTCGAACGGCATCGGTGGCGCGACGAGCCGGTTCACCACCAACGCCACGCGGCTGTCGGCCAGCGCGAGCGCCGGCAGCATCTATCTGAAGGCGCTGACCGACACCGAGGTCAGCCTGCTGTCCGCCGTGAATGGCAGCGTGGACATCATTGGCACGGGCGGGCTGACGCTCGACCAGGTGGTGGCGGGCACCGCGACCGGCGCGACCGGCAGCTTCAGCGCGGTCGCGAACAACGGCAGCATTGTGATCGGCATCGCCGACAGCAGCGGCTCGCAGACAGTCCATGCGACCCAGAATGTGACGTTCAAGTCGCTCGCGACGACCGGCAATAGCGGCGATGCCGGCAGCATCAACGTCACCGCCGACACCGGCTTCATCCTGGCGCAGACGGTAATGTCGAGCGGGGCGACCACGCTCGGCTCGGTCTCGGCCCACGGCTCGGCGAGCCTGCTGGCCGCCACGACCATCACCGGCAACACGCTCGCCGCCACGACCGGCTCCGGGCTGCTGACGGCCAATGGCGGCCCGATCAACTGGAACGCTCTCAGCGTCGGTACGAGCCTGGGCGTGACCGCGGGACAGGGCAGCATCAACCTGCAGACCGCCCAGAGCGGCGGCACGCAGGCCATCCACGCCCGCGACAACGTCACCTTCGACGCGCTGACCACGACGGGCGTCAACGGCGACGCCGGCAGCATCAACGTCACCGCGGACACCGGGTTCATCCTGGCGCAGACGGTGACTTCGGGCGGCGTGCCGACGCTCGGCTCGGTCTCGGCCAACGGCTCGGCGAGGCTGATCGCCGCGGGCACCAACACCGGTCACAACCTCACGGCCTCGACCGGCAACGCGGCCCTCAGCGGCACGGTCGTTCATTGGGATAATCTCAACGCCGGCGGCACGCTCGACGTCACCGCGACGACGGGAGGGATCACCGTCGGCACCGCCATCAGCGGTGGCACGCAGACCCTGCACGCCGTGAACGACATCGTCTTCAGCCAGCTCACCACGACGGGCATCCCGGGCGATGCCGGCGACCTCAACGTCACGTCCGACACCGGTTCGCTGCGCGGCGGCTCGATCTCCGCCAACGGCGATACGCATTTCCAGGTGGCCGGATCGGTCGCGTTCGACCGGATCAGCGGCAACGTCGTCAAGATGCGGTCGTCGGGTGATCTGACCATCAACTGGGTCAGTGTCGTGAGCGAGACTCGATCTCGCGGCCGACACGATCAACGTCAGGGGCGAGCAGGTCCGGTCGAACCCGGCGATCCCGCTGGTCATGAACATCACCGGCTACAATGGCGGCGTCGCCAAGTCCGCCAACATCTGGATCGACCCTGACAGCATCATCGTCAACCAGTTCAGGGTGGTGGACGCGAACTTCTGGACCGATGCGCACGCCGTCTCGATCCTGAACGGCTATGTGCCGGGCCAGCTGATGCTCACCACGGCGACCCAGCAGGTGCTGCTCAACAATCGCTCGCTGGCGCCGACCAACGGGCCGAGCCTCCAACTTTACCAGCCGGGCGGCGTGTTCACGATGAGCCAGGTCGGCAACGCCAATGTCAGCAATGCCTATGTGGTGTTCTATACCGGCGACGTCTCCGCGACCGTCACCAATTACGGGCCGAGCCACACCTGCTGCAACGCCTTCACCGGCGCCAGCATGATGCGCAACATCGCGGTCGACGGCGACGGCAAGGAGAGCATCGAGTCCTGGCTTGCGAAGAAGGACGGGGGCACGTTCTACCTGCTCGGCCTCTCCGGCCAGGCGCGGCTCGACGCGCTGTTGACGCCGCGGCCGGTCGAGGCCGTCGGCTCCGGTCCCGCCGTCAACATCGAGGGCCTCAGCGACATGCGCAAGCTGCGCCAGAAGGGGCAGCGTGCGGGCCGCGCGGGCTGGAAGGACGCGGCGGTTGACATGGCGAGGCCGGCCGTTGGCCGCCTCGCACAGGCATGGTAACTGGGGCAGGGATGCGGATTCAGGGGGCAGCATTGGCAATCGGGTTGGCAGCGTCCAGCATCGTCTCTGCGCGTGCCCAGTCGATCAATCCGGGCGTGATCCAGAACGACGTCGACCGGCAGCGCCGCCAGCTCGAACAGCAGAGCGCGCCGCCGAAGCTCAATGGTCCGGCGGTGATCGGTGGCGAGCGGGAGAAATCCCAGCTGCTGAAACCGGGCGGGCCAAAATTTCGCCTGCGCAAGGTGACGTTCGACGAATCCAAGTTCATCACGCCGGCCGAGCTGGACGAGATCGCGAAGAAATATGTCGGCAAGGAAGTCGACATCGCCGCGCTGCTGCAACTTGTCGCGGACATCAACGCCATCTATACCGCGCGCGGCATCGTCACGGGTATCGCGACGCTGCCCGAGCAGGACGCCAAGGGCGGCATCGTCCGCATCAAGCTCACCGAGGGCCGGCTGCAGAAGACGACCATCGAGGGCAACAAGCAGACCCGCACCGATTACATCCTCGATCGCGTGAAGGAGCCTGAAGGCGAGGTCCTCGACGTTCCCAAGCTCAACCGCGACGTGACCTGGTTCAACCGGACCAATGACGTGCAGATCAAGGCGCTGCTGCAGCCCGGCACGAGCTTCGGCCTCACGGACCTGCAGTTCGCCGTGATCGAGCCGCCGGTCGACACCTTGCAGCTCTTCACCGACAACCAGGGCTCGGAGAACACCGGGCGCTGGGAGGGCGGGGCCTTCTACAAGCGCCACGGCCTGTTCGGCGTCGACGACCGCCTGACCTTCTACGGCGTTCGCTCCGACGGCAATCTCAACGGCAATGTCGCCTACAACATCCCGGTCAATCCCTGGGGCGGCCGCGCCGGCGTCAGCTATACCGAAGGCAAGATCAAGATCGTCCAGGGACCGTTCGTCGCGCTCGACGTCACCGGCCGCTCGAGCCAGGCCGCGGTCAATTTCAGCCAGCCGGTCTGGGTGACGCAGGACTGGCTGGTGCTGCTCAACGCCGCCTTGACCGAGGGCAAGACGGTCAGCCGCTTCGCCACGGTCGCCGTCACCGACGATCACTACGACAAGTCCACGGCGGGCGTCTCTGTCACCAAATCCGGCAACACCTATTCGATCACGGTCTCGCCGGCGGTGAACTACGTGGCATGGCACGACCACGTGCTCGGCAACAACCGCGCGTTCACCACCTATACCGGCTCCATGCTTGCGACGAGCGCCGCGGGGCCGGCGAATTTCAGCGCCAATGTGCTGGCGAGCTGGCAGTATACGCAGGAGAAGCTGCTGCCGGGCGACCAGATCTTCTCGATCGGCGGTCCCACCACCGTCCGCGGTTATCCCTCCAATGCCGCCTCCGGCGACAGCGGCTATTATTTCAACGCCGAGCTGCACTACAACTGGTCGCAATGGCTGAGAGGGTTCGACACCTACATCTTCACCGACTGGGGTGCGGTATATTCGACCTTCCCCGGCGTCACCGAAATGTCCTCGGTCGGCGTGGGCTTCTCCTGGACCTATGCGCAGTTCATGACGTTCGAGGCGAACTACGCGACGCCGCTGAAGATGGCGGTGTCGACCCAGAACCATTACGAAGCCTATGGCCGCGTCATCTTCCGGCCGCTGCTGATGTTCCAGAAGCAGGAGCCGCCTGCGCCTGTCGCCGCGGTGGCCGGCAGGAGCAGGTCGTAGCGGAGATGTGACGCTCCCTTCGCAATGACGGAGAAGGAAGCAACGCTCTCCGTGTCCCGGACGCGGTGCGGCACGCAGTGACGCTCCGCAGAGCCGGGACCCAGAAGGCTACGGCACTTGCCGTTAAATGGGCCCCGGCTCTGCAGCGCACCGCCGAAGAGGCACTGCGCTGCGTCCGGGGCACGAGACCGAATTTTGAGCAGCGCTGTTCCCTCGACCGTCTCGGTCAGCGCCGCAGCGTAAACTCATCCGCCCCGCGACGGTGCTCCCATTTCGCCTGCTCCAGCTCCGGCTGGTCGCATTCGACCTCGGGATAGCCGATGCAGAGATAGGCGATGAACTTCCAGGCTTGCGGCACGTCGAGTATGGCGTGCACGCGTTCCGGATTGAGGATCGATACCCAGCCGATGCCGATGCCTTCAGCGCGCGCGGCGAGCCACATCGCGGTGATCGCGGCGACCACGGAGTACTCCGTCGTCTCCGG
This sequence comes from Bradyrhizobium guangxiense, assembly GCA_050563515.1. Taxonomy (GTDB): domain Bacteria; phylum Pseudomonadota; class Alphaproteobacteria; order Rhizobiales; family Xanthobacteraceae; genus Bradyrhizobium; species Bradyrhizobium guangxiense_A. Next base: position 3,644,737 of record CP191781.1, on the reverse strand, counting down.
CATGGTGGCGCGGCCGAGACCGTGGCCGATGTCGCTGGCCTTGTCGGCGAACACCGCGAGATGGCCGGGCGCCTGTTCGAGGCCGGACAGTTTCAGCGTGGCGTAGCGCGCCGCGCGCTCGCCGGAATAGCAGCCCAGCGCATCGGCATTGCACGCCCTGAAATCGTCGATCACTGCGCGGCGGCGAAGGGCATCGTCGACGACGACGAAGCGCCAGGGCTGGCTGAGGCCGACCGAGGGAGACAAGCAGGCGGTCCCGATCAGGCGGTCGATCGCGCCCTCCGGCAGCGGATCGCTGCGGAAGCGGCGCACGTCGCGGCGCCACACGAACAGCTCGCGCAATTGCCGGCGGAAAGTATCGTCGAATTCGACCATGGATCAGCCTCCCACCTGGAAGGACGCGGCGACCAGCAGGATCAGGATCTCGCCGAGCTGCTCGAAGGCGCCGAGGATGTCGCCGGTCTGCCCGCCGATCTGGCGAACGGCAAGCCGCGCCAGCAAAAGCCCGGCGAGGGAGAGCAGGACCAGGCCGACCAGCGCCTTGCCCGGTCCGAGCGCCAGGGCGAGGACGAGCGTCCCGGCCGCAAAAGCGATGGCGACGCTGCGGCCAGGCGGCGCTCCGGCGCTCGCCGAAAGCCCATCCGGCCGCGCCGGCGGCACCAGCAACATGAACGCCGGCGCGCCGGCGCGGGCGGCAGCGTGCGCGGCACACAGCGCGAACGTGACGGCGAGCGGATTGGCGATGGTGGCGAGCGCGCTCCAGCGCAGGCCGAATGACAGGATCAGCGCGCAGACGCCGTAGGTTCCGATCCGGCTGTCGCGCATGATCTCGAGCTTGCGCTCGCGCGTGCGGCCGCCGCCGAGCCCGTCGGCTGTGTCGGCAAGACCATCCTCGTGCAGCGTGCCGGTGATGAGGGCCGTCGTCGCGAGCGCGAGCAGGGCGGCAACGTTCGGCGTCAGGCTGCAGCGGATGGCGACCTTGTAGACGAAAGCGCCGGCAAGGCCGACCAGCAGTCCCGCAACGGGAAGCGCCCAGGTCGCGCGCGCAACAGTGCCGTCGGCCGCCGGCTTCGACGATGCCACCGGGAGGATCGTGACGAAGGATGCCGCCATCCGGAGATCGGCGACGATGTCCTTGAGGAGCTCGGCGCGCGGCATCATTTCAATGTCATGGGCAGGCCGGCGACGATGAACTCGACTTCGTCGGCGGCGGCCGCGATCGTCTGGTTCATGGTGCCGGCGGCGTCGCGATAGCGGCGTGCCAGCGCGTTGTCGGGGACGATGCCGAGACCAACCTCGTTGGTGACGAGGACGACGGGGCTCTTCAAATCGGGCAGGGCGCCGGCGAGGCTCGGCCACCTCGCGTTCCCAATCGCGCTCGGCGTGCATCAAATTGGAGAGCCACAGCGTCAGGCAATCCACCAGCCTTGCGCCGCCGCCATCTGTTGCGACCAGCGCAGGCAAGAGATCGAGCGGCACCTCGCGTTCGATCCAGTCGGTTCCGCGCCGCGCGCGATGCTTTGCGATGCGTGCTTCCATCTCCGCATCGAGCGCTTCGGCCGTCGCGACATAGACGGGCTGCCCGGGAAAGGCGCGCGTGCGCATTTCCGCACGCTTGCTCTTGCCCGATCGCGCTCCGCCGGTAATCAAGATGACGGCCATGAAGGTCTCCTGGAGCGCCTGACTAACCACCAATCGCGGCCAAAGACAAAGCCGAAATCAGGCGCGGAGGGGCTTGCGCTTGCCCCTTGCTTTGCGCAACAGGGGCGGGACAGGAGGCGGGATTGGGCTTTGCGGGCGCGATGGTGGTGGCGATGGCGGTGGATGCCCTCATGGGCTGGCCGTCGTGGCTGTTCGCGCGGATCGGCCACCCCGTGACCTGGCTGGGACGGCTGATCGGTGCCATCGATGCAGGCTGGAATCGCGATGCCGACCTGCCGGCTCTCCGCCGCGCGGTGGGGATCGCCGGTGCGCTGCTGGTGATCGCATTCACGACCATGATCGGCTGGGTGGTTCAGGTCCTGCTTCCCGCGGGCTGGATCCAGATCGTGATGGTCGGACTCCTGGCCTGGCCGCTGGTCGCGCTGCGCTCGCTGCATGATCACGTCGCCGCGGTCTCTGCTCCCTTGCTGGCGGGCGACATCGCCGCCGCGCGCGAGGCGGTCTCGCGCATCGTCGGTCGGGATCCCGCAGCGCTCGATGAAGCCGGCATCGCGCGGGCCGCGATCGAGAGCCTTGCCGAAAACGCCTCGGACGGCATCGTCGCACCGGTCTTCTGGGGCGCGCTGTTCGGCCTGCCGGGAATCCTCGGCTACAAGGCGATCAATACACTGGACTCCATGATCGGCCATCGCAGCGAACGGCACGAGGCCTTTGGTTGGGCCGCCGCGCGCATCGACGATGTCGCGAACTTCATTCCCGCGCGTCTGACCGGCTTTCTGTTCGTGCTGCTGGCGCCAAGGCGATCGGAGGCGCTGGCGTGCATGACGCGCGACGCGCGTCGTCACCGCTCGCCCAATGCCGGCTGGCCCGAGGCGGCGATGGCCGGTGCGCTTGGCGTGCGGCTCAGCGGTCCCCGCATCTACCACGGCAGCATCACGAACGAGCCGTGGCTCAACGAAGGTGCGCGCGATCCGCTGGCCGCCGACATCGGCGAGGGATTGGCGATCTATCGCCGCGCCATGCTGCTGCTCGCTGGCGTGCTTGCGATCCTCGCCTTCGCGTGAAAGAACGGGGCATGCGCGAACACGGTGGAAATCTCGATCTGGCCCAGCAACGTTTTGGCGGGCGAACAGAAGACTGGATCGACCTGTCGACCGGGATCAACCGGCTGCCTTATCCCGTGGGCGAGGTGAGCGCGCGCGCCTGGACCGCGCTGCCCTCGCGCGCAGAGATCGAGGCGCTGCATCAGGCCGCGCAGCACGCTTATCGCACGCGCGCGCCGCTCGTCGCGCTCGGCGGTGCGCAGGCCGCCATTCAACTTTTGCCGCAGCTCGGACCGCCCGGCCGCGCGCGCATTCTCGCGCCGACATACAATGAATATGCCGGCGTGCTGGCGGCCGCAGGGTGGGACGTGCAGGAGGTCGGAGAGCCTGCTGCGCTGGAAGGCGCGGACCTCGCCATCGTCGTCAATCCCAACAATCCGGATGCCCGCTGCCATTCGCCTAAAGACCTGCTTGCACTGCTGCCGCGCGTCGGCCGGCTCGTGATCGACGAAAGCTTTGCCGATGCCGTTTCGCAACTGTCGCTCGCGTCGGAAGCGGATCGGCTGGGGCTGCTGATCCTGCGATCCTTTGGAAAGTTCTACGGCTTGGCTGGCCTTCGACTTGGATTCGCAATCGGCAATGCCGCCGATATCGACAAGCTCGTTGCGTTGTCGGGTCCATGGCCGGTCTCGGGCGCGGCCATCGCGATCGGCTGCCGCGCCTTGCGCGATGATGCCTGGGCCAACGCCACGTCCGCGCGGCTCGTTCGCGATTGCGCCCGGCTCGACGAGATGGCGCGAGGGCAGGGCTGGCGGCTGGTCGGCGGTGCCTCGCTGTTTCGGCTCTACGAGACGCCGAACGCACTTGCTGCACAGGAAACGCTCGCGCGCAGCCACATCTGGTCGCGCGTCTTCGCGCAACAACCGACATGGCTGCGGCTCGGGTTGCCCGGCAGCGAAGCCGAATGGACGCGCCTTGCCGAGGTGCTAGCGCGCTAGCGCAAGCAGGCCTTCGACATCGAGATGCGTCTCGATGTGATCGGCCAGCGCCTCGAGCGTGCTCTCGACCCTGGCGTGATAGGGCTCGTCGCCTACGGGAATATCGAGCCTCGCCAGATACGCCTTGCGGAAAGCGTCGGACGTGAAGAGGCCGTGCAGGTAGCTGCCCTGCACACGGCCGTCGCGCGAGATCGCGCCCTCCGGCTCGCCGTTCAGCTTCGCGAAGGGCCTGATACGATCAGGGCCGTCGGTGCGGCCGATATGGATTTCGTAAGCCTCGATCGGCTGATCCGTCGCCGCATGCATGGCCGCGACACGCGTCAGTGTCTTCTGCGGGCTCATCACCGTGTCCACGTCCAGCAGTCCCAGCCCCCGCGTATCACCCGCAGGGCCTTCAATGCCATCAGGGTCGGCAACGCTGCGCCCGAGCATCTGATAGCCGCCGCAGAGGCCGAGCACATGGCCGCCGCGGCGGTGATGCGCGAGCAGGTCGATGTCCCAGCCCTGCGCGCGCAAAAAGGTGAGGTCGCCGCGGGTGGATTTCGAGCCGGGGATGATGACGAGCCTGACGTCGCCGGGGATCGCTTCGCCCTGGCGAACCATGACGAGATCGATACCGGGCTCGAGCTTGAGCGGATCGAGATCGTCGAAATTGGCGATGCGCGACAGCGCGAGGCAGGCGATCTTGCATTGGCCCGGCTTGCGCGCATCGCTCAGGCCCAGCGCGTCCTCGGCCGGCAGCTCGCCGGCGCGCGCAAACCATGGCAGCACGCCGAAGCCGCGCCATGACGTCGTCTGCTCGATCAGCCTGTAGCCGTCGTCGAACAGGGTGGGATCGCCGCGGAACTTGTTGATGACGAAGCCCTGGATCATCGCGGCATCGTCAGGGTCGATCACCGTCTTGATGCCGACGAGCTGGGCGATGACGCCGCCGCGGTCGATGTCGCCGACCAGCACGACCGGCACGTCGGCCTTGCGCGCAAAGCCCATATTGGCGATGTCGGACTTGCGCAAATTCACCTCGGCCGGACTGCCGGCGCCTTCGACCAGCACCAGATCGCAGCGCGTTTTCAGTCGCTCGAAGCTTTCCAGCACCGCGCCCATCAGCGAGGGCTTCATCGCCGCGTAATCGCGGGCCCGCGCGGTCGCGATGCGCTTGCCATGCACGATCACCTGCGCGCCGACATCAGTCTCGGGCTTGAGCAGCACCGGGTTCATGTCCGTATGCGGCTCGACGCCGGCCGCGAGCGCCTGCAGCGCCTGCGCGCGGCCGATCTCGCCGCCATCGACGGTGACGGCGGCGTTGTTCGACATGTTCTGCGGCTTGAAGGGGAGCACCCGCAAGGACCGCCGCGTGAAGGCGCGCGCAAGGCCCGCGACGATGAGCGACTTGCCCACGTCCGAGCCGGCCCCCTGGATCATCAGCGCGCGTGCCATCGAACTCAGAACTCGACGCCGGCCTGTGCCTTGATGCCGGAGCGGAACGGATGTTTCACCAGCGTCATCTCGGTGACGAGATCGGCGATCTCGATCAACTCGTCCTTGGCGTTGCGCCCCGTCAGGACGACATGCGTCATCTCAGGCTTCTGCGTCGTCAGGAATTCGACGACCTCCGCAATGTCGAGATAGTCGTAGCGCAGCGCGATGTTGATCTCGTCGAGCACGACCATGCGCAGGTTCGGATCGAGGATCAGTTCCTTGGCCTTCTCCCAGCCGGCGCGCGCCGCGGCGATGTCGCGGGCGCGGTCCTGCGTTTCCCAGGTGAAGCCTTCGCCCATGGCGTGGAACTGGCAGAGCCTCGCCGAAATGGCCGGTGAGCAGGCGCCGCTCGCCGGTGTCCCAGGCGCCCTTGATGAACTGGACGACCGCGCAGGGGAAGCCATGGGCGACGCAGCGAACAATCATGCCGAAGGCCGAGGAGGACTTGCCCTTGCCGGCGCCGGTGTGGACGATGATGAGGCCCTTTTCGCCGCTCTTGGTCGCCATGATCTTGTCGCGGGCGGCCTTCTTCTTCGCCATTTTCGCGGCGTGCCTGACGTCGGTATCCTCGGTGGTTTGGGTCTCCGGTTCAGGGGTCATCGGTCCCGGTCCTTCGGCTTGACAAGAGGCGGCCACCGGCAAATGGTGGCCCGGCGTTGGTTCCTGTCCTATGACAGGCGAAGAGGGAATGCGATAGGGGCCGAATCGGCGAGATTTGGCTCCAAACTGCAGCCGCCCCCGCGACCGTGACCGGAGAGATGCCCGAAGCCACTGATTCCCTCGGGGAATCGGGAAGGCGGGGATCGAAGGGCCAAAAGCCCTGCTCCGCAAGCCGGGAGACCTGCCAGCGCGGACGAGTTTTGGACCGGCGGACGGGGTGTTCCGCGACGGGGAAACGGGCCTTCAGGAGAATGGTCCGTGTGCCTCATCGCCTCCCGCTGATATCTGGAAGAGGCGATGACCGTCACACTGCATGTCTGCATCACCTGCAAAGCCGGCGAGACGCTCGGCGAGGGCGAGACCACGCCCGGCAAGCGCCTGCATGGCGCCATTCTCGAGGCTGGCGTGCCCGACGGCGTCAATGTGGTTCCCGTGGAATGCCTCTCGGCCTGCAGCCAGGGCTGCTCGGTGGCGCTGAGCGCGCCGGGCCGCTGGTCCTATGTCTACGGCCGCCTGTCGGATGCGAATGCGCAGGACGTGGTCGCAGGCGCTGCGGCCTATGCGGCCGCGCCCGATGGACCTCGTGCCCTGGCGCAGCCGCCCCGAGATTTTCCGCAAGCAGTCACTTGCGCGCATTCCCCCCATTGCCGCGTTGCCGGAGGCCGCCGAATGAACTCGCTCGCAAAAGTCCCGGTGACGGTGGTCACGGGCTTCCTCGGCTCCGGCAAGACCACGCTGATCCAGCATCTGCTCAGCAATCCCAACGGCAAGAAGCTCGCGGTGCTCGTCAACGAGTTCGGCAGCGAGGGCGTGGACGGCGAGATCCTGAAATCCTGCGCCGATGAAAACTGCCCGGAAGAGAACATCGTCGAGTCTCGCCAATGGTTGCATCTGCTGCACCGTCGCTGACGATTTCATCCCGACCATGGAAAAACTGCTGGCGCGCCCGGTGCGGCCCGATCATATCCTGATCGAGACCTCGGGCCTTGCTTTGCCGAAGCCGCTGCTGAAGGCGTTCGATTGGCCGGAGATCCGTTCGCGCATCACGGTTGATGGCGTGATCGCGCTGGCCGATGCCGAAGCCGTAGCGGCCGGCCGCTTCGCGCCGGACCCGGCTGCGGTCGAGGCGCAGCGCGCGGCGGACGAAAACATCGATCACGAGACGCCGCTGTCGGAGGTGTTCGAGGATCAGATCGCCTGCGCGGACATCGTGCTGTTGACCAAGGCCGATCTCGCGGGCGCCGCCGGCATCGAAGCCGCCAAGGCCGCGATCACCGCCGAGATGCCGCGCCGCGTGCCGATGCTGCCCGTCACTGACGGCGCGATCGACGCGCGTGTCATCCTCGGGCTTGGCGCCGCCGCCGAGAACGATCTCGCCGCTCGTCCTTCGCATCACGACGGCGAGGAGGAGCACGAGCATGACGATTTCAATTCTGTCGTGATCGATCTGCCTGAAGTCGCCGACGTCGATGCGCTGGTCGCATCGGTCCAGAAGCTCGCGCGCGAGCAGAACGTGCTGCGCGTCAAGGGCTACATCGCGGTCGCGGGCAAGCCGATGCGGCTGCTGCTCCAGGCGGTCGGCGAGCGCGTGCGCCACCAATTCGACAAGCCCTGGGGCGCAGGCCTCAGGCAGTCCAAGCTCGTCGTGATCGGCGAGCACGGCGATATCGACGAGGCTGCGATCAAGGCGGGACTGGGTATCTGATGCACGTCGTCTTCCGCGAGAGCCGCGGTCTCGAGGAGACCGCGACGCCAAGGGACATCGGCCAGGACCCGGCCGATCTCGTGGTGCTCTCGTACTCGGATTCCGACCTTGCGGCGTTCGCAGCCGGCTGGCGGCGCGGCCAGAGCAGCCTGCCGTCGCTGCGCCTCGCCAATCTCGCCGAGCTGCGTCATCCGCTGTCGGTCGACACCTATGTCGAGCGCACGCTGTCGCAGGCGCGTGGAATTCTCGTGCGCCTGATCGGCGGCGAGTCCTATTGGCAATATGGCCTCTCGGCTCTTCAGCAGCTCGCGAAGCACCGTGGCATCGTGCTTGCCGTTCTGCCGGCCGATGGCCGCGACGACACCCGCCTCGATGCGTACTCGACCTTGCCGGTCTCGACGCTGCGGCGGCTGAAAGCGCTCTGCGACATCGGCGGCCCGGTCGCGGCGCAGGCCGCGATCGCGCAGCTCGCGCTGGCCTCGGGCCTTTATGCCGGACCTGTCATCGGCGAGATGACCGTCCCCGAGATGGGCTTTTACGATCCCGCGCGCGGTGTCATCGCCGCGCCCGCAGCCGGAGCGAAGCCGCTCGTGCTCGTGACGTTCTATCGGTCCTATATCACCGCCGCGGACACAGGTCCCGTCGATGCGCTGATCGCGGCTTTGCGCGAGAGGGGCTTTGATACCTGTGGCGCGTTCGCGACCTCGCTGAAGGCTCCCGGCGTAGCGGATTGGCTGCGGGCACATCTTGCGCAAAATCCTCCAGCCGCGATCGTCAACGCGACGGCGTTCTCCGCGGTAGGTGACGACGGGACGACGCCGTTCGATGCCGCGTCGTGCCCGGTGTTTCAGGTCGCGCTTTCCACGGCACGGCGCGAGGATTGGGCGGCCTCGCTGCGCGGCCTCTCGCCCGGCGACCTCGCGATGCATGTGGTGCTGCCCGAGGTCGATGGCCGTGTGTTCACTGGCGTGGTGAGCTTCAAGTCGGCAGGGATGCGCGATCCCGATCTCCAATTTGCGCATCTTGCGCATCGGCCGGATGAGGAACGCGTGACGGCGGTCGCCGCGCGTGTTGCAGCTTGGCGACGCCTTGCGGAGAAGCCGGTGGCCGAGAAGCGGCTGGCACTCGTGCTCTCGAACTATCCGGGCAGGCCGCATCAGATCGCGCATGCTGTCGGACTTGATGCGCTGGCCTCGGTCGAGGCGTTGGTATCTGACCTTGCGGAGGTTGGTTTCGATGTTGCGCCGGCGCGGGAGCTTGGCGAGACCCTGCTGAAGCAGGAATTGACCTGGCGCGTCGCCGACTATCGCGCAGCGCTTTCGCGTCTCCCGCAATCCCTGCAGGACGATCTCGCGCAGGCCTGGGGCGCGCCGGAGACGGATCCGAATTGCCGCGATGGCGTCTTCCACTTTGCGGCGCGCCCATGCGGTCGATCGATCATCGCGGTCCAGCCGGAACGCAGCGATGCGACCACACGCGATGCCGACTATCACGATCTCGCGCGCACGCCGCGGCACGCTTACGTCGCGTTCCATCTCTGGCTTCGCGAGCAGGGGATCGACGCAATCGTGCATATGGGCGCGCACGGCACGCTGGAATGGCTGCCCGGGAAATCCGTGGCGCTGTCATCCGTCTGCTGGCCGGAGGCGCTGATCGGGGATATGCCCGTGATCTATCCCTTCATCGTCAACGATCCCGGCGAAGCCGCGCAGGCCAAGCGGCGCATTGGCGCGGTCACCATCGGCCACCTGCCGCCGCCGCTGGAAATATCGGCCGTGCCGGAAGGCTTGCGCCGTCTCGAACGCTTGCTCGATGAATATTCGACCGCCGATGGTCTCGATCCCGCGCGCCGCCAGCGGCTGATCGCCGCCATCCGCGACGAGGCGCGCGCCGCGGGCCTTGAAGACGATCTTGGCCTCGATGCTGCGGCCGCGCCGGCCGAAGCCATTCCGCGCATCGACCGCTTCGTCTGCGATCTCAAGGAAAGCCAGTACGGCGACGGCCTGCACGTGTTCGGCCGCGGCGACTGCGGCGAAGCGGAGCGCGATGCGTTGCGTTCCGCGCTCGCCGGCAAGCGCGTTGCGCCAGGGCCATCCGGCTCGCCCTATCGCGGCCGGCAGGACGTGCTGCCGACGGGACGCAATCTCTTCGCCGTCGATCCGCGCGCGGTGCCGACGCCGTCGGCGCATGCGCAGGGGATTAAGCTCGCCGAAGAGCTGCTGCGCCGCCACTTGCAGGATCACGGCGACTGGCCGAAGGGCCTCGTGGTCGATCTCTGGGGCTCGGCGACGATGCGCACCGCGGGCGAGGAGTTCGCGATGGCGCTGCATCTGGCCGGTCTCGCGCCGCGCTGGGACCACGCCTCCGGCCGCGTGACGGGCTATGACATCATCGCGCCCGCCGAGGCTCGGCCGCCCGCGCATCGATGTCACGTTGCGGGTGTCCGGCCTGTTCCGCGATGTCTTCTCCGGGCTTGCGCAATTGTTCGAAGCCGCTTCCGATGCGCTTGCAGGCCGCGAAGACGAGGGCGAGGAGAACCCGTACCGCCACCGCACCTCGCGCGTGTTCGCGCCGCGTCCCGGGCTATATGGTGTTGGCCTCTCGACGATCCCCGATGCCTTCACGCCGGAGACGCGCGAGGCTGCTGGCGAAGCCTGGTTGTCGGCTTCATCCTGGGCGTTCGCGGCGGATGGCGGGATGCAGCACGATCGCGCCGGCATCGAGGCGCGGCTCATTGCCGCCGACGCCTTTGTCCATCTTCAGGACCTGCCGGAAACCGATCTCTTGCTCGCCGCCGACTATGCCGCGCATGAGGCCGGCGTTGCGGCGGCGGCAGCTCATCTCGGCGCGGCAGGACCGTCGCTCTATCACCTCGATACGACCCGTCCCGAGCAGCCGCACGCGCGCACGCTGACCGAGGAGATCTCCCGCGTCGTCCGCGCGCGCGCCGCCAATCCGGCCTGGATCGCCGGCATGATGCGGCATGGTTTTCGCGGCGCTGCCGAGATCACGGCGACGCTGGAGCATATGGCCGCTTTCGCTCATCTCGCCGGCGCCGTGCCGCCGCATCTGTTCGATCTCTATTACGATGCGACGCTCGGCCATGACGACGTCCGTGCCTTCATGGCGCGCGAGAACCCTGCGGCGCTCGCCGCGATGGAAAGCTGTTTTGCGCGCCTGCATGATGCGGCGCTGTGGCAAACGCGCCGTAATTCGATCGCCGCGGCGCTGCGGGAGGCTTCATGAGCGCGGCCGCGGTCAAGGGCTGGTGTCCCGGCGCGCTGCGCCCGATGCTGTCGGGCGATGGCCTCGTGGTGCGCGTGCGCCCGTTCGGTGGGCGGCTCGAAGCCGCACAGATCACCGGGCTTGCCGAGTCTCGCCGGGCAACACGGCAACGGCCTGATCGATGTGACGAGCCGGGCCAATCTCCAGATCCGGGGCGTCAGCGAGCAGAGCCATCGACCGCTGCTCGACGGGCTCGCGCAACTGGCGCTGCTCGACCCCGACGCCGATGTCGAAGCCAGGCGCAACATTCTGGTGATGCCGTTCTGGACTGGCGGCGACGAAACACAGTCGCTCGCCGCCGGGCTGGAGGAGGCGCTCGCTGACAGCGGCCTTGCGCTTCCCACCAAGTTCGGCTTCGCCATCGATGACGGACGGTCGCGGGTGCTTGCCGGAAATTCCGCCGACATCCGCATCGAGCGCGATCAATCGGGGCGTCTCCTGGTGCGGGCCGACGGCGCGAGGCTCGGCCGCTCCGTCGCGCGCGGAGAGGCCGTCAGCACCGCGCTGGCGCTTGCAAGCTGGTTCCTGGTCTCCGGCGGCGCGCGCGGCGGGCGAGGGCGCATGGCAGCCCATATCGCCTCCGGGGCGGAGTTGCCGCCATCGCTCCGCGGCGAGACCGAGCCTGCGCCGGTGATGGCGGCCTCGCGGCCCGGGTGCTATCCGCAAGGCGCGATGGTCGGCGTCGCGTTCGGGCAGCTGCTGCACACGACGCTGCATCAATTCGCGGCCTGCGGCCATGCGCTGCGCATGACGCCGTGGCGCATGGTGCTGAGCGAGGGCAAGCGGGAGATGCCGAGCGGAGCGGGCCTCATCACCGAACCGTTCGATCCCGCGCTGCGCGTCATCGCCTGCAGCGGCGCGCCGCGCTGCCGCGAGGCCCACGCCGATACCCGCGCGCTGGCCGCGGCACTCGCGCCCCGCATTGCCGCCGACGCGCGCCTGCACGTCTCCGGCTGCGGCAAGGGCTGCGCCCATTCTGGCACGGCTGCAGTCACACTGGTCGCGACGCGCGCCGGCTTCGATCTCGTTCGCGACGGCTCGACGCGTGACGAGCCGAGCCTGCGCGGCCTGAACGGCGCCGACATCGTCAGCGATCCCTCCATCCTCGTAGGAGGGAACTGATGCCCTACACTTACGAGACCGACGGCGCGGCGATCTACCGGCAATCCTTCGCCACCATCCGGACTGAGGCCGATCTCGCCCGCTTCACACCCGACGAGGAGCAGGTGGTGGTGCGGATGATCCATGCCGCCGGCATGGTCGGCCTGGAGGCGCATATCCGCTTCACCCCAGGCATGGCGACGGCCGCGCGCGCCGCCCTGCAAAGAGGCGCGCCGATCCTGTGCGATGCGCGCATGGTCTCGGAGGGAATTACGCGCGCCAGATTGCCGGCGGCCAATGCCGTGATCTGCACGCTCGGCGACGAGACCGTTCCTGCGCTGGCGCAATCCATGCGCAACACCCGCTCGGCCGCGGCACTCGAGCTGTGGCGGCCGCATCTCGGCGGCGCGATCGTCGCGATCGGCAACGCCCCGACCGCGCTGTTTCATCTGCTCAACATGCTGGAAGACCAGGATTGCCCGCGGCCGGCGGCGATCATCGGCTGCCCGGTCGGTTTCGTCGGCGCAGCCGAATCCAAGGCCGCGCTGATGGCCGCTCCGCCCGTGCCGGCGCTGACCGTGGAAGGACGTCTCGGCGGCTCCGCGATCACCGTTGCCGCCGTGAACGCGCTGGCGAGCCGGAGCGAATAGCGATGGGACGCATCATCTGCTGCGGTCTCGGCCCCGGCAACCCTGATTTGATGAGCGTGCGTGCCGATCGCACGGTGCGCGCCGCGCAGCACGTCGCCTATTTCCGCAAGAAGGGCAGGCCGGGCCAGGCGCGGCGCATCGTCGAGGGCATGCTTGCGACCGGCGTCACTGAATATCCCATGGAATATCCTGTCACGACCGAGATCGCCTTCGACAGCGCCGAATATGTGCGGCTGCTCGCCGGCTTTTACGATGAATGGGCCGAGCGTCTGGCGCGGCTTTCGCAGGCGGTCGACGTCGTCGTGCTCTGCGAGGGCGATCCCTACTTCTACGGTTCCTTCATGCATCTGCACACGCGCCTGCAAGGCCGTGTCGAGATCGAGGTGATCGCCGGCATTCCCGGCATGGTCGGCTGCTGGAACGGCGTCGGACAGCCGATCGCGCTCGGCGACGACGTGACGACCGTGCTGATGGGTACACTTGCCGAGGACGAGCTCGAGCGGCGCATGCGCGATTCCGATGCGCTTGTCGTGATGAAGACCGGCCGCAATCTCGCAAAGGTGCGCCGCGCACTTGCGGCTGCCGGCCGGCTCGGCGACGCCTGGCTGGTCGAGCGCGGCACCATGCCGGGTGAGCGCGTCGCGCGGCTCGCGGAGATCGATGCCGCCGACTGTCCCTACTTTGCGATCGTGCTGGTGCACGGCAAGGGCCGGCATCCGGACGCCGCCGAATGACGGGCACGCTGACCATCGCGGGCCTCGGGCCGGGCAGCGATGCGCTGGTGACGCCCGAGGTCACGGCCGCGCTCGCAACGGCGACCGACATTCTGGGTTACGCGCCCTATGTGGCGCGCGTGCCGCCGCGTGCCGGGTTGAAGCTGCACCCCTCGGATAACCGCGAGGAGCTGCAGCGCGCAAGCGAAGCGCTGCGGCTTGCGACCGAAGGCGGGCAGGTCGTCGTCGTGTCCTCTGGCGATCCCGGCGTCTTCGCGATGGCTTCCGCCGTGTTCGAGGCGCTGGAACGGGCGCCGCAATATCAGGACCTGCCAATTCGCGTACTGCCGGGCATCACCGCCATGCTGGCGGCAGCCGCCCGTGCCGGCGCACCGCTCGGCCATGATTTCTGCGCGATCAACCTCTCGGACAATCTCAAGCCGTGGGCGGTCATTGAGAAGCGCCTGCGGCTCGCCGCGGAAGCCGATTTTTCGATCGCGATGTACAATCCGCGCTCGGCGAGCCGGCCCGAAGGATTTGGCCGCGCGCTGGCGGTGTTGAAGGACGCTGGGTGTGGCGAGCGCCTCGTGATCTTTGCGCGCGCGATCAGTGCGGCCGACGAAAGGATCAAAACCGTAACGCTGAATGAAGCAGCGCCCGAGATGGCCGACATGCGCACGCTGGTCATCGTCGGCAATTCGCAGACGCGTCGCGTCGGCCGCTGGGTCTATGCACCGAGGCGGGTCGAATGACCGAGCCACTGCATCACATCGGTGACGCTCTCGACCCGTCGGCGTTCGGGCAGCTCCGGTCGCGAGATCATGATCACGGGACGGCCGAGCATGCGGGCCGCGTCGATCTTGGCGCGCGCACCGTCGCCGCCGGAATTGCGGGCGACGATCCACGCGATCTCGCGGGCGCGCATCATCTCGAGGCTCGCCATCGAACGTAAATGGTCCGCGCGAGACGATCAATTCGGCGGCGAAGGGCAGCGGCGCTTCGGGCGGATCGACGAAGCGCAGCGTATAGACGTGCTGCGGCTTGCTCGCGAATGGCGCGATGTGCTGGCGGCCGATCGCGAGGAAGACGTTGGCCGCCGCCTCGGGCAGCGCGGCGATCGCGGCATTGATGTCTGCGACTTCGATCCAGCTGTCGCCGGTCGCTTTCACCCAAGGCGCGCGTTCCAGCGCGAGCAGCGGTGTGCCGGTTTGCGTACAAGCCTCGACCGCGTTGCGGCTCATCTCCGCGGCGAACGGATGCGTCGCGTCGATCACATGCGTGATGCCCTCGCTGCGGATGTAATCGGCCAGCCCGCTCACGCCGCCGAAGCCGCCGATGCGGGTCGGCAGCGGCTGGTCGGCCGGCGCGCGGGTGCGGCCGCCATAGGAATAGACGGCGTCGAGCCCGGCACGCGTGATCTCCGCGGCGAGCAAGCTTGCATCGGCCGTTCCGCCCAGTATGAGGGCGCGCATCATGTCTGATCCCTGGCTGACCATCATCGGTATCGGCGAAGATGGCCTTGCGGGGCTATCCGAAGCAAGCCGAAAGGCGCTCGCCGATGCCGAAACCGTGTTCGGCGGAGAACGCCATCTTGCACTCGCCGGCGTAGGCAGCCGTGGCCATCCGTGGCCGGTGCCGTTCGACGCCAAGGTCGTGCTGAGCTGTCGCGGCCAGCCGACGGTGGTGCTCGCCTCCGGCGATCCTTTCTGGCACGGGGCAGGCGCTGTTCTCGCCGAGAAGCTCGGTAGCGAAGAGTGGATGGCGTATCCGGCACCGTCGACCTTCTCGCTCGCGGCCGCGCGCTTGGGCTGGCGGCTGGAGTCCGTGACGTGCATTGGCCTCCATGCCGCGCCATTCGAGCGCCTCGTGCCGCATCTGGCGCGGGAAGAGCGCATCATCTGCCTGATGCGCGACGCAGCGGCGGTCGGCGACCTTGCGAAATGGCTGACCGAGCGCGGATGGGGCGCCTCGCTGTTGTGGACCCTCGAGGCACTGGGCGGGCCGCGGGAATATATCGACCAGCATCGCGTCGACCTCTTCGCCGAGAAGGTCGCCGCAGATCTGGTCGCGGTGGCCTTGTGGGCGAGGGGAACGCAAGGCATTCCCCGCAGCTCAGGGCTACCGGACGATCTGTTCGTCCACGACGGCCAGATCACCAAGCGGCCCGTACGCGCGCTCGCGCTGTCGGCGTTGGCGCCGCGTCCCGGCGAGCTGCTGTGGGATATCGGCGCCGGCTCGGGTTCGATCTCGGTGGAATGGGCGCTGTGCGGCGGGACGGCGATTGCCATCGAGGCGCGCGAGGATCGGGCTGCAAACATCCGCAAGAATGCGGCTGCGTTCGGGCTGGCGCACCGCATCACTGTCGTCACGGAAAAAGCACCCGAAGCGCTTGCTGCGCTGGACGCGCCGAATGCGGTCTTCATCGGCGGTGGCCTCGATCACGCGACGTTCGATGCCATCTGGTCGCGGCTTTCGCCGGGCACGCGGCTGGTGGCGCATTCCGTGACGCTGGAGACGGAAGCGCTGCTCGGCGAGCTGCATCAACGTCATGGCGGCGAGCTGATGCGGGTCGAGATCGCGCTAGCCGCGCCGCTCGGCCGGTACCGCTCCTGGGAGGCGGCGCGGCCGGTGGTGCAATGGAGCGTGGCGCGATGAAGGTCGCCGGGCTCGGATTCAGGAAGGATGTCACGCTGGCTTCGTTGCGTGAGGCGCTTTTGGCTGCGGGCGGCTCCGAAGGGCTCGCAGCGATGGCGACCGCCAGCGACAAGGCCGATACAGAACCGCTGAAGCAACTCGCCCGCGAGTGCGGACTGCCGATCAGGGCAATTCCAGCGGAGACACTGGCCGGCATCGACACGTTCACGCAATCAGGGCTTGTCGCGGAAAAGTTCGGCACGGGATCGGTCGCCGAGGCCGCGGCGCTCGCTGCCGCCGGCCCAGGCGCCCGGCTGATCGCGACACGCGTGGTCTCGCAGGATCGCACCGCGACCGCGGCGATCGCCGAAGGAGACGGCGCATGACGGTGCATTTCATCGGCGCAGGGCCGGGCGCGCCTGATTTGCTGACCTTGCGAGGCCGCGACCTGATCGCGTCCTGTCCGGTCTGTCTCTATGCGGGCTCCCTTGTGCCCGAAGGCGTCTTGGCTCATTGCCCGTCCGGGGCGCGCATCGTCAACACCGCGCCGTTGTCGCTGGACGAGATCATCGCGGAGATCGCCGCCGCGCATGCGGACGGCAAGGATGTTGCGCGGCTGCATTCCGGCGATCTCTCGATCTGGTCCGCGATGGGTGAGCAGCTCCGCCGCCTGCGTGCGCTCGCTATTCCCTACACCGTGACCCCGGGCGTACCGTCCTTCTCCGCTGCAGCGGCCGCGTTGGACGTCGAACTCACACTGCCCGGTCTTGCACAAACGGTGGTGCTGACGCGCACGCCGGGCCGCGCCAGCGCGATGCCTGAAGGCGAAAAGCTCGCCGCATTCGCCGCAACCGGCGCGGTGCTTGCGGTCCATCTGTCGATCCATCTGCTCGACACCGTCGTTGCCGAGCTCACGCCGCATTACGGCGCGGACTGCCCGGTCGCGATCGTCTGGCGCGCCAGCTGGCCGGACCAGCGCATCGTCCGCGCGACGCTCGGTACACTCGATGCTGCGGTCGGCACGGAAATGGCGCGCACGGCGCTGATCCTGGTTGGCAAGACGCTTGGCGCTGCGGATTTCGACGAGAGCCGCCTTTACGCGGCCGATTACGATCGCCGCTATCGGCCTGTTGGTGCCGAGCCGCGTTTTCCGGAGAACTCATGATGGCGGCCGGCCTCGTCATCTCGGCACCCGCCTCCGGCGTCGGCAAGACCACGCTGACGCTGGCGCTGGCGCGCGCCTGGCGCAATCGCGGCTTGAACGTGCAGTGCTTCAAGAGCGGCCCTGACTATATCGATCCCGCCTTTCACGCCGCCGCGACGGGACGTGCTTCGGTCAACGTCGACAGCTGGGCGATGGATCGCGGCACCATCGCGCATCTCGTCAGCCGCGGCGCGGATGCCGATATCGTGCTCGCCGAGGGATCGATGGGCCTGTTCGACGGCGTTGCCGCGCGCGGCGTGTCCGGCACCGGTGCCACCGCCGACATCGCGGAAATGCTGGGCTGGCCGGTGGTGCTGGTGATCGATCCCTCCGGGCAGGCGCAGACGGCCGCGGCGATCGCCGCGGGCCTGCGCGACTATCGCACCGGTGTGCGCCTCGCGGGCGTCGTGCTCAACCGCGTCGCCAGCCCGCGCCATGAAGACCTCGTGCGGCGCGCGCTTGTCGACGCCGGCATCGCCGTCTTCGGTGCGCTGCCGCGCCATGCCGAGATCAGCCTGCCGAAGCGGCATCTCGGCCTGGTCCAGGCCGAGGAGCAGGCGGAGATCGGAAAGCTGATCGACGAGGCCGCGCGGTTCGTTGCGCAGCATGTCGATCTCGAAGCGGTGCTGCGATCCGCGTCCAGCTGGTCGCCGCAGACCGCGGCGAGCGGATCGGACGTGGTGCCACCCGGCCAGCGCATCGCGCTGGCGCGCGATGCCGCGTTCTCCTTCGTCTATCCGCACATGCTGGAGGCCTGGCGCGCGGCGGGTGCGGAGATCGTGCCGTTCTCGCCGCTGGCCGATGAAGTGCCTGATGCGAGCGCGGACGTGTGCTGGCTGCCCGGCGGCTATCCAGAGCTTCATGCCGGCAGGATCGCGTCCAATGCCCGTTTCCGCAGCGCCTTGCGCGCCTTCGCCGAAACGCGGCCCGTGCATGGCGAATGCGGGGGCTATATGGTGCTCGGAACCGCTTTGACCGACGCCGACGGGATTCGCCACGAGATGACGGGCCTGCTTGGCCTTGAGACCAGCTTTGCCAAACGCCGCATGCATCTGGGGTATCGCCTTGCAACGCTGGCCGCGCCGATGCCGGGACATCGCCCCGGTGCGCGGTTGCGCGGACATGAGTTTCACTATTCGACCATTCTTGCCCAGCCTGACACGCCGCTCGCGGTCGTGCATGATGCGACGGGCGCAGTCATCGCCGAGACCGGCTCGCAGCGCGGCCATGTCAGCGGCACCTTCTTTCACCTGATCGCGGAGGACCGATGAGCGGATTCGTTTCCTTCATCTCCGCCGGGCCCGGCGACCCTGAATTGCTCACGCTCAAGGGCGCGGCGCGGCTGCGCGAGGCCGACGTCGTGCTCTATGACGACCTCGCCTCCGGCGTGATCCTCGATCTCGCCCGGCCCGGCGCCAATCTCGTCGCGGTGGGCAAGCGGGCAGGGCGCCCCTCGACCAAGCAGCATCACGTCAACCGCCTCCTGGTCGACTATGCGGCAACCGGGGTGCGCGTGGTGCGGCTCAAGTCCGGCGATGCCGGGATTTTCGGCCGGCTCGAGGAGGAGATCGAGACGCTGCGCGAGGCCGGCATCGGCTATGAGATCGTTCCCGGCGTCACCTCGGCCTGCGCCGCGGCGGCCCGGGCCGGCATTCCCCTGACCAGGCGCCACACCTCGCGCCGGGTGCAGTTCGTGACCGGCGCCGACGTCACCGGCGATCTGCCGCCGAATCTGAATTGGGCGGCTCTGGCCGACCCTGACGCCACGACCGTGGTCTATATGGGCCGGCGCACTTTTCCGGCGCTTGCCGCAAAATTGATCGCGCACGGCCTTGCCGCGGATACCCCGGCGCTGGTCGCAGAATCCCTCGGCCGTTCCGACGAGCTTCTGGTCCGCACCACCATTGCCGAGCTTGCCGAGCAGCTTGCCCGCGGCGGCGCCGCTTCCACCGCCGCCGTGATCCTGTTCGGCGCGCTGGCGGGGATTATCCGTCATGATGGCCCCGGCCGCGCCTCGCCCCTTGACGCAGGCTCGGCGAAAGGGGCACACAGGAGAGGCATGGTGCTCAACGCGGCGCAAAGCGCCGGAGCATAATCGGGAATGGGGATGGGCGGACCCAGTTGCGGCGCCCAAAACCCCAGCCGCCCCCGCGACTGTAAGCGGTGAGGGACTCCGATCCGCCACTGGGCCGTTGAGGCTCGGGAAGGCCGGAGTACCCAGTGAACCGCGAGCCAGGAGACCGGCCCTGCACGTTTTGAGGCCAAGGCCGTCGGGTGTGACGGCAGGAAGGATCTGAACCATGCATATCGAACCCGGTCTAGTGACGGGCGCCAAGCTCGTGTTGAGTTACGCAACCGGCATCGCCGCAGGCGGCGTTGCCTTGAAGCTCGCAGCCGAGACCGTGCGCGAGCAGGGCATCGGCTCGTTCCGCAGGCCGGACGCTCGCGACCACCGTTCTCGTCTTCGTCTTCTTCGAGATCCTGCCGCACTTCCCGGTCGGCGTCTCCGAGGTGCACTTCATCCTCGGCTCGACCCTGTTCCTGCTGTTTGGGGCCGCGCCCGCCGCCTTCGGCCTCGCGTTCGGCCTGCTGCTGCAGGGCGTGTTCTTCGAACCTCAGGACATCCCGCAATACGGCATGAACGTCACGACGCTGCTGGTGCCGCTGTTCGCGATCCAGGCGATCGCTTCGCGGATCATCTCGCGCAACACCGCCTATGTCGACCTCAGGTATCGCCAGGCGCTGGCGCTCTCGACGACCTATCAGGCCGGTGTGATCGGCTGGGTGGCGTTCTGGGCGCTCTACGGCTCGGGCTTTGCGATGAGCAACCTTGCCAGCATCGCGACGTTCGCGGCGTCCTACGCGCTGGTCATCGTGATCGAGCCGCTCGCGGATCTCGCCGTGCTGGCGCTGGCGAAGTCGCTGCGCGGCGTCACCGCGCCCGGCTTCGTCACGCCGCGCCTGCACAACGCGGCTTAAAGAGACAAGGGGCGGCCGTCATGGCCGCCCCCGGCGCCCGCGATGCTCACGCTTTTCCTGATCGGCATCGGTTGCGGCGATCCCGGCCAGCTCACGCGTGCCGCCGTTGAAGCCATCAATGCCGCCGATCTCATCCTGATCCCGCGCAAGGGAACGGCGAAGTCCGATCTCGCCGATCTCAGGCGGACGATCTGCGCGGATGTTCTGGCCAACGGCAAGACTGAAATCGTCGAGTTCGATCTTCCGGTGCGCGACGCGGAGGAAGCGGATTACCGCAAGGGCGTGGACGACTGGCACGATGCGGTCGCCGCGACCTGGCGCCAAGCCATCGCAGATCGTCTCGAAGGTGATCGCAAGGTCGCGCTGCTGATCTGGGGCGATCCCTCGCTGTACGATTCATCGCTGCGCATTGCGCGGCGGCTCGATCCCTTGCCCAAAATCGAGGTCGTGCCCGGCATTACCTCGATCCAGACGCTGTGCGCGGCCCATGCGCTCCCGCTCAACGACATCGGCGAGCCGTTTCTGGTCACGACGGGGCGGCGCCTGCGCGAGGGCGGCTGGCCGGCAGGCGTCGACACCGTCGTCGTGATGCTCGACGGCGGCACCGCGTTCCAGTCGCTCGATCCGGCCGGGCTTCACATCTATTGGGGCGCCTATCTCGGCATGCCCGATCAGATCCTCATGTCCGGTGCGCTGGCCGAACTCGGCCCGCGCATCGTCGTGGCGCGGCAAGAAGCGCGAACGCGGCATGGCTGGATCATGGACAGCTACATTCTCAAGCGCGCGCGTTAGGCGAGGCAGCATGCTCCCCGAATGGATTTATCAACAGTGCCCCGAGATCTCTGCGGTCCATCGCGACGCCGCGATCGCGCGCCAGGCGCAGCTGACGAAACCGACCGGTGCGCTCGGCCGGCTCGAGCAGCTCGCGATCGAGCTTGCGAGCCTGCAGGCGTCCGGGCAGCCGCGCGCGGCGCGGGTGCCGATCATCATTTTCGCCGGCGATCACGGCATCGTCGCGCAGGGCGTCTCGGCCTATCCGCAAGCGGTGACCATCGCCATGATGGCGAACTTTGCCTCCGGCGGCGCCGCGATCTCGGTGCTGGCCCGCGAGGCTCGGCTGCAGCCTCGACGTCGTCGATGCCGGCACGCTGGCAAGTGAAGCGATGGCTGATATCATCACCGACAAGCCGCGCCACGGCACGCGCGATTTCAGCGTCGAGGCGGCGCTTACGCCTGCGGAGCTGGCGTTCGCCTTCGAGGCAGGCCAGCGCGCGGTCCTTCGCGCAGAGGCTGGCAAGCCCGATCTGCTGATCTTCGGCGAGATGGGGATCGGCAACACCACGACCTCGGCGGCGATCGCGGCGAGCCTGCTCGGGATCAGCGCCGAGGAGATCGCCGGCAGCGGCACCGGCGTCGACGCGGCCGGCCGCGCGCACAAGGCCCGCGTGATCGATGCTGCGATTGCGCGGCATGGCGTCGGCGGCGCGTTGCCGGAAAAAGTCCTGTGCGCCGTCGGCGGTCTGGAGATCGCTGCGATCTCGGGCGCCATCATCGCCGCCGCGCAGCGCCGCATCCCGGTGTTGATCGACGGATTCATCGTGTCGGTTGCCGCGCTCGCGGCGGTGCGGCTCAACCCGTCGTGTCAGCCATTTTTGCTGCCGTCGCATCAGTCGGCCGAGCAGGGGCATCGGCTGGTGCTGCGTGCGCTGAACGTGCAGCCGCTGATCAGCCTCGATCTCAGGCTCGGCGAGGGATCGGGCGCGGCGATCGCGCTGCCGCTGGTGCGTCTCGCCTGCGCGTTGCACAACGACATGGCGACATTCGCCGAGGCCAACGTACCCGACAGGCCTAGCTGATCCGCTGATTGACCGAGACAACGCGCCAGCCGGTCGCGAGCCGGTCGATCCGGGTCAGCGACAGCGGATCGATCACGAAGCGCAGGGCGGCCTGCGGCGTGAGATCCAGCGCCACGCAAAGCGCGGCGCGGATGGTGCCTGAATGCACGACGAGCGTGGCGGGTCCGCCGCCGATCCGCGCCAGGCCCAGCCGCACGCGCGCGACCTGGTCCGCGAAACTCTCGCCGCCCGGCGGCCATCCGCCAGCCGGATCATTCCAGAACTCCGCGTAAGCCTCGCCGCCGGTGGCCGCGAGGCCTCGTCATGGCGGTGGCCGGTCCAGTCGCCGAAATCCTGTTCGCGGAATTCAGGGACCAACTCCGGTTCGAGCCCGAGCGCGCGCGCTGTCTCGACCGTGCGCCGCGACGGGCTGGCATAGCCGGCGGCATCCTGCGGCAGACGGCGCCGCAGCGCATCCAGCCGTGCGCGATCGCCAAGGTCGGCCGGCGCGTCGGCGGCGTGGATCGTTCCTTTGACGCCGTCGACCGGCGCGTGCCGGATCAGCCAGAGCAAGGTCTCGCCTTCCATGTTCAAACACTCCAAGGAAGTTGGTCGCTGTGGCAATAACGCCGCATGGGATACATTGACTCTGTCGTGATGGTAATCCTAGATGCTCGCGACGGTTTCCCCGAGAGGGGATGAAAAGGGAATGCGGTGCGGGGACGTTGTCCCCAATGCCGTGGCTGCCCCCGCAACTGTAAGCGGTGAATCTTGCGTCAGGAGCCACTGGGTATCTCGGTCCCGGGAAGGCGATGCAAGGTAACGACCCGCGAGCCAGGAGACCTGCCGTCAGCCGTGGTCACACGCGAAGATGTCGGTCGGGGAGTACAGACATTCGGCTTCATCTGACGGCTGCAAGGCCAAAGGTGAGACCTCGTTCGCTGTGACGTGCCACTGACGTCATACCGAGGTCCAAGACCGTGTCTTCCATCCCTATCGTACGACCGCGCCGTCTCCTGCTTGCTTCCGCCGCCCTGACGCTTGCCGCGGCGGATATGCCTGCCGTGCAAGCTCAGCAATCCCGCGAACGGCTGCCACCGATTGAGGTGTCGCCCGCCCAATCCCGCCAGCAGGCCAGCAAGCCAACCAGCCGGGAAGGGCAAAGCGCCCACCGCCGCACGTCATCGCGCAGATCCGTGGCTACGGCAGCACCAAAGCCTGCGGTGCCGGGCGATGGCGCACAGACGCAGGCGGCGACACCGCTCAACAGCAACGCGGTGGCCGAAAGCGCCTCGCGCCTCGGCCTGACGGTGCGGGAGACGCCCGCGACCGTCGAGGTCATCTCGGCCGAAACCATGCGCGAGCAGGGCTATCGCACCGTGTCCGAAGTGGCGCAGGGCGCGGTCGGCGTCACCTCCGGCGACGCTCCCGGAGAGCCCGCAGGCTTCTCGATGCGCGGCTTCACCAACAGCCAGATCAACACGCTCTACAACGGCATCAAGATCGGCCCGCAGAACATGACCTCGCGGATCACCGACACGGCCAATCTGGAGGCCGTGGAATTCCTCAAGGGGCCGGCCTCGCTGATCTCGGGCGAGGGCGCCGCAGGCGGCGCGATCAATTTCGTCACCAGGCAGCCGCACACGGGGCCGATCCGGAACGAGGCCGATTTCTCCTGGGATTCGCTCAACTCGTTCCGCGCGCATTACGGCTCGGGCGGCAGCACCAATGTGCAGGGCCTCGATTATCGCTTCGACATCAGCCGTTCCGCGCTCAACGGCTTCGTCGACGACACCAACACCAAGATGCTGGATGTGTCGGGTCAGCTCAACTACCGCGTCTCCGACAGTCTCAAGGTCTGGGGCGCGATCGAATACCGTGAGGACCGCGGCAAGGCCTATTGGGGCGCGCCGCTGGTGCCGGTCGCCTTCAGCGGCGCGCACGCGACGACCGGAATTGTTTCAGGCAATTACGTCTCGAACTACAACAAGACCAATCTCGGCGCGGTTACCATCGACGACCGCACCTTCAACACCAACTACAACGTCCTCGACAACCGGAACGTTGCCCAGGAGGTGTGGTTGCGCGGCGGCTTCGAGCTGAAGCTCGCGCCGGATTTGACTTTGAAGAGCCAGGCCTATGCCTATGGCGCCGAGCGCAGCTGGTTCAACAATGAGATCGAGGCGTTCAACTCGACCTCGAACCTGGTCGATCGCGAGCGCTTCTATGTCGCGCACAGCCAGCGGCTGGTCGGCAATATCACCGACCTGACCTGGGATGCGAACATCGCCGGTTTCGACAACCGGATGGTCACGACGCTGTCGACGAGCTATCTCGACTTCGTCAGGCCGGGCGCTGCGAACTTCCCCGGCGATTCCGTGTCGCTGGTCGATCCCAATCGAGGCTTCTACGGCACGCTGACCACCAAGCAGCAGACCGCGCGCATCGACAACGAGGCGCTGTCGTTCGAGGACCGGCTGAAGCTGACGCGGACGTTCTCGTTGATCGGCGGCCTGCGCGTCGAGCATATCGGGCTCGACCGCAACTCGACCGACGCTGCCGGGATCGTGAACGCGGGCTTTCCGTACTCAAAGGACTGGGCGCCGGTGACCGGGCGCATCGGCTACACCTGGGAGGCCGTTCCGGGCCTGACCTTCTTCAGCCAGTACGCCACCGGCGCGGACGTCTCCGCCAACAACATCTTCCTGCTGTCGCCGACCCAGCCGCTGGACCTCACCACCGCGCGCACCTACGAGACCGGCGTCAAGCACCTGTTCTTGGGCAACAGGGCGGAGTGGTCGTTCTCGGCCTACGACATCCTGCGCAAGAACGTCTATGCCGCAGCAGGCGGGCAGGCGCTCAACATCGCCGGGCGGCAGGAATCGAAGGGCGTCGAGCTTGCGGCATCGGTGCGTCCGATCGATCCGCTGCGGCTCTGGGGCAACATCGCCTATGTCGATGCGCGCTATACCGATTACAATTTCGTCGGTGGCTCGTTCTCGGGCAACACGCCGCCGAACGTGCCGCGCATCGTCGCCAACGCCGGTGCCTCCTACCGCTTCTTCACGCCGTGGCCGGTCGAGCTTGGCATCACCGGCCGCCATGTCGGCGACCGCTACAACACCGACGCCAACACGGTCACGATGAAGGCCTACACCGTCGCCGACGTCTACGCCTTCGTCGACATCCCCAGGACGGTGTTTGCCGCGGTCGACCAAGCCCGCCTGACCTTCCGCGTCCGCAACATCACCGACAAGCGCTATGCGATCTGGGGCGATCCGTTCTATCCCGACCAGATCCTCCTGGGCGCGCCGCGCACCTATGAGGCTCTCGGCCGCGTTCAAATGGTAGGGCGCTGACCGCATGATGAGCGCGATCGTCCTGTTGCATCGCTGGCTCGGGATCGCGTTCTGCCTGCTGTTCGCGATGTGGTTCGCGACCGGCATCGTGATGCACTTCGTTCCGTTTCCGTCGCTGACGGAAGCAGAACGCTTTGCCGGGCTTGCCCCGCTGGATCGGATGGAGGCGCGGATCGCGGTCGCCGATGCGGTGACCGCGAGCGGGGTCGCGGACGCAACGCGCGTCAGGCTGATCCGGCGCAGTGACGGGCTCGCCTACATCATTGCGGGATCATCGCGCCTGCGCGCGGTACGCGCCGCCGACGGAGGCGACGCATCGGTAGCTTCCGCCGATGTGGCGCTTGCCATCGCGCAGGATCACGCCCGCCGCCGCGGGCTCGACGCCGCGCGCGCAACGATGTCAGCGCAGGCGGATTACGATCAGTGGACCGTGCCGAATGGCTTCGATCGCCATCGGCCGCTGTTTCGCGTTGCCCTCGAAGATCCCGCCGGGACGGAGGTCTATGTCTCCTCGCGCACCGGCGAGGTCGTCCTGGACACGACGCGTAGCGAGCGCGGCTGGAATCTCGCCGGCAGCGTGCTGCACTGGATCTACCCGACGGTCCTGAGAAGCAATTGGGCGCTGTGGGATGGCATCGTCTGGACATTGTCGCTGCTGGCCCTGATCGCAGCGGTGCTCGGGGCGGTGCTCGGAATCGTGCGGCTCAGGATGCGGGCCGGGCGGATCGCAACGCCTTACCGCGGCTGGCACGCCCTGCATCACATCCTCGGCCTTGCGGCGACGATGTTCGTGCTCACCTGGATCTTCAGCGGCTGGCTCTCGATGGATCATGGCCGGCTGTTCTCGCGCGGGCAACTGACCGCTCCCGAAGCGGCCGCGGTGCATGCCGCGCCTGCCTGGACCACCGCGGCCGCGCTCGACGGGACGCCGCTGTCGTCGTCGGCGCGGGAGGTCGAATGGTTCGCCTTCGACGGCAAGCTCGATCGCCGCGACCGGCTCGCGCTGGGTTTGCAGGCGCTGGTCAGGACGAACGATACGTCCAATACGGGGCAGGCTGGATTTCTGAGCGCACATGACGTTCAGGCTTTGACGGCCCGCCTTGCGACCGATTGCGGCGTTCCCCGCATTCTGGCTGGCGATGACGACTATCCCGCGCGCTCCGCCGTCTTGGGTGCGCCGGTCTACCGGTCGCGCTGCGGCGATCTCTGGTTCGATATCGACGGCGCTGATGGCAATTTGCTGCAAAGGCTGGATGCTTCGCGTCGTGCCTATCGCTGGGCCTATGGCGCGCTGCACACGCTGGATTTTCCGACCCTGCTGGCGCATCCCGTTCTGCGCGAGGTTCTGATCGTCGCGCTGTGCGGGTTTGGATTTGTCTTCTCCGTCACGGGAATCGTCATCGGCTGGCGGCGCCTGATGCTGTCGCGTTGACCTCTCGTGCACGACAACCTGACTAACGCATCGTACAAATGCTGCCATCAGGAATTGTCGGGAGCAACAGCCGTTTCGCGGAACGACGATGCCGACGGCCCCCGTGATCAGGCTCGCGAAAATGACAGTGAGATCGCGCTAGTGAAGGCGCATTTAGTGGCACACCATTTGCTTGCCAATGAGTTCTGGTTTCACTGCTCTTGGCCAACGATGGCCGGCATCACGGCAATACTGGGAGGATTTCATGGATCGCAGGACCGTACTGAAGGGACTGGCCGGTGCGGGCGGTCTGGCGTTGACCGGCCTCTCGGCCCCCGCCATCGCGCAAGGCGCATCGGCCCGCACGCTGCGCTTCGTGCCGCAGGCCAATCTCGCCAATTTCGATCCGATCTGGGGCACGCAATATGTCGTGCGCAATGCCGCGGCTTTGGTCTGGGATACGCTTTACGGCATCGATTCCTCGCTGCAGCCGCAGCGGCAGATGGTCGAGTCCGAGGAAACCACCGACGACGGCAAGACCTGGACGTTCAAGCTGCGCTCCGGTCTCAAATTTCACGACGGCGAGCCCGTGCTCGCCAAGGACGTCGTCGCGAGCCTGTCGCGCTGGGCGGCGCGCGATCCCATGGGGCTGATGATCATCGCGATCCAGCAGGAACTGACCGCCGTCGACGACCGCACCTTCAAATGGGTCCTGAAGCAGCCCTTCCCGAAAATGCTCTACGCGCTGGCCAAGAACAACGCGCCGTGCTCCTTCATCATGCCTGAGCGCATTGCCAAGACCGACCCGTTCAAGCAGATCACGGAATATGTCGGCTCGGGGCCGATGAAGTTCGCCAAGGGCGAGTGGGTCCCCGGTGCCAAGGCCGTGTTCGAGAAATTCGCCGACTACGTGCCGCGGCAGGAGAAGGCATCCTGGCTCGCCGGCGGCAAGCAGATCATGGTCGATCGCGTCGAATGGATCGTAATGCCGGATCCGGCCACCGCGGCCGCCGCGTTGCAGAACGGCGAAGTCGACTGGTGGGAGAACCCGATCGCCGACCTCGTGCCGGTGCTGAAGAAGAACAAGAACATCAGCGTCGATATCGGCGATCCCCTCGGCAATATCGGCTCGTTCCGCATGAACCATCTGTTCGCGCCGTTCAACGACGTGCGGGCAAGGCGCGCGGTGCTGATGGCGCTCAGCCAGGAGGATTACATGCGCGCGATCGTCGGTGACGACGACGCGCTGTGGAAGCCGCTGCCCGGCTTCTTCACCCCGGACACCCCTGTCTACAACGATCTGGGCGGCGAGATATTGAAGGGCAAGCGCGATCTCGACGCGGCCAAGAAGCTGCTGGCCGAGAGCGGCTATTCCGGCCAGCCGGTGACATGCCTCGTGGCGCAGGACCAGCCGATCACGAAGGCGCAAGGCGACGTCACCGCCGACCTCCTCAAGAAGCTCGGCATGAATGTCGACTTCGTCGCCACCGATTGGGGCACGGTCGGCTCCCGCCGCGCTGCCAAGACACCGCCGGGACAAGGCGGCTGGAACATGTTCCACAGCTGGCATGCCGGCGCCGATTGCATCACGCCTGCCGCTTACACCGCCATCCGCGCCAACGGTGACAAGGCCTGGTTCGGCTGGCCCAACAGCCCGAACACCGAAAAGGAGATCGCGGGCTGGTTCGACGCCAAGAGCATCGACGAAGAGAAGGCGGCGATCGGGCGGGTCAACAAGGCGGCGATCGAGGATGTCGTCTATGCGCCGACCGGCTTCTTCCTGACTTACACGGCTTGGCGCAAGAACGTTTCCGGCATCGCCAAGGGGCCGCTGCCGTTCTTCTGGGGCGTGTCGAAATCGGCATGATGGCGCGCTGAGGCCAGATGCTCTCCTACATCCTCCGTCGCATCGTCGCGACCTTGCCGGTGATGGCGATCGTTGCGCTGTTCGTGTTCAGCCTGCTCTACATCGCGCCGGGTGATCCCGCCGTGGTGATCGCGGGCGACCAGGCGAGCCCGGAGGATGTAGAGCGCATCCGCCAGAGCCTCGGCCTCGACCGTCCGTTCCTGGTCCAGTTCGGCAGCTGGGTCTGGCGCATCCTGCACGGCGATCTCGGCACCTCGATCTTCACCAATTTGCCGGTCTCGGCGATGATCGGGCAGCGTCTTGGGCCGACGCTGTCGCTGATGATCGTCACGCTGCTGCTGACGATCGTGGTGGCGGTGCCGCTCGGCGTGGTGGCGGCGTGGAAGGCCGGCAGCCTGATCGACCGCGTCATCATGGGCTTTGCGGTATTCGGCTTCTCGCTGCCCGTGTTCGTGGTCGGCTACATGCTCGCCTACATCTTTGCGCTGGAGCTCGAATGGCTGCCGGTGCAGGGCTATACACCGCTCAGCTCCGGCTTCTGGCCGTGGCTGGAGAATTTGATCCTGCCGGCGATCGCGCTCGGCTGCGTCTACATCGCGCTGGTCGCGCGCATCACCCGCGCGGCCATGCTCGAAGTGCTGCAGCAGGACTATATCCGCACGGCCAAGGCCAAGGGCCTGGGGCAGGGCGGCATCCTGTTCATTCACGCGCTGAAGAATGCGGCGGTGCCGATCGTGACCGTGATCGGCATCGGCATCGCGCTCTTGATCGGGGGCGCGGTCGTGACCGAGAGCGTATTCGCGATTCCCGGCCTCGGCCGCCTCACGATCGATGCGATCCTGCGCCGCGACTATCCCGTCATCCAGGGCATCGTGTTGCTGTTCAGCTTCGTTTACGTCCTCGTCAATCTGATGATCGACGTCATCTACACGCTCGTTGACCCGAGGATCCGCTATTGACCGATACGACCGTCAATTCGCAATCGCTTCCCGCAGGCCTAGTCCTCGCGCCGCAGCTGCCCGAGATCCTCCGGCCGGTCACGATCCGGCGCGGCTTCATCGGGCTCTTGCGCGGCCATCCCACCGTCGCCATCGGCGGCGCGTTGCTGCTGACACTTGTCCTGATCGCGATCTTCGCGCCCTATCTCGGGACGGTGGACCCGACCGCGCTTGCGCCGGCCAAACGCACCCGCGCACCGTCGGCCGCTTTCTGGTTCGGCAGCGACGTGCTCGGCCGCGACATCTATTCCCGCGTGCTGTTTGGCGCACGGGTCTCGCTCACGGTCGGACTGTCGGTGGCGATCTTCGCGTCCGCTGCCGGACTTGCCATCGGAATGGTCTCCGGCTTCATCCGCTGGGCCGACGGCATTTTGATGCGTTTCATGGACGGGCTGATGTCGATCCCGCCGATCCTGCTGGCGATCGCGCTGATGGCCCTGACGCGCGGCAGCGTCGGCAACGTCATCCTCGCCATCACCGTCGCCGAAATTCCGCGCGTCTCGCGCCTCGTCCGCAGCGTGGTGCTGTCGCTGCGCGAGCAGCCTTATGTGGACGCGGCCGTGGCCTGCGGCACGCGCACGCCCATGATCATCCTTCGCCACATCCTGCCCAACACGGTGGCGCCGATGCTGGTGCAGGCGACCTATATCTGCGCCAGCGCCATGATCACCGAGGCGATCCTGTCCTTCATCGGCGCCGGCACGCCGCCGACCATTCCGTCCTGGGGCAACATCATGGCCGAAGGCCGCGCGCTGTGGCAGGTCAAGCCCTACATCGTGTTCTTCCCGGCGGCGTTCCTGTCCGTCACCGTGCTCGCCGTGAATCTGCTCGGCGACGGCCTTCGCGATGCGCTCGACCCGCGCATGGCCAAAAGTCTGTGATGTTGGCTGTGATGGATCGGGGCTGATCGCGATGGCGCTGCTCGAAGTCGAGAACCTCCAGACCCATTTCCGCACCCCCGGCGGCATCAACCGCGCGGTGGACGGGGTATCCTTCCATGTCAACGAAGGCGAAACGCTCGCCATCGTCGGCGAGTCCGGCTGCGGCAAGTCGGTGACCTCGATGTCCTTGATGCGGCTGATCCCGGAGCCGCCGGGCAGGATCGCAGGCAGCATCCGTTTTGCGGGCAGGGATCTGCTGAAGCTGTCAGACCGCGAGATGCGCGCCATCCGCGGCAACGACATCTCGATGATCTTCCAGGAGCCGATGACGAGCCTCAACCCGGTGCTCACCGTCGGCCGCCAGATCCGCGAGACCTTGATGATCCATCAGGGGCTGGACAAGGCAGCGGCCGAGGCGCACGCGGTCGAGATGCTGACGCTGGTCGGCATCCCCGAGCCGAAACGCCGCGTGCGCGAATATCCGCATCAGCTCTCCGGCGGCATGCGCCAGCGCGTCATGATCGCCATCGCGCTCGCCTGCAATCCAAAGCTTCTGATCGCCGACGAGCCGACCACCGCGCTCGACGTCACGATCCAGGCGCAGATCCTGAAGCTGATGCTCGACCTCAAGCGCCGGGTCGGTGCTGCCATCATCCTGATCACCCACGACCTCGGCGTCGTCGCCGAGATCGCCGAGCGCGTCATGGTGATGTATGCCGGCCGCAAGGTCGAGGAGGCGCCGGTCGCCGAGCTGTTCCGCTCCCCCCGCCATCCCTATACGCAGGGCCTGTTGGGCGCGGTGCCGCGGCTCGGCTCCTCGCTCGCGGGGACCGCGACGCGGCTCGCCGAGATCCCGGGGCAGGTGCCCGATCTCAGGAAGCCGATCACCGGCTGCGTCTTCGCCGGTCGCTGCGCGCTCGCGACCGATCTCTGTCGGCAATATGCGCCGGGGCTGGAGGAGAAGGGCCCGCGCCACATCGCCGCCTGCCACTACGCCGCCAAGGGGGCGGTCGCGGCATGAGTCCTCCGCTACTCCAGGTCAACGACCTCAAGAAGCATTTTCCCGTCAAGAAGGGCCTGTTCCAGCGCAAGTCCGAATTCGTCTATGCGGTCGACGGCGTGTCGTTCGAGATCGCGCGCGGCGAGACGCTGTCGCTGGTCGGCGAGTCCGGCTGCGGCAAGTCGACGGTCGGACGCGCGATTTTGCGGCTGTTCGACATCACTTCGGGACAGGTGATCCTCGACGGCCAGCGCATCGACGACGCTCATCCCAGCACGATGCGCCAGATGCGGCGTCGCGTGCAGGTGGTGTTCCAGGATCCGTTCTCCAGCCTCAACCCGCGCATGCGCGTGCGCGACATCCTGGCCGAGCCGATCCGCAATTTCGGCCTCGCCAAATCCGCCGAGGATCTCGAGGTGCGCGTCACGGCGCTGATGGACACCGTGCGCCTGCCGCGCGAGGCGCTCAATCGCAGGCCGCATGAATTCTCCGGCGGCCAGCGGCAGCGCATCGGCATCGCGCGGGCGCTCGCCGCCGAGCCCGAGCTGATTGTCTGCGACGAGGCGGTCTCCGCGCTCGACGTCTCGGTCAAGGCGCAGATCGTCAACCTCCTCCAGGATCTCCAGCGCGAGTTCGGCCTTGCGCTGCTGTTCATCAGTCATGACCTCGCCATCGTCGAGCACATGACCCACCGCGTCGCCGTGATGTATCTCGGCAAGATCGTGGAAGTGGCGCCGCGCCGCGAGATCTTTGCCGCCCCAAGGCATCCCTACACCAAGGCGCTGCTGTCCGCGGTGCCGCTGCCGGAGCCGGGCGCCCATCGCAATCCGGTCATCCTCAAGGGCGACGTGCCGAGCCCGATCGATCCGCCGAAGGGATGCCGCTTCCATACCCGCTGCCCGCTGGTCTTCGACCGCTGCCGGGTCGACGAGCCGGTGCTACGTGCGGTGGGAGGCGAGCAATGGGTGGCCTGTCATCTCGACGATGGCGAAGGGGCAGCGAGCAGCTGAAAGCGCGAGATTCAGCGACGGAAATTCGTCAACGAAATCAAACCCCGTTCTACTGTGCATGGGGTTGTTTTCGCACTTTTGGTAGGGCCGGCCTCAACCCTGCCGGCGCAGGAAGCCGGTGATCGTCACCTTTTCCCAGATGCCGGCCGCGGCAAAGGGGTCGGCGCGGTTGAAGGCCTCGACTTCGGAGCGGCCGGGTGCCTCGATCAGAAACAGGCTACCGATCATGGTTTGACCATCGTCGGAGACGAGCGGCCCCGACATCACGATCTTGACGCCGAAGCGCGAGGTGTCGCTCAAGAACGCCTTGTGGGCATCGTAATTGGCGAGCCGGGTCGGCAGCGCGCCGCTGCGGTCAACGGCGTGAATGGCGAACAGCATGGTGGTCTCCGTTTCTTCGACGTCGGTTCTTGGGACGGCCGCCGGGGCGGCCGTCCGGATGCGATGGGGGAACTTACTTGGCACTGAGCTTGCTGGCGTCCTCGAAGGTCGGGCAGGTGCGCTGCTCCAGCGGCACGTCGAACGGCTGGTAATTGACCTTGGTGATGACGGTCGGCTTCAGCACGATCTCGGCGATGACGGGCTGGCTGCGCAAGGCGCGGATCGCCATCATGGTGCCGAGGCATCCTTGCGCAAACCCGTTGTAGTCGCCGCTGGCGAGCAGCTTACCGGACTTGATCGCGTCGATCGCCTCCTTGGTGCCGTTGATGCCGATCACCTGGGCCTTGCGGTTGGCGCCGTCGAGCGCCTCGATCGCGCCGACCGCCATCGCGTCATTGGCGGCGAGCACGCCATCGATCTGCGAGTTCGACTGCATCAAATTCTCCATGACCTGCAGCGCCTGAAGCCGCTGGTAGTTGCCGGGCTGCGAGGCCAGCAGCTTGGCGCCGGGCGCCTCCTTCAGCGCGTCGTTAAAGCCGCGGACGCGGTCGACATTGGTCAGCGAGCCCTTGACGCCCTCGATGATGACGATGTTGCCCTTGCCGCCCAGGGTCTTCAACAGGAAGCGCGCGGTCTCGAGCCCGAGGCTGTAGTCGTCGGCGCCGATGAAGGAGAGGAACTTGCCGCCAGCGGAGCGATCGGTGATGTTGACGACGGGGATCTTGGCGTCGTTGATCTTCTCGACACCAGGCACCATCGCCTTGTAGTCGACCGGCGTGAACACGATCGCACTCGGCTTCTTCACCACGACGTCCTCGATCTGGCTGAGCTGCTCGGGGATCGAATCCGGCTTGGTCGGGATGTATTGCAGCGTCTTCGCGTTGAGCGTCTTGGCCATGTTGTCGGCGCCGACCCGCACCGTCTGGAAGAACGGGTTGGTCTGGTTCTTGGTGAAGACGGCGATGGTCTCGCCATCGGCGCGCGCCTGCGTCGTGAACGCAGCCGCCATCAGCAGCGGCAGCGCGAGATAACCTAGTTTCTGTTTCATGTTGCCTCCATCCCTCATTTTGCTTGTTGGTCGTCTTGAGAACTCATTGCGCGCGGCGGCGCGTCTTCATGTCGAGCCAGACCGCGAGAATGACGATGACGCCGGTGACGAGCGGCTGCCAGTTGGCGCTGACCGAGAGCAAATTCATGCCGTTCAGCACCAAGGTCAGGATCAGCGCGCCGATGAACGTGCCGAACACGGTGCCGACGCCGCCGAACAGCGAGGTGCCGCCGATCAGCACGGCCGCGATCGCCGGCAGCGTCAGGCTCTCGCCGATGTCGGCCTCGGCCGAATTGAGCCGCGACAGGAAGATGATCGAGGCAAGCCCCGCCATGGTGCCTGACACCGCATAGACCAGCAGCAGGCGCCGCGCGACGGGAATGCCGGAGAGCCGTGCGGCGACCGGATTGGCGCCGATCGCATAGATCTCCTGGCCCCAGACCGTGCGCTGCGCGAACAACGTTCCGATGCCGAGGAACACCAGCAGCAGATAGACCGGGATCGGCAGGCCGAACAGATAGCCGCTGCCGATCTGGCGGAAGCCGGCCGGAAAGCCGTGCAGCGTCTCACCGGCCATGTACCAGTAGGTGAGGCCGTTCAGCACCCAGAGCATGCCGTAGGTGGCGATGAAGGAGGGGATGCGTAGCGCGGTGACCATGATGCCATTGAGCAGGCCGACGAGGCCGCCGCAGGCAAGGCCGGCGAAGATTCCGAGTGCCGGCGAGCCGGTCTTGTGGATCACGGTGCCGGCGATGCAGGCCGACAGCGCGACGTTGGCGCCGACGGAGAGGTCGAGGCCTGCGGTCAGCACCACCAGCGTCAGACCGGAGGCGATGAAGAAGGTCAGGCTCGCCTGCCGCAGCACGTTGAGGATGTTGCCCAGGCTCAGGAAGGACTCGCTGAGCACGGCGAGCACGGCACAGATCAGCAGCGCAGCGAGCAGGCGGTAGAACACCTGGACGGCGTCCTGCGACAGGAACGAGCGGGGCGGCATCAGTGCCTCTTTGGTGATGTCGGTCATGCCCGGCTCCTGAGACCATCGAGGAACAACGCGACGATGACGAGCACGCCGACGCTTGCGACCTGCACCGAGGACGGCAGCGAGATCAGGTTCAACCCGTTGCGGAGCACGCCGACCGAGAGGACGCCGAGCAGGGTGCCGAGCAGCCAGCCATTGCCGCGCTCGAACGAGGTGCCGCCGACCGCGACGGCCGCGATGGCGTCGAATTCGAGGCCGAGGCCCGCGGTCGGGTGGCCGGAATTCATCCGCGCCGTCATCAACAGGCCCGCGATGCCGGCCATGGCACCGCCGAGCGCGTAGACCGCGATCAGCAGCTTGTTCGGCGACAGGCCGGCATAGCGCAGCGCCTCGCGGTTGCCGCCGAGTGCGAAGATGTAGGTGCCGAAGCGGGTGTGATAGAGCAGGCCGTGGAACGCCGCGTAGGTCACCAGCGCCATGACGATCGGCACGGGAATGCCTGAAAGCGTCGCCGAATAGATATCGCGCACGCTATGGGGGATGCCGACGACGCTCTGGCCGTCGCTGACGATCAGCGACAGGCCCTGCGCCATGCCGAGCGTGCCAAGCGTCGCGACGAAGGGCGGGATGCCGAGGATGGCGACGAGCCAGCCGTTGGCGACGCCGAAGGCTGTGCCCACCAGCAGGCCGGCGCCGAGGCCGAGCAGCATGGATTTGGTGGCCAGCGACACGATGGCGACGCAGAGCGAGGTTAGCGTCAGCACTGCGCCCATCGAAAGGTCCAGCCCCTCGGTCATGATGATCAGCGTCATCGGCAGCGCCAGCATGGTCAGGATGGTCGACTGCACCAGCACGTTGGAGAGGTTGGCTACCGACAGGAAGCCGGGCGCGATCGCGCTGAACAGCGCGATCAGCAGCACCAGCACGATGGCAACGCCGGGAATGCGTTGCAGTGGGTTCGGCGTTGAGACGACTGCGGCTTCACGCATGATGCATCCCCAGTCGCACGATGTTCTCCTCGGTCAATTCGTTGCGGGTCAGGTGCCCGGCGATGCGCCCTTCGCGCATCACATAGGCACGATCGCAGACATGGCAGATCTCGATCTGCTCGGACGAGATCATCAGGGCAGCTGCGCCTTCGGCGACGAGGCGGTCGATCAGCGCAAAGATTTCGGACTTGGCGCCGATGTCGATGCCGCGCGTCGGCTCGTCGAAGATGAAGAGTTTCGAGCCGGCCGCCAGCCATTTGCCGATCACGACCTTCTGCTGGTTGCCGCCGGAGAGCAGGCCGACGGTCTGCCGCGCGCTTGGCGTTGCAATGCGCAGCTGCCGGATCAGGCCATCTGCGGTGCGCTGGGCCGAGCGTTGGTCGAACAGGCCGCTCGGAAAGAGCTTCCTCAGCGCGGAAACCACAAGGTTGTCGCTCACCGAGCGCAGCAGTGCCAGACCCTCGCTCTTGCGGCTCTCCGGGATCAGCGCAATGCCGCGGCGGGCGGCGAGATCAGGCTCGCCCAAGATGGCCTTGCCGTCGAAGATGATCTCGCCCGACGTCACGGGATCGGCGCCGAAGATGGCGCGGGCGACTTCGCTGCGGCCGGAGCCGACCAGGCCACACAGGCCGACGATCTCGCCCCGGCGCACCTCGATGTTGATATCGGATATCCCGGTCGAAGTCGTCAGGCCTTTAACCTCGAGCAGCAGCTCACCTGGCTTGTCGGCAAAATTCCGGGGATAGGTCATGTCCACGTTGCGGCCGACCATCATGCGCACCAGCTGGTCCGGCGAGACGTCGGCGGGCCTGACTCCGTCGATACGGCGGCCGTCGCGCAGCACGGTGATGCGGTCGCCGAGCGCGAACACCTCGGCCATGCGATGGGAGATATAGACGATGGAAACGCCGTCGGACTTCAGCCGCGCGATCAGCGCAAACAACAACTCGGTCTCGCGGTCGGACAGCGCCGCCGTTGGCTCGTCCATGACGAGGATGCGGGCGTTCTGGCTGATGGCCTTGGCGATCTCGACCATCTGCTGCTGGGCCACGCCGAGCTTCTCGACGATGGTTGAGGGATCGATGTCGAAGCCGATCGTGTCGAGCACGCGTTTGGCGTCGGCCAATATCCTGCGGCGGTCGATGGTACCGGGGATACGCCCCGCAGGTTCGCGGCCGAGAAAAATGTTCTGGGCGATGTCGAGATAGGGGACCAGCGAGAATTCCTGGAAGATGACGGCAATGCCGAGCTTCTGCGCATCGGCGGTGGAATCGATCGTGACCTTCTCGCCGTTGTAATGGAACTCCCCGGCATCGGCGCGATAGGCGCCGCACAGTACCTTCATCAGGCTCGACTTGCCGGCACCGTTCTCGCCCAGCAGCATGTGGACTTCGCCGGGGTAGACGGCGAACGACACGTCGTCCAGCGCCTTGACGCCGGGGAATTCCTTGCTGATGCCGCGCAGCTCCAAAAGCGGCGTGGGCGAGATCACCTCGACCGGGAGCCCATCGCTCATGATCCAACTCCGCTCGCAAAGATCTTCCCGGGGTTCATCAGTCCATCAGGATCGAGCGCGGTCTTGATCGATCGCATCACGTCCACGGCCTCGCCGAGCTCGTCCGCGAGATAGTCGATCTTGCCGAGCCCGATGCCGTGTTCGCCGGTGCAGGTCCCGTCCATGGCGATGGCACGGGCGACCATGCGCGCCTGCAGCGCCTTGGCGCCTTCGGTCTCCTCGGGCTCTGCGGGATCGATCAGGATCAGCATGTGGAAATTGCCGTCGCCGACATGGCCGACGATCGGCGCGGTAAAGCCGTTCGCGTCCGCATCACGCCGCGTCTCGGTCAGGCATTCGGCCAGCCGCGAGATCGGCACGCAGACGTCGGTGATCACGGCGCGCGCTCCAGGACGCAGGCCGAGGCCGGCATAGAGCGTATTGTCGCGGGCGTGCCAGAGACGGCTGCGGTCCTCCGGTGCCTTGGCCCAGGCAAAGCCGTGCCCGCCATGGTCGGCGGCGATTGCCTGTGCGGCTTCCGCCTGCTCGGCGACGGAGGCTTCGGAGCCGTGGAATTCGAAGAACAGGGTCGGCGCCTCGCGGTAGCCGAGCTTGGCGTAGGCGTTGATGCCGCGCATCATGACGTCGTCGAGCAGTTCGACGCGGGCGACGGGGATGGCGGACTGGATCAAGGAGATCGCGGTATCGACGGCATCGTGCAATGTGTCGAAGCTGCAGACCGCGGCCGAGATGGCCTGCGGCACCGGATGCACCTTCAGCGTGATCTCGGTGATGACGCCGAGTGTTCCCTCCGCGCCGACGAACATGCGCGTCAGATCGTAGCCGGCGGCCGATTTGCGGGCGCGCCTGGCGGTGCGGATGACGCGGCCATCGGCCAGCACCACTTCCAGCGCCATGACATTGTCCTTCATGGTGCCGTAGCGCACCGCCATGGTGCCGGACGCGCGGGTGGAGGTCATGCCGCCGATCGAGGCGTCCGCCCCTGGGTCGATCGGGAAGAACAGGCCGGTGTTGCGCAGCTCCGCGTTGAGTTGCTTGCGCGTGATGCCGGGCTGCACCACGACGTCCATGTCGCTGTCGTGCACCGCCAGCACGTTGTTCATGCGCGCGAAGTCGAAGCAGACGCCGCCGGCGACCGCGGCCGCGTTGCCTTCGAGCGAGGTGCCCGCGCCGAACGGCACGATCGGCATGCCAACGTTCGCGCACAGTTTGACGAGCCTCGACGACCTCCGCAGTGGTCTCCGGAAACACGACAATATCGGGCGGCAGCGCGCGGTAATACGACTCGCTCTGACCATGCTGGTCTAGCACCCCGCGCGCGACGGTCGCGCGCGGACCGATCACGCCCATAAGGCGTTCAGCCAAAGCGGCACTGTTGACCCGCGGTCCCATCGTCTCTCCCCGTCGTCGTCTTTGTCGCGGACTGTTGTCAGTCCGTCGATTTGACTTTTGGCTTAAGCGGCCCTTGCGTTGCTGGCGACCTGCTTCAGCCCGAAATCGTAGTTGAGGTGGAAATACTCGCTCTCCACCATGCGACCATCCGGCGCACGGCCGGCGGGATGGTGCGTGAACTCGCGGATCAGACTGTCCTTGACTCCGAACACCACGTCTGAGTCGAGATACTGGTCGCCGGCGACGAACACGTGTGTCACGAGCTGTTCGAAGCCGGGTGCCGAGATCATGAAATGGACATGCGCGGGACGCCAGGGATGGCGGCCCTGCGCCTCCAGCATCTGGCCGACCGGGCCGTCATGCGGGACGGGGTAGGCGGCCGGCTTGATCGACCAGAAATGGAAGCGGCCGCTCCCGTCAGTGTGGAAGCGCGCGCGCATCGCGAGATCGCCGATGGCGTCGAGCTGCTGCACGTCGTAATAGCCGTCGTCGTCGGAATGCCAGACATCGACGATCGCGCCCGCGAGCGGCTTTCCATCGACGCCGGACACGGAGCCGGTGACCAGCATCGGATCGCCTTCCATCGGGCCGGAGATATCGGCGCCGCTGTCCTTCTCGGGCGCGGCCTGGACGAAGAAGGGCCCGAGCACTGTGGTCTCGGTCGCGCCCTCCGGCACGGGGTGATTGATGGCATCGACCAACATGGAGACGCCCAGCGTATCCGACAGCAGGATGAATTCCTGGCGCTTGTCGTCGCACATGTGGCCGGTGCGGGTCAGGAAGTCGATGCCGAACTCCCATTCCTTCTGGGTCGGCCGCACCTCGCGAACGAAGGCATGAAGGTGCCGCACCAGCGCCTCGCTCACCTCCTTGATGCGCGGGTCGGCTGCGCCTGCGATCCGCTCCAGCACCGCGTCGGTGATCGTGTTCTCGTTGAAATTGCGCATGGGTGCTCCGTAGATCAGAGTTTGGGCTCGTCGAGGCCGGACAGCAGTTCGAGATGCTTGACGGTCGCGATGAAATCCGTATCGCCGTCGCCCTGCGCGACCAGCGAGCCATAGGTCTCGCGCACCTGGGCGGCGAGTTGCAGCGGCACGCCGACGGCATGACCGGCGCCCAGGATGAGATCGAGGTCCTTGGCCATCTGCTTGCAGGAGAAGGTGGACTCGAAATCGCGGCTGCGCAGCGGCGCGGTCTTGTACTTCACCATCGGCGAAGCCACCGCGCTGTCGTCGAGCACCGTCAAAATATCCTGCCAGGCGATGCCGCCCTTGCGCGCCAGCGCGAGACTCTCCGCCATCATCGCGGCCGATACGGCGATCATCAAATTGACCGAGAGCTTTGCGTAGCGCGCTTCCTCGGCCGGCCCGAGATAGGTCTGCGCGCGTGTGAAGGCGGCTAACAACGGCTTTGCGCTCTCGAATGCATCCTTCGGACCCGAGACGAAACAGGTGAGGGCGCCGGTGTGGACGATGCTGGCATTGCCGGAGACCGGTGCGCGCAGATAGGCGATCCCGCGTGCCTGCGCCGCGGCCGCGACTTCGGTGGAAGCTTCGACGCTCACGGTGCTGGTCTCGATCAGGACGGCGCCCGGCGCCATCGCGGCGATCAGGCCGGCGGAGCCGAGCAACGCGCCACGCAAGGCTGCGTCGTCCGGCAGGGAGGTGACGACCGAGGCCTCGCCGCTCGCGGCTTCGGCCGGGGAGGCGGCGATCGTGATGCCCTGCGCGCGCGCCTCGCTGACCCGCGCCGCACTCTTGTCGAACGCGGTCACGGCGTAGCCGGCCTTGGCGATGAGCGCGGACATTGGCAGGCCCATCTTGCCGATCCCGATGAAAGCAACATTCTTCGAAGCGTCTGTCATTGTTCTTGTCCGTTGGCGCCGTTAGGCGGCGCGTCCCTGTCGTTCGATGTCCTGCACGAGCCGCCGGCCGGATTGCGCCAGCAGTTCCTTCTTCGTCTCCAAACCCTCGGCGAGCAGCCGGCCATTCCGCTTCTTCCAGGCGCCGCCGATCATGACGGACTCGATATTGGCAAGGCTGGTCTGCATTACGACGGTCGCGACGGGCTCGTGCACTGGCTGGAGATTGAGGTCAGAGGCGTTGATGATGACGATGTCGGCGAGCTTGCCGGGCGTCAGCGAGCCGATCTGGTTCTCGCGGCCGAGCATGCGGGCGCCCTCCGTCGTGATCCAGCGCAGCGCTTCGCGCACAGGGATGGTGGTTGTCGCCGGAATGGCGCCGCTGGCTTTGCGCGTCTCCGCGTTATCGAGCGCCCGCTGCATGGAGAGCGCGACGCGCGCAACGGAGAGAAGATCGCCGGCCAGCACGGATTCCAGATCGATGCCGATGGTCGGGCGAACGCCACGCTTGAGAAGGCGCCCGGTGATCGGAAAGCCGTGACCCTGGATCATCTCGTTCTCGGGCGTCACCGAGAACGAAACGCCGAGATCGATCATGCGGTCGAGCAGATCGTCAGGCAGGTCGTTGCCATGGACGATGTTGACGCCGGGGCCAACCAGGCCGGCCTCGGTCAGCTTCTCCCAGCCGCCGGGCGTCTTCGCAGGACCGCCGCCTTGATGCATGGAGGCGATCAGGTTCAGCTCCCGTGCGAGAGCGAAGTCGTGCATGGCGACGTCGAGCGTCGAATAATGCGGGCCGAGGATGGCGAGGCCCAGCGTGACGAGGCCGTCGCGGTCGGCGAGGGGACCTGCGAGCAGCCGCTCGACCTCCCGGCGCGGATGCGGCACTTCCGAGAAATGCGGCTCGCCCGGCTTCGGCTCGGGTTTCGGCGAGCCGTGGAAGAACGCAGCGCGGATGCCGCTCTCGGTCAGGCCGCGCACGGCAGCGTCGGTGTGATCGGGCGTCGGGTTGTTGTGGCACCAGTCGACCAGCGTGGTGACGCCGTGATTGATCTGGTTCAGCGCGCCGACGAGCGTTGCGATGTGGATGTCGTCGGGCCGGAACACGGTGGCCAGGCCGGCATGCATGCGGCGGAAATATTCCAGCAGCGTCCAGTTCGCGGCAAAGCCACGCAAGCCGGTCTGCCAGGTGTGCATGTGTGCGTTGATCAAGCCGGGGATGACGATGCGGCCTCTGCCGTCGACAATCTCGGTGTCGGCCGCGACGTCGATCGATGGCCGCACGTCGGCGATGCGGCCGCCCTCGACCAGCACATCGCCGGCCGCGAGGTCGCCGATCGCGTCATCCATGGTGATGACGGTGGCCGATCTGATCAGCGTGCGGCGCATCGTTTCAAGCCGCCGCTTTGGTCGGAGCCGGCGGCTCGCCGGCCCAGGCGCGCGCGATCAGGTCGCGGATCGCATCGCGCTCGAGCGGACGCGGGTTCCAGTAAGCATTGGTGACGGCGAGATCGGCCGCCCTGTCGATGCCGCTCTCGGGCATGCCGACGTCGCGCAGCGCCAGCTTCGCGCCCAGCCGCTTTGCCAGTTCGAAAAGTCCCAGCGACGCATCGGCCGCCCCAATCGCACGCGCGACGCGCGCCATCGCGTCGGGCACATCGGGCGCGTTGTAGGCCACCGCGTGCGGCAGCACGATGGTGTGGGTCTCGGCGTGCGGCAGGTCAAAAGTGCCGCCGAGCGTGTGGCAGAGCTTGTGATGCAGCGCCATTCCGACGGTGCCGAGGCAGACACCACACAGCCAGGCGCCATACAGCGCTTCGGTGCGGGCCTCGCGGTCATCACTCTTTGCGGCAATGGCAGGCAAGGCACGTGCGATCGCGCGAATACCTTCTTCCGCCATCAGCGAGGTCACGGGATTGGTGTCGCGGGCGTAGAGCGCTTCCACCGCATGGGCGATGGCGTTGATGCCAGATGTCACGGCGAGGCTCGCCGGCAGCGTCAAGGTGAGATCGACATCGTAGATCACGGTCTCCGGCAGGATCGCCGCGTCGCGCACCGTGGTCTTCAACCCGTTCTCGGTCTGGCCGACGATCGGCGTCATCTCCGAGCCTGCATAGGTGGTGGGGATGCAGAGCTGGTTGATTCCGGTGCGCAACGCCAGCGCCTTGCCGAGGCCCGTGGTCGAGCCGCCGCCGAGCGAAACGATGCAATCGGCCTCGCACGCCTTCATCGCCGCGAGCGCGCGCTCGGTAACCTCGACCGGCGTGTGCATGGTGGCGCCGGGAAAGATGCCGGCATAGAGCGAGCCGAGCGCTGTACCCAGACTCTTGCCCTGCGCCTCCTGCTGCGGCGTCGTCAGCACCAGCGCGCGCTTGCCGCCGAGCCGCTCGACCTCGGCCTTGGCGCTGGCCAGCGTTCCGCTGCCGAACACGACACGGCAGGGCAGGTTTTCAAAGGTGAACGAACCGATCATGCGCCGGTCTCTTTGATGGGATAATCGACCTGGAAGCGTCCGATCCGCAAGTCGCCAAGCGCTTCGCGCACGCGCAAATGTTCGGGGTGGTTGGCATAGGCGCTGAGCGCGGCCTGATCGGTGAATTCGGAGAACAGCACCACGTCGCAGGCATAGTCGACCGCGCTGACGTCCACGCCGATCTCAATATGAGTGAGACCGTCGATCCGGCCCTGGAGGCCCTCGAACAGGGTCTTGACCTTCAGCCGGGCGGCGGCCCGCTCCTCCTGGGTCTCCCCGCGCAGCCGCCACATCACGATGTGCCTGATCGGGCCCGACATTTCCTGATTTCCTCGCCTGCCATTGTGCTTTGTTGGGTACCATTTTGCCTTGCAGAAATCGGAAATAAAGGCCAAAATTTGTAAGTCTCTTTTCCTATTTTAGCAAAAATGGACCGGCTGCTCCAACTCGAGGTCTTCTCCAAAACCGCCGAACTCGGCAGCCTGTCCAAGGCCGCCGAGACCCTGCGGATGTCGAACGCGGCCGCCAGCCGGCATCTCAGCGCGCTGGAGGAGCGGCTTGCGGTCCGGCTGATCGAGCGCAACACACGCCGTCAGTGGCTGACCGAAGCCGGGCAGGAACTGCTGCAGCGCTGCAGTACGCTGTTGAACGAACTCGCCGAAGCCGAGGATGCGGTCTCCGACCGCGCCTTGTCGCCGAAGGGCATGTTACGCGTGACGTCTTCGCTGTCCTTCGCGATGATCTATCTGGCGCCGATGCTGCCCGCGTTTCGCGCGCTCTATCCTGATCTGAGCGTG
Organism: Bradyrhizobium guangxiense; assembly: GCA_050563515.1. Lineage (GTDB taxonomy): Bacteria > Pseudomonadota > Alphaproteobacteria > Rhizobiales > Xanthobacteraceae > Bradyrhizobium > Bradyrhizobium guangxiense_A. The sequence continues at coordinate 3,600,827 of CP191781.1, read as the reverse complement.
CAGATCATCAGCGCCAACCGTTATCTGGACTTCATCGAGGCCGGCATCGACGTCGCGATCCGCACGCGCGAGCAGGAGCCGGATTCCAACATCGTCGTCCGCCGTATCGGCCAGATGCATCGCGTGCTCGCGGCAGCTCCCTCCTACCTGGAGAAGCACGGCCAGCCGGAGCATCCCTCCGATCTCGCCCGCCACAACATGCTGATCTACAACCTCGCCAACGATCCCTATTCGCTGCGGCTCAGTCAGGGCAGCGTGGCGCAGACGGTCCGGATCGCGCCGACGCTCGACAGCAACGACGGTCAGATCATCTGTGGTGCCGCCCGCGCAGGGCTCGGCATCCTGATCCAGCCGCTTTACATCGTGCAGGGCGATATCGCGGCCGGCCGTCTGGTGCCCGTCCTGAGGGACTGGCAGCTGCCGCTACTCACCATGAACATCGCCTACCAGAACCGCGTCAGGCTGCCCGCCAAGATCAGGGTGTTTTCCGACTTCCTGGTCAGCCACATCCGCGAGCATTCCGAGCCGGGGATCTGGATCGACGCGGCGAAGTGAGCGGGAGCAACCATGTATCTCGGCATCGATCTCGGCACCTCCGCAGTCAAGACCGTTCTCGTCGACGATGCCCAGCGCGTGGTTGCAAGCGAGAGCCGGCCGCTGACGATCAACTCACCGCAATCGGGCTATTTCGAGCAGGATCCCGCGCACTGGATCGATGCGACCTTCGCCACGCTCGATGCCCTGAAGGCGTCGCATGGAAAAGAGCTGGCGGCGGTCGAAGGCATTGGACTGTCCGGCCAGATGCACGGCGCCACCTTGCTCGACGCGAGTTCGAAGCCGCTGCGGCCTTGCATCCTCTGGAACGACGGCCGCGCCGCGGCTGAATGTCGTGTGCTGGAGCGGCGCTGGCCCGCCTTGCGTGCGGTCACGGGCAACAAGGCGATGCCGGGATTCACCGCGCCAAAACTGCTCTGGATCGCGACGCACGAGCCCGACATCTTCGCAGCGACCAAGCTCGTGCTGCAGCCGAAGGCGTATTTGCGCCTGGTGCTGTCGGGGGAGGCGATCGAGGACGTCTCGGACGCGTCGGGATCCCTGTGGCTCGACGCCGCGCGCCGCGACTGGTCGGACGCAGCACTGGCCGCGACCGGCCTGTCGCGCGGGCACATGCCGCGTCTGGTCGAGGGCTGTGCGCCTGCAACGACATTGCGCGGCGAGCTTGCGCGGCGCTGGGGCATGACCAGGCCGCCGATCATCGCAGGCGGTGCCGGCGATAATCCGGCCGGTGCGGTCGGCATCGGCGCGATCCACCCCGGAACCGCGTTCGTTTCTCTGGGAACCTCGGGCGCCTTGCTGGTGCCGACCGGTACGATCGCCGCCAATCCGGACCGCGCGGTGCACACCTTCTGCCACGCCGTCCCCGGGATGTGGATTCAGGCCGGCGCGATTCTGTCGGCCGCCTCCTGCCTCGCCTGGGCCGCGCGCCTGTTCGGCGTCACCGAAGCCGAACTGCTGGCGCCGCTGGGCTCGCGCCCGCAGGCGCCGTCGCCGGTGAATTTCCTGCCATATCTCGCGGGCGAGCGGACGCCGCATGACGATTCCCTCGTGCGCGGCATGCTCGATGGCTTGAGCCATAGCACCGATCGCGCGGCGATCGTGCAGGCGGTGCTCGAAGGCGTTGCCTTCGCGCTCGCCGATTGCCGCGATGTGCTTGCCGACGTCGGCATTGTCATTGCGGAAGCAGACGTCATCGGCGGTGGATCACGTTCGGAGTTCTGGCTCTCGGTTCTGGCGAGCGTGCTGAATGTTCCGATCCACCGCTTCGCGGGCGGCGAGACCGGCGCGGCGTTCGGTGCGGCGAGATTGGGGCGGCTTGCTGTCACGGGTGAGGCAATCGCAACCGTGTGCACGCGGCCGCGGCGCATCGAAACATTCGAACCTGACGCCGGGCTGACGGATGCCTATGCCGAGCGGCTTCCCGCCTGGCGCGAACTGTATCGTCCTTGCCACTAGCGCCGCCGCGATGCCGCGTTCCCCGTTGTTCGGTATTGCCCTGGCATCCGGCGTTTTGTTTAATGCGTGAGCCGCGCTGACACTGAGATCGAGACGCGGGTGGGAAACGCATTGTGCGCCGGGAGGCACGATGAACGATCCGATCCTCGAGATGCGCGGGGTCTCAAAGTCCTTCTTCGGCATCAAGGCGCTGCGGGCCGTCGATCTCACCGTCCATGCCGGCGAGATCCATGCCTTGATGGGGGAAAACGGCGCCGGCAAGTCGACGCTGATGAAGATCCTGTCAGGCGCCTACAGGCCCGATCCCGGAGGCGAAATCCGCATCGAGGGACAGCCGATACGGATCGAAGGTCCGCTCGGCGGCCGCGCGGCGGGCATCTCGATCATCTATCAGGAACTGTCGCTCGCTCCCAATCTCAGTGTTGCCGAGAATATCTATCTGGGGCGGGAGATATCGCGGACAGGCCTGCTGGCGCGCGGGGCCATGCGCGAGGGCGTCGGCCTCATCCTGAAACGGCTGGGCGCGGACTTCCTGCCATCGACGCTGGTGGCGCATCTCTCCATGGGCCAGCGGCAACTGGTCGAAATCGCCCGCGCGCTGCACGCAAGGTCAAAGATCCTGATCATGGACGAGCCGACCACCGCATTGTCGGCCGGCGAGAGCGCGCGGCTGTTTGCGCTGATCCGCCAGCTTCGCGCGGAGGGGCTCGCCATCATTTACATCTCGCATCGGATGGACGAGGTCTATGCGCTCGGCGACCGCGTCACCGTGCTGCGCGATGGGCGGCTGGTCGGCTCGCTCGACAAGCCCGAGATCCGTGCCGACACCATCGTGCGGATGATGGTGGGACGTGACGTCTCCTCGTTCTACAAGAAGGATCATGATCCGGATGCGGGGCGGGGACATCCCGTGCTCGCCGCGATCGACATGGCGGACGGCCAGCGCGTGAAAGGCTGCTCGCTCACCGTGCATGCGGGCGAGGTGGTCGGGCTCGCCGGCCTGATCGGCGCCGGCCGCACCGAACTTGCGCATCTCATCATCGGCGCGCTGCCGAAGACTTCCGGCCGGCTGGAGCTGGAGGGACAGCCGGTCGAGATCCGCACGCCAGGCGAGGCGCTCGAGGCGGGGATTGCGTATCTGACCGAGGACCGCAAGGCGCTCGGCCTGTTTCTCGACATGTCCTGCCTGGACAATATCAACCTCGCGGTGTTCGGCCGCGATGCCAAACTCGGCTGGCTGCTCGATCGCGACAAGGCGCGCGAACGGGCGGACCGGGCGTTCGCGGGCCTTAGCATCCGTGCCGCCAATGTCGGCGTCCCCGCCGGCGGCCTGTCGGGCGGTAACCAGCAGAAGCTGCTGCTGTCGCGGCTTCTGGCCATCGCGCCGAAAGTCCTGATCCTCGACGAGCCGACGCGGGGCGTCGATGTCGGCGCCAAGTCGGAGATCTATTCGATCATCGACAATCTGGCCAAGGCCGGCACCGCGATTCTCGTCATCTCGTCCGATCTGCCCGAGATCATCGGCATCTGCGACCGTGTCGTCGTGATGCGTGCCGGACACATTGCCGGCGAGGTGACGCGCGGCGCCACTTCGCCGCTGACGCAGGAAGACATCATGGCGCTTGCCACGGGGATGGAGCATCTCGATGCCTGACAACGGTGCTGCGGCGGTCCAGTCCGCCCCGACGGCGACCAACGGTGCCGCGGCAGAGACGCGGCGCCAGCGGGTGAGGGTGCTGATCAGCGCGCTCGGCATGCTGCCGGTGCTGCTCATTCTCTGCATCGGCTTTCACATGTTGTCCGAAGGACGGTTCTTCACCGGACAAAATCTCGGCATCGTGCTGCAGCAGGCCGCCGTGAACACAGTGCTCGCCGCGGGCATGACCTTCGTCATCCTCACCGGCGGCATCGACCTTTCGGTCGGCTCGATCCTGGCGGCATCCGCGATGGCGGGGTTGACGCTCTCCAAATTTCCGGACCTCGGGATGCTGTGGTTGCCGGCTTCGGTGCTCACCGGCCTCGGTTTCGGCATCGCCAACGGTGCTCTGATCGCTTTGCTTCGCCTGCCGCCTTTCATCGTCACGCTCGGCTCGCTCACCGCGGTGCGGGGCCTCGCGCGCCTGCTCGGGGCCGACACCACCGTGTTCAATCCCTCCATTCCCTACGCCTTCATCGGCAATGGTTCGCTGACGCTCATTCCTGGTGTCGCGTCGATCCCGTGGCTCTCGGTGATCGCCTTGCTCGTCATCCTGCTCTCGTGGGTGGTGCTGCGCCGGACGGTGCTCGGCGTACACATCTATGCGGTGGGCGGCAATGAGAGCGCGGCGCGGCTGGCCGGCATCAAGGTCTGGGCGGTGCTGATCTTCGTCTACGGCGTCTCGGGTCTGTTCGCCGGGCTCGGCGGCGCCATGCAGGCGGCGCGGCTCTACGCGGCCAACGGCTTGCAACTCGGCCAGTCCTACGAGCCTCGATGCGATCACCGCCGTGATCCTCGGCGGCACCTCGTTCGTCGGCGGCATCGGCTCGATCTGGGGCACGCTGGTCGGAGCGCTGATCATCGCCGTGCTGTCGAACGGCCTCATCCTCGTCGGTGTCTCCGACATCTGGCAATATGTGATCAAGGGCCTCGTCATCATCGGAGCCGTCGCACTGGATCGCTACAGGCTGCAGGGGTCTGCCAGAACCTGAGAGCTGCGGCGCGCCCCTCGATGCGAATTCCGTTGCGGCAACTGGTCGGCCGCGGCGGGGACGAAGACAGACCAGGGAGGAAGTCCATGTTGAAGACGATCATGCTCGCCGGCGCCGCGACGGCGCTCGCACTGACCACCGCACCATCCTTCGCCAAGGACCTCAAGTCGATCGGCGTCTCGCTGGGATCGATGGGCAACCCGTTCTTCGTCGCGCTGTCGAAGGGCGCCGAGTTCGAGGCGAAGAAGACCAATCCCAATGTGAAGATCACCACGGTCGGGTTCGAATACGATCTCGGCAAGCAGGTCACCCAGATCGACAATTTCATCGCCGCCGGCGTCGACCTGATCCTCTTGAACCCCGGTGATCCCAAGGCGATCGGGCCGGCGATCAAGAAGGCGCAAGCCGCGGGCATCGTCGTCGTTGCGGTCGATACCGCGGCCGAAGGCGCCGATGCCACCGTGACCACGAACAACGTGCAGGCCGGCGAAATCTCCTGCCAGTACATCGTGGATAAGCTCGGCGGCAAGGGCGAGGTCATCATCGAGAACGGGCCGCAGGTGTCCGCGGTGATCGACCGGGTCGTCGGCTGCAAGAACGTCTTGTCGAAGAATCCCGGCATCAAGGTCTTGTCCAGCGACCAGGATGCTAAAGGCTCGCGCGAAGGCGGCCTCACCGTCGCGCAGGGTTATCTGACCCGCTTCCCCAAGATCGACGCCATCTTCGCCATCAACGATCCGCAGGCGATCGGAACAGATCTTGCCGCGCGCCAGCAGAACCGCACGGGCATCATCATCACGGCGGTCGACGGCGCGCCGGATATCGAGGCGGCGCTGAAGGATCCGCAGTCGCCGCAGATCCAGGCGTCTGCTTCGCAAGACCCTTTCTTCATGGCGCGGCGGGCCGTGCAAGTCGGCGTCGGCATCCTCAATGGCCAGAAGCCGGCTTCGACCGTCGAGCTGCTGCCGTCCAAGCTCGTGACCCGGGACAATGTCGCCGAGTACAAGGGCTGGACCTCTGATCGCTCGAAGTAAACGCGGCGTCTCTGGTCAGCAGATTTGCGAATGGCGGGCGGCGTCCTGAATGACGCCGCCCGATCGCGTCATGGCGCCAATCGCGTCCGAGCGCGCGAGGCCGCCTGTTGTGCTAGCTTGGCGCATCCTCGATCGGTCGAATCGGAAGCAGATCTCGTGAAAGCCAAGACAGCCGGCACCGCGTCCGGCACAGCGTGGCGGCATGCCAATATCGGCCGCCTGCTCAACAACGCGGTGCGGCGCTTCGAAGGGCGCGTGCTCGAATTGATGAGCGAGCGGGGACACGGCGAGACGCGCATCGCGCATGTCAGCCTGACCCGCAATCTCGACGTGGAGGGGACGCGGCTCACCGAGCTCGCCCGGCGGGCGTCCATGAGCAAGCAGGCGATGGGCGAGCTGGTCGATCAATGTGCCGAGACTCGGCCTCGTCGATCGCATCGCCGATCCGACCGACCGGCGGGCCCGCATCGTCAAGTTCACGCCGGCCGGCCGCAAATGGCTCGACGCGTTCCGCGATGCCGTCGACGTCGCCGAGCAGGAGATGCGCGCAGAGCTCGGCAAGGCCGCGATGGAGGCGATCCTAAAGGGGCTGGCGGTCTATGGCGCCAAGTTCGACACGCTCGACGATGTGAATTAGTCAGGCTACTTGACGATATCGTAAGGCTTCCTTACCATGCTGGATAATGCTGGTAGGGAGAAGCGCTTTGAAAACAGCTCTGACAGCCTCGGTGCTCGTCGTGGGCGGGGGGCCCTGCGGGCTGATGCTGGCCAACGAGCCTCGGCCGGCGCGGCGTGTCCGCGATCCTGGTCGATGAGAAGCCGGGCACCGCATTCAATCCGCAGGCCAATGCGACGCAGGCGCGCTCGATGGAGCACTATCGGCGGCTGGGTTTTGCCGATGAGATCCGGCGCGAGGGCTTGCCGGCCGATTACCCGACCGACGTTGCGTATTTCACGCGCTATGCCGGTTACGGGCTGGCGCGGTTTTCGCTGCCGTCATCGGCGCGCGCGAGCGAGCTGATCAAGGGGATGTCGGGCTCCTGGAGCGCGGCCGAGCTGCCGCATCGGGTCTCGCAGAAATATGTCGAGGCGGTGCTGCGCCGCCATGCCGAACGGCTTCCCGGTATCAAGCTCAACTATGGCCACCGGCTGATCGGTTATGCCGAAAGCGATGACGGCATCGTGGGCGAAGTCGAGTGCCTTGACGATGGCAGCCGTTTTCCGGTTCGCGCCGGCTTCCTCATCGGCACCGACGGGCCGCGCTCGATGGTGCGGCAGTCGCTCGGCATCGTCTATGGCGGCGAGACCGGAACGCAGCGCGATTTCATGGGCGGCCGCATGCTGGCGGTGTATCTCCGCGCGCCGGACTTCTATGCGAGCATCCCGCACGCCAAAGCGTGGATGTACAATTGCTTCAACGGCGACCGCCGCGCCTTCATGGCCTCCGTGAACGGGCGCGACGAATTCGCGTTTCACACGCAGCTTCGGCCGGGCGAAGACGAAAGCGCGATCGGGATCAACGAAGCCAGGGCCGCGTTCCAGCGTGCCTGCGGTGCGCCGATCGACTGCGAGGTGCTCTCGTTTCTGACCTGGACCGCGGGGCACGCCCTGGTCGCGAACGGGATGCAGCGGGGCAGGGTGTTCCTCGGCGGCGACGCCGCGCATTTGTTCACGCCGACCGGCGGGCTCGGCTACAACACCGCGATCGAGGATGCGGTCAATCTCGGCTGGAAGCTCGCCAGCGTGGTCAAGGGGTTAAGCCCGGCGACGCTGCTCGACAGCTACGAGATGGAGCGCCGTCCGGTGGCGCGGCGCAACACCGACTATGCCCGGCGCTTTGCCGATTCCCTTGGCCTGTTTGCGCCGGCGCCCGAGATCGAGGACGCCACGGACGAGGGCCGCGAGGCGCGGCGGACGGCGGGCGTCTATCTCGAGCAGCACGCCCGTGCGGAGTTCAACATCCCCGGTGTCACCTTCGGCGGACGCTATGACGGCTCGCCGATCATCGTCTCCGATGGCAGCCAGCCGCCGCCCGATGCTGCGAACGTCTACGTTCCCAGCGCCTGTCCCGGGGGCGCGCGCCGCATGCGTGGCTGGACGACGGCGTGTCCTTGTACGACCTGTTCGGGTTCGAATGGACGCTGCTGCAGTTTGGCGAGTTTGCTTTCGCTGCCGTCGCTGACGCGGTCCGTGCGCTCGGCGTCGACGTGAAGCTCGTCACGCTGCCGGCATCCCTGCGCGATCTCTACGAGGCGGACCTCGCCTTGATACGTCCCGACCAGATCGTGGCGTGGCGCGGCAGCGCCTCACAAGCAGGGGCAATCGGGCATGTGCTTGCCCGTGCGCTCGGACATGGCGCGAGCGACGCCGCGCGGTCGAGCGAGATTTGAGCCATCCGCGTTAGCGGGCGGTACTCGGGCTGGTGCGTGGAGAGGGAACGGCCGACGGAAATCGGCTCGCGAAGGCGCGGGTCTTGGGCTGGACACGCGATCCGTCGATCACCTCGAGCCGGCCGCAGCGGTTCAATGTGTGGAGCTTCCTGCCGGGCCACGCCGGCCCGGGGCGCAGGGAATGGCGCACGATCTGCCTGAACGTCGTCGGCGACAGTTCGACCACCTCCGCCAGCGCGAGCGCCGCGCCATATCCGTCGCTGCAATTCTGGACCGGGCGCCACAGTCGGTCGTTGAGCGTGACGAAATTTCCGGCCGGCCGCGTGCTCGCGCGGTCGATCAGGACCGGATTGCTGGCGTGCGGCAACCAGGGTCCCAAGAGATGCTCGGCGTAGTAGATCGCCAACGAATCCGAGTAGCCGCCGGCTCCGTCGCGCCAGGCGCCGAACAGATAGTGCAGGCCGTTGTGCTGCGTGATCGTGACGTCGGCGAGCTCTAGCCCCGAGAGCAGCGTCGCGTGTCGCTCCCATTTGTCCGGGAACCGGACGCATTTGTAGAGAGCGACGTCGCCGTGAGTCGAACTCTCCGGGATCATCCACAACTCGCCGCCGTCCTCGATCAGAAACGGATAGGAGAGATGCCAGGGCTCCTCCAGCACCGGCAAGACCTCGCCGACCGGCCCGGTGTCTCCGAACTCGATCGCCGAAATGATACCCTTCCCGACGCGGTGGTCGAGGTCCTCAAAGAAGACGAATGTCCGCCCTTGCCACGTGATCGGGAAGGGATCTGCGTAAAAGCGATGGCCGGGATCGGGAAGAACGTGCCAGCCCGGTCCGGACAGATCGCCCGTCTGCCACACACCTGCGCCTTCATTGAAGCGCCAGCCGACATGCCAATGGGGGGCATAGCAGCAGAGGCGATAGATCTCCTTGGCGATGGAGACGGCAAGGCCGCGGGTGACGTAGCCAACGGGGCCACGGCGCGGAGCATCCGCGGCCGGCCGCGCCAGTTGCGGCAGCAGCCGCGGTCGTCCCGACAGGATCGCCGCCACCATGGTCAGCGTCCGCACCATGACGGTTTCGAGCGCACCGCTGAGGCCTGCGGCGATCTCTCCGGAGGGATGACCGCGATCGATGACGGAACCGTCGAGTTCGTTGACGATGTCGATGACCGGCAAATCACCGGCCAGGATGGCGGCAAGTGCGGCGTTCTCGCCCGCAACTCCATTGAACAGCGGGCGCAGATACAGCTTCGCGGAGCTGTTCGGATCGCGTGCGCCTCTGGTGAAGTCGACGATCACGTCAGCCGTCCCGGTGCTCGCCCGCGCCGGTTTCGGAATGACGGTGAGCCTGTTGGCGCCGCTGTGCTGGCCCTTGTGCAGCACCAGGCGTTCGAGCTCGAACAGGGCGTCGAGGCCCGCGGGCCGCGGCTCGGCCGTTGCCGCCCATGCGATTTGAACCGGAACGTCCCGGTCGTCGATCAACAGTGTCTCGCGGGCCATCCATCGCCGCGCGTACTCACGTTCACAGCGAAACTCGATGATCATGTCGAGCCCATCTATTCCAATCGTCTGGTCAGGTGACCTGGCCGAGAATTCGAACGTATTCCTCCACCATGGCATCTACGGAATAGCGCAGTCGCAGGCCTTTGGCGTTTTGTCGCAGCTCGTCGCTCAGATGTTGGTCCGTCAGCAGCCGGGAGACGGCTGCCGACAATTTCGCATGATCGGCCGCATCGACGAAGAGGGCCGTCGGCTTGCCTTCGTAGGACAACACTTCGCGCAGGACGGGAAGATCCGTGACGACCGAGGGAACACCGGCGTTCGCGGCTTCGACCGCAGCCAGGCCGAAAGTCTCGGCCTGCGTCGGGAACACGAACACGTCCAGGCAGGCGAGAAAGTCCGCCATCCGGCTCGGGGGAATTTCCCCCAGCAGATGCAGCCTGTTCGATACCTTCAATTCGTCCGCCAGCTGCCTCAGCCGTGCCTTGTCGGCGCCTTGGCCGGCGAGCGCGAGGTGCCAGGACGGCTGATCCGGCAGCAGACGTATCGCCGCATCGAGTCGCTTGTGCGGATGCAGCCTTGCCGCGCAGCCGAGCAGGACGCGATCGGGCGGCAGCTTGAACTTGTCCCGTGCAGCTGCCTTCGACAGGGTGAGGGCCTTGTCATCGAAGCCATGGGGCACATGCACCATGCGAGACCGGTAGGCTCTGGGATAGCGCGAGTACTCGCGCTCCATGTCCTTCGAATTGAGCGTGATGCGGTCGAAGAAGCCGACGCTGCCCATGACAATGTCGGCGGTGCGGACCGGCCAGCTCATTGCCAGCGCGGATGACACCTGATTGGCGATGACGGGTGCGCGGCTGACGAGGCGCGTTACGCCGGCACCGATGACGTTGCCAAAATGCTGGAACGTCAGCACGGCGTCGGGCCTGACCGTCCTGATATGACTACCGAGTGTCCACAGCATCCGCAGCAGCGCCAGCGGATTGCCCGGGCGGCTCGGCGCGCAGTAGAGCGTATCGGGCGGCTCGTCGAATGAATCCGATTTGCGGAAGAAGAAGAGATTGGTGACGCGGTAGCCGCGCGCGGTTAGCCCGGCGCCGAGCAGCCTGGAGATCTCCTGCGCACCGGCGTTCTCGGCCTGGGTTTGCGCGAGAAGCACGTGCAGCTTTCGCCCATCGCCGTTCGGCCGCGCGGGTGAGGTCACGGTCGTCTCGCCCAGTTCCTTGTTCGGCTGATAGTGGAGCACGAATCCCGACCCGCTAAAGCAACGAATTCTTCACCTTCTTAACTCCGTACCTATCATGCGGACATCGCGTGGACACCGACTAGAAACAAACGGAGTTAATGCAGGGCTCGGCGACAACGATCGTTCGCGCAGCCTTTTCACCAGTTCCCCGATCACCAGCTGGAAGCGCGTTAACCAATCGGATCTGCGGGGCGCAGACACGTTGCCTGGGGCTGCGAAGCGATGCCGCGATCGACGCCTATTCACCGGGCTCCGCGCCGCGGACGGCATAATTGCCGCGCTTCAGGGCACCGAAGCGCAAGAGCACGAGGATTGAAGGATCCACGCCCGTTCGCCGGCGACAGAGCACGTTCAGGGCAATGGTTGCGAGCGCCAGCGACACCGTGGCCGAAATCGCCGCGCCCAGCAGGCCGAGCCAGGGGATGAGAATGAGAAATCCCGCCAGACGCAGCGCGACGTTGGCCGCCACGACCGGAACATAGATCCGCTCATGACCGGTCAGTTGCAGGATCGCAGCCGACGGGCCGCCTGCGGCCTGAATGGCGGTTCCGATTGCAAGCACGATCAGGACCGAATGCTGCTCGGTGAAATGAGGCCCGAACAGGCTGAGCAGATAGGGCCCCCGATCCAGACCGTGGCGAGGCCCGCGGCCACGCAAAGCGCGGTCACTTCCGCCATCAAGCGCAGTGTTCGCTCGAACTCCGGTTGGTTCTTGCTGAAATACAGCGACGGAAGCCTGCGCGCGCCGAACGTGTACAGCGCCGCTGACACCATGGCGAAGATGTTGGCGAGGCGCGAGGCGGCGAAATAGATTCCGGCCGTCGTGGGGTCCAGCATCCAGTAAACCAGGATGACGTCGAAATACTGGTTTGCGACCTCGAGGATGGATGCGAGCCAGAAGTGAAGGGCACTCGAGCGCCAGCGGGACGTTTCGGAACGCGCCGCAGTGCCGCGCAAATCAGGCAGCACGCGCGCGATCGAGATGATCTGCGCAGCCAGGCCGACCGACATGGCAATCGTCATGACCGCGAACAACTCGGCGGGATCGAGTTGCCGGTGGGCGAGCAGCATGGCGAGCAGGAAGAGGACGACGATGACCCGCCAGAAGAACTCGCGATTTCCCTCGCCCATGAGAATGCTGACCAGCGAGCGGGCAATCTGACTGCCGAGCATCACGCCGGCATTCACGGCCGTGTAGGCCGACACCGCGAGGATCAGCACCCACCAATCGCCTCGCGCGTTCGCCGCGATGGCGATGCCGACGATCACGATCAGCATGGCGGCCGAGGCAAGCTTGAAGCTCGACAGCAGGACTCCCTTGGTGAGGTCCGGCCGGTCGCCGACCTGATACTCGTTCAGGAAGCGCACCAGCAGCGATTCCTGCCCGACCAGTCCCACGACGGCTGCGATCTGGGCAACCGAAAGCCAGGTCGCAAAGATGCCGAAGCCGTCGGGCGACATCGTTCGCGCCGCCAGCGAGAACAGCGCAAACGCGAGCCCGCCGCTGCCAACCTTGAGAAGGATGGTCCCGACGACACCTCGCGTAACGTCACGCCGCAACAACTGGAGAATGAATTCGATCATGGAAATCTAAGGAGCTGCTCTTTCCTGAAGAGACATGTTCCGGTTACGGACGACAACCTAGCATGCCGAAAAACCCCGAGTGTTAATGGGCTTCGTCCGGGATCGTGCCGGCGATGACGATGCTGCGACGATACCGGCTGCTTCACTGTGGAACATCGTCGTCCCCGTTGTCCCAAATAGAGCAAGCCCGGTTCGAACCGACTGACGGCGGTGCGCCGCACGGTCGGTTTGAAAGGCGATATCGGCCGTTTCAATGCGGAAAGGTTCGCCGGGATCGGCGGGCCGGGTCGCAAAAAGCGCCGATTTACTGGGAATCGGAGCAAGAGACGTGCCGACCGTCGCCGCGAGCGCCGGGCTCCCGCTCGTTAACCTCGATATCGAGAAATCATCGCGTTTGGCCCTGCGATGCGACATCAGGCCGGAGAATTGCACGTGCGACTTTAGTTGACCGTGGGAGCCCAGATCATGACGGCGGATAGAACCGTGACCGAGCCGAACGCCACAGCCGAACTTTCGAGTACCGTTGCGGACATCGCGATCGTCGGCGGCGGCCTTGCGGGATCGCTTGCGGCTGCCGTGCTGGCGCGGGCAGGGCATCGCATCGCCCTGATCGAAAAGCGCGCTGTTCATCCGGACGAATTCCGGGTCGAAAAGATCGGCGGCCATCAACTGCAGCTGCTGCGCAAGCTGGGCTTCTTCCACGCGCTCGAGAATGTCGCCAGCCGATACGATCAGGTGCTCAACATCCGGGAAGGCAAGGTGGTCGATGTCAGCGTCGGTCAGGCCTACGGATTTTCCTATTCCGATCTCGTCGCCATGGCGCGCAGCCAGATACCCGCTTCCTCCAGTCTGATCGTCGACGAGGTCACCGCGATCAGCAGCAGCGACGACGTCCAGCATCTCGATCTGGCTTCGGGACGACGCGTGACCGCGCGTCTGGTCGTTCTTGCGACCGGCATGGCGGCGGCCCTCGGTTACAAGCTCGGCATCAAGCGGCGGATTCTGGCCGAGCGCCATTCGGTGTCGTTCGGCTTCACGATTGCCCGACAGGATGGCCGCCCGTTCGATTTCGAGGCGCTGACCTGCTATGGCGAGCGCACGGCGGATGGCATCGACTATCTCAGCCTGTTCCCCGTTCGCACCGGCATGCGGGCCAATCTCTTCATGTTCCGCGACCCGGCCGATCCGATCATGCGCGAGCTGCGCCGCGAGCCGGAAGCGACCGTCCCGCGTCTGCTGCCGGGATTGCGGCCCTATCTCGGTGATTTCCGCGTCATCGACAAGGTCCAGAACTGGGTGATGGACCTCACCGCCGTCGAGGGACATCTCCAGCCGGGCGTCGTCCTCATCGGCGATGCATTCCAGACCAATTGCCCCGCCGCAGGCACGGGCGTCGCGCGTCTGCTGGTCGACGTCGATCGTCTGTGCACCGAGTACGCGCCGAAATGGCTCGCGACATCAGGGATGGGCCTGGAGAAGATCTCGCAGTTCTATTCCGATCGCGACAAGATCGCGGCGGACCAGCAGTCTCTGAAGATGGCGCGCTTCCGCCAGGCCCTGACGTCCCGCAACGATATCGGCTGGGATGTCCGGCGCCGATTGCACTTCCTGCGCCGCAGCCTGACACACCGTGTCGATCAAATGCATCCGGGCTGGATCGGGCGCGTTCGCGGCGCACTGCGCGCCTGAGCTCTTGACGCTCCGCTGCCCGCGCCGGATCAGCGCGTGGGCGTCGGGGTGCGGGCAGGCAGCAGGCGCAAATCCGACAGCCGCTTGGCGGCCAGCTTCAGCCACGGCGCCTGCTTCAGCGCGAACAGGGCGATGCTGCCTGCGGTGCTGCCGACCTGCGTGACCGCCCACATCGGCGAGGGTTGCCCGCCGAAAAGCTTCTTGTAAGGTTCGTCGCCGATGGTGAAGTCGAGCATCTGGTCGCCGCGCTCGATACAATCCCGCGCGACCTGCTCGAACATCAGTGCGCCCAGGGACTGGCTCTTGTAGCCGGCAATGTCGAAGGCGCTCATGATGATGAGGAAGCTGTTCCGATGGCACAGCCCGAGCACGGCGGCGATCACTTCGCCATCCATCTTCATGGCGTAGAGGCGCACGAAGCTGCCGAGCCCTTGTAGGGCCACGTCGGAATAGAAGCCGAAATATTCAGGACGCTGGAGCAGGTCTCCGTCGCCCTGTGCCTGGAAGCGCGGACCGCGAAACTTCTTCATCACCTCCAGCGCCTCGAGCACCGAGGCGCTGTCGTTGCAGCATGAGAAGGTCAGCGCGCCCTTCTTCTGAAGCTGGCGATATTTCTTTGCGAGCTCCTTCTGATAGGAGCGGTCGATCGCGCTGGCTCGCCATTGTTCGAACGGCGCAACGAGAACCGTCGCGTAGGCATTGGTGTGCATCGAGACGCGTCGGGATGCCGCCAGGAGATTTTCGATCGGAAGCCGTGCGTCGGGCAGCTTGCTCATGCGCAGCAGGTCGAAGGGGCGAACGAGGCGCCGGATCTCCGCGCATGCAGCCGCGTCGTCGAGCAATTGCGAAAACACATCCGGGCTGCAAACCGGCGCCAGATAGTCGGAAACGCGCAGGTCGGCGAACTCGACGGTCCGGATCGGGCCGCGCCGGATCCGGAGCAGGGGCAGCACCATCGCAAGCGCTCCAGTCGCGTGGTGGCGGACCACGACGACCAGAGGCGTCGCACCGGCATTCGAGGCGAGCCGGGCATAGAGGCTGTGCAGCCAGATCGGATGCTGAAACGCGGTGGCCGCCGAGCTATCGAACAGCTCGGCATATTCC
This sequence comes from Bradyrhizobium guangxiense, assembly GCA_050563515.1. GTDB lineage: Bacteria > Pseudomonadota > Alphaproteobacteria > Rhizobiales > Xanthobacteraceae > Bradyrhizobium > Bradyrhizobium guangxiense_A. The sequence goes on along the minus strand of CP191781.1, from coordinate 3,585,575 downwards.
GGAGACAGAAAGTCGAACGATGGCTCGAGGCCGATGTCGAAATTGTTGCTGGGCTTGTTCATGCGCAATCAGGGAAACCGGACAATTCGCGAAGGTCGATTGAGCCGTGGCTGCGCTTTATAGCAGGGTCGTTACGGACGAGACACCGGCGGCGTGCGATTTGCATTAATGCGTTCAACAGCGTTCGTATCGTTACCAAATTCTTAAGTATCGAGGGCGCCTTGGCCGGGACTTGCGCCCTCTCAGTGGATCATCGGCCGCCAAAGGATTGCGTCCCGGCAATATCCGTCGCCTGGGCCGTGCAGGGCAGCGATCTCTCCGCGCGGATTTTCAGATCGTCCCGCTCGTGTAACATGGCCGGCAGGCTCCTGAATACGAAAGCGATGCCCCTCTTTTCACGTCGAAAATTGCTCAATTCGGCGGCGCAGATGGCTGCGCTGGCCGCATGGCCCCGTGGCGCAAGCGCCGACGATTATCCCGTCCGGCCGATCAGGCTGGTCATTCCCTATACGGCCGGCGCCGCGGGTGATCAGATCGGCCGTCCCTGGGCCGACGGGGTGGCCCCGCTGCTGGGGCCGATCTATGTGGAGAATATCGGCGGTGCGGGCGGCGCGATCGGCTCTGCCGCGGTGGCGCAGAGCGCGGCCGACGGCTATTCGCTGCTGCTCGGCAATGGCAGCACGCAGGTGATGATTCCGCTGTCCTCGTCGCAGCCGGCCTATGACGGGGTTCGCGATTTCCGCGCCATCTACCGCCTGATCACCAGCACGCTCGCCTTCGCGGTTCATCCTTCCTTGCCGGTCAAGAACCTGCGGGAGCTGATCGCTTTCGCCAGGGCCAATCCGGGCAAGCTGTCCTACGGCACGCCGGGCGTCGGCACCGGCAATCATCTCATCGGGGAGATGTTCAGGCAGCAAGCTGGCCTCGCGGCGGACTTCGTCCATGTCCCCTATCGGGGCATGGGGCCCGCGACCAACGACCTGGTGAGCGGCCAGATATCCGCGGTGATTGCTGTTGTCTCGAGCCAGATCCTGCAATTGCACGTCGCGGGCAAGCTGCGGCTGATCGCGGTGACGAGCGATCATCGGTTGAGCGGCGCGCTGGAAATTCCGACCGTGATCGAGGAAGGCATGCCGGGCCTCAGATATGCCGGCTGGTTTGGCTTGTTCGCTCCAAGGGCGACCCCGGATGCGATCGTGGAGCGGATCGCTGCGGCGACCCGCACGGCGATAGCCGATCCCAAATTGCAGGAAAGCTATCGTTTGCAAGGTCTGGAGCCGGACATCGATTCCGCTCCCGGAAAGTTTCAGCGCCTGGTCGAGGACGAATTGGCCCGCCTGGCTCCCATCGTCCACGCGATCGTGCCCAAGCGCGACTGAGGTCGCCCCGACTGCAATTGCCGATCCTGGCGTGGTGCGTCGGCGCGACGTCGCGCTCGTGAGGCGCCGTTGACCTGGATCAACCGTCGCTGTGGCCGGCGGATGCGATTGTCGTGCACGGGCCCAAGGCAGTTGGGTACGAAATGAGGGCTAGGTGGTCGCCATGATGCTGCAGTTCCTTGTCGGCACGCTGGTGAGCCTGATCAATATCGGGCTCCACGCCCTCGTGACGGTCGTGGCCGTCGGGATTGCGCGCAGTGCGGGGCTGCGTCACAGCGGGCGACCGCGGCTGCAATTGATGGGCGTCATGATCGCGACGGCCGTGGTGTTGATGCTTGCGCACATGCTGGAAGTCCTGACATGGGCTGCGACCTACAGAATTGTCCAGGCGGCTGCCGCCGACGCCGATCTGCTCTACTTCGCTTTCGTCAATTACACGACGCTCGGGTACGGTGACATCACGCCGGTCCGCGAATGGCGATTAATCGGCCCGCTGACCGCCATGAACGGCGTGCTGCTGTTCGGCTGGTCGGCTGCCATCCTTTTCGAGGTATTGCGCAAGACGCTCGAGCATCTCGGGCTGACCGAAGCGCCTGGTTCACGCTAGACATGAAGAGGCTGCAGGAGCGACGCGGAGCAGCGTTGAATTGCGATCGGCCTCCTGCCGATTCAATGCTGGAGATCGAGGCTGGCCAGCTGGTTCCGGTCGAGCAACACGATCTGCCGCTGGGTGTTGCCGATGAAGCCGAGGATGCCGAGCTCGTGCAGGCGCGACAGGGCGCGCGAGACGGTCTCCAGCGTCAGGCCGAGATAGTCCGCGATATCGCGCCGGGACATCGGGAGCGCGATGACCCCCGCCGCCGTCAGCCGCTTGTCCATTTCGAGCAGGAACGCGGCAACCCGCTCCAGCGAGGTCTTGCGGCCGAGCAGCAGCATGTGGTCTTCCGCATGCTGGAGATTGGTCGTGGTCATGCTGAGCAGGTTTTTGGCGACCATCGCATCGCTTTCGGCCACTATTTCGAGACTTTGCCGCTTGATCAGGCGGACCGTGGTGTCGACGACGGCTTCCGTCGTGAACCGGTGCTCGTTGCCGTTCTCGAGGCCGAAAATATCCCCGCTGAGGTGGAATGCGCCGATCTGCCGGCGACCGTCCGACAGCAGCTTGTAGCTTCGGACCGCGCCAGCCTTGACCTGATAGACGTATTCGGCAGGCTCCTTCTCGCCGTAGATCTCCGTCCCTTTTCTGTACGAAAATTCGCTCAAACTGACGAGCGCATTTGAATCGCTGGTCATGCCGAGGTCACGGAGGGAATTGGGACGCGCGGAATCACTGGTGATGCGAACAAACATAGGCCAAGTCCTCAGCTCATCGCCGAATGGTCCGTCGGACGAAATATTTCCCAGCTGGGAATGCGCCGCGCTGTCCCGCTCCCGCCGAGGTTGATTTACGACCAAGGCGGTATTTCAATCCATTGTCCCTAGGTTCATTGTACCAAGGGGCAGCTCGAGCGCTTGGCTGCGCGGAATGAGAAAGCGCCGCCGCTGCGGGGATTTGGCCCCTTGCGGGCTGATATTCCGATCCTCAGACTGTCGAAAATGGCTTTGCAGAGGACGTCGGTGGTCCTCGTTGAAATCGGGCGAGAGGTTGAAGGTGCCGGGTCTCGTTCACGTGGTTGACGACGATGAGTCCTTTCGGACGGCGATCGAGCGGCGGCTGAAGCTCGCGGGCTATGAGGTCGCGACCTATGCGTCGGCGCTGGAGTTGCTGGAGGCCGCGCTGGATGACGAGCACGTGGGCTGCATTCTGCTCGACGTGCGGATACCGGGATTGAGTGGCCCCGATCTGCAAGCGCGATTGATCGCGTCCGGCTCGATGCTGCCGATCATCTTCCTGACGGGACACGCGGACACCCCGACCACCGTGCGGGCGATCAAGGCGGGGGCGGAAGACTTCCTGACCAAGCCGATATCTTCCGAGCAACTGATCGATGCCATCGAGCGTGCTCTGGCACGTCAGCGAGCCGCGCGCGCCCAGCGCGGCAAGCTCGAGACGTTTCGGGCTCATTTGGCCAGGCTTACGCAGCGTGAGCGGCAGGTGTTCAATCTCATCGTGCGCGGCCGGATCAACAAGCAGATCGCACATGAACTCGGGACCACCGAGCGCACCGTGAAAGCGCATCGCCACCAGGTGATGGAAAAGATGCAGGTTCATTCGCTTGCGGAACTCGTTTCGATCGCGGAGCGGCTCGGAATGCTCGATACGAACGAGCACTAGCTGTCGTGTCATCGCAAGCCGGTTCCCACGACGTGATTGCCCCAAAGGACAGTATCGAGTCGTGTTGACAGTGCACGGGGAGCCGTGCGCAATGATGGACAGGTGCCGGGTCGGCAACGCGGAGCGAGCGTAGCCGGTATACTCGCAGTTGCCGTAGCGATCGCAGTTCGCTCACCTTCCGAAAAGGCAGGTCGCCTTGCCACTACGCGGGTCCGTTTTTGTCGTCGATGACGATCCCTCCATGCGGACCAGCATGAACAGACTGCTGCGTAGATACGGCTTCGACGTCACGCTATTCGACTCCGCAGACGCATTGCTTCAACACGGAAAATTCGACACCGCGATCTGCATCGTTCTCGACATCGATCTTGGTGGACTATCCGGTATCGAGCTTCGGCAATGCCTGGCCGCGCAGGACGTCCGTGTGCCGGTGATCTACATTACCGGCAACGACAGCGCGACGAGCCGCGCCGCGGCCCATGGATCCGGCTGCATCGCCTATCTGCCCAAACCCTTCACGGCGCAATCCCTGATCGAATCCATCGAGCGCGCCGGTATCTTCTGAGACCCAGTCCGGCCGTCATTCGTCGATGTTCTGCTCCAGCGTCCTGGCCGGCGCCCCCTTGTGGACGGCGGCGAATTGCGTCAGGGGGATCGACATTGTCATCGCGAGGAGGTTCGAGTCGATGAGTTCGAGCATCAGGATCTTGCCGGACTCCATCTGCTTGACAATGCTGGGGGACGCCACATCTGCGGCGATGCATAGATTGGTGAGACACCAGGTATAGGGCACGTGGACGGAGGCGCCCTGGTCGACGCTCAACCTGGGTGGCCTTTGCAGATACATGCCCACAGGCACGAACAATTGCAGCCGCGCCGCGGCGGAGTCTTCGCGCTCGATCAGATCGACTCGCACTGCCGTCTGTCCGGTCGCGAACTGGCCCATGATCGAGGTCCGGCAAAGCGTGGGCGCTCCACCGGCCTTGAAACAGAGCTTCTGCCAGTCTCCGTAGCTGATGTCCTTTGCTTCACGCTGGCCGCGCGGTGTGACTTCGGCCGGCTTTTCGGCCCGTGCGGCCTTCGGGGCGGCACGGCCGGGCAGGGTCGTGGTGCCGGCGAGGGCGATGACCAGAAGGGCTGCAAGGCAATCACGGGCATTTGGCATGGTTAGGTCTCTCGGTCAGGCAATCATTTCGGCGCGTCGAGGAACTTGGTGACGAGCGGCGACCAGAGCGGGATCGCGGTCTTCGCGCCGATGAAGAAATGTCCCTCATCGCCGAACGGCGGCATCAGATGATACTCGGCCCGGCCGCCGGCGGCGGTGAAGGCCGCATGCATGCGCTGCGACAGGTCCGGGCCGAAGAACGTGTCGTTCTCGATGTAGATCCACAGCATCGGCACGCGCGACGTGCGGCCGAAATACGCGGTGGCCTCCACCAGCCTGTCTGGCGCGCAATTGTTGTTCGGCTTGCCGCCGACCCGGCCGCCGCGGCCCGCCGCAAAGGTGATGATGGCCTTGACCTGCGGCGGGTTCAGGCTCGACAAGGCGATCGAGGCCCAGCCGCCGGCGGACTGCCCCACCACGATCACATCCCTGGGGATGATGCGCTTCTCGGCGGCCAGATAATCGATGATCGCGAGATCGGTTTTGGCGACAGCAAGACCGGCATCGAGGAAGTTGGGGTTGCTGCACTTGCCGATCTTCGAGAAGAACGGCCCGTAGACCGCGCGCTCGGGAATGTCGATGGCGGCTGCACCATAGCCGGTGCCGACCGGCGCCACCACGAGGTAGCCGCGCCTTGCGAACCACTGGGCGGCGTCGCGGAATTCGACGAGCGGAAAGAAGCTGCGGTCGGTCGGGTTGAGCGAAACGCCGTGATTCATGATCACGAGCGGGAAGGGGCCGTCACCGACCGGGCGCACCAGATAGGCGAACATCGGAAGCGGAAGTGGCAGCGCCCAGATTTCCTCCTGGATGCGAACGTCGTCTCCGGCGCGCGCGGCCGGGGCGAACATGGCCCACGCGAGCAGCAAGGCAGCGACGCAGCGTCTGGCCGGCCACGACATCACTGGACTCCATCATCCACTGTAGGTCGCAGCTACGATGATCGGGCCGAGCACGGTGAGCAACACGTTTCCGACCGCGTAGGGAACGGCGACGCCGAGGACCGGGGTCTGGCTCTCGGCCACCTCGCACGCGCCGGTGACCGCAGCATCGACCGTCATGGCACCGGCCAACGCGCCGCAGGTAATGACCGGATTCATGCGCAGCACGTGGTAGGCAAACAGCGTCGCGATGACCAGCGGCACGATGGTGATGACGAGCCCCATGCTGACCAGAAGCATCCCATGCGCCTGGATCGCAGCCCAGGCGGCGGCGCCGTTGCCGAGGCCGATCGCCGCGATGAAGCCGCCCAGTCCGAGGTCACTCAAGGTCTGCTGCGCTGCCGGCGGCAATGCTCCCATGGTCGGCTTGCGCGACCGCAGCCAGCCGCAGACGAGGCCGGCGATCAGGGCTCCGCCGCCGCCACCGAGCGTCAGGGCAACGCCGCCGATCCTGAAGCTGACGAGCCCGGCGAGCAGGCCGGCTGCGACGCCGGCGGCGAGGAACGCGATATCGGTGCGATCGCCCGAGCGCAGGATCTGGCCGATCGCCTTGGCCGCGCGCTCGATATTGCGCGTGCTGCCGACGAGCGTCATGACGTCTCCGACATAGACCCGAGTCTCGGCGCTCAATGGCGCCTCACGGCCCATGCGCGTGAGCCCGCGCAGAAAGACACCCCGGGCGTCGGTGCCGACGCGCGTTGCGATCTCCTGGATCGAGCGGCCATGGAGATGGCGATTGTCGACGAGCACCTCGAGCACGTTGCCCGGGACCGCCTTCAGGATCTCGTCGGCGTCGATCTCGGTGCCGATGATGGGCCTCGCGGCGACGATGACCGCAGTGCGGCCGGCAATGACGATGTCGTCGCCGGCTTCGAGCACGGTCTCCAGATGCGGCTCGACATCGGCCCCCTGGCGGACGATGCGCTCGACGACGGTGCGGCTTCCGATCTCCTCCTCGATGGACTTGACGGTGCGGCCGGCGCCAGCGGTCACCCGATAGGCGCGGGCCTGAAACTTGCGATAGGAGAGGTTTTCAGTCTTGGGCGGATCGCCGCCGGCCAGTTCGGCCTCCAGCTTCTTGGCCTCTGCTTTCAGGTCGATCCCCATCAATCTCGGCGCGACGAAGGGGACGAACAGCAGCGTCAGGATGTAGCCGAGCACGTAGGTCACCGCGTAGCCCGCCGCGATGTTCGCCTCCTGCTGGCTCAGCGTATCCTTGGGCAGGCCGAGCTGCGCCAATGCGCCCGACGCCGTTCCGATCACCGACGATTGCGTCAGCGCTCCGGCCGCAATCCCGGAAGCCGTGCCGGGATCGAGTCCGAAGCTGCGGGCAAACAGCAGGACAATGACGAGACCCGTGCCGCCCAGCACCAGCGCCACGGCAACCTGCGCGAGCGTGCGGACGCTCAAGGATGCAAAGAATTCCGGGCCGGACCGATAGCCGATCGTGAACACGAACAGGCTGAACAGCATCACGCGCAGCAAGGAGGGAAACGCGAAATGGCCGAGCTGTCCGAGCAGTACGGACACGATCAGGATACAGGCAGTGGTTCCGACAGCGAAGCCGCGGATCCGGACACGACCCAGGATCGTGCCGATGGCCACCGCCAGCAGCAGGAAAATTTCCGGAGCAGTGGAGATAATCCACCTCACCGTCTCCATGTTGCATCTCCCCCGGCGCTTCGCTGCGATCTCATTCGCGAAATCACAGGGATTGCTTGATCCAGATCAAGCCTTGCGAGGGACCAGGCATTGCCTATCGAACCATGCAGAGTTTCCGGCAGCCGGCATCGCCGACATGAGTGCTCTTGACCTTGCCGCCGGCACGACCCGTCGCGACGAAACGGTCGAGATCGTTCTGTTGCTCGCTGTCGCCGGCGGTTATATCGACGCCTATACCTGGATCATCCACGGCGTGATGGCGAATGCCCAGACGGCGAACCTGATCTTCCTCTGGGTTCATGCGACGGCCGGCGACTGGGCCAAGGCCGTTCGCTTCGTGCCGCCGCTTCTGGCCTTCGCGGCCGGTATCGTGATCGCCGCTTGGCTGCGCCGCCTCGCGGGCGAGCGGGCCAGCGCTATCAGCGTGCTGCTCGAGATCTTGCTGCTGGTCGGGATCGGCATTCTGCACAACAGGCTGCCCGATCTGGCTGGTACGCTCGGCATTTCGCTCGTCGCCGCGATGCAGACCGCGGCTTTCACCAAGGTCGAAGGCGTTGCCTGCAGCACGGTGATGGTCACCGGCAATCTGCGCCAGGCGATCGAGACGATCTTTGTGGCCGCCGCCGGAGGTGCGCCGTTCGGTACGCTGCGCCGTTCGGGGATCTTCTTCGCCCTGTGCGCCGCGTTCGGCTTCGGCGCCGCGGCCGGTGCGTTCGCTACGCAAGCGATCCCGAACCTCGCGCTTGGCATTCCGGTGGTCGCGCTGCTTCTCGTCTTGCTGCGCTGCGAGGCCTCGCCCCGGAAGGCCGTCCCGTGAGTGCGCGCATGCTGCACGACCTCGATGACGAGCTGGTCCCGCGAAAGGTCACGCTCTGCATCGTCGGTGCGCGCGCACGGCTCCGCGGTCTCCTGCATGCGGGAGGCTCGCAGAGAAGACCGATAGCGACCAATAGCTTCGCACACTCGACAGCGTGCTCGGTCAGAGGCTGTCCGTCACCGTGCACCGAACAGCCTGACGGTCGCGTGTTGCAACGCGAACCGACGTCCCGGCCGATCGTCTTCTCGGAATGAGTCCGACCGTTGACTTGGATCAATGGAGTCGCCGGTCCCGAACTCACGATGACGCATCATTCCTGTCCCAGAGATCAGCAGGGACCGTCGAGGATCGGGAGAGACACATGTCCAAGGACACGAAGCCGACGCAAAAGCGCATCGACCAGTTCTTTTCCGGCCCGGGAGCTCGGGCGGACGACTGGCGCGATCTGGTTGAAGCGGCCAAGACCTGGGCCAGGGTCGGCAATCGCGCCGCCTATGACGCAGCGTTGGCCGATCTTTCGATCACCGAAGAATTTCACGGCTATCCCGGCCTGCAGCTGATGGCGGCCTTGCGGGAAGCCGCGGCCGCCGGCGACGGCGCGACCTCGTTCGCGCTTGCAACGAGGATTGCCCAGGCGTTGGCCACGCGGTCCTTCCGCCAGCATGCCGGCGACTGGAGCGCGAAGGACGACGGCAATGGCGATGCGCCCGAGCTGGTGCCGCCGAGCTTCGGCGCGCATACGGCGCGCAGGCCGTATTTCGAGACGCTGATCGTCACCGGCCTGTCGGCCAGCCAATGGCCGGCTCTTGCGGCCGAATGGCGCAAGCTGCGGCGCCCCGTCGATGCCTTCATCTATGAACCCGTCATCGTCGGCAGCTTGGAGGATGCCTTCTGCGCCACGATGCTCAATCCAAACCTCGGAGCGGTCATCATCAACGAAGGCTTTGGCCTGCGTTCGCGGCACAATGCGCCGGTGCTGCGCGCGATGATGGCCTCGGCCGGCCTCAACGACGAAACCGACGCGTCGGCACTGCGGCTCGCCCAGATCATCAAGCGCGTCAGGCCCGAGCTCGACCTCTACATGATCTCGAACCGCGATGTCGAGGAGCTGGCCGGCAATCCCGAGGCCAATGTTGTCAGGCGCATCTTCTATTCGGTGGAAGAGCTTCTGGAGCTGCATCTGTCGATCCTCGAGGGCATCCAGGATCGTTACGACACGCCGTTCTTCGACAATCTGAAGAAATATGCGCAGCGGCCGATCGGGACCTTCCACGCGCTGCCGATCGCGCGCGGCAAGTCGATCTTCAAGTCCGACTGGATCCGCGACATGGGCGAATTCTACGGCCCGAATCTGTTCCTGGCCGAGAGCAGCGCAACCACGGGCGGTCTCGACAGCATGTTGGAGCCGACCGGCAACATCAAGAAGGCGCAGGAGAAGGCGGCGAGGGCACTCGGCGCCGATCGCGTCTTCTTCGTCACCAACGGCACCTCGACCTCGAACAAGATGGCGGTGCAGGCGCTGCTCGCGCCCGGCGACATCGCGATCGTCGATCGCAACTGCCATAAGTCGCATCACTACGGAATGGTGCTGGCCGGCGCGCAACCGCTCTATGTCGAAGCGTTCCCGATGACGGAATATTCGATGTATGGTGCTGTGCCGTTGAAGACGATCAAGCAGGCGCTGCTCAGCGCAAAGGCCGACGGCCGGCTCGACCGCGTCAAAATGGTCGATCTCACCAATTGCACCTTCGACGGCCACATCTACAACACCCGCCGGGTGATGGAGGAATGTCTCGCCATCAAGCCCGACCTGATCTTCCTGTGGGACGAGGCCTGGTTCGGCTTCGCGCGCTTCTCGCCGTTCCTGCGCCGGCGCACCGGACTTGGCGCCGCCAGCGAGATCGAGGCGTGGATGGCCGATCCGAAGTCGGTCGCGGCCTACGAGAAGCGGCAGGCCGAGCTCGGCAAGAATCCGTCCGACGAAGTGCTGCTCAAGACGCGGTTGATCCCCGATCCGCGTCAGATCCGGCTGCGCGTCTACCAGACCAACTCGACCCACAAGTCGATGTCGGCGATCCGCCAGGGCTCGATGCTGTCGGTCAAGGACGTCGAATTCCACACGGTCGAGCAGCAATTCAAGGAGGCGGTGTTCACCCATGCCTCGACCAGTCCGAACCAGCAGCTGATCGCCAGCCTCGACATCTCGCGGCGGCAGATGGAGCTGGAGGGTTATGGCCTCGTCGCCAATGCGATCGAGATCGCGTTCGCGATCCGCCAGGCGGTCAACAACAATCCGTTGATCTCGAAATACTTCCGCATCCTCGGCGCCGACGCCATGGTGCCGGCGCAATACCGTCAGAGCGGCTTCACCGACTTTCTCACGCCTGGCGTCAACTGGGCCAACACGCTCAAGAGCCTGGATGAAGACGAGTTCTGCCTCGATCCGACCCGCATGACGCTGGTGTGCGGTACGGCAGGGTATGACGGAACGCAGTTCAAGGGCATTCTCGCCAACGAGTACAACATCCAGGTCAACAAGACCTCGCGCAACTCGGTCCTGGTCCAGTCCAACATCAACAACACCCGCAGCGACGTCGCGCATCTCATCCGCGTGCTCGCCGAAATCGCGGGCGAGATCGATCGCGGCCTTGCCCATGGCGGCGCCAACGCCCGCAAGACGTTCGAGGCGCGGGTGACGAGCCTGATGAAGGACGTGCCCGATCTGCCGAACTTCTCGCATTTCCACCCGAGCTTCCGGGGCGATGCCGGCACCAAGACCAACGAAGGCGATATCCGCACCGGATTCTATACCGCCTATGACGTCGCCGGCTGCGAGCACATCCGCCTCAACGATCCCGAGATCGATCGGCGATTGAAGGCCGGGCCGGAGCTCGTCTCGGCCAACTTCGTGATCCCCTATCCACCAGGCTTCCCGATCATGGTGCCCGGCCAGGTCATCACGCAGGAGACCATCGACTTCATGCGCAAGCTCGATGTGAGGGAAATCCACGGCTACGACGCCAAGGAAGGGCTGAAGCTCGTACGCACCGAAGCCCTGGCGAAGATCGGGCGGCCGAAGCCCGGCGCTCAGACGAAGCTCAAGGCCGCGTCATAAGTTTGGAGGGGACCAACATGCAGGCGTTCTTCACATTCTTGCAGCAGAATCCGTATCTGCTGCTGTTCTTCGTCGTCGGTCTCGCCGTCTATATCGGCCGGGCCAGCATCAAGGGCTATGGCCTCGGCATGGTCGCCGGCGCCATCGTGGTCGGCGCGGGCGTTTCCGTCTGGGCTTCGAGCTACGGCGTGAAGCTGGAGCTGAACAATTTCGCCAAGAGCCTGTTCTACTACCTCTTCATGTATGGCGTGGGCCTGCGCGTCGGCCCGTCCTTCATCAACAGCCTGAAGGGCGACGGACTGAAGTTCTGCATTCTGGCCGTGGTGTCGAGCGTGATCGGGCTCGCGCTCGTCGTCATCGGCGCCAAGATGTTCTCCCTCCCGCCCGGCGCTGCCGGTGGCATGCTGGCGGGTTCCCAGACCATGTCGGCCGCGATCGGCTCGGCCGAGCAAGCCATCACCTCGGGTGTCGTCAAGCTGCCCGAGGGAATGAAGGCTGAGGATGCCTCGGGCATGATCGCGCTGTCTTACGGCATCACCTATATCTGGGGTACCGTCGGCATCATCCTGATCTGCAAATATCTGCCGCGCTGGTGGGGCGTCGACGCGAAAGCGGCGGCCCGGCAGTACGAGCAGGAATTTGGCGTCAAGGACCTCGAGGGCGGCGGTCTCACCGGCTTCCGCCAGTTCGGCCTGCGTGCCTATCGGCTGGAGAATCCGGCAACGGCCGGGATGAGTATCGCCAAGTTCCGGGCGATCAATCCCGAATACCGCATCGTCAATGTTTCGCGCGGCGGCGAGGCGCAAGGCGCAGATTCCGGTACTCGTGCTTCAGAGGGGCGACATCGTCGCGCTCGGCGGTTCGACCGAACATCTCACCGACAAGATGGGCCTGATCGGACCTGAGGTTGCCGATGCCAAGACGCTCGGAATCCCCATGGACCAGGCCGAGATCCTCGTCACCAACAAGGAGATGGTGGGACGTACGTTCGAATCCTTCCGCGACACCGCGCTTGCCGGCCAGTTGCAGGTCACCAAGGTCGAGCGCGGCGGCGTGCAGATCCCGGCAGGTCTCAAGACCAAGCTGGAGCGCATGGACATCGTCTCCGTGGTCGGCTTGAAGTCGGCGGTCAGCGAGCCTCGGCGAGATGTGGGGCCGGATTGCCCGGTCCAACACCTCGACCGATCTGCTGACCCTGGCCGTCGGCATGATCATCGGCTTCATGATCGGCAAGATCGAGTTCCCGGCGTTCGGCGCCAAGATCGGCCTCGGCAATGCGGGCGGCCTGTTGCTGTCGGGCGTGATCGTGTCCTCGATCGTGTCGCGCCTGCGCTTCTTCGGCAATACGCCGAATGCGGCGCGCAACGTGCTGGAGGATCTCGGCCTCGTCGTCTTCGTGGCCATCGTCGGCGTCAATGCCGGCGCCGGTCTGCTGGCTCAGCTCACCGGCGCGGTGGCTCTGAAGATCTTCCTCGTCGGCTTCATCGCCTGCACGATCCCCCCGTTCATCGTCTGGGCGATCGGCTTCCACATCTTCAAGATCAATCCGGCCGTGTTGATGGGCGGTGTCGCGGGCGCGCGCTCGCATTCCGGTCCGTGTCGTGAAGCGGCAGTCGAAATTCAGAGCCTCCGTGCCCTGGATCGGATTCCTCGTCGGTTATGCCGTGTCGGGCATCCTGCTCACCGTGTTCGGCTATTTCGCGATGATCCTCGCGCAATGATCAAAAGGGGAAAGAAAGTCATGAAGAAATTGACCATAGGCGCCGCGCTGGTTGCCTCGATTGTAGGTATGGCCGGTCTCAGCACGCCGTTGCGTGCTGAGACCGGGCAGGTGGCCGTCGTCTTCACCAAGGGCGGCTTCATTGTCGGCGCGGGCGGCGGAGAGGGCGTTCTGGTCTACCGCGGCAAGAAATATCCGTTCACGGTCTCCGGCATGAGCGTGGGCCTCACGATCGGCGCGTCGACGACGAAATTCGTCGGCCGGGCGCTCAATCTGAAGGGGCCGGCATCCATCGAAGGCTCCTACGCCGTGGGCGGTGCGGGCGGTGCGATTGCCGCGGGCGCCGGTGCCGTTCAACTGCAGAACGGCAACGGTGTCATCCTTCAGCTGAGCGGTCCGAGGGTCGGTGCAGAGCTTTCGGCGGCGGTGGGCGGAGTCACGATCCGGCTGAAATGAGGTCGAGCAAGCCGTCCCCAACGACAAACGGGCTGCGTCACCGCAGCCCGTTTCGCATTTCAGCATCGCGTGCGTCAGTATCGCTCTTCGACGAACTTCAGCCCGCGCAGGCTCGCCTGGTCGTTGTAGCGCCCCTTGTGCGATCGCGGCGGCAGCTTGACCTTCTCCCGCGTCACCTTCTTGTAGGGGATCGCTTGCAAGATATGAGAGATGACGTTGAGCCGCGCGCGTCGCTTGTCGTCGGAGCGGATCAGCCGCCACGGCGCATGTTTGGTGTCGGTTGCCTCGAACATCATGTCGCGTGCACGCGAATAGTCGTACCACCGGCCGAACGACTGGGTATCCATCGGGCTCAGCTTCCATTGCCGCAGCGGATCCTCGATCCGGGCCTTGAAGCGAAGTTCCTGTTCCTCCATCCCGACCTCGAGCCACAGCTTGATCAGGATGATGCCGGCATCGACGGCAAATCGCTCGACCAGCGGACACAGTTCAAGGAAGCGCTTATGCTCGACCGGGGAGCAGAAGCCCATGACATATTCGACGCCAGCACGGTTGTACCAGCTGCGGTCGAAGATCACGACTTCGCCGGCGGCAGGAAATTGCTCGATGTAGCGCTGCATGAACAGCTGCGATTTCTGCCGGTCGGAGGGCGCGGGCAGGGCGCAGACACGGAAGACGCGCGGGCTGACCTTTTCGGTCAAAGCCTTGATGGTGCCGCCCTTGCCGGCGGCGTCGCGTCCTTCGAAAATGACGATCACCTTCAACTTCTGGGCTTTGACCCAATCCTGGAGGTGACAGAGCCTCGACCTGGAGCTTTCGCAGCTTCTTTTCGTAATCCTTCCGCTTCATCCGCCCGTCGGGCGCCTCGCTGGTCATGCCGTTCCTCTCGTTCAGCTCGTCATTCGTCCCAGGAAATGGTCACGCCGATATCTCCAGGCACCCCGCCTGGAAAATCGATGACCTGATAGGAGATGCGATAGCCGCGCGGCTTCAGATAGTCGGTCCAGAGCTGGAAAATCTCCCTGGGAATCCCGGTCAGCGTGGTCTCCCAGCCCTTCTCCATCTGATTGATCGCGCGCCCCTTGTCGATGCAGAGCGAATTGGGGAAGCGATAGACCAGAACCTCCGTCAGGCCGTTTCGCACCGCACGTTGGATGATGGTCGAGGCGAGCTTGATCTTCTCCTCCTCGCTCTTGCCGGAGGGCTTGCTGAGGCGCTCGATCAGAGCGCGCTTCTCGGCATCAGCCGCGGCGGCAAGGCGGACATACTCCTCGGCCTTCTCGGCTTCCTTGAGGGCGGCTTCCTTCCGGATAATGGCGGCGTCGGGGATGAGATCGTCGAGGCCGGGCATGGCTGCGGCTCCTGATGATTATCCAATCAGCATCGAGGGAACGCTAGGTCCGGGTGAGGGCATTCCCTTGATTCAGGTCAAGCAAACGGCGAGACTGCCTGAACAGAGTGCCGCAGATGCACCTCGCTGACCGGGAGAGACGTTTGAGCGACCAGCTTCACCCGATGGCTCCACATCATTTGCCGTTTTATCTCGCGCCAGGGAGCGGGACCGATACGCTGATGGTGGTGATGGGCCTGTTCCTGATCGGCACCGTGCTCTGGGTTGGTACGCTCTATTGGAAGCTGCACAGCCTCCCCGAGCGGATGGCGCACAAATCGCAAAAGCTGCAATTCGAATTCGTCGCGGTGCTCGGCCTGATCTCGCTGTTCACGCACATGCATATCTTCTGGATCGCAGGCTTGTTGCTGGCGATGATCGACCTCCCCGACTTCGGCACGCCGCTGCGCAGCATTGCCGGGTCCGTCGAGAAGATTGCCGAGGCGACGCCGGCCGCCGATGGCGAGGATACCCGGGCGGAGGACGTGGTGGCGCCTTCTTCAGACAAGCCGGGACCCGCGAAGGAGAAGGAGCACAGCCATGTTTGAGCTGATGTTCTGCTCGCTGCTGACGATCCTGCCGGATTATCTTTACCGCCGCTACGGACAGGGCAAGCGCTTCGGCAAGGAAATCACGTTCTTCTCGATCTGGTACGAGCTGCGCTGGGGCATCACGGGCTGCCTGATGCTGACGGTGTCGCTGATCACCATGATCTTCTATTTCCATCCGACCACATCATCCGCAACGCTGTATTTTCGCACGGTGCCGATCCTGCCCGAGGGCTCGGGTCGCGTTGCCGAAGTCAAGATCGGCTTCAGCGCTCCCGTGAAGAAGGGCGATGTGTTGTTCACGCTTGACGCATCGAAGCAGCAGGCCGCGCTCGAAACCGCCAAGCGGAAGGTCGCGGAGGTCGATGCCGCCGCGCAGACCGCGCAGGCGGAGGTGGTCAAGGCGGAGGCGCAGGTTGGGGAGGCGAGGGCCAATTACCAGCAGGCCAAGGACGAACTCGAGGTCAAGACCGAGCTCCAGCGCCGCAATCCCGGTATCGTCCCGCAGCGCGATATCGACAAACTCAACGTGCTGGTCGATCAGCGCCAGTCCGGGATCGACGCTGCGACGGCCGCGAAGCAATCGGCGGCTTTGCAGGTCTCGGTGTTGCTGCCGGCACAGAAAGCCAGCGCGGAGGCTGCGCTCGCTCAGGCCCAGGTGGAGTCTCGATAAGACCTTTGTCCGCGCCGGCGTCAACGGGCGTGTCGAGCAATTCCTGATCTCGTCCCGGCGACGTCGTCAACCAATTGATGCGGCCCGCAGGCATTCTCATTCCGGAGGAAGCTGGCCGCAATGTGCTGCAGGCCGGGTTCGGCCAGATCGAGGCGCAAGTGATGAAAGTGGGCATGGTCGCGGAAGCGACCTGCGTCTCGAAGCCATGGGTGATCATCCCGATGGTGATCACGACCGTGCAGGATTACATCGCCGCCGGACAATTCCGATCCGGTGAGCAGCTGCTCGAGGCGCAGAACGCCGTCCGCCCTGGCACCATCCTGGTGTTCCTGGAACCGCTCTACAAAGGAGGCCTCAATGGCGTGACCCCCGGCAGCAGCTGCGTCGTCAACGCCTATACCAGCAATCACGAGGAAATCTCGGCCAAGGATACACCGACCAGCCGGAAGATTGCGCTGCACGTCGTGGATGGTGTCGGCCTCGTTCACGCGCTGCTGCTGCGTATCCAGGCGCTGCTGTTGCCGATCCAGACGCTGGTGCTGAGCGGGCACTGAGCGGGAGTTGGATTTGCGTCGCCGGCACTGTCCCGACAACGCCATTCCCGATAGATTGTGCGAAACCCAGCCGTCGGAAGCTGCGGAAGTGGAGCAGAACGGGCGCATGTGCGGTGTTTCGGTCAGGCTCAGGCCGGCTGCGGTCGCACTGGGGTGCCTCTGCCTGGTCGTCGCCGTATGCCTTGCGCCGGAGCGCGCCGAGGCCGTCGGGCGGAGCCTCCGCGGCGATCTCAAGCGCGTGCTGGTGCTGCATTCGTTCGGCCGCGAGTTTCGACCCTGGAGCGAGTATTCGCGCGAGATCAAGGCCGAGCTGGAGCGGCAATCGCCCTGGCCCCTGGATATCCAGGAGCACGCGCTGCTGACGGCGCGCTTCAACAATCCCGGCCCCGAGGCGCCGTTCGTCGATTATCTGCAGTCGCTCTACCAAGGGGCATTGCCCGATATCGTGTTGAGCATCGGTGCCCCCGCGGCGAGGTTCGCGCAGAGATATCGCGCAAAACTGTTTCCCGATACGCCGCTTGTGCTGGCCGCGGTGGAGCGCCGGCTGATCGATCGCGCCAACCTCCGCGACAATGACGTCGTCGTGGCGATCCACAACGACTTCGTCGCCGCATTCGAGAATATCTTGCGGGTTCTTCCGGACACCAAATCGGTTGCGGTCATCATCGGTGCTTCGCCGCTCGAGAAATTCTGGGTCGAGGAGGTGAAACGGGAGCTGAAACCTCTCACGGGGCGCCTGGAGCTTCTCTGGTATTCGGATTTGTCGTTCGACGACATCCTCAAGCGGGCATCGAACCTGCCGCCACACACCGCGCTGTTTTGGGGCCTGATGTCGGTTGATGCGGCCGGCGTCGTGCATGAGAGCGACATCGCGCTGCGGAGCCTGCACGCGATCGCAAATGCACCGATCTTCTCCTACCAGGAGCCATTTTTCGGTGGCGGCACGGTCGGCGGACCGATGCAGTTGATCAAGGACACGAGTTCGCGGACGGTCAGTGCCGCGATCGGCATCCTCGGGGGCGCGAAACCCGGGAGCATCAACTACGAGCCGATCGGCTTCGCGTCGCCGCGATATGATTGGCGGGAATTGCAGCGCTGGGGCATCAGCGAGAGCCGTTTGCCGCCCGGCAGCGAAATCCTGTTTCGCGAACCGAACATCTGGGAACGTTACCGCTGGCAGATGTTGATGATTACGGCCATCTTCCTTGTGCAGGCCGGCCTCATCAGCGGGCTGTTGCACGAGCGCAGGCGCCGCCGCTTCGCCGAAATCGAATCGCGCCAGCGCATTGCCGAGCTTGCCCACGCCAACCGCTATTCGGCCGTTGGTGAGCTGACCATGTCCATCGCCCATGAATTGAACCAGCCGCTCGGCTCCATCCTGACCAACGCCGAGACAGCGGAGATCTTGTTGAAGGCCGCTTCACCCGACATCAATGAAGTCAGGCAAATCCTTGCCGACATCCGGCGCGACGATCAGCGGGCGAGCGAGGTGATCCGCAGGCTGCGCAGCGTCCTGAAGAAGACACCCTTCGAGGTCAAGGACATCGAGCCTCAATGATTTGGTGCGCGAAGCCATCGGTCTCGTGCGCGCCGTCGCCGACGGACGTCGGACCACGTTGATCTACATGCCGGCCGCGACCGACCTGCCGGTGAAAGGCGACCCGATCCAGCTCCAGCAGGTCGTTCTCAACCTGATCATCAATGCAATGGATGCAATCGCCGACGCGGACACGGCAAAGCGCGAGGTGAGCGTCTCGACCTTGCGCGCCGGCAAGGATGCGGAGATCAGGGTCAGCGACACGGGACCGGGGATCGACGTCTCCGATCTCGCAAATGTCTTCAATCCGTTTTTCTCGACCAAGCCGCAAGGCATGGGCATGGGGCTCGCGATCGTCAAGACCATCGTCGAGGCCCATGACGGCACGATCTCGGCCGCGAACCTGCCCGCGGGCGGCGCGCTGTTCACGATCCGGCTTCCGATCGCTCGTTGACGACCGTTATCTTGATCTTGATCAAGCCTCTGGGGCGGCGCGCCGTTCTGCTTTCGGCGCTGCAGGACGACTGGATGTGTGTGGAAAGCATGAGACGCCGTGAATTCATGTCGCTGGTCGGAGCGGCGGCCGTGTTCCCGGTCCTGGCGAGGGCTCAGGACAGGATGCCTTCGGTCGGAGTGCTGACCGGAAATGCCGCCGGAGACGCAGGCGCGCAAATGCGCGTCGACGCCTTCCAGCAGGGGCTTGCCGATCGCGGCTGGATCGCCAATCAGAACTATCGCCTGGAGGTGCGCTGGCCGGGCCCCAATCCCGCCCGCCAGCAAGCGGAGGCGCTTGAGCTCGTCGCCACCGAACCGGACGTGCTGTTCTCGACCAGCACCGGAACGACCCGGGCGCTGCGCGATGCAACCCAGAAGATACCAATCGTCTTCGTCGGGCTGTCCGATCCCGTCGGGACCGGTCTTGTCGCCAATCTGGCGCGGCCGACCGGCAATCTCACCGGCTTCTCGCTCTATGAGCATTCCATGAGCGGAAAGTGGCTCGGTCTATTGAAGGACATGGTGCCCGGCCTCAGCCATGCGGCACTGCTGTTCAATCCGGAATCATCCCCTTACGGGCAATTCTATCTTCAGGCCGCCCATCAGATGGAAGGTCGTCTCGGGCTCAAGGTCACCGGCGCCAGCGTTCGCAGCGGCCCCGAGATCGCGGCGGCGATCGAGACGGCCGCACACACCGGCGGCGGCCTTGTCGTATTGCCGGACGGCGGTTTCTTCGGGCCGCAGAGCGCGATGGCGATCGCGCTGCTGGCGCAGCGCCGGGTGCCGGCGATCTTTGCGGTTCGATTTTACGCGGTGAACGGTGGGCTGATGTCCTACGGCGCGGATCTCACCCAGCAGTTTCGTGACGGCGCAGGCTATGTCGACCGTATCCTGCGCGGGGCTGATATCCGCAGTTTGCCGGTGCAGTTCGCCACCAGGTTCGAGCTGGTCCTCAATATGAGGACCGCCAATGCCCTCGGACTGACCGTGCCAAGCCGGCTTCTGATGGATGCCGAGCTGATCGAATGAAGCCTTCCGCACCGCAGTAGCTACGATGACCCGTTTCGTTGATCTCGATCAATAAACCTCCGCGTCCCGGCCCGATCGTTCCAAACTGGAAGTCCGAGGGAGGATGTGATGTTTCGCTGCGGCAAGACCCTGATGGCACTTGCGCTCTTGATGGCGACTTCGCTCGCTGCAACCGCGCAGACCACGACGACACCTGCAGCTACCGCCCCGCAGGCGCAGCCTGCGAGCCCGCCTGCGCCGACCGCCGAGATCCTGAAACCGGAGCAGCTCGAGGCTTTGGTCGCGCCGATCGCGCTCTATCCCGACGAGGCTCCTGGCCAACGTGCTTGCCGCCTCGACCTATCCGCTGGAGGTCGTGCAAGCCGACCGCTGGCTGAAGGAGCGCAAAACTCTGAAGGGCGATGCGCTGAAGGCGGGGGTCGAGAAGCAAGCCTGGGACGACAGCGTCAAGGCGCTGGCCAGCACCGCCGATGTGTTGACCATGATGAGCGATCAGCTCGAATGGACCAAGAAGCTCGGCGATGCCTTTCTCGCCCAGCAGCCCGACGTGATGGACGCGATCCAACGTCTGCGCACCAAGGCCTATGACAACAAGAAGCTGGTCACCACCAAGCAGCAGAAGGTCAGCGTGAAGTCCCAGGAGGGCAAGCAAGTCGTCGTGGTGCAGCAGGCCAATCCTGCGGAGATGTACGTGCCGTATTACGATCCCGCGACGGTCTACGGCACTTGGCCTTATACGGAGTATCCGCCTTATTATTGGGGTTACCCATCCTATATCGGCGCCGGCATGGTTGCAGCGGGCCTTGCCTTCGGCACGGCCTGGGCGATCGGGCGCTGGGGCAATTATTGGGGCGGCGGTTGCAACTGGGGTAACCGCAACGTCTATGTCAATCATCGCACCACCAACATCGGCAATGGCTGGCAGCACAATCCGGCGCATCGCCAGGGTGTGCGCTATAACAACACCAACGTTCAGCAGCGCTTCGGCAACAGCAATTTGAAGGCCGGCGTGTCGGACCGGATGGATTTCCGCGGCCGTGACGGCAACCAGGTGTTGCGTCCCAATCAAGGTGCGGGAGACCGGGCAGGGGATCGCGCCGGCGATCGCGCGGGAGATCGTGCCGGCGATCGTGGTGGAGCCGGTGATCGTGCAGGCAATCGCGGTGATCGTCCAAGCGCAGGGACGCGGGATCGGCCGGGCGGCGGTGATCGCGCCGGAGCCGGGGATCGTGCCAAGGGTGCGGGTGACCGAGCCAAGGGCGGAGGTGATCGTGCACAGGCTGCGAACCGCGCCGGCGGTGGCGCTGCCGCCAATCGTGGTGGTGGCGACAATCGCGGCGGCGCGATGAATGTCTCCACCGGCCGTTCAGCGGCTGCGGCATCTGCACGTGGACGATCGAGCATGGCGAGCATGCCGCGCGGCGGTGGCGGTGCTGGACCGAGCATGGCCGGCCGCGGCGGTGGTGGCGGAATGGCCGCTCGCGGCGGTGGCGGAGGCGGAGGTCGCGGAGGCGGCGGCGGCCGACGCTCCGACATCGCACTGAAGCACGACGTCGTCCTGCTCGGTCATCTCGCCAGCGGTCTTGGCTATTACCGCTTCAGTTATATCGGCAGCGACAAGGCCTATGTCGGCGTCATGGCGCAGGAGGTCGAGCAGGTGTCGCCTGACGCCGTGACGCGCGGCAGCGATGGCTATCTTCGTGTTCATTACGAGAAGCTCGGGCTGACATTCCGCACCTATCGCGACTGGCTCGCCGGCGGCGCGAAGATCCCCGCAGAGGTGACGCCATGACCGGTCTGAAATCACTCGGCCGCGCAATGTTGCCGGGCCTCATGGCGCTGTCGCTGCTGGGATCTGCGGCGCAGGCCCAGCAGTCGTTCAAGACACCCGAGGATGCGGCCGCGGCGCTCGCGGCCGCGGTGAAGAGCGGCCCGGGCGATATCCTGAAGGTGCTCGGCAGGGCCGCCGACGACATCGTCTCCTCCGGCGACGAGATCGCGGACAACGACATCCGCCAGCGCTTCACGTCGATGTACGATGCCAAGCATGGCATCAAGGCGGAGGGCAACAAGAGCGCGACCTTGACGCTCGGACCCGACGATTTCCCGTTCCCGATTCCGCTGGTCAACACCAAGACCGGGTGGGAGTTCGACACCGACGAGGGGCGGATCGAGGTGCTGCGCCGTCGTATCGGCCGTAACGAGTCTCGATGCGATCCAGACCGCGCTCGCCTATGTCGATGCGCAGAACGACTATGCCGACAAGGATCGCGGCGAGGGCGCGGGTGTCTACGCCCAGCGCATCGTCTCGACGCCCGGCAAGAAGGATGGTCTGTTCTGGCGCGACGACAGCGATCCGAGCCCGCTCGGCGCGCTGGCGGCGGAGGCTTCAAGAGAAGGCTATCGGGCGGGCGATGTCGGACCTGCGCCCTACCACGGCTACTATTTCCACATCCTCAGAGGGCAGGGCTCCGACGCGCCCGGCGGCGCGCTCAACTATGTCGTCAAGGGCAAGATGATCGGCGGCTTCGCGTTGATCGCCTGGCCTGCCGAGTACGGCAATTCCGGCGTGATGACGTTCCTGGTCAATCATGCCGGCACTGTCTATCAAAAGGATCTCGGCAAGCGCACGACGTTCATCGCCGAGCGCACCACGCTGTTCGATCCGGACCAGACCTGGAAGAAGGTCGATGCCGCAAAGCCTTGAACGACGCGCGTTCGTAGTCCGCCCGATCGCAATGGTCCTGCTCGCGCTCGGGCTTGCTGCGCCGGCGACGCCCTCTTTGCTCAGGCGGCCGGTCACGTCCGCGCCAAGATCGTCAAGGGCGGCCTTCTGGTCGGCGGCGGCGCCGGCAGCGGCGTGCTGACCTATCGCGGCCGTGCCTATCCCTTCGGGATCACGGGCCTGAGCTTCGGCATTACAGCCGGCGTAACGGTCGGCCGGCTCGAGGGCTGGGCTTCGGGCATCCGGGAGGTGAGCGATTTCGCCGGCACCTACAGCTCCGTCGGCGGCGGCTTTGCGTTGGTCGGCGGTGTCAGCGGCGTCCACCTGCGCAACGAAAAGGGCGTGACGATCGTGATGCAGGGGCCGAAAGCGGGCCTTGAGTCTCGCGGCCAACGTCAGTCAGATCACGATCTCGCTGCGATAGTGCGCGTCGGCTGCAGACGTCGTCGCAATGAAAGCGACGGCAGCGACATGATGACGCGGATCGCTCCTCGCGAGCCCACTTCCAGCAATTCTTCCTGCGGCACTTTGATCGCAGCGCAATCGAATTATCCAACGCGCATTTGAATCGTTCCAGACATTCGCCTGTCGATCGCTAAGGATCGAGGTCTTCTAAGTCCCGGCGTGCGCATTTGCGTTGCCGCCACGAAGACGTCTTCCTAAAGAGGCGATGCAGATCGCTTGTGTCCGAATGTTGCTGCCGAGATGAAGGCGGCGAATGCGCGTGCATGACTGCAGGGCGATTGATCGACGGGGCATGTGCCGGCCGAACTCGGATGCGAAGAGCTGCTCTTCGGTCCACGGTCGTTGCTGGCCGAATGCGGAGCCGCTTCACGGCGGGCTGCGCGCTATTAACGAAGGGCTTGCTGGGAATGCGACGTACGTGTGGGGTTGGGACGGTGGCGCGCGCTGCGCTGCTGGGTGGAGTGGCATTGCTCACGGGGGTCGAATTACCCGCGCAAGCTCAGACGTCACAGGGTGGAACCGCTCTGCCGCCGGTCACGGTCGACGCGCCAGCGAAACCGTCGGCCCGCCGCGCACCGATCAGGCGAAACGACGCCCGGGCCCGATCGACGTCACGCCGCGCCCCGCAAGCCCCGACGGTCGCAGTGCAATCGCAACCGGCCGTCGCTCCGCCATCTTCCGGCGGCCAGGTCGCGCAAGGCGCGCGGCTCGGGCTGCTCGGCAATACCAGCACCATGAAGTCACCGTTCAGCACGACAAGCTACACCGACAAGTTCGTTCGTGATCAGCAAGCCGCAACGGGTGCGGATGCCTTGATCCTTGATCCCTCGGTGCGAAGCTCCCATCCGACGGGCGGTGTGGTGGACTCCTTCAACATTCGCGGCTTTCCCATCAATGAAGGCAACAATGGTGAGTTTGCCTTCGAGGGGCTTTACGGAGTCGCGCCGACCTATCGCATCTTCACGGATTACGTCGAACGCATCGAGGTGCTCAAGGGTCCCTCGGCCGCGCTGTCGGGCATGGCGCCCAATGGCGGCGTTGGCGGCGTCATCAACGTCGTGCCCAAGCGCGCGGACGAGGAACTGACCCGTCTGACCGCAAGCTACGGCTCGGTTGCACGCTTCGGCGGCCACTGGGACGTCGCGAGGCGCTACGGGGATGGCAAGCAATGGGGCGTCCGCGCCAGCGGAAGCGTCCGCGGCGGCGACACGCCGATCGATCGCCAGTCCGAGGCGACCGGTGTCGGATCGCTTGCTCTCGACTATCAAGGAGAGCGCTTCAGGTCCTGGCTCTATCTCATCGCGCAGACCGATCGGTTCGATGCGCCGTCGCGTCCCTTTTTGATGGGCTCTGGCCTGCAGGTGCCGAAGGCGCCGGACGGCAAGCTGAACGTGACCCAGCCCTGGGAATGGTCGCACATCACCGACAAATCAGCCTTGCTGCGGACCGAATACGATCTCAGCGACCAGGTCACGCTGTTTGCTGACGTCGGTGGCTCCAAGACCAATGTCGAGCGCTTCTTCGGTCTTCCGACCATCGTCTCGACCAGCGGCAACACGACCTCGACGCCTCAGTTCTTCGGCCTCAGCATCGATCGAACCACCTATGACGGCGGTGTCCGTGCCCGCTTCGATACCGGTTTCGTCCATCATGCTCTCGCCGTCCAGGCCTCGGTCTATCATGATGCGCTGTACCGGCGGCTGACCAATGGCAGCGCGGTCACGTCGAACATCTATAATCCGACCGTCGCGCCAACTCAGTTTGCGAACGAGATCAGCGACCGCCCTCGGCTCTCGGACAGTCAACTGACGGGCCTTTCCATTGCGGACACCATGTCCGTGCTCGACGAGCGCGCCCTGTTGACCCTCGGCGTCCGGCGCCAGGGCATCGAGGCGAACAACTATGCCTCCAACGTCGGGACGCTGACGTCGTCCTATGACAAGAGCGCCGTTACCCCGGTGGTCGGCCTGGTCGTTCGGCCGGTGGAAAATGTCTCCTTGTATGCGAACTACGTCGAAGGTCTCGCGCGGGGCGACGTGGCTCCGCAGACCGCGTCCAATTTCGGCGAAGTGCTGCAGCCTTATATCGCCAGGCAATATGAGGCCGGCGTCAAGGTGGATTTCGGCCGGATCGCAACCACCTTCAGCGCCTTCGAGATATCGAAGGCGAGCGGCGAGCTGTTCGCCGGGCGTTTCGCGGCGACTGCCGAACAGCAAGTCCGCGGGCTCGAGTTCAACGTCTATGGCGAGCTGACGCCGGATGTTCGGATCCTTGGAGGCGTCTCGCTGCTGGACGGCACGCTGACGAGGACCGCGGTCGCGGCCAATGTAGGTAACACGCCGATCGGCGTTCCCAACGTTCAGGCCAACATCGGCGCGGAGTGGGATCTGCCGTGGATGAGAGATCTCACGCTGAACGGCGCCGTCATCTACACCGGCAAGCAGTTCGTCGACTCCGCGAACAAGCAGTCGATTCCGGAGTGGACGCGGCTCGACCTCGGTGCTCGCTACACCACGGCGATCAGCGGTCGGAAGACGGTCTTCCGCGCCAACATCCAGAACGTGACCGGCGAGAGTTACTGGTCCAGCGTCGCGTCGTTCGGAACGTTCTTCCTGGGAGTGCCGCGCACCTATCTCCTCTCGATGACCGTGGATATGTGAAGCGCCTCCAGGCCGTCGTGAGGGCATGATCATGTGAGAGCCCCAGCATCCCAGCCATGCTGCTACGCGGCCGTGGCGAGAAATCCTGGATTAAATCAATGGGTTGACTTCCCCGCGCAGGAGCGCCCTCGGCCGCGAGGCCAAAATGGCGCGGCTCTTGCTCTTGTCAGTATGAGGGTTCTTGATAAACATCATACTGCAGTATCGGGTGAATGGAGCAGGCGGTGAAGCGGACTTTGCGGGCGATCGGATCCGGGACGCTCGTGCTGTTCGGAGGGCTGATCGCCGCCAACATCGCCGCCTGGGCCTGGGCCTTCGCGCTGTTCGGCGACCGGCCGACGGTGCTGGCGACGGCGCTGCTGGCGTGGGTGTTCGGCCTGCGCCACGCCGTCGATGCCGACCACATCGCGGCCATCGACAATGTCGTGCGCAAGTTGATGCAGACGCACGGCGCGCCGCACAGCGTCGGCCTCTATTTTGCGCTCGGCCATTCCACCGTCGTCGTGGTTGCGACCTTGTTGCTTGCGCTCGGCGTGGTCAGCTTCGGCGGCGACAGCCTGCTCAGAGAGATCGGCGGTCTGATCGGCACGTCGGTCTCGGCGCTGTTTCTGTTGGCGATCGCGGCCATCAATCTCGTCATTTTCGTCGGGCTGTGGCGGACGTTTCGTGCGGCACGGGAGCAGGGCGTTCACGACGCCGAGGGCCTCGAGAGGCTGCTCGCCAACCGCGGCGTCCTCGCGCGCTTGCTCGGACCGCTATTCCGCCTGGTCGCGAAGCCATGGCACATGTATCCGCTCGGCTTCCTGTTCGGACTCGGCTTCGACACGGCAACCGAGATCGGCCTGCTCGGCATCTCCGCAACCGAAGCCGCGCGCGGCGCGTCGGTTGCCGACATCCTTGTTTTCCCCGCGCTGTTCGCCTCGGGCATGGCGCTGGTCGACACCGCCGATTCCGCGCTGATGGTGAGTGCGTATCGATGGGCCTTCGTCGATCCCTTGCGAAAGCTCTGGTACAATCTCACGATCACTGGCGCCTCGGTGGCGGTCGCGCTTCTCATCGGTGGTATCGAGGCGCTTGGGCTCGCCGCCGATCGGCTCGGCCTGTCCGGGGGCGTGTGGACCCTGGTCGACGGCCTCAACGAATCGCTCGCCAATGTCGGTTTCGCCGTGATCGCTCTATTTGCGATCGCCTGGCTCGTCTCCGTCGTGCTCTATCGTCGCATCTTCGAGGGCGGCCGGGGCGCGAACGCAACGAAGGCTCTGGAATGCGCCGATGCGACCGAAGCGGCGTGAGCCTCGTCGTGGCGGTGGCGCGCTGACGGCACTCTCGGCCCTGGTGCTGCTCGCGGATGACGGCTGCGCGTTGGCGCAGAGCGGCGACGCCTCGCGCGAGCTGCCGTCGATCCGGGTCGGTGGGGGCGAGACAGTGGGACGCAAGAAGCCGGCCACATCGCGCCGCACCGGCACGCCGTCTCCGGTCGGCCATCGCACCTCGGTGTATCCCACGGCGACGCAAGCATCGGATGTGCGCAGCATCGCCTCGGGTGCAAAGGACCGGCCGAGCATGGCCAGCGAGATCAGCGTCTCGGGCGAGCAACTCAATTCGCGCCCCTTCACGCGACCGGGCGAAGCGCTCGAGGTCGTGCCTGGCCTCATCGTGACGCAGCATTCCGGCGAGGGCAAAGCCAACCAGTATTTCCTGCGCGGCTATAATCTCGACCATGGCACCGACCTTGCGATCACCGTCGACGGCGTCCCCGTCAACATGCGCACCCACGCGCACGGCCAGGGCTATGCCGATCTCAACTGGCTGATCCCGGAAACCATCGCTGCGGTGGATGTGCGCAAGGGGCCGTACTTCGCCGAGGAAGGCGATTTCGCCTCGGTTGGAAGCGTCGATGTCGGGTTGATCGATCGCACCAAAGGCCTCGCGCAAGTGAGCCTCGGCAGCTTCGGTTACCGCCGCCTGCTCGGAATGGATTCCGCGAAGGCCGGTGACGGCGCGCTGCTCGTGGCCGGCGAGGTCGGCACCTATAACGGCCCGTGGGACAATCCGGACAATGTGCGCAAGCTCAACGGTCTCGTACGTTACAGCCAGGGCACCGCAACCGACGGCGCCTCCGTCACCGGCATGGCCTATACGAACGCATGGAATTCGACCGACCAGGTGCCGCAGCGCGCGATCAATGGCGGCATTCTCAGCCGCTTCGGCTCGGAAGACCCGAGCGACGGCGGCAACGCCAACCGCTTCGCGCTCTCGGGCCGCATCGCGCAGAGCGACGATCTCGGCTCGTGGAAAGCCAACGCCTATGTCGTGAAGAGCCAGCTCGACCTCTTCAACAATTTCACCTACTACCTCGGCGATCACGTGCTCGGCGACCAATTCCACCAGCACGACGACCGCCTGATGGCAGGCGCCAACATCTCACGATCGCTGAACGGCTCGCTCGCGGGCTTGCCGATGCAGACAACCTTTGGCCTGCAATCTCGTTATGATGCGATCGACCTCGCGCTTACCAATACCTTCCAGCGTAGCTTCCTTTCCAATGTTCGCAGCGACAAGGTCGGCGAGGGCAGCGTCGGCGTCTATGCCGAGAATACCGTGCGCTGGACGGACTGGCTCAGGACAACCGTGGGCTGGCGCGGCGACTATTATGCCGCCGGCGTCACCTCGCGGTTCAATACAAGCAATTCCG
Source organism: Bradyrhizobium guangxiense (assembly GCA_050563515.1). Taxonomy (GTDB): domain Bacteria; phylum Pseudomonadota; class Alphaproteobacteria; order Rhizobiales; family Xanthobacteraceae; genus Bradyrhizobium; species Bradyrhizobium guangxiense_A. The sequence continues at coordinate 3,557,274 of CP191781.1, read as the reverse complement.
GCCGTGCGGACGCCGCGCTCGGCAGCCCGAAATTCAGGATGGTGCTCGGCCCATTCAATCACACCGAGTTCTTCCTCGGTGCCGGCTACGGCATGCACTCGAACGATGCCCGCGGCGCGACCACGACGGAAGACCCCGGCGATCCCGCAACGAGGCTGACGCTGTCGCCGCTGCTGGTGCGGACCAAGGGTGCGGAAGTCGGCGTGCGCAGCAGGATCGTTCCCGGGCTCGACACCTCGCTCAGCCTCTTCATCCTCGATCAGGATTCCGAGATCCTGTTCTCCGGTGATGCCGGCGACACCTCGGCGACCCGCGCCAGCCGCCGCTACGGCTTTGAATGGACCAATCACTACCGCCCTCGGTCGTGGATCGACATCGACGCCGATCTCGCCATGACCCATGCGCGCTTCCGCGGCTATGACAGCGCGCAGGCGGACGTCTATGCCTCGCTGGCCGGCTATCCCGAGGCACGAAACGGCAACGCGCCCGGCAATTACATTCCGAACGCGCCGGCGATGGTGGCGTCGGCCGGCGTCACTCTCGGCGAGAGGACCGGCTGGTTCGGAGGCTTGCGCTGGCGCTATCTGGCGTCGAGCCCATTGACCGAGGACAACGCGTTCCGGTCCTCCGCGACCAGCATTTTCAACAGCCGTCTCGGCTACCGCATCGACAATGGCTGGCGCCTTCAGCTCGACGTGCTCAATCTGCTCAACACGAAGGCCAGCCAGATCACCTATGCCTATGGGTCGTTGCTCAAGACCGACACGCTCTACAATCTCTGTGCAGCCGGCACCGCGCCAACGTCAGTCTGCCAGAATGGCGTGATGGATCACGTGCTGCACCCCGTGGAGCCGCTGACGTTCCGCGTCACGATCGCCGGGGCGTTCTAGGGTTAGTTCGGGAGTAGCCGGCTTTTGCCGGTCTCGCACAAGTCCCGCTTCACACGTGATCGCGAGCGACGTCTCCCAGGTTTGCAGGAGGCGGCCTTTGCGCGCGACTGGTACCTGACGATCGGTTGAATTCGAAGATCACAACGGCGCCCTTGGCACGACGGCGACGGGCCATGGCGTGCGGCGCGCCGTGAAGAGGTCAAGAGATCGATCTGGCAGGAGACAGGCATGCAGAACGTCGCCCTACTATTGTCGGTAATCCTTACGGTCATCACATTCGGCTCAGGAGCGCCGAAATCCACGGTGCCAAAGGAGATCGCTTCCGAGGGAGCGGTGGTTGCGAGCCTCCTCGCAGAAGGTGCGCAGACCTACGATTGCAAGGCCGGCAGCGACGGCAAGCTGATCTGGACATTCCGCGAGCCGATCGCGACGTTGATTTCGGACGGTACGACCGTCGGCCGCCATTACGCCGGTCCCGTCTGGGAGAGCGTGGACGGCAGCGCGATCACCGGGAAGGTCGTCGCGAGCGCTCCCGGCGCGACGCCGAACGACATTGCCTGGCTCAAGCTCAGGGTCGTCAGCGCGCGCGGCGAGGGCCTGTTTTCGAAGGTGACGACCGTGCAGCGGATCGAGACTCATGGCGGTGCCGTGCAAGGCTCCTGCGAGAAGACCGGCACCTCGCTCGTTGCCCCATATTCCGCCACTTACATCTTCGTGCGCGAGGGGAACTGAGGCGATTGCGGCCGTTCGCGGCGGCTGCCACCCCCGGATAGGATGGCCGCAAACGGCGGCCTCCTAGGTTTGCAGGACGCGGAATCGCCTCGGCGGGAGTAATTGCAGAGGCCATCGATCATCGGCGGCCTGCCGTCAGTCGCTCGCATCGCGCATCCTCCGAACGGATGACGACCAGGCGTCTGCGCCGGACAAGTGTGAGCGGGCGATATGACGTGAGAGGAACGGACGATGATCGGTCTGGAAGGCCCCGGAGCATGCGGCCGGCGCCTTCGCATGGCCACGTTCCGCGCGCCCGATGAACCGTGTGCCAAACCCGCGATCGGTCCAGACCTTGTCCGTGCCAGTCAGTCCCGGTGATCAGCGAGAGTTCGGCGATCTGATCGGCGTCGTCTACGACGCCGCGATCGACGCCTCTCGCTGGCAGGACGCCATTGCAGGAGCTGCCCGGTTTGTCGGCGGCGTCGGCGGTGGGCTGTTCTGCAAGGATGTCGGCGTCCAGCACGCCGCCATTCCCCACGGCTTCGGATTCCAGAGGCCGCTGCCGGTGGAGCTGTTCGGCGAGATCTATCCGGCTGCAGTGGCGCATTTCCAGGGCGACCTCGAAGAGCCGATTGCCACCGCAGATCTGATACCGCGCGAAGAGGCTCACCCGCACCGGCTTCTATCGCCAATGGGCCGAGCCCCAAGGCCTGGTCGACTTTCTCAGTGCGGTCGTCGACAGAACCACGATGCGGGCGGCGATATTCGGCGTCTTTCGTCACCAGGCAGACGGCGTCGCCGACGATCATGCGCGGCGGCAAATGAAGCTGATTGCCCCGCATATCCGGCGTTCGGTCTTGATCGGCCGGATGTTCGAGTTCAGGGCGGCGGAGGTCGCCACGTTCGTCGATACGCTCGACGGGCTCGATGCGGGCATGTTTCTCGTCGATATCGGCGGCCGGCTCATTCACGCAAATGCCGCGGGCAACGCGCTTCTCGCTGCAGGCGCTGTCTTGAGCTCCACCGGCGGGCGGCTCGTCGCGCGTGACACGCAGGCCGATCGAGCCTTGCGGGAGGTGTTTGCGAGCGCCGGGCAGGGCGACGCTGCACTCGGCACCAGGGGCATCGCGATGCCGCTGACCGGCAGCGACGGCGAACGCTATGTTGCGCATGCGCTGCCCCTGACGTCGGGCGCACGGTGTCGCGCCGGCATCGTTAACACGGCCGTTGCCGCCTTGTTCGTTCGAAAGGCCTCGCTGGCGATGTCCTCTGCATCGCAAACGATCGGCAGCGCCTTCAGGCTGACGCCGACAGAGCTGCGCGTCCTGCTTGCGATCGTCGAGGTCGGCGGAGTTCCGGAGATTGCCAACGCGTTCGGTGTTGCCGACACCACGATCAGGACGCATGTCAGCAACCTCTTCGAAAAGACCGGTGCTGCACGACAGGCCGATCTCGTCCGGCTCGTGGCGGAATATGCGATGCCGCTCGCTGGTTGAACGCGGGCAGGAGCGACGTGTGATTTGCCGTCCGTTGGGGCGGTCCTTTCCTCCATTCCTGGGACGACACGCCGAGGTGCACCGCTCAGTATCGCCGAGATCCGATCGGCGCTGCTGACGGCAGCAGCCAGTTCCGCGAGCCATCAATCCGCGAGAGCACCAGACATGAGCAGTGACGTCGCCTTCGCCAAGGTTGCGGCCGGCAAGTCCGGACAACGAACGAGCATGGCCGCAAGAGGTGTGATCTGCGCTTTCGCGGCGATGGGCCTGCTGTCCACCAACATTTTCCTTCCTTCGTTGCCGGCGATCGCGGCTGATCTCGACGTGTCCAGCGCGGCCGTGACGTCGAGCATACCGGTCTTTCTGGTGGTCTTCGCTGCAGGGCAGCTCGTCGTCGGCCCGTTGTCGGACAGGCTCGGGCGGAAAGCGCCGATCGTCACCGGGCTGTGCGTCTTCGTGCTCGGCACGGCATGGTGCGCATTCGCTGGAGATTTCGCCAACCTGCTGGTTGGCCGGTCGATGCAGGCGGCCGGCGTCTGCGCCGTTGCCGTGTTGTCGCGCGCAGTCGCCCGCGATCTGTTCGAGGGGCAGGGGCTGACCCGGGCGATGGCATCGATCACGATCGCCACCGCCGCGGCGCCGGGCTTTTCGCCTCTGATTGGCGGCGCGATCGATCTTCTTCTCGGCTGGCGATTCGAATTCGTCTTCGTCGCGGCCGTCGCTGTCGGTACGGGAGCGCTGTATCTGACGTTCGTCGGGGAAACCCTGGAGGCGGTCAGTAGCCCGCGTTCTCCGCCGGAGATCATCCGCGGCTATCTCGGCCTGATACGGGACGCACGCTTCAACGCGCCCGCAAGAACTGCCGGTTTTCTCATGGCCGGCTTGTATGCAGTCTTGTCCAGCGCGCCGCGGGTTCTTCTCGAAGGATCTCGCTCTGTCGCCTATCGCCCTCGGCTGGCTGTTTGCCGGCGTCGTCTTCATCGTGTTCGGCGCCGGCGTGCTGGCGCCTCGGCTGGCGGCCCGGCTTGGCCGCCACGGTGCGACATCCGCCGGTCTTGCCCTGGCCGCGATCGGGGCGGCCGCGTTGCTTGGCATGACGTTGATCGAAGAGATTGCGCTCGGTTCGTTTCTCGTGATCGTTCCGGTTTTCCTGTTCGGGGTCGGAGTTGCGAGTCCGCTTTCGAGCGCGGCAGCGCTGTCGCCATTCGGCGACAAAGCGGGCCAGGCGGCTGCGTTGTTCGGTTGCGCGCAAATGGCGGGCGCCGCTTGTGGTGCTTCGCTCGCGGCTATCGTCTTCGGCGATCCGGTCCGGGGACTGGCGGTCGTTCTTACGGCGACGTCGGTTGTCGCGCTGCTGATGCATGTCTTGTCGAGGACGTCGCGGCAGGTCGCCGGCGATCATGCGTAGAGCGTCGATCGTCGTTTCCTTTGCGTAAACGATCCGAAGATCCCGACGCTGCCTCGATTCGTGTCGCACCGGCTTGCCGGCCGCTTTCATCCTTCCCGCATTGAACGATTGCTTGTCGCAGCACCTTTGCGCGCTGCGAATCCAGCGTGCGACTGCGCGACGGAGAGGATTGCAGCAGTCAATTCGTAGCGACCGCGCGGGAGTTTGCGCTTCCACAAAGAGATATGGATGGAAAAGTCGATTGTTGCATCGCGGGTGTTGCGACGCGCCAATCGAATCCTCTCGATGAAGCACTGGGCGAGACCTGTGCCCTCGGTGGAATTGATCCAGCTCAAAAATATGTCGCGATGAATGATCAATAGTCAGGCAACAAGATCAAACATCAGGGATGAGACGATGATGGCGCCCACTCCGGTTGATCTTGAGATCGCCGCTGAAATACCGGTCTTCAGCGGGCTCGATCCGCAAGCTCTTGCGGTCTTGCTGGGGCCAGCCAGCATCTTCAATCTCCGTCCGGGCCACACGCTGTTTCGTCAGGGCGAGCCGGCGCAGGCATTCTTCGTCGTTCTGGATGGCTGGATCAAGCTGTATCGGGTCACCCCCGCCGGGGACGAGGCCGTGCTCAACGTGGTCACCAGAGGCGAGAGCCTGGCCGAGGCGGTCACATTCACGTCCGGCCGCTATCCTGCTACCGCCAGTGCGGTCACCTCGGCCCGGGTCATGGTCATACCGGCCGACCACGTCATCGCCTGCATTCGCCAGATGCCAGACGTTGCGATCGCGATGATCGCCTCGACATCGCAGCATCTGCATCGCATGGTTCAACAGATCGAGCAATTGATGGCGCAGAGCGCGACGCAGCGGGTGGCCGAGTTTCTCGCATCCCTGGCGCCCCGAACTAAGGGGCCGTGCACGATCACGCTGCCCTACGACAAATCGCTGATTGCCGGCAGGCTCGGCTTGAAGCCGGAATCGCTCTCGCGCGTGTTCGCCAAGCTGCGAACGGTGGGCGTCGATGTGCGCGCCTCAAACGTGGTGGTGCGCGACATGGCGCAGCTCTGCAAGCTCGTGGCTTGCGACCGGATCAGTGCGCGCTGCCCCGTCAAGCCCAAAATGATGTGCGCCCAGCCGCCCGCGCCGCGCGCGATCCGGCCCGAGGTGAAATCCGTATTGGCGTAAATCCGCATGCTCCCGAAGCCGGCGAGCGCCGGCCTCCTTTGATCTCTCGCCCACCGCGCCGGCGTATGCGCGGCGTAGCCCGACCAGTTTCACTCAAACAGGAGACGACGAAATGAAGCGTGTTTTGATCGCAATTGCAGTCGCTGCGGTGTCGAGCAGCGCCGCTCTCGCGCAGGATGTGACCGCAGGGGCCACTGCCTTCAAGAAATGCGCCAGCTGCCATGATGTCGGAGCGACAGCCAAGAACAAGGTCGGTCCGATCCTCAATGGTCTCGACGGCCGCAAATCGGGATCGGTTGCGGGCTACAATTATTCAGACGCCAACAAGAATTCCGGCATCACCTGGGATGAGGTGAGCTTCCTCGATTACATCAAGGATCCGAAGGCCAAGGTGCCCAACACCAAGATGGCGTTCGCCGGCATCAAGAACGAGGCCGAGGCCAAGAACCTCTGGGCGTTTCTCAAGCAATACGACGCCGAAGGCAAGACCAAGTAATCCAGGCCGAATCGACCTGCGGGCCGATTGTCCGCCCGGCGTGCATCGTCGCTCAGCCGACGATGCCGTCGCGTGAGCCGGCGCTCCAGGTCGAGCGACACCCGGCCGGATCGGTTGCCCAGATCGCCGTGCCGCTCAGCCGTGGCAGCAACGCCAGAATCTCGTCCGCAGACGCGATCGAGAGCGCGGTCGACAACGCATCAGCCACGGCGGCCGATCGATGGTGCACGGTGATGGTTCGCCAATGAGCCGCGCTGCGGCCGCTGCGCGGATCGAACAGATGATGCGCCGCGCCGTCGGCACCGAGCACGCAGCCCGCGCCTTCCGACGTGGCGAGGGCGCCTTCCGCCAGCTGCAACGGATCGGCGTCGCGACGCGCGACCAGCCATGACGATCCATCGCTGCGCGGCGCGATCGCCCGCATCTCGCCGAGATCGACCAGGATGTTGGCGAACCCCTTCGCCGCCAGCAATTCGGCCACGCGGTCGGTGACGTAGCCCTGGCCGAGGCCGTTGAGCGTCAGGCGCTGCTGGTTTCCGAGATGAATTGAATCCGGCTCGATCCGGATATCCCGCCGGTCCACGGCTTGCCTTGCGCGGGCAATGACGGCTTGCGGCGGCAGGCCGGTGTGGCTCCTGTCCGAGAACCAATCGACATGTGCTTCCCACAGTGCCTGCACGGTTGGATCGAACAGGCCGTTCGTGACGTCCGCGATCTCGAGCGCCAGCGCCAGAGCGCGCCGGAGATCGCCGCTGGGCGCGACGAGCGCGCCGTCGCGATTGAGCCTGCAGAGTTCCGATCCGGGTCGGAACAGGCTCAACGCATTCTCCAGGCGGTCGATCTCCGCCTCGACCAGCGTGGCGATGCCTTTTGCTTTTGCCGGCTCGATCCCGCTGAACAGGATCCGCGCGTCCGAGCCCATCGCCGTGCCGCGCCATTCGAAATCGGCTCGCGCGGGGCTGGCGGGGCCTGCGATGGCGACCGCGGCGGCCGATGCGAGGATCGTGATGGCGCGGCGTCGTGTCGGATGATCAGGGAGCATCGTGTCTCCTCACGACGGCTTGGAAGGCGCTTGCGGCAACGGCTGGCGCCGTTGCGCGCGCTTCTTCAGGTGCAGGCAGACGTCCTGGTCGAAATAATTGGCCTGGCACTTCAGGCAGTAGATGCATTCGTTGGGGTTGATCTGGCCGAGCGGGTGGATCGCCTGCACCGTGCAGCGCCGTGCGCAGACGTGGCATTCCGCGCCGCATTCCCGGTAACGCTTGAGCCATTCGAACATCCGCATCCGCGCCGGTATCGCCAGCGCAGCGCCAAGCGGGCAGAGGTAGCGGCAGTAGAAGCGCTCGACGAACAGGCCGGCGAGCAGCAGCAATCCAGCGTAGACGACGAATGGCCATTCCCGCAGGAACTTCATGGTGATCGCCGTCTTGAACGGCTCGACCTCCGCGACCTGGAACGCCGTCAGGATCGAACGCAGCGAGATCGCCAGGATGGCGACGAAGACGACATATTTGATCATCCAGAGGCGCTCGTGCAGCCCGAACGGAATTTCGATCTGCTTGATGCCGAGCCGGTGCGCGAGCTGATTGGTGAGCTCTTGCAACGTGCCGAACGGGCACAGCCAGCCGCAGAACACGCCGCGGCCCCAGAACAGCATGCTGAAGGCGACGAAGCTCCAGAGCAGGAACACCAGGGGATCGAGCAGGAAGAGCTCCCAGCGGAAGCCGGAGAGCAGGGCGTGGATGAAGGTCAGGACGTTGACGACCGAGAGCTGCGCGTTGGCGATGAAGCCGAGGAACACCAGCGTCGTGAGCAGATAGGCTGTGCGGAGCCGATAATAGAACACGCCATGAGCCGTCACGGTGTCCTGGAAAATCAGAATGGCCGCCAGCACCGTCAGCATCGCGCCGAGCACGCCGATCTCGTAGCGTCGCGCCCACCAGATCTCCTGCCACACCGTCTGCACCGGAGCGGGGGCAGTCGCCGTCGATGCCGCGGGCGGCTCGCTAGGCGCGGCGATCAGGTAGCGATCGGGAATACGATAGTCGAGCGAGACTACGGCGGGGCCGCTCATTGCGGCGCCGGCGCCGAGATCGACGTCGAGCCGGAACGGTTTGGTCGAATCGAAGCCGCTCGCTTGCGGGATGCGGAACACGGCGATCTCGCGCAACTCCGGCGCGCCGGCGGCGTGCAGCGACTCCACCGCCGTGTGATCGGCGGGCTTGAGACGCAGCGTTCGCGAGCCCTGGACGATCTCGATCCGGGTGAAGGTCCCGGCCTGGCGCCATTCCGTGCCCTTGAACGAATAAAGTCCGGACGCGCCGATCAGAAGCAGGTCGTCCTCGGGGCCGATCTTCGCCGTCTCGCTCTCGTAGATGCGCTGGCCGAGCAGGCTCTCGCCGATCGGGGGCGGGGTGGCGAGCGCCACCCAGAGGTCGATGAAGGCCTTGTCGGGTTCGCTGTCCCGCGTCCCCAGCAGCTTTGCCGCTTCGCCTCTGTTCACCAGCCGCCGCTGCACGGCGCCCTCGGCGAGCAGCGAGGACCAGGACAATCGGCGCAGCGTCTCGCGGTCGAGCCGCGCAGCCCGCTCCGGCGCGCTGGTTCGGCTGCGCAGCACGGCGCGCGACGAGCGCACGATCGCATCGCGAATCACGGTGCTGGTGATGGTCGCGCCGGCGACGGCGTGCGGGCCACGCGCGGACTCACCGGGAGATTTGATCGTGGTGCCGCCGCGCACGTCGAAGCCGCGGAAATTGGCGACATAGGCGGCCAGCGCATCGCGCGGAATTCCGATCACGAGAATCGGCTCTTCATGCGCGACGATCTCGGCGCCGGCGACGATGCCCTCCGGCGTCACCGCCGCGACGATATCGAGCGGTCGGCCCGCATAGCCGACCGAGCCGGAGACATCGAGACTCGAAAAAGCGTAGCCGAGAACGCGCCCGTCCGCAGCTCGCACCAAGGCTGCCGGAGGCTTGCCGTCGGCACGCTCGATTGTGACGGGCTCGGAGAAAAACTTGGCGGCGGCGTTGAGGTCGGCGGCGTTTGCGCTGCAATACATCGACGCCAATGTCGCCAGTGCGGACACGGCATGTCGTACGGCAGTGAGGATGATTCCAGGCGATCGCATCGAGGGATCAGGCAGCGTTATGGGGCGAGCGCATTGAGGTGGATCAATGTTGTGATTAACCGCGGTCAAGGAGAATTCCTCAAAATCCCTGCATAAGGCCTCATCGGATTCTCATGCTGGAGGAATGTAATGCGAGGCCGAGCTTCCCTGTTTCCAAGGCTTGCGGGCGGCGTTGCCGTAGCGAGCCTTTTGCTTCTGAGTGCGACGACGGCCGGCTACGCGCAGCAGCAGGCTCCGGCGCCGAAACCTGCCGATGTCGAGCAGCACAAGACCACGCCGGGCGGCCAATATCAGCCGAGCCTGGACGTTCTCGGCAAGGGCGCGACCGAGCAGCCCGGCACCAAGCCGGGCGATCCCAACCTCACCAAGGCCGAGTTCGACAAGGCCAACCAGATCTATTTCGAACGTTGCGCCGGCTGCCACGGCGTGCTGCGCAAGGGCGCGACCGGCAAGCCGCTGACGCCCGATCTCACCAAGAAGCTCGGCTTCGACTATCTGCGTGACTTCATCACCTATGGCTCGCCCGGCGGCATGCCGAACTGGGGCACCTCGGGCCAGCTCGAGGCCGCCGACATCGACCTGATGGCGCGCTACCTCCTGAACACTCCGGCGCAGCCGCCGGAGTTCGGCATGAAGGAGATCAAGGAGAGCTGGAAGGTCCTGGTTCCGGTCGCGCAGCGGCCGACCAAGAAGATGAACAAGCTGGACATCGACAATCTGTTCTCGGTGACGCTGCGTGACGCCGGCGAGGTCGCGCTGATCGACGGCACCACCAAGAAGATCGAGCACATCCTGAAGTCCGGCTATGCCGTGCACATCTCGCGCATGTCGGCGTCGGGCCGCTATCTCTACATCATCGGCCGCGACTCCAAGCTCAACCTGATCGATCTCTGGATGGATCCGCCGCAGACGGTGGCCGAGCTGAAGATCGGCACAGAGGCGCGCTCGGTCGAAACCTCGAAGTTCAAGGGCTACGAGGACAAGTTTGCGATCGCCGGAGCCTACTGGCCGCCGCAATACGTGCTGATGGACGGCGCGACGCTCGAGCCGTTCAAGGTGGTCTCGACCCGCGGCATGACCGAGGATACCCAGGAGTATCACCCGGAGCCGCGCGTTGCCTCCATCGTGGCCTCGCACTTCAAGCCGGAGTTCGTGGTCAACGTGAAGGAGACAGGCCAGGTTCTGCTCGTCAACTATCAGGATCTCAAGAACCTGAAGGTGACGTCGATCGAGGCCGAGCGCTTCCTGCATGACGGCGGCTTCGACAAGACCGGCCGCTACTTCCTGGTCGCGGCGAACGCTCGCCACAAGGTCGCGATCGTCGACACCAAGGAAGACAAGCTGGTCGGCGTCGTCGAAACCGGCGGCCAGACCCCGCATCCCGGACGCGGTGCCAATCTCGAGCATCCCAAGTTCGGGCCGGTCTGGGCGACGAGCCATCTCGGCAGCGAGCACATCTCCTTCATCGGCACCGATCCGGAGAAGCACAAGCAGTTCGCCTGGAAGGTCGTGCAGACGGTCGACGGGCAGGGCGGCGGATCGCTCTTCATCAAGACGCATCCGAAGTCGGAGAACCTCTACGTCGACACGCCCCTGAGCACGGACGCCGAGATCTCCTCCTCGGTCGCGGTGTTCAAGATCAAGGACCTCGCCAAGGAGAAGCCGACCTACAAGGTGCTGCCGATCGGCCAGTGGTCGGGCATCTCGGAAGGCGCCCGCCGCGTGGTGCAGGGCGAGTACAACAAGGACGGCACGGAGATCTGGTTCTCCGTCTGGAACAACAAGGCGCAGGACTCGGCGATCGTGGTCGTCGACGACAAGACGCTGACGTTGAAGACGGTCATTCGTGACCGGCGACTGGTCACCCCGACCGGCAAGTTCAACGTCTTCAACACGCGTAACGACGTCTACTGACAAGCAAGGCTTGGTGCGGCGAGCGATCGCCGCACCAAGCCGCCTTTTCGTGATGGTTTTCGGCGGAGCGCATCATGGCTGTTGGAAGGGTCTATCTCGTCGGCGCCGGTCCCGGTGACCCGGAGCTGCTCACGCTGAAGGCGGTCCGCGCGATTCGCGAGGCCGACGTCGTCGTCTATGATCGCCTGGTGCCGCCGGGCATTCTGGCGACCATTGCCGACGGTGTTCTCCAGATCAATGTCGGCAAGCAGGCGGCCCATCACCCAGTGCCGCAGGAAGAGATCAACGAAATGCTGGTCCGGCTGGCGCGCGCCGGCCGCACGGTCGTCCGCCTCAAGGGGGCGATCCCTTCATTTTCGGGCGCGGCTCGGAGGAGGCGGCCGAGCCTCGAGCTAGCAGGCATTCCCTATGAGGTGGTGCCGGGCATTACCGCGGCACAGGGCTGCGCCGCCGCGGCGCGGATGCCGCTGACGCATCGCGGCATGGCCTCCGGCGTGCGCTATGTGACCGGCCATCGCAAGGCCAACGAGCCGCTCGAGCTCGACTGGAAGAGCCTTGCCGATCCCGACACGACGCTCGTCGTCTATATGGGCCTTTCCAACTTCCCCGAGATCGTCCGTAATTTGATCGGGCAGGGACTGCCAGGAACCACTCCGGTCCTTGCGGTGTGTCAAGGTACGACGCCGCAGGAAAGCCGAATATGTGCTTCCCTGGAGGCGCTTCCGGTCGCTCTGAAAGACGTCTCCTTCAGCGGTCCCGTTCTTTTCATCATCGGAAAGGTCGCAGGGCTCGCATCAGAACGGAGCGCGCGGAGCGATGCGGCAATTTGCGAGGCGATCTCAGTTGTGGCCTAGCGTCGCGCTGGCATCGGCCGTTGCGATCGGGCCTGCCGCCGCGGGCGACGCAGACGTCAATGTCGCAAGGCTCGCCAATCTGGTGCGGCAGGACTGCGGCTCCTGCCACGGGCTGACGCTGAAGGGCGGGCTCGGCAAACCGCTAACACCGGACCATCTGAGCGCCTGGAGCCGCGACCAGCTCGTCAGCATCGTTCTGGACGGTGTGCCGGGCACGCCGATGCCGCCGTGGCGCCCACTGCTGAGCGAAGCGGACGTGCGCTGGATCGTGGAGCGCCTGCAGCAGGGAGATCTGCCTTGAAGATTTTGGCGCGATGGTGTCTGACCCTGGTGCTGCTGATGCCAATGCTCGCGCGCGCCGACGCGCTGCGCGGCACCGGCAATCTCGGCCTCGTGGTGGAGCGCGCGACGGGCTCGGTGCTGATCGTCGATGCCACCGAACGCAAGTCGATCGGTCGCGTCGAGGGGCTCGGCGATCTCTCGCATGCCTCCGCGGTGTTTTCGCCCGACCAGCGCTACGCTTATGTGTTCGGGCGTGACGGCGGCCTCACCAAGGTCGACATGCTCACGAGCACGATCGCCAAGCGCATCGTGCAGGCCGGCAATTCGATCGGCGGCGCGATCTCCGACGACGGCGCGCTGATCGCGGTCTCGAACTACGAGCCGGGCGGGGTGAAGGTGTTCGACGCCAGGACGCTCGATCCCGTCGCCAACATTCCGGCGATCGGCGCAGGCGGCAAGTCCTCGAAGACGGTCGGGCTGGTCGACCTGCCAGGACGGCGTTTTGCCTGGGCACTGTACGACGCCGGCGAGATCTGGATCGCCGATCTCACCAACGTGGAGACGCCCGGCATCACCAGGCTGACCGATGTCGGCAAGCTGCCCTATGACGGCAACGTGACGCCCGACGGCCGCCACTATCTTGCGGGCCTGTTCGGCGAGGACGGCGTCGTGCATGTCGACACATGGCGCGCACCGCTCACGGCCGAGCGCATCCTCAACGGCTATGGCCGCGGCCAGGAGGCACTGCCGGTCTACAAGATGCCGCATCTGGAAGGATGGGGCGCGACGGGCGACAAGCTGCTGCTTCCCGCCGTCGGCCATCACGAATTGATCGCGGTCGATCTGCGCAGCTTTGCCGAGGTCGGACGCACCGCCACCCACGGCCAGCCGGTGTTCGCCGTGGCGCGGCCCGACGGACGCCATGTCTGGGTGAACTTCGCCCATCCATTCAACGACACGATTGAGATCGTCGACACCGAGACGCTGAAGGTGATCCACCGCCTGACGCCCGGTCCGGCGGTGCTCCACATGGAGTTCACCCCGCGCGGCAACGAGGTCTGGGTCTCGGTGCGTGATGCCGACCGCATCGACGTCTATGACGCTGCCTCTTTCGTGAAGAAAACGGAGATTCCGGCGCAAAAGCCGTCCGGAATCTTCTTCACCGCGCGCGCGACGAGGATCGGACAATGACGCCAAGCTCCGTCGAACTCGCTTTGATCGATCGCTGGCAACACGATTTTCCGTTGGTGGAGAAGCCGTTCGAGATCGTCGGCCGTTCCGCCGCGCTCGACGAGCAGGCGACGATCGGCGTGTTCCGCCGCATGCGGGAGCACGATCTGATCTCGCGGGTCGGCGCCGTGGTCCGTCCCAACACGGTGGGCGCGAGCACGCTGGCCGCACTGCAGGTCCCGCCCGCTCGGCTCGAGCAGGTCGCTGGGATCGTCAGCCGCGAGCCGCTGGTCACGCATAATTACGAGCGCGAGCACGATCTGAACCTGTGGTTCGTGATCGCCGGCACGGATTCCGGGGCGATCGCCGACACCATCGACAGCATCGAGGCGCGGACGGGGCTGCCCGTCGTCGATCTGCCGATGGTGCAGGCCTATCATCTCGGCCTCGGCTTTTCCCTGCGCGAGCCGCGCGGGCAGAAGCGCCTGGCGCCGGCCGCCGGGGACTATCGTCCCGATCCGCGTGACCAGCGCATCCTTGCCGCGATCGAGAACGGGCTGCCGCTGGTCGAGCATCCATATCTGGCGGTCGCCGATCAGCTCGCGCTCGGCCAGGACGAGGTCATCGCGCGGCTGGAGCACCTGGTCGCGGCGGGCGTGGTGACGCGCTTCGGCTGCGTGGTGCGTCATGACAAGCTCGGCTTCCGGTCGAATGCGATGGCGGTCTGGAACATCGCGGGCGAGATCATCGACGATGTCGCGGCGATCTTCGCCCGCCATCCGAGCGTGACTCTGTGCTACCAGCGTCCGCCCCGGCCGCCGGTCTGGCCCTACAACCTCTTCTGCATGGTACATGCGAGATCGCGCGAGGAGGCCCATGCCGCGATCGACGAGGTGAACCTGCTCGCCGATACCGGCCTGATGCAGCAAGCCGTGCTGTTCTCGAAACGCTGCTTCAAGCAGCGCGGCGCCGTCTTCTCGAGGCATAAGGAGACGAATTGATGCGCTCGCTGGACCCGACCGAAAAGGCGATCATCAACGGCCTGCAGGGCGGCTTTCCGCTGACCCAGCGGCCGTACCGCGATGCCGGCGCAGAGCTGGGCCTGAGCGAAGGCGAAATGACCGAGGTGATCGGCAATCTGCTCGCGGGCGGACAGCTCAGCCGGTTCGGGCCGCTGTGGAATGCGGAAGCGCTCGGCGGGGCCGTCTGCCTCGCCGCGATCGCCGTGCCGCCCGAGCGATTCGAGGAGGTCGCCGAGTCTCGTCAACGCGCATCCCGAGATCGCGCATAATTATCAGCGCGATCACGAGCTGAACATGTGGTTCGTCGTGTCGTCGGACGCTCCCGGCCGCATCGACCAGGTGATTGCGGAGATCGAGCGCGAGACGGGACTTGTCGTGCGCGCGATGCCCAAGACGCGCGAGTTCTTCGTCGGTTTCCGCGTGGAGGTCTAGACATGCTCGATGCCATCGATCGCAAGCTGATCGCCGCCACGCAGGCGGGACTGCCGCTGGTGGCCGAGCCCTACCGCGCGCTCGCCGACAAGCTCGGCCTCGGCGAGGCCGAGGTGATCAGCCGCCTCACGCGGCTGCTCGAGGAGGGGGCGATCCGCCGCATCGGCGCGATCCCCAATCATTATGCGCTCGGCTATACCGCCAACGGCATGTCGGTGTGGGATATCGCGGACGAGGCCATTGCCGATATCGGTGCCAGGGTCGGCGCGCTCGATTTCGTCACGCATTGCTATGAGCGGCCGCGTCACCTGCCGCTCTGGCCCTACAATCTCTTTGCCATGGTCCATGGCCGGACGCGGGACGAGGTGAGGGCGAAGGTCGCCGAGATTGCCGTGCTGGTCGGTCCGGCCGCGCGGGCTCATGAGGTTCTGTTCTCGACCCGGATCTTGAAGAAGACCGGCCTTCGCATTGCCGCCTGACGGGAGCCGGTCATGTTTCGCCTGAGCCAATATTTGCGCGAGCTGCACGAACCGGCCCCGACCGGTCCGGTGCGGCAGCCGCCGGGTCCGGTGGTGATCTGGAACCTGATCCGCCGCTGCAACCTCACCTGCAAGCATTGCTACTCGATCTCCGGCGATGTCGACTTTCCCGGCGAGCTCCCCACCGCGCAAGTGTTCGGCGTCATGGACGACCTCAAGGCGTTCCGCGTGCCGGTGCTGATTCTGTCGGGCGGCGAGCCGCTGATGCGGCGCGACATCTTCGAGATCTCGGCCCGCGCCAAGGCGATGCGGTTCTATGTCGGCCTGTCCTCCAACGGCACCTTGGTCGACGCCGCCATGGCCGACCGCATCCGCGACATCGGCTATGACTATGTCGGCATCTCGCTCGACGGCATCGGCGAGACACATGACCGTTTTCGCCGCAAGCAGGGCGCCTATCAGGAGGCGCTGAACGGCCTGCGGCTGCTGCGCGACCGCGGCATCAAGGTCGGCGTGCGCTTCACCATGACGGAGGACAATGCGGCGGAGCTGCCGCGCCTGCTCGATCTGGTCGAGCAGGAGAACTTTCCAAAATTCTACCTCTCGCATCTCGTCTACGCCGGCCGCGGCAACAAGAACCGCGGCGACGACGCCATGTGGCAGACCACGCGGGATCGCATGGACATGGTGATCGCGAGGGCCTGGCGCTGGGCGCAGTCGGGCAGCGAGATGGAGATCGTGACCGGCAACAACGACGCCGATGCGGTCTATCTGCTGCATTGGGCCGAGCGGACTGTGCCGGACCATGCCGCGAGCTTGCGCGCAAAGCTGGTGCGCTGGGGCGGCAATTCCTCCGGCATCAACGTCGCCAATATCGACAATCTCGGCAATGTGCACCCGGACACGATGTGGTGGCACCATACGCTCGGCAACGTGAAGACGCGTCCTTTCTCCGAGATCTGGCCGGACACCTCCGATCCGATCATGGCCGGCCTGAAGCAGCGGCCACGTCATGTCTCCGGCCGCTGCGGCGGTTGTGCCTATTTCGACATCTGTAACGGCAACACCCGCGTGCGCGCGCAGCGGATCACCGGCGATCCCTGGGCGGAGGATCCCGGCTGCTATCTCAGCGATGCCGAGATCGGCCTTGCGGCGCCGAGCGAGCGGGTCAGGACCAGCATCTATCGCGGAACACGTCATGAAGCGCCGCTTTCTGTTTGATCGCATTCTCCTCGCTATCGCGCTGCTCGCGCTGACAAGCCCTGCACGCGCCGAGCCGGACGCGGCAAAGCTGTTCGCGGACAATTGCGCCGAATGCCACGGCGCGGACCGGCTCGGCCGGCTCGGGCCGGCGCTGCTGCCGGAAAATCTCGGCCGCATGACGGGTGCACGCGCCGCCACGGTGATCGCCGACGGCCGCGCCGCCACCCAGATGCCGGGCTTCTCGAGCAAGCTTGCCAAGGACGAGATCGCGGCGCTGGTCGGCTATATCTCGGCGCCGCTGCCGTCGGTGCCCGCCTGGGGTACGGCCGAGATCGACGCATCCCGCGTCGTGCACGCCACGGCGTCCGCGCTGGAGCGTCCGCGCTTCGATGCCGATCCCATGAACCTGTTCGTCGTGGTCGAGACCGGCGATCATCACGCGACGATCCTGGACGGCGATCGCCTCGAACCGTTGGCGCGCTTCCAGACGCGGTTCGCGCTGCATGGCGGTCCGAAATTCACCCCCGACGGGCGATACGTCTTCTTCATGTCGCGCGACGGCTGGGTCAGCAAATACGATCTCTGGACGCTGACCATGCTGACGGAGGTGCGCGCCGGGATCAATGCGCGCAACATCGCGATCTCCCGGGACGGCAAGCATATCGCGGTCGCCAATTATCTGCCGCACACGCTAGTGATGCTCTCGGCGGACGATCTGTCGGTCGAGAAGATCTTCGACGTGAGAGATCGCCTGGGGGCGTCCTCGCGGGTCTCGGCGGTGTATCAGGCGCCGTCGCGCAACAGCTTCATCGCGGCGCTGAAGGACGTGCCGGAGATCTGGGAAATCGCGACCGACCCGAATGCGCCCCCGTCTATGCCGGCTTCGTGCACAGTCACGAGAAGGGCATGATCGAGGCGCTGCCGTCCTCGCACGGGCTCTTCGCGCTGCGCCGGATCGAGACCCCGGAGCCGCTCGACGACTTCTTCTTCGATCCGCCCTATCGCAATTTGATCGGCTCGGCGCGCGAGGGCAGGGCGATCGTGGTCAACCTGACGGTCGGGCGCGACATCAAGCAGCTCGATCTGCCGGGGCTGCCCCATCTCGGCTCGGGGATCTCCTGGACGTGGAACGGCCGGCTGGTGATGGCGACGCCGCTCTTGAAAGCCGGCAAGATCAGCGTGCTGGACATGCAGGATTGGTCGCAGATCAAGGTGATCGAGACGCCAGGCCCAGGCTTCTTCATGCGCAGCCATGAGAACACGCCTTATGCCTGGGCCGACAGCATGATGGGTAGCGGCAAGGACACGCTGTCGATCATCGACAAGCGCAGCCTGGAAGTGGTCCGTCGCGTCACACCGGAACCCGGCAAGACGGCAGCACATGTCGAATTCGACAGATACGGGCGCTATGCCCTGGTGTCGATCTGGGAAGACCAGGGCGCGCTGGTGGTCTATGATGCGGCAACCTTTGCCGAAGTGAAGCGTATTCCGATGTCGCGTCCTTCGGGCAAGTACAACGTCTGGAACAAGATCACCTTTTCCGATGGCACCAGTCATTGAGAAGCCGGGCACGGCCCCGTCAATCGCATTGCTGCTGGCAGCCCATGGCGAGCGGCGGCCCGACGCCGGCAACAAGGGCGCGTTCCAGCTTGCGCGCGCCTTGGCTGCTCGCAGCCTGGTGGCTGAGGTCGCCATCGGCTTCATCTCGGGCACGCCTGGCATCAGTGAAGCCCTGGAGACGCTGACCGCCCGTCGAATCCTGGTCTATCCCTTGTTTGCCTCCAGCGGCTATTTCACCCGGGATCGTCTGGTTCAGCTTCTCGACGAAGCCAAATGCGATGGCCGCAGGATCGACATGCTGCCGCCGCTCGGGCTCGATCCGGGCCTGCCTGACCTCTTGTGCGACCAGGCCGTGGCTTGCGCGCGCGACCATGGATTCGCGCCGGAGGACTGCACATTCGTGCTGCTGGCGCACGGCTCGAAGCGCAATCCCGCCTCGCGCCAGGCAACCGAGCAGGTCGCGCGCGAGATCGAGACGCGAGCGGCTTGCCGAAAGGTCGTGGTCGCCTTCCTGGAGGAGCAGCCCTCGCTTGAAGAGGCCGCGCAATTCATGAGCGGGCCTGCCATTGTGCTCGGCCTGTTTTCCGGCGAAGGCCTGCACGGCGCAAAGGATGCGCCGAAACTGGTTGCGCGGCTCGGCCGCCCCGACATCGTATTCGCCGGCATCATGGGCAGCGGGCCCGGTATCGAGGATCTCGTCGCGCGCGCGGTGGTGGCTGCCCTGCAAGACGCGGCAGCGGTGCAGGCCGCGGAGCCATCGACGCTTGCGCCGGCCTGGGGAGGCTGGGCCGCTTCAGTCGAGTGACGGCGCGGCGGTGAACGAGAGGGAAGAGATGACCGAATATCTTGATGTCGATGTCCGTCCGATCCTGCGTGCCGGCGGCGAGCCCTTCTCGACCATTATGGCAGCGGTGGAAAGCGTGAAGCCGGGCCAGGGCATCCGTCTCTACGCGCCGTTCAAGCCAGTGCCTCTGTTCGACGTGATGGCCGGCAAAGGCTTTGCCCATTCCGCCACGGAGATCGGCGGAGGCGACTGGCAGGTGCTGTTCACGCCGACCGGCGAGCCCGCCGAGATTCTGGCAGCGAAAGCACAGCCCAGCGCCAAATGGCCGGACTCGAAGCTGCGGCTCGACACCAGGGAGCCTCGATCCGCCGGAGCCGATGACCAAAATACTCGCCGCGGCCGAGACGCTCGGGGCCGGAGAAACACTGACGGCGTTTCTCAGCCGCGAGCCGGTGTTCCTTTTTCCGCAGCTGGAGAAGCGGGGCTACAACTGGCTCGGCGGCTTTCTCCCCGACGGTGTGACCTATGAACTGACGGTGCGCGCGCCGTCCTAGCTCTCGTCTCTCTTCGTAGCCCGGGTGAGCGTAGCGATACCCGGGACAGTGCCTGCGGAATCCCGGATGTCGCTGCGCTCATCCGGACTACGCCAGCGTTCGAACCGAGAAGTCACGGCGTACTGGATTCCCCGCCTTCGCGGGGAATGACGGCGTGGTTGGATTAGCAGGCTGCCACGCCATCCCAGTTCTGCTTAGCAACGCTGGCGCGCTTCTACCTCTAACCCGGGCCGGAGAGAGATGGCGACAATGACCTCTGCCACAGTGCCCGCGTAGCTTCGTTTGGCCCGAGTTGCGGGCCCATCATGCGGAAGGCGTGCTCGGCGCACAGCAGGTGGTGATGCAGATTGGCGATCCACTGCCGGCCCGAGGCCGTAAGGTTCAGATATGTCATGCCGTCGCCGATGTACGCCGAGACGGTGTTCCAGAAGAACTCCGGATATTTGTCGACGAGGTCGGCGGGAGAGGAATAACCGAGTTGCCGGTTGCGGCCGTTCTCCTCGAATTCGTAGAACAGCGCATTCACCTTGCGCGCATACATGGGATCGCCGAGCTGGCCGATGAAGTCCGCCGCCTGGACCAGCCGCGGCACGAAATCGGTCGTCGCGGATCGGTCAGCCGGGGAAGGCGGAAATCGCGTGAATTCGATCGCCTCGGCAATGCGGTCCGCATCGATGCCGGGAGTGCCGGCGAGCCGTTCGCGGACGAACATCTTCGAGCGGTTGACGTGACAGGCCATCAGCGCCGCGTCGGAGGCGCCGCGGGC
Organism: Bradyrhizobium guangxiense; assembly: GCA_050563515.1. Lineage (GTDB taxonomy): Bacteria > Pseudomonadota > Alphaproteobacteria > Rhizobiales > Xanthobacteraceae > Bradyrhizobium > Bradyrhizobium guangxiense_A. Next base: position 3,536,941 of record CP191781.1, on the reverse strand, counting down.
GAGCCTGATCCTCCGGCCGTCCTCGTGCGCAACGAACTCCTCGGCCGTATCGCCGGCGAGGATGCCACGGACATAGCCGATGTCGTGGAACAGACAGGCCAGGATCAGGTGCACATAGTCGGAAGGTTCGATCCGCCGCGACATCATCAGGCCGTGCAGGATGTCGCGGCCGACCATCGTCACCAGCCAGGTGTGCTCGTAATTGTGATAGAGCGCATCGCTCCCGGCGATGCGTTCGATCGTCATGCGCGCGAGCGATGCGAGTTGATCCGCCGGAGCGCGATGGCCCGGCCCGAAGATGGAGCGAAAGTCCCTGGCGAGAAACGTTCCGAGGCGGCTCGCCGCGTCGGCCGGGATGGTCCTCATATCTCGTCTCCACGCAATCTCTCGTTCGGCAATTCGTTCGTGTCCGGCAGATGCCGGTGGCTCTTCCGCCGCCAGGCGTCAGGGCCGGAAGATCAGTATGGTATCTTCGGAACCCTGGCTCGGCGCAGGCGCGGCCAAACGCGGCGCCCTGGGATGGCCGAGGCTCTGCGGCATAGTCGGCGACCATCTGCGTGACGTCGCCGATGGTCTCGACCAGACGGGTCATGGCATCGGGCAGGCAAGGCGAGATCGCCTCGATCCTGACGGCCGGCGGCGAAGTCCTGTTGTCGATGCGACAACAGGCGCGCCGGTACGGCAGGAATCGCAGATTGGATTTGAGCAGTCTGGCGATCTCCTCGTCCTTCGCGAGAGGATCGCCGGAGAGTGCGCCGGCAGGGCCGGAGACCACGACATGGCGTTCGTCATGGCTCAGCGTCAGCGCAACGGAGATGCCGTCGATGCCGAGCGAGACGCCGTCGCCGGACTTGAAACGGGGCGGCGACAGGCCGAGCGATTGCCAGAGCGTCTCGATCAGACGACGAAAGTCGTCGTTCATCGCAGGTGGCCTCGACGGCCGTCCCGCAGCCGCCGGAAGGCGATGCGGCACGGCGGTGCGATCATGAAGGATGCGGCCATCGAGCCTCGCAGATCCGGTGCCGAAGGATCACGCCAACGCACGAAGCTGGTTGGCCTTCTCGGCCCGCATCTCCGACAAGGCCTGGAACAGCTGTTGAAACTGCTGGCGCAGCCGTTCGGCCATGTCGTTGGCGTCGGCTTTCTGGGTGTTGGCAGCTGCGGCGTCGGACGCGGCGAGGTGACCGTCCGCGTCATGACGCTTGGTATCGGACTCGGTCATCGCACCAAACTTCCTCGAACCGGCATCGAGGGCCTTGGCGGAGTCCGCGAGAGCCTGCTTGCTCCAGCCACTGGACGCCCATTGGTTCCCTGCGTAGTCGGCGCCGGCGGCGGCCAGTGCGGTTCCGAGTTGCTTCCAGGAGTTGCTATCAATGTCGTCGGCAGCTGCCTTTTCGTGCGCCGCTTGTGCCAATTCCTTGCCTCGCGCAACCTCCATGGCGTCCTTGCGCTTCTGGAGGGCGTCGTCCTGCTGGTGATTGTTCGATTCCAGGGCCGCCTTGAACAGGGCACGGGCGGCATCCAGCGGCGACAGTGCGAGATCGGCGTCGCTGCCCGCCGCGATCGCGGGGTTCAGGGCGCTCGCCGCGGCAGAGAAGCGGCCGGCGGCGCCCTCCACCGCGCTGTCATACGCGGCGGCCGCAATCTTCGAGGTCGGCGCAAATGTCAACGCCGCGCTCGGCGACGCCGAGGCCGTGGACGGCGGAATGGTGCTTTGCAGGCTGGAGATGCCCGAAGCGGTGGGTCTAGCAGCCTTGCCGACAGGCTGCGCGTCGTCCTGCAGCGGCTGGTCGAGCCGCGGTCCAGGATTTCGAATGGTCTCGATCATGATCTGGTGTCTCCTTGCGTGAATGGATGGTCAGGCGAAGCGAACCCGCGACGTCGCGTTGGCCCTGTTGCGCAGGGTATCGGCCGTGGTCTCGAGGACCCGGCTCCAGCTCTCGCTCGTGGTCGTCAGGCGCTTGATGGCCTGCTGCACATACTCGTCGATCTGCTCGATCGTAGCCTGAGCGATCTCTTGATCGGCGTGCGCCCGCCTGCTTGCAGCCTGGTGGCCGGCGTTCTCGTAGTCGATGTAGGCGGCTGTCGCATCACTTCCGAATTTCACGAGATTGGTGGTCAGCATGAGAATGCCATTCTCGATCTCGGATGGGTTGCCGCATGCCAAGGTCAACAGGCCGGTAATTGTCTGCGCGATACCGAACGCGAGGTGGAAGCCCTCATCGGCCTTGTCGGCACCATCCTCGTCGCCCGGGTGGGTCAACAGATAAAGGCTGCCCGCAATGCCATGCCCGGTCGTCATGTTCAGCGTGCTATCGGTCGCGGATATCAACCCGCAGACTCCGGAAGCGATCAGCAACACGCCGATCGGTCCGCCTACGCCAGTTGCGATTGCGGCTCCGCCGGCGACGATGCTCAAGACGGTGGCGATCGCGTCGCAGACGCTCGAGAGGTCATCCCAAAACGAGCTGTCCGACTGTTTGGCGAGGCTCGTCGATCGCCTTCTGCGCAGCCGCCAGTCGCCGTGCAAACACCTCCTGGCGGCGCTGGTCGTCGACCTTGATCTCGTCGCGGTTGGCCTTGCCCAGGATATCCGCGATCTTGGCGGCCGCGACCGCGCAGATCAGCTCCGGGCTCTCGTTGTTCGGCATGAAGCCGGCGAGACTGGCGAAGGCTGCGCCGAGGTCGTCGCTAACTCCGCCGGGGGGCGGCAGGTTGCCGTTGCCGACGGCGGTCGCACCGGCCACCCCGGCGCCGACTTTCGGATCGACCGGAACGATCTGCGGCGCGATCTGTCCGGTCGAGATCGGTGAGACTGGTTTGATGACGGCGTCCATGGGCGAATTGCTCTTGCTGGTGATGTTGAATCGCTACCGCGCGGCCTGGCCTGCGTGCCGATGCGCTGAGCGGCGCTCGATGGCATGGGCATGCATCCGCGCGGCGTGGGCCGCGGCGGCGGCATTGCTGCCTCGGCTCAGCCGTTCGGCCACGGCGAAATGGGCAATCGCGCCGTCATATTCGCGCGCCGACAATAGGCATTCGCCGAGCCGCAGATGTCCTTCCGGATTGGCGGCGTCGAGGGCGATGAAATGCACATAGAGCTTGGCGGCGAGCGCGATGTTGCCTTCGCCCTGATAGGTGAGGGCGATCGCGTAGATGACGCGGGCGTCGAGCGGTTCGAGCTGGTGAAGCACGATCATCCAGTCGCGTCCCTTCGTGACGTCACCTGCCTGGATCATCCGGCATCCGCGGATGAACAGGGCGTCGCGCTCCTCCTGCGTGAGGCCGCAGATGTCGGCCAGTGCCATGCCTTCCGACAGCAGCTTGAGGATGCTCTGCGCCTTCGGAGAGAGATCGAGCCTCGTCGATCAGCTGCTGCGCGATCGGGGCGGCAATGTCCATCATGCTGCGCCATTCGGCTTCGCTCTTTGGCAGTCCATCCAGTATCGACATCGCGGTGAGGTCCTCGAACCCGGTGCCGGCACGATAGCCCCGGCGGCGCAGCCGTCATGTCGCAGAGATTACAGCGCCGGTTGTTTTGCGACGGGCGCCGCGCGGACCTGCAAGATGCGACGTGCGGGAGCCGCTTTCGTCTAATCGAGGGGAAGCGGCGGCGGCTTGACGCCGAGGAGGTGATAGACTCTCAGTTGGAGCTTATGGCCCTCGCCGGCGTGGCGTTGCGCCTCGTCATAGACGTTTCCAGTCAGCTTCCTTTGCATCCGCGTCCTGTCAATGTCCTCGTAGATGGAGCGGACATACTCATCCGCTCCCCTCGTTCCCGCGGGGACGGTGTGCTTGGCGAGCCAGAGTTTCTTTCCTGCGCGCGTCGCGGCTTCATCGGCCGCGTGCATGGCGTCCCACGCCTTGCGCAGGAAGCGTTGCTGCCATTCGACATTCGCGTCGGCGAGGTTGCGCGCTTCGCCGGCGTGACGTTCGAGCGCGGGGCGGAGTTGGGCCAGCTTCTGCCGCTTGGCGTCAGGCGCCAGATTCGATTGCTCGATGGCCCGATTGGTCCCGATATCGGTCTCGTAGAGGGCGAGCGCATCGGCCGTCGATTTGTTGAGCCTTTCCATGATCTCGCGATTGAGATTGAAGGGCTCGGGCTCGGCGGGCCGTGGAGGAGTCGCTTGGGCTGCGATTCCTCCGGAGACAGGCTTGGCCGACGGAGACGCTTCCGCGACACGAATCTGCTCCTGCACATGCAGCGGTTGGCCTTGTGGACGTACTATTCCATCGCCCATCCGGTCTCTCCTGCTCGGGATTGCGAGCCGCGCCGCCGACGCTGGCCTTGCTTGAAGATGAATCCTAATGTGAACGATCGTGCGGGCGGAGCTGCGACGGTCAGGGAGCACGGAGTTGAGTCCGGCTCCACGCCGCATCTACCAATATTTGCTGCGTGTCAGATTGAACGCCTCGGTGTGGCGCAGTTGGGCATTCACATAGGTCTCATTGACGTTCGTATAATTGTGGGCTGCTGCGCGGATAGCCTGTTGATCATTTCCCTTTCTTGCCTGTTCCAGCTCCCCTTTTGCCTTCTGCAGCGCATCCCAGGCCGGCCTAAGGATCGCGTCCTGCAGCTCGAAATTGGATTTGGTGAGCCGGTACGCTTCGGCCCAATGATGGTCGAGGCTGGGCCTGAGGCGCTCCAGCTTTTCCTGCTTTGCCTTCGGCGGCAGGTTCGACTGCTCGATCGCCTCCATTGCTTTCTTGTCTTCCCTGTAGCGCGCGACCGCATCCCGGGCTGTTCTGGCGCTGTGCTCCGCCGTGATCTCGAGGCTCGGTGCGCGGCTCCGGCGGAGGAGGCGGAGGCGTTGTCTTCTGCGTGGCGATCCCGCCGGAGACCGGCTTGCCGGCCGCGGGCGCTTCCGCAACCTCGATCGGGGACGGCAGATGCACCGGCTGTTGGGGCGCTGCGCCGCTGACTTCACCGCTCATTCTGTCTTCTCCCATGCTGTTGCGCCAGCCGATGTCGCCTGGCGCGCGTACCTCCGCGCATTGCTGACACGGTTGCTTGATTGGGATTGTGCCCGGGATGACAGAGGCTGGAAGCTTTCATCCCGCGGCCGGCGATCGCGCCTAGCGATAGGGATTTATGTCCCTGGCCTGCGGATGAGGAATTCGCTCGTGATTGAGCCCGAGGTCGAAGACGCCAAAGATGGTCTCCTGGCTCGGTCCGTAACCGACGCCCTTGGCGATCGCTGCACCGGCCCATTGCGGTCTGATCTCGTCGGATTTGTCGCGGCCGTCCTCACCCTGTCCGAGCTCGGACAGCACGCGCTCGGAGAGCTGCCGGAGCTGGCCGGCGCTGAGGCCGTTGATCCAGGTGAGGAGCTGATCCGGCGCCATCTGCCGGTATTCCGCATATCGGGCGAGGAACGCGACTTGGGAGCCGCCGGGGAGCGTGGTGAAGTAGCCGCTCTGCTTGCTCAATTCGCTCGCAGCCAGTGGGCTGAAGCCGGCCGCGCGCAGCATGATCCGCATGGGCTCTTCGTATTGATGAGACGCCTTGTGCCCGTCGTAGACGGCCTTGCCGACCACCGAGACGGTTGCGACCGCGATGCCCGCAGGTCCCGCCCAGGATGCCGCGCCAAACGCAGGTGCCACAGCGGCACCGAATCCGATGGCCGAGCCGGCGGAAGCCAGGGCCGCGGCAGTGTCCTGGGGAACGCCGAGTCCGAAACCGGAGCGCACGCTGTTCACGGCCTCGATCAGCGCAAACGCACCAATCAAGACCTCGCCGGCGGCGACGCCGCCCAGTTTCGCGCCGGCCAGCCGTCCGAATCCCTTCGCGGCGTCGGCTTTGCCCACGCTGACCAGAAGTTCACTGAGTCGCTGCGCCGCGAGGGCGCTGAGCACCCCGGTTTTGGCCACGCCGTTCACGTCGAGATGCCCGAGGCTAATGGTATTGTACAGGTTGAGGGCAACCACCCCGAGCGCGAGGCCGCGCATCCAGTTGCCGGCCGCGGTGTCCCGCGCGAAGGCGCCCACGGTACGACCGGCCGCCTTCAATTCCGCCTCGAAGCTTGCAAGCGCCGCGGCTTCATCGGTCCCCATCTGCGAAACCTTGGTCACGGCGGCGATGGCCTTGTTGAACTCGGAGTCGGAAACTCCCAGCAGTTTCCCGAGACGCGTGCCCGCCAGCCCTTTGATCGCCTCGACCGCCTTCTCGATCCGCTGGGGGGCGGCCACGCTGAGGCCGGCGAGCTTGCCCGACACCATCCGGCGCACGATCGCCATTGCGGTGACGTTGGTGAGCCGCAAGCCGAGGAAGGCGAGTTTGCCTCCAGTTGCCAGCGAGAAGGCGGATCCGTCGTGGCCCTTGAGAGACGAGATCATGCCGACGATGTCGTTCAGCAACTCGTCCTTCTGCAGATTTGGGTCGGCCTGGATCGCCATCTCGATCGCCAGGCGAGCGGAGTTATCGTTTGCGATGGCCATCCACTGGCCCAGCAATTCGGGACCGGCGTCGAGCTTGCCGGTCAGCTTGCCCAGCGCGATCATGTGCCGGACCAATTTGTTGCCGTCGTCGATGAGCGCCTGATCCAAGCGGTCGTGTTCCGCCCGCCATTCCGGACCCTTATGCGCGAAATAGGCATCCATCGCCGCTTGCGATTGCTCGGACGAGAGCGCGGGGCCCAGCGTGGTCGACAGCCACGCCAGCTCGCCGTCATGCTTGGCGAGCGCCTCGACGTCGGCTTTGGTCTTGTGCTGGATCTCGGCCTGCGATCCCGGCGTCCTGGCGGCAAGGGTCTGGAGTATTTCGGATGCATCGCCGCTTTGCGCCCGGGCCTGGCGCGCGTGGGCGACCGCGTAGGCCATGCCGCCTCCGTGCTGCATGGCGCTGAGCACGGGCTCCGCATCCCATGGGGTGAGGGATGCGAACTCCGCGACCACGCGTTCGCCGTTGCTCGCCCCCGAGATCCGGTCGCAGAGCGCAACGACGTCGGCAAGACCATCCGGTCCAAGCGGTGCGAGTGTCGGCAGGCTCCGATTGTCCCGGGTCGACTGGTGATAGTCCACCGCGGCCCATTCTGCGAGCATGCCGGCGAATTCGGGATCGACGAGCGCGGCTGCCTTTGCAAGATTGTGGACCGCCTGGTCCGCGCGCTGCCGCGGCAACAGAGCCGTGTCGGCCAGCGGCGCGTTGATATGCTTGACGGCGTCGTTGACGAGATAGGACGTCATGGGATCCTGCAGGACCAGCCGTCGCACATCATCGGGTTGCTGCTGACAGCTTACGCTCAGTTGTTGCAGCGTCTTCAGGGCGTCGCCGTGCGCGTCCTTGAGCGCCGTCGCAACGATATCCGACGCGGTCTGAATGGCCTGCGGACTGACCACGGATGCTGCCGTCGCTTGCGCTGTCGGCGGCAGGGTCAGCGGCGCCGCAGGTGCCTGCGAGGGGCCGAGAAGTCCGGCCGAAGGACGGGATTGCTGAGCCTTGGCGTCGGGCCGGTCGTCGCTGCCGGGGATTGTCGGAGGAAGCGCCGGCCGGGGAGCCGCTTCGGTGCGAGGGGACATCCGATTTCTCCTTGTTTCCGCGTTGGGAATCCCGCGCCTATGCCGCGGTTGCTGTACGAAGTCCTGCAGGGGGAGAAGGGCAAGCGCGCGATTGCGCCGTTCCCAGCGCTGGCATCGATCTCCTGTTTCGCGCGGCGCTGCCGCAGGACGATGATCTCGTTCAGGCGTCTTGTTGCACGAAAGATCGCGGCCAGCTGTCTCAGGGATGACACGTCGTGCACGGCTGCCTCGACGAGGCTCGCGTGAAATTGGTGTCGCGCTATCCCGCCTGGTCCGCCGTTTCGGTGCCGTGGCGCAGATAGCTCTCCACCACGTCGCGCGCGCGGGGCAGGTCGTTGAGACTCATAGAAGCACCGCGCCTTGAGATAGCGGCGCAGCCGCTGCGGGTCCGTCATTGTATAGGCGCCGAAGCGTTCGATCGGATCGATGCGGTCGAGTCTCGTCGAGGCAGGCGAGCGCCGCAGCCCAATCCTGCGCGAAGAAGCCAAGCACGGCACGCGCCAGCGTGACCCCGGCGGAATTGTCGCCCATGACGTGCAGTGCTTCCGCGAGAGCGGAGGCGCGTTCGGTGAAGCCGTTCTGCGCCAGGACGTAGATGTTGAGCAGCAGGAAGTCGCGTTGCTTGACCGGCAGCGGCCCAGCGGCACGCGGCGGCTGGGCGGTGGTCGGTCGCACAATGCGCGGAGCGTCCTTGACGCTTGGAAGGTTTGTCGGGCTCATGGCTAGCCGCGCAGCAGTGCGGCGAGCGAGCGGCGCACCTCTTCGTCGAGGCTGTTTTCGTCCTCCAGGCAAGCGGCCGCCTGCTCGAGCAGTTGCTTGCGGGCGCCGGTCTCCCGCTTCGCTGAGGCGGCGATCGATTCCTGCGCCTGGAGGCGGACATCGGCCAGCATCGCCGGTTCGAGCAGGTCCGGATCGAGGAATTCCGGCTGCAGCAGAGCCGGCAGGCGTTCATCGAGCGAGGGTCGTTTCAGCACGTCGTCGAGCGGCTGGCTGACCGGCAGAAAGACCGGCCGCAGTCCCTTCTCCGGGGGAAGATGAACGTCGTCCCCCACCTGGTAGCGGGAGATGGTCTCCAGGCCGACTTCGAGACTTCTGATCCGCATGTGCGGCTCCGCTTGACTGCAGCATGGAGGCGGGGGCGACGACGGAAGGTCGCTCGCCCCGCACTTCCCTGGGATCCGCTAGCTGATGTTCCTGCCGATGCTGGCGAGAATGTCGCCCGCCTTCGACAACGCGTTGGTGGCCGACTGGAAATGCGTGGTGCGCTCCTTCTCCAGCGTGTTGATGTCGTTGAACTTGAGCTGGTTCTCCTGGCTGATCTGCTGCACCGTGTTGCTCAGCGTCGCCGACCATTGATCCCAGGTCGACTTCTGGAAATAGTTCAGCGTCTTGCCCGTGTTGTCATAGAAATCGAAACCGGGTCGCTTGACGCCGAGCAGATCTTCGATCGGGCTGGCGACGGTGTTGAGTTCTTTTTCGAACATGCTGATGGCCTTGACCTGCGCCTCGCTCAGGGCTGGTGGAGTGAATTTGTTCTTGTCATCGTCACCGCCGTCGACCTCTTTTGGCTCTTTCAGCGTTTCGATCGCCGTGTGTGTGTCGAGGATCTTTCTGGGATCGACTTTGTCTCTGGTTCCGGGCAGAATTCCGGAATTGTTGCCGACGTCGCCGTGTTCGTCGTAGCCGAGCACCCCGCGTTTCTCGTCGTTCTTCGATGCATCGAACGTCGCGATGGTCTGGTTGATGAGGCTCCTGGATCACGTTGTAGGTTTTCAAGAGGCTCGTTGATCTGGTTGATCTCCTCGGTGTCGCCGGCGTTGATGGCCTGGTCCTTGAGGTTGGCGCTGAGCTGGAACGCCGCCAGCAGGTTCGGTGCGTCGAGATGCTTCGTGAGCCCGACCAGGGTGCCGGTGTTGGCGATCTGCATCGCCGCATTGTCCGCCGCCAGGATCTGCTTTTCCGCGTTCACGAAGGCGTCGATTCCGCGGTTGATCGCAGCGTTGCCGTCCAAGCTGATGACGCCTGTGAACTGGTTGGGATCGTTGAAAGCCGGCGCCGGCGGAGCGGCATTGACGGCTTTCCAGAATGCGGCGAGCCGGTCGTACCGGTCCTTGATGGCCTGGAGCGCGGCGTTGATGTCGGTTAGTGAATAGACGCCGCCGGCGTCCACGCGCTTCTGGACGTTCTTGATCTCCTCCAAGAACGTTTGCTCGACCAGAGCCTCCTGGTCGGCGGTCAGGGGAGGGACCAGAGCTTGGCCAATGGCGTCTTTTGTCTTCTTGATCTGACCGTCCGCGTCCGCCTTGTTTCCCGTCATCCCCAATCGCGTTAGCGTGGCGCCGGCACTCGCGTCGATGGCGATCCGTTCCTGATCGTCCTTGGCCATGGTGGCGAAGTCCGCCTTCTGCAGGGACTCCAGGATGTAGACCTTAGTCTGGTCGCCAGAGAGGGTGACGTGGATCGCATCGGCTCCGGACCCGATGGTCAGGATGCCGTGCCCATCGGCTTCGCCCTTGTGGCTATTGATGTACTCCGCCTGATACGCACTATGCCAGCTTGCGAAGATGTTTGCGGTGAGTGCGGAGGGCGGATCGTCGAAATGGGCGGGCTTGCCGGCCTTTGCGATCAGGCTGTCCGGCGAATCCGGATCCGGGCTGAGATCCGGAAACACCGCCTGGGCGCCGGCATTGTTGATCGAGGGATCGAGTCCCGCGGCGCCTCCCAGCAGATTGTCATAGGGCGTGCTCTGCGGCGGCGGCAGTTGCTCGCCGCGGGTCGGTTGGATGACCGGCGAATTGCCGAACGCGCCGCTCCAGAAATCGCTCATGTCATGTCCTCGAGGTCAAAGATTGATGCGGGCGCGCGGAACGAAACCTGCAGCGTCCTGTTCACCGAAATCGTGTTGTCGGCTGTTCCTGCGCAGGGCCGCGCGGCCGTGCTCGCGCGCCGTGTGGCCGAGACGGGTGAGTTGCGGCGGCGCGCCGGCCTCGGCCGACAGCAATTCGCCGACCCGGATCAGCAATTGGTCCATCAACGCGTCGACCTCAGTCATGTCGGCGCATTGGGGCATGGCCAAGATGATGCGCCTGGCTTCGCCATCGGATGCGATCAGCGGCGCGACGCAGATGTGGTCGAGCTGAATGCGAAGCTCACCAAGCACGCGTGCCCATTCCCGCGTTTCGCGGGAGGGCGGCTGGCCGTTCACGAACCCTTCAATATCCAAGGCAGCATCCGTCGATTTGCGCGCGGTCGCATGGAAGGCGGCGATCAGCGCCGCCACTTGGAGATAGCGGGTATCATGCCGCTCTGCGCCGTCGTGTCATATAGGTGACAACCCGGATTGGATGATGATGGCTTGTCTGTTTGGCGAGCCCGCAGGGCGAATGCCGCTTCTCGCTGACGCGGTGTAGATGGCACGCACCGCAGGAATTGTCTTTCGAGTGTCGGTCGGCGCAGCCATTTCAGGGCGCGCCGAATGATCGTGGAGCTGCCGTTGGAAAACCGGGATATCGACATCGTGCTGGATCTTCTCGCGCCGCGCGCTGCGACCGCGGGCTTTGCGACGCAAGCGGCCGCCGGAGCGATCGATCTGGCGCGGCCAGATATGCTCTTGCGCGGGGCGCGCAGCGCGTTCGAGGCCCGCCGGTGGAGCGGCGATCCCGTTGCTTCGGCGGTGCTGGCGCTGGTCCCGGAGGCCTGGAGCGATGCCGCCATCGAAGCCCTGCACGAGACGATCCTCGCGCGTCGGCCGAAGATGGGTTGCCGCGAGCCGACGCTGCTGCTGCACGCCTGCGTGGCCGAGGCGTTTGCCGCCGAGGAGATCGGCCGTGCCGTGGTCCTGCTCGCGGCGCTTCATCATATTCAGGCGGAAGAGGCGGAGACGCTTTCGGCGCTGGCGCTGTGTGCCGCGCGCCTCGGTCGCTTCGAAGAGGCGCTGCTGCTCGCCAACGAATGCCTGAAGCTGCCGCAGAAGCATCCCCGCGCTTATTGCATTGCGGGCTTTTGCGAGCTCGAGCGCGGCAACCGCAAGGCCGCGCAGTCGCTGCTGGCAGTCGGCGCCCGGATCGCGCGCGGCCGCCCGGACTTTGCCGAGATGCTGCGTGCCGCCCAGCGCGTGCTCTTGATCTTGCACTTTGCCTGAGGGCGAACAGCGCCGATCGCAATCTTAACGGTTTATTTGACGATCAACGGGGCAGGGCGAGGCTCCATCGGAACGCGCGGTACCGGCGCACGGATGCGGAAGTCGTTGTAGGTCACGGGCTCGAGCGGCAGCGGGCATCCGAGCTGCCGCATCTGGTCGATGATCCGCAGCCGGATGCCGTCGGCGCCGCCCAGGTGGGAGAGAGGGCCGCCCTCGTAGAAGTGCGCGACCTGGTGCGCGCGGCGGTCGAAATTCGCGAGATCGTTGTGCAGCGTGTAGCAGATGAGCACGAGCTGCGCCTTGGCAGGCGCCGCCGCGAGAACAAGTCCGGTGACGAAAAGGGTCAATGCGAGAAGGCGTTGCGAGGACATGATCGATCCTTGTCGCGGAGAGGCGCCATCCGAAGAACGGCTCGGCGAGTGCATTCCGCAAGCAAAGAAATGCACTCGCACGAACGTTTGGATCGGCGACCCCGCCGATTACTCGATGTTGCGGGCGCAGCTCCGCAACACGTCGGATACCGCCTTGAGCGTGTTGGTGCGCAGGTTTGCGATGGTCGACCAGGTGTTCATGGCCATCTGCATCGAGAACGCCTTCTCGGTGTCGGACAGGTTGGCGTTCTGCTGGATGTTACGGATGTCATCCTCGATCTTGCTCATCTGGGTCTGCAGATGCTGCTGGTTCCAGACCAGGTCGAAACCGTCCCTGTTGAGGTAGCTGTACTTGAAGCCGCCTTGAGTGATGGTCGAGTTGTGATCCGAGCCTGTGTCGAGCGTCGGCGCAAAGTCCGATGATCCCGCGTTGGTCGAGCCGGCCATAATCAGTTCTCCTGTGTTGCTCGCCAGGGCTTTCCCGGCGAGGTTGCCTGCAGCATTGCTCGCGAGCGGGGCTCATCGAGCGGGGTGAGCTCCCGTGACGACATCGCGCGCCGCGGCGACGGCATTGCCGATCGTCGTTGCGCGTGCGAAGTCGACGGGAGAAGGGCCTGAACGCTGAAATGCCGCGATCCGGGCGGCGATATGGTCGAGCCGCGCCAGCGTCGCCGCTATGACGGCGAGGCGGTCGCTGCCGTACAGCCGCTCTTCGAGCCTCGGTCATGGCGAGACCGGAGATATTGCGTGGTTCGATGTCAGCCATCGCAGTCCTGCTCCATGGCGACGGTCTCCAACGCCCTGCGGTCGACGATCAAAATCGCTCGATCTTTCGAGACGACCCATCCCGCGCGCTCCCACGCCTTCAGGGTCCGGTTGACGCTGCCGCGCGCGCCCCGCGCCATCAGGCCGATGTCGGCCTGGGTGACCATCGGGCCGATGCGCGGCACGGCGTGCCCGTCGTAATCCTCCTTGGAGCCGAGGCCGTCGGCTAGCCTGAGCAGCGCCTGGGCGACGCGCCCGTGCAGGGTTTTCAAGCTCATGAGCCGGGTGAGGTCGACGTAGGACCGATAGCGACGCGCGATCAGGTGCGCGATGCAGTCCTGGAGCTGAGGAAAGCGCCTGCAAAGCTCGTTGAATTTCGCGGCGGAGAGGCTGCCTACGATGGTGGCTCCAATTCCGGTCGCCATGTCGCAATGCACGCCGCCATCGAACACGCCCAGCTCGCCGAAGCTCGCGCCGACCGGCAGGATCGCGTACAGGATCGCAGAGCCGTCATCGAGCACGTAGGAGAGGCGGACGTGCCCCGACATCACGAAATGGAGGTGTTGCGCGGGCTCTTCCTGGAGGTAGATCACCTCGTTGTTGCCGTAGAGGCGGCGCGTCGAAGCCGAGATCAGCGCGTCCCAGGCATCGTTGCCGACGGATACGAAATCGGAAGTGGACTTGAGCGCGCGGAACCCTACGGCGCCTGTCGGCACAGTCGTGCGTGTCAGCGCGGCGGCATCGGCATCGAACGACGAGACTGCGCTGTGCGCGGTCGTCGCCTCCGAATTCAAGACGGCTCGATCATGTAAGGACACGCCAGTTCCTCGTACCATGAAGACTCGAAATCGTTCTGATGCTGAAAGACCCGATGTCCTGCAGCATCGCAATCATGCGATCCGTCGAAGCGTCGCATGGACGTGATCTGTCGTCGGTGAACAGTGTCACGTATCAAGACAATCGACGGTCAAATCCGGCTTGCAGCCGAGGCCGACCTCACGAAGTTGATGGCGAGTGCGCTCTTGTCGAAGTGGCGGTCGCAATTGTCCAAGCAAACATGCAGCGCGTTTCATACTAAAAGAAATATCGGCAAACGCGCGCCGATCAATCCTTCAATCGGAGGATAAGGCGGGATCGTCGTGAAGAATGGACGATCCTGATCGGTGTGGCCCACAAGCGGATCGGATTGCTGGCGATGGATGAATCGAAACTGTTCGACCGTGTCATCCTGAAGATCCTCAACGGCGTCCAGGTCGGCGCCGAGGTGTCGCTCGTTCCCGGGGAATACTCGATCGGTTCCGGAAACGAGGATGACATTCAATTGATCGACGTGAGCTTGCAGGGCGGCCAGGCGAGATTGCGCATCACGCCGGGCAAGATCGAGATCGCGGGCGGCTCGGGCGTCGTGACGGTCGGCGGAACGACCGATATCGCCGCGGGGTCGGAATGGCACGACGTCGAGCCGCTGGATATCATCACTGTCGGCATGATGCGCCTCGTTCTGGCACCGCCGAATGCGAACTGGAACACGCTGATCGAACAGAACGAACCGAAAGGCGAGGTCCGGAAGAGGGGCCTGTCGGCCTTGGCGACGGCACTGCCGTCGGCCTTGAAGCTGAACGGCCGGACCTTGCGGTTGGCGATGCCGGTTGCGGCCTTGCTCGGGATCGTCGGCATTGGCGCCACCTATTTCATCGTCGGCGGAAGGGAGCATCCGGTGCCCCGCGTCGAGCAAGGCGACACCGAACGGGTGGCGCGCACCGCGTTGGACCAGTTTCCGTTCGGCAGGGCGGTTGCGTTGAAGCGGGAGGTCGACGGCACGGTGTACGCGACCGGTTTCGTCAAGGACGGTTTCGAACGTCGCGCCCTGGTGGCGGCGGTCGAGAAGACCGGCGCGCAGGTCTATTTCCGCCTGGGCGTGCTGGAGGCGCTGAGAAGCGAGATCGAGGGGCTGATCAAGTCGGAAAAGATGCCGGTCGGCTACACGCTCTCGCCGAATGGCGAGCTGACGCTCGAAGGCGTCGTTCTCAACGAGGAGGCCGCACGGCAATTCGTGGACAAGCTGCGGGCGTCGATCGCGGGCCTGAGCGCGGTCGAATCCAGAATCCGGACCGGTCGCACGCTGCTCGATGAAGTTCAGAAGATCGCGCGCACGGCGCAGATCGATCAGTTCGTGCTGCTCCGGCTCGATGGCGAAATCATCGAGGCGAGCGGGATTCTGCCGATCGAGAAGATCGATTCATGGGTCGGATTCCTGACGTCCTATTCGCGCCGGTTGAGCAAGGAGATCTTGCTGCGGTCCTTCGTCCAGCTGCAGAAGCCGGATGGAACCTTGGTGGGTGCGGCGACCCTGCCGGTCACGCTGGGAGCGCAGGCCGGCGGCGACCGGGCGCTCGATCGCGACAAGCTGCTGCAAGGGCAGTACCGCATCGACGATCTGTTCGCCGGCTCCTCGCCGCAACTGGCGGCGGCGGATGCCAAGCCGACGGGCTCGGTGAAAGTGGCGGCGAGCGGTGTCGTGCCCGCGCGAGCCAGCGCCGATCCGTTGCGCCTTGCGGAGCGTGCCAACCAATTGCTGGTGGGGTGGCGGAAGGGCGCTGACGACGCGCTGGCGAAGGACTTCGAGTTCCTGCTGCAGCAGCGGCTCGCGATCGCACGGCGTGGCAATGGCGACGAGCAGACCGATCGCGACAAGGCCGTGGATAAATACATGCCACTGCTCGCGACTGGAAATCTTCAGGGGATTACCAACGCCTGCCGCGTCGGGTCGCGGCTGACGACCGAGAACCTGCCGACCGCGATCTTCTGGCTCGACCTGCTCAGCATCTCGAACGCCTACTCGCTGACGGAATTTTCGCAGGAAGACCAGGCGTTCATTCTGGAGGCCGCACTGGATCCCAGGCAGGCGACCGAATGCCTTGCGCGCGTTCCGGGCGACACGGCGTCGATCTCGCTCTATCTGAGCGAAGCGCCGCGCAATCCGGACTTCATTCGATTCTTGCTGCGGGATTATCGGCCCTATGCCCTCGACGTCTCCGGGGCGAGCGTCGCCGGAAGCCGCTACGTGCAGACCCGCAGCGGGGAGCGGATGCGCGAGGGCGGAGCGCCGGACGGCGCGAGCCGTCTCGCGCTGGTGGGCGAGCCTCGGCTCCGTGATCCAGCAGAAGAACGGCTACGCGACCATCATCTACGCCCAGCAGCTGAACTGGCTGAACCAGAAATAGGCCGGTAGGCCGGCATAGATCGCATCGAGCTGGGCGCGCGGCGGATCGAGCGAACGGATGCGATGCCTGACGTGTCATCTACCGCACTCCAGGCGGCGCCTCGATGCGTTAGCCAGGTCTCACGGGAGGTGCCGCAACGGCGACCTCGATCGCAGCCTCCGTATGGTCGCCGCGGAAAACTGGAGACCGTCTCATGACCGTGCCAGCAAGCGCAGGCCAGCCCATCGCGTCCGTCCTGCAGACGCCGGCGGAGGTTTGCCGTGCAGACGACGCGGTCCGCAAGGAGAGCATCGCGCCTGGAAATCTGAGCCAGGACGTGTCGCATAGCGTCCTTGTCGACCAGCACGCGGGCTACGCGGCACCCCTGCAGGACGGCGCGCCGGTTCGTCCGGGTGCGACCATTCCGGCTTGGCGCCTTGGCGAGGGCGATACGCCGGCGACGATCCATGATCCTCCGCCAGGCGCGGCGGAGATACCCGCTGCGTGGACAGCACGCGTGCCTCACGCGGATCACCACACGGGTCACGTTGTCATCGAGGAGTTGCCGCTTCTGGGCAAAACCGGTGTGATCGACGCCCACGAGGCATCCGAGTTCGTCCGTGAGCAGATCGTCGGCTATGGCGGCATCCAGATCGGCGACAGGCTTGCGGACCGGACGCTGGACTATCAGCAAGTCAATCAGATGTTCACAGGCATGACCAAGACGCTGGTACCTGCCTTGGTGAAGGCAGAAGTGAAAGTGCTGTGGACAGATAGCTTGTCTTCGGACCAGCCCTTGGTGACCCGGATCCTGGCACGGGATGGCGGCCCCACCGAACAAGACTGGAACATGCTGCTGAAGAAGGTCACGAGCGACCACAAGAACGTGCCGGACCTGTCGGCCAGGCTCAAATCCGCCGTTCGGTTCCTGAAGGCCGCTCACGAGGAAGGGATCGAGATTCGCGTGCTGAAGAAGGGCGAGCAACCGGTCCGCACGCCCAAGGACGAAGGGACATTCGTGGTTCTCGGCGGCAGCACGAGCCGCGACAGGCCTTTTGTCGACGTCGACGTCACTGGCAGGCAGCATTTGGCACCGGGACAGATCAGGGCATTCGACGACAAGACGAGTGTCATCGACGTCTGGCTGAACCGCCCGCCCCAGTCGCCGGCGGCGCGGCCGTCTCCCGCGCCCGATGCCCGGAAGTCGTGGGATGATATCTGACGCTCGCCCGCACGGGCGAACGCTGCTCCCTGGGGGAGGAGCGGCAGAAGCCCCGCCGTGACGTTCGACACATCATGTGGTGGCCGCACGCGCTATCGGTCGGCAAGACGCAAGCAAGTGATGGAACTGGAGCAGATCCGATGATCGAAACGACCCAACCTCCGCAGGTCGATGCCGGCAATTCCATCAAGGGCCCGCAGGACCAGATAGCGCCATCCAAACCGGAGAGCCGGATCTCATCGGGCATCTCGGCGCATCAGTCTTCGGCGCCTGTGACCGTCGTCGCGGATCTGCATGTCGGGGTAAAGGGGATGACTGCCGCTCACGCGAAGGGGCCGCTGGTGCCTGCTTCGGCCTTCGTTGGTCCCGGCGGGGTCGCGAGCGGGGGAGCAGCGCCGGCTACGAAGCGGCCATCCACGCTGCTGGAAGCGCTCAAGGACTTCGATCAGTCGTTCAAGGAACCTGCCGACGCGAAGGACCGCGCGGCAAAGCTCACCGACCTGCTGTACTTCGCCGCCCATCGAAAAACTCAGGTCGACACGGTTGCGACCCGGCAGATCATCGCAAGAGAGATGTTGGCCATCGACGGACGCAGCCAGGTAGGCCCTCTGCTCGAAGCGATTGAAGCGCTCAGCCCCGAGCAGGCCAAAGCCGCGGCGTTGCCGCTTACCCAGGTGATTGGCACCATGCCCGATGGAGCCGAGAGAAAGATGTATGCCGAAGCCCTGACCGTGACGCTGAACATGCTGCTTGCCGACCCGAGCAGCGACCGGGCGATCATCGGCCGCGCCGTTTCGGATCTCGCGCCATACACGGGCCAGGGAGAGCAGCTGAAAAAGGAGATCGCGACCCTAACCAATAAGGACCTCAAGGCCGATCAGCGTGCTGCGGTGCTCAAATTCATCGTGCGCGAGGGAACGCCGCGCTCGATGCAATCGGCGGTGAACGACCTGCAACGTCATCGCGACCTCGTTCCGGACATGCTCGCGCATTTGGGTCAGCCTCACGAAGCTCTGTTCGTCCTCAGACGAATCACAACCGCGATCGATCAAAATCACGGACCGCAGCGCGCGGAGCCTCGCGAAAACGGTTCGAGAAAGCTGCATCAAGTATGCCGCCACGCTGAAGCCCAGCCTCCAGGCTCCCTTCAAGGAGCCTCGGCGAAAGGCTGGAGAGCAACTGAACGTGACGCGCAGCGCTCTCGGCTCGCCGTGATCGCCCGCGGCGGCAAACGAGCAGAGACGGTACGTCAACACGCGCCGATCGGTTATGTCTTGGGCCGGTGATCGCCGGCGTCCATGTCGATGACGCCGCGATGGAGCGGGCCCTTGTAGAGCAAGTGCCGGTTCGCCTGGACCCAGACGAGCACCTCGGCAACGGCATCGAACAGCTCATCGGGCACGATATCCTCAAGGTCGGTCCTGGCGTACAGCGAGCGTGCCAGCGTGACGTTGCGGAAGATCGGCACGCCCGCAGACTCGGCCTCGGTGCGGATGAGGTGAGCCTGGCCGCCGAGCCCTTTCGCCGTCACGACCGGCAGCTTCAGCTTGTCGCCGTCGTAGTGCAGCGCGATCGCCACGTGTGTGGGATTGACGACGACCGCCGTGGCGCGGCGGGCCTTCTGGCCGGGATCGCCCATCACCAGCTCCTGCGCCAGCCTGCGGCGATGGCTCTTGATGTGGGGATCGCCTTCGCTCTCCTTGTATTCGCGCTTGCGCTCCTCCTTCGACATCATGAGGCCCTTGGTGTAGCTGTATTTCTGGTACATGAAGTCGAAGCCGGCCACGACGACGAACGCCAAAGCCGAATACAACAACAGGTCGCGCAGCATCGCGACCGTGATCGACGTCTGGCAGCTCAGCCCACATGACAATGAGGCGATGTAGGGGCCGATCGCGCCCTTGATCACGAAGTAGAGCAGGGTGGAGAGAAAGCTGATCTTCACCAGCGACTTCAGCACCTCGACCACCTGCTTCATGGAGAAGATGCGCTTCAGGCCCGAGCCCGGATTGACCTTCTCGAGCTTCGGCATCAGGCTTTCGAGCGCGAAGATCGAGCCGATCTGCAGATAGTTGGCGAAGATGCCGGCGACGAGCGCGGCGCCGAGGATCGGCAGCAGGATCGCAACCGTCTCGTGCGCGGCGACCGCGATCGCCGCGGCCGCGGTGTCGCTGAAGCGGCCGGCCTGCAGATACGCGATCTGGTCGAGCAGGCCGACCATCCGCGCCATCATGTTGGGCCAGTTGAACCAGATCGTGGCGAACACGGCGGCGAGCGAGGCGGTGGTCACGACCTCCTGGCTCTTGGCCACCTGGCCCTTGGCGCGCGCGTCGCGGATTTTTTCGGGGAAGGCGGCTCGGTCTTTTCGCCGGACGACTGGCTCATTTGCGGCCTCCCGGGGCAGGATCGTTGGAGGTTGCTGGCCGGCCGATCCGGTCGCCGAGCCTGAGGAGCTCGTACATCTGCCCGACATTGCGGTCGAACGAGGCGAACTGGCGCTCGATGAACGGCATCAGGATCGGCGCGTAGAAGACGAGCACCAGGATCGCGAGCACGCTCTTGATCGGCATCGCCAGCACGAAGACCTGAACCTGGGGCGAAAAGCGACTGACGATGGCGAGAGCGAACTCGGCGAGGAACATCACGGCGAGCACCGGCGCGGCGGTCACGAAGGCCATCCGCATGGCGGTGTCGGCGAGGCCAAGCACCATCCCTGGAAACAGATCCGATGCGATCGGGATGGCCTCGCCGCCGGCCATATCGCGTAGGATTTGTAGACGACGCCCAGCACCAGCAGAAAAGCCCCGGTCGACAGGACGTAGGTCAGAAAGGCCTGGGACAGCAGCGTTCCCAGCAGCGAGGTTTCCTCGCCCTGCAGCGGGTCGATCGCGGAAGCGACGGCCGCGCCGCGCTGGCTGTCGATCAGCCCGCCGGCGGCCTGGATGGCCCAGAACATCCATCCGACGACGTAGCCGGCAAGGAAACCGACCGCGTACTCCTTGGCGAAATACAGCGCGAGCGCGGCGGCGGAATGGTCGAAGCTCATGGCATAGTCGAGATTGATGGGCACCGCGATCAGGGCCAGCGACAGGATCGTGGCGGTTCGCGGCATCATGGGAACGGCGGCCGAGTTCAACAGCTGCGAGGCGCTGAGAAACGCGTATAGCCGCGGCAGTGACAGAAGCAGCGCCAGGAAATAGTCGGTGTAGACCCGAAGAAGCTCGACCACGGCCTGCATCGGACGCCTCAGGTCATCGCCGGGAAGTTGTTGAACAGGTTCATGGTGTAGGTGAAGATCTCGCTGCCGAGGAAGCCGGCCATGGCGGCGATGGTGACGGCGACCGCAATCAGCTTGACGGCGAACGAGATCGTCTGTTCCTGCACCTGGGTCAGCGCCTGCAGCAGGCCGACCAGGATGCCGACCACGGAGGCGACGAGGATCGGCGGCAGTGACAGCAGCAGCACCAGCATCATCGCCTCGTTCAGCTGGTGCACGGCTTCATTGGGAGACATGGCGATCTTTCCTGGGAGCGGGCGGCGTCGCGAGGGAACGCAACGAGATGATCAGTGGGCGTAGGTCTTGACCAATCCGAGGATCAGGCGGGACCATCCGTCCACGGTGATGAACAGGAACAGCTTGAACGGCAGCGAGATCGTCAGCGGGCTGACCATCATCATGCCGAGCGCCAGTAGAATGTTGGTGACGATCAGGTCGATGGCGAGAAACGGAAGGTAGAGCAGGAATCCGACCTCGAAGGCTTCGCGGAGCTGGCTGACCGTGAAGGCCGGTAGGACGATCACGATGTTGTCCGCCGTCAAGCCGTCGGAGAGATTCTTGGGCCAGAGTTCGCGTGCCGATTCCAGGAAGAACGCCTTCTCGCGGCTCGAGGCATGCTTGCCGAGGAAGCGCTCCAACGGTCCGCGGCCGGTCTCGAAGGCGGTCTTCAGGCCGTCGGCGGTTCCGTAGTTCGGCTTGGCCGCGCTGACGAGGTCATACGTCTCCATCACCACGGGCGCCATGATGTAGGCCGAGAGAATCATCGCGAGCGCGTTGAGCGCGATATTCGGCGGTACCTGCTGAACACCGAGCGCGTTGCGGACCAGCGACAGCACGACCGAGAGCTTGATGAAGCTCGTGGTCACGACGGCGATGAACGGCAGGAGCGCCGCGAGCCCTAGGATGAGGATGAGATTGAAAGGATCGGTCATGGCCGTGTGTTGCCGACGCTGAATTATGCCGGAGACGACATGATGCGGGTGATGCGCACGCCGATGCGTTCGTCGATTCGGATCAGATCGCCGGTGCCGATCAGCTGGCCGTTGGCGCGGATCGTCACCTCGATGCCGTTATCCAGCGCGGGACGATCGAGCGAGACGACGGCGCCGGGCTGCCAGGCCTGGACCTGGGCGAGCGGGATGCTGATGCGGCCGACGTCGAAATCGACGATGACGCCGAGTTCGGTCATCGCCGCAATTTGCGTTTCGGCCGTGGCGGCGTCCCGATGCGGATCTTCGCCGATCCGGGGCAGGTGATCGTGGTCTTCAGACATGCTGGTCACCCTCTCGAGCAGGGATCGTCGGTAGCGCTCGGTGACTTCATGGCCGAGGCAGATCCAGGTTTCATCGGTGAGGCGGAAGGCGTGCGCGCGGCCTTGGGCCCGCAGCACAATGAGGTCCGGCGGCAGTCGCGGAAGCGCGACCACGTCGCCCGGCCGCAGCCGCGCCAGATCGCGGTACGACAGCCGAAGGCTTCCGAGAGTATGGCAGGCTTCGGTCGCCAGGCTTTCCGCCAATCCCCTGTTGACGGCCGCGGGCGCAAGCGCTCCCGCCGCGATCACGGAGGTGAACGAGGACATGGCCGCGCCCAGGGACAACTTGACCGGTTCGGCCGTGATCCGGTCGATGCTCACCGACAACCAATGCAGGCCTTTGCCGATCCGTTCGGACAGATCCTCCAGCGCGCCGCGCGCGATGATCTTCGGCCTGCCCATGTGGTTTTCGGGAATCGCATCCCAGATCGTTCCGACGACGCCTTCCTCGATGCAGCCGCGTAGTGCAGGCGGCAGATCACGCACGTCGTGCATCTCGAGATCGGCGCCGAACATCGCCGTGAACGGGAAGGCGTCGATGGCCGCCACGAAAAGCGGACCGCCGTCGGCTTGCAACAGGAGTGCCGGCGTTACCGGATCGGGCGGATCGATCGCCGAAAACCGAAACGCGGCGGCGGAGCCACCCTGCGACAACGGCACGTCGCGATACGACAGGATCGCGTTCCACAACTCGTGGTCCTCGAACTGGCTCGAAAACGCGGGTGGTTGCCAGTGAACGATGGTCATGGGTGCGCGGCTGCGATCATTGCGATGGGGGAACCGTCAGAGAAACAGGCTGAGCGGCGGCGGAGCCTCGGGCTCACGATCTGCCGTCTCGGAAAGCTTCTCGATATCGAGAATGCGGACGATCTTCTTGGACTGACGCGTCAACAGCCGGCTTGCGAGGGCCTCGGCGGCACGGACCAGCGCTTCCGAGAGTTCCGGGCCGACACGCTCGAAGGTCACGTCCAGCGTGGTGGGCGTAAGGGTGATGTACAGTCCCGTCAGGCCGAGATTCTCCTGCGGAAAAGTAAGGGCAAGCCGCAGCGGGGCGCCGTCGCGAGGCGCCATCTCGGCACGGATCGATCGGTCGATCGCTTCCGTCACGGCGTTCACGATCGCGTCGGTCGACGATGCGGTGGCGGTGGCGGTGGCGGGCGCTGCGTCAGCGGGTGTCGGCAATCCGGTCCAGCGGGGCTGCTCGGCGACGGCCAAAACGCGCGGTTCCGGCGTCTGCTGCTCCTGGCCGTCCTGGCCTTCCGAATCGCGCTTCGCCTCGCGGATGGCGGCACGGAAGCTGCGGAGAAAGCCGGCCTCGCGATCCGTCATCGTGTAGGACGATCCGTTGAGGTCTTCGTCGAAGTCGAGCGATCCGCCATCCGTCAGGTCGGCCTGTGGGCCGGCGCCGGCGCGCGGGTCGATGCCGACATCATTCGGGGTGGTGAGGCCGTTCCCGGGCAGCGCGCCGCTGCCGGATCTGCCGACATTGATCATGATGGCCTCCTCTTCGAGCTGAACATGTCTTCGATCTCGATCTCGTCCCGGTAGGCCGCCTGGCCGCGGATCTCATCGCCGATGGTGTCCGTGAGGAGCGAATATTTGTCGCGCTCCTTGATCGACTGACGATGCGCGGCAACGGCGTCCTTCAATTGCCGTTCGAGGCGGGCGTGGACGTGCACGGCGCGCTCGGATGCGTCCACCAGCTTGGCGTGCTGGTTCTCCAGCTGCCACAGCAGGCCCTTGGTCTCCTCGATCTTGTCGTGGTCGATGACGCGGCCGATGATGGGTTCGTAAATGGCGTCCTCTCGCTCCGGCAACGTCCTCTCGCTGTCCCTGACATGGCCTAGGGCGCGATCGAGCCTCGGAGAGCGCGGCGGACACCTCGCTGCGCTTGATGCTCACCGCGCGCAACGCGCGGTCCTCCTTCAGCTGCTTGAGCCGCAGCAGCAGCTTCAGCTGCTCGATCACGAGGTGAGCCTCCGCGAGCTTGGCGAGGGTCGTCTCCATGTCGTCGAATTCGTCGGTCGCCTGCTGCAGATACCGGTTGATCGGCTCGTGCTTGTCGATCGCGAGGTCCGATTGCGGGTCCGAGCCTTTCTTGTATTCGCCGACCTTCACCAGCAGCTCGATGTCGGCATAGGCGGCGAGCCAGGCATTCACCTTGCGCGCCATGGCGGTCTGCCGCTTGGGAACGATCGCGTCCATGACGCGGCTCTTGGAGTTGAGGATATCGATCGCCGGATAATGGCTTGCTGCCGCCAGCTTGCGCGACAGGATGACATGTCCGTCGAGGATCGACCGGGTCTCGTCGGCGACAGGCTCGTTCATGTCATCGCCCTCGACGAGGACGGTGTACAGCGCCGTGATCGAGCCGGTGTCGTTCATGCCGACGCGCTCCATCAGCTTCGGCAGCGTGGCGAAGACCGAAGGTGGAAAGCCGCGCCGGGTCGGCGGCTCGCCGGCGGCGAGGCCGATCTCGCGCTGCGCACGCGCGAAGCGCGTCACGGAGTCCATCAGGAACAGCACGCGCTGGCCCTGGTCGCGAAAATATTCAGCGATCGCGGTTGCGACATAGGCGGCCTTGGCCCGCTCCATCGGGCTCTTGTCCGACGTGGCGACCACGAGCACCGCCTTGGCCATGCCCTCGGGGCCGAGGTCGTGCTCGATGAATTCGCGAACCTCGCGCCCGCGCTCGCCGATCAGCGCCAGCACCGTGACATCGACATGGGCGCCCTTGACCATCATCGAGAGCAGGGTGGACTTGCCGCCACCTGCCGCGGCGAAGATCCCCATCCGCTGGCCTTCACCGAGCGTCAGCAGGGCGTCGATGGCTCGCAGGCCCGTGGTGAGCGGCCGGTCGATCACCCGCCGCTTCATCGGGTCCGGCGAGCCCTTGTGGACGGGATACCAGGCCTCGGGCTCGAAGCGCTCGGGCTTGCCGTCGATGAAATTGCCAAGCCCGTCCAGCACGCGGCCCTTGAGTCCGGGGCCAACCGCGACCGATTGCACGCGGCCGGTGCGGCGCACCTCGGTCCGCGGCGAGACGCCGTGGGTCTCGCCGATCGGCGACAGCAGCGCTTCCTCCTGCAGGAAGCCGACGCATTCGGCGAGCAGGCTGCTGCCGGTCGATCGCGTGTAGAGCTCGACGATCTCTCCGACCTGAACGTCCGGAACCGCGGCGTGGATAATGGTGCCGACGACCTTCCGCACGCGGCCCGTCAGATGGAACGGCTCGAAGGTGGTGATCCGCGATTGCAGGTCGGTGACGAAGCCCGCCAGCCTGGAGGTGATCCGCGCAGACCGCGCGGCGCGGATCGAGGCGACGTCGAAGGCTGCTGTATCGTTCGAGCCTGCATATTTGTTCACGGCTGGATCTCGTTCGAAGCGTCGCTGTGGTTGCTGAGGGCGTCGAGCACGTCGGCCGCAGCCTTCGCATGCGCGCTGCGGATCACCGCCTCGAGGTCCGCGAACCGTTCCGCAATGTTGCCGTCGACGCGTCCGACACCGGTCTCGAGGATGATGCGCGATCCCTGCAGCGTCGGGTCCTCCACGAGGTCGACGAGCTGAACTTCCGGGAATTCGTGCAGGATGGCCGCGATGCGCTCGCGGAAATGTGCGTGCAGGCTCGGCGAGACCCGAAGCTCGGCGCTCTTCTCCCGGCGCATCTGCCGCAAGCTGGCCTTCACCAGCGCTTCGGCCCGCGCGACGTCGTCGAACCCGTCGACGAGCTTGCGGACGCACTCGACGACCAGGCGGGAGAGATCGCGCTCGATCGCGACCAGGCCCACATCGAGCGTGCGGCTCTCCTCGATGAGCTGGCCGACCGACCGAATCCGCGCCTCCACGAGACCGTCCTCGTAGCCGCGGCGCGTTTCGCTCTGATACGACAATTCGGCTTGGCGGCGCAGTTCCGCCGCCGCGGCTTCCGCATCCGTGATCAGCCGATTGGCCTCTTCGACGGCTGCGAATTCGGATCGCGGCAGAATATGTGCGCCAGCCGCCAGCGCGTAGTCGAATTCCTTCAATCGATAATAGCCGACCACGACTGCTGTCTCCGGCGTACGATCTTTACGATCTGGTCACAATGGATAGTCTCGAAACGTCCGACGGCGTTCGTGCGCTCGGCATGATGGATCGCCGGCGGGAGGCGGAACGCAAACGGGCCGGCGAGCGAAGGCTCGGTGCCGTCGAAGAACTTGACGAGCGCGGCCATCCCGAACTGCTCGATCTGCGTCACGGAGCCGTGCTCCCCGAGCGGCTGTAGCGGCTCGCTGCGCGGCATCATGTCGAGGCTCGCAGAGCGCTGGGTAGAGCACCGGGACTTCCTGAATGGCGAACTCGAAAACGGCGTCGCCGAGCGCATCGCGAATCCGCTCCCGATCGGCCTTCATGACGGTGCCGCGGATCCGCCGCGACAGGATGGCGGCGGCGAGCAGCCTCGCTACGTGCGCCACCTCGCCCATGGGAGCGGTCAGGATGACGACCGAAAGGCGGGAGGATGGAGCGCGGCGCAAGCGGCCGAGCAGGAGATCGTCGACCGTCACGGCGTCGAAACCGATCTGGCCGGCGATGGCGCGGTTGATCGGCGCCCGGAACGCCCGATGATCGGCCATGGCGCCAATCACCTCGGGATCGAGCGGATCCAGCTTGCGTTGCAGCGGGTCGATATAGTCGATTGGATGACGCAGCAGTGATGCCAGGCGCACCGCCAGTTCCAGCGTTCTGGATTCCGCGCGTGGATCCAACGTCGGGAGGATGTCGGGCGGCCGCGGCCGCGCCGGGGCGGGAAGGTCCTCGGCTCGCGCTGCCGGGGCTGCTGTCACGACGGCTCCACCATCGCCATTGCGGTCCCGGCCGAACCGGCGCCCCGTTCCTGCCGGCGGCCGCGCCACCACGACAGCAACGAGATCAGGCTATGGGCGACCAGGACGACGAGCAGCGCGCCGGTTCCCGCGGCGATCTGCCAGAAGCGGGTCTGGCTGCCTTCGACGACGCTCAGGCCGGGAAGCACTTCGATGGTTCTCGGCCGGTCGGCCGGTGCCGACGTGCTCAGCTTGGTGGGCGCCGCGTCCATCAGCACGACCGTCACGGCCGAATAATCCAGGCCCTCCACCGCACTCGAGACCAAGCGGCGGATCTGGGGCTGGAAGAAGTCGAGATCGACGCCGGGCTGGTGCTTGATGAAGACCGCCGCGGAGGATGGCTTGACCGGCTGCCCGAGGGTTGGAGAATCCGGAAGCACGATATGAACCCGCGCCGAGACGACGCCGTCGATCTGGCTCAACGTCTGCGACACCTCGGCGCCGAGCGCATTGATGTAGCGCACCCGCTCCTCGAACGGCGTCGACATGATTCCGGTCTTCTCGAACGCTTTCGCGAGCGACACGTAGGTGCTCTTGGGATAGCCGGCATCCCTGAGCAGCGCGATCGCGCGCAACATGTCGCGCTGGTCGACCGAGATGGCGAAGCCGTCCTTGGCTCCCTTGGAGGCCTTGTCGACCGCGATGCCGTTGGCCGTGAGGACAGCGAGCATCTGG
This sequence comes from Bradyrhizobium guangxiense, assembly GCA_050563515.1. Lineage (GTDB taxonomy): Bacteria > Pseudomonadota > Alphaproteobacteria > Rhizobiales > Xanthobacteraceae > Bradyrhizobium > Bradyrhizobium guangxiense_A. The sequence continues at coordinate 3,509,595 of CP191781.1, read as the reverse complement.
TTGGCGTCGGCTTCGGACAGATTGGAGTAGACCTCCTGCTGGCACCCCGCGAGCACGAGCGTAGCGAGAACGATCAAAGCCCTGATACGCAGGCCCATGCGGGCAGCTCCGCTTGCTGTGAGTCCTGACGGTGACGGTCGTCGGCGGTCACTGCCCCTTGAGCAGGGACTCGAGCGCCTGTGTCGACTTTCCGGTCAGCTTCGAGGTGACATCGACGAGCACGGAGAATTTTGCGACCTCCATCTGCATGGCCAGCAGCGTGTTGGTGTCGGCCGCGCGTGCCGAAGCAAGATTGCCGATGCGTGCTTCCTGCTTGTCGAACACGCCGCGAAGGTTCTGCAATCCATGCAGGATGGTGTCGCCGTGAGGCGTCGGCGCGGTTTTCGGCGGATTGAGGTCCAATGCCTGCCGCGCGCGATCCTGCGCATCTGCGGCGGCTCCGCCATTCGCGGCGATCGTGGTCTCGGGAGGACGCGCCGCGCTTGCGACGTCGGGGGGCGGTGAGGCGGTTGATCGATTTGTCGCGGTTCTTTCCATTGCGGCGGAAAAACGCTGGCCCGCCGCTTCGCTGGCTTCGAGCCGTGCAACCTTCGGGGTGCCAGCTTGTTGCGAAAAATCCGTCAAGCCTATGCTAGCCACCGGCATTCTCCCGAAATAAAAATCAAAAGTATGGGCGATCCAAATGAATGCCCCTGCTGCGAGCGGATCTATCACCAAACCAAGGGCTCAACATCCCTCGATCGAATGATGCGCGGTCGAAACGTCGATCAGCTTTTCGCGATGACGAAATGCACCGCGATAGTTCCATTCAGCGGCGGAATGCGCGGGCTGTAACCTGCGGCACACGTCGCTCACGATTGGCTTGATATTTTGGGAGGGAAACGGTTCGCCGAGGGAGAGCGTGGTGGCAGTATCGGTCGAGACGGTTCGGCAGTCGATCGCCGCCGAGAACGCCGGCTCGCCGGTCGGAGCCGGGCTGATGGCCGAGCGGCAGGGCAGCTATCGCAGCGAAGCGGTGCGACCGACGCTCGACAATGCGGTGATCACGAAGGCGGCGGCGCAAGGTACCGGCGTGGTGACGACGGTGCGGACCAACGTCCAGGACCTGGCGCGCCGCGTCCAGCAGGACCCGGCGGTGACGACGACGTCTCTCTATGAAACGCTGGCTGAACTGCCCGAGATCGACAAGACGGCATTGCCGCGCATGTTCGAATTCATCGATGGCCTTGCGGAGCTGGCGGGCGGCGACGCTGCGCACGAGCACCGGGCCGAGGAAGCCGAGCCGGTGGAAGGCGGTGATGCGCTTGCCGAGCAGGAGGCAGCGCAGGTCGACAACGAGCGCGTCCGCACCATCGGCGACCGCGAAGGCAGCCGCGGAGGCGGCGACGGCGAAGGGCAGGCGCGGGACGAGGAGGACCTGGAGAGCAAGCTCATGCAGGCTCTCGGCAAGTTCGGCAGCATCACCGACAAGGCGACGGCGGTGGCATTGGCGCGCGGCTATTTCGAATCGAGGGGCGCCAATCCCCTCTTTCTCAACATGCTGAGCCTGATGTCCGCCAAGCTCGACGGAATCGTGCCGCAGGCCACGCTGGCGCAGGTGATCGCGGCACAGGAGGCCTTGCTCGCGGCGGAAACGCACGAGACCAGCCCCGCCGCCGTGCGCCGGCGCTACCGCAGGAGGCTTCGCGAGCTGAAGAATCTCGGCGAGCTGTTCGAGGAACTCGTCGAGATCGGACTGGAGAGCAGCCTGCCGGCGCTGCTCGCCGAGATCGGCAGCGATCTTGCCGGCGTAACCCTGCAGAGCGATCGGGGCTTTCTGCGCTCCCTGACCTCCGAACTGAAGAAGCTCTGGCAATTGAGGAGCGCGTATGACGACACCCAGGAATTGCTGCGTCTGACGGAGCCGCATCTGCCGCGCTTCGAGTGGCGGCCCGAGCCGGTCAAGCTGACGTCGGTGCTGCTGTTGTTCTGTGCAAAGCCCGTGGTCGGCCCTTCCGACACGCGCGCCCTGCTTGGGCCGGTTGCCGGTGCCGTGCTCGCGGGCCAAGTGGTGTTCGCCAATGGCCTGATGGATCTGCACGGCAGATTGCCGGACGGAATCTGGTCCAACGCCAAGGAACGAATGCTCCAGCACCTTGCACTCGGCGCCCTGTGTCAGAGGCTCACCGAGGAAGAGGAACGCTTCTACGAAGAGACCAGCGGCGTGTCGGCGGCATAGCACGAGATGGCTCAGCTCTCAGTGATGGCGCGGCGGGTCATCGAGGCCTTTGCCGGAAACGCCGGAATTGCCGCCCAGCCGGCTCCGGATTTCAGCTACGGATTCGAATTCGCCGAGCGTGGGACCTTGTCGATCATGGCGGCGGAGGACGGTCAGCGGATCATCGTCTGCCTGTCGCGCAAGCCGCGTCGAACGGGGATAACGCTGCTGAAGGATCTGTTCGACATCGCCGGCTACGATCCTTTCAGCGGATCCATGGTCCATGCGGGATTGGCGCCGGACGGTGCGCTCGCGCTCGCGATCGACATGGATGAGCCGCGATTCGATCTGCAATCGCTCGACGAGGCGCTGACGCGGCTCGACGAGCTGCATCGCTCGATCTCGTGACCGAACGGCTCGTTCCGATGACGCGCAACGATGGCTTTCCTGCAACAGAGCGCGAGATTCTCGCGTGGCGCGAGCGCAGATCATCACTGAATCGTCATGGCCCGGATTGAAGTGATTGCACTTTTGACGCCGACCGTCGGCGGAACGACGGAGAAAACGCATTGCATCGTTCGAACGTAGGACGCCCGGACTCCATGGCTCTGGCAAGGAGGCGTTCGAGGGACACCATTCGTGTTTGTACCGGCGGCGATATTGGTCCGCGGGACCTGGAGATTTCAGCTTGAAGTGCGTTTCTCGCGAGAGTCATTCGCCGTCACGAGGGCGCCGAGTCGTAGTCGGCCGGCGCGATCGCGCGATGCATCGGTGTGTCCCGCTGCCCGGACCGGGCGAAAGAAGGACCGCGGTCTGATGAAACATGCGGGGCGCTCTGCCGTTGCGACAGTCGCGGCGCTGATAGCGGCTGCGCTGCTGATGTCCGGTTGCGCGTTCCTGAACGCCGACAGTTGCGCGGACCGCGCCAACCTTCCGCCCGATCAGCTCGAGTTCAGGGGTGCAACGGCGGTGTGCTGTCTGCCGAGACGACGCGCGAGACCGTCTATCGCGGCGACGACAGTTCGCGGCTTTGGACGGGGGCTGAAGTGCGCCGCGGCGCCAACGTTGATCCAACCAGGGTCAACCAGCCGCCGGCGTCGCGCTCCCCGATCTCGGCCTGGTCGGGCTCGTTGAAAGTCGAGGTTCCCTCGGACGAGGAGGTGACCAGCAAGGATACTGCAGAGATCCGGTCGGCGGGAGGCAGCAAGTTCGATCCCGACGAGAAGGTCACGGTGAAGTTCGAGAAGGCGTCGCTCGACTTCTTCCTGAAGCAGATGCTGGGCGGTGCGCTCGGCGTCAACTATGTCGCGCCGGACGATATGACGGGGTCGGTGACGTTCCGCACCGAGCAGCCGATCTCCAAGAACCAGGTGCTGCAGGTCGTGCGCGACGTGCTCGGCCGCAACGGCCTGGAGATGCGCTACATGAACGGCGTGTACCAGATCGCGACCTCGGAGGCGATGGCGGGGCTGCAGCAGACCGTGGCGCCCGGACGAGCCACCGACCAGACGACCCGCGTGCTCCGGCTGCGCAAGGGCAGCGCCAATGAGGTCATCGCCTTCGTGCGGCAGCTGGTGCCGGAGGAGATCACGATGCTCCCCGCGAGCGGCGGTGCCTCGATCGTGGTGAAGGCACCGGCGACCGAGACTCGACAAGATCGCGGAGCCTCGTGAGCATCTCCGACAGCAGTCTCGGCGACGATCGCGTCGCCATCGTTCCCCTGAGCCAGAGCTCGCCGGAGAAGATCGCTCAGCAGCTCGGGGAATTCTACCGTGCGCAGGCGCAGGCCGCGACCATCGTTCCCCTCGATAACCAGCAGGCGCTGTTGATCGGCACTAAGGACAAGAGGGCGCTGCAGGGCCTGAAGGAGCTGATCCGGCGCCTCGACCGCGACACCGGCGGTGATATGGCGATGCGCATCATTCCCTTGATCCATCTCGGTGCCGACGAGATCGTGCCGCAACTGACGGCGATCTACGCCGCGAGCGGCGGCGTTGCGGCTGCGACCGCCGCGCCTGTGGCGGCGCCCGTGGCCGCGAGCGCGCAGCCCGGCCAGGCCGCGGCGTCCGCTCCGTCGGCGGCCCCGGTGCCTCCGATCCAGGTGCCCCGCGGCGTTGCGCCCGAAGAAGGCGGCTTCAGCAGTCCCGGTTTTGCGCTAGGCGGCGGCGCATCGCCGCCGGCAGGCGGTGCGGCGCCTTCGGGCAATGGCAGCACCGCTGCCGCCATCGCGTCCAGCCTTGCCGGCCAGGCGCCGGTCGCCGTCGCCGTGGCGGGAGCGCCGCCGGTGAAGTTCGTCGCCGACACACGCAGCAACGCCGTGATGGTCTATTCGTCCTATTCGTTCTTCAAGCTGATCAGGGATCGGTTGAAGGTGCTCGACGTGCCGCAGGCGCAGGTGGTGATCGAGGCGACGGTCGCGGAAGTGACGTTGAACGATACCCTGTCTCGTGGTGTCGAGGCGTTTCTCAACGGAAAGGGATTGGAGGTCGGCTCGACGCCGCACGGCTCTGTCACCGCGAACCAGGGCGGAGGGTATATTCGTGCGAAATTCGGGGTACAGGGTGCGACGGTCGATGTGGTCCTGCGGGCCTTGCAATTGGTGACCAATGTGAAGGTCATCTCGACGCCATACCTGACCGTCGTCGACGGCAAGACCGCGCGCCTGGTCATCGGCGACCAGATTCCGTTTTCGTCTTCGACTGCGACTGCGCAGCTCAACACCGGAACCACGGTGACTCAACAAATCACCGTCAAGGACACCGGCATCATTCTCGAGGTCACGCCAAAGATCCGGGCCGACAATTCGGCGTTGTTGACGATCGACCAGCAGGTCAGTGACGCGGTGCCAAACGACACGACGGGCGGATTGACGCCGACAATCAAGACCCGGCAGGTGAAGTCGGACATCATGGTGCAGTCGGGCGCGACAGTCATGCTGGCAGGGCTGATGCAGGAAAGCGTCGACCGAACCGAGACTGGCATTCCCGTGGTTCGCAAGGTTCCGGTGCTCGGTGAGCTATTCAAGCAATCGGAGGACCACGCGGTCCGCCGCGAGCTGATCGTCCTGATCACGCCGCGGGTGATCAGGGCCTCGAACCAGATCGAGAACATCACGCGCCAGCTGCGCGGAGCGATGCGCATCCGCGAATGATTCCGCGTATGCCGGGCCGCCGGGGACGATCAGGAGCTAGAACCGGAACGAGTAGACGCTCTCCTCGCGCAGATGTGCGAGGGTGTTGAACAGCAGCGCGCGTTCCTCGCTCCGGAATTCATGAGTTCGCCTTGCGTGACCTTCGAGATAGCTCTCGAATTTGTGGGCGGCTTCGGCCTGCTTCTTCGCCTCCAGCGGCGAGCCGAGCGGCAGCGGATCCCGGCCGCCCGCCTCGGTCTGAAAGCGCGGCAGGGGTGCGGCGGTGCGCTGGATCGGGTCGTTGTCGAAGGGCATGGCTCTCTCCGTGTCTCGCTACGCCGTATCCGCCGACAAGGCTCGGCGTCGGCGGAATTCCACCCACAGGATGAAGATCAGCCCGCCCATGATCGCGATCGCGTTGAGGGCCGTCCGCGACCATCGCGCGATCCGCTCGTTAAGGCCATGCGCCTGCATTTGCCCGCCTGAAGTATTTGACGCGATGACGGCTGCCCTTTCGCTGCCAGACTGCAGCAGGCGGGCAAGGCCCTGGCGGAACTGGGCGCGATCCGCGGGTGAGGAGATCAATCCCATGAAATCGTCGGACCAGCCCTGGTCGCTCGCCGTCAGGCTGCTGCTGAGCGCTTGCGGCACCGACATTTCCCGCCAGGTCGCGCCGGATGTCTCCAACGTAGCGATCACGGTCCGGTAAAAGCGCGGGCTGAACACATAGAGTCCGATCGGGGTGTTGCGGGAGGCGATCAGACGAGCGAGGCGGGGGGCTGCGTTGTCGGCGAGGCCAAATCGTTCGGCCTTGCCCTGCGCTGTGACCACGATTCCCTGGTTGAGCAGGTCGATGCGGATCGAGCCGGAATCGTTCCGGCGCTCATACAGAAGATCGAACAGCTCCTCGCTGCCGAGCGGCGCGCGAGCGATGCTGACGAGGTCGCTCTCGACGTCGATCGGCTCGGGCACCTGCTCGGAGGAGCTGGGCGATCCGGATCTGGCGCCGAGCACCAGGATGAGAACGAGCAGCATCAAGGCGAACAGGTTCGCGGCGATGTCGGTCAGGGCGGAGATGCCGGCGGGCGCGACTCTCATCGGATCTGTCCGTTCGAACGGGAAGCCTGCCGCATGCAGCGGACCGCGATGGCTCGCTCGCAACCCGGCTCCAGTCGCACCTGATGGATTCGTCGAATGCCATGCCGGCTCGCCACGACCTCGAACTGAAACGCCGCCTCGCCGCCATCGGGCGCGATGAACAGCACCAGCGGCTCGCCGGCGCGCTGCATCCCCTGCAATGTCGTCGCGAGCGTCGGATCGGAAAACATGCGGCCCAGCGGGATCGGATTTGCCGGGGAGCCGTCGATCGCAAGCCCGGCGGAGGTCGCCAGCCACGGCGTCACGCGGCGCCCGTCCAGCTGAAACGCGAGATCCGCCTCTGCGGTCGTTGCATCTCGTTGCGGCAGGTTGGGCAGGATGGCAAGGACGGCCAGCACGATGATTGCTGCGACGCTGAGCAGAAGATCCGCCAGCGGGTCGCTCGCCAGCACCGGATCGAAGTCCTCGCGATCGGGCATGACAGCTTCGAGGATGCCGGGCGGGGCGGTCATCGCGCGCCCCGCGCATGGTCCACGATCAGCATGCACATGGCGGCGAGGCTCGGTCTCCCGCTTCTCGAGCAGGCCAAGGGCGAGCGAGCAGATAATGCTCGCGATCAGGCCGAGCAGCGTGGTCTCGAATTTGACCGCGAGCCCGGCGAGGCTTGCGGAGATGTCGACGTTATGCCCCGAGGACGCGTTCAGATCGTGCGGGAGGTCCGATATCGCACTTGCGAGACCAATGACCGTGCCGAGGAAGCCGAGTAGCGGCAGCATTGGCAACAGCGATCGCACGAACTGGCGCGACGCCGACTGGAAGCGGTCGAAAGACAGGGCGGTCAGCCGCGACGAAGCGGCAGCTTCCGGACCGGCCTGGTCGATCGCGGCGTTGAGGAGCCGGACCGCGCGGGTGTGGGCGGCCGCTGCGAACTGCCGGGTCAGGATGGCGGAGAGATCAGCGCGGCGACCCCTGTCGCGCTCGGCTTCGATCATGCGGTTGAAGCCGGCGATGAGCCGCCGATCCGCAACATGCAGTTGGGCGGCCTCGAAGATCGAGGCCATCACGACGAAGAACAGGAAGACGATGGCGCTGTGCACGACGGTCCGCCCGAGCACCGCCGAAACGACGACGGATTGCATCGATCCCGAGCCGGGAGCCGAGAGGTGCGGGATCGCCAGATAGAACAGCAGGACGAGGAAGCAGGCGAGCGCGACCGGCGCCGCGGCCGACTGCATCTCGACCGGTCCGGTGCGGTCGAGCGGCCTTCGCCAGAAGCGGGCGAAGGCGAGGTGGCTTTCGCTCGCCAATGCGCGGCTGGCGATGAGCGTCACGAGGAGCTGGGGCCACACCGGATAACGGGCGACGAGGGTAACGAGCGGCTCGCCGGCTGACACCGCCTGCACGATGAAGGGAAACAGCAGCGCGTGGACCGTCCCGGCGACGATGCCGCCGCGCAGCCATCGGTGATGCATCTTCCAGGCGCCGAACGACGTCATGAGGAGCACGGCGGCGGCGACCGCGGGCCAGTGCTCGAAGCCGCCCGAGCCGAGATAAAGCAGGTAGGAGACGATGAAGCCGATGCCGTAGATGCGCACCCGCCAATCGTCGATGCGAAACCGGGATTCGATCTCGCCGGGCAGCTCGGGGCTTTCCGCGATCGAGGTCACGCGGCGGAGAGCTGGTTGACGAGCTTGATTCTCTCGAGCGGCTGCACGTTCGAGCCTCGGCTCGAGCTCCTGATAGGACAGCACGGCGAGATCGGGAAAATCGCGTTCGATGACCTTGCGCATGAAGCGCCGGATGTCCATCGGCGCCAGCAGCACCGGCGACAGGCCGTGCTGGCCGGTGCTGCGGATCACGTTCTTCATCGAGGCGATGAGCTGGCGATGGATGTCCGGCGCGAGCGCCAGATAGGAGGCGCCGCTGGTCTGCCGGACGGCGCCGCGCACCGCGTCCTCGATCTCCTTCGAGAGCAAATAGGCGGGAATGATGTTCTGGCCGCCCGAGAATTTGTGGGTGATGTAGCGGGACATGGCGCCGCGCATGTGCTCGACGAGGATGATGGGATCCTTTTCCCGCTGCCCCCATTCGACCAGCCCTTCGAGGATGGTGCGCATGTCGCGGATCGAGATCTGCTCCATGACCAGCCGCTGCAGCACGTCGGTGATGGTGATGACCGGCAGCACGCGCGTGGCCTCGCGTACCAGCTCGGCGAAATTGTCCTCCATCTGGTTCATCAGGTACATGGTCTCCTGAATGCCGATGAACTCCGAGGCGTGGCTCTTGAGCACGTGAGCGAGGTGATAGGTCAGCATGCTGGACGGCGTCATGATCTGCATGCCGGCGCGCTCGACCAGCGGCAGATGCTTCATCTGAACCCAGTAGCTCGGCGTGTTCGGCAGGAAGTCCTCGCCGCGTTCGAACGGGATCTCGAACATGTTGAGGTTCTCTTCGGTCTCGCGAACGATGAACCAGTTCGGCTGGAGCATTCCCGCGGCCACCGGAATCTCGTTCACCAGGATGCGGTATTGGCCCTCGCGAAGATTGTCGTTGAGGCGGAGGTGAACGCCGGGGAACGGCACGCCGAGATCGAAATAGAGCGCCCGGCGCACGCGTGCCACCTCGCGGTCGAGCTTGTTCGGACGGATCGAGTTGCGGACCGCGGAGGAGAGGTCGACGATCAGGGGAACGACCAGGGTGAACTTGACGTTCTCGACCGGCTCGTTGTCCTCGGCGTCGTCCTTCGGGAAGGAGGGCACGTTGCCGCCGGACCGGGCGGCCGCGAGTGCCGGCATTTCCTGCGTGCGCTGGTCGGACAGATTGCGCTTGCGGGCGCGGGCCGTCAGAATGCCGGCACCGGCACAGGCCATCGACAGGGCAATGAAGACGATCGGCGGGAAGCCGGGAACGACGGCGAAGATACCGAGGATGCCGGCCGTGATCATCAGGGCCTTGGGCTCGTTCATGAGCTGGGCGGCGATGTCGGTGCCGAGGTCCTTGTTCTCCTCGGAGGACACGCGGGTGACGATGAAGCCCGCGGTGATCGAGATGAACAGCGCGGGAATCTGCGAAACCAGGCCGTCGCCGATGGTGAGCAGCGAATAGCGCTCCAACGCCTCGCCAGCCGTCATGCCGTGCTGCAAGGTGCCGATGGCGATGCCGCCGATCAGGTTGATGGCGATGATGATGAGGCCGGCGATGGCATCGCCCTTGACGAATTTCATGGCGCCGTCCATGGCGCCATAGAGTTGGCTCTCCTTCTCGAGCTTGTTGCGGCGCCGCTTCGCCTCGCTCAGCTCGATCTGGCCTCCGCGCATGTCGGAATCGATCGACATCTGCTTGCCCGGCATCGAATCCAGGGAGAACCGTGCGGAGACTTCCGCAACGCGTTCGGATCCCTTGGTGATGACCATGAAGTTGACGATGGTCAGGATCAGGAACACCACGAGGCCGACGACGAGATTGCCCGCGACCACGAACTGGCCGAACGTTTCGACGATGTGGCCGGCGTCGGCCTGGATCAGGATGAGGCGGGTCGTCGAGATCGCGAGGGCAAGCCGGAACAGCGTGGTGAGCAGCAGGATGGAGGGAAACGAGGACAGCTCGACCACGTTCTGGAGATAGACCGAGGCCATCAGCAGGATCGCCGCCAATGTCAGGTTGATGCCGATGAGAAGGTCGATCACCTGCGTCGGCAGCGGCAGGATCATCATGAAGACGATGCAGACCAGCATGAACGCCAGCATCAGGTCGTTTCGCTTGGAGATCGTTCGCAGAAAGCCGGTCAGCATGTTCAAGTCCTGTTGTCGTCTTGCGGGGGCGCGGCGGGAAAGCCCTCCCGGCGCGCGCGGACGGAGCTAGATCGGAATTCGCAGCCGCCCCGCGCCGTCCTGCAGGCTGGCGGAGGTGAGGCCGCGGTCCAACGGGTCGGAGGCCGTTGGCGGATTGAGGAGATGGTTCAGCGTTGCCACCAGGCGGTCGGCGCGATCGACCAGCCGATTGATCGCGGTTTGATCGACCGCCTCGCGCTGTTGAGAGCTGTCGGCGATCGCCCGGGCATCCACAGCCCGGTCGGCCGATGCGGCCGCATCGGCATTCGCGGCGAGCCCGCGTTGCAGCACCGCGTCCGCGTCGTCGTCGCGGGCGGCGCTGGAGGACGCATCGTCGCGCAGGCGGACCCGGGAAGCAGGCTCCCGCGAACCGTCGAAAGCGGGCGCGATCTCGCGATCAGGTCGGCGATCGGCCCGCACCCGACCGTCATCGGGCGGATCTGCGGTGCGGTCCGTTGCCGGGCGTGCGGCCGGCGCGGCTGGGATCGCTGCCGTCTCGATCCGCCGGAGATCGTCGGAGAGCGCAGACGGATCGTCCGACGTTGCCGGCGGCCCGGCCTGCTCGTTCGCGAGCGCCGGATCGGGGCGGGCCGTCTCCAGTGCTTGCCGGCTGGCTTGTGCGATGACGTCTTGCTTTGCGCTACGCGCGGCCGTTTCCTGATCGCCGCCGGCGATGTCACCTCTCAGCGTTGCCGCCGCATCAGCGTTTTGCTGCGTCACGCCCTGGGTCAGCTGTGTCGCGATCTCCTTGTCATCGGCTGTTCGATCCTGCAGCAGCCGCTGCTCCTTGACGGCTTGAGCCTCGGTCAGGAACTGCTGCACGTCGGCATAGATGCTCTCGATCAGGCCGATCGAGCTGTCGTTGCCGGCGTCGATGCTGCGCTGCTGGCTGGCGAGGTTGCGGATGATGGCGGCCGCGATCGACGCAAAGCCGGACAGGAAGCCCGATTGCAGGCCGGCGATCCTCGCAGCGTTCGCGTCCGACAGGGCCTGCAGATTGCCGATCGCCTGCGTCAGCGTGGCGATCGAGGCCTGGATGGCCGCGATCGCATCCATGTCGGCCTTGACCAGATCTGGATCGGGTGGGTCGAGTTTCTGGTCGTGCTGCAGCTTGTCCTCGGCGCTGGCGAGATCGGACGTGGCGCTGCTCTTCTGCTGCTGCAGATTGGCAATCTCGGCCGCATTGTCGGCATTCTGCTCGATCAAACGTTGCCGCTGGAGGGCGTTGGCGCCGATCGCGCCAAACACGCCCGCAAAGCCGCTCAGCAGCGAGCGAATCCGGTTCGCGGCGGCCTTGTCGGCGCCGTCGCTGCGCAGGATCGAGAGCACGAGCTGCAGGCTGGCATCGTCGCTCGAAGGACCGATGGGCGGCAGGCCGGTGGCAAAGGCTCCGGATGTTCCGTCCGCACGCGGACCGCCGGTCGGCTCGTTCGGCACTTCGAGCCAGAGTGAGGACGGGTATGGCGAGACGCCTGAGACGGAGGACATCGTCTTTTCCTTCGCTTGATGAACGGCGCGAGCCTAATCGGGCCGCACGGCGGCGGTTGTGCAGAAAATCACTCGATGTAGAGCCGATGCCGTGCGCCGGTCCGCCCATGCGCGTTCGCCGCCGCGCGATCTTGCGCGAGCGCCGTTTCGTCCCCGGCCAGCAAGGCGAGTTCGTCCGCGATGGCGTCGACGACCGTCTCGATCGCGGTCAGCATGGCGGCGAGACACATGAGCAGCCGCTTTCCCGCGGGCGGCCGCGACTTGCGCAGCTTTTCCACCAATTCGCCCTGCGCGCCCATATTCGCCAGATAGGCGAGAAGCTCCTCTTCGCTGACCTTCGGGGCGCCGGCCACGAACTGCGTCTGGTAGGGCCATCCCGGAATCATCGCGGCGTTCAATGCGAACGAAGCGATGATGCCTCGCATCTCGGTCATGGCCGAGCTGGCCGCCATCGCCATGCCGGCGCTGTGTGCCTTGTCCGCAGCGCGCGGTTGCTGATCGGGGGATGCGGGGGCTTCCGCACTTGCGTGGGAGGCGGAAGTCTGCGTTGGGGCATCGACCGCTTCGCCGGGTTGCGGCTGCGCGTTCGATCCGGATGTCGAGCCTTCCCACAGGTCAGTACGGGAAGCGCTCGCGACGACCTGCTGGTGCAGGGGCATCGCGAGGCGGGGAGCCGATGACGGCGTGGCGAGCAGCTGAGGGGCGTCGTCTTTGGTAAAACCCTGCTGCTCCGCGACGCTGCCGGGCTGCGCGGCCAGGGCCTGCCGGATTGCGGCCGATAGCGCAACAGAGGGCGCCTCTTGCGCACCCGGGTTGCCGCTCCCGGTGAGACCGATCAACAGCGCGCGGACGATCTCGGTCTCGAGCCGGTCGGAAAATGCCATGGGCGACCGCAGGCCGGCAAAGCCGGGCCCGCCCGTCTGCAAGGCCGTTGCGCCCGTGCCGTAGCTGCCCGCCGCGGGCATCTCGGTCGGTGCCCCATCGTCGGAGCCCGGTGCAAGTGCCTTGGCGATGTCCGCCGCTATGCTGGTGCGCAGGAGGTCATCGAGTGTGTGAAGGAGACCCTCGATCGGCATCATGGTCCAGCTTCTCCCGCAATGTTCGCGCCGTCCCGCTCGGACAGGTGCAGCTCGATCGCGACGCGATAACGGTCGGCCTCGGCGGTCAGGGCGGGCGGCGTCTCCGTTGTCGTCGTCCGTTCGAAGGCGGCGAGTTCAACCGCGGCTCTGGCCCAGTCGCGATTGCGGGCATGAAGTTCGAGCAGGTGCAAATGCGGGACGTCCCAATGCGGCCGCAACGCCGTCGCGCGCTCGAAGGCGTCGAGCGCCTCCGGCCAGCGAGAACGCGCCCTTTGGCAGATCCCGAGACCCACCCAATGATCGGCGCAGTCTGCCTCGATGATGCAGAGCGCCTGGAACAGCCGCTCGGCTCGTGCGTGCTCGCCGATCGTCCCCCAGCGATGGGCCCGGGCGTAGAGAAGGGCGACCGGCTCGTGCTTGATTCCAAGCGATTGGCCGAGCAGGACGCCTTCCTTCAGTCGCGCGATGATCTTGCGGCCCGGCAGGCCCCTTGCTGTCGCAGCCGCGGCGAAGAGCCTCTTCCATCAGCAGGAATTCGCTCGCGCGCGGCTCCACATCGGCTTCGGCCGGTTCCAGATCCTCGTGATGAACTGCGGGCGCGGCCGGCATGGCAATTATTTCTTGAGCAAGGCAATTCGGTCCAGCAGCTTCCCGGCTTCCTCGCGAATGGCAGGGGCATCGCCCTGCGGTCCTCTCGCCAGCCGCATCGCTTCGGTCAGATCCTCGATCGCTTCGGCGAGCTGGCCCATGGCAAGGCAGGCGCGTCCGGAAAAGAAGTAGCCGCGGGAATCCGACGGCGCGAGCGTGACGATCGCCGACGCCGCGTGCAGGGCGAGGCTGTTTTCGCCGAGCAGCAGGGCGCAATTGGCAAGTCCGGCCTGCAGCTCGGGATCGCTGGGATCGCACACGACGAGAGCCGCATAGGTGCGGAAGGCCTCGATCGGCGCACCCTTCTGAAGCTGATTGCGCGCGACGTCGAGGCCGAGGCGAAGATCGACCGGTTCCAGTCCGAGCGCCTTGCGAACCGCTCCCTGGGCAATGAGACGCTCGGCTTCACCGAGCCTCGGCGGCGCGTTCGTCCGTATCGTGCATGACAGGCCTTCGTGGAATCGCAACGGACATCTTGACGCTCGCGTTGTTTCAAGGCGTGGGTGCCGCAGGGCGGCTCCGGTTATAGCGGAGCACGATAGGGCAATAATCCTCCGATCGTCGGAGGCGGCGCGCCGGCGGTTTGGTCAATAACGACAAAGCCTGTGCTGTAAACGAACTCTCCCTGCCGTTCCTCTGTTGCGCAAACGAAGGCGACGGTTGGATAGATCATGAAAGAAGCGGGCCTCGTGTGCCGCATGTGACAAGCGCAACGCTATTGCCGCTACGCGGCGAGTTGGCATCGCGAAGCTTGGTGCGCTATATCCACAGCGGTTGACGCATCGAAGAGCAGCGCTTCTGGATGGGACCCGCATGATCGAGCCTCACGGCCGACGACGTACGCACACTCGCCGAACTGGGCTTCATGGCGCTGTCGCGCGGACAGGGCGTTCAGGCTGCAGCGATCTTCGCCGGCGTCCAGGCCGCGCGACCGGCGGAAGAGGCGGGCTTCATCGGCGCGGCCCTGGTCGACATGGCCGCGGGCAATTACGCCGGCGCGGTCAAGACGATGCGGGCGCTGCCGCCGACCGACACGCAGCAGGCTTTCCTGGCGTTGGCGCTCTATCGCAGCGGCGATCGCACCGCGGCCCGCGAGATTTCGCGCCAGGTCATGCAGACAGCGGGCGGCAGGCCTGACGCCGCGCTAGCGCGCGAGCTGCTCGCCGAGCTGGACGGCGTGGACGAGCCGATGCTCAGATGAGCGTCTGACAAACCTTGCAACCGCAGCGCCGTACTGCGTTCGCATGACGCGACGTCGGCACTGATGTGCATGATGGTCGTACCGCCCGATGGGGGCGGATATCCCAAGTGCTGTCACGGAGAACGGCAAGTGCCGTCATGGAGAACAGCAAGGGCTGTCATGGAGAACAGGATGAGTGGCTCGACGATAGATCCGGCAATGACACGCACGGTTCATCAGCCGACTGCGCAGCGAACCGCACAAGCCGAAGCGGGCCCCGCGAAGAAGAGCGCGGGCATCTCCGGTGTGCAATCGCCCCCGCCGGCGGCGAAGCCTGAGCCCGCCTCGTCAATACAGGCAGGACCCTCCGAGGTGGAGAAGGCGGTCACTTCGTTTCTCGATCATCACTATGGTCTCGCCAAGGAATTCGCCGAGATCGACAAGCACAACGCGGCAAAGCCGGGCAAGGGCGATCCGGCGCCGATCAGGGCGGAGAAAAAAGAGAGGTGCTGGCAAAAGACGCTGAGCCTCAAGGCCAGGGCGCTGAAGTTGGCGAGCGATCAGATCGCGCTTGCGAAACACGAATATCAGAGGGTTTATGAGAGCCGCGCCAGCCATGATCAGCTCTCGGATGCGGGTCGGAGCGTCGCACGCGCAGAAGATCTCGCCAACAAGCTGACGCCGGCGGGCATCGCGGCGGATGCGGATAGGCGGCTCACGAAGGCGTTCGAGGGGGCCAAGCGGGCCGAGGAAGACCATATAGGTTGGCTGAAATCGGACCACGATCCGAAAACGCCGAGAACGAATGCCGCGAACAATCGCATCCGCCAGAAAGCGGTCGACGACGCGAACGACGTCATTCGATACGCGACACAATATCGCGATCAGGAAAAGGCGGCTGCTGCCGCCGCGGCCACCGGTGGCGCCACCAAGCCTTGATGTGCCGGGGAAAAGCGGCTCCGCCTCGTCAAGTTCCGTTTTCAAGTCGTGCGCGCAGCGGGCAGCGCATCGAAATGCGGAGATGACAGTCATCTCAGGCACAGGCGGACGAACGCCGGCGTGGTAGCTCAATTGACGCCCGGCATTTGCCGGAACGAGACGCGCGGCGTCGAGATCGCGGCGCCGGGGGCCTCCCGGCGATCGCGGGGCTCCGGTGTGCGTCAAACAGTGAAGGATGAAGATGGGAATCGTTGCGGATATCGCCGACAGGCTGAACAGCCAGATCGTGTCGGCGCAGGACCAGAGCAGGGACGCCAAGCCGGATGCGCAGAAGGCTCCGGTATCATCCGGGGTCCTGGCGAAGGGATTTGGCATGGTGGCAAAGGGAAGCGAGCAGGCGGCGGCCATCGCCGTCGAGAATTTCGTCTCCTACGATCGGGCCCGTGGCAGGGATTGGGAGATCAATTCCCAGTACCAGCAACATGCAGTCGACGTCGCCAAGGCGAACTACGAGACGCAATTGCTTGCAAAGAAGGTCGGCGAAGCCATGGGCGATCCGGCCGATCAGACGGCTCATGTCGACTACGCCAAATACTTGCTTGATCAGGCGAAGGATCCGCAGGCCCGGTTGGCGCGATCGGCCAAGCAACAGGCCCATCCGTTGCAGGCTGTCGAACGGAAATTTACGGCCGCAAACGAGAAGAACGAAAGCGTGAAAGAGGCCTTCGCGAACAGCCAGGCCGGTCTCGTGGACAAGGAGACTACGGCAGCGGAGCGGGGCAAAGCAGGCCGGGCGCTGCTGGAGGCGAAGAACGAATTCAATTTGCGTGCCGAGCAGAACAAGGATTTGTGGAAGCATGCCTTGGAGGTTGCCAAGCTCGACTCGCAGCTGCGTCCATATGACGGCGAGGTGAAGGACGATCTGGCGGCGTGCCAGGACGGCTTCAACAAGGCTTCGGAGCGGGTCAATGAGGTCGGCGAGGCGACCTCGAACCTGATCTGGTTTGGTGACGAGGGCCCATCGCGGCCGTAAGCCATCGCGACGTCCGCGGCGCAGGGCGCGGCTTGGGCTCAATATATGGAGCGCAGTCGCGTGGTACCCAGGTCAAATCGCGGCGTCTGCGCTTGGCCTTGCGCGATTCCGTCGCGCAAGGCGTGAAGGCGGCTCGTCAGGTCGAGGCCCCGAATAGTCTGCGGACGGCCGGCAGCCACTCGCCGGTCATCGTGAACTCGAGCCCGAGGCGCGCGCCGCAGGCGATGGCTACCATCGTGACGGGGGCCGAAACCGCAAGCGTCGAGAACGCGCTGAGGCCCTGGCCGATGGTGCAGCCCATCGACATGATGCCGCCGATGCCCATCAGCAACGCGCCGGTCATGTGACGCTTCAATTCGCGCGCGTCGTCGCACGCCTCCCAGCGGAAGCCGCGCGCGAGCATCGCTGCCGCAAACGAGCCTGCGACGACGCCGGCAACCGAGCCAATGCCGAAATTCAGTCGCGCGCCGGAGAAGGTGGCGACGTAGAGAATGGCGTCGCCAAGCGGCGCCACGAAGCTGAGCGAGGAGACTCGCACGGGATCGAACTCGTCGTCGGCAAGCCATCCCGTCGCGAACCAGCCGAACGCGATCGCGGCGCCGACGGCAACGCCGGAGGCCAGCAGCCGCGGCGACCGGATCAGCCTGCCGTCCGCAAGGGCCCAGAACGCGAGCGCGGCGGAGATCGCGACGACGAGGATCGCGCGCATCGCGCTACCCGCGCCGAGCAACGAGGTCAGCGTCTGGTTGCTGCCTTCCGTCAGCCGCAGGGATAACGGCTCGATCAACGCCACGCGCAGCATGCCGGTGATGCCGCGCATGGTCGCGAGCGCCGACAGGCCGAGCACGAGGAAGACCACGATGGCCCGCAAATCGCCGCCGCCGACGCGCACCAGCGTACCGAACCCGCACGTGCCGACCAGCGCCATGCCGACGCCGAACATCAGCCCGCCGAGGATCGCACCGCCAAGGCCGATCGACGCCGTGAGGTAGATCGACCGCGACAGATCGACGATGCCGAACGCGGCGAGCACCTGGGTCGCGAGCAGGGCGACCGAAGCGGCCAAGGCAAAGGATTTCAGCCGGCGAAAATCCGATCCGAAGAAGGCGTCCTCGAGCATCGCCAGCGTGCAGAAACGTCCCGCGCGGCCGGCAACGCCGAGCATGGCGCCGGCGGCGAGCCCGCATGCGAACGCTATGATCGAAGGGCTCAGCATTCCTCCCGCTTCTTCTTGGTTCGGCCTTGCGGGTAATCTGCGCCTGCCGGGCGCGAAAAGCCAGCGCGGAACAAACTACCGGCGGCGCTTGCGCACCGGCTCGCAGAACACGTCGTAAACGGCGGTGAGAATCTTGCGGACGTCCTCGCTGGCAAGGCTGTAGTAGATCGTCTTGCCGTCGCGGCGGGTCGTCACCAGCCGGTCGAGCCGGAGCCGCGCCAGCTGTTGCGAGACGGTCGATTGCCGTTCGCCCAGGAACTGCTCGAGTCTCGGTCACGGATTTTTCGCCCTCGGCGAGGATGCAGAGCAGCAGCAATCGGGACTCGTGGGACAGCGCCTTGAGCATGTCGCTCGCCTCGCGCGCCTTCTCGATCATCTGCTCGAGTTCGGCGGAGCCCTCGATCTCCTTCAGCTTCGGCAATGGCATCGCGTCAAATTCCTCTCAGCAAATCCCGCAAGAGCAGTCACGACCTCTCGGGTTCCGATCCTGCCTTTGACAGGATTCGGTCCAAGAGGCCGAAGAAGAAGGCATCCCCCGGATAGCCCCGAATACGTCCGATCTCGCGGCCCTCTTGTACCACGACGAAGGTCGGCGTGAAGGGACCCGGATCGATTCCGGCGAGATCGGCGGGACGGGGCCCGTTCAGGTCGACCCGGCGCAGCGGTGCGGCCCGGCTTTCCTCGGTCTTGCCGTAGATCGGGGCGATCTCGGCGTCGAAGCGCGCACACCATGCGCAGCCGGCCCGTTCGAACATGACGAGGCTCGGCGGCGCGCGACGCCGTTGCAGGGAGTGCGAGAGCGATCGCAAGGACGAGCAAAGCGACGATTCTGGTCATGCTGTGTAGCCGGCCTTTCGGTTCGACTGGCGGGCTTGCTTTGTGAACGCCCTTGGCGCTTTATATCATTAAATTCGTATATGTGCTAGGGACGGGCGGAAATGACCTTGGACGTCACGCTGGGTGCGGCCTTTGTCGCGGGCCTGTTGTCGTTTCTGTCGCCCTGCATCCTGCCCCTGGTTCCGCCCTTCCTGTGCTACATGGCCGGCGTTTCGGTCACGGATCTGTCGGGCGACAGGCCCGACTTGCGCCCGCGTATCCTGATCTCGGCGCTTTCCTTCGTGGCGGGCTTTTCGCTGGTCTTCGTCGTGCTCGGCTCGACCGCCTCGATCGCGGGACGCTTCGTCTCCGCGCATCTGTCGACGCTCGGCATCGTCGCGGGCGGGCTGATCATCGTGATGGGCCTGCATTTTCTGGGCCTGATCAGGATCCCGCTGCTCTATCGCAGCGCGACCGTGCAGGTGGACAATCGGCCGGCCGGCGTGGCGGGCGCCTTCGTCATGGGCCTGGCCTTTGCGTTCGGCTGGACGCCCTGCGCCGGCCCGATCCTCGCCGCCGTGCTCCTGATGGCAGGCTCGGAGGACACGACCGGGCGAGGGGCGCTGCTGCTGCTCGCCTATTCGGTCGGAACCGGCATTCCCTTCCTGATTGCGGCGGCGTTCACCGGGCGCTTCATCGCCGCGCTTGGCCGCATGCGGCGGCATCTCGGCCTGATCGAGAAAACGATGGGCGTCTTCCTGGTCGCGACCGGTCTGATGTTCCTGACCGGATTGATGCCTGCGGTCTCGGAATGGCTGCTCGAGCAATTCCCTGCATTGACCCGGATCGGCTGAGGCTAGCCGTAACGGAAGTCGAGCAACTGGGCAAAGGACTGCAGCTCGATGAGGTAGCGATGCACGAGGGGCCGTCGCCCGCCATCGCGGCATGAGCGATCTCGCCGCTGCTGGCGATGGCGCCGTCGATCAGGCGGCGGAATTCGCCTTGGACCGCGATTTCGCTGTTTGCCCATTCGTTGCAGCGTAAGAGCCGGTCGCGAAATGCGCCTGCTGCGGCGACGGTCTCCTCGGCATTGGGCGCCGGCTGCTCGCCATACCTGATGGCCGCGACCCGCAACGTGTCCATGGCGGGCGCGATCTCGAAGATGCAGTCGCCGAGATCGTAGAGGCCCGCGCGACGCCTGAGCGCGTGAAACGCCTGCCGAAGCGCAAGCAGCTCGCGGCCGGCGGCGACATCGTCGCCGCGGTCCAGCGTGCCCGCGATCATCGCAAGTCTTTCGCGACCTTGGTTGAGAAAGCCCGACAAGTCGGCCGGTGCGCCTGCGGGCAGGGGATCGGACGTGGTCGGCGCCAGCCGCTTCCACCGCGCGACCGCCTCGTCGGTCTCGATCTGGGCCAGCGCGACGTTTCCGGTGCGGGCATAGCTCGCGGCCGTGCGCAGATTGGCCATGATCGGCGCCATCGCCGACATGACATCCGCGGGCTTGACGGTCTCCGCGCCGAACGCGAGCGCGTTCGAGGTCAGCCACGCCAGCAGCACGATGGTGCAGCGCAAGATCGGAACTCCTTGTCACATTCGTGTATTCGAATATCATAATGAAAATGAGCAACGCGCAAGATCTTCCGACGCACGATTTCCCGAGGCAGCTCTGCACGCCGACGCGGCGCAGCCTGCTGCTGTCCGCTGTCGGCGCTACCCTCGTCGGCGGCAGTGCGGCGGCGGCCGAGCCCGCCGTCGGGGAAGACGGGCTCTACCACGAGCCCTGGTTTCTGCAGAGCTTCCTCGATCTGCGCGAGGACCTGGAGAGCGCTGCGGCCGGCGGCAAGCGGCTCGCCATCATGTGGGAGCTGCGCGGCTGTCCCTATTGCCGCGAGACGCATCTGGTGAACTTCGCCGATGCCGGCATCGCCAGCTATATCCGCGACAATTTCGAGGTGCTGCAGCTCAATCTGATCGGCTCGCGCAAGGTGACCGATTTCGACCGCGAGGAATTGACCGAGAAGGACCTCGCCCGGAAATACGGCATCAGGTTCACGCCGACCTTCCAGTTCTTTCCGCCATCCGCCGAAGGCCTCCGGGCGAAGGAGGCGATGTCGCGTGAGGTGGCGCGGGCACCGGGTTATCTCAAGCCGCCGCACTTCCTGGCGATGTTTCGCTTCGTGCGGGAACGCGCCTATGAGCGCGGCTCGTTTCGGGATTTTCTGGCCGCGAACGGCTGACGGAAACGCGGTGAGCGAATTCCGCTTGACGCCGTCGATCATATGAACATATCATAATAACTGAATTTGATGGACCGTGAGTCCGTCGTGATCAGAAGCGGGCGTCACCCCGCGATAAGGGTAGGAAACATGCGGCGCTCGCTTGCGGCTGCGGTTGCACTTTGTCTGTCGGCCAGTGCCGGCCTCGCGCAAGAGGCCGTCAAGGAGCCGATCAAGCTCGATGTCGTCAACGACTCCCTGCCCAAATCCCTGACCGGCGCGCCCGGCGATGCCGCCGCCGGCAAGAAGGTGTTCCTGACGCGCACGCTCGGCAATTGCCTGGCCTGCCATCAGGTCACCAGCCTGAAATCCGAGGAATTCCACGGCGAGTTCGGCCCGTCCCTGGACGGCGTCGCCGGCCGCTACAGCGAGGCGCAACTGCGCCTCATCGTCGCCGACCCCAAGCGCATCTTCACCAACACCGTGATGCCGGCGTTCTTCAGGAACGACGGCCTCAGCCAGGTGCGCCCGGAATTCGTCGGCAAATCCATTTTGACGGCCGCGCAGGTCGAGGACGTCATCGCTTTTCTCAAGACGCTGAACTGACGGCGAGGAGGAACAGGAATGAAAGCCATCAATCGACGGCAGGCATTTGCGCTCGGGGGCGGCTTCGTCATGCTGACCCTGATGCCGATGGCGGCCGATGCCGAAGTGTCGAACGACGCGGCGAAGTGGATCGAGAAATTCACCGGCGGTAAGCAGCCGGCCAAGGGCAAGATCTCGCTCGACCTGCCGGAGATCGCGGAGAACGGCAACACCGTGCCGCTGTCGATCAACATCGAGAGCCCGATGACGGCGGATGCCTACGTCAAGGACGTTCTGATCATCGCGGACGGCAACCCGAATGCGGGCGTGGCGACGCTGTCGTTCACGCCGCTGTCGGGCAAGGCGGAAGCCTCGATCCGCATTCGGCTCGCGTCCACACAGAACGTGGTTGCGATCGCGAAGATGAGCGACGGCTCGCTGTTCACGGAGCAGAAGACCGTCAAGGTCACCATCGGCGGCTGCGGCGGCTAAGGGCTCAGGAGAAAACAGATGGCAGACAAACCGCGCATCAAGCTTCCCAAGGAAGCGGCCAAGGGCGAGGTGATCCAGATCAAGACCCTGGTCTCGCATGTCATGGAATCCGGCCAGCGCAAGGACGCGCAGGGTAAGCCGATACCGCGCAAGATCATCAACAAGTTCGCCTGCGAGTTCAACGGCAAGCCGGTGTTCTCATGCGCGCTGGAGCCCGCGATCTCGGCCAATCCCTACGTCCAGTTCGACGCCAGGATCGACGAAGCCGGCGCGTTCAAGTTCGCCTGGACCGACGACGACGGCACAGTGATCACGGCCGAAGAGAAGATTGCGCTCAAGGCATGATGCGCTTCGCGCATTGAGGAGGCGACGATGGCGCGACGATATCTAGGGGTGGCCGCTGTGGTCGCGGCCGCCGCGTCGGTTGCGACGCTCGCGTTCGCAGACGATGCCGAGCGCAAGGGCATTGCCGCGCCGCCCGGCCACGTCTTCAAGACCATCATCTCCGGCTACCAGTTCCGCAGCAAGGAAACGCGGGCCCTGCAGGACGACGATCTGGAGAACCCGGGCTTCCTCGCCGTCGAGCGCGCGGCGGATGCCTGGAAGAAAGCGGAGGGCAGCGAGGGCAAGTCCTGCATGAGTTGTCACGGCGAGGCCGAGACCAGCATGAAGGGCGTCGGCGCCGCCATGCCGAAATGGGACGACAAGCTCAAGAAGCCGGTCAATCTCGAGCAGCGCATCAACATCTGCCGCAGCGAGAAGATGAAGGCCGAGCCCTGGAAGTTCAAATCCCGCGAGGCTCACCGACATGACCACCTTCGTGCGCTACCAGTCGCACGGCATGAAGGTCTCGGTGAAGACCGACGGTCCGATGTCGCCCTGGTTCGAGCGCGGCAAGCAGATCTACTACACCCGCTACGGCCAGCTCGATCTCGCCTGCGAATCCTGCCACGAGCGCAACAACGGCAAGTTCATGCGCGCCGATTTCCTCAGCCAGGGCCAGACCAACGGCTTCCCCACCTATCGGCTGCGCGACCAGCGTCTGGTGCCGCTGCATGAGCGCTTCGAAGGCTGCATGTTCGACGTGCGCGCCGAGCCGTTCAAGCCGCTCTCGGACGAATTCCTCGCGCTCGAGCTCTATGTCGCCTGGCGCGGCATCGGCTTGCCGGTCGAGACGCCGTCGGTGCGCAACTGACACGATGAGCTTGCAGGAGTCTTGCGCATGATCTCTCGCCGCGAGTTCATTCAGGTTGCCGCGGCAACGGCGGCCCTTTCGACCGGTGTCGGCTCCGGCCTGACCCGCGCGGTCGCCCAGCAGCGCCTGACCGAGGAGGAGTTGCTGGCGTTCGAGCCGCTCGGCAACGTCACGCTGGTGCATGTGACCGACATTCACGGCCAGCTGATGCCGCTCTATTTCCGCGAGCCCTCGACCAATCTCGGGGTGGGCGAGGCCAAGGGCCAGCCGCCGCATGTCACCGGCAAGGAGTTTCTCGCCCGCTTCGGCATCGCGCCGGGCTCGTCGGCGGCCTATGCGCTGACCTCGGAGGATTTCGAGGCGCTGGCCAAGAGCTATGGCCGGATCGGCGGCCTCGACCGCGCCGCGACCGTGATCAAGGCGATCCGCGCCGAGCGCGGCGACAAGGTCGCGCTGCTCGATGGTGGCGACACCTGGCAGGGCTCGTGGTCCTCGCTGAAGACGCGCGGCCAGGACATGATCGACTGCATGGCGCTGCTCAAGCCCGATGCCATGACCGGCCATTGGGAGTTCACCTACGGCTCCGAACGGGTCAAGCAGGCCATCGAAGGCCTCGGCTTCCCGTTCCTCGGCCTCAACATCCGCGACACCGAATGGAACGAAGCGGCGTTCGAGGGCTCGACCATGATCGAGCGCGGCGGCGTCAAGATCGCGGTGCTCGGCCAGGCCTTCCCCTATACGCCGGTTGCCAATCCGCGCTGGATGATTCCGAACTGGTCGTTCGGCGTGCGCGAGGAGGACGTGCAGGCGCAGGTCGACAAGGCGCGCAAGGGCGGAGCGCAGCTCGTCGTGCTGCTCTCGCACAACGGTTTCGACGTCGACCGCAAGCTGGCAAGCCGCGTGAGGGGTATCGACGTCATCCTGACCGGACACACGCACGATGCGCTGCCCGAGGCGGTGAAGGTCGGCAAGACCCTGCTGATCGCGTCCGGCTCGTCCGGAAAGTTCGTCTCGCGGCTCGATCTCGACGTCCGCGACGGTGAGGTCAAGGCCTACAGGTACAAGCTCATCCCGCTGTTCTCCGACGTGATCAGTGCGGACGCCGAGATGGCCGCGAAGATCGCCGAGGTGCGCAAGCCCTTCGCGGCGGATCTCGCCAAGGTGCTCGGCAGGACCGACTCGCTGCTCTACCGGCGCGGCAATTTCAACGGCACGTTCGACGATCTGATCTGCCAGGCCTTGCTGCAGGAGCGCGACGCCGAGATAGCGCTGTCGCCCGGCTTCCGCTGGGGCACCAGCGTGCTGCCGGGCCAGGACATCACCTTCGAGGACGTCACCAACGCCACCGCGATCACCTATCCGGCCGTATACCGCATGGGTATGACCGGTGCGCGGCTGAAGGAGATCATCGAGGACGTCGCCGACAATCTCTTCAACGTCGATCCCTATTACCAGCAGGGCGGCGACATGGTGCGGATCGGCGGACTGTCTTACGCCATCGACGTCGCCAAGCCGCAAGGCCAGCGTATCTCGGACATGCAGATGGTCAAGACCGGCGCGCCGATCGATCCCGCCAGGGAGTATCAGGTCGCGGGCTGGGCCAGCGTCAACGAAGGAACCGAGGGGCCGCCGATCTGGGATGTCGTCGCGAATTATTTGACGCGAGAGAAGACCGTTCGGCTCGAGCCCAACCGGGCCGTCAAAGTTACCGGAGCGTAAGAAGCGATGTCGAAGACAGACAGCCAATCCCGTCGCAGCTTCCTGGCCACCGGCGCCGGCGTCGCGGCCGCGATGCTGGCAAGACCGGCAGCCGCTGGCGGAAATCCCGCCAACCAGCCGCCTAACGTGCCCGAGTGGACCAAGTCGCTCGGCGAGGGCGTCGCCGTGCGCCCCTACGGCAAGCCGTCGAAATTCGAGAAGGATGTCGTCCGGCGCGACGTCGAATGGCTGACCGCCTCGCGCGAATCCTCGGTGAGCTTCACGCCGCTGCACGAGTCTCGAAGGCATCATCACGCCGAACGGCCTCTGCTTCGAGCGCCATCACGGCGGCATCGCCGAAGTCGATCCGGCCGATCACCGCCTGATGATCCATGGCCTCGTCGAGCGTCCGCTCATTCTCAGCTTGGACGATCTGAAGCGCTATCCGCGCGTCAACCGCATCCACTTCATGGAATGCGCGGCGAATTCGGGCATGGAATGGCGCGGCGCCCAGCTCAATGGCTGCCAGTTCACTCACGGCATGATCCACTGCGTGCAATATACCGGCGTCTCGCTGCGCACCCTGCTGGAGGAAGCTGGCGTCAAGACCAGCGGCAAGTGGTTGCTGGTCGAAGGCGCCGATGCCGCCGCGATGGACCGCAGCCTGCCGATCGAGAAGGCGCTCGACGACTGCATCATCGCCTACAAGATGAATGGCGAAGCGCTCTATCCCGAGCAGGGCTATCCGATGCGGCTCGTGGTGCCGGGCTGGCAGGGCAACCTCTGGGTCAAGTGGTTGCGCCGCATCAAGGTCGGCGACCAGCCCTGGCACACCCGCGAGGAGACGTCGAAATACACGGACCTGATGCCGAACGGCAAGGCGCGGCGCTTCACCTGGTCGATGGACGCCAAGTCCGTGATCACGAGCCCGAGCCCCCAGGCACCGATCAGGCACGGCAAGGGTTTTACCATCGTCTCGGGGCTGGCCTGGAGCGGCAACGGCAAGGTCAAACGCGTGGACGTGTCGCTCGACGGCGGCCGCAACTGGTGGCCGGCCCGGATCGACGGGCCCGTGCTCGACAAGGCGCTGACGCGTTTCTACTACGAGTTCGACTGGAACGGCGAGCCGCTGCTGCTGCAATCGCGCGTGCAGGACGAAACCGGATACGTGCAGCCGAGCAAGGCCGAGCTGCGCAAGATCCGCGGCGTCAACTCCATCTATCACAACAATGGCATCCAGACCTGGCATGTGCAGGCCAATGGTGAGGTCGAGAATGTCGAAGTCGCTTAACTTCATCGCAGCCGCGCTGCTCGCCTGCGCACTGAGCGCGCCGGCGCTCGCGCAGCAGAAGGCCGATGCCAAGAGCGGCCCGCGCTATCACATCGGCCGCGCGCCGACCGCGGACGAGATCCGGGGCTGGGACATCGACGTGCGCCCCGACGGCCAGGGCCTGCCGGAAGGCAAGGGCACGGTCGCCCAGGGCGAAAAACTGTTCATGGACAATTGCGCGACCTGCCACGGCGAGTTCGGCGAGGGCAACGGCCGCTGGCCGGTGCTGGCCGGCGGCAAGGGCTCGCTGACCTCGGACAATCCGGTCAAGACGGTGGGCTCGTACTGGCCCTACGCCTCGACCGTGTTCGACTACGTCAGGCATGCCATGCCTTACGGCAACACGGGCTCCCTGTCCGTCGATGAATATTATGCGCTCGTCGCCTACGTCCTCTATCTCAACGACGTCGTCACCGACCAGAACTTCGAGCTGAACAAGAAGACCCTCGCTGCGATCAAGATGCCGAACGAGCAGGGCTTCGTGATGGACGACCGCGCCACCAGCGAGAAGTCGTTCTGGCAGAAGGACCCTTGCATGAAGGACTGCATCGCCCCGGTGAAAATTACCGGGCGGGCGGCCGCCATCGACGTCACGCCCGAGGACGGCAAGGAGAAGAAGTCGCGGGGCGTGGAGTGAGGACCGGCCGGGCGAGCCGCCGCACGCTGCTGCATGCGGCTCTCGTTGCCGGCCTGCTCGTCGCGATCCATCCGGTTGTCACCCAGGCGGCCGAGCCGCACAGGCTCGCGCTGCAGATCAGCGACGACGATCCGATCAAGATGCGTGCCGTTCTCGATGTCGCCGCCAATGTCTCCAGGCATTATTCCGGGCAGGGCGAGGACGTCGAAATCGTGGTCGTTGCCTTCAACGGCGGTCTCGACATGCTGCTCGCGGACCGCTCGCCGGTGAAGGAGCGGCTCGTGAACTTCCTGAAATCGATGCCCAATGTGAGCTTCATCGCCTGCGGCAACACGCTGGAGACGCTCGCGGCGAAGGAGGACAGGCGGCCGCCGCTGATCGAGGGCGTCAGCGTCACGCAGGTCGGGGTTGCCGCGTTGATGGATTTGGCGGAGAAGAACTGGACGATTGTCCGGCCTTAGGGGAGAGAGCCAACGATGCGCTGGTTGCTGGGACTGACGGTCGTGCTGACGCTCGCGGCGCCCGCGCGTGCGGCCGAGCAGGAGCTCGAACTGTCGGTCGCCGGCCGCATGACGCTGGCGACGCTGCGCACGCCCGCCGCGATGACGCCGGACACGCCACTGGTCGTAATGACCCACGGCACGCTCGCGCACAAGGACATGGAGGTCATCCAGGGCGTCGCCAAGGCGCTGGAGCAGCGCGGCATCGCCTCGCTCGCCCATACGCTCTCGCTTGGGCTCGATCGCCGCAAGGGCATGTATGACTGCGCCGTGCGGCATGACTACGTCGTCGAGGATGCGGTGACCGAGATCGGCGCCTGGGTCGGCCGGGCGAAGGACGTGTCCCGGCTCGTCTTCGCGTTCGGCCATTCGCGCGGCGGCAACCAGGTTGCGCGCTATCTCGCGGCAAGCGGCACCCCGGCGGTGGCGGGTGCGGTGTTGCTGGCGCCGGTGACCGCTAAAGCCGAGGCCGATCTGCGCGCCTCTTACGCCACGACCTATGGCAAGCCGCTCGAGCCGTTTCTGGAGCAGGCCACGAAGGCGGTTGCGGCCGGCCGAGGCGGGGAGTGGATGGACGTGCCGGGCTTCGTCTATTGTCGCAATGCCGTGGTGACCGCGCGGGCCTTTGCCTCGTTCTACGCGGCCGATGCCGGCCAGGACACCGCCGCGCTCGTGGCGCGCGTGAAATTGCCGGTACTCGTGTTCGCCGCCACCAAGGATAGCGTCGTGCCCGATGTAGCCGCGTCCTTTGCGCCGCTGGCGGGATCGAGCGCTGGCAGGGTGCAGCTCGACACAATCGAGGATGCCGATCATTTCTTCCGCGACCTGTTCGCCGAAGACGTCGCCGACCGCATCGCCGAGTTCATCAAGCAGACACGATAGGAGGGGACTATGCAGCGTCGATCCATGCTTCGCGCGAGCCTTGCCGGACTCTTTGGTGCGTTCGCGGTGCGCGAGGCGTCCGCGGCGACGGAAACGCCGGCGCGGCAGCGCGTCGTCTACCATCTTGCCGATGCCGATCGCGTCGTCTTCGTTCTGGGTAATCTGCAGAACCACGTCGACGGCGTCGGCGGACCTGGGAAGGCCGACATCAGGCTCGTCGTGCACGGACCGGCGCTGCGCGCCTTTCACGCGCTCGCGGCCCAGGACCACACCATTGCGATGATGACGAAGCTCGTCGATGCCGGCGTCGGCTTCGATGCCTGCGCCAACACGATGAAGGCGCAGGGCGTCAAGCTGGACGATCTCACGCCCGGCTTCGTGGTGGCCGAGAAGGGCGGCGTGGTGCGGCTCGCCGAGCTGCAACAGCAGGGATTTGCTTATCTGCGCCCCTGAGGCCGCTCCGCCCAGGCATCCTGCGGCCCCGCGGCTTTGATCTGGCTCATGGGACGCGACGACGGGATCGCTAGACTCGCATGCGCGCAGGAACAGCTGGGGCGGACGTGCTGACGTCGATCATCGATCTCTTGGGTGAAGACCCGCTGTCATGGCTCGGCGGCCTCCTGGTCGGAGGCCTGTTCGGGTTCTTTGCCCAGCGCAGCCGCTTCTGCCTGCGTGCCGCGGCGGTCGAATTCTCCCGCGGCGAGGGCGGGCCGCGCCTTGCGATCTGGCTGCTCACCTTTGCTGCGGCCCTGGTCGGTACGCAAGGCCTGGTCGCGCTCGGCTGGCTCGACGTGTCGGAAGCGCGCCAGCTCGCGCAGCAGGGCAGCATCTCCGGTGCGCTGCTCGGCGGCGTGATGTTCGGCTCTGGGATGATTCTGGCACGGGGCTGCGCCAGCCGGCTGCTGGTGCTCTCGGCCAACGGCAATCTGCGCGCGTTGCTATCGGGCCTGGTGTTCGCGGTGACCGCGCAGGCCTCCTATCGCGGCCTGCTGTCGCCCGCGCGCGAATGGGTGACCAATCTGTGGCTGGTCGACGGCGGCCCGTCGCGCGACATCATGGCGGTGTTCGGTGCCGGCACGCCCGAGAAACTTGCATTCGGAGCGGTGTGGCTGCTTGCGGGGCTGTCCTTCGCCTTTCGCAGCCGGCTGCCGCGCCGGCTGATCCTTGCCGCGCTCGCGACCGGGGCGGCCGTCGTCGCCGGCTGGCTCTTCACCTACCAGCTGTCGCAGGCTTCCTTCGCGCCGGTGACGCTGAAGAGCCTCACCTTCAGCGGACCGTCGGCCGAGCTGCTGATACTGGTGCTCAACAGCGCGCAGCTCCGGCTCGGCTTCGACCTCGGCATCGTCCCCGGCGTATTCCTCGGCTCGTTCCTGGCCGCAGTGCGCAGCCATGAACTGAAGCTCGAGGGATTCTCGGACGGGCTCGGCATGCGCCGCTATCTGTTGGGTGCGGTGCTGATGGGCTTCGGCGCGATGCTCGCCGGCGGTTGCGCGGTCGGCGCCGGCGTCACCGGCGCCTCGGTCTTCGCGCTCACTGCCTGGCTCGTGCTCGGCGGCATGTGGCTGGGAGCGGGGCTCACGGATCTGCTCGTCGACCGCGCCGGCATGCCGAGGCCGCGCCAGGCCGCACGCGCGCCGGTATCCGGCTTCTGACGTCATGCTCTGGAATTGCAGGCCGGCAAACGATCAGGCCTGGCTCTCACGAAAACATCGAGGCGATCGTCTGGATGTGATCGGTCGCCGCAGCGACGAGATCGGCATAGTTGGTGTGGCCTTGCGCTGCCGCCTTGAGAATGCATTCGGCGAGGAATGCCTTCGTCGATATGGTCACGAGGTCGGAAGGCACCTTGGTCATGGCCTCTTCGAGGGCCGTCCTCATGGTGCACACGAGACTCGGGATTGAATTGCGGCATTGATACGGCTCTTTCATCGCAAGGCCCGGGATCCCCGGATCAGGAAACCGGTACGGGGCAAGTCTCGCCGAGCGGGCAGCAAAATCAAATCAACTGCGTTTGACCTCGATGAAATCTTGGAGAGGTTGGACGGTCGTGTGCCCGCGTGGTCCGTTCGATTGGCAAGCGCGATCGTATGTCTCATCATGGCCTAAATGCGCATCGCCTTGTTCCCCGTCAGCCGAGATGACCCATGCAGCAGATCGATTGGATTTCGGCGAACCTGGCGGCGCCTGCGACCGAGCGCTCGCTCAAGGCCGGGCAGACCTTGTTTCGAGCCGGAGCAAGGCCGGCCGGGCTTTACGCGGTCGTCAAGGGCAAGATCCGGCTGGTGCGGCTCGACCGCTCGGGACGCGAGGCCATTCTGCAGCTCGCCGCGCCGGGCGACGTGTTGGCGGAGGCATCGCTGTTCTCCTCGGCCTATCACTGCGACGCCATTGCCTCGAGCGAGGCGACCGTGCGGCTATACCCGAAACCGGCTCTGCTCGCCGAACTCGAACGCGACCCGAAGCTGCTGCTGGCTTTCTCGGCAATGCTCGCCCGCCAGGTCATGACGCTGCGTACCCGGCTCGAACGTCGCAACATCCATTCGGCTCGCGATCGCATCAGGCACTATCTGACGGTCAATGCCGATGCCAAAGGGCGGAGCGTGACGCTGCCCGGCACCTTGAGGGATCTCGCCGCGGAGCTCGGGCTGACGCACGAAGCGCTCTATCGCACGCTCGCCGGCATGGCGGCCGACGGCGAGATCGAGCGGGGCAAGGAAAAATCCGCGTCCTGAAGAGCACGGTATGATCGCAATCATATGCTCTCGGCGGGCGGCCGGCTAGAACGAGGAGGGCGCCTGGCGAGGGAAGGGAACGATCATGTTGTCGTGGTGGACGAAGGCCGCGTCGGGCGGTGCGGCAATCCTGGCAATGGCAGCCTTGGCATCGGTCTCGGTATCAATCTTGGCATCGGCCGAAACGTCCCACCACCCCGGCATGCATCATCAGATGCAGGCCGGCCAAAACCAAGGTGAAGGCCAGCCGATGAAATCTCACATGTCGCAAGGCAACGCGTCCCAGGACACGCGCGAGATGGTGCAGTTTCCGCCTGATATGCAGACCCATTTTCTGGGCAACATGCGCGATCACATGCAGACGCTGAACGAGATCGTCGCGGCACTCGCTCGGGACGACTACGCCGCGGCCTCGAAAGCCGCCACCGAGCGCCTCGGTCTGGAGTCGCCGTCGGCGGAGGGATGTAAGCCGCCGCCGATGGAGCAGGTCAGCCGACCTTCGGCGAAGAGGTCGCAGAAGCCGACGACGATGGAAGAGATGATGGAGGCCTATATGCCCGAGGCCATGCGGGGTCTCGGCCTGTCGATGCATACGGCGGCGAGCGAGTTCGGCAAGGTCGCCATCACCCAGGACCGTGCCGGGGCGATGACGGCCTTGTCGCACGTCACCCAAAACTGCGTCTCCTGTCACGCGAGCTATCGGTTGCGATGATCGCGGCGGGGTCGTGGGCGGCCGGTAGCTCGTAGCCCGGATGAGCGGAACGATATCCGGGGCCGCTCGCGCGGCATTTGGCACTGTCCCGGATGCCGCTCCGCTCATCCGGGTTTCGGACCGGGCCTGTGGTCGCGCTCTGTCAATCCGCCCGCACAAAAATATTCCACTTTACCGAAATTCGGTTTCGGCGTATGTGTCGTCCATCCCGGCTCACCAGGAGGGGCGATCTCGTTGTCGTCTTGATCGCGAGCCGGGTCTGCGATGGACGCGGCAGCGTCGGCATGAGAGGTGCGGGCAGGGCGGGGTGTCCCTGTGAGCTCGTAACCGCGTGCGGACGACGGCGCTGTCAGGCTTCGCCTCGCCTGTAAGTTTTCGGCTCCGTCGACAGGGCCGGGAATACTGCGGCGAATTGGCGGGCCGTGCGTACGGCAAAACCGTGTGGTCCTGGCCGTCGTTGCTACGGTCAAGCTCTTGCGGAGATGCGAGCGAGCCCAACCGGGCAGACTGCATCAATTCGTGGGGCGAGGGAGGCCAAAGGAAAGTTCGGCTCCCGGGAGAGCGCGGCATAAGCCGTCCAGCCATCGCGCAGGGAAGGCCGAGTGATCGGCACCACCTGTATGCTGCTGTGCGGTTCTTCCTGCGTGTGCATTTCGCGCAGCGGACCGCGGGTGCGAGGTCGGCACCCGGTCTTCCCTGCGCCCTCCTGGATTTAGAGGGTAGCGAGACGAAGCAAAGCTCGGGCGAACAAGCCGCGAGGCCGAAAAACCATGTCTGTCACCACACACTCAGTGTCATCGCCCGGTTCAACCGGGCGATCCAGTATTCCAGAGACGCCAGTGATCGAACCGCGAAGCCGCAGCGTACTGGATTCCCCGCTCCAGTGCGCAATTGCGCACAAGGCGGGGAATGACGGCGTCACTTGGAGAAGCAGGCTGCCACCTCATCCACCGTCATTGCGAGCGAAGCGCAGCAATCCAGAATCTTTCTGCGGAAAGACCTCTGGATTGCTTCGTCGCAAGAGCCTCCTCGCAATGACGGCCTTGAGAGCGTGCCCTCTGCCTCCTAACCCAACCCCTTCCGATGATTCAAATAGCGCAGCGCGAGCTTGATGAAATTGTGCACCACCATCGACGTCTCGTCCTCCCTGAAGACCAGAAACACGTCGGCCGTGGGCGGCGAGGGCCTGATCGGACGGAAGACGATGTCGGCCGTCGTGAATCGCGCGATCGATTGCGGCACGAGCGCTACGCCGAAACCCGCGGCGATCAGGCTCGGGATCGACTGGGCGTCGACGACCTGCTGGGACACTTTCGGCAGGAAGCCGGCATCGACGCAGCAGGTCTGCACGTAGCGGGCGAAGTCGGAGCTGTCGGGGTCCAGCACGACGTGGTCCTCGGACGCGAGGTCGCCGAGGGCGATGCGCTTGCGGTGCGCCAGCCGATGGGTGCGGTGCATCGCGAGCACGACCTCTTCGCGCCATGCAAGCTTGCTGGTCAATTCGCGCTCGGCAGGGATACCGCGAATGAGACAGATATTGGTCGTGCGGCTGAGGAGCGCCGCGATCTGCAGCGCCGGCGCCTGCTCGTGCACCGTCATCCTGACCAGCGGCGCGACCTGCCGGTAGGCCGCCAGCAGCTCTGCGAGACGGCCGCGCAGGATGGAGCCGGTCGCGCCGACATCCAGCGTTCCGATCAGGCCGGCGCCGATCGACCG
Source organism: Bradyrhizobium guangxiense (assembly GCA_050563515.1). Classification (GTDB taxonomy): domain Bacteria; phylum Pseudomonadota; class Alphaproteobacteria; order Rhizobiales; family Xanthobacteraceae; genus Bradyrhizobium; species Bradyrhizobium guangxiense_A. The sequence continues at coordinate 3,476,246 of CP191781.1, read as the reverse complement.
AGCCTCGTCCTCCGCGGCCTTGACCTGGTGCAGGATCGCGCGTCCGCGCGCCAGCATGGCTTCACCCGCCTGCGTCAGCTCGACCTTGCGGCTGGTCCTGTAGAGCAGCCGGGTGCCGAGCCTCGGCCTCGAGAGCCTGGATGTGCTGGCTGAGCGGCGGCTGCGACAGGTTCAGCCGCCGCGCCGCGAGGGTGAAGCTGCGCTCTTCGGCGACGGCGATGAAGTAGCGAAGCTGGCGGAGGTCCATAGCGAAAACCTATCGATCGTGTCGTTCTATATATTGGACTTGATGTCGCACCTGGTCAACGAATGACAGGCGGAGCCATCTCGCCTCATGCCGCGAGCCAGGCTCCGTACGCGGCGCTCGCGCGCCGCCAAAGACAAGAATGGCGAAGGCTCCGGCCGACCAAGCCAGATGGAAGCCCAGCGAGCGAGGAAAGCCATGTCCAGTTTCGTCATGCCCAGAGTTTTCAAGTCACTCTTCTTCCAGGTTGTCGTCGCACTCGCCGCGGGCATTGCGCTCGGCGTCGCCCATCCGGACAGCGCAGTGCAGCTAAAGCCGCTGGGCGACGGGTTCATCAAGCTGATCAAGATGCTGGTGCCCGTGATCGTGTTCTGCGTCGTCGTGCAGGGAATCTCGGCGGCCGGCGACCTATCGAAGGTGGGCCGCGTCGGCATTCGCTCGCTTCTCTACTTCGAGATCGTCACCACCATCGCCTTGGTGTTCGGCATAGCACTCGCCTATTATTTCCAGCCGGGCGCCGGAATGAACATCGACCCGAGGACGCTGGACGCCAAGGCGCTCAGCGGCTTCAGCCAGACGGCGGCCCAGGTCGCCAGCGGAGGCGTCTCCGAATTCCTGATGAAGCTCATTCCCTCGACGCTCGTCGGAGCGTTCAGCACGGGCGACGTTCTGCAGGTCCTGATCGTCTCGATCATGTTTGGGTGTGCCGTGTCGCTGTGCGGCGAGCGTGCCCGGCCGGTGGTCGATTTCGTCGAGCGCGTCAACGAGATCATCTTCAAGATGATGAACTTCGTCGTCCGGCTCGCCCCCATCGGGGTGTTCGGTGCGATCGCCTTCACCGTCGGGAAATACGGCATCGGTTCGCTCAAGCAGCTCGGCGGCCTCGTGGCCCTGTTCTATCTGGCCGTCGTCCTGTTCGTGGTCATCGTTCTCGGCACGATCATGCGGCTCGCCGGTTTCAGCCTGTTCAAACTACTCGCCTATCTGCGCGAAGAGTTGCTGATTGTGCTCGGAACGGCCGCGGGCGACAGCGTGCTGCCGCAGACCATGCGAAAGCTGGAGCTGCTCGGGATCAAGCGATCGACCGTGGGCCTCGTGATCCCGACCGGGTATTCCTTCAATCTGGATGCGTTCTCGATCTATCTGACCCTGGCGGCCGTCTTCATCGCGCAGGCGACGAACACGCCGCTTGCGACGGGCGACCTGCTGGCGATCCTCGGCGTCGCGCTGCTCACCTCCAAGGGGGCGCACGGCGTGCCGGGCTCGGCCATTGTCGTTCTCGCGGCGACGCTGGCCGCGATTCCGGCCATCCCGGCGATTGGCCTCGTGCTGATCCTGTCGGTGGACTGGTTCATCGGCATCGCTCGCGCGCTCGGCAATTACGTCGGAAACTGCGTTGCGGCCGTCGTCGTCGCCTCCTGGGAGGGCGACCTTGATCACGCCAAGGCGCGTCGTATCCTGAACGGCGAGGTTGACCCTTCGGTCGAGAATCTGCGAGTCGATCCGGACGATGCGGATGCTCCGGTTCCGGGCCTGCAGACCCTCTAGACGGGAAAGCGCTTGAGGTTGGCGATGGTGACACTCTCGATCGAGCCCTTGACGAAAGAGGCTTTCGCTCCGTTCGGAGACGTCGTCGAGATCGAGGGGAAGACGCCCCTGTCGATCAACCAGGGCTACGCCGAGCGCTTCAACGGGCTCGCCAATGTCGATGTCGCCGCGGAAGGCGGAGAGGTCAATATCAGCTGGTTCTTTGCCTCGTTGCGGCCGGCGCCGATCGCGATCCGCCTGATGGAGCGCCATCCGCTCGGAAGCCAGATGTTCATGCCCTTGAACGAAGCGGACTGGCTGGTCGTCGTGTGCGCGGACCCGGCCATCGCCGCGAGCTATCGCGCCTTCGCGGCAAAGGGCGACCAGGGCGTCAACTATGCCCGCAATTGCTGGCACCATCCGCTCCTGGTTCTCCAGGAGAGAAGCTCATTCCTCGTTGTCGACCGCAAGGGGAAAGGCGATAATCTCGAAGAATATTGGCTGAGCGAGCCGATGCAGCTCGGCCTTCCGTCAGCCGCGAGCTGATACGTCCCGTCGGCAACCTTCACGAGGCTTCATGATGACGTCGCGCACTTATCACGTACCGCCGGGCGGCCTTCCGTCTCAAACGGATCTGCTGAGCGGCCGTGCGGTCTTTACGAACGCATACGCCGTCATCCCCAGCGGCGTTCAACGCGATATCGTGGTCAGCCATTTGCCGCACTGGGACTCGACGCGCGTCTGGGTGCTGGCGCGCCCGCTGTCCGGCTTCGCCGAGACCTTCTCCCATTATCTCATGGAGATCGCGCCGGACGGAGGCAGCGACATGCCCGAGCCGGACGACGACGCCGAGGGGGCGCTGTTCGTCGTGGGCGGCCGGCTGACCCTCAGCTTGGCCGAGAAAGAATCCGAGCTGAGGTCCGGCAGCTTCGCCTATGTGCCGCCCGGCTGCGCATGGCGCATTCGCAACCGCGGTGAAGGGCCCGCGCAGGTTCACTGGATCCGCAAGCTGTACCAGCGCGTGCCGGGATTGGCCGCACCCGAGGCCTTCGTGGCCAACGAGGACTCGATCGCCCCGGTAGCGATGCCGGGCACCGAGGGAAGATGGGCGACGACACGCTTCATCGACCCGGCCGACATGCGCCATGACATGCACATCAATGTCGTGACGTTCGAGCCGGGGGCGACGATCCCGTTCACGGAGACGCACGTGATGGAGCACGGGCTGTACGTGCTCGAGGGCAAGGCGGTCTATCGTCTCAATCAGGACTGGGTGGAGGTCGAGGCCGGAGACTACATGTGGCTGCGCGCCTTCTGCCCGCAGGCGTGCTACGCCGGAGGTCCGGGCCGGTTTCGCTACCTTCTCTACAAGGACGTCAACCGCCACATGACCCTGCGACAGGGCGCTCCGCTGATCTAGCCTTGAAGGCTGCAGTCTCGCCCCGATCGACCCGGAACGACGAAGCCCTGCGCATCGAACTGCGCGTCGGGCTCGTCTGCGCGAGGGCCAAAACCGCGTCGGCGCAGAGCGTCAAAAAAGTATCAGTTGTCCATTGAAATCGTGGTGGCGGGGCCGGATAGCGCTCGCTACGATCCCTGATGAGAGGAAGCGCTGAGCGAATTCAGCCGATAAGGGAACAGGCGCGGATCATTACAAACCGCACCGGCCCGAAGGGAGCGGATATGGAACCGGACCTGGAAGTTGTCCAGATACGGCGCGGCGAATCGTTCAAGGCGTGGTCGCACGGCTACCCATTCCACACGGTCCGCTGGCACTTCCACCCCGAATACGAGCTGCACCAGGTCGTGGCGACCGGCGGCCGCTATTTCGTCGGTGACTTCATCGGCGAGTTCGAGCCGGGCAACCTCGTGCTGACCGGCCCCAACCTGCCGCATAACTGGGTCAGCGATCTGCCGGCGGGGAGCACCGTTCCGCTGCGCGGCCGCGTCCTGCAGTTCAGCGAAGACTTCATCGGCGACCTCATGAAGGTCATGCCCGAGCTTTCCGGCCTTGCCACGCTGCTGGAATTCTCCCGGCGCGGCGCGCTGTTCACACGCAGCACCAGCGACAAGATCGCCCCGCTGATGGAGGAGATCGTGACGGCGAGCGGGATGCGCCGGATCGAGCTCTTCCTGATGATTCTGGGGACGCTCTCCCGCGCGCGAGCCGCGCGTCCGCTTTCCAGCCCGAATTATCTGCCGGACCCGTCCGGGTACATGTCTGCCGGCATGAACAAGGCGCTCGCCTTCATCCGGCAGAACCTGACGCAGCCTTTCGGCGAAGCCGAGTCTCGCGGCGATCGCGGGCCAGTCGCAAAGCGCATTCTCGCGCTCGTTCCGGCGGCACACCGGCATGTCGCTGGTGCAATACGTCAAGCGGCTCCGCATCAATCTCGCCTGTCAGATCCTGATGAGCGACGAGCAGGCGTCGATCACCGACATCTGCTTCGAGGTCGGCTTCAACAATCTCTCCAATTTCAACCGGCAGTTTCTGGCGGAGAAAGGCATGCCGCCGTCGCGCTTCAGGCGATTGCTCGCGCAAAACAGCGATACGGCCCGCGCTGCCTAGCCGGCGAAAAAGCAAAGGAGGACGACCGCTACGGGAAGAACGACGTGGGCATGCCGATGGCAGCCCGCGACGGGAATCGCTTGTCCGGGAATCTCCGCGCGGCTTCGAAAGCAGCGGCGCTCGCCGGCGATGAAATCGAAGGCTCATCTCAGGATCAACCACAGCACTCCAGTTCTGGAAAGGAAAGTCCGAATGAAAAGCGTCTCCCCGAAACATGCGGGCACACTTGCCCTGACCCTCTCGCTGCTCGGCACGACTTGCATGCTCTCGCAGGCCGCAGAGGTGAAGGATGCGACCGTTGCCTTCCTGATGCCGGACCAGGCCTCGACCCGCTACGAGCAACACGATTATCCGGGCTTTGCCGCGGAGATGAAGAAGCTCTGCGCGAGCTGTAAGGTGATCTACCAGAATGCCAGTGCTGATGCCGCGCGACAGCAGCAGCAGTTCAACGCGGCGATCTCGCAGGGCGCCAAGGTGATCGTGCTCGACCCCGTCGACTCCACCGCCGCCGCCTCCCTGGTCAAGATGGCACAGTCGCAAGGCATCAAGGTCATCGCCTATGATCGCCCGGTTCCCGACGCCAAGGTCGATTTCTACGTGTCGTTCGACAACGAAGCCATCGGCAAGGCGATCTCCGAATCGCTGGTCAAGCATCTCAAGGCCGCCAACGTCACGGCGAAGGAGGGCGAGGGCGTGCTCGAGATCAACGGATCGCCGACCGATGCGGCGGCCGGGCTGATCAAGAAGGGCATCCATGCCGGTCTGGACAAGAGCGGCTATCCCATCCTCGCCGAATACGACACGCCGGACTGGGCGCCGCCGAAGGCCCAGCAATGGGCGAGCGGCCAGGTTACCCGCTTCGGCAAGAAGATCCTCGGCGTCGTGGCCGCCAATGACGGCACCGGCGGGGGCGCAATTGCCGCCTTTAAGGCCGCGGGCGTCGATCCGGTGCCGCCGGTCACGGGCAACGATGCGACGATCGCCGCGCTTCAGCTCGTCATCGCCGGCGACCAGTACAACACGATCTCCAAGCCCAGCGAGATCGTGGCCAGCGCGGCCGCGCAGATCGCGGTCAAGCTGCTCTCCGGCGAGGCGCCCAAGGCGGAAGCCACGCTGTTCAATGCGCCGTCGAAGCTGTTCGTGCCGGCGGTCGTCACTCAGCAAAACCTGAAGGCGGAGATCATCGACAAGAAGATCCAGACGGCCGATCAGCTCTGCACCGGTCGATATGCCGCAGGCTGCAAGAAGCTCGGCATCACGCAGTAAGCGCGTCCGTCCCGGCCGCACGTGGCGGCCGGGACGGACGACGAGAGGACGGATTGGCGCATGACCACGATTCCGGATGTCGATCCCACGCAGGGCGGGCTGCGCAAGCCCGTCCTGAGCCTTCGTGGAATCTCCAAGCATTTCGGCGCGGTGTCCGCCCTGACCGATGTCGATCTCGACGTGCATGCCGGCGAGGTCGTGGCGCTCGTGGGCGACAACGGTGCCGGAAAGTCCACGCTCGTGAAGATCCTGGCCGGCGTGCATCAGCCGAGCTCTGGAACGATCGCGTTCGGCGGCGAGCATGTCGTGTTGTCCGACCCGGCCGCCGCGCTCGGCCTCGGCATCGCCACCGTCTTTCAGGATCTGGCGCTCTGCGAAAATCTCGACGTGGTCGCGAATATCTTCCTTGGCCGCGAGGCTCAATCCGATGCGGCTCGACGAGGTCTCGATGGAGCTTCGCGCCTGGACCTTGCTCAACGAGCTGTCGGCGCGGATCCCGAGCGTGCGCGAGCCCGTTGCATCGCTGTCCGGCGGACAGCGCCAGACCGTGGCGATCGCGCGGTCACTGCTGACCGAGCCGAAGCTCATCCTGCTCGACGAGCCGACCGCCGCGCTTGGCGTCGCCCAGACCGCGGAGGTGCTCGACCTCGTCGAGCGCGTTCGAGCGCGTGGTCTCGGCGTCATCATGATCAGCCACAACATGGAGGATGTGCGTGCGGTCGCCGACCGGATCGTGGTCCTGCGTCTCGGCCGCAACAACGGCGAGTTCGAGTCCGACGCGTCCAACCAGGATCTCGTCACCGCGATTACCGGTGCGGATGAAAACTCGGTCTCGCGCCGCGCTAGCCGGCGCCGCGCCCAGCAGTCGCCGGAGCTTGGGCGATGACCGACCACACGCAACCTGCTTCGACGGGGCGGCTACTCGACCGCAGCGACGAGCGGGTCAAACACGCGGACACGCTCGGAAGCGTCATCCGCGCCTTCGTGGGGCGTGTGCGATCCGGTGACCTCGGCTCGCTGCCCGTGGTCGTCGGGCTCGTCGTGATCTGCACGGTGTTCGAGAGCCTCAATCCTGTTTTTCTCGCGCCGAACAATCTGGTCAATCTGCTGTTCGATTGCTCGACGGTGGGCGTGATCGCGCTCGGCATCGTCTGCATCCTGATGGTCGGCGAGATCGACCTCTCGGTGGGGTCGGTGAGCGGGTTTGCATCCGCGCTCGTCGGCGTGCTCTGGGTCAGTCAGGATTGGCCCGTCGCCGTGGCCATCGTCACGGCGTTGGTGCTGGGCTCTGCTATCGGTGCGCTCTATGCGTTCCTGTTCAATCGTCTGGGCATGCCGAGCTTCGTCTCGACGCTGGCCGGCCTGCTGGGGTGGCTCGGCCTGCAGCTCTATCTGCTCGGCGCCTCCGGCTCGATCAATCTTCCCTATGGATCGCCGCTGGTCGATTTCGGGCAGATGCTCGTGATGCCGCCGATCATATCCTACGTGCTGGCGGCGGTGGCGAGCCTGATCATGTTCGTGACCGGCTACCGGACGGCGGCGCGCCGGCGAGCGGCGGGGCTGTCGGCGAGCCTCGCTGGGCCGCATGGTGCTGAAGGCGCTGCTGGTCACCATCGTGCTCGAATTCGTCGTCTATTATCTCAATCTCGGGCGCGGCATTCCCTGGATGTTCGGCCTGTTCGTCGGCCTGTGCGTGGTCATGAACTACGCGTTGACGCGGACCAAATGGGGCCGCTCGATGTCCGCGGTCGGCGGCAACCGCGAGGCGGCCCGCCGAGCCGGCATCAATGTGCGCCGGGTCTATGCGTCGGCGTTCGTGCTGTGCGCCACGCTGGCTGCTGCCGGCGGCATTCTCGCCGCCGCGCGGCTGGCATCGTCCAGCCAGCAGGCTGGGACCGGGGATGTGAACCTCAACGCGATTGCGGCTGCGGTCATCGGCGGTACCAGCCTGTTCGGCGGTCGCGGCAGCGCCTATTCCGCGCTGCTCGGCGTCATCGTCATCCAGTCCATCGCGAGCGGCCTGACGCTGCTCGATCTCTCATCGTCGCTACGGTACATGATTACGGGCGCGGTCCTCGCCATTGCGGTCATCGTCGATTCGCTGGCCAGGCGCTCACGCCTTTCCCATGGCCGAGCTTGAACAACCCTCACAAGAAGGACAGGCCGTGGCCCAGGAACTTGCAGGAAAAGTCGCAGCAATCACCGGTGCTGCTTCGGGCATTGGTCTGGAATGCGCCCGAACATTGATCGGCGCAGGCGCGCGGGTGGTGCTGGTCGACCGGGCAGAGGAGGCGCTGAGCAACGCTTGCACCGAGCTTGGCCCGCAGGCGATTCCGCTGCGCATCGACCTCACCGAGTCCGCGAGCGTGGCAACCATGATGCCGCAGGTGCTGGAGAAGGCGGGCCGACTGGACATCTTTCATGCCAATGCCGGCGGCTATGTCGGCGGCGAGGTGCTCGGCGGCGATCCCGATGCCTGGGACCGCATGCTCAATCTGAACGTCAATGCGCTGTTCCGGTCGATCCACGCGGTGCTGCCGCACATGGTCGAGCGCAAGAGCGGCGACATCATCGTCACCAGCTCGATCGCGGGTCTCGTGCCGGTCGTCTGGGAGCCGATCTACACCGCGTCCAAGCATGCCGTGCAGGCCTTCGTGCATACGCTGCGCCGGCAGGTCGCCAAACATGGTTTGCGCGTCGGCGCCGTTGCGCCAGGTCCCGTCGTGACCGCGCTGCTCAAGGACTGGCCCAAAGCGAAGATCGAGGAGGAGATGGCGGCCGGCGGCTTGATGCAGCCCGTAGAAGTGGCGCAGGCAGTGCTTTTCATGTTGACCCGTCCGAGGACCGTCACCATCCGCGACCTCGTCATTCTGCCGCAGAGCAACGATCTGTAGCGGCTTCCGATCGGCAATCCTGAGATGACCAAGCAATCCGATAACCGCCATTTTCTCGGCATCGACGTCGGCACCGGCAGCGCGCGGGCCGGCGTGTTCGATCGTTCCGGCAGGCTGCTTGCGAGTGACAGCGCCCCGGTCGCGCTTTGGCGCGAGGCCGGCGACGTCGTCGAGCAGTCGAGCGAGGACATCTGGCGCGCCGTATGCCGCAGCGTGCGCGGCGCGGTGCTGCAGGCCGGCATTGCGCCCGACAGCATCGCGGGCATCGGCTTCGACGCGACCTGCTCGCTGGTGGTGCTGGGCGAGGGGGCGCGCCGCTGCCGGTCGGCCGGTCGGGCGATCCCGCTCGCAACGTCATCGTATGGATGGATCATCGTGCCGCCGATCAGGCGCGCAGGATCAACCAGACCGGCGCGAAAGTCCTCGACTATGTCGGCGGAACGATCTCGCCCGAGATGGAGACGCCGAAACTATTGTGGCTCGCCGAGAACATGCCCGACACGTTCTCCCGTGCGTGGCAGTTCATGGACTTGACCGACTTCCTCACGTGGCGCGCGACGGCAAGCCTGTCCCGCTCCATCTGCACCGTGACGTGCAAGTGGACCTATCTCGGCCACGAAAATCGCTGGGACGATCAATTCTTTCGCAAGGTCGGCCTCGGCGTGCTCGCGGACGAACGGTTTCGCCGGATCGGCACCGAGATCGTGCCCGGCGGAACCAGATTGGCGTCGGGCCTGACCGCGGAGGCGGCGGCTGATCTCGGGCTTGCAAAGGGGACGCCGGTCGCCGCGGGCCTCATCGACGCGCATGCCGGCGGGGTTGGGACGGTAGGGGCGCGCGGGCCGGCGGGCACGGTGCTGACGCGCATGGCCTATGTGTTTGGAACGTCCGCCTGCACCATGACGACCACGGCGGACCCGTCGTTCGTGCCCGGCGTCTGGGGCCCCTATTTCTCCGCCATGGTGCCGGGGCTTTGGCTCAATGAAGGCGGGCAGTCGGCGGCTGGCGCTGCGATCGAGCACCTGTTGCAGATGCATCCGCATTCCGCGCAGGCAACGCAGGCTGCAGACCGGAAGCAGCAGACGCTGGCCGATTGGCTAGCCGCGGAAACCGAAGCCCGTGGCGGTGCGGCCATGTTGCCGCAATTGGTCGGCGAGATTCATGTGGTCCCCGAATTCCTCGGCAATCGTGCACCGTTCGCGGATCCGGACGCACGCGCATTGATTGCCGGCCTCGATCTGCGGTCCGATCTGGAAAGCCTGCTGGCGCTTTACCTCGCCGGGCTGTGCGGCCTCGGCTGCGGCGCCCGGCAGGTCGTCCGCGCCCAGCAGGACAAGGGCATCGCGGTCGATACGATCGTCGTCAGCGGCGGTGCCGCAAAGAGCGCCCTGGTGCGACAGGTGCTCGCCGACATGACGGGTTTGACGGTTGCCGCGTCCGCGTCCCCGGAGGCGGTCCTGCTTGGCTCCGCCATGCTTGGATCGGTTGCGTCAGGCGACCACGCCGATCTCGGCGCGGCGATGCAGGCGATGTCGGTGTTGGGGGACATCCAGCAACCGCAGGCCGCCCTGGCAGGCTGGGCCGACCGGCGCTTCGCAGCCTTCGAGGCCCTGCAGCAGGTCGGTCGAACCATTCGAGGCCAGGATTGAGAGGGGCGAGCGGACATCCAGGCATGGTTTCCAGCCGACGCTGACGCGCCCACAGGACGTCCGGCCCTCTTTCATCATCTCGACACATATGTCATTATAGAAATACAAATGTATAGACCGGGCCTCTTGCCCGGCGAGGGAGGGCTGCCCATGGGTAGGAAAGTCGCATTCATTGCGGCCTTGTTCGGTGCGTTGGCCATGATTGGTCCGGCGCAGGCGCGGGTCGAGGTCCAGTGGTGGCACGCCATGAGTGGCGTCCTCGGCGACCGGCTCAACGAACTCGTCGAGAAATTCAACGCCTCGCAGGACAAGTACACCGTCGTCGCGGTCGCCAAAGGAAATTATGACGAGGTGACCAACGGCGTGATCGCCGCCTACCGGGCCAAGCGGCCTCCGGAGATGGTGCAGATCGCCGAGCGCGGCTACATGACCATGCTGCTTTCGGGGGCCATCGTTCCCGTGCAGGATCTCGTGGAGCAGAAGGGCTACAAGATCGACTTCTCCGACTTCATCAAGCCGGTGGCGAGCTTCTGGAGTTACAAGGGACGGATGTCGGCGATGCCCTTCAACTCGTCGACGCCGATCTTCTGGTACAACAAGGACCACTTCCAGAAGGCAGGCTTCGACAAGCCCGCCGACACCTGGCAGGAGTTGGAGAAGCAGCTCTACGCCATCAAGTCCAAGGGGATCAGCGAGTGCGGCACGGTGCTGCCCGGCGACTTCTACTGGAGCCTGCTGGAGAACTACAGCGCCATCAACAACCAGCCCTATGGTACGCAGGCAAACGGATTCGACGGGCTCGGCACCGAGTTCGTCTACAACAAGACGAAGGTGGTCTCGCAAGTCGCGCGACTCAAGAAGTGGCTCGATGACGGCGTGATGCAGATCGCAGGCCAGGGCTTCAGCCCCGAACAATTGTTCACCTCGGGCCGGTGCTCGACCTTCGTCAATTCGACGGCATCGCATGGCAACATCGAGCGCAATGCGACCATCAACTGGGGCGCCACCTTCCTGCCGCACGAGAGCGATATCAATCCGCCGCTCAACAGCACCATCGGGGGCGGGGCCATCTGGGTCATGAAGGGCCACACGCCGGAGCGGTACGAGGCCGTCGCGGCCTTCCTGGACTTCGTCGCGCAGCCGGAAACCCAGGTCTGGTGGCACGGCGCAACCGGCTATGTTCCCGCCACCAACCGCGCCTACCAGCTCGCGCGTGAGCGGGGTTACTACAAGGATCATCCGACCCGGGAGATCGCGGTGCTGCAACTCTCGCGCGGGACGCCGAACGAGAACTCGCGCGGCTTCCGGTTCGGCAATTTCGTGCAGACCATGCTGGCCCAGCGCCAGGAGGTCGAAGCGGTGTTCGCCGGTCAGAAGCAGCCGCAGCAGGCGATGGATGACGCAGTCAAGCGGGGCAACGAGATCTTGCGGCAGTTCGAGAAGCTCAATGCCGGGAAGACTCCGGAAACCGAGCGTCCATGACGCTGCGCCTGTCTATCCCCTGGCGTGATGCGCGCGCGCCCGTGCTTCAGCGCAAGCACGGGAGCGGTGGGTCCAAGGCCGTCGCCGCCGGGTCCGCCGGCGGCGCACGCGCCTCGGGCAAGGCGCGGCGGCGCGAGCAGGAAGCGGGACTGAAGCGCGCCAATTTCGGCGAGGGGCCGGGTCTGCCGACGCTGCTGTTGCTGCCGCAATTGCTGATCCTGCTGTTCTTCTTCTTCATCCCGTCGCTGCGCGCACTGACGCAGTCGGTCCTGCTCAGCGATCCCTTCGGGAACAACGTCCAGTTCGTGTGGTTCGACAATTTCAAGTCGCTGCTTGCAAGCAGCGACTATCGCCAGTCGATCGCGGTGACGTTCTGGTTCACGGTGATGCAGAACGTGCTGACCCTGGGAAGCGCGCTCGTGCTGGCATTCGCGACCGACAGGATCGTGCGCGGGCGTTCGGTCTATCGCACCATCATCCTGTTGCCCTATGCCATCGCGCCGGCGATCGCCGGCATCCTGTGGGCGTTCCTGTTCAATCCGGCGGTCGGCCCGCTCGCGCAGGTGCTGCACGGCTTCGGCATTGCGTGGGATCCCAATCTCAACCCGACAGATGCGCTGATCCTGGTGACGCTCGCCGCGTCATGGAAGCACATCTGCTACGACTACATCTTCCTCGTCGTGGGCTTGCTCGCGGTGCCGGTGTCGCTGATGGAGGCCGCCGCCGTGGACGGCGCCGGACCGATCCGCCGCTTCGTCTCGATCGCGCTGCCGATGCTCGGGCCCACGATCTTCTTCCTCACGGTGATGAACTTCATCTACGGCTTCTTCGAAACCTTCGCCATCATCGATGCCGTGACCAAAGGCGGCCCGGCCGGTGCGACCAACATTCTGGTCTACAAGGTCTTCGTGGACGGCTTCGTCAATCTCGATCTCGGCTCCTCGGCCGCACAATCGGTTCTGTTGATGAGCTTTGCGCTGATCTGCACGCTGCTGCAATTCCGCTACTTCGACCGCAAGGTCAATTACGGGGTCTAGCCAGATGGTGGAACGCTCACCGGTCCTCAACATGGTTTGCCACGCGATCCTGATCGCGGGCGCGCTGACGGTCTGCGTGCCGCTGTATTTCGCTTTCGTGGCGGGCTCGCTGACGGTGGCCGAGGTCCAGAAGGTGCCGCTGCCCTGGCTGCCGGGAGGCCAGTTCCTCGACAATCTGCAACTGGCCTGGAGCAAGGGCAATTTCAGCCGCACCTTCCTCAATTCGGTCGTGGTGGCGCTCGGCATCACGGCCGGCAAGATCGCGGTGTCGCTGCTGTCGGCCTTTGCCATCACCTATTTTCGCTTTCGCTACCGGATGCTTGCGTTCTGGCTCATCTTCATGTCGCTGATGCTGCCGATCGAGGTTCGCATCGTGCCGACCTTCGAAGCCGTCGCGAATGCAGCGCTGCCGCTGCAATGGCTGCTGGAGACCCTTCATGTCGCCGATCTCTGGCGCTGGATCAGCGGGCACGAGGTCGCGATCTCGCTCGAATGGAACATGGTCAACACCTATCCCGGGCTGATCCTGCCGCTGATCGCCTCGGCCACCGCCACGTTCCTGTTTCGCCAGTTCTTCCTGACGATCCCGGACGAGCTATGCGAGGCGGCGCGGCTGGACGGTGCTTCGCCGCTGCATTTCTTCTGGAGCATCCTGCTGCCGCTGTCGGTGCCGAACATGGTGGCGCTCGCCATCATCCTGTTCCTGTTCGGCTGGAATCAATATCTCTGGCCGTTGCTGTTCACGACCGATAAGGACATGGCAACGGCGGTCATCGCGTTGAAGGGCCTGATTCCCCGGTCCGACAGCGAGCCGGCCTGGAATATCGCCATGAGCGGTGCGCTCCTCACCATGCTGCCGCCGGTGCTGGTCGTCCTGCTGTTGCAGCGCTGGTTCATCAAAGGTCTTGTCGACAGCAGCAAATAGGAATTGATCATGGTTTTCATCGCCGGGCATCGCGGCGGACGCAATCTTTGGCCCGAGAACAGCCTGACCGGCTTCCGCAACCTGTGCAGGGAGGACGTCGATGCGGTCGAGTTCGACGTCCATCAGAGCACGGATGGCGGTATCGTCGTGATTCACGATCCGCTGCTCGACCGCACCACATTCGAGACCGGGCCGGTCGGCGGGTGCAGCCTGCGGCAGTTGACGGCAATGCGTCTTCGCGATGCCGGCGACGACTGCATTCCGACCCTGGGCGAGGTGCTGGATGTGTTCAGCGACACCACGCACGAGCTGCATATCGAGATCAAGACGGATGCGCTCGGCTATGCCTATCCCGGACTGGAAGCGCGGCTGGTCGACGAGGTCAAGCGCCGGGGCCTGGAGCGGCGCGCCGTCATCACCTGCTTCGTGCCGGGGGTGATCCAGACCGTGCGAGCGTTGTTGCCGGAGGCGCGGGTACTCATCTCGCTCGATCGCCGTTCGGCGGAGACGATGGGCGGAATAGAGCCCGCGCTGATGCAATTGGCCGCCATTCCCGGCTGCATCGTCGCGGTCGAAAAATCGCTGCTTGCGCTCGTCTTGCCGCTTGCGCTCAAGCTGCTCGGATCCGAACGCCTCGGGGTCTGGGTGACGAATGAGCCGGAGGAGATCGCCCATTGGCTTGCCCAGCCGGTGCGGCAGATCACGACGGATCGGCCGGATCTCGCCGCGGGCATCCGCCGCAAGCTCGAAACCATGCCGGCGCGGCCGTGATCCCCCGCCGCCGCTTTCTCGTTGGGTCGCTCGCGAGCGCCGCCTTCGCAGCGCCCGCCGGCTTCGTGCGAGGAGCGCCGGTCTCATTTGGCGCAGATCCTTTCACGCTCGGCGTCGCCTCCGGCTGCCCGCGCGAGAACCGCGTTATCCTGTGGACCCGCCTTGCGCCGCAGCCGCTCGAGGGCGGCGGCATGCAGGATGCGTCGATAGACGTCGAATGGGAGCTGGCCGAAGACGAGGCCTTCGCGCGCGTCGTCTCCCGCGGCGTCGTGCGTGCGACGGTAGAGCTGGCGCATTCCGTGCACGCCGAAGCGACGGGTCTGCTGCCGGATCGCGTCTATTGGTACCGCTTCCGCGCCGGCCCGGCGCTCAGCCCGGTCGGCCGCACGCGAACCGCCCCGGTCGGCGCCGGGCGGACGTTCCGCTTTGCCTTCGCATCCTGCCAGCAATACGAGCAGGGCTATTTCAGCGCCTACCGTGACATGGCGGCGCGCGACCTCGACCTTGTCGTGCATCTCGGCGATTACATCTATGAGAAGTCCTGGGGATCGCGCCACGTGCGCCAGCACGGCGTCGGAATTCCGACGACGCTCGAGGGATTCCGCAACCGCTATGCGCTCTACAAGAGCGATCGCGACCTGCAGGCGGCGCACGCCGCCTTTCCCTGGTTGTCGATCTGGGACGACCACGAGGTGATGGACGATTATGCCAATGATCGTTCCTACACCGTGCGCGATGCCGCCCAGTTCCTGAAGATCCGTGCGGCTGCCTATCAGGCCTATTACGAGCACATGCCGTTGCCGCGCTCGGCGCGGCCACGCGGTGCCGACGCCACGATCTATGAGCACTATCGCTTCGGCGAGATGCTCGACGTGCTGCTGCTCGACGACCGGCAATACCGCTCGGCGTCGGCCTGTGTCGGAGGCGGGCGGCCGACCTGGGTGGCGGACTGCGCGGAGCGGACGGACGACGCGCGGACGATGCTGGGCCGCGCGCAGGAGCAATGGCTCGATGCGCGCCTGCGCGATTGCCGCGGCCGCTGGACCATCGTCGCGCAGCAGACCCTGATGGCGCAGGACAAGCGGGAAGGGGATGACGGCGTACGTTTCTGGATGGACGGCTGGGACGGCTATCCCAATGCCCGCCGCCGGCTGCTTGATTCGCTCGTGGCGCAGCGGCGGCGGAATCCGATCGTGATTGGCGGCGATCGCCACGCCTTTTTCACCGCCGATCTGAGGCAGGACTTCGCCCGGCCGGATGGGCCGACCGTTGCGACCGAGTTCGTCGGCACCTCGATCACCTCGGACGGGCCGGGTGAAGCCAGCGTGCGCAAGGCGCTGGCGGAGAACCCGCACCTGGTCTATGCGCGCGGCGACAAGCGCGGCTATGCGACCGTCGAGCTTGACGGGCGGCATTGCACCGTGGGGTTCGAGGCGCTCGACGACGTCAAGGAGGCCGGCAGCGCCGTGCGCCGGCTGACGAGCTTTGTGGTCGAGGACGGCGTGCCGGGCGCGAAGGCCGCATGACGAATGCCGCATCGCATCGATTTGACGGCCAAAGAAAGATCGCCTCAAATGCTCCGGCGTGTGACTGTGTTTCGAGACCGCTGCTGGGGACTGCGCCGTGACTGACCAAACTATCCTGCGGGTCGCCTGGCTCTATTACATGGAGAACCTGACCCAGGCCGAGATCGGCGAGCGGCTGGGGCTGACCCGCGCCCGCGTCAACCGCATGCTGTCGGATGCCCGGCAGACCGGCATCGTCAACATCCGCCTCAACTCCGCCTTTGCAAGCTGCACGGAGCTGGAGCATCGCCTGCGCCGGGAATGCGGCCTCGAGGATGCCGTCGTCATCCCGAGCCCGGAGAATCCCGAGCTGACCGGCAGCCTGATCGGGATGGCGGCGGGAGCCTATCTGTCGAAATTCCTCGAGCAGAAGCGCCCGCGTATCATCGGGATCGGCTGGGGCGCGACCTTGCGCGAGACGATCCGTTACGTCACGCCGGCGGACTATCCTGATCTGTCCATCGTCTCCATGATGGGCGGCCTGTCGCGCGGACTCGAGCCTCAACACGTTCGAGATCGCGGGCGAACTCGCGCATCGGCTGCACGCCCAGTGCAGTTATCTGGCGGCGCCGATTTTCGTCAGCAGCCGGCGCTCGCGCGACACCTTCCTCGCCCAGGAGGTCTATCAGGAGGTGCTGAACAGCGTCGAGAAGATCGATCTTGCGCTGTTGAGCATGGGGGACATGACGCCGCGCTCGCTGTTGATGCGGCATGGGCTGCCGCCGGACGTGCGCGCCGAGCAGCTGCGGGCGGCGGGCGCCGTCGGCGACGTCCTCGCGCAATTCCTCGACAAGGCCGGCCGGCCCATCGATCACGGCATCAACAGCCGCGCCATTGCGATGCCGCTGGAAAAGCTGGCGCGCGTGCCGACGTCGATGCTGATCGCCGGGGGCTCAACAAGGCGCCGATCATCGCGGCGGTGCTGCGCGGCCGGATCGGCAAGGTGCTGGTGACGGACGAGAGCACCGCCGTCGCCGCGCTGAAACTGTTCGACAAGCAGAAATAGCCGCATTTCCGTAAGCGTAGGGGCCAGCGCCTTCGGCACCGAGGGCGCGATGGCTCATGCACGCGCGCTGGGAGGCGTGCGGAAAGCATTTGTCACCCTAAGATTACATATGTAATATGACGGAGGCAATTGCTCAGAAGGAATGCTTCGACATGCGCGCTGCGGTGCTCCAGGACATTCGTGATATCCGCGTCCTCGATATTCCCGAGCCGAGGCCGCTCGCGGAGGACGAGCCTCATCATCCGCGTCAAGGCTGTCGGCGTCTGTGGCAGCGATTTGCATTCCTATCTCGAGGGCGGAACGACGGGCCCGACGCACGTCAGGCCGTTCGTTCTCGGACATGAGTTCTCGGGCGTCCTCACGCCGGACTCGGCGCGCAAGGCCGGACTTTCGGCCGATGCGCTGGTGGCGGTCGATCCTTCAATTCCCTGCGGCCATTGCGAATGGTGCCACCGCGGGCACACCAATCTCTGCCCCAACGTGAAATTCCTGGGCTACGCGCCTCACAACGGCGCCATGGCAGAATTCGTCTGCGTGCCGAAATCCGCCGTGCATGTGGTGCCCGACAGCATCGACCCCGCCGGCGCGGCGATCCTGGAAACGCTCGGCGTCGCCATCCATGCCATGGATCTGGCGCGTCCGCGGCTTCAGGAGACCGTCGCGGTGCTCGGCTGCGGGCCGGTGGGACTGCTGCTCGTTCAGTTGGCGCGGCTCGCGGGCAGTGGAAAGATCATCGCGATCGATCCGGTCGAGCAGCGTACCGCACTGGCGTGCGATCTCGGTGCCGATGTGGCGTGCCGCAGCTACGCCGAGGTCGGTGACGCCACCGAAGGGCGCGGCGTCGATCTGGTGATCGAGGCGACCGACTCCTCGCACGGCTTCGAGCACGCCGCGCGCTGTGCCCGCATCGGCGGAAGGGTCGTTCTCGTCGGCATTCCCGAGAACAACCAGTACGTCCTCAGTGGCGCGGAGTCGCGCCGGAAGGGGCTATCGATCAAGTTTTCGCGCCGCATGCCGGAGGTCTATCCGCGCGCCATCGCCCTCACGCAGTCGGGGCAAGTCAAGCTGGCCCCGCTAGCCACGCATCGCTTCTCGCTCGACCAGACGCCGGCCGCGTTCGAGCAGCAGGTCGCGCGGCGCGACGGAATCATCAAGGCGATCATCTGCCCTTAGACCATGGCGAAATCATCGAAATTGATCGTCGCGCGAAAAGGCCGCGTCCTCATGGTGAGGCGCCGGTGCGACGGGCTCTGGATGTTTCCAGGAGGGCGAAAGCGGGCAGGTGAGAGCGACAGGCGTTGCCTTCGTCGGGAGATCAAGGAGGAGTTGCCCAAGCTGAAGCTCGGACCGCTGAAGCTCTGGAAGGAAGTGAAGGCGAAGAAAGGCGCGACTGGCCGACGGATGAGCGATGCGATCTTCCTGGCCAAGAAGGTGTCGGGGCGCCTGAAGGTCGGCGACAAGAAGGAGATCGACCGAGCGGTCTGGCGCAAGCCGCGCGGCGCCAGATTGACCCCGACCTCACGCTACATCCGCGACAAGCTGTTTCCGCGGTAAGGCGCCGTCATTGCAGCGCCCGGCGCAGCAGGGCCAGCAACTCCTCGTGGATCAATCCGTTGGAAGCGATCTTTTCGAGATCGTCGTTCCGGCACGGGCGTCCCGTCAGTGTCGTGACCTTGCCGCCACCGGCCCACACCATCGGCATCGCGGCCGCGTGCGAGACGATGTCGGCTTTCAGGGAGACAAAGCCGTCCAGGCGACCCGAGGCGACCATTGCCGTCTCGAAGGCGCCCGAGACGACGATGCGCACGCCGCGCACCACCTTGCCGAGCAGCTCGATGACACGCGTCGTCCGCCGGACCTCGTCGGGCGTGAAATGCGAGGTCAGAATCACCGAGACGACCGCATCCGACAGCGAACGCGTCGAGGAGACGCGTGCCGGCGCACCGTCGATCGTCGCGCCTTCCCCGGCAAGGTAGCGCGCCCTCATCGAGGAAGATCAGCCGGACCGGAAAATCCTCCACGACGAAGTTGATGAATCCGTCGGGTGGGAGATAGCGGTGGCGGGGGCGGAGCGATCGTATGAGCTGTTCGCGGCGATCGTGGTTGCCGGGAATGACGAAGACCGGCATCGGCAGCCTGGCGAGGCCGGCGTCGACAATCGCATATTCCTCTTCGAGCCCGCCGTCCGTGAGGTCGCCGCTGACCACGACGCAATCGGGCCGCGGGTCCAGCTTCAGCACCGCGTCGATGGCGTCGTGAAACATCGCGTGGGTATCGACGTGGCCGTAAGCGAGCTTGCCGCGAGATCGCGCGTGGAGATCGCTCAGCTGGGCTATGATGAACACAGAATTCCGTCTCCCGAAGAGTGCGGCCGGCGCATGGCCGCTGCAGCAATCGATGATCCAATGTTTAAGAACTCTTCATCAAGACATTGCTTTCCTTGACCATGCGATCGAGCCCGGCCTCGGCGGGCGTCTCGCCGCGCATGACGGAATGAATGATCTCGCGCTGCGTCCGCCAGATCTTCACGGACTGTCCGCCCGGATAACCCTGCCACTTCTCAGCCCGTCCAACTGCCCAGGGGTCGATCGAGTTGGAATATATCAGTCAAATTAACGACTTAGAGCAAAGATTTTCCGTCGTCCCCATGATGGACTGGAACGAGAGTCTAAGTTTTTCAAACGGTTAGAATGCGCCGTGTGCACGACGTGTGCAGCGGGAAATCCGAGAAGGGCTTGCCACGACTAACGTGAGCAGACTTGCTGGAGGTGGCGTGGGCCGTCGGCGAACGAGCATAGCCGATCCTTCCGAGGACCTTCGAGCTACCAAGCGTTGATCAGCAGGTTCAGTTGCGGGAGGCTCAAAGTCATCCCTTGCGGCGCATCGCGCTGCTTCGTTGATCGGGTAAGAGCGAGGAGCTTCTTCGAAAGGCAGGCTCGGACCTCGAATAGTCCGCCAAAACGAAAGACCAGAGAATTATCTCGTCATAGCGACCGGTACTTGTGCCCTGCTGCCTTCCTGAGCCGCCTGCCGCGACGAAGTGCAGAGAGTTGAGCCATTAGTGGCGCTTATGTCGCAAATTTTTACTTCCAATTTTACTTCGCAATATTCCGACCCTAGCCTCACGCGCAACTGATCACATCTGGAGCCGGTCAATGGCGACCGGCGCGGGCGTTCATCGTAACCAACGAGGGTTGCCATGCCTGATGAGGCTAAGGGGACATTCACTTCCGATCTGGCGGGAACGAAGGCGAGGCCCGCGAAAGAGCTGAGCCGGCGCACGTTGTTGAAGGGCGCGGCGGCAGTTGCTGGCGCTACAGTGGGGGCGGGTACGATCCGCGGTTTCCCGACTATCTGGGCGCAGGAGATCAAAGACATCGAGCTGCGCCATGTCGGCGTGTCCTATTCGGTGGTGAAAGCGATTGGCGATCAGGCCGCCAAGGATCTCGGTTTCAAGGTGACGATGCAGAACCTCGACACCTCCGCCGCCATCAACCGCTTCATAAGCCAGCCCAATACGGTCGATATTGCCGATCTCGAGGGTTGGCAGGCCAAGCTCGCCGCCAAGCGCGCTGTGATCCAAGGCATCGAGGTCAAGAAGATCAAGGAGTTCGACAACATCCTGCCGATCTTCACCAAGGGCGAGATCGACGGCCACAAGATCCCGCGCCAGGGCATCTCGCCCTATGAGGCCATGTACATCGCCAAGCCCGATTCCACCGACCTGCATGACGGCGTCACCGAATGGGCGACCTTCCTGCCGCAGGTCTACAACGCCGATTCCATCGGCTATCGCCCCGATCTCGTCGGCCACGAAGTGACCGAGTGGAAAAGACCTGATCGATCCCAAGTTCAAGGGTAAGGCCGCGATCCTCGACGTCCCCGCGATCGGCATCATGGACGCCGCGCTCTGCTTCGAAAGCGCCGGACTGATCAAGTACGGCAACAAGGGTAACATGACCAAGGAGGAGATCGATTTCACCTGCAACAAGCTGATCGAGCTGAAGAAGCAAGGCCAGTTCCGCGCGACCTGGACGACCTTCGACCAGTCGGTGCAGCTGATGGCCGCAGGCGAAGTGGTGATCCAGTCGATGTGGTCGCCGGCGGTCGCTGCCGTCCGCGTCAAGGAAATCCCGTGCGTCTACGCGCCCGTCAACGTCAAGAATGGCAAGGAAGGCTATCGCGGCTGGTGCAACGGCATGGGCCTGATGAAGCATCTCTCCGGCAAGAAGCTTGATGCCGCCTATGAGTATCTGAATTGGTACCTCTCGGGCTGGCAGGGCGGCTTCGTGGCGCGCTACGGCTATTACAGCCCGGTGCCCTCGACCGCGAAGAAATTCCTCACGCCGGCCGAATGGGCGTTCTGGTACGAGGGCCAGCCCGCGCCGGAAGTGGTCAACGATCCCTATGGCGTTGCAATGGAGAAGGCCGGCACCAAGCGTGACGGCGGCTCGTTCCTCGACCGCGTCAAGAACATCTCGTGCTGGAACACGCTGATGGACGAAGCCGCCTACATGAACAAGCGCTGGAACGACTTCAAGGTGGCCTGAAACCTGCTTTTACCTCAGGCGCCGGCGCGGCAACGCGCCGGCGGGTGAGATCGACGTCGAGGCGTTCGCCGACATGCAGCCAAGTCCAGCTCAAAGTCCAGCTCAAAGTCCGGCTCAAAGTCCGGCTCCATCGCGATCCAATCTGGCCGGCTGGCTCTACGTCTCGCCGCTGGTCCTGGTGCTGGTGCCGTTCTTCGTCGCGCCGATCCTGGTCGTGCTCGGCGCGAGCTTCTTCGCCACTGACGGCTTTGGCGGGCTCACCCCCGGCTTCACGCTCGCGAGCTATGTCGAGGTGCTGCACTCGGCGCTGACGTTGAAGCTCTATCTGGCGACGATCAAGTTCACGGTCTTGACCTGGATCTTCACGCTGATCATCGGCTTCTTCGTTGCCTATTTCCTGGTGTTTCACGTCCGCAACCAGTTACTGGCGATCGGGCTGTTTCTGCTCTGTACCGTGCCGTTCTGGACCTCGAACATCATCCGGATGATTTCCTGGATTCCGCTGCTCGGCAAGGAAGGCCTGATCAACCAGGCGCTGCTCGGAATGGGGGTGGTCCGCCAACCGCTCGAGGTGCTGCTGTTCTCCGATCTCGCCGTCGTCATCGCCTATGTCCACCAGCTCACGATCTTCATGATCGTGCCGATCTTCAACTCCATGGCGCGGATCGACAAGAAGCTGATCGAGGCTGCAATCGACGCCGGCGCCAGCCGTTTCGACATCATGCGCCTGATCGTTGTCCCGATGTCCAAGAGCGGCATCGCGCTCGGCACCATCTTCGTGGTCTCGATTGTGATGGGCGATTTCTTCGTGGTGAAGGTGATGTCCGGCGGCGGCTCGGCCTCGGTGGTGAGTGCGTTCTATGAGGACGTCGGCGTGCTGCAATATCCGACCGCGGCGGCGAGCGCCGTGCTGCTGACGCTGGTTCTGGTCGCCATCGTCTCGCTGATCCTGCGAACCGTCGATATCAGGCAGGAGATCACGCGATGAGCGCGGTTCTCGCCGACATGCCCAAAACCGACATGCCCAAAATCGACATGCCCAAGCCGGCCGGGGCCGCGACGACCAAGGCGATCGCGCCGAGCAAGGGCGGCAGGCCGTGGACGTTCTACGTGCTGGCGGCGCTGTTTTCGTCTTACGTCATCGCGCTCTATGGCCCGATGTTCTGCATCTACATCCTGTCGTTCCAGGACATCCGTGGCGGGCTGGTATTCCCGATGAAGGGCCAGTCGCTACACTGGTTCGTCGACCTCTTCACCCAGGTGCGCACCGGTGACGTCATGGGCTCGTTCGACCGTTCGATCAAGCTCGCGGCCATCGTCACCGTCATCACGGTGGTGGTCTCGTTCCTCGCCGGCCTCGGCTTCCGCAAGCGCTTCCGGGGCGACACCTTCGTCTTCTACATGATGATCGGCAGCCTGGTGGCCCCCGGCCTCGTGCTCGGCCTCGGCACGGGGCTTCTGTTCCAGGCGCTCGGGCTCAACGCAAGCTGGTATACCTCGGCGCTCGGCGCACAGCTGTCCTGGACGCTGCCATTCGGCGTGCTCGTGATGTTCGCGGTGATGTCGCGCTTCAATCACGCTTGGGAGGAGGCGGCCTACGATCTCGGCGCGAGCCGGTGGCAGTCGATCCGGCTGGTGATGATCCCGGTGCTGGCGCCCGGCCTGGTCGCGGTCGCGCTGTTCGGCTTCACGCTGTCCTATGACGAGTTTGCCCGCAGTCTCCAGACGGCGGGCTCGCTCAACACGCTGCCGCTGGAGATCTGGAGCATGACGCTGAACGTCACCTCGCCCTCGCTCTACGCGCTCGGTACGGTCACCACCATCGTCTCCTTCGTCGTCATCGGCGCCAGTCTCGGCAGCATCGTGCTGATCCAGAAGAAGCGCGGCAGCCGGGCCAAAGGTTGAGTCAGGAATGAAGAACGATCGCGGCGATATCGAACTGGCAGGCGTCTGCAAGAGCTTTGACGGCGTCACCAATGTGGTCGACGGCGTCAACCTCAGGATGGCAGACGGCGCCTATTGCTGCTTCATCGGCCCGTCCGGCTGCGGCAAGACAACGATCCTGCGCATGATCGCGGGCCACGAGGACCCGACTGCCGGAGAGATCGTCATCGGCGGGCAAAACGTCGTCGGGCTTGCGCCGGCGCAGCGCCGCACCGCGATGATGTTCCAGTCTTACGCGCTGTTTCCGCATCTGACGGTGCGGGAGAACGTCGCCTTTGCACTCCGCGTGCGAGGTCAGTCCAAGGCCGATCGGCTTCGCGCGGCCGACGCCATGATCGAGAAGGTGCGGCTGACGCAATTCGCCGATCGCCTACCGGCTCAGCTCTCCGGTGGCCAGCAGCAGCGCGTGGCGCTGGCGCGGGCCGCGATCACCGAGCCGCGCGTGCTGCTGCTCGACGAGCCGCTGTCGGCGCTCGACGAGCAGCTCCGCGTCCAGATGCGGCAGGAGGCTCAGGCGGATGCAGCGGGAGCTCGGCATCACCTTCATCCACGTCACCCATACCCAGCTCGAGGCAATTGCGTTGGCGGACCTTGTCGTGGTGATGGAGCAGGGCAAGATCAAGCAGGCAGGCGCGGCGCGCGACGTCTATGCCTGTCCGCACGACCGCTATGTCGCCGAGTTCATGGGCGGACAGAACGTGCTGTCGGGGCGCGTTGAGAAGGTCAATGGCGCGAGTTTTACGCTGGCGCAAGCGGCCCCCTCCGGCATCGAAGTGCCGCTTCAGGCGCGCGCGAATGTGAGTGTCGGTGACAAGGTCGATATCGCCGTGCGCCGCGACGATGTCGCGCTGGTGCGGCCGGGCAGGGATCTGCCGCCGGGTTGCACGACCTCGCTGCCAAGCCGGGTGCTCGCGATCGAATACCAGGGCTATTTCGTCAAGGTCATGCTCGACACCTTGCCGGATGACGAGTTCGTCGCCTACGTGCCGGAAAAGACCTTCTTCGCAGATCCCTTCACCGTCGGCGATGTCGTCATGGCCACATGGGCCACCGGCAGCGCGTTGCCACTCGCCTGAAGACCCCGTCGCGCACAGGAGTATGACCGTGCAGATATCCTTCACTCTCAACGGCCGGCCCACCACTGTTGATGTCGAGCCGGCAACGCTCGTCACCGAGCTGCTGCGCGAACAACTCCATCTCACTGGCACCCATATCGGCTGCGACACCAGCCAGTGCGGTGCCTGTGTGGTGCATCTCGACGACTTGCCGGTGAAGAGCTGCACGCTGCTGGCACCGGCGCTCGATGGCGCGACGCTGCTTACGATCGAGGGCCTGCAGGGCGCGCCCGGCTCGAACCAGATGCATCCGATGCAGGAAGCGTTTCGCGAGCATCACGGTCTGCAATGCGGTTTCTGCACGCCGGGCATGCTGATGACTGCGGTCGCGCTCGCGACCGAGAAGCCGGACCTGACGGAAGCCGATGTCCGTCATGGACTAGAAGGCAATATCTGCCGCTGCACAGGATACCAGAACATCGTCGTCTCGGTCATGGCCGGCGCTGCCGCCATGAACGCCGCCAAGGGAGAGTGACCATGGGCAGTGTGATCGGCATCGGCGCCGCACCGAAGAGAAAGGAAGATCAGCGCTTTCTCACCGGGCGTGGCAACTACGTTTCCGACATCAAGCGGCCGGGCATGACGGCTGGCGTGTTCGTGCGCTCGCCGCATGGGCATGCGGTGCTGCGCGGCATCGACAAAGCTGCTGCGCTTGCGTCGCCCGGCGTCATCGCCGTCCTCACCGGCGATGATGTCGCCGATGACGGACTGGGCTCGCTGCCCTGCGGCTGGGGCATCACGGACGCCAAGGGCGTGCCGATGAAGGAGCCGCCGTTCCCGATGCTGGCCCAGGATAAGGTGCGCTTCGTCGGGGACATGGTCGCTTTCGTCATTGCAGAGACGCCGGAGCAGGCCAACGCAGCGGCCGAACTCTTGAGGGTCGATTACGAGGTCTTGCCCTCCGTTGTCGGCGTGCTCGAGGCCATCAGGCCGGACGCGCCGCAATTGTTCGACGACGTTCCGAACAACATTTGCTGCGATTGGGAGGCTCGGCGACAAAACCGCCGTCGAAGCCGCGTTCAAGAAGGCGGCGCATGTTGCAAAGCTCAGTCTCGTCAACAATCGACTGATCGGCAATCCCATGGAGCCGCGCGCGGCGATCGCCGAGTACGAGCCGGGCACTGATCGGTTCACGCTGTGGACCACCAGTCAATTTCCGCACGTGGTGCGCTTCCTGATGGGGGCGCTGGTGCTGAACATTCCGCAGCACAAGCTGCGCGTGGTCGCGCCCGATGTCGGCGGCGGGTTCGGCGTCAAGCAGTTCCATTACGGCGAGGAGGCCGTCACCACCTGGGCCGCCAAGCGCGTGAGGCGGCCGGTGAAATGGGTCGCGAGCCGCTCGGAAGGCTACGTCTCCGATCGCCATGGCCGCGATCACGTCACCGAGGCCGAGCTCGCGCTCGACGAGACCGGTAAATTCCTGGCCTTCCGCGTCAACACGCTGGCCAATATGGGCGGCTATCTCTCCACCTTCGGGCCGAACATCCCGACCAATCTCTACGGACCGCTGCTCGGCGGCGTCTACACCACGCCGGCGATCTACTGCAACGTGAAAGTCGTGTTCACCAATACCGTGCCGGTCGATGCCTATCGCGGCGCGGGCCGGCCTGAAGCGACTTTCGTGCTGGAGCGCATCGTCGATGTCGCAGCCAGCGAGATGGGGATCGACCGCGTCGAGATCCGCCGCCGCAATATGATTCCGAAAGAGGCCTATCCGTATCAGACGCCGGTGCTGGTGCAGTACGATTCCGGCGACCCGATGGGCTGCCTCGACGGCGCGTTGGTGGCGGCCGATGTCAGGGACTTTGGTGTGCGCAAGGCGGCGTCTGCCAGCAAAGGCAAGTTCCGTGGGCTCGGTTACTCGACCTACGTCGAGGCTTGCGGCCTTGCGCCGTCGCGCTTCGCCGGGCGGCTCGGCGCACGCGGCGGGCTCTACGAGAGCGCCACGGTGCGCGTGCATCCGACGGGGCAGGTGACGGTGATGATCGGCACCCATAATCACGGCCAGGGCCATGAGACGACCTTTGCGCAGATCGTCTCGGAGAAGCTCGGTGTCGCGTTCGAGAATGTCGATATCGTGTTTGGCGATACCGACCGCGTCCAGTTCGGCATGGGGACCTATGGCTCGCGCTCGCTGGTCGTCGGCGGCGCTGCCTTGTCAAAGGCCACCGACAAGGTAATCGCCAAGGGGAAGAAGATCGCCGCCCATCTGCTCGAGGCGGCCGAAGTCGACATCCAGTTCGAGGCTGGAAAGTTCTCGGTTGCGGGAACGGACCGCGCCAAGAGCTTCGAGGAGATCGCAGGCGCGGCCTACGTCCCCCACGACTATCCGCTCGAGGTGCTGGAGCCGGGGCTCGAGGAGCAGGCCTATTACGATCCCGTCAATTTCACCTATCCCGGCGGCTGCCACATCGCCGAGGTGGAGGTCGATCCCGAGACCGGGACGGTGACGCTGGTCAACTACACCGCGGTCGACGACGTCGGCACCGTCATCAACCCCATGATCGTGGAGGGCCAGCTGCATGGCGGCATCGTGCAGGGTGTCGGCCAGGCGCTGTTCGAGAACGCGGTCTATGACGAGGGCTCCGGCCAGCTGCTGTCGGGTTCGCTGATGGATTACTGCATGCCGCGCGCCGATCATCTGCCGATGATGAAGGTTGAGACTCATTCTACGCTCTGCACGCACACGCCGATGGGCGTGAAGGGCTGCGGCGAGGTCGGGACCATCGGCTCGCCCGCCGCCGTCATCAACGCGGTGGTCGACGCTCTGTCGCATCTCGGCGTCACCCATGTCGACATGCCGGCGACTCCGAACCGGATCTGGCGGCTGCTGCAAAACGCGTCGCTGCCGGTCGCCGCGGAATAGGGAGGGATAACAATGAAACCGTTTGCCTATCATCAGCCGGACCAGATTCCGGATGCGGCCAAGCTGCTGGCCTCGATCGAGGACAGCAAGTTGGTTGCCGGCGGCATGACGCTGATCCCGACCCTGAAGCAACGGCTGGCCAGTCCGCCTGCGCTGGTCGATCTGTCCGAGGCTCGGGAGCCTCAAGGGCATTAGCGACGACGGCGCCACCATCACCGTCGGCGCCATGACGCCGCATGCCGTGGTGGCCGCATCGAAGGTGGTACAGACAAGAATCCCCGGGCTCGCGGCGTTGGCCTCGATGATCGGCGATCCCGCCGTACGCAGCCGCGGCACCATCGGCGGCTCGGTCGCGAACAACGACCCGGCTGCGGATTATCCAGCCGGCGTGCTCGGCCTCGGCGCTACCATCGTCACCAGCATGCGCGAGATTGCGGCGGACAAGTTCTTCCTCGGCTTGTTCGAGACCGCACTCGAATCCGGCGAGATCATCACCGCGATGCGCTTTCCGGTGCCGCTTAAGGCTGGTTATGCAAAGTTCAAGGCACCGGCCTCGCGCTATGCGCTGGTCGGCGTGTTCGTCGCGAAATTTGCCGACGCTGTTCGCGTCGCCGTCACGGGCGCAGGGCCCGGGGTGTTCCGCGTGCCGCCGATGGAGGCGGCGCTGTCGGGCAATTTCGATCCGTCCGCGATCGCGGCGATCAAGATCGACACCGATGGCCTCACCTCCGACATCCATGCCGAAGCCGATTACCGTGCGCATCTCGTCACGGTGATGGCAAAGCGCGCCGTCGACGCGGCGCTCAGCTAGCCCCTGGGTTTGATGATGACTGATGGTTCCGGCCAAACGGCCTTCCCGCCGGCGCCGACTGGCCTTGGCGCGCTTTCTGCAGCAGAGATCATGGCCGGCTACCGGCGCAAGGCCTTCACCCCGCGCGATGTCGTCGACGATACCATCGCCGCGCTGGAGGCGACCAACGAGGCCTGCAACGCGGTGGTCACGCCGATGTACGAGCAGGCGCGCAGCGAGGCCGATCGTCTGACGAAGGAGATGCGTTCGGGCGAGGCCAAGGGGCCGCTCGCAGGCGTGCCCGTCACGATCAAGGACCTCGTCTTCGTCGCGGGCGTGCCGGC
The DNA here is from genome assembly GCA_050563515.1 of Bradyrhizobium guangxiense. Classification (GTDB taxonomy): domain Bacteria; phylum Pseudomonadota; class Alphaproteobacteria; order Rhizobiales; family Xanthobacteraceae; genus Bradyrhizobium; species Bradyrhizobium guangxiense_A. The sequence goes on along the minus strand of CP191781.1, from coordinate 3,447,702 downwards.
CTATGCCGGCTCGCCGATGAACACAAGCTTTGTGCCCGAGGCCGATGCCGCCGTGGTGTCGTCCCTGAAGGCCGCCGGCGCGATCATCACCTGCAAGACCACCACTTGCGAATCCGGCTACAAGTTGACAGCCGATAGCCCGGTTACCGGCAGGACGCGAAACCCCTGGAATCCCGGCCGTACCAGCGGTGGATCGAGCGGCGGCGCGGCAGTGGGCGTTGCCGCCGGCTGCGGCCCGATCGCGATCGGCACCGACGGCGTCGGCTCGATCCGCGTGCCCTCGTCCTTCTGCGGTGTCTTCGGTCTGAAGCCGACCTTTGGGCTCGTGCCGCGCTCGCCCGGTTTCTCGCCGCCGTCCTGGGCCTCGCTCGCCCATACCGGTCCAATCACGCGCACGGTCGCGGATGCCGCGCTGACGCTGGAGGTCATTGCTGCCTACGATCGGCGCGATGCCGCGAGCTTTCCCGTGGCTGCACGCCGCTTCAATACGGAAGCAGGGCGCCTGGATGGCATTCGTATCGGTGCCAGCGCCGATCTTGGCTACGCCGCGGTCAGCCCTGACGTATGCGCGGCCTTCGGCAAGGCGCTTGCCATTCTCGATTCCTGCGGCGCACAGGTCACGATGGACGGCCCGGGTCTCGACCCCGGCATTCTGGAGCACACCCTGAAGCCGATCGCCTTTACCGAACAAGCAGCGGCGGTTGCGAGCAAGTCCACAACCGATCTTGCAAGCTCGGAGGCCGATTATCGCGATGTCGTCAGCGCTGGACGGCGCTACACCGGCACGGACTATATCGAGGCGAGTTACCGGCGCGGCCAGGCGCGCAATGCCTTCGTCAAACTGTTCGAACGTGTCGATGTGCTGGTGACGCCGACGGTTGCGGTCACCGCATTCGAGGCCGGCCGGATCGGCGTCGACACCATCGACGGCAGCAAGGTCGATCCGCATCTCGGCTGGTCGCCGTTCACCTGGCCGATCAATCTGGCAGGTTTGCCGGCCGCGACGCTGCCCTGCGGCTTCGATCGCGACGGCATGCCGATCGGCCTGCAGATCGTCGCGCCCTGGCTCGATGAGCCCACGATCTTTCGTATCGCCGCGGCGTTCGAGGCGGCGCAACCCTGGGCGAAGTTCTGGCCGCAGCTCACGTTGCGCGAGGAGAGTGGAGGGCGCGCCAAGGGGTGAAGCGGCCATCATACAATCGTGCTGGTGTTTTGCCCGACGTGTCAGATCGCTCAGGGTCGGTGTGGAGTCGTGGGCCTCGGTATTCCCCAAATTGACGCGCGAAAAGCCCTTTGTAAACAAGGGCCGTTCTACTGTGCATGGGGTTGTTTTCGCGCTTTTGGGTCTAGCCCAGCTCGATCGGCGCGCCGCGGCCGCTGAGGCTCTTCGTCGAGGCGCAGATAATGCGCGAGATAGTCGTGTAGCGCCGTGGCCGCCTTCGAGGTGGCGCTGCTGGACTTGTAGAGCAGCAGCTCGATCTTCGGCAGCGGCGGTAGACCTTCGTTCGGTCCAATCTGGCGCATCGCCGGCACCAGTGCGCTACGGCCCAGCACGGTCACCGCCATCCCGGCGAAGGCGGCCGCCTGGAGGCCGCCGACGCTTTCGCTGACACAGGCGACGCGCCAGCGCAAATTCGCGCGCTCCAGCGTGTCGATGGCGTAGTCACGATAGATATTGCCGGGCGGCAAGAGCGCGAGCGGGATCGGACGTTCCTGATGCGCGACCGACTGCTCGCCGGTCATCCACACCAATTGCTCGCGCCGGACTACCTGGCCGCCGGTGAAATCGTTCATGCGGGTGACGAGCGCGATGTCGACATCGCCGCGCTTGACGAGGCCGACCAGCGGTGTCGATAGCGCGCAGTTGAGTTCGACCTGCACGCGTGGGAAGGACTTCCGGAACACACTGAGAATCTGAGGCAGCATGAACGCCGCGTAGAGGTCGGGCGTGCCGAGCACGACCTGGCCTTCGATCTCCTGTGACGCAAGTTGCGAAATCAGCTCGTCATGCAACCTGAGGATGGATTTGGCGTAGGTGAGGACGGTGTTGCCGTCGTCGGTCAGCGTCAGTCTGCGGCCGCCATGCTCGAACAGCTGCTTGCCGGTGAGGCTCCTCCAGCCGCTGCAATTGCAGGGTGATCGCCGGCTGGGTGCGGCCCAGCCGTCGCGCGGTCTCGGTGATGCTGCCGGTCTCGACCACCGAGATCAGTGACCGGAGCATGCGGATGTCGAGACTGATGAGGTTCATGCGGCGTCCATATCGCCTGCAATTTATGCAAAACCCATGCTAGCGCGTCCATCCTGTCGGATCATGTCCCCCAGCAAGGTTACCCCCGCAGCAAAGCCTCGATCCGATGGGCGGCGTCCAGCAGCGTGCGGTCCTGTCCGCGCCGGGCGATGATTTGCAGGCCGAACGGAAGGCCGCGCGGATCCGTTCCGCATGGAATCGAGATCGCGGGCAGGCGGGCATGATTGACGAAGGGCGTAAACACCGCATGCCCCCGCGGGCTCGCGGGCCTTCCGCCGATCATGTCCGGCCCAAGCTGGGTCAGCGGCCAAGCGACGCATGGGACGGTTGGTGTCAGCAGCAGGTCAAACTCGGTGAAGAAAGCGGCGAAAGCACTGGCGACCGCGGCGCTCGCGACCAGAGCTCCGGCGACCTCCGCACCCGACCATGAGAGGCCGCGTTCGATCTGCCTGCCGATGTCAGGATCGAAGATCGTGGGATCCTTGCGGAAGGTATCGCCATAGAGCGCCGCCAGGCCGGCATGTTGAAGCGGCATGATGGCCTCCTCCGTGGCGCCTGCCGGCCAGACCGGGTCGCGCTGTGTGATGCGCAAGCCTGCCGCGGAAAGCCGGCCGACAGCGGAGACAAGCCCGTCTGCGACGACGTCGTCAATCGCGACATCGAGACCTAGGCGCGGCGAAAACGAAATACGCAGGCTGGCGACATCGTCCGCCTCCTTCGCGATGACCGCCGAATCCGGATCGCGCGGATCGGCACCGGCCATGATTTCGAATGCCAGCGCGATGTCGGCCACATCAATGGCGATCGGTGCGATGACAGAGAGCCCGAAGAACGGTTCGGCAAAGCCGGGTCCATAGGGGATTGCGCCATAGGACGGCTTGAAGCCGGCGACGCCGACATGCGCCGGCGGTCTCCGGCTCGAGCCGCCCGCATCGGTGCCGATCGCGAGCGGCACGAGGCCGGCCGCAACGGCAGCGGCAGGACCGCCCGACGAGCCGCCGGGCGTCAACGAGGGATCGAGCGGATGGCGCGTCGCTCCGAACAGCGGTGAGGTCGTCACGCCCTTGCTGGCGAACTCGGACGTCGCCCCGATGCCGACGACGATGGCCCCGGCGCTGCGCAGCCGCTCGACCGCGATGGCATCTCGCGGCGCGATGAAATCGGCGAACAGGCGCGAGCCCTGCGTCACGCGCCAGCCGCCGACCCAGATGTTGTCCTTGACGATAACGGGAACGCCGGCGAGCGGCATGGTCTCACCGGCACGCAGGCGAGCGTCGACCGCTGCGGCATCGGCGAGCGTGCATTCGGGATCGACTGTGACGACCGCGTTCAGGGCCTTCGCGGCCTTGATGCGGCCGAGGGCGGCTTTGGCGGTCACGACAGCACTCGTCCGCCCGGCGGTGACGTTCGCAGCAATCTCGCGCGCGCTATTTGTCGGCCTTGTCATGACCTCCCCAGATCAGCGCCAATGTGCCGCAGAGGGCAAGGCACGCCAAGGCGAAGAACGCCAAGCCCAGGCTGGCCACACCATCCAGGATCGACACCACCGCCGGGGCCGCCAGCAGACCGGCATAGGACGCGGTCAGTACCGCGCCGGTGGTCTCGCCGATCCGGTCCTGCGGGGCGAGGCGGGCGATCTCGGCGATGAAGACGCCATTCCAACCTGACGCCGTCAGACCGAAGAGCGCGGCAACGACGAATTGTCCGCTGCGGCCGAGCGACGCGCCATGAAGGCCGAGTAACGCGGCACAGAAGGCCATGCCGAGGCCGATGACGACGAGCACGGCGCGGGAGGCGTCCAGGCGCATCGCGACATAGCCCCAGCCGAGCCGGCCGACGAGGCCGCCGGCTTGTGCGCAGGCCAGCGCCATGCCGGCTTCGATATGGCTGAGGCCGAGTTCGCGGGTGCCGAGCGTGACGAAAACCGTGTTGAGCGACACCTGCATCGCGCTGAACGGCATCGAGGCGAGCGCCAGCGTCGCGATCTGCCGGTCCGCGGCAACCAGCGCCAACCGCGCGCGGAGATCGAGCTTTGGCGGCGGGATGATCTTGTCGGCATAGGCCGGCCGCAACCATTCGAACAGCAGGATCGCGAGCAGCGCGCAGACGCCGACCAGCGCGTAGCACCAGGCCGGCCCGAACGCGATGGCGATCGCGGGCAGGGCCAGCGAGCCGCAAACCGCGCCGATCTGGTTGCCGGTCTGGCGTACCGAGAAGACGAAGGCGCGCCGCTCGGCCGTTACGAGCCGCGCCAGCAGCGTTGCACTTGCGGGCGTCTCGGGCCCCATGGCCAGGCCGAGGCAGAGGCCCGCGGCCAGCAGGGCGGCGCTCGATCCCAGCGAAGCCAGCGCCATGCCGACGACAATGGCCGTCGCACAAAGACTTGCGATCCGCAGCGAGCCAAGGCGCGCGATGAAGCCGCCGCCCCAGAACGAGGCGGGAATGCCGACCGCGAACACCGCGCAGGAGAACATCGAGAGCTGCCAGATCTCGATGTGGGCGCGGGGCGCGACCACGCCGGGCGCGAACAAGGCGAGTGCGACGAGGGCCTGAAGCGCGGTCATCGCCCCCAGGGCCGGCAGCAACGCCGGTGCTGGCCGAATGGCGGTGTTTCCGTCTACCATGGCGCTGCGCTCATGGGAGGAACATCGTGGCAGGCGGCATTTCCATTCACGCGGTCGATGTGGCGAGCGGGCGCCCCGCGCAGGGGTTGCGCGTCGAGATCTGGCGGATCGATCCGGAACAGCTGCGCATCGCCGACGGGCGGCTTGGTGCCAATGGCGTGCTCGATCATCCCATTGCGCAAGGCGCAGGCGTGGCGGCCGGCGAGTACGAGGTGCTGTTTCATCTCGGCGAGTTCTTTGGCGAGCGCGACGGCTTCCTGACCGTGACGCCGTTCCGCTTCCGCATCAAGCACGTCGATGAACATTTTCACTTGCCGCTGAAATTCACGCGCTGGGGCTACTCGCTGTTCCGCGGCGCCTGATCAGTTCGTCAGCCGTCGCGACAGGCCGGTGACACGCTCCATCACTGCGACCATCGCCACGGTCGCGATGATCAAGACGCCCGACAGCGCGGCGATGGTGACGTCGAGCTTGCCTTCGAGATCCTGCCACATCCGGATCGGCAGCATGTCGGTGGCGGCATCGCGCAGGAACAGCGAGACGGGCACGTTGTCGAACGACGACATGAAGGCGATGAAGGCGCCCGCGATGATGCCCGGCCGGATCAGCGGCAGCACGATGCGGCGGAAAGTATAGAGGCGGCTCGCGCCAAGCACCGCCGAGCTTTCAAGCAGGGTCGGTTCGAGCTGGGCCAGCGCTGCGACCGTGTTGCGTACGACATAGGGCACGCAGACCACGGTGTGGCCGATCACCAGCGTCAGCGGCGAGACCGGCAGGCCGACCAGCGAGAACAGCATCAAGGCGGCAAGGCCAAAAGCCAGCGCCGGCAGCACCAGCGGCGACATGAAGAGGGAATCGAGCAACCGCGCCGACAGTGTCCGCGACCGCGAGATCGCCAGCGCGGCCGCAACGCCCAGCACGACCGAGAGGCCCGTCGCCCACAGTGCGACGATGAGGCTGTTCTTTGCCGCGAAATGGAGCTGCCAGGCGTTCCATAGTTCGGCGTACCAGCGCAGCGAATAGCCGGGCGGGGGAAGCGCAGCGAGAAGCCGCTGGTGAAGGAGACGATCAGGACCACGAGCGAGGGCGCGATGATCAGGATCAGCGCGATGATCGCGACCAATGTCATGACGAGACTCGAAGCTGAAGGCTTCCAGAGTACGCTTGCGCCCGCTCATCATGCTCCTCCATAACCGCGTGACATGCGGCCGAGGGTGGTGAAGACGGAGACGACGGCGAGCACGGCGAGCAGGAAGATGATCGAGATCGCCGACGCAAACGGCCAGTTCTGCAGCGTCGAGGCCTGCTGATAGAGATACATCGGCATGAACAGCATTTGCCCGCCGCCGACCAGCGACTGAGTGATGAAGGCGGTGATGGCGGCGGCATAGGTCAGCGTGCAGCCGGCGATCACGCCGGGCAGGGAGAGCGGCAGCACGATCCGGAAGAAGGTGCGCCAGCTGCCGGCGCCGAGCGAGCAGGAGGCATCGTCGAGGTTGGGGTCAATGCGGCCGAGCGCAGTGATCAGCGGCAGCGTCATTAGCGGCATCTGCACCTGCGCCAGCGCGATCACCACGCCGAATTGGGTGTAAAGCAGCTTCAGGGGCGTATCGATGATGCCGAGGGATTGCAGCGTGGCGTTGATGATGCCTTGGCGTCCAAGGATGACGATCCAGGCGAAGGTGCGCACCACGACGCTGGTCAGAAGCGGCAGCAGCACGATCAGGATGATGACGGTCTGGAGCTTCGGCCCGACCCGCTGGTACAGCCAGGCGATGGGAAAGCCAAGCACGAGGCACACGGCCGTCACCTCGGCACCCAGCAGTAGCGTCGAGCCGAGCACGCTGAGGCTGAAGGGGTCGGTCAGGAAGTGCAGGTACTGGCCGAGCCCCCAATGGAGCCCGGCCGTGTCGTTGTGCAGCGAGAGCCAGAACAGCTGCAGCAGGGGCGCGACGAAGAACAGCAGGAAGAACAGCGCCAGCGGTGCCGCCAATCCCATTCCATAGGACGTGACGTCCCGTGATGCCGGTGCTGCGCCCATCGTCAGGTCCTTGCGCTAGATCTTGATCTCGCGGTTGAAGCGCTCGATCCAGGCCGAGCGCTGCTCGTTGATCTTCTTCCAGTCCTGGAACACGAACTTCTTCTTCAACTCGGCGGTGTCCTTGGCGAGTACGCGCGCGATCTCGCCGCCCATCGTCACCTTGGAATTGGTCGGCACGATCAGATAAGGCGGGTTCATCAGCGTGGTCTGGACTTCCGGTGTCAGCGCCGCCTCGATCAGCTTGAAGGCCAGCTCGCGGTTCGGCGAGTTCTTGACGATGTGGATCGTGGTCTTGAAGGCGATGGCACCTTCCTTCGGCGCCACGAACTCGACCGGCACGCCACGGGCTTTGAGGATCTGGATGGCGTTGAAATTGCCGGGGGAGATGTCGATCTGGCCCTGCTGGAACAGGGTCGCGAGCGCGCCGGGATTGGCGGCCACCGCGGCGAGATTGGGCTTGAGTTCCTCCAGCGCCTTGAAGGCGGGATCGACATTGGCTTCCGAGCCGCCGCGCATCTTGGCGATCTCGACCAGCCAGCCGGTACCGAGCGTCGAGTTGAGGTTGGTGATGCCGACGCGGCCCTTGAACTCCGGCTTCCAGAGATCGGCCCAGGAGGTCGGCGGCGTCTTGACGGCTTCCGGATTGTAGGTGAGGCCGACGACCTGGAAGAACGGGGCAGGGCCCATCGGCTCCTGCGCCTCGGCGATCAGGTCCTTGTAATAGGCGCTCTTCTCGACCGGATAGGGCTCGACCAGGTCCTGGCCGATGGCGACGAGGGCCGGGCCGGGATCGTGCAGCATGACGTCGATCGGCGGATTGGCTTTCGCGGCGTTCACCTTTGCGATTTGATCGACCGAGAGCATGGGATCGAGCACTATCGCGGCATCGGCATTGGCCTTGCGGAAGGCCGGCACCAGCACGGCCTTGTGGGCTTCCTCCCAGCTTCCGGTGAAGGTCGCAAACACCAGCGGACGGGCCTGGGCGAAGCTCAGTCCGGGAAACGCCTTCATGGCCCCGAGGGTGAGGGCGGTCGTCATCAGGCTGCGGCGATTGAGGATCATGTCGAACTCCGTGTGGACAATGACAGGAACTAAAGCGTTGCGGGAAATGCGTTGGCGAGCGAAGGGGCGAGTGGTGCGAGGCGCACGGCGGCGCCGCTCTCCAGCGCGCGCGTCTCGCCGATGCGCGCCTGGGAGATCTTGACGCCGGAGCCGTCGGCGGTGGTGACTTCGTGCACGACGGTGGCTCCGAGCGGGAGCGACATGCCGACCACGCCGGCAAAGCCGGTCTCGTCGCCGACGAATTGCAGGTGCTCGGGGCGAATGCAGACCGTGACGCGGCCGCCCTCGGTGAGGGTGCCGGCGGCGGGACGCGCGATGATCTCCGCGCCGGCATCGAGGCGGACCTTCGCTGCGGTGCGATCCGCCGAGACGACGATTCCGGGCATGCGGTTGGTGGAGCCGACGAAGGTGTTGACGAACAGCGTCTGGGGCCGGTCGTAAACGTCGGACGGCGAGCCGAACTGCTCGAGCTTGCCGTGGCTCAGCACGGCGACGCGGTCGGCCATCGACAGCGCCTCTTCCTGGTCGTGCGTCACGATCAGCGTGGTGATGCCGGAGACACGCTGCAGCCGCTTGACTTCGATCTGCATGTCGAGCCGCAGATTCTTGTCGAGCGCGGCAAAGGGCTCGTCGAGCAGCAGGATCGACGGCTTGATCGCGAGCGCGCGGGCGAGCGCGACGCGCTGCTGTTGGCCGCCGGAGAGCTGCCGCGGCAGGCGTTCGGCCATGGTCGGCAATTGCACCAGTTCCAGAAGACGCTGCGACTCGCGCTGGCGCGTTGCCTTGTCAATGCCGCGGGCAGCGAGCCCGTAGGCTACGTTCTCGCTGATCGAAAGATGCGGGAACAGCGCGTAGTTCTGGAACACGATGCCGACCGCGCGGCGGTTCGGCGGGAGCGCGTCGACGATGTCGTCGCCGATGATGATCCGCCCTTGCGTCTGCGCGATGAAGCCCGCGATGATGCGCAGCAGGGTGGTCTTGCCGCAGCCGGACGGGCCGAGCAGGGCGATGATCTCGCCGCCCTTGATGTCGAGATTGATGTTCTCGACCGCAAGCGCACCGCTCGGATAGCGGTGGGTGACGGCGTCGACGACGAGCGAACGTCCGCCTTGCGCTTCAGCCATGGTGTTGCCTCCCGTTGCGCCAGAGGAGAAAGCAAATCTCGTGCCCGACGCGGTCGCTTTTTGCGGCGCGTTTTGGCATTGTAGGGCGATGACCTTGGTTCGATCGATTTGCGACCTCACCGCCACGGCCCTCGCGCGCGCCATTGCGAAGGGCGAGCTGTCCTCGCGCGAGGCCGTCGAGGCGCATCTGGAGCGGATCGCGGACCAGGATCCGAAATTGGCGGCGTTCGTGACTGTCGATGCGGAGGGCGCCCGCCGTGCGGCGGACATCTGCGACGCGGCGGCTGTGCCGACCGGCCCGCTGCATGGGGTGCCCGTCGCAATCAAGGACCTCACCGATACCGCGGGGCTTGCGACTACCTATGGGTCGGTGCTGTTTCGCAATCATGTGCCGACGGAGGACGATCTCGTGGTCGCGCGGCTGCGGCGCGCCGGCGCGATCATTATGGGAAAGACAAACACGCCGGAGTTCGGTTTCGGCGCGGTCTGCACCAATAAACTGCGCGGGCCGACGCGCAATCCGTTCGATCCGGCGCTGACCTCCGGCGGATCGTCCGGCGGCTCCGCCGTGGCGGTCGCGGCCGGCATGGTTCCGCTGGCGCACGGCACCGATTTCGGCGGCTCGGTGCGCACGCCCGCAAGCTTCTGCGACGTTGCCTCGATCCGGCCGACGCCCGGCCGCATTCCGGCGCCGCGCCGGCCGCTCGGTTGGGACATGCTGGCCAGCCACGGTTTTCTTGCCCGCGGCGTCGACGATCTCGAGCTCGCCCTGTCGGTCTGCGCTGGTGGCGATGCGCAGGACCCGCTCTCGACCGGCATCGTCAATGATGATCGTCCCCTCGCTGGACGTTCCCGGATCGCAGTCACGCCTGATTTCGGTGTTGCGCCGGTTTCGCGCAATGTCCGCGCTCGTTTTGCCGATGCTTGCGAGGCGCTCGCGTGTGTTGCCGAGATCGTCTCGTCGTCGCCGGATTGCAGCGGCGCGATCGACACCTTCCGCGCGCTTCGTGCCGCCCACATCGCCAACAGCTATGGCGAGCTGCTGCGGACGCGCCGCGGCGAAACTCACGCCGACCGTGATCTGGAATATCGAGGCGGGCGCCAAGCTCTCCGCGGAGGATTACCTGAACGCCGAGCGGCGGCGCACTGCGATCTACCGCAGCTTTCGCGAGGCGTTCGCGCGCGCGGATTTCCTGATCGCGCCCGCGGCGTCCGTCTTGCCCTGGCCGAACGAGATCAGTGACGTCACCACGATCGACGGCACGGCGTTGGAGACGCCGATCGACTATCTCGCGGTGACCTTCATCGTCTCGCTGGTCGGATTTCCGGTCCTGACCCTGCCGGTGCGGCGAGGGGAGAATGAGCTGCCCTTCGGCATCCAGATCATCGCGCCACCGGGCTGCGAATCCCGCCTGTTTGCCTTCGGCCGTGCCATCGAAAAGGACTTGGGCTTTTCGCATCGTCGGCCGAAGCTCCCTTAGCTGTCGCGATGCTCGAGCCGGGCGGCGAGCGCGCCGGCAAGACCGATGGTGGGTTTGGCGGCAGGCCGGCGGTACGTGCCCGCCGTCGCCTTGCGCAGGCGCAGCGCGACCAGTGCCTCGGCCTGCTTCACGGCAGCGACGACCTGGTCGACGACGGGAACGGGGATTCGGTCGGCGACGCGTTCGGCAAGGCCCGAGAGCGGCGCACCTGCAAAGATCAGCACATCGGCCTCGTCCTCGACGATGGCGCGCTGCGCGAGGGCAACGAGCAGATCTTCCTTTTCCGTGCCGACCTCGGAGATCGCCTGGAACGGCGTATCGAGCATGCGGATGCCGGCGCAGCGCTCCCAGAGCCCGTGCGCGCGGACGCATTCCTCATACCAGGGCCCCAGGGCCTGCGCGAAAGTGACGATGGCGAAACGGCGTCCGGCCATGCACGCCGTCAGCATCGCGGCTTCCGCAAGGCCGATCACGGGAATGTCGAACGTTTCGCGTGCGGCAAACAGGCCGGGGTCGCCGAAGGCGGCGATGATCGCAGCGTCGACCGTCTTGTGCTGTTCGGCCAGCATTTCCAGCGCGATCGCGCCGCCGATCTGCGCCTCGGTCCGCGTCGCGATATAGGGCACACCGCGCGTCGCGGTGCAGGGGACGATCTCGGTGCCGGGCGCGGCGGCGCGCTGCCCGACCTCCGTCATCAACTGGGTGACCCCCGTGCTGGTGTTGGGATTGAGCAGCAGCAGCTTCATGGTCATGCCGCCGTCAGCTTGGGTTTGGGAGCGAGCGTCTCGAGCAGCGCAGTGCCGGTCTGGCGGACATGGGCGCCGAGCAGGCGTCCGGCCGCTTCGCTGTCGCGCGCTTCGAGCGCGGCGAGGATGCCGGCGTGTTCGTCGACCGAATTGCTCCAGCGCTTGTCGGCACCCAGCGCCAGATAGCGTGCACGCTCGGCGCGGGAGATCAGTGTCTCGTGCGCTTCGCGGAGCGGTGTGTTGCGCGCCATCCGGACGATGGTGTTGTGGATTTCGCCGTTGATGGCGAAGTAATCGTCGAGCTTGCCGTTGCGATGATGACCCTCCATCCGGGTCTGCAGCGTGCGCAGGCGGGCGAGGTCGCGCTCGGTGGCGCGCTCGGCGGCGAGGCTCTGCGGCCAGCCGTTCGATCCCGGCCAGCGCTTCGAACAACTCCGAGATGCCGGCGACTGCGATGTCGGCGATGCGTGGACTGCGGTTGGGGCGAAGCTCGATCAACCCTTCGGCCGCGAGCACCTTCATGGCCTCGCGAAGGGGAGTGCGCGACACGCCCAGTTCCTTGGATAACCTGGTCTCCTGGGTCTGCGAGCCCGGCGCCAGCTCGCCGCGAATGATCATCGTCCGCATGCGCGCGGCGGCGCGCTCATGCAGGCCCATCCTCTTGAGTTTGGGCGATTTTCGGCCCTTCGGGGTTTCCGACTTCTGCTGCACGCGCGCCTCGTTGCTTCAGTTCATCCTAGCCGTTTCCGGCCGCTTGGCTTGCCCAAAATACCGACGCATGTCGCTGAAAACAATAGCATAGCGCGCAAATTGTATGCAGCATGCAAAATCCCCGTTGCGCTGCCGCGAAGGCCGACCGATGATCTCCTGAGACGCGCGAGGTCTCGCGCCTTCGAAACGGAGTGAACGATGCGGACGAGTTTGCGACTGGGCCTCGTGGTGATGGCGGCGATGTTCGGCGGGGGCGACCTCGCCATGGCGCAGACCGCGAAGATCAAGCTCGGTTACGCCAAATGCGCGCACTGCCTGCCGATGTCGCTGATCCCGGGCATGGCGAAGGGCGTCGATGTCGAGGCGACCGGCTTCAACTCGGGCAACGACGTGCTCACAGCGCTGATCTCGAAGAGCATCGACGTCGCGCAGGTTACCTACCTCCATTACATCACCGCGCTCGACAAGGGCTTTGACGTCGTCGCCGTGTCCGGACAGATCAACGGCGGCTCGGAATGCCTTTCCTCTATGAAACTGAACCTGCCGCCTGATGATTGGACCGCGTTCAAGGCCATCGTTGCCAAGGGCAAGAGCGACGGTCAGCTGTTGAAGGTCGCGGCCTCCCGCGGCAACGCGCAGGACATCCACATGCGCGGCGCCTTTCTGAAGCAGGGCGTCGATCCCAACAAGGACGTCCAGTTCATCAACATCCCCAATCCGTCCGACCATCTTGCGGCCTTGCAGCGCGGTGAGGTCGACATGATCTGCTCGGTCGAGCCGTTCGCCTCGCAGATCCGGCTCGCCGGTGCCGGCAAACATTTCGTGCTGCCTTACGATCAGGCCGCGGGCAATCTGACCAATTTGATCGTGACGCGCTCTGACGTCATCGCCAGCCAGCGCGCCGGCGTCCAGGGCGTCGTCAGCGCGGTGGTCGAGGCTCGACAACAAGCTGATCGCCGACAAGACGCCGTGGATCGAGGTCATCAACAAGCTCACCGGCCTTGACAAGAACGTGGCGACCGAGGCGCTGAAGAACGCTGCGCCCGATCCGGCGATCCATCGGTCGCAGACCCTCGCGATCGCCGCGATGATGCGCGACCTCAAATACATCTCCAAGGACGTCTCTGCGGAAGCGGAGAAGAACATGGACTATTCGTTCCTGGAGAAGGCCACGGGAAAGGCCAAGAATGACCTCGGTTACTGACGTCTCGCCGGCAAAGCCGGCGTTCCTCCTGACGCGGGCGTTCCAGGGGCTGGAACGCCTGGTCGTGCCCGCACTGTTGATTGCGGGCTGGGAAGCCTTTGCCCGCAGCGGCATGCTGCCGCCGGCGCTGCTGCCGGCGCCGAGCGCGGTGCTGCATGCGTTCGGCGACTGGGTGTTCGGTTTCGACGAGACCACGCAGACCTATTCCGGGCACTGGTTTCGCGATGCGCTCGCCAGCGCCTTGCGCGTGTTCGGCGGCTTTGCGCTGGCGAGCCTGCTCGGTATCCTCGCCGGAGTCGCGATCGGCTGGTCGCGCCTGTTCGAGAAGACGCTGGAGCCGACGCTGCAGATGCTGCGGCCGATCCCACCGGTATCCTGGATTCCGCTTGCCATCATCTGGTTCGGCATTGCCGACAAGCCGGCGATCTTCCTCGTGTTCCTTGGTGCCTTCTTTCCGGTCTTGATGAACGCGATCCACGGCGTGAAGACCGTGGACCACAATCTGGTCCGTGCCGGTGCCATGATGGGCGCGAACGGGCGGCAGATGCTCACCGATATCGTGCTGCCGGCGGCGCTGCCTTCGATCTTCGCAGGCCTTCGCATCGCGGTCGGCTCGGCCTGGATGCTGACGGTCACGGCCGAGATGGTCGCGGTCAAGAGCGGCCTCGGCTACGTGCTTTGGGATTCCTACTATTTCCTGCGCTACGACATCGTGCTGGCTGCGATGATCTCGATCGGGCTGCTCGGCTACCTCTCCGACCTCGGCCTCAAGGCGATCATGGCGCGCACGCTGCGCTGGCAGCAGACAACCACCGTGCAGGGCAGGGCGGGCTGATGGCGGCAATCGAGCTTCGCAACATCGTCAAGGTGTTCTCCGACAAGCGGCGCGGCCGCGACCTGCTGACGCTCGACAACATCAATCTCGAGATCGAGGCAAATGATTTCGTCTGCCTGCTCGGTCCGTCCGGCTGCGGCAAGTCGACCCTGCTCAACATCATCGCCGGCTTCGAGCAGGCGACGTCCGGCCGCACGCTGGTGGACGGCAAGCAGGTTGAGCGGCCCGGCTCCGACCGCGGCGTGGTGTTCCAGCAGCCGACCCTGATGCCGTGGCTGACGGCGATCGACAACATTGCCTTCCATCTCAAGCTCAAGGGCGTCGGCAAGGCCGAGCGGCACGATCGCGCCATGGAGTTCATCGATCTCGTCGGGTTGCGCGGTTTCGAGCATCATCATCCCTCCGAGATGTCCGGCGGCATGAACCAGCGGGTCGGCATCGCTCGGGCGCTGCTGATGAACCCCAGCGTGATCCTGATGGACGAGCCGTTCGCGGCGCTGGACGCCCAGACCAAGCTCGAAATGCAGGAGGAACTGGTCGCGATCTGGCAGAAGCGCCGTTGCACCATCGTGTTCGTCACCCACAGCGTCGACGAGGCGCTGGTGCTGGGCAACAAGATCGTGGTGATGACCAAGCGGCCGGGCCGGATCCGCGAAGCCGTCAATTTCGACCTGCCGCGCCCGCGCGACATCACCAGCCCCGAATTCAATGACGCCAAGCGCCGCATCCTGTCCCTGATCCGGGAGGAGTCGACGCGCCTTGCCCAGGCGTCGTAAGGTAAGGCTATGCGCAAGCGTCTTGGCATGATCACGCCGTCCTCCAACTCGGTGCTCGAGCCCGTCACCAGCGCCATGCTGCATGGCGTGCCTGATGTCACCGCGCATTTCTCGCGCTTCCGCGTCACCGAGATTGCGCTCGATACCGCGGCGCTGAACCAGTTCGACGCCTCCTTGATGTTGCCGGCGGCGGACCTGCTGGCCGATGCCAAAGTCGACGCAATCGCCTGGAACGGCACCTCGGCGAGCTGGCTCGGCATCGGGCGCGACAGGAGCCTTTGTGAGGCGATCACGGCGCGCACGAGCGTGCCCGCGACAACGTCCACGCTCGCCTGCATCGACGCTGCCCGCGCGCTCGGTGCCGAACGCGTTGGCCTCGTTTCGCCCTACACCGACGATGTCCAACGACGGATCGGCAACGTCTGGGCCGAGGAGGGCATCGTTCCGCATGCCGAACGGCATCTCGGCCTGCGCGACAATTTCTCCTTCGGCGAGGTCCCGCCTGTGACCATCGCGGACATGATCCGCGCGGTTGCGGCGGAGGGCGCCGACGCGATCGTCATCCTCTGCACAAATCTCGACGGCGCCGCGCTTGCGGCCTCGCTCGAACGGGAGTTGAACATCGCCGTGCTGGATTCGGTGGCGGTGACGCTGTGGCGAACGCTGGCGCTCGCTGGCGGCGACATCACAGCGTTTGCGTCGTGGGGCCGGATCTTCCAGACACCAGTGGTCATCAAGTAACGGAGACGCCTGTGACCCAGCTCGATCTCGCCATTCGCGGCGGCACCATCGTGACGGCCGGCGACGAGTTTTCCGCCGATATCGGCATTCGCGACGGCCGCATCGTCAGCATTGCGGATCGTCTCGAGGGCGCGGCGCGCGAGATCGACGCGACCGGCCTGCTGGCACTTCCCGGCGGGATCGACAGTCACGTCCACATTTCGCAGCCGTCAGGCCCCGATGTCGTGATGGCCGACGACTTCGCGTCGGCAACGCGCGCGGCGGCGGCCGGCGGCAACACCATGGTGCTGCCCTTCGCGCTCCAGGAGAAGGGCACGTCGCTGCGCTCCTGCGTCGAAAACTACCGCAGGCTCGCCGAGGGCGAATGCTACATCGACACCGCGTTCCACCTCATCATCTCGGATCCGACCGCGGTCGTGCTCGGCCAGGAGCTGCCGGCTCTGGTCAAGGACGGCTATACCTCCTTCAAGGTCTTCATGACCTATGATGATCTCGTGCTCAGCGACAGGCAGCTGCTCGAGGTGTTCGAGGTGGCGCGCCGTGAGGAAGCGTTGGTCATGGTCCATTGCGAGGGCTACGACGCGATCCGCTTTCTCACCACGAAGCTCGAATGCGAAGGCCACATTGCGCCCTATTATCACGGCGTCTCACGGCCCCAGGCGGTCGAGCGCGAGGCCACGCATCGCGCCATCAGCCACGCCGAGGTAATCGGCGTTCCCATCATGATCGTGCACGTCTCCGGACGCGAAGCGATGGAGCAGGTGCGCTGGGCCCAGCAGCGCGGATTGCCCGTGCATGCCGAGACCTGCCCGCAATACATCACGCTGACGGCCGACGACATGAAGGGCCTGAACATGGACATCACGGGTGCGAAGTACGTTTGCTCGCCGCCGCCGCGCGATGTCGAGAGCCAGCAGGCGATCTGGGAGGGCATCACATCAGGCGTGTTCCAGACCTTCTCCTCCGATCACTGCCCGTTCCGCTACGACGATCCCAAGGGCAAGCTGACGCCGAACGCACGCACCTCGTTCCGGTGGGTGCCGAACGGCATCCCCGGCGTCGAGACCCGGCTGCCGATCCTGTTCTCGGAGGGCGTCTCGAAGGGGCGGATCACGCTGCAGAAGTTCGTCGAACTGACCGCGACCAACCACGCGAAGATCTACGGCCTCTATCCGCGCAAGGGTTCGATCGGCATCGGATTCGATGCCGATATCGTGCTGTGGGATCCGAAGCTGACAAAGCCGATCCGACAAGCCGATCTGCACCACGGCTCCGACTATACGCCCTGGGAAGGCTTCGACGTCACCGGCTGGCCTGTCACGACCATTGCACGCGGACGGGTCGTGTACGAGCAGGGTAAGATCGTCGGCGGCAAGGGCGCAGGCGAGGTGCTGAGCCGCGGCAAGTCGAGCCTGATCTGACCACGCAGCCCAGGCGGCATCCGGGCTAGCGGGGAGGTGGCCGGGGCATGCGGGATTTGGCCAGGACGCAGTGAACGCCCTTGTTGCCGTCGACCATCTGCGTGACCCGGAGGTCGGCGGCGATCGAGCAAAGCGTATAGGCGTCCTGCGCGCTGAGGCGGCTGCTCTCGCGGATCAGCGCGATCATGTCGCGCAACGCCGCCTTGGCCGCATCGTCGAGGTCTTCATCGAATCCCATCGTGATCCAGTCGAGCGCGGTTTCCGCGCGCGGGGAGGCGAGGCGAAGATCGCGCCGGACGTGGAATTCGAAGGTGCCGGTGAGCGCAGTTTCGATCGCCGTCAGGCAGACCTCGCCATCGCCTTGGAGCGCATGGCCGTCGCCGGCGGAGAACAGCGCGCCCGGCACAAAGACGGGAAAATAGAGCGCGCTGCCAGCGCCGAGCTCCTTGTTGTCCATGTTGCCGCCGAACGCCCGCGGCTCCTTCGAGGACAGGCGGCCCCAGCCCGGCGGTGGCGCGACGCCGAAATTGCCGAAGAAGGGGGACAGCGGCAGCTCCTGTCCCCAGGGCAGGCGTGCCAGGTTGCGCGTGCGGTCAAGCGGAATATGGATGCGACGGAAATCGGGAAAATCTTCGGGCAGCGTTCCGAGCGTCGGCACCTGGAGGTTCCAGCCCCAATTACAACGCAGCTCGATGTTGAGCACGCGCACTTCCAGCACGTCGCCGGGCTCGGCGCCCTCGACGTGGATCGGCCCGGTGAGCAAATGCGGCCCCGGACCGCGAAACGTGCCTGCCAACACCTCGGCATGTCCGGGAACGGCCTCGAAGCCGAGTGCGGGATCGGGCAGATCGTCCGGCTCGCCCGAAAGCGTCTCGATGGTCACCCGGTCTCCGGATGCGATCCGGAGCACGGGCTTCAATCGTCCGTCCCAGAGTCCCCACTGCACGTTTCCGGGAATGGATCGCAGAACGTAGTCCATGAATCTGCTATCTGCCTGCGCCGCTCGCAACGATGGAGGAGGGCGACGTCACGAGCTTGCCGAGCGCAAGATAGACGATGCCCGAGACCCCGATGCCGAACAGCCAACTCAGATCGGCGCCGCCGAGCAGATTGATCGAGATCGGCCCCTGAAGCGGGCCGACCAGGCCATCTTCCACCAGCCATCCGGCGACCAGGCCCGCAAAGAACGCAGTCATGCCGGCCCAGTTGATGTCGCCATAGGCGCTCGTCTCCGGCGAGCGATAGAGCTCGGCGATGTCGATCCAGCCCTTCCGCTTGATGAAGAAGTCGGCCAGCACCACCCCGGCCCACGGGCTCATCCACAGCAGCAGGCCGATCATCCAGTTGTCGAACGCTTTCGCGAACGACGGTGCGAAGATGAAGTAGAGGGTGACGAGATAGCCGGCGACGCCGACGATGACGGTGAGCCAGAAGCGCGAGAGTTTCAGCCCCGCGCTCAGCGCCGCCAGCGTCGCCGAATAGACGTTGAGGATGTTGGTGGCGATCGGGCCGTGCAGCACCATCAGCAACACCAGAATGCTGACCGGCCCGCCGAACACCGCGCTGACCATCTTGGCGGGATCGGTGTCCAGTGTCGTCGAGGCGATCGTGGCGCCGAGAATGCCGAGCCAGACCGTCGGCACGAACATGCCGACATAGCTGTACCAGAACACTGATTTCGACGGCACGCTTCTCGGCACGAAGCGCGAATAGTCCGAGGCCCAAGTCACCCAGGAGATGCCCCAGCCGACGCCGATCGCCGTCGTCAGCAGCGTCAGCATCGCCATATGCGCGCCGGGCGGCAGCGAGGTGGTCAGGCTCCAGTTGACGACGCCGGGACGCGTCCAGGCCAGCACGCTCATCAGCGCCATGATCGCAATGGTCGGCGGCACCGTGTATTTCTCGAAGGTGCGGATCGCGTAGAATCCGTAGATGCCGATCAGCACCTGCACGGCCATCACCAGCGTGATGACGACGATCTCGATGAACCAAGTATCGGGCACACCGAACTGGCCGAGGATGCCCATCGACACCTTGACCGGGAAGTAGGTGTTCACGCCGATCCAGCCCAGCGTCATCAGGAACATCAGAATGCTGGGCAGGTAGGCGCCGCGGACGCCGAAGGCGGACCGGCTCAGCACCATCTGGTTGACGCCGGTCTTGTGCCCCATCACCGTGAAGGTCGCGAAGATCGCGCAGCCGACGATGTTGCCGAGCACGATGACCGCGATCGTCTCCATCAGGCCGAGCTTCAGGATGATGCCGAGCGCGCCGAGCGCCCAGTTCACCGGCGCGATGTTGGCGCCGGCCCAGATCCACATCTGCTGCGGCCCGGTCGAGTCCCGGTCCGCATCGGGAATTGGCTCGATGCTGTGAAGGTCAGTGCGAAGCTCGGAATCCGTCATGACATCCCCCAATGCGAAGCACGCTTCGCATCATCGCAGCATAAATCATGCCACGGGTTACGACGCGGCCGGCGCAAGACCGGATGCAGCGCCGCTCGCGCCGGATTGCCATTGGATTCTCAAGCCAGCTTCGAGCTCGCGGATCGATCTGCCGCCGCAACGGCGGAGTCTGGCTCTCGGCGTGAGCTTGCTCGCGAGGGGCGACGGCGTTGCACGGCCGGGCAGCGGTACGATGATAAATTGAGCAGTCCAACCCAAAAGCGCATCAACAGCGTCTAATCGAATAGGGCAGCAGAACTGTCGCGACTGGGGTTGCTGGCCACGATGCGCTGCATCATATCGATGAACTGCGCCTGTTCCCGTTCGCTCAAATCGCCGAGCGTCCCACGATGCGCGCGCCGCGCCGCGCCCTCGATCTTGACCAGAAGCGTAGCGCCAGCCGGTGTCAGACGGCACAGGCGCGCGCGGCGATCGTCCTTGTTCACCGCGCGCTCGACCAGGTTCCGGGCGGCGAGCCGCTTCAGCGCGCCGGTCGTCGTGGTCCTGTCCAACGCGATATCGGCCGCCAAAGTGGTCTGATCGGCGGTTTCTCGCACCGCCAGCGCCGAGAGCAGGCTGTATTGCAGCGGCGTCACCTCGAATTCACCGCAGGCGTCCTGAAACAGCGCGACGTGAATCTGGTGCAGCCGGCGGATCAAATAGCCCGGCCGTTGCGACAAGGGCCAGGGCCGATGCTTGCCTCCGCTGCGTCGCTTCTGTGCTTGCCGCAATGCACGCTCCCCCAACCCAAGACTCCGTCGCGCTTAGCTCGATTCGAGCGCGCCCGCCATCGCCTGATCATGGCACGATGCTTGCTTTTGTCAAAATACGAAGCATGCTTCGTAATTCGAGGCAGCGGCAACCGCCTGCGCAAGACCTGAGGAGAGCGCCATGTCCGTCACTGCCAGTTTCGACCTTCTGCTGCGAGGCGGTCGCGTGATCTGCCCCGCCTCGGGCGTGGACGGCATCAAGGATGTCGCTGTCCGCAATGGCAAGATCGCCGCGGTCGCTGCGGATATCCTGCCGACCAGTGCGAAGGAGGTTGTCGACGTCAGCGGCAAGCTGGTGCTGCCCGGGCTGATCGATACCCACGCGCATGTCTATCAATATGTCTCTGGCCGTTTCGGCATGAACCCCGACATGGTCGGCGTGCAGTCGGGCGTGACCACGCTGGTCGATCAGGGCGGCCCGTCCTGCATGACGCTGCCCGGTTTTCGCCATTTCATCGCGGAAGCTTCGGCCTCGCGCGTCTACGCGTTCCTGTCGGCCTATCTTGTCGGCGGACTTGAGGGGCACTTCTATCCGCAGCTCTACAGCCCGGATGGCGTCGACATCGACGCGACCGTCAAGGCGGCGACGGCCAATCTCGACATCGTGCGCGGTATCAAGGCCCATGCCGAGATCGGTGGTTTCGCGCGCTGGGGCATTCGCGTCATCGAGATGGCGGCGGAGATCGGCAAGCGGGCCGATCTGCCCGTCTACGTGCATTTCGGTCAACTCTGGGGTCTGCCCGAGAGCGGCGCCAATGGCGAAGATGCCGACACCATCCTCACGCGCGTGATCCCGCTGCTGCGCGAGGGTGACATCCTCGCCCATCCCTTCACGCGCCATCCCGGCGGCTTCGTCAACCGCGAGGGCGAGGTGCATCCGGTGATCCAGGCCGCGCTGGATCGCGGCCTCAAGGTCGATGTCGGTCACGGCAGCCACTTCTCCTATCGGCTCGCGAAGAAGGCGATCGCCGCCGGCATCATTCCGACCACGCTCGGCGCCGACATCCACGGTTACAACACCCATGTGCCCGCGCCGGCCGGAACGCCCGACCAGCATGAGGACGAGGAGAACCATCCCTTCGCCGGCCAGGCCAAGTTCAGCCTGGTCCAGGCGATGAGGCTCGATGATGGCGCTCGGCCTGTCGCTCGAGCAGGTGGTGCCGATGGTCACCTCCAATCCCGCCAAGATGCTTGGCCGTAGCGGGGAGATCGGCGCGCTCAAGGTCGGCATGGACGCCGACGTCTCCGTGCTTGCGGAGCAGAACGGCCGCTTCGTCCTGAAGGACAACGAGAACAACGATGTGATCGCCGAGCGTCTGCTGCAGCCGACCTTCTGTCTGCGCGCGGGTACGCGCTTCGACGCGGTCGCACCGATCCTGCCGCAGGCCGTCGCGGCATAAGGCGGGGCGGTGAAGGAGGGCGCCGACGTGCGGAGCGAGCGAGAGTTTCCTTCGGGCCAATCCGGGCAGGGCGTGGGCGCGCGCCTGCCACGGAAGGAGGACGACCGCCTGATGCGCGGCCGAGGCCAGTACGTCGCCGACATCAGGCTCGCAGGTCTTCAGGACGTTGCTTTCGTGCGCAGCCCGCTGGCACATGCACGCATCCGCGGCATCCACGTGCCGGAGCGTCATCGCGGCAGCGTGTTCACGGCAGCCGACCTTGTCGGCATCGAGCCGATCCGCGCGGTGTCGGGCCTTCCGGGCTTCAAGATATCCGAGCAGCCGGTGCTCGCGACCGGAAAAGTGCGCCAGGTCGGCGAGGCTCGTCGCGATGTGCGTTGCGCCGACCCGCGCCGAGGCCGAGGACATCGCGGCCTCCGTGACGCTCGAGCTGGAAGAGCTGCCGGCTATCACGGACATGCTGAAGGCACGCGAGCCCGGCTCGGCCCTGGTGCACGAGCATTGGGGCGACAACGTCTTCCTCGAGACCCATTACGAGGTCGACATCTCCGCCGCGCTCGACGCGCCGATCAAGGTGACGCGCGAGATCTCGACCGCGCGGCAATGCATGTCCCCGCTCGAAGGCCGTGGCGTGGTCGCGACCTTCGATCGCCGGGCCGACCAGCTCACGCTGCATTCGGCGGCCCAGATGCCGCACATCACCCGTAGCGGTCTTGCCGAATGTCTCGGCATGGAAGAAGGCCAGATCCGTGTCATCTCGCCCGACGTCGGCGGCGGTTTTGGTCACAAGGGCATCCTGCTGCCCGAAGAGGTTTGTCTGTCCTGGTTGACGATGCGCCGCGGCCATCCCGTGCGCTGGATCGAGGATCGCCGCGAGCACCTCGTCGCCAGCTCGAATTGCCGCGAGCATCATTACAGGATCACGGTCTACGCCGATCGCGACGGCACGTTGCGCGGCATCGATTGCGAGGCGACGGTGGATTCCGGCGCCTACTCGTCCTATCCGTTCTCTGCGTGCCTCGAGGCTGCGCAAGTCGCGAGCATCTTGCCCGGCCCCTACAAGATGCCGGCCTATCGCTGCCGAACCTTCTCGGTCGCCACCAACAAATGTCCGATCTTGCCGTACCGCGGCGTGGCGCGCACCGGTGTTTGCTTTGCACTGGAGCTGATGCTCGACCTCGTGGCGGCCGAGGCCGGGCTCGAGCCCGGCGAGGTGCGGCTGCGCAATCTGGTGCTGCCGGAGCAGATGCCGTTCGACAACATCACCAAAAAGCATTTCGACAGCGGTGACTATCCGGAAGCGATGCGCCGCGCGCTCGCCGCGGTCGACATCGATGCCATTCGCGCCGAACAAGGCCGGGGCAAGGCTGACGGCCGCCGCATCGGCGTCGGCGTCTCCATCTATTGCGAGCAGGCCGCGCACGGCACCTCGGTCTATTCCGGCTGGGGCATTCCGATGGTGCCGGGGCACGAGCAGGCCTCGGCACGGCTCACCCCGGACGGCGGCCTCGAATTGCGGGTCGGCGTGCATTCGCACGGGCAGGGCATGGAGACGACGCTGGCCCAGGTCGCGCATGAAATGCTGGGAATAGACGTCGCGAAGATTCGCATCATCCTCGGCGACACCGCGATGACGCCCTATTCGACTGGCACCTGGGGCTCGCGCTCGATGGTGATGGCAGGTGGTGCAGTGGCGACAGCCTGCCGCGAGCTCGGCGAACGCGCCAGGCGCATCGGGGCAAAGCTGTTGCAGCACGATCCGGCCTCGGTGGTGTTGCAGAGACGGCGAGGTACGCGGCGTCAACGGCAGCGTCAGCCTGAAGACCATCGCCCACACCTGGTATCGCCGCCCGCAGGATCTGCCCGCCGATGTCGATCCCGGCGGACTGGAAGTGACGCAAGGCTACAAGCCTGTGCGCGACAGCGGGACCTTCAGCTATGCCGCGCATGCCGCTGTCGTCGCGGTCGATCCCGATCTCGGCGAGGTGGAAATTCTGGACTATGTGATCGTCGAGGACGGCGGCGTGCTGGTCAATCCGCTCGTCGTCGACGGCCAGATCTACGGCGGTCTCGCCCAGGGCATCGGCACCGCGCTCTATGAAGAGATGCCGTTCGACGCGTCCGGTCAGCCGCTGGCGACGACGCTGGCCGATTATCTGCTTCCCGGCGCGACCGAAGTTCCCGCTGCGCGCCTCGATCACATGGAAACGCCGTCGCCCTATACGCAGTTCGGCGTGAAGGGCATCGGCGAGGGCGGGGCGATCGCGCCCCCGCTGCGATCGCCAACGCCGTCAACGACGCGCTGCGCCCGCTCGGCGTCGAGCTGATGCAATCGCCGATCACGCCGCATCGCGTCGTCGCGGCGGTGCTCGCCGCGCGCGCGACCGAGAGGAGCGCGGCATGAAACCGGCGCCCTTGCTTACGAACGTCCGCGCGATCTCGATGCCGCGCTGTCGATGCTGGCCGCAAGCAACGGATCGGCCAAGATCATCGCCGGCGGCCAGTCGCTCGGGCCGATGCTCAATCTGCGCCTGGTGCAGCCGGAGCTGATCATCGATATCTCCGGCCTTGCGGAACTCAAGCGCGCGGACGTGTCCGGCGGCGAGCTGATGCTCGGCGCGCTGGTCACCCACGCCGACATCGAGGACGGTCGTACGGCGGATGTCACCCGCGGCGCCATGCGCGCCGTCGCGGCCAACATCGCCTATCGCGCCGTGCGCAACCGCGGCACGATCGGCGGCTCGCTCAGTCATGCCGATCCCGCCGCGGACTGGATTTCGGCGCTGGCCGCGCTGGGTGCGCGCGTGACGCTGCGCAGTCTTGCCGGCGCGCGAACGATGTCGATCGAAGCCTTTGTCGTCGGCGCTCTGGAATCGGCGCTGCGAGCTGGAGAGATCGTCGAGTCGATCCTCGTCCCGACACGCTCGGCCTCGGCGCATTGGGGCTACGCCAAGAGCTGCCGCAAGATCGGCGAGTTCGCCCATGCCATCGGCGCGGTGCTGATTGATCCGGGTGCCGCCACCGCCCGGGTCGTGATCGGGGCGATCGACACGGCGCCGATCGTCCTCACCGACGCGGCCGGGCTGTTCGGCGGGCGGATCGCTGCGGACTACAAGGAACGTTTCGACGCAGGCGTCGCCGACGCTCTTCTGGCCAAGGCCGGGATCGACGACGTCGTGCAGCGCCACATCCATGTCGGCGTGCTGAAGCGCGCGGTCCAGGAGGCCGCGGCATGACCACGATCGCGCTCAACGTCAACAGGCAGGCGGTGGAGCTGTCGGCCGAGCCGCGCACCTGCCTGGCCGATTTCGTCCGCGACAAGCTCGATCTCACCGGAACGCATCTCGGCTGCGAGCACGGCGTCTGTGGCGCCTGCACCGTGCTGCTCGACGGCGTGCCGGTGCGATCCTGCATCACCTATGCGGTGGCCTGCGAGGGCGCCGATATCACCACGATTGAAGGTCTCGACGAGGACGAGGTCACGACCGAGCTGCGCGCCGCCTTCACGCGCGAGCACGCGCTTCAGTGCGGCTATTGCACCCCCGGCATGCTGGTTTCGGCGCGCGACCTCGTCCTGCGTCTGCCCGATGCCGACGAGCGTCGCATCCGCGTTGGCCTCAGCGGCAATCTCTGCCGCTGCACCGGCTATGTCGGAATCGTGCGCGCGGTGCAGTCCGTGATCGCGGCGAGGCGCGCGCGCAGCATCGCGCCGCTGACCGATGGCGACCGCACCGGTCTCGGTCCCGCCGGATCGGGGCGCGCCGCAGCTGGTCGCAGAGAGCCGCAGCCTGCGCGGCAGGCGGCGGTTCCGGCACAGGAAAGTATCGCGCCGGGCAGCATCGCCGACTTCACCCCGGCGACCGTGCTCGAGCAGGGTTTCACGCTGGCGCATCCCCCGGCAAAGGTGTTCGCGATGTTCGATGATGTCGCAGGCATCGCGGCCTGCCTGCCCGGCGTCTCGCTGACATCGCCGCCGAGGCCGGAGCGCGTGGAGGGTTTGATCCGCGTCAGGCTCGGGCCGATCGCGGCAAGCTTCGAGGGCGCCGCGCGCGTCGAGCGCGATCCCGCGTCGCTCTCGGGGCGCATCGTCGGCATCGGCACCGACCAGCGCAGCCATTCGGCGACGCAAGGCGAGATCCGCTATCGCCTGCTGCCGCTCGAAGGCGGCGCGGCGACCGCCATCGAATTGTCGATCGGCTACACGCTCACGGGGACGCTCGCCCAGGTCGGTCGTCCCGGTCTTGTGCGCGATCTCGCCCGGCGCCTGGTCGCGGATCTCGCCGCCAATCTTGATCGCCACATGTCCGGTGTGCCGTCGGGGCCAGGAACGTCGGCTGAGGCTCAGTGTCTGGTCGATCGTATCGGACGTTCTGCGCGCACGCATCGCCCGCGTCCTTGGCCGCCGGAGCGGATCGGGGTGACGGTGTGTTCGCACATTGAAAAGTGACGAAGCCTGGACTGCACTAGACATCAACAGCGTGGGATTTGGAGAGACAACATGACACGAGCACTTGGACTGGTTCGGACAATCGCGCTGACGACGGCCCTGGTCGGCGGCACCGCGGGAGCACAGACCATCAAGATCGGCGTCAACGAGCCGCTCACCGGCGCGTTTGCGGCGTCTGGCACCTACGTCGTCAACGGCGCGAAGATCGCCGCCGACGAGATCAACGCCAAGGGTGGCGTGCTCGGCAAGAAGATCGAGGCTCGTGATCGAGGACAACAAGAGCAACCCGACGGAAGCTGCCGCCGTTGCCGAGAAGCTCATCACCAGCGACAAGGTCCCGGTGCTGATGGGCGCCTGGGGCTCGAGCCTGACGCTCGCGGTGATGCCGAAGCTGATGGAATACGAGACGCCGATGGTGGTGGAAACCTCGTCCTCCGGCAAGATCACGACGACGGGCAATCCCTTCATCTTCCGCATCTCGCCGCCCTCGGCGGTCGAGGCCGCGGCCTTCAAGGGCATCGTCGACAAGCTCGCACTGAAGAAGGTCGATTTCCTCGTCATCAACAACGACTGGGGCCGCGGCACCGCCGAAGACTTCAGCAAGATGATGAAGGAGAAGGGCATCGCCATCGGCCTGGTCGAGACGATGGACCAGGGCGCGCAGGACATGAGCGCGCAGCTCTCCAAGATCAAGAGACCGGATTCCGAGACGGTCATCGTCACGACCGCGGTCGATCAATTGACGCTGATCTTTAAGCAGGCGGCTGCGCTGGGTCTGAAGAAGCGCATCATCACCACCGGCGGTTCGCAGAACCCGGACCAGATCATCGCCCAGGCGGGAGCAGCCGCCAACGGCACCATGCATCTGACCACCTTCCTGCCCTGGTTCCCGGACAAGACCCCGAACCCGGAGGCAACCAACTATTTCATCACCGAATGGAAGAAGCGCGGTTTCGAGTTCGCCGGCTGCACCGAGAGTTTCCGCGGCTATGACGGCATCCGCACCGTGGCGGCCGCGATCGAGAAGGCCGGCAAGGCCGAGCCGGCGGCGATCAAGGCGGCATTCTGGGACATCAACATCAAGGGGCTGAACGGCGACATCGTGTTCCGCAAGTCCGGCCCCGAGGGCAAGGAGAGCGGTCAGAGCCAGCCGAACGTCTATCTCATCGAGATCAACGACGGCAAGGTCGGGATGAAGACGCTCTAGCGTCGGGTCAGGCGCGAGGGCGGCATACCGCCGCTCTCGCCGAAGTCATTCGGGAACGGTTTTGAGCGAGTTTCTCCAGCATCTGGTCAACATGGTCGTGCTCGGCGGCACCTATGCGCTGCTGGGCATCGGGTTGACGTTGATTTTCGGCATCATGAACGTCGTGAACTTCACGCACGGCGTGCTCTATACGTTCGGCGCCTACATCATGTTCATCGTGGTGCAGCAACTCGGGCTGAACTTCTTCCTGGCATTGCCGGTTGCCGTCCTTGCCGGATGGCTGCTCGGGGCGGCCATCGAGCTGACATTGCTGCGGCCTTTGCGTGGCTCCGACATCGACACCACGATGCTGGTGATGATCGGGGCCTGGATCGCGATGCAGTCGGGCGCGCTATGGATCTGGGGCGGCGTCGCCAAATCGGTCACGACGCCGTTTCCCGAGGCGCCGCTGGTGCTCGGGCCGGTCTCGGTCTCCTGGCTGCGCCTGTTCGTTCTTGCCGCCGCCGCACTGCTGATCCTGGTGACGTATCTGCTCATCAACAGGACCAGCCTGGGACGTGCGATGCGTGCGACGTTCCAGGACCACGACACGGCCGCGCTGATGGGCGTCAATGTCGACATGATCTACACCTCGACCTTCGCGATCGGCTCCAGCCTCGCCGCGGCGGCGGGAGCTCTGCTCGGACCGGTCTACGTCATCTTCCCGCAAATGGGTGACCTCGCCGCCGTCAAGGCGTTCGCCATCGTCATCCTCGGCGGCCTCGGCAACATCACCGGCGCGGTGATCGGCGGCTTCATTCTGGCGCTCGCCGAGGAACTCGGCGCCGGTTACGTCTCATCGGGCTATCGCGACGCCATGGGCTTCCTGATCATCATCGCGGTCCTGATCTTCCGGCCGACCGGCCTGTTCGCGCGCGCGGAGCGCGTCGGATGAGAATAGCTGTCACCATTCTCGCGCTCCTGGCCCTTGCCTCGGTGCCGCTCTGGCTGCGCGATCCCTATCTTCTCAACGCGCTGATCACGACCGGAATCTTCGTGATCGGCGCGATGAGTCTCAATTTGCTGCTCGGCTTTACCGGCCAGCTCAGCCTCGGCCATATCGCGTTTTTCGGCATTGGCGCCTATGTCAGCGCGCTGACGTCGCTCGGCTTCGATGTCGGCCTGCCCGGAGACCTGCGGCTGGTCCACGCGCCCTGGCCGCCCATCGCGGGCTTCGTGCTGGCGATCCTGGTCGCGGGATTGTGCGGCTATTTCGTTGGGCTGCTCTCCTTCCGGGTCCGCGGCGCCTATTTCGTCATCGTGACGATCTCGTTTGCGGAGGTCGTGCGGCTGGTGGCGCTGAACTGGGTCGAGCTGACGCAGGGGCCGCTGGCACTGACCAATATTCCCTGGATCGCGTTGCCTTTGCCCGGATTTGGCGAGATGACGCTGCGCACCAAGATGCATAACTACTATCTCGTGCTGGTCGTGGCGCTGATCGCCTATCTCCTGATCGCGCGCCTCGTTCATTCCCATTTCGGCCGCGCCATGCGCGGGCTGATGGAGAACGAAACGCTGGCCGTCTC
Source organism: Bradyrhizobium guangxiense (assembly GCA_050563515.1). Taxonomy (GTDB): domain Bacteria; phylum Pseudomonadota; class Alphaproteobacteria; order Rhizobiales; family Xanthobacteraceae; genus Bradyrhizobium; species Bradyrhizobium guangxiense_A. The sequence continues at coordinate 3,418,855 of CP191781.1, read as the reverse complement.
TGTCGGCATCGACGTCACCAGGACGCTCACGATCGCGGCCGTGATCTCGGCCGCAATCGCGGGCGCCGCCGGTAGCCTCTATGCGCACTACATCCGGATCATCGACCCCGAAGTCTTCGCCTTCATCAACACCGTCACCATGGTCATCATGGTGATCAGCGGCGGCAAGGGCTCGCTGGCCGGCCCGGTCGTCGGCGGCCTGATCTTCGGCTTGCTGCCGGTGGCGCTGCGGCCGGTCATGGCGCCGGAAGCGCAATGGATCGCCTATGGCGGCGTGCTGATGGCCATTCTGTTCGTCTTGCCGCGCGGCATCGTGCCATCGCTCGCCCAGCGGTTCTCGAGGCGGCGGAGCAATGCACCGGCGCTGGCTCCGGTGGCTCTCACTGAAACTAGCGCCAAGGAACCGGCGTGATGACGGTGCGCAACATCGCCATGACCATCGATCAGGTCGCCGTCCGCTTCGGCGGGCTGGTCGCGATCTCCGACATGAGCTTTACGGTGGGTGAGGGCGAGATCGTCAGCCTGATCGGGCCGAACGGCGCCGGCAAGACCACCGCCTTCAACGTCATGACCGGCTTCCTGACGCCGAGCGCGGGCCAGGTCACCTATCAGGGCACGACGCTCGCCGGATTGAAGCCGCACGAGATCGCCGATCTCGGCCTGATCCGCACGTTCCAGCGCACTTCAGTGTTCCCCAACGACACCGTCTACCACAATCTCCTGATCGGCCTGCATCGCCAGAGCCGGGTGCGGCTGCTCGATGCCATCCTTGGCCTGCCCGGCGCGCGCGCTTCCGAGCGCAAGCTGCGGCAGAAGGCGGGCGAGCTGATCGAATGGGTCGGGCTCGAACGCCGTGCGCACGATCTGGCCGGTTCGCTCTCGTACGGCGAGCAGCGTCTCGTCGGTGTCGCACTGGCGCTCGCCGCCGAGCCGTCGATGCTGCTGCTCGACGAGCCCGTCTCGGGCATGAATGCCTCGGAGACGCACCGGTTCGTCGAGCTTGTCCGCAGTATCCGCGACCGCGGCATCACCATCCTGCTGGTTGAGCACGATATGCCGATGGTGATGACGGTTTCGGACCGCATCGTGGTGCTCAACTACGGCCGCATCATCGCCGAGGGGACGCCAGACGTGATCCGCAACGATCCAGCCGTGATCGAGGCCTATCTCGGACATGGAGCGGCGAGTGCTTGAGATCCGCGACATGGTGTGCGGCTATGGCGGCGTCACCGCGCTGCGCGGCATTTCGCTCGACGTGAAGGCTGGACAGCTGGTGGCCCTGATCGGCGCCAACGGCGCCGGCAAAAGCACGACGTTGCGCGCGATTTCCGGTCTCGTCCCGCCGCGCTCCGGGCAGATGCGGTTCGAGGGCGTCGACCTCACTGGCGCAAGGCCGCCGCGCGTGCTCGCAAGCGGCATCGCGCATTGTCCGGAAGGACGGCGGGTGTTTCCGCACATGAGCGTCGAAGAAAATCTCGACATGGGGGCTTACCTCCGCCGTGGATCGGGCGAGATCGCGGCCGATCGCGACCGCATCTACACGGAATTTCCGCGGCTCGCCGAGCGACGCAAGCAGGCCGCGGGCACGCTGTCCGGCGGCGAGCAGCAGATGCTGGCGATCGGGCGCGCCCTGATGTCGCGGCCGCGGTTGGTCATGTTCGACGAGCCTTCGCTCGGGCTTGCGCCCAACATCGTCGAACGTACCTTTGCGATTATCCGCGGCATTCGCGATGCCGGCACCACGGTCTTGCTGGTCGAGCAGAACGCCTTCGCCGCGCTGGAAATGTGCGATCACGCCTATCTGCTCGAGAATGGCCGCATCGTACTTTCAGGCGCTGGCACCGAGCTGATCGAGAACGAGCATGTGCGCAAGGCCTATCTCGGTGGATGACGAGGCCGGGTGGATTCCGGTCTGCGATCTCGACCGGCTGAGGGGAGAGATGATCGTTCGCGTTGCCGGGCGCGATTTGCTCGTGATCTGGAACGACGGCGATGTCGTCGCCTGTGCCCGCGCCTGTCCGCACGAACAGGCCGATCTGGGACTTGGGCATGTGGCGGCCGGGAGGCTGTTCTGCCCGCGCCATGCTGCGTCATTCGATTTGCGGGACGGCGCGATCACCGCGGGATGGCCCAGTCCGCCGTTGCGGCTCTATCCGGTGCGGATCACAGCTGAGCAAATCTGGATTGGATCGGAGGAGGCGCGGTCGGGGCGATGATGGGGTCAGCCCCTGTTTTGCCCGACATGTCGATGCCATCAGCGACGTCGATTTGCGGCCAGAAATTCGCCTTTGAAAACAAAGGCATCTGTACTGTGCATGGGGTTGTTTTCGCAGTTTTAGTCCAGCAACCCGCGGGCAGCGTCCACCAGGATGCCGCTCGGCCTCCGCAATGCCTCGAGAATGGTGAAGTGATCGGCGCCTTCGATTGGGATGAGCTTCCCCGGCGCCTTGGCCGCCGAGCGCTTGTCGTGGAGAGCGATTGAATCGCAGACGAGCGCCGGCAGCTCGTTGCTGCCATAGGCGATGTCGAGCCGCTTCTGCGTCACGGGCAGGCGAATCGGTGAGAGTTTGGCGATCTCATCATCGGTCAGCTTCAGCGCGTTGTTGAGGCCGGTATTGCGGATCGGCGCGAGATCGTAGACGCCCGAGATCGCTAGTCCCGCATGGACACTCGGATGGTCCAGCGCCATCGCGACGAGATGGGCGCCCGCCGACCAGCCCGACAGCACGAGCGGTCCGGCAACGCCATGGGACGCGCCATTTGCGGCGAGCCAGTCGAGCGCGCGCGGGATCTCGGCGACGATGTCGGTGAGGGACACCTCGGGCGCCAGCGAATAGCCGGGAATGGCAACCGACCAGCCATGGGCGGCGATGCCCTCGACCAGCATGGCGAACAATTCGCGCGAATTGCGCTGCCAATAACCGCCATGCAGGAACACCAGGCAGGGCGCGTCCGGCCTGGCGGCCGGGTAGAGATCGATCTTGTTGTTCGTCCGGTGACCGTAGAGCAGGTCGAGATGGGATTTCAGCGTGCCCCGTAGCCGGCCGGAGGCTTCGTTCCGTTCGGCGATCAGGACCGCGCTGTTCTTGACGGCCGCGTTGTTGTCATAGGCGGCGTCGCGTTCTGCTTGCGACAGCCCGGACCATGAGGAACGGGGATCGAGCGGCCGACCAGCCGAATGAGCATTCTCAACCATAATCTCTCCGATGCGGCCCCGGATGGCGCCCCTGTCCAATTTGGGCCGGCTATTCACCGGCAATTGAGGTGTTGGGCCAGCCATGCCCAGATTGGACAAGGCTGCCTCGGCTTATGCCATGCGGGATCATTGTTGCTTTCTCTTGTCCGCACCACTTTATTGTTGCGGTTGCACCAGACGCCCATTCAGGCGAAGGATAGGCGCAGCGCCACGCAAAATGCTGGTTCTGGTGCGAGGGCACCTCCACGCTGTCGGTTCGATGAAAGAATAGCCATTTTGAGATCGCAAGCCTATCGCTTCTCCGTGGCGCCCATGATGGACTGGAGCGACCGGCATTGCCGGGTGTTCCATCGTCACCTAACGCGGCGGGCGCTGCTCTATACCGAGATGCTGACCACCGGCGCCATCATTCATGGCGATCGGGAGCGGCTGCTTGGGTTCGACGCGATCGAGCATCCGGTGGCGCTGCAGCTTGGCGGCTCCAATCCGCGCGAGCTCGCGCAGGCTGCGCAGATCGGCGAGGCGTTCGGCTATGACGAGATCAATCTCAACGTCGGTTGCCCGTCCGACCGCGTGAAGGACGGCCGCTTCGGCGCCTGCCTCATGGCGGAACCGGAGCCTCGTGGCGCGGTGCGTCGAGGCGATGAAGCAGGCAGTCGCCGTTCCCATCACGGTGAAATGCCGTATCGGGATTGACGATCAGGATCCGGAGATCGCGCTCGATGCGCTTGCGCACGCGGTGGTCGCCTCCGGCTCCGACGCGTTGATCGTGCATGCCCGCAAGGCCTGGCTCAACGGCTTGTCTCCAAAGGAGAACCGCGACATCCCGCCGCTCGATTATGAGCGCGTCTATCGCCTCAAGCGCGCGATGCCTGATGTGCCCGTCATCATCAACGGCGGCATTCCTGGAATCGACGAGGCGAAGGCGCATCTGAAACATGTCGATGGCGTCATGCTCGGCCGCGCCGCCTATCAGGAGCCATGGCGGCTGCTCTCGGTCGATCCCGATATCTTCGGCGAGGCGGCGCCACATGCCACCATGCAGGACGCCCTCGAGGCGATGAGGCCCTATATCGAGCAGCAGCTTGCGCGCGGCACGCGGCTGCATGCGATCACGCGGCATTTCGTCGGCGCATTCCACGCCGTGCCCGGCGCACGCGCGTTCCGCCGCCATCTGGCCGAGCAAGGGGTGAAGCCGGGTGCCGGTCTCGACGTGCTGCGCGATGCAATCGCGCGCGTCGGCGCCCGCGCGCCGGCCGAGGCGGCGGCCTAGTCGCACCGCGAAGAGCCGGATCGTGACATCCGGCCCTTCATGGCTCTGTCTCAGCGGAACAGGTCGAAGTGATAGTTCACGCCAACGCGGAAGCTGTGGAATTTCGCGGCGTTCCAGTCGGGCAGGTCGTCATGCTTGAACTCGGTGTAGAGATATTCGGCCTTGGCCGACCATTTGGGCAGGAACGCCCATTCGACGCCGCCGCCCGCGGTCCAGCCCATCTTCATCTTGTTGATCGGCCCGTCCTTCAATTCGCCGGCGGCAAGGCCTGCGGTCCCGAACAACAGCAGGCGTGAATCCATCGTCGCGATGCCGGCGCGAGCGCGGCCGGTCATGTACCAGGGCAGGCTGACCGCGGTGCTGTTGAGCGCGTCGTGGTTCTTGAGGTCGCCGCCTTCGAAGTCGTTCTCGATGCCGACCACGAACATGGGCGAGAGCTGGTAGTTGTAGCCGATCTGCACGCCGCCGACGGCGCCCTTGACCTTACCGCCGCTGGTCCCGACGAGATTGTTGAAGGCGTCGTCTCCGCTCTCGGCATAGCCGGCGTTGAAGCCTGCATAGAGACCGGTCCACGAATACACGGGCTGCGGGGCCGTGTAAGCGGAGAAGGGCGCTGCCTGACGCGGTGTCAGGTCGGCAGCATGGGCGCTGCCCACGGCAAACGCAGCGGCAAAGGGCACGACCCGCAGCGTGCGGCGGATGGCGGCTCTCGCAGTCATATTTTCAATCTCCCACTAGGCCGCCCCCTTGAGGGAAGCGGCTCGTCCAACCCCGGAACGCAAGTGGGTATAAACCGACTAGACGGTTTGTAAATAGCAGGAAGGTCACACCTCCATGCTTTCCGGCCTGTTAGGGAAGGAGGACAGCCCGTTCGAACGGAGCCCCTGGCGGCTGCGCCGCCGGTTCTGCTGCGCGTCTAGTCGATTGCGGTGCGCGAGCGGCGGTGGCTGCTTTGAAGCTCGGGATAGCCGGTCAGCATCAGCTTGTCGGCGCGCACGCCCCAGCTCTCCAGACGGTCGAGGAAGCTCATGCCGAGCAGATTGGTCTTCATCTGCCCGCGCTGGACGACGAGGGCCGGCACCGACTTTTCGACGAGATGGCCGACGGAGAGACGGTCGATCGTGAGGCGAGCCGCCTTGGTGTGGCCGCCCGCGGTTTCGAGATCGACATCGTATTCGAGCATCTCGAGCGGCAATCCGATGGCTTTCGCGGTTTCCCAGGTCAGCACCACCGATGTCGCACCGGTGTCGATCACCATTGGCGCTGCGACACCGTTGATCTTGGCCCGTAGCGCGAACTCGCCGCCCTGGCCACGCGGGATCTGCACGGCAGGTGCGGGCGTTGCCGCCGTCTGCGCGCGAAAAATATGCGAGACCTTGTGGCTGGCGCGCGCGATCTGATCGGGATCGCCATAGGCGACGACCGCGCCGGCCGTGCCGGCGAGCATGACGAGAACGAGCAGGAAGCGGATCATCGTGCGCCTCCGCAGGCGCGCTGGGCGGTCAGGCGCGTTTCGGAGATGGCGCGATCGGCACAAGGCCGGCTTCCGACATGCGTGTCGGCAACAGGGCCATGACTGCGAGCCGTTCCGCACTTTCCATGGCGTGCCAGCGCGCGATCTCGGGCAAGGTCCGGCCGCAGCCGAAGCACAGCTTGGTCCTGGGATCGATCATGCAGACGGCGACGCACGGCGTTTCTTTGCTCATTCGGACATAGTGGGGGATGGTCGGGCATGTCTGCAAGCATCTGATTAAGAGCCCGTGCCGGCGCTCATGATCGGCTTGTGGCGCGGCCTGCGCTTCTCCTCGGGCAGTACGGAACTCTCCGGCTGGAGCGGTGGAGAATCATCCGACAGCGGCGCAAGCGCGCTCATCACGCGCTCCGGCGGGAAGGTGACGATCACCTCGGTGCCGATGCGCAGCTTCGACTTCAGCGTGAACGTGCCGCCGTGCAGGTCGATCAAATTCTTGGCGATCGGCAGGCCGAGGCCGGCGCCTTGCTCTGCCGATTTGATCGAGTTGGAGCCCTGGCCGAACGAGGCGAGCACGACCGGGATCTCGTCCTCGGGAATGCCGGAGCCGGAATCCTTCACCGAGAGATATTGTCCGCCTGACGCGGTCCAGCCGGCCTTGAGCCAGATCTCGCCGCCCTGCGGGGTGAACTTGATCGAGTTGGAGATCAGGTTGAGCACGACCTGGCGGATCGCACGCTCGTCGGCCCAGAGCCGCGGCATGGCCTGCTCGAACACTTCGTGGATGGTGATGCCGCGGCTCGTGGCGCGCAGCTTCATCAAATGATGGCAGTCGGCGACGATGCCGACCAGCGACACCGCTTCCTCGTTGAGGCTCGTAGCGGCCGGCCTCGATCCGCGACAGGTCGAGGATCTCGTTGATGAGGTTGAGCAGATGCACGCCGGAATTATGGATGTCGGCGGAATATTCCTTGTAGACCGGCACCGCATGCGCGCCGAAAATCTCGCTCTTCATCACCTCGGAGAAGCCGAGGATGGCGTTCAGCGGCGTGCGCAGCTCGTGGCTCATCTGCGCGAGGAAGCGGGATTTGGCGACGTTGGCGGATTCGGCGCGGTGGCGTGCTTCGTCCGAGATCGCCTTGGCCTGTTCCAGCTCGCCGATCAGGGCGTCTTTCTCGGCGCGTGCTTCCAGGGTAGCGAAAGTGGAGGAGTGCAGGCGATGCGCCAGCAGCACGAAATAGCCCTCGGCGGCGAGCGCGAGCGCGGCCAGGATGTAGTTGTCCAGCGAGCCGGTCATCGCAAAGCTCAGCGCCATGGCGACGGCGACCGGCGCGGTGGCGGCAAGCGCTGCGATCGGGAGATTGGCGGCGAGCATGCTCGATACTGCGATCACCAGCAGCATCAGGAACATCATCAGCGTTTCCGTGACCATGTCGAGCACGGGATGGATCAGGATCGCCATCCAGCACAGCCCATAGAGCAGATCGAGCACGACGAAGCGTGTCCGCCATGCGCGCGTTGCCGCAGGCGAGGCGGGTTCGGTCAGGAAGCGCCGGCAACTGCGGACCATCGCACTGTGCAGGCAGAGCATGCCCGCGGTCCAGGCAGCGGCTGGGATCGGCTGCATCCACAGCCCGAACAGCACGCCCGTTGCGACCACCAGCAGCATCACGACATAAGAGGCCGACAGCCGCGTCTGGGCATATTGGCGCAGCATTTCGGCGTCGAAGGCCGGACGGGTTCCGCTGGTCGACGTTAACTTGTCCCGCGCCTCGCGCACCCGCTGCGCCGCAGCCCGTCGGCTGCTCGCCGATGGAGCGCTCACCGGCTCGGCCGGAAGCTGCACGACCTCAGGCTTTTCAGCGGGGTTACTCATCAAGCAACAACGATTCCTGCCCACGCCGGACGCGGGCCTTCTGCATTGTCTATCTCTGGCAAGAAATCCTTAAGAGGTGACTTAAGGAGCTAAAGAATTACGTTAACCCGGCGTTAATTTGGATCTGGCCCAGGCCGTCAATGCAGCGCCGCGTGCTGGGCGATGTAGACCACCGCTCCCGCCAGATAGCCCGCCAGCGCGGGGCCCGCGATGCGGCGCGCGTACCAGAAGAACTCGATCTTCTCGAGGCCCATGGCGGCGACGCCCGCGGCCGAGCCGATGATCAGGATCGAGCCGCCGGTTCCCGCGCAATAGGCGATGAACTCCCAGAGGAAGCTGTCGGGCGGATATTGCACCACATTGTACATGCCCATCGTCGCGGCGACGAGCGGTACGTTGTCGATGACGGCGCTCAGGAGGCCGAGCAGCATGACGATGATGTCGAGACGCCCGACCGTGGCGTCGAGCCATTTCGCCAGAAGCTCGAGGACGCGGGCGTGCTCCAGGCATGCGACGGCCATGAGGATGCCGACGAAGAACACGATCGAGCTCATGTCGATACGTGCCAGCGCATGGACGAGAGTGAGGGGACGGCGCGCATCCTCGTCCTTGTGGCGGTGAACGACCTCACCGACCAGCCAGAGGACGCCCAGTCCGAAAAGAATGCCCATGAACGGCGCGAGGTGTGTCACGGCCTTGAAAACCGGAACCGCAACCAGGGTACCGAGGCCGAGATAGAACATCAGATTGCGCTCGAACACCTCGACCCTGAGGGCCTGCTCCCGCCCTTGCAGCGGAGGTACGATCTCTTTCCCCTTGAGCGAATAGCCGATGATGAGCAACGGGATCAGCAGGTTGACCAGCGACGGCAGGAACACCGACTTCATGATGTTGACGGGCGAGATCTGGCCCCCGATCCAGAGCATCGTCGTCGTGACGTCGCCGATCACGGTCCAGGCGCCGCCGGCATTGGCGGCGATGACGATGATGGAGGCGAACAGCAGGCGATCGCTCTTGTTGCCGATCAGCTTCTGGATCAGCGAGATCATCACGATGGTGGTCGTCAGATTGTCGAGGATCGCGCTCAGGAAGAACGTCACGAAGCCGATGATCCACATCAGCGTGGTCTGCTTCGTGGTGCGGATGATCGAGGTGATGACTTCGAAGCCGTTGTGGGCGTCGATCACCTCGACGATCGTCATGGCACCGATCAGGAAGAAGACGATCTGAGCGGTCGAGGCGACGGATTCGTCGAGCTGGTGGTTGACCAGCGAGGCGTCGCCGATGGACATCGCATAGATGGTCCAGAGCAGGCCCGCTCCGAGCAGAGCCGAGGCGCTCTTGTTGACGCCGAGCGGGTGTTCGAGCGCGATGGCAGCATACGCAACGATGAAAATGGCGGCTATCGCGCTCAGCAAGTCAATTCCCCCGGAATTCGTTCTTCGGCTCAATGCGAGCCTCGCCGCGGCGGGCGCCGCGTCGAGACCCGCGACGGCCGCAGCTGCCCGGCTGCGGCCGTCAATGCGTTCATCAGCGCTGCAGGCGCGCCAGCAGGCTCGACGTATCCCAGCGCTTGCCACCCATCTTCTCGACCTCGGAATAGAACTGATCGACCAGCGCGGTGACAGGCAGGTTGGCGCCATTGCGGCGGGCTTCGGCCAGCGAGATCGAGAGGTCCTTGCGCATCCATTCGACCGCGAAGCCGAAATCGTATTTGTCGTCGTTCATGGTCTTGTAGCGATTTTCCATCTGCCAGGACTGCGCGGCCCCTTTCGAGATGGTCTCGATCACCGCGGCGACGTCGAGGCCGCTCTTCTTGGCGAAGTGGATACCCTCGGAGAGACCCTGCACCAGACCGGCGATGCAGATCTGGTTGACCATCTTGGTCAGCTGGCCGCTTCCGGCCGGCCCGAGCAGCTTGCACATCCGCGCATAGGCACCCGTGATGATGGGCTCGGCGCCGGCATAGGCATCCTGCGCGCCCCCGCACATCACCGTCAGCACGCCGTTCTCGGCGCCGGCCTGGCCGCCGGAGACCGGCGCATCGATGAATTTGAAGCCGGCCTTGGTGGCGGCTGCGTCCAGCTCACGCGCGACCTCGGCGGAGGCGGTGGTGTGGTCGACGAAGGTCGCACCCTTCTTCATGCCGGCGAAGGCCCCGTCGGGGCCGGTCGTGACGGCGCGCAGGTCGTTGTCGTTGCCGACGCAGCACATCACGAAATCCTGACCTTCGGCGGCCGCCTTCGGGGTCGCCGCGGTCTTGCCGCCGAACTTGTCCGCCCATTCCTTCGCCTTGGCCGCGGTGCGGTTGTAGACGGTGACCTCATGGCCCCCTTTTTTCACGAGGTGTCCGGCCATGGGGAAGCCCATCACGCCGAGACCGAGGAAAGCGATTTTAGCCATGTGTGGTACCTTGTCCGTAGCTTGAGTTTTACGGTTGTCGCCGGATGAGGGCGCCGGGCGGCGTCCTCCAAGTTCCGCTGCGAGGGCGGATCGGAGGCGCACCATAAACCGTTAAGGGCGGAGGGCAACGGCTTCGTTTGGCGGCCCCCTGTGCTAGGATGGCGGGACCAAAGGACTTCGAAAAAGGGAGCGAGAGCATGGGCGGTGTGAGCGTTGGCGTCCTCGATCATTTCAATATCCGGACCCGGAATCTGGGCGAGACCGTCGGTTTCTACGAGGGGGTGCTGGGCCTGGAAAAAGGCCCGCGGCCGAATTTCGCCTTCCCCGGCGCCTGGATGTACAGCGAGGGCAGGCCGGTGGTGCACCTCGTCGACATCTCGGGGACGGCTGAGCCGCAAAAGCCGGATTCCGGCGTCGTCCATCATGTCGCTTTCGCCAGCCGCGGCTTCGACGGCATGAAGCAGCGCCTGGCATCCAAAGGGATGAAGTTCGACTCCCGCCAGGTGCCCGGCGGCGAGCTGTGGCAGATCTTCGTCAACGACCCCAATGGGGTCATGATCGAGCTGAATTACGAGGCCGCCGCGGAGCAGGGGGCGGCGCCCGCCGAGATGGCTGACGATATCGGCAGGCAGTAGCCTTTTGGGCGTTTCCGCTCTAATGGGGCATCCCAGAGTCTCGAGCATGATCCTGCCGGAAAGCCGCTCCACGCTTCGCGCCGGCGCGGCCCTCCGGGTCCGGATCAGGCTCCGTTCAGGAGATGCACTTTGAGCGTGACGCAGCAACAGGTTCTCGACAGCCTCGCCAGGATCAAATCGCCCCGCGGGGTCGCGCTCACCAATGCCAATGTGCTGAGCCCGATCAGCGCGTCCGACGGCAAGGTATTCTTCTCGATCAACGTCGACGCCGCCGAGGCGAGGGCCTGGGAATCGATCCGGGCCGAGGCGGAGGCCGCCGTGCGCGGCATTCCCGGCGTCACCACCGTCATGGTGGCGCTGACTGCCGAGCGCAAGCCGGGCTCCGCGCCGCCGCCACCCCCGCAGCCGAGCCGAGGCACGCCCGGCGTGCAGCCGGTTCATGCCCACAAGCCGCCGCCGCAGGGCGGCGCCCAATCGCCGATGGCGCGGCAGTCGGAAATCCCGGGCGTCGCCGCCGTGATCGCGGTCGCCTCCGGCAAGGGCGGCGTCGGTAAGTCGACCACCGCGCTGAATCTGGCGCTGGGCCTGCGCGATCTCGGCCTCAAGGTCGGGCTGCTCGATGCCGACATCTACGGCCCCTCGGTGCCGCGCCTGACCGGCCTGCACGACAAGCCGGAGCTGAACGACGAGCGAAAAATGATTCCGCTCCGGCGCTTCGGCCTCGCCATCATGTCGATCGGCTTTCTGGTCGAGGAAGAGACCGCGATGATCTGGCGCGGTCCGATGGTGATGTCGGCGGTGACGCAGATGCTGCGCGACGTCGAATGGGGCAAGCTCGACGTGCTGGTCGTCGATATGCCGCCGGGCACCGGGGATGCCCAGCTCACGCTGGCGCAGAACGTGCCGCTCAAGGGCGCGGTGATCGTCTCGACCCCGCAGGACCTGTCCCTGATCGATGCGCGGCGGGGGCTCGCGATGTTCAAGAAGGTGAACGTGCCCGTACTCGGCATCGTCGAGAACATGAGCTATTTCCAGTGTCCGCATTGCGGCACGCGGTCGGACATTTTCGGCCATGGCGGGGCGCGGCACGAGGCCGAGAAGCTCGAGGTGCCGTTCCTCGGCGAGATCCCGCTGCACATGGCGATTCGCGCCACGTCCGATGCCGGCAATCCCGTCGTCGACAGCGAGCCGGACGGCCCCCATGCGGCGATCTACCGCGCCATCGCAGGACAGGTCCGGGACCAGCTCAAGGGCGTCATTGCGCGGGCCTGAACCGGGCGTCTGCGGCATGCCTCCTCGTTCTTTCGGGGGACATGCGACTTTCGTAGAGCACCGTCATGCCATTGTCGCGTTCCGAAAACGGGCCTTCCGTGTTAAAGGCCCACGGCAGTCAAGCCCCTTCGGTTCGACGCGGCCATAACGCGTCGCCGGAATGTGCGGCGGCAAAAGAGAAGCTAAGGGGAAACGCCCCAGCAAGGAGAGACCTGAAGATGAAGCGTCGTGATTTTCTCAAAGTGTCGGCAGCAGGCGCGGCGGCGACCGCGGTGGCCTCGCCGGCGATCGCACAGTCCTCGCCCGAGGTGAAGTGGCGCTTGACTTCGAGCTTCCCGAAGTCGCTCGACACCATCTATGGCGGTGCCGAGCAGGTGGCGAAGTACGTCGCCGAGATGACCGACAACAAATTCCAGATCCAGGTGTTCGCCGGCGGCGAGATCGTTCCGGCCCTCCAGGCGCTCGATGCGACCTCCAACGGTACGGTCGAGATGTGCCACACCGTCTCGTACTACTATGTCGGCAAGGACCCGACCTTCGCGATCTACGCCTCGGTGCCGTTCGGCCTCAACGCGCGCCAGCAGAACTCCTGGTGGTACCAGGGCGGCGGCATGGAGACTCGGCAACGAGTTCTTCAAGAAGTCGAACGTGATCGGCTTCCCCTGCGGCAACACCGGCACCCAGATGGGCGGCTGGTTCCGCAAGGAGATCAAGACCGTCGCCGACCTCTCCGGCCTCAAGATGCGCATCGGCGGCATTGCCGGCCAGGTGCTTCAGAAGGTCGGCGTGGTGCCGCAGCAGCTCGCCGGCGGCGACATCTATCCCGCGCTCGAGAAGGGCACCATCGACGCCGCCGAGTGGGTCGGTCCCTATGACGACGAGAAGCTCGGCTTCGCCAAGGTCGCCAAGTACTACTATTATCCGGGCTTCTGGGAGGGTGGTCCGACCGTGCACGCCTTCGCCAACCTGGAGAAGTGGAATTCGCTGCCGAAGAACTACCAGGCGATCCTCACCAACGCGATGGCCAACGCCAACACCTGGATGGCCGCACGCTACGACATGCAGAATCCGGCGGCGCTGAAGCGTCTGGTCGCCGGCGGCACCCAGCTTCGTCCCTTCACCAACGAGGTGCTGGAAGCCTGCCTCAAGGCGACCAACGAGGCTCTGGGGCGAGATCTCGGCCAAGAACGCCGACTTCAAGAAGTCGATCGACGCGATGCAGGCCTACCGCTCCGACGAATACCTGTGGTGGCAGGTTGCCGAATATACCTACGACAGCTTCATGATCCGCTCGCGCACGCGCGGCTGATCGCCTAGGCCTAAAGTCGCAAAGACCGGAAAGCCCGGCCTCCACGGAGGCCGGGCTTTTTCTTTGCCGCAGTGCGATCAGGATGGCATTCGGTCCGGCCTTGCGTCATGGTGGTTCCAAGCCTCGGCAAGAAGGCTCGCAATCACTGGTTCATCAGGGTAGGAAATCATGAAGAGAAGAGACTTCATCAAGGTCACAGGACTTGGCGCGGCCGGCGCCGCCACGCTCGCGGCTCCCGCGATCGCGCAATCGATGCCGGAAATCAAATGGCGCATGCCGACGAGCTGGCCGAAATCGCTCGACACGCTGTTTGGCGGCGCCGAGATGATGTGCAAGATGGTCGCCGAAGCGACCGACAACAAATTCCAGATCCAGATCTTCGCCGCGGGCGAGATCGTGCCGGGCCTCCAGGTGCTCGACGCCGTGCAGAACGGCACCTGCGAAATCGGCCACACCGCCTCCTACTATTATTTCGGCAAGGATCCGACCTTCACCTTTGGGTCGGCCGTGCCGTTCGGCCCCAACATGCGCATCAACCAGGCCTGGTACATGCAGGGCGGCGGGCGCGACGTGCTCAACGAGTTCTACAAGAGCTACAACGTCACTTCGCTGCTCGCGGGCAACACCGGCTGCCAGATGGGCGGCTGGTTCAGGAAAGAGGTCAACACGCCCGACGATCTCAAGGGCATGAAATTCCGCATTGGCGGCTTCGCCGGCCGCGTGCTCCAGAAGCTCGGCGTGGTGCCGCAGCAGCTCGCCGGCGGCGACATCTACCCGGCGCTGGAGAAGGGCACCATCGACGCCGCAGAATGGGTCGGCCCCTACGACGACGAGAAGCTCGGCTTCTACAAGATCGCGCCGCATTATTACTATCCCGGCTGGTGGGAAGGCGGGCCGATGCTGCTGGCCTTCGTCAACCTCGACAAGTGGAACGCGCTGCCGAAATATTACCAGAGCGTGCTGGAGCAGGCCGGCCACTACGCCAACAACTACATGATGGCGCGCTACGACACCGCCAATCCGCTGGCGCTGAAAAAGTTGCTGGCGGGCGGCACCGAAGCTGCACCCGTTCTCGCCGTCGATCATGGACGCCTGCCACAAGGCGGCCAAGGAGCTGCACGCCGAGGTCGCTGCGACCAATCCGAACTTCAAGAAGGTGCACGACTCGCTCGCCAAGTTCACGAGCGACGGCTATGCCTGGTTCCAGGTCGCCGAGGTCGGCTACGACATCTTCATGGCGCGGCGCTCGCAGAGCTGATCACGCCATCTGTTGCAGGCGGCGCCCCGGAGGTGAAACTCCGGGGCGTTGTCGTGTTCGGCGGGGCGCCAGACTCAAAAAGCGAAAAACAACCCCATGCACAGTAGCCAATGGCTTGATAAGTCATGGGAACAAGGGATTGGTGGTCCGCAAGCCCTCTGCAGAGGACAAACGCTCGATCACGCTATGTGTCACGGCCGAGGGCGAGAAGTTTCTGAAGCGCGATCCGATCAACGCCCTGCGCGATCAGATCGTGGCCCTCGAGGGCTGCGATCGATCTCGGCTGCGTGATACGCTTCGCAGCGTCCTCGTCGGGCTCGATGTTGCCGAGCGCCGTCATCATACGGACGTGTGCGGTCAATGCGTTTTTCTGGTCGAGAGCGGAGAGGGCGGAGATCGTCATTTCAAGTGCCGGCTGTTTCGGAAACCGATCTCTCCGAAGGAGACGAGCCAGCTGTGCACCTATTTCGAGGGGCGCACCTGAAGAGATCTTCCCAGCCGCGGCGCAATCGCCCTTGAACCTCATTCCGGCGGACGACGTCAAACCCGGGATGCTTAAAGGTGTCTGCCTTGTCCGCGAGCCTGATCGATCTCTTCCACATCCCGACGCTGATCCTTGCCTGGGTCTTCACGCTTGCACTGACGGCCGGGCCAGTGCTGCTGACATTCCTGAATAACGAGCCGGTCACGCGGTGCGCGGTCCTGCAAGCCGCCGCGAGCTTCATCATGACGGGGGGCTGGCTGACATTTGGCTCCGCTGCCATCAACGCCTACGAGCATGGCTTGATCTCGCTGCCCGTGAGTATCCTCGCGGTCGCCTGCATGTTCGCCGGTGCGACCGGCAGCACGTTCCTGATCGAGCGGCGGTGCCCCCGGTGAGCAGGCCTGGCGTCCGTCCGCCGACTTACATGAAACTGACAAAGCACGAAAAGGCAGGCAAGACCTGCCTTTTTGCTGGCTGAAACCGGGCGAATGATGGAAGACAGCGAGAATGCGGCGCGAGCCGTGCACTGATCTGGCTATTCCGCGGGACCGCAATGCGCCTTCTGATCGTCGAGGACAATGCCGAGCTGTCGCGGCTCGTCGCGGGCGGGCTGGCGGCGGCCGGCTACCAGAGCGACATCGTGGGCAGCGCGGCCGAGGCGCGCGAGGCGGTGAGCAGCGTCAACTATGCCGCGATGATCCTCGATCTCGGGCTGCCCGATGGCGACGGTCTGTCGGTGCTGCGCGAGCTGCGCCTCAAGATGGAGCCGCTCCCCGTGCTGGTGCTGACGGCGCGCGGCGGCCTGCAGGATCGCGTCAGCGGGCTGCGCAGCGGCGCCGACGACTATCTCGCAAAACCGTTCGCGATGGAGGAGCTGATCGCGCGGCTGGAGGCGATCCTGCGCCGGCCCGGCCAGTTGCTTGGCCGCTCGCTTAGCCTCGCCAACCTCGTCTACGACACCGAGAGCCGGCAGATTTTCGTCGACGACCAGCCGCGGATCATCTCCGCGCGCGAGACCTCGGTGCTCGAGATCCTCTTGCGCCGGCAGGGGCGGGTGGTGCCGAAGAAGAACGTCGAGGACCACATCTTCGGGCTGGACGGCGAGGTCGCCTCCAATGCGGTCGAGGTCTATGTCTCGCGGCTGCGCAAGCAGCTCGCCGAGCACGGCGCCAAGGTCGTGATCCATACCATCCGCGGCGTCGGCTATCTCATGGACGTGGAGAAATAGTGTGGCCCCGATCGGGTCCTATAGTAGGTCGCCGACCTTCAAGTCGCTGATCTGGCGCATCGTGTTCCTGCACATCCTGGCGGTCGCGGTGGTCGCGATCTTCCTGCCGCTGGTGCTGTTCTGGCTGCTCAATTCCGAGATCGACCAGCTGCATCGGGACGCCATGCGCGCCCAGGCCGAAGTGCTGGCGGAGCGCATCGTCGCGCAGCCGAACGGCCTGTTGACGTTCAATCTGCCCGACAGCCTCAGGGGCCTCTATTCGGATGCCTATGGCCGCTATCAGTACGACATCCGCGATGCCGACGGCCGCCTGCTGTTCTCCTCGCACCGGCGCTCCGCGCCTGCGGCAACGCGCCTTTCGGAGAGCATTTCCGGCGCCACGGTCACGCGCGACATCGACGGCAAGACGGTGCGGATCCAGGTCGCCGAGGACCTCGCGCACCGCGACGTCATCATCGACGACATCGTCTCGAACTTCTTCCGCCGTGTCGGGTGGATCACGATCCCGATCCTGCTGATCCTGCTCGCCACCGACATCATCATCTTCCGCCGGGCCATCGCGCCGCTGTGGAACGCCTCCGAGAAGGCGAGCAATATCGGTCCGGCGCGCACCGATATCCGCCTGCCGACCGAGCAGATCCCGCGTGAGATCCTGCCGCTGGTCACCGCCGTCAACCAGGCGCTCGACCGGCTCGAGGACGGCTTTCGGGTGCAGCGGCAATTCACGGCGGACGCCGCGCATCAGCTGCGCACGCCGCTCGCGATCCTGCGCACGCGGATCGAGACGCTCGACGATCGGCCGGCGCGGCAGGCGCTGCATGCCGACATCGAAGCCATGAGCCGCATCGTCGCCCAGCTCCTCGAGATCGCCGAGGCCTCGACACCCTCGTGCTCGATCCCGGCGAGACCGCGGATCTGCGCGCCGTCTGCGCCGATGTGGTCGCCGCGATCGCGCCGTTCGCAATCGCCAAGCACAAGGACATCGCGCTCAAGGGCACCGACGCGCCGGTGCTGATTCACGGCAATGCGGAGATGCTGCAACGCGCGATCTTCAACCTCGCCGAAAACGCCATCAAATTCACCGCAACGAATACGGCGGTGGACGTCGAGGTGCGCGAGGACGGCTCGATGCGGGTGCGCGATTGCGGCCCGGGCATCGCGGATGCCGAGCGCGAGCTGATCTTCCAGCGCTTCTGGCGCGCCGACCGCCAGCGCAGCGACGGCGCCGGCCTCGGGCTTTCCATCGTGCGCGCGGTGGCGGACGACCATGTCGCGACGATCGCGGTGGCGAATCTTCCCGAAGGCGGGGCCGAGTTCACGCTGCGGTTTCGGCCGGCTGGCTCAACGGCGACCTGAAGAGATTGGACCGTCGGTCTGTCTCTCGACTCACGCAACCTGCAGCTTCGCTCGGCTTCACCGCTGACCCTCGAGCCCCGCAATGTTCGACTTCACCCTTTTTGCCAGATCCGGAAAGGGCAGGCACGCGCCGACATAGGGGTCGTTGGATTTCGGCTTGTCCGTTGGCTCGGCGACCAGTTCCTTGAGCCGACTGAGATTCTTTTCGTCGATGCGATCCAGGCAAGCGGCGGCGTGAATGGCCCGGTCGCATTTCTCGACATCATCGGGCAATCGAAGCGAGACGTATTTGGTCTTCGATTGCTGGAATTTCCTGAGCGCCGTCTTGTAGTCATTGGCTTTGTAGGCGTCGTGCCCTTCGTCGAAGAGAGCCCTGCCTTCGCGATGAACAACGCGCTCGGCGTCTGTCTCCGAGCGGGCTGGCGAGGTGTTTTGAAGGACAAGGACAACGGTCAGAAAAAGCAATGATCTCATATCGCCCCCACTTGCAATGGGACGATACTATTGGAAACGCGCAGGGAATGTCCACGGACGCGGCTTGGAAGCCGTGATGATGGACCGATCGAGTTCCCGAAGGCGCTGCGGCCGGGGGCGAGTGTCCACTGTCCTGAAGACAGAGGTGGAGATCGTCGCTAAGGCGAGGGTGCGGCTATTTCAGCTTGCCGCTCGACACATCCATGATCATGCGCGTCGCCAGATACAGCCGCGGCACGATGCTGCCCACCTGCACATATTCGGCATCGTTGGAGTGCGCGCCGAAGCCCGACAGGCCCATGCCTTCGACCACCGCACCCCTGGTCTTGAGCGCGGCGAATGCGGCGTCGGTGCCGCCGCCGGTCGCGCGCTCGTCGACCCTGAGGGTCATTCCGAGTTCCCCATAGATTGACTTGCCGTGGGCGGCGACCTGGCGCGAGGCCTCGTTGGCCTCGAGCGGCGGGCGGCGCACCTCGAACTTCAGATCGACCTTGGAATCGGGCAGCAGGCGATTCCTGATCTTGTCCTGCAGCGCCTTCTGCAACGCGTCGAAGTCGGACACCTTGAGCGCGCGCGCATCGGCCTGGGCCGTGGCCTCGGCGGGGATCACGTTGCGGTTGGTGCCTGCCTTGGAGACCGTCCAGTTCAGCTTCAGGCCTTGCTCGGGCTTGGACAGGTCCTTCATCTGCAGCACCTGGTGCGAAAGCTCGTACAGCGCGTTCACGCCGCCCTCGGGCCTTGCGCCGGCATGCGAGGACTTGCCGTGCACGGTGAGATAGGCCGAGCCGATGCCGCTGGTTGCGAGGCGCAGCGTGCCGTCGGTGCCGCCGCCTTCGAACGAGAACACCGCGTCCTGATCGGATGCGAATTTGGTGATGGTGCTGCGCCAGCCGGGGAGGAGATCTCCTCGTCGCCGTTCGTCAGCACCGTGAGCGTGCCGTATTCCCTGAAGGCCAGCTTCTGCAGCAGGGCCACGGTGTGGAGAATGAGCGCGACACCCTGCTTGTCGTCGGCAATGCCGAGCCCGTAAGCCTTGTCGCCGTCGATGCGGAACGGTTGGTCCTTCAGCATGCCCTTCAGGTACACCGTGTCCATATGGGCGATCAGCATGATCTTTTTGCTGCCCGTGCCCTTGAACACGGCGTGCACGGCCGGCCCGATTGTCTCGGGCGTGTCGTCGAGGCGGGTGATGTCGGTGGGCTGCAGGATCTCGACGGTGCCGCCGAGCTGCCGGAGCTGACCCGCAACGCGCTCGGCGATCTGGTTGAGGCCCTCGATGTCCTTGCTGCCGGATTCGATGTTGACGAGATCGCGCAGCGTGTCGAGCAGCGGCTGCTGTTCCTTTTGCGCCAGCGCGTGAACATCGGCGGCCGGCTCGGCCCGCACCATCGTTGCCGCACAGGTCAGCCAGAGCGAGGCGGTTAACGCGCGAAGGAGCGAGCGAGCAGGGTACGATCGGGGCATGAGCGGCCATCCCATGGATTGAGGATGGCCCGGTACGCCCCCGTTTCCGGTGCTTGTCACGCACACCGGCGCCCGTCATGCGCCGCTTGCGCGGAGTACGACGGCGAGGGCGTCGCCGCTACTTCTGCGGCGGTCCGAGATCCAGCGGCGGCAGCTCGATCTGCGGCACCTCGATCTTGATCGTGTTGGGATCGATGGTCGACTGGACGCCCTTGTAGTGCATCACCATCGACGGGAACGTGATCACCAATCCGACCATGATCATCTGGATGACGACGAAGGGCACCGCACCCCAATAGATCTGCCCCGTGGTGACGGGCTCCATGCGCTTGCCGGTGACGCGATCGGTGTAGCGGTCCTTCGGCGCGACCGAGCGGAGGTAGAACAGCGCGAAGCCGAACGGCGGATGCATGAACGAGGTCTGCATGTTGACGCCGAGAATGACGCCGAACCAGATCAGGTCGATGCCGAGATGCTCGGCGGCGGGTCCGAGCAGCGGGATCACGATGAAGGCCAGCTCGAAGAAGTCGAGGAAGAAGGCCAGCACGAACACGAAGAGGTTGACGAAGATCAGGAAGCCGACCTGGCCGCCGGGCAGCGAGGTGAGCAGGTGCTCGACCCAGACGTGCCCGTTGACGCCGTAGAAGGTGAGCGAGAACACACGGGCGCCGACCAGGATGAACACGACGAAAGCCGACAGCTTGGCGGTCGATTCCGTGGCTTGCCGGATCAGGTCCCAGCTCAGACGCCGCTTCGCGGCGCCGAGGAGGAGGGCGCCGGCGGCGCCCATCGCGCCGCCTTCGGTCGGGGTCGCGATGCCGATGAAGATCGTGCCGAGCACCAGGAAGATCAGGAACAGCGGCGGCACCATCACGAAGGTGGTCTGCTGCGCCATCTTCGAGAGGAAGCGGAAGCCGGTCAGCTTGTCGATCACCCAGTTCAGCACGGCGACGACGAACGCGAAGATGATGCCGTAGAACATGCTGAGTACGACAAAGTCGGCGCCATGCGTCTCGGAATTGCGCATCATGAACCAGCCGAACACGCAGCTCGCCAGGAACAGCATTCCAAGAGAGCGGAGGCCGCGGTCGCCACTGTCCTCGCGGAAGCCGATGGCCTCCTTCGGCAGGCCGGGCGCGGCTTTCGGGAAGATCATGCTGACGAGGAAGGCGTAGCCCGCATAGAGCCCCGCGAGCACGAGGCCGGGGATGAAGGCGCCCTCGTACATGTCGCCGACCGACTTGCCGAGCTGGTCGGCCATCACGATCAGGACGAGCGAGGGCGGAATGATCTGCGCGAGCGTGCCGGATGCAGCGATGACGCCGGCTGCCACGCGGCGGTCATAGCCGTAGCGCAGCATGATCGGCAGCGAGATCAGGCCCATCGAGATCACGGACGCTGCGACCACGCCGGTCGTCGCGGCGAGCAGCGCGCCGACGAAGATCACGGCATAGGCGAGGCCGCCGCGGATGGTGCCGAACAATTGGCCGATGGTGTCGAGCAGGTCCTCGGCCATGCCGGATCGTTCCAGCACCAGCCCCATGAAGGTGAAGAAGGGAATGGCGAGCAGCGTGTCGTTGTTCATCACGCCGTAGACCCGCTCCGGAAGAGCCTGGAGGAAGTCCGGACGGAATTCGCCGAGCTCGATGCCGATGACGGCGTAGAACAGGCCGACGGCGCCGAGTGAGAAGGCCGCGGGATAGCCAAGCAAAAGCATGACGACCAGCGACGCGAACATGATGGGCGCCAGATTGGCGATGATGAATGCGGTCATGATACCCCCTAAACCGTCGCCAAACGGCTACTTTTTCTCGATCGCTTCGACGAGATGCTCGACTTCAGCCTCGAGCGCCGAGACCTGGGATTCATGCGGGTCCGGTATCATTCCGCGCATCACCGCAATCCGCTTGATCAGCTCGGAGATGCCTTGAACGAGCAGGAAGGCGAACCCGATCATGATCAGCGATTTGGCCGGCCATTGCGGCAGGCCGCCGGCATTGCCGGACTGCTCGTTGATGTGGAACGAGCGCTGGAAGAACGGCACGCCCGTGATGATCATGACGATGCACAGCGGAATCAGGAAGAACAAATGGCCGACCACGTCGATCAGGTTGCGGATCGTCTTCGGCAGCGCGTTGTTCACGATGTCGATGCGGATGTGCTCGTTGTCGAGCAGCGTCCAGGGCGCGCAGAGCAGGAACACGATGCTGAACAGCACCCACTGCAGCTCGAGCCACGAATTGGAGGACGTGTCGAAGGTCTTGCGGATGATCGCATTGACCGCGGAGATGATGACGGCGGCCACGATCAGCCACGCCAGGCGTTTGCCCGTCCAGCGTGTGAACGCGTCGATCCCTTGGCTCAGCTTAAGGAGCGCTTGCAACGATAGGTCCTCCCCCGATTGTGTGCCCCGGCCGTCTTGACTGCGCCGAACTGGGCGCGTGGCTTGTCTCGCCGCGCAGGCATGAGGCAGCCGCACCAAACCAGCGAGTTTGTCGCCAGTCAATCGGAAGTTTGTTGATAGTTAAGGGGAATAAGGCCGCGGTCGGATGGTGTCAGCCGCCGGTGACGCTCATGTGCCGGGAGACGCTGGGGCGGTCGTGGCGGCGGTCGATGATGAAATCGTGGCCCTTGGGCTTGAGGCCGATGGCGCGGTCGATCGCATCCGCAAGCAGTGTATCGTCATCGGATGCACGCAGAGGTTTGCGCAAATCCGAGGCATCCTCGTGGCCGAGGCAGGTGTGCAGCGTGCCCGTGCAGGTAATGCGGACCCGGTTGCAGGATTCGCAAAAATTGTGCGTCATCGGCGTGATGAAGCCGAGCTTGCCGCCGGTCTCGGCGACGCTGACATAGCGTGCCGGTCCGCCGGTGCTCTCGGCGAGGTCCGTCAGCGTGAATTGCTGGGCGAGGCGCGCACGCACCAGCGACAGCGGCAGATACTGGTCGATGCGGCCCGATTCGATCTCGCCCATCGGCATGACCTCGATCAGCGTCAGGCCCATGCCCTTGCCGTGGGCCCAGCGCATCAGGTCGGGAAGCTCGTCCTCGTTGAGGTTCTTCAGCGCCACCGCGTTGATCTTGATGGCGAGTCCCGCGGCGCGCGCGGCCTCGATGCCTTCCAGCACCTTGTCGATCTCGCCCCAGCGGGTGATCTCGCGAAACTTCTTGGGATCGAGCGTGTCGAGCGAGACGTTGATGCGGCGGACGCCGCAATCGGCGAGCTCGGCGGCGTGCTTCGCCAGCTGGGTCCCGTTGGTGGTCAGTGTCAGCTCGTTCAGGGCGCCGCTCGACAGATGCCGCGACAGCGACCGCACCAGCGTCATCACGTTGCGCCGGACCAGCGGCTCGCCGCCGGTCAGGCGCAGCTTCTTGACGCCCTTGGCAATGAAGGCCGAGCAGAGCCGGTCGAGCTCCTCCAGCGTCAGCAGATTCGCCTTGGGCAGGAACGTCATGTCTTCCGACATGCAATAGAAGCAGCGCAGGTCGCAGCGGTCGGTGACGGAAACCCTGAGATAGCTGATGGTCCGACCGAACGGATCGGTCATCGGGGTCGACAGCGCAGTGGATCCGTTCATACGAGAGCCTTGTCACTTACGGCGACGGGCGCACCTTGGCTTCAGCGGTGCTCGGAGACGCAATCTAAGCATCGGACGCGGCGAGGACAATCGGGTGGTATACGTAGATCAGCGCCGGCCGGCGTTCGGGTCGGGGAACGGCGAGCCTGCGGCCGGAGTGGTCTCAACCGGTGCGGCGGCAGGCGCGGCTGCGGCCGGTTTGGGCTTCCGGGGCCGGTGCGGCTTGCGAACAGGCTTCGGCGGGGTTGCCGGCTGGAGTTCCGCAAACACCGGATTCGGGTCCGTTGTCACCGAGGCGGGCGTGGTGAAATCCCCGGGATTCTTGATCACATTTACCGGAACGCTCGCCGGCTGGTACTTGGGCAGGGCGAAAGCCACCGTGAAGGGTGTGTCCGGGGCGGGAACCGAGACGGAGCAGGGGGTCTTGCAGCCCGGACCGAGCGAGGTCGTAGCGTCGGCGCCCGGCGGATTGGATTCGAGCCTGACCTGAACCGGCGGGGGGCCGATTTGAACGCATCCCAGGACATCGAGGAGCAGCCGCCAAGGCCTGCCGCTCCCAAGAGACCTCCACCCGCCAACGCAACCGCGATCACACGACGCATCACCCACCCACCGAAACTGCGACGAACCGCCACATAACCCCGCGCCGACCTTAGGAGCGGCGTTCGGGGCAGGCAACCGGCGCCGTGCGCATAGGGAATCAATGGTTAATTCGCGCGACCGCGAAATAATAGCGCAATTTCAGCGGCTTGATGGCCCTATGCGGTCATCAGGCTGCTGGCGGCGGCCGGCAGGTCGCGCATGTGATGGATCAGCCGGTCGGGCTTCAGCTCGGCAATCGGCACGTCCGTATAGCCGAAGCTGACCCCGATCACCGGGACTCCGGCGCGGCGGGCCACTCCGACATCGGTTCCGGCATCGCCGACCATGATGCTGGCTTTGACCGCTCCGCCGGCCCGCGCCACGGTCTCGCGGAAAATGGTCGGATCCGGCTTCTGGACGCCAAAAGTGTCCGCGCCGCAGATCGCCGCGAAGCGCCGGCTGAGGTCGAGCTGGTCCAGCAGCCGCTTCGACAGCCATTCCAGCTTGTTGGTGCAGACCGCGAGCCGATGGCCTTGTTCCGAAAAATGGTCGAGTGCGGCCTCGAGCCCCTCGAAGGGGCGGGATTCGACCGCGATATGATCGGCATAATAGGCGATGAAATCCGCGGTCATCCGGTCCATGTCGGCGGGAGTGACGGTGCGGCCCTCCGCTTCCAGCCCCCGCTCGATCAGCTTGCGGGCGCCGGCGCCGATCATGTTTCGGGCCGAGGCCATCGGCACCGGGGGCAGCCCTTCGCGGTCGAGCACATAGTTCAGGGCCGTGATCAGGTCGGGCGCCGTATCCACAAGCGTGCCGTCGAGATCGAAGACGATGGTGTGAGGGGAGGTCATGTCCCAGCGCTATCGGCCCTGTCGCGCCAGTGCAAGGGGCGGCGCCATAAGATCAACTTATAGACCAGTTCCCAGACCCTGTTCTCGGAGGGAAAACGAGGCTACATAGGCCGCCGAAAGCGGCCGGGCTCGGCTGCCGGTTCGAGACTTCAGAGGCAGGCGCACACGTGAACATGGACCAGTTGAAGCGGCAGGCTGCGGCGCGCGCGCTCGAGGAGGTGCGGGACGGGATGCAGCTCGGGCTCGGTACCGGCTCGACCGCCAAGCATTTCGTCGAACTGCTCGGCGAGCGCGTCGCCGCAGGGCTCAAGGTGATCGGCGTGCCGACCTCGGAGCAGACCCGCGCGGACGCGGAGCGCTGCGGCGTGCCGCTGACCACGCTGGACGAGATCGACCATCTCGACATCACCATCGACGGCGCCGACGAGATCGACCCCGCGCTCAATCTGATCAAGGGCGGCGGCGGTGCGCTGCTACGCGAGAAGATCGTGGCGGCGGCTTCGGATCGCATGATCGTGATTGCCGATGACACCAAATGGGTGCCGGCGCTCGGCAAGTTTCCGCTGCCCATCGAGGTCATCCCGTTCGGCCTTGGCGCGACGCGCCGTGGGATCGAGAAGGCATTTGCCGAATGCGGCGTTTCGGGGCAAATGGCGGTCCGCAACGGCAAGGACGGCCACGTTTTCGTCACCGACGGCGGCCACTGGATCGTCGATGCAAAGCTCGGACGGATCGAGGATCCTGCCAGCCTCGCCAAGGCGTTGAGCGCCATTCCGGGCGTGGTCGAGCACGGGCTGTTCATCGGCTTGGCCAGCTCGGCCGTTCTGGCGGGTGGCGAAGGAATTCGCGTGATTGAACGGCGCAAGCCGAAAGGAGACTAGGAATGAAGATCGTATTGAAGTTCTTGCCGGCCGTGGTCCTCGCTGCTGGATTGGCCGTCCCGGCGCTGGCGCAGCAGCCGGCTCCGGCCCCCAAGGCCGCGGCGGCGCCCGCCCAGCCGAAGGCCTCGCCCGCGGCCGTCGCGGCGGCCAAGGAGATCCTGCAGATCAAGAACGCCACCGCGATGTATCAGGGCGCCGTGCCCGGCCTCGTCGAGAAGACCAAGATCGCGCTGATCCAGCAGAACCTGAACTACCAGAAGGACCTCAACGAGGTCGCCCAGGTCGTGGCCCAGCAGCTCAACGGCCGCCAGAACGAGATTGGCGACGGCATGGCGCAGATCTACGCCAGCGAGTTCACCGAGCAGGAGCTGAAGGACCTCGTCACTTTCTACAAGTCGCCGCTGGGCAAGAAGCTGATCGACGCCGAGCCGCGCGCCATCGGCCTGTCCATGGCCTTCATGAACTCCTGGGCCCAGAACTTCTCCGAGACCGTGATGGGAGCCTTCCGCGCCGAGATGCGCAAGCGTGGCAAGGAGATCTGATCGCTATTATCTGATCAGATATCCTTGAAAGAGGTCGGAGTGGACAATGGCTGAATTCGACGTCGACCTCTTCGTCATCGGTGGTGGCTCGGGCGGCGTGCGCGCCGGCCGCATCGCGGCCGGTTACGGCGCCCGCGTGATGATCGCGGAAGAGTACCGCATGGGCGGCACCTGCGTGATCCGCGGCTGCGTGCCGAAGAAGCTATTCGTGATCGGCTCGCATTTCCGCCACGAGCTCGAGGACGCCGCCGGCTTCGGCTGGACCGTTCCACCCGCCAGCTTCGACTGGCCGACGCTGATCGCCAACAAGGACAAGGAGATCGCGCGGCTGGAGGCGGCCTACACCGCCAATGTCGAGAAGTCGGGCGCGCAGATCGTCAAGAGCCGCGCGGTGATCGAGGACAAGCACACCGTCCGCCTGCTCGCGGACGACAAGAAGATCACCGCGAAGTACATCCTGATCGCCACCGGCGGCGCGCCCAACCATGGCGCCGCGATCCCCGGCATCGAGCACGTGATCTCCTCCAACGAGGCGTTTCACCTGAAGAAGCTGCCGAAGCGGATCGTGATCCAGGGGGCGGCTACATCGCGCTGGAATTCGCCGGCATCTTCGCCGGCTTCGGCTCCGACGTCACCGTGATCTACCGCGGCGACAACATCCTTCGCGGCTTTGACGAGGATGTGCGCGCCCACGTTCGCACCGAGATGGAGAAGCAGGGCATCACCATTCTCACCGGCTGCACGGTGGCGAAGGTCGATCGCCATGGCGAGGAGTTCACCACGCATCTGTCGAACGGATCGAGCATCGCCTCGGACCAGGTGATGTTCGCGATCGGCCGCCACCCGGCCGTGGCCAATCTCGGCCTGGAGAACGCCGGGGTTGCCATCAACCCGGCGAATGGCGGCATCGCCGTCGACCATTTCTCCAAGAGCCTCGGTGGACAGCATCTATGCGATCGGCGACGTCACCCATCGCTTCAACCTGACACCGGTCGCGATCCGCGAGGCCCATGCCTTCGCCGACACCGTGTTCGGCAATCGCACGGTGCAGGTCGATCATTCGCACATTCCGACGGCGGTGTTCTCGCAGCCGGAAGTCGGCACGGTCGGTCTCACCGAGACGGAAGCGCGTGCGCAGTTCAGCCACGTCGACATCTACAAGACGACGTTCCGCCCGATCAAGGCGACGATGTCCGGCCGCGACACCCGCGTGCTGATGAAGCTCGTGGTCGACGGCTCGACCGACCGCGTGCTCGGCTGTCACATCGTCGGCGATTGTGCCGCCGAAGTCACGCAGGTGGTCGCGATCGCGGTGAAGATGAAGGCGACCAAAGCCGATTTCGACGCCACGATCGCGCTGCATCCGACCGCGGCCGAAGAGCTGGTGACGATGCGCACGCCGACCGCGCGCCACGTGCGCCAGGCGGCGGAGTAGGGCTTCCGCTAACCGTAGAGATAGCCGACCGGCTTGCCCTCCGTGCGCAGCGGGCGCACGTCCCTTTGCGTGATGATCTGGCCGGCGAGGCCGTCGATCTCGTCGCGTTGTGTCGGCGTCCAGCCGCGCAGCTCGTTCATGCCCTTGAGCAGGCCGAGGCGAAGGATCTGGGTGTTCTCGCCGATGCCGACGAGGCTGATCGACTCCTTGCCGGCAGTCACCACATCGCCGGCCGCGAGACTCGAACGTCTCCCCGGACCTCTTCTTGAACTCGGCCGTGCCGCGAATGACGCGGTAGATCACGACCTCGCCTCTGGCAAAGCAAGTCGCATCGGCGGCGATCGACGTGCTCTTCGGCAGCAGCGACTGGCCGCGCGGATCGGTTGCGATGATGTGGCCGGCGACGAGATGACCGCTCGGCACCTCGATGCCGATATCGCGCACGTAAACCGGCGAGGCGGATTTGACTGGCCCATCTGTGAGCGGCTTGAACAGCGCATCTAGCGCCAGCGGATCCTGCAGCCAGAAGCCAGCATCGGCCGGCCGATCGTGTAGCGGGTGGCTCCAGGCCATGCGCGGCGTTTCAGCCTCAACGATCTGATCGGGACCGACGATGGTCGGATTCGGAAAGGTGGTGGGATCGGTGATGAAGGCTTCGAGGAACTTGCCGGAGTAACCCATCGAGATCGGATCGGGCACGACCGTCTGCGGCGTCTTCAAATTCTCTTCGGTCGAGAGGCCCGACCATGTGTAGAACAACTGGCGGTGCACGATCGCGCTTTGCAGCATCACCGCGCCGGGGCCGACATTGTAGAAGCGTCCGTCGTAATCGAAGGTGAAGGCGCCGGAGGTGACCAGCACGAGCTGAAAGCCGCCCGGCGGCAGATGCAGATGGAAATCGGTCGGGCCGGTGTCGGGACGGTAGATCGGCAGGTTGGTCGCGACTTCGTGGAGCAGGAAGGTTTCGTTGTTGGCGTGAAAGCCCTCGTCGGCGCGATTGTAAAGCGCTTGCGGCCGGTACGTCGCCTCGAACTTGGCGTTCTTGTCGCGATCGATCGCGACGAAGTCCTGCGTGTTGAGGCGGAGCGGTGCGCCGCTCGGATGGGTGAGGCCAGTGGTCTTGAGATCGCCCGCAGCATGCACATTCATGACGTTCCCCGCTCAGCGCCGTTGCTTCGCTTGCAACGTCACTGCGAATTCCGGGCCAGTTGGTTTGCGAAGCCGCAAGCGAGCCCGGCGCCGTGATGCGAGCGCGCCCGTGCAGGAAAAATCCGATGGTTGCACAGGACGTTGGATCGAGGCCTGGTCTGGCCGCCAGCCGCCGCGCGAGGCGCGCGTGCTTTCAAGGCAGCGACGCCACTTGTCTAATTTGTCGGCAAGCCTCGCCACTCTACGTGCAGCGAAATTGGTGGCGGGTCGGCGCGATGCCGCCGTCGCGATGAGTAATTCTTTCCGGTCGGGCCGGGCGGCGATTGACAGATTGTTCATGTTTTGTTCTTATGCTGCGACCGAGTTGGAGGCAGCCATGGACAACCGTATCAGCGAAATCCGCAGAACCATCAGAGCGCTCCGCGTCAGCATGCGCGAAGCCGAGGCGATCATGCATGAGCAGATCAACCGCGACGAGGACTGCAGCTTCGTGGCGCAGGAAGTCATGAAGATGCGCGCGGTCATGGGCCTGCTCGCGAAGGAGCGGATCGCGCTCGGCGACCACGAGCCGATCCTCGTGAACAGCTTTTTCATCCCGCGGCGCCGGCCGGTGCGGAAGCCGCCCGCCGCGATGTCCCCCACCGCCGCATCCGTGTTTCGCCCGCGCGTGGTGGCGCGGGCTTGATACGGAGAGCTGCTCAATCAAAGGCGTGAGGCGTTGCCCGATCCGGCTTGCCGGCCGGGCTGTCCGCCCACTTTGCCATCTCCATGGCCTGGGCGTCGACGCCATCGCACCAGAAGCAGCTTGGCCGCGCGCGGCCGTTTTCGGACAGGATCGGGACCAGGCTGTGGCCGCAGCCGGTGCACCAGGCGATGTCAGTCATGCATTTCCCCACAACGTAGCAAAGTCAGAGATGACGTTCTCGTTCGCGAAGCTTGCGCCAGCGCTATGACGGCGCCGGGGCGCTGTGCCCGATCGGCGCGCTCGTGCCCGAGATCGTCGATGTAGCGATCCATCGTGACACGGCTACGATGTCGTCGCCGTTCTCGCGATAGGCGCGCAGCTGGAATTCCGCCGAGCTGCCGCGGGCCACGATGGTCCGGCAGTGCTCGATCTCGGCGGCGCAGCCCAGTGCGTCCGCGTCCTCGGCGGTGTCGTCGATGATCCGCGAGAGCATCTCCGAGATCGTGACCGGTCCGTCCTTGGAGGCGAAGATGCAATCGGTGCCGTAGCGCTGGGCGCGCCATTTATTCTCGACCGCGATCGCGCGTTCGACCACCGTCACCTCCTTCGACAGATGAGGTTGCAAATAGAGGTGCCGCGTCAGGCAGCGGTACAGCGAGGCGATGGCGACGGCATCGTCGACGAAGGTGCAGGTGTCGGGTGCGCGAAGCTCGAGCGTCGGGTGGCGCATCGACGGCCGCATCGCCCACCAGATATGGCTTTCGTCGGGAACGACGCCGGAGCGCTGCAATGCGCCGACATATTCGTCGTACTCCTGCCGGTTCTCGAACAATTCGGGCAGGCCGGTGCGCGGCAGCTCGGAATAGGCGGCGAGCCGGTAGCCCTTCAGTCCGGTCTTGTGCGAATTCCAGAACGGGGACGAGGCCGACAGCGCGATGAACAGCGGAAGATGCGGCAGCATCGCCCGCATCACCGCCATCCGCTTCTCCGGATCGGGCAATTGCACATGCACGTGCATGCCGCACATCATGTTGCGATGGCCGATGCTGCGCAAATCCTCGATCATCTCCTCATAGCGCGGCTTCGGGCTCGGCTGCGACATGCGCCAGACCGCCGTGGGATGCGTGCCGCAGGCCATGATGACGAAGCCATACTGGCCGGCGACGTTCGCGACTTCGCGGCGCAGGAAGCGAAGCTCCTCGCGGGCGTCGTTGACGTCGACGTGAACGTTGGTGGCAACCTCGAGCTGGGATTGCAGCATCTCGCGCATGGCCTGGCCGCCGGTCGACCAGTTCGCCGATTCGAACAGCTCGTTGGGCGTCTGGATCGCGACCTCGAAGGTGCGGCGGTCGGCCAGGAAATACTCCTCCTCGATGCCGAAGGAATATTCAGCCGCCTTGCCTCCGCCGCCGGCGGAGCGGATGACGAGATGCTGCTTGTCCCGGGAGGAATCGAGGCGAAGCAGCTTCAGGACGTCCGAGGAAAATGTCATTGGCCACCCGGCAAAGGTATTACCTGCGGGCGATAATCCTTCTGACCGGAGCGGGTTCCGCGTCGCACTTACTGGAAATTGCAAGGTCGAAGGGAACAATTTTCACGCTTTCGAACGCGCGCGCGATCAGCGCGTGATTGGGTGGCACCTCGGTCCAGTTCGATTCCTTGTCGAACGGTTCGGACACGACGATGACCTGGCCGCCGTCCTCGCGGAAATAGAGCGTGTTCGCGGCATCGTTGACCGCGACACGGAAGGCGTAGAGATCCCGGCCGTTGGCGATCGCACTGGTGAAGCGCAGCCGTTCGCGCAACTGACCTTCGTTGACGAGGCCGACCAGGGCTTGCAGCACGCGCCGCGTCGCGCCAAGCGGGTCGCCGTCGAGGCCGGCTCCCATCATCGCCAGGAACACGGCTTCCGAATCGGTCGTGCCGAGCCGCGATGGATAGAAGGCATCGGGAATCAGCGCCTCGACCTTGCGCCGCAGCCTGTTCCAGCTGCCCACGAATCCATTGTGCATGAACATCCAGTGGCCGCAGGCGAAGGGATGGCAATTCTGCCGCGTCACCGCCGTGCCGGTGGCGGCGCGCACATGGGCAAAGAACAAATGCGAGCGCAGATGCCGGCAGAGATAGCGCAGATTTTCGTCCGACCAGGCCGGGCGCGTCTCGCGATAGAGCCCGGGCTCCGGATGCTCGCCGTACCAGCCGAGACCGAAGCCGTCGCCGTTCGAGCCCGCCGTGGATTGCAGCGAGCGGATGCTCTGCGCGACCAGCGAATGCTCGGGCTCGGTGACATAGGGCTCGAAAGATGTCGTCTCGCCCCGGTATGCGATCCAGCGGCACATGGGAGTCCCTGAAGGCGGCGGATGGGTCGTGAATTGCACTAACCGACGTGCCGGCCCGGTGGTTCCCGGCGCGAAGCCGTGATCATGAGCGAAAGACTTCGGTGTTAAGATGCGGGCCTCGAGATCGGAGACCGCGATGAACGATCAAGCGATATTGGCGGCGCTTCAGCGCCATTGGGACGCTTCCGACGCCAATGACTTCGATGCCGAGCATGACATCTATCGCGACGACGCTGTGCTCGATTATCCGCAGTCCGGCGAGCGCATCTGCGGTCGCGGGAACATTCAGGAGAGCCGGTTCGTGCAGCCGAACCGGAAACGCTTCACGGTTCGACGGATCGTCGGCGGCGGCAATCTTTGGGTGAGCGAATTCGTGCTGAGCTATGACGGGGTGCCGTCTTATGTCGTGAGCATCATGGAATTCCGCGACGGCTTGGTGGCGCACGAGACGCAATATTTCAGCGAGCGCTTCGATCCCGCGCCGTCGCGGGCGCATCTGGTCGAGCGTCGCACGAACGCTTAACCACACCCGCCAACATGGAACCGATGCGGCGGCTGGTCGCAGCCGTGCCGCCTTGAATCCGTCGGCCGCACCGTTATCTCTGGCACGAACAAGAATCCGGGCCCCTCTGGCGAGGACGCCGACCATGTCGGCAAACCTCGCGATGTCGGATGACCTGTCCCGCGCGAATGCGATGGATTGGCCGATCGTCGGGCCTCTGTACGTTCTCTCCGACCATTCGTCCCCATCGCAGCTCCGTGCGGCCATTTCGCAACATGAGGAGCAACGATGACTGACGCCAAGCATTCAAATCCGATCGAGATCGAGATCGCCGAGCCGTCCAGCCTGAACGAACAGGCCGCGGCAGCGCTGGTGATTGCCGGCGCGCTCGTCGCCGTGGCCGACCGGCGGGTCTCGCCGGTCGAGCGCGACGAGGTGATCCGCTTCATCAGGGATCGCGGACTGGCGCCGCATATCGACGACGAAAGGCTGTTTGCGATGTTCGACGGCCTCGCCGAACGGTTGGAGGAGCCGGATTTCGCCAATGTCGTGATCGAAACGCTGCGTCCGGTCTCGAACATGCCGTTGTCGGCGCATCTGATGGAACTGTCGGAGCGGGTTGCGGCTGCCGATGACGACGTACATCCCCATGAAGTGCAGGCCATCAAATTGCTGCGCTTGCTGACGCTGGTGCTGCCGCGCGCCAAGCCAGTCACGTCGCGCAAGGAGCGCAGCGAACAGCCTGTGGCCACCGAGGAGTAAGCATGAGCGCAGCATCGAACGAGCGTAGCAATGAGGCCGCAGCACCCCCGGCGAGATGGCCGGCGGTGACGCGCGCCTCGACAAGCTCGTCGATCGGCTGCCGCCACGCATGGGTGACACGGTCACCTATCTGCTCAAACCGTCGAGCCGCTGGGTCAGAATTCCCTCGGGTGCGCTGCTCATCGTCGGCGGCGTGCTGTCCTTCCTTCCGATCCTCGGCGTCTGGATGCTGCCGCTCGGTCTCGCGCTGCTTGCCGAGGACGTGCCTGCGCTGCGCTCCTCACGTTCGAAGGTCCTGGATTGGGTCGAGCGGAAGAAGCCGCATTGGCTCGATCCGTCTCCACCGAAAAATGATCAATCATGACTGAATTCATCACTGCCGACGCGCTGAGCGCGCTGCTTCAAGTCGTCCTGATCGACCTCGTTCTGGCCGGCGACAACGCCGTCGTCATCGGCCTTGCCGCGGCGGGCCTGCCGGCCGAGCAGCGCCGCCGCGCCATCATCGTCGGCATCGCTGCCGCCACTGTGCTCCGCATCGTCTTTGCCGGCGTTGCGACCCAGCTTCTGCAGGTGATCGGCCTGCTGCTCGCCGGCGGCGTGCTGCTGCTCTGGGTATGCTGGAAGATGTGGCGAGAGCTGCGCGAGCAGGCGCACGAAGGCCAACTCGCGTTCAGCCCCGGCGGCGGAGCGGGCTCCGCGCCGGTGCAGCGAAAGACTTTCGGCCAGGCCGCGTTGCAGATCATCGCGGCCGACGTCTCGATGTCGCTGGACAACGTGCTCGCGGTCGCGGGCGCCGCGCGCGAGCATCCCTACATCCTGGCCTTCGGCCTGCTGCTGTCGGTCGCGCTGATGGGCGTCGCCGCCGATCTGCTCGGGCGCGTGCTCCAGAAGCAGCGCTGGATCGCCTATGTCGGACTTGCCATCATCATTTACGTCGCCTTCGAGATGATCTATCGGGGCTCGCTCGAGGCTCGCCCCGGTCATCGCGAGTCTCTGAGGCGACAACTCTTTCCGCAATCCGGAGTGATTCATGACGTCCGAACCCAAAGCACCTTCGGCGCAGGCCGTGCCGCCGCGCCTCGGCCTGTTCGCCCAGCTCATCTTCGGCTCGCGCTGGCTGCAGGTGCCGCTCTATGTCGGCCTGATCGTCGCGCAGGCCGTCTATGTCCTGCTGTTCCTCAAAGAGCTTTGGCACCTGGTCGCGCACTCGTTCGACGCCAGCGAGCAGCAGATCATGCTGGTCGTCCTCGGGCTGATCGACGTCGTCATGATCTCGAACCTTCTGATCATGGTGATCGTCGGCGGCTATGAGACCTTCGTCTCCCGGCTGAACCTGAGCGGCCATCCCGATGAGCCGGAATGGCTCAGCCACGTCAATGCCAGCGTGCTCAAGATCAAGCTCGCGATGGCCATCATCGGCATCTCCTCGATCTCGCTGCTCAGGACCTTCATCGAGGCCGGCAATCTCGGCACGACCCGCAGCAATTTCACCGAGACCGGCGTGATGTGGCAGGTGCTGATCCACATGACCTTCATCGTCTCGGCGATCGGCATCGCCTGGGTCGACCGTCTCAGCGACAGCGGCCATCGCAAGGAAGCCGCCCACGATTGAGTTCGTGTGGCCAGAGGCTTCCGATGCCGCGATCGGCAAACAGGTTACTGGCGCGGCCGGATCAGGAAGGTTGCCTCCCGGCCGTCATGCTGCCAATGTCCCGGGAACGCGTCCCAGCGCACGTTGAAGCGCCGCGAAGCAGTTTGCATCGATCTGGGTGCCGACCATTCCGGACATGATCCCCAGCGCTTTTGTCACCGGCATGGCGGCGCGATAGGGCCGATCGGCGGTGAGCGCATCGAATATGTCCGCGGTCGTGATCATGCGGGTTTCCAGGCTGATCTGGTCCCCTGCGAGGCCGCGCGGATAACCCTTGCCGTCCAGCCGCTCATGATGCGCGCCTGCAATCGGAGCGAGGCTGCGGAATGCGCCGATGCGTGACAGGATCGCCTCGGAATGCGCCGAATGCATCCTCATGATTTCCCATTCGGCGTCATCAAGCTTGCCGGCCTTGTCCAGGATGGCGTTGCTGACGCCGAGTTTGCCGATGTCGTGCAGCAGTGCCGCGCGCTTGAGCCAGCGCCGCTGCTCGGCGCTGAACTCAAGCTCCTCGGCGATCATGTCGGTGAACAGCGTGACGCGCTCGCTGTGACCGCTGGTGTAAGGGCTTTTGGAATCCACCACCTGGGCGAACGCGGCTGCAATGTCGTCGAGATAGTCCTCGTCGATCGGCAGGCTCGCCTGTGCGGGCGCGTGTGAAATGGCGCATTCGTGCCCGAGGTCGGTGCCTGTGTCCCAGAATCCGGGTCTTGCCGCCACGCGCTCGAAAGCAGCGACCAGGTCGGGATCGAACCAAAGGCCCGACCGGTTCCTGGCTTCGCGAAGAGCAGCCTCGGGTCCGTTTGCGATGTGGAAGACGTCGACGACCTGCGCGAGCAGGGCAATGCGCGAATAGATCGGGATGACGGTGCCGGACAAGCCTAGGGGCTTGCCGCTGCCGTCCCAGTGCTCATCCAGATTCTTGATGCCTTCGGCGACCAGGTCGGAGAAGCGCATCTTGCGGGCGATATCCGCGCCGCGGTGGCAGCGGGTCTCGATCAGCTCGCGCGCGATCTCGCCACCGTTCTGGAAGATATTGACGATGGCGCGGAATCGTTCGGCCAACCCGGCCTTCAGGCCGGTGTGGCTGAGTACGAAGCGCAGTGCCTGGGACAAACTCCCGTCGATCAGCTTGAAGTCCTGCTTGAAGGAGAGATCGTCGGTCAGATACAGCTCGCAGATGCGGGCGGCATTGCTGCTGCAGCCGAGATCCTTCAGCAGCAGCACGTAATACAGCTCGGTGATCTCCTGCTCGCCAAGCCCGATCTCCCTGCCGATCTCGACGCCGATGTGGCTGCATCGCACGCAATGTCCAGCCGGCTGTCCCTCGGTCAGGTCGAGCGCGTAGCTCAGCGCACCCAGGAGTTCGGCGAGCGTGACCTTGTCGTGCAATGGGTGGTCGGGAGGCGGTGGTTCCATGGTCGAGGCTCCGGGGGCCACTTTCGCGGCCTGTCCGGGCCGGTCTGACATTCAAAAACCGGACCTCACCACGAGAGAATTAACAGGCGGTATTTCCCGCGGCGGGCATGGCACCGCTGAGAGCGACAATTCAGCCAGCCTGAAATCTCGAAATCGATAAAATCGTCCACAATCCGCTCAGCGGCAGCAAACCCTGCGGACAAGAACTGCCTGGCGTAAACCGGGACTTTGGAACCGGCGTGCATCCTGCCTGCAAAAGGGTGGGGCATCAAAATGTCTGTTCTCAAGGAGGTCGTTGCTGCGATGGCGGGAGTCTACGCGCTCCTGTTCGCCTGCGACGCATTGTTCGGGGTCGGCGAGATACGCTTCGACGACAACTATTACCGTGCCAGCTTCTATGCGCCGCGGCCCAAGGAATTCCGCTTCGCAGACGGGACCACGCCGGCCGCGCGCGTCAGCGATGCGTTCGCGCAGTTCTCGGCGGGCGAGGCCAAGCCGAACAGGCGCTACTCCTCGCTGACGACGATCATCCGTTAATTCGGGCCGCTCCGCGCCGGCGCTGATCCGTGCGTACAAGGCCTTGTGTTGCCCGACGGGCAAAACACGCTAGCGGTGGGGCAACACCCCTGGCCAAAAATATTCCGCTTTACCGAAATTCGGGAATGGCGTATCCATCGCGCATCCCGGCCCAAGAGCAAGGGGCGTATCGCGATCGTCACGAACGCGGGCCGGGTAGCGGTGGACGCCGATGACATCGGCGCGACGGGTTTTGCAGGGCGGGCAACCGTGAGCGAAACGCCATCGCGCGCACGACCGGTGTGATCGGCGTACGGCAAAATCGTGTGGTCCTGGCGCCCGCGGTCTGGCGTCAAGTGTTGCGGTGATGTGGAGGGCCCAACCGGGCTCCCGCATCAATCATCCGCAAGGCGACGGGGCAATAGTGCAACGCTCCCGGGGAGAGCACGACATAAGCCGTTCCAACCACTGCGCAGGGAAGGCGGGGATGCTCCGGTTGCCCTGTTCTCCGTCATGCAGCAGCACACGCAGTCTGCCCTTGGCATGGCGGTCCACGGGAGCCAACCGGCTCCCGGTCTTCCCTGCGCCCTCGTTCAAGTGAGGGTGAGACAATCAAGCAAAGCTCGGGCGAAATACGCCGCGAGGATGCGAAACTGTGTCTGCAGAGGAAGATGCACATTGAAGGAACGATGCCATCACCACGTCATTGCGAGTCTCAGCGAAGCAATCCAGAGTCTTTCCGCGGATGCATTCCTGGATTGCTTCGCTACGCTCGCAATGACGGTGTTGAGACAGCATGCGCCAAAACTCCGCTCTCGTGCCCCGGACGCAGCGCAGCGCTTCTTCAGCGGTGCGCTGCAGAGCCGGGGCCCATGCATCAGCGAGTGCGCGTCCTGCTGGGTCCCGGCTCTGCGCAGCAACGCGAAGAGCGTTGCAGCGCGTCCGGGACACGAGAGAGACGCGAGGGCGTGTCTCAGTCCCCCTGAATCCATTCGGCCAAGCCGCGCCACAGCGTGTCGCGGTGATCGGGGCGGAAGAAGCCGAAATGGCCGATGCCCTTGGCGCCGACCTCCGACGGCTTGACCGTCAGCACCTCCGGCTTGATCGCAGTGAACCCGCCCGTGAGCAGCTCGACTGCCGGCCGCGTCGCCCAGGGATCGTCGGAGAAGCACAGCGCCCGCAACTCGCCCTTGAATTTCGCAAAATTCTCCAGCGCCGGCAGCTTTGAATCGAAGAGGTAGCGGGGGCTCGAGACCCATTCGGCCCATTGCAGAAAGACGCCCTTGGGCAGATCCTCGCCGACGCCGGCCCAGCCCGGCGCATAGCCAAGCGCGTGGACCAGCGGGACGCCGATGAGGTTCATGAAGGCGAGAACGCGATATTTCTCCGGCGAGGTCATCAGCCGCCAGGTCGCCGCCTGCGAAGCGACGAACGCGGCGCGCGAGATGTCAGTGTTGTTCTCGATCAGCCCGAGCGCCTGGCCGCCGAAGGAATGGCCGACATAGGC
The DNA here is from genome assembly GCA_050563515.1 of Bradyrhizobium guangxiense. GTDB lineage: Bacteria > Pseudomonadota > Alphaproteobacteria > Rhizobiales > Xanthobacteraceae > Bradyrhizobium > Bradyrhizobium guangxiense_A. The sequence continues at coordinate 3,380,760 of CP191781.1, read as the reverse complement.
CAGCGGCAGACCGTGATAGCGTTCGCGCATCCAGCGCACCGCGGCGGTGACGTCGAGCGCAGCCCAGTCCGACATCGAGGCCTTGAAGCCGACCAGCGATTTGGGCTGGTTGTAACCGACCATCGCCGGCAGCCTGCTGTCGCCGATGCCGCGATAGTCGTAAGTCAGCACCGCGCAGCCGCGATGGGCGAGGTAGGAGGCAAAGCCGCGATAGATCTTGCGCGGCACGGCGGTCGCCGAATTGATCAGCACCGCATGGCGCTTGGTGCCACGCGGCAGGAACAGCGTGCCGGTCAGCCCATACCCGTCGGTCGCCGGGAAGCTGATCTCGTCGATAAAAACGTCGTCCAGTGCCGCGTCCATGGGGATGGATGTGCCGCCAGTTTCCTCTGCCACCCCCAGCAAATGCGAATTTGGCTTTCCCCGCAAGGGTTTGCGATGCGAAACGGATTTACAACTGGCGATGTCGTGCCAGCCTGTGTATAAGGCGGCCCTCGCAACCCCCAGATCAGGTTGTGCTTTTTGCTTCACGGAGAGATTGCGATGTCCGAGCGGTGGACGCCCGAGTCCTGGCGCAGCAAGCCGGTGCTACAGGTGCCCGACTATCCCGACGCCAAGGCTCTGGCCGACGTCGAGGCGCAGCTTGCGACCTTTCCGCCGCTGGTGTTCGCGGGCGAGGCGCGCAACCTGAAGAAGGCGCTTGCGCGCGTGTCGGCCGGCGAGGCCTTCCTGCTGCAGGGCGGCGACTGCGCCGAGAGCTTTGCCGAGCACGGCGCCAACAACATCCGCGATTTCTTCCGCGTGCTGCTGCAGATGGCGGTGGTGCTCACCTATGCCGGCGCGGTGCCGGTGGTGAAGGTCGGCCGCGTCGCCGGCCAGTTCGCCAAGCCGCGGTCGTCGCCGACCGAGAAGATCAACGGCGTCGAGCTGCCGAGCTATCGCGGCGACATCGTCAACGACATCGCCTTCACCAAGGAGGCGCGCGTCCCCGATCCGCAGCGCCAGCTGATGGCCTATCGCCAGTCGGCCGCGACGCTGAACCTGCTGCGCGCCTTCGCCACCGGCGGCTATGCCAATCTCGGCAGCGTGCATCAATGGATGCTCGGCTTCCTCAAGGATTCGCCGCAGTCCCGCCGCTACAAGGAGCTGGCCGACCGCATTTCGGATGCGCTCAACTTCATGCGCGCCTGCGGCCTCGATCTCGAGGCCCATCCCGAGCTGCGCGCCACCGATTTCTACACCAGCCACGAGGCGCTGCTGCTCGGCTACGAGCAGGCCATGACCCGCGTCGATTCGACGACGGGCGATTGGTACGCGACTTCGGGCCACATGATCTGGATCGGCGATCGCACCCGCCAGCTCGATCACGGCCATATCGAATATTTCCGCGGCATCAAGAATCCGATCGGGTTGAAGTGCGGTCCGTCGCTCAAGCCCGACGAGTGCTCTTGAAGCTGATCGATGTGCTCAACCCCGACAATGAGCCGGGCCGGCTGACGCTGATCGGCCGCTTCGGCTCCGACAAGGTCGGCGAGCATCTGCCGAACATGATCCGCGCCGTGAAGCGCGAGGGCAAGGTGGTGGTGTGGTCGTGCGATCCCATGCACGGCAACACGATCACCTCCACGTCGGGCTACAAGACGCGCCCCTTCGACCGCATCCTGTCCGAGGTGAAGTCGTTCTTCGCGATCCACGCCGCCGAAGGCACCCATGCCGGCGGCGTGCATCTGGAGATGACCGGCCAGGACGTCACCGAATGCCTCGGCGGCGCCCGCGCGATCACGGACGAGGACCTCAACGACCGCTACCACACGGTCTGCGATCCCCGCCTCAACGCCGAGCAATCCATCGACATGGCCTTCCTGGTCGCCGAACTCCTCAAGCAGGAGCGCGCAGGCAAGGCCCAGCCGATGCCGGTCGCAGCGGGGCTCTAAGACCTTGCTGCGGATCTGGAAGGCCACGATCAATTCCCGTAACGGTCTGGCCTTTGCGTTTCGGTCGGAGCAGGCCGTTCGCGAGGAAATCTTTGCGCTGCTGCTGTCGGTGCCGCTCGCCTGGTTGATCGGCGCGACCGCGATGCGCGCGGTCGAGCTGGTCTGCTCGGTTGCGTTCGTGCTGACGGTCGAGCTGCTCAACACCGCGATCGAGAAGCTCGCCGATCGTCTGACCATGGATCACGACAAGCAGATCGGGCGGGTCAAGGACATGGGCTCGGCGGCGGTCGGCGTGGCGCTGCTGATGGCCGGCGCGTTCTGGATCATCGCCATCGTCGAGCGGCTGGGTTTCATCTGACGCGGATTGAACAGGGGCGGCCATGACCGAACGTCTCAATGCATTCGCGGTCACGCTCGCCCAGCTCAATCCGACCATGGGCGACATCGCGGGAAATGCCGCCAAGGTGCGCGCTGCGCGCGCGCGAGCGATCGCCGACGGCGCCGATCTCGTGCTGTTTCCGGAATTGTTCATCGCCGGCTATCCGCCGGAGGACCTGGTGCAGAAGCCGGCGTTCCAGGCGGCCTGCCGCGCCGCGATCGAGAGCCTCGCGCGCGAGACCGCCGATGGCGGGCCGGCCATGCTGGTCGGCACGCCCTGGGTCGAGGAGGGCAAGCTCTACAATGCCTGCGCGCTGCTCGACGGCGGCCGCATCGCCGCCCTTCGCTTCAAATGCAATCTGCCGAACTACGGCGTGTTCGACGAGAAGCGGTTGTTTTCGCGCGGGCCTGCCGCCGGTCCCGTGACCGTGCGCGGCGTGCGCATCGGCGTTCCCATCTGCGAAGACATCTGGCTGGAAGAATCCGGGGACTACGAGAACGTGGTCGAGACGCTGGCCGAGACCGGCGCCGAGATCATCCTGGTCCCAAACGGCTCGCCTTACGCCCGCGACAAGAACGACGTGCGGCTGTCCGTCGCCGTGGCGCGTGTGACGGAGAGCGGGCTGCCGCTGGTCTATCTCAATCAGGTTTGCGGCCAGGACGAGCTGGTGTTCGACGGCGCCTCGTTCGCGCTCAACGGCGATCTCTCGCTGGCGGCGCAATTGCCGGCGTTCGAAGAGAGCATTGTCACGCTGCGCTTCACCCGCAACGGCGACGATTGGCGCTGTGCGGGGCCGATCGCCGAGCAGGTCGAGGGCGACGAGGCCGATTACGCCGCCTGCGTGCTGGGCCTGCGCGACTATGTCGCCAAGAACGGTTTTCCCGGCGTGCTGCTCGGCATCTCCGGCGGGATCGATTCAGCGCTGTGCGCCGCCATCGCGGTCGATGCGCTCGGTGCCGATCAGGTGCATGGCGTGATGCTGCCCTATCGTTATACGGCGGCACACTCGATCGCCGACGCCGGTGAGCTCGCCGGCCATCTCGGTATCCGCTACGAGGTGCTGCCGATCGCCGAAGCCGTGACCGGCTTCGAGACCATCCTCTCGGGCCTCTTCAAAAATCTGCCGCCCGATATCACCGAGGAGAATCTGCAGGCGCGTACCCGCGGAACGCTGCTGATGGCGATCTCCAACAAGACCGGCCTGATGGTGATGACCACAGGCAACAAGTCCGAGATGTCGGTCGGCTATGCCACGCTCTACGGCGACATGAACGGGGGCTTCAACCCGATCAAGGACATCTACAAGACGCAGGTGTTCCGGCTGGCGGCTCTGCGCAACGTCTGGAAGCCGGAGGGCGCGCTCGGGCCGGCGGGCGAGGTGATCCCGCCTGACATCATCACGCGCCCGCCGAGCGCCGAATTGCGCGAGAACCAGACTGACCAGGATTCGCTGCCGCCTTACGAGGTGCTCGACGCGATCCTCGCACGGCTGGTGGAACGCGAGGAGCCGCTCGACCAGATCATCGCCGCCGGCTTCGACCGCGACACGGTCACCCGCATCGATCATCTCCTCAACGTCGCCGAATACAAGCGCCGCCAGGCCGCGCCCGGCGTGAAGGTGACGCCGCGGAATTTCGGCCGCGACCGCCGCTATCCCATCACCAACCGTTTTCGCGACAAGGGCGAGAAGCTGCCGGCGGCCGACGAGACGCTGGTGTCACGCGGCAGCAAGGCCTCGATCGACGCGTTCGAGGGGTGAAAGCGAGGCGAGCGGTGGCGCTCAGGGAATTGCTGTCATCATCCGCGAAGGCGGATGATCCAGTACGCCGCGGCCGATATTGTGAAAACCGACGTCCGCCGCGGAGTACTGGATGCCCCGCCTGCGCGGGGCATGACAGTTGAATGTGGAGCGGCGGCCTGCCGCTACAACTATTTCTGCTGCTGCGGCAAGAACGTGGGCCCGACCGAGCGGATCGGCTTGTTCTCGGAGCTTGCAGCGGGGCCGGTGTCCGCGGGCGGCGCTGCGGCCGGTGCGGTCGCCGTGGTCGGCGCGGCCGCCGCGCCCTTTGGCATTCGCAGGCGTGCCCTTGTTGAGCCGCTGCTGCTGCATTTTCTTGGCGCTTTCCTCGGTGACGATGATGTCGCCCTGCTGCTCGGCCGTCGCCTTGTCGTCGGCCGATTTCAGCGCATCCGCCCAGGTCTGGCCTGCGGCCTTGCAGGAGCAGGACGGGTTGAACTCGCTGCGGAACTTGAAAGCGGTCGGCAGCGCCGTGTAGGGCTGGCCGCTGATCGAGACCGCGGAGTTCATGTCTTCGCCGGGATTGCGGTGGGTGTAGAGCACGGCTTCCGCGGCCGGGCACAGCGCCTTGCAGGTCTTCTCGTCGTCGGGGAAGCGCGCCGGCACGGTGGCAAACGAGACCGGGAAATAGGCGCCGTCGCAGGTGCGCACGCACACGGTGCGGAAAGTGCCGGATTGCGGGCCGAGGTCGGAGGGCGGCATGCCCTGCGGATTGTTCGGATTGTTGCCGCCGAACAGATTGCTCAGGAAGTTGCCGCCGCCTTGCTGCTGCGCCGCAGCCGCATATTGCGGGCCGCAATTGTTTTGCGCCAGCGCCACCAGCACCGAGCGGCGCTGGTTGTCGCGCTCCGGGCTGAAACCGCCGGGGCCGCCGCCGCGCAGGCGCTCGAGATTGCCGGTGATCTGATCCAGATTGGCGCGCATCTGCTGGATCTGGGTGTTGACCGGACCGCATTGCGCCGACTGGCCGTTGAACAGCGAGAAGAAGCCGGAGGAATCGCAGCCCATGCGCTTGGCCTGCATGGTGACGCGGTCGAGACTCGGCCTGCTGCTTGGCCTGGGAATCCTGGTAACGGCGGATCTGCTCGTCACGCGCGGAATCGCCACCGCCGCTCCGGTCCAGCGCAGCGAGCTGGCCTTCCAGCCGCACGCACATCGGGTTGGTCCCGAGGCCGTTTTGGCCGGCCTGCGGCGGCGGTCCGGGCGGACCTGCCTGAGCGATGGCGCCAGTGGTCAGCATGGCCGTGCTCAAGAGCACGGTGCAGGCAAGGAGAAAGCGAGCACGGGAGAGCGTCAGGAATTCAGGCATATCCGCCATTCTAGCGAGGTCACGGCCCAATGTGACTTTCCACGTGACTTGGCAGGGCCGAAGCGCGCCCTCCCATAGCCGCTTCCAGCGGCATCGTCACGTCGTTTCCGGGGCCAAAAGACCGGCCTAAGCTGCGCCAGCTCCGAGCAAATTCAGCGCTGGCAGATGATTGCGACATATTCGTCGCAATGCCCATGGGAGCAATTTGTGCCGGATTTGGGGACAGAGCCGGTAATTTCGTCGGGATCGACCCGGCGATAGCTCGATGCCTGGGCAAAATCTCGTGACTGGCAATAGGTGCGCGCGGCGGAGGCGCCGCATTTGTCGCCTTTGGCCAGGCACTGGTCGACGCCGTAGCCGCTGGCCTGGTTTGCGATGATGAACACGCGGGTCTCGGCGAGGGCGCTGGAGGCCGCAAGGATAGAGGCGCTGGCAATCAGCGCGGGCAAGAATCGCATGAAAAATCACCGGGGGCAAAAAGGGGAACCGCCGGTTCCAAAATGGGCCCAAATGGTTAGGGGATCATGAACCACCATGACTGGCGGCGCTTTGCGAAGATAAAAACGGCGTTTCGCGGCTCTCTTGACGCGGGGGCGCCTGATAGCCCATATGTTCCCCATGAACGGTCTCCTCGCCATTTGCGCCATTTGCCGCGAGATTACGAGCTAGCGATTCGCTGGCTGGAGCCGTCTTTTCTCAAACATTGAGAGCCTCGGACGCCCGGCCGCAAGGGATGGGTTTGTCATGGAATTGCGCCTCTACGATACGCTGAGCCGGGAAAAGCGCGCATTTGCGCCGCTCGATGCGAGCAATGTCCGCATGTATGTCTGCGGACCGACCGTCTATGACTTCGCCCATATCGGCAATGCCCGGCCGGTGATCGTGTTCGACGTGCTGTTTCGCCTGCTGCGCCATCTCTATGGCGAGGCGCATGTCAAATACGTCCGCAACATCACCGACGTCGACGACAAGATCAACGACCGTGCCGCGCGCGACTTTCCAGGCCTGCCGCTGAACGAGGCCATTCGCAAGGTCACCGAGCAGACCGGCGAGCAGTTTCACGCCGATGTCGATGCGCTTCGTGCACTCCGGCCGAGCGTCGAGCCGCGCGCGACCGAGCATATCGGCGAGATGCGCGAGATCATCGAGCGGCTGGTCAAGGGCGGCTTTGCCTATGTCGCCGAGGACCACGTGCTGTTCTCGCCGCAGGCGATGAACGCGGCCAACTCCTCGCTGCCGCGCTACGGCGCGCTGTCCAATCGCTCGCTCGACGAAATGGTCGCCGGTGCCCGCGTCGATGTCGCGCCCTACAAGAAGGGCAATACCGATTTCGTGCTGTGGAAGCCGTCGAAGCCCGGCGAGCCGTCATGGCCGTCGCCTTCAGGTATCAAGGCCGAGGGGCGCCCCGGCTGGCACATCGAGTGCTCGGCGATGGCCTGGAAGCATCTCGGCGAGCATTTCGACATCCACGGCGGCGGCATCGATCTCGTGTTTCCGCATCACGAGAACGAGGTCGCGCAGAGCTGCTGCGCCTTCCACCGGGAGCGCATGGCGAACTACTGGATGCACAACGGCTTCCTGCAGGTCGAGGGCGACAAGATGTCAAAGTCGCTTGGTAACTTCGTGACCATTCGCGAACTGCTTGCGGACTGGCCGGGCGAGGTGCTGCGCTTCCAAATGCTGATGACGCATTATCGCTCGCCAATCGATTGGACGCGTGATGCGACGGAACAGGCCGCGATTGCGCTTGATAGCTTTCAACAGATAACGGCTGGCGTATCCGCTGCAGATGGCAACGTCTCAGAAGAGGTTCTGGCTGCATTGCTTGACGATCTCAATGTGTCACAAGCGATTGCTGGCCTACATGCGCTTGCATCGCGCGGGCGGAGTGGAGACTACCAAGCCGCTGCAGATCTAAAGGCTACGTGCGAGGCTCCTCGGGTTTAGTCTCAAGGATGTCCGGCTTCAGGATGTTCTCAAGCGTCAGAAAGGCGGCATTGACGAAGCGAGAATCGAAGCACTGATCGTGGATCGTGCTGCGGCCCGAGCCAGAAAAGACTTTGCAGAATCCGACCGTATTCGCGACGAACTAACCGGAATGGGAGTTGTGCTGAAGGACGGCAAGGGGGCCGACGGTAAGCCGACGACGACGTGGGAGATTGCGCGATGAAGCGGCCTGACACGCCTTTCCCGCGTCACTGGCTCTATTACATCGCCCTGAAGGTCCTGCTGCTTGGAGCTGCCGTGGCGATCGTGCTGAAACTCTACGGGATGTGGTGAAGACGATGGGACAGACTTTGCCAAAGCCCGGCTTGCGGCCGTTCCTTCCCGAGGACGTGCCGGTGCTCGCGGCGATCTTCACCGCCAGCATCGAGGAGCTGACCGGTGACGATTACAGCGAGGCGCAGCAACAGGCCTGGATGGAGGCCGCTGAGGACGAGGAGTTCGGCAAGCGGCTCGCCTCCGACCTGACGCTGATCGCGACGATCGAGGGTTCGCCCGTCGGCTTTGCCTCGCTGCGCGGCACCGACCATATCCGCATGCTCTATGTCCATCCGGCCGTGGCCGGGCAGGGCATCGCCACCATGCTGGTCGATGCGCTGGAGAAGCTTGCCGGCGGCCGCGGCGCGCAAAGTCTCACCGTCGATGCCAGCGACACCGCGCAGGGCTTCTTCGCCAAGCGCGGCTATGTCGCCATGCAACGCAACAGCGTCACCATCAATGACGAGTGGCTCGCCAACACCACGATGAAGAAGACGCTCGGAGCCGCGGCATGAGCAAGGAGCGCCTTTATCTGTTCGACACCACGCTGCGCGACGGCGCGCAGACCAACGGCGTCGATTTCACGCTTGCCGACAAGCAGGTCATCGCCGCGATGCTCGACGACCTCGGCATCGACTACGTCGAAGGCGGCTATCCCGGGGCCAATCCGGCCGACACCGAATTTTTCGGCACCAAGCCGAAATTCAAGCACGCGCGTTTCACCGCCTTCGGCATGACGCGCCGGGCAGGGCGCTCGGTCTCGAACGACCCCGGCGTGGCCGGACTCCTCGAAGCGAAGGCGGATGCGATCTGCTTCGTGGCGAAGTCCTCGGCCTATCAGGTGCGCGTTGCGCTGGAGACCACCAAGGAAGAAAACCTCGCCTCGATCCGCGACAGCGTCGCGGCGGCGAAGGCGGCCGGTCGCGAGGTCATGCTCGACTGCGAGCATTTCTTCGACGGCTACAAGGAAGATTCGAGCTTCGCTCTCGCCTGCGCCAAGGCGGCCTATGAAGCCGGTGCGCGCTGGGTGGTGCTGTGCGACACCAATGGCGGCACCATGCCTGACGAGGTCGAGGCCATCGTCGCCGAAGTGACGAAGCACATTCCCGGCGATCACGTCGGCATCCACGCCCATAACGACACCGAGCAGGCGGTGGCCAATTCGCTCGCCGCGGTGCGTGCGGGCGCGCGGCAGATCCAGGGCACGCTGAACGGCCTCGGCGAGCGCTGCGGCAACGCCAATCTCTGCTCGCTGATCCCGACCCTGAAACTGAAGAAGGGCTTTGCCGACACCTTCGAGATCGGCGTCACCGCCGAGAAGCTGGCGACGCTGGTCAAGGTCTCGCGCACGCTCGACGACATGCTCAACCGCGTGCCGAACAGGCATGCGGCCTATGTCGGCGAGAGCGCCTTCGTCACCAAAACCGGCATTCATGCCTCCGCGGTGTTGAAGGACCCGCAGACCTATGAGCACGTGCTGCCGGAGACAGTGGGTAATCACCGCAAGGTGCTGGTCTCGGACCAGGCCGGACGGTCCAACGTCATCGCCGAGCCTCGACCGCGCCGGCATTCCTTACGAGAAGAGCGATCCGAAGCTGACGCGCCTCGTCGAGGAGCTGAAGGAGCGCGAGGCAGCCGGTTACGCCTATGAATCCGCCAACGCCTCGTTCGAGCTGCTCGCGCGTCGTACGCTCGGCAAGGTGCCGCATTATTTCGAGGTCGAGCAGTTCGACGTCAATGTCGAGCAGCGCTACAACGCGCTCGGCGAGCGCGTCACCGTGGCGCTCGCCGTGGTGAAGGTCGACGTTGCCGGCGAGCACCTGATCTCGGCCGCCGAAGGCAACGGCCCCGTCAACGCGCTCGACGTCGCCATGCGCAAGGACCTCGGCAAGTACCAGAAATACATCGAGGGCTTGAGGCTGATCGATTACCGGGTGCGTATCCTCAACGGCGGCACCGGCGCGGTCACGCGCGTCCTGATCGAGAGCGAGGACGAGAACGGCGACAGCTGGACCACGGTCGGCGTGTCCCCGAACATCATCGACGCCTCGTTCCAGGCGCTGATGGATTCGGTGATCTACAAGCTCGTGAAGTCGGGGGCGCCGGCCTAGGCCCTGCAACGGCTGTCATACCCCGCGAAGGCGGGGTATCCAGTACGCTGCGGCTTCTCGGTCGCTCTCGGGCGTCTCGGAATACTGGATCGCCCGGTCAAGCCGGGCGATGACAGTTGGGGGAGGAAAGAGCCAAGCCATGATCGACCACATCTCCGTCGGCGTCAGCGATCTCGATCGCGCCGCGAAATTCTACGAGGTCACGCTGGCAGCTCTCGGCCTCACACGCCTCGTCACGCGGCCACGGACGGTTGGCTTCGGCAAGGCTTATCCCGAGTTCTGGATCAATCTGCGCGAGGCCATGACGCGCGTAGCCCCCGAAAGCGGCATCCACATCTGCCTGCGGGCGAAGACGACGGGTGAGGTCGATGCGTTTCATGCCGCAGCGCTGTCGGCAGGCGGGGCCTCCGATGGCGCGCCCGGCATCCGCCCGCACGATCGCGTGCGCTACTACGCGGCTTTCGTGACCGACCCCGACGGCAACCGCATCGAGGCGGTGACATTCCCGAGCGCGTAGCGAAGCTCACCGTCGCGCGCGCTTGGTCGGCTTCACCAGGTGGCGGCGCAGGAAATCGATCGTTCGACGTACCTTGACGGGCAGGAATGCCCGGTTCGGGTAGAGCACATAGGCGGCCGTATCGAACGTCGTCGCCGTCACCTGCCAATCGGGAAACAGATCGACGAGCGTCCTGCCGGCGAGATCCTCGTCGATCAGCCAGTCCGGCAGCAGCGCCGGACCAAGGCCGGCGCGCGCGCAATCGCGCAGCGCGAGCGCGTTCGAGAGCAGCAAATCGCCATGGACGGCGACCTCGCTGACGTCGCCGCGCCGGTTGCGAAACAGCCAGCGCGATCGGAAGCCGGGGAACGTGAACAGAAGGCAGGGCAGCGCGGAGAGATCTGCCGGCCGCTTTGGTCGGGATACCCCGTCCAGATAGGCCGGACTTGCACAGACCCGGTAACGCGTATCGAACAGCTTGGCGCCGACGAGGTCGCCGCTGACGCCGGGGCCGAGGCGGATGGCGAGGTCGATCCCCTCGCTGACCAGATCGAGATTGCTGTCCGTCAGGATGAGTCCGAGCTGGAGCCTCGGGAAACTCCGTCCTGAATTTGGGCAGCAGCGGCACCAGGCAACGATTGCCGAACGCGACCGAAGCGGTCACGCGCAGCCGCCCGCGTGGAACGGTGCCGAGCGCGGTTGCCTCCTCGGCGGCGGCATCGAGCCTCCTGGAGGGCGAGCCTCGGCCCTGCGCACGTAGCGCTCGCCAGCCTCCGTCAGCGACATGCTGCGTGTGGTGCGCTGGAAAATGCGAAACCCGAGCTGCTCCTCGACGGCGGCGATCATCCGCGAGACCGAGGAAGGGTCGACGTCGCGTTGCCGCGCCGCCCCGGCAAAGCTCGCCTGGCGAACGACGTCGATCACCAATCGAATTGAATTAATGTCCATTCGTGTAAAATAAGCACGAGCGTGGTGCGGCGCCAGCCGTTTTTGTCATGCTGGGCGGCGGATAGCGTCCGGGTCTCAACTTCGACATCCCGGAGAAGCTTCAATGCCTGTCTTGCTTCGTATCGATTCCAGCGCCCGCCTTCAGGGCTCCGTATCCCGCGATCTCGGCGACGGATTCGAGGCGGCGTGGCGCGCGCGCGGGTCGGACTTCCGGGTGACGCGGCGCGATCTCGCCACCGATCCGGTCCCGCAGATCACGCAGACGACGATCGCCGGCTTCTACACCGCCGCACAGGAGATGACCGCCGAGCTACGCGCCGCGACAGCTCTGTCGGACAAGCTGATTGCCGAGTTCTCAAATCGGCCGATGAGATCCTGATCACCGCGCCGATGTACAATTTCACGATTCCGGCGGCGCTGAAGGCCTGGATCGACCAGATCGTCCGCATCAATCAGACGTTCTCTTATGACGGCGTGAGCTTCAACGGACTGCTGACCGCCCGACGCGCGACCGTGGCCAGCGCTTACGGCGCCGGCGGCTATCTCGCGGGCGGGCCGCTGGGGGAGCGGATTTCTGCTTCAACTATCTGAAGTTCGTGCTGGGTTTCCTGGGCGTCGGCGAGATCCAGCAGATCGGCGTCGAGGCCACGACGGGCGATCCTGCCGACCTTGCCCGGCAGGTCGAGCAGGCGAAAGCCGGTATTGCCGCCAAGGCGGCATGACACGCCGAAGCGCTGACCGCGCGTGACGGACCGCGACGTCGGCGTGAGCCACGTCGCGGGCATCGTTCAGCCCGGTCCGGATGAATAGGGCGCAAGCCTCTAAAGCTTGCGCGCCACTTCCGGCGCGAGATCGCGCTGGCCGTCGGGAATCTGCGCCGCCGCGGCGCGCAGCCGTGGGACGATTTCCTCGACCTTGTCCGCTTTCAGGATATCGACGGAGAGACCGGCGCGGATGAACTGGGTCTGGCGCATGTGGGACACCAGAGAGAACAGCGGCTCCCAGAAATTGTCGATGTTGGCGAGCAGCACCGGCTTGGCGTGACGGCCGAGCTGCTGCCAGGTCAGCTGCTCGACCAGCTCTTCCAGCGTGCCGAGCCCTCCGGGCAGGGCGACGAAGGCATCGGACCGCTCGAACATCAGCCGCTTGCGTTCGTGCATGTCGGGCGTGACGACCATCTCCTGCACGCGCGTCAGCGCGTTCTCGCGCATCCGCAGGAAGTCGGGGATGATGCCGGTGACGGTGCCGCCGTGATCCAGCACGGAGGTTGCGACCGCCCCCATCAGGCCGAGCGAGCCGCCGCCATAAACGAGGCGGATCTTGTGGTCCGCCAGCGATTTGCCGAGCGCCTTCGCGGCTTCGATGAAGTTGGGATTGGTTCCTGGGCCGGAGCCGCAATAGACACAGACGGTTTTGATCGTGCTCATTGGTGCCATGATGCATTGCAGCGAAGGGGCGTCAAGCCCTTCAGGTGATTCGATACTCCCGGAAATCTACCGGTAAATGGCCACAAACAATCGAGGATTCGCCATCTGGCGGGGTGCGCTGACATCGGGAAGGCTCTATATGACGGGAGAAAATCGTAAATCTCGGTGATGCTCGCATCCGGCGGGCTTTCAGGCTTCTTGATGGACCAACCTCAATCGCTCCCCGGCGCCGACGTTCCCAATCCTGCCGGCGGCTCCCGGAGCGGGGCACGCTGATGGGCACCCTGGCCCATCTTTGGCCCTATATCTGGCCGGGCGACCGCTTCGATCTGAAGATGCGCGTGGTGTGGTCGCTCGTGCTGCTGCTCGCTGCCAAGCTGATCACGCTCGCGGTGCCGTTCAGCTTCAAATGGGCGACGGACGCGCTCACCGGCGGCAACTCGGCGCCGGTGCAGGCGGACAATTGGCAGCTCTGGGTGATTGCCTCGCCGTTGCTGCTGACCGCGAGCTATGGTGCGATGCGCATCATGATGGCGCTGCTGACGCAATGGCGCGACGGCATCTTCGCGCGCGTCGCCATGCACGCGGTGCGCAAGCTCGCCACCATCACCTTCATCCACATGCACGAGCTGTCGTTGCGCTTTCACCTCGAGCGCAAGACCGGCGGCCTGACGCGCGTGCTCGAGCGCGGCCGCGAGGGCATCGAGGTCATCGTCCGCATGGTGATCCTGCAGCTGATCCCGACCATCGTCGAGGTCTCGCTGCTGATGGCGGTGCTGCTCTGGCAGTTCGACTGGCGCTATGTGGCCGCCACGCTGATCACGGTCGTGGTCTACATGTACTACACCTATGTCGCGACCGAGTGGCGGATCGGCATCCGCCGCAAGATGAACGATTCCGACACCGAGGCGAACACCAAGGCGATCGACTCACTGCTCAACTACGAGACCGTGAAGTATTTCGGTGCCGAGGCGCGCGAGGCGCAGCGCTACGACAAATCGGTCGCGCGCTACGAGGAAGCGAGCATCCAGACGTACACCTCGCTCGCGGTGCTCAACACCGGCCAGGCCATCATCTTCACGCTGGGTCTCACCGCGACCATGCTGATGTGCGCGATCGGCGTGCGCAACGGCACCAACACTGTCGGCGATTTCGTGCTGGTCAACGCCATGATGATCCAGCTCTACCAGCCGCTGAACTTCATGGGCATGGTCTATCGCGAGATCAAGCAGGCGATCATCGACATCGAGAAGATGTTCGGCGTGCTCGGTCGCGAAGCCGAGATCAAGGACGCCCCCGATGCCAAGCCGCTGGTCATCTCCGCCGGCACCGTGCGCTTCGAGGACGTGCGCTTTGCCTATGAGCCGACGCGCGCGATCCTCAGGGGTATCAGCTTCGAGGTGCCGGCCGGCAAGACCGTCGCCATCGTCGGCCCGTCGGGCGCAGGCAAGTCGACCATCTCGCGTCTGTTGTTCCGTCTCTATGACGTCTCCGGCGGCAAGATCCTGATCGACGGCCAGGACATCCGAAGCGTGACGCAGGAGTCGCTGCGTGCCTCGATCGGCATGGTGCCGCAGGATACCGTGCTGTTCAACGACACCATCCGCTACAACATCCGCTATGGCCGCTGGGACGCTGATGACGCCGAAGTCGAGGAGGCGGCGCGGCTGGCGCAGATCGACCATTTCATCCGCATGTCGCCCAAGGGATACGAGACCCAGGTTGGCGAGCGCGGCCTGAAGCTGTCCGGCGGCGAGAAGCAGCGCGTCGCGATCGCACGGACCGTGCTGAAGGCGCCGCCGATCCTGGTGCTGGACGAGGCGACCTCGGCGCTCGACACCCATACCGAGCACGAGATCCAGGGGGCGCTCGACCGCGTGGCGAAGAACCGCACCTCGCTGGTGATCGCACACCGGCTCTCGACCATCGTCGGGGCGGACGAGATCATCGTGCTGGAGCAGGGCCGGATCGCCGAGCGGGGCACCCATTCCAAGCTGCTCGCGCATGGCGGCCTCTATGCCAGCATGTGGAACAGGCAGCGTGAGGCCGAGGCGGCGCGGGAGAAACTGGCCCAGATGGCCGATACGGCCGAAGCGCCCAATCGGGAGCCGCCGCCGGTCGACGACGCCCTGACGGCGCCCGCGGCGGCGGTGTGAGCTTGTCTCGGGTCCCAACTCTGGCCTAAAGAGGCCCGCGCGACGACCCGTGCCATTAACCCGAGCGGCAAATAGCGATGTCCATTCTCGATTCGATCCAACGTCAGATCCCGCCGATCCACAAGGAGGGCTATCCCTTCATCGGCATCTTCGCGCTGGTCAGCATTTTCCTGATGTGGCTGTGGTCGCCGCTGGGCTGGATCGGCACCATCCTCACCGTATGGTGCGCGCTGTTCTTCCGCGATCCCGTGCGCGTGACGCCGGTGCGCGAGGGGTTGGTGGTGTCGCCCGCCGATGGCCGGGTCTCGATGATCACCATGGCGTTGCCGCCGGCCGAGTCTCGGGCTCGGCGACCGGCCATTGCAACGCATCTCGGTGTTCATGAGCGTGTTCAACTGCCACGTGAACCGCGCTCCCGTCGCGGGCAGGGTGGACCGCATCGCCTACCGCCCCGGCCTCTTCATCAATGCCGAGGCTCGACAAGGCGAGCGAGGACAATGAGCGCAATTCGCTGGTGATCTCGACGCCGACGGCGCGCATCGGCGTTGTCCAGATCGCGGGCCTCGTCGCCAAGCGTATCGTTTGCTTCGTCAGGGAGGGGCAGACGATCGGCGCCGGCGAGCGTTTCGGCCTGATCCGCTTCGGCTCGCGGCTCGACGTCTATCTGCCCGTCGGCACCAAGGCGCTGGTCTCGGAAGGCCAGACCGCCATCGCCGGCGAGACGATTCTGGCCGATCTGGCCGGAGACGACCCCGGTCGCGCCTTCCGCGCCAATTAACCAATAGTCGGCTTCCAGGGGGCTTCCGCCGCAATGGCGGAGGGGATGCGGCTTGCTATATCTCGCCTTGAGGTGAGGACAGCCATGACGCCCTATGACTTCAAATACCCCGATGCGCGCCGCCGGCGGTTCCGTCCGATCCCGGTGCGGATGCTGGTACCCAACGTCATCACGCTGCTGGCGATCTGCGCCGGCCTGACCTCGATCCGGCTGTCGATCGAGGGACGGATGTCGCTCGCCGTCTACGCCATCGTGTTTGCGGCCGCCCTCGACGGCATCGACGGCCGTATCGCGCGCATGATCAAGGGCCAGTCCAAGTTCGGTGCCGAGTCTCGACAGCCTCGCCGATTTCGTCAATTTCGGCGTCGCGCCCGGCCTGATGCTGTATTTCTGGCAGCTGCACGAGCTCGGCAATGCCGGCTGGATCGCCGCGATGGTGTTCGCGATTTCCGGCGGCCTGCGCCTGGCGCGTTTCAACGCCACCATGGACGATCCGAACAAGCCGGCCTTCGCCGCCAATTTCTTCACCGGCGTGCCGGCGCCGGCCGGCGCCATCACGGTGCTGCTGCCGATCTATGTCGCCTTCCTCGATCTCGGCCGTGCCCCTGCGGTGGTGACGGCGGCCTATACGCTGGTGATCGCTTTCCTGATGGTGTCGCGCCTGCCGGTGTTCTCCGGCAAGACCAAGCGCATGCGCGTGCCGCCCGAGCTGGTGCTGCCGGCGTTCGTCGCGGTGATCGTCTTCATCGCGCTGCTGATCGCCTATCCCTGGCACGTACTGTCGATCGGCACGGTGTTGTATCTCCTGGCTTTGCCGCTCGGCTACAAATCCTATCGCGACCAGGCACGTGCGTTGGAAACGGCTGCGCCGGCGGAAGGCGAGGTCTCGTCACCGCCGTCGGCGCCGACGCTGGCGAATTTGTCGGAGCCGCCCCAGGACGACGACCGGCCGGGGCGGCTGCACTGAATACGGCTGCACTGAACGGCGACACGCGGATATCTGCCATGAGGCCCCTCGAGTTGGGTTGAGACCCGATCTCGGCTATATCGCCCTGTGACGGCGGCATCGCGTCAATCAGCCGCCAATCTGGGAGAGAACGCCGTGACTGATAAAGCGACCGGGCCGCTGCCCGCTTCCGTCCTCGAAGCGTTGGGCCGCTATGACACGCCGACGATCTGCAATGCCATGGAGATCGTGGCGCCCGAGCGCCGGCTGATCGGCTACACCACCAAGCAACTGGTCTGCCCGTTCCCCGACCTGCCGCCGATCGTCGGCTATGCCCGCACGGTCGCGATCCGCTCGGTGCTGAAATCCTCGCTGCCGGCCGAAGAGCAGTCCAAGCGCCGCATCGAATATTACGAATATGTCGGCACCGGCCATGGGCCGCGCATCTCGGTGATCCAGGACATCGACGGCCCCGACGTCGGCTACGGCGCGTTCTGGGGCGAGGTGCAGAGCAATGTGCACAAGGCGCTCGGCTGCCTCGGCGTCATCACCGACGGCTCGATCCGCGACATTCCGCAATGGGCGCCGGGCTTCCAGGCGCTGGCCGGCTCGATCGGCCCGTCGCATGCCTGGGTGCATGCCGAGAGCTTTGGCGGCGAGGTGCGCGTCGCCGGCATGACCGTGAAATCGGACGATCTGATCCACGCCGACCAGCACGGTGCCATCGTGATCCCGCATGACATTGCCGCGAAGCTGCCCGAGGCTGCCGAGGCTCTGCGGCCGCCGCGAGACGCCGATCCTCGAGATCGCGCGCAGCCCCGACTTCTCGCTGGAGAAGCTCAAGGCCGCGCTGAAGCGCTCGGCGGAGATTCACTAAGGCGATTACGGCCGTGAGGCCGGTCGTGGGCCGCCCTGTTCGAGAAACAAGGCGGCCTGATCCGGCTCGCCAAACACCGCGGCGGCGCATCCGATCAGGGTGAAGCCGCCGGCGAGGTCCCACAGGGTGATGTCGTCTGTGTCGCCAGAACTGTGAAGCAGGCGCGCCGCGATCACGGCCAAGCCGGCTTCGACAAACAGAAGAACGCTGAATGCCGGCAGCACGAGCGCCGGCTCCATCAGATGGAATGCCAGCACCGCGGGCAATGCGGTGAGAAGACTGAACAGCGTCAACATTGCAAATCGCTCCCGTCATGGAGCAGGCAGGCAGAGCCGTAGACTACCGCATGGTTTCGTGCCGCGGATGTGGCGCAGGGCCGCAGTGGCTCGCCGCATGGGCCTCAAAGCTCGTGAGCTTCCAGCGCGCAGCTTCGACGATCAACGAGTGGCTCTTACGCTTTCGCCGCCGGTTCCGGACTGAATTGTCCAAACCGTGGCTCTGTCCCGGCCAGCAGTCGCTGAATGTTGGCGCGATGGCGCACGATGACATAGATGCCACCTGCAATCACCAGCAGTCGGTAAGGCAACGGCTGTTCGATGATGCAGACGAGGGCGATCGCCGTCAGCGCGGCCAATATCGAGCCCAACGAGACGATGCGTGAAGCGGCCAATGCGACAGCAAAAGCGATTGCGGCCCCAAGACCGACTGGCCACGACATCGCCAGCAGGACTCCGAGTCCAGTCGCCGCGGATTTGCCACCCGTGAAGTTCAGCCAAATCGAAAGCGCGTGTCCCAGCAATGCGGCAAGTCCTGAAAGACACACGGCCCAGTCTGTCCAGCCTTGCGGATCGAGTGCTGCCGGGGGCGTGGCCGATGGCAACGTGAATATCCAACCAAAGAACCAGCGGGCGAACACGATCGCCACGGTGCCTTTGAGCACATCGACCAGAAGCACGACCAACGCGGGCCATTTTCCAAGCGTGCGCAACACATTGGTCGCACCGGTCGATTTAGAGCCATGCTCTCGAATATCGATGCCCCTCAGCAGTTTCCCTGCCAGAAAACCGGTGGGTACAGAACCCAAGAGATAGGCGATGACCAATCCCATCGCGCTCGCCAGCCAGAAGATCATGGGTGACACCTCGATGCTGTTGTATCAGCCAATACGGCTGCGCGCTCACGAGCCCGCGGGCTAGACCTCGAAGACAGCATCGTGCGGCGCCGCAATTATGGTTACCAATGCGTTGAAATTCCAGTCGGCAGACGGCAAAGCCAGCGTTTGTTCAGCGTGCCGCGCCGGTTCGGCGCGCCGCCTCAACTTAACCTTTACGCGGCTTTAAGGGCGGCGCTCTAGGGTTTCCAATGCGGTTCGGGGTTGGACCGCGCCACCGGCCAGGACGGCCGTTGTTGCGTTCGCGTTGGAGTCTCCCATGGATATCATGACGGCCGTCGGCCTTGTGGCGGGCATTATCGTCATCGCGACCATGATGCTGCTGGGTGGCGATCTCCACATGTTCATCTCCGAGCATGCGATGATCATCATCTTCGGCGGTTCGATCTCCGCCACCATGATCCGCTTTCCCCTGTCCGCGCTGATGCATGGCATGCCGCTCGGCCTGAAATTCGCCTTCACCATGAGCCGTCTGTCGGCCCACGACCTCGTCGACGAACTCGCTCGCATTGCCGAGATCGCCCGCAAGCAGGGTCCGGTCGGCCTTGAAAAGGTCGAGACCGACGAGCCCTTCCTCGCCAAGGGCATCCGCTACGTCGCCGACGGCTACGACCTCGATTTCATCCGCGACAATCTCGAGCGCGACCGCGACAATTTTCTCATGCATCTGGACGAGGGCAGCAAGATCTATCGCGCCATCGGCGATTGTGCCCCGGCCTTCGGCATGGTCGGCACGCTGATCGGCATGGTGCAGATGTTCGCCAACATGACCGACCCCTCCAAGCTCGGTCCGTTCATGGCGACCGCGCTGCTCGCGACGCTCTACGGCGCGCTGGTCGCGAACCTGTTCTGTACCCCGATCGCCGACAAGCTGCACGGCAAGCTGCTGGACGAAGAAACCAACCGCACGCTGATCATCGACGGCATCCTGATGATCCGCGACTCCAAGAGCCCGACCCTGGTGCGTGAAATGCTGCTGGCCTACCTGCCGGAGAAGCATCGTCATGCCGAGGGCGAGCCGGTGCCGGCGTAAGCCTGCCCGCCGGGATCTGAGACATGGCCAAGAAGAAGCGCGGCGACGCACATGGAGGCGGGCACGGCTGGTTCGTGACCTTCGCCGACCTCATGGGCCTGATGATGAGCTTCTTCGTCATGCTCGTCGCCTTCTCGACCCAGGACGCCAACAAGCTGAAGGTCGTCGCAGGCTCCATGCGCGATGCCTTCGGCGTGCAGAGCGAAGCGCGCTATGCCGGCATCGTCGAATCCGACGGCCTGCCGACCCGTCCGCGGCTGAAGCACGTCGACCACATCCAGCCCGAGGATTCCTCCAACACGCCGACGCCGGACCAGGAGGATCGTGACAAGACCTCGGGTGCGAAGATCAAGGTCGACCGCAATTTCGCGCTCGCCGCGGCCTCGCTGCGCCAGGCGTTGCAGGACATGCCGGAGCTGACCGAGATGTCCAAGCACATCATGTTCGAGGAGACCAAGCAGGGTCTCAACCTGGAGATCGTCGATCAGGACGGCCGCTCGATGTTCGCCGACGGCTCCAAGGTGCCCTATGACCGTACCCGCCGCCTGGTCGAGAAGCTCGCGGTCCCGCTCAAGGCCACGCCGCTCCGCGTCTCCATCGCCGGCCACACCGCGGCGGGCTTCGTGCCGAACCGCAGCGATTACGGCGCTTTCGACCTGTCGGCCGACCGCGCCAACGCCGTGCGCCAGATCCTCGAGCGCGAGGGCCTTCCGCCGTCGCACATCTTCGCCGTGTCGGGCAAGGCGGACACCCAGCCGCTGTTCCCGGACGATCCTTCGCTCGCGGCCAATCGGCGGGTGACCATCACCCTGATGCGCGAGGATCCGCCGCTGCCGCCGAATCTGAAGCCGTAAGCCTGATTCAGGCCCGGAGCGCCCGTGTGGGCGCCGATGGGACAATGGTTGTCCGGAGCGGTCATGCGCGGAAATAGTCCCCTTGCGCTACCATCTTACCTGAGGCATGTCGTCGCGCGGGCGACGAGCGTGGCTGCGGCGTCACAGCATCCGGCTCTGCGCCTGCTATGGTGGTGCGCCGATTGACAGGCGCGCCGGAAGCGTCGAAAGGCGCCGGATCAATTCCAGGGAACAAGCGTTTTCCATCTCCATGACGGCGAGCATCACACAGGCCGAGACCCAGGAAGGGCCGGTCACCTCAGGTTTTTGGGCCCTTACGCTCGGGAGCATCGGCGTCGTCTTCGGCGATATCGGTACCTCGCCGCTCTACGCGTTCCACGAGGCGGTCAAGGGCGCGGCCCATGGCGCGCCGGTCTCGCGGGTCATCGTGCTCGGCGTGCTCTCGCTGATCTTGTGGGCGCTGCTGATCGTCGTCACCGCCAAATACGTCCTGCTGCTGCTGCGCGCCGACAATAACGGGGAGGGCGGCACGCTCTCGCTGATGGCGCTCGGCCAGCGCGCGCTCGGACGGCGAAGCTGGGTTTTGCTGGCGCTGGGCGTGGTCGGCGCCTCCATGTTCATCGGCGATTCCATGATCACGCCGGCGATCTCGGTGCTGTCGGCGGTCGAAGGCCTGAAGCTCGCAACCCCCGCGTTCGAGCACTATGTCGTGCCGCTGACGGTCTTCATCCTGGCGCTGCTGTTCGCGGTGCAGAGCAAGGGGACGGCCTTGGTGGCCTCGGCCTTCGGCCCGGTGATGGTGATCTGGTTCACCGTCATCGCCGTGATGGGCGCCGTCCACATCGCCGACGACCCGTCCGTTCTCGCGGCGATCAATCCCTATTATGCGGTGCAGTTCGTGCTGTCGCACGGCACGATCGGCCTCGTCACGCTCGGCGCCGTGTTCCTGGCGGTGACCGGGGGCGAGGCGCTCTACGCCGATCTCGGCCATTTCGGCCGCAAGCCGATCCAGTTGGCCTGGATCTTCTTCGTGCTGCCCGCGCTCCTGATCAACTATTTCGGGCAGGGCGCGCTGGTGCTGTCCGACCCCAGCGCGATCGAGCATTCCTTTTACCGCATGGTGCCCGAGAGCCTGGTGCTGCCGCTGGTCGGGCTTGCGACCGCGGCGACGGTCATCGCGAGCCAGGCGGTGATCACCGGTGCCTATTCGCTGGTCTATCAGGCCGTGCAGCTCGGCCTGCTGCCGCGGTTCGAGGTTCGCTATACCTCCGAGACCCATGCCGGCCAGATCTATCTGCCGCGCGTCAACCGGCTGCTGCTGATCGGCGTGATGCTGCTGGTGCTGCTGTTTCACACCCCCAGCAATCTGGCCTCGGCCTACGGCATCGCGGTCTCCACCACCATGGTCGCCGACGGCATCATGGGCTTCGTCGTGATCTGGAAGCTTTGGAACTGGCGCGCCGCCACCGCCGCTGCCGTGATCGTGCCCTTCGTCGTCGTCGACCTCAGCTTCTTCAGCGCCAATCTCTTGAAGTTGCTGGAGGGCGCCTGGGTGCCGCTGCTGTTCGGCGTGGCGATGGCGGGGACGATCTGGACCTGGCGGAAGGGCTCCGGAATCCTGATCCAGAAGACGCGCCGGATCGAGGTGCCGCTCGACGATCTGATCCGGAGCCTCGAGAAGCGGCCGCCGCATATCGTCAAGGGCACCGCGGTGTTCCTGACCAGCGATCCCTCCTTCGTGCCGACGGCGCTGCTGCACAATCTCAAGCACAACAAGGTGCTGCACGAGCACAACGTGATCCTGACCATCGAGACTGCGCAAACGCCGCGGGTCGACCTGACGGAGCGGTTCCGCATGGAGAAGATCAGCGACAAGTTCTCCAAGGTCCGCCTGCGCTTCGGCTTCATGGAGCAGCCGAATGTGCCCAAGGCGCTCGCGATCGCGCGCAAGCAGGGCTGGCAATTCGACATCATGTCGACGTCGTTCTTCGTGTCGCGACGCTCGCTGAAGGCGTCCGCGCAGTCGGGCATGCCGCTGTGGCAGGACCACATCTTCATCGCGCTCAGCCGGTCCGCCAACGACGCCACCGACTATTTCCAGATTCCCACCGGGCGCGTGGTTGAAGTCGGAACCCAGGTCACTATCTGAGGTGCAACTGGCACACCCATGCGGAAATTGCATGGCAAGGGCCCAGAATCGGGCTAGGCTATGCCAGCAGCGCAGGACTATAAGCCGCGCGCTCTTCCGCCGTTGTGCAGTGAAGCATTTTTAGAGGCCACTGGGCTCTCCCATGACAAGTGACGTAGCGATCTCCGCCCCGGAAACGGTGGCGGCCAATGGGCATGGCGATGCCCACACGACGGCCCGTTTCGGTGCGCTGACGCTCGGCAGCATCGGGGTCGTCTACGGCGATATCGGCACCAGCCCGCTCTACGCCTTCCGCGAGGCGGTGATGGCCGCCTCGGGCGCAGAGGGACTGCCGACGCCGGCCGCGGTGCTCGGCGTGCTCTCCCTGATCCTGTGGGCGCTGATCGTGGTGGTGACGCTCAAATACGTCGTGATCCTGCTCCGGGCCGACAATAACGGCGAGGGCGGCACGCTGGCGCTGATGGCGCTGGCCCAGCGCGCGGTCGGCACTGGCGGTGCGACCATCGTCCTGCTCGGCATCATCTCCGGCGCGCTGTTCTACGGCGATGCCGTGATCACGCCGGCGCTCTCGGTGCTGTCGGCGATCGAGGGCATGAAGGACGTCACGCTGCGGTTCGAGCCCTACATCGTGCCGCTGACCGTGATCATCCTGGTGGGCTTGTTTGCCGTTCAGTCGCGCGGCACCGCCCGCGTCGCCGCGTTCTTCGGCCCGATCATGTGCGTCTGGTTCGCCGTGATCGCGATGGCTGCGATCCACCCCATTATCGCCCAGCCGCAGGTGCTCTATGCGCTGAACCCGCTCTATGCGGTGTCCTTCATGGTTCACCACGGCATCATCGGCTTCGTCACGCTGGGCGCCGTATTCCTCGCCGTGACCGGCGCCGAGGCGCTCTATGCCGACCTCGGTCATTTCGGCAAGCGGCCGATCCAGACCGCCTGGCTGTTCATCGTGCTGCCGTCGCTGGCGCTGAACTATCTGGGGCAGGGCGCGCTCGTCCTCGCCGATCCCGGCGCGATCGTGAGCCCGTTCTTCCAGCTCTTCCCGCAAGGCTTCTTCCGCGGCTGCATGGTGGTGCTTGCCACCGCCGCCACCGTGATCGCGAGCCAGGCCGTCATCACCGGCGCCTATTCGCTGACGCGCCAGGCGATCCAGCTGGGCCTGCTTCCGCGCTTCGAAATTCGCCATACATCGGAAGCCCATTCCGGCCAGATCTTCATCCCGCGTATCAACCAGTTGCTGCTGGTGGCGGTGATCATGCTGGTGCTGCTGTTCCGGTCGTCCAGCGCGCTGGCCTCGGCCTACGGCATCTCCGTCACCGGGACCATGGTGGTCACGGCGATGATGGGCTTCGTGGTGATCTGGAAGGGCTGGAAGTGGAAGCCGCTGACCGCAGCTGCCCTGATCGCCCCGTTCCTGTTCCTCGACCTGACCTTCCTGACCGCGAACCTGCTCAAGGTGTTCGAGGGCGGCTGGGTGCCGCTGGCGCTCGGCGCCCTGATGATCATCCTGATGTACACGTGGCGGCGCGGCAGCCGGCTGCTGTTCGAGAAGTCGCGCAAGCTCGAGTTCCCGCTCGCCGACCTCGTCGCCATGCTGGAGAAGCGGCCGCCGCAGCGCGTGCCGGGGACCGCTGTGTTCCTGACTTCGGACCCGCTCAGCGCGCCGACCGCGCTGATGCATAGTCTGAAGCACTACAAAGTGCTGCACGAGAAGAACGTCATTCTCACCATCGAGACGGCGCAGACCCCGCGGATCGACCCGGCCGAGCGCGTCAAGCTGGAGCAGATCTCGCCGACCTTCTCCAAGGTGACGCTGAAGTTCGGCTTCATGGAATCGCCCAACGTGCCAAAGGCGCTGGCGATCGCCCGCAAGCTCGGCTGGCAGTTCGACATCATGTCGACCTCGTTCTTCCTGTCGCGGAGGGCGCTCAAGCCCGCCGCCCATTCCGGCATGCCGCGCTGGCAGGACCGGCTGTTCATCTCGCTCAGCCGCTCCGCCAACGACGCCACGGACTATTTCCAGATCCCGAGCGGCCGCGTGGTCGAAGTCGGTACCCAGGTGGCGATCTAGCTCCGAGGCGGCGCTCTATTCCAAAGACGGTGCGGCTAGAGCCGAGGAGCTGCGGCGTACTGGATTCCCCGCCTGCGCGAGGAATGACACCGGACACTTGGTGAGATGTGAAGTTGAGAAACGCAGCCCTCCCGAACACCGCACTTCAAGTCGCTGCGATTTAGCTTTAACTTGCGCCGCGCGGCTCAAGCCTTTGTAGTGCTTGATTTTCATGAGCCGAGAGGCGAGGTTGCCGCCGGCCGGGACGCCCCGGCATGCGGCCCTGCGGTGTTGGAGGATGATGTGGCAAACCAGGTACAGGATCTGACCCCGGACGAGGTCTCCAAGGGTGTCGCGGAAGGGCGCTATCTGCTGGTCGACGTTCGCGAGCCGAACGAGGTGCAGGCCGAAGCCTATCCCTACGGCGTCGTGGTGCCGCTCTCGACCTTCGATCCCAAGGCGATTCCCGATCCCCAGGGCAAGCAGGTCGTGTTCGCCTGCCGCTCGGGGAAGCGCTCGGTGACGGCCTCGCTCGCGGCGCAGGCGGCGGGCCTGCCTTACGACAAGCATCTGGCCGGCGGCATGCTCGGCTGGAAGGCGGCGGGTCTTCCCAGCAAGGTCGGTGGCTGACCGCGCGATGACGACCAAAAGCTCCTCGCTGAACAAGGTCTTCGCCGACCTTCCCGTGACCATCTTCGAGGCGATGTCGCAGGCCGCGCGCGACAACAACGCCATCAATCTCGGCCAAGGCTTTCCTGACGATCCCGGCCCCGAGGACATCCGCCGCGCCGCAGCCGAGGCCTCGCTGAACGGCTACAACCAGTACCCCTCGATGATGGGCCTGCCGGAGCTGCGCCAGGCGATCGCGACCCATTACGGCCACTGGCATGGCCTCAAGCTCGACCCGATGAGCGAGGTGATGGTGACCTCCGGCGGCACCGAGGCGCTGACCTCGGCGATCCTTGCGGTGGTGCAGCCCGGCGACGAAGTGGTCTGCTTCCAGCCGGTCTATGATTCCTATCTGCCGATCATCCGCCAGGCTGGCGGCATTCCGCGTCTTGTCCGGCTCGAGCCGCCGCATTGGCGGTTGAATGAGGACATGCTGAAAAGCGTCTTCAATTCAAAGACCAAGGCGGTACTGTTCAACAATCCCTTGAATCCGTCGGCGGTGGTCTATCCGCGCGAGGATCTCGAGCTGCTCGCGCGCTACTGCCAGGAGTTCGACGTCATCGCGATCTGCGACGAGGTCTGGGAGCACGTCACCTTCGACGAGCACAAGCACATCCCGCTGATCACCATCCCGGGCATGCGCGAGCGCACCATCAAGGTTGGTTCGGCCGGCAAGATCTTCTCGCTGACGGGCTGGAAGATCGGCTTCGTCTGCGCCGCGCCGCCGCTGCTGCGCGTCGCCGCCAAGGTGCACCAGTTCCTGACCTTCACCACCGCGCCGAACCTGCAGGCCGCCGTCGCCTACGGCCTCGGCAAGTCCGACGACTACTTTGTGACGATGCGCAAAGACCTGACGCGGAGCAGGGACCGCCTGACCAAGGGGCTGGAGAGCCTCGGCTTTCCCGTGCTGAAGTCGCAGGGCACCTACTTCCTCACCGTCGACCTGTCGCCGCTCGGGCTCAACGAGAGCGACACCGAGTTCTGCTGGCGCATCGTTAGGGATTACAAGGTCGCGGCCATCCCGGTGTCGGCGTTCTATGAGCAGGACCCGGTGACCTCGGTGGTGCGCTTCTGTTTCGCCAAGAAGGACGAAACCCTCGACACCGCGCTGGAGCGGCTGTCGGACGCGGTGCGTGGACGCAAGAGGTAGACTTGAGATGACGCAATTCAGCCGCCGCGGATTTGGCCTTGGTCTTGCGATCGCCGCAGCGCTGAATTTGCTCTCCGCCCCCGCCCGGGCCGAGGAGCGCGTCGTCAACTTCTACAACTGGTCGAACTACATGGCGCCTGACGTCCTGGAGGCCTTCACCAAGGAGACCGGCATCAAGGTGGTCTACGACACCTTCGACGCCAACGAGACGCTGGAGACGCGTCTGATGGCCGGCAAGTCCGGCTACGACGTCGTGGTGCCCACGGCCTATTTCCTGCAGCGCCAGATCAAGGCCAAGATCTTCCAGAAGCTCGACAAGGCGAAGCTGCCCAACTTGGCCAACGCCTGGCCCATGGTGACCAAGAATCTGGCGACCTACGATCCCGGCAATGACTTTGCCGCCAACTACATGTGGGGCACGACGGGCATCGGCTACAACGTCGCCAAGGTGAAGCAGATCCTCGGGGCCGACGCCAAGATCGACAGCTGGGACATCGTCTTCAAGCCGGAGAACCTGGCCAAATTCAGGGATTGCGGCGTCCACATGCTGGATTCCGCCGACGACATCTTTCCGGCAGCGCTGAGCTGGCTCGGGCTCGATCCGAACTCGACCAAGCAGGCCGACCTCGACAAGGCCGCCGACGTCGTCGCCAAGGTCCGCCCGTCCGTGCGCAAGTTCCACTCGTCCGAATACTTAAGCGCGCTCGCGACCGGCGAGATCTGCTTCGTGGTCGGCTGGTCCGGCGACATCATGCAGGCGCGCGCCCGCGCTGCGGAGGCCAAGAGCGGTGTCGAGATCGGCTACACGATTCCGAAGGAGGGCGCGCAGATGTTCTTCGACAATCTCGCGATCCCCGCCGATGCCAAGAACGTTAGGGAAGCCTACGAGCTGATCAACTATCTCTATCGCCCGGACGTTGCCGCCAAGAACTCGGACTTTTTGTCCTACGCCAACGGCAACCTCGCCAGCCAGAAGCTGGTCGATCCAAAGATTTTGAACGACAAGAACATCTATCCGGACGAGGCGACGCTTTCAAAGCTGTTCGTGATCACGGCGCGCGATCCCGCGACCCAGCGCATCATCAACCGGCTGTGGACGAAGGTGAAGACGGGAAGGTAGGCACACCGGTCATTGCGAGGAGCAAAGCTGCGCTCGCAGTGACGGGGCAATATCAACGCCACCTGCGATGCAGCCAGAGCCACTGCTCGGGATGCTCGCGCACCCAGCTCTCCACCACGTTGGTGACGGCCTGGGTCGTGCCCTGGATGTCGATCTTGCCCTCGGCATCGCGCACCGGCTGGATCTCTTCGGTCAGTTCGGCGCGGAAGCGGAAGCCGGGCAGGCGGATGATGCGTACGCCGTGGATCGGGCATTCGACCTGCCGGAGCAGGCGCGCCAGCATCGGATTGGCGCGGGTCTTGCGGCCGAAGAAGGTGACCTCGACGCCGCCGGTCAGATACTGGTCGATCAGCATCGCGACGTGCTTGCCGTCCTTGAGCGCCTGCGCGAGCCGCAGCGGCGCGTCGCGGCCTGCCGGGATCAGCGTGCCCATATTGACCTGGCGCATCTCCTGGATGATGCGGTCGGCGGAGGCGATGTTGGGCCGGCGATAGAGGATTGCCGTATCCAGCCCATGCGCAACGGCGGCCAGCGCCGGCAATTCCCAATTGGCGAGATGGGCGGCGAAGATCAGCGCCGGCTTGCCGTCGTCCCGGATATGGTCGAACCGCTCGATGCTGGGCTTCGGCAGTTCGATCCGGCTGTTCTCCGGATGCGCGCGGTCGTAATCCCAGACATGGTCCATGTGGGCGAACTCGGCGCCGACGCGGCCGAGATTGTCCCACACGCCCATCAGGATCTCTTCGATCTCCTCCGGCGACTTCTCGGGGAAGGCCGCGGTGAGGTTGGCGCGGCCAATGCGATGCTCGCGCAGGCGCGGGCCGATCGTCTTGGTGACGCGCGCGAAGAAATCGGAGGTCTTGACCGGGTCGAAATAGCGCGTGGTGCGCAGCATGCCGACCGTGGCGGCGCCGATCAGGCTTCCACCGATCGACTTGGCTGCATTCCGCGCGCGAGATCTTCGTGCTGATGGGAATCAGCGCCATGCGTCCGGTCAGGCCGGTTCGCGGGTCAGGATCAGCGAGGCGTTCTGGCCGCCGAAGCCGAACGAGTTCGACATCACGGCGGTGACGCGGGCATCGCGCGCCTTGTTGCCGACGACGTCGAACAGGATCGTGGGATCCGGGTTGTCGTAGTTGATCGTCGGCGGAATGCGCTGATGCTCGAGCGTGAGCAGCGAGAAGATCGCCTCGACCGCGCCGGCGGCCGAGATCGTGTGGCCGACCATCGACTTGTTGGAGGTGACCGGAATCTTCTGCAGGAGCTCGCCGAACACCGCCGACGTCGTGTTGTACTCCATCTTGTCGTTCTCGGGCGTCGCGGTGCCGTGTGCGTTGATGTGGTCGATCTGGTCCGGCGTCATGCCGGCGTCGGCCAGCGTCTTGTTCATGCAGCCGATGATCGGCTTGCCGTCGGGCGAGGAGCGGGTGCGATGGAAGGAATCGGTGAGGCTCGCCGCAGCCGGCGATCACGCCGAGGATTTTTGCGCCACGCGCGACGGCGGCCTCGTAGCTTTCGAGGACGAGGGCGCCGGCGCCCTCGGCCATGACGAAGCCGTCGCGGTTCTTGGAGAAGGGGCGGGAGGCGGCCCGCGGCGGATCGTTCTGGGTCGACAGCGCCGAAAGCAGCGAGAAGCGCACCATAGCCTCGGGATTGACCGTGCCGTCGGTCGCGACGCAGAGCGCGGCATCGGTCTCGCCGCGGCGGATCGCCTCGACGCCGAGCTGGATCGAGGTGGCGCCGGATGCGCACGCGGTCGACAGCGAGATCGGCGAGCCCTTGGTGCCGAAGGTCTCGGCGAGGTGGGCCGCTACCGAGCCGAACATGAAGCGATGGTGATAGGCGCTGTACTTGCCGCCGCCGGAGATGCGCAAGAGATCGTCATAGGTGAAGTCGGGCTTGCCGACGGCGCGGCCAAGCTCGCGGCGCTGCGGCCATTCCACCTCGACCGGCGCAACTGCGAGGAAGAGGGGACCGGGGAAGTCGGCCTTGGCGCCGATGCCGGCCTGATCGAGCGCTTCCTGCGTGACGAGGCTCGGCCATCCGTTCGGACAGGCCGGTGGAGGAGAACGGATCGACGCTGACGAAATCGACCGTGCCGGCCATCGTGGTCTTCAGGCCGTCGACCGGAAAGCGTGTGATGGTGCGGATGCCGGATTCGCCGGCGACGAGCTTCGCCCAATTGTCGGCCTTGCCGGCACCGAGCGAGGTCATGATGCCCATGCCGGTGACGACGACGACGGGGCGCCCGAGTTTGTCGCGTGGTGCAGTCATGTCGATCCCCCGGGTGAGCTAGCTAACTGCCTCGACCAGCGCCATGCCTTCGCCGCGCCAGTGTCCGGCTCCCACCACCACAATCTGGGTGGGCGCTCCCTGCATTTCAATCTCGGTACCCGTGGAATCGTTCGGCGGGAACAGCGCGCCACGCGATATCGACAGCGCGGCGAGTGCGATGCCGAGCGGGAATTGCGTTTCCATGGTGTGGCCGAACATCGTGCCGGTCGAGCGCACCGGGAAGTCGGCATGGCCCTGCAGGAAACCGCGCTCTTCCGAGGTCGCCGGCTCGGCACCGGTCGCACCCGTGATGATCGCGCCCTTGCCCTCGCGCCTGGGCAGCTTGGCCCACAGCTGCTCCAGCGTCTTGGCCATGTCGCCGGGCTGCTTGCGCCGGGCGAGGTCGGCGACGACGCTCGACAGTCTTGCGAACGGCTTTGCGCCTCGCGCCTCGGCGTGGGCCTTCGACTCCAGCACCAGGAACGCGCCGGCCGAGCCGAGCGCGAAGCCGGCGTGGTCCTTGCGCGCCCACACCGGCGCAAACCTGTCCTTCAGGTTGAAGTCGCCGAATTCATAGAGGACCATCAGGTCCTTGCGCTCGCCATTGTGCGAGCCGCCGACGAGGGCAATGTCGCTCTCGCCCGAGGCGATGCGCGCGAGCGCAATGCGGGCGGCATCGGCGCCCGCAACCTCTTCGCCCATGAAGGTGCGCGAGGTGCCGCCGAGGCCGTGCACGATGGCGATGTTGCCGGCGAGCAGGTTGGAAAGCTGCGCCAGGAACAAGGTGGGGCGCAAATCGCTCATCAGCCGTTCGTTGAGGAAGCCGGGCGCGTTCGCGCCCTTGGCCTCGGCCGTCAGGACGCCGGTGTCGACATTGAGGTCGCGCTCGCCGCCGCCGGCGGCCACCACCATGTCGATCTTCGACAGGATGTCCTTGTTGCCCTTGATGCCGGCGGAATCGAGCGCAAGGCCGGCGGCATAGGTGCCGATGCGCTGCCAGGCTTCCATCTGGCGCTGGTCGCCCTTCTTCGGAATCTGGCTGTCGAAGGTGACGGGCATCAGGGGATGCACGATGTAGGGCGCAAAGCCCTTCTCGTCGACATTGATGCGCTTCTCGGAAAGCGCCGCCCAGTTGGCGTCGAGGCCCTCGCCGAGCGACGTCGCAAGTCCAATGCCGGTGATCCAGACTTCCGTCTGGCCGGGCTTCGAAGCAGTGTCAGTCATGGCGATACGACCTGTTGCGGAAAGCCGACGCGCTCGGCGACCTTCGCCATGTGGCCGCGTATATCCGCATTGGGGAAGGGGATCAGCGTGAAGGTCAGCGCCGAATTCGCGCGCAGCTTGCCGCCGACCCTGATCTTGGCTTCGGTCATGGCGTAGCCGGAGCCTTCATGGACGAGGCTCGCCTCGATGCTCATGAGATCGCCGGGGAAGACCGAGCCGCGGACCTTGGCTTCCTTCACGGCGGCAAGGATCGGCATGCGCTCGAACTTGAACACGCCGAGCTGAAGCCAGCCCGAGGCCTGCGCCATCGATTCGATCAGGAGCACGCCGGGCATCAAGGGGTAACCCGGGAAGTGCCCCTCGAAGATGGTGCTCTCCTTGGGGACCTGGGCTTCGACGACAATCGTCTTCTCGTCGACCTTGAGGTCGACGATGCGATCGATCATGTGGAAGTATTCGAGTTGCATGACCGCCCGATTAGGCGCTCGCGCCCTTGGCCGCAACCAGTTCGTCGATGCGGGCGCACAGGTTCTTCAGCACGAAATACTGTTCGGTGGTCGCCTTGCCGTCGTTGACCTCCTGGGTCCACTTTTCCAGCGGCAGCTTGATGCCGAACTGCTTGTCGATCGCGAACGCGATGTCGAGGAAATCGAGGCTGTCGATGCCGAGATCGTCGATGGCATGGCTATCCGGCGTGATCGTGTCGCGCGGGATGTCGCAGGTTTCAGCGATGATCGTGGCGACCTGATCGAATGTGGAAGACATCACTAAGCCTTTGATATATTGCGGATATTTGTAAGATTATCCAGAGTGGCACGGTGGGCGGGCATCGCGCCCCTGATGACGCCCTCAACCCCCTCTGGCCGGGTCGAAAGCCCGTATATCGGAGCGCCGCCCCGAGTTCAATGGAGCCGGGCCGACGAGGAGACAGGGCTGGGGATGCCCGCCGGAACCCCGTCCGCCGGGGCCGGGCGTCGGATCGGGCCTAGATATGCGGCGTCGTGATCTTGACGCAGTCGCGACGGCCCATCAGCACGCAATCCTGAGTCCGGCGCAGGTCGGCAATGCTGACCGCGAGCCAGATTCCGATGGCGGTCAGCGCGATGGTGAAGGCCAGCGCCGCGATATTGGCGAGCATGCGATGGCGGAAATCGTCCGAGCCGGCACGCGGCTGCTCGTAGCGCGACAGGTCGAGCGGCTCGGGCGCGACATGCAATGGCTGCACGGTGCCGCTGCCGCGATGAACCGCAGGGGAAGGCGAGGTGCGCGGCCTGAACTGGAGCACCCTGTGCTCGTCGTCAGAGCTTATGGGCCGCTGGCTATTCATGGGCTGGGATCACTCCGAAGCAGCGATTTTAGATAGCACACGGGATCAACGCGTTGCAGAAAAAATGCTCAATGCCCGCGTGTATTCGTTGGTCTGCACTATTTCTACATGGATCGGTGCGGAGCGATCGCGGAACCGCGGCCGCCGTCATGTCCGTGGCAGCCGCGAGCATTGCGCTGCAACAGCGGCATAGCAAGAGCCAGAGACGTCACGCCTCCGTTTCGGTCTACATCGTCTTGTGATCTCAACCTCCGTTCGAGCACGTTTTGCCGTCGCGGGGGCCATGCCATAGTCGCGGGAACCCGAACCGTCAGTTGCATCCATGCGAGAGCTTTCGACCATGACCACGACCAACGCGCGCGAGCCGAGAGTGCATCCGGTGCCGATCCTGTCGCTCCGGCCGACGCAGATGACGGTCGGCATGCGCGAGGTCAAGGAGAAGCGCAAGCGCTGGCGCGAACATGACAAGAAGAAGCAGGCCGATCTGCTCGGCAAGCACATGATCCCCGTCGTCTACGGCCCGGACGCGCGCTACTACGTGATCGACCATCATCATCTCGGCCGCGCGCTGCACGACGAAGGTGTCAAGGAGGTGCTGGTGACCATCGTCGGCGACCTCCGCATGGTCGAGCGCGAGGCGTTCTGGGGCGTGATGGACAACAAGCGCTGGGTCTACCCTTACGACGCCAAGGGCGAGCGGCGAGGGTTTCGCGACCTGCCGAAATCGATCGCCGATCTCAAGGACGATCCGTTCCGCAGCCTGGCCGGCGAATTGCGCCGCATGGGCGGATTCGCCAAGGACACCACGCCGTTCTCCGAATTCCTGTGGGCCGACTTCCTGCGCAGAAAGGTCTCGCGCAAGGTGGTGGATGCCGATTTCGACAAGGCGCTGGAGAAGGCGATGGCCGCGGCCAAGAGCAAGGATGCGATCTATCTGCCCGGCTGGTGCGGTCCGGAGGATGACGATTAGGAGAGCAGAAATCGCGAGCCTTGATGCTTCGCATCAGTCGCGCAGGAAGATCCTGGCGCCGGGATAGGCGCGGCGGGCGTAAGTGACCACCAGCGCGCGGTCCTGGGTGTCCAGGAAGGGCGTTCGGATCTGGCACGATCCGACGATGAGGTGCCACAGGCCATTGAGCTTCTGGATCACGATCTTCATTTGGGTAGTCCTCGATGTCTCCACGTTCCAGCGAATGCTGCTCGCATTGCTTGGGATCGCAGCCGCGGCTGGAAAATTCCCGAAGCGATCCGCATTCCCCGGCAAAACGCGCCGATGACTATTAGTTGGTTATGGCTTGTGGCGAGATAAGCCGAATCTCATCACAGGCGCTTGAGCGAAATCAATTTCCGCAGCCGTGAAACCGTCCTGAAACAGAGCCGTCCCCATTCTATGGGGTAGACGACCTCACACAGGAGGCGGACATGCGCCGTCTGGTTTTCGTGATTGCCTTGCTCGCGGTCGCTTCGGCGGGAATCTCGGCATCGTTTGCCGCGGTTCACCACGCCAAGTCGTTGACGTTCGCGGAGCGCTTCGCTCCGGCGCTCGAGTTGATGGCGAAGCAATAGCGGCAAAGCGCCTTGTCGGGATGAGCGACGTCGCGGCTGATCGCACCGACGTGGACATCAGGTCGCACCCGCACGCGGCGATGGCCCGATCGGGCTTGACCTGTCGCAAATCTGCGCCGCTGTGACCGGCTAAGTTTTGCCTGCATGGTTGCAGGTGCAGCGTTGCGCCCGACGTCGCGGGCCCGGGCTCCAAGTCATGCAAGACCAAGTCATGCAGGACTCGAGGCACGGCCATGAGCATCATTTTTCGTATCGTCTTCATCGTCGCAGGCGCTGTTACCGCGCTGTTCGTCGCGCGGGATGCCCTGAACTTCACCATCATTCAGACCTTCGTGGCCGTCCTGCTCGTGACGGCCGTCGTGGGGGTGGGGAGTCTCTGGAGCCTTCGGCAGAAGACGTGAGCAAGGACGAGCGTGGAGGCTCGGCCGGGCTCAGCGAAGCTGACGCCCGGCTGCGGTTACAACAAGACGGTTTCAACGAACTGCCCCGGGCCGAACGGCGCACGGCGTTGCGCATCGTGCTGGAGGTGTTGCGCGAGCCGATGCTCGCGCTGCTCCTGTTAGGCGGGCTGGTCTATCTGCTGCTCGGCGATCTCAGCGAGGCGCTGCTTCTGCTGGCCTTCGGCGCCATTTCCGTCACCATCACCATCGTGCAGGAGGCCCGCACCGAACGGGTGCTGGAGGCGCTGCGCGAACTGACCAGTCCGCGAGCGCTCGTGGTCAGGGATGGCGAGCGGCGGCGGATCGCGGGACGCGAGGTCGTTCGTGGCGATGTCCTCGTGCTGGCTGAAGGTGACCGAATTCCGGCGGACGCGGTGCTCGTCAACGCGCACGATCTGGCGGTCGACGAGTCGCTCCTGACCGGAGAATCGGTCCCGGTGCGCAAGCAGGCCGCTACGACTTCGGTCGCCGAGACTGCTCCGGCTGAACATCGGCCCGGCGGCGATGATCTGCCCTTCGTTTATTCGGGCTCGCTGGTCGTGCGGGGCGAGGGCCTCGCCGAGGTCGAGGCCACCGGCCCCCGCAGCGAGATCGGGAAGATCGGACTGTCGCTGCACGGCTTGCAGGCGGAGCCGCCGCGGCTGCAACAGCAGACGGCGCGGCTGGTCCGGCTGTGCTTTCTCGGTGGGGCTGCGATCAGTCTGGCCGCGGTGGTGCTTTACGGCACGTTGCGCGGGGATTGGCTGCAGGCGCTGCTCGGCGGCATCGCGATCGGCATGTCCATGTTGCCCGAGGAGTTCGCCGTCGTCCTCACGGTGTTCATGGCAATGGGCGCCTGGCGCATCTCGAAGGCGCGCGTGCTGACGCGGCGCGCTGCCGCGATCGAGGTGCTCGGCTCCGCCACGGTGCTGTGCACCGACAAGACCGGTACGCTAACGCAGAACCGGATGTCGGTTGCGGAACTGAGGCTGGGCGATGGGACGCGCTTTCGCCTTGCCTCGCCGCAGTCCGTTCCCGTGCGAGCAGAGTTTTTCGAGCTGGCACGCTGCAGCGTTCTGGCGAGGCTCGCCGGAACCGTTCGATCCCATGGAGAAGGCGCTCCACGCGTTCGCGCAGGCGAGCCTGCCGGCGGAGGACGAAACCGCGGGCGCCAGGACCTTGATCCGCACCTACGGCCTGCGTCCCGAGCTGCTGGCGATGACCCAGGTTTGGCGCTTGCCGCATCGCGAGGGCGTCGTCGCCGCGGCGAAAGGCGCGCCCGAGGCGATTGCGCGCCTCTGCAAGCTGGACCATGCGGACCAGCCGGCGATGCGGGAGTCGGTCGCGGCGATGGCGAAAAATGGCCTTCGCGTGCTCGGCGTGGCCATCGCGACCTGCGACGGCGAAGCTCTTCCGGCCTCGCAGGAAGGTTTCTCGTTTCGCTTCCTCGGTCTCGTCGGGCTGGCCGATCCGCTTCGTCCGCAGGTCCCCGATGCGGTGGCTGAATGCCGTTCGGCCGGCATTCGCGTCGTCATGATCACAGGCGACTATCCTGCGACCGCCATGGCGATCGCCGAGCAGGCCGGGCTCGACGCCAAGGAGGTCGTGACCGGTGAGCAGATCAAGCGCGCGGACGACAGCAGGCTGGAAGCCCTCGTCAAGGACGTGAACGTCTTTGCACGGATCTTGCCGGAACAGAAGCTGCGGATCGTTCAGGCCATGAAGCGAAACGGCGAGATCGCTGCGATGACCGGCGACGGCGTCAACGATGCGCCGTCCTTGAAAGCTGCCCATATCGGGATCGCCATGGGCGGCCGCGGCACCGATGTCGCCCGCGAGGCCTCCTCGATCGTCCTGCTCGACGACGATTTCAGCTCCATCGTTGCATCCATCCGTCTGGGGCGCCGGATCTACGACAATCTCCGCAAGGCGATGGCCTTCATCTTCGCCGTGCACGTTCCCATTGCAGGACTTGCCCTGCTTCCCCTGGTGTTCGGGCTTCCCGTGATTCTCGGTCCCGTTCACATTGCGTTTCTGGAACTGATCATCGACCCCGTCTGCTCGCTCGTGTTCGAAGCCGAGCGGGAGGAGCGTGATGTCATGACGCGCCCGCCGCGGCGCGCCGATGCGGAGCTGTTCTCGTGGGCTTTGGTCGGCTGGAGCGTTCTGCAGGGCGCCATGGCATTCGGCTTGATCGCCGCGATCTTCGTCGTCGCGCTTCGCTCCGGCATGCCGCCCGATGAGGCGCGCACGCTCGCCTTCATCGCGCTCGTCACCTGCGTCGTCGCGCTGGTGCTGGCCAACCGGTCCTTCAGTGCATCGTTCCTGTCGGCCTTCTTCCGTCCGAACCCGGCACTGCTCGGGATCTTCGTGTTGATCGCCTTGATTCTCGCGGCTGCTCTGTTCTGGCCGCCGGCGTCCAGCCTGTTCCGTTTCGGTCCGCTGCACCTGGACGATCTGATGCTCACGCTCGGCGCGGGACTACTGCTACTGACCTTGCTCGAGCTGCTGAAGCCGATATGGGCGCGGCGGTTGCGGTTCTAGCTGGGCTCGCGGGCATCGTGATTGGGCGAGGCTTCCGTATGATGCGGATCATCCTTGCCGCCAAGCATCCGATGCAGCCGGCGTTCGAGGCGGCGGCCGACCGTGAGCAGCAGGAAGGTGAAGGCGAGTGCGACCAGCACGATTCTCCATTGCCCGGCCCCGCAGGCAATGCCCAGACAGGCGGCGAGAAAGGTGCAGGCCGCGCTGGTCAGGCCGCGCACGCGGAAACGATCGCTTTCGTGGACGATGACGCCGGCGCCGAGGAAGCCGATACCGGTCAGGATGCCCTGGATCACACGGCTCGCCGCGTCGGTGATCTTGCCGGGCTCGGCGAACTGGACCGCGAGCAGCACGACGGTCGCGGTGGAGAGCCCGACGATGCCGAGCGTCTTCAGCCCGATCGGCTTGCCGTGCAGGTCGCGGTTCAGGCCGATCGCGCTGCCGGCGAGCGTCGCGCTTCCGAGGCGCAGCAGGATTTCAGGCCAATCCAGTTCGGTCATGTCGTGTCCGTCGCTTCGTCGGCATGGGCGGGCAAGCCGGCTCCGAGCCGGCCATATCTAGTCCATGCCGGCGAGCCGCTCCAGAGGCACGGCAGGGCCAATGTCGATTTGAGGGGATTGCGGCGCGCGTCGCGGCCCCGCACAGCAGCGTTTCACGCTGCAGCGCGTCCGGGACACGACAGTCGTTACCGCAGCGGCTTCTTCAACAGCGAGAAGCGGTCGGGATCGAGTCCCATCGAGGGCTGAAGCATGGGGGCCTCGACGTTGGACAGCGTCTTGGCGGGCGGCGCCGAGAACACCGGATCGTTCGGCACGTCGCGCTGAGAGGTGGCACCGCGCCAGCGCTCGAGCACGGCGCCGACGAAATGCATGTCGTGGCCTGAGGTGACCGACGGTACGCTCGAGATGGTGGCCTCGCCGCGCGGCAATTGGTGCGGCGGTACCTCCTTGAAGCGCAGGCGCGTCGGCAACGCGACGCCTTCGCCGAAGGCCAACACTTCGCGGGTGCCGAGCGAGGGCACGAAGGAGAGCAGGTTCGCGGCGGCATCCGACACCGCGGCGCGCAGCAGCGCCTGGTCGCGGTCGTTGGCGAGGCGCATCGTGAACAGCGTGTTGCACTGGGAGATGATGGTGGCGTCGAGCCTCGGCCGGGCGCTGCGTGATGAGGCCCAGATAGACGCCGTATTTACGGCCTTCCTTGGCAATGCGCGACACCGCCTTGCGGGTCGGGCCGAAGCCGATGTTGCGGTCGGCGGAGGCGTAGCGGTGCGCTTCCTCGCAGACGAACAGCATCGGCGAGACGCCGTCGCTCCAGAGGCCGAAATCGAAGGCCATGCGGCACAGCACCGAAACGACGGAATCGATGACCTCGGCCGGGAAGCCGGCGAGCTGCATCACCGTCATCGGCTTGCCGTTGGCGGGCAGGCGGAACAGATGGCTGATCACCTCGGCCATGGTGTCGCCGCCGACATTGGCGTTGTCGAACATGAAGGCGTAGCGCGGATCGTTGCGCACCGCCTCGATGCGCGAGATCAGCTTGTGATAGATGATGCGCGACGAGCGGTTTTCCAGCTTGCCCATGCGCTCGTCGATCAGCGACATCAGGTCGACCAGGCGATAGGGCACAGGGGTGTCGACGGTGTAGCCGATCTGCTTGGGATCGATGCGCTTGAGGCCGATACGGTCGGCATTCTGGTACTGGGTGTAGACGCCCTTGGCGAGCGGGATCACCTCGGCGAGGATGTCGAGGCTCCTCGGGCACGCCGGCGCGGCCGCCGAACAGCACGTCGACGATTTCCTCGAAGTTGAACAGCCAGAACGGCAGCTTCAGGTTTCGCGGGTTCAGCACCAGCGCGCGGTCGCCGAAGCAGCGGCCGTATTCGTTGTGCACGTCGAGCAGGAAGATGCGAAGGTTCGGCCGCGCCTTGAGGATCTCGTTGAGCAGCAGCGACACGCCGGTCGATTTGCCGACGCCGGTCGATCCCAGCACGGCAAAGTGCTTGGACAGCATTTCCTCAATATCGACATAGGCGATGACCGAGCGGTCCTGCTGGAGGAAGCCGACATTGATCTGGTCCGAGCCGGTCGGCGCGTAGATGGTGCGCAGCTCCTGGCTGGTGATCAGGTCCACGGCGTCGCCGATGGTCGGATAATTGGTGACGCCGCGCTGGAATTTCGGCTTGTCGCTGGCGTTGAGGATCTCGCCGAGCAGGTCGACCGAGGCCACCGCGATATAGTTGTCGCTCCTCGACAAATTCTCGCAGGACACTTCGGTGATCATCGCTACGATGACCGAGCTGGAGCTGCGAATGCTGACGAAGCGGCCGACGGTGGCCCGAACTTCCGAGATAGGCATCTGGCTTTCCGCCAGCAGCCCGACCCGGGCGAGCGATCCGCGAACCGAAATCACGCGTCCAAAGGATGTCACGATCAATGAACCTGGCAAGAGCAAGCGATTTGTCTCGACTATGCGCGGCCGTCGCTGGACAAACGGTTAAGCGGCAGGCGCGCCGGCTTCGTTAAATCCGCGGCAATTCGGCCGGAAGGTTTGTTCCGATTGCATACTTATGGCTGGAAACAGCGGGAAAATGCTGCAGTTTTGGGCCTTTGGCGCCGCGGGCGATTAAGGAATATTTTACCATCCGGCCACTCGACCCCGCCGTTCGGGGGA
Organism: Bradyrhizobium guangxiense; assembly: GCA_050563515.1. Classification (GTDB taxonomy): domain Bacteria; phylum Pseudomonadota; class Alphaproteobacteria; order Rhizobiales; family Xanthobacteraceae; genus Bradyrhizobium; species Bradyrhizobium guangxiense_A. The sequence continues at coordinate 3,341,119 of CP191781.1, read as the reverse complement.
TGTCGGTCCTCGAGCCCAGAACGTTCGTGCGGGGAACGCTCGGTGTTTGATTTGTTGACGGGACCTAATCATTTGTACATTAGTACAAATGAACTGGTGGCCGTCGTGCCGCCACCGGGCCTGCGAGCGCGTTGCAGCTTTGCGCCCGATTGAGCGATCCGGTCCGCGGATCGCCAGCTCTGCCTGGAGGAAAGCATGCAGCCCGAACCGATCCTCGATCTCGCTCATCTCGGCCACATGGAGCTGCTGACGCCCAAGCCCGATGAGAGCCTGAAATTCTTCGTCGACGTCATGGGCATGACCGTCAGCGGGCAGAAGGGCGAGTCGGTCTATTTGCGCGGCTGGGACGATTACGAGCGCTATTCGCTGAAGCTGACGGCCTCGAAGACCTCAGGCATGGAGCACATGGCGCTGCGCGCGCGCAGCCAGCAGGCACTGGAGCGCCGCGTCGCCGCGCTGAAGGGATCCGGCTTCGACATCGGCTGGATCGACGGCGACATGGGGCAGGGCCCGACCTTCCGTTGCAGGGATCCCGACGGCCACATCGTCGAGGCTCTATTATGAGACCGAATGGTATCAGGCGCCGCCGGAATTGAAGCCCGCGTTGAAGAACCAGGCGCAGCGCTTCCCGGCCCGGGGCGTCAATGTGCGTCGCCTCGATCATCTCAACTGCCTCGCCGTCGACATCAAGGCCAACCGCGAGTTCTTCGAGAACTATCTCGGTTGCCGCCTCACCGAGCAGATTGTGCTCAACGACGGCCGGGAAGCGGCGATGTGGCTGACCATGTCGAACAAGAGCTACGACTTCGCCTATTCGCTCGACCATTCAGGCACGCCCGGCCGCTTCCATCACGTTACCTACGCGCTCGACAGCCGCGAGGAGATCCTTCGCGCGGCCGACATCTTCCTGGAGAACGGCATCCACATCGAGACCGGGCCGCACAAGCACGCGATCCAGCAGACCTTCTTTCTCTATGTCTATGAACCCGGCGGCAATCGCGTCGAAGTCGCCAATGCCGGCGCGCGCCTTATTCTCGCACCGGACTGGAAGCCGATCGTGTGGACCGAGGAGGAGCGCAAGAAGGGCCAGGCCTGGGGCCTGAAGACGATCGAGTCCTTCCACACCCACGGCACGCCGCCGGTGGAGGCGAAGAAGCACGCCTGAGCGCGCGTTTCTCTAATGCGCAGACGACCGCACCCGTGCGATCGTCTCGCGCACACCGGTCCATGCCGGCTTGTCCGGCGCAAACTGGCCGCGCAGGAAGCTGACCAGCTCCTCGACCTGCGCGTCGCTCATGCTGTTCCGGAACGCCGGCATGTAGCCGAGATCGCTCGACACGGGCTCGGCGATGCCGTGCAGGATCACCTGCACCAGATTGTCCGATGTGGCGCTGTGCAGATTGCTGTTGAGCGCCAGCGATGGGCGGCTGCCGAACAGCGGCAAGCCGCCGACCTCGTGGCAGACCGCGCAGGCGCCCTGGTAGAGCCGTGCGCCGCTGGATGAGGCGACGGTGACCTGCGTTGCGTTCTCCAGCTTGGCTGCAAGAGCGGGCGCATCGGCCGCGGCGTCGTTGAACGAATTGAGGTAGACCGCCATCGCGCGGATGTCCTGATCGGGCAGGGCCTTCAGGTCTCTGACGACGGGCGCCATCGGGCCGGCCGCGACGCCGTGGTAACGCGAATGGCCGGTGCGCAAATAGGCGAACAGCTCGTCCTCGCTCCACGGGATCGGTGCGTGCGAGAGCGAGGTCAGGGCCGGCGCTTCCCAGCCCTCGGCAAAGCCGCCAGCGAGATAAGCGTTGCGCTGCTCGGCGCCGAGCGCGTTGCGCGGCGAATGGCAGCCGCTGCAATGGCCGAGGCCCTCGACGAGATATGCGCCGCGATTCCATGCGTCCGACTTTGCTGGATCGGGCTTGAACGCCGTCGTGTCGTGGAACAGCGCGTTCCAGCCGGCGAGAAGCGGACGCAGGTTGAACGGGAAAGCCAGCGCATTCGCCGGCGCCGTGGCGCGCACAGATGGCTGCGCCATCAGATAGGCGTAGAGCGCCTGCATGTCGGCATCGCCCATTTTGGCGAAATGCGTGTAGGGGAAGACCGGATAGAGCTGCCGGCCGTCGCGATGCAGCCCGTCGCGCATCGCGCGTTCGAAGGCCGGATAGGACCAGGCGCCGATGCCGGTCTCGACATCGGGCGTGATATTGGTCGAGTAGATGGTGCCGAACGGCGTCTCCAGCGCGCGGCCACCGGCATTGAGCACGCCATTGATGCTGGTGTGGCACTCCGCGCAATTGCCGAGCGCGGCGAGCTGCTGGCCGCGCGCGATGGTGGCGGCGGAATAGACCGATGCGTCGGGCCTTGCGATCGGCGCAATCGCACGTCCCGGCAGCAGCGCCGCGCCGATGCCGATCGCGGCAGTGCACACGGCGGCAATCGTGGCGACAAGGCCGGCGCTTTTGGTGAACGGATTTTCCCAGATGCGGGACGGCCTTGGCGGAGCGGGCGCGGGGAGGGCTTGCGGCACCGGCGCTGCTTCGCCGTGCAGGCCCTTCAGGATGCGCTCGGGCGTGAATGGCGGCTCGCGAAAGCGCACGCCGGTGGCATCGAAGATCGCGTTCGCGATCGCCGCCGCGCTTGGCACCGACGCGGACTCGCCGACGCCGAGCGGCGGCTGGTCCGGCCGTGGCAGCATCAGGACGTCGATCTTGGGCACGTCGGGGAATGGGATGATCGGATAGGCGCCCCATTCCCGTGCCGCCACCGCGCCGCGTTCGAAAGAGACTTCCTCCATCAGCGCGCGGCTGGTGGACTGGATGACGTTGCCGTGGATCTGGTGGCGCACGCCGTCCGGATTGATCATCAATCCGGAATCCTGCCCGGCGACGACGCGCGTGACGCTGACATCGCCGGTGCTCTTGTTCACCGCGACGTCGGTGACCCACGCCGACCAGGCCGCGCCGTAGCCGGGAAACTTGCTGTGGACGTAGAGCGCATAGGCAAAGCCGCGGCCGTGCACGACCTCGCCATCCTTCTCCTCGCGAACCGGCCGCGGCGCCCAGCCTGCGCGCTCGGCGACTGCGTTGACGAGATCGACCGCGCGCTGGTCCTTCAGGTAACGCAGGCGATATTCGATGGGATCGACGCCGGCCTCGGTCGCGGCCTCGTCGATGTAGGATTCGTGCGCAAAGGTGTTCGGCAGCGCCGAGACGCCGCGGAACCAGGAGGCGCGCACGATCGGCGCCATGTCGTGGGCGACGACGCGCATGTGGTCGTAATCGTAGGGCGGAATCGCGGTACGATCGCCCATCTGCAGCACGGCGGGATCCGGCGAGATGCGACCTGTCAGCAGCAGCGCCAACGTCGGCGCGGCGTTCGAGGGATAGCGGGTGGCGAGGTCGTAACCGGCAATGCCGCCATTGGCATCGAGCCCGCCATTGACGTCGATGAGCTGCGCGGTGCCCTTGGGCTCCCAGGCGTGCTCCTGCTCGCGCGTGAGCTGCACGCGCACGGGACGGCCGACGGCGCGCGACAGCAGCAGCGCGTCCGCCGTGACGTCGTCGGCGCAGTTGCGGCCGTAGCAGCCGGCGGCTTCCAGTCGGATGACCTCGACCTCGCTCTCGGGCCGCTCGACAAGCAACGCGAGATCGCTGCGCAGCACGTGCGGGTTCTGCGTTCCCGACCAGACGCGGATATTGCCGTCCTGGAAGTCGGCGACGGCGCAGGACGGGCCGATCGAGGCGTGCATCTGATACGGCCAGACGTAAGTGCGCTGCATCGGCCTGGCCGCGCCCGAGATCGCCGCATCGACATCGCCCTTGTCGATCAGCGTGCGCGGGGTCGATGGATTGGCGCGCAGCGCGGTCTCGACGTCGGAGAGATCGGTGAGGGTGGGCGTCGGCTTCCAGCTCACCTTGAGCTGCTCGGCCGCGCGGATCGCGTTTTCCTCGCGCTCGGCGACGACACCTACGAAATCACCGATGCGCACCACGGCTTTCAGGCCGGGTATGTCGTGCACGGACGATTCATCGACCGCGATCAGGCTGGTGCCGACGAACGGGCCGGCATCGATGCCGGAATAGGGCGGCCGCACTACGCGGCCGTGCAGCATGCCGGGCACGCGAATGTCGTGGACGAAGGTCAATTCGCCCGTGGCCTTGGCCGGCAAGTCGACGCGCGGCATCGACTGGCCGACGATGGCATAGTCGCTGACCGCCTTGACGGTGACGTCGTCGGCAAGCTCGACGCGGATTTCCTCGCCGCCGATCAGCTCGCCATAGCTGACGCTGCGGTTGTCGTGCCCGCGCACGAGGCCGTCCTCGATCCTGAGATCGGTCGCCGCCAGCTCCAGCCGCTCGGCCGCGCGCGCAATGAGGAACTGGCGCGCTTGTGCTGCCGCCTTGCGCAATGGAATGGCGGTGATCTGGATGGTCTCGCTGGCGATCGTCGCGCCCTGGTTCGGCACCACAGCGGTGTCGCCGAGCACGACGACGACGCGCGCAAAGGACACGTCGAGGCTCCTCGGCGACGATCTGGCCGAGCGCGGTGCGGATGCCGGTGCCGAGATCGACATGGCCGTTATAGGCGGTGACTGCGCCGTCCGCGGTGATGCGGACAAAGGTCTCGGTTGTGACCTCGTCCACGCTGCGGACCACGACGAGCGAACCGGACTGCCGCTCAGCTCCGTTCGACACAGGGGAGGCCATCAGTCCGCCGCCTCGGTGAGCTGGCCCGATGCACGCATTACCGCGCGCAGGATTTCGACATGGGTGCCGCAGCGGCAGAGATTGTAGCGTAGCGCCGCCAGCGCCTCCTGCTCGGTCGGCCGCGGGTTGATCGCGAGCAGCGCCTTGGTGGTCATGATCATGCCGTTGAGGCAGTATCCGCATTGCGCGGCCTGCTCGTGGATGAACGCCTGTTGCACCACGTCAGGCTTGTCGCGCGTGCCGAGCCCTTCGAGCGTCACGATGTCGCGGCCGGCGCAGCCGCTGATGGGAATCACGCAGGAGCGCGCGGCGCTGCCGTCGATGAGGACCGTGCAGGCGCCGCATTCGCCGAGGCCGCATCCGTATTTCGGGCCGTTGAGCGCGAGGTCGTTGTGCAGCACGTAAAGCAGCGGCGTTTCGGGCGCCGCAGCGATCTCGTGGATCCCGCCGTTGACGGTGAGGCGGATCGGTGTTGGCGTCATTCTCGTCCCAAGCCCGCAAGCAAATTGCTGTCAAATCTCGATCGCGACGATACCGTTTGTACACAAACGTGCAAGCCGTGCATGCCGCACTGCAGCGCGACTGCCTTCTTTGTGGACAGAGCGGATAGGCAAATGAGGTTTTATGCGGCAGCCGCAACTTTTGCGCTGCACCGCAGCTTGACAGTCGCGGGGGACCGCGCGCAACATTGTTCGTATACGAATGATAACCGCCTCGATCCGCTGGCTCGCACATGACGACTGAAACGATGAGCGCTATTGCCGACAAGATCCGCTGCGATGCCTGTCCGGTGATGTGCTACATCAAGCCGGGTGCGGCGGGCGCCTGCGACCGCTATGCCAACCATGACGGCAAGCTGGTCCGCGTCGATCCGCATGTGATCCTGGAGCGCACCGTTTCGCATGGCGGCAAGCTCGTGCCTTTCAGCCGGACGGAAGACTGGGACGGCAAGATCGTCCACGAGCCCTCGACCTTCGTGACCGCGATCGGCGCGGGCACCACCTATCCCGACTACAAGCCGGCACCGTTCATTGTCTCCGCAGAGGTCGATGGCGTCGACATGGTGACCGTCGTCACCGAAGGCATCTTCTCCTATTGCGGCATCAAGGTGAAGATCGACACCGACCGCTATCTCGGCCCGGAGACCGCGACGGTGCGCGCGCAGGGCGAGGCGGTCGGTCATGTCACCACCAGCGAATACGGCTCGCAGATGCTCTCGCTCGGCGGCGTGCATCATCTGACCGGCGGCTCCAAGAAGGAAGGGCGCGTCACCTGCGACACGCTGATGGACCTCGCCAATTGCAAGGCGGTGGAGCTGACCATCGACGGCGGCGCCTCCGTGGTGGTGCAGGCGGGCCAACCGCCGATCGTGAACGGCGCGAAGGAAGAGCGCATGCGCGTCGGCTGCGGCTCGGCGACGATCGGCATGTTCGCCAAGCAGTGGCACGGCAAGGTGGATGAAGTCGTCGTGGTCGACGATCACATCACCGGCGTGCTGAGCGAGCACCAGGCCGGCAAGCTGCTCGACATCGCCGACACCGGCATCAAGATGAAGGGCCGGCGTTCGACGCCCGGCCGTTATTTCCAGGTCGCCGATCCCGGCACGGGGTGGGGCGGTACCAATATCTCCGATCCGCTAGCGATCCTCGGTCCCTTCGACAAGAAGGAGGCCAAGGCCGGCCTGACCATGCTGATGGTCTCCACGACAGGCGAGCATTCGTCCTATTACGTGCTCGACGAAGCCTTGACGCCGGTCGAGACCGAGATGCCTGATGACCTGAAGTTCTCGGTCGAGCGCATCCAGGAGAATTGCGAGCCGGCGCTTTGCACGGTGCTGTTCATGGCCGGTGCCGGTGGATCGCTGCGCGCCGGCGTCACCGACAATCCGGTGCGGCTGACGCGCTCGGTGAAGGACGCGTTGACGCGCGTCACCAGCGGCGGCGCGCCGGTCTATGTCTGGCCCGGCGGCGGCATCACTTACATGGTCGATGTTACGCAGATGCCGGCAGGTGCGTTCGGCTATGTGCCGACGCCGGCTCTGGTCGCGCCGATCGAGTTCACCATGAAGCTGTCCGACTATGCTGCCCTCGGCGGGCACATGGACTACGTCAAGCCGCTGTCCGAAGTGCAGAACGGCGATGATGTCCGGCAGTTGCCCTGGCAGAATCCGATCCCGGGGCCGCGGGCATGACAAGGCTCCCGCAAATCGCATTGCTGTCTGATGGCCGGCGGCTGCATTTGCAGGATGGACCGATCGATCTGATCATCGAGGCGAGGGGGCGCGAGAACGCTGTGCGCGCGGCTTATGAGGCTGCGGCGCAGCGATTCACGGGGCTGCTCGACGAGGCTCTGCGCGGAGCTGCCGGAGCTGCGCGCTGCCGCCGAGGCGCGGACGTCGCTGAGAGGCGTCGTGGCGCGCCGGATGCACGCAGCGGTCGCGCCCTTTGCCGTCGATGGCTTCATCACGCCGATGGCCGCCGTCGCCGGCAGCGTGGCGGAGGAGATCCTCGCTGCGATGCTGCGCGCCGCGGCGCTCGATCGGGCCTATGTCAACAATGGCGGAGATATCGCGCTTCATCTCGGCGCCGGCGAGCATTTCTCTGTCGGCCTGATGGACCGGCCTGACGGCGACGGCGTGATCCGGACGATGCGAGTGGACGCCACGGACCCCGTGCGCGGTATCGCGACCAGCGGGCGCCATGGCCGCAGCTTCTCGCTCGGCATTGCCGATGCGGCGACGGTGCTGGCGGTGACGGCATCGCAGGCCGATGCGGCTGCAACCATCATCGCCAATGCCGTGGATCTGCCGGGACATCCCGCCATCATCCGGCAGCCGGCCAGCGAGCTTCAGCCCGACAGTGATCTCGGCTCACGCCTCGTCACCCGCGACGTCGGCGAGTTGTCGCGCGATGAGGTCGCCGCCGCCCTCGAATCTGGCGCGGAATGTGCACGCCAATTGTTCGATCGCGGATTGATCGGGGGTGCCGTGGTGCGGCTTTGTGGTGATATGCTTGTCATCGGACCAAGGGATATAGAAGAGCAACGCAAGCGCCCGCTTGTGCTGGAGAGCGCGGTTGCCTGAGCAGGGAAGCGAAACATGAGCGCGATCATCCGCAAGATCGTCACCGTCGTCGAAGAGACGCAGATGGAGATGGGCCGGCAGGTCTCGCCGCCGACCCGGCGCGCGGCGGCCATCGCCGTGATCGAAAATCCCTTCGCCGGAAAATATGTCGAGGACCTGTCGCCGCTGATCGCGATCGGCGAGGAGCTGGGCGAGCTGTTGTCGAAGCGCGCGGTGGCGGCGCTCGGCATCGATGGCGCCAAGGCGCAAAGCTATGGCAAGGCCGCGGCGGTTGGCGAGAACGGCGAGCTGGAGCATGCCGCCGCGATCCTGCACCCAAAGATGGGCGCGCCGGTGCGTAAAGTTCTGAGCAAGGGCGCGGCGCTGATTCCATCGTCGAAGAAGCGCAGCGGGCCGGGTACGACGCTCGACATTCCGCTCGGGCACAAGGACGCAGCCTTCGTGCGCAGCCATTTCGACGGCATGGAGGTGCAGATCAACGACGCACCGCGCGCCAACGAGATCATGGTCGCGGTCGCCGTCACCGACAGCGGCCGGCCGCTGCCGCGGGTCGGCGGGCTGACGGTCGCGGAAGTCAAGGGCGAAGACGGTCTGAGATAGAAGACGTAAAGCAAGTTCAAAACTGGAGGTTGGGATGCGAGCAAGAAATTACTTCGTCGGCGCGGCCTTCGCGCTTGTGGCGGGCGGCATGGCTCATTCGGCCCTGGCGCAGGACATCAAGATCGGCGAGATCAACAGCTATTCGCTGCTGCCCGCGTTCACCGAGCCCTATCGCAAGGGCTGGCAGCTCGCGGTCGAGGAGGTCAATGCGGCCGGCGGCATCAACGGCAAGAAGCTCGTCGTCATCTCCAAGGACGACGGCGGCAAGCCGGCGGACGCGCAGACCGCGGCCAACGAGCTCGTGTCGAGCGAGGGCGTCGCGATGCTCACCGGCACGTTCCTCTCGAACATTGGCCTCGCCGTCAGCGACTTCGCCAACCAGAAGAAGGTGTTCTTCCTCGCGGCCGAGCCGCTGACGGACGCCATCACCTGGTCGAAGGGCAACAAATACACGTTCCGCCTGCGCCCCTCCAACTACATGCAGGCGGCGATGCTGGTCGAGGCGGCCTCGAAGCTGCCGGCCAAGCGCTGGGCGACGATCGCGCCGAACTATGAATATGGCCAGTCGGCGGTCGCGGTGTTCAAGAAGCTGATGTCGGAGAAGCGCCCCGACATCCAGTGGGTCGACGAGCAGTGGCCGCCGCAGGGCAAGATCGACGCGGGCCCGGTGGTGCAGGCGGTTGCCGCCGCCAATCCGGAGGCGATCCTCAACGTCACCTTCGGCGCCGACCTCGTCAAGCTCGTGCGCGAAGGCAACACCCGCGGCCTGTTCAAGGGACGCGAGGTCGTCTCGTTCCTGACCGGCGAGCCCGAATATCTCGACCCGCTCAAGGAGGAGACGCCCGAGGGCTGGATCGTCACCGGCTATCCCTGGTACTCGATCAAGACGCCCGAGCACGATGCGTTCCTGAAGGCCTACCAGGCCAAGTACAACGACTATCCGCGTCTCGGCTCGATCGTCGGCTACCAAACCATCAAGTCGGCGGCGGCGATCCTGGCCAAGGCCGGCTCGAGCGATCCGGAGAAGTTGATCGCGGCGGCTGAAGGCATCTCGGTGCCGTCGCCGTTCGGCGAGATCACCTTCCGCAAGATCGACCATCAGTCGACGCTCGGCGCCTTTGTCGGCAAGACCGCGCTGAAGGATGGCAAGGGCGTGATGGTGGACTCTTCCTATAAAAGGGCTCGGACTATCTGCCCAGCGATGCCGAAGTCGCGAAGTTGCGTCCGAAGGATTGATGCAACGAGAGACCGGGGCCTCGTGGTTCGAGAGGCGCGGCGTTGCCGCGCTCCTCACCATGAGGGTCCCGGACCTCATCCTCAGGAGGCGCACAGCGCCGTCTCGAAGGATGAAGCCAAGTACTGAGACTTACCTGAACCCGGACTTTCGATGGCCTTTTACGTCGTACAGTTTCTGACCGGTCTCGCCAGCGCGGCGTCGCTGTTCCTGGTGGCCTCGGGCCTGTCGATCATCTTCGGCGTGACGCGGATCGTGAATTTCGCGCATGGCGCCTTCTACATGATAGGCGCCTACATCGCCTTCACGCTGACCGAACGGCTCTCCGGCGCGTTCGGCTTCTGGGGCAGCATCGTGCTGGCCGCGCTCGCGGTGGCACTGATCGGCGTGCTGGTCGAAATGGTGCTGCTGCGCCGCATCTATCACGCCCCCGAGCTGTTCCAGCTGCTCGCGACCTTCGGCCTGACCTTGATGGTCGAGGACCTCGTGGTGCTGATCTGGGGGCCGGACGATCTCGTCGGTCGCCGCGCGCCCGGCTTCAAGGGCGCGGTGGATTTCTTCGGCCAGAACATCCCGAGCTACGATCTGTTTCTGATCGCGCTTGGACCTGTCGTGCTCGGCATCCTCTGGCTGCTGTTTCAGCGTACGCGCTGGGGCGTGCTGGTTCGCGCGGCGACGCAGGACCGCGACATGGTCGCAGCGCTCGGCGTCAACCAGAAATGGCTGTTCACCTCGGTGTTCGCGGTCGGCGTCTTTCTCGCAGCTCTCGGCGGCGCGCTGCAGATCCCACGCGATGCCGTGCATCATGCGATGGATCTGCGCATCATCGTCGAGGTCTTCGTCGTCGTCGTGATCGGCGGGCTCGGCAGCATCATCGGCGCCTTCGTCGCGGCGGTGCTGGTCTCCGAGGCTCAATGCCTTCGGCATCCTGATCTTCCCGAAGATCTCCATCATCCTGGTCTTCCTTGTGATGGCGGTGGTGCTGATCGTCCGGCCCTGGGGCCTGTTCGGCAAGCCGGAGGCGGCCGCGCGCAAGACGCCGGGTCTCACCGTCAATCCGTGGCGTCCGCTGACGTCGAACGAGAGGCTCGCGGCGTTGGCTGCGCTCGTCGTCGCGGCGATGCTGCCGCTGTTCGCCGGCAATTACGCGCTGACGGTCGGCTCGGAGATTGCGATCTTCGTCGTCTTCGCCGTCAGCCTGCACTTCCTGATGTCGGTCGGCGGGCTCGCCTCGTTTGGCCATGCCGCCTATTTCGGCCTCGGCGCCTACGGCGTCGCCTTCCTCGCCAAGATGGCGGGGCTGCCGATGATCGTCTGTCTGCTGCTCGGGCCGCTGCTCGGCTGCATGGGCGCTGCCGTGTTCGGCTTCTTTGCCGTGCAGCTCTCCGGCGTCTATTTCGCGATGCTGACGCTCGCGTTTGCTCAGATCGTCTGGTCGATCGCGTTCCAGTGGGTGAGCGTCACCGGCGGAGACAACGGCATATTGGGCGTATGGCCGGAAAAATGGGCGGCGAGCCCGTCGCACTTCTATTGGCTGGCGCTCGGCGTTGCGGCGCTGGTGACCGTCGCGCTGCGGGCCATGGTGTTCTCGCCGTTCGGCTATGCGCTCCGGGCCACGCGCGACTCGCTGCTGCGCAGCGAAGCGGTCGGCATCAACGCCAAGCGGATCCAGTGGACGGCCTTCGTGATCGCGGGCACGACGGCCGGCATCGGCGGCGCGCTGTTCGCATATCTGAAGGGCAGCGTCTTTCCCGACAATCTCGGCATCTCGCTCTCCGTCGATGCGCTGGTCATGGTGCTGCTCGGCGGTGTCGAGACGGTGTCCGGCGCGGTGATCGGCGCCATCGTCTACAAGGCGCTGAGCATCTGGCTGATAAGCCAGACCGACCTGTCGAAGCTCGTGCTCGGCGGCTTCATCATGCTGATCGTCGTCGTCTTCCCCAAGGGCATCGTCGGCATGCTGGAGATGCTAGCACAGCGCCGCCGGAAGTCGTCACCGCCGGGATCCTCCTTGCTTGCCAAGCCGATCGAGTCCGCCGAATGAGCGTTGCACCCACACTTCTTGCGGTCGAAGGCCTGACCAAATCCTATGGCGGCATTCACGCCGTGCGCGGCGTCTCGTTCTCGCTGCGCGCCGGCGAGATCCTGGCGCTGATCGGGCCGAACGGCGCGGGCAAGAGCACCTGTTTCGACATGCTCAACGGCCAGAACAAGCCCGATACCGGCCACGTCCGCCTGCTCGGCGAAGAGATCACCGGCAGGAAGCCGCGCGAGGTCTGGCGGCTCGGCGTCGGGCGCACATTCCAGATCACCGCGACCTTCGCCACCATGACCGTGCGCGAGAACGTGCAGGTCGCGTTGATCTCGCACGGCAAGCAGCTGTTCAACCTGTTCGGCTCGGCGCCGAAGTTCGACCGTGCCGAGGCCGGCCGTCTGCTCGAGCTGGTCGGCATGGGCGGTTATGCGGATCGTCCCTGCGGCGAGGCTCGCCTATGGCGATCTCAAGCGGCTCGAGCTTGCGGTGGCGCTCGCCAACCAGCCGAAGCTCTTGTTGATGGACGAGCCGACCGCCGGCATGGCGCCGCGCGAGCGCGTCGATTTGATGCGGCTCACCGCGCAGATCGCGCGGGAAAAGTCGATCGGCGTGCTCTTCACCGAGCACGACATGGACGTGGTGTTCGAGCATGCCGACCGCATCCTCGTGCTCAATCGCGGCACGCTGATCGCCGAGGGCTCGCCCGCCGAGGTGCGCGGCAATCCGCAGGTGCAGGCGGTCTATCTCGGCGAGGGCCTTGTCTACGATGCCCGTCATCGCGAGGGAGCATCGGCATGAAGCTCACGGTGCATGACCTCAACAGCCATTATGGCCCGGCGCATATCCTGTTCGACATCGGCTTCGAGGTCGGCGAGGGCGAGGTGGTGGCGCTGCTGGGACGTAACGGCGCGGGCAAGTCTACGACGTTCCGCTCGATCGTCGGGCTCGTCGCGCAGCGGACCGGCCGCATCACGTTCGAGGGCAAGGACGTCTCGGCAAAGCCGACGCATGAGATCGTGCGCGAGGGGCTCGGCTATGTGCCGGAGGAGCGGCGGATCTTCACGGATCTGACCGTCGAGGAGAATCTCGAAGTGGGCAAGCAGCCCAAGCGTCCGAACGCGCCGTACTGGACGCGTGAAAAGCTGTTCGCGCTGTTTCCGAACCTGGGCGAGATGAAGAACCGTCCGGGCGGTCGCATGAGCGGCGGCGAGCAGCAGATGCTCACCATCGCCCGCACGTTGATGGGCAATCCGTCGCTGGTGCTGCTCGACGAGCCCTCGGAAGGCCTGTCGCCCAAGATCGTGGAGCAGATGGTCGACGCCATCCTGACCATGAAGAAGGAGGGCGTCAGCATCGTCGTCTCCGAGCAGAATCTGCATTTCGCGCGGTTGATCTCGGATCGCGCCTACATCATCGAGCGCGGCCGCATCTGCTTCGGCGGCACCATGGCCGAGCCTCGACGCGCGTCCGGACATCCGCGACGCGCATCTGTCGTTGTGAGAGGCGGGGGACGGATGGCGAGAAGCGTTGCGGCGAAGAAGAGCGTCAAACCGGCCAAATCATCCTATGTGCTCGACGAGCAGGTCGGATTCATCCTGCGCCAGGTCTGGCAGCGTCACAGTGCGATCTTCTCGCGCGACATCGGTACCAATCTGACGCCGACGCAATGGGCGGCGTTGTCGAAGCTCGCCGAGACCGGGCCGTGCTCGCAGAACCAGCTCGGCCGGCTGACGGCGATGGATGTTGCGACCATCAAGGGCGTGATCGACCGCCTGACGGCACGCGGCCTCACCGAGACCAGCCAGGATCCCGAGGACGGACGGCGGCTGTTGGTCAGCCTGACGCGGGCCGGCCAGCAGCTTGCTGAGAAGGTCGCACCGAATGCGCTCGCCATCACCCGCGAGACGCTGGCGCCGCTCGACGCCAGGGAGCGCGAGATGCTGATGGCGCTGCTGAACAAGCTGCGGTGAAGAAGACGCCGGAGACGGGTCTCGTAGGGTGGGCAAAGCGAAGCGTGCCCACCACCTTTCTCAAGCGGGAAAAAGATCGTGGGCACGGCGCTGCGCGCCTTTGCCCACCCTACGGCAGTTGAACAAGCTGCGGGGGGCCGGCGACTAACTTCGATAGCGGTTTATCGAGGTTTTTTCATGAGAGCGGCGACGCGGTTTGCATTCGCTTTGGGTTTCGGTGTGGCGCTCGCCGGCCAATGCGCGCCTGCCTTTGCCGCCCAGCCCTATGAAGGCTTCTGGGCCTCCACCAAAAGGACTGCCGCGACGACGACAGTCCTAACCGCATGAGCATCGAAGGCGGCAACCGTCTCTACTGGTACGAGACGCGGTGCCGCGCCAGCGAGATCAAGGCCGATGGAAAGCTCGGCTGGAAAATGAAGCTCGCCTGCGAGGGCGAAGGCGAGAAGTTTCGCTCAAACCCCCGCGTCTCCGTGGCCGCGGACGGCAAGCTGGTGATGGACAACGGCCCGGTCGGGCAGGCCAAGCGCCAGACCTATGTGCGATGTGAGATCGCCAGGAAGCGCTGATCTCCAGGGCTTAGGTCTTGCCCGGCCATTTGGCCCGGTAGCGGATTTCGCTGCCGTCATCGATGCGCCGCCAGGTGCCGAACTCCGGTGTATGCGGTGCCCGGGACGATAGTCCTATCGGATAGACCCGGCTCGGATGGCCCTCGATGGTGACGGCGAGCTGCCGGTGCGAGGTGCGAAAGGCCAGCTCCACTTCGCCTCCGATGACGGCCTGCTCGCCATCACGATGGAAACCGGCCGGGTTGAGTTCGCCCGGCATGGTGTTGAGGTCGGTCTGAAGCTCGATGGTGATGCCTTGCGCTGACGCCGGCACCTTGATGCCGGCCGGAAAGCGCACCTCGAACAGCAGCAGGGGATTGGCGCCGTTCCTGTTGAGCCAGGGCGTGGCCGTCATGTAGGCGAGGCCGAGGTAAACGGCGATGCCGGCGACGCAGAGCAGGGCGACGACGCCGAGCGACTTCAGGCTGTTGCGCGCAACGCCGTCATTGCTCGCGTCTTTTCCCGGGCGCGTCACCAGCCAGCTGGCTAACACCGCGCCGCCGATCGCGCCGATGGGGGCGTAAACGAACAGCCCCAGCAGCCCCGACGTGATGGGGTCCGCGCGGTTGCCGAAATCGAACAGGGACAGCAGCACGAAGCTCGCGACATAGCCGGCCACTGCGCCCAGGACGCCGACGGCGATGCGTGATGAGTTCTTCATGTCTCCCTCGATGGTCCAGCAATGAACTGCCGCCGCCGAGGGCTGCCTGCGTTAGACGCCCGAGGCCGCAGACTTGTTCAACGCCTTTTCAGCGCCTTGGAGGGACGATGCGGAGCGGCAAGCCGCTCCGGCTGCGTCACTTCGCCACCACCTCCGGCACCCTGCCGGCCGGCGGCGTATTGCGGCTGCGCTGGGTGCGCACGATGCCGTCGATGATGGTCATGCCGATGCCGGGGAGATCGCCGAGCTGCACGCTCTCGAGGATGTTCTTGCCCGGCGAGTGCTGGGCCTTGTCCATGATGACGAAATCTGCGGCGCGGCCGACTTCGATTACGCCGCAATCGAGCTGCCGCATCCGCGCGGTGTTGCCGGTGGCGAGGCAGAACGCGATCTCGGCCGGCAATTCGCCGATCGAGGACAGCATCGAGACCATGCGCAGGATGCCGAGCGGCTGCACGCCCGAGCCGGCCGGCCCGTCGGTGCCCAAGATCACGCGGTGCAGCTCGTTCATCTCGCGCGCGATGCGCAGCGTGTAGAGCGCCGACCGCTCGTTGCCGTTGTGAACGATCTCGAGCCCGCGCTTGCAGCCCTCGCAGATGCAACGGATCTGGTCGTCGGGCAGGGCGGTGTGGCCGCCATTGATGTGGCCGACCACGTCGGTGTCGGCCTCCAGCACCACGTCCTTGTCGATCAGGCCGGAGCCGGGGATCGAGGGGCCGCCGGTGTGGATCGTGCTCTGGATGCCGTATTTACGCGCCCAGCCGACCATCTTGCGGGCGGTCGGGCCGTCCTTGACGCCGCCGAGGCCGACTTCGCCGAGCAGCTTGACGCCGGCGGCGGCCATCTCCTTGAAATCTTCCTCGACCATTTCGCATTCGATCACCGGCGCGCCGGCGTGAACCTTCACGCCGCCCGGACGAAGCGTCCAGAACGCGCGCTGGGCGAAGATCGCCATCGCCTTGAGGCCGACCACGTCGCGGGGCCGGCCGGGCATGTGGACTTCGCCCGCCGAGATCATGGTGGTGATGCCGCCATGGAGCGAGCTGTCGATCCAGCCGATCTGGTTCTGGCGGGGCGTCCAGTCGCCCGCGACGGGGTGGACGTGGCTGTCGATCAGGCCCGGCGTCACCGTGGTCCCGTTGGCATCGACGACGGTGGTCGCGCCCTCGGTGTCGAGGTCCTTGTAACGGCCGATCGCGGTGATCTTGCCGTTCTCCGCGACGATGGTGTCGCCGTCCAGGATCGGCTTTTCCAGGGCGCCGGACAGGATCAGGCCGATATTCCGGATCACGAGCTTCGAAGGTCCGGTGGCCTGGGGGGCGTCATGCGCCATGGAAGGGGCTCCTTATTCCTAACTGCAACGCTTCCGATCTTGGGCAGCCTTGACCGCGGGATCAAGCAGGATTATTCATTAGTATACGAATGATCGTGTACAAACGACGCATAGCTGCCCGCCTCGGAACCGCATTGGAAGCGACAGGGAAGGTGAGATGAGCAATTTCAATCAGGAAAGCGTTTTGAGCGTCCACCACTGGACCGACACGCTGTTCTCCTTCAAGACCACCCGCAGCCCGACCTTCCGTTTCCGTAACGGCGAATTCACCATGATCGGGCTCAAGGTTGGCGAGAAGCCGCTGCTGCGGGCCTACAGCGTCGCCAGCGCCAATTACGAGGACACCCTCGAGTTCTTCTCCATCAAGGTGCCGGACGGACCGCTGACCTCGCGCCTCCAGCATTTGAAGGAAGGCGACGAGATCATCGTCAGCCGCAAGGCCACCGGAACGCTCGTCATCGACAACCTCGAAGAGGGCCGCAACCTCTACCTCATCGGCACCGGCACCGGCCTTGCGCCGTTCCTGAGCGTGATCAAGGACCCCGAGACCTACGAGCGGTTCGAGAAGGTCGTGCTGCTGCATGGCTGCCGGCACGTGAAGGAACTCGCCTATGGCGAGATGATCACGCAGACGCTGCCGAAGGACGAACTGATCGGGGAGTACATCCGCGAGCAATTGATCTACTACCCGACCGTGACCCGCGATCCCTTCCGCAACCGCGGCCGCATCACCGATCTTATCACCTCGGGCAAGCTGTTCGCCGACATCGACCTCCCGGCGCTGGAAGCCGCCCATGACCGCGTCATGATCTGCGGCAGCCCGGCGCTGGTGGCGGACACCCGCGTGCTGCTCGGCGAGCGCGGCTTTGTCGAGGGCAATCACGGCGAGCCGGCCCAGTTTGTGGTCGAAAAGGCCTTCGCCGAGCGCTGAGCGCCGCCTTTTCGCGCAATAACACCGTATTTTCGCCGTCGCGCGGGCGTTGCGGCGCCGATTCGGCGCTTGATACACTGTGGGAGCGAATCAGCGGAGTTCCCACATGGTTGCGGACAGCGACAGCAACATCGCCTGGCACCGGGTTCAGTTGAAGAAGAACCGCGCCGAGTTGAAGGCGGTGGAGACCGCGCGCTTTACCATGGGCGAGATCGCCTCGTCGAAGCGGAACGGCCAGACCCAGAAGACCATCTCGGAACTCAAGCGGAAGATCGCGTTTTCGGAGCGCGTGATCGCCGATCATGACAAGCGCACCCGCCGTCCGCTCGGCACCGACATGCAGAGCCTCAGCAATGGCAGCTGGAGCCATTGGGATTCTTACACGCAACAGCAGCGCAAGACCGGCCAGCGCTCGCCGGGGCGCGGATAGTCGCACCTCGTTCGCAGCCCCTTGCACCGGCCGCGGCGCGCACCACCTGGGTAAAACGCCAGCAATCAGTCCGGTGATCCCATGACAGTGCGCCTCGATTTCATCAGCGAGGCTTTCTTCCGCGATCCGCCCAAGGCCATTGCGAGCTTGCGCATGTCCGGGCCAGTGGTCGCGACACGCTTTCCTCTCATCGGCGACGTCTGGATCACCACGACCCACGACGCCACAGCGCAGGTGCTGAAGGACGGCGCGACCTTCACGCTGCGCAAGGAGGACGGCGACGTCGCCGGTCTGCGCTGGTGGATGCCGAGATATGTCAGGACGATCGCCAACAATATGCTGACGATGGACGAGCCTGATCACACGAGGCTGCGCAGCATCGTGGATGAGGCCTTTCGCCGCCGCGCGATCGTCGCGATGGAGCCGCGTATCCGCGCCATTGCCGATAGTCTCGCGGACGAGCTGTTCGCGAATGAAAATCCTGCCGATCTTGTCCAGCGCTACGCGCGCATCCTGCCACTCGCGGTGATCTCCGAGCTGCTTGGCTTGCCGACGGCGGATCGTCCGAGATTCATCGCCTGGGCCAACGAGATGTCCTCGTTGACCAATGTCGTCAGCTTCTTCCGCCTGTTGTGGGCGTTCCGCAAGATGCGTGTCTATCTTGAACAGCAATTGCAGATCGCGCGTGCACAGGGCGGCGAGGGCCTGATTGCCGAACTGATCCAGGTCGAGCGCGAGGGCGGCCAGATCACGCCGGATGAGATGGTCTCGATGGTGTTTCTGCTGCTTGCGGCCGGCTCCGAGACGACCACGCATCTCATCAGCGGTTCCGCCTATGAGCTTCTCAGAAATCCGGGCCTGCGCGACTGGCTGGAACAGGACTGGAGCCGCGTTGGGCTTGCGGTTGAAGAGTTCCTGCGCTTCGTCTCGCCGGTGCAGTTCTCCAAGCCGCGCTATGTGCGGCGGGATGTCGACGTCGAAGGCGTGCGCCTGAAGAAGGGCGATCGTGTCATGGTGATGCTCGCCGCAGCGAACATGGATCCGGCGATGCATGACCGCTCTGATCACCTCGATCTCGAGCGCAAGCCGAACCGTCACCTCTCATTCGGAACAGGAATCCATTTTTGCCTCGGGCACCAGCTGGCGCGCATCGAGGCGGCCTGCGCGCTGCAGGCGCTGTTCGTGCGATGGCCGAGACTCGGTCTGGCCGTCGATCCCGCCGACGTTCACTGGCGCAAGCGACCGGGCTTGCGCGCGATCGCGACGCTTCCCGTGACGGCCGAAGGGCGCGAAACAAGGGCAACTGCGCGCAGCGAAGCGAGCATCGATCGTTCGCCGACTGCGGCGAGCTGAAGACAACGGGCCTCCGGAAACGGACTGAGAGCGTTCCTCCCGCCGAACTCGCGGACCGGTCTTCAGACGGTCCGCCTTTTGTCGGCGCGAGATCGCGCTCCCAGCCGAACACGGAACGACCGTCGAGATCGGGCGAGGCTGCGCGTTCCCCGGCGATGTAGGCCTCCACGGACGGCCCGCGCGCGGTCCGCTCCAGCCGTCGCGCCTGATCGTCGAGCCGCTTCATCGCCTGCATCTCTTCTTCGCGCCCGAGCTTAGCGTTCTGGATCGCGCCCTTCAGCACGCGGATGGTTTCGTCATAGACCTTGATCGGGACGGGGTAGGGGTGCCGGTCCTTGCCGCCATGCGCGAGCGAAAATCGGGCAGGGTCCGTGAAGCGATAGGGCGCGCCATGCACGACCTCCGCGACCATCGCCAGCGAGCGCACGGTGCGGGCGCCGACGCCGGGCGTCAGCAGCAGTTCCGGGAAATCGACCGGGCCGCGCTCGGCTGCGGCGGCGAGCGTTCCGTGCAGGCGGCGCGCGAACACGTCCTTCGGCCTGACATCGTGATGCGCGGGCATGATCAGATGCGGCAGCATGGCCTGTGCCGGCTCAGGTGCGGTCCCCATGAGCCGTTCGAATTCGGAGACGATGCGATCGGGGCCGAGATCCCCCAGGAGATCGAGCTGCACGGTGCGCGAGATCTCGGCGCGATGGTCGGTGAGATTGACGATCTCGCCCTGTTGGGGGCCGTCGATCGCGCTGTGCGGCGTATCGACGAAACTCTTCAGCGCCTCGGAATGCCAGTGATAGCGGCGGGCCTGCCGCTTGTCGCCGTTCATGCCCTGCTGCACCACCGTCCACTTGCCGTCGGCGGTGACGAAGAAGCCGTGGAGATAGAGATCGAAGCCGTCCTGCACGGCTGCGCTGTCGACCTTCGCCACGAGGCGGCTGGCGCGGGTCAATTCTGCGCCGTCGAAGCCGACGCGATTCCCGAGCTGCATCAGTTCGTCCGGCGTCCTGCGCGAGTGCTGGCCCCGGCCGCCGCAGACGTAGATCCCGAGTTCGTCCTGAAGCGGCCCGAGCCCGCGCTTCAGTGCGCCGATCACCGAGGTCGTGATCCCCGAGGAGTGCCAGTCCATTCCCATCACGGCACCAAACGACTGGAACCAGAAGGGATGGGACAGCCGCTGCAGAAATGCATCGCGGCCGTAATGATGCACGATCGCCTGCGTCACGATCGCGCCGAGCGAGGCCATGCGACTGGCCAGCCAGGGCGGAACCCGGCCGGTGTGCAAGGGAAGATCGGCGCTGCCGCTACGTCTGGTCATGAATGCATCATGTTAGCGCAATCCGGCGACGGTTGCACCAGTGGAATGCTGCATTGCACCGAGCGGGGGAGCGAAGCGGGCCGGAAGGCGTTGAGCCCGCTACGTGAATGCAAGCGCGGGGACAGCAATGAATGGGCAGGCCCTTTTGGCCGACATCGACAGGATGCTCGGGTGGATACCGTCGTGGTTCGTCGGTCTCAGCCTCGTCGTCGGCGCGATCCTGCTCGCGCTGTCTGTCTACCGGCTCGCGACATGGCTGCTGAACCGGGCTTTTGGAACCCGTCTTCCGCTTTTAGGCGTGTTCATCGAACGCACGTCCGGCCCGGCCCAGCTTGCGTTGTGCCTGGCAGCCGTTGCGCTGGTCTTGCCGCTCGCGCCGCTCGACGACAACATCCGCACGCCCTTGATGCGCCTGTTCGTCGTGGCCGTCATCGCCCTGATCGGCTGGATCTCGATCCGGATCGTCGACATGAGCGCCGCGCGCTATCTGCAGAACTTTCGCGACGTCACCGAGAACTTCGTCGCGCGCAAGCATGTCACGCAAGTCCGGGTGTTCAAGCGCGTCACTGACACCATCATCGTCATCATCACGGTCTCAACCGCATTGATGACGTTCGACTCGGTGAGGCAATACGGCGTCAGCCTGTTCGCCTCCGCCGGCGCGGCCGGTATCATCGTCGGTCTTGCCGCGCGGCCGCTGCTGAGCAATCTGATCGCGGGCCTGCAGATCGCGATCACCCAGCCGATCCGCATCGAGGATGCCGTGATCATCGAGAACGAATGGGGCTGGGTCGAGGATATCGCCTCGACCTATGTGGTGATCCGGCTATGGGATTGGCGCCGCATGGTGGTGCCGCTGTCCTATTTCATCGAGAAGCCGTTCCAGAACTGGACCCGCGACACCGCGTCCCTGATCGGCGTGATCGCGCTCCACGTCGACTACCGCGCCGACGTCCCCCGGATCCGGCGCTGGCTGGAAGGGGCGGTGAAGGAGTCAAAACTCTGGGACGGGGCGGTGGTCAATCTCCAGGTGATCGACGCGGATTCGCGCACCATCGAGCTGCGGGCGCTGGTCAGCGCGCGAAACGCGCCGCAATCCTGGGACTTGCGCTGCGAGGTCAGGGAAAAGCTCGTCGCCTTCATCCGCGACGAGATGCCGGAGGCGCTCCCGCGCGAGCGTGCGATCCTGATCCCGTCGGCCGACGCTGACGCCGATTTCCTGCGTCGGCCCGCGCCGCCGGAGAAGATGCGGGCGAGTGCCCGCAACTGATGCTCGGTGCAATCAGCGGACGCCGGCAATGGCCGCGTCGGCCGGCCGGCCCGCGCGGGGCCGCGGTTTGCGCAGGGTTCGTCGCGCCCAGATCAGGAGCCCGGTCGACAGCAGCGTCAGGAGTGCGATCGAGGTCACGACATTGAGCGGCGAAGCGATCAGGGCCGACCAGTTTCCTTCGTGGATCAGGCGCGGCCAGTTGCGCGGCAGTGGTGCAACCTCCGACGAGGTCACGGCATAGGCGCGCAGCTCTCCGCCGTCATAGAGCCTTGCCATCATGCGGCCGCCGCGGCTGCCGATCGAGATCACGTGCGACAGCTCGTGCGAGGATGCGACCACGCGGACCGCGTCCGGCAGGGCGAGGGGACGGCCACTCGTGGCTGGAGGCGCCGCCGTCTGGAAGGTCAGGCCGAACGCCATGCACAGGCCGGTCAATGGACTGAGCACGATCAGCGGCAGCGTGAACCAGGCGGTCCCCTTGTGCCATCCCGAGAGCGTGTTGCGCAGCCGCGGCAGCCCCATGACGATGCCGAGCACCAGGACGATCACCATCGCCAGCGTGGATGCGGTTACCAGCCAGGCCTGGCCCATGAGGCGCTCATGCGTGAATCGCGCCCAGAGGAAGATATCCGACAGGGTCGTGCTCACGGACGCGGCTTCGCCGGTCGCAAGATCGATCGCCGGCAGGTTGGTGCCCTGCAGCGTGATCCGCCGGCTGGCCGCGTTGATGGAGAGCCCGCGCGCCTTGCCGTCGGGATCATATCGCTTCACCAGCTCGACGACGCGGCCGGCATCGATCGCGCTGCCGCCAATGCCACTCGTTTGCACGATGGGTTCAACGGACAGGATCAGACCGGTTGCGATGATCGCGAACAGCGGAAGGGCGAAGACCAGGGTGATCCAGCGGTGAAGTCTCAACAATGCGGGTTTGCTCATGCGTCGTCTCTCGTGTTCTTTCGACCTTGCTCGCGCAAGGCCGTGCAAAACACAAATGACGCTTTATCCATATTGTTGCGTTGATGTGCAGCAACAGGAATTAAAGTTCGTGGCGCGACGTGCCGACGGTATCGGCGTCGCCGCGCTCCAGCGGGCGCGGCTTGGATCAGAGTCTACTCGCGCCTGGCCTTGATCGCTCCGCGCAAGCCTGCCTGCTGCTGGATCGTGTCGAGCGCGCCGGACGATTGCTCGTCCGCCACGAAGCGGTTGAGCATGACGAGCGACTCTTCGCGCCCCTTCGGGATCGCGATCGCCATGTGCTCCAGCCCCCAATTGCCGTCGAGAATGCGTGCACCCGACATCTGGTCGGACATCTCGAACAGCGTCGGCTTGTTGGTCGCATAGAGATCGATCTCACTGCGGCTGAACATGCCGATGGCGGCCTTGACGCTTTCGGCGGGGACGATGGTGGCGTTCTTGAACTTGGCGGGCAGCGTGCGCTCCGAGGTCGAGCCCTTGGTGACGCCGATCTTTACGCCTGATTTGTCGATGCCCTCGACTTTTCCGATCGGCGAATTTGCCGGGACGAGATAGCCGAGGCTCGATCGCCAGCACGGGCTGGCTGAAGCTGACGTCATTCGCGCGCGCCGGCGTGGCATTGGTCACGGTGAAATCGACCTTGCCGTCGTGGATCGCGGCGACGATGTCTGCGACGCGTTCGAACTTGACGTAATCGATGCCAACGCCGAGGCGCTTGGCCAGCTCGCCGCCGAGATCGTAGGCGAGGCCATGCGGCTTGCCGGTGGCGTCGGTCACCATCGAGGTCGGGCTGCCCGGATAGATGCCGACGCGCAAGGTGCCGCTCGGCGCGAGCAGCTTGGCATCGCCATCGGCGCGCGCGGGCGCGCCGGGCAGGCCGATGATGGCAAGCGCAAGCAGGGCTGTGCGCGCAGCATGGCGAAGAGAAATCCTCATGGATCGAGCCTCACTGCGCGCGGATATTGGCCGCCTTCAGCACCGGCTCCCATTTGGTCGCCTCGGCATGCATGTAGGCGTCAAAGTCCTTGGGCGATGAGCCGACGGGCGCTGCGCCGATCTTGCCGAGCGTCGACTTCACGTTCGGGTCCTGCAGCGCGGCCTTCAGATCGGCTTCGAGCTTCGCCACGATCTCCGGCGGCATCTTTGCGGGTCCGAGCACGCCCCACCAGACCGAGACGTCGTAGCCGGGGACGCCGGACTCCGCGACGGTCGGGACGTCAGGCAACGCCTTGGAGCGTTCGGCCGAGGTCACCGCGAGCGCGCGCACCGGGCCGCCTTCGAGCTGGCCGATCGCTTCCGCGAGCGGATTGATGCTGAGCGGGATCTCGCCGGCGATGACGGCGGTCAGGGCAGGCGCGCCACCCTTGTAGGGAATCGAGACGATCTTGGTGCCGGACATGTATTTCAGGAGTTCACCGGCAAGATGCGCCGAGGTGCCGTTGCCGGACATGCCATAGGAGAGCTTGTCCGGCTCCTTCTTCGCAGCGGCGAGGAGATCGCCGAGCGTCTTGTACGGGCTGTCCTTCGCCACCACGATCGCGAGCGGCGAGGAGGCGACTTCCGTGATCGCCGTGAAATCCTTGAACGTGTCATAGGGCACGCTCGGATAGATGAACTGGTTGAGCGGATGGCCGCTCGCGACCAGGATCAGCGTGTAGCCGTCGGGCGCAGCCTGTGTCAGCGCCTGCGAGGCGACGATGCCGCCGGCGCCGGGGCGGTTGTCGACCACCGGCTGCTGCCCCCAGGTCTTGGCCAGCGCCTGGCCAAGCGTTCGCGCGAGCACGTCGACTGCGCCGCCGGCGGCATAAGGCACCAGAATATGGACCGGCTTGCTCGGATAAGTGTCGGCCGCCTGTGCGGCGCCGCCTGCCAGCAGCAAGCCGGTGCCCAGCATCAAACCGCCGATCATCTTGTTCAAACCCAGCATTTCCCAGCACTCCTTGCGGGCGTTTTACGTACTTGCGGCCGGTCTTCCGACTCGCCCGGACGCCGCCCATGGTTTTTGTTGACGAGACCTGATCTTTTGTACGATAGTACAAATCACATGGTACGCAAGCCCACCAGCAAGGAATCGGCCCGCAAGCCGAATATGCGCGAGGCGATCCTCGCCGCGGCCGAGGAGCTGTTCGCCACCAACGGTTTCAATGCCGTCTCGGTGCGCGATATCGCGCAAGCCGCCGGGGCCAATCCCGGCAGCGTCACCTATCATTTCAAGACCAAGGACGGCCTGCTGCTGGAGATCTACCGGCGTCATTGCGGGCCGATGAACCTGCGCCGTTCGGAGTTGCTCGCGGCCGCCAAGCGCGTGCGCGATCTTCAGGACCGGCTGGAGGCGATCGTGCGCGCCTATGTGGTGCCGGCCTTCACCTCGGGCAGCGACCTTGCCGGCGGAGGTGCGCGCTTCACGCGGCTGCGCGCAGTGATGTCGGCCGAGGGCAACGAGGTCGCGCGCAAGATCATCGCGCAGACGTTTGATGATACCAGCCACGCCTTCATCGACGCGATCCACGAGAGCGTGCCGCATATTCCGCGCACCGACATCGTCTGGCGCAGTCACTTCCTGCTCGGCGCGCTCTATTATTCGCTGGTGACGCCGGATCGCGTCTCGCGCCTGTCGCGCGGCGAGGCCGACGGCGGTGATCCCGCCAATGCCATCGAGCAATTGGTGCAGGCCACGGTTGCAGCATTCCAGGCGCCGGCTCTGGATCAGGCCGCGCCGGCACGGCGGCGACCGACCGTCAGCAACAAGACTTGAAAAAAGAGCCACCCGAGGGGAGGCGCGCAACGGCGCTTCCGCTCGCAGGCGGACGATGTAACGGGGTGTTGGGAACATGAACAGGCGGGAGTGCTTGCATCTCTTGACCGGGATGGCCGGTGCAGCGATCGCGGGCGAGGTGCGCGCGGAAGAGCCGAAGGCGATACCGACGATCACGCCGCCGGATCCCAATCCCAAAACGCCGTCGTTCAAGTTGCCGCCGAAATCATGCGACAGCCATACCCATATCTTCGGGCCGGCGTCGCGCTATCCTTTCTCGGAGAAGCGCCCGTACAACACGGCTGACGCGCCGCTCGAGACGTTCCGAAGCGTCCATGAGAAGATCGGCGTCGAGCGCTGTGTGATCGTGAATGCGACCGTGCACGGCACCGACAATCGTGTCGTCACCGACGCCATCGCCCAGAGCGAGGGGGCCTACAAGGGCATCGCCAACGTCAATGACGAGATGAGCGAGAAGGAGCTGGCGGCGCTCGACAAGGCCGGCATCTGCGGGTGCCGCTTCGCCTTCCTCAAGCGTCTCGGTGGCGTCGGCGACATGAACAAGTTCCAGCGCATCGTGCATCGCGTCGCCGAGCCTCGGCTGGCACATCGACGTCTATTTCGAGCCGGGCACGATCGCCGAATTCGCGCCGATCCTCGCTGCGCTGCCGACGCCTTATGTCATCGATCACATGGGGACGGTGCAGGCCGGCAAGGGGCTGGATGATGCCGGCTTCACCGCGCTGCTCGACCTCCAGAAGAAGGACGAGAAGTGCTGGGTCAAGATCACGGGCCTGGAGCGCGCATCCGCCGTCGGCAAGCCGTTCCACGACACGGTCCCGTTCGCGAAAGCGCTGATCGACAACGCACCGGATCGCGTCTTGTGGGGCACCGACTGGCCGCACCCCAACGTCAAGGTCATGCCGAATGACGGCGAGATCGTCGATCTGATCCCGCTCTACGCGCCCGATGCAAAGATCCAGCACAAGCTTCTGGTCGATAATCCCGCGCGCCTGTTCAAGTTCACCTGATGAATATGATGTACACCCCGACCATTCCGCCGCCCGATCCGAACACGCGCACGCCGAAGTTCAAGCTGCTGAAGCTCTCCTGCGACGCGCATTGTCACATCTTCGGACCCGGCGCGAAATACCCTTACGCGCCGGACCGGTCCTACACCCCGCCGGACGCGCCGCTGGAGGATTTCAGGGCGCTGCATGCCAAGCTCGGCGTCGAGCGCGCGGTCATCGTCAATGCCAGCGTGCACGGCACCGACAACAGCGTAGCGCTCGATGCGATCGCGCAGAGCAACGGTGCGTACCGTGCGGTCGCCAATATCGACGACACCATCACCGAGCGTGAGCTGCGCGTGTTGCACGAGGGCGGCTTTCGCGGCTGCCGCTTCAATTTCGTCCGTCATCTCGGCGGCGTGCCCGACAAGCGCGTGTTCGACCGCATCGTCGCGATGGTCACGCCGCTCGGTTGGCACATCGATCTGCATTTCGACGCGATCGACCTGCCTGAATATGCCGACATGCTGACGAGGCTGCCGCTCAGCTACACCATCGACCACATGGGCCGGGTGAAGGCGTCCGAGGGGCTTGATCAGCTTCCGTTCAAGATCCTGATCGAGCTGATGCAGCGCGACGAGAAATGCTGGGTCAAGATCTGCGGCTCGGAACGGGTCTCCTCGGCCGGTCCGCCATTCACCGACGCGGTGCCGTTCGCGCGACGAATCGTCGAGACCGCGCCCGACCGTGTGATCTGGGGCACCGACTGGCCGCATCCCAACGTCAAGGTGATGCCGAACGACGGCGACCTCGTCGACCTGATCCCGCTGTTTGCGCCCGAGGCGGAGCCTCCAGCAGAAGATCCTGGTCGACAATCCCGCGCGCCTGTTCGAGTTCGACCGATGACGTCGCTCGCGATCGACAAGCCGCGCGGGCGGGCCTGGTGGAAAGAGCTCTGGATCCAGGTGCTCATCGCCATGGCGGCCGGCATCGCGCTCGGGATCGCCAGTCCCGAGGCGGGCGCCAAGATGCAGCCGCTTGGCGATGCCTTCATCAAGGCGATCCGGATGCTGATCGCGCCGATCATCTTCTGCACCGTCGTGCACGGCATCGCGCACATGGCCGACATGGCGCGGGTCGGGCGCGTCGCGGTGAAGGCGATCGTCTATTTCGAGATCATGACCACGATCGCGCTGGTCATCGGACTTGTCGCCGTCAATCTCCTTAAGCCGGGCGTCGGCATGAACATCGATCCCGCCAGCATCAATGCCAGCGCGATCGAGCCCTATGTCAAGCAGACCAGCGTCATCGGCTTCGTGCCGTTCCTGATGAATATCGTGCCGGCAACCTTCGTCGGGGCTTTTGCCGAGGGCAACATCCTCCAGGTGCTGTTCATTTCCGTGCTGTGCGGCTTCGCGCTGGTGCAGCTCGGTGAGCGCGGCGCGCCGCTGGTCCATTTGATCGACATCGCCGCCAAGATGGTGTTCGCGGTGGTCGGCTTCGTGATGTGGGCGGCGCCAATCGGGGCGTTCGGCGCCATCGCCTTCACGGTCGGAAAATTCGGCGTCGGCTCGCTGGCCTCGCTCGGAAAGCTGCTCGGCGGCTTCTATCTGACCTGCGTGGTCTTCATCGTCGTGGCGCTCGGGCCGGTGGCGCGGCTGTGCGGCTTCTCGCTGCTCAAGCTGATCCGATACATCTGGGAAGAACTGCTGATCTGCATCGCAACGACATCGTCCGAGACCGTGCTGCCGCGGATGCTGACCAAGCTGGAGAAAGCCGGCTGCGAGAAGAGCGTGGTCGGGCTCGTGATCCCGACCGGCTATTCCTTCAATCTCGACGGCACCTGCCTCTATCTCGCCGCCGCATCGGTGTTCCTGGCGCAGGCGACCAACACGCCGTTCGGGCTCGCCGAGCAGATCGAGCTGCTGCTGATCCTGCTGGTGACCTCCAAGGGCGCGGCGGGAATCGCGGGCGCCGCTTTCGTCGTGCTGGCGGCGACGCTGTCGGCCACCGGCACCATTCCCGTGACGAGCGTCGCGCTTGTGCTCGGCATCCATCGCCTGATGTCGCAGGGACTGACGCCGACCAATCTGATCGGGAATGCGGTGGCGACCATCGCCATCGCCAAATGGGAAGGCGCGCTGGATGCCGAGCGCCTGAAGCGCGTGCTCGACGGCGAGGAGCCGGCCGCGGTCGCCGCCGCCTGAATGAACTTGCTGCCGGCACGAGGCAGGCGGCCTATGATGTTGACGAACGAAAGAGGGGAGCTCTCCCATGAAAACAGGTCTCGTGGTCACCGCCCATCCAGGCGATTTCGTCTGGCGCGCCGGCGGCGCCATCGCGCTGCATGCGAAGAGGGGCTATCGCATGAAGATCGTCTGCATGTCCTTTGGCGAGCGTGGCGAGAGCCAGTTTGCCTGGAAGGAAAAGGGCGCGACGCTGGAATCGGTCAAGGCCGGGCGCAAGGACGAGGCGGAGCGGGCGGCGAAGCTGCTGGGCGCCGAGATCGAGTTCTTCGACTGCGGCGACTATCCGCTGAAGCTGACGGAAGCGCATTTCGACCGCATGGTCGATATCTACCGCGAGCTCAATCCGAGCTTCGTGCTGACCCACGCGCTGGAAGACCCCTATAATTTCGATCACCCGAATGCCGCGCATTTCGCGCAGGAGACCCGGGTGGTCGCGCAAGCCATGGGCCACAAGCCCGGCGCGCAGTACAAATATTCGGCGCCGCCGGTGTTCCTGTTCGAGCCGCACCAGCCGGAGCAGTGCAATTACAAGCCCGATCTGCTGCTCAAGATCGACGAGGTCTGGAAGGAAAAGTACGAGGCATTCCAGATCCTCGCCGCGCAAAAACATCTCTGGGGCTATTACGAGCGCGTCGCGCTCAACCGCGGCATCCAGGGCAGCCGCAACACGGGCGTGCCCATGACCTATGGCGAGGCCTATCAGCGCCTGTTCCCGACGGTTGCGGAGGAGCTGGCATGAAGCCGGTTGTCGTTCGCAACATCAAACGTGCCGATCCCGCCGGCATGGCCGAGTACGGCGTCTCGACCGTGCACGAGGCCTATGGCCGCCTCGGCCTGATGAAGCCTTATCTGCGGCCGGTCTGGGCCGGCGCGTCGATCGCCGGGCCCGCCGTCACCGTGCTGGCGCAACCCGGCGACAATTGGATGATCCATGTCGCGGTCGAGCAGTGCAGGAAGGGCGACATCCTCGTCGTCGGCTGCACCACAGATAATACCGACGGCATGTTCGGCGAGCTGCTGGCGACGTCGTTGCAGGCGCGCGGCGTGCAGGGGCTGATCATCGATGCCGGCTGCCGCGACGTCAAAGCGCTGCACGAGATGAAGTTTCCGGTGTGGTCGCGCGCGGTCTCGGCCAAGGGCACCGTGAAGGCGACGCTCGGTTCGGTCAACATTCCCGTGGTCTGCGCGGGCGTCAACGTCGATCCCGGCGACATCATCGTCGCTGATGACGACGGCGTCGTCGTGGTGCCGAAGCGTCATGCAGCCGAGGTCGCCGAGAAGGCGAAGAAGCGCAGCGCTGACGAAGGTGGCAAGCGCGCACGGCTGGCCTCGGGCGAGCTGGGCCTCGACATGTACAATATGCGGGAGGCGCTGGCCAAGGCCGGGCTCGTCTATGTCGACAATCCCGAGGACGCCTGAAGAAAACTGCGGAGCGGGCGGATGGATCGTCTCAAGCTGAAGGCCGTGCTCGGCAGCCACCCCCATGTGCAGGCGGTGAAGAGCGGCGAGCTGCGCTCCGATCTGTTTGATCTCGACTTCATCGAATACACGCCGACCAACACCGCGTTCAAGCCGATGGTGCGCGAGCAGGCGTTTGACGTCTGCGAGATGGCGATCGTCACCTATCTGATGGCGAAGGCCCATGGCAAGCCGCTGGTGCTCTTGCCGGCGACCATGATGGGTCGCTTCCAGCATTCCTACGCATTGTACAATCCCGCGCAGGGAACGCTCGGACCGTCCGATCTCGAAGGCAAGCGCGTCGGCATTCGCTCGTTCACGACGACGACAGGTGCCTGGATCCGGGGTATCCTCGCCAACGACTACGGCGTCAATCTCGACAATATCCGCTGGGTGACGTTCGAGGATCCGCATGTCGCCGAATATGTCGACACCACCGAGCGCGCGCCGAAGGACACGAAGATCCTGCAGATGCTGCTCGATGGCGAGCCTCGACGCCGTGCTCGGCGAGATCTCGAATGATCCGAAGCTGAAGCCGCTGTTCTCCGATCCGGCTGCGGAGGCTGCAAAGTGGTACGCCCGCCGCGGCGTCGTCCCGGTCAATCATCTCGTGGTCGTGACCGAAAGGCTCGCGACATCGCGCCCTGACGTGGTGGCGGGCGTCTATGATCTGCTCAAGCGCAACAAGGACCAGATGGGACCTGCGGGACATCCCGACTTCGTTCCGTTCGGGATCGAGGCCAACAGGAGGCCGCTCGAGCTGATCGTCGACTACGCATTCCAGCAGGCGCTGATCCCGCGCCGCTATGCGGTCGAGGAACTGTTCGACGAGACAACACGAGGATTGAACTGATGGCAGATCCGAAACGGTGGCAGATCGGGCTGGTCGGTTATGGCGAGGTCGGCCGTATTCTGGCTGAGGATCTGCGCCAACAGGACATCAAGGTCGCGGCCTATGACATCAAGCTCGGGGGCGAGCAGGGCGCGCCGCTGAAAGAGCACGCAACCAGATCCGGTGTCGTGCTCCCGGCGTCTCATGCGGAGCTGACCGCGAAATCCGATTTTATCATCTCCGCGGTCACGGCGAGCCAGGCCGTTCCAGTGGCAAAGGCCTGCGCTGCAGCGATCAACCAGGGCACCTGGTTCCTCGATTTCAACTCGGCCTCGCCCGGCGCCAAGCAGCGCGCTGCCGCCCTGATCGACGGTGCCGCCGGTCGCTATGTCGAGGGCGCCGTGATGACTTCGGTGCCGCCATATCGCATCAAGGTGCCGCTGCTGCTCGGCGGTCCGGGCGCGAGGGAGCTGGAGCCGCTGCTGAACGCGATCGGCTTTGCCGCGAAGGTTGCGAGCGACAAGCTCGGGGTTTCCTCGGCGGTGAAGATGTGCCGCAGCATCATGATCAAGGGCCTCGAGGCCATGGTCATAGAAAGCTTCACGACCGCGCGGGCCTATGGCGTCGAGGATGCAGTGCTGGCGTCACTCACCGAGACATTCCCGGCCATCAACTGGGAGAAGCAGGGCGCCTACTTCTTCCAGCGCGTCATCGAGCACGGCCGCCGCCGTGCCGAGGAGGTGCGTGAAGTCGCCGAGACCGTGCGTGAGGCGGGGCTGACGCCGTGGTCGGCGCAGGGCACGGCTGAGCGTCAGGCCTGGGTGGCCGATCTCGCCGACGAGGGATTGTTCGGAACGAAGGGCACGAAAGAATTCGCCCGCAGCGCGGACTGGCGGACCGAGGCAGACCGTATCCTCGCGAAGATCAAGCGTTAGAGCCGGGCGACCGCTCAGCTCAGGGGACTGCCGCTGTTGCGATAGCTGGAAACTTCGTCGCGAGCGGCCTCGATCAGATCGATCAGGCTCTCGGCTTCGCGGACGACGTCTCTGGTGCGCTCGGTCCTGAAGTCCGTCAGGATCATGCGAATGCATTTGTCGGCGGTGTCGAGCGTCCACAATGCGCGGGTCATGTCGTCCTGCGTGTGAATCGCCGAGATGTCGAGGCCGGACAGAACTTCGCCGATTCCATTCAACCGCTTGACGGCGGTTTCGGCCGGCGTGCTGGCCCGGATCGATTGATAATCGATGCTGTTGAATGCGCTGAACATATCCATAACTTCCCCTGAGAACGCAGACGGTCAGTGCGCATCTCTCAGTAGGGTTAGCAGGACCTTTCCCGCAACGCGTTGGGCTACGGTCCGGGATTCTACCGGACTCGGATTTAGCGGAGAATCGGCGGGAAAACGGTTGAAAACCACCCGCAGTCAGCGACGTTTCCCGACGATCGTACCGTTAGAAGCGGCAAGCATACCTGCCTTGTACACAGCGCGGCCCTGCGGCACCGCCACCACTGCTTCCGGAACATGTGCCGCGTTGAGCGTCACGAAGTCGGCCTTTGCTCCGACGCGCAGGCCGTAGCCTTCCAGCCGCAGTGCCTTGGCGCCGGCTTCCGTGACGACGTCGAACGCGGCACGCAGTTCCTCGTCGATATTGAAGCCGGAGCGATAGCCGAGCGTCGTCGCCCGCCGCAGCATGTCGCCGTCGCCATAGGGCCACCAGGAGTCGCGGATGTTGTCGTTGCCGCTGAAGACGGTGACACCGGCGTGACGCAGCGTCAGGATCGGCGGGAAGGGCCGGGCGCCCGGCGCGTTGGTCATGATCGCGACGCCCGACCGGGCGAGGATGTCGGCGATCTTCTTGAGATAATCCGCCGGGATGTCGCCGAGCCCGTAGGCGTGGCTGATCGCGACATGGCCTTCCATGCCGACCGCGCGGGTGCGGGCCGCGATCTGCTCGACCTCGAAGGCGCCCAGCGTCCCCATGTCGTGCAGGTGGATGTCGATATCGACGCCATGCTTGCCGGCGACGCCGAACACGACGTCGAGATGCCTTTCGATGTCGCGATCGAAGCTCGCCGGATCGAGCCCGCCGACGAGATTGGCGCCGAGCCCGATCGCCTCGTCCAGCAATTGCGGCGTGCCGGGGCTCGCCAGGATGCCACTCTGGGGAAACGCGACCAGCTGGATGTCGATCAGTCCCTCGTATTCCTCGCGGACGCGAAGGATCGTCTCGAGCGATTTCAGGCCAACCGAGCCGTCAACCATGACATGGCTGCGCATCTGCGTGGTGCCATGTCCGATGCAGAGGTCGAGCTGGTTGCGCGCACGCACGTCCATCGGCGCCGCCTCTGCCATGTTCTCCGCCTGGAAGGCGACGCGCTCTTGCACGTTGAAGCCGCCGGTGCAGGGCTTGTGCCGCCGCCAGGCATCGCCATAGAAGCTGGTGTCGAGATGGATGTGGCCTTCGACGAAGCCGGGAACGACGAGGGCGTTGTTGAGGTCGATGGTTTCGGTACCCGCGGGCGGCTGGTCGACCGGCGTGATCGCGGCGATGCGGCCGTCCTTGACCGCGATGTGACGACGGGTGCCGTCGTCGAAGCGCGCGTTCAGAAAGATGGTGTCGAAGGCCATTTGGTTCCTCCGTTCATGGATTGCAGGAAGTGTCGCGCAAGCTGCGCGCAGGGCGCAAGAAGCGGGAAGGCCAGGCCGCTCAGCTCTGTGGGCGGAACAGCGAAGGCCGCTGCCGTTCGAACGTCTGCCGTCCCGCCTTGAAGCCCATCACGATGTCCGGCAGCTCGGCGATGGCAAAACGGCTGTCCCGGGTGTCCAGCACAATGAGATCAGCGGGGTTGCCGATCTCAATGCCGTAATCGCCAAGGTTCATCAGCCGGGCTGGCAGGTCGGTGACGAGATCGAGGCAGGTGTCGAAATCGCTCACCGAGGCGTGCGCGACATTGGCGTAGAAATTCGCCATCCGCAGCAGCGAGGCGTCACCGAACGGCGTGAAGGGGTTGAGCACGTTGTTGGTCGCGACCGAGCACACGACGCCGTCGCCGGCGAGCTTGTGGGCGAGGGTCAGTCCACGCGGCGCGTTATGGGTGGCCTCGCGACCCATCAAGTAAAGGTCGGTCGCCGGCAGCACGGTGACGGCGACGCCGGCTTTTGCGAGCTGCGCGGTGGCCGCCTTCATTCGCTCCGGCGGCAAGGCCGAGAGTTTGGTCGCGTGCCCGATCGCGACGCGTCCGCCGTAATTGCGTCGGTCGGTCTGACGGCAGACCTCGTCGAGATGCCACCAGGAAGGATCGAGATCGAAGTCGAGATGGAGATCGACGTCCACGTCGAATTCCTGCGCGAGATTGAAGATGCGTTCGAGGTGGGTGTTGGGGGCGGTGTCGGTATAAGGACAGCCGCCGATGGCCTCGCTGCCGTCACGCAAGGCCTGGACCAGCAGGTCCTCGGCCCCGGGATCGTTGGTAAGGCCTTCCTGTGGAAAGACACAAAGCGACAGATCGATCGCCCAGGCATAGTTGCGCTTGAGCGCCTTGACCGCCTCGAAGCCGCGCAGGCCGATGCGCGGGTCAATCTCGACATGGGTGCGCATCCGCGTCGTGCCGTTCACGACGGCGCGTTCGAGCACGCGGGCGCCGCGCGCGTAGACGTCCTCGACGGTGAAATCCTTTTTCATTCCGGCGACCGCGCGGATCGCGTCCGAGACGCTGCCGTGATTGTGGCCGCAGCGGTCGAGCAGGCAGGCCTTGTCGAGATGGATGTGGGTGTCGACGAAGCCGGGGAGGGCCAGATGTCCATCGAGATCGACCTCGACGGCTTCGCAGGCGAGGTTCGGCTCGATCGCGGCAATGCGGCCGCGCTTCACGCCGATGTCGACGGGTGCGGCGGATGAGCGCAACAGCGCGCGGCGGAAGATCAGGTCGAAGGCGGTCTGCGTGGTCATGGCATCGAATTCAGCTGTGATACCCTAGCGGAACGTCCCGAGGCGGGCAGCTCCAGATTGTGTGCAGTTCTGCCATCAAATTGTTCAAAAAATGTGCATGCACTTTTGGGCGTGAATTGTAGAATGCCGGCAGCCTGGAGAATCCGCCATGTCCGCCCCCGCCAAAGCCGACCGCCCGATAACCGACGCCGAAATCGTGGAGGCCTATCTGACGGCCTCGATGATACCCGATCCTGATGCCGCCGCGGCCTATATGAAGCCCGGCACGGTGATCACCTTCACCGGCGGCCGCGAGTTCGATCATCCGCGCGGGCCGACCGGCTTCAACGCCAAGCGCTATCGCTGGGTGAAGAAGAAGATGGACCGGTTCGACGTGTGCCCGGGCAGGGACGAGACCGTCGTCTACAGCGTGGGAACGCTCTATGGCGAGTGGATCGACGGCACGCCGTTCGAAGGCAACCGCTATGTCGACCGCTTCGTCGTCAGGGGCGGACAGATCGTGAAGATGGACGTCTGGAACGACAGCGCCGAGCGGATCCTGGTCCAGCGCAGGATCGAAGCCTAACCTCTACGGGAGGCTTTTTGCAGCTTGACGACGCGATCGCTCGCGACGTCGTCGGCATAGGGCGCGAGGATATCGAGCAGATCGCGGCCGCGCTGCGGGGTGGGGGCCACCAGCGCGCGATTGGCCACGGAATCCAGGTGATGGTGCATCAACTCCATCACCTTGGCCTCGTCGCCCTTGGCCAGCGCCGAAATGATGGCACGGTGCTCGTTGATGGCGCATTCGGTGGAATGCGGCCTGCTGTAGAGCGACAGCGTCAGGCAGCAGCGATAGGCGACCTCGCTGACATAGCGCACCAGGATCGGGCTGTTCGTCATATGCGCGAGCAGGATGTGAAATTCGGTGGCCAGCCGGATCGAGACCGCATCCGTGCCGCCGCGAGCGCGATCCTCGGCATCGACATGGGCGTTCAGCTCGGCGATCTGTGCCTTGGTCAGCTTGCCCGCGAGTTGGCGCACCACGAGGCGTTCGAGCTCGATGCGGATATCGAAGGCGTCGCGCGCCTCCTGCCAGCTCGGCGTCGCCACCACCGCGATGCGGTTGCGGCGGAGCCTCGACGAGGCCTTCTGCGGCGAGCTGCCCAAGCGCGTGGCGGGCGATGGTACGGCTCACGCCAAAGCGCTCACCGAGCGAGATCTTCAGGCAGTTTCGCGCCGGGCTCGAGCGCCTGCTCGATGATCGCGCGCCGAAGCGCACGGCAGATCACACTGACCTTGTCGGATGATTCAGACGTCTTGCTGGTGGGGCGCGCCGCCATCGGCGAATCCTTGAAGGTAGGTCGAAGCCTCTCTGTAGCACAGCCGTGGCGCAATCCAGCGCTCCAATTGCATGCAGTTTGGTGTCCGGATTGCCTAATTCGAATCCGACCGTCTAGAACTCCGTTTGGCCAAACCCTTGATTTTCCGAGGGACGGCGGCTGGCATCCAGCTTGCATGCACTTTGGCTGTGATACGCATGCACCCCAAAGACCAGTTTGGCGGCGAGCCAGTTCCTGAAGGCGCCGCCGTCACCGCCATCGAGCTGTCCGAGGCCACCGTGACCTTCGGGCGCGGCGACCGCGCCGTGCCGGCTCTATCGAAGACCACGCTTCGGATCGCCGACGGCGAGTTTGTCGCACTGGTCGGCCCATCCGGATGCGGCAAATCGACCATCCTGCGTCTGGTCAGCGGCTTGGTGCAGCCGACCAGCGGCGTCGTCATCGTCGGCGGGCGCGAGGTCGCGGCGCGGGCGATGCGGGTCGGCATGGCGTTCCAGAACCCGACCATGCTGCCGTGGATGACGATCGAGCGGAACATCATGCTGCCGCTGAAGATCGTCGAGCCGTTCCGCTCCAGCTTCCGCAAGCTGCGCAAGACCGAATTCCGCGACAAGGCCAACGCGCTGCTGGAGCAGGTCGGCCTCAAAGGCTTTGGCAACCGTTACCCCTGGCAGCTCTCCGGCGGCATGCTCCAGCGTGCTAATCTCTGCCGCGCGCTGATCCACCAGCCGCGCATGCTGCTGCTGGACGAGCCGTTCGGCGCCCTCGACCAGTTCACCCGCGAGGAGCTGTGGGCGATCCTCCAGAACCTCTGGATGACGCACAAGCCGACGGTGCTGCTGGTGACGCACGATCTGCGCGAGGCCGGCTTCCTGGCGAGCCGCATCTGCGTGATGAGCGCGCGTCCCGGTCGCATCCTCGACGACAGCCGCGTCGAGTTCGCGCGGCCGCGCACGGTCGCCATGACTTTCGAGCCGGATTTCGTTGCGCTGAACCAGAAGCTGCGCGCCTTCATCGAGGATGCGCGCAGCGTGGCTGCCCAAGGAGCAGGCTGATGTTCGGGATCGATATCAGGCAGAAGGCGTGGTCGGCGGGACTGATCGTGCTGTTCTTCGTGGGCTGGGAGCTGTTCTGCCTGATGACGGGCATGTCCGACCTGGTGCTGCCGCGGCCCTCGCAGGTGTTCGTGACGCTTGTCCAGCGCTTTCCGGTGCTGTGGCCGCATATCGTGCAGACGCTGGCGACCACCATGTTCGGCTTCGTCCTTGGCGTCGCGCTCGGCGTCGCCCTTGGCGCGATCATCGGCGTGTCCAAGACAGCCTATGACACCTGCTATCCGCTTTTGATCGGTTTTTCCTCGATTCCCAAGGTCGCGGTGGTGCCGATCTTCGTGCTGTGGTTCGGCTCGGGCACCGTGCCTGCCGTGCTGACGGCGCTATCCATCTGCTTCTTCCCGATTGTGGTGAACATCGCGACGGGCCTTGCGACCACCGAGCCCGAGCTCGAGGACGTCTTGAAGGCGCTTGGCGCCAGCAAGTTCGACATCCTCTGGAATGTCGGTCTACCTCGGACGATGCCGTTCTTCTTCGCCTCGCTGAAGGTCGCGATCTCCTACGCGTTCGTCGGCGCGGTGCTGTCGGAGACGGTCGCCTCCAACCGCGGCATCGGCAACGTCATGATGACGGCGTCCTCCAATTTCAACGTGCCGCTGGTGTTCGCCGGACTGTTCGTGCTCGCCGGCCTCGGCGTCGCGCTCTACGCCGTGTTCTCGCTGATCGAGGGCCGCGTCACCGGCTGGGCCACGCGCAAGAACGACGTGATTGCCACCTGATTTTCTGAACCGTCACGCAACGAAGCTTGAGGAGGTCTCGATGTTGAGAAAAGTAACTGGAGCGCTGCTGGGATTGGTCCTGTCTACGGGGGCCGCGATGGCCCAGGAGACCACCATCAAGTTCACGCTGGGCTGGAAGACGCAAGGCAGCGACGCGGCCTTCTTCTACGCCAAGGACAACGGCTTCTTCAAAGAGGAAGGCCTGAACGTCGTCATCGACCAGGGCGAGGGCTCCGGTGCCACCGTGACGCGCATCATGTCCGGCGCCTATGACGCCGGCTTCGGCGACGTCAATGCCATCATCCAGAATGCCTCGACCAAGCCGCAGGAGGCACCGGTCATGGTCTACATGATGTGGAACCAGCCGCCGTTCGCGATCGTCGCCAAGAAGACCAGCGGCATCAACACTATCAAGGATTTTGAGGGCCACACCCTCGGCGGCGCCCAGGGCACGCCGACGACGCGCCTCCTGCCGGTTTTCACCCGCAAGAACGGGCTCGACAACGAGAAGATCAAGATCTCCAACATGGCTCCGAACCTGCAGGAGCCGATGCTGATCAAAGGCGACATCGACGGCGCGCTGGTCTTCAACATCACCAGCTATTTCAACCTCGTGCTGAATCGCCAGGACCCCGACAAGGACTTCAAATGGTTCTCGTTCGGTGAATACGGCCTCGACCTCTATTCCAACGGCGTGATGGTCTCGAAGAAGCTGATCGCCTCGAACCCGAAAGCGGTCGCAGGTCTCGTGCGCGCCATCAACAAGGGCGCGATCGCGGTCGCCAAGGACCAGAACGCGGGCATGAAGGCCGCGCTGAACTACGACAACCTGATCGACGTCGCGGTCGAGAAGCGCCGGCTGCAATATTCCTTCGACAAGCTGATCGTCTCGCCCGAGATGAAGGAGATCGGCGTCGGCGACATCAAGGACGAGCGCATGACGCGGGCCATCGGCATCATCGTCGAAGGCTACCAGCTCGCCCGTGCGCCGACCCCGGCCGAAGTGTTCTCGCGCGAGTTCCTGCCGCCGCGGGCTGAGCGGGAGTTGGTGTATACCGCCAACTAATCTCGGAGAGACGGTCATGGCCACGGAGATTGCGGCGAGCAGCCTGTTCCGTGGCCCCGACCTCGGTATCAGCGACGACGTCGTGCTCAGGCACGACGGCGGCGTTATCGCCGACGTCGGGACTGGGGCGGGGGCCGCCGGCGGCGCGCGCTCCTTCGTCATTCCGGCCTTCGTCAACGCCCACGACCACGCCCGCGCCACGGCATCGTCCTTTGGCGCGGTCGGCATGCCCCTGGAAAGCTGGATCCTGCGCACCTTGCTCGGGACGCCGGTCGATCCCTACCTGACGGCGGCCTCCGCGCTGGCTCGCTCCGCCCGGGCCGGCTGCGCCGCCATGATGGTACATTACACCCGGCCGAGCGGGACGATGCCCTTGCTCGACGAGGCCAAGGCGATCGCAAGAGCGGCATCGGACGTCGGCATCCGCATGGCCTTTGCGATCGCGGTGCGCGACCAGAACCCGATCGTCTATGGCGATGCCGGACCGACGCTCGCAGGATTTCCCGCCGACGATCGCAAGACCATCGAAGACCTCTTCATCCGCGCGCCGTTGTCGCCGAAGGCCTATATCGAGCTGACCGACGCCATTGCTGCCGCGATCGCAGGTCCAATGGTGGACGTGCAGCTTGGGCCGGCCGGCGTGCAATGGTGCTCGAAGCCGCTGCTGGAGGCCATCGCGGAGAACTCGGCGCGAACGGGCCGACGCATCCACATGCACCTGCTGGAGACGGTGTATCAGCGTGCCTGGGCCGACCAGAACTTTCCGGACATGGTGCGCTGGCTTCGCGACATCGATTTCCTCTCGGAGCGGCTGACGCTGGCGCATTGTATCCACGCCCGTCCTGACGAGCTGGAGATGATTGCAAACGCGGGGGCGCGGATCGTCACCAATTTCAGCTCGAACATGCATCTGCGCTCGGGTCTCGCCCCGATTGCTGCCGCACACAAATGCGGCTGCGCCATCGCGGTCGGCGTCGACGGCCTGGCGCTCGACGAGGACGACGACATCCTGCGCGAGATGCGGCTGGTGCAGATGGCCCATGGCGGCCTCGGCTTCAAGCCGACATGGACGCCGGCCGAGCTGTTCGCCCTTGCCATCCGCCATGGGCGCCGCGCCACCGGGGCGCCCGGGAGCGGGGAGTCTCGTCGCCGGCAACCCCGCCGACTATGTCGTGATCGACCTTGAACGGCTCGACCGTGACCGGATCATGCCTGTTGATCCCATGGCGCTGCTGTTCGCGCGCGGCAATGCCTCGCTGGTCAAGCAGGTCGTCGTTGCCGGCAAGACGATCGTCCGCGACGGGGTGTGTGCCGGCGTTGACCTGCCGGCCATCGAACAGGAATTGCGGGTCATGTACCGTGCCAATGTCGGCAAGCTCGACAGCTTCCAGCGCATGTGGCCACGGCTGTCGGAGCGGGTGGCAGGCTGGTTCGAGCAGCAGCTGACCTGCGAATAGGGCAGGGAGCGGCGTCCCGCTTGGTCCGGCCGATCAAAAACGGCGATAGCTGGTAAGCGGAACCTCGTCTGGCGGTTGTTTCCGGCCTGCGCTATCACACCTGCGGCGGCGCGCCAGCACTGCCGAGACCTCTTCAAGGAGCCCCAGATGCGTCTTCCCACCATTTTTCTGGCCGTCACATGCCTTGCGAGTACAGCTTCGGCTGAAGATCTCACGGGCACGCTCCAGAAGATCAAGGAGACGAAGAAGATCACGCTCGGCTATCAGGAAGCATCGGTGCCCTTCAGCTATCTGGACGGCAACCAGAAGCCGGTGGGCTTCGCCATGGATATCTGTCTCAAGATCGTCGATGCCGTGAAGAAGCAGCTGGGCATGCCCGACATCACCGTCGACACGCTTGCGGTGACGTCGTCGAACCGAATTCCCTTGATGGTCAACGGCACGCTCGATCTGCACTGCTCGGCGACCACGAATAATGCCGACCGCCAGAAGCAGGTCGCCTTCACCAACACGCATTTCCTCAGTGCCACCCGATTTGCCGCCAAGAAGGCTGCCAAGATCAACACCATCGACGATCTCAAGGGCAAGGCGGTCACCGCCGTCGCCGGCTCGGTCAACCTGACGCAGCTCGCCAAGGCCAATACCGAACGCAATCTCGGCATCAGCCTGATGCCTGCGAAGGACCAGGCCGAAGCCTTCCTGCTGCTGGAGACCGACCGTGCCCAGGCCTACGCGCTCGACGACGTGCAGCTCGCGGTCGCGATCGCGCGCTCGAAGGAGCCGCAAGCCTTCATGATCAGCGAGGAGGCGTTCTCGAAGCCGGAGCCTTACGGCATCATGCTGCGCCGGGAGGATGCCCAGTTCAAGGCGCTGGCGGATCGCGCGACCGCGGAGCCTCTACGCAAGCCCCGAGATCGAGGTGCTCTACAAGACATGGCTGCAGTCGCCGACGCCGCCGAACGGCCTCAACTACAACGTCCCGATGTCGTCCGCTTTGCGCAACGCCTTCAAGAAGCCGAGTCTCGAGCGCAGACCCGGACGTGTACGTCGTGAACTGAGGCGAGGGCGGCGAGGCGTCAGCTTCGGGCTGCCCATTATTGTGCCCTCTTCCCTTGTTGGGAGAGGGCATCTCCGCTGGCCGACAAGGGTTCACTCGGGTGTGGGGTCTGTCTCCACGGGGAGAACCCCTCACCTGGCGCTTCGCGCCACCTTCTCCCACAAGGGAAGAAGGAAGAGCAGCACCGCGGTCGCCGCGCGATCTGAGCGGCTCAAGCGTTCGAATATTTCTTAAGCTCGAACCGCGCAATCTGGTTGCGGTGCACCTCATCCGGGCCGTCGGCGAGCCGAAGCAGGCGCGCGGTCGCATAGGCCTGCGTCAGTCCGAAATCGTTCGAGGTGCCGCCGCCGCCGTGCGCCTGGATCGCCCAGTCGATGATCTGGCAAGCCATATTGGGCACCGCGACCTTGATCATCGCAATCTCGGCCTTCGCCACCTTGTTGCCGACCGTGTCCATCGCGTAGGCCGCGTTCAGCGTCAGCAGCCGGGCTTGCTCGATCATGATGCGGGACTCGGCAATGCGCTCCTGCGTCACCGTCTGCTCGGACACCGGCTTGCCGAAGGCGACGCGGCTGCGCACGCGGCGGCACATCTTTTCCAGCGTGCGCTCGGCAAGGCCGATCAGCCGCATGCAATGATGGATGCGGCCGGGCCCGAGGCGGCCTTGCGCGATCTCGAAGCCGCGGCCTTCGCCGAGCAGCATGTTTTCCTTGGGGACGCGGACATTGGTGAAGACGACTTCGGAAGCGCGGTCGGGCACGCCGTAGAAGCCGAACACGGGCAGGGGGCGTTTCACCTCGACGCCAGGCGTGTCCATCGGCACCAGGATCATCGACTGCTGCTTGTGGCGGTCGGCATTGTCAGGGTCGGTCTTGCCCATGAAGATGCAGATCCTGCAGCGCGGGTCGGTCGCATTCGTCGTGTACCATTTGCGGCCGTTGATGATGTAATGATCGCCGTCGCGCACGATCGAGCTTTCGATGTTGGTCGCATCGGACGAGGCGACGGCCGGCTC
Source organism: Bradyrhizobium guangxiense (assembly GCA_050563515.1). Taxonomy (GTDB): domain Bacteria; phylum Pseudomonadota; class Alphaproteobacteria; order Rhizobiales; family Xanthobacteraceae; genus Bradyrhizobium; species Bradyrhizobium guangxiense_A. Next base: position 3,298,626 of record CP191781.1, on the reverse strand, counting down.
CGTCATGGCGAAGCAGGAGCGGATTTCGCCAGCGAGCAGCGGCTTCAGCCAGCGCTCCTTGTCTTTCTCGGTGCCATAGCGCTCCAGCACTTCCATGTTGCCGGTGTCGGGCGCCGAGCAGTTGAACACTTCGGGCGCCAGATGCGAGCGGCCCATGACTTCGCAGAGGGGAGCATATTCGAGATTGGTGAGGCCGGCGCCGTGGCGGGACTCCGGCAGGAACAGGTTCCAGAGCCCTTCCGCGCGCGCCAGCGGCTTCAGCTCCTCGACGACCGGATAGACCTTCCACGGCCCGAGGCTCCTCGGCCTCGCGATAGAACCGCTCCTCGTTTGGATAGATGTGCCGGTCCATGAAACTTTCGAGCCTGCGCTTGAGCCTCGACGACTTTCGGCGACATCGGGTAGAGCATTTTGGGTCTCCTTGATCGATCGGCGGCCTAGCCGATCTCGAGATAATCGGGCCCGGGCAGTGCTGGGAACGGCGCGGTCGGCAGCGTCTGGTACCAGAACGCGACCGAGGCGATGTCGTCCCGCAAGGGAAGATACTTCGCCTCCTTTGCGCCCAGTAGCCAGCCGAGCGCCTGGATCGTCACGCGCAGGTCGGAGCGGAATCGCACGGGATCGGGGATGTGCCAGCGGTAGAGCCCGAAGCGCTGCTGTGACTTGTAGACGCCGTCGGGACGGATCACCTGCGGCAGGCCCGAATAGGGCGTGGTGAATTCCAGATAGCGCGATTGCCCTTGGCCGGCATGGGCGACATGGGGATCGAAATTGTAGGCGCCGCAGAAATAATCTTCGGTGCCGGTGCCGCAGATGGTCGGGAATTCGCCGTCGCCGTCGATGAAGAATTTGATCTCGCCTTCGCCCCACCAGCCGTTGTTGTTGACGCCCCAGGCCATGTAGGTGCCGACATAATGGCCCGCGCCCTTCACGCCGTCGAGAATGGTGTAGACCTCCTTGAAAGGCATCGGATTGGTGCGCCGGAACTGGGCATGAAAATAGGCGCAGTCCTCGGGCACGTCGGTGAGCGCGTAGTTGATCTGGTAGTAGACGGTGAGCTGCTCTTCGCTGCGGTTCTCCAGCGTGAAACGCGCCCGCTTGCGGAACGGCATCTCCCAATAGCAGTTGAAGGCGCGGCCGGGATTGACGCAGACCGCGAGCGAGGACACCTGCGCGAACTCTTCCCATCCGCAGGCGAAGAAGTCGCCGGCGGGGCATTCGACGCTCGGCTGCTCCTGGTCGTCCCAATAGACGCGCAGGATCGAATGACGCAGCCGCCCGCGCGCCAGGGTCATCCAGATCTGCTGGATCGCGCCCTGACCTTGAATGTCGGCCAACGTGAACGTTGCGCCGGGTTCGATGACGACGTAAGGCGAGACCTTCCAGCCCTGGCCGAGGTCGCGGGCCTGGCGCGCGGCGGGGCCGTCGACGGACATGCCGCCCTTGCCCTTCTCGCCGGAAAAATTCTCGGGGCTGATCGAGCGCGTCTGCGCATTCGACAGGCGGGAGAGATTGCCGAGATGCAGACCCAATCCGGAAAACGCCATGGTGTCCTCGATGCGGGGTTAGCGACGTCTCGCTATACCGTTTCCGAATTGACCAAAAGGTGAAGACCGCCGTGCCAATTTGCCGGCCTAAGCCACGCGGTACTCCTTGAAGCGTTCCCGCAGGCTCGACTTCAGCACCTTGCCGGTCCCCGTCATCGGGAATTCGTCGAGGAATTCGACGGCGTCAGGCATCCACCAGCTCGCGATCTTCGGCCGCATGTGGTCGAGCAGCGTCTTGCCGTCGACGGTTGCGCCTTTCTTGCGGACGACGAGAAGCAGAGGGCGCTCCTGCCATTTCTCGTGATGGATCGCGACCACCGCGGCCTGCAGCACGTCGGGATGCGACAGGGCGACGTCCTCGAGCTGGATCGAGGAAATCCATTCTCCGCCGGACTTGATCACGTCCTTGGAGCGGTCGGTCAGCGTGACGTGGCCCTGCGGGTCGATCACGGCCATGTCGCCGGTGATCAGCCAGCCGTCGCGGTCGAGGCCTTCCTCCAGCTTCATGTAGCCGGAAGCGACCCATGGCCCGCGGGCGCGCAGATGGCCGACGCTCTTGCCGTCACGCGGCAGCTCAACGCCGGCATCGTCGACGATGCGCAGGGCGGTGCCGAAGCAGGCGCGGCCGGACACTTGGCGCCGGTCGAACTTTTCCTTGTCGCTGAGATGCTCCGAGCCCGGCCGCAGGCCCGGCATCGAGCAACCCAGGGCCTCCGTCATGCCCCAGGCCTGGATGTAGTCGATGCCATAATCGCGTTTGAGCTTCTCGACCATCGCGCGCGGCGGCGCCGAGCCCGACGATAATGTCGCGCGCAAGGTGGAGAATTTGTTGCCCGTGCGTCCCAGCCAGTCGAGCAGGATCAGCCAGAAGCTCGGCACGCCGGCCGAGAGCGTCACCTTCTCGCCTTCGAGCAATTCATAGAGCTTGTCGGGCTCGTAATTGCGGCCGGGCAGCACCAGCTTCGAGCCGGTATAGGGCGCGGTGAACGGCATGTTCCAGCCATTGCCGTGAAACAGCGGCGCCATCGGCATCATCACCTCGCGCACGCCTTCGACATGTCCGGGCAGGAAATCGAAGTTGCAGCAGGTCATGGTCTGCAGGATCGCGGCGCGGTGCGAGTAGATCACCCCCTTGGGATTGCCCGTCGTCCCTGACGTGTAGCAGATCGTGGAGGCGGACTTCTCGTCGAACTCCGGCCATGCGAAGCCGGCATCGTTTTCCTGCTCCAGCAAGTCCTCATAGCAATGCACGTTGGCGAGCCTGGTCTCGGGCATCCGCTCGCGCGAGGACATCACGACGTAAGCCTCGATCGTCTTCAACTGCGCCGCGATCGCCTCGACGATCGGCAGCGTGGCGCGGTCGATGAACAGCAGGCGGTCTTCGGCGTGATTGATGATGTAGACGAGCTGCTCGGGAAACAGTCGTGGGTTGATGGTGTGCAGCACATAGCCCATGCCGGGGGCCGCGTAGAACATCTCGAAATGCCGGTGCGTATTCCACGCGAGCGTGCCGACTCGGTCGCCTTGCGTCATGCCGAGCCGCTTCAGCGCTAGCGCCATGCGCTTGATGCGCGGATGCGCGTCGGCATAGGTATAGCGATGGATGTCGCCCTCGATCTCGCGCGCGACGATCTCCGCTTCGCCGTGATAGTCCGCGGCATACTGGATCAAGCCGCTGATCAGAAGCGGCATGTCCATCATCAATCCCTGCATGGTCTCCTCCACGGCCACGTCGTTGCGCGGCACACGCTTGTGATTTGTGCGCGAGGTTAGCGGAACGTCAGGCGACGTTCACGCAAAAAGCATGGGACGCGATTGCATGCGTCACTTTTTCAGGGCTAATTTGCACCGAGCTGCCGGCGAAGCAGCGTTCGCCGTGGAGGAAATTCATGTCAGCGGAAAGACACAAGACCGGTGCGGACGGCGATCCTACGGTCGACATTGCCGCACTCCGCGCGCGCTATCGCGACGAGCGCGATCGCCGTATGCGTGCCGAAGGCAAGGCGCAATATGTCGAAGTGACCGGCGGCTTCGGCCGCTATCTCGACGACCCCTGGGCCAATCCCGGATTTGCGCGCGAGGCCGTCAGCGAGCAGACCGAGGTGCTCATCGTCGGCGGCGGCTTTGGCGGGCTGCTCTGTGGCGCGCGTTTGCGCGAAGCCGGCATTGACGATTTCCGCATCGTGGAAAAGGCCGCCGACTTCGGCGGCACCTGGTACTGGAATCGTTATCCCGGCGCGGCGTGCGATACCGAGAGCTACATCTACCTGCCGCTCCTGGAAGAGACCGGCTACATACCGGTGCGCAAATACGCGCGGGCGCCGGAGATCTACGAGCACTCCCGCCGCATCGGCCGTCACTTCGGCCTCTATGAGCGCGCGCTGTTTCAGACCGTCATCGCGCGGATGACATGGCAGGAGCAGGAGGCGCGCTGGCTGGTCGAGACCGACCGCGGCGACCGGATCCGCGCGCGCTTCGTCATTCTCGCCGGAGGTCCGCTCAGCCGGCCAAAGCTGCCCGGCATTCCCGGCATCGAGACCTTCAGGGGCCACAGCTTCCATACCAGTCGCTGGGATTACGGCTACACCAGCGGCGATGCCGATGGCGGTCTGACCGGGCTCGCCGACAAGCGCGTCGGCATCATCGGCACCGGTGCTACCGCCGTGCAGTGCGTGCCGCATCTTGGCCGCTCGGCCAGGGAGCTCTATGTCTTCCAGCGCACGCCCTCGGCGATCGGCGTGCGCGACGACCGCCCCACGGACCAGGCGTGGGCGCAAAGCCTCAAGCCGGGCTGGCAGCGCGAGCGCATGGACAATTTCACCGCCGTGATCTCAGGTGAGCCGTTCGAACGGGATCTGGTGCAGGACGGCTGGACCGGTCTTCTTGGCGAGATCCTGCTGGCGCCGCGCCGACAGCAGCAGCCGGTCACCTCGATGGAGGAGGCGCTGAAGGTCATCGAGCAGGCCGACTACCGCAAGATGGAGGAGATCCGCGCCCGCGTCGATGCGATCGTCGAAGACAAGGCCACGGCGGACGCGCTCAAGCCCTGGTACAAGGCGTTCTGCAAGCGGCCTTGCTTCCACGACGAATATCTCGACACCTTCAATCGTCCGAACGTGCATCTGGTCGATACCAAAGGGCAGGGCGTCGAGCGCATCACCGAGAATGCCGTCGTGGTCGATGGCAAGGCCTACGAGGCTCGACTGCCTGATCTACGCCAGCGGCTTCGAGGTCGGCACCGACTACGCCCGCCGCATGGGCTTCGAGGTTTACGGCCGCGGCGGCATGAGCCTGTCCGAGCGCTGGCGGGGCGGCGTCAAGACCATGCACGGCTTCTACAGCCACGGCTTTCCGAACTGCTTCCTGATCGTCACGGTGCAGGCCGGCCAGAGCGCCAACTTCCCGCACATCATCGACGAGCAGTCGCAGCACATCGCCTATGTGATCGATCAGGCCCGCAAGCGCGGCGCCCGGACACTGGAGCCGACGCTCGCGGCCGAGGACGCCTGGGTCGAGGAGGTCGTCAAGGCCGCGATCGGACGCCAGACCTATCTCGCCGAATGCACGCCTGGCTATTACAACAACGAAGGCGTGTTCGATCCGGTCGCGGCGCGAAACAGCCAGTACTGGCGCGGGCCAATGGCGTTCCTGCGGCTGCTCGACAAGTGGCGCAAGGAGGGCAAGCTCGACGGGCTGGAATTGACGCCCGAAGCTCCGGCACCCGCCGCATGATCCCGGCTCCATCCGGCGCGACGCGGCTCTACGTCGTCGTGGGCGATCCCATCGCTCAGGTGCGCTCGCCCGCGGGGGTATCCGCTGAATTCGCGGCGCGTGGCCATGACGGCATTCTCATGCCGGTTCAGGTCGCGCCCGCCGACCTGCGGGATTTCCTTTCCGTCGCGACACGGCTGAAGAATCTCGACGGCATCGTGGTGACCATCCCGCACAAATTTGCCTGCTACCTGGCCTGCGCGAGCGCGACGGCGCGCGCGCATTTCCTGAAAACCGTCAACCTGATGCGCCGGCGGCCTGACGGCACATGGCATGGCGACATGGTGGATGGACTGGGCTTCGTCGGTGCCGCGCGGGCGAGGAGCATCGATCCCAGGGGGATGCGGGCGCTGCTTGTCGGCGCGGGCGGTGCGGGCTCGGCGATCGCGCTCGAGCTGGTCGAGGCCGGGGTGAGCGAGGCTCGCCATTCACGACGAACTGGCCGAGCGCCGCGACTCGCTGATTGACAGGCTCAACGGTCTCGGCAGGGCGCCCGTGCGGGCCGGCACTGGGGATCCCGAAGGCTTCGATTTTGTCGCCAATGCGACGCCCGCGGGGATGAAGGATGGCGATCCGCTGCCGATCGACGTGACGCGGCTGGCGCCATCGGCCTATTGCGGCTGCGTCATCACAAAGCCCGAGATATCGCCGTTCATCGCAGAAGCCCGCAAGCTCGGCTGTGTCACGGGCACGGGAACGGACATGTATCAGCAGCACCAGAGCATCATGGTCGACTTCCTGCTGGGAACGGACGAGGCGTGACCCCGGTGTCAAGGGCTTTGCCTGGATCGATTGCTGCCTTCGGGACTTGAGCGATGGCAACCGACGTAGGATCATGCGCTGGCGCGAGCCGGTCGCGTGACAGTGAGAGGAACGAGCAATGATCAAGCGCAGGACAGTCGCGACAGCAGTCATTGGCGCGACCGCGTTGCTCCTCTCTCTGCCCATGGCCGAGGCCGCCACTTGCGGCAACGGGCCCGGCGGCTTCGAGACTTGGAAGCGCGAATTCAGTGCGGAGGCGCAAGGGAAGGGCATCGGCCAGACCGCGCTCTCGGCCCTGATGCAGGCCAACTACGCCAGCGCCACCATCGCGGCCGATCGTGGCCAGCGCAGCTTTCCAGCTGACGCTCGACCAGTTCCTGGCCAAGCGCGGTGCCACCACCATCGTCGCCAAGGGCCGGCAGCTCAAGCAGTCGCAAGGAGCCTTGTTCGCCTCGATCCAGCAGCGCTATGGCGTCCCGCCGGGCCCGCTGATCGCGATCTGGGGCATGGAGACCGGCTTCGGCAGCCAGCGCGGCAACCAGAACATGCTGTCGTCGATCGCGACGCTCGCCTATGACTGCCGCCGCCCCGAATTCTTCACCGACCAGCTCTATGCCGCTCTCAAGCTGATCGACCGCGGCACGTTGTCGGGAGCAACCCGCGGCTCCATGCATGGCGAGGTCGGCCAGACCCAGTTCATGCCCAAGAACATCCTGGCCTATGGCACCGGCAATCTCGAGGTCGCCGCCAATGCGCTGAACTCGACGGCGAATTTCCTCAAAGCCCATGGCTGGCGCGCAGGGGCCGGCTACCAGCCGGGCGAGCCGAATTTCGTCGCCATCGAGGCCTGGAATGCCGCGGGCGTCTATCAGAAGGCGATCGCGTTGATGGGCCGGCAGATCGACGAAGGTGGCGGCGCTGCCGCCTCGCGCTAGCCCGCGATCGGTAACAGTGGGCGGCGGTTTTTCGAAAAGATCACGCTTTAACAACAGCATAAAGCGCGATGACGATCTCCTCGCGCGTTGAGCAGTTCAGCAAGGCGTGATGCGCCGGCACGAGAAAGTTGTTGCCATCGGGAACCGACGGCACGACGTTTGCTTTGATCAGATTCAGGGCTGGGGCATGAGGAGACTCAAGATGGCAACCCAGATCGTGATGGACCAGACTGGCGATACGCGCCACGAGTTTGATCCTGGCAATGCCGAAGCGCTGGCGCGAGCCGAACGGCGCTTTCGGGAGCTGACGGGGGCGGGCTTCACCGCCGCCCTGCGGAGCGGACCCGGGGAGGTCACCCGCATCAGATCGTTCGACCCGACGGCGCAGGAAACGCTGTTCTATCCCCGCCTGGTCGGCGGCTGATCTGAGCTGCTCATGATCGCGGCAGTTTGGCTCCGCGCGCCGGCGCGTGCGCGCTTGCATGCGCTGCGTGAACTCTACCGGCGGTTCTTCGGCGAGAACACGCCGGATGCCCGTGGCCGCCGGCTTCTGGCCGAATGGCTATCGCCGGCGCAGCGCGACCAGTTCGAGCAGCACCGCTATTTCGACGTGGTCGGTTGTGATACCGGCAAGGTCTATCGCGTCCACTATGGCACGGCCGCCAATGTCCACGAGATCAACGAGGCCGGCGTCGCGACGATGGGGTGGTGCTTCGTCCCGTCAGGCTTTCTGGTCCCGGGCGACGTGATGCTGGCGCAGAAGATCGCGCTCGAGACGGACGAGAGAGGCGCGCTCGCGCTCGCCAACCGGTTTCCGCCGGCCACTCATTCGGAGCACTTCTACCGGCGGCCGTTCTAGCGCCGGAGAAGCGAAGCGATCAATAGGGCGAAGCGCTCAGTAGTGCGTGGTGCGGTACGCATCCAGCGCATGGGCGGCAAAGACGCCGACGCTGCAAAGGGCGAGCAAAGCGGAGATCAGTTCGATCATAGCTCGTCCTCCTGCGGTGGCTGGGCAACGAGGCTTTGACAGCACGAATATTCGTAGATCAGCTCGAGGAGGAATTGCATGGTGGCCGTCCCTGTATTTATTTTGATAACTACTTAGACGGCCATCTGTTTCAGGCGTGTTTCGTCGCAGCAGGAAAGGGGTTTCGCGTGGAACCCAGGACTGGCTTGTGCACTGCAGAGCCGCTACATCCCATTCTTGGTTAATGCTTTTGGCCGCGCCTTCCGGCGGGGCGGTCATTGATGTTGCGGGGCAAAACCATGGCGCAGGTCGAGTGGTTCGACGATCTCGAGATCGGAATGCGGTTCAGATCGCCCGAGGTCGTGGTCACCGAAGCTGACATCAAGCGCTTCGCAGCCGAGTTCGATCCTCAGCCGATGCACCTCGACCATGAGGCGGCCAAGGCGACCTTGTTCGGAGGCCTCGCCGCTTCGGGATGGCACACCGCCGCGATCGCCATGAACCTTGCGATCCAGACCCGTCCCTTTGGACCGCATCCGCTGATCGGCGCGGGAGTCGACGGGCTGCGCTGGACGAAGCCGGTGCGGCCCAATGACCGCCTGCATCTGGTCGGGAAGGTCATGAGCCTGACGCCTTCCAAGTCGAAGCCGCAGGGCGTCGCGCTGGTGAAATGGACCATGCTCAACCAGGACGGCGAAGAGGTTTACACCTTTACCCCGATCGCGATCGTGCCGCGGCGGGGGTAGGGACGCCGTCCGCCTCGCCAGGTCCGAGGCCCTTGCGGCTGTCCCGAAGAGGTGGTCATCTCGGCTCGGGGAACGCGCTGGAGGCTGCCATGAAACGATTCCTTCTCGCCGCCTTGCTGACCGCTTGTGCCTTGAGCGCCGGGGCGGCGCTTGCGCAACAGTCCAAGGTCGGCGACTGGACCATCGAAAAGCGGTCGCAAGATACGCACTGCAATGCGAGCCGTGGCTACAAGGACAAGCAGGACGAGAACCGCGACTACGTCGTCGTGATCACCTATTCCGAGAAGGCGATCGTCATCGTGATGATCTACGACGGCTGGGAATGGGAGCGGGTCGGCGAGATCCTTCGGGCCGATGTCGGCACCGACGATGCGGATATCATGAAGAATGCGAAGTGGGAGGTCATGGACAAGACCACCGTGCGCGGCATCTTCGAGTACGACCAGTCGATGATGGACCGCCTTTCGAAGGCAAAGCGCCTCACGCTCGATTTCGAGGACGATGACGACGACAGCATCGAGATGCAGATCCCGCGCGCCGGCGAAGCGCTGGCGGCGTTGAAGTTCTGCGAGGAGAATCGGAAATAAGTTTCCGATGCCGGCCGTGAAGTCGAAATGACGGCGGCCTTGAAGTGCGTGATAGCGAGCAGGCGCGTGACTCATCGCACACAGTCAGCGCGCTGTTCGCAATTATCCTAGTCTTTGGCGAAACCGTCCAAGCCGCTCCCTGCGGTTGACGTTACGCAAGGACGATGTTCGATATTCCAGCATCCAGCTGCAACGTTTTTTCCTCGGCGAAGGCGGCAATTAGCCGGCCTGCCTTCCCCGTCAGTTCCCGGATCGCGAGGCTCTTCGTCTCGCGCGGGCCGCACGCCGATGGCGTTGGTCGCCCGATGACGACCCATCAGGCAAATCGGTTCTCGTCCCTCATCGGGGAGATCTACGACGCTGCAGTCGATCCCGCGCTGCGGAGCGGGGCGCTCGAGCAGGTCTCGCATTTCGTCGGCGGTTGCGCCGCGATGATCGTCTCCAGGGATTCGGCGCGGCTTTCGATCGAGATTCACCAGCATTTCGGGACTGATGCCCGCTTCCGCCAGCTTTACCGTGACCGCTATGTGGAGCTCGATCCTCTGCTCGATCGCCATCTCCAGCTCGCGCCGGAACAGACGATCGGCGTGACCGACATCATGCTCCATGAAGATTTTCTGGAGACGAGCTTCTATCGCGAGTGGGTGGAACCGCAGGGAGCGATAGACCTTGCGACCATCGCGCTGGAGAAGACGGTCGCCCGCACGACGATCCTGCAGGTGCTGCGTCATCGCTCCCGTGGAACCGTCGACGAGGCGATGCGGGAGCGCATGCGGCTGCTTGCTCCGCACATCCAACGATCGCAGATCATGGGCCGGCAGATCCGGGCCCGTTCCCATACTGTCGACGATCTCGCCGACGTCCTCGATGGATTGAACACCGCGATCTGCCTGCTCGACGCGGACGGACGGGTCGTCCATGCCAACGCGGCGAGTCGCCGGTTGTTTGCCGATGCCAATCTGCTTGCGATGGTCGGCGACCGGATCGTCGCCCGCAACACCCAGACCGACAAAATATTCCGCAGCTTGTGTGAAATCGACGGAGGTGCCCGTCGTCAGATCGAGCTTGCGACATCGGCTGATGGACAGCATTATCTGCTGCACGCCTTTCCGCTAAAGCGGGATCGCAACCTGCCGCGGGATGTTGCAGCCACGATGCTCTTCGTTCAAAGAGCGTCCATGCTGCCATTGCTCGCCGCCGACGCGATTGCAGCGGCCTTTAGACTGACGCCGTCCGAATTGCGCGTGCTGATGGCGATCATCGAGATCGGCGGCGTTCCCGATATTGCTGCAAAGCTGGGCATCGCCGAGACGACGGTGAAGACTCACCTCGGCCGCCTGTTCGAGAAGACGGGCGCTGGCAGGCAGGCCGATCTGGTGAAGATCGCGGCCGGCTTTGCCGTGCCGTTTGCACGGCGGGCTAGCGGCGGTGAGGGGGCAACGTAGTACGTTTTCACTGGCCCCGACGTTACGCGCCGCGCTCTCAATCCATTGTGATGGGTCGGCATCGCGGGTCCTCCGAACGCAGGACGCGAGTCATTCGAGACTTTCGTATATCGCGCTTCTGAAAAGAAGAGCAGCGTGCGCCGCACGAAGATGTCGCGATGGCATCGAACGCGCGTGCGAGGAAACGACAGCGTATGGCCGGCCTGCTCGTCGGTTGGAGAGATTGCAGTGAGCAGCATGGTTGATTTTTCCATTCTCAATGTTTCAACGAACGAAATTCCGGAAAGCGAGCGCATCCCGATGCTTCGCGACTTCTATTGTCGCGGCGTGTTGAAGGCAGAGGTCGAGGCAAGAGACGGGAAGCCGGCCGCGGCGAGCTTCACCTCCCACGTCCTGCCGGAAGCCCAGCTGTTGATCGGCGGATTGTGTGGAGCCTCGGGTCATTCGCACCAAGCAGCTGGTGGCCGATGGCGACGACAGTCTCGCTTTGATCGTGAACAGGTCTGGCGTTCTCGGGATTTCCGAACGAGGCCACGATCTGAAACTTCATGCGGGAGAGGCGGTCCTGACGAGCGCCGAGGACGTCACGACGTTCGAGCGGCTGTCGCTGGGGAGCTGCTTTTCGCTGCGTGTGCCGAGACGCGTGCTGGCGCCGATGATCGTGGATGTCGATGATGCCGTGATGCGGGTCATGCCGGCAAGTTCAACCGGTCTCAGGTTGCTGGTCGACTACGCGGTGACGCTGGTGCGGGAGAACGCGTTCGCAACGGCAGAACTCCGGCAGCTCGCGGTCGGGCATCTGCACGACCTTCTCGCAATCGTGCTCGGTGCGACCGGCGAGACGCGGGAGCTGGCCGGACGGCGCGGCGTCAAGGCGGCTCGGCTCCAGAAGGCGAAAGTCTCGATTGCCAACAATTGCTGGCGGCAGGATCTGTCAGTCGCCTCCGTTGCCCAGGAACTCGGCGTCACGCCGCGCTATCTCCAGCGCCTGTTCGAAGCCGACGGCAAGACGTTCTCCTCCTTCCTGATCGAGCAGCGCGTGAAGCGCGCGCACCGCATGCTGCGGGAACCAGGCTATGCCGAGCGAACGGTGAGGCTCGATCGCCTACGACGTCGGCTTCGGCGATCTCTCTTATTTCAACCGCTGTTTCCGGCGGACCTATAACGCGACGCCGAGCGATATCAGGAGCGGCGGGATGCTGTAGTCGCGCGCGCGACTACAGCATCAATCAATCTCAATCGATGGGCGCGGAGCCGATCCGGTCCCTCATCGAGAAATCATGACGACAGCGTTGCGTGCGGCATCGGCAGCCGGAGTATGGAATGCGCCGTTTCTTCTTCGACCTCCTGGTCGGCAATATCGTGAAGATCGATCCCGGCGGCATGGTCTTCGAGCAAGCCAGTGCGACGTTCGTCGTTGCCGACGAGATGGCAAGGCACCTGTTCGTCTGGCGCGACGACTTACGCGATCGCGACGCCTGGATCCGCGTCAGGGATGCCGGTGGACGCGAAATCTATCGCGCCGCGGTCTTTGCTGAATGTGCCGAACGCGTGGGCTGGGACCAGGCTTGAGGGCCGCTCCGCTGTAGCAGCGCTGCACCAGTGCGACACCAACTGAGTTCAGTTCGTTCTGCACCGAAAGCCGGTCGCAACCGTCCAAGTCCGGCGCGGGTCTCCTCTCTACGGTGGCGTTCTGCGAATCCAGATTCGCACGGGTCGGCCTCCTTCGATCGGGGGCGCGTGACGCGCCTGCCGTTGTGTGGGGGCCTTCGATTGGGGTATGGGGCAATGATTTTGATGGTCCGAAGCACAGCGGTACGGCGGCGTCCGATGTCGCGATCGGTGCGGCTCCTCGCTGCGGCATTGCTGATTGGGCCACTGCTGGTGGTCGAACGGGCCGAGGCCGCGTGCACGCCTGCGTCTCCGGTCAACGATTCGATCGTGACCTGTACGGGTGCGACCCTCAACACCAATGGAACGAGCGGCTACGGTGACGTAAACGACACCAACAACACCTACAGAATCGTTCAGGGCGCTTCGGTAACGGGCGACAACGCCGGCCTCATTTTTGGCTACGGTACGGTCGAGAACTCCGGCGACATTGTGGGCAACGGCTTCTTCGGAATCGATGCCGGAGGAGCATTCGTCACTAATAACGGCACGATCCGGGCGACGAATTTCGGCGGCGTCGGGGTGTCAGCCGACGCCGTCACGATTACGAATTTGGGTACGATCGAGGCGTGGGATTTCGGCATCCGGGGGCGAACTTCGCCACCGTGACCAACGCCGGCGGCGGGATCATCCGGGCAATCGGCACAGACGGCGTTGCGGTACGCGGCCAGGTGATGGTCTTGACGAACTTCGGGACCATTTCCGGCACTATTGACAGCGTGCTCGCTGACGGGACGGCGACGATCTCGAACGCCGGCATGATCGGCGGAGGTAAGTATGGCATTCGCGCGGGCCTGAGCGCGACCATCTTCAACAGCGGGACGGTCGATGGCGCGGCCATCGGGATCTCCGTCCCGACGCTCAATTTGGTCAACACAGGCCGGATTTCATCGAGCGGCGGCGTCGGCGTGGGCGCCTCCGTGCTGGATCTCGACAATTCGGGGACGATAACCGGGATCTCGGGTATCAGCGCGGCCGCCGCAACCATCCACAATTCCGGAGCGGTCACTGGATTGAATCAGGGCATCAATACGAACCAGGTCGAGCTGCACAATACCGGTCTCATTCAGGTGACTGCGGGCAACGCAACCGCCGTCCTCAATGTGGGGAAGGGCCACATCTTCAACGCTGGAACGATAATTGGGAACACCGGCATCTTCTCTGGCGACGCGACGACGATCACGAACTCCGGTACGATCACAGGCAGCGGCGGTACCGCAATCAAGTTGTCGAACGCCGCCGACACGTTGACGCTGCTGCCGGGCTCGAAGATCAACGGCGTGGTCGATTTCGGGTTCGGTGCCGACGTCGTCAACGTCAATCTTGCGCCAAGCAGCAAAGTGTCGTCGCTGAACTCGGTGACGCTGCCGACCTTCGTCCACTTCAACGGCACCATCAACACCATCACCTCCGGCGGCGGCTTCAACGGTCCGATCGGTCGTCTCCGGCACGACGCTCGCCACGCTCGACCCGACCGCGCTGGCGCAGACCGACCGCACGTTGATGGATTTCACCGGCGGCGTGTCCTCGCTGGTGCAGGGGCGCCTCAGCGGCGGCGCCGGGCCCGGCGGCAGCAACATGATGGCGATGGCCTATGCACCTGAGACGGCGCAGGCCGGGCCCTTCACCAAGGCACCGCGCAGCCGCTGGACCGATCCGGCGCCGATCACGGTGTGGGCCAACAGTTTCGGCGGTCAGCGCATCCAGGACGAGACCGCCTCGACGCTGCGGGCGACCTCGACGGCGTGGGGTGGGGCGATCGGCGTCGATCGCAAGGTGCGGTCGGACTGGCTGGTCGGCGCTTTCCTCGGCGGCGGGCAGGGCGGTCTCTCGGTTGATCTCAATTCGCAGTCGGTCGACACCAATTACGTCTTCGCCGGCGCCTACAGCCGCTTCGAATGGGCCTCGCAGTTCTTCGATTTCACGATCCAGGGCGGCAATGCCGACAATAAATCGCGCCGCCTGGTGCTGAACAATGGCGCAGTCGGTGGCATGGAGACGGCAAGTGCGAACTACAGCGGCTGGTACGTCAGCCCGGAGGTTGCCTACGGCTACAGGCTCAACATTGGCAACGGCTATGTGCTGACGCCGACCGCGCGGCTGCGCTACGTCGCTGGCCGGTTCGACGGCTATAGCGAGACCGGGTCGGCGCAGTCGCTGTCGGTCGGCGGCCGCACGCTGCAGGATTTCGAGGAGCGCGGTGAGGTCGACCTGTCCCGTGTCACTGGCTTCGCTGGCGGCGAGCTCAAGGCCAACATCCATGGCGGCGTGATCGCGCTCCAGCGCGCCGGCGACACCACCATCAACACGGTGCTGCTCGGGCAGAGCCTGTCCTTCGTCACGCCCGGCAGCCGCAGCACGGTGGGCGCGGTGGCCGGCCTCGGCTTCGACTATCGCACGGGGACCAATTTGTCCGTGTTCGGGGCGATCGAAGGAATGATGATGTCCGACCAGAGCCGCACCGGCTCTGCCAAGGGCGGGGTTCGCGTCGCGTTCTGAACGCCAATGCATCCTGTTCTATGGCGTTTATGCAACAAGCCTCCGGATTATGCGCTGGTTCGTTTCCGGCAAAGCCGCGGACGTTTCTCGCCAAGCCGGCGGGAAACCGCCTGCCTACGCTGTCGATCGAAGAATCATGCGTTTCGATCTGCGTCCCGCCTTGTTCGCGGACGGCGAGAGATGACGCTTCCGGTCTGTGAAATCCTCCGGGGATATAGAGATGCTGGGAACGAACTGGTCCGCCGCGCAACGCAGCCGCCTCCTGCGCTGGGGATCGACTACTGCGCTTACGCTGGCACTGATGCCGTGGATCCTTGGCGGCCGTGCCGAGGCGGCATGCATGCCTCCGTCGCCGACCAGCGGCACCATCGTGACCTGCACAGGAACCACGACCGACGCAAACGGAACTACGGGCTACGGCAATGTCATGGATAGCGGCAATACCATCAATGTAGTTGCGGGGGCCAGCGTCATCGGTACCAACATCGGCATCGCGCAGAGTCGCGTGACCGTCAACAATGCCGGCTCGATTCTGCACCGATGTAACGAACGGACAAACCGGGATATCCGCGCTTCAGGGCGTGGATCTGGTCAATACGAGCACCGGCCGCATCGACGCGCGTGGCGCGAACCCCATCGCAGTCGACGCCCTGGCAGGCACAGTAAATCTCGATAACGCCGGCACGATCGTGGCATTCGGCACCGACGCGATGGCGATCAGGGGAGTGCAGTCAACGTCACGGCCAACTCGGGCACTATTTTGGGTGATCGGTTCGGGATCTCGGCCACCAATGCCACAGTCACGAACAACAGCGACGGGCAAATCTTCATCGCCGGATCGAATGGTTTCGCGATAGTCGCGAGCGACGATGTCGTCGTCAACAATGCCGGCGTCATTGCCGCAGCCGGAGCCGGCGGGACCGGCATCTCCGGCGGGACCGCGACGATTGCAAGCAACACCGGTCGCATCGCAGGTTACCACACCGCGATCTCTGCCATCACGTCGTCGGCCATCAACAACAACGCAGGCGGGTTGATTGAAGCCACCGGCCCTAGCGGCATTGCCGTCTTTGTTGTCAGCGGTAGTGCGACGGTGACCAATGCCGGTGAAATCTCCGCTAAGGTGACCAACGGTGCGGCGATCGAAGCAGATGCGGTGGTGGTATCGGCAAATACGGGCCTCATCGCCGGCGGCCTACGTGGCATTTCGGCAAACACGGCAACGATTTCCAACGGTGCGGGCGGCACGATCTCAGCGCTCGACGCCAACGGTAAGGCCATCCGGGCGACCACCGCGACGATCGCCAATGCCGGGCAGATATCTGCACTGGCAACCGGAGGCATCGGCATCGACGCCGACACAGTGAATGTGAGGGCCAACACCGGTCTGATTTCGGGTGAAAGCTACGCGATCCGCTCGTCAACAGATGCTGTTGTGAAGAACAATCCCGGCGGCACGATCCAGGGCACGAGCTTCGGTGCTGTCGGGGTTTCTGTAGGCACCAACGCCAGCGTCTTCAATGCAGGGACGATCAAGGGCGGGATTGGCGGCGGAATTGGCGTCCTCGCCACCGGCACGGCAACGGTTGAGAACGTAGCAGGTGGTTTGATTTCCGCCGGTCAGTTTGCTGTGAGAGGCGTCGACGTCAAGGTCCGCAATGCCGGCATCATGGAATCCACCCTCGGTGGAGCTGCCATCGACGCGCAGGCCGCCGACATCAGCAATTCCGGTACCCTTAGGTCGGTGGCTGGAAGTGCTGTTCAAGTCTTCGGTGATCTCACCTTGAACAACTCGGGCGGCATCCAGGGTGCGCCGACAGCTCCGGCAGTCTTCGCCCAAGGGCAGGCAGCAATCATCAACGCCGGTGCGATCTCGGGGCGGTACGGCATCCAGACCCTCGGTGGCCTTGATTTGACGAACGCTGCGGGCGGTGTCATCTCGGGCAGTGTGCATGGCGTTCTTTCGCAGGGGCATTTTGTCCTCAACAATGCGGGGTCGATCTCGGGAGTTGCGGGCGGGGCGGTCGGAGCGGCTACCACCGCGACCCTGTTCAACTCTGGCGTCATCTCAGGCGGAACCGGTATTAGCTCGGGCGGTGCAGCGAACATCACGAACTCGGGTACGATCACCGGAACCGGCGGCACCGCGATCCTGTTGTCGAACGCGGCCGACACGCTGACGCTGCTGCCGGGTTCGAAGATCAATGGCGTGGTCGATTTCGGGTTCGGTGCCGACGTCGTCAACGTCAATCTTGCGCCAAGCAGCAAAGTGTCGTCGCTGAACTCGGTGACGCTGCCGACCTTCGTCCACTTCAACGGCACCATCAACACCATCACCTCCGGCGGAGGCTTCAACGGCCCGTCGGTCGTCTCCGGCATGACACTCGCCACGGTCGATCCGACCGCGCTCGCGCAGACGGATCGCACGTTGATGGATTTCACCGGCGGCGTGTCCTCGCTGGTGCAGGGCCGCCTCAGCGGCGGCGGCGGGCCGGCTGCCAGCAACATGATGGCGATGGCCTATGCGCCTGAGACGGCGCAGGCCGGGCCCTTCACCAAGGCACCGCGCAGCCTCTGGACCGATCCTGCGCCGATCACGGTGTGGGCTAACAGTTTTGGCGGTCAGCGCATCCAGGACGAGACCGCCTCGACGCTGCGCGCAAGCTCGACGGCGTGGGGCGGGGCGATCGGCATCGATCGCAAGGTGCGGCCGGACTGGCTGGTCGGCGCCTTCCTCGGCGGCGGGCAGGGCGGCCTGTCGGTCGATCTCAACTCGCAGTCGGTCGACACCAATTACGTCTTCGCTGGCGCCTACAGCCGCTTTGAATGGGCCTCGCAGTTCTTCGATTTCACGATCCAGGGCGGCAATGCCGACAATAAATCGCGCCGCCTGGTGCTGAACAATGGCGCAGTCGGTGGCATGGAGACGGCAAGTGCGAACTACAGCGGCTGGTACGTCAGCCCGGAGGTTGCCTACGGCTACAGGCTCAACATCGGCAACGGCTATGTGCTGACGCCGACCGCGCGGCTGCGCTACGTCGCCGGCCGGTTCGACGGCTATAGCGAGACCGGGTCGGCGCAGTCGCTGTCGGTCGGCGGCCGCACGCTGCAGGATTTCGAGGAGCGCGGTGAGGTCGATCTCTCCCGTGTCACCAGCTTCGCCGGCGGCGAGCCTCAAGGCCAACATCCATGGCGGCGTGATCGCACTCCAGCGCGCCGGCGACACCACGATCAACACCGTGCTGCTCGGGCAGAGCCTGTCCTTCGTCACGCCCGGTAGCCGCAGCACGGTCGGTGCCGTGGCCGGCCTCGGCTTCGACTATCGCACGGGGACCAATTTGTCCGTGTTCGGCGCGGTCGAAGGAATGATGATGTCCGACCAGAGCCGCACCGGCTCTGCCAAGGGCGGGGTTCGCGTCGCGTTCTGAGCCGGCATCAGCCCTGGCGGCTCGAACACGGTGCGCGCCGGCCGGGTGCCATCCGCCCGGCCGGCGCCTCCTCCGATCGGAGGACGCCGCATGCTTGGGTTGTGCTATCCTCTGTGGCATTGATCACTCAGTGCCATTTTGAGCCATGCCCAACCCGCAGAAACTGCCTGACCTCGTGGAGTCCATTTACGACGCCGGCCTCGATCCGTCGCGGTGGAGCGATGCCGTCGCGGGCATTCGGGATTTCGTCGGCGGCCAGGCCTGCGGCGTGTTTTCAAAGGATCTCGATCAGCAAATTCGGCGTCACCCACTATTATTGTGGAGCGGACCCGCATTTCATCCAGCTCTACGCCGACACGCATTCGAAGTTCGATCCGCTCAGCGTCCTGCCGCCACACGGAAGGGTTGTGAGCGTGCCCGACCTCGTCGATTTCGGAGAATATCGCAAGGGCCGGTTCTACCAGGAGTGGATGCAGCCGCAGGGTTGCAGCGACGCGGCCAATGTGGTGCTCGAGATGTCGAACGCGAGCTGCCCCGTGATGATGACCGTGCTGTCGGGCCGCCGCATGGTCGATCGGACCATGAAGGATCGCCTCTCGCTCCTCGTGCCGCATGCGAGCCGCGCGCTCCTGATCAACCGCACCATGAGCGCGCAACTGACGCTGGCGACGGCGCTCGCCGATGTTCTCGACAATCTGACCGCCGGAATCTTCCTGCTCGATGGCCTGTGCAGAGTGGTGCATGCGAATTCGGCCGGTCAGCTTCTGCTCGAGGCCGACGACGTGGTGAGGTCCGTCGCCGGGCAGCTCGTGACCTCCAGCATGGAGGCCAATCAGATGCTGCGCGACGCACTCGCAGGCCGCGGCGATGCTCCGCCGCTTGCGGCAGGCGGCCACGCCATGCCGCTGATGTCGCCCACGGGCGAGCGCTACGTTGCGCATCTCTTGCCGTTGTCGTCCGTGCTGCGGAATGGCAGCGAACGTGTCGTCGATGCCGCCGGTGCGCTGCTTCTGCGCAAGGTGTCGCTTGGCGGGCCATCCTATGGTGAATTGATCGCGCGGACCTTCGACCTGACGCCGGCGGAGCTGCGCGTGTTCCTGGCGATCGTCGAGATCGGCGGCATTCCGGAGACCGCGGCATCGCTGGGCGTCGCGGAAACCACGGCAAAGACACATCTGCATCGCATCTTCGCCAAGACCGGTGTCAGCCGGCAGGCCGATCTCGTCAAGCTCGCGGCCGGATTCGCCAATCCGCTCGTGAATTGATCCGTTCGATCGCTGCAGGAGTTGAACCTTTTGTCGCCGTGACAGACTCACAGTAGCCGCACGGCATGAAGAACATTCCCGCAATCTCAGCGTTTGACCATGGCTCTTCGGATGTCCCGAGTCCCCAAGCAATCCGAGCTGATCGAGAACATCTACGATGCAGGGCTCCACCCTGAGTTGTGGAGCGACGTCGTCGTCAAGCTCAATTCGTTCATCGGCAGCCAGGCCTGCGGCCTGATCTCGAAGGACACGGTCAGCAAGTCGGGAGCCACTCACTATTATTGCGGGGTCGATCCGCACTTCATCCAGCTCTATTCCGAGACCTACTCCCGGTACGATCCGCTCGCCCGGCTTCCCCAATACGGCGAGGTGCGCAACATTCCGGACCTCGTGAATTTCGACGAATACCGCAGCGGACGCTTCTACCAGGAATGGCTGCGTCCCCAGGGCTGTGTCGACGTCGCCAACGTGGTGCTGGAGCAGTCGAAGTCGCCGTGCCCGATGTTGATGACCGTGATCCCGGGCAGGGAGATGCTCGACGCCGAGCAGCGCGCGCGCATGAAGTCTCTGGTTCCGCATGCGAGCCGGGCGCTGTTGATCAATCGCGCGATCGAGCGGAAGCAGCAGCGCGCGACCGCGCTGGCCGACGTCGTGGACCGCCTGAATGCCGGCGTCATCCTGCTCGACTCGGCTTGCCGCATCGTGCACAGCAATCCGGCCGCGGAGACGATCCTGGCCGCCGACGATGTGCTCCGTTCCATCGCGGGCCGGCTTGTGACGAGATCCTCCGAGGCAAATCAGGCCCTGCGCAATATCTTCCGTGATCCGGCAGAGGTGGCCGTCGCGGCGGCGATGGGGCGGAAGATTCCTCTTCTGGCGAACGACGGATCGCACTACGTGGTTCACGTGATCGCGCTGCCGTCGCTGCTGCGGGACGGCGCCACGGAGCGCACGTCGGCCGTCGGAGCCTTGCTGGTCTGGAAGGCGGAACTCGACAGCCGCTCCTGTGCCGGCCTGATCGACCGCACGTTCGAACTGACGCCTGCGGAGCTGAGGGTTCTGCAGTCGATCGTCGAGGTCGGCGGCGTGCCGGAGACCGCGGTGGCACTGGGCATCGCCGAGACGACGGTGAAGACGCATCTGCACCGCGTCTTCGCCAAGACCGGCGTCTCTCGTCAGGCCGATCTCGTCAAGCTCGCGGCGGGATTCTCCAACCCGCTGCTGCACTGACGAGCATCTCGCGCGAGCGCGTCGCTTCAGCTCGCGAAAGGTTCAAGCCCGCACATCATGAGGAAGTTATCGCGCGTCATTCGATCGAATGACGCGATTTTTGCGTTCTCACTTAGTGACTCGTCACACGATTTCTTGTTCGACGTCTCGATTTCCTCTGTGAAGCTACTCACAGCAGGCTGGAGTGAATCCCATCATTCTCTCGCACAGGTTGAGAGGAGATCGTCATGCGAAGGACATCGCTTACCATGACCGACAAGTTCCGCGACATCGTCGCTCGCGTCGGCGCTGTGTTTCGCGAGCAGCGCAGGATCGAGGCGCAGCGCGCGATACGGCGCTATCACCATTTGCTGGCTCGGCCGGACGAAACATTGCCTTTGAACGAAATCATTTCGGTCAGCAAGGAAGAGGATATTTCGAGACATGCCCACGGATCTGATGCGCGCGAGAACGCTCCCGGCCAGGCGGCCTTCGAGCGCGCGTAATTTCAACATCGTTGCAATCGCGCTGACGGCCGCACTCGTCGCTCTTCAACTGGTTGGGCTTGCAATCCTGGAGCGTTCCCACGCCCACGCGATGCACGTCTCGCTTCCGAGCGAGGCGGCGGTGTGCCCAGAGAGCCCGAGCGCCGGCGTTCCGCAGCTTCCCTACGATTGACCGGAGGACGGTCCGTGCCTGACGTCACCACTCTCATGCTGCTCAGCGTTGCCGTATTCGCCGGCGCCTTCGTCTCCGGGCTTTCCGGTTTCGCGTTTTCTGCCGTCGCAGGCGCGATCCTGCTGCGCGTGTTTCAACCGCTGGAAGCGGTGCCGCTGATGATGGCGTGCAGCATCGGCGTGCAGGCGACCAATCTGTGGGCGCTCCGGCGCAACATCCGCTGGGAGGGCAGCCTCATGCTGATCGTCGGCGGACTGATCGGCGTTCCTATCGCGATCTCGCTCCTGCAGTCCATGGATACGCATCTGCTGCGGCGCGGGTTCGGCATCGTCGTCGCGCTGTATGCCGCCTACATGCTGCTGCGGCCGACGCTGGTCACTGCCGGCGAAGCCGTCGGCCGTCACTGGGTCGCACTGATCGGATTCGGAGGAGGGCTCGTCGGCGGCCTCACGGCGATGCCGGGTGCGGTCCCCACGATCTGGTGCGACATGCGCGGCATGCCCAAGAGCGAGCAGCGCGGCCTGGTGCAGCCCTTCATCGCGGCGATGCAGCTCTTCGCCATCGTGCTGCTGGTGG
The DNA here is from genome assembly GCA_050563515.1 of Bradyrhizobium guangxiense. GTDB lineage: Bacteria > Pseudomonadota > Alphaproteobacteria > Rhizobiales > Xanthobacteraceae > Bradyrhizobium > Bradyrhizobium guangxiense_A. Next base: position 3,276,540 of record CP191781.1, on the reverse strand, counting down.
GGCACCAGGACCTGTCGTCGAAGGTCTTCGTCGACCTCGCGGTCAGCCTGCCGGCGCTGTTCGCCGGTTCGGCGCTGGGCGTGATCGCCTTTCATCGCGTCAACGAGGCGGTCTTTCGCAAGACCGTGCTCGTTCTGCTGCTGATCTCGGGTATTTCCCTGGTCTAGTGCCCGGGGCTGGTGACTGAGGCCTGAACCGGCGCCGCGCTGACGTCGCTGCCGTGATGCACCAGCGGCCTGTTGCCGGTGACGGTTCGCAGCAGCACGTAGAACACCGGCGTCAGGAACAGGCCGAACACGGTGACGCCGATCATGCCGGAGAACACGGCGACGCCCATGGCGCGCCGCATCTCCGAGCCGGCGCCGGTCGAGAGCACCAGCGGCAGCACACCCATGATGAAGGCCATCGAGGTCATCAGGATCGGGCGTAGCCGCAAGCGGCTTGCCTCGATCGCGGCCCGGATCGGCGTGCGGCCGGCGAATTCCAGCTCGCGCGCGAACTCGACGATCAGGATCGCGTTCTTGGCGGAGAGGCCGACGAGCACGATCAAGCCGATCTGGGTGAAGACGTTGTTGTCGCACTTCGTGATCCACACGCCGAACATTGCGGCGAGCAGGCCCATCGGCACGATCATGATGATCGAGAGCGGCAGCGTCAGGCTCTCATAGAGCGCCGCCAGCACCAGGAACACCAGGAGGATCGCCAGCGGGAACACCCAGATGCCGGAATTGCCGGCGATGAACTCCTGATAGGTCAGGTCGGTCCATTCGAAGGCAAAGCCGGGCGGCAACACCTCCGCCGCGATTCGCGTCGCCGCCTCCTGCGCCTGGCCCGACGAGAAGCCGGGCGCCGCGGCGGCGTTGATATCGGAAGACAGGAAACCGTTGTAGCGGATCGCACGCTCCGGGCCCGCGCTCTGGCGGATCTTCAGCAGCGCCGACAGCGGCACCATGTCGCCCGAGGACGAGCGCACCTTCAACTGCCTGATGTCGTCGGCACGCGCGCGGAACGGTGCATCGGCCTGGACGCGGACGGAATAGGTGCGGCCAAACTTGTTGAAGTCGTTGACGTAGTAGGAGCCCAGATAGATCTGCAGCGTGTTGAACACCTCCGTCACGGGCACTCCCAACTGCAACGCCTTGGTGCGGTCGATGTCGGCGAACAGCTGGGGCACGTTGACCTGGAAGCTGGAGAACACGCCGGCGATCTCGGGCGCCTTCTGCATCGCCGCCATGAACGCATTCGTTGCCTCGTTCAGCGCCTCGTAGCCGAGACCGGCGCGATCCTCGATCTGCAGCTTGAAGCCGCCGATGGTGCCGAGGCCGTTGACCGGCGGCGGCGGAAACATGGCGATGAAGGCTTCCTGGATGCCGGCATATTTCTTGTTAAGGTCGGCCGCGATGGCGTTGCCGCTCAAAGCCGCGCTCTTGCGCTCGTCGAACGGTTTCAGCGTGGAGAACACGATGCCGGCATTGGACGAGTTGGTGAAGCCGGAGATCGACAGGCCGGGGAAGGCGACCGAGTCTCTCGACGCCGGGCTGGGTCAGCGCGATGTCGCTCATCTTGCGGATCACCTCTTCGGTGCGATCGAGCGTGGCGCCGTCGGGCAGGCGGGCGAAGCCGACCAGATATTGCTTGTCCTGGCCCGGCACGAATCCACTGGGCACCTGCTGGAACAGGAAGGCGGTGATGCCGACCAGCACGACATAGAGACCCATCACGGCGGCCTTGCCCGAGATCACCTTGGTCACGGTGCCGCTGTAGTTCTCCGAGGAGCGTGTGAACGCCTTGTTGAAGCCGCGGAAGAACCAGCCGAGACCCTTCTCCATGACGATCGTCAGCCTGTCCTTGGGCTCGTTGTGGCCCTTGAGCAGCAACGCCGACAGGGCGGGCGACAAGGTCAGCGAGTTCACCGCCGAGATCACGGTCGAGATCGCGATCGTCAGCGCGAACTGCTTGTAGAACTGGCCGGTGAGGCCGGAGATGAAGGCGAGGGGAACGAACACGGCGATCAGCACCATCGCGATGGCGATGATCGGGCCCGAGACCTCGCGCATGGCCTGATAGGTGGCATCGCGCGGCGACAGCCCGGCCTCGATGTTGCGCTCGACGTTCTCGACCACGACGATGGCGTCGTCGACCACGATGCCGATGGCGAGCACGAGACCGAACAGGCTGAGCGCGTTGATCGAGAAGCCAAACACGTGCATCACCGCAAAGGTGCCGACGATCGACACCGGCACCGCCAGCAGCGGGATGATCGAGGCGCGCCATGTCTGCAGGAACAGGATAACGACCAGCACCACCAGCGCGATCGCCTCCAGCAGCGTATGGATCACCGCCTCGATCGACGAACGTACGAACTGGGTGGGGTCGTAGACGATCTGGTAGGACACGCCTTCCGGCATGTTCTTCTTGATCTCGGCCATGGTGGCGCGGACGTTGTCGGAGATCTGCAGCGCGTTGGAGCCGGGCGCCTGGAAGATCGGAATGGCCACCGCCTGCTTGTTGTCGAGCAGCGAGCGCAGGCCGTATTCGGACGCGCCGAGTCTCGATGCGCGCGAGGTCGCGCAAGCGCACGACCTCGCCGCGCGTGCCGGTCTTGACGACGATGTCGCCGAACTGGTCCTCGTTGGCGAGGCGGCCCTCGGCGTTGACGGAGAGCTGCAGGTCGATACCGCTGACGTTCGGAGAGGAGCCGACGACGCCGGCGGCGGCCTCGACGTTCTGCGCCTGGATCGCCTTGACGATATCGCTGGCGGTGAGGCCGTGCTCGGCCGCCTTCTGCGGATCGACCCAGACCCGCATCGAATAGTCGCCGGCGCCGTAGAGCTGGACGTCGCCGACGCCGTCGATCCGCGCCAGCCGGTCCTTGACGTTGAGCACTGCGTAATTGCGCAGATACGTCATGTCGTAGCGGCCGTTCGGCGACAGCAGATGCACCACCATGGTGAGGTCGGGCGAGGACTTCTTGGTGATGATGCCGAGCTGGCGCACCACGGCCGGCAGCCGCGGCTCGGCCTGCTGCACGCGGTTCTGCACCAGCTGCGTTGCCTTATCAGGATCGGTGCCGAGGCGGAACGTCACTGTCAGCGTCATCGCGCCGTCGGTGGTCGCCTGGCTCGACATGTACAGCATGCCTTCGACGCCGTTGATCTGTTCCTCGATCGGGGTCGCCACCGTCTCCGCGATCACCTTGGGATTGGCGCCGGGATAGGTCGCGCGCACCACGACGGAGGGCGGCACGACGTCGGGATATTCCGAGATCGGCATCGCGAACAGCGAGATCAGGCCGGCGAGAAAAATCAGGACGGAAAGAACGCCGGCGAAAATCGGACGATCGATGAAGAACTTTGAGAGATTCATGGCTTTGCCCCTGGGCAATGTCTTGGTCGTGTCCACACAGCTCCGCCGTCATTCCGGGGCGCAGGCGAAGCCCGCGAACCACGGTGCGCAATTGCGCACCTGAGAATCCAGAGGTGTGGTCGTCGGAGTTTCGAGATTCCGGCTCTGCGCTACGCGCGCCCCGGAATGACGGAGAGTGTCAGCGTTGCACCACGTCCTGCTTGCTGTGGTTGGAAGCCTGCTGTCCACGCGCGCCCATCTGCGCCACCTCGGTCTTGAGGAGGGCGCCGGGGCGCACGCGCTGCAAGCCGTTGACCACGATGCGGTCGCCGGACTTCAGGCCTGCGGTGACGATGCGCAATCCATCGACGGCACCGCCCAGCGTGACCGGCCGATAGACCGCGCGGCTGTCGTCGCCGACGGCCATCACGAACTTCTTGTCCTGGTCGGTGCCGATCGCGCGCTCGTCGATCATCACCAGCGTCTGCTGCTTCGGCTGGCCCATGCGCACGCGGGCGAACTGGCCGGGAATGAGACGCCCGTCCTCGTTCTGGAACACCGCGCGGACACGGATCGTGCCGCTCTGGCCGTTGACCTGGTTGTCGATGAGCTGGATGTGGCCCTTCGCCGAGAGGCCGCCGGAGGTCGCCATCTCCACCGGGATCTGGTCGAGATTTCCGCGCTGGCCGGTGCTGTCCGCGATGGCGTTCAGCGCATGCAGCACGACTTCCTCGTCGGCATCGAAGGAGGCGTAGATCGGGTTGACCGAGACCAGCGAGGTCAGCACGGGGGAGGCTGTGCCGGCGGCGACGAGATTGCCGACGGTGACCTCGATCTTGCCGACGCGTCCGTCCACGGGCGCGCGCACCTCGGTATAGTCGAGATTGAGCCTGGCGGTCTGCAGGGTCGCCTCGGCGGCCTTCACGTTGGCGATCGCTTCGCGATTGGCGTTCTCGCGCTGGTCGAAATCACGGCGTGTCACGACGGCGTTGCCGACGAGCTGCGCGCCGCGTTCGACCTCGCTGGTCGTGAACACCACGCGCGCCTTCGCCGCTTCGAGCTGGGCATTGGCCTTGTCGACCTCTGCTGCGTAGGGCGCCGGGTCGATCTTGAACAGGATGTCGCCGGCCTTCACCAGCGCGCCTTCGGTGAACTTGGTCGCAAGGATCGCGCCGGCGACGCGCGGGCGTAGCTCGACGCGATTGATAGCTTCCAATCGGCCGGAGAAGTCGTCCCACAGCGCGGTCTGCCGCGGCTCGATCATGGCGACGGTGACGGCCACCGCCTGTTCAGCCGCGGCGGCCGTTGCGGTCGCCTGGGCGGCCCGAAAATAACGGCCGGTCGCGATCGTACCGGCCACGGCGAGGGCGCCGATGATGGCGACGCCGCCGAGGAGGCGGCGAAGGCGGCCGACACGGGAAGTATTTTGGGTGGGGGCATTTGCGCGCTCCAGATATGTAGTGTTCACTACAGATGTGGAGCTGGATCTCGCAGTGCAAGATACTTATGTACCATTCACTAAGAAAATTGTACGCCGATACCGCGACGATGGAAAGACACAAGAAAAAGAAAGCTAGAACAAATAGATACGAACCGGCGTTAGGCTGATAAGGCTCGCCGATTCCGAGGAGACAGGCACATGCGCATGGGACGCCCCCGCGAATTCGACGCCGAGACGGCGTTGGACCAGGCGATGGAAGTGTTTTGGCGCCATGGCTATGAGGGCGCCACCATCGCCCAGCTCACCGAGGCCATGGGCATCAATCCGCCGAGCCTCTATGCCTGCTTCGGCAACAAGGAAGGCCTGCTGAAGGCCGCGCTCGACCGCTACACCAAATTGCGCGGTGTCTGGATGGACGAGGTGGTCGCGGCGCCCACGGCCCGCGACGTCGCCGAGCGGATGCTGATGGGCATCGCCGACAAGCAGACCGATCCCGCCAATCCGCCTGGCTGCCTGCTCGTGCAGGGCGGCATCGCCTGCGGCACCGGCTCCGAGAACGTCCCCTTCGAGCCTCGCCGCCCGCCGCGCTGAAAATGAAGACCAGCTCCGCGATCGCTTCGTCCGCGCCAAGGCCGAAGGCGATCTCAAGCCGACGTCAGATCCGGCCGCGCTCGCGCGCTATGTGTCGGCGGTGTCGGTTGGCATGGGCGTGATGGCGTCCTCAGGCGCGGACCGCGAGGCGCTGCGTCAGGTCGCTGATGTCGCGGTGCAGGCGGTCGAGGCGCAGTCGAGGCGGGCGTAAGATTTCAGGCCAGAGGATGTCTCTGGCCTGTCCGGTGTCTTGGGGAAAGTATCCATTTCAGGAGTTTCAGCGTTCCCAATGCTTCGCCGGCGGGTTAGCCTTTCTTGGCCGCTTTCTTCTTCTTGGCCGCTTTGGTTTTCTTTGTAGTTTTCTTTCCAATCTTCTTGGCGGTTTTCATTTTCTTGGCCGCTTTCTTTTTGACGGTCTTCTTTGCGGTCTTTGCGACCTTCTTCGCCGTCTTCTTCTTTTCTGCCTTCTTTGCACCTGTCGCCTTTGCGCCAGCCTTCTTGCCGCCTGCGGGGGCAGGATCCGCCACGCCGTTGTTGGCCGACGACAGCCAGAAGCGAAGCTCCGGCGACTTCTCAGCAGCCCCCTCGATGTAATTGTCCTGCCATTGATCGTCTTCGCGAAGCGGCTTGCCGAACTTGTCCGGGAATTTGTGCAGCCAGTAGCGCCACGCGTAGTGATCGTAGACGTCGAGAACGTGACAGGCATAGGCCTGAGCCAGGCCGCGGTGGCCGCGGATAATAACCATGTTCTCGTCGTTGTTGCTCGACGCCCGGTAGCCGAGATTGTGCGATCCGGTGATGACGGTGCAGTTGTCGCTGAAGGGATCGATCACCACGATCTTGTTGTGGATGATCGCGTGGCCGTATTTGTAGAGTTCGCCTTCCCAGGCCCCGAAGGCGTCGTTCTTCGTCAGCGAACCCGCCGGAATCGCGCGATAGTCGGGTTCAGTGCTCGCCTTCGCTTTTCCCTTGGCCTTCGCGGTGCCCTTGGCGGCTTTCTTCTTCGGCTTCCCGGCTTCGCCGACGACCGCGACGTGCATGCCCTCGCCGTCGCCGTGCTCGGACTCCTGGTTGCGATTCAGCGCGTCGGCGAAATTGCCTGCGCGCTGCGTGCTGGTCAGTGCTCCGCGCACGAAGAGGTCCGGGTTCTTCGCGAGCGCCTGGCCCGCAGCGTCGAGAATGGAGTTGTTGCCGGGATCGAAGGCAAGGAACAACACGGCCTGCTTCGCGCCATTGACCAGCTCGAACATGCGCTTGACGTCGTTCGGTACCTCCTTGGGAGGGCTTGCCAGCGGCTTCACGGTGTTGGGCGAGAACATCACCTCGATCGTGGTCTTGCCGTCCTCCAACGTGAGCGGCTTCTTGACGTTGTTTTTGCGCGTCCAGTTGCGCAGCACCTCGCCCTGAAGCTGCTTCTGATTGCCGGCGGCCTGATCGATGTCCTTCTTCAACTCGTCCCAATAGTCGATGTAGCGCTGCGCGACCAGCCGCGAATCGATGATGAGGGCGTTATTCGTCTGCGTACAGAGACCGCTGCTGGTCCAATTGGTCGACCCGGTCAGCACGGTGGTCGGCTCGTTTGCCTCCGTGAGCACCATGAACTTGTTGTGCGGAATGCGGCCCTTCTGGACGATGCGGTCGATGACGGGCACGCCGGCCTTCTTCAGGGCCGCGCGGTTGCTTGCGTCTGCATCTTCGATATCCTGGTCCGTCGCATCGTCGTGAATCCATTCGTTGCCCAGGATCACGGTGCGGCTTGTTGGGCTGCCCTTGTCGGCGGCTTGCAGACGGAGCTCGAGCCCTTTGGGATCATCGAGACTCATACAAGGCGGCGTTGATCCTGCCTTTCGACGCGTCCGCGCGATCAAGCAGCGACGTAACGCCCTCGTAAATCTGCCCCATGAGACGCGCACGCAGCGTATCCGCAGGGTTGGTAATATGCCCCTTGAGAACGTTGATGTCGGCCTTGCCGCCCAAGGCATGAATGACCGACTGGGAAGCAACGATACCGCGATTGAAGTAGGCCTTGAACGGCGGCCTGTCCGGAGTGAGGGTTACATCGTTGCTTGTGAGTTCTGGGACGCCCTCAAGCGGCTTGAGTTGCCCCGGCGTGCCGCCTATGGCGACGATGCGGTAGCGATAGGAGTGGCCCCGATGGGCATAGAGGTCCTTCCACCAGAATTTCTGAATGGGGGCCTGCTCCGTCGTGAGGTGGGTGTCAACGTCCTGGGATGCGAAGCGCGCGAGCGCCGGTAACGCGATTTCGACATTCGTCGCGAGGTCGCGCTGATAGACGGCAAAACCGAGACAGTTCGGCAAGCGCTTGTCGAAGGTCCAGGCGACGAGCGCGATGTCATTGTTGGCAAAGGCGAGGGCAGGCATCAAAACCTCCAATATCCCTTAGTGAAATAAGGGAGAGTTTTGCACGAGAACTACCTAAACGCTATGTCAAATTGATCGGCTACCTGGGGTTTGCGACCCCGACCTCGCTTCTCCGGATCTTCGCTCGGCCAATGCCGCGTTGGAGACCGAGGGCCGAAAGAAGCAATCGAGGTGGCGGATGCCGGATCGAATCAAGAGGCGTTCGCACGCGGTGGCGGAACGAAGCCGCCAAACTCGCGCTCGATCAGACCGGCCAGTGCGATCGTCGTGCGGTCCTCCAGATACGGCCCGATGATCTGCACGCCGACCGGCAAGCCGGCCGGCGTGCGTTCGATCGGAACGGCGGTCGCCGGCAATCCGCAGGTCGAGGCGGGGTCGGCCCAGATGAAGCATGCGTCGGAGTAATTGAAGTGCTTGCCGTCGATGTCCAGCGTTCGGGCGTCGAACGGCTCGGACTGGTCTTGCGGGAAGGCTGGCATAGCGGCAGCGGGATAGATCACCGCATCGAACCCGCGGAAGAACTGATACCACTTCTGTTGCAACTGCAGCCGCGCGGCGTCTGCCGCGAGCCATTCGCGGTGGCTCATGCCCCAGCCGCGGGCACGTTCGGCCTGCATGCTGCGGTCATCGGGCGCCAGTGTTGCGGCAGCTGCTTGCGCATCGGCGAGGGCGGCCGGCGTCAGGCGCGGGCTCCTCGCGCCGTTCAGCAGCTTCATATAGAGCCGCGCGGAGTCCGCGAGATCGGGTAGCGACCCGCTCGCGCGGGCGACTTGCGCGCCCTTGCGTTCGAGCCGTTCGGCCAATCGCCCGATGGCGGAACGCACGGCGTCGCCCGTCGGCACCAGCGGATGCGTGTCGATCACGAGGATCCTGAAATCCCTGAGCTGCTCATGGCGCGGGGCGGGCAGCGCGAGGCGATAGCCGACGCCGTCACGCGTCTCGTCGGGGCCGGCGATCACGTCGAGCGACAGAGCAAGGTCCGAGGCGGTGCGCGCCATCGGCCCGACCACAGCGAGGTCGCCCTGTCCCGGCACGGGCGGGGCCGGCGGCAGGCTGTATCCGCGCAGCGGGACGAGGCCAAGGCTCGGCTTGTGTCCGAACACGCCGCAGAAATGCGAGGGCACCCGGATCGAGCCGCCGATGTCCGAACCGATCGAGAGCGGACTGAACCCCGCCGCCAGCGCGGCTCCGCATCCACCCGAGGAGCCGCCGGGCGAGCGGCCGAGGTCCCACGGATTGTTCGTCGTCCCGTAGATCTCGTTGTAGCTCTGGAAATCCCTGAGGCCGATCGGGATGTTGGTCTTGCCGATGACGATGGCGCCCGCCGCCTTGAGCCGGGAGACGACGAGGGCATCCTCCGTTGGCCGAAAATCCCTGAGATGCGGAAAGCCCCATGTCGTCGGCAGGCCGGCGACGTTGAAGGGTTCCTTCAGCGTCACGGGAATGCCGAGCAACGGCTGCCGGTCGCCGCGGCCGAGTGCGGCATCGGCGGCACGCGCGGCGTCTCTCGCGCGATCAAAGTCGCGAACGACGATGGCGTTGATCTTGCCATCGAGCGCCTCGATGCGCGCGATGGTGTGTTCGAGCAGCTCCGACGCCGATATCTTGCGAGCGTAGAGGGCACCAAGAAGTGCGCCGATCGAGCCGTAGTTCAAGTCGGCAGCGCCCGCAGCTCGTTCCATCATGATCTCCATTGCATCCCGGCGACGAAGCGGCAGTTTGCCGAACCGGCCAGGCAGGGATCATGCACTCCCGGAAACAGGATGAGGAGGCCGCGCGATGGGCAGCAGGCCTGCTGACGATTGGGATGACGCTTACGCTGCGAAGCCGGCATGGCTTCTGAACGGTTAATGGCTCGAGGTGCAGGCGGGCCCACAAAGGGCGTTCGTGCGACCGCGCTGCTGTTTTGCCCGACGTGTCGAGCGCGTCATTTGGCCCGATGGCGCGAGACGAAATTCTTCAACGATTCCTACTTTGCATGGGGTTGTTTTCGCGTTTTTTGTTTTGAGCCGTCACGGCCAGCGCGTCGGTCCGTGGAAGCGCATCGACACGGACGCCCCTAAGAGTTTCTACACACAGTTCTGGCACGTTCCGCGCGTCAAGTTCCGCAACCCGCATCGGCGCATCTCGCTGCGCGCACGAAAAGACGGGGCCGGCGGAAATCGAGGGGGCGTAAGCCATGACTGCACTTGCTTCGGACGCCGGTCGCGCCAGAAGCGGGATCGTGCCGATCCTGCTGTGCGTCGTGCCATTCAGCCAGATCCCGCTCGATGCCTATACGCCGGGCCTGCCGCAGATGGTGGTCGATCTCGCCACCGACTCGGCATCGATGCAAAACACCGTCACCGCCTACATGCTCGGCATGAGCCTGGCGCTGGTGCCGGTCGGCATCGCCTCCGACACGCTCGGCCGTCGCAAGGTTCTGCTCGCAGGCCTTTCGATGCTCGTTGCGATGAGCATTGCCTGCGCGCTCGCCACCAGTGCTTCGCTGCTGCTCGGCTTGCGCTTCCTGCAAGGTGTCGGCGGCTGCACCTGCCTTGTCGTCGCCTATGCTGTGGCGGCGGACTGTTTTCGTGGCCGCGAGCTGACTGCGATCTCCGGCCTTCTGGGCGCAGCCTGGGGGCTCGCGCCAGTGCTCGCTCCGGCCGCCGGCGGCTTCATCGTCGAGCTGACCTCCTGGCGCGGGGTGTTCGTCATCATTGCCATCACGGCTGCCATCGTCGCCGCGATCGTCGTATTTCTCTTGCCTGAGACGTTGCCGGCGGAGCGCCGGGCGCCATTCGATCCGCGCCGCACGGCGGGTATCCTGCGCGATACGCTGCTTCGCCCTGGCTTCCTGGCGTTCGTGCTGGTGTTCGCTGCGGCGGCGAGCGCGCAGCTCGCTTTCGGCGTCGTCGCGCCGTTCTTCTACCAGACCGGTCTCGGCTACTCCGCTGCGATCTACGGCCTCGTCGCGCTCGGCCTTGGCGGCGTCAATCTCGCCGGCGAGCCTCGGCTGTGCGCATTTCGCGAGTTGGATGCCGGCCCGCGTGATGGGCTTTGGCGCCTTTGTGCTGTTTCTCGCCGGCGCCGTGGTGCTGGCCGCAACAGGCCTGACGCTGGGTCTCGATTTCACGTCGATCACGATCGGCGGCGCGCTGGTGCTCGGCGGCTGCGGCGTGCTGTGCCCGATGATGTACGGCATGGCGCTCGGCCTGTTCGAACGCGACCACGGCCTGATCGGCGGCCTGATCAGCGCGCTCTGCTATCTCGCCGTCAGTGGTGCCATGGCGATCGCCGCGGTGCTGCCTGAGGCGACGCAGGCGCCGATCGGATGGCTCTATCTCGGCCTCTGCGCCATCGCGGGCACGCTGCTCGCGATCTCGCTGCCCACGGCGCGCCAGGCCACACAGACCTAAGGAAGGAACCAGTTCATGACCACCGTCGGTATTCGCGGCACATTCTTCGACTTCGTCGACGATCCCTGGAAGCACGTCGGCAACGAAGAGGCCGCCGCGCGCTTTCACCAGGACGGCCTGATGATCGTCGCGGACGGCGTCATCAAGGCGTTCGGTCCCTATGACAAGATCTCCGCTGCGCATCCCGCCGTCGAGGTCACCCACATCAAGGACCGCATCATCGTCCCCGGCTTCATCGACGGCCACATCCATCTGCCGCAGACCCGCGTGCTCGGGGCTTATGGCGAGCAGCTGTTGCCGTGGTTGCAGAAGTGGGTCTATCCGGAAGAGACTCAAATACCGGGATCGCAACTACGCGCGCGAGGGCGTGAAGCGCTTCCTCGACGCGCTGCTGGCCTCCGGCACCACCACCTGTCAGGCCTTCACCAGCTCCTCGCCGGTCTCGACCGAAGAGCTGTTCGAGGAAGCGGCCCGCCGCAACATGCGCGTGATCGCGGGCCTCACCGGCATCGACCGCAACGCACCGGCCGATTTCATCGACACGCCCGAAAACTTCTATCGCGACAGCAAGCGGCTGATCGCAGAGTATCACAACAAGGGCCGCAACCTCTACGCCATCACGCCGCGCTTCGCCTTCGGCGCCTCGCCGGATCTGCTGAAAGCGTGCCAGCGCCTCAAGCACGAGCATCCCGATTGCTGGGTCAACACCCACATCTCCGAGAATCCGGCCGAATGCAGCGGCGTGCTGGTCGAGCACCCGGACTGCCAGGATTATCTCGGCGTCTACGAGAAGTTCGACCTGGTCGGGCCGAAATTCTCCGGCGGGCACGGCGTCTATCTCTCCAACAACGAATTCCGCCGCATGTCGAAGAAGGGCGCCGCCGTGGTGTTCTGCCCGTGCTCGAACCTGTTCCTCGGCAGCGGCCTGTTCCGCCTCGGCCGCGCCACCGATCCGGAGCATCGCGTGAAGATGTCGTTCGGCACCGACGTCGGCGGCGGCAATCGCTTCTCGATGATCTCCGTGCTCGATGACGCCTACAAGGTCGGCATGTGCAACAACACGCTGCTCGACGGCAGCATCGATCCCACGCGCAAGGATCTCGCGGAAGCCGAGCGCAACAAGCTCTCGCCCTATCGTGGCTTCTGGTCGATCACGCTCGGCGGCGCCGAGGGCCTCTACATCGACGACAAGCTCGGTAATTTCGAACCGGGCAAGGAAGCCGATTTCGTCGCGCTCGATCCGAACGGCGGGCAGATCGCGCAGGCGTGGCACCAGTCGCTGATCGCGGACGGCGCCGGGCCGCGCACGATGGACGAGGCCGCGAGCATGCTGTTTGCCGTCATGATGGTTGGCGACGATCGCTGCGTCGACGAGACCTGGGTGATGGGCAAGCGCCTCTACAAGAAGAGCTGAGACGGCAGCTCATGAGCGCATCTCCCGACACAGCCGGCCGACCGGTTGCCCTCGTCATCCAGCGCCGCATCGCCGACGACGGTTTTGCCGCGTTCATGCGGTGGAACGGCGAGGTGGGCGAGGTGCTCAAGGTCTGGCCCGGCTTCCTCAGCCAGGAGGTGGTGCCGCCGCAGCCGCCGGCGCACGTGGACTGGGTGACGATCCTGCGCTTTGCGAGCCCGGGCGCGGCGCGCGCCTGGCTCCAGAGCGAGGTGCGGGCGAAGTTGATCGGAGAGGTGCAGCGCCATTTCGTCGGTTCGGAGGACATCCACATCCTGCCCGACACCGGCGTTCAGCGCGACAGTGCGGTCTCCGCCGTCATCTCCTTCAAGGTCCCCGATGGGCTGGAGGATGCCTTCCTCAAATGGCAGCAGCGCATCCAGGCCGCGGAAGCCGAGTTCAAAGGCTTCCTGCGCCACAAGATCGAGCGGCCGATCCCGGGCCTGCACGAGGAATGGATCGTCATCCTGTCGTTCGACTCCGATGCCAATCTCAACGCATGGCTCGACTCGCCGTTGCGGCAGACGCTGCTCGAAGAAGGCGAGCGCTTCAACGCCGGCATGAACGTGAAGCGCGCGAGCTACGGTTTCAATTTCTGGTTCCCGGCTGGCCAGACGCAGGCGCCGGAGCAAGGCGCGGACTTCATCTGGAAAAGCAACCTCATCGTCCTTCTCGTGCTTTATCCCGTGGTCTATCTCTGGGGCACTTTCATCAGCGCACCGCTGATCGACAGCCACGGCGTGCCGGTCTGGCTGTCGCTGTTCGTCGGCAACCTCGTCAGCACCCAGCTGCTCGGCTGGTGGCTGGTGCCGGCCGCGTTCAAGGCGCTCGACTGGTGGATCGTGCCGAAAGCGGCGATCAGTCGCCAGGTTGCAGGCTATGCGATGCTTGCCGCGCTCTACGCCGCGTCGATGGGTCTGTACGCGCTGCTGCTTGCGTGGCATTGGGGACGGTGAGACCGTCCACCGTGCGATCGCGGAAAGGCGCGGTCGCTGGATAGCGACGACCATGTTTGCCCTGACCTTCCTCGGCACCTCGGCAAGCGTTCCCTCGGCGGAACGCAACCATCCGGCCCTGCTGATCGAGGCCGCCGGCCAGCGCATGCTGGTCGATTGCGGCGAGGGCACGCAGCGCCAGTTGCTGCGTAGCGGCGCCGGATTTCGGCGGCTCGACCGCATCCTGCTGACGCATGCGCATCTCGATCACGTGCTCGGCATCCCCGGCCTGTTCTCGACACTGCGCCTGCGGCAGAGCGCCGAAGTGATGACGGTTCATGGCGGCCCGGCCACACTCGAGACCGTGATCCAGATGCTGGCAGGCTTGTGGGGCGAGGGCAGGGCGCCGCTTCCTGTGGAGTTTGCTCCCCTGGCCGCGGGACGGTTCGTCGATGCCGGCGACTTCGTCATCGACAGCTTTCCGGTCCGTCATCGCGACACCGACAGTTTTGGATTTGTCTTCGAGAGCCCCTCACGGCGTCACCTGCAACCGGACCGGCTCGGGGCGCTCGGCGTTCCCGACGGCCCCTTGCGCGGCGAGCTGGCCGCAGGCCGGACGGTCGTGATCGACGGCGGTCGAACGATCGATCCGGAGGATGTCCTGGGACCGCCGAGCGGCGGCAGGAAGCTCGTCGTGATCGGCGACACCGAGACTACCGAGGGATTGTCGCATCACGTCGCCGGTGCGGACCTGCTGGTGATCGAGGCGACGTTCCTCGATCGCGATGCATCGACCGCGCGGGACTACGGCCATCTCACCGCGGCGGAAGCAGCTTCGTTCGCGGCCGCGAGCAAAGTGAAGCAGCTCGTGCTGACCCACATGTCGGGACGCTATGAGGACGAGGAGATCCTCGCCGAGGCGGCGCGGATCTTTCCGAACACCCGTATCGCCGCCGACTTCGATCACATCGTGATTTAGTCGTCGCGACGAAACCTCGCCAATCGCCGCCTCGTTGGGCCTACAGGCCGGCGGCAACGCCGAGGCGGCCGATGCCCGGCAGCTTGACGGCGGGACGCCGGATGTCGAGGCCGAGCACCGCGCCGAAGACGTTGATCTCGAGACCTTCGACCCAGCCGAGGGTGAGGCCGAGATAGCCGGAGAGCGAGGCATAGAAGCCGGTGCGCGAGGCGGTCAGCCCGATCCATTGCCCCGAATAGGGATAATCCTTGCCGATCGCGGTCGGCGGCAGCACCGCGCGAAGCTCCGGAACCGCATCGAGAGCGGCTTGAACGAAGGTGTTCGAGTTCGGCCCCGGCCAGGCGCTGTAATCGCCATAGGTTCGAAACTTGTAGGTCTCGATCACGGTTCGGATCCTGGGAATGAGAAGCTCGGCTTGTGGCCCGTCCACGGCAACGACGGTTTCAGGCGACGCGCCGAACCACCTTCCGTCGGGAGCGAAGCCGTTGCTCCGGATCGGTTCGCCCCAGGCGGTGTAGTCGTATCGGCTGTAGCTCGCCGCGTCCTTCTCCTTGACGACGATCCAGGTGTGGACGGCGAAGATGCTTCGCCATCGGACCGTTCGCGCCGCATAGATCCGGATCACGGCATCGGGATGGGACGAGGCCGGCGGCAGCAGGCCTGCGCTGGAGCGGTCAGCCGATTGCCAATTGCCGCGGCCATCTCCAAGCCAATAGTACCGCGCGGCCGAAAGGCCGATCGGCACGAACAGGAGCAGGAAGAAAATCAGCACGGTTCTTCGCAAGGGGAGATCGGGTTACGGAAGGAAGCTTCGAGAATATAGGTCGTGAAAGCGCTTTCACAATGATGGTCGAAAGGATCCCTCAGCTCGCCAACCCCGACTTGATCGCGAGATCCTGCACCTGCCCCGTCACCTGCACCAGCCGTGGCAACGCCAGGTCGCGGAAGGCCGCCATGTCCAAGCGCATCGCGTCGACCGTAACGCTCAATCCTCCGATCACGAGACCCTGCGCGCCGAAGATTGGGGTTGCCAGGGTACGCAGTCCATAAGCGTTCTCGCCGTCGGAAACGGCGTAGCCCTTCTTCTTCACCTGGTCGAGCCGGGCGAGCAGGGCGTCGAGCCTCGGTGAGCGTGCGTTCCGACAGTTTGAGACGTGGACGCGATTCCAGCCGCGCGATCTGCTCGTCCCGCGACAGCTGCGCCAGCATGACGTGGCCGAGCGCGGCGCTGTAGGCGGGAATGCGCGTGCCCGGGCGGCGGTCCATCTTGTGGCGGTCGAGGCCCGCGCCGACGCGCGCGAGATAGACCACGTCGCCGCCGTCGAGGATGCCGAGCGAGGCGGCATCGCCGATGTCAGGCACGAGACCGCGCAGCATCGGCTCGACGATCGATCGCAGCGATCCATGCGAGAGCACGGTGTAGCCAAGGTCGAGGCAGGCGAGGCCGAGGCGGAACCTGCGACTTTGCGGAACCGCCTGGAGATAGCCGAGCGCAATCAGGGTCTGGATCAGGCGGAACGCCGTTCCGCGATCGAGATCGGCGCGTGCGGCAATCTCACTCAGGGTCAGCTCGAAGGCCTCGCTGGTGAAGCTCTGCAGAACGGCAAAGGCCTTGCCGACGGATGCAACGTAATTCTTGGGGTTCTTTGCGGCGGTTTCAGCCTTGCGCTTTGCAGCCTTCTTCTCGACCTTGGCCATGCCCGAATGCCCCGTCATGACAGCCATCGCCCTTGACGTGGGGACGCGCTGATTTTACGACAGCATCAGCAAATAACAAATGTTCGCATTCCGAACAATATTGATTTCGCGATCGGAGGAAGCTTTGTCGACGTCTTCGCTGCGCCCCCAGTCCTTGCACCCATACGGCGTGTTTTCTGCCGCGCTAACCCCGCTCGACGACGAGCTTGCCCCCGATCACGCACGGTTCGTCGCGCATTGCCGCTACCTTCTGGACGAAGGTTGCGACGGCATCGCGATGCTGGGCACCACGGGGGAGGCGAACTCCTTCTCGGTGGCTGAACGCACCGCGCTGCTCGAGGCGGTGGTCGCTGCCGGCATCGCGCCGCAGCGGCTTCTGCCAGGCACGGGTGTCGCCGCGCTCACCGATACCATTGCGCTGACGCGTCATGCGCTCTCGGTCGGCGTCGAGACCGTGGTGATGCTGCCGCCATTCTACTACAAGAACGTCACCGATGACGGCATTTTTGCCTCCTACAGCGAAGTGCTGCAGCGCATCGGCGATGCGCGGCTGAAGGTCGTGCTCTATCACTACCCGCAGATGTCGGCGCAGCCGATCTCGCATGCGCTGATCGAGCGGCTGCGCAAGGCCTATCCGGCGACGTTCACCGGCATCAAGGATTCCTCCGGCGATTTTGCCAACATGACCGCGATGGTCGAGCGCTTCCCCGGGTTCTCGGTCCTGGGCGGGGCGGATCCGTTGATGCTGCCGCTGCTGCGCAAGGGCGGCGGGGGCTGCATCACCGCGACCTCCAATGTCGTCGCGCGCAGTCTGGCCTATGTCTTCAAGCACTTTGGCGACAGCGACGACGATCCGGCGCTCAAGGCGGCGCAGGCTCGCATTGTGAAGGCCCGCGAACTGGTCTCGCAGTTTCCGCAGATGGCTTCGTTGAAGGCGCTGGCGGCCGATCGGACCAAACATGCAGGATGGCAGCGCCTGCGGCCGCCACTGGAGGCCCTGCAGCCGGATCAACTGAAAGTGCTGCTTGCGAATGCCGCCGCATTCGCAGCCTCCGCCTGAGGCTCGGCGCGGACCACTGGGCGCTGCGATGTCCGACTCCTTCCAGGATGCATTGACCGGGCTCGCCGCGATCGTCGGCGACAGGCACGTCATCGCGTCCGGACCCGATCAGGATCCTTATGTCGTGGACTGGCGCGGGCGCTATCAGGGCCGCGCGGCCGCGGTGGTGAAGCCCGGCTCGACCGTCGAGGTCGCCGCCGTCGTGAAGCTGTGCGCGGAAAGGCGGCTCGCGATCGTGCCGCAAGGCGGCAACACCGGCATGTGCGGAGCGGCGACGCCGGATGATCGTGCGGGCAATGTCGTGATCCGGCTCGACCGCATGCGCGCCGTGCGTGATGTCAGCCCGCTCGCCAACACGATCACGGTCGAGGCCGGCTGCATCCTCGCGGAGGTGCAGAACGCGGCGCGGGATGTCGATCGCTATTTCCCCTTGAGCCTCGGCGCCGAGGGCTCCTGCCAGATCGGCGGCAATATCTCGACCAATGCCGGCGGCACGGCCGTGCTGCGCTACGGGCCGACGCGCGATCTCGTGCTCGGGCTCGAGGTCGTGCTGCCCGACGGGCGCATCTTCAACGGCCTGCGCGCGCTGCGCAAGGACAACACCGGTTATGCACTCAAGCAGCTCTTCATCGGCGCGGAGGGCACGCTTGGCATCGTCACCGCCGCGGTGCTGAAGCTGTTCGCGCCGCCGCGCAGCTCGGCTTTGGCGCTGCTGAAACTGCAGGGCGTCGAGCAGGCGCTCGAGATCATGGCGCGCCTGCGCGGAGCGGTCGGCGACCGGCTCGGCAGTCTCGAGATCATGTCGCGCTCGCAGATCGAGGCGATCGCGGAAACAGTGCCGCATGTCGCGATTCCCTTCGAACTGACGACGCCGTGGTATCTGATCGTCGAACTGACCGACACGCTTGCCGGCGTCGATCTCGACGAGCCGCTGGCGACGGTTCTGTCGGACGCGATGGAGGCGGGGCTCGCCGAAGACGTGATCCTCGCGTCCAATCTCGCGCAGGCCAAGGCGATCTGGGCGGTCAGGCATAGCGTGTCCGAAGGCAACAAGCGCAGCGGCTATGTGGTCTCGCATGACAGCGTGGTGCCGCTGGAACGTCAGGCGGCTTTCGTCACCAATGTCGAGGCCCGGATCAACGCTGCCGTGCCGCATGCGCGGGTCGTGATGCACGGCCATATCGGCGACGGCAACATTCACGTCGTCGCCCTGATCGACCGCGCGCGTTGCCAGGATCCCGCCGTAACGGCTGCGCTGGTGGCAGAGATCAACGAGATCGTCGACGACGAGACCGCAGCGCAGGGCGGAGCGATCAGTGCCGAGCACGGCATCGGCATCACCAATCGCGGCCGGCTCGCGCGCGTCACCGATCCCAACGACATCGACCTGATGCGCGACATCAAGCGGTTGCTCGATCCGAACTGGCTGATGAACCCGGGCAAGATCTTCGGCGCGGGAGCGGCATGACGATGACGAACGTCCGCATGTTGGCTGACGATCTCACCGGTGCGCTCGACACCGCGGCGGAGTTCGTCGGCCTGTGCGGACCGTTCGATGTCATCTGGTCGGATGCATCAGTGAGGCCCGTTGGCGGGAGCCTCGCGATCGACAGCGGCACTCGCGAGCGCCCCAGGGACGAGAGCGTCGAAATCGTCGGACGCCTGGCGCCGCAGCTCGAAGGGGCGACCATCGCTTACAAGAAGGTCGACAGCCTCCTGCGTGGAGCTTGGGCGGCCGAACTCGGTGCCTGCCTGCGCAATGGCCATTGGGCCTCCTGCGTGGTCGCGCCCGCCTTCGACTATCAGGGGCGCCGCACCGTCGGCGGCCAGCAATTCGCACGCACCGTGCATGGAGATTGGCATAAGGTCGGCGGCAATCTGCTCGATCAGTTGCGCCAGGACGGCATCGAGGCACGCCAGGGCGCGCCCGACACGCTCTCGCAAGGCGGGGTGCAAGTGTTCGATGCCGAGTCCGACCTCGATCTCGATCGCGTCGTCGACATGGCGCGGCGCATGCCGGGGCCCGTGCTGTGGTGTGGCAGCGGCGGTCTCGCCGGCGCGCTGGCCCGCGGTCAGGGCGCGGCGGCACCGCCCCAACTGCGGCGGCCGGTGCTCGGCTTGTTCGGCTCCGACCAGGCAGCCACCGCAGCGCAGCTCGCGGCCTGCGGGCAGGCCACCATCGCGGTGGCGGAGGGCGAGGGTGGTGCAAGGGTTCGGCGCAAGCTCGCCGACGATGGCGTCGCCATGGTCAAGTTTTCGCTGGCCGAAGGGCTGGCACGCGCTGAAGCGGCGCGGCGGATCGCGTGCGAGATGACGGCGCTGATCGCGGCGCTCGATCCGCCGGGCACGCTGATCGTCGCCGGCGGGGAAACCTTGAAAGCCGCATGCGTTGCCCTCGGCGCAAATGCGCTTGAGGTCACGGGGCGCCTCGTACCGGGATTGCCGCGCTCGATCCTGCAGGGCGGGCGCTGGGCCGGCGTCGACATCATCTCGAAATCCGGCGCATTCGGTCCCAGCGATCTCTGGCGCGACCTGCTGCGGGACAATCATCTTCTCAGAATGGAGAGTCCGACATGACCTCTCGTCATCTTGCCATCACCATGGGCGATCCGGCCGGGATCGGGCCGGAGATCATCGTCAAGGCCTGCGTCGGGCTGAAGGAGCGGATCGCGAAGGGCGATCTGCGCCTGCTGATCATCGGCAGTGGCGCGGCGCTCGATGTTGCGAAGGCGGCACTCGGGGCCGAAGTTGCGATCCCCGAGGTCACGGCCGACGATCGCGACTGGCCCAATCTCTGCTATCTGCAGGCCGATGCCGAAGGCGATCCGATCAGGCCCGGCGTGCTCAGCGCCGATGGCGGCCGGTTCGCCTACAAGGCGATCGAACAAGGCGTGCACCTGACGCAGGCGGGGCGGACCGCGGCGATCGTCACCGCGCCGCTCAACAAGGAAGCGCTCAACAAGGCCGGCTATCATTTCCCCGGCCATACCGAGATGCTGGCGCATCTCACCGGCGTGCGGGGCTCCGTGATGCTGCTCGCCCATGGCAACATGCGCGTCAGCCATGTCTCGACCCATGTGGCGCTGGAGGATGTGCCCAAGCGCCTGACGCCGGAACGGCTGCGCATGGTGATCGACCTCACCAACGACGCCTTGCTGCGGCTCGGCATCGCCAAGCCCAAGATCGCGATCGCCGCGCTCAATCCGCATGCCGGCGAGGGCGGCCTGTTCGGCCGGCAGGACATCGACGTGTCCGCGCCGACGATTGCGCAGGCGGTTTCCGATGGTCTCGATGTCGTCGGCCCCGTGCCCGGCGACACCGTTTTCGTCAAGCTGCGCGCCGGCCAGTATGATGCCGTGGTCGCGATGTATCACGACCAGGGCCATATCCCGGTCAAGCTGCTCGGCTTCCAGGTCGATCCCGCGACCGGCCGCTGGCAGGAGCTTTCGGGCGTCAACATCACATTGGGCCTGCCGATCATCCGTACCTCGGTCGATCACGGCACCGCCTTCGACATCGCCGGCAAGGGCATTGCCAACGAGCACAGCCTGATCGAAGCCATCGACTATGCCGAGCGGCTGGCCGCCGGCGCCTCAGCATCCAAATCATGAGATCGAGCCTTCCGATGACCAATGCCTTCACGCCCATCGAAATCCAGCGTCCCACCATCCTGGAGTTCGGCAACGGCACCATCACCGCCGCGGCACGCTTCGCTGCGCGGATCGGCGCCAAGCGGCCGCTGGTGATCTCCGATCCCTTCAACGCTGCCCGCGTCGACATGCTGGCGCTGCCGGGAGCGGTCAAGGTGTTCGGCGAGGTCAAGCCAGAGCCGGACCTGCCCAATCTCGAGAAGGCCGTGGCGATGGCGAAGGACGCCAAGCCCGATCTCGTCGTCGGTTTCGGCGGTGGCAGCGCAATGGATCTCGCCAAGCTGGTCGCGGTGATGTGCACGTCAGACGTGCCCTTTGCCGAAATCGTCGGGCCGGAGAAGGTGGCCGGCCGCAGCGTGGCCCTGATGCAAATTCCGACGACGTCGGGTACCGGCAGCGAGGCCGGCACCCGTGCGCTGGTCACCGACCCCGTCAGCCAGAACAAGCAGGCCGTGCAGAGCCGCTTCATGCTGGCCGACATCGCCATCGTCGATCCCGACTTGACGATGACCGTGCCGAAAGCGGTCACCGCGGCGACCGGCGTCGATGCGCTGGCCCATTGCGTCGAGGCCTATACCAGCCGCAAGGCGCATCCGACGATCGACCTCTATGCGCTCGAAGGCGCGCGGCTGGTCGGACGCTATCTCAAGCGCGCGGTGGCCGACGGCGACGACCGCGAGGCGCGCGCCGGTCTTTCGCTGGCCTCGCTCTATGGCGGCTATTGCCTGGGACCGGTGAACACGACCGCCGGCCACGCGGTGGCCTATCCGCTCGGCACGCGTCATCACGTGGCGCATGGACTCGCCTGCGCGGTGATCTTCCCGCACACGCTGGCCTACAACATGCCGGCGGTGGAAGAGAAGACGGTCGCGGTGCTGGGAGCGCTTGGGCTTCCCGAGCAACGCGATCCGAAGCGCGCGTTCGAGACGGCTTACGCGTTCTGCAAGGATCTCGGCATCGAGATGCGATTGTCCGCGCTCGGCGTGCCCAAGAACGACCTCGGCGTGATGGCGGATGAGGCGCACGCCATTCGCCGCCTGCTCGACAACAACCCGCGCGATCTGGGCCGGGACGCGATCCTGAGCATGTACGAGGTCGCGTTCTGACAATCCCGCCACGCGCGGCAACCAATCAACAACACAGTGAAAAGGTAGAGGAAACTTCGATGAAATCGATGTGGCTTGGTCTTTTGTCGGCAGTGCTGCTGGCAACATCGCCGGTGACGGCCCAGGAGGGGTATCCGTCCAAGCAGGTGACGGTGATCGTTCCCTTCGCCGCCGGCGGAACGGCTGACATCTTCGCGCGCATGGTCTCCAACCATCTGCAGACGAAGTTCGGCAAGCCGTTCGTGGTCGAGAACGTCGGCGGCGCCGGCTCGATCCTCGGCGTGACGCGGCTGGCGAAATCGGCGCCTGACGGCATCACGCTCGGCGTTGCCAGCACGTCCGCACTTGCGATCAACCCGTCGCTCTACGGCCCGAAGCTCAGCTACCAGCCGGACAGGGATCTGGTGCCGGTTGCCCAGATCAGCGTCGTGCCCAACGTGCTCGTCGTCAATCCCAACAAGATCAAGGCGCGCACGGTGCCGGAACTGATCGCCTATCTGAAGGCAAATCCGGACAAGATCTCGTTCGGATCGGCCGGCGTCGGCACTTCGCAGCATCTGGCGGGCGAGCTGTTCCAGCAGATGACCGGCACCAAGATGGTGCACGTGCCGTACAAAGGCTCCAGCCAGATGCTGACGGATCTGCTCAGCGGTCAGATCGATCTTGCCTTCGACAACGTGCCGCTGCTGCTGCCTCAGGTGAAGACCGGCGCGCTCGCGATGCTGGCGACCGCGACGCCGAAGCGCGCCGACTTCGACCCTCAAGTCCCCACGGTTGCCGAATTTCTGCCCGGCTTCGAGGCCGTTGCCTGGCACGGCTTCTTCGTTCCGGCCGGCACGCCAAAACCGATCGTCGAAAAGCTCTCGGCCGAGGTTCGCGCTTTCATGCAGCAGCCAGAGACGGTGCAGAAGATGGCCGAGTTCGGTGCCACCGCCGTCGCCGTGGATTCCGAGCCGTTCGCGGCCTACATCGCCGCCGAAACGGCGCGCTGGAAGAAGGTGATCGAGGTCGCCAACATCAAGCTGGAGTAGGTGGCAAAGCTGCAGCTTGGCGAGGTTTGTGACGTCTGAGGCTGGGCCCGTGGCCCAACCCAGCTGATCGCAATCGTCGTGCTCGCAGCGGGCGAAGCGCTCGAAAGGTGAAGGTCCCGCTACTTCTGTTGAGGAGAACGACCCATCCACCGGAGCGCTTGCCAGCCCGGGGCGAGCGGCTAGAACCCTGCCACGCCTGAGCCGTGATTTGCGCCAAACGCGCTTCCGGCGACAGTCGAGCAAATCAGGAAGTCATTGAATTTGTTCGACTATTCCGTTGGGGAATGGTGTAACGGTAGCCTTTCGGTTTCTTTGCTAAGCCGTTGAATTCCCTAAGCCGGTTTTGCAGTTGGCTTCGCTATCGACCTGAGCAATTCCGGGCATTTCCGAGTGGTTTGCAAAACTCCCGCTGCTGATGGCGAATGTCCAGGTCTGTGGGCGTCTTTCCGGGAAGCAGGGCATTGACTCAACTCTAGCTGGACATTGAGATAGGCCGATTTTGAGGGGGCTGATAATGTCTGGTGCCGCCGAGAGCACAAACACATGGCAAGCAGCGAGAGAACCGACCAGGCCTCCGACACGTCCGCCTCCGCGGCCGCCCAGTCCGTCGCCGGGGAACGGCGGAACGCGGAGCGAGCCGCCGCCGATAAGGCCACCCAGATGAGCGATGATGTTCGCGCTCTTCGATTTGAAGCGACAGTTAACGGTCGCTATCACACCTCCCGTCAGGGTTGGTACGAATTCATGCACCGCTTGAGCATGTTCGTTGTCGTCATAGGAGGTGCTGGCGCCGTTGCGGAGGCCGTAGGACAAGGCTCGCGCTACTCGTGGATCGTTGCGCTCGTTCCCACCATTGCCGGTACGCTCGATCTTGTTTTTGATTTTTCCGCAAAGGCTGCGCAGCATGCGCGACTTCAGGAGAAGAGCTACGAGATCATTGCCGATATCGAACAATCGAATGATGACCCTGTCGCAGTCTCGAAGCGCGGTTGGGCCGCTACGGCGCGCATCTGGGCCCTGGAGCCAAAGACCATGCGCGTCGTCCAGGCGCTGGCGTACAACGATACCAAACAAGGCACGGAAAAAAACGTACAGCAGGCCGAATTGATCGGCGTTGGATGGTGGCCGCGTCTGATGAAGCACGTCTGGCCGTTCGACGGGATGAACCTGGATCCGCCGGCCGAAGTCAGTCTTCGCGGCTAACCACCCGCAGCTTCGCCTGCCCGTCCGCTCCGACCTTCATCTGGTCTCTGAAGCGCATGTAGTGCTCGACGTTCTGCCTGGACATGCCAATGTCGTTGGCGATCTGGTCGACGTCATAGCCGGCCTCGGCGCGGGCGAGGATGCCGGTGCCGCGCAGGCCGTGTATGGTCGGATGGTCGGCATCCTCGGGATCGATATCCCATTCGTACTTCTTCACTTGGGCGGCCACCCATTGCTTCCAGCGCTTGCAGAGCGCACGAGCCATGCTCGGTATCTTCCAGCCAGCGATTCCAGCGCGCGCAGGCCATCGAGACCGGCACGCCGGCGAACTTTCTCACGTTGATCAACACGCGATCTAACGGGTCCACGTGCCTCGTGTTTTCGCAGGCAACAGCGTCTTGCGTTAAGAGCGGTAATCAACTCGGTTTGGCCACCTACTGAAGAAAATCTGTCTCCAGTTTGCGCTAAGGTGGGGCGCGATACGGCTACCCTCTTGGCTCCCGTCATCGGCGCTATCGGGCGCGTCGGGGCTTCGCGCCAACAATCCGAGCGGGACGTAGATCCGAGGCGGCGACGCTGATGCTTTCGATAACGTCCGAATATCGTATGTCATGCGCCCGGGTAAATGCCTAGTTGCAGCACTTGCATTTGACGACAACGGCGCAGGGGGCACGTCAATGTACCACCTGCGCCGCGTAACTTACTTACCCTTCACGCACAACATCAGATAGAGCAGGGCCAGCGGTCCGTACAGGTGCGGCTTGTCTGTTAGTACGCATGCCAGCACGTGGCAGAACGATAGGCCAGCGTAGATTGCTCTTTCAAAAGCGTGCGGCTGCTGTAGCCAATTTCGGAAAAATGACTTCATTGATCGCCTCGAATGGGTCTTGAGCTGGGCCCAGGCTCGGTTAATCTTGTGCACTGGCGTGTTTTAAGCATCCAAAGCGAATAGCGTCAGCGAAGCTGGGCGAAGCGTTCGCGCGAATTCGCGCTTAGGAGCTGCGAAATGGCCTCTTTTGGGCAGTTGGCACGGGAGGTTGTCGATCGGTTACGCGATGCCGGCGCGCGGAATGCACTCAGCCTCGAGGCTGTCGCCCAGCGGGCCGGGCTTTCCAAGAGGACACTTGAAAAATGGAAGTCAGGCAAGATCGAAACGCCACCAGATGAAACAGTGCTGAGGGTCTTATGCGCACTTGGTGTTGCTAGAGAAGCGGCGCTCATCGAAATTTATCAACTGAAGCAGTCTGCAGAGACCACGGACCCATCGGTTGTCCTGTCGCGGCCGCCAATTAACGAAATCGGTGCGAGCAAGATTCAACCCACCTTAACCGGTCCGCCTGAGGTGCAGCGCCTAAGTCACTATGCGCGGCGTACCCTTGACCTTGTCGGTCGTGATCTCGAGTGGAAGGCCTTGCGAAGGTTCGTTGACGTTGGCGAGTCCTTCGCATGGCTTCAACTAGCCGGCGTTGCTGGGCAGGGCAAAAGTAGGCTCGCACTGGAACTCATGCTGACGGTCAAAAGGGAGGGGTGGCTTGCCGGCTTTCTTAGCGATGAGGACATAGCCGAATTCGATCAGAAGTGGCGAGAATGGCAGCCTTCTCGACCAACGTTGCTGATTGTGGACTATGTTGTAGGCCGCGATCTCAGCGTGGGCCGGGTTCTCCGTCGGCTGGCGAGGCGAGCAGACGAATTCCGTCTTCCCGTCCGTCTCCTACTGCTGGAGCGTCAGCGATGGGATCGTGGCGTGGCTCTAAACGCGCTGAATGACGACGGCGGGGAGACAGGTGGTCGGGCTGACTGGTTCATTGCGTTAACCGATCGCTACGACGGTGCAGACTGGGCATTGAGCCGAACGCGCTTCGAGGCCGGCGTGATTGAGTTGACTGAGCTGAACTCGGAAGATCTTGTGTCGATTGTTCGGCGCATTGCCGAACTTCAAGGCTGCGAGCTGGCGCTTGACGATATCCGTATTGGTGCCGAACTTGCTCGAATCGATGCCCACGGTCGACCGCTGTACGCTTATTTCCTCGGCCAAACGCTGGCTCGTGAACCAGAACGGCGGGGATGGACGTTGGAAGAGCTGCTTGACGCTGTTCTTCGCAGAGAGTGGGCCCAGCGCTGGCCTGCAGCGTTTGACGGCTCTGCTCCTGAGATTGGTGAGGACCATGCTGCGGCTCGTCTCTCCGTCATCGCGACGATGTGCGATGGCATCGACTGGAAGTTTTCGAGAGAGCTTGGAGCGCCGTTCGACGTAGGCCCAAAAGACCGGCGTCGTGCACTGGTGATGACAGACGGGCCGTTAGCCAGAGGTGTACCTGCCAACAACATACCTGCATTACAGCCCGACATCTTAGGTGAGTGGTTCGTAATTCGTTCGATTCGGGATGGTCTTCCGATTGAGATTCTCTGCGAAGGGGCTTGGAAGATTGGACCAAAAGGTATGGCTCGTTTCCTGGAACGATTAGCCCAAGACTTTCCGAAGCACGTGGTTACAAGTGCGCTGTTGGGGTGCCTGCCCGTCTACGACGAGGCTGCAGATGTGTACGCCGGCGTCGCGGCATCGATAATTCGATACCTTCACCGCGCGCGTGCGGGCATTCCTACGGCGGTGATCGATATGCTTGAGCGCGCCGCTGCTGCTGGTAACGCTCGTGCCATGGCTACGCTTGGCTCGTGCTTCGCGATTGGGGTTGGAGTCGAGAAAAACTGGGACAGGGCTGTTGAGTGGTCACGCGAAGGCGCGGCAGCAGGCGACAGCGGAGCGATGGCTAATCTAGGATTTGCGTATCAAACGGGCATTGGGGTGGACAAGGATCTACCGATCGCTATCGAATGGTACTCTAAGAGTGCAATGCTGGGAAATAGCAGCGCGATGGCTCGACTTGGATCCTGTTACCAAAGTGGCGAAGGTGTAGAGAAGGACGTTTCGATCGCTCTGCATTGGTATCGTAAAGCTGCAGCGGTAGGCAACGGCGGTGCTATGGCAAGCCTCGGCGTCTGTTTTGCATTCGGCGATGGGGTTGAGAGGGATTTGGCGGAAGCTTTGGCCTGGTATCGCAAGGGAGCCGATGCGGGAAATGGTTGGGCTATGACCAACCTGGGATATTGCTACCAGAGCGGCAATGGCGTCGAGAAAAATCCGGCTCGAGCGGTTGAATGGTATCGCAAAGGGGCAGCAGTTGGGGACGGTGGTGCAATGGTGAACCTTGCCGGCTGCTATGGAAATGGAAGCGGTGTAGAGAAGGATCTGCACGAAGCGGTGCGCTGGTATCGATTGAGTGCGGCGACGGGGAATGGTTGGGCCATGACTCACCTCGGCTTTTGCTATCAGAACGGCAATGGAGTTGAGAAGGATGAGAGACTTGCAGTGGAATGGTATCGTAAGGGCGCCTCTGTTGGTGACAGTTGGGCAATGACGTATCTTGGCGCTTGTTATCAGTCCGGCATTGGCGTTCCGATGGATCGAGAAGTTGCTGCAGAATGGTATCGAAGAGGAGCATCGCTTGGAAATCCATTGGCGGAGTCGTTGCTCTTTATGCCGTACGTGGGACTGCCGATCGAGTGGCATTCCGTGATGGGAGAGCACAGTTATTCTGGCCAGTTGCGTCAGAATGAGGATCGATAATGCCTAGTTATCGCGACTTAGGCCGCACGCACTGGTGCTGTTGTGAGTCGCGCGACGCCGCGGGGATCTCACCGCGACCCGCGCCCTCACTACCGAGCCTCGCATCCCTTCGGCCAGCAGCCGGGTTGAAACAGCAGGGCTACAGTCAGTAAGATGATCGACGATGAACCGTAAAAGGCTACGGTGTCGAGTGACATGGCGAAAACGCCGGCCGCCGAACCTTGCACGATGTTGTCCGTCTGCAATACGACCCAGTGTAATTCTCTGAGCCTGGCTCTCAAGGGGTCAGAGGTTTTGGATCCGATTCTGGCGCTCTCTTCGTCATCCAGTTTTTTAACGGTCTCTTCTAACAGCCGAACAATTTTTAGTGTTGCGCTGATCGCTTGACGGCCTCCAATTTCTCTTCCTGGACCGATGTTGCCATCAGCATGTTCCAAATATTGACCAGCATTACACGACAAGAATATGCAAAGTTTGGCGGCGGCCGCACAGCGCTCCGCCAAATTGAAAATTGAATGCTTGATGCCAGTCGGGTCGGCTATGAGTCCATTGTCATTGTGGCCAACAAAGATGACAATACCGCGAGACGAATTAAACGCTTGGCCCACGTCGAATCGTTCAATCGTCGTTGACGAGTTCGCTTCTTCCGCCTGCCATTGCGCAATGTCGTCGACATCGCTCTTGGTTATGACTGGCTTATCGAACACCTTCTTGAATTCATCGCCGTTACGCGGGAGAAAATCGACGACCGCAGCCGAGAACACGTCACGCCAGCCAGCATTCGACAGCTTAGACGCAACGTAAAGCTCACGGTCAGCAGTTCTGTATGAGGTATCTTCGAATTCGAATGTGGATCTCGTCAGCTCCAGCTTTTTGCCATTGTCCTTCAGTTCTTTTGTCAGCTTTAGGAGACTGACCAACTGCAAGGTTTGGGTGGCCTCTTCGTTCAAACCGCGTTGTCGAATATCGGCGCGATATTCCTGTTCTCTTTGTTCTTTGCTGGTCCGGAGAGCGTCATCGGTGTGGGAAGGATCCTTTTCGCCGCCAACATACTTTCCAGCCTGAAATGGTTCTACCGTAGGCTTGGTTGAAGGCCTCGTTCCACTCGCCGCAAATGCCAGTGATGGAATGGCCAAACACAACGCTATCGCTACAACAAATCGATTTGAAACAGCCATGCAGACCGCCTCGCAATCTTACTTCAGATCAAAATAGGAGATCGATCCGTTGTCTCGAGAACCGAGCTTGGTTCCGTCCGGGCGTGACCGGACGATCTGTTTCACGATAAGCGGCAACGAGACGCCGAAGATCAATACATCTTTCAGCCTCGGCAAATCCTTGTCTCCCTGAAACCAGATTATCGCAACGATACCCGTCAGCAGAATAAAAGCCGAGATTGTTATCCAGTACTGAGCCGATCGCATGAGCATCTGATACTTATCGATCTCTAAGCTCTTGTAGGCCTCATACCAGTAGAGAACTTCCTGAAGTGCGGCTCCGACAGCAGCACTTCCGAAAATGAGCAGAGCATTGGACACGCGTGCCTCCAGCAACAATCGTTTAATATGATCGAGATACAAAAAAATGGCATACAACGTGGGGGTATCTGGTCTAAAACTAAACGTTCCGCGAATAGTTGTACAAGTGAAATTTACGGCCAATAGTTTGGTCAAGTGAGCGCAGCAAGGTCGAGAAGGGCGATCCGGCAAGCAGCTGGCGGCCCGGCAGTCCGCGAATTGGGGCATGTGTATCGGCTCGATAATCCCAATTATCAAAAGCTGGATCGGCCGGCGCGGCGGAGCGCTTCGAGCACACGACGGTTTTGCACACGAAATGCAGTTATGCCGCTTGCCTCCGCGAATCGCTCGTGATTCGATTCTTGGCATGGCGAGAGTGGTCCTTCTCACATTTGGAGTCTGCAGTTTGGTGCTCGCCGGCGAGGCTCGGCCGCGTCGTGCTAGCCGCCGCGAGTGCGGGAGCAATCTACCTTGCGTTTCGTGTTGGCTATGCAAATGGCGCTGAGGAGCGTGAAGCCGCGATTGCCTTCCTGGTCACACCATTAGAATAGCGATCGCAGGATTCCGAAACTCACGTGCTTCGTCTGTTCGCATGCCGAATCCGTGGGAGCGGGAATGGTTCACGTAAAACGCGAGCCGGCTCAAATGGTTGTAAGCAGGCGCTGGTTTTAGGTCGGCAACTTCAATCCGGGTGTAAACGGACTTTCCGTGATCCGAACAAAATGTGACCCACTGAAGCAGCCCCTCTGAATGTGGGGCACTGAGCCGGCTTTTATCTCGGAAAATCAGTCCGTGTTCTCACGGGTGGCGATCGTGAAAGAATTCGCACCGTTGACGAGAGAGGGCATGAGTTTTGAGCGCCACGTCCAGGTCAGCAAATCGGAGGTGTTTAAAGCTCACACAGGACTGGACCGCGAACGTCGAGACGGCTATATGACCGCCAGCAAGCCGCTGAGTTGCAAAACTTTCAGCCTGCCTTGCAAAACTTCCGGAGAAAGCTTAACGAATTCAAGCGCTTCGGTGGGGAATGGTGTAACGGTAGCACAACAGACTCTGACTCTGTTTGTCTTGGTTCAGAATCCAGGTTCCCCAGCCAGTCGCGCCGATGCCAGGTGGTCGCCATCTGAGCGGCTCCGTGTGCGCTGCCACAGGCGAGCCGTCATTTGGGCGCCGGCAGGGTCATTGCCCGGAAAGACTTATCGGGCCCGTCCGCCTTCTTGCACGCCTTGCTGCCATCGTCGGACAGCAGCATCATGTTGCCCGCAATCGCGAATACCGCTTCCGCGTTGAAGCCGGCGGGAATCGTCACGTCCTTCATCTCGGCCGGCTTGTTGTCGCCGTCCCCGCCGCTCCAGGTGAAGAGCGCGAACGGCGGCGAGATCTTCGAATCTTCGGCATCGAGATGCGGGCCTGCGACGATGACGTAGGTGCTGTTGATCCGCTCGATGCTCCGGATGCCTCGCCCGGCGAGATTTTCCAGCTGCCATGTCTTGCCGAAGACGGGCTTCTTGCCGTCGACCACCTCGGCCGGATTGTCGAGCCGGATCACCACGGCGTTGTTGCCGGGGCGCGGATTGCGGAATCCAATCAGGAGGCGGCCATCCGGCGTAGCGGCCAGTCCTTCGATGTTGAATCCATTATCCGACTCCGGCGGCGGCCCGTTCTTCTTCTTGTCGGGCGCATAGGCCTCGGCAAGCTTCAAGGGCTTCAAGTTCTCGTCGCCGAGCATGTCCTCACGCAAGTTCTTGTAGGCGACGGAATTGACCGGCTCGAGGCGGGCACCAGCCGGATCCGATACGATACGTGTCGCGAACAGGCGCGCACGGCCCGGCTCGGCATCCCCGTCGGAATCGCGGCCATGCGAACCAATCCAATAGATGCGATCGCCGATCCGCGCCGCTCCCTCGATGTCGGCTTCCTTGAAGGCCGGTTTGCCGTCCGGTCCAGGTTGTTTCTTCTTGAGCGGCGCTTCGAGAAACTGATCGAGATTGGGCCCCCGGGCGTCCGGCTTTCCGAGCTGGTAGATGTTGATGACATTGCTGTCGTCGTCGGCAACGGCGAAACGATCCTGGTCGAGTGCGACCGCTGCCGAGCCGTCACACGCGCCGCGATAGGTGAAGATCTGGCCGGGAGCTTGTGCGGTCGCCAGACCGGGAACCGCCACTGACGGAAGAGCGGTGATGATCAGCAAGCGCAATGCGTGAGCAATACGGGCCATCCGCAATTCTCCGAAAAAACCAATGAAAAATCCAGCATGCACGTGCATCGGAAACGTGTCAAATTTTGCGGCGCAACCGAAGAGCGCGTCGGATCGTCCTGCGCCGCAGTGTCGCCGGTCGCGACCGTTTGCCTCATCTGAAACTCGTGTTCCCGTGTCGGATCGCCGTGCGCTCGATCGTCCTTGGGCCATGCAACCCGAGGAGATCCGTGATGCCTTATGTCGATGGTTTCGTTCTGGCCGTGCCGAAGGACAAGGTCGATGCTTACAAGACGCTGGCGACAACCGCCTGCGCGCTCTGGATGGAGCACGGTGCGCTCGATTACGTGGAATGCATCGCCGACGACGTTCCTTACGGAGAACTGACCTCGTTTCCGCGTGCGGTGATGGCAAAGGAGGACGAGATCGTGGTGTTCTCCTGGATCGTTTACCGCGACAGGGAGACCCGCGATGCCGTCAACAAGAAGGTGATGGCGGACCCGCGGCTGAAGATGGAGGGCATGCCGTTCGACGGCAAGCGCATGATCTATGGCGGCTTCACGACGCTGCTGCGTGCGAGCGACGTGATCGGCTGAGCGCAGAAGGTCTATTTCGGAGACGCGCGGCGGACCTCGGCCTGGAGCAACAGCACCAGGCAATCGGCGAGCCGCGTTTCCATCTCCTTCGACGACAGCGAGAGCGGCCCGGGATCGTTGAGGATCGCGTTCACCAGCGTACCCAGCACGATCTGGAAGCCGAAGGCGATGGTGCGGGTCTTGGCCGTCTTGCGGCCCTTGCCCATGGCCGGCAGCAGGAGAGGAGTGGCGCGCGCGGTGGTCGTCTGCGCGAGCGCCTTGAACGGTGTCCATTTGTCCGGGCGCGTGTCGTCATGCTGAAGGGCGGCGCGCAGCACGCCCTCATGGCCGCGCATCCAGGCGATGATGCCGCCGACGATGATCGGGCAGAGTTGGTCGAGGCTTGCATCCGCTGACGGTCGCCTGATCTCGCCCAGCCGCTGCTCACCATCACGCGCGGCCAGCGCCATCAGCGCATTGAAATAGGTCTCCTTGCTCTCGAAGCGGCTGTAGAAGGCGCCGACGGTGGCTCCGACTTCTCTGCAGAGCGCCTCGATCGAGAGTTCCGCAAGGCTCCGCGTTCTCAGCATCGCGGCGCCGGCGCGCAGCAGCGCCAGCGTCGTTTCCCGGCTGCGCTTCTGCCGGGACGGGGCAACCCCCGGCAGGTCGAAATCGCGAAGCTCCGGCTGGTCTGACCGTGGGCGCATCTGGGCTTGCATCCGGCAAAATTAATAATCATAATTCTGATTATAATTTAAGGCCGGCCGCGCCGCGGGTCAACCGCGGGTGACAGGACAACGAATACCGGGTCCAGCAGGGAGGATCAGATGAGCGCAGGCAACGGCACGCCGTTCCGCGGCAGCGTCGGCAAGACGGTTGCGGACTCGACACCCTGGTGGCCGGATGCGCCAAGGCCGCCCGCGGGCGCGCCGAACATCCTCGTGGTGCTGTTCGACGATGTCGGCTTCTCCGATTTCGGCTGCTACGGCTCGGCGATCGGGACGCCGACCATCGACAAGCTCGCCGCCGAAGGCCTGCGCTATTCCGGTTTCCACACCACGGCGATGTGCTCGACGACCCGCGCCGCGCTGCTCACCGGCCGCAACCATCATTCTGTCGGGGTCGGGTGCCTCGCCAATTTCGATTCCGGCTATCCCGGCTATCGCGGCAAGATCGCGCGGGAGGCGGGAACGCTGGCCGAGATGCTGCGTGTCCACGGCTATCGCAACTACATGGTCGGCAAATGGCACGTCACGCCGTTGACCGAGAGCGGGGCCACTGGTCCCTTCGACGGCTGGCCGCTCGGCCGTGGCTTCGATCGCTTCTACGGCTTCCTCGACGCGGAGACCGACCAATACGCGCCGGAGCTCGTCTCCGACAACACGCATATCGATCCGCCGGGCACCTATGCCGACGGCTATCATTTGACCGAGGATTTGATCGACCAGTCGATCCGCTTCATCGGCGATCACCACGCCGATCGGCCTGATGTGCCCTGGCTGACCTGGGTCGCGCTGGGCGCGTGCCACGCGCCGCACCAGGCGCCGGCCGATATCATCAGGAGCTATGACGCCGCCTTCGCCCACGGCTGGGACGTGGAGCGGGAGCAGCGCCTCGCGCGGCAGAAAGCGATGGGCCTGGTGCCCGGAGACACGCGGATGCCTGCGCGTAACGACGGTGTGAAGGCCTGGGAGGAGCATTCGGCCGACGAGCGCCGCGTCTTCACGCGCCTGCAGGCGGCTTTCGCCGGCATGCTCGACCATTCAGACCGGCATCTTGCGCGCCTCGTCGCCTTCCTCGACACGGCCGGCATCCGCGACAACACGGTGATCATCGTGATGTCCGACAATGGCGCGAGCCAGGAGGGCGGGCCGCTCGGTTTCGTCAATGCGATGGGGCCGTTCAATTTCAAGCCCGAGCCGATCGCCGAGAAGCTCGCCCGCATCGACGACATCGGCGGGCCCGACACCCACAGCAATTTCCCGCATGGCTGGGCGATGGCGTCGAACACGCCGCTGCGCCGCTACAAGCAGAACACCCATGGCGGCGGCATCCGCGATCCCTTCGTCATCAACTGGCCGAGGCGCATCGCAGCCAAGGGCGAATTGCGGCACCAGTTCGTGCATGCCAGCGATCTCACGCCGACCCTGCTCGAACTGATCGGCATCGAGCCTCCCGGCACGATTGCAGGTTGTCCGCAGATGCCACTCGAAGGCGAGAGCTTCGCACGCTCGATCATGGATGCGGCCACGCCGTCAAGAAGTTCGCCGCAATATTTCGAGATGTTCGGCCATCGCGGTCTCTGGCACGCGGGATGGAAGGCGGTCGCCTTTCACCCATCGGGCACGCCGTTCGAGAACGACAAATGGGAGCTGTTCCATCTGGACGCGGACTTCTCCGAGACCAACGATCTCGCGGCAACCGAGCCGGAGCACCTCGGCCGCATGATCGCGATGTGGTGGGAAGAGGCGGAGAAGCACAAGGTGCTGCCGCTCGACGACCGTTTCGGACCGCGCTTTGCCGCGAATGCCGCGCGCTTCCACGGCGCACGACATCACTTCGTCTTCCACGCCGGGATGGGCCATGTGCCGACCGACGTCGCGCCCGACGTGCGCAGCCGCAGCTATACGATCGAGGCGCATGTCGAGATCGAGGAGGCGGGCGCAGACGGCGTGCTGATCTCGCACGGTGACGCGACGTCGGGATACAGCCTCTATGTCAGCGACGGCCATCTCGTGCACGATCTCAACATCGGCGGCAGCCACCAGATCGTGCGCTCGGACCGCAAGGTGCCCTCCAGCGCGCGGCGGCTCGGGGTTCGCGTCGAGCGTCTCCGGCGCAAGGAGCCGCCCGCCAAGGGGGCGCGCACCGGCGTCACCGAATATACGCTGCTGATCGACGGCGAGCCGGCGGGCTCACTCGAGACCCAGCTCGGCTTCCATACGCTGATCTCGTGGTCCGGACTCGACATCGGCCGCGACCGCGGCAGCCCGTGTCGCACTACGCGGCGCCGTTCGCGTACGAGGGGCGGCTCCTGCGCGTCGCGGTCACCATGCATGACGACCAAAAGCTCGACGGCGAGGCCGTCGGCAACGCGCAGATGGCGCGGCAGTAGGAGTAACCCGGTGTCATGCCCCGCGAAGGCGGGGCATCCAGTACGCCGCGGCCCATCGGTTCACTCACCGGCGCTGGTGGAATACTGGATCGCCCGCCCCAGTGCGCAATTGCGCACAAGGCGGGCGATGACAGCATCCCTTACTTGATCTTGTCGTAGGCAGCCGCGAAATCGCCGAGCGGCATCGGGATCGCGATCGTCTCCTTGGCCATGTTCTGGAAGGAGACCTTGAGCTGCTTGCCCGACCGCAGGGCGGCGAGCAGGTCCGCCGCGATCGGCGTCGAGGCATAGCAGCCGCGGTTCTCGCAGGTCTGGATCTGGAGGTCGACCGTCTTGCCTTCGTCGACTTGGAGCTTGGCGCCGACGGGAAGGTTGAGGCCGAGCGGCAATTGCAGGAGCGCGATCGGCGTGCGGGTGTCGGGCGCGATGCGGATGTTGATCAGGACGACGGTCTGGCCGGTCTTGGTCAGCACCGCGTTCTGCTCCATCGCGCATTCGAGCGCCGCATCGCGGCTGCCGCTGGTGCAGCGGACAATCCATCCGGGCTGTCCGGGAGTGCCGTCGGCATGCGGCTGCGTCGGTGCGGGCTGCGCGGCGGGGGCGGGCGCGGCGTTCTTCTTGGCGCCCTGCTGGGCTTGCGCGGCGCCCATCGACAACAGGACGGCAGCGGCGAGGGCGACAAGTCTGGATTGCATGAGCATGACGAAACCGCGTTGGCGTGAACCGGGGTCTCGCTGTAGCGTCGCGCGAGGCGCGGCGCAAGCTTACTCCGCGGCCTGCTTGACGCCGCCGTGCTCGGCCGCCTCGTGGCCCTCGTCGTCATCCGACCGGCCCCAGGTGGAGAACCAGTTATTGAGCTTGTCGAGATAGAGATAGACCACGGGCGTGGTGAACAGCGTCAGCGCCTGGCTGACGATCAGGCCGCCGACCATGGCGTAGCCGAGCGGCTGACGGATCTCGGCGCCGGTGCCGTGGCCGAGCATCAGGGGCACGCCGCCGAGCAGCGCGGCCATCGTCGTCATCATGATCGGGCGGAAGCGCAGCAGCGCGGCCTGGCGGATCGATTCCTCCGGGGTCTTGTGCTCATCGCGTTCGGCGGCGATGGCGAAGTCGACCATCATGATGCCGTTCTTCTTGACGATGCCGATCAGCAGGATGATGCCGATCAGCGCAATCAGGCTGAAGTCGAAGCCGGCCGCCATCAGGATCGCGAGCGCGCCGACGCCGGCCGAGGGCAGGGTCGACAGAATCGTGATCGGATGGATGTAGCTCTCGTAGAGGATGCCGAGGATCAGATAGACCACGACGAGGGCGGCGAGGATCAGGAGCGGCACGGTGCCGAGCGATTGCTGGAACGCCTGCGCGGTGCCCTGGAAGCTCGAGTTCAGCGTCGGCGGCGCGCCGAGATCGGCCATCGCCTGCTGCACGGCCTGGGTGGCCTGGCCGAGCGCAACGCCCTGGCCGAGGTTGAAGCTGATGGTAATCGCCGGGAATTGGCCCTGATGGCTGATCGAGAGCGGGCGAACGGGATCGGTGGTCCAGGTCGCGAAAGTCGATAGCGGCACCTGGTCGCCGGTCAGCGGCGATTTGAGATAGAGCTTGTTCAGGGTGTCGAGGTTGCCCTGCATCTCCGGCAGGATCTCCAGGATCACCTTGTAGGTGTTGAGCTGGGTGAAATATTGCGTGACCTGTCGCTGTCCGAAGGCGTCATACAGGGTGTCGTCGATCAGCTGCGGCTGGATGCCGTAGCGCGAGGCGGTGTCGCGGTTGATCTTGAGCTGGACGGTGGTGCCTTGCGTCTGCTGGTCGGTCGCGACGTCGCGCAATTGCGGCAGCGTCTGCATCTTGGCGAGGATCTTGGGCGCCCATTCGTTGAGGCTCGTCCAGATTGGCATCCTGCAGCGTGAACTCGAACTGCGTGCGCGTCGGCCGGCCGCCGAGCCGGACGTCCTGGGACGCCTGCATGTAGAGGCGGGCGCCCGGCACCTTCTCGAGCTGCGGGCGCAGGCGTGCAATGATCTCCTGCGCCGAGGCATCGCGCTGATTGCGCGGCTTCAGCGTGATGAACAGGCCGCCATTGTTGCCGGCTCGTCCGCTGCCGCCGATCGCCATGGCGACGCTGGCGACGCCGGGATCTGCCTGCACGACCTTGGCCAGGGCCTCCTGTCGCTCCTTCATGGCCGCGAAGGAAATGTCCTGCGAGGCTTCGGAGGTGGACGTGATCAGGCCGTTGTCCTGCTGCGGGAAGAACCCCTTGGGGATCAGCACGAAGAGATAGATCGATAAAGCGAGGGTCGCGAAGAAGATGAGGAGCGTGGTTCGCTTCCAGCTCATGGCGACGTCGAGCACATGCTCATAGCCCCGCAGCATCGCGTCGAAGGCGCGCTCGCTCCACTGATAGAACCTTCCGTGCTTGACCTCGCCGTGGGCGCGCAGGAAGCGCGAGGCCATCATCGGGGTCAGCGTCAGCGACACGATCATCGAGACGAAGATGGTCATCGCCAGCACGACGGCGAACTCGCGGAACAGGCGGCCGATGATGCCACCCATCAGCAGCAGCGGGATCAGCACCGCGACCAGCGAGATGCTGATGGAAACGATGGTGAAGCCGATTTCCTTGGCGCCCTTGTAGGCGGCGGCCATCGGCGCTTCGCCTTCCTCGACGTAGCGCGAGATGTTTTCGAGCATGACGATGGCGTCGTCGACCACGAAGCCGACCGCGATCGTCAGCGCCATCAGGGAAAGGTTGTCCAGGGTGTAGCCGACCACCCACATCAGCGAGCAAGCGCCGAGCAGCGCCAGAGGCACGGTGATCGCCGGAATGACCGTGGCCCAGAAGCTGCGCAGGAAGATGAAGATGACCATGACCACCAGGAAGATGGTCAGGAGCAGCGTGAACTGGACGTCTTCGACCGCGGCCCGGATCGTCTGGGTCCGGTCGCTCATCAGCTCGATCTTGATCGCCGGCGGGATCGCCGCCACCAGGCGGGGCAGGGCCGCCTTGATCTTGTCAACGGTCTCGATGACGTTGGCGCCGGGCTGCTTGAACACGACCAGGAAGACGCCGCGCTTGCCGTTCGCCCAGGCCGCCTGCTTGGCGTCTTCGGGACCAGTGACGGCCTGGCCCACGTCGCGAATGCGCAGCGGCCCGCCGTTGCGGTAAGCGATGATGACGTCGTTCCAGTCCTTGGAATGGGTGAGCTGGTCGTTGGCGTAGATCGTGTAGGCGCGGTTGGGACCGTCGATGTTGCCCTTGGGGCTGTCCACCGTCGTAATCGCGATCTGGCTGCGCACGTCCTCCAGCGACAGGCCCTTGGCGACGAGCTTGGCCGGATCGATCTGGATTCGGATCGCCGGTTTCTGCTGGCCGCCGATGATGACCTGCGCGACGCCGGAGATCTGGCTGATCTGCTGCGCCAGTTGCGCGTCGACGGAATCGCTGACGGTTGTCAGCGGCAGGGTGTCCGACGTGGCGGACATGATGAGGATCGGCGAATCCGCCGGATTGACCTTGCGATAGGTCGGCGGCGACGGCAGGTTTTTCGGCAACTGGCCGGAGGCCGCGTTGATGGCCGCCTGAACGTCGTTGGCGGCGCCGTCGATGCTGCGGTTGAGATCGAACTGGATGGTGACCGACGCCGTACCCAGATAGCTCGTCGAGGTCATCTGCGCGATGCCGGGGATCTGGGCGAATTGCCGCTCGAGCGGTTGCGCTACCGACGAGGCCATCGTCTCAGGGCTGCCGCCCGGCAGGTTGGCGGTGACCTGAACGGTCGGGAAGTCGACCTGCGGCAGCGGCGCGACTGGAAGCAGTGGATAGGCGACGAGACCGATGAAGAGAATGCCGGCCATCAGCAGCGAGGTGCCGATTGGATAACGGATGAAAGGTGCCGAAATCCCGCCCTCGGTCATTCCTGTCGCACCTTGTTATGGGTCGGATCCGAACTCGCCACCGCCGTCGACACCAGGCTGCCGGGCTGGACTTTGAACTGACCGCCGACAATCACCTGCTGTCCGGGGCTGAGGCCTTCGTCGATGACCGATCGTCCGTCGATAGCATAGCTGACCTTGACCTTGTGCACCTCGGCCTTGCTGTCCTGATTGACCGTGTAGGCGTAAAGGCCGTTGGTCGAATGCTGGACCGCGTCATCGGGCACCACCGTCGCGTCCTTCAGCGTTCGCACCAGAAGGCGCGTCGACACCGACTGTCCCGGCCACAGCGTGTGGTCCTTGTTGTCGAACACCGCCTTGAGGCGGATGGTGCCGCTGGTGGTGTCGACCTGGTTGTTGATGACGGCGAGCTTGCCCTCGGCCAGCGTTCTCTTGCCGTCGGTGCTGAAGGCGATCACCTTGAGCGCGCCCGCCTTCTGTCCTTCGCTGATGTAGGGAAGCTGGTCTTCCGGCGCGGTGAAGATCACCGAGATCGGCTCGACCTGCGTGATCGTGACGATGCCAGTCTGCGTCGAGGCATTGACGATGTTGCCGACGTCGACCAGACGCAGGCCGGCAACGCCGGTGATCGGCGCCTTGATCTGGGTGTAGTCGAGCTGGGTCTGGGCGTTGGAGATCGCGGCTTCGTCGGCGGCGATCTGGGCGGTGAGCTGGGCGACGGTGGAGCGCTGGGTGTCGACCCGCTGCGCGGTGGCGAATTCGCCGAGCTTCATGGCGCGCTGGAGGCTCGAGATTGGCATTGGCGAGGTTCGCCTCGTCCTGCGCCTTCTTGGCCTTGGCCTGGTCCAGCGTGGCTTGATAGGGGCGGGGATCGATCGAGGCCAGGAGCCTCACCTTCCTTGGCGATCTGGCCCTCGGCGAAGGCGATCTTGTCGATCTGGCCGTCCACACGGCTCCGGACTTGTACGGTGTTGAAACCCTGAACCGTGCCGAGACCCGTCAGGTAAACCGGGAAATCGACCTTCTGGACCGGTGACACGCTGACGGGAACGGCGGGCGCACGCGGCGGACCCTTTTGTGCTGACTGCGATTTTGCCGCGCCCGGAGAGCCGTATTTGTGCCATCCGTAGTAACCCGCGGAGGCCGCGGCCGCGATGATCAGAAGCCAGAGGATCGGCCGGGACTTTTTCATGTTGTCTCGTGTCGGCTCTTGTGCCCTCGCTTACGAATTACAGGGCAATCGCAGGGTTCCAGCGCGCTTGTATAATACACGCCAAGTTCCAGTGTAAACAGCACTATCGGCTGAGAATCCTAAACAATTGGAAAGCTTTGCACCGTCTGGGCAGTGTCGTGGCGCGGCGGTGTGCAGAGCTGCATTTTCGCAGCGGAGCCCTCCACGGGCAAGTCCTTTGCGATCCACGCAGACGATGCGCTCATACCCATCGTGGGTAGTGGCCAAGCGACGTTCGGTGCCGGCGAGAAGAATGGTTCTAAACCGCGCGGCGGCGCTTTCGGTTGTCAGGGATTTCGGCATCGTTCATATCGGCGCCGCCACACATGGAGCGCAGGCATGGACGAATTGAACGGCAAGCTGATCGCGTGTCAGATCTTGATCACGGGATTGATCGCGCGTGTGGCCAACGAGCAGCGCGATCCCTTGCGCTTCCTCACCGACTTTCGCGACGAGATCAAAGCCGTCGTGAACGGCGTCAACATCGCCGGCATGGACGGCACGGATCGCGTGCGCGCCGTCGCCCAGAAAACCGTCGATGAATTGTTTTCGCTGATGAAGCCGCCGAGCAGCGATTGAAGTTGCGATGAGGGGCTGCGACGGCGCAGCTTTTCTGCGCGTTGTTTAGAACGAGTCCAATCTCAGTTTAGAACGATTTGAAACTCTAGTTTAGAATCGTTTTGATCTGGATCGATTCAAGGATTCTTGCGAGCCGCTCGCATTGACCCATTATTTTGCCGTCGATACCAACAACCCATCGTTCGCCGAAATGAATGAGCGAACAGAAGATGGGGCGTTTGGTAATGGGGCAGGTGGTAGCACCGAAGTCGTTGCGTTCGGTCGCAGCATTCGATCTGTTGGATGAAAAGTTCGCGGGCGTTTCCGGAAAGAGAGCTTCTGCAGTCGCGGGCTTGATGGCGGTGGCGTCGGTGTCGAGCGGCGCGCAAGCGCAGCAGTCGAACCTGCCGCCGGTGACGGTCGACGCGCCTGTCGAGCGGCCGCGTCCGACGGCATCCAAGCCCTCGCCGGAGCAGGTCCGCGCCCGCAACGCAATTCGTCGTGCCGCGCAGCGCGACCAGGCGGCCCAGCAAGCGGCACCGACCACGCCGTCAGGCGCTGTCGACGGCAATCCCTATGCCGATCCGGCCGCGCCCTACAAGGTCGACCACGTTCAGGCCTCGGGCAAGTTTCCGGAGAAGATGCTGAATACGCCGAAGAGCATCACGGTGCTCAGCAAGGAAGTGCTGGAGGACAAGAACGCCACGACCCTGAAGGAGATCGGGCGCTCGACCGCGGGCGTGACGCTGGGCTCAGGCGAGGGCGGCAACGCGTTCGGCGACCGCTTCTTCATCCGCGGCTTCGACGCACGCAACGACGTGTTCATCGACGGCATCCGCGATCCCGCCGTGTCCATCCGCGAGAACTTCTTCACCGAGCAGATCGAGATCCTGCGCGGCCCGGCATCCTCCTACGCCGGCCGCGGCACTGCCGGCGGCGCCATCAACATCGTCACCAAGCAGGCCGGTGATCGCAACTTCCAGCGCGTGGGTTCCGAGTTCGGGACCGACATGACCAAGCGCGTCACGCTCGACGTCAACCAGGTCATCGACCCCACCTTCTCGGTGCGCACCGGCGGCGTGTTCCAGGACGCCAACGTCGCCGGCCGCAATTATGTGACCGACAATCGCTGGGGGTCGTTCATCTCGACCAAATACACCCCGACCAGCGACATCAAGATCACGACCAACTACGTTCACACCGACCTCAGCGGCTATCCGGATTTCGGCGTGCCCTATTACAAGCAGGGCAACGTGCCGGTGACTTCGGCCGGCATTCCGCGCGGAAACTGGTACGGCTTCCTCAACCGCGACTTCCAGACGGCGCGGCAGGATTTCGGCACCGGCACGATCGAGTACAAGGTCAACGACGCCATCACGCTGACGAGCAAGGTGCGCGGCGAGCATTCGCTGCTCAACTACATCGGCACGCTGCCGCAGAATCCGATTACGACCAGCTCCAATCCGATGCTCTGGACCACGACGGCGAGCGCGCAGAGCCGCTACCAGACCGTGGACGTGTGGGCCAACCAGAACGAGGCCACGTTCAAGCTCGACACCGGCGGGGTCAAGCACACCGCGGTGTTCGGCGTCGAATATGCGAACGAGAACATCTCGATCGACCGCTACACCGGCCTCTCGTCCGAGCTGTTCGGCGGCGGTTCGACCAGCAACGGCGCCGTCTCCGGGGTGAATCTCTACTACCCGCAATACACCAACATTCCGTTCAGCAACACGCCCTCGCTGGTCGGGAACCCGACGCGCTACGGAGTCAACACCAGCAGCGTGTACGTCATGGACACCGCGAATTGGCAGGACACCGTCATCCTCAATGCCGGCATCCGTTACGACGGCTACAGCCAGAGCGCGTCGACCAATTCGGCGTACCTCAAGCAGAGCAACGACCTCGTCAACTACAATGTCGGCGCCGTCTACAAGCCGATGTCGATCGGCAGCGTCTATGCGGCTTACGCAACCTCGGCCAATCCGTTCGGCTCAGAGCTCGACGCGACCGGCACCGATTACGGCGGCGTGCCTGCCAATTCGACCATTCTGCTCGGACCCGAGCGCAACAAGGCGATCGAGGTCGGCACCAAATGGGAGCTTGCCGATCGCCACCTGCTGGTGACGGGTGCGCTGTTCCAGACCACGAAGGATAATGCGCGCGAGACCGTCAACAACCTGCTCACCTCGGGTGCGGCCTACCGCATCCAGGGCATCGACATCGAGGCCGAAGGCAAGATCACGGATCGCTGGAGCATCTTCGGCGGCCTCGTGCTGATGCAGTCGAAGGTCACGCAAAGCGGCGTTGCCTCCAACATCGGCCTGCAGCTCGCCAACGTCGCTCATCAATCGTTCAGCATGCTGTCCAAGTACAAGTTCGACGACGGCTGGGAGATCGGCGGGCAGGCGGTGTATCGCTCGAAGGTCTATGGCGGCACGTTCGCGGCCAATACCGGCAACGAGCTGCCGAGTTATTGGCGCTTCGACGCGTTCGTCGAAAAGAAGATCGACAAGAACTGGACCATGAAGTTCTACGCCCAGAACCTCACCAACAAGCTGTACTACGACACGCTCTATCGCAGTGCAGTGCCGTTCGTGGCGGTCGCTCCGGGCCGGGCCTTCTATATCGTCACCACGGCGAAGTTCTGATCATGTTGACGTGTCTGCCTGGCATTCTGAGCAAAGACGATGTGGCGGATTTCCGCCGCATCATGGATGCCAGTGAATGGGAGGATGGCCGCTCGACCGCAGGGGCGCAGTCGGCCATGGTCAAGCGCAACGAGCAACTGCCGCCCGATCGGCGAAGTCGCGCGAAAGCTCGGCAACCGGATCATCTCGGCGCTGACGTCGAACCCGCGCTTCATCGCGGCGGCGGTTCCGCTCCAGATATTCCCGCCGCTGTTCAACCGCTATGCGGCGAGCAGCGGCCACCATTTCGGCCTGCATGTCGACAATGCGATCCGTGGCGACCGGCTGACCGGCCTTCGCATCCGCACGGACCTGTCGGTGACGCTGTTCCTGGCCGAGCCGGAAGAGTACGATGGTGGCGAACTTGTGATCGAGGACACCTACGGCTCGCACGAAGTCAAATTGTCGGCCGGCGACTGCGTGCTCTACCCCTCGACCAGCCTCCATCTCGTCACGCCGGTGACGAGGGGAACGCGGGTTGCGTCTTTCTTCTGGCTTCAGAGCATGATACGGGACGATCAAGCCCGGAGCATGATCTTCGACCTCGACACCGCGATACAAGCGCTGGTGGACCGGCTCGGGCGTGACGATCCCGAAACGGTCAAATTGACGGGTATCTATCACAATCTCATTCGCTACTGGGCCGAAGTATGAAGACCATGACCTCAAGAGCAAGCCTTGCCGCCGCCGCGATGCTGGCAGCTGCCTGGCTCGCATCTCCCGTTTCTGCCCAGACACAAAATGCGCCCGCGGCGGCGACGCAGCAGGCCGCTCCGCCGCCTGCGACCAGCCCGGCGCCCGCAGCCGCCCCCTC
Organism: Bradyrhizobium guangxiense; assembly: GCA_050563515.1. Classification (GTDB taxonomy): domain Bacteria; phylum Pseudomonadota; class Alphaproteobacteria; order Rhizobiales; family Xanthobacteraceae; genus Bradyrhizobium; species Bradyrhizobium guangxiense_A. The sequence goes on along the minus strand of CP191781.1, from coordinate 3,232,055 downwards.
GGCGACTTCGCCCGCCGCGCCGACGGCGACTGCACCTGCAGCTTCGTCGCCGACCGCGTCGTCCGTGGCCGTGGCCCCGGCGGCCGCAAAGCCCGAGGCAGTCTCCGGCGTCGCGCCGGCGATGAAGGAATTGTCGCCCTGGGTGATGTTCATGTCGGCGGACGTCATCGTGAAGGCGGTGATGATCGGGCTCGCCTTCGCATCGCTGATGACCTGGACCGTCTTCATCGCCAAGTCGATCGAGCTGTCGGTCGCGTCCACCAAACTTCGTTCGGCCTTGAAGAAGGTGGCTGAGACGCGCTCCCTCGCCGAAGCGCAGATGGCGCTCGGTGCGAAGGAGGGCATCCTGCCGTCCTTCCTGGCGGCGGCCCTGCGCGAGGCGCGGATGTCGGCCGGCCTGTCCAGCGATGCCGGCATCAAGGAGCGCGCGGCCTCCAGCTTTTCCGAGATCGTGCGCGCCGAGGCGCGGCGCATCCGGATCGGCATGGGCGTGCTCGCGACCATCGGCTCCACGTCGCCCTTCGTCGGCCTGTTCGGCACGGTCTGGGGCATCATGAACAGCTTCATCGGCATCTCGAAGTCGCAGACCACGAACCTTGCCGTCGTCGCGCCCGGGATCGCCGAGGCGCTGCTCGCCACCGCGATCGGCCTCGTCGCCGCCATTCCCGCCGTCATCATCTACAACCACTTCTCGCGCGTGACGAAGGGCTATCTCGAGCTGGTCAGCCGCGCCTCGGGCGCCGCGGGGCGGCTGCTGTCGCGCGATCTCGACCGCAGCCACGGCAGCGTGCATTCGCGTGCAGCGGAGTGAACCATGGCCGTTTCGCTCGCAGACAATGATGACGACGACGACTTCTCCGAAACGCATGACATCAACGTCACGCCGTTCATCGACGTCATCCTGGTCCTGCTGATCATCTTCATGGTCGCAGCCCCGCTCTCCACGGTCGATCTGCCGATCGACCTGCCGACGTCGAGTGCGACGCCGCAGAAGAAGCCGGACAAGCCGACCTATCTCAGCATCAAGCCCGATCTGACGCTTGCGATCGGCGAAAATCCGGTGCACCGGGCCGAGTTGATCGGAACGCTCGATGGGCTGTCGGACATGAGCAAGGACAAGTACGTGTTCCTGCGTGCCGACAAGTCGGTTCCGTACGGGGAGTTGATGGGCGTCATGGAGCTCCTGCGCTCAGGCGGCTATACGCGGGTGAAACTGGTGGCGCTGGAAGGCGCTCCGGGAGCGCCTGCGGCAGGCGCCGCTCAGCCCTAGAGAAGACACGCTATGTCGGACGAACTCAGACCATCCCGGAAGCTCTGGATCCTGGCGGCGGTAGCGGCGCTGGTGCTCCATCTGGGTGGGGCTGCGCTCGCGCTGGCTCATTTGCGGGCCGACGACGATGGCGACGGCCTCGGTGCGGCCGGCGCCGAGTTCGCCGTCGAGATGGCATCGCCCAAGGCACCCGACACCGACCTGCCGCCCGGGCCCGACAGTGAAGCGATGCAGGAGCAGCAGGCGCTCCCCGAGCAAAAGGCCGAGACCAAGGAAACCGAGCTGCCGAAGGATCAGTCGCAGCAGGTCGAAGATCCCGATCGGGTCGTCACTGAAAACACGTCCAAGAAGCCGCAGGACGAGGATCCGAAGATCGCGGCGATCGAGACGCCCGCGGCCGAGGCATCACCGAAGTCGGTTGCGACCGCGCGGCAGACGCTCGACGAAGACGCGCGCGAGGCCGAGAAAGCCCTGGCTCCCGTGATCGGGCTCGGCAAGGACATCCTGAGAATTACGGCCGACTGGAATCGTAAGATCAGCGCGCATCTCGCCGCCCACAAGGTCAATCCGGAAGGCAAGCAGCCCAGTAACCAGAAGGTCAAGGTGAGCTTCGCGATCAACCGGAAGGGCAACGTGCTGTCGGTGGACGTCGTGGAATCGTCCGGGGACACGGCCTACGATGCAGCCGCGGTCTCGATCATCCGCAAGTCCGATCCGATCCCGCAGCCGCCGGCCGGCCTGACCGAGGACCGGTTCGAGCGGACCGTCGACATCATCTTCACGCCGCCGGATGCGAAAAGAAGAAGTCGGCTCAGCGCCAGTAGAGCCGGATCCCGACATAGACCACGACGAGGCACGCAAAGATCAGCGCGACCGGAAGTGGACGTTTCTGGCCTCCGGCGAATGCTGCGGCCCCGAACGAGGCAGCCTTCTTGGGCGCAGGTGCCGGGCGGCGGAAGGCGGTAACATTGTCCGCTGCCGGCTCGGCCGGACGGGGGCGGACATCGGGCGGAGTTCCGGCGCCACCCATCTCGGCATAATAGGCCTTGTAGATCGCGCCGATGGTCGCCTCGGTGGCATCGCCCTCGCTCATCTGGGCCAGCAGATTCTGGTAGCTCACCAGGAATTCCTGCGCCTCCGGGGGCAAGGCGGACGCCCCGTTGAGCTTGGCCATCATCTTCCAGGTGGCGAAATCGGCGCGGGCGCGGGTGTCGGCGCGTCGCGCAATGAGCATATCGGCAGCTTTGACCAAGTCGGCCTCTGGCCCTTCGGCGTGTCTTCGAGTGTCGCTGTTCAACTAGGCATTGCCGGTCAGGAAGAGAACAGCCTGAATCACATAACCGGTCAACGTTCGCAGTATTGCTGAAATAACATCAAGATTTAGACCGAACTGGGAACCCGCAAGGGGCAGCAGGATCAACAGGCCGATCAGGATCAGCATCCCGAACGGCTCGAGCCGCGCCAGCGGCAAGGCGAGGGGACGAGGCAACAGCCCGACCGCGACCCGCCCGCCATCGAGCGGGGGATCGGCATCATGTTGAAGACGGCAAGGATGGCGTTGATGATGAGCGCATTCTTGAGGTTGTCGGCGACCCATTTGGCCGAGCTTGCGGGGACAAGGGGCAGGGCGTGGAAGGCGAGGGCCGCCGCCAGCGCCAGCAGGATGTTGGTGACGGGCCCGGCCAGCGCCACCCAGACCATGTCGAGCCGGGGGTTGTTCAGCTTGCGGAAGTTCACCGGCACCGGCTTGGCATAGCCGAACAGGAACGGCGAGTGTGCGAACAGCAGCATCGCCGGCAGAATCAGGGTGCCGAACGGGTCGATATGCCTGATCGGGTTGAAGCTGACGCGGCCGAGCTGCGAGGCCGTGTCGTCCCCCGTCTGTCCGCGACGAAGGCGTGCGCGGCCTCGTGAAACGTAATGGCGAGCACCAGCGGCAGCACCCAGACCGAGAGGTCATAGAAGGAAATGTTCACGGCTCGTCCATCCCGGTTGTCTGCGGCCTTGCAGCCGTCCCAGCCGACCGGCGGTGCAGCAACGCTTCGGCTCAACATAGGGGCGCCGGTTCCGAAATGCCACGCCGCAAATGATCAGCGAGCGGCGCCGGGTGCGACAGGCTGCGCGCGCCCCGGTGGTCATGCCTTCCTTCGATAGAGGATGAACCGGGTCGATCTCGTCCGCGCGCTCGAACTGCGACGACAGGATCTGCTCGACCATGTCCTTCAACCAGTCGTACTCATAGGTCGCGCCGCGATCCAGAATGAAATGGTCGGCCCCCTCGAAGCTCCGCGTGACATGCTCGGGGCTGAACGTATCCCGGAACGGGAGGAAGTAGCTCTTGGGAGCCCGGCCCAGCGCCACGAGCACGAGCCAATCCTGATCCGACAGCAGCAGCATGCGCCCATCGGGTCGCACCGCCTTGTTGACCAGGTCGATGTCGCTGCCGTCGAGCGCGACCTTGACCTGGCCCGCTCCCCGTCCGAGCTTCAGCCGGGCGATGCTCGGATATTGCAAGTACGACCGCAGGCCGATCGTCACGTTCTGCTGACGATCCTGCGCGCTCAGAAGCGCGGCGATCGAGAGTGCGGCCGTTGCCGCCAATGAAACGGCAGGGACGATCTGCGAGGTCGTTCGGCCGAAAAGGGCGCGGAATGCGGATCGCCCCCACCAAGCGGCAACGGCAAGATAAGCAAAGGCGTTTTGCTGCCACACCGCGTCGAGCGACCGGTTCATCCACTTTGCCATGAAGACCAGCGCGACGAGCGAGAGCACCAGCAAATAGGCGCGCGCGTTGCTGCGGCGGTCGGCCCACGTTCCGGCCACGCTGGCGACCGTGCCGATGGCCATTGCCGGCAGGATGAGCTGGTAGACCGTCCCGAATCCGGGCTGCCAGTTCATGGTCACCCCGACCCAATTGGAGACGCTGTGCAGGCCGATGGGCGCAAGCAAGACGCGCAGGAAGTCCATCGACAGCACGGCCGGACCGAAAGCGCCGACGAACAATGCGGTCAGCAGCAGAGCTGAGAGTGCGGTGAATGCCGCGACCTCCCAGGGCCAGCGCCGTTCGAGCACCCGCGTCGACAAGGCCGCGCAGCCCACGAGCCACGTATAGATCCCGGTCTCCGTATTCCAGAAGATCGAGACGGCGCAGACGGCAGACAGCGCCGCCAGGGACCATCCTGAAGGATGGACCATGAGGCGTGCAAGAATGCCCGTGGCGACGAACACGAACATGTATCTGATGGCGAGGGAAGACGGTCCGGCGAATGCGTCGCCGGCGCCGTATTGACAGAGCGCGAGAAACACGAAGGCCAGAAGAAACGGCAAGGCCCTGCTTTGGAAGAAGTCGCGCAGGACCCAATAGGCCGAGAGGTGATAGACGGCGAGACAAGCGGCAACGAAGCCGATGTACAGCAGATACACGGCGTTCGGATCGGCGCGGACGACCTGCCCAAACAAATATGAGGGGCCGTATCCATAGAACGACAGGAAGTCGCGTCCAGGCACCAGGCCATCTGCGAACTGGTAGAGAGCCGGTCCGACCAGGAACGATACGGCATGCGGATTGCCCGCCGCCTCACTGGCCAGACGTTGCACGCTGAGCGGCAGCGTCAGGGCGAGCAGGGCCGTGACGAGCGCAGCGTCGATCCATCGGAATTCGAGCAAGGCGATCGGCCGGGTTTCCTTGTCAGCCCGGACATCGGCGAGAGGGCGGATGCGCTTCACGAAGGGGACGAGGATCGCGCCGACCGCGACGGCCAGCGCGACCATCCGAAGCCTGTGCTGGAATGCGTCCTGCAGGAAGGCCTCCAGCGCGAAGACAATCGCCAGTGCCGAGACCAGGAACAGGATGAGCGATCGGCCCTCAAAGTGCTTCCGGAGCCTGAGCGCGGCGAAAGCCGAGCAGCCGCCGATCACATAGAACAGGACGTAGAAGATCTTCTCGGCCCGCTTGATGGCCGCACTGTCGGCGAAACCCAATTGGACGACGGGAAAGTCCTGCGCGAGGTTGGCGCCCATATCCAGCTTGGCGGCGTTCAGGATCAGATAGGCAAAGATGCCGGCCGCAACGGCGCCGACGCACGCCCCCCACACCGCAAGCGTCTGAAATCGCCAAAGTCCGAGTTCTTCGTCCGTTATCGGCCTGATGAGACGCAACAATATTCCCCGCAAACAATTCTCAAGGAAGCCTAAGATAGAAAGAGGCCTGAAGCCACCATGACAGGTTTCATCGCCGTTGCGGAAGACGAGAAACGGGTGATCGGCCCGACCTTGGGCGCTGACCCGAAGCTGCCTTGGTGCCGGGATCCGGAGCGCGACGACGACGGGACGTCATGCCCACGCGAGCGGCGTGCGTCAGGCGAAGTCTGACGTCACGCGGGGATCGTCCCCTGATGTTGCGGCAAGCCGTCGTCGAGCTTCAGCCAGACGGGCTTTTCCGAGATCCAGATGTGCTCGGTCGGCGCGAAGGCATTGCGGTCGTCGAAGACGGAAAGCGACACGCCCGCCAGCGTGCCGTTGCGCCGCCACGCAAACAGGCGCGTGCCGCAGCGCTTGCAGAACACCCGGTCGATGGCCTCGGATGAGGGATAGCGCTCCGTCTCGCCCTCGACGGTGAGCGAGCGCTGGTCGAACTGCGCACGGGCAAAGAAGGGTGCGCCCATCGCCTTCTGACAGAGTCGGCAATGGCAGACGCGGACGTTGAGCGGCTCGCCCTCCGCCTTGAACCGCACCGCGCCGCACAGGCATCCGCCTTCGTGGACCATGTTGTCCTCAGTAGGTTGCGCGTCCGCCCGAGATGTCGAACACGGCGCCCGTCGAGAAGGCGCAGTCTTCGGATGCGAGCCAGGCCACCATCGCGGCGAGGCTCTTCGACCAGCACGAAGCGTGCCTTTGGAATCTTCGACAGCATGAAGTCGATGTGCTGCTGCGTCATCTGGTCGAAGATTGCGGTCTTGGCGGCCGCCGGTGTCACCGCATTGACGAGGATGTCATGCGCGGCAAGCTCCTTGCCGAGCGATTTCGTCAGCGCGATCAGGCCGGCCTTGGACGCCGAATAGTGCGAGGCGTTCGGATTGCCCTCCTTGCCGGCGATCGAGGCGATGTTCACGATGCGCCCGTATTTCTGCTTGAGCATCGCAGGCACGATCGCCTTGCAGACGATGAAGGGGCCGTCGAGGTTGATGCGCAGAACTTTCCGCCATTCCTCGAGATCGGTCTCCCAGACCGGCTTGTTGACGCCGGCGATGCCGGCATTGTTGACGAGGATGTCGATCTTGCCGAACGCCGCCAGCGTCGCATCGCGCGCCTCTTCAACGGCGGCGGTGTCGGTGACGTCGACCTTGAAGACTCGGGTCTCGCCGCCGATCGCCTTCACCGTTTTCTCGGCCAGCGCGGAGTCAAAGTCCCAGATCGCAACCTTGGCGCCGGAGGCGGTGAGGCGCTCGGCGATGGCGCGGCCAAAGCCCTGCGCGCCGCCGGTGACGACTGCGACGCGCCCGTTGAGATCGATCTTGTTCATGCCCGCTGCCCCTGACGTCAGAGCATGTAGCCGCCGTCGACGACGAGGTCGACGCCGGTGGTGAAGGCGCTCTCGTCGCTGCCGAGATAGACCGCCATGTTGGCAATCTCGTCGGCGGTGCCGAGCCGGCCCATCTTCTGGCGGGAAATGAACATCTCCTTGCCCTGCGGCCCTTGCGCGGCGGCGCGGTCGAGCATCGAGGGCGTCTCGACGGTGCCGGGGCAGATCGAGTTGCAGCGAATGCCCTTGGTGATGAAGTCGAGCGCGACCGCACGCGACAGCAGCGACACCGCCGCCTTCGACGAGCTATAGACGTAGCGGTTCGCCGGCGGCCTCAAGGCCGCGCAGGACGAGATGTTGACGATGCTGCCGCCGCCGCCCGCGATCATGTCGGGCAGGAATGCCCGGATGGTCCGGTGCATCGACTTGACGTTGAGGTCGAACGAGAAATCGAAATCCTCTTCCGAGCATTCCAGGATGGTGCCGTGGTGCACGAAGCCGGCTGCGTTGAGCAGGATGTCGATCTTGCCGATGCGCTTTGCAAAGGCGTTGACGTCGGCGGTGTTGCGAACGTCCAGCTTTGCGACCTCGGCGATGCCTTCCTTGGTCAGACCGGCGATGCCGGCCTCGTTGATGTCTGTCGCGATGACGGTTGCGCCTTCACGCGCGAAAGCGATGGCGCAGGCGCGCCCGATACCTGCGGCCGCAGCCGTGACGACGGCGCGCTTGCCCTTGAGGCGGTTGGCCATGTGTATTTCTCCCTTTTTAAATTTCTCGCCGTCATTCCGGGGCGCGCCTCTTGGCGCGAACCCGGAATCCATTTTTCGGCGTGTCCTGTGGCTTGATGGATTCCGGGCTCGCGACTTCGTCGCGCCCCGGAATGACAGGCTGCTAGTGATTATCCCGCGCCACACCGAAGGTGCCGGCGACGTTCTGGTAGCGCGTGGCGAGGCTCCATGCAGGCGCCGGTCGATTGCTGGCCGACGGTGTTGCGATAGATCTCCTGCCACGGCGTCTGGTTTTCGGGATGCTTGAAGCCGCCATTGGCCTTCAGCTCGGCGTGACGCTTCTTCAGCTCCTCGTCCGAGATCAGGATGTTGGCGCTGCCCTTGTTGAGGTCGACGCGGACCTTGTCGCCGGTCTTCAGGATCGCGAGACCGCCATTGGCGGCGGCTTCCGGCGAGGCATTGAGGATCGAGGGCGAGCCCGAGGTGCCGGACTGGCGTCCGTCGCCGATGCAGGGCAGGGACAGGATGCCGCGTTTGATCAGCGCGGCCGGCGGCTGCATGTTCACGACTTCGGCGCCACCGGGATAGCCGATCGGGCCGGTGCCGCGGATGAACAGCACGCAGCGCTCGTCGATGTCGAGCGAGGCATCGTCGATCCGCGCGTGATAATCCTCCGGACCCTCGAACACGATGGCGCGGCCTTCGAAAGCGTTGAGGTCCTTCGGGTTGCTCAGATAGCGATCGCGGAATTCCTTGGAGATGACCGAGGTCTTCATGATCGCGGAATCGAACAGATTGCCCTTCAGCACCAGGAAGCCGGCGTCCTTCACCAGCGGCTTGTCGTAGGCCCAGATCACGTCGTTGTCGGGGGCCGGCGCATCCTTGCAGTTCTCGCCGATGCCGCGTCCGTTGACGGTGACGGCGTTCTCGTGGATGCGCTTGTGCTTCATCAATTCGCGCACCACGGCCGGCACGCCGCCGGCGCGGTGAAATTCCTCGCCGAGATAGAAACCGGCGGGCTGCATGTTGACCAGCAGCGGCACGTCGTGGCCGACCTTCTGCCAGTCCTCGATCGTGAGGCTCGACGCCGATATGACGGGCGAGCGCATTGATGTGGATCGGCGCGTTGGTCGAGCCGCCGATCGCCGAATTGATCACGATGCAGTTCTCGAACGCCTCGCGGGTCAGGATGTCCGAGGGCTTGAGGTCTTCCCACACCATCTCGACGGCGCGCTTGCCGGTCTCGTAGGCGATCTGGCCGCGCTCGCGATAGGGCGCGGGGATCGCCGCGCAGCCCGGCAGCGAGAAGCCGAGCGCTTCGGCAAGCCCGTTCATGGTCGAGGCAGTGCCCATGGTGTTGCAATGGCCGACCGACGGCGCCGAGGAGGCCACGATCTCCATGAACTCTTCATAGTCGATCTCGCCGGCGGCGAGCCGCTCGCGCGACTTCCAGACGATGGTGCCGGAGCCGGTGCGCTCGCCGGCATGCCAGCCGTTGAGCATCGGGCCGCCCGACAGCACGATCGCGGGCAGGTTCACGGTCGCCGCCGCCATCATGCAGGCCGGCGTGGTCTTGTCGCAGCCGGTGGTGAGCACGACTCCATCGAGCGGATAGCCGTAAAGGATCTCGACCAGGCCGAGATAAGCGAGGTTGCGGTCCAGCGCCGCGGTCGGGCGCTTGCCGGTCTCCTGAATGGGGTGGGTCGGGAATTCCATGGCAATGCCGCCGGCCTCGCGAATGCCCTCGCGGACGCGATGGGCCAGCTCGATGTGGTGGCGGTTGCAGGGCGAGAGGTCGTTGCCGGTCTGGGCGATGCCGATGATCGGCTTGCCGGACTGCAACTCGGCGCGGGTGAGGCCGTAATTGAGGTAGCGCTCCATGTAGAGCGCGGTCATGCCCGGATTGTGCGGGTTGTTGAACCATTCCTGCGAGCGAAGGTGGCGGCGAGCGCCGTTGCCGGCGGGGGCATGCCCATTGGTTGGCTTTTTTGTCATTGGTTTCTCCTGCAATGCAAACGCACTGGCGTCCGTCTTATTGGCGTCCGTCCTGGGGTGTCGGCTTGTGCGATGCCCAACGGCGCGAATGATGGATCGCTGGCCCGCTGGCGGGTCGTTTCCTCACAAATCCGATACTAGTCATGGCTACTTGGTAACGCTACCATTTTGTTCGCCGGGCCCGCGCCCGAAAGGGACGGCCTGCTGTCCGAATGGCGCGGTGACGAACTTTGCCGCTCGATCACTTTGAAGCCGAGATCGAGCACCGGCCGCTCCGGGCGGCGGCCGTCGATTGCCTCGATCAGCATGGTGGCGGCCGTGTTGCCCATCTCGTAGCGGTTGGTGCGCACGCTGGTGAGGGTAGGGACGGCGGACGCCATGAATTCGAGGTCGTTGAAACCGACGATTGCGATCTGGTCGGGGACTGCGATCTCGCGGCGTCGGCATTCGAACAACACGCCGAGCGCGAGATCGTCATTGGCGCAGAACACCGCGTCGAGACCGGGCTCCCGCGCCAGCAGATCGGTGAACAGGGCGCCGCCCAGCGTCACCGAGGTCGGTGTCGCGGTGGTGACGACAAGTCGCTGCTCGAACAATCCTGCGTCCTTCATGGCCGAGACGTATCCGTCCAGCCGCCGCTGCACCCGCGGGTCCATCCGCGCCCCGACGAAGCCGATCTTGCGGCGCCCCTGTTCGAACAGGTGCGCAACCGCTGCGCGGGCTGCATCATAGTGTGAAAAGCCGATCATCATGTCGACCGGATCGGGGCCGATCTCCATGATCTGAACGATCGGGCAATCGGCGGCCTCCAGCATCGCGCGCGATTCCGTGGTCTGGTCGATGCCGGTGACGATCAGTCCGGCCGGCTTCTGCGCGAGAAACAGGCGCAGCAGCTTCTCCTCCTGCAGGATGCTGTAGCGCGTGTTGGACAACTGGATCGAGTAACGGCTGCCTTCGGACGCATCATAGATGCCGCGCAGCACGTCCGAGAACACGTTGTTGGTGAGAGAGGGGATCAGGACGCCGATGACCTCGGTGCGCTGCGAGGCCAGTGCACGTGCCGCGAGATTCGGGACATAGCCGAGGCTCTTTCGCCGCGCTCTCGACCCGCGTCCGCTTGGCGACCGACAGGGCCTCCGGATTGCGAAAGAACCGGGACGCCGTAATCGGGCTTACGCCGGCAAGCTCGGCGACTTCCGCCAACCGGATTTTGCCTGACTTGGTGCGTTTTCGACCCATTTGCTGCTCATAACACAGTCGGTCGCGCAAACAAAGGAACGTTGACAGCGCTACCAGCAACGACTAACCAAAGACAAATTGCCAAAACCGCACAAACTGCCGACAATGTTGCCCGCTAAGGTCGGGCTTCGTTCGGCGAAGTCTGAAAAAACAAGACGGTCCGGCGCCAAGAGTGCCGTGGACTTTCGAGGAGGGAGCTAGATGTCGTCTGTGCAAATCCGCGACGTGCGGAAATCGTTCGGCAATTTTGAAGTCCTGCACGGCGTGACTGTACCGATCGAGGATGGCCAGTTCGTCGTTCTGGTCGGCCCCTCCGGCTGCGGCAAGTCGACGCTTCTGCGCATGCTCGCCGGTCTCGAGAACATCACCTCCGGCACGATCTCGATCGGCGACCGTGTCGTCAACAATGTCCAGCCCAAGGAGCGGGACATTGCGATGGTGTTTCAGAACTACGCGCTCTATCCGCACATGACCGTCGCCGACAACATGGGCTTCTCGCTGAAGCTGCGGAATGCTGGCGCCGACGAGATCAACAAGCGCGTCAAGCGCGCCGCCGAGATCCTCGCGCTGGCGCCGCTGCTCGATCGCTATCCGCGCCAGCTCTCCGGCGGCCAGCGCCAGCGCGTCGCGATGGGCCGCGCCATCGTGCGCGATCCCCAGGTCTTCCTGTTCGACGAGCCCTTGTCGAACCTCGACGCCAAGCTGCGCGTCGCCATGCGCACCGAGATCAAGGAGCTGCACCAGCGGCTGAAGACGACGACGGTCTACGTCACCCACGACCAGATCGAAGCCATGACCATGGCCGACAAGATCGTCGTCATGCATGACGGCATCGTCGAGCAGATGGGCACGCCGCTCGAACTGTACGACAAGCCGGACAACCAGTTCGTCGCCGGCTTCATCGGCTCGCCCGCGATGAACTTCCTGAAGGGGCATGTGCGTGTCAACGGCGTTGCGACCTTCGAGGGGCCGAACGGCGTCAAGCTGCCGCTCAAGACCGCGCCCGCGGCGTCCGACGGCCGTCCCGCCGTCTACGGCGTGCGGCCCGAGCATTTCACCATCGCCGACGACGGTGCCGAAGCCGAGATCGTCGTGGTCGAGCCGACCGGCTCGGAGACGCAGGTGTTCGCCAAGATCGGCGGCGAGCAGGTCGTCGCGGTCTTCCGCGAACGTCACCAGTTCAACCCGGGCGACAAGGTCCGGCTGAAGCCCGACCCGTCGCTGGTCCATCTGTTCGACGACGCGACGGGAAAACGCCTGAACGCGTAGCGTAGCTTTAAGTCATACCAATAAAAAGCATCACAGGGAGGACACCATGCAAGACTTTACCCGCCGGACTCTGCTTCAGGGTGGAACGGCACTGGCTGCGACCGGCATGCTCACCGGGCCGGCACTGTTCGATTTCGCCAAGGCCTGGGCGCAGAGACTCGCCCTGGAAGGCCGAGCCCGGCGCCAAGCTCACCGTGATGCGCTGGAAGCGCTTCGTGCCGGCGGAAGACGATGCGTTCAATGCGATGGTCGCGGCGTTCAAGGCGGCCACCGGCACCGAGATGAACGTGTTCAGCGAATCCTTCGAGGACGTGCAGCCGAAGGCCTCGGTTGCGGCCAACACCGGCTCCGGTCTCGACCTCGCCTGGGGCCTGCACACGCTGCCGCAGCTGTTCCCCACCAAAGTGCTGAAGATGAACGACGTCGCCGATTATCTCGGCAAGAAATACGGCGGCTGGACCGATGCGGCCGCCAAGACCTGCAAGCAGGGCAACGACTGGCTCGGCATTCCCGTCGCGACCAACGGCGGCTACATGACGTACCGCAAGTCGGCGCTCGACAAGGCCGGCTTCAAGGAATTCCCGAAGGATTTTCCGGGCTTCCTCGAGATGTGCAAGGCCCTGAAGAAGAACAACACGCCGGCCGGCTTCGCGCTCGGGCATGCCTCGGGCGACGGCAATTCGTGGCTGCACTGGGTCCTCTGGGGCCACGGCGCCTACACCGTCGATCAGAACGACAAGATCGTCATCAATTCGCCGGAGACGGCGAAGGCGCTGGAATATTGCAAGGCGCTGTACGACGCCTTCATCCCGGGCACGGCGTCCTGGAACGATTCCTCCAACAACAAGGCGTTCCTCGCCGGCGAGGCTCTATTGCACGGCGAACGGCATCTCGATCTACGTTGCCGCCAAGACCGACGCGAGCAAGAAGGAACTCGCCGAGGACACCTATCACGCGCTCTGGCCGGTCGGACCGGTCGGCAAGCCGACCGAGCTGCAGCTTGCGCTGCCGATCCTCGCCTTCAACTTCACCAAATATCCGAACGCGGCGAAGGCCTTCGTCGCCTTTATGCTGGAGAAGGAGAATTACGAGAAGTGGCTGGATGGCGCGCAGGGCTATCTGACGCAGACCCTGAACGCCTATGAGTCGGCGCCGATCTGGAAGGCCGATCCCAAGAACGAGGTGTTCTCGCAGGCCTCCAAGCGCACGCTACCGGCGGCCGGTATCGGCACCGTCGGCGAAAAGGCGGCAACCGCGATCGCCGACTTCATCGTCGTCGACATGTTCGCCAATTACTGCACCGGCACCAAGGATGCGAAGGGCTCGATGGCGGAAGCCGAGCGCCAGCTCAAGCGCATCTATCGCTGATAGTCACGGGGCGGCCGGCCATCGGCCGGCCGCTCTTCAACATTTCGATCAGGGATATCGGGCATGGCTGATGTCGCACTTCCCCGGGCCAAGCCTCAGATGATCGAGGATAGCGCCTGGACCCGGCTCAAACACAATCGTAACTGGCTCGGCTTCTGGTTCATGGTGCCGGCCATGGCGTTCCTGATCTTCTTCCTGGCCTATCCGCTCGGGCTCGGCATCTGGCTGTCCTTCACCGACACCCGAATCGGCAGGGTCGGGCACTTCGTCGCCACCGAGAACTATGAGTGGCTGTGGGACGATTCCATCTTCTGGCTGTCGGTGTTCAACACGCTGCTCTACACCTTCGTCGCCAGCGCCCTCAAATTCGCGATCGGGTTGTATCTCGCGCTGCTGCTGAACGAGAACATGCCGTTCAAGGCGATGCTGCGCGCGATGGTCCTGATCCCCTTCATCGTGCCGACGGTGCTCTCGGCGCTGGCGTTCTGGTGGATCTTCGACTCGCAATTCTCCATCATCTCCTGGTCGCTGAAGCATCTCGGCCTGATCAATCAAAACATCAACTTCCTCGGCGACACGACCTGGGCGCGCATTTGCGTGATCTTCGCCAATATCTGGCGTGGCGTGCCGTTCGTGGCGATCACGCTGCTCGCGGGCCTGCAGACGGTGTCGCCGTCGCTCTATGAAGCCGCAACGCTCGACGGCGCCACGCGCTGGCAGAATTTCCGCTTCATCACCTATCCGCTGCTGACGCCGATCATCGCCGTCGTGATGACCTTCTCGGTGCTGTTCACCTTCACCGACTTCCAGCTGATCTGGGCCATGACGCGCGGCGGCCCCGTCAACGCCACCCATCTGATGGCGACGCTGTCCTACCAGCGTGCGATTATCGCCGGGCAGCTCGGCGAGGGCGCGGCGATCTCCAGCGCCATGATCCCGTTCCTGCTCGCCGCGATCATGGTGTCCTGGTTCGGCCTGCAGCGCCGCAAGTGGCAGCAGGGGGAAAACAATGACTGATCTTCCCGCTTCGAAAGTCGACCTCAAGTCCGTCATATCGTCGCCCGCGCGCGTCGATAACAGCGAGGGCATGAGCTATCTGCAGTCGGTGCCGCGCCGGCTCGTGACGCTGTACCTGCCGCTCACCATCATCGTCGTGGTCCTGCTGTTTCCGTTCTACTGGATGGCGCTGACCTCGGTGAAGCCGGACGACCAATTGCTCGATCTCGACAGGTTCAACCCGTTCTGGACCTGGAATCCGACCTTCAAGCATTTCCACAAGCTGTTGTTCGAGAGCTACTATCCGCACTGGCTCTGGAACACGATGTATGTCGCGATCTGCGCCACGATCCTTTCGATCATCGCGTCGGTGCTGGCGGCCTACGCCATCGTGCGCTTGCGCTACAAGGGCGCCAATCTCGTCGGCGGGCTGATCTTCCTCGCTTATCTCGTCCCGCCGTCGATCCTGTTCATCCCGCTCGCCACGGTCGTGTTCCAGTACGGCCTGTTCGACTCGCCGCTGGCCCTGATCCTGACCTATCCTACCATCCTGATCCCGTTCTCGACCTGGCTCTTGATGGGCTACTTCAAGACCATCCCGTTCGAGGCTCGAGGAATGCGCGCTGATCGACGGGGCGAGCCGCTGGCAGATCCTGATCAAGATCGTGCTGCCGCTCGCGATTCCGGGCCTGATCTCGGCCTTCATCTTCTGCTTCACGCTGTGCTGGAACGAGTTCATCTACGCGTTGACGTTCCTGCAGTCGACCAGCAACAAGACGGTGCCTGTCGCGATCGTCAACGAGTTCGTGGACGGTGACATCTATCGCTGGGGTTCGCTGATGGCGGGAGCCCTGGCCGGCTCGCTACCGCTCGTCATCCTTTACGCCTTCTTCGTGGAGCATTATGTGTCCGCGATGACCGGCGCCGTGAAGGAATGATCGTACGGCTGCCCTAAGCGCGCGCCGGGAGCGGCGCGCTCTCGGCCAATAAGAAGGAGTTGAGGCTCTTGCACATTCTGGTTCTGGGCGCCGCCGGCATGGTCGGCCGCAAACTCTGTGAACGGCTGCTGCGCGACGGCCGGCTCGGCAAGAGCGACATCACCAAGCTGACCATGCACGACGTGGTCGAGCCGAAAAAGCCGGAGAAGGCCGGTTTCCCCGTCGAGACGGTATCAAGCGATTTCGCAGTTCCCGGCGCGGCGGAAAAGCTGATCGCCGGCCGGCCCGACGTGATCTTCCATCTCGCCGCGATCGTCTCGGGCGAAGCCGAGGCTCGATTTCGACAAGGGTTATCGCATCAATCTCGACGGCACGCGGATGCTGCTCGATGCCATCAGGCTGGTCGGCGGCGGCTACAAGCCGCGCGTGGTGTTCACGTCCTCGATCGCGGTGTTCGGCGCGCCGTTCCCGGATGCGATCGGCGACGAGTTCTTCCACACCCCGCTGCTCAGCTACGGTGCGCAGAAGGCGATCGGCGAATTGCTGCTGGCCGACTATTCCCGCCGCGGCTTCCTCGACGGCATCGGCATCCGCCTGCCGACCATCTGCATCCGTCCCGGCCTGCCCAACAAGGCGGCATCGGGCTTCTTCTCCAACATCCTGCGCGAGCCGCTGGCCGGCAAGGAGGCGATCCTTCCCGTCTCCGAGGACGTCCGCCACTGGCACGCCACGCCGCGCTCGGCGGTCGGCTTCCTGCTCCATGCCGGCACCATGGACCTTGCCGCGGTCGGCCCGCGCCGCAACCTGACCATGCCGGGCCTCTCCGCGACGGTCGGCGAGCAGATCGCGGCCTTGACGCGGGTTGCGGGTGAGAAAGTCGCCGCGCGGATCAAGCGCGAGCCCGATCCCTTCATCGTCGGCATCGTCGGCGGCTGGCCGCGCAACTTCAACGCCAGGCGGTCGCTCGAGCTACCGGCTTCACCACCGCCGAGAAGACCTTCGACGACATCATCCGCATTCACATCGAAGACGAGCTCGGCGGCAATTTCGTCGCCTGATCTCCGGCAGAGCGGGCCCTGGTGATGGCGAGCGTTGCTTGCATCGGCGAATGCATGGTCGAGCTTCGGCAGGCGCAAAGCGGCGCGTCTGCAGGGCAGGGCGGCGGGCTGTATTCGCGCGGCTTCGGCGGCGACACCCTCAACACGGCCGTGTATCTCGCACGGCTCGAGGTCAAGGTCGACTATCTCACCGCGCTCGGGGACGATGCCCTCAGCGACGAGATGATCGCCGCCTGGAACGCGGAGAATGTCGGCACGCGGCGCGTCGCGCGGCTCGCGGGCAAGCTGCCCGGCCTCTACATGATCCAGACGGATGCGAAGGGTGAACGCCAGTTCTTCCACTGGCGCGACAGCGCGGCGGCGCGGCAGCTGATGAGCCTGCCGGAGACCGACGAGTTGCTCAACTCGCTGATGAGCTACGACATCGTCTATCTCTCGGCGATCACGCTCTCGATCTACGATTCCGCGGGCCGTGATCGCTTGTTCGCGGCGATCAAGCGTGCGCGCCTGCTCGGCACTCGCTTCGTGTTCGACACCAATTTCCGTGCGCGCGGCTGGCCGGACCGCGACGTCGCCCGCGAGGTGTTCGCCGCGGCCTTCGCGGCCGCCGACATCGTACTGACCTCGACCGAGGATCTGCTCGCGCTCTATCCCGGCGAGAGCAACGACCAGCTGATGGCGCGCATCCCGACGCCCGAGCTGGTGTTCCGCCTCGCCGAGCCGGTCAGCCTGCTGCGCTTTTCCGGGGCGACCCATGAGGTCCGCGCTGAACCCATGACGAACCCGGTGGTCGATACCACGGCGGCCGGCGACAGCTTTGCCGCGGCCTATATCGCCGCCCGGCTCGCCGGTTCCGATCCGGTCGAGGCGGCCCAGGCCGGGCACCGCCTCGCCAGCGTCGTGATCTGCTATGCCGGCGCCATCATTCCGGGCTATGCCATGCCGCCGAAGAAGCGGCACCGGCCGGCAGCCTCTCGCCAGGCGACCAAGTAAAAGCGACCAACCGAATCGAGACCTATGACCACAACCGCCCAACAGAACCACCTTGCCGCGCTGTTCAAGGCGGCGACTGTGATCCCCGTGCTCACCATCGAGCGCATCCAGGATGCCGTCCCGCTGGCGCGTGCGCTGGTCGCCGGCGGCGTCCGCACGCTGGAGGTGACCCTGCGCACCCCCGTGGCGATCGAGGCGGCGCGGGCGATGATGGCCGAAGTCCCTGAGGCGGTGGTCGGCATCGGCACGATCCTCAATCCGGCCGATTTCGTCCGTGTCGAGAAGCTCGGCGTCGCCTTCGCCATCAGCCCGGGCCTGACCCCGGATCTCCTCAAGGCCGCAGCCCACAGCTCCCTGCCGTTCGCGCCGGGCATTGCCACGGCGTCCGAGCTGATGATGGCGCTGTCGCACGGCTTTGACGTCGCAAAGTTCTTCCCGGCCGAGCAGGCCGGCGGCATCAAGGGCCTCCGCTCGCTCGGCGGACCGTTCCCGAACGTGCGATTCTGCCCGACCGGCGGCATCGGCGAGGCCAATGCGGCGAGCTGGCTCGCCGAGCCCAACGTGCTCTGCGTCGGCGGCTCTTGGCTGTGCCCGGCCGCCGAGATCAAGGCCGGGAACTGGGCCGGCATAACTGCCATCTGCCAGCGCACCCTCAAGGCCCTGAAACCCGCGTGAAGTCTTGCCATCGCTGGGCTAAGACTTAGCTCAGGAAGAGACCCCCAAGGGAGAGATGACCATGACCGCCAGCATCGTCGGATGGGCGCATACGCCGTTCGGCAAGTTCGACACCGAAACCGTCGAGAGCCTCGTCACCCGCGTCGCCAATGAGGCGATGGCCGATGCCGGCATTTCGGCCGGCGATGTCGACGAGATCGTGCTCGGCCATTTCAATGCCGGCTTCTCGCCGCAGGATTTTACCGCTTCGCTGGTGCTCCAGGCCGACCCGAAGCTGCGCTTCAAGCCTGCCACCCGCGTCGAGAATGCCTGCGCCACGGGCTCCGCCGCCGTGCATCAGGGCCTGCGCGCGATTGCCGCGGGCGCCGCCAAGATCGTGCTGGTCGTCGGCGTCGAGCAGATGACCCGCACGCCGGGTCCGGAAATCGGCAAGAACCTGCTGAAGGCGTCCTATCTGCCCGAGGACGGCGACACGGTCGGCGGCTTCGCCGGCGTGTTCGGCAAGATCGCCAGCTCCTATTTCCAGAAATACGGCGACCAGTCCGATGCATTGGCGTTGATCGCGGCGAAGAACCACAAGAATGGCGTCGCCAATCCCTTCGCCCAGATGCGCAAGGATTTTGGCTTCGACTTCTGCCGGGCCGAGAGCGAGAAGAACCCCTTCGTTGCCGGCCCCCTGAAGCGCACCGACTGCTCGCTGGTGTCCGACGGCGCCGCCGCCTTGGTGCTGGCAGATGCCGAGACCGCCAAGACCATGGGCAAGTCGATCGGCTTCCGCGCCACCGCGCACGCCCAGGACTTCCTGCCGATGTCCAAGCGCGACATCCTCCAGTTCGAGGGCTGCACCGTCGCCTGGCAGCGCGCGCTGGAGCAGGCGGGCGTGACGCTCGACGATCTCTCCTTCGTCGAGACCCATGACTGCTTCACCGTGGCCGAGCTGATCGAATACGAAGCCATGGGCCTGACGCCGCGGGGGCAGGGCGCCCGCGCCATCAAGGAAGGATGGACGCTGAAGGACGGCAAGCTGCCGGTCAATCCGTCCGGCGGCCTGAAGGCCAAGGGCCATCCGATCGGCGCCACCGGCGTCTCCATGCACGTGATGACCGCGATGCAGCTCGCAGGGCAGGCGCCCGAGGGCATGCAGCTGAAAAACGCAAAACTCGGCGGCATCTTCAACATGGGCGGTGCCGCGGTCGCGAATTACGTCTCCGTGCTGGAGCCGCTGAAGTAAGGCTTGTAGGTGCGTAGGGTGGGTTAGCCGAAGGCGTAACCCACCGCTTTCCTTTCCGCGGCGACAAAGTTGGTGGATTACGCCTTCGGCTAATCCACCCTACATTCCTTGCGTTAGATCATGGTGGCCCCGCTTCGCTTGGCCCACCTTAACGCTCCTGATTGATTGGCGAGACGCGCATCATGAGCAATGACTACGAAGACTCTCTCTCCATCGACGCACTCAACGATCGCATCGCGATCCTCGAGGACAATATCCGCCAGCTCATCGAGCAGGCCGCTGCTGCTTCGGGCGAGCAGAACGAGTCGCGTATCGCCGACCGCATCAGCCAGCAGAACGACGAAGCTCGACCGGCTCCTCAAGATCCGCGAATCCCGCCAGAAGAAATAGCGGCCGGTATCACCGTGCGGCGCATGCGGCCATACGCCGGCCGCCCTTGCGCGCGCGGCATCACTGCCCTTAGCTGGGCCGAAATCGCGGGGCCGATCCTTGAGCCCTTCGCGCAATCGGGAGCGAACGATGGGGCCGCTGAAGGGCATCAAGGTCGTCGACATGACCACCGTGCTGATGGGCCCGTACGCGACCCAGATGCTCGGCGATTACGGCGCTGACGTCATCAAGGTGGAATCGCTCGACGGTGACGTCACCCGCCTGATCGGCCCGATGCGCCATGCCGGCATGGGGCCGGTGTTTCTCAACACCAACCGCAGCAAGCGCTCGATCTGCCTCGATCTGAAGAAGCCAGTGGGCCGCGAGGCCGTGCTGCGGCTGCTGAGGGATGCCGACGTCCTCGTCTACAACGTCCGTCCGCAGGCCATGGCGCGGCTGCAGCTCGGCTATGACGTCGTCTCGGAAATCAACCCGCGCCTCGTCTATGCCGGCGTGTTCGGCTTCGGCCAGGACGGACCCTATGCGGCAAAGCCCGCCTATGACGATCTGATCCAGGGCGCAACCGCGCTGCCCGCTTTGATGGCGCAGACCGGCGACGGCGTGCCGCGCTACGTGCCGAACGCGCTGGTCGACCGCATCGTCGGCCTTACCGCCGTCGGGGCGATCTGCGCCAGCCTGGTACACCGCGACCGCACCGGGCGCGGCCAGCGCGT
The DNA here is from genome assembly GCA_050563515.1 of Bradyrhizobium guangxiense. Classification (GTDB taxonomy): domain Bacteria; phylum Pseudomonadota; class Alphaproteobacteria; order Rhizobiales; family Xanthobacteraceae; genus Bradyrhizobium; species Bradyrhizobium guangxiense_A. Next base: position 3,211,671 of record CP191781.1, on the reverse strand, counting down.
CGACATCCCGATGTTCGAGACCATGGCCGGCTTCGTCATGGGCGACCACATGGGCGGTCTCACCTACGAGCCGCCGCTCGACAAGGGCGGCTATGCCCGCCACCTCTCGCGCGACCGCAGGCCCTACAAGACCTCGGACGGCTATCTCAGCGTCATCGTCTACAACGACAAGCAGTGGGAGAATTTCTTCAAGGCGACGGCGCGCGATGATCTGCGCGCCGATCCCAAATTCGCAACCTTCGCCGGCCGCGCTGCGAACATCGACGTCGTCTATGCCGAGCCTCGCCCGCATCTTCGAGACCCGCCCCACCGCCGAGTGGATCGAGCTGCTGACGAAGGCCGACGTGCCCGTGATGCCGATGCACGACCTAGGCTCGATCCTGCACGATCCGCATCTGGAAGCGACCGGCTTCTTCCCGGTGGTGACCCATCCGACCGAAGGCCCGATCCGTAGCATGAAGGTGACGGCAAGCTGGTCGGAGACGGAGGCCGAGCCGGTGCGGTTGGCGCCGCGGCTCAACGAGCACGGCGCGGAGATTCTTGGTGAGATCGGCTATTCCGCCGACGAGATCGCCGCCATGGTCCGCGATGGTGTCACGCGCGCGCCGCCGGAGGAGAGAACATGAGCTTCATCACCGGCGTCGGTCTCACATCTTTCGGCAAGCACGACGGCTCGTCTTCTCTCGACCTGATGAGCAAGGCGGCGCAAGCCGCGCTCGACGATGCGGGCCTGGAGCGGAGCGAGATCGACGGCATCCTCTGCGGCTATTCCACCGTCTCGCCGCACATCATGCTCGCGACCGTCTTCGCCGAGCATTTCGGCATCCGCCCCGTTTACGCTCACGCCGTCCAGGTCGGCGGCGCCACCGGCCTTGCGATGACGATGCTCGCCCACCATCTCGTCGAAGCCGGTGTCGCGCGCCACGTGCTGGTCGTTGCCGGCGAGAACCGCCTCACCGGGCAGAGCCGCGATGCCTCGATCCAGGCGCTCGCGCAGGTCGGCCATCCCGACTACGAGGTGCCGCTCGGGCCGACCATTCCCGCCTATTACGGCCTCGTCGCCACGCGCTACATGCACGAATACGGCGTGACCGAAGAAGATCTCGCCGAATTCGCCGTGCTGATGCGCGCCCACGCATGCACCCATCCCGGTGCGCAATTCCACGATCCCATCACCGTCGCCGACGTCATGGCCTCGATGCCGGTGGCGATGCCGCTCAAGCTGCTCGATTGCTGCCCGGTGTCCGACGGCGGCGCTGCCTTCGTCGTCAGCCGCGAGCGGACCGGAGAAGTTGGCGTGCGCATCCGCGGCTGTGCGCAGGCCCACACCCATCAGCATGTCACGGCCGCGCCGGGCCTAAGCGAACTCGGTGCCGAGATCTCCATCGCGCGCGCCAGGGAGGCGACGGGGCTTGCGATCTCCGACGTGCGCTATGCCGCGATCTACGACAGCTTCACCATCACGCTCGCGATGCTGCTGGAAGACCTCGGCCTCGCCGGCCGCGGCGAGGCGGCTGCGCGCGTTCGCGCTGGTCATTTCGGCCGCGACGGCGCCATGCCGCTCAACACCCATGGCGGCCTGCTGAGCTACGGTCATTGCGGCGTCGGCGGTGCCATGGCGCATCTGGTCGAGGCGCATCTGCAGATGACGGAGCGCGCCGCCAACCGGCAGGTGCGCGATGCCTCGATCGCGCTGCTGCATGGCGACGGCGGCGTGCTGTCGTCCCACGTGAGCATGTTCCTGGAGAGGGTGCGATGAGCGAGCGTCTGGCCGATTGGACCAAGGGCGAAGAGGCCATCACCTACCAGACTTGCACGTCGTGCGGGCATGTGCAGTATTTTCACCGCGCCTTCTGCGCTTCCTGCGGCGAATCGAACCCGCGCGAGCAGCGCGCCAGCGGCCAGGGCAAGGTCTACGCCACCTCGCTGGTCTGCCGCGCCGCGACGCCCGAGACGCGCGCGCACGTGCCCTACAACATCCTGCTGGTCGACTGTGCCGAGGGGTTTCGCATGATGGCGCACGGTGAAAACGATCTCGCCATCGGCGATTCGGTGATCGCGAGCTTCAAGCCGTTTGCCGGGAAGCTGGTGCCGTTCTTTGCGAAGAAAACCTGACGGGATTCGTCATTCGGGGGCGGTCATACGACCGAGCCTGGAACGGGTATTCTGGGCCTGGCCTGTGCGAGGGCCACCCCGGAATGACGAAAACTCTAAAACTCGAACTAACGCCCGTAGAACAAGATGCTGGCGATGACGAGCATCGCCGTCACCGCCAGCATATGCGCGAGCGCTCCCGAGGCCGCCCCCTTGGTGGCTTCCTTCATGCCGTTTTCTCCCTAGACTTGGGCGTGACTCATCGATGCGCGGTGAAGCGCAAAGACGGCCAATTATTTTACTCGGAACACCCCTTGCGAGTATTCACCGCGATTTGTCCCCACGCGGCGAATATCGACTGTGCCAAGGTCGATCAGCAATGCGGCGGCAATTTGACTCGATGTTGTTGCTCCTGCGTCCACGCACGAATAGAGTTTTCGGGGACCTATCCCGGCAACGACAATGAGCATCAAAAACTCAGAAAAACTTCAGGAAAATCATGGCCCGCATCGATTACAGCGACCCGTCCAAGGCATCCGACCGCACGCGCGAAATCCTCGACAAGAACCGCAATGCCAACATCTTCCGCATGATGTCGCATTCGCCGAGCTATTTCGAGCAGTACTGCCGTCTCGGCGGCGCCATCCGGCACAAGGGCGAGTCTCGACCCTGTCGTGCGCGAGCTTGCGATCACCCGCACCGGTATCTTGTGCGAGGCGCCGTACGAGATCGTCGCGCACAAGCGCATCGGCAAGAATGTCGGCGTCAGCGACGCGCAGAACGAGGCGCTCGAGAACTGGCAGGCTGCGACTTGCTTCGACGAGGTGCAGCGCGCGGCGCTCGCCTTCACCGACGAGATCGTCAAGCTGAAGAAGCCGACGGACGCGACCTTCAAGGCGATCGCGTCGAAGCTGACGCCGGCCGCATTGGTCGAGCTGCAGCTCTCGGTCGGCTTCTACATTATGACTTCGAAGTTCCTGGAGACCTTCGAAATCGATCTTCAACCCGTCACGGAAGTGGTAGGCTGATCCCAACGACGCGGCGAGGGATGCCGATGACGATCGACGACTACGCGGCCTGGGCCGCAACCATTGCCAAGGTCGATGAGCATCCGTCCAACGAGCGGCTGTCCTATCTCGGGCTCGGCCTCGCCGGTGAAGCCGGCGAGGTCGCCGAGCACATCAAGAAGCTGCTGCGCGACGACTGGCTCGATAAAGCGGGCCTCGTCGACGAGACTCGGCGATGTCGTCTACTACTGGGCCTGCCTGTGCGCCGCGACCGGCCAGCAGCCTTCAGAGCTGCTGGAGAAGAGCGCGGCGAAGATCAAGCGGCGGCTGAGCGAAGCGGCAAGCCGATAGTTTAAGTGTGAGATGGAAGCCCCGGCGTCATGGCCGGGCTTGTCCCGGCCATCCACGTCTTGCCATGCGGCGCGGAGAACGTGGATGCCCGGGACAAGCCCGGGCATGACGACCTCATTGCGAATGAGGCTGCTCACGTCGACGTCAGAATATCCACTCTCGCATTGGCGACGATCAGGCGGTCGGCGAGGAGCTGCGCGAGGTTGCGCATGACGCGTTCGCTGGCGCGCGGGTGCTGCTTGCGGAAGCGCTCGAACTCCTTCAGCGGCACTTCGAACGCGGTCGCCGCCATGTCCGCGAAGACGTCAGCCGAGCGCGTCGTCTCCAGCAACGCCATCTCGCCGAAGGCCATGCCGGCGGTCAGCGTCGCGAGCCGTACGCCGTCGGGCAGCGTGACATGCACCGCGCCGCTACGCAGGAAGAACAGGGAATTGGCCGGCTCGCCCGTGGTGATGATCTTCGCGCCGGCCTGAAAGGTTCGGATCGTGCAGATCGAGGCGAGATCGGTCAGCTCGTCCACGCTCATGCCCGTTAGCAGCGGCTGCTCGCCAAGCTCGGTGGTCTCATGGAAGTCGATCGAGCCGCCATAGCGGTAGACGATCTGGTCCTCGGCCCATTCGATCGCGGTGTCGAGCAGATAGAAGTCGCGGACGTTCTTCAGCTCGGCGGTCCATTCCCGCAAAGAATCCCATTCCTTGGAGGCGCGCCTGACGCCCGACAGCACGACGGTCACGTTCAGCGCGGCGAGTTCCTCGAAGGTCTCGGCGACGAGCCGCGCACCCGCCCGCGTCGTCGAGGTGACGCGGTGCAGATCGAACACGACGATTTGCGGCCGCGGTCGCCCCGCCAGCCGGCGCGAGACGTAATCCACCGCCGACAGCGACAGCGTGCCGACCAACTCGATGACCCGCACCTCCTGCTCGTGCGCGGCCAGGATCTCGCGCTCCTGCGGCCGGCGCACGCGGCGTGACGGGCTCTTGCCGATGTCGTAATCGGCGATGACGGCATTGCGTGCATCATCGCTGCGGTTCAGCATGTGCAGGTCGTAATGCGAGGACAGCGCCTCGCAGACCTTGATGCCGCGCACGCTGTTGCCGTGCTTGTCGAGCTTCGGCGAATAGCTGCCGAGGCCGAGCCGGGCAGGGAGCGCGGCCAGGATGCCGCCGCCGACGCCGCTCTTGGCGGGGATGCCGATGCGATAGATCCATTCACCGGCATAGTCGTACATGCCCGAGGACGTCATCACGGATAGCGTGCGCGAGATTGCGTAAGGCGACAGCACCTGCTCGCCGGTGACCGGATTGACGCCGCGGTTGGCGAGCGTCGCCGCCATCACCGCGATGTCGCGCGCGGTGACCAGCACGGCGCATTGCCGGAAATAGACGTCGAGCACGGCGGCGACGTTGTCGGAGATCACCGCGTTGGTCTTCAAGAGATAGCCGATGGCGCGGTTGCGGTCGCCGGTCTGGCTTTCCGAGGCGTAGACCGCCTCGTCCACGGCAAGGTCGCGTCCGGCAAAACGGCTGAGCGCGAGGCGGATCTGCTCGAAGGCGTCGGTGCCCTTGCTGTCGTAGATCAGCCCGGTGCAGGCGATGGCGCCGGCATTGACCATCGGGTTGAACGGATGATTCTCGGAATTGAGCCGGATCGAATTGAACGGGTCGCCCGAAGGTTCGACGCCGATCGCGCTCTCGACCTTAGCCGCGCCGAGCAGATCCAGCGCCAGCGCGAACACGAACGGCTTCGACATCGATTGGATGGTGAAGGGCACGCGGCTGTCGCCGACCTCGTAGACATGGCCGTCCAGGGTGGCGAGGCTGATGCCGAAATAGGCAGGGTCGGCCTTGCTCAGCTCGGGAATGTAGTCGGCGACGCCGCCCGACGTCTCCGCGGAGAATTCGTTCAGGCAATTGTCCAGAAACCGCAGCAAAGGCGGCTTCGAGCGGGTCCAGGCCGAGGCGAGAGGCGAGAGCGGTGTCATCGCCTCTCTTGTGCAACGCAATCAGGGTGTGCGCAACCCGTTCGGCACCATGGTCTGCCGCCGGACCAGCACGAGGGCGAGCAGAACCGTGGGCGCGAGGATGGCGAGCCCGAGCAGCGTCACCTGCAACTGCGACAGCGGCATGATCCCGCCGCCCGGCGTCGCCACCACGAAGCCGCCGATCACCAGCAGCACGCGGAGCGGCCACTCCAGCCCGCCGGTGCCACGGAGATCGCCGACGAAGGGCTGGTAGCCCTGGATGCCGCCGCAAATGAACAGCGTGCCGAACGCCGCAAGGCCCATCAGGCCGAGGCCGGCGAGGTAGGGGCTCGGCCCCTGCAGCACCAGCGCCGGATTGAGCACGAAGAAGAATGGGATGAAGTAGATGATGCTGCCGACCCACATCGATTCCCAGCCCGTCTTCATCGCGGGCGAGCCCGCAATGCCGGCGGCGGCAAAGGACGCGATCGCGACCGGCGGAGTGATCGACGACAGCATGCCCCAATAGAAGATGAACATATGCACCGCCATCCTGTTGAGCCCGAGCTTCTCGAGCGCGGGCGCGACCAGGATGGCGAGGAAGATGTAGCAGGCCGTCGTCGTCAGCCCGAGGCCGAGGATCAAGCTGGTCAGCGCGCACATGCCGAGCAGCAGGAACGGGTTGTCCCCGGCGATCCGCAACAGGTCGTTGGCAAGGCTCGACACCACGCCGGTCATCGAGAACGCCCCGATCAGGAGGCCGCAGCCGGCGAGGATGCCGACCAGCTCGACGAAGGTGCGGCCGTTGACCTCGAGGAACTTGCCGATCGTCGCAAAGGTCCAGCGTGTGTCCTTGGAGAAAAACTGGTTGAGCACCAGCAGCAGCGCGGTGGCGTAGAACGGGGCATGGCTCTCGCGCTTGAAATAGAGCAGCATCACGATCAGCAGCGCGATGACGAAGACGTAGTACCAGCCGTCCTTGATCGTATCCATGATGCGCGGCAGCTCGGCGCGCGGAATGCCCTTCAGCTTGTGGCGCGCGGCATAGGAATCGACCTGCATGAACAGGCCGATATAATAGAGCACGGCCGGAATGATCGCGGCGAGCGCGACGTCGGCGTAGCTGACATTGAGGAACTGCGCGATGACGAAGGCCGTCGCACCCATCACCGGCGGCGCCAGTACCGCGCCGGTCGAGGCGCAGGCCTCGATCGCGCCGGCATAGGAGGCGCGAAAACCGCTCTTCTTCATCACGGGGATGGTCATGGTGCCGGCGGTCAGCACGTTGGAGATGATCGAGCCCGACATCATGCCGAGCAGGCCGCTGGCGAAGATGCAGACCTTTGCCGCGCCGCCGCGGAACGTGCCGCACAGCGCGAAGGCGAGGTTGATGAAGAATTTTCCGGCGCCGGTCATCATCAGCGCGGTGCCGAACACCAGGAAGCCGATCACGGTGTCGGCAAAGGCCTGGATGGGAATGCCGAGCAGGCTCTCTCCCGACAGCACGTGGTAGGCGGTCGCCTGTTCGATCGTCGATTGCGTGCCGCGAAACGGCCCGAGCCAGCCTGCCTCGGCGAACAGCGGATAGACGGTGAAGGGAAGCACGCTCAAGAGCAGGCTCCAGCCGCCGGTGCGGCGCAGCGCCTCCAGCAGCATCGCCCACATCACGAGGCCCGCGGCGATGACGTTGTTGGGCGCGCCGCCGAACTCCCAGCCGGCCTCGGCCGCCTTGCGCACGTTCGACATCAGCAGCAACGCTGCGGCGAAGGTCGCGACGAAGAGTAACAGGTCGTACCAGGGAATCCGATCGAGCGGTGCGCGCTCCGTGCCGGGGAAGATCAGGAAGGTAAAGGGCAGCATCAGCGCGATCAGGAGATAGAAATACTCCGTGTTGAGCTGGGTGTAGCCGATGAAGAAGCGCAGCGAGAATTGCTGGTTGATGCAGAGCAGGATGGTCGCCGCGGTCGCGGCCACCAGCAGCCAGCGCCAGGCACCGCGAAGCGCGCGCACGCGCGTGACCTCGGCCTCCTGCATGTTGCCGGCGGCGCCGTGCGGGTCGTCGAACACGACCCGCTTGGGCTCGTCTTGCGGGGTGGTGGAGGCGGAAGAAGACATCATTGATCCGGAATGTGTAGGCGAAAAGCGACTGACTACGCCGAGCAGCTGTTGGTTGAAACGAATGTCGCCACGAGCTCAACCTATCCCGCTTGCGGGAGAGGTCGGCGCGCAGCGCCGGGTGAGGGTTCTCTCCTCTGGGGGACTACCGTCGTAGATACCCCCTCTCTCCAACCCTCCCCCGCGAGCGGGGAGGGAGCGCACCTCCCTCTTGGCGGCAAGCGTGAGTCAATTCGTTCTATTCCTCGAACCCGTTCGGCATGTCGGCCTTCGCGAGCGCCGCGGCACGCGCCTTCATCCAGCCGGCGAGAAACGCCTTGTCATCCGACGGTGGATTGGACTTGCCGTAATCCGCCCACGCTGCGCCGAGCACCTCCTGCCGCTTGATCAGCTTGTTGTTGTGCGCGTCCTGCGCCTCGCTCCATTGCCCGGCTTCCTTCAGGGCCTTCACGGAGCCGGGATGCACCGGCACCACCCAATTCTTGGTCTGGCGGTCGGCTGCAAGCCCGCCCGCGCCGGGCGCGGAATCCTTGTAGGCGTCGTAGTTCACGATCATCGCCTTCGTGACCGCGTAAACCTGATCGGCCGGTTGCGAAGCGTAGGCGACGAAGATCGGGTAGGGATAGTTGCCGAGCCTCGACCGGCTTCTCCGGCGAGATGCCGGCCCCGCAGGTCGCAGTTTGCGGGAAGAAGAACGAGCCGACTTTCTGCATGCGCGCCCAGCCTTCCTTGTCCTTGGCGGGCAATGGCGGCCATATCAGGCCGCGCGGCGAGGTCTCGGCTTCCTTGGCGGGGCCGGTGATGGTGGTGCCGAAGGCGGCATCGACGTCATTGTTGATCAGGCCCTTCCACATCGCGCCGTAGCTCGCGAATTCGACGGCCTTGACGTCCTTCTGCGTCAGGCCGGCGAAGGCGAGCACCGCGAGCGAGTTCTGGTTCAGCGCGGGCGAGCCGACCACGAAGCCGACGCGCTTGCCCTTGAGGTCCTTCAGCTCCTTCACGCCGGTGTCGGCGGCCACGCCCAGCGATCCGCAATTGCAGTCGATGGTCGAGAGCAAAATCTGGAGCGGCTGCGGGCCCCATTCCTTCGCGCCGAACTCGAACACACCTTCTTGCGCGAAATAGGTGCCGGATCCCATCGCCGCCGACGCCGCGCGCTTGGCGCGCAGCGGCGCGAGGCGGGCGACGTCGTTGCCGGCGGGAAGCACGCGCACGTCGGTGCCGTATTTGTCCTTCATCATCTTGCCGACGCCGACCGCGATGTTGAAGCCGGCCGTGCCGGTGTCGTAGGCGGTGAAGGTCAGCGTCGCCGGCAGCTTGATGTCCTCGGCGGAAGCGTAGCGTGTAGACGCAAAAGAAATGCCCGCAACCAAGGCAGGCGCGAGCATGAGCAGCCCACGAAGCATGTTTCCCTCCAATGATCCCCGCTTTGTCGCGAGGATTTTCTTTCTTTGTTTGAAACAACGTTTTGTTTGCAACCGATCATGTCACCGCCATCAAGCGATGGCAACGCCGTACCGCGCATGTGGGAATGAGGCTGACAGATTGTCGCGGAAAATAACGGAGAATGCAGTCAGTTCGCGACGATGGCGATCGCCTGTCCCTCCGCAACGACGTCGTCGAGCTTGACGAGAAGCGATGTGATGGTGCCGTTCGCAGGCGACGGCACAGGTATCTCCATCTTCATCGCTTCGACCATTACAACGTCGTCGCCATCCGCGACGGTTCCTCCAACTTGCACGAGCGTTGCGCAGATGCGTCCGGCCACCTCCGTGACGATCTTAATTTCTGGCATGCCAAAGCCTTTTAGTTGTCGTCGCAAAATGCCTGAGGTAGCGTCGTCTGCAAGTGGAATTTAATTCCGCAGAGCGGAACAGGCGGTAGGGAACATGGGACGACGATCCGAGCGATTGAGTAGGCAGGGCGCGCACGCTGGCGATGCCGGTGAGGGCGATGTCATCCAGGTGGTCTCGCGCGCGTTCGACGTGCTGCGATGCTTCGAGGGCCACGACAGCAGGCTCGGCAATCTCGAGATTTCGAATCGCTGCGGCCTGCCGCGCTCGACGGTGTCGCGTCTCACGCACACGCTGACACGCATGGGCCAGCTCGTGTATCTGCCGCGCGATCAAAAGTATCGCATCGGCCCAAGCGCGGTGGCGATGAGCGCATCGATGATGAAGGGCGCGCAGCTGCGCAGCATGATCCGCCAGCGGCTGCAGGAAGTCGCCGAGCAGCTGCCGGGCACGGTGGGCTTCGTCGTACCCGATCGCTTCCATCTCGTCTATCTCCAGTTCGCGCGTTCGGCCTCTGCGCTCGGCCTGCACGAGGGCACCGGTAGCCGAATCTCGATGGCTTCCACTCGCCGCGGGCGCAGCCTACACCGCGGCGCTCGCGCCCGAGGTCGGCGATGCCTACATCGCGGAAATGGAGCGCGAGGCGCCCGAGGCCGCCAAGATCCTCAAGCCTCGCATCGAAGCCAACCGGCAATCGCTACGCGAGCGCGGCTATGTCACGGCCTGCGGCCTGTGGAGCCCGCACATCAATGGTCTGGCGGTGCCGATCTGGTCGCCGCAGTACCAGACCTTCGTGGTCATCACGATCGGTCTGCTCTCGGCGATGTATGACGAGCAGCGTCTGCATGACGAGGTCGCGCCGGCGATGCTCGCACTCGGCCGCTCGCTCGGTAGCCTGATGGAGGGCGCGGAAGGCGACGCCTTCAGCAATCGCATCTCGCGCAAACCGGTCGCAATGGCCGTGCATAACAATAACAAGCCGATCCATTCGGAGGGAGTGAATGAACTGGAAGCCGGAACTCGACGAGCCTCGCCCGGCGCGAAGCCTTCGCACGGGAGATGGGCGGCGTTGACAAGGTCAAGCGACAGCATGACCAGGGCCGGCTGACTGTTCGGGAGCGTATCGACAAGCTGATCGACAAGGGCAGCTTTCACGAGATCGGTGCCGTCTCCGGCATCGGTGAGTACGATACCAGCGGCGATCTGAAGAAATTGACGCCGGCCAACTGCGTGTTCGGCCGCGCCCGCGTGGACGGCCGCACCGTCGTTGTCGTCGGCGACGATTTCACGGTGCGCGGCGGCTCGGCCGACGCGTCGATTTCTGCCAAGCCGTTGATGGCGGAGGAGATGGCGCACGACTTCCGCCTGCCCATCGTCCGCATCATCGAGGGCTCCGGCGGCGGCGGCTCGGTCAAGACCATCGAGACCAAGGGCGCGGCGAACCTGCCGGGTGGGATCGGCGGCACGCGCTGGTATCGGTTCACGACAGAGAATTTGTCGCGTGTCCCCGTGGTCGCGCTCGGCCTCGGTTCGGTCGCAGGCCTTGGCGCTGCGCGTCTTGCCGCAAGCCATTATTCGATCATGACCCGGAAGTCGGCAATGTTCGTTGCCGGACCGCCGGTGGTGAAGGCGCTGGGGCAGGACTTCTCGAAGGAGGAGCTCGGCGGTGCCGACATCCAGACCCGCGCCGGCGCGGTCGATCATGCCGTGGACACCGAAGAGGAGGCGTTCGCCTGCGCGCGGCGTTTCCTGTCTTACTTGCCGCCGTCGGTCTACGAGCTGCCGCCGACCTTGCCCTGCACCGACAATCCCGAACGCGGCGACGAAGCGCTGATGAACGCGGTGCCGCGCAACCGCAAGCAGGTCTACAAGGTGCGCCCGATCATCGAGTCGGTGGTCGACAAGGGCTCGTTCTTCGAGGTCGCCAAGAATTTCGGCAAGCCGATCATCGTCGGCCTCGCGCGGCTCGAGGGCAGGGCGGTGATGGTGCTGGCCAGCGACAGCTTCCATTATGGCGGCTCGTGGACGGCGGATGCCTGCCAGAAGGTGGTGCGCTGGGTCGATTTCGCCGAGACCTTCCACCTGCCGGTGGTCTACCTCATGGACTGTCCCGGCTTCATGATCGGCCTCGATGCGGAGAAGGCCGCCACCATCCGCCACGGCGTCCGCGCCATGGCCGCGGTCAACCAGACCACCGTGCCCTGGTGCACCGTGATCCTGCGCAACGCCTTCGGTGTTGCCGGCGTCGTGCACCAGCCGGCCGACCGCTTCTCGATCCGCTACGCCTGGCCGTCGGCCTATTGGGGCTCGCTGCCGCTCGAAGGCGGCATCGAAGCCGCCTATCGCGCCGACATCGACGCGGCCGAGGACAAGACGGCGAAGCTGGAGGAAATCCAGGATCGCCTCAACAAGCTGCGCTCGCCGTTCCGCTCGGCCGAGAAGTTCTGGGTCGAGGAGATCATCGATCCCCGCAAGACGCGCTCGCTGCTATGCGAGTTCGCCCGCCTCGCCGAGCCCTTGCGCAAGGTGGGGCCGCCGGAGAACATGACGATCAGGCCGTAACATTCTCGTGCCCCGGACGCAGCGCAGCGCTTCTTCTGCGGTGCGCTGCAGAGCCGGGGCCCATCTCACCGCGAATTCGGAGCCTCCTGGGTCCCGGCTCAGCGCCGCAACGCTTGAAGCGTTGCAGCGCGTCCGGGACACGAGCTGCGGCACCGACACAATCCAAGACACTTCCACCGCAAAACAATAACGGGCTAAGCTGTCCCAACAAGAACAACAGGAAGCGCCAATCGTGTATGACTTCATTATCGTGGGCGGCGGCTCGGCGGGGTCCGTGCTGGCCCACCGGCTCTCGGCGAAGAGTGCCAACAAGGTCCTGCTGTGCGAAGCCGGGCAGGATACGCCGCCCGGCAACGAGCCGGCCGAGATCAGGGACAGCTATCCGGGCACGGCCTATTTCGATCCGCGCTTCCACTGGACCGAGCTGAAAGTCACGACGCAGGTCGTCAGTCACAACAATCCGCACGAAGCGCGTCCGCCCATGCGCAAATACGAGCAGGCACGCGTGCTCGGCGGCGGCTCGTCGATCAACGGTCAGATGGCCAATCGCGGCGCGCCGACCGATTACGACGAATGGGACGCGCGCGGCGCCGAGGGCTGGCGCTGGAACGACGTGCTGCCCTTCTTCAAAAAGGTCGAGCGCGACCTCGATTTCGATGGGCCGTATCACGGCAAGGACGGCCGAATTCCCGTACGTCGCATTCCCCGGGAGCATTGGACGAAACATTCGCAGGCCTTCGCGGACGCGTTCCAGCAGGCCGGCCATCAGTTCCTGCCCGACCAGAACGGCGAGTTCGTCGACGGCTTCTTTCCGGTGACGCATTCCAACCAGGCCGAGCAGCGCGTCTCGGCCGCGATGGGTTATCTCGATCGCGAGACCCGCAAGCGCGCCAATCTCACCATCTCCACCAACACGCAGGTCCGCGAGCTGCTGTTCGAAGGCACGCAATGCGTTGGCGTCAAGGCTGTCGTCGACGGGCGCGAGCAGGAATTCCGGGGACGCGAGATCATCCTCTCCAGCGGCGCCATCCATTCGCCGGCGCATCTCCTGCGCGCCGGCATCGGCCCGGTCGGCCATATCAAGGACATGGGCATTCCCGTGCTGATGGGCTTGCCTGGCGTCGGCCAGCGCCTGATGGATCACCCGTCGATCTCGCTGTCGTCCTTTGTCCGGCGCGGCGCCCGCATGAACGAGCACACCCGCCGCCACATGCAGCTGGGCCTGCGCTATTCCTCGGGCCTTGCAGGCGTGCCCAAGGGCGACATGTTCGTCGTCCTGCTCTCCAAGTCGGCCTGGCACGCGGTCGGCGAGCAGATCGGCTCGCTGCTGACCTTCGTCAACAAGACCTATTCCGAGACCGGACAGGTCAAGCTCGCCTCGCGCGATCCCTCAGCGGAGCCGATCGTCGAGTTCAACCTGTTGTCGGACCGGCGCGATCTCGACCGCCTGATGAGCGGTTTCCGCAAGATGGCGGCCATTCAGATGAGCGACATCGTCAAGACGGTGACGGACAAGCCGTTCCCGGCCGCCTACACCGACAAGGTCCGCAAGATCGGCGTCGTCAACAACAAGAACAGGATCTTGACCAAGATCGCCGCGACGCTGATGGATGGACCTGCGGCGCTGCGTCACTACATGATCGACAATTTCGTGGTCGAGGGTTTCACCTTCGATCAGGTGATGAACGACGACGACGCGCTGGAAGCCTTCGTGCGCAAGGCGACCATCGGCGTCTGGCACGCCTCTTGTTCATGCCGCATGGGCCGCGCCGACGATCCGATGGCGGTGGTCGACAATCAGGGCCGCGTCAAAGGCATCCAGGGCCTGCGCGTCGTCGACGCCTCGATCTTCCCGGTCGTGCCCTGCGCCAACACCAACTTCCCGGTGCTGATGTCGGCGGAGAAGATCGCATCTGCGATCATGCAATAGCGCGGCGGTTGATTTCACCGCACGATGTCGCGCGCAGCTAGAATATAACCTAGGTTAAGGGCGGCGGCAGAAGCCTGCTTCTGCCGCCCTTTAGGCCCATTTTGGTCAAACCAATATTGGTTTCTCCGGGCGGGGCAGGACCCTCCAACTCAGAGTCCTGCAATGATCAAACAAGTTGTTTCCGCGTGCGTCCTCATTGCCGCCACCTCCGCCGTTTCCGAGGCGCGGCCTTATCGCATCCTTCGCGCGCCCGAATGCAACGTCACCATGCCCTGCGATTTCTCGAATTCGCAGAACGGTCGCGAGCGGATTCCCAAAGCTTCACTGCAGAGGGCGTCGCTGCAAGCTGCTTCACTGCAGGCCTATCGCTCGACGCACATGACCGTGACCGATGGCGGCAGCGCCGCCACCACGATCAGCGTCTCCGGCGAGCGCGTCGTCGGCGGCCGTCCGGCCGGTTGCCCGTCGTCCTTCTGCGGCTGCGGTGCGTCCTTGCGGGTGTTCGGCCGTGTCGTGCCGGAATTGAATCTCGCATCCAACTGGCTGCGTTTTCCGCGCGCGGCGCCGGCACCGGGAATGGTCGCGGCGCGCCGCGGGCATGTCTTCGTGCTGGAGCAGCATCTCGGCGGCGACACGTGGATGGCGTATGACGCCAATTCCGGCGGTCACGCCACGCGGCTCCACGCGCGTTCGCTGCGAGGCTACACAGTCGTCAATCCGCGCGGCTGAGGCCATGGCGGAGGTGCCCGGCGTCCATCACAGCCGGAGCACCTTGCCGGGATTCATGATGTTCTGCGGGTCCAGCGCACGCTTGACGGTTCGCATGATGTCGAGGCCTCGGTCTTCGAGCGGTAGTGGCTGAGCCTCGTCGAGCTTGTCGATGCCGATGCCGTGCTCGGCCGAGATCGAGCCGTCCATGGACGTGATCAGATCGTTCACGGCCCGCGTGATGGCGCCCTTGTATTGCGTCAGCGTCTGCTGATCCATGTCCACCGGCGCCATGAACGAAAAATGCAGATTGCCGTCGCCGATGTGCCCGAGCGGATAGGGCCTGATGGTCGGGAGAATGTCGCGCACGGCCTTGAGCCCGAGGTCGATGAACTCTGGTATCTTGGAGATCGCGACCGACACGTCGTAGCTCAGTCCAGGCCCCTCGGCGCGGGAGGCCTCGGCGACACCCTCGCGGATGCGCCACATGTTGCGGGACTGGCCGACCGTTTGCGCGATCGCGGCATCGAGCACGCGGCCGGCCTCGAGCTGGTCGGCGAGAAATTGCTCGAGCTTCTCGGACATGCCCTCAGTGCCGTCCCGGCGCGCGCGCGCCGACGACCATTCCAGCAGGAGATACCACGGCGTCTCCGCCCTCAGCGGATCCTGGGTGCCGGGAATATGCCGCAGTACCATGTCGATCGCGCTGCGGCTCATCAGCTCGCAGGAGCCGACATTGTCCTCGGAGGCCGCGTGCGCGTCCGACAGGATCTCCAGCGCCGCGCGCGGATCCCGGATCGCCAGCCATGCGGTCGAGATGTCCTTCGGTGCCGGCCAGAGCTTGAGCACGGCCTTGGTGATGATGCCGAGGGTTCCTTCGGCACCCATGAAGAGGTGCTTGAGGTCGTAGCCGGTGTTGTCCTTCTTGAGTGCCCGCAAGCCGTTCCAGATGTCGCCGTTCGGCAGCACCACCTCGAGCCCCAGCACGAGATTGCGGGCATTGCCGTAGCGGAGCACCTGCACGCCGCCGGCGTTGGTCGACAGATTGCCGCCGATCATGCACGAGCCCTGGGCGCCAAGGCTGAGGGGCAGGAACCTGTCGTGCCGGCTTGCTGTCTCCTGCAGCGTCTGCAGCACGCAGCCTGCCTCGACCGTCATCGTGTATCCGGTGGCGTCGATCTCCAGCACGCGATTCATCCGGCCCAGCGACAAGACGATGCCCGTGTGCGCGGGCCACGGCGTGGCACCGCCCATCAGACCGGTGTTGCCACCCTGCGGCACGATCGCGACGCCGTGCTCGTGACAGAGCTTGACCACCTTGGCGACTTCCTCGGTGCTGCCGGGGCGAACGACCGCTCCGGCGCGTCCAACCAGCAGTCCGCGCCAATCCGTCACGAAAGGCTGCTTGCCGTGCTCGTCCTCGATGAGCCCCTTCTCGCCGACGATCGCGCGCAGTGAATCGCGCATCTGGGCGGTGAGCGGCGCGGTTGGAATGATGGGTTCGGACGACGGACCGGCAGCCGGCATTTGTTTCCCCTTGTTTCCCCTGGCGCATCTTGACGTGCACTGCGCACATTGGCGTGCGTCCGGTCATTGTCCACGTTTGCGCCGTGGAGTCTAACGGCAATATGTCTCTGATCCCGAAGGCTGCGCGGGCATGGTTTCGTGCGACGACGGGTGCGCATCGCTCGCTCGCGGATGTCCTGTTTGACCTGCGCGCACGAAGCGCTTGACGCGCCGTTCGCAGGCACGCGCAGATTGTGATTCATCCGGAAATTTACGGGCGTTTCCTAGGGTTTAGCGCCAATCGCTGCGATCGCATTTAAGCGAAATTAATGATGCCTTCTCGATATGAGACATCTCGATCCCATTGTTCCCCGGTTTGCGGATGGCCCGTAAGCGTTGATTAAGACAGCCATCGACATATTCCGCCGGTGATGGGCGAGTGCCGGGATCGAAACTCGACACTCTCTTCCGTCGATTTCGCAGGGAAAGGACCGCTGCCGCAACGTCGGTAGCCAGGATGAACCTCATGCTTCGCCGCGCAATGCTCTGCTTCGCGACAGACCGGAAGGCCAACGTCGCCATCATCTTCGCGCTGACGATGGTACCGATCGTCTTTCTCCTGGGCATGACGCTCGACTACACGCTGGCCTTGCGCAAGCGCGAGCAATTGAACGCTGCTGCCGATGCCGCCGCGATCGCAGCCGTGCGGCCGGCCATGCTGGCACAGAGCGACAAGGCCGTCGTCCAGGCGACCGCAGAAGCCGTGTTCGCGGCGAAGGCGAATCTGCCGGGCCTGTCGGCGGTCCCGACGCCGACGGTCACAGTCACGGATTCCGGCCTCGCGCGGACCATCACGGTGTCCTACACCGCACAGTCGGTCAACAATTTCCCCGGTGTTCTCGGCAAGCAGACCTGGCAGGTCGCCGGTTCGGCGACAGCGCGGGCGTCGAGCGCGCCCAACATGAACTTCTATCTCTTGATGGACGACTCGCCCTCCATGGGCATCGGCGCGACCACGACCGATATCGCCAATCTCATCAAGTACACCGCGTCCTCGTACCAGGCGGCGTCATCCTCGCAGAATTGCGGCTTCGCCTGTCACGAGACCAACATCGCCCACGACGGCGGCACCAAGGACAACCTCGCCATCGCGCGGCAGAGAAACATCACCCTGCGTATCGATCTGGTGACGAGTGCCGTCAACCAGCTGCTCAATTCGTGGACGAACTGTCCGCAGTCCGGCGTTTCGGGCGGCGTCATGCAGTGCATGTCGGCGCTCAACAACACCACCTACAAGGCCGCGCTCTACACCTTCGACGTCGCCCTGAACACGCTGGCGACGCTGACCACGCCGACGACGGCCGGGACCAAGGTGTCCAACATCGCGCTGATGCCGGTCTACTACCAGAACTGCGTCTTTTCGGGCTGCTCGTCCAGCAGCTCGACCAATCCGCCGACCGACTACGGCACCGACATTGCCGGCGCGCTCAAGAGCCTCAACGACATCATGCCCAACCCCGGGCTCGGCAGTAACGCGGCGAACGACACGCCGCAGGAAGTGGTCTTCCTCGTCACCGACGGCGTCGAAGACAAGATCTCCGCAACGTGCCCCAACGGCAGCTTCGCCTCCTACAAGCGATGCCAGCAGCCGCTCGACACGGCGATGTGCACGACCATCAAGAACAGGGGCATCAAGATCGCGATCCTCTACACCGAATATCTGCAGCTCATCGCCAGTGCCGCGACCGGCATCCAGAAGACGGATTCCTGGTACATGAGCTGGATCGACAAATACGACCAGCCGACGTCCTCGACCGGCACGATCGCGCAGAACCTGCAGTCCTGCGCTTCGCCCGGCTTCTATTCCCACGTTCAGACCGGCGGCGACATTTCCACCGCGCTGACCGACCTCTTCATCAAGGTCGCGTCCAGCACAGCCAGCCTCGTGCAGTAGGAACAGCGCATGACGGGGCAGGTGACCGCAACAACCAAGAGACGCCGCCGTCGCTTCACTGCGTTCGCGCGCGACGACAGGGGCGCCACGGCCGTCGAGTTCGCGCTCGTCGCCGCGCCGTTCCTCGCCCTCGTCATCGCGCTGATCCAGACGTTTCTGGTGTTCTTCGCCCAGCAGATGCTCGAATCCGTGGTGCGCCAGTCGGCGCGCCTCGTCATGACCGGACAGGTTCAGTCCGCCAACATGACCCAGGCGGTGTTCAAGCAGAAGGTCTGCGATCAGATCGTGATCATGTTCAACTGCAGCGGCCTGATGGTCGACATGCAGGTCGCGACCTCGTGGACCTCCGCCAACACGGCGTTGCCGACGTTGACCTTCGATGCCTCGGGTAACGTCACCAACACCTGGCAGTACGACCCCGGCGATGCCGGTGACATCGTCGTTCTCCGCGTCATGTACGTGTGGCCTGTCGTGCTCGGGCCGCTCGGTTTCAACCTCTCGAACCTCGGCAACGGCAATCGGCTGGTCATGTCGTCCGCCGCGTTCCAGAACGAGCCAGGAGCCAGCTGATGATCTCCGCCCTGACATCTCGCGCCCGGCACTTCCTGACCGATGTGCGCGCCGTTGCCGCGACGGAGTTCGCCATCGTGACGCCGTTCATGCTGGTGCTCTATATCGGCGGCGTCGAGCACTCGGCAACGGGCTCGCCATGAACGTCAAGGTCAGCGCCACCGCGCACAGTGTCGCCGACATGATCACGCAGAACACCGCTGTCACTTCGACCCAGATGGACGGCATCCTTGCGGCGGCGTCCGCCATCATGGCCCCGTATCCCACCAAGAACGGCAGCACGTCCTTGATGACGATCACCGTCTCCGAGGTCTCGACCGACGCCAATGGCAAGGCAACGGTGCAGTGGAGCAAGTCGACCAACTCGTCGGGAGCGAGGACCGTCGGTCAGCAGATGACCTTGTCGTCCTTTACCGCGCCGAGCGGGACCAGCAATGCCAACATCTCCCTCATCCTGAGCGAGGTGTCCTACGACTACACGCCCAACCTCGGCTTCACCATCGCGGGCACCGTCAAGCTGTCGGACAGCTACTATCTGTTCCCGCGCTGCTCGACCAACAGCCCGACGAGGCTCGAGCTTTCCCTATTACGACGTGAAGTATCCGGCGACGGCGACCTGCTCCTGCATCCAGCATCTGCAGCAGAAGAGCTGTTAGTCTCGTCGCAGCGGGCAGGGCGATCCCATCCGGCATTTGCACGAGCTGAGGCGCGCCTCGGCTGTCGAGGCGACCACCGGCAAAATCGTATCCACGAGCATCGCAGCCCCCAGGGGCAAGTGCGCGTTTACGCGCGGCAGCGCTCCCGCGGTATCGCCGCGCCAGGGCGGGCGACCGATTTCAACGGCAGGGTTGATTTTATAAAACGATCGGTCTAGTAATTCGAAATGAACGGCGATGCCTCGGTTTCAGAGCGGCGTCGGCGCGGTCGTCCTCCGAAGGACCACTCGCAGCCGAACGCGCCCCGCGCGCGCCTGCTGCGCACGGGCCTTGCGATTCTGACGGAGAAGGGATTCAGCGCCGTCGGCGTCGAGGAGATCCTGGCCGCGGCGGACGTGCCGAAGGGCTCGTTCTATCATTACTTCGGCAGCAAGGAGGCCTTCGGCCTCGAGCTGATCGACGCCTATGCCAGCTATTTCGCGCGCAAGCTGGACCGCTGGTTCGACGACACGGAGCGCGCCCCGCTGCAGCGTCTGCGCGATTTCATCGCGGACGCGCGGGCGGGCATGGCGCGCTACGGCTATCGACGTGGCTGCCTCGTCGGCAATCTCGGACAGGAGATGGGCGCCTTGCCGGAGCCGTTCCGCCAGCGCCTGGCGGCGGTTTTCAGCGATTGGGAAGCAAGGACGTCGCGCTGCCTTCGTGCGGCGCAGCAGGCCGGCGACATCCCCGGAAGCGTTGATTGCGATAGCCTCGCGCATTTCTTCTGGATTGGCTGGGAGGGAGCGGTGCTGCGTGCCAAGCTTGAACGGCGCCCCGATGCGCTCGACGTGTTCGCGCGCGGCTTCCTGTCGATGATCGAGGCCAAGGACATGAGGACCCGCGATTGTGAGCAATAGTTTCCGAGCCATCCTGATCGAGAACGAAGGTGGCAAGCAGTCCGTCGGCTTGGCCGAGCTTCCGCGCGACAGGTTGCCCGAGGGTGATGTGACCGTGCGGGTCGCCTGCTCGACCCTGAACTACAAGGATGCGCTCGCCATCACCGGGAAGGGGCCGGTGGTCCGCAAGTTTCCCATGATTCCCGGCATCGACTTTGCGGGAACGGTCGAGGAATCGGCCTCGTCCGTGTTCAGGCGCGGCGACAAGGTCGTTCTGAACGGCTGGGGCGTCGGCGAGCAGCATTGGGGCGGCCTTGCCGAAATGGCCCGCGTCAAGAGCGATTGGCTGATTCCGCTCGAGCCTGCCTTTTCCTTCGCGCAAGCCATGAGCATCGGAACGGCCGGCTACACCGCCGCGCTGTGCGTGATGGCGCTGGAGCGTCACGGCATCAAGCCCGGCGACGGCGAGGTGCTGGTGACGGGCGCGGCCGGTGGCGTCGGCAGCGTTGCAATCGCGCTGCTCGCAAGGCTCGGTTACGAGGTGGTCGCGGTGACCGGCCGCGCGGAGGAGATCGACTATCTCGCGCGCCTCGGCGCCAAGCGGGTCCTTCCGCGATCGCTCTTCAGCGAGCCCGGCAAGCCGCTGGCGAAAGAGCAATGGGCCGGCGCAGTCGATGTGGCCGGCGGGCAGGTGCTCGCCAATGTCTGTGCATCGATGAAATATCGCGGCGTCGTCGCGGCCTGCGGTCTTGCCGCGGGCATGAGCTTTCCAGCCACCGTTGCGCCCTTCATCCTGCGCGGTGTCACGCTGGTCGGGATCGACAGCGTGATGTGTCCGCGCGAGGAGCGCCGCGAGGCATGGCAGCGGCTTGCCCGCGATCTCGACCTGCATCGGCTCGACGCCATGACGGAGCGCGTCTCCCTCGAAGACTGCATCCCCGTCGCGGACCGTCTCATTGCCGGCGCGGTGCGGGGACGCGTGATCGTACCGATTTCCATCGACTAGCCCTTGAGGATTCCCAGGCCATGACCCAGGCACCTGCCATCAGCCGCTTTCCCGTCCCTGATCTCGCCGACATGCCGGACGACATCCGTACCCGCATCCTGGCCGTCCAGGAGAAGTCCGGCTTCATTCCGAACGTGTTTCTCGTGCTCGCGCACCGGCCGGACGAGTTTCGCGCCTTCTTCGCCTACCACGACGCTCTGATGGACAAGCCCGGCAACCTCACCAAGGCCGAGCGCGAGATGATCGTGGTTGCGACCAGCAACCTCAATCAGTGCCAGTATTGCGTCATCGCGCATGGCGCGATCCTGCGCATCCGCGCCAAGGACCCGCTGATCGCCGACCAGGTCGCGGTCAACTACCGCAAGGCCGACATCACCGACCGCCAGAAGGCGATGCTCGACTTCGCCGTGCGCGTCTCGACGGAGGCCTACAAGGTTTCCGAGTCCGACTTCGCCACGCTGAAATCGCACGGATTCACGGAAGAGGACATGTGGGACATCACCGCGATCACGGCTTTCTTCGGCCTCTCCAACCGGCTTGCCAACGTCACCAGCATGCGGCCGAACGCGGAGTTCTACAGCATGGGACGCGGCTGACGGACCGCTCGGCAAGCCCTCTCGTCCGCTGACATGGAGAACGGGACATGGAGGCTCTCATCCCAGCAACTGGCCTTGAAGGAGAGGGCCGCGGCGCTCTCCAACGGGACGATCCGCGGACGTGCCGCCGACATCGACAATTCGCGCGAATATCCGTGGGACGTCGTCGAGGCGCTGAAGGCCGAGCGCTTCATGGGCATGACCATTCCGGCCAAATATGGCGGCGAGGGCCGGAGCTTCCTCGACACGGTGCTGGTCATCGAGGAGATCGCGAGGTCCTGCACTGTTTCCGCGCGCATCGTGGTCGAGGCCAATATGGGCGCCATCTCGACCGTCATGGCGTATGGGACCGAGGCGCAGAAGAAGCGCGCGGCCGATCTCGTCCTCGCAGGCGACAAGCCCGCCATCTGCATCACTGAGCCTGATGCCGGCAGCGATGCGAGCGGCATGACGACCCGGGCCGACAAGCGCGGCAACCGCTACGTGCTCAACGGCAGGAAGCATTGGATCACCGGCGCCGGGGTCTCACGCCTGCATTTGATCTTTGCGCGCGTGTTCGACGAGAGCGGAGAGGATCTGGGCGTCGGCGGCTTCCTGGCGATCCGCGGCGAGGCCGAGGGGCTGCGCGTCAGCAAGCGCGAGACGACGATGGGGCTGTGCGGCATGCCCGAGGGCGAGACTCGTGTTCGAGGACCTCGAGATTACCCCCGACATGGTGCTGCTGCCGCCATCCGGCTTCAAGCGCGGCTTTGCCGATCTCATCAATGCCTACAACAGTCAGCGTGTCGGCGCGGGCACGGTGGCCATGGGGATTGCCGCCGGCGCGCTGGAGCATGCCATCGCATGGGCCAAGACCCGCGAGCAGTTCGGCCGGCCGATCGGTGAATTCCAGGGGCTGCACTGGATGCTCGCGGACATGCAGACGCAGTTGACCGCATCGCGCCTGATGCTGCACGCGGCGGCGACATCACGCGGGCCGGGCGGCAGCGCGTTCCCCGATCCCACGCTCGCCGCCCAGGCGAAGATCTTTGCCTCGGAAGCCGCCATCAAGATCGTCAACGACGCGCTGCAGGTGTTCGGCGCCCGCGGCTATTCGCGCGACTTTCCGCTGGAGCGCATGGCGCGCGATGTCCGCATGTTCACGATCGGCGGCGGCACGGCGCAGGTCTTGCGTACGCTGGTGGCAAGCAAGGTTTTGGGCTGGAAGCTGCCGCAGACGCGCGATGGTTACGTTGCAAGGGATCATGGCGGAAAAGAATGAGGCGCCGTTCGAATTGGCGCCTCGGTTGGGAATCCAGGGAGAGGTGACGAGATGACAGACTTCGTAACGCCGCGGGAGATGGCGGAGAGGATACCTTCGGGGTGCAAGCTTGGCCTGGCGCCGGACGACTACGCCGCGGCTCCAGGACTGGTCCGGATGCTGATCGATCGCGGCATTCGCGATCTCCACGTGGTCTGTGCGCCGATTGGCGGCATGCAGGTCGATATGCTCATCGGCGCCGGTGCCGTGGCGACGCTGGAGACCAGCGCCGTCAGCCTCGGCGAAGCCGGCGGCGCGCCCTGTTTCAGCCGGGCCGTCCGCGACGGATCCATTCGCCTCCGCGACGCGACGTGCCCCGCGGTGTTCGCGGGCCTCACGGCCTCGGAGAAGGGCGTGCCGTTCATGCCGATCCGCGGCATCATCGACACCGACGTGCTGAAGAAGCGCGACGACTGGAAGGTGACGTCGAACCCGTTCGACGACGGCGAGAAGATCGTCGTGGTCTCGGCGATCCAGCCCGACATCGCCCTGTTTCATGCGCCCGAAGCGGACCGCTTCGGCAATGTCAGGCTGGGGCGCCGGCGCGAAACCATGCTGCTGGCCCACGCCTCGAAGCAGGCCTTCGTGACCGTCGAGCGCATCTCCGAGACGTCGCTGCTCGAGGACGAGAAGATGGCCGCCGGCGTCTTGCCCGCGATCTATGTCAGTGCGGTCGCAAAGCTCGAAAAGGGCGGGTGGCCGACCGGGCTTTACGCCGAATATCCCAGGGATGGGCAGGAAGTCGAGAAGTACGCGCGCGCGGCGCGCTCGGTGGAAGGCTTCCAGGCCTACATCCGCGGCGCGGGGAGCGCGGCATGAGCGAGGCGTGCACCAGCCGCGAGCTGATGATCTACACGATCTCGCGGCTGCTGAAGGGCGTGCGACATGTCGCGGTCGGTCAATCCTCGCCGATGCCGGCCGCGGGCGCGATGCTGCTGCGCGCGCTCAACGAGCGCGACGGAGCGGAGCGAGTACAGGTCTCGATCCTCGGTTCGGTCAAGCACAATGCGTTCACCGGCGGTGCCGAGGAATTGTTCGATTGCGCCGCGCAGGGGCGGCTCGACGCCTTCTTTCTCGGCGGCGGCCAGATCGACGGCCAGGGCAACGTCAATCTCGTCGGCACCGGCGACTATCCGAACAATCCGGTCAGATGGCCCGGCTCGTTCGGCTCCGCCTATCTGTACTTCCTCGTTCCGCGCGTCATCCTGTTCCGCGAGGAGCACAGCCTGCGATCCCTGGTGGAACGCGTCGACTTCGTGTCCGCGCCCGGGGTCACCGACGAGACCGTCTATCGGCGCGGCGGCCCGCATGCCCTCTTGACCAACGCCGCACTGTTTTCCTTCGACCGGGAGGCAGGACGCTTTCGGCTGGAGAGCACGCATCCCGGATATGGCTGGCGCGACATTCGCGGCACGACGGGCTTTGCCTACGACAACGAGCAATGCGAGGTCACGACCCCGTTGCCGGACGAAGCGACACTGGCCTTGATGCGGGGCCGCATCCGCGAGGAGCTGCGCGAATGCTATCCGCAGTTCGCAGGCAACCTGCCGGGGCCGGGGTAGAGAAGAATGGCTCGTTGCGGCGACCTGCGCGCACGCCTCGTCCTTCGAGACGACCGCTTCGCGGTCCCTCAGGACGAGGCTAAGCGGCATAGTTAGCTTGTCGGAGCCACAGCCACACACGCGGTTCTCATCCTGAGGGCCCGCCGGACGCGGGCGTCTCGAAGGATGCGCCGCGGGGAAAGCTGCCAGACCATGACCCTATGAGCCGCTTGCTTCGCATCTCCTCCAAGCCATTGATCTCACGGGTCTCGGCTACTGTGCATGGGGTTGTTTTCGCGTTTTGATCCCTGCGGGGCCGGACCCATGAAGCGTCAACTCGAAGAATTTCGCTTTACAAGAATTCGGATATACCGTATGTTTCGCGCATCCCGCCCGCCGCAAGGGGCGTTTCGCGATCGTCACGGGACGCGGGCTGGGAGGCGGTGGCCGCGACGGCGTCGGCGCGCCGGGCAGATTGCAGGGCGGGCTTCCCGTGAGCATCAACCCGCGCGATACGACACGGCGCTGACGGCGTCCTCGTTCGGTTCCGATGGTGAGCGCACGCCAACCATCGGAGACAGGGGCTGAGGATGTGCGCGGACGGCAAAATCGTGTGGTCCTGACGCCCGGGGTCTGTGCGTCAAGTGTTGCGGTGATGCGGCGGCTCAACCGGGTTCGCGCATCAGCCATCCGCAAGGCGACGGGGGCAATAGTGCATCGCTCCCCGGGGAGAGCGCGACATAAGCCGTAAAACCATCCGCGCAGGGAAGGCCGGTTGCCCGGCGTCACCTGTTGTCCACCCCGTGCGCGTCTTTCGCCGCACACGGGACCGCGGGTGCCAGCCGGCATCCGGCCTTCCCTGCGCCCTTTCTTGAAAGAAGGGCGATGAAGAAAGCAAAGCTCGGGCGAAATGGGCCGCGAGAACGCGAAAGTGTGTCTTCCGAAGGAATCGTATTTCGTGGCGCGCTCGCGCCAAGGCGGGCGGTGGAGACCGGTCTGTCTGCGGGAGGCACCATCATCAAGCTGTAACACTGGCGTAATTGAGTACCCGCCTAGGTCCGGAAGAGGATGCCGTCAGACGTCCTTCGGAGCCGGCAGTCGTTGACGGTGGGGGTGACCATGGCGGAGCCGGCGAAGCTTGTCAGCACGATCGGAGACGCCGATCCCGCCATTCCCGGCCTGGTCTGGGCGTTCCGCCTGCACGGCGACGGCAGTGCCGAGCCGCTGCCGATCGACCGGCCGATCGAGTTCAACCATGACGGCCGCCTCTGGCTGCATTTCAACTTGACCGACGGTCGCGTGCGCCCGTGGATTGCGGCATCGACGCTGCCGCCGCTTGCGCGCGAGCTGCTGCTCTCGAACGACACCTTCCAGCAGCTTCACGTCGTCGACCACTGCGTCTACGGCGTGTTCTCCGATCTCGTTCGCGAGATCGACAGCGCGACGGAGGAGACCGCCTTCCTGCGCTTCGCCATGACCGAGCGCTTGCTCGTCAGCGGCCGCCATCAGGCGCTGTGCTCGGCGGATGCGACGCGGCGCGTGCTCGAAGGCGGCTACCGCGTCGACAATGTCGCCCACCTCCTGGAAAAGATCGTCGACGAGGTCGCCGATACGCTGGATCGGATGGCCGACAAGCTCGGGCCTGGAGATCGACGGCATCGAGGAGCGGATCCTCGCCGACGACGTCAGGCCTGAGATGCGCCGCAACCTCGGTCGCCTGCGCCGGACCTGCGTCCGGCTGCATCGCCAGCTCACCGGCCTTCGCGTGCTGTTCCATCGCCTCGACCAGAAGAACACGGATCGTCTTTCGCCCGCGTTGCGCATCCACGCCGGCAAGCTGGCGCAGCGGCTCGACGGGCTCGATCACGACATCGTCGAGGCTCAGGGAGCGCAGCCGCCTGCTCGAGGAGGAGCTGCGCTTCAAGAACGAGGAGGAAAGCAATCGCCATCTCCACACGCTCTCGATCGTGACCTCGCTGCTGCTCCCGCCCACGCTGATCACCGGCATTTTCGGCATGAACACGAAGGGCCTGCCGCTGACTGACGTCGAAAGTGGATTCCTCTATGCGGCCGTGTTGATGGCCTCATCCGTCGGTGCGGCCTATCTGTTCATGCGGCGCACGGGCATCTTCAGATAGCGCGCATCGATCGTGAATTGGAGTGCCCGAAAAACCCTGGCGATCGCGCTGACCTGCATGGCGGCAAGCACCGGTGCATTCGCCGGCGCCAAGGACGAGAGCGCGGCGCCATGGCTGGCGCCGGAATGGTTCAACGCGTGGCACGACGGGCTCGCCGGCAAGGGCCTCAACTTCGGCGCCACCTATATCGCCGACAACATCGGCAACGTCACCGGCGGCCTGAAGCGCGGCGCAATCCATTTCGGCCGGCTCGATCTGTCGGTCGATGCCGACCTCGACAAGCTGGTCGGCTGGACCGGCGGACGCTTCTACGCCAATGCGTTCGTGATCTACGGCCGCGGTCTCTCCCGCAACTACGTGCAGAACCTCGCCACCATCAGCGAGATCGAGGCGCTGCCGGACCAGCGACTCTACAATGCGTATTTCGAGCAGAGCTTCTTCAACGACCGCCTGAACATCAGGGCAGGCCAGCAAGCCGCGGACGTCGAGTTCTTCGACAGCCAGACCGACGACCTCTTCATCAACGGCACTTTCGGCTGGCCCGCGATCAAGGCGAGCAACCTTCCGGCCGGTGGCCCGGCGCCTCCGATCGCGGTGCCAGGCATCCGGGTCAAGGCCACGCTGTCGGATCAGGTGACGCTGTTCGGCGCTGTCTTCAACGGCGATCCCTCGGGCCCGGGCGACCAGGACCCGCAGCTGCGCGACCATCACGGCCTGGCCTTCCGCGTCAACGATCCACCCTGGGTGATCGGGCAGGTCCGCTTCAGCTACGACATCGATATCGGAGGACGTCCGCTCGCCGGCAATTTCACGCCGGGTGCGTGGAAGCATTACGGCTCGTTCGACAGCCAGCGTTTCACGGCGGAGGGAATGTCGATCGCCGACCCTTCAGGGAGCGGGATCCCTGCGAAACTTCGCGGCAATTATGGGCTCTTTGCGGTGATCGAACAGGTGCTCTACCGGCCGCCGTCGGTCACCGAGAACAGCACCTCGGCTTCGCTCCCCGGCATCACCGCGTTCGGCCGCATCGCCTACAGCCCACCGGACCGCAATCTGATCGACCTGTATCTCGACGGCGGCATCGGCTTCGTCGGCCTGGTGCCCGGCCGTCCGCTCGACCGCTTCGGTGTGGCGGCCGCCTACATGCGGATATCGAACACCGCGCGCAATCTCGATCTGGAGACGCGGTTCTTCACCGGCGTTCAGAGCCCGGTACGGAGCAACGAGACCCTGATCGAGATGATTTACGAAGCGCATATCAGGCGGGGCTGGCTGGTCGCGCCTTACTTTCAATATGTCTTCCGCCCCTCGGGCGGAATCCCAAATCCCGGCGATCCGACCGGGATCTCGCGCATTGGTGACGCCGCGGTGTTCGGCGTCACCACCACGATCAGGTACTAGGCCAAGGTGCTAGGCCATGGCAGGTTTCGGCTGCGGCTTCGGTTGCCGCGACAGCGCCAGCACGATCAGCGCAGCGAACACGCAGAGTGCGCCGGCGATGAAGAACGCGGGCAAATAGCTCTGA
This sequence comes from Bradyrhizobium guangxiense, assembly GCA_050563515.1. Taxonomy (GTDB): domain Bacteria; phylum Pseudomonadota; class Alphaproteobacteria; order Rhizobiales; family Xanthobacteraceae; genus Bradyrhizobium; species Bradyrhizobium guangxiense_A. Next base: position 3,183,481 of record CP191781.1, on the reverse strand, counting down.
TAGACCGTTCGCGAGAAGCCCGCGCCGAACGCGGCGGTACCCGCACCGAGCTGATGGCCGGCGAAGATCCAGCCGAACACCAGGTTGGCGCGCTCAGGGCCAAACTTCTGCGCGGTGAGACGCACGGTCGGCGGCACCGTCGCGATCCAGTCGAGCCCGTAGAACATTGCGAAGATGGAGAGGCCGTAGAACGAGAAATCGCTGAAGGGCAGGAAGATCAGCGACAGCCCGCGCAGGCCGTAATACCAGAACAGCAGATAGCGGTTGTCATAGCGGTCCGACAGCCAGCCCGACATGATCGTGCCGAAGAAGTCGAAGATGCCCATCGCAGCCAGCAGGCTCGCGGCCTGCACCTGCGGGATGCCGAAATCGAGGCACATCGGGATCAGGTGCACCTGGACGAGGCCGTTGGTGGAGGCGCCGCAAACGAAGAAGGTCGCAAACAGGATCCAGAATGCGGTCGACTTGGAGGCGTCGCGCAGCGTGCCGAGGGCCACGCCCGTGATCGAGCCGTGATTGACGGGCGGAGCGGGCAGGGGCTCGGTACCCTCGTCGCCGAACGGTCGCAGGCCGAGATCGCTTGGCCGGTCACGCATCGCCAGCAGCACTGCCAGCGCGGAGACGCCGAGCATGATGCAGACGAAACCGAGCGCGAGCCGCCACCCGTAGCGTTCGGTGAGGCTTGCGAGCAGCGGCAGGAACACGAGCTGGCCGGTGGCGACGCTCGCGGTCATGATGCCGATCACGAGGCCGCGTCGTGCTGCGAACCAGCGCGTCGCGATCGTCGCGCCCAGCACCAGCGCGGTCATGCCGGTGCCGATGCCGATCACCACGCCCCACAGCGCCACGAGCTGCCAGACTTCGGTCATGCCGAGCGAGAGCACGAGCGCCGAGACCACGATGAGCTGCGCAGTGAGCGTGACGTTGCGCAGGCCGTAGCGATTGAGCAGGGCGGCCGCGAACGGCGCCATCAGCCCGAACAGGATGAAGCGGATCGACAGCGCGGAGGAGATTTCCGCCGTGCTCCAGCCGAACTCCTTCTGCAAGGGCACGATGAACACGCCGGGCGCGCCGACCGTGCCGGCGCTGATCAGCGCGGCGAGGAAGGTCACGCCGACCATCACCCAACCGTAATGAATGTTGCGGCGGGACAGTGCTGCCGCGAGCCAGTTCGAGATCATCGGGCCTCAATCGTGTTGGCGGGCCCCGCGAGGACCCGCGTCATGCTTCCTGTCTGGCACAGTTTTGGGAAGTCTAAAATGACAGACTTCCCTCAATTTCGGACGTCAGGGCTAGCGCGCGAGCCGCTCCACTGCGATCGCGGTCGCCTCGCCGCCGCCGATGCAGAGCGCGGCGACACCGCGCTTGAGGTTGTTGGCCTCGAGCGCATGCAGCAGCGTCACGATCAGCCGCGCGCCAGTGGCGCCGATCGGATGGCCGAGCGCACAGGCGCCGCCATTGATGTTCAGCTTGTCCCGGGGGATGCCGAGATCGCGCTGCGCCGCCATGGCGACCACCGCGAACGCTTCATTGATCTCGAACAGGTCAACGTCGGAGGCAGCCCAGCCGACCTTGTCGAGCAGCTTGCGGATCGCCGGGATCGGCGCCGTCGTGAACCATTGCGGCTCCTGGCTGTGGGTGGCGTGGCCCTTGATCTCGGCGAGGGCGGGCAGCCCGTTCCGGTCGGCCAGCGAACGCTTCGCCAGCACCAGCGCGGCGGCGCCGTCGGCGTTGGCGGAGGAGGCCGCCGGCGTGATGGTGCCGTTGGCGCGGAATGCCGGCTTGAGGCCGGGGATCTTGGCGGGATCGACCTTCAGCGGATGCTCGTCATTGGCGATGACGCGGGCGCCGGCCTTCTCGGTCAGCGTGATCGGCGCGATCTCGGCCTTGAACGCGCCGCCCTCGACCGCCTTGCGGGCACGACTGAGCGTCTCCATCGCATAGGCGTCCTGGTCGTTGCGGGTGAACTGGTAGGCCTCCGCGGTCGCCTCGCCGAAATCGCCCATCGAGCGGCCGGTCTCGTAGGCGTCCTCCAGCCCGTCCATCATCATGTGGTCGATGATGCGGTCGTGGCCGACGCGATAGCCGCCGCGCGCCTTGGCGAGGAGATAAGGCGCATTGCTCATGCTCTCCATGCCGCCGGACACGACGAACTCGGCCGAGCCGGCGCGGATGATGTCGTGCGCCAGCATGGTTGCCTTCATCCCGGAGCCGCACACCTTGTTGACGGTGGTCGCGCCGGTGGCATCGGGCAGGCCGGCAGCGCGCGCGGCCTGGCGTGCGGGCGCCTGGCCCTGGCCGGCCGGCAGCACGCAGCCCATGAAGACCTCGTCCACCTTCTCCGGTGCGAGCCTGGCGCGCTCCAGCGCCGCGCCGATCACGTGCGAGCCGAGCTTGTGCGCGGGAAGCGGCGACAACTCGCCCATGAAGCGGCCGAGCGGGGTGCGGGCGGCGGAGACGATGACGACGGGATCGGCGGTTTCAGCCATGACGGGGCTCCCTGGCGATGACGGGTAAGATGATGATCATCATATGATGCGCTGCAAAAAATGCAACCGCTGCCGGGATGAGAAAATGTCGTGGGCCGGATGAGATTTGGTCGTGCGATTGGAGGAGGTGTACTGAGGGCACACTGTCATCACCCGCGAAGTGTTTAGCCCGGACAGATCACTGACGGGTGTTCGGAGACATAGCTGACACATCAAGATTGGCTGGATTGGTCCGATTCGGGAGGCCGTCCATGCCCTGGAGTGAGGTGTCAGCAATGGATCAGCGTCACGAGTTCGTGCGGCTGGCTTTGCAGGAAGGCGCCAATCGGCGCGAGTTGTGCCGACGGTTCAACATCAGCCCTGACGTGGGCTACAAATGGCTGCGGCGCTGGCAGGCTGGCGATCGAGAACTGGCCGACCGCTCCCGTTGCCCGCATGCGATGCCCAAGCGCAGTGAGGCTGCGGTCGAGGCGCAGGTTCTGGCCGTTCGGGACAAGCATCCGGCTTGGGGAGCGCGGAAGATCGCTCACTGCCTGAAGCGGCGCGGTCAGACGGTGCCCGTGCCGTCAACGATACACCAAATCCTGTGGCGGCACGGTCGGGTCAAGCCAAGCGAGAATGCACCGCCAAATCCGGGGCATCGCTTCGAGAAGGAAGCTCCCAACCTGCTGTGGCAGATGGACTTCAAGGGTCATCTGCCGCTCGCCAACGGGACGCGATGCCATCCGCTGACTATTGTCGACGATCATTCGCGCTATGTCCTGTGCCTGAAGGCCTGCGCCGACGAGCAGCGTCTTACCGTGCAGGATCATCTGACGACGACGTTTCGCTGCTACGGCCTGCCGGAGGCTTTCTACACCGACAATGGCTCACCGTGGGGCGATACGTCAGGTGTTCGTTGGACCGGGCTGAAGGTGTGGCTGCTCAAGCTCGGTGTCAGGGTGGTGCATGCCAGGCCCTGTCACCCGCAGGCGCGCGGCAAGAACGAACGCTTCCATCGCACCCTGAAGGCCGAGGTTTTTGCCATGCGTCGCTTCCGCACTCTCTCGGAAGTCCAGCGCGCCCTCGACACCTGGCGGCCAGTCTACAATCTGGAGCGTCCCCACCAGGGCCTCGATATGCACGTCCCCGCCGATCGCTTCCGGCCGAGCACCCGTGCCATGCCGGCTCGCGTTCCGATCGTCGAATACGACAGTGGTGAGATCGTGCGCAGAGTCTCATCGACAAGACCCTACATCTCCTTCAAGGGACGCTTCTGGAAGGTTCCCCAGGCCTTCGCCCGCGAGCGCCTCGCCATTCGGCCGCTGGACCGCGATGGCCATTACGGTATCTTCTTCGCCAGCTGGCAGGTCGCATCGATCGACTTGACCAATGGCCAACCTGTCAGTGATGTGTCCGAACAGGTGTCAGCCATGTCTCCGGACTAAACAGAAGGCGGGTGATCCAGTATTCCAGAGGCGGTGCAGCCAGAACCGAGGAGCTGCGGCGTACTGGATGCCCCGCCTTGGCGGGGCATGACGCCGTCCTAGTGGATCTACCGCTTCCTATTCACGAACGCGCCCATCAGCCGAGTCGGCTCGTCGGTCAGGAACGACTGGCCGAACGCCTTCACGCTCAGATTCACCGACTCCGTCAGCGGCAGCTCCTCCCATTGCCGCAGCAGCGCCTTCTGCGAGCGCAGCGCTTCGGGGCCGCATTCCAGCAGTGCCTTCACGACGTGCTCGACCTCGGCATCGAGCCCGCCTTCAGCCGCGACCTTGTCGACCAGGCCCCAGGCGAGCGCGGTCGATGCATCGATGTTCTCCGCCGTCATCACCAGCCAGCGCGCCCGGGCCCAGCCGATCAGGCGCGGCAGCAGCGCGGCATGGATTACCGAGGGGATGCCGACGCGCACCTCCGGCATACCGAAATGCGCATCTTGGGCGGCGATCCGGAAGTCGCAGGCGGCGGCCACTTCCAGCCCGCCGCCGAGACACCAGCCGGGCATCCGCGCGATCACGGGGGCCGGGAATTGGCGCACGGCTTCGCAGAGATCGCGCAGGCGGCTGATGAAGGTCTCGGCAGACTTCTGCTCGAGCTTCGCCATCTCCTTGATGTCGGCGCCGCCGATCATGCTCTTCTCGCTCTGGCCGCGCAGCACGAGGACGCGGATGCTGCGGTCGGAGGCAAGCTGCTGCAGGCCTTCGCGCACGGCGTCGGTCACCGGCGAGCCGAGGATGTTGAGCGGCCCGGCGTTGCAGATCGCGACATGGACGACGCCGCGCGTATCGCGCGTCACGCCGCAATGGTGGTTGAGCATTTCCATCGTGGGATCTCGATCGATTTGGTTGGCGCGCAAGGCGCGGTGGTCGGCCCACTTCCGGGTCGAAACCCCTGGCTTGTCAAGCGGGCAGGAGGGGCGAGTTGCCAGCACGAAGTCCGCAGCATAGTATGATATGCGTCATATTAAGAGGTGGCCATGACCGACATCGATCGACCCGACCTGTTTTCGCCGGCGCAGCGGCGCGAGCGCGTGGTGGACTGGCAGGTTCCTGCGCCGGTCGCGAAAGCGGCGATGGGCCTGTCCGGCATGGATGCCATGCTGGGTATTCGCGACGGCCGGCTGCCGCCGCCGCCCTTCGCCAAGCTGATCGGCTTCACCATGGCCGTGGTCGAGCCGGGGCGGATCGTCATGGAACTGGAGCCGCGCGAGGATCTCGAAAACACCATCGGGCTGATCCACGGTGCGACCGCCGCGGCTCTGCTCGATACCGCCATGGGCTGTGCCATTTCGACCCGGCTCGAGGCCGGCCAAGGCTCGGTGACACTCGAGCTGAAACTGGCTTTCCTGCGTCCGCTCTCGGTCCGCTCCGGGCTGATCTCGGCCGAGGGCAAGGTGATCAAGCTCGGACGGCAGACCAGCTACACGGAAGGCTTCGTCCGCGACGGCAAGGGGGCCCTTGCGGTCCATGCAACTGCAACGTTCTCCATGATCGGGAGCAACTTAACATGAATTAATGCACCCTATTCGGCCTTGGCGTGTTATAAGATGATTTCCGACATCCAATGAGAACAGCATGCGCTATTCCCGGGAACACAAGCAGGAAACCCACGACCGCATCGTGAGGAAGGCCTCCGTGCGGCTTCGCGAAAAGGGTGCCCACGGCATTGGCGTCGCCGACCTCATGAAGGAGGCCGGCTTGACCCATGGCGGATTCTACGCGCATTTCGATTCCCGCGAGGCGCTGGTGATCGAGGCCTTCGGTTACGCCATGGACCGCTCGATGGAACACTGGCGCAAGATCACCGATGAAGTCTCTCCGGAAAAGCGGCTCGCACTGATTACGGAGGCCTACCTCTCGGCGCTGCACCGGGACAATCCCGGTCACGGCTGCTCGATTCCCGCACTTGGCGCCGAGATCGCCCGCGAGGGCCCGAAAGCCCGCAAGGCGTTTGCCGGTAAGCTGGACGAGATGATCGAGCTGATGGCGGACTACATCCCGAACATGCCGCGCAAGGCCGCGCGCAAGCAGGCGATCGCCACGCTGGCGACGATGGCCGGTACCATGCTGCTCTCGCGCATCGCCGGCTCCAGCGAGCTGTCGGACGAGTTGCTGAAGGCGGGTAGGGACCGTGCGCTCGATGGTGTGAAGCGCGAGCCGAAGGCTGCTGCGGGCAAGAAGGCGAAGCTGAGTTAGGCCGAGGTGCCGTAGGGTGGGTTAGCCGAAGGCGTAACCCACCTCTTATGTCTCCGCGGATAGACACAGTGGTGGGTTACGCCAAGCGCTTCGCGCAATCCGCGGGGCTACCCCCGTACGAGACCGGTGCTATCGCCCCGCGAACAACGCCCGCTCGCGCTCCACGATCTCACTGACGTAATCCGCCACCGCGCGTATGCGCGCCAGATCCTTGCTATCGGCGTGCATCAGCATCCAGAACGTCCGTGTAATCGATATCTCTTCCGGCAACACCGCCACAAGCTGCGGATAGTCGCTCGCCATGAAGTGGGGCAGCACCGCGATGCCGAAGCCGGACAGCGTGGCGTTGAGCTGCGCGATCAGATTGGCGCTGCGAAAGCGCGCGGAGATCCGCGGCGACACTTGCGGCAGGTAGTCGAGGCTCCGGCGTGAACAGCAGCTCCTCGATGTAGCCGACGAAGCGGTGCTGCGGCAGCAGCTCGCGCGAGGTGATTTTCGGGAAGCGATCGAGATAGGTTGGGGCGGCGTAGAGACCGAGGCGGTAATCGAGCAGCTTGCGGCCGACGATGCGGCCCTCCTTCGGCATGGTCAGGCTGATGGCGATGTCCGCCTCGCGCTTGGAGAGCGAGAACAGGCGCGCGGTGGCCACAAGTTGCAGATCGAGGTCGGGATAGCGGTCCGCGAAGGGGGCCAGCCGCGGCGCCAGGAAAGCGGTGCCGAACCCGTCGGGTGCGCCGATCCGCACCGTGCCGGTCAGCCGCGCCACGGAGCCGCCGACCTGCTCCTGGTTGGCGACGATGGTCGATTCCATCGCCTCTGCGCTGTCGGCGACGCGTTGGCCGGCCTCGGTGAGGAGGTAGCCGGTCTTGCGCCGGTCGAATAGCTTGGCCGACAGGTGCTTCTCCAGCCGGTCCACGCGGCGGATCACGGTCGCATGATCGACGCCGAGCTGTTTTGCCGCAGCCGAGACCGAGCCGCCCCGCACGATGGCCAGCACGAAGCGAAAGTCGTCCCAATCGATAGCGCCTTGATCCAGCATTTTCGCACATCTATGGTGCATTATCTCAGACTTGAATCCCAATAAATGCAGGTCGATAGGATTTGTCAAAGCGTTCATGCTCGGCTTCCAGGGAGATCATTCCATGCGTTCAATCGGACATTTCATCGGTGGCAAGGAGGTTAAGGGCACCTCGGGCCGCACCGCCGACGTTTTCGAGCCGATGACCGGCGACGTCCAGGCCAAGGTCGCGCTGGCGTCCAAGGCCGAGGTCCGCGCCGCCGTCGAGAACGCGCGCGCCGCGCAGCCGGAATGGGCCGCGACCAACCCGCAGCGCCGCGCCCGCGTCATGTCGAAGTTCGTCGAGCTGGTGCAGCGCGACTACGACAAGCTCGCCGAGCTGCTGGCCCGCGAGCACGGCAAGACCGTGCCCGACGCCAAGGGCGACATCCAGCGCGGCCTCGAAGTCGCCGAGTTCGCCTGCGGCATCCCGCATCTGATGAAGGGCGAGTACACCGAGGGCGCCGGCCCCGGCATCGACATCTACTCGATGCGCCAGGCGCTCGGCGTCGTCGCCGGCATCACGCCGTTCAACTTCCCGGCGATGATCCCGATGTGGAAGTTCGCGCCCGCGATCGCCTGCGGCAACGCCTTCATCCTCAAGCCGTCCGAGCGCGATCCCGGCGTGCCGATGCTGCTCGCCGAGTCTCATGATCGAGGCGGGCCTGCCGGCCGGCATCCTCAACGTCGTCAACGGCGACAAGGAAGCGGTCGACGCCATCCTCGACGATCCCGATATCAAGGCGGTCGGCTTCGTCGGCTCGACGCCGATCGCGCAGTACATCTACGAGCGCGCCGCGCAGACCGGCAAGCGCTGCCAGTGCTTCGGCGGCGCCAAGAACCACGCCATCATCATGCCGGACGCCGACATGGACCAGGCCGTGGACGCGCTGATCGGCGCGGGCTACGGCTCGGCCGGCGAGCGCTGCATGGCGGTCTCGGTCGCCGTTCCCGTCGGCAAATCCACCGCCGACCGGCTGATGGAAAAGCTGATCCCGCGCGTCGAGTCGCTCAAGATCGGCACCTCGATCGATCCCTCGGCGGATTACGGTCCGCTGGTCACGCGCGAGGCGGTCGAGAAGGTCAAGGGCTACATCGACATCGGCATCAAGGAAGGCGCGACGCTCGCCGTCGATGGTCGCGGCTTCAAGATGCAGGGCTACGAGAAGGGCTTCTATCTCGGCGGATCGCTGTTCGACAACGTCACCAAGGATATGCGGATCTACAAGGAAGAGATCTTCGGCCCCGTGCTCTCGGTCGTGCGCGCGCATGACTACAAGGAAGCGCTGGCGCTGCCGTCGGACCACGATTACGGCAACGGCGTTGCCATCTTCACCCGCGACGGCGACGCCGCGCGCGACTTCGCGGCCAAGGTGAACGTCGGCATGGTCGGCATCAACGTGCCGATCCCGGTGCCGATCGCCTATTACACCTTCGGCGGCTGGAAGAAGTCGGGCTTCGGCGACCTCAACCAGCACGGCCCGGACTCGATCCGCTTCTACACTAAGACCAAGACGGTGACCTCGCGCTGGCCGTCCGGCGTCAAGGAAGGTGCGGAGTTCTCGATCCCGCTGATGAAGTAGGGCTGTTGCCCAGCCCGTCATTGCGAGCGCAGCGAAGCAATCCATCTCTCCGAGAAAGAAAGACTGGATTGCTTCGTCGCTTCGCTCCTCGCAATGACGAGGGAGGTGAGGAGCCCAGCATGCAGTTCGCTCTGAACGAGGATCAGGTCGCGGTTCGCGACATGGCGTTGGCGTTTGCGGCGGAGAAGATCGCGCCGCACGCGTTGCGATGGGACGAGGAAAAGCATTTTCCCGTCGACGTGATGCGCGAGGCCGCCACGCTCGGCATGGGCGGGATTTACATCCGTGACGATGTCGGGGGATCCGCGATGACGCGGTTCGACGCGGCGCTGATCTTCGAGGCTCTGGCGACGGGGTGCCCGACCACCTCGGCCTTCATCTCCATCCACAACATGGCGAGCTGGATGATCGATGCCTTCGGCAGCGACACCCAGCGCCATCAATGGCTGCCGAAGCTCTGCTCCATGGAGCTGATCGCGAGCTACTGCCTGACCGAGCCGGGCGCCGGCTCGGACGCAGCAGCACTGCGCACCCGCGCCGTGCGCGACGGCGATCATTACGTCCTCAACGGCCAGAAGCAATTCATCTCCGGCGCCGGCGATACTGATCTGCTCGTCGCCATGGTGCGCACGGGGGGCGATGGCCCTGGCGGTATCTCGACCCTCGTGATCGACGGCAAGACGTCGGGCGTCTCCTTCGGCGCCAATGAGCGCAAGATGGGTTGGAACGCGCAGCCGACCCGCGCCGTCATGTTCGAGAATGCCCGCGTGCCCGTCGCCAATCGGCTCGGCGAGGAGGGGATCGGCTTCAAGATTGCGATGGCCGGCCTCGACGGCGGGCGCCTCAACATCACGGCGTGCTCGCTCGGCGGGGCGCAGACCGCGCTCGACAAGGCGCGCGCCTACATGAAGGAGCGCAAGGCCTTTGGAAAGCGTCTCGACGAATTCCAGGCGCTGCAGTTCCGCCTTGCCGACATGGCGATCGAGCTGGAAGCCGCGCGCACCTTCCTGTGGCGCGCCGCAGCGGCGCTGGACCGCAAGGACCCCGACGCCACCATGCTGTGCGCGATGGCCAAGCGCTTCGGCACCGATGTCGGCTTCGAGGTCGCCAACCACGCGCTGCAGCTTCATGGCGGCTATGGCTACCTCAGCGAATACGGCATCGAGAAGATCGTGCGCGATCTGCGCGTGCACCAGATCCTCGAAGGCACCAATGAAATCATGCGGCTCATCGTGGCGCGCAAACTGATCGAGGGCGCGCGATGAGCGGGGTGGAAGAGGGCGATCTGATCGCCCGCGTCGAGGGTGCCGCGGGCATCATCAGGCTCAACCGTCCCAAGGCGATCAACGCCGTCACGCTGGAGATGTTTCGCGACATCGAGAAGGCGCTCGACCTCTTCGAGGCCGATCCTGAAGTCGCGGTGATCGTGCTGGAAGGCGCCGGCGAGCGCGGTCTCTGTGCCGGCGGCGACATCCGCGCGCTCTGGGAGAGCTCGAAGGTCAACGGTGATCTCGGCAAGATCCTGTGGCGCGAGGAGTACATCCTCAACGCCCGGATCAAGAAATTCCCAAAGCCCTATGTGGCCTTCATGGACGGCATCGTGATGGGCGGCGGCGTCGGGCTGTCCGCCCACGCCAGCCATCGCGTCGTCACGGATCGCACCCGGCTCGCGATGCCCGAAGTCGGGCTCGGCTTCTTCCCCGATGTCGGCGGCACCTATCTGCTGTCGCATTCGCCGGGCGAGATCGGTACCTATTTCGGGTTGACCGGCCAGACCATGAACGGGCCGGACGCGATCCACGCCAAATTCGCCGATTGGGTCGTGCCGGCGGCGAAATTGATCGAGCTGCGCGAGGCGCTGACGAAGGTGCGTCCCGGTGCGAGTGCCGCCGATGTTGGCAAGCTCATCAGCGGCTTTGCGACCGGCGAGGTCGCGGGGCCGGTGGCCGCGAAGGAGCCGATCATCGATGCGCTGTTCGGCTTCGATCGGATGGAGGACATCGTCGCGGCGCTGAAGCGCGACGGCTCGGAATTCGCGCTGGCCACGCTGAAGACGCTCAACGAGAAATCGCCGCGCGGCATGGTGGTGACGCTGAAGCTGCTGCGGCTCGCGCGCGCTTCGTCCAGCCTGGAAGAATGCCTGGTGCGCGAATATCGCGCCGCGCTGGAAGTGTTCCGCAGCGACGACTTCCGCGAAGGCGTGCGCGCCGCCGTGATCGACAAGGACCGCAACCCGACCTGGTCGCCGCAAGCCATCGAGGACGTCACGCCGCAGATGCTTGCGCCGTATCTCGCCGAGATCGGCGCCGACGAGCTGAAGTTCAATTAACAACGTTCAAGGGGAGGAAACGACAATGGCCACGATCGCATTCATTGGTCTGGGCAATATGGGTGGCCCGATGGCGGCCAACCTGGTCAAGGCCGGCCACAAGGTGGTGGCATTCGACCTCGTCGAAGCCTCGCGCGCGCAGGCCAAGGCCGATGGCGCCGGCATTGCGGACAGCGCAGCCGGCGCGGTGAAGGGCGCCGATGTCGTCGTCACCATGCTTCCCGCAGGCAAGCACGTGCTCGGTGTCTGGGACGAGGTCGTGCCTGCCATGACCAAGGGCACGCTGATCATCGACAGCTCCACCATCGACGTCGAGAGCGCGAGGGCCGCGCATGCGCTCGCCGCCAGGAGTGGTGTGCTCTCGGTCGATGCGCCGGTCTCCGGCGGCACAGGCGGCGCCAAGGGTGCGACGCTCACCTTCATGTGCGGCGGCGACGACAAGGCGTTCGCGGCGGCAAAGCCGGTGCTGGAGAACATGGGCAAGAAGATCGTTCATTGCGGCGGCGGCGGCGCGGGCCAGGCGGCAAAAATCTGCAACAACATGATCCTCGGCATCTCCATGATCGCGGTGAGCGAGGCCTTTGCATTGGCTGAGAAGCTCGGGCTCTCGCACCAGGCGCTGTTCGACGTCGCCTCGACCTCGTCGGGCCAGTGCTGGTCGCTGACGACCTATTGTCCGGTGCCGGGCCCGGTGCCGACTTCGCCCGCCAACAACGACTACAAGCCGGGTTTCGCCTCGGCGCTGATGGTGAAGGATCTGACGCTGGCGCAGGACGCCGCGAAGGCCGCCGGTGCGTCCACGCCGCTCGGCAAGCACGCGCAGGAGATCTATCAGTCTTTCGACGCAGCCGGTCAGGGCGGGGTGGATTTTTCCGGAATTATCAAGCACGTTCGCAGCCTCGCTGGAAAATAGCGGGGCTTCGTAGCCCGGATGGAGCGAAGCGAAATCCGGGACAATTCCCTCGACTGGCGCGACCGGCCCCGGATTGCGCTTCGCTCCATCCGGGCTACGTTGGAAAACCAATTCGACGGGCCCGGATCATGACGACATTTCAGGAAGCGCGCGCGTTCCTTCTGCAACACCGGACGGATTACGAAACGGCGGTCAAGGGTTTCCGCTGGCCGGATCCAGTTCCCTTCAACTGGGCGCTCGACTGGTTCGACGCCGAGCTGGCCACCAGCGCGGAATCCCGCGACCGGCCCGCGCTCTGGATTGTCGACGCCGCGCAGGATCGCCAAACCAAGCTGTCATTCGCGGCGCTCTCGAAGCGCTCCAACCAGGTCGCGAACTTCCTGCGGGCGCAGGGTCTGAAGCGCGGCGATCATCTGCTGTTGCTGCTCGGCAATGTGGTTCCGCTGTGGGAGACCATGCTGGCGGCGATCAAGCTCGGCGTCGTCGTGATTCCCGCAACCACGCTGCTCACGGCGGAGGAGCTGCGCGACCGGCTCGATCGCGGCAAGGCCAAGGCGGTTGTCGCCGCCGAGGACCAGGTTGCGAAATTCGCAAGCCTCGGTGCCGAGAATGTGGTGCGCATCGTGGTCGGCGCAGCCGCCGAAGGCTGGCTCGCCTACGATGAAGCCGCAAAGGCCTCCGAGAGCTTTGCGGCGGACGGTGCGACCAACGCCGACGACCCGATGCTGCTCTATTTCACCTCGGGCACCACGGCAAAACCGAAGCTGGTGCGGCACAGCCAGCGCAGCTATCCCGTCGGCCATCTCTCGACGATGTACTGGATCGGGCTGAAGCCCGGCGACGTCCATCTCAACATCTCGTCGCCCGGCTGGGCCAAGCACGCCTGGAGCTGCTTCTTCGCGCCGTGGAACGCGGGCGCGACGGTCTTCGTCGTCAATCAGCCGCGCTTCGATGCGAAAGCGCTGCTCGCCACCATCGGCCGCTGCGGCGTCACCACGCTGTGCGCGCCGCCGACGGTGTGGCGGCTGTTCATCCAGGAGAACCTTGCGTCCTTCAAGGTCGCGCTTCGCGAGGTCTGCGGCGCCGGCGAGCCGCTCAATCCCGAGGTGATCGACCAGGTGCAGGCCGCTTGGGGGCTCACCATTCGCGACGGCTACGGCCAGACCGAAACGACCGCGCTCGCCGGCAACTCGCCGGGCCAGCCCATCAAGATCGGCTCGATGGGGCGGCCGCTTCCGGGCTATCGCGTGCAGGTCAGCGATGCCGATGGCCACCCGGCGAAGGAGGGCGAGGTGGCGCTGGTGCTCGGCGCCGACCGCCCCGCTGGCCTGATGCAGGGCTATCAGGGCGACGACGGTAAATTGGCCGGCGCCGAAGGCGCGCTCTATCGCAGCGGCGATGTCGTGTTCGAAGACGAGGATGGCTATCTCACCTTCGTCGGCCGCTCCGACGACGTGTTCAAATCCTCCGACTACCGCATCAGCCCGTTCGAGCTGGAGAGCGTGCTGCTCGAGCATGAGGCTCGTCGCCGAAGCCGCTGTCGTGCCGAGCCCGGATCCGATCCGGCTCGCGATCCCCAAGGCCTTCGTGCTGCTGACCTCCGGCGCGGCGCGCTCGCCGGAGACGGCGCTCTCGATCTTCCAGCACCTGCATACGCGCCTTGCGCCGTTCAAGCGTATCCGCCGCCTCGAAATCGTCACCGAGCTGCCGAAGACGATCTCTGGCAAAATCCGCCGCGTGCAGCTACGACGGCTCGAGCGCGACGACGATCGCAACGATCCGCTGCGCGGCCGGGAATTCCGTGAGGAGGATTTTCCGGAACTGGCGAAAACACGGAGTGAGACCTAAGTGAACCAAATCTGGAAGTCGGCGCCGATCACGCTTCAGGCCTATCAGGCCCTGGTCGGCAAGGAGATCGGCGTGTCGTCATGGCACCTGGTCGACCAGCCCCGCATCGACAGCTATGCCGACGTGACCGAGGATCACCAGTTCATCCATGTCGATCCCGAGCGCGCGAAGAAGGAGACCGCCTTCGGTACCACGATCGCGCACGGCTTCCTGACGATGTCGATGCTCTCGGTGATGTCCTACGAAGTGATGCCAGCGATTGCAGGCACCACGATGGGCGTCAATTACGGCTTCGACAAGCTGCGCTTCATCTCGCCGGTCCGCTCGGGCAAGCGCATCCGCGGCCGTTTCGTGCTGGCCGAGGCCAAGCTCCGCAAGCCCGGCGAATTGCAGTCCCGCACCAACGTGACGGTGGAGATCGAGGGCGAGGACAAGCCGGCGCTGGTCGCGGAATGGCTGGGCCTGATCTATTTTGCGTGAGACGAGGCGTCGTTGCCGGGCTTGACCCGGCAACCCATCGCTGCTCAAAAGCTGACCAAATCTGCGCTCGGTGCACCCTCTCCCCTTGTGGGAGAGGGTGGCGAAATCGAGCGGAGCGAGATGAAGCCGGGTGAGGGGTATCTCTCCACACGCTCATCTGCCGAGAGAGACCCCTCATCCGGCGCGCGTTGCGCGCCACCTTCTCCCACAAGGGGAGAAGGAAGAAAGGATACGCAATCATGGCAATCAGGTTCGACGGACGCGTCGCCATCGTCACCGGCGCAGGCAATGGTCTCGGCAAGGCGCATGCGCTGGGGCTGGCCAGCCGCGGCGCGAAGGTGGTCGTCAACGATTTCGGCGGCGCGCGTGACGGCAGCGGCGGCTCGCTGTCGCCGGCCGAAGCCGTGGTCGAGGAGATCCGCAAGGCGGGCGGCACCGCGATGGCCGACGGCGCCGATGTCTCCAATTTCGAGCAGGTCACTGCGATGGTCGAGCGCGCCACCAAGGAGTGGGGCAGCGTCGATTTGATGTGCGCCAATGCCGGCATCCTGCGCGACAAGTCGTTCGGCAAGATGGAAGCCGCCGATTTCCAGAAGGTGCTCGACGTGCACCTCGTCGGCACGTTCTATTGCTGCAAGGCCGCCTGGGCCGGCATGCGCGACCGCAATTACGGCCGCATCGTTCTGACGACCTCGTCCTCCGGCCTGTACGGCAATTTCGGCCAGGCCAATTACGGCGCGGCGAAATCCGGCATGGTCGGCCTGATGAACGTGCTCGCCGAGGAAGGCCGCAAGAACAACATCCGTGTCAACATCATCTCGCCGACCGCGGCGACCCGCATGACCGAAGAGCTGCTGCCGCCGCAGGCGCTGCAGCTGATGAAGCCGAACGCGATCACGCCCGCGGTCGAGTACATGCTGAGCGAGGACGCGCCGACCCGCACCATCATGGGCGCCGGCGCCGGCTCCTTCGCCGTGATCAAGATTTTGGAGAGCGAAGGCATCAACCTGCCGGAGGCCGAATGGACGCCGGACGCGGTCGCCGCGCATTTCGCTGAGATCAGCGACATGTCGAAGGCCAGGGCGCTGACGGGTGCGTTCGAGCAGACGCAGAAATACGTGGCGCAGGCGGCGGCACGGGCGGGGATCAAGCTCTGACGGACGTCGTCGTCATCGGTGCCGGTCCCGCCGGGCTGATGGCGGCGGAAGTGCTGGCGCAGGGCGGCGCGCGCGTCACCGTGTACGATGCGATGCCGTCAGCGGGTCGCAAATTCCTGATGGCGGGCCGCGGCGGGCTCAATCTCACCCACAGCGAACCGCTTGCCCAGTTCATGGCGCGTTACCGCGAGGCGGCACCGAGGTTGCAAGCGGTGATCGAGGCGTTCTCGCCCGAGGCGTTGCGGGCATGGAGCGAAGCACTGGGCGAGCCGACCTTCGTCGGCACCAGTGGGCGGGTGTTTCCAAAGGCGTTCAAGGCTTCGCCCTTGCTGCGCGCCTGGTTGCGGCGCCTCGATGCCTCAGGCGTTCGGTTTGCGTTTCGTCATCGCTGGACCGGATGGGACGGAGAAGGGCGGCTGCTGTTTCGAGCGCAAGATGGGGTCGTGTCCGTCGTTGCCGCCGCGACCGTACTCGCGCTTGGCGGTGCAAGCTGGCCGCGGCTCGGCTCGGATGGCTCCTGGGTCGAGCCTCCTTGCGGCCAAAGGCATTGCCATCTCGACGTTGCGGCCGGCCAATTCCGGCTTCACGGTCGCATGGTCCGACGTCTTCCGCGATCGTTTCGAGGGACAGCCGCTCAAGGGCGTGGCGTTGACAGTCGGTGCGCATACGGTGCGCGGCGAAGCCACGATCACGCGCAGCGGTATCGAGGGCGGCGCCATCTATGCGCTGTCGGCGGAGCTGCGCGAGGCGGTGCTTGGGCTGGGGCAGGCAACGCTGATGATCGCGTTGCGGCCCGACCTCGACACGGCTGCGCTGACGACGCGACTCTCGGGCGTGCGCGGCAAGCAATCGCTGGCGAACTTTTTGCGCAAGGCGGCGCAAGTGCCGCCGGTCGGCATCGGCCTGCTGCAGGAGGCCGCCATCGCCTCCGGCCGGCCGCTGGCCGCGTTCTCGCCGGCCGAGGCTCGCAGAGCTGATCAACGCCATTCCGGTTCAGCTCACGGGTGTCGCCGCGATCGAGCGCGCGATCTCGACCGCGGGCGGGATCACGTTCGAAGAGCTCGACGACCACTTCATGCTGCGCAAATTGCCGGGCGTGTTCACCGCCGGCGAGATGCTGGACTGGGAGGCGCCAACCGGCGGCTATCTGCTGCAGGCCTCGTTTGCGACCGGGGCTGCGGCGGGCAGGGGCGTATTGGGTTGGCTCAGCCAATTATCGCCGTGACCTTCCCGGTTATGACGTGCCGGTTCGGGTGATGAGGCTGGTGAGGAATGCCAGCACGCCGAAGCTTGCCGCCACCGCGCAGACCATCGTCCAGCCGCCGTAGCTCCAGCCCAGCGATGCCGCCGCAGCGCCGATACCACCGCCAATGAAAAACATCGCGACAAACAGGCCGTTCATACGGCCGCGGGCTTCCGGACGCAAAAGGTTGATGGCGCGGCGGCCCAACGTCTGGTCTGTGGTGATGCCGACGTCGAGCAGGATGGTGCCGAGGCTCAGCACGAGCAGGCCGGCGATGCGGGATTCCAGCATGCCTGCCCATGCGCAAAGTGCGAGCGAACCGATGATGAGCAGATGTGCCGCGAAGAACATCGGACGTGCCCGGCCCTTGTCGCCCCATCGGCCGGCCATCGGTGTCGCCGCGGCGCCCGCGACGCCGATCAGTGCGAACGCCGCAATTCCCCTGGCGTCGAGGTTGAACGGCGCCTCCGGCAGCCGCAGCGCGACCGCCGACCAGAAGGCCGTGAAGGAGGCCATGACGAGGGAGGCCGTCCAGGCGCGCACGCGCAGTACGGGCTCTTCGCGCAGCAGCCGTGGAAAGGAAAGGAGCAATTCGGCGTAGCTCGCGCGTGCCGAGGGTTGAAGGGTGGGAAGGTAACGGGCGAGCGCGCCGGCGAGCAGCGCCATCAGAGCGGCCGAGACGACGTAATAAGCCCGCCAGCTCCAGAGATCAGCGATCAGGCTCGCCGCAGGCCGTGACAACAGAATACCGATCATCAATCCGCCCATGACCTCGCCAATGGCCCCGCCACGACGATCCGGCGCCACCATGGACGCGACCAACGGAACCATCATCTGGATTGCAGCGCAGGAGGCGCCGAGGATGAAAGTCGCGAGCAGTAGGAGTATCGGCGTTGGCGCGAATGCCGTCGCAAGCGCTGCAAGGATGGCGCAGCCCAGCGTCCGCAGGATGACAAGCCGGTTCTCGACAAGATCGACCAGTGGCACGAGCAGCAGCAGGCCGAGGGCATAGCCGAACAGGGTCAGCGTGCTGATCAAGCCTGCCTGCCAGGCGGGCATGAACAAAGACTGGCCGATCAGGCCGAGCAGGATCTGCGGCGCGAACAGATTGGTGACGACGACGCCGGCGGTGATCGCGCCGAGCCAGATCAGGGGCCGCTCGGCAAGCTGGTTTCGAGACTCAGGCGTTGTCGTTTCGGAAGCGGTCATGGGCCCTCGCAGTCGTGGTGCGGAGACCCTTTAAGCGGCACTATCAATATGCTACAATTCAAATAAGTCTATAAAGATTATGCGAGTTTTTTATGAACACCCATGACCTCGTGGCCTTCGTCGCCGTGGTCGAGACCGGATCGATCGTCGCGGCTTCGGCGCGTCTCAATCTCACGCAGCCCGGCGTGACCCGACGTATCCAGAATCTCGAGGAGATGCTGGGGGCGCAGCTGTTGGACCGGCTCTCGAAGCCTCTGAAGCCAACGGCGGCGGGCCATGAGGCCTATGAGCAGGGCCGGCGCCTGCTCAGGATGCTGGACGATCTCAAGTCGGGCGTGGCTAACGACGGCATCGTGCGCGGCGAGTTCAGGCTCGGTCTGACGCCGTTTCTCTCGGAGGCAGGACTGACCGGACCGCTCGATGCGGTGCGCGCCGAGTTTCCGGGGCTGGCCGTGCGGGTGGTCTCCGGTTGGTCGCCGAACCAGCTCGAACGTGTTTGCCGCAACGAGCTGGACGTGGCTGCGATTTGTCTGCCTGACGGCGCAGTGCCGCCTGCCGATCTTGTCGCCGACGATCTCGGCGCGCAGCCCGTCGTCTTCGTCGTCGCGCGCGACATGAAGATCCCGCGCACTGTCGACCTTGAACGGCTGTCGCAGCTATCGTGGGTAATCAATCCGGACGGTTGCGGGTTTCGCGACACGCTGAAGCGAAGGTTCGATGCCGAGCATCTGCCGTTCAGTATCGCCGTCGAGGCGTTGGACAGTGAGTCTCCGGCTGTCGCTGGTGTCGCGCGGTCTCGGCGTCGGGCTGGTCACCCCGATTGCGCTGAAGCACAGCGCGTTTCGCGAGAAGCTCAAGCCTATTGCCGCGCGCGACTTCAAGCCTGCCGTGCGCGCATGGGTGGTACATCGCGCCCCAGCCGGTCGGCTGGAGCGGCCGATCAGACTCTTCCGTGATGGTCTGGTCCGGGAACTCCGGGCGCTGATTGAGGGCTAGCTACCGCAGCTTGCCGCGCGCCGCCACGGGCAACGTGCCGATGATCTCCTCGCCGCGGACCATCACGACCTCGTCCATCATGTTGACGACGACGCAGACGTGGTTCGGCACGATGCGGACGACGTCGCCGACGATCGGGCGGGTGTTGCTGCGGGAGAGGTCGAGGAAGCCGTGCTCCTCGGCTAACTTGGCGATCTTGGCCTCGGGGTGCTCCAGGATCAGGCCGTGGCCGTCGAGGCCGCCGGTGTCCGTCGTCAGCGTCTTCGAGCCGGCATCGAGAATGCCGCGCTCGGGCGCGGCGCGGCTCACCACGGTCGAATAGATGTACAGCGCGCAATCGTCCCAGGTCGCCGAGCCGGCCGCGACCTGCATGCGGTCGTTGTAGATGTAGGTGCCGAAGCGATGCTCAGTGCCGCCTTTGAGCTTGCCGATGTTGACGAGGTTCGGGGTGCCGCCGGTCGAGACGATTTTGGCGTCGAGCCCATGCGCGCGCACGCCGGCCAGCGCCTCGTCGAAAAACTTCTGCGCATCGCCCCAGCCGGTCTCGGTCGGGTAGAGCATGAAGCCCGCGAATTCGAGACCCTTGGAGCCAGCGATCTCGCGCGCCAGCGCAATCGCCTCCGCCGGCGTCTCGACGCCTGCGCGCTTGCGCCCGGTATCGCACTCGACAACGACCGAGAGCGGGCGGCCGGACGCCTCGGCGGCCTTGGGCAGGCCGGCGACGACAGTCGAATTGTCGGCGGCCACCGTCATGTTGGTCTTGGCATTCAGTGCGCCGAGACGCGCCATCTTCTCCTCGCCGAGGAGGTTATAGCTGATCAGGATGTCGTCGATGCCGGCATTGGCCATGATCTCGGCCTCGCCGATCTTCTGGCAGGTGATACCCTTGGCGCCGGCCGCGACCTGCATCTTGGCAATGCTCGGATTCTTGTGCGTCTTGATGTGCGGGCGATTGGCAATTCCGGCCTCGTCGCAGGCCTTCTGGATCCGCGCGATGTTGCGCTCGACCCGGTCCATGTCGATGACGGCGCAGGGCGTGCCGTATTCGCGGGCGATCTTGGCGGCAAGGGTCGTTGTCATTGATTATGCCTGTTCTATCTCTTCGCGGAGCATTTCAAGTTCAAGCCAGCGCTCTTCGGCGGCGGACAGTTCGTCATGCGCCTTGGCGATGGCGGCCGACGTATCGTCGAACTTCTTCCGATCCCTGGCATAGAGATTGGGATCGTCGAGCACGCGCTGCAGCCTGGCGATGTCGGCCTGCAGCGTCTCCATCTTCTTCGGCAGCGTCTCCAGCGCGTGCTTCTCGTTGAAGCTGAGCTTGCGCTTGGGCGCGGAGGAGGGAGCTATGGCGCGCTCCTCCTTCTTCTCCGCAGGTGCTTGCGCCTTCGCCGCCTCGCGCTTCAAATCCGCGCCGCGCTGGGACAGCATGTCGCTGTAGCCGCCGGCATATTCGGTCCACTTGCCGTTACCCTCCGGCGCGATCACGGAGGTGACGACGCGGTCGAGGAAGTCGCGGTCGTGGCTGATCAGGATGACCGTGCCATCGTAGTCGCCGAGCATCTCCTCGAGGACGTCGAGCGTCTCGAGATCGAGATCGTTGGTCGGCTCGTCCAGCACCAGCAGGTTCGACGGCTTTGCCAGCGCGCGCGCCAGCATCAACCGGCCACGCTCACCACCGGAGAGCACCTCCACCGGCGTGCCACGCTGCTCCTGCGCGAACAGGAAGTCCTTCATGTAGCCGACGACGTGCTTCGGCTTGCCGCCGACCATGATCTGGTCACCGCGGCCGCCGGTGAGGGCCTCGGCCAGCGTCGATTTGGGGTCGAGGCTCTCGCGGTGCTGGTCGAGCGTGGCCGTCTCCAGATTGGCCCCCAATCGCACGGTGCCGGAGTCGGGCTGCGCGCCGCCCGTCAATAGATTGACCAGCGTGGTCTTGCCGGCGCCGTTCGGTCCGATGATGCCGAGCCGGTCGCCGCGTTGGATGCGGGTCGAGAAATTCTCGACGATCTTGCGTTCGCCATAGGCTTTCGTGATGCCCTTGGCCTCGATCACCAGCTTGCCGGATTGCTCGGCCTCGCTGGCTGCGAGGCTGGCGGTGCCGGCCGTGCCGCGATAGTTGCGGCGCTGGTCGCGCAGCGTGTGCAGATTGGCGAGGCGCTTGACGTTGCGCTTGCGGCGGCCGGAGACGCCGTGGCGCAGCCAGTGCTCCTCGTCGACGATCTTGCGGTCGAGCTTGTGCTGGTCGCGCTCTTCCTCGGCCAGCACCTCGTCGCGCCAGGTCTCGAACGAGGCAAAGCCGCGGTCGATCTGCTTGGTCCTGCCGCGGTCGAGCCACGCCGTGGAGCGCGACAGATTGGTGAGGAAGCGGCGGTCGTGGCTGATGATGACGAGCGCGCTGCGCCTGGAGTCGAGCTCCTGTTCGAGCCATTCGATGGTGGCGAGATCGAGGTGGTTGGTCGGCTCGTCCAGCAGCAGGATGTCGGGTGAGGGCGCCAGCACATAGGCCAGCGCCGCGCGACGCGCCTCGCCGCCGGAGAGATTGTGCGGGTTTTCGTCGCCGGTCAGGCCGAGCTGCTCCAGCAAATAGCGCGCCTGGTGCTGGTCGTCGCCGGGTGCGAGCCCGGACTCGACATAGGCGAGCGTGGTCTTGTGCTCGCCGAAGTCAGGCTCCTGCGGCAGATAGCGCACGGTGGCGCCGGGCTGCACGAAGCGGGTGCCGCCGTCGGGCTCGACCAAGCCGGCCGCGATCTTCAGCAGCGTCGATTTGCCGGAGCCGTTGCGGCCGATCAGGCAGACGCGCTCGCTTGGCGCGACATTGAGACTCGACGCCCGACAGCAGCGGCGTGCCGCCAAAGGTCAGCTTGATGTCTTTCAGTTGGATCAGCGGGGGCGCCATCGTCAGCCTTGATGTGTTGCGGCCTGATCGGCGCGGCGGCGCTGGATCCGGCGCAGCGTCTGGTCGAGCGCCGAGAGGAAGGTGGAGCGGTCGCGGGCTGCGAACGAGCGTGGGCCGCCCGTGACTTCGCCGGCCGAGCGCAGATCCGTCATGAGATTGCGGACCGCCAGCGTCATGCCGATCGATTCCTCGGTGAACGGCTTGCCGTTCGGCGCGATCACGTCGGCACCGGCCTTGACGCAGCGGCTCGCCAGCGGAATGTCGGAGGTGATGACGACGTCGCCGGGCCGGGCGCGCTCGGCGATCCAGTCATCGGCCGCGTCCATGCCGCTGCCTGCGGCGATGCGTTCGATCAGGGAATCCTGCGGAACGCGGATGAAATTCCCGGCGACCACGCTGACGGGCACGCCGTGCCGGAGCGCGACGCGGTAAATCTCGTCCTTCACCGGACAGGCGTCGGCGTCGACATAGATGCGGGTGGGAGTATCGGTCATTCCGCCGCGTGGTACCCCATTCGGGCCGCAAAGGCGAGGGGATTGACCGCTGTTCCCCGGGGCCTACGATCAGTCCAGAAACAACAAGAATATGGGAACGCCAGCCATGCCGAACCGGCTCGAAACCTACCGCGTCGAGGCCTACAACACCGCCAAGCAATCCGAGAACAAGATGCACGACGACAATGTGGCGCGCCGCTTCGGCTTTTCCGGTGGGCTGGTCCCGGGCGTCGACGTCTTCGCTTACATGATGCACGTGCCGATCGCGCGCTGGGGCCGCGATTTCCTGTCGCGCGGGCTGATCGAGGCCCGCTTCATCAAGCCGGTCTATGACGGCGAGGCCGCCGATGTCGATGCGACCGAGCACAACGGCTTGCTGACGATCGAGGTGTTCAGCCGGACCGAGCTGTGCGCGACCGGCACGGCGTCGCTGCCGGCGGCTGCGCCGGCGGTGTCCTTGAGCGACTATGTCGCGGTCCCCGCAGTCGCCGAGCGCAAGCCGGTCAGTCCTGCAACGTTCGAGACGGGCAAGTGGCTGGGCACCGAGCCGCGCCGCTGGATAGGGCAGGCTGCCGCGGATTATCTCGTCGATGTCAGGGAGAGCGATCCGATCTTCGCGCGCGAGGGGCTTGGACATCCCGGGTTGATCCAGCGCGTGATGAACCGCGTGCTGGTGGACAACACCATCCTGGGCCCGTGGATCCACGTCGGCAGCCGCATGCAATTGCTGTCCGCCGCGCGCGCCGGCGACGAGATCACGGCGCGGGCCAAGGTGACCGCGAACTACGAGAAGAAGGGCCACCGCTTCGTCGAGGCTCGATGCGCTCGTCCTCGCCAACGGGACCACCGCGCTGGCGCATTGCCAGCACACCGCGATCTACCAGCCGCGTGAGCAGGCGGCGGCGTAGGATCGGGCACGACGCGTCCTCATAATCGCTGTCATTCCCCGCGAAGGCGGGGAATCCAGTACGCTGGGGCGTATCGGTCCTAGCCGCGCCGTCTCTGGAATACTGGATCGTCCGCCTTCGCGGACGATGACAGTTGTGGGTGTGGAGACGGCGAGCCTCCCTCCGGCAGCTCTTACGCCGCCTGGCCCTTGGCGTCCTGGATCGCGCGCCACACGCGCTCCGGCGTCAGCGGCATGTCGATCTGCTTGATGCCGTAGTCCGAGAGCGCATCGAGCACGGCGTTGACCACCGTCGACAGGCTACCGGCGCAGCCGGCCTCGCCGCAGCCCTTGCTGCCGAGCGGGTTGGTCGTGGCGGGCACCGGGTGGTCGCCGACCGTCATGTTGGGGACGTCCTCCGCGCGCGGCAGCGCGTAGTCCATCAGCGAGCCCGTGATCGGCTGGCCGCTCTCGTCGTAGCGGATGTGCTCCATCAGCGCCTGGCCGATGCCTTGCACGACGCCGCCATGGAGCTGGCCCGCGACCAGCAGCGGGTTGATCACCGTGCCGAAATCGTTGACCGCGCTGTAGCGCACGATCTGCACCACGCCAGTCTCAGGATCGATCTCCACCTCGGCGACGTGACAGCCGTTCGGGAAGGCCGAGGCGACCGGATCGCTGGTGTGATCGACGTCGAGGCTATCGGGGACGCCCTCCGGCGTCTTGCCATCATGCAGCTTCTTGGCCAGCTCCATGATGTCGATGCTGCGATCGGTGCCGGCAATGGTGAAGTTGCCGCCTTCGAATTCGATGTCGGCTTCGGAGGCTTCGAGCATGTGCGCCGCGGCGCGCTTGCCCTTCTCGATGACGAGCTTGGCAGCGCCCACGATGGCCTGGCCGGTTGCGGTGATCGAGCGCGAGCCGCCGGTGCCGTTGCCGGTGTGGACGATGTCGCTGTCGCCCTGAACGAGCTTGATGCTGTCGAAGGGGATGCCGAGCTGCGCGCTCAGCACCTGCGCGAACGGCGTGGCATGGCCCTGGCCGTAATCGAGCGTGCCGGTGATGAGCTGCACGGTGCCGTCCGGATCGAACACGAGCTTGCCGAGCTCGGGGCTCGGCGGCGCGGTGACCTCGAGATAGGAGCCGACGGCGATGCCGCGCAGCTTGCCCGCCTTCCTGCTCTCCTTCTTACGCTTGGCGAAATTCTCGTGGTCGGAGATTTCGAGCGCCTTGTTGAACACGGCCTGGAAGTCGCCGCTGTCATAGGTGACGCCGGAGGAGGCCGCGAACGGGATCTGGCTCGGCTTGATGAAATTGCGCTTGCGCAACGTCAGCCGGTTGATGCCCATCTCGTCGGCGGCGCGGTCGATCAGCCGCTCCATGTAATAGTTCGCCTCGGGCCGGCCGGCGCCGCGATAGGCGCCCATCAAAGTGGTGTTGGTCAGCACCACCTTGATGTCGACCGCCATCAAGGGCGTGCGGTAGACGCTGGAAAAATTCTTGCCGGTGTTGAGCGAGAGCGGGCCCGGCGCGACGCCGGTGATGTAGGCGCCGAGATTGCCGTAGCCCTCGAGCCTGGCTGCAAGGAAATGCCCCTCGGCGTCGAGCGCGAGGCTCGGCGTGGATCTTCTGCGCACGGCCGTGGCTGTCGGAGAGGAAGGCGGTCGAGCGCTCGTCGAGCCACTTCACCGGCTTGCCCAATTCCTTGGCCGCGTACAGGATGCACATGTATTCGGGATAGTTGATGTTCTTCATGCCGAAGGAGCCGCCGACATTGGCGGTGAGGATGCGCACCTTCTCGTTCGGCACTTTCAGGTTCTTGGCGAGGTTGGCGCGGTTGCCGGCCACGCCCTGCGTCGGGACCTGCAGCGTGTAGCGCTCGGTCTTCTTGTCGTAGGAGGCGAGCCCGACGCGCGGCTCCATCGATACCACGGCGACACGGGTGTTCTCGATGTCGATCCTGGTGACATGGGCGGCGCCGGCGAAGGCCGCATTGACCTTGTCCATGTCGCCATAATGGTAGTCGAGCGCGACGTTGTTCGGGATGTGGTCGTAAAGTTGCGGCGCGCCGGACTTGGCGGCCTCCGCGGGGTCCGTCACCGCCGGCAGCGGCTCGATGTCGAGGCTCGACCGCCTCCGCGCCATCGCGGGCCTGCGCCAGCGTCTCGGCCACGACGAAGGCGACGGGGTCGCCGACGAAGCGGACCTTGTCGGTCGCCAGCGGCTGGCGGTTGGTCTGGAGCAAAGGCGAGCCGTCGCGGCTCTTCAGCGGCAGGCCGCAGGTGAAGGAGCCGTAGCCGGCGGCATCGAGATCCTTGCCCGTCCACACGCCGAGCACGCCCGGCAACGCCTTGGCCGCATCGATCCCGATGCCGCGGATGATGCCGTGGGCATGAGTGGAGCGGACCACCACGGCGTAGGCCTGGCCGGGCAGGTTGAAATCGTCGGTGTAGCGGCCCTTGCCGCGCACCAGGGTGTCGTCCTCCTTGCGGCGGACGGGTTGCCCGACACCATATTTTTGCAGTGCAATAGCGTTTTCGAGCGTGGACGATTTGGTGTGTTCTTGCATGGAATGGACCTGAAAAGCCGGCATTTGCGCATTTTCGCGGCAGCGGGGCACCGGACTCCACTGAGATAACCCACCACCCCGTTCACGACAACGCACGAATGGGCATGGTCCCATGTGATGCGTTGTTGCGCATACCCGCCGCGCTGCTAATGTTTCAGGCGAAAAAGCAATTCCAGACCGGCCCGACCGGCCGCGGAAAGACAGTTTGTATGAATGACCACACGCGGCTCCGCGACGGCCATGCGCCGCACGGTGAGCTGGAGGGGTCGATGGCGGCGGTGGCGTTTGCCGCTGAACCGGCTATCCCCGCGCAAGCGGGAACCGGCGTCTATGCGGCGCTGGACCTCGGCACCAACAATTGCAGGCTGCTGATCGCCTGTCCGACCCAGGACGGCTTTCGCGTCGTCGATTCCTTCTCGCGCATCATCCGGCTCGGGGAGGGGGTCTCCGCGACCGGTTCGATCAGCGAAGCCGCGATCGAGCGCGCCATCGCCGCGCTCAGCATCTGCCGCGACAAGATCAACCTGCGGAAGGCGCGCCGGCTGCGGCTGATCGCAACCGAGGCGTGCCGTGCGGCCTCGAATGCGGAGGGTTTTCGCAGCCGCGTCGCGGCGGAAACCGGCATCGAGGCTCGAGGTGATCGACCGCGAGACCGAAGCTGCGCTCGCCGTGCTCGGCTGCTCGCCGCTGGTCGACCCCAAGGGTCGTGGCGCCATCCTGTTCGATATCGGCGGCGGTTCGACCGAATTGGTGCGGATCGAACGCGACGCTCAAAATCCGGAGCCGCGCATCAAGGCCTGGATGTCGATCCCGTACGGCGTGGTCACGCTCGCCGAGCAGTTCGGCGGCCGCGACGTCACGCCGGAGATCTATGCTGCGATGGAGCAGGAGGTCACGAACCACGTCGCGCCGTTCGCAGAAGAGCACGGCGGCGATCTCGCCGACATGCATCTGCTCGGCACGTCCGGCACGGTGACGACGCTCGCCGGCATCCATCTCAACCTCGCACGCTACGACCGCCGCCGCATCGACAGCATCTGGATGAACGATTCCGACGTCACGGCGACCATCAACAAGCTGCTCGGCATGAGCTACGAGGAGCGCGCGAACAACAACTGCATCAGCGTCGAGCGCGCCGATCTCGTGCTCGCCGGCTGCGCCATCCTCGACGCGATCCGTCGCGCCTTTCCGCTGCCGCGCCTGCGCGTCGCCGACCGGGGCCTGCGCGAAGGCATGCTGGTCGAGATGATGCGCGAGGACGGCGCGCTCAGGAGCTGGTGAGATGGCGAAAGACACCACCGGCCGCTTGCACGTCCAGGTCAAGACCGGCGGCAAGCGCAAATTGTCGTCGAAGCTATGGCTGGAGCGGCAGCTCAACGATCCCTATGTCGTCAAGGCGAAAGCGGCGGGCTATCGCTCGCGTGCGGCGTTCAAGCTGCTCGAGATCGACGACAAGTTTCGGTTTCTCAAGCCCGGCATGGCCGTGGTCGATCTCGGTGCGGCCCCCGGCGGCTGGAGCCAGATCGCCGCCAAGCGCGTCGGGTCGGTGGAGGGCAAAGGCAAGGTCGTCGCGATCGATCTGCTCGAGATGCCGGAGATCCCCGGCGTCGAGTTCGCGCAGCTCGATTTCATGGACAACGACGCACCCGACAAGCTGACCGCGATGCTGGGCGGCGGGGCCGACATCGTGATGTCCGACATGGCCGCCAACACCACCGGTCACCGCAAGACCGACCAGCTCCGCATCGTCGGCCTGGTCGAGACCGCGGCCGCGTTTGCCTGCGACGTGCTCAAGCCCGGCGGCGCATTTTTAGCCAAGACGTTCCAGAGCGGCGCCGATGCCGATCTGCTCGCCCAGCTCAAGCGCGATTTCGCCACGGTGCGCCATGTGAAGCCGGCGGCCAGCCGACAGGACTCGTCGGAGCGTTACGTGCTGGCGACGGGGTTTCGCGGCAGGACCTGAGCGCGCGCCCTGTCCTTCGAGACGGCGCTTACGCGCTTCCTCAGGATGAGGCTGAGCGGCATTGGCGCTCGTTGAAACTAACGCAGCACACGCAGTCCTCATCCCTGAGGGCCCGCCAACGGCGGGCGTCTCGAAGGATGGCCACAAGCGAAATCTCCCGCCTGCGATTGTCCTGATCATCAACGGCGGTTGATCGTGAACGCGGTGCGCGGGGCGCGGCGGAATTGGCGCTGGACGAGGGCGAGGTGCTCCTGCAAAGGATGCGCGTGGTTGGCGGGCGAGGAGATGAGCCGGAATGCCGGCGGTAGAATTCGACCTTCGCGAGGTCATAGGGCCGAGCGGCGAATTCCGCGACGGCAAGACGGAGGAGGCATTCTCCGCGAGCGTCTGGCAGTCGGCCCGCGCGATGGCGCTGTTGTGCATTCTCGCCGAGACAGCTGCGAGCTTGTCGTTCGCGCCGCTGGATGTCCTGATGCTGACCGGCCCACGGCTGGCGTTCTTCACCGAGATCCGGATACTGATCGCACTCGCGGCGCTCGCTGCCGTGCTGGCGCTGCTGCGAACGACGCGATACGCCCGCATCGTCGCGATCACCTATGTGCACCAGATTACGTTCTTCTCGCTGAACGCGCTCGTGTTCGATCAGCCGAGCCTGACCCGTCACGGCGGATTGCTGCTGCCGCTGATCGCCATCGCGCTCAATCTCTGTGTCCCCGGGCGATTTCGCTGGGTCGCGCTATTGAGCGCTTACGCGCCGACGGTCAGCCTGGTGTTCTGGGCGGTGCTCAGGCCGGATCCGGAGAGCCCGCTCGATCTGACCATCATCGTGCTGGTCATAGTGGTCGGCTACGTCGTCGGTGCGATGGCGCGTACGCAGTTCAACCGGTTGCGACGCGAGGAATATCTGCGCATTGCGCGCGAGCAGCAGATCAACCTCGACCTGCGCGAAGCCAAGGACGCGGCGGAGGCGGCCGCGAGCGTCAAGGCCGACTTCCTCGCCGTCATGAGCCACGAGATCCGCACGCCGATGAACGGAATCCTCGGCATGGCGCAACTGGCGCTGGATGATCCGTTGCCGCAGTCCCAGCGCGGGCGGGTCTCGACCATCCGTTCCTCGGCGCAGGGACTGCTCAAGATTCTCGACGACATCCTGGATATTTCGAAGCTCGAACGGCAGGCCGACGTCTACGAACGCGCGCCGTTCGACGTCAGGCAGGGAGCTGCGCGAGATCGTCAACCTGATGACGCCGCGCGCGCATGAGAAGGGGCTGACGCTGCAGCTCGCGATTGCGCCGACGGTGCCGCGATGGGTGCTCGGCGATCAGTCGCGGCTGCGGCAGATACTCTTCAACCTGATCGGCAACGCCCTGAAATTCACGAGCCGGGGAGGCGTCACGGTCGAGGTCTCCGTACCGAGGCCGCAGGACGATGCGGTTGTCTTCTTTTCCGTCTCGGACACCGGTATCGGCATCTCGCCCGAGCAGCAGGCCCGGCTGTTTCAGTCCTTCGCGCAAGGCGACGCCTCGATCCGCCGGCGCTTCGGCGGCACGGGGCTGGGCCTTGCGATCTGCAAGCGGCTCGTCGAGGGCATGAAGGGGCAGATCGAAGCCGAGAGCACGCCCGGGCTCGGTAGCCGCTTCCGGTTCTCCTTGCCGTTGCCCGCGGCCGACGGGCCGGCCGCGCGCGATGCGGAGGATGAGGCGCTCGCGCCGGTCCGGCCGCTGAACCTGTTGCTGGTCGAGGACCTCCAGATCAACGCGGCCGTCGCGCGCGGTATCCTCGAGCGGGCCGGTCACAGGACCGCGCTGGTCAAGTCGGGCGAGCAGGCGATCGAGCTGGTCCGCAGCGCGCGTTTCGACGCCGTGCTCATGGATTTGC
Source organism: Bradyrhizobium guangxiense (assembly GCA_050563515.1). GTDB lineage: Bacteria > Pseudomonadota > Alphaproteobacteria > Rhizobiales > Xanthobacteraceae > Bradyrhizobium > Bradyrhizobium guangxiense_A. The sequence continues at coordinate 3,153,814 of CP191781.1, read as the reverse complement.
AGATGCCTGACGTCGACGGGCTGGAGGCCACGCGGCGAATTCGCAAGTTGGCGTCGCCGCAACGCGAGGTCCCGATCGTTGCCTTGACCGCCAACGTCATGGCGGAGGACGTCGAGGCCTGTCGGGCGGCGGGGATGGACGGGCATCTGGCCAAGCCGATCGACGTTGCGGCGCTGCATCGTGCGATCGATACCGCGCTGAGGAGCCGGCGCTGGTCCGTTGCCGGGCCCGGCGCTCCGCTCAATGTGGGCGGTGATGTCCTCGTGGTGGGCGATGCGCGCAAGGCGGCACACGATCCGCTCCGGCGCCTCGGGTTTCGCGTCTTTCCGGCCGGCTCGTTCGAGGCCGCCGGTGCAATGCTGGCGGCGCGCGATTTCGCGGCGGTCATGGCGGTCGCACCGCCGCCCGGATTCGTGCTGGCGCTGCGCTCGCGCGCTGCGGACCATGGCAAGCGCGTCTTCATCATCGCTGCGTCCGCGCCGGAGCAGGATGCTCGCCTGCTGGAGGAGAGTGCGGATCTCGTGCTTGCGGCGACGCTGTCCGCGGATGAGATCGTCTGGAAGATCGAGGCGTTCCTTGCCCCGGAGGCACCGGAAAGCGCGTTCACGCTCGAAGAGGTGTTCGGGCGGGATCGCATCGACGAATTCCAGGAGCTGTTCGCCGACAGCCTGCTGGAACTGGACCGCACGCTGGCGCGAAGCGACCTGACGCCGAAGGAGCTGGCGGGCATCGCGCACCGCATCAAGGGAAGCGCGGCCAATCTGCGCATGTCCGAACTCGCCGCGAGTGCGGATGACGCGATGATTGCCGCAAGGACCGTGCTGGCGGGTCTTCGTGATCGGGATGAAGCCGTCAGCGCGCTTCGCAGGCAGATCGGTCTCGTCTTGGGTGAGCAGGGCGCCGTCGGATGAGGCGCCCGGCATACGTAGCTGCCGGAAGCAAGCTTGGGGAAGCCGATGTCGACCAGTGTGCTCGTTGTTGAGGATGCGCCGGAAATCCGGCTGATGCTGACCTCGTTCCTGAAGGAGCAGGGCATGACCGCGCATGGCGTCGCGACCGGCGCCGAGCTGCGCACGGCATTGCCCACGCTGCGGCCGGACATCGTCCTGCTCGACATCAACCTTCCGGATGCCGACGGCATCGCGCTGGCGCGCGAGCTGCGGCTCGGCGAACAATGCGGGCTGATCTTCGTGACCAGCCGCGACTCCGAGGACGACATGCTGTCGGGACTCGATGCCGGCGGCGACGACTATGTCTCCAAGCCGATCAACCTGCGCACGCTGCTGGCGCGCATCCGCAGCGTGCTGCGGCGGACGACCGAGCAGATCGTCACCTTCGACGGCTGGATCCTCGATCCGGTCCGGCGCGAGCTGTTCCGCCCCGACGGCAGCATGGTCCAGTTGACCGCGGGGGAGTTCAATATCCTCGCCGCGCTCGCCTCGCGCATGACGCAGCCGCTCAGCCGCGATTTCCTGCTCGACGTCATCTCGAACCGCGATCCCAGGGAGATCAGCGAGCACACGGTCGATAATCTGATCGTGCGGCTGCGCCGCAAGATGCAGCTCAACGGAGTGGCTGCGCCGATCGCGACCGTGCGCGGCGTCGGCTACGCCCTGGTCCCGCTGCAGCTGGTCGGCCGGTCCTGAGCCGGCCGGCGGCTACCCCAGCCGCTGGTCCCGCACGTCCTGCGTATCCTCGGTCGCGGTCTTGACCGCGGCGCTGGCCGCGCTTTTCGCGGCGCCCTTGCGGCTTGCGATCTCCACCGCCTTGCGGCCGGAGATCTCGTGGCCGGCGTCAACCGGCATCTGCCAGAAGAACCAGCTCGAAGCCGCCGAGGTCAGCGCGACCACGACGAAGGCCGGCGCGAACGCGGTGGCGTCGATCTCGCTGACATGGTTGAACCACATGGTGGTCTCGACGCAGGCCGCGCCGACCGCGACGCCGGCCGAGACCGCCAATTGCTGGTTGACGCTGACGAGCGTCGTGGCGCGGCTCATCTGGGCGGTCTCGACGTCGGCATAGGCGACGGTGTTGATCGCGGTGAACTCCAGCGAGCGGAAAAAGCCGCCGACCACCAGGATCACCATGATGATGAGCAGCGGCGTCGTCACCGTGAACAGCGCGCAGACCGCGAGGAAGAATGCGCTGACGATCGCGTTCACCGTCATCAAATTGCGGAAGCCGAAGGTGCGAATGAGGCGCGCCGCCAGCGTTTTCATGCCCATCGCCCCTAACGAGGAGGCAAAGGTGACGAGGCCGGAATGGAACGGCGAGAGCCCGAAGCCGATCTGCATCAAGAGCGGCAGCAGGAAGGGCAGCGCACCGATGCCGAGCCGGAACAGGAAGCCGCCGAACACGGCCGCGCGTAGCGTCGGCAGCTTCAGAAGCGAGAAATCGAGCACCGGCGAGCCGGTGCGCCGGGCGTGAATGACGTAGAGCGTCATCGAGATCGCGCCGCCGGCGATCAGAGCCGCGACGGTGCTCCAGGGCAGCAGGTTGAGACCGGCAACCGAGAGGCCGAAGGCGATGCCCGCGAGGCCGATGCCGGCGAGCACCATGCCGTAGAGATCGAACGGCTCGCGTTCCTCGCTCTTGATCGGGTCGATGAACTTCAGCGCCATGAAGATGCCGAGCAGCCCGATCGGGATGTTGATCAGGAAGATCCAGTGCCACGACGCATAGGTCGTGATGAAGCCGCCGAGCGGCGGTCCGATCACGGGGCCGATCAGGGCAGGGACCGTCACCCACGCCATGGCGTTGACCAGCGCGCTCTTGTCCACCGAACGCAAGAGAACCAGACGCCCGACCGGGGTCATCATCGCCCCGCCCATGCCCTGCAGGATGCGCGCGAACACGAAATCGGTGACCGAGGACGACAGCGCGCAGCCGATCGAGCCGACCATGAACACGCCGACCGCGATCGCGAACACCATTCGCGCGCCGAACCGGTCGGCGGTCCAGCCGCTCGCCGGGATGAACACCGCGAGCGACAGCAGGTAGGAGGTGATCGCGAGCTTCAGCGTCAGCGGACTGGTGCCGATGTCGGCCGCGATCGCCGGCAGCGAGGTGGCGATGACAGTCGAATCCATGTTCTCCATGAAGAGAGCAGTGGCGACGATCAGCGGAATGATGCGTTGCTTGTCGACCATGTCGGATTGGTAATGAAAATCGGAAGGAGGGGCGCAGTTTCGGCTTATCACCGCCGCTTGCTTCCGACCATTGCGGATCGACGCATGGCACCTAAGTCCCGCGTAACAACGGTGTGACCTTTGCTGCCCTCGTCGTTCCGGGGGCCCGCCCTTTGGCGCGAGCTATGGTGCGCAATTGGCACCTGGGAATCCATTGGGCCACGGGACCGCCGCGGCATGGATTCCGGGTTCGCGACTTTGTCGCGCCCCGGAATGACGGCGGGTGGGCTGGCGCATGGGGCTATTCCCGCCGGATTTGCGTAAAAAGCCTGTGCATGGCTGGCCAGCGGGCCGAATTGCTTTGATTCGTCACGCGGCCGTGCTATCGACCCGCGTCAACCCCACCGATGGGCTCCGATTCTCCGACGTTGCCGCAAGGTACGCCGAGGGCGGCGCTCATCCATTAGCATTTGCGGCAGGGCCGCAGGAAGGAGTTGGCAAATGGCCACGGTGCAACTTCAGGGCATCCGCGAAGCCTTTACGTTCGACGACGTGCTGCTGAAGCCGGGCCTGTCGGACGTCATGCCGGGCGAGGTCGACATCCGCTCCCGCGTCACCCGCGCCATCCCGCTCAACATCCCGATCATGGCCTCGGCCATGGACACCGTCACCGAAGCCCGCATGGCGATCGCCATGGCGCAGGCCGGCGGCCTCGGCGTCATCCACCGCAATTTCGATCCCGAAGGGCAGGCCGCGCAGGTGCGCCAGGTCAAGCGCTTCGAGTCTGGAATGGTTGTGAACCCGCTCACCATCAGCCCCGAGGCCACGCTCGACGACGCGCTCAAGCTGATGAGCGATCACGGCATCTCCGGCATTCCCGTCGTCACCGGCGCCGGCAAGAACACGCCCGGCAAGCTGGTCGGCATCCTCACCAACCGCGACGTGCGCTTTGCCACCGACCGCCGGCAAAAAGTCTCCGAGCTGATGACGCATGAAGGCCTCGTCACGGTGCGCGAGAATGTAAGCCAGGACGAAGCGCGGAAGATGCTGCACCAGCATCGCATCGAGAAGCTGCTGGTCGTCGACGAGCAATATCGCTGCGTCGGCCTCATCACCGTCAAGGACATGGAGAAGGCGGTCGCCCATCCGCTCGCCTGCAAGGACGCGCAGGGGCGCCTGCGCGTCGCCGCAGCCACCACCGTCGGCGACACCGGCTTCGAGCGTACCGAGCGGCTGATCGATGCCGGCGTCGACCTCGTCGTCGTCGACACTGCACATGGCCATTCGCGCCACGTGCTGCATGCGGTGAACCGCATCAAGCGTCTGTCCAATTCGGTACAGGTCGTCGCCGGCAACGTCGCCACCACCGAAGGCACGCAAGCTTTGATCGACGCGGGCGCCGACTGCATCAAGGTCGGCATCGGTCCGGGCTCGATCTGCACCACGCGCATCGTCGCCGGGGTCGGCGTTCCCCAGCTCACCGCGATCATGGACGCGGTGGAGGCGGCGAAGAAAGCCGACATTCCCGTCATCGCCGATGGCGGCATCAAGTTCTCCGGCGATCTTGCGAAAGCGCTCGCGGCCGGCGCCGACATCGCCATGGTCGGCTCGCTGCTGGCCGGCACCGATGAGACGCCCGGCGAAGTGTTCCTGTGGCAGGGCCGGTCCTACAAGGCCTATCGCGGCATGGGCTCGGTCGGCGCGATGGCGCGGGGCTCGGCCGACCGCTATTTCCAGCAGGACATCAAGGACACGCTCAAGCTCGTTCCTGAAGGCATTGAGGGCCAGGTGCCTTACAAGGGCCCGGTCGGCAACGTCATGCACCAGCTCGCCGGCGGCCTTCGCGCCGCGATGGGCTATGTCGGCGCCAAGGACATGACGGAACTGCACGACAAGGCCCAGTTCGTCCGCATCACCGGCGCGGGCCTGCGCGAGAGCCACGTCCACGACGTCACCATCACCCGCGAGAGCCCGAACTATCCGGGCGGGGGTTAGTCGCTCCGCTCTCGGCACCGCGCGAGCGCGTGGGTTGCAACGCGCTTGCGTAAGTGACGGTGTCATGCCCCGGCTTGACCGGGGCATCCAGTACGCCGCGGCCTCTCGGCTCGATTGCGACCGTCTCTGGAATGCTGGATCGCCCGATCAAGTCGGGCGATGACAGCGAGTGTGTGGCTCCACCGCTTTTGTGTTGACGCAGCCACCTGCCTCCGCTTCCGTTCACGCCGAAACGCAATTCGGAGGAAGCCATGTCTCAAGGCAAACGCATCGTTCTTGCCGCGCGTCCCGTCGGCGAGCCCAAACCGTCTGATTTTCGTCTGGAGGAATTCGCGGTGCCGACGCCGGGGCAGGGCGAAGTGCTGCTGCGCACGATCTGGCTGTCGCTCGATCCCTATATGCGCGGGCGCATGAGCGATGGTCCGTCCTATGCCGCACCGGTGCCGGTCGGCGGCGTGATGGAAGGCGAGGCGGTGAGCGAGGTCGTCGCCTCCAACAATCCGGATTTCGCCAAGGGCGACATCGTCCGCGCCCGTACCGGCTGGCAGACCAACGCGATCTCGAACGGCAAGGGCCTGATCAAGGTCGATCCCAAGCTCGGTCCGATCTCGACCTCGATCGGCGTGCTCGGCATGCCCGGCATGACAGCGTACACGGGCCTGCTCGATATCGGCAAGCCGCAAGAGGGCGAGACCGTCGTCGTGGCTGGCGCCTCCGGTGCGGTCGGCTCGGCCGTTGGACAGATCGCCCGGATCAAGGGCGCACGCGCGGTCGGCATCGCCGGCGGCAAGGACAAGTGCGATTACGTCGTGAAGGAGCCTCGGCTTCGATGCCTGTATCGATCACCGCGATCCTGATTTGGCGGCCAAGCTGAAGGACGCCTGCCCGAAGGGGATCGACGTCTATTTCGAGAATGTCGGCGGCGCCGTGTTCGAGGCGGTGTTCCCGCTGCTCAATCCGTTCGCGCGTGTGCCGGTCTGCGGCCTGATCGCGCATTACAACGACACGGAATCCAAGCCGCCGAAATGGGCGGGCGCCATGATGCGTGCGACGCTGACCAAGCGGCTGACCTTCCGCGGCTTCATCGTCTCCGACTTCGCCTCCCGCCACGGCGACTTCCTGCGCGACATGTCCGGCTGGGTCCGCGACGGCAAGGTCAAGTACAAGGAGTTCGTCACCGAGGGCCTGGAGAGCGCGCCCGGCGCCTTCATGGGCCTTTTGAAAGGCGCCAATTTCGGCAAGCAGCTGGTCCGGGTCGGACCGGACAAGGCCTAACACGACAAAGCGTGGGACTGCCGTGGCTCGCGAGCCACACGCCGCGTCGAGATAGTTAAGAAAGAGTCACCAAATGGTCACACCTGCCCGCAAAACCCGCAGGTGTGACCGGCGGTTCATTGACGGGATCGCGAAGGCATTGAATCATCGTGCATATTTTGGGTGTTGCGATGATAGAGATCGGTGTTTTCTGCGTAATCCTGCTTGCGGCCGGCTATTGGACGACGATGTTCGTCATGGGCCGCCGCGACGACGTCATCCACGGCAAGTTCGTCCATGCCGAGGAGGAGGGTGATCCGACCCGCGCCGCGATGCCGGCGCCGCCCCCGCCATTCCCGAAGCGCCTGGTCAAGCCGGCGCAGCCCGTCAGGTTGCCGCCTGCCAATGATGCCGGAGCCAAGCCGGTGAACAGCGCGGCGCTGCAGTCGTTGCTCGCCGCGATCCAGCAGGATCTCAAGAGCGTCGCCTGAGCCGATCGGAGCTCATCAATGCTCGCCGCCCATCTGGGCGAGGAGTTCCTCGATATCGACATCGACCTGGCCTTTGGCCCTGACGTGGCGAACCTCGAAACTGTCGGGGCGGAAGCGGTACTCGACCAGCCCGACTTCCTTGATCGCGACCCGGTCCTGACGCTGATCGTTGATGACGAAGCCGGCCGATGGCGCCCAGACGTGCCGGGTGTGGCGCCAGGTGAAGTCGCGCCGCTGGTGCACATGGCCGCTGGCGATGAGGCGCAGGTCGACATGCGCGAACATCTCGATCAGCCGAGCCCGCACCGGCTGCGGCACGTAGCGGATCGAGGTCTCCGGCGTCTCGGGATCGTCGGGCTGATTGAGGAAGAGCGGCTTGTGCAGGAACAGCGCGACCGGCTTGCGCTTCGTCTGCGCAATCTCGGATGCCAGCCAGTCGAATTGCTCGGCCTCGAAGGCGAGCCCTGAATTCATCACCAGGGAATTGAGCCCGATGAAGCGCCAGCCCGCGGCCTCGAACGCCCAATGGTCGTCGCCGATGATGTCGCAGAATTGCCGGCGGTGCGCTTCGCTGACCGGCGGTTTCGGTGCCGGGCCAAGCGCGGTCGGATTGTCGCCGATGTCGTGATTGCCGGGGAGGTAGCGGCAGGCGACGGGCAGCGCCTCGTGCAGGCCTTTGGCGAAGACGACATCGTCGCGGCTGGTCGGCCCGTCGAAGGCGACATCGCCGCTGTTGACGACGAGATCGGGCCTGTTCGCATCGATGTGCTCGCACACGCGATGGAAATTGGCGACGAGGCCGGGGAAGCGCCGGCCGAGATGGGTGTCGGAAATCTGGGTCAGGCGAAATTCGGACATGCGACCAGCTTAGCCGCGCGCGCACGTCGGAACGATGACGGCGCAGGCATGGATCGCAGCGAACAAAGTTTAAAGCACGCGGTAGCGGATCGTGTAGGCATCCTGCGGTGCGACCGCGCCCGTCATCGGCGAGGCGATGCGGTCGGCGAGATGCCAGGGGCCGAATTGCTCGGAGCGATGCGGCTCGGCCGGCAGGCGCAGGCGGAATTCGAAAATGCCCTTGCCGGGGAGGTTCACGACCAGCACGCGGTCGGCGGTACGCTGGCTCAGCGCGACCGCGCCACGCAGGACCGAGCGCCCGTCGCCAAGTTCCTGCACGCCGCCAACCAGCGCCAGGGTCTGGTTGCGGTCGGTGTGCAACTCGATCTGGGTATCGGACACCGCCGTGAGCGTTTCCCGGGGCATGCGGATCTCGAACTCGACCGCCGGCTTGGACGGGTTGAGGCCGAGATAGGCCGCCGCAGCATGGCGCATGTCGTAGGCGGCGAAGGCGAACAGGACGAGCGCGGCGAGGGTGGCGAGGCCATGCCTGACCACGTCGCGCCAAGTTCGGTAGGACAGGCGGAAGTAGACCGTCATCGCCAGCGCGACCGCGAGCGCCATTGCGACACCTGACAGGGCCGACATCAGGATACCGATCTGGCTGTCGGCGGCTTCGGTCAACAGGCTGGACAGGGTGGTCATGGCTGGCTCGCCGTGCGGCCCGAGGGGGCAAAATCGCTTTAACTATCGGCAGTTGGTCGCGGAAACGGGAACACCGGTTCAACTCGTTGATTGTCAGGACCAGCAGACGCGGCTAATGACGGCCCGCGGCATGCCGCCTTACGGGAAAGTTCCGATGTCTATCCAGATGGTTCTGCTGCCTGTGTTCGTGCAGGTGGGACTCACCTTCGCGCTGCTGATCGGCATGGTGCTGGCGCGCCGCCGCACCCTGGTCGCGGGCGAGACCAAGATCCGCGACATCGCGCTGGGCGAGCCGAACTGGCCCAAGGGCGCCACGCAAATCGCCAATTGCTACCGCAATCAGTTCGAATTGCCGGTGCTGTTCTACGTCCTGATTGCGCTGGCGCTCCCGCTCCGCCATGCCGACCTCTTCATCGTGCTGATGTCCTGGGTGTTCGTGGTGACGCGGTTCGCCCATGCCGGCGTGTTCGTCTCCTCCAACGATCTCGGCCGCCGCTCCTCGGTCTGGCTCGCCGGCTGCCTCGTGCTGCTGGCGATGTGGATCTACTTCGCGCTGAAGATGCTGTTGCTGATCTGACGCTTGCGCGCCAATCCTGACCTGCAAGATTCACTGAAAGATTCAAATGACCCCCGCTGCCCGGCTGTCCGCAGCCATCGAATTGATCGACACCATCGAGAAGGACCGCGTGCCCGCGGCCAAGGCGCTGAAGGAGTGGGGCACCGCGCACCGCTTCGCCGGTTCCGGCGACCGTGCCGCGATCGCCGGCCTCGTCTGGGACGTGCTGCGCCGCTACGCCTCGAGCGCCTGGCTGATGGACGCAGATACCGCGCGCGCGCGGCTGATCGGCATGCTCAGGCTCGAGCGCGACATGGACGCCGCGACCATGGGCGCCCTGTTCGACGGCAGCCGCTTCGCGCCGGCGCCGCTGACGGAGGCCGAGCAAAGCGCGCTCGCCTCGCGTTCCCTCGAAGGTGCGCCGGCCGCGATCGCCGGCGATTATCCCGAATGGCTCGATGCGCACCTTGCAAAAGCGTTCGGCGAGGACCGTGCGGCGGAAGCGGCCGCGATGGCGAGCCGGGCGCCGCTTGACCTGCGCGTCAACACGTTAAAATCCAATCGCGACAAGGTCATGCAGTCGCTTGCTCATCTTCATGCGAAACCGACGCCATGGTCGGCAACGGGCCTCCGCATCGCGCTGTCCGCCGATGCCCGCAACCCGGGCATCCAGGCGGAAGAGGATTTCATCAAGGGCGCCGTCGAGGTGCAGGATGAGGGATCGCAGCTTGCGGCCCAGTTCACCGCAGCAAAACCCGGCGAGCAGGTGATCGATCTCTGCGCCGGCGCCGGCGGTAAGACGCTGGCGCTCGCCGCCCTGATGCAGGGCAAGGGCCGGCTGATCGCGACCGACAGCGACAAGCGGCAGCTCGCCCCGATCTATGAACGACTGTCGCGCGCCGGCGTCCACAATGCCGAAATTCGCACGCCCAAGGGCGAGGCCGATCCGCTCGCGGACATCCGCGGCAGCGCCGATCTCGTCGTCATCGACGCGCCCTGCACGGGAACCGGAACTTGGCGCCGCAACCCCGACGCCAAATGGCGCATGCGCCCCGGCGCGCTCGAGATCCGCCTGCGCGACCAGGCCGAGGTGCTCGAGCGTGCGGTGCCGCTGGTGAAGGCGGGCGGCCGCATCGCCTACATCACCTGCTCGGTGTTGCCCGAAGAGAACGGCGAGCAGGTGAGGGCGTTCATGAGCCGTCATCCCGAATTCGCGGTTGTCCCGCCCGAGCAGACCGCGAGCGTGCTGTGGGACAAGGCGGAGGATTTTGCACAAGCTGCGCTGCAATCGGCGGAGGGCTGGCTGATGACGCCGCGCCGCACCGGGACGGACGGGTTCTTCGTTTCGGTGCTGAAGAAGGCGTAGGTCCGTAGGGCGGATTAGCCGGCGGCTGCGCAAAGCGCAGCGTCCGGCGTAATCCGCCGTGTCTCAGGTGAGGCAGGTGTTGGCGGATCACGCTGCGCTAATCCGCCCTACGGCACCGCGTCTGACGCCCCCAAAAGCAAAAACCCCGCAGACCGGGTCCCGGTCGCGGGGTTTTCTAGCTCTAACGTTCTGCCGGTACGTCCGTGGTCAGAACGCTGCGCGGCGTTAGCCGACGCGGAGATTGTCAGCCGACGACTTGCCGCTGCGGCGGTCGGCGACGATGTCGAACGAGACCTTCTGACCCTCGTTGAGGGAGGAGAGGCCAGCGCGCTCGACGGCGCTGATGTGCACGAACACGTCCTTCTGGCCGTCGTCCGGCTGGATGAAACCATAACCCTTTTGGGTGTTGAACCACTTCACGGTGCCCATAGCCATGGGATATTTCCTTTAGTTAGGTTGAGTACGCACGCGGATCATGACGCGGCAATGCGCCCGTGATCCCTGATGAGTCGATGTTTGGAGAATTCATCTGAAGCGTGCGCGCCCGTCAGCAACGAAGCGAAGCGGCCCAGTCGTTCGGCCAAGTATCGATGATCACAATATAGCGAGAATTTGGGGCCACTTCAAGGCACCACCCGTGGTCCGAAACGTCGCGCGACTTTGCTATTTTGCGGTGCAAATTAACCGTCGGCCCCACCTCAGTCGACGATGAAGAGCGTCGCCCCGGTGGCCGTCGAGGACCGGTGCGCGGCGTCGCCGAAATCCGAGACCTGGTAGCTCATCCCCGCCGTCAGCTTGAATGTGCGCCCGTCACGCAGCTCGCTGTCGAGCTCGCCCTTCAGCACATAGAGCACGTGGCCGCGGTCGCACCAATGGTCGGCCGAATAGCCCGGCGAATACTCCACCATCCGCACCCTGAGATCGCCGATATTGAGCGTGCGCCACAACGCCTGCCCCCGCTCGCCGGGATGGGTGGTCGCCTCGACCTGGCTCCAGTCGGTGACGGTAAAGGGAGAGGTGGGAAGTTTCATGGGGGAATCCTGTCTCAAGGGCCGGCAGGCTCGTTGATAGCGCAGGCCCGCGCCGCCGTCATTGCGAGGAGCGAGCGACGAAGCAATCCAGAAATGCATCCGCGGCAGCAGTCTGGATTGCTTCGTTGCAAGAGCTCCTTGCTCGCGCCTCGCACACGGTGTCATCGCCCGCGAAGGCGGGCGATCCAGTATTCCACCGGCGGGCATGATGAAATCGATGGGCCGCGGCGTACTGGATTCCCCGCCTTCGCGGGGAATGACAGCGGTGGGTGAGGGGGCACCACTAGTGCACCAGATGGTTCGCCGAGCCCTGCACGATCAGCCCGGCATCGTTCACCCGCAGATATTCGCAGATCTTCTTGCCCCGCTCGTTGCTGTAGAACACCACGACGCTGTCGGGGCTGACGAACAGATCGATCAGCGTGAAATGCAGCTCCGGCAGCAGGGCGAGCGCCTTGCCCCAATAGGCCCGCAAGGCATCCTTGCCGCGCACGGTGCCGCTGGCGTCGAACCCCATCATGGGGATGCGGTCCGAGGTCATCATCGCGGCCTCGTCGTAGAGCGTGAGCACGCGCTCGAGGTCGCGCGCATTCCAGGCCTCGACCCAGGTCCGGCCGAGCGAGGCAAGCGTTGAGGGTGGGTGGTGCTGAGACATGGCGTTCTCCCTGGATTGCCCCTGTTTGAGAAGCGGGGCACAATAGGTCAATATTACTTACCCATATTCGTTTGTCCATGCCCAAAGAAGCATGTGGGCGCGCCGCTGCCGCGGTTGCGGGCAGGGCCGCGCCAGCGTATTTGCTGGCCATGACAGCAGCACAGAACGACCGCTCCGCGTCGACGCCCTCGGTGGCCTCGGCGCACGACAAGATTCTCATCGTCGACTTCGGCAGCCAGGTGACGCAGCTGATCGCGCGTCGCGTGCGCGAGGACGGCGTCTATTGCGAGATCGTCCCGTTCAACAAGGCCGAAGCCGCCTTCGACGAGATGAAGCCGAAGGCGGTGATCCTGTCCGGCGGCCCTGAATCCGTGCATGAGGCAGGCTCGCCCCGCGCCCCGCAAGCCATCTTCGATTCCGGCGTGCCCGTGATGGGCATCTGCTACGGCCAGATGACCATGGCGGCGCAGCTCGGCGGCACCGTCGAGGGCGGTCATCACCGCGAATTCGGCCGCGCCGATGTCGAGGTCAAGGCCGACAGCCAGCTCTTCGCGGACGTCTGGTCGTCAGGCAGCAAGAACCAGGTTTGGATGAGCCATGGCGATCGCATCACCAAGATGCCGCCGGGCTTCTCCGTCGCCGGCACCTCGCCGAACGCGCCGTTCGCGATCATCCAGGACGAGACGCGCAAATATTACGGCCTGATGTTCCACCCCGAAGTGGTGCACACGCCCGACGGCGCCAAGCTGATCCGCAACTTCGTCCGCAAGATCGCAGGCCTGTCCGGCGACTGGACCATGCGCGCCTTCCGCGAGGAGGAGATCGCCAAGATCCGCGCCCAGGTCGGCAAGGGCAAGGTGATCTGCGGCCTCTCCGGCGGCGTGGACTCCGCCGTGGCCGCCGTGTTGATCCACGAGGCCATCGGCGACCAGCTGACATGTGTGTTCGTCGATCACGGCATGCTGCGCCTCGACGAGGCCAAGACCGTCGTCGACCTGTTCCGCCACCACTACAACATCCCGCTCGTGCACGTGGACGCCTCAAAGCAGTTCTTGGGCGAGGCTCGAAGGCGTCACCGATCCCGAAAAGAAGCGCAAGACCATCGGCCGCCTCTTCATCGAAGTGTTCGAGCAGGAGGCCAAGAAGATCGGCGGCGCCGACTTCCTGGCGCAAGGCACGCTCTACCCCGACGTGATCGAGAGCGTCTCCTTCACCGGCGGCCCCTCGGTCACCATCAAGTCGCACCACAATGTCGGGGGTCTGCCCGAACGCATGAACATGAAGCTCGTCGAGCCCCTGCGCGAGCTGTTCAAGGACGAGGTGCGCAAGCTCGGTTACGAGCTCGGCCTTCCCGAAATCTTCGTCGGCCGCCACCCGTTCCCGGGCCCGGGCCTCGCCATCCGCTGCCCCGGCGACATCACGAAGGACAAGCTGGACATCCTGCGCAAGGCCGACGCCGTCTACATCGACCAGATCCGCAAGCACGGCCTCTACGACGACATCTGGCAGGCCTTTGCCGTGCTGCTCCCGGTGAAGACCGTCGGCGTCATGGGCGACGGCCGCACGTATGATTATGTGGTGGGCCTGCGCGCCGTCACCTCGACCGACGGCATGACCGCGGACTTCTACCAGTTCGACATGAAGTTTCTGGGCGAGACCGCGACGCGCATCATCAACGAGGTGAAGGGCGTGAACCGGGTGGTGTACGACGTGACCAGCAAGCCGCCTGGGACGATTGAGTGGGAGTAGGGCGTAGCTGCCACCCAAAATGCTGGGTGGCTCCGCATATTGCAGAATAGGTCGCGGCATCGTGGCGGTCATTTGATGAAGGCGCGAGGAAACTTCGTCACAGAACGCACGGGCGTGAATTTTGTGCGCGGCGTCGTGGAAGGTGCGGGGAGCCTATTCAAAGAAATCAATCTTCAGCATGACTTTGGACAAGACGCCACGATGGTGTTGGTTGTCGATGGTCATGTTCGGCCTCGAGAAGTCGCTTTTCAGATCAAATCCGGCGCGAGCTACGTTTCAACTGGTCGCTGTCATTTACCGGCGACGGCTGCCCATATCCACTTTTGGGCAGAGCATGACCTTCTCACACTGGGGATCGTCTATGATCCTACTGAAATGACTGCTTGGTGGGTGAATTTGCAATCGATCTCGAAGGAGTTCCGCAGATCGAGTCTAAAGTCCGGTACGACATTCAATTTTACGAAGGGACTCTGGAATCGGTTCGACGATACGGATTTCGCCGCAATCCTTGTTCCGACCCTCTTGGGGGAGGCGCCAAACGTTCCGCTTGAAAGATTGTGCGACTGGGTTGTTTCCAACGATATTGAAACTCACGATATCGGTGTTCGCACAATTCGTGCGCGGTACTATCGTGAAGCCGCCGCTTGGGACTGTCTTATCGACGCATTTTGCTCTCGGCCTGTCGATCAGCTGACTCTTAATCTTCCGTTGGGACTAGCTAAGCTGCTTGGGCACGATGACATCGGTTATTACTCCGGTCAGATTCCTCCAGATATCCGCCGTGCGGCCGTCGCAAAGGTCCTAGCCTTTGGACCGAAAGATACTGGTAAACTTTTGTCGATGTTGCCGGATAGCGATTTCGAACGCCCGAGTGTTGGATACAGCTTGATGCCTCTCTTGGGTGGGCACCAAGAGAGCCCAAGAATTTTAGCCGCGATTCGAGACGACGAAACGTTCGAACCAGCCGTACGTCGGTTGGCAGCCGATCTCTATGCCTGGTCCCAGAATGAACCACGTTGGTGGGATTTCTGGCGGCGTGACAACGGGAGTTGGTTCACCTAGCGCCTAAGATGGGTGTCGCGTTACCCCACCCTTCGTACGACCCGCCGAGCATCATTGAGGAGCGTCAGTCCGTGCCACAAGGCCAGTTCACTGCCTTCTACCCATCAAGGCCATTTTGGGCGTGCAGTAAACCCGACTTCTCAAGCCGGGAGCGCGAAGGCTGGTTTGATGACCAAATGGCGGAAGAAGTCTTTTCGTGTGAGACGGATTCTTACACGATAAAGATCTGCAGGGACGGTCGGATCATGCTCCGCATTGAGGCTTTGGAAGGAGATCAAGAACTAGACAAGCCCGAGGGGATTGAGGACACCGTGAGAAGGTGGGGCGAGTATCTCGACTTCCTAAACGCCTTCTATCTGCTGCTCGACTCAGCAATGTTGGAGCTCGTGAATTTTGCTTATTTCAATCTCCATGAGATCACCAACCGAGATGCATTCCGCGTCCACTACAAGGACGGTAAGAGCGTCGGCGAAAACATAGCAATGGAAAGCATTGCATCTGTCTTCCAAATGGGCCGGTACCTTTCACGCTACCCGGATGGAGCGCAACTGGAGTACGACTCAAAAATCATGATGCGGCACGTCGTCCCTATCGAGGTCATTCGGCGTGCCTCGACTATGTTTGCTTCAGTCGTTGGTTCGTCAGGTTCCGAAAAGGACTTAGCGTCATTCGCGAAAGCGTTAGGGGAGTACAAAATTGGAAACTACGAGACATCTCTAGTTCTCGCGTGGTTCATTATTGAGGGGAGCATTGCCCATCTTTGGGAGCGTCACCTCGATAGCCTCAATCGTGAATTTGAGAACGGCCAAAAAAGATCAATCGTGAGAGGCATGACTTTCTGGTCGGTCGCGATTTCACCATCAGCATGGTCTCCAATTTGCTGGAGCTTTGGGATGTGCTGCCAAACTCTCTGTTCAAAGACGTAGACACCGTGCGAGGGTTTCGGAACCGGATTGTCCATAAGTTGAAATATATGCCTAAAGCAACGGACACTCAGCTTGCGCTGAAGACAGCGCAAGTCATGATTGAACGGATATGGAATATGTCCTTCACCCCGAACCTGAGCTATTCGGTGAGCGGCATATGACACCCAACGCGGCGATGCAGGAGACGCTGCGATGAGCGCATCGATATCCCGGACCGGCTTCCAAATCGCCGCGCTCTTGCGCCCGCTGAACTCGTCCGATCACGATCGCTTGGCCGCGGTGTTGAGGCGAGCGGGGAAGCTGGCGAAGGGGCGCGATGCAGCTGCGGACGACACGGCGCTGGCCGCGTTCCGTGATGTCGATCCGATCGATTGGTCGGTCGCCGCCGTGAAGGTCCTGACCGACAAGCGGAAGTGAACCCGCCTTCGACCACGATCGTCGTCGACGCGATCGCCTAGCCGCCCGGCGCAAACGCTGGATCTCCGCCGCGCCGCGTCGTGTTACGACACTCGCAGTGTTCGTCCGGAGCCAGCCTTCATGCCCATCTCGACCGCCACGCCGTCCGCCACCACAACCGATCCCGAAACCCTCGGATGGATGCGCGGCTTTCCGCCGTCCGCCGACCGCCTCATCAGCTTCCAGGACGGCTCCTTCCGCAACTTCCCCGAACTCCGCTGGGCCTGGTCCAACATCCGCCAGCTCGTGCCGACGGTAAACGTCTGGCGCGGGGCGGGGCCGGCATCACCTCTGCCGCGCGCGGAGCAGGACATCGGCGCGGTCGCTTCGACCACGATGGATGGGCGGCCGATGACCTTCGCCCAGATGCTGGAGGAAACCTACGCCGACGGCATCGCGGTGCTGCATCGGGGCAAGTTGATCTATGAGCGCTATTTCGGCGCCTTGAAGCCGCACAAGCCGCATATCGGCATGTCCGTGACCAAGTCGTTCACCGGCGTGCTCGCGGGGATTCTGGTCGCCGAGGGCAAGATCGATCCGCAGGCGCCGGTCACCGACTATGTGCCGGAGCTGAAGGCGAGCGCGTTCGGCGATGCGCGCGTGCACGAGGTCATGGATATGACCACGGGGCTCGCCTACACCGAGGTCTACACCGACAAGAATTCGGACGTGTGGGGCCTCCGGCGCGCCAACGGCATGGCGCCAATCCCGCCGGATTATGACGGCCCGACCAACATCTTCGATTTCCTCATCGCGCAGAAGAAACAGGGCGAGCACGGCAAGGTGTTCGCCTACAAGACCGTCAACACCGACGTGCTCGCGTGGATCTGCCGGCGCGTCAGCGGCCTGACGCTGGCGGACCTGCTCTCCGAGCGGATCTGGCAGCCGATGGGAGCCGAGGAGGATGCGCATTATCACGTCGACCGCATCGGCACCGAGAGCGGCGGCGGCGGTCTCTCCACCACACTGCGCGATCTTGCCCGCTTCGGCGAGACCATGCGCAATCACGGCCGCTTCAACGGCCGCCAGATCGTGCCGTCGCAAGTGGTCGAGGACATCGCCGGCGGCGGCGATCCCGAAAAGTTCGCGCCGGCCGGCTACGCCACGCTGCCGGGCGCGTCGTATCGCAATCAATGGTGGGTCACGCACAATGCGCACGGCGCCACCATGGCGCGCGGCGTCTACGGCCAGGGTATCTATGTCGATCCCAAGGCCGAGATGGTGATCGCGCGCTACGCCTCGCATCCCATGGCCGGCAACGCCGCGAACGATCCCGTGACGCTGCCGGCCTACATGGCGCTCGCAAAGGCGCTGATGGCGGGCGGGTAGGGCGCGACGGCTTCATTGCCCGGATGGAGCCGGCGACCAGCTGGAGCCGTCGCCCGCCTCCTGCCAATGCGGATAGGTGACATAGGCGGTGATGGCACCCTGCTCGTGCGAGCGGATGGTGACCCGCTCGCCCTTCGGCATGTAGACGATCTCGCCGGGGCTCGCCGTGACGGTGCTGCTGGCGCTGGTGACCGAGAGCTTTCCTTCCAGGACGAGCATGACGTCGTCGACGCCGAGCTTTTCGTCCAGCTTCTGGTTCGGCGCATAGCGGCCGAAGCCGATGGTGATCGGTCCCCCGTGACGCTGGTCGATCACATTGGCGGCGAAGATGTCGCCGTCCTGTCCAGGCGAGCGTTCGAACGATGCGTCGGAGACGGCAAATTTGCGAACTTTCATGAGTTCCTTCCGTTTTGGCCAGGTCTGGCGGTGTCAGGGACACCGATAGACGCCTGAGCGCGTGTTTGGTTCGCATCGCCGGATTATGCGATTTGCCGCATCGCAGCCTTCTGAATATAAGGATTGACTTATATTAGTAGAAACCGATATTCCTGCGCGAATGAAACGATCGGGAGAAACGCCATGCAGATCGACGTCGCCAGAGTCCTGGGCCTCGTTGCGCGCTCGGTGCGCAATTTCGAGAAGAACGGAAAACCCGCGAGTGCCGTGACGTTGACACGCCTCTACGACACCAGCGTCGACGATCTCTGGGACGCCGTGACCAGCAGGGAGCGCATTCCGCGCTGGTTTGCGGCGGTGGAGGGCGACCTCCAGCTCGGCGGACGCTACCAGGTCAAGGGCAACGCGGGCGGCACCATCACGGCATGCACGCCGCCGACCTATTTTGCGGCGACGTGGGAATTCGGCGGCGCGATCAGCTGGATCGACGTCAGGCTGGCGGCGGAGCGACACCAGGCGCGTTTGACGCTTGAGCACACCGCGATCATCGAGGATCATTGGAATCAGTTCGGCCCGGGCGCGGTGGGTGTCGGTTGGGATCTCGCGCTCGCTGGGCTCGAGCGATATGTTGCGACGGGGGCATCGGTCGACCACGAGACGGCCGAGGCGTGGATGGTCTCGCCCGAGGGCAAGGATTTCATGACGACCAGCGGCGAATTCTGGCGTGCGGCGCATGTCGCAAGCGGGGTCGATCCTGATGAGGCGAAGCAGCGCTCGGACCGCACCATCGCGTTCTATCGCGGTGAGATGCCGCCCGATATTACCCATCCCGGCACGGGAAGCTGATGCACATCTTCGAGGTCCTCGCCGATCCCGTGCGCCGCCGCATCCTCGAGCTGCTGGCGCGGGGTGAAATGGCGTCCGGCGAGGTCGTCGACATCATTGGGGCCGAGTTCGGCATCACCCAGGCCGCCGTCTCGCAGCACCTCAAGGTGCTGCGCGAGAGCGGCTTTGCCAACGTCCGGGCCGAGGCGCAACGGCGCCTCTATTCGGTCGATGTCGCGGGACTTCGCGCGGTAGATGACTGGATCGGCCAGTTCCGGAATTTCTGGGAGCCGAAGCTGGACGCGCTGGCGACCGAGATCGCGCGCGGCAAGCGCGAGCGCCGTAACGCGCCCGTCACCAAGCGGGGCGGGAAGAGGGCGTGAGTGCGATGCGTAGGGTGGATTAATCCGCGGCTTCGCTGAGCGGAGTTTGCTGGCGTAGTCCACCATTCTCTCGTCGCGTCCGTGCGGGTAGATGGAGGATCAAGCCCGCAGCCAGCGCTGAAGGTCATCCGTCTTGGGCAGGCCACCGGCATGGACGACCTTGCCGTCGATGACGATGCCCGGGGTCGAGATGACGCCGAATTTGGCGATCGCCTCAAAGTCGGTGATCTTCTCGACGGTCACGTCAATGCCGAGCCTCGCCGCCTCGGCCTTGACCATCTCTTCGGTCGTCTTGCAGCGGGCGCAGCCCGGGCCCAGCACCTTGATGTCTCTCATGATGTGTCCTTTCACGAAAACAGGGCGTTGAAGAGAAATCCGACCGCAAGGATTCCGCAGGCAACGACGGCGGCGAACACCGCGATCAGCTTCAGGCTCAGCACCTTGCGCAGGATGATCATTTCCGGAAGCGACAGCGCGATCACCGACATCATGAAGGCGAGGACGGTGCCGAGCGCCATGCCTTTGCCCAGCAAGGCCTCGACCACCGGGATGATGCCTGCTGCATTGGAATACATGGGGATGCCGAGGGCGACCGCGGCCGGCACGGACCACCACGCGTCGGCACCCATGATCCGCGACAGCAATTCGGCGGGCACGTAGCCGTGGATGAAGGCGCCGGCTGCGATCCCGGCGATGATCCAGTACCAGACTTTGCCGACGATCTCCTTGACCGCGTTCCAGCCGGCCTCGAACCGATCGACCCAGCTCATCTGGTCGGGCTGGAGATCGATATCTCCCGCGCGCACATTGCGGACCCATTCCTCCAGCCAGCCTTCGAGATGCAGGCGTCCTATGACCCAGCCCGAAACGATGGCAACGGCAAGTCCGAAGGCCAGATAAGTGAGGGCAACGCGCCACCCGACAAGTGCGAACAGCAGTCCGAGTGCGACCTCGTTGATCATGGGAGCGGCAATGAGGAAGGAGAAGGTCACGCCCAGCGGAATTCCTGCCGAGACGAAACCGACGAACAGCGGCACCGCCGAGCAGGAACAGAACGGCGTGAAGACGCCGAGGCCGGCCGCGGCGATGTTACCCAGCCCTTCGCGCTTGCCCGCCAACATCGCGCGCGTGTGCTCCGGCGAAAAGAAGGTTCGCACCACGCCCATGGCAAAGACCACGAGGGCCAGCAGCATCAGCACCTTGGGCGTATCGTAGAGGAAGAACTCGATCGAGGAGGCGAGCGCGCTGCCCTGGGGGATCGGCATTTGCGCCACCGCCGCTCGCGAAAACTCCTCGAGTTGTCGGTAAATCGCGAACCATGCGACGAGCGCGATTGCGATGCCGCCGATCCATGCAGCCGGAGAACGCCTGAACCCGAGTGCCTGGGTGGTCATGTCATGCGACTTTGTGGCTGATCGAACATGTCCGGCTGAGGCCAGGCGCGTCGCGCTGCGTCTAGCTCGCTTTGCCGACGCGTCTTGCTTCCTTGCGCACGCAAAGCCGATGGAAAATGCTTAGACGGCCATCGGCACGCGTACATTGACCTTTGTCAATTCGCCAGGCCCCATCCGGCCGCGACGTTCGCGAGGCCAGCGGCGCACTTCGACGGCAGAGTCGGCCCGTGCCCGGCGATCGCAACGCCCGGTCCCCGTCGCACGCAAAGCTTACGCGTTCCGCATCATCTTCTCGTACTTCTTCACCAGCCGTTCGCGCTTGAGCCGCGACAGCCGCTGGATCCAGAACAGGCCGTCGAGCTGGTCGATCTCGTGCTGATGGCAGACGGCGCGCAAGGCTTCCGATTCTTCGGTTCGCGTGTTGCCGTCGAGGTCGCGGTAGCTGATGCGCACGCGCGCGTGACGCTGCACCTCGTCGTTGACCCCCGGCATCGAGACGCTGCCCTCGCGGTGCATGATCATCTCGGGCGAGGTCCATTCAACGACCGGATTGACGTAGGTGAGGGGCCCTCCTCGGCGTCGAGCTCGAGCACGACGACGCGCAAGGGCACGCCGATATGCGGGGCGGTGATGCCGATCCCGGGCGCGGCGCGCATCGTCTCGAGCAGGTCCTGCGCGAGGCTCGCGCAAGCCGTCGTCGAACGCGGTGACGGGGCGGGCCGGCAGCGCGAGCCGGCGGTCGGGGTAGCGGACAATGGGGCGGATGGTCATGGGAGGCTCCTACCACTCACGCATCGTTGAAGCATCCTGTCTTGACTCCCTACCAACTGGAAGGTAGTTAGCTCGCATGAGCAATGCCTCCACCACCGCCGACGACATCTTGGCTTGCGCCCGCACGCTGATCATCGCCGGCGGCTACAATGGCTTCAGCTACGCCGACATCGCTGACGTCGTCGGCATTCGCAAGCCGAGCATCCACCATCATTTCGCCAGCAAGGTCGATCTGGTCCGTACGCTCGTGTCGCGCTATCGCGAGGAGGCGCAGGCGGGATTGGCGGCCCTCGAGCGCAACATCCCGGACCCGCGCGACCAGCTCGAAAACTATGTGGCCTATTGGGAGGCGTGCATCACGGATGCGACCGCGCCCTTCTGCGTCTGCGCGCTGCTTGCCAGCGAGCTTCCGATCTTGCCCGAGGAGGTGGCGCTCGAGGTCCGCGCGCATTTCCGTGTCCTGGCGTCGTGGCTGACATCGGTGCTGGAGCGGGGCAAGCGGAAGGGACGGTTGCATTTGTCCAGCACGGCAAAGGTCGAGGCTGAGGGAGTCATGGCGACCGTTCACGGCGCGATGCTGTCGGCGCGGGCCTATGGCGATCCCAAGATGTTCGGGACCATCATCCGGCCGCTGCTGGACCGGCTGAGCACCAGGCACTGAAGCACGAGGCGCGTCGCGGGGCGCAGGGCCGCTTGCGTCGGCTTTTGCATCCAATGTCTACCAACTAGTAGGTAAGGAGAGTTCTATGAGGCACCATGAGATGACTTCGGACGTCGCGGACCCCGCGCAATGGCTGAAGCAGTACTATTTCCTGCGGGCCGCGTTTTCCATCGTCTGGGTCATTGCGGCCTTTGCGATCGCGCCGTCATCGGCGGTCATCGCTGCAACGCTGCTGGTCGCGTATCCGGCATGGGACGCCGCGGCCAATCATCTCGACGCGCTCCGCAGCGGCGGATTGAACCAGAGCCGCACGCAGGGCCTGAACGTGCTGGTCAGCCTCGCGACCGCCATCGCCGTCATACTCGCTTTGCAGGTGAGCATGAACTGGGTGCTCGGAATCTTCGGAGCCTGGGCGATCCTGTCCGGATTGCTCCAGCTCGGCACCGCCGTGCGGCGCTGGAAGCTGTTCGGCGCGCAATGGGCCATGGCGCTCAGCGGTGGCCAGTCAGCTCTCGCAGGCGGCTTCTTCATCTTTCAGGCCACGATGCCCGCGGCTCCGTCGATCGCGAACGTCGCGGGCTATGCCGCGGTTGGCGCGCTCTACTTCCTGGTCTCGGCCGTCTGGCTCACGGTCAGCACGTGGCGCCGTGGAACGGCCGTGTGAGCCCTGATCACTGCCGTCACGCAAGAGTGAGAGAGGAACTGGATTGGCGGGATGATGCGTTGATGCCGGTGTTTTGCCCGACGAGTCAAATCGCGGCGTGCTCTCGGGAGCCGCCGGCGGCTTATCTCACCCGCCCGTTAAGCCCTTGATCCCGCAGGGCCCGGCTACTGTGCATGGGGTTGTTTTCGCAAGTTTTGTTGGCGGGGCCCTTCAAAAACTTGGGCGATACTGTCGGCCGGTGCGGTTCCCATTCGTCTTCCAGTCAGACAAGATCATCTCGGGAGACAAAGATGACTCAATCCCCCTATCGCTGGGTGATCGTCGCCGCCGGCGGGCTGCTCGGCTGCGTCGCGATCGGCGGCATGTTTTCGCTGCCGGTGTTCCTGCAGCCCATTGCCAAGGACACCGGCTGGTCGGTGACCGGCATCTCCAGCGCGATGACGATCGGCTTTCTGGCGATGGCGTTCACGAGCATGGCCTGGGGCACGCTGACCGACAGGTTCGGGCCGCGGCCGGTGGTGCTGACGGGATCGATCGTGCTGACGCTCAGCCTGTTCGCCGCAAGCCATGCGACCTCGCTGCTGGCGTTCCAGTTCGTGTTCGGGCTTCTGACCGGTGCGTCCTGCGCTGCGATCTTCGCGCCGATGATGGCGACCGTCACCGGCTGGTTCGAGACCCATCGCAGCCTCGCCGTATCGCTGGTCTCGGCGGGCATGGGCATGGCGCCGATGACCATGGCGCCGTTCGCGGCCTGGCTCGTCTCCGGCCACGACTGGCGCACCTCGATGCAGATCGTGGCGCTGGTGGTCGGCGCCATCATGATCCCGGTCTCGTTCCTGGTACGCCGTCCGCCCGCGCTCGCGCAGGCCGTGGCGGCGCCGACGGGCGAGGGGGCCGGGCCGAGCGAGATGTCGATGAGCGAGGCGCTGCGCTCGCCGCAATTCCTGGTCCTGCTGGCGACCAATTTCTTCTGCTGCGCCACCCATTCAGGCCCGATCATCCACACCGTCAGCTACGCCGTGAGCTGCGGCATTCCGCTGATCGCGGCGGTGACGATCTACAGCATCGAGGGATTTGCCGGCCTCGGCGGCCGCATCGCCTTCGGCCTGATGGGCGACCGGTTCGGCGCCAAGCGCGTGCTGGTCTCGGGGCTGCTGCTCCAGGCGTTCGGCGCGCTGGCTTACGTCTTTGCGCATCAGCTTGCGACCTTCTACGCCGTCGGCGCCGTCTTCGGCTTCATCTATGCCGGCACCATGCCGCTCTATGCGGTGATCATCCGCGAGAACTTTCCGCTGCGCATGATGGGCACGGTGATCGGCGGCACGGCGATGGCCGGCAGCCTCGGCATGGCGACCGGGCCGCTCGCCGGCGGCCTGATCTACGACGCCTTCTCCAGCTATGCCTGGCTCTACATTGCCTCCTGGGCGATGGGTCTCGGCGCCTTCCTGATGGCGATGACGTTCAAGCCCTTCCCGAAGCCGCAAGGGCAGGTGGCTCCGGCGGCGGCGTGATGTTGTAGCCCTGGGGGGAGCGCAGCGACGCCCGGGGCCGCGCTCGCGCAATCCCGGATGTCGCTGCGCTCATCCGGGCTACGGCACCTTCAACTGCGCCTCGATCGCGGTCTTGTCGATCACCGACCAGACCTGCCGGATGCTGCCGCTGTCGAATTGGTAGAACACGTTCTCGCAAAACGAGACGCGCTGGCCGTTGACGGCAAGACCTAAGAACGTCCCGACCGGCGCGCAGTCGAACTGCAGCCGCGCCGCGATGCGAGGTGGGTCTGCGATCAGCAGCGCGATGTCGAAGCGCAGATCCGGGATGGCGCG
Source organism: Bradyrhizobium guangxiense (assembly GCA_050563515.1). Classification (GTDB taxonomy): domain Bacteria; phylum Pseudomonadota; class Alphaproteobacteria; order Rhizobiales; family Xanthobacteraceae; genus Bradyrhizobium; species Bradyrhizobium guangxiense_A. The sequence continues at coordinate 3,129,354 of CP191781.1, read as the reverse complement.
AAAATCCTGCTCCAGCATCGCGCGATAGCCGGAGAGGCCAAGCGGCCGGCCGTTGTGGACGACGTCGTCACGCACGAACCGGCCGAGCGCCGGCCAGTCCTGCCGGTTCAGGCAGGCGATATAGGCGCGGTAGATGTCGGCGAGGTCGTCTCTTGTCATGTCGAAGCTCTCCTTGCGGCTTCGACCCTAACGCGCTGACCTCCCGAGCCGGTCCAGCTCAGAGGCGCTTTTCGAAGAACAGGTCCGGATAGGGATCGTCGTTGAAGCGCGGGATCTCGCGCCAGCCGGTCGAGCGGTAGAGCTGGCCCGCCTCGGGCAGCGCGCTGTTGGTGTCGAGCCGCAACAGCGCAATGCCGAGCCCGCGCGCGGCATCCTCGGCTGCGTCCATCAGGCGCCGGCCGAGCCGCAATCCGCGTGCGGCGGGGGCGACCCACAGGCGCTTGATCTCGGCGTAGCCGTGATCGGTTCCCTTCAGGCCGACGCAGCCGATCGGCAGCGTGTCCGACATCGCCACGATGAAGCTGCCGCGCGGGCGGCGCATGTCCTTGGCATCCGGATCCCTCGAAAGAGAAACGTCGAAACCCTGTTTGAAGCGGCGGCCGAGGCTCGGCATAGTATTCGCTGAGGCAGCAGCGCGCCTCCTCGCTTCGCGGATCCATCTCCACGAGCGCGATCCGCTCGCGGGTCATGGTGGAGGCGATCAGGTCCATCGCCGCCAGCAGCGCCTCGGCTTGCGCATGCTGCGCCAGGAAGCCCTCGGCCTGCGCGTTCGACAGCGCTTCATAGGCCGCGAACTCGCGCCGGCCGGTCCGCGTCAACGTCGCGACACGCCGGCGCGCATCGTCCGGATGCGCCTCGGTCTCGACCAGCCCTTCGTCCTCGAGGCTGCGCAGGAGGCGACTCATCAATCCGGAATCGAGACCGAGATAGTCGCGGATTTCGGCCACGTCCGAGCGGCCATGCCCGATCGCATTGAGCACGCGCGCCGCGCCGAGCGGCCGGCCACGGCCCAGGAACGAGGTATCGAGCGCGCCGACCGCGGAAGTGACGGCGCGGTTGAAGCGGCGAACGCGGGAAATCGGATCCAGCATGATAGCTGACTTTAGTCAGATATCGCGCGAAGGTCAATTCGCTCGGCTTAGCCGAGCCCCAGTTCCTTGCGGACCTTCCGCGTCAACCTGGCCACGATCAGCGCATGGGCCTGCGTGAGATAGCCGGCGAGACTCGGCATCGGGCAGGGCGCTGTTGCTGACGAGCTGCACCCATTTGGCGCGCGCAAGGTACGGCGCCGGCCGCGCCACGCCATGCTCGATCAGCATCGCATAGGCCATGTCCGAGACCTTGAACATGTAGCCACCGGAGCCTGCGGCAAAGCCGCCGCCGAGCGCGAACATCTTGCCGCCGACCTTGAACACGGACGTGCCTTCCCATTGCACCACCTTGGTGGCAGCCGGGAGGCGCAGGCAGCGAGCTTCGAAGTTTTTCGGCGTCATGATTCGAGCGATAGCATGCCGCGCACGGCTTGCAACATCCTTGCCATCTCCAGACTGCTTGCGCGGAAAGACTCTGGATTGCTTCCGCCTTCGCCAAGGCTTCGGCGGACAAGTCGCTGCGCTCGCACTGACGCCGTTGATGCAGGCGCGCCGCTTTGTGAATTGTGCTGACGCCGCATATCGCTACCATGCGCCCGCTCCCCAAAGCGGGAGCTGGCAGCAGGCGGAGGCGACATGAGCGGACAGGAACCCAAAGTCAAAGGATCGGACCTGTTTGTCGCAGCGCTCGAGAACGAGGGCGTCGATCGCATCTTCGGTATCCCCGGCGAGGAAAATCTCGATCTCGTCGAATCGCTGCGCACCTCCAGGATCGAGCTGGTGCTGACCCGGCACGAGCAGGCCGCGGCCTTCATGGCTGCCACACATGGACGGCTGACCGGCAAGCCCGGTGTTTGCCTCTCGACGCTCGGCCCCGGCGCGCTCAACTTGTCGACCGGCGCGGCCTATGCGCATCTCGGCGCGATGCCGATGATCCTGATCACCGGCCAGAAGCCGATCATGAGCAGTCGGCAGGCGCGCTTCCAGATCGTGGACGTGGTCGCGACCATGAAGCCGCTGACCAAGCTGTCACGCCAGATCATCAGCGCCTCCAGCATTCCAACCGTGGTGCGCGATGCCTTTCGTGTCGCGATGGAGGAACGGCCGGGCCCGGTGCATCTCGAGCTGCCCGAGGACATCGCCGGCGACGAGGTGACGGCGGCGCCGGCGATCCCGGTGCATCCGATCGAGATCCCGGTCGCCCATCGCGCCGCGCTCGACCGTGCCGCCGAGATGATCATGGCTGCAAGGCGCCCGCTGGTGATGATGGGCGCGGCAACCAGCCGGCCGCGATCGACCCACGGCATCGCGAGCTTCGTGCGGCGCACCGGCATTCCGTTCTTCACGACGCAAATGGGCAAGGGCACCGTTCCCGGCGGCACCAATCTCTACATGGGCACTGCCGCGCTGTCCGAGCGCGACTATGTCCACGACGCCATCGACGCCGCCGACTTGATCGTGGCGATCGGTCACGACCCGATCGAGAAGCCGCCTTTCATTATGGGGCCGTCGGGACCGAAGGTCATTCACGTCAGCTACACCTCGGCCAGTGTCGAGCAGGTCTATTTCCCGGACGCCGAGGTCCTTGGCGACGTCGGCCCGAGCCTGGAACTGCTGGCCGACCGGCTCGAAGGCAAGCTGCCGCACGCTGCGGCCCTGCTGCCGTTGCGCGAAAAGATCCTCGGCCACATCGCCGACCGCGCCACCGAGGCGCGCTGGCCGCCGACGCCGCAGCGCATCGTGCACGACATCCGCCAGGTCATCCCGGAGAACGGCATCGTCGCGCTCGACAACGGCATGTACAAGATCTGGTTCGCGCGCAATTACCGCACCCGCGTCGCCAACACGCTGCTGCTCGACAATGCACTGGCGACCATGGGCGCCGGACTGCCGTCAGCGATGATGGCCGCGATGCTCTATCCTGATCGCCGCGTGCTCGCGGTCGCCGGCGACGGCGGCTTCATGATGAACAGCCAGGAGATGGAGACCGCCGTCCGCCTCAAGCTCAACCTCGTCGTGCTGGTGCTGGAAGACAACGCCTACGGCATGATCCGCTGGAAGCAGGCGGTGGATCATTTCGCCGATTACGGCATGACCTTCGGCAATCCGGACTTCGTCCAATACGCAAAAGCCTATGGCGCCAAGGGCCACCGGATCGAGAGCATCGACAGCTTCGGCCCGACCCTGGACGCTGCGTTTGGAGAGGGCGGCGTGCACCTGGTCGTGATCCCCATCGACTATTCGGAGAACGTGCGCGTGCTGGTGGACGAGCTGCGCGCGCATGAGAAGGCGAAGGGTTGAGATCATCGGTCTCGTGCCCCGGACGCAGCGCAGCGCCTCTTCGGCGGTGCGCTGCAGAGCCTGGGCCCATGAACCAGCGAGGCTCTGCGGTCTCCTGGATCCCGGCTCCGCGCAGCAACGCAAGAGTGTTGCAGCGCGTCCGGGACTCGAGAGGAACACTTGTCTCGCGCCTCCTGATCGCCGACACTTGCAAGTACGCCACCAACCACAGGAATTTGAAATGACCCGCATTCGTTGTGTCACCGAGATGGGCATGGGCGTCGATGTCCACGGCCGCGACGCCACCAAGGCGGCGAAGCGGGCGGTGTCGGACGCGATCCGGCATTCGAGCCTCGGCTTCTTCCGGATGATCGGCAAGACCGCGAACGACATGTTCGTCGACGTCACCATCGGCGTGCCCAATCCCGAAGCGGTGGACAAGGAGGCCGTCGCCAAGGAGTTGCCTTACGGCACCGTGACCGTCACCGCGGTGAAGGGCGGGCTGGAGATCCCTTCGGCCACGGAGGTCGCCAACGATCCCATCCTGATCGCCAATGCCGCCGTGATCGTCAGCTTCGACAAGGACTAGGCCGGTGTCCCATACCGATGAGGCGCTGCTGGATCGTCCGATCTGGAGCGCGCTGACAACCAGCCACAAGCATCTGGCCGAAGGCGGCCCGCTCGCCCGGCGCTATCCCGTCGACATGACGCCGTTCGCCGACATGGCCGACATGTCCGCGGCGAGCTTTGCCGCGCTCCGCGATCTGCTGTCGGGGACGCAGGTCGCCGCATTGTTCACCCCGGAGCCGGTCGAGATGCCCGCCGGTTTCAAGGTCGTTCTGGCCGAGACCGGCGAGCAGATGATCGGCTCTCCCGCCGACAGTCCGCTGCGCGATGCCGAGATCGTCACGCTGGGGCCGGCCGACGTGCCTGCCATGACGGCGCTGGTCGAGCTGACCAAGCCCGGGCCGTTCGCACTACGGACCCACGAGGCTCGGCACCTTTCTCGGCATCCGCGCCGGCGGCGAGCTGGTTGCGATGACGGGCGAGCGGATGAAGCCGGGACAGTTCGTCGAGATGACGGCGGTCTGCGTGCATCTCGACTATCGCGGGCGCGGCTATGCGCAAGCGCTGCTCGCGGCGGTGGCGCGACGGATCGAGGCGCGCGGCGAGATTCCGTTCCTGCATGTGTTCTCGAACAACAATTCGGCGATCGCGCTTTACCAGCGGCAGGGCATGCGGATCCGGCGTCGGCTGTACGTGACCGCGTTCATGAGGGAGGGATAGGCGCCCCCGGGCGCCCTTCATTTCCCGCGAAAATTCGCTATATCCGTCCCAACCAGAATTTGGGGGAAACTCATGGACGCCAGGACGACCGATTTTTCCGCCGTGCGGACGGCGATGCAGCGTTACGTCGATCAGGAGATCATTCCCGGCGTATCCTGGGCCGTGCTGCGCGGGCGCGAGGTGGTCGATCAGCAATGCGTCGGCTTTGCCGACCGCGAGGCGCACATTGCGCTGCGGCCCGACCATATCTTCCGCGCTTTCTCCAACACCAAGATCTTCGTCACCTGCGCGATCATGCTGCTGGTCGAGGAAGGCCGCATCGGGCTCGATGACCCGATCGAGAAGTTCCTGCCGCAGCTCGCCAATCGCAAGGTGCTGAAGCAGGGCGCTGCGAGCCTTGCCGATGTCGAGCCGGCCAAAAGCCCGATCACCATCCGCCAGCTCCTGACCCACACCGCGGGCCTGAGCTACGGCATCTTCGATCCCGGCACGGTGCTGTTCAAAGGCTACAATGACGCGCGCGTGCTCAATCCGCTGACGCCGCTCTCCGACATGATCGACAAGCTGGCCGATCTGCCGCTGTCCTATCATCCCGGCACGGCCTGGGAATATTCCGTGGCCACCGACGTGCTCGGCCGCGTCGTGGAGGTTGTCTCGGGCAAGTCGCTTGATGCCTTCCTCAAGACGCGCATCTTCGATGTCCTCGGCATGACCGACACCGGCTTTTTGTGCCGGAGGCGCAGCAGGGCAGGCTGGTTGCGCTCTACACGGGCGCCGACGTGCTCGATCCCATGAAGCCGGGCCTCACGCGCGCCGACAATCTGCCGTTTCCGCAGGCCTATCGTCGGCCGTTCCCGCGGCTCTCGGGCGGCGGCGGCCTGGTCTCGACCCTGCCGGACATGCTTGCGATGGCGCGGGCCTTGCTGCCGGGGTCGGATGCACTGCTGAAGCCGGACACGCTGCGGCAGATGATGACGAACCAGCTTCCCGCAGGCCAGACCATCCGCTTCGCCAATCTCGGCCCGATCCCCGGCAAGGGCTTTGGTCTCGGCGGCGCCGTCACCTTCGCGCCGACGCCGTTCGACCCGCCGAATTCGACCGGTGAATTCCAGTGGGGCGGCCTTGCCGGCACCCATTGGTGGATCTGCCCGGAGGCCAATACCGCAGGTGTCCTGATGGCCCAGCGCCATATGGGCTTCTGGAACCCGTTCTTCTTCGAGTTCAAGCGCCTGGCCTATCAGGCCGTCGGGAGCTAACCCGCGAAAAAAGAGCGTCGGCCGCGAATCCTTTTCGGCCGGCGTCTCCTCTTTGTAGTCGAGGCACTTTGCCTCGGTCTATGACGGAGGACGCGATGGCATTTTACAGGAAGAACATCGGTGGTCTGCACCAGGCGGTGCGGATTGCGCTGGGCGCGGCGGTGGTGGTCGCGGCATTCGTTTATCTCGCCGGCGCGACGGCCTGGCTGGTGGCGCTGGGCGGCGCCGGCTTCGCGCTGACCGGCTTCGTCGGCTATTGTCCGATGTGCGCGATGGCGGGGATCGGACGAGGGGCGTGTCTTGAGCGCGGCTGCGATCTCGCCAAAGCTGTTCGAGGCCGCGCGGCTCGGCGATATCAGAGCGATCGCCTCGCTGCTCGAGACGGCGCAGCCCGATATCCGCCGTTATGCGCGCGCGACTTGCCGCAGCTCGGCGGATGCCGAGGATGCAACGCAGGAGGCGCTGTGGATCCTGTTCCGCCATGTCGGCACGATCCGCTCGCTGCTGGCGTTATCGGCCTGGCTGTTCAGCGTGGTTCGCCGGGAATGCCTGCGGCTGGCGCGCAAGGCGGGCCTCGTGCCGGTTGCTGATGCGGGGGAGGCGGAGGCTGCACTGCTGCTGCGTCCCGAAGCCGATCTGCGGCTCGACGTCGCCGCGGCGTTCGAAGCGCTGCCGCCCCACTATCGCGATGTCGCGCTGATGCGCGACGTCAATGAGATGACCATCGACGAAATCGCCGACGCGCTCGGTGCAAGCAGACAGACCGTGAAGGCGCGCCTGCATCGCGCCCGCGCCTTGATGCGCGAATATCTGACGAGATGAGCCATGACCGATTATCAAAACCCTGACGATCTGAAATCGGTTCGAACGTTCGTTGCGCTCGCGCCGGTCGAGGCCAATGCGTTCCTGGCGTTCAACCATGCGGTCGAGCGCAAGGACGGCTTGATCCCGTCGAAATATCGCGAGCTGATCTCGCTTGCGGTCGCGCTCACCACGCAATGCGCCTATTGCCTCGACGTGCATACGGCGCAGGCGGCGAAAGCCGGTGCGACACGCGAGGAAGTGGCGGAGGCCGCTTTGATCGCGGCGGCGGTCCGTGCGGGTGGCACCCTCAGTCATGCGCTGCTGGCACAGCGCCTGTTCGAAGGACATCGAGACGAGGCAGGATAAGTCTTGGGAGTGGGGGGCTGTGCCTCCCACTCCCTGCTTGCGTCAGTCCTTCCACGGATCGAACTCGCCTTCGCCGGCCATGGCGACGGCGAACGGCCGCAGCGTGTGCAGCACCTTCACGGTGCCGGCATGCTGCGCCAGCACGTCCGGCAGGCGGCGATAGGCCATCGGGCTCTCGTCGAGGTCGGCACCGATCAAGGTGACGCCGCGCTCGTTGAGCCACTGGTCCATCTCCGCACGCGAGAAGCGGCGCTTCGCCTCGCGTCGTCCGAACAGACGGCCGGCGCCGTGCACGGTCGAATAGAGCGAGGCCCTGGCTTCCGGACTGTCGACGCCTTCGAGGATGACGGCATCGTCGCCCATGGAGCCTCCGACGAATCCCTTCTGGCCGGGAAACGCCGGCGTTGCGCCCTTGCGCACCACCCACAGATCGCGCCCGTCGTGGGTCTCACGCCAGGCATAGTTGTGGTGGTTATGCACGCTCTCGGTGACGCTGCCGCCGATGATCTGGCGGACGCGTTCGACGACCCACTCGCGGCCTGCATAGGCATAACGCCCGGCGAGCTGCATCGCCGCGATGTAGCGGCGGCCGAGCCTCGCTGTCCTCGTCGACCACGGCGGGCGGGACGTTCATGCCGTCCTTGCCGCCGGCGGCCTTGAGGTAGCGCGTCGCGGAGGTGTGCCCGAGGCCGCGGCTTCCGAAGTGGACGCCGATCCAGACAAAACCTTCCTCGTCGCGCATGAGGTCGACATAGTGGTTGCCCGATCCGACCGTGCCGAGCTGGCTCACCGCCTTCGGACGGTAGGATTCCATGTCGCTCTCGCGCCAGGCATCGCCGTCGTCGAACAGATCGTGCTCGGCCCGCTCAGCGTTGGCACGGCCGACGCCGAACGAGATCGTCCTGGCGACGTCGCGGATAACAGTGGGAACGCGGCCCGCGATATCCTCGAACCGCGTGTCGAGCCGGGCCGCCATGTTGCCGCAGCCGATGTCGAAGCCGACGCCGGAGATGCTGATCTGCTTCTCATAGGCGATGACCCCGCCGACCGGCTGGGCATAGCCGAGATGGCCGTCGGCGCAGATCACGCCGGACACGACGTTGCCGATCGCCATGCAGTTGCGCATCTGCGCGATCGTCGAGTCCTCGTGCGGGCCGAAGATCTTCAGCGGTGCGTTCGCGAAGCGAGCATCCTGCATCCGGAATTCGGCGATCGAGCCTCGCGGTCGCATTGGCCTCGCGGGCGAGATGCTCCTTGCGCGCGGCGTCCTTGTACAGACACCAGGCGGGCTGGCCGCGTCCTTCGCCGACGCGCGAGTCGGGATCGACGCCGGCGGCGAGGCAGAGACTCACGGGCGCGTTCAATGTAGGGATCGGGTCGTCGCATGGTCGTCAGTCCTTGTCATTCCACGCGCACTATAGAAGGTGCGGGCGGATCATTTCAGAGATTTCGGAGGCCCCGGGCGCGTGCGTCCGGGGCCGTTGTCGTCGCGCATCAGTTCAATGCCGTTTCCGACGCCGCGATCCACGCGACCACGGCCTCGGAGAAGCCGTTGACGCGGGTCCAGGCGCCGTGGCCGACACCGTGCTGGTACGAGGCCACGTTGACCATGGTGCCGCGCGCCCTGGGCTCGGGCACCTGGTCATGGCTCTGCTCGTCGGTGAAGACGATGAGGCGATCGCCCTTGCGGTCGATCTCCTTCACCGCCTTGCCGAGATAGGTCCCACCATGCGGCTGCGAACCGATGATCGCGTCCCGCAGCGCGAAGCCGCGGCGAGGCGGGACCTTCACGACCTTGTCGCTGAAGGTGAAGATCTCGACCTCGTCGCAGATCTCTCGGGCAAGAATGGCAAGACCACACGCCGCCTCCGCGCGCGTCATTTCCGACTGCGCTGAGAGGCGATCGAACATCGAGCCCGAGACGTCGATCAGGAGCCGCGTCCGGCCCGGGAGCCGCACATGGTCCTTGACCGACTTGAGCATCGCAGCCTCGAGCCTCAGGCTCGAAGTCCGGCGCATAGCGCGCCGCCGTGATGAAGCGATAGGGAAGGATACGATCCGTCCGCATCGCCTCGATCGCGCCTGCGATGGTCTCGCGCGGGACCTCTGCAGCTTGCATCAGCCGCAGGTTACGCAGCAGCGCCAGGCCGCCGAGCTTGCGCTCGGCGATCAGCCGCTCGAAGGTCTCGCGCTTGTTCTTGCCGGCCGAGAGCGAAACCTCCCAGGTGTCGGGGGAGGCGAGCTCGCCATCGACAAGCTGCTTCCACACCTTGGCCTGGTCGGCGTCCTTCGGCTTGGCGTGCACCAGGAACAGCACGTCCCTGATCCGCACCGCGCCGTCGCGGTCCCACTTGGCGAGCTGATAGGCGTCGAACTTGGTCAGCGCGCGGGCAAGGCCCTTCTTGACCTGCGCGGAGACCGGCTGACGCTTGCGCTGCTGCATGGGGCCGAGCGCATCCGCCCAGTAGATCGCGAGCAGCTCCGTCATCTCGTCGGGCCGCTGGATCACGCGGGTGAGCGTATCGGCAACGATGGCGCGGTGCTTTTCGCTCCGCGCCATCTCGCGGATGACGAGCAGCGGCGCGTGTCGCAGCTTCATCACCTCGCGCGCCTCGATCGCAAGCTGCGCGACCTTGGCGGGCGCGACCTTGGGCACGAGGGCCTCGATGCGCTCGGCGATGGACACGCCGTCCTCGTAGAACTGGTCCTCCCACAGGAGGCAGTTCATCAGCGCGCGCTTCAGCTCCATCTCGGGCGTGAAGCGCATCGCGCGGGCGCCCTCCCGCGTGAAGGCGCGAACGATCTTGTTGAGCCTGACCATGACGGCCTCCTCTGATTGATGGGGAAAATGAAAAAGGGTGCCGGGGAACGAGCGAGGCTGAAACGCCCTTGCGGGCTGAACGTGCTCTACCAACTGAGCTACGGACTGACGTCCGGGAGGGCTCGAACCTCCGACACCGAAGTAACAGCGCTCTTCACCACCGGCGGTGGGGACGAGACAGACACGATCCGGGAACAGGCGATGCTGAGACCCCAGCCTGCAGCTTACCTTGCAGGCCAGGTAGCGCTCTATCCGCTGAGCTACCGGTGCACGGTACACCGGGCGGGATTCGAACCCGCGACCTCTCGATTAACAGTCGAAGTAACAGCTATCTTCACCACGGACCGTGATGGGGTTGGCGGGGAACAAGCGATGCTGTTGCTGCCCTTGCGGGCCATCCGCCTTTCGGCGCGCAGGGTTCGAACCTGCTCGGCGCTTTCGCGCCTTCACCACGAAGTAACAGACATCTTCACCACCGCCAGGCCGATGCTCTCGCATCGGCCATTGTGGGGTACGCTGGGGAACGGGCGATATCGGCTTTCAGTGACGACAACACAGGACCTGTCCTTGCGGGCGGATCCCGCGCCGGGCCGCGTGCGTACCTTCTCCGAGGCCGCATCCCGGTGCGTGTGTCAAAGGCGGGAGGCATATCCGCTTAGCCGTGGAGGAAGTATCCGATATCTTCACCACCAGCGTCGGTTGAGCCGCGATGAGCGCGGCAAACCGAGTTAGAAACATTTGATCGCGGCGCTGTCGACGCGCCGCATGTTGCGAACCATCAGGGTTCGCTCTGCCATCGGTGTCCGGCTCATCGCCTCGTTCCCTCCGGCAGGCCCCGCGCGCTTGAGCACGCGCCTTTCCAGCGCGAGCCCCGAGATCCGGGTCTCTCGTTCCGGCCATGGCCGGGTTGTTCGGTGGGGCCGCGCGGCGGGCAACAAAAACCCTCCGGAGCGGCAGGCTCGGGAGGGTCCGTGGATGCGGACTATCGATCTTGCGGTCAGGCAAGATCGCTCCCATGAGCCGGGCATGCGAAGTCGAATAGCTTCGCGCTATTCGGCATGCTGACAATCTTTTCGTAGCGGTGTGACATCGCTCGGTTCATGGTGCTTGTCGCAAACGGAAGTGTCTGCGAGGGCGCGGGACATACGCCCGCAACTTGCGGATGTCAAGCGACGTGCGTGCGAAAATTGAAAGCGACGGATGCGTGACGTGCCGACCTATCTCGGTCTCGATGGATTTCGCTTCGGCTGGGTTGCCGCGTGGATCGACGAATGCGGCGACCACGGCTTCGATTATTCGCCGGGGCTCACACGCCTGCTCGCGATGCCGCATGCGCGCGCGATGATCGACATGCCGATCGGGTTGAACGTGCGCGGCTACCGCGAATGCGATCTGCGCGCGCGTGAGCTGGTCGGCCCCGCCGTGTTTCTCGGTGCGCGCCGCAATCTCTGGACATTCCCGGACATGGCATCAGCCAATCGCCATTACTGGGAGCACGAGGGCAAGGGCAGGGGCGTGTCGGCGCAGCTCTGGAATATCAGGGACAAGATACGGGAGGTCGACGAGGCGATGACGCCGGCGCGGCAAGCGACGATCGGCGAAGCGCATCCGGAATTGATCTTCTGGAATCTGGCGGGGCGCGTGCGGCTTGAACCGAAGACGTCACCGCGCGGCCGCGAGCAGCGCATCGCGCTGCTGCGAGATCGCGGCTTCACGAACGTCGAGCGATGGCTGACGCTTCGCCACGGCACCGGCATCGGACGCGACGATCTCATCGACGCCTCCGCCTGTGCGGTCGCAGCGCGCGACAGCACGGAGCGTGTCGGCGGCAAGGAGGTCGATCCGCGCGGACTGCGGATGGAGATCAACTATTGAGGTGGCCGGGTCAGCCACGCCGAGCACGGGCAAGGGCCCTCCATGGTGTCTCTACTCGAGCGGCGGATGGCGGTCGTCCCAAGAGAAAATGCTTGCCGGTCAGATTGTTATTGTCTAGCCTGACGCAATTTAAAGTAGCAGATTCCTTTGGCCCATGTCCGCTTATTATGAACAAGTGATCGAAGCTGCCTATCTGCATTCGCGGCCGAATTGCTATTTCGTCGGGCCTTATGCGAGGCGGGTGAGCTTCGTCTCTCAGCAGCATAGAGCCCTGGACCTGGTTACGGCTCTGTACAGAGATGGCCGCCTCACCGGCAAGCGCGTCGCGGTCGTTGGCGCAGGGGTGGCCGGGATCACGGTTGCTGCTGCGCTCAGGGGACTCGACCATGGTCTCGACCTCTATGAACAGGCAGGTGAGCCGCTGACCTCTCAGATGATGGCCAGCCATCGCATTGTCCATCCGACCATTTCGCGATGGCCCGCAGAGCCGTTGGAGCTGACGACCAAGTTTCGTGTTCTCGATTGGGCAGTCGGGCCCTGCACCAAGATCATCGCCGACCTTCGTGATCAGTGGAATGAGTTCATTCGACCAAGCGCCTCCGAGAAGGATTTCAAATTCATCCCGGACAAGAAGATCACCAAGATTCTTTGCTACGAGGATACCGTTACGTTCGAGACGTCTCCTCCGTCAAAGCCGCCCATTTATGACGTGGTGATCGTCACGACAGGATTCGGTCGCGAGTTAGAGGTTCAAGGTGTCCCATATGTGTCCTATTGGACGCCGGACAGGGTCGACGAATGGCGCCGCAGCCAGAAGAAGGTTGTGGTCAGCGGGTGCGGCGACGGGGGCCTGATCGACGCTTTGCGATTGGTTCACGGCTCGTTCGATGACGGTCGGCTGGCGCTCGAACTGGCGTTTATCCTCGATGCGCGGGGCGAAGAGTTCAGAAACCGGATCAACAAGGTCGAAGCAAATGCGTTGCTTGCGGCAAAGTCGATCAAATGTGTGGCGGCCGGGTTGAAGGGAGCGAAGGGCGATCGCCAAGTAGGCAAGGCATTTGAGGACGAGTTCGGTCGTTGGCCCGATGACCAAGTTCTACCAAGATCTAGCCGTCAACCTTCCCGCGGATGCCGTCCAGCTTCTTTCGGACTCCTACGATCGCGGTGGGTGCCTCCCGGGTCAAGTCACGCTTGCGTCGCTGCAATCAAGGCCGTTTGGGCCGTACGCTGCTCCCATTCACAAAATCATGGTCGCGCATGCAATGAGGCATTTCCTGATCACGTATAAGCATGCCGAAGTTGCAGATGGTCCCGTCATGGAAGCCGCGCCATTGGTGGGAGACGTCATCGTCCGTCACGGCGCCCACTCCAACCTGGAAACATTGCTCGAGGCGGAGGAGCGCGACAGCCTTAAAATTCGGCAGTTCCTGCTGGCAGACTACATCGACAAGGACAACAAGGATTGGCAGGCGCTGTACGTCCCTAAGCGCTTTCCGGCTGATCCGTCGTCCAAGGAATATATCCGCTCTAGACACGGCATGGCGAATGCACTTGTCGGTTGGCTCAAACCGGGCGCGACACTGACGGCACGGGATGACGGGTATTATCTCGACGGTGACGGCTTGGTCGGGTGCAAACTCGGTGCGCCAACCCACCTCTTCGAAATTCCTGTGAAGTCAGCCGAAATTCCCGTGCAGAGGTTCTTCTAATGTCAGCTGTGCCAATGCCAGTTCTTGCCGGAGACGACATTGCTCATGGAGTTCGCGGGGGGCGGGTCGGTATGATAGCAAGGAGGAGCGGAGAACTCGTCGGTGTAACCGCGAGGCGCGTGTTTGAACAAGCCTTTGTGCAGGGGAAGGAGCGGTTGGAGGCGGAGGATCTGCTTGTTGCTTTCCCCGTTGTGGCGGGCTCCGGTGGTCCGCGCCAACCTCGGTCGATCCTCCGGTCGTCTGCATGCCTCGGCGAAGCCGTATTCCGACACGTCGTTCAAGGTCCAAGGGCCCCCGGACGGGTTTCCGCGATGTATGGTGCGGTGTCCGTGAGGGATAGCAATTCGCCGCGACGTATTCACGGGCTGATCGAAGTGAGCTTTACGCCGGTCAGCCATCGTTCGCACAACCGCGTCGACATGCCACCAATCACCGAACACGATCTTGGGAGTGTGGTCATGACCTATGAGGGGGCGCCGTTGGCCTGATTGTCGGCGGCGAGGGGTACGTGGCTGTCGTCGCGCCACTCGATGTCTTCTTTGCTGAGCAAGGTTTGTCGCTGGAAGCCACTGAGTTCAGACCCGGCGCCTTCGAGATCGGAATGGATTTTGTTTACAACGACCTGAGCCAAGTCGAGCGCCTGGATTTCGGCGAGATTCCCAAGGCGGCATGATGAACAAGGTTGTCCCCGATCAAGAACGAATATTGCGGGTCTTCTTCGGGCTGCTCGACCTTAGCCGGGATCTCGAGCGCAATGATGACGATGGGTTGTTTCGGGCGGAAGGCGGGACAATACACTACGCGCTGGATGCGGATTTATTCGAGGTCTTCATTCAGCCTTGGGATCCGCGCAGGCGCTCCGTCAGTTTGCACGGAGACGAGTGGTCGATGTCTCGTGAATCGAGACCCGCTGATTGGAAGGCGGTGTCGATTCAAACTGCCTTATCGGCCACCGAATATCTCGTCTCCGGTATGCTTCCGGGCCAGCGCGACCAGAAGATATTGATGACGTTCGAGCATCGCTGGGAATTGGCCAGGCGGACTGAGGCGCTGGCCGATAAATATGCCGGGGTCCTCGTCTCGGGGCAGCCCGATGAGGGGCTTGCTCGATTCCAGGAGGCTTCCGAGATTCGTGAGTGTCTCGGTCAGAACGCCGATTGCTCCGAACGGATAGCTCAGTTCGACTCGTTGCTTTGGGAAGACGTGCAAGCGCTGAAGGCCAGCGGCGTGGATAACGAGGCTCTAGCCTCTTTTGCCGGTACGCGGGCGACCATAAAAGCCTTGGCGCGAGATCGGAAGGTGGAACCGGCCGAGCAGGTCGAACGCCTCGTCGGTCCGCACCTGCGCCAGCGGTTCATGACGCTGCACCAGCAATTCCCGATACGACAGGAGGAACAGAAGGCGATTTCGCAAGATGCCAGGCGCTGGTTTGGATTGCTGCAGGAAGAGGCAAGGCTGCAGAAGATTCACATATTCGGAGAGGGCGATACGGCCAAGCGAGGACGTTCGAGAGCGGCACTGTGGGATGATGCGTGCAGTCTGGCGACCCTGAGGTGGATCGCCTTGCGCCATGTCGGCAGCAAATCCCGCCTCGTGTTCGTCACAGCCGACGATCTGCTTTTCGACACGTATCGGCGTTGGTATGCGAATCTGTTGCCTTCTGACATTGCGTATTCGGAGCCGTTCGTCCTCAGGCGGCTGATGCAATTCGCGCCGATGTTCAATCTCGCGGATTCGGGACGAATGCCTGGCAAGGATGCGAGACAGGTCTTCCAGGATATGCGCCATCTCCTCGAGATCAACCTGTTGACGCTGAACTTGTCGCGCCTGAACAATCGTCTTCGGGCAGAGCCAATTTTGACGCGTATGCGAGAGTTGACCGCCTTGCGGCGCAGGGACGACAAGCCGATTTCAACTGACTTGAGTTACAAGACGCTCGCGGCAGCGCTGAAGGAGAAGGACGCCCGAGGTGAGCTGAGTGAGCTTGGTGAAGTGCTTGATAATTTAAGGGTGCTTGAGCGGTTCTCGCTTGGCCAGGTGGACGATCATGTCCGAAGGCGCTTGACCGAACGGCAGGCGACCCTGTTGGGCCTCAACGAGAAGGGCGGCGACGAACGCTCGATGCTCCGCTACGTTGGCAATCTCGTGCACAAGATGCTAGCCGTCAGCGCCAGGGTATGGCTGCCTCTTGCTCGGGATTTCATCGACGCATGGAGGCCGCGCCCAGGGCAGAAACTCATCCGCGCGCCCATTGCGATCAGGCTCAAAATATTGGTCGATGGAATTCTCGTTGACGTCGGCGGGACGCTTCACGCACGGCTTTATCAGGATGCGGATGCTGCGCAGCACTCGTTGTTCAACAGCAAGGAGTGGGATCAGTTCGAGAATGACGAAGCTGTCGTATTTGCCATTGCGGCAGTGCTGGCGCTGGCAAGCGACGATTGGGGCAATGCGGAGCATTTCTCCGAGCGCGCACAGCGGGCCCAGCGTGCGCGGACCCAGGATACCGAGCGGCTGGCGGAATATGAATATATAGCGGCGCTCGCGAAAAGATTTCGTATCGGGTCGCAGGGTGTGCCACGGAGTGGCGATGCCCTGGGCAAGATCGTTCGTCTTTATCGCGCGGCGCTTGAAGGATTGAACTGGTGCATCGAGCTTCATCGCGACGGAACCGATGGAGAGGCGCAGGTCGTGCGGCTCCTGCGATCTCTTTCGGAGCGTGCTGCGCTCCATTTGTTCTTCGGAAGCGTTTTGATTCCGCGAATTGAGTTTGGCGATGCTCTCAGAGGGGGCCGCCTAGTCCCTTCCTGGCGGCGGACGACTATATGAGTCTGCTGGGTGGCGAGCGGAGTGCGATGGCGAGGGATTGCGTGCTGCGCGCCGAAGCGGATTTGAAGGATTGCATCGAGCCTCGACAAGGGCTTGGATGTCGAAGGTACTGATCGCAAGCAGGCGCTCGCGACGGTTCGACGTCAGTACCTGATCAATATCTGTTCAGTGACGGTGGCCAGATTTCTCCTTGGAATGCCACAAACGGATTTCACGATTTCAAATGAAGGCATAAAGCGCAGAGTGAAGCTCTTCCTCCGGGAGAATAAGGGCAGGGCGTATCCTCTCATGGAGGCGGAAATGCTCGGTTTCCTGGCAATATCGGGGGAGCCTGGTGTACTCGACGAGTTGCGCGAACTGCGTTCGGTCGAGTTGCCTTCCGAGACGCTCATCCTGGACAAGGCCCTCTATGCCGCAATCCTGAAGGAAGCCGCGGTCGGTTTCGGAGTGGAGGAGTCGCCAAGGTCTAAATGAGGTTGCGCAAGAACCGAACTTCTAGCGATTCTCGTTGCTTTCATGGGCGGGAAAAAACGGCAATTTATTTAAACCGTGCAGGAACCGTCGATACTCGGCTCGCGTTTTCCGCTCGAAGGCACCATAGGTAAGCTCGTGCGATGAATGATGTCAGTCAGTTCGCGACCGCGATGCTAGCGCTCCTTTTCACCGGAGCGTTGCTCGTCACCGGCCAGCTCTTCATCGAGCAGCGCACGCAGCGTGACACCTCGTACACCATCAGTCATGTGCTGAAGCGATTGTAGTCCGGTCGACTGCCCGGCCTTGCGCCGTTCGTTCGCTCGCCTAGATTAGGCGGCATCTCACGAACGCTGCCGGAGCGCCGATGTCAGATCTTTCCTCCTTTTCCGTCACCAAGCGCTGGCCCGCCCGGCATCCCGAGCTGCTCCAGCTCTATTCGCTGCCGACGCCGAACGGCGTCAAGGTCTCGATCATGCTGGAGGAGACCGGATTGCCCTACGAGGTTCATCTCGTCGACTTCGGCAAGGACGATCAGAAAACACCCGAGTTTCTCTCGCTCAATCCGAACGGCAAGATTCCCGCGATCCTCGATCCCAACGGCCCCGGCGGCAAGCCGCTGCCGCTGTTCGAGTCCGGAGCGATCCTGCAATACCTCGCGGAGAAGACCGGCAAGTTCTTGCCCGAGGATGCCGCGCGCCGCTACCAGACGCTGCAATGGTTGCATTTCCAGATGGGCGGCGTCGGGCCGATGTTCGGCCAGGTCGGCTTCTTCCACAAATTCGCCGGCAAGGATTTTGAGGACAAGCGCCCGCGCGACCGCTATGTCGCCGAAGCCAGGCGCTTGCTCGGCGTGATGGACGCCCATCTCTCCGGCCGGCAGTGGTTCATGGATGACGACTACACCATCGCCGACATCTCCATGCTCGGCTGGGTGCGCAATCTGATCGGCTTCTATGGTGCCGGCGATCTCGTCGAGTTCACCCAGTTCAAATCGGTTGGGGCCTGGCTCGAACGGGGCTTGCGCGGCCGGCGGTGCAGCGGGGGCTGAACATTCCGCAGCGGCCGTAAGGCTAGGTCAGCGCCTTGTAGGTCATGTAGGCCGCCATCAGCGAGATCAGGGCGATCATGGCCCGGCGGAGCACCGATCGGCTCACGCGGTTGGCCATGCGCGCGCCGAGGTCGGTGCCGACCCAGAGGCCAGCGAGAATGCCGACGATCACTGGCCAGCCGACCATGAGCCCCTTGCTCCAGTAGATCCAGGCCGCTGGAAGGTTGGTGGGGATCACCGAGAAGACGAGGCTGACGAGTTGCGCCTGATGTTGCGGCACACGAAGTCCGGCGGCGAGGCCGACGGTGATCGCGAGGCCGCCGCCGATGCCCATGAAGCCTGAGGAAAATCCGGCAACCGTGCCGATCAGGAGCAGGGGCAGCCAGTGAAGATCATCGGGGGCGTCGGCTTGGTGGCTGCCGTCCTTGCGGTCGTGGCGCAGGACCAGCAAAGCGATCAGCGCGACGAGATAGGCGACATAGGTCCATTGCAGGACGGAGTCCGACGCGGCGGTTGCGGCATAACCGCCGCCGGCACCGCCGATGAGAAATCCGAGGCCGATCCAGATGATCCACGGCAGCGGGCTGCGATTGCCGCTTTGCCAATAGCGACGGATGCCGGCGAGACCCGTCGGTGGAAGTTGAGCGATCAGCGAGGTGCCCTGGGCAACGTGCTGCTCGGCCCCGAGCAGCAGCACCGAGAAAATCACGAGGCCGCCGCCCGGGCTTGTCCCCGTGAAGCCTGATGCCAGTCCGGCGATCAGGCCGACGCCGCCACCGGCGAGGAGGTCGTGAAACCAGGACATTGCCTACGTCTTGGCTCGCCGCCTGCTGGCGGTCTTCGCCGTGCGAAAGCCCTCGATCACGGCGGATACAGTCGTCATGCAGGCCGCGATGTCGATGTCCTCGCCCCAACACTTTTGCAGCACAAAGCCCTGGAAGATTGCGATCAGCACCCGCGCGACGGCGTCCGCGCCAAGCTCGCGCTTGATGAGGCCGTCATGCTGGCCGCGCTCCACCAGCGCCACGATCAATGCGCGCGGCATGCCGATGCCTTCGACCACGCTGTCGCGGACGCGGCGGTTGCGCAGGGCCTCGGCCCAACCATGGATGCCGACACGGCGCCGTGCCTCGCCCGCGGGGTCGGTCAGCCATTGCGCGTAGACGCGCACCAGCGCGTGAAGTCCTTCGATCGGGTCGCCCGACCCTTGCGCGACCGAGTTGAGCACGGCTTCGCGACGATGCCGGTCGTCGGCAAGCGCTGCGATCAGGTCGTCCTTGCTCTGGAAGTACAGATAAACCGCGCCGTGGCTCAGGCCGGATCGCTTGACGATGTCGGCCATGCCGGTCTGGTGAAAACCATCCTCGGCGAAGCAGGCGAGGGCGGCTTCGAGGATCTGCTGCCGCCGGCTTTCGCGCTGCTTGTCGCTGATCTTAGGCATTCGGCCGTCCCTTGGAAAACTGACTGACTGGTCGTGTTGGACCTTGGCCAGATTCGACCTGGCAAGTGCTCCAGTATATAAAAAACGACCGGTCGGTCATTTTTAAAGCCGTAGGCACTTTTGGTCAAGCGCGATCCTACGTAGGTGGGAGCAGGCGGTGCGGAATGCCCCGCCACGGCCTTTTCCTTGGCAGGCTGCTGCGGGCTCGGTTCGTGAGGGGCTAGAACAGCCGCCCGCCGTTCGGCACGGGCTTGCTCGGCTGCACCAGCACGACCTTGCCGTCGGCGTCGGGGAAACCCAGCGTCAGTACCTCGGAGACCACCGGCCCGATCTGGCGCGGTGGGAAATTGACGACGGCCGCGACCTGTTGCCCCACCAATGTCTCGAGCGGATGGTTCTCGGTGATCTGGGCCGAGTCTCTTGCGCACGCCGATCGCGGGTCCGAAGTCGATCCACAGCCGGAACGCCGGCTTGCGCGCCTCCGGGAACGGCTTGGCGTCGACGATGGTGCCGACGCGGATATCGACCGCAAGGAAGCTGTTGAAGTCGATGGTCGGCGCGGCGGCAGCCGCAGGATCGTGCGTGACGTGCATGGAATGTCCGTTCGGCGAGTGGGCGTCGTTCGCAATATTGTCGCGCGAAGCGGAGTTTCGTACAACGCCGCAGCCGAAGCATCACGCATGCGCGAGGAATTGGTTGTGCCCAACATCATCTACGGCATCAAGAACTGCGACACCATGAAGAAGGCGCGCGCCTGGCTCGATACACATGGCGTCACCTATGAATTCCACGACTACAAGACGGCAGGCGTGGAGAAGGACAAGCTCAAGCAGTGGAGCGACAAGGTCGGCTGGGAGACGCTGCTCAACCGCGCCGGCACGACCTTCAAGAAGCTGCCCGATTCCGACAAGGAAGGCCTCGGCGAGAAGAAGGCGCTGGCCTTGATGCTAGCGCAACCATCGATGATCAAGCGGCCGGTGCTGGAAGTCGGCGGCAAGCTGCTGGTCGGCTTCAAGCCGGACATCTATGCCAAGGAAGTCGGCGCCAAATCGCGCTAACCGCTAGTTCAGCTCGATGATCTCGGTGGGCAGGCCGGAATCCGGCTGGTCCGCAAACTCGACCACGTCGGCCGCCGCGATGCGGCCGGGCGCCCTGTGAAACAGGTCGTGGTCGATCACGACGCGCAACTTCGGGCGTGGCAGCGCGTCATTTCCGCGCATCAGATTCTTGATCTCGAAACCGCCGTCCTCGCAGAACGTCTTCACCGATGCGATGACGTGACAGACCTTGCCGTCGGCCTGGAACGGCAGCAGCAGCCGTTCATAGGCGACGATGCGCCCGTAGATGTCGTCGACGTCGGCAACGCTGTAGACGGGCAGCCCGCGCGCCACGCATTCGTAATAGATCGGCATCACATAGGGCGCGATTCTCGGTCCGAGATAATCGTCGAGCAGCTCGCCCTTGCCGGTATGCCCGTAGGCGCGCGAGATGCGCGTGTTTTCGCTCTGGATGGTGAGACGCGGCACCGGCGTCGACGCGTCCACCGTGTAATAGATGAGATCGGACAGCTCTTCCTCGAGCCTCGCGGGTTGATACTCCCAGACCGCCGGCGCGATCTGCTCGCGCGCATAGAGTCGCAGCCACGTGTTCAGCAGATCACGCTGCCTGATCGACTTGACGACGGAAGGAGCGGCGCTGGCGAAATCCAAGACAATATTCCCGGAACGTCAAAACCCATGCATCATGCCAGTTGCAGGAAAATTTTCTATGAAGGCTGGCGCGGGGAACGAAAGACCGTTAACGACGACTTGATGACCGGTGCCTTTGCGAACCGGGAGGCCGGGCAGGCACGACATCGACCACTCCGACTAAGGGAGCATTTGTATCCCAGCCGGAGACCCTGATCTGCTCAGCTTTCCGCCTTGCCTAACCCCCGTCACCTCCGGCATATTCCGCGCCCGGAGAGGGCGTTCCGGATGGGCTCCAAGGAGTGGCTCCAAGGACTTGATCCAAGGCCTCCGGAAAGTCGAAACAACAAGGATAGCCACGCAGCTAGCGCGGGCAGGGGGAAATCTGTTTGGCCGATGAGTTTATTCTCGAAACGGAAGGCTTGACCAAGGAGTTCGCGGGCTTCTTCGCCGTCCGCGACGTTGCGCTCAAGGTTCGCCGTGGCAGCATTCATGCATTGATTGGCCCGAACGGGGCCGGCAAGACGACCTGCTTCAATCTTCTGACCAAGTTCCTCAAACCGTCTGCCGGAAAGATCCTGTACAAGGGGCAGGACATTACCGCGATGGCGCCCGCCGACGTGGCGCGCATGGGGCTTGTTCGTTCGTTCCAGATTTCGGCTGTGTTTCCGCATCTCACCGCGCTGGAGAACGTCCGTGTCGCACTCCAGCGCCAGCACGGCTCTTCGTTCGATTTCTGGCGTTCCAAGTCGGTGCTCAACCGCTTCAACGATCGTGCGCGCGAGCTGCTGAGCGACGTCGGCCTCAGCGAATTCGCCAACACGCCCGCGGTCGAGATGCCCTATGGACGCAAGCGTGCACTGGAGATCGCAACTACCCTCGCGCTCGACCCGGAGATGATGCTGCTGGACGAGCCGATGGCCGGCATGGGCCACGAGGACATCGACAAGATCGCGGCGCTGATCAAGCGCATCTCCGCGAAATATACCATCCTGATGGTCGAGCATAATCTGAGTGTCGTGGCCAATCTCTCCGACGTCATCACCGTGCTGACGCGCGGCCAGGTGCTGGCGCAGGGCCATTACTCGGAACTCACCAAGGACGAACGCGTCAAGGAAGCCTATCTGGGAGCCGGTCATGCCTGACACAGCGATCGCCGAGGCTCCGGCCAAGGCTGCGACCGGCGGAAACATCCTTCAAGTCCGCAACCTCGAAGCATGGTATGGCGAGTCCCACATCCTGCACGGGATCAATTTCGACGTGAACGCCGGCGAGGTCGTCACCCTGCTCGGGCGCAATGGCGCCGGCAAGACGACCACGCTGAAATCGATCATGGGCATCATCGGCAAGCGTACCGGCTCGGTGAAGTTCAACAACCAGGACATCATCCGCGCGACCTCCGACAAGATCGCGCGCATGGGCATCGCATTCTGCCCGGAAGAGCGGGGCATCTTCTCCAGTCTCGACGTGCGCGAGAACCTGCTGCTGCCCCCGGTGATCCGCAAGGGCGGGTTGCCGCTCGAGCAGATCTTCGACCTGTTTCCGAATCTGAAGGAGCGTCTCAACAGCCAGGGTACCAAGCTCTCCGGCGGCGAGCAGCAGATGCTTGCGATCGCGCGCATTCTGCGCACCGGCGCGAGCTTCTTGATGCTGGACGAACCGACCGAGGGCCTTGCGCCCGTCATCATCCAGCAGATCGGCCACACCATTGCGCGGCTCAAGAAGGAGGGTTTCACGATCCTCCTCGTCGAGCAGAATTTCCGTTTCGCATCCACCGTCGCCGACCGCTATTACGTCGTCGAGCACGGCAAGATCATTGACGGATTTTCCAATGCAGATCTTGCCGCCAACATGGACAAGCTCCACACCTATCTCGGTGTCTAAAACTGCCAACGAGAAAATTCAAAAAGGAAAGTTGCATGAAGACCAAGTCGATTGCATCGTTGCTGCTGACCACCGCGCTGACCTTCGCCGCGGCAGGCGTTGCCTCCGCGCAGGACAAGACCATCAAGATCGGCGCGCTGTCCGATCAATCCGGTCTGTATGCCGACCTCGGCGGCCCCGGCTCGACGCTTGCCGCGCAGATGGCCGTTGAGGATTCCGGCCTCGCCGCGAAGGGCTGGAAGATCGACATCATCTCCGGCGATCACCAGAACAAGCCCGATATCGGCACCGCGATCGCGCGGCAGTGGTTCGACGTCGACAAGGTCGACATCATCGTGGACGTGCCGAACTCCGGCGTGGCGCTCGCCGTCAACAACGTCATCAAGGAAAAGAACGGCGTCTACATCAACTCGGGCGCTGCGACGTCCGATCTCACCAACGCGCAGTGCTCGCCCAACACCGTGCACTGGACCTACGACACCTACATGCTGGCCCACACCACCGGCCAGGCGCTGGTGAAGGCGGGCGGCGACAGCTGGTTCTTCCTGACCGCGGACTACGCCTTCGGTGCCGCGCTCGAGCGCGATACCAGCGCGGTCGTCACCGCCAACGGCGGCAAAGTGGTCGGCGGCGTCAAGCATCCGCTCAACACGCCGGACTTCTCCTCCTTCCTGCTGCAGGCGCAGGCGTCCAAGGCCAAGATCATCGGCCTTGCCAATGCGGGCGGCGACACCACCAACACGATCAAGCAGGCGGCCGAGTTCGGCATCGGCAAGGGCGGTCAAAAGCTTGCCGCGCTGTTGCTCTTCCTCACCGACGTCAAGGCGATCGGCCTCGAGACGGCGCAGGGCCTCAACTTCACCGAGACGTTCTATTGGGACCTGAACGACCAGACCCGGGCGTTCTCCAAGCGCTTCGGCGAGAAGATGAAGAACGGCGCGATGCCGACCATGGTGCAGGCCGGCGTCTATGCGGGCGTGCGTCATTACCTCAAGGCGCTCGAAGCGCTGGGCGGCAATCCTCATGATGGCGTCAAGATCGTCGAGAAGATGAAGTCGATGCCGACGGAGGACGATCTGTTCGGTAAGGGCGAGATCCAGCCCAACGGCCGCACCATCCACAGCGCCTATCTGTTCGAGGTGAAGAAGCCCTCGGAGTCCAAGGGGCCGTGGGACTTCTACAAGCTGGTCGGCACGGTGGCGGGCGATCATGCCTTCACGCCGCTGTCCGAGAGCAAGTGCGCGCTGCTCAAGAAGTAAGATGACCGCACGCGGGCCTTGGGCCTGCGGGCGACTTTCAGGGAACGCCGAAGGGACTGGGTGCGAAATCGATGCAGGCTCTATACGCACAGCTACTGGTGGGATTGATCAACGGCTCGTTCTACGCGCTGCTCAGTCTCGGGCTTGCCGTGATCTTCGGCATGCTCAACATCATCAATTTCGCCCATGGCGCGGTCTACATGATGGGCGCCTTCGTCGCCTATTTCCTCTTGAACCTCGGCGGGATCAATTACTGGTGGGCGCTTTTGCTGGCGCCCATCATCGTCGGCATCTTCGGCATGATCCTGGAACGGACCATGCTGCAATGGCTGACCGGGCTCGATCATCTCTACGGCCTGCTCCTGACGTTCGGCATCGCGCTGATCGTGCAGGGCGTGTTCCAGAACTATTTCGGCTCCTCCGGTCTGCCCTACGCCATTCCGGACCAGCTCAAGGGCGGCATGAATCTCGGCTTCATGTTCTTGCCTGTCTATCGCGGCTGGGTGGTCGTGTTCTCGCTGGTCGTGTGCCTCGCCACCTGGTTCCTGATCGAGAAAACCCAGCTCGGCGCTTACCTTCGCGCCGCCACGGAAAATCCGACGCTGGTGCGCGCCTTCGGCATCAACGTGCCGCGCATGATCACGCTCACTTACGGCCTCGGCGTCGGTCTTGCGGCGCTCGCGGGCGTGCTGTCGGCGCCGATCAACCAGGTGCGGCCGCTGATGGGCGCGGATCTCATCATCGTCGTGTTCGCGGTGGTGGTGATCGGCGGCATGGGATCGATCATGGGCTCCATCATCACCGGCTTCGCGCTCGGCGTGATCGAGGGCCTGACCAAATATTTCTACCCCGAGGCCTCCAACACCGTCGTGTTCGTGCTGATGGTGCTGGTGCTCTTGGTGAAGCCAACGGGACTGACGGGAAGGGCGGCCTGATATGACAACCCTGACGGACGACACGCTGCCGGCAACCCCGCGCGCAATGCGCGACGAGATAACGGTGTTTGTGGTGATGGCGCTGCTGCTGGCAGCGGTGCCGTTCACGGGCGTCTACCCGTTCTTCGTGATGCAGGCGCTGTGCTTTGCGCTGCTGGCCTGCGCCTTCAACCTGCTGATCGGCTATGGTGGCCTGCTGTCGTTCGGACACGCGATGTTCATGGGCACCGCCGGCTGTTGCAGCGCGCATGCGCTGAAGGTTTGGGCGCTGCCGCCGGAACTCGGCATCCTCGTCGGCATCGCCGCGGCGTTCGGGCTCTCGATCATCACCGGCTACATCTCGATCCGCCGCCAGGGCATCTACTTCTCGATGATCACCCTGGCGCTGTCGCAGCTGCTGTATTTCATCTACCTCCAGGCGCCGTTCACCCATGGTGAGGACGGCATCCAGGGCATTCCGCAAGGGCGCATGTTCGGCGTGTTGGATCTGTCCAAGCCGACGGTGCTCTATTACGTCGTGCTGGTCGGCTTCCTCGCCGGCTTCCTCCTGATCTTCCGCATCATCAACTCGCCGTTCGGCGAGGTGCTGAAGTCGATCCGCGAGAACGAGCCGCGCGCGATCTCGCTCGGCTACCGCACCGACCAGTACAAGTTCCTTGCGTTCGTCCTGTCGGGCACGCTGGCTGGTTTGGCTGGCGCGCTGAAAGTGTTCGTGGCGCAAAACGCCTCGCTCACCGACGTGCATTGGACGATGTCGGGCGAGGTCGTGCTGATGACGCTGGTCGGCGGCCTCGGGACCATCTTCGGCCCTGTGGTCGGCGCCTTCGTGATCATTGCCATGCAGCAATATCTTGCCGGCTTCGGCCAGTGGGTGACGGTGATCCAGGGCTCGATCTTCGTGATCTGCGTGCTGACCTTCCGCCGCGGCGTCGTCGGCGAAATCGCGCATTACTTCCGGCGATCACTCTAAATTATTGATATCGCGCCAGTTTCGCGGGCGCGATAATCCGGTGGATGATCCGGCTCCGCGGGCGTGAGATGACACGCACGCGGATCGAAAATGGTCTATGACAGTTTCATGACGGCCCGTTCGGGCCGGGCCATTTCCAACCGGTAGCCTTTCCTCATGATGCGATGGTTTCGCGCGTTCCTGCCCAAGGAAGAACGGTTCTTCGACCTGTTCGACCGCCATGCCCAGACGGTGATCCAGGGCTCGATCGCGCTTCAGGGCATGCTGAATGGGGGCGAGGAGACGCCGGTCTATTGCCAGCGCGTCAACCAGTTCGAGAACGACGCCGACAACATCACCCGTGAGGTTTTGACGGCGGTCCGCCGCACCTTCATCACCCCGTTCGACCGCGGCGACATCAAGAACCTCATCACCTCGATGGACGACGCCATCGACCAGATGCAGCAGACGGCCAAGGCGGTGATGCTGTTCGAGGTTCGCACCTTCGAGCCGCCGATGCGCGAGATCGGTGGGCTTCTGATCGAATGCGCCAATCTGGTGGGACGCGCGCTGCCGCTGATGCAGTCGATCGGCCCGGAACGTTGCCATGCTGACCGCGATCACGGAAGAGCTGACCAAGCTGGAGGGACGTGTCGACGACCTCCACGACATTGGCCTGAAGGAGCTGTTCCTCAAGCACCGCGACGGCAACGCGATGGACTTCATCGTCGGCGTCGAGATCTACGATCACCTCGAAAAGGTGGCCGATCGCTTCGACGACGTTGCGAACGAAATCAACAGCATCGTCATCGAGCAAGTTTAGGGCAGGGCTGCCGTGGATGCTGCGTTGGGTCTTCCCGTCCTGGTCGGACTGATCGCCGTCGCGCTGCTGTTCGACTTCCTGAACGGCCTGCACGACGCGGCGAATTCGATCGCGACCATCGTCTCGACCCGCGTGCTGCGGCCGCAATTCGCGGTGTTCTGGGCCGCGTTCTTCAATTTCGTCGCCTTCATGGTGTTCGGGCTGCACGTCGCCCAGACCATCGGCACCGGCATCATCGATCCCGCGATCGTCGACGCCCAGGTGATCTTCGCGGCACTGGTCGGGGCCATTGTCTGGAACCTGGTGACTTGGGCGCTCGGCATCCCGTCCTCGTCGTCGCACGCGCTGATCGGAGGCTTGTTTGGCGCCGGCGTCGCCAAAGCCGGCCTTTCGGCGGCGGTCTGGAGCGGATTGTCCAAGACGGTGATTGCAATCGTGCTGTCTCCGCTGGTCGGCTTCCTGCTCGCGATGGTGCTGGTTGCGATCGTCTCCTGGGCCTCGGTGCGATCCACACCCTTCGCCGTGGATCGCGCCTTCCGGGTCCTTCAATTCGCGTCCGCCTCGCTCTATTCCCTCGGCCATGGCGGCAACGATGCGCAGAAGACCATGGGTATCATTGCGGTGCTGCTCTATTCGCAGGGCCACCTTGGCGGCGAATTTTTCGTTCCCTTCTGGGTGGTGCTGTCCTGCCAGGCCGCAATGGCGATGGGTACGCTGATGGGCGGCTGGCGCATTGTTCGGACCATGGGCCTGCGCATCACGAAATTGACGCCGATGCAGGGCTTTTGCGCCGAGACCGGCGGTGCCGCGACCCTGTTCATGGCGACCTATCTTGGGGTTCCCGTCTCGACCACGCACACCATCACCGGTGCCATCGTCGGCGTGGGTGCCGCCCGGCGCCTCTCGGCTGTGCGGTGGAATGTCGCCAGCTCGATCGTCTATGCCTGGGTCATTACGATGCCGGCCTCGGCCATCGTGGCGGCGCTGACGTGGTGGGCCGTCAAGCTCTTCGTCAAGTAACCAGCTTCAGCCCCACGATCCCGGCGACGATCAGCCCGATGCTGGCCAGGCGGAGCGCCGTGGCCGGCTCTCCGGAACAGGATGATGCCGAGGGTCGCGGTGCCGACCGCGCCGATCCCGGTCCAGACCGCGTAGGCGGTTCCGACGGGCAGCGATTTGAGGGCAAGGCCGAGCAGGATGACGCTGCCGGCCATGGCCGCCAGCGTGACCACGGACGGAACGAGCCTGGTAAACCCTTCCGTGTATTTCAGGCCGATCGCCCAGGTGATCTCGAGAAGACCGGCGACGAACAGGATGCTCCAGGCCATGACGACCCTCCGTTCAAGGCAGGGTCGTCCCCGCGGGCAGATGTCGATGAGCAGGAGGGCCGTCCCTCCCAAACGGCGATATGGGGCTGGCCGGGAGGCTCCGCAATCACCAAATGAGGCTTGATCAGGCCCATTTTCCCTGCCAAACGCTCCCGCCATGTCCGACATCGCCGCCACCACCGCCGAATCGCCGGCCCGTTCCCCGCTTGCCGCTGAAGTGTCGCGGCGCCGCACCTTGCGATCATCTCGCATCCGGACGCCGGCAAGACCACGCTGACCGAAAAGCTGCTGCTGTTCGGCGGCGCCATCAACCTCGCCGGTCAGGTCAAGGCCAAGGGCGAGCGGCGAAACACGCGCTCGGACTGGATGAAGATCGAGCGCGAGCGCGGCATCTCGGTCGTGACCTCCGTGATGACCTTCGAGTTCGAGGGGCTCGTCTTCAACCTGCTGGACACGCCGGGCCACGAGGACTTTTCGGAAGACACCTATCGCACGCTGACGGCGGTCGATTCCGCCGTGATGGTGATCGACGCCGCCAAGGGCATCGAGGCGCGCACGCGCAAGCTGTTCGAGGTGTGCCGCCTGCGCGACATCCCGATCATCACCTTCATCAACAAGATGGACCGCGAGAGCCGCGACGTGTTCGAGCTGCTCGACGAGATCGAGAAGACGCTGGCGCTCGACACCACGCCGATGACCTGGCCGGTCGGCCGGGGCCGCGACTTCCTCGGCACCTACGACGTCGTCAGCGGCGGCGTGCGCCTGCTCGAAGGCGGCGGCGCCAAGACCGGCGCGGCGCAGCAGATCGAGATCGAAGAGCCTCGCCAAGCTCAATGCCAATCTCGACGTCGCCGCCGTGAAGGACGAACTCGAACTCGTCACCGAGGCCTCCAAACCGTTCGAGGCTCGACGCGTTCCGCGAAGGGCATCTGACGCCGGTCTATTTCGGCAGCGCGCTGCGCAATTTCGGCGTCGGCGACCTCCTGGAAGGCCTCGGCAAGTTCGCGCCCGAGCCGCGCGCGCAGGACAGCGACCAGCGCAGGGTCGAGGCCACCGATCCGCGCATGAGCGCCTTCGTGTTCAAGATCCAGGCCAACATGGATCCGAACCACCGCGACCGCATCGCCTTCGCGCGTCTCTGCTCCGGCAAGCTCAGCCGCGGCATGAAGGCCAAGCTCGTACGCACCGGCAAGAGCATGCCGCTGTCGAGCCCGCAATTCTTCTTCGCGCAAGACCGCTCGGTCGCGGATGAAGCGTTCGCCGGCGACGTCGTCGGCATCCCCAATCACGGCACGCTGCGGATCGGCGATACGCTGACCGAGGGGAGGATTTCAACTTCGTGGGCGTGCCGAGCTTCGCGCCGGAAATCGTCCGCCGCGTGCGTCTCACCGACGCGATGAAGGCGAAGAAGTTGAAGGAAGCGCTGCAGCAGATGTCGGAAGAGGGCGTAGTGCAGGTGTTCCGCCCGCGCGACGGCGCACCGGCGCTGGTCGGTGTGGTCGGCGCACTGCAGCTCGACGTGCTCAAGGCGCGGCTCGAGGCGGAATATTCGCTGCCGGTCGAGTTCGAGGTCAGCGAGTTCCAGCTGGCGCGCTGGGTCTCCTCGGAGGACCGCAAGAAGCTCGACACCTTCATCGCCGCCAACACGTCCAGCATCGCCGACGACGTCGACGGCGATCCCGTTTATCTCGCCCGGAACGAATTCTATCTCGGCTACACCAAGGAGCGTGCCGAGGGCATCGAGTTCACCAACGTCAAGGACGTCAAGAAGAAGGGGTAGGGGCTCGGCTCCGCCGCCACGCCACGCGCTCTGCTTTCATTCCCCGCGAAGGCGGGGAATCCAGTACGCCGCAGCCCCTCGATTCAACAATTGCCGCCTCTGGAATACTGGGTCGCCCGGTCAAGCCGGGCGACGACAGCGTGACTGAACGCGAGCACGTGAACGCCGAGCAGGCTTGACCTTGCCAGGGGCAATGCCACCTTCGATTCGTGTGACCTTGCGAGTTCACTCCATGTGGCGCGGCATCCTCGTCCTTCTCCTGCTGGCAGTCTCTGCCACCGCCGACGCGCGGCCGCGGCAGATCAATCCGATCCCGTTCGCGCATGAGCCGTGCAGCGTGCTCGACAACCGGCCCTGCACGCCGTCTTATTGCAGCCCGCTCGAGCCCGGCCCCTGCATTCCCGAGATCGACTATCCCTACGGCCAGAACCTCCAGCTCACCATCCAGAGCGTTCCGTCCGAGGCTGATCGCGCCAAATACGAGAAGCCCGATCACGACCTCGATACGATCGGCGATCTCTTTGCTGAATTGCGCAGCTGCTGGACGCCGCCGTCGGACAACGCGCGGGCCGGTATGCAGATGGCAGTGCGGTTCAGCTTCAAGCGGGACGGCGGCCTGATCGGCCCGCCGCGCCTCACCTTCGCGACCCCAGGTGTTCCCGCGGAGACCCGAACCACCTATCTGAACGCGATCAACTCATCGCTGCAGGCCTGCCTGCCGCTGAAATTCACCGGCGGGCTCGGCGGCGCGCTGGCCGAGGCGGCCGATCGCGATCCGCTATGTCGACAATCGCGAGACTCGGCAAGTAGCGCGTCAGTTGCGACCGCCGGCCAATCGATGATACGCCATTGGCGGGGGCTGCTTTTGCGGGGAGGATGTCGTGGGTCTGCTGGTCATGATCCTGGGGCTGGTGCTGTTTTTCGCGGCCCATGTTTTCACAACCAAACGAGACGCGCGTGCGCGGGCGATCGCGAAGCTGGGTGAGGGGACCTACAAGCTCCTCTACACGGCGATCTCGCTCGCGGGCCTCGCGCTGATCGTCTGGGGCTTCGCCCATTACCGCAGTTCAGGCTGGATCGACGTCTGGTATCCGCCGAAGGCGATGAAGCACATCACGGTCGCGCTGATGCTGCCCGCGGTGATCATGGTGGTGGCTTCCTACTTGCGCGGCCGCATTTATGCGGCGCTGAAGCATCCGATGCTGGCCGGTGTCAAGCTGTGGGCGGCGGCGCATCTCCTGGCCAATGGCGATCTCGGCTCCATCATCCTGTTCGGCTCGTTCCTGGGCTGGGCCGTCTATGACCGCATCTCGCTCAAGCGTCGCGCCGACGCGGGCGGTCCGCCCATTCCGGTAGGCGGCGTCACCAACGACTTGATCGCGGTCGCGGTCGGTCTGGTCGCCTATCTGGCTCTGGCGTTCGCGTTCCATCCGGTTGTTATCGGCGTGCCGGTCGTGGGCGTGTAAGCGCAGCGGATCCAGCGCAAGACTCTTCCGCGCAGCCATGCGCGGATGGCGACAATCAGCAAGCCGAGGGCGTTCCGATGGACTGGTCGCAATCTCAGATCCCGCCGATGCGGCTCGAAGCGCGGTTTGGCGATCGGCTGGTGCCGGCCTTTTGCGATCGGCCGGCCAGCCTGTGGGCGATGATCGCGGACGCCTGCGCCCGCAATGGCGATGGCGAGGCGTTGATCGCGGGCCATGTCCGGCTGAGCTGGCGGCAGACCGTCGAGCAGGCGAGGCGGATCGCTGCGGGCTTTCGCAAGCTGGGCTTGCAGCGCGGTGACCGCGTCGCGATCCTGCTCGGCAACCGCATCGAATTTCCGCTGCTGTTGTTCGCCGCCGCGCATGAGGGGCTCGTCACGGTGCTGCTCGGCACGCGTCAGCAGAAGCCGGAGATCGCTTATGTGCTGACCGATTGCGGCGCGAAGATCCTGATCCACGAAGCCTCGCTCGCCGACCGGCTGCCCGACGCGCAGGACGTGCCTGAGCT
This sequence comes from Bradyrhizobium guangxiense, assembly GCA_050563515.1. GTDB lineage: Bacteria > Pseudomonadota > Alphaproteobacteria > Rhizobiales > Xanthobacteraceae > Bradyrhizobium > Bradyrhizobium guangxiense_A. The sequence goes on along the minus strand of CP191781.1, from coordinate 3,097,435 downwards.
GGTCCACCGCATCGCCGTCGACGAGGATCTGGCCCGATCGCGCTTCGCCGCGCTCACCGACAACGCCCCGGCACCGGCGCCGGTCGAATTGGGCGAAGAGGACACCGCGATGATCCTCTACACCTCGGGCACCACTGGCAAGCCGAAGGGCGCGATGCTGGCCCATTGCAATATCGTCCATTCCTCGATGGTGTTCGTGTCCTGCCTGCAATTGACGGAGGCGGATCGCTCGATCGCGGCGGTGCCGCTCGGCCATGTCACGGGCGTCGTCGCCAACATCACGACCATGATCCGCTGCGCCGGCGCGCTGATCATCATGCCGGAATTCAAGGCCGCCGATTATCTCAGGCTCGCCGCGCGCGAGCGCGTCACCTACACGGTGATGGTGCCGGCGATGTATAATCTCTGCCTGCTGCAGCCCGATTTCGACGGCTACGATCTGTCGAGCTGGCGCATCGGCGGTTTTGGCGGCGCGCCGATGCCGGTCGCGACCATCGAGAAGCTCAAGGCGACGATTCCCGGCCTGAAGCTGATGAACTGCTACGGCGCGACCGAGACGACGTCGCCCTCGACGATCATGCCGGGCGAGTTGACCGCGAGCCACATCGACAGCGTCGGCCTGCCGTGCCCCGGCGCGCGCATCATTGCGATGGATCCGGACGGACGCGAGCTGCCCCCTGGCGAAATTGGCGAGCTCTGGATCCAGAGCGCGTCCGTCATCAAGGGCTATTGGAACAATCCGGCGGCGACGTCCGAAAGCTTCACCAGCGGATTCTGGCACTCGGGCGATCTCGGCTCGGTCGATGCGGAAGGGTTCGTCCGCGTGTTCGACCGGCAGAAGGACATGATCAATCGCGGTGGCCTGAAGATCTATTCGGCCGAGGTCGAATCCGTGCTGGCCGGTCACCCCGCCGTGGTCGAGAGCGCGATCATTGCCAAGGCCTGCCCGGTGCTGGGCGAGCGCGTCCACGCCGTGGTCGTGACGCGGGCGCCGGTCGCCGATACCGACCTGCGGGCGTGGTGCGCCGAGCGCCTGTCCGACTACAAGGTTCCCGAAACCCTGGCGATCACGGCCGACCCGCTGCCGCGCAATGCCAATGGCAAGGTGCTGAAGCGCCAGCTGCGGGAGCTGCTGGGCGCTTGAACGGGCAGGGCCATCCGGGCTCTCCCGGGTGGTTAACGCCTTGATCGGGCTCGCTTTGCCTTGCCAGCGCCATATCGTTAGGGTACCTCGCCGCCACACGGGGGACGGGATTCCTGACGCGGACGCTTCGGCGCGCGCACCCGGACGGGCATGGGATTAGCATAAGTGTCTGAATTATTTGACGAAGTCGACGAGGAAGTACGTCGCGAACAGCTCAAGAAGCTGTGGGATAAATATTCGATCTACTTCATCGCCCTGATGGTTCTGATCGTGGCCGCCGTCGGCGGCTGGCGCGGCTATCAATATCTGGAGGCCAAGAAGGCCGCCGAGGCCGGCGCCGCCTTCGAGAAGGCTGTCGAACTGTCCGAGCAGGACAAGCACGCAGAGGCCGAGGCTGCCTTCACCGAGCTCGCTGCCAAGGCGCCGTCGGGCTATCGCACCCTGGCGCGGCTACGCGCCGCGGCAGAGGCTGCCGCCCGCGATCCCAAGGCTGCCGCCAAGATGTATGACGACCTTGCCGCCGACCGCAGTGTGGGCGGCGAGTGGCAGGATCTGGCGAAGATCCGCGCCGCCGGCCTCGTGCTCGACAGCGCCTCCTATGCCGACATGCAGCAGCGGCTGGAGCCTTCCGCCGCGCCCAAGGCGACCTTCCGGCACAGCGCCCGCGAGATGCTGGCGCTGTCGGCCTGGCGCAACAACGACATGACCGCGGCCCGCAAATGGCTCGATGCGATCGCCGAGGACGGTGAAACGCCGCCCGGCCTGCGCTCGCGCGCCGAGGCGCTCCAGGCCCTGCTGCCGCCCGTCGCCAAAAGCTGACGACGGATTCCTGACCTAGACGAGACACGATATGCGCCGCACGCCACGCTTGATCGCAGCCGCCGTCCTGATCGCCTTCACGGGCGTCCTGGGCGGCTGCTCAAGCTTCGATCCAAGCGACATGCTCGACTTCCTCGACACCAAGAAGAAGCTGCCGGGCGACCGCAAGCCGGTCTTCCCGGAAGGCGTGCCGGGCCTCGAGCAGGGCGTGCCGAAGGACCTGTACAAGGGCGCCCAGCAACAGCCCGACCCGAATGCGCCCGCCGTGGCGGCCTTGCCTGCGGAGCCGCCGCCCGAGCCGGCCAAGCCGGCGAAGGGCACCAAGGCGAAGCACGCCAGGCAGCCGGCTGCCGCCGCCGTTGCGCCGGCCCAGGCGCCCGCCGGCGAGATCGATGGCGAGGCCCAGCCGGAGGCTGCGCCGACCACGGCGGCTCCGCCGCCCAAGCACAAGATCGTCCGCAAGCGCACCACCGCGCCGCCGCCGGATCAGCCCGTCCAGCAGGCGCAGCCGACCCAGACCACGCAGCAGCAATCGCAGGGCGGCTTCCCGGCGCCGCTGCCGAGCGGCAGCTTCTCGCGCTAGTTTTTCCTCCGCATTGACAGGCGCAGCCCCGGCAGCGCACGAATGACCGATGTCCTTCACGATCGCCATCATCGGCCGGCCCAATGTCGGCAAATCGACGCTGTTCAACCGCCTGGTTGGGCAGAAGCTTGCGCTCGTCGATGATTTGCCGGGCGTCACCCGCGATCGCCGCGAGGGCGAGGCCAGGCTCGGCGATCTCGAGTTCACCATCATCGACACCGCCGGCCTCGACGAGGGGGCCAAAGGCTCGCTGACCGCGCGGATGCAGGAGCAGACCGAGGCCGCGATCGCGCAGGCCGACGCACTGTTCTTTGTGATCGATGCGCGCGCGGGCCTGACGCCCAACGATCGGGCCTTCGCCGACTTTGCCCGCAAGGCCAACAAGCCGGTGCTGCTGGTCGCCAACAAGAGCGAAGGCAAGCACGGCGATGCCGGCGCGATGGAATCCTTCGCGCTTGGCCTCGGCGATCCCATCCAGATCTCGGCCGAGCATGGCGAGGGCATGGGCGAGCTCTATGACGCGCTCGCCAAGCTGATGCCGGAGCCTGTCGACGAGGATGAGGACGAGGACGACGAGCCGATCTCGGAGGAAGAGGCCGCCACGCGCCCGATCCGTGTCGCCATCGTCGGCCGGCCCAACGCCGGCAAGTCGACGCTGATCAACCATCTGCTCGGCGAGGAACGCCTGCTGACGAGCCCGGAGGCCGGTACCACGCGCGATTCCATCGCGGTGGAGATCAACTGGAAGGGCCGCGAGTTTCGCGTGTTCGATACCGCTGGTCTCCGCCGGCGCTCCCGCATCGAGGAGAAACTGGAAAAGCTCTCGGTTGCCGACGCCCTGCGCGCGGTCCGTTTTGCCGAAGTCGTCGTGATGATGATGGATTCGCAGAACCGCTTCGAGGAGCAGGATTTACGCATCGCCGATCTGATCGAGCGCGAGGGCCGCGCGGTGGTGCTCGCCGTCAACAAATGGGATCTGATGGAGAGCAAGGGGGCGGCGCGATCTCGGGCCTGCGCCGCGATGCCGACCATTTGCTGCCGCAGATCAAGGGCGTGCCGATCGTCGCCGTCTCGGGCCTGATGGGCGAGGGCATCGATCGGCTGATGCAGGCGATCCAGGACGCCTACGCGCTCTGGAACCGGCGCGTGTCGACTTCGGCATTGAACCGCTGGTTCGAGCAGGCAGTTCAGGCCAATCCGCCGCCCGCGGTGTCCGGTCGACGGCTCAAGCTCAATTACATCACGCAGACCAAAGCGCGCCCGCCGAGCTTCGTGCTGTTCTGCTCGCGCGCCGACGCGGTGCCGCAATCCTATCTGCGTTACCTCATCAATTCCATGCGCGAGACCTTCGAGCTGCCGGGCACGCCGGTGCGCATCACCCTGCGCGAGAAGGCCAATCCCTTCGCGCACAAGCGCAAGCGCCCGTCGTGAGCGCTGGCGAGGCGACGGCGCAAGGCGCGCCGCCGGTCCGGCGTGGCGCGGTCGCCTTCATCTTCGTCACCATCCTGCTCGACATGCTCGCGCTCGGCGTGATCATGCCGATCCTGCCGAAGCTGATCGAGAGCTTCGTCGACAACGACACCGCGCACGCGGCCCGCATCTTCGGCCTGTTCGGCACTGCCTGGGCGCTGATGCAGTTCGTGTTCTCGCCGCTGTTAGGGGCGCTCTCGGATCGTTTCGGGCGGCGGCCGGTGGTGCTGCTGTCGAATTTCGGTCTTGCCGCCGACTATGTGCTGATGGCACTGGCGCCGTCGCTGGTCTGGCTGTTCGTCGGCCGCGTGATCTCGGGCATCACCTCGGCGAGCATCTCGACGGCTTTTGCCTATATCGCCGACATCACGCCGCCGGAGCGGCGCGCGGCGGTCTTCGGCCGGATCGGTGCGGCGTTCGGCGCCGGCTTCGTCCTCGGCCCGGCGCTCGGCGGCCTGCTCGGCGACATCGATCCGCGCCTGCCGTTCTGGGCCTCGGCGGCTTTGAGCCTTGCCAACGCGCTCTATGGCCTGTTCGTCCTGCCGGAATCGCTGGCACCCGACAAGCGCGCGCCGTTCCGCTGGCGAACCGCCAGTCCTCTCGGAGCGCTGCACCTGCTGCGCGCCAATGCGACACTGACCGCGTTGTCCGTCGTCAACTTCATCGCGCAGGTCGCGCATGTCGTGCTGCCCTCGACCTTCGTGCTCTATGCGACTTATCGCTACGGCTGGGATTCCAAGACCGTGGGCCTGACGCTGGCGATGGTCGGCATCTGCGCCATGGTGGTGCAGGGGCTCGCGATCGGTCCCATCGTGCGGGTGCTCGGCGAGCGCAACGCGCTGCTGCTGGGCCTATGCTGTGGCGCGCTCGGCTTCATGGTGCTCGGCGCTGCGCCGACCGGGCCGCTGTCCTGGATCGGGATCCCCATTCTGGCGCTGTGGGGCATCTCGGGTGCCGCCTCGCAGGCGCTGATGACGCGGCTGGTCGCACCCGATCAGCAGGGCCAGTTGCAGGGCGCGACCGCGAGCGTGCAGAGCGTGTCGCAGCTCGTCGGGCCGTTCCTGTTCACGCTGACCTTTTCCTATTTCATCGGTGCTAGCGCGCCGCTGCATCTACCCGGCGCGCCGTTCTTGCTGGCGGCCGCGCTGATGGTGGTCTGCGTGGCGATCGCGGTGCGGTCGCTGGGCGGCGTCAAGCCGCTCTCATAGGCCTCGAAGGGTGAGCAAGGGCGCGTTAGCGCCGTGCCCACGATCTTTTCTTGATCGAGGCAGGTGGTGGGCACGCTCGCTTTGCCCATCTTATGTAGTCTTGGCGTTTAGCCGTATGGCGGATTAGCGAAGCGTAATCCGCCATCTTGATCTGGGTAAGAGAAGTGGCGGGTTACGCCTTCGGCTAACCCGCCCTACAATCTCTCGCTTACTTCTTCACCAGCGGACAATCGCTGTCCTTGAGGAGCTTGGCGGCGTCTTCCGCCGAGATCGTGGCGATCTGCTTGTAATAGTCCCACGGTCCCTTCGACTCCTCGGGCTTCTTCACCTCGAACAGGTAAGCCGGGATGAGGCGGCGTCCGTCCTGGCGCAGCGGCCCGTTGCCGAACAGCGGATCGTCGGTCGGCAGCTCCTTCATCTTGGCGACGACCTTGGCGCCGTCATGCGGATTGCCGCCGAGCGCGTCCATCGCCTTCAGATAGTGCAGCACCATCGCGTAATTGCCGGCCTGCGTCATTGACGGCATCGCGTTCTTGCTGGCCAGCGCTGAGAAACGCTTGGACCATTCGCGGGTCTTGTCGTTCATGTCCCAGTAGAATGATTCCGTGAAGGTCAGCCCCTGTGCGGTCTTCAGGCCCAGCGAATGCACGTCGTTGATGAATAGCAGCAGCGCGGCGAGCTTCTGGCCGCCCTGCACGATGCCGAATTCGGCCGCCTGCTTGATCGCGTTGGTGGTGTCTCCGCCGGCGTTGGCGAGCCCGATCACCTTGGCTTTGGAGGATTGTGCCTGCAGCAGGAAGGACGAGAAGTCTGCGGTATTGATCGGATGCTTGACGCTGCCGAGCACCTTGCCGCCGCTCGCGGTGACCACGGCCGAGGTGTCGCGCTCCAGCGCATGGCCGAAGGCATAGTCGGATGTCAGGAAGAACCAGGTATCGCCGCCGGCCTTGGTCAGCGCCTTGCCGGTGCCGTTGGCCAGCATGTAGGTGTCGTAGGTGTAGGACACCGTGTTCGGCGTGCAGGCCTTGCCGGTGAGGTCAGCGGAGGCAGCGCCGGAATTCAGCAGCACCGCGTTCTTTTCCTTGACGAGGTTGCTGACCGCCAGCGCGACACCGGAGTTCGGCGTGTCGGCAATCGCGTCGACCTTGTCATTGTCGATCCACTGGCGGGCGATGTTGACGCCGACGTCGGGCTTGTTCTGATGGTCGCCGCTGATGACGTCGATCTTCCAGCCCTTCTTGAGCAGGCCGGAATCCTCGACCGCCATCTTGATCGCGACCACGGAATTCGGGCCGCCGATGTCGGCATAGAGGCTCGACATGTCGTTGAGCACGCCGATCTTGACGGTCTTGTCCTGCGCGAAAGCGGATGTTGCAAAACCGAAGGCGGCACAGGCCAGAAGAGCCGCGGAGCGGCGGGCGAACGTCATCGTCATAAAAGGTTTCCTCCATTGTCAAATATGCGGACGGCTCTCTTGCGGAGCCTTGTTCCGGCTGATGGCTCTAGCCTGTCCCAGGGCCGGCGGCAATGCGCCTAAAGCCGGATGACGCTGCGGCGTCGCGTCATCCGTCGGTTAACTTTTGGGCAAAATGCGTTGAGACGCTATTTGAGCGCGTCCGACGTCAGCTTGAACTTCTGGATGCGTTTTCCGGTGTCGACCTCGGCGGTATAGACATTACCCTTCGCGTCGATCGCCATGGCGTGCACCCAGTGGAATTGCCCGGCATTGCGGCCATTATACCCGAAGCTGCCGACCACGCTGCCGTCCTCGCGCTTGATCACCCGGATCTCGTTGTTCTCGCCGTCGGCGCTGAGCAAATAGGTCTGCTTCGGATCGGGCCAGATCGCGATGTCCCACACCGCGCCGTTGCCGAGCGTGTTCTTCTCGAAGAAGAACTCCTTCACGAAGCTCCCGTCCTTCTTGAACACCTGGATTCGGTTGTTGATGCGGTCGCAGACATAGACGAGGCCGTCATTGGCGAGCTTGACGCAATGGACGGGATTGCCGAATTGCTGCGCAACCGGCGCCTTGGGATCGTAGGGCGCCTGCTTGGCGTCATCGGGCTTGTTACCGTAGGCGCCCCAGTGCCGCTTGTAGGCGAGCGTGGTCGCATCGAACACGATGACGCGGCGGTTGCCATAGCCGTCGGCGACGTAGATCTCATTCGCCTCCTTGTCGATCGCGGTCTCCGCGGGCTTGCCGAGCTGCGTCGTGTCGTTGCTGCCGAGGCTCGGCGCGATCTTGCCGATCTGGGCGACGAACTTGCCGTCGAGCGAAAATTTCAGGATGGCGTTGTCGTTGTCGGCATTGCCGCCGATCCAGACGAAGCCGCGCTCGTCGACCTCGATGCCGTGCTCGCGGCCGACCCATTCATAGCCCTGGCCGGGACCACCCCATGACCGCAACAGATTGCCGTCGGCATCGAATTCGAGCACAGGCGGCGCCGACACGCAGCACTTCGAGCGCGGCGGGGTGAGGCTTGCGCCTTTCTCGTCGTCGGTGAGCGAACGCGGGCGGTGGATCACCCAGATATGGCCTTGCCCATCGACGGTGATGCCGCCGACCTGGCCGAGGATCCAGTTGTTGGGAAGCTGCTTCGGCCAGGAGGGATCGACCGCGAAGGTCGGGACGTCGCCGGCTCTCGCCGTGCCCGGAAACACGAAGGCGATGGCAGCGATCAGGATGGAGACGGCGCGAGAGATAATTGCGAGCGCGCGCGCAAGACCTGCGCGACCATGCCGTGGCGCCATGGCGACCTCCCTTTTTGGCTCGCGGCTTGCTGCCGCTTGAGCAGCGGCAGTCAATCGCGGGGAGGTGCCCAAGTCAATCAGGCCGTCAATCAGGCCGGCGCGCGGAAGCTCATCAGCGTGCGGGTCTTGTAGTCGTAGAACTTGCCGGTCTCGGTCCAGTCGGGCGCGCACATCGGCACGATGAGTTCGGCGACCTGCTCGGGCGTATCCAGCGTCTCGGGGTCTTCTCCCGGCATCAGGGTGGCGCGCATGCGGGTGCGGACCGGCCCCGGATTGAACAAATTGACGCGCAGCTTCGTGTTGGCGGTCTCCTGCGCCCAGGCACGCGCCAAGGTTTCCAGCGCGGCCTTGGAGGCGGCATAGGGGCTGACATAGGCGGTCGCCTTGTTGGCGGCGCCCGAGGTGACGAACACGGCGCGGCCGGCGTCCGACTGCTTCAGCAGCGGCTCCATGCAGCGGATCAGCTGGAAGTTCGCGGAGACGTTGACCGCCATCACGTCGGTGAAGGCCTTCAGCTCGATATGTCCGATCGGCGAGGAGGGGCCGAGCACGCCGGCATTGCCGACGAGGATGTCGAGCTTGCCGTAGCGCTCGTGCAGGCCGGCCCCTAACCGGGCGATGCCGTCGGAATCGGTGAGGTTGAGCGGCACCAGGGTCGCGCTGCCGCCGAGTTTGCGGATCTCGTCGTCGAGCTCTTCCAGCCCGCCTTGCGTGCGCGCGGTGGCAACGATATGCGCGCCGGCCTTCGCCAGGGCGAGGGCGGTGGCATAGCCGATGCCGCGCGAGGCGCCGGTGACGAGAGCGATGCGGTCAGCGAGGGGTTTTGTCATCGTCGAATACTTCCGTCATGCCCGGGCGTAGCCGTCTGAAGGACGGCGTCGCTTCCGCTCGCCTACGTCCCGGGCATCCACGTTCTTTGCGGCGGGTATTACAGACGTAGATGGCCGGGACAAGCCCGGCCATGACGAAAAAACAACCCTTGATGAGCCCCGAGGACGATCCTTGGTCAGCTCGCCTCCGCCAGCAACGACAGCTGCCGGGGCTGCTGCTCGGTCTGGGTCTGGTCGGTGAGGTGGGTCGGATATGCTCCGGTAAAACAATGATCCGAGAATTTCGGATTGGCGGGGTCGCGGCCGGGCTCGCCCATGGCGCGGTACATGCCGTCGATCGACAGGAAGGCGAGCGAGTCGGCGCCGATGATCTCGCGCATCTCCTCCAACGAATGCGTCGCTGCGAGAAGACCGCCGCGATCGGGCAGGTCGATGCCGTAATAATCGGGATAGAGGATCGGGGGCGAGGCAAGACGGAAGTGCACTTCCTTGGCGCCGGCATCGCGCATCATGCGCACGATCTTCTTCGAGGTGGTGCCGCGCACCAGCGAGTCGTCGATCAGGATGATGCGCTTGCCTTCGATCGCGGCGCGATTGGCCGAGTGCTTCATGCGCACGCCGGATTCGCGGATCGCCTGGGTCGGCTGGATGAAGGTGCGGCCGACATAATGGTTGCGGATGATGCCGAGTCTCGAACGGTACGCCGGAATGCTGGCTGTAGCCGATCGCGGCGGGCACGCCGGAATCCGGCACCGGAACGACGACGTCGATCGGCACGTGGCTCTCGCGCGCGAGCTGCGCGCCGAAGGCCTTGCGGACCTCGTAGACCGAGCGTCCGTGCACGATGGAATCCGGCCGGGAGAAGTAGATGTATTCGAAGATGCAGGGACGCGGCGCCATCGGCGGGAACGGCTTGTGGATGTCCTGGCCCTTCTCGTCGAACACGATGACTTCGCCGGGTTCGATGTCGCGGACGAAGCGCGCGCCGATGATGTCGAGCGCGCAGGTCTCCGAGGTCAGGATCGGGCAGCCGTCGAGTTCGCCGAGCACCAGGGGGCGGATGCCGCGCGGATCGCGCGCGCCGACCAGCTTCTTGTTGGTGAGCGAGACCAGCGCATAGGCGCCTTCGATCTCGCGCAGCGCGTCGACGTAACGCTCGATGAAGCGGCTGCGCCTGGAGCGGGCGACCAGGTGCAGGATCACCTCGGTGTCGGTTGTCGACTGCATCATCGCGCCGTTCTTCACGAGCTCGCGGCGTAGCGTCAGGCCGTTGGTGAGGTTGCCGTTGTGGGCGACCGCAAGGCCGCCGGCATTGAGCTCGGCGAACAGCGGCTGCACGTTGCGCAGGATCGTCGCGCCGGTGGTGGAATAGCGGACATGGCCTACGGCCATGTTGCCGGGTAGGCGGTCGATCACCTCGCGGCGGGAGAAGGTGTCGCCGACGAGGCCGAGGCGGCGTTCCGAATGAAAGCGGCTGCCGTCGTAGGAGACGATGCCGGCGGCTTCCTGGCCGCGGTGCTGCAGGGCGTGCAGGCCGAGCGCGGTGATGGCGGCCGCGTCGGGGTGGCCGTAGATGCCGAAGACGCCGCATTCCTCGCGCAGCGTATCCCTTCCAGATCGTCCTGAACCTCTAGCGCGGCCGGACCCGGGCCGGCGTTTGGATCGAGATCAAATTGGGCGTCCTGGTCAGGGTGTCGCATCTCGTCCGCGCCTCTCTTTAGGGCTCAATCAACGCGCCGCAGGTTTCTCGATCAGCTTCTTCAGGCTGTCACGAGCAGGTTTGCTGTATCCGTCGGCAGTACCCGAAGGCTGCTGCTCGGAATCAGCTTGATCATCATCTGGTTTGTTTTTCTTGAATCTCTTCAAGATGGTGTTCTCGGGGTCGTCAGGCAAGAGCGACTTCAGCCAATCACCGGTCGAATCGAGCACAGTCCGGGATTTTGCGCCGCGGACCCAATCCGGCTGCTGCTTGTCTGGAACCAGCCAAATGAAGAATTGGTAAGCGACAACCACGATCAAAAGGCCGCGAGCAAGGCCGAACAGGAAACCCAGGGTCCGATCCAGCGCGCCGATGCGCGAATCCAGGATCATGTCGGAGATCCGAACCGTGATCACGGAAACCACGACCAGGGTGCCGACGAACACGCCGGCGATCACGACCACGCTCGCGACCGTGTCGTTGTTGAAATAGGTCTTGGCGGTCGGCAGCAGCTTCGAGAACGAGTACAGCGTCACGATCGCGGCGGCGCCCCAGGCCGCGATCGAGAGGATTTCGCGCATGAAGCCCCGGACCATGGCAAGCAGGCCCGAGATCAGCATCACACCGAGCAGGATCAGGTCGAGGATGGTTACTGGCATCGGCTGGTCTGGTCCGCTCGTACTCTCAAAGGCGCTCAGCGAATCGGTGCTTGGCCGCTGCCCTAAAAGAGGGGCAGACGGCGTTCCCGGCAAGGCCGCAACCACGCAATCCCATGCTGCTTTTGTGACGGCTGTATAGTGGAGAGGGCCTCCGGCGTCACCTCCACCTAGCCATCTCCGCGGCGGAATCTTGCCGGTGTGGCATTTTTCTCGGCCGGCGCGTTCGATTCGCCCCGGCGCGAGCCGCGCGCGGCGATCTCGGCCACCAAAGTGGTCAGGCTGTTGACCGCGTTCAGCGACAATCCGGCATCGCCGCCGGGCTCGCCCCGGGCCGATTCGGGCAGCACGGCGCGCTGGAAGCCGAGTTTTGCCGCCTCCTTCAGCCGGGCCGGGGTCTGGGCCACCGGCCGCACCACGCCGGAGAGCGAGATCTCGCCGAAATAGACCGCATCGGTCGGCAATTGCGCATTAACCAAGGAGGACACCAGGGCCGCCGCGGCGGCGAGGTCGGCCGCCGGCTCGTGGATGCGCAGGCCGCCGGCGACGTTCAGATAGACGTCGTGGCCGGACAGCTTGACCCCGCAATGGGCCTCCAAAACCGCCAGCACCATCGAGAGCCGGCTCGGGTCCCAGCCGACCACGGCGCGCCTCGGCGTGCCGAGCGAGGTCGGCGCCACCAGCGCCTGCAATTCGACCAGAACGGGCCGGGTGCCCTCGATACCCGCAAAGACTGCGGTGCCGGGCGTGCCGAGATCGCGCTCGGACAGGAACAGCTCCGAGGGGTTGGTGACCTCGCGGAGGCCAAGTCCCGTCATCTCGAACACGCCGATCTCGTCGGTCGGGCCAAAGCGGTTCTTCACGGCGCGCAGGATGCGGAATTGCTGCGAGCCTTCACCCTCGAAGGACATCACGGCGTCGACCATGTGCTCGACGACGCGGGGCCCGCGATCTGGCCGTCCTTGGTGACGTGGCCGACCAGGATGATGGCCGCGCCGGTCTTCTTGGCAAAGCGGATCAGCGCCTGGGCCGACGCGCGCACCTGGGTCACCGTGCCGGGCGCCGATTCCACGGTGTCGGTCCACATGGTCTGGATCGAGTCGATCACGATGAGGCGCGGCACCGCGCCCTCCGACAGCGTCGAGACGATGTCCTCGACCGAGGTCTCGGCGGCGAGCTGCACCGGCGCGTCGGAAAGGCCGAGCCGCTCGGCGCGCAGCCGCACCTGCGCGACCGCCTCTTCGCCGGAGATGTAGACGATGCGGTGGCCGGCGCGCGCCAGCAGACTGGTGGCCTGCGTCAGCAGCGTCGACTTGCCGATGCCGGGATCTCCGCCGACCAGCAGCACCGAGCCGCGGACGAAGCCGCCGCCGGTGACGCGGTCGAGCTCGGTCATTCCCGAGGACAGCCTCGGCGCGTCCGGGCTCTTGCCGGACAGGCTCTCCAGCGCAAAGGTCCGCCCCTTGCGCTTGGAGCGGATCGAGACCGGCACGCTGCCGCTGGTGTCTTCTTCCGCGAGCGTATTCCACTCGCCGCACGATTCGCACTTGCCCTGCCAGCGGTTATAGGCCGCGCCGCAGTTCTGGCAGACGAAGGAAAGCGTGTTCTTGGCCATGGGGATGATGAGTCGCGGTTTCAGCTCGCTGATAGCACGGAATGGCGGGGTGATCGCCGACGCTTCGAATAGCCCAATTCGTCGCGACAGATATACCTTTCATTAGCTCTACGCCGCTGTGGCCGGATGGATTTTGCGAAGTGTTAGCGGTCGCGGGTCCAATTTCGGAACCATCAGGGGCGGCGAAGCGAAATGACGAGATTCCTGCGAATATTGCTCGCTGCGGGCGTGGCCTGCGGCGTTTTCGCGTCCGCCGGCCCCGTCCTTGCCAAGCCCCTCGACATCGTCTTCGTCAATCCCGGCAAGACCGGCGAGGTCTATTGGGACATGGTCGCGCAGACCATGCAGGCCGCCGGCCGCCAGCTCGACGCTCATGTCGAGGTGCTGACCAGCGAACGCAATTACCGCACCATGCAGGAGCTGGGCTTCGGCGTGGTGGCACGCCGCGACAAGCCAGATTTCCTGATCCTGTCGAACGAGGAATCCGCCGCCGTCCCGATCCTGGAGGCGGCCGACGCCGCGGGCGTCAAGACGCTGCTGCTCTCGAACACGCTGATCGGCGAGGATGCGGTGCGGCTCGGCCCGCCGCGTCAAAAGCTCAAGACCTGGCTCGGCGACATTACGACCGATCTGCAGACCGCGGGCGCGCGGATGGCCAATGCGCTGATCACGGCGGCGCGCGCCGAGAAATGGCAGAGCGCGGACGGCAAGATCCACATTCTCGGCATCGGCGGCGACGAGATTACGCCCGCGTCGATCGCGCGCAACGCCGGGCTCAAGCTCGCGGTCGATGCCGCGCCCGACGTCGTGGTGGACCGGCTGCTGTTCGCCAACTGGACGCAGTCGGAGGCCGAGCAGGTCACGGCGAATTATCTCGGCTGGGCCTCGCGCAAGGAGATCCGCCCCGCCGGCATTTGGGCCGGAAACGATCCGATGGCGCTCGGCGCGCTGCGTGCGGTGGTCGCCGCCGGCATCGTGCCCGGCCGCGACATCCAGCTGGTCGGCCTCAACTGGTCGGAGGACGCGCTGCGCGAGATCAGGGCAGGGCGCCTGCTGCTGACCGACGGCGGGCATTTCCTGCTCGGCGGCTGGTCGATCGTCCTGCTGCGCGATTATGCCGATGGCTGCGATTTCGCGGCGGCTTCGCCCCGGGTCGCGGTCAAGACGTCTGCGATCACCCGCCAGAATCTCGGCTCGGTCGGCGACCTCATCAAGACACGTGCGTTCGACCGGATCGACTTCACGCGCTTCAGGGCAAAGGCCGGCCGCTGCGGTCGCTATGACTTCTCGCTCGACGCGCTGATTTCGTCCCTGCCGCTTCCGGAAGGCGCCGCCGACTGATGCGCAAGAATGAGGCGATGACAGATCCCGAACGCAACGAGCAGGCCGCGCCGCAGCGCCTGCGTTCGGTCGTTCGCGCCATGATCTGGGCGACCGTGCCCGTTCTGCTGCTGGTGCAATTGCTCGCCTCCGCCGGCGTCGAGGCGTCGAGCTTCTGGTCGCAGATCAGGCAGCTCGATGCCCGCATGGCCCGCGTCGCCGAGAGCCGGGCCGAGCTGATCGCCGAGCCGCTCTGGAAGATGCGCTACGACCAGGTCACGGGCGTGCTCAACGAGATCATGCATGACGAGACCATCGCGGCGGCGGCCGTCTATGACGACACCGGCGCCGCGATCGCCCGCGTGGTGGCGCGCTCGGAGAGCCCGTCGATCGCGGAGGTCTCGCGCCCGATCCACTACAGCAACGGCAACATGGCCGTTCAGGCCGGCCGCATCTCGATCGCTTATTCCCACGCGGCGCTTTACGCGGACGCGGGCAGCCGGCTGGTGCTGCTGCTGGTGGTCGGCCTGCTCGCGACCTTTGCGACCCTGATCGCCATGCGGATCTCCGCCAACATGTTCATCGGCAGGCCGCTCGCGGTCATGATGTCGGCGATCCAGCGCAGCAAGCAGGACGGCCGGGCCTATCCGGCGGACGTCACGTCCGCGAACGAGTTCGGCCAGCTCGCACGCGCCTTCAACGCCATGCAGCACACGACATCAGGCGCGCTCGACCGGCTCGGGCACATGGCCGCGCACGATCCGCTCACCGGGCTGCCCAACCGGCGCTCCCTGACCGAGCGCCTGGCCGTGGCGAGCCGCGATGGCGGGCGGCCGGATGCGCTGGTGGCGTTCTGCTTCATCGATCTCGACGACTTCAAGGGCGTCAACGACACCTTTGGCCATGAGGCCGGCGACGCGTTCCTGGTTCAGATTTCCCAGCGTCTTCGCAGCGCGGTCGAAGCCGAGGATTGGGTCGCCCGGCTCGGCGGCGACGAATTCGTCGTCATCCGTCCCGAGGTGAGCAACGAAACCTCGGCGCACGCCTTCGCCCAGCAGGTGCTGGCCGCCATTTCCGAGCCGATCCACCTGCACGACAAGCAGGTCGTGCCGCGTGCCAGCATCGGGCTTGCCGTGCGCCATGCCGACGATCCGGAGCTGTCGCATCTGCCGACGCTCGCCGACATCGCGCTCTATCACGCCAAGAGCAAGGCGCCCGGCACGGTTGCCGTGCTGGATGAAGCGCTGCAGCGCGACTATCGCCGCCGCAGGGATCTCGAGGCTCGCCATTCCCGCAGGTTTTGCGGAGGGACAGTTCGAGGTGTGGTACCAGAGTCAGGTCGACCTCGAGAGCGAGGAGGTCGTTGGCCTCGAAGCCTTGATCCGCTGGCGACATCCCGAGCATGGCGTGATCGGCCCGGCCGAATTCCTGCCGCTGATCGAGCGCAGCGGCAACAATGCGCGGCTGACCCGCTATGTGCTGACCGATGCCTGCTGGGCGCTGCAACGACTGGCCGCCGCGGGCAGGCCGCAAATCCGGATCGCGATCAATTTGCCGCCGTCCGAGGCTCGCCGATCATTCGCTTGCCGCCGAGCTGCGCGCGACCTGTGCACGGTTCGACGTTTCGGCCTCGCTGCTGGAGCTCGAGATCACCGAGGGCTCGCTGATCAACAACATCGCCAGCGCCTCCGCGACGCTGCAACGTCTGCGCCGCCTGGGTGCCACGATCGCGCTCGACGATTTCGGTACTGGCTACAGCTCGTTGGCGCACCTCCGGCGGTTCCCGCTCGACAAGGTCAAGATCGACAAGGCGTTCATCAGCGAGATCCCGGATAGCGCGGAAGACAAGGCGATCGTCGGCGTGATCGCATCGCTGGCCGGCACGCTGGGTCTCACGCTGGTCGCCGAAGGCATCGAGCGCGCCGAGCAGGCCGAGGCCATGCGCGAGATGGGCGTGAGGTTCGGCCAAGGCTATTTCTATCAGCGGCCGCAGCCGCTCGACGCCGTGCTGGAATGGCTCGAGAGGCGGCCGGTGGCCGAGAGCCGCGTCATCGCGGAGAGCCCCTCGATCGCCCCCGAATTCGCCTGAGCGCAATCAGGACTGCGTCGCGTTCCACAGCATCGAGAGTCCGGCCGCGATCATGATCGCGTCCATCAGCAGGCGGAACATGTCCGGCTTCAGGTGCAGCACGAAGCGCTTGGCGATGAAGGCGCCCGACATCAGCGAGGCGCCCGCGATCAGGCCCTTCATGAAGACCTCGCCGGTCAACGCGCCGAAACGCTCGAAGGTCACCGACTTCGCGAAATAGAGCCCGAGCGAGCTTGCGGCTTCGGTCGCGAGGAAAGCGCCCTTCGAGAGGCCGTAGAACAGGAACAGCGGCACGCTGAGCGGGCCGGTCGAGACCACGATGCCGGTGAGATAGCCGATGACCGCGCCGCCGACGGCGAGGTGCCAGAGATTTGCCTTGAGGTCGTGCCGCGCCAGCCAGTGCCGCGCCGGCACCATCGCGATCAGGAAGACGCCGATGGCGAGATCGACGGCATGCGAGGGCAGCGCCAGCAGCGTCCGCGCGCCCAACACCGCGGCCGGAATTCCCGTGACCGAATAGGCCGCGCAGGCCCGCCAATCGACCTCGCGCCACCAGGCCAGGATGCGCGAGAAATTCGCCATCACGGACGCCACCGCCATGATCGGCACGGCTTCCTTCGGCCCATAGGCATAGACCAGCACCGGCATCAGCATGATCGACGAGCCGGTGCCGACGATGCCTGAGATGGTGCCGGCGACGAGGCCGACGGCGAGGACGAACAGAAAGGCCAAGGGAACCGCTCCGGGAATCGGAGCAGTCTAGCCGGAGGAGCCGGGGAGGGCGATGCCGGCCGCGCCCTGTTATCGTTCTACGGGCTCGAACTCCAGCCGGGCAGCGGCGCCTCCGCGACATCCAGCAGGGCTCCGAGGCCGTGTCGCAGACGACGCGTGGCCGCATTCTCGGTGGCAAGCCCAAAGACGACGAGCGATCGTCCCGTCACCTCGTAAGCGTGGCCGAACTCGAACGCAGGCATCTGGACGTCAGGCTGGTTGGTATCGATCAGCCCCAGCCAGCGGCTGCCGTCGGCGACGGGCGGCAGCGTGAAGTTCACGACGTCGTAATGGGCGTTGTAGACCAGAAGCATCGTCGCATCCGAGCCGCGGCGCTTGATGCCGGTTTCCTGGGCGCGCCCGTCGAGCAGCATGCCGAAGCACTTGGCGTTGCCGTCCTGCCATTGCTCGTCGGTCATCTCGTCCCCAGTCGGCGAGAGCCAGGTCACGTCCTTGACGTCGAGCCTCTTCATTGTGCGAGCCGACCAGGAACCGGCTGCGGTAGAGGATCGGGAAGGCCTTTCGCGTGGCAATCAGCTTGCGCGTGAATTCACGAAGGTTGCGGCCGTTGGCCGTGATGCCCATCCAATCCAGCCAGGCGGTCTCGTTGTCCTGGGCATAGGCATTGTTGTTGCCGTTCTGGGTGTGCCCGAACTCGTCGCCCGCCAGCAGCATCGGCGTGCCGTGGGACAGCAGCATCGTCGCGAGCAGGTTCCGCTTCTGGCGTTCGCGCAGCGCGATGATTTCGGGATCGTCCGTCGGTCCTTCGGCCCCGCAATTCCAGGAATGGTTGTTGCTGTGGCCGTCGCGATTGTCCTCCCCGTTCGCCTCGTTGTGCTTGTCGTTATACGAGACGAGGTCGTTGAGGTTGAAGCCGTCATGCGCGGTGACGAAGTTGACGCTGGCCCATGGCCGGCGGCCGCGCTTGTTGAAGAGATCACCGGATCCCGAAACGCGCTTGGCAAAGTCCGCAATCGATCCCTCATCCCCCTTCCAGAAGGCGCGGACCGTGTCCCTGAACTTGTCGTTCCACTCGGCCCAGCCGGGCGGGAACTGGCCGACCTGGTAACCGCCGGGCCCGATATCCCAGGGCTCCGCGATCAGCTTGACGCTGGACAGCACCGGATCCTGACGGCAGGCGTCGAGGAAGCCGCCGCCTTCGTCGAAGCCATAGGGCTCGCGCGCAAGGATGGTGGCGAGGTCGAAGCGGAAGCCGTCGACGCGCATGTCGGTTGCCCAATAGCGCAGGGAATCCGCAACCAGCTGCAGCACCCTGGGATGGGAGAGATTCACGGTGTTTCCGGTGCCGGTATCATTGATGTAGTAGCGCTTCGTGTCCGGCAGCAGGCGGTAATAGCTGGCGTTGTCGATGCCCTTGAACGACAGCGTCGGGCCGAGCCTCGTTGCCTTCGGCGGTGTGATTGTAGACGACGTCCAGGATGATCTCGATGCCGTGGGCGTGGAACTGGTTGACCATTTCCTTGAATTCGTTCGCGAACGGCGTCTTCAAATAACGCGGCTCCGGCGCGAAGAAGGCGAGGGAATTGTAGCCCCAGTAATTGCGCAGGCCTTTCTCGACCAGATAGCTGTCGTCGACGAAGGCATGGATCGGCAACAGCTCCGCGCTGGTAATCCCCAGCGAGCGCAGATAGGCGGGGATCTCCGCATGCGCGAGGCCTGAGAACGTGCCGCGATCTGCCTCAGGCACCAGCGGATGCAGCTGGGTAAATCCCTTGACGTGCGTCTCGTAGACGATCGTCCGCTCCCAGGGCACTTCGGGCTTGCGCGCCGCGCCCCAGGTGAAGGCGGGGTCGATGACGCGGCACTTCTGCATGAGGGGCGCGCTGTCGCGCTCGTCATAGGAGAGGTCCTTGTCGGCGTGATCGAGCTGGTAGCCGAACAGCTCGGGCCCCCAGCGCAATTGCCCGATCAACTGCTTGGCATAGGGGTCGAGCAGGAGCTTGTTGGGATTGAAGCGGTGTCCCGCGTCGGGCTCGTAGGGACCGTGGACGCGATAGCCGTAGACGGTGCCGGGCCGGGCCGACGGCAGATAGCCGTGCCAGACTTCGTCGGTGTATTCCGGCAGCTCGATGCGCTCGAGGCTCGGTCACACCCTCGTCGTCGAACAGGCAGAGACTCGACCTTGGTGGCGTGGGCCGAGAACAACGCGAAATTGACGCCAAGTCCGTCCCAGGTGGCGCCGAGCGGAAACGGCTTTCCCTCCGTGATCCGCGAACGGCGCAGGCTCGACGCCGCCCGTGTCAGGACGTCGTCCGATGACGTTTTTTGGTCCATGTCTGCCCCCAATGACAGTCCGGTCAGGATGTCGGCGCTATTGCCGGTAATTCGGTCGCGGCCTGCTCGGCGGCTGTTGCCGAGGCGATCACGGCCGCGGGAAGCACATCGACCGGCTTGGGCAGCACCGTGGCGCGCTGCTTGGCGGCTTCCTTGCTGATCGCGGAGATGGAATTGCCGATGCGCCCGACGATCGCGGTCAGCTCGGAATCGGAGAGACCCAGGCGTTTTCTGACGAGGCGCGTCTGGGCACGGTCGGCGAGATCAAGCTTGTTGCGGATCGGTTTCGGTATCGAGCGGCGCATGGCGGCAACTCCTGTGTGTGGTGGTAACCGTCGCTCGCTGAGTCGGTTCCAGCGGGCGGCGAATCCCGTCAGCCCGCGCTGGCCGCGTCCATCGCCAGACCCGCGGAAGGCATGGGCATCCTGATCGCGTCTTCGCCGGCGGGGATTGCGAGCACGCCGAGCTCCGGTGTCTGCCCAAGTCCCGGTCACGAGAGTGCCCACCCCAACGGCCGTGGTTAATGGCCGGTGCCCCAGACCCGCCCAATCCGACCGGTTCCCCGGCCGGATCCTTAGAATTTGAAGCGTATTGCTCGGAGTGTTCGCTCAAAGAACTTGAGGTCCGCGATGCCCGACCATCACGCCTTCTCCGCGCTCGACCGCCATGCGGTGCTCAGCGGATCCGACAATGGCTTTCCCTGGGTTGCCGGCGCGATGCTTGCCGTCGAGGCGAGCGAAGTGGTGCGGCTGCGCTGCGAAAAGCTCAGCCATGGCGACGAGGCGGCCGGGCAGGAAGCGTTGCTAATGATGAGCGAGAAGATCGCAGCCGCCTTCGAGGCAACCGTGAACCTGCTTGCCGGCGCGACGCCCGCGGCCATCATCCAGCGCTATCGCGAGCATGTCGCTGCAAACGCCAAGCGGCTGTCGTCGCACGAGGCGCCCTGAGACCCATTCCGCTGCTGACAGCATGTTGGCAGCAGCGGCCGGCTACGACCATCTCCTGACAAACGGGGAGAGCGGGTCATGCCGATCGAGGCAAGCTGTCATTGTGGTGAGACGGTGTTCGAGGTGACGGAGGCGCCTGCGAGCGTGACACGCTGCACCTGTTCGCTCTGCGCCAAGCGGGGCGCGTTGTGGGCCTACTACACGCCGGCGCAGTTCCGCCTGCTGTCACCGCCGGACAACGTCGCGACCTATCTCTGGGGCAGCCGTACGGTCAAACACCATTTCTGCGCGAACTGCGGCTGCGGCACCTATTCGGAGTCGCCGGACTGGTCGAGCGGCAAGCCGGATTTCGACAATCCCAAGGTCGCGGTGAACGCGCGCCTGTTCGACGAATTCGATCTGGACGCCGTGCCGGTGAACATGATCGACGGGAAGAATTTGTGGTGAGCTTGCAAGGCGCATGTCCGCTGCGCGTTCGTGCTCTTGAGGCGATTCTGAAAAGCTGATTTGTTTCCGGCCCGAGAAGAAAGGGGAGGAAGCCATGATGCGTCTTGTTGCGCGAGTGATGCTTGCAATGTGTCTGGCCGTTGTATTGGGGCCCCATGCGCAGGCGCAGACCAAGCCGAAGGTCACGACCTCCGGACCTGACGTCCCAAAGGCCGCGCTGTTCGTCGGCAACAGCTTTTTCTACTACAACAACGGCATGCCCGGACATCTCACCTTCATGGAGCGGGCTGTCGATCCCGCCAACAAGGCGGCCTATCGCAATACCATGGCGACGATCGGAGGCTCCGGCCTCGATTGGCACGACATGGACAATCTGCTGCGGCCGGGCGGCCTCGGCGCGTATTCCTTCGACGAGCAGAACAACGTCGTCTTCAACAAGCCGGGCCGGCAATACGACGCCGTCGTGATGATGGATTGCAGCCAGTGCCCGATCCATCCGCAATTGAAGGACGCGTTCACGACCTTTGCGAAGAAGGACAGCGAGATCGTCCGCGCGCACGGCATGCGGCCGGTGTTCTTCATGTCCTGGGCCTATGCCGACAAGCCCGAGATGACGGAGCAGCTGGCCGAGGCCTATACGATCGCAGGCAATGCCAACGACGCGCTGGTCATCCCAGCAGGGCTTGCCTTCGCGAAGGTGCGCAAGCTGCAGCCGGAGGCTCAATCTCTACGCGGCGGACAAGCGGCATCCGTCTCCGGCGGGGACCTATCTCGCGGCCTGCGTGACGTTCGCTGCGCTGACGGGGCGTTCGCCGGTCGACAATGCCTACACCATGGGGCTGGATGCGCAGACCACGCAGCTGCTGCGAAAGGCGGCGTGGGACACGGTGCAGGAATATTACGGGCGGTGATTTTGTAGGATGGGTAGAGCGAAGCGAAACCCATCATCACACGCGCGAACAAGGATGGGTTTCGCTTCGCTCTACCCATCCTACGGCACCGTCATCGAGGCTTATTTCAACACCACCCACGCCGGCGCGTGATCGCTGGCACCTTCCTCGCCGCGAATCTTCCTGTCGACACCGGCCTTCGCCAGCCGCGAGACGAGGGCAGGGCTGATCAGGAGATGATCGAGCCGCAGCCCCGCATCGCGTGGCCACCGGTTCCGTTTGTAGTCCCAGAACGTGTAGATGCGCTTGTCCGGATGCAATTCGCGGATCGCATCGCACCAACCTTGCCCCATGAGCGAAGCATAGGCCGCGCGGCTGTTCGGCTGGATCAGCGCGTCCTTGTCCCATGAGCGCGTCGGATAAATGTCGATCTCCGTCGGCGCGACGTTGTAGTCGCCGGCGAGCACCACGGGCAGATCCTGCTTGATGAAAGTCTTGGCGTGGCGCCTGAGGCGCGCGAACCAGTCGAGCTTGTAGTCGAATTTCGGACCCGGCTGCGGATTGCCGTTCGGCAGGTAGATGCTGGTGACGATGATGCCGCGCACGGCGGCCTCGATGTAGCGGGCCTCGATATCGCCGGGTCTTCCAGGCAGGCGGTCGCGGGTGAGAATGGGCTCCGCATTGCGGGCGAGGATGGCGACGCCGTTCCACGTTTTTTGTCCGTGCCAGACTGCGCCATAACCGGCCTTTTCGATCGCAGCCGCCGGAAATTCGCCATCACTTGCCTTCAATTCCTGAAGCGCGACGACATCGGGCTTTGCCGCGCGCAGCCATGCCAACAGATTGGGCAGGCGGCGGTTGACGTTGTTGATGTTGAATGTCGCGATCTTCATGTAGAGCTACCGGCTCCTGCCGCCCATCCCGGAGATATCATGTCCAAGTTGAACTTCGCCGCCATCGTCGTCGCCATCGCGTTCTCCGGGCTCGCGTCGGCACAATCATCCGACCCGCGCGGTGCGTGCAAGGCTGACTATGACAAATTCTGCGCCGGCATCGCGCCCGGCGGCGGCCGCATCGTCGCCTGCCTCACCGAGAAGCGCGACCAACTCAGCGCGACCTGCAAGGCGGCGCTGGACAACAGGAAGAAGAAGTAGGCGAACTGTTTCGTGTCCCGGACGCGCAAAGCGCGAGCCGGGACCCAGAAAGCGACACGCTCGGATGTTGAGAGATGGGCCCCGGCTCAGCAGCGCACCGCTGACGTAGCGCTGCGCAGCGTCCGGGGCACGAGAGCTTTGATTAGCCCGGCAGCGGCGGCGGGGCCGCGGGCGGCTCGATCGGCGGCGGGGAGGGCGGCGGCGCCGCGGTTGACACGGGCTCCGGCTTTGCCAGCGGCTCGTCCGCATTGCCGCCCTTGTAGACGCGGGCATAGCGGTGGCCGAGGCTGGTCAGCACCTCATAGCCGATCGTGCCGAAATGATGCGCGAGCTCGTCGACGGTGATGCCCTCGCCGAGCAGCGTCACCATATGGCCGCGCCGCGCCGCATTCGGCGGCAGGTCGGTGATGTCGATCGCGATGAGGTCCATGGACACGCGGCCTGCGACGGGGCAGCGCTTGCCGGCCACGATCACCTCGGCGCCGCGGGTGCCGTCATTGGAGCTGGCGGCGCGGAAATAGCCGTCGGCGTAGCCGACCGCGATGATGGCGAGCTTCGTCGGCCGCCGCGCGGTCCAGGTGCCGCCATAGCCGACGCTCTCGCCGCGCTCGACATTGCGGGTCTGCACGATGCGCGCCTTGAGGTCGACCACCGGCTGCATCGGATTGTCGGCCTCCGGGGTCGGGTTGACGCCGTAGAGCGCCGCGCCCGGCCGCACCAGGTCGAACTGGAACGGCGCGCCGAGGAAGATGCCGGAGGAGTTGGCGAGTGCCGCCGGCACGCCGGAGAATTCGCTGGCGATGCCGCGGAAGGCCGCCAGCTGCTTGGCATTGACGGGGTTGTTGAGCTGCTCGGCCGAGACCAGATGGCTCATCACCAGCGTGATGCCGTGATCGCCGGCGTTGATGCGGGGGATGATGGCTTGCGCTTCCGACAGCGTCAGCCCGAGCCGGTTCATGCCGGTGTCGATATGGATCGCCGCGCCGCCGTTCCACCCCGTGCGGCGGCAGAACACGTCCCATTCGGCGAGCTCGTTGAGATCGCCGATCACGGGACGGCAATTGACTTTGGCGTAGTGCTCGCCGGTGTTCTGGAAGTAGCCGCCCAGCACGTAGATCGTGGGCTCGGGGACGGCCGCGCGCACCTTGCGCGCCTCCTCGATGGTGGCGACGAAGAAGGTCTTGCAGCCGGCCTTGTTCAGCGCACGCGCGACCTCGGCGGCGCCGCAGCCATAGGCGTCGGCCTTGATCACCGCCGAGCATTCGGCCGGCACCGCCGTCTTCTCGAGCTTGCGCCAATTGGCGATGATGGCGTCGAGATCGACGGTCAGCACGCCGCCATAGGCTGCGAGCACGGCAGCCTGATTGGCTTCCGCGGAGAGAAGGCTGGATTGCGGGGTCATTTTCGGGTCGGACGCCATTGTCATGGCGCCGTTTTACGCAAGAGGCGGATACTGTTCAAGGAACTCTGCGGTTCGAGGAACTCAGTAGTCGTTGCTGCTGCGAACCGGCAGCTGACTGTCAGGCGCGAGGTCGCCGAACCGCGTGACCGAGGCTTCGAACGCCAGATCGACGGTGCCGGTCGGGCCGTGGCGCTGCTTGCCGATGATGACTTCGGCCTTGCCGTGCGCCAGGCTCATGTCGAGCTGCCACTTCTCGTGTTCAGGCGTGCCCGGGCGAGGCTCCTTCATCGCGAGGTAATATTCCTCGCGGTAGACGAACAGCACGACGTCGGCGTCCTGCTCGATCGATCCGGATTCGCGCAAGTCGGAGAGCTGCGGCCGTTTGTCGTCGCGCGATTCCACCTGACGCGAAAGCTGCGACAGCGCGATCACGGGAACGTTGAGGCTCCTTGGCCAGCGCCTTCAGGCTGGTCGTGATCTCCGTGATTTCCTGGACGCGATTATCGCTGCGCTTGCCCGAGCCAGAGAGCAGCTGGATGTAGTCGATCACGAGCAGGTCGAGGCCCTTCTGGCGCTTCAGCCGGCGCGCGCGCGCCATCAGCTGGGCGATCGACAGGCCACCGGTGGCGTCGACGTAGAAGGGCAGCGACTGCAACTCGATCGAGACCTCCCGGATCTTGTCGAAATCGGCTTCCGAGATGCCGCCGCGGCGGATGTGGGAGGAGGGCACGCCGGTGCGCTCGGCCACGATACGCGTGGCGAGCTGGTCGGCCGACATTTCGCAGGAGAAGAACCCGATCACGCCGCCATTGGCGGCCTTCGTGGTGCCGTCGGCCTGGAGTTCCGGAACGTAGGCGCGCGCGACATTGTAGGCGATGTTGGTCGCAAGCGAGGTCTTGCCCATGCCGGGACGGCCCGCGACGATGATGAGGTCGGAGTGCTGCAGGCCGCCCATCTTGGTGTCGAGGTCGCGCATGCCCGTCGAGATGCCGGACAGCTTGCCGTCGCGCTGGAACGCCTTGGCGGCGAGATCGACCGCGACCGCCAGTGCCTGCGAGAATTTCTGGAAGCCGCCGTCATAGCGGCCGGACTCGGCGAGCTCGTAGAGCTTTCGCTCGGCGTCCTCGATCTGCGCGCGCGGCTGGAAATCGACCGGCGCGTCGTAGGCGACATTGACCATGTCCTCGCCGATGCCGATCAGGTCACGCCGCAGCGACAGGTCGTAGACGGTACGGCCGTAATCCTGGGCATTGATGATGGTGGTCGCTTCGGCCGCGAGTCGCGCCAGATACTGCCCGATGGTCATTCCGCCGATGTCAGTGTCGGCGGGGAGGAACGTCTTCAGCGTGACGGGCGTCGCGATCTTGCCCATCCGGATCAAGCTGCCCGCGGTCTCGAAGATCGTCTGGTGCAGCGGCTCGAAGAAATGCTTCGCCTCCAGGAAGTCGGAGACGCGGTAAAAGGCATCGTTGTTGACCAGAATCGCGCCCAGCAGGCTCTGTTCGGCCTCGATATTATGCGGCGCGCTCCGATAGGCGGGAGTTCCGGCGTCGGGCGCGAGTTTGAGAACGTTCGAATCAGTCAGGGCCATGGTCGGACGTGCTTAGCAATATTCTGGGGCGGATGCGGGGCCGGGATAAAGCGCCGCCGCAAGCCAAAGCGGAAGCAAAAGCTCGTGGCTATCAACCGATCTTAAAAATGGTGGATGATTGGCAGCCGCAGCACGCGCCGCGCTTGACGGATTTTTGCGGAACTTGCGCGGCCCAAAACTGGCCGCGACCACGCCACGGAAATATCCTGAAACCGTGAACCTAATGATTTGGCGGGCAGACGTATCGATGGGCGCGCCAAAAGGCACGCGGTTCGGAGCTTTCGGCTCGCTTCAGACCAGCAGGAGATAGACCAGCGCAACCAGAGCCGCCCCGACGCCGGTGACGATCAGGGCATAATCGGTGCGGAGGTCTTCCTGCACGTCAAATGAGGTTTGGGTCTCTTTGCTCATGGCGACGGTCTAAGCCAGGCCCGACCAGACTTATGTGAAGTGGATCACATCTTCCCGGATTCTTTCGGGGTTATGAGCGGAACGGGCGGTCGTGCCGGGGATTGTCTTCCGCGGTCCGCCAACAGGGAGCGAGGCAAGCGATGCGGCCAGAACGGCAGCACCAGAACTGGCGAAGCGAGGCGGGCAGCCGGCTTTGGCTGTCGGGGCTGATCGCAGCCATGCAGCACGCCGAGCGACCCGAAGTGCGTCGCCAGCCTGTCGCCCCCGAAATCGTGGTGGAACTGCGGGCGCAACTGGCGTTAACCGCGCTTTTCCGGTCCTCCCCGATTTCGACCCTGCGCCACTAGAGCCCGTTCATCTCCGGGCCTCTCACTTGTTGGGTGCGGAGACGAGCTTCTTCACGCGGCATGTGGCCGCGGATGATCGGCACCACGTTCTCGTGGCGCTCCCACCAGGCCTTTCAGCACTTCCGCTCCGGGCAGCCGTGGGATCTCGATGCCACGGACCACTTGGCCGGCCCGCTCGATCGCCGGCTATTGCGCTGGACACACAGCGGATATTTCAAAGCCGCTTAATCACATCCTTGCGCATGCAGGCTGCTTCCATTCGCGGCACAATCGGCTAAAAGGTGACCCGCCGCCGCGCCGGATGCCGGCTGCACCTCTCGGAATTCAATGGAGATGATGGGAATGTCGAGCCGAGCGCTCAGCCTCGCGACGGTGTTGCTTCTGATCGGCTTCGGCGCGGCCGATCCGGTATTTGCGCAAGCGACCAACCTCGAGGCCGGCAAAACCCCGTCCCAGCTTTTCGCGCAGACCTGCAACGCCTGCCACAAGAGCCCGCGCGGACTTCTTAAATCCGTCGCGCCGGGCTCGCTGCCGGGCTTCCTGCGCCAGCACTACACCACGAGCTCGGACATGGCGGGTATCCTCGCCTCCTATCTCGTCTCCAACGGGGCCACCGATACCCGCTACCAGGCCAAGGACGGCAAGAAGGACGGCGCCAAGGAGAAGGACGCGAGCACCAATCCCGAGCATCAAGGCCGTCGCCCGCGCGGCCAGGACGCCGCCAAGCCGGAAGGCGAGGCCGCTGCTCCCGCTGCGGAAGGCGCGCGCCAGAAGCGCGCCGCGCGTCCCGCCGAGGAGGGCGCGAAGCCCGAGGGCCAGGTTGCGCCCGAGGGACGCAAGAGCAAGCGCCGCGCCAAGCCCGGCGCTGAAGAAGCCCCGAAGGTCGATGCCGCGGCGCCGTCGAGCGAGAAGAGCGAACCCAAGACGGAGTCCGCCAAGCCCGAGAGCCCGAAGGCCGAGCCTGAAAAGCCTGCTGAGGTTAAGCCAGCTGAGGTCAAGCCGGATAGCAGCGCCAAAGCCGAGCCGCGCAGCAGCGACACTCCGGCGCTGCGACCCGATCCGGTCCCGCAGGTGACACCCGCAGCGCCAGCCGCCGCCAAGCCCGCCGAGCCAGCGGCGCCCAAGGCGGAAGAGGCGGCACCGAAGCCTGCCGCAAGCGCTGAACCGCCCCCGCGCCCAAGCCGCAGGAACAGGCTCCGCCGCCGGCGCCGGCCCAGTCCTCCGGCCCGCCGGCGCCGCCGATCTCGCGCTGAGCCAACCCCGGTTTTTCAATTGGATCTGAGAAGGCCGCGTCAGTCGCGGCCTTCTCGTCGTCTTGACCAGCGTTAGAGTGTTACTCTAGAGTGATACTCCAGGAGGCGTCGATGGCGGCGAGCATGCGTGACGATCTGTTGGCTGCCGGGCTTGTCGTGTTCGATCGTGTCGGCTTCGAAGCTGCGACGGTGGCTGCGATCCGCGCCCGGGCGCGCGCCTCCAACGGCAGCTTCTTTCATGCGTTCGGCTCGAAGAAGGAACTCGCCGGCGCCCTGTTTCTGGAGGTGCTCAGGCACTACCACGCCGCAGTGCTGGCGGCGCTCGATCCCGCCCCGACTGCGGAGCAGGGCATCGATCGCCTGATCCGGGCGCACCTGGATTGGGT
Organism: Bradyrhizobium guangxiense; assembly: GCA_050563515.1. Taxonomy (GTDB): domain Bacteria; phylum Pseudomonadota; class Alphaproteobacteria; order Rhizobiales; family Xanthobacteraceae; genus Bradyrhizobium; species Bradyrhizobium guangxiense_A. The sequence goes on along the minus strand of CP191781.1, from coordinate 3,069,357 downwards.
CGTCACCAGCCGCCGCGAGGCACGCTATCTCTTCGAGATCTCCCGCAGCGAATGGGGCGAGGATGTTCGCGATGCCCAGCGCGCCCAGAACGCGCGTCTCGCCGAAGGCATCGAGCGCTGGCGCGCGCCGCTCGTGGCAAGCGGCGAGCTCGTGCCGATGGCGCCGGTGATGTTCGTCAGCCAGCTGATCGGTCCAGCGCAGATCTTCTGCCGCGCCTTCCTGTCGGGACGCGATCGTGCCGATCCGCGCAACGAAGCCGACACGCTGGTCGCCTGCGCCATTCGCGCGCTGGTGCCGCCCGATCGCATCAGGAAGCTATGAGGAGAGGCCCCATGCGCAAAGAAGCAGACCCGGAATTCGCAGCCGTCGCCGCGCGCATCCACAGCAATGTCGGCCGGCAGGGCTTCATGAATTTGGTCGGCGCCGAGCTTTCGGAGTTGACGCGCGGCACTTGCACGATCGCGGTGGACCGCCGGCCGGAGCTGCTGCAGCAGCACGGCTTCTTCCACGGCGGCGTCACCGCTTTCCTCGTCGACAACGCCACGACGATCGCTGCCGCGACCTCGCGCGGCCAGCCGGCGCTGACGGCGGAGTACAAGCTCAATCTGCTGTCGCCTGCGGTCGGCGACAAGCTGATCTGCCGCGCCCGGGTGATCAAGCCGGGCCGCCAGGTCTCGGTCGTTGCCGCCGACGTGTTCTGCGTCAGCGACGGTGTCGAGAAACACACGGCAACGGCGCTGGCCTCGATCGCGATGCTGAACGAAGACGTCGGCGCCAAAACGAAAAGCCCGGCCGCCTAAGGCGACCGGGCTTCGTCGTTTCCTTGTCATTGCCGGGCCTGATCCGGCAATCCATCAAAGAAGTTCTTTGAGGATGGATGCGCGGGTCAAGCCCGCGCACGACGAGTTGCTGCTTACTTCTCTTCGGCGGCCGGAGCCGGCTCGGCGTCGTCTTGCTGGGCTTCCGGATCGAAGAATTCGCCGGCGGCGGCGATCGCTTCGGCGGCCGCGTCGCGGTCCTCGTTGCGGGTCGAGATGTCTTCGCCGCGGTTGATGCGCTCGGCCTCGTCCTGGCTGCGCGCAACCGTGACGGTGATCTCGACTTCGACTTCGGGGTGAACCGCGACGGTGATCGAGCGCTTGCCGATGACCTTGATCGGTGCGTCGAGCTGGACCTGCGGGCGGGCCAGCGAAATGCCGTCGGCTTCGAACGCCATCACGATGTCACGCACGTTGACCGAGCCGAACAGCTGGCCGGCTTCCGACGCCTGACGGATCACGACGATGTTCTTGCCCTGGATCTTCTCGGCGACCTTGGACGCCTCGCCCTTCGAGGCGAGGTTGCGGGCCTCGAGGTCGGCCTTCATGCCGTCATACTTGGCCTTGTTGTCGGCGGTGGCGCGCAGCGCCTTGCCGCGCTTGAGCAGGAAATTGCGGGCATAGCCGTCGCGAACCTTCACGACTTCGCCCATCTGGCCGAGCTTATTGACGCGTTCCAGCAAAATGACTTCCATATTCGTTCTCCTTTGAAGTGCTCTCTGAGGTTTCGGTTTCGGGTTGAACTCAAGGGGTCGGCAGTGGCGGCGGCTGCCGGCTGCGCAGGAAGCGCTCGCGGAAGCCGAACACGGCATCCGCAAGGCCAAGGATGACCATCGCGATCACGGGCCATCCGAACACGACCACGACGGCGTAGGTCGAGCCGAGCCAGAACGTGCGGCTCTTCAGCGCCAGCGTGAGGGTATGCAGCACGGCGAACCCGGTCAGCGCGTAGGCCATCATCAACGCCGCCGCGGCGATCTGCGCGGCGATCGCGAGCAGCCCGCCGGTGAAGCAAAAGGCGAGCGCGACGCAGAGGCCCACCAGCGTCATCGGCGGCAGCTCCGCCGTCATCATGTCCGGCCATGGACGCCGCAGCCGGCCCGACGTCGCCGTGACCTTGGCGCTGAGCCAGAGGTTGAGGGTCAGCGTCATCATCGCGATGATGGTGGCGCCTGCCGGTGCGATGCGGACCATCGCGTCGACGAACTGGCCGATTTCGCCGGAGCTTTGCGGATCGGTGGCGCGGAGGAGGCGCATCAGGCCGCGCCGCAGCGTGCCCATGATGGTCTCGGCGTCGGTCCCGAGCGTGAGCAGGGCGGCGATCGTGGTCAGGGTGGCGAAGCCGGCGATCCACAGCAGGATGCGGCCGACCGGATACCATTCGAGCTCAGGCTCGGCTGGCGGTGCGGCCGCCGTCTGTGAAGCGACGGGGCCAACGGGACGGCTGAGCAGGACGAGATGGCCGAGCCACCACGCCGGCAGGGCGACGGTGACGGCGAATGCGATACAATAGGGCAGGCCGAACAGCGCACCGAGGCCGATCGCGGCAGCGATGCCGCCGAGACTCGCGCAGAGCGGTCCCCAGCCGATCGCGGCGACCATCAGCGGCAGTGGCGCGAGATAGAACAGGACGAGCGAGATCAGCGCGCCCGAAATGATCGAGGCGAACATCAGGGCCGACGCAGCGCCGGCGATCAGGGCTATCAGCACAAAGGCCATCATCAGCTGTCCCGCTCCCTTCGAGCGGTTAGAGGCGTCTTGCCCCAACCATCGGCGACCGGACGACCCGGAAGCCTTATGAGTTCAAAAGTGACGACCGGCGGCGCGATGCCGCCGGTCGAATCGGTCGTATCAGCGAATGACGTAGGGCAGCAGGCCCAGGAACCGCGCACGCTTGATGGCGCGGGCGAGCCTCACGCTGCTTCTTCGCGGACACCGCGGTGATGCGGCTCGGCACGATCTTGCCGCGCTCGGAGACGTAACGCATCAACAGCTTGGAGTCCTTGTAGTCGATCTTGGGAGCATTGGCGCCCGTGAACGGGCAGCTCTTGCGACGACGGAAAAACGGGCGGCGTGCACCAGCTTCAGCCATTGTTCTTACTCCCCGTCCGTCGTGGTGGTGGTGGTTTCAGCTTCGTCGCGCGGGCGGCGCGGGCCGCGGTCGCCACGGAAGCCACCACCGTCGCGATCGCCACCGCGGAAGCCGCCTTCGCGGTCGCCACGGAAGCCGCCTTCACGCTCGCCGCGGAAGCCGCCGCCACGATCGTCACGCTCGCGATCGCGATCGGCCTTGCGCATCATCGCGGACGGGCCTTCCTCGAGCCTCCTCGACGCGAACGCTGAGATAGCGGATCACGTCTTCGCTGATGCGCTCCTGGCGCTCGATCTCGGCGATCGCCGCGGACGGCGCGTCGATGTTGAGCAGCACGAAGTGCGCCTTGCGGTTCTTGTTCATGCGGTAGGTGAGGGAGCGAACGCCCCAATTCTCGGTCTTGGTGACCTTGCCGCCGAGACCTTCGACGATGCCGGTCATCTGCGCAGTCAGTTCTTCGACCTGCTGCGTGCTCGCGTCCTGACGCGCGAGAAAGACATGCTCATAGAGAGCCATGATGGTCCTTTCCTCGTGTTGGCGCATCGCCCGGCGTCAAGCCCTTGAGAGGCCTTCGGAAAGGACTCTGGGATTAAGCTCAGAAGGCGGAAACACGGGACGACGGGCCGACTGGCCCTGCCACACCAAAATCACGAATGATTTGCTGAGACCGTCCGTTCAGCTCCCGGCCGGGGTCTGCGGATGGGCGCCTTATACGGATTCTGGCCGACTTTGCAAGGTTGGAGGGCCAGGTTTCGCCTCGGCTGCCGGGCGGAGGGTGCCGGCGCGCACCCTCAAATACCATGCCGCCTTGATTTATTTGTTTGTATGACATACAAATAGATCAGCGGGAGGCCCCAATGGTGGAAAACTCGGTCCATGAGGCGGTTGAGGCGGCGGGCGATCCCAAGCACGCCGCCCGCGCGACACGCTCGGCCGGCCGCAAGATGCGCTCGCTGCTGCTGGATGCGGCGAGCCCGCTGTTCCGGGAGCGGGGACTTTCGGGCACCGCGATCGCCGACATCGCGGCCGCCGCAAACGCCTTCCCGAGCCAGATCACCTATTACTTCCGCACCAAGGAGGCGCTGTTCGTCGAATGCGCCTGCCGCGACCTCTTGTATTTGGCGCGTGCGACCGAGCAGGCGGCGCTGAAGGCGCGCACCCCGCGGGACTACACGCATGCGCTGGCGCAGACGGTGACGGCGAGCGATTCAATCGCCTTCTTCGCCGAAGCGCTGACCTTGACGCGACGCCGCCAAGATCTTGCGCCGCTGGTCGAGCGCACCATCGAGCGCCTGCATGGCGAGGGCGCGCGCGCCTATGCGAGCCAGGTGGCGCGGCACGGCTGGCGCTCCTTGCGGGCGCCCGACGAAAGCTCGCGGCGCTTCTGGGCCGTCGCCATCGGCGTCATTCTCGAAGGCTATGCGATGGGCCGCTCGGCGGAGGCGCTGTGCGCCGAGATGCTGCGCGTGCTCGGCGAGCAGGCGAAATCGACCGGCGATAGCGCGCGTCTGCGGCTCGTCGACGACGCGTCACATTCGGATGAAGAGGGGTAAGCCATGACCGCGCTTCGCATGCGGGCCCGCGACTTCCTGACCGACGATCAACTCGCCGACGTGCGCCAGCGCGTGACGTGGAAGGGTATCGCCCTGATCGTGCACGCCTGGGCGCTGATCATCGGTGCGGTTGCGCTGGTCGCGTGGTGGCCGAATCCGGTCACCTATGTTCTCGCCGTCGCCATCATCGGCTCGCGCCAGCTCGGCCTTGCGATCCTGATGCATGACGGCGCGCATGGCTGCCTGTCCGCCGACGAAAAAACCAATCTGACGCTGAGCCAGTGGTTCTGCGCCTATCCGCTCTTTGCGGAGACGCGCAGCTATCGGCGTTATCACCTGCAGCACCATGCGCGCACGCAGCAGGAGGATGATCCGGATCTCGTGCTGTCGGCGCCGTTTCCGATCACGAAGCTGAGCTATCGCCGCAAGTTCATCCGCGATATCACCGGACAGACCGGCTACCAGCAGCGCAAGGCGCAGCTGCTCAACGCGCTCGGCGCGAAGGATTGGCCGTGGCGGCAGCGCCTGGCGCATTTCTGGGACAAGCTCGGCCCGCAATGTCTCGTCAACGCCGCGATGTTTGCGGGCCTCGCGGCGGCCGGCGTGTGGTGGGCCTATCCGCTGCTATGGCTGGTGCCGCTGCTGACCTGGATGATGGTCATCACCCGCATCCGCAACATCGCCGAGCACGCCGTCGTCCCTGACAGCAACGATCCCTTGCGCAACACGCGCACCACGCACGCCAATCTTCTTGAGCGCCTGTTCATCGCGCCGTACTACGTGAACTACCATCTCGAGCATCATCTGCTGTTCTATGTGCCCTGCTACAATCTGCCGAAGGTGCACCGCCTGCTGAGCGCGAGCCGGCATGCGGGCCGCATGGAGGTGCAGCCGGGCTACGCCGCCGTGCTGCGGCTGGCGACGGCCCGGCCCGACCGGGATGACCGGCCCGGCCAGTTGGTGAACAGCGCGCGCCGTGCGCAGGCGGGCGGAAAGGTCGACGCCAATCAGACCGCCGGCGGGTTTTGACGGGGCATATCCCCAGTTGAACGCCGGCCGGGGTTCCCATCTCGGCTTGACAGTCCGGCCCCGGACAGTGTCTACGGCCCCCTTTGGAGCATGATCCTGAATCATGGGCCGCGGGAACCATGGCCCAAGGCCGCGCGTAATCGGCTGCCGGTTCTCGCGGGGGATCGTGCCCGACAAGCAGGGAGCGCCGATGACGGCAGCATTCACATTTCCGGGGCAGGGATCCCAGGCTGTTGGCATGGGCAAGGCCTTGGCCGACGCTTTTCCGGTGGCGCGCGCCGTGTTCGACGAGGTCGATGCCGCGCTTGGGCAGAAGCTGACGGCCATCATCTGGGATGGTCCGGCCGAGACCCTTCAGCTCACTGAAAATGCCCAGCCGGCGCTGATGGCGGTGTCTGTCGCCACCCTCCGCGTGCTGGAGTCCGAAGCCGGTTTTTCCGTGGGACGGGACGCGGCTTTCGTCGCCGGCCATTCCCTCGGTGAATATTCGGCGCTGGCTGCGGCCGGCAGCCTGACGCTTTCGGATACCGCCCGTCTGCTTCGCACCCGCGGTCTCGCAATGCAAAAGGCTGTCCCCGTCGGCGCCGGCGCGATGGCCGCTCTGCTCGGTCTCGATTACGAAGCCGCCATGGAGGTCGCCAGAGAGGCGGCGCAGGGCGAGGTCTGCCAGGCCGCCAACGACAATGGCGGCGGCCAGGTGGTCGTCTCCGGCGACAAGGCCGCGGTCGATCGCGCCGTCGAGATCGCCAAGACCAAGGGCGCCAAGCGCGCGATGTTGCTGCCGGTGTCCGCGCCGTTCCATTGCAAGCTGATGCAGCCCGCCGCCGACGCCATGGCGGAGGCGCTCTCGAAAGTCACCATCAAGGCGCCTGCTGCGCCACTGGTGTCGAACGTGCTGGCGAGCGCGATCACCGATCCTGACGAGATCCGTCGCCGTTTGGTCGAGCAGGTCACGGGCACGGTGCGCTGGCGCGAGTCGGTTGCCTATATGGCAGGGCAGGGCGTCACCCGGTTCTTCGAGATCGGCGCCGGCAAGGTGCTGACGGGTCTCGTCAAGCGCATCGCGGACGGTGCCGTCGGCGTCGCGGTCGGCGGCCCCAACGACATTGCCGCCGCCAAGGATGCATTGGCCGCTGCGAAGCAGGCCTAAAGGAGTTACCGATGTTCGATCTGACTGGCAAAAAGGCGCTTGTCACCGGCGCGACCGGCGGCATTGGCGGCGCGATCGCACAGGCGCTGCACGCGCAGGGCGCGACCGTCGCGATATCAGGAACGCGCAAGGAAGTGCTGGACGAACTGGCCGGCAAGCTCGGCGAGCGCACCTTTGTGTTGCCCTGCAATCTCTCCAAGGCCGATGAGGTCGAAGCGCTGGTGCCCGCTGCGGAAGCCGCGATGGGCCAGGTCGACATCCTGATCGCCAATGCCGGCATCACCCGCGACAATCTCTTCGTGCAGCTCCGTGACGAGGATTGGGAGGAGGTCATCAACATCAATCTGACCTCGACCTTCCGCCTGGCGCGTGCCGCCACCAAGCTGATGATGCGCAAGCGCTTCGGCCGCATCGTCGCCATCACCTCGGTGGTCGGCGTCACCGGCAATCCCGGGCAGGGGAATTACACCGCGTCGAAGGCGGGCCTGATCGGCATGATCAAGACGCTGGGCGCCGAGTACGCCAAGCGCGGCGTGACCGCGAACTGCATCGCGCCGGGTTTCATCAAAACGCCGATGACGGACGCGCTCAACGACAAGCAGCGCGAAACGATTCTGACCAAGGTTCCGGCAGCCCGCCTGGGGACGCCCGAGGACATCGCTGCGGCCGCGGTCTATCTGAGCTCGAACGAAGCGGCCTACGTCACCGGCCAGACCATCCACGTCAATGGCGGCATGGCCATGATCTGAAGCCGTCGTTCCGCACTGCCCGCATGAGGGCGGTGCCGGATGCGGCAAACGGCCGTTTCCGGAGGGAAATGAGGCTTGTAGTCAAGGCAATTGAAGTATGATAACCGGACCTTCAACGGATGGGCAAAGAACGCCATTGCAGGTTTTTGAAACCCTGTATATTGGCGATGCGGAGCCTTGGCCGTCGTTCGCCGGGCCCTGTATCGGTTAGGATGGGGCCAAATCAAAGTTCGTAAGCGAAGGCAAGTAACACGACCACGACGGCTCGTATCGTCCCGGGGGTCGGGTCTACAGGGAACAACACGAGGTTATGCAATGAGTGACATTGGCGAACGGGTTAAGAAGATCGTGGTCGAACACCTTGGTGTTGAGCCCGAGAAGGTTGTCGACGCTGCGAGCTTCATCGACGACCTCGGCGCCGACAGTCTGGACACCGTCGAGCTGGTGATGGCGTTCGAAGAGGAATTCGGTTGCGAGATTCCGGACGACGCTGCGGAAACGATTCTCACCGTCGGCGACGCCACGAAGTTTCTCGAGAAGAACGCGAAGAGCTAAGGCTCTTCATTTTCGCGGGGACAACATTGAAACCGGACGGGCCGCTTCGCAGCGGCCAGCCGGTTTCTTGTTATTGGCCGTGAATCTTTCGATGCGGAGTTTTCGGACATGAGGCGGGTTGTCGTCACTGGTCTCGGCATGGTGTCGCCGCTCGGCTGCGGCGTCGAACCGACCTGGAAACGCATCCTCAACGGTGAGAGCGGCGCGCGAGCGATCGAGATCTTCGACGTCTCCGATCTTCAGACCAAATACGCCTGCACCGTCGTGCGCGGCGACGGCAGCAACGACACATTCAATCCCGACAAATGGATGGAGCCGAAGGACCAGCGCAAGGTCGACGACTTCATCATCTTCGGCATGGCCGCGGCCGGCCAGGCGCTCGACGACGCCAACTGGCACCCCGAGACCGAAGAGGACAAATGCGCGACCGGAACCATGATCGGATCCGGCATCGGCGGCCTCAGCGGCATCGCTGAGACCGCAATCCTCCTGAAGGAGCGCGGACCGCGCCGGGTGTCGCCGTTCTTCATTCCGGGCCGCCTGATCAATCTGGCGTCCGGCTACGTCTCGATCGCGCACGGACTGAAGGGGCCGAACCACTCGGTGGTCACGGCCTGCTCGACCGGCGCACATGCCGTCGGCGATGCCGCCCGCCTGATCGCGCTGGGCGATGCCGACGTGATGGTGGCCGGCGGCGCGGAGTCGCCGATCAGCCGCATCGGCATTGCCGGCTTCAACGCCGCGCGCGCGCTCTCCACCGGTTTCAACGACACGCCCCAGAAGGCCTCGCGTCCCTATGACAAGGACCGCGACGGCTTTGTGATGGGCGAGGGTGCCGGCGTCCTGGTGCTCGAGGAGCTCGAGCATGCGAGGCGCCGCGGCGCGAAGATCTACGCCGAGGTGATCGGCTACGGCCTTTCGGGTGACGCCTATCACATTACCTCGCCGTCCCCTGACGGCGATGGCGGCTTTCGCAGCATGTCGGCGGCGCTCAAGCGTGCCGGCCTCACGGCATCCGATCTCGACTACATCAATGCGCACGGGACCTCGACGCCGCTCGGCGACGAGATCGAGCTCGGTGCCGTCGAGCGCCTGCTCGGCAACGCCGCCTCCAAGGTGGCGATGTCCTCGACCAAGTCGTCGACGGGCCATCTGCTCGGCGCGGCCGGCGCGATCGAAGCGATCTTCGCCATTCTCGCGATTCGGGATAATGTCGTGCCGCCGACCATCAATCTCGACAATCCGTCGGTGGAGACGGCGATCGACCTCGTGCCGCACAATGCGAAGAAGCGTGAGGTCAATGTCGCCTTGTCGAACTCATTTGGTTTTGGCGGCACCAATGCCTCGGTGATCGTCAGGCGTTTGGCCAATTAGTTTGTGTTTGAGACGAATCCACCGTTTTGCCGTATTCGGCGATAGTCATGGAAGTGGGCGCGTGCATTTGGCTCGGCAAGCGATTGTCGGGCCGCTATTGAACCGGCAGGATTCAGGTTGCTTCGATGAGTGAAAGGCCGCCCATTTCGCCCCGGAGCCCGCGGGCAGCGCTGGAGCCCGAACAGCTCCCGCCGCCGCCGAAGCGATCGGACCGTGCGCGCAACCCCTTCGTGGTCGTCGGCAACGCCATCATCACCCTTCTGCTGATCGCCATGCTCGGCGCCGGCGGCGTCTATTATTACGGCCGGCAGGTGCTGGAAGCGCCCGGACCGCTGAAGGACGACAAGATCGTCAACATTCCGCAGCGCGCGGGCAAGCGTGACATCGCCGAGACGCTGAACCGGGAAGGCGTGACCGACATCAATCCCTGGGTGTTCATCGCCAGCGTTGCTGCGTTGAAGGCGAGCTCGGACCTCAAGCCGGGTGAGTATTCGTTCCAGAAGAACGCCTCGCTCCGCGACGTCATCGCCACCATCGTCGAGGGCAAGGTGGTGCAGCACGCCGTGACGGTTCCGGAAGGGCTGACCTCGGAGCAGATCGTGGCGCGATTGAGCGACAACGACATCTTTACCGGCAGCGTGCGCGAGCTGCCGCGCGAAGGCACGCTCTTGCCGGAGACCTACAAATTCCCGCGCGGTACCCCGCGCGATCAGGTGATCCAGCGCATGCAGCAGGCGCACAAGCGCGTGCTCGCCGAGATCTGGGAGCGCCGCAATCAGGACATTCCGGTCAAATCGCCGGAGCAGCTGGTGACGCTGGCCTCGATCGTCGAGAAGGAAACGGGCAAGCCCGACGAGCGTAGCCGCGTCGCCGCCGTGTTCGTCAACCGCCTGAAGCAGCGCATCAAGCTGCAATCCGATCCGACCATCATCTACGGCCTCGTCGGCGGCAAGGGCACGCTGGGACGTCCGATCAAGCGCAGCGAGATCACGCAGCCCTCGCCCTACAACACCTATGTGATCGAGGGCCTGCCGCCGGGCCCGATCTCAAACCCCGGCCGCGCCTCGCTGGAGGCCGCCGCCAATCCGGCCCGCACCCGCGACCTCTATTTCGTTGCCGACGGCACCGGCGGGCACGCCTTCACCGAAACATACGACGCGCACCAGAAAAACGTCGCCAAGCTGCGCGCGATGGAAAAGCAGATCCAGAACGACACGGTCGAGCCGGCCGAGGATGCGCCGCCGCCCGCCGCCGCGCCCGCTGGCGCCGCCGATGCGCCGACGGCGACGACGCCGGCGCGGCCCAACCAGCAGAAGCGGCAACCGTCGCGGCCCGCCAATCCCGCACCGGCGCGGCAGGGCGCGGTGCAGCCGTCGCCGCCGGTGGTCCAGCGCTAGGCGCGGTGCAGACCTGCCTGCGGACTTTGCGGATTCCACTTTCCTGCAAAATAGTCTTAAGATTCGCGTGGCTTGATGCCCCCGCGAATCCCGTGTTTCTGGAGAATTTGACCTGATGGCGCTGTCGTCCATGACCGGCTTTGCGAGATGCCACGGCGCGAGCGGGCCGTACACGTTCGAATGGGAATTGAAGTCGGTCAATGCCAAGGGCTTTGACCTCAGGGTGCGGCTGCCGCAGGGCTTCGACGAGCTCGAGGCCCACGCCAAGAAACGCGCTGGCGAGCTGCTGTCGCGCGGCACCGTCTACGCCAATCTCACCGTCAAGCGCGCCAACGCCGCCGCCACGGTCCGCGTCAACGAGGACGTGCTCAACGCCGTCCTGAAGGCTGCCGCGATGATCGCCGGCAAGGTCGACGCGGTGGCGCCGAGCATCGACGGACTGCTCGCCATCAAGGGCGTCGTCGAGGTCGCCGAGCCCGAGGGCGACGAGGAGGAGGACAAGGCCGCGCGCGCCGCTGCCGCCGAGGCCTTCGACAAGGCGCTGGACGAACTCGTCGCGATGCGCAAGCGCGAGGGCACCTCGCTGGGGCAGATCCTGACCCAGCGGGTCGACGAGGTCGAGCAGCTGGCGAAAAAGGCGGAAGGCTCGCCCGGCCGCAAGCCGGAGGCGATCAAGGCCAGGCTCGCCGAGCAGATCGCGGCGCTGCTGGACACCTCCGACCGTTTCGATTCGGACCGCCTGATGCAGGAGGCGATCCTGATCGCGACCAAGGCCGACATCCGCGAGGAGCTCGACCGCATCGCCTCGCATATCGCGCAGGCGCGCGAGCTGATCGGCAAGGGCGGCCCGATCGGCCGCAAGCTCGACTTCCTGGCGCAGGAGTTTCACCGCGAGGTCAACACTTGCTGCTCGAAGTCGAACGACATCGAGCTGACCAATACGGGTCTCGCCATGAAAAACGTGGTCGAGCAATTCCGCGAGCAGGTCCAGAATCTGGAGTGATCGATGACGACGGGCGGTCACGGTACTGACGGTGTCGAGCGGCGCGGCCTGATGTTCGTGCTGTCCTCGCCCTCGGGCGCGGGCAAGACGACGCTGTCGCGGATGCTGATCGACCGCATGCCGGGCTTGCGCATGTCGGTCTCCGCCACCACGCGGCCGATGCGGCCGGGCGAGGTCGATGGCCGCGACTATCTGTTCGTCGACAAGTCCCGCTTCGATGCGATGGTCAAGGGCGACGAGCTGCTGGAATGGGCGACCGTGTTCGACAACAGCTACGGCACGCCGCGCGCGCCGGTCGAGGCCGCGCTGTCGTCGGGACAGGACGTGCTGTTCGACATCGACTGGCAGGGCACGCAGCAGCTGCGCGAGAAGGCGCGCGCGGACGTCGTCAGCGTCTTCATCCTACCGCCCTCGGCGGCCGATCTCGAAAAGCGGCTGCACTCACGCGCGCAGGATTCCGACGAGGTGATCCGCAAGCGCATGAGTCGCGCCAGCCACGAGATGAGCCACTGGGCCGAGTACGACTACATCGTGATCAACCACGATGTCGACGAGGCCTTCGCCGAGGTGCAATCGATCCTGAAGGCCGAGCGCCTCAAGCGCGAGCGGCGGATTGGCCTCGTTGGCTTCGTGCGAGGCTTGCAAGGTCAGCTCCAGGGCTAGGCTGCGGCAGCCGCGGCCCTTGCTTCGCCAGCCGTTCCAGCATCGCGGTGATCACGTCGACGTCGACGCTATCCTCAACCTGCATCTCCTCGTCGTGATCATGGTCCTCGCGGGCGACCGGTCTGTCGGCGTCGATCTGCTGAGACTCTTCGGTCTCGGGGGCGATGAGCCGGGGCGCTGCTTCGATCTCGAACGTCCCGTCGAATATGTCGGCCTCGTCGAGCTTTGCGGCTTCGTTGCGAACCGAGGCTGACTGGGCTGCGAGCCTGCCGATCTCCTTGGTGAACGCGGCAAGTTGCGCGGTCTGCGGCGGGCGCACTTCATCGTAGTCGACCGGGCTCGATTGCGGGCGCAGCGCGGCGGCCAGCTTTTCATCCTGCCAGGGGGCACGGCCTGCGTCGTGGTCTTGCGGCGCCCAATCGTCCCAATGGCCGCGGCGGTCCGCGGTCTGGACGCGCACGCGCCTGCGGGCGAGACGGTAGATCACGCTGGCGAGGAGACCCGCGAGCGCCAGCGCGCCGCCGATCACGAGCAGCAGCAGCTGCACCGAGCCGCCGGGCTTGTCGGTCGTGCCGTCGGTTGCGACGGGCGGCAGCGCGGCAGAGGATTTTGACGGCTTTGCGCTCGGCTGCGCGGCTGCGGCGGCCACGGGCGGCGCGGGCTGCGGCGCTGGCGACGCGGCGGAGACATCGGGCCACGCCGTGGCGACGGGAGCCTGCTGCGCGCCGGCATCAGCCTGGGTCGCAGGTTGTTGTGCCGGTGTCGGGGGCGTCGCTGCGGCCAGCGCGATCGCATTCGGCGCCTTGGGGGCCGCACCGCTCCGCGGACTGAGATATTCGGCGCGCGCGTCCTGCACGGTCTGCTGCGGCGGCGCCGCTGAATCCGATGCTGTGTCGGCCGTGGCCTGCGCGGTCTGCGTAGCCTTCGCGCCGTCCTTGTCGCCGGCGGCGCGCAGATACCAGCATTGCCGCTTGGTCGCGCGCTCGAGGCGATAGTACCAGTGCTGCCCCTGTGGCGCGGTGCCCTTTGGCGAGGCCAGGCAGTCGGCGGCCTGGCTGGCTGCGCTCGATCCCGTCGGCGCGTTCTGCGACACGGCCGCCAGCGGCGCGCCGGCAATGAGACTGCCGACGAACGCGGATATGAACTTTGCGGTGCGGTTGCCCATCCTGGTCTCCCGATTACGCATGACGCAACTCTTAACCAGCCCTTTGTCATCAAAGACTTGGGTGGCAATGAGCCGCAAATCCGGAGAGGATGTGGCTTGAATCGGGCCTGTCGGACGTTTGTTCCGCAGTGAAGACAGGGCGTCTTTCGGCGCTACTGTTTCGCCGATGTCCAGGTTCCGCCGCAGCCGTCGGAACGGCGCCAGGTTCCGGAACCGCTGCGCGCGCCGAGACGTCCCGCGCCCGTGAAGGTCACGCCGCCGTCGCCATGACCGAACGTACTGACGGAGCCGCTCGAGCTGACCGTGCCGCTGACGCCCTGGCCGATGACCTTGCCGGAAGAGACGACGACCGCGCCGGACGTCGAGCCTCCGCAGCCGACGCTGGTCACGATCCAGGCTCCGTCGAAGCCACCGCCGCCACCGCCGCCACCGCTTCGCCGCGACGACGAGCGCGGCTCCTCGGCCGCCGGCTTGCTGCGGCGCGCCGAGGGCGCGGGCTCCGCCGAGCGGTCGGAACGCGAGCCCGACAGCGACTTCTCGTCATTGCCGATCGAGCCGCCGGCACTGCCGGACTGCGCCAGGAGCGGCGATAGAGCGGACGACGAGGCGAGGGCGGCGGTGAGGGCGAGGGCGAAGGTGGTCAAACCGGTGATGGCATGGGTCATGCGGCAAAAATCCAAAAATGAAGAAAAGAAATTAGCGGCCGGAGCCGTCGGCGCAGACGGCTCCGATAATGCGGCAAGCTTTGCCAGCCTTGCCGCACTCGTCAAGTGCGGCGTCCCGGGCGCGCTGCACGCCCTCGCGCTGGACCAGCGACCAGGACTTGTCGGAGATCGCGAACGCGCCGCAGCTCTTGCCATAGAAGGAGAGCTCGATCGGACATTTGGCTCCGGCGCAATTGCCGCGTGCATCCGCAACCGCCGCGCGCCGCGAGGCGTGGTTCCAGGAAATGCCCCATTTGCTGCCGTCGGGACCGTAGACGATCGAGCCCCAGGGCTTGAGATCCTCCATCTTGCGCATTTTCAGCAGCAGGCCCTCGGTGGCTTCGCCCGTCGGTGCCATCGAGATGCGCTGCTGAAGCTTGGTGATGGCGCGTGTCAGGCCGTCGGGGGTATCAGGGTCGAAATTGAGGCTCGTAAAGCCGTTCGCCGAGTCTCGCTGAGCAGCGCGGCATCGCGTAAGGGCACGCGGTCGGGATCGGCGCGCAGCCGCTCCGCAGGCGACGGATCTGGCTGCATCGCCGCGACCTGCGGCGGCGCGGTTTGGGTTGGCGGCACGAAGTAGAAGGTGCCGTCGATCGGCGAGGACGACACCCAGGGCTGCTGCGCGCCCGCGGTGGCGCGCTTCACGGCGAGGCCGACCTGGTTGAAGGTCTGGAATACGTCGAGACCCGAGACCCGGATCGTGGTGGCAAGCGCCTTGGTATAGGGGCTGTGACCGTCGGCGCCGTCCTGGGCAACGTTGCCGGGCTGGGTCGCGTAGGAGATCAGCGTGCCCTCGGGCGCGCGCATCTGCGCCAGTCCGCCATCGGAGGCGCGCAGGCCGCGTGAGCCAAAGGGATTGTTGCGGCAGGCATCGAGAA
Organism: Bradyrhizobium guangxiense; assembly: GCA_050563515.1. Lineage (GTDB taxonomy): Bacteria > Pseudomonadota > Alphaproteobacteria > Rhizobiales > Xanthobacteraceae > Bradyrhizobium > Bradyrhizobium guangxiense_A. The sequence continues at coordinate 3,054,226 of CP191781.1, read as the reverse complement.
TGACGAGGTTGAGGCGGGTGCCGGAGCCCTGCATCTGGCGCAGCACGAGGTTGACGTCGGTCATCTGGAAGTCGACGTCGGCCTCGCGCGTCGGGTTGGCGCCCACGGGCACGAGATAGTTGGAGCCGGCGACCTGCACGCCGTGGCCGGCATAATAGAACAGCGCGACGTCGGCGCCCTGGACCTGCCGCCCAAAGCTTTGCACCGCGATGTCCATCGCACCCTTGTCGAGATCGAGCTGGGCGCGTCCGCCGACCAGCGTGAAGCCGAGCGCCCCGAGCGTCTCCGCCATCAGGCCCGCGTCCTTGGACGGATTGTCGAGCGGCGTGATGTTCTTGTAGGTGGAGTTGCCGACCACGAGCGCAACGCGCTTCTCGGCCGATGCCGGCGCCGCCGTGACGACAGACAGGGCCAGCGCTGCCAGGCCGAGGACGCGATTGAAAATCTTCGCGCGCATCAAAATTCCCCAAGATAATGGCGCCAGTCTAGCAGCTGCGCGGCGCGGCGAAAAGCGGTGAGGCGACGGCGGCGTCGGCCACGCGCGTGTCCCGGACGTGCTGCAGCGTTCTTGCGCTGCTGCGCAGAGCCGGGACCCGGCGCTCTGGACTGTGTTGCGGCATGGGCCCCGGCTCTGCAGCGCACCACCCCGGACGATGCTCCGCATCGGCCGGGCCGCTGCGCTGCGTCCGGGGCACGAGAGCGCGGGCGTGGTGCTTGCTCGCTCTCTCCACGTCATTGCGAGCGTAGCGAAGCAATCCAGACTGCCTCTGTGGAGGGACTCTGGATTGCTTCGTCGCAAGGGCTCCTCGCAATGACGGAGTATGAGGAGATAGCCTGCCTCTCCAGGTGACCCTGTCATTCCCCGCGTAGGCGGGGAATCCAGTACGCCGCGGCTTCTCGGTTCAATCATGAACGTCTCTGGAATACTGGATCGCCCGCCTTCGCGGGCGATGACGGTGAGTGTGTGGTGCAGACACACCTTCGCGATCTCGCGGCTTGCTTCGCCCGAGCTTTGCAGATCGTTTCGCGCTCTCTGAGGACCAAAGGGCGCAGGGAAGGCCGGGCGCCGGCGGCACCCGCAGGTCCGTGGGCGATAAGAACGCACACGGGGTGGACCACAGGTGTGCCGGTCGCCCGGCCTTCCCTGCGCGGATGGTTTTAACGGTGTCCTTCGTGCTCTCCTCGGGGAGCGATGCACTATTGCCCCCGTCGCCTTGCGGCTGATCGATGCGCGCACCGGTTGGCCGCCGCATCACCGCAAACCTTGACGCCAGAACCGCGGGCGTCGGGACCACACGACTTCTCCGTCCGCGGACGGTCCCGCCGAAGACCCGGGGGCTTTGCGTGTGCTCGCCCCCGGGCATCGATGAGACCGCTGTGACCGCGCCGGGTCGTATCGCGTCGCCTGGGGACTCACGGTTGCCCGCCCTGTCCTGAGCAGATCGCGCCGGCGCTACCGCGTCCACCGCAAGCCCGGCCCGCATCTCGTGACGATCGCGAAGCGCCCCTTTGGCAAGGGCCGGGATGCGTGGTGTATGCCACAAATCCGAAATTCGGGAAAGTGGAATATTTTTGCTGGAAGGTCTTGACCGGGTGTTTTGCCCGACGCCTCGCGGGCGGTTGCCTCAGCCTCCATCCGTCATTCCGGGGCGCCCTGAAAGGGCGAGCCCGGACTCCATTGTGCGGCGGCGCGTGCGGCCCTATGGATTGCGGGCCTGCGTGCTTGCGCAGGCATCCCGGAATGACTCTGGATGTGGTGACGGGCGTTCATTTCAACGGCAGGAACAAATCCGCGGTCGCCTCGTGCTCACCGACCTCAGGGACGAAGCTCAGCCGTTGGCAATAGATCGGGAAATCGCGGGCTTCCTCGCCGCTGGCCGGCAGCCAGTGGCGATAGAGATAGAGCGCGGCGGGCTCCAGATTGTCGGTGTTGCCGACGACGCGCAGCACGGCGCAGCGTCCGCCCGGAATTTCGCCGGCCTTGATCGCTGCGCCGTTCGGCTCGATCGGCCGATCGGTGCCGACGCAGAGGTCCACGCTGTAGTCAGCGGGCGAAGCGGGCCGCCGCTCGGACCGCCAGACATTGAAGGTCGGGCTGGTCGTCGGGTGCAGGCCGGTGGCTTTGCGCCAGGCGATGAACCGCTGGATGGTAGCGTGCAGCGTTGCCGGGTCGCCCCGATGCTCCATGATCGCGACGGCGGTCGTCGGCACGTCGCGGATGGTCACGTCGTCGGCCGTAAAGGTCTTCTGCATGAGCTTGCTCCTTGCGATGTCGAAAGGCCCGAAGGCCGCAAGCCACGGCTCCCAATCGGGAGACTTCCGGAACGACGAAGGCGATTGACCGAACCGTTGCCGGAAGGCGCGGGCGAAGGCGTCCGGGGCGTCGTAGCCGGCATCCATCGCGATATCGGTGACGCTTTCGGCGTCGCTGTAGGCGAGCCGGTATGAAGCGCGCTTCATGCGGGCAAGCTGGATATAACGATGCACCGACAGTCCGAAGGTCGCCGTGAACTGCCGGTGGAAATGAAATTTCGAGTAGGCCGCGACGCTGCTCAGTGCATCCAGGTCCAAATCGTCGTCGAGATGCCGGTCGATGTGATCCAGCACCCGCTGCATCCGGGCATGGTAGTCCTGAAGCGCCGCCGTCATCGTTCCGTTCTCCGTGGCAGCACCCGTTAGAGCGTATGCGGGCATTGCGTGCTCGACCGATCTTGCGGTTTTGCCACGGAGGAACGAACGTCGCCAAGGTCCGTTCACGAACACTCGCAGCCTCGCTCAGCCCAGATAGTCGGGCGTGAAATCGGCGAGCTTGCGCAGCTCCTCGGGTTGCAGCAGTTCGACCTCGTTGCCCTCCCACGCGATCAGATCGCGATGCCGCAGTTCCTGGATGGTGCGGTTGACATGGACGATCGATAATCCGCAGGCATCCGCGACGTGCCGCTGCGTCATCGGCATCTGGAAGCAGCCATCCTTGACGAGGCCGACGACGTCCAGCCTTGCGGCGAGCCTCGCAGATGAGATGCGCGACCTTGGGCAGGGCGGCCTGCGCGCCGAGGCGAGCGATCCATTGCCGCGAGATCGCGGCGTCGATCAGCGTCTCGCGCCAGAACGCGCGGGTCAGATGAATCGAGCTGTCGAGCAGCTGCTTCAGCTGGCCATGCGCGACAGTGCCGACGATGGTCGGCCCAAGGCCGACGAGGTCCGCATCCGTCGGCGTGACCAGCAGCGTATGCAGGCACGGCATGTCGCCGGGAACGTGGAAGGCGAGGATCTGGCTGCGGTCGCCGACGATGCGGGACTGGTAGAGGAAGCCGCTGACCACGAAGACACTGCGCGAAGCCGCCTCGCCCTGGCGCAGCACGATCTCGCCGTCGGCGACCTGGCGCAGCGTGGAGGGCAGGGCGGCGACCTGCCGGCGCTCCTCGTCGGACAGTGCTTCGATGGCCTGGAGACGTGCGATGAACTTCGGGTGCGGCATGAGTCTGGCGTGCGTGCCTCAGCCTTGCCGCAGCGTTGATGCATGGCCGACGCGCTGCGAGAGTACGGCAAGGGTCGATCCGACGGACGGGGCAGAGCGGAACTCATGGCCGTCGAGACGCGCCCCCAGGTCCGATGCAAGCGGACCGTGAATGTTTTTGGGGATCGTTGTTGTCGCAGGGCTCACGAAGGGCGGCTCGGTTCGCAGGCGAAGGTCATCGGTTGGATGCGGCTCGGCGGGTTAGCAACCTGTGCTTCCGTTTCGCGTTCTAATCCGCTGAACCCAGGCCGGACGTATCATTTGATAGATCCGGCGCATTTTTTGGCGGTCGCATGAACAAGGCCCACGACGTGTTGATCCGGAACCTCGGCGGGCACACCGCGCTCGACGAGGAGGATCTCGCCGAGATGCGCGCGCTCAGCTTCATCGTGCGCGATTTCGACCCGAACGAGGATTTCATCCGTCAGGGCGACCAACCCGAGCATTCGGCGCTGGTCGTGTCCGGCATGGTCGCGCGCTACCACCTGCTCGGCAGCGGGCGACGGCAATATCTGGCGTTCCATCTCACCGGCGACCTGCCGGATGCGCAGGGCTTGTTCATCGACCAGATGGATCACGGGTTGAGCGCGTTGGGGCCGGCCTCGATCGCCTTCATCCCGCACCGCGAATTGTTCAGAGCCTTTCGGCGGCGGCCGGCCTTCGGCATGGCTGTCTGGCGCGAGACGCTGCGCGATGCCGCGATCTTTCGCGAGGCCATCACCAACAACAGCGCCCGGCCCATGCAGGCACGCATGGCGCATTTGTTCTGCGAGCTGTTCTATCGCGCCCGCGCGGCGGGCCTTGTCCGTGGCAATCGCTGCCGCATGCCGATCAGCCTCGCACAGCTCGGCGAGACGCTGGGCATGGCGATCGCGACGGTGAACCGGACGCTCGCCGAGCCTCAGGCGGAGCGGCGCGATGGATCTGCGGGAGGGCGAGCTGATCGTGCTGAAATGGCGCGAGCTGCAGCGGATCGGAGATTTCAGTCCGATCTATCTACATTTGAAGCGGCAATCGCTGCGCCAGACCTGAGGTCATGTGGCGCTACCCGCCGCACGCATCACTTCGTCGAAATGCTTCTTCACCCAGTCGTTGCAGCAGCAGGCCCTGGCCTCGAGCGCCGGCGCGTCGAGGATCAGGATCGCGCCGCGGCGGGTGGCGAGGATGCGCCTGGCCTTGAACATCTGGATGACCCGGCTGGCATAGGAGCGGGACACGCCCAGCATGCTGGCGAGCTGCTCGTGGGTGAGGGGGATCTCGGCCCGGCCGATGCGCTCCTGCGTGGAGATGATCCACCTGGCGGCGCGCTGCTCGATCGAATGCGCCGCGTTGCAGGCCGCGGTCTGCAGCAATTGCGCGAACTGGCAGTCGGCATAGCGTGAGAACACCTCCTGCAGCATGGCCGACCGCTGCTGCGCCTGCTCCAGCGCACGCCGGGGCAGCCGGATCAGGGGGCCGCCGAGCTTCACGACGACGCGGGAATAGGTGAGCGAGGGACTGCGGCCCGCGGCGACGCCCACCGCGCCCTCTCGTCCCACCAGCAGGCTCTCGACCTCGCGATCGTCCTCGACCGGCACGGCGAACGACACCAGCGTGGGACCGCAGGGAAAATGAATCGCCGTCACGGCATCGCCCGCGTGATGCAGGACGTGACTCGCCTCGAGTTCGACCGGCTGGAGGTGAGGTGCGAGCAGTTCGAAATCCTGGTGGGGGAGCTGCCGGAGCAGTTCGTTGTGGGGCCGACCGGTCACAGTTTCTTCTCTTGGCTGGCCGGGAATCGGCCCCAGCCAGAACCCTACGTTTCCGCGGCGGAACCGACGGTTCCAAAGTGCACACAAGGGCTGGTCGATGGCCGAGAAGTTGGCGCACCCCGCCTGCGGAAATCCGGAAAGCCGGAGCGGCTGCGCGCGGGCCGCGTCGATCCCGCGAGATCTGTTCAGGAGTGAACATAGGCGGTTCGCGGATTGGCGTACCAATGAGCTGCCGGGCGCCGTAACCCCGTGCGCTCTGCCCGACGGACCGCCGGCCTCATCCGCCCGAAATGCCGCCGGGCCGGCGGCCCCGAGGGGCGCAGAACATCAGCCGAAGCGCGCTTCGCGATTCCCCGAGGGATGGCGTTGGGCTGCATGCGCGCGGAACGCGTCGATCGCCTTGTTGGCGAGCATCAGCTGCCGGCGCTCGCCGGTCTTGAGCTGGGCTTCGATGGCATCGAGAATGACGTTGGCGCTCTCGTCGGGCGGGCCGAGCTCGCCGCTCTGCTCGAGGCAGCTCCAGGCGATGAAGAATGCGCTTTCGACGGTACAACGAATGGACATGCGCTGCCAACGCCGCGGGGCGGAGAGCGTTCCGTAACGGCGGGTGCGACTTGCGTCACGCCCGCCGCGAGCGACGGGTCAGTTCGTCAGCACGATTCGGCCGACGACCTTGCCGGCGCGAAGCTCGTCGATCCATTTCTGGACGTCGCCCATGGGCTCCTCGCGCATCGGCGTCGGCTTGATCTTGCCGGCGCGCGCCAGCGCCATCAGTTCCTGGGCTTCCGCGAGCGTGCCGACCATGAACCCTTCGATGGTCATGCGCTTGTAGACCCACTGCACCATCGGCAGCGTGAACTGGCCGCCCATCAGGCCGGAGACCACGATCTTGCCGCCGCGCGCGGCAACGGCGACCGCAAAGGCCATCGACTTCTCGTTGCCGGCGAAGTCGACGATCTCGTCGAAGCCGCCTTCGGTCTCCTTCAGGATGCGCTTGATCACGTCGGGCTCGGACGGGTCATAGGCGTTGGCGGCGCCGTTCTTCAGCGCGGTGTCGCGCGCGGCCGGGGAGAGGTCGGCGACCGTGATCGGCTGCTTGAACATCGCCTGCGCGAACGACAGGCCCATCATGCCGACGCCGCCGAGACCGATCAGCAGGAGATTGCGTTGGCGCGGACGATCGACCAGACGCTTGAGCGCGCCGTAGGCGGTGACGCCCGAGCACATCAGCGTCGCGGCCTGGTTGACGGGCAGCGGGTCGTAGTCGAGCAGATATTTCGCGTCGGGCACCAGCACGTGGGTGGCGAAGCCGCCGTCGATGGAGACGCCGAGGAAGCGCTGCTTCACGCAGAGATTTTCGTCGCCGTTGGCGCAGTCGCGGCACTGGCCGCAGCCGATCCAGGGGAAGACGGCTTTCTTCGTGCCGACGAGATTGGCGGCGACGTCAGGGCCGACTTCGTCGACCACGCCGGCGATCTCGTGGCCGAGCGTGAAGGGCAGCGTCATGCCTCGCGTGGTGTCGAGCTTCTTGCCGCCGCCGAGATCGGCGTAGCCGTCCTGGATGTGCAGATCGGAATGGCAGAGGCCGCAGCGCTCGATGCGCACGAGCACCTCGCGTCCTTGCGGCTTGGGCGTGTCAACGATGGTCTCGCACAGCGGCGCATCGAACTTGACCAGGGACTGCCGACGCATCAACGCCATATTCCTTCCTCCGAAATTCTTGGTTATTCAGCTTCGCTGCGTATATCCGCCAATTCACGCGCCATGGCAACAAAGCCCGATATCGGAATGGTCTCCGCGCGCCGCGTCGCATCGACGCCGGCGGCCTGCGCCAGCCGCGCCGGATCGACGCCGAGCGATTTCAAGCTCTGCCGCAGCATCTTGCGGCGCTGGCCGAAGGCGCTAGCTGCGACCTGCTCGAGCAGCTTGCGATCGCAGGCCAGCGGCTCTGCGCGCGGCTTGAGGCGCACGACGGAGGAAGTGACCTTCGGCGGCGGCACGAAGGCAGACGGCGAGATGTCGAACAGGATCTTGGTCTCGCAGCGCCAATTGGCGAGCACGCCGAGCCGGCCGTAGGCTTCCTCGTCCTCGAGTGCCACGATGCGCTCGCCGACCTCGCGCTGGAACATCAGCACCATCAAGTCGTACCAGGGCGGCCACGGCTCGGTGGTGAGCCAGTTGATCAGCAGCTGGGTCGCGATGTTGTAGGGTAAATTGGCGACGATCTTGGCGCGCTCGCCATTGAGCAGCGGGCGGGGGTCGAAGGTCATGGCATCGCCATGCACGATCTCGAGCCGGCCGGGATAGCGCGCGGAAATATCCTGCAAGGCCGGGATCGCGCGCTCGTCGTGCTCGATGGCGATGACGCGCCGCGCGCCGAGCGCGAGCAGCGCGCGCGTCAGTCCGCCCGGACCGGGGCCGATCTCGACGATGGTGGAATCCTCGAGCGGCGCGGCGGCGCGCGCGATGCGGGCAGTGAGGTTGAGGTCGAGCAGAAAATTCTGACCGAGCGATTTGCGCGCCGACAGTTCGTGCTGGCGAATGACCTCGCGCAGCGGCGGGAGGTCGTCGATCGCGCTCATCTGTCTTGCGAGGCCGCCATGCGGCTGGCGAGCCTCAACGCCGCGATCAGGCTCGCCGGATTGGCCTTGCCGGTGCCGGCGATGTCGAAGGCGGTGCCGTGGTCGGGCGAGGTGCGGATGAAGGGCAGGCCGAGCGTGACGTTGACGGCATCGTCGAAGGCGACGGTCTTGATCGGGATCAGCGCCTGGTCGTGATACATGCAGACGGCGCAGTCATAGGTGCTGCGCGCGGCCTCGTGGAACATGGTGTCGGCGGGCAGCGGGCCTCTGGCCTCGATGCCCTCAACGCGCAGGGTCTTGAGCGCGGGAGCGATCACGGTCTGCTCCTCGTGGCCGAGCGAGCCGTCTTCGCCGGCATGCGGATTGAGGCCGGAGACGGCGATGCGCGGCTGCGCGATGCCGAAGCGTGATTTCAGTTCGGTAGCGACGATGCGCACGGTCGAGACGATCAGCTCGCTGGTGAGCTCTCCCAGCGCATCGCGCATCGAGACGTGGATGGTCACGGGCACGACGGCGAGCCGCGGCGACCACAGCATCATCACCGGCTGCGGGACGCGGCCGTTCTCCGCGGCGAGCTCGGCGAGGAATTCGGTGTGGCCGGGATGACGGAAGCCCGCGCGGTAGAGCACGCTCTTGGCGATCGGATTGGTGACGACGGCCCCGGCGCGGCCTTCGCGGACGTCGGCGACGGCCTGCCGGATCGAGGCGAGCGCGGCCGGCGCGCTCGATGCGTCGGGCTTGCCGGGCTCGGCGGTCGCGCGCTCGCCGGTGGCAACCACGGGGAGGGCCTGGGCGAAGGCGGATGCAGCCTCGCCGGGACTCACGGCGGCGATCCTGATGTCGGCACCGATCGCCGGGGCGAGTGCCTTGGCGCGCCGGGCGATCAGCGCCTCGTCACCGCGCAAATAGAAGGCGGGCAGGTTCAGCTCGCGGCGCCTCAGCCAGGCTGCGATCGTGATGTCGGGGCCGATGCCGGCGGGCTCTCCCAGGGTCAGCGCGAGGGGAAGGGGAAGCGGCCTTGCCGCGGACGCGGCCATCAGCGGTGGTTGCGATATTCGATCATCGCCGCCTTGCGGAGCCTCGTCGAGATAGGCCTTCTGGGTCTTCTCGTACTTCTCCTGATACATCTTCTCGCGGACTTCGCGCTTCTTCGGCGTGTCGATCATGGTCGGCTTGCGCGAGCACAGCACCACCATCTCGATGCCGCTCTTGGTCAGCTCCGGCGCGGTGAGGTGGCCGATCGGGGTGTCGTCCAGCACCTTGCGCAGCGCCTCGGGCAGCTCGGCGCTGGTCTTGGTGATGCTGTCGCGGATGGTGGCGTTCGGCGTCGAGCGGAACAGCGAATTGGCTTCCTCGCAGCTTCCGACCCGCGAGCGATAGCTCTCGGCTTCCTTCTTGCGCGTCTCGAGGAACGCCGCGGACGAGCCGCGCGGCACGATCAGCACGATCGGCTGCATCTTGTATTCGGTGCCCTCGATCTGAAGCTTGTCGCCGGTCTGGGCCTGCACGGCCTGCGCGACGTCGCGCTCACCGACCTGGAGGCGCTCCTTGTAGCGGCCGCGCACGAGGCTGGTCCAGACCATCTCGGCCTTCATGCGGCCCTTCAGCGTTTCGGGGCGCACGCCCTTGGATTCGAGCGACTTGGTGAGCTGATCCGGCGTGATGCGCATGCGCTGCGCCATGCCCTCGTAGGACTGGTTGATGTCGGAGACGCCGGGGTCGACCCCGTACTTCTTGCCCTCCTTCATCTTCACCTTGTCGTCGATCAGCTGGTTGATGACCTCCTGCCGGCTCGGGGTCTTCTGCGTCGTCAGCTGGTCGAGCTTGGAGCGCTGCTCGATGTCGAAATCGGTGATGGGATCGCCGTTGACCATCACGACGATGTTCTGCGCGCGCGAGGGCGAGGGCAATCCGGTCAGGATCAGCCCGATGCTGGCGGCGAGCAGGAAGCGGAAGACGGGCAATGGGGTCGTCATGATTGTCGCTCGCATGTCAGCCGCGTCGAGCCTGTGCTGGGGGCAAGCGCGGCCGGCACTTCAAACCGTTCACTGGAGGCCGGCGGAACTGCTGGTCGTCGACGAGGTCGCCAGCGTGCGCAGGCCGATCTGGAACATGAACGCATGGCTCAACACGGGCGGCGTGGTGCCCGCAGAATAGCTATACGAAGTTACGTAGTTCGCCGCCAGCACGAAGCAATCGTCGACATAGCCGGCACCGAGCACATACTGGTTGATCTTGTTGGCCTCGAGGTCCCAGCGCGCCGAACCCGACACCACCCAGTTGGTCGCGACCTTGATCGAGCCCGAGGTCAGGATGCCCTCGCGGCGGGTCAGATAGCCGAGTTCCGGCTGGGGCGCGTAATTGCCGTACATGACGGCGACCGACCAGCGGTTGAAGTTGGCGCGGCCTTCCGCCTCGAAGCGCTGCACGTTCCAGGTCTGCTCGTCCATGCGGGAGCGGACACTGAACGTGTAGGTGCTGTTGGGCGAGTAGCTCGCGCCCGCGACGTAATCGGAGCGCGGCTTGTCCAGACCGGAATCCAGACCGGTATTGATGGAGTCCTGGACCGCGAAGGAGTTCATGCCGAACAGCTGGTAGGACTGCCCGAACAGCACCTTGACGGCGCCGCCCTTGTCGAACTGCGTGGTGGACTGCACGCCGACATTGGCGCGGCCGCCGCCCTCGACGCGGTCGTAGCCGGAGAACTTGTCGACGCTGAACAGGTTCGAGGCGTCGAACACCATGCTCTGGGCGTCCTCGTTCGGCAGCTTGCCGGCATAGGTCTCGTTCGGCCGGATGATGATCTGCGCGATCGGCTCGATGGTGGTCGATCCCCACGGCTGAATGTTGATGAAGGGATAGCGGTATTCGAGGCCGACCGTCGGCATCAGGCGGAATGCCTGGGTGTCGCCGACGGGAAGATAGTTCGACACGCCCGGCTGGTTCGAGACCGAGGAGTTGATCGCATCGGCGCGCAGGCTCGCGAACGGGGTCCAGATCTGGCCGAACGGATCGGTGAACGACTTGCGCCACTGCGCTTCCGCGGAGAGGCGGGTATAGGTGCCGGGGAAGCCGCGCAGCGAGCACTGCGACGGCGTGCGGGCCAGCGGATCGGCCGATGCCGTCGTGCACAGGCTGTTGGTGTTGGCGATCGTCGTGATCGGATCGAACACCGCCTGGTCACGCGACAGGTTCACGAAGTTGGTCTTGTAGCTGAACTCGCCGCCGAAGACCGGATAGTTGAGCACGTTGGAATAGTCGATCACCGGGTAGACGATCGGCACCTGGCTCTGGTTGCCCGAATAGCTCAGCCAGTACATCGTGCGCGCGTCGAAGAAGCTGCGGTTGCCGACACCGGTCAAATAGAGCTGCGACAGCGCTTCCGTCGGCAGCAGCAGGAACGAGCCGAGCGGATCGCGGTACTGGTAGAGCCGGTAGTCCGAGAAGAAATAATAGTCGGACATCAGGACGCCGTCCCAACCCCAGACCCATTTGTCGTTCAGCGCGAACTGACCCTTGGTGTCGACGGCGCCGCGGAACTGCTTGTCGCCGGGCTGCCCGGTGAAGGCGCCGGGATCGAGCTGGTCGATGCCATAGGCGCGGATCTGGTAGGCGCCGTCGATCAGGCGCTGCCGGAACTCGCCCTGCAGCAGCACGCCTTGCCGCGACAAGATGCGGGGCGTGATGGTGGCGTCCATGTCGGGCGCGATCGCCCAATAATAGGGAACCTCGACGCCATAGCCCGTGTTCGACGTCCCGGAAATATAGCCCGGCATCAGGAAGCCGCTCTTGCGCTTCACCGTCGGGTCGGGCGTCGAGAAATAGGGCATGTAGGCGAGCGGCACGCCGAAGAATTCGATCTGTGCCGTCTCGAAATACAGCATCTTCTCCTGCTGGTCGTGGATGATGCGCGCACCCTTGACCTGCCACAGCGGCGGCTTCTTCGGATCGTCCTTACACGGCGCGCAGGCCGTGTAGACGCCGTTCTCGAACACCGTGTAATTGCCGCTGGAGCGGTCGGCACGGCTCGCCGCCATGCGGGTCTGGTCGGCGGTGTCCACGCGCAGCGAATCGACGAAACCGTCGCGGTAATCGTCGGAGAGATCCATGATCTCGGCATAGGTGATCTTGCCGTCGGCATCCGTCATGCGGATGTTGCCTTCGGCGTGCAGCCGCTTGGTCTTCTGGTCGTAGATGACCCGGTCGGCCTCGACGCTGGTGCCGTTGTAGAACAGCTGGACGTTACCGACCGCGGAGACGCGCGAATTGTTGTAGTCGTAATCGACCTCGGTCGCCTGAACCAGCATCTGGTTGTCGTTGGCGGCCTTCGGCGGCTTGGGGCGCGGCGGCAGGGGATTATAGGTGAAGCTCTGGGCCGAGGCGGGGGCCACCGCGGCGACATCGATCAGCGCGCCGAGCGAAGCCACGGCAGCGACAGCCATCACGAGCCTGCGAAGAGACAAGCCGACCCCGTTCGCCCGCATCACGATGCGGTGCGTCAAACGAGACACAGGTCCTCGTTGGACGGCAGTCACTAACCGTCCTCCTGGTACAACAAGGCCAAAAAGCCGGTGAGGCCGCCCACCACCACGGGCAACCACGCCGCAGCGATCGGATGCATCAACTCAGCCTTGCTCAAGTCTTCAGTCACTTTCGACAGAACGTAGAGCAGAAAGCCTGCGCCCACGCCACTCAAAACCATCTTCTGCACGCCGCCCATCCGGAAGAAGCGCAACGACACGGAGGCCGCGAGCATCACCATGGCCGCCAGCAAAAACGGCTGTGCCAGAAGCTTCTGATACTGGAGTCGGTATCCGGCTGTCGCGAAGCCCGAGCTTTCGGACGAGCGGATGTAGCTCGGTAGTTGCCAAAAGGACACAGTCTCGGGGGTGGAAAAGCTGTTGCGGACCTGGGCCTCGGTCAGCGTCGTCGGAATCTCCAGCGTCGCCTGGTCGACCGGCGGCGCGTCCAGCGAGAAGCGACGGACCCCTTGAACAGCCAGCGGCCGGTCTCGAGCGTCGCCTCGCGCGCCTCGACCCGCTCCTTGAAGTGCTGCTCCGGGTCGAACCGGAATAGAGTTAGCCCCGTCAGCCGGACGCCCTGCTGCTCGCTGCGTGCCGCATTGATGATGGTCTGGCCGTCGCTGGTCACCTGATTGAGCCAGAAGCCGGAGGCGTCCTGGATGCCGCCGCCCGGCGCCGAGCCGAACAGCTCGGCCTCCATGCGCTTGGAGAGTTCGCGCAAATTGGCGGACATCGGATTGTAGGCGACGGTGGCGATCACGCCGATCAGCAGCGCGCTGCCGAGCGCCGGCGAGATGAACTGCCAGGCGGAGACGCCGGCGGCGCGGGCGACCACGAGCTCGAGCCGGCGGGAGAGGGCGAGATAACAGGTCATGGCGCCGATCAGCATGCAGAACGGCGTCAGCTTCTCCAGCAATTGCGGCACCCGGAACAGCGAGGTCTCGGCCACCATCAGCGCCGAGGCGGAGGCGAGGCCCGAGGTCTTGCGCACCATCTCGATGTAGTCGACCAGCACCAGCAGTAGGAAGATGCCGGCGAACACGCCGAGCGCCGCGACCACGAAGCGGCCGGCGAAATAGCGCCCGAGTGTGTTGGTGAGCATGCTCATGCGGTGGCCGGCCGTCCGAACAGCCGCGCGATGCGCGCATTCGATCTGTTGATGGCTTCCATCAGGCCGGGGGGCGGCTCGACCACGATGCCGCCGATGATCATCCACAGCCCGATGCCGATGGCGCCAAAGACCATCGCGTATTGGACCAGCACCGGGGCAGAGGACTTCACGGCCATCACCGAGCAGGCAAATCCCGCCATGCGCAGGCCGAACACGGCAATCACCGAGCCGCCGATCGAGAAGTTGCGGCTCTGGCGGGTGGTGCGCGGTGCGCCCAGAAAGGCGAAGGTCAGCACGGCGAAGGCGAAGGGATAGATCGGCGCGAGCAGGCTGTCGTGCAGGGCCGAGCGGAACTGGCCGGGAATCTGCTTGTAGACGGGATCGTTGTCGGACGGCGAGAACAGCTCCCAGAGATAGCGCTCGCGGATGCCCAGAGTGACGTCGCGGCCCTGGTTGGAGAATTTCGACATGTCGAAGCCGTAGCGGCCGAAGGCGACCAGCGCCGGATCGCGCTTGCCCGCCTCGAAGCGCTGCAGATTGCCCGTCTCCAGCACCAGGAACGAGCCGGTGTCGTTCTTCACGACCTCGCCGCGTTCGGCGACGATCGAGACGCGCTCGTTCGGATCGCGGCGGTCGTCGATGAAGATGCCGGCCAGGATGCCGCCGGGCTGGCGTTCGCGAATCCGGATGGTGAGATTCTTGTCGAGCTGGGCGAAGCGGCCGGGCTGCAGGATGTTGGTGAGCACGTCCGCGGTGATCTCGGCATCCCACTGCTTGATCCGGCGCATGCCGTCGGGGGCGAGATAGGCCGCGATGAAGGCGACCAGCAGCGACACCACGCAGGTGGCGTAGAAGAACGGATAGAACAGCCGGAACGGCGAGAAGCCGGCGGCATTCATCACGATGATTTCGGAGTCGGTCGCGAGCTTGTTCAGCGTATGCGAGATCGCGATCATCAGCGCGATCGGCGAGATGATCAGCACGAGCGCCGGCACGACGAGACTGGTGATGCCGAGGAAGGTCAGGATGGTCTGGCCCTGGCTCGTCATCAGGTCGATGCCGCGCAACGCCTGCGTAATCCAGATCACGCCGGTAAGGCTGACCAGGACCAGCGCAAACGACGCCAGCGTCGTGCGGAAGATATACCTATCGATCGACCCCATGCGCTACCGCACGAACCCCACCAAGTCCCCAATGTCGGCCGGAATTTCGCCTGTCCAACCAATCCCCGATCGGGGATCCCCTGGGTTGGCCGAACGCCTCTTCCGCCAGCTCACTCTCTCACTACCATCCCTTTGATCCGTCAACAAAATGGCTGCCCCGTGGCACCCTCAATATATGGTTAATATTTCCCTCGTTGTGACCTTGAGGCCACGGGGGTGCTTGGCATCTGCCGGCCCGCTGGCCCATAGTGGCGGAAAGCTCAGTGAATCGTCGTTCAGGTCCGGCATCCGCCGCGACGGGAATGATAAAAAGACCAAGCATTCTAAAGGAGTTACCCATGTCCGATGCCATCAAGGTCGGCTTCGTCCCGTTGTCATCAGCCGCCCGTGGCATCCTGGTCGTATTCTGCGACGACAGCCTGAAGGTCGGTCCGGCGACGGCCAAGGCGCTGGGCGCGGGTATCGAACTCGTGAAACGCGCCGCCACTGCCGCTGCCTTCAAGGGCAAGAGCGGGGCGGTGCTGGACATCCTGGCGCCGGAAGGGGTGAAGACCACCCGTCTGCTGGTGATCGGCGCCGGCAAGGCCAACGCCCTGAAGGCGAACGATTTCCTCAAATTCGGCGGTGTGGCCGCGGGCAAGCTCGGCGCCGGAACCGCCACCATGACCGTCATGGCGGAACTGCCCAACGGCGCCATGACGAGCGAGCAGGCGGTTGCGATCGCCTCGGGCCTGCGCCTGCGCGCCTACAAGTTCGACCGCTACAAGACCAAGAAGAAGGACGGCGAGGAGGGCAGCTCCCGCGCCGACATCTCGCTCGCGGTCGGCGACGCCGCTGCCGCGAAGAAGGCCTTCGTCGCGGCCGGCCACATCGTCGACGGCGTGATCATCGCGCGCGATCTCGTCAACGAGCCGCCGAACGTGCTGTTCCCCGAGGAATTCGCGCGCCGCGCCAGCCAGCTCCGCAAGCTCGGCGTCAAGGTCGAGGTGCTCGACGTCAAGGCGATGCAGAAGCTCGGCATGGGCGCGCTGCTCGGCGTCGGCCAGGGCTCGGCGCGGCCGAGCCGTACCGTGATCATGCGCTGGGACGGCGGCAAGAAGGGCGAGGCGCCGGTCGGCTTCATCGGCAAGGGCGTCTGCTTCGACACCGGCGGCATCTCGATCAAGCCAGCCGGCAGCATGGAGGATATGAAGGGCGACATGGGCGGCGCGGCCTGCGTCGTCGGCCTGATGCACGCCCTCGCGGCGCGCAAGGCCAAGGCCAACGTGGTCGGCGCCATCGGTCTCGTCGAGAACATGCCCGACGGCAACGCGCAGCGGCCGGGCGATATCGTCACCTCGATGTCCGGCCAGACCATCGAGATCATCAACACGGACGCGGAAGGCCGCCTCGTGCTGGCCGACGTGCTCTGGTACGTGGCCAAGAAAGTGAAGCCGAAATTCATGGTGGATCTGGCGACGCTGACCGGCGCGATCGTGGTCGCGCTCGGCACCGAGCATGCCGGCATGTTCTCCAACAATGACGAGCTTGCCGACCGGCTGCTCGCAGCCGGCGCCGAGAGCGGCGAGAAGGTCTGGCGCATGCCGCTCGGGCCCGAATACGACAAGCTGATCGATTCCCAGTTCGCCGACATGAAGAACACTGGCGGCCGTCACGGCGGCTCGATCACCGCGGCGCAGTTCCTCCAGCGCTTCGTCGACGGCACGCCATGGGCGCATCTCGATATCGCCGGCACCGCCATGGGCGCGCCGAAGACCGACATCAACCACAGCTGGGGCGCGGGCTACGGCGTCCGTCTGCTCGATCGCCTGGTCGCCGATCACTACGAGCGCACGTCGCGATGACCGAAGTGCTGTTCTACCATCTGCAAAACATGACGGTGGAGAACGTGTTGCCGCCGCTTCTCGAGAAATCGCTCGAGCGCGGTTGGCGCGTCGTGGTGCAGTCGACCTCGGAAGAACGGGCCGACGCGCTCGACGCGCATCTGTGGACCTATCGCGACGATTCCTTCCTGCCGCACGCGACATGGCGGGTGAACGATGCCGCCGATCAGCCGATCGTGCTGGCGATCGAGGAGGGCAATCCCAACGGCGCCCATGTCCGATTCCTGGTCGACAACGCCGCGCTGCCGGAGGACACGCAGGGCTATGAGCGCATGGTGCTGCTGTTCAACGGCGACGACCCGGATGCACTCGCTTTCGCCCGCAGTGCCTGGACGGATTGCAAGGCGCGGGGATTTGATGTCACTTATTGGCAGGCCGACGAGCGGGGCCGTTGGCAGCGTCGGAATTAGCGGTCGTCCGTAATTAATGATAATTTGCACTTTTCGGGCGATGCTGGCTTTGGTCACCTTCGTGCCGCAAAGTGATGTTGGGACAATCGCTTAGGGCTGGTCCTTCACGCGGGGAATTTGGTTTATCGTGCGACATCAAAAGCTTCCCAGGTCGCTCATAGTTTCGTTGGCTGCCGTAGCACCGCTGCTCGCGGGCTGCTCCGGCGGGACCGATCTGCTCGCGTCCGCCAAGGACGCGCAATGGTTCAACACGCCGAGCCGGCTGTTCATCAAGAACATCTCGATCAGATCCCCGCCGCTGACCCCGGACAAGCCGGTCGGAGCTGAGGATCTCGTCAGCGCCGATGGCGCCTGTCCCGGCATGACGCCGCCTCCCGGGCCGGCCGATGCAAATGCCTCGACGACGGCTCCGGCGCCGATGGGCGGCACGGTCGCGCTCGGCCATACCGAATGCGACGTGGTGCGCGGTATCGGCGCGCCTTCGAACGTCAACCTCTCCAGCGATGCCGGCGGCCGCCGCGTCGCCGTGGTAACTTGGTCCGCCGGCCCGCGCGCAGGCATCTACACCTTCACCTCAGGCCGCCTGTCTTCGATCGAGGGCAATCCCGAGCCGCAGGTCGTGCCGAAGGCGGCGAAGCCGAAGAAGAAGCACGCGTAAGGCGCTTTCGCGGCTCTCGGTGAATGCTGGCTTGGACTGCTGCACAGCGCGAGAGCGTCGCGGAGCCAAGCTCCGGATCCGGCGCGGCGTGGCGCCATTTCCTGCCCGCGCTGCGTCCAGGATACGAGAGCGTCACCAAATTGAGTGCTGCGTCAATCCGCCTGTGCATCGGCGGCAGCCGCGTCTCGGATGCCTCACGCCCTCCAGATGAAGTATGGCCGCGCGAGCGCGAATGCGCTTTGATGGCGCGAACAACAATCCGGAGGAAACTATGCGGTTCACTACCCTCGTCGCGGCGCTGCTGCTGCCGCTCGGCGCGGCGGTCGCCCAGGATTATCCAACGAGGCCTATCACCATGCTGGTGCCGTTCGCCGCAGGCGGGCCGACCGACACCATCGCGCGGCTGACCGCGGCAGGCATGGGAAAAGCGCTGGGACAGCAAATCGTCGTCGAGAACGCAACCGGCGCCGGCGGCACGATCGGCACGACCCGCGCGGCGCGCGCACAACCCGACGGCTACACGCTGCTGATCCATCATGTCGGCATCTCGACTGCGGCGACGCTGTATCGCAACCTCAGCTACGACACGAAGACGGCGTTTGCGCCGATCGGGCTCGTGACCAACGCGCCGATGACCATCATCGCGCGTGCGGATTTCCCGGCCGACACGCTGAAGGATCTGGTCGCCTACGCCCAGCAGCAGGGCGACAAGCTGACCTATGCCAATGCCGGGTTGGGTGCGGCATCGCATCTGTGCGGCATGCTGTTCATGACGGCGATCCAGAAGCAGCTCACCACGGTGCCCTACAAGGGCAACGGCCCCATCATGAACGATCTGCTCGGCAAGCAGATCGATCTCACTGCGATCAGGCGACGAACACGACCGGGCCGATCACGGCCAAGCAGGTCAAGGCCTACGCGATCACCACCAAGGAGCGGCTGAAGAGTCTGCCCGATCTGCCGACGGCGGACGAGGCCGGGCTCAAGGGTTTCGAGGACTCGGCGTCTGGCACGGCATCTATGCGCCCAAGGGCACGCCGCCGGCGGTCGTTCAGAAGCTGACCGCCGCGCTGCAGACGGCGCTGAAGGATCCGACGCTGATCGCGCGCTTCAACGACATCAACACCGAGCCGGTCCCGCAGGACAAAGCGACGCCCGAGGCGCTGGGCGCGATGCTGACGAGCGAAGTCGACCGCTGGGCGCCGATCATCAAGGCGGCGGGGCAATACGCGGATTGAGCGATTTTGGCGCGCGGTCGCCCTGTTTGACAGGGCGGCCTAGCGGCAGCGGTGCTACCCCGCCGCCTTGTCGAACTGCGTGCTCGCCTCGAGCCATTGCTCTTCCGCCCGCGCCAGCGCATCGGCTGCGTTGGCGCGTGCCTTTGACAGCTGTGCCGCCTGCTTGGGATCGCGCGTAAAGATGTCTGGCAGGGCAAGCGCCGTGTCGATCTTGGTGATGATCTCGCTGACGCGGGCGATCTCGGCTTCGGCTTCGGCGATGCGCTTCTTCAAGCCTCCGCGATTGTCCGATCTTGCGCGCTGCGGTTTCTCGGTTGGCGCGCTGCGCTCGCGCGGGGCGGGCTCGCCGTTGCGCGTGGACAGCACCAGGCGGCGGTACTCGTCGAGGTCGCCGTCGTAATTGGTGACGGTGCGGTCGGCGACGATCCAGAGCTGGTCGGCGCAAGCCTCGATCAGATAGCGGTCATGCGAGACCATGATGACGGCGCCGGGGAATTCGTTGATGGCTTCGGCCAACGCAGCTCGGCTGTCGATGTCGAGATGGTTGGTCGGCTCGTCCAGGATGATCATGTTGGGGCCGAAGAAGGTCGCAAGGCCCAGCAGCAGCCGCGCCTTCTCGCCGCCGGACAATTTGCCGACCTTGGTGTCGGCCGCCTTGCCCGAAAAACCGATCGCGCCGGCGCGGGCGCGGACCTTGGCCTCGGGCGCATCGCCACCCATCAGCTTGCGGACGTGGTCGTAGGCGGAGCCGTCTTCGTTCAATTCGTCGAGCTGGTGCTGGGCGAAATAAGCGATCGACAGCTTGTCCGCGCGCGTCACCTTGCCGGAGAACGGCGCGAGACGGCCTGCGAGCAGCTTGACGAGTGTCGACTTGCCGTTGCCGTTGGAGCCGAGCAGGGCGATGCGGTCGTCATTGTCGATGCGCAGGGTGACGCGATTGAGAACCGGCGTTGCCGGGTCGTAACCGACGGATGCGTTGTCCACCGCGATGATCGGCGGCGAGAGGAGTTTCTCCGGCGCGGGAAAGCTGATCTCGCGCACGTCCTGGGTGACCAGCGCCGCGATCGGCTTCAGCCGCTCCAGCATCTTGACGCGCGACTGCGCCTGGCGGGCTTTGGAAGCCTTGGCCTTGAAGCGGTCGACGAAGGCCTGAAGCCGGGCGCGCTCGGCCTCCTGGCGCTTGACCGCCTTGGCATCGAGCATCTCGCGCATGGCGCGCTGCTCCTCGAAGGAGGAGTAGGTGCCCTTGTAGAGCGTGAGCTTGCCGCGCTCCAGATGCAGGATCTGGTCGACCGAGCTTTCGAGCAGGTCGCGGTCATGGCTGATCACGATCACCGTGCGCGGATAATGCGCGAGATGATCCTCCAGCCACAGCGTGCCTTCGAGGTCGAGATAGTTGGTGGGCTCGTCGAGCAGCAGCAGGTCGGGGGCCGCGAACAGGGTGGCAGCGAGCGCGACACGCATGCGCCAGCCGCCGGAGAATTCGGCGCAGGGGCGGAGCTGATCGGCGGCGGAGAAGCCGAGGCCGGAGAGAATCGCTGCGGCCCGGCTCGGCGCCGAATGCGCGTCGATGTCGACGAGGCGGGTCTGGATCTCGGCGATCCGATGCGGGTCGATGGCGCTTTCCGCTTCATGCAGCAGCGCGTCGCGCTCGAGATCGGCCTTGAGCACGACGGAGATCAGGCTTTCCGGTCCGTTCGGGGCTTCCTGGGCCAAGCTGCCGATGCTCCAGCGCGGCGGCAAGCTCACCGAGCCGTGCTCGGCGGCGAGTTCCCCGCGGATCACCTTGAACAGCGTCGACTTGCCGGTGCCGTTGCGCCCGACCAGACCGACTCGCGAACCGGGCGTGATCTGCACGGAACTCTGATCAATCAGAAGGCGTCCGGCGAGGCGGATGGAGAGGTCGTTGATGACAAGCATGCGGCCTTGTCACCGCAGGCGGCATCAAACGCAACCCGTTTCTGCAACTCTTGGCCGGGCCTCAATGAGGCTCGCGGTCGCGCCGTTCCAGCTCGTTGAGGAGCTGTTCGAGGTGGGTGGGGAGCCGGGTTTCGGGGCGGAGGCTCTGCTGGAGCCGCTCGCCCACGGCATCGCAAATCGATCGGCTGGTCCGCCGGTCGATCTGTTCGCTGTCATTGGCAGAAAGGCCAGCCATCGCGCAGGTTCCGTGTTCTCAGGGTCTCGACACGGTACCAAGTCATTGGCCCCCAAATTGGTTTCGTGATTCCCGGGGATGGCAGGCATTCTCGCCAAAATTGTATGAATCCTGCCATATCCGCCCAAAATGCGAAGCCCCGGCGGGGGATCGCCGGGGCTCCTCTTGGAAGGTACCTGTGGGGGGCGCAGATACCTGTCGGTCTCTAGGGAAAGTGCTTCGGGCTCAGAAGGTGCTGTCGGGCTCAGTAGCAGCGGTTGACCATCCGCCAGCGGGGTCCCCAGGGGGTCGGGACCAGCCGGCGCACATAGCAGCCGCCATAACCGTAGGAGACGGGGGCGTAGAAGCGCGGTCCGCCCCAGCGGTAGCCGCCGTGCCAGCCGCCACCGCCATGCCAACCCGGGCCGCCGCCGTGCCAGTGCGCGGAGGCCGAGGTCGGTGCCAGCGCGGCACCCAGCGCAACCGCAGCGACGGCGGCAAGCGAAAGTTTCCTCAACATGGTGATCTCCTCAAAACTGCCGGCGCGGGGGCATCCGCGTCGATGGAAAGGCCGCCGAAACGGTCCGCCTGATGATCGGGCTTTGGTTTCGATGGGTTGACCTTACGCCGGCGAGGCTGAACCAAACCCTGAACAGGGCCTTCAGATTGGGTTCATCTGGGTGAAATCTCGGTAATCCGTGCTCGTATTCGATCGGGCAGCCTGCGGCGAAGCGCCTGTGAGGGCCGTCCCGGCGGTCGCTTGCCGGATGGCAAAGGCGCCGATATAAGCCCCGCAATCCGACAACCACCGCTCTGCTTCCAAGGACAAGATTATGGCCATCGAACGCACTTTCTCGATCATCAAGCCCGACGCGACCGCGCGTAACCTGACCGGCGCCGTCAACGCCGTGATCGAAAAAGCGGGCCTGCGCATCGTCGCGCAGAAGCGCATCCGCATGACCAAGGAGCAGGCCGAGACCTTCTATGCCGTCCACAAGGCACGGCCGTTCTTCGGCGAGCTCGTCGAATTCATGACCTCGGGTCCGGTCGTCGTCCAGGTGCTGGAAGCCGAGGGCGCGATCGCCAAGTATCGCGACGCGATGGGCGCGACCGATCCGTCCAAGGCCGCCGACGGCACCATCCGCAAGCTCTACGCAAAGTCGATCGGCGAGAACTCGGCTCACGGTTCGGACGCCCCCGAGACCGCCGCGATCGAGATCGCGCAGTTCTTCTCGGGCAACGAGATCGTCGGCTGATCAATCAGCCGTAGTTTAGGAGACGGGGCGAAAGGACTTATTGTGAACTGGCTCTGGCAGATCTTCGATCCCGCTACGATCGGGGGATTTTTCACCCAGTTTCGCAACGAGATGGCCGAGCCGACCTTCTGGATCGCGGTCGGCAAGATCATCTGGATCAACATCCTTCTGTCCGGCGACAATGCGCTGGTGATCGCGCTCGCGTGCCGCGGCCTCTCGCCGCGACACCGGCTGTGGGGCATGATCTTCGGTGCCGGCGCGGCGGTGATGCTGCGGATCATCTTCACCGGCATCGTCGCCAGCCTGATGGAGCTGCCGTATCTCAAGCTGGTCGGCGGTCTCGCGCTGATCGTGATCGCGGCCAAGCTCCTGGTGCCGGAGCACGACGAGGACGACGACGTCGATGCCGCCTCGCATCTGTGGCAGGCCATCCAGATCGTCGTGGTCGCCGACATCGTCATGTCGCTCGACAACGTCATCGCGGTTGCCGCCGCCGCCAATGGCAGCGCGTCGCTCCTGGTGCTCGGCCTTGCCATCAGTGTGCCGCTGATCGTCGCCGGTGCGGCGCTGATCATGGCGCTGCTCGAGAAGCTGCCGGTGCTGGTCTGGGCCGGCGCTGCGCTGCTCGGCTGGATCGCGGGCGAGGTGATCGCGACCGATCCCGCCATCGCGCCGAAGCTGCACACCCTGTTCGACGGTCCCCTCGGTGCCTCGCTCGACGGCGTGCTCGGTGCCTTGCGCATCCCGCCGCAGTTCGGCCATGGCGGATCCGGCGGCGAATATTTCTGCGCAGCCCTCGGCGTCGTCGTCGTGCTGGTGGTCGGCACCGTCTGGCGCCGGCGCAAGCTGAGCGCCGCCGCGGTGGAATCCTCCGAGCGCCACGCCAGGGCGTCGGCCGAATAGGCCCCGCTCAGTCGATCGTGCCGAACTCCGTCACGGGCGTCGTCCAGTAGACCAGCTTCGTTCCCGCAAACGAAATCCGCAGCCGCGCGAGCAGGCGGCTGGCATCGCTGCTCGCCAGAACCACCTGCACGATGGCCTGATCGGCATGGCCCTTGACGCGTTCGGCCGCCGTCAGCAACCGGACCTCGGTGCCGTGGCCGGCGCCTTGCAGCGCCGTGAATCCCGTCACCACATCGCTCTCGGAGAGATGGTCGAACACCTCGTCGCGGAGCTGATGCGGCACGATCAGCGTGAGACAGACGGGCTGGCCGGTCATTTCGCCACCTTCGACGGTCCGCCATAGCGGCGATACAGGATCGGCAGGAGAATCAGGGTGAGCAGCGTGGAGGACAAGAGGCCGCCGATCACGACGATGGCGAGCGGCCGCTGCACTTCGGATCCAGGGCCGGAGGCGAACAGCAACGGGATCAAGCCGAGCGCCGTGATGCTCGCGGTCATCAGCACGGGCCGAAGCCTGCGCATGGCGCCTTCGACGACGATGCGATCTTCGGGCAGGCCGTGGGCGCGAAGCTGATTGAAGTAGGAGACCAGCACGACGCCGTTGAGCACGGCGATGCCGAGCAGCGCGATGAAGCCGACCGAGGCCGGTACCGACAGATACTCACCCGTCACCACCAGCGCGAACACGCCGCCGATCAGGGCAAAGGGAATGTTGACCAGCACCAGCAAGGCCTGGCGGATCGCGCCGAAGGTGGTGAACAGCAGCACGAAGATCAGGCCGATCGCGACGGGGACCACGACGGACAGTCGGGCGGCGGCGCGCTGCTGGTTCTCGAACTGTCCGCCCCAGGTCAGGCGGTAGCCGCTCGGCAGCGGAAGGTCGCTCGCCACTTTCTGGCGGGCGGCATCCACGAAGCCGACCATGTCGCGGCCGCGGATGTTGGCGCGCACCACGCTCATGCGGGCGCCGTCCTCGCGGTCGATCTTGACCGGGCCGTCGACGCGCTGGATGCGGGCGACCTGCGACAGCGCGACGTGCCGTCCGGATGCCAGTGTCAGCGGCAGGCTCGCCAGCAGCGTCGGCGCTTCCCGCGTCGTCTCGCTGCCGCGGACCAGGATCGGGGTGCGGCGGCCTTCCTCGAGCGCGGTGCCGATGGTCCGGCCCTCGATCTGGGTCCGCAGCGAGTTGACGATGGAATCCACGGTCAGGCCGAGGCGGCCGGCCTCCATGCGATTGACCGCGACGGTGTAATATTGAGCGCCTTCGTTCAGCGTGGTGTAGACGTCCTCGGCCCCGTCGATGCTGGACAGGATCGCCGACAGCTTGGCTGCGGTCTCGTTCAGCTTGGCGATGTCGGGCCCGAAGATCTTGACGGCGACGTCGCCGCGCACGCCGCTGATCATCTCCTGCACGCGCATGTCGATCGGCTGGGTGAAGCTGAGCGAGATGCCCGGAAAGCCGGCCAGAACCTCGCGAAGCTTCTGCAGCAGGACCTCGCGATTGTCGGTTGCGCGCTCAGTGGCCGGCTTGAGCACCAGGAACGTGTCGGTCTGGTTCGGGCCCATGGGATCGAGGCCGAGACTCGTCCGATCCGGTGCGGGCGACGATGCCGGCAATGTCGGGCACGGCCAGCAGCGCCGTCTGGAGCCTCGCGTTGATCGCGAGCGACTCGTCGAGATTGACGGAGGGGAGCGTCTCCACGCTGACGATGACGTCGCCTTCGTCCATGGTCGGCATGAAGGTCTTGCCGAGCTGGGTGTAGGCGAATCCCGCCGCGACGAGGCCGATCAGCGCTGCCGCCATCACCTTGCGCTCGTTGGTCAGGGCCCAGTTCAATGCCGGCGCGTAGACCCGCTGCGCGGCCCGCACCAGCAGGGGATCGCGATGCGAGGCGGATGTGAGCACGAAGGAGGTCGCGACCGGGATCACGGTGAGCGCCAGCAGCAGCGAGCCGGCCAGCGCGAAGATGATGGCCAGCGCGACCGGGATGAACAGCTTGCCCTCCAATCCCTGCAGCGTCAGCAGGGGGACGAACACGATGATGATGATGAGCACACCCGAGGCGACCGGCTCCAGGACTTCGCACACGGACCGGTAGATCAGGTGGATCAGCGGCAGACCCTTGCCCGGTTCGTGCTTGCCGAGGTTGCCGACGATGTTCTCGACCACGACCACGAGGGCGTCGATCAACATGCCGATCGCGATCGCAAGTCCGCCGAGGCTCATCAGATTGGCCGACATTCCGACCAGCCGCATGATGATCAACGCAATCACGATGGCGAGCGGCAGGCTGAGTGCGATCACCAGCGATGCACGCCAGTTGCCGAGGAATAGGAGTAGGAGAACGATGACGAGGATCGTCGCCTCGGCAAGCGCCCGCACCACGGTGCCGACGGCGCGGTTGACCAGGCGGCTGCGGTCGTAGAACACGTTGATCGACACGCTCTTCGGCAGCGAGGGCTGCAGCTCGGCAAGCCTGGCGCGCACGTCGCGGATGAGCTGGCCCGCGTTGGCGCCGCGCAGGCCGAGCACGAGCCCCTCGACGGTTTCGCCGCGGCCGTCGGCCGTGACGGCGCCATAGCGCGTCAGCGTCCCGACCTTGACCGTGGCGACGTCGTTGACCAGGATCGGCACGCCCTCGCGGGTGTCGACGACGATGGCCTTGATGTCCTCGATCGAGCGGATGCTGCCTTCGATCCGCACCAGCGCGCTGTCCTCGCCCTGATTGACCCGCCCGGCGCCGTCGTTGCGGCTGTTGGCCTCGATGGCCCGGCGAAACACGTCGTAGGCAATGCCGCGCGCGGCCAGCGCATCGTTGCGCGGCACGATCTCGAAGGCGCGGACATAGCCGCCGAGCGCATTGACATCGGCAACGCCGGGGACCGTCCGCAGGGCCGGGCGGATCACCCAGTCGAGCAGGGTGCGACGCTCGGCGAGCGAAAGCTCGGGACTGTCGATCGTGAACATGAACATCTCGCCGAGGGGGCTTGTGATCGGGGCAAGTCCGCCGGTTACCCCTTCGGGGAAATCGCGCGAGACGTTCGACAGTCGCTCCGAGACCTGGTTGCGCGCCCAATAGATGTCGGTGCCGTCCTCGAAATCGACGGTGATGTCGGCCAGCGCATATTTCGTGGCGGACCGAAGCACCTTCTTGTTCGGCAATCCCAGCAGTTCGAGGCTCCACGGGGACCGTGATGCGCTGCTCGACCTCTTCGGGAGTGAGACCCGGCGCCTTCATGATGATCTTCACCTGAACCGGCGAGACATCAGGAAAGGCGTCGATCGGCAGAGCCGGGCAGCAGGACGGCGCCGGCGCCGATCACCAGCAGCACGCCCAGCATCACGAACAGCCGCTGCGACAGTGCGAACGCAACCAGACGCCGGAGCATCTATTGTCCCAGTCCCGAGAGAATGCCGCGAAGCGCGGAGATGCCGCCGATCGCGATCGCGTCCCGATCCGTGATGGGGCCCGACACCACGACGTGATCCTGATCTTCCGCAAGCAGCCTGACCGGGAGCAAGCGGAAGCCGCCGTCGAAGGCGACGAAGACCGACGTCTTCTCGCCTCGGCGGATCAGCCCGCCATAGGGAATCTCGAAGGCGCTTTCGCCGGCGGAGAGGAAGCCGATGCGGGCCGCGGTGGTCTGGCCGGGATGCAGTTCGCCGTCATTGGGAACCTCCGCGCGCACCAGGATGGTTTGGGTGGCGGCGTCGATGGTCTCGGAGACCAGCACGACCTTGCCGGGCGTGGCATAGCCCTCGATCTCGACTTTCGCGCCGGTGCGGATCGCTCGGACGTTGGCGGCCGGCACCGCGATTTCCGCCCAGAGCGGCGAGAGCCGCGCCAGCTTGACGAGCGGCGCGGATTGTTCGAGCCGCTGCCCGGGCGAGACCGCAAGATCGACCACGGACGCGGTCTGCGGCGCGTTGACCGTGAGCGTCGCGCTGATCGCCGCTTCCTGGGTCAGTCGCAAGATGGCGTCGTCGGACATCCCGCTCAGGCGCAGCATCTGACGCCGCTCGGCGACGACCAGCGTGGCCTGACGCGCTTCGGCCTGGCTGGCCTCCAGCACGCGCTGCGGCACGGCCTTGCCTTCGAACAGATCGAGGTTGCGATTGAGCTGCTGGCTGGCAAGGTGTTCCTGCGCGATCGCGTGCAGATAGTCGCGTTGCTGGGAGACGAAGCTCGGACTCTCCAGCGTGACCAGCGGCTGACCTGCCGTGACACGGTCACCGCGTCCGACCAGGAGATTGGCGACCATGCCGGCCACCGGCGCGCTGACGACCCACAATTGCTGCGTGGGAATCACGATCTGGACGGGATAGGGCAGCGTCAGATCAGTGCGACTCGCAATCGGATGGGTGACGCGGACACCCAGATTGCGCGCCTGCGCATCGCTCAGCTTCACCTCGTCCTGCGCCATCGACACCGCGGCCGGAGAGCTGAATGCGAGCGCAAGGAAGACGCAGCCAGCCGCCTCCCGGGCGCGGACCGAACGGCGAATCCCGTGGTGGAGCTGCATGGCGAATGGTGTCCGGATCAACGTGCCCGCACGCTAATCCGGTACGCCGGCGGCGGGTTGATGTGCATCAACCGCCGCCGCGCATGGAGAATGTTTCATGATTGGAGGCGAAGAACGCCGCCGCTTATCTGCGATGAATTCGCATTTGCAAAATCAGCGCCGCACGATCGAGCCGGCGCGGCCGATCAGGCGGGCGAGCTGCTTGAAGCGGCTGCCGACGCGGTCGGCGACGAGGTCGACGAGACGATGCTCGAACACCAGCATCAGCTTGCGGCTCTGGCTGCGGAAATGCGTGGCCGGCAGCACGCCCGGGCGCGCCGCCGAGATCAGATGCGCGACACGGAACGCTGCGCCCAGGAGGCGCGCGCGTTCGAGCTGCGCCGGCGTCAGCAGCTCCTGCATGGTGGTCGGCGGCTGGTTTTCCTCACTCAAGCCCGCATAGCGATAGAACACCGACAGGCCGACGAAGGCGCGCTCGGTGTGGGTGATCGCGCCGAAATTGCCGTTGACGACGAGGCTCAGCGTCTGCTCGCCGCGATGATCGGGATGCACGCGCCAGCCAATGTCGGACAAGAGGCACGCGGTGTGGCGCAGCCGCCGGTCCTCCTCGGTCTCGCGCAGCTTGACGACGCGCGCCAGGCGGTCGGTCCAGGCGATCAGCTCGTGGGCGTGCTTGGCTGAGCGTGACAGCAACTGGTTCAGCTCTTCCGCGGCGCAGGTCAGGCCGTCCTTGTTGAGTTCGGTCTCCGACAGCTTCTCGTGCAGCAGGCCTTCGCGCACGCCGAAGGTCGAGAACACGATGGTCTTCGGCTTCGCCACCCGGATGATGTGCTCGAGCACCAGCGCCGCATAGGTGAGGAGCGGGCGGCGCGCGTCCGCAACGCTCTCGATGTCGGCGAGCATGTCGGCGGCCGCGAGCCGCCGCAGCCTGCGGGAGAAGTCGAGCGCCTCGGCCGCGGACAGCGAATAGCCGTGCATCACCTGCAGCGGATAGCCGCTCTGGATGATGTGAATGCGGGCAAGCGCGCGCCAGGTGCCGCCGACCGCGTAGAAGGTGCGGCCGCGGCCCGCCGTGAGCTGCGGCACCTCGTCGAGTCTCCTCGCGCACGATGCGGTCGGCGCGCTTGAGCGATTTGTGGGCGAGATCCTGCAGCGCGAGGCCGCCGAGCGGCAGCGTCACGCCGCTGCGCACGCTGTTCTTGCGCACGTCGATCAACTCGAGCGAGCCGCCGCCGAGGTCTCCGACGATGCCGTCGGGATGGTGGATGCCGGAGATCACGCCGAGCGCCGACAGCCGCGCCTCACGCGGGCCCGACAGGATCTCGATCTTCACGGCGCAGATGCGCTCGGCCTTGGCGATGAAGTCGGGGCCGTTGGAGGCATCGCGGCAGGCCGCGGTCGCGATCGCGAACACGCGCCCGACCTGCATCACCCGGCACAGCGCGCGAAACCGCTTGAGCGAGGTCAGCGCCTTGTCGACGGCGTCAGGGGCGAGCAGGCCGGTGCTCTGCACCTCGCGCCCGAGGCCGCACAGCGTCTTCTCGTTGAAGATCGGAATGAGGCTCCGCGTCAGTCCCTCGTAAACGACGAGACGGACCGAATTGGAACCGATGTCGATGACCGCGACGCTCGCGCCGCGCTTGCGCGGCCGCTTCACGTCGTACATCCCCGATCAGGATTGATGGCGTTCGTTCCGGCGCGTGAGACGACGCGGCGAGGATTCCTTGAGCGACTTTCCACGGCCAGACAGACTCGGATTTGTCATGAAGTAGTTGTGCACGTTGAAAGGCTCCTCGCCCTTCGCGGTCTTCATACGCGTTGAGGACCCGTCCGGCAACAATTGCCAGCTCTGCTCATTGTCCTTCAGGTTCGCGACCATGATCTGTTCGAGAACCTGCTGATGAACCGTGGGATTCTGCAGCGGACACAGCACCTCGACGCGGCGGTCGAGGTTGCGCGGCATCATGTCGGCGGAGGAGATATACACAGCCGCTTTGGCGCTCGGCAGGCCCTGGCCCATGCCGAAGCAGTAGATTCGGCCGTGTTCCAGGAAGCGCCCAATGATCGACTTGACACGGATGTTCTCCGACAATCCGGGAATCCCCGGACGGAGGCAGCAGATACCGCGCACCACGAGGCTCGACCTGCACGCCGGCCTGGGAGGCCTCGTAGAGCGCGTCGATGATATCGGGGTCGACCAGCGCGTTCATCTTCATCCAGACCGCGCCGTGCCGGCCATGCTTCGCATGCGCGGTCTCGCCCTGGATGTGCTCGATGATGCGCTTGCGCAGGGTCAGCGGGGACACCGCCATCTTTTCCAGATCGCTCGGCGCGGCGTAGCCGGTGATGAAATTGAACACGCGCGCGGCGTCGCGGCCGATGGTCGGATCGGACGTGAAGTAGGAGAGGTCGGTGTAGATGCGCGCGGTGACCGGGTGATAATTGCCGGTGCCGGTATGGACATAAGTGGTGAGGCTGCCGCCCTCGCGGCGCACCACCATCGAGAGCTTGGCGTGCGTCTTCAGCTCGAGGAAGCCGTAGACGACCTGCACGCCGGCACGTTCGAGGTCGCGCGCCCAGCGGATGTTGGCTTCCTCGTCGAACCGCGCCTTCAACTCGATCAGCGCCGTGACGGATTTGCCGGCCTCGGCGGCTTCGGCGAGCGTGCGCACGATCGGCGAGTTGTTGGAGGTGCGGTAGAGCGTCTGCTTGATCGCGACCACGTCGGGGTCGCGCGCGGCCTGCTGCAGGAACTGCACCACGACGTCGAAGGATTCGTAGGGGTGATGGACGACGAGGTCCTTTTGCCGGATCGCCGCGAAGATGTCGCCGCCATGTTCGCGCACGCGCTCGGGGTGACGCGGCACGTATGGGGTGAATTCGAGATCGGGCCGGTCGAGACGGGTGAGTTGCGAGAGTTCGTTCATCGCCTGCACGCCGTCGACCAGGAACACCTCGTCGTCGGCGGCCGACAATGCGTGCTGAACGAAGCTGCGCAATTGCTCCGGCATCTTGGCGTCGATCTCGAGCCGGATCACCGATCCGCGCCGGCGGCGCTTCAGCGCCGTCTCAAACAGACGGACGAGGTCTTCCGCCTCTTCCTCGATTTCGAGCTCGGAGTCGCGGATGATCCGGAAGGCGCCCTGGCCGTGCAGATTGTAGCCCGGGAACAGACGGTTGATGAACAGGGCGGTCGCCTGTTCCAGCGAGATCAGGCGAACGATCTTGCCGTCGGCCGGCAGACGGATGAAGCGGTCGATCTTGCCGGGCATGCGGATCAGCGCGTTCATCTGCTTGCCGTCGGCGGCGCGCGTGAGCTGGAGCGCGATGGTGAAGCCGAGGCTCGGGATGAACGGGAAGGGGTGGGCCGGATCGATGGCGAGCGGCGTCAGCAGCGGGAACACGTTGCTGAGGAAATAGTCTTCGATCCAGGTCCGCTCCGCCTTGGTGACTTCTTTGCCCTCAACCAGCACGATGCCGACATCGGCGAGCGTGCCGCGCAGGTCGCGCCAGATCGCCTGTTGGTCGGAGGCAAGTTCGGAGACGGTGCGGTTGATGAGCGCGAGCTGCTCGGACGGGGTCAGGCCGTCGGGACTGCGTTCGGCGATGCCTTCGCGCACCTGAGCCTTGATGCCGGCGACGCGGACCATGAAGAACTCGTCGAGGTTATTCGCCGAAATCGACAGGAATCGCACCCGCTCGAGCATGGGGTGGCTGGGATTGACCGATTCCTCCAGGACGCGGCGGTTGAAATGCAGCCAGGACAGCTCGCGATTGATGAACCGTTCGGGGCTCGTTGCGATTGCCGGCTGGCCCTCGGTTTCCGGGGGTTTTTCTTTAATTTCAACAGCTTGCGCAGAGTCCATCAGAAGTCGGTCCATCCTGTCTCGCCTCACTTTGCGACCTACGCGCAAAACCTGCGGGAGCATGTGTTAGAGCGATGACGTTTCGATGACATTGATGTTCCGCCGCTTCGCTGCGTCAAGCGGACTTCGTGCAACCCTGGGACTGGCTGCACGGCTCAAACGTCCCGCAGCAGCTCGGCGGCCAACGCCCGGGTGACGGGGCGGCCGAGCCGCAGGGCTTCGCTGTCGAGCAGTTCCACGGCCTGGCGGGCGGCGGCCGACGACCGCTCCAGGCGGGTGGCGAGGTAGCCGACCACGCTCTCGTCCACGGCCAGCTGGCGGTCGGCGCAGAATTTGACGATCAGGCCGCGGAACAGCTGGTCGTCGGGCGGCCGCAGCGTGACGACAGGCACGGTGCGTAGGCGCGAGCGCAGGTCGCGAAGCTCGATCTCCAGGGCGGCCGGGACCTCGCGTCCCGTGAACAGGACATACGCGCCGTCCTCGCGGGCGAGGTTCATCAGGTGGAAGAGCGCGCGTTCGTCAAACTCCCCGGCCTTGAGATCCTCGACCACCACCGCCCCGGTGGCGAGCGCGCCGGGGACGTCTGACGCGGTCAGGGCGTTGGCCGCGGTCGAGCGGGCGCCCGAGGCCTCGGCCCAGATCGCGGCGAGGTGGCTCTTGCCGCTGCCTTCCGGGCCGGCCAGCCACATGATCCGGTTCGGCCATTCCGGCCAGCGCTCGACCAGGTCGAGAGCGGCCGCGTTGGCGGGGCCTTCGAGGAAATTGTCCCGGCTGAGGCTCTCCGCGTGCGGAAGCGAGAACGCCAATTGTCGGGGATGGACGCGGCCTGCCACGCTTGCTTTGCTCCATGCCGGCGTGCCGGCCTGTTTGAAGAGAATTCGACTTGATCGAGCGAGAGTTGGCCTTTTGCGAGGCCGCATTCCCTCTCATTGGGCCTCGATCGTGCTACTTGGCCTCGATCGTACTCATGTGCCGCAGCCACTCGACGAGGTAGAGCGACACCGAGGAGAGCGTGAAGACCGTGACGAGGCCCATCAGGATGATATCATAAGGGGCCGGCTTGAAGCCGAACGCAAGCGCCGCCAGCACCAGGGCCGCGAACGCCACTTGTGCAACCGTGTTGAGCTTGGACACTTTCGACGGTTTCATCTCGACCGGTCGGTCGAACAGCCAGGATACGATCACGGCGGCGACGATCATGATGTCGCGCGAGACCACCAGGATCACGATCCAGCGGGGAATCGCGCCCCAGATGCCCAGCGACATGTAGATCGAGACCAGCAGGGCTTTGTCCGCGAGCGGGTCGAGCAGGGCGCCCAGCTCGCTCGTCATGTTGAAGCGCTTGGCCAGGAAGCCGTCCACGGCGTCGCTGATACCGGCGATCAGGAAGACGGCGAACGCGACCTCCATTTGGCTCGACACGATGGCCCAAACGATAATCGGGACCAGCATGATGCGGCCCAGGGTAATGATGTTCGGAATACTCACAAAAGCGCTTCCCGGCACCCGGTCTGACCTCGAATCCGGCCTCTCGGGAGGCTGAACCGGTTGATATCTCTACATAGTATATGGCGGTGCGCCATGCGAGCCATTGCGCGTCCCCGGAATTCGACGTAACCAGCCGCAAACCCACTGGAAATCGGGCATGACCGACCGCAAAAACGGCCTCACTTACGCCGATTCAGGCGTCGATATTGACGCGGGCAACCGCCTGGTCGATCTGATCAAGCCGATGGTGCGCGCCACCGCACGGCCCGGCGCCGACGCCGAAATCGGCGGCTTCGGCGGCCTGTTCGACCTCAAGGCCGCCGGCTTCAAGGATCCGGTCCTGGTCGCCGCCACCGACGGCGTCGGCACCAAGGTCAAGATCGCGATCGAGACCGGGCTGCATGGCGGGATCGGCATCGACCTCGTCGCCATGAGCGTCAACGACCTCGTGGTGCAGGGCGCCGAGCCGCTGTTCTTCCTGGACTATTTCGCCTGCGGCAAGCTCGACCCCGAAGCCACCGCCTCGATCGTCGCTGGCGTCGCGGAAGGCTGCCGTGAATCCGGCTGCGCGCTGATCGGCGGCGAGACCGCCGAGATGCCCGGCCTGTACAAGGACGGCGATTACGACCTCGGCGGCTTTGCGGTCGGCGCGGCCGAGCGGGGCACGCTGCTGCCGCGCAAGGACATCGCGGCGGGCGACGCCGTGATCGGCCTCGCATCGTCGGGCGTGCACTCCAACGGCTTCTCGCTGGTCCGCAAGATCGTGGAGCAATCAGGTCTCGGCTTCGAAGCCCAGGCGCCGTTCGCACCGGTGATGACGCTCGGCGGCGCGCTGCTGACGCCGACGAAGCTCTATGTGAAATCCTGTCTGCGCGCGATCCGCGAGACCGGCGCGGTGAAGGGCCTTGCCCACATCACCGGCGGCGGCTTCACCGACAACATTCCGCGCGTGCTGCCGCAGGGCCTCGGCGTCGGCATTGATCTCGCGCGTCTGCCGGTGCTGCCAGTGTTCAAATGGCTGGCGGCGCAGGCGGGCATTGCCGAGTCTCGAGATGCTGCGCACCTTCAACTGCGGCATCGGCATGATCGCGATCGTCGAGCCGGACAAGGTCGAGCAGGTCATTCAGGTCTTCACCGATGCCGGCGAGACCGTGGCGCAGCTCGGCACGGTGATCCCGGCTGATGGCGAGCACCGCGTCGTCTATAACGGTCATCTCGACATGGCATTGTGATGTCTGGCGCCATGACGAAGCGCCGCGTCGCCATCCTGATCTCCGGCCGCGGTTCCAACATGTCCGCGCTGATCAGGGCCGCTGCCGCTGCGGATTTTCCCGCGGAGATCTCGCTCGTCATCTCGAACAAGGCCGATGCGCTCGGTCTCGAACGGGCGAGAGCGGCCGGCGTGACGACGCAGGTGATCGAGAGCAAGCCGTTCGGCAAGGACCGCGCCGGCTTCGAGAAGTTGCTGCAGGCCGCGTTCGACCAGCACGGCATCGAGCTGATCTGCCTCGGCGGCTTCATGCGCCTGTTCACGGCCGAGTTCACCAGGGCCTGGTACGGGCGGATGCTCAACATCCATCCCTCGCTGCTGCCGTCGTTCCCGGGCCTGGACCCGCATGGCCAGGCTTTGCGCGCCGGCGTGAAGCTGTCTGGCGCGACGGTGCACTTCGTCATCCCCGAGACCGATGCCGGCCCGATCGTGATGCAGGGCGCGGTTCCCGTGAGCGATCACGACACGGGGGAGACGCTGTCGGAGCGCATCCTCGAAGTCGAGCATCGCATTTATCCCGAAGCGCTGCGGCTGCTCGCGACCGGCAAGGTCAAGATCGAGGGCGACGTCTGCAAGACCGATGGAAGCGGGCCGTCGGAGAATTTCCTTGTTGCGCCGGTGGTGCGCTGAAGCGCAATCCTGGCGGCGCTCGCTCCAAAACAAAATCCCCCGGCAGAGCCGGGGGCAACGTCACGATCTCTCGTGTGTCAGCTTTGAAAGATCAGGAGACCTTGAGGTTCTCCGCGGATGCTTTGCCGCGGTTCTCCACGAGGTCGTATTCAACCACCTGGTTTTCGTTGAGGGTTGAGAGTCCGGCACGCTCGACGGCGGAGATGTGGACGAACACGTCCTTGTCGCTGCCGTTCGGCTTGATGAACCCATAGCCCTTGGTCGGGTTGAACCATTTGACGGTGCCCTTTTGCGGCATCGCTAGTCTCCTCCACTAGGTATAAAAAAGACGCGGCCGCCTTTTCGCGTGCCACGCCACAAACGGGCTTCCGAAGTCTGTTCGAGTCTTGAGTCTCATTGTCGCAAAACGCACAGCCGAGCGGCCAATTCCGATTGTGTCCAATATTGCAACATGAAAATCGGCCGTTAGCAAGCCGTGCGTGGATTTCAAGGCCGGAGCGGGCGCGTTCGTCTGCAATTTACGACGTGTGGCCGTGGAACCACAATCGAGGGCAATAGGCGCGGTGACAACTGGCCAACCGGTTGACCCTCCGTGGCAGTTCAGCACAAATCCCAGCTCGCGGTCGCGCGCACGTGTTGTATTTTTGCGCGCGGCCATTTGCTTCGGGATTCATCGTCATGCGCTGCACGTCGCAGCTCTCCGGGACACGGCAGGTGATGGCAGCGGACCGGGTTCGTCTGACGACGAATTGGGTTGCGGGCACAGTTGCGCTCGGTTTGATGGCGACGGCTGCTCCCGCCTTTGCTCAGGTCGCCCCGCCGCTGCCGCCAGCCCCCACGCCGTCGGCGTCCTCGACGAATGATGACCGGTCGGTAGGCAACAGCGCGCTCGACCTCGGCTCGAATTTCCTGGAGCGGCTCGGCAACCAGGCATCGGGCGGCGTCAACCGGGCGTTCCGCAGCAATCCCGGCGGGGGCGGAGCCTCGGCGGCCACCGAGGATCCGCGCTATCGCACCTGGTTCGAGGGCTATGGCATCTCGGTCCGCACCGGTCCGCAGGGCGACTTCGTCGGCGACAAGCGCAAGACCTTCGGCGGCGTCGCCGGCTTTGGCGCACGCGTGGCGCCGGGCGTCAATCTCGGCTTCTCCGTCGACCAGAGCCACACCGACGTCGACGTGCCGCTGGCGCTGCAATCGGCAACGCTCGACCTGACGCAGGTCGGCTTCAACGGCTCGGTCGACAAGGGGCCTTGGACCTGGGCCTTTGCGGTCGTCCACGGCTTCGGCAAGGTCCGGTCCAGCCGCGACACCGGCCTTGGCCTTGCGACGGCGAGCTATCACGCCGCGATCGACGGCGCGCTGACCGAGATCAGCTATTACTGGACCAAGGACCAGATGCGGATCGTGCCGAAGGGCGCGCTCGAATATGTGCGCGCCACCAGCGCTGCGTTCCAGGAGGCCGGCGGGCTCGATCCGCTCAATGTCGGCTCGACGGCGCTCTCGCGCGCGCGCATCATGGTCGGTGCCGAGATCGGCCGCTACTTCATCATCGATCAGAAGATCCTGGACCTCTCGGCCTACGGCAAGTTCGTCGACAATTTCCACCAGGACCTGGGATCGATCCAGGTCAGCCTCGGCGCGCAGAACATCGTGGTCCCCGGCATCGGCGAGAGCCGTTACGGCGCGGATGCCGGTGCCTCGGCCTCGCTCAGCCTGACCAGCGTGGCGCGGCTCTACGTCAATTACGACGGCAAGTTCCGCAACGAGCTGACCTCGCACCAGGGCACGGTCGGCTTCGAATACAAATGGTGAGCGGAAGCTCGCCTCGGTGTTAAGTCGGCGTCGCCGCGACATATCCCGTCAATCCAAAACCCTCGCGCGCCGCCGTCATCATCGGCACCAGCGCGTTCGGATGGATGAACTCGTCGCGGAAGCAGGGATAGGCTTTGGGATCGAAGATCTTCTTCAGCCAGTCGACCACGATCTTGTGGCGCTCGGAGGTGCGGAATTCCTTGTGATAGGTGAGCCAGAGATCGGCGTGGTGGCTGACGCCGAGATCGACGGCGATCAGCGGCGCGCCGAGCGCGATCGACACCGTCGGCAGGAAGCCGATGCCCGCGCCGCGCTCCACGGCATAGAGCGCGCCCACCGAGGAATTGGTCTTGATCCCGACGATGCCCTCGAGCGACTTCAGTCCGAGCACGCGGGCATAGGCGCCGTCGTCGACTTGCGGTGCGCTCTGCTTGATGATGCGGTGGTTCTTCAGCTCCGCCAGCGTCGCCGGCACGCCGTAGAGGTTTTCGTACTCCTTGGAGACGAAGGGATAGATGTGGAGACGGCCGAGCTTGGCGACGATCAGGTCGGGATTGGTCGGCGGCTCGAGCTGGATGGCGATGTCCGATTCAAGCCGGGCGACGTCGGCCTGTTCCATCGCGCAGCGCAGATCGACGGTGATCCTGCGATAGGTCTTCTGGAAGTCGATCAGTCGCGGCAGGATCCAGAAATTGCCGGGGCCTTCCGTCACCGCGACGCGCACGGTGCCAGACGTGTCGTTCGACGACCGCGAAGCGCGGCGGAAGACATTGAAGGCATGACGCTCCATGTGCGCAACGTCTGCGATCATTGCCGTGCCTTCGTCGCTGAGCGTGAGTCCGCTCTGGTCGCGCAGGAACAGCTTGCAGCCGATGCTCTCCTCGAGCCGGTCGATCCGGCGCATCAGAGTGGTCGAGGTGAGCCCGAGGCTCCTCGGCTGCATTGCGAAAACTTTTATATTTTGCGCATGCTAAAAATAGTTTCAAATCATCCCAGGACGCATCCAGGGCTTCTTCACGGTGCTGCGTCATCGCAGCACCCCGGTGCAATAACTGCTGCATACTCCTGATCCCCAGCCGCTAAGCTCGCCGGCATAGCGGGGCACGAAAGCCTCGGACGATAGAGGCGTGACATGGGTATGGAAAGAGGCTGGTTTGCCGCAAGGCATGATTTCGATGCCTTGCCGCTGAGCCCGGACGTGGATGTCCGCTGCGCGCAATTTTCCGAAATTGCCGGGCTTGCAGAGATGGCGCACCGGCTGGTGCCGGGCGTGCGGATCGGGGCGGCCGAGCTTGCCCGATACCTCGCGTTCGATCCGCAGAGCATCCTGACGTTCAGCCGGAAAGGCGATCTGGTTGGCGGCATGGCCTTCCTGTTCCTCAATGACCGCGGGCACGACGCTCTGCTGCTCGACGAGATCTGCCTCACCGCGCCCGAGACGCACTATCTCGCTTCCGCGAAGGACGACGTCGCGGCCATCTACATCTGGGCGATCGCGGCGACGGGGCGCGGCATCGCCGGTCTCGGAAAGGCTGCGGCGCATCTGCGACAGCTAAGGTTTCGCAACGCCGATTGCTATGCGCAGCCGTCAACGGTGGCCGGACGCGACATCATGAAGGCGACCGGCTTTACGCCGGTGCCGAGCTTCCAGCCCGACCTCTGGTGCTACGAGCGGCCCTGGCATCGGCAACCGATGCGCATGCCGGGCGCGATTATCCAAGCAAGGAGTTTTGCAGATGCACGGTACTAGGATTCCTCTCGCCAAGCCCTGTTCCCGCGCCATCACCATCCGTCTCGCGCGCGATCCCAGCGATCTCATGCTGGTCACGGCCATTCGCTCCGCGGTCTATCTCGCCGAGCAGGATTGTCCGTTCGAGGAGGAGTTCGACGGCAACGACATGGTCGCCGCGCACTTCATCGGTTTCGTCGGCAACGAGCCCGCCGGCTGCCTGCGGGTGCGCTTCTTCGGCGATTTCGCCAAGGTGGAGCGGCTCGCGGTGCGGCACCAGTACCGGCGCTCGCGCGTCTCTTTCAAGCTGGTGCAGGCGAGCGTCGACTACGTGAAACGCAAGGGCTTTCGCAAGATCTACGGTCAGGCACAGGACAGGCTGGTCGATTTCTGGGCCCATTTCGGCGCCAAGCCGCTCGGCCACAATCGCAAGATCACCTTCTCGGATTTTTCCTACACGGAAATGCTGCTGGAGATCGAGCCGGGGCCGGATGCGATCACGCTCGACAGCGATCCCTACGTCATCATCCGGCCCGAAGGCGATTGGGACCGGCCCGGCGTGCTCGATGCGTCGGCGGGGCGGACGGTGACCTCACCGCTGCGAGACCTCGCGCTCGCCGGCCGCTGAAATTGGTGCAGCTCGGCGCAAGACAATGCTGGCTTCCATCCACGACGATCCGCCGATCCTGGTCTGTGCGGATCTTCAGGTCGAATATCTGACCCCCGGGCGTCGCCACGTCATCCTCGACGGCGACGCCGCGACCGCACGCTGCATGGAACTGCTGACGTTGTGGCGCGGCAATCTGTGGCCGGTGATGCATCTGAAGCGCATCGCGCAGGCGGCCTGGTTCAATCCGGCATCAAGGCTGACGGATTGGATCGCGGAGGCCAAGCCGCGGCCAGGCGAGATGACGTTTGAGCACCCGCTGCCGTCCGCCTATAGCTCGTCGCGGTTTGTGGACTACATGTCCAATATCCGCGCTGTGCGCTGTATTCTCGTCGGTTTTTCGCTGGACGAGACCATTCTGGCCACTGCCGTCGACGGGTTTCACCGCAGCCATCGCTACCAAGTGGTGGCCGACGCCGTGGCCTGCCGGCATCCCGGCGCGGGCGATGCCGACGCCTATAGGCTTGCGGTAGTGAATGTCGCTGCGAATTTTGCTACAATCCTCCCCAGCGCCGAACTGATCAGAACCAGCGGCGCCGTCGCAGTGTAAGGCGGCCGCGACCGGCGGATGGGGTTAAGAGATTGTCACGGGGAGACGAGGCTCAAGGAGCTGGCGAGCGACCTGTCGCATGCCGCCGAGAAGGCGCGCAGGCTCGGTCTGCCGACGACGGTCTATCTGCTCTCGATGGCGCTGGTGGAGGTGAGAGAAGCGGTCGTCGGCGCCGACGATGGGCACGACGACGACGCGGCGTGAGAGCTGCCCCGTGCGTCGTGCCGTGATGTGCGGCTTTGTGCAACGCTGCTGAGCGCTTGCTGCCGACGAATTGACGTTGCAAGTTCTCCGCTGTCGCAATAGCCAAGATACTTGATCATCGAGTGATGACGCCGGCTGTGCCTGCGACGTGACGTTTTCAAGGATCCTAGCAATGTCCATGCTGCCCAATTCGCAAGAAGCCCGCGATGTGGCCTACCAGCTGCATTCGTACACCAATGCGCGCGCCCACCAGCAGGCCGGCCCGCTCGTGATCGAGCGCGGCGAGGGGCCTACGTGTTCGACGCGTCGGGCAAGCGCTATTTCGAGGCGATGGCGGGACTGTGGAGCGTCGGGCTCGGCTTCAACGAGAAGCGGCTTGTCGATGCCGCATACAAGCAGATGCTGGCGCTGCCGTTCTACCACACCTTCTCAGCCAAATCGCACGGGCCCTCGATCGACCTTGCCGAGAAGCTGGTGGCGCTCGCGCCGGTGCCGATGAGCAAGGTGTTCTTCACCAATTCCGGCTCGGAAGCCAACGACACCGTGCTCAAGCTGATCGCCTATCGCTCCAACGCGCTCGGCCAGCCCCAGCGCAAGAAGGTGATCAGCCGGATGCGCGCCTATCACGGCGTCACCATCGCATCCGCCAGCCTGACGGGCCTGCCGAACAACCACCGCTCGTTCGACCTTCCGTTGCCGAACATCCTGCACACGGGCTCGCCGCACTTCTACAAGGACGGCGCCCCCGGCGAGAGCGAGGAGGCGTTCGCGACGCGCCGGGCGGAGGAGCCTCGACGCCCTGATCCAGAAGGAAGGGCCGGATACGATCGCGGCCTTCTTCGGCGAGCCGGTGATGGGCGCGGGCGGCGTCATCGTGCCGCCGGCGACCTATTGGGACAAGATCCAGGCGGTCCTGAAGAAATACGACATCCTGCTGGTCGCCGACGAGGTGATCTGCGGCTTCGGCCGCACCGGCAAGATGTTCGGCTGCGAGACCTACGGCATCAAGCCCGACGTGCTCGTGGTCTCCAAGCAGATCACCTCGAGCTATTTCCCGTTCTCGGCGATCATCATGAACGACAAGATGTTCGAGCCGATCGCGGACGAGAGCAACAAGATCGGCGTGCTCGGCCATGGCTTCACCGCAGGCGGCCATCCGGTGGGCTCGGCGGTTGCGCTGGAGAACCTCAAGATCATCGAGGAGCGCGGCCTGGTTGCCCATGCCGCCGAGCTTGGAGCCTACATGCAGGGCCGCTTGCGTGAGGCTCACCAGCCATCCGTTGGTCGGCGAAGTCCGCGGCGTCGGCATGATCGCGGCGATCGAGCTGGTGCTCGACAAGGGACGCAAGACCGCCGCGGCGACGCCCGGCGCCGTCGGTGGCATGGCGAGCCGCATGCTCCAGGAGCGCGGCGTGATCTCGCGAAACATGCTGGACGCCATCGCCATCTGCCCGCCGCTGATCGTCACCAAGGCCCAGATCGACGAGCTGGTGGCCGCGATCACGGGCGTCCTGAACGACATGCAGGCGGAAGTGGCCAAGCTGACGCCGGCGTAAGCCGAGCTGCGGCGTCAAATTCCGTCATTGCGAGCGCAGCGAAGCAATCCAGAATCCCTCCTCGGAAACAGTCTGGATTGCTTCGCTGTGCTCGCAATGACGGTGGAGAGGCGGTGCGGCTGACAGTTACGCCCGCTGCACTCCGATGACGCGGCCTTTCTCGACCGCCAGCGCCAGCTCGCCGCGCTTCAGCTTCAGCGCGGCGTCACCGAACAGCTCGCGGCGCCAGCCGCGCAGGGCGGGCACGTCGGCTTCGTCGTCGGCGGCGATCTCCTCGAGATCATCCACGGTCGCGATCACCTTGCTGGCGACCGCATGCTTCTCGGCGGTCATGCGCAGCAGCACCTTCAGGAGCTCGACGATGGCTGCGCCGTTATTGTTGTTGCGCGGCTTTTCCAGCTTCGGCAGCGTCGCGAAATCCCGCGCCAGTCCACGCTCGACCGCGGCGACGATGTCCGCACCCCATTTGGATTTCTCGAACCCCTTCGGCACCGAGCGCAGATGGGCGAGCTTCTCCAGCGTGTTCGGCGCGTGGGTCGCGATGTCGGTGATCGCCTCGTCGCGCAGCACGCGGCCGCGCGGCACGTCGCGGCTCTGCGCCTCCTGCTCGCGCCAGGCGGCGACCTCCATGAGCACGGCGAGATCCTTGGGCTTGCGCACGCGCGTCTTCAGACGCTCCCAGGCCCGCTCGGGGTGGAAGTCGTAGGTCCTGGGGGAGGTCAGAACCTCCATCTCGATCGAGACCCATTCGCTCCGGCGGCGCTTCTTGAGATCGGCGTCGAGCGCGGCAAACACGTCGCGCAAATGCGTGACGTCGGACACCGCGTAATGCATCTGCTCCTTGGTCAGTGGCCGGCGCGACCAGTCGGTAAAGCGGTGGGTCTTGTCCGGGCGGTGGCCGGCAACCTTTTCGACCAGCGCGTCGTAGGCGATGCTGTCGCCGTAACCGAGCACCATCGCGGCGACCTGGGTGTCGAACACCGGGTGCGGGATGATGTTGGCCTGGTGCCAGATGATCTCGATGTCCTGGCGGGCGGCGTGGAACACCTTCAGCACGCTCTCATTGGCCATCAGCTCGAAGAACGGCTTGAGGTCGATGCCGGCGGCCAGGGTGTCGACGACGATCGCTTCCTCGGCGCTGGCCATCTGCACCACGCACAACAGCGGGTAGTAGGTGGTCTCGCGCAGGAACTCGGTATCGACGGTAATGACGGGGTGCTTGGCCAGCCGGCTGCAGGCAGCCGCGAGGTCAGCGGTGGTGGTAATTAAATCCATGAACGGCCCATGACACTTGATATCAGCCGATCTGCCGAAAGTGCTGTGATGTCAAGGGGCTCAGTGCGAATTCGAGCCTTGCATTCGGGCCGGAATCGCTTTTTCCGACGAAATTCCTATTCGTAGCGGATCCGGTGCGAGGATTTGCGGGCGCAGGGCAGCGCCACCACGACCACGCACATGGCGACCAGCGCCAGTCCCAGGAACTCGATAACCAACAGATCCACGGCGAAAATCTCCCTAGAAACATAGCTAGATTTGTCGGGGGGTGCGTTGAGGGTCTGTTAATCGTCATGGTTACCGGCGGC
Organism: Bradyrhizobium guangxiense; assembly: GCA_050563515.1. Taxonomy (GTDB): domain Bacteria; phylum Pseudomonadota; class Alphaproteobacteria; order Rhizobiales; family Xanthobacteraceae; genus Bradyrhizobium; species Bradyrhizobium guangxiense_A. Next base: position 3,011,218 of record CP191781.1, on the reverse strand, counting down.
GGGGGGCGGCCGGATGGTGGACGCGGGGTTAACGGGGGCGACCGCTGGCAGAATGTCACAGATGGATTGGTCGAAGGTGATCCTCCGTTGGGCGTTGGTCGCGTCGGAAAAAGCTGGTGGATTACCGGAGAGGCGCAGTTTTCATGTGACACCTATCGAATTATCCCAGCAACGGTGGGAGGTGATTGAAATGCAGGGGCTTAGCCGCCCCTTTGCGCGAGCTGGCGGAACAGCCACTGCGCAAGGCCTCCCTCGACAGGCAGCCCATGCGAAACGGCGGACAAATGCGCAGTTGGTTTTCGAACTGGGACTCGGATTGAGGCTTTGCGCCATGGAGTCCAAGATCGGCCAAATTAGCGCTAAACGTTTGTACTACAATAACTTAGTGGTCGCGGCGCGAATTGGTGCTGCGGTAGGAGCGATCCGATGTCGAACCTCGACCGTATGAGAAAAGATCTGGATACGCTGATTGAGCGCGGCAACATGCTCTTGCAGCGCATGTTGTTCGAGGTTCACCCAGATGAATTTCAAAAAGCTCAAGGGAAGTCTAGATCAGAGATCGAAAAAATCCTTCCGGCATTCACGCAGAATTATCAGCAGTGGTATTCCGAAGCGCTGGCTATGCTCGGCGTGTTGCTGCCCAATCGCGTCGACGACTTTAGGCATTATTACCAACTGCCGCGTCCGCCAAAAGAACTGGATATCAGCACTTACACCATCTCAGACTATCTTAAGGGAATTCGCGCGACGCAGTACGGCAAGGACGTCGCTGTGCCCCGAATGGCCATCACTCCCATGGAGCAGCAGCTCCAAATTGTCGAATCCGCACGCGGTCGCTTCGAGAGTTCTCTTTTCGATATCAAGGCGATGGCTCAGGCTGACCTATTCGACAACGAGCTAGATGCTGCAATAGAGCTGAACAAGATGGGGTTCGCCCGCGGCGCAGGTGCAATCGCAGGGGTCGTCCTTGAAGGTCATCTGGCCACCGTGTGCCAGACCCATTCGGTCACGATCTCCAGGAAAAAGCCAACGCTTTCCGACTTCTACGAAGCGCTGAAATCGGAAAATATCATCGATCAGGCCACATGGCGATTTATCCAACATTTGGGCGACGTCAGAAATAAATGTGACCACAAAGGTAATGATCCGACCAGAGATGAAGTCGATGATTTGATCGCTGGAACGCGCAAGATCTCCAAGACAGTTTTCTGATCCGAGACTCAGTTAGGAGAGCCTTCGGAGTACGTGAGTGCGCAACTACCCCGGCCGCTCGGTCTGCTGCAAAAGACGTCGGAGCGATGAGACGTCAAAGAAAGGAAAGACGGCGAAGGACGAAAAATCAAACTTGAGCGACGTTCCAGAAGAGTTGTGCGCCAGGCAAATGAAGCTCCGTCCTCGCAGGCGCGCGACATTTGAAGCTGCGCGAGGAGACATTTGAGTTTGGATTATGCCTGCGACCGCGCTGATCACAGTCGCAGGCAAACCCACCCTACAAATCCTCTTACGGCAGCTTCAGCGACGTCTCCGCATTGTACGGCTTCAGCGTCTCATCCGCAGCCTTCTGGGCGGCGACCAGTGCCTCCTTCGGCTGCTTCTTGCCGTTGAGGACCAGCATCACCTCGTCCTCCAGCGTCTTGCGCACCGGCACGGTCTTGTAGGTCGCAAACCACGGCTTGGCGACGTCGAGCTGCTCGACGGCGGTCTTGGCGTCCGGGTTCTTGTTGAGGAAGTCGACCATCTCGGGCGTCTTGTACGCCGCCATGTTGGGTGCGAAATAGCCGGTGGCGCGGCTCCACCAGCCGCTCTTCTCGGGCGAGGTCATCCACTTGATCAGCGCCCAGGCCGCTTTCTGCTTGTCGGCCTCCAGGCCAGCCGGAATGATCAGCGAGGCGCCGCCGATCGGCACGGCGTTGCGGACGTTGCGCGGGATGAAGGCGACCTTGTAGTTGAACTTGGCGTTGTCGCGCACATAGGTGAGCGAGCCCGTCGACAGCATCATCATCGCGGCATTGCCCGAGATGAAGGAGGTGCTGACGGCAGGGCCGGGCGTGGCGCCGGGCGTGTGGACCTTGTGCTTGTAAATGAGGTCATTCCACCAAGTCAGCGCGCCGAGCATCGAGGGCGTGTCGTAATAGACCTCGCCGCCGAACTCCTCGTTGTAGTAGCGCCCGCCATTGCTCATGGTGAGCGTTTCCATCATCCAGCCGCAATAGTCGTAGGCGCAGGGGATCGCGATGCCCCATTGGGTGACCTTGTCGCCCTCGCGCTTGGTGAGCTTCTTGGCCCAGTCGGTGAGGCTCGGCCCAGGTCTGCGGCGGCTTGCTCGGATCGAGGCCGGCTTCCTTGGCCTTGTCGGCGTTGATGTAGAGCAGCGGCGTCGAATTGTGGAACGGCACGCCGTAGACCGAGCGGTTGATCACCGCGTTGCCTTGCAGGGCCGGGAAGAACTGACCGAGGAATTGCTCCTTGGTGGTGCCGTCGGCCTTGATCAGCGCATCGAGATTGGTGAGGTCTCGTTCTCGATCTGCATGTCGAGCAGGAAGTTGGCGGACATGATGACGGCGGACGGCGGCTTGCCGGCCTTGATCGCGGCGCGCGTCTTGATCAGCGTGTCGTCATAGGAGCCAGTGTAGACCGCGGTCGCCTTGATGTCGGGGTGACCTTCGTTGAACTCCTTGATCAGGGTGCCCATGTCGCGGGCGAGCTTGCCGTCGACGGGGACGGGGAAAAACAAATCGATCTCGGTCGGACCTTCGCCGGCGAGAGCCGGAAAAGCGAGGGCGCTTGCCAGAGTACCTGCCAGAGAACCTGCCATGGCAAGGCCGAGCATGAGCCTGCGGGAAAACAGCATCGAAAAATCTCCTATTTGATGCCTGAGGTGACGAAAGAGCTGATGAAGCGCTTCTGGAAAATCAGGAAGGTGACGAGCAGCGGAGCAATCACCATCAGCGTGCCCGCTGCGATGGTGCCCCAGGCCTGGGTGCCTTCGGCGGTCTTGGTGAAGACCGACAGGCCGACCGTGAGCGGCCGCTTGTCCGGCGAGTTGATCACCATCAGCGGCCACAGGAAGTCATTCCAGTGGCTGGTGACGGAGATGATGGCAAAGGCCGAGAAGCTCGGCATCGACAGCGGCACGTAGATGTGGCGGATGCGCTGGATGAGGCTGGCGCCGTCGATCAGGGCGGCGTCTTCCAGCTCGGTCGGGATCGCCTCGAACGCCTGGCGCATCAGGAAAGTACCGAAGGCGGAGGCGAAGAACGGCATCATCACGCCGGTGAGCGTGTCGTAGAGGCCGAGCTGCGCCACCAGCGACAGGTTCGGCACGATCAGCAGCACCGGCACCAGCATCAGCTGCATCAGGAACAGATAGAAGATCGGCGTCTTGCCGACGAAGTCTAGGCGCGCAAAGGCAAAGCCCGCCAGCGTGATCGTGACGAACTGCACCAGCAGGATGCCGGCGCAGATGATCGTGGTGTTGAGAGTGTAGCGCGGGAAATCGCCGATCTCCCAGGCATCCCTGACATTGTCGAGCGTCGGCTTCACGCTCGGCATCAACTCGGCCATGGCGTTGATGCCGTCGGAAGCCGGGCGCAGCGTCGCGACGACCATCCACAGAAACGGGATGAGCCAGACGATCGCGAGCAGCACGGTCAGCAGGAAGCCGAGTTTCGGCGTGATCTCGTTGCGGGTGGCGAGCGGGGCGTCCTTGGTGAGCCGGTCCATCAGCTTCATGGCCCACCCTCCCGGTTCGCCATGGTGCGGAAGGAGAGTGCAGTCAGCCCCATCAGCGCGGCGAGCGTCAGCAGCGTCGCGGCCGAGGCCTTGCCGACGTCGTAATGCTCGACCGCCTGCTGGTAGATGTAGAACAGCACGAGATTGGTCGAATTCGAGGGCCCGCCCTGGGTCATGACGAAGACGTGGTCGACTTGCGTCACCGCGTTGAGGGTGGCGATGACGGTCACGAACAGGAAGGTGGGCTTGAGGCTCGGGCAGGATGATGTGGCGCAGGCGCATGTAAGGCCCGGCGCCGTCGAGATGAGCCGCCTCCATCACGTCCTCGGGCACGGCCTGGAGGCCGGCCAGGAAGAACAGCATGTAATAGCCGGCGTTCTTCCAGATCGTGATGATCATGATCGCATAAAGCGCGATGTCGGGGTCGCCGAGCCAGTTCGGCAGCACTGGAAGCAGGCGGCCGATATAGAAGTCGAGCAGGCCGACATTGGGCAGGAAGATGAACATGAACAGCGCGGACGCCGCGACCATCGGGATCAGCACCGGCAGGAACAGCGCGGCGCGCAGCGCACTGCTGACGGCGTTGGTGCGCGACAGCGCCAGTGCGAACAGCAGCGCCAGGCCGATGCTGGGGACCGCGGTGCCAACGGCGTAGATCAGGTTGTTGACGACGGCGCCGGTGAAGGCGGGGTCGGCCAGCACAGCGCTGACATTGTCGAGACCGACGAAGCGGACCGGCGCCTTGGGCGTGGCACGCTGATAGAGCGCATCGACGAGCACGCGTCCCATCGCGCCATAGGTGAACAGCGCGAGGAAGACCAGCGAGGGCAGCAGCAGCAGATAGGCGGGCAGCGAGGCCTTGAGGCGCGTCGCGAAGCGCTGGAGGACATCCAGGCGCGGCGCCGCCGAGGTCGCGACCGGGAGAGCCGCGGGTTCAGCGAGGCTCATCTCACCGCGCCGGAAAGTTGAGCGCATAGTCGCGGCCGTCCACTCCCGCCGGTGGCTCGAAGGGAAAGCGCAGACTCTCGTCGAGGAAGTCGTGACTGTGCACGACGATGTTCTTGGTCGTCGATCAGCACCACGCCATAGGCCGGCGGCTCGTGGCTGGCCAGGTGCGGCGCCTCGCGGTCAAGCTCGAACCAGACCTGGTGGTTGGTGCCGCGCAGCGTCGAGAACGGGATCTTGCCGTAGCTGCCGAAGATCGGCCGGTGCACATGGCCGAAGAAGAGGTGGCGGATGCGCGCGCGATACGGCGCGATCAATTCGGCGAATTCAGCGCTTTGCTTCAGCCCGATTTCGTCCATCGCGTGGACGCCGACCGGGAAGGGCGGATGGTGCATGAACACGACGAATTGCTGATCGGCGGGCGCATCCGCGAGCGTTTTCGCGAGCCAGCCGAGGCGCTTGGCGCACATCTCACCGGCGTGGCTGGTCTCGTCCAGCGTGTCGAGGAAGACGAACAGGCCGTGCTCCGTGGTCTTGGTGCCCTGCACGAAGCCGTTGGCATCGCGCGGCGCGGCCTTCAGCGCATCGAGGCAGGTCACGCGCTTGTCGTGATTGCCGACCATGGCGATGTAGGGAATCTTGAGCGCGGCCATCGCGTCGGCGAAATTGGCGTAGGACTCAGCCTCGCCCCAATGGGTGAGGTCGCCGGTCACCACCGCGAAGGCGGCGTCGGCTTGGTGCTTGTTGATGTCGGCAATCGCCGCATCCAGCCGAGCGCGCGGATCGAGGCCGTACAGCGTCAAGCCGGGGTTCGCCAGATGCGTGTCGGTGAGGTGGATGAATTTGAAGGGCATGGCGCGCTTTGTCGGGACCGTTGGAGGACGGGCGCCTCCGGCAAGACGACCCTGACAGGCGGTTAGAGCGCGTGTGTTTCAGTTTGATGACAGTGGTTCCCGTGTCCACAAACGGCTGCGCTGCGTAGGGTGGATTAGCGAAGCGTAGTCCACCTTTTTACTTCTGCTTGGTGAGAGACGTGGTGGATTACGCCTTCGGCTAATCCACCCGACGCACCGGGTTTGTGGCTACGTCCCGCAGAACGTCCGCAGCACCCGCTGGTCCGGCAGCGGGGGATCGGCGTAGGCCGCATGCTCCGGCTGGTCCTCGAACGGTTTCGCCAGCACCTGCACCAGCTCCTCGAACGGCGCGTAATTGTCGTCGTCGACGGCAGCCCGGATCACGGCTTCGACGAGGTGGTTGCGGGGGATGAACATGGGATTGACCGCGTTCATGGCCGTGCGGCGCTCGGCTGCGGTTTGAGGCTCCAGCGCGATACGCGCGCGCCAACGACCGGCCCATTCGTCGAACGCCGCGGGCTCCATGAACTGCGCGCGAGCGTCGGCGCCCTCGTCGGCGGCGGCATCGCCGAGCTTGCGGAAGGTGAGGGTGAAGTCGGCCTGGTTCTTTGCCATGGCATCGAGCAGGTCCTGGATCAGCGCCTCGTCGCCGTCGTGCTCGCTGAACAGGCCGATTTTCTTGCGCAGGCCCGCCTGATGCGCGGCGCTGAACTGCTCCGAGAAGGCGCCGAGAATGTCCTGGGCTTCCGCGATCGCCCTCTCCTGGTCGTCGGAGAACAGCGGCAGCAGGCATTCGGCCAGCCGTGTCAGATTCCACAACGCGATGCGCGGCTGGTTGGCATAGGCGTAGCGGCCCATCTCGTCGATCGACGAGAACACCTGCGACGGATTGTAGGCGTCCATGAAGGCGCAGGGGCCGTAATCGATGGTCTCGCCCGAGACCGACGAATTGTCGGTGTTCATCACGCCATGGATGAAGCCGACCAGCAGCCAGCGCGCGACGAGATCGGCCTGGCGCGCGACGATACCGGCGAGCAGCGCGTGATAGGGCCGCTCCGCATCACGCAGCTGCGGATAGTGGCGGGCAATGACGTGGTCAGCGAGAGCGCGGATCGCCTCGGTGTTGCCGCGCGCGGCGAAGAACTGGAAGGTGCCGACGCGGATGTGGCTGGAGGCGACGCGCGTCAGCACCGCGCCGGGCAGCGCGGTCTCGCGGAGCACATGCTCGCCGGTGACGACGGCCGCGAGCGAGCGCGTGGTCGGAATGCCGAGCGCATACATGGCTTCGCTGACGATGTATTCGCGCAGCACAGGCCCGAGCGCGGCACGGCCGTCGCCGCGGCGGGAGAACGGGGTGGGGCCCGAGCCCTTGAGCTGGATGTCGCGGCGGACGCCTTCCTTGTCGATGACCTCGCCGAGCAGGATGGCGCGGCCGTCGCCGAGTTGGGGCACGAAATGGCCGAACTGGTGCCCGGCATAGGCCATGGCGATGGGATCGGCGCCGGCCGGAACCGTCTTCCCGGCCAGGATCGCTGCGCCTTCCGCGGTCTCGAGCATGTCGGGATCGAGCCCGAGCTGGATCGCCAGCGGCCGGTTCAGCTTGATCAGCCGGGGGGCCGCGACCGGGGTCGGCGCGACGCGGGCAAAGAAGCTGTCCGGCAGCGCCGAATAGGAGTTCTGGAAGGGGAATTGTACCGTCATGCCCTCAAGATAGGGCTGGAGCGCCTGATGGCAAAGGGATGGGCCCAGATTGGGCAAAATTGGTCGCTTCCGGCCCAAAACGAGGCGTTCCCTTGGTTGCCGCCTCCGGCCTCGTCGGGTAAACCCTGCCGCAATCTCGGACCGGCCGTGACAGGTCGTCCGATTCGTTTCCTCCGACATCATTTTTGGGACGACCATGCATCGCTACCGGTCACATACATGCGGCGCGCTCCGCGACAGCAATATCGGCGAGACGATCCGCCTCTCGGGCTGGGTCCATCGCGTTCGCGACCATGGCGGCGTGCTGTTCATCGATTTGCGCGACCATTACGGCCTGACCCAGTGCGTGGTCGACCCGGACTCGCCGGCGTTCTCGCTGGCTGAGAAGCTGCGTTCGGAATTCGTGGTCAAGATGAACGGCAAGGTCCGCCGCCGCCCCGACGGCACCGACAATAACGAGCTGCCGACCGGCAAGATCGAGATCTATGTCAGCGAGATCGAGGTGCTCGGCCCCGCCGGCGACCTGCCGCTGCCCGTATTCGGCGATCAGGAATATCCGGAAGACATCAGGCTCAAATATCGCTTCCTCGACCTGCGTCGCGAAAAATTGCACCAGAACATCATGACGCGCGTCGAGATCATCAAATCGATGCGCCGGCGCATGGAGGGGCAGGGCTTCTTCGAGTTCAACACGCCGATCCTGACCGCGTCCTCGCCGGAAGGCGCGCGCGACTTCCTGGTGCCCTCGCGCATCCATCCCGGCAAGTTCTACGCGCTGCCGCAGGCGCCGCAGCAGTACAAGCAGCTGCTGATGATGTCGGGCTTCGACCGCTATTTCCAGATCGCGCCCTGCTTCCGCGACGAGGACCCGCGCGCCGATCGTCTGCCGGGCGAGTTCTATCAGCTCGACGTCGAGATGAGCTTTGTGACGCAGGAAGACGTGTTCGCGGCGATGGAGCCGGTGATCACCGGCGTGTTCGAGGAGTTCGCCAAGGGCAAGCCGGTGAGCAAGAACTGGCGCCGGATTCCGTTCGCCGAGGCGCTGCGCAAATACGGCAGCGACAAGCCGGACCTGCGCAACCCCATCGAGATGCAGGACGTCTCCGAGCACTTCCGCGGTTCCGGCTTCAAGGTGTTCGCGCGCATGCTCGAAGACCCCAAGAACCAGGTCTGGGCGATCCCGGCTACGGGCGGCGGCAGCCGAGCGTTCTGCGACCGCATGAATTCGTGGGCGCAAGGAGAGGGCCAGCCTGGCCTCGGCTACATCATGTGGCGCGAGGGCGGCGAGGGCGCTGGTCCCCTTGCCAACAACATCGGGCCTGAGCGCACCGCCGCGATCCGGGCGCAGATCGGCACCAAGGAAGGCGACGCCGCCTTCTTCGTTGCCGGCGACCCCGACAAGTTCTGGAAGTTCTCAGGTCTGGCCCGCAACAAGGTCGGCGAGGAATTGAACCTCACCGACAAGGAGCGGTTCGAGCTCGCCTGGATCGTCGACTTCCCGATGTACGAGTACAATGAGGACGACAAGAAGGTCGACTTCTCGCACAACCCGTTCTCGATGCCGCAGGGTGGTCTCGACGCGCTGAAGGGCCAGGACCCGCTGACCATCAAGGCGTTCCAGTACGACATCACCTGCAACGGCTACGAGATCGCCTCGGGCGGCATCCGCAACCACGTGCCTGAAGCCATGGTGAAGGCGTTCGAGATCGCAGGTTACGGCGAGCAGGAAGTGGTCGACCGCTTCGGCGGCATGTACCGCGCCTTCCAGTACGGCGCACCGCCACATGGCGGCATGGCCGCGGGCGTCGACCGCATCGTGATGCTCTTGTGCGGCACCACGAATTTGCGCGAGATCTCGCTATTCCCGATGAACCAGCAGGCGATGGACCTCCTGATGGGGGCTCCGTCGGAAGCGACGACAAAACAGCTCCGCGAGCTGCATGTGCGGGTGAACCTGCCACAGAAGTGAGGCAAGGGGCGCTGCCCCGGAGACGGTCCGTAGGGTGGCAAAGGCGCAGAGCGCCGTGCCCACGATCTCCGTGTGATCGAGAGACATGGTGGGCACGCTTCGCTTTGCCCACCCTGCATTCGATGTCGCCGCCGCTCTCTCCACGCCGTCATTGCGAGCGTAGCGAAGCAATCCAGACTGCCTTCGCGGACGCAGCCTGGATTGCTTCGTCGCAAGGGCTCCTCGCAATGACGGGGAGGGAGTTTCGCGAGGCTCGCTGCGGCCACTTTCGCAGCGATAAGCCTACAGCCCCGTCGACGCCTCGATCCTGAACTGCGCCAGCGCGATGATCGGCTCGTTGTTGAGGACATCCAGCAGCTGAAGCACGGGCAGCTTCCCGAGCGGCGTCAGCTTGATGTTCAGCGTTTGCCCCGACGTGGCGACGAAGTCGGCCAGCGCGCCGGCGGCTGCCTTGGCATCGAGGTTGGAGGCAGCGATCTTCTCGCCCTGCGCCCTGATCATCTCGACGATGGCGCTCCGCGCGGCGTCGCTTCTGACATTCTGCAGGCGGGCGAATTGCGCCACCGCGAGATCGACCACGCCGCTGTCGCGCAGTGAGGAGACTCGAGCGCGCCGGTCTCGACCTGCGCCGCCTGGTCCATCGCCTGCACTGGATCTGCCGTGAACAGGCCGCGCGGCACGTTGGCGAGCGCGAAGCGAGCCTGCGCCTTGGCGAGGTTGCCGAGACCGATGGTGGCCGGCGCGAGCGCGAACGCGCCGGAGGATTCCGTCCAGGCCGCACCGAAATCGAGGTCGATCGCGAGCTTGTCCACGCCTGCCATGATCAGCGGTTGCAGCGCCGGATTGGCGGGATCGGTCGGCGCGACCATCTTCACGACCAGACTGGCCTTGCTCGGGATCGATCCGACCAGCTGGCCCCAGTTCAGGCTGATCGTGTCGATGGTGAAGAGCTGCCGCGTATTCTTGTAGGGCGTGACCACGCCCTTGATCTCGACCCCTTCGAGCACCCGGAGCAGGCCCAGCATCTGATCGGGTGAGGGCGGCTGTCCCGGCGTTCTGAGGCTTGCCGCCCAGCGCATCAGATTTGCCGCGCTGAAGGACTTCAGCGCGAAGCGCTCCATCTTGAGCTGCCCGTGCGGCATCGGCATGTCGAGGCCTTCCAGCGCGATCTTGTCCTGATCGTATTTGACCGCGTTGAGTCGTCCCGTGCCCCGCGGCGTCTCGATCGTTTGCTTGCCGATCTCGGCCTTGCCGACCTGAAAGCCCTCGAAGAAGTCGGCCACCTTCTCGATCATGTCGCGCGACTGCGCCGGCGTCGGGATCGAGCCGTCAGCGGGCACCAGCGCGATGATCTCGGCCGGGCGGAATTTCGAGGGCCGGATCGCAATGTCGTCGAAGCTGATGCCGTCGATCTGCACGCGCACACCCGGTGCGGTCGTCACCACGTAGGAGTCGACCGCGATGCGTCGATAAATCCTGTGCAGGCTGTCGTCGCTCGAGCCGTGCTGATCGAGCGCGGCCCTGAGGGCGGTTGAGTCGAACTCGTAGGCGGCCAGACCGGCCAGCTCGCCGGTCATCTTCGCGGGCTTGCCGGGCTGGGCCAGGTCGACCGTGTAGGTGACGCGGTCCGTCTTCGCTGTTCCGATCTTGCCGCGGTCCACGTTCTGGACCGACAGGCCCGAATAGACATAATCGCCGCTGCCGGCATGGCCGGTGCCTGCATCGACGTTGACCGTGACGGTCGGCGCCGCGATCGAGGACGCCGAGACGGTCGCGTATTGCGCAAGCATGAAACGGTACATGTCGACGATCGAGCCGGACAGCGGCGTGCTGTCCGCACGGGTCGGGCCGGAAAAGTCGCGCGCGCTGATTTGCGGAATCTTGTAATTCGCCTTCAGCTTCGCCCGTTCGGTGGACGTGAAGGCCACCTCGACCCCGGACACGTCGATGCTGTCGGCCGAGAAATGGGTCTCGTCAGGTTTGCGTATACCGACGGCCGTGACCTTGGCGACCTTGACGTTGGCGAGCAGCGGCTGCGCGGGCTCGAGGTTGATGTCCTCGATCGTCAGCGTGCGGGTCGCGAACTCGAAGGCGACGTTGCCATGGCTCGCCTTGCCGCCGCCTGCGCGGATCTGCTCGAAGGCCGCCTCGACCTCGCTGGCCGCCCGGTGCTGGACGTAGAGATTGAAGCCGAACCATCCGCCCGCGCCGAGCACGAGGAGTGCAATCAGGCCGATCAGGATTCGCTTCATTCCCAGCTCCAGTTGCTCGTTTTGCGCCGCGCAACCTGCCATATTCGGGAAACGCCGCGCGGTCCAGGGAAAGCTAGCGCTATCAAATATTTGACCAGCCGGTCTGTTGATGGGATTGGAATCGGATGTTGCCACCGAGGTGTCGGCCGTGCTTCATCGCGGTTTCCACGAGCCGGAATACCCGTGTGCACTGCGGCGAACCGGCCGGGGCGATGAATGATTGAGGCCGGATAAAGCGAGGCGAGACACCGCATGTCGTCCTATTCTGATGATCTCCACCAGGCGGCGCTGGCCTATCACCGTCTGCCGCGCCCGGGAAAGCTCGAGATCCAGGCAAGCAAGCCGCTTGCCAACCAGCGCGACCTTGCGTTGGCCTATTCGCCGGGCGTTGCTGCGGCCTGCACCGAGATCGCCAAGAATCCGGCCGAGGCCGCTACGCTGACCACCCGCGCCAATCTGGTCGCCGTGGTCTCCAACGGTACCGCCGTGCTCGGCCTTGGTAATATCGGCCCGCTGGCCTCCAAGCCGGTGATGGAAGGCAAGGCCGTCCTGTTCAAGAAATTCGCCGGCATCGACGTGTTCGACATCGAGATCGCCGCCGACACCATCGACCGCGTGGTCGAGACGGTGGCCGCGCTCGAGCCGACCTTCGGCGGCATCAATCTGGAAGACATCCGCGGACCGGAATGTTTCGAGATCGAGGCGCAGCTGAAAGAGCGCATGAAGATCCCGGTCTTTCATGACGACCAGCACGGCACTGCCATCATCGTCGCCGCCGCCATCACCAACGGTCTCCGGCTGAACGGCAAGAAGCTGTCGGACGTCAAGATCGTGGCGTCCGGGGCAGGGGCCGCGGCAATCGCGACGCTCAATCTGCTGGTGTCGATGGGCGCGCAGCGCAAGAACATCTGGGTCTGCGACATCGACGGCCTCGTGCACGAGGGCCGCAACACCACGATGGATCGCTGGAAGGCGGTCTACGCGCAGAAGACCGACAAGCGCACGCTCGGCGACGTCATCGGCGGCGCCGACATCTTCATCGGCCTCTCGGCCCCCGGCGTGCTCAAGCCCGACATGGCCAAGGCCATGGCCGACAAGCCGCTGATCATGGCGCTCGCCAACCCGACCCCGGAGATCATGCCGGAGGAAGCGCGTAAAGCGCGCCCCGATGCGATGATCTGCACCGGCCGTTCCGACTATCCCAACCAGGTCAACAACGTCCTGTGCTTTCCCTTCATCTTCCGCGGCGCGCTCGACGTCGGCGCCACCGCCATCAACGAGGAGATGAAGCATGCCGCCGTCGAGGCCATCGCACAGCTCGCGCGCGAGGCGCCGTCTGATGCCGTCGCGCAAGGTTTCGACACCGGCGAGACGCAAGGCTTCGGCCCGGGCTCTCTGATCCCGAGCCCGTTCGATCCCAGGTTGATTCTTCGGATCTCGCCGGCGGTAGCGAAGGCGGCAATGGAATCCGGCGTCGCGACGCGGCCCATCACCAATTTCGACGAATACACCGCGCTGCTCGAGCGCTTCGCCTTCCGCTCCGGCCTCGTCATGAAGCCGATGTTCGCCAAGGCCAAGACCCAGCCGGTGCGCGTGATCTACGCCGAAGGCGAGGACGAGCGCGTTCTCCGCGCGACGCAGGTGGTGCTGGAGGAGAATCTGGCGCGGCCGATCCTGGTCGGCCGTCCTTCGGTCGTGGACGCGCGCATCAAGCGCTTCGGCCTCTCGATCCGCGCCGGCAAGGATTTCGACCTCGTCAATCCCGAGGATGATCCGCGCTACCGTTCCTACGTGCAGTCCTATGTCGAGGTCGCCGGCCGCCGTGGCGTGACGCCGGATGCAGCGCGCACCGTGGTGCGCACCAACAACACGGTGATCGCCGCGCTCGCGGTGACGCGCGGGGAGGCGGATGCCATGCTGTGCGGCGTCGAAGGCCGCTACATGAGCCATCTGCGCCATGTCCGTGAGATCGTCGGTTTCTGCCCGGGCATCAGCGACTACGCGGCGCTGGCGCTGCTGATCACCAGCAAGGGCGCGTTCTTCATCGCCGACACGCAAGTTCGCCCCAATCCGAGCGCGGAAGAGGCTCGCCGAGATCGCATCGCTCGCTGCGGTCCACGTCCAACGCTTCAACATCAAGCCGAAGGTCGCCTTCGTCTCACACTCGGATTTCGGCAGCTACGACACCGACTCCTCGCGCAAGATGCGGCTCGCGACCCAGCTATTGAAGGAGAAGCATCCGGAGATCGAGGCCGACGGCGAGATGCAGGGCGATACCGCGCTCTCCGCCGCAGCGCGAAAAATGGTGTTGCCGCATTCCAAGCTGGAGGGCGAGGCCAACATCCTGATCATGCCGACGCTGGATACCGCCAACGTTGCCTACCAGATGATCAAGTCGCTGGCGGACGCGCTGCCGGTCGGCCCCATCCTGATCGGCCCGGCGCGCCCGGCGCACATCCTCACCCCCTCGGTGACGGCGCGTGGCATCCTCAACATGACGGCCGTCGCGGTCGTCGAAGCGCAGGAGCGCGCGGCCCGGCAGCCGACGCTGTTTACGTAAAGGGCTCGTTCATGTGAGGGGGCAACATTCCCCGAGCGTCATGCCCGGGCTTGTCCCGGGCATCCACGATCTTCGTGCCGCGGGACAAGCCGTGGATGGCCGGGTCAAGCCCGGCCATGACGCCGAGAGAGTGGTGGTCGAATTCGTCCAGGGGTTCGATTGCGTTAGGGAGCGCCATTACGCCCCCCGCGTCGCCAAACTTGTAATACTGTCAGTTCTCCATTTCCCCGTTTGTAAACCGGCGCACGACTCTTCATAATCCGCCGGCGCGTTCCGTGCTTAGCGTTTGCCAAGAGGCCGATCATGCCAGCGTTCGTGACTTTCGGGCGGATCCTGTTCGCCGTTCTGTTCATCTACACGGGCGCGACCAAGCTCTTTGCCATCCAGGCGACGGCCGACTTCATTGCCACCAAGGTCGTGGTGCCCGATGTCGTCGCGCCCTACGCCAAGCAGATCGAGACAGCGACAGCCATGACCACGCCGCAGCTGCTGGCGATCGCGGTCGGCGGTCTCGAGATCATCGCGGGGCTGATGATCGCGCTGAATTTCGGCGCGCGTTTCTTCGCGATGCTGATGATCGTCTACGTCGCGATTGCGACCGTGCTGTTCGACGATTTCTGGAATCAGGCGCCGCCGGACAACGCGAAGATGGTGGTGGACGCGCTGAAGAACCTCTCGATCATCGGCGCCTTGTTCATGCTGATGGGATATGGCCGCACCACGCGTCCGGCCGAAGCGGCATACGGGGACGTGTAAGACCCGGCGCGCGGTCCCGGCCTTTCATGCGGGCACGCGCAAGGATGAGTCGGGGCAGCAGCACGCGGCGAACGCGCCACATGATTGCCGCGTGAACCTTCGTTCACACATTATGGCTTCGAGATCACAGCGGCTCCGCAAAATCGCAGTCGCTGCGAGCCACTCGTGCCTGCTCGCTTGTGAACCCGCGCCGGTGCGGCATATGACCGGTCGTCCGGTTGCATGTGGGCGACCGGTGCGAGGTCATAGGGGCGGTACTTGGTTCATTCGAAGCGACGGGCGGCGCGTGCTCTGACGATTCTCGGTGCGGCGCATGTCGCCACCTTTGCGGCAACGGCAGTGCATGCAGCCGACTTGCCGGTGAAGGCGCGGTCACAGGCGGCGCCGGTCTCCAACTGGACCCAATTCTATGTCGGCGGCGGACTGGGCTTCGACTTCTCGACGGGCCGCTCGCACCTGGCGCCCGTCGGCGGCGGCCCGGATCTGTTCGCACTCGACGGCCTGCAGGGCGCTGATCTCGGGCTTTCCGCCTTCGCCGGCTTCGACGTCCAGGTCGCGCCGCGCTTCGTGGTCGGCGGATTCATCGACTATGACTGGTCGCGTCAGCGGACTAGCGTGAGCGTGGGCGGGAATGGCTTCGGGCAGAGTATAGCCGCAAGCATGCCGTCGCTCGACCAGGGCTGGACGATCGGTGGCCGCGCCGGATTTTTGGCGACGCCGGATATCCTGCTCTACGGCCTTGCCGGCTACAGCCAGATGCGCATCAACAATTGGGATTTGAACTATACGATCCTCGGGGGAGGTCCTTCGTTCACGGTGCAGGAACCTGCGCTCGATGCGCACGGCTACACGGTCGGTGCGGGCGCGGAATATCGCCTCGCCAGCAATGTCTCATTGCGCGGCGAATACCGCTACGTCGCGCTTGGCCGCAACACGACGGTCGATCCGCTCGGCGCGGTCTGGACCACCGACCTGTCGCAGCATGTGATCCGGGTCGGTGCGGCCTATCGTTTCGGCCAGTTTGGCGGCCCGGCCACGACGGCAGCCGCGCCGGCGCTCAGCCCGGCTTGGACCGGTGTCTATGTCGGCGCCGGCATTGGCGGTGACGCCATCACGCCCCACGTGGCGGCTTCAGTCCCCGGATTGCTGGATTTCAATGCGGCAGGCCTCGGCGGCGCCGATGTCGGTGGCACCTTCACCGTCGGCTATGATCGCCAGATCGCGCCGAAATGGGTGATCGGTGCATTTGGCCTGATCGATGTCGCAACGAACGGCGGGGCCAGCATCACGGCAAATGGCGGCGGCGCAACGGTCACGTCGGACCTGGCATCGGTGAAGTGGGCCTGGACCGTTGGCGGGCGCTTCGGCTATCTCGTCAGTCCGGAGACGCTCGTCTATGTACTTGGTGGCTACAGCGGGTCGACCGCGCGATCCGTCAGCTACAACCTCATGGGGGTCATTCAGAGCACCAGCCCCGAGCGCGAATATCACGGCGCGACTGTCGGCGGCGGTTTCGAGCGCTTCTTCAGCGACAGGATTTCGGCGCGTGCAGAATATCGCCTGACGCATGTCGAGACACGCGACGATCTGACCGATGGCTTCTTCACCAGTCTGAGCGCGGGCGGAACGATCCACACGCTCCGCGGCTCGTTGGTCTACCATCTTCCGACGCCGTAGCGCGGATCGCCTCAACTAGCCTCGGCGCCACGGCGTAACGGTGACGTCATGCGCGGCGTCGAGCAGGTAGGGCGCATCGGCTTTCATCCCGTGCGACGCCAGCACGTCGTGCGGCGTCCGCTTGGGCACCTCGGTGAAGCAGCCTTCGCCGCCGGGCAGGCGCACATGCGGCGCTTCCGACAGCCAGAACGTGTCGTAGCGGCCCATGAAGATCTCGAACACGGCGGGGCCGCCGATCACGGCAATCATCCCGGAAGCGACGTCGGCGAAGGCGCAGGCCTCCTCGAAGCTCGCGTGGTCCGGATTCCACAGCGTCGCGTTCGGCATCTCGGGATCGACGGTGAGCGCTTTGACCTTGCGGGTCAGGATCAGCCGCTTGCGTTTCGGCGAATTCGTCTGCTGCTCATGCGAGTTGCGGCCGTGCACGATCAGCGCGGCGCGATCGAGCGCCTGCTCGAAGAACAGCTTGTCGCCTTCGAACTTCAGGCTGTCAGGCATGACATGGCCGGCGTCGGCAAGCATGCCGTCCGCCGAGACGATGACGTAGCCTTCAATGCGGAAGGACAATTGCCGGCTATTCGTTGACCGTCGTGACGACGCTGTTGACCGGCCGCTGGCTCACCGTCGGCAGCTTGATGTCCTTGCCGATGCTCCTGGTCGTATTCCGGCAACGAGGACGCCGGGAACTTGGCGCGCATCGCCACGACCTTGTAGCCGCCGGCCTTGAGGCGCTTGAGCAACTCGGGCAGGGCTTCGGCGGTGTGCTTCTGGAAGTCGTGCATCAGGATGATGCCCTTGCCCTTGGCGTCGAGCTTCTTCATCACGGTCTCGATGATCTTCTCGGGCTTGGAGGCCTTGAAGTCGAACGAGTCGATGTCGCAGGAGAAGATCGCGGTGTTGCGGTTGCCGAGATAGGTGACCATCTCCGGCGGATGCTGCAGCGCCGGGAAGCGGAAGAACGGCGAGGGCGAGATGCCGCCGAGCGCCCACTTCACCGCGGACAGGCCTTTCTCGATCTCTTCCTTGCGCTGCGCTTCGTTGAGCTTCTTGTTGTTGAGATTGGCGTGCGACCAGGTATGGGTGCCGACGGTGTGGCCGGCCGCATAGACCTGCTTCAGGATCTCCGGCTCGTAGGTCGCGTGCTTGCCGATCGAGAAGAAGATGCCGGTGGTGCATTCGTCGGCCAGGGCCTTCAGCACCGCGGGCGTGTTCTTCGGCCAGGGGCCGTCGTCGAAGGTCAGCACCACCTCCTTGTCGCGCAGGAAGTCGAGCTCCTTGAAATGCTCGAAGCCGAAGCCGGGACCGCCCGTGGTGTCGATCTCGACGGTGCGGGCAACGCCGAGCGCGCCCGGCGTGTTGCAGGCCGCGCGCGCCGGCTGCGGCGCCTGTTGTGGCGGGGGCGGATTGACGAAGGCCGCGGGAGCGGCGGCTGCTGCTGCGGGAGCGGCTGCAGGCGCTGCAGCCGGCGTAGCTGCGGCTGGGGTCGCCGCCGGTGCGGCTTGCGTCGCGGCCGCCGGCTTCGCCGGGGTCTGCGACCATGCTGCGCCGGTCATCGCAACCGACATCGCGCTCGCCAAAATCAGTCCTGCCGCCACACGCATGGTGTTGTCCTCGAGATTGATCCCGTTGTTCCGCCGCGGCTTTTCGCCTCCGGCCGAACCATCCTGCCCCAAACGATCCTAGCCTAGATGGTGGGCCATCGCCATTGCAACGGCTGTTTGGCACCTCGCTGCAATTGTGCCCAAGCCGGTTGGACGCCTCGGCGTCAGCTGTCGGCCAGCGCCTTGGCGATGGCCGTCTTGATCCGTGTGTCAGCCGGTTCGACCGCGGACGGAAAGACCTCGGCGATATAACCGTCGCGGCCCAAGAGGTATTTGTGGAAGTTCCAGCGCGGAACCTCGCGCGGACGCGCCTCGGCGGCCCATTTGTAGAAGGGATGCGCTTTGGCTCCGACCACGACGGCCTTGGCCGTGATCGGAAAGGTAACACCATATTGGTGGTGCGCGGTCTGCGAGATCTCGCTCATGCCGCCGGGCTCCTGGCCGCCGAAATCGTTGGAGGGCACGCCGATCACGGTGAGGCCGCGGTCGCGAAACTCGCTCCAGATGTCCTGAAGGCCTGCATATTGCGGCGTGTAGCCACAGAGCGAGGCGGTGTTGACCACCAGCAGCGGCTTGCCGGTGAAGGCGGCGAGGCGGATGTCGTCACCTGACAGTGCAGGGAAGGAGAACGCATAGGCCGAAACGCGGCTCATGGCGCCCTCGGCCAACGCACGTGTTGCCGGCGCCAGCGTGCTTGTCAGCGCCGCAGCGAGCAAGGTCCTGCGATTCATCATGCCGGCATCCCCCGAAATGATCCGGAGGACATGTTACTCCGGCGCTGCGAGCAGCCTCGTCAACACCGCGTTATCGGGCGCGGGTGAGCGCGGCTAGTACAGGCGGACGATGAAGTCGGTGCCTTCGCCGGTCTCGCCCTGGTTGATGCCCTGGTCGGAGATGATGATGGAGCCGCCCGATGTCAGCATCTCGTTGATCTTCGCCATGGTGTCGGCAGGGATCGAGATGCGGTCGAGGGCCGCGGCCGGGCTGTCCGGTGTAATCACGGGCTTGGCAACGGGCTTGGCGGCGACGGGGATCACGGCAGCGCCGCGCTGGCGGTGCGTGAGGCGGCTGTCGTCCTCGCGTGCTGCGGAACGGGCGGAGACGGGCAGCGACACCACCGACCAGCGCAGTGCGTTGGTATCGGTCTTGTCGAGGCTCGGCGGTGAAGATATGCGTGCCGAGCGGCCGGTCGCTCGTGGCGATCGTGATCGGGACCTCGAACAGCGGCGCAAAATTCTGCCGCACGTAGAGCTTGGAATCCTTGCGGCTGATGAAGACGGCGATCTGGCCGGCGCGCTTGGGTGCTTCCGGCTTCGCGGCCGGCGCGGGCTCGGCCAGGCGGCTCTCGTCCTTCTTGGCCTCGGGAGAGGCAGCGATTGCCGGTGCATCCGGCTTCTTCGCCGCGTCGGCCGCTTCAGTCTTTGCTGCTTCAGTCTTCACAGCTTCAGTCTTCACAGCTTCAGGCTTGCCAGCTTCAGGTTTGGCAAGCTCGGACTGCACGGGTTCGGCCTTGACCGCGTCGGTCTTGGCGGCTTCGACCTTGTCGGCGGGCTTGTCGGCTTGAGCCGGAGTGGGCGCGTCGGCGGCCTCGGCAGTCTTTGTCGCCGCAGCCGCTTCCTCGTGGGACGCTGCGTTCCCAGTGGTCGCATCCGACATCACGGTATGTCCGACGGAGGTACGCAGCTCGAGAACGCTGTCGGCGCTGGCGGTCTTGGTTTCGACCGGCTTGGTTTCGACCGGTTTGGCTTCTGCGGCCTTGGTGTCTGCGGCGCCTTTGTCGGCCTTGTCGCCGACATTGGTCTGCGGCTCGAGGCTGGCGGCGGGCTGCGGCGGCACGCGCGACGAGGCGAGCAGGGGATGCGAGAAGCCGTGCGGCGTCATCTCACCGGGCGCGACGATGACGCGCGCGCCCATCCTGGTCCAATTCCACATCTTCATCGCGAACGACATCGGCATGCGGATGCAGCCGTGCGAGGCAGGATAGCCCGGCAGCACGCCGGCATGCATGGCGACGCCGGACCAGGTGATCCGCTGCATGTACGGCATCGGCGCGCCGCTATAGATGTTGGAATGGTGGAATTTGTGCTTCTGGATGACGCTGAACACACCCATCGGCGTCGAATGGCCCTTCATGCCCGTCGACACCGGAGATTCCGCGAACGCGCCGTTGCTGTCGTAGACGGTGACCTTCTGTCGGTCGATCGAGACGACGATGACCAGCGGCCCCTGCGGCTTGGTGCCCGCTTCCTTCTCGGCGACAACCTCTTTCTTGCCGGTCGCGCTGCGCTTCTGCGGCTTCTGGCGCGGGATTTCGGGATGCCGGTCCTGCCGGGCGTAATAGGATCCGTCGGAATAATCGGTCCAATAGTAAAATGCCGCGTCTGCCTGGCTGCTCGCGCCGATCACACCCGCCGCCGACAAAATGGCGACCTGCCAGAGCCGCGCCGGCTTGGCAGAAAAACCCGACCCGTTCACGCTGTTCATCCTCGAATCCATAATCCAAATCAGACGTTAGTCTCGCAGAGGGGATACGCGTTCACCAGCAGGGCGGTTCTGCCACCAGCTACTTTTGTCCAAGACGTAACAAAAAGCCTCACGGAGCGGTAAACGACGGCCGCGCCGGTCTGCCGTCGTCTTCCTGAGCGGCTGTCTCGTTCCTACATTGTGGAAACTTGTTACCGGAGAGCTTCATGTCATCTCGTTTCCTCGGTCTTTCTCGCATCCGATTGAAAGGCTTTGCTTTCTTCCTTCTGGCCCTGGTCGCGCCGGCGGCGCCCGCGCTTGCTGCCGACGAGCCCGATCTGATCTTCCGCCGCTCCACCGTGTTCAAATGGATGAGCCCGAACGACAAGCTCGCGACCTATGGTCTCGACGATCCCGAAGTCGAGGGTGTCGCCTGTCATTTCACGGTGCCGGAGAAGGGCGGCTTCAAGGGCTGGCTGGGCCTTGCCGAGGAGGTCTCGGACATCTCGCTGGCCTGCCGCCAGGTCGGTCCGATCAAGTTCAAGGGCAAGATGGAGCAGGGCGACGACATGTTCCGCCAGCGCCGCTCGCTGTTCTTCAAGAAGATGCAGATCGTGCGCGGCTGCGACGCCAAGCGCAACGTGCTGGTCTACATGGTCTATTCGGACAGGCTGATCGAGGGCTCGCCGAAGAATTCGACCTCGACCGTGCCGATCATGCCGTGGGGACCGGCGGATGCGAACGTTCAGAAATGCGGTGAGTTCTTCACGCAGTAACGCGTTTATACGTCACTCCGTGACGAAGATGCGGCTGGCCTGCGGTCTGACAAGATGCGAGCCGGTCAGCCGCACGAAGGCTTGTGGCGCCGCCTCGAAGCCGCGTCCGGACTGCAGCGACATCGCGCCGGTCTGGGAGGTGCGGCTGGGTCGTTGATCTCTGTCGTCCGTCCGTTGGTCCGTCTCGCGCGACATTGCGCGATCCTGCATCGTCATGGCCATCCCTCAACTGAATGCGTCCGGTGATTCCGGCTCTCGGTTCGATGGCTTGGGTCGCAGCCGCAGCGTCCCCGGTTCGACCCAGCCTTCGTTCGCCGCTTCTTTCAGCAGAAAAACGTAAAATGCATGTGAAGCGCGCAAGGCGGGATCGTGACGCGGCGGTGCGTAATGCCGTTGCGCGGGGCGCGGTGGAACCTAGCGGGGCACTTTGAGGCCCGGCGCGACTGGATTGAAATGATTGGCAGTTTTCTGGAATTGTGTCGTCGCCCCGGACCGGACGAAACAATTCTCACGCAAAATGAAACCATTTTGCGCTTTTGGCGCATCACGCGCGAAACCGCCCATGGTTATCAGCTTCACAACGACGAACGGCGGTGCCGTCGGCCACGGAATTCGGAGACAAGACCATGCGCGCGCTCAGCTTCATCCTTGCCTTCGCTTTCGTGATCGCCGGCTCTTCGTTCGCGGGCATGCCGGACGGCAATCTGCCGGGTGTCGGCACCTTCCAGTACAGCGGCTCGCCGGTCACCACCGCGGCCTCGCAGCCGATCGTGGTTGCCGCGCGCTTCTGATCGACAACAACAAAATCAGCCGATAAAGGCCGTCATGCTCGTCCGATTTTGCGCCGCCGCGTTCGTAACCGTTCTGACGATCAGTGCCGCCGAGGCGCAGGTGCGCGCGCCCTCGAGGCTGCCGGATCCCCGCAGCGAGTTCGTCCGTCAGTGCGCGCCGCGGATGCTGGGGCGGTGGGAACATCCCGAGGAAGTTTGCGGCTGCCTGCACGATCATGCCGCGGCCGCGGTCGAGGATCGCGATCTGCGCGAGGCGCTGCTGCGCGGCATCAGCGAGACCGGCGTGCCCACCATCGAGACCGATTGGGTGCCGGCTTCCAAGCAAGGCGAGATCGGACCGACCTTCACCAGGATAGCCAAGCCGACCCTGCAGTGCATGTTCGATCCGGCGAGGCAGTAGCTATTTCGTCTTCGGACCGTATCGTTGCACGCAGGTGGTGGTGCGCACGATGCCCTTGTCGGACATCTTTGCTCCGCGCACTTCCTTGACTTGTCCGGCGGGACAGGTTCCGTCATCCACCTGCACGCGCTGACCCAGCTTGAGATCGACGATGTCCTGCTCGCGTCCAACCGTGGCGGCATGCGCCGTCGCGGCAAGCGCGATGAAGATCAGGAGCGAAAGGCTTGTTGTGCGGCATCGCGGCATGATGAGAGGTCCCGGCGTCAATGCTGCAATGTAGGGACCGGCAGGCGATTCTCATAGTGAACGTTCGTCACGGGCGCCGGGCCGGATTGTTCCTCGTGCGCAGCGCTGCCCGCGATTCCTGCGCCAGCAATTTCGCGGAGGCAACGAGTTGTGGAACCGCATGTCCGGAAAATCCCAGCACGAAGCCGGGAAGAGGGCGCGCGCGCGAATAAGTATCGGCCAGTAGCCAGCCTTCCGCGCCCGCCGCCTGCATTGCCCGTGCAGCCATCGGCAGCTCAACCGACGGATCGAACCGCGCGACCAGATGCAGGCCTTGTGACGGCACCGGCACCGACAGCGCGCCGTCGGAGGCGGCTTCGAGGGTTTCGGCCAGCACATCGCGCGCCTCGCGATAGAGTTTTCGCACGCGCTTGAGATTGGCAGCGAACGCGCCCGAATTGAGCATGTCGGCCACCGCGCCCTCCATCAGCGTGCCGGGGAAACGGTCGAGCGCGGCGCGCGCAGCCGTCACGTCCGCGATCAGGCGCTCGGGCAGGGCGCAATAGCCGATGCGCAGCCCCGGAAACAGCGTCTTGGCGAACGTGCCGAGATAGATCACGCGCTGCAGGCGGTCGATGCCGGCGAGTGACATCAGCGGTGCGCCGTCATAGCGAAACTCGCTGTCGTAATCGTCCTCAAGGACGAAAGCGCCGGCCTGTCTGGCCCAGTCCAGCAGCTCGAGCCGCCGCGGCATCGACATCTGCACCCCCAACGGAAACTGGTGCGACGGCGTGACATAGGCCGCGCGCGCGGACGGGCCTGCGGAGCGGCCCCGGGCGACCCGCAGGCCGTGCTCGTCGACGGGGACGGGCACCGCGCGATAGCCGCAATGCACGATGGTCTTTCGCGCCGCGGGGTAGCCGGGGTCCTCGCACCAGACCTGGTCGCCTGCCTTGAGGATCGCGCTCAGCACGATGCGCAGCGCATGCAGCGTGCCCGATGTCAGCATGATCTGATCGGGATCGCAGCGCAGCCCGCGCGCCGACAAGAGATGATCGGCGATTGCAGCGCGCAGCTCGCGGCTGCCACGGGGATCGCCATAGTGCAGGTGCTCGGACCCGAACGCACGCATGCGCCGGCCGACGAAAGCGCGAAAACGCTGCACGGCGCGTTCGTCGATATGCGTGCAGCCCAGCGCGAACGCGCCTTGCCCGGGCGTTTCGACGTTGACCTTCGACTTGTTTGGCTCGGCCGCGCGGGCTGGGATGTGCGCCGCGACGAAGGTGCCGGAGCCGACTTTGGCCTCGGCAAAGCCGTCGGCGATCAGGCGTTCATAGGCAATCACGACGGCGTTGCGCCGAAAGCCCGTTTGTTTCGCCAGCGTGCGCGACGGCGGCAGCGGCTCGCCGGGCTTGACGAGGCCGGAGACGATCATCTCGCACAGCGCCTGATAGAGCCGGTGCGCGGCGGACGCTCCCGCCGTGACGTGGGGGCCGGTGAGGTTGAGCGGCAGCTCGGTCTTTGTCGACAAGGAAGACTTTGTCGAGGAAGACTTCGTCGAGGAAGATTTGGGCGGCGGGGCCGGGGAATTGGTTGGAATTTTTCGCATGGAATTGGAACTATCGCAGACCAAATGCGCCGCTACAACCACCTCAGATATTTCCAGTCCGATCAGGAGCGGCCGTGAGCCAGAGCGAGACCACCCCTTCCTACCCGACCTCCGCGCGCAACCAGGTGAAGCGCCGGCATGACCGCGGTTTCTACGATCACGAGACGGTTCATCGCATCCTGGATTCCTCGATGATGTGCCACGTCTCCTACGTGATCGACGGCCAGCCGTATTGCACGCCGACCTTCTTCTGGCGCGAGGGGACGAGGCTCTACTGGCACGGCTCGAGCGCCAGCCGCATGCTGCGCAACCAGACCAAGGGCGAGCGCGTGTGTCTCACGGTCGCCCATCTCGACAGCCTCGTGCTGGCGCGCTGCGGCTTCAACCACTCCGCCGACTACCGCGCGGTGATGGCATTCGGCGCCGCCTATCTCGTCACCGACCCCGAGGAAAAGGAGCGCGCGGTGATCGCGATGGTCGACCGCTTCTTCCCGGATCGCACCGCGGGCCTGCGGGCCAGCAACACGCAGGAAATCAAGGCGACCTCCTTCATCGCGATGGAGATCGACGAAGCCTCGGCCAAGGTCCGCGCCAAGGGTGTGGCCGACGACGATGAGGACTACGAATTGCCGATCTATGCAGAACGGATCCCGGTGCGCACGGTGCTCGGCGCGCCGGAGCCGTGTCCGCGCCTGCTCGACGGGGTGACGCGTCCTGCGACGCTGAATGGCTATTCGGAAGGCCGCCTGCTCGAAGATGCATTGCGGGATGCATATTTTGTGGAGTACCCGAACGGCTGAAATCGGCTAGCTTGCGCGCTCCTTGGGACCAATGAAATGCCTGGAGTTGCCTGATGAATGCCGAAACGCAGCAGAGGATTCTCGACGCCGTCGATGCCGGCTTCGAGGCCCAGCTCGCAACCACGCGTGACTTCGTCGCGATCCCCTCGACCCGTGGCGCCGAGGGACCGTGCCAGGACATGATCGGCGACCTGCTGCGTGCGCGCGGCTATGAAGTCGACGACTGGCACATCAACGTCGACGATCTCAAGGATCTGCGCGGCTTCGGCCCGATCGAGCACGACTTCTCGAAGGCACGCACCGTCGTCGGCACCTATCGTCCCACCACGGAAGCCGGCAAATCGCTGATCCTGCAGGGCCACTGCGATGTGGTGCCGGCCGGGCCGCTGGAATTGTGGGACACCCCGCCATTCGCGCCCACGATCAAGGACGGCAAGATGTTCGGCCGCGGCGCCTGCGACATGAAGTCGGGTACCATCGGCGCGCTCTATGCGCTGGACGCGATCAAGGCCGCGGGTCTCAAGCCGACCGCGCGCATCCACTTCCAGTCCGTCATCGAGGAGGAGAGCACCGGCGTCGGCGCGCTCTCGACTCTGCAGCGCGGCTACCGCGCGGATGCCTGTTTCATCCCGGAGCCGACCGGCGGCAAGATGGTACGCTCGCAGGTCGGCGTGATCTGGTTTCGCCTGCGCGTGAAGGGGCATCCGACCCATGTCGCCTTTGCCGGCTCCGGCTCCAATGCGATCATGGCGGCCTATCATCTCGTCCACGCCCTGCAGAAGCTCGAGATCGAATGGAACGAGCGTGCCAAGGCCGACAAGCACTTCAAGACGCTGAACCATCCCATCAACTTCAACCCCGGCATCATCAAGGGCGGCGACTGGGCCTCCAGCGTTCCGGCCTGGTGCGATGTCGATTGCCGCATCGCGGTGTTGCCGGGCTGGTCGGTTGCCGATCATCAGAAGGAGATTTTGGCCTGCGTCGCGGCCGCTTCGCGCAACCATCGCTTCCTCGCCAACAATCCGCCGGAGGTCGAATGGTCCGGCTTCCTGTCGGAAGGCTATGAGTTGACCGACTCCGCCGCGCCGGAAGCCGCCTTCGGCAAGGCCTTCAACAAGGTCTATGGCGGCCAGCCTGAGGATCTCGTCTTCACCGCGCTCACCGACACCCGCTTCTATGGCCTCAATCACGGCATCCCGAGCCTCTGCTTCGGCGCCAGCGGCGGCGAGATGCACGGCTTCAACGAATTCGTCGAACTGGAGTCGCTGAAGAAGACAACCAGGGCGATGGCGCTGTTCATCGCGGAGTGGTGCGGGGTGGAGAAGGCGTAGGTCGTCTCAGCGTCATTGCGAGGAGCGAAGCGACGAAGCAATCCAGACTGCCAGCGCAGAGGCAGACTGGATTGCTTCGCTTCGCTCGCAATGACGACGGAAATATCTTGCCGCTTCGCTGCCCAATCTGCCGGCTTCCCCAAATCCTTTAAGCTTAAAAGAAAGACTAGGATGCCGGGCGTCCCGGTGGCAGACTGGCGTCCAGTTTGCCGGACGAGTCCCTGGGAGTGACAATGCGCGATTGGGATGATGCTTACGCCAATTCGGCCCATATCCCGGGGTCGGACAAGATGCCGGGGCTGTGGGCGGAGCGGGCGGCGGCCTACCGGGCGAGGCTGACAAATCTTCGCGCCGACATCGCCTATGGCTCGGGGGAGCGCCAGAAGCTCGACCTGATCCTGCCGGATGGCGACTGCAAGGGGCTCGTCGTGTTCGTGCATGGCGGCTACTGGATGCGCTTCGACAAATCGACCTGGACCGATCTTGCCGAAGGCGCGCGTCATCACGGCTGGGCCGTGGCGCTACCGAGCTACACGCTGACGCCGGCCGCGCGCATCTCCGACATCACCGCCGAAATCGCCGCTGCCATCACCAAGGCAGCTTCGCTCGTCGCAGGACCGATCCGGCTTGCCGGCCATTCCGCCGGCGGCCACCTCGTGACGCGCATGCTGTGTGACGACAGCCGGCTGGAGCCCGCCGTCTATAGCCGCATCACCGGCACGCTCTCGATCAGCGGCCTGCATGACCTGCGCCCGCTGCTCAAGACCGGGATGAACGACACGCTGCGCATGACCATGGAGGAGGCGAGCCTCGAAAGCGCGGCGCTGCATCTGCCACTCGGACATTCGCCCGTCACCGCCTGGGTCGGTGGCAATGAGCGGCCGGAGTTCATCCGCCAGTCCGACCTGCTGGCCAATGTCTGGACCGGTTTCGACGTGCCGACGCGCCTCGTCGTCGATCCCGGGCTGAACCATTTCACCGTGATCGACGGACTGAAGGATCCGTCGTCGCCGATCACCGCGCGCCTGATCGGCCTCGACTGAGCAAAGCCGGGGAAGATCGATCGAAAGGGCCTGCCCATGACCTCCAGCGATTACGATCCCACGAGCGAAGGCGCCGAGACCGATTTCGCCCGGCGCATGTCCTACGGCGACTACCTGGGGCTGGACGCGATCCTGAGCGCGCAGCATCCGCTGTCGGAAGCTCATGACGAGATGCTGTTCATCATCCAGCATCAGACCACCGAGCTGTGGATGCGCCTCGCCATCCACGAGCTCAGCGC
Organism: Bradyrhizobium guangxiense; assembly: GCA_050563515.1. Lineage (GTDB taxonomy): Bacteria > Pseudomonadota > Alphaproteobacteria > Rhizobiales > Xanthobacteraceae > Bradyrhizobium > Bradyrhizobium guangxiense_A. Next base: position 2,983,494 of record CP191781.1, on the reverse strand, counting down.
CGCGCGCCGCGCCATCGGCAAAGACGAGGTCCAGCCCGCGATGAAGATGCTGGCGCGGATGTCGCGCATCTTCGAGCAGCTCAACAACGCCTGGGACGTGCTGCGCACGATGACGCCGAGCGAGTACACGCGCTTCCGCTCGCAGCTCGGCCAGTCGTCGGGCTTCCAGTCGCGCCAGTACCGGCTGATCGAATTTCTGCTCGGCAATCGCAACCATGCGATGCTCAAGCCCCACGCCCACGATGCGGAGACGACAAAACTGCTCGAGGCGGAGCCTCGCGACGCCCAGCCTCTACGACGAGGTGCTCAGGCTTGCCGACCGCAACGGGCTGACGATGCCGGCGGCGGTATTGGCGCGCGACGTCCGCGAGACCCACAGCTTCAACGAGGGCGTGCTGCAGGCCTGGCGTATCGTCTACGAGGCGCCGGAAACGCACTGGATGCTGTACGAGGCTCGCCGAGAAGCTTGTCGATTTCGAAGATTATTTCCGGCGCTGGCGGTTCAACCACGTGACGACGGTCGAGCGCGTCATCGGCTTCAAGCGCGGCACCGGCGGCACCGGCGGCGTCAGCTATCTCAAGCGTATGCTCGAGGTCGAGCTGTTTCCTGAGTCTCTGGCGTGTTCGCACCATCCTGTAGAAATGACCATGACCAGATATCGCGTCTACGACGACACCAAGGCCCTGTTCCATCTGCCTGACGGCGTGATCTATCTCGATGGCAATTCGCTCGGCGCGCTGCCGCTGGGCGTTGCCGAGCGCGTGACCCGCGTCATCACCACCGAGTGGGGCAACGAACTGATCCGCGCCTGGAACACCGCCGGCTGGTACGCGCAGCCCCGCCATGTCGGTGACCGCATCGCCCGGCTGATCGGCGCGGAAGCCGGCTCCGTGATGGTCGGCGACACGCTATCGCTGAAGGTCTACCAGGCGCTGGCGGCAGCGCTCGACATGAACGCCTCGCGCAAGGTCGTGCTGTCGGACACCGGCAATTTTCCGACCGACCTCTACATGGCCGAAGGTCTGATCGCGACGCTCGGGCGCGGCCATCAATTGCGTCTGGCCGCCCCGGAGGACATCGAGGCCTCGCTGTCGGAAGAGATCGCGGTCCTCTACATCACCGAGGTGGATTACCGCACCGGCCGTCGCCACGACATGGCGGATCTGACCGCGAAGGCGCATGCGCTCGGCATCGTCACGGTGTGGGACCTCGCGCATTCGGCCGGCGCGCTGCCGGTCGATCTCGCCGGATGCGGCGCGGATTTCGCGGCGGGGTGCACCTACAAATATCTCAACGCAGGCCCGGGCGCGCCGGCCTTCCTCTATGTCGCGCCACGTCACGCCGACACGGCTCGTGCCGCGCTGTCGGGCTGGATGGGGCACGACAAGCCGTTCGCCTTCGAGCTTGGCTATGCGGCCGCGGGCGGTGTCGAGCGCATGCGCGTCGGCACGCCGCCGGTGCTGGCGATGGCGGCGCTGGAGGCCTCGCTCGACATCTGGGACCGCGTCGATATCGCCGGGGTGCGGGCGCGCTCGCTGGCGCTCGGTGATCTCCTGATCGCCGAAATCGAGCGCCGCTGCCCGTCCCTGAGGCTGGTCACCCCGCGCGCGCACGACCAGCGCGGCTCGCAGGTCTCCTTTGCCTTCGACGGCGGTTACGCCGCCATGCAGGCGCTGATCGCCCGTGGCGTGATCGGCGATTTCCGCGCGCCCGACATCATGCGGTTCGGGATCACCCCGCTGTACATCGGCGAGAGCGACATCGTGCGGGCGGCGGAGATCATCGAGGAGGTGATCGCCGGCGAGGTGTGGCGGCAGCCGGAGTATCAGGTCGTTAATGCAGTGACGTGAACCGAGCCGTGCCCCGGACGCAAGCAGAATGCGCCGCACTTGCGGCGTGGTGCGCTGCAGAGCCGGGGCCCGCCGCATCGTGCTCTGTTGCATCGCTATTCGCGCTCGCCCCACAGCGCCGTCACGATCGCATCGAGCCCATCTGTCAGCGCTGCCGGTCCCGGCTGCAGGATGATCGGCGACTTGATCTCGACGATGCGGTTGTCGCGCACGGCGGGGATCTCGCCCCAGCCATCGCGCGCGCAGATGCGAGCCGGGACGACCTTCTTGCCGCACCATGAGGCGAGGATGATGTCGGGGCCGGCCTCGCGCACGGCGTCTGCCGAGACAATGCGATCCTTGGCGGCCTGCCGGTGGCGCAGCTCCGGGAACACATCCTCACCGCCGGCGATCTTGATCAATTCCGAGACCCAGCCGATGCCGGAGATCAGGGGATCGTCCCATTCCTCGAAATACACTTTTGGCCGCGGCGAGGGGCGGGGCGTTGCGGCGACGTCGGCCAGGCGCTGCTCCAGACCGTGCGCGAGCGCCTCCGCGCGTTCCGTCGCGCCAACCAGCGCGCCGAGCGTGCGGATCATCGCCAGGATGCCGGCGATGTCGCGCTGGTTGAAGACGTGGACGTCGACGCCGGCGCGCACGAGATCGGCGACGATGCCGGCCTGGAGGTCGGAGAAGGCCAGCACCAGATCGGGTTCCAAGGCCAGGACTTTCGGGATGTCGGCCGAGACGAACGCCGACACTCGCGGCTTCTCGCGCCGTACTTGCGGCGGACGAACCGCGTAGCCGGAGACGCCGACGATGCGGTCCTGCTCGCCGAGCAGGTACAGCGTTTCGACGGTCTCCTCGGTCAGGCAGACGATCCGGCGGGGCGGGAAATGGCGCATCGTCTGGAGCCTAAGCACAATGTGCGAGCCGATGTCAGCAGGCCCATGACCTCCGACATGACCTCCGACGTCATTGCTTTGCTGCGCGAAGCAATTCACGTTGAGGCAACAAGGAATTGGGAGGAGATGTGATGACGCCGCTCGAGAAACTTAAAGCGATGAAGATGCCGTTCGCCGAGGCTCAAGGGCGTCGAATTCATCGAGGCCGGGAAGGACCGGGTGGTGGCGCGGATGATGGTCCGGCCGGACCTCTGCACGCTGCACCACACCATCCATGGCGGCGCGGTGATGGCGCTGGCGGATTCCGTCGGGGCTGCCGCGACCGTCATCAACCTGCCTGAGGATGCCAAGGGCACGACCACACTGGAGAGCAAGACCAATTTCATCGGTGGCGCCAAGGAGGGAACTACGGTGATTGCCACCGCCACCCCGGTCCATCGGGGCCGGCGAACCCAGGTCTGGACCACCCGGCTCGAAACCGAGGACGGCAAGCTGGTTGCCGTGGTCACCCAGACCCAACTGGTCCTGTAAGACTACGGAGCTTTGATTCTATTAACGAATTGGTCGTCTCCCGTGCCTCAAAGTTGAGCAGGTCCTCGTCTTGCAAAAGATGTTGCGATGCACAATATAGGGGGCCTAGGGATTCGAACGCCTCCTCGAGGGACACCAAGAGGAGTTTTGACGTGGTACTTGAAGAGACCGTCCGCACCGCTCCAGGCTATGTGCGGACCCTGATCCAGCAGGAAGAATTACCGCTGCTGCGGGATCATCTGCTGAGGCTCGATGCCGGAAGCCGGCACGACCGTTTCAACGGCTTTCTCGACGACAGTTTCATCGAGCGTTACGCCGCCCGCTGCGCCGAGGATGGCACAGTGATCGTCGCCTATATCGTCGACGGCGTGGTCCGCGGTGCAGCCGAGCTGCATCCGCCGGAGGACGAGGCCCTGCCTGAAGTCGCTTTCAGCGTGGAGGGCTCCGCGCGACGCCAGGGCGTCGGCACCGTGCTGTTCCGCCGCCTGATCGCGGAAGCGCGCTGGAGAGGCTACAAGAGCCTGCGCATCACGACGGGCGCCGAGAACCACGCGATGCGGGCGCTCGCCAGGAAGTTCGGGGCGCATCTGGCTTTCCGTCACGGCGAATCGACCGGGACGATCGATCTCGGCAAGACGCCCGAGGCCGAGCTCGCTGATCTCGCGGCTTCGCCCTTCGCGGCCGGGCGTGCGCTGCTCAGCTTCAACTCGACCTGCTGGAAGATCATCTCCAGCATGTACGCCAATCGCGCGGCCTGATCTCAGGTCGCTGGCTGAATCAAAAGCGGACCGGCATGGCCGGTCCGCTTTCGTATTCCTGGGGTCGTGAAATGAACGCTTCAGGTGCCGGTGCGCTTGTCGTTGCCGAAGCGGCGGACGACGCGGCGTTCGACCACGACAGAGCGCTGCGCGCCCTGTTCGCCGGCGATCACGCGCGTCGCGGTGATGCGGCTGTTGGTGCGCGCCTGCTTTTTCACCTCGGCCTGCACGACGTCGAGCGGCATCCCCATCAAGGCTGCGGCGATCTCGGCCTGCTGCTCGTGATCGTCGGTGATACCGATGGCGGCGAAGATCGCCTCGTCCAGGGTCGGCGGATCATGGCGGACGCGCCGCGTGCCGTACTTGGTATTCCAGTCTGCGCTCATGGGGGCCTCGTTTCGATTCTGGATACCTAGTGCCGCCTATGTTGCATTGCAATATGAATTTCGTGTGGCATCTCAGCTATTCACCGCATGCATCGATCGCCGTGAGCGGGCGCCGCCCTCGACCTCGTTCGGTTGCTGCGGCCAGCGCTTCAGGGCGGCGTGCCCGGCCTCGGTGAGCCCGTAGATTCCCCGGTCGGCCCGCTCGAACCAGCCATACACATTGTTAAGCAAGATCTTGCCGGCATCCGGACAGCGTTCGCGCAAGTCCCGCACGCGCTGCGGCCCTCGGCGAGGGCCGAGGCACAGGCCAGCGCCTGCTGCCGATAGGCCGTCATGATCGGCGAGCGGGTGCTGCCGCCGAGGGCGGGATCGCCCTGGCGGCGCTGGTGCTCGGCAACGAGGCGCGAGCGCACCTTCGGCTCCCGGCGCGGCGCTGCCGTCGGCGGCTTCACCAGCACCTCGACCTGGCCGCGATCGGTGACGCCGAGCATGCCAAAGCCGAGGCGGCGGCAAAGATTGCGATAGCGCGCATCGCTCTCGCGCCCTTTGCCCCGGATCGACATCTTCGCCGCGATCCAGACTTCGTCGGCAGCCGACGCGCGATCAACCGCCTGCAGGATCAGCTCGAGATTGAAGGCGAGCTTCAGCTCGCCGATCACCACGACGGGCGGATCGCCGGCGCTGAGGCCGACGAGATCGCAGCCGCCGATCTCGCCCTTCACGGTAAAACCGAGCTCTTCGAGAAAGCGTTTGACGGGCAGGTAGAGCGCGGTTTCCACGGGAGGGTTCCGGAGGCGAAGTTCGATCGGAGAATCAGTTGCGGGCAGTCTAGCCCGGAACGGAGTCCGGCCCCTGCGCCATTTGATCGGGAACGGATGATCCGGCTATCCTGCCGCCGGGACAGTCGGACGTTTGGCGACGATGACGATCAGGAACGGCCTCTACCATATTCGCATCGAGATGCTGGATGCCGTCCAGGGCGGCAACCAGGGCGTCATGGTGCTGCGCGACGGCACCATGCGTGGCGGCGATTCATTCTTCTTCGCCTATGGCAGCTACGCCTCGGCCAATGGCAAGTGGAAGGGCGAGCTGACCAACGAGGAACACTCGCCCTCGTTCGACGAGCGTCCGGTATGGGGCCGCAAGATCGTGACCATCGGCTTCAGCGGCACCTACGACGATGAGACCGCTTACGGCGAAGGTATCGCGCTCGCTGGCAAGCAGAGTATCCGTTTCAAGGGCAACCTGCGGCTGCTGGTGCCTGACTAGACGCGTCCGCCCACCGGGATCAGCGCGCCGGTGATGCCGCTCGCGGCATCGCTGGCGAGGAACAGGATCACTTCCGCGAGTTCCTGCGGCGTCACCCATTTGGTAAAATCCGCCTTCGGCATGTCGGCGCGATTGGCCTTGGTGTCGATGATTGACGGCAGCACCGCGTTCACCGTGACTTTGCCCTTGCACTCGCTGGCCAGCGCTTCGGTGAGCCGATGCACGCCCGCTTTCGATGCCGCATAGGGCCCCATGCCCGAGCCGGCCTGGAGCGCGCCCATCGCGCCGATATTGACGATGCGGCCGGCCGTCGACGCTGAGAGATGCGGTAACGCTGCGCGCGAGGCGTTGAGCGCGGTCAGAACGTTCAACGCGTGCATGCGCTGCCAGGTCTTGACGTCGCCGTCGCCGACCGTCTCGAAGGCGAAGCCGCCGGCGATGTTGATCAGCGCATCGAGCTTGCCGAAATGATTGGCCGCCGCGTCGATTGCGGTCTTGGCCTGCGCTGCGTCGGACAGGTCGACGCCGCCAATCTCGATGCGCTCGGGCGTCGGCGGCAGTTGCGAGGGCGCATGATCGATGCCGGCGATGCGCGCGCCGCGCGACTGCGCGACGTCGGTAACCACTTTGCCCAGCGCGCCGAGCGCGCCGGTGATGACCAGGACCTTGCCTTGCATTGTCGATCTCCCGGCGCTGCGGCCTATGATTCCAGATAGCGCGCTTTCAGCGCGGCCCGCTCGGTCGCGCCGAGCCCGAGCCCGTCGCGCAGATAGGTTTCGAGATCGCCATATTCGCGGCCGACGGCCTCGAAAGCTGCAGCAAGATAGGAGGCCTCGACGCTGCCGATGGCGTTGCGCACATCCTCGGGCAGGTCGGTGGCGGCAGTCGCATCGCGCTTGTAGTGCTGGTTGGTCAGCAGATAGTCCTCGGCGATGATTTCATCGGGCACGCCGAGCGCATGCAGGATCAGCGCACTGGCAAAGCCGGTGCGATCCTTGCCCGCGGTGCAGTGAATCACCAGCGGCGCGCGGTCTTCCAGGAGATGGCCGAACAGGCTGCGAAAGGTCTGCGTGTTGTGGCGGACATAATTGCGGTAGGACTCCCGCATCAGCTCGAGCGCAACCGGCGCGGTCAGCGTGCCCCCGGCGATCTCGGCGCGCAGTGCAGCGACGACGGTTGGCTCGATCGGCAGCGAGTGGACCGTGATCTCGTTCACCACGCAGACGCCGGCCTCACGCTCTTCCCGCCCGCGGAAATCGAACGCGCTTCTGACGCCGAGCGCGCGAACGATGGCGACGTCATCGGCCGTGAGCTGGCCGAGATGGTTGGAGCGGAAGATATGCCGCCAGCGCGTGGTGCGGCCATCGGTGGTCTTGTAGCCGCCGAGGTCGCGGAAATTGCTGGCGCCTTGCAGGGCGAGGTGACGGGCAGGGGAGTCGTTGCGGGGGAGTCTTGCATGGGATCAGTTTGGGTTATGGTTGCAGCGGGCGCACGGCGGGCGTCCTTGATGTCTATCACAGGGGGCGATCATGGGCCGGCACAAGGCCATTGTCTTGGCGATCATCATGCTGTCGGGCGGAATTTTCGACGTGCCACAGGCCGATGCGCAGACGTTCCGGACCTATCGATGCGCCGATGGTACGCAGTTCATCGTTGGATTTTATGACGCCGACAAGCGGGCCTTTCTCCAGATCGATGGCGAGCCGGTCACGCTCGCCAAGCGGCTGTCGGTCTCGGGCGTCCGCTATTCGGGGGCGGGCGTCACGCTGAAGATCCCGACGACCGGTCCGACCACGGTGAAGCATCTGAGGCGGCCGGTGACGGCCTGCGCGGTGATCGAAAAGCCGGGGATCTAGCCGGGCGGGCAGCTGGAATCAAAAAGGGCCGAAACACCGTTGTTTCGACCCTCTTTCAACTGCCACGAGGCTCATGCGCGAGCGCCGCGGTTTCAAGCCAGGCACTGGCATCAGCGATCCCATTTGGGCTTGGCTTCGTCGACCGCATCCTGGTGATACCAGCTGTCGCTGCAGATCGAGGCGTTCGCAGGCAGCGAGGCGTGATCGGCAGGTAGGCGGGTTTCGCCATAGCGGCGTCCGGCAAGAGCCGCGCGGCCCCCGACCGGGAATTGGTAGATCGTTGCCGATCCCTGACTCAGACCATTGTTCATCATTTCGATTTCTCCTTGGTCAAAGCGCCTTGGCCTCCATGGTGCGCTCGACTCATTCGATTGTGGTTACTGGAATCCCCATATCGGCCGCGTCTTCCCAATTGGAAAGTGCTGAAAAGGAAATCAGTTGCCGCCCAATTTGTAGGCAGGCAGAGGTCTGCATCCCCGAAGGCACCGTCAGGGGGACCAACAGCTCGGCCATTCCAAAGGTTGCTACGTGGGGGTGGGAGACTTTGCGAAAATTGCTGGCGGTTGATGCGCGTTTGATCGGCAACTTCCGGCTCGGCGCGCCTGCTGCAGAAACGGGCGATTTCCCCGGGATTTTGCACTGCAGCTTCACGCGAAGGTGCGCGGCTATGACGCACACCGCTGGCGAAATCTCTTCGCGACGGGCGGGCTTCGGCCGCGGTGGAAAACCCCGCTCAGTGCGGCCTTTTGGCACGTTAAATGCTTGTAAAGGGCCGGCCGATGGTGGCCGGGTACAAAACGTTCGGGGGCCCCCAGGCCCCAACCTTTCGCATCATCTACAGAGAGGCTCAATGACCAAGTATAAGCTCGAGTACATCTGGCTCGACGGATATACGCCGACTCCGAATTTGCGCGGCAAAACTCAGATCAAGGAATTCGCGTCGTTCCCGACGCTCGAGCAGCTTCCGCTCTGGGGCTTCGATGGCTCCTCCACCCAGCAGGCCGAAGGCCACAGCTCCGATTGCGTGCTGAAGCCGGTCGCCGTGTTCCCGGACGCCGCGCGCACCAGCGGCGTGCTCGTGATGTGCGAAGTCATGATGCCCGATGGCAAGACCCCGCACGCCTCCAACAAGCGCGCCACCATTCTCGACGACGCCGGCGCCTGGTTCGGCTTCGAGCAGGAATACTTCTTCTACAAGGACGGCCGTCCGCTCGGCTTCCCGACCGCTGGCTATCCGGCGCCGCAGGGTCCGTACTACACCGGCGTCGGCTATTCGAACGTCGGCGACGTCGCCCGCAAGATCGTCGAGGAGCATCTCGACCTCTGCCTCGCGGCCGGCATCAACCATGAAGGCATCAACGCGGAAGTCGCGAAGGGCCAGTGGGAATTCCAGATCTTCGGCAAGGGCTCCAAGAAGGCCGCTGACGAAATGTGGATGGCCCGCTACCTGATGCTGCGCCTGACCGAGAAGTACGGCATCGACATCGAGTTCCACTGCAAGCCGCTCGGCGACACCGACTGGAACGGCTCGGGCATGCACGCCAACTTCTCCACCGAGTACATGCGTACGATCGGCGGCAAGGAGTATTTCGAAGCGCTGATGGCTGCCTTCGACAAGAACCTGATGGACCACATCGCCGTCTACGGCCCGGACAACGACAAGCGTCTGACCGGCAAGCACGAGACCGCGCCGTGGAACAAGTTCAGCTATGGCATTGCCGATCGTGGCGCGTCGATCCGCGTTCCGCACTCCTTCGTCAACAACGGTTACAAGGGCTATCTGGAAGACCGCCGTCCGAACTCGCAAGGCGACCCATACCAGATCGCTTCGCAGATCCTGAAGACGATCGCCTCGGTGCCCGCCGACAAGAAGGCCGCGGCCTAAGATCCTCCCGGCCCGGGCTGGGGGCTGGCCCGGGTTGGCGCTCAATCCGCCGGAGCTTTCAAGGCTCCGGCGGATTTTTGCGTTCTGGTGGCAGCCGTTGTTGTGGGTCTGGCGGCCATGCCGGCCTGAAGCCTGTCCATCGCCGCGCAAAGCGGGATAGAGTGCCGCCAGGATATGCGCGGGGCCGGGGACGGCTGGTGTTTGAGGGTTTCTACAAGACGAGATTTCAGCTCGGCAACGCAGTCGGCCGGAGCGTGATGCATGTGGCGAACGGCAAGCTGCTGGGCGGCAATTCGGCTTTCGCCCATATCGGCACCTATGAACCGACCGAAGCCGGCGTCGACATCGTCATCAAGACCGTTCGACACAACCCGGATCCAAACTACCGTGCCATGGCCGGAACGGATGATGCGACCCTGATCGCGAAGGGCTGGGCCGACGGCGATCTCTATCGCCTGAAGGGCGAGTTGAAGGAGTTGCCCGGCGTTCCCTTCCAGTCGCTGATGACGCCGATCACCGACGACGAGGTGCCGATCGCCGGCAGCGTCGGCGCGGACGGCATTGCCGACGGCCTCTACTCGATCCACCTGCGCATGCTCGACGGCGTCGACGGCGGCCTCACCGGCGTGATGCTGCTCAACCAGGGGCGCATCCTCGGCGGCGATGCGGCGTTCTATTATCTCGGCAGCTACACCGCCGCGAACGGCCGCTGGAAGGGCCAGATCCTCAACCAGGAGCACACGCCCGCCAAGGACGATCCGATCTTCGGCGGCCACGAGGTCGGCATCGGCTTCTCCGGCACATATGACGCGGAGCAGGCGGTGCTGGAGGCGACGGCGCTTGCCGGCAAGCGTTCCTTGCGCCTGACCGCCGCGCTCAAGCTGATGCATCGCGCCTGAACGCGACGGGAAAATCTCATGGAAACAGTTCGCATGCTTTCGACGCTCGGCCTGATGGGCGCGATGCGCAGCCTGGCTTCGGCCTTCGAGGCCGCCAGCGGCATTCGTGTCGACGCCGACTTCGCGCCGACGTTGGCGCTGCTCAAGCGCCTGCGCGACGGCGAGGCCGCCGACCTCGTCATCCTCACCCGCGAGGGTCTCGACGAGATGATCGGCGAGGGCCGCGTCGTTGCGGACGGTGCGAAGGATCTGGCGCGCTCCTATGTCGGCATCGCCGTGCGGGCAGGGCAGGCGCATCCCGACATCGCCAGCGAAGCGGCGCTGCGCAAGACATTGCTTGCGGCGCGGTCCGTCGCCTATTCGCGGCTGGGCGCCAGCGGGGTCTATTTCGCCCAGCTGATCGTCCGGATGAGGATCGCCGGAGAGATCAATGCCGGGGCCACCGTCGTCGAGCAGGGCTTTACCGCCGAGCGGCTCGTGACGGGCGAAGCTGACCTTGCCGTGCAGCAGATCAGCGAGCTGAAGCAGGTGGCCGGCATCGAGGTGGTCGGCCCGATCCCGCACGCATTGCAGACGCCGGCGGTGTTCTCCGCCGGCCGCATCGCAAGCGCGGGGCATGCCGAGGCTGCGGATCGCCTGCTGCGTTATCTGGCCTCGCCGGAGGTCATTCCCGTGCTGCGCCAATCGGGCCTTGAGCCCTGAATTCGCCGGAGCCGGGATGGGCGAAACTCAACCGCGCGCAGGCCGTTGACAGCCAGACACAACGGAGCACGACCATGATCCGCAAGCTGGCGTCGGGCGAATACCGCCTCTATTCGCGCAAGGTCAATCCGAAGACCGGCAGGCGTCGCAATCTCGGGACCTTCAAGAGCCGTGCGGCTGCCGAAAAGCACGAGCGCGAGGTGCAGTATTTCAAGCGCCACTGACGGGCGCTGCACCATGCCGCAAACAAAAACGCGAAAACAACCCCATGCACAGTAGCCAAGTCCTTGAAATCGCTCGCTGCTGATTAGGCGAAATGGACGGCCGCGCCGGGCGCAAGGCAGGGGATGAGGGCTTCGAGGCCGCCCGGGGCCCCACAAGCCCCCTGCGCGCAAAAGCCGGGTGGCCGAGCTGCGGCGGCAGTGCTAGGTAGCCCACGATTCCTTTTCGGTTTTGTGGGCTGATTGCGTTGCTGGACGGACTGTACAAGGTTGAATACGGTGTCAACGACGCGTTCGGGCGCAGCATCATGTGCCTGCACGACGGCAAGATGCTGGGCGGCAATTCCGGCTTTGCGCATCTCGGCACCTATGCCGAGCAGGGCGGCGAGATCGTCGCCGAGGTCATCACCGAGCGGCATAATCTCGATCCCAACTACAAGCCGCTGATGGGGGCGGACGTCGCCGCGATCGGGGCGCGCGGCCGGCTGATCGGCAACGAGATCCGTCTGCAGGGCGGCGCGAACACCATGCCCGGTGCCCATTTCTGGGCCAATCTCACCCGGCTCGATGACGGGGCGCTGCCGCCGCGCGGGACGATCGGGCAGGGCGGGATCGCCAACGGGCTCTACGGGATGAGCTTGCGAGCCCTCGACGGCGTCGATGCCGGCCTTTCCGGCGTGATGCTCTTGATCGACGGTCGCATCCTCGGCGGCGATGCCTCGTTCTATTATCTCGGCTCCTATTCGTCGGCGGACGGCCGCTGGAAGGGCGAGATGCTGAACCAGGAGCACACGCCGGCGAAAGGCGAGAACCCCGTCTTTGGCGGCTTCGAGGTCGGGATCGGCTTCTCCGGCACCTGCACGGACGACAGCGGCGAGACTCGAGGGCATCGCGCTGGCAGGCAAGCGCAGCCTGCGGCTGGCGGCTTCGCTCAAGCTGATGCGGCGGGCCTAGCGCGCCGCGGCCCAATCACCACGCGTATCGCACGATGCCCTTGCCGGCGTAGGACTGCGTGACGTTCGAGAATTCGCCGTCGAACGTCGTCGCGACCGACCAGCCATTGATCCACTTCATCTCGGCGGCTGCCGTGACGAGCGCGGCGTTCACGGCCTGCGCCGCGCCGTTAACGACGAAGGATGCGCCGGGAAGGGCCTGGAAGGTCGGCAGCGCGTTGCGGTCCGTGTTGAAATTGTACGCCCAGGCCGCACGGCCGCGCAGGGTGAAGATGCCGTCTTCCATCGCCAACGATTTGTCGGTGCGAAGGCCAAGTTCGCTGCGCGGCGCGGTGACGGTTCTGGCCGCGTAGCTCAAGGCAAACACGTTGGAGCCGGAATCGGCCTGCTCGGCGTAGGCCGGCAGGTCGAAGGTGGTGAACTGTCCGGCCGCATAGGGCGTCCAGCCAAGACCCTGGGCGACGATGCGATAACCGCCCTCGACGCGCCCCGACCATGCGTTGGCGTGGAACCGTGCACGCAAGCGATCGAGGCCTGCAATCGTCACGGCGCGATCGGTGGTGATGTCCTGCCATCCATAAGCGAGCGCGGCGGTGATGTAGGCAGGGCCCACATTGTGCCGGATGAATCCGCCCGCCTGGAACAGATCGGAGCGACCGGAGCCGAGACCATTGACGCCAAAATTGGTGCCGCCGCCGGCCAGCGCAAAACCTGCGATCGTGTCCGGCGAGAAGCGATAGTCGGCGCCGACGGCGACGCCGTAGAGATTGCTGCTTGTGTTGTTCGAGCCCACCACGGCATTGCCGTCGGTGCGCTGCGATCCGCCGAAGCCTGCTTCCCAGACGGCCCAGCGCTGCGCCAAGGGCGAGGCCAACGGCGCCTTCGTGGAGATCGCCGCATAGGCGTCGCGCTCGCTGCCCGAACGCGATGTCGCGCGTTCGTCTTCGTTCGCGAAGGCATTTGGATTGCCGCCGCCGCTGGTCGGATTGCCGCGACCGCCGATGAAGGGGTCGGTGAGCACGCCCATAAACTGGTTCATTGCGTCGAAGGTGGATTGCTGCGAACCGGTGGCAATCTCGCCGGACAAGGTCGTGAGCGCATTGCCGAGGTTCGCGCCGCTGAGGCCGAAGAGGTTGCCGAACGCGGCGGGCAGGGCACCGCCGTTGTTGAAGAAGCCATTGATGCTTGTCAGGACGTTCTGCTGGTTCTGGTTGAATGCTTCGCCATTGCCGAGCGTGGCGGTGAGATTCAGAATGACGTCGGTTGCGGTGTAGCTCAGGCTCTGGCTGAATCCGGGACCTCCGCTGACGCCGGCGAATGTCGTGCCGCCGAACCCGCCGAGCGCGGTCATGATGGTATATTGCCGCGTAATGTAGCTCCCGGGCGCGAAAACCGTTTGCACGCTGCTGCCGGTGAGAGTGGCCGTGCCGCCGGCCAGCACGTTCGACGCGGCTCCTGGCGTCACTTGCACGAGGTAGATTGCACCGGATTGAAAGGCCAGATTGCCGAAGACAGTCATCGAGCCCGGTGCTCCTGCCGGACCGGGTGCAAAAATGCCCCCGCTGTTGATGGTGGTGTTCCCCAACTGTCCTGTGCCGCCGAGCGTGGCGCCGGAATTGACCGTCGTCATTGCGGGATATATGAGGGCGCCGTTGACGAGAAGCTTGCCGCCGGCAACCACCACTTGCGCCGTCAGGTCCCCAACCCCGCCGTTCGCCTGATAAACGATTGTGCCGGTGTCCGTCGACGAGCCGAACCTCGCAACCGTGTTGCCGCCCATGGAAACGGGACCGGCGATGGTCACCTGCGTTCCAGCCGCTGCGGAGACGGTGCTGACGTTGCCTGCTCCGAATGTCAGTGCGTTGGTGAACGTCCCATTGAAGTTGGTACGAAGCGTGCCGTTAAAGAGCGACACCGGCGCCGCACCCAACGCTCCGCTGTTGTCGACCTGGAGGGTGCCACCGGAATTCGCGATCACGTCGGTGGTGGTCGCAATCGATCCACTCACCTGCAACGTCCCGAACGTCACGGTTGTCGTACCGGTATAGGTGTTCGCGCCAGCCAGAACGGTGGTCCCGAAACCCGCGGCCAGCAGCGAGCCTGTGCCATCGATCGGTCCGGCGAGCGTCAGTTTGCGGGAGTCCTCGGAATAGATGGAATTCGGGCCGTCAAGAGTGAAAGCCTGCGTGAGCGTCCGTGCAGACGTGGATGCGCCTCCATTGAAGCGGAAACTGCTTGACGACATCAGAACGGAATCGAGACTCGAGGCTCGTATTGCCCAGCCGGAACGTGGAGTTCTGCAGGTTCAACGTCGTTGCGGTGACTCCTGGACTTTTGCCGATCGAGCCGCCGGCGGCCGTAAAATCGGAGTTCTCCAGGAAGAGACCGCCGCCCGTGGATCGCGTCGTGAACGTCCCGTTCCAGATCACGGGCGTCACGGCGTTGGGATAGTTCGGGTCGCTTTGGAACTTGACGCGATTGACATCGAAGACGGCGTTGGAGCCGACAGTGATGGACTGTCCCTGGATCGAAGACACCGAAAACGCGAGGGTGCCCGCGGCATTCGGACTCGAGGCGCTCAGGCGGCCGACGATCGTGCCGTCGATCACGAACGTTCCGGCCTGGCCTGAATTGAGCCGGTTGAGAACCTCGTAGTTGCCGTTTCCCGGGGCACCTTGAAACGTTGCTGTGTGGCCCGGAAACATGAATTGGTTGTTGTTCAAAGCCCACGAAATGACCGCAGCTGGCGGGTCTATCACGGCGCCGGCCGTGTTGACCGTAACCCTCTCGGTGTCCGGACCATCGGGATTTGCCCGGTTGTAGGTCACGCTGCCATCCTGAGTGGCGGGCGTCGCATTGAAGGCCTGGCTATATGCTTCGCCTGCGCAGGCAAGCGAACCGCCAAGTGCGGAACCAAGCAGACAGATATTTCGGAAAGAGCCTCGGCTTCGGATGAAAGCGGTATGCCGAGGAGCGTGGTTGATCAAATTCAGGGCAGCGATCATTTTCGACGGCATAAAGGACCTGCAGGGCAATCGGACCACGATGCGAAGAGCGAGATCGGTGCTCTTTCATCTTATGAATCGGCAACTGCTCCAGATTGGTCAGCCTGCTGACTGCCGATACCGGCATATGCCGGTGACGGCAGGCTCACACGGCCGTTTTTCTGAATTGAGGTAATTGAGCCACATGCGACATTTTCCCGATCGGTCGATCTTGTCGACGTGGCGAGCTGTCATCCTTGCCGACAGCCGTGCACCGGGAACCCTGACGAAGCTTGCGGGACGAGAAATCCATCGGCTAAGCTGACTGCATTGCACGATCCGATGACTTGGAATGCCAGTGGAAATTATTGATCTCGTTTATGAGACTGCCTTCGTTCCTGAACTCTGGCCGAAACTTTTATCCGAGCTGGCCGCAACATCTCACTCAGTCGGTTCGACGTTGTTTCTGTTCGGTGATGACGGCGGCGCGAGCGGTGTGACGCTCGACAATCTGCAGGATCTCCTGCGCGAATTCCTCGCCAATCCCGACCTTCGCTTTTCGACCTCGGTCGTTCGAATGTGCGATACCAAGCCGAACAGTTTCGTCGAGGTCGATGACTATCTGTCAGCCGCGGAAATCGAGAATGATCCGATACGCCAGCGCATGCGCGCGCGCGACATCGGAACGCATCTCTGCACGGCCGTGCCGATGCCGACAGGGGAATTGGCAATCTATGTGCTCCAGAAGGCGCACGGCGCAGGCCGGTACGAACCGGAAGAGCTCGCGCGGCTCAATGCCCTGCGCCCGCATCTGGCGCGCACCGGCCTGATCGCGGCGCGGCTGGGAATCGAGCGCGCCAAGGGGACCGTCGCCGCTCTCGACGCGCTAGGGCTTGCGGCCACCGTCTGCGCCAATGGCAAGGCGATCGCGACCAACAGGTCCTTCCTTCAGCATTCCGATCTCTTCAACATCGGTGTCGGTGATCGGGTCACCGTCGCCCAGGGGCGTGCCAACGAGTTACTGCAAGCTGCCGTTCGAGAGCAGGGCGGCGCTACGAATGCGGTTCGCTCGATCCCGATCACGAGCTCAGGCGAAGCGGCGCCGGGCGTTCTGCATGTGATACCCCTGTTGCGATCCGCCAGGGACGTCTTTTCCGGCGGGGATACCATCCTGGTGTTCACGCCAGCCAAGCCCAGCGCGCTGGTTCCCGCGCCGAGCCTGCTGTCGGGTCTGTTCGACCTGACGCCCGCTGAGGCGAAGCTCGCCGTGAGCCTCTCCGCCGGCCTGACACTCAAGGCGGCGGCAGAACAGAGCGGCATCAAGTTTGCGACGGCGCGCTCTTATCTCGAGCAGATCTTTCGCAAGACCGGCACCGGCCAGCAGAGCCAGTTGGTGGCGCTGATGAAGAGCGCGACTGCCATTCGGTAAGTTCGCTTTTGGGGCTTAGGCAGCAGCCTTCCTGTCTCGTCAACCGTTCTGAGCGCAGGGAGACGTCGTCATGAGTTCTCGTCGCGCGTATCTGCTGCCGATCTCGGTCGGAAGATCATTGAAAATACGAAAGCTGATCTTCCGTAACGACTCGCTCGATCTTCTCGGCCTTGGCCCTGATGCGGTATCTCACGCGTCCGTCGGACTCGATGGGCATATGTTGAATGATGGTATAAACCATCGGCGGTTCGGTGGTGGCACGTCCTTGCGGACCTTGGGGTTGATGGCGAACGTCGTCATTCAGCTTATAGGCATACGACATGTGTTACCTCGATGTTGCGGCCGCTCTAGCGTGGAGTGACGTAACGCATGCCGTCGGCTCCCGCCCTGACTCGTAAAATCGAATACAAGGCCACTCTAGTCCTCTGGGGTGGATTTTGTAGCTGAATAAGAGAGTTGGCGAGTGACTCTGGCATGAACGGCTAATCGGATCGCCGGCTTCGACGAGTAGGGCGACCACTGGACCGACAGTCCACGAGTAGCGCACGTCACAGTCGCATGCAGGGGGAAGCAAAACCCCGCCCTGATGACTCAGAAGCGGGGCAGGACCACAAGCTCTGCCAGTACATCCGTGGCGAGAGCGGCAGGTCTGTCGTGCTCTTAACTAGGCAGCACGAAGATTATCGGCAGCGGACTTGCCCGTACGACGGTCTGCGACGACGTCATAAGACACCGTCTGCCCCTCGTTCAGGGTGCCCATGCCAGCGCGTTCGACCGCGCTGATATGAACGAAGACGTCGGTGCTGCCGTTTGCCGGCTGGATAAAGCCGAAGCCCTTTTGGCTGTTAAACCACTTCACTGTTCCCGTATTCATCGGGTCTTCCTTTCGTATGCGCGCAGGACAGCTGGCGCGCGGACTTGCGGCCAGCGTTCCGGTTAGTCGATGTTGGAGAATGTCTGAAACGTGCGCGCCGTCAGGATCTGAGGCGAAAGCGGAACAGTTGTTCGGCCAGTATCGATGGCAGACCTTACACCAGCAGCCGAGAGACTTCAAGTAGAAGGCGACGGTCCCTTCTTATTATGGTTGGTGTATTTGTTCTGGAGTCGAGAGCAGCTCGAACCGGTGAGCGATCGCGGGAGCGGACTTGTTTGGAAAGATTCCCTTTTCGCGCACTTTCCTGCATAGTTGGGCATGGCAAAAGTCAAAGTAAGCTTCAAACCTATTCGTAAGTCAGAGGGCGACTGGGCGATTATCGCCGAGTACCCGGGCGCAGAACCTCGAGAAATCACGGGCTTCACGAGCAAGGCCGAAATTGACGATTGGATGAACGGTGAGCGTCGGATCGCGTGGCTCCGATCGCAGGGTTACGCGAAGTGACGTAACGTCATATGACCGCGTTTTTCGAGCAATTGGGAAGCGTGACCACGCCCTTCAGGTCCGCCACCTCCTGCTCTCGCGACGTCGCGTATTCGATCCGCTTGTGTGCGACGATCTTCGTGTAGCTGCTGGCGCAGTCAAAACCCATGCTGCCGTCCCTTGGCTTCGATGTGCGGCGAGAGCGCGCCGCCGTCACGCAGGTCGACCGTGGCCCTCGTCGTATGCCAGTCGTCGGGCGCGGCGTTCGGCTTCACGATTTCCGCAGGCGTCGTATACGCAGGCCAGACCGGATCGACGGACGCTGCTGCGCTGGTCTCGACGGCGATTGGCGCCCGCGCGGGCAGAAATCCGTACCCCGCCGGGCTTCCCCTGGCGGCCGGCATGGAATATGACGCTGCAACGCAAAAATCCCCCAAAAGACAGTCATGATCCGCCTCGACAACGTCAGCAAGCAAGCCGGCCACCAGATCCTGTTCATCGAAGCCTCGGCCGCCCTCAACAAGGGCGAGAAGATCGGGCTCGTCGGCCCCAACGGCGCCGGCAAGAGCACCTTGTTCCGGATGATCGCCGGGCAGGATTTGCCCGACGAGGGCCAGGTCTCGATCGATCGCGGCATCACCATCGGCTATTTCAACCAGGACGTCGGCGAGATGTCTGGCCGCAGCGCCGTCGCCGAGGTGATGGATGGCGCCGGTCCGGTCAGCGAGGTCGCGGCCGAGCTGCGCGAGCTCGAGGCCGCCATGGCCGACCCTGATAAGGCCGACCAGATGGACGAGATCATCGCCCGTTACGGCGAGGTGCAGCACCGTTTCGAGGAGCTCGACGGCTATGCGCTCGACGGCCGCGCGCGTGAGGCGCTGTCCGGCCTCGGCTTCAGCCAGGAGATGATGGACGGCGACGTCGGCAAACTCTCGGGCGGCTGGAAGATGCGCGTGGCGCTGGCGCGCATTCTCTTGATGCGGCCCGACGTGATGCTGCTCGACGAGCCGAGCAACCATCTCGACCTCGAAAGCCTGATCTGGCTCGAGAAGTTCTTGCACGATTACGAAGGCACCTTGCTGATGACCTCGCACGACCGCGAGTTCATCAACCGCGTGATCTCCAAGGTGATCGAGATCGATTCCGGCTCGCTCACCACCTACACCGGCGACTACGAGTTCTACGAGCAGCAGCGCGCGCAGAACGAGAAGCAGCAGCAGGCGCAGTTCGAGCGCCAGCAGGCCATGCTCGCCAAGGAGATCAAGTTCATCGAGCGCTTCAAGGCCCGCGCCTCGCATGCGGCGCAGGTGCAGAGCCGGGTGAAGAAGCTCGACAAGATCGAGCGGGTCGAGCCGCCGCGACGGCGCCAGAGCGTGGCGTTCGACTTCCCGCCGGCGCCGCGATCGGGCGAGGACGTCGTCGCGCTCAAGAGCGTGCACAAGGGGTATGGCTCAAAGCGCATCTATGACGGGCTGGATTTCATGATCCGCCGCAGGGAGCGCTGGTGCGTGATGGGCGTCAACGGCGCCGGCAAGTCGACGCTGCTCAAGCTGGTCGCTGGCGCGAGCGAGCCGGACGAGGGCACGGTTGCGGTCGGCGGCAGCGTCAAGATGGGCTATTTCGCCCAGCACGCGATGGACCTGCTCGACGGCGAGCAGACGGTGTTCGAGTCGCTGGAATACGCGTTTCCCACCGCGGGGCAGGGCTCCTTGCGGGCGCTCGCGGGTTGCTTCGGCTTCTCCGGCGACGACGTCGAGAAGCGCTGCCGCGTGCTGTCGGGCGGCGAGAAGGCGCGGCTCGTGATGGCCAAGATGCTGTTCGACCCGCCGAACTTCCTGGTGCTGGACGAGCCGACCAACCATCTCGACCTCGCCACCAAGGAGATGCTGATCACGGCGCTGGCGGATTTCGAAGGCACCATGCTGTTCGTCTCGCATGACCGCCACTTCCTGGCGACGCTGTCGAACCGCGTGCTGGAGCTGACGCCGGAAGGCATCCACCAGTTCGGCGGCGGCTATACGGAATATGTCGCGCGCACCGGGCAGGAAGCGCCGGGGCTGCGGAGCTAGTCTTTGCTCTTACCCGCGACCTTGGCGATCGTCTCGATTTCGTTGGTCCAGATGCCGCCGGAATAGCCTTGCGGGAGCCGGGCGAATAATTCGGGCGTATCGATGCCGGTGGAGAATTCGCCGCCGCTGTAGGGGCCGAGCACGAAGACCGCGCTGTTGGCTTCTGTCATTCGGTTGAGGAAACGGTCGGGCCAGCCCCATAGCCAAGGCGCGACGTTGACTGGCACCAGCACCATCGCGTTGCGGCAGGCCTCCGGGACAAGGCCGGTCCAGCCATAGCCGATATAGCGGATCAGGCAGCTTCGGATTGTCGCGCGCGAAATGGTGCGGATATCCGAAGCCTGGCGACGGATCATGTCGATCGGCTCGTCACCGCCGTAGACCATGATGCTTCGCCGTCGCTCGGCAGGCAGTTTGTTGAGCAGGGCCGCGAGTTTCGCCCCTTCGCCTGCGTCGCGGCTCTTCACGTTGATGAGAAGGCTTTTGTCAGGGAAGGTGGCAAATACCTCCGACAGCCTGGGCATCATCCCGACGCCCTTGCCGCGGAACGGATAGGTCTTGCCGCCATCGCCGGTGTAGCCGTAACCGATGTCCAGCGTCTTCAACGTTGCCATGCTTTGCTCGCGCGTGACGCCGTGGCCCTCGGTGCGGCAGTCGACGGTCCAGTCGTGGAATACGGCGAACTCCCCGTCGGTCGTCGGGTGCACGTCGAGACTCAACCACGTCGGCGCCGGCCTCGAAGCTGGCGCGCATCGAGGGCAGGGTGTTCTCCAGATAATCGTGCGTCGGCGGCAACATCCGCGTGGCGGTGCAGGTATCGTTCTTCACATCGCGCTCATCGTAGCGTTGGGCCATGCCGCGGTGGGCGAGCAGCGTCGGCTTGCCGCTCGGATGCCGCGTCAGGAGACTTGTATTGTTGACATAGACGCCGGCCGCGACGGCAATCAGGGCCAGCGCGGTGAATTTGAGTTTTTGTCCCACACGATCTTTTCCAATTTCGCGATTAACGTCGGCCGAGTTTGAGGTTGATTTGCGGCGAGCGGCACGCATGGGCCTGGTGCGCGTTGCATGGCTTGAACGCCTCCATCTCGCCCGTTACGCTCCCTCAAAAAGGGAGCGAACAACCATGAAGCAGATCCGGATCGGCGACATCACCATCGATGCGGTGATCGAGCGGGAGGGGCCGTGGCGGCGGCCGCAGGATTTCTTTCCGGCCTTCGACGAGAGCGTGTTCAAGCGCCATCTGCCGACCATGGAGCCGGAGGTGTTCGACGTCGCGCGCGGCATGATGGTGATCACCTACCAGACCTTCGTGGTGCGCACGCCGCGTTACACGATCCTCGTGGATACCTGCACCGGCGAGGACAAGGGCCATCCGCCGCCGTTCGACTTTCCCGGCAAGGAGCGCTGGCGCAACGAATTGTTCGCGCTCGGCATCGCCTTCGAGCAGATCGACTACGTCTTCTGTACCCATCTGCACATCGACCACACCGGCTGGAACACGACCCTGCGCGACGGCCGCTGGGTGCCGACCTTTCCGAACGCGAAATACGTCTTCCACAAGGGCGAGTACGCGGCCTGGGAGGCGGAGAACGCCAGGGGCAACAACCCGCCCGGCACCGTGTTTCGCGACAATTGCCTGCCGATCGTCGAGGCCGGACAGGCGCTGCTGGTGGACGACGATTACGCGCTCGACGATACCGTCACGCTGACGCCGACGCCGGGACATTCGCCCTGCCATTGCTGCGTGAACATCTTTTCAAAGGGCCAGCGCGCGGTGGTCGCGGGCGACCTCATGCATCACCAGATCCAGTGCCGCGAGCCGGACTGGTCGGCAAGGCCGGATTGGGATGCGAAGCAGTCGGCGGTGTCGCGGCGAAAATTCTTTGCCTCGGTTGCGGAGACCGACACGCTGATCCTGCCGGTGCATTTTCCGGCGCCGACGGTGGGATGGATCAGGCCGCGGGAAGGGGCGTTCGATTATCGCTTCAAGCGGGAGTGAGGCCGGGTGTCCCGGACGCGGTGCGGCGCGCAGTGCCGCTCCGCTGAGCCGGGACCTCTCTCGAACGATGCAAGTGGAAGCGTTGGCCCCGGCTCTGCAGCGCACCGCTGAAGGAGCGCTGCGCTGCGTCCGGGGCACGAGAGTTTTGCCGGAATGCCGGCGCGCGCTTATGCGCTGACTTCGCACTTCTTCATGAAGCTGTTCTTGGCGGCGCCGGCGAGCGGCTTGCCGTCGGCGCTGACGGCCTTGGGCGTGCAGGCATCGGCCTTGCACTTCTTCAGGAACGAGGTCTTGGCAGCGCCAGCCAGCGCCTTGCCGTCCTTGCCGACCGCCTTGCTCTCGCAGGTGTCGTCCGCGAAGGCCGAGCCTGCTGCAAAGGTGGCAACGATCGCAGCCAGGAAAATCCGCTTCATCATGGGTCTCTCCGTAAACCAGAAATGGCGGAGGGATTGGAACCGCGAATCGTGGCGCAATCAAGCTGGATGAGGACTTGTGGCCTGACCGCGCGGCGATTTTTCGGGCGGACGTTGAGCCGGCCGGCGTCCCTGTTGCACTGCTCGCTGACCCCGGCGGGCAGGCCTGCTAGGCTTGGCGAGCGTAGCAGGACGGAGCATCGTGATGGACGCCGTGACCTCGAAGCACCAGCAAGCCGCCGATCAGCATTCTCATCTGGTTCGCCCCCAAGACATGGACTGGCAGGCCACGCGCTTTCCGGGGTGCGAGGCCAAGACGCTGCTGTTCGATCGCCGTACCGGTCTGATGACCGCCTTGATGCGGTTCGCGCCGGGCTCGGTGCTGCCGGATCACGAGCATGTCGGCATCGAGCAGAGCTGGGTGATCGAGGGGGCGCTCGTCGACAAGGAGGGGCCGGCCAAGGGAATCGCCTGCAAGGCCGGCGAATTCATCTGGCGCGAGGCAGGCAGCCGGCACGCCGCCTGGTGCCCGGACGGGGCCCTGATCCTGGCGATCTTCCAGGTGCCGAACAAGTTTTTTGAAGCCGACGGCCGCGTCATCGATGCCGCCGGTCAGGATTGGGACGAGACCTGGGGCCACACCGCGGCGCAGCAGACGCGGAGCACCTGATCGGCCTCACACGCCTCGCATCAGCAGCGCCCTAAAGTCGGCCCGCGCGCGCTGCGCTTCGGCCCGTGCGACGTCCGAGGCATCGCCCATGCCGAAATAGCCGTGGATCAGGCCAGGGCCCTCATGGTGCTTGACCCGCACGCCGGCCGCCTCGAGCGCCCTCGCATAGGCCGCACCTTCGTCGCGCAGGGGATCGAACCAGGCGGTGGTCACGATCGCGGGGGCGATACCGGCGAGGGAGGCCGCGCGTAGCGGCGAGACACGCCAGTCCCGGGCATGGCCGGGATCGGCGAGATAGTGACCGCAAAACCATTCCATCGTGGCGCGCGTCAGGAAGTAGCCGTCGGCATTCTCAGTGCGCGAGGGATAGCGCGCGTTCTCGCGCGCATCGGCGTAACCGCCGAGGACGTCGGTGACGGGGTAGACCAGCAATTGCGCGGCGAGCTTGATCCCGGCATCGCGGCAGGCGATCGCGGTGGTCGCGGCGAGATTGCCGCCGGCGCTGTCGCCGGCAACGCCGAGGCGTTTGGCATCGCCACCAAATTCCGCGACGCGGCCAAACACGTCGCTGACGGCGGCGAAGGCATCTTCAAAGGCGCCTGGAAAGCGCGTTTCGGGCGGGCGGCGATAGTCGACGGAGACCACGACGGCCCCGGTCTCGATCGCAAGGTTGCGCGCCTGCCTGTCGTGGGTTTCGAGGTCGCCCGCGACCCAGCCGCCGCCATGGAAGAACACCACGGTCGGCGCGGGCGTGGTGCCGACCCGATAGACGCGTGCAGCAAGCGAGCCGGCGCCGCCTTTCACCTCGGCATCCTCGACGCTATCGACGGGCGGCGGCGGGATGGCGGCGCGCGAGGCAGCCAGTGCGCGCAAGGAATCGCGGGCGCTCTGTGGCGTCATGACCGTGAGATCGCGCATCGGCATGAGCGGAATGATCTGGGCGATGACGGGATCGAGTGGTGCGGCCATTTTTGAGTCCTCACGGGGTGCGGCGACCCCTCCAGGGTTCTTGGTCTTGCTTGCGGGCTAGCATAGATTTTGCGCGCCGCATCGGCAACCGGCCGCGTCGTCGCGCCGACGGATGAAGAGCGGGGAGGTTCTGCGAGGTGGAATTCGAAACGCTGGTCCAGTCACGCCGCAGCGTGCGTGGCTTCAAGAACGAGCCGGTGCCGCGTGCGTTGATCGAGGCGATCATCGACAGTGCCAAGCGTGCGCCGTCGTCGATGAACACCCAGCCCTGGCACGTTCACGTGCTGACCGGCGGACCGCTCGAAGAGGTCCGCCGGCGCAACATGGCGTGGGACCGCGGCCTCGGCTCGGTCATCAACGGGCAGGGCATCATGCGCTCCGACATCGTGCGCGAGGTCGCGACGATTCCGGAAGACGAGGTCATCATGACCTGCGTTGCTATGGGCTATCCCGACGACAGCTTCGCCGCGAATGCGGTGCGATCCGACCGCGAGCCCAACGGCGACTTCGTGCGCTTCGTCGGTTTCGCCGATTGATCGACGTCGACATGCGCTTGCACATCGCTTGATTCCCTGCGGTGATGGAATTTGATTCAGATCAAAGTCGCAGCTGCGGTCGGTATCATGAACCCGCGGGAGCGCGCAGTGCCGTAGTCCTACGGTGGCAATCGCAGGCGCAAACGCAGCCACGCGGCGCGGTTCCTAACCGAATAGAAATTTCGAATCCGCAATCTGCTCCTTCGAGACGCGGCTCGCGTCGAACAAGGATATTGCCATGCTCTCGTTCTTTTCCCAGGCAAGCCACAAGCAAGCATCGCCGTCGATCGTTCCGGACGCTCCGGATGCAACGCCGGAGTCCCGCGAACCTTGCGCGATCCGCGTGCTGGAGAGCGACGACCGGCTGCAGAATATTTCCGAGAACGACTTCGTGATCGGAGCGGCGCGCGCGCCGCTCGCCCTCGCGTTCATCTCGCCGCATTGCGACTTCGCACGCGTGGTGTCGTCGCTGCAGAGGCTGGCGGGCTCGACGCCGGTGATCGCGATGTCGACCGCCGGCGAATTGTGCTCGGCGGGCCAGTCGCTCTACAAGGCGACGGGCGCGAGCTGGTCGTCGGTCGTCGTGCAGGTCTTCCCGGCCGATCTCTTCCAGTCCGTCAGCATCCACAGCGTTCGCCTCCACAACGATGACATCCGCAAGGGAGAGCCGTCCAAGGCGCATGATGCCCGGATCGAGGCGATCGCCCGCGACCTCGGCACGATCCGGACGCCCTTTGGGCTGGACGTGCGCGACACCATCGCCTTTGCGCTCGTGGACGGCGTCTCCGCCTCGGAGAGCTATTTCATGGAAGCCGTGTACCGCAGCGGCAAGTTTCCGTGCGCCTTCGTCGGAGGCTCTGCCGGCGGCAAGCTCGACTTCAAGAATACCTATCTCTACGACGGCAAGCAGATCCTCGAGAACCACGCCCTCATCGCCTTCCTGAAGCTGGCGCCGGGCCGGGCCTACAGCATCTTCAAGACCCAGAACTTCAAGAAGACCGGCAAGTCCTTCGTCGTCATGGGGGCCGATCCGAACCGACGCACCGCCTCGGGCGTTCTGGAGGCGGGCGAGATCAAGCCGTTCGCGTCTGCGGTCGCGAAGGCGTTGAACACGAGTCCTGCGAACCTCATGTCGATGATGACGAAGCACTCCTTCGGCATCGAGGTCGGCGGCGATCTGTTCGTGCGCTCGGTCGCCGGCATCGATGCGCAGAGCGGCGTCGTCTCGTTCTTCTGCGACGTCAATTCCGGCGACAGGCTCGAGCTGCTGGAAGCCACCGATTTCGTCGACCAGACGCGGCGCGACCTCGCGTCCTTCCTGCGCGACAAGCCGCCGGCGATCGGCGCGATCCTGAACGACTGCATCCTGCGCCGCCTCAACAACGAGAACCAGCTCCGCAACATGAGCGGGATGTGGCCGATGCCGGTCGCGGGATTCTCGACCTTCGGCGAGCTGTTCGGAATCAACATCAACCAGACGCTGACGGCGATCGTGTTCTTCGACGTCAGCGAGAAGCCGTTGAACGATCCGTTCATCGAGCTGTTCCCGATCCACTATGCGCATTTCGTCGAGTATTTCACCCGCACGCATCTCAACCGCATGGTCCTCCTGAACCAGATCAAGGACGGCATCGTGCAGCGCCTGACCGAGTATCTGAGCGCCAGCGCCACGTTGAGCGGAAAGGTGGAGGGCGCGCTGCAGCAGACCGCCTCGATCAACGCGATCGTGGAGGAGATCCGTTCGGTGATCCTGGCGAGCGCGCAATCGGCGGCGAAGGCGACCGACACCTCGGCATTGTCGCAGGAATTCGCCGGCCTCACTCAAGCCATGAACGGGCTGCGCGACATCCTCAAGATCATCGACACGATCGCGGGCCAGACCAACCTGCTCGCGCTCAACGCGACGATCGAGTCCGCGCGCGCCGGCGAGGCGGGGCGCGGCTTCTCGGTGGTGGCGACGGAGGTGAAGAAACTCGCCAATGACACCAAGAGCAGCCTCACGCGCACCCATGCGTCGATCGGAGGCATGGAAACCTCGCTCGAGTCGCTTGGAGCCAATATCAACGACACCCGGGGCCAGCTGATCCAGACCCAGGAAGGCTACAACAGCATCGTGACCCAGATCGAGGACATGTTCAAGAATCTTCAGATGATCAACACCGTGCTGTCGGACCTCGAAAGCTTCGTGCGTGACCGCAACGGGGCATTGACGAGCGCCATGAACGACATCGAGACGTTGAAGCGGATCGGCTAGTCCGCCAATCCGCTCGCCGCAAATTTCGGTGACGACCCCTCAGTTGGGCCTTGCAATCTCGTCGCGCTAGCAGGAACAATATGCCTCGTGAGAGGTTTGTTGCTGGCGCGAGGGAATTGACATGCGGCGGCTGGCTAGCCTGGTTCGGCGGTTCTTCGGCCCGCGGCTGCGGCGCCCGATCGATGGGGATCCAAGTCTTCCTTTCACATCCGAGGAGTTCGGCCGGTTGATTCGCAGCGGCCGGCATGAGGACATGAAGCTGCTGGCCGACGGGCTGGCCTGCCGGTCCATTCCGCGCCGCGCCAGCCATCGCGCCACGCACTGAAAGCCGCGACAAACGAATGCCGAGACAAAGGAGACCGTTCCGGTCCCGCTTTCGTGGTAGTATGCGACCATCATGAGCAACCGCATCCTTGTCCTCTACGGTTCCTACCGTTCCGACCGCATGGGCATCCGCCTCGCGGATTTCGTCATCAATGGGCTGCGCGGCCGCGGCGACGATGTCACTTTCATCGATGCCAAGGCGATCGGCCTGCCGATGCTCGACCGCATGTACAAGGAGTACCCGAAAGGCGCGGCGCCCGAAGCGCTGGAAACGCTGGCCGGGCAGATTCGCGGCGCCGACGGTTTCGTCTTCGTCACCGGTGAATACAATTGGGGCATTCAGCCCGGCCTGAAGAATCTCACCGACCATTTCCTCGAAGAGTGGTTCTGGCGCCCGGCCGCGATCGTGAGCTATTCGGCCGGCCGCCTGTCCGGCGCGCGCGCCGCGACGGCCTGGCATGGCACGCTGTCGGAGATGGGCATGGTGGTGGTGTCGAGCACCATCGGTGTCGGCCCGATCGCGCAGACGCTTTCCGAGGACGGCGAGCCGATTGGGGACGGCGGCAAGGCGCTGGAGCGTGCGTTCCCGCGCTTCGCCGACGATCTCACCTGGTGGATCGAGGCGGCAAAAGCACAGCGGGCGCGCAAGGCGCCGCCGTATTGAGTCAGCCGCGCAAATTCGTGGCCCGGATGGAGCGCAGCGAAATCCGGGAAAGCCTCACCGTGGTTGCACCGTCCCGGATTACGCTTGCGCTCCATCCGGGCTACGGGACTGTCCCGGTAACGGATATTACGCCGCCCTGACCTCGCCGAGGAAGCGGTCGAACTGTCCGGCGAGATCGCGAGACTGGGTGGAGAGCTGCTCGGCGGCGCCGAGCACTTCCTCGCGGCGCTGCCCGTGTCGTCGGCGGCGCGCTGCACGCCGGTGATGTTGGTATTGACCTCCTGGGTGCCGCGGGCGGCCTCCTGGACGCTGCGGGCGATC
Organism: Bradyrhizobium guangxiense; assembly: GCA_050563515.1. Classification (GTDB taxonomy): domain Bacteria; phylum Pseudomonadota; class Alphaproteobacteria; order Rhizobiales; family Xanthobacteraceae; genus Bradyrhizobium; species Bradyrhizobium guangxiense_A. The sequence goes on along the minus strand of CP191781.1, from coordinate 2,955,307 downwards.
TCCTTGGTGGCCGAGCCCTGTTCCTCGATCGCGGCGGCAATCGCGGTACCGATCTGGTCGATCTCGCCGATGACGTCGGCGACGTTGCGGATCGCGGCCACGGTCTCGTCGCTCGCGGTCTGGATCGCCGAGATCTGCTCGGAGATTTCGGTGGTGGCCTTGGCGGTCTGGCCCGCCAGCGATTTCACTTCGGAAGCGACCACCGCAAAGCCGCGGCCGGCCTCGCCGGCGCGGGCGGCCTCGATCGTGGCGTTGAGAGCGAGAAGATTGGTCTGCTCGGCGATGCTCTGGATCAGCGTGACGACGTCGCCGATCTTCTGCGCGCCCTCGGCAAGGGCGCGCGCGGTATCGCCGGTGCGGCGGGCGTTGTCGACGGCGCGGGCCGCGATCTCGGTGCTTTGCGCGACTTGACGGCCGATCTCGGAGATCGAGGAGGTCAGCTCCTCGGTGGCGCTGGCGACGGTCTGCACGTTGGTCGAGGTCTGCTCGGAGGCGGCGGCGACGACGGCCGCCTGGCTGTTGGTCTGCGCCGCGGTCGACGTCATCGACTGCGCCGTGCTTTCCATGGTCGAGGAAGCGCGGGAGAGGCCGCCGACGAGTTCGGTGACCTTGGCCTCGAACGCGCGGGTGAGCCTCGTCGAGCGCCTGGGCGCGGCGCATCTTGCCGTCGTTCTCGGCCTGCTTCTCCGCGGAGAGCCGCTCGGCCCGGATCATGTTGTCCTTGAAGACCTGGACGGCCGCGGCCATCGCCCCGATCTCGTCGGAGCGCTCGGCGCCGGGGATGCTGTCCGCAACCTCGCCCTCGGCGAGCCGCGACATCCGGCTCGTCAGGTGGACGATCGGCGCGCAGACACGGCGGCGGACCATCACGATGAGGCCGACGCTGGCGATCAGGACGGCGGCAAGGCCGAGCAGCGCGATGGTGAAGCTGGTGCGCGCGGCAGAGGAGGCGCCGGCGAGGATCTGCTCGGCGTTGTCGTAGAACGCGTCGCGAACTCCGATGATGGAGCCGAGGCCCTTTTGCGAGGCGGCGTAATAGGTGTCCACGTCGTGCTCATACTTGCCGCTGACGGAGCCGTCCTTGACCAGCTTTAGCTCGCGGCCGAATTCCTCGACGTAGCGCGAATTCATGTTTTCCAGCGCCGCGCCGACATTGGCGGGAGTTGCCGGGTTACCGCGCAATTCCATCAGCGACATCACGATCTGGTCGCTGCGCCCCTGCATGCGGGCGACGTCGGCCTTCTCCGCGTCGGTTGCGACCTTCTTGCCGCCCACGAGGTTCTTGTGCACGCTGGCATTGAGGCCGCCGATGTCGCGCAGGGTCATGGCGATGTTGGCGTAGTTCGACTGCCGGTAGGCATCGCCGTTCAGGATCGCCATGCGGCGCACCTGCTCGTTGAGCAGTGCGGTGACGCCGGCGTTGAGAACGGCGTTGTCGGCGACGACCTTTCGGGCCGCGTCCTTGCGGGCTTCCGCAGGTCCCGCGATCGCCTTGTCGATCGCGTCGCGGAGCGCGGTGAATTTCGAATTGATGCCGTCGATCTCTCTGCCGATGGCGGCGCCGTCGTCGAACGGGCCGGGCAACTCCTTGCGCAGCGCGTTCATCCTGTCGCGCGCGCCGTCGGTCTGCTTGCGCAGCCTGCCCTGTTCTGCCACTTGCGCCGGGTCCACCGTCGCGGGTCCGTAGAGGATGTTGGTTGAGAAGCCGCGCTCAGGGTTGAGATAGCGCGGGATGTCGCTGGCGGCGCGGACGATCGCGAGCCGGCCCTGGGCCTCGCTGATCCGGTCCATCGTCTGGTACTTCGTCACGGCGACGTAGACGGCGAGGCCGCCGCCCACGGTTGAGAGCGAAACGATGGCGGTGGTCAGGAGCGTACCGATTTTCATTGATCTGTCCGGCAATTGGCGCGGGGGAGAAGGATATTCTCCTGAACCTAGGATGCCCGTGTTAATCCCGGGTTTACGCTGCGGGCCGGCAGCCTTGGTCTCAATCCCTTCGGTCCAGCTCCGCCAGGATCTCCAGCGTCGCGGCGTCGCGTTCGCCTGCGAAATAGCGGGCGAGCGCCTCGCCGAAAATGGGCTCGCCGGACACCGCGCCGAACAGCGTCATCGACGAGCGGAACTTGGCGTCGTCGGGCGAACCGAGGATCGCGTTGATGCTGCGTCCTTGAACGGCGAGCACGAGCCCGGTGCATTCGACCAGGCGCGCTCCGAGCACGGGGTGGCCGAGATAGGCCTTCGCCTCGGCACGGGAGCCGATGGCGTAGCGCTGCGACATGGCGCTGAAGCCGAGGCCGGCGATTTGCGGGAAGACGAACCACATCCAGTGAGTCTGCTTCCGGCCCCGGGCCAGCTCCCCTCGACGGCGCGAAAAACCGGGTTTTGGGCCTGGATGAAGCGGTCGAGGTCGAAAGGATCGGTCATTGGATACCCCAGACGTGCCTAACCGGCCGCGATTATGCCTAACTTTTGGCTCCCAATGTGGTAGCTGGTATAGAGTCTCCGGGTGGGGGTTGGGCCCCCGGGGGTCGATTTGGGGATCTGATGGTTTCCGACCGCGCAAGCGCCGAGAGGCTGTTGTCGCGCCGCCGTATCGGGCGAGCGGAGACGATACTGCTGTCCTTGGCCGCCGTCGCGCTGGCACTGGGGGCTGCGGCCTGGGTTGCCGATATCGGCGATTCCAGTGCGCTGGTCACTGCCGCACTGCCGCCGGCCAGTGGCCCGTCTTTCGAGGACCGCTTTGCTTCGGCGTCGGGCAATCCGTCCGCTCGAGAGCTTGGTCTGAGAACGATGGAGCGTTCGGCATTGAACGCGGTGCAGCTCAAGCTGCGCGACGCCAAGGCGATGCTGGCCCAAAAGCTCCAGGGCGACGAGTGGCGCTCGACCCTGACCGAAGACGACCGGCAGACAGTCGACGAGACCAGGCCCGCCACGCAGCGCGCCGACGCCGTTCCCATGCCGCGCTCGCGCCCGGCGCAGGCGGACTTCTCCGCCCAGATCGCATCCAGCCAGGCCTATGCCGAGACCAACCCCAGGATCGACAACCGCAACTTCTTCGAAAAATTCACCGACAAGATCCGCCTGGCGTCGCTGACGCCCGGCGACGGCCTGTTCGGTAAGGCACCGGATCTCGCCGCCCTCGGCTACGATTCCCGCACCGCGGTCTACGACATCAAGGCCAAGGCGCTTTACCTGCCTAGCGGCATCGCGCTGGAAGCCCATTCCGGCATGGGCGCGTTGATGGACGACCCCGACCATGTCGATCAGCGCATGGTCGGCGCGACCCCGCCCGCGATCTACGATCTGAAGCCCCGCGAGAAGCTGTTCCACGGCATCCGCGCGTTGCGCCTGACGCCGACTGAGGGCACCAGCGCGCTCGGCCGCGTCGGCCTTCTCACCCATAGCTACATGCTTGGGCCCCGTGGCGATTCCAACGGCTGCGTCTCGATCAAGGACTATGATCGTTTTCTCAAGTCGTGGGACAATGGCGAGTTCAACCGTCTTGTCGTGGTGCCGAGCCTGAGCGGCGCGGCGACCGCCTCGCAGCGCGCGAGCACCGACTCCTGATATTCGCCTGTCGCGGCGGGGCTGCCGTTTCCCCTTCGTTAAGCCGTCATCGTCCAGAAGCAGCCCATGAGTGATCCATCAAGTTCCGAGACCCCGCTGCGTACGACGTTCAAGATCAAGCTGAACGGTGACACGCTGGCGATCGCAACAGTCGGCCAGGCCTATCAATTCCTCACCAATTTCAAGTCGGTCGAGTGGATGGAATTCCGCTCCCTGCACGAGGACGCCGTCGCGGCGCTGGAAGGCGCGGCCGGTAACGCGATGCTCGCGGTGCAAGCCACCAATGCCGTGCGTGCGCTGTTCGTCAGCGCGAAGCTGCTTTAACGGCCTACGGGCCTTCTCCCGCACAGCTTGAACTCAGCGACAGGAACGGGCAAACGATCCGCGAAGATCGTCGTTGCACGTCCATATGTTTGAAACTTACTTTCAGGAGAGCCCATCATGAAACGCCGTACATTCCTCAAGGGGGCGCGGTTGCCGGCGCAACGACGCTGGTTGCTGCCCCCGCGATCGCGCAGAGCGCACCCGAGATCAAATGGCGCCTGACCTCGAGCTTCCCGAAGTCGCTCGACACCATCTACGGCACGGCGCAGACCTTCGCGAAATATGTTGCCGAGGCCACCGACAACAAATTCCAGATCCAGACCTTCGGCGCCGGCGAGATCGTTCCGGGCTTGCAGGCGCTCGACGCCGTCAGCACCTCCTCGGTGGAGATGGCGCAGACCCCGCTGTATTTCTACATCGGCAAGGAGCCGGCGCTGGCCTATGCCACCGGCGCGCCCTTCGGCATGAACCACCGCCATCAGGAATCCTGGTGGCATTTCGGCGGCGGCGCCGATCTCACCAACGAGGCGCTCAAGCCGTTCAAGGCCCATGCGATCCTCTGCGGCAATTCCGGCACCCAGATGGGCGGCTGGTTCCGCAAGGAGATCAAGACCGTCGACGACCTCAAGGGCCTCAAATTCCGCATCGCGGGCATAGGCGGCCATGTGCTGGCCAAGCTCGGCGTCGTGCCGCAGCAGATCGCGGGCGGCGACATCTATCCGGCGCTGGAGAAGGGCACGATCGACGCGGTCGAGTTCGTCGGCCCCTATGACGACGAGAAGCTCGGCTTCCAGAAGGTCGCCAAATATTACTACTTCCCCGGCTGGTGGGAAGGCGGCGCCATGCTGCACATGATCGTCAACGACGAGAAGTGGGCTTCGCTCCCCAAGCAGTACCAGGCGATCGTCAACCAGGCGGCCTCGGCGGCCGGCGCCTGGATGCTCGAGAAATACGACAGCGTGAACCCGGCGGCGCTGAAGCGGCTGATTGCCGGTGGTGCCGAGTTGAGGGCGTTCCCGCAGCCGGTGATGGAGGCCTGCTACGCCGCGACCCAGGAGCATCTGAACGAGCCTCGCCGCCAAGAGCGAGCTGTTCAAGCGCACCAAGGAAAGCCACGACGCGTATATGAAGGAGCTGCTGTTCTATACGCAGATCGCGGAAAACTTCTACGACAACTACCTGCTCAGCAAGATGCGCAACAAGACCTGAGTGTGAGGAGGGCGCGGTGACAACACCGCGCCTCTTCGTAGCCCGGATGGAGCGCAGCGTAATCCGGGATCTCGCACGTCATCGGCGCTGTCCCGGATTGCGCTGCGCTCATCCGGGCTACGAAGCCAGGCCCAGCTTGGCATAAATCCGACGCGCATAGGCGCCGAACGCGTCTGTCGTCTTGAGCGGAAGGTCGCGCGGGAAGGGCAGGTCGATCGGGAAATAGTCGGCCATCTTCGCTGGTCCCGCCGTCAGCACGGCGCAGTGCGACGACAGGAAGACGGCCTCCTGGATCGAATGCGTGACGAAGATAATGGTCTTGCCGCTCTCGCGCCAGATCCGCAGCATCTCCAGGTTCATCTGCTCGCGCGTCAGCGCGTCCAGCGCGCCGAACGGCTCGTCCATCAGGATCAGCCTGGGATCGTGGATGAAGGCGCGCGCAATGGCGGTGCGCTGCTGCATGCCGCCGGAGAGCTGCTGCGGATATTTCTGCTCATGACCGGCGAGGCCGACCAGGTTGAGCAAATCGCGTGCCCGCTCGCGCGCGGCCTTCATCGGCAAGCCCACGATCTCGGCCGGCAGCAGCACGTTGTCGAGGATGGTGCGCCATTTCAGCAGCAAGGCCTGCTGGAACACCATGCCGATGTCGCGGCTCGGGTCGAACGGGCTCTTGGCATTGCCGATCTTCACCGTGCCGCCGTCGGCGCCGTGCAGGCCCGCAAGAATCTTCATCACCGTCGTCTTGCCGCAGCCGGACGGGCCGACCAGCGAGACCAGCTCGCCTTCCTGCACGTCCATCGTGACGTCGGACACCGCCAGGAATTCGGCGCCGCCGCTGCGATACACTTTTCGCACGCCTCGCAGGCTGATGAAGGGCTCGGAATTCATGCCAGCCATTTATCCAGATTGGCGGCGACGAAGGCATCGTCGCTGAGGTCGGCGTGCTCGCGCGTAACGCGGTCGATCTCGTCCTTCTGGCCGGGGCTGAGCCCCTCGGCCGGATCGAGGCACCACAGGCCCTTCATCAGGCCCTGGCGCCGCAGGACCTCGTGGCAACCGGCTATGCAGCCGTGAAAATCGTTGGCGACATCGAAGAAGGCGCTGTTGCAATCGGTGACGCGGGCATCGAGCGCGAGCAGGTCGGCGGGAACGCTGTCCCTGTGCCGTGCCGCCTTGCAGCGCTCGAACTGCTTGATCGCACTTGCCGTCCACACCGACCAGTGGCCGAGCAGGCCGCCTTTGAAGTAGGTGCGGGTGGTGACGCCGTTGTCGCGGAGGTCGAAGGGCAGCATCAGATCGAGCAGGATGTGGTCGTCGTTGCCGGTGTAGAGCGCGACGCGGTCGAGCGCGCCGGCCGCGGCGACGCCGCGCAGCACGTCGAGGGTCCGATAGCGGTTGAACGGCGCGATCTTGATGGCGATGACGTTGTCGATCGAGGCGAAGCGCTGCCAGAACCGGCTCGACAGCACCACGCCGCCGACGGCCGGCTGGAGATAGAAGCCGACCAGCGGGATTTCGGCCGCCACCGCTGCGCAGTGCGCGATGATCTCGTCCTCGGAGGCGCTCTTCATCGCGGCGAGGCTGAGGAGGCCTGCGTGATAGCCGATGTCGCGCGCGGTGCGCGCCTCCGCTGCGGCCTGCTTCGTCGGACCCGCGAGGCCCGCCACCATGGCCAGCGGACGCTTCGTCCAGTTGGCCGCGGTCTCGGCAGCGAGCTCGAGCACGGGGCGGTAGAGGCCGACGTCGCGGATCGCGAACTGCGTGGTGTGCACGCCGACGGCGAGGCCGCCTGAGCCTGCATCGACGTAATAGCGCGTCAGTGCGCGTTGATACGTCTTGTCGAGCTGGCGCTCGGCGGTGAGTGCGAGGGGATGGGCGGGCAGCACGGTGCCGTCAGCGATCAGCTTGCGGACGTCCGAATTGATCTGGCTGTGGTGCATGATGTCCTATCCGAATTCTGGACCGGCGACGGCGAATGGCATGTCTTCACCCGTGACGGTGGCGGGGCCGAACCGCATGCGCTGGAATGGGCGCTCGATGGTCCAGCCGGAGGCAGTCAATCCGTCAAGGAACGCGCCTTGCGAGGCGACGGCGTCGAGCAGCAGCGGGCTCGTCTCGGAATGCGTGATCTGGTCGACCAACACCAGAGCCGCCGCGGCATTGTCGGCCAACAGGGGGCCGATATGGCGGGCGGTGCGGCCATCGCGTACCAGCGCAATTGCCCCGTTCGCAACGACGATGCGTGAGCCTGCGCGCTGGGCGAAGGCTGAGAGGAGCGCGGTCCGGTCGAAGCCGGTGGCGCGCCGGTCCCGCATGGCGAGCGCTTCGAGCGTCGCGGACGATGATGGCGGCGTGTCGGCGTGTCCGGACCGCGCCAGCTTCAGGCGGCGCAATTGCAGCGTCGGCGTGAACCCCAGGGGACCGTAGACGGCGGCACCGTCGGGTGTGGCGTCGAGCCAACTCGTCAGGCCGTTCCTGTGCGCGGTCTCAAGGCAGGCATCGACAAGGCGCGTGGCGAAGCCGCGGCGGCGATGCGTGCCTGATACCAGCACCATGCTGATCCAGGCGTTGTGGCCGGAATAGGGCAGCAGCGCTGCGGTCGCGACCAGCCGCATGCCGTCGCGTATGCCGAACACGATGCCCTCGCGCAGGAAGATGCGCCAGTCCTCCTCGGTCTGGTTCCAATGCGCTTCCGTGGACAGCGCCAGCCCCGCGATCGCATCGTCGACGCCGAGCTTGAGGACGGGCGGGGCGTCAGTAACGGCCATCACGCACCTCGTATTTGGTGGGCTTGCCGAGGCTCGGCATAGCGCGCGAGACCCAATCCGCGGTCCAGGCGATCAACTGCTCGGTATCGACGACCGGCAGGCCGAACAGGTCCACTGCTTTCGACGTGTCAGTGAGCCACGCTGTCGGCTGCTCTTCGCCGACAAGAACCGGCGCACGGCCGAAGCGGGCGCCGAATTTCTGCGCGAGATCGCGCACCGCCAGGATTTCGTGGCCGCTGACATTGATCGGCGAGGTCGGCGTGGTGCAATGGGCGAGGCAGCGGAGCGCCTGCGCGGACGCATCGCCCTGCCAGATGAAATTGACGTGGCCGAGGCTGACGTCGATCGGCGAACCGTTGAGCACCTTGGTCGCGATGTCGTGCAGCACGCCGTAGCGCATGTCGATCGCGTAATTGAGACGGAACAGGCGGCCGGGCGTTGCGAACTTGCGCGAGAAATATTCGAACATGCGCTCGCGGCCGACGCAGGACTGGGCATACTCGCCGGGCGGGTTCGGCGCCATGTCCTCGGCCGAGCCTTTGCCGTCGACGGGCACGAACGGATAGACGCAGCCGGTCGAGAACGCCACGATCCGCGAGGCCGGGAAGGCCTGCGCAACCAAAGCCGGCACATGCGCTGTTCATCGCCCAGGTCAGCGACAAATCGCCCTCGGCGCCGAACTTGCGGCCGGCCATGAAGACGATGTTCGGTGCCTTCGGTAGCGCCTTGATAGCCGTCTCGTCCATCAGGTCGCAATTGATCGTCTCGACGCCGCGGGCCTGCAGCCAATCCTTCACGCCGGCCTCGCTGAAGCGGGCGACGCCGATGACGCGGCGATCGGGCACCGCGGCTTTCGCAAGGCCTGCCAGCGTCGGGCCCATCTTGCCGCCGACGCCGAGGATCATGATGTCGCCTTCGATCTTGGCGAGGTCGTCGATCAGCGCCCGCGTCGGCCGGCACAGCAACTCGTCGAGGGCCGCGATATCGGGGATGGTCTTCGGCAGTTTCTCGCGGGTGAGCAGCATGGAGCGATCCTTCGTTAGCTTTGTCTGACGTCGCCGACGACGAATATGCGTTCGAGGGCGAGCACCAGGCCGTAGAGAGCGACCCCGAGCAGCGTCAGCAGCACGACGGCCATCACCATCGCGGGCGTGTCGAGCGACGACTGCACCTGGATCATGAGGTAGCCGAGCCCGCGCTCGGAGGCGATGAACTCGCCGACGATGGCGCCGGCGACCGCGAGGATGGCGCCGACCTTCATGCCGGAGAACACGTAAGGCAGCGATCCCGGCAGCTGGATCTTGCGGAACAGCGTCCAGCGCGAGCCGCGCAGCGATTTGACGAGATCGAGCAGGTCGGGCTCGACCTCGCGCAAACCCCGCGCCGTGGTGAGCAGGATCGGGAAGAAGCAGATGCTGAAGGCGATCAGGATGTTCGGGACGATGCCGTAGGAGAACCAGACGATCAGGAGCGGGCCGAGCGCGACCTTCGGGATCATGTTCAGCGTCACGAACAGCGGCAGCAGCACCATGCTGAGCAGCGGCGCCCAGCTGAAAATCACGGCCAGCGCCACCCCGACGAAGGCGCCGAGCGCGAAGCCGCCGAGGATCTCGACCGCCGTCACCAGCGTGTTGGCGCCCCAGGCATAGCTCGCGGTTCCCAGCGTCTGAATCGTCGCAAGCGGGGAGGGCAGGATGAATTTCGGCACATGGAAGGCATCGACCGCGACCTGCCACAGCACGAGCACGGCGAGGTGAACGACCAGGATGATCGCAAAGCTGCGCGTGGTGCGTGCTCCGTCTCCCGCCACCGGTTGCTCCCTGTTGCAAGCGGCCGCCTTGCCGCAGGTCCCCAGCCTAGCCGGCCTCGGGGCAAGTTTCAACCAGTTGGTTGATTAGGGCCGGAGCGACTGCAGCACGAGATCGGCGACGTGCCGGCGGCGGGCGCGCCGCTGGGTGCGGCTCGACAAATCCTTGCCGAAGATCGCCGACAGCGTCGGGGTGTTGGAGAAGAAGAAATAGGACAGGCCCGCAATGGAGATATAGAGCTGGACCGGATCGATCCCCTTGCGGAACACGCCCGCCCGCACTCCCTCGTGGAGGATGTGCGAAACGCTCCTGACCAGGGGGAATGCATCGCTTCCAGCCGCGTCGAGCCGCGGACATGACGGGCGCCGCCGCGGTTCTCGTCGTTCAAAAGCACGATGAAATCGGGGTTGGCGGCGAGGTGATCGAACGAGGCCTCGATCAGCCGGCGGATCGCCTTCTCCGGCGGCAGGCCTTCGAGATTGAGCTTGCGCTCCTGCTCGCGGATGTCCTCATAGACCCATTCGAGCACCGCGAGGTAGAGCGCGTCCTTGTCGCCGAAATAGTGGTAGACGAGCTGCTTGTTGACGCCGGCGCGCATCGCGATCTCGTCGACGCGGGCGCCGGCAAAGCCGTGCCGGGCGAACTCCTGGCGCGCCGCGGTGAGCAGCTTCTTGCGGGTGGCGACGGGGTCGCGGCGCTGCGGCACGGTGTCGCCAGATCGTTTTGCGGGCATTTCCAACCAAACAGTTGACAAGTTGAGGGCGGGCTTGTTGCATTGGTATCCTCACGAGGGGAGAGCGACAAGCCGGGTCGCTGGCAATGAGGAGAGATGCGATGAAGCGTTTGCAGGCGGCGGGCTCGGCCCTGGTCTTGACCCTGATGCTCGGCGTGGCCGCGGTGCCCGCGCGGGCCGGTGAGGCGGTCAATCTGATCCTGAACTGGACGCCGACGGCCGATCACTCGCCGTATTATTATGCCAAGGCCCAGGGCTGGTACGAGAAATCCGGCATCGACCTCACGATCGAGATCGGCAAGGGCTCCGGCGTCTCCGCCGCCAAGGTCGGCTCGGGCGGCTCGCCCTTCGGCGTCGCCGACCTCGCCACCATGCTGGTGGCCAAGAGCAAGGGCGCCGACACCGTCGCGGTGATGAGCGTCTATGCCAACACCGGCCAGACCTTCTACTGGCTGAAGAGCTATGGCGTGAACGGCGTGAAGGACTTCGCCGGCCACAAGATCGGCAATCCGCCCGGGGACGCCTCGCGCGTGATGTGGCCGGCCTTCGCCAAGGCCGCAGGGCTTGCTCCGGACTCCGTCGGCTTCGTCAATGTCGGGCCGACCGCGAAGATCGCGGCGCTGAAGAGCCACACGGTCGACATCATCAGCGACTTCTACAACGAGCATGACCTCAAGGTGATCGAGTTCGGCCAGGACCTCGGCTACGTCAACTGGAAGGACATCGGGCTCAACCCTTATGGCAATTCGCTGATCGTCAATGGCGCTTACCTGCAGAAGAATCCGAAGGTCGTCGAAGACTTCGTGCGCGTGACGCAGAAGGCCTTTGCGGCCTGCGTTGCCGACGTCACGCCGTGCCTGAAGGCGCTGCTCGACCAGGTCTCCGGCCTCGACAAGGCGAACCAGGAGCGCCAGTGGGAGCGCATCAAATTCCTGATGACGGACGAGTTCACCACCACCAAGGCTCTCGGCTGGATCGACGGCGAGCGGATGAAGAAGGACTACGAGCTGGTCCAGACCTATCTCGGCATGGAGAAGCCGTTCGACGTCACCACCGCGTTCACGACCAAGATGCTGGATCCCGCGATCAAGATGGATGCGAGCAAGGTGAAGAAGTAGGGGGCCGCGCGCTCCTCTCGTGCCCCGGACGCAGCGCAGCGTCCCTTGACGGTGCGCTGCAGAGCCGGGGCCCATTGTTCCGAGAGCATGATCCGGGCGGCGCAGCAGCGTTGCACGCTGCAGCGCGTCCGGGACACGAGAGCGGCGCCAGCCGGCCCATTCCCCACGTAATCCCACGGAGAATTAACCGGCCGTTAACCATATCCGCCGCATCGTTAACCATTCAATAACAGGGAACGAGTCGGCCGCTATGGAGGCTGCAGTCAAACCTCAACGCCAAATGGTGCGCCTGCGCGGGCGTTCCTATGTGGCCTTCGTGTTCACGCCGACGGTTCCAGTCCAGGACTGGCTGCACGAGATCGACGCCACGATTGCGCGCTCGCCGGGCTTCTTTGCCGGCCGGCCCGTCGTGATCGACCTGTCCTCGGTCGATCTCAGCCAGTCCGGCATCGGCCATCTGCTCACAAGCCTGCAGGACCGCAATATCCGCGTGCTCGGCATCGAGGGCGTGGAGGAGGCGAGGTTGACCCCCATGATGCCGCCGCTACTGTCGGGCGGCCGCAGCTGCGTGGTCGAGCCGACCGCGCCGAAGAAGCCTGATGCGAAGTCCGAGACCAAGCCGGGTTCGCTGCTGCTGGAGGCGCCCGTGCGCTCCGGCCAGACCGTCATTTTCCCGGAAGGCGACGTCACCATCCTCGGTTCGGTCGGGTCCGGTGCGGAAGTCGTCGCCGGCGGCTCGATCCACATCTATGGCGCGCTGCGCGGCCGCGCCATGGCGGGCGTGAACGGACATACCAGCGCGCGCATCTATTGCCAGAAGATCGAAGCCGAATTGCTTGCGATCGATGGGTTTTATCAGACCGCCGACGACATCGACGCCGCCCTGCGTGGCAAGCCGGCTCAAGCCTTCCTGCAAGGCAACACCATGCGAATTACCGCGCTGAACTGACCAGAAGGAGATATTTGAGATGGCCAAGGTACTGGTCGTGACATCAGGCAAGGGCGGGGTCGGCAAGACCACGACGACCGCCGCCCTGGGAGCGGCGCTGGCGCAGCGCGGCGACAAGGTCGTCGTCGTCGATTTCGACGTCGGCCTGCGCAACCTCGACCTCGTCATGGGCGCCGAGCGCCGGGTCGTGTTCGACCTCATCAACGTGGTGCAGGGCGTTGCGAAACTCCCGCAGGCGCTGATCAAGGACAAGCGGCTGGAAAACCTCTGGTTGCTCCCGGCCTCGCAAACCCGCGACAAGGACGCGCTGACGGAAGAGGGCGTCGGCAAGGTCATCGACGAGCTGCGCGCCCGCTTCGACTGGGTGATCTGCGACAGCCCGGCCGGCATCGAGCGTGGCGCTTCCATGGCGATGCGCTTTGCCGACGAGGCCGTGATCGTCACCAATCCCGAAGTCTCTTCGGTGCGCGATTCCGACCGCATCATCGGCATGCTCGATTCCAAGACCGTGCGAGCCGAGAAGGGCGAGCGCGTCGAAAAGCACATTCTCATCACGCGTTACGATCCTTCCCGCGCCGCGCGCGGCGAGATGCTGACTATCGAGGACATCTTGGAGATCCTCGCAACGCCCTTGCTTGGCATCATCCCCGAGAGCCAGGACGTGCTGCGCGCCTCCAACGTCGGCACGCCGGTGACGCTGTCGAACGCCGAGGGCGCTCCCGCACGGGCCTATATCGACGCGGCGCGCCGGCTGTGCGGCGACACCGTGCCAATGCAGGTTCCGACCGAGCGCAAGGGCTTCATGGATCGTCTGCTGCGACGGAGGGCTGCATGAGCATGGGTCTGCTCCGGCTTCTCCGCGGTAACAAGGCCTCTGCACCCGTCGCACGCGAACGGCTGCAGATCCTGCTTGCCCATGAACGCGGAATGCGTGGCCAGCCCGATCTGCTCGGTGTGCTGCGCGAGGAAATTCTCGCCGTGGTCTCCAAGCACGTCACGCTGGATCCGACCAAGGTCATCGTCCGGCTCGATCGCGGCGACGAGGTGTCGACCCTGGAGGTCGATATCGAGGTGCCCAACGATTTCGAGCGCAAGAAAGTGGCGGTCGCGTAGGGAACGCGGCCGGCAACTCCCAGCTTTGGGGTGGGTGAGAAGGCGGTCCGCCGGGCATGGCGGACCGCCTTCGTCGTTTGGGCGGATCGCGTTCCCGCGGGCGAGCCGATGTGATCGGATCGGCGGAACGGTGACGATGGCAAGATCGTTGTCGTCCTGGACGCGGAGCGCCGAGCCGGGCGCCGCGATATCCTCATTACGGGAGAGCGCTCATGATGTCCGAGGTTCAGGTCCACACCGTTGCCCGGCAGATGCTCGAGCAGCACGGTTTTGCCGCGATCGCGAAGGCTGCCGAGCAGGCCCAGGCCTGCGAGGGTCGCGGCGAGGCCGACGAGGCCAGGGAATGGCGGCACATCGCCGACGCCATGAAGATCATGCGTGGGCCGGCCCATAGCTGAGGGCTCAACTCCGGCCGGTTCCATCCTTGATCATGTCGAGGACACGGCTGGCCAGCGCCTCGACCACGAACGGCTTGGTCAGCACCTGCATGCCCGGGGCGAGCTGGCCGTTGCCGATGATGGCGTTTTCCGCGTAGCCGGTGATGAACAGCACTTTAAGCGCCGGCCGCGTCGTGCGCGCGGCATCCGCGAGCTGGCGGCCGTTCATTCCGCCGGGCAGGCCGACATCGGTCACGAGCAGGTCGATCCTCGCTTCCGATTGCAGGATGTTGAGGCCGGTCGGCCCGTCATGCGCTTCCAGGACGTTGAAACCGATCTCCTCCAGCGCATCCGTCAGCAGCATCCGGATCGAAGGCTCATCATCGACCACCAGGACGGTATGGCTTGCCTCCGGGCGCACGGCATTCCTGGTGGACGGTAGCGAAGGCTTGTCGGCTTCTCTGCCGTAATGACGCGGGAGATAGAGGCACATGGTCGTGCCCTGGCCAACTTCGGAATAGATTCGGACCTGTCCGCCGGACTGCCTGACGAAGCCGTAGACCATCGAGAGCCCGAGGCCGGTGCCCTGGCCGATCGGCTTGGTCGTGAAGAACGGATCGAACGCGCGCGCGATCACGTCGGGCGTCATGCCCGCGCCGGTATCGGTGACGCAGAGCGAGACGTATTGCCCGGGAGTCAGGTCGCGTTCGGAAGCGGCATGCTCGTCGAGCCAGCGGTTGGCGGTCTCGATCGTGAGCCGGCCGCCCCCGGCATGGCGTCGCGGGCGTTGATGCAGAGGTTGAGCAGGGCATTCTCGAGCTGCGAGGCATCGATCAGCGTCGCCCACATTCCGCCGGCGGTGACAACCTCCACCGCGATCTCCGGGCCGACCGTGCGCCGGACCAGCTCCTCCATGCCTATCACGAGGCGGTTCAGGTCGGTCGGCCTGGGATCGAGCGTCTGCCGCCGCGAGAACGCCAGCAGCCGGTGCGTCAGCGCGGCCGCGCGCTTGGCGGCGCCTTGCGCCGCCGTCACATAGCGGTCGATGTCCTTGATGCGGCCCTGGCCGAGCCGGATCTGCAGCAATTCCAGCGATCCCATGATGCCGGTGAGCAGATTGTTGAAATCGTGCGCGATGCCGCCGGTGAGCTGGCCGACCGCCTCCATTTTCTGCGACTGCCGAAGTGCTTCCTCTGCCTCGCGCAGACGCTCCTGCTCGTTCAGACGATCCGTGACGTCGTAACTGAACTGGTAGGCCCCGAGCAGCCGGCCGTCGCCGTCGCGCAGGCCATTGAAGCGCATCTCGTAGAACTTGCGGCTCCGGCCGGGCTCGCCGAACTCGGCGATCTCGACGAAGGCCTCGCCGGCGAGGGCCCGCGACCAGACGGAATGGACGGCGTCGCGATGCTCGGGTTGATCCTCAAGCAGCTCAAGCATGTTATCACCGACCTTCGGCAAGATACCGTAGATGCGATGAAATTCGCGCGCAGAGGCGCCGTTGATCGCAAGCCAGCGAAAGGTCGGATCGACCACCTGTACGAAGGCATCGGTGCCCTCGACGAGATCGGCCATCAGCTTGCGCTCGGCCAGCGCCGCCACCACGCGCGCCTCCAGCGTCTCGTTGAGCTGCTGCAACTCCCGCTCGGCCCGCTTGCGCGCCGTGATGTCCTGAAACAGCACGGCGACCTGCTTGCGGCTGGCAGGCTCGACACGAAAGGCCGCGAGTTCGAGGTGGCGGCCGGTCGCGACCAGCTCGCGCTCGAAGCGGATCGGTCGGCCCGTTACCAGCACACCACGATAGAGCTCCACCCAGCCATCGGCCTCGCCCGGGACCATCTCCCGGACCTTTTGGCCGACCACATCGGGAATGCCGGCGTGCTGGGTATAGGCGGGATTGGCTTCGACGTGGACGTAGTCGCTGAGGGGCCCGTGCGGGCCGTCGAAGAACTCGATGATGCAAAAGCCTTCGTCGATCGAGTTGAACAGCGTCCGGTACCGCTCCTCGCTCTCGGCCAGGGCAGATTCCGCCTGGCGGCGCAGCGTCTGGTCGGCAGCCCCAAGGGCCTTCAGGCGGGCGTTTTCCTCCTCCAGCGCCTTCAGACGGCGTTGCAGGTCCTGTAGCTCGATCGAATCCACAAGCGCTCGCGGGGTAGGCTTTTCCAAGGGCCGCTCCTCGGCCCTGCCCACGGTATGGAACGGGCGTACTCACCGTGGCAAGCCACTGGCTCAACGCAGATGGAACTCTTGAGTTCCCGTGAGGCTCAGCGCTCGCCCTGTTCGGTGGCTCGCGCGCCGGACTTGTGCTGCGTCTGCGGCTGGGCGCGCTCACCCGTCTCCCGGCAGGGGAGCTGCTCCCAGGATCCGTCCGGCGCCTGCTGATAGGCGCTGCACGGTGACGACGAGGCCGATTTATCCTCGGCCTTCTGGGCCCCGGGGTCCTTTGCCAGAGCCGGGGGAGCCAGCACAGCACTCGCGGCTAGCGCGGCGGCGAAAACGAGAGGTGCAATCCGCATGGGGCTTTCTCCTGTTCAAGCAAGCCCGCATGCTGGCGAGGAATGTGACGATTATTGGCCCTGGCAGCGTTTACCCTTGGGGGTGCTTAACGCCGCAAGAGCAAGGCTCGCTCGTTAGCCGCCCTTGGCGCGGATCAGGCCGGCGAGGTTGGTCTTCTGGGTCTCGCACCAGGTCGGCATGCCGAGGCGGCGCTGGTTCAGATCGGTCGCCTGGGTCGCCACGGCAACCTCGGCCATCAGGTCGTCATCCTGCTTCTCGCCCATCTTGCCGCCGGTGTGCATCCAGGCAATCGCCTTGCGCACCTTCTCGGTGGTGCCCTCGGGCAGGTGCATCTGCTCCGCTTTCTGCACCAGGTCCTGGTAGACGACGTCCGTGCCGGGGCATTCGACCTTGGCGGCGAAGGCCTGCAGGACCAGCGTCACATAGGTCGAGCGTGGGTGGTCCTCGGCCTGGGCCGGAGCGGCAATCAGCAACAGGCCAGCCGTCAGGAAACCGTAGCGCATCCTTGGTATCTCCTCCGATTTTTGGGGGAGGCTAGCGTCCGGCGGGCGGCTTCGCAATGGTGCCAGGGGCGAATTTGTCGCGTCCCGCCGCGGTGCGCTATCGTGGCCGCATCCCGGCCTCGGAGAGCGACATGAGCCTGTTCAGCACGCCGTTCGACCCCACCCGTGATAGGGCGCTTGTGACCGGCGCGGGCAACGGCATCGGCCGGGCGATCGCGCAGGCCCTGGTCGGCGAGGGCGTCCGGACCGTGTTTGCCGACGTGAACGCCGAGCGCGTGACCGCCGCGATCGGCGCCAGCGCCAAGCCCGAGCTGGCGGTGCCATGGGTCGGCGATCTCGCCGAGCTGGAGGCCTGCGATGCACTGCTTGCCGCGGCGAGCGCCGCCTTGGGCGAGATCACGCATTTCGTCCACAGCGCCTCGCCGCCGCGGCGCGAGGCCGATCATGCGCTCGCGGTCGATCGCAGGACCTGGCAGCAGATGCATGCCGTCAATCTCGATGCCGGCTTTCACCTGGCGCGCGAAATCGCAAGGCGGCTGATCGCGGCGCAGCGGCCGGGCTCGCTGCTGTTTCTCACCTCGCTGCATGCGGGTACGCCGCGCAACCTGCCGCATTATTCGACGGCAAAGGCGGGGATGGCGATGCTGGTGAAGGAGCTGGCCAAGACGTTCGGTCGCTACGGCATTCGCGTCAACGCGCTGGTGCCAGGTGCGATCGCGGCCGGCGGATTTGTTGCGGATGCTTCACTGGCGAAACACATTCCGCTGGGACGTCTCGGCGAAGCCGGCGACCTCGCGCCGATGGCGCTTACGGTGCTGTCGAACAAGCTGTCCGGTTACGTCACCGGCGCTTCCTTCGTCGTCGACGGCGGCTTGTCGCTGACCAACTGGTTCGAGCCGCCGGCGCTAGACGTGTAATCAGCGGCGCCAGGCCGGCACCGGATCCAGCGGCGTGCGATACAGCTCCTTGTGGTCGCGATCGGTGACGCGCACCGCGCAACCCTTCTGCTGCAGCTCCGGCTTCACCTGCGAGAGTTCGCTTGCGAGCTGATCGGCGCGATCGGAGGCAACCTCGATGTCTTCGAGAATGATTCCGCCCTGGTTCCTGAACTCTTCACCAACCACGAGATCGAAAGAGTAGTAAGGCATCCGAATTCCCCGATGTGAGGAGCTGAGCTTCGCTGGAAGTCTCAACACATGCCGAATGCTATCACTGAGTCGATATCCAGGGGATGAACAGGCCGCGCAATCTCTGTGCTTATGGCGCAGAAATGATGTGCAGCATGCAGGTCCATTAAGAGTTTATTAAATACGTGGCGCGACCATGAAGCATGGAATTGCAGCAGAACCGGGCTCCGGGAACCGGCAGCTGCAAGAGAAGGCCGCCGGCATAGATCCCGACGGCCTTTTCTCTTGAGCGGAAGATGACCCGCGGCGCGCTTTCCGTAATTGCCCGGACAGAGCGCATGATATCGCGCGGACAGCGTAAGCGACGTTGCAGCAGCTCAATCCGTATTGTTGCGCGTGTCTAGCGCAGCGGCATCGGCGGACGCACGATTGGTCCGTCGTCATCGGCAACAGCTTGGGTCGTGGTGACCGGTGCTGCAGGCGGCGGCATTGCTGCGGCTTGCGAAGGCGGCGGAGGAGGTGCGAGCGGCGCGGGCGAATAAGCCGGCATGTAGCTGCGCGACACCACCGGTTTCGGTTTGTGTGCAGGCGGCGGTGACGGAGCTCGTGGCGCGACCGCAGCGGCGCGGGCGCGCGGATCGGCGGGCCTAGCCTCAGCGGCCGGCTTCGGCGCAGGCGGTTTCGCCATCTCGCGCGCGATCTGCTCCTGTCCGGCCTTCAGCTCGGCGATGTTGGCCTTGAGCTGCTCGATCTGCTGCGCCATGGCGGCCATCTCGCGCGTCATCGATTGCACGGACTGCGCGGCATCGGACGGGCTCGCCGCGGGCGCGGCAGCCGCGACCTGAGCCGCAGGCGGCGCTGCCGGTTGCTCGGCTGTTTGGTCGACTGCCGCTTGAGCCGCGGCCGGCGCCGCTTGCTCCGCGGGCGGCGCGGCCTGCGCGGCAACGACCGGCGTGCTCTGCGACGTGGAAGGCAGCAGCGACGCGAGTGCCGCGAATGCCGGGGTCCATTCGGCGAGCATTTGCCTGGCTGTATCGCCGTGCTTGTCCCACGCGATGGTGGCAGCCGCGCTTGCTCCTGCAAACAGGAACGTGACGAATGCACCGCGCAGCCATCTGCTCACGGCGGATCGCTTCTGCGGGCCGTGACCATCGCTCGCCGCGACGCGTATGGCCGTGTCGACCGAGGGCGGTGCCGCCGCCTGCGGCTCCGCGACAGGACTGAACGTGGGCTCCCGGGCCAGCTTGGGCTCCAGGGAGATCCTGGGCTCCGGCGCGAATTTCGGCTCCGGGCGGGGCGCGACATCGGGCGCCAGCGCAGGCGCGACGCTGATCGGGCGCGACGCCAGCACAATGTCGGGCGAAATCTGAATCGCGTCGTGCGGATCGTTGTCCTTGACCGTGTCCTTCACGATCTCATCGACGATTTGCTTGGGGTTCAGCGTCGCGAGCATCGCAGCTCCTCTGAAGCCCGGGTGTTCGAAGCCCGGGTGTTAGGTCCTGGTCGTCCGCATTGGCGCGAGCCGATCTATTGGGGCGAGCCCACCAAACGAACGAGCCCGACCCGATGACGCACGAGTCCAGCCGGGTTTGACCAAAGCAAGGCGAGGGGATGGAGATGATGCGACGCTCTTACGCCGTTTGTGGTGATGGAACCCGACTTTGCGAACACGCGCACGTGTTCCGCGCTGCCTTGCTTTCAGCACGATTTTGGCAGCATTTGGCGATGCTGGGGGTGCTGCTATCCGCTATCGGGGGCCGGCGGTGCCAAGATCTATTATAACTCTATTCGCGGTTGCCTCGCTTTCGCTGGGCGGCTGCATGCAGACGACGCTGTCGCCATCGACCGATGCGAGCATGACGCCGCGCGACAAGCAATTGCTCGCGCATACGCCTTATGCGCAGGCCAACGTGCCCGAGCAATATCTGCGACACATCGTCGATTATCAGCGCAAGGAGCAGCCGGGTACCATCCTGGTCGATACCGACGCCCGCTACCTCTATTACGTGCTGCCTGACGGCAAGGCGATCCGCTACGGCGTTGCGGTCGGCGAGGAGGCCATGGCGTTCTCCGGCGTCGCGCGCGTCGGCAGGCTCGCCGAATGGCCGGACTGGGTTCCGACGGCGGACATCCAGGCGCGGCTCGGACCGTATCCGGCGCGCGTCCGCGGTGGTCCGGCCAATCCGCTGGGCGCGCGGGGCATCTATATCTACGCCGGCAACAAGGACACGCTGTACCGCATCCACGGCACCAACCAGCCCGAATATATCGGGCAGGCGATCTCGTCGGGCTGCATCCGGATGCGCAACGAGGACGTGATCGATCTCTACGACCGCGTGAAGCTCAATTCGATGGTCGTGGTGCTGCCGCCCGGACAGAGCGCGCGGGCCGAGGCAGGCGGAAGCTGGCGGGGATGAAAGCGGCGCGGGCGTGCGCTGTTCGGCGCGCTGCTTGCCGACAATTTTAGCCATTGTCTTGCGCGGTCCCTAACGTCTCGCGCCTAGCGTGCAGCGAGCAAGGGGTTGCTCGCATGTATCTCGTCAAGAATTCGCCGCGCGCGCTGTTCGCTGCGCTGATTCCGCTCGCCATCGTCGAAGCCGTGCTGCTGGCCTACGCCCTCGCGGGAGGACAGGTGACAGATCCGGCCGGCGTGCCGGCACCGGACCAGATCCTGGTACTGTATGCCGGCCGCATGGCGATGAATGCGGCCTTGCTGTTCGCCGGGCATATCGTGCTGCGGCAGTGGGCGGTCTCAAGCCGACTCGCCTACGGCTTGATGGGCGGCGTCATGGCCGCCATGAGCTACGGCATTGCGATCCGCAACCACATCCAGCTGACTGCGCCGGGCGACGGGACGGTGATGACGATCGGTCTGTTGCCGGCCATTGCGGGAATGATCGGCGGCTTCCTCTACGGCCAGTTTGCCGGGCTGAGCCCCGTTGCGCGCGCAGCCGTGGGCGCTTCTCCGGCCGATGCATCAAGGAGGCCGCCGCCGCTGGCGTTCATCGGGCCGGTCCGCGTCCGCACGTCGTTTGCGGGCATCGTTATCGCCGCGCTGATACCAACGGTGCTCGCAACCCTGCTGCCCTACACGTTGGTTCCGCTGCTGACGAACGGCTTCGGGGACAAGAGCACCGCACATATCTTTGCCGCGGTGATACCGGCGCAGACCTTCATGGTCATGATGGTGATCTCGGTCGTTCCTTCGAGCATCTTTATGCTCTGTGTCCACCACGTCGCGCGGGCCATGAGCCGCCGTAACGGGTGGGAATACGCGGCGATTGGCGGCGTTGCGGCATTCGCCTGTACGCTGTTGCTCGCGGTCGCGGTGCCGCTGCTTGCCTTTCTGGTGGTGCCGGCGGCGTTCTGCGGGGCTGTCATGGGCGCGCTCTATCGCCGCTTCGCCGGCCTCGAACCGATGCCTCTACCGGAAGCGGTGATCGCAACCGATCCGAGCGCGCTGGTCGATGCCGATCATCCGTCGCGGCACCAGCATGGCGTCATCCTCAGCAACTGATCGCGGGAGGACAGGAACATGAAAGAGGCTCGCGGCGCTTGGCGCGGGATTGGCGATCGCGGCCGTGGCGGCGCTCTGGTTCACGACCGGGCCCGTGGTCGTCAACGCTGAGATCAAGCCGCTGCAGCCGAGCGCGAATATGCCGAGCTTCAGCTCCGTTCCGAGCGAACTGGCCGGCCCGACCGGTCGCGACGACCGGCGCTGATCAGCGCTAGTTCTCGGGACGGGCAACGCGCCATTGCAGCGTCGTGGCATTGCCGTTTGCATCGCCCGGGGCCTTGTCGGCGGGCGAGGTATAGAGCGGGCGATAGCGGTACGCCCACATCCTGCTGCCGTCGTCGCGGCTGATCACAGTGAAGTCGCCGATGGCCTTGGCGTCGGCCGTCGCGGCCAGCGGCAGCCAGCTCTCGGTGCATTTGCCGTTGCAGTTCGACGTCTTCCCGGTGGTGTCGCGCTCATAGTAATAGAGCGTCATGCCCTTGAGATCGACGAGCTTGGGACCATGCTTGGTGATGACCACCTTCGCCGGCGCGGTCGTCGCCTCGGGCTTGGGCGGAGGCGGGGCATCGCCGCCGCCATGGCCGTTGGCGAGCGCATGTCCGGTCGAGAGCGCGATGGCCGCGGCCGCGATGAGACACCTGAACATCGAAAAACCCCCGAACCGCAAAGTTAATCGCGCGTTAAGCGCAGAATGTCGCCGACCGTAGCAGCCGAAGGTTAGTTCCTGGTTTCGCAGGCTTGCGACAATTACGGACAAAGATACCGTTTCATGCCTGAATGTCGCGCAGCGGCGCGCGGCTCAGATCGTTGCCGGCGGCAATCGCCTTGCGTAGCAGCCGCATCAACTCCTCGCTCTCCTTCGCGCTGAGGCCACGCAGCATGATGCGCTGCGCCGATTCCACTGATGGCGTGATCTTCCGCAGCGTGCGCCGGCCCTCGTCGGTGATCTCGAGACTCGCGGGCGCGGCGGTCGCGGCTGGAGGCGCGGCGTTCGGCAAGGCCTTTCTGCACGAGGCGATCGATCACGCCGGTGATGGTGGTGCGGTCATAGGCGATCAAACCCGCGAGCGTCACCTGGTCGAGCCCCGGATTGGCCTTGATGGTCGCGAGCGCGGCGTATTGCACCGGCGTCAGGTCGAAGCCGGCGCCTTCGACCTCGGCCAGAAAGACCGCGACTGCGATCTGCTGAAAGCGGCGCGCCAGATGTCCGGGCATGTCGTTGTTGTCTTTCACCGAATTCTCCGTTGGGACAAGGACGCTGCGGTCGTTGACAAGTATACTGATAGTCAGCATACTGATCAATATCGAAGAAAACGTTGCCGGGAGAGGTCCTCATGCAATTCCATCTGAATGGATTTCAGCCGGGCGATCCCGAGATTGCCGATCCCGCCGCGCGCGTTCAGGCCTCGGGCGCGACGGGCGCCGTGCCTTCGGAGGTCGACGTCCTCATCGTCGGCTGTGGTCCTGCGGGCCTCACGCTCGCGGCCCAGCTCGCGCAATTCCCCGAGATCAAGACCTGCATCGTCGAGCAGAAGCCGGAACGTCTGCTGGTCGGGCAGGCCGACGGCATCGCCTGCCGCACCATGGAGATGTTCCACGCCTATGGCTTCAGCGAGCGGGTGCTGAAAGAGGCTTACTGGGTCAACGAGACGACGTTCTGGAAGCCGGACGAACAGAAGCCCGAGACGATCATGCGCAGCGGCCGGGTGCAGGACGTCGAGGACGGGTTGTCGGAATTCCCGCATGTGATCCTCAACCAGGCGCGCATCCATGACGGCTTTCTCGATGTCATGCGCAAATCACCGGCCAGGCTCGAACCGCATTACAGCCGCCGCCTGCTCGATCTCGCGGCCGATCCCGCCGCGGGGCCTGCCGACCATGCCGTGACCGTCCGCCTCGAACGGGTCGACGCCGGCAACGAGGGGAAGGTCGAGACGGTCAAGGCGCGTTACGTGGTCGGCTGTGACGGCGCCCGCAGCACGGTACGCAAATCGATCGGCCGCGAGCTGCACGGCGATTCCGCCAATCACGCCTGGGGCGTGATGGACGTGCTCGCGGTGACGGATTTTCCGGACATCCGCTTCAAGTCCCTGATCCAGTCGGCAAAGGACGGCAGCCTGCTGATCATCCCCAGGGAAGGCGGCTACATGGTCCGCATCTATGTCGAGTCTCGCCAAGCTCGAGATCGGCGAGCGCGTCGCCAGCCGCAACATCACCGCCGAAGACGTGATTGCGAAAGCGCAGCGGATCCTGAAGCCGCATACGCTTGACGTGAAGGAAATCGCCTGGTGGTCGGTCTACGAGATCGGCCAGCGCCTGACCGACAAGTTCGATGACGTGCCGGAAGCGGAGATCGCAACGCGCCTGCCGCGCATCTTCATCGCTGGCGATGCCTGCCACACCCATAGCCCCAAGGCGGGGCAGGGTATGAACGTCTCGATGCAGGACGCTTTCAATCTCGGCTGGAAGCTCGCCGCGGTGCTGCGCAAGCAATGTGAGCCGAGTCTGCTGCATTCCTATTCGGCCGAGCGCCAGGCGGTCGCCAAGGAGCTGATCGATTTCGACCGCGAATGGGCCGGGATTCTCGCCTCTGCCGCCAAGGCCGGCGGCGCTGATGCCACCAGGACGCAGGACTATTTCGTTCGCCACGGCCGCTACACCGCCGGCACCGCGACGCATTACACCCCGTCGATCCTTACCGGCGGTGGCTCGCACCAGCACCTCGCGCAAGGCCTCGTCATCGGCAAGCGCTTCCATTCCGCCCCGGTGATCCGGCTGGCGGATGCAAAGCCGGTGCATCTCGGTCATGCCGCCCAGGCCGACGGCCGCTTCCGCATCTACGCGTTTTCGCCCGCCGAGAATCCCGCAGCGTCGGACTCGGCTATTCGTCGCTTGTGCAATTTTCTCGCGGAGTCCCCGAAATCTCCGATCCGGCGATACACGCCTGGAAGCTCCGACATCGACAGCGTGATCGATCTGCGCGCCGTGTTTCAGCAGGATCATCGAGAGACTCGCGATCGAGGCAATGTCGCCCATGTTGCTTCCGAGCAAGGGCCGTTACGGCTTGTACGATTACGAGAAGATGTTCTGCCCCGACCTCAAGAGCGGCCACGACGTTTTCGCTATGCGCGGCATCGATCGGACCGCCGGCTGCGTGGTCGTGGTGCGGCCCGATCAGTACGTCGCAAGCGTGCTGCCGCTTGGCGACTTCGCCGGGCTGGCGTCGTATTTCGACGCGTTCATGTTGCGGGTCGGCTGACCGTGCGGCGGCGCCGCCTGCACGCTGCGCCGATGAACCGCGGATGAATATTGAACCGCGCGCAACGTGCGTTTCAATCTTTCGACGGATGAGCCCCTGGTGCACGGAACGCCCGGTCCGCTGGCGCGTTCCGCCTCAAAGGAGGACTACGCCATGAGGCTCAGAACCACTTTGATTGCAGCATTGTTGCTGGCCCCGACGGCCGCGCTGGCCGCGCCGGGCATCGTCACCGTCTCGACCGGCCTGCGTGCCGGACCGGGGCCGGGTTTTCCACTCGTCGACCGCGTCCCCGAGGGCGCCCGCGTCAACATCCATGGTTGCCTGCGCGGCAATGCCTGGTGCGACGTCAGTTTCTCGGACGATCGCGGCTGGGTATCGTCGCAATATCTCGAATATCTCTATCGCAATCACTACGTCTATCTGCCCGATTACGTCGATGAGATCGACGTGCCCGTCGTCCCGTTCGTGCTGACATCGTACTGGTCGAGCTATTATACGGGACGTCCCTGGTATCACCGCCACGCCCATTGGAATACGTACTGGACCTCGCACCAGAATGTCGCGACGCGGATGACGATCGATCCGCGCGCGGCCCGCATCGGCCGCGCCGCGACACGCGATGCGGCGGCCGCTTTGGAACGGGACGGTGTGCGAGGCAAGGGCGCCGCCGCGATCTCCGGACGCAACGCCGCGAATTCGCGGCGCGATGCGGCGATTGCGACGCGCGACGCTGCGATCGCGAAGCGCGATGCTGCTGTTACCGTCGATCGCATGCGTTCCGGACGGAGCGAGCGCATCGCGCATGAGCGCACCAATGTTCAGATGCGCAATCCGCGTGATGCCCAGGCACGCATGATGCACGAACGGACCGCGAGCCCTGCCGCGATGCGTGCCCAGCCGATGGCGCCCGGCCATGAAGCACCGCGCGTGTCCGCCGCACCCGCCGCGCGACCCGCGATGCCGCATCTCGCGCAGCCGAATGTGAGCCACGGCTCGCCGATGAACGCTCATGCCCAGATGCCGGCACCGCGTGCGGCGGCGCCAGCCATGCCGCATCCCGGCGGCGGTGGCGCGCCCCACATCAATGCCGCGCCGCGTGGCGGCGGTGCGCCGGCCGGCGGCCCCGGCGGCGGCCATCAGAAGCACTAGCTTAGCCAGAAAAGCCCGGCTTTCACGCCGGGCTTTTTTCGCCATGCCGAGGTCGCGACAATTTAAGTCAGATCTTCGCGGGCAGATTTCATCGATCGTAACATGTCTACCCAAAGGTGTAAGCATCCACTCGGGGCAGCGGGGCACGGGAGGATGATATGAGACAGAGCCAGGCGGAGTCGCGCCGCCAAAATGTCGCGAAGCGTTCGATGACGAAAGAGGCCAAACAGCTGACCGGTCTGATTGCCGGATTGCGCGAATCCCTCGACGGGATCCAAAAGGAACGGACGAGCATGAAGCTCACCGGCGCCGAAATGGGTTTGCTCGACGAGCGCCGCAACAACCTGCTGCTCACCATTGCAGCCCTCGACGATCGCCTCTCGGCCGTGCAGGGGCTGATTGATCTCGGCCGCCCCCACATCATCCGCGTGCATTAGCGGAGCTCGGTCAGGGGGCAATCGGTTCCGTCGCCGAGGCGACGACGGGCTTTGCCCCGGATGGAAATCGCATTCCACGTCGATGCCGTCCGCCAGCGCCGTGCTTTGCGGATGGCACCAAATTGCCACGCTCCCGGCGAATTGCCGCCAAAGCCCGCTGCCACGAGGAGGCCGGGTGCAGGGCGACGCAAGGGGATGCGAATTGGCCTATAAAATGATCGCAGAACGCGACAACGCGAAGTACAGTTTCGCCCGGGAGAGCCGACTGCTCATTGTGGCGAAGGCGAAGGTGTGGGCGAGCGAGGGGTGGCAGGTCGTCATCACCGATCAGGACGGCAAGGCCTACGCGCCGCCGGAATTCGATCAGCTGTCGGCGGCGTGACCGCGGACGGGGCGAGGGGACGACGTTTGACATCACTGTTTCGGCCGGGGCGCGACCGGATCGTGCCCGTGATGACTTTTGCAGCCGCCGCCATCGCTCTAACGGCGACGACTGCGGCCGCGCAGAATCTCGATGCGGGCAAGCCGCCTGCCAAGCTGTTCGCTGACGGCTGTGCGACCTGCCATCGCAGTCCGCGCGGCCTTGCCAAGGGTCGCTTCAGTCTGACGTTGTCCTGGTTCCTGAAGGACCATTACGCGACGAGTCTCGGACTCGGCCAAGGTGCTTGCCGACTATCTGCAGTCGGTCGACGAGCCGCCGCCGCGCGCTGCGACCAAACCCGCCAAGAAGCCCGCGCGATCCAGCCCGCGTCCGCCCAAGCCGGTGCAGAGCCAGTAGCTTGCTTCGCTAACCGCGCCGATAGGTCTGCGCGAGCAGCCGTGCGTGCACGGCGCGCAGCTCGGCACTCATGCGCGTCTGCCCCGTCGTGACGTAGGACAGCCAGGCGCCGTCGGCGGCGAGACGCACGACGTGCAGATCTGGCGTGGCGTCGGTCGCACGATGACGCTTCAGACGGGCCTTGATCCAGTCGTTCCAGAGCCGACGCAACGGTGGATCGGTGACGACCACCATGCTCAACGTTGCCCATGGGCTGGCAAAGCCGAATGCTTGGCCGGTGAAAACGGCATTCACATAGGCCCGCGTGAAGCTTCCGCGCGGTTTCGGATCGGCTTCCACGGCGGCGTCGATCTCGGCATCGACGCGGGCGAGGAGATCGGCAAACAGGCCCTCGATCAGCGCTTGCTTGCTGCCGAAATGGTGGAACAGCCCGCCCTTGGTGACGCCGGCCGCGGCAGCGACCGCCTGCACCGTGACGCCGGCGACGCCATGGTCCATCGCGATCCTCGCGGCGTGGTCGAGCAGGGCGCGGCGCACCTGCTCGGGCTGCTTGGCACGGGTGTAGCGGCTTTCCGGCATCAATGCGCCGTGGTCTGGGAGAACAGGTTGATGATCACGACCCCCGACACGATCAGCGCGATCCCGACGAAGGCCGCGGCGTCCAGCATCTGGCGGAACAGCACGAAGGAGACGGTGGCGGTCAGGATGATGCCGACCCCGCCCCAGATCGCATAGGCGATGCTCAAGGGGATGACGCGGATCGCGACCGACAGCGCGTAGAACGAGGCGATATAGAACAGCACCATCGCCAGCGTTGGCCACGGGCGGGTGAACTGCGCGGATTGCTGCAGAAAGGCGGATGCCGTGACCTCAAGAATGATGGCGAGGGCGAGCGCGGCATAGGCCTGGAAGGCGGAAGTCATTGTCGTCTCCTCCGCGGGGTGAAGAAAGATACCGCGCGGTAGGTATGTTTAGCACGCGGCCCCTGATTGTGGCCCCGCGGGAGGTATCACATGTGAGTGACGAGCCTGCGACGCTGGCTCGACGCGCCGTGAAGCCGCCCGCGACGACGGGCGCGAGTGGCTTCAGGCAGTTGCGGCTGGAGCCGTCTCAGTTGATCCGCACGGAAAGTTCGACGTCTTCGGCGAAGGGCGTCGACATGTAGCCGCTTCCAGCCTTACGGACGCGCGCCAGATAGTCCGGACTGTCGTCGGCGTTGTCGGCGACGATGATCGCGCCCGGCCCGAGACGGCTTTCGAGCAGGCTCAGGATGTCCGGATAGAGCGCCTTGGCGCCATCGAGCAGCACGAGATCGATCGTATCGGGTAGATCGGCGCTCAGTGTCTTCAGCGCATCGCCTTCGCGGATGTCGACGAGATCGATCAAGCCGCCGGCCGCGAGGTTCCTTCGTGCCCGCGCCGCCTTCGACGGCTCGAACTCGCTGGTGATGAGGCGGCCGCCGCCGTTGTCACGCAAGCCTGCGGCAAGGTGCAGCGTCGAGATGCCGAACGACGTGCCGAACTCGACGATCGTCCGGGCGCGGGAGCTGCGCGTCAGCATGTAGAGCAGGGCTCCGGTCTCGCGCGAGACCGCGAGCGGAACGTCCTTCAGGCGGCCGTAGAGGTCTTGATAATCGGTCTTGCTGCGCAGCATCCGCGCCTGGTCGGCATCGGACAAATCGGCGATGGCCGCGCGCGTTGCGCCGCTTGCGGCCTCGGCTTCGCCGAACAGGCGATCGAGCAGCGGCGCAAGCGTTGCGATGGTTGAGGTGGTCATTCGAGGTCTCCAAAAGGCGGCAAGGAAAGGTCTCCTTGCGTCCCGGTCGAAATACGACTAATTCGTCGCGTTTCCTATTCGCATTGTCCGAGAGCGCCATGATGGACCGTCGAAGTCGTTCAATTTCCTCGCGAAAGCAGCCGCAACAGGCCCGCTCCAGCGAGGCTCGTCGCGGCCATTCTCGATGCCGCTGTTCAGGTTCTGGCGAAGGAGGGCGCGCAGCGTTTCACCACGGCGCGGGTGGCGGAGCGGGCCGGGGTGAGCGTCGGGTCCCTCTATCAATATTTTCCCAACAAGGCCGCGATCCTGTTCCGTCTGCAGAGCGACGAGTGGCGGCGCACCAGCGAGCTTTTGCGCGACATTCTCGCGGACCGGACCAAGCCGCCGCCGGCGCGGTTGCGCGCGCTGGTCCATGCCTTCATCCGCTCGGAGTGCGAGGAAGCCGCCATCCGCGTCGCGCTCAGCGATGCCGCGCCGCTTTATCGCGACGCGCCGGAGGCGCACGAGGCGCGGGCGGCCGGTGAGGGGATCATCGCGACGTTCATGCGGGAAGCGCTGCCCAGGGCGTCGCATGCGACACGCGTGCTTGCCGCCGAGTTGATCGCGACGACGTTGAGCGAGGTCGGCAAGAGCTTTTCCGAAGAGACGCGCAGCGAGGGGGAGATCTCGGCCTATGCCGATGCCATGGGCGACATGTTCTGCGCCTATCTTGCCAGGCTCGGAAGGCGCTAAGGGATTGGAGACGTCAATCTGTGCGGGCCGCGGCACGATTCCCGGATTACGCTGCGCTCCATCCAGGCTACGGTTGCCGACCTTGCATCGCTCGACGTTTATCCATACGGACCTCACCCATGCTCGTCATCTCCATTCAAAGCCAGGTGGTTCACGGCCATGTCGGCAACAGCGCGGCTGCCTACGCCATCCAGGCGGAGGCCGTGAACGTTGCGGCGGTACCGACCACGCTGCTGTCCAACCATCCGCGCTATCCGAGCCTGCGCGGGCGGGTGCTGGAGACCGAGACTCGTCGCTGATCTCCTGAAAGGTGTGGAGGAGCGCGGCCTCGTCGACGAGGCGGCCGTGCTCGTGACGGGCTATCTCGGCTCGCCGGGCAATGCCGCCGTGGTCGCCGATTTCGTCGAGCGGGCACTGAGGCGGAATACTGAGCTCGTCTATCTCTGCGATCCCGTGATCGGCGATGACGGTCGCGTCTATGTTGCCGACGGCATTTTGGACGTAGTCCGGCACCGCCTGCTCCCGGCTGCGAACCTGACGACGCCGAACCAGTTCGAGCTCGAGCTGCTCTCAGGCCTTGCGATCACTGATGCGCAGGGCCTGCGCGCGGCATGTGCCGCGCTGACGGCGACCGGCCGCATCGACGTCGTCGCCACCGGCTGCACGCTCACCGACACGGCGGCGGGGCAGGTGGAGACGATCCTGTACGCCGACGGGCGATTGTCGCGCTTCGCAACGCAGCGCCTGCCGATCCGGCCCTACGGCACCGGTGATCTCCTCACCGGGCTGATCGCGGCCCATCTGGCCAAGGGAGAGACGATCGAGGCCGCGGTACGCCTTGCGGTCGAGACGATTTTTACGGTGCTGGTGCGCACGCAGGGTGCCGGCACGGCGGAGATGCGGCTGGTGCCGTTGCCGACGCCGGCGGGCAAGACGTAACGACGTCAGGTCGCGCGCTTGCCGGTCGATTGCGCCGACTTCTGCGGCTTGGCCGGGGTCTTCTGCTCGCGCGCGGCCTGCGCCTTTGGCTGCTTGGCGTGGGCCGCGGCACGCACCACCTTCTTGGACTTCACGCTGGCGACTTGCTTGCCGTCGCCGGTGCCCCGGCGCGAGACGTATTCGGGGCCGTCGACCGGGCCGACATGCGGGGGATCGCGGCCGAGATAGGGCCGGCCGATGCCGTACGCCTTGCCGTTGGCATCGACCCACTTCCACAGAATTTCGGTCGAGACCCAGCGCTGCGCGCGGTTGTTCCCCTGCGTGCTGACGATGTCGGCCGCCATGCCGTGGCCGTAGCCACCGCGCGAGCTGCCGCCATGATAGGAGCGGTCAGAGGCCGCCTTCAGGCCGCTCGCGATCGACTGGCGATAGTCATCGCGGAAGGCACTGGTGATGCCGGGCGAAAGGCCGGCGGCTTCCGCGGCGAGCAGTGTGCGGAACAGCTTCTGCTTGAAGCTCTTGTCCATGCCGCCGATGACGTAATCCATCATCGACATGTTGGCATGCTCGGCTGCCTTCGGATCCTTCCAGCCAAAATCCTCGTCGACCAGCTTGGTGAAGCTGCGCATCACCGTCACGGTCTTGCCCTTGCGTTTGACGGTGACGGCGCGGCGCTCCTGGACCTTGATCGAATCTTCCTTCGCGGTGCGTTGATAGAGCGCCCAGAGATAACGGTCGATGCAGGCATCCATGACGAAGCATTCGTCGAGCACGGCGACGGTGTCGGCCGGTGGCGATGCCTTGCTCACGGGTGCCAACGGACCGCTCGCGATGGCCGCGGACGACAAGGCGTCCGTCGTCACGATCTCGGTGGGATCGGCAGATGCGAGCTTGACGGGCTCCGGCGTCGCGACGGGAGCGGCCTCGGTGATCGTGATGGGCTCCGGTTCAGGAGTTATCTGCGGCGCGGGCGGGGCTTCCACCGGCAGGATCAGCGCCGGGTCCGTCGATGCGAGCTTGATGGCGGGAGCTGCAGGCTCGGGCGCGGCTTCAGCAATCGTCGCGGCCGGCGCGGCAACGACGGCGGCGGCGATGTCGGCGGTCAAGGCGATACCGTCATCGATGGTCGCGGCGCGCGGAATGTCGGCGAGGTCGAGCCGGCTGAGATCCTTAGTGTGATCTTTGGCGTGATCTTTGGCGCGCGAGACGGCAGACGCATTGGCGCCGCTGTTCTCGATGAGGGCAGGGGCATAGGCCGAGATGGACAGCGCCAGCCAGCCGGCGAGCACGGCCGAGGGGCACGTGACCGCTACCAAGAGAGACCGCCGATCGTTCATGATCCCTGCCTCCAAACGGTTCTGTCCAAACCCGTCTTGTCCGGACAGTCATGATGCAAACAGTCTGACGAAACAGTCTGACCAATAAAGTCTTGCACGGAAAGGCACGCAGCACGTCGATTGTTCGGAGGACCATGTGGCGGCGCAATGGCGCAGACGGCTGACGAAGGGGTTTTCGGAGGGGTGTTGCCGAGGTGCAACGCGAGTTCCATGCGAGGTCCCGGCCGTTGATGACGTGTTACCCGCCCAGGAATTAGCCGGCTGGCCCGATGCTCGGTGGCCGAACACCGTCCGTTAAGAACCGATGTCGTCGCCGGCGCGATTCGGCCAAGGCCTTGTACTCATTAAACATATCGCCATGCGTCGCGCGCGCTATTGCAATGCAACAAAGCATGTCGCAATGCAGCAAATCAGGCCTACATAGGCTCCGACTCTTCCACTCAGGAGCATCACCAATGAACAAGAAGACTTTGTCGATCGCCGCTACCATTCTGACGATCGCGGGCAGCACCGCGGCTTTCGCCGCTGAACTGCCGACTTACGAGACCAATGGATTTCCGGTCTCGCCGTTGCAGGTTCGCGTCCTCGGCGCCGCTCATGTCGAGCAGCAGGCAGCTGCGCCGGCCACGGTCGCCTCGGTCCACCAGGCGAGCGTGCTCAGCTCCCGCAAGGTGAAGACCGCGGGCGTCACCACGGGCGCCGCCCGCTGAACTGACGACGTGTGAAGGCAGGGATTCCGCGGAGAGGCGGGATCCACCGCCTCGATTGACTTCTCACGTCGACGCGATCTGCCTGTCGCGTCGACGTCGGAACTCTCTACTGTACGATCTTGCGCCAGCGCGCATCGTGCAAGCTCTCGGCGCGATGAATTGAAGTCGATGCGCTGATTGAGACTCCGGCCGCGAACAAGTTCGCGTGAATGTGCCGGTTGTGTATCCCCGTTCATAACGGGCGTGATCCTTTTAACAGTTGTTTTGCAGAACGCATTGCTTGATGCGGCAGTCGCATCATCGCGGCCAATGTTTGAAATCATAATGGAGGCCATCATGCCCGTTGCGCAGAAAGCCGTCGTTGCTACCGTTTCGCCGCGTGCGTTCATTCTCAAGCACATCGCTCTGTTCGCCGCCGCCGCGCTGTTCGTGTTCGTGCTCAGCCTGACCTACGGCCTCGATCTCAGCGCCGGATTTTTCTGATCGGTCTTGCGCTGCGCGCTAAGCTCTCCGCGCGCGCACCGCGCGCAGGCTCGACGGCGAGCGGCCGTAGAGCTCGGCGAAGGCGGCGTTGAATCTGCGCAGGCTGCCGAAGCCGGCCTGGAATGCGATATCGGTCATCCCGTCATTGCCGGCGTCGAGCAGGCGCTTGGCGCGCTGGACACGCAGCGTCTTGGCGAGCTGCTGCGGCGTCGCGCCGACATGGCGTTCGAACAGGCGCGCCAGATGACGCGACGAGATGCCGAGCCGCATCGCGAGATCGACCACCGAGCCTTCGTCGAGCGCGCCGCCTTGGATCAGCTTCAGGGCTCGCGCCACCGTTGAGCGCGTGCCGTTCCATGCCGGGCAGAACGGCGCGGTCTCGGGACGGCAGCGCAGGCAGGGCCGGAAGCCGCCGGCCTCGGCCGCGGCCGCCGTCGGATAATAGACCACGTTGCGCGTCAGCGGCTGCTTGGCCGGACAGACCGGGCGGCAATAGATGCCGGTGGTCTTCACCGCAGTGAAGAAGCGGCCGTCGTAATGGGGATCGCGGCGCAGGCGCGCGGCGTTGCAGACATCGAAGCTCAGCATGCCGGATCATAGCGCATGACGGCGCAGGCGGAAGGGCTGCGGGATGACCGAGTCCGATTGTGGCGAGCGCGAACGGCGCATCGCGGCCTAGAACGCGGCCGTCAACGCAAACCGGGGAGCGCAACGTGAGCAGCTCGAAAGATATCGTCCTGAACGCCTGGAAGACCTTTTCGTCGCGCGATGCGACGCGCATCGCCGCGCTCTTCACCGACGACGCCGAATGGATCGCGCCGAAGGGCAACGCCACCGCAGTCGCACTCGATCACACCGACCACATGGTCGGCGCACCGCAGATCGCGCGCTTCATCGCGGTGGAAATGCACAAGATGTTCTCGAACATCGATATCGCGTTCCGCGGCGTGTATGCCGACGGCGATGTCGTGATCGTGGAGGAGCGGATGCGCGCCACGCTGCCCGGCGGCAAACCCTACGAGAACGATTATTGCTTCGTGTTCACGGTGGCGGGCGACAGGATTCGCGAGGTGCGCGAATACATGGATACGCGC
Source organism: Bradyrhizobium guangxiense (assembly GCA_050563515.1). GTDB lineage: Bacteria > Pseudomonadota > Alphaproteobacteria > Rhizobiales > Xanthobacteraceae > Bradyrhizobium > Bradyrhizobium guangxiense_A. The sequence goes on along the minus strand of CP191781.1, from coordinate 2,920,986 downwards.
AAGGGATGGCGGATGGTCTTCGAGGCAGAGGCGTGACGGGCAGGGCCGCCCAGCCTGCGCAAATTCGCCGCGTGTCAGCCCTGCAGCGGCGTGGGTTGAGCCGATGGGCGCGCTGACATAAGGCTTGACCCATGGATCAGCGGACGAGCGGCGCTGACGCTCCTTCTCAGACAAGCGACGCGGCGCCGGCACTGATCGGCGTGATCTGCGGTCTTGCCGCGGCGCTGTTCTGGGCGCTCGGCTTCGCCGGCACGCGGCACGGGCTCAAGGTCGGCTTCACGCCGGTCGATCTGCTCGTGCATCGCTACGTCTGGTCGGGGATCGTGTTCCTGCCGCTGGTCCTGCGCCCCGGCATCGGGGATCTCTGCGGTATCGGCTGGGGCAGGGGCCTTGTGCTGATGGTGCTCGGCGGCCCCGTGATGTCGCTGATCTCCTACACCGGCTTCCTGTTCGTGCCGCTCGGCCATGGCAGCGTGATCCAGCCCTCTTGCGCCACCCTCGGCGGCCTCTTGCTCGCGGCGCTGGTGCTGAAGGAGCACGTCTCCGCCTCGCGGCTGATCGGCGCTCTGGTCATCGTCGCCGGGCTCGGCGTGATCGGCGCGGAATCGATCGGCCATATCGGCGCCGACGGCGTGCTGGGCGATCTGATCTTCGTGCTGACCGGATTCATGTTCGCCGGCTTCGGCACGGTTCTGCGGCACTGGCGCGTCTCCGCCGTTCCGGCCGCGCTCGTCATCAACGTGCTGTCGCTGCTGCTGCTGCCGATCTATCTCTTGACTGTCGGTCTCGCGCATATTGCGGGAATCGGGGTCGCCGAGAACGCGATCCAGGCGCTGGCGCAGGGCGTGCTCGCCGGTCCCGCCGCGCTTTATCTGTTCGCCGTGTCGGTGCAGCGCCTCGGCGTGGCTCGCGCCGCGGTGTTTCCGGCCTGCGTGCCGGCGCTGACGCTGCTCACCGGATGGCTGCTGCTTGGCGAGCGGCCGACGCTGTTGCAGGCTGCGGGCCTGGTGACGGTGCTGTGCGGATTTTACCTGGCGCAGCGGCAGCGCTAGTTCTTGGCCCCCAAAACAAGAAGGCCGCCCAGGGGGCGGCCGCTCGAGTCTCAAGGCGTGATGCAATCGAACAGGTAACCCTGCAAGCCAGCCCCGGGTTGAGGAAATCGATACGCGCTGCAAACGCCAGCCCCGGCAGCCGCAAGCTTACACGGATTTGCGACAGGGACGAGACAATTGTGCGTTCCGGCGCGGGAACCGGCGTTAGCCTTACCGGGCAGGGGCAGCCGGCCGCACGCGCATACCGCTAGGCCTTCCGCACGAACTCCGACTTCAGGTTCATGGCGCCGATGCCGTCGATCTTGCAGGCGATGTTGTGGCCGTCGGTGGCGTCCTGGAGGCGGATGTTGCGTACCTTGGTGCCGCCCTTGACCACCGAGGAGGAGCCCTTGATCTTGAGATCCTTGATCACGATGACGCTGTCGCCGTCGGTGAGCACGTTGCCGTTGGCATCGCGCACGCCGGCCGCCGGGGCGGTGTCCGCGGCGGCCTCCGCCGCACCGCGCCATTCATGGCCGCATTCCGGGCAGACCCAGAGATCGCGGTCCTGATAGGCGTGCTCGGAGCTGCAGGCGGGGCATTTCATCGTGTCGGTCATGGCAAGTCTCGTCTAACCCTTGTCTCGTCTCACGCTTGGTTTGCGGCGTGGTCGCTGCAGCTCTTGCTACGGGCGTTGCATCGATCCCTTGACGCAGATCAATTTCATCGGCCTGCGCCGACCTACGCTTCCTGTCTCCACGAAGCAAGAGCGGAGGATCGCGATGTCGCACAGCGTTCGAAGCTATTTCGGCCTCGTCGTCCTCGTCGCGTTGTCGGTGCTGTTTCTCCTCAGCGTCGTCCACACCGCCGCAGGCGCGCCGCGGTCCGGCTCGCGCAGCGCGGTCGCCGAAGGGCATCGCCTGGCGCAGGCGTGGTGCCAGACGTGCCACGCCGTCGAGCCGCGCACGGCGGGCTTCTTCGACGAGGCCCCGAGCTTCCAGGCCATCGCCGACCGCAGCGGCACCACCGCGCTGTCGCTCAAGGTGTTTTGGCGGACCAGCCACCACAACATGCCGAACCTCGTGATCTCGCCGGAGCAGGCGGAGGTGCTGTCGGCCTATATCCTCAGCCTGAGGGGCAGGTGAGGCCGCAACACGATTTTGCGAAAACAACCCCATGCACAGTAGAGACGCCTTTGATAAGGCTCGCTTTTTCGAATATGCCGAATAATTTCCGAGGCGTCGGGCAAAACAGGGGCATGATGGCATGGTGCCGCTTCCAGGGATGACGCTGGCGCTCCATCCGGGCTACGCTGCGCGAGCAGCCGAGATCACGGGACCACATGCCAGCAAGAGCGAAGCGGAAACTGAAGACCTACCGGACTTCGCTCGGCTTCCATGACCAGGCGATCGCCGCGCCCTCGATGAAGGCGGCGCTCGAGGCCTGGGGCGCCAGCTCCAACCTGTTCCACCAGGGCGCTGCGACGGAGACCGACGACCCCGCGATCGTCGCGGCGACCATGGCGAAGCCGGGCGTCGTGCTGCGACGTCCGGTCGGCTCGCATGGCCCGTTCACGGAGAGCGCCGAACTGCCGACCGATCTCGGCGAGGGTAAGCCCAAAGGCAAAACGAAAGACAAGACGAACGACAAGACGAAAGGCAAAACCAGGAGCAAACCGCGATCGACGCAGCGTCCCGCCAGGACGGGGCGAAAAGCCTCTCGTGACGTCGACGATCGCGCCGCCCGCAAGGCCGCCGCCGCGTTCGAGCAGGAGGAGCGGCGGCGCGAGGCCACGCGCGTCAAGGAGGAGGCCGCCCGCGCCAGGGAACGCGCGCGCCGCGACAAGGCGGTCGCCGCCGCCGAGGCGGCGCTCGACAAGGCGAGGCGGGAGCACGAGGCGAAGGCCGAGGAGATCGAAGCCGCGCGCGCCGCGCTCGACGAACGTGCCGAGGCGGAAGCCACGCGCTGGGACAAGCAGCGGATGAAGCTGCAGGAGGCGCTGCGCCGCGCGCGGCAGTAACGCTCTGCGAAAGCGCATCGCTGATGTGTCTCGCGCGGTGGCCGAAAGCCCGGTTCCATCCCCATATGAGCTGAGATCTCCCGATAGGATCTCGATGCCCGACGACTCCCCAAAATCTGAAAGCCCGATGACCGTGCGGCCGCGCCGCGCGGCGCCGGTGCTGGTGTGCCGCAAGTGCCTCAAGCGCAGCGACGACGGCCGCGAGGTCAGGCGTGCGCTGAAGTCCGAGCTGAAGGCGCGCAAGCGCGACGGCAGCAAGCCGGCCAAGCTGGTCGTGAGCGGATGCTTCGGCCTGTGCCCGAAGAAGGCCATCGTGCTCGCGAGCGGAGCGAGTCTGGCGCGGCAGGAATACGTGCTGGTCGCGGACGGCGACCAGGTGCCGCGGGCGCTGGCGCTGCTGGACGGCGAACGCGGCGCGTGACGCGCGGTTCGCGCTGTGCGAGCCGGCGCGACGCCTCGGCAGCCTCTTGATATGACGACGCGTCAGGAGCATCGGGGCGCGCGGCGAGCCTATCGACGCCGAGCGAGGCGCTGGCATTGGCAGGGATTTCTTTACCATGGCGTCCAGTCGCGCGCGAACCGGCGGACGATTAGGAGTTACGGAAAAACTCCGCGGTAGTTTTCGTGCCGATTGCGGCCGTGGCGGACAGGTGGTTCGACGCTGCCGCGGGGTTACGGGAGCGTAGGACCATGAGCGATCATCGCGCCGCAGTGAGGCATCACACTTTGCGGACCGGCCTTGTCGAATTCGACAACGGCACCGGCAGCACCGTCAGCGTGCCCTGCACGATCCGCGATGTCTCGGGGACCGGTGCTCGCATGCAGCTCAACAGCTCGGCCTGGGTCGCCGAAGCGTTCACCCTCGTGTTCGCGAGCGGCCTGCGCAAGGCCTGCCGCGTCGCCTGGCGCAGGGAGCGGCTGATCGGAGCTGCGTTCGCCGACGGCTACGCCAGCGTGGACGAGCAGGCGGCGATGATGACCGCGGACGAGCAGGCCCGGCACAGGCTCGGGATCGGCACCCGCGTCAAAGCCGCGCGCGAGACCCGCGGCTACACACAAGCCCAGCTCGCCGAGCGCCTCAGCGTCACGCCGGCCTTCGTGGCCGCGGCCGAGCAGGGCGAGGCGGACATTCCGCTATACCAGCTGATGCGTATCGCCGATCTGCTGATGGTCGGTCTCGACGGGCTCGTGGCGGGGCCGGTGCCCGAAGAGGTGGATGCGGCGTAGGGCTCCTTTCGCATCCCGCACCTCGCGTGAAATTTGCTTGCCTTGCCCGGCATCCTTTTGCACTCTTCGCGCGAAGGAGATCCGTGCATGACAAAAACAACCGCCGCCTGCGCGCTCGGAACCGCCATGGTGCTGTGCAGCCTTGCGACGTCGGGCGTCGAAGCCAGGACGCGCAAGGCCGTCGTCGTTCGCGCCCCACAGGAGCGCCTCATCGTCACCGCGCCCGTGCTGAGGCCGACGCCGTGGGATTACAATATCGTGCCGCGCTATCGCTACCGTCCCGAGGACGACCGGGTCGATCCCTACGGCCCGCCGCTGGTGCCGTCCTATGTTCGCTACGAGGGATGGCGCTGGCCGTATTGGTGGTAGGGGCGACCATTCGTAGGGTGGGCAACGCGAAGCGTGCCCACGCGTCTGTGGCCTGATCGGAAAGAGCGTGGGCACGCCGCAAGGGCACCTTTGCCGACCCTGCGCGCTGGACGATCGGATGACACGCCGTTCGTAGCCCGGATGAGCGAAGCGATATCCGGGATTTTTGCTGCCGAAACATTCCCCGGATGTCGCTTCGCTCATCCGGGCTACGCGCGCTTGCTACCTCATCTCCCCGGCTTGCGTCCGCTGATCGCGTGCGCGCGGGCGCTGTAGGTGATGCGGCCGTCCGCATCCGCGGGCAGACGCTCCCTCACGCGCTGCATGAGCTTTGCGACATCGGCGGCCGGCATGGCCGCGATCACGGGCGCGGTGGAGGGGGCCTTGGTCTCCACGTTCCAGAACTCGTCGAAATCGGCGAACGTCCGCTGCACTGTGATCTCGCGGGTCTCGATCTCCAGCAAGCCGGCCGCGCTCCAGAAGCCCTGAAGCGCGGCAAGGCTGGACACTTCCATATGCGGCGGGCGCGTCAGCGACAGCCCCATCGCGCGCATCTCGATGAGGATCGGATCGAGCGGAAATCCGCCGCCCAGCATGTCCCACATGTAGGTCGCAACCAGGCCGCCGGGACGAACGACCCGCGCCAATTCCACGACGCTCTTCGATGCATCCGGCACGAACACCAGCACCAACGCCATCACCGCGACATCGCAGCTTGCCGCGGGAAATGGCAACGCCATGGCATCGCCGGTTTGAAACACAACGCCGCGCGCACCGGGACGCGCGCGGGCAAAGGCGAGCTGTCCCTCGGAGGGATCGATGCCCTGCACGTCGAGCGGCGCGCAGCGCGCCACGATGAGGCTCGGTGAAGGCGCCGCTGCCGCAGCCGACATCGATCCAGCGCAGGCCTTGTCCCGGCTTCAGCCAGTCGAGAAAGACCTCGCCGACCGCTCGGCTCCAGACGCCCATCATCTCTTCATAGGCGGCACCGTCATCGAAGCGAAGCTCGGCCATGAAACGGCTCCCTCAATGTTTCCACAGGGCAATGTGCGGGCGCGCGAGGTTAACACATTGGTGATGTCTTTGCGGTCATTTTCGCGACCTCAGTCAGCGAGGAGAGACCATGTCCGACATCACCATTCCCGGCGGCAAGATCCGTTCCTTCGTCGAGCGCATCGAGAACCTCGACACGGAGATGCAGGAGTTGAGCGAGCAGAAGAAGGAAGTTTTCGCGGAAGCCAAGGGCGACGGCTTCGACGTGAAGATCCTCAAGGAGATCATCAAGCTGCGCAAGGAAGACAAGAACGAGCGCGACGAGCGCGAAAGCCTGCTCGACCTCTACATGCGCGCGATGGAGACGGCCTCGCCGGAGCAGGCGAAGGCGGCGTGAGAGGATTGGGTTGATGGATGGGGAAAGGTAGTCGCGATCTGGGGATTGCGGCTACTACTTTGGCGCGAGGCGACGAACAACGCTAAGAGCTTGGTGCACCGTCAAGGACATTCGAGGCTAAACTCACTAATGGCCTTCTGGATGATGGGTTTCTCAAGTGTTCTACCCGTCCCACGAGCTGCTCAGAATCAATGTTCTCTGCCTTTACGAGAGTGCACTCTTTGAATTGATCAGCTCGCCGGCAAGCTAGATGCACGTTCACCGTAATCCTTGGGCCATCCACACTGACAGTCTAAGCCTGCTACAATCTTGAATTTTAAGTTCGAATTGGGTACAGTTCCAATTGTTTTCAGGGGGCTGCAATAGTTCAAGACGATTGATTGCGTCCTCCTTGGACGCTAGGGGGCTTAATGTTCGGAATGGTAATTGGCGGCATCATGGTCGCCGCAGGTGTTTTTTGACGTTGGTGCCCCCCTTCTTTATCGGGCCTATCCTATTCGTTGCTGGGCTCTTTGTCGGCTTCCGAGGAATGACGAAGACCGCAGTTACTGGTGTGAAGCTCGCAGCATCTGCGACCTCAGGTCTCGCGTCGCGCGACCAATCAAGCACGAGCCAGCAATATCCGACCTCAGGATCCGCCTCCGATCGTGATAAAGCTAAATGGGCTACGCTTCTTGAGATTGATCCTGACATCCGAAAGGCGGCTGAGACCGTCGGCGCATTCGGTCCAGAGTATATCGACCAACTCGCCGCCAAATATCTGGCGGTTGAGAACAAGTCTTACTTGTCGGCCATCGTCGATAGTGTCGCTGCTAACGCCAGAAACGTCGCTGCCGAGCAGGCGCGCCTCCGCGAAGAGGAAGAGCAAAATAGGATCGCCAAGCTGGAAAGCGATCGGGCGCAACAAATCATGGCCGCGGAGCAGCAAAGGCGCCGAAGAGCGTCGCTGCTCAAATGGGGGCCAATCGTTGCAGGGATAGTTGCCGTAACACTCGGCGGCCTCTTCGCCTACGATCGCCTAACAAGAGAGCATTTCGATCCGAGCGATCTCTCGGGTCCAAAGACTTGGGACTCTGAAGAAGCGGCGGCGTTGTTTATGATGCAACAAGCTGAGGTCGGCGTCACCGATACAGAAACCCATCTCCGATGGCAGAAGGACGGTGAAAACCTAGTCCTTCGTGGAAAACACGTTCGGGGCGGCGAAAGTGTATCACAGTCAGTGAGTGCCAAGAAGCTCGGAGTCTGCAAGTATGAAGTATCCGCAAAAGACTTCGAGGGCAAAACTTACACGCAGACAATCGATATCAGCAAAACACTCTCCGCTGAATCGCTTGGAAAAGGGTCAACGACGAGAGTGGCATTGAAGGGAGCGGTGGATGAGTTCTACTGCACTGGAAGCTTCGATGGTTATACGCGATGCGGTGGCAATCCGGCCGATCGAGAATCGGCATGCAGCAAGACGTACCCGGACTGTCCCAAGAATGTTAATCCACGAACAGTGCTGCAATGGTTCCCAGAGGACTATGGCGCTCGTATTATTTCAGCTTTTGAATTCCTGCGCTCCAAGTGCCAATAATATCATCGTGGAGTTACGGTAGCAGTGTACTCAATCGACGGACCAGCCCGTTCGAGGCCGCCGACGACAGGTTGGTTGTGACGTACGGATTTGGTGCAGAGTTGCTAATTCGGAAGTTCAGGGGAGCACAATGAAACGGCCTCGCCGGAGCAGGTGAAAGCGGCGTGAGCCATCGCGGTGATGCGAGGACAGATAACCGCGGTTGTCGGCTATCTGTCCCGCTGAACGACCACCCGCCGATCCCGGCCATCAATAGCGGCCGCCGCTGCCCTTTTGCTGCGTGATCCAGGCCGACAATGATTGCGGCGCCGCTTTCGCTGTCCGGCCCGCCGATGCCTTCGGATTGTCGCGGACGCCTTTCGCCAGACGGGTGCGCGACGCCTCCGTTGCGCCGGAGCCCTTCAAGGCAGACGTCGCCGCTTCCGCGGCTTCCTTCTCCAGACGCAACTGCTTCAACCGCGCCATCTTGAGGCGCTCCGCCTCGGCTTCGGGCCGCTCGGCGAGCAGCGGCTTATGTTGAGCAAGCTCGGCCGGGACCATGACGCCGAGAATGGTGGTCTCGCCGAGCGCTTTGCAGGCCTCTAACCGATGCAATCCCTCGACCAGAACTAGGCGGTCTCCGTCGAGCCGAACGGAAATGGGGGTCTGCTGTCCGATGTCCAGCATGCTTTCCGCGATCTCCGCGACGGTTTCGGGCTTGATGGCTTTCTTCTGCTTCGTGGGAACGAAGATCTTCTCGATCGGGAAGCTTTCCGGCTTGGGCATAGTCCGACTCCGCTTCTACCGGGGCCGCCGGAACTCATGCCAGCGGTGGTCGGAGTTTAGAAGGGAAGGGCTCGACCGCAAAGGCAATTCGGCTTGTAGGATGGGTTGAGCTCTTGCGAAACCATCAACAGACACGTCGGAAAGATGGGTTTCGCTTCGCTCTACCCATCCTACGCGCTCATCTTACGGGCTTCCGCCACATTCGCGATAAGGTTCGCAACACCGTCATTGCTTAGCACCTCGCAATGGGACGGTTCACATGCATAACGGAAAAGTGGCAATCCCCGCTATCCACAAAACGAATCAACGGCGCATCGGGTAGCCTTCGGGGTCCTCGTCATAGACAAGGAGAAGCCCATGCCAGCAATAGCAGCAGCCGCAGTCCCGATCCTAGAAGCGATCGGCACATTTCTCTTTGGGCTCGGGTATTTCATATACTCGCTGTCAGATGCCGGCTTTTTCCACTTACTCGGTAGCATCGACTGGTCGGGTTTATTCCATTGGTCTCGCGCCGGACCGGTCACGCAATGGACGCCGCAACTGCCCTTCGCCAACGCGATGGCGTTCGATCAGTTTCAGCAACTGATGGGCATGCAGTTTGAGATCAGCGAGATCAAGCGCCGCATGCTGACCATGCCCCCGCTACCCACCGAAGGGTTCTAGCGGCTCACGCGACGCCGGTAGCATATTGGACGGCTCTGCCGTTCAATATCGTCGTTGGTGTGCGTGAGGCGGATGCATTGAGCGAGCGGAGACGTTCCGGGCTTGCGGTGGCAGTACATTCAACTGATCCTTCCAACAATCTGGCGGAGGCTGCCCAAGGTCGCGTTTGCGAATTGAATGTACTTCGACCGCAATCGGAACTCTTCTGCGTCGATCAGTTGGGGATGGACATCGTCCATCTATCGTGCGGCCTAGAACGTGTTCAATAGGGCCCATAGTTTTTCGGCGGCCTTCTTCGCGATTTCAGCCATAACCGCGCGTGAGAAGTTTGAAGCTACCCAATTCAACGGAGAGATCAGCATATCTCTAATTTGACGTTTCGTGGGCGCCTGAGCTTTTAGCCATTCGGCTCCATTTTTGATTGTCTGAATTATGCCTGCTCGCTCTTCCGGCATATTCGCTGCAAATTCGTTGTCTTGCTCGATTGCCTTGATGGCTTCTTCAAGAGCTTGCTCTGCCTCTATATAGGCTTGGCCTTCTCGATCGAGTTCTATAGGTCGCCAATCGTCGTCGAGTGATCTGCGCTCCTCCTCGGTCATGAATGGGCTCTCCAATCCGGCAACATATGCTAACGATTCTTCGCCATGCTGCTGGAAATAGGAGATGGGAGACTGCTTTCGGAGGAGGCTCCATCTCGACGAATTTAATGCCTTCAGGGCCGATAGAGAATCTATAGCTTTCCCGTGTGCCGATCCGCCTTAAATAATCAGCGCTGATTTTACGGCGCATCCATTCGATTGATGCTTCAATCAGATTCAAAGAAAGCGGAAGTTCAAATAGGCTGCGGATTTCGCGTAAGGTGAGTGGTTTGTTCTCGTCTCCGGCGATGTGAAATGCATAAATCTTGTAAAGAATGATTTGGCTTAGATTTGATATTCGAAATCGTTGCTCCGCCATCTTAAGTCCTCGAATGATGCCGTCTATCAATGCAATACGGCACGCTTCCCGAAAGAAGCGTGCCGTATTGTAGTAGCATTGATTGACTCAGTCCCTCACGAACACCCCGTTGTGCTTCCGCAAGTATCGCACTTCATGCAGGTCCCATTCCGCACCAGCGTGAAGTTGCCGCACTCCGAGCACATCTCGCCTTCGTAGCCCTTGGCCTTGGCTTCCGCGCGGCGCTCGGCTTTTGAGGGCACCGCAACCGTCGCGGCGCTGCCGGCCTTGCTCCACTGCAAGGCTTCCAGCTTCTCGGTGGGCGAGAGGTCGTGCTGAACTTCCTGCTTCAGCGCGACGGCACCTTCCAGGACGTCGCCGACCCGGGCGCTCGCGCCGTGGCCGGCCAGCGCGGTGACCTTGCTGCCGCCTGATGGCGCGCTGTCATTGCCGGACGAGACCGCGGCCGAGCCGCCGCGCATCACGAACAGATTGTCCGTGCGGGAGCGGGTGAGGCCGCGCGAAACCAGCCTGGTCGCCTGCTGGTTCGGCTCCTCCGGCTCCTTGCCTTCCTCGACGCCCTTGCCGAGCGCGTCGAAGTTCGACTCGGTCGGATCGACATGGGCGAGGTCGAAGCGCGACATGTAGCTCACCGCCAGTTCGCGGAAGACATAGTCGAGGATCGAGGTCGCGTATTTGATGCTGTCGTTGCCCTGCACGGGGCCCGCCGGCTCGAAGCGGGTGAAGGTGAAGGCGTCGACATATTCCTCGAGCGGCACGCCGTATTGCAGGCCGAGCGACACCGCGATGGCGAAGTTGTTGATGAAGGAGCGGAGCGCCGCGCCTTCCTTGTGCATGTCGATGAAGATCTCGCCGAGACGGCCGTCATCATATTCGCCGGTCCGGAGATAGACCTTGTGGCCGCCGACGACCGCCTTCTGGGTGTAGCCCTTGCGGCGATCCGGCATCTTCTCGCGCTCGCGCATCACGATGATGCGCTCGACCAGCTTCTCGACGATCTTCTCCGAGACGTGCGCGGCGCGCGCCGCCATCGGCTTCTCGTAGAGGCTCTCGACCGCATCGTCCTCGTCCTCATCATCGCTGATGAGCTGCGAGTTCAGCGGCTGGGAGAGCTTGGAGCCGTCGCGATAGAGCGCGTTGGCCTTCAAGGCGAGCTTCCACGACAGCATGTAGGCGGACTTGCAGTCCTCCACCGTGGCGTCGTTCGGCATGTTGATGGTCTTGGAGATCGCACCCGAGATGAAGGGCTGGGCCGCGGCCATCATGCGGATGTGGCTCTCGACCGAGAGATAGCGCTTGCCGATCTTGCCGCAGGGATTGGCGCAGTCGAACACCGGATAGTGCTCGGCCTTCAGGTGCGGGGCACCTTCCACCGTCATCGCGCCGCAGATGTGGACGTTGGCCGCCTCGATCTCGCGCTTGGTGAAGCCGACGGCCTGGAGCAGGTCGAAGCCGGGGGCCGCGATCGCTTCGGCACCGATGCCGAGCTGGTCGCGGATGAAATCCTCGCCAAAGGTCCACTTGTTGAAGGCGAACTTGATGTCGAAGGCGGTCGGCAAGGCCTTCTCGACCTTGGCGATGGCCTCATCGGTGAAGCCCTTGGACTTCAGGGTCGAGGCGTTGATGCCGGGCGCGTTGGAGAGTGAGCCGTGGCCGACGGCGTAGGCTTCGATCTCCGCGATATCGGCTTCGCGGTAGCCGAGCGCGCGAAGTGCGGCCGGCACGGCGCGGTTGATGATCTTGAAGTAGCCGCCGCCGGCGAGCTTCTTGAACTTCACCAGCGCGAAGTCGGGCTCGATGCCGGTGGTGTCGCAATCCATCACCAGGCCGATCGTGCCGGTCGGCGCGATCACCGTGGTCTGGGCGTTGCGATAGCCGTGCTGCTCGCCGAGGCTCGAGCGCCGCATCCCAAGCCGCCTGCGCGTGGCTGACGAGGTCGGTCTGCGGGCAGGAGACGAGATCCATCGGCACCGGGTTGACGGACAGCGCCTCATAGCCGTTGGACTGGCCGTGCGCGGCGCGGCGGTGGTTGCGGATGACGCGCAGCATGTGCGCGGCGTTCTTCTTGTAGCCGGGGAAGGTGCCGAGTGCTCGGCCGCCATCTCCGCGGAGGTCTTGTAGGTGATGCCGGTCATCACGGCGGTCAGCGCGCCGGCGATCGCACGGCCTTCCTTGCTGTCATAGGGCAGGCCCATGGTCATCAGGAGGCCGCCGATATTGGCGTAGCCGAGGCCGAGCGTGCGGAACTCGTAGGAGAGGCTCGGCGATCGCCTTCGACGGGAATTGCGCCATCATCACCGAGATTTCGAGCACGATGGTCCAGAGCCGGCAGAGATGCTCATAGCTCTCGACGTCGAAGCGCTTGGTCTCGGTGTTGTAGAAGGTCAGCAAATTGGCGGAGGCGAGGTTGCAGGCCGTGTCGTCCAGGAACATGTATTCCGAGCACGGGTTCGACGCGCGGATGTCGCCGGACGCCTTGCAGGTGTGCCAGTCGTTCATGGTGGTGTTGAAGTGCAGGCCCGGGTCGGCCGACGCCCAGGCGGCGTAACCGATCTTCTCCCAGAGGTCGCGCGCCTTCAGCGTCTTCGTCACCTTCTTGGAGGTGCGGGCGTTCAGATTCCAGTCGCCGTCGGTCTCGACCGCGCGCAGGAAGTCGTCCTTCAGCGAGACCGAGTTGTTGGAGTTCTGCCCCGAAACGGTGAGGTAGGCTTCGCTATCCCAGTCGGTGTCGTAGGTGTCGAACTGGATGTCCTTGTAGCCTTGCTTGGCGAACTGGATCACGCGCTTAATGTAATTGTCAGGCACGAGGCTGCGGCGGGCGAGCTTGATCTCGCGGCGCAGGGCAGGGTTCTTCTCGGGGTCGAAGCAATCGTCGCCCGAGCCTTCGCAGTTGACGCAGGCCTTCAGCACCAGCTTGAGGTGCTTCTGGTTGATCTTGGATCCGGTGACGAGAGCTGCGACCTTCTGCTCCTCCTTCACCTTCCAGTCGATATAGGTCTCGATATCGGGGTGATCGACGTCGACGACGACCATCTTGGCGGCGCGGCGCGTGGTGCCGCCCGACTTGATCGCGCCCGCGGCGCGGTCGCCGATCTTGAGGAAGCTCATCAGGCCGGACGAGCGGCCGCCGCCGGACAGGCGCTCACCTTCGCCGCGCAGGCGCGAGAAGTTGGAGCCGGTGCCGGAGCCGTATTTGAACAGGCGGGCTTCGCGGACCCAGAGGTCCATGATGCCGCCCTCGTTGACGAGGTCGTCACCGACGCCCTGGATGAAGCAGGCGTGCGGCTGCGGATGCTCGTAGGATGACTTCGAGCGGGTCAGCTTGCCGGTGAAGGGGTCGACGTAATAATGGCCCTGGCCGGGGCCGTCGATGCCATAGGCCCAGTGCAGGCCGGTGTTGAACCATTGCGGCGAGTTCGGCGCGACCATCTGCATGGCGAGCATGTAGCGGAGCTCGTCGTAGAACGCCTGGGCGTCCTCGTCGGTCGAGAAATACTTGCCCTTCCAGCCCCAATAGGTCCAGCAGCCGGCGAGGCGGTCGAACACCTGCTTGGCCGAGAGGCTCGCTGACATAGCGCTCCTTCTCGGGCAGCTGGCTAAGCGCCTCGGTGTCGGGCACGGAGCGCCACAGGAAGGAGGGGACGGACTCTTCCTCGACCTTCTTCAGGCGCGCGGCGACGCCGGCTTTACGGAAATATTTCTGGGCGAGCACGTCGGAGGCGACCTGCGACCACTCGGTCGGGACCTCGACGCCGTCCAATTTGAACACGACCGAGCCGTCGGGATTGCGAATCTCCGACGTGGTCTGGCGGAAATCGATTCCCGCGTAAGGTGACTGTCCCGAAGTGGTGTGGCGCCGCTCAATCCGCATGGTCTTGCCCCGTCCTTTTTATGCCGGACTGCCTCCGCAAGGCGCCCGGGTCGCTATTTCATTTCGCGAATCCGCCCTAGCCGCATGGCCTGGAAAGCTTCGCAGTTCAGCCGGTGGCTCCGGCTTTTTCTCCCGGGGATGTCGGGTGCGAGCACCTCTCATCCGCCGGCATGCCCAGGTCCATCCGCCCCCAAGGGGATGAGCCCGACATGCGTTCAAACGCCCCACTCGTCACAACTTCTACCGATGCCATCCGAGCCTGTTGCCGGCCCGTTCTGGCGCCCGAAAAATCCCTTGCCGAGGGCAGACAAGCCCTCATCCCGCTGCCTTCGTCTGGCTGGGCGGAGTGCAGTTTTGCGAGACCCTTTGGGGGAGTGCCGGCGGGACGCAAACTCACTCGCGCCGAACGGATCGAAAACTAGGACTCTCCATTGCGCCCGTCAAGAACTAGTGCGGGTTCCTGAATCAAATACTAAATATGGTGGATTGCGGGGGATAACAGGGGGCAAGCCCGCACCTGTTGTTGAGCCAAGTATCAGTGAGTCCTCAGGGATTCCCAACTGAAAAAATTTGCATCCCGTGATGATGCGGGAGCTTCATCCCGCTGTTCACAGGGCAGGTATATTTTTGGGCGAAGGGATTGCGTCAGCAGGACTCACGTAGTGGTACGGAATGAGAGGGCAGGCATGCCCGCCGGGGTGGTGGTCGCGCCTGCGAATCCGCGCCAAGCTGACCCCGATTTTGCCGGACACCCCACATGCTTGATTCGACCAAGCCGGTCGCGCGGCCGCGCATCGCCCCGGCCGGCCTGATGTTCCTTGCCATCACCTCGATCGGCTGGGGTTTCAATTGGCCGGTCACGAAATTCCTGATCTCGGAGCTGCCGCCGCTGACCCTGCGCGGGGTGACGGGCGTGCTGGGCGCGATCCTGCTTGCGCTGCTGGCGCTGGTTCGCCGGCAGAGCCTGCGGGTGGACGCTGCGACCTGGCCGCGCCTCGTTACCGCCGCCGTGCTCAACGTCACCGGCTGGATGGTGCTGATGGGCCTGGCGCTGCTCTGGCTGCCGGCGAGCGAGGCGGCGCTGATCGCCTATACGATGCCGGTCTGGGCCTCGATCATCGCCTGGCCGGTGCTGGGCGAGCGGCCGACGCTGATCCGCACGCTCGGGCTGGTGATGGCCTTCGTCGGCCTCGCCTCGATCATGGGCGGCAACGGCATCGCCGCGAGCGTGGAGAAGCTGCCGGGAATCATCATGGCGCTCTGTGGCGCGCTCGGCTTCGCCGTCGGCACGGTCTTCTCCAAGAAGTACCCGATCCATCTGCCGCCGATCACGGCCGCGGCCTGGCAGATCGGCATCGGCTGCCTGCCGATCTCGATCATTGGCCTCCTCGTCGAGACCTCGCATCTGTCCAAGGTGACGCCGGTCGGCTGGTGGCTGCTGGTCTATTCGACCGTGGTGCAGTTCTGCATCGCCTATGTCAGCTGGTTCGCCGCGCTGGCCCGCCTGCCGGCCTCGGTCGCCGCGATCGGGACGATGGCGGTGCCCGTGATCGGCGTGGTGGCCTCTGCGATCGCGCTTCACGAGCCGCTCGGGCCGGGCCAGATCGCCGCGCTGGTGTTCACGCTTGCCGCGGTGGTGCTGGCGACGCGGTAGCTAGCCCAGCGCCTTCCTGATCATCTCCGCGAGCTGGTTGCGCCGGTAGGGCTTGGTCAGCAGCATCACGCCGTCGTCGAGCTTGCCGTGGTGGACGATGGCGTTGTCGGTGTAGCCGGAGGTGTAGAGCACCTTCACGCCCGGCCGCAGCTTCGCCACCTCGTCGGCGAGGCTCGCGCCCGCTCATGCCGCCGGGGATCACGACGTCGGTGAAGAGCAGGTCGAATTTCTGGCCGGCCGTGATCAAGTCCAGCGCGACCTTGCCGTCGGGCGCGGCGATCGTCTTGTAGCCGAGGCTCTGCAGCTGGGCGGTGACGAAGTTGCGCACGAGATTGTCGTCCTCGACGACGAAGATGGTCTCGGCGCCGCCCTCGACCGGCGGCGCGGCCGCGGCCGCGATCTCCGTCATGCCTTCGCCCGGCGGCAGATAGAGCTTGATCGTGGTGCCGTGGCTTTCCTCGCTGTAGATCTTGATGTGGCCGCCGGACTGCTTGACGAAGCCGTAGACCATGGAGAGGCCGAGGCCCGAACCCTTGCCGACCTCCTTGGTCGTGAAGAACGGCTCGAACGCCTTGTGCTGGGTCTCGATCGACATGCCGGTGCCGGTGTCGCTGACCGCGAGCATGACATAGGGGCCGGCCGTCACGTCCGCATGGGCCTGTGCATAGGCCTCGTCCAGCACGACGCGGTGGGTCTCCAGCAGCAGCTTGCCGCCGTTCGGCATGGCATCGCGCGCGTTGATCGCCATGTTGAGCACGGCATTGGTGAGCCGGGACGGATCGATATGCGCCGTCATCGGCCCGGGTTCGAGCACCGTCTCGATCTGGATCTGCTCGCCGAGGGTGGGGCGCAACAGTTTCGCGATGTCCGCGATCGCGGCGTTGATCTCGACGTTGCGCGGCTGCAGCGGCTGCCGGCGCGCGAACGCCAGCAAATGCTGGATCAGCTCGGCGCAGCGCTCGGCGGCGTCGTCGATCAGCCGCGCGACGCGCTGCAGCTCGGGCTGCTGCTTCAGGCTCGCCACCAGCGTCTCGGTATTGCCGGAGATCACCGTCAGCATGTTGTTGAAGTCGTGCGCGACGCCGCCGGTCAGCTTGCCGATCGCGTCCAGCTTCTGCGACTGGTACAGCTGCCGCTCGGTCTCGCGCGACATGGTGGCATCGTGATAGACCAGCACCGCGCCGGAAATCTCGCCTTGCCCGTCCAGCATCGGCCGGCCGCTGATCATGAGATGACGCGGAGCGTTGCCGCTGTGCGGGCGGACGATCATCTCCATGTCCTCGAACTTCTCCCCGCGCAGCACGCGCGTCGAGGGCAGCTCGTCGGGCTTGAGCGGCGTCACGCCGTCGCCGTGAAACACGTCCGACATCGCGCGCAGATTGCGCAGGTTCATGCCGGTTCGGTGCAGCAGCATGCGCTCGGCGGCCGGATTGGACAGCAGTACGTTGCCGTCGGCATCGATCACCAGCACGGCCTCCGCCATGCTGTGAAACGTGC
The DNA here is from genome assembly GCA_050563515.1 of Bradyrhizobium guangxiense. GTDB lineage: Bacteria > Pseudomonadota > Alphaproteobacteria > Rhizobiales > Xanthobacteraceae > Bradyrhizobium > Bradyrhizobium guangxiense_A. Next base: position 2,903,966 of record CP191781.1, on the reverse strand, counting down.
TCTGGAGCACGTTGACGGACAGGCGCAGCTCGTCATGCGCGTCGACCAGATGCTGCGTGCGATCGGCGACCGCCGCGGCGAGTGCCTCCTTGGCGGCCGTGGTTTCGATCAGCGTGCTCTGGAGCTGCCCCGTCGCGCGCCGGCTCTCGCGCATCACGAGGGCTACCAGCAGCAGGATCAACACGGCGCCGGCGACGTCGATGCCGAGCAGCACGACGCCGGTACGGCGCGAATCCTGGGAGCGCGAAACGAGCAGGTGTTCCTCCTCCGCGCTCAGATGGTCGAGATTGCCCATCACGGTGTCCATGAGGCCGCGGCCCTCGGCCTTGCCGTTGAGGGCGGCAATGCCGGCCTGGTCGTTCGCCGCGCGCAGGCGCATCGCCTCGGCGGCGATCTCGACCCGGCGCAGCGCCAGCGGCTCGATGCCCTCCAGCAGCATGACCTGATCGGGATTGTCGCGCAGGCCGCGCTTGAGCTCGGCGAGGGCCGGCGCGATCTGGGCGTGCACGGACTGGAATTCGGTGCTGAAGGCCGGGTTGCGGTAGAGGCTCAAAGCCGCGCGCGGCGCTTTCGGCGCGGCGCAGCAGCACGCGCAGATCGGAGATCTTCTTCTGCACCTGGACGGTCTGATTGACCCAGGTCGCATCGGACCGCGACTTGACGTCGAGGGCGATCGAGGCTGCGGTGATGATCAGGAGGATGGCAAGTCCAGCACCGAGAATGACGCGCTGCGTGGGAATCAAGGGGCTTCTTTCTTGTCCTTCGACTGTGCGCTCTCGCCCGCGAGGCATTCCCGGATCGTGGTCAGCAGCGTTTCCGGCGTGAACGGCTTGCGCAGGCAACGCGTTGCGCCGAGCTCGAGCGCCATGCGGAGGAAATCAGGGGATGGCGAGGCGGATGATGCGAAGGCGTAACCGGACATCGCGATCAGCGGTGTAGCCGGCGCGCGCTCATGAAAGATGCGGATGGACTCGAAGCCGCGCATATGCGGCATGAAGATGTCGACCAGCATCACCTCAAAGGTCTGCGCTTCCAGCGCAGCCAATCCTGTTTCACCACCGTCGGCAAGCGTGACGTCGAAGCCCTGACGTTGGAGGAGGACCTCGATGGTCGCGCCGACCATCGGATCGTCATCAACCACGAGAACGCGCGGCATGACACTTCCCAGCAAATCGAAGTCCCCACTGGGATTGGTGATATCCGCGAATCGTGGGTCGGGTCAATTTTGGATTGGATCGGGGGAGATATGCACGGTGCGGTGAATACAGGTCCGTTTCTTTCGAATTGTACGGATCATCGCTGGTGACGGCCCGCGACGGCGGAGGGACCGGACTGAACGGGAGTCGCGAAAAAAGGCGCCGCAACGATGCGACGCCTTCCTTCAAGCGTGAGTCGAGCGCTTACGGGCAGGGATGCCGCTGGCCGTCATAGCCGAGGTAAGTGCCCGAAGCCGGGTCGTAGGATTTGTAGCGCTGCGCGCAATAGGCCGAGGAATCGCCGCCGCTATCGGGGACCACAGCCACCGATGGCTCGTCATAGTAGCTGTCGCCATAGTAGTAGGGGTCGTCATAATAGCCACCGCCGTAATAGGCGTATGAGCCAAGGCCGCCGACCGCTGCGCCGGCCGCGAAGCCCGGCCAGAAGCCGCCGCGATGATGCTGGTGGTGCCAGCCTCCGCCGTTCCAGTTGCCGCTGCGGCCTTGCCAGGTGCCGCCGCTGGCGGCTGCGAAGTTACGGGCGGCGCCACCGGTAAAGGACGTGCCGCCGCTCGGACGGACCGCTGCGCCGGCCGCGAAACTGCCGCCACCTGCGCGGAAGGCCGCACCGCCGCCGCCCATCCGTGCGCCGCCGCTGAACCCGCCGCCGCCAAAGCGGGCGCCGCCACCGCCACCTCCGAAATGTGCACCGCCGCCGCCGCCACCAAAATGCGCACCGCCGCCGCCACCACGACCGCCGTGGCCCTGTGCAAAGCTCGGCGTAGCCAGCGGAAGAACCAATGCCACCGCCGCAGCGGCACTCAAAACTTTCAGACTTTTCATGAGTAAACTCCTTTCCCGAAGCCAACCATGTGAATGGGCTGGGGTTCCTGGGATCACGCCGGTTTGCGTGTGTGCGTAAGCCTCGCTCGCATCCGCTGTACCCGGCATGAACGGATCGCGTCCGATTTGCGGCAGCGCCCGCCGTCCCGGGGCAGGCATTTGCGGAGGGCACCGCCGCCGCCGCCGAACTGGACATTTCGCCGCCCGGATGGCATCAGGGCCCGACGAAGCAGGGCCCTTGCCGCATGAAACAGTTCTTCCTCAAGTTCTTCACCTGGTGGAATGGCCAGACTTTTGGCACCCAACTCTGGACCAAGCGGTACGGGGAGCTGGTCGGCCAGGACGAGCAGGGCAATCTCTACTATCGCACCCGCGGCGGGGTGGTTGATCCGACCCTCGGCTTCGAGCGGCGCTGGGTGGTCTATAACGGCCTTGCCGAAGCGAGCCGGATCCCGCCGTCCTGGCACGGCTGGATTCATCATGTCGTCGATGTGCCGCCGACCGAGGCCAACTATCAGCCGCGCGAGTGGGAAAAGCCGCACCAGCCGAATCTCACCGGCACGGCCATGGCCTATCGTCCCTCGGGATCGACCCTCGCCAGCGGCAAGCGGCCGAAGGCGACCGGCGACTATCAACCCTGGACCCCCGGCTAGGCTTTCAGCCTCCGCCATCGCCATCGTCAAATTGGATGCATGCGCATCCGCTGCCTGCTGTTGTGGACAACGGGAACAGCGGGGATGGCGTCTGCGTGGGCGTTGCCGTCACGCAGGCAATGCGGCTCAATGATCCCATCTTACGGAGATGGGAGACCATCGCGTTCGGTTCGGGCAACAGTTCGCGACTGCCCCGAAATGCAGCGGCTGCCGAGTAAGGACTCGATCGGGAGATAGGCCCCCGGTCTGGAAGCTCCGAAATCGCCCGATGAAATGTGCAGCCGTCGTAAGACAGGAAAGGCCGCTCGGGAAACCGGGCGGCCTTTTCTTTGGCCTGGTGCGCTTTTCAGAGACGAAGACGAAGCGGTGGTGAGTGGCCCAACGGCATCATCTCATAGGGCGGCCTCCAGCCCGGCATCTCAGCGACGCGCCGGCGCCAGGCATCGATGGCCGGGAAGGTGGCGGCAAGATCGAACCCGGTCTCCTCAACCGGATAGTACAAATAACCCAGCATTGAGAAATCGACGATCGTCGGCCGGTCGCCCAGTATGAAGCGGCGTTCGGAAAGGTGCTTCTCGACGATCGAAAAAATGCTTTCGGTTCGCGCTCGCAAGTACGCGAGCACGGCGGGGTGGGCGGGCTCGGGCATGAAGCAGCGCTGATATCGGTGCTGGGCAAAGTTCGACGTGAATTTGTGGTTGTCGAACAGCAGCCAGCGCGTCGCCTCGAACATCTCTTCGCGGGTCGGACCGAACACGCCATGAGTGGCGGCGAGCCACATCAGGATTGCGCCCGACTGGCTCAGCTGCCGACCGTCGATTTCGAGGACGGGGACTTCGCCCATGACGTTGGTTGCAGCTCGCCAGCCGGCGGTGCGGACCTCGCCACCGGCGAAGTCGACGCCAACCGGCTCCCAATCGAGCCCCGCGCAGTTGAGGAAGAGCGCGACCTTGAACGAATTGCCGGAAGCTCCGACACAATGCAGCCGATATCGCGCCATGGTCAGCCCTCCCGTGCATCCGCGACTGGGAAGCTGCCGAGGTTGTCAGTCGCGATCAGGAGTGTCGCGCCTGCCTCCTGACAGCGTTGTGTCAGCAATGCAGCAATGGCGAGAGATGTGCGACAGGACTTCGGTCCATGCCCCGGACGCAGCGCAGCGCCCTTCGGCGGTGCGCTGCAGAGCCGGGGCCCATGCTGCCGCAATCCGCGCCTCCTGGGTCCCGGCTCTGCGCAGCGTCACTGCGTGCCGCACCGCGTCCGGGACACGAGGTCCGCGCTACGTCATCCGCTCGGCCGCGCGCTTCACTGCTTCCAAACGTCGCGTCTGGTTCTGCGCACCGCGCTCCCGGAGCAGGGCCAGCACTTCGGGCGGCGCGGTCTCGGGTGAGCCTGAATTGAATGGCGGGGCGGGGTTGTATTCCATCTGAAGCTGGATCGCTTCGGCCATGGTGCGATTGACGAGGATAGACACCAGGGTCAGCGCGAAATCGATGCCCGCGGTGACGCCGCCGCCGGTGATGCGGTTGCGGTCGACGCAGACGCGCGTTTTCGTCGGCGTCGCGCCGAACTGGCTGAGCATCTCCATCGCGCTCCAATGGGTCGCGGCGCGGTAGCCCTTCAGCAGGCCGGCGGCGCCGAGCGCCAGCGATCCCGTGCAGACCGAGGTCACGTATTTCGCACCCGCCGCCTGCTTGCGCAGGAAGTCGAGCACCTCCTCGTCGTCGAGCAGATCGTTGGTGCCGCCGCCGCCGGGCACACAGATGACGTCGAGCTGCGGGCAGTCGGCGAACGTCGTGGTCGGGGTCAGCGTGAGCACGGAGTCGCTCGGCACCGGTTCGATCCGCTTCCAGATCAGATGCAGCTTCACGCCGGGCACCATCGCGAACACCTGCAAAGGGCCGGTGAAGTCGAGCTGGGTGACGCGCGGAAATACCAAAAGACCGATCTGGAGCGGGGACGACGAGGGCAGACCGTTCATGGGCAGATCCTCCAAAGATGAGCTTGACGGGCGAAGACTGGCATGCTGCCTTCATGTCTCAAATGGCATAATTCCCACTATTTCGGACATAGCCTATGATCGGCATCCTGATCTTCCCGGATTTCCAGTTGCTCGATGCGGCAGGTCCCATCTCGGTGTTCGAGGTCGCTGCGCGTTGCGCCCGCAAGCCGCTCCCGCTGCGCGTGCTGGCACTGAACGCCGGGCCGGTGCGCAGCTCGTCCGGCGTGGAAATGATGGCGCGCGATTTCAAGTCGGCGAATGCGATCACGACGCTGGTCATCGCGGGAGGCGCGGGCGTGACCGACGCTGCGCGCTGCGAGGCCACGCGCGCCTTCGTGCAGCGGCTGGCCAGGCGCGGCGTGCGGATCGCCAGCGTCTGCTCGGGCGCCTATGTGCTTGCCGAGGCCGGCCTGCTCGACGGCCGCCGCGCCACCACGCATTGGGGACGTACGCGGGATTTCGTCGCGCGTTATCCGAAGGTGAAGTTCGAGCCGGACCAGATCTTCACCCGCGACGACAACGTCTGGACGTCGGCCGGCATCACCGCGGGCATCGACCTTGCGCTCGCCATGGTGACCGAAGATCACGGCGAGGAGATCGCGCAGGAGGCGGCGCGCCACCTCGTGCTATATCATCGCCGCAGCGGCGGCCAGTCGCAGTTCTCCTCGCTGCTGGAGTTGAAAACGCCGAACGGCCGCTTCGGCGCGCTGCTGTCCTGGGCGCGCGAGAATCTCGACACGCGGCTGACGGTGGAAGAGCCTCGCCGATCGTGCCGGCATGAGCGCGCGGCATTTCGCCCGCGCCTTCGCCGCCGAGACCGGCACGACCCCGTCGAAAGCGATCGAACGGCTCCGGCTCGAAGTCGCGCGCGAGCGCGTGCAGTCCTCGCGCGAGGGTATCGAGGCTCGTCGCGGAAGCGACCGGCTTCGGCGACCCCGAGCGCATGCGCCGCGCCTTTATCCGCGCCTTCGGCCAGCCGCCGCAGGCGCTGCGGCGCGCGGCAAGGGCGGGGTAGGACGGGCAGGCGATTGTCAGCCGAAGGCCTTGCCGACCTCCCGGCCGACTGATGCGATCACATCATTCCGTCCATTTGGGTCGAGCGATGCGCCGGTGAGGTAGACCGCGATGATGAGCGGCGAACGCTTGGGCGGCCAAACGATCGCGACGTCATTGGCAGTGCCATTTTCACCTGCGCCGGTCTTGTCGCCCACCCGCCAGCCTTGCGGCAGCCCGGCGCGTAAACGAGTATCCCCGGTCTTGTTGGCGATGAGCCATTGGCCGAGTTGATCGCGCCCTTCCGGAAGCAGGACGTCACCGAGCAGCAAGCGCCGGTAGTTGGCGGCCATCGCATTTGGAGTCGTGGTGTCGCGGGGATCGCCCGGCTTGGCCTCGTTCAACTCGGTTTCAGTCCGGTCCAATCTCGTGATGTCGTCGCCGAGGCTCCGCGCAAAGCTGGTCAAGCCGGCTGGACCGCCGATATTTTTCAGAAGCGCGTTACCGGCCGTGTTGTCGCTCCGGGTGATGGCCGCGTCGCAGAGCTCGCGGAGGGTCATTCCTTCTCCGCCGATGTGCTCGCGGGTGACGGGCGAGTACTCGACGAGATCGGCCTGTTCGATACGAACGCGTCGTTCAAGCGCTTCCGGCTTGCTGCCCGCGACCTTGAGGATTGCCGCGGAGGCCAGGACCTTGAATGTGCTGCACATGGGAAAGCGTTCGTCTCCCTTGTGATGAATCGGAACGCCGGTCATTGTATCGAGGACGGACACGCCGAGCCGGCCGCCACTCTTCAGCTCCAACTGTTTGATGGCTTCGATCAGCGGTGCGGTTCCACCTGACGTAGCGCCTGAGACGCCCGGCAGAAAGAGACTTCCGGCCACCGCCAGTGTTGATGAGCCGAATTGACGTCGTGTGAGCATCGTGACCTCCCGAAAATTGCAGCGAGGTTTTGCGTCTGGCTCCGGCAATTGACAAACGATGCTTCGTAAGGCCATCCATAAGTAAAACTTGGATCAAAATGGCCCGCCGTCCCGCCAGCATTTCCAGTCTGCCTCTCAACTCGCTCCGCTCGTTCGAGGCGGCGGCGCGCCATCTGAGCTTCACCAAGGCCGGTCTCGAACTTCGGGTATCGCAGGCAGCCGTGAGCCAGCAGGTGCGGACCCTGGAAGAGAGTCTGCGCGTCAAGCTTTTCAAACGACTGACTCGCGGGCTTGCTCTCACGGAAGAAGGTGAGGCGCTACAGCCTGCCATATCGAGCGCTTTTGGCCAGATCAGTCAGGTCCTCGATCGGTTCGAGAATGGCCGCATGCGCGAGAGCCTTGCCATCGGCGTGGTCGGAACGTTCGCGTCGGGCTGGCTGCTTCCTCGCCTCGGGAGCTTTACCTCGAGCCATCCACATATCGACGTCAGGATCTTCGCGAACAACAACCGCGTGGACCTCGGCGGCGAAGGTTTGGACTACGCCATTCGATTTGGCGACGGTGCGTGGCACGGAACGAACGCCGAGCGTCTGGTCGAGGCTCATTTCACGCCGATGTGCGCACCTTATGTCGCGAAGCGCCTCAAAGATCCGGTCGATCTACATAAGGAGGTGCTTTTGCGCTCCTATCGGCCGGGTGAATGGGCGCACTGGTTCGAGGCGGTAAAATGCAGGCAGCCGCGGATGACCGGCCCGATCTTTGACTCATCGGTCTCCCTGGCGCATGCGGCAGCTCAAGGCGCCGGCGTCGCGCTGTTGCCGGTCGTGCTGTTTTCCGACGACCTGGCGCGCAAGCGGCTGGTCTGCCCCTATGACAGTCAAGTCTTTCTGGGATCCTATTGGCTCACGTCCCTGAAATCGAAAAAGCTCTCTCCCGCGATGAAAGCATTTCGCGACTGGATCCTGGTCGAGTGCAAGAAAAGAGAGCACGCCGTGCGTGAGCCTTCTCCGTCTCGCGACGTGAGTTGAGCGCGGTCCTCAATGCTAACCAGAACTCAGTCGGGCCCCCGCTTTTGCTCCGGGCGGCAAGTCTCAGTGCTTCACGTCTCTGAGGATGCCCGCCAAGCCGTCGATCATGGACTTGACCCAACGGTCGTCTCTCGCGAGGGCCTCGGTTTTCAATTTCAACTGATCTTCATCCGTGAGCGGCAGCGGTGGCGGAGCGTTCTTTTCAATGAACCTCATCACTGGACCTCTCGAGGGCAAGACTTCTCGAGGGCAAGACTTCCTGATGTCGATCGTTCCAGAGCGAATGTCTTATTCCACGCCGCGGCCCTCCACCCCAAATAGGCCTTGCGCTGCCTCCGCAATGGGTAGCTACTACGTGCCTCAGCGCGCCACGCTGCTCAGCCGTCGGAGGGCGCAATGCAGGGCTACATAAACCACGAAAACATCAGACGTTATGAGAAGCTCATCGCGATCAGTGAGGGTGACCCATCACGCGATGAAGCACGGTATCAGACGCTGTTACGACTCCTGGCCGAGGAAAGAGCCAAGGACGTACGGCCGGACGACTGGCCGAACGTCTGATCTGGACCGCCCGTTGGCGGCGTCAATCCAATTCGGCTTCAAGTTCCGCTTCGGGTCCGCATGCCGCCGAATCGGACACCCAGCAATTGCGAGGATTTGGCGAGTTAGTGCTCTTTGCGTGCCGCCAGGCGACGAGCGATCGGCATCAGCATGTATGGCGCAAGGTGAATCGGAAACTGAGTCATCGCGAAATAGAGCCAGGTGGTGGGCGGCAGCACGCCGGCAGTTGCCGCCAGCATCAGGCCGAGATTGCGCTGTGACACCATCAGGCCGAGGGCCAGCGCGCGTTCGGTGCCGATGCGGCGGAACAGCAGCGTGGTGATCGCAAGCAGGGTGAAATAGATCGCGAAGGCCAGGGCTGCGAGGCCGAGGGTGAAAAGGGGCTGCGTGAGGAGGTCGCTGACGACATCGCCCATGATCGCGGCGGCGAAGATAAAGAGGATGATGATGTTGAGGCCGTCGATGGGCGCCTTGTGACGCTGGATCGCCTCCGCACCGAAGATCCATCGGATGAGTGTTGCGGCCAGCAGCGACGTTGCGAGGATGCCGAGCAGTTTCAGGCCGAGCGTCAATGGCGTGACGCTGAGCATGTCGCCGAGGAAGATGCCCGCGAACAGCGAGGCCGTGAAGGGCACCAGCGCGGTCGAGGTCACCAGCGTGATCAGCACGAGCGTGGCATCGAGACCCATCAGTGCGGCCAGCGCCGGGGAGGCCATCATCGGTGAGGCCATGCTCTGGAGCATCAGGGCGAGCGAAAGCCCGGGGGCGCGCGCGGTGAGCCCGCTTGCGTGCGCGATCAGTCCGACGATCAGCGGCACGCCGATCGTGGTCCAGCCCGTGGCGGTTGCGACGAGGGCCGGCCGGCGCAGGTGACCGTAGAGCGCGGCCGGATCGACCCGCATGAAGGAGATGCAGAGCAGGCAGAGAATGGCTTCGGTCAGATAGGGCCGCAGCAATGCACCGAGCGGCGGTACCGCGGCGGCGACGAACACGACAGCGGCGACCGCGCGCGTGCCCTGGCTGCCGAGCCAGGTCAGGACGCGGAGCGGCGGGGCGAGGGCGGTTGTGAGGATGGACGTCATTTCACCGAGGGGCGGTGCGTAGCCCGGATGAGCGCAGCAATATCCGGGACAAATGTTGGCGTGCGGCGAGAGTGGTCCCGCATGTCGCTATCGCTCATGCGGGCTACAAGGCCTTCAACCAAGCACCGATCTCGCCGACGGCGACATTGGCCTGTTGCAACAGCTTGCCCATGGTGAAGAAGCCGTGGAACTGGCCGGGATAGTGCCTGTATGTCACGGGCACGCCGGCCTGCTTCAGGCGCGCGGCATATTCGTCGCCTTCGTCACGCAGCGGATCGGCGCCGGCGGTCAGCACATAGGCCGGCGGCAGGCCGGCGAGGTCTTGCGCCCGGGCCGGCGAAGCGCGCCAGTCGTGGATGTCGGCGGCGCCGTTGAGATAGTGGTCGCGGAACCAGCGGATCACCGAATGCGTCAGCAGCACGCTGGTTTCGGGCTCGCTGTGGGAGCCGTGGGTCATGGCGAAATCGGTCGCCGGATAGATCAGCAGCTGGCCCGCGAGCGCAGGACTGCCGACGTCGCGCGCGGCGAGCGCGACGACAGCGGTGAGATTGCCGCCGGCGCTGTCGCCGCCGATCACAAGGCGCGTGGCGTCGATGCCGAGCTCGCGCGCATTGGCGGCGATCCATGTGGTGGCGGCGATGGCGTCATCGGCGGCGGCGGGAAACTTGTGCTCGGGTGCGAGGCGGTAGTCGACCGAGATAACGATCAGCGCGCCGGCGTCGGCGATCTGGCGGCAGACGACGTCGTGGGAGTCGAGATCGCCGATCACCCAGCCGCCGCCATGGAAGAACACCAGCGCCGGCGAGAGGCCGTCGTGCCGGCGCGGCTCCTGGGGCACGTAGAGGCGGGCGGGGATGGCGCCGTGCGGCGCCGGGATCGACAGCGGCGTGACGCGGGCAAGTTCCGGCGGCTCGGGATTGGTGGCAAAGCGCGCCTGCGCGTAATAGGCGCGGGCTTCATCTGCGGTCAGGGTCTCGTAGGCGGGGCGGCCGGCCTCCTGAAAGGCCTTGTAGACGGCGGCGGCATCGGGATCGAGCACGACGGGCATTGGGGGGCGACCTCGGGGTGTTTCCAGTCGGGGTGGTGGGTGTGGGCGTGGTTTTCGGGGCAATGCCCGCCTCGCGCCCAGGGAAGGGCCTTCGACTATCCCATTCGGGGGCCGGTCTGGCCAGATGGGGCCGGGAAGGGCAGGGTTGCCGCCCTTCCCCCGCCGTATTCGCCGTGTTAACCGGAGGGCCTGCGAGCGGCGGTATCCCCTGTAGAATGTCCAACAAGCCCGATTCGCTGTTGAAGCCGCGCGAGATGTTTCGAACCATTCCTCTGACAGGTCTTGCGGCGCTTTTGGCCGCCACCGCTCTGACGGTTGCAACGCCGGCTCAGGCGCAGATCGGCACGATCTTTTCCGATCCGCCGCCGCTGCGGCCGCCCGGCAACATTCCGCGCGGCCAGCCCCAGCCGCAGCAGATCCCCGACGACGATGAAGAGGTGCCGGAGCTGCCGCCGCAGGGCCGCGTGCTGCCGTCGCGTCCGATGCCTCCGCCGCAGGGCCGGCAGGGCAATGCGATGCCGGGGCCGGTCGAGAGCCAGCCGCTGGCGCCGCCGCCGGGCTCCACCGTCGCTCCGCCGAATCAACCGCCGCCCGTGGCTATCGCGCCGCCGGGGGCTCCCCAGCCGGGCGCGCCCGGTCAACGCCAGCCGCAGCAGAAGGGCGGGCCGGGCGGGGCCGTACCGCAGACCCCGGCAAGCCTGCAGCCGGGCGACGAGGTCGTCACGGAGCCGCCGGCCCAGAAGATCGTGAACAAGAAGGCGACCTTCTCCGGTCTCGACAAGATCACCGGGCGCATCATCAATTTCGACGAGGAGATCGGCGAGACGGTCCAGTTCGGCGCGCTCAGGGTCAAGACCGATGCCTGCTACACGCGGCCGGCGACGGAGGCCACCAACACCGACGCCTTCGTCGAGGTCGACGAGATCACCCTGCAGGGCGAGGTGAAGCGGATCTTCTCGGGCTGGATGTACGCGGCAAGCCCGGGCCTGCACGGCGTCGAGCACCCGATCTACGATATCTGGCTCACCGACTGCAAAGAGCCGCAGCAGACCATCGCGACCGCGGCCCCGGATCCTGCGACCAAGCCGGCACCTCCGCCGCCGCCGCCCGCGCAGAAAAAGGCCGCGCCGAAACAGGTGCAGCAGCGTCCGCCGCAGCCTTTGCCGCCGATCCAGCCGCAGCAACCGGCACCCCCGCCGCCTCCGCCGGAGCAGCGGCCGGGCCTGTTCGGTATTCCCGGGTTCGGAAGCCGGTAAACCTGGATTACTGCCGCGCGGCGATGATCTCGAGCGCGCGTGCGCCCGGGATGGCTTCGCCGGGCGACAGCCGCAGGAAATCGCCGGGCTCGCCGGCGAGCGCCTTGTCGAGCAAGGCGGTATAGCGCCGCCGCGAGATCTCGACCGCGCCGAAGCTCTTCAAATGCTCTGTGACGTATTGGGTGTCGAGCAACTCGAAGCCGCCATGGAGGAGCCGCGCGACCAGGTGCACCAGTGCGACCTTCGAGGCATCGCGCGCGGTGTGGAACATGCTCTCGCCGAAGAACGCCCGACCCAGGCTGACGCCGTAAAGTCCGCCGACAAGGTCCTCGCCCTGCCAGGCCTCGACACTGTGGCAATGACCGAGCCTCGTACAGGCCGCCATAGAGGTCGCGGATGCGGTTGTTGATCCAGGTGTCCTCGCGCCCCGTTTGCGGCGCGGCGCAGCCCGCGATCGTCGCCTTGAACGCGGTGTTGACGGTCACGCGGAAGGCATCCGAACGCACGGTGCGTGCGAGACGCGAGGCGATGCGAAAACCTTCGAGCGGGATGACGCCGCGAAGCTCCGGCTCGACCCAGAACAGGGTCGGGTCGTCGGCGCTTTCCGCCATCGGGAAGATGCCGCAGGCATAGGCGCGCAGCAGCACGGCCGGGGTGATTTCAGACGAAGCGGAGTCGCGCGAAGTCATGGTCCGCAATCATAGCAGGATCGCGATGCCGTTGCGATGGGGCGCAGCAGGGCGCGAGGGTCAGCCCGCGGCGGCGGTGCTGGGCTTGCCGAGGCTTGCGGGCACGCGACCGAACTTCAGCACGATCCGGGTTCCCGAATGCGTGGGATCGCGCTCGACCGAGGCGTCGAGCTTGGAGGCCATGGCCGCGACGATGCGCTGGCCCATGCCGGTGGAGCGCGGATCGGCCTTGACGTTGTCGCCGACGCCGTTGTCGGTGATCGACAGCAGGAGATCGTCGCCTTGCGAGTTCAGCTCGACATGGATCGGGCCGGCGCCATCGGGATAGGCGTATTTCACCGCGTTCATCACCAGCTCGTTGACGATGATGCCGACGGCGACCGCGCGGTCCGGATCGAGCTCGATCGGCTCGGCCTTCAGCGTCAGGCGCGACATCCGGTTGCCTTCGGCCGAGCGGCGGAGGTCCTCGAGCAGGGAATCCAGATACTGGTTCAGCACCACGCTCTTCAGGTCCTGCGAGGTGTAGAGGCGGCGGTGCACCTGCGCGACCGCGGCGACGCGGCCCATCGCATTGGTGAGTGCCGCCTTGACCTCGTCCTGCGCGGCGGAGCTGGCCTGCAGATGCAGCAGCGAGGCAATGATCTGGAGCGAATTGCCGACGCGGTGGTTGACCTCGCGCAGCAGCATTTCGCGTTCGGCGGCAAGGGCGGCGTAGCGGTCGCGCGAGGCGTGGATCTCGGCTTCGGCTTCCTCGCGCGCCCTCTGTAATTCGGCCTGGCGCAACGCGCCTTCGGCGGCGACGTGGAGCAGGGGGATGAAATCCCCGGTGACGTCCTTGACCAGATAATCGGCCGCGCCCGCCTTCAGCGCGGTGACGGCGATGCTGGAATCCTGCGAGGCCGTGACGAACACCACAGGCGGCGCGCCCGGGATCGCCATGATCTGCTCCAGCGTCTCCAGGCCGTCGAGCCCGGGCATGTACTGGTCGAGCGCCACCACGTCGATGCCGCCCTCGATATTGCCTTGGGCCCCGGCGCGGCGGATGTGCTCCAGCCCTTCCTCGCCGCTCGCGGCATGGACGACCCGGTAGCCGCGCCGCGTCAGGCCGCGTTCGACCAGGCGCGCCAGAGCACCGTCGTCGTCGATGTAGAGCAGGGTTGGCGTGCGCTGGTTCATGGGGCGGCGGGCGGGACCTGGATGACCGAGAAGAACAGGCCCAGCTGCCGGATGGCATTGGCGAAATTCTCGTAGTTGACGGGCTTGGTGATGTAGACGTTGCAGCCGAGGCTCGTAGCAGCGCTTGATCTCCTGGGAGTCGTCCGTGGTGGTCAGCACGACCACCGGCGAAGCCTTCAGATATTTGTTCTCCTTGATCTGCTTCAGGATGTCGATCCCGGTCATGTCAGGAAGGTTGAGATCGAGCAGGATCAGGAGCGCATTGCCCTTCTGAACGAGCCCGGAGCCGTCGGGACCGAACAGGTGCTTCATCGCATCCGTGCCGTTCTGGAAGGCGACGATCTCGTTATTGACTCCCGACCGGCGGATATTGCGCTCGATCAGGCGGGCGTGGCCCTCGTCGTCCTCGATCATGATGATTGAAACAGGCTGTGTCATCGATCTCTGTTCCGGTTGTTCACATTCCAGGCAATCGGCAGCGTGATCGTGAAGGTGCTGCCCGCGTTCAGTTCGGATGATACCGACATGGTGCCGCCGAGGCGACGCACAAGTGCACGTACATGCGCAAGACCGATGCCCTGGCCGGGCTTGTCCTGGGTTCCCGCGCGGCGGAACAAGTCGAATATCCGCTGGTGGTCCTTCGGATCGATCCCCCGGCCATTGTCGCTGATCTCGAAAATAGCGTAGCCGAGCTTGGTCCGCCCGCGGACTCTAATCTCGCCGGGTACGCCGTTTTTCAGGTACTTGATGGCGTTGTCGATCAGGTTGGAGAAGATCTGCTCGAGCGCCAGCCTGTCGCTCACGATGTCAGGCAGCGGCGCGACGTGGATCTCGGCCTGCGCCTCCGCCGCCTGGTGCGCCAGCGTCGAGACAATGGCTTCGATCAACTCGCTCGTGTCGACCTTCACCGGCTGGAATTCGCGCCGGCCCTCGCGAGTGAGGTTGAGGATGGCCGAAATCAGCCGGTCCATCTTGGCGATCGATGTCTTGATGAAGCCGAGCGCTTCGGAAAAATCCGCCGATAGCTGCTTGTCGGCGCCCTCGAGCGGGATCTCGCCCGGCCCGGCGGGGGCCAGCGGCGCGCCTTCCGCAGAGACGTGAGCGAGGCTGCCGATGCGGCGGAAGATGTCGCCGCCGAGGCTCTTCGAGGCTCGCTGGTGAAGCCCATGATGTTGACCAGCGGCGAGCGCAGATCGTGGCTGACGATGTAGGCAAAGCGCTGGATCTCGTCGTTGGCCTCGCGCAGATCCGCCGTGCGTTCGTCGACGACGGACTCCAGATTGACGTTGGCATCGCGCAGGCGCGCTTCCGCCTCGTCCCGGGCGCTGGCTGAACGCCGCACCAGCCAGGTCGAGATCAGGGCCAGCAGCACGACGAGGCCGGAGCCGATGCCGGTCATCGAGGCGGCCAGGGTCTGGCTGCGGTCGGAGTTGGCAGTGCGGAGGCGAAACAGCCGCTCCTCCTCCTGGATCATGCCGCTCGCGATCTTGGTGATTGCGGCCGTGGCGTCGGTCGATACGACTTCGCGGATCAGAGCGGCGGCCTTGTCGGGCTGGCCTTGGCGGATGAAGTCCATCTCCTGTGCGAACTGGCTGAGACGGATTTGGATCGCCGCGCTCAGCTTTTCGACGTTCTCGCGCTGCGCGGGATTGTCTGCGCTTTGCCGAGTGAGCTTGTCCAGGGCAGGCGCGATTGCTTCAACGGCATTGCCGTGATCGATCCTGAAGTTGTCCGACTGGGTCAACAGGAAGCCGCGGGCCGAGCTTTCCGCGCGCCGGATTTCCAGCAGCAAAGTGTTGATCTGGTTCTCCACCTCGATGGTGTGGACCACCCATTTGCTGTCCTCTCGTGCCTTGTTGACGAGATAGACCGAGCCGGCGCTGATCCCGGTCAGAATCAGCAGACCCGCCGCGATCAGCAGGATCTGCCAAAACGTGCGGCGCTGGTGGGCCTCGGCCGTCACGACGGCCTCGCTGTGTCACATTCAGCGGAAATCAAAACGCCCCCTTGGAACTGTCCCCGCGTCGAGAACGCGATGGAGGCCAAAGGGTTCCATGGCAAACGCGATTTATCGGGGGGCGGGTTCCGCCTTGCCGGCCAGATACTGTTCCAACCAGTGGATGTGGTAATCGCCGTTGATGATGTCGTCCTCCCGCACCAGGGCGCGGAACAGCGGCAGCGTGGTCTCGATGCCTTCGACCACCATCTCGTCCAGCGCCCGGCGAAGCCGCATCAGGCATTCGGCGCGGGTCTTGCCGTGCACGATCAGCTTGCCGACCAGGGAATCGTAATAGGGCGGGATCGTGTAGCCTTGGTAGACCGCGGAATCGATCCGTACCCCCAGTCCGCCGGGCGGGTGGTATTGCAGTATGCGGCCGGGCGAGGGGCGGAAGGTCTGGGGATTCTCCGCATTGATGCGGCACTCGATAGCGTGGCCGATGACCTGCACCTCGTCCTGCCTGGCCGGCAGGTCGCCGCCGGCGGCGATGCGGATCTGCTCCAGCACGAGGTCGATGTCGGTGATGCTCTCGGTGACGGGATGCTCGACCTGGATGCGGGTGTTCATCTCGATGAAGTAGAACTCGCCGTCCTCGAACAGAAATTCGATGGTGCCGACGCCGAGATATTTCATCTCGCGCATGGCCTGCGCACAGGTTTCGCCGATCCTGGCCCGCGCGGCGGCGGCGAGGACGGGCGAGGGGCCTTCTTCCCAGACCTTCTGGTGGCGGCGCTGCAGCGAGCAGTCGCGCTCGCCGAGATGGATCGCGCCGCCGCGGCCGTCGCCGAGAATCTGGATCTCGATGTGGCGCGGCTTCTGGAGATATTTCTCCAGATAGACGGAGGCATCGCCGAAGGCGGATTTGGCCTCGTTGGCCGCCGTCGACAGCGCCACCTGCAGGTCGGCCTCGCTGTGCGCGACCTTCATGCCGCGACCGCCGCCGCCGGCCGCAGCCTTCACCAGCACCGGGAAGCCGATCTGCCTGGCGATCGTCATCGCGTCGTCGTCGGGGCCGACGGCGCCGTCGGAGCCCGGCACCACGGGGATGCCGAGCCTCTTGGCGGTCTTCTTCGCCTCGATCTTGTCGCCCATCAGGCGGATGTGCTCGGCCTTGGGTCCGATGAAATGCAGATTGTGCTCGGCCAGGATTTCCGCGAAACGCGCATTCTCCGACAGGAAGCCGTAACCGGGATGCACGGCATCGGCGCCGGTGATCTCGCAGGCCGCGAGCAGGGCAGGCACGTTGAGATAGCTATCCTTGGACGCCGGCGGCCCGATGCAGACGCTCTCGTCCGACAGCCGCACGTGCATGGCGTCGGCGTCGGCGGTGGAGTGCACGGCGACGGTGGCGATCCCGAGCCTCCTTGCAGGCTCTGAGGATGCGAAGGGCGATCTCGCCGCGATTGGCTATGAGGATTTTGTCGAACATGGTGCCTCGGGGCGAATGGGGAATAGCGAACGGCGAACAGGGAGGGGTAACCGATAGCTACCCGCCATTCGCCAATTCCTCACTCAATAATGACGAGCGGTTCGCCGTACTCGACCGGCTGGCCATCTTCGACCAGGATCTGCGTCACCGTGCCGGCGCGCGGCGAGGGAATCTGGTTCATGGTCTTCATGGCTTCGATGATCAGCAGCGTCTGGCCGACCGAAACCTTGCTGCCGACCTCGATGAACGGCTTGGCGCCGGGCTCCGGCGCCCAATAGGCGGTGCCGACCATCGGCGAGGTGACGGCGCCTGGATGCTTCGACAGGTCGGGCCCCGCGGCGGCGGCAGGCGCTGCGGAGGCTGCCGGCAGGGCGGCCGCAGCGGCAGCCATCGGCACCGGCATGGTCGCGGCAACGCTGACGTTGCGGGCGACGCGCAAGCGCAGGCCTGCACGTTCGATCTCGATCTCGGTGAGGCTGGTCTCATCGAGCAGCAAAGCGAGTCTCGCGGACGAGCGCGGAATCCTCGCTGGAAAACTTTGCGGCTGCTTTGTCGTCTGGCTGGCGCGCCATGTTGTTTGATCCGAATGTTCTGTTTGATGAGGGGGCTTCAGGCTTTGGGCTTGATGGCAAGCTTGGCGGCAAGGCCCTGGATGGCGAGGCGGTAGCCCTCGATGCCGAAACCGCAGAGCGAGGCGAAGGCTGCACGTGCCGTGTAGGAGTGGTGACGAAAGCTCTCGCGGGCGTGGATATTGGTCACATGCACCTCGACCGTCGGGATCTGTACCGCGAGCAGCGCGTCGTGCAGCGCGATCGAGGTGTGCGAATAGCCGCCGGCGTTGATGATGATGCCCTTCATCTTGCGGGCGTGGGCCTCGTGGATGAAGTCGATCAGCTCGCCCTCGCGATTGGACTGACGGCAGTCCGCCTTGAGGCCGAAGCCCGTGGCCGTGTCCCGGCACAGCGCCTCGACGTCGGCCAGCGTGGCGTGGCCATATTTTTCGGGCTCGCGCGTCCCCAACATGTTGAGGTTCGGCCCGTTGAGAACGAGGATCGTGTCGGTTGCGAGTTCGGCCATTCCAATCCCGGAAGAGGTGCTTCGGCGTGGCGGCGGTTATAGGTAACAAAGCGTCCCAGGGGAAGCCTTGAAGGACCTCCGAAGGGTCTTCCGGCACCTCATCCCAGGTGCAAAAACCTGTGCGGAAGCCACGGAAATTGCTTGTTAACCAGTCGAAAGGATGTCTGGCGGACGGGTCAGGCGCAAGGGGCCGGCTGATAGGCCAAAAGCCCCTGCCGATCGCTCGGCAGGGGCTCGTTTGGCCATCAGCGAGGCAAGCTTAGCCTTCGATGATGTACACGATCTCGCGCGTCTGCGGACGGACGATCACGTACTGACCGTGGACGAAGATCACCTCATAGCCACGCCACTCCGGGTAGATCTCGACGATCCGGGGCGGAAGCGGATGGAAGTGGACCGAGGCCGGGACCGCGGTGCCGACCGAGATGTTGAAGTTGACGTTGGTCGTCTCTTCGATCTTGGTCGACTTGATCGCGGTCGAGATCTGGGAGCGCTTTTCGGCCGGCGGCGCGGCCGCCGTCGCGGGGGCGGTGCCGGTCGTAGTCTGGGACTTGTCGGTCGTCGCCGCGCTGTTGGTCTTGGCGGCGCCGCCGGCCTTGTTGTCCTCGGCCTTCATGTCCTTGGTGCCGGACTTGGTGGAGTCGGACTTGGTCGTGGAGTCGGAACTCATGCTCTTCGACTTGTCCATCTGGCCTTGGGCATGGTCGCCCTTCGCGCCTGCCTTGTCGTCAGCCGTGTTCTTGTTCATCGCGCCGGACTTTTCGGCAGCACCGGATTTCTCCATCGCGCCGGATTTCTCCATGCCGGATTTTTCCATACCGGATTTTTCCATGGCGCTTGGGGACTTCTCAGCCGCTCCGCCGGCCTGGCCAACGGTGCCCTTGTCACGGCTCATGGTATCGCGGCCCGTCGCGCCGCCGCGCTCAGCGGCGCCGCCCGAAGGCTGCGAATGCTGCATCTGCTGCGTGCCACCGGCGCCGCCGCCGCTGTCGCGGCCCATGGTGCCCTGTGCGTTCGCCAGACCGGTGCCGGCGACGAGGGCGGCTGCGGCGACCGAGATCATAAAGCGGTTCAACATCGAATTTCTCCTCACGTGTTTATTTGCGTCATTGCCCGCGCCGACAACGAAAGGAGGTTTGAGTTGTTCCGGAACTTCGTCTGTTCCGCGGCATTTGTTTGTTGAATGCCAAATGAACGACTTGGCACGAAAAAGACTTGGCACGATGACTTGGCACGAAGACGCCAAGGTTCGGTGCAAGAAAAAGGCCGGCTGTTGCAGCCGGCCCTTTGGTGCTTTCAGTATCGGAAGCGTGTGATCAACAGGTCGCCTTGCCGCAGCGGGCAATGCCGATCTTTTCCTTGAGGCCTTCGACGCCGACCGCGCCGATCACGATCTGCTTGCCGATGACGTAGCTCGGCGTGCCGTTCATGCCCATCGCTTCGGCGAGCTTGAAGTTCTCCTCGATGGTGGCGCGCACCTCGGGGCTGCTGATGTCCTTCTCGATCTTGGCGGTGTCGAGGCCGGCTTCCTTGGCCGCCTGGAGCGCGCGTGCCTTGTCGGCGGCGCCGCGGCCGCCGAGCAGCTTCTGGTGGAAGTCGAGATATTTCTTGCCGGTGGGATCCTGCATGCGCACGGCGACCGCGACCTGCGCCGCTTCCACCGACCCCTGGCTCAGCACCGGAAATTCCTTCAGCACGACCTTCAGCTTCGGATCGCCCTTCATGATGGTGAGCATGTCGTCCATCGCGCGCTTGCAGTAGCCGCAATTGTAGTCGAAGAACTCGACGAAGGTAACGTCGCCGTCCTTGTTGCCGAGCACGACCTGGCGTGGCGAATTGAAGATCGCGTCCGCGTTCTGCGCGACGCTGGCCTCGTGCTTCTGGGTCTCGGCCGCGGCCTGACGCTTGCTGAGGCTCGGCCATGGCCTCCTCGAGCACCTCGGGATGGCTCACCAGATAATTCTTGATGATCGCCTCGATGTCGGCGCGCTGGCCGTCGGAGAAGCTGTCGGCCGACGCGGGCACGGCTGCGCCGAACAGGGCGAGCGCAAACAACGCAGGAGCAAGCAGTCGCAGCGAAGGCATAGGCAAATCCTCTTATCCAAAGCAGGTTTCGAGAAACGTCCCGGCGGACTTGGAGCTCGGTGTCGTGATGTCGCGGGTGCCGGGCGTCGTTTTGGTCATTTCACTGTGTGGCGGCCTGGCCGCCACGATGGTCAATTGCGCGGTGGCTTTGAGGCCACGATGTCGTCGGCCTTGACCCATCCGGGCGTGCCGACGGCGAAACGGGTTTTCGCGCGCGTGGCGAGGCTCGCGGGCGGTCTTGTTGTCGCCGCGCAGATACGCGGCCTGCGCCGAGGCGAGGTCGGCCTCGGCATATTCTCCCTTCCGGCCATAGGCCATCGCGAGCTGGGTATAGCCGAGCGCCGCCTCGGGCTCTCGCGCCACCGCGGCGCGGAGAATCCGAACGGCGTCATCGGTGTAAGCCTTATTATCGGCTCCAACCAGAGCCTGCCCAAGTAACATCTCGATGAGGGGTGAATTGTTGGAGAGTGCGACGGCCTTGCGCAGGGCAGGGATCGCCTCGGCCGGCTTGCCGCTTTCCAGCAGGGCCTGGCCGCGCACCTCGTAGAAGTACGGGTTGTTCGGCTGGACCTGGATCAGCGCGTCGATCTGGGTGAGGGCGCTGCGCAAATCGCCGTGCAGATAGGTGCTGATGGCGCGGGCATAGCGCGCCGGCATGCTGTCATTGGTCTGGGGATAGCGGCGGTACACCGTCTCGGGCCGCTCCATGAAGGCGGATATCTTGGCGCGCACCATGTCGTGGCGGAGCTGGAGAGCCGGATCGTCCTTCTTGTTCCAGTAGGGGCTGGAGCTGGCGAACTCCTGGAGCGCGGCGACGCGTTCGGCCGGCATCGGATGCGACTGCAGATAGGGATCGGCGCCGCGCGCTGCGAACAGGCTCTCGCTGGTGAAGCGCTTGAAGGTCTCGTACATGCCCTTCGGCGATTGCTGGGTCGCGGTCAGGAATTTCACGCCGGCGCGGTCGGCGTTCTCCTCCTGCTGGCGCTGGTAGGACAGCAGCGTCCGGCGGATCACTTCCTGCGGGGCGGAGATCGCGGCGGCGCCGGCATTGGCGAGGCCGTTGTTGCCGGCGCTGCTGCGCTGGGTGCTGCCTGCGGCGATCGCGCCCGCGCCGAGCAGCATCGCAATGATCATCTGGGTCTGGGCGGCGGCGAGCTGCTCACGCAGCTTGGACAAATGGCCGCCGGCCAGATGCCCGGTCTCGTGCGCGAGAACGCCGATGATCTGGTTCGGCGTTTCCGATTGAAGGATCGCGCCCCAATTGACGAAGATGCGGCGGCCGTCCGCGACGAAGGCGTTGAACGAGCTGTCGTTGAGGATCACCATCTGGATGTTCTGCTTCTCCAGACCCGCGGCGCGCAGGATCGGGCGCGTGTATTCGCGCAGCAGCTGCTCGGTCTCGGTGTCGCGCAACACCGGCGGACCCTTGGACTGCGCGTGCGCGGCCGAGAACGGCGTCAGCGCGATCGCCGCGGCCGTGACGAGGGCGGTGAGGGCGGAGGCCTGCTTGCGCAATGCGATCTGAAGCGACATCAAACGGTCTTGGTCAAACGGTCTGGACTAGCTGTTTCGTGATTGGTTTTGGCGATTGGCGGCGGACCGGATACGCGATATGCCCTTGCGAGCCTAACCCCTTATGAGCCGTACAATGCGGCCAGTCTGGGGCGCAAGCGCCCCGTTCCCCGGGCCGGACGCATCGGCCCGCCAGCGAAATAGCAGAAATCGATGCACGATGCGACCTTGAGGAACCGGTTGGGGCAGTGGCTCACGCCCTCCCGCCGCAGCGATGTTCCCCCTTCATGGTCATGGATGTGATGGCCGCGGCGGCCCGAATCGAGGCCGCCGGGGGCCATGTCATCCATATGGAGGTTGGCCAGCCCGCGGCCGGGGCGCCCAAAACCGCGATTGCAGCCGCCCATGCGGCGCTCGAGGCGGGGCGGATCGATTATACCTCCGCGCTCGGCATCCCCTCCTTGCGCGAGCGCATCGCGCGCCATTATCGCGATGCCTATGGCTGCGACGTCAGCCCCGAGCGGATCGTGGTGACGACCGGCTCCTCCGGCGGGTTCATCCTGGCGTTCCTGTCGATGTTCGAGCCGGGCGACCGTGTCGCCGTGACGGTGCCGGGCTATCCGCCTTATCGTCATATCCTCACCGCGCTCGGCTGCGAGCCGGTCCTGATCGAGACCACTCATGAGACGCGCCATGCGTTGACCGGCGAGGCGTTGCTCGCGGCCCATCGCAAGACGCCGCTGAAGGGCGTGCTGGTCGGCAGCCCCGCCAATCCCACGGGGACGATGATGTCCCGCGAGGCGCTCGCCGGCCTCATGGCGGCGGCGGAGGATGCGGGCATCCGTTTCATTTCCGACGAGATCTATCACGGGCTCGACTATGCGTTTCCGGCGGTCACTGCGGCTGCGCTTTCCGAGCACGCCCTCGTGATCAACTCGTTCTCGAAATATTTTTGCATGACGGGCTGGCGCGTCGGCTGGATGGTCGTACCCGAAATCCTGGTGCGGCCGATCGAGCGGCTGCAACAGAATCTCTCGATCTCGGTGCCGTCGCTCTCGCAGATCGCCGCTGAAGCCGCTTTCGATGGCGCCGCCGAGATGGAGGCGATCAAGCATGGTTATCAGGAGAACCGGCGGATCCTGATCGAGGGATTGCCGAAAGCCGGCCTCAGCAACTTCCTGCCGGCCGATGGTGCATTTTATCTCTATGCCGACGTCTCGAACTTTACTTCCGACAGTTTCGAGTTTGCCAAGCAGATGCTGGAGCAGGCGCGTGTGGCGGCCACGCCGGGCGTCGATTTCGATCCCGTTCACGGCCGCTCGTTCATTCGCTTTTCCTATGCGCGCTCACCCGAAGAAATGCGCGAGGCAGTTGACCGGATCGCTCACTGGCTTAAATAGCCGCCAGTTTCGACCACGTCCGGAGTTCACCTTGTCTGACCGATCTGTCCCGACCACTGCCGCACCGCATTTTTCCCTCGCCGCATTGATGTGGCCGACCCGGCCGGGCGAAACCGTCGGCGGCTTGCGCGCTATCGTGCTGGTTGTGCTCGGCAGCGCAATGATGGCGCTGTCAGCCAAGGTCAACCTGCCGCTGCCCTATGTGCCGATGACATTGCAGACGCTGGTGGTGCTGATGATCGGGGCGGCCTATGGCTGGCGCCTTGGCAGCGCAACCATGATCGCCTACCTCGCGGAAGGCGCCCTTGGCGCGCCCGTATTTGCCGGGCCGGTGGGTGGAGTTGCACCCTTGGTCGGCCCGACCGCGGGCTATCTGTTCGGTTTCATCGCGGCCGCTTTCGTCACCGGCTGGCTCGCCGAGCGCGGCTGGGATCGCAGCGTGCCGCTGCTGTTTGCTGCGATGGCTGTTGGCCATCTCGTCATTCTGGCCGCCGGCTTCGGCTGGCTGGCGTTCGGCCTCGGGCTCGGCGCTGCCAAGGCCTGGCAGGTCGGCATCGTGCCGTTCATTGCGGCTTCGCTGGTCAAGAACGCGCTGGGCGCGACGTTGATGCCGGCAGCCCGCCGGCTGATCGAGCGTCGCCGGTAGACACGCAAAGAGTTCGCGGTTCCAATTGACAGGGCCGGCCAAGTTGATCTTGGCTGGCCCAGCGTTTTGAGGGGAGTGAAACGATGACGACGACAACGATGGCGGGGGCGCCGATCGCGCAGCCCGCAGCAAAGCCGTGGTACAAGGTTCTCTACGTCCAGGTGCTGATCGCCATCGTGCTCGGCGCCATCGTCGGCTGGCTCTGGCCGGATTTCGCCAAGAACGAATGGATCAAGGCGCTCGGCGATGGCTTCATCAAACTGATCAAGATGGTGATCGCACCGATCATCTTCTGCACCGTCGTCTCCGGCATTGCCCATATCCAGGATGCCAAGAAGGTCGGCCGCATCGGCGTCAAGGCGTTGGTCTATTTCGAGGTCGTCTCGACCTTCGCCCTGGTAATCGGACTCATCATCGGCAATCTGGTGAAGCCGGGGGCAGGTTTTGGCAATGCGGCAGCGAATGCGCAGGCTGTAGCAAAGTTCGCAGATCAGGCGAAGGCTCAGAAGAGTTCCGAATTCGTCCTGCACATCATTCCCGATACAGTGGTCGGCGCGTTCGCCCAAGGCGAAATCCTTCAGGTGCTGTTGTTCTCGGTACTGTTTGGCTTCGCGATCATGAGCCTCGGCGAACGCGGCCATACCATCCGCAGTTTCATCGACGACGCCGCGCATGCCGTGTTTGGTGTCATCTCGATCGTGATGCGCGCGGCGCCGCTCGGCGCGTTTGGCGCAATGGCCTACACCATCGGTGTGTACGGACCGACGGCGCTGGGTAACCTCATCGGGCTGATCGCGACGTTCTACGTCACCGCCGCGCTGTTCGTTTTCGTCGTGCTCGGCATCATCGCGCGCCTGGCAGGGTTCTCGATCTTCAAGTTCCTGGCCTACATCAAGGACGAGCTGCTGATCGTGCTCGGCACCTCCTCCTCGGAGAGCGCGTTGCCGTCGATGATGGAGAAGCTGGAGCGGCTCGGCTGCTCCAAGTCGGTGGTTGGCCTCGTGGTGCCCACGGGGTACTCGTTCAACCTCGACGGCACCAACATCTACATGACGCTGGCGACCCTCTTCATCGCACAGGCGCTCGGCTTCGATCTCAGCTTCAGCCAGCAATTGACCATCCTGGTCGTGGCGATGCTGACGTCGAAGGGCGCTTCCGGCATCACCGGCGCGGGCTTCATCACGTTGGCGGCGACGCTCGCGGTGGTCGATCCGCGCCTCGTGCCGGGCATGGCGATCGTGCTCGGCATCGACAAGTTCATGAGCGAGTGCCGTGCGCTGACCAATCTGTGCGGCAACGGCGTCGCCTGCGTGATCGTTGCCTGGTGGGAGGGTGAGCTCGACCGCGACAAGCTCAACGCCAACCTCGCCAAGCGGATCGATCCGACCGACATGGAGACGGCGATCACGACGGACTGATCGTGTCAGCTGCATCCGAGGGCGCCAGCCGCGCCGTCGGTCCCAGGACTAAAAAGGGCCGGTCGAGTTCATCGATCGGCCCTTTTCCATGCCGATGCCGAGCCCGTCGGAAAGCCGTTGGCCTTGCACGCCGACTGACGGAATTTCCGAGGTTGCACGTTTAACCCCCATCTCTGACCTCGAAGGGGCGGTATCGTGGGCAATGCGGCTGTGAATCGGATCGTGGCGGAGGCGGCGGAGCACTTTGCGTCGGGGTACCCGGACCGGGCAGATGCGCTCTGCGCAGAGGTTCTGAAGGCCGATCCGGATCATGTGCCGGCGCTGCACCTCGCCGCCGTCGTCGCCTTCGTCACCGACCGGTCGGCCGAGGGTGCCGCGCTGCTCGGACGCATCTTCATTGTCGATCCCGACCATGCACCGGCGCTCGTCACGCTCGGCGACGCGCTCGCGGTGAAGGGCGAGCAGGAGGGCGCATTGGCGGCCTTCCGGCGTGCCCTGATCCGGCGGCCGGACGACGCACGCCTGCACAACAAGCTCGGCATCGCACTCGGCGAACTCGCTCGCTTCGAGGAGGCCGAGGCCGCCTATCGCGGGGCGCTGGCACTCGACGCGCATCTGACGCGGGCCGGCTTCAATCTGGCCATCGTGCTCGCGGAGCAGGGGCGGCTCGCTGAGGCGGAAGAGGCTTATCGCGCGGTCCTTGCCAGGGAACCATCTTATCCCGGCGCCTGGCTCAATCTCGGCAATCTGCTCGTGGAGCAGGCGCGGCTCGACGAAGCGGAATCGGCTTATCGCCATGCGCTCGAGGTCGATCCCGATGATCCAGGATTGCTCTGCAATCTCGGCGCCATGCTGTATCGGCGCGGGGCGCTCGAAGACGCCATCGGCGCGTACCGCCGCGCGCTTGCGCTGACGCCGGACAATGCCCCGGCGCTGCGGCTGCTCGGTCTCGTCCTGCACGAGGCCGGTCATCTGCAGGAGGCCGCGGCGATCTACCGGCAGAGTTTTGCGTGCGATTCATCGGATCACATCATCGCAAGCAATCTGGGCGCCTGTCTCTCCGAGGCTCGGCACACTGGAGGAGGCGATCGCTGCCTGCGAGCACGCGCTGCTGCTCAGGCCCGATCACGCCCCGGCCTGGACCAATCTCGGCATCATCTTCGAGAAACAGGATCGCGCGGAGGATGCAGTCGCTGCACATCGCTGCGCGGTCGCGGCCGACCCTGCCTATGCCAAGGGCTACGCCAATCTCGCGGTCGCACTGCGCAACGCCGGCGAGATCGATGAGGCGCTCGCGGTCTCGCATCGCGCGGTCGGGCTCGACCCGGAGCAGCCGCTCGCGCAATACAACCACGCGCATTTCCTGCTGATGAACGGCGACTTCGCGGCCGGTTTCGAGGCCTATCGCTGGCGGCGCAAATGCAAGACGCTGTCGGATGGCGATCCCGCCTTCGGCGAGCCGGAATGGCAGGGCGAGCCGCTCGACGGCCGCACTATACTTCTGTTCGCCGAATATGGGCTCGGCGATGCCCTGCATTTCGTGCGCTACGTGCCGATGGTCGCCGCGCGCGGCGGCAAGATCGTGCTCCAGGTTCAGCCCGCTCTGGCGCGTCTGTTGCGGCAGCTCCCCGGTGTCACCGTGGTCGCACGCGGCGAGCCTCTTCCGCCGTTCGATCTGCAGGTGCCGCTGATGAGCCTGCCGCGGATCTTCAGCACCACGCTTCATACGGTGCCGGCCGACGTGCCGTACCTGCATGCCGATCCCGCAAAGGTCTCGCGCTGGCGTGCGGCGCTTGCGGATGTGACGGCGCTGAAGGTCGGCGTGGCGTGGGCCGGCAATATCAGGCACAAGGGCGACCGGCAGCGCTCGCTGTCGGCGGAGGCGGTGTTGCCGCGCCTGGTAATGCCGGGCGTGCAGCTCTACTCCCTGCAGAAGGAGCCGCGCCCCGAGGATGCTCCGGCGCTGGCCGCACTCCGCGACGACGTCGTCGACCTTGCGCCTGCGCTTTCCGACTTCGACGACACCGCTGCAGCGGCTGCCGCGCTCGATCTCGTGATCGCCGTCGATACCTCGGTCGCCCATCTCGCCGGCGCGCTTGGCCGTCCGGTGTGGATGCTGACGCCTTACGCGCTCGACTGGCGTTGGCTGCGCGAGCGCGAGGACAGCCCGTGGTACCCGACCATGCGGCTGTTTCGCCAGCCGAGGCCGCGCGAATGGGAGGATCCGCTGATGCGCCTGTCGGCGGCGCTCGCGGTGCTTGCCGCGGGCGGGGAGCGCTAAAACCGCCCGGGCCGGTATGGCGTCGGATCGATCGCTGGCGTCTCGCCGCTCATGATCTCCGCGAGCAGGCGTCCGGTCGCAGGTCCCAGCGTAAAGCCCTGATGGCCGTGGCCGAAGTTCATCCAGAGGCCGGGATGCTGCGGAGCCTGCCCGAGCACCGGCAGCATGTCGGGCGTGCAGGGCCGCGTGCCGAACCACGGATCCGGCTCGACGCGCTTGCCGAGGCTCGATCAGCTCGCGCGCGGCGGCTTCCGCGCTGGCGAGCTGCACCGGCGTTGCGAGCGCGTCCGTGCCGGTCAATTCCGCGCCGGTGGTGATGCGGATGCCCTTGGCCATCGGGCCCATGGCGTAGCCGTTGCCCTTGTCGACGAGCGGCAGATCGAGCGACGCGCCGCCGCTGTAATGCATGTGGTAGCCGCGCTTGCGCACCAGCGGAATGCGATAGCCGAACTTGTGCAGGAGGTCCGGCGACCACGGCCCGAGCGTCACGACGGCGTGGGGGCGTCGAGGCGCCCCTGGTCCGAATCGACTGACCAGCCGGTCGTGGTTTGCCGCAACGATTGCGCGTCACCGAGCACGATGCGGCCGCCGACGCGTTGGAACAGCTCGGCATAGGCCGTCACCAGCGCGCCGGGATCGGACACCGTCCAGGTGTCGAGCCAGTGGATCGCGCCGGGCAGGTCGTCGCGCAGGATCGGTTCGGCCCTCGCGAGTTCGCTGCCCGACAGCACGCGAAACTTCACGCCGAATTCGCGCTGGTCCTGTTCCGCGGCCTTGACCGAGAGGTCGAGATCCGCAGCGTCGCGGTACAGCGCCCGGTAGCCGGCGCGGCGGATCAGATTGTCGGCATGAGCTTCGCGAATGAGGATGTCGTGCTCCGACGTCGCGTAGGCGATCAGCCGCGCCCATGCCTCGATCGCCTCGCGATGCCGTTTAGGCGCCGAGTGCCACCAGTAGCGGAGCAGGGGCTCGATGTGGAGATGAAGCGACGACAGGCTGTAGCGCACGTCGTTGGTCCGGCCGGTCGCGATCTTCAGGAGCGTCGCGAGGTCGCGCGGCATCGGGTAGGGGCGGACCGCTTCGGCCTGGATCATGCCGGCATTGCCGTAGCTGGTCTCGCGGCCCGGCTCCCTGCGGTCGACGAGCGTGACGCTCCAGCCGCGCTTCTGCAGATGCAGAGCCGCGCTGACACCGATCATGCCGCCGCCGAGAACGATTGCGCTTTGCATCGGAAGACTTCTCCTATCGGTTATTCCCAAGTGAGGAAGCCGGGAGCGGACGATAGAGCCGGTCCTGCGGCGAGCCGCGCCAGGTCAGGCACGGGCCGGCACATCTGGGCATCGCCCGCGAACGCAGCCTCGATGCTCGCGGCCACTGCGAGCACGATGGCGTCGCCGCCACGCGGGCCGACGATCTGCAGGCCGAACGGCAGCCCGGCTTCATCGACGCCGAGCGGAATGCTGATGGCGGGATGACCGGGAAGGGTGACGGCGTAGGCCAGCGCGAGCCAATGGAAGTAGGATCTGGTCGGCACGCCGTCGATCTCGGCCGGATGGGGCTCGGACCACGGCCGCGGGCTCAGCGTGATGGTCGGGCTGATCAACACGTCGCAGGTTTCGAAGAAGCTTTGATATGCGCGGTAGATCCGCGTCTGCGTCGTCGTGGCTCGCGCATGGTCTTCGAGCGTGTAGCCGAGCCCTTCCTCGACATTGGCGCGGACATTGGGGCCGAGCATCTCGGGACGTTCCTTGTAGTTCTTTCCGTGGGTCGCCAGGAACATGCCCGCGCGCAGCACGGCGAAGGCGTCATCGGCGCCCGAGCAGTCCGGCGTCGCTTCGCGGGATTCCGCAAACAGCGGCGCAAGCTTCTTCACGCGGGCGCGGAACACGCGCCGGATCGCCTGCTCGGTCGGGGCGAAGCCGAAATCCTCGGTGAAGGCGAGGCGCAGCCTGCCGAGCTCTGCGGGGCGCGGGGCGGCCCAGCGCTCGGCGCGGGCGCGAACGGGCTCGCCGGGCAGCGTATAGGCGAGCGGATCGCGGACATCGTCGCTCGCCATCACCGACAGCATCAGCGCGGTGTCGGCGACATTGCGCGCCATCGGCCCGTCGGTCGACAGATTGGACCAGCCGAACGCACGCTTCTCACTTGCCACGAGGCCGTAGGACGGGCGCATGCCGACGATGCCGGAGAAGCCCGCCGGATTGCGCAACGAGCCGCCGGTGTCGGAGCCCGACGCGAGCGGGGCCATGCCGCAGGCGAGCGCCACCGCCGAGCCGCCGGAGGAGCCGGCGGCCGAGCGCATGGGATCGAAGGGATTGCCGGTCGCGCCGAATACGGGATTGCGGGTGTTGCCGCCCGCCGCCCATTCCGGCGTGTTGGTCTTGCCGAAGATGATGGCGCCGGCGGCGCGCAGGCGCGAGACCGAACCCTGGTCCGCGGCCGGGACGTTATCCTTCAGCAGCGGGCTGCCATAGGTGGAGCGCATCCCGGCGGTGTCCTGGGTGTCCTTGATGAGGACGGGCAGGCCATGCAGGGCACCACGATCCTCGCCGCGCAGGATGGCGGCTTCGGCCGCCTTGGCGGCGGCACGCGCGCCCGGCTCGTCCAGCGTCACCACGGCATTCACCGCGGGATTGATGGCGGCGATGCGGGACAGACAGGCGTCGAGCAACTCGACAGGTGAGATCGCCCGGGCGGTCAACAGGCGGCGCAGCTCGACGGCGCTGGAATCGCAAAGCTCTGACACTGCCGGTCCCCTTCAGATTGCGAAAACGGCTTAGCACATCGGGGCAATGGCGAAACAAAAACGCCCGGCGGAGCCGGGCGTTTTGCATGGGATGTTCGGCTCTACTCGCCGCCGCCGAAGCGGCGGGACCACCAGCCGGCACGGCGCGGCGCGGCCGGCGTTTCGTTGGCCGGTTCTGGCGCGGGCTCGACCGCCGGCGCGGGCGGGGCGAGCGGCTCGTCCGCCTGTGCAACCGGCGCTGCCGCCTCGCTTGGGCTGCCCGGCAGGAAGCTCACCTTCTCGCGGACCGTGGAGCGGCGCCTTGTGACCTTGTCGTCGGCGGGCTCTTCCGCGGCAACGGGCTCCGGCTGGACCGGCGTCTCGGTCAGCACCTCGGCGCGCGGCTCGGGCTGCGAGACGTGCGGTTCAGCGGCGTGCTCGGCCTGCGCAATCGAGGGCGCGGCCTCGCTGCCGAAGCCGTCAAAATCGGCGACCGCGTCGGCGGCTTCCGACGGCTGATTGTTGCCCAGCTCGTCTCCGATGGAGCCGGCAAGACCTTCCTCGGGTCCACCACGACGGCGGCGTCCGCCGCGTCGACCACGCCGGCGCCGGCGGTCCCCGCTGCCCTGCTGCTCACCACGGGCGGCTTGCTCCTCGCCTTCCTCGCCGTCCTGCTCGGATTCGGCATCGTCCTCACCTTCGCCGGCCGCCACGGCCGCCTCGGGAGGGGTGGGAGCGCTGTCGTCGCGCAACTCGCCATCGCGCTGGCCACCGCGGCCACGCCGGCGACGGCGGCGCTTGCGACGCTGGCCGTCCTGCTCGCCAGCCGCCTCGCCTGCGGCCTCTTCGGCGAGACCTTCGGTCTCCTCGGTTTCGACCTCGGATTCGGTCTCGACGTCGAAGCCATCCTCGTCATCGTAGACTTCTTCAGCCAGCGGCGGCGGGCTAGCTGCCGCCTGCGCCACCAGCAGCGCCTTGGCGGCTTCCAGCGTATGCACCTGCTCGCCGCGGTCGATGAGGTAGGCCTGCGGCCCGCTGACGCTGGGATCTGCGATAACGGAGAGGGTGACCTTGAAGCCGTTCTCGAGATCGCGCAGATGGCCGCGCTTGTGGTTCAGCACGTAGAGCGCGACGTCGGTGCGGGTGCGGACCACGAGATTATGGGTCGCGCCCTTCATCAAAATCTCTTCGAGGCCGCGCAAGAGCTGTAGCGCGACCGAGGACACCGAGCGGACATGGCCGGTGCCGCCGCAATGCGGGCAGGGATCGGTCGAGGATTCCAGCACGCTGGCGCGGATGCGCTGGCGCGACATCTCGAGCAGGCCGAAATGCGAGATGCGGCCGACCTGGATGCGCGCGCGATCCTGCCTGAGGCAGTCGGACAGCTTGCGCTCGACCGCGCGGTTGTTGCGCTTCTCGTCCATGTCGATGAAGTCGATGACGATCAGGCCGGCGAGGTCGCGCAGGCGAAGCTGGCGGGCAACCTCTTCGGCCGCCTCCAGGTTGGTCTTGAGCGCGGTGTCCTCGATATGGTGCTCGCGGGTCGAGCGACCGGAGTTGACGTCGATCGAGACCAGCGCCTCGGTCTGGTTGATCACGATGTAGCCGCCGGAGCGCAACTGCACGGTCGGCGAGAACATCGCGTCGAGCTGGCTTTCGACACCCATGCGCGAGAAGAGCGGCTGGCCGTCGCGATACTGCTTCACCGCGCTGACATTGGCGGGCATCAGCATCTTCATGAAGTCGCGGGCTTCGCGGTAGCCGGAATCGCCGGCGACCGAGATCTCGTCGATCTCCTTGTTGTAGAGGTCGCGCAGCGAGCGCTTGATCAGCGAGCCTTCCTCGTAGACGAGGGTGGGGGCCTGCGACTTCAGCGTGAGGTCGCGCACCGTCTCCCACATCCGGATCAGATATTCGAAGTCGCGCTTGATCTCGGGCTTGGTCCGGGCGGCGCCCGCGGTGCGCAGGATGATGCCCATGCCCTCGGGCACATCGAGATCCTGCACCACTTCCTTCAGGCGGGAGCGGTCCTGGGCGCTGGTGATCTTGCGGCTGATGCCGCCGCCACGCGCGGTGTTCGGCATCAACACGGCATAGCGGCCGGCGAGCGACAGATAGGTCGTCAGCGCCGCGCCCTTGTTGCCGCGCTCTTCCTTGACGACCTGCACCAGCATCACCTGGCGGCGCTTGATGACTTCCTGGATCTTGTACTGGCGGCGCGGACGGAAGGTGCGCTCCGGCACTTCCTCCAGCACGTCGTCGCCGCCGACGGACTCGACCACTTCCTCTTCGGCTTCCTCGCCGTCCTCGTCCTCGTCGTCGTCTTCGCCGGCATCGTCTGCGGCTTCGGTGTGCGTCGCCCCGGTGCTGTCACCGTAGACGGCGTCGGCCGGCTCGGCGGCAGCGGTCACGGCTTCGGCGAGGGCATCGGCGTGCGGCTCGGAGGCCGCGGCCTCCTGCGGTTCGCCAGCCGTTTCGGTCGCGACCACGGGCTCGGCGCCGACCGCTGCGACAGGCGTCTCGTCGGCATGATCGTGGTCGTGATGATCGTGCTGGTGGTCATGCTCGTGATCGTGGGCATGCTCGTGATCATGGTGGTCGTCGTGACCATGATCGTCATGGTCATGTTCGCCGTGCTCGTGGTCGTGCTCGTCGTGATGCCCGGCATCGGCGTGCAGATGCTCGCCGTCGTGGAAGGCACCCTCGGCATGCTCCGGCAGCGGCGCGCCTTCGAGCGGCTGGGCGGCGGGATCGGCGCCGGCCTCGAGACCTTCGACGATGTCACTGCGCACGCGCTCGCCTTGACTGCGGCGGCGAGAATTGCGGTGACGCGAGCGGCGGCGGCCGTGGGAGCGGTTCTCGCTCTCTTCCTCGGCCTCGCGATGGGCCTGTTCCTCGGCCTCGATCAGCGCCTGCCGGTCGGCGACCGGGATCTGGTAGTAGTCGGGATGGATTTCGCTGAAGGCGAGGAAGCCATGGCGGTTGCCGCCATATTCGACGAAAGCGGCCTGGAGCGAGGGTTCGACCCTTGTGACCTTGGCGAGATAGATGTTCCCGCGCAGTTGCTTGCGTTGCGCGGTCTCGAAATCAAACTCTTCGACGCGATTGCCGCGGACCACGACGACCCGGGTCTCTTCCGGGTGGGTGGCATCGATCAACATCTTGTTGGGCATGTCTTAACTCTTGGCGGCGGCGGGCGCGATTCACCGTGGGCGCGTATCGCGCCGCCGGGTGACGCGACGGTCCACCTGATTCGGGGGTGAGGGGAAGGCCGAAACGCCGTCTCTCGCGCCTTGCCGGACCGGAAGCTTCAGGACCAAGGCGGCGCGCGGCTTTTTCACTCCGCAGCGTCGCGAAAGGTCCTTCAGAATTCGTCGGCACAGTCTGGCGCATCAAGCGTCGGCCCGTATGAAACATTGGGCGGCGAGGCCGCCCTTCAATCAGTTGCTGCTGGCCAGGCATGGCGCGAGCGCGCTCGCCTTGGTGATCACGAACCGCCCCCTGGGATCAAGGGACCGGGTAACGGGTTACATCGCTGTCAGAACCGTCTCGGCAACGTGAGTGGTAGCCCGAGACCGTTCTACCGCCGGCGCTCGACCCGTTCCACCTCGCTGCCGCGCACCGCGCTGGTCTTAGAGGTAAACGGAAAACGCTGGAATTCCCAAAACCTTGGAAGTTCCGGCGCTGCACCGGGAGGCTGAATGCGACACAACCGGAAATATCGGCCGTCAGCATTCCGTACATACGAGGAATGTGCCACCGGTGCAAGGGAGCGTCGCACGGCGGTCACACTCGAAGAGTTTCGCGTTTTCGTCATTAAGGATCGATTAACCCTGTGGTTCTATTGCGTTAAAGAGGGCTGCTCGGAGGCACGGAATCGGTGGCGAGCCGCACAAATCAACGGGTTTTGCTGGGATGCGCGCTGCTGTGCGCCGCAGCATTGCCGTGCGCCGATTCCTCGCGCCTGAAGGCGGCGGAAAGCCAGGTGCAACCCGCTGTTGCAGCGGCGAATTTTCCAATCGCTTCGGCCGCCCGGCTGGCCGGCGACAGCAAGCAGACCCGCTTCATTCTCGACATCGACCAGGCCGTCACCTTCCGCGCCGTGACGTTGGCCGACCCGTACCGGGTCGTCGTCGACGTGCCGCAGGTGAGCTTTCAGCTGCCCGTGGGCACGGGGGCCGGGGGCGCGGGCTGGTCAAGGCCTTCCGCTACGGGCTCGTCATGCCCGGCGGCTCGCGAATCGTGTTCGACCTGACGGGACCGGCCAGGATCGCCAAATCCTACGTGCTCGAGGCGGCCAACGGCCAGCCGGCCCGGCTCGTGCTGGAGCTGGAGGAGGTCGATCGTGCTGCCTTCGTGCCGGCGCTCGCGCCCGAAAGCCGGCCTGAACTGCGGCCCACGATCGTCGAGGCGCAGCCTGCCACGGCTCCCGCGGCCACGACGCCGGACGCGGCGCAGCAGAAGGCCGATGGCCGTCCGGTGGTCGTGATCGATCCCGGCCATGGCGGCATTGACAACGGCACGCAGTCGAGCGGCGAGAGCGAGAAGAATCTGGTGCTGGCCTTCGCGCTGGCGCTTCGCGACAGGCTGGAGAAGGCCGGCAAATATCGAGTGGTCCTGACGCGGGACGACGACACCTTCATTCCCCTCAACGACCGGACCAAGGTCGCCCGCAATCTCAAGGCCGCCTTGTTCGTCTCGATCCATGCCGATGCGCTGCCGCGTGCCGAGGGCGACGCGCAGGGGGCCACCATCTATACCCTCTCGGACAAGGCGTCCGACGCCGAAGCCCAGCGGCTGGCGGATGCGGAGAACCGGGCAGATGCGATTGCAGGCTTCAATCTCGCGGAGGAGCCGACCGACGTCGCTGATATCCTGATCGATCTCACGCAGCGGGAAACCCGCACCTTTTCAAATCGTTTCGCCCGCCTCCTGATGGGGGAAATGAAGTCGACGGTGCGGATGCACAAGCATCCCCTGAAGTCGGCCGGCTTCCGGGTCCTGAAGGCGCCCGACGTGCCCTCGGTGCTGGTCGAGATCGGTTATGTCTCCAACAAGGGCGACCTCGAGCACCTGGTCTCGGAGGGCTGGCGGTCCAAGGCCGTCGGCTCGATGGCGCAGGCGATCGACGGGTTTTTGACCAAAAGGATGGCAACGGCGGGATCGTCAAATTGACGACCCGGGGATCGTCAAATTGACGACCCGGGGATCGTCAAATTGACGACCCGGGGCGCTTCGAACGGAAGAGGTTTTTCCGGCCCGCCGTAAAAGCCCTAGTTTGGCCACAGCGGGCGCTTTATAAAAACCCGGCAGGGGGTTCCGGAATCGGCGAGAATCCCGTTCGGCGAGCGTCTTAAGTCCGGCACTGATGGTATTGTGTAAGCCGGTGAATTCGCGACGTGAGGCTGGCGCCCGTTTGAGGTGCCAGGTGACCGATACTGGGCTGATACTGGGCTGATCCAGAGTTTGAACGGATAAACACATAATGCGCTTGCTGGTGCGGTTCATGGGCTTCCTGTTCGCCGCGGGAACAGTGGTGTTCCTTGTCGGTGTCGGGGCCGTGGCAGGCCTGATCTGGCATTTCTCCAAGGACTTGCCGGATTACTCTCAGCTTCAGGATTACGAGCCGCCCGTGATGACCCGCGTGCACGCGGTCGACGGTTCGCTGGTCGGCGAATATGCGAAGGAACGGCGACTGTATCTGCCGATCCAGGCGGTGCCCAAGCTTGTCATCAACGCGTTCCTCGCGGCCGAGGACAAGAATTTCTACGAGCATGGCGGCATCGACTACACCGGCATGGCGCGCGCCGGCCTTGTCTACATCCAGAACTACGGCTCGAACCGGCGTCCGCAGGGCGCCTCCACGATCACCCAGCAGGTCGCCAAGAACTTCCTCCTGACCAACGAGGTCTCCTTCGCGCGCAAGATCAAGGAAGCCTTGCTGGCGATGCGCATCGAGAAGACCTATTCGAAGGACAAGATCCTCGAGCTGTATCTGAACGAGATCTATCTCGGCCTCGGCGCCTACGGCATTGCGGCGGCCTCGCTGGTCTATTTCGACAAATCGGTGAACGAGCTGACGGTGGCGGAAGCGTCCTATCTGGCGGCGCTGCCGAAGATGCCCGCGACGCTGCATCCGGTCCGAAACCGCGACCGCGCCATCGAGCGCCGAAACTACGTGGTTGACCGTCTGCTGGAGAACGGCTGGATCAAGCAGGCCGACGCCGACAAGGCGCGCAAGGAGCCGCTGGCCGTCACCAGCCGTTCCAACGGCGCCCACACCTTCGCCGGCGAATATTTCGCCGAGGAAGTTCGCCGCGACATCTTCGAGCGCTACGGCGAGAAGAAGCTCTATGAAGGCGGCCTGTCCGTCCGCACCACGCTCGACCCGAAGATTCAGGTCATGGCGCGCAAGGCGATGGTCACCGGCCTCGTGAATTATGACGAGCAGCAGGGTTATCGCGGTGCCATGAGCAAGCTCGACACCTCGGGTGACTGGGGCGTCAAGCTAGCCGAGATCAAATCGCTCTCCGATATCTCGCCATGGCGCATGGCGGTGGTGCTGGAGACCAGCGACCAGTCGGCGCGCATCGGCTTCCAGCCGAGCCGCGAGCTCGGCGGCGCGGTCAGCAAGCAGCGCGAGACCGGCCTCGTCTCGCTCGATGGCGTGCGCTGGGCGCGGGCCGCTCAGGGCAATGCCAAGGGCAAGACACCGACCTCCGTGGCCCAGGTTCTGCAGCCCGGTGACGTGATCTATGCCGATCCGCTCTACAGCAAAGAGGGACACCCGGTCGAAGGCCAGTACCGGCTGCGGCAGATTCCCGAAGTGTCGGGCGCGATGGTGGCGATGGATCCCTGGACCGGCCGCGTGCTCGCGATGGTCGGTGGCTTCTCGTTCGACCAGAGCCAGTTCAACCGCGCCACGCAGGCCTACCGGCAGCCCGGTTCTTCGTTCAAGCCGATCGTCTATTCCGCCGCGCTCGACAACGGCTACACGCCTTCGACCGTGGTGCTGGATGCGCCGATCGAAATCGATCAGGGCCAGGGCGCAGGCGTATGGCGGCCGGAAAACTTCTCCTCGGGCAAGTTCCAGGGACCGGTGACCCTGCGCAACGCGTTGCGGCAATCGCTCAACACGGTGACGGTGCGCCTCGCACAGGACATCGGAATGCCACTGATCGGCGAATATGCCCGCCGCTTCGGCGTCTATGACGAGCTGCCGAACTATCTCTCCTACGCGCTTGGCGCCGGCGAGACCACGGCGATGCGCATGGTCACGGCCTATTCGATGCTCGCCAATGGCGGCCGCCGCGTGAAGCCGACGCTGATCGATCGCATCCAGGACCGCTACGGGCACACCATCTTCAAGCACGACCAGCGCGAATGCCGCGGCTGCGACGCGCCGGGCGGCTGGAAGAACCAGGCCGAGCCGCAGCTGATCGACCGCCGCGAGCAGGTGCTGGACTCCATGACCGCCTATCAGATCACCGAGCTGATGGAAGGTGTGGTTCAGGCCGGCACCGCGACCGTGGTCAAGGCGGTTGGCAAGCCGATCGCCGGCAAGACCGGCACCACCAACGAGGCCAAGGACGCTTGGTTCGTCGGCTTCTCGCCGGACGTCGCCGTCGCCATCTACATGGGCTACGACAAGCCGCGTCCGCTCGGCAAAGGCAACGCCGCGACCGGCGGCCATCTCGCGGCTCCTATCGCACGCGACTTCCTCCAGCTCGCACTCGCCGACAAGCCCGCCGTGCCGTTCAAGGTGCCGGCCGGCATCAAGCTGGTTCGCGTCGTCGCCAAGACTGGTATGCGCGCCGGCCCCGGCGAAACCGGTGGAACCATCCTGGAGGCCTTCAAGCCGGGCACGGCGCCGCCGGACAATTACTCGGTCATCGGCGTTGCCGATGCCGACGGGCGCGGTGGCGGCATGCCGGCGTCGCAGCAGCAGCAGCCGGATTCCGGCTTCTTCATGCGGCCGGGCACCGGCGGGCTGTACTAGCGGGCTGTACTAGCGGGATAACGCCGACGTTTCAGGGAGGTGGCGGTTGCGCTTTGGCGCTGCCGCCGTTACATCCCCGTTGAAATCCAACGCGGGACCAATTCCGCGACACCAGAGAACGACATGCGCGCCGAAATCGAACGGTTGGTAGAAGAGATCAAGCAGTCAGTCGGGCTGCTGAGGAGGCATCTTTGACGTCGAGAAATCGACGGCGCGCCTCGCTGAGCTGAACAAGCTCGCAGAAGATCCCAACCTCTGGAACGATCCCCAGAAAGCCCAGAAGCTGATGCAGGAGCGCACCTCGCTCGAGGATCCGCTCTCCGGCATCGGCAAGGTCGAGCAGGAGCTCGAAGACGACATCGGCATGATCGAGCTCGGCGAGGCCGAGGGCGATGACGGTGTGGTCGCCGAGGCCGAAGCCGCCCTGAAGAACCTCAAGAAGGAAGTGGCGCGGCGCGAGCTCGAGGCGTTGCTCTCGGGCGAGGCCGACCGCTTCGATTCCTATCTCGAAGTCCATGCTGGCGCCGGCGGCACCGAGAGCCAGGACTGGGCGCAGATGCTGCTGCGCATGTACACGCGCTGGGCCGAAACGCACGGCTTCAAGGTCGAATATCTCGAAGAGTCCGAGGGCGAAGAGGCCGGCATCAAGTCCGCGACGATCCAGGTCTCGGGCCACAACGCCTATGGCTGGCTGAAGACGGAAGCCGGCGTGCACCGCCTCGTCCGCATCTCGCCGTTCGATTCCAACGCCCGGCGGCACACCTCGTTCTCGAGCGTGCAGGTGTTCCCCGTCATCGACGACAGCATCAAGATCGACATCAAGGAATCCGACGTCCGCGTTGACACGATGCGCTCGGGCGGCGCCGGCGGCCAGCACGTCAACAAAACCGAATCCGCGGTGCGTCTGACCCACATTCCGACTGGCGTTGCCGTGGTCTGTCAGGCCGGCCGCTCCCAGCACAAGAACCGGGCGCAGGCCTGGGACATGCTGCGCGCGCGCCTCTACGAGATCGAGCTGAAGAAGCGCGAGGAGAAGGCCGCCGCCGACCAGGCCGCCAAGACCGATATCGGCTGGGGCCACCAGATCCGCTCCTACGTGTTGCAGCCCTATCAGATGGTGAAGGATCTGCGCACGGGCGTGCAGACCTCCGACACATCGGGCGTGCTCAACGGCGAGCCTCGACGACTTCATGGCCGCGACCCTGGCGCAGCGCGCGTTCGGGACCACGGGTGTTGACATCGAGGATGTGGACTGATCATGCCCCGCGTCGCCTTCATCGGGCTTGGACGGATGGGGCATGGCATGGCCGGCCGCTATCTCGATGCCGGCTTCACGGTCAGCTTGTGGAATCGCAGCAAGGCCAAGGCTGAAGACTTGATCGCGCGCGGCGCGCATTGGGCGACGTCGCCCGAGGATGCCGCGATCGATGCCGATGCCGTCGTGACCATGGTCGCCGATGACGAAGCCTCGCGCGCGGTCTGGCTCGGGCCGAAGGGCGCGGCCAAGACCGCCAAGGCCGGCACCATCGCGATCGAATGCTCGACTGTTTCGTATGACCACGCCCGCGAGATGGGCCGCGAGCCTCAACGCGCGCGGGCTGATCTACATCGATTGCCCCGTGACGGGACTGCCGGACGCGGCGGCGGCCGGAAAGCTGACGCTGCTGGTCGGCGCCAACGCCGCCGATCTCGAGCGCGCGCGGCCTTATCTGGCTCCGATCGGCTCGACCATCCGCCATTTCGGCGCGGTGGGCTCCGGCACGGTCTATAAGCTCATCAACAATCTCATGGGCGCGATCCAGATCGCCGGCCTCGCCGAGGGCCTCGCGATCGCCGAGCAGGCCGGGCTCGACATGAACCTGGTGCTGGAGTCGATCCAGGCGGGCGTGGCCGCCAGCCCACAGGTTCAGCGGCACTCCAAGCGTATGGTGGCCCGCGATTTCTCCGGCGCGACCTTCACCGCGGCGCTCCGGCACAAGGATGCCGCCTATGCCGTGAAGCTCGCCGAGAGCCTGCTGGCGGACAAACCGCTGGTCTCGCGCGCTGCGGTCGAATCCTACGCGCAGGCCAAGGCCGCAATGCCGGATGACGACGAAGGCAAGATGATCGAGCTGGTGTCTCGGCCGAAATAAGCCGCACGGCTCTGTTGCGGAAATCGGGTGGTCACCTCCATGGCTTCGCGCTAGGCGATGGCTCCGGCCGCCAGATGCGAGATGTAATGCCTCCCCGCCGATAACAGGATCGACGCACGCGACTGGTTGCTGTTGGGCCTCCTTTCGATCCTGTGGGGTGGCTCGTTCTTTTTCAACAGTGCAGCCTTGAAGGAATTGCCGCCACTGACGCTGGTGCTGCTGCGAGTGGCGGTCGGCGCGGCCTTCCTTCTGCCGCTCCTGCGGCTTTACCGGATCAGCCTTCCCGGAGACGTCGCGAGTTGGCGCCCATACATCGCCATGGCGTTGCTCAACAACGTGTTGCCTTTTTCCATGATCGTGACGGCGCAATTGTCCATTTCGAGTGGGCTGGCGTCGATCCTCAACGCGACCACGCCCTTGTTCACGGTCGTCGTCATGGCTGCCGTCGGAGAGGAGAGGCTGATAGCGCGTCGGGCGGCGGGTGTTGTCGTCGGCCTGATCGGCGTCATCATTCTGAAGGGAGCCGGGATCGAGTTGCTGACCGGGCAGGGGCTCGGGATCCTGCTTTGTCTCGGTGCGGCTCTCAGCTACGGATTCGCTGCTTTGGTGGCACGGCGCTGGCTGTCGAAATCGGCACCGCTTGCGACGGCGACATGCCAGTTGCTCGCGTCGACGGTCATGATGACGGTGCTCGCCTTCGTGTTCGATCGGCCATGGCGCCTGCCGATGCCTGGCGTGACGACCTGGCTTGCCGTACTCGGCTCGGCTGGCCTCTCGACCGCCCTCGCGTATCTCGTCTTTTTTCAGGTGCTGCGGCGCTCGGGGGCAACCAACGTGACGCTGGTGACGCTCCTCCTTCCCGTGACTGCGATTCTGCTCGGCTATCTGGTCCTGGGTGAACCGATTTCGGTGCGCGAGATTGCCGGCGCCCTGGTCATTGCCAGCGCGCTGCTCGTGATCGATGGGCGCGTATTCCGGTGGTGCGTCACGTAAGTTCCCGACGCGCCGTTTCATCTCGCGGAAAATCGCAGCGCTTGCCAGCGGCTATCCTCCTTGCGACACTCCCCAACAAAACAAGACTACA
Source organism: Bradyrhizobium guangxiense (assembly GCA_050563515.1). Taxonomy (GTDB): domain Bacteria; phylum Pseudomonadota; class Alphaproteobacteria; order Rhizobiales; family Xanthobacteraceae; genus Bradyrhizobium; species Bradyrhizobium guangxiense_A. The sequence continues at coordinate 2,862,732 of CP191781.1, read as the reverse complement.
AAATAGGGGAGAGACCGATGCCGGGTCGTCGCGAAAACCTTGCTGCCCTCGCCATGCTTGTTGCCGGAGCGCTCGCCGCGACCCCGGCCTTGGCGCAGAAGAAATACGATCCCGGCGCCAGCGATACCGAAGTCAAGATCGGCAACATCATGCCCTATAGCGGGCCTGCATCCTCCTATGGCGTGATCGGCAAGACCGAGGCCGCCTATTTCAAGATGATCAACGAGCAGGGCGGCATCAACGGGCGCAAGATCAACTTCATCAGCTACGACGATGGCTATTCGCCGCCGAAGGCGATCGAGCAGGCGCGCAAGCTGGTCGAGAGCGACGAAGTTCTGCTGATCTTCCAGCCGCTCGGCACGCCCTCGAACTCGGCGATCATGAAATACATGAACGCCAAGAAAGTGCCGCAGCTCTTCGTCGCCTCCGGCGGGACCAAGTTCGGCGACCCCAAGAGTTTTCCGTGGACGATGGGCTTCCAGCCTAACTACCAGAGCGAGGGGCGGATCTACGCGAAGTACATTCGGGACCATTTCCCGAACGGCAAGATCGCGGTGTTCTGGCAAAACGACGACGCCGGCAAGGACCAGTTCAAGGGTCTGAAGGACGGGCTCGGCGACAAGGCCAGCATGATCATCGCCGACAAGTCCTACGAGGTCAGCGATCCCTCGATCGACTCGCAGATCGTCGCGCTGCACGATTCCGGCGCCGACATTTTCTTCTCGTGGGCCGCGCCGAAGGGATCGGCGCAGGCGATCCGGAAAGTGGGCGAACTCGGCTGGAAGCCGAAATTCTTCCTGGCCAACACCGCGACCTCGGTCGCCGCGGTGCTCAAGCCCGCGGGACTCGATTATTCCAAGGACATCATCTCGACCGCCTATCTGAAGGATCCCACCGATCCGACCTGGGACAAGGATCCGGCCGTGGTGAAATGGCGGGAGTTCATGGACAAATATTATCCCGACGGCGACAAGGCCAACGCCAACAATATCTACGGCTATGTCCAGGCCGAGGCGATGGCGCAGGTGCTGAAGCAGTGCGGCGACAATCTCACGCGCGAAAATGTCATGAAGCAGGCGGCCAATCTGAAAGACTTTCACACCGACCTGATGCTGCCCGGCATCATGGTCAACACGTCACCCGACGACTACTTTCCGATCGAGCAGATGCAGCTGATGCGCTTCAACGGGCAGGCCTGGGAGCTGTTCGGCGACGTCATCACCGGAGAAGTCGGCCACGAGCGCAGCCAGTAGTAAGGGCTGGCCGGCGGTCCTCTTCAGCACCATGCCGCCGGCGACGCCGACGGCGAGCACATACATCCACCCCTCGTGGAAATCGAACAGGTGCGAGTTCAGAAGCGAGCCTCGCGAAGTTCTGCACGACGGCGACGAGGCCGATCCAGGCCGCAACACCGCCGCCAAGGAACAGGCGGAGATGGGCGATCCACATCGCGTAGAGCAGGACGACGCCCAGAATGCCCCATTGGACGGCGACATTGAGGGTCTGGTTGTGGGGATTGCTGACGATCTCCGCATCGAGACTGCTTTCGCCCGTGGCGGCGCGCTCGAACTGTCGCTTGATCGAGCCGGTGCCGTGGCCGAGCAGCGGCGTCTCGGCGAAGGCGTGCAGCGATTTGCGCCAATAGGTCAGGCGCTGAGCGGTCGAGGCGCGGCTGATGTCCTCATGGCCGTGGCGGTACTCCACGGCAATATCGGTGACGCGCTGGCGCAGGTAAGGCGACGTCGTCCAGGCGAGCAGGCTCGCGGCGACCGAGCCTGCGAGCAGGACGAGCGCCGCCTGCCGGTTCAGATGCTTCCACGCAAACAAGGCCAGCAGCGCCGCCATGCACAGCAGCGCGGTGCGGGCCGAAGCCACAAAGATCATGTTGGCGGCAAACAGCAGGATCAGGGCAAGGCAGGCCGCTGCCGCGTTCGCGCGTCCATTGCGCCAGCAGTTGAGAACAGGCAGCGCGAGTGCAAAGGCGCAGAGCGTGAATTCCTGGCTCTGGTCGATGTAGTTCTTGACGGGAACGCCTGGTGACGCCGTCGCGGTGATTTTCCAGGCGGGTTCGAGCAGCACGACCCAGGAGAAGACCGCAAGCAAGGCGCAGGAGACGAGAAATGCGAGGCCGACCCAAACACCGCATTCCGAGCGGCTGAAATGGTAGAGCAGCGGCGGTATCAGCACGAGCTTTGCGACCGGCTTGATCGCGTGCAGTCGGTCAGCCCAGGCGGCGTCCGACCACAGCATGCCCGCGAGCGCGAGCAGCAGGATCGCGAAGGGCAGCACATAGGCCGGCTGCTTCAGCCTGCGCGCATAGTCCGGCCAATCGATGGTCGGCGTCACCGCGAGCAGAAAGAGCCCGACAAGGATCGAGGGCGCCGTGGTCGACCACGGCAGCGAGGCCGCGATCAGCATGACCAGCACGTCCGCCACCCGGACCAGCGCCGCCGATTTGCGCCAGGTCTGCCATCGCTGCCGACCGTCTCGCCGATCGGCCGGCGCGGGCAGCGCCGCGGATTCAGTGCTCATCCGTACGATGCGAGCGGAGCGGCGACGAGGCTCTCGGCCGGTGCCGGCTGGCCGAGGAAATCGCGGGCCTGGGTCTCGTAGCCGAAGCGCTGCGCGAGCTCGTGACGCCGCGCCCGGATCCTGCCGCGCCACTCCTCCTGCCGCGTCAGCGCGCGGGTGACCGAGGCGGCGATCGAGTCCGTGGAGAACGGGTCGAAATAATCGGCAAGCTCGCCGGCGACCTCGCGGAACACCGCGATGTCGGAGCACAGCACCGGCGTATTCGCAGCCAGCGCCTCGATGATCGGCACGCCAAAGCCCTCGGCAAGGCTCGGCATGATCAAGCCGTGCGCTTCTGCAATCAGGGTGGCCTTTTCGTGCTCGTCGACATAGCCGGCAAAGCGGACGTTCGGCGGCAGATTGCGCATCCGGCCGATCTCGCCGGCATAACCGATCACGACGAGATCGGCCTGGGGCACGCTGCGGAAGGCACGGACGACGGTAGCGACGTTCTTGCGCGGCTCGTTCGAGACAATGACGACAAAGCTCGGCCGCCCCGGACGCCCCGACGGGGCTGGGAGGTGCAGGACATCCGGGGCGTCGAACCGGGTGCGGGGATACACGACCCGCGCCGGCAGGTGCGCAAATTGCGGTAACAGGTCCCTGAACCGCATCATGCTGTAGTTTGAAACGAAGGCGAGACTCGTCGGCCTGGCGCAGGCTGGTGAGGAGCCGCGACAGGAACAGACGCGTGGCAACGTCGCTGAGCTTGAGGTCGGTGAGCGGCAGCAGATCATGCACGACGCAGATCACCTTGGCGTCGGGCTTGCGCGTGATCGCCACCCGGGTCGGGGTGTCCACGACGATGACGTCGTAATCGCGCGCGTCGATCCGCGGCGGTGGCAGCAGGAAGAAGGCCGAAGAGTCCTGATAGCTGTAGAAGCCGGGCTCGAGCTGGAAATCGCGGAACAATTCGAGATGGCGCAGGTCCGGCGGGACGTATTCGAGCGCCGCGGTCCTGTTCTCGATCAGGCGGGCGTGCAAGGCACGCAGGCCGACCGCGCGCAGGAAGCAGACGATATAGTCCCACGACACCGACATGGTGACCTTGTGGCGGATCCAGTCCAGCGTGCGGCGCAGGCCGCCGCGGACGGCCGGCTCGCCCATGTTGATCTCATCGAGGAAGCGGTAGAGCGCGAGCAACTCGATGTTGCGCGCCTCCGCCGGAAACAGCCTGGTGCGTCGCTCGCGCCGCTGCAGCTTGCGATATCGCCGCGTGGTCTCGACCAGCAGCGTCAGGTCGTGCCCCTCGGCCGCCAGCGAGCGCACCAACTCGCGGGTGAAGTGGAAGATGCCGCGCTTGTGGTTGGGCTCGCCCAGCGCTTCGGAGACGACGAGGATGTTCTGCTTCATGCGCGTTTCTCGCGGAGCTCGGGAAATTGTGCGGCCGGCGGCTCGACCATGACGGTCGAGGCAATGCGGCCGTGATCGAGGTTGATGATGCGGGTGCAGGTCCGGCGCAGCAGCGGCTGGTCGTGCGAGGCGATGATGACGATCGCCGCCTGCGACACGAGGTTCAGCAGCCGCGCCTGGGCCTTCTCGGCAAAGTGCTCGTCGACCACGCTGAGCCATTCGTCGAGCAGCAGGATGTCTGCGGGAAAAGCGGTCGCGGTCGCAAACAGCACCCGCATCAGCATGCCCGAGGAGAACATCCTCAGGGGAAGCCGCTGCATGCGTGTTTCGAGCTCGGTGAAGGCCCAGATCTCGTCGATCATCGTCCGGGTCGGCTTGCGGCCGCTGATCCGCAGCAGCAGCGCAATGTTGTCCTCGGCGACGAAGTCGAGGTTGACGCCGGCGTTGAGGCCGAGCAGGGGCACGACATTGCCCCGGATCGCGATGCCGCCGCTGCTCGGCGGATAGACGCCGGCGATCAGCCGCAACAGCGTCGACTTGCCGGAGCCGTTGGGGCCGGCAAGCCCGATGCGGGCGCCGGTTTCGGCCTCGATCGTGACGTTGTCTACGGCGCGGATGATCCGCGTCTCGGCAGGCTCGCGGATGAGATGGCCGAGCAACCGCCGCTTCAGCGAATAGTCGTAGGCGCCGTAGAGCGGATAGTCGAGGCAGACGTTGCGCAGGTTGATGGAGACCATAAATCAGATCCAGAACGCCGCTTTGCGCAGATGAACCAGCGTCAGCACGCTCGCGCCGATCAGCAGCGCCAGCGCGACGAGGACGTAGGCGATGCTGACGGGATCGACGTGGCCGCCCGCCAGGGGCTCGCGCCACACTGCGAACAGATGCGTCAGCGGATTGAGCCGCATCACGGTCGAGCGATGGTTGATCATGTCCGACGACCAGATCACGGGTGAGGCGAGAAAGGCGAGCATCAGGGTCGATTCGATGATCGGCTTGAGGTCTCGATAGCGCGTGGCCATCGCGCCGAGCACGAGGCTCAAGGCGAAAGTGCAGACCACGAACAGCAGCAGGCCGGGGAGTGCCGCCAGCCCGTGCGAGAGGTCGTGCGGCGACAGGATCAGCCACAGCAGCAGCGGTACGCAGGCGTTATGAAGCGCGAACAGAGCCTGGCGGAACGTGCATTGCAGCAGGAAGATCACTGGCGGCAGCGCGCGGTCGCGGATCAGGCTCGCGGAGCTCTGCAGCGCCGTGGTCGCATCGAGCACCACGCTGTTGAGGAAGGTCCAGGCCGTCATCGAGAGCGCGAGCATCGGCAGACGCGACAGCACGTTGGCATTCGACATCTGCCCGATCACCGAGCCGAGCACCGCGACCACGATCGCCATCTGAAGCGACATCCAGAACGGGCCGAGCAGTGAGCGGACGTAGCGGTGGCGCATGTCCGACCAGGCCAGTGTCGCCGCGATCCGGACGCTCTCGAACCATCCGGTCACCTGTAGCGGCCCGGCATCAGCCGTTCGCTCCTGACTGGGCGCAGCGACGGCGTCGCGGTAGACGGTCTCCATGCCTTGCCTGAAGGCGGTCGCCGAATAGCGGGTGAGGGCGCGCGTCCGTGCAGCCAGTCCCATGCGGCGGCGGCGTTCGGGGTCGCGGATCAGGGTGTCGATGGCCTCGCCCAGTTTCTCGGCGTCGCCGGGCGGCACGGTGATCGCCTCCACGCCGTGGCGGGCAACGCGCGGCACCGCCGTGTCGAGCGCCGTGTTCACGACCGGGCGGCCCGCCGCCATGGCCTCCAGTTGAGCGAGTCCAAAGGTCTCGGCATTGGTGAGCGACGGCATCACGAAGACATCGGCAAGGCACATCAGCTTGATGCGCTCGCAATCGTTGACCGAGCCGAGCAGGCGGACGCGCTCGGTGAGGCCAAGCTCCTCGATCAGCTGCACCAGGCGAGCACTCGCTCGACGCCTTCGCCGATGATCCAGACCTCGAAATTGTGGGCGGCCGCGGCGCGGATCAGCACGTCGAATCCCTTGTAGGGCACGAGCCGGCCGCAGGCGAGCACGAGCCGGCCGCGGTCGTTGACGTGGTGCGGCTCGATCTTCGGCCAGTCGTAGCCGGAGGTGTCGATGCCGAACGGCACGACGTGGCATTTGTCCTCGAATTCACGCAACAGCGGGGTATTGTCGACCAGCACGTGGTCCGAGACGATGATCGCCTTGGCGCGCCGCAGGGTTTGCCGCATCAAGGGTTCGATGAACCAGCGCAGGCCGGCATGAGTGACGATGTCGGCGTGCCAGTGCACCACGAGCGGCCGCTGGCGCCCGAGACCGAACGCGAAAACGAGGTCGGCGAGCGGGAAGGGCGCGTGCAACGCCAGCAGATCGTGCTCGGCGATTTTACGCCAGAGACGCCAGGGATAGGTTGGGGCGGCCGGCAGCGACAGCAGATTGCCGAACGAGCGCACGCGCTCGACAGGCACGTCGTTGACGACGATCTGGCGCTTCTCTGCCGATTGCGAGCAGACCAGCACGGCGGAGGCGAAGGCGTCCTTCAAGCTCGCGCAGATGTCGCGGATCACGGTGAGTGTCCCGCCGAACAGGTCGGGATAGTAGATCTTGAAGATGTGCAGCACCGACGGGCGGCGCGGGGTGTCGTGCAAGGTGTCCTGCAAGGTTTCCTGGGTGTGATGCATGATGGCGTCAGCCTGCCAGAAGTGCTGCGACGAACGGTGCCGCCAGCACCGAGATGAAGATCACGCCACGCAGTAGCGCCGGCAGCATCGGTTCGATCGCACCGTGCCCCCAGTCGGGGGCCGGCACGGCACGCGGTGAACTGGAAATGCGGACCAGATGGTCAGCCATGTCGTGTCCTTTACGTCGCGCCCCTCAGTGCCGATCCGTATATGTGGGAAAATTTACCACGTCAATCGGCAAACAGGAAAAAGTGGGATTGTGTCCCACGCCGCGGATCGCTACAATTCGGACATGATTGCCAAGCCAGGGTCCAAAGCAGCGGCTCCGCAGCCGAATGCCGCCGGGAAGCTGCACGCGCCGCTGGCGCGGCTGCTGCGCCCGCTGGTGCGGCTGTGCATCCGCAGCGGCATGACCTTTCCGGCGCTGGCGCAATTGCTGCGCGAGCTGTTCGTCAACGTGGCCGAGCATGATTTCGCGCTGGAGGGGAAGGAGCAGACCGACAGCCGCGTCAGCCTGCTCACCGGCATCCATCGCAAGGAGGTGGCGCGGCTGCGCGGCGCGGGCGCTCCCGTGCACGAGGCGCCCGCGGCGGTATCGCTGACCAGCGCCGTGATTGCGCGCTGGCTGGCCGCGCCCGAATTTACCGATGCGAGGGGGAGCCGCTGCCGCTGCCGCGCACGGCGGAGGACGATGCGCCGTCGTTCGAGCAGTTGGTTGCCTCCGTCACCAAGGACGTGCGCCCGCGCGCGGTGCTCGACGAATGGGTCGACCGCGCGCTCGTCACCATCAATGCGGATGACGAGATCGAGCTGGTCGAGGCCGCCTTCGTCCCATCAGGCGAAGACGACAGCAAGTGGCACTATCTCGGCCGCAATCTGCACGACCACATCGCGGCGGCCGCGCAAAACGTGTCGGATGGGCCGCGCTTCCTCGAGCGCGCGGTGCACTACAACAACATTTCGCCGAAGCTGGCCCGGAAGCTCGAGGCGCGCTCGCGCGAGCTCGCCATGGAGGCGCTCAAGACCGCCAACCGCGAGGCCAACCGCGCGCTCGCCAAAGACAAAGGCGGTGACGCCCGCTGGAATTTCGGCGTCTACATCTACAGCGAGGATGCTGAGGAGGACGTCGAGGCCAAGGAGAACGGTAAGGACGGCGGCAAGGAAGCTGGTAAGGGAGGCGGTTCTTCATGAGCCGGTCGCCGCTGATTTCGCGCCGCCTGCTGTTGATGGGATTCTGGCTCGCCGGCACCGCGATGGCCCGCGCGCAGGTCAAGCGTGGCACCGACCAGGGAATCGGCGGCACCGGCATCACGCGCGGCGACGATCATGGCATCGGCGGCACCGGCATCGTCGGCGTCATCCAGCGCTTCGGCAGCATCTACGTCAACGGCGAGCGGGTCACCTATGCCAGCGACGTGCCGGTCCGGATCGACGGCGAGGCGGCGAGCCCCAAGGCCCTGCGCATCGGTCAGCTCGCCCGCGTGGTCGCGGTCCGTCAGGCGGACGGCACGCTGGTCACGCGCAATATCGCGATCGCGAGCGAGGTTGCAGGGCCAATCGAGCAGGTGAAGGGCAACGAGCTGACGGTGCTCGGCCAGAAGATCGTCGCGAGCGACAAGGAGAGCAAGCTCCGTCCGGGCGCGCATGTGGCCGTCTATGGTCTGCGCCGGACCGACGGCGTCATCGTGGCAAGCCTGGTCGAGCCGCGACATTCGACCACCGAGCGTGTGACCGGCCTGGTCGAACGCGGGCCCGACGGCTTGCGAATCGGCAGGCTGAAGCTGAACGGCGTCGATCCCTTGCTGGTCGGCCAGCGCGTCCAGATCGAGGGCAACAGCCGCCAGGGCGCGATGCAGGTCGCGCGCACGCGGATCGACGATTTCTCGGATCTCGTCGGCGCAAGCCGCCTGTCGGTCGAGGCTTATGTGCAACGCGCGGGGGCGAACCTGCAGCTCGGCTCTGGCTTCGTGGCCCGTGACGGCTCGCGGTTCGGACCGGCAGCCGGCGAGGCGCGCATGGTGGTGGGCGGCGCATTCGATCGGTCCCGTGGCTTTCAGGTCGATTCGGCGCAGGCCATCGGTCAGGGACCTGGAGCATCTCCATCCGGTGGCGGCAGCCCCAACCGCTCGCCCGGCGGCTCGATCATGCATCCGAATCGCAACGCGCCCGGTCCGGGCGGCGGTCAGCCCGGCGCGCCCGCACCGGGATCGCCGTCCGGAGCAACGCCCGGTTCGACGCCGACGGGACCTGGTGGTCCGTTAGGCCCGGGCGGAATGGGATCACCCGGCGGCCCCATGGGCCCCGGTGGTGGCATGGGTGGTGGCGGTGGCTTTGGAGGTCCCGGAGGCGGGATGGGCGGCGGGCGGCGTTAAGGGACGCGAGGGCGCGAAAAGTGAGCGCGGGATTTAGCCCGCGCTGAGACGGACGCCGGCGCGCAGGAATTTCTGCGGATCAACGGCTTCGCCCTCGATCCGGGTCTCGTAATGCAGGTGCGGACCGGTGGAGCGACCGGTCGATCCGACCAGACCGACGACCTGACCGATCTTCACGGTCTCGCCGACCTTGACGTTGATCTCGGAGAGATGGCCGTAGCGGGTCGAAAGCCCATTGCCGTGATCGACCTCGATCATGCGGCCGTAACCGCCGGACCAGCCGGCAGAAACCACCTTGCCATTGGCGGTGACGCGCACGGGATCGCCGGTGGCGGCGCGGAAGTCGAGCCCGGTATGCATCGCGGGCCGGCCGAGGAAAGGATCACTGCGCACGCCGAAGCCAGAGGTAAACTCGACCTCGCCGATGACGGGCTTGCGGTAGGGCACCAGTGCCAGCGTGCGGTTGAGACGGTCCATCTCGGCACGGCTGACGTTGATGCGATTGAGCTGCTTCTCGAACGGCCCGGCGTTGGCCGTCAGCTTGACAGGCACGAAGGGGCCGCCCATCGCGGTGCGCGGAACGGCAGCTTCGAGATTAGCGAGATTGAGGCCGAGATCGCTGACCACGCCGCGCATCCGGCGCATGCGGGAATCCATGCCTTCCTCGACGGCGCTGAGCGCCGCGATCTGGCGACGCTCGACCTGATCGAGGGAGGTCGTGAGCCGCACCAGGACATTGTCAAAACCCTGGTGCTTGGCGAATTGGTTGGTCGGCGGTGCCGCGACGGCCGGGGCGCGCGATTCGAGGCGCGCCTCGCGATCTGGCGGCGCCACGAAGATGACGGTGTCGCTGATCGGCGAGGGTTTTGGCGTGGTCTGGCTCGACTCACCACGCTGCGGGACCGCACGGGGAATCGAGCCGGTCACGTCGGGCATGGCCCCGAGCGCCGTGGCCCGGGACTCCAGCGCCGTCTGCCGCTTCATGATCTGATCGAGCTTTTGGTCGAACTGTTCCTGATCGAGCAACTGGCGGCTGGTGGTGCGGTCGACCTTGGCGCGCAGCTCGGCGATGCGGTCCTCATAGGCGTATTGCATCTCGGCCTGGCGCGCGATCAGCCGGGTCAGGACGTCGTCACGAAAGGCAAAATAAGTCGCGGTCGCTGCCGACCAAAGACCGAGCAGCACGACCGTCCCAACCACGATCCAGAACACCACGGGCCCGAAGCGAACCTGCTTGCCGGCATGGACGATGGTGTAGGCGTCGTCAGTTGCGGGAAGGGGGATTGCCGTGGCCGCAGCCGCAGGGCGCCGCTGGAAGACCCGGCCGTGGTGGTGCGGATGATGTTGGGGGTACTGCGAATATTGGGCAGAACTTTTCGACATCGGCACTCCCGCGCCGGTCGGATGAGTCCGTACGGCCTTAATTGCCGCAGCAATCTGGGCCGGTCATGGTTAATTTTCCGGAAACGGGAACGCGCCAATTCCAGGGATTGGTTAAAGACTTCTTGCCGCTTCCAGCACCGCGTCGGCATGCCCGTCGACCCGGACATTGCGCCAGACCCTGGCCACTTTACCGTCGGTCCCGACCAATATCGTGGTGCGAAGAATTCCGAGGAAGCTCTTGCCATACATGGACTTTTCGCCCCAGGCGCCATAGGCTTCCAGCATCTTATGCTGTTCGTCCGAGATCAGGGGGACACCGAGACTGTGCTTGTCTCGGAACTTCTCCTGCGCCTTTAACGGATCGGCGGAGACCCCGAGCACGGCGGTGCCGGCGGATGCGAAGGCGCCGGCGAGGCGGGTGAAGTCGATCGCCTCCCGGGTGCAGCCCGGTGTGTCGGCGCGCGGGTAGAAGAACAGGACGAGCTTTTGGCCGGCATAATCCGCCAATGTGATCACCTCGCCGCCGTCGCGGGGCAGGCGAAAGGCGGGAGCCTTGTCGCCCTCGGCCAGGCCGGACTTCGCCGTCGCAGCTGAGGTGACCGATTTGGAGGAATTTAACTGTTTCGGTGCGGCCTTATGTGATCCTGCTTTTGCTATGGTTCTGGCTGATTTGCCGGTTGTTGTCCGGGACGCTGCGGATTTTGTTTCAGTCGATGCCCGCGGTTTCAGGGGCTTCTTTTTGCCGTCGCACTGTCGGAGGGTGCCTTGGACGATTTCTTTCGGGATTTCTTGGACATACGCCTTCCTTTCGTCGCTTTCGGCGGGTCAACCGAAGCGGTATTGCAGCTCTCGTCCGGTGTGCCGGACTCTCGCCCTCGGCTGGGCAAGTCTGACGACGCCGGAGTATGGTTACAAGGAATTCCACGCACCACCCCACTGCTCGTTGAACGCGCTCCCGGGGCGAGATGACGAACAGCAGGAATATTCGAGGTATGGCGGCAGTGCCGGCGCAGGGAGCTTCGCTTCCCGCGGACGGCTGCGGTCCCGGCGGCGCTCAATCCAACGACGGGCGCCTGTATCGAGAGGCAATGGCAAGGAACAAGTCGCCCCAGGATTACAATCGGGACTTCGATCGGCGCGGCGGTCAGCAAGAGCCGCAGGAATGGGACGACGCCGATTGGGATCCAGATCAGGAGGCGGCCGCGGGGCATCGCGCGCGCCGGCTGTTGTCACGTTCCAATTCGGGCCTTCACCGCGTCGGTGACGGGTTTGGCGCGTTGCGCCGCTGGCTGGTCGCCGATCGCTGGCTGAAGCGCGTCGTCCTCGTCGTCGGGACGCTTGCCGTCGTCTTCCTCGGCTGCTTCGGCGCGCTGTGGTGGCGGCTCGGGGCCGGCCCCATCAATCTCGACATCGCAACGCCATGGCTGGCGGCCGCGATCGAGGACAATATCGGTCACGGCAACTCGGTCGAGATCGGAGGCACCCAGATCGAGCGCGCCGGCCGTATCCGCATCGCCGTTCGTATCCGTGACATCATCGTGCGCGACCGCGATCATGCCATCGTCGCCAGCGCGCCGAAGGCCGAGGTCAAGCTGTCGGGTGCGGGCCTGTTGATGGGACATTTGCGCGCCGAGAGCCTCAATCTCGTCGATGCCGAGCTCGCGATCCGCATCGCGCCGGATGGCACCGTCACCGTCTCCGCCGGCGATACCGCAAAGCCGCTGGCAACCGGCGTCGCCTCGAAGAAGGAAGCGGGCCTGCCGCCAACCTTCCCGCGCAATGGCGTGCCGCCGCCGCCATTCGCCACGGCACCCGCGGGCCAGGATGCGTCTCAAGCCGCCTCCCAGGCCGCGCCTCAGGCGACCGCCCAAAGCGGAATCCTGCAGGGCCTCGACTGGCTCGACAGTCTGAGCATGACCGGGCTCGATGGCCAGAACCTCAACGAGATCGGTCTGAAAAACGGCAATCTGATCGTCGACGATCAGCAGCGCGGCAGCAAATGGTCGTTTGAGAACATCACCCTCAGCCTGCGCCGGCCGAGCCGCGGCGGCGTCACGCTGAGCCTCGGCGAGGAGGGGCTCGCCCGTGGATGCTGCGGGCCACGATCGGCCCGGCCGAGAACGGCGTACGCGCGGTCGACATCAAGGCCGACAAGGTCTCGACCTCCAACATCCTCCTGGCGCTGCGCGTCAAGGACCTCACCTACACGGCCGATCTGCCGCTGACCGGCGAGCCTCAAGGGCGAGGCTCGGCCGCGACGGCGTGCCGACGTTCTTCCGCGGCAAGATCGCCGTCGGCGCGGGCCAGATCATCGACACCGACACGCCCGATTATCCGATGGCGATCGATCAGGCCGAGATCAACGTCGAGTGGGACGCCAATCGGCGGGTGCTGGTCGCGCCGTTCAAGATCCTGGCGGGCGCGAACCGCCTGACGCTTCTGGCCCATCTGGAACCGCCCAACGGCACCGTCAATGACTGGCAGCTCGGCTTCAGCGGCGGTTCGATCCTGCTCGGCGGCATCGACAACGAGCCGCCACTGGTCTTCAACCGCATCGCGATAGGCTTCCGCTTCGACACCGACCACAAGCGCTTCCTGCTGACGCAGGCCGACATCAGCAATGGCGAGATCGGCGTCGCCGGCACGGGCGCCATCGACTATTCGGGCGAGCCGCGGCTGACGCTGGGTTTTGCGGGAACGCCGATGTCCGCCTCCGCGCTGAAGCGGATGTGGCCGACGCTGGTCGTTCCCGAGTTGCGCGAATGGGTGATCGAACGGATCGAGCGCGGCACGCTCCAGCGCATCGAGATCGGCGTCAACTCGCCGACGAAAAACCTTCCGCGCAAGGGTCCGCCCATTCCGGACGACGGCCTGTCGGTCAACATCGTGGCGAGCGGCGTCGCGGTCCGTCCCGTGGACGGCATGCCTGTCGTGCACGATGCCGATTTGAAGGCGCGCGTGACCGGCCGCACCGCGACCGTGACGATCGGGCAGGGCATTGCCGACACGCCCGCCGGCCGCAAGGTCACGATCTCCGATTTCGTCTTCGAGGTGCCTGACATGGCACCGAAGCCCTCGCCCTCGCGGACCAGATTCCGTGTCGAGGGTCCCGTGCCCGCGGCGGCCGAAATGCTCTCCAATGATCGCTTGAGCGATCTGTCGTCGACCGTCATCGATCCCAACACCAGCAAGGGAACGTTCACGGCGAACATCCAGCTCGGCCTCCCGGTCAAGGGCGAGCTGACCAAGGCCGACACCACCTACGCCGTCACCGCCGATCTCAATGGCTTTGCCGCCGATAAGCTGGTGATGAACCAGAAGCTGGAGGCCAACACTCTCAAGATCGTCGCGAGCAACCAGGGCTATCAGGTCAAGGGCGACGTCAAGATCAACGGGCAGGCGGCCTCGCTCGACTATCGCAAGCCGGCCGAGGGTGACGCAGATGTCAAATTGCAGGCGACGCTGGATGATGCGAGCCGGGCGCGCCTCGGATTTGATCTCAGTCCTGCCGTCAGCGGATCGCTGCCGATCAAGCTGTCGGGCAAGATCGCCGGCGGCCCGGACCAGACCACCAAGCTCGGCGTCGAGGCCGACCTGACCTCGGTCAAGCTCGACAATATCCTGCCGGGCTGGGTCAAGTTGCCGGGCAAGTCGGGCAAGGCCTCCTTCAAGGTCGTGCCGACCGCGCAATCGACGCGTCTGGAAGACATCGTCATCGAAGGCGGTGGCGCCTCGATCAAGGGCTCGCTCGAGGTCGATGCGAACGGCGACCTCATGAACGCGAACTTCCCGGTCTATTCGCCGTCTGACGGCGACAAGGCATCGCTGAAGGTGGAGCGCAGCCAGGATGGCGTCGTCAAGGGCACGATGCGTGGCGACGTGTTCGACGGCCGCGGCTTCCTGAAGTCGGCGATCTCAGGCAATTCCAAGGACGACAAAAACAAGATGAAGAACGTCGATTTCGACATCGACGTGAAGCTCGGCGCCGTCGCCGGCTTCAACGGTGAAGCGATGCGCAGCGTCGATGCCAAGATGTCGAAACGCAACGGTGCCATCAAGGCGTTCACCCTGAGCGGCAAGGTCGGCAAGGACACGCCGGTGGCGGCGGACTTGCGCGGCGGACGTGCGCAGGGCAACCGCGAGGTGATCTATCTCCAGACCAATGATGCCGGCGCGCTGCTGCGCTTCACCGACACCTATACCAAGGCGGTCGGCGGCCAGATGGTGGTGGCGATGGAGCCGCCGACATCCGAGCCGAACACGTCGCGCGAGGGGCTGATCAACGTCCGCGACTTCACGGTGAAGGGCGAGGCGCAGCTCGAACGCGTTGCCGCCGGCGCGCCCAACGGCACCGGCAACGGCGTCTCCTTCAGCGCGCTCCGCGCCGAATTCATCCGTCAGAACGGCGCGCTCACGATCCGCGACGGCGTGGTCAAGGGCCCGATGATCGGCGCCACCATCGAGGGCTCGATCGACTATCCCGGCAACCAGGTGTGCATGAGCGGCACCTTCGTGCCGATGTACGGACTGAACAACATGTTCGGACAGATTCCGGTCCTCGGGTTGTTCCTCGGTGCCGGCGACAAAGAGGGACTGATCGGCGTGACCTACGAGGTCGTGGGCACGCCCGCCGCGCCTGTGATGCGCGTCAATCCGGTCTCGGCCATGGTGCCGGGTGTGTTCCGCAAGATCTTCGAGTTCAACACCGGCAAGCAGAACACGCCGTTCGAGGAATTCCCGTCGCAGTCGAACGACGGCTCGACCGGATCGACGCGGCAGCTTTCGAGCGGCTGCAGCCCCACGCGGCGGTAGACGTAGGGGCAGGCTGTTTCCGCCGTCATGGCCGGGCTTGTCCCGGCCATCCACGCCTCACCATACGCCACCAAAAACGTGGATGCCCGGGACAAGCCCGGGCATGACGGTGATCGCTCAAGTATTTCTGTCCCGCTTACGCCGCGCGCACGCCTGCGAGGAACGTTCCGACTTCGCCGGAGAGCTGCTCGGCCTGCTTGGAAAGGCTCGAGGCGGCGGCGAGCACCATGCCTGCGGCATTGCCGGTCTCGTTCGCGGCGGTAGAGACACCGTCGATATTGGTGGTGACTTCCTTGGTCGCGTCCGCGGTCTGCGAGACGCTGCGGGCGATCTCGGCGGTGGCGGCGCCTTGCTCCTCGATGGCCGCGCCGATCGAGGTGGCGATGCGGCTGACCTCCTCGATGGTGGCGGTAATGCCGCCGATGGCGTCCACAGCCTCCTTGGTCGCACCCTGGATCTGGGCGATCTTGTCGCCGATCTCGCGGGTGGCGTCCGCGGTCTGGCTCGCAAGCGACTTCACTTCGGAGGCGACGACGGCAAAGCCGCGACCGGCTTCGCCGGCGCGGGCGGCCTCGATGGTGGCGTTGAGCGCGAGCAGGTTCGTCTGCGCCGCGATGCTGGAAATCAGCTCGGCGACATGCTCGATCTGCTGGGCGCCGTCCGAGAGCGCCCGCACGATGGTGTCGGTGCGGCGCGCGCTGTCGACTGCGCGCCCCGTAACCTCGGCGGATTGTGCGACCTGACGGCTGATCTCGGTGATGGAGGAGGAGAGTTCCTCGGCGGCCGCTGCGACGGTCTGGACGCGCTGGCTGGCTTCGGTCGCGGCCGAGCCGACCACGGCGGCACGGCGATTGGTGCCTTCGGCGGTCGAGGACATCGACTTGGCGGTATGCTCGAGCCTCTCCGGAGCCCGAGGCCATCAGGCCGACCAACTGGCCGACCGAGGCATCGAAGCGGTCGGCGAGCGCGATCAGGGCGTCGCGCTTCTCCTGCTCGGTGCGGGTCTTGGTGGCGGCCTGCTCGGCCTCCAGCGCGCGCGCCGTCAAAGCCGTCTGTCTGAGCACTTCGAGGGTCTCGGCCATGCGGCCGATCTCGTCGCCGCGCTCGGTTTCCTCGACCGGCTTGTCGATCGCGCCTTCGGAAATCTCCTGCATCCGGGTCTTCTGGCGATCGAGCGCGCTGAGCACGTCGCGGGCGATCAGCCAGGACAGCGTCGCCATCAGCAGCATCAGGCCGATGCCGATGGCGGCGAGCTCCAGCGTCAGCGCGCGCACGTCGGCGTCGATGTCGTCGACATAGAGACCGTAGCTGATGGTCGCATTCCAGGGCGCGAATTTGCGCGCGAACACCGTCTTTCGGACAGCCTCGGTCTGACCCGGGCGGGGGTAGAGATAGGAGGTCACGCCGCCCTGGGTGGCTTCGCTGCCGGCCTTGAGAATGGCGTCGGCGATCAGGACGCCGTTGGAGTCCTTCGCGCCGGTGACCTTGCCTTCGAGCTGCTGGTTGGCGCCGTTCACCAGGATCGAGGTGTCGGCGTTGTAGACGACGGGGTAGCCCTGGTTGCCGTTGAAGTTCATGCGACGGCCGCGCTGGTGGAACTGGGCCTTGGCATCGGCCAGCGTCAGTTTGCCGGCGGTCACCTCGTCCTGAAGCGATTGCGCGTAGTTGTAGAGCAGCTCGACGGCGGTCCGCATCTGCTGGACGCGGTCCTCCATCATGCGGCTCTTGCTGAGGACGGACGACACGCCGATGATGGCCGTGACTGTGAGGGCCGAAAGACAGACCATGCTGGCAAGCTTGGTTCGGATCTTGAAGTGGCTCAGCAGCTTCATCACGGCCTCGACGGTAGGATTGTTATTGCTCGCGTCGGTAGCATGAAGTTCTTACTATTCATGAATGGACGCGTGCGACGTGCTGCCGCGCGCGGGGCGTCTGCAGTCGCGTGCGCAAACATGCAGGCCAAATGGGCCCGGTCTGCGCATGGCGTGGCAGGTCGCGGAGGACGAGTGATGTCGGAATTTGGTGCTGATCGAGCCCGGCTGGAGCGGCAATGAACCGATCTCGTTCACCGCATCATCATGTCCGTGCTGCTCGTCGCAGCCCTCGTTCTGATCTGGAACGTGCTCGGGGCGCGCTGAGACGGCACCGGCGATCTGCCGGTGCCGTCCTGCTTGCGGGTCAAATAGGGGGCGCCTCGGCGCCGTGTGAATGCGCCGCTAGTCCTTGCCCATCGCCGCATCGGCGCTGACCGAGCCGCCACCGGCTGCGGACAGATAGAGGCAGGCGAAGCAGAACAGGATCGCGGCAGTGCCGCCATTGAGCAGCGGAAGGAACACCGGCGTTTCGCCCTTGAGCATGTGGCCCATGAAGTAAGCGAAGGCCATTTCGCCCGAGAGGATGAACGCGGCGAGGCGGGTGAACAGGCCGAGCATCAGGAGCGCACCGAGCACAAGTTCAATCGCACCGGCCGTCCAGATCAGCGGGGGGATATTCGCGAAGTAGGGAAGCACCGGAAACTTGAAGATCTTGGCGATGCCGTACTGGAACAGCAAGAGGCCGGTGATGAAGCGAAACAGGCTCAAGAGAACCGGTTGAAAGCGAGTGAGATAGGGAAAGTTCATTGGTTTGCCCTCCATCCAATGCTGCGACTAGGACCGCATTCAGTTCGACCCCGCAAGCGGCTCCGCGTCAATTTGCGCTGACATTTTTGTCATGACGGACAAAACACCGCAGATCGTCCCTTCACGCCGGTTGCGTCCGAATTATTCGCGCGCCGCGCCCCGCGTGCCGTCCGTAATTCCCCGGTGACATCCAGGGGCGCTGGTTACGTCGGGGAGACTTACTCCCGCAAGGCGGGGACGATCAGGAATGGAATCATTCCGAGGATCACGCTCGCAAGTGCGAAAACCAGCAGCAGATTGTAGCCGTGCGTGACATCGTGGATGAGGCCTCCGCTCCATGAGCCGAAGGCGGAGCCCAGTCCGCTGCCGATCGAGATGGTGCCGAAGATGGTGCCGACGCGCTTGCCGCGGAAGATCTTCATCGCGGTCGCCGTGATCAGCGGGCCGCGCGAGCCCATCATGCTGCCGAAGCAGACGACGAAGCCGGTGAGCAGGATAATGTTCGGATAATACTGAAGCAGCCAGAGCAGGGCGATGCCGAGGATCGAGATCGCGTAGCTGAGCAGCACCGACGGCCGCCGTCCGATCAGCCCATCGAGCGCCGAGACGCCGATCATGCCGAACACGAGGACGACGCCTGAAAACCCCCAGGCGGTCGCGGCCTGCAGCGGCGGGAAGCCGGCGTCGATCAGATAGGCCACGATCTGGGCGGCGATCGCATACATGCCGACGGCGGTGAAGAAGAACGTCGAAAACAGCGCCCAAAAGGCGTGGTGGCGCATCGCGCTGGCAAGCGTCCAGCCATTGTCGATGAAGTCGGGATCGGTCCTCTTGGTCATATGGGGCGAGCCGGCCGCGAACTTGCGCCACGGCAGCAGCATCAGCGGCGCCAGCAGGCCCAGCGCGGCGAAACCGTATAGCTGATAGGTTTCGCGCCAGCCGAGGTGATCGATCAGCAGCTGCGAGGCCGGCAGTAGCACCAGCACGCCGCCGCCCATCGCCGAATACACCACCGCCATCGCTGTCGGCAGCTTGGGGCCGAACCAGCGACCGAGCAGGATCGTGTTCGGCACGTTGCCGATAAAGGCGACGCCGACGCCGACGCAGAGCCCGATCGAGATCTGGAATTGCCAGAGCGACTGTGCGTGCGCCGCGATCAGAAAGGCCGAGCCGAGCAGGAACAGCCCAAGGGCGTAAACGATGCGCGGTCCGGAATGATCGAACAGGCGCCCGACCAGCGGTGCGGTCAGCCCGCTCACCAGCCAGGTCAGCGAGTAGATCGACACGACTTGCGCACGGTCCCAGCCGAAACTCTCGGAGATCGGCTTGAGGAAGACGGTGAAGCTGTCGCTCAGGCCGCGGCCGAGCACCGCCAGTGTAAAGCAAAGCCCGAGCACCACGAGCGCGGTGCGCACGGCACCTTGCTGCGAATGCGCGTGTTCCCTGGTCGTTTCCTTGGTCGTTTCCCTGGGCGTGTTCTGATCCATTGCCCGTCAGGGAGCGCGCATCGGCGCGCCATGACAAGCAGCGAAAAGCTCATACGCCTATGCAGGCCTGATCAGGACGTGCTTCTTCTTGCCGAAGGACAGCTTGATCACGCCTTCCGGTGTCAGGCTCGCCGCCGACAGCGCCATCTTCTCGTCGGTGACGGGCGCGTCGTTGACGCGCAGGCCGCCGCCCTTGATCTGGCGCCGCGCCTCGCCATTGGAGGCAACGAGGCCCGCCTTGACGAAGGCGTTGAGCACGCCGAGGCCCGCGTCCAGCTCGCCGCGCGGAATTTCAACGGTCGGCAGGCTCTCGGCCAGCGCGCCTTCCTCGAAAGTGCGGCGGGCGGTCTCTGCCGCCTCGTTCGCGGCGTCGCGGCCGTGCAGCAGCGCGGTCGCTTCGGTGGCGAGCACCTTCTTGGCCTCGTTGATCTCGGAGCCACCGAGCGCTTCGAGCTTCTTGATCTCTGCGATCGGCAGCGTCGTGAACAGCTTCAGGAATTTGCCGACGTCGGCATCCTCGGTGTTGCGCCAGTACTGCCAGAAATCATACGGCGAGAACGCGTCGGCGTTGAGCCACACCGCGCCTTGCGCGGTCTTGCCCATCTTGGCGCCGGACGCGGTGGTGAGCAGCGGCGTCGTCAGCGCGAACAACTGGTGCGTGCCCATGCGGCGGCCGAGATCGACACCCATGATGATGTTGCCCCACTGGTCCGAGCCGCCCATCTGCAATTTGCAGCCGGTACGCTTGGCGAGCTCGACGAAGTCGTAGGCCTGGCAGACCATGTAGTTGAACTCGATGAAGCTCATCTCCTGCTCGCGCTCGAGGCGCAGGCGCACGGAGTCCATGGTTAGCATGCGGTTGACCGAGAAATGCCGGCCGACGTCGCGCAGCATCTCGATCCAGTTCAGCTTGGTCAGCCACTCCGCATTGTCGAGCATGATGGCGTCGCTCTTGCCATCGCCGTAGTTCAGCACCTTGGCGAACACGCCGCGGATCGAGGCCTTGTTGGCCTCGATCTCGGCGATGGTGCGCATCGCGCGCGTCTCGTCCTTGCCGGAGGGGTCGCCCACCATGGTGGTGCCGCCGCCCATCAGCGTGATCGGCTTGTTGCCGGACTGCTGCAGCCAGTGCAGCATCATCATGGTCAGATAGTTGCCGATATGCAGCGAGCGGGCGGTGCAATCGTAGCCGACATAGGCGGTCGCCTCGCCCTTGGCGGCGAGCGCGTCCAGCCCCTCGAAATCGGAGCATTGGTGGATGAAGCCACGTTCCTGCAGGGTATTGAGGAAATCCGATTTAAATGCAGTCATCTGTCGGCATGCCCAGAAATTCTTGGTTTACTGTTTTGGGCGCAATTTAAGGGTCTTCCGTGGGAACCCGATTGCTGCCCGCCACTTGGCGCTGTGGCATTATAAGATGTGTCCCTCTGGCACAAGATCGGCATGCCGGAAGGGGTCTTTGAGGACGCTGATCCATGATGTTGACGGCACTCGGTTTGATGAGCGGCACCTCGCTGGACGGGGTGGATGTCGCGCTGATCGAAACCGATGGAAAGCAGGTGAAGGCGTTCGGGCCGTCCGGCTACCGGGCCTATAGCCCGGCCGAGCGCAATCTGCTGCGCCAGGCGCTGGGCGAGGCCGTGAACCTGCCGCAACGCGACGCCCGGCCCGGCATCCTGGCGGAGGCCGAGCGCGTGGTCACGCAGGCCCATGCCGAGGCGGTCGCCGCCTTCGTCGCCCAGAATCGCATGAGGCCGGAGGATATCGACATCGTCGGCTTCCACGGCCAGACCGTGCTGCACCGCCCCGAGCGGCGCCTGACGGTGCAGATCGGCGATGCACCGGCATTGGCCAAGGCGATCCATATTCCCGTGATGCACGATTTCCGCGCCGCCGATGTCGAGGCGGGCGGGCAGGGCGCGCCCTTCGTACCCGTCTACCACCGCGCGCTCGCCAATTCGCTGGACCGCGAGGGGCCGATCGTCGTGGTCAATATCGGCGGCGTCTCCAACATCACCTATATCGACGGCAACGACACGCTGATCGCCTGCGATACCGGCCCCGGCAACGCGCTGCTCGACGATTTCATGTACCGCACCATGAACCAGGCGTTCGATGCGGAAGGAAAGTTCGCAGCCCTCGGCAAGGTCGACGAGGCCTGGGTTGCGCGTGCGCTGGAGCTGCCGTTCTTTGCGCTGCCTCCGCCGAAATCGCTCGACCGCAATGATTTCGCCGCCCTCAAGCTCGGCGACGTCCAGCCGGCGGACGGCGCCGCGACGCTGACCGCCTTCACCGCGGCGGCGATCGCCCGCGTCATCCCGCTGTTGCCGCGCCGGCCGCGCAGCTGGATCGTCTGCGGCGGCGGCGCCCGCAACCTCACCATGTTGCGCATGCTTCGGGAGCGGGTGGGCTCGGCCACCGTCGAGGCCGCCGAGACGCTCGGCTGGGCCTCCGACGCCATCGAGGCCCAGGCCTTCGGTTTCCTCGCCGCCCGCGGCCTGAAGGGGCTGCCGCTGTCCTATCCGGCCACCACGGGCGTGCCGATGCCGATGACGGGCGGGGTGATCGCGCGGCCTTGAGGGGGCTTGCTGGAGGCGGAGTTCGAAGCAGCAGCATGGGCTAATCTCGTGTCCCGGACGCGACGCAGCGTGCAACGCTGCGGCGCAGAGCCGGGACCCAGCTGGTTCATTCCGGGCTGACACATGGGCCCCGGCTCTGCAGCGCACCGTCGAAGTGACGCTGCGCTGCGTCCGGGGCACCGAGAGCAGCGCATGCCTTTGCAACGCTCTCCATGACGAGCGAATGTGCATTTTGCATCCTATCTCCGCTGAAACTCAAACTGCAGACACGCCATCGCATTCTCGCGACGTATTTCGCCCGAGCTTTGCTGCCGTCTTGCGTCCCATGATTGCCAAAGGGCGCAGGGAAGGCCGGCGCCGGCGGCACCCGCAGGTCCGTGGGCGTAAGAACGCACACGGGGTGGACCACAGGTGTGCCGGTCGCCCGGCCTTCCCTGCGCGGATGGTTTTAACGGTGTCCTTCGTGCTCTCCTCGGGGAGCGATGCACTATTGCCCCCGTCGCCTTGCGGCTGATCGATGTGCGCACCGGTTGGCCGCCGCATCACCGCAAACCTTGACGCCAGAACCGCGGGCGTCGGGACCACACGACTTCTCCGTCCGCGGACGTCCCCGCCAGATCATCGGGGGCTGACGCGTGCTCGCCCCCGATGTCCAACGTGGCCGCTGTGACCGCGCCGTGTCGTATGCACGTTGCATGAGACTCACGGTTGCCCGCCCTGTCGCCACACATCCGCGCCGGCGCTGCCGCGTCCACCGCACCCCGGCCCGCATCTCGTGACGATCGCGAAGCGCCCCTCTGGCAGGGCCGGGATGCGTGGTGTATGCCACAAATCCGAAATTCGGGAAAGTGGAATATTTTTGGGGAGAGGGGTTGACGGCTTTGGGGTGTTTTGCCCGACGGGCGAGGTGGTCGTCCGCCCCTGGCTGTCATTAATGCAGGTGCATCGATCTTGACGAGTGCATGCAAACGCATCTATATTGGATGCAGTTGCATCTAACTGCTGGGATCTTGTCATGACCGCCTCCCTGAAACTGATCAGCCACAAGCTTTGTCCCTACGTTCAGCGCGCCGTGATCGCGCTCAAGGAGAAGGGGGTCCCATTCGAGCGGGTCGACATTGATCTCGCCAACAAGCCGGACTGGTTTTTGAAGCTATCGCCGCTCGGCAAGGTGCCGGTGCTGGTGGTGACGACGGAGCGGGGCGAGGTCGCGTTGTTCGAGAGCAACGTGATCTGCGAATACATCGAGGAGACGCAGGGCGGCGCCAAGCTGCATGCGGCAGATGCGCTGAAGCGTGCCGAGCATCGCGCCTGGATGGAGTTCGGCTCGGCGATCCTCGGCGATCTCTGGGGCCTGGAGACGACGGCGGATGCGGCCGTGTTCGAGAGCAAGCGGCAGGCGCTCGTCGCGAAGTTCGCGCGCGTTGAAGCGGCGCTCGGCGCAGGGCCCTATTTCGCCGGCGAGGCGTTCAGCCTGGTCGATGCGGTGTTCGCGCCGATCTTCCGCTATTTCGACCTGTTCGACGAGTTGACCGAGCACGGCATCTTCAGGGATGTGCCGAAGATCCGGGCCTGGCGTGCGGAGCTGGCGAAGCGCCCGAGCGTCCGCACGGCCGTGAGTGAGGACTATCCGCAATTGCTGCGCGCCTTCCTCGTGCGTCACGACGCGCATCTGCTCAAGCTCGCGGCCTGAGCACGCAGCGATGTCGCAATCCCTGGCGTGGTTGATGCTGGTGATCGCCGGCGCGCTCGATGTCGGCTGGGCGATCTCGATGAAATACGCCGAAGGCTATACGCGTCTGGGCTGGAGCATCGTTTCGGTGGTGCTGCTCGCGGCCTTCGTTGTCCTGCTCGGACGCGCGTTGAAGGTGCTCGAAGTCGGTGTCGCCTATTCGGTGTGGACCGGCATCGGCGCTGCCGGCACCTTCGTGATGGGCGTCGTGCTGTTCGGCGAGACCTTGAGCGCGATGAAGCTTGCGGGCATCGCGCTGGTGTTGACGGGGATCGTGGCGTTGAAGCTCGCGTGAGCTCGGTGCCCGTAGCCCGGATGGCGCGAAGCGCAATCCGGGACAGTGCTTCTATCGCGAGAGGTGTCCCGGATTTCGCTTCGCTCCATCCGGGCTACAAGGCCAAAGCCTTACCGAACGTTCGCCAGCCGCATGTCGAGATACGCCGTGATGGTCTCCATCAGCGGCTCGAGCTTGGCGTCGAAGAAGTGGTTGGCGCCGGGGATGACCTGCTGGTCGATCACGATGCCCTTCTGCGTCTTCAGCTTCTCGACCAGCGTGTTGACGTCCTTGGGCGGCACCACCGCGTCCTTCTCGCCATGCACGATCAGGCCCGACGACGGGCAGGGCGCGAGGAACGAGAAGTCGTAGAGGTTGGCGGGCGGCGCGATCGAGATGAAGCCCTCGACCTCGGGGCGGCGCATCAGCAGCTGCATGCCGATCCAGGCGCCGAAGGAAAAGCCGGCGACCCAGCAGGCGCGCGCTTCGGGATTGATGGTCTGTGCCCAGTCGAGCGCGGCGGCCGCATCCGACAATTCGCCGGTGCCATGGTCGAACGAGCCCTGGCTGCGGCCGACGCCGCGGAAGTTGAAGCGCAGCACCGAGAAGCCGCGATGCGCGAAGGCGTAGTAGCACTGGTACACGATCTGATGGTTCATCGTGCCGTGAAACTGCGGATGCGGATGCAGGATCATCGCGATCGGCGCGTTCTTCTGCTTGGCCGGGTGATAGCGGCCCTCGAGGCGGCCGGCAGGGCCAGTGAAAATAACTTCAGGCATGGATGTCTCTGATTGAGTCCCTTGGAGGTGATCCCTGCTCAATCAACCCGACCGTGGCTCCATCAGCGTTGCCGCCGACAAAAAGCACGAATGGAGGTTGGAGAGGCGCGCCCTCGGATGATGCGCGAGTGGCGCGCAGGTGAACTGACGCGGGCCTTCTAACACGAGGCAAGGGTCAAAAAGCAAGCTTCTTCGACATCTCTCAATGGGCTCAAGAGCTTAGCCAGTCATCTGGGTGTCATGCCCTGGCCCCTGCGGGTGAGAGGGACGCTGCCCGGTTCAATCGGGAGACGGCAGGGACCGGCTGCTCTGCCATGATGGACCAATCAACCGATTGGAATCACGGCTGTTTATGGATCTCCGGCCCGATCCGCCGGGGCGATTCCCGCTGATGCGGTCCGGCCCCCGAGCGAGGCGACAGCCGGCCGGTAGCGCCGGCTGCCTCCAAGCGTCTGACCATTGTCGAAGGCGAGACTCGAAATCTCCTGACGGATTGAGGTCCACGCCGCGGACCCGGTCGAGATTGGCAAGCTTGGTCCTGTGAACGCGAACGATGGAAAAGCGCGCCAGCTCGCTTTCCGCCGCCGCCAGCGTGCCCCGGATCAAATGCTGGGTGCCGTCGGCCAAGGTGTATTCGATGTAGTTGCCGGCGGAGGCGACCCAGAGGATGTCGCGCGGCACCACGCGAATACGGCTCGTACCGTCGCGCAGCCAGATCAGATCGGGCGAAGACGATTGTTGTGGGGCGGGCGGCGCCGACGGAGCGGCTGCGGCGGTCTTCAGCTCACGCCGGCTTTCGAGCAGCCAGATCGTGCCGGCGATCAGGAGGACGGCTACGGCGTCCTTGCGGAATTCGTATAGCACCGTCGCGAGCGAGAAACGGAAATCATAGGCGCCGCCGGCGAGCCAGAGCGCGAGCTTCCGCACCCAGACCATGCCGGTGATGTGGAGCGCCGAGAAGCCGAGCAGGGCGATCGCCCCGATGGCCGCGCGGGCGGCGAAGCCCGATGTCCGGCGCATGCGGCGGACCGCCAGCACCAGGAGCGGCAGCAGCAGCAGGATGACGGCGATGCTCGACATCTCCCAGAACAGCCGCCGGCCGATGTCGTAGCTGTCGCCGCGCCAGGCGGCGTCCTGGGCGCCCGAAAACGCGTTGACGATTCCGGTTGCGAGCGCGACCGCCGCGATCGCAGCGAACATCGTCCGGTCGCCGCCGCTGATCCCGAAAAGCCCGCGGCTCGTCCCAACCGCCGGCGGCTCATCCCCTCGCGTCCGATTCTGATCCCAAACCGGCTCGACGCGCGCCGTCGGCGGCGCATTTTCGGTGTCAGCCATTTTCAGTGTCAGACATTTTCAGTGTCAGCCATGGCCCGGAAACCGCGTTCGTCGTCCGTCAAGGAGCAGAAAACCATGACAACACCACAGCAATCCCAAAACTCGGACAGGCGTATCGATCTGGACTGGGTGCGGATTTTAGCCTTCGGGCTCTTGATCTTCTACCACGTCGGCATGCTCTACGTGTCCTGGGGATTTCACATCAAGAGCGTGCACCGGCTGACCTGGCTGGAACCGGTGATGCTGTTCCTCAACCCCTGGCGGCTGTCGCTGCTGTTCCTGGTGTCCGGGGTTGCCACCCGTTTCATGCTCGACAAGTCGAGTTTCGCCTCGCTCGCCCGTGCGCGGTCGGCACGGCTGTTGATTCCGCTGATTTTCGGCATGCTCGTGATCGTGCCGCCGCAATCCTATCTCCAGATCGTCGAGAGCCTCGGCTATCCCGCGGGCTTCCTGGACTTCTACGCCAGGCACTACTTTGCCTTCGGGGCGCAGTTCTGTCCGAACCCCTGCATCGTGTTGCCGACCTGGAACCATCTCTGGTTCGTGGTCTATCTCTGGGTCTACACCATGGCCCTGATCGGCGTGCTCGCGCTATGGCCGGCCGGCGCCGACTGGCTCGGCCAGAGGCTGGCCGGTAGGCTCGCCGGGCCATGGCTGCTGGTCGCGCCGTGCCTTCTGTACGTGGCCTGGCGCCTGGTGCTGTTCCCGGCTTTCCCGTCAACGCATGCGCTGTTCGGCGACTGGTACAACCACGCCGACCATGCCACGGCCTTCCTGATCGGTTTCCTGCTGGCGAAGCAGGAGGGGATCTGGCGAGAACTCGAACGCCAGCGCTGGGCGGCACTGATAGCCGCAGCCGCCTGCTTCTCCGCCTTCATCCTGGTTCGCGCCGGTCTGTTTACGCCATCGCCTATGCTGCGGTGGAGCGCCGCCTCGGCCTATGGCTGCTACCAATGGCTCGCGATCGCCGCGGTGCTGGGCTTTGCGCGGCGCCATCTCAAAACCGACAGCACGGTGCGGCGTTATCTGACCGATGCGATCTTCCCGTATTACATCGTGCATCAGACCGCGATCATCGTGATCGCTCATCAATTGCATGACAGCGGACTTCCGGCCGGGATCGAGGCCTCCATTGTGATCATCGGGACCGCACTCACATGTGTAGTGACCTATGAGGTGGTCAGGCGCATCGCCTGGCTGCGGCCGCTGTTCGGATTGCGCACGATGCCGCGGGCTGTTCGCGGGATCGAGCAGCACCAGCCGGCCTGATGCGCGCCGCCGTCCGATTGGCGGGGTGGCAAAAGGTGCTAAGAGGGCGAAATGCCGACCCGGGTCTATCTCGACTGGAACGCGACCACGCCGCTGCGCCCCGAGGCGCGAGCGGCGATGGCTGCCGCCTATGACATGGTCGGCAATCCGTCGTCGGTTCATGCCGAGGGGCGGGAGGCGCGACGGCTGGTCGAAGAGGCCCGCGCCGCGCTCGCCGCGGCGGTGGGGGCCCTGCCG
The DNA here is from genome assembly GCA_050563515.1 of Bradyrhizobium guangxiense. GTDB lineage: Bacteria > Pseudomonadota > Alphaproteobacteria > Rhizobiales > Xanthobacteraceae > Bradyrhizobium > Bradyrhizobium guangxiense_A. Next base: position 2,835,233 of record CP191781.1, on the reverse strand, counting down.
CGAAACGTGGTCTTCACGTCGGCCGGAACCGAAGCCAATGCGCTGGCCCTGTCACCGGGGCTGCGCGGGCCATCCGGCGGCCCCGTGGAGCGGCTCCTGGTCTCGGCGGTCGAGCACGCCTCGGTGCTGGCCGGCGGCCGGTTCCCGGCGGCCACGATCGGTCTCATCCCGGTCACCCGCTCCGGCGTGATCGATCTGGAAGTCCTCAAGGCTTGCCTCGCCGACGGTCCGCCGGCGCTGGTCTCGATCATGGCCGCCAACAACGAGACGGGCGCGCTTCAGCCGGTCGCGGAGGCGGCGCGGATCGTCCACGAGGCCGGCGGCCTCCTGCACGTCGATGCGATCCAGGCACTGGGCAAGATTCCATTCGACATCAAGGCCATAGGCGCCGACCTTGCGATCTTTTCTGCGCACAAGATCGGCGGCCCCAAGGGCATCGGCGCGCTTGTCGTGGCGGAGGGGATCGCGGGGCTCGAGCCGGTGCTGCGGGGCGGGGGCCAGGAGCTGAATCGCCGCGCCGGAACCGAGAACGTTGCAGGAATCGCCGGCTTCGGTGCGGCGGTGAAGATCGCGCTTCAGGCTCTGCCGAAGGATGCGGAGCGTGTGGCAACCCTCAGAGATCGCTTGGAAAATGGCATCCGGAGCGTTCCAGGCGCAACGATCTTCTCAGATGCCGTTGAGCGGTTACCAAATACCATCCTGTTCACTGCACCCGGCCTCAAGGCCGAGACCGCGGTCATCGGGTTCGATCTCGAAGGCGTCGCCGTGTCCTCGGGTTCCGCCTGTTCCTCGGGCAAGGTCCAGCCCTCCCACGTTCTGTCGGCCATGGGCTTCGACCCGGCGGTGGCCCAGGGAGCGGTGCGCCTCAGTCTGGGCTGGTCCACGGAACCGGAAGACATCAACAGGGCGTTAGAGGCTTGGCGAAAGCTCGGTAATAGCCTACTTAAGGCATAAGCGATGAAACACGGCTTGAACGGTTCTAAGCCCGTGCTTTCCGCACAGAAACATCGTAATACTCGTTCGAGTTTGATCCACCGCGGTCCTTGAAACCGCGAGCGGAGGATAGAATGCCAGCCGTGCAAGAGACGGTCGAGCGCGTGAAGCGCATCGACGTCGACCAGTATCGTTATGGGTTTGAGACCCTGATCGACACCGAAAAGGCCCCCAAGGGGCTGTCGGAAGAGACCGTCAAGTTCATCTCGCAGAAGAAGAACGAACCCGACTGGATGCTCCAGTGGCGGCTCGAGGCCTATCGGCGCTGGCTGACCATGCAGGAGCCGACCTGGGCGCGCGTCGACTATCCCAAGATCGACTTCCAGGACCTCTATTACTACGCGGCTCCGAAGCCGAAGAAGACGGTCACCTCGCTCGACGAGATCGATCCGGAGATCCTCAAGACTTACGAGAAGCTCGGCATCCCCTTGCGGGAAGTCGCGATGCTCGAGGGCGTCGAGCCGAAGCCCGGCGAGGAAGATCCTGCGCGCCGCAAGATCGCGGTCGACGCGGTGTTCGATTCGGTCTCGGTTGCGACCACGTTCAAGGCCGAGCTGAAGAAGGCCGGCGTGATCTTCATGCCGATCTCGGAGGCGATCCGCGAGCATCCCGAGTACTCGTGCAGAAGTACCTGGGCTCGGTGGTCCCGACCTCGGACAATTTCTATGCGACGCTGAACTCGGCGGTGTTCTCCGACGGCTCGTTCGTCTACGTGCCGCCCGGCGTGCGCTGCCCGATGGAGCTGTCGACCTATTTCCGCATCAACGAGCGCAACACCGGCCAGTTCGAGCGCACGCTGATCATCGCCGACAAGGGCTCCTACGTCTCCTATCTCGAAGGCTGCACCGCGCCGCAGCGCGACGAGAACCAGCTGCACGCGGCCGTGGTCGAGACTCGTCGCGCATGACGATGCCGAGATCAAATATTCGACGGTGCAGAACTGGTATCCGGGCAATTCGGAAGGCAAGGGCGGCATCTACAATTTCGTCACCAAGCGTGGCGACTGCCGTGGCAATAACTCCAAGATCTCCTGGACCCAGGTCGAGACGGGCTCGGCGATCACCTGGAAATATCCGAGCTGCATCCTGCGCGGTGATAATTCGCGCGGCGAGTTCTACTCGATCGCGATCTCGAACGGCTATCAGCAGGTCGACTCGGGCACCAAGATGATCCATCTCGGCAAGAACACGTCGAGCCGCATCATCTCCAAGGGCATCGCGGCCGGCAAATCGCAGAACACGTATCGTGGTCTTGTTACGGCTCACCGCAAGGCGACAGGGGCACGCAACTTCACCGCGTGCGACTCGCTGCTGATCGGCGACAAATGCGGCGCGCACACCGTGCCGTATATCGAGGCCAAGAACTCCTCGGCCACGTTCGAGCACGAAGCGACGACCTCAAAAATCTCCGAGGACGTGCTGTTCTATTGCATCCAGCGCGGCCTCAGCCAGGAAGAGGCGGTCGGCCTCGTCGTCAACGGCTTCGTCAAGGACGTGCTGCAGCAACTGCCGATGGAATTCGCGGTGGAAGCGCAGAAGCTGATCTCGATCTCGCTTGAAGGGTCGGTCGGCTAATTGCCGACCCTCGCGGTGCGCGTCTCGCGCTCCAACATCAATTGAATAAACTGGATACCAAGATGGCTTTGCTTGAAGTGAAAGACCTCAAGGTTCGTGTCGAGGAGCGTGAGATCCTCCACGGGCTGACGCTGACCGTGAACGAAGGCGAGATCCACGCCATCATGGGGCCGAACGGCTCCGGCAAGTCGACGCTCTCCCATGTCATCGCCGGCAAGCCCGGTTATGAAGTCACCGACGGCCAGATCCTGTTTCGGGGCGAGGACCTCCTGGAGATGTCGCCCGATATGCGCGCCGCCAAGGGCGTGTTCCTGGCGTTCCAGTATCCGGTCGAGATTCCCGGCGTCGCCACCATGAACTTCCTGCGCACCGCGCTGAACGCCCAGCGCAAGGCGCGCGGCGAGAGCGAGTATTCGACGCCGGACTTCCTCAAGAAGGTCCGCGAGGTCTCGAAGTCGCTGAACATCCCGCAGGACATGCTCAAGCGCGGCGTCAATGTCGGCTTCTCCGGCGGCGAGAAGAAGCGCAACGAAGTGCTGCAGATGGCGCTGTTCGAGCCGAGCCTGTGCATCCTCGACGAGATGGATTCGGGCCTGGACATCGACGCGCTGCGCATTGCGGCCGATGGCGTCAACGCGCTGCACTCACCCAAGCGCGCGATGGTCGTGATCACCCATTATCAGCGGCTGCTGAACTACATCGTGCCCGACATCGTGCACGTGATGTCGAAGGGCCGTGTCGTGAAGAGCGGCGGCAAGGAACTGGCGCTGGAGCTGGAAGCGTCCGGCTACGCCCAGTTCGAGGACGCCGCGTAAGGATTGTTTGCAATGAACGTTGCTGTGGCAAAGACCGGAAAGGGCCGCGCGGTGAGCGATCTCTTCACCAGCGCCGAGGGCCGTTTGCCGGGTTCGCCTTCCGTGATCGCGGTGCGCCGCGAGGCGTTCGAGACCTATGAGCGTCTCGGCCTGCCGCACCGCCGGATCGAGGAATGGAAATACACCGATTTGCGCGCGCTGGTCGGCGAGGTGCTGCCGCTGGCGGCCGCGCCCGGCGCGGCGGCGCTGAAGCACGCTGCGGACGCCGTGAAGATCCACGCGATCGCGGGTGCCCGCAAGCTGGTGCTGGTCGACGGCGTGTTCGCCGCCGATCTGTCCGACGTGAAGGCACTGGCATCCGAAGCGAGCTTCAAGACGTCGCGGGAAGCGCTGGAGAAGGACGCTGGTCTGCTGAAGACCGCGTCCACCGATGCCGTGATCGCGCTCAACGCCGCGATGGCGACGGACGGTGTCGTGCTGTCGATCGCCGACGGCGCGCAGCTGCCCGCGCCGATCCAGATCATTCACGTCGCGACATCAGCGTCGGCCTCCGCGTTCAGCCGCTCGCAGGTCACGATTGGGAAGGACGTTCACGCCACCATCGTCGAGACCTTCGTCGCTGCTGGCGCCAAGGCCTACCAGGTCAACGACGCCGTGATCATCACGGTGGCCGATGAATCCGACGTTGCGCATATCCGTCTGATGGACGACGCGCCCGACGCGGCGAACATCTCGTCGCATTTCGTCACCGTCGGCGCCAATGTGAAGTACAATTTCTTCAACATGACCACCGGTGCGGCGGTCAGCCGCCTGCAGGGCTTCATCACGCTGGCGGGCGAGGGCAGCGAGGCTCTCGGCCAATGGCGTCAACCTGCTGCAGAAGACCGAGCATGGCGACACCACGCTGGTGGTCGACCACGCCGTGCCGAACTGCGTCAGCCGCGAAGTGTTCCGCGCGGTGATCGACGATCGTGCCCATTCGGTGTTCCAGGGCCGCATCATCGTCCGTCCCGACGCGCAGAAGACCGACGGCAAGATGATGATCCGGGCGCTGCTGCTCTCGGACGAAGCCGAGGCCGACAACAAGCCCGAGCTCGAGATCTTCGCCGACGACGTCTCCTGCGGCCACGGCGCCACCGCCGGTGCGCTCGACGACAGCCTGCTGTTCTATCTGAAGGCCCGCGGCCTGCCCGAGAAGCAGGCCCAGGCGCTGCTGATCCAGGCCTTCGTCGGCGAGGCGATCGAGCAGATCGCCGATGATGATCTGCGCGAGCACGTGATCGGCATCGCCGAGCGCTGGCTGGAGCGGCGCCAATGAGCACGCATCCCGCGGTCAAGAACGGCGCCTACGACGTCGCGCGCGTGCGCCAGGATTTTCCGGCGCTTAGCCTTCAGGTCTATGGCAAGCCGCTGGTGTATCTGGACAACGCCGCATCCGCGCAGAAGCCGAGCGCCGTGCTCGACCGCATGACGCAGGCTTACACCAGCGAATACGCCAACGTGCATCGCGGCCTGCATTACCTCGCCAATGCCGCGACTGAAGCCTATGAGGGCGGCCGCACCAAGGTGGCGCAGTTCATCAACGCGCCCCGGACGGAAGAGGTGATCTTCACCCGCAACGCGACGGAGGCGATCAACCTGGTCGCGTCGTCCTGGGGCGGGCCGAATATCGGAGAAGGCGACGAGATCGTCATCTCGATCATGGAGCACCATTCCAACATCGTGCCCTGGCACTTCCTGAGGGAACGTCAGGGTGCCGTGATCAAATGGGCGCCGGTCGACGACGAAGGCAATTTTCTCATCGAGGAGTTCGAAAAGCTCCTGACGTCGAAGACCAAGCTGGTCGCGATCACCCAGATGTCGAACGCCCTCGGCACCATCGTGCCGGTCAAGGACGTCGTGAAGATCGCCCACGCGCGCGGCATTCCCGTGCTGGTCGATGGCAGCCAGGGCGCGGTGCATCTGCCGATCGACGTCCAGGACATCGGCTGCGACTTCTACGTTTTCACCGGCCACAAGGTGTACGGGCCGACCGGCATCGGCGTGCTCTGGGCCAAGTACGACCACCTCGTTGCGATGCGCCCCTTCAACGGCGGCGGCGAGATGATCCGCGAGGTCTCGCGCGAGATCGTCACTTACGGCGATCCCCCGCACAAGTTCGAGGCGGGCACGCCGGCGATCGTCGAGGCCGTGGGCCTTGGCGCCGCCATCGACTACGTCAATTCGATCGGCAAGGAGCGCATCGCCGCGCACGAGGCCGATCTCACCAATTACGCCCAGGAGAAGCTGCGCGAGATCAACTCGCTGCGGCTGATCGGCACGGCGCGCGGCAAGGGCCCGGTGATTTCCTTCGAGCTCAAGGGCGCACACGCCCACGACGTTGCCACCGTCATCGACCGCCAGGGCATCGCGGTGCGCGCCGGAACCCATTGCGTGATGCCGCTTTTAGAGCGGTTCAACGTGACGGCCACCTGCCGGGCCTCGTTCGGCATGTATAATACGCGGGAAGAAGTCGATCATCTGGCACAGGCGCTTTTGAAGGCGCGGGATTTGTTCGCATGAGTGACACGGCCGAAATCAAAGCTAGTCCGATGGAGACCCATTCGGCGTTGCCGCCGGAGGAGACCGAACGGCTGACCACCGAGATCATCGCGGGCCTCAAGACCGTGTTCGATCCGGAAATTCCCGCCGACATTTACGAGCTCGGCCTGATCTACAAGGTCGAGATCAAGGATGACCGTTCCGTGGACGTCCAGATGACGCTGACGACGCCGAATTGTCCGGCCGCCGGTGAGCTGCCGACCATGGTCGAGAACGCGGTTGCCAGCGTGCCCGGCGTCGGCGTGGTCGACGTCAAGGTCGTCTGGGAGCCGCCGTGGTCGCCCGAGCGCATGAGCGACGAGGCCCGCCTCGTCCTCAACATGTGGTGACGTAACTCAGCATTGAATTTGCTCCGCAACGGACCAGATAGACAAGATGACCCAGGCAACACCAGCTTCGACACCAAAGCCCCGGCGGCCCCGCCCGCAGGTGATGCGGCTGACGGACGCTGCTGCCCAGCGCATCAGTGAGCTGACCCAGCGCGCCGATTCCGAGATCGTCGGCCTGCGTGTCGGCGTGAAGAACGGCGGCTGCGCCGGCCAGTCCTACACGGTCGAATATGCCCACGACGTCCGCCCGACCGACGAGGTCGTCGAGGACAAGGGCGTCAAGATCCTGGTCGACCCCAAGGCCGTGCTGTTCCTGCTCGGCACCGAGATGGACTACAAGGCCGACAAGATGCAGGCCCAGTTCGTCTTCAACAATCCCAACCAGATCTCCGCCTGCGGCTGCGGCGAGTCGGTCGAGCTGCGGCCGGCCAAGATCGACGGGTAAGCCCGGCTTTCGCCATTTGCTCCGCAGTCGTCCCTGCCTAGTGCGCAATTGCGCACGGGCGCAGGGACCCATACCGCGTGATCTCTCCTTGAAGCGAGATATCAGTACCGGAGCTGGCACGACGAAAAGTCTTCGCTAAACTCCTCCCTGTGGTTATGGGTCCCTGCGTTCGCAGGGACGACGCCGGAGAGAGAGTTGGGCCATGGACCGCGAATTCCTGATCGACCTGTTCGCCGATTTCGGCCCCGTCACCATCCGGAAAATGTTCTCCGGCCACGGCATCTCCGCCGACGGCGTCAACTTCGCGCTGTCGTTGCGGGCCGGCCTGTTCTTTCGCGCCGACGAGGTGACAATCCCCGACTTTGAAGCCGAAGGCTCAAAGCCGTTTCAGTATTCGACGCGCGCCAAGACGGTGGTGGTCAACTCCTATTGGGAGCTGCCGGCACGCCTGTTCGACGATGCCGAGGATTTCGTGCAGTGGGCGAGGGCGGCGCTCGCGGCCGCGCAGCGTGCCAAGGTGAAGACGCGGCCGAAGGGGAAGAAGGCGGCGAAGAAGAAAGCCGCGCCAAAGAAATCCGTGGCCAAGAAGGCAGTGCGTAGGGTGGGCAAAGCGAAGTGTGCCCACGGTTCGAAATAGTCACGACGAGATCCGTGAGCACGGCGCCGCGCGCCTTTGCTACCCTGCGGGACCTCAATCCATGGCCTTGGTCAGGCCGACCCTCATGTCCTTGGCCGTGAACACGCAGACGCCATCCGCGAGCACGCGGCCGTCGGCAATTCCGAGCACCAGCTTGCCGCGCCGGACCATGCGCATCGCGACCTCGTAGCGCACACTTTTGGTGTCGGGAGTGACAGTGCCGGTGCACTCGACCTCGCCGACGCCGATGGCGCGGCCTTTTCCCGGGGAGCCCGACCAGCCGAGCCAATAGCCGACCATCTGCCACATCGCGTCGAGCCCCAGCGTTGGCGGCATCATCGCATCGCCCGGATAGTGGCACTCGAAGAACCAGTGGCCGGGTGCGATGTCGAGCTCGCCGACGATATGGCCCTTGCCATGGGGGCCGCCGTCCATGCTGATTTCCGAGATGCGGTCCATCATCAGCATTGGCGGTGCCGGCAATTGCGCATTGCCCGGGCCGAAATAGCCGCCTTCGCTCGATCTCAGCAGTTCGCCCCTGGTGTAGGACGGTTGCGGCGTGTGGAAATCGTGGGGGTTGGACAAGACGACACGTCCTCAATGCTCCGGCGGCGAGGAAGATGTTGCTTGCCGCCGAAGAATGTCAAGCGGGCGGTGCCGTAGGTGGGCAAAGGCGCGTAGCGCCGTGCCCACGGCCACTGCATGATCGAGACAGGAGGCGGGCACGCTTCCACCTTCGCTCTTCGAGCTACGGCGGACAAGCCGCTTTGCCCACCTGACGGCAGCTCGCGGAAGCCTACGCCACGCGGCTATGCGTCTCGACGGCGTATTCCGGATCGGCTTCGCAGATGACCCGGTTGCGGCCGTTGCGCTTGGCGGCGTAGAGGCAGGCATCGGCGCGCTCGATCAAGGCGTCGGGATCGTCGCCCGACTTGAGCATGGAGACGCCGACCGAAATGGTGACACGGCCGAGGATCTCGCCGGTGGACTTCTTCTTCAATTCCTTGGCCATCACCGCGCGGCGGATGTGGTCGGCCACCGTGAGGGCCTGACGCAGCGCCGTGTTGGGCAGCACCACCGCGAACTCCTCGCCGCCATAACGCGCGGTGATATCCTGGCCCTTGATGGTCTGCTTCAGCGAAAGGCCGACGAGCCGCAGCACCTGGTCGCCGGTGAGATGGCCGTAGGAATCGTTGAACGACTTGAAGTGATCGATGTCGAACAGCAGCAGCGACAACGGCTCGCCCGAGGCGAGTGCGCTCTGCACGGCCATGGCGATCATGCGGTCGAAATATTTGCGATTGCCGAGGCCCGTGAGCGGATCGGTCAGGCTCTCGGCGCGGATCGCCTCGAGGCTCTGCTGGAGATTGCTGATCTCGCTCTTCGACAGTGTCAGGCGGTCTTCAAGCGCCTTGTTGGTCTCGCGCATCTCGCGGGTCGAGTGCAGCAAGGTTTCGACGATCGCCTTGATCTGGTCGCGGCTCTTGGCCGAGGACAGTTTCTCGGTCGCGCCCGACAGGCTGGCATCGTAGGAGCCGGTCATGCCGAGTGCGTCGCTCAACACCCGCATGACGTCGTCGATCTCGCCGATGACGCGCGCGCCGACCTTGTCGATGCGGTCGGTGGTCTTGATGTGGGAGAGATAGGTCTCGTAGATCTGCTCGAGATCGGCTTCAGTCAGCTTGCCGCTGCGCGCCAGCGTTTCGTTGACGATCTTGTTGAGCGGCGCGTTGTAGCCGGTGGCGTAGACGTACCAGATCTCGTAGTTGCGGGGAATCGCCGTCTGCCGAAGCGATCGGATCTGACCGAGCGCTACTTCGGCGAACGCCATAGTGCGTTCGTGTTCGTCGAGCACGTTGACCACGGAACATACCCCACAGCGGTCGGTGCGACGTCGACCGCAGCAATTCTTAAATTATGTTCGTAGGCTAACGGACGATCGTGAACGCCCCGTAAATATACGTCCACGAAACGTCTAAAAACGTGTACTTCCAATTTCCGCAACTGAAACCGGAAGCGCCGCTTGCGCGCTTCAGGCGCCGGCAGGGGACGAACGCACGGGCCGGAGCAGGAACGCCGGCAGATGCGAATGATCGCCCGGTTCGGAATCAGCCTCGCGCTGGCGCCGCGGTTCGGGGCGGCCGATCGAAGGCACGTGCGAATTGTTGGCCTGCTGGCGTGCGCTGCGACGCGGCTCGCCTGCTTGCTTCTCCTCGGAACGAGGCCGCGCCTCAGAGGGCTGCCGTGCTTCAGCTGCGTGCCTGGTTTCGGACGCATGCTTTGCGTCAGGAGAATGCTTCGGCTCGCCACGCGCCTCGCGCGGCTCATGGCTGCGCTCACGGTCGCGGCCACGCTGCGGCTTGCCGCGCCCGCCGCGTGAACGCTCGCGACCACGCGACTCGCGCGGACGCTCGGTCGCATCGGAAGCTTCGGCGTGGACTTCAAAATCGCCCTCGGCGAGCGGAATGCTCTGTCCGATCAGCTTCTCGATCGCGGCCATCGACTTCTGGTCGAGCCGCGTCACGATCGAGATCGCGGTGCCGGTGCGACCCGCGCGGCCGGTGCGGCCGATGCGGTGGACGTAATCGTCGGCATGATGGGGAACGTCGAAATTGTAGACGTGGCTGACCTCGGGAATGTCGAGGCCGCGGGCAGCGACGTCGGAGGCGACCAGCAGCGGCAGCTCGCCCTTGCGGAATTGCTCGAGTGCGGCCGTGCGGGCCGACTGGTCCATGTCGCCGTGCAGGGCGCCGACGCTGAAGCCGTGCTTCTGAAGCGATTTGTGAACGATCGCCACTTCACGCTTGCGATTGCAGAAGATGATCGCGTTCTTGAGGTCCTTGGCTTCGCGCAGCAGGCGGCGCAGCAGTTCTCGCTTCTCGTGCGCCTCGCGCCCGGCAGGCACCTGAACCTGCGTGACGGTTACGGCGGTGGTCGCGGGCTTGGACACTTCGACCTTCTGCGGATTGTGCAGGAAGGTCTCGGTGATGCGCCGGATTTCCGGGGGCATGGTCGCGGTGAAAAACAGGGTCTGCCGCGTGAACGGGACGAGCTTGCAGACGCGCTCGATGTCGGGGATGAAGCCCATGTCCAGCATGCGGTCGGCTTCGTCGATGACGAGCAGCTCGACGCCGGTGAGCAAGAGGCCGCCGCGCTCGGTATGGTCGAGCAGGCGGCCCGGGGTTGCGATCAGCACGTCGACGCCGCGCGTCAGCTTGGCGTCCTGGTCGCCGAACGAGACGCCGCCGATCAGGAGGGCGACGTTGAGCTTCTGGCCTGCGCCGTAGCGGTCGAAGTTTTCCTTCACCTGCGCCGCGAGCTCGCGGGTCGGCTCGAGGATCAGCGTGCGCGGCATGCGTGCGCGGGCGCGACCCTTTTCGAGGATGGTGAGCATCGGCAGCACGAAGGCCGCGGTCTTGCCGGTGCCGGTCTGGGCGATGCCGAGCACGTCCTTGCGTGCGAGGACGTGGGGGATCGCCTGTTCCTGAATGGGGGTGGGGGTGGTGTAACCGGTGGCCGCCACTGCGGCGAGGACTTTTTCGGAAAGTCCGAGATTTGAAAAGGACATTGAGCCTCTGGTCGAAACCGCCGTTCGGAATCGAGGGTAATAAGGCTGTCGCGTTCCACCCCGAAACGGCGCGCTCTCAAAGAAGCTGGGGGTGCTGACTCACGCGAACAAAGCGCCAGGCTCAGGAATCGCTCTTCGATACCGAGCCGCGTCGACCCGGAACATAGGCGGGAATCGGCCAAAGTCAATGGAGCGGGCGCGGGAAGACCCTAAAAACCCTGAGGTTTTACCAAATAGCGGGCACGATTGGGTTTTTCCGCCCAGCCCCGCCCCCTGGCCGGAGCTGCCGAAACCGCGTTCAGCTCCGTTCCGGGCCCTGCGCCCGGAAGTCGCCGGGGGCCATGCCATAGGCGGCGTTGAAGACCCGGTAATAGGTCGCCAGGCTCTCGAAGCCGCAGGAGGCCGCGATATCGGCAATCAGCCGCTCGGGCGCCTCCCGCATCAGGCGGCGGCTCTGCTTCAGGCGTTCGTTCGTGACGGTCTGCGAGAAGCTCTTCGCCGCGCTCTCGAACAGCATGTGCACGTGGCGCACGGACACCCCGAGCCTCGTCGGCCACCATCACCGGCGCCAGATCCGGGTTTTGCAAGTGGCGTGCGATCAGGCGGCGGGCCTGCGAGAGCCGGGCGGTCCGCAGCGCGGCCTGTCCGCGCCGGCTGCCGGGCCTGACGATGCCGCGCTCGATCAGCGCGAGGTGGGCGAGTGCCTGGACGAGGGAGGGCGCGTCGAGCGCGACGTCATCCGCAGCCTCGTTGAGATCGGCAAAGCAGGCCCCGAGCAGGGGCGCCAGCGTAGGATCGCCGAACGTCCGGGGCGAAAGCTCGCGCATGCGCTTGTCCTGCGCCGGGATGCTGGCGAGCGGGATCTTCAGGATGCGCAGGTGGAAGCCCCCGGCGCCGAGCGGCGCGGTGCGGTAGGGCAGATCGGTATGGCTGGTGGCGAAGCTGCCATTGGCGATCGCAAAGTCGCTCCCGCGCAGGCCGCCGAACCAGCCGCCGCTGCCGAGCTGCTGGTAGACGCAGATGGCGTCACCCGGTGCACAGGCGATGTCGGAGATGCTGCGTTCGACCGTGTAGGCCGAGGCCTTCAGCTCGACGAGGCCGGCGCCGCCGAGCTGGCGCAGTGAGAATTCACCGAAGAAGTCCGCGCGCCGTTCACGCTCGAGGCTCGGCGGTGACGCCGAACAATCCCTTCGAGCGCACCTCGCGCCAATAGTCGAAGCGATCGTTCGGCTCGACCTCGTCGGTACACCAATGATACACGGCAGCCCCCGCTTGCAGCGCAATTGCCCTAGAAAGAGCAGATTCCGCGGGAATCTGCCATAGCCAGATCATGGAACCGGAGCCTGGTTCCTTGAACCGCCCTTACGTCTGGGCCGACTATCACACAGCGGCAGGGGGTCCAATGAACTGCTGTTCGAAGGAAGCGGCCTCGCGCCGTTCGGCAACGGGAATCTTGCGATGACGCGTCGGCTTTTCAGAATTTTGGCAGCTCTTGGCCTTGCGGCAGGCCTCAGCGGCCTTGCGCTTCCCGCCCAGGCCGAGAAGCGCGTCGCGCTGGTCGTCGGCAACAACGACTACAGGAACGTTCCAAAGCTGCTCAAGGCGGTCAACGATGCCCGCACCATGGGCGACACGCTCAAGCAGCTCGGCTTCTCGGTGATGGTCGCGGAGAACCAAAACCGCCAGCAATTCTCCGAGACGCTGCTCGCCTTCGACAAGGCGATCGAGCCCGGCGACACCGCGTTCTTCTTCTACGCCGGCCACGGCTTCGAGATCGCGGGCCAGAACTATCTTTTGCCGACCGACGTGCCGGCGGCGACGGAAGGACAGGAAGAGCTGGTGCGCGACGCTTCCATCCTGGCCGACCGCATCGTCGAGCGCCTCCAGAACAAGAAGGCGCGTACCTCGATCCTGGTGTTCGACGCCTGCCGCAACAACCCGTTCGAACGCAAGGGCACCCGCGCGGTCGCCGGCGGCGGCGGCCTTGCTCCGATGGTGCAATTGCCCGAAGGCGTGTTCTCGGTGTTCTCGGCCGGTCCCCGCCAGACCGCGCTCGATCGTCTGTCCAACGACGACACCAATCCCAATTCGGTGTTCACGCGCACCTTCGCCAAGGAGCTGCTCCAGCCCGGCGAGAACCTCGTGCAGGTGGCGCAGCGCACCCGCCGCGCCGTCAGCGAGATGGCCGATACCGTGAAGCACAGGCAGGTGCCGGTCTATTTCGACCAGATGGTCGACGACGTCTTCCTTAGCGGCATGACCAAGGACACTGCGCGGCCGGCCGATCCGCCGCCGAAGAAGCTCGCGGCGCTGCCGCCGGTGTCGGTGCCGAAACTGCCGAAGGAGGAGAGCCTCAACGCGCCGATCGCGAGCTTCTCGCGGCACAATGGCGGATGGAGCGTCGTGTTCTCCTTCGCGGACCCGACGCTCGGCATTTCCTGGCGCATGGCCGGCAAGGGCGACTTCCGCGAGACCGGCTTCATCGACACGCTCGATCCGCGCACGCGCAAGCGGATGCCGAACCCGTCGATCGAATTGCCGGTGGATGCGCAGGCCGGCACCATCGAGGTCCGCTATGTCGATCAGTCCGGCGACATGCAGGGGCCGTTCCCGATCCGGTTCGATCCCGAGGCCGCGCTGATCCGCGACCAGCGCAAGATCCTCGACATGACCGCGACGAGCTGGCTGTCGTTCCGCGAGTTCAACGGGCTGCTCGTCTACTACACGCACCTCGTGTCCTATCGCTGCGCCATCCGCGAGGTGCGCATCGGCATCGACACCGCCGTGCCCAACCAGGTGCTGAAGATGCCGCCCTGCGACATGCGCGACCCCAGCGCGATTACCGCCGGAATGCCGCTCTACATGAAGCTCGCTCCGGCTACGCAGTCCATCTCGGTGGAGCTGACCTATCGCGACGGCAGCGTATCGGAGATCAAGAGCTTTCGCAGCGCGAACCGGAGCAACAATTGACGCTTGCTCGACGTTGAACACGTCGCGGCGAATGTCGATTGTCCTGCGCCTGTGGCAAACAGTCGACATCCGAGAGCGGGCTGTTGACAGAGCGGCACAACTTGAGGGAGCATCTGGCGTTTCATTCATATTTTTGGAGAATGCCGAGATGACTACCATTCACATGGACTCGTCGATTAGCCAGACCGTCACCCGCGCAGTCATCGGTGGGGAGTCCTGAGCTGCACCAAGGCCAGCGACAAGGATGTTTACTCTCATTCAATCTGGGCAACGGAGAACAATATTCGGCAATTCACGATGCATGAAGGCGACAGCATCGTCATTCCAGCAGGTTCTACTCTCACCATCTGGATATTTCGAAAGCAGCCCGGACAATCGACCTGGCAGATGGATTTCGAACTGAAGGAAAAAGCCGTCTGACTTTGGATTATGTCTCGGACCGCTCTCGCAAGTGGCGAGAGCGGGGATCGTCATCGCGAGGCTCATGTCCTGAAGAGAGCGGTCCGACTGTGCCTGAGCGAGTTGGACTGACGAGGAACCCGTCTTCAAAAGGCCTGTTTGATCCACTTGGAGCCACCGTGCCGCCGCAACGGTCCGGCATCCATGCCGGGAGAGGGCTGTGACGCCAGGAGACTCCATGGAAGAGTTCGCAATTGCATTTATCGCTGTCGCCATCGTCGCAATCGCAACGTTTGCGGTCATGGTCCAGCCATCACTGAGCTTCTGGCAGAGCGACGAAAGCTGAGGGCTGCGGCATCCCACGACTGAAGCGTGGGAGGTTCGGCAAGGCCGCAGATAGAGGAACAACTCCTCGGGTCCCTGGATTGTCCAGCAAACCAGGGAGACGATCCATGATCCGCAAGTCCATCCTCGTAGCTTTCGCGTGCATTGCGCTTTCGACAACCTCTTATGCTCAGGGAGGGGGTGGCGGAGGAGGCGCGGGCGGTGGTGCGGGTGGCGGCGCCGGCGCTGCTGCCGGGACAGGGACCGGCGGGGCGGGATCAGCGGCGAGCCTCAGGTGCCGGAATGGGCACGTCGTCCAGTAGCGCCAATTCAGGTCCGTCGGCGTCTTCAGGGATGGGGACGCACGGCACCACGACGGGCGCGAACGTCAACAGCAACAACAGCCAGAACAATCCGAACGTTCAGCCGCCGACCGCAAATGGAAAGACACCGGCTGCGGCGCAAGCCGAACGGAACTCTGGCGTCGGTCATGCGCCGAACGGGGCGCCGATCGGCAGTCCAGGCACCGGGACCAGCAACGAGGATCAGAAATAGCTGGCCTTGTCGCTAAAGGCCCGCGTCGCGCGGGCCTTTCTCGTTGCACGTGGAGTGAAAGCCGCCGCCCTGACGCGAACGGCGCTGCGCGCCGCAACAATTAGACCCGCGGCTCGCTCTCTTCCGTGTCGCGGCTTCTGCGCGTGCGCAGATAGACCAGCGCGATGTTGATGGCCAGCCAGGCTGCCACGCCTGCAAGCAACCATGCCACGTTGAACGTTTCCTCTGGATGCCCTTTTGGGTCGTGTTCCCTTGTAACAACAACCGACACGTCGGTCTATTCCCGGGGGCAGATGCGCGGGGTCTGATCTAAGTTGCCGCCGGCATTGGAGGTCGCATCCCGCATCCAGATTCAGGCGCCAAACGCCCGGAATTGGCGCTACATTGCCTG
Organism: Bradyrhizobium guangxiense; assembly: GCA_050563515.1. Taxonomy (GTDB): domain Bacteria; phylum Pseudomonadota; class Alphaproteobacteria; order Rhizobiales; family Xanthobacteraceae; genus Bradyrhizobium; species Bradyrhizobium guangxiense_A. The sequence goes on along the minus strand of CP191781.1, from coordinate 2,819,632 downwards.
CGACATTTTGAGTTTTACGCGCGGATAGCAGCTGCAATGACATCCGACCAACCATCGAGCCGGACCAAAAGGTCCGCTGCTGCATCGTCGGCGGAGGACCTGCCGGCATGATGCTCGGCTATCTCCTGGGGCGGGCCGGCATCGAGGTCGTGGTGCTGGAGAAGCACGCGGATTTCTTCCGCGATTTCCGCGGCGATACCGTGCATCCCTCGACGCTTCAGGTGATGGACGAGCTCGGCCTGATCGACGGCTTCCTGAAGCTGCCGCATCAACGCCTGCAGAAGATGGACGGCCTGTTCGGCGGTACGCCGGTGCGCATTGCCGATCTCTCCCGGCTCCACACCAAATATCCTTTCATCGCCTTCATGCCGCAATGGGACTTCCTGAATTTCCTGCGCGAGGCGGGCCGGCGCTTTGCCTCGCTCGAGGTGATGATGGGCGCGGAGGCGGTCGATCTGATCCGCCGCGGCGACACGATTGCCGGCGTGCGGGCAAAGACGCCTGACGGCATTGTCGACATCGAAGCCGATCTCACCATCGCCTGCGACGGCCGGCATTCGACGGTGCGCGAGCGCGCAGGCCTTGCGGTCGAGGAGATCGGCGCGCCGATGGACGTGCTGTGGTTTCGCGTCGGCCGCAAGGCCGACGAGACGGAGAACCTGTTCGCGCGCGTCGAGCCCGGGAAGATGATGATCACCTTCGATCGCGGCGACTATTGGCAATGCGCCTACGTCATTGCCAAGGGACAGCACGAGGCGGTGAAGGCGAGGGGCTGCAGGCGCTGCTCGACGACGTCGTGCGCATGGCGCCGGTCTTAAGGTCCGGCATCGCGGACGTGAAGAGCTTTGACGACGTCAAGCTGCTGACCGTTGCGATCAATCGCCTGACGCGCTGGACGCGGCCGGGGCTGCTCTGCATCGGCGACGCCGCGCATGCGATGTCGCCGGTGGGCGGCGTCGGCGTCAATCTCGCGGTGCAAGACGCGGTCGCGACGGCCAATCTGCTGGCGGACAAGCTGCAGCGCGGCTGCCCGTCCGAGGACGAGACTCGATGCCGTGCGCCGTCGCCGCGAGTTCCCGGTAAAGATGACGCAACGCATGCAGGTGGTCGTGCAGAACCACATCATCAGCGACGCCTTGCACGGCCGCGGCCGTCCTTTGAAGGTGCCGCTGATCGTGCGCCTCATCACCGCGCTGCCGTGGCTTCAGGGCATTCCGGCGCGCCTGCTCGCGCTCGGCGTGCGGCCCGAGCATGTGCAGTCGAAGGCGGCCGCGGGATCGTGACGTCGCAAATCGGTAGGGATAATGCCGCGTTAAATCGCGCGTCCGGCGTTGCGAGTCTGCAACAGCGCCGACGCATTTGCGTGTCGTCGCGAGCCGATGGAGCGCGTTAACTCTGTTGATTCCAATTTTAGTAACGCGCGTCTGTGACCTTGCATCCATCAAAGGACACGGGGTGTAACATGCGTAACAAATTGATTGCCGCCTTCGCCTGCACGACCGCTCTGGTTTCGACGGGTGTGGCCTCTGCTGCCGATCTCGGCGCGCGCTACACCAAGGCGCCGGCTTATGTCGAGCCGCTGTTCAACTGGACCGGCTTCTATGTCGGCGGCCACATCGGTGGTGCATGGACCAACGAGCAGTTCATCAACAACGGAACCGGTGCTGCGTTCGGCGATCTCGTCCCGGGTCAGGGCTATCGTCAGCGCGGATCTGGCATCATGGGCGGTGCCCAGATCGGCTATAACTGGCAGGCCAACAACTACGTGTTCGGCATGGAAGGCACGATCTCCGGCCTCGACAACAAGGGCTCGTTCACGAATACCGCGTTCGGTGCCGGCGACGACGTGTTCTCCTGGCGCGCCAACGTGCTCGCGACCGTGGTCGGCCGCGCCGGCTTCGCCGTTCAGAACAACCTCTTTTACGTCAAGGGCGGCTACGCCGGCGTGAACAATCGTCTTTCGGTGACCGACACGGTCGGCCCGGCCACGGGCTCGGGCGGACAGACTCACTGGGCCAACGGCTGGACCGTCGGCGCCGGCTGGGAATACGGCATCACCCGCAACTGGATCGTCGGCCTCGAATACAATTACGCGGCCTTCGGCAGCCAAACCTATCAGCTCGGCGGCACCTCGGGTAACTACACCTTCGATGCCAAGCCGCGCGACATTCAATGGGCTGTCGTGCGTGCGAGCTACAAGTTCGACGCACCTGTCATTGCACGTTACTGAGCACGTCGACGACGCAACGCGACCAACGATCAAAAAAGCACTGCCAAATTCAAAAGCCCCGGCCTGGTCCGGGGCTTCTTTTGCGTGCTGAAGAACGTCAATCTTCCAGACCTTTGCGTGATCCAAATGCCACGTTTTCCCGAATAGCGCGTGGGAACCGTGGAGCAGGCGAATTCGGGGTCGCGGCGCGTCCGGCGCGGCGTATAAATTCGTCGTTGGACCATTTTCGCTTTCTCGCAACCTTTTCTGGAGCAATACCGATGAAAAAGGTTTTGGCGTTCGCAGGAATGATGTCTGTTCTGGTCGCCGTGCCCGGCATCGCTTCGGCTGCCGACATGGCCGTCAAGACCGCGCCCATCGCGCCGCCGGTGGCGATGTATAATTGGACCGGCTTCTACATCGGCGGGTTTGGCGGGTACGGCTGGGGCAATCACGATCGCCTCAACGACGCCGGTTTTGCAAACAGCTACAGCTCGAGCGGTCCCATCGCCGGCGGCCTCGCCGGTTACAACTGGCAGATCAGGAATTTCGTGCTCGGCGTCGAAGGCGATCTGGCCTGGGCGGACATCAAGGGCGACGACAATTTCATAGGCGGCACCAGGGACGAGACCACGCTGCGCTGGGTCGGCACCATTCGCGGCCGTGCCGGCGTTGCGTTCAACAAATGGCTGTTCTTTGCAACGGGCGGCTGGGCCTATGGCGAGCAGCGCCACGTGAACACCAATCTTGGCGTCGGCATCGATGCTTTCTCGTCGAACACCAGCGGGTGGACGGTGGGCGCGGGCGTGGAATACGCGTTTGCTCCGAACTGGATCGGCAAGGCCGAGTATCGCTACTACGATTTCGAGCGTTACGCCCGCGGCGGCGCGCCGCTGGCAACGCCCAACGGCAACATTCCCTACAGCGTCGCCAGCCAGTACCAGACAGTGACGGTTGGCGTCAGTTACAAGTTCGGCGGCCCGGTGATGGCGAAGTACTGATCGGCTGCAAGAACAGCAAAAGCCCCGGCTGCGATGCCGGGGCTTCTTTACGTGCGCGTGCGCCTCAGGCCATCACCGAGAAACCGCCGTCGACGGGAATCGCGGTGCCCGTGACGAAGTTCGAGGCAGGCGATGCGAGGAACACGGCGATGCCGGCGAAGTCGTCGATGTCGCCCCAGCGTCCCGCCGGCGTACGTGCCAACACGCGCTCGTGCAGGCCGGAGACCTGCTTGCGCGCGCCGCGGGTGAGGTCGGTGTCGATCCAGCCCGGCAGGATGGCGTTGACCTGGATGTTGTCGGGCGCCCAGGCGTTGGCGCAGGCGCGCGTATACTGCACGATGCCGCCCTTGCTCGCCGCGTAAGCGGTCGCGAAGCTCGCACCGAAGATCGACATCATCGAGCCGATGTTGATCACCTTGCCGTTGCCCGAGGCCTTCAGCGCGGGATAGGCGAGCTTCGAGCACAGAAAAGCGCTGGTGAGATTGGTCTGGATCACCGTGTTCCACTCGTCGAGCTCGAGCTCGTGGGGCGGCTTGCGGATGCTCATGCCGGCATTGTTGATGAGGATGTCGATGCGGCCGAGATCCCTGACCACGCGGTCCACCATCGCGGCAATCGCCGCCTTGTCGGTGACGTCGGTGGTGATGGAAATCGCCTTCACGCCGCGCGCCCTGAGATCGTCGACGGCTGCCTTGGACTTCGCCTCGTTGCGACCGACCACGGCGATGTCGGCGCCGGCGTCGGCAAGTCCGTGCGCCAGGCCGAGCCCGATGCCGCCATTGCCTCCTGTGACGATCGCGACCTTGCCGCGGAGATCGAACCGGTTTGATGTCATGCTTCTTCTTTCTCGTTTCTTCTATTGGTTGCTTTGCCAGATCAGGACCAGTCCGAAGCCGGCCATGGCAGCGCCATAGCCGGCCCATTGCAACTGGTTGACCATGAAGCTCGACCGCGGCCAGGCAATGGTGCCCGTGCCTTGTCCGATCCAGAGCAGTCCGACGGCGAGGGCAAACAGGCCTGCTACAAGCAGAAATCTGCGCATGCGTTCCTCCCCATCGGCCCGCTTCCGTCACGATGCGGCGATGAAGGATCACCGCCGCCGCGAAAGCTTGGGGTGCACACTAGCCGTAGCTTCAGCCCGGATACAATGGCGGCGCCAGCCGCAAGCCGCGTGCGGGGAGGAGCCCTCGTCTCAAGACGAGGTGGCGAAGCAGAAGCGATCAGGGATGCGGTTGGGCGATGGCGCAATGCGCGTCGCGGCGAGGCGTGCAGCGCGTGACATTCTGCGACTTGCATCGACAGGCCGATAACGAAAAGGGCCCATAACGAAAAAGCCCCGGCGATGCCGGGGCTTTGACGTTTGATCGTGAGATCAGATCAGTACTTCGCGACGACCGGACCGGTCCAGTTGAAGCGGTAGACCAGCGAGGTCGAGATCGTCTGGTTCCAGCTGTTGGCGCGGATGGAGTTGCCGACCAGCGCATTGGTACCGTCGAACAGCTCGTCCGAGGTCTTGGCGTTGTAAAAAGCCGAACGATACTCGGTCTTCATGAACCAGCCGGGCGAGGAGACGCCGAAGATGTTCAGGCTGTTCTCGACACCGCCACCGATGAACCAGCCGTTACGGTTGTAGCTGTTCAGGTGAACGCCGGCGGGGGTGCCGCCCAGGGTCGTGAAGTTGGTCTGACCGAAGTGAGCGCCGGTGTAACCGCCGTTGACGTAGGAGAGAACGTTCGGGGCGACCAGCCAGCCGAGGCGAACGCCCGCGGCCCAGGAGGTTTCGAGCTTCTGGTTGCCGGTGATGCCGATGGTCGGATCCTGGATGGTGGCGCGGATGCTGCCGAACTGACCGTCGGCGAACACGCCGGCGACCCAGGTGCCGCTGAACTGCCAGTCGTAACCAGCGCCGACCGTGCCGAACCAACCCGAGCCGCCCTGGCGCTGGTCGATCGTCAGCGGAACCGCGCCGACCGTGGTCTGAACGTGCTGGTCAGCATTCGAGAGGCCGCCACCGCCACCGCCGAAGACGTAGAAGCCGGTCCAGTTCGCGACGGGCGCCGCCATCGGGGCCTTCACGTAGGGACGAGCAGCCAGATCGGCGGCCGAGGCCGAACCGGTCATCGCGGCAACCGCGGTCAGAGCGAGCAAAACCTTCTTCATGTCAAAATCCCCAACCTTGGTCTGTCGTAACAGGCGCGAGCGCACTGAAGTTCGTGTCATCTGATGTCCCGGACTATAGACGTTTCCATCCGAAATGCTGTTGCAGGGCAGGCACAGTCGCCGGAAAACGCGGCGCCGGACGGATTTGGGGCGGCTTTCCGAAGAATTGAAATTCGCGCATGAAATCAAATAATTAAACGAAATTTCGGCGCCGCGAATTTGGGTAACTTCTCGTTAGCAAATTGGGCTGTGTCCGAAATCGAGGCAGTCCTGCCTCAGCCTTGGCGGCCTGAGTCGTTGGCCGACTCGGCCCCGCGCGCCTGAGTCGGGACGCGAGAATCCTCCGGGCGAAACCCCGCAGACGGAAAAAGGCCCCGGCGAACGACCGGGGCCTTGGCGTGACACGTCAGAACATGGTCTCAGACGTCCAGCAATTCCTCGCTGGCGAACTCGGCCTTGTCCGAGATGAAGGCGAAGCGCGCCTCGGCCTTGGTGCCCATCAGCCGCTCCACCGAATCGGCGGTGGTGTCGCGGTCGTCGGGCAGCAACACCACCTTGAGCAACGTCCGCTTGGCTGGATCCATGGTGGTTTCCTTGAGCTGCGCCGGCATCATCTCGCCGAGGCCCTTGAAGCGATTCACCTCGACCTTGGCGTTGGCGTTGAAGGTGCTCTTGATCAGCTCGTCCTTGTGCTTGTCGTCGCGCGCGTAGACCGACTTCTGGCCATGCGTGAGCTTGTAGAGCGGCGGCACCGCGAGAAAGAGATGGCCCTCGTCGATCAGCTTCGGCATCTGCCGGTAGAAGAAGGTGATCAGCAGCGAAGCGATGTGCGCGCCGTCGACGTCGGCGTCGGTCATGATGATGATGCGCTGGTAGCGCAGATCCTCTTCGCGATACTGCAGAAGCTGGCCGCAGCCGATCGCCTGCACGAGGTCGGAGAGCTGCGCGTTCGCCGTCAGCTTGTCCTTGCCGGCGGACGCGACGTTGAGGATTTTTCCGCGCAGGGGCAGCACCGCTTGCGTCTTGCGGTCGCGCGCCTGCTTGGCGCTGCCGCCTGCGGAGTCGCCTTCGACGATGAAGAGACTCGGAGCCCTCGGTGCCGGCATCGGTGCAGTCGGCGAGCTTGCCGGGCAGCCGCAGTTTCTTGCCTGCCGTCTTGCGCGCGGTCTCTTTCTCCTGCCGTCGCCGCAGCCGCTCCTCGGCACGGTCGATCACGAAATCGAGCAGCCGGTTGGCCATGTTCGGATTGCCCGACAGCCAATGGTCGAACGGATCCTTCATCGCCTGCTCGACGATGCGCTGCGCTTCGGCGGTGGCGAGGCGGTCCTTGGTCTGGCCCTGGAATTCGGGCTCGCGCACGAACACCGAGAGCATCACGGCTGCACCCACCATCACGTCTTCCGAGGTGATGGACGAGGCGCGCTTGCCCTGGCCGACGCGCTCGGCGTGATCCTTCAGGCCGCGCAGCAGCGCGCTGCGCAGGCCGGATTCGTGCGTGCCGCCATCGGGCGTCGGCACGGTGTTGGTGTAGGAGGAGAGGAAGCCGTCGGCATCCGCGGTCCAGGCCACTGCCCATTCGCAGGCGCCATGCGCGCCATTGCGGCCCGACTTGCCGGAGAAGATGTCCGGATGCACCAGCGTGTCGGCGTGGATCGCCGCCGCCAGGTAATCCTTGAGGCCGCCGGGGAAGTGGAAGGTCGCTTCCGCCGGTACGTCCTCGATGCCCTTGAGCAGCTCGGGCGCGCAATTCCAGCGGATCTCGACGCCGCCGAACAAATACGCCTTCGAGCGCGTCATCTTGAACAGGCGCTGCGGCTTGAACGCGGCCTTAGGCCCGAAAATGTCGGTGTCGGGCTTGAAGCGCACGCGCGTGCCGCGGCGGTTGTTGACCTTGCCGAGATCCTCGAGCTTGCCCTTGGGATGGCCGCGCTCGAACGTCATGCGATGCAGCTTCTGGCCGCGCGCGACCTCGACCTCCAGCAACGAGGAGAGGGCGTTCACCACGGAGATGCCGACGCCGTGCAGACCGCCGGAGGTCTCGTACACCTTGCTGTCGAACTTGCCGCCCGAATGCAGCGTGCACATGATGACTTCGAGCGCGGACTTCTTCGGGAACTTCGGATGCGGATCGATCGGGATGCCGCGGCCGTTGTCGGTGACGGTCAGGAACCCGTCGGCGCTGAGGCTCGACGCCGATGAAGGTCGCGTGTCCGGCCAGCGCCTCGTCCATCGAGTTGTCGATGACTTCGGCGAACAAATGATGCAGCGCCTTCTCGTCGGTGCCGCCGATATACATGCCCGGCCGGCGCCGCACCGGCTCCAGGCCTTCGAGCACCTCGATGTCGGCCGCGGTGTAATCGGCTTCTCCGCCGGTTCCGCGTGGCGCCGCCTTGGCGGCACGGGGCTTCGGCTCGTCGCCGCCGAAAAAATCGTCTTTTGCTTTGGGCTTCAATTGCTTGGACATATGTCTTGATGTGCTTTCGGGGCCGCATGGGCGGCGAATCGGTTAGGCCGACTATGCCACTTCTGACTTGGAAAGGTTATCGCAGGGCCGGCCGAGCCGCGTGGTTGGGAGCCAATCCCGGCGATTTTACGCCGCAGGCTAACCAAATCCCGGCAATTTGACGTCGCGGTCCGGTCCGGGTCGGGTTTTGTGACTTGATGTCACACAAGCCCTTGGCTTACCAGTCTTTTTCATCGAGCAGCACCTTGAGACGGGGCGGGAAGGCTATTTTTGATGGAGCAATTTGCGCACGCCCTGGCCGATTTCGTGCGCGCTCACCAGGCCTGGGCGGCTCCCATCGTGTTCCTGCTCGCCTTCGGGGAGTCGCTGGCCTTCATCTCGCTGCTGATCCCGGCCTGGGGCGCGCTGGTCGCGATCGGCGCACTGATCGGGGTGAGCGGCATCAGCTTCTATCCGGTCTGGATCGCAGGCGGCCTTGGCGCGGCGCTGGGCGATTGGGTCTCCTACTGGTTCGGCTTTCGCTACAAGGAGCGGGTGGCCCAGATGTGGCCGCTCTCGCGCTATCCCGAACTGTTGCCGAGGGGCGAGGCCTTCGTGCGCAGCTGGGGCATCCCCAGCATTTTCATCGGCCGCTTTTTCGGTCCCTTGCGCGCCTCGGTGCCGCTCGCGGCCGGGATCTTCGAGATGCCCTATTGGAGCTTCCAGGCCGCCAATTTCATCTCCGCCCTGGTCTGGTCGGCCGTGCTCCTGCTGTTCGGTGACGTGCTCGCCAGGATCATGGAGTGGATCTGGCGGGTGATCTGACGCCTCCAATCTTGACGAAAACGCCATCCGGCCTTATAGCCCCGCGCCATGATCAACGCCGCGACCATTCTGTTCGCCCGTCGCCGCCGCCGCAGTCTTGCGGTTTGGGCGGTCGATCGCGTTTGAGATCATCGTCTTTGCCGCTGGATCCGATCCGCGGCATTCTCTCTCCTGTCAGCGCGATCTGATCCGGCGGCCCCCAACGAGGCCACGCAGGAGACCACGATGTATACGCCACCCCATTTTAAGCAGGATCGCACCGCGAGCCTGAAATTCGCCGAGGAGCGCGGCTTCGGCACCATGTGTGCCTTCGACGGCAAGAAGCCGGTCGCATCCCCGCTGCCGTTCTATCTGACCTATGCCGCCGACGGCACGCCGCAGGCCGCCTTTCATGTCGCCCGTCACAATCCCTTGCTAAAGCTGGCGGGCGGCGATGCGTCCTGGCTGCTCGCGGTCAACGGCCCCGATGCCTATGTGTCGCCGGACTGGTACGTCTCGCCGGATCAGGTTCCGACCTGGCTCTATCAGTCGGTGCATCTGAGCGGGCCGGTGCGGCTGTTGTCGGACGACGAGCTGGCGGTGCAGATCGATACGCTCAGCGACAAGTTCGAGAACTGGCTGCTGCCGAAGAAGCCGTGGACCTCGGGCAAGATGACGGCGGGACGGCTCGAGGCGATGAAGAAGGGGATCGTGGGCATGGTCATGACCGTCGAGGAGGTGGAGGGCAGCTTCAAGCTGAACCAGCACAAGTCCGAAGCCGACTATGCGGCGATCGCCAATGCGCTCAGTGCCGGCGATGCCGACGCCAAGCAGATCTCACAATTGATGCGGCAGGCAAGGCCGCAGGTTTTCGCAGACGACACGAACATGCTCGAAGGGAACGCATCATGAGCCTCGCTGACACCACCAAAGCCCCGACCACCAGCGCGGCCAAGAAGCCGGCCACCGTCTTCGTCGACGGCGGCTCCGGCACCACCGGGCTCGGCATCAACGAGCGGCTGAAGCACCAGCACGACGTCGTCGTGAAGACGATTCCCGACGACAAGCGCAAGGATCCCGCCGCCAAGAAGGCGCTGATGGAGGAGGTGGATCTCGTCATCCTCTGCCTGCCCGACGATGCCGCAAAGGAGACGGTCGCACTCGTCGACAGCATGGGAGCGTCGGGCCCGAAGGTGCTGGATGCGTCCACCGCCTACCGGGTCGCGCCCGATTGGGCTTATGGCTTTCCGGAGCTGACGCCGGACCAGTCCGCCAAGATCAAGGCCGCCAAGAAGGTCTCCAATCCCGGCTGCTATCCGACCGGCGCGATCGCGCTGCTGCGGCCGATCGTCGATGCCGGTCTGTTGCCATCAGACTATCCCGTCACCGTCAACGCGGTGAGCGGCTATTCCGGCGGCGGCAAGTCGATGATCGCGAGTTTTGAAGACGGCAGCGCGCCGTCCTTCGAGCTCTATGGTCTCGGCTTCGAGCACAAGCATCTGCCGGAGATGCAACTCTATTCGAACCTGACGCGGCGGCCGATCTTCATTCCCTCGGTCAGCAACTACCGTCAGGGCATGCTGGTCTCGGTGCCGCTCCAGCTCGACACGCTGCCCGGCAAGCCCGGTGGAGCGGACCTTCAGGCCGCGCTCGCCAAGCGCTACGCCGGTTCGAAATTTGTCTCGGTGATGCCGCTGCAGAATGAGGCGAGCAAAGGCGGCCGGATCGAGCCGGAGGCGCTCAACGAGACCAACATGCTCGAGCTCTACGTCTTCGCCAGCGACAAATATCACCAGGCGGTGCTGGTCGCCCGGCTCGACAATCTCGGCAAGGGCGCCTCGGGTGCAGCCGTGCAGAACATGCGGCTTATGCTTGGGCTGGCCGAGACGTAACCGATCGAGCGTTGAGGAACGTCTGATGAGCAGGAAGAAGATCGGTATCCTCGGCGCCTCCGGCTACACCGGCGCCGACGCGGTGCGCCTGTTGGCGCGGCACCCGAATGCCGAGATCGCAGCACTCACTGCCAATACCCACGCCGGCAAGACCATGAGCGAGGTGTTTCCGCATTTCTTCATGCTGGACCTTCCTAAGCTCGTGGAATGGGAGAGGATCGACTGGAGCAAGCTCGATGCGGTGTTCTGCGGACTGCCCCACGGGACCACGCAGGAAATCATCGCAGCGGTCCTCAAGGCAAATCCCGAGATCAAGGTCCTCGACATGTCCGCCGATTTCAGGCTGCGGGACAAGGACACCTATGCGCAATGGTACGGCCATGAGCACCGGGCGCTCGAGTTGCAGGGCGAGGCGGTCTATGGACTGACCGAATTCTATCGCGAAAAAATCAAGTCGGCGCGGCTGGTCGCCTGTCCCGGTTGCTACCCCACGGCGGCGCTGCTCGCGCTGGTGCCGCTGGCGAAAGCCGGACTGATCGACGTCGACGACATCGTCATCGACGCGAAATCGGGCGTCACCGGCGCCGGACGCGGGCTGAAGCAGAACACGTTGTTCAGCGAGGCGGGCGAGGGGCTGTCGCCCTATTCGGTCGGGACCCACCGGCACGCGCCCGAGATCGAGCAGGAGATCGGGCTCGCCGCCGGCTCCGCGGTGACGGTGAATTTTACGCCGCATCTGATCCCGATGGCGCGCGGCGAACTCTGTACGTCCTACGTGAAGCTCAATGGCGCGACGCCCGACGATCTGCGGGCCGCGCTCGAGAAGGCCTACGTCAACGAACCCTTCGTGCATGTCGCCAGGAAGGGCGTGCTGCCGCAGACACAGAATGTACGCGGCTCCAACTATGTTCAGATCGGTGTCGTCGCCGACCGCATCAAGAACCGGGCGATCGTCATTTCCACGCTCGACAATCTGGTGAAGGGCTCGGCCGGGCAGGCCATCCAGAACATGAACCTGATGTTCGGGCTGCCGGAGACGGCGGGGCTGGAGCAGATCGCGTTGTTTCCCTGAAACGAGGTTCTGCGGTGGACGATGCGACCTTGCAATTCTATCGGAGCAACGCCGAGGCCTATGCCCGGCGCGAGATCACCTCGCGTCAGGCGCGGCTGACCGCGTTTCTCGCCCCGCTCGCGCCGGGTGCTTGCATTCTCGAACTCGGATGCGGCGCCGGCGGCGATACCGCGGAGATACTGGCGCGCGGCTTCGCGGTTCGCGCGACCGACGGATCGCCTGAGATGGCAGAAATCGCCTCGCGCCGTCTCGGCCGTCCCGTCGAAACCCTGTTGTTCGAACAGCTCGACGAGACCAGGGCCTATGACGCCGTCTGGGCCAATGCGTGCCTGCTGCATGTGCCGAGACCCGAGTCTCGCCGGGGTCTTGGCGCGGATCTGGCGCGCGCTGAGGCCGGCCGGCTTCTTCTATGCCAGCTACAAGGCCGGTGAGGCCGATGGCCGGGACACGCTGAACCGCTATTACAATTATCCTTCGCCGGACTGGCTGCAGGCGACCTACGCCGAGGCGGGCAGATGGAGCGGGGTGACGGTCGATACCGGCGAGGTCAAGGGCTTCGACGACAAAGCCGCATCGATGCTGTTCGTCCTCGCGCAGAAGAGCGCCTGAGCGCGGCGCGCACTCACAGCAGCTTGAAGATCGCCAGCGCCAGCACGGCCTGGGCGAGGAAGCCGACGGTGAAGGCCAGCGTGCGGAACACGGGGATGCCGATCGCATAGACGATGAGATGCGCGACGCGGGACCAGAAATAGACGGCGCAGGCGAGCACGGTCCATTTCGTGGAATAGTCGATCGCATTCAGGATCAGCACCAGCGGCGCGAAGATCACGAGGTTCTCGACCGCGTTGTCGTGCGCGAACATCAGCCGGTTGGCCCATTCGGCCTGCGGCTTGTCGCCGCGCGAGGGATTGGCCATGGCGCCGCCGAGGCCGCGAACCTGACAGCGGTTGATGACGTAGGGGACCCAGAGGATTCCGGTCAGGATCACCGTCAGTGTCAGCCAGAACAATTCGCGCGTCATGGTTCAGTCCCCTCTGTCGTCGCTGTGGTGAGCGAAGAGTTCTATACGAAAGCGCAGCCGATTCCGCTATGCGCGAACCCTGACATAGCTGCCGGGCGCGTCCTCGATCGGGGGCATGGCGTCGCTGCCAACGCTGCGCGCCGGAACCTGCTCCGGGTCGAGCTCGCCCAGCCATTGGCGCCAGTCCGGCCACCACGAGCCCTTGTGCTCGACCGCGTCCTTCATCCACTGCGCGACGTTGACGTCCTTGACGTTGTCGTTGGTCCAGTACTGGTACTTGTTCGAGGCGGGCGGATTGACGACGCCGGCGATATGGCCCGAGCCCGACAGCACATATTTCACCGGACCGCCGAAGAATTGCGAGCCGTACAGCACCGATTCCGCCGGCGCGATGTGGTCCTCGCGCGTGGCGAGATTGTAGACGGGAACCTTGACCTTGGAGAGATCGAGCAGCGTGTTGTCGAGCACCATCGTGCCGGTGGAGAGCCGGTTCTCCAGATAGCAGTTGCGCAGATAATAGGAATGGTTCGACGCGGTCATGCGCGTGGCGTCGGAATTCCAGTGCAGCAGGTCAAACGCGCTCGGCTGCTGGCCCTTCAGGTAGTTGCTGACGACGTAGGACCAGATCAGGTCGTTGGAGCGCAGCATGTTGAAGGCCATCGCCATCTTGGAGCCTTCGAGCACGCCGGCCGCCTTCATGTCCTGCTCGAGCGCGGCGATCTGGTCTTCGTCGACGAACACAAGCAGATCGCCCGCGTGGGTGAAGTCGACCTGTGCGGCGAAGAACGTCGCCGACGACACGCGCTGGCGGCGCTTTTCGGCCAGCCAGGCCAGCGTGGTCGCGAGCATGGTGCCGCCGACGCAATAGCCTGCGGTGTGCACCTTCATCTCGCCGGTGACCTTCTCGATCACGTCCATCGCCGTGAGCGGGCCTTCCTTCATGTAGTCTTCCCAGCTCTTGTTGCCGAGCCGCTTGTCGGGATTGACCCATGAGATCACGAACACGGTGATGCCCTGGTCGACGCACCACTTGATGTAGGATTTCTCCGGTTTGAGATCGAGGATGTAGAACTTGTTGATCCAGGGCGGCACGATCAGGAGCGGGGTGCGCAGCACCGTCTCCGTGGTCGGCGAATACTGGATCAGCTGCATCATCTCGTTCTGGTAGATCACCTTGCCCGGCGTCGTCGCCATGTTGACGCCGACGACGAGGTTGTCAGGGTTGGACTGGCGGATCTTCAGCATGCCCTTGCCGGCCGCGATGTCCTCCGCCAGCATCTTCAGGCCGCGCGCCAGATTCCCGCCACTGCTGGCCACGGTCTCGCGCAGCACTTCCGGGTTGGTCAGCACGAAGTTCGAGGGCGACAGCGCGTTGGTGACCTGCTGGACGTAGAACTCGGCCTTGCGGCGGGTCGAGGGATCGAGCCCTTCGGCATCGCGCACCAGTTCCTGCGCCCATTTGGTCGTGAGCAGATAGAGCTGCATCATGAAGTCGAAGAACTGGTTCGACTTCCATTCCGGATCGGCAAAGCGCTTGTCGCGCGGCGACGGGGCGATCGCGGGCGGAGCTTCCTGGCCGGCCATGCGGCGCGCCGCCGAGCCCCAGAGGTCCAGGTAATCCTTGGCAAGCTTGGTCTGCAGATCGGACGAGCGGGACGTATCCGACAACCAGTATTCGGCGACCGAGGTGAAGGTCTTGACCACTTCGGCAAGCTCCGCCGGCGGGCGATCTTGCACCTCGCCGCTCTCGCGCGGCTTGAGATAGGCGGCGAGCGCCTTGCCGCCGCTCTCCATCGCCCGCGCGACATTCATCGCGAAGGCTTCCGCATCGAACTTGGTCTCGGGTTTGGGCGTGTCGGTCGTGGCCATACTCATGAGCAGAACAGTAGCGACTCATTCCGTATTCGTCACCGCGAAGCTCGCATGTTTGGCGTTAAACACGCTCCAAGATGTGCTGCACTGCGACAAAGTTTCTTGGTTTTGTCACAATCGCGGTGCAACCCTCCAGTCGTGGGCCTTGGATGTTTTCTCGCTCGTACCATTTGTGGGCAGCAATGGTTTGAGCTTGGGCAGGTTGTCGGGTTAATGTGCGGCAGCTTGCATTGGGACGAGTAGGGGATTTCCCAAGTGTTGGCGTTGAGGGTCCTGCAGAGGTCGCTGCTGATCGGTGGCACGCTGTTGAGCGTGGCATTTGTGCTGAGCGGTTGTTCCAGTCAGCTCGCGGATATGACGCCGGCAGATGCGCAGGCGCATCCCAGGGAGCCCGGCTCCTATCTGCCGGTGCATGACCTGCCGCCCGATCGCGATCAGGCAACCATCTCGCCGGAGCAGCGCGCCAAGATCGAGGCCGAGCTCGCCGCAGCGCGCGATCGCCAGGCCGTTGCCGGCAAGGAAGCGAAATGAGGCAGTGCGAGGTAATCGCTGGCGCCCCCGCCTTGCCGTGCTAAAAGATCCCGGTTCAGCCGAGAGTCAGGGCGAACGACTTCAGCCTTCGTTGTCGATGATTGCTCTAAGTATTTGATTTTGAGTGATTTTCAAGGCGATGTCGAGCTCCCGTTCGAAGCGCTGTCCTGTCCCGTCGATTCTGTCCTGACCGGTTGCCCGGAGCCCAGAGAGCCATGGAAGAATTTTACCGCATCCGCCGCCTTCCGCCTTACGTGTTCGAGCAGGTCAACCGGGCCAAGGCGGCCGCGCGGAATGCCGGCGCCGATATCATCGACCTCGGCATGGGCAACCCGGACCTGCCGGCCCCGGCGCATGTGCTCGAGAAGCTGAAGGAGACGCTGGGCAAGCCGCGCACCGATCGCTATTCGGCCTCCCGCGGGATCAACGGCCTTCGCAAGGCCCAGGCCGCCTATTACGCCCGCCGCTTCGGCGTGAAGCTCAATCCCGACACCCAGGTGGTGGCGACGCTGGGCTCCAAGGAAGGCTTCGCCAACGTGGCGCAGGCGATCACCGCGCCCGGTGACGTCATCCTCTGTCCGAACCCGAGCTACCTGATCCACGCCTTCGGCTTCCTGATGGCGGGCGGCGTGATCCGCTCGGTGCCCTCCGAGCCGACGCCGGAATTCTTCGAGGCAGCCGAGCGGGCGATCATCCATTCGATCCCGAAGCCGCTCGCACTCGTCGTCTGCTATCCCTCGAACCCGACCGCCTATGTCGCGAGCCTCGATTTCTACAAGGACCTCGTCGCCTTCGCGAAGAAGCACGAGATCCTGATCCTGTCCGATCTCGCTTATGCCGAGGTCTATTTCGACGAAAGCAACCCGCCGCCCTCGGTGCTGCAGGTGCCGGGCGCGATGGACGTCACCGTCGAGTTCACCTCGATGTCGAAGACCTATTCGATGGCCGGCTGGCGCATGGGCTTTGCGGTCGGCAATGAGCGCGTGATCGCCGCGCTCGCGCGCGTCAAATCCTACCTCGATTACGGTGCCTTCACGCCGGTCCAGGTCGCGGCGACCGCCGCGCTGAACGGCCCGGACGATTGCATCAAGGAGATGCGCGACACCTATCGCAAGCGCCGCGACGCGCTGGTGGAATCGTTCGGCAGGGCCGGCTGGGACATCCCGCCGCCGGAGGCCTCGATGTTCGCCTGGGTGCCGCTGCCGGAAGCCTTCCGCAGCGTCGGCAGCATGCAGTTCGCCACCCTGATGGTGGAGAAATCCGGCGTCGCGGTCTCGCCCGGCGTCGGCTTCGGCGAGCATGGTGAAGGATATGTCCGCATCGCCATGGTGGAAAACGAGCAACGGATCAGGCAGGCCGCCCGCGGCGTGCGCCGCTTCCTTGAAAGCGGCATCGAAACGTTGCACAACGTCGTCTCCACTCGCCAATCGGCGTTGAGTTCTCTTCGGCAGGTTTTCTAAGACATCATGGTTGCACCCCTGAAAGTGGGCATAGCGGGGCTCGGCACCGTGGGCGCCGAAGTGGTCCGTTTGATCGAAACCCAGGCCCGCGTGCTCGCGGGCCGTAGCGGCCGCGGCATCCGCGTCGTTGCAGTCACCGCGCGCTCGAAAGCGAAGAAGCGCGGTGTCGACCTGCGCGGCGTTGAATGGGCCAAGGACCCGATGGCGCTGGCGACGCATCCCGGCATCGATTGCTTCGTCGAGCTGATGGGCGGCGCCGGCGATCCCGCGCTGTCTGCGGTGGAAGCTGCGCTGAACGCAGGCAAGTCGGTCGTCACCGCCAACAAGGCGCTGCTCGCCAAGCACGGCATCAAGCTGGCCAAGGCCGCTGAAAAGCACGGCGGCGCGCTGAATTTCGAGGCAGCGGTCGGCGCAGCAATTCCCGTCATCAAGACGTTACGCGAGGGCCTTGCCGGAACCGGCATCAACCGCGTCTATGGCATCCTCAACGGGACCTGCAATTACATCCTGACGCGGATGGAGCAGGAGGGGCTGTCCTTCGCCGAGTGCCTCAAGGACGCGCAGCGGCTCGGCTATGCCGAGGCGAACCCGTCCTTCGACGTCGACGGCCACGATACCGCGCAGAAGCTCGCGATCCTCGCCAGCCTCGCTTTCGGCACGAAAGTTGCTCAAAGCGCGGTGTATGTCGAAGGCATCTCATCCATCGCGCCGGAGGATCTGCGCGCCGCCGACGATCTCGGCTACCGGCTCAAGCTGCTCGGCGTTGCCGTTCGCACCGCCAAGGGCATCGAGCAGCGCGTGCATCCGACCATGGTTCCGAAATCCTCCTCGATCGCGCAGGTGATGGGTGTCACCAATGCGGTCACGATCGACGGCGAGGGCATTCCGCCGATCACGCTGGTCGGCCCCGGTGCGGGCGGTGCTGCCACCGCGTCCGCCGTCGTCGCCGATATCGCCGACGTTGCGCGCGGCATCCGCGCCAATCCGTTCGGCCGGCCGATCACGCAGCTGCGTGACACCAAGAAGGCGCCGATGGAGCGCCACGAGGGCGGCTATTACATCCGCCTCCTGGCCCGCGACTTCCCCGGCACTGCGGCTGCGATCGCGACGCGGCTTGCCGAGCAGAAGATTTCGATCGAGTCGATCGTGCAGCGTCACCCCAATGGCGGCGTTGCCCCCGCGAACGGCAAGGCGGTCCCCGTGCCCGTCATCCTGATCACCTACGCCACCCACGAAGACGCCGTGCGCCGCGCGCTCGCCGCCGTGCAGAAGGACAAGGTGATCAGCGGGCGGCCGCAGGTCATCAGGATCGAGAAGAACTGAGCGTGAAAGCCACCAGGCGGTTCGAACGAACCGCCGATGTTGCGAGTTGATGCGGGCGGAGATTTCCGTCCAGAACCGTTTCGAAGGAGTTAGCCGATGTCGACCCATATTTCAGTCCCGCCGCAAGCCTTGCTCGAGCGAATCCTGACGCTGGAGATCGTGCGCGTGACGGAGCGGGCGGCGGTATCGTCGGCGCGGCTGCGCGGGCACGGCAACGAGAAGGCGGCCGACCAGGCCGCGGTGGACGCGATGCGCCGCGAGCCTCAACAAGCTCCCGATCGAGGGCACCATCGTGATTGGCGAGGGCGAGCGCGACGAGGCGCCGATGCTCTTTATCGGTGAGAAGGTCGGCATGAACGCCGGCCCGCAGGTCGACATCGCGGTCGATCCGCTCGAAGGCACCACGCTGTGCGCCAAGAACATGCCGGGCTCGATCGCCACAATGGCGATGGCCGATGGCGGCACGCTGCTGCACGCACCCGACGTCTATATGCAGAAGCTCGCGATCGGTCCCGGCTACGACAAGGGCGTCGTCGATCTCGATGCCTCGCCGGCCGACAACGTCCGCCGCCTCGCCAAGGCCAAGGGGGTCCAGCCTGACGGCATCACGGTTCTCGTGCTCGATCGTCCGCGTCATGCCAGCATCATCGAGAGCGTGCGCTCGACCGGCGCTGCCGTGCGCCTGATCACCGACGGCGACGTCGCCGGCGTGATCCACTGCGCCGACCCCGACAACACCGGTGTCGACATGTATCTCGGCACCGGCGGCGCGCCGGAAGGCGTGCTCGCGGCCGTGGCGCTGCGCTGCATCGGCGGCCAGATGCAGTGCCGGCTGATCCTGGATTCCGGCGAGAAGATCGAGCGTGCCGCCAAGATGGGCGTCAACGATCCCAAGATGATCTACGGCATCGAGGACATGGCGCGCGGCGACTGCCTGTTCGCGGCCACCGGCGTCACCACGGGTTCGTTGCTGTCGGGCGTGAAATTCCGCAAGGACGGCGTGATCGAAACCGAGACGGTGGTGATGCGCTCCGTCACCGGCACCGTGCGCTACATCAAGGCCGAGCACCGCGAGCCTCGCCAAGTTCCACCTGGACTAAGACCTCCGTCATTCCGGGGCGACGGGCCCGCGCAAAGCGCGGCCCGGAGAACCCGGAATCCTTCGGGCGGCGGAGTGCGAGGAGAAATGGATTCCGGGCTCTCGCTTCGCGAGCCCCGGAATGACGACAAGAACAATAAAAGGAAGCGCGCATGTCCGATCTCTCCGCCGTCAAAGCCCTCGTCTTCGACGTCTTCGGCACGGTCGTGGATTGGCGCACCAGCCTGATCTCCGACTTCATGTGGTGGAGCAGGCAGCGTGGCATCAAGGCCGACTGGACCGCTTTGGTCGACGGCTGGCGCGGCATGTACATGGCCTCGATGGACGACGTGCGCCGGCATCCCGAGCGCGGCTATGTCATGCTCGACGATCTGCACCGCCGCTCGCTGGAAAAGCTGGTCGATCAATTCGCGATCAAGGGTCTCACCGAAGCCGATCTCGACCACCTCACCAAGGGCTGGCACCGCCTCAATCCCTGGCCCGACAGCGTCGCCGGCCTGACGCGGCTGAAGACGAAATTCGTGATCTCGCCGCTGTCCAACGGCAATGTCGCGCTGCTCACCAACATGGCGAAGTTCGCCGGCCTGCCGTGGGACCTCGTCATGTCGGCCGAGCTGTTCGAGCACTACAAGCCGGATCCCGAGACCTATCTCGGCGCAGCAAAGCTGCTTTGCCTCAAGCCGGACGAGGTGATGATGGTCGCCGCCCACAATGGCGATCTCGCCGCTGCGCAGAAGAACGGGCTGAAGACCGCGTTCGTGGCGAGGCCGACCGAGTACGGCCCGCTTCAGAAGGTCGATTTCGAAGCTACCGGCAATTGGGACATCGTCGCCAAGGATTTTGGCGGGATCGCCGACAAGCTCGGCTGCTGACCTTCGCTCAGGCCGGACGCTGCGGTGCGCTCGCCTGATCGTCGGGCGCACAGAACGTCGCAATCGCCAGGTCGATCCGCTTGTCCAGCATGCGGCGATTGAGCTTGAATCCGGTATCGGTCAGCAGCCTGAAATGGTCGTGGCCGAACACCATGCCGAACAGCATCTCGGCGACCAGGCGAAGCGGTACGCCCTCGAAGCGAGGCTCCAGACCCGCCGCCTTGAGCAGTTCGACGACCTGATCGGTGCCGGAGTCCATGATGACCTCGGCGAACATGCGTCCCAGCGCGGGCGAGGCCTGGCGCTCTCCGATGATCAGGCGCTGCAGCGCGATCTCGCCCGGCGACAGCGCCACGTCCGCGGCCTCGCGAAGCATGCTGCGAAGCCGGGTCACGGGCGAGCCTTCCAGGGACGCATCGGTGAAGTCCGCTTGGGGCAGGCTGCGCAGCAGCATGGCGCGAAACAGCTCGGTCTTGCTCTCGAACAATTTGTAGAGCGTCTTCTTCGACATCCCGGCGGCACTGGCGATGTCGTCCATGGTGGTCGCGGCAAAGCCCTTGCTGGTGAAGGTGTCCTTTGCCGCCGTCAGCAATTGCAACATGCGCGCGTCCGGGGCGGGGAGACCTGCCGCCGGCTTGGCCCGTTCCGACGGCGGGGTCGCGCGTCTTTGACTGCTGGATTCTCTCGCCATGGAAACACCCGCCTCGCATTTGAGCTGCTTCACGACTGCTTGAACGCCGTTGCGGGGGCAGCCTAGCACTTGACTTCGGGTAAGGAAACTACCAAGTTTCCCAATGGAAACTGAATAGTTTCCGAATGTTTCCATGCGTGTTTCCGTTTGACGGACCGCAGGCTTACCGATGGATCGTCTTCATGACTCCCCTGATCTTCCGCGCTGCCCCCTGATTGCGCTGCTGCTTGCGGCATGCGGCGAGCAGAGCCCGCAGGCAGCGTCGCCGCAGATGGTGCCGGAGGTCGGCATCATGACCCTGAAGCCGCAGGAGGCGAAGATCGCGACGGTTCTGCCGGGCCGCGTCGTCGCCTACCAGGTTTCAGAGGTGCGGCCGCAAGTCACCGGCATTCTGCTCAAGCGCGACTTCGTGGAGGGCGCCGAGGTGAGGAAGGCGATCTGCTCTACGAGATCGATCCGGTGCAATACAAGGCAGGTCTGGCGAGCGCCGAGGCCGCGGTGCAGAAGTCGGAGGCAACTCTCGTCAGCGTCAAGCTGAAGGCTGCGCGCAAGACCCAGCTGCTGCAGACCAACGCGGCCAGCCAGCAGGATGTCGATGATGCTGTTGCCGCCTACAAGCAGGGCGAGGCCGACCTGAAGGCGGCGGAAGCCAACCGCGACACCGCCGCGATCTCGCTCGACCGCACCAAGGTCACCGCGTCGATCTCGGGCCGCATCGGCAAGTCCACCATCACGCCCGGCGCGCTCGTGACTGCGAGCCAGGCGACGGCGATGACCACGATCCAGCAGCTCGATCCCGTCTATGTCGATCTCGACCAGTCGACCTCCGAGATGGAGCGCCTGCGCAGCCAGATCGCGAGCGGAAAGCTCAAGCGACCCGCCGAGGGCGTGCAGGTCGAGGCTCCTGATGGAGAGCGGCAAGACCTACGGCCACAAGGGCAAGTACGGTTTCACCGACGCCAGCGTCAACGAGAGCACCGGCTCGGTCTCCTCGCGCGCGGTCTTCGCCAATCCCGAGCGGGCGCTGCTGCCCGGCATGTATGTGCGCGCCCGCGTCGTCGCCGGCGTCGATCCCAATGCGATCCTGGTGCCGCAGCGCGCCGTCTCGCGCAATCCGCTGGGGCAGGCGGTGGCGATGTTCGTCGACAAGGACGGCAAGGTCGAGCAGCGGACGCTGGAGCTCGGGGAGGATGTCGGCAGCAATTGGCTGGTTCGCTCCGGCGCCAAGGCCGGCGATCGCCTCGTCCTGGAGGGAACGCAGAAGGCGCGCCCCGGCGCTGCCGTCAAGACCGTCGAGGTCGCGGTCGATGCTGCAACCGGCCTCACCGTGAACCCGACGCGGCAGGCCGATGCGCGGCCCGCATCCGCCGCCACAGAACAATAAGCGTCATGTCCCATTTCTTCATCAAGCGGCCGATCTTTGCCTGGGTCATCGCCATCCTGATCATGCTGGGCGGCGTGCTCGCGATCATGCGGCTGCCGATCGCGCAATATCCGCAGATCGCGCCGACCGTGGTCACGATCACGGCGACCTATCCCGGCGCCAACGCCGAGACGGCGGAGAACTCGGTGACCAAGGTCATCGAGCAGAACATGACCGGTCTCGACTATCTCCAGTACATGTCGTCGTCGAGCACCTCGACCGGCCAGGTGCAGATCTCGCTGACCTTCACCAACGAGGCCGATGCCGACATCGCCCAGGTGCAGGTGCAGAACAAGCTGCAGCTCGCGACGCCCTTGCTGCCGCAGGTCGTGCAGCAGCAGGGCATCAAGGTCGTGAAGTCGTCGGCGAGCTTCCTGATGGTGCTCGGCTTCGTCTCCGAGGACGGAAGGCTGGCCGCCAGCGACATCGCCGATTACGTGGCATCCTCCGTCAACGATCCCATCAGCCGCGTCGCGGGCGTCGGCCAGGTGACGTTGTTCGGCGCCGAATACGCCATGCGCATCTGGCTCGACCCCGACAAGCTGGCGAAATACAATCTGATGCCCGGCGACGTGACCGCCGCGATCCAGACCCAGAATACGCAAGTGACGGCCGGCCAGCTCGGCGGCCTGCCGGCGGTCGGCGGCCAGCAGCTCAATGCCACCATCACCTCGCAGAGCCGCCTGCAGACGGTCGCGCAGTTCAAGGACATCATTCTGCGCACCGCGACATCAGGCCAGACGGTGCGCATCGGCGACGTCGCGCGCGTCGAGATCGGCTCGAAGTCGTATGATTCCGCGGCGCGCTACAACGGCAAGCCGGCGTCAGGCATGGGCATCAGCCTTGCGACCGGCGCCAATGCGGTTGCGACCTCGGAAGCGGTGAAGGCGCGCGTGGCCCAGCTCAGTGCCACCATGCCGGAGGGGCTTCGCGTCGTATATCCCTACGACACCACGCCCTTCGTCAAGCTGTCGATCGAGAAGGTGATCCACACCCTGTTCGAGGCGATCGCGCTGGTCTTCGTCGTGATGTTCGTGTTCCTGCAGAGCTGGCGCGCGACCCTGATTCCGACCATCGCGGTGCCCGTCGTGCTGCTCGGCACCTTCGGCGTTCTCTCGCTCGCGGGCTATTCCATCAACACGCTGACGATGTTCGCGATGGTGCTGGCGATCGGCCTCCTGGTCGACGATGCCATCGTCGTGGTCGAGAACGTCGAGCGCGTGATGGCCGAGGAAAATCTCGATCCGCGCGAGGCGACCGAGAAATCCATGCGTGAGATCACGGGCGCGCTGGTCGGCATCGGCGTCGTGCTCTCGGCCGTGTTCATCCCGATGGCGTTCTTCAACGGCTCGGTCGGCATCATCTATCGCCAGTTCGCGCTCACCATCGTCACGGCGATGCTGCTGTCGGTGCTGGTGGCGCTGGTGCTGACGCCGGCGCTGTGCGTCACGATCCTGAAGCCGGCGAAGCACCATGGCAGCCAGCGTGGCTTGTTCGGCCTGTTCAACCGCGGCTTCGACCGCATGGCGGACGGCTATCAGCGTACCGCGGGCGGTGCGATCCGGCGCGTTGCGATCGTGCTGGTCGCCTTTGCCGCCATCGTCGCCGGCATGGTGGTCCTGTTCCAGCGCCTGCCGAGCCTCGTTCCTGCCCGAGGAGGACCAGGGCACGATCATGACGCTGATCCAGCTTCCGGTCGGCGCGACCTCGACGCGCACGCTCGATGTCATCAAGCAGGTCGAGCATCAATATCTCGACAACGAGAAGGATGCGGTCGAAGGCGTGTTCGCGGTCAGCGGCTTCAGCTTCGCGGGGCAGGGGCAGAATGTGGGCCTTGCCTTCGTCAGCCTGAAGCCGTTCGACGAGCGCAGGAGCCCCGCAGCCTCGGCACAGGCGGTGGCCGGCCGCGCCATGGGGGCGTTCATGAAGATCCGCGACGCCATGGTGTTCGCCGTGCTGCCGCCTTCCATTCCGGGCTTCGGCAATGCCGGCGGCTTCGACCTCTATCTGCAGGACACCGGCGGCAACGGCCACGACGCGCTGATCCAGGCCCGCAACCAATTGCTCGGCCAGCTCGCGGCGGACAAGCGCGTTGCGCAGGCGCGGCCGAACGGCCAGGACGACACGCCGCAGTTCAATCTCGACGTCGACCAGGCCAAGGCCACGGCGCTCGGCGTCAACCTCAGCGATCTCAACACCACGCTGTCGGCGGCGTGGGGCGGCGCCTATGTCAACGACTTCATCGACCGAGGCCGCGTCAAGCAGGTCTATGTGCAGAGCGATGCCCCGTTCCGCATGGACAGCAGCGATATCGGCCGCTGGTACGTCCGCAACGCCTCAGGTTCGATGGTGCCGTTCTCGGCGGTCGCGACCGACCGCTGGAGCTTCGGCTCGCCGCGCCTCGAGCGCTACAACGGCGTTGCCGCCGTCGAGCTGCAGGGCCAGGCCGCGCCGGGCACCAGCTCGGGCGTCGCCATGCAGGCGGTGGAGGAGCAGATGGCCAAGCTCCCCAAAGGCTACGGCCACGAATGGACCGGCCTGTCGTTCCAGGAGCGGTTGACCGGCAGCCAGACGCTGTACCTCTATTCGATCTCGCTGCTGATCGTCTTCCTCAGCCTCGCCGCGCTGTACGAGAGCTGGTCGGTCCCCTTCGCGGTGATGCTGACGGTGCCGATCGGCGTGCTCGGCGCGCTGCTGGCGGCGACCTTGTTCAGCCAGGCCAACGACGTCTATTTCCAGGTCGGCCTGCTCACGACGATCGGTCTGGCCTCGAAGAACGCGATCCTGATCGTCGAATTCGCGCTGGACCAGATCGCCTCCGGTCGCGGCCTCGTCGATGCGACCTTGCATGCGGCCCGCCAGCGGCTTCGCCCGATCCTGATGACCTCGCTCGCCTTCATCCTCGGCGTGCTGCCGCTGGCGGTGGCGACAGGGGCGGGCTCGGCCAGCCAGAACGCGGTCGGCATCGGTGTGGCCGGCGGCATGATCGCGGCGACCGTGCTCGGCATCTTCTTCGTGCCCGCGCTGTTTGTGCTGGTGAAGCGGATCTTCCCGGGCAGGCGGACGGACGCGGCCGTGCCGGTTTCGGCCCCCGCTGCCAAGCCGGCGGAATAGGCCGGCTTGCTGGTTTGACATCCCCAAAGCGAACGCCTTTCATATCGAAAAAATCGATGTGAGGAGCGTGCCGTGGATACCGAGCTCGCGCGGACATTTCTGACGGTGGTGGCGACCGGCAATTTCATCTCGGCCGCCGAGCGGCTTCACGTCAGCCAGTCCACGGTCAGCACGCGGATCCATTCCCTCGAAGAGCTGCTCGGCTGCACGCTGTTCGTTCGCAACAAGGCGGGCGCGGCACTGACGGCGGCGGGGCGGCAGTTCCAACGCCACGCCGCGACGCTGGTGCGCACCGTCGAGCAGGCCCGGCACGACGTCGGTGTGCCCAAGGGTTTTAGCGGTGGGCTCGTGGTCGGCGGACGCATCGGCCTCTGGGAGGAATTCCTGCTGCTGTGGGTTCCCCGCATGCAGGAGGCCAATCCGCAGATCTCGATCCGCGCCGAGAGCGCGCTCGAGCCGGAGCTGATGCAAGGGCTGGTCGAGGGACGCATCGACATCGGCGTGATGTACACGCCGCAAAGCCGGCCGGGCCTCAAGGTCGAGCTGCTGTTCGAGGAGCAGCTCGTGCTGGTCTCGACCAACCCAAGGAGCGAACCCGAGCCGCAGGACGGCTACGTCTATGTCGACTGGGGCCCGGAATTCTATGCCCGCCACGGCGCCGTCTTCCCGAATTTCGCCGGGCCTGCCCTGACGGCGAATATCGGCTGGCTCGGGCTGCAACACGTTCTGGCGAACGGCGGCGCCGGCTATTTCGCGCAGCGGATCGTCGAGCCGCTGCTGAGGGCGCGGCGGCTGCATCTGGTCGGCGGTGCGCCGAAATTCTCGATGCCGGCCTATGTCGTCTACTCGGCCGACCAGCCGGAGGAGCACGTTGCGAGCGCGATCGCGCTCATGCGTGATCTTGCCGCCGAGCAGACCCGTCGCGTTCCGGAAGCGCCCGCGCGCAACTTGCGCAGGCGCCGCTGACGGCCGGTTTATGCCCCGGAGGGATTGTTGCTCGCCGCTGCTGCGGCCGCGATGTCGCTGGCGCGGTGCACCGGAGTGATCGCCGCCATCGTCAGTGACAGCCGATAGACGATCCAGCGGAGCAGCAGCCGGGAGAATGACTCGTCGCTCTGTGATGTCGTGGTCATGGTCGCTCCTGATGTGCGTGAGGCCTCTGCCGGATACGGCCGTTGCGGCCAGCCGGCGATGCCACGTTGCTCACGCTACGCAGGAGAATGATTTTGACAAACGAATATTATCAACGTTTACAATCGGTTTTGTCGATATTAGGAAGAGCAGAAATCGGGGTGCGTTGTGGAGAGATGGTCCGGGCGGCAAACGCCGCCCGGACCCGTGCGCGAAAACCTACAGCGTCATCTGCATCGGTTCGGGATAATAGTGGAAGCCGTCACCGGCCTTGGCGACATGGCCGTAGCCCGGCCAGGCGAAGTGATACGACATCACGGGAATCTTGTTCGCCGCGAGCATCGTGAGCAGCTTCACCCGCGACTCCGCCGCCTGCTTGGGATCGGTGTCGTAGGAAAACTCCATGCGCGGCCGCTCCAGCAGCAGCACGGAATGGTGCGAGAGGTCGCCGAGGAAGGCAAAGGACTTGCCGGCCGAGGACACCATGAAGATGGTGTGGCCAACGGTGTGGCCGGGCGCCGCCATCGCCTGCACGCCGGGCAGGAATTCCTCGCCATCCTTGAAGAACTTGATCCGGTCCCGGACCGGCAGCAGGTTCTTGCGGGCGTGAACGACGAAGTCCTTGGCCGGACTGCCGAGCTTGCCCTCGTCGGTCCAGAAGTCGAAATCGGTCTGGGAAATGTAGATCTGCGCGTTCGGGAACAGCGGCTTGCCGCCGTCGTCCACGATACCGCCGATGTGATCGATATGGGCGTGCGAGCACACGATGGCGTCGATGTCGCCGGGCTTGATGCCGGCCTCGGTCATGCTCTTCTGCTGCCGGCCCGTGGTGGGACCGAACATCTTGGAAGAGCCCATGCCCGTGTCGAACAGGATCAGCTTGTCGCCGGTGTTCACGATCGGCGAATTCTGCTCGAGCACGACGTTGTCCGGCGACAGGAAATTGTCCGCCAGCATCTTCTTCACCTCCTCCTTGGGAACGCCGGTGAAGGTCCCGGAGGGATCGCCGAGCGGAAGCGGGCCGTCGGAGACGACGGTCACTTCGGCATCGCCGAGATTGAAGCGGTGCCAGTAGGGCGTCTGGGTGCCGAGCTTGGGTGCGCGCGCGATCGCGCTGCTGCCGAGCATTGTGCTGGCGCCCAATCCTGCGCCGAGCGCGAGCAGGGATCGACGTGAGACGTTGAGTGTCATTCGTTTCCTCCACCTGTTCTTTTGAGCTGCGCGAATTTGTCGCGCGTTATGTCGGCCTGAAGCCAGCGGTGAGATGCTGCGCTGGTTCAAACAAGCTAGCAAGTAGAATTGGTTTCCGGTGGGCAGAGCGCGTCGGAATTCGAAATGCAATTCCGGCGCACGACAAAAAAGCATCGGCTGCCGACAGTCGTCGACAGGATGACTCTCAGGCTTGCAGCAATGCAATCAATGATTGTGTCGCGATTATGTCTGCCGGGTGTGTCGC
The DNA here is from genome assembly GCA_050563515.1 of Bradyrhizobium guangxiense. Taxonomy (GTDB): domain Bacteria; phylum Pseudomonadota; class Alphaproteobacteria; order Rhizobiales; family Xanthobacteraceae; genus Bradyrhizobium; species Bradyrhizobium guangxiense_A. Next base: position 2,792,058 of record CP191781.1, on the reverse strand, counting down.
CGACAGCCCCGCTTACGCGATCCGCAGTGCGAGATCGTTGCCTTCCGTCTCGGCAAATCCCGCCTGCAAAACCTCTTCGCGCTTATGGCGCAGATGCGCACGCAGGATGTGGGAGAGGCCGGCTCCGTCGCGACGCTGGAGCGCGTTGAGAATGGCTTCGTGCTCCTTCACGGCCAGCGCCCAACGTTGCGGCGTCATCGGCGTGACGTAACGCGCGCGGCGGATGCGCGCCGTCACGGATGTGTACAACCCCGCGAGCACGGGGTTTCCGGCTGCGTTGACGATGGCTTCGTGAATGGCGCGGTTGCCGCGATAGTACTGGATCAGATCGCTCTCGCGATAATGCTGCACCATGGCCGCATGCGCCGCGGCGATCGCGTCGATCTCCGCGTCGGTGATGCGCTCGCAAGCGAGGCTCGCCGGCGAGCGCCTCGAGACCCTGGCAGACCTCGAACAGGTCGCGCATGTCCTTGTCGGTCAGTTTCGCCGCACGCGAGCCGCGATGCGGCAGCAGCTGCACGAGACCCTCGGCGGCCAGCACCTTGAGCGCCTCGCGTAGCGGCGTTCGCGAGATCTCGAGCCGCTCGCACAGCTCGCGCTCGGGAATTCGCGCGCCCGGCGGGATCTCGCCGTCGAGCAGGATGGTGCGGATACGTCCGACGACCTCCTCGTGAAGCATGGGACCGGCGCTCCAATTTGAATTCAAAACTTGACTGCGGAGCAGGAAATCTGAAGTTCCTGCTTGCTAATCACCGATTTTGCATTCAAAAATGTAAAAAACAAGAGGATATGAGGAAATGGACCTGGCGGCGGAGGCGGATGACCTCGTTTTTGAGTGCAACGATGGGATCGGGTGGATCACCTTCAACCGCCCGCAGGCACGCAACGCTTTCACCTTCGCGATGTATGAGCGCCTCGCCGGGATTTGCGAGGAGGCCAACCGCGACCATGCCATCAAGGTGCTGGTGCTGCGTGGAGCCGGCGACAAGGCGTTCGCCTCGGGCACCGACATCAATCAGTTCCGCGAGTTCAAAGCGCCCCAGGACGCGATCGACTACGAGAACCGCATCGATCGGGTCCTCACTACGCTGGAACAGTGCCGGGTGCCGACCATTGCGGCGATCAACGGGTTCTGCACGGGGGCGGGGCGGGCATTGCCGCGGCGTGCGACCTGCGCATCGGCACGCGGAGCGCCAAGCTGGGGTTTCCGATCGCCCGGACGCTCGGCAATTGCCTGTCGATGTCCAATGTCAGCCGTCTCACCGCGCTGATCGGCGCCGCGCGCGTCAAGGATTTGATCTTCACGGCGCGTCTGGTCGACGCTGCGGAGGCCGCCAGTGTCGGGCTGCTCGGCGAGGTGGTCGAGGATCTCGCCGCGCTGGACAAGCGGGCGGACGAGGTCGCCCGGCTCCTCGCCAGTCATGCGCCGCTGACGCTGAATGCGACCAAGCAGGCGGTGGCCCGCCTGCAGAAGCGGCTGACGAGGGACGAGGGCGAGGACCTCATCCTGATGTGCTACACGAGCCAGGACTTTCGCGAAGGGCTCGATGCTTTCCTCAACAAGCGCGCGCCGCAATGGCGCGGCCAATAGGACGCCCCCTGATGCAAAGCACGCAATCCGGCTCCCGCCGTTCGGGACCGCTGGCCGGCCTCAAGGTCATCGATCTCACCCATGTCATGGCGGGGCCGACTTGCACGCTGATGCTGGCCGATATGGGCGCCGACGTCATCAAGATCGAGAAATCGCCCAACGGCGACGACACCCGTCATTCGGTGCCGCCCAAGATCGGCGATGAGGCGGCGTCCTTCCTGATGATGAACCGCAACAAGCGCGGCATCGTGCTGGACCTCAAGACCGAGGGCGGCAAGCAGGTGCTGCGGCGGCTGATCGCGGATGCGGACGTGTTGGTCGAGAATTTTGCGCCGGGCGCGATGGAGCGTCTCGGCTTCGGCTATGAGGAGCTGCACAAGCAGTATCCCTCGCTGATCTACTGCTCGCTGTCGGGCTTTGGGCGCACCGGTCCCTACAAGCACCGCAGGGGATTCGATCTCGTCGCGCAGGCGATGAGCGGCATCATGAGCTTCACCGGCGAGCGCCCGGACGGCCCACCCGTCAAATGCGGCCCGCCGCTCTCGGACATCACCGCCGGCCTGCTCGCGAGCATGGGCATTCTCGCGGCCTACGCCCATCGGCTCAAGACCGGGGAAGGACAGTGGGTCGAAACCTCGCTCTACGAGGCGGCCCTGGTGCAGACCTATTGGCAATCCACCATCGCGCTCGCCGCGGGCACCGCGCCGCGCGCGATGGGCTCGGCGCATCCGCTCAACGCGCCGTATCAGGCGTTCGAAGCCTCGGACGGCTGGCTCGTGGTCGGCGGGGCCAACAAGAAGCACTGGCTCTTGATGCTGGAGGCGCTCGGCGCCAGCGAGCTCGCCACTGACCCGCGCTTCGTCAACGGCTCCGACCGCATGGCCAATCTCAAGGAGGCTCGAAGCCGTCCTCAGCGAGCGCTTCCGCACCAAATCGCGGGCGCATTGGCTCGCGGCGCTGGACGAGAAGGGCGTGCCGTGCGGCCCGGTGCACGACATGCTGGAGGCGCTCGGCGATCCCCAGACGCTGGCGCGCGAAATGGTCGTCGAGGTCGATCATTCCACGCTCGGTCCCGTGAAGACGATCGGGCTTCCCGTCAAGTTCTCGGAGACCCCGGGCAAGGTGCTGTCGGGCGCTCCGGTCTATGGTGAGCACACCAGAGAGGTTCTGGCCGAGCACGGGTTCGACCAGACGCAGATCGAAGCGCTCGAAAAACAAGGCGCAATCGTTTCGGCTCGGGAAAGACGCGAGGAACGCGTCGCCTGACCGGACCGTCGACAAGACAACGACAAAGACAAAAAATCAGCTGGAGGAAATCATGGGTCGGACGTCAACGTTTCTGCTCTCCGCAGCCGCAATTGCATTTGCCGGCACGATGCCGGCGCTCGCTGCCTGGCAACCGCAAAAGCCGATCGAGTTCGTGGCCACCGCCGGGCCCGGCGGCGGCACCGACAACCTCGCCCGCGCGGTGCAGAACATCATCACCAAGCACAAGCTGACGGAGCAGCCGATCGTCGTCGTCAACAAGGGCGGCGGCAGCGGCGCGGAAGGCTACGTCTACGGCAAGGCCTCCGCCGGCGATCCCTACAAGGTGATCTTCGGTACCTCGAACGCCTGGCAGCAGCCGCTCGTGTCGAAGGTCGCCTTCAACTACACCGATCTCACCCCGATCGCGGCGATGGCGCAGGACGAGTTCCTGCTCTGGGTCAAGCAGGATGCGCCCTACAAGAATGCGGGCGACTATCTGAAGGCCGCCGCATCGGGCGAGTTCAAGATGGGCGGCGCGCAGTCCAAGGACACCGACGAGGTCCTGACGCGCATGATCGAGAAGGTCGGCAAGGTCAAGCTGACCTACATCCCCTTCAAGAGCGGCGCCGAGACCGCCGTGCAGCTCGCCGGCGGACACCTCGATTCCCACGTCAACAATCCCAGCGAAAGCCTCGGGCAGTGGCGCGGCGGCACGCAGCGACCGCTCTGCGTGTTCAGCCCCAAGCGGCTGCCGCAAGGCGCCAAGGTCACGGCGACGGAAGGTTGGGGCGACGTTCCGACCTGCGTCGAGCAGGGCCTCGACATCAAGCAATACGAGCAGCCGCGCGCGGTGTGGCTGCCCGGCAAGGTCACGCCAGACCAGGCCGCGTTCTATGTCGACCTCATGAAGAAGGTGCAGGCGACGCCGGAGTGGAAGGACTACATCGAGAAGACGTCCCAGGTGGACACCTTCCTGACCGGCGCCGAGTTCGACAAGTTCATCAAGGAGGACCTCGAGCACGTCAAGCAGGTCGCAGGCGAGCAGGGCTGGCTCGTCAAGTGAGGCGGGGCGGGCCTCAATCTCCGCTGTCGTCCTCGCGAACGCGAGGACCCATACCGCGTGATCTCTCGATGGGCGTTGGTCGTCGTACCGACGAGAAGATGATTTCCAGTCGTCGTCAAACGTCTCCCTGGGGTTATGGGTCCCTGCGTTCGCAGGGACGACACTGGATGGTGGGGAAAGACTTTTGCGCCATGACCGGTCTCTGTCCGATGCCACAGCGGAGCCCCCGATGATCTCACGCCGCGCCCTCGAACTTGCGACCGCAATCCTCACCGGAGGCTTTGGTGTCGCCGTCGTGGTCCAGAGTCTCGACAACGGCATCGGCTGGTCGAGTGCGGGCGTCGACGCCGGGACGTTTCCGTTCCTGACTGGGATCATCGTCGTGCTCGGAAGTCTCTACAACCTGGTGCGTGGCGTGCTGCCGGTGGCGTCACTGGCCAATGTCCCGATCGCGATCACACAGGTCGAGCTGCGCCGGCTTGCCGGCTTGTTCGTGCCGGCGGCGATCTTCGTGGCTGCGATCCCGCTCGCCGGGATGTACGTCGCCTCCGCGCTTTACGTATTCGCGGTGCTGGCGATCCCCCGGCATCAATCCGTGCCGCGTGCGCTGGCCATGGCGGCGGCGACGGCGCTTGCGCTCTATGTCGTGTTCGAGCGCATGTTCCAGGTGAGCTTGCCGCACGGCGCGCTCGCGGCTGCCTTCGGGTTCTGACGGAGCGGCTGATGGATAATCTTGGAGACCTCCTGCACGGCTTCAGCATCGCGGTCACCGTGCCGCATTTGGCCCTGATGGCGGTCGGCGTGCTGCTCGGCATTCTCGTCGGCGTGCTGCCGGGGCTGGGCGCCCCCAACGGGGTGTCGCTGCTGCTGCCGCTGACCTTTGGCATGCAGCCAGTGTCGGCGATCATCCTGCTCTCCAGCATGTATTGGGGCGCGCTGTTCGGTGGCTCCGTCACTTCGATCCTGTTCAACATTCCCGGCGAGCCGTCCTCGGTCGCAACCACCTTCGACGGCTATCCGATGGCGCGGGACGGCCGGCCGACCACGGCGCTCGCCACCGCGTTCGGCTCGGCCGCATTCGGTGCGCTGATCGGCGTCATCCTGATCACCTTCCTCGCATCCTGGGTGGCGCAGGTCGCACTCGCCTTCGGGCCGGCGGAATACTTTGCCGTCTATTTCCTGGCCTTCGCCAGCTTCGTCGGCATGGGCGGCGCGGCGCCGATCAAGACGGTGGTGGCGCTCGCGATCGGCTTTGCCATCGCCGCCATCGGCATCGACACGGTATCCGGCAGCGTCCGTCTCACCATGGGCGTCGACGAGGCTCGTCAAGGGCGTCAACTTCGTCGTCGCGGTGATGGGCCTGTTCGGCATCGGCGAGCTGCTGGTCGCGGTCGAGGAGGAGTTTCACGCCCGCGCCGTCTCATCGAAGATCGACTGGGCTGAGGTGTTTCGTGCGGTCGGCCGGCTGCCGCGCCACAGCGTAGCGCTGCTGCGGAGCGCCGCGATCGGCTGCTGGATGGGGATCACGCCGGGCGGCCCGACCGCGGCCTCGTTCATGAGTTACGGCATCGCCCGCCGCTTCTCGCGCCGTGGCCGCTATTTCGGCACGGGCGAGGTCGAAGGCATCATCTCGCCGGAGACCGCCGATCACGCCGCCGGCACCAGCGCGCTCTTGCCGATGCTCTCGCTCGGCATTCCCGGCTCGGCGACCGCCGCCGTCATGATGGGCGGGTTGATGATCTGGGGCCTCAATCCCGGGCCGATGCTGTTCGTCGACCAGAAGGATTTTGTGTGGGGCCTGATCGCCTCGATGTATGTCGGCAACATCGTCGCCGTCGCTCTGGTGCTGCTGACCGTTCCGGTGTTCGCCGCGTTGATGCGGATTCCCTTCGTGGTGATCGCGCCGCTGATCGTGATCATCTGCGTCGTCGGCGCCTATTCCGTCTCGAACTCCTATCTCGACGTGGTCATGATGCTCGGCTTCGGGATCGTCGGCTATCTCTTCAAGAAGCTGTTCTATCCGCTGGCGCCGCTCGTGCTCGCCATCGTCATCGGTGACAAGGCCGAGGATGCATTTCGGCAGTCGATGCTGATGTCCAAGGGCTCGCTCGGCATCTTCTTCGCCAACAAGCTGGTGACATGCCTGATCGTGGCCGGCATCGCGCTCTTGCTGCTGCCGCTCGTGCTGCAATTCGCGCGCCTCTGGCGCAAGCCCGCATCCCCCACGGCCGAGACGACGGCCCAGGAGAAAGTGATCATATGACCGCAAAGCCGCTCATTGCGCTGGCGATGGGAGATCCCGCCGGCATCAGCCCGGAGCTGACGGCGAAACTCGTGGCCGAAGGGGACATCCGCGCCCGCTGCCGTCTGCTCGTGATCGGCGACCGCCGCATCTTCGACGAGGGCGTGCGCATTGCGGGTGTCAACCCGGAGCTGACGCCCGTGGAGCAGGGGGCTGACCTGCGCGCGACAGAGGGTGATACGCTGTTCGTCGATCTCCGCCATCTCGCCCTCGCGGAGGTCGAACCGAAGACCGCGACGCTTGCCGGCGGAAGGTTCGCACTCGCCAACTACAGGCACGCACTGGAGCTCGGCCGCGACAGACGTGTCGACGCCGTTTGCTTCACGCCATTCAACAAGCAGGCGATGCGGTTTGCCCGCGCCGAGTACGACGACGAGATCGCGTTCTCCGCGGAGGTGGTCGGCCTCAAGTCCCCGGCCAGCGAATTCAACGTCCTGGATCGGCTCTGGAACGCACGCGTGACCTCGCATATCCCGCTGAGGGATGTCGCGGACAAGCTGTCCGGCGAACGCATCCATCGCGCGCTCAAGCTGACCGATTCTTGCATGCGCAACGCCGGCTTCGCGCGGCCGCGCATCGCGGTTGCCGGCCTCAACCCACATGCCGGCGACGGCGGCAATTTTGGCCGCGAGGAGATCGACGTCATCGCGCCCGTGGTCGCGGCCGCTCAGCGCGAAGACATTGCCGTGGAGGGACCGTTTCCCGCCGATACGGTGTTTCTGCGCGCCAAGGGCGGCGCGTTCGACGCGGTGCTCACGATGTATCACGACCAGGGCCAGATCGCGATGAAGCTGATGGGCTTCGATCGCGGCGTCACCTTGCTCGGCGGCTTCCCGTTCCCGATCTGCACGCCCGCGCACGGCACGGCTTACGACATCGCGGGCCAGGGCATCGCCTCGATCGGCGCCAGCCGCGCCGCGGTGCTGCTCGCAGCCGAGATGGCGGCAGCTGGAAAGCGTTCGGGGTGAGCATTACCCTCTGATCACTCTCAGTTGCGTGCGAGCCACGCCGCCAGAGAGATCGTCCCGAGGCGCGCCTCTCCGAGCGGGTTGAGTGATGTATCGTCGATAGGACCGCCGTAATAGGGGGCCTTGGGGTCGCCGACCACGGGACGGGCATCGCCGGACGCCTTCAGGCGGCGCGCAATGAATTCATTGAAGGGAGCCTTCTCGGGACCTGCGATGTCGATGGTGCCGTTGAGCGGCTTGCCTGTTGCGACCTCCGCGAGGCGAGTGGCGACGTCGTCGGCAGCGATCGGTTGAAACATAGCCGAGGGCACGACGATCTTGCCGTCGATCGCATTCATTTCGGCAATGGCGCCGAGAAATTCGAAGAACTGGGTGGCGCGCACGATCGAGTAGGGGATGGAGGCTGACTTGATGACGGTTTCCTGCGCCAGCTTGGCTCGGAAATAGGCGTTGTCGGGCGAGCGCTCGGTGCCGACAATCGACAGGGCCACGTGATGCTTCACCGCCGCGTTAGCCTCCGCTGCGACGAGATTCTTGCTCGAACGCTCGAAGAATTCGAGCACCGCGGCGGGCTCCCAGGACGGTGCGTTGGCGACATCGACGACGACATCCGCGCCCGCCAGCGCCGCAGCGAGACCGTCCCCGGTCACGGCATTCACGCCCGACTTGGGCGAAGCGGCCACGGCCTCATGACCGTGTTGCTTGAGCTGTGCCACGAGCTTGGATCCGATTAATCCGGTGCCGCCGATCACGACAATCTTCATGGCCTGTCTCCTCAACGTTACGGGCCGCGAGATGATGAGGGCTGGTTCCTGCTCTCGCGCTCACGCCCATCAGGATCCCGAGCCCATACTAGCAGAGCCGTCAGGCCTCTCTTGCCTGAAACAGGCGTTCCTTGTCGAAATCGCCCGAGAGAATGCGTTGGAACCTGAGGTGGAAAGATGCCGCACTCCCAGGGATGTCGCACAGCGACTTCGGTCTGCCGCCGTCTGGGAGCGTTCACACTGCACGCACGCTCTCGTGAGAGGCGGGTCGGCAGATGACCGTAACGCCGGGGTCAGCCGACCGTAGAGAGCGATGGCGAGGGCTGGTTCAATCAAACGTCAAGGGAAGAAGTGCCTCAAATGAGCATATCGTTCAATGTCGCCGAAAAGGGAAGCGGTTCCTACCGGCCGCTTGCCATCCTGCGCTGGGTCATGGTCGTGATTTTCATCTCGTTCGGCATGCAGAAATTCACGTTGCAGTCGGCCCAGGGCATCGCCCAGTTCATCACCAACAGCCCGTTCGTGTCGTGGCTGTCACTGTTCGGGCTCAGGGGCGAGGCCTATCTTCTCGGTATCGTTGAATTCGCGATTGCAGGCATGCTCGCGGCCGGTGCCTTCAGCCCGATCCTGTCGGCGGTTGGGTCGCTTATGGGCATCGTCACCTTCGCGGTGACGTGGTCGTTCTTCTTCACGACGCCGGGCGTGGTGAAGTGGAGCCTCTCGACCGATCCCATGGCGTGGAATCTGGCGGGCGAGTTCCTGTTCAAGGACATCGTCCTGCTCTGTGTCTGCGCCGTTCTGTTCCTGGCCTCGCTGCCGCGCAAGGCTGCCCAAACCTCGACCGCGTAGCCATCGAAGGACGTTCTAGCGAGCGCGTATTGCCGGTGCTTTGTCCGGCGCGTCAAAGCGCTTGGCGAGGCAATATGGCGATCGCAAAACGCCAATGAAAACAACCCTCAGGCTACTGTGCATGGGGTTGTTTTCGCATTTTGAAGTCGGCCTGCAGGCTCACGCCCCGCAGATGATCACGCCGTACCAGCCGAGGCCCCGATAGGTCTCGTAGCCCGGCGTCGCATGGAAGGCGACCAGTGCGCCGGTGCGGTCGTGATAGAAACCCGAGCGCTGGCCGTTGAGCGAGATCGAGATGCGCTCGCTGAGGATGCCCTGGCCGTCGGACGCTGCGAGGACGCGGAAGCTCGAATCGACCAGCAGCACGCGGGCTCGGTCGCTGTCGCCGATACGCACGCCCTGCACGATGGCGCGGGCCTGCGGTTCCCAGTCGAAATGGATGGCGAGCACGCCGATCGGCGCGCCGTTGGCCTGGCCACCGGCGCGGACGCTGGCGCAATAGGTCGCGACCTGCGCGTTGCCGAGCAGCGGCTGGTTCTCGACGTCGCCGGCGACGTAGTCGTCGCCGGAGCGCAAGGTCTTGGCTTCACGAAACCACTTGGTGTGGGCGACGTTCTGGCCGACGGCGCGGAAGCGGTCGGCGCGGCCGTTGGCGATGACGTTGCCGTCGAGGTCGCAAAGCCAGAGATCGAGATAGACCGTATAGGCGCCGAGGATGACGCCGAGGCGCTGCGAGGCGTGGGAGACGGAAGCGGCGCTTGGGGAGGCCGCGCAGTCGACCACGGCGGAATCGGTCGCCCACCACCGCACGTCGCAGGTGCGTTCATAGAGGTTGCGGTCGATCAGCTCGATCGCGTTCAGCGACAGGTCCATCATGCGCTCGCCGCGCGAGCGCTGGCTCATGCGCTCGATCGAGGAGACGAGATCGCCGGTGCGTTTCGTCAGCTGGCTTTCCAGTTCGCGGGCGATGGTCTCGACCTGCTGGCCGACGCCGCGCACCTCCTGGGCCACCACGGCAAAGCCCGCGCCTTGCGCGCCGGCGCGCGAGCTCTCGATCAGCGCGTTCAGCGCCAGCATTTTCATCTGGTTGGTGATCTGCTGGATCGACTTGGTCTTGTCGACCGCGATCTGGTTGACCTCCGCGGTCAGGCGGTTGATCAGCGCGGAGATGTCTGAATCGTCGTCGGCGGGTTCGGTGGCAATCGGCTTGGCCTTCAGACCCAGCGCAGCAGACATCGGGGATTTCCCTTTGGCAATGAGGTCTGATCTGCAACGAACCCGGAACTACAAATTACAGATCGAATACGATTCTTTTTCGAAGATTCCGCCTAACGCCTGCTTAATTTGCTGTTTGCCGGACTGCCCAAATGATAGTCACCCAGCGTAGCAATGCGGCAATCCACCGCTTTGTGCAGCTCGGACATTGCAAAGCTCCGGGTATTTCAGGTCAATCGTCCCGCAAGCAGGACCGACGGGATCGTCGGCCGCGGGTTCCTCAAACCGACCGCGACTCATGGCTCCTCCCGCATCGGCACTCCCCGTCGAGACGCCCCAGGCGTTCCTGGGCGTCGCGCGCTCGCTGACCGACAAGCTCTGGCGCGACCGGCTGGACGCGCGCGGGGCAGCCAAGGCGCTCGCCATCGTGCAACAGCACCAATTGCCGGAACTGCTGGCACGGGTGCTGGCCGGCCGCGGGGTGGAGATCGACGCGGTCGCGGACTTCCTCGATCCGACCATCCGCAAGCTCCTGCCCGATCCGTTCACGGTGACGGAGATGGAGGCCGCCGCCAAGCGCATCGCGGATGCGGCGGCGAAAGGCGAGACGGTCGCGATCTTCGGCGACTACGATGTCGACGGCGCGACCTCGTCGGCGCTGCTGGCCTGGCACCTGCGGCATTGCGGATTGGATCCGCTAATCCACATTCCGGACCGCATCTTTGAGGGCTACGGCCCCAACGTCGAAGCTGTTCGTGGCCTTGCGGCCAAGGGCGCCACGCTGCTCGTCACCGTCGATTGCGGCACCACCAGCATCGAGCCGCTGGCGGAAGCCAAGCGCCTCGGCATGTCCGTGGTCGTGATCGATCATCACCAAGCCGGCACGGAGCTGCCGGAGGTCGACGCGCTGGTCAATCCGAACAGGCTCGACGATCTCTCGGGCCTTGGCCATCTCGCCGCCGTCGGCCTCGTGCTGGTGACGCTGGTGGCGGTCAATCGCGAGCTGCGCCAGCGCGGTTTCTGGAGCGCGGAGATGCCCGAGCCGGATCTGCTCGGCATGCTGCACCACGTCGCGCTCGGCACGGTTGCCGACGTGGCGCCGTTGATCGGCCTCAACCGGGCCTTCGTCGCCAAGGGGCTGATCGCGATGCGGCGGCGCGACCATGTCGGCCATACCGCGCTGATGGATGTGGCGCGGCTCAACGGGCCGCCGGAGGCCTGGCATCTCGGCTTCATGCTGGGGCCGCGCATCAATGCCGGCGGCCGCATCGGCCGCGCGGATCTTGGCGTGCGGCTGTTGCTGGAGGGCGACAGCGTCGAGGCTGCAAAGATCGCCGCCGAGGCTCGATCGGCTCAACAGCGAGCGCCGCGTCATCGAGCAGGGCGCCGAAGCCCAGGCCGAAGCCGAGGCGCTGGCCTCGATCGGACTGGAGGACAAGCTCGGCGTCATCGTCACGGCCTCCGAAGGCTGGCATCCCGGCGTGGTCGGGCTCGTCGCCTCGCGATTGAAGGAGAAGTTTTCGCGGCCGGCCTTCGCCATTGCGCTGGAGCCCGGCGGCATCGGCACCGGCTCGGGGCGTTCGATCGCCGGCGTAGATATCGGCAAGGTGGTGCGACAGGCGGTCGCCGACGGCATTCTGCTGAAGGGCGGCGGGCACGCGATGGCCGCAGGCGTGACGCTGCGCAAGGAGAAGCTCGCCGAATTCCGCGCCTATCTCGAGAACGCGCTGGCGCAAGACGTTTCCGAGGCACGCCACGTCAACGAGGCTCTATATCGACGGGGCCGTCTCCGCGCGCGCGGTCACGACGGAGCTTGCGGCGACGCTGAACCGCGCCGGGCCCTTCGGCAGCGGCAACCCGGAGCCGGTCTTGGCGCTGCCGGCGCACCAGCTCGTCTTTGCCGACGAGGTCGGGCAGGCTCACTTGCGTCTGCGCTTCAAGTCGGGCGACGGCGCGATCGTCAACGGCATCGCGTTCCGTTCGGTCGGCCAGAAGCTCGGCAACGCGCTGCTCGCCAATCGTGGCCAGCAACTGCATGTCGCCGGCTCGCTCTCGGTCGACCGCTACCAGGGCGCCGAGCGGGTGCAATTCCGCGTCGTCGACGTTGCGCTACCGGACCAGGGGCCATCCGTGATCAGATAACGCAAGATCCGGCGAGATGATGCGTCAAGTATAGATCGCACAAACAACAAGAATGGGAGCGAACATGGCAGGGCAGGTCGAGGGCAAGGTCGCGCTGGTGACGGGCGGCGCCTCCGGTATTGGTGAAGCCATCGTCGAGCTGTTCGCGCGCGAGGGCGCAACTGTCGTCATCACCGACATCGATGAGTTGCGCGGCCCCGAGGCTCGCCAAGCGCGTCACCAAAGCCGGCGGCAAGGCGATCTTCCTGGAGCAGGATGTCACCTCCGAGGAGCGCTGGATCGAGATCGTCGCCGAGATCGCCAAGCGCTACGGCCGGCTCGACATCATGGTCTCCAATGCGGGCATCGGCATTGCCGTGCCCTCGATCGTCGACATGACGCTCTCGGACTGGCGCAAGCAGAACGCGATCAATCTCGACGGTGTGTTTCTGTCGGCGAAGCATTGCCTGCCACTGATGCGCAAGACCGGCGGCGGCTCGATCGTCATGATGTCTTCGCTCGCCGGCCTGCGCGGCGCGCCGGGGCTGTCGGCCTATTCGCTGACCAAGGGCGGCGTCCGGCTGTTCGCCAAATCGATTGCGATGGAGTGTGCGGCGGCCGGCGACGGCATCCGCGTGAACTCGGTGCATCCTGGGATCATCGACACGCCGATCTGGGGCAAGATCCCGACCGGGGCGGCCGGCGCCGGTCAGAACGCGCCAATCGATCCGGAGGAGCGGGCCAAGGTCGCAACCCCGCTTGGCCGCGCCGGGCAGGCCACGGAGATCGCCTCGGGCGTGCTGTACCTGGCCTCGGATGCCTCGCGCTACGTCACCGGCAGCGAGGCTCGTCATCGATGGCGGCATGAACGCCGGCGGCGTGCCGCGGCGGCAATAAGCCGCCGCGCGGGCTGCGAAGGGCAGGGTGGCGCCCGCGGGGGCTGACGCACCGGCGTCGGCCCTGTAGAACGCGGGGAGCTTTCCGACCGACAAAGGTGTCCTTCGCCATGGCGCACAGCCTTCAATCGTCCTCGTCCGCACCTGCGCCGTTCCGCTCGAACCGGCCGGACCTCGCCACCGATGCGATCCGCAACGCGCGGGAGGATCTGGCTGCCTGCTTCCGCATGGCGGCGCGCAACGGCTTCGAGGAAGGCATCTGCAACCATTTCTCGGCCGTCGTGCCGGGCCATGACGATCTATTCCTCGTCAACCCCTACGGCTACGCCTTTCGCGAGCTGACCGCTTCCAGGCTGCTGATCTGCGATTTCAACGGCAACGTGCTCGATGGCGAAGGCGTCCCCGAAGCGACCGCCTTCTACATTCATGCCGAGATGCACAGGTTGCTGCCGCGCGCGAAAGTCGCGTTCCACACCCACATGCCCTACGCGACGGCGCTGTCGATGACCGAAGGCGATCCCCTGATCTGGGCGGGCCAGACCGCGCTGAAATTCTATGGCCGTACGGCGGTGGACCGCGACTACAACGGCCTTGCGCTCGACAACCGCGAGGGTGCGCGGATCGCCTCGGCCGTGGGCGATGCCGATATCGTCTTCATGAAGCATCACGGCGTGATGGTGCTGGCGCCGACCATCGCGGAAGCCTGGGACGATCTCTATTATCTCGAGCGCGCCGCCGAGGTTCAGGTGCTGGCGATGTCGACGGGACGAAAGGTGCTACCGGTCGATCCCGAGATCGCGGCCGAGACCTACCGGCAGATGCGCGAGGGCGATTCCGAATCCGCGAGGTTGCATCTCGCGGCGGTCCGGCGCCAGCTCGATGCGGAGGAGCCGCAGTATAGGCATTGAGATGTCATTCCGGGGCGCGCGAAGCGCGAGCCCGGAATCCATCGTGCAGCAAGCGACGCGGTGGAATGGATTCCGGGCTCGCGCCAAATGGCGCGCCCCGGAATGACGGCGGAGAGGACGTCGCGCTACGACCCCTGCCGCAGCTTCGCCAAGACCTTCAGCCCGCCATAGCCGTCCGCCGGCGCAATCCCTGCGCGCTGCTGGAAATCCTTGATCGCCTTCATCGTGTCGTTGCCGACACGGCCGTCGGTGCCGCCGGTGTCGAAGCCGGCCTTGGTCAAGAGCGTCTGCATCTCCTGCACCTCGGCCAGCGTCAGCGCGCGCTCGGAGCCGGGGAAGGGCTGAATGAACGGCGGCGCGCCCAGGCAGCGGTCGCCGAGATGGCAGATCGCGAGGGCATAGTTCATGGACGGGTTGTAGCTCTTCACCGAGTAGAAATTCGGTCCCAGCAGAAAGGTCGGCCCGCCCGCAACCGGTGTCCACATCTGCGCGGTCGCGTTGGGCTGCGGGAACGGCTGGCCATCGGCGCGGGTGATGCCGGCCGAGGTCCACGCTGCATAGGTGCGGCTGCCGCTCATGTTGCCGGACGCGCGGACCTCGTAGCCCCAATGCTCGCCGCGACGCCACTTGCCGCGATTGACCAGATATTTCGCCGTCGATCCCAGCGCATCGTCGGGCTTGCCGAACGGCGAGACCTTGCCGTCGCCATCATAGTCGATGCCGACATTGAGCCAGACCTCGGGCATCCATTGCGAATGCCCCATCGCGCCGGCCCACGAGCCCTTCATTTCCTCGGGCGTGCTCCAGCCCTTGTCGACGATGCGCAGCGCGTTGATCAGCTCGGTCTCCCAATAGGCCTTGCGGCGCGGCTCGTTCCAGGCGAGCGCGGCGAGCGAGGGAAACACCGGCGTCATGTGGTTCTGCTGCACCAGCGGATCGCCATAGGCGGACTCGACGCCCCACAGCGCCAGCAGCGTGCCGCGCTCGACACCGAAATCGCGCTCGACGCGCGCGAGCAGCGCCTCGTTGTTCTTCAGCGCGATCTTGCCGTTGATGATGCGCCAGTCGGAGACGCGGCGGTTGATGTATTGCCAGACCTGCTCGTGGAATTCGGGCTGGTTACGCATCTGCTTGAACACGCTCATATCCGGCTCGACCCGCGCCATCGCGCGCTGCCAGGTCGCAGCGGAGATGCCCTTGGCCATTGCCCGCGCGCGAAAACTCTCGCGCCATTCGTCGAAGCCGGGAGGGGCGGCGAGGGCGCCTGCCGGTGACGCAAGCAGGGCGGCAGCGCCGAGCGTGGATTTCAGCAAGGCGCGGCGGGTGTGACGGGGCGAGGAATCAGCGTGCTTCATGGCGCCATTCTAGCGGGAAATAGGAGGTCTGGGAGCTAGTTCCCGAAGTGCCGGAACAGCTCCTTTTCGCGGAACAAAGTGTCGCAGTCCCGCATTCCCTCCGCACGAGAATGAGGAGGATCTGATGAGGAAATATCTGTTTGCGGCCGCCCTGGCCACCGCCGTTGCGGCCCCCGCGTTTGCCGATGAAGTCGGCGTTCACGTCGGCCCGGTCGGTGCCGGCGTGACGGTCGGCCAGTCGCCGGACTATCGCGTTCGTGAGCGCGACCGCACCACGGTCATCAAGGAGCGCGAGCCGTCGAGCCGCACCACGGTGATCAAGAAGGAAGATGAATTCGGCAATCGCAGCAAGACCGTGATTCATCACGACAACGACTGACGGAATTGGGCCCCGGCTTCTTGCCGGGGCCGCTTCCGTTCACCGAGAATTCGGGGTGGAATGAAGATACGTGCGCATGCGGAAAGCCATGTCGTCGAACTCGATGACGGATCGCAATGGCAGATCTTTCCAGGCGATCTCGCGACCACGCTGAGCTGGAAGCCTGAAACCGATTTGCATCTCGAGAAGAGCGATGACCGGGTGACGTCGCATGTGCTGGTGAACGGCGCGGACCAGAGCCGTGTCCGTGTGATCGCGGCGGGCGAGGTCTGGCCCTCCGGCGAGGTCAAGAAAGTGTTGAAGGACGGGTAGCCCGTTCTGGCGCTTCTCAGCTATCCCCAACTTTAGGCCTGTCGCTTTACGGTCGGTTCGCTTCCGTCTGCGCATGATGCGCGGATGAGGGAGCTGTTCGATATCATCCGTGCCAATCCCTGGCCGTTCGGCGCCGGGCTTTTCGTCGTGATCCCGATGATTATCGCCGAGAATTTCGGCCGCGGTATTCACCGTGGCGACGGCGGCGGGGGTGGCGATTTCTCGGATGCCGCCGGCTGTGACGGCGGCGGAGACGGGGGAGGCGGCGACTGATCCTCGCCTAGTCCTCCTGCAACTCCGTTGCGACGTTGGCGAGCCAGCGGCGAATGCTCGCCTCCGCCTTGGCATCCAGCCCCCGGCAAGCCGCTTCTCCAGCGCGATCACGCGCTCCCTGCACGCCTTCAGCAGCGTCGTGCCGCGCTTCGTCAGCGTCCATTGCTGGATGCGGCCGTGGACGGGATGAGGCGTCATCTCAATCGCGCCGTCGCGCTCGAGATTGCGGATGATGACCCCGACCGTCTGCGGCGTGAGGAAGGTGAGGCGGGCGACGTCTGCGCCGGACAGGCCCGGATAGGCATTCAGCATCGTCAGCACGGCAAATTGCGGCGAGGTCACGCCGAGATCGGCGAGCGTCCGCTCCATCGTCAGACGGACCGCGGCATGGGCCTGGCGCAGGAGATAGCCGAGATAGCCGTCTTCGCCGCGCTTGCCTTCGCCCGGGGCGGGCACGTGCACGGTATCAGGGCCGGCGGGTTTACCCCGGGATTTCGATCTCGTGATGGCGGGTACCTTGCGCAACATGTAAGTGCTCTTATAAGATGTAAGTCGTCTTATAATAATACGAGGTGAACGGCAATGTCACACCCCCGCAGCGAATATGAGGATTTCAAGCGGATCGCGCCAGATGCGTACGATCTGGTGCTGGCGCTGGGGCAGCTGGCGGCCAAGGCCGGCCTCGACAAGCAGCTCCTCGAGGCTCATCAAGCTGCGGGCCTCGCAGATCAATGGCTGCGCCTTCTGCGTGCAGCATCACATTCTGCTGTCGGAGCGCATCGGCGTGCCCGTGGACAAGCTCAATCTGGTCGCGGTCTGGCGCGAGGCGCCGATCTTTTCGCCGCGCGAGCGGGCTGCGCTGGCCTGGGCCGAGGCGCTGACCTTGCTGCCCGACGGCGTCAGCGACGAGATCTATGCGGAGGCCGCCCGCGAATTCTCCGAGACCGAGCTGATGTATCTGACCTCGGCGGTCGCCTCGATCAACGTCTGGAACCGGTTTGGTGCGGCCTTCCGCTGGATGCCGGCGATGCGGCCGGTGACGGCGAAGGCTGCGGCATCCTGATCAACGCAAACGGGGAGGTTGTCATGACAGCAATGAGATTGAGGCTCTTCGCAACCGCCGCGCTCGATGGCGCTGGCCGTCGTCGGCGGGCTTGCTTGCGCGCTCGCGATCGGCAGAGTTCTGCCGGTGACGATGGATACCGTGTCCACCGTGCTGGCCCCGCTTTGCGCCAATGCGGCGGAAAGCTCGCCGCTCGACAAGGTCGAGCCGATCGGCTCGTACGCCTTGCCGAACGTGCCGGGCAAGCGGGTCACGATCGTGCGCGTGTTCTACGGTCCCGGCGGATTCTCGCGGCCGCATCGTCACGCAGGGTCCGTCACCGCCTACATCACCAAAGGCGAGATCCGCTCCCAGCTTGGCGGCGGTCCGGTCGAGACGTTCGGCGTCGGCCAATCGTTTTTCGAGCCGCCGGGCTCGACGCATCTGGTGTCGGCGAATGCGAGCACGACCGAGCCGGCGGAATTGATCGCGGTGTTCGTGGCGGACGAAGGCGCTCAGCTCACGACATTGTTGGAGTAGCCAGTACGTGGGCGGTTGCGGTCAGGCCGACCGCAATCGCTTCAGCCGTTTCCAGGCCGGCGCGATAGCATATTCGATGGCCGGAATCGCCAGTGCACCGATCATCAGTCCAAGCACGCCCGAAATGGCGGCCTCGACCAACCATTCGACGATGCCGGCAATCGATGGAACGGCGTGTCCGGCAGCCTCGGTCACGGCATGGACCATGCGGCCGACCACGGGTGGGCCGTATTTTTCGATGCCGTGCAGGATGATGCCGCCGCCGACCCAGATCATGGCGGCTGTGCCGATGGTGCTCAGCACCGTCAGGAAGGGCGGCATGCTGCGAACGAGCGCGCGTCCAATCGCTCGGATCGCGGCGCCGATGATGGACGTGCCTTCATAGCGCGCCAGGGCCAGCCCGGCATCGTCCGCCTTCACGATCAGGGCCACGACGCCGTAGACCCCGATCGTGATCCCGAAGCCGACCAGAGCCAGCACCAGTGCCTGCGTCCAGATGCTGCCCGCGGGGATCGCCGCCAGCGTGATCGCCATGATCTCCGCCGACAGGATGAAATCCGTCTTGATGGCGCTCGCGACCTTTTCGTCCTCCACAGACCCGGCATCCGCGGCCGTCGGCTGGATCTCGGATTCGTGATCGTGCGCATGGTGCGGCATCACGGCTTCGAGCACCTTCTCGGCACCCTCGTAGCAGAGAAACGCTCCGCCCAGCATGAGCAGCGGCGTGACCGCCGCGGGAAGGAAATAGCCGAGCAGCAGGGCGATCGGCAGCAGGATCAGCAATTTGTTGCGCAGCGACCCGACCGCGATCTTGCCGACGATCGGCAGTTCGCGTTTCGAGGCAAAGCCGATGACGTAGTTCGGCGTGACGGCCGCGTCGTCGATCACCACGCCGGCCGCCTTGGCGCCCGCCTTGGCGGCCTGGCCCGCCACATCGTCGAGCGAAGCTGCTGCCACCTTCGCGATCGCCGCGATATCGTCGAGAAGACCGATCAGTCCGACACTCATCCAACCCGTCCCTTGTTCGTTCGAGCCGGCGGTGTCCGCGACTGCACGCACTTGCACCGCCCTTCATTTGAAAGCGAGCAAGCGCTCAATTCTCGTCGCCGCCCGCTCCCTCGCGCAGGTCCGGCTTGATCACGTCCTCCGGCAGCGCATGGGCGACCGGCTGGGCCGTGACCGCGATCTCCGGGCCGACCTCGCGGCCACGGGCACGGATCAGGCGTTCATAGGCGGAAACCAGGGTGACGTAGGGGCTGACCCAGATCCAACCGTCGCGCGTGAACACCTGCACATCGAAATGCAGGTGCATCGAGGTTCCCGCGGGATGGTCGAGATAGTTGGAGATCACGCCGATCTTCTCGCCCTCGGTGACGATGCGGCCGTTGAGCACGCCGTCGGCATTCATCGCCTGCGGGTTCATGTGCATGTAGCGGAAGCGGATGTGCTCGGTGCGGCTGTTGACCTGAAGCGTCGCGGCCTGGTCCTTGGATGCGCGGATCACGATCGCGTCGCGCACGGCGACGACGGCGCGCTGCTTGGGATCGCAGGGCTCGCGGCCTTCGCCAGGAGGCGGGCAATCGGCGGCGCGGATGTCTTCGCCCTGGTGGCCGTAGCCTCCGCCACATTGCCACACCTCGAAACTGCGCGACTCGCAGAAATTGTCGCGCCAGGGATAGGCGGTCGGACCATCGCTCTTGTCGCGCTTGCCGTAGGATTGCGAGCGCACGAAGGCGGGCGACTTTTCGAGCGGAAAGCGGATCTGGGCATAGGCCATCGCGTCGGGATGGCCGCCCAGCTTGCGGTAGCCGGTGTTCGGGATGATGTCGCCGCTCGGGCGGTAGCTGAAGTCCGCTGAACGCTCCAGCGGACGATCGAGGACGTTGGAGGCAATGTCCGTCAACGGCCGCGCACGCTGGCCACCGGCGACGCGGAGGGCCTTCAGGAAGCGCTCGGCGACCGGATAGGCTTCCTTGCAGGCCAGCCGCCGGGGCTTGGCAACGCTGTCGAGGCACTGCACCGAGACCACATAGGCGACGCCGAAGCGGGTGAACGCATAGCGTACATAGCCTTCGCGGATGAATTTGCGCAGGTCCGGGTAGAGCGCTGCGAGCGGCTTGACCTGCTCGCCCTTGCCGCCGGAGGGGTCGGCAATGTCGTAGACGAGCGCCGATCCCGTGATCTGCACTTCGACCGGCTTTGCGAATACCCGGGCCGGCATGCCTTCGCCGGCGCCGGGCTCCAGCGAGAAGGTGGCGCTGTAGCCGGCGGGGCCGGCATCGAACATGTCGACGGGATTGAAGTCCGCCTGGTAGCGCGACAGCGCGAGCACCGCCGGCGTGCCGCTGCGCTGCGCCTCGAGATAGGTGGCGGCGTCGAACGGTAACAGCACGGGCACCGGGCTGCGGGTGATGCCCGTGAAGAAGCGCGAGGTGATCGCGTTGAGCTGCACCAAGGCAGGCGTCGCGCGCGGGTCGTAGCGCGGCACCGAACGGCGGGGCACGAAGACGAAATCATCCGCGACGCGGGGGCGGGTGTTGATCTCGGTGCGGAGCTGGTCGAGCGCTGCGCGCCAGTCGACGCGCAGGGCCGTGAGCGAGGGGCTGCGGAATTCGTCCGCAGCCAGTGAAGAGGCGGTGAAGAGCGAAAGCGACGCCAGAAAAAGCGAGACGAAGCGGAAACTCTTCCCAACCACTGTCTCGCCCCCCGGCGGCACCTGCCTCGATCCCTCTTAGTCCTTGGCGCGCTCGGAGTAGGAGCCGTCCTCGGTCATCACCACGATGCGGGTGCCGACGGCGATGTGCGGCGGCACGGTCGTGCGGACGCCGTTGGAGAGCACCGCCGGCTTGTAGGACGACGAAGCCGTCTGGCCCTTGGTTACCGGCTCGGTCTCGACCACTTCCAGCGTCACGCGCTGCGGCAGCGCGAGCGACACCACGTTGACGTCATGCGTCGACAGCTTGACGATCATTTCCGGCTGAAGATAGGCGGCGGCGTCGCCGACGACGTCCTTGGAGACCTGGACCTGATCGTAGGTCTCGGGGTTCATGAAGTGGTAGCCGTCGCCATCTTCATAAAGGAAGGTGAAGTTGCGCTCTTCGATGGTGGCCTTCTCGACCTGGTCGGTGGTCTTGTAGCGTTCGGAGATCTTTACCCCGTCCGAGATTCGGCGCATTTCGATCTGGCTGACCGGGGTGCCCTTGCCGGGATGGATATTCTCGGCGCTGACGACGACATAAAGCTTGCCGTCTTGCTCGATCACGTTGCCCTTGCGAATAGAACTGGCGATGACTCTCAAAGCTATATTTCCTGCTTGCTTGGCCCGGCTCCGGCCAGGACGTGGTCAAATTGATGGGGGACCTGGGGCCTCAAATCAGACCTCGGCGCCCGTTTCGGGCCG
Organism: Bradyrhizobium guangxiense; assembly: GCA_050563515.1. Lineage (GTDB taxonomy): Bacteria > Pseudomonadota > Alphaproteobacteria > Rhizobiales > Xanthobacteraceae > Bradyrhizobium > Bradyrhizobium guangxiense_A. Next base: position 2,770,832 of record CP191781.1, on the reverse strand, counting down.
CAACATACGCATTTTGTCGTTGAATGCCAGCATTTTGCTGGCCTGCGGGGTGGTGGGTTGATGGTTGGGGACAAGCCAATTTCGCCGTTCTGGTCCCCCTCGCGGCACCTCGACCGGCGGCCCTTCCTGAGGGCAAGGGGGCGATTACCGGAGCAATACGGGGCTTTTTCGCCGAGCAGGGGTTCATGGAGGTCGAAACCTCCGTCCTCCAGGTCTCGCCGGGCAATGAAACCCATCTGCACGCCCCCGAACCGAGCTGACGCGGCCGGACGGCAGCCGTGCCAGCCGTTATCTGCGGACTTCGCCGGAATTCGCCTGCAAGAAGCTGCTGGCGGCGGGCGAAACGCGCATTTTCGAGTTCGCCCGTGTGTTCCGCGACCGCGAGCGCGGCGACCTGCATCTGCCCGAATTCACCATGCTGGAATGGTACCGGGCCGGCGCCCCCTACGACGCCATCATGGCCGATACCGTGGTGGTCATCGCCAGCGCGGCGCAGGCCACCGGCATCGGCACCTTCTCGTTCCGTGGCCGGACCGCCGATCCTTTCGCCGAGCCCGAGCTGCTGACGGTCGCGGGGGCCTTCGACCGGTTCGCCGGAATCGACCTGCTGTCGACAATCTCCGGCAGCGAGGGTAATCGTGCCGCGCTCGCCGAGGCTGCCGCCGGCAAGGTCCGCATCGCAGGGGACGACACCTGGTCGGATATCTTCAGCAAGGTTCTGGTCGAGCACGTCGAGCCGCAACTGGGGCAGGGGCGTTTGACCATCCTGTTCGAATACCCATCTCCAGAGGCGGCGCTGGCACGGGTGACGACCGGCGATCCCAGGGTTGCCGAGCGCTTCGAGGTCTATGCCTGCGGCGTCGAGTCTCGCCAACGGATTTGGGGAACTGACCGACGCGGAGGAGCAGCGCAAACGCTTCACGGAATCGATGGCCGAGAAGCGGCGCCGCTACGGCGAGGCCTATCCGCTGGACGAGGACTTTCTGGCCGCGGTTGCGACCATGCCGGAGGCCAGCGGCGTTGCGCTCGGCTTCGACCGGCTGGTGATGCTGGCGAGCGGCGCATCGCGAATTGATCAGGTGGTGTGGACGCCGCCTGCAGATGAAACGTCAAGCGAGACATGACGAAGAGCAATCTTGCACGAACCCTGCGTGAGCCCGCTGAACTGGTGGCCGAAGGCCTGGCGCCGGCCACGGCGCTGCCCGCGCTCGAGCGTGTCGCCGCGCGCTATGCTGTGGCGATCACGCCGGCGCTGGTCGACCTGATCGATCCGTCCGATCCCGACGATCCCATCGCCCGGCAGTTCGTTCCGACCGCCGCGGAGCTGGAGATGCAGCCGGGCGAGAACGCCGATCCGATCGGCGATCATCCGCACTCGCCGGTGCCGGGCATCGTGCATCGCTATCCCGATCGCGTGTTGTTCAAGCTCGTTCACGTCTGCGCGGTCTATTGCCGCTTCTGCTTCCGCCGCGAGATGGTGGGGCCGGGCAAGGAGAACGCGCTGTCGGAGGCCGCCTATCGCGCGGCGATCGACTACATCCGCTCGCATCACGAGATCTGGGAAGTGATCCTGACCGGCGGCGATCCGCTGATGCTGTCGCCGCGGCGGATGGGCGAGATCATGGCCGAACTCGCGGCTATCGAGCACGTCAAGATCGTCCGCCTGCACACCAGGGTGCCCGTGGCCGAGCCCGCGCGCATCAGCGAAGAGATGGTCGCAGCGCTCAAGGTCGAGGGTGCGGCCACCTGGTTGGCCGTGCATGCCAACCACGCGCGCGAGCTGACGGGGCCGGCGCGCGAGGCCTGCGCGCGGCTCGCCGATGCCGGAATTCCGCTGGTGAGCCAGTCCGTGCTGTTGCGCGGCATCAATGACAACATCGGCGCTTTGTCGGATCTGATGCGAGCTTTCGTCGAATGCCGGATCAAGCCCTACTATCTGCATCACGGCGATCTCGCGCCGGGCACCGCGCATCTGCGGACGACGCTGGCAGAGGGACAGGACCTGATGCGGCAGTTGCGCGGGCGTGTGTCAGGGCTGTGTCAGCCGGACTATGTGATCGACATTCCCGGTGGCGCCGGCAAATCGCCGGTGGGACCCAACTATGTGTTGGCGGAGCAAAATACCGCAGCCGGTGGACGTGAAGCGGCGACGGAAACCAGCTATCGTATCATCGACTATTGCGGCGACGTTCACATCTATCCGCCTGAGATATGAGCGGTGAGGAGCGTCGGTTTGAGAATGGAGGATCGGACATGAAGAAGATCATGCTGGCAGCATCGCTCGTGGTCTTGCTCGGAGGCACGGCGGTTGCGCAGACCGGCTCCAAGGGATCGACGTCGGGGGGCGCGAGTCTCGGGATCGTCGCTGCCGCAGGCTCCCGTGGGCCATCGCCAGCCGCGCGTTTCGGACGTGCCGAGCGAGAAGAATGTGAGCGATCCGAACGATCCGCTCAGCAAGGAAAACCAGGCGCTCGACAAGAAGATCAAGAGCATCTGCCGCGGCTGCTGATCCGCGATGATTGCGGGCAGGGCGCTTCGGTTCGCCCCGCCCGCGTTTGCTCTGCTTATGCCGACCGCTCGTGCAGGCCCGCCCGCCGGGCATTGCGGCGGACCTCGACGGCGTCGGCGAGTTGCTCGAGCACGGTCGCTGTGGTCGGCCAATCGATGCAGCCGTCGGTGATGCTCTGGCCGTAGGTGAGCGGCTTGCCCGGCACCACGTCCTGGCGGCCGGCAACGAGATTGCTCTCGATCATCACGCCCATGATGCGGTTCTCGCCGCCGGAGATCTGACCGGCGATGTCGGCCGTCACGAGTGGCTGGTTTTCCGGCTTCTTGCTCGAATTGGCGTGGCTCGCATCCACCATCACCAGCGGTGCGACCCCGGACTTCGCCAGCTCGTTGCAGGCGGCCGCAACGCTTGCTGCGTCGTAGTTCGGCTTACTGCCGCCGCGCAGGATGATGTGGCAATCCTCGTTGCCCGCGGTCGAGGCGATCGCCGAGCGGCCGAGCTTCGTGACGGCCATGAAGTGATGCGGGTGCGAGGCGGATTTCACCGCATCCGCCGCGATCCGCACATTGCCGTCGGTGCCGTTCTTGAAGCCGACCGGACACGACAGCCCGGAAGCCAGCTCGCGATGGATCTGGCTCTCGGTCGTGCGCGCGCCGATCGCAGCCCAGGACACCAGGTCGGCGATGTATTGCGGCGTCGTCATATCGAGGAATTCGGTGCCGGCGGGCAGGCCGAGATTGTTCACCGCCGACAGCACGTTGCGCGCCAGCCGCAAACCCTTGTTGATGTCGAAGCTGCCGTCGAGATCGGGGTCGTTGATCAGGCCCTTCCAGCCCACCGTGGTGCGCGGCTTCTCGAAATAGACCCGCATCACGATCTCGAGCTGATCGGCGAGATCCTCGCGCAGCTTTGCGAGGCGATCGGCGTAGTCGAGCGCGGCCCTGGGATCATGTACCGAGCAGGGGCCCACGACGACCAGAAGACGGTCGTCCTGGTTGCTCAGGATGGCGTGGATGGCATTGCGCGCGGCCATGACCACGCGCGTCGCGGTGAGCGTGCGCGGGACCTCCCGCATCACCTCTTCCGGGGTGCTCAGTTCCTTCAGTTCACGGATGCGAAGATCGTCGGTCGTGCTCAGCACGGCGGGCTCCTGTCGTTTTGAGAACCCGCCGGCCAATAAAAAAGCCGCCAGGTCTGGCGGCTTGTTCGGACGTTTGCTTCAATATTCAGATTGAGCGCGATCCTCCTGCCGCCAGCGAGCTGTCGTAGCTAAAGTACCAAAAATAGCTGGTGGCGACGGTGATCATGGCAGGCCATATAGCGCGCCGTTGCCGGCTTGTCACCCCCAATCGGCGCGCGCGGCGACGAGGCGCGTCAAGTGTTGCTGTTGCGCGCCGCCAGCGCCATGCCGATCAGGCTGGCGCCGCCGAACAGCAGGTTGATACCGACGAGGATGCCGATGGCCCATTCCGCCGAGCCTCGGCAGTCCCGTGATCACCATGAACGAGATCGCGATATCGACGAGGCCCGAGATCAGCAGCCACGACCAGCGGCTGCTCGGCTCGCGGCGGTGCTCCAGCGCGTACATGATGGTGGCGACGCCTTCGGCGAGGAAGTAGGCGCCAAGCACGATGGTGAGCGTCAGCACGGCCTGCATCGGCCGGGCCAGCAGCAGCAGGCCGGCGAGCACGGCGAGCGCAGCCGAGATCAGCGACCACCAGAAGCCCGGCGTGCTGCGCGCCCAATAGGTCACGATCAGCCCGCCGATGCCGCTTACCAAAAACATCCAGCCGAGGAAGATCGCGATCGCAAGGCTTGCGAGCGGCGGCAGGATCAGCGCCGCGACGCCGAGCACGACAAGCAAAATACCTTCGAACAGGAAGGCCTTCCAATGCGCCTTGACCGTCTGGCTCATGACGGATTGCAGCCGTGAAAAATCCTCAGGCGAGGTCATGGGCAAGCTCCCGATCGAAAGGTCGACGCTCAACTATGTAATGCGTGCGCGGCGCGCTCGCCATCCCGCAAGGCCTACCCGCTGCCGGGCGCCGAGGAAAAACCTTCCGCGCTGGTGCGGATGCGGTTGCGGCCGAGAATGTAGATCGCCGTCGTGACAATCAGAAGCGCAAGGCCGAGCAGGATCGAGACGAAGCCGATCGGGATCAGGGCCAGCGTCAGATTGCGCTCGGGATTGATGAGCCAGTGATGGATCGAGGTCAGCACGAAGGCGAGCCCGAGAAAGCCGACGCCGCCGCCGGCGAGCAGCAGCGCCCACATCCGGCGGAGCTGGCTGAGCCGCTCCCGCGCAACATCGGTCCGGGGCGCGTGGTGGCGGGCGACGCGCCGGACCAGGCGGATCGCGAAGGCGATCGAGCTGAAGCCGATCAGCAGGCTGGCAGCGCCCAGCCACATCCGCAGCGTCGGATCGAGATCGGGCATCCTTTGCAGGGTCAGCAGCGGAAAGTCGAAGGCCGAATGCAGCGCGAGCGGCCCGGCGAGCATCAGGAGCCGGCTGGAGAGGCGGGCCCAATCGCGATGGTGGCGGTTCGCACCCAGCGCCGTTCCGGCGCGCGCGATCGTCAAGTAGGCGCCCGCGATGATGCCGAGCGCGCCGTGGAACGGCACGGTCAGGACACTGCGCAAGGCGGCCAGCGAGCGCCACATCTCGGCGTGCTGAACCAGGTAGGCCAGGTTCTCGTAAGCGGCGAAGCCGAGGCCGACCGCGGCGCCATAAACCACGGTGTCCATGGGGTTGGCAAAGGTCCGCCGTTTGGTCGAGGAGATCAGGACGATCGCGATGACCTTGACGGCTTCCTCGGGCAGCGCGACGCCGAAGATCGAATGCATGGCCAGCGCGGCCCAGGGATTGTCCGGGGCGGCGACCATCTTGGCGAAGGGGGCGCGGGCGAGGCCCAGCAGCGAGATGCTGGCTGCGCCGAGCAGGAATGCGGTCCAGACCTGGGCGGGCGGCCCGGGGCGCTCTTCAGCGGCGATGACAAGCCACAGCATCAGCAGCGCCGGGGCGATGGCAGCAGTTCCGATGACGGTGGGCAACGCTTCAATCAGGTACATCGGCGCCGAAAATAGGTTCCATTGGTCCGCTTATCTACATTCACCGATGCGACCATGTGTCATGCGGTCGCTGTCGGCTCGCTTAACGGGCGCGACAGTTTCCGTTCATCTGCCGTCGCCCGTCGGGATGTAGAATACAAGCGTAATCAATTGGATCACAGAACCACTTCGTCAGCCATGGCAACGACCGCGCCTCACGGTGCCTGGGTGCGATTGGCAAGCCAGATCAAGGATATGGGCAGGCTTCTTTGATTCACCGCGCAGCTCGACGCCTTATCCCGGCGGCGGGTGGAAGGCTGGAAGGATCCGAAGGCGGGACGGCCGGCAGCCAGTCAGTCGTGTTTCGAGCGTCTGCGCGAGGGCGAGGCGATCCGGCGCGTCCGGACCTGCTCCAGCTCCCAGAAGGCGCGCACGAGGCACGTCCCGAGGCAGAAGACGATAAGCAACAGCAGCAGGGCCTGGTCGACAGCGGGGATGTGTATCATGGCGATGATAAAGCAACGCCCATGCCATGCGTTCCCGCAACGGCCGACACTTTCCGCCGTCAGTGGGCCGTGAACGGCGGCGGTGCCCCGGGAGCGACGTCGAAGGCGCCGAGATGGAATTCCTCGCCCAGGGACGGATCCGGCTCGCCCGGTTGCGTCAGCAGCGTAAAGGCGGCCTCCGGGTAGAGCTTCCAGATCTCCAGATCGCCGGCGGTGATGGTGAGCCAGCCGAAGGTGTACATGTAGCGTCCGGGCTCCGTGACCCGGCCGACCCTGTCCCAGGTGATCTTATCGACTGTGGCCTTGTTGACTGCCATCCGGTCTCCCGATCGCAAGTCCGCAAATGACGTCCGGCATGAGGCTCGGACCGACAAAAGCTGATCCCGCAATGGGGCCGCGATAGGGCAGCGATGCGGAGGCAAGACGGCCGGAGCGCCGGCCGCCGCCTGCCGTTCAGCGCGCCGTCGAGGTCGCCTGCGCTTCGGCTGCCCGCTCCAGCTGGCGGTGCGAGGCGTGGAAGACGTCATGGACGAGACCGATCTTCTCCATGCCCAGGATGATCAGGCCGTTGAGATCGATCTCCCACCAGGCATGCGAGATATAGGCGTCCCGCGGGAAGCGGTGATGGTTGTTGTGCAGGCCCTCGCCGAAGGTGAGGATCGTGGTGACGAACTCGTTGGTCGAGGCATCGTCGACCTCGAAGCGGCGATAGCCATAGGCGTGGCAGACCGAGCCGGTGAGCTGGCTGGTGAGGATCAGCAGATAGGCGCGCAGCAGGCCGGAGAACAGCACGCAGCCGATCATGGTGTGCACACCGCCGAAAGTGTAGCCGATCACGCCAGGGATGAAGACCGCCGACATCCCGTACCAGACCCAGCGCGTGCGCACGAAAAACATCGCGATGGGATCGGCGAGGATGTCCTTGGCATAGTATTCGTTCTCGGTGGTCGCCTGGTCGAACACCCAGCTGCCCTGGGCGTGCAAGAAGCCCTTGAGCGCGCTGACATAGCGATTGCCGAAGCCGTCGAATTGCGGGCTGTGGGGATCGCCGACGTCGTCGGCATAGAGGTGGTGGCGGCGATGGTTGGCGACCCATTTGGCGATCGAGCCCTGCACGGCCATCTGCGCGATGGCGCAGAAGAACACGCGCATGATCGGGCCGGTGCGGAAGCTGCGATGAACGAACAGGCGGTGCATGCCGGCACCGATGCCGAAGGTGGTCAGGGCGAACATCCAGACGAACGTGAACAGCTCGACCTTGCCGACGCCTTGCGTGACGGCCCAGATGATGCCGGCGACCGCGCCGACATAGAGGATGCCGAGCAGGAGGTAGCTTTCGCGCAGCTTGGCCTGGACCAGCGGTCCTTCGGTGACAACTCCGGGGGAAGCTGCGGCTCGGCCGCGATGGATGCGTTCTGCGTGGTCTCTGCCGGGGCGAACTCGGCATCAGCGATGGACATTCCAGGACTTCCGATACACGGGGGGCCCGCAATGATTGCGGACGTACTGGAGCACACCCTACCGTGCGGGAGACCCGACCTCCAGCGCTTAGTTAAGAAAGAGTTAAGGCCATGCGGTCCGGCTCAGGCCGACTGCTGCAGCGGCGAGCGCACAATGAGGCGGACAAGGTCGTCCCGGGACTGCTTTTCAGCGAATTTGACCGCGAAGCCGTGGTCGAATTTGCGGATGACGCGCCCGACACAGGCGCCGACGGCCAGGGCGGTTCCCACCGGCGGATCGTACTCGCAGGATATCGCGACGCCGGCCGTGGAGACGTCGATGATGAAGCAGGAATGGGCGCTGCCGTCGGCGAGCGTCAGGAAGGTGTGCGCAACCTGCGGAACGAAACGGGCGTCGCGCCGCAACTCCTGGATGCTGTCGTCCTTCTGCTTCTTTTCAAGCCAGGTGAGCTTTTCCGACATCCAGGCGCGCCGCGCCCGCGTCATGTCGAGTCTCCATCAGGAAACCTGATTTCAGCGTCGCGCTGATGGTGCATTGGAATTCGCCGAAATCCTGGAAGTAGGAGGTCAGACGTTCGCCGATCTTCCCGACGACAGGCACGTCCACGATCATGCGAAAGGGCGAGACGCGCTTGGTGCGGCAGGCGAAGCTGCGCAACTTGCCCTCGCAGTCATACCAGCGCGGCAGCGAGTAGCTGCCGTTCACGGTGACGTCCACTGCACGCTGCCTGAGGAAATCTGAGACGGACATGGGGTGCCAATGATGTTCGGGATCGCTTCCGTAATTCCACGGTAGCGATCAAATTCTAAGCAAATGATACCGGCGCACAAAAGTGGGGGTAAATTTCCGGTTAATGCGCGCCCCGATAAGGTCGCGAAATTCGCGGCATAAGGACCCGTTCTGCGAAAGGACCGCTCACAACCTCGTTATTGGACCGCGGTGAGCGATCGGGTGGCGCCGCGCTCAAGGAGATCCGAACACCACCAGCAAAGCCAGCGCGCCAACCGCAATGGCGAACTGGATCGTCGTCCATGTCAGGCCGTTCGGATTGATCTCCAATCCCAACGGCGGCAACGCGCGTCTCATCGCCAGCGCCGAGAATGTTTCCACGAGCGCGAGCAGAAGGCCAGTCCCGGCTAGGGAAGACCACGACTCCGCCGCCGGCATCCATGGCGCGAGCCAGGCGGGCACGGCGTCTTTCAAGGTGCCGAGCAACGCAAACCATCCGAACCAGAACGGGAAGCGCTTGACGATGTCTGCGCCGATCGTCTCGGGCTCGAGCCGGATTCCGATCCCCGCCAGCGCGCCTTCAATGCGCCCGGCGTCGGTCAGCAAGACAAAGGCGCCGAGATAAAGCGGAATGCGCGACTGGAAGAGCAGGGCGATGATACCAAACAGCACGGCGTGGCCTATGACATCGCCGAGGACGTCCTGAAAGCCGCTGCCTGAGCGCACTGGCGCCGGCGCAACGACCACCTGGCGCTGAGGAAGCGATCTGGCGCGTGCCATATGCTCCAGCATCTTGGCGCGCCGGTCCGGCGAATACGACGCCGTGCGGCGCATCCATGCTGGTGGCGTCGTCGTCACCGGGGGATGCCGGATTGGCCTTCCGGGGTCGATTTGCGCTGCTCCATGAGCCGAACCAGGTCCTTCAATCCGCCACGCCAAGGCGGCGGGCGAGGCGGTTTCTTTCGGACATTGGTCGTTGGTGCGGGCCGGGGAGGTTCACGCCGGCTGACGGATTTCTGCGATCCGCAGGCGTTGATTTCGCGGCGCTGCGGAGGGGCTCTACGACCGGCGGAAATACCTCGTCACGATCTTCCTGTTGATCTCGCTCCCCAGTTGCGCTTCAGTGCCGGCTGGTCTGGGGGGACCTTGTTGATGTCTATTTTCATGACTGCGGCGTTTTCTGCCGCGGCGCCGGATCGTGCGGTCAATTTCAGTTCGAGCAGGCCTGGTGAAACCTGTATTTTGCCATGGACATGACGGTCGTGTCCGGCTGCCTGTCGGCGCGGAAAGCAGGCATACTCGATCACGCTGATCGTATCGCCGCGGATCGCGTGACATGGCGCGAGAAGAACCGGTTCTTCCACGAGGAGGACGAACGCTATCTCCGGTTTCTGATTCCGCCGGGAAGCCGCGTCCTCGACATCGGTTGCGGCATTGGCGATACGCTCGCGAGCCTTGCGCCGTCACATGGCGTCGGGATCGATTTCTGTCGCAAGCAAATCGCGATCGCGCGTCAGCGCCACCCCGATCTCCGCTTCGTCGAAGGCGATGCCGAGGACCCCGCGACGCTCGATGCGCTGCAAGGTCCGTTCGACTATATCCTCGTGCTCGATACGATCGGTTCGGTGGAGGATTGTCAGAAGTTCATCGCCCAGCTGCATCCGTTGTGCACGCGGGATACGCGGCTTGTGATCGGCTACTTCTCCCATCTCTGGTACCCTCTGCTGAAATTCGCAGAGTTCGCCGGGCTGCGGATGCCGCAACCGGACCAGAACGTGCTGTCGCCGGCAGACTTGCGCAGTCTTGCCGGGCTTGCGGATTTCGATCCGGTGAAGTCGGAGCAGCGCGTGCTCTCGCCGATCCGGATGTTCGGCTTCGGGCGCTTTCTCAATCGTTTCGTCAGCGTGCTTCCGGGCATCCGCCAACTGGCGCTTCGGCACTATCTGGTCGCACGGTCCGGCCGCAAGGCGCGGGAAGAATTCGCTTCCGCCACCGTCGTCGTCCCGGCACGCAACGAGCGCGGCAATATCGAGCCGGCGGTCCTGCGGATTCCGGACTTCTGCAGCGACATCGAAATCATCTTCATTGAAGGCCACAGTCAGGACGGCACCTTCGAGGAGATGGAGCGGGTCAAGCAGGCGTATCCATCCAAGGACATCAAGGTGATGCGCCAGCCGGGCAAAGGCAAGGCGGACGCCGTCTTCACCGCGTTCGATGCGGCGCGCGGCGAGGTGCTGATCATTCTCGACGCCGACCTCACCATGCCGCCGGAGCAGATTCCGAAATTCGTCGAGGCGCTGCTGGCGGGCAAGGGCGAGTTCGTCAATGGCTCGCGCCTGGTCTATCCCATGGACGACGGCGCGATGCGCTTCCTCAATCTGATCGCCAACAAAATCTTTTCCTACCTGTTCTCCTGGCTGCTCAACCAGCGCTATACCGATACGCTGTGCGGGACCAAGGTTCTTCGCCGCAGCGATTATCTGCGCCTGAAGGCCGGCAAGGCCTATTTCGGCGATTTCGATCCGTTCGGCGATTTCGACCTGATCTTCGGCGCATCGAAGCTCAACCTGAAATCGGTGGACCTGCCGATCCGCTACGCCGCGCGCACATATGGCGAAACCCAGATCTCCAGGTTCCGCCATGGCTGGATGTTGCTGAAGATGGTGGCTTTCGCCTTTCTCAAGATCAAGGCGATCTAGGCGCGGAAGCCACGGTTTTACGACGATGATTTCAGACCATTGCTGTTTTCCCGACGCCCCGATCAACGGGAGGATCAGAACGCTGCTGATCCTCATCGTGCCGTCGCTGTATCTGGCGGCGACGCTGCTCTATTCGGCCTATCAGGCCGTCTGGGGCGTCCAGGTCGATCCGGAATCGGCGTACACCATGAACGGGCTGGTGGCGGCGGCGGGATACGGCTCGCTGAAATTCGACCACCCGGGAACGACCACGACCCTGCTGGTCGAGCTGATCGTCAGGGGCTGGGCCCTGATCGGCGGGGCTCAGGACATCGTCGCGTTCGGGCTCGAGCATTACGACGCGATCACATGGGCGGGGCGCACCGGAGAGGCGCTGGTGCTCATGGGTGCGCTGCTGGCCGGCGGGCTCATCGTCAGTCGGACGACGCAGAGTGCGATCGCCGCGATGCTGTTTCAGGCCGGCGCGTTCGTACATTCCGACGCCTTCCACTTCCAGACTGTGCTCGCGCCGGAAAGCCTGATGGCCGCGATCGCGCTGTTCGGCATGGCGATCGTGATCAAGGCGACGCTCGATGCGCGTCCACCGGCAACGGCGCTCGGCGTCGCGTCCGGGGTGATCTTCGCTCTCGGCTTCTCGACCAAATACCTCTATCTGCCGCAGGCGCTGTTTGCCGTGTGCCTGCTCGGAAACAGGCGCGCGTTCGTCGCCGCCATGGTGACCGGGGCGATCGGCTTCGTCGGCTTCAGCCTGATCTTCAATCCGGGAACGATCACGCGCGGGTTCGGATGGCTTGCGCAGATCGCCACCCACAAGGGAAATTACGGCGAGGGCGAGCCGGGGTTCATCGATTTCAAGATGTTCTGGTCGAACATGGCCGAGATCATCAAGGCCGCGCCGATCGTATTCGGCGTGTATATCGCAGCGGGGGCCGCGGCCCTGGCCTGGTGCATCAAGAGCCGGAGCTGGCGGGATCCGATCAGCCTCACGCTCGGCGCCGCGACCCTGATCTATGCCGTGCATCTCGTGGCAACGTCGAAGCATTACGCGCTGCATTACATGCTGGTGCCGTGGGTGCAGACCGGTGGCGTGCTGGTTCTGGTCGTGGTGCAGCTCAGGCGGCTGGTCCCGGCCGTTCCGGCGGCGGTACTGAGCCTGCTCGCAGGCTGCCTGTGCGCCGTCATGAGCGCGACGACGCTGATCGAGGCCCGCGCCGCGGCGCTGTTCGAATCTCATGCGAACGCGATCGGGGCCCGGCTCTCGAAGGCCGCGGTCGCGGCAGGTCCGGCCTGCGCCAACGTCTCCGGCATGTTTGTGCGCGCGCCGGAGAACGACATGAACCACGGCTGGGACATGACGGTGCAGCTCTGGGGCGACCAGGCGATGCGAGAGAGGTTCTCTTCGGCCTATGCCAGCGCCTTCACGGTCCCGCTGCTGGACCACAACGGCAACACACACGTCCTGAAGAGCAACTTTCGACCCACCAGCTACGCAAAGCTCGGCGCCGATTATCCCTGCATCGTCGTCCGCTCGGCGGTAGCACTCGATGCCGACAGTTCAATGGGACTTCTGGCGCTCAATCCGGACCATTGCGTGATCGAGGGGATCCACGTTTATACCGTCGGGCTCGCCTGCATGAAGGTGCGCAGCAGCTTTCTGGAGCAGCGGTGAGGGGGAACCCGGGCTGGCTGGCGCTCCCTAGCGGCTCTCGTGAACGTTTTGCCAACCGATTGAGAACGTTCGAGATATCAGATTTCGTTCGCTTTTTGCCCCAATGCTATGGCAGTCTGCGTGTAGCATTTTGTGTATCAGGGGGTTGCGATGCCGGAGCGGCTTGGGCGGCGTGACGGAATCTGGATTTACGTGCGGCGCCGGCCGGAGGACGTCTCGGCTGAGATCGAGCCGCGCATCAACATCCGCATCTCGACCGGCATCAGGATCGTCGACGACAAGGCCGGGGTGAAAGCCGCGCGCGCGGCGCGCAGGATCGAGGTCGATCTGGAGGCCTCCTGGGCGGCCAAAGCGGGGCAGGGAGCGCGCGAGGCGGTTCTGGCGATCGAAGATGCCCGCGCGCGAGCGCAGGCCCTGGAGCTGCCCTACAAGCCGATCGAGGACGTCGTGAAGGAAGAGCTCGGCGACATCCTCCGGCGGATCACCGCCCTCGAAATCGGCGATCGCCGGCACGATCCCAAAACCGTCGCCGCGGCGGTCGGCGGCGTGCCGCTGCCGCAGATCATGCTGTCCGGCCTGGTCGCCGAATTCGAGGTCGCCAGGAAAACCACGCTCGCCCGGTTCTCGAAGAACCAGCGGCGCAAGTGGCGGAGCGGCAAGCTGCGCGCGATCGCGCGGCTCGTCGAGATCATCGGCGACAAGGCGATCGACCGCATCAGCCGCGACGATGCCCTGCTGTTCGTGGATCACTGGGCCGCGCGCGTGGTCGACGGCCAGGTCGTGGCCGAGACCGCCAACCGCAACCTGACCCACATCACCGGCATGCTCACGGCCGTGGCGCGCCGGCACCGCCTGCAGCTCGAGCCGGCGTTCGCGGGCCTGCGGCTCGAGGGCGAGGGCTCGCGGCCGCGGCCGCCGTTCTCGGCGTGGTGGATCGTCAACCGCCTGCTGGCGCCAGGCGCGCTGGACGCCATGAACGCGGAAGAGCGGGCCGCGCTGCTGGTGATGATCAACACTGGCGCGCGGCCGAGCGAGATCATCAATCTGCGCGAGCCCCACATCCATCTCGCCTCCAATATCCCGCATATCCAGGTGCGCCCCGACGAGCGCGTGCTCAAGACCGAGTTCTCCTGGCGCGACATCCCGCTGGTCGGCATCGCGCTGGAGGCGATGCGGCAGTTTCCGGACGGCTTCCCGCGCTATCGCGACAACGGTGACGCCTTCTCGGCTGCGGTGAACAAGTACCTCGAGGAGCATGGCCTGCGCGAGAGCGAGCGCCACACGCTGTATTCGCTGCGGCACGGCTTCAAGGACCGCCTGCGCGAGACCGAGGCCACCGACGAGCCTCAAGGACGAGCTGATGGGCCACGACACCAGGAAGCCGAAATACGGCGACGGCCACGGCCTGCATCTGAAACTGAAGATCATCGAGAAGATCGCGCTGGCGCCGGGGATGCAGGTCGAGCGGCCGCTTCACCTTCAGCTGGTGAAGGCTGTGGGCTAGACCGCCGCGGGCTCGCCCCTGGCGCGCGCCAGGTGGGCGCGGGCGCGGCTGACCGGATCGTCGCGACGGCGGGCCGCCAGCTCGGCCTCGAGGCGGTCGAGCAGCGGCGCGTATCTGGCGCCGTGCTCGATCACGATCTCGGAGACCAGGGTGATGGCGGCCAGCAGCTGCGCCTCGGTGATGGAGGCGGGCGGCACGGGGGCCGCGCCCTGCGAAGCCGGTTGGCGAAGCGGGGTCATGACTTCTCCGAGAAGATCAGCTTGCCGGCGGCGTCGAAGCCGATCCTGTAGCCGCGGCCATAGCCGATACGGAAGGCCATCGGGATCGCCGCCGCCTCGATCAGCACCAGGGCCGCGAGCACGATGGTCAGCGTGTCCATCAGTGCGCTCCCGGGTCGGTTGCGGAGAGCGGCATTTCGACGGCTTGGATGGCGATGCGGCGGGCCTGCTGCAGGGTCTGCCAGCTGCGGCGCAATGGCGAGCGGGGGCCGGGCACGACGAGATCGGCATCCATGCGCGGATGAGCGAATTTGTGCAGCGGCGTGACGCCCTCGTGGCGGACCGACCAGATCAGGCCCTCGCGGGACAGCCGGAACAGCTGCGCGGTGATGGTCGCGAGCGACCAGCGCTCGAAATCGGCGGCGATGTCGTCCGCAGTGCGGAAGCCGTCCCAGGGTGCGCGGAGGAGGGCGGAGCGCAGCGATCGCGGACCCGATGGTTGGCGCGGCATCAGCGGCCTCCGCTGGACTGCATGGCGCCTGCGACGGCGGCCTGCCGCGCGGCGAACAATGCGTCCTCCGCCAGCGCGGCGATGTCGCCGTAGCGAAAGCCGTGCGCGGCGAGAATGCGGATCGCCTCGCGCTCGGTGGCGGGAATGCCGGCTTCGGCGAGACGGGCGGCCATGGCGGCGACGATGTCCTTGCCGTTGGCCGGGCCGCGCGCCGCGAGGTCCATGGGGCGAAGCAGGCTCATGCGCCCACCTCCGCCAACTGCTTTTCCTGCCGGCGCTGCGCGACGATACGGGCCGCCTCGACGTGGCGCTTGAGCTGCTCGGCCTGCCAGCCGAGGCGGATCAGCTGGCCGAACACGACGCCCTCGCCGTGGGTGGTCTGCACGATGAAGTCGTCGGCGAGCTGGTTGACGGCCGCGGGGCCTTCCAGATCTGCGCGGCAGGGCGCGATCGCCGCCGGCGCGAGGCGTTCGGCCAGCGCGACCTTCTCGGCTTCCGCGCGGGCCTTCTCGGCCTGCTCGGCCTCCCAGGCGGCACGGGCAGCGAGGCAGGAGCGGATCGAGGCGTCGCGCAGCAGGGTGCGGCCATCCTCCGCCATCACGGGCAGCACGTGCCGCCGGGCTTCGGGGTAGCGTAGGTCAAGGAAGCGGTTCAGGCCCGGCAGCCAGGCGAGGCTGTGCAGGCGGCACTGATGGGCGAAATCAGTCTTGGAGATGTCGTCGGGCCGGCGCGGCATGGGGTGTCTCCCGAGTAAGGCGGGAGGCAACCTAAGAATTTACACAGTTTGTGTCAACACGATTGATGTTGATTTCTAGGAGCAGAAGTTCTTGATCATGGTGGCGGCGACAAAATCGTCAGGTCCACCCATGACATAGGCGGAGCGTGTTTTACTATCGAAGATCCAGCGGGCGAAGCCGATGTATCCGCCATAGGCGTTCTTGGCGTTCACTTCACCGCAAACGACCTCCATCGGTTCGCCTCGAAGGTTGACGGTCGAGCGAGCTTGGACATTCTGAAACACCGCGCTGAACGGGTCCTTCAGGGACCTCTTCACCGCATCGCGAGCTTCGACAACAATAGGTGCTTCCTTGACCTGCTTCTTAGGTGCGGTCGCCGTTTGCGCAGCGACCGCAGGCAGGATCAGCGAGACGCCGGCGATGACTGGAGTGAGTTTCATTGGGCCTTCCGCAGTTGCCGTTGGACAGTTCGCTTCCGACCGCTCGCGTCGAGCCTCTTCCACTCTCCTCGGCGAACGACGACTTGGACCCGGGTTGCATTTTGCAGCTTCACGTTCCGCATCGGCGGCGCGTTGAAGCTCTCAAGATCATAGATACCCTTGCGGTTGCCGGGCACGATGCGCTTCAGATAACGGGCGCCGTCGATCGTGGTCACCATCGACTCCGGCAAGTAGAGCAGATCATCTGGTGATTGCGGTTGGCGAGAAACGACGATGATGTCGCCATCGTCGTAACGGGGAAACATCGACGTTCCGGTCACGCGGTACCCGGCGCAGTCCTCCGTGAGCGCTAGAGGTAGTTCGATCTCTTCCAGTCCGTCAGGTCCCAGCCCCTCCGCGGACGTGTCGATTGAGCCGCCTGCGCCGACTAGTCCTTCGACCCTCACGATATTGCGGCGCTCGATTTCACCTTCGCCAGAGAGCAGCCAGCCGACGGAGATCCTGAAGGCCTGTGCATATCGGTCGGCGACATCCACAGGAATTAAGTTTTGCCCGTTTTCGTGTGCCGCGTATGTCGAGGGCGGCCAATTGAACCGCTTCGCGGCGGCCATTGCCGAGGAAAATCCAGCCTTTACCCGCGCAAAGCGGAGTCTCTCACCCATGCTATCCATGGGTGGATCATCACAAATCGTGTTGACACAAGTCATGTTGACCAAATCAACACGAATCATGTAGGTCGCTCATTCATGGCTCGAGATGATTCGCAGAAAACGGTTTCGGATGTGTTCGCCGTCTTCGGTGGGCCGACCGACTTCGCTCGAACGTTCGGCCTGAAGAGACCGTCGACAGCGTCCGAGATGAAGCGCCGAGAAAGTATCTCGGTCGACCTATGGCCCTCGATCGTCACCGCTGCTTCCGAGCGAGGAATCGAATGGCTGACCTATGAGTCGTTGACGCTGATGCATGCGAAGCCTCTGCAGCCGGCGGGGGCGGTCCGATGAGCGGCACCCTACGTTCCTTGGTCGGAACCGGCGATGCCTCCGGAGCGCTGGACAGCGCGAAATTTTGCGCTGTGGACAACGCGGTGACGCTCTCATTTTGTGGCCCTGTGGACGCGTGTGGAAAACGCGCGCCGGGCCTGTATTTAAAGGGGTTTTCGCAAGTGAGCCGCCATCGGTTTGACGGGGTTGCGACCCCCGTCATTCGTGGCCGAACAGTTCAAGCTGTTCTTTGCTTGGTCTGCTCGCTGACTTCGGGTCTTCGCCGCGCTTGTGGTCACCCACTCGCCGCCGATCTCCCTTCACCCAGCGCGCGTACCGCCGAACGTATTGAACCTTCGGGCTTCCGCCACGCTTCCGCATGGCACCGTCACCTCCCTTCGGTCGTCCGCGGCGGGGCTCTATCCCCGCCGTTCACCGGCAGTCGTCCTGCCGGCGGCGTGCGCAAGTGCGGTGTCCGAAACGGAGCCGATGGCGGCTCGCCTGCGATTTCAGCACGCCGCGCGCGAGCGGGGAAGGCGCTTCAACCGGAGGCCGGGCGATGAGCGGGCTCGGTCAGTGGGTGCCGCTGGTTTTGTCCCTGGCCGTGCTGGTGACGTCCGTCGCGGTTCTTCGGACGTCGATGAAGGTCGACCGTTCGACCGGCTCCATCGAGCGCAGGCTGACGCGAATGGACAAATTGATGGGCCGCATCGAGGGCGGCACGAACAGCAAGAACGAGCGATGACACGTATCTCCTTCGCCCATCCTGATGCCGTTGAAAGCGGGCGCCTCGGTGCCGAATTCTTCCAGTCTCACGTCGAGCGGCACCTTTCTGCCGGCTCGTTCGAAGGGCAGTGGATCGATAAGGCGCCGGGTGCGGGCCTCCTTGATGTAGAGGGATTCGTCGTTCGCGATGAGGCGGGCGTTGCGGGGGCGTCGCACCTCGATGTTGGTCCAGCGCTGACCGACGCTGCTGCGATTGATGACCTTAACGGCAACGACGTGCCAGCCGCGCAAGTCCGAGCCGGTGATCTCGGCCGTTGCGGTCGGGCGCTCGGCCAGGATCTCGCGATTGTCCTTTCGGAAGCTGATGCGCAGGCTCATTCCGGAGATGATCAGGGCCAGGACGGAAATGCCGATCGGCGCGTAGGTCATGATCGCGTTCAACGAAATGCCTTCGAGCAGGCTTCCGGGCATCTTTCGAGGCTCCGTTGCAGGTCGGGGAGTTCGCGGCAGAGGCGGTGCGCCGGGCGAGGCGCAAGCTGGTAATGGCGGCCCGCCCTGCGTGCTCAACAGCCCATCCATAACCATTCGCGAGGGGCCGGACTAGGTCTCCCCGCCAGTAACCACACCGCGTTTCGAGCCACCCAGCCGCCGGACCTCCGTCCGGCGAACGAGGAGCCGTGTCTGTCATGAGTGCAGCAGGGGGATTTGACGTTGCGGGCGCGGCGATGACGGGTCGGGTCCGCGCCGCCCGCGCGCAGCTGTTCTGGCTCGACGGGCACCGCGATGTCGCGACCCTCACGGTCGACGACGACCTGCCGTTGTTGCTGATGGTCGACGGCGAGCCGTTCCTTCGTGCCGACGCCAAGGGGCTGCTGCCCTGGCCGGCCGACCGCGACGAGCCGCGCTATTTCCAGGTCAAGCCCTACCGCGTCGATGCGGGCCTGCTGGAGGGTTGCTGACATGGGGGGGGCATTCGTCACCGCTCGCCGAACGCGGCGGACGTCTCGCGGCAGCAGCTGAAGCGCTATCGCGAGGTCATCACGCTCTGGCTCTACAGGCGGGACACCTGGGAAATTTCCCGGGAGCTGAATTTGCCGGAAAGCCTGGTCGCCGGCTGGGTCGCCAATTTTCGCGACCTGGTGAGGGCGCAGCCATGATGCCTTGCGCCTGCGGCGAGGCGCGCCGCCTCCGCGACCGCGTCGAGCAGCTCGAGGAGCTGCTCGGGTTCAACGAGGCCCCGCCGGCGGTGCGGCCGCGCCGCGTCGGCGTGGTGCTCGGCCTGCTCGCGCGCCGCGAGATGGTCTCCAAGTCGACCGTGCGCCTGGCACTCGACAGCGAGGACATGAGCGACCGGCAGGTCGACGTCTACGTCTCCGGCGCGCGCAAATGGCTGCGCGGCCATGGGTTCACGCTGCAGGTCGAGTACGGCAAGGGCTGGTATCTGCCGGCCCGCGAGCGGGCGGCGCTGGCCGGGCGGCTGGCGCTGCTGCGCGAAGTGTCCGGCGGCGCGCAAGGCGAGATCGCCGGCGCCTCACGGAGCGAGGTCGCGCCATGAACGGCCGCACCACGCCAACCGTCGAGATGGTCGCCTCCGCCGCCGCGCGCGCGCGACAACGGCCACGACATCCAGACGTGGACCGCGCATCGCATCGCGCATGACCTGATGCGCTACGACGCCGATTTCGAAGGCTGCGATTACACGCGGCTGGTCTCGGTCGCGCAGCTCTGGCGGAAGGGGTTGGCATCGTGAGCAAGGTAGCCGACATCGCGACGAAGCGCGCCGAGCAGATCGCCAAGGATCAGCTGAAATCGATCATCGAACGGATCGAGCGGCTGCTGGAGGAGAAAAAGGCGATCTCCGACGACGTGCGGGACGTCTACGCCGAGGCCAAGGGTAACGGCTACGACACCGGCGCGCTCAAGGCGATCATCAAGTTGCGGCAGCAGGACCCGATCGAGCGTCAGGCGTTCGAGACGATCCTGGAGACGTACATGCAGGCGCTGGGGATGTTGTGATGATGCATGCGCCCATCTCCACCACCGATGCGCGCGAGGTCGCGTTCGACGTCTCCGGACTGCCGGATCTCACCGGCACGCCGTGGGCGCGGATCTGGCTGTCGTCGCGCGAGCCGATATGGACGCTGGTCGACGCTGAGGACGTGCCCTGGCTGCTGCAATGGCAGTGGAACGTCTGGCATGCCGGCAAGAACCGCGGCGACAGCTGGATGCTCTACGCCAAGCGCAATGTCGGGCCGTCGCGCGCCACGTTGCGCATGCATCGTGAGCTGTCAATCAGGGACGAGCCGCACCGCGACGAGGCGTTTCTGCGCACGCACGTGGTCGATCACATCAACGGGCAGACGCTCGATAACCGCAAGGCGAACCGGCGCTGGCTGACCAGGCCGCACAACGCCGTGGCCCGCAGGCCGCGCGGCACGGCGCCGACGCTCGACGCGATCGTGCGCGAGCTGCTCGCGGGCCTCGCGGCGCGGCCGCAGCTGGAGGACATCCCCTTTGACTGAGATGACGAAGTCCGAATGGATTGAGCGCGCTCGGCTGTCGTTCCGGCCCGGCAAGCGCTGTCCTTGCAGCATTTGTGGGCGGTTCGAATACGTTGCTGAGGCGCATCACGTCGTCCCGCTTGGCCGGCAGTTCGATAACGATTTCGCCGTTCCCGATCACGAGCACGTTTGGCTGTGCCCAACGCATCACGCGATCGTTCATGCCCTGATCGACGGCAATCCAGATCCTCAACTGCTTGGACGTCGCGCGGCGCCGATCTTTGCGGATCATGACGAAGCGGCTGCGGAGGCCCTGCTGTCTCTGGTCCGGCGTTCTAGCGGGGCTGACCAATGACAGTGCTGCTAGCAAAATACGAGGCGGCGCGCCGCGCCCTGGCCGAGGCGGTTGCAGTCGACGAGGTCAAGGCCATTCATGACCATGCCGAGGCGCTGCGCCACGCCGCGCGCATCGCCGGCGACAAGCAGCTGGAAATCCAGGCTGCACAAATCAGGTTCCGCGCCCAGCGTCGGTTCGGCGAGCTGATGGAAGCGCAGCACGCCGCCGGCAAGGTGGCGCGGGGTGGGCGGCCTCGCTCGGAAAAACCTCTGACGATTTGTCAGGGGTTTCTGATGCGCCGCCGCCGATCACGCTCCGCGATATCGGCGTGACGCATCGCTTTTCCTCGCAGGCTCAGAAGCTCGCCGCGCTGCCGCCGGAAACGTTCGAATCTCTCGTCGAGAAGCACGCCGAGGAGATGCGTTCCGGGCAGGGCCGCGTCGCGATGGATCTGCTCAAGGTCGATGCCGAGGAGCGGGGGCGCGTCCATCGCCGGGACCTCGCCTCGGCGCTGTCCTCGGCCTCGGCCGTCGCGCCGGATGGCCGGCTCTATCCGGCCTTGCTGGCCGACCCGCCCTGGCGCCGCAAGGCCGGCATCGGCGACCGCGCCTATGAGAACCACTACCCGACCATGCCCTGGCCGGAGATCCTCGACTATCTCAAGCGCGCCGGCGAGGCGCTGCTGCCGGACAGCTGGGCCTGGATGTGGATTCCGCGGGCGCATCTGCTCGCCAAGGTCCCGTTCAAGACCGAGGTGATGCTGGCCGACGGCGAGATGGTGCTGGCGACCGTCGACCTGCCGCTCGCCTATGCCTGCCAGCTCGCGCTCGGCATGGACAGCTATTCGACCTGTTACGTCTGGACCAAGACCGACGCTGAGCATCCGGACGTCAGCGGCACCGGCCTGCTGGTCTGGGACCAGGACGAGCTGCTGCTGCAGTTCAAGAGCGGGCGCGGGCTGCCGAAGCCGGCGAGCGACGAAAAGTTCGGCTCCAATCATCGCGAGCGTGCGACAGATCACTCGCGCAAGCCCGAGCACTATCGCCAGATGATCCGCGCGATGGTCGGCTGCGACAGCGAGGGGCAGCCGCTGCCCGTGCTCGAGCTGTTCGCCCGCGTCGATGCCGAGCATCCGCTGCCGCCGAATTGGGGCGCGTGGGGCAACCAGGCCGGCGTCGCGCTGCAAAGCAGCGCGAGCGCCGCCCCGATCGATGCGGCGCCTTCGTCGTCATTGGCGGGCGCAACAAGTTCTGACGGAGGCGGGGAAGCCTCGGCTACGGCCGAAAGACCCGCAGGCACTGGCGACCATCCTGCAGGGCCCGATAGTGGTTCGCTCATTCCAGAGCGTTCAATACCGGCCCTTGACGCCAGCCGAGACCCTGTCCCGTGCCAGCAGCCGCGGCCAAATGGGGAGGGACGCGTAAGAAAGGAAGCCGGCGTAGCGCCCGGTCCGTCAGAAGCCCTCCACCTTCACCCCGCGATCGTCGGCCGGCACGTCGTCAGTATGACGCGCGAGTATCCCGACGACGAGATCTTGAGCGTCGCAACCTGCCAATGCGGCTGGTCGTTCCGCGCGGCCGCAATGCCTGATGGTGCGCGGCTGCGCGAGGACGCGGTCGATGGGCATTGGCGCGAGGTGATCGCGCAGCATGATCTCCCGGAGCCCTCCGGTGAGACCGAGGCGGCCGCAGCGGATGCAACATCTCAAGGGGCCAGCGCCGCTGCGGCCGTCGAGGTTTCACCGCATCCTCTCGGCAATTGCATAGGTTGCGGCGAAATCGAACCTTGCGACGAACGCTGTCCTAAGACGCGTGCCAGCGCGCCCTATGACGCCGGCGACACCATCGTCATCGACCAGCTGGCAGGCTCCGAATGGCTGGCGCCGTCGACCGATGATCTCGCCGCCGAAGCGCAGGGCCTGAGCGAGCGCGAGCATCTCAAAATCCTGTCCGACTTCTGCCATCCGCGCCGCGATCTCGCGGCCATCATCGGCCCGCTCTATCTGGAGCGCGGCTTCTCCTACGTCTCCAACGAGCAATGGCAGCTGCGCGGCGCGGGCTGGGACCGCCTGCGCGAATTGGAGGCGGCCGACTATCGCCCGGCCGTCGACCTTACCGAGCCCTATCGCCCGCCGCAGCCGAGCCTGTTCGATGTCGCGCGCCAGATCGACGATGCGCCGCCGGCCGAGGTGGTCGACGGCGCGCTGCAGACCCGCCTGCCGGTCGATGCCGACGAGCTGGCCGAGCAGATCGCGCTGCTCGACATCGACGCCGGCCGTGCGATCGAGCCCGATATGCTGCGCCACCTGGTCGGCAAGGGCTTTGCGCATTGCGGACTCACCAAGATTTCCGTGTGCGACGACGGCCGCGCCTTCCTGGCGCAGTTGGTGTCGCCGGCATCCGTTCAACCTCAGGGGAAGCACATGGCTAAAATCTACGCCGCTTCATCGTGGCGAAATCCTCACCAGCCTTGGCTGGTCGAGCTGCTCCGCAACGCCGGCCATGCCGTTTATGATTTCCGGAATCCCTTCAATGGCGTTCCCGGTTTCGCGTGGTCCGAGATTGATCCGAATTGGCAGTCCTGGTCCGCAGAGCGTTACCGCGAATTGCTGACCACGTCTCCGATCGCCGCGAGAGGCTTCGTCAGTGATCTGCGCGCGATGCAATGGGCGGATACCTGCGTTCTGATCCTGCCCTGCGGTCGCTCGGCGCATCTCGAAGCCGGCTGGTTCTGCGGTCAGGGCAAGCGCTGCATCATCCTGACCGAGGACGGTCAGGAGCCGGAATTGATGGCGCTGCTCGCAACCGAAATCTGCATCTTGGTCGAAGAGGTGCTTGCTGCGCTGAAGGTGGGCGCATGAACCCGCGTACCATCTTCACGCTCGCGGACGGGCGCAACGTCGACCTGCTCAATCCGGTGCCGGCCGACTTCATCAATCCGGGATGGGCTGCCGAGCATCTCGCCAAGGAAAACCGCTACAACGGTGCGACGCCGGGCGTCGTCTATTCGGTCGCGCAGCACACGGTCGAGTGCGTGCGCGCCGCGATGAAGACGACGGGCAATCGGATTCTTGCAGCCTATCTGTCGCTGCATGACGTCCATGAATCGCTGCTGAAGGACGACACGACGCCGAAAAAGCACACGCTGGCGGCGATCGTCGAGGCTCGCTTCGGCGTGTCGGCGAGCCTCGTGATCGAGGCTCTCAACTACCCTGCGCTGAAGGTCGACGAGGCGGTTCATCAGGCCGCGGGGCTGCAATGGCCGCCGTCGCCGGAGATGGCGGCGGAGATCAAGCGCTTTGACCGAATCCTCTTGGTGACCGAGTGGCGCGACCTGATGAGCGGCGTGCCGCTGCCGAACGCGCAGGCCTATGCCGACGTCGCGCCGCTGCGCCGGCGCATCAGGCCGCACAACAAATGGCAGCGCGCCGAGCGCGACCTGCTGCAGATCTGGAACGCCTACGTTCCCAACCTTTTCACCTTCTGAGGGCCGCATGACCGAACCATCACTGGTCGCGCAGACCATCACCATCAGCCACAACATCGCAATCGCCGCGGCGTCCTGCTTCGTCTTTGCCGGCTTCGTGATCGGCTACGCCATCGCCTGGCGCCAGCGCAGCAGCGAGCCGCCCGCGCGTGACGAGGTCGGCGCTTACGACATCGGCGGCCCCGTCGATCTCGACGAGCTGCGCCGGCTGCGCGATGGCGCCGAGGATCGCGTGCGGAGGTCTCAGGCGTGAGCAGTATTGTTCTGGATCGAGATCTCGGTTGGGGCGATCCGAAGGTCGTCGTCGATCTCTTTTGCGGCGCCGGCGGTTCTTCCGAGGCGTCCGAGCAGGCCATGGCCGAGCCTCGGCCACGACATCGATCTCTACTGCATCAATCATTGGGGTGTTGCGCTGGAGACGCATCAGCGCAACCATCCGCGCGCGCATCACATCTGCGCCGACATCAGCCAGGTCCGGCCGCATTTGGTTATCCCCGGACTGCATGTCGACCTGCTGATGGCCTCGCCAACCTGCACCCATCACTCCGTCGCGCGCGGCGGCAAGCCGACGTCCGACCAGCAGCGTAGTGATCCCTGGCACGTCATTACCTGGCTGACCGAGCTTCATGTCGACCGGATGCTGATCGAGAACGTCCGCGAGTTCGTCAAATGGGGGCCGGTTGATCCGGTGACCCGGCGGCCGATCAAGGAGCGGGAAGGGCAGTATTTCAATCAATGGATCGACACCATCCGCGGCCTTGGCGCGACCAGCATTGAGTGGGGCTTCTATAATTCGGCCAACCAGGGCGCCGCGACGACGCGCCAGCGCTTCTTTGGCTTCTTCAAGTTCAACGGGCGGCGCTCGATCCTGCCGGTCGTCACCCATGCACGGCGCGACCGTGCCGCGGCCGATGGCCTGCTGCCGTGGCGGCCGGCGCGCGACATCATCGACTGGTCGATCAAGGGCAAGTCGATCTTCAAGCGTCCCGTGCCGCTGGCGCCCAAGACGCTGGCGCGCATCCTGGCTGGCGCGCTCAAGTTCGGCTGGCCGGACATCCTGATAGCGATGTTGATCGCCGAGATGCAGCGCTCGCTGCTGCATGCGCTGCGCTTTGCCTTTGCCCGGCGCCATACCAAGCGCGCCGATCTGCGCGCGCGCAATCGCAAACGGGTTCGGGACTATGCCGCGTGGCTGCGGAGGGCGCGCAGCGGCGATGTCAGGGGCGGGTCGGGGCCTTCCGCGCCGATCGTGGTGACGTTGCGCAACAAGGTCGTGGCGCGGTCGATGGGCGAGCCCGTGCCGACGTTGGCGGCCCGCGGGCATGTCGGTCTTGCCGAGCCGATCATCATCAAGCAGAATTTCCGCCGCGACGTGCAGTCGGTCGATGAGCCGGCGCCAACCGCAACCACGATCGCTCGCATCGGCATCGTCGAGCCCTTCGTTCTGTCGCGCCACGCCGATGGTGCGCCGCGCTCGGTCGACGAGCCGACGCCAACGCAGGTTGCGAAGCACTCGCACGTGCTGATTTCGCCTTATTACGGGTCCGGCAGCGGCGAGACGCTGCGCAGTGCCGATGATCCGCTGCCGACAGCCACTGCGAAGGCGCGCTTCGGCATGGTGGTGCCGATCACGCATTCCGACACCTCAAATCGCGCCCGCGACGTCGAGACCGACCCGGCGCCCACGCTGACCACGGCAAACCGCGGCGAGCTGGCGTTCATCACCGCGCAGTTTGGCGAACGCGAAGGGCAGGCGCCGCGCGTGCATGGGCTCGACCAGCCTGCCCCGGCTGTGACGGCAACGGGACATATCAACCTGGTCGAGGCCGTGCTGCTACCGTCGGGCCAGGTCGACACTGCCGATGCGGATATCCTGTTCCGGATGTTCGAGGCGCATGAGCTGGCCGCAGCCATGAGCTTCCCTGCGCATTACAGATTTGCCGGCACCAAGACCGAGCAGGTCAAGCAGATCGGAAACGCCGTCGAGGTCCGCCAGATGAAGGCGAACGTTCTCGCCATCATGGATGACGGCGAGGCGGCCACGCCTGAATTTCTGGAGGCGGCGGAATGAAGCACAAATGGAGCGATAAGGTCCGCAGCGACGACGGCCACAGCTCGCGCAAGGTCTGCGAGCGCGAGGGCTGTGAGATCATCTGCGTCTCGCGCCACGAATTCAACGGTGGCCGCGAGGAGCATTGGAAAGAGTGGTTCCGCGGCACCGAGCTGATCCGCCGCGGCGGCAGCACGCCGGCGTGCGAGGCAGTGTGCGAGAATGCGGAGGTGGCGGCATGAACGCCATCACCCGTCCGCCGGTTCGCTGGCACGGTGCCAAGTTCCGCATGTCGCGGGATATCCTGCCGCATCTGCCGTCGCATCGGCTCTACACCGAAGTGTTCGGCGGCGGCGCCGGCGTGCTGCTGCACAAGCCGCGCGCCTATGCCGAGGTCTACAACGATCTCGACGACGACATCGTCGGGCTGTTTCGCGTGCTGCAGGATGGTGCCGGCGCCGTGCGGCTGATCGAGTTGCTCCGGCTGACGCCGTTCGCTCGTGCCGAATTCGAATTGGCCTATGAGTGGTCGCCGGATCCTGTCGAGCGCGCCCGCCGCCTCGTCATCCGGTCGTTCATGGGTTTCGGCAGCAACGCGCATTCCTCGACGCAGCGCGGCCATCAGTCGACCGGCTTTCGTTCCAACTCCAACCGCAGCGGCACGACGCCGGCGCAGGATTGGGGCAATCTGCCCGACGCCTATCCGGCGATCGTCAACCGCTTCCGCGGCGTCGTGATCGAGCACCGCGATGCGGTCGAGGTGCTGCACCGGCACGATGGCGTGCAGTCTCTGCACTATGTCGATCCGCCTTACATCCACGACACCCGCTCGATGTTCAAGGGTGGCAAGTCTGCCTACAAGCACGAAATGGATCTGGCGGCCCATAACCGGCTGCTGGGTGCGTTGCGCGGGCTGCGGGGCATGGTGGTGCTGTCCGGCTATGCGCATCCGCTCTATGACGCCGCGCTCGACGACTGGCGCCGCCTTGAGTTCAAGGCCTATGCCGACGGCGCCCGCGAGCGCGTCGAGGTGCTCTGGATCAATCCTGCGGCCTCGGCAGCGCTCGATCGCGAGCGCGCTGGCCTCGGCGTCACGCCGTTGTTTGCGGAAAGGGGTGCGGCATGAGCGCCATCACCAGGACAAGCGTGCGCTGGTCTGCTGACGAGGATGCCATGGTTCTCCGCCTGCGCGACGGCGAGGACCTTGACTGGACCACGATCGCGGCCGCAATGCCGGGCCGCACAGCATCGGCCTGCGAGCAGCGCTACTATGGCAAGCTCAAGGGCGCGCGCGACCGGGCGCCGCGGCGGACGGGGCCTGCGCCGAAGCCCGGCGCGCCCGGCCTTTGGCGCCGCCCGGTTGTCGTCAATGTGCCGTTGGCTGAAAAGCCCGTGGCGCCGCTTGCGCCCGTCGTCGAGATCAGACGCATGCCATCGCTCGATCACTTACGCGAGCGCGCCGAGCTGCAGCTGCGCATCGACAGGCAGGGCCTGACGGCGGGCTTCTTCGGCGACCCGCCGCCGGGCCGCTCCGCGCTCGACGAGCGCATCAGGGCCGCTGCGGCGGCCCGTGATCTGCCTTACAAACGCGGGGGCTTGGATGGCTACTGAAACCGTTCTCGCAACCCTGGCGGCCGGCGGCGAGCGCGCCCTCCGGCTGGCGAACGTCATCCAATCGCTGGTGATCGAAGCCGGCAAGCTCGGCGAGCTGGAAATCGCCATCCGCGTCGTGTCGACCGGGCAGGTCATGACCGAGGATGAAGCGGATGCGCTCCCGCCGGAGCAGCTGGATGCCATCCGCGATCACCTCGTTCGGGTCAAGCGCTTCCCGTCGCGCTGGCTCGACCGCCTCGCCGACGCGATCAACCGCGACCTGCTCTGGGTCCATGCCGATGAGGAAATCGTCCGCATCATGCTGATGGGGCCGCGATAGCAAAACCGTTCCTGTGCAGTTGCTTACCGCGTCCAGTTGAATCCGCAATTTAAGAGCATCACCATGACAACCGCGAAACGGCGAGCCCGCCGCATCGCCGCCGACGAGGCGCACGCATGGGCACGAAATCTCAAGCTGCGCAACCTGCAGGCCTCGATCTTGCTGCGCTCGCTGTCGCTCTACGTCGACAGCGATGGGGTCGCGTTCGCCGCCATTCCGACGCTGGCCGAGGACTGCGACGGGTTGTCGATCGACACCGTGCGGCGCCGGCTGGTCTGGCTCGAGCAGGTCGGCGCCATTGCGCGGCAGCCGCAATGGCTCGATGAGAACGGCGTGCGCAATGGGCAGGGGCGTGGCAAGCGCACCACCGACGAGATCCGCTTGCTGTTCGATGCTGATCAGGAAATGATCGAGGCGCGGGCTCAGGGCCGCGCGCCGCACGTCGACGCCGACGAAAATGCAGCGAAAACAACGCCGATTAGCCCTAGCAGCCAGCTAGGGCTAAATCCGAGCGTTAGCCCTGCGCCAGCCCTCGGCCAGCACTCGGTTAGCCCTAGCAGTACTTGCGACCACCTAACCTCTGAACCTGAACCTGAACCTGAATCCCCCAAAGCCCCCGAGGGGGCGAGGGGGAGCGCTTCGCTGACGAGGAAAGCGAACCGGATGGCTTCGCTGCGGCGTGGTCGGCCTGGCCGGGGCGGGAGGTGCAGGGCCATCGGCGCGATCTCGCCTCCGCCGAGTTCCGTCTGCTCTCGCCGGACAAGCGGGCGCATTGCTGTGCGGCTGTCCCGCTGTTCGCCGCGGCGCTGTCGCGGGCAGGGCGCACCAAGCCGCCGAATTTCCATCTGTGGATACGCAACCGCGGCTTTGAGGAATTCCCGTATCGGCCCGAGGGCGCGCCGCAGGTCGCGACGGGTCCGATTGAGGAAATCTCCGAAGCGGGTCGGGCCATCGCCGCGCTCTACGCGGTCGCCAAGACGCGTCCCTTCGTCAGCAACGGCAGGGTTGTCTACCCCGCGGCCGTCACCGCGCAAATTCTCGCCTTCGCGCGTGTGGCCGACAAGGCGGCTTGGCGGTGGATCGCCGATCGCCAGCAGATTGCCGCATGGCAGGCGTTCATCAGCGCGCACGTGTTCGGCGGCCGATCGCCGCTACTCGAAAAGCGCGGCGACGAACAGGGTTTCTTCGCGCCCGGCCCATGGCCGCCGCGCAAGGACGGCGGCTGGCCGGATCTGGCCGCAGCGCAAGCAACGCAGGCAGCAGGGGGAGACGAATGACAATGGCCTATAAAATCGGGGATTTCGTTGAATTTGTCCCGATCGTCGACGACGTTCCCGCGGTCTCGCCCGAGCCGCGCCGCTGGTATCTGCTGCTGACCTACGCCAACAAAGAGCGCAAGGTGATGCAGACGTTCCGGGAGCGTGGGGTCAGCGCGTATTTCCCGCTAATCCATCGGCGCGAGGTGCGTCGTGGTCGGCTCGTCGACGTCGTCGCTCCGCTGTTTGCGCAGGCGATCTTCGTTCCGGATTTTCAGGCGTCGATCGGCGGCGTCATGGTCGATGGCGTCGAGGGTTATTTTAGGATGGGGGATTGTTATCCCTACCTGAAGCCCGACGACATGGCGAACGTGCGGGCGCTGGAGGCCATGGGCTCGATCCCGCTGTCGCGGCGCAAGCGGCTGTGGAGCGTCGGCGACCTGGTGCGGATCAAGAGCGGGCCGTTCGCTTACTTCCAGGGCACCATCGACCGGCTTGACTCAAGGGGCCGACTCAATGTCCTTGTCGACATCTTCAAGCGCATGACCCCGATCGAATTCGAAGAGGGTCAGATCGAGCCAGCCTAGGTGTTGCGACCGCGCACTGAATGGCTCGAACGGGGTGGACCCCGGCGCATCCATCTTCGCTAACAGCGAAGTGGAAGTTGAGGGGATTCGGAAAACCGTTTCACATGAAACAAAGCCCGGCCATCGTGCCGGGCTTCGTGCGTCTAGGGTGAGGGCCGACCAATTCAACGGGCCTTTCTGCCTGGCCTTGGTCTAGACGGCAGGTGGCACCTGCGGGCTTCAGACACTGTCCGTCGCAGCGGACAACCGCAACACTGCGCAAGGCCCGGCACGGCAACGTGTCGGGCTTTGTTCTGTCTAGGGTGTGCGGTGGTCGGATGTGCGGTCGCCGCTGCCCTCCTTGGGCGTTTCCTCCCTAGACTTAGCCCGCGTCCGGTCCGAACCGGCGCGGGCTTTTTCGTTTGCGATCACGGGTCCCTCTGGCGATCCAACCCACCCGCGGGTAATTCGCACCGCGGCGTTTCGGTAGCTGGAGCATGTTCGGGCTGACCTGACTCACCTGACATGGGTGTGATGGGACCTGACATGTTCGATACCGCGGCCAGCTCGGCCGCTGCCGGTGATGGGCTCTGGCTCGCCATCTCGGACATTGCTGTGCGCAAGGGCGTCACCAAGCAGACGATTTCAGAGCGCGTGAGCAAGCTGGTGGCCGAGCACGGCCTGTCGACGCGGCCCGGGAAGGGCAAGTCCAAACTGGTCAACCTGGCCGAGTACGATCGCCTGGTCGGCGAGACGACGGACCTATCGCGGCAGCAGGGCGCCGACACCAAGACGGCCGAGGACCAACCGTCGCCGGCGCGGGACGGCACGTTCTCGAAAGCGCAGGCCGAGCGCGCCGGCTATGAGGCCGAGCTGAAGCGGCTCGACCTCGAGGAGCGTCTCGGCAAGCTGCTCTCGATCGAGGATGTCACCCGCAGCATGGAACGCTGCGCGGCCGTGATCGTCCGCGAGATCGAGCAGATCCCGGACCATGCCGACGAATTGCTCGCCGCGGCGTCCAAAGGCGGCGCGCCGGAGCTGCGCCAGGCCCTGAAAGAGCCTCGTTCGCAAGGTCCGCCTCGCGCTGGAGCAAAACATGCGCGTTCTGCCGGTCGAAGACGACGGCGCGCCGGGGGATCATTCGTGATGGTGTCGATGCGCGCCTCGCTGCCGATCATCGCCGGCATCTTCGCGGCCGTATTCTCGCCGCCGGCGCCGATCACGCCGTCGGCATGGGCCAACCAGCATTTCTATCTGCCGGATGGCGAGCGCAAGTCGCAGCTGATCGACCTCACGCGCACGCCGCACCTGGTCGAGCCGCTCGACGCGCTCGGCCCGGACGCGCCCGACAATGAAATCGCGGTGATGAAGTCGGCGCAGTCGGCGTTCACCACGCTGCTGCAGATCGCTGCCTGTCATTCGATCGACCGCGACCCGTGCGACATGATGATCGTGCAGCCGACCGACTCGGCGCTCGGCGATTTCAACTCGCAAAAGCTCGGCCGCGCGCTGGAGTTGTCGCCGATCATGCGGAAAAAGGTGTTTCCGCAGACCGCGCGCGCCGGCAATGCCTCCAAAACCTACGAAAAGAAGTTCTCGCCTGACTGCTCGCTGTTTCTGTCGCTGGCATCGTCGACCGCGGATCTGCGCTCCAAGACCATCAAAAAGGCGCTCTGCGACGAAATCGACGAGTATCCGGCCGATCTGAACGACCAGGGCGACCCGCTCGACATGATCCGGGCGCGCCAGATCTCGTTTTTGCGCTCCGGAACGTGGAAGCGCGCCTATTTCTCGACGCCGACCATCAAGGGCGCATCGTCGATCGAGTCCAAGTTCGAAGCCGGCGACCAGCGCCGCTGGACCATGGTCTGCCCGCATTGCGACGACACCAATCTGCGGTTCGAGTGGTCCGAAAAGAACCGGCTGTTCGAATTCGACGCGGCGCCGCCCTACAAGGCGCGTTACATCCCGCCGTGCTGCGGCACCGTGATCGAGGGCTGGCAGAAATTCGCGGTCTATGCCACCGGCCGCTGGGTGCCGACCGCGCCCGGCGCAGGGAAATTCAAGAGCTACCACTTCGACGCGCTGTCCTCGCCGTTCGTGCCGTGGGACGAGATCGCGAAAGAGTACGTCCAGGCCGGCGACAACCCGATCAAGCTCAAGGCGTTCTGGAATCTGACCCTCGGACTGCCGTTTGAGCTGAAGGGCGAGGCTCCGGAATACGACAGGCTGCTCGCGCGCCGCGAGGACTACAAGCAGGGTCACATTCCGGCGCGCGGACTGCTGTTCGTGATGGGCGCCGACGTGCAGCACACGGGAATTTGGGTCGAGGGCGTCGCATTCGCCTCGAACAGCGAGTCCTGGAGCGTCTTTCACGAATTCCTCGAGGGCGACACCACCGACCATCGCAGCGGAGCGTTCGCCAAGCTGGCGAAGGTGTACGACCAGGCGTTCCCCGACGCGTTCGGCGGCACGCGTCTTGCCGACTGCATGGCGATCGACGCCGGCGACGGCGGCCGCGCCAACCAGGTCTTCCGGTTCTGTCGTGGCCGCGCCCGTGCCTTCGCCATCAAGGGCATGTCGGGTTGGACGGCGCCCGCGATCGGCACGCCGATCCAGGTCGACATCAAGCTGTCAGGCAAGAAAATCAGGAAGGGCGCCACGCTCTGGCCGGTCGGCACGTGGCCGCTCAAGGCGACGTTCTACTCCAATCTGGTCAAGGATGGCCGTCGCGCCGGCGCCGAGTGCGATCCGGATGGTTACTGCCATCACCACCAAGGCTGCGACGAGCGCTATTTCAAGCAGCAGACCGCAGAATATCTGAAGACGTTCGTTCGCCGCGGCCGCACCGTCAAGGAGTGGCAGGAAACCGGGCCGAACCATCTGCTCGACTGCCGGATCTATGCGATGGCGATGGCGGAGTATCTCGGCCTGTCGCGCCTGACCGCCGATCAATGGGCGGCCATCGCCAAGGAGCGTGGCGTCCCGCAGGTGCTGCAGCAGCCGGATCTGCTCGCGCCCGACGCCGTCAAGGTCGCTGCCGCCGAGCCCGCGCCGATGCGGCCGCTGCTCCAGCGCAAGCCGAAAAAGCGCGGCATGACGATTCACAGCCGAGGGGTTTTCTGATCATGATCAAGCCGTTTGTCCGCGCCGCCGCTGCGGCGCTGCTCGCCTCGCTGTGCGCGCTCCCGCTCGGCAATTCCGGCGCGCTCGCGCAGGCCTCCGTCGTCGGCTATGGCGACACAACGGCCGTCACCTTCACGCGGCCGGCCGATACAACGGCCTACGCCTCAGGCGATATCGTTTGCCAGTCGACCACGGTGTCGGCGAGCGGCTGTGCGCCGCTGACCTTCACGGTGTCGCGTCAGGCCGACAAGTCGTTCCTGATCCCGCGCGCGCGGATCAGCGCCTCCAACGCGACGCTCACCAACGCGTCGTTTCGGCTTCACCTTTATCGGCAGTCGCCGACCATCGCCAACGGTGACAATAGCGCCTGGTCGACCACGAATTCCAACTACATCGGGTCGATGGATGTCACGTTCGATCGCGCCTTTACCGATGGTGCGAAGGGAATCGCCCTGCCGAACAACGGCAGCTACATCATCGGGGTCCCGGATTCGGGGACGACGAACATCTATGGCCTGCTCGAGGCCCGCGCAGCCTACACGCCGACCAGCGCACAGACGTTCACGATCCTGCTCGAAATCTTGCAAAACTGAGCATGTCGATGCACCGCCGCGAATTCCTACTCGGCGCGAGCGCGGCCGCAATTGCGGCTGCGGAGGCGCAGGCCTTTGCGCCGACGATGCTGCCGTCCGACGTCGCCGGTGTCCTTGGGTTAGCGAACATTCCCGCGCTCGCGCAGGCGTTCAAGGCTAGTTTGCTTGCAGGTGGGTCGGATAAGGTACTCACGCTCTTGGGGGATAGCACCGGCAATGGGCCAGACGAGCATTTCTACCTTTTGACGTTAGCGCTCGAAAGCGCCGATCCCTCCCATTACATCGATTACTATCTTTATGATGATACGACCAAGGCGCACCTTCTGACCGCGCTCCTTGGTCGGACATCGACCTATGGCGTCATGCAAGAGACTTTTGCTCGTGCGGACGGTGCAGTTGGAACTACGAGTTCAGGTGGTCAATCTTGGGCCGCGAACAGTTGGAATATTACCGGAGGAGTTGCTGTTCCGACAGCGACTTCTGCGGCGCTTCTTTCGTCATCCGCGCTTTCGACCAGTTCATTCAAGCTCAAGGCTGACATCAAATTTCCGACCGTGAGCGGCCACGCGCACCGCATCTACGCTCTTACGTCGGGGTCAAGCACCGCAAAATATGTTGCGGTATTTCTTGATGGTGTTGGTTCGTTTTCTATCGTTTGCAATGACGGAACCGGCGCGGTCACACTGGCGTCGGCCGGTGCGTTGGGCCTGACTAATGGAAACATGTATACGATCACCGTGGTCAAAGATGGCCTCAAGGTGTGGGCTCAAATCTCTGGCCCTGATCAGGCTACAAATGGAGGGCCGCGCAGCATTGTCGGGACGCTAACCAGCGCGCAGGAGGCAGCGATCACGGGCAGAAACGTGCTGTTCTTGACTGTCGGGTCCACGGCTGACCAAGCACTGGACAACGTGAATATCGGCGATCTGATCAAGCCGGCAAACAGGCTGTTGGTGCGCAATGCCAGCATTTCTGGAACGGGCTTTTCGTATCACACGACCAACATTGCAACGACGATACCTGAAAAACCTGATCTTGCCGTCATCAGCCTCGGACACAACGAGAGCTCAACCCCGTCTCAGTTCATCAGTGATTATCAGACCTACGTCGCAGCAGTAAGGTCGCAAGCGGGCTCTGCCTCTCTACCGATCGTATCCGAGATACAAAATCCGCGTCTCGATCCAAACGCTGCTGGGCTAGCAGCGGACCACGCTGCGCGTATGACTGCTCTGCGGGCAGCATGCCCAACAAATCACTGGGATCGAATCGACGCCTTCGCAGCCTTCGCAGCATCGCCGCTTGGTCTTGCCGCGTTACTTAACGTTGACAACATCCACCCCAACCCGCTGCAAGGAAGCCCGCTCTGGTATCAGACGGACAAAGCTCGCTTCGGGCTTTAGTGTCCACTCCCGTTTGCCCCTTTCAGGAGTGCTTGTTTTCGTCCTGGGGTTTGGTCGTCAGGACATGACCAAGCGCAACGATTGCGACGACGGCCGCGCCAGCCACGATGACAGCCAGCCAGCTTTTGACGGTCGGGTCTGTCCAAACAATTAGCGGAGGATGGACAATCAGACTCCCAATCAGAGACCCCAAGCCGACGACGATCTGAAAAAGCGAAATTATCACAAGCAGTGGCACCCACAAGAACCAGAACCGCGCCATGAGCCAGATGATGACGGCAAACATCGCAAAAAACTGCATCGGAATCCTCCTTGGGAAATCTGCGGTTTCTTAAGAATAGTGGTAGCTTGGCCAAAAGCCATCCGTCGGCGATGCCGAGCACGAGCTTTGACACACTCCTCAGTCCCCCCGCAGGGGGCGACCGTTCACTCCCTTCAAGGGACTGAAATGCACCCGCTGGTCTACGCGGCCGTGTCGAGCCTCTGTCTTTTGGGCGCTGATCGCGGCGCCGTTCGTCTAGCCCGTTCTTAAAATTCCGAAATCGCGAAAGGCTGTCACTTATGGCAGGCATCACGCTCGAGCAGGCGCAGGCCCAGCTCGACACCTGGCTTGCGGCCTCGACCACGGTCGCGACCGGGCAGGAGTATGAGATCGAGACCGGCAACGGCCGGCGCAAGTTGCGCCGTGCCGATGCCGCCGAGATCCGCCAGCAGATCATGTTCTGGGATCGCCAGGTGAAGACGTTGACGCCGGCATCGGCCGGCGGCCGCCGCCGCACCCGCTACATCGTGCCGGAGTGACCATGTCAAAGCAGCCGATGCAGCTGAATTTCATCGACCGGGTTGTTGCGACGTTCGACCCGCAGCGCGGCCTGGCGCGGGCGCAGGCGCGCACCGAGCTTGCCGAGGCGACCGGCGCCGGCGGCTACAATGGCGGCGCGCGCGAGCGGCGTCCGACTAAGCGCTGGCGGCCGAAAGACGGCTCGGCCGATGCCGACACGCTGCTCGATCTGCCGGATCTGCGCGGCCGCTCGCGCGACCTTGCGCGCAATGCACCTATCGCGACCGGCGCCATCGCGACCAACGTCACCAACGTCGTCGGCGACGGGCTCAAGCTGCAGGCCTGCGTTGATCATGAGGCGCTCGGCATCACGCCGGAGCAGGCCGATGCGATGGAGCGCGAGCAGGAGCGCGAGTGGGAGCTGTTCTGTGCGTCCTGCGACTTCACGCGCGTGCAATGCATGGACGAGATGGAGTCGACCACCTATCGCGGCGTGCTCGAGTCGGGCGACCTGTTCGTGCTGCGGCGCTACCGCAAGGATGCCGGCGACGCCTACGGCACCAAGCTGCAGATGATCGAGGCCGATCGCGTTTGCAATCCGCAGCGCGCGAGCGATACCGACAAGATTGCCGGCGGCGTGGAGGTCGACGGCGACGGCGTGCACGTCGCCTATCACGTCACCAACAAGCACCCGGGCGGCTTGCGCGTCCTCGATCTGAAATGGGAGCGCGTCGCCGCGCGCACCGACACCGGCCTGCCTGTGGTGCTTCACCTCTACGATCGCCTGCGCCCCGAACAGACCCGCGGCGTGCCGTATCTGGCGCCGGTGATCGAGTTCCTGAAGCAGCTCACCACCTATTCCGACGCCGAGGTCGACGCCGCGGTCGCGACCGCCATGACCGCGTTCGTCATCCAGTCGCCTGCGGATGACGGCACCGAGCCGCCGATCGGCGAGACCGACTCGAGCCTCAATTCCAACGAGGTCAAGCTCGGCGGCGCCGCGGTCGTCAGCCTGGCCGAGGGTGAGACGCTCGCCGCCTTCAACCCGAACCGGCCGAATTCGAATTTCGACCCGTTCGTGATGTCGTTCTGCCGGCAGATCGGCGTCGCGCTGGAGATCCCGTTCGAGCTGCTGATCAAGCATTTCACGGCGTCCTATTCCGCCTCGCGCGCCGCGCTGGAGATGGCCTGGCAGTATTTCCGCCGCCGCCGCACCTGGCTCGCAGCGCGCCTGGTGCAGCCGGCTTACGAATGGATGATGGAGGAGGCGGTTGCGACCGGCCGCCTCAATCGCCCGGGCTTCTTTGCCGATCCGCTGCTGCGCAAGGCCTATTGCGGCGCCGAGTGGATCGGCCCGCAGCGCGCCAGCCTCAATCCCAAGCAGGAATCAGACGCCGACACGCAGGACGTCGCGCAGGGCTTCAAGACCATCGAGCAGGTCTGCATGGAGCGCACCGGCGGCGAGTTCGAGAAAAGAACGCGCAGCGCGCCAAGGAAGTGGCGATGCGCAGCGAGACCGGCGTGGTCGCGCCGCCGCCGGCGCCCGCGGCCGATCCGAACGCGCCGCCGCAAGCGGACAATCCCGACGCCGAGCCTGAGGACGGCGATGAAGCCGATCAACCCGAGCCGAAAAGGGCCGCACAATGACGCTCCTGATGCCGCATATCGCGAGCCGCCTGTTCGGCGCCGAGCTGATGGTCGATCCCGGCAAGCTGCAGGCCTTCCTGATCGGCCTCGGCGCCCGCATCGTCGAGGGCGGCGTGTCGCTGGAAGGCATCGCCGCGGTCAATCATGTGGCGTTTCAGGGTGGTCGCCCGTCCGAGGCGATGGGCAAGCTCGGCGATCCCATCGGCAGCGCTTACGAGCGGGCGAACGCCGGCGACCGCCTGGTGCAGCGCATCGGCAATGTCGGCGTCATCGGGGTCGAGGGAACGCTCGTCCACAAGGGCAAGTTCATCGGTCAGGCCTCCGGCGAAACCTCCTATGAGGGCCTGCAAGCGCAAATCGCGCGTGCCGGCCGTGACCCGAACATCAAGGGGGTCGTGTTCGAGGTCGATAGCTTCGGCGGGCAGGTCAATGGCGCGTTCGAGACTGCGGCGATGATCGGCCAGCTGTCGGCGCAAAAACCGACGCTCGCCATCCTCACCGACTTCGCGTTGTCGGCCGGCTATCTGCTGGCCTCGCAGGCGCGCCAGATCGTCATGCCCGAAACCGGCGCGGCCGGCTCGATCGGCGTCCTCACCATCCACGCCGACATGTCGAAAAAGCTCGAGCAGGACGGCGTCAAGGTCACGCTGATCGCGTCCGGAAAGCACAAGACCGACGGCGATCCGACCCAGCCGCTGCCCGATGATCTGCGGGCCGCGATGCAGGCGCGCGTCGATCGCCGCCGCGACCAGTTCGCCGCCGCCGTGGCGGCCGGACGCGGCTCGCGCCTGCCGGTGCAAAAGGTGCTCGCCACCGAGGCGCAGGTCTACCACGGCGAGGACGCCGTCGCCGCCGGCCTGGTCGACGGCATCATCGACCCGCAAGTCGCGTTTTCCGAGTTCGTCAAGAGCGTCAACTAGGCCGCTACAGGCCATCACCCGAAGGAGAGAACTATGTCTGGATCTGGTTTGGCGGCCGTGCACCTCGCTGCGGCTGCGGCTTCCACCGCCCTGCAGGCGCCGCCCGCAGCGCCGGCGGCGCCGGCTGTGACCTCGACGGTCGCCGCAGCGCCTGGCGCGGTCATGACCGCCGCGGAATTGGCTTCGGCCTTCCCTGATCTCTGCGCCGCGATCCGCGCCGATGGCGCCGCCGCCGAGCGCACGCGCATCCTCGGCATCGAGGCGCATGCCATGGCCGGCCATGACGCGCTGATCGCGACCATGAAGGCCGACCCGACCGTCACGCCCGACATGGCCGCCGGCCGCATCCTGGCCGCCGAGAAGGCCGCGCGCGGCCAGCAGGCGCAGGCGATCGTCGACGTCGAGAAGGTCACCGGCGCCGTCAAGGCCGCGCCGCAGTCGCACCCGGCGGGCGCGGCGGCGGTGTCTGCGTCGGAGAAGGCCACCACGCCCGAGGGTTGGAAAGCCGAATATGCGGCCTCGCCGCAACTGCAGGCCGAATTCGCCTCCGCGGACGATTACGTCTCGCTGAAGCGGGCCGAGGCGTCCGGCAAGGTGCGCGTGCTGGGGTCCCGGACGGCGAGCTGATCGCCTTTCGCGTTTGGAGATTCTGCGCCGCACCGCATTCCGCGCCGGCGTTCCTTTCACAACTCCCTGAATTGAAGGACCACAGCCAATGACGACTTTGGCAGCTAACAAGCCGCGCTCCTACGAGGGCGGCAAGGACGTAATCGAGGAGAGCGGCCTTCCGGTGATCGCCGCCGACATCATCTATGAGGGCGCGGCCGTCGGCGTCGTCGATGCCTCCGGCCATGGTCGGCCGCTGGTCGCGGGCGACCGCTTCGCCGGCTTCGCCAATGCCAAGGCCGACAACGCCTCCGGCGCGGCGGCCGCGATCAGTGTCGACCTGCGCACCTCCGGCAAGATCGAGCTGCCGGTCACCGGCGCGGTCATCACCGACAAGGGCCAGCCGGTCTACGCTTCCGACGACGATACCTTCAGCTTCAGCCCGGTCGGCGGCAGCTTCATCGGCTTCGTGCATCGCTTCGTCTCTGCCGGCATTGTCGTGGTGCGGTTCGATGTCGATGCGCTGCGCGATCCCTGGGGCGGCTACAGCGTTCGCGAGGCGCTCTCGGCGATCAAGACGTTCGACGCCGAGGACAACGGCAAGCTGTTCGTTGTCGACGCCGGCGCCGACAATGCGGCGCTCACGCTGCCTGCCATTGCGGCCGGCCTGACGCTGACCGTGCTCGCCATCGGCGCGTTCGGCACCACCAAGCTGGTGCTCGATCCCAATGCGTCGGACATGATCCTCGGCCCCGATATCACCGGCGCCGACAATAAGGATCTGATCCTGACCAAGGCGACGCAGCGCCGCGGCGACTACGTCAAGCTGATCGCCGGCGACGCCGACGGCTACATGGTCACCGAGCTCCGCGGCACCTGGGCTCGCGAAGCGTAAGGCGTCCACCGCGCGCGGCGGCTGTCAGGCCGCCGCGCCCTCCATGTTTCCCGGCCGCACGGCGCGGGCTTTCGCTTCAATCTCCACAACACACAAGGAACGTTAGACCATGTCCGACCTTCAACTGCTCTCCAGCCGTGCCATCCGGGGCATGTATTTCGCGCGGCTCGAAACCGACCCCGGCACCAACTGGCTCGACGGCGTCGCCAATTTCTTCGGCTCCGACCAGGCCTCGGAAACCTACAATTTCCTCGGCATGACGCCGATGATGCGCGAATGGATCGGCGGCCGCCAGGCCAAGGGCTTCAGCGGCGACGGCCTCACCATCATCAACAAGCACTATGAGGCGACGCTCGAGATCCAGAAGAAGGATGCGCGGCGCGACAAGACCGGGCAGATCCGCGCCCGCGTCGACGAGTTCGCCGATCGCAGCCAGACCCATTGGGCCTCCCTGACCTCGACGCTGATCGTCAACGGCACCACCGCGCTCTGCTATGACGGCCAGTATTTCTTCGACACCGACCATGTCAGCGGCGATTCCGGCGCGCAGTCCAACAAGATCGACGTTGATATCTCGGCCTTGCCTGCGGCTCTGCACGGCAGCGTGAGCGATCCCAGCGTCGAGGAGATGCAGCAGGCCATCATCGCCGGCATCGTTGCCATCCTCAAGCTCAAGGACGATCGCGGCGAGCCCATGAACGAGAACGCTTCGGCGTTCCTGGTCATGGTGCCGATCGGCCTGATGAAGGCCGCGCTCGGTGCCGTGTCGCAGCTCGTCCCGGCCATGATGCAGCAGAACCTCAATCCCAATCTGCTGCGCAACTTCAGGATCGAGGTGGTGATGAACGTGCGCCTGACCTCGGCGGGCTGGACCGACACCTTCGTCATCTTCCGCACCGACTCGCCGATCAAGGCGCTGATCCGGCAGTCGGAGCAGGAGGTCGAGATGAAGATGAAGGCCGAGGGTTCGGAATTCGAGTTCGACAACGACGCCTGGCAGATGGGCATCGATGCCTGGCGCGGCGTCGGTTACGGCTATTGGCAGCGCGCCGTCAAGGTCACGCTGACCTAGCGCGTCGCAAGCCTCGACACTCTCCCCGGTGACTGCCGGGGAGGGTTGTCGCCGATCGCGCGCGACGCGCTCGCCGACAACCCTGAAGTGCTCATCCCATCCATCAAAAAGGAGACGTTCCAATGCAGGCCTTCCGCGTGATCGGTCGTGGTTTCAATGTCGGCGCCGGCGCGCTGCTGCTGCTCAGTTCGGCGCAGGCTATCGAGCGCGCGCACAAGCTCGAGCCGCTGCCAGGTGGCGGCCGCGTCAGCGAGGGCTTTGGCCTCGCCCGTTCCAAGGAAACCCAGGCGTTCAAGGCCGGCGAGCTGATCGGCCTCTCCGAGCCGCCGAAGGGGCAGCTTGGCCTGGTCGAGCCGCTCGAAATGCCGACCAAGGGCAAGCGCGACCGCGACGATCCCGTGCCGCGTTTCCTTGAGGCGGTCAAGATCCACAACGCCATGGCCGAGCGGGCCGAGGAGGATGCGGCGCGCAAGGCTGCGCAGGAGGCGTCTGCGCGCCTTGCCGAGCAGGAGCAGCGCGAGACCGCGGCCAGGGAGGCGGCTTGGGCCGAGGAGTGGTCGACCACCGAGGCCATCAAAAGGATTATCCGAAGGTCGGAGACTATGTCGCGGCCCGCCGCAAGGAGTTCGCCGACGCTGCCAAGGCCGCGGCCGACGCCGAGAAGGCCTGACCGATGCCGATCGAGACCGCCGCCGACCGCCTGGCCTTCCTGAGCGTCGATGAATTCGGCGCCGAGGGCTCCTATGCGCCGTCGGGCGGCGGCGGCTCGCCCGTCATTGCCGGGATCTTCGACCGCCCGTCGATCTCGGCCGACCTCAACCAGGTCGCAACGATCGACGCGCGCCCGACCTTCTGTTGCCGCGCGGCGGATCTGCCGGCGGCTGCGGACGGCGATGCCGGCGATCAGCTGGGCGTCACCGCGGAGGGGGTGTTCGTTGGCACGTTCGAAGTCGTGTCGATCGAGCCCGACGGCCAGGGCATGGCGCTGCTGCGGCTGGGGGCGCTGGTCTGATGGCGCTCGTTTTCCGTGTCGAGGCCTCCGATCTGAAGCGGGCAATCAAAAGCCTGCGCGAGAAGGACGCGCCGTTTGTCATGGCCTACACCCTGACGAAAACGGCGCAGGATATCGAGGCGGCCGAAATCGCCGACATCAAGTCGGACTTCGACCGGCCGACCAACTACACGCTCAATTCGACTTTCGTGAAGCCGGCCACTAAGCGCGACCTGGTCGCGGTGATGGGTTTCAAAGACAGTTCGGGCTCGGTGCCGGCGTCGCGCTACCTCGAGCCCGGCGTCGAGGGCGGCCAGCGCTCGCACAAGTCGCACGAATTGCGGCTGATCCGCGCCGGACTGATGCGCTCGGGCGAATTCGCCGTGCCGGGGCCTGGCGTCAAGCTCGACTCGTTCGGCAATATTCCGGCATCGGCGATCCAGACGATCGTCGGGCAGGTGCTGGCGGGCGCAAAGTTGCAAGCGGCTGGGCGCTATTTCGTGCTGCGGCCTGGTGGTGCCGGCAGTTCAAACCGAAAGGCCGCCGCCGGCATCTACTACCGCGCCGGTGCCCGCGACATCGTGCCGGTGATGCTGTTCGTCAGTCCGCCGCGCTACAGCAAGCGGTTTCCATTCTACGAGACGGCAAGGGCGACGTTCGACGCGCGGCTCCTGGCGCGTGCGCGCGAGGGCTTTGACCGCTTCGTGACGTCGCGGCCAGTCCAGAACGGGTGAGGGCTCCATCTTGATCGACCATGTGCGCAAGCAAATTCGCGATGCAGTGGTGGCGGCGCTGATGGGGCTGCCAACCACGGCCGACCGCGTCTATGTCGGCCGCACGCGCTCTCTCAAGGCCGCGCATGAGCCGACGCTTCTGGTCTACACGCGATCGGAGACGTCGAAGCGCGCCGTCAAGGGCGTTCCGCCGAAGCTCGATCGCGTTGTGCTACTGGACATCGAGGGGCGTGTCTCCACGGCAGACGTGCCGGACGATCTGCTCGACCAGATCTCGGGTGAGGTCGAGGCCGTGATGTGGGACCTGTTCGATGGCGTCGGCGCCTTCCTGGGTGGCCTCGCCATGGACCTGCAGTTGGTCTCGACT
The DNA here is from genome assembly GCA_050563515.1 of Bradyrhizobium guangxiense. Lineage (GTDB taxonomy): Bacteria > Pseudomonadota > Alphaproteobacteria > Rhizobiales > Xanthobacteraceae > Bradyrhizobium > Bradyrhizobium guangxiense_A. The sequence continues at coordinate 2,727,834 of CP191781.1, read as the reverse complement.
GAGGTCATCGCGCAGGCCGAGGGCGACCGGCAAATCGGCGGCGTGCGCCTCGAATATTCGTGCTTGTACCGAACCGCGGAAGGCACCCCGGTTCTGGCCGTTTAACGCCACTTTTTCTAAAACCCGAAGGAGAACACAATGGCCGATCTCGCAATTACTGCTTCCGCCGTCCTGGCGAACAGCGGCGCGCGCACCGAACAGGGCGTTGCTGGGGAAACCATCACGCAGGGCCAACTGGTCTATCGCGATGCCAGCTCCAGCTCCTATTTCAAGTCGGACGCCAACGCCGCGACCGCTGCCGCGCGCGTTGTCCGCGGCGTCGCGCTCAACGGCGCCTCGGCCGGCCAGCCGCTGCAGATCGCGCGGCCCGGCGCGGACATCACCATGAACGCCGTGTTCACGGCAGGCGTCACCTACTATCTTTCGGACACGCCGGGTGGCATCGCGCCGCTCGCCGATGTCGGCACCGGCGAATATTACACGCCGATTGGTGTCGCCAAGTCGACGACTGTGCTCGCCTTCAACCCGACCGCGTCGGGCGTCTCCGCGTAACGCGGCGCCGCTCTCTCCGCTTTCAAATCCACAAGGAGTTTTGACGCCATGTCCACCAACGCAATGATCGGGTTCTCGACGCTGTTCAAGTCCGGCAACGGCGCGACGCCCGAAGTCTTCGCCACCGTCGCCGAGGTCACCAGCATCACGCCGCCGGCGTATTCGCGCGACACCGTCGATGCCACGCACGAGCAATCGCCCTACGGCTTCCGCGAGTTCATCCCCGGGTTGATCGACGCCGGCGAGGTGTCGTTCGACATGAATTTCGTGCCCGACTCCGCGGACGTCGCCGCGTTCCTGGCCGAGCTGGACGCCAGCGGGTCCTCGGCGATGAAGAATCGCCAGATCGTGTTTCCCGACGGCTCCTATTTCCAGTTCGGCGCCATTCTGACTGGCTTCGAGCCGGATGCGCCGATCGACGACAAGATGTCGGCGTCCGTGACCCTCAAGGTTTCGGGCCGTCCGACGCTGGTTCAGGCGTAAGTCATGGACAACCCCGAGACCGGCGACGTCTCGTTCGAGGCGAACGGCAGGACCTACGTGCTGCGCTACACGACGGCGGCGTTCGTCGCCCTCGAGGCGCATCTCGATCGCGGCATCCTCGACATTTACGAGGAGCTGGCGACCTGGTCGCCGCCGTTCGACCCCGCGACCAGGCTCATGCTGCCCGAAACGCCCGAGCAGCTGGTCGCCAGGGTCAAGACGATGCGGCTTGGCTTCATGCGCGCGTTGTTCTGGGCTGGTTTTCACGACCTTCACCCCGAGGTCACCATCGACCAGGCCGGCGAGCTGCTGAAGGCCGTCGGCGGCATGATGGCGGCCTATAAGCTGGTCGTCGAGGGTGTCTCGCGGGCGCAGCCGCGAGGCGGGGAGGGTGCCTCTGCGCGCCCTCCGAGGGGGCCGGCCGGGCGTCGCCGGACTGGCTCGGCCTCCTAGACGAGTGGTTATCGGCCGGGCTCGGTGAGGACGTGTTCTGGCGCAGCACGCCGCGCCAGGTCGCCCGCTCGCTGCGAGGCCGGACGGCCCAGCTCCGGCGCGAGCACAACCAGACCGCCTGGCTTGCCTGGCACATTGCGGTGCTGCAGCGGTCCAAAAAGATGGTTCCGCTGCGTCGGCTGATGACGCGGGAGCGGGATCGCAGGCCGCAATCCTGGCAGCAAATGAAGGCCGTCGCCCAGCAGCTCCTGCTTGGCGGTGCGCGAAACGTAAAATCCGGATAGTTGGGGCATTCCTTTGAGCAGCAGCGCGATCGGCTCGCTTCGCGTCATCCTCGGCGCGGACACCTCGGATCTCGACAGGGCGCTGAAGGATTCGGGCGCCGGTATCGCCTCGTTTGGCTCCGGCGTCGGCTTGGCTATGGCGGCCGCGGCGGCGGCGGTCGCCGGTGCGGCCTATTCCATCGTTGGGTCGATCAAGGCCACGATCGCCAGCGCCGACCATCTCAATAGCCTATCGCAGGCGGCGGGCGTGAGTGTCGAGGAGCTGTCCAAGCTCAACTATGCGGCCAGCCTGTCCAACGTCACGACGGACCAGCTTACGGGCTCGCTCGGCAAGCTCACCAAGTCCATGAGTGCCGTGGCACAGGACGGCGCCGGGCCGGCGGCACAGGCCTTCGACGCGCTCAGGATCTCCGTCAAGAACCAGGACGGAGGTCTCAAATCGTCGTCGGCGGTGCTCGGCGAGGTCGCGGACAAATTCGCCAGTTATAGGGACGGTGCATCCAAATCGGCCCTTGCCATCGCGCTGTTCGGCGAGGCCGGCACCAGCCTCATTCCGCTGCTCAATAAGGGCAGTGAGGGGCTCCGTAGCGCGGGCGAGGAGGCCGAAAATTTCGGCCTAGTGCTCGACAAGAAGACCACGCTCGCGGCGGCGGCGTTCCACGAAAACCTCAAAAGGCCGACGCGGTCACGCAGGGCCTGATCGTCACCGTCACGGCAAAGCTGCTGCCGACCATGGAGATGCTGTCGAGCCAATGGCTCGAATTCTCCAAGGACGTTGATCTCTCGATGAAGGCGATCGACCTCGCCACCGGCGCGATCAACGCTGTGATCAGGGAGATCAAGATTGCCTATGTCGAGCTTGCGGCGTTTGGCCAGCAGGTTGCGGCGCTCTATGAAACGTTGAAGAAGATCGCGGTTAATCCGCTGTCGGGGTCGAAGATCTGGGGCGACTATGCCGCAGCCGCGGACCTCGCTGCAAAGCAGGTCGACGATGTCGTGGCGTCGATCCGCACGGTGGGCACGGCGTCCGATGGGTCGCTGCGGGCGGCCGACTGGCTGGTCGAGGGGCAGGCGCTCAAGAGCCTTAACCGTGAAGTGACGGCCTACGGCGAAGCTTGGAAGCCGAACGCGCCCGTCATTGCCGAGGGTAAGGGGGCACTCGACAGGTTTATCGACTCGCAGAACAAGTCGGTTGCGGCACAGCAGGCCGAGATCGCGACCTTCGGAATGCTTGAGGGGCAGCGCAGGGCCGCGACGGTGCAATTGCAGGCGCAGGCGATTGCGACCGCCAACAACACCACAATCACGACCTCGCAGCAGGTCGCGCTCGATGCGCTGAAGCAGTCCTACATCAACAATGGGATGGCGCTGCAAGGACTGCAGGTGACGCAGCAAAACCTGTTGCCCGTGCAGGCCTACCAGATCGAGATGCAGAAGCTGCAGATGCTGTTCGACGCCGGCACGATCAGTGTCGAGACCTTCGCTATTGCGTCACAAAATGCGGCGGACAAATTCGGCCAGAGCTGGACCGCCGTCGGCGGCGTGTTCGCCAATGTCGCGGGGTCGCTGTCGAACCTGACCGGAACGTTCGCCAAAAACAACAAGGCGATGGGCATCGCCTCAAAAGCCTTCGGCATCGCGCAGGCCATCATCAACGCGCAGATCGCGGCAACGAAGGCGCTTGCAACTTATGGTCCGACCCCGATGGGTTACGCCGGCGTCGCTGCGGCCATCGCGCAGGGCGCTGCGTCGGTCGCGACTATCTCGTCGCAAAGCTTCGCCAGCGGCGGGTTCGTCTCTGGGCCGGGCACCAGCGTGTCGGACAGCATTCCGGCTATGCTCTCCAACGGTGAGTTCGTCATGAACGCCAACGCGACCCGGCTCAATAGGCCGCAGCTGGAGGCGATGAACTCCGGTTCCGGCGGCGGACCAAGCACCGTCAATGTCGCCGGCCTCGGTCGTGATTCCTATTCGCGCGAGGAGGTGGTTCGGATGATCGCCGGCATTAACGATGCGCTTGGCGACGGCTACACCCTGAGCGTCGCCTGATGTCGCTGGTCATCTCGCAAAACTTCGTCCTGAACGACTCCACACCGGAGTTTCCGGTCACGCTCGATCATCCCGTGATCGGCTGGCACAACGTCGTGACGTCGACCAATGTGGTGGCGAACAGCGCCGATCCGGACTTTCCGGCCTCGAATCTCGCCAATCCCGCGACGCATCTGGACTGGCGGGCGGACGCAACGGGGCTGCAATATGTGACGGTGACGATCGATACGGTCGACGCGCTCGATTATGTCGGCATCGCCGGGCACAATTTCGGCAGCGAGCAGATCCCGATCAGCATCCTGGACTCGCTCGGCAATACGCTGGTCGACGAGGTGCTGCTGGCCGACGACAGCCCGGTGCTGTTCCGCTTCACCGCGCAGTCGCTCGCCGGCATCACGCTCGCGCTCAATGCGACCAGCGGGCAGTTGCCGCGCGCGGCGGTGCTCTATGTCGGCAAGCTGCTGGTGCTGGAGCGCAAGATCTATGTCGGCCATACGCCGCTGACGCAGGCGCGCCGCTTCAATGTCCAGAACGGCCGCAGCGAAAGCGGCAAGTTCCTCGGCCGCATCGTGCTCGGCGCCTGGCGCGAGTCCGTGATCCCGCTCTCGCTGCTGTCGCCGGGCTGGTATCGCGACCATGGCGGTGACGAGTTTCTGGCCGTGGCTGCCGAGACGCCGTTCTTCTTCGGCTGGCGGCCGCAGAGCTATCCTTACGAGATCGGCTATTGCTGGCTGCTGGAAGACCCGATGCCGGTGCCGGTGGCGCCGTCCAATCGCATCGCCTTTGACCTCAAGGTTGGCGGGATCGTCTGATGACGCTGGCTCTGACCTATGTCGAAATCGATATTCCCTTCTGTGCGTTGAGCTACGGCGTCGCGCCGTGCACGGCCTCGATTCCGACAACCGGCGATGCGAAGTGCTTCAACTCGATCAAGACGTGCCAGGATCGCGGGCATTTCAGCGAAAGCGAAGTGACGCTGCGCTTTGCGGCGCCGACCGAATATCTGCCGCGGGAGATCGATTGCATCCCGTCCGTCGTGTCCGTCAACTTCTCGCCGGCGACGGTCTCGCTCGGCAAGGATCTCGGCCAGCGCGCCTCGCTGACCATCACCTTCGGAGATCATCCGCATTCCGACACCGGGCCGGGTTACGACAAATACCGCGCCGATCGGGCTTATGATCCTTACAGCCAGGGTAGCTATTGGGGCAAATTCCGCGCGCGCCAGCCGTTCCTGCGCGGCCGCTCGCTGCGCTGGATCAACGGCCTGGTCGGGCAGGATCTGGCCGACATGGAGGCTTGGCACTTCGTCATCGAAAGCTTCACGGGCCCAGATCCGGACGGCAAGTTCCAGATCATCGCCAAGGACATGCTGAAATTCGCCGACGGCGACCGCGCGCAGGCGCCCGTGCTCTCCAACGGCTTCCTCGCCGCCGACATCACCTCGAGCGCCACCAGCGCAGCGCTGCTGCCGTCCGGGATCGGCAATGCCGAATATCCCGCGTCGGGCTATCTCTGCCTCGGCGGCAACGAGGTGGTATCGTTCACAAGATCCGGGGACACGCTTACGATAAGCCGCGGCATATTTGCCTCAGCGCACAAAGCCCAAGATCGCGTGCAAGTGGTCCTGTACTATTCCGCCGCAGATGCGGCAGATATAATCCATCACCTGTTGACGACCTATGCAGGCATAGACCCTAGCAGGATCACTCTTGCGGAGTGGCAGGCCGAGACGGCAGCGTTTCTCGGGAATGTTTACACCGCGACGATTTGTGAGCCGACGTCTGTCGCTACGCTTATCTCTGAGCTTGTCGAGCAGGCCGCTCTCGCGATTTGGGACGACACGTCTGCACAGAAACTCCGATTGCAGGTGTTGCGTGCAGTAGTGACCGATGCCGACACGTTCACGCCAGAGAACACGTTGCAGGGCTCCCTGAAAATCAAGGAGCAGCCTGAAAAACGACTGTCACGCGTTCAGGTCTACTTTGCTCAGATCGACCCGACAAAACCGCTCTCGAATCTTGACAACTATCGTTCGACATCGCTGTCGATCGACGAGGATGCAGAGGCAGACTACGGAACGGCCGCGATCAAGACAATCTTGTCGCGTTGGATACCGGCGGGTGGCCGCGCAGTCGCTGACCGGCTCGGCGTGGTCCAGCTCGGACGCTATCGAGATCCTCCGCGCAACGTGCAGTTTCAGTTGCAGCGCCGCGCCAACACTGACGTTACGCTAGGCATTGGCTATCGGGTCGAACATTCTGCAGTGCAGGATGCAACTGGCGCTCCATCTGACATTCCAATCCAAGTGGTGCGGCTTAATCCAGGGCCTGACAAGTTCTCGGTAGAGGCTGAGGAAATGCTGTGGTCGGCGCCGGGCGCCGACACCGGCACGCGGAACATCATCTTCGACTCCAACATCAACAATATCAATCTGCGCGCTACGCATGATTCCATCTACCCTGCGGCGCAGTCCGGAGACGTCGTAAACGCCTTCATCAATGCTGGTGTTACCGTAGGGTCTTCTTCGTACTCGCTGATCTCGTTCGATGTCGGGACATGGCCGGCTGGTGTGACGGTCAATGTCATCCTTGATGGGACCATTGAGGGAGCCGGCGGCAATGGTGGACCTGGCGGCGCCGGCAATGCACAGGCGGCCGGGAGCGGAACGGCTGGCGGGCTTGCTCTCTACACGAGACAGGCCATCACGCTCGATATGTCGAGCGGCGGACGTCTTTGGGGCGGCGGCGGCGGTGGTGGTGGTGGTGGTGGCGGCATCAGCAACGGCGGCGGCGGCGGCGGTGGTGGTGGTGGCGGTGCCGGTACAAATGGCGGTGGCGGCGGTGCTGGTGCTCCTGGTGGACCTTCTGGAGGATCAGCCGGCAGCAATGGCACAGCGGGCACGACTACCGCGGGCGGAAGCGGCAACCCAGGCGGCGCCGGCCTGCTCCCCAATAGCGCGGGTGGAACCGGCGGGACTGGTGGCGGGCCGGGTTTGGCTGGCTCGGGTGGTGCGACTGGTGGAAACGGTGGATCCGGCACTGGTGGCGCTGGAGGCAGTGGCGGCGCTGCCGGCAAGGCGATCGACGGCGACAGTTACGTCACGCTGACATTGGGCTCCGGCGACATTCGCGGCGCTCGCATCAACTAAAGATATCGAGGAGCGTCACGCATGACCATGGCTCGCTATGACCTGACGGCGACCGATACGCAGGGCAATGTGATTTCGGGGGCGTCTGTTGAAGTCAGGCGCGAAGTCCCGGGGCAGCCGCTCGCGCCGCTTTATAGCGACCGTGCCGGCACGACGCCGACGGGCAACCCGATGACGACGGACGCAAACGGGGATGCCGGCTTCTACTGCGTTGGCGGCTACTACCAGATTGAAGTCACATCCGGGATCTACGCCAAGACCCGCCGCTATGTCGGGATCGGGCTGGCGCAGGGTACCGACGCGGCGGCCGAAGGGCTGGCGCAGCGGGTTCATACCGCGGCTGGAACCGTGACTATCACAAACGACGATGCCGATATCATCGTCGTGAAAAAGACGGTTGGCGAAGCGACGCCGGTCGAGCTTCCGGACCCGTCGACCTCGACAAAGCCGGTGCGCATCGTCGACGGCAAGTACGATGCCGCCACCAACAACATCACGATCACCTCGCTCGGGACCTCCAAGACGATCATGGGCGGCGCGTCCTACGTCATCGACTCCAACGGTGCATCCATCAAGCTGACGCCGCTCGACGACGGCAGCGGCTGGATCTAACACACCTTCTCCTCAACTGACGGATCATCTCAAGATGAAGCTTCCCCTTCTCGCGGGCGCGCTTGCGCTCGCGCTATTGTGCGCGCCTGCATTGGCGCAGGACACCCCGGCACCTCTCCGCTGTCTGGCGCAAAGGGCGGCACCAACAACGGCTTCATGCAGTTCTCCGGGCCCGCATCGTCGATCAAGACCTATACGCTGCCGAATGCGAGCGACACGATCGCGACGCTGGCGGCGACGCAGACCCTCACCAATAAGACACTGACGGCTCCCGTCATCGGCGCGGCGACCGGAACCTCGCTCGCGCTCAGCGGCTGCACCATCGGCAGCAACATCTTCTGTGTCAACGGGTCGAGCCTCGCTCGTTGGTCCGGTGACGATCACGTCGAACAGTTCGTCCGCGAGCGCGGTCGGCCGCCAGGGAGGCACCAATCCGGCCTGGTCGGTGGATGCCAGCGCCGCCTCGAGCATCACGGGGCTGAAGGCGACCGCGCAGGCGTCCGGGAGCGGCGTCGACCTCTCGTCGACCGGCGAAACCAACGTGCCGATCCGGATCAATGCCGCCGGCAACGGCACCATCAGCCTCAACAACACCGGCACCGGCGTCATCAATTTTTACAAGACCACACACTGGCAGGGCTCGACGTCCGGCTCTGTGTCCGTGTCCGTCGCTGCGATCGCGTCGGGCGCCTGGACGCTCCCGAACGCGACGGACACGTTCGTCGGCCGGGCAACCACCGACACGCTGACCAACAAGACCTTCAACTGCGCCAACAACACCTGCACGGTGCGGCTCGGCTCCGACGTCACGGGGACACTGCCGAAGGCCAACGGCGGCCTCGGCGCGACGACGCTGTCGAGCGCGATCGACACCGAGTTCTCGGCGACGCAGGGCAGCATGCTCTATCGAAACGCCTCCGGATGGGTGGCGCTCGCCCCTGGCGGCTCCGGCCAGCTGCTGGCGTCCGGCGGCGCCGGCGCCAATCTGTCGTGGATCACGGCGGCGGGCACCGGCACGGTCACCAGCGTCACCTGTTTCGGGTCAGCCATCACGGCGTCGGGGACATGCGCGACCGCGGCAACGCAGTCGGACCAGCAGACGGGTTCAAGCACGACGGCCGTTGTCACGCCGTCGCAGCAGCAGAGCCATGACAGCGCCGCGAAGGCGTTCGTGCGGTTCACGGGCTCGACGGGCGCGATCACGGGCACGGCATTCAATGTGTCGAGCGTCAGCCGGTCAGCGGCGGGGACGTACACGATCAATTTCTCGACGGCGTTCGCCAACACCAATTACGGCTGCACCGTCACCCCGGAAGATGCCGGGCAAAGTGTCATCGGCCGCACCAACCCAACCGGAAAGACGACATCGGCGCAGCCTATGTTCGTCATCAATTTGACCCCCGCGACGGTCGACCCCACAGCCGTCACCGTCGTCTGCTTCGGCCGGCAATGACAGCGGCAACTTCCAAAGGAGAATGAAGATGTCTTGGCGCCTCGCACACGCGCTCGAGCAATTGCGCGCGCAAGTCAACCAGCATTGGCCGAACCGCAGCCGCAACAGCGACGGCTCGATCGGCGACGAGCATCATTCGGCGCGGACGTCGGACCACAATCCCGACGGCCACGGCGTGGTGCGCGCGATCGACATCACCCACGATCCAAAGGGCGGCTTCGACAGCTACGCCTTCGCCGACATGCTCTTGAAGCGGCAGGACCCCCGGCTGAAATACGTCATCTCCAACCGCCGCATCGGCTCGGGCCCGGCCGGCCCGGCGCCGGGGGTCTGGCGGACCTATACCGGCGTCAACGCGCACGATCACCACTGCCATATCTCGGTGGTCGCCGACGATCGCGGCGACGATGTCGCGCCCTGGCTCATCGACGGCGTGGCGGCGCCGGCGCCGGAGGCCGTGGCGGCCTATGTCGCGCCCCCGGCGACGCTGCGGCTCGGCAACCGTGGTCCCGACGTGCAGACGCTGCAGGGCCGCCTCAACGCCCACGGCGCGACGCTGAGGGTCGACGGTGAGTTCGGCCCGGCGACGCTGACCGTGCTGAAGCTGTTTCAGCAGGGCGTCGGCCTCGTGGCCGACGGCGTCTGCGGCCCGATGACCTGGCGCGCGCTGGCCTGACGACCATGGCCGACTTCCTGATCAGGCTGGGCATCGTGCTGATCGTCGCCGCGCTGCTGCTCGGCCCCGGCCTCAACGGCCTTCGCAAGCTCCTGAAGCGGATGTTCCGCTCCTGACCGGCCCGCCGCGCGGGCGGCATTCCATCACCGCGCATCACAAACCCACATCCAGAGGTGAATCATGAAGCGTTGTCTTGGCGCGGCACTGTCCGCGTCCGTCCTGTTGCTGTCCGCCTTGTCAGTTGCGCCGGCGCAGGCTGCCACGATCGACATCGGCCAGGCCTTCACCGGCGGCCTGGTCGACGCCATCAACGGCGGCGTTGCCGCCTTGATCGCGGTGGGTGTCGGCTGGCTCGGCACGATCCTCAAGAGCAAGTGGAATATCGACATCGAGGCCAAGCACCGCGATGCGCTGACCGCGTTCCTCAACCGGCAGGCCTCCAGCCTGGTCGCCAAGGGCGCGGTGAAGGTGCAGGGCCTCAAGATCGAGGTCGGCAGCGATGCGCTCGCGGTCGCCGCCAACACGGCGCTGCATGCCGTCCCCGATGCGCTGAAGTTCTTCGGCTTGACGCCGGAGGCGCTGCAGAATCGCATTCTCGACCTGCTGCCGCAGCAGCCGGCGGTGGCGCAGGCGCAGGCGATCGCGCTCGACGTCGCCAACCCCGCGACGCCAACTGGCGCGCAGGCCACGCCGAGCGGCGTTCCGGTGCGCGGCAGCGTGTCCTAGCCGTGTTCACCGGCAGCGCGGTCACCGCATGGCTGGCCAAGGAGGGCGTCGGGCTGTTGCTCGGCGCTCTCGCCAAGCTCGTCCTGGACGGCTGGAATTCCTACCAGGCCAACCAGGCCCTCAAGAAAGCCGGCGCCGCCGAGGTCGCGGCCAAGGTCAATGCCGAAACCGTGGAGACGATCGATGCGATGGACGCAGTTAGCCGCCCTTCCAATGATGCTGTTGCTGACAGCCTGCGATCCCGGCAGTTCTGAGGTCGTCGTCAAGACCATCTGCCCGCGCATCAACGAATACGACGCGGCGACGCAGGACAGGGCGCTGGCCGAGCTGCAGGCGTTGCCGAAGGACTCCGCGCTGCGGCTGTTCGTCGGCGACTACAAGCAGCTGCGCGACCAGATCCGGGTGTGCCGGGCGCGGGCGACCGCGCAGGCAGGTGGCCTGAAATGAGTGCGGGCGAGGAGACCGTCAACGCCGCGCTCCTGCGCATGGCTGAGAAGGTCGGCGGGCTTGCGTCCGCTGTGGAAACACTGACGACGCAGTGGCGACAGCAGGACGAGAAGGCCTCGCAGGGGCGCCGTGACCTGCACCAGAAGATCGACGCGCTCAGATCCGACGTGCAGCGGCTCGACGGCGAGGTCAAGGCGGCAATCGCCGACATCGCGCTGATGAGGCCGACCGTCGAGGCCGTCGAGTCCGCCAAGCTGCAGGCGCAGGGCGCCGTTACGGCTGTGCGCTGGACCTCGCGCGCCGGCTACTGGATCGCCACGCTCATGACCCTCGGCGCCGGGTGGGTGCTCGCCAACTGGCTCAACATCAAGGTGTCGTTCCGTCAATGAAGATGATCACGATAGTTTTCGCGCTGGTGATGGCCGGCGCCGGCTTCGCGCGGGCCGAGATCTGCACCGCCTCGCAATACGGTGTCGGCGACGGCTACCACGGCCGCCGCACGGCGTCGGGCCGCATCTTCGACACCTACGCGACCAACCCCTACACGATCGCGCGGCCGTCACGCGCGGATCTCGGCCATAGATTCCGCGTGACCAACCTCAAGACCGGCGCGGCGATCGAGGCGCTGTCGACCGATCTCGGCCCGTTCATCGCCGGCCGCTGCGTCGACCTCGGCCGAGCCGGCGCCAACGCGCTGGGTATCGGCGGGCTCGGCTTCGTGCGGGTCGAGCGGCTGGATTGAGAGAGATCCCGCGCCGGGCGGTTTCCCGGCAAACAAAGGAGAAGACCGATGACGGTACGCGCAAAGTTCTACGTGACGTCGATCCAGCACCATCACACCCAAAGCCCGGGCTATGTCTGCGCCGAGGTCAAGCTCGCGCCTGTGTATGGTGACGAGAACAAGCCATGGTCGCAGGCAACGCCGCAGGGCCAGATCTCGATGACCATCACCAATCCGGGCGCGATCGACGCTTTCGAGCTTGGCAAGCCCTACTTCGTCGATTTCAAGGCAGCAGACTGAAACCATAGGTGAGGGGTCTTGGCTTTGGCTCCTCAGATGCATGAAACCTCCCGAGGCCCGGCGCGGGGTGCCCCTCGCGCCGGGCTTTTGCGTCACCGGATCAGCCGATAGCGCTTCGGCGTCTTCTGCCGCTCGATCGCCGGCGGCGGCCGGCCGGCGTTGAGGGCGCGCAGGATGCCGATGCGGGCGAGCATGGTCGGGCCGCCGCGCTCGGCGACCAGCAGCAGCGCCTCGGTGGCGGCCTGCCACTCGGAGCGCTTCTGCGTCGCCGCCGGCAGGCCGCTGATGTACTCGCCGGCATCCAGGAGCGTCACGAGCGCGCGTCCGTCGGGCAGGGCGATCGGCTCGTCGGCTATTCGGACTTGGGTGTTGAATGAGCATGATCGTTGATCCACTCGCTGATGTAGGATCGGTGGCAGTCCAGACACAGCCGCATGGTCTTGGCGCCCGGTGTCAGTCGCACCTGATCGACCGGCATGGGGTACTTCGCCTTGACCTGGCCGCGCGGGAAGTCCTGCCGGCAACGTTCGCATCGGTTAAACCCTTTCGGCGGTTCGGACTGGAAGCCGTGCAGGATGCGGGCCCGAAGGATCGGGAAGGTGTAGCCGCGTCCGCGCCGGTTGATCTGCTTAATGATCCCGTTCATGGCCTCGGTGTAGGCGTTGGTGACCCGGTGATCCCACCAAGCCAGGATCTCCTTGCGCCAATTGCCAATCGCGGTGAGCAGCGGCTTGTAAGCCACGCGCATCTCGTCACTAAGTCCGGCCTCCCAAGCCTTCAGAGCCCGGGCCGCTTCGGCCCGGTCCTTAATGTCGTAGAGGGCGTAGAACGCCTCCTTGACGTCATGGGCGGCCTTGAGCCGGGGGATGTTCTTCAGCCAGCCGTCCAGCTCGAACCGCTGTACCTCGGTCAACCGGCTCATCCGCTTCTGGAGAAGATGGCGGGACCGCATCAACTGCCGGCGCCCTCGGATCGACTTCTCCCGGCCGACAGCCTTGCGGACCATGTCCAGCCCGTGATCGGCCATGCGAACAACGTGGAACTTGTCCACCACAACGGTGATGTGCTTGCCGAGAACTGCCTCAGCGGCATCCTTGTAGGGCGGCCACATGTCGATGCAGACGACCTGGATGCGCTCCCGGCCATTCAGATGGTGCAGCCAGTGCGCCACGCTGGGCTTGCGGCGGCTGGAGATAAGGTCGAGCACGGTCCTGTTGGCGAGGTCGGTGAAGATGGCCCGCAGCTCGCCGGCCACCATCACCTCGTCCATACCGAGAACGTGCGGGGCGAAGACCGGGAACGGCCCGTCAAGCTGCTCCATGGCCTTGCCGGCGATCAGCCGGACGGTCTTTTCGTCCAGGCCGCATTCGTCGGCGATGTCCGTGAACGGCCTCTTGAGCGCCTGCTGACCGACGTATTCGATCAGCCGCTTCGTCATGTCCCGCTGATCGTCGATCTCCGGCAGAGCCTCGAAGAACGTCTCCTTGCACTCCTGGCACCGGTAGCGCTGCCGGTCGCAGCGGATGATGACCGGTTTTCCACGCACCGGCGCGTCCCGGAAGCTGACCGTCTTCTTGCCGTGCTTGTAGAACTGGCCAACCACGCCGCACTTGAGGCAAGCCTCGGGCTTCGGCCCATAAACCGCATCAACTACAAGGGCTTGAGGTTCTTCCAGCACGTTGGTCACTTGCCAGTCTTTGAAGTGGAGAATGTTCGCCATGTGACCCCCGGTTACCGGAGGCCACCCAATATCAACTGCGGATTAGGATGTGGAGTCGCTAGGCCAACGAAAGAGCAGCGCCATTGCGAACGAGATCCGCTCCGGCCACCTGCGGCGGCAGGTGATCACCCAGCTCTGTTCTGCGGGGTTAATGAGGTTTTTGATCTTGCCTTGAGGCGAGTGCTCCAATCCCAAAATACGCAAATTCCGGGATGCGAGTCCCACCTTCAGCCGACCAGCCTCATCGCGCAGCTCGGCCAATTCGGTGGCGTGCTGTTGGCAGATCAACTCCAGAACCTCTTCCGCTGCGCCTCGATACTCAGCCGCGTGGGTCTCTTCCGGCCACTCCATATGGCTTTCCGGAGCAAACCGGTGCCAGAGCATGATTGCGGACTGCTCTATGAGAGGATCCCTGATTGCTGCCGGCCTCAGCCGGTCACTTTGACAGTAGGGACAGAAATTGGGGCAGTCCACGCTCTTGGTCAGGAAATGGCAGTCCCGACAGCGCCAGTGCAGGTTCTTCAACATCTCGTCTACCCGATCGCGCTCGGCGCGTTCACCCTGGTGCAATTCGCTGTTCATGCTTCACCTCAGTTGCTCAATGGCTCGCAGTCGGTCGATTTCGGCCTTAATGCCGCGCGGCACGTAGTAACCATGATCGGCAACCATCACGACCCCCAGATCGAGCGGCTTCGGAACGGCGGCGCCCAGCTTATAAAGGCGCGCCGTTTTCACGGAGGACATGGCGACGGTTCGACCGATGCTATCGGCTACCCGCCAGCCGCCGCTGATGCGGCTGTAGAACCCCATGCAGTGCTGCTCCCCCTTGCGTCTGATGAGCCAATAGAAGCCTTCCCGCTGAAGGCTGCCATCCCAATCATCCATCGTAACCTCCCACACCGTAATCCGGATTTTATATCAGATGGACAATGATGTTTCAACACTCAAATCCGAGAAGCCGGCTCGTCGAAGGCCGCCGACCAGGTCATGCGCCGATGTTCCGGTGCACATCCTGGACATGCCGCTCGACGTCCCGGATGGTGAGCAGCGCGCCGCAGAAGCAACGGCCACGACCGTCCTTGTTCTGGGTCGGCAGGCGGCAGCCGGTGTCCCACATCCGGTGCTTCCATGCGTGCAGATCGCGATCCTGGCGCCAGGTCTCGAATTGCGCCTCGGTCAGATCAGGCGCGAGCCGGGCCCATGCCGCGGCAAACCCCTCGCGCGCGGCCTCGAAGGACGGCGCGGCGCCGCCGAGCTGGGTGGTGATGCCGGGGTGAAAGCCGAGGGTCCAGCCCCACTGGTCTTCGTGCGTCGGCACGCCGGAACGCTTGCCGATATGTCCGACGCGGACGTCGCCGAAATAGACGTGCCATCCGTGGTGGCCGTCGGCTCTGCGGGTGAGGGTGGGCATTCCCCTCTTATCTCATGTGAATGCAGAGAGAACAAACACGGTCGA
This sequence comes from Bradyrhizobium guangxiense, assembly GCA_050563515.1. Lineage (GTDB taxonomy): Bacteria > Pseudomonadota > Alphaproteobacteria > Rhizobiales > Xanthobacteraceae > Bradyrhizobium > Bradyrhizobium guangxiense_A. Next base: position 2,712,754 of record CP191781.1, on the reverse strand, counting down.
AAAACGTGTAGCAAAACGTGTATCAGCCGTTTTTGCCGTATCGTAAGCGCCTGACTTCGAAGGAGAATTTTTGCGCCGCCGGCACGGTGGCGCTCCCTAGCGGAATCGAACCGCTCTCTCCACCGTGAAAGGGTGGCGTCCTAACCGATAGACGAAGGGAGCAAACGCAGGGTCCTGCCGTTGTCCCGGCACGACCACTGGCCGGCCGAGTCGAGCCCGGCGGCTTGCAGCGGGCGAACGTATAGTGTCCTTTCTGGCTCCCGGCAAGCCGTTCGGGGCGGTCTTTTGGGTCCGGTGGATAGCGCCCACCCCGGGATGATCAGGGGGCGATTTCAACGGTTTGTTAGGGTTCCCTGAGTAGCGCTGGACTGGGAGATTTCCAATGCCACCGCCGAAAAAGCGCGCAGCCCGCAAGCTGCTGTCGCAGCACGCCTGGATCACGCTCGACGGCGGCTTTGCCGCGCGCCATTGCCTGGTCCAGGATATTTCGGATTCGGGCGCCAAGATCACGCTGGACGAGGATGCCAGCCAGCTCCCGGGCCTGATCCGGCTCGCCTTCGCGCGCGATGCGCGCACCGGACGGAGCTGCCAGGTGGTGTGGCGCCGCGGCAAATCGGCGGGCATCAAGTTCATCTGATCGCGACCGCGGAAGGCCCGATGGCGCGGGGCGGCCGTCCGGGCTAGAGACGCCGCCATGCGCCTGCCGCTTCTCATCCTGATCCCGTTGCTCGCCACGCCCGTCGCTGCGGCGGAAACGCTGCGTCTGCCCGCGGCCGAGCGGCCGAAGGCGGGGGCGACCGTGCCCCTGAAGGGCGGTGCTGGCAAGGCACGCGCAGGTTCCTGCGCCTCCTATGGCCCGCGCTTCGTCATGGTCGAGGGCACCGGGACCTGCGTCAAGGTCGGCGGCTCGATCAGCATCGATACCACCGTGAGGCGCTGATGCCGGCGGATCTGCTGCGGCTCGACCTCATCGTTCCCGTTCTGATGTACTGCGCGCTGCTGTGGTGGGTCGGCCGGGGCCTCAGTTGGACGGCGCGGCTGGCGACCGCTGCGGTGACGCTGGTGCTGATCGGCTGCGTCCTGCTGGTCGAGCGCGGCTGGCGCTAGGCCAACACCAAAAACGCGAAAACAACCCCATGCACAGTAGCCGTCAAGCGCCGCGGTGACGGCTCACGACATCGGCGGCGCGACATGTTGCGCAAAGCCGGGCCGTTTGCCGAGCTCGGCGAGCCAGCGCGTCAAATGCGGCTGCGCCGGCCGGCTGATGCCCTCGACGCCGAGCCAGCGCCGCGCATAGGAGCCGAGCGCGATGTCGGCGAGCGTGAACGCATCGCCCTCCATGAAGCGGCGCGAGGACAGCAGGCGGTCGGCGATCGCCCAGACCTCGGCGGCGGCATCGGCATCGCGCTGCACCTGGATCATGTCGCGTTCGGCGGGCGCCGTACGCACGATGCCCCAGAACACCGGACGATCGACCGGCTGTACGGTCGAGAGCGTCCAGTCGAGCCAGCGGTCGACCGAGGCGCGCTGCTTGGGCGCCTCCGGATAGATCGGCGTACCGCCTCCATGGGCGAGGCAGAGATAGCGCATGACGGAGTTGGACTCCCACAGCACGAAGTCGCCTTCGACCAGCGTCGGGATCCGCGCATTGGGGTTCATCGCGAGATACTCGGCCTCACGCGTCCTGCCATAGCTCATCCCGGCATCGATGCGCTCATAGGGCAGGGCAAGCTCGGTCAGACACCACAGCACCTTCTGCACGTTGACCGAATTGGCGCGGCCCCAGATCGTCAGCTTGGTGTCAGGCATGAGGCGTCTCCCTGCTGTCGTAGTCCCGGTTCGCGCTCCACTCCGTCCGGACTACACGCGCGTCTCCTAGCCGAATTTCTCGGCCTCAGCGATGCGCGATTGCGCCGAGCCTCTCATGCAAAAAGCTCCGCCATGGGCGGAGCTTTCACTACACATCGACCCGGCGATCAACGGCCGAAGAACAGCCACAACAGAATGATCACCGGAATCGGCACGCCCAGCAGCCACAGTAAAATTCCGCGTCCCATAGTTTCCTCCTCCAATCGCATTGTCGGAGAGTGAACGCGGGCGGCGAAGGCTTGTTCCAATAGCGCGCCTACCAATGGCCGGTGTTGGGCATCGACGACCACGGCTCCTGCGGCGGCTTCGGATCGCCCTTCTGCAGCAGCTCGATCGAGTGCAGGTCCGGCGAGCGGACGAAGGCCATGTTGCCGTCGCGCGGGGGGCGGTTGATGGTGACGCCGGCCTTTTGCAGCTTCTCGCAGGTGGCGTAGATGTCGTCGACCTCATAGGCGAGATGGCCGAAGAAGCGGTCCTCGCCATATTTCTCCTCGTCCCAATTCCAGGTGAGGCTCGACCAGCGGCGCGCCGCGCGTCTGCGGCTGCTTCTTCAGCGCCTCCAGATCGTCCGCCGAGCACAAGAACACCAGCGTGAAACGCCCCTTGTCGTTCTCGATCCGCCGCACCTCCTTCAGCCCGAAAGCATCGACATAGAATTTCAGCGCGACATCGAGATTGCGCACGCGCAGCATGGTGTGGAGGTATCGCATGGTTGTTGCTCCCTGGAACGGGTGGGGTTTTGTCTTGGGCCGGGACGGCGGGAAGGAGATAGCAGGAAAGTAGGGAGAGGGGCAGGGGGCGCAGGCAAATGTGCGTGAGATCAGGACGCGCCACAGACTGCGCGCGCAGAATCCGGGCTGGCACTCTTGCGAGGCCTGATCGAGCACGCGCGGCGGATTGCTCCAGACAACCGTGACGCCGGTCACGGCGGGGACACGCCGATATCGGCACGTTCCCATGAAAGGAGTGCGTCATGCGATACGCCGTCATCGCCCTGCTTGTTCTCGCCAGCCTTCAGGCCGTGCGTGGCGGATATCTCAGTGCCCCACTCTTTGTTCTGCTGGCGGTGGGCGGCTGTGCCGGTGCGATCGCGCTGAGGAAGTCGTGATGGATTTTTTCGCGACAGCCATTTTCGAGATCGCGCTCGAGTCCATCTTCTGAGCTGCGCCGTGCGAACGAGACTCAGTGACCCGCCCTTGCGACCGCTGCGGTTGAACCGCAGCTCTGCCGGCGCGACCAATTCCTATGTTTCAAGCCGTGCTCAGCGCGATCGTGGACATTCTCCTGTCGGTCGCGTGGAGCGCGGTGGTCAGGTTCTTCGGCCTCGAGAATGCCGTCGAGATCGCGACAGCCATCTTCGGCCTCGGCTGTATCGTGATCGGCTCCGTGGTGTTGCTGTTGGGGCACGGATGAGGGAAGCTTCGTGAAGACGATCACGCTGCTTGCAGTGGCGGCCATGCTGCTGCTGGAAATCTTCGGCCCGACGTCGAGCGTCGGCGGCTCGATGAGCTTCATGTTGGTCTTCGTCGTCGTGACGCTGGCGGTTCCGATTGAGGAGGCCTGGTCGAACCGGCGCGGAGCGATCGGATGGATCGTCAACCTGTTCGCATCAGTCCTCGGCGGCCTGACGGCGATCGCCCTCATCGGAATGGCGATGGAGGCGATCCTCCCGCAACTCCATCTCGAAGGCTCGCTCGCCTCGTCGCAACATCCTCTGAAGTACGTCGTGGTCGCCGTGATTGCGATCATGATGGTGGCGGGATCGTGGATCCCGCTTCAGCTCGTCAACCGGCTCCGTCGATAGCGCGCCCGGCAGCCGCGGCGGACGACAGCCGGGGCCGACACCTCGCGGCCTGCGACTAGGCAGCAATCCGTTGTTCGACCGGGGCCGTCAGCAGCTTGAGCGCCTGTGCATGCTGGAGGTCGGGCACCGCAACCGCCGTATGGCTGTAGACCGCATGGGTCCTCGAATTCGCAAGCGTGTCCAGGATATGCTTGCCCTTGATGACATGGATGCCCATGCCCTCGTCGCTGGGGAAGATCGCGAGCACCACGTCATAGGCCGCAATGACCGCTCTGAGCGCTTCGGCCTTGTCTTCGGCGAGTCTCGACAAAAACACGAACATCGGCTGCGAGTTCACGCAGCTCGTCAAAATCCAGCACTGTGAGGGTACTCCAACGCAACGAGACTGATTGGAGCTTGGCGGCGTTGGGTTACTGAAGTGTCAACAAGGCGGGTCGAGCCACAAGTTTCACGACGAGGTGACGTCACGCTCTAAAGCGCGATGAGATTTGGATGAATCGTCATCGCGCTTTAGGTTGTTGTTTGCGCATGATCTTTTCGGAAAACCGCTTCGCACTTTCCCGGATCATGCTCTAGCGTTTGGCTTCGGTCTTGCGAAGCCGGGCTTCGGCGGCCTCGTCCACGAGGGTCAAGGCGAGGCCGTCATAGCTCAGCCTGAGCCCACGGCCGACGATCCATGTCCATCCCTCGCGGCCCTTGATCGGTTGCGCGTTAAACTGCTCGGAGATCGACTTGACGGCCGCTTCCTCCGCCCCCGGATTGTTCAACGTCGCATTGACGCGCCAGATCGGGTGCCTGGCGTCGGCCTCGTCGCTGTCGACCGTGACCCGGGCGCCGTTGATGTCGCATTCGAGGGTGGACGCGCCGCGGCCCTGCCGGCAAAGATAGTGGCGTTGAGTGACGAGCTTGCCGGACTCCTCGAAGGTCATCCCGGGCGAGAAGCCGAAGATGTCGGACTTCTTCACGAGGGCGAGGGACGCAGGCTTCAGGAAGCTCGGCTGGATCGCAACGAGGGCTGCGACAACGACAACGATCAAGCCTGCGATGACGATGGCGACCTTCATGAACACCCCACGAGAAAGCTTCAGATCATTACAGGCCGCCGCAGTGTTCTGCCATGCCCCAAAAGCGAAAACCCCGCCTGGGGGAAGCGGGGCTTTCTGGTGGGGTGAAGCTTGGGGACTTCATTGATAAGACGCGCCAGCGGCAAAATGGTTCAAAAGGAAAATGCGTGTGCCTGCGGCATCTTGCACAGGAAGTAGGACCCCCGGGAGAACCCCTGCTTGCGTTTTCGGCCTCGATAGGCTCTAAGCCCGGTCACTTCATGACCTCTGGCATGAATCAGAAGCGCGCCTCCGCGGTCCGGCCGCGTCACAGCAGAGTTATTCGCGCGCACCTTCAAAGGAATTCAGACATGGCGAAGATGACGAAGACCCAATTGATTGATGCTATTGCCGAAGGCACGCAGCTTTCGAAGAACGACGTGAAGTCCGTGATCGAGTACATGGCGACGGTCGGCTACAAGGAGACTCAACGAGTCCGGCGAATTCGTCATTCCCGGCTTCGTGAAGATGTCGGTCGTGAACAAGCCGGCGACCGAAGCCCGCATGGGCGTCAATCCCTTTACCAAGGAGCCGATGCAGTTTGCGGCCAAGCCCGCGAGCAAGTCGGTGAAGGCCTCGCCGCTGAAGGTCGCCAAGGACGCGGTCTGAGGCGCCGGCGATATCGTTGCGGCAGGCTCGTCCGCAAGCAGCGCAGCGATCAACCGTTGAAGAACAGGTGGTGCTCGGCGACGGCAACGCCTGATATCACCACCACGATCAGCAGGAACCACAGCGCGCGCCGGTCGGCTTGTCCGGGCGCGCTAAGCGGTTTCCCGCAAGCCGGGCTGAAAGCCCGATGGGCATTTCGGCCTCGCAGAACTCGCAGATCATCGGCGCCCTGAAGGTGACGGGCGCGCTGCGAGGGCTGACCGGCTGATGCGGTAGCGCGCCGCGAGCAGCGCCGCTTCGTTCGGCCGATAATGTGATTGAGGGAAAACCGCTCCCAAAACCTACGGCCAGCCGTGCCGTTCAGCCAAACATGGCCCAGAAGAAAAACCCCGCACTTTCGCGCGGGGTTCTTCTGGCTGACGGCGTTGGGATTTCAGCGCCTGGCCATCAGCCATGGCTCTAACTTAAAGTTGAAAACTCAAAAGGCAACAGCGCCGCAATGACGGAATATATTCGTCCACCGCGGCGCTGCCATATGACTGGGCGCTGAAATCGCCAGCCTCCATGGATCCGCGCCGCGCCGGAAAGGTTCAACGCGACATTGGCAACCGAAAATCGCGCGAAGGGCTGGACTTTTTGTTCTTATTTTGTTCTAATCGACTGCTCTGATGGACCGCTTTTGAGGTGACTCATGACCGTCGAAAAACAGCGCGAAGTGATCAGGCTCTGGAACGAGCTGAGGAAGCTCGAAGGTCCGGCCGCTGAAGAGCTGCGCATTCAGATCCTGGAGTGCTTCTCGGAGAGGGGCAAAGCGAAGCGGGCAGCCTGATCTGCACCGGCGGACGCCGAGGGGATTGCGGGCAGGCAAGGGCCTTCGTCAGGCGGCGCGCTTGATCGGGCGGCTTTCGTCGTGACGGGCGGAAACGACACGATCATCTCAGGCCGGCTTCGGCGGGAGCCGCAACGATCGCCGGACAATGAACATACAGGAACGAACATGAGCTGTCAGCGTTCGGCCTGCATGACATGCCCACGATGCGCCAAGCCGATGACGCCGATCTCCGCCAACAGTTTTCGATGCGAACCTTGCCGCGAGATCGTCATCGTGTTTGCCGTCGTTTCGAAATTCCTGTCGCCGAAGATCGTGCCGACGATGAGTCCTGTCGCTGAAGAGGCGGCGCGCGCTTTCATCGATCGTTAGGATTCGCTTCGCGCCGATTTTTCCGACTCCGATTCGTTCTTCGAGAACGAAATGGCGTCGGATGCAGAACAAGTCGCGCTGGATATCATCGGCGCGGCTCCACGTGTCAGAACGAGACAGCGTGAGGCTTCGCACAGTCCCGCCCACATCGCTTCCGTAAGGAGTAAGGCGAGGGGGCGCGACATGGATGAATGCTGGTTTCTGGCCGAGATCGCTAAAGTGTTCTGGTACGATCGCCACCCCCGCTTGCGCAAGGGCAAGCCGTCGGTGCCGCAGGTGCCGTCCCCGCCGAAGTCCCTTGATACATCGTCGCCTGATAGGACGTGAGCGGTTGCCGTCCGCGCGATCCCCACGGTTTGTTAAGAACTGCTCCGCGCCCATTTCTTGGATTCCGATTCGTTCTTCGAGAACGAAATGATGTCGGAGCTGGAACAAAGCCGGTCGGCGCGGGTCGCGGAAGCTTCGGCGGTACGCAGGACCCAAAGCGTTCATCGCGGCCGGAGGCGCCGCAAATCCCTAACGAGGGTTTGCGCGAAAGCCGATAACCCTATTCGGTTAGGTTAAAAGCCCAATCGCGTTGCGCTTGCCGCTGCTTGGGATAGGTGTCTGGCAAAGACAAGCAAGAAACGACTTTGCCAAGAAGCCATTTTGTCATGACACCTTTTTCAGAGCCGTCCTTTTTTCAAGGCGATCGGAACACCTATCGCCGCGTTGCCATCGTCGGCACGCTGTTCTGCGTGGCTTTCGTGGTGATCAGCTTCTCGCTGCGGCCGCAGCAGGTCGACGACACCCGCGTCGCGGTGAAAGCCGACCGGCTGGTGCGCACGGCGGGGCAGGCGCCTCACGCCAATTAGCGCTCGTCGTGGTAGATGCGCTCGTCGGCCGGCGCCTGCGGGTCCGCGACGCCGCGCGAGGCCAGCGCCACGAAGCCGGCATAGCCGGACAGATTGAGCAAAATTTCAAGCCACGCGGGCATGTCGGCCTCTTCCTCTGCGTGAGGACGACCCAACGTGCGCGCGCAAGTCCGGTTCCGTCTCCCTCGGGGAAGCTCAGAGCGGAGAGGAGGGATCGAGACGGCGGCCAAGGGTCGCGACGGATCTCGCTCGACGGCCGCTCTTTCAGGAACTCGGCAATGGCGCGCGACAGCTCGCGGTCGCTCATCGGCGTCGGCGGCGGGCGCAATGCGCCAACCCCGAAGCTGCGAACGATCTCGTCGTAATGCTGGTCGCCGGATTTCGGAACCAGCCTGCGGATACGCGCCAGCAAAGCGGATAACGGCAAGTCTTCCTCCTCGATCTCCGCCCCGCTGGCAGCCGTCGTACTGTGCTGCCACGCGTCCCGTGAAACTGAAAACCCCGCCAGCATCGCGGAGATGCTGACGGGGCTTCGTGCTGTTGCCTCAACCCGGATGGCGAGGCTCCCGCACTTGCAGGTTCAATCTGCACCTGGCGAGATCGTTCCAGCGATATCGATTATTTTGTAGCGGCAGGTTCCGCCGCATGCGCGCAACTATCGCAGGCGTTCGCCGTTATCTCCGCAAGACGTGAAGGAGGAGAGCATGAAGAAGACACTGGCAGTTCTGGCCACCATCGCAGCCGTCGGCGTCACCGCGGTTGCGGCTCCTGCCCCTGCAGAGGCGCGCGGGCGCGGCATCGGTCCGGGGCTCGCATTTGGCCTCGCCGCCGGCGCGATCACCGCAGGCGCGGTCGCAGCATCCCGTCCATACGGCTACGGTTATGGCCCGGGCTACGGCTATTATGACGGCCCCGGCTATTACTACGGACCTGGCCCTTACGCCTATTATGGTGGCGGACCTTACTACCGGCACCATCACCACTGGCGCCATTGGTAACGACTAGCAAGCGAAAAGCCCGGAGCGATGCTCCGGGCTTTTTCATGCGCAATGATCAGGACTGTCTCACGGCCAAAGCGAGGGCCGCTCGACCTTGCGGGCGTTCTCCAGCGTCGACACGAAATACTCTTCGCGCTCGCGCTTGAATTTTTCCTGCGTGGCACGGAAGGCGGCGACACGGGCGGCGATTTCGTCGCGCTCACGGGCTTTGCGTTCTTCGTCTTCTGTCATGGCCATCCCCTCGGGTTTACTTAACTCAACTCAAGCACTGCCGCCGCATCCGTTGAGTCGCACTCACGCATCCATTGGTGCTTCTGAATGGGGCGTCAATGGGGAGGAGGCATTGCAGGATTGTGATAAGCGAAGGTCGGAAAAAATTGCCGAGCGCATTGCGTTTGCGCTTGATAACAGCGTCAACAATCTTGCCGCTTGCGCATGTTGCTGGCAGGCAAATCGAATCGGGAGGTCGCAATTGATTGCATCGGATCTTCAGAGCGGCGTCGAAAAGCTCGGCGACATGATCGCCGCAGCCAAAGTCATCGTGCCGTTCACCGGCGCCGGGATCTCGACCGAATGCGGCATTCCCGACTTTCGCTCGCCGGGCGGAATTTGGACGCGCTATCGTCCGATCGAATTCGGTGAGTTCGTCGCGAGCCGGGAGGCGCGGGATGAATCCTGGCGTCGCCGCTTCGCGATGGATGAGGTCTTTGCGGCGGCGAAGCCCGGCCGCGGCCACCGCGCGCTGGCTTCGTTGTACCGCGCCGGCAAGGTTCCCGCCGTCATCACCCAGAACATCGACAATCTGCACCAGGCCTCCGGCATCGCCGGCGAACACGTGATTGAACTTCACGGCAATACCACTTATGCGCGCTGCATCGGATGCGGGCAGGCCTATCCGCTCGACTGGGTGAAGCAACGCTTCGAGGAGGAGGGCGCACCCAACTGCACAGCCTGCGACGAGCCGGTGAAGACTGCGACGATCTCATTTGGTCAGATGATGCCTGACGACGAAATGCAGCGCGCGACCGCGCTGTCGCGGGCCTGCGACCTCTTCATCGCGATCGGTTCCTCGCTCGTGGTCTGGCCGGCGGCGGGCTTTCCCATGATGGCGAAGGAAGCGGGTGCGCGTTTGGTGATCATCAACCGCGAGCCGACCGAACAGGACGGCATCGCCGACCTCGTCATCCACCATGACATCGGCGAAGCGCTCGGGCCCTTTGTCGGCAATTGAGGCAGCAATTTGATTCGCGGCTGTGCAAGCTGTTCATAGGTTCCGGCGAATCTCTTTTTTGTCTATGCCTCGCAACCGGGAGTGTTATCTTTTGAGTCGAAAGATTCGCGTCGCGTCGAGTTGAGAAGATTCTCTAAAGACGCGTGATTCGACACCGCTGCTGAGGCGGGTCGCATGACAGTGTGGGGTCCGGGGTTATGGGGTCGTCGGACGGATTTGAGTCCAAAAAGCTCGGGGTTCCCGGGCAGGGAGTATCGTCCGGGCGGATCACGCCGGGCGAACATGGCGGTGCCGGTCGCGACAGCGCGCTCAGTCCCTTCAGCGGGTTGGGGGAGGCCAGCGCCAATCTCGTCGAAGTCCATGGCGTCATCAAATGGTTCGACGCCTCCAAAGGCTACGGCTTCATCGTTCCCGACAACGGCTGGCCGGACGTTCTCCTGCACGTTACCGTGCTTAGGCGCGACGGCTTCCAGACCGCCTATGAAGGCGCCCGTATCGTCGTCGAGTGCATCCAGCGCGCCAAGGGCTACCAGGCGTTCCGCGTCGTCTCGATGGACGAGTCGACCGCGATCCATCCGGCGCAGATGCTGCCGCCGCGCACCCATGTCACGGTCACCGCGACCAGCGGGCTGGAGCGGGCCCAGGTCAAATGGTTCAATCGGCTGCGCGGCTTCGGCTTCCTGACCTGCGGCGAGGGCACGCCCGACATCTTCGTGCACATGGAGACGCTACGCCGCTTCGGCATGACCGAGTCTCAGGCCCGGCCAGTACGTCCTGGTTCCGCTTCGGGCCCGGCTCCAAGGGCATGATGGCGGCCGAGATCCATCCCGAGACCGGATCACCGGGCCTGCAATCGCACTAAAAGCGATCAGGCGCGCGTTCAGATGACGCGCGAGCTTCCAATCCCGTAATCGTGAGCAGAGGCGCGCCGGTAGCCCGGCGCGCCTCTGGCTTTTCCGCCGACCGCCGCGTAGGACTGGCTCCAGTCCCACGCCTCGAGTGTCCCCATGAATCCTAATCGAAAGGCTGTCTGGTCCGCTCTGAAGGGCTGGCTTGCCGCCATCCTCGTCGTCGCCGGCTGCACCGTCGCCAGCACGCCCGGCGGCGCCGCCAGCTTTCAGCCGCTTGAGATCGTCACCAAGAATGGCGTGCAGGTGTTCTCGGTGGAAATGGCGACCACCGAGGAGGAGAAGCAGACCGGCCTGATGTACCGCAAGGAGCTGGCGGACGGCAAAGGTATGCTGTTCGACTTCAATCCCGAGCAGGAAATCTCGATGTGGATGAAGAACACCTATGTCTCGCTCGACATGATCTTCATCGCCGCCAACGGCCGCATCCTGCGCATCGCCGAGAACACCGAGCCGTTGTCGACCAAGATCATCTCGTCCCGGGGCCGGCACGGGCCGTGCTGGAGGTGGTGGCGGGAACGGCTCAGAAATACGGTATCCGCCCCGGCGACCGCGTCGGCCACCCGCTGTTCGGCAGCAAATAAGGCCGGCACTCGGTCGGTGTTGCCGGCCTTGCTGGCGCCGGTTTGTAAGCTTGCTGGCGCCTTTGGAAGCGTGTATCGACGGGGCTCGCCGGACATTCGGGGTATAGCGCAGCCTGGTAGCGCGGCAGTTTTGGGTACTGCAGGTCGTTGGTTCGAATCCAGCTGCCCCGACCAGTCCCGAGGTTGAAACCCTTTCATTTTCCTTGAGATTTTGACCTGCGCCAGCGTTCCGCCGCGGCCAGCGACGGTTCGATGACCTGCAGGCCATTGCCCGTTACGTGGCTGCAGCATCAGGGTCCGGACGTCCCTGAGCGAAGATCGAGCGCCTGCTTCGCCCGCTTGCCGCGTTGAAGGAAAGGGCGCGCAACGGCGGCGCTCGATATGCTCAAGGCGAGGTCTTATGTCGATCAGTGCGATTGCGTCAGCCGGTGCAGCCGTGACGGCATCTCCGTCGACCGCCACGACGTCGGCTTCCACGGCCTCCTCGACCTCAGCGTCGACCTCGGCAACGTCGGCGACCTCGGAGACGTCGTCTTCACAATCGGCGGGCGGTAGCGCGGGATCGGGTGGCGGCGGTTCGGCCAAGACCATCGTCAGCGAGGTCTCCATCACCATCGGCGGTATCACGACCACGACGATCACCTATTCCGACGGCACCACCGAAGTGCAAACCTCAGCGAGCGCGCAAGGCAGCCAAGGGAGCCAAGGCGGTCAGGCGGGACAGACCTACAACGCACAAGGGGCGCTTCAAGCCAGTGGGCAGGCAGCGTCCAGCGCTGGCATTTGAGCCAAGCCGGTCAGAATGACCCAAGTGTCATCGAACCTTTGGCTGTCGCCATAGACCTATGTGTGTTGGGGATTTCAGCGCCCAATGTCTAAACGGACGCCGCCAAGCGATGATATTCCGCTTGCGCGGCGTTGCGCTTTTCCGGCGTCGTTTCTGCAGGATCGGGCCGCTCAGCCTGAGGCGTGCCAGCCCGGCGGGAACGGGACGAACGGCCAGACCATCTGATTATCGTTGGCGGCTTTCGGCAGATCCTGCGCGGGTGTTCTCGCGACGGGCGCAGTTGGCGCCGATCGCAGCGCCAGGCGCAGACGCGCCCATTGCAAATTCATTGGCGGCAAATTCATTGTGGGCGCCCCGACGAATAGTCTTGAAAATTCAAATGCAAAATTGGACGTCAGCTCAATCAATCGTCCCGCGCCCAATGCGGCGCGGTCATTCTCAAATCGCGCAAGCATTCTAGATTGATCGGCGCGGGCTTTCAACCGTTCCGGCCACGCAGGCCACGGGAAGTAAGGTTGATCGGTTAGGTTAAGGATGCGCGCCTGTTGCGGCTGTGCGGGCGATCGCTATCAAATCGATCCTGGCTCCCGAGGGGCCTGCAATCCGTGCTCCCACAAGATCACAAATCGGCGCGGCGTTCGCATCCATTGTGGTCTGCGCAGGTGAGTTCTGCGCAAGCGTTTTCTGCGTCAGTGAGTTCTGCGTCATGTCCTTCGATCGCAATCTCCGGACCGTCGGTCCGCAATCGAGCTGGAGCGAGATCTGGCACCTCTGGACCGTGATCGTGCCCCGCCGCTCGATCAACGGGCAGCTCGTCTACGGCAAGGTCTGGCGCCGCCATGACGGCCGCGACTGGATCTACAAGAAGTTCACCGAGTTCGACGGCGAGGAAGCCGCCTGACGCGCGGTGAGCCGTCATCGCGCGTTCGGTGATCGCTTAGGACGCGGCCTATCCGTGTGCCTGCACGCGCGGCAGCGGCATCTTGAAGTGACGCTTCGCATAGGCGACGATTTCGGCGTCCGAGGGATGATCGGCCGCTTCCACGGCGGCAATCCGGTTGGCAATCGCGGGCGCGTGCTCGCGAATGTGGCTGGCAAGCTCCGTCTTCGCGCCCGCCGGACCGATGATGAGGATCTCGCCGGCATCGGCGAGGGCTTTGCTCACTTCCGCGTAGAACGCCTTGTTGGGGGCCGCATGGCCGCTGCCGACCGCATTGGCCTTGTGGTGAAGGTGGCGCGTCGCCAGTTGCGGATGCAACGTGACTTCGTCGGAGCCGCTCAGGCCGAGATGGAAGATCCTGGCCTGCGAATGGTCGATCCAGACGACGGCGTGAAAATGAGAGGGCATGTGCTGGGGCCTTGTCCGAGGGGAAGCCGCCGACATCTGTCGACGGCGCGTGTCGCAACGACACTAGGCCGGCCCGCGCGGCCCCCGGTTGACCCAAGTCAATCGGAATCGATCTTGGCCCTGGACGCTGGAAGAACCGGAGCGCCCCGCGAACGGTGCGCTCCGAACGGCTGAGCCTTCTCGGCTCAGGCGGCCTTCGCGGCGCTTGCCGCCGGCTTTGGCGGCGGCGGCTTCAGCGGCTTGTCCTGCTTCTTCGACCACGAGATGTAATAGGCCACCGTCGTCATGATCGCGATGCCGGCGATGCTGACGAAGATCTGCGCGAACAGCGAGCCCGAGGCTCATCGACAGCTCGAAATGGCCGACGAAGGACAGGAACACGCCGACGCAGAACACGGCGAGCGATTGCTGGCCGCAAACGATCAGGGGATCGAACACCTTCCATTCGAGTCCGGGCCATTCCTTCGGCACGAAGCGGATCACCAGGATCACGATCACGACGAAGTGGATAAAGCGGTAGGGCGCAAGATTGGTCTTGTCGTTCGGATTGAAGGCCGAGAACAGCCACTCCGGGAACATGCCGCCGAACGCGGGGAAGCGGCCGGCCATGGTCATGACCAGCGCGAACAGGAGATAGCCCAAGCAGAGGTAGAGCGTGACCGGCGCATTGATCACCGTCATCGAGCGCCGCGCCCCGCCCATCGCGCACCAGGCGCCGAACACGAACAGCACCTGCCAGCAATACGGGTTGAAGTACCACTGGCCGGCCGGATAGGCGTTCAAATTCCAGCCGAAATGGCGCGCGACCAGCCACAGCACGATCGACAGCACCATCGTGAGGTCGGGCTTGCGCAGCATGAACCACAGCACCGGCGGAAACAGCCCCATCAGCACGATGTAAAGCGGCAGCACGTCGAGATTGAGCGGCTTGAAGCGCAGGAACAGGCCCTGGCGCAGCGTTTCGGTGGCGTTGTCGACGAGGCCTGCGACGTTGAACTCGTTGATCATCTCGCTATCGCCGAAGCGCAGCGCCGGATAGCTGATCGAAGCGATATAGATCACGAACAGGATGATGTGGGCGACATAGAGCTGCCAGACCCGCTTGGTCAGCCTTGTGGCGCCGACCAGGAAGCCGCGGTCCAGCATCATCCGCGCATAGACGAAGGAGGCGGTGTAGCCGGAGATGAAGACGAACAGGTCCGCCGCGTCGGAAAAGCCGTAATTGCGCGTCGTGATCCAGTTCACGACGTTGTCGGGGATGTGGTCGAGGAAGATCGCCCAGTTCGCGACGCCGCGAAACAGGTCGAGCCGGAGGTCACGGCCTTTTTCGGGGAGCGTGGCGTTGATGTTCAGGAAGGCCATGCGACGGGAGCTCTCGAAGGGGACGGACAGGCTGAAGTCGGGGAGGCAGTGCCGCCGGGCGGGATCCCGGCGCGGAAGGCGGGTACGCAATTGTCACGGTGCAGCATAATGACTATACCGTCGCAGAGGCTACCGGGAGCCGGAATCACCAATCAGTTCCCGATCGGTGTCTCTATACTATCCCTGAGCTTTCCACCAACTGCCACCCTGACGCATCGAAATCGAACGAAAAGACGAAAACGAGGCCCGGATCATCCCATGACCGCACGCATTTTCAAGCCCGCCAAGAACGCGATGCAATCCGGCCGGTCCAAGACCAAGGAATGGCAGCTGGATTACGAGCCGGAGCAGCCGCGCTCGGTCGAGCCGCTGATGGGCTGGACCTCGTCGGGCGACATGAAGCAGCAGATCACGCTGCGCTTCCACAGCAAGGAAGAGGCGGTCGCCTATTGCGAGCGCAAGGGCATCGCCTACCAGGTCATCGAGCCTCAGGACTCGATCCGCCGCCCGGTCGCCTATGCCGACAATTTCTCGTTCCGCCGCGGCGAGCCCTGGACGCATTGACGACTTGAATCCACGCACGCCGAATTCGTCATGCCCGGGCTTGTCCCGGGCATCCACGTTCTGGGCGCCTGAAAGGACGTGGATGGCCAAGACATAGGCAAGCGGAAGCGACGCCGTCCTTTGGACGGCTGAGCCCCGGCCATGACCGCGCAGAGGTGCTCTGCTCTGAAGCGACAGCGCCGTATCCCGGCTCGGCCTCTTGGCACCAATTCCCCTACGTGCTTCGCTGCCTCGCATGACACGACCATGACGAGGGCAGGGGATGGCCGGGCGTGACCAGCTCGACGGCGTCGATCTGAAGATACTCTCCGAGCTGCAGCAGGACGGGCGTATCCGCAACAACGAGCTGGCGCTGCGCGTCGGCGTGTCCGCTCCCAATTGTCTGCGGCGGTTGAAATCGCTGTTCAGCCGCGGCGTGATCCGTGCGGTGCGCGCCGTCATCGACGAACGGCGGCTCGGCTATGAAGTCGTCTCGTTTGTCTCGATCCAACTCGGCAGCCAGGCCCAGCCGGTGCTGGAAGCGTTCGAGAAGCTCGATCGCCGCGATCCCGCGCATCCAGCAGTGCTGGCGGATTTCGGGAGACACCGACTATCTCCTGAAATGCGTGGCGCCGAGCGTCGAGAGCATGCGCCAGCAGCTTCTGCACTTCGCGGCGATGCCGGACGTGAAGAACGTCCGCAGCTTTCCAGTGCTGGGTGTCGCCAAGGATGTGCCGTTGCCGTTGCAGGACGTCGCGACAGCGTCTGTCGGTTAGCAGGTCACGCAGACGGCGGCCTGCATTTGAATCAATTGCGATGGATTTGGCGGCGATCGTCGGTGCGGCGGCGCTGAAACACGATCCTAGCGGCACCATAATGCTGACTAGATCACCTAACTGAGAAATGTGATTATTACATCCCTGCAATGCGCTGAACCGTGATTGATGGTTCCAGCGGTCGGCTTACATGCGGGGTTATGAGCCTCGACGCGCGTCGCACGTCGGGAGCTCGATGTGGGACTCCTTAACTAGGATAAGACAACATGACCTCGGTTTCGAAGACGTTCGCAGTTTCCGCCGCGACGCTGTTTGCGTCCGCGTTTCTGGTGCTGACGGCACCGACTGCGAAAGCGGAAGATTACTGCATCACCAATGGCGCCCAGGCTGCTCACGGCTGCGGCTATCCGACGATGGAAACCTGCCGCGCCGCTGCCGGCGGTATCGGCGGAACGTGCGCGCAGAGCGGTGGCAAGAGCGCGAGCGATTCTCTCGCCTATCAGCCGAAGCACGCGCAGCCGCGCGCCAAGCTTCGCTCGGGCGGCCAGACCAACTCGAATTGATCAAGGTCAAGACTGTTGGTTTCGACCTTTACGGCCTTCGGGAGATATCCCGGAGGCCGTAAGCGTCTGAGGGGCTCGGTGCTTTGGCACGCTCGCTCCGCGTATCGCGCGGAAGCCCGCGACAGCCTCTTCCAAGTGACGTCCTAGCGGTACCGCCCGCGAAACTCGCGCGGGCTTGAGCCGGTCCAGGTGCGGAACGCGCGGGAAAAACTCTTCTCGTTGCGGAAGCCGGCGATCTCGGCGATCCGCTTGATCGGCGCGCGGCCGCGCATCAGCTCCTGCTTTGCCAGCTCGAATTTTGCCTCTTCCTTGAGGTCGCGCAGCGACGTCGCTTCTTCGCGCAGGCGCCGATGCATCGTGCGCGTTGACAGCGCGAGACTCGCTTGCGACATCCTCGGCACCGAGACTGCGTCCGCGCGCGTTGCGCAGCACACGGCGGACCCGCTCCACAAGCAACCGGTCGCGCCGATAGGGCAGCACCGTCAGCCTGAGCGCGCCCTTGAGCATGTTGTCGAGATCGACCGGGCTGCGCGTCAGCGGCAGCGACAGATAGTGCTTGTCGAAGACGATGGCCGCGTGGGCCGCCTCGAAGCGGATGGTGCGGGAGAAGATGGTCGGATAGACCGAGACGTGGCCGGGTTCGGCAAACGGAAATTCGGCGGCGCGAAGCGCGATCCTGGAATCCACAGCCCAGCAGGAGAAGCCGAGCACATAGCGGAGCAGGGTGACCAGGCAGAATTCGCGGAACGCGCCGAGGTCGCGCAACTCGCGAATGGTCACCGTCGCGGTCTCCTCGCCGACCTCGAGGCTCGAGCAGCACGTCCTCCGTGAGCAGGCGGTGGTGCCGGCACCAGCGCTTCAGCGCGACCTCCAGCGTCGGCGCCGTGATCGAGGCGCGGCACAGCATGCCGTAGGTGCCGAAGGGCAGGCGCCGCGAGAACCAGCCGAGCGCCTCGTCGTCGAGCCTCGCGCATGGCGTGGTCCGCCAGCGCCTCGAACTGGGCGGCCGTGATCCGCCCGTCCGGAGAATTGACAAGGTCTGGCGCTATCTGCCCCCGCTGCAGCGCGTCGGCCGGATCCAGTCCATATCGCGCATAGGCGGCAACCACGCCGCGGACGAAGGCGGCGGGGGTGACGGCGCGGCGGGGGATCGCGGTTGCGACTTGAAAGGGCATCGGATTTCCTTCCGGAAAATCCTCGCCAAGTTTGGCGGAAAATGCAACCTTTTCGACCGCAAGAGGGCCCCGAGCCCGCTAGGTTCGGTGGCCAAAATACGGAGGAATCGCCTTGAATATCCCGAGCATCGATTTCGATCTGGGCGAAGACATCGGCATGCTGCGCGACACGCTCCGCGCCTTCGTGGAGGCGGAGATCACCCCCGCGCCGCCGAGATCGAGAAGGCCAATCTGTTCCCGGCCGACCTCTGGAAGCGCTTCGGCGACCTCGGCCTGCTCGGGATGACCGCACCGGAACAATATGGCGGCTCCGGCATGGGCTATCTCGCCCACGTCGTCGCGATGGAAGAGATCTCGCGCGGCTCGGCGGCCGTCGGCCTGTCCTACGGCGCCCATTCCAACCTCTGCGTCAACCAGATCCGCCGCAACGGCAACGATGCGCAGCGCCAGCGCTATCTGCCGAAGCTGATCTCCGGCGACTATGTCGGCGCGCTCGCGATGTCCGAGCCGGGCGCCGGCTCCGACGTGGTCTCGATGAAGCTGCGCGCCGACAAGCGCGGCGACCGCTATGTGCTCAACGGGTCCAAGATGTGGATCACCAATGGCGGCGACGCCGACGTGCTGGTGGTCTACGCCAAGACCGATCCGGAGGCCGGCCCGCGCGGCATGACGGCCTTCCTGGTCGAGAAGGGTTTCAAGGGCTTTACCCACGGCCAGCATCTCGACAAGCTCGGCATGCGCGGCTCCAACACCTATCCCTTGTTCTTCGACGAGTGCGAGGTGCCGGAAGAGAACGTGATGGGCAAGGTGGGCGAGGGCGTCAAGGTGCTGATGTCCGGCCTCGACTATGAGCGCGCGGTGCTCTCGGGCGGCCCGCTCGGGATCATGGCAGCCTGCATGGACGCTGTCGTGCCCTACATGCACGAGCGCAAGCAGTTCGGCCAGCCGATCGGCGATTTCCAGCTGATGCAGGGCAAGCTCGCCGACATGTATGCGACCTGGCAGGCCACGCGCGCCTATGTCTACGCCGTGGGCCGCGCTTGCGACCGCGGCGACCATGCGCGCAGCTTGCGCAAGGACGCTGCTGCCGCGATCCTCTATTCCGCGGAGAAGGCGACGTGGATGGCCGGCGAGGCGATCCAGGCGCTGGGCGGCGTCGGCTACACCAGCGAATTCCCGGTCGGGCGGCTCTGGCGTGACGCCAAGCTCTACGAGATCGGTGCCGGCACCTCGGAGGTGCGCCGCATGTTGATCGGCCGCGAGCTGATGGCCGAGACGGCCTAACCGTTCACCTCATTGGAAACACCATGCCGCTTCATTCCAGCATCGATCCGTCTTCGTCAGATTTCGCGCGCAACTCCGAGGCCATGCGCACCCTCGTCGCCGATTTGGGCGAGAAGCTGAGCCAGGTCGCCGGCGGCGGCGGCGAGGCCTCGCGCAACCGCCACACCGCGCGCGGCAAGATGCTGGCGCGTGAGCGCGTCGACCTCCTGGTCGATCCCGGCACCTCGTTCCTGGAGCTGTCGCCGCTGGCGGCCTTTGGCCTCTATGGCGGCGACGTGCATTCGGCGAGTGTCGTCACGGGGGTGGGGCGCATCTCGGGCCGCGAATGCGTCATCGTCGCCAACGACGCCACCATCAAAGGCGGCACCTATTATCCCATGACCGTGAAGAAGCATCTGCGTGCGCAGGACATTGCGCGGCAGAACAATCTTCCCTGCGTCTACATGGTCGATTCCGGTGGCGCCTTCCTGCCGCTGCAGGACGAGATCTTCCCGGACGAGCGCCACTTCGGCCGCATCTTCTACAACCAGGCGCAGATGTCCTCGGCTGGAATCCCGCAGATCGCCGTCGTGATGGGCTCCTGCACGGCCGGCGGCGCTTATGTGCCTGCGATGTCGGACGAGAGCATCATCGTGCGCAATCAGGGCACCATCTTCCTCGGCGGCCCGCCGCTGGTGAAGGCGGCGACCGGCGAGGTGGTGAGCGCCGAAGAGCTTGGCGGCGCCGATGTGCATTCGCGCCAGTCGGGCGTCACCGACCACTACGCGCAGAACGACGCGCACGCGATCGGCATCGCCCGGCGCATCGTCGGCACGCTGAAGCCGTCCACGCGGCCCAACCTCAACATGCATCCGCCGCGCGACCCGCTCTTCGCCGCGGAAGAGATCTACGGCGTTGTGCCGGTCGACGGCCGCAAGCCGTTCGACGTGCGGGACATCATCGCCCGCGTCGTCGATGGCTCGGAATTCGACGAGTTCAAGAAACTCTATGGCACGACGCTCGTTTGCGGCTTCGCCCATATCTGGGGCTATCCCGTTGGCATCATCGCCAACAACGGCATCCTGTTCAGCGAAAGCTCGCTGAAGGGTGCGCATTTCATCGAGCTGTGCTGCCAGCGCGGCATTCCGCTGGTGTTCCTGCAGAATATCACCGGCTTCATGGTCGGCAAGAAATACGAGGCCGGCGGTATCGCGCGCGACGGTGCCAAGCTGGTGACGGCCGTTGCGACCGCGTCGGTGCCGAAGTTCACCGTCGTGATCGGCGGCTCCTATGGCGCCGGCAATTACGGCATGTGCGGCCGCGCTTATTCGCCGCGCTTCCTCTGGATGTGGCCGAACGCGCGCATCTCGGTGATGGGCGGCGAGCAGGCCTCGATGGTGCTGAGCCAGGTCCGGCGCGACAATATCGAATCCAAGGGCGATAGCTGGTCCAAGGACGAGGAAGACAAGTTCCGCGAGCCCATTCGCGCGCAATACGAGAGCCAGGGGCATCCCTATTACGCGACCGCGCGCTTGTGGGACGACGGCGTGATCGACCCCGCCGACACGCGCCTCGTGCTCGGTCTTGGCCTCTCGGCGGCGTCGAATGCGCCGATCGAACCGACGAAATTCGGCCTGTTCAGGATGTGATGCGATGGACCGCTCAAAGCTCTACCGCCGTTTTCGCACGCTCCTGATCGCCAACCGCGGCGAGATCGCCTGCCGCGTCATCCGCACTGCGCGTGCCATGGGGCTGCGCACCGTTGCGGTCTATTCCGAGGCCGATCGCGACGCGATGCATGTCGCGCTCGCGGACGAAGCCGTGCTGCTCGGGCCCGCGCGGGCCCGCGACAGCTATCTCAATGCCGAGCGGCTGATCGAAGCTGCCAGGAAGACCGGCGCCGAGGCCGTGCATCCCGGCTACGGCTTCCTGTCTGAAAATGCCGAGTTCGCGCAGGCCTGCTACGACGCCGGCCTCGTCTTCGTCGGCCCGACCGCCGGGATGATGAACGCGATGGGCTCAAAGTCGGGCTCGAAGGCGCTGATGGAGAAGGCCGGCGTGCCGCTGGTGCCCGGTTATCATGGCGAGGCCCAGGACGATGCGACGCTGGCGAAGGCGGCGGAGAAAGTCGGCTTCCCGATCCTGGTGAAGGCCTCCGCCGGCGGCGGCGGCCGCGGCATGCGCATCGTACGCTCGTCCGACGAGCTTGCGCCCGCGATCGTCAGCGCCAAGCGCGAGGCCAAGGCCGCGTTCGGCGACGACCGCATGCTGATCGAGAAGTATGTCGACAATCCCCGGCATATCGAGGTGCAGATCATTGGCGACAGCCACGGCAATCTGCTCTCGCTGTTCGAGCGCGAATGCACCCTGCAGCGCCGGCATCAGAAAGTGATCGAGGAGGCGCCGTCGCCGACGCTCAATGCCGCCCAGCGCGAGACCGTCTGCGCCGCTGCGCGCAAAGCGGCCGGGGCGGTCAACTATGTCGGGGCCGGCACCATCGAGTTCGTATCGGACGGCAAGGACGTGTTCTTCATCGAGATGAACACGCGCCTGCAGGTCGAGCATCCCGTGACCGAATTGATCACCGGGATCGACCTCGTCGAATGGCAGCTCCGCGTCGCGTTCGGCGAGGCGCTGCCGATGAAGCAGGATGAGATCAAGCTCAACGGCCATGCCGTTGAGGCGCGCGTCTACGCGGAGAATCCGACCAAGAACTTCATGCCGTCGGTCGGCAGGATCTCGACCTGGCGCCTGCCCGAGGAAGGCGGCGGCCTGCGCATCGACGCCGGCTATCGCGAGGGGGACAGCGTCTCGCCGTACTACGACGCCATGCTGGCCAAGATGATCGCCTGGGCGCCGACGCGCGATGTCGCGATCGAGCGGCTGAATCGTGGCTTGGAAGAGTCCGACGTTCGCGGCATCGTGACCAACATCCCGTTCCTGTCGGCGCTGATGACGCATCCGAGGGTACGGACCAACGCGATCGACACCAGCTTCATCGAGCGTGAGCTGGCGGTGCTGACGTCGGCCGCGCCGGCGCCCGGCGAGCTGGAGCTTTGCGCCGCGGTTGCCGCCATCGTCAACGACGAGCGTCAGGCTGCGCAAGGCGGCGCTCAATCACCCTGGCAGACCTTCGGCTGGCAGCCGGTCGGCCGCCGCCAGCGCAGCTTTGCTTTCCGCGTCGGCCATGGAGCGGAGCAGAAGGTCACGTTGAACTACGGCAGCGGACCGTCAACGCTAGTGATCGGCGAGCGCGAGCTGGCATTTACGATCGCTGCGAAGGACAGCGGGTTCGACCTGACCTTGGACGGCGTCAAATCATCGGTCGCCGCCGTGATCGACGGCCATGAGCTTTATCTGCGCACCCGCAACGGCCGCTTCGACCTGCACTGGGTCGATCCGTTCGGCGGCGAAACGGAAGAGCAGACCGGCGCGGACAAGATCGCCGCGCCCCTGCCGGGAACGGTCGTCGCCGTGCTGGCCGAGGAAGGCGCCACGCTCGAGAAGGGCGCCCCCATCCTGACGCTCGAAGTGATGAAGATGGAGCAGACACTGCGGGCGCCCTATGCCGGCGTGCTGAAATCCATCAAGTGCAAGGTCGGCGACATCGTGCAGGAGGGCGTCGAGACTCGCCGTGGTCGAGGCGTCGGAAGAATGACTTGGGGAGAGTGACATGAGCGACCCCGTCCGCATCATCGAAATGGGGCCGCGCGACGGCCTCCAGAACGAGAAGACGCCTGTGAGCGTCGAGGCCCGCATCGCCTTCATCGAGGCGCTGGTCGGAGCCGGCCTCGATACGGTCGAGGTCGGCGCCTTCGTCTCGCCCAAGGTGATCCCGCAGATGGCAAGCTCCGACGCCGTGCTGCGCGGCGTCGCTCATGTGACGAACGCCGAATTCCACGTGCTGGTGCCGAACGAGAAGGGCTATGACGCTGCGCGCGCCGCCGGCGCCAAGGTCGTCTCCGTGTTCGCTGCGGCTTCGGAAGGCTTCTCGCGCGCCAACATCAACTGCACGGTCGCGGAGTCCATCGAGCGGTTCAAGCCGGTGCTGGCGCGCGCCAAGGCCGACGGCATCCCGGTGCGGGGCTATATCTCCTGCGTGCTCGGCTGTCCGTTCGACGGCGAGATCAAGCCGAAGGCCGTCGCCGATCTCGCGAGCACACTATGGGATCTCGGCTGCTACGAGATCTCGCTTGGCGACACCATCGGGGTCGGTACGCCTGACAAGGCCAAGGAGATGCTGCGCGCGGTTGCTGCCAACATCCCGCCGGCAAAACTGGCGATGCATTTCCACGACACCTACGGCCAGGCGCTCGCCAATCTCTATGCGGGATTGGAGGAGGGCGTCCGCGTCATCGACGCCGCCGCCGGCGGTCTCGGCGGCTGTCCCTATGCGCCGGGCGCCACCGGCAATGTCGCGACCGAGGACGTCGTCTACATGCTCGAAGGCATGGGCGTGAAGACGGGCGTCGACATGGAGAAGCTGCTGGCGGCTACGAATGTGATGAGCGGCGTGCTGGGCAAGCCGCCCGTAAGCCGCGTGGCGTCCGCGCTGAACGCGAAGAAGAAGCGAGCGGCTGCGTAGGTCTCCGTCATTGCGAGCGTAGCGAAGCAATCCAGAGTCTTTCCGTTGAGGCACTCTGGATTGCTTCGTCGCTACGCTCCTCGCAATGACGGCGGAGAGAGTTTTCATCGATGTCCTAGGGTGGGCAAAGGCGCGTAGCGCCGTGCCCACGTTCTCGCCTTGGTCGTCAACAGGTGGTGAATGCTACGGCAGTTGCGATTGCCGCTACCTGCTCCCGTCCGGCCCCATCACCAGATCCGGGAGCGCGGTCGAAATCCCCGGTACGAAGCACAGTAGCAGCACTGCGAGCATCATCAGGAGCACGAAGGGCAGGGTGCCCCAGATCACCTCGCGCAGGGGAATGTCCGGCGCGACGTTGCGGATGACGAAGATGTTGAGGCCGACGGGCGGATGGATCAGCCCCATCTCCATCACGATGGTCATGACCACGCCGAACCAGATGATGTCGAAATTGGCGGCGCGGAGCGGCGGCAGGATGATCGGCGCGGTCATGAGAATGATCGAGACCGGCGGCAGGAAGAATCCTAGTACGACGACCATGACGAGGATCGCGAACAGCAGCTCCCAGCGCGGCAGGTGCATCGCGACGATGGATTCGGCGACCGATTGCGAGATGTGCAGATAGCTCATCACGTAGGAATAGAGCAGCGACATGCCGATGATCATCATCAGCATGGTCGATTCCCGGATCGTCGATTTCATGATGGGTGCGAGATCGCTCGGCCGCCACACACTGTAGATCGCCGCGATCAGCGCCAGAGCCAGGAGGCCGCCGAGGCCGGCGGTCTCCGAGGGCGTGGCGAAGCCGCCATAGAGTGCGATCATGACGCCGGTCAGCAGCAGAACGAACGGGATCACGCGTGGCAGCACGCTGAAGCGCTCGGCCAGCGTATACTCGTCGCGGGCGAGGATGGCGGCCTCCGGTCCACCGCTCTTGTAGACCGCCTCGGCTGCGGCATATTCCTGGCGGAAGCGGATCACGGCATAGGCGCCGAACAGCGAGACCAGCAGCAGGCCGGGTCCGATGCCGGCGAGGAACAGCCGTCCGAGCGACTTTTCCGCGGCGACCGCGAACAGGATCATGGTGATCGAGGGCGGCAGCAGGATGCCGAGCGTGCCGCCCGCGGCGATGATGCCGGCCGCGAAGCCGCCGGAATAGCCGCGCTTGCGCATCTCCGGAATGCCGGCCGAACCGATCGCCGAGCAGGTCGCGGGCGAGGAGCCCGCCATCGCCGCGAACAGCGCGCAGGCGAACACGTTGGCGACGCCGAGGCCGCCGGGCACGCGATGCAGCCAGGCATGCAGCGCCGAATAGAGATCCTGGCCGGCGCGCGACTTGCCGATGGCGGCGCCCTTCAGGATGAAGAGCGGGATCGACAGCAGCGTGATCGAGGCCATTTCCTCGTAGACGTTCTGCGTCACCGTATCCAGGGACGCCGTAGGCATGTAGATGCCCATGAACACGACCGCGACCGCGCCGAGCGCGAACGCGATCGGCATGCCTGAGAACATCACCAGCAGCGTCGCAACGCCGTAGGCGACGCCGATACCGAACACGCTCATGAACGCTTGGCTCCGGTGAAGGGCAGCGCAAGCTGCACGAGGATCTGGACGCAGAGCAGGCTCATGCCGAGCGCCATCAGCGAATAGGGGATGGCGAGCGGCGGCGACCACATCGAGTTCGAGACCTGGCCGTCGACATAGGCCTCATGCGCCAGCGTCCAGGACTTCCAGGTGAAGAAGGCGCAGAACAGGAACGTGGCAAGGTCGACCAGCCAGAGGCGGATCCTGTTCGCGAGCGGGGAGAGCAGGCCGACAAAGGCCTCGATCCCGATATGGCCGCGGTTCTGCTGGACATAGGCGGCGGTCATGAAGGTTGCGCCGACCAGGAGGAACACGGCGGCCTCGTCCTGCCAGTAATTGGCGGCCTTGAACAACGCGCGGCTGAGCACGCTGTAACTCAGGATCGCGCAGGCCGCGACCAGCGCGATCGCGGCGAATACGACGATGACGGTGTTGAGGATGGCAAGACCGCGATCGATCGCCGCCGCAGGGCCTGTGCCCGCGGCAGCGGTTGCGTGGTCGTCACGATCCGGAAGCGGACCGTGGCTCATGCCGCGACGTCGATGGCGAGCTTGAGCAGGTTCGCGGCGGTCGCGGTCTTGGCGCTATAGTCCTTCCACGCGGTGTCGCGGGCAATATCGCGCCATTTGCCGACGGTCGCTGCATCGAGCGCCGAGACCTTGGCGCCGGCCTTCTCGTAGACCTTGGCGACCTCAACGTCGTCGTCCTGCGCGCCCTTGCGGCCGAAGGCCTCGAGGCTCGGTGCCGACCGCGAGCAAAATGTCCTGATGGTTCTTCGGCAGCTTGTCGAAGATCGCCTTCGACATCATCAGGGGCTCGAGCATGAACCAGTAGGAGGCGCCGGCCCCCGAGGTCAGGGATTTGGCGACCTCTTCCAAGCGGAACGAAATCAGGCTGGTGGAGGAGGTGATGCCGGCATCGCAGGCGCCGGTCTGCATCGCCGCGTAGATTTCGTTCGAGGGCACCGACAGCACCGAGGCGCCGGCGGTCTGCAGCACCATGTCCATCTCGCGCGAGCCGCCGCGCACCTTCAGGCCCTTGGCATCTTCCGGCGCGACGATCGCCTTGGAGCGGCTGGCGACGCCGCCGGCCTGCCAGACCCAGGTGAGCAGGACGATGCCCTTGTCGGCGAGGAAGTCGGTCAGCGCCTTGCCGACCGGCTCTTTCTTCCAGCGCATGCCCTGGTCGTAAGTGGTCACGAGGCCGGGCATCAGGCCGATATTGGTCTCCGGCAACTCGCCGCCGGCGTAAGGCATCGGATAGAGCGAGATGTCGAGCGCGCCCTTGCGCATCGCGGAGAATTGCGCGTTGGTCTTGATCAGCGACGAGTTCGGATAGATTTCGGCCGCGATATCGCCGTTGCTGCGCTTGGCAATTTCGGCGGCGAACATGCGGCAGAGCCGGTCGCGGAAGTCGCCCTTGTCGATGGTGCCGCCCGGGAACTGGTGCGAGATCTTCAGCGTGGTCGCGGCCTGCGCGGTGCCGGTGCCGAAGCGGAGGATGGCAGGTGCGGCGACGGCGGTCGCGAGCAGATGGCGGCGCGTGAGCATGGTGTGATCCCCTTGAACGGTTCTTGCTTGGCGTGATTTGACTTGGCGTGATTTGGCTTGGCGTGATTTGGGCGGTTCATGTGTGACCGGTGCGTAGGCCCATCCTAGCCGGTCTTTGGCCCGATATTCTCTCATCTGATAGTTCGAGACCGAATGCCGCGGCAAGTGCCGGACGTGCTGCGCTGCACACTTCCGAGCCGCGCTGAGCTGATCGGTGTCCGCCGAACGCGGGATGGCTGAAAGCTCGCCAAAATTTATTGGCGGCGGCGTAACAACGCCGGCTGGCGATCCGTCGAGAGTGGATAGCGGCGTCCGTCGCTGACAAACACCATCTCGAAGGGAAGTTGAACCATGACCATTCGTACCCGCATCGTGCTCGGCGTCTCGGCTGCCGCTCTCTCGCTTGGCCTTGCGCTGTCGCCGGCCGCCTTTGCCCAGGACAAGATGGGCAAGGACGATGGGATGATGAAAAAGGACACGATGTCCAAGGACGGCATGATGAAGAAGGACACCATGTCCAAGGACGACGGCATGAAGAAGGATCACATGTCGAAGGACGGCATGAAGAAGGACGACGGGATGATGAAGAAGAACTGATCTTCGCCCGTCCGCGACCGAGGCGTTCGGCGCCAGGCACACGCGCGCGCAAACGTTTGGGGCGGTCGCCTGGACCGCCCCAATGTCTATCTTGGTTCAATTTGAATTGAACGTGACCTACGAAGGTCACGCGTCAAGTCATTTGCGCTTGGCCTTGCGGGCCGCATAGCGCGCGTCGCGCTTTGCCTTCTGCTCGGCTTCGAGTGTTGCAGCCTTTTCGGCAGCTTCCTGGGCCTCGCGGGCGATCCGCGCGGCTTCGGAGGCCTTGGCTTCTTCCTCGAGCCGCTTGTGCTCGGCCTTTTCCGCTTCGCGCGCAGCTTTGCTCTCGGCGCGCTTGGCCGCGAGGGCCTCGCGCTCGGCGCGACGTGCAGCCACCGCCGGATCGTCTTGGCCCGGCTGCGACTTGAATTTGTTCAAAAGGTTTTTGCGAGCGTCCTGCGCCGCCTTTTGCCGGTCTGTGAAGCCGGGTTCCCTGAATCCACTCATCGACGAGCCTTGTCTTCCTCGCTTTCGATCCTACTTCACTGGCAGTTGGTACGTCGGCTGGGCATAGCAGGCGCCACGCGACGCAGAAGCGTGTACATCGCTGCGCGTCGCGAAGCCACCCATAATTGCAGCCGATCAGGTCAACGAAATCGCCACTCCCCGACGATCTCTCGTAGCCCGGAAAAACTGCCGAATTGTGATGTCCCTCATAAGGGACCACGAGGGCGACGCCTAGCGTCCGCCCGATACGGAGCACGGGCATGACGATCCCCAGATCAAGCCTCAAGATACTTGCGATTGCCGTCGCCCTGGTGGCCGCCGGCGGTGCCATGCTGCTGCTCGCGCGTCCGCAGCCCATCGACAGTGCCGTTCTCGGGGCCGACTGGGAGTGCACCCAGACCGCGTTCGTGCTCACGACGTGCGCCCCCCGGGCCCAACAGGCGATCCCGGCGGTCGAAACCTTGCGCAAGGAGGCGGTCCGGGCGACCCGGGGCTGAGCGTCTGAAGCTGGAGCGAACGCCCGTCAGGATGTGACGCGAGGTCGCAGAGGTGATAAGCCGGCCTGCCGCGCGATCAGATAGCCATGCCCACGTCCAAGCCCGAACCGGGTGAGAAGCCGAAAATCAGGCCCAGGCCTCCATCCGGTGACAACCGCCGTGGCGCGATCGCTGGCCTCGTCATCGCGATCGTGATCCTCGCTATCGGCTGGTGGCTGGCCCGCGACCTTACCGCAGCCAGCAAGATGCAGGACTGCGTGATGTCCGGGCGCCGCAATTGCAACGTGATCGAGCCGGCCCGCTAGACGCGTTCCGTTGCGGCGTTCCGCAGTCCGCTGAGCCGAAAAAATGCCGCGATCTTAATCATTTGTAACGGGACTTCGCCGACCAAAGCAGGTCAGCTATGTCCGCCGGCATCAAGCCGGGCGCGAGCCGAATCGTCTATCGCGCCGGCACCACGGCAATTGAGAGAGTAGGGGGTCAGCACGCATGAGTGCGTCGAGCCGCAAGAAGATCATCGTTCCCTTGGTTTCGGCCATGTCGCTGCTTGCGCTGTCGGCGCAGGCGCAGGATGCCCGGCCACCGCGGGACGCCGGCGCGCCTCCTGCCGGCCCCGCCGCCGGGGCGCCGCCTCCGAACAACCAGAACATGCGCAAGGGTCCGCCGCCGCAACAGGCGGCCCGGCCTGCGCAGCAGCCCGGTGGCCAGCCCCATGCGGGTCCGGGTCCGCACGGCGCTGGCGGCCCACCTTCGGGACGCTATGTTGCCCGCGGCGGTCCCGCTCCGGCGCGCGACTGGGGCGGACACGCCTATCGCGGCCATCAGGCTTGGGACGGCGGGCGCTGGCGCCACGAGGTTCACAACGGCCGATCCGGCTGGTGGTGGGACGTCGGCGGCGTCTGGTATTATTATCCGCAGCGGATGGCCGGCCCGCCCGCCTACATCTCTGAGGAATATTACGACGACGTGCCGGTGGCCTACGCGCCGCCGCCGCCTCCGGTCGCCTATGCGCCGCCGCCTCCGCCGCCACCGGCCGATCCCGGCGCGAGCGCGTTGGGCGGCGCCATCGTCGGCGGCGTGCTCGGCGGATTGATCTCGGGCAATGCGACAGGGGCTGCCGCCGGCGCGGTTCTCGGCGGTGCAACAGGTGCCATCGCGGGCGCCACCGCCGCATCCCAGCCCGGCTATTACTGGGCGCAGGGCAATTGCTATTACCGCTACCCGGACGGCCAGTACGTGGCGGCCGATCCAAGGGCCTGCCGCTAAGGCATGGGTCGGATTCTGACTTCAAAGAGGCGGGCGAAAGGCCCGCCTCTTTTGTTTTACCTCGATCCGGCGATGGTCCGGATGTCCGCGTCGGCGCCGCATATGGCGTCGCACAACAACTGCCTCAAAATAGCACTTGGCTCCCGGTGCCGCTTCACGCGATTCTCAAAAGAAAAAATGTGATGGGAATCGATTCGCGGGGACGTGGGACATGCTGGAAGCAATCCAGATCAGCTTGGCGCTTTGGGCCATGATCGTTTGCGCCGGGATCAAGCTGGGGCAGATGATGCACTGCCTTTTCTAGCTCGTCATCCCGGCGACGAGCCTTGCTCGGGGAGAGGGCACGTCGCTGAGGATCAAGACACCAGCCAGTTGAAGAACGCCATCGCGCCCCAGACCAGGCCGGCGATCCAGGCCAGCATCACGATGCCGATGGTCCCGAGATAGGCGATGCCCAGCAGATCGCTTTTTTGTCGCGGCGTCGGGACGTTCGCTGGGGCTGCTGCTTGTTGTGCCATGACGGGAAACACCATCGATGTCATTTCGCTACTTGAAGCGTCTGGAGATGGTTTAAACGAGAAATCCGGCCAAGACTGTGACGCCATTCACAGATGCCGAATGAAGCCGGCCTCTTGGCTTCCCGGCCCACGCATGTGCGGCGTTGGAAAAGGGGCGCAACCCCGCAATCATACGGACGAAATTGCCATGCGCTTGTCCAGATGAGCGGGCTAGGGTCCGCCGCATGTGTAGCAAGTACGACCCACAGCGTGAGGCCGAGGCCGCAATGAAGCGAGCCGCGGAATCGGAAGGCGCCGACCGGCAGCGCCTGATCCAGATCGCTTTGGCCTGGCACGAGCTTGCGCGCGACCGCCGCGACGAGCGGGCGGACTGAAGACATTTTCGGGGAAGTTTAGCAGGACGGACCAAGGTCGGCCGCAACTGGTCGATCTTGCATGAGAAGGCCCCGTGCTCGGGGGACAAGCACGGGGCCCTTCAAAGCCGATCGGGGCTGGCAGATCGGCACCACTCGATTTCATGCCATCAACGTGCCGGTTGCGATCTCGTTCCACACTACCTGCGCATTTTGTCGTGCCGCTATTCGTTATGCGGGGCGGCCCGCCTCGCTCGCGCTCAAACAGGAACCTCCGTTCCTTCGCGACGTTGGCCGGATATGACCGACCCCGAGCTACGCGCACAGTCTTTCGAGATCGCCTGGAAGTATCTCGACCGATCCGGCCTGCTCACGGGCGAGCACAGGAGTCAGCCCGCTTTATCCTCAACAGGATCGACCGCATGATGCTGCGAGGAGAGCGGCGCAGACTGCTGCTGTCGAACGCTGCGATCGATGCTTACCGCTTGCGGCCAGTGCTCGTGACTGTGGATGCCTGAACAATTGGATCGATGAAACGTGGCATTAAGAAATGCGCCGCGCTGATTTTTCCGGTTACGATTCGTGCTTTGCGAACGAAGCGGAGTCGGACCGTGAACAAACGAAAGGCCCATCGAAGGGGCTTGACGAGGCGAGCGCACGGCAAGCTGCCGAGGACATGAACCATTGCGAGGTGGTGGCGGATTCATCACGTGGCGAGCGGCGAAAGCTGGCGGTCTCGCCGAAAGCCGGGCGAAGGACTCGGTCAGTCGACCGCGAGGCAGTGCTCCACAACGGGTTTCTCGTGGCCGCGACGCGCCCACTCCTGAACTGCGAAGGCAATGTGATGCTGGCCCATCGCCGCGCCGACGATGGAGGCCTGAGCCACCTTGATCGGCTTGGTGACCACACTGGTGTTCACCACGCCGGCGTCGATCGCCAGATACGACATCGCCCCGATCGCCACCACGGATGCGATCGCCATTCTCGTCAGTTCGGATTGCTGCATCAAAAAACCTGCCGGGCGCAATCGCCCGGCGCATAGATAGGGCTGATCTGCGCCGCTCAAAGGCCGGCACATGGTTACCCACGCGTTCGTGAAGGCGCTTGATCGGCGAATGAGACTTGGCGATCCCGGCAGGATTCGAACCTGCAACCCTCAGAGTAGAAATCTGATGCTCTATCCAGTTGAGCTACGGGACCGTCTGGAGCCGCCCGGTTTGGGGGGCTGGCCGTTCATCTACCATGCCATTATGAAAAATATCGTCTTTCGCCAAGCCTGAACCGAACCGTTGTCCTCAATGCCGCGACAAAGCGAGACGGTGGCATGTCAGGGTGCCGGGTTGAGCGGCTGCGGACTGGACGATGGATCACATCGCCGGGAACGCTGGCCAGCTTCCGGGATATGGCCGCCGGACGACTGATCCGGTATTGCTGCGCCATCAGGACGGCGTGCACGGCGGTATCTCGATCGGTCTCCTCTGGGCTTGCCTTTTCATGGCGAATGCGACGATTTGCACCTTTGGTTCCATCGCCTTGAGTCCGTCACCTTTCCGCGCATTTCATGCTGCCTGCGGGCGGCTGTCCGCGATTTCCGGGAGTCCATCATGATCGGTCTTGTTCGCGCCGTCACAATCTGCGCCACGCTGGCGCTCGGCCTCTGCGCGGCGCAAGCTGCCGACAAGGCATTCAAGCGCGACGACCTCGCCGATTCCGCGATCAAGCTGGAAGCCCAGATCAAGAGCGAGGCAGGGCCGGTCGCCAAGACCAATGCGACGCTGAAGACGGACGCCGACGCCGCGTTCCGGCGCAATGATTACCGCACCGGTCTGTCGGTGCTCGGCCAGATCGCGGCCACCGCGCCGGAGGATACCGGCAACTGGCTGCGGCTCGCCAAGGTCATCTTCCAGATTTCGCCGAAGAACTCGAGCGAGCAGACCTTCCTGCTGGAGCGCGCGTCGACCGCGGCTTACATCGCCTACCAGCGCGCCGGCAATCCCGGCGAGGAGGCCGACGCGCTCGCCGTGCTCGGCAAGGCGCTGGCCGAACGCAAGCTGTGGCGGCCGGCGCTGGATGCGCTGCGGCTGTCGCTCGACATGCGCGAGGTCGCCGACGTCCGCGGCCAATATGAGAAGATGCGGGACGAGCACGGCTTCCGCCTGCTCGACTACACCGTGGACTCGGATTCGGCGAGCCCGCGCGCCTGCTTCCAGTTCTCCGAGGAATTGGCCAAGCGCACCGATTTCGCGCCGTTCCTGGCGCTGGCGGGGCAGGACAAGCCGGCGCTCTCGGCCGAGGGCAAGCAGCTTTGCATCGACGGGCTGAAGCACGGCGAGCGCTACAACGTCAATCTGCGCGCCGGCCTGCCGTCCACGGTCAAGGAAGGCCTGCCGAAATCGGCCGAGTTCAACATCTATGTGCGCGACCGCAAGCCGTTCGTGCGCTTCACCAGCCGGGCCTATGTGCTGCCGCGAACCGGCCAGCGCGGCATTCCCGTGGTCAGCGTCAACACGCCCTCGGTCAACATCAACGTCTTCCGCATCGGTGACCGCAACCTGATCAACACGGTCGTCGACAGCGACTTCCAGAAAACGCTGTCGAAATACCAGCTCAGCGATCTCGGCGACGAGCGCGGCGTGAAAGTCTGGACCGGCGAGGCTCGCGACCGCGATGACGCTGAACCAGGACGTCACCACGGCATTCCCGGTCGACCAGGCGCTCGGCGAGCTGCAGCCCGGCGTCTATGTGATGACGGCTGCTGCCAAGGGCCCGGGCTCGGACGACGAGTACCAGCTCGCCACGCAATGGTTCATCGTCTCCGATCTCGGCGTCGCCGCCTATTCCGGCAATGACGGCATCCATGTGTTCGTGAACTCGCTGGCGTCGACCGATCCGGTCGGCAAGGCCGAGGTGCGGCTGGTCGCCCGCAACAACGAGATCCTGGCCACCCGCAAGACCGACGAGTCCGGCCACGTGCTGTTCGAGGCCGGCCTTGCGCGCGGCGAGGGCGGCCTGTCGCCGGCGATGCTGACGGTCACCGGCGAGAAGGCCGATTATGCCTTCCTCAGCCTGAAGTCCTCCGCCTTCGACCTGTCCGACCGCGGCGTCTCTGGCCGCGCGGTGCCCGCGGGCGCCGATGCCTTCGTCTATGCCGAGCGCGGCGTCTACCGCTCCAGCGAGACCGTCTATCTGACGGCGCTGCTGCGCGACGGACAGGGCAATGCCGTCACCGGCGGCCCGATGACGCTGGTGATCGAGCGCCCCGACGGTGTCGAATACCGCCGCGCCGTGCTGGCTGACCAGGGCGCCGGCGGCCGCACGCTGGCCGTGCCGCTCAATTCGGCGGTGCCGACCGGCACATGGCGGGCGCGCGCCTTCACCGACCCGAAGGGCTCGTCGGTCGGCGAGACCACTTTCATGGTCGAAGACTATGTCCCGGACAGGATCGAATTCGACTTGTCCGCCAAGGACAAGCTGATCAAAGCTAACGCTCCTGTGGAGCTTAAGGCGGACGGCCATTTCCTCTATGGCGCGCCGGCTTCGGGGCTTGCGCTCGAGGGCGACATGCTGATCGCGCCCGCGAACGAGCGGCCGGGCTTTGCCGGCTACCAGTTCGGCGTCGCCGACGAGGAGACCAGTTCGAACGAGCGCACACCGCTGGAGGGCCTGCCCGAGGCCGACGCCAATGGCGTCGCGACCTTCCCGGTGACGCTGGACAAGCAGCCGACCTCGACCCGTCCGCAGGAAGCCCAGATCTTCGTCCGCATGGTCGAGACCGGCGGCCGCGCCGTCGAGCGCAAGATCGTGCTGCCGGTCGCGCCCAGCGTGGCACAGATCGGCATCAAGCCGCTGTTCGGCAACAAGAACGTCGCCGAGGGCGACAAGGCCGAGTTCGACGTCCTGTTCGTCTCGCCCGAGGGCGAGAAGCTGCGCCGCGACGGCCTGCGCTACGAGCTGCTGAAGATGGAGTCGCGCTACCAATGGTATCGCCAGAACAATTACTGGGAGTACGAGCCGGTCAGGTCGACCTCGCGCGTCGCCGACGGTGACGTGACCGTGGCGGCCGACAAGCCGGCGCGGATTTCGCTCACGCCCCAACCCGGCCGCTACCGGCTCGACGTGAAGTCGAACGATGCCGACGGTCCCGTCACCTCGGTGCAGTTCGACGTCGGCTGGTATTCCGACGGCAGCGCCGACACGCCGGATCTGCTGGAGACCTCAATCGACAAGCCGCAATATTCCTCCGGCGACACCATGACGGTGTCGGTCAATGTCCGCAGTGCCGGCAAGCTCACCATCAACGTACTCGGCGACCGGCTGCTGACGACGCAGACCATCGACGTCAAGGAAGGCACCGCCCAGGTGAAGCTCCCGGTCGGCAAGGACTGGGGCACGGGTGCCTATGTGGTGGCGACGCTGCGCCGTCCGCTCGATGCCGCGGCCCAGCGCATGCCGGGCCGCGCGATCGGCCTGAAATGGTTCGGGATCGACAAGCAGGCCCGCACCTTGCAGGTGAAGCTGTCGCCGCCGGCGCTGGTCCGGCCGAATTCGACGCTGAAGATCCCGGTCAAGCTCGACGGGCTCAATCCGGGCGAGGACGCCAAGATCGTCATCGCAGCGGTCGACGTCGGAATCCTCAACCTCACCAATTACAAGCCGCCGGCGCCGGACGATTACTATCTCGGCCAGCGCCGCCTCTCCGCAGAAATCCGCGATCTCTACGGGCAGCTGATCGACGGCATGTCCGGCACGCGCGGGCAGATCAAGTCGGGCGGCGATGCCGGAGCCGCCGAGCTCCAGGGCTCGCCGCCCACGCAAAAGCCGCTCGCGCTTTATTCGGGCATCGTCACGGTTGCTGCTGACGGAACCGCCGAAGTGAGCTTCGACCTTCCGGAGTTTGCCGGCACCGCGCGCGTGATGGCGGTGGCATGGACCGCGACCAAGCTCGGACGCGCCAATACCGATGTCGTGATCCGCGACCCCGTGGTGTTGACCACGACGCTGCCGCGCTTCCTGCTCAACGGCGACCACGGCACGGTCAATCTCGAGATCGACAATGTCGAGGGGCAGGCCGGCGACTACGTCATCAACGTGAAGACGGGCGGGCCGGTGAAGATGACCGGCAATCCGGCGACCACGGTCAAGCTCGCTGCCAAGCAGCGCAATTCGTTCACGCTCGCGGTCGACGCGACCGCGGCCGGGCAGGCGACGCTCGACGTCGACATCAAGGGGCCGAACGGCCTGACGCTGGCGCGGCACTACGCGTTCGACGTCAAGGCGGCGACCCAGGTGTTGGCGCGGCGTTCGATCCGCACCTTGGCGAAGGGCGAGAGCCTGACGCTGACCTCGGACATGTTCTCCGACCTCGTGCCGGGCACCGGCAGCGTCTCGGTCTCGGCGAGCCTGTCGACCGCGCTCGACGCCGCGACGATCCTCAAGGCGCTCGACCGCTATCCCTATGGCTGCTCGGAGCAGATCACGAGCCGCGCCATGCCGCTGCTCTACGTCAACGACCTCGCCGCCGGTGCCCACCTCGCCATGGACACCGAAGTCGATCAGCGCATCCGCGATGCCATCGAGCGGCTGTTGGCCCGTCAGGGTTCGAACGGCTCGTTCGGCCTGTGGTCGGCCGGCGGCGACGATGCCTGGCTCGACGCCTATGTGACGGACTTCCTGACCCGCGCCCGCGAAAAGGGTTTTGCGGTGCCGGACGTGCTGTTCAAGAACGCGCTCGACCGTGTCAGAAATTCCGTCGTCAACGGCAATGAGCCGGAGAAGGATGGCGGCCGCGATCTCGCCTATGGCCTCTACGTGCTCGCCCGCAACGGCGCGGCGCCGATCGGCGACCTCCGCTATCTCGCCGATACCAAGCTCGCCAACCTCGCAACGCCGATTGCGAAGTCGCAGCTTGCGGCGGCGCTCGCTCTGGTCGGCGACCGTAACCGCGCCGAGCGGGTCTACGGTGCCGCGCTCGACAGCCTCGCGCCAAAGCCCGTGCTGGAGTTCGGCCGCACCGACTACGGCTCGCAGCTGCGCGATGCCGCAGCTTTGGTGTCGCTCGCCAGCGAAGGCAACGCCCCGAAGGCGACGCTGACGCAGGCGGTGTCGCGGGTCGAGACTGCGCGCGGGCTGACGCCCTACACCTCCACGCAAGAGAATGCATGGCTGGTGCTGGCGGCGCGGGCGCTGGCCAAGGAGAACCTGTCCATGGAAGTGGACGGCCAGCCTGTGAAGACCGCGCTCTACCGCAGCTACAAGGCGGATACGTTGAGCGGCAAGCCGCTGAAGATCACCAACACCGGCGATGCGCCGGTGCAGGCGGTGGTCTCGGTCTCGGGCTCGCCGGTGATGCCGGAGCCGGCCGCATCCAACGGCTTCAAGATCGAGCGCAACTATTTCACGCTCGACGGCAAGCCCGCCGACATCAGCAAGGTCAAGCAGAACCAACGCTTCGCGGTGGTGCTGAAGATCACCGAGGCCAAGCCGGAGTACGGCCACATCATGGTGTCCGACTATCTGCCGGCGGGACTCGAGATCGACAATCCGAGGCTGGTGTCATCGGGTGACAGCGGTACGCTGGACTGGATCGAGGACGGCGAGGAGCCTGAAAACACCGAGTTCCGCGACGATCGCTTCACGGCGGCCGTCGACCGGGCCTCGGATTCCAAGGCGATCTTCACCGTCGCCTATATCGTGCGCGTCGTCTCGCCCGGCAAATACGTGCTGCCGCAGGCCTATGTCGAGGACATGTACAATCCCTCGCGCTATGGGCGGACGGGCACGGGTAATGTCGAGGTGCGGGCGGCGAAGTGAGTGGTGGGCTCGAATTCCGAGTGAAGTGAATGAGCACAGCGGAGCCACATACACAGTCGTCATGCCCGGGCTTGACCCGGGCATCCACGGCCGCACGGGCGGTGGGTGACGGCGTGGATGGCCGGGTCAAGCCCGGCCATGACGGTCAGAGAGGGCGTTTTGCATTTCGTCTCATCTCAGCCGCCGCGTTCACCTTCATCCTCGCCATCATCGGCTTCGTCGGCTGGGTCTATTCCCTCGGTTCGCTTCCGCTCGACGAGGCGCGGCAGGTCTCCACCACCATCGTCGACCGCAACGGCAAGCTGCTGCGGGCCTATGCGATGGCCGACGGTCGCTGGCGTCTGCCGGTCGATGCCAAGACCAACGTCGACCCGACCTATCTGAAGCTGCTGCTCGCCTATGAAGACCAGCGCTTCTATGCCCATGACGGCATCGACCCGCTGGCGCTGGGGCGTGCGGCCCTGCAGCTCGCGACGCGCGGCCACATTGTCTCGGGCGGCTCGACCATCAGCATGCAGCTCGCGCGCCTGATGGAGCCGCGGCGGCAGCGTTCGCTCTATGCCAAATTGCGGCAGATGGTGCGCGCCATCGAGATCGAGCGCACCATGAGCAAGGAGCAGATCCTCGATCTCTATCTCGCGCTGGCGCCTTACGGCGGCAATCTCGAGGGCATCCGCGCCGCCTCGATTGGCTACCTCGGCAAGGAGCCGAAGCGCCTGTCGCTGGCCGAGGCTGCGCTGCTGGTCGCGCTGCCGCAATCGCCGGAGACGCGCCGGCTCGACCGCCATCCCGAAGCCGCGCGCAAGGCGCGCGACCGCGTGCTCGATCGCATGGTCGAGGAGCAAGTGGTCAGTGCAGACGACGCCAAGCAGGCCAAGGCCGTGCCCGTGCCGAAGCTGCGCAAGCCGATGCCGATCCTGGCGCCGCATGCCTCCGACACCGCGTTGTCGACGGTCAAGGACACGCCGGTCATCAAGCTCACGCTCGATGCCAATTTGCAGAAGGTGCTGGAGCCGCTGGCGCGCGACCGCGCCATTGCGCTCGGTGCGAACATCTCGGTCGGCATCATCGTGGTCGACAATGAGAGCGGCGACGTGCTGGCGCGCGTGGGGTCGGCCGACTATTTCGACGAGAGCCGGGCAGGGCAGGTCGACATGACCCGCGCGATCCGCTCGCCGGGATCGACGCTGAAACCCTTCATCTACGGGCTCGCTTTCGAGGACGGCTTCGTTCATCCGGAGAGCCTGATCGACGACCGTCCCGTCCGCTTCGGCTCCTACGCGCCGGAGAATTTCGACATGACCTTCCAGGGCACGGTGCCTGTGCGGAAGGCGCTGCAATTGTCGCTGAACGTGCCGGCGATCGTGCTGCTCGACCGTGTCGGGTCGAGCCGGCTGGCCTCTCGGCTGCGCCAGGCGGGCGGCAATCTGGTTCTGCCCAAGGACGAAGCGCCCGGGCTTGCCATGGGGCTCGGCGGCGTCGGCGTGACGCTGCAGGATCTCGTCCAGCTCTACACGGGCTTCGCGCGCCTTGGCACCACCAGGCCGTTGCGCGAGATCATGGTAGACGGAGACGACCGCGAGCCGCTCCGGCTGCTGGACCCCGTCGCGGCGTGGCAAGTCGGCAATGTGCTGCTGGGAACGCCCCCGCCGGAAAACGCCGCTCACAACCGTATCGCCTTCAAGACCGGGACCTCCTACGGCTATCGGGACGCCTGGTCGGTCGGGTTCGACGGCCGGATGACCATCGGCGTTTGGGTCGGCCGGCCCGACGGCGCGCCGGTCCCGGGCCTGATCGGGCGCGTCGCTGCCGCACCGATCCTGTTCGATGCCTTCGCCCGCACCGGCAAGACGCTGGCTGCCTTGCCGAAGCCACCGAAGGGAACCCTGGTCGCTGGCAATGCCAAGCTGCCGCTGCCGCTGAAGCGGTTCCGCCCCGTCGGGGAGCTGGTGCGGACCGGCCGCGAGCAGGCGCTGCACATTCAGTTTCCGCTGAACGGCTCGCGGATCGATGTCGATCGTTCTGCCGGTCCGGAGAGCGCAGCGATGCCGGTCAAGGTCGCCGGCGGCGTTCTGCCCATGACCGTCATGGTTAACGGCACGGCGTTCGGCGAGATCGACGGACGTCGTCAGCGCCTGATCGATCCGCCGGGTCCGGGCTTTGCGCGGCTTACCGTCATCGACGCCACGGGCGCCGCGGACACAGTCGTCATTCGAATTCAATGACCTTGGCCTTAACCGGTTGTCGGAATGGCGGTTTCAGCGTAAGCGGAACCAATGGCCGAGACCTATCCCAGCCCCCGTTTTGGAGCGCCCCGCGAGCCGAAATCGCCCGTAAATCCGGGCAGCCGGCTCGTGCTCATGCTCGACCTCGCCACGGCCAGCCATGCCCGCGCCGTCGCCTTTCTGCTGCTGTGCGCGCTGCTGTTGTTCCTGCCGGGATTCTTCACGATCCCGCCGATCGATCGCGACGAGGCGCGGTTCGCGCAAGCCACCAAGCAGATGGTCGAGAGCGGCGACTATGTCGACATCCGCTTCCAGGAGGACGTCCGCTACAAGAAGCCGGTCGGCATCTATTGGTTGCAATCGGTTGCGGTTGAGGCCGCTTCGGCGCTGAAGCTGCCGAAGGCCGAATTGCGGATTTGGGTGTATCGGCTGCCGTCGCTGTTAGGTGCCA
Organism: Bradyrhizobium guangxiense; assembly: GCA_050563515.1. Classification (GTDB taxonomy): domain Bacteria; phylum Pseudomonadota; class Alphaproteobacteria; order Rhizobiales; family Xanthobacteraceae; genus Bradyrhizobium; species Bradyrhizobium guangxiense_A. The sequence continues at coordinate 2,672,854 of CP191781.1, read as the reverse complement.
TCGGTGCCGTGCTAATGACCTATTGGGCCGCGCTCGGTTTCGTCACCCGGCGCGCCGCGGTGCTGGCCGCGCTGTTGATGTGTGCCTCCGTGTTGCTCGGCGTCGAGGCGCGGCTCGCCAAGACCGATGCGATGCTGCTGTTCTGCGTCACCGCAGCGATGGGTGCGATGGCGCGCGCCTATTTGTCCTGGCAGCGCGCCGAGGACGAGACGCATCCGCCCTGGAGCTGGCCTGCGATCTTCTGGACTGCGCTCGCGGTCGGCATCCTGATCAAGGGGCCGCTGATCCTGATGTTCGCGGGCCTGACCATCGTTGCGCTCGCGATCCAGGACCGCGATGCCTCCTGGCTGTGGAAGCTGCGTCCGCTCTGGGGTCTGATGTGGATGCTGGTGCTGGTGCTGCCCTGGTTCGTCGCGATCTTCTGGCGCGCCGGGGACGCCTTCTTCGCCGATTCCGTCGGCGGCGACATGCTGAGCAAGATCGGCGCCCAGGAATCCCATGGCGCGCCGCCCGGCCTGTATCTCGCACTGTTCTGGATCACGTTCTGGCCGGGCGCGCCGCTGGCGGCGATGGCGGCGCCTGCGGTGTGGCGGGCGCGGCGCGAGCCCGGCGCGCAATTCCTGCTGGCCTGGCTGATCCCGTCCTGGATCGTGTTCGAGGCGGTGCTGACCAAGCTGCCGCATTACGTGCTGCCGCTCTATCCGGCGATCGCCATCCTCACCGCCGGTGCGGTGGAGCGGCGGGTGCTGTCGCGCTCCTGGCTGATGCGCGGCTCCGCCTGGTGGTTCGCGATCCCCGCGGCTGCCTCGTTCATCGCGGTGGTCGGCGCGGTGATGCTGACGCGGCAGCCGGCCTTCGTGGCCTGGCCGTTCGTCGCTGCGTCGCTGATCTTCGGCCTGCTTGCCTGGTGGCTCTACGACAACAATCACGCCGAGCGCTCGCTGCTCAATGCGCTGGTCGCGGCGCTGATGCTGGCGGTGACGGTGTACGGCATCGTGTTGCCCTCGCTGGTGCCGCTGTTTCCGAGCATCGAGGTCGCGCGCGCGCTCCGCAACGTCACGTGCGTGGGGCCGAAGGCGGCGGCGGCCGGCTATCACGAGCCGAGCCTCGTGTTCCTGACGGGCACCCAGACGCTGCTCACCGACGGCTCGGGCGCGGCGGATTTCCTGCGGCAAGGAAGCTGCCGTTTCGCGCTGGTCGAGCAGCGCTCCGAGCGCAGCTTCGTGCAGCGCGCCGAGGCGATCGGGCTGCGCTACAAGGTCGGCACGCGCATCGACGGCTATAATTTCTCGCAAGGCCGCGCGATCTCGATCTCGATCTTCCGCTCGGAAGGCACCGAATAGGATGCCGGCCTCGACCAGCCCCGCGCCGCGCCCGTTCTATCCCGCCCAGTTGCTCGCCGTGTCGGGCCGGGCACTGGCGCAACTCGTTCGCACGCCCTCGCATTCGCGCCGCGCGGAGGCCGCGCGAAAGTTGGCGCGGCATTCGCTGTGGCTCAGCGCGGCGGGCGCGGCCCTCGTCATCGTGCTGATGGTCGCCTTCGACCAGACCGAGATTCAGCTGATGCCGGCGCGCGGCACGCCCGCTCTGTGGCCGATCCGCATCCTCACAGACTTCGGCAAGGACGAGTATCTGCTCATCGCATTGGGAGCTGCGCTGGTGGTGCTGGCGCTGGTTGCGGCAGGGCTTCACGGCACACGGCGCGCGCTGCTGCTCGGGCTCGGCACGCGCGTGCAATTCCTGTTTCTGTCGATTGCCGTGTCGGCATTCGCTGCGGAGATCCTGAAATACATCATCGGTCGCGGACGCCCTTTTGTTGGCGGCAAGGCCAACCCCTTCAACTTCGTGCCGTTCGAGGGGACGGGGGCTTATGCCAGTCTGCCGTCGGGCCATGCCGTGGCCGCCTTCGCCCTCGCTTTTGCCGCCTCGGCATTGTGGCCGCGCCTGCGCGTCTTCATGTTCACTTACGCAATCGTGATCTTGCTGACCCGCCTCGTGCTGCTCGCGCATCACCCGAGCGACGTCGTGGCCGGCGCCCTGATTGGCATGGTCGGCGCCATGGCGGTCCGTTATTGGTTCGCGGCGCGGCGGCTGGCCTTTGCCATCCGCGCCGACGGCACCATCGTGCCGCTTCCGGGGGCGGTCTCGGGCCGCCTCAAAAGGGTTGCCCACGGGGCATCCGCCCCATAAAAGCGGCTGCCTGCCGGGACCTCAGGTTCCCCGGGGCCGACCCATTCCAACCACGAGCCTCGATTTGTCGTCCCAGCCTTCGGTTTCCCAGCCTTCGGTTTCCATCGTCGTTCCCGTGCGCAACGAAGCCGACAACATCGCGCCGCTGATCGCGGAGATCGGCGCGGCGCTCGATGGCCGCTGGGCCTACGAGATCATCTACGTCAACGACGGCTCGACTGACGCGACCGGCGAACGGCTCGCGGCGCTCATGGCAGAGCGGGACAATCTGCGCCAGCTCCGGCATGCCAGATCGGGCGGCCAATCCGCGGCCGTGCGCAGCGGCGTCCGGGCGGCGCGCGGGGCGATCGTTGCGACGCTCGACGGCGACGGCCAGAACAATCCGGCTTTCCTGCCCGACCTGATCTCGGCGGTCGAGAAGGGCGCAGGGCGCGTTGGCCTCGCTGCGGGCCAGCGCGTGGGACGCAAGGATACCGGCTTCAAGAAATTCCAGTCGCGCGTGGCCAACAAGGTCCGCAACGCCATCCTGCAAGACGGCACGCGGGATACCGGCTGCGGGCTGAAGGCGTTCCGCCGCGATGTCTTCCTGATGATGCCCTATTTCGACGGGTTGCATCGCTTCCTGCCCGCGCTGGTGCGCCGCGAGGGCTACGACATTGCCTATGTCGACGTGATCGACCGGCCGCGCTATTCCGGCGTATCCAATTACGGATTCTTCGACCGGTTGTGGATCGGCATCATGGATCTCGCCGGCGTCTGGTGGCTGATCCGCCGCAAGAAGCCGACACCAGAAGTGACTGAGGTGAACGCATGATCATCCAATACGGTCAGGCGCTGAGCAACTATCTCTACGACGTCTTCGTCGCCAAGTTCGATTTCTGGCTGGCGTTCGGCCTGGTCGCGCAGCTGTTCTTCACCGCGCGCTTCCTGGTGCAGTGGATCGCGAGCGAGCGCGCCGGCAACAGCGTGGTGCCGATGGCGTTCTGGTTCTGCTCGATGGGCGGCGGGCTGATGACGCTGGTCTACGGCGTCGTAAAGCGCGAGCCGGTCATCATCCTCGGACAATCGCTGGCGACGGTGATCTATATCCGCAACATCATGCTGATCATCAAGAACCGCGGCAAGGCGTCAAAGACGCTGGAGCGGTGATCGCTAGCGCGGCATTGCCGAGGCCGTGCCCGACGCGGGCAGGGTGGAGGTCTCCGCCTCGGTTCTGCGATAGGGCACGCCGGCCGCGTCCAGCACGGGATAGGCGACCGAGCAGATGTGAGAGTGGATGCGCCGGAGATCGCGCAGCACGTCGAGATGCAGCGACGTGGTCTCGATGGTTTCGGGCCGGCCCTCGCGCAGGCGGTCGAGATGGCGCTCGACGGCGGCGAGTTCGGTGTTGCGCAGCGCGGTCTTCTCCACCAGCAGCTTGCGCGCTTCATTGGCATCGCCGGACATGAAAACGCCGAAGGCGATCCGCAGCGAGTCCATCGTGCGCTTGTGGAAGGCGGCGAGGCTCGTCGGCTCCCTCCGCCGAGAACTGGAAGCGCCGCTTGATCTTCTTGGTGGCGAGCTCGCTCAGGCTCTTGTCGATGATGTCGCCGATATGTTCGAGGTTGATGGCAAAGGAGATGATCTCCATCGCGCGCTGTCCCTCGCTCTCGTCGAGGCTGCCCCGCATCAACTTGGTCACGTAGAGCTTGATGGCCTCGTCGAGACCGTCGACGAAATTGTCCATCTTGGTGACCTGGTCGACCAGCGCGCGGTCGCCCGTCATCATCGCGGCCATCACCTTGCGCAGCATGACCTCGACGAGATCGCCCATGCGCAGCGTTTCGCGGGCCGCGTCGGCGAGCGCCAGCGACGGCGTCTCCAGCGCGGTCTCGTCGAGATAGCGCGGCTTGGCCGGGTCGGCTTCCTGCACGCGATCCGGCAGCAGGCGGGTCAGCAGGCGCGACATGGAGTCGAGCAGGCCGATGAATATGACGGCGGTGCCGACGTTGAATGCGATGTGGAAAGCCGCCGTCATCCTGGCGAGATCGGGCTGCCAGGCATGCATGTGCTCGGCGATCGTTCCCAGGAAGGGCAGGATGAGGGCGATCCCGATCACGCGATTGACGAGGTTGCCGACCGGCAGGCGATAGCTCGCCGCGTTGTCGCGCTTGGCGCCTTCGAACACGGGATTGATGGCGCTGCCGAGATTAGCGCCGAGCACCAAAGCGAGGGCGGCGTAGGGCGTGATGAACTGCGAATAGGCCAGCGACATGATCAGGAGCACGCTGGCGACGCTCGAATGCACCGCCCAGGTGACCAGGGCCGCGATGGCGATGCACAGGATCGGATCGCCCGTGATGGCCGACATCACGACCCGCATGCCGGGGGCGTTCTCGGCCGGCGCCAGGGTGTCGAGCAGGATGTGCAGCGAGAGCAGCATCAGGCCGAGGCCGATGCAGACGCGGCCGATGTCCTTGATCCGCGAGCGCGGGCCGGAGCGGAAGGCGACGAGGCCGAGCACGAACAGGACGGGCGCGACGGCTGCGATGTTGAACGACAGCACCTGCACGATCAGCGTGGTGCCGACATTGGCTCCGAGCATGATGGCGAGCGCGGCGGCGAGGGTGACCAGCCCCTCGGCCGCGAACGAACTCGTGATCAAGGCGGTCGCCGTGCTGCTCTGGAGCAGGGCAGTGAGCCCAAGGCCGGCGGCGAAGGCGCTGGCGCGATTGCTCAACGCCTTGCCAAGCAGGCGCCGCAGGTCGGGGCCGAAGGCACGCAGGATCCCGCTGTGGACCATGTGCAGGCCCCACAGCAACAGCGCCACGCCGCCCATAAGATCGAGCAGAACCAACGTTCCCATGCTCCGTATCCGGATACGAGTCGATTGGTAAGGCTAGCGCCAAATGCTTGAGGTTCAAACCATTTGTTGGCGCGTCGGCGTTAACGTTTGCGAGGGCCTCGCGTTCCCGCGGTCCGCCTCGGGCCCGCGCGGCGCGCGATGGCGCGTCGGCAGGCGCATTGCCCTGTGAGCAGGCTCACATTGCCGCTTTGAGGGCAGCGAAGCCGCGATCGAGATCGGCCTTGAGATCGTCGACGCTCTCGAGCCCGATATGCAAACGCAGTGTCGGGCCGCCCGGCGACCACTTGGTCGCGGTGCGATAGGCATCGCAGTCGAACGGAATCGCCAGGCTCTCGAAGCCGCCCCAGGAGAAGCCCATGCCGAACAGCTTGAGCGTGTTGAGCATGGTGTCGACGGCCTGCTGCGGCGCCGGCTTCAGCACGATGCTGAACAGGCCTGACGCGCCGGTGAAGTCGCGCTTCCAGATGGCGTGACCGGGGTCGGTCTCCAATCCCGGATGCAGCACGCGCCCGACCTCGGGTCGGCCGGCCAGCCAGCGCGCCATGTCGAGGCCGGAGCGATGATGCTGCGCCAGGCGCACCGACAGTGTGCGCAGGCCGCGCAGCGCGAGGAAGACGTCGTCGGGACCGGCGCAGACGCCGAGCAGGCGGATGCCGTCGGCAACCAACGGCCAGGCCTTGGCGTTGGCCGAGATCGTGCCGAACATGATGTCGGAATGGCCGCCGATATATTTCGTGGCGGCCTGCATGCTGATGTCGACGCCCTGCTCGAGCGAGCGATGATAGAGCGGCGTCGCCCAGGTGTTGTCGTCGATGACGAGCGCGCCGCGCGTATGCGCGACCTCGGCGATGGCGCGAATGTCCGGCATCTCGAACGACTGCGAGCCCGGCGCCTCCACCAGCACCGCACGGGTGTTCGGCTTGAACAGCTTGTCGATTCCGGCGCCGATCAGCGGGTCGAAATAGGTGGTCTCGATGCCGAAGCGGGCGAGCATGCCGTTGCAGAAATTGCGCGTCGGCCGGTAGACGTTGTCGATGACCAGAAGGTGGTCGCCGGTCTTCAGGACCGAGAGCAGGGTGGTGGAGATCGCCGACAGCCCCGACGGGACGATGCCGACGCCGGCGCATTGCGGCCCCTCCAGCGCCATCAGCGTCTCCTGGAACGCCTTGGTGGTGGGGGAACCGTGGCGGCCATAGGTGAATTCGCCGCGATGGGCGTGCAAATCCTCGGCGGTCGGATAGAGCACGGTCGAACCGTGGAACACCGGCGGATTGACGAACCCCTTCTGCGCCTTGGTGTCGCGGCCGGAGGTGACCAGCCGGGTTTCGGCGTGCTGTTCTTGGGGGGCGAGGAATCCATGCGTCTGCTTTCAAAACCGCGTTTCCGCCGGGCGCGACAGACGCCCTGCAGGCCGGCCGCTGGCCGCCATGTTAATAACAGAACACAGAAGAGTCCCGTCAACCCCTTGACCCGGCACGCCAGTCGTTCTGAGATGCGCAGGTGCTATTCAGTCGCCGCATGTTGAGGGGCCTGCCGCGACCTTCGATCCATCGTCTGACCGAACCTTGCGCCACAGCCAAACAAAGGGCGGGCGCCAACGGCGGGGATTAAGGTATGGCCTCCCGGGATGGGCGAGTGTTCGGCAAGGTTTTCCAGCATGACTCTTGCAGGGCCGGCCTCGATAGGCCTGGCCCGGCAGCGATGATCCTGAGACAACGTTCCTTGAGACGACTTTGAAAGGCCCAAAGCCCATGAAACGCGTAACCCTGGCTCTCACCCTTGCTCTCGCCGCCGGCCTCTCCGCCCAAGCCGCCGATGCGCAAACGCTCAAGACCATCAAGGACAGGGGCATGCTGTCCTGCGGCGTCAGCCAGGGCCTGCCGGGCTTCTCCTCGCCCGACGACAAGGGCAACTGGACCGGCCTCGACGTCGACGTCTGCAAGGCAATCGCCGGGGCGATCTTCAACGACGCGAGCAAGGTCAAATACGTGCCGCTGTCCGCCAAGGACCGCTTCACCGCACTGCAATCCGGCGAAATCGACGTGCTCTCGCGCAACACGACCTGGACCATCTCGCGCGACACCTCGCTCGGCGCCAACTTTACCGGCGTGACCTATTACGACGGGCAGGGCTTCATGGTGAAGAAGTCGCTCAAGGTGAATTCGGCGCTCGAGCTCAACAGCGCCTCGGTCTGCGTGCAGACCGGCACTACCACCGAGCAGAATCTCGCCGACTACTTCAAGGCCAACAACATGAAGTACGAGGTGATCGCGTTCGGCACCAACGACGAAACCGTCAAGGCCTATGAAGCCGGGCGTTGCGACGTCTTCACCACCGACCAGTCGGGCCTCTACGCCAATCGCCTGAAGCTCGCCAATCCCAACGACCACATGGTGCTGCCCGAGATCATCTCGAAGGAGCCGCTCGGCCCGATGGTGCGCCACGGCGACGACCAGTGGTTCGACATCGTGAAGTGGACGCTGTTCGCGATGATCACCGCCGAAGAGCTCGGCGTGACCTCGAAGAACGTCGACGAGAAAGCCAAGCTCGAAAATCCCGAGTTGAAGCGCGTTCTCGGCACCGACGGCAATTTCGGCGAACAGCTCGGCCTGACCAAGGACTGGGTGGTGCGGATCGTGAAGGCGGTCGGCAATTACGGCGAAGTGTTCGATCGCAATGTCGGCGCGGGCTCGCCGCTCGCCATCAACCGCGGCCTCAACAATCTCTGGAACAAGGGCGGTCTCCAGTACGCGCCGCCGATCCGCTGATCGCCTCTGACCCGCTGGCAGCGGCATGAGCACCGAGGCCCGAAAACCGCCGCCCCAGATCGCGCTGAAGATCAGGCGCATTCTGGGCGGCAAGGCAGGCTGGAACGGCATCGCCGTCCAGTTTGCCTTCGCGGCGATCCTGGGCTGGATCGGCTACGAGATCGTCTCCAACGCCCGCGCCAATCTCGAGAACCAGCACATCGCCGCCGGCTTCGGCTTCCTGCGCAACAATGCCGGCTTCGACGTCAATCAGACCCTGATTCCCTACACCGGCTCGGACACCTTTTTGCGCGTGTTCGTGGTCGGTCTTCTGAACACGCTCGTGGTCTCGGTGGTGGGCATCGTCTTCGCCACCTTGATCGGCTTCGTCGTCGCGCTGTGCCGGCTCTCGCCGAACTGGCTGTTGTCGCGCGTCGGCGAGATCTATGTCGAGATCATCCGCAACCTGCCGCTGCTGTTCCAGATCCTGTTCTGGTATCTTGCGGTGCTCGCGGCCTTGCCCAATCCGCGGCAGAGCATCTCGCTGTTCGGCATTGCCTTTATCAGCAATCGCGGCCTCGTCATTCCCAGTCCGATCGGCCAGGGCGGCCTCGAGCCGTTTCTGGCGATGCTTGCGCTCGGCATCGTGGCGGCGCTGGCCTTGCGCTTCCATGCCCGCCGCGCGCTGTTTCAGGAAGGGCGGATGATCCGGATATGGCCCTATGTGCTGGGTCTGGTGTTCGGGTTGCCGCTCGCCACGATGCTGGTGTTCGGTCCTCCGTTCACCTTCGAACTGCCGCAGCTGAAGGGCTTCAATTTCGCGGGTGGCTCGCGCATCATTCCGGAGTTCGTGGCGCTGACGCTGGCGCTGTCGACCTATACCGCCGCCTTCATCGCCGAGATCGTCCGCGCCGGCATCCTGTCAGTCCACAAGGGGCAGATGGAGGCGGGCTCTTCGCTAGGCCTCAGCCGCGGCACCACGCTCCGGCTGATCGTGGTGCCGCAGGCCATGCGCGTCATCGTGCCGCCCCTGACCAACCAGTACCTCAATCTCACCAAGAACTCGTCGCTGGCGGTCGCGATCGGCTATCCTGATCTCGTCTCGGTGTTCGCCGGCACGTCGCTGAGCCAGACCGGGCAGGCGATCGAGATCATCGCCATGACGATGGGCATTTATCTCCTGATCTCGCTCCTCACCAGCGCGATCATGAGCGTCTACGGATGGCGCGTCAGCCGGAGTCTGGGCGCATGAGCGATATCGCCTCCAGCAGCTTCGTCCGCCAGGACCTGCTCACCGAGCGTCCCGCGCCCGTGAAGACCACGGGCTTCGTCGGGCTGATGCGGACGCGCCTGTTCAATTCGCCGACCAACATCCTGCTCACCATCGTGGGCGCCCTGTTGCTGTGGTTCACCATCATTCCCTCGGTCAAGTTCCTGATGGCCGATGCGGTCTGGAGCGGCAAGGACCGTACGGCGTGCCTCGCGGAAAACGCCGGCTTTGCGGTCGGCGCCTGCTGGCCCTACATCCAGGCCAAGCTGCCGCAATTGATCTACGGCTTCTATCCCGAGGCCGAGCGTTGGCGGGTCAATCTCACATTCGTCCTTGCGGTGGTCCTGCTGGTGCCGCTGCTCGTGCCGCGTCTACCGGCGAAGGGGCTCAACGCCAGCCTGTTCTTCGTCGCCTTTCCGGTGGTCGCGTTCTTCCTGCTGCACGGTGGCGGCATCAAGGGGTTTGGCCTCAGCTGGACGGCGGGCCTGCTGGAATTGTTCGACGACAGCATCTTCGGTGGCGGGCAGGCGCTGCTCAATCTCAGCAAGACGTCGGCCCTCGGGCCGCTGTTATGGGCGGTCGGGACTTTCATCGTGCTGGTCGGCACGGCGATCCATTGGCTGATCCTGCCTTTGACCTGGCTGCGCGACCAGATCCAGGCCGCGGGCCTGTCGGTCTGGGCCGACTTCGCCGTGACGACCGTGATCGTATCCCTGGTCGCCTTCGGCCTCGGCGGCGGCTTGCGTACCGGTTGGCGCGCTCTGGCCTCGAGCCTCGTGGCGTTCGCCGCCATCGCCGCCGTGATCAAGCTGATGGGGCTCGACAGCGGCGGATTGCCGGTCGTGGCGACGAATCTGTGGGGCGGCCTGTTGGTGACGCTGGTGGTCTCCGTCACCGGCATCGTCACCTCGCTGCCGATCGGCATCGCGCTCGCGCTCGGCCGCCGTTCCACCATTCCGCTGATCCGGATCTTCTCGATCGCGTTCATCGAATTTTGGCGCGGCGTGCCGCTGATCACCGTGCTGTTCTTCGCCACTTACATGCTGCCACTGTTCCTGCCCGGCAATTTCACCGTCGATGGTCTCGTCCGTGCGCTGATCGGCATTGCGCTGTTTACAGGCGCCTACCAAGCCGAGAACGTTCGCGGCGGGCTCGCGGCGATACCGCGCGGGCAGGGCGAGGCGGCCGCGGCCCTCGGGCTGTCCTGGTGGAAGACGACCTCGCTGATCGTGCTGCCGCAGGCGCTGCGTCACGTCATTCCGAACCTCGTCAACAGCTTCATCTCGCTGTTCAAGGACACCTCGCTGGTCTCGATCGTCGCGCTGTTCGACCTTCTGGGCTCGCTTCGCGCCTCGTTCTCGGATCCGAAATGGTCGACACCCTCGACCGCGTTCACCGGCTTCGCCTTCGCCGGGATCATCTACTTCATCTTCTGCTTTGGAATGTCGCGCTACTCGCTGTTCGTCGAGCATCGCCTCAACGCCCACCGTCGCAACTGAGCGAGGTCACCATGTCCGACCCCATCGTCAAGATTTCCGGCCTCAACAAATGGTACGGCGACTTTCACGTGCTGCGCGACATCGACCTCGATGTCCGCAAGGGCGAGCGCATCGTGATCTGCGGCCCCTCGGGTTCGGGCAAGTCGACGCTGATCCGCTGCATCAACGCGCTCGAGGAGTTCCAGGAAGGCGAGATCGTCGTCGACGGCATCGAGTCTCGGGCCCAACCTCAAGCACGTCGATGCCGTGCGCCGCGAGGTCGGCATGGTGTTCCAGAGCTTCAACCTGTTCCCGCACCTGACGGTGCTGGACAATTGCACGCTGGCCCCGATCTGGGTGCGCAACATCCCCAAGAAGGACGCCGAGGAGACCGCGATGAAGTTCCTGGAGCGGGTCAAGATCCCGCATCAGGCCAACAAGTTTCCGGGCCAGATGTCCGGCGGCCAGCAGCAGCGCGTCGCCATCGCGCGGGCCCTGACGATGAACCCGAAGGTCATGCTGTTCGACGAGCCCACCTCGGCGCTCGACCCCGAGATGGTCAAGGAGGTGCTGGACACCATGGTCGACCTTGCCGGGGAGGGCATGACCATGCTGGTCGTCACCCACGAAATGGGCTTTGCCCGCGAGGTGGCCAACCGCGTGGTGTTCATGGATGCCGGCCAGATCATCGAGGCCAACACCCCCAACGAGTTCTTTGCCGCGCCCCAGCACGCCCGCACCAAACTGTTCCTGAGTCAGATCCTGCGGTGACCACCTGCAATCAGGGGGGCTCGCTGGTCTGACCAACCCGCCAGCTTGGCACCATCCGAATCAGCTTTGCGTCTTTTCGGGCCATTCCCCGGAGAGAGACTTTGCAGAGCAGTGTCGGCGCACGCGCTTATCAAAATGCGCGATTGGCAAAGAAGTTGAGGAAGCAGGCGGACGCCGTCCTGTCCTGCGCGGTCGAGGCGCTGGGGCAGGGCAGGTTCGCGGAGGCCGAGACGCTCTGCCGCGAGATCTTGAAGGAAGTTCCGGATCATTTCCACGCCACGCACCTGCTCGGCCTGCGCGCCTTTGACGGCGGGCGGCTCGAAGAGGCGCAAGGGCTGCTCGAGCGCGCGGTCGAGCCTCGATCCTCGCTCGCCCGATGCCCACGGCAACCTCGGGGCCGTGTATTTCGATCTGCAGAAATTCACGGACGCCCGCGCCTGCCAGGAGAAGGCCATTGCGCTGAAGCCGAATTGTCCGATGACCCTGACCAATCTCGGCAATACGCTGCTGAACGTGGGCCTCGGCGAGCAGGCTATCGGACTGCACGAACGCGCGATCCGGCTGCGGCCGGACTATGCCGACGCCTATTGCAATCGCGGCATGGCGGAGCCTCATGATCAGCCGGCGCGAACGCGCCAAGGAGAGTTTCGATCGCGCCCTCGCGTTTCAGCCGCGGCACGCCGAAGCGCTCGCCGGCAAGGGCATGGTGTGCATCGAGTCTCAGGCACTACGCGGAGGCGGAAGCCGCCCTTGAATCAGGGCTTGCGATCAAGCCGGGTTCGCCGCGGATTCTGGCGCAGCGGGGACGGCTCAATTTCGATCTGTACCGGCTGGAGCAGGCGGCGGCCGACTTCGATGCGGCGCTGCTGCAATCGCCGCGGCTCGAGCTCGCACTGCGCGGGAAGGCGCAGGTCAGCCTCCTGCTGGGCAACACGACGCAGGCGATTGCGGCCGTCAAGACGCTGCTCGAGGACAATCCGCGCTCCGACTATGCGATCGTCCTTCTCGGCGCCTGCTACGCCAACCAGGGAGACGTCGCGACAGCGCTTAGGCATCTCGACGCGGCGCTCGAGATCTCGCCGGATTATGCGGATGCCATCGCCCGCAAGATCTTCATCCTCGATTACCTGCCGGAGGCCGATTTCGCCGTGCAGCAGGCGGTGCGAAAATCCTGGTGGGATGCGATCGGCGCCAGGCTGCAACAACGGACACTGCCGCCCCGGCAGCTCGATCCAAACAGGCGGATCGTCGTCGGTTATGTCGCATCGGAGTTCAGGAACCACTCGGCCGCGTTCGCGCTGTTGCCGGTGCTGCGCCATCATGATCACGCGAGGTTCGAGATCGTCTGCTATTCCTGCTGGCCGTTGCAGGACGAGATCACCGAGAAGTTCAAGCCTCTCGCGGACGCCTGGGTGGACGCCGCGCAGCTTTCCGACGACGAGCTGGCCGATCGCATCCAGGCGGACAAGATCGACATCCTGATCGACGTGTCCGGGCATACGGCCGGCAACAGGCTTGGCGTATTCGCCCGCAAGCCGGCCCCGATCCAGGTCACGGGCTTCGGGCACGCCACCGGCACGGGCCTTCAGACCATGGACTACGTGCTCGCCGATCCCGTCTTCATCCCGCAGTCGGCACGTCCCTTGCTGGCCGAAAGGGTCCATGATCTGCCGTGCCTGATCACGATCGATCCCATCCAGGATGTTCCGCCCTCCGAGGCTCCCGATGCTCCGCAACGGCCACGTGACCTTCGGTGTCTTCAACCGCATCTACAAGATCTCGGATGAGGCGATCCGGCTGTGGTCGAAGATCATGCGCGCGGTGGCGGGCTCGAAGATCATCCTCAAGCACGGGCTGCTCGATGATCCCCTGCTGCGCGACGGCCTGATTGCGCGGTTCGTGGCTCAGGGCATTGCGGAAGAGAATATCACCTGCCTCGGGTCGACATCCCGCCACGAGCATCTGCTGGCCTTTGCGAAGGTCGACATTTCCCTCGACACGTTTCCGCAAAATGGCGGCATCAGCACCTGGGAATCCCTCTATGTGGGCGTTCCGGTCGTCGCCAAGCTCGGCAAGGGCTCTTCGGCACGCGCCGGCGCCTCCATCGTAACGGCCGTTGGTCTCGACGACTGGGTCGCGGAGGATGACGACGGCTATGTCGAGATCGCCCGCAAGTTTGCCTCGCAGCCGGCCCATCTGGCCAAGCTGCGCGCGGATCTGCCGGCCCGGATCGCAGCCTCGTCTGCCGGCAATGTCGAACGCTACACAAGCGAGGTGGAAGCGGCCTATCGCCGGTTCTGGCACGATCATTGTGTCCAAGCCTCGGAAGGCAGCGAGGTCGTGTAGCCAGGTCGAGGCCCCGGGAAATCCCGGGGGCGATGCTGGCCCGGCGAGCGGCCGGCCGGGCTCGCGAATCAGTTAGACTCTGCCCAGGGCATCTTCCGGAGAGACACCTTGCAGAACAGCGGCGGCGGCACGCGCGCATTCCAGAACGCGCGATTGCAGAAGAAATTGATGAAGCAGGCCGACGCCATCATCGCCGCGGCGGCGAACGCCTATGGCCAGGGCCGATATGCCGAGACCGAGGCGCTGTGCCGTGAGATACTGAAGGCCCTTCCGGATCACGTCGACGCTATCCATCTGCTCGGTATGTGCGCCCATGACGGCCGGCGCCTCGAGGAGGCGAAAGAGCTGCTGGAGCGCGTGATCGCGCTCGATCCGCGCCTGCACGATGCCCATAACAACCTCGCAACCGTGCATTTCGACCTCGGCAATTACGAAGAGGCGCGGCGGTGCCAGGAGAGGGCAATCGCGCTGAAGCCCAACTTCGCGGTCGCGCTGACCAATCTCGGCAACACCCTCATGCATATGGGACAGTACGAGCAGGCGCTCGAGATGCACGAGCGCGCCATCAAGGTGAAACCGGACTATGCCGACGCGCTCTGCAACCGTGGCATGGTCGAGATCGTGCTTGGGCAGATCGTGCGCGCGAAGGAAAGCTTCGATCGCGCCTTGCTGTTTCAACCCCGTCACGCCGAAGCCATCGTCGGCAGCGGCATGGTCAGCATGGAGACTCCGGCACTACGACGAGGCGGCCGCCAAGTTTGCAACGGCACTTGCGATCAAGCCCGGCGCGCCCAGGATCCTCGCCCAGCGCGGGCGGCTCAGTTACGAATTGCAGCGCCTGGAACCCGCGCTGGCGGATTTCGAGGCCGCGCTCGCGATCTCGCCGAAACTCGAGCTGGCGCTGCGAGGCAAGGCCCAGACCTGTCTCGTGATGGGAAAGACCGCGCAGGCGATGGCGGCGGCAACGACCCTGATCGAGCGAAATCCGCGCTCCGAGATGGGAATGGCGCTGATGGGCTTCGCTTATTCGAACCAGGGCGACATGGACACCGCGATCGAATACCTCGATCACGCGCTGGCGCTCCGGCCCGACTATGGGGACGCGATCAGGGGGAAGATCTTCCTGGAGGACTACCGCGCCGAGGCCGATTTCGCGGTCCAGCAGGCGGTGCGAAAAACCTGGTGGGATCAGATCGGCTCCAAGGTGCCGCAAAGGAAGCTGCCGAAGCGGCCGCTCGATCCGGACAAACAGATTACGGTCGGCTATGTCGCAGCAGAATTCAGGCAACATTCGGCGGGGCTCACCCTGCTGCCGGTGCTGCGCCATCATGATCACGCCAAGTTCAAGATCGTCTGCTACTACTCCTGGCCGGGGGCGGACGAGTACACCGCCATGTTCAAATCATTGGCGGACGTCTGGGTCGATGCCTGGGGACTTTCGGACGAGGAGCCTCGCCGATCGCATTCAGGCCGACAATGTCGACATCCTCATCGACGTGTCGGGCCATACGACCGGCAACAGGCTGCAATGCTTCGCGCGGAAGCCGGCGCCGATCCAGGCCACCGGCTTCGGCCACGCGACGGGCACGGGCATGCCGACCATGGACTATGTGCTCGCGGATCCCATCTTCATTCCGCCATCGGCGCGGCATTTGTTTCCCGAAAAGATCCACGATCTGCCGTGCCTGATCACGATGGAGCCCGTCACCAATCTGCAGCCTTCCGGGCTGCCGATGCTCCGCAACGGCTACGTCACCTTCGGCGTGTTCAACCGCATCTACAAGATTTCGGATGATGCGATCCGCGTGTGGTCGCGCATCATGCGGGAGGTGCCGGGCTCGAAGATCGTCCTCAAGCATGGCTTGCTCGACGATGTCCTGCTGCGCGACAGCCTGGTCGCGCGCTTCATCGCGCAGGGAATCGCGGAGGAGAACATCACGTGCCTCGGCACCACCTCGCGCGACGACCATCTGAAGGCCTTCGACCAGATCGATATTTCCCTCGACACGTTCCCGCAAAACGGCGGCATCAGCACCTGGGAATCCCTCTACAGGGGCGTTCCGGTCATCGCCAAGCTCGGCATTGGGGCCTCCTCGCGTGCCGGCGCGTCCATCGTGGCGGCAGTCGGCCTCGGCGACTGGGTCGCGGAGGATGACGACGGCTATGTCGAGATCGCCCGCAAGTTTGCCTCGCAGCCCGACCATCTGGCGAAGCTGCGCGCGGGCCTGCCGGCCCAGATCGCTGCCTCGCCCGCCGGCAATGTCGAGATCTACACCCGCGAGCTCGAAGCGGGTTATCGCAAGTTCTGGCGCGACTATTGCGCAGCAGCCGCGGAAAGCGGCGACGCTGCGTAGGCAGGCTGGACGCGCCCCGCGGGTTCCGGAGCCGGATCCCGCGTCGCCCCCCGGATATCATAACGCCCCCGGTCGCACCGACCGGCCGGCCCGGGACACGAATCAGTTAGACTCGCCACGAACCATCTTTCGGAGAGATATCTTGAGCAGCGGCGGCGCGCGCGCATTTCAGAATGCGCGGTTGCAGAAGAAGTTGAAGAAGCAGGCGGACGCCATCATCTCTTCTGCGGCGAGCGCCTATGGCCAGGGCAGATATGCGGAGACCGACGCGCTCTGCCGCCAGATCCTGCAAGCGGTTCCGGATCATTTCGACGCCATGCACCTGCTCGGCATGTGCGCGCAGTACGGCGGGCGCCTTGAAGAGGCGCAGCAGCTGCTCGAACGCGCGGTCGCGATCGATCCGCGTTCGCACGAGGCTCAAAGCAATCTCGGGACTGTCTACTCTGCCCTTCAGAAGTCAGAGGCGGCCCGCGCCTGTCAGGAGAAGGCGATCGCGTTGAAGCCGAACTTTACGCCGGCCATGGCCGGCCTCGGCAATACCTTGCTCCAGATGGGCCTGCCCGAGCAGGCCATCGAGATCTACGAGCGGGCGATCAAACTCAAGCCCGACTATGCCGATGCGCTTTGCAATCGAGGCGTGGCGGAACTAGCGCTGTTTCGGTTCGACCGCGCCCGGGAGAGCTTTGATCGCGCGCTGTTGTTCCACCCGCGCCACGTCGAAGCGCTCATCGGCAAAGGGGTGGTCAGTATCGAGTCTCAAGCGCTACGACGAAGCGGAAGCCGCGCTCGCGGCGGCACTCGCGATCAAGCCCGATTCGGCGAAGATTCTGGCGCAACGCGGACGCCTCAACGCGGCGCTGTCGCGGCTGGAACAGGCGGCTGCTGACTTCGATGCGGCACTTGCGCTTTCGCCCAGATTTGAAGTGGCCTTGCGCGGAAAGGCCGAGGTCTCGCTCAGTATCGGAAACACCGCACAGGCGATCCTCGCCTGCACGACCTTGCTCGAGCAGAATCCGCATTCCACGATCGCGTTGGCGTTGCTGAGCCTCCTGTTTTGCAAATCAGGGAGAGATCGCGTCCGCAATCGAACATCTCGACAGGGCGCTGGCGATCTCGCCCGATCCGGATTTGATGGCGCGGAAGATTTACTTCCTGGACTTTCTCCCGGATGCCGATTTCACGGTCCAGCAGGCCACGCGAAAGTCCTGGGGTGAAGCGATCGGCGCCAGAGTGCCGCAAAGGAAGCTCGCGCCGCGGCAGCTCGACCCCGACAAGCGGCTTGTGATCGGCTATGTCTCTGCCGAATTCTGGTACCACTCGGCGGCGTTCGGCCTGTTGCCGGTGCTGCGCCATCACGATCATACCAACTTCGAGATCGTCTGTTATTCGTGTTCGCCGACACGGGATGCGGTGACTGCCGAATTCAGGTCGACGGCTGACGTCTGGGTCGACGCCTGGCAGATGTTCGACGACGAACTGGCGGATCGTATCCAGGCCGACAAGGTCGATATCCTGATCGACGTCTCCGGGCATTCGTCGGGCAACAGGCTTCAGATCTTCGCCCGCAAGCCGGCGCCCATCCAGGTCACGGGCTTCGGACACGCGACCGGTACGGGCCTTCGGACCATGGACTACGTGCTCGCGGATCCGGTCTTCATTCCGCAATCGGCCCGGCATCTGCTGACCGAAAAGGTCTTTGACCTGCCGTGCCTGATCACGATCGATCCCATCCTGGATTTGCCGCCGTCTGAGCTTCCCATGCTCCGCAACGGCTATGTGACGTTCGGCGTGTTCAACCGCGTCAACAAGATCTCGGACGAGGCCATCCGCGTATGGTCCAAGGTGATGCGTGAGGTGGCTGGATCGAAGATCATCATCAAGCACACGCTGCTTGACGATCCGTTGGTGCGCGACGGCCTTCTCGCGCGGTTTGTGGCGCAGGGAATTGCGGAAGAGAACATCACCTGCCTCGGCTCGTCTGATCGCGCCGAGCATCTGCGGGCCTTCACACAGGTGGATATCTCGCTCGATCCATTTCCGCAGAACGGCGGCGTCAGCACCTGGGAATCCCTCTATGCGGGCGTTCCGGTCGTCGCCAAGCTCGGCCACGGCGCGTCCTCGCGCGCCGGCGGCTCCATCGTGGCCGCTGTCGGTCTCAATGACTGGGTTGCCGAGGACGACGAGGGTTATGCCGCGATCGCATGCAAACACGCGGCGCAGCCCGCTTATCTGGCGAAGCTGCGTGCGGAGCTGCCGGCCCGGATCGCAGCGTCGGCCGCCGGCAATGTCGAGATCTACACGCGCAGGGTCGAGGAGGGGTATCGCCAGTTCTGGCGCGACTATTGTGCCGCGGCCTCGGAACGCGGCGAGATCGCATAAACCCGCCGAACGGCGCCGTGCTTGCGTACGCGCGCCGTGTCCGGTGGGTGGGTGACGATCACGCGAATGGCGGCTTGATGTTGCTGCGCTTCTCCAGCCACTCCGGCACGGGCAGGTTCTTGGCGCGCATGAAGTCCGCGTTGAACAGCTTCGACTGATAACGGCTGCCGGAATCGCACAGCACGGTAACGATCGTCTTGCCGGCCCCGAGCTGTTTTGCGAGCCGCATCGCGCCGACGATGTTGATGCCGGTCGATCCGCCGAGGCAGAGGCCTTCGTGCTGGAGCAGCTCGTAGATCACGCTAACGGCTTCGGCGTCGGGAATGAGATAGGCCTCATCCACCTTCGCGCTCTCGACGATCGCGGTCGCGCGGCCAAGCCCGATGCCTTCCGTGATCGAGCCGCCGGGCGTCGCCTTGGCATCGCCGGTCCTGAAATACTCGTACATGCCGGCGCCGTGCGGGTCGGCACAGGCGATCCGCACGTTCTTGTTCTTCTCTTTCAAGTAGCGGCTGGTGCCGGCGAGGGTGCCGCCGCTGCCGACCGAGCAGACGAAGCCGTCGACCTTGCCGCCGGTCTGCTCCCAGATCTCCGGCCCCGTGGATTCGTAGTGCGCCTTCGCATTGTCGAGGTTGTTCCACTGATCGGCGAACAGCACGCCGTTGGGCTCGGTCTTGCGCAGCTCGTCGGCAAGGCGGCGACCGACATGCTGGTAGTTGTTGGGATTGGCGTAAGGCAGGGCCGGGACCTCGATCAGCTCGGCGCCGCACAGCTTCAGGAAGTCCTTCTTCTCCTGGCTCTGCGTCTCCGGGATCACGATCAGGGTGCGATAGCCGCGCGCGCTGGCGACGACGGCGAGGCCAATGCCGGTATTGCCGGCGGTTGCCTCCACCACGAGACCGCCGGGCTTGAGGCTCGCCGCGCTTCTCGGCCTCCAGGATCATCCATTTGCCGGCGCGGTCCTTGACCGACTGGCCGGGGTTCATGAACTCGGCCTTGCCGAGAATGGTGCAGCCGGTCAGTTCCGAGGCGCGCTTCAGCTTGATCAGCGGGGTATTGCCGATGGCTTCGACAACGTCGTTGCGAATGGTCATGTCAGGGAAATCGCTTACCAAGGGGGTTGA
This sequence comes from Bradyrhizobium guangxiense, assembly GCA_050563515.1. Lineage (GTDB taxonomy): Bacteria > Pseudomonadota > Alphaproteobacteria > Rhizobiales > Xanthobacteraceae > Bradyrhizobium > Bradyrhizobium guangxiense_A. Next base: position 2,653,350 of record CP191781.1, on the reverse strand, counting down.
TCTCGTTGGTCAGAACCTAGTGCTTGGGAGGCCAAAGGGGAAGGCTTTTGCGTTGCGGCGAAAATGGCCGAAACGCCTGTCCGAACAGCGATATTCCTGCATCGAACGGCTGCCGACGATAAGCCGGGCCACAGGCTGCGATAGCGGTAGGAGGAATTGGCTGAACGTCGCCAGAGGACGGAAGATGACAGTCGCCGCCCATCACTTCACGAGCAGGTTCTTCCCTGGGCGCGACGAGCCGATATCAGGGCACCGTGGATGGCATCTGGACGGCGGACATCACATCTGCATGAGGATCGTTTCCGTTTCGGTGCTGAACGGTGCTGGACGGTCTTGGCCGGTGCTTCGGCTGGAGACCGAAGCAAAAGCGACGCCGTGGGTGTGACGCCGCTGGAGGGAACAGCCTACCTGACGGTGTGGCAGCAATATCACATGAAATCTTTGTAAGCTTGCTTACGTTTCTCAACGTTTCGGGAGTGGCAGAAGTGCTTGCGGTGCAGGCACTTCTTGCAGTTTTGTCGGTTCGTTGCCGGCGCGCTGGCGCAATCCTCTCGCAGTTGCGGGACTGTCCCGCTCCTCAGCGCCCGGCTAGTATCATGTCCAGGTTCAGCAGAAAGCATCACCCCCTGTGAACGAGTCGTCCAAAGCCCCGCGATGGTCCCGCAGCGAATCGGTTAAGCCGGTTGTGCGGCGGCGCGATCTGCCCGGCGGGGGTGGATGTGACACAAGATGTGGCTGCGATCGCCATGCGGCGGTCTGAAGCTCTGGCATCCCGGACGCTGCGTGCGGCGCGCTGGATTGCGGTGTTGTGCCTGGCCGCGGGCTCGGGCGCTTGCGTGCTGACCCAGGATCTTCCCGATCCCGCCCTCGACGTTCCCACGCAGTACAAATACGCCGGCAAGGGCGATGCGCCGCCGACGCTGGATTGGTGGCGCGGCTTCCGCTCCAGGGAGCTGACGCAGCTCATGGAAGAGGCCCAAACCGTCAACCTCGACATCGCCGCCGCCGTGGCGCGCATCGTGCAGGCCGACGCGCAAGCGCGGCAGGCCGGCGCGGCCCTTCTGCCGAGCCTGTCCGGCACCGGGCAGGAGACCTATTCGCGCACCTCCGGCTCGTCCTCTTCGGGACTCACCAATGGCGGCCGTGAGGTCGTCAACTACCAGGCCTCGTTGAGCGCGAGCTACCAGCTCGACTTCTGGGGCCAGAACCGCGATGCGTTGCAGACGGCGGAAGAGACGGCGAACGCGAACCGCTTCGATCGTGACACCGTCGCTCTGACGACGCTGGCAAGCGTTGCCAACGCCTATTTCCAGGTGCTGGCCTCGCAAGACCGCCTCAGAACCTCCCAGCGCAACATCGCGAGCGCGCAGCGCATCCTCGATGCCGTGAGGGAACGGCGCAAGGCCGGCACCGGTACCGATCTCGACGTGGCCCAGCAGGAAAGCGTGCTTGCCAATCAGAAGGCCCTGGTGCCGCCGCTGCGCCAGACGCTCGACCAGAACCGGAATGCGCTCGCCGTGCTGGTGTCGCGACCGCCGGAAAGCGTGCGCATCGACGGCGGCTCGCTGAACAATGTGGCGGTCCCGCGCGTCACGCCCGGCCTGCCGTCGGAGATCCTGACGCAGCGGCCTGACATCCGCAGGCAGGAGGCGCAGCTCGCCTCGGCGACCGCGAACATCGGCAATGCCCGCGCGCAGTTCTTTCCGACCATCCAGCTCACCGGCAATGGCGGCTACCAGAGGCTCCGCGCTGGTGTCGCTGTTCCAGCCGCACGCGGCGTTCTTCCAGCTCGTCGGCAGTGCGACGCAGCCGATCTTCGACGGCGGCAAGATCCTCGGCAATTTCGAATACGCCAAGGCACGTCAGGACGAGCTGCTGCAGACCTACCGCAAGACCATCGTCCAGGCTTTCACCGACGTCGACAATGCGCTGTTCTCGATCAGGCAGACCACGATCAAGCTGCAATTGCAGCGCGATGTCGTGACCGCCTCGCGCCGCGCCTTCGATCTCGCCGAGCAGCAATTGCGCGCCGGCACCGCCGACATCGTGACCGTGCTCAACACTCAACTGACCCTGTTCCAGGCGGAAGACGCGCTGTCACAGGCGCAACTGGCCCGCTTGCTCGCCATCGTCAGCCTGTATCAGGCGCTCGGCGGTGGCTGGGAGCCGCGAATGGAGAAACCGGTCAATGCTCTTTAAGCCGGACAGCAAGCAGGGCGTAGAGCAGGGGACGGCAAAGAAATCGCGCGGCCGCGGCTTCATCATGACCCTGATCACGCTCGCGATCCTCGGCGGGCTCGGCTACTACGGCTGGACCGTCTGGCGTCAGCAGCCGCAGCAGGCGAGCGGCCGCAACCAGCGGCCCGATCTGCCGGTGCCCGTGTTGGCAGCGAGCCCGCGGGTGCAGGACGTGCCGGTCTATCTCGACGGCGTCGGCGCGATCCGCGCGCTCAACACTGTGACCGTGCGCTCGCAGGTGGACGGCAAGCTGATCGCGGTGAATTTCACGGAAGGCCAGGACGTCAAGAAGGGCGACGTGCTCGGCGAGATCGATCCGGCGCTCTATCAGGCCACATATGATCAAGCGGTCGCCAAGAAGGCGCAGGATCAGGCCCAGCTCGCCAACCAGCGCATCGATTTGACGCGGTACGAGCAGCTTGCTGCCTCCAACGCCGGCTCCAAGCAGCAGGCCGACACCCAGCGCGCGCTGGTCGCGCAGACCGAGGCATTGGTGAAAGCGGATCAGGCCGCGATCGACAACGCAGCAGCAACGCTGAGCTACACCAAGATCGTGGCGCCGATCTCGGGCCGGGCCGGTCTGCGCCAGGTCGACCAGGGCAATATCGTCCACGCCTCCGACACCACCGGTCTCGTGGTGATCACGCAATTGCAGCCGATCGCGGTGTGGTTCAGCTTGCCGCAGCAACAGATCATGCGCGTCAACGCCGCGGCCGCCAAGGGGGCGCTCGCAGTCGACGTCTTCGGCAACGACGGGATCACCGTGATCGACACCGGCAAGCTCACCGGCATCGACAACCAGGTCGACCAGACCACCGGCACGCTCAAGCTCAAGGCGGAATTTCCCAACGCCAACTACCAGCTCTGGCCGGGCCAGTTCGTCAATGTCCGCCTCAAGGTCGAGACCTTGATGCAGGCTTTGGTGGTGCCGACGTCGGCCGTGCAGCGCGGACCGATCGGGACCTTCAGCTATGTCATCGGCGGGGACAATATCGTCTCGGCCAAGCCCGTGACGGTGACGCAGCAGAACGAGCATGATGCCGTGATCGCCAGCGGCCTGTCGGCGAACGACAGGGTCGTCACGACGGGCTTCGCCAATCTGTCCGACGGGTCCAAGGTGACCATCGGCCGCGACGACCAGACCCCGTCGGCCGATCTCGCCCCGCGCAAGCGCTCGCGCGGGCCTGACGCGCAGAAGAAGGATGGCGCCAAGGAAAGCCAGAAGGAGGGCCAGAAGGACGGGCAGGGCAAGTCCGGCGAGTTCCGCGCCAAGCGGAATGCCAGTGAAGGCGACCAGAAGGGCCGGACCGGCCCGGCTCCGGGACCGGCCGCAGCACCGTCCCCGACACCTTCTCCGGAAGCCGCACCTGCACCCGGCAGTGGAGCCAAGCAGCCATGATCCCGACAACAGCCGCTTGAGGCGGTAGGCAGATCCCATGGGTGTCTCCGAACCCTTCATCCGCCGTCCCATCGCGACCTCGCTGCTCGGTATCGCGCTGCTGATCGGCGGGCTGCTCGGCTATTTCGCGCTGCCGGTCTCGGCGCTGCCGCAGGTCGATTTTCCGACCGTGCAGGTGACGACGCAGCTGCCGGGCGCGAGCCCCGACGTGATTGCCTCGCTGATCACCGCGCCGCTGGAGCGGCAGCTTGGCCAGATCCCGTCCTTGTCGGCGATGAACTCGACGAGGCTCGTTCGGCGTCAGCCAGATCTCGCTGCAATTCGACCTCAACCGCGACATCGACGGCGCGACCCAGGACGTGCAGGCCGCGATCAACGCGGCCGCGGGCGTGCTGCCCAAGACGCTGCCTTATCCGCCGACCTACGCCAAGGTGAACCCGGCCGACGCGCCGGTCATGACGTTGGCGCTGCGCTCCGATACCATCTCGCTGCGGGTGATGAGCGACATCGCCGACACCATTTTGGCGCAGCGTCTCAGCCAGATCTCCGGCGTCGGGCGCGTCGCGGTGCTCGGCGGCCTGAAACCGGCCGTGCGCATCCAGGCGGATTTGGCGCGGCTCGCCGCCTACGGCATCGCCATGGAGGATTTGCGCACCGCGATCGCCAACGCCAACGTCTCCGGCCCGAAGGGCTCGCTCGACGGCGCGCAGCAATCCTACATCATCGCGGCCAACGACCAGATCGCAGCCGCCGACGCCTACAAGCCCGTCATCATCGCCTACCGCAACGGCTCGCCTGTCACTATCGCCGACGTCGCGCAGATCGTCGACGGCCTGGAGAACGACCGCACCGGCGGCTGGTACCAGGGCACGCCGGCCGTCATCATCGACATCCAGCGCCAGCCCGGCGCCAACGTGATCGACGTCGTCAGCCAGATCCGCGCCGAAATCCCCAAATTGCAGCGCGCGATCCCGGCGGGCGTGAACCTCACCATCGTCTCCGACCGCACCGTGACGATCCGCGCCTCGGTCCACGACGTCCAGTTCACGCTGGTGCTGGCGGTCGTGCTGGTCACCCTGGTGGTGCTGCTGTTCCTGCGCTCGCTGCGCGCGACCATCATTGCGGGCGTGGCGCTGCCGCTGTCGCTGATCACCAGCTTCGGCATCATGTATTTCGCCGGCTTCAGCCTCGACAATCTGTCGCTGATGGCGCTGACGATCGGCACCGGCTTCGTCGTCGACGACGCCATCGTCATGATCGAGAACATCGTCCGCCACATGGAGAATGGCGACGGCCCGATGGAGGCTTCGCTGAAGGGCGCCAGCGAAATCGGCTTCACCGTGATCTCGCTGACGGTGTCGCTGATCGCGGTCTTCATCCCACTGCTGTTCATGTCCGGGCTCGTCGGACGCATGTTCCGCGAGTTCGCGCTGACGCTGACGATCGCGGTCGTGACCTCGGCCGTGGTGTCGCTGACGCTGACACCGATGATGTGCTCGCGCCTGCTCAAGCACGCCCATGAGGAGCTGGCGGTGCCGGGATTGGCTGCGATCAGCCGCTTTATCGACCGCACCGTCGAAGCCTACCACCGCACGCTGCTGGTGGTTTTGCAGCACCAGCGCACCACGCTGGTCGTGACCTTCGCGACATTGGTCGCAACCCTCGTTCTCTACGTCGTCGCGCCCAAAGGCTTCCTGCCGCTGCAGGACACCGCCTCGATCACGGCGGTGACGGAGGCGGGGCCCGACGTGTCGTTTGCGGAGATGCAGAAACGGCAGGCCGAAGCGTCCGACGCCATCAAGGCCGACCCCGACGTAACAGGCGTGGTCTCGGTGATCGGTGCCGGCTCGGTCAACCCGACCACCAATGTCGGCCGGCTCGTCATGACCCTGAAGCCGCGCGGCGAGCGGCGCGACGACGTGGCCGCCGTCATCGTCAGGCTGAAGGAGCGGGTCTCCGGCATCCCCGGCATGACCGTCTACTTCCAGCCAGTGCAGGACGTGCAGATCTCGACCCAGTCGAGCCGCTCGCAATACCAGTACACGCTGACCGGCACCGACGCGGCGCTGGTGTCGGAATGGTCGCGCAAGCTGGTCGCGGAGATGCGGCGCGATCCCCTGTTCCGCGACGTCTCCTCGGAGGCGCAGGAGGGCGGACTGCGCGCCCAGCTCGACGTCGATCGCACCCGCGCGGGTCAGCTCGGCGTGAGCCTGCAGGGCATCACGGACACGCTGAACGACGCCTTCGCGCAGCGCCAGATCTCGACCATCTACGGTCAGGCCAATCAGTACCGCGTGGTGCTGGAAGCGCTGCCGATGTACCAGCGCGATCCCTCGATCCTGTCGAAGCTCTATCTGCCGGGTGCCGCGAGCGCCACCACCGGAGCGCCCAACGCTCAGGTGCCGCTGTCGGCCGTGGCGACGCTGAAGCGCACCACCGCGCCGCTCGCGATCTCACATCAGGCGCAGTTTCCGTCGGTGTCGCTGAGCTTCAATCTCGCGCCGGGCGCCGCGCTCGGCGATGCCGTCGACGCCGTGAAGACGATCGAGACGCGCATCGGCATGCCCAACAACATCGTCGGCGTCTATGCCGGCGATGCCGCGGAATTCGCCAAGGCGCTGGCCGGCCAGCCCTGGCTGCTGCTCGCTGCCGTGATCACGATCTACATCGTGCTTGGCGTGCTCTACGAGAGCTACATCCATCCGATCACGATCCTCTCGACGCTGCCCTCGGCCGGCGTCGGCGCGATCCTGGCACTGGTGCTGTGCGGGCAGGACCTCTCGGTGATCGGCCTGATCGGCATCATCCTGCTGATGGGCATCGTCAAGAAGAACGCGATCATGATGATCGACTTCGCGCTGGAAGCCGAGCGCGGGCAGGGCATGTCGCCCAATGAGGCCATCGTGCAGGCCTGCCTGTTGCGCTTCCGCCCGATCATGATGACGACGCTGGCGGCGCTGTTCGGCGCGCTGCCGCTCGCGATCGAGAGCGGCACCGGCGCCGAGCTGCGCTTTCCGCTCGGCATCTCCATCATCGGCGGCCTGCTGCTGAGCCAGCTGCTGACGCTCTACACCACCCCCGTGATCTATCTCGCGCTCGACCGCATCAACCGCCGGCTCGAGCAGGCGCTGCCGCCGGCCGAGTCCGGCGGCCCGCCGGTGGCCGGTGCGACCGAGGGGATGCAGTGATGGCATCGATCTCGGAGCCCTTCATCCGCCGCCCGGTCGCAACCACGCTGCTGTCGATCGGGTTGTTCCTGCTGGGTGTGGTCGCCTACGAGTTCCTGCCCGTCGCCTCGGTCCCGAACGTCGACTTTCCCGCCATCTTCGTCTCGGCGAGCCGGCCCGGCGCCGACCCCTCGGTGATGGCGGCGACGGTGGCGTCGCCCCTGGAGCGGCGTCTCGGCGAGATATCGGGCATCAACCAGATCACCTCGACCTCGACGCTCGGCAACACCAGCATCCAGCTCCAGTTCGACATCGGCCGCAGCATCGACAAGGCCGCGCGCGACGTGCAGGCGGCGATCAATGCCGCGATGGTCGACCTGCCGAGCGACCTGCCGACGCTGCCGCGCTTCCGCAAGGCCAATACCGCCGGCGCGCCCATCTTCGTGCTGGCGCTGACCTCCAAGACGATCTCTTCGGCAGCGATCTACGACGTCGCCGACAGCGTGCTGGCGCAACGCATCTCGCAGGTGCCGGGGGTCGGCAACGTGGCGATCTCCGGCGCCGACCAGCCGGCCGTGCGGGTCCAGCTCAACCCCGTGGCGCTGTCCAACGCCGGCATCGCCACTGACGACGTGCGGACCGCCATCATCAATGCCAATCCGCTCGGCCCGGTCGGTATCTTCAACGGCGAGCGACAGAGCGAGACGCTGTCGCTGAACAAGCAGATGCGGAGCGCGAAAGAGTTCCGCGACATCGTCATCAAGAGCTCGAACGGCAATTTCGTGCGGCTGTCCGACGTCGCGGAGATCGAGGATTCCGTCCGCAACGCCCGTTCGATCGCATGGTTCAACAAGCAGCCCGCCGTGCTGATCCAGATCACCAAGCAGGGCGATGCCAACGTCATCGACACCGTCGACCGGGTGAAAGCGCTGATCCCCGAGCTGAGGCAATGGATCCCGGCCGGCGTCGAGATATCGACCCTGGTCGATCGCACCGGCACGATCCGCGCCAGCGTGCTCGACATGCAATGGACGCTGCTCGCGACCGCGGTCCTGGTGATGGTCGTGGTGTTCGTGTTCCTGCGCCGGCTGACGCCGACGATCGCGGCCGGCATCTCGGTGCCGCTGGCGCTGGCCGGCACCTGCGCCGGCATGTGGATCGCGGGATTCTCGATCGACAATCTGTCGCTGATGGCGCTCGCGATCTCCGTCGGCTTCGTGGTCGACGACGCCATCGTCATGATCGAGAACATGTACCGCAACCTCGAGCATGGCATGCGGCCGTTCCAGGCGGCCCAGGAGGGCGCCAAGCAGATCGGCTTCACGGTGGTGTCGATCAGCCTGTCGCTGATCGCGGCGTTCACGCCGCTGATCTTCATGGACGGCATTGTCGGCCGCCTGTTGCGCGAATTCTCGCTGACGCTGACCTTCGCCATCCTGGTCTCGACGCTGGTGTCGCTCACGGTCACGCCGATGATCTGCGCCCATTACATCAAGCAGGCGACCTCCGGCACGGCTACGCTGTTCGACCGCGTCATCGAGGGCTCGCTGTCGCGCATCGTGACCTTCTACGCGAGGACCCTGCGCACCGTGCTGGATTACCCGCTGGCGACGCTGCTGGTGTTCTTCGCCACCATCGGCCTCACCGTGACGCTCTACATCAAGGTCCCCAAGGGCTATTTCCCGACCGACGATTCCGGCTTCGTCATCGGAGCGACGCGGGCCTCGGCCGACATCTCGTTCCAGTCGATGCTCGGTCTGCAGCAGCGGCTCGCCGACATCGTGATGAAGGATCCAGCCGTGGCCGGCATCGGCTCGACCGTCGGCGCCGGAGGCGGGCCAGGGGAGCGACCTCGAACCGCGGCGTCATGTATATCAGCCTGAAGCCGCCGGAGGAGCGCGACCACGTCTCGACGGAAGTCGTGATCGACCGCCTGAGACGCGCGCTGTACCCGGTGGCCGGCATCCGCCTCTTCATGTTCGCCGCCCAGGACGTCCGGGCCGGCGGGCGGCAGAGCGATTCCGACTACCAGTACACACTGACCAGCACCGACCTCAGTCTGCTGCAGAAGTGGGCGCCGATCGTCGCCAAGCGCATGGAGAGCGTCGAGGGGATCACCGACATTTCCAGCGACCGGGATCCCGGCGGGCTTCAACTGACCTTGTCGATCGATCGCCAGAAGGCATCGGCGCTCGGCGTCAGGGTTCAGGACATCGACAACGCGCTGAACAACGCGTTTTCGCAGCGGCAGATCTCGATCATCTACACCCAGCGCAACCAGTACATGACCGTGCTGGAGATCGATCCGAAGTTCCAGGTCGATCCCTCCAACCTCGATCGCATCTACGTCGCGGGCGCGGGCGACGCGCAGGTGCCGCTGTCGGCCGTGGTGCACGCGACGCGGGGTCTGGCCGCGCTCGCGGTCTATCACTCGCAGTCGTTCCCCTCGACGACGGTGTCGTTCAACCTCGTGCCGAACGTGCAGCTTCAGGCGGCGACGCAAAATATCCAGCGGGCGGTGGAAGAGCTGCACATGCCCGAGGGCATCCACGGCAGCTTCGACGGCAATGCCGGCGACTTCGCCAAGACCAGCGGCCGGCAGCCGCTGCTGATCCTCGGCGCGCTGGTGGCGATGTATATCGTGCTGGGCGTGCTCTATGAGAGCCTCGCCCATCCGCTCACGATCATCTCGACGCTGCCCTCGGCGGGCCTAGGCGCGCTGCTCGCCTTGCAGCTCACCAACACCCCGCTGACGGTGATCGCCTTCGTCGGCATCATCCTGTTGATCGGCATCGTCAAGAAGAACGGCATCATGATGGTGGATTTCGCGCTCGAGGCCGAACGCCAGCGCGGCCTGTCCTCGGCGGAGGCGATCTTCGAGGCCTGCCAGGCGCGCTTTCGTCCCATCCTGATGACGACCATGGCGGCGCTGTTCGCCGGCATCCCGCTCGTGGTGGCGACCGGCCCCGGCACGGAGCTGCGCCGTCCGCTCGGCATCACCATCATCGGCGGGCTGTTCGTCTCGCAGATCCTGACGCTCTACACCACGCCGGTGATCTACCTCCTGATCGACCGCCTGCGGCGGCGGTCCGCGCCGCGTCCGCTGCCTGCGCCGGCGGAATAGGTTGTTGAAGCGCCGGTTGAAGCGTATAGCGGCGCCCATGTCGAACCCGCCAGATACGGCCGCCGCCGAACCGATCCCCGAGTGCCCGCATTGCCAGAAGCCGATGCCGCTGTGCATCTGCGACAGCGTTACGCCGATTGAAAACCGGCTGTCGCTGCTGATCCTCCAGCATCCGCAGGAGCAGGACAGGGCGCTCGGCACAGCGCGGCTGTTGGCCAGGCATTTCGCCAAGGCAACGGTGCGGGTCGGCCTGTCCTGGCCGAGCCTGTCCAAGGCGCTGGGCCATCACGTCGAGAACGCCTCGCACTGGGCCGTGCTTTATCTCGGTTCGGCCCGTGCCTCCGATCTCGAAGCGGAAGGCGAGATCGTCGCGCTCAACCGCAAGGGCGAGGTCGCGGACAACCAGCGTGCGCTCCTCGGCAAGCTCGAAGGCGTGGTGCTGCTCGACGGTACCTGGAGCCAGGCCAAGGCGCTGTGGTGGCGCAATCCCTGGATGCTCAAATGCCAGCGCGTGATCCTCAACCCCGCGCATCCCTCGCGCTATGGGCGCCTGCGCAAGGAGCCGCGCAAGGACGGGCTCTCCACCATCGAGGCCGCGGCGACGATTCTGGCCGGCCTCGAGAAGCGCCCCGACATCGCGGACACCCTGAATGCCAGTTTTGAACGGCTGTTAACACGCTACCGCGAGGTCCAGGCCGAGATGCCGGAACTGGCGCCCAAGCCTGCCCCGAAGGGCCGGCGCGACTTCCGGCGGCGCAAACGAGCCTGACTTCGGCCCCACTCGTCCGTACGGTCGATTGCACCGCGAGGCGCGGGCGGCTAGAGACCGTCGGCCGGCACAGGTCGCGATCTGCGGTCCAGTTGCGGCGTCAGAGAGCGGCAACCGAAGGGGCAGTCGAATTCAGCTCGCGGTGAAGGAAATCCTGACACAGGCGGCGCGGCCCGACCGTTGGGGCACGCTCGCGCTGATGGACATTTCGCTGCGCTACCGGCGGACCGTGATCGGCCCGCTCTGGATCACGCTGACACTTGCCGCGACAATCGCAAGCGTCGGCACGGTCTATGCGGCCCTGTTCAAGCAGGACATCGCTGCCTTCCTGCCGTCCTTCGCGGTCGGGCTGATCGTCTGGACCCTGATCGCAACGACGCTCCAGGAAGGCTCCAACATCTTCGTGGCGTCCGGCCATCTCATCAAGGCGGTGCCGGCGCCGCTGATCGTTCACGTCCTCCAGATGATCGCGCGCAACGTCCTGATCTTCGCGCATCATCTCGTGATCGTCGCGCTGCTCTATGTCGTGATGCCGTGGCCGCTGCATTGGAGCATGCTGCTCGTGGTGCCCGGCTTTGCACTCCTGTTTCTCGTGCTGCTCGGTGGCGCGCTCGCGCTCGGCATGCTCTGCGCGCGTTTTCGCGACATCGGCTCGGCGATCGTCAGCGGCCTGCAATTCGTCTTCTTTCTCACGCCAATCATCTGGACCGAGGACAGCGTGCGCGGCACCTCGTTTCACTGGCTGACATCGGTCAATCCGTTCGCGACGCTGCTCGATCTCGTGCGCCGTCCGCTATTGTCGCAGCCGACTGATCCGGAGCAATGGCTGCTCGGGGTGGTCTATGCGATCGCCGTGGCCGCCATCGGCCTCGGCTGCTACGCGAAGTACCGCCATCGCGTGGCGTATTGGCTGTGATGCGCACATGACCGCCACGGCCCACATCGTGCTTCGCGACGTCTCGGTCACGTTTCCGGTGCTGTCGTTCCGCGACCGGTCGCTGCGCAGCCGGTTCGTCGGTGCCGTGACGCTGCGCCGGAAGCCGGCGGTCTCGCGCATCGTCACGGCGTTGAATGGGGTCAGCCTCGACATCCGCGCCGGCGATCGCCTCGCCATCATCGGCGCCAACGGCGCCGGCAAGACCACGCTGCTGCGGGTCCTTGCCGGCATCTACCACCCGACGGCGGGCAGCATCGACGTGCTCGGCCGCTGCCTGTCGCTGTTCGACCTGTCGGCCGGCTTCGACGAGGAGGCGACCGGCTACGAGAACATCATCCGGCGTGGCCTCGTGATCGGTGCGCGGCGTACCGAGATCGACGCGCGTCGCGCCGAGATCGCGGAATTCACCGAGCTCGGCGACCGGCTCGACCTGCCGCTGCGCACCTATTCCAGCGGCATGATGCTGCGCCTGATCTTCGCGGTCGCAACCGCGGTCGAAGGCGAGATCGTGCTGCTCGACGAATGGATCGGCGTCGGCGACCAGCAATTCCGCAAGAAGGCGCGGCAGCGGCTCGACGAGATCGTCGCTCGCGCCGGCATCTTGGTGCTCGCCTCACACGACATCGAGCTGATCCAGAGCACCTGCAACCGGGCGATCCTGCTGGAGCAGGGGCGGATCATCTCGGCCGGCGCAACCGACGCGGTTCTTGCGCAATATCTGGCTGGCTCCGGCGCGAGGAAGGCGTAGTGGTCCGTAACGCCGCCGCGAGGGGCGGCTTTGAGCCAAAGTCGGACGAAGGCAGTTGCCTAAGCCATTGATCCTCTATATTGGTCCGCCCTTACGGGGCCACGTGGCGGAGTGGTTACGCAACGGTCTGCAAAACCGTGTACACCAGTTCAATTCTGGTCGTGGCCTCCATCACAACCCTCTGATCTCCCAGCATAATTTGATCTTGCTGACGCGCAGCCGGTACTGCGCGCCGGCGCTTCGCGCAAGCTGCGCCATGGCGCCGTCACCGGGTTTGCCCGGTGCCTGCCGGAAACCTCCGATTCAGGCTCGCTGGCATAGAGTTCGCATCTGCGAAGTGATGTCTCTCGTCACCCGAGCACTGGAGCCACAAATGGGCGACATCGTCCGATTTGTCCCGAAATCCGACCTGGAGCGGGCCCGCCTCATTCGCGAAGCCCGCGCGATCTACGACAGCATCTTTCCATCGGCCGCGCCCGACCGGGCGCCGCAGGATGGCGAGGAGCGCGCCAAGTCCTGATCGCTGCGGCGCCTCGCGTCCGCCTCGACCCAAATAGCAAAACGCCCGCGAGGGGCGGGCGTTTCGACGTACGCTGAAAGCAGCCCTTAGCAGGCCGCGTACCAGCCGTCGGGAAACGGCAGGAGGGGCCAGGCACCCTCATTGTCGTTGGCCGCACGGGGCGTCGCGTCAAAACTCCACGAGCGGGGCATGAAATCCTCCTCCGGCGCGGTAGCAAAATCTTCAATGACCATGGCGTCCCGGACGGCATCCAGCAGCAGATTGAATTCGGCTTCGCTTCTCATCACACCCTCGCAGAACGCGGATGGCGCAATGTCGCAAAGCCGGTTTGTTACCCGATTGAGCCGATCGTTCGCATTTTAACGATCCGGCAATCGGGCCTCGATTGGTTAGCGATGTCTAAAATTCCCCGGGGAACTCTAGGTTCCTGCGCCGCACCGGCAGTGTGAAAGAGATCACATCCCCAGCGGTTTATTTCTCCTACCCCTTCACACACCGGCCAAGGCAGGCCGGGGCGGGAGGTCAAACAGGAGACTGGTCATGAAGGCGAGGTTCTTGCGATGCGCGGGAGTGAAGAGCCGGGCGCGCCGCGCCTCGACGCTCGGGCTGTTCCTGACCTTGTTCGCTTCCGCTGCCCAAGCGCAGGGGACGGCCGAACAGCGCCGGGCCTGCACCCCCGACGTCTACCGGCTCTGTGCCGGCGAAATCCCCAACGTCCGCGCCATCACCGCGTGCCTGCGGCGCAACCGCTCGAGCCTGAGCGAAGCCTGCCGCAGCGTGTTCGACCAGGCCGGCGGTTGACATGCAAGGTCTGTGGATTTGTGCGCAGCAAGTAGCACGCAAGGGCTGAAGAATCCGCCATGATCGGCCTGTGGATATGCTGCGGATAAAGCTGTGAAGTGTTGTGGGTACCGGACGCAGATGCGCCAGCTCGGCGTCGTAACTCCGTCGGCGGGCGTCATATCCCTGTCAAATAACCTCATCAAATGATTTGCGGCTCGCTTCGAACAGCGGGCCATTGCGGACGACTTGGTTCTCCCGAATTCGGAATCTTGGACCGGTCGGAGTCAATATGCCGGGCTCCAAGCTACAAGCCCTTGCGTTGCCCGACGGGCAAAGCACGCCAGCCATGGGACAATGACCGCGTGCAAAAATATTCGTCTTTACAGAAATTCTGATTTGTCGCATTGTCCCTCCACCTCATCCCCAGTCAGAGGGGCGTATCGCGATCGTCACGAAACGCGGGATGAGCCGTGGTGGACGCTGGCAGCACCGGCGCGAGGGGCATCGCAGGGCGGGCAACCGTGAGCGATAGGCCTTCGCGCACACGACCGATGTTATCAGCGTACGGCAAAACCGTGTCGTCCTGACGCCCGGGGTCTGTGCGTCAAGTCTTGCGGTGATGAGGCGGCCCAACCGGGCACGCGCATCGATCATCCGGAAGGCGACGGGGGCAATAGTGCATCGCTCCCCGGGGAGAACTCGGCATAAGCCGTCAAACCACTGCGCAGGGAAGGCCGGTTGTTCGGCTTCACCTGTATGCCGCTGTGCAGCCTCTTGTAGCGCAACTTTCGCACAGTGGACCGCGGGTGCCCAGCCGGCATCCGGTCTTCCCTGCACCCTCTGACCAAAGAGGGTGATGAGATGAAGCAAAGCTCGGGCGAGATCAGCCGCGAGAACGCGATGGTGCATCTGCAATCCGGAATGCACATTGATGAAGCGTAGAGCAGCGCCGTACTCCGTCGTTGCGAGCGCAGCGAAGCAATCCAGAGCCTTTCCACGGGCGGATTCTGGATTGCTTCGTCGCATCTGCGCAAAATTGCTACGCAATTTTGTCGCTGAGCTCCTCGCGATGACGACGTTGAGAGAGTGCCACCACCTTGGTCTCGTGCCCCGGCCGCTGCGCAGCAGCGTAAGAGCGCTGCAGATCGTCCCGGACACGCGAGCGGACCAGGTGAGGTCTTGCCGAACAGTCCCCGCATTTCGCCTCAAATTGCAACCCGCGCGTGCAAGAAGTCTTGATCGGCAGTGATCTAGGGGTGAGGGCCGGCTTGAACGCCGGTCCGGGCTGCAGCGACTAATCAATAGCGTGCATGAGGATCAGGGAAACGTGATCGCATCTCCACTTCCTAAAGCACCAAAATGGTGCTTTAGTGCTTTTCATGATCCAGTCGCCCCGAAACGCGCCGTCTGCGCTGCGTTACAGGCTTGCCCCTGACCCGGCCGCCAAGGCCGCCCTGGAGGCGACGTTCGGGGCCTATGACCGCATGATGGAAATCCTCGATGAGGTCGCGCGGAGCCACAACATCGGCTCCAATGTCGTCCTGCTGCACGCCCACGCCTATGAGCCGATCCGCAAAGCCACCGCGCTGCCGTCGCGACTGGTGACGCTCGGCCTGCGCGACCGCACTGAGTATCGCGCGGCGCAGGGCCGCCGTCTGCCGCTCGACGACAAGCTCGCCAAGATCAAGGGGCCTGCCACCATTTCGATTGCGACCGTGGAAGGGCGCTTCAGCGTGCCCTTCGACTATGCCGGTTACACCGAGGGCTGGGGGCAGAGCGTGCCCGCGCGCCTGGTCCGGACCGACGACGGCTTCGAAGTTCACTACGGCGTCACGCCGAACATTCTGCCAGAGGAGGAGAACGCTATGGATACCATCGCTGCCGCCCCCGACAATTTCCTGTCCCGGGTCGGACGTCTCATCGCCGGGATCGCCTATGACGCGATCGAGCAGGCGGAAGGCAAGAACAAGCTGAAAGTGGTCGGCCAGGCCATCCGCGAGATCGAGCGGGCCGAGAGCGAGGCGCGCGACGCGCTGGCGGCTGCACGTGCCGAGGAATACCGCCTCAATGCGCGACGCACCGAGATCGAGCGCGAGATGACCGATCTCGCCCCCAAGATCGAAGGGGCGATCACGGATAACCGCGACGACCTCGCCCGTGCCGGCATCGCGCGGCAGATGGACCTGGAGGCGCAGTTCGAGGTGCTCTCCCGCGCCATCGACGAGAACAACGAGAAGATCGAGCAATGCGTCACCTCGCTGCGCGCGGTGCTGTCGGCCCTGCAGGATGCCGAGCAACGCCGCGTCGATCTCGAAAAGAGCGAGGCGGCCGCAAGCCACCAGGCCTCGACCTCGCCCCGCAAGCCGGGTGGCGCGTCCGCAGCGGCGAAGGCGCTGCGGGCGGGCAGGGCAGTCGCGCGGGCCACTGGCGTGCCGCCGGGCATTCCGTATTCGAGCGACATCGACGAGTCTCAGCACGCTCCATCGCGACAAGGAAATTGCAGCGAGGCTGGCGCGGCTGAAGTCTCGCTCCTGAGTGCCGTGTCATGAGCGCGTTGCTCGAACATGTCATGATGCCGGAGGTCAGGCCGTTCGCGATCGCGGCGGCCATGATCGTCATCGTCGGCTCGATCGAGGTGGTTTCGATGCTGGTCGGGGCCTCCTTGAGCGAGATGCTTGGCACCAACATCGACTTCGCTCATCCCAGCGACAATGGCGTGATCAACGCCATCTCCTGGATCAATGTCGGCGGCGTGCCGCTCCTGATCTTTCTGCTCCTGTTGCTCGGCGCCTTCTCCATCACCGGCTTCCTGATCCAGGACGTCGCGCGGATGGTGGCCGGTCCGCTACCAGCAACGCTCGCCTCGGTTGGAGCGGTCGCAGTGTCGATCCCGTTGGTCCGCGCCACCAGTCGTGCCATCGCGCGGGTGATTCCGAAGGACGAAAGCTACGCCGTTGGCCTCGGGGACCTCGTCGGCCGCATCGGCGAGGTCGTCATCGGCCCGCTCGACCAGGGGCCGCCCGGCAAGGTCAGCGTCGCCGACATCCACGGCAACCGCCACTTCGTCTGGGCGGTCGCCGCGCCGTCGTCATCGCCCCTGCCGCAGGGAACCATGGTCCTGCTGGTCGACCGCGACGGCACCCGCTTCGTCGCGGTGAAGGCCGACGATGAACTTAAGTCGTCGAAGTCCCCTCTAAGCAGCAGATAAAGTCAATTCATTGGAGAAAGTCATGTTCGACATCGCAGTCCCGGCCATGATCGGCGTCGCGCTGATCGTCGTTCTCGGGATCGTCTTCACCATCCTCTACAAGCGCGCCACGCGCGACGAAGCCTTCGTGCGCACCGGCCTCGGCGGCAAGAAAGTCGTGCTCGACGGCGGCGCCATGATCCTGCCGATCTTCCACTCCTATGCCAGCGTCAATCTGAAGACGCTGCGGCTCACCGTGGAACGCAAGGAGCGGGAATCCCTGATCACCAAGGACCGCCTGCGCGTCGATATCGTCGCCGAGTTCTACGTCCGCGTCCGCCCCGACGATGAGAGCATTGCGCTGGCGAGCCAGACGCTGGGCGCCCTGACCAACGATGCCGAAGCGCTGCGCAACCAGGTCGAGGCAAAATTCGTCGACGGCCTGCGCTCGGTGGCGGCGACCATGAGCATCCTCGAGCTCCAGGAGAAGCGCTCCGACTTCGTCAAGCACGTGCAGGCCACGGTCGAGTCGGACGTGAAGTCGAACGGGCTCGAGCTTGAATCGGTGTCGCTGACCAAGCTGGACCAGACCGACGTCAAGTTCTTCAATCCGGAGAACTTCTTCGACGCCGAGGGCCTCACCCAATTGAAGACCGTCACCGAGACCCGCCGCCGCGACCGCAACGCCATCGTGCGCGACAACGAGGTGGCGATCGCGCAAAAGGACCTCGAGGCGCGGCAGCAGACGCTTGGGATCGAGCGGACCAAGAAGGAGGCCGAGCTGTCGCAGGAGCGCGACATCGCCAACAAGACGGCCAGTACCCGGGCTGAAGTGGCGACCGCGACCCAGACCGCGCGCCTGACCGAGGAGAACGCCCGCATCGACACCGACCGGGCCGTCGCCGAGAAGGAGGCTGGCGCCAAGCAAGTCAAGGAAACGGCGGTCATCGAGTCTGACCTCGCCATCAACAAGCGCAAGACCGACGCCCAGCGCGAGATCCAGATCGCGACGCAGGAGAACGAGATCCAGATCGCGGCCAAGAGCAAGACGACGTCGGAAGCGGTGGCCGAAGCCAAGACGGCGGAAGCGCTCGCCGTGTCCGCCGAAGAAAAGGTCGTCACGGCCCGCGCCGTCGAGGTCGCCGACCGCGCCCGTCTCACCCAGGTGCTCGCGGCCCGTACCGAGGCCGAGCGCAAATCGACCGAGCTGATCGTCGCAGCCGAAGCCGAGAAGAAGGCCTCGCTCGATCGCGCCGAGGCCGTCAAGACGTTGGCCACGGCGGAGGCCGAGTCCAACAAGATCAAGGCCGTCGGCGTTCGCAACATCGGTGAGGCCGAGGCTGCCGTCATCACCATGAAGAACGAAGCCCAGAACAAGCTTGGTGCCAACGTCATCGACTTCGAGATCGCCAAGAAGCGGATCGAGATCATGCCGTCGGCCCTGGCCGAGATGGTCAAGCCGATCGCCAACCTCAAGGACGTCCGCATCCTGCACACCGGGGGCGCGTTCGGCGGCAACGGCGCCGGTGGCGGCAATGTCGGCTTCGGCGAAGGCCTCGCCGGCGAGCTGCTCAAGGTGCACGCGCTGCGTCCGATGATCGACGAGATCCTGCGCCAGAGCGGCTTTGCGCCGGGCGATGATCCCGTGAAAGCGCTGGTCGGCGCCGTCACCGGCAAGGGCAACGGTGCCGCGATGCCGGCGCCGGCACCGGAGAAGACAAACTCCGCCGATCTATGAATGCCCGTTCATTGCTGCGGAGAATTCGAAACGATACACAGGCTGGGCGCGTCTCGCGTCGCGCAACCGTTCCGGAGTGCAGATCGATCGCGTTCTGAACCTTTCGATCGCGCTCCGGACGAATCTCGAGGCAACGTTTTGATTGCCGCGGCGCCTGCGCCGATCGACGCCGGGCGCCGAAGCCTGTTTTCGATCGGAGGATTTTTCACATGAAGTATTTTCTGTCCGGATTGATTGCGCTCGGTCTTTCGATCGCCGCAATGCCCTCGTTCGCGGCGGACGCACGCAACGTGACCGTGGTCAATGAGACCGGCTATGCCATCAAATTCCTCGGCTTCAACGCGCCCGACGACGGCCTCGACGAATGGGACAACGAGGCTCGAGAAGGTGCTGCAGAACCAGACCAGCACCTATGTCGAGTTCGACGAGGACGATGATGGCTGCGTTTGGAACATCCGCGTCGACTGGCAGAACTACGACGAGGCCGTGCTGTGGAAGAACGTCAATCTCTGCAAGATGACGGCGCTTCGGCTGCGCTACGACCCCGGCACCAAGACCACCTCGTTCCTCGCGGAATAGAGGCCGGCTGACATTGCTCGCCGACATGGCTCGGAGATTTGGCTCGGAGATTTGGCTCGGAGACTTGGCCCTGAGACTTGCCCCGGAGGAGGGGCCGCTTAGCCCTTCCTCAAGTACGTTCGTATGATGACGAATTCGTCCTTTGCAAGCGCAAGCGGCTTTGTTATACGCAGCCCCGCGCGAACGACTGGTTCGCCTTTTCCTCGGTAGCTCAGCGGTAGAGCATCCGACTGTTAATCGGATGGTCGCTGGTTCGAATCCAGCCCGGGGAGCCAAATCTTACCGCAAATTCAACGAGTTATCACCGCACCCTCACGTGGCGCGCGACTTCGTTGCATTGCTTTCTGAACTGCGAAATCGCCATCTCAGCGGGAATCGCCCTCAAGCAGATGTGTGTACGGGCGCCGTCGCGCCATGGGGCCGGCGCCAAATCGACTCAATTGAAATCGAGCCTCGGGATTGCCGGATCTTTACGGAGCTGATTCCCATGCCAAACGTCCAGGTCGACCGTTCGCACATGGCCCCCTCGATTCTGCCGGCCGACGTTCCCGAGCTCAGCGATGACGAATGCCTCGCCTGTCTGGCGCGCGCGGTCGAGACGCCCGATTCGGCGCGGCTGGACGAGGTCGCCGCTCTGATCGGCCGCCTCGCGGTGGCCATCGAATAATCTGCTCGGCCTTGCGAAGCGGTAAGATGCGGGAGCCTTAGCCACGCAGGCGAACGGCCGTGTTGCGTTTTGGCTGTGCATGTTCCAAAGATGCCGCGAATTCATTCCAGCGGCAGCGTCCGCATTGCAGGGTCCGCAAATGTCCGGTTTCTCGACCGCGCGCCTCAAAATGGTCGATGGCCAGGTGCGCACCAATGATGTCACCGACCGTCGTGTTCTCGATGCGATGATGACGGTTCCGCGCGAGGCCTTCGTGCCGGCGAGCCGGCAGGCGCTGGCCTATCTGGATATCGACCTCGACGTGAGCGAGGGCCCCGCCAAGCGTTTCCTGATCAAGGCGCAACTGACCGGCAAGCTGCTGCAGGCGGCCGAGATCGGCGAGGGCGACAGCGTGCTGGTGGTCGGCTGCGCCACGGGTTACCTCGCGGCACTGGCCGCCAGGCTGGCCGGCCAGGTCACCGCAACGGAGTGCGATTCGGCCCTGGCCGCGAAGGCCAAGGATGCCTTCGCATCCCTCGGGCTTGTCAACGTCACCTGCAAGGCCGCGGCCTGCACCGAGGGCGACCCTGCCGCCTCTCCCTATGACGTGATCATCCTCAATGGCGCCACCGAGGTGGTGCCGGAGGCGCTGCTCGGGCAGCTGAAGGAGGGTGGGCGCCTGGTGGGGGTGTCCGCCGAATCCCGGCCGCCGCGGGCCATGATCGTGACCCGGACCCACGGCGAATTCGGCCATCGCCCCCTGTTCGATGCCGCAGCCCCGGTGCTTCCCGGCCTCGAACGGGCGGCCGCCTTCGTCTTCTGACGGCCCAAAGCCCGTTAAAATCCCGTTCTGAATCAGAAGTGTGGCCGGGATGCTGCACGTGAAGAGTTTCCACCGGGAACTACGCTCAGGTAGTTCCGTCGCGCCAATCCGCATCCTATGTTGCGGCGGGGCAACGACTCCACTCGGTAGACGGTAACCCAGCTCGCGGGCACGAGCCGGGCGTTAGAATGAACGGAATTTCAGGGATGCATGGGGTGAAGCTCTTCACCGGAGCTGCGGTTTCGGTCCTGCTGCTCGCGCTTGCCGGGCCGACGCCTGTCTTGGCGGACACGATCGAGTCCGCGCTGGTGCGCGCCTATCAGAACAATCCGCAGCTCAACGCACAACGTGCCCAGGTGCGCTCGACTGACGAGAACGTGCCTCAGGCCCTGTCGGGCTATCGCCCCACCGTCACGGTGACGGCGAGCGGCGGCTATCAATATCAGGACCAGCAGAGTTCGGTGTCGAGCGCACCGTTCTACGGAGCAACCGCGCCCCGCAGTGTTGGCGTGACCGTTGCGCAGACGCTCTACAACGGCAACATCACCGCCAACAAGACGCGGGCGGCGGAGAGCCAAGTGTCCGGCTCACGCGAGGCGCTGCGCAGCCTCGATCAGAGTGTGCTGCTTCAGGCTGCCACGACCTACATGGACTATCTGCGCGATTCCGCGACTCTCGAAGTCCAGCGCAGCAACGTGCGCGTGCTCGAGCAAACGCTGAAGCAGACGCGTGATCGCTTCAACGTCGGCGAAGTGACACGCACTGACGTCGCACAATCTGAAGCGCAACTGGCGGCCGGCAGGACGCAGGCACTCACCGCCGAAGCGAATCTCAATACGACGCGTGCAGCCTTCCGCCGCTTCATCGGCAACGAGCCGTCGAATCTCGCGCCGGGCTCGCCTGTCGACCGGTACCTGCCCCCGACCCTTCCCGCGGCCGTCGACCTTGGCCTCGTCGAGCATCCGGATGTCACCGCCGCAATGTTTGGCATCGACGTCAATTTCCTCCAGGTCAAGATCGCCGAAGGCGCGCTGCTGCCGACGGTCGCGGTGCAGGTCAACGCCCAGCAGGGCAACGAGCAATCCCTGATCCAGTACAGGGCCACCAGCGCCTCTGCGATCGCGTCTGCTAACTGGCAGCTCTATGACGGCGGCAACAAATATTCGCTGATCCGCCAGTCCAAGGAGAATCTGGCTCAGCAGCGCCTCAACGTCGAAAAGACGAGAGACCAGGTGCGCGCGACCATCGTGCAGTGGTGGGGCTCGCTGCAGGCCGGCAAGGCGCAGGTGCAGTCCGCGCAGGCGCAGGTCACTGCCTCCGAGATCGCGCTGAACGGCGTGCGCGAGGAAGCCAAGGCGGGTCAGCGCACCACGCTCGACGTGCTCAATGCACAGCAGGCGCTGGTCAATGCGCGCGTCGCGCTGGTGACCGCGCAGCACGATCGCGTCGTCGCATCCTACCAGGTTCTGTCCGCTGTCGGCCGTCTGACACCGCAGGTTCTCGGCCTTGCGACCACGGTTTACGATCCCAGCGTTCACTACCATCAGGTCCGCGACAGCTGGGCCGGCGTGCGTACGCCTGACGGGCGCTGAGTCCCGTAGTCATCCGGTCGGCCTCGCGAAAAGCCGAAGCCGACCGGTGCTTTGCTTGCAATCGTCAAAATCCCTGACATAGCCTTGCCAGAACAATGCGGGTCGATTCGCCTCGCATTGATGCCGTGTGCGTAAAGCTTGAGTACCGGGGCAGGGGCGCACCGCTGCACGTTGAACCGTGATCTGGGGACAAGTCGGGCCGCCGGGACGAAAATGGCGGGCCATCCGTCCGGAACCGGCCAATCCGGTCGTGCTTGGTGTAAAACAACGCATGCGAGGGCGTTGATGATGTGGAGTCGGAGATGACGCAGCCTGCAAAGGTCACAGAACCCTCCATGGAGGAGATTCTGGCCTCGATCCGGCGCATCATTGCCGACGACGAGGCCAAGCCGCCGCCGGCCGAGACGGCCAAGCCCGCGCCAGCTGCCGCGGCGCCCGCACCCAAGCCACAGGCGATGGCCGAGATTCCGCCCTCCAAGGTTGCCCCTGCGAAGCCTGCTGCCGAGAAGCCAGCACCGCCGCCCGCCGCAAAGCCGGCGCCGCCCTCGCCGCCCGCCGCACCTGCGGCGGATGCGTCCAATAACCAGGACGACATCGACGCGCTGCTGGCGGGGCTCGATGCGGCCACGCCCGCGCCTGAGGTTCGCATGCCCGAACCCGAGCCGGAGCCGGAGCCTGAACCCGACGTGCTCGAATTGACCGACGAGATGGCGATGGATCCCACGCCGCCTCCGCCGCCTCCGAGCTTCCGGAAGGTCGAGCCGCGCGACGATCTCGAATTCGCCGAAGCGCCGCCGCCGCGTCCTGTGCCGCCGCCGTCTTACGCGCCTGTCGACTTCGACGCGCCGCCGCTGCCGCCCCAGCAACCCATGCTGGCGCAGTCGACGGTCTCGGCGGTCGAATCCGCCTTCAACTCGCTGGCCCATACCGTGCTCAGCAGCAATGCCCGGACGCTGGAGGATCTGGTCAAGGAGATGCTGCGGCCGATGCTGAAATCCTGGCTCGACGACAATTTGCCGGGCATGGTGGAACGCATCGTCAAGGCCGAAATCGAGCGGGTTTCGCGCGGCGGCCGCTGAGACCGGCAAGGCGGCCCCGATAAAGCCCTGCTCCCAAGGCATACTCGGCCTGCGGACCGGGCTGGAAAGCCGTTGCCGCTGAGCTTCCCGTTGACTTGACCCGCACACGCGGCTTTCTAGCGCCCATGATCGAGAAAAATTACCAGCCCGCCGATATCGAAGCCCGCATGTCCGTGGTGTGGGAGGACAGCCTTGCCTTCAAGGCCGGCCGTCCCGACCGCCGCGACGCCGTGCCCTTTACCATCGTGATCCCGCCGCCGAACGTGACGGGCTCGCTGCATATGGGCCACGCTCTCAACAACACGCTCCAGGACATATTGTGCCGGTTCGAGCGCATGCGCGGCCGCGACGTGCTGTGGCAGCCCGGCACCGACCATGCCGGCATCGCCACCCAGATGGTGGTCGAGCGGCAGTTGATGGAACGCCAGCAGCCCGGCCGCCGCGAGATGGGCCGCGAGAAGTTTCTCGAGCGCGTCTGGCAGTGGAAGGCCGAAAGCGGCGACACCATCATCAACCAGCTCAAGCGGCTCGGCGCCTCCTGCGACTGGTCGCGCGAGCGCTTCACTATGGACGAGGGCCTGTCGAAGGCCGTCGTCAAGGTGTTCGTCGAGCTGCACCGCGACGGCCTGATCTACAAGGACAAGCGGCTGGTGAACTGGGACACCAAGCTGCTCACTGCAATCTCCGATCTTGAGGTCCAGCAGACCGAGGTGAAGGGCCACCTCTGGTATCTGCGCTATCCGATCGAAGGCAAGACGTTCAGCCCCGAGGATCCCTCGAGCTTCATCGTCGTCGCGACGACGCGCCCCGAGACCATGCTCGGCGACACCGGTGTGGCCGTGCACCCCGAGGACGAGCGCTATCTGAAGCTGGTCGGCAGGAACGTGATCCTGCCGCTGGTCGGCCGCAAGATCAAAATCGTCGCCGACAATTATTCCGATCCGGAGAAGGGCTCGGGCGCGGTCAAGATCACGCCGGCGCACGACTTCAACGATTTCGAGGTCGGCAATCGCCACGGCCTCGCCCGCATCAGCGTGATCGACAGGGAAGGTTGTCTCGATCTCGTCGACAACGAGGACTACTTACGCGAGCTGCCGGAAGGTGCCTCGCAATTCGCCGAGGAGTTCCACAAGGTCGACCGCTTCGCTGCGCGCAAGCGCATCGTCGAGCGGCTGGAATCGTTCGGCTTCGTCGAGCGGATCGAGCCGCACACCCACATGGTGCCGCACGGCGATCGATCCAACAGCGTGATCGAGCCGTATCTGACCGACCAGTGGTACGTCGACGCCAAGACACTCGCGAAACCCGCGATCGCGGCGGTGCGTTCGGGCGAAACGACCTTCGTGCCGAAAAACTGGGAAAAGACCTATTTCGAGTGGATGGAGAACATCCAGCCCTGGTGCATCTCGCGCCAGCTCTGGTGGGGCCATCAAATTCCGGCCTGGTACGGCCCGGACGGCAAGGTGTTCGTCGCCGAGACCGAGGAAGAGGCGATCAGCCACGCGCTCGGCTACTACGTCGAGCAGGAGGTCATCACGGTCGAGCAGGGCCGCGAGATGGCGCTCGACCGCAACAAGCGCGAAGGCTTCATCACCCGCGACGAGGACGTGCTCGACACCTGGTTCTCCTCGGCGCTGTGGCCGTTCTCGACGCTCGGTTGGCCCGAGGACGCCCCCGAGGTGCAGCGCTACTACCCGACCAATGCGCTGGTTACCGGCTTCGACATCATCTTCTTCTGGGTCGCCCGCATGATGATGATGGGCCTGCACTTCATGAAGGAGGTGCCGTTCTCGACCATCTACATCCACGCCCTCGTCCGCGACGAGAAGGGCGCCAAGATGTCGAAGTCGAAGGGCAACGTCATCGATCCGCTCAACCTGATCGACGAATACGGCGCGGATGCGCTGCGCTTCACGCTGGCCGCGATGGCCGCGCAGGGCCGCGACATCAAGCTCGCCACCAGCCGCGTCGAGGGCTACCGCAATTTCGCGACCAAGCTGTGGAACGCCTCGCGCTTCGCCGAGATGAACCATTGCGCCGTGCCCGACGGTTTCGAGCCGGCAAAGGCGAAGGAGACGCTCAACCGCTGGATCGCGCATGAGAGTGCGCACACCACGCGCGAGGTGACCGAGGCCATCGAAGCCTATCGATTCAACGATGCTGCAGGCAGCATCTACCGCTTCGTCTGGAACGTCTATTGCGACTGGTATGTCGAGCCTCGCCAAGCCTGTGCTGCTCGGCCCGGACAGCCCCGCCAAGGACGAGACCCGCGCCATGGTCGCCTGGGCGCGCGATGAGATCCTGAAGCTGCTGCACCCCTTCATGCCCTTCATCACCGAGGAGCTGTGGGAGGTCACGGCCAAGCGCGAAGGCCTGCTCGCACTGGCCGAGTGGCCGCTGAAGCCGGCCGAGCCGACGCCGGAACAGCTGGCGATGCTCGCCGCGGCCGCCGGACCGACCGATCCGCTGGTGTCGCCGATGCTGGCCTTGCCGATCTTCGACCACGCCGACTTCACAGACCCTGCGGCCGAGGCCGAGATCGGCTGGGTGATCGACCTCGTCACGCAGATCCGTTCGGTGCGTGCCGAGATGAACATCCCGCCGGCAACGCTGACGGCGCTGGTGCTCGTGGGCGCCTCGGCTGAAACCAAGGAGCGCGCGCCCCGCTGGACCGAAATCGTCAAGCGCATGGCGCGCCTGTCGGACATCGCCTTCGCCGACCGCGCGCCTGACGGTGCCGTGCAGCTGCTCGTGCGCGGCGAGGTGGCCGCGCTGCCGCTGAAGGGCGTGATCGACGTCGCCGCCGAGCGCACGCGCCTCGACAAGGAGATCGGCAAGGCCGATGCCGACATCAAGCGCGCAGAGTCCAAGCTGGCGAACGAGAAATTCGTCGCCAACGCGGCCGAGGAGGTCGTCGAGGAGGAGCGCGAAAAGCGCGAGGCTGCGCTCGCTCGCAAGTCCAAGCTGCTCGAGGCGCTGGAGCGGTTGAAGCTGGCGTCGTAACGCTACTTCGGAAACGGCTTGCTCAAAAACTTCGAGCCCCTGACGCCATAGCGCCAGGGCAGCTCGACGGCCTTAGTGATGCCGATCCGGATGCCGGTCGCGACCTCCACATCCTCCGTCCGCGCATGCAGCGCGATCGGCGCGCGGTCCAGCGGCAATGTGTTGTGCGCAATGGTGATGCCGAGCGCCTCGGTCAGCTTGCCGGGGCCCGAGCACAGCGCGTGCACCTCCTGCAGATGACGGCGGCGGCGCATCGCGGCCAGGCCATGGGTCGGCTCCAGCGCCCGGATCAGCACGGCGCTGGCCGAGCCTTCCTCCTCGCAGACGAAATTGACGCACCAGTGGATGCCGTAGGAGCGATAGACATAGGCGAAGCCCGGCGGGCCGAACATCACCTGGTTCCGCGGCGTCGGTCCGTTGTAGGAGTGCGCCGCCGGCTCGGTATGATGATAGGCCTCGACCTCGACGATGACGCCGCCGACGCCGTCCACCAGCATGGTCGCGCCGATCAAATCGTACGCGACCTCGCGGACGTCGCGGTCGAAAAAGCCGCGCTTGAGCCGTTTGCCGAGCCGGGGGATGGGGCCTTCGAGACTGGAGCCATTCGAGGTGAGAATCGCTTGAGAACAGAGCAGGATATTGCCCATATCTGCCATGTTCCCTGAAGCGGTGCGAGCCGGGTTGCGGCGAGAGGGCAGACCGACTAGGTAGGACCTGAACAGACCGGACAGACCATGGTCGTTATTGTCGATACCATCACGAACCCGCTGCGCCCGCGCCACCCTGAAAAGGTGAATCGCCCCGACTCCGCTTCGCCGCCGAAGCCGGACTGGATCCGCGTCCGCGCGCCCAACACCCGCGGCTATGCCGACACCCGCAACATCGTACGGTCGAACGGCCTGCACACCGTGTGCGAGGAAGCGGGCTGCCCGAATATCGGCGAGTGCTGGGACAAAAAGCACGCGACCTTCATGATCATGGGCGACACCTGCACCCGAGCCTGTGCCTTCTGCAACGTCAAGACCGGCATGCCCAATGCGCTGGATGCGGCCGAGCCGCAAAACGTTGCCGAGGCGACCGCCAAGCTGGGGCTCGCCCACGTCGTCATCACCTCGGTCGACCGCGACGATCTCACCGACGGCGGTGCCGAGCATTTCGCCCAGACTATCCGTGCGATCCGCGCTGCCTGTCCCACGACCACGATCGAGATCCTGACGCCGGACTTCCTGCGCAAGGAGGGGCGCTCGAAATCGTCGTTGCCGCCAAGCCCGACGTCTTCAACCACAATCTCGAGACCGTGCCGTCGCGCTATCTCACGGTGCGGCCGGGCGCGCGCTATTTCCATTCGATCCGGCTGCTGCAGCGGGTCAAGGAGACTCGATCCCACCATTTTCACCAAGTCCGGCATCATGGTCGGCCTCGGCGAGGAGCGCCACGAGGTGCAGCAGGTGATGGACGATCTGCGCTCGGCCGACGTCGATTTTCTCACCATCGGCCAGTATCTGCAGCCCACCCGCAAGCACCACGCCGTGATGCGCTACGTGCCGCCGGACGAGTTCGCCTCGTACGAAAAGGTCGCCTACACCAAGGGCTTCCTGATGGTGTCCGCGAGCCCGCTGACCCGCTCGTCGCATCATGCCGGCGAGGACTTTGCGAGACTCAAGGCCGCGCGGGCCGCAACAGCTCGCTGAGCCACCATGCCCAAATTTTCGAGCAAGCGCCGTGTCGAGCACAGCGCCTCCCAAATGTTCGATCTGGTCGCCGATGTCGAGCGCTACCCGGAATTCGTGCCGCTCTGCAGCGCGCTGAAGGTGCGCCAGCGCATGGCCAAGCCCGATGGCACCGAGGTGCTGGTGGCGGACATGACGGTGTCGTTCAAGCTGGTCAAGGAATCCTTCACCAGCCGCGTCACGCTCGATCGCGCCAATCTGAAAATCCTGGTCGAGTATCTGCAGGGTCCCTTCAGCAATCTCGAAAACCGCTGGACGTTCGAGCCCAAAGGTGAGGGCGTCTGCGACGTCGGCTTCTTCCTGTCTTACGAGTTCAGGAGCCGCATGCTGGCGATGCTGATGGGCTCGATGTTCGACGCGGCGTTTGCGCGGTTCTCGACCGCATTCGAAAAGCGCGCGGACGCGATCTATGGGCGGTCGAAGTTGGCGCCGACATAGGTTGCTTGTAGCCCGGATATGGAGCGCAGCGTAATCCGGGACAGCTGTACGGCGGATGTACCGGCCCCGGATTGCGCTGCGCTCCATCCGGGCTGCGAAACCGACTAATCCACCGCCTTCACCACATCCGGCGGCTGCGAGGCGTAATACGCCGCGGCCTGCTCGATCTCCTGTGGCGTCATGGCGCGCGCGATGTTGCGCATCTGCTGGCTGATGTCATTGCGGCGCTCGCCGGAGGCGAAAGCCTGCAGCTGCGCCTTCATGTAGGCTTCCGACTGTCCCTCCAGCCACGGACTGCCGGTCTTGTTGTCGAGACTGCCATGGCAGGAGCCGCAGGGCGCGATACCGCGCATCGGCGCGCCGTAGATGACGATGTTGGGTTTCGGCAGAAGCGGCGTCGGGTGATAGGCCGGAAGCCGCGGCAGGTAGGCGTAATAATTCGAGAGATCGGCAATCTCCTGATCGGTCAAGTTGACCGCGAACGGCGACATCACGGCATTGGTGCGCGCGCCCGAACGGAAGTCGAGCAGCTCCTTGTAGATCACGGCCGCATATTGGCCGGCGAGATTGGGCGAGTCCGCGCGGCTGACGCCGGTGGGGCCGTGGCAGATCGCGCAGCGCTGCGCCAGCGTCGCGCCGCGGCCGATCGCCTCCTGGCTGGGACGCGACAGCGTGCTCGAGGTGAGCACGACCTCGGACAGCCGCTTGGTCTGCTCGGGCGCAGTAACGCTGGCGGCGCGCTGCGGCACACCGGCGGCGCTGCAGATCGCGTCCCAGACATTGGCGAATTGCACCCAGGGCTGCGCGAAGGGCAGCACGATGAAGCCGGCGATGGCCGTCACGATCAGGATTGCGGCGGTAATGCCGACGCCGATCCTGAAATGATTGTTGCGGAGCGTGAAGAGGTCGCGCGTGCTCATCACTGCGCTCCCACATAGACGGCCGGCACCGACGTGCCCGAGTCTCAGCGCCAGGTTCAGGATCGGGTAGCCGTAATTGGTCAGCGTGAGGCCGATCATCAGCGCCACCCACAACGCATGAGTGTTGAGCGCGACAGGCACCGTCCTCGGTTCGTGCACCGCCAGCGCAAACCGGTACGGGCCGGCGTCGGCCTGGGGCGCTCGCATGCCGCGCGCGAGGATGACGATGAACATGATGCCCGAGACCAGCAGGATGAAGCCGCCCATCGCCGACAGCGTGACCGAGAGCGCCTGCGGCGCGATCGCGGGATCGCCGAAGTCGAAATAGGCCATGCGACGCGGCATGCCCAAGATGCCGACCCAGTGCCAGGGGAAGGTCGTCACGATCATGCCGACGAACCACAGCCAGAGCTGGGCGCGGATCAGCCGGATGTCGATCAGCTCTCGTCCGGTCAGATGCGGCCACAGATCATAGGCGATCGCGAAATACATGATGACGATGGCGCCGCCGAAGATCAGGTGGAAATGGCCGGTGATCCACTGCGTGTTGTGGATGGAGGCATCGAGCTGGTAGCTCATGTTGATGAGGCCGCCGGCGCCGCCGAAGCCCAGCATGACGAACGAGAACGCCAGCGCCAGCATCATCGGATTGTCCCAGGGCAGGGCCCTGATCCAGCCGAACATCCCGCGGCCGCCGCGCAGGCGCGCCGCGATCTCGACCGAGGCGCAGATCGTGAACACGGTCAGCAGCGTCGGCAGCGCGACCAGCGCCGTGAAGGCCGAATGGATGAACTTGAAGCCGGCGCCGACTTGCGGATCGGCAAAGGTGTGGTGCATGCCAATCGGCATCGCCACCACCAGGAACAGAATGAAGGAGATCCGCGCCATGCTGTCGGAATAGACCCGGCCGCCGATCGCGCGCGGCACGATGGTGTAATAGGCGATGTAGGTCGGCATCAGCCAGAAATAGACGATGGCGTGCAGCGTCCAGGAGAAGAAGATGCGGGCAAGACCGGCATCGATCGTGTTTTTCAGCCCCGCCGCGACCGGGATGATCTGCAGCAGCAGTTCAAGCGCGGCCCCGACCGCGGTCCAGGCCCACAAATATGAGCCCGCGACGTTGGCGAACATCGCGAGCGGCACCGGCGCGCCCGGATTGGCCTTGCGCCAGACGCGCAGATTGACCGACATCAGCGCGACCCAGATCCACGAGCCGACCACGACCAGCACGACGCCGAGATAGTAGAAGACGTTGCCGATCAGCGGCGGGTAGAACGTGTAGAGCACGGAGGCACGGCCGAGCGCGATCGGGATCACCGCCATGATGCTGCCGGCGACGATCAGCCAGAATCCGGTCCAGGCCCAGCGCACGCCGACCAGGCGCTGCTGCAGCGCGGACTCGCTGATGGCATAACCAAAACCCATCGCGACCAGCGTCGGGAAGACGTAGCCCATCACCGTGCCATGCGCGGTCAGCGAGCGGTAATAGAGCTCGGGGTTGGACAGCCAGGTGCCGATCGGGCTGCGGATGAACATCTGCCAGGCGCCGAGCGTCAGTGCGATGCCGAACACGACGAATGCCAGCCAGAAATGCGCGAGGATGAGCTTCCTATTGACCAACACAGCTCAGCCTCCCGCCACCCTTCGCGCGGCTCGCGAAGTCGGCCTTGTCGATCACCTTGACCTTGCCCCACATGCCCTCGTGGCCGAACGAGCAGAACTCCTGGCAGGGCATCAGATAGTCGCCGGTCTTGGTAAAGCGCATCAGCTGCTCGGAGATGTAGCCCGGCACCAGCATGGTGTTGACGTTGGTGCCCTGGATCAGGATGCCGTGCACCACGTCGGCGCTGGTGGCGCGCAGCGTGATCGGCGTATCCACGGGCACCACGATGCAGGCCGGCGTGAAGGAATATTGCTGGCCGATGGCGCGCACGGTGACTGCGCCGCCAGCCTCGAGCACGCTGCCGAGATTGCTCTCGACGAATTCGCCGGACAGATGCAGCCGCGAGGGATCGGTGGTCTCGACGCGCGGCTGCGGCATGGTCGCACGATGGATGCCGGCGAAGGCGGCCAGCAATGCCATCACCACGATGATGATCACGGCAATGGTGGCCCAGCGCCGCTCGACGCGGGCCGCGACCTCGGCGCTGGCGCTGCCATGGGTATCCTGTGCGCTCATTGCAGCGGCCCGCGCGGCAGGAACACGAACAGATAGAACGCAAACCACATCGCGACCACGCAGGCCGTGGCGATGCCGGCAAGCACGATGGCGCCGGACGGGCCTTGCGCCACGACCTCCTCGACGGCCTGGTCGGCGGCGGCTGGGCTGGTCGGCGGATCAGAGTTGATCATGGAATGCCTCAGTTCAGCGGCGCGGAACGCAGCTCGTTGGCCTCGCGCGCCGAGACGGGCGTGCCGCGATTGCCCCAGGCGGTGCGGATGTAGGAGACGACGGCGGCGATCTCGTTGTCGGACAACAGTCCCGCAAACGGCGGCATGCCGTAGGGCATCGGGTTGCCCTTGGTGCCCGGCGGGTAGCCGCCGTTGAGCACCATGCGGATTGGATTGACCGCCGACTGCATCTCGATCGACTGGTTGTTGGCGAGCGGCGGCCAGTGCGGCGGCTTGCCTTCGCCCTGCGTTCCGTGACAGCTCGCGCACTGCTTGTCGTAGACGGTCTTGCCGAGGCTGACCAGCAGGCTGCTCTCGGTGGTCGGCAGCGTCGAGCTTGCCGGCGGCGGCGGCGAGGGCTCCGCGATGCCCTTGAGGTACACCGCCATGGCGCGCGTGTCCTCGTCGCTGAGATATTGCAGGCTATTGTGCACCACCTCGGCCATCGGGCCGTAGACCACGCCGCGCATGGAGACGCCGGTCTGGAGCAGGTCGGTGATGTCCTTGATGCTCCAGTCGCCGAGGCCGGCTTCGCGGTTGGAGGTGAGGGACGGCGCGTACCAGTTCTGCATCGGGATCAGGCCGCCCTTGAAGGCATCCGATTGCGAGGTGCCGCCGAGCGCGTTGATCGGCGAATGGCACATGCCGCAATGGCCGAGGCCCTCGACCAGATAGGCGCCGCGATTCCATTCCGCCGATTTCTTCGGATCGGGCTTGAACTCGCCCTCGCTGAAGAACAGCGTGCGCCATCCCAGGATGAGCTGGCGGTTGTCATAGGGAAAGCGCAGCTCGTGGGGCTTGTTTTTCTGGTTCACCGGCGCGATCGCGCGCAAATAGGCGTAGATCGCGTCGCTGTCGGCGCGCGTGACCTTGGTGTAGGACGCGAACGGCATCGCCGGATAGATCAGCCCGCCATCCGGGAATCGGCCGCTGTGCATGGTCTTGTAGAAATCGTCGGCGCTCCATTTGCCGATCCCCGTGTCGGTATCAGGCGTGATGTTGGAGGTGTAGAGCGTGCCGAACGGCGTCGGCATGGCGCGGCCACCGGCGAACAGACGTCCTTCGGGCGCGGTGTGACACGCCGTGCAATCGCCGGCACGGGCGAGATACTCGCCGCGCGCGATGAGTCTCGCTAGTCTTGTCCTGCGCTTGGGCCGCCGTCGCGAACGCGGCGAGTAGGAGCAGTGCGATCGACAGTTTCAAGCCCATCATCCGCCTCGTCAGTTGGGCTGGCTGCCGCAGCCGAAGGGCAGCGCGTAAGTGCCTTTCGGAACGGGAGCAGGGTTGGCGGGTGCAGGCCGCGTCGCGAGCCAGGCCGCGACCGCGGTGACGTCTGCCTCGGTCAGATGGCCGGCGACTTGCTGCATGCAGTCGGGCGACTTCGCGGTACGGGTGCCATAGCGCCAGGCGCCGAGCTGGGCGCTGATATAGGGAGCGCGCAGGCCGAGCAGGCCGGGAATGCCGGGCTGCATGCCGGCCAGCGCCGGGCCGTGGCAGCTCACGCAGGCCGGAATGTTGCGGCTGGCATCGCCGCTCGTGGCGAGCAGTTCGCCCTGGGCAAGCACTTCCTTGCTGACGTCGCTCGTGGCCGGCTGCGGCAGCGGCGGATGCTCGCCGGCGAAATATTCCGCCATCGCCTCGAGATAGGGATCGGGCAGAAACTCCAGCAGGTAGTTCATCGGCGGATATTTGCGCCGGCCACTGCGGAAGGCGAGGAGCTGGTTGTAGAGATAGCCGGCCGGCTTGCCCGCAAGGCGCGGAAAATAAACGTCGCTGGTGCCTTCGCCCTTGTTGCCGTGACAGGGCGTGCACGCCTCGACCCGCGCCGCCATCGTGTCCGGCGGCTGATTGGCCGTTTGCGCGGCCGCACCATCCATGGCGGCCAAGGTGAAGATCACAGCGACTGAAGCCGCGGTGCGAGCGAACACTTTCGTCGCCCTCCATTGGAGTTGGTCCGGTTGATTCCGGATCACAACCTAGGCCGGCATTATTGCGCCAATATTGTCGTGTGCAAGCACGGACACACATGATGACGTTTGGTCGCGCCAGCTGAACTCGCAATCCGCTCGGATTCGACAAAACTTGCGTGCATTTTGAAAAACTGGACATGACGCTGCGGCCTCGCGACAGTTCCTGTCCGAGTTCTGCATGGTCATGACGCGCCTTCGATGACAGAGGGCGCAGGGAAGGCCGGATGCCGGCTGGCACCCGCGGTCCACTGTGCGAATCCTGCGTGACAAGAAGCTGCACAGCGGCATACAGGTGAAGCCCAACACACGGCCTTCCCTGCGCAGTGGTTTGACGGCTTATGCCGAGCTCTCCCCGGGGAGCGATGCACTATTGCCCCCGTCGCCTTGCAGTTGATTGACGCAATGGCCCGGTCGGGCCGCTGCATCACCACGAGACTTGACGCCAGACCTCGGGCGCCAGGACGACACGGTTTTGCCGTACGCACGTCACACCGGTCGTGTGCGCGAAGGCTGTTGCTCACGGTTTTGCCGCCCTGCAATGCCAGTCGCGCCGATGTAACGAGCGCCCACCGCAGCTCACCCCACGTTCGTGACGATCGCGATACGCCCCTCTGCCCGGGGTGAGTTGGCGGGAGAATGCGCCAAAGCCGAAATTCTGTAAATGCGAATATTTTTCGGCGAGGCGGTTGACCGGCCGATAGGGTGTTTTACCCGTCGGGCAACGCAAGATCTCGTAGGGCGGATGAGCCGAAGGCGTAATCCGCCATCCCTGCTTCGGAGGCAAAAAGAGGCGGATTACGCTTCGCCAATCCGCCCTACGAGAGCTTGTTCCGCCGGGATCATTTCGCATCGCTCCGCGTTCTCTCCGGATTGTCCGCGCTGGAGACCGCATGACCATCAATTTCGACACGCTGAAAGCCTCGCTGGTCCTGTATGGCCTGAATGCGATCTACGCCGTCCTGCTGCTCGCGGTTGGCTGGTATCTGTCCGGCGCCATGCAGCGTTTCGTGACGCGGCTGCTCAGCGTCACGCACCGCGTGGATCCGCTGGTCACGCTGTTCGTGGGCAGTTTCGCGCGCTACGGCGTGCTGGCCGTGGTCGGTATCGCCGTGCTTCAGCTGTTCGGCATCCAGACCGCGAGCCTCGTCGCCGTGCTCGGCGCGACATCGCTTGCGATTGGCCTTGCGCTCCAGGGCACGCTGTCCAATCTCGCCGCCGGCGTCATGCTGCTGTTGTTTCGGCCCTTTCACATCGGCGACGACGTCGAAATCGCCGGCAAAGCCGGCAAGGTGAAGTCGCTGTCGCTGTTCATGACCGAGCTGGTCGCGGCCGACAACACGCAGATCCTTCTGCCCAACGGGCAGGTGTGGGGGCGGCGATCGTCAATCACAGCGCCTACCCAGGCACGGGCGAGGTCAAGGTGGCGTTTCCGGTCCCGGCCGGCGCTGCCAGCATGCTCGCGGACCGCATGCTGAAGGAGCTGCGCAACGATTCCCGCATCGACGTTCAGGCGCAACCGACCGTCTCCGTCACCAAGGTGCTCGATGTCGGCAATCCGGCGGCACCCATCCTGGAATTGACGGTCAGCGCAAAGGCGAACCCCTCCGAGGCCGGTGCGGTCAAGCAATGCGTGCTCGACCATGCGAGCGCGCTGCTGGCGGCGGCGTGAGACGTCTCAGCCGCGCGGTGACCGCGGTGTCCGGCGCTTGGCGACGTGCCGGCGCGGTGAGCGCGTGACGCGCGGGCGCAGGCGCGTTGCCGCGGCGGCGCGTTTCGGCTTGGCTTGAGCCTGCGGGCCGCGGGCCAGATCCATCAGCATCCGCAGCGCCTCGACCACCGAGCGCTGGCGGACAGCGGTACGGCCGATCGCGCCAAAACGGTGCTCGCGGTGGATGATGCGGCCATCCCGCGCCGCGGCGGCAAAGTGCACGAGGCCGACCGGCTTGCCCGGCGTCGCGCCGCCCGGGCCGGCGATGCCGGTGATAGCAACCGCAAGATCGACGCCGGCACGCTCCAGCGCGCCGACCGCCATGGCGGTTGCGGTCTCCTTGCTGACGGCGCCGAAATTGGCGAGGGTGCCGGCCTCAACGCCGAGCATGGCGCGCTTGGCGTCGTTGGAATAGGTGACGAAGCCGCGGTCGATCACATCGGAGGAGCCGGGGATGTCGGTCAATGCACCGGCGACGAGGCCGCCGGTGCAGGACTCAGCCGTCGCAATCGTCAGCTTGCGCATCCGGCACAGATCGAGCAGCGAGCGGGAGAGGGCGCGTGCGTCGCTGCCGCCCATGACTTACACGCTCCAGGGCAGGCGGATGGTGGCGCTCGCAGTGGCCGCGATGCCTTCCTCGCGGCCGGTGAAGCCGAGCCGCTCGCTGGTGGTCGCCTTCACCGCGACTCGCGAGATGTCGACGCCGGAGATCTCCGCGATACTGGCGCGCATCGTGTCGCGCAGCGGGCCGATCTTCGGCCGCTCGCAGATCATGGTGACCTCGAGATTGGCGATGCGGCCGCCGCGCGCCGTGACGCGCTCGATGGCGTATTTCAGGAACTGGTCCGAGGAGGCGCCCTTCCACTTGGCATCGCTCGGCGGGAAGTGCGAGCCGATGTCGCCGTCGGCGAGCGCGCCGAGGATGGCATCGACCAGCGCATGCAGGCCGACATCGCCGTCGGAATGGGCGAGGAAACCCTTGGTGTGCGGCACGCGCACGCCGCAGAGCATGACGTGGTCGCCCGGGCCGAACGCGTGCACGTCATAGCCGGTGCCGGTCCTGATGTCGCCGAGCTGGGCAGCCAGGCGCGCTTCCTCGCGCACGAAATCCTCGGGGGTGGTGAGCTTCATGTTGGCAACATCGCCTTCAAAGGTTGCAACCGTCAATCCCGCCCATTCGGCAATCGCGGCATCGTCGGTGAAATCCGAGCGCCCGTCCTTTGCCGCACGACGATGCGCTTCGAGGATGACGTCGAAACGAAAGGATTGCGGCGTCTGCGCGATTCGCAAGGAGGCCCGGTCGGGCGTGGCTTCGACGTCGCCGCCGGCACCCGTGACCTTGATGGTGTCGGTGACGGGAACGACGGGCAGGGCGGCGCCGGTGCGGCTCGCCGCCTCGATCGCCCGCGAGATCACGCCGGCCGAGACGAAGGGCCGGGCGGCGTCGTGGATCAGGACGATGTCAGGCTTGTGCTTGGCCAGCGCCTCGAGCCCGGCGAGCACGGATGCCTGACGGGTGGCGCCGCCATTGGTCGGCGGCTCATGCTTGAGCCCGGCGACCGCGGCCGTGAACATGGCGCTGTCGTCGGGGTTCACCACCGGCTGCACCGCAAACACGTCCGCGTGGCGGCTGAAGGCTTCCATGGCGCGGTAGATCACGGGCACGCCGCCGATCTCGCGATATTGCTTCGGCCCGCCGGCGCCGGCGCGCAAGCCCCGACCGGCTGCGACGAGGACGACCGCGGTGCGCTGTGATTTCGCCATAGGACTCAAATACTCAGTTGGTGATGGAGAGTCGGGGGAGTGGGGTAATTGCCGCATGCCTCTAGCACGGCAGGCCCGCAAAAAAAGGGGGTTTCCCCGGATTGTTCGCAACGGCATTTTGCTGCACTGCACTTGAAAGATTTGCAGACTTGTCTAAACTGTAGGCATGGCGCTTGACTGCACAAGAATTGTGCGCAAGATAGGTCATGGCAGGCGCGATGAGGCCCTGCCCAGTCAACGAGACCCCCGTGACCGGTTCGGTAGTATCCGGCTCTAAGCCGTTGAAAATTGGCGATATTGACGTCGCCACCCCGGTCTTCCTGGCACCGATGTCGGGGGTGACTGACTCGCCTGTCCGCCGGCTGGCCGCGGAGCTTGGGGCCGGTCTCGTCGTGTCCGAAATGACCGCCAGCGACGAGCTCGCCAACGGGCACCGGATGTCCCGGTTGCGCTGCGAAGCCACCGGGGTCGGCCCGCACGTGGTTCAGCTCGCCGGCTGCGAGGCCCATTGGATGGCCGAGGGCGCCCGGATCGCCGAGGGCGAGGGCGCCGATATCATCGACATCAACATGGGTTGTCCGGCCCGCCACGTCACCGGCGGCCAGTCCGGCTCGGCCCTGATGCGCGACCTCGACCATGCCGTCAGCCTGATCGAGGCGACCATCGCGGCGGTGAAGGTTCCGGTGACGCTGAAGATGCGGCTCGGCTGGGACGATCGCACGCGCAACGCGCCCGAGCTGGCGCAGCGGGCGGAAGCCGCCGGCGTCAAGCTGGTCACGGTCCACGGCCGCACCCGCAGCCAGTTCTACAAGGGCGAGGCCGATTGGGATGCGATCCGCGCCGTGCGCGAGGCGATCGCCATTCCGCTCGTCGTCAACGGCGACATCACCTCCTTCGAGAAAGCGGTCGCGGCGCTCGAAGCCTCCGGCGCCGATGCCGTGATGATCGGCCGCGGCGCCAACGGCCAGCCCTGGCTGCCCGGCCAGATCGGCCGCCGCCTGGCCGGTGGGGCCGAGGAAGCAGCGCCCTCGCTCGCAACCCAGCTGCGTTACGTCCAGACGCTCTATGAAGGTGTCTGCGAGGCTCTATGGTCTGCGCGTCGGCCTCAAGCACGCCCGCAAGCATCTCGGCTGGGCGCTCGACGTTGCGGCAGGGGCGAGCGGTGCTTCGGTCGAGACGCTGAAGGGGTGGCGCCAGAAGATCCTGACCTCGGAAGATCCGCGCCTCGTCCGCCAGTCGCTGCAGGATGCCTTCGACGACTTCGCATGGAGCGCTGCTGCATGAGCCTCAGCCGCAAACCATCGCCAGCCCGCCGACAGCGACGCCATCCTGGATGCCTTGCCCAATCCCGTGCTGATGATCGGGCCCGACGGCAAGATCGTCGCCGCCAACATCGCGACCGAAGCCTTCTTCGACATCTCGACCCAGTTCCTGAAGCGGCAGTCGTTGAAAGAGCTGGTGCCGTTCGGCAGCCCGCTGCTGGCGCTGATCGACCAGGTGCGCTCGTCGAACTCGCCGGTCAACGAATACAAGGTCGACCTCGGCACGCCGCGCATGGGCGGCGACCGCCAGGTGGATCTGCACGTCGCCCCGCTCACCGAGCGGCCCGGCCATATCGTGGTGATGCTGCAGGAACGCTCCATTGCCGACAAGATGGACCGCCAGCTCACCCATCGCAGCGCGGCGCGATCGGTGATCGCGCTGGCCGCGATGCTGGCGCACGAGATCAAGAACCCGCTCTCCGGCATCCGCGGCGCCGCGCAGCTTCTCGAGCAGCAGGCCTCGTCCGAAGACCGCATGCTGACGCGCCTGATCTGCGACGAGGCGGACCGCATCGTGACGCTGGTCGACCGCATGGAGGTGTTCGGCGACGAGCGCCCCGTGGTGCGCGGCCCCGTCAACATCCATTCCGTGCTCGACCATGTGAAGCGGCTGGCGCAGTCGGGCTTTGCCCGCAACATCCGCTTCATCGAGGATTACGATCCTTCGCTGCCACCTGTGCTGGCGAACCAGGACCAGCTGATTCAGGTGTTCCTCAATCTGGTGAAGAACGCCGCCGAAGCCCTGATCGACGTCCCCGACGCCGAGATCCAGCTCACCACCGCGTTCCGTCCCGGCGTGCGCCTGTCAGTCCCCGGTCAAAAATCCCGGGTATCCTTGCCGCTCGAATTCTGCGTGAGGGACAATGGACCTGGCGTGCCGGACGATCTTCTGCCCAACCTGTTCGACCCCTTCGTGACCACCAAGCAGACCGGCTCGGGCCTGGGTCTTGCGCTGGTCGCCAAGATCGTCGGCGATCACGGGGGCATCATCGAATGCGAATCTCAGCCGCGCAAGACCACCTTCCGCGTGCTGATGCCGATGTATTCCACATCGGTGAAACATGCCGATCAAAGCAGTCGCGCCGACTCTGCCGGGAAGCCGTCGCCTGCGTCACAGGGGGCGAAATGAGGATTTACGATGCCCGCAGGTAGCATTCTCGTAGCTGATGACGATACCGCCATCCGCACTGTTCTCAACCAGGCACTGTCCCGCGCCGGCTACGAAGTGCGGCTGACCGGAAATGCCGCAACGCTGTGGCGCTGGGTCAGCCAGGGCGAGGGCGATCTCGTCATCACCGACGTGGTGATGCCCGACGAGAACGCTTTCGACCTGCTGCCGCGGATCAAGAAGATGCGGCCCAATCTGCCGGTCATCGTCATGAGCGCGCAGAACACCTTCATGACGGCGATCCGCGCTTCCGAGCGCGGCGCCTATGAATATCTGCCAAAGCCCTTCGACCTGAAGGAGCTGATCGCCATCGTCGGCCGCGCGCTCTCCGAGCCGAAGGAGCGCGTCTCGACGCCCGACGAGGACGCCGAGATGGAGGCGATCCCGCTGGTCGGCCGCTCGCCGGCGATGCAGGAAATCTACCGCGTGCTCGCGCGCCTGATGCAGACCGACCTTACCGTGATGATCACGGGCGAGTCCGGCACCGGCAAGGAGCTGGTGGCGCGCGCGCTGCACGATTACGGCAAGCGCCGCAACGGCCCGTTCGTTGCGGTCAACATGGCCGCGATCCCGCGCGACCTCATCGAGTCCGAGCTGTTCGGCCATGAGCGTGGTGCCTTCACCGGCGCCAACACCCGCGCCTCCGGCCGGTTCGAGCAGGCTGAAGGCGGCACGCTGTTCCTCGACGAAATCGGCGACATGCCGATGGAAGCGCAGACCCGCTTGCTGCGCGTCCTTCAGCAGGGCGAATACACCACCGTCGGCGGCCGCACCCCGATCAAGACCGACGTGCGCATCGTCGCGGCCTCGAACAAGGACCTGCGCGTCCTGATCCAGCAGGGCCTGTTCCGCGAGGATCTGTTCTTCCGCCTCAACGTCGTGCCGCTGCGGCTGCCGCCCTTGCGCGAGCGCATCGAGGACCTGCCGGATCTCGTGCGCCACTTCTTCGCGCTCGCCGAGAAAGACGGCCTGCCGCCGAAGAAGCTCGACACGCTGGCGCTGGATCGGATGAAGCAGCATCGCTGGCCCGGCAACGTGCGCGAGCTGGAAAACCTCGCGCGTCGTCTTGCCGCGCTCTATCCGCAGGACGTGATCACCGGCTCCGTCATCGACGGCGAGCTGGCGCCGCCCACGGTCAGCCCGGGCGCCGCGGTCCAACAGGGCGTCGACAATCTCGGTGGAGCGGTGGAGGCCTATCTGTCCTCGCACTTCCAGGGTTTTCCAAACGGCGTGCCGCCGCCGGGCCTCTATCACCGCATTCTCAAGGAGATCGAGGTTCCGCTGCTCACGGCCGCGCTGGCCGCCACCCGCGGCAACCAGATCCGCGCCGCCGATCTGCTCGGCCTCAACCGCAACACGCTGCGGAAGAAGATCCGGGATCTCGACATCCAGGTCTATCGCAGCGGAGGCTAGTTCTCGCGACAAACGCTAACGCGTTTGCCCGGCGGTGGCTCAGCTCCCCTACCAAGCGGAGCTGAGCCTGTCCGGATCGCGCTGGCCTTTGTGGCTGACGCGGTGAGCAGAAGTCCGGATCCGTCCTAAATGTTCCGCCGAGAAAGGACAATCTTGGCGTTTCGCCGCAGGGCCGAGTGCCGCGCCTATCTGACCAGGCGAGCTGATGTCGGCAACATCGCCAAGTCGGCTGGCTCCTGCAGCACCGGGCCATTGACCAGGAGGTCAGAGGCCACGATCAGCAGCAGCACGGCGGAAGCCATTATCGCGAGAAATATCCTGTCCATGCCGGGTCAAGCCGGAATGGCCTGATTCCGTTCCCGCTGTTGAGCGAGCCATTGCCCTGTGGATGCGCTGCTCCGCCACGTCGAGGACGCCGCGGAATTGTCGCAATTCGGCAACAATGTGGTACGAATACATCAGTATCCGCCCATCGCGGACCCGTTTTCAGCATCCACCATTGCCGGAATGACCAGCGCAGACACCTCGGCCGCACACTTTGACACGGCCCCAGCAGAAGAGCCCCGGCGTTGGTCGGCACGGCGCTGGCTGGCGCCCTTTGCCGTGGCACTGGCGCTGCTCTCGGCCCTCCTGACCTTCCTGGTCCTGACCGGCCTCACCAACATCGAGCCGACGCCCCAAGTGGTCCGCTCGTTCTACCTGATTAACGCAGCGACGATCCTGCTGCTGGTCGGCATCATCATCCGCGAGCTCTGGCAGCTGATCCTGGCGCGGCGGCGGGGCAGGGCGGCGGCACGCCTCCATGTCCAGATCGTCAGCCTGTTCTCGATCGTGGCGGTACTGCCGGCGGTGCTGGTCGCCGTCGTCGCCAACGTCACCATCGAGCGCGGCCTCGACCGGTTGTTCTCCGGGCCGACCAAGGAAGTGATCCAGAACTCGCTGACGATCGCGCGGGCCTATATGCAGGACCATGCGCAGCTGATCCGCGGCGACATTCTCGGCATGGCCAACGACATCGCGCATGCCCGGCCGCTCTACGACCAGGACCGCCGCTCGTTCCGCGAGGTGCTGACCGCCAGCGCCGGCTCGCGCAATTTGCCGGGCGCGATGATCATCGACAAGAACACCAACATCCTTGAATCCGCCG
The DNA here is from genome assembly GCA_050563515.1 of Bradyrhizobium guangxiense. GTDB lineage: Bacteria > Pseudomonadota > Alphaproteobacteria > Rhizobiales > Xanthobacteraceae > Bradyrhizobium > Bradyrhizobium guangxiense_A. Next base: position 2,611,047 of record CP191781.1, on the reverse strand, counting down.
ACACCGGCATGCGGCTCGCCTATTCGCCGCCGGCGCCCGACTTCCTCAGCAACGTCAACGAGAACGAGCCCGAGATCGCGGTGCTGCCGGACGCGGCTTTCGTCGCCGCGGTGATCCGCCTGCGCGCCTTCAACGACACCTTCCTCTACGTCGCCCGCCCCCTTGATCCCAACGTCGTCAATCAGCTGAAGCAGACCGAGGTCAGCGTCGCCGAATACGCCCAGATCGAGTCGCGCCGGCTCGGCATCCAGGTCGCCTTCGCGCTGATGTTCGCGGTGATCGCGCTGACCATCCTGATGGCCTCGGTGCTGCTTGGCCTCAACTTCGCCAATTCGCTGGTCTCACCGATCCGGCGGCTGATGAACGCGGCCCACACGGTCTCCACCGGCGACCTCCATGTCCAGGTGCCCGTGCACCAGTCGGAGGGCGACCTCGCCCAGCTCGGCGAGACCTTCAACAAGATGACGCAGGAATTGCGCAGCCAGCGCGACGAGCCTCGTCAACGCCAGCGACCTGATCGACAGCCGCCGCCGCTTCATCGAGGCGGTGCTGTCGAGCGCGAGCGCCGGCATCATCGGCGTCGATACCTCCGGCAGCGTCGGCATCCTGAACCGCTCCGCCGAGAAACTGATCGGGCATGCCGAATCCGAGACGCTAGGCCATCCGCTCTCCGACGTGCTGCCCGAGCCTCGACGAGATGATGAAGGCGGCGCGGGAAGGGACCCAGCGGCTGGTGCAGGGCCAGATCACGATCACCCGCGACGGCACCGAGCGCAATCTTTCGGTCCGCGTCAGCGCGGAGAAGAACCAGCCGCATGACAGCTACATCATCACGCTCGACGACATCACCGAGCTGGTCTCGGCGCAGCGCACCTCGGCCTGGGGCGACGTCGCGCGCCGCATCGCCCACGAGATCAAGAACCCGCTGACGCCGATCCAGCTCTCGGCCGAACGCATCCGCCGCAAGTTCGGCAAGGACATCACCGAGCCCAAGGACAAGCAGATCTTCGAGCAGTGCACCGACACCATCGTGCGCCAGGTCGACGACATCAGGCGCATGGTCGACGAGTTCTCGCGCTTTGCCCGGATGCCCAAGCCCGTGATGGAAGGCGAGGACGTCGTCGACACGGTGCGGCAGGCAGTGTTCCTGATGAAGGTCGCCCATCCCGAGATCGATATCGAGGCCGAGTTCAAGCAGGATCCGCTCCGCGCCCAGTTCGACCGGCGGCTGATCTCCCAGGCAGTCACCAATATCGTCAAGAACGCCACCGAGGCGATCGAGCAGGTACCGCCGGAGGAGCCTCGGCAAGGACGGCGGCAAGGGGCGCATCGACGTGGTCGTGTCGTGCGAGGGCGAGGACGTCCTGATCGACGTGATCGACAACGGCATCGGCCTGCCCAAGGTCGCGCGCTCGCGGCTGCTCGAACCCTATGTGACGACGCGGGCCAAGGGCACGGGCCTTGGCCTTGCGATCGTCGGCCGCGTTCTCGAAGACCATGGCGGCCGCATCGAGCTGAAGGATGCTTCCGACTTCCGCGAGGGCCAGCGCGGCGCCTGGATGCGGATGCGCTTTGCGGTCTCCGGCCAGCCCGCCAAGTCCGAGGGAGCCGAGCCGGCGCCCGCGACGAAGGACGCGGCGCCGGAAACAAAAGAGCCGGCGGCCGAAACCAAAGAGGCCGCTGAAAAGACCAATGATTCAACGAAAATCGAAGCCTCAACAAGCAGCTGACAAGACAGGCGCGACCCATGGCAAGTGAAATTCTGATTGTCGACGACGAGGCCGATATTCGCGATCTCGTCGCAGGCATTCTCGAGGACGAGGGTTTTGTCACGCGCACCGCGCGCGACAGCGACTCCGCGCTGGCTGAGATCGCCAACCGGCGGCCGCATCTGGTGTTCCTCGACATCTGGCTGCAGGGCTCCAAGCTCGACGGCTTGCAGCTCTTGGAGCAGGTCAAGAAGGACAACGCCGACCTGCCGGTGGTGATGATCTCCGGCCATGGCAACATCGAAACCGCGGTCGCCGCGATCAAGCGCGGTGCCTACGACTTCATCGAGAAGCCGTTCAAGGCCGATCGCCTGATCCTGGTCGCGACCAGGGCGCTGGAGAACTCGCGGCTGAAGCGCGAGGTCAAGGAGCTGAAGCAGCTCGCGCCGAGCGCCAGCCAGCTCGTCGGCCGCTCGCCCAGCATGAACCAGCTGCGCCAGACCATCGAGCGCGCGGCCAAGGCCAACAGCCGCATCCTGATCGTCGGCCCCGCCGGCGCCGGCAAGGAGCTGACCGCGCGCACGCTGCACACTGCCTCGGGCCGCGCCGACGGCCCGTTCGTCGTCATCAACGCCGCCGCGATCACGCCCGAGCGCATGGAGCACGAGCTGTTCGGCATCGAGCAATCCAACGGCGAGCAGGCGCGCAAGCCCGGCGCGCTCGAGGAAGCCCATGGCGGCACGCTGTTCATCGACGAGATCGCGGACATGCCGCGCGAGACCCAGAACAAGATCCTGCGCGTGCTGGTCGAGCAGTCGTTCCAGCGCGTCGGCGGCACCTCGAAAGTGCAGGTCGACGTCCGCATCATCTCGTCCACCGCGCGCAATCTCGAGGAGGAGATCGCGGCCGGACATTTCCGCGAGGACCTCTATCATCGGCTCTCGGTGGTGCCGATCCGCGTGCCCGCGCTGTCTGAACGGCGCGAGGACATTCCGGAATTGATCGACTACTTCATGGAGCAGATCTCGGCCGGCAGCGGCCTGCCGAAGCGGCAGATCGGGCAGGACGCGATGGCGGTGCTGCAATCGCACGTCTGGCCCGGCAATGTGCGCCAGCTCCGCAACAACGTTGAGAGGGTCATGATTCTCGCCGCGGGCGGGCCGGAGGTCATCATCACCGCCGACATGTTGCCGCAGGACGTCGGTTCCATGGTGCCGGCGATGCCGACCAGCAACAATGGCGAGCACATCATGGGCCTACCGTTGCGCGAGGCGCGCGAAGTGTTCGAGCGCGACTATTTGATTGCACAGATCAGCCGTTTTTCAGGAAATATTTCTCGCACAGCCGAATTCGTTGGCATGGAACGGTCGGCGCTGCATCGAAAGCTGAAGGCGCTTGGTGTCGGCTAGCGTGTTTTCGAGCAAGCCGGGTCGTGGTTGGCGTAGAGAAAGGCACGTCAAAACAAGACTCTAACGGCACGTCGTTGCGGCACCGCCTCAAGCGAAGAGCGAGAAGAATCGTCGATTTCCGTAGTTTTTCGGGGCAATACGGCAGGGGCTGGGACGCGAAGCGGCTTGCCTAATAAGTCCACCTGTCCTCTAATTGCGCAGCTGTTCCTTCCGAGGGGATCTCATGAAGGAGCGGCAGCCGGGAGAGGCCTCGAACATCACAAAGAGGGCCGCAACCGGCGCAATAAAAAGAAACTCAAAGCGAGAAAAAACAATGGCGGCAGACCGCGCACAAAACCTACAGGACACCTTCCTTAATCACGTTCGCAAAACCAAGACGCCACTGACGATCTTTCTGGTCAACGGAGTGAAGCTCCAGGGCATCGTGACCTGGTTCGACAATTTCTGTTTGCTGCTTCGGCGCGACGGTCATTCGCAGCTTGTCTACAAGCATGCGATCTCGACCATCATGCCTGGTGCTCCGATCCAGCTGTTCGAAGGCGGCGAGGATCAGCCGGCTTGAGAGTGATCTGATTGGAACCCCGGAATTTCGACGGGGAGGCCGACCGTCCGCGGTCGGCTGGGGCTAAGCAGACGGGGCGGGTGCTTGTCATCGGCCCCTATTTGCGCGTGCGCGCCGGCTCTGCCGACGCGCAACCGGAAAGCCATGCCCTTCCCAACCATGTTCAGCGCGACGCCGAGGCCCGGCTCGATGAAGCCGCCGGCCTGCGCGCGCGATCGACCTCGTCATCGCCGATGCGATCATCGCGCCGATCAACCAGATCCGGCCCGCGACCTATATCGGCAAGGGCAAGGTCGAGGAGATCGCTGCGCTCGCCAAGAGCCTCGACGTCGAGCCTCGTGGTGATGGATTGCGCGCTGGCGCCGATCCAGCAGCGCAATCTCGAGAAGGAGCTGCACGCCAAGGTGCTCGACCGCACCGGACTCATTCTGGAAATCTTCGGCCGACGCGCCAAGACCAAGGAAGGCTCGCTCCAGGTCGAGCTCGCGCATCTCAACTACCAGCGCTCGCGCCTGGTACGATCGTGGACCCATCTGGAGCGCCAGCGCGGCGGCTTCGGCTTCATGGGCGGTCCCGGCGAGACCCAGATCGAGGCCGACCGCCGCCTCATCCAGGAGCGCATCTCCAAGCTCGAGAGCGAGCTGAAGAAGGTGCAGGCGACGCGGCGGCTGCACCGCGCCGGCCGCCAACGCGTGCCGTATCGCGTCGTCGCGCTGGTCGGCTACACCAACGCCGGCAAGTCGACGCTGTTCAACCGCCTGACGCGCGCCGATGTGCAGGCCGCCGACATGCTGTTTGCGACGCTCGATCCGACCCTGCGCGCACTCACCTTGCCGCATGGAGGCAAGGCGATGCTGTCGGACACCGTCGGCTTCATCTCCAACCTGCCGACGCAGCTCGTCGCGGCCTTCCGTGCCACGCTGGAGGAGGTGCTTGAGGCCGACGTCATCCTGCATGTGCGCGACATCTCCCATGAAGATGCCGAGGCCCAGCAGAGCGACGTCGATGCCGTGCTGCGCCAGCTCGGCATCAATCCCGACGATTCCGGCCGCATCATCGAGGTCTGGAACAAGATCGACCGCTACGATTCCGAGCAGCGCGAAGAGCTTCTGAACATCGCCGCGCGCCGGCCGGAGGATCATCCGGCCATGCTGGTCTCGGCCGTGTCAGGCGAGGGCGTCGACGCGCTGCTCGCCGCGATCGAGCAGCGGCTGGCCGCCAAGCGCACCACGCTCGATCTCTCGATCGACGCCGCCGACGGCGCCGGCATCTCCTGGCTGCATCGCAATTCCGAGGTGCTGTCGAAAGAGCTGCACGACGGCCGCTTCGACATGACGGTGCGAGTGGACGAGACCAAGCGGGATATCGTGGTGAACCGGTTCGATGCCGTGCCGCGTCTGTTGATCACATAACAGCTGTCGTCCCTGCGAACGCAGGGACCCATATCGCGTGATCCATCTTCGTAGGGCAGTCTACGTACCGACGCGCCCTTGACTTCGAGCCTTCGCCAAATTGCTACTTGTGGCTATGGGTCCCTGCGTTCGCAGGGACGACAGCGGAATTAGCGGTCGGCTTTCTTGCGTTCTTCTGACGCTGGTGTCCCTTCGCCCTTCGCTTCATTCCACAGCGCGTCCATCTCCGCGAGCGAAGCCTGCTCCAGCGTGCGGCCCTGCGCCTCCAGCGCCCGTTCGATATAGGCGAAGCGCCGCTCGAATTTGGTGTTGGTCGCGCGCAACGCGCTTTCCGGATCGGCATCGACGTGGCGGGCGAGGTTGACGAGAGCGAACATCAAATCGCCGGTCTCCTCCGCGATCTCCTGCTTGTCGCCACGATCGAGCGCGGCCTCGATCTCGTCGGTTTCCTCGCGGATCTTCTGCAGGACCGCGCGCGGGTCGTTCCAGTCGAAGCCGACGGTGGAGGCCTTGCGTTGCAGCTCCATGGCCCGCGTCAGCGCGGGCTGGCCGGCCTTCACGCCTGACAGCAATGATCTGTGCGCCGGTGCCTCCTCAGGCGGACGGCGCGCGGCGCGCTCGGCTTTTTCCTCGGCCTTGATGCGGTCCCAGACTTCCTTGACGTGAGAGGAGGCGAGGTTGCCGTCCTTGTCGGCAAAGACGTGGGGGTGGCGCCGGATCATCTTGCGGGTGATGGCCTCGACGACATCGCCGAAAGCAAACGCGTTCTGCTCGGACGCCATCTGGGCGTGGAACACCACCTGGAGCAGCAGGTCGCCGAGGCTCCTCGCGGAGATCGTCGAGATCGCCGCGGTCGATGGCGTCCACGACCTCATAGGCTTCCTCGATCGTGTAGGGCGCGATCGTCGCAAAATCCTGCTCGAGATCCCAGGGGCAGCCGGTCACCGGCGTGCGCAGCGCCGCCATGATCTCGATCAGGCGGGAAATGTCGCGGGAAGGGGTCATTGCGGGGCGGTCTCCTGGCTCCAAACCTTATGCCAAAAGCGGGCCGCCGTTCCCAGCGGGGGTGCGTGGAATAGGCCGATTTCCACCGATTGGCTGATACGTTCCGCGGTGCTAAAGCGCGAGGCCATGAGTGACGCATTTTCCTCCGAAACCGCGCTGGTGCTGTTCTCCGGCGGCCAGGATTCCACCACCTGCCTCGCCTGGGCGCTGAGCCGCTTTGCGCGCGTGGAGACGCTGGGGTTCGACTACGGCCAGCGCCACGCCATCGAGTCTCGATTGCCGCGACCACCTGTTTGCCGGCGTCAAGGCGCTGCGCGCGGACTGGGCGGCCAAGCTCGGCGAAAGCCATACGCTGTCGATCCCGACGCTGGCGGCGGTGTCGGAGACCGCGCTGACGCGCGACGTCGCGATCGCGATGGGCGCCGACGGGCTGCCGAATACGTTCGTGCCCGGCCGTAACCTCGTGTTCCTGACCTTCGCCGCGGCGCTGGCCTACCGGCGCGGCATCACCCACATCGTCGGCGGCATGTGCGAGACCGACTATTCCGGCTATCCCGATTGCCGCGACGAGACCATCCGCGCCATGCAGGCCGCGCTCTCGCTCGGCATGGCCAAGCCGTTCGAGCTGCACACGCCCCTGATGTGGATCGACAAGGCCGCGACGTGGAAGCTGGCGCAGGATCTCGGCGGCGATGGCCTGGTCGACCTGATCCGAGAGCACTCCCACACCTGCTATCTCGGGATGCGCGGCGCGCAGCATGACTGGGGTTATGGCTGCGGCGAGTGTCCAGCCTGCAGCCTGCGGGCGAAGGGGTGGCGGGAGTTCGTGGCGGGAAGGTAGCGCCTCGCATTCGGCTCTCGTGCCCCGGACGCAGCGCAGCGCTCCTTCAGCGGTGCGCTGCAGAGCCGGGGCCCATGCCTCTCTGTATGGTGCTGTGCGGTTTTCTGGGTCCCGGCTCTGCGCAGCAGCGTTGCACGCTGCAGCGCGTCCGGGACACGAGCGCAGCGCGAGCTACCGAAAATCCTCGTCCCGCAGCTCGATCGGCTTGCCATGCGGCGTGCGATCCGCAGCGTGGTCCCAGGCGTCGCGGTAGCGATGCAGCGTGTCCATCGAGGCGACGCCTTTGCTGGCGACGAGGCCCTCCAGCGTGGCGAGCCAGTGCAGATAATAAGTCTCGCCGGTGTCGGGATCGCCGGCCGCCAGCGCGCGCTTGATCTCGGCGGCGAGGCTTGCTGCCCATTCCGGCCAGGTGAACACGCCGCGCTCGTGCAGCGTCAACGCCATCGCAAACGCATGCGCTTCCCAGGGCGCGCGGAACACCGGGCCGTCGTCGTCGCGGGGAATGCTCGGGATGGCGGCCGTCGCGGCGGCGGCAGCGGTGCTACCGCTCATCACGCCGGATCCAGATAGGGCTCGAAGGCGTCGATCGAGACCTTCAGGGTCGGATCGCCGTCCTCGCCCCAGAGATCGCGTCCTTCGAACACGACGGTGTAAAGCCATTGCGGATGTTCGCCGTGCTCCATCGCCGCCGTGTCCGGAAACACGTGGCAGCCATGGTTGAGGTCTCGACGATCCCGATATGGCCGCGCACGTAGCGCGGTAGCCGCGTATGCGTCGCCGGATGGATGTTCTTCGCCCGCACGCGATCGCCGATCTTGAATTTCGCCGGTGCAGGGGCAGGGCGGGCGAACTTGCCGCGCACCATGATGCGCTCGACCTGGGTGAGGTCGAACTTGCCGTGCTTGAGCGCCTTCGCAGGCTGCATAGCATGGCCGGCGGCGACTTCCTCGTGGGTGAGGTAACCCTTCTCGATCAGCATCTCCTCGAGCCCGAGAAACCATTTCTTGTAGTAGGAGCCTCGACAGGTACACGTCCGGCGGAAGGGTCTCGCGGTAGAAACGCGAGGTGTCGATGTTGAAGGCGCCGGCCGCGCCCATCGCGCGCACCATCGCCAGCACGCGGGATTCCCATTCCTCGTGAAACATCGGCTCGTTAAGCTCGGGCTCGACCTTGCCGAACCCGTCCATGCCGCCCATGTCGTGTACGCCGTTCATGAGGGCGCTCCGGGCGACCGGGGAAAGCCGGTGCCGATCATGGAATCGCGCGTGACCAGCTCGGCGAGCTGCTCCTCGCTCCAGCCTTCGGTGCCTTGGGGCCGCATCGGCAGCACCAAAAAGCGCGTCTCGGCGGTGGAATCCCAGACCCGGATCTCGATGTCCTTGGGCAGGGTCACGTCGAAATCGGCGAGCACGCCGCGCGGATCCTTGACCGCGCGCGACCGGTAAGGCGAGGCCTTGTACCAGACCGGCGGCAGCCCCAGCATCTCCCAGGGGTAGCAGGAGCACAGCGTGCACACGACCATGTTATGGCGGGTAGGCGTGTTCTCGACCACGACGAGATGGTCGCCGACGCGGCTGACATGGCCGAGCGTGCCGATCGCCTTGGAGCCGTCATCCAGAAGCGCCTGCTTGAACGCCGGATCGGTCCAGGCTTTCGCGACGACGCGGGCGCCGTTGTGCGGCCCGATCTTGGTCTCATAGGCCTGGATGATGGCATCGAGCGCGGCCGGCTCGACATAGCCTTTTTCGGTCAAGATCGTCTCGAGCGCGCGCACGCGCAGCTCGGTCTCCGACAGTTCGGAATGGTCGTGATCGTGGTCGTGATGATGCTCGCTCATGGCGCGAAGATAGTCCCAGAATCCGGGCCTTGTCGAGGCGAAGACTCTGCTAACATCCCCCGATGGGCTGGGCTGCACGAACCACGATTTCCGCCGCAATCGCTGCGCTTGTCGCATCGGCGGCACCTGATGCGCGCGCCGCGAATGGTGCCTATGCGGTCGATGCGGCAGACATATCGGACGTTGGCTCCTGCAAGGTCGAAAGCTGGCTGTCGGCGGCGTCCAACACGGACATGCAGGCGGTCGCAAATCCCTCCTGTGTCGTCGATCCCTTCAGGCCGGTCGAGCTGAGCCTGCAGACCATCCGGGCCCGCAGCGACGGCGACTGGAGCACGACAATTGCTCCGAAGGCCAAGACAAATTTCATTCCGACCGGAATCGGACGGTGGGGACTGTCGGCCTATGGCGGCGGATCGTTCGACGCGGCGACAGGCGAGGCGCTGTCCGCCTTTGCCGTCATCCCCGCGACGTTCCGCCTGTCGGAGACCATGCGCATCAACGTCAATGGCGGCTGGCTCTGGGATCGCACCGTGGATCGCCATTACCTGACCTATGGCATCGGCTTCGACTGGAAGTTCACCGAGACGTTGCAATGGACGATCGAGGCCTATGGACAGGCCGGCGCGTCCGATGTCGCGAGCGTCGTGCAACCGCGGTTGCAGACCGGTCTGCGCTACCGGCCGAACGAGATATTCTCCGTCGACGTGATCTTGGGCCGCAACATCACCGGCGAGAATGCCAACTGGATCACCATCGGGACCACGATCCGGTTTCCGGTCCACGGCAGTGAGCCGGAGCACCGGCGCACCGGACATCTGTGATCAAGAGCAACAAGAACAGGGGAGACGACGGTTGAGCGATTATGTGACGATCGAGAAGGGGCATGGCCCTGAGGGACGGATCGCGATCGTGAGGTTCGATCGGGGCGACGGCATCAACGCGCTGTCGCCCGAGGCGTTGCGACAGCTGACCGCCGCGGCGCGCAGTTTCGAGGATGATGCAACCACCTCCGTCGTGGTTCTGACCGGCAGCACCAGCGCCTTCAGCGCCGGCTTCGACTTGAAGGACCCCGAGGGCCGCTCGCGCAAGGAGATGGATCTCGGCACGCTGCGCCGGCACCTCAAGCTCGGGCCGCGCCTCACCCATGCCTGGCAGGAAATGGAGCAGATCACGATCGGGGCGATCGAGGGCTTTTGCGTCGGCGGCGGCGTCGCGCTCGCGGTGGCGCTCGACTTCCGCGTGATGGGCCACGACGCCCATTTGCGCGTGCCCGAGATCGGGCTTGGCATGAACATGAGCTGGCAGAGCATCCCGCGCATGCTGCATCTGATGGGACCTGCCCGTACCAAGCAGGCGGTGATCCTCGCCGACCAGCGCATCAGCGCCGACGAAGCCTATGAATGGGGCCTGGTGGAACAGGTCACCGACCCCGGCCATGCCTTCGATGCGGCCATGGATCTCGCGCGCAAGATCGCCGCGCAGCCGCCGCTCTCGGTTGCGATGACGAAACTCACCGTCAACCGGCTCACGCATGCGCTGGACGATCTCGCCAGCCATATGGACGTCGACCAGTTCGCGCTCGCCAGTTTCAGCGAAGATCATAAGGAGGGCGTCGAGGCGTTCCTGGGCCGGCGCAAGCCGCGCTTCAAGGGCCGCTAGACTGACGTCGGGCCATTGATCGCACCCCCGACAATCCGTATACGCCGAACCGGGACAAGGGCAGGCTCGGTCAACGAGCCGCACGAGGCGACGACATCAGAGGGGAGGGATCATGACCGCCAGTTCGCAGGCGCCTGAGGCAAAGGGATTTCGCTGGAAACTGGTCGCACCGCTCGCGGTGTGGCTGGCGATCTATCTGTGGCCGGCGCCGTCCGGGCTCAACGTCAATCAGTGGCACTATTTCGCGGTGTTCGCGGCCGTCATCACCGGGCTCATCCTGGAATCGATGCCGGTCGGCGCGGTCGGCTTCATCGGCCTGACGGTCGCGGGCGTTGCCGGCTATATCGATCCCGATCCCGGCAAGTCGCTGCGCTGGATGCTGGCAGGCTTCGCCGAGAGCACGGTCTGGTTGATCGTCGGCGCCTTCGTGTTCTCGATCGGCTATCGCAAGAGCCAGCTCGGCCGGCGCATCGCGCTTGTGCTGGTGCGGCGGCTCGGCCGCAACACGCTCGGCCTCGGCTATGCCGTGGCGATGTCGGATTTCCTGCTCGCGCCGGCGACACCCTCGAACACCGCGCGCAGCGGCGGCATCGTCTATCCCATCATCTCCAACATCCCGCGCATCTACGGCTCGGAGCCCGGACCGACCGCCGGCAAGATCGGCACCTATGTGATGTGGACCGCGTTCGCCGCGACCGCGATCACAAGCTCGCTGTTCTTCACCGCGCTCGCGCCCAATGCCGCGGCGCTGGCGATCGCCAAGAAGACCGTCGGTGTCGAGGTGAGCTGGGGGCAGTGGTTCCTGGGCTTTGCCCCGCTCGGCATCCTGCTGATGGTCGTGGTGCCACTGCTCAGCTATCTGGTCTGTCGGCCCGAGGTGACCCGCAGCCCGGAAATCTCCGAATGGGCGGCGAAAGAGCTCGCCGAGATGGGGCCGATGTCGCGCAACGAGTGGATCATGCTGGCGCTGATCGTGCTCGCGATGTTCCTCTGGATCGCGGGCTCCAGTCCGGACATCCACGTCCCCGTGCTCGGCTCGAACTTCGTCAACGCCACCACCGTCGTGTTCATCGTGATCTCCCTGATGCTGGTGACCGGCGTGATCGAGTTTGCCGACATCGTCAGCGAGAAGAGCGCCTGGGAGGTATTCTTCTATTTCACCTCGCTGTTGACGCTGGCCTCGGGCCTCAACGAAATCGGCTTCATCAAATGGTTCGCGACCGAATACGCAAAGCCGCTCGCTGGTCTCTCGCCGTCGACCGCGATGCTGCTGCTGGTCGCCCTGTTCTTCTGGATCCACTATTTCTTCTCGAGCATCACCTCGCATGCCGCCGCCGTGCTGCCGGTGGTGCTCGCGGTCGGATCGGGAATCCCAAACCTGCCGGTGACGACGCTTGCAATGCTCTGCATGTACTCGCTCGGCCTGATGGGCGTGATCTCGCCTTACGCGACCGGACCTGCGCCGATGTATTTCGGCAGCGGCTATATCGGGAAGGGCCAGTTCTGGGGCTTTGGCCTGATCTTCGGGCTGCTCTATTTCGCCGGCCTGCTGCTGATCGTGCTGCCATGGCTGCAGATGGGATGAGCCGGGCGGGAGGCTGATACCCCCTGCGAAGGAATATTCTTCTCCGGGCGGGGATCGGGGAATCTTCGCCCATCTCCCCGCAAATATCTGACATTGCAAGCAAGACTGGAAAAAGCGATGGTATGTGCTGCGGTGCAGCGCGTGCCCCCTTGGAGGCGTTTGCTGCTGTTCCACCTCCAGTCGCTGGTGCGACCCGGCCGTCGTTTGCCTTTTGTGGTGAGCGAAAGAACTATTGTGCATGAAGGCCCTCTCCATGAACGCTCACCAATCGCTTGCCGTCGGACAGCCGATCGCGCCGCCTGAAGCGATGTCACGAACCGCGCCGGAACCGGACGCGATGGTCCGTTTCGCCGGCATCTCGAAGACCTATCCCGCCTATCGCGGCAAGCCCGGCGTCAACGCGCTGCAGGACATCGATTTCGCGATTCCCCGCGGCTCCATCACCGGCGTGATCGGCCGCTCCGGCGCCGGCAAGTCGAGCCTGGTGCGGCTGATCAACGGGCTGGAGAAGCCGACCACGGGCCGCGTGATCGTTGACGGTAGCGATATCTCGGCGCTGGCAGGCCGCGAGACCAGGCTCGCGCAGCGTTCGATCGGCATGATCTTCCAGCACTTCAACCTGCTGTCCTCGCGCACAGCGGCCGACAACATCGCGCTGCCGCTCGAAATCGCCGGCTGGACCAAGGCCGACATCAAGACCCGCGTTGCAGAACTCCTCGCGCTCGTCGGCATCGCCGACAAGCACGACCGTTATCCCTCCGAGCTTTCCGGCGGCCAGAAGCAGCGCGTCGGCATCGCGCGGGCGCTGGCGACGCGGCCGAGCGTGTTGCTGTCCGACGAGGCGACCTCGGCGCTCGATCCGCAGACCACGCGCGCCATCCTCGACCTGCTCGCCAACATCAACCGCGAGGCTCGGCGTCACCATCGTGCTGATCACCCATGAAATGTCCGTGGTGCGCCAGCTCGCCAAGGAAGTCGTCGTGCTCGATGCCGGCCGCGTCGTCGAGAGCGGCCATGTCGCAGACATCTTCACCCATCCCAAGCATCCGATCACGCAGTCCTTCCTCGCCGAAGCGATCGGCGACAGCCTGCCGGTCTCGCTGGCGAGCCGGATCGTCGCCGAGCCGCCCGCCGGCGGGCATGCCGTGATCCGCGTCGAGGTGCGCGGGGCAGGGGCCGGCGACACCGTGGTGGCGCGGCTGGCCCGTGAGCTCGGCCTCGACGTCGCGCTGCTGTCGGCCCGCATCGACGAGATCGGCGGCCAGCATGTCGGCTCGCTCGTTCTGGGCATACCCGGCCGCGACGACGCGCAGGCACGGGCCCTTGCCTGGCTCTCTCAATATCAATTCCCGGCGGAGCATCTCGGCTATGTCGCCTGAACTCATCAATCTGATCATCCAGGCGACCTTCGAGAGCCTGTACATGGTCGGCATCGCGGCAGCTCTCGGCACCGCCTTCGGCCTGCCGCTCGGCGTTTTCCTCGCGACCAGCCGCAAGGGCGAGCTGTTCGCAGCGCCCCTCGTCAACCGCGTGCTTGGCGCCATCGTCAATGCGACGCGCTCGACGCCCTTCATCATCCTGGTCGTCGCCATCATCCCGTTCACCCGCCTGGTCGCGGGCACCTCGATCGGCTCGACCGCCGCGATCGTGCCGCTGACGATTGCGTCGGCGCCGTTCATCGCACGCCTGGTCGAAGCGGCCATTCGCGAGGTCGACGGTGGCCTGATCGAGACCGCGTCCTCGTTCGGCGCATCGCCCATGCAGATCGTGCTCAAGGTGCTGATCCCGGAGGCGCTGCCCGGCCTGCTGCTGGCGCTGACGCTCGCCGTGGTCAGCCTGCTCGGCTATTCCGCGATGGTCGGTGCGGTCGGCGGCGGCGGCCTTGGCGATCTCGGCATCCGCTACGGCTATCAGCGTTTTATGCCGGAGATGATGCTCGCCGTCGTCGTCGTGCTGATCGCGCTGGTGCAGCTCGTGCAGAGCGCGGGCGACTATCTGGCACGGCGGGTCAATCGCCGGCTGCGGCATCGCTGAACCAACTATCCCCAAACTGGAGACTTCAGCGCGTTTTCTCGCAACCCTTGCGGCTGCAGCCTTGCTTGCGACCTCAGCTCACGCCGAAACCATCAGCGTCGGCGTCACCGCCGGCCCTCATGCCGAGATCATCGACGCCGTGAAGATTGCCAAGGTCGCCAACACCGTCGGCTCGCCGCAGGGCGTCTATTCGCAGAAATACAAGAAGCTCGACGATCTGCCCGAAGGCGCCCGAGTCGCCATCGCCAACGATCCCTCCAATGGCGCGCGCGGCCTGATGATCCTGGCGCTGCACGGCGTGATCAAACTGAAGGATCCGAACGACGTCGCCTCGACCATCGCCGATATCACCGACAATCCGAAGAAGCTCCGCTTCGTCGACCTCGTCGCGATCAACAACAACTACGCGGTTCAGGCCGGCCTCAATCCGGCCAAGGATGCGGTCGCGCAGGAGAACGCCGACGGCCCTGGGTCAACATCCTCGCCGTCCGCGAAGAAGACAAGGACAAGCCTTGGGTGAAGCAGTAGATCGAGGCCTATCACTCCGAGCCCGTGAAGGCGTTCCTGGAGACGCGCTTCATGGGCACCTATCTGCCGACCTGGTAGCAGAGCAGGCGCGTCAGGCGGCCAGCCTGGCGCGCCGCAAGGTCTCCGAGGGCTTTTCGGAGAAGTGACGCTTGTAGTCGAGCGAGAACTGGCTGAAGTGCCAGAAGCCGTGCTGCACCGCGACGTCGTAGATCGAGGTCTCGACGCCGCCGGCGCGCTTGAGGTGGCGGCGTACGCGGTTCAGCCGCATCGCCCGCCAATAATGCATCGGGCTCGTGCCCAAGACGTCCTGGAAGCAATAGCCGAGCTTGCGCGGGCTGGCGCCGACCGCCTTGCAGACCTCCAGCAGCGAGAGCGAGCGATCGCCGCTGCCATGCATCAGCTCGCGCGCACGATCCACAGTCCGCTTCCGTGCCGCCGCGCTGCGGCCGGGGTCGCTCGGGCGTGCGGTCGGAAGCATGTCCATGATCTCGACGAGGAGGGCGTCCTCAAGAGCCTGCCGCGCCGCCGGATCGTCGAACGTCTCCGGAGCGGTCGCGATGGTCGCCTCAATGGCGGCGAGATGCGCCCGCAGCCGCGCGACCGGCGCTTCCGCCATCTCGATCACCTGCAACCGATGCCAGGCGGTGCGCGGCAACTCGATATCGAGCCGGCCCGCCAGCTCTGCAATCAACACCGTGCTGGCAACGACGCCGCGCAGCTCGAAGGCCTTCGGCGTGCACATATCGATCTCGGCGTCGATGCTGGCGAGCACGTGGGCGCCGCTGGCACTGGTCCCGTTGCAGTTGAGTACTCGCAATCGCCGTCCCAGGGCAAGCCGATGCCAAAACTGTCGGCGCCTAGCTGTCCGTATTGGCGGACCTGCTGGCTGGTGATCTCGCGAAACACGTCGAGGCGGGGCAGAGAGAGCTGGGTGAAGCTGCCCTTGAACGCGCCAGCGCTGATCTGATCGTAGCTCAGCCGCCAGCGGCCGAGCGCGGCGCAGTGCTCGTCAACGTCCGTGCTGCTGGCCTGGAACAGGCTGGCAGCCGAGTCTTGAATCGGAAGAGTTGCGCTTAAGGCCATGACGATACGTGGAAATCTCTAAGCCAGGCACGAGCAAGATCCACGCCAGACTGGCACGGCCATAGGTGCTGTCCAGCAAAATATTGCCGGATCTCGATAACGCCCGACGGCGTCGAGGTGCAGGCTTCTGTCCTGCCGTTCCGACCCACCCGGGCGGCCTTTCGCGGAGGGGATCGAGATGCGACCGACCGAGATCATGCGTGGCAGCCCGCCCGTATCAGAGGCTCAGGTAACGCGCGCCAATTGGCGCAGCTTCCCCGCGATCCGCTGGGGCTTCACCCACACCCGCGAGGTGCTACCAACCGCCGAGATCCGCCGCTCGGCCCAGCCGACGCCAATGCGAAGCGCGCCGCGCGAGCTGGCGAAGCTCGGCTTCACCGCGCCCGGCGGCAAGGACACCACGATCGAAGCCACGCTGCGCGAGACCTTTACCGATACGCTGCTCGTCATGCACCGGGGCACGCTGATCCACGAATGGTACGGCGACGGCATGAGCGTGACCACGCCGCACCTGATCTGCTCGATCAGCAAGGCTATCGCCGGGACGCTGGGCGGCATACTCGCCGCGCGGGGCCTGATGGATCCCGAGGCGAGGGTGCTGCGCTACGTGCCGGAGCTGGAGAGTTCGGTCTATGCCGGCTGCACCGTCCGCAACCTGCTCGACATGGCCGTCGCCATCAAGTTCGAGGAGGACTACGAGGACCCCGCGGGCGACGTCGCGCGCTACCGGTTCTCCTCGGGCTGGGACGTGCCGCCTGACGGCGTCGAGCCCGGCCACCAGCGCGCCTATCTCACGACCCTGCGCGGGACCGGCAAGCCGCACGGCAAAGTGTTCCACTACGTCTCGCCCAATACCGAGGTGCTCGGCTGGGTCTATGAGCGCGCCTGCGGCATGCCCTATCATCGCATCCTCTCCGACTATCTCTGGCAGCCACTGGGCGCTGAGGACGACGGCTCGCTGACGCTCGACAGCCACGGCATGGGCCGCATCGCCGGCGGCATCTCGGTCACCGCGCGTGACCTCGTCCGTTTCGGCGAGATGATCCGCTGCCGCGGCGTGGTGGAGGGGCGGCAGGTGGTGCCGGGCTGGTGGATCGATGACATCCGCGAGAACGGCGATCCCAAGGCCTGGGCCGACGGCGACCTCGCCGAGTTCTTCCCGGGCGCCCGCTATCGCAGCAAATGGTTCACGATCGATCCGTCGCGCAATGCCATCACCGCGATCGGCATTCACGGCCAGCATCTCTACGTCGACCTCGACTCCGATACCGTCATCGTCAAGCTCGCGACCCAGCCCAAGGCGATGGACGTGCCGGTCGACCAGCGCTGGTTTGCCGCCTTCAGCGCCATTACCGCATATCTCGCCTGACCCCGGGACATCGCCATGCTCGACACCGTCAAAATCCCATCGCCGTCGCAGACCGCGACCCCGCATCCGCTCGATCCGCTGACGGCCGAAGAGATCACCGCGGCCTGCACGCTGGTACGTTCTGCTGTGGCCTCGCCGGAGAACTGCCGATTCCCGACGGTGCGGCTGGAGGAGCCGACCAAGCAGGAGCTGACATCCGGTGGTGCAGGGCGCCGCGCGTTTGCGCTAACCCTGGACATCGCCACGGGCGAGGCGACCGAACACATGGTCGATCTCGCCCACAACGAGATCATCGCGCGAAAGATTATTCCGAACCGCGAGGCGCCTTACGGGCAGCCGCCCGTGATGCTGGAAGAGTTCTTCAAGTGCGAGGCCGTGGTGAAGGCCGATCCCGGCTGGCGCGCGGCGATGATCCGGCGCGGGCTGACCGACAAGGACATCGAGCTGGTCCAGGTCGACCCGTTCTCATCGGGCTTCTTCGACAAGGCGTTCGAGCGCGGCGCCCGCATCGTGCGCGCTGTCAGCTATTTTCGCGAGCACCTCCAGGACAACGGCTATGCGCACCCTATCGAGGGTGTCGTCGCCGTGGTCGACCTGATCGGCGGCAAGGTCATCGACCTCACGGATGAGGATCCGATCGTGCCGATTCCGCGGAAGAAGCGGAACTACGGCGCGCATGAGGTGAGCAATGCGCGCACCGACATCAAGCCGCTGCATATCGAGCAGCCGGAAGGAGCCAGCTTCAAGGTCGATGGCTGGAAGGTCGACTGGCAGAAATGGAGCTTTCGCATCGGCTTCACCCCGCGCGAAGGGCTGGTGCTGCATCAGCTCGCCTATCAGGACGGCGCGCGAAAACGCTCGCTGATCCATCGCGCCAGCGTCACCGAGATGGTGGTGCCGTACGCCGATCCGACCGCGAACCATTTCTGGAAGTCGGCGTTCGATGCCGGCGAATACGGTCTCGGCATGCTCGCCAATGCGCTGGAGGCTCGGCTGCGACTGCCTCGGCAACATCCATTATTTCGACGTGCCCGCCGCCGACAACAAGGGCGAGCCCTTCGTCATGCAGAACGCCATCTGCATGCATGAAGAAGATTACGGAATTGCCTGGAAGCATTACGAATTCCGCAACGGCCTGTTCGAGGTGCGCAGGTCCCGGCGGTTGGTGATCTCGTTCTTCGCGACCGTCGGCAATTACGATTACGGCTTCTACTGGTATCTCTACCAGGACGGCACGATCCAGCTCGAGACCAAGCTCACCGGCATCATCCAGACCGCCGCCGTGCAGCCGGGCGAAAAGTACAAATGGGGTGGCATGGTCGACGACAATCTCGGCGGTCCCACGCACCAGCACTTCTTCAACGTCCGCCTGCACATGGACCTCGACGGCGGCGGCAACACCGTCACGGAGCACGAATTCGTGCCGCGGCCCTGGGGCGCAGACAATCCGCACGGCAACGTGTTCGACACCACCACGCGCGTGCTGTCGCGCGAGCGTGACGCGGCGGCGGTCGCCAACGGCGAGACCGGCCGGTTCTGGAAGATCAACAATCCCAACGAGACCAATTCGGTCGGCGGCGCGCCGGCCTACAAGCTCGTCGTCAATCCGAGCCCGCTGATGCTGGCGCAGGAGGGCAGCTATGTGCGCAAGCGCGGCGGCTTTGCCACCAAGCATGTCTGGGTGACCGCGTTCGACGCCGCCGAGAAATACGCCAGCGGCGACTATCCCAACGTCCATGCCGGCGGCGACGGCCTGCCGCGCTATGCCGCGCAGAACCGGAACATCGAGAATGCCGATATCGTGGTGTGGCACTCGTTCGGCCACACCCATGTCTGCAAGCCCGAGGATTTTCCGGTCATGCCGGTCGAATATGCCGGCTTCGTGCTGAAGCCGACTGGCTTCTTCGCAGGCAACGCGGCGGGTGACATCCCGCCGGACCGCAACAGCCGCAGCGTGCTGGCGGGCGAGACGAGCGCTGCCACGACCTGTTGTCACGCGGACCGATCGTAAGCGCCAACGGCTGGCGTCTTTCGGCTCTGAGCACAACGCGGCTCGCGCGATGTGCGCCATCGCGCGGCTGCGTTCGACGGACCGCCGACTCTCGGTCTGGAAATATTCCAATTCTAAACAAGCAACGTCGCGAAGTGCGTGAGCGCATTGGTCGCACGTGCTGCTCACATGTCTGGAGAAATTCTAACGCTGTTCCTATCGCGCTCCCCAACCGCCTGCGTTAGGGCGGAACATCAAGAACGATACCGGCGAAGCCGGCAGTGCGTGGGGCTCAACAAACGTGACCAACTCCAGACTTTCTTCGCGTTCCAATACGCGTCTTCGACACCTCCGGGTGCTGTTCTTCGGCGCCGTCAGCGCATTTGCTCTCGCCATTCCCTTCGGTCCTGCAACTGCCCAAACCCAAATTCCCGCCGTCACCGTCGATGCGCCGGCGCAGCGCGCCCGTCCTGTGGCGATCGCTTCGTCACGACGGGCGACGACGCGGACCTCGCGCGCCGCTCGCCGCGCGCCCGCGCAGCAGGCCGCGCCAACGCAGTCGGCATCGTCGAACGGCGCGACTGGTGAGCGCGCCAATGGTCCGGTCCGCGGCTTCGTCGCGACGCGAAGCGGGACCGCGACCAAGACCGATACGCCGCTGATCGAAACGCCGCAGTCGATCTCGGTGATCACGACCGACCAGGTCAGGAACCAGGGTGCGGCCTCGATCGGCGAGGCGCTGCGCTACACCGCGGGCGTCAGCGGCGACGTCAATGGCGGTTCGGATACCCGCTTCGGTGGCCTTCAGATCCGCGGCTTCGACATGACCATGCCGGGCCTCTACGTCGACGGCTTGCGCATTCCCTCCAGCAATTACGTGCATTTCAACGGCCTCGATCCCTACGGCGCCGAGCGCATCGAGGTGCTCAAGGGGCCGTCATCGGCCATGTATGGCGGCAGCGGTACCGGCGGCCTGCTCAACTACGTGACGAAGCTGCCGACCGCGCAGCAGTTTGGCGAAGTCTCGATCTCCGGCGGCAGCTTCAACCGCTACCAGGGCCAGTTCGACATGGGCGGCCCCGCCAACAAGGAAGGCACCGTGTTGTGGCGCCTGACCGGCGTCGTCCGCGACGGCGAGACCCAGGTCGATTTCACCAAGGACAATCGCGTCTTCATCGCGCCCGCCGTCACCTTCAAGCCGAACGAGGATACCACGCTCACGATCCTCGCCAATTATCAGCGCGACCGGGCAGGGTGGGGCCTCCAGTTCCTGCCGGCCTCCGGCACGGTCTGGCCGAACAACGGCCGCACCATCCCGGTCTCGTTCTTCGCGGGCGTGCCGAGCTTCGATGCGTTCAACACGGAGATCGCGACCGCCGGCTACCAGCTCTCGCACAATTTCACCGACAACATCACGTTCCGGCAGAACATGCGTTACGCCTACCAGCACAACGAGGAGAAGGTCTTCTACGGTGCCGGCTACACCAACGAAGCCGCCGGCGACTATGCGCGCGTCGGCAGCTACAGCAACTCGTACATCAACTCCTTTGCGGTGGACAATCAGCTCCAGGGCAAGTTCGCGACCGGCTTCCTGCAGCACACCGTGCTGGCCGGCGTCGATTATCGCAACACCAACTTCCGCGACACTGCCTTTGGCGTGACGACCTCGTCCCCAACGGTCAACGTGTTCAACCCCGTGTACAGCTACGACTACGCCGTGGACACCACGCCGAGCGACAAGACCGGCGTCAAGCAATCCCAGACCGGCCTTTACCTGCAGGATCAGATCAAGCTCGGCCGGCTGTCGTTCCAGCTCGGCGGCCGCCAGGACTTCGTGACGACGCAGGTCGACAACGGCATTGCCAACACCTCGACCCCAAAGGACGCCTCGGCCTTCACCGGGCGCGCCGCCGTGATGTACAATTTCGACAACGGCATCGCGCCTTATGTGAGCTATTCGGAATCGTTCCTGCCGGTGCTGGCGATTGGCTCGGCAGGGCAGGTGCTCAATCCCGAAACCGGCGTCCAGTACGAGGTCGGCGTCAAGTACCAGCCGCTGGGCTGGAACGCGCTGTTCACCTTCGCGGCCTTCGACCTGACGCGCGACAACGTCGTCGTCTATGCGCCGCCGACCTATACGGCCTCGCAGCTCGGCCAGGTCAAGTCGCGCGGCATCGAGCCTCGAAGGCACCGTGTCGCTCGCCGACGGCTGGAACCTGCGCGCGGCCTATGCTTATGTCGATGCCGAGCTGTCGCGCGATCCGGTCAATCTCGGCAAGGCGCCGACGACGGTGCCGCTCAACCGCGCTTCGCTGTGGAGCGACTACACGCTGCAGGCCGGCCAGCTCGCCGGGCTTCAGTTCGGCGGCGGCATCCGCTATGTCGGCGCGACCTGGGGCGACGACGCCAACACGTTCAAGGTACCGTCCGCGACCGTGCTGGATGCGCTGCTCGCCTATAGCCGGGACAATTGGCGGCTGTCGCTGAACGTCACCAATCTGACCGACCTGCGCTATGTCGCCGCCTGCTACGGCGCGGCCTCGGGTTGCTTCTACGCCGAGGGCCGCAAGGCCATCGGCAAGCTGACCTACCGTTGGTGATTGCGATCCGGGAAACGGTCCGGGCACATGCGCGCCGGACCGCTTGAAGAGAGTCGACGACGATGAGAGCAATCTTCGGCAAGCTGCATCGCTGGGCGGGATTGCTCACGGCCGGGTTCCTGTTCTTCTCCGGCATCACCGGCGCGATCATCTCCTGGGACCACGAGCTCGACGATGTCCTGAACGGCCATCTGTTCGACGTCACCAGCAAGGGTCCGGCAATCCCCTCGATCGAGCTTGCCAGGATGATCGAGCAGCGCGATCCCCACGCGCGCGTCGTCTATCTCTTCATGACGCCGGAGGAGGGCCACTCGCTGTGGTTCTTCGTGATGCCCCGGATCGATCCTGCGACCGGCAAGCGCTATCCGCTCGACTACAACCAGGTCTTCCTCGATCCCAATACCGGCGCCGAGCTCGGCCGGCGCTATTGGGGCGCGGTCTGGCCGGTCACGCGGGAGAATTTCGTCTCGTTTCTCTACAAGCTGCATTACACCATGCACATCCCCGAATTCTGGGGCAGCGATCGCTGGGGCATGCGCGTGCTCGGCGTGATCGCCATCATCTGGACCATCGATTGCTTCGTCGGCTTCTATCTGACGCTGCCGTCGCGCAGGCGCGCCAAGGCGGCGCGGGCACCCGCCGTGACGCGCCAGCTCGAACGCGGCTTCTGGGCGCGCTGGGCGCCGGCCTGGACCATCAAGACCTCGGGCAGCGCCTATCGCATCAATTTCGACATCCATCGGGCCTTCAGCCTGTGGACCTGGGGCGTGCTGTTCATCATCGCCTTCACGGCGTTCTCGCTGAACCTCTATTTCGAAGTGTTCTCGCCGCTGATGAAGACGGTGTCGAACTACACGCCGACGCCCTATGAGCAGCGGCCCTATCGCGGTCTCGACGATCCCATCGAGCCCAAAATGACCTTTGCCGACATCGCCGCGCGCGCCGCCGCCGACGGCAAGGCGCGCGGCTGGAACGTTCCGGTCGGCTCGATCAATTACGGCCCGGCCCACGGCGTCTATGCCGCCGCGTTCTTCCACCCCGGCGACGACCACGGCGCCGGCGGTGTCGGCCCGGCGCAGCTCTATTACGACAGCGAGGACGGACGCTCGATCGGCGAGCGGCTGCCCTGGGTCGGCACCGCCGCCGACATCTTCGTGCAGGCGCAATTCCCGCTGCATTCGGGCCGCATCGTCGGCCTGTTCGGCCGCATCCTGATCTCGATCATGGGGCTCGTGGTGGCCGTGCTCTCGGTCACCGGCGTCGTGATCTGGTGGCGCAAGCGTCGCGCCCGGGTGCGCGTGCGTGAGACCACGGCGGTGCGCCTGAACCGGCAGCTGACGCCGGCGGAGTAAGGTGCCCGCACGCACTCTTGCAGATGAACCTCGCGTTGAGGTAAGGGCACCAAGAGGGAGGTCGCTCCCGAGTCCGGAATTCTCATGAAATCGCTTGCCTTGCTCTGCCTGCTCGTCCTGGCGAGCCCCGTCCATGCGGCGACGCCCGAGCAGCGCTATCTCGACCTGCGCGATCGCTACATCGCAAAATTCTCGAAGGCCAAGGAGAGCGACGAGGCTCTACAAGCAGCATGAAGCGGCTCTGAAGGAGCTGGCGGGCATGCTGCGCGGCCTGGTGGGGCCGGTCGCGATCAAAGGGCTTCCCGCCGACGGCAAGTCGAACGTCGACACGCTGTACCAGGGCGAGAGCGGCTTCGGCCATCTCGACGGACTCGGCTTCGCTTCGGAAGGCGACAAGATGCAGGCCGTCGTCACCACGACCGCGCTGCTCACGCACTGGCTGGCTGAGCATCGCGAGGACGGCATGCCGCAGGAGAGCGGCGCCGCGCTCAAGTCCGACCGCTTCTATTATCAGGCGATCCAGGACTCCGCCTTCGCCAAATATGCCGAGCTGCCGATCACAAAGCCTGCATCGGCGAGTGCTGCGGTTGCCGTGCTCGGCTTGCGCGGCAATGGCGACCTGAAGGGCGCGCCGCGGGAAATCGACGTCGTCGCGATCAAGGGCGACAAGGTCTACTTCCTCGCCCTATCGGGCGCCGTGAAGACGGCCGAGATCCCGGCCTGCGAGCGCGTCTGGAAGCAGATGATGGCGAAGCCGATCAACAAGAAGGACCCGCGCGGCGACATGGCGAGGGAAGACCAGGCGATGGACGCCTACACCCAATGCTTCGCCAAGGGAGCGCCGAGCCAGAGCTGGTATGCAGCCGCGGTGAAGAAGGCGCAGAGCCAGCTGGACCTGCTGCCCCTGCAATAGCGCGTCCCAGCGCTCTCGTCTCTATGACGCGGACAATTCGGCCGACTTGCCGGCCGCATCGATCAGGTGCACGCGGTCGATGTCGACGCGTGGCAGCAGCGAGCGGATTTGCTCTTGCGGCATCAGGCTGAACGCCGTCGATAGGGCGTCCGCGGCGGTCGCACTGCGGGACACGGTCGTCACGCTGCGATAGCGCTGCGCGCAACCGCCCGATCGGGGATCGAACAGGTGGTTGAAGCGCGAGCCGGCATCGAACTGGCAGCCGTAACCGCCCGAGGTGGACACGGCGCGGTCGACGATCGACAGCACCGCTTTGGTCTGGCCCACATTGTCGGGATCGGTGACGCCGACGTCCCAGGGACGTCCGTCCGGCCGTGCACCGATCGCGCGGGCTTCGCCCATGTCGACCAGGCTGTGCGAGATGCCGTGCGCCTGCAGCAGCTCGACCACCTTGTCCGTGACGTAGCCTTGCGCGATCCCGTTCAGCGTGACGGTCATGCCCTTCGGCATCACGATCCGGTCGCGGCTGATCGACATCCGGCCGCTGCCGACACGCGCCAGCGCGGCCTCGATCGCGGCTGGCGGAGGGCCGGCCGGATCGGCATCGGCTCCCGCGAAATGGCCGGCATAGAGCCTCCCAGAGCGGCTGCACGGTGACGTCGAACAAACCGCCCGTCAGCGTGGAATAGTGCTGCGCGGCCGAGAGCAGATCGACCATGTCAGAGGCGGGCTCGATCAGGATGCCGGTCCGGTTCAGCGCGACCAGAGCGGAGTCGTCGAGGTAAAGACTGAACAGCCGTTCGAGCCGCCGCGCCTCCGCGCAGGCCAACGAGATCATTCGCTCCGCCCGGCTGCGGTCCTCGTCATGAATCTCCAACGTCGCGACGGCGCCCAGCATCGTGCCGCGCCAGGTCACCGGCGCGACCTCTGCACGAGCGGGATGAGCTGAAGACAGCGCGCCGAGGCCCGCCGCCGCGCTGATACGGATAAAGCGTCGGCGCGTCAGGGTTCGCGGCATTGTCGATGTCATGGCGTCCTCCTCGGTCGTTCGCCCGGCGGGCCTTCCGCCGTCTCGTCGGCCGCAACGGCGCCGCCGGCGTTCGCCGACGTCAAGACATAGTCCCGCGGCACCTCGTCGAAGCCGACGATCCGGCCGCCGTTCTCGGCGACGAACTTTTCCGCAGCGACGCGCTCCGAGAACGGAACGGCCTCGTCGCCGCCCATGCCGCTCTTCAGCCGGCTCTCGATCACGAACAACGCCTTGCGCGCCTCGATCCAGTTGTCGGCGCCGGGCTTGTCCCAATCGAGCGCCTTGCCCATGTCGGACACATAGATCGCCTGAATGTCCTTGGGCTCGTCCGGCAGCATGGTGAAGGCGATGGTGTCGCGCACCGATGAGAACCATACGGGCTCGATAAGGCTCGCGGCGAAGATATGGCCCTTCGGGCCGGGATGCTCGAGCACGTTCATACCGCAGTAATGACCGATGTCCTCCGCCGTCATCCGATGCGGCGGCGGGACTTTCGCCGCCTGCTTGTCGTTGCAGCCGGCGAGCGCGAGCGGCACGAGCAAAGCGAACAGGATCGTTCGGCGCTTCATAGCTCCCTCCGCGAGAAGGCGAGCGCGGCGAGGCCGAGCGGCAACAGCATCCAGCAGAGCAGGGCGGTCAGCAGGACCGGGATCGTCAGGGACGTGGTTTGCGCAAGGCCGGCCATGCCGGCGAAGGTGCTGACATTGGCAAAGCCGGTCAAATTGATCAGTCGGTAGGCGTCGGTCGGATTCGCAAGCAACATGGCATTGAGCACGCTGGCCGAGATGCTGCGTCCCTGGTCGAGCGCGAGCACGCCCAGCAGCGCCATGTCATAGATCAGCACCAGCAGCAACCACAATCCGATGCAGATGCCGGCTGCCGTTCCGCGGTCGCGCACCAGCGAGCTGACCAGATATCCGATGGCGACGAAAGCTCCGCCGAGCAGCACCGAGGAGCCCACCATCGCGGCGAAGGCCTGCAAGCTATCGCTGTCGATCTCGCTGCCGGTTGCCGCCAGCGCGCCGACCGCCGCACCGTAGCCGAGGCAGGTGGCGAAGGCGAGGACGGCGAGGTGGCCGAGGAACTTGCCGAACAGCACCTGCCAACGCGCGACCGGGTAGCTCAGCAGCAACAGCATCGTCCCACGCTCCATCTCGCCGACGATGGCGTCGTGCGAGATCAGAAGCGCGATGAGAGGCACGAGAAAGATCGTCAGGCTCGACAGGCTGACTACGACCACGTCCAGCGTGCGAACGCCAACGCTCCCGGTCGGAGCGCTGCCGAGAAAGGTCAGCGACAAGGCCAGCCCGGCGAGCAGCAGCGTTGCGGCAAGCACCCAGCGATTGCGGATGGCCTGGTGGATTTCCTTGGCAGCGATGATCAGGACGTTCACAAGGCCTGCTCCGATTGCCGGAGAAAATGAGCGTAGAGCCTCGTCGAGGGTCGGCGGGACCACGTCGACGTCCTCGACGGCATTGCCGGCGGCCGTCGCGCGATGCAACAGCTCGATCTTGCGTTCCGGTGCGGCGTCGATCTCGATGATGTGGCCATTCAAGCGGCGGCAGGCCGCGTCTTGCGGAGCCCAGCCCGGCAGTTCGCCGTGCGCTAGCCCGGCCACCTTGAGGCGGATCCTGGTGGGCAGCCGGGCGAGGCGACGCAGCTCGTCGATCGATCCGTCCGCGACCTTGATCCCGCGGTTCATGATGATGACCCGGCCGGCGCGCTCCTCGAGCCTCGGTCAGCGCGTGGGACGACAGCAGCACGGTCGCGCCGCCAGCGGCCAGCCGCGCGATGATGTCGTAGAAGGTCTGGCGCAGCTCCGGATCGAGACCGGTGGTCGGCTCGTCCAGCAGCAGCACACGCGGCGCGCCAAGCAGCGCCTGCGCGAGCCCGAGGCGCTGACGCATGCCCTTTGAATAGGTACTCACCCGGCGGCGGCCGGCAGCGCCGAGCCCAACGGCGTCGAGCAGATCGAGGGCCTTCGCCACTGGCTCTCGCTTCAGCCTGGCGTAGAAGGCCTGCGTCTCGCGGCCGGTCAGGGCAGGGTCGAAGGAGACGTTTTCCGGCAGGTAGCCGAGTTGACGCCGGCCTACGAATTCGCCGGCGGCCGGATTGTCTCCGAGAACCTCGATGGCGCCACTGGCCGGCCGGATCAACCCCAGCATGAGCTTCATGAGCGTGGTCTTGCCGGCGCCGTTATGACCGATCAAGGCAACCAGCTCGCCCTGGTCGAGCGTAAACGAAGCCTCGCGTACGGCCTGGACCCTGCCGTACGATTTGGTGACGTCGCTGATGCGGACCGTGCTGGTCATCGCGTCACCTTCGGCGCAGCACTCCGTGGCGGCGACACCAGGGGATGGCTGTCGACCACGCCGCCGGGCAGCAGCGCCGGAAACTGCGCCTGCGCCCAGCGGATCACCTGAACGGCCGGGCTGTTGATCAGGACCTTCGCGGCTGGCGCCGTCCACAGCACGCGATCGATCAGGTCGTTCGGCCGGTACGCGGTGTCGGCGACGCCATCGCCGTTGAGGTCGAAGGCCGGATTGTCGCTCCAGTAATTGCCGCGTCCGCCGGTCGACCAGTCGAGGTGCCTTGTGCCGACATATTTCACCTGGCTGGCATTGCTGACGAAGGCGTTGCCCGTGATCTCGTTGCCTTCGGAGCCGGCGGTGAAGTGCACGCCGATGGCGCAGCGTTCGAACCAGTTGTTGCGGAACTTGTTGTGATTGGTGTTGTAGATGAACACGCATTTCTCCGGGCCGCTCTTGAGCGAGATCTCCCGTTTCGCCTGCGGCAGCATGCCTCGCTCGTCGGCCGGACCGTCATCCGTGCCGTCCATCGTCGTGTCCAGCGGGCCGCCGGTCACCCGGTTGCCCTCGATCTGCGCCTGGTTCGCGTAGTTGAAGAGCATCCCGTAGTCGCGATCGCGATCGGAGGTGTTGCCGCGGATCACGAGGCGGTTCGAATACATGATGGCGTAACCGACATGATTGCCGATCGAAACGTTACCGCTGATCTCGCTGTCGTTGGTGTACATGTAATGGACGGCGAAGCGGACCTGCTCGAAGCGATTGTCGACGAAGCGGTCCTTGCTGCTGGAGATCGAGAAGATGCCGTCGCGGCCGTAACGGAAAATGTTGTTGGCGACGGTGACGTCGGGTGCATTCCAGAGCGAGACGCCGTTGCCGGCCTCGCTCATGCGTCCGCCGCGCAGGCCCTCGATCTCGTTGTGAACGACCCGAGAACCCTTGGCGCCGTGCACATAGACGCCGAACAGATTTCCCACCAAGCGGTTGCCCTCGATCGTTGCGCGTTCGGCGGTCTTCTGCAGAAATATCCCGGAATTCATGGCCTGCAAATCGCGGCCGGAGGCGCGGACGGTCAGACCGCGGATGGTAACATCGGGCGCGCTGACAGTGATGACATTGCCGGAGCCGCCGCCATCGAGCACCGCTTCGCGGCTCCCGACCAATTGCAGGGCACGGTCGATCCGGATCGAGCCGTGATATTCGCCCGGCGCAAGCGCGACGACGTCGCCAGCACGTGCGCCATCCAGCACCGCTTGCAGCGACTGGCCAGGCACGGCCGTCAACGTCTCCGCACTGGCGAAGCCGGACAATCCGGCGGCGACGAGCGCCGCCGGAAACGTGCGTAAGAGGAGACCCACGAGGTCGCTCCGATCAGACCGGCTTTAAACCGACTTGGGTTCGACGAACATCCGGCCCTTCATCTCCATGTGCATGGCGTGGCAGAACCAGGAGCAATAGTACCAGTAGACACCCGCCTTGTCGGCGGTGAAGGTCACGGACGCCGTCGCCATGGGGCCGATTTCCATCTGGATGCCGTAGTTCACGATGCAGAAGCCGTGCGTCAGGTCTTCCACGGCGTCGATATTGGTGACGAAGACGGTCACTTCGTCACCCTGCTTGACCTGGAACTGGTCGAGGCCATAGGCGGGGGCGGTGGACGTCATGTAGACGCGCACCTTGTTGCCGTCGCGAATGATCTTCGAATCCGCCTCCAGGTTGATGCCGTCGGCCTTGGCCTGCTTGACCGCATCCGCAAACATCGGATCCGCGCGATCGTAGATCGAGATCGGGTTGATCTTGGAGCGGTGGACGATGGTCGCGTCGTGCGGCTCGGCGAAGCTGGGGCCGTCATGCACCAGCTTCATCTGGTCGCCCGAGATGTCGATCAGTTGATCGTTCTCCGGCTTGAGCGGACCGACATTCAGGAAGCGGTCCTTCGAGAACTTGTTCAGCGAGATCAGCCACTTTCCATCGGCCTCCTTGGTCTGGCCCATCGAGGAATGGTTGTGACCCGGCTGATAGTGCACGTCGATCTTCTGGATGATGGGATTGACCTTCTCACCCTTGAACGCCCGCTTGGCGAGGTCGATGTTCCACTTGCAGACCTGGCTGTCGAGGAACAGCGTCGTGTAGCCGTTGCCCTTGCCGTCATAGGCGGTATGCAACGGGCCAAGGCCGAGCTCGGGCTCCGCGACGACGACATCGCGCGGCTTGATCTTGTCGTCGAACAGATCGTCGAATTTGCGCACGTCCATCACGGTCACGGTGGGGGAGAGCTTACCGGCCGCCACGATGTGGATGCCGTCGGGCGCGGTGTTCATGCCGTGCGGGTTGTTAGAGACCGGCACGTAGCGGGTGTAGGCCGAGCCCTTGCGGCCGTCGATGACGGGCACGCCGTTCATCTCCTTGAAGTCGCCCTTCTTCACGGCTTCTTCGATCCGCTTGATGTTGAAGATGACGACCCAGTCCTGCTCGCTGGCGGTCATTTCGGCGAGAGTGACACCTTCCTCGCCGTTGTAGCAGGTCGCGAAGCAGTACTTGCCCTGGTAGTCGGCGTCGACGTTGTCGAGGTTGCCGCTGACGATGACCTGCCAGGCCACCTTCATCGTGTCGCCGTCGATCGCACTGAAGATGGAGCGATACTGCTTGGGATCGTCGAGGACCTTGCCGTCGTTCGGCAGGGGCACGCCATCCTCGCCGTTGGCGAACACATAGCCCGTGCGCGGATATTTCTGCACCCGCAGGCCGTGGACCGTGTGCTGGTTCGGCAGTTCGATGATCTTGTCGCACTTCATGATGTCGAGCCGCACCCGCGCGACGCGGCTGTTGGCCTTGTCGTTCATGAAGGCGTAGCGACCGTCATAGGTGCCGTCCGTGAACGAAATGTGGGGGTGGTGGAGGTCGCCGTTCAGAAACGTGCCGCCGCGATTCTTGAGGAATTCGCGGGTCGCGGGCTGCATGCCTTCGGTCAGGACCTTGAGGCTCTCGTTGGTCTGGCCCCAGCCGGTGGCGCTGCAGCGGTTGAAGACCGGCACGCGCATCAATTCGCGCATCGAGGGAAGGCCGATGATGCGCATCTCGCCGGACTGGCCGCTCGAGAAGAACACGTAATATTCGTCGAGTTCGCCCGGCGCGACCTCGGTCTTCTGCACGGCCGGACGAGCCGACGGCGCTTTCGGAGCCGCATTCTTGGTCTGAGCGTCCGCGGACGCGACGAAGCCGCCGTCCTTCAGCGCCACCCCGCCTGCAAGGCCCACGCCCGCCGCGGCCGCCGTCGTTCCCAGCACTGTTCGGCGGCTGACGCCCTTTGCCTGCTCGTTCTCGCTCATGATTGCCTCCTCGGCTTTCGGTTCAGTTAGGTGGTGGAGAGATGGTGGGTGGCGCGCTGACGGGTTTGCCGCCGGCGGTGATGACGGTCGCGGGCCCCTTGCCACTCGAACGCATCGCCGGTGAGGACATCGCGGCGAATTTCTCGCGCTTGAGCCGCACCTGGATCATGTGCGGGCAGCGGTGATCGTCGTAATAGAGTTCCTGACAATGCATGCAGTAGATGCACTCATTGACGTTGATGTGACCCTCGGGGTGGATCGACTGCACCGGGCATTCCTTCGAACAACGCTGGCAGGGCGAGCCGCATTCTTCCCAGCGGCGAAGCCATTCGAAGGTCCGGATGCGGCCCGGGATCGCGAGCGCGGCGCCGAGCGGGCACAGATAGCGGCAGAAGAAGCGTTCGATGAAGAGGCCGATGACGAGCAGGGCGACGGCGTAGGCCACGAACGGCCAGCTTCGCGAAAACTTCAAGATGATCGCAGTCTTGAACGGTTCGACCTCGGCGAACCGCTCGGCCATGTCGACCGAATAGAGTGACAGGCCGAACAGTCCGAGGAAGATGATGTATTTGATCGGCCAGAGCCGTTCATGCAGGCCCCACGGCACCGTTATCTGCGGCACCTTCAGCCATTTCGCGACGGTGTTGGTGAGCCTCCTGCAGCGCGCCGAAGGGACACAGCCAGCCGCAGAACGGGCCGCGGCCCCAGAACAGAAGTCCGCCGGCCGTTGCGGCCCACAGGATGAAGATCAGGGGCGCGGCGAGGAAGAATTCCCAGCGGAAGCCCGTCACCAGCGCGTTGATGAAGGTCACGACATTGACGACGGAGAGCTGCGCGTTGGCGTACCAGCCAAGCCAGACCAGAACGATGGCGAGATATCCCCGCCGGACCCAGGTGTAGAACACCGGACGCCGCACCAGCAGGTTCTGGAAGAAGAAGATGCCGGTGAGGGCGGCGAGCATGAAAGCGGTGATGCCGATCGAGACGGTGCTCGAGCGCCAGATCCGCATCCAAAGCGGCTCATCGGCATCCTCGGTGGGTGCAGCCTGTGCGGCCGCAGCCTTTGCCTGCGAGGGCGGAGGCGCCGCGCTTTCCGGCACTGTCACGGCACGTTGCTCGCGGCGTACGTAGCTGTCGGGGAGGGTGTAGCTGAGGTCGAAGGTCAGGAACGCCTTGTCGCGGCCGCCGAGGCTTCGCTGCACCAGCAGCTGAATCTGCCAGGGCTGGGTCGGATCCAGCGTGAATTCGGGAGGCGTGACGAACAGGCCGATTTCCCTGAAATCGGGTGCGCCGGCCGCCTCCAGCGCGCCGAGGCGAGTGTGGTTGCGATCGCGGAAGCGGGTACTGTTGCCTTCCTGCAGGATCTCGATGCGATCGAAGATGCCGCCGCGAACGTAAGCCGACCCTTTGAACGAGTACGCGCCGTTGCCGGCGACGATGATCGCCTGCTGCCCTGGCTTCAGGCCGTCCTTCAGTCGTCGGTAGCCGTCCTCGCCGAGCAGGCTGCGGCCAATCGTCGGCGCGCTCACGAGCGCGGCGTAGAGGTCGATGAAGGTGTCGTCGGGCTCACCCGGTTCGGGGTATTGGCTTGCCGCTGCGTTGCCGGACTTTGCAAAGGCATCGTTGATGTCGCCGATGCCCAGATGAAGCCGTCGGATCGAACCGTCGCCGACAAGGGTCTCCCAGTCGCGAACGTCACTGTGGTCGAGATCGAGCGTCTTGATCACTGGGGGCAGGGCTGCCGAAGCCGCCGCGCCATCGCTGCCGCCAACGCGACCGCTTCGGATCAGCTTGGACGCCGCGCGAACGATACTGTCGCCCATCACCAGCACAGTGACGGTCGCGCCGCTCACGATGTCGACCTGCGGCGGCTTCTCCGCGCCAGATGCGACAGGCTTCATGTCCTTTCCGATGAGGACGTTCACGGCCGCGACGATGCGCGCTTCGGGAATGCCGACCAGGACGATCGGCTCCTTGTGATCGACGAGCCTGATGCCGGTGATCACGCCCTTCGGATCGATCCCGGCCAGCAGGCGAATGGGCTTGCCGGAGTAGCCGACGGAATTGGCGAAGTCGGAATTGAGGAAGACGAATCCCTGCAGCTGGTCGCCGCGGTATACTGGTACGACGGGCGGATCGCCTTGTGGCGGGCCGAAACGATCCGCTCCCGGGAAGAAATCCGCAGGCGCGATCTTCGGCAGGTATGTCGGTAAATCACCGACGGCCCATGCAGGCGAGATGGAAATATAAGTCAGACACACCAGCAACAAGCTTGCGAGCGCGAGAGCTGCACGCCTTGTGAAGGCCGTGACGTTATTCGGTCGCTTCAACATATCGATTCAAATACGATCGGCGCGACCAACCGGGCCGCGCATGCCTCGAGAATCTTCGTCGATGATTTGTCGCCGCTGACGTGCAAAGCTCATCGCGTACGACTGACTCTGTCAATCCCATTGCCGAGATTAATGGTCGCACGGAATTGAATCACAATTCTGCATCTGGAGTCCCTGGTATGCCATTCCTACGCACTTCATTGCTTAGTGCTGAGCCCGCGGGTGTATTGGAGTCTCTCGACGAACTCTTTGCGCTAGCGCACGCAATGGAGCTCGAGGCGGCCAACAAGTACGATTCTTTTGCCGAAGACATGCGCGGGCAGGGCAAGGATGATCTTGCGGAGGTGTTCAAGCGCCTAGCCGCCGCCGAGCGCGAACATGTAGACAGCGTTACACAGTGGTCGCAGTCGCGCCGCGGCAAAAGCCCCGATCCAGCCTTGGTGCGATGGGAGGCGCCGGAAACGCTTTCTCCGGACGCCGCCGCCGAGGTGAAGACGTCACGGTTGATGACGCCGTACCGCGCGCTCGCCATGGCCGTCCGCAACGAGGAACGCGCCTTTGCTTTCTGGTCCTATCTGGCCGCCTATTCCCGTGACGCCGATATCAAGAAGGCGTCGGAGGCCATGGCCAGGGAAGAGCTGGGCCACGTCGCCACGCTGCGAAAGGAGAGGCGCCGCGCCTATCATCGAGAGCACGACCAGACCAGCGCCGCCGCGTCGTCGGCGCCCCGGTCGCCGCCCGTCGATGCGCAACGGCTTGAGCTGCGCCTGGGTGCGCAGCTCGGCGACATGGAGCAACGCCTGAACGGACCCACGGCGGCCCGGACCCAGGACATTCGCCAACAGACGATGGAGATGGCGGACGCCGCCGCGGGCCTCGGGAGTTTTCCGGCGTCCATGGAGGACCAAGGCCCATTAGAGATCGCCGAAGCGCTCGTCGACGGCTACCTTGACGGCGCCGAGCGCTCGAGCGACGCGGCCCAACTCGACAGCCTGCAGCATCTCGCCGAGCGCGCGATCTCGCGTCTGGCTTGGCTGCGCTCGCTTGCGGCGGACTGACACGCTGGCAGCAACCGTGTCGGTTTGCGGACCTGGCGCCAGTCGCACGGCGACTCGGTCTGGGGCAGTGGTGATGCCGGGTCCTTCAACAGCGGCGCAGGCAAGGCGATAATGCTCAGTTCTGGAGAGATGTGATCGGTGTAATCCGCGCTAGATTTTGGCACTAGAGCCGATTTATCCACACGCTATGTGCCTAGGTTTGTTCAGTCTTTTTTTTCATGCAGTTAGCAGATTTTGGCACTCAAGACTCAAATTTGGCACTGCCGTCATTTCTGAAACTCCATTTTGGCACTGTTGACACGTCCAAAAGAGGTGGGTTTTCCCGGCTCCCGGATGGCCGTTCCGTTGACTTTCGGGCGCTTTAGGGTCGGGTTAAGAGCGCGGTCTCGCTAGGCCGCAGCGCGCTCGGAAGTCGTGGCGTGCTAACCGACAGAGGTTTGGCATGGTCGACTTTGACGATCCTAACAACCAGCTTTTTCTGACGCGGGTGTTCCAGGCCCTCGCCAATGTCAATACCCGCAAGATCCTTGAAACCTTGGCCCATGGTCCTTGCTCGCGTGGGGATCTGCTGCTGGTCTTGGACACCTCCACCGCTCGCATCGTCGAGGTGATGGAAATCCTGCACACCATCGGGCTGGTTGCGGAGAAAGAGACGCGCGAGGGCAAAGTTTACGTGTTCAATCCGACGGGATTAGACCTCGGTCGGTCTTGGCTCGAGCGGCTTTACTCGATCGTCGACGGTCGAGCCCTGAAATAGCGAGCCCGAGCGGCAGCACCGGTTCCGTTACGTTGAGGAAGGCTTCGGCGAAGCCGTGACCGAGGTGCAGAAGTTCCATCAGGCGTGACTTCAGGATATCGCGGGCATTGAGCGAGGGCAGGCGGTCGATGGAGGCCATGATCCCCGCGGCGGCCTTATAGCGCGAGATCGTATCCCCGACAGCCAGGTCGGCTGCGGTCGAGGCCCCGAGGAGGTCGAGGACAATCTCATCGAACGAGCAAGGCCATCGCTTGAGTTGCGAAAATCCTGCGGCGGCGTTTTTCACGGTGATGCCGAGGAAGAGACTCCTGAGGAATAGCTCTAAAGTAGGCCATCCATCCGCTGAGCTTGAGAATGTCCACCGACGACAGGTCGCCGAGAGGACCCGGCAATCTAAGATCATAGTCAAAGATGTAGTCGGCCAGCTCCTTGGCAGCGGCGACGATTTCATGCGGACAGGCCTTTGGCCTCGCAGTCCGCATGTCGAAGTCACAGATCTGGCAGGACCAAACGTTGGTCATATTTCTCCAGCCCAACAGGTTGATGCACGACGGGCATCTGTCGAGCAGCACCTCGCCGCTCTCGACGTCGCAAGGAAAGGCCGAGACAAGCCAGCGGTTCCTGATGCGAGCATCGTTGCCGTCCGCGGCCAAACGAGCGGGCGCGACCCTACGACGCTCTGGCAAGAACCAACCCACGGGCAGTTCGCGACCAAGGAATTCGATGCGATCTTTGAATATTTTATAAGCGCCGATCGAGAGCCTTTGGAGATCGAACGAACCCAAGGCTGCCAGTTCGGCGACTGCCTCGGGTTTGCCGGCGATCGCCGAGACTGACTCCCAGGGCATGTCGAGATGAAGCCGGAGCAGCTTGTCGGCGTCGATGCGCCCCATCGGAGCCAACCGGACCGCGACGGAAGCGATGGCTTCGTCGTCGAACTGCGATACGGTCTTGAGCCACGGCGTGTTCGGAATCATCGTGTCGGACCTACTCGGTGGTCGCTTCCAGTTCCACGCTGAGCGGGAACGAAGGAAGCCTGCTGTAGTCTTCGCCTCGAAATGGGTTACGGCCCTGCATGATCTCCTGGCTGAGAAAGACGCGATCGAAACCCGCGGCGATGTCTTCTTTCGTCAGTTCCTTCGGCTCGACCCCGCCGGTCCGCATGAAGGCGTGAGGTACCGCCGCCTCCACCAGCAGCGAATGTCGGCCGGGACGTCCGCGCTGTGCGAAGAACGTCGCACGCAGCATGTGGTGGTCGTCTTCGTTCTCCTTAAACCAGTTCGATTCGAAGGGAAGCTCATCCGAGAAGGCGGCCACAAACGCCGCATGTTCCTCCCGTTGGGCGTCGTTCGCGAAGCCGAAGGGCGAAAGGATCTTCATGCCGCCGGACCGCTGCCCCATCGCGTCCGCCTTGACCATCATCTTCGTCAGGACCGGGGGCCCCACGACGAACAAGGGCGCGTTGCAGGAGTTCTCGAACGCCAGAATGAACCTCGCCAGCTTCTTCACACCGTCCTCCGCGAGATTCTGCGCCTCATCTAGGAAGACCGCGTCCACTTCGTTGTCATTGAGATTAGCGATGAGCGCGTCGGTGCCTTCCTCCTCGCCGAGTCGCAGGCTGAGCCGATCGTTGAAGATCTTAAAGTTGATCTTCCGGGCCAATATCCGCGGCGTCGATCCGCCCATGAGGTCGACGTACAGGTAGCGCTTTCCGTTGCCCTGAAGCAGCTGAATTTTTTCCTTCGATACGGGCTTGCCGGTGCGTTCTGTGAGCATTCGCTTGACGATCTCACTCTTTCCGCAACGCGACCAGCCGATGAGATACGTGCTCGAGTTTTCGCGCAAGCGCTTGGCGAACGCGAGCGACAACAAGACCATCTCCCGCGCTTCTTCGGCCTTCGTATGCCTCACGAAGATGCCTCTAATGTCGTCGAGCTTGCTCAAAACAAGCGGAGAATTGAGGATATTTTCCAGATCGGACATTTGCGCTTACTGCGACCTGATGATCGGCGCGTCCACCCCGAACCGGAGCTTCTTGCGCGGTGCGGACGTATCCTTTGCGGATGTCTCTTCTGCGCGAGCAGCATGAACGGGAGGCGGCGGGACAACCTCTTCGGTCGCGGAGGCCGGCCTGAAGATTCCGGTCCTCTCGATCAACTCATCGGTGACGGCGAGCGCATGCTCCTCGGCGCCTCGACCGAGGACACCGGCTATACGGGGATAGTACCCGTTCGAGAGCACGGCTTTCGCCGGAGGCCGCTCGCCGGTCGGGACCGCGCCCATAGCTTTCAGTGCTTCCTCGAGGAGGTGGTTGAATCCGACCCTGTGGGAGGGATGCTCTGTGGGGGCATGCTTCTTTGCGAGGCGCAGTTTGCTCAGCGCCTCCCACTGGAATTTTGTGAGGCCGTGC
Organism: Bradyrhizobium guangxiense; assembly: GCA_050563515.1. GTDB lineage: Bacteria > Pseudomonadota > Alphaproteobacteria > Rhizobiales > Xanthobacteraceae > Bradyrhizobium > Bradyrhizobium guangxiense_A. The sequence goes on along the minus strand of CP191781.1, from coordinate 2,573,933 downwards.
GCCTCCTCGTCGGTCGACATCACCACGAACTCCTCCGGGAGGTGTTCGTTACCGGGGAAGCGGCTAGTGTGATCGATCACCACGCAGCGGCCTACGTTCGCCAGCGGAATGCGCACGGTGACTGGCGTGTTCGTGCGCTTTCTCTTTCCCATGCTGCCCGATCGGGCTCGCATCGCCTGGATTTGCGGTGACTGATAGACGAGGTTGTTCCAGAGGATGCCGTCCTTGCCCGCGGTAAGCTTCAACTCCAAACTCGGGATCAAGTCCCACTTCTTGGCTTCGTCCGCGGTGAGCGGCTGCGGGCGGCTAGAATCGCTCGACGCACCTCGGAGCCACCGCTCTTCCGGAGTGTCCCAGTCCATTCCTTCCTGCTTGCGCCGGGCGTAGACCTCGATCAGCCAGAGGTGGAACAGCATGATGAAGTCGTCGATCGTGATGCACGCGTCGAGCAGTGGTTTGCGCGCGCCTCGCTTTTGCGGACTGGATCCGGTCGATCCCTTAAGCCACGACACGAAATCCGACTCGAGCGTTCCGAAAAACCGCTCCACATAGGGTTTGGTGTCCGGCTGATGGGGCACCGCCATCTCGAACCCGATCCTGACGCGGGCCAAGGCCAGCGCCATCTGTTCCGAAACGAACTCCTTCCCGTTGTCGTACCGGATCTTTCTTGGCTTGCCGTAGCTCAGGAGAGATCCGCGAATCTGCGGAAATCGCTTATCGACGTAAGTCTTGACCTTGATCCCGTGATCGATCGCGGCCAGTGCTGGGTAAAGCCCGCCTGGTTCGAACGACGGAAAAATCCGACAGGGTACCCGCTGTAGGTATCCAAACCGAGGCAAATCCAGAACCTGTCGATTCCGGCCTTCGACCAGACACGACCGAACGGGGTCTCGCCCAAGATGCCCGCGAAATCGAATTGGTGGTGATCGTACTCGACAACGTCCAGGATGCGTTTGGGACGCTCGAAACTTCCCTGGCCGCCGAACTGAAGATCTGCAGCCTGTACACCTTGCTCCTTTGCGAGCCTGATCCACGCGTCGAAACGACGGTACTGAACCTGTACCGTCGTCAAACCGACGGTCGGAAGTTCATCGAGCAACTGCCTTTCCGAAAGTTCGCCGTTCTCGATGAGCGTTTTGATCTCTTCGTTGCGGATCCGGATCTCCGCGTTGCGGCCATCGATCCTCTGGTTCGCGAACATTTGAATCTTCGTCGGGCCGAACTCGGCCGAGATTTCGACCAGGTAACGGATGGTCGCGGAGATGATGGAAAACACCTCCTTGGGCAGCTTCTGCTCGCGGGACTTGATCGCATTCTTGTGCACGAAGGTGGCTTCCTGCATGCCGTGCACCAGTTCGGCGGCCACCCAGCGAAGAACCGTTCGCGTCGTCTTCTTGGGCTTCTTGATCTGCTTCCCTTGCGGCCGCTTCCGGTTCTCGAGGTCGATCGTACCGTCGACCCGTTCTATGATCGCTTCAGCGTTTGCATGGTTCTGGTAGAACGGCTTCCCGGGCGGCGCGATGAGCATCTCGTTGATGAACGCGCCGACGTAACGCCAGATGCCGGCCGCGCGTCCGCGCGGCTTGGCGTTGAGGGTGTGGTAAACCTTGCCGATCAACGCGCGTGTTTCGTCGATACTCTTCTTCTCGTCGACCAGAGGCGGCTTCCTCAGAGGGTTGTAGTAGCGCCCCTCCTGGAATAGCTCGATCAGCCGGGTCGTTGTTAAGCGCGCGGTCTCGCCGGTATGGTGGTTGATGAGGAGGTGGGGGCCTTCGCCCTCCATCTTCTTGAAGAACTGGTGAGGTTTGCTGTCGATGAGAACAGTCTGGTTGGGCGTCAAGTTATCGAAGAGAAGGTAGTCGATGGTGGGACGCGGTTCCTCGTCCACGGGCGTGGACAAGGCGGCGGCCTCCCTCGCATCGAGAATTTTCAGCATGAGATCGCTCCCTTGTAGACGATCGTCTCGGGGCGGATCGGGGCGAATAGGTCGATGTAGACGATGCGCTCCGGGATGCGCGACAGCACGACGCCGCGCGGATGCGGCGCCTCCTCGAAGAGGGCTTGGCAGCGCGACAGGGGCAGGGAGCCGCCGGCATCGTTCAGCGCCGTGACGAGCCGGTCGAGGCTCCTCCGGTTCGATGTCCCAGCGGTCGTTGGCCGCGATCTCGTCGACGACGTCGCGATCCCCCCAACGCAAGCCGATGCCGCGCTCCGTGATGACGCGGAAAGGAAGGCCAGCCCGCCGGTAGGCCTCGCGGATGCGACGGAGGCGCGCGCGGAGCAGGACCGCGTCATCCCAGCGCCTCTGCGCCTTTTCGTCGCCGACGGCCGGCCGCGGCGGACGAAGTTCGCGCCACTCTTTGATTTCGTAGCGGACGAAGCCGGCGTCGTGCTCGACGAGAAAGTCGGGCGTGTAGATCTCGTTCGCGAACTCAGGAAAGACGTTCATCCGGATCGTCTCCGGCTGGGCCCAGATCCGCTTGACGCCGAGCACGTAGTCGCAGACCCGGACGAAGCGCTCTTCGATGCCGCCTTCGTGGACGATGTGGGCGTTCATCTTCATCGAATAGTGACCGCCGACGACGTGATTGCGGCGGCCAGTGATCACGCGGCGCGTCGCCTCATTGGCTTCGAGGCGGAAGACCTCGACGCCGTCGCAGAGGGCGGTCCAGACGCGCTCGATCTTCTTAGGCATCGGTGTCCTCGTCGGGGCGTTTGCGCAGGTCTGCGCAAACGAGATCGACCTGCTCTTGGACAAAAGAGTCCAGAGTGCTGAGGCTGTAGAATTCGCGCGAGTTGTCGCGATAGACCCGCGTCGGGATTCCGAACGCGTGATCGATGGCACCGAAGATGCGCTCGACGATCGGGGAGAGATGGTTATGGACGGAACGCACCTTGTCGCAGACCTTTCTTGCCGTGTCCGAAGGACTCGCGCAGCGATACCCAGCGAGACTTTTGTTCGGCGGAAAGGATTCAAGAAGGGCTTGCGACTTGGAATCGGACGTGCGATTCTCCTGTCGTCCAAGAGTTCTTCTTGGTCGTTACTGCCGAGCGATGCCGGACTTTCGTCCGGATTTGCGGACTTGGATCTCTCGGAACGGCTTTGCGGGCGTGGTCCGAAGATCCTTCGATACCTGCGCGACTGGAGTCCGCTCCGGTCGCGCATAGTCCGTTGACTAGATCATTCCGCTATCCCCGTGATGTCGCCGCTGCGGCGTATCTCATTGAATACCATCGGCCTTCCGGAATCCTAGCGAAATGAATCCCGTGGATTTCTTCGAGCCGTTTCGGAGCATTTCCTAGAAATTCTCAGGACCGCTCTACGTTTGTCGCCAGATTTTGCGCTCTTGCGTTTTTCCTGCATTCGTGCCGCTGCGCACATCACAGCATCTCCGGCGCGTCGAAGTAGCGCCACGCCGCGGCGACGCCGATGCCCAAGGTCTTTGCCACCACTTCGGGCGCCGCACCGGAGCGGACCAGGTTCGCGGCGAGAGCGTTGCGCAGTGACGTAGGCACGGCGTCCGGACCGACTCCAGTCGCCTGTCGCAGCCGGCGGCAAGCCAGTTGAAGCGATCTCGCGCTGAAGCGGGTCCCCCGCGACGTAACGAACAAAGGTGCGCTCGGCGTAAGCTCGAAGGGCTGTGCTCGCAGGTACCGCTCCAGCCACTCCTTGGCCTCCGGCGAAACGATGCCAGGCCGCCCGTTAAGATGGGAGCCCGTTACCCTGACCGTGGACAGCCGCGGATTGTAGTCGCCTCGATTCAAGCCGACCATCTCGGCGGTCGTGAGTCCGGATGATGCAGCCAAGCGAAGCGCAGCGTGATCGCGCGCGTATGTCCATGACTCGTCGCAATCCCCCGTTGGCGCTGCGAGCATGATCTCGATGACGTCGTCGCTTACGGCCACGCGGCGGACCCTGCCGCAGGGCGGAAAGCGGCAGCTCAGCAGCTTCGAGCAGTCATAGGAACGCTCCAGGCTGAGAAAGCGGGCAAAACTTCGCAATGCGGAGAAGCGTCTAAAGATGGTGGACTGCGCCGTCCCGGTCGCAGCCCAGGTGGCCGCGATGCCATCGACGACCGACTGGTCGATCCGCGCGATCGCGGCTACCCTGTCGGAGCCGAGCGCAGCTGCAAGATCCCGAATGTCCCGCGAATAGCAGTCGATCGTCGACGCCGATGCATCCGCATCTCTCAAGCCGTTCAACCAGGCCGAGCTCTCCGGAGCAAATGGCGACGTCGTGGGCGACCGGATTTTCATTCAGAGCTCCACGAAATCGGCGCTTTCGATGGCGTCCACTACCTTGGCCAGCAACGCCCAGATCGACTGCCGTCGGTAGTGGTCGAACACCTTGGTGCTGGCGAGCCGCGGCGGGGTGCCCGTGAGCGGGTCGGCGGCCTCCAGCACGTCGATGCCGTAGTCGGATCGGTCCGCCAGATCGCTCAGATTGGATATCCGGACGCTCGCGATGGAGCGCCGAAGATGCGTCGAGCCTCCCGGCAGAAGTTCGATATGGATGCGGATCATGGGGTATTCCTCGGCGTATTGTTCGCGACGGCTGCGACTGGTTGGCGGACCGACGCTCGGCCCAGGAAGAGATCCTTCGCTTCGTCGCCGCTTACGTAACGTCTGGCTACCAAAGCGTCCGCGATCCGGACGACGGCGGCCGCGTGCCGCATGACTATCCCGGTCGCTCGCCGCTCGAGCATTTTCAGTCGGTCGTCGACCTGCTTGGCGAGCGCCGCATCTCTACTGACCATGGCCAGCGCTTCGCCATCGGCGCAGCGGTAGACGAGCCTGCCGAGCAGGGGCGTGGACGTAAAGGCGGCCGCGAGCAGCGACGTGCAGATCGCCAGGTCGCTCCTCTGAGTGCCACCGGCCCCGTGGAAACCGAACCAAGGATCACCTTCTCTGCACAGAGACCCCCGAGCAGAAAGACGATATGGTTCTCCAGACGATCGAGCGTCCACACTTGGTTCTCCTCGAAATTCAGGCGGGCGTCGCCACCGATATGTCCCCGGTTGAGAATCCTGGCGCTGAGAGGTTTGCCCCCGGTCGCGAAGCAGGCGACCATGTGGCCCGCCTCATGTACGGCGATGCGACGCAAGACCGTCTGGGGCAGTGCCGGCCCGCTACCTTCCCTGACGAGGTCGTCGACGTTCAAAGGCCGGCCGGCACGCCTTGCGGCGCGCCGCGCCAATCTTGCGACCTCCATCGCTTCGGCCGGGGAAATACCTTCGAGCAGAAGCGCCGCGGATGACAGATCCGCTCCTTCGAGAGGCGTACCGCGAAGATGATATCGCAGGACGTTGGCCAGGCCTGCCGCGTCGGGGCGAGGAATCTCGATCGTGCGTTCGAAGCGCCCGGGGCGCAGGAGCGCGGGATCGATGGCGTCGAGCCGGTTGGTCATTCCCAACACGCACAGTCCGACGTTGCTCTCATTGTCGGACATGACGGAATCCAAACTCGTCAACATCTCGCCTACGACGACCGAAAAAAGTCGGCGTTGTGCCGCGACATCCGGTTTCTAGAAGGCAGTTCATCCAGTTCGTCGAATGCCAAAAGACACCCGCGCTGCCCCGACGGCCCAAAGCGGGCCGCTTCCGCTCGAGCCCTGCTGAACACGGCCCTGAGCGACTTGACGACATCCCCCAAGTGTCCTTCGCGTTCGGCGAAAAATCCGAGATCTTCGCGACGACGAGGCCGGTGCCTGCCGCCAAGGCGAGAGAATTTACGAAAAAATTTTTACCGTGGCCCGGCTCTGAATGCAGAATCGCGCCGTGGTCCGCTTCCGCCCACTGAATGGATCCTTGCCTCCAATCTTGGACATCCTTCACGAAGTTCAGGCCGAAAATTTGGGCGGCACCGCCGAACTCGATCGCGTTAGAGAGGATCGGCGCACCTTCGACATGGGGCGAGCTCTGCCGCCGGCGCATCGCGAGGGTCGCAAGCCGTTCCAACGCGTCGGAAGCCGTCGAGCCGCTCCTGAAGATGGAAACCAGATCGTTCAGGTCGAGACCCGATGTGTCGGCGATGCGGCTGCTCGGTATGCGTCCCATCGGTGGCAGCAACGTTCTGAGAAGGACGCGCACCGACTTGGCGTCGGGCGGAACCAGTTTCACGGTAACGTCGGCCGACAGCAGGAGAGTGGTGGGCAAGAAACGCTGCGGATCCGTCGATATCCCGACGAAGCTGCGTCCGGCAACCAGGCACTTCGCTACCTCTTCGTTTCCGACCTGATTGACGTCGATCGACTTGTTCGAGCCGGCGCGTGCGATAGTCATGACGCGAGCCTCGCTCAGATATTCGTCGACCGCCTCCATCCATGCCGAGGAGGGGCCTGAACCACGCTCACAACCGGGCGTCCCGCCGCAATGGCTCGCCTCAACGACGGAGGGGCGGCCCGCCGAAAAGCCTCGGCTACGATCGCGCCGCGAACCTTTTTCGCATTCAGCCGCGCGTCGGGTCGATCGGAGCGGCGAACGGGAACTTCATCCGGTGGACCTTCGATCGCTGCCTCTAGGTCGGTGATCTCCGGATCGTCTTCCGGAGCGGGCAACATACCGTGCCGCAGTTTGGAGAACCCTCCGGTCATGAGCGAGACCTCACGGTCGTCGACCGGCTCAGCGGCGTCGAAATGTCGATCTCGACCTCGTTGCGGCATGCGAGCGATAGCACCGACGCAAACGGATCGAGAGGTCCGGGTACCAAAGTGCAGAGATGATGGAGCGACATCGGCCCGTCCTCCGCCAAGGCCGCGAGCAGCCGGTGACGCATGTCCGGCGGGACCGAAAAGCGTCGGTACGTCCAGATCGCGCGAGCCGTGGAGAAGCGGGGCTCCTTGAGAATATCCGCTCCGGTCAATGTGTAGGGCGCCAGGCCGCGTGCCCGAAGTTCCCGATCGAAGGCATCGGCTTCCCCGAGCGACCGCAGCGGCCGGCAGACCTCGATGTCCAGATACCGCCAGCCGGCATTTGTCCGGAAGGTGACGACTTGAAGATCTACCGGCCGCGCTTCGGTCCCCGCCGTCCCGAGGAAGCCGATTTCAAGAATCTCGGGGTCCAACGTTGCCTGTAGCAAGGCGTCCCTGACGATCCCGCCAGCGTGCGGAATCGGTCGTGAAGCCTTTGGCGAAACGAAATCGGCAGATCGGGGGCGGATCCTGTGGTCGAAGCGCATGGCTCATGTCCGGTCGAAGGTTGGATTGAGTAGAAGCCGTTGTCGTGCGGCGCGGGGGTGATCTCGTCGTCCATCGCGTCCTCCTAGATGTCGAACGTGAAGCAGGGATCGAAGTCATCGTTTTCCCAGCGCGAGACAGCGTCCCAGGGACCGTATCCCTTGCAGTTCGCGATGAGCTTCACGCCCTCGACCGCCAGCTCGAAACTGACGTGCGTGTGCCCGCTGATGGCCGCGTCCAGACCGACAGCGAACATCTCGGGGCAGCGCGAAGCGTAGGCCGGGCCCAAGAGATCCTGCTCGTCCGTGGTCGACGCCGGACGGCTCCGACCGCCGAAAGCGTGGAAGGGATGATGGGTAACGAGGAGCCGCTTCGATGTCTTCGGCCCGCCGAACGTGGACGAGATGAACTCGCGGGTCTTGCGATGGCGGGCGAGCGTGTCTCGAGGACGGAGACGCCGGGCATAGCGATCCGTCCGGATCCGACGGTAGTCGTTCATGCTGGCGGCGGCCGCGAGCATGGACTTCTCCGGCGTGCCGTACAGGTCGAAGTCGGTCCACCCGACGGCGCCGGCGATGAGGACGCCGCCTTTGCCGCCGATCAACTTGGCTTCGTCATCAAGTACGACGACGTTGGTGCCGAAGGCGGCCTCGCGGGCCTTCTCGATCTCGCGGTCGATGTCTCGCCCAAAGAATTCGTGATTGCCGGCTACCACCACGACCGGATGGTCGTCGATGCGCTCGGCCAACCACTTCACGCCCCGCGCGAAGCCCGGCATGAGATCGCCGGCGCAAACGAACACGTCATAGGTGGGCCGCTTCGAAGGAGAGGGCAGGTCCCAGCCCCTCGCGGTTTCGATATGGAGATCGCTCATGGTCCAGATGCGCACGCGCTCACTCCTTTGCCGGGAGCGAGCGCGGATCGACCGCGACGAAGACGTCGGTAATCCGGTCATAACGACCAAGAATGATCGGCCCCGGACGTTTGCCGTCGAACGACCGCACGACATGCAGGTTTTCGAAGCCACGCACCTCGCGCACCTTCACCCCGTTCGCATGCGCCACACACGCGGTGACAAGTTCCGAGCCGACTTGGTGAAGACATCCCTCGCGGCCGCACCGCTCGCACGTGCACGCCGAACCGGCCTCCGCCAGCGCGATGGCGTACTGGATCGCGGCCTCGATATCCGGCAGACGCGCGATCGACGAGGAACGGTCGTAATCCAGCCTCAGCACTCCAGATCGCCTGGAGATCGCTGTGATCTTCAGTGGCGAGGTGCCGACCGCCGTCGCGATCCGGGCGATGGCTCGGCACACGATGTGCCGCCAACCATCATCCACCAGCGACAGGCCGGGGACATGCCCGCCGACCCTGGCGCTGTCGAACAATTCGGGAAACCTATCGGTGAGCCGTTGACGCCATTCGCACATCGGAACCTCAGCGCGGTGCGAGGGAGCGGAGTGGCGGGACCCGAGCAAACCGGCCAAGACGCACGCGGGCGTCGACGATCGGGTCGCGGTCGATATCGATCGCGACGGCGCCCTCGCAGGCGAGCGCGAAGACCCAGTCGCGGAGACCAAAGCCCAGACTGGCAACAGTGCAGTCGCCGTCGTCCTCGATGGCCGCGAAGATCCGCTCTCGGCCATCCGCCGGAACTGGTCGATTGCGAGACGCCCAGACCAGCCTGGCGTTCGACGACCGCGGTCGCGCGTACACGTCGTCCAGCGAGAGAGGCACGATCATCGCCCGAAGCTCGTCGGCCGCGAGCAGGAGCGTTCCTTCATCGTCGAGATCGCGAAGCGGAGGTCCGACGTCGAGGATCAATCGTGCTTCACCGCGCGTCGCGAGCAGAAGGTCGACAGGGTAGACGACGCCGCAAAGAGCGACCGAAGCGATGTGCTCGATGGCCGCGATCTCGGGATCTAGGGCCAACTGAATCAAGAGATCTTGCCGGACCGCGTCGCCGACTGGAATCGGGGTCGGGCTCTTGGCAGTCAGGAAGGGGCGGAGGTCGGACGGATAGCCGGGAATGTCGACGCACATGGCTGAGGAACTCCTTGGACGATGAATTGCGCGATCTGCGTCGCCGTCCTGTCGTTCTCTTCGTCGTTGCTCATGTTGATCGCCGCATTTTCACATCGATAATCGCCAAATAGCCGTGCGCCATCGTCGAGTCAATAGATAGCGAGCTATCTAGCGGTACAGAAAAGTGCAACGCCGAGGCTGGAATTGTCCAGCGCGCGAGCTGGTAATGTGTTACGAAGCTGTGAACAAGGGCGCTAAAATCGTCTGTTTCGGCTACTCGGGAGCGCGTCTCGATGGTATGCGTATTTTGATAGTCAGCTATCCACGCCTGGCTGTTTGCGGAGATCGATGGATGAAGCGGCCCAAGGTTGACGTATCGGTGGCCCGAGAAGGGGAAGGGGGCAGGCGGCAGATCTTGCTTTATCTCCCCGAGGATCTCATCAAATCTCTCAAAATGGCGGCGATCGAGGACGGTCAGCCCGCCTACATTCTCGCCGAGAAGGCGCTCCGGGCTTACCTCAAAGGTCGCAAAGTAAAGGCCCGCGCGGCGAGGTGAAGGCGCCTCTCTCGTCGGAGGAAAGGGACCTCCTAGCGGCGTCCCGCGGTTCATCCGGACCTTTGCGCGTTCATCGGGGGCATTGCGCTTCGAGAAGAGAACTCGCCGTCATCCTTTGATCTAGATCAAGGCCCGCGATGTAAGCCCCCATATTCGGAAGACGAAGTCCAATCCGTTATTGGGAGAGTAGGTTTGGCGGACGAAATTCATCCTATGGCTCCCCATAAGCTTCCGTTCTTCCTGCCGGGGGCCGACGGCTCCGACGTCCTGCTGGTGGTAATGGGGTTCTTCCTGGTGGCGGTCATCTTTTCGGTCGGCGTGCTGTACTGGAAGTTACACAGCCTGCCCGAGCGGATGGCGCACAAGTCGCAGAAGCTGCAGTTCGAGTTCGTCGCGGTGCTCGGCCTGATCTCGCTGTTCACGGGGATACACGCGTTCTGGATCGCCGGCCTGCTTTTAGCCTTGATCGATATTCCCGATTTCGGCACGCCGCTGCGGGGCATCGCCGGATCGGTGGAGCGGATAGCCGACGCGAAGTCCGAGGCAGCCGACACCGCCCTCTCGCAACCTTCCGAGAAGACCCGGGGCGTCGGGTAGTGCAGGAGCTTGGCCCTGCAACGGAACTGGGAAGGCAAAGCGACGGAAACAACCTCTTATGACAGCGCGGCAACATTGTCGCACCCCGCGCTTTTGCTGAGGACAACCGACCGAGCGACGTGTAGGAGTGCCGAGTATGCCGAGTCGCCCATAGCGACAGCGCCACTTCTGCCTCTGCGGATTTGCCTCGCGTTATGCCGATCGCCGCCACCAGCAATGCTCTCCTTCGCCGGCTGCGCGATCTGCTGGTTCTGTTGCTTGCGTTCGGCCATTTGAGCGCCGCCGTCCTCCATAGTGCCCACATCGACCATGTGGCAACCTCCGGCTCGACCGAGACCGTCTTTTCGACTGCAGGCCTGGGAAGCACGACCGGTGGCGACAGCGTTCTGACCGAACGGCATTGTCACGGGTGCTTCTCCGTCTCGCCCGTTCGGGCCACGGCAGCCTGGTCGCTCGCTGCGGCCGTGACGAAGCCGGTCGCTATGCCGACGAAGCGGCTGACCGGCACCTCCTCCGCATTGGATACTCCCCCTCCAAAGGCCTGATCTGAACGAACCCGCTCGGCGCATCCGTGCGCCTTCTTGCCTTCGTTTGCAGGTCTATTTCCATGTCTTCTGAGATCGCTGCCGCGCGAGAAGCGCGAGCGCATGTATTCGTCGCTTTGCCCATGGGTTTCGAGACGTGGGAGCGGCGTTCGTCGTCGGCCGGTCGATGCGGCTTGGAAACCCTCGTTTGCCTGGCGCTGCGCGATCGCGCCTCCCGCGCAGCGAGAATCGCGCCATGAAGCGGCTTTTCGCGAACTCGGTCCTGGCAACTATCGCGCTGGCTGCAATCGGCTTCTTCCTATTGAACTTGCCTCAGCAGAGGCTCCGGCAAGCAATCGGAGGCGGGGCATGGCCACGAAGAGGGAGGTCACGCCGACGGCGTCGAAATGAGCGACGACAAGCTCAGGTCTTCCGATATCGAGGCTCCTCGTCGCGGCGCCCGGCGTCCTTCATGACAGTCTGCTCCTCAACGGCATTTTGCAGCCAAATCAGGAGGCTCTCGTTCAGGTGACTCCTCGATTTCCAGGAGTCGTCCGCGAGATCAAGGCGAGCGTCGGTCATCGCGTCGAAAAGAACGACCTCCTGGCCAAGATCGAGAGCAACCAGAGTCTCACGACTTATGAGATCCGGGCGCCGTTGGCCGGCACGGTCATCGACCGCCAAATTTCTCTCGGCGAATACGCGTCAGAGCAGAAGGCAGCCTTCACGATCGCCGATATTTCCACCGTATGGGTCGACCTATCCGTTTACCGGCGGGACCTGAAGCGGGTGCGCGAAGGCGACAAGGTCGTCATCGATGTCGGCGATGGCGGGAAGCCGATCGACGCCAGGCTGACCTACATTTCGCCCGTCGGCAGCGCGGATACGCAGAGCGCTCTTGCGCGCACCAGCGTGCCGAACGAGGGGACAAGACTGAGGCCAGGCATGTTCGTCACGGCGCGCCTGATGCTCTCGGACAAGTCCGCGCCGATCGTCGTCAAATCGACCGCCGTCCAAAGTTTCGAAAACCGCAACGTCGTCTTCGTCCGCAATGGCCTGAAATTCGAGGTGCGAGAGGTCGAGCTGGGTGCTCGCGATCGCGAGCACGTCGAGGTGCAGTTCGGCCTGGAGGAGGGCGACCTGTACGTGGGACGAAACAGCTTCATCGTGAAGGCTGAAATAGCCAAGGGAACGGCCGCCCATGAGCACTGAGCAGGGCCCGGTCGGCGACCGGAAGCACGGGGTCATCACCGCGATAATCGCATTCTCGATACGCCAGCGATGGCTTGTCCTCTTTGCTGTGCTCGCAGTCGGGGCGGTAGGTGCGTGGAACTTCACGCGCCTTCCGATCGACGCGGTACCGGATATCACCAACGTCCAGGTGCAGATCAACGTGAGCGCGGCGGGCTATTCGCCCCTAGAGGTCGAACAGCGCATCACGTTTCCAGTCGAAACTGGCATGGGCGGGTTACCGAACCTCCAGTACACACGGTCGCTGTCCAGATACGGGCTAAGCCAGGTCACCGTCGTCTTCGCCGACGGCACGAACATCTATTTCGCGCGCCAGTTGGTCAACGAGCGTTTGCAGCAGGTGAAAGACCTCCTGCCGAACGGCATCGAAATGGCGATGGGACCGATTTCGACAGGCCTCGGCGAGATATTCATGTTCGCCGTCGAGGCGAAGAAGGCAGCCAAAAACCCGGACGGGAGCGAGATCAGCCCGATAGACCTCCGCACGATCCAGGATTGGATCATCAAGCCGCAGTTGCGGACGGTGCCCGGCGTAGTCGAGGTCAATACCATCGGTGGGTTCGAGCGGCAGTTCCACGTCCTGCCCGATCCTACCAAGCTGATGGCGTATCGGCTGAATTTTCGCGATGTGATGACCGCGCTTGCGTCGAACAATGCCAACGTCGGCGCGGGCTACATCGAACGAAATGGTGAGCAATACCTAGTTCGCACGCCGGGGCAGGTGGGCGACGCGAGCGACATTCGAAATATCGTGATCGGGGCGCGCGAAGGGATCCCGGTTCGGATCGGCGACATCGCAGAAGTGATCGAAGGGCGAGAGCTCCGTACCGGTTCGGCAACTCTGAATGGGCGCGAGACCGTTGTCGGCACGGCGATGCTGCTCATCGGCGAAAACAGCCGCACGGTGGCCCAGCGTGTATCGGCGAAGCTGGACGAGATCGCGAAATCCCTGCCCGAAGGTGTGGTGGCGAGGGCGCTTTACGACCGTACACGCCTCGTCGAGGCCACGATCGCGACCGTAGAGAAGAATCTGCTTGAGGGCGCGATCCTCGTCATCGTGATCCTGCTGCTGATCCTCGGCAACTTCAAAGCGGCCGTCGCCACCGCGCTCGTCATTCCCTTGTCGATGCTCATTACCGTGACGGGAATGGTCGAGAATAAGGTCAGCGCGAACCTCATGTCGCTCGGCGCCATCGACTTCGGCATCATCATCGACGGTGCGGTCATCATCGTCGAGAACTGCCTGCGGCTGCTTGCGGAGGAGCAGCACCGCAGAGGGCGCATACTGAGCCGCGAGGAGCGTTTCGATACGATTTTGGCGGGAGCAGGGGAGGTCGTCCAGCCCAGCCTATTCGGCACCCTCATCATCGCGGTCGTCTACCTCCCGGTTCTCACGTTGACGGGCGTCGAAGGGAAGATGTTCACGCCCATGGCCCTGACAGTTCTCATGGCGTTGGGCGGCGCCGCGATCCTGTCGATGACCTTTGTTCCGGCCGCTGTTGCCATTCTGGTGACCGGCAAAGTGACCGAGAAGGAGAACTGGTTCATGCGCGGGGCTCGCTTCGCCTATGTGCCGCTTCTCGATGCCTCGATACGCAATCGACACATGGTCGCACTGGCGGCCGGCGCGTTGGTGATCGTCAGCGGAATTGCCGCGTCTCGCATGGGCGGCGAGTTCATACCCTCGCTCGATGAAGGGGATGTCGCCACCCACGCGATGCGCATTCCGGGGACGAGCCTGACACAGGCCGTGGATATGCAGATCAAGCTGGAGGAGGCCATCCGGAAGGTGCCCGAGGTCCGCGAGGTCTTTTCCAAGATCGGCACGGCAGAGGTGGCGACCGATCCAATGCCGCCGAACGTCGCCGACACCTACATCATGCTCAAACCCCATGCGCAGTGGCCCGATCCTTCGATGACCAAGGCGCAACTCGTCTCCAAGATCGAGAAGGTCGTCGCGGAAGTGCCGGGCAACAACTATGAGTTCACCCAGCCAATTCAGATGCGCTTCAACGAGCTGATATCGGGCGTCCGCAGCGATGTCGGGGTCAAGATCTTCGGCGACGACCTGAACACGCTGTTGCAGGTCGCCGGGCAGGTGCAAAACGTGCTCCAGGGCGTGCAGGGGGCTGCAGACGTGAAGACCGAGCAGGTCTCCGGATTGCCCGTGCTTACGGTCAAATTGAACCGGCAGGCCTTGGCACGACAAGGCCTGAGCATCTCCGATGTGCAGGGTGTCGTTGAGATCGCGGTCGGGGGCAAGAGCGCCGGCCTGGTGTTCGAAGGCGATCGTCGTTTCGAAATCATCGTTCGGCTGCCTGAACACCTTCGTTCGGATATGGAAGCGATCCGCAATCTTCCGATCCCTCTTCCCGTGCGCGAAGGTCAGGCTGGGGCCATCAAGGCGGCTTGGGGAAATTCACCGTTGGGGCAGGTCCGTTATGTCCCGCTTTCCTCGGTCGCCGAGATCGACGCGGCTCCGGGTCCCAATCAGATAAGCCGGGAAAACGGCAAGCGGCGCATCGTGGTCACCGCGAACGTGCGCGGCCGAGACCTCGGCTCGTTCGTCGCCGACGCCCAGCGGCGGATCACCGACGGCGTCAAGGTGCCGGCGGGTTACTGGATCACCTATGGAGGACAGTTCGAGCAGTTGGTTTCCGCAACCAAGCGGCTGACCATCGTCGTTCCGATCGCGCTGCTCCTGATCTTCGTGTTGCTCTTCATGAGCCTGGGAACGTTCGCCGATGCCGCATTGGTCTTCAGCGGGGTGCCGCTCGCGCTCACGGGCGGCATTGCCGCCCTGCTTCTGCGCGACATCCCCCTTTCGATCAGCGCCGGTATCGGGTTCATCGCGCTATCGGGCGTCGCCGTCCTGAATGGCTTGGTCATCATCGCGTTCATCCAGAAGCTGCGATCGGAGGGCCGCCCTGTCGTCGAAGCCGTTCGCGAGGGGGCGCTGACCCGGTTGAGGCCGGTTCTGATGACCGCCCTGGTGGCGAGCCTGGGATTCGTGCCCATGGCGATCGCGACCGGCGCCGGCGCCGAGGTGCAGCGGCCACTCGCCACCGTGGTCATCGGCGGGATCGTATCATCGACCATTTTGACGCTGCTGGTCTTGCCGGCGCTCTACACGCTCTTCCGTCGTGAAGCGGTCACGACGAAGTCGACTTCCGCAACCGCACAAGGAGAAACTGCATGAAACCCGCCGCGTTCATACTGGCCGTATTGCTCTCGGTCGTCCCGGCTCACGCTCAACACTCACACGGTTCGAAGGGACCCAATGGCGGCGTTCTTGCGGATGCGGCCGGCGTGCATATCGAGTTCCTGCCGTCGGGAAATGCCGTGACGTTCAACGTCCTTAACGAGGACAACAAGCCCGTGTCGACGAAGGGCTATACGGCCTCTGCTCTAATCGTAAACGGCGACGATCGAGAGACGATTGTCCTTTCTCCGTCGGGAGAGAACGTCCTGAAGGGTGAAACGAAGAAGCCGATTACGGCATCCACCGCGATCACACTCATGATCAAGACGGACACGGGCAAGTCGGGCCAAGCCAAGTACAAGGGCTGAAGGCTCCATCCGACGACATTGTCGACGGCGAGACAAAGCCGCGCGCAATTTTGTCGGCTCCAAGCCGAGAACCGAGCGCGCGGCGGTTCACATGCCTTGTGGATCCCGTCCCCCTGCCATCCTCAAACCAAGCAAGCGCAGCGCAAGGGCGACCACCGGCCTCATTCGGCAGTTTGAAAGGCAGTCTTCCAATGTCCGACAAGACCGTCATCGGGCTATCGCGATTGATCACGCTGCAACAGCAATTGGACAAGGTTGCTCGAAACGTTGCCAACCAGACGACGACCGGATTCAAACGCGAGGGGCTTCAGTTCCGCGAATATCTCACGAAGGCGAAGGAAGCCGACGACATGCCCTCGGCTCCGATGCGATCGCTTGTGGCCGTCACCGGCTACACCGACTTTTCCGGCGGTCCCCTCAAGCCCACCGGGAATGGGACCGACGTCGCTATCGTCGGGGACGGCTTCTTTGTGATCCAGACGGCTGCAGGAGATCGCTACACGCGGAACGGAGCGTTCACGCTCGACAAGGAAGGCCGCGTAGTCACGTTGTCCGGCGATATCGTGTTGACTGCGACCGGCCCCCTGCAGGTTCCGCCACGCGATGGCCCGCTGAGCATCGGAGCCGATGGGACCATCTCGACGGCGAGGGGACCGATAGGACGTCTTCGCCTGGTGAAGTTTGTAGATAATGCCAAGTTGCGCGCCGAGGGAAGCACGCTGTTTTCATCGGAGTCTCCTGCGAACGAGGTGCCTCCGGCGCAGATTCGGCTCGCTACGGGAGCCTTGGAGGGGCGAACGTAAACGCGGTACATGAGATGAGCAGTCTCGTCGCTGCGACCCGAGCCTACGATCAGGTTGCCAACACGATCCTGCGCGAAGACGACAAGAACGAACTCAGAAAACTGGCTGGTGAGGATTTGTAGGCCACGAAGCGCTCGGCGGCGGCCCCAAGTGGAACCCTGCGACAAGCGACGCACGCGCTCGCAATATTTGCGGATCGACGGAAGGTAGCCATCATGATAGGTAGCCTCGTCGTCTTCACTGAGAGCGTGATCATTGTCCGGTAGTCAGGTCATATCGGGAACTCAGCGCGTTACTGCGTTGCGCAGGATCGTGTCCGTTCTCCTGACCCTGGTGTACGTCCTGTCTGGCGTTCTTCATGGACTCGTTGATGTCGACGCCGCCATTCGCTCCGGATCATCCTTGGCGATCGCGGCCGCGGACGGCAAAACCTCCCAATCGCCCGAACGGGGTTTGGTAGCCGATCACCACTGTCACGGTTGCTTCTCAGTATCGGTCCCGGCGCCTGCGCAACAGGCTGAACTCGCCCTGGGCTTGAAGCCCGCCGAGTTGCCGAAATCGGCGGCTCCCTTGTACGGCAATGTTCGCGGTCTTGATCCGCCCCCGCCGAAATCTCTGACCTAAAGCGAACGACGCGGGACGCATCGCGCGTCCTGTCTCCGTTTCCCGTCAAACTCCCTCGCGCCGCCATTACGCAGCGCGATGCTGTCGTCCCTGTCTTTGGGAAGGCGACGGCGTCGCTCTCAAAGCCTTTGCGAGACTCAGTCAAGTTGCTGGGGCAGCAAGCGTGCAGGCGATCTGGATCGACAACGCATTTTTCAGAGACCGCTCTTTCGGGGCCATTCCGTTTTGCAGGCGCCGTCGGCGGTCACATTGGAATTGAAGGATTACGTTATGGAAACCAAGCAAGTTGAAGACTCGCAGGCTTCGACGCCGGACGACCTCTTGCAGCGATTATCCTGGGAGGTGAAGCAAATTCACGGCTGTTTGAGCGAAGTGCAGAAGTGTTGGGCGGCCGGTCTGGGTGTCACGGTGGCTCAATGGAACATTCTGATGGCGATATCGCATCTTGCGGACGAAGAGGGGGTGCGGGTCAGCGTGGTGTCGGAGAAACTGGCCGTGGACGCATCGTTCGTCACGGCGCAGTCGCAATTGCTCGAGTCCAAAGGACTGATCCGCCGCAAGCCGTGCGCGACCGATCGCCGTGTCGTCCTCCTCGCACTTTCGAGCAACGCTCGGTGGCAGATAGAAAACCTATCTAGTTCCATGAACGCAGCGAACGCGTATGTTGCCAATAACGCGAGCGGCAAGGCGCACCGACTTCTCGCAGAACTCGAGGAGCTGAAGAGCGTCCTCAAGCGCGCGAAGCTTCTGACGGCTTCGGACGCTCTCCGCCATTGGCCTCGCGGTCGCGACACCGCATGAAGTTTCTATCGATTTTGGTCGTGGCGGCGCTCAAACCGCTTTACTATCGCTTCGCCGCTGCAATGCTGCGCGACACGTCGTGGCAGGAGCCCTTGTTCGAGTTGATGTCTCCAAAGCGCGGAGAGCGCCTCTTGGCGTTCGGACGGGGAAGCGCAGCGACGGCGATCTCGCTTGCGGAGCGGTTCACCGAGACTCAGTATCGTTGTAGCGGATCCCGATCCATCGATCGTCCGAAAGTCAAAGCGAGCGATCGACGAACAGCACATCGAGAATATTACGTTCATCGACGCACCTTCCGTTGTGGCCCTTCCGGTTCACACTGGCAGCTTCGACCGCGCGATGTGCGTACTCGCCTTTCATTTGAGAACTCCCGATGAAAAGATCGCCTTGGCGAAGGAAACTTTCCGAATCCTGCGCCGTGGAGGTGTATTTTATGTTGCGGACTATGACCGACCGACCGGCCGCGAAGAGCGCATCGTCCTCAACCTTGCAGCGCAGATTTCAAGCAGGATTGCGGTTCAATCCCACGTCGATGGAACTTGGGGCAAACTCTTCAAAAGGCGGGCTTTGCCGGGGCCAAACTGCAGTCCTCGCATTCGGTGCGGATCGGACGGGTTGCAATGCTATCGTTTAGGAAGCCGTGAAAGAACGTCGCATAAGACGGGTACGCTGCCTCCGAAGAAAAGCCTGCAGCTACGTCCCAGAACTGGGACAGGGTTACCCGCATGCTCGATTCCTAGAAGTTGCGATTGACACGCAACAAATGTTTGGGATTGTTATAATATTGCGGGTCGACGTGAGCCTTGCGCCCATGCTACCTACCAACTCGCGAACGTAGAGTGTGGTCATTGACGATTGGTCGGATCAGATCTGGATTGAGGCATGTTCCTGCTTTGCGCGGGATCGTGTCCGTATTTCTGATCGTGACCTATCTGATGTCGGGTGCGCTGCATCGGTGTCTCGACCTTGACGTGACAAATCCAACCGGTTCCCCGGTGGCTTGGATGGTCGATACCAAGTCCGATAGCGGCCCTGAGACCGGTGCCATCGTCGACCATCACTGCCATGGCTGCTTCGCGGTTTCCGTTGCAGCGCCTCCGCAGCAAGTCATGACTGTGATGGAACCCAAGCTGGCGGTCCTCATCCGGGCGACGGCCCCTCTGACCGACACCGTGCGCGGTCTCGATCCGCCCCCACCGAAGTTCCTGACCTGAAAATGACCGCTGGGCGCATCGCGCTCTGATTCCGTCTTTCGTCAGGTTTTCATCATGTTTTCAAAGTGCGTCACGCGTTTCGCGTGCGCGACGGCGTTGCTGGTCAGTCCTTGGCTGACGGCGGCGTCGCATTCGCAGACCCTCAATCTCGGGGCGGCGCTGCAGCGCGCGCTCGCGACCAGCCCCCGCTTGACCGCCGCCGAACGCGATATCGGGATCGCGACGGGCCAGCGCATTCAGGCGGGGGCGCTCCTCAATCCGGAACTGAGCTACGAACAGGATAACTCATTCGGTTCGGGCATCTATCGCGGGACGAAGTCGGCCGAGACGACGCTGCAGATCAGCCAGCTTTTCGAGCTGTTCGGCAAGCGCGAGGCCCGCATCGCGGCCGGCCAGGCCGGCGTCAACGGGGCGACGATCGAGCGCCAGGCGGTACGTCTGCAGATTCTGTCGGAAACGGCCATCGCGTTTCTGAACGTGCTCGGGCTGCAGCGGCGGATCCAGATCCTCGACGAGCAGGTCGCCGCCCTTGAGCGGCTGACGCCGTTGCTTCAGCGCCGGGTCGATGCCGGTGCTTCGTCGCCTGCCGAGACCGGTCGCGCCGAAGTCGCAGCGGCGCTGGTGAAGGCCGATCGCGAGCGCACCAAGGCGAACCTGGCCAGCGCGCGCCGCGAACTGGCGGTGCTCATGGGCGACACTTCCCCGAAGTTCGGCAACGTCTCCGGACGCCTCGACGCCACCACCCGCGCGCCGCCGTTTCAGACGGTGATCGCCGCCATCGACGCCAACCCGCAACTGGTGCGCTGGAATGCGGTTTATGCGCAACGCAACGCCGAACTGCTGCTGGCGCGGCTCAGGCCTTATCCTGACGTTCGCCTTTCAGCCGGATGGCGACATTACAACGAGACCAACGACGACGCGGTGCGGCTCAGCCTCACGGTTCCGATCCCAATCTTCGATCAGAACCAGGGCAACATCCTCTCGGCACAGCAGAACCTCGCCAAGACGCGGGCGGAACGCGAGGCGAACCGCAACACGCTGATCGTCGTCGCTGGACGGGCCTACGACAACGTACAGGGCTCGCTGCGGGAACTCGCGATACTTCGCGACTCCGGCATCCCGAAGGCCCAGGCCGCCTCCAACGAGATCGAACAGGGCTACGGCGCCGGGCGCTTCTCGCTGCTCGAAGTGTTGGACGCGCTGGCCAACGTCACCCAGGCTCGTCTGCGGGAGCAGGAGGCGCTGCAGAACTACCACGTCGCCGTTGCCACGATCGAAGGACTCGTCGGCAATCCCTTCGCTCTGGCGCGGGAGAGCGCACGATGAAGACTTCGAGTGCAATCGTCCTCGCCTTGGTCGCGGCTGCCGCCGGCGCCTTCGGCTATCGCATGCTGACACCCAAGGACGCACCCGCTGCGACGCAGCAGGTCGCCAAGCAGGATGCCAAGGAGGAGAAGGCCGGCAACGAGCACGCCGAGAAGGACGAACATGGCGCCGACCGCATCGTGATCAGCGATGTCAAGTTGGCGGCAGCAGGCGCCACCTTCGCCGAAGCGGGCCCGGCGACCCTGACCGAAACCTTGTCGTTCAATGGCGTCCTGCGCGCCAATCAGGAGACGGTGGTCCAGGTCACGCCGCGCTTTCCCGGCATCGCGCGTGCGATCAAGCGCCGGATCGGCGACGTGATCGGCAAGGACGATCTGCTGGCATCCATCGAGAGCAACCAGAGCTTGACGGTCTATGATCTCAAGGCGCCGATCGCCGGCACGGTGATCGACCGTCAGATATCGCTCGGCGAATACGTCTCCGAGCAGAAGCCATCATTTGTCGTGGCGGACCTGTCGACGATCTGGGTCGACCTGTCGATCTACCGCCAGGATCTTAGGCGCGTCCGGATCGGGGACGAGGTCCTGATCGATCCGGATGACGGCGTCGGCGACATCAAGGGCAAGATCTCCTACTTGGCGCCTGTCGGCGCAAGCGAGACCCAGACGGCGATTGCCCGAGTGATCCTGCCGAACCCGGAGGGAGGCTGCGGCCGGGACTGTTCGTGACCGCTCGTCTGGTGCTGGCCGAGCGGAAGGTGCCGGTCGCCGTCAATGCCGGCGCGATCCAGACCTTCGAAAACAAGACCGTCGTATTCGTTCGCGAAGGCGACGACAAGCTCGAAGCGCGGCCTGTGGAACTCGGGGACGCCGATCAGAAGTTCGTGGAGGTTCGGGCGGGAGTAAAGGCGGGCGAGAAGTACGTGGCCCAAAACTCATTCGTCGTGAAGGCGGAGATGGGCAAAGGAGAGGCCGAGCATGATTGAGCGCCTCATCGAATTCTCCATCCGCCAGCGTTGGCTGGTGATCCTGTTCGTGTTGGGACTGTTGGCCTTCGGCGGCTGGAATTTCACCCGTCTGCCGATCGACGCGGTGCCGGACATCACCAACGTGCAGGTGCAGATCAACACACAGGCACCAGGCTATTCGCCGCTGGAGACCGAACAGCGCATCACGTTTCCGGTGGAAACGGCAATGGGCGGGCTGCCCAAGCTCGAATACACCCGCTCCTTGTCGCGATATGGCCTCAGCCAGGTGACGGCGGTCTTCCAGGACGGCACCGACATCTACTTCGCCCGCCAGCTCGTCAACGAGCGGATCCAGCAGGTCAAGGATCAGCTCCCCGCCGGCGTCGAAGTTGCCATGGGCCCCGTCGCGACGGGCCTCGGGGAAATCTTCCACTACTCGGTCGAAGCCAAGCCGGGTGCGAAGGCGCCGGGCGGCAAGGAGTTCACGCCGAGCGATCTGCGGACGATCCAGGACTGGATCATCAAACCGCAGCTCCGCAACGTGCCGGGCGTCATCGAAGTCAACACGATCGGTGGGTTCGAGCGCCAATTCCACGTGCTGCCCGATCCGGGCAAGCTCATGGCCTACAAGCTCGGTTTCCGCGACGTGATGACGGCGCTCGCCGCCAACAACGCCAACGTCGGCGCCGGCTACATCGAGAGGAACGGCGAACAGTATCTGGTCCGGACCCCGGGCCAGGTCGCCAACATCGCCGAGATCGAGGATATCGTCATTGGCTCGCGAGGCGGCGTCCCGGTCCGGGTGAGGGACGTGGCCCAGGTCGCCGAAGGCAAGGACCTCCGCACGGGCGCAGCGACCCTCAACGGAAAGGAGACGGTTCTCGGTACCGCCATGCTGCTGATCGGCGAGAACAGCCGTGCGGTGGCCCAGCGGGTTCAAGCCAAGCTGAACGACATCGCCAAATCGCTTCCGGACGGCGTCGTCGCCCGCGCGGTCTATGACCGGACCCACCTCGTCGACGCGACGGTCAAGACGGTCGAGAAGAATCTTGTCGAGGGCGCGATCCTCGTCATCGTCGTGCTGTTCCTCATCCTCGGCAACTTCCGGGCAGCCCTGGTCACGGCCTGCGTCATCCCGTTGTCGATGGCGATGACGGTCACCGGCATGGTCGAAACGAAGGTCAGCGCCAACCTGATGAGCCTCGGGGCCATCGACTTCGGCATCATCGTCGACGGTGCAGTCATCATCGTCGAGAACTGTCTCCGATTGCTCGCGGAGGCGCAGCATGAGAAGGGCCGGCTGCTGAGCCTGGAAGAGCGGCTGGAGACGATCCGCAACGGCTCGGCAGAGGTCATCAAACCGAGCCTATTCGGAACGCTGATCATCGCGGTCGTCTACCTGCCGGTGCTGACCCTGACAGGGGTCGAAGGCAAGATGTTCACGCCGATGGCGCTGACCGTGCTGATGGCGCTTGCCGCAGCGGCGCTGTTCTCCGTCACCTTCGTGCCCGCAGCCGTCGCGATCGTGGTCACCGGCAAGGTGTCTGAGAAGGAGAACTTCTTCATGCGCGGCGCCAAGCGCGTCTATCTGCCGCTTCTAGACCGTGCGATCGCCTTCCGGGGCGTCGTGGCGGTCTTGGCGGTTGTGATCGTCGGCGCGAGCTTGTTCGCCGCGAGCCGCATGGGTGGCGAGTTCATCCCGAGCCTCGATGAGGGCGACGTCGCTTTGGCCGCGATCCGGATTCCCGGAACGAGCCTGACGCAGTCGCTAGATCTGCAGATGGCGCTGGAAAAGAGGATCCAGCAACTCCCCGAGGTGAAGGAGTTCTTCACCCGGACAGGCACGGCTGAGGTCGCTACCGATCCGATGGCGCCGTCGATGTCGGACGGGTACGTCATGCTCAAGCCGCGCAGCGAGTGGCCGGACCCGGAGAAGCCGAAGGCGGAATTGGTCGAAGAGATCGAGAAGGCCGCCAACGACATTCCCGGCAGCAACTATGAGGTATCGCAGCCGATCCAGTTGCGCGTGAACGAGCTGATTTCAGGCGTCCGCAGCGACGTCGGCATCAAGATCTTCGGCGACGACCTCGACGTGCTGCAAGGAGCGGCCAGTCAGGTGCAGTCCGTAATTCAGGGCATCCGAGGGGCTACCGACGTGAAGACCGAGCAGGTCGCGGGCCTGCCGATCCTCACCGTCAAGCTCGACCGGCGGGCCCTGTCCCGCTACGGCCTCAGTGTCGGCGATGTCCAGAACATCGTGGAGATCGCCGTCGGCGGAAAGAGCGTCGGCAAGCTGTTCGAGGGAGATCGTCGCTTCGACATCGTCGTACGCCTTCCGGAGCGGTTGCGCGGCAACATCGAAGCGATCCGTGCGATCCCGATTCCGTTGCCTGCCGAGGAGCCTGGATCGGCTCCGATCACCAAGACCGCTTTGTCGGCAGCGCTCGGAGTACAGCCCCGTTACGTGCCGCTATCGTCGGTAGCGACGGTCGATTCCGCGCCAGGTCCGAACCAGATCAGCCGCGAGAACGGCAAGCGGCGCATCGTGGTGACGGCCAACGTACGCGAGAGGGATCTCGGTTCTTTCGTGTCCGAAGCGCAGGGCGCGGTCGCGCAGAAGGTCAAGCTCCCGGCGGGCTACTGGATCGGCTGGGGAGGGCAGTTCGAGCAACTGGTCTCGGCGACCAAGCGGCTGACCATCGTAGTTCCGGTGGCGCTGCTGCTGGTACTGCTGCTGCTCTTCATGAGCTTCGGATCGATTGCCGATGCGCTTCTGGTGTTCAGCGGTGTGCCGCTGGCGCTGACCGGCGGCGTGCTGGCGCTGCTGCTGCGAGGTATCCCGCTGTCGATCAGTGCGGGCGTAGGCTTCATCGCACTCTCCGGCGTCGCGGTGCTCAATGGCTTGGTCATCATCGCTTTCATCGAAAAGTTGAGACACGAAGGAAGGTCCGTACTCGAGGCCGTTCATGAAGGCGCGGTGACCCGCTTGCGCCCCGTGCTGATGACGGCGCTGGTCGCCTCGCTGGGCTTCGTTCCCATGGCGATCGCGACGGGCGCCGGCGCGGAGGTGCAGCGGCCGCTGGCCACCGTCGTCATCGGCGGCATCATCTCCTCGACTATCCTGACGCTGCTGGTGCTGCCGGCCCTTTACGTGCTGTTCCGGAAGGACTCCGCGCCGGCACCTCGACCGGAAAACACCTTGGATGACGCTGCGCAGGGAAGCCACGCATGACCGAGGCTGCTCAGAAGATGAGACTTCGGGTCGGCGGGATGGACTGCGCGGCCTGCGCCACGAAGATCGAGAATGCCGTTTCGCGGATGCCCGGGGTGCGGGGCGTCGAAGTCTCGGTGACTGGCGGAAGCGTTTCGGTCGAACATGAGGGGGCTATCCAGCGGGAGGCGGTCAGCCGCCAGATCGCGGCCTTGGGATACGTCGTCGAGGACGATCGCCCCAAGGGGAAAGGGGAGCCGGCGCACCATTATGATCATGGCGATGACCATGATGGTCATGGCCACGGTCTTCAACAAGCCGCCGACGGCCGGGAACCATGGTGGCGGTCGAGCAAAGTTGACGCGACGATCGCAAGCGGAACGGCGCTGGTGGTCGCCTTCGCCTTGGGAAAGGGCATCCCCAGCATCGAGAGTTGGGCCTTCCTGCTTGCGATGCTGGTCGGGCTGGTCCCCATCGCCAAGCGAGCATTTTCGGCGGCCTTCGCCGGAACGCCGTTCTCGATCGAGATGCTGATGACCATCGCGGCCGTTGGCGCGGTCTTCATCGGCGCGACGGAAGAAGCAGCGACTGTCGTTTTCCTGTTTCTGATCGGTGAACTTCTTGAAGGTTTCGCTGCGGGGCGCGCGAGGGCGAGCATCCGGGATTTGACCAAGCTCGTCCCGAAGATCGCCCGTCTCGAACAATCCGATGGCCAAGTCAGCGAGGTGGAAGCCGAGACGCTGTCCGTCGACGCTCTGATCCAAGTTCGCCCCGGCGATCGCATTCCTGCCGACGGCGTCATCGTCTCCGGAGACAGCGCCGTCGACGAGGCACCCGTCACCGGCGAGAGCACGCCGGTCCGCAAGAAGACGGGGGAGGCAGTATTTGCCGGCACCGTGAACGGAGAGGCTCTACTCCGGATCAAGGTCACCGCCGCCGCCCAGGACAACACCATCGCCCGTGTCGTCAAGTTGGTCGAGGAGGCCCAAGAATCGAAGGCGCCCACGGAGCGCTTTATCGACCGTTTCTCGCGCTACTACACGCCTGGCGTGGTGGTGGTCGCCACGATCGTAGCGGTCCTGCCGCCACTCGTTTGGGCAGGCGCAACCTGGCGCGAATGGATCTACAAGGGATTGGCCATCCTCCTGATCGGTTGTCCGTGTGCGCTGGTGATCTCGACGCCGGCGGCGATCGCCGCGAGCCTCGCATCCGGAGCGCGCCGCGGTCTGCTCCTGAAGGGCGGAGCCGTCCTCGAGCGCTTGCGCGACGTCACCGTCGCCTGCTTCGACAAGACGGGAACGCTCACCGCGGGCAAGCCAAAGGTCACGGACGTCGTCGGATTTAGTCACGAAGAGGTCGAGGTCTTGTCCATTGCCGCGTCGCTCGAGCGCGGCTCCAGCCATCCTCTCGCGCTTGCCATTTTGAAGGCGGCCTCCGCCAAGGATGCTCGGCCGCAGCCGGTTGAGAACTTCGTAAACCTGGCGGGAGAAGGCGTTCGGGCAGTGCTGGGGGGACGAACGGTTTTCCTTGGCTCACCCGCTGCGGCCGAACGGATCGTCGCGCTCTCTGAGGAGCAGAGAGATCTCGTCGAGGCGTTCAACGAACGAGGAAAAACCGTATCCGTCCTCGTCATCGATCAAGAGGCCGCCGGCTGCATCGCCATGCGGGACGAGTTGCGCAGCGATGCGGTCGCGGCTCTGCGTCGCCTGGCCGACGCCGGGGTCCGTTCGGTGATGCTAACGGGCGACAATCCCCGTACCGCCGCCGCCCTTGCGCGCGATCTTGGCATCGACCATCGCGCGCAAATGATGCCGGAGGACAAACAGCGCACCGTCGAGGCCTACAAGAACCAGGGCGAAGTCGTCCTGAAGGTCGGCGACGGCATCAACGATGCGCCGGCTCTCGCCGCCGCGGATGTCGGCGTGGCGATGGGTGGCGGCACCGACGTGGCGCTCGAGACCGCGGACGCCGCAGTCCTTCACGGACGCGTCGCCGACGTGCCAGCCATGATCGAACTGTCCAAGCGGACGATGGGAGTCATACGGCAGAACATCTCGATCGCACTGGGACTGAAGGTGGTCTTTCTGGTCACCACGGTCGCGGGGATCACCGGACTTTGGCCCGCAATCCTTGCCGACACCGGCGCGACCGTATTGGTCACCATGAACGCGCTGCGGCTGCTTTCGATACCGGGCAGCCGTGGGGCGGGCGAGGGGGCGTCTACATGACCGCCAACGGGGTCCAAACCAGCGACCGCGACCTGCGCCTCGACCTGTTTCGGGGACTGGCCAACTGGGCGATCTTCGTCGACCACGTTCCGAACAATGCGGTCGCTTGGATCACGGCCCGAAACTACGGTTTCAGCGATGCTGCCGAACTGTTCGTGTTCGTGTCCGGATATACCGTGGCGTTCGTTTATGCGCGAACAGCAAGGGCGAAGGGCCTCCTTGCCGCCGCCTTGGGCATTCTCGGCAGAGCATGGCAGCTCTACGTCGCCTACATCCTGCTGTTCGTCTTCTACGTCGTCACCATCGGATACGTCGCACAACGGTACGGCCACGCCCACCTGCTCGACGAATTCAACATCCGACTTCTCATTCGAGACCCGGTCGAGTTCCTCAAGCACGGGCTCTTGCTCGAATATAAGCCGCTAAACCTCGACGTCCTGCCGCTCTACATCGCGTTGATGTTCGCGTTTCCGCCGCTGCTGTGGGTCCTCATGAGGTGGCCCAACGTCGCGTTGGCGATCTCGGCGGGTATCTACGTCGCAGCACAGGCATGGGGATGGAATCTACGGGCGTATCCTGCCGGCCACTGGTACTTCAATCCGTTCGCATGGCAGTTCCTGTTCGTCATCGGCGCGTGGGTTGCGGTCGGGGGCGCGACTACGGCGAGGGGGCTCATCTATGCGAGGACGACACTTGCCGCCGCCTGTCTCTTTCTCCTGTTCGCCGCGATCGTCACACTCGCAGCGCGGACCGGCCACGCGGAAATGATCGTCGAGCCCGTCCGGTCGCTGTTCATTCCGAACAACAAGACGCATCTGGCGCCGTACCGCGTCGTCCATTTCCTGGCGCTCGCGATCGTCGTCTCGCGACTGATTCCGAAAGAGGCGCCGTTCTTGTCGGCTCCTTGGCTTCGGCCGCTGCGGCTGTGCGGAGAGCGATCGCTCGAAGTCTTCTGCGTGGGCGTATTCCTCGCCTTCGTCGCCTACTTCGCCATCGACCTCGTCTCCGATTCGCTCGCCTTCCAGATCGTCGTCAGTGTCGCCGGCATCGGCATCATGATCGCCTTCGCCTATTTCAAGACATGGACCAGGGAGTTTCGCGCCACAACCGGCCGAAGGGCCGTCGAGCCCGAAGGGATTCGACAGCCACGACTAGCGCAAAGGGAGCGATGAGATGGGTTTCGACCAATACCACGAACCGCCGCAGGAGCTTTCGCAGGAGGTCCGCACCTTCGCGCGGATGATGGCTTCGCTGATCGAGGAAGCCGAAGCGATCAATTGGTACGAACAACGGATGTCGGTCGAGAAGGATAAGAAGGCTAAAGCCATCATGGCGAACGCCCAGAAGGAGGAATTCAAGCATTTCGGGATGAACCTCGAATTCCTGCTGCGACGGAAGAAGGAGTGGCGCGAGGAGCCTCAAGGGAATCCTCTTCACGCAAGGCGACATCGTCAAGCTCGGCGAGAAGGCCGAGAAAGCGGTCGACTGATCGCATGACTGCCGGAGCAGCCGGAATGGAACGACGTGGAGACCAGCGCCGGAGGGTTCTCAAGAAGGGATCGATCGAGTTCGGAAGCTCCGCGATCGATTGCTCCATCCGGAATCTCAGCGATCGCGGCGCGATGTTGGAGGTTGAAAGTCCGCTCGGCATCCCTCGCGAATTCACGCTTGTGGTGCCGGCGGACGGAACGCGGCGCACCTGTCGTGTCGCGTGGGTCAAGGAGAAGCGGTTGGGCGTGGAGTTCGAAGAGTGAGTTCGGCTCAGCAGCGGAGGCGCAAATGAGGAAGTATGGACTCTTTTTGGCGCTGGGAAGCATCTTGAGTCTGATCGCGGCCATAGGCGCCGCCGAGGGTCGCGGCAGTATCGCGAGCGAACGACCGTATGCCGCGGAGCACATCGATCTGCTTCCGGTCGACATCCGTCACGGTCTGGCCCGTCTGGAGCGTCCATGCGGCGGGAAAGCTGCAGCGACGCACTACTTCTCTACGACCATCGACGTCGGCGGCCTGCACTTCAGGTCGTTGCATTTCGAAAACTTCGCCTGCGAACGGCGAGAAGCGATCTGCCGGGCGGAGCGATGCCTTCATGAAGTCTACCTAGAGCGGGGTGGCCGTTCGCGCCGTGTCTTCAACGCCTATGTCGACGACATGAAGCTGATCAACGCCGGCGGGACCGTCGGATTGGAGCTCGAGGGAGGCCGGCGGGCGATATTACGTTGGAACGGGCGCACATTCGCGCCTGTCCATTCATTCGGAAAGGGCCAAGAGCGGTGACGTCATCGATAATCTCGCATCTTCATTTCGGTGGCGCCGATATCTCCCTCTGGAAGAAGTTCCGGCTGTTCTTCACTGTGGGCGTCGTCGTGCTGCTTCTGAGCGCGGCGAAAGTCGCGGTCCACTACTTCGGATTCGAGTTCCTGGATCTCAACGGCCTGTTGACCAGCGGCATAGGCGGCGCCGTGTTCATCGTCGGCTTTCTGTTGTCGAGCATCCTCCAGGACTACAAGGAGGCGGAGAAGATCCCGGCCGATCTCAGGAATTCCATCGAGGCGATTGAGGGTGACCTGGCTTGCTTCGCGCAGACCAACGATGCCTTCGACCTGCGGAAGGCGCGGCTGTTGTTGCTTGCCTTGATCGACAGGCTCCGCGAGGGCCTCGGGCACAAAAACGGCCACAAGAACGTTCCTCCCGCCCTCGATGAGCTGGCCAAACTGACGCCGATCCTGGGCCGGCTCGAGGGCATGGGTATGGCCGCGAACTTCGTCGTCCGCCTCCGGACGAACCAGGACGTGATCCGGAGGGCATTGCTCCGGATCTACACCATTCAGCGCGTCGAGTTCGTGCCGTCCGTGCACGTGCTGGTGCAGACGCTGGTGTTCTCGATCGTACTGCTGCTCCTGCTGCTGAAGACGGAAGGCGACCCGGCGTCAGCGCTGCTGTTCGGCTTCATCACCTTTATGTTCGTCTACGTCCTCTACCTCGTCCGGCTCCTCGAGCAGCCGTTCGCCAAGGGGCACGGCTCGGTGGACGACGTAAGCTTTTTCCTGCTCGACGAGGCTCGAGCGAAACCTCCGCCGAGCGCTCGAATATCCGGACGGCGGCGCCCAAAATACGACCACGACGGGAGATTGACACATGCACGGAGGAGGATCCGTCGGAACGGCCGGCGCTAAACACGCGAAGAGGCTCGCCTGGGCCCTCGCGATGACCGCGACCTACATGATCGCGGAGGTCATCGGAGGACTTGTGACCGGCAGCTTGGCGCTGCTCGCGGACGCCGCCCATATGCTGACCGACGTCGGCGGACTCGCGCTGGCGCTGCTCGCGATCCGCTTCGCCGCCCGCGAAGCGACCCCGCAGCGGACCTTCGGCTATCTGCGCATGGAGGTCCTGTCGGCGCTGGCTAATGCGGTCGTGCTGCTGCTGCTGACGGTCTACATCCTGTACGAAGCCTACCAGCGCTTCCAGTCGCCGCCGGAGGTCCTCAGCGGACCGATGCTCATCGTCGCCGCCATCGGCCTGGCCGTAAATCTGGTCAGCATGTGGCTGCTTTCGAGCGGGTCGTCCGAAAGCCTGAACGTCAAGGGCGCGTACTTCGAGGTGCTGAGCGACATGCTCGGATCTATCGGCGTGATCGTCGCCGCGCTGCTCATGATGTGGAAGGGCTGGGTTCTCGCGGACCCGATCATCGGCGCCGGCATCGGACTGTTCATCGTGCCCCGGACGTGGTCGCTCCTTAGTCAGGTCACGCACATCCTGATGGAGGGGACCCCGCCCAACGTCGATACCGCTGCGATCGAGAAGAAGCTTCTTGCCATCCCGGGAACCGTGGCCGTCCACGATCTGCACGTCTGGACCGTCACGTCCGGCTTCGACGCCATGAGCTGCCACCTCGTCGTGGCCGACATGTCGGCCGGGCGGGAGGCGCTGCGGGAGGCCCGGAACCTGATGAAGGCGGAATACGGAATCGAGCACACGACGATCCAGATCGAGGACGAGGCCATGAGAGGCGAGGAAACCGTACTCCATGTCTGAAACGGGTCACCGTAACGCTGGTCCCGTCGGCAGCACCGACCATGATCATCGGCATCATGACCGTCACGATCATGGCGCCGACCGGCACGGACATGACCATGATCATGGCGGGCTCGGTCACGTCCACGCTCCGGCGAGCTTCGGCAAGGCCTTCGCCATCGGCATCGGGCTGAACACCGCCCTGGTCGCGGCCGAAGCCGTCTATGGCTACCTCGGAAACTCGACGGCACTGATGGCGGACGCCGGGCACAATCTGAGTGACGTACTCGGCCTGGTCGTGGCCTGGGCCGCGTCAGTCGCCTCGAAGCGGGCGCCCAGTGGTCGTTTCACCTACGGTCTGAAGGGGGCGTCGATCCTGGCTGCGCTGGCGAACGCCGTGTTTCTTCTCGTCGCGACCGGCGCCATCGGATGGGAATCCATATTGCGGCTGTACGAACCGGAGCCTGTCGCCGGCCTGACCGTGATGGTGGTCGCCGCCATCGGCATCGTCGTCAACGGCGCCACGGCCATGCTGTTCGCGAGCGGCCGCAAGGGCGACATCAACATTCAGGGGGCGTTTCTGCACATGGCAGGCGACGCCGCCGTTTCGGCCGGCGTCGTGGCGTCAGCAGCGCTCATCCTCTGGACCGGTTGGCTTTGGCTGGATCCTGGAATGAGCCTGGTCATCTGCGCCGTCATCCTGTGGAGCACATGGAGCCTTCTGCGCGGCTCGGTCGCGATGTCATTGAGCGCGGCACCGTCCGGAACCGACATGGAAGCCGTCCGGTCATTTCTGCTGCAGCGGCCGGGCGTAGCCAAGATCCACGACCTGCATATCTGGCCGATCTCCACGACGGAAACGGCGATCACGTGTCATTTGGTCATGCCTACCGGACATCCCGGCGACGATTTCCTGATGGAATCGGCCCGGCTGCTCAGGACAGAGCACAAGATCGGACACGCGACCCTGCAGATCGAGACCGACGAGAACAACGCGTGCGCGCTGGCGCCCGACGACGTGGTCTAGCGTGGATGAGGGAGAGGACGACAAGCTCGAGCGCCTTCACCGTCTGAAGTCGGCGCTCGATATCGAGATCGACGTGGGAAACGAAAGAGGGAGGGTAGCATGCCCGAACTGTCCGCACGATGGCGACTGGCGAACGGAGGTCGGCGGCTGGGTGTTTTCCTGCGAGGAATGCGGTGTGCGCGTAGACGGCAGATTTCCTGCCAGACGCGTCGCGAATTGAGGGCGGTCGTGACAAAGGAGGCTCCGAAGGGCAGGGGATGGGCGGAAGGGTTCGACAGCCAAATATTCGGGAAGGGGCTGAGGTTACTTTTCGTGGCCTGCAGCCTGCTGTGCTTGCTGGGTTCACCGTCGTTCGCCCAGAGCGCCCGTGAGTTCGCGCGGGAAGGGTTCGCGGCAAAGGACAGGAAGCAGTTTCCGCTGGCCATCCAATTGTTCAGCGAAGCCATCAAGCAAGGGCAATTCACTCCCGAGCAACGCGGCTTCATCCTGTACGGGCGAGGGGTATCGTATGACGCGCTCGGACTGCGCGGTCTCGCCTTGGGCGATTTCGACGCCGCGATAGCGCTGTTGCCCGACTTTCCGAACTCCTACGTCTACCGCGCGCTGGCGTGGACCGATCGACGGGAATTCGACAAGGCACGCGACGATCTACTACAAGCTCTCCGGCTGAACCCGACCAGCGCGCTCATTCACAACAATCTCGGATCGGTCTACGAACGCAAGGGAGAGGTGGACCGGGCCATCGAAAGCTATGGGGAAGCCATTCGGCTGGATCCAACGGCGGCGCAAGCCTTCTACAACCGCGCCCATGCCTTCATCGCGAAGCAGGATTATCGGGCCGCGATATCGGACTACGACCGGGCGGTCGACCTGCAGCGTGACTTCGCGGACGCCTACAGCAACCGGGGCGGCATGTATCTCCTGCTGGGCGACACCGACAAGGCGATCGGAGATTTCGACGAGGCGATCCGTCTCAAGGGCACCGATCCGATCTTCTGGTCGAACAGGGCGAGCGCCTACATGACGATGGGACGCTACAAGGACGCGTTGGCCGATTTCGACCGCGCCCAAACGATCGATCCCGGCAACGCCGCGACCTATCTCGGACGGGGACGAGCGCGGCTCTATTCGGACGAGATCGCGGGGGCGATCGAAGACTTGCGTGTCGCTGCGAGACTGAGGCCGACGAACGCCTTTCCCGCGATCTGGATGCACATCGCCCGCATCCACCAGGGCAATCCGGACCGCGAGGAACTTGAGCGCAACGCGGCGAGGGTGGATCGCACCCAGTGGCCGGCTCAGGTCCTGGACTTTTACTTGGGCAAACTGGACATGGACCGGGTGCGCCAAGACGCCGGCGGCGGTGTGGGCGCCGAAGGCGAAAGGCGGCTCTGCGAGGCGGATTTCTTCGTCGGTGAGTTCCTGAGTCACGGCCAACAGAAGGCGGACGGCCGCCGGATGCTTCGGAAGGTTGTGGATCGGTGCCGTCCCGTGGACATCATCTTCGCCGCTGCTCAAGCCGAGCTACGCGACGACAAAGAGGCGAGGTAGAGGACGCGCATGTCGTCGTCCGCGGGGTTCCTTTAATTTCGACACGAGAGGACGGTCGGTGGTTCGCCACGATAGTGAAAAGGAGGACGCGAATTCCCGCAGCATGTCCAAGGTTCAGCGCGTCTTCTTCGTTGTTGGACTATTGGTGCTCATAGCGTTGTCGGCCAGTTCGGCCGGCATCCTGCTGCATCGCGCGTTTCCCGACAGCTACTGGGTCACGCTAGTCGGTCCTCTGGGCGCAGCGGTCGCCGTGATCGCTCTACGAAAACTGTTCGTCGGCTGAGTTCGGCGCAAACTCCCGGGTCCTTGAGGAGAGGAGCCGACGCGGCTGTTGTCGCGTCGGCTGCCGAATAGGCGCGAGGTTCCCAGTCGAGAAGCCGTGATTACTTGCGACCTTCGTGCTGCCAGTGGCCGGTGACTTCTTCGCCGGTCTTGGAGAGGTGCACGTGCTGGTCGACATGATCGACCCAGGCGACTGGGATGAAGTGATGATGATCGCCGTCGGGCGAGCTTCTGTTTGGTGAGCTTTATCTTATCGCTACCCTCCAGATGGTCGACCTTGCCTACGGTCTTCTTGTCCGACGAAATCACGTCCATGTGCTCTTTGATCTGCGATGTGTCCCGCATGGGGTATCCTCCAGTGAGTGGAAGGATGCAACGCCCCCGTACCGGGAAGGTTGCTCTCGCGCGGCTGAAGGATGGCCCATAGGAAATATGATTACCGGCGTGACGGCTGATTGTTGCGACGACGAATTCACGCCGCCGGGGCTCCGCCGGTATGGAGAGCCGAACGACAGGTTGAAGATGCCTCCCATCGCCCGCGGACGAGCGACCATGTCGAATATCGACAGCGCTATGCAAGGCAGTGACGGCTTTCTCAAGTCGCTCATTGAGGCTCTAATGAGCACGTCCATCATTTCCTGAATGACCGACATGATTCGGGCATTTGCCGCATAGGCATTCTGAAGCTGGATCAGGTTCGACATCTCCGAGTCCAGGTTGACGCTGGAGGTCGAATTGAACTTGGCCTGGAGCGTCGAGACGACGACGTTCTGGCCCTGCTGAAGCTGGGTCGCCTGCGTCGCGGCGTTGCCCTGGACGCTCAGGAACTGCTGGAGGTAGCTCGAGATGCTGCCGGTAAATGGCTGGCTCGACGAGCCCAGACCGGTCTGCGACGAGTAGGAGTACACCGCCGTCGTGAGCTGCGAGTAGAGATAGTCCGAGCGAGTGGTGTCGCCTGCGGGCGTCACCGGCGAGGTGTTGTAGACCGACAACTTGCTCGGATCGGTGACCAGTTGCGTGTTGACGGCGATGCGGCCGGCAAGGCCGGTCATCTGCGAGCCCGAGGCCATCATCGCACCTGTATAGAGAGCCTGCCCGCCGTCGGTGAACAGCGGCAGTTGCGGATTGCCCGAGCTCAGCGATGTGATCGTTTTGGTGATCGAGGCCGAGTTGACTTTGGCAAGGCCGGTGTTTTCGTCGGTGACCCGGAGCGTCATCGCCGGCGCCGGCGAGGGGGCCGCGGCGAATGTCAGACGCGTGTTTGGCAGTGCGGTGTTGAGCGCCGCCGCGATCACACTTATGCCGCTGGAGAAGTTCACGCCGATCTGGAACGGGTTGGCATTGGTGGCGTTCGGCAGCGGCAGCGCCGCAGGATCGGTCACGTTGACGAGGGTGACCTGGCGCTGGGTGTTGGTGACCGTGTCCGTGTAGGTGATGTTGACCGTGTTGCCCGGTTGCGCGCCGGAGAGGTCGAGGTCGAACCCGGTGGGCGGGCCGGGGACGGTGCTGCCGGCCGTCGTCTTGTCGGACAGCGCGCTCGACATCGTCGCGGCGAGCTGGTCGATCTGGGTCTGCGCCTGCACCAACGTCTCGTCGCGCAGCTTGAGATCGGCCGCCATCTGACCTGAGGATACCACGTTGTTGGCGACCACGTCGATCATCGAGCCGTTCGGCAGTTTGACGTTGAGTGCGCCGACGCCGGACTTGGTCGGATCGATGTTGTAGAGCGAGGTCGCCGAGAGGGCACCGGCAGATGCAAACGTGAATTGCGAGGCGAGACCCGCACCGACCAGTTGGATACCCGTCGTTGTGTAGATGTTGGCCTGGTTCGAGCCGTCGGTGGTGACGCGGAGGTCGACATATTTCGACAGCGTGTTGATGGCCTGATCGCGCTGATCCATAAGTGTCGCGGCGGACGGATCGTTAGCCGACAGGCCCTGCAGCTTGGTGTTGATGTCGGCGATCTGCTTCATCGCCACGTTCGCCGCCTGCGCCGAATTGCCGAGATCCTGCTCGACATTGGAGCGCAGCGACTGGATACCCTTGGTGGTGACGTTGAGCTGCCGCGCCAGCGCCTGCGCCGCGCCGAGCACGACGTTCTGCGCCGACGACGAGCCGGCGCTGGTCGACAGCGCCTGCAGCGACGTGGTGAAGTTGTTCAGCGCGGTTTCGAGCGTGCCGCTGTTGCCGGGCGTGCCATACACATTCTGAAGCTGCTTTAGGATGCTCGCCATCTGGTCGGCGTAGCCGCTTCCGCCGGTCTCGGTGCGGAGCTGGTTCAGCACATAGGTGTCGAGTTCCCGGCTGACGCCGGTCGTCATCGCGGTCGAGCCGAAGTCGCCGGTGGTGACCTCGATCTGGTTCGGCGTCTGGGCGACGTAGCCTGGCGTCTGCGAGTTCGCGACGTTCGATGAGACGATCGAGAGCGCGGCCTGATTGGCACGCAGACCGCTCATCGCACTGGCAAGGGCAGAATTTAGGCTCATGGTGAAGCTCGTTCTTGATCGAAGCAACGGGCGCGAGGCGTGTTGCGAAGTTCGCAAGAACTATGCCAACGATCAGAACCTCCGAAACGCAGCAAAGTCAGTAGTTTTCTGCAATAACTGCAAGCTCGCTCGCGGAGCGGGGTAACAATTGCCTGAGAGTCTCATGCAAATAATACAGGAGTGAATCGCGCTTTCGCGCGCGCGCGTCGGATTTCGTCGATGCATCGGTGATGCTCCGCTGTGTCCGGATGTCGAAGCGATGATCAAAAGTTCGATTTGACAGAAATCTACATGAGCAACGAGCGCTGATCGCGTCAACTTGTCGCTGCATTCCGCATGTTTACCAAGCGTTAACCAAGGTGGGCAAAATCTGCCTAGTCAGAAAAGTGGAAGCATTCAAGCGGGAAGGAACGTCGGTGGCGATCAATGATATTTCCACTCTCGCTGCGCTTCGTACAAAAATGGATTGGCACCAGCAGCGCCAGCGGGTGCTGGCGCAGAATGTGTCAAACTCCGACACTCCCAACTTCAAGCCGACTGATCTGGTCGAACCGAAAATTGGCGCCAAGGGTCAGGCCACGGGTCAGACGTTTGCGCTGGCTCTGATGCGTACCAACTCGTCCCACCAACTTCCTTCGGGTGGTGGGAGTTCTTCTGAAACAAAGCCGGGTGGCTACCAGACACGTCCCGCGGGAAACGCTGTGAGCCTTGAGGAAGAGATGCAGAAGTCGGCCGCTAACCAAATGGACTACGCGGCCGCAACGGCCCTGTACAGCCGGAGTCTGGGTCTTCTCAAGACCGCGCTGGGCAAGCGCTGACAAGACATCATCTTATATGCGCTCCGATTTTCTCAATCTCTCGCTCCAACCGCACATTGAGACACGAAAAACCCGCGTTTGCTGAACGCAGCAATGTGGCGCGATACGAGACTGGGGGGCCCAGTCTCGGCCTCGGTCCGCTTGCGAGGAAGGGTGCCCTCATTCGCCTCCTTCGTGCTGCCGGTGGCTACCGACTTCGTCGCCGGTCTTGGAGAGGTGCACGTGCTGGTCGACATGATCGACCCAGGACACCGGAATCATGGTGGTCGCCGTCAGGCGAACTGTGCTTCGTCAAGTTGATCTTTGTCGGGCCCTTCCGGGTGATCGACTTTTCCGACGGCTTCTTTGTCGATGGAATGACGTCCATGCGTGCCTTGATCTGCGTGGCGTCCAGCATCGCGCGTCCCCCTTAGTTGAAAACGCGAAACGCGCGAACCGAAGCAAGGTTGCTCGCCGTCCAGGGTCACCAGTCCATCGTTTAGTCGTGCGTAATTTGGTCGCAACCGGGCGCCTCCGTAGGAGGGAACGTCACGATGACGTGTGACTTGGGTAACGACTGATGACAGAGGGACTTGGAACATGAAGAAGCTTGGTCTTTTGGTATTCGGCTTGGCCGTTTCGTTCGCATTGCCTGCCTCGGCGGAGACGGTGATCGTCAAGAAGGGGGGACATCATGGTGGATACGGCGCGCGGGCCGAGATGCGCGGTCCCCATGGGGCCGGCATGCGTTATGGTGGCGATATGCATCGGGGGATGAGAATGCACGGCAACAGGACGGTGGTGATCAAGCGAGGCCACCACCGCTATTGAGGAAGCTCCGCGGAACGTACGGCTGGGGATGTCCTCCTCCAACAATCCGGCTGATGGTCGCTCGAATGCAGCGACGCGAATACGAAGGCCGCCTCCTGGGGCGGCCTTTTGGTTTATACTGTCGAAAGGCCTTCGTTGGCGTCGGGATCTGCGCTCGGAATCCAAAACACGCCTCGTCGGAGAGAACAGTCGTTAGGGCGCTTCCGATGTCATTTCCAGCGCCAGGACTGTGTTGGCTGAAACCGCGCTTGCAAGCCCCGTTTACGCCGACACGATCCAGCGTTGGCAATAGACGGTTCGCGTTGTCCGTGATGGGCCGTCAGAATTGCGAGCGGACGCGCACGCCGAAAATCGACGCCGGACCGCGGTCGCGGTTGTAGGCCGGGTTGACGACGAGCTGGTAGTCCAGCGTTGCGCGCCACGACCACAGTGGGAAGCTGTAGTAGGTTTCGATGATCTTCTCGGGGCCGGCGTTCGGCAGGCGTCCGTCTCCGACGAGAATGCCGAGACCGCCCGCATCGAGGTAAGTGCGGCGCGCTTGCGAGATGCCGTTCAACACGCCGGCGAATCCGAACGTGTCGTTAGGTCTGTTCCAGGAAGATCCCGCCAGCGACAGGCCGGCGGCAACCGTCGTATCGATGTCGGTGAATTCATAGGACTCCTTGGATCCGTCGGCGACGCCGGCCCTAGCGAAGACGCCGAGCTCCTTCGTGACCTCTTGCTCCAGGTTGACGCTGATGCCGGCCCGGCTTTGGTAGCGCCGGACCAGGGCGGTGTCCGCGGCTGTGCCCGTCGCCTGCGCGAGCGCCACGGCCTCGTCGAAGCGCCCCATGCGCCCGCGTGTCAGGAATCCCGTAACCGCGACCTTGCCCGGCTTGCCCCAGATCTCATGGCGATGTTCGATCTCGCCGACCCACTGGAATTGGGAGAACGTCGGATCCAGCTCGGTGCTGTTGGGAACGGTCGACAGATCGAACAAGCCGCCGCGGAATGTCCAGTCGCCCTTGTACCACTCGACGGCGGCGCCGTAGGTGAAGCCCCAAGCATCGGCGGCGTAGTCGAACGTGCCGGTGTCCACGATCGACCAGTTCATGAAATCCTTGCGCGGGTCGTGGGCATATTTGTTGGTGTCGAAGACGTCGGTGACAGCGAATTTTCCCACCGTCAGGACCAAGCGGTCGGCGCTCTGCGTGCCGGCGAACTGGTTGATGTCGGCATCGACCTTCTTGGTATCACCGCCGAGGTCGAACGTCTGACGGAAGAAGGCGCGGGGAATGCGGGCGTAGGGCGCAGCGGATCCGACCTTGTAGGCCTCGCCGCTCGGAAATCCGGCCACACCCAAGGTCGAGCCTCAGGCCGAACCCCTGATCGATCTCCGGGTTGACCCAGAATTCTCCGCCGGCCCAAGGCCTGAAGCCGGCGTAGAGCGTC
Source organism: Bradyrhizobium guangxiense (assembly GCA_050563515.1). Lineage (GTDB taxonomy): Bacteria > Pseudomonadota > Alphaproteobacteria > Rhizobiales > Xanthobacteraceae > Bradyrhizobium > Bradyrhizobium guangxiense_A. Next base: position 2,534,643 of record CP191781.1, on the reverse strand, counting down.
ACGTCCCAGGTCTGTCGGGTCTGGTTCGGAATGAGGCTGTTCGTGCCGGTGTAGGGAGAGCGGAACGGTGGCGCGTACTGCTGCAGATAGGTCGTCTGCCCATGGATGCTGAACTGGTCGGTTTCGAAGGGCGTCAAGCCGTCCTCGAGAACCTTCTGCCCATTTTGACCGAAGCGGTAGTTGAGGCCGAGGCGGGCGGTCTGCACCGCGAGATCCGAGGACAGATGCTGCGTGCCGCCGAACGCTTTCTCTTTCGTCCCGAAGTCCGTGTAGAGATATTCGAACCGCGCCGACCAGTTTGCCGACAGGGCGACTTCGGCGCCGGCGCCCCAAGCGGAGCCGAGCCGAGTGAACCCGATCTTGTCTCCCGGGGTGCCGTCGAGCGGGTCGAGCGTCGCCTGGTCGTAGCTCCATGCGAAGCCGCCCGTGGCGTAGAACAACCAGGACCTCGACGCGTATCCCAGGCGGGCCCTCAGCGTTCCCGATGTCAGGACAGTTTCCTTCAGGGCCGCCGGCCCTTGAGCGCCGACGACCGAAGTTGTCCCGGAGATCGTATTGGGAAAGGTGAGGTCGCCTTCGATGCCGAGGAGCACGTGGGACGGCAGCACGTAGTTATAGCCGGCGCCCAGTCCGAGAGCGTAGGAGCCGGTTCCTTTGAACGCGTTGAGGGAGTTCGTCAGGTCGATCGATCCGGACGACGGAGCCAGTCCCGGGGCGCCGAAAGCGTACTGCGAGGACCCGACGCCATAGGCGAAATGGCCGCCGACGAAGGGGCCGCTCCAGTCGACGGCCTGGCCGGGCCGGACTTCGCCGAGTTCGGCTGAAAGTCCCTTGGCGGCCGGAACGGCCGCCAGGATCATGCCGATGATGACCTTCTTCATCGCGTCGAGCGTCCGCCTCTTCATACCGCTTTCGATACGGCGGCGGCCGCTTGGCAACAATTTGAATCTAGCCTGCACGCCGCCAATCCTGTCGCTGAATTGACCAGGCGTGCATTCGCCGCGAAATGTTTCACAGCGACCCTGCAGCACCCGCGGTTGTGCATACCCGTTTAGGACCCCGCCCAGTCGCAAGCGACCTCGAACGCTCGACGCCGCGAGGGCAGGTGATGGAGCGCGATGGTGGACGACACGCATCTGGAGATGACCCAGTGAACCCATCCAGCCTTATTGCGAATAGTTCTTAGTTGCAAGAAGTGCTATTGGACAGGTAATCGTTTAACACTGTCGACGTGATGGAATTGCAACAGTTGTTGGAGGCGCTGCGCCCAGTGCCCGCGGTGAGCGCGATCGAGGTGGATATCGGTGCCGACCTCCGGATCGTGTTTCGGCGCCTGCGTGGGCCTCTAAGTTCTTCTGGAGATCGAATCGCTCTGCCGGGTTACCGGTCTTCTCCGGCGGAGGTCCGGGGCGTGGCGCGGGGGAGTTGCCTCGCGCGCCGTCCGATGCCTCTCTCGTCGGCAGAAACGGGGGTCTCAGCAGGGGTCGACAAGGAGATGGGTGGTGGCTTCACCATCGAGTATTCCAGACCGCCCCGCGGCCGGACATGGTGACCCGTTCTCGGTGGCCGAATTGGAAAGCAAGACGCCTTAGCTTCACATACCTCCGGACACCACCAAACGGGCCCGAATCCCGCCGGGGCGGTCGACGAGACCGTTAGGGGGAATTGTCTGGCACAAGCGCCATCACGACCGCTGAGCGGCGACGGGGATGGCGGTCCTTGACTTTCTGTCGGCTGGGTCGCTTGGCCGCCGTGTCGAAAAGCGGAGAACGATCTCACGCCCGACTCGATGCGAGTGCTGAATTAGCTGGCGCAGCCAACGCCCGAAGAGCCCCGCCCGGGGGCGCTGCCGCGCTCCGGAGCGATCCGCGTCGTGAGTCGCTTGAGGTTCGCAAGCAATTGGCCCCGGACCTCGCCTTCGTCCACGGCCCATAGATCGGCGAGAATCGGCTCGGCCTTGGCGACGTCCCAAGGAAACAGGGAGCGCCCCTCGACCTGTGCGAAGGGACCGTCCGTCTCGGTCAGTATCCTGTCGCGGGGCATTTCGGCAACCAGGCCGCGTCCTCTCTCGCCGGCGAGCATCGCCGGGCCGACGCTGAACCAGCAACCCTGATCGACCGCGCGTTTGAGGCTCGCGGCGCGTCCCGGAAAACCAATGCAGAACGGCGACGCCTGCATCGGACCGCGACGCGAGCGCATCGAGAACGGGCCCGGCGGCCCGCCTGCTGTGTATCGTCATGATGCGGCCTCCGACCGCCCCGCACATCCGAAGGATTTCGTCAAAGACGTGGCGCTGCGTTTCCCAGGTCGCCTTCAGTTCTGGGCCGCCATCCAGACCGATCTCGCCGACATACCGTGATCGCGGGAGCAACTCCTCGAAGAGCCCGAGTTCGCCCCGGCGTTCCTGCGCGATCTGAGGATGCAATCCGATCGCGGTACGGATGCGCGCCGCATCCTTCGCCAAGGCGGCTGTTCCCGACCAGGCCGAGGGCGTCGTCGTCACCGACAGGACGAAAAGGTCGCGCTCGATGCACTCCTTCGTTGTCGCGACCGGATCCGGATAAAGATCTAGATGGGCATGAAGGTCGATCACTTGACACCGTATTTCACGTGCAAGGCGCCGAGTTCGGCAAGTCCCCGTCGTAGCATATCCTTCAGCGCGTCGCGCTCCTCGATCCCCTGCCACGAAAGGGCTCCGCCAAGCCAATCGTCGAACCCCGCGCCCTTTGAGGCCGCCAGCGCCATGCCGACCGAGCGGACGTCGTCGAAGCCGGCGTGATCCGGATCGTCCCGACCGAGATGTTCGTAGACGTAGTCGGTCGGATCGTCTTCGCCCCAAGCGAGGAAGGCCGCTCTGCGGACCTGACACGGCACGCACCGCCCGCAATGGCGGTAGTTGTAGCGCTGAAAGCGGCCGCAACTCGTCGAGTTCGCCGCCAGCGTGCGCAGCAAGTCCTGGTCCGCGCACGTCTTCAGCATCTCGCCCTTGGTCGTGTATCCATAAGGAGTGTGGATACTCACGCCCAGGTTCGCGGCGTCGAGAACGTCCTGGAACCTTGAGAGGAAGTAAGGGTGGGCCGTACGGGTGCTCAAACTTCCGATGCGGCTTCCCGTCAGCGGCGGGTTGATGGCGATGAAGCCGTTTTCGCAGACGTAGAGCGGCAAGCAGCCGCCGGGACGATATGGCTTGAGCGCCGTGGCGACGAGAACCCCGAAGGCAAGGAAGATGATCGAGCGCGCCCGCTGGGAGGTATCTTCGGTGCCCGGAACGGCCGCGTTGTCGTTCAACTGGAAGTGGCGCAGACCGCCGCCGATCAACGACGCGAACCTGATCTGTTTTTCTCCATCGCCCCGGACTGTCTTGCTGATGGCGACGGGTCGCTGTCCGGACGCCGCAAGGTCGATGGCGCCGCTCAAGCTGTCTAGCCCACCCGACAGGAGCACGACGCTGCCTTCGGGCGGTCGGAAAACTTCCGCCGGCGGCTGCGGCGCTGCACCGCCGGCGATGAAACGGAATTGCCATCGGTCGGTCGTGAGAAACGTCAACGCGTCGGCGAGGAGGTCCGCGGACTTGTTCCAGAATGCCGGTTCGGCGACCGCGACTTCCATCTCGAACTCGCGTGTCCAGCCGTCCGGACTTAGGCTACGTCGTCCCGCTGCATCAGCCGCCATGACGGACATCGCGATGGACAGCAGATCCCACGCCCTGCGGTTCGGAGCCAGACGCGCTCTGCGAATTTCGTTGCGCACGGCCGCACCGGCGCTGCCGCGATCATCAGCCCCAGGCTGGCCGTAGAGGACGACCCTGAGCGTGCCTTTCTCCTTTAGCCGACGCACCTCGGCCGGCGCGCAAAGCAACTTCACTCTTCGTACCCCTCGAAGACCTCGAACGTCTCGCGCAACGCAGCCTGGACGACGCGCGCGACGCGTCCGGCGGTGAGCCTGCGTCCCTGTTCCTTGAGTTTGCGGAAGGAGGCGGCCACAGTCTCGGCGATATACGACCGCATCTGTTTCAGTCGAGCCAGCGCGACGGTCGCGGTGGGCGCTCTCTCCAGCAACGTCTTGCCGACATCCAGCTCGAAGCGTCGTGCCACGTCGATGGCCGTGAATTTCTCGATGACGAACTCGCGTTCAGGATCGGACAGATCGAGGAGATCGGCGTCCGGGTATTCCGTCAGCAATTCGGACATCGCGTCGTGGATGGACGCACGTTCGGCTTCCGCATCCTGAGTCCCGTCGATCGGTCTGACGGCCTCGATGATCGCGCTCGCGATCTCTTCGGTCGACCGGCCAGCGAGCGCGGCCGCATCGACGGGAGCGTTTGCATCCCCCTGCGCCGTGGAATAGAGGGCATGGCCGAGCGATCCCGCCGTTTGAGCGGTGCCGCCGAACCGCTGCGTCGCGAAATTCGATCCCCCGTAGCCATTGCGGACGTAGTGTCCGAGCCCGCGTCTAAGGTCGCGGCCGTCCCCGGATCGCGCGAAATTGCCCAAGCTCGAGCGAACGCCGCCGAACCGTCGTTCGGGTGCCAACGGCGCCGGCTGCAGGCTTGGCGGTGGCGCAGCGGGAGGCGGGGGCAGGGCGCCATCGGCCGGAGGAGCGTCCGGCGGAACGTCCGGAGATCCGGGCTGGGGTACGGGTGGGACGGGATCCTGTGGGGCGGCCGGCGTCCAGGGAGGGACCAACGGCACGCCTGGGCCGGGACCGTCACTAGATTGCGACGTTCCCATGCTCTCTCGTCTTTCTGATCGCCGTCTTCACCGGGCGCGAAACGTCAGGAGACGAATTCCATGCATCGAGGACACTTCTCGACCATGGACGGTCGCCGACCTTCGGCACGATGTTCGGTTGGATCTGTTGCGAAGGGCGGTCCGCGAGGAATGCAGCGAGACGGGCTCCTTGTGGTGGGTCGGCATCTGCGAGAGCGATGCAGGCGTTGAGGATAGGCGGGACACCCCAGTCCTGCTCCTTTCTGGCGCGCTCGAGCAGGCGATCCATCATCACCGTGACTTCGATACGCGAGACCCGGGTCAGCCTGTCCTTGAGCTGGTGGGCCATGTCGGGGTGCTCGAGCAGGGCCGTGAGCAACTCGGCCGCCTCCGACGACAGGCGGTCTTCGGGCGTGATAAGCGGCGCCTGCTCGCGGCCGACGTAGAGCGCGCCGCGCAGGTCGTGGTCGTGAAGGGGCGGCGAGAGCGCCAACCATTCCTTCACGAAGGGAGCGTTCCACGGCGCCTTCAGATCGAGATCGCGCCCCGCTGTCGCCGCGTCTTCCCATTCTTGGAGGAACGTAGGCTTTCCCTCACCCGAGGCGCTGACGTTCTTGACCAGTTCGGCATACGCTGCGGTGTCGCCGATGCGCTCGAAAAGCAACAGCTTAGCGAGCACCGCTTCGTCGACGCCAACGCCCTGCGCTTTCGAGATCGTCATCCGGATCGAGAGCGCGTTCAGGAAGCGCTTGATCAGCCGCGGATTTCCCAGAATCCCCGACGCCGTCGTCATGAGCGAGGCGAGCCTCTCGGCCGTGTCGAATTGACCGACAAGATGCTCGGGCAACTTCACGCCAAGCGATTGGACGAAGGCCCGGTCGACCTTCTTTCCCTGCCACGTCCGCTTGAGCTGGCCAATCATGCCAGCGCGGATCTTCTCCTTGTCGTCGTCGGACAACTCGCTGTTGTCCACGAACAGGAGCATCATGTAGGCGCGGACCTCCTGGGTCCCGAGCTGCGGCACCCGAATGGGAACTTGGATGAGCTTGTCGAAGTAGTTGGTGACCAGCAGGTCGTCGCTGACCCCGACGAAGTGCTTCCGGACGGCGTGCTTGATCATGTCGTTGTCGGCCGCGATCACGAAGGCGGTGTTCTTGAGGAACAGAAAGAGGCGGATCGCCTCCAGGGTCGAGATCGTGGTCTCCGGCAAGCATCGGTCGAGATCGTCGATCAGGACGACCAAAGTTATCCCGAGCTCCTCGAGCGCTTGTTCGAACGCGTCGCGCAGCGCCTGAATCTCCTTCGGCGGTGACGTTTCCTCCTTCGGGTTCAGCAGTTCGCCACCTTCCTGCGCCGCGTCCGCCGCAGCTTTCTTGGCGGCTTCGCCGGTTTCCTTCCCGACCCCTTCGGACCAGACCTTCTTGGCGAGCCTCGAAGATCTCGCCGACCGCGCCGACCGGGGGCACCCCGAAATAGATCGAGGCGGCCGAGGTCGCTGCGAGTTTCGCGGCCCGGAGCCATTTCACGCGCTTGGCAAGGGACGCGACCTTATCGAGTGCCGTCTGTCGGCTCTCCGCTTCCTTCGCGAGCTTGTCAGCGATCACATCCATCAACGCAGCACGCGCGTCGTCATAGCCCTGGTAGAGCCAGGCATTGAACTCGACGAAGACGTACTTGTCGGCGGCCTTCTTCCCGCTCTCGTCCTTCCTGGCGGCGATCGCCGAGCGGGTGAGCTTGATCATCGAGGATTTGCCGATGCCCCAGGCGCCAGACACGCCGATCGAGATCGGGCGTCCCTTGGCCTGCACAATGATCTCGGCCACGGTTTCGGCGACGCCGGAGAAGTTCAGGAAGTCCCGCTCGGTCTCGTTATCGGGCCACATCGGCAATCTCTCGCCTGAAAAAGCTTTTGGAATCGAAATATCTGTTGCGCGAGCAGAGGAAAGGCACCGAGCGCTGCGTTGTTACGTTCCGTTCTCCGAAAGTGCAACCCAGACCTTCTTCTTACGTCCTATGGTTGCTGCTCTGCACACGCGCTTCAAGTCTCCATCGCTTCGGCCATTATCGCGAAAGTGACCTGCAGGACGCTGCAAAGAGGCGGGGATGCGGCCGACGGCCCCGCCGGGACCACTGCGACGAAACTCCTAGGCAATCGCCGCCGAAGTGGTAACCATCTCCGATCCGCTTCGGTTTGCGCCCTTTTTGTTGCCCACTGCTTGTTTATATTCTGAGGTCCACACGACGGTCGGAAAAGCGGGCGGAGAGGCGCTCCACGCGATGGGCGATGGGCTAAATGAAGGCATAGTTGGCGACACCGCGAAGCTGATGATGCATCGGCTGATCGTGCGGATGCTTCGCCGCGACCCGTCATTGGTCGAGAAGGCGAAGTTGGCTCATGAGCGCCAAGCCAGTCAGTTCGCCGGCTGGCCCTTCGTGCGCGAGTGGCAGGAACTGCTTGCGCTACCGCCCAAGGAACTAGCCTCTAAACTCATCAGCCGCGACCGCGAGATGGTGCGGCTGCGTAATACCTCGCCGTTCTGGCTCGCCGAGGGAGTCGATTTTGGCGACTACCATGCCCGTGTCCGCTTGAGGAAGGCGGCGAGACGGATCGTCAAACGCAGCCTGTCTGCGCAGCCTGACTTCCTTGTTCCGGGAGGTCCTTGATGGCCGAAGATCGCGGCATACGGACTTTGGATGACCTTCTCCGGGTCGTCCGAGCCTTGGCCTTCGAATTCAACACGGACAACGTCTTCGTCGTCGGCAGCCAAGCCATTCTGGCATCGATGCCCGATGCGCCTGAGCCGGCAAGGGCATCGCCGGAGATCGACGCTTTCCCGGAGAACGCTAAGATCTGGGAGCTGGAAGAGAATGCCAAGTCGCCGGGCGGTGATCCGAACGTTGCGTCGGAGCACATCGACGGCTTGTTCGGTGTGAGCAGCCAATTCCACCGTACTCACGGCTTCTACATCGACGGCGTCGACGAGACGACGGCCAAACTGCCGGCGGGCTGGCAGGTTCGCGCGATCAAAGTAAGGACCGAAGTCGCAGGACGAAGCGTGTACGGCATAGCGCCGGCTCCGGAGGATTTGATCGCCTCCAAACTTGCGCGACTGGATGACAGGGACAAGCAATTCGTCGAGGCGATTCATGCGCAACGCCCGCTTGACCTTGACCTCGTCGAACGGCGGATCCATGAGACAAATCTGGATCCGGCACTCCAGCAACGAGCGATTGCCTATATCAGAAGTTTGAGGCCCGAGAAAAAGCCGGAAGCAGCAAAGTTGCCATAGGTCATCGCGGTTCAAGGGGAGGGCGAAGGGATCAAGTGCCCTACATCTTCCCGATCTTTAGCGTCACGGCGGCAGCCGATGGCAATAGCAACGGAGTGCCTGGCTCGATGGCAGGGGCCGTCAATGTATCTTTCGATACCTCCAACGATCTTTTGCGCCGCTCCCCATCGCAATCGAGATGATCTAACTGGGCGAAACGGAAGCAGTCGAGGCAGCCGACACCGGCGTTTTGTCGGAGCGGCCGGACCGGTGGCCCCAAGGAACATCTTCATGCTCGCGATCGTAGTTTGCGTCTGGCATCCGGAGACCGACGAGCTTCTCTTTGAGGGTGCGAGCACGTCCTTGAGCGTCCCGAACGTTCGCGACATCGTCGGGCCGTGCTTTCCGGAAGATCCCGAAATAATGACAGCGCACCCTGTGCCTGTTGTGCATGGGCGCGCGCTTCTTCACTTAATGGGAAAGAGCTTCGACGGTGATGGCGAGTTTCAGGTTTCCTGCGAGCCTCTAAGGTTCGCCGAGGTCTCTCGGTTGTCGAACTAGCGGCCCGAAACAATTTCTCGGCAGGGCCCCGCCATTGCGGCGCTGTCGGGTGTACTGCGCGCGACCACTCGCTCGATCGACGTCAGCTATCCAAAACCTCCCCATCCGCGTGCTTCGCTACCCAAACATCTTGGATGACGGAAGGGCGATTGATGCCTTGCTTCTTCAATTCCGGCTCAGGAACGCTTTGCAGGAAAGTGAGCGAGTAGACTCGATGATTCCCGTCCAGGATACTTAGGCCCGTTTCTATCGGCATGGTGACAGGCACGCGGGGGAACTGTCCTTTCACCGCCAGGTAGCTCACGCAAGATTCAAAGCGCTTCTTGCTGTTGTCGCCGCCATATCCATTCTCGATTCCAAGGACCAACGCCTCGAACATGGAATTCATGATCTTGCGGGAATTAAGCGACAGCTCGTCGAAGCTACAGTCGTGCGACACCTTCGTCCACGTGACCTTCTTCCACCACGATACCGGCTTCACGATGATGTACTGCCACCGATGGCCGTTGAAGGGGACCGGTGGGGGCCAGCCCATGCCCTCCTGGGTCGCTAAGTTCAATAGCCATTGATCCACCACGTCGTCCGGCCAATCCGGCAGGTCAGCTTTGATGTCGGCAAGCGCGACCAAGAGCGTCTCCTCAAGCGTTCAGGCGGGCCCGGTCGATTGTGCTGTCGACTCCACCTGCGGATAGTAGCGTTTGAAGTCGTCATGGCTCGCCAGTGCGCTTGGGCGATATGCGCCGACGCCAGCACATTGCCTGACTTCCGGCAGGTCGAAGCGCGTCCGTACGGTCGGATGTACCGGCGCCTGGTGGTTGATCTCGCGGACTTCGACTTCCCAGTTCCTGGTGCCGACGAGGTTTTGCAGCCATCGCCATTTCGGCAGACTGGCGGCGTAGGCGTCGAGCGTGTCGCGCATGCCCGCGATCTCGCAATGCTGAACGCCGTTCGCGCCGGGGAAGACGTTCAGTGCCGGTCCGTTGTCACCAGTCTTCGGCATCCTGATCCCGTCCACGTAGATCGGCCCGGTCATCAAGCCGTCCGGGATGGACGTAGCCTGCTCGCACATCCAGGCGAGGGCGATATCCGACAAACGCGATTCCGGTTCGGGATAGGATCCGCCGATATCCGAGTGGTTGCCTGCGAACCAGAGCTGGATGAGACGCGGAACACCCGGAGTCGCGGGGTGCACAGACGGCTCGGTGCCGCCCCAGCCGACCCGGGCGAAATCCTTGCGCGTCTCGTCGATTGCGTTCGCCGAGCGCGCAAAACGTACATGTTTGCTGAGAAGGCGATCGAAGTTCTTGCCTGTCCACTCGGCGGTATGAGAGCGCGGCGGATCGCCCTTGTTCGGGAAGTCGTAGATGGTCTTGAGATTGACCGTCCGCTGCCGTTTCCAGAACCAGATGACGGCAATCAGCATCGCCAGATGCGTGACCAGCCACGCCGGCACGATGAAGCCCCATAGCAGGCCGGCCTCCGAGACGATGGCCGTCAGCGCACCGAGGATCGCGGCCGGAACGAGCGAAGCGAAGAAGGCGAGGGCAGCGACGCCGAGAGTTAGGCCGGCCTGGATCATCCGGCGTCGCGGACCGCTGGCGCCGAGGGCTGCGACCGTATCGAACACGCCGACGAAATATGCCGCGGCGTTGGCATCCGAGCCGTCGCCGGAGCCGTACTTGGTCTGAAATCGCCGCGCCAGTTCGAGCCTCTCCGCCTCGAACTGCTCCCGCGGGTGGCCAGCGCCGTGTTCCAGCACGGTATCCACGGCCTCCCAAGCGATGTCCTTCACGGCCTTGCGGTAGCGCATCAATGGGCCGGCCGGCGTCTTTGTGGGGACGCCGCAAAGCATCAGCAGGTTCGCCAGGCTTCGGACGGTGTAGGCGCCCCGGCTGAACCCGAAGAGGAATATCCGGTCACCGTCTTCGTAGTGGTTGACGACGAATTCGTAGCAGTCGGCGATGTTGCGCTTGATGCCGTCGCCCGCGATGGACCCGAGCATCTTCTGGACAAAGCGTACCGGAGCGGTGAGGGCGGTCGCGCCGATATCCGTCCCAAGGCCGGCGTCGTAGAAGACCACTTGCTTGGACGGATCAATGGCCGTGTCCGCATGGTCGCGGCTCACACGGTACATTTTGAAGATATTGCTGATGCGCTGCTCCGGACGCGCCCCGCCGTCTTGGCCGGTTCCGTCGGAGTAGACGACGATATTCTTGCTCATCCTGAACCTGTCCATCCGCTGCGAGGACGATCTCCACCCGGAGCAATCCTAGTTCCCCGATCATGCCGCTTGTCGGCTGAAAAACCAAGAACACCGAGTGAACAAAGCTGGTTCCAGATGATTAAAACTTGAACAATATCATATATATAGCGTGATAAAATTAATCTGGTAGCACATCTTGCGTGGCCAAATTGCCATCATATCTTCTTAAGTGCGCCCGTCCGATCTGCAATCGGTCAAGGAGCCGCGACCGATCTTTCGATCGTTGAATCAGGGGGATGGGAATGGTAGTTAAAGCATCACTTTTCAAAGTCGACAACGGCGACATGGTGTTGTTCGAGACCGAGTCCGGTCGTCGGATCCTGACCGACATCAACATCCGGGAGGCGGCCGACGACGAGGACGACGACACCCCCAACGTCGGGAAACAGATCCGGAACAAGCTCGATCGGGACGATAAGGGGAGGCTGTTCGTCGATGGCTTCCTGAACACCCATCCGGACGCCGATCACATCCGGGGCCTGGTCAAGCACTTCCATCTCGGCGACCCGTCGACCTGGGTGAAGGCCGACGACAAGATCATCATCCGTGAAATGTGGTCCTCGCCGATCGTGTTCCGCCGGGCGAAGGCGAAGGATGAGGATCACGTCCTTTGCGCCGACGCCGAGGCTTGGCGCGACGAGGCCCGCCGCCGCGCCAACAGGTTCAAAGGAACGGACCGCCGAGGACGGCAACCGCATCCTGATCCTGGGCGAGGACGTCGACGGCAAGACCGATGACCTGACGGAAATCCTGGTGAAGGTCGACGAGGTGTTCTCGAAGATCTGCGGCGTTCAGGACACTTCCTTCGAGGCGCGGCTGCTGGCGCCGATGCCTGCCGACGACGAAGCGGAGGAGGAGGTTCTGACGAAGAACAACTCCAGCGTCATCATGCGTCTGGACCTGAAGGTGTCCAAGGTCACCCGCGGGCGCTTCCTTCTCGGCGGCGACGCCGAGGTCGCGATCTGGGACCGCATCTGGGAGCGCAACAAGAAGTGGCCCGAGCGTCTGCAGTACGACGTTCTGATCGCTCCGCACCACTGTTCGTGGCACAGCCTTTCCTACGATAGCTGGTCCGAAAAGGGCGAGAAAGCCAAGGTGTCCGAGCCCGCCCGGAGCGCCCTCGGGCAACCGCTGGATGGCGCGCTGATCGTGGCCAGCAGCAAGACCATCAAGGACGACAAGAACGATCCGCCGTGCATCCGTGCGAAGCGCGAATACATCGATATCCTCGATCCCGTGAAGGGCGAATTCAAGTGCGTCGCCGACAGTCCGGGCGACGATCCGCTGGCGATCGAGGTCACTTCGGCCGGACCGCGCGTCAAGCGCGCTGCGGTCGCCGTCAGCGTCGCCGCCGGCACCGGTATCGGAAGCCAGCCGCTCGCCCACGGATGAGCCGATATGGCGGCGATCTCCGCGGCAGACGACATTCCCATACCCGTCCGACGGGCGCTGCGCCTGATCGAGGCTCACCCGTCCGTCGAACGGGTGACCGCCGAACGGATCGAAGGAAACGACGCCATCCGGGCCATCGTGGAGATCCGGACCGAACTCCCGAACGCATGGAGGGCTGCGGGCGAGAGCCCGTCGGGCGTCCGCGCGGTCGAGCCCGTGACGTTCATCTTCACGGCAGGATATCCCTTGAGGGCGCCGCTTATCCGCCTCCGCACGGACTTCAATCGCAGTCATCCGCACATTCAGCCCTCGAGGAATGGCGGTCCACCTGAACCGTGTCTCGTCGCCGGTTCGCCGCGTGAGGTTCTGCGCGTTCGCGGAATAGGTGGCCTTTTCGAGCAACTGGTCGACTGGCTGGACAAGGCTGCGATGGCGCAGCTGATCGATCCGGAGCACGGCTGGGAGCCGGTGCGGCGTGACGGGATCGACGACGTGATCGTCGCGGATCCGACCTGGTTGACGGGTCTGCCCACCAGAGAGGGCGGCTGCTCGGTCTTCCCGGCGTGGTACTACGCTTACCGCGAAGCAACTTTGTCTACCTACCGGATCGGCATCCCGCGCGCCGCTCCGGTACCGCTGGGAGCCGCGGTTCGCCGGCGAATGGCGATATGCGCCTGTCGGCGATGACGGGCAAACCGGCAACGCTCACGCACTGATCGCGTGGTCCGGTAAACTCCCGACCGGTCGGCCGTTCGTGGCGGATCGCTATCTTCCGGAAACGGTCACGACGATTGACGAGGCTCTTGAAGCGGGCGGCCGAACTAGGCTGCCGCGAATTCCTGGAGCCGAAGCTCGGAATCCTGCAGGAGCGGGTTTCGCAATCGAAATTGAAGGAGAAGCAGCCGATAGCCGTCATTCTGTTGGCGCGACGCCCGTTCGAGGTGATCGGCACGACTTCGCCGATCGAGATATGCCCCTACGTCGTGGAATTGCGCGGCGGCGAGGCGCTCTCGTCAGGCAGCGGCAAGCTGGTCAGGACCGCCACGCACCGAGATGAGATATCACCCGAATTGCTGCGACGCGCTGCGGGCGACGACGGGCAGGCGCTGCGTCCGTGGACGCTCCTCGGCTGCGGAAGCATCGGATCCAAACTCGCAGTTCATCTCGCCAGGTCCGGACGGGGACCCGCGGCCCTCATCGACGACGGCATCCTGCAACCTCACAATTTCGCGCGCTACGCCACGCTTCCCTCCGACACGAAAGTCGAAAGCTTCTGGTCCATTCCAAAGGCGCACTACCTGGCCGAGGCACTCGCGACCCTCAAGCAGCCGACGGTGCCGCACGTAGTGGACGTCGTCGCGCGCGCATTCGATGATCAATCGATCGCCCCTTTGGTCGCCCGAGACAGCTTTGCCGTCGTCAATACGACCGGCTCCGCAAGCGTGCGCGAGGCGCTGGTCTTGCCTGGAGTCACGATCGACCGGCCCCGGGTGGTCGAGGCATGCATGCTGGGCATCGGAAGCGTCGGCCTGATGTCGGTGGAGGGACCGGCGGCCAACCCGTCGGCGACCGATCTGATCTGCGAGGCCTATCGCCTGATCCATTCGGATCCCACCCTCAGGAACGAGGTCTTCAACACGAAGGCCGAAGCGATCGCGATCGGTCAGGGCTGCGCGGCCATCACGATGCCGCTGTCGGACGGTCGCTTGTCCTCGTTCGCGGCGCCGATGTCCGAGCATATTCGCCGGCTCCAACGCGACGGTCTTCCCGAGACCGGCGAGGTGCTGGTCGGCAGTTTGGCGGCCGATGGGCTGAACCAGATATGGCATCGCAAGGATATCCGGCCGCGCATCGTCGTAGGCGACGGCACGGACAGCGTCGTGCGCCTTAGTCCCGAGGTCGACGACACGATCCGGCGAGAGGTCGCTGCGCGCCGTGGCTCGGAGACGGGCGGCATCATCGTCGGCCGATATTCGGACGTCGCCAACGTCTTCCACGTCGTCGGCACGATGCCCGCGCCGCCCGACAGCAAATTCTCGCGCGACGAGTTCGTGCTCGGTACCGAGGGACTGAGGCCCATGCTGGAAGATCTGATCGAAGGATCTGGCGGCGCGCTCTACGCGCTCGGGACCTGGCACAATCATCTCGTCCCCAGTGGCCCGTCCAGGAAGGACGTGAAGACCGCCGCTCTGCTTTCGATACGCCAGTATTTTCCGTTGCTGATGCTGATCCACACGCCGGCTGGATATGTCCATTTCACCGCTGAAGCCTTATCCGGAGCCGGCAGCTCACACAGCGCCGTGGTCAAGGTGGCAAGATGAAGAATCCGAGATCTCCAGACCCGTCGCCGGCCAGCGCCCATGACTGCACAGAGGCGATCCGATGATCGATATTTCGAAGCTCTTCGATCCCTATTCACGACAGGCTCGCCTGTTTCCGGGCTTACTCACGCTGTTTCCGATCATCCTCACTGCGATCGCGTGGTTTCCCCGGCTGGTCACCTCGAGCTGGGGCGCCACGCTGGTGACCATCGCGACGTCCTGCGGGCTCCTGTATGGCTTGAGCGTCCTGAGCAGATCGCGCGGCAAGAAGGTGGAGAAGCGTCTCCTGGCTGAATGGGGAGGTTGGCCATCGACGATCTGGCTGCGCCATAGGGAAGAACATCTTCCGCCGCCGGTGTTGGCCCGATACCACGCGTTCTTCGCGAAGAACGTGCCGTTGTTCGTTACGCCAAGCCCGGAGCAGGAGAGGGCGGATCCGAAGGCCGCGGACGCCATGTACGCATCGGGGGTGAAGTGGCTTCAGGAACGTTGCCGTGGGAAAGCCTATCCGCTCGTCGAGAAGGAGAATGCCGAATATGGCTTTCGCCGGAACCTGCGCGGATTGAAACCGATCGGGGTCGCTGCCTGCTTGGCGGCTCTTCTGATTTCAGTTCTCACCGTCGTCTGGCGCTACGACAACATCATCCCAGCCGTGTCCAGTTTCTCGATGTCGTCACTTCCCACGGCGTTGGCGGCCATTAAGCCCGCAGCGATCGGAGCGATCTGCGTCGATCTGGTCGCATTGACGGCCTGGTTTACCGTCGTACGCGACGATTGGGTTCGGGACGCCGGCGATCAGTTCGCGCGGGCCCTGCTGGCGTGCTGCGACACGCTTGAGGTGCCGGCTGCCGCCCAGCCCGCGGCGGCCTCATCCGCAAAACGTACGCGGCGGGCATCGACCGCGACCGGCGAAACCAGGTCCCGGCGGGCTCGCTCGGAAGGTGAGGAATCATGATCTCCGACGCGAGGAGGAGATGCATCTCCTCGCGTCGATCCATCGGCTCAACGATCAACTATCCGAGGTGGACTCATGCGCTTGCGGAATTTGGAGAAGTACAAGACGGGTGGTTCTGGCAACAACTTGACGCTTGGCATTCCGCTACCGAAGACGCCGGATGGCCGGGTGTACCGGTATTCACCCAACGAAGACGCACATCCGCGCCTCTTTCTTCTGGGCGACCGAGTATCGGATTTCACTCTACCCGAGGCCTTGACGTCTCGCATGACGCACGCGCCCGGTACGCCAGGCACAGTCTGTCCGTATAGCGGCGTTCTGGACGACGACGAGAACTTTACGCATCCGGACGACCTCGCGGCTGCCAAGGAAATCGTCGCTCATGCCTTTCACGCCGACGCCGCGGCGGCAATCCATGGCATGTTCGATGACCTCGCCCGGAAGAACGCTGGCAACAAATTTTTCAAGGTGACGACTGGTACACGGCCGTCGCCCAAACCCGCACCGCGGTTCGCTCGAAACGATCTTCTCCGCGAGTTGGTATGCGACGAGTGCGGCCGGGACTACGGCGTTTACGCCATTTCCTTGTTCTGTCCGGATTGCGGAGCGCCGAACATTCACTTGCACTTTGCGCGGGAAATCGCGCTCGTCCGGGAGCAGGTGGAGGCTCGCGGGCCAACTCGGCTCGGGAAGGCATGAACTCGCATACAGGATGATGGGCAATGCGCATGAAGACGTACTGACGGCCTTCGAAGCGACCTTAAAGACGGTATACCTATACAAGGCGACCACTCGACCACCCGACGTCGCGGCGACGAAGCCGATCGCCAACGACTTTCAGAACATCGAGCGCGGCCGCAAGCGCTTCGCCGAGTTCGACATCGATCCGTTCGGAACTCTGACGGCCGACGCTCTTGCCGTCCTGACGCTGAACATCCAGAAGCGGCATGTCATCGGACACAATCTCGGCGTGGCCGACGCGAAGTTCGCCGAACATGCCGCAGAGGCCCGACTGGGCGAAACGGTGCCCCTGGTCGGCGACGACATCCTGCAGTTCGCCGCGATTGGTCAGTTGGTGATCGACGGTCTCGACGGATGGCTCGCTGCAGGCGGAGACTCCGCCGCCGGCTAAAGACAGGCTGAGCATTCCGCTGATCGCGCCGCCAGCAAAGAAGAAGTCCGAGTTGAAGATCGGCGAACTCGGGCCATTGGCGATCCGGATAGGATTGTGGGTATCGGAACAATCCCAAAAGGGCTTCGACTGCTTCATTCCCGAGCAAGACCTCATCGAGGCGTTTCCGGAATCCAACATCGACGATTTGGCGTTTGCCGTGGCCGAGACTCGAAAGCGATGGCTATCTGAGAACGAACTCGATGATTTCCACGCGGCTTCCGCGGATGTTCACCACCGCAGAGCTTTTTATCACGTTCGATCCCCATACCGGGCAAAGCACCCCCGAAACGGACGTGGTTGCGCTCGTCGATCTTGCTCTCGGCAAATCTGGGACCGGGACCGTCGATGCGGAAGAATTGCATGCGGCCTCCGGCTGGCCGCTTCGACGCTTCAATCCACCTTTCGCCCACCTGGTGTCGCAGATCGACGATAGACGGGTCCTTCATGGAGGCACGGAAGACTATCCATCACGCGGCTTTCTGATGACCGATGGCGATCGGGTTGCGCTTCAGCGCTTCGCGGCCCGGCTGCGCAGGTAATGATTGTCCTGATGCTAAGATACTGGCTGGAGGCACGCTGCCTGCACCACCCTGGTCCTTGATTTTCAACGCCAGTGAGGTCCTTCGCGAACGCCCTCGGCCGGAAGGATCAGCATTGTTTCTCCGAGGGGATGAGGACCGGTCGGCGCGATGCCCACCCACTGGAGCGTCTCGTCGAACGCCCACGCCTGGTCAGGCGGGCTTTCGGGTACGAAGTAATGGCAATACACGTACTCCAGAGGTTTTCCCCGTGGATCGAAAGCCTGCGCTCGCTCGATGATCTTCCGATGTCGGGCGCGCTCTACATCGTCTCCTTCAACGGCCTCGAAGCCGATGTGAACGATACCGGGGCGACCCGCAGGAAGTTGGTCGCTGGCTTCCGATAGCTTCGTCGTAATGTCGCGGGCCTTCGCATCGATGGCTTCGGGAGAGGCCGATTCCCAACGGAGCAGCACGGCAAGATCGCACTCGTGCACATATCTCGGGTTTTCCGCGAGCTTTAAGCGGCTCAACTGAATGTAATTGGCGTGCCTCACGTAGCGGCCCGAGAGCAGCTCCAGCATACGCGAACTCGACGCGAGCACATGGTGATCGTCGAGAACCTCGCGCAACGGATCGAGATCGAGGCTCGCCCATCGCGCCATACGACATATCGTCGCTCCAAAGCAGCGAAGGCATGTCGGACCGGAGCCACTCGAGCGACTTCTCGGTCAGATAGGCGGGTGGCACCCGATCAATGGGGATGCGGAAATGGACATCGCAAAATGCGCTCTGCTCATTCTGGGAAAACCCTGTCGCGCTGGGGCGCCATAGCTCGCGCATCGCTGCTCGTTCCCGTTCACCGTATTGGCTCGTTTCCAAGCGCTTGCACTCGACTGCGAAGGAGCGCGAGCCGATTTCAACATCCATATCGTATGTCCGGCTCAGCCCGCGTCGCTCGGGTACGAACTTTACCCGCGCGCCCGACGAGCGATAGGCGGATGCGACGAGCAGCTCGAAGAGCCCGCCATTTGGTTGACGCCGTTCACTGCTGACCAGGCGACGTGCCCGTTCTTCGACGCCGTCGACCGAAAGAAGCAGATCGAGACCGCGCCCGATCGCCTTGAACACCGGCACTACCCGCGATCCGAACGTCGGCTCGAAATTCCAGACATGATCGATAAAAGCCTCGGCCAGGAAGAGATACCAGCCGAATACGTCGGACTCGTCGAAATATCTGCCGCGGTCGGTCTCGTCGACACGACCCAGCGACGCCGCGTACAGGCGATTGGCCGCAGCATTGCGCCGCTTCTTCCACTCGTCCTGGCCAATAAAGTCGCGAAAGTAGGTCACAGCCCGCCGGACATCCGGCTCATCCGGCCAGTCATCGCCCCGTTTGTCTGGAGGTCGAAAGAGTGTTGCCGGAAATTCCTTTGGGGCGAAGGCGTCTCGACGCTTGCTTTTCATGAGTTAAAGAACGCGCAGTTGCTCGGGTTTCTGATCGATAACCAAGGGCGCGCCGCGCTCTTTTCACGCCGAAAGAGAGCGGGCAGGCCGATTACACCCAAGTATGCCTCCGATGCCAACGAGGCAACGCAGGTTCAAAGAAGTTGCGAGTTCCCATCGCCAAGCAACTCGAGCAGCACTTAGTCGCAATGTAACCGTCGGGGAATGAAACGACCCCCGCAAGTCACCTGTCGGATCTTGGCCGGGGAATACGTCGACACCGTCTCAGTCATAGGCTTCCACCCTCGTGGCAAACTCCAGGGTGGGTGCGGGACTGAAGCCCGCCCGATCCGGAACGCCGTGATTGAACAAAAGCATGCCCTTCTTCGTGTCCTGGGGTTCAACGCCACGACGCAAGAGCGCGTTCACCACGACTTGGCGCGGATGAGTTTCATCCTCGGGCCCGGCGGAGATGACGCAACCAATCGATCTTCTGGATCCGAACCCCGAGACATTTCCGACGATCCGATTGAGCAGTGCAGGGGAGATGTTGTTGCGGCTGCCGTGATGCGGGACCTGGAATATGTTCAAAGCGGTGCCGAACTGAAGACCGATGGCAATACCGTACGACACGGCAGCGCCAAGAGCTCTCAAGCCGGCGTCCGCCGTCAGGAAGATGTTTCGACCGTCGATCTGACCGTACAAGACCACGCTGGATTCGTTTTCCGCCGCCGTGATGCCGCCTTCACGGAGCGTCTCGGTGAACAGGTCCTCCGCGATGATGCGCCGGATCTCCGTCGCCACGCGTCGCCCGATCCCTGTGAGCCAATGCCCCAAGAGGACGAGGAGTTGTTGCGCGGGCTTTGGGGTGTCGCGGAATTGGGGGAGGAGGCCCTCGTACATGGCCTGCGTCGGCGAAAGCACCGTGAAGGGCCCGATCTTTGCGCCTAGAAACGGAGGGTGAAGCGAAGTGCCCCGCTTCAGGGCCAAGTCTCGGATTTCGCTGACGATCGGGTAGGCGCGCCGCAAGTCCGCGGTGAGGCCCTCCAGCGTCCATCGAGGATCGTGGAAGTAATCCATCATGTTTTTCGCGTGGTATTCGGGAACGTGCATCCAGAGGTTCTGCACATTAAGTTGCGAGATGACTGCGCGAAGACCGCTGATGTGATCGTTGTCCGGATGCGTGCTGACGACGTGCTCAACCGTGTTCGTGCCGTACACCGACCGCACGTGCTCGACGATTGCTTCGCCGGTTTCCTGGAATCCAGCGTCGATGACGATCACGCGCCACTCCGCGCCCGTCCAGTAGCGCATTGTTATCGCGTCGCCGCTGTTGGCTCCCGACCCGACAGGATGAAACTCTATTTCATAGGCCATTTGGGTGGTGTCCAGAATCAATGTTGGCTATGTAGGGAGAAATGTCGCCGCCCTAAGCGGCACCGGATCCACGCTTGTTCAGCAGCCGGTCGATTTCCTGGAGACGTTTCTCCGTCAATCCGGCTTCTTTTGCATATTCAGGCCAGCGATCTATGGCACTCTGAACTTGTTCGAAGAACTGCTCGGCTTCCTCCTGCGGAATCGACGCATTTTGCGCAACCTTTAGAATGTGCTTTTTGGTCGGGTTCTTCCCTTCACCGTCCACAGCTAGATTGTGCTCGCCCCCGGGGCCCTCCGAGAGCGTGAGGTCGTACGCCGGCGTCGGATGCCAAACTCCATCCTTTGCGAGCAGGAAAGCGTGATTTTTAGCGTGATCGTCCCGGTTGTGTGCGAGGACGTTGAAGATCATCCGGACGAACATCTGGCGTACGTGACGCTCGTCGCGCGTCAGAAGTCGCGTGACTTTCAACAGCGTATCGTAGTCGATGGACGGAGCCCGATGATCGGCCTCCAACAGCCCGCTCACCGTCTGTACATGCGCGCTCCCACCCTCGGTTCTGTCGAACCTTTGGACGGCGAAATAGCTGCCCTTCTTGGTTTTGATGAGCTTAGTGGCGGGCATATCGACGCCTGCTGCCTTCGCCATAAGAGAGTAGGCGTACTCTTCTTTTCCTATTTCGGAGTGATCGACGTTCGATTTGAACTTTACCAGCCAAGCTTCGAAGCCTTCCGGAAGATCGGTGCCGGTATCGGCTACGATCTTACCGGTCTTGCCATTCAAGCCGATCATAATCTTGGGGCGGACGCCGGCGGAGCCACCTTGGATTTCGAGCAGACGATCCACGTCGGCTTCGTCGACCTCGCCTTGGACCGCCTCAGCTTGCGCAGCAAGCCAATCGAGGTCGACGGCGTCGCCGGCGGCTTTGCTAAGGGAATTATCGGGAATGTAGCGCAACGCTCCCATGCCGGTCTGGCCGACGTATGCCAGGCGGTCAAGAGGCGTGAGGAGCCTGAAGTCGTATCCGAGGTTCTGCAGATGACGATCAAGAAGCATGCGGCCCCAACCGTCGGGGAGGCTATCGTTGAACATGCCGTGCAGCCCGGCGAACGGCGAATTCGGCGCCGGCTTTGCTCCCTCGCCGACAGGAAGCTTGAACGGAGATACGTTGAGGCGCCTCGCGGCGAAATCGGGGTGGTACTCGAAATACGCCCGGCGTTCCTCTTTGCTCCATGCCAATGTTCCTACCTCGATCTTTTCGCCGTAGAAATCGAGCGACACCCCCAGCTTTTGGATGCCTTGGGGCGGTTTTCCGTCTGGGACCTTCGGCTTCTTCACTTTCTGCGTCCCCGAATTCTGACAGGCTTGGATGCCAATGTTCCTACCTCGATCTTTTCGCCGTAGAAATCGAGCGACACCCCCAGCTTTTGGATGCCTTGGGGCGGTTTTCCGTCTGGGACCTTCGGCTTCTTCACTTTCTGCGTCCCCGAATTCTGACAGGCTTGGAAATCACGTCCTCGATCGACCTGTGCGGCTTCGGAGGAAACAGCCCCTCGAATTCCTTTTCGGCGCCGAGAGCGAACGCGATGGCTATGAGGAACTCTAAGGAAGATTTGCCTGTGCGCTCAAATTGCTTCAGCGTGCCCAAGCTGACCTGAGCGCGGGCGGCAAGCCCCGACTGGGTTAAGTTGGCCTCTAATCGCCGCTGCTTTGCGCGGTTCGCTATATCGGAAGCAATGTCTTGGGGTGAGCTTAAATTAAGGGATATATCCATAGCCTCTGTTCCCATTATCTGGCAATAATAGATATTATAATATCTCGTATAAGTCAAGATCAGGATTGCGCCGTGCCTTTGGCCCTCGGCTAAACCGCAGAACCGTCCGCGTCGGCCTTTACCCAGCAGCGCATGAGAGGCCGTAACAAAAGCGCTAATGCGTCCCGAGCGGCTTTTGCGCCTCCGAGAGGCTTAACCCGGCCGAACAGTGAACGGAGGGGTGGCTTGGTCGCCGGCTTCTCCCTTTGATTATGCTCCGGCCCGCCTTTATCTCTAGGTGCTCGGAGGTTTCATGCTGACGAAACAAGCCAGTAAACACGACACAGATTTCTACGGGTGGACCCAGGAGCAAGCCGGCATCCTTGGGGCAACTTCGCCTGCAGACACGCGCCTTGACATCGACAATCTGGCTGAAGAGATCGAAGGCATGGGACGTGCCGAAGTCCTGGCGATATCTAGTCTACTTCGACAAACCCTAATTCACTTGCTGAAATCAGCCCTCGAACCTGAAAGTCAGACTCTAACGCGTTGGTTTGAGGAAATCGTCACATTCCAAGGCGATGCCGTCCTGGCCTTTTCGCCAGGACTGAAGCGGCGACTCGATCTTGAGAAAATCTGGCGTGTCGCCTGCAACGCAGCTACCCGCACCTTGGAAAATCGTGGGGTAGTCGGACCTCAATTGCCGTCGACCTGTCCGCTCTCGCTCCATGATCTTCTTGACCCCGAGTTCGACCCCGGCGCAGCGACACAAGTGCTATCTGCCGCCATCCAATCAGTGGCCAAGCACGGCATCTGAGCATCAGGCCCACAGGGCAGTACGCGCCATGATCAACGCTGGTGGCGCTGACCACATTTTACCTGTCCGGCCGAACGAGAGCGCAAACTTGGGTTTAGAAAGCCCAACGGTAACCAGGAATTCACAACTCTCCGGCGCAAGCCTTGCCGATCGGGTTGACCTCCGCCGTGCGTCGACCGATGATTCTGCAAAGACGCGCAGATCGGATAAGTAGCGTGAAGGCTGTTGCAATAGACCCGTTCGAGCGACGGATTGTCGTCGAGGAGGTAGACCCCACACCCGCTGAGGCTCAGGCGATTGTGCGGGTCTCCCAGGCACGTTCTCGCGACCCTTCCCAATGGGGATGTAATCCTGGCCGCGGAAGGAGAGGGCGCCGATGCCGGGTTTTCGTTAGGAGGGTCGAAGGCTATTCGCAGCTCTGCGATCGTCCTTGGACGACGGAATTCCTTCGGAGACCGTACGGCAGCGCGGTCGAGTCTCGAAATGCTTGAAGGCCTGATCCGCTGGGTCAGCCCAATCTCGGTTCCGGAACCTGCGCAATCGGGAGAGACCGTCTCGGTGATCGTTGTGGATCCCGAAATTGGATTGATTGATCGCGCCGAGATGGGACGGACTGCCGCCGGGATTGATCACGTTCTGGGAGGAGCACCAGTGCCGTTGCTGAATGCTCCCGGCGGCGACATCGTCTACGGGAAGGCCCAAGAGGACGGCTGGCGCTGGAAAAAGGACGGTTGCGTGTTTGGTGGCCGCTGCGTGATTGTCGGGAGCGACGCGACGAACACGCCCGCCGAGCCCGTCGCAAGCGTTAGGGTACTTCGACGAGACGTGCGCTTCGGTCCGCCAGCCAAGACACTCTGGCTCGGATACGACAAGCATCCGATGAGGATGACCGCTCGTCCGAGCGCTTGCCCCTAGGCCGATCCTATCAAGCGCCGCAGCCCGTACAGGCTCAGGGTGCGCCAGCAACAGCCCACACCCGGCCCCGATGACCGGCCGGTAGATCACGTCAACAAGCGCAGCGTGGCTCGGCCTATCGCAGTGTAAGTTACCCTGCGATAGGCCGAGCTATCGCTCAGTGCCAAAATTGAATCTCGAAGCGCCAACACCGCCAGTGACAGAATTGAGTCTTCCAGAACCAGGGGCTGATCGAGCCGCGACAAGCGTGAAGACGCCGCCGGCCAGAAAGACCAATGGCATCAGTAGGCGAGTGACAAAATCAACCAGAGGCCCCAGTGACAAATTCAAACGCGAACGACAATCGGCCGGCTACGCATGGCCCCAGTCATATCTGTAATTCGCATAAGGTATATTATGGAATATATTTATATATAATCAGATCAGATGTTTAGACGAAACTCCTGCCATTGCGCCTTCGCTTCTGGCCGTTTTGGGCCCAGAGCCACCGCTGCTCATCCCGGTAGTCGGCTTGCTACTGTGCATGGGGTTGTTTTTCAAATTTTGCCTCCGGTCCGTCTCGCCGAAAGCCGATATTGCCGTGACCTTGTCCGGCTGCAATAAGCGAGGCTTCGCGAGATCGCAGATGACCTTCTGACCTGACGTCCGTATAGGTTTGCATCTCAGAACAACAACAAACCTTCCGAGGAAGCAGACCCATGGTCTTTTCGACGCGCTTTTCCCGACGCACGCTTCTCAAGGCCTCCGCCGCGACCGCGGTCCTGGGCGGCATCGGTGCGCCCCATGTGGCCCGCGCCCAGAGCGCCGAGTTCACATACAAATACGCCAATAACCTGCCCGACACCCATCCGCTGAACGTCCGCGCCAAGGAGATGGCTGCGGCGATCAAGAGCGAGACCAACGGCAAGTTCGACCTGCAGATCTTCCCGAACAACCAGCTCGGGTCCGACACCGACATGCTGAGCCAGATCCGTTCCGGCGGCGTCGAGTTCTTCACGCTGTCCGGCCTGATCCTGTCGACCCTGGTGCCGGCGGCGTCCATCAACGGCATCGGTTTCGCGTTCCCGGACTACAACACGGTCTGGAAGGCCATGGACGGCGACCTCGGCGCCCATGTCCGCGGCGAGATCAAGAAGGCCGGCCTCGAGGTCATGGACAAGATCTGGGACAACGGCTTCCGCCAGACCACCTCATCGAGCAAGCCGATCACCGGTCCGGACGATCTCAAGGGCTTCAAGATCCGCGTGCCGGTGTCGCCGCTGTGGACTTCGATGTTCAAGGCGTTCGACGCCGCGCCCGCCTCGATCAATTTCAGCGAGGTCTATTCGGCGCTGCAGACCAAGATCGTCGAGGGCCAGGAGAACCCGCTGGCGATCATCTCGACCGCCAAGCTCTACGAGGTCCAGAAATACTGCTCGCTGACCAACCACATGTGGGACGGCTTCTGGTTCCTGGCCAACCGCAGAGCCTGGGAAAAGCTACCGCAGGACGTGCGCACGATCGTCGCCAAGAACATCAACGCTGCGGCGGTCAAGGAGCGTGAGGATACCGCCAAGCTCAACGCCAATCTGCAGCAGGAGGCTCGCGGGCAAGGGCCTGACCTTCAATCAGCCTGTCGTGGCGCCGTTCCGCGACAAGCTGCGCAGCGCCGGCTTCTATGCCGAGTGGAAGGGCAAGTATGGCGATCAAGCCTGGGATCTCCTGGAAAAGGCCGTCGGCAAGCTGTCGTAACGCGTTGGGGCCGTCGAGGTCAGTATTGAGATGGCTCACGTCGAGATCGAGGTGACGGAAGTCGTGGGCGAGGTGGTGTTTCAGTCCCCTCGCCGACCTTCGCTGCTGGCTTCGCTCGAGCGTGTGCTCGGTCTCGTCGTCGAAATCCCGGCGGCGATCCTGGTCGTCGCCGAGATCGTGATCCTGTTTGCCGGCGTGGTCGCGCGCTACGGCTTGCACCGGCCGTTGATCTGGTCGGACGAGCCTCGCCTCGATCCTGTTCCTGTGGCTCGCCATGCTCGGCGCGGCGGTGGCGTTCCGCCGCTCCGAGCACATGCGCATGACCGCGGTCGTCGCCAGCGCGCGACCCGCCATGCGGGCCTATCTCGATCTGGTCGCGACCTCGGCGGCCCTGGCATTTCTGGTCCTGATCGTCTGGCCGGCCTGCGACTACGCCTATGAGGAAAGCTACATCACGACGCCGGCGCTGCAGATCTCCAACATGTGGCGCGCCGCGGCGCTGCCGGCCGGCATCGGCATGATGGCGGTCTTCGGCTTGCTGCGGCTGCTGCGCGCGGCCGATTGGCGGACGGTAGGGGCTGCAATGGCGACCGTTGCGGTCATCATCGGCCTGTTCTGGCTGGCGGAGCCCTCACTGCGGCCACTCGGCAATCTCAACCTCGTCATCTTCTTCGTCGGCGTCGCCGGCTTCTGTGTGTTCGCCGGCGTTCCCATTGCGTTCGGCTTTGGCCTTGCGATCTTCGGCTATCTCGCGCTGACCACGCGCACGCCGGTCATGGTGCTGGTCGGGCGGATGGACGAGGGCATGAGCCACCTCATCCTGCTCTCCGTTCCGCTGTTCGTATTCCTCGGGCTGCTGATCGAGATGACCGGCATGGCAAGGGCCATGGTGGCCTTCCTGGCGAGCCTGCTGGGACATGTTCGCGGCGGCCTGCACTACGTGCTGGTCGGCGCCATGTACCTGGTCTCCGGCATATCAGGCGCCAAGGCCGCGGATATGGCCGCCGTCGCGCCGGTACTGTTTCCCGAGATGAAGCAGCGCGGCGCCAAGCCGGGCGATCTCGTCGCGCTGCTGGCGGCGACCGGTGCCCAGACCGAGACCATTCCGCCGAGCCTCGTCCTGATCACGATCGGCTCGGTCACCGGCGTGTCGATCGCCGCCCTGTTCACCGGCGGCCTCCTGCCCGGCGTCGTGCTCGCGATCACGCTCTGCATGCTGGTGTGGTGGCGCTACCGCCACGAGGACATGAGCCACGTCCGCCGCGCCAGGGCATCCGAGATCGGCAAGACCTTCATCGTCGCCCTGCCCGCGCTCGCGCTGCCTTTCGTGATCCGCTACGCCGTGGTCGAGGGCATCGCGACCGCGACCGAGGTCTCCACCATCGGTATCGTCTATGGCGCCCTGGTCGGCCTCCTCGTCTACCGCCGCTTCGACTGGTCGCGGCTGTTTCCGATGCTGGTCGAGACGGCGGCGCTATCGGGCGCCATCCTGCTGATCATCGGCACGGCGACCGGCATGGCCTGGGGCCTGACCCAATCCGGCTTCTCGCGCTCGCTGGCCGCGGCCATGACCGGATTGCCGGGGGCGCCGCGACCTTCATCGCGGTGTCCATCCTGGCCTTCACTATTCTCGGCAGCGTGCTGGAAGGCATCCCGGCGATCGTGCTGTTCGGGCCGCTGTTGTTTCCGATTGCCCGCGCCGTCGGCGTGCACGAGGTGCACTATGCCATGGTGATCATCCTCGCCATGGGCATCGGGCTATTCGCGCCGCCGTTCGGCGTCGGCTATTATGCCGCCTGCGCCATCGGGCGCGTCGATCCCGCCGAGGGCATCCGGCCGATCTGGGGCTATCTGCTGGCGCTGCTGGTGGGATTGATCATCGTCGCGATCTTCCCGTGGATCTCGATTGGATTCCTTTGAGGCGTTTGACGGAGGGTGTCGATGAGCGAGCGGCAGAACCAATACGATATCGGCCTCGACAAAACCCCCGCCAATTACGTGCCGCTGAGCCCCCTCAGCTTCCTCGCGCGCAGCGCCGCCGTTTATCCCGATCATGTCAGCACGGTCTATGAGGGCCGCAGCTTCACCTGGACGCAGGCCCATGAGCGCTGCAGGCGCTTTGCGTCCTGGCTCGCCGGCAAGGGCATCGGCGTCGGCGACACCGTCGCGGCCATGCTGCCGAACATTCCGGCGATGAACGAGGCGCATTTCGCCGTGCCCATGACCGGCGCCGTGCTCAACGCGCTGAACATCCGCCTCGATGCGCCCTCGATCGCGTTCCAGCTCGACCACGGCGGCGCGAAGATCATCCTGGTCGATCCCGAGTTCTCCGGCGTGATCACCGATGCGCTGGCGCAGATGACGGGCCCGAAGCCGTTCGTGGTCGATGTCGACGACGCATCGTTCAAGGGCGGCAGCCGCATCGGCGAGATCGAGTATGAGACGGCCATCTCACAAGGCGATCCGAACTTCGCGGCGATCACGCCGCGCGATGAATGGGATGCGATCGCGCTGAGCTACACCTCGGGCACGACAGGCAATCCCAAGGGCGTCGTCACCCATCACCGTGGCGCGTATCTCAACGCCGTCAGCAACATCCTCGCCGGCAATCTCGGCCAGCATCCGGTCTATCTCTGGACGCTGCCGATGTTTCACTGCAACGGCTGGTGCTTCCCGTGGACGATTGCGGCATCTGCCGGCATCAGTGTCTGCCTGCGCAAGGTCGAGCCGACCAAGATCTTCGAGCTGATCAAGACCCACGGCGTCACCCACATGTGCGGCGCGCCGATCGTCTACAATACGCTGATCAACGCGCCCGATGCGCCAAAAGGCAACGCCGCCCGCCGCGTCGTCGGCCTGATCGCCGGCGCTGCGCCGCCGGTCGCCGTGCTCGAAGGCGCCGAGAGCATCGGCATCAAGCTGACTCACGTGTACGGCCTGACCGAGGTCTACGGCCCCGCCTCGGTTTGCGCCGAGCAACCCGGCTGGGACGAGCTTCCGGCACCAGAGCGCGCGCGCATGAAGCGGCGGCAGGGCGTGCCCTACCCGCTCGAGGAAGGCGTCACCGTCATCGATCCCCAGACCATGAGGCAAGTGCCGCGCGACGGCGAGACCATCGGCGAGGTCATGTTCCGCGGCAACATCGTAATGAAGGGATATCTGAAGAACGAGAAGGCGACGAAGGAAGCCTTCGAGGGCGGCTGGTTTCACACCGGCGATCTCGGCGTGCTCGACGAGCACGGCTACGTCACCATCAAGGACCGCTCCAAGGACATCATCATCTCCGGCGGCGAGAACATCTCCTCCGTCGAGGTCGAGGACATCCTCTACAAGCACCCGGCCGTGCTGTTCGCCGCCGTGGTCGCCAAGCCCGATCCGAAATGGGGCGAGGTGCCCTGCGCCTTCGTCGAGCTGAAGGATGGCGCAACCGCCAGCGAAGCCGACATCATCGCGTTCTGCCGCTCGCATATGAGCGGCTTCAAGACGCCGAAGGCGATCGTGTTCGGGCCGATCCCGAAGACGTCCACGGGCAAGATCCAGAAATTCCTGCTGCGCAACGAGGTCGGATCGGCGAAGGCGATCACGGCCTGAGCGTCGTCCGGCTTCAGAAACATCTGGAAACATTAACTGCGTGTTCGCGGCAAGCACGCGTCGTCCGACATCGATTGTGCGGCTTCGACGACACCGAGACACGCCAGGAAAAGATTGGAAAACGTTAGAGACGCATTTACGATTCCACCTCACCGGATTCGCTGATTCCAGATGATTGACCGCGCGGGCTGCGCGGCTGGCGACCGGCGCGGTTGGGGCGCTTCATGCGGTTGGTGTCGTGAGCACGGACGTGCGTGTGCGTCTGGCGCTGCTGCTATTGGCGGCTGGCCTGCTGCTGCCCAGCGCTGCAGCGGCGCAGACGGCGCGCGAGTTCGGCGCGTTTGCGGGCGCACAAGGGTTTGGACCTGCAGGTCCAAATGCCCAAGGCTTCAACAATCTCGCAGGCCCATATGGCGGCCCGCCCCCGGCGGCTCCGGGAGCATCGTTCGGCAGTGCCGGCGGTGGCATGCAGGCGGCCTATGGCTGGAACACTGAACCGCCCGGCCTTGCCGGCCCGGCGCGCTTCGGCCTGCAGCAGGCCTTCGGCGGCGGCGCCGATCGCGTCCCGCAGGCCGAGACGGCCCAGGCGACGTTTCTTGCGATGACGCAGTTCACGCAGACCCTGCTTGATCCCGCCATCGACGGGCGCGGCGTCGGGCCCGTCGGCGTCGATGCAGACCTCACGGCCTACGCCGATATCGGCAACGACCCGACGCATGGCGGCATCGGACGCGAGGCCTATGGGGCGATTTACGGCAAGCCCTCGCTCGCGGCGCCGCAGTGGCGCGTCTGGGCGGCCGGCTTTGGCGGTTCGCAGGTGTCGACCGGCGGCAACGGATCGGCCAGCCGGAGCTTTGGCACGGTGGCCGGAGCCGATTATTCTCTGTCGCCGCAGACGCGCATGGGCTTTGCCCTCGCCGGCGGCGGCACCGGCTTTGCCAATAACTTCTCGAGCGGCCGCTCAGACCTATTCCAGGCGGGCGGCTTCGTCAGGCACTCGGCTGGATCGGCCTATGTCACGACGGCCCTCGCGTATGGCTGGCAGGCCATCACCGGCGACTATCAGGTCACGCCGGCCGGCACGAACCCGCTCAACGCGGCGGTCAACGCCAACGCCTATTCCGGCCGCCTCGAAGGGGGCTACAGGATGGCCACGCGCTGGCTCGGCATCACACCCTATGCGGCCGCGCAGATCACCAGCTTCTACCTCCCCTCCACTGCCGCACAGCCGGCCGCCGCCGGAGCCGACAGGTTCGCGGCAGTGCCCGGCAGCAGCAGCTTCACCGACAGCCGCACCGAGCTCGGCCTGCGCACGAGCAAGTCGCTTGCATTGTTGGGCAGCGTGCTGAACCTGCGCGGACGGCTCGCCTGGGCTCATGATTTCAGCGCGGGGCAGTCACTTCCGGCGGCGTTCCAGTCCTTGCCGGGCCAGGGATTGGTCGCAGGCAGCGCGGCATTGGCGCCGAACGCGGCGTTGGCAGGCGTTGCGGTCGAGCTGCGCGACCTCAACGGCTGGTCGGCCACCGCGAATTTCGACAGCGAAGTGTCGGAGCTGGTCCGCTCCTATACCGGCAGGGCCACACTGCGTTACGCGTGGTGACCCTGCCGCGAGATCGAGGAACCGACCCTCACCCGCGCGGGAAAACGCTGGGCGACAGACGGCCCGTCCTCACATCTTCTTGTAAGCGTCGACGACCGCCTGACCGTCCGCGCCGGCCTTCTTGAGCCAGTCGGCCGTCAGCTGCTCGCCGATCTTCTGAAAGCCGGCCTTCAGCGCCGGGCTCGGCGACTCGACGCTCATGCCTTTCGCCTTGAGCTGATCGATGTACCAGGTGCTCTTGTCCTGCCAGGCCTTCCAGCCGCGGGTTTCCGCCGTCGCCGCCGCCTTGAGGATTGCCTCCTGGGTTGGCTTGTCGAGCGCCTCGAACGCGGCCTTGTTGACGAAAGTATAGTCCTTGGGAATCCAGGCCTGCACGTCGTAGAAATACTTCAGGGACTCCCAGGCCTTCACGTCGTAGCCCGTGCCGCCCGACGACATGAAGGAGTTCACGACGCCCGTCGCAAGCGCCTGCGGCAGTTCGGCAGCCTGGATGGTGACCGACTGGGCGCCGACCAGCTCGCCGATGCGCGCGGTCCCGACGTTGTAGGCCCGCCACTTCAGGCCCTTCATGTCCTCGATCGAGGCGAGCGGCTTGTTGACATAGACGCCCTGCGGCGCCCACGGCACGACGAACAGCAGCTTGAGACCCTGCGCATCGAGCTTCTTGGCGATCGCGGGCTTGGAGGCCTGGTACAGCTTCATCGCGTCAGGGAAGCTGGTCGCCAGGAACGGCACGACGTCGATGCCGAACAGCGGATCCTCGTTCTCGTGGATCGAGAGCAGCACCTCGCCCATCTGCGCCTGCCCGGTCATCACCGCGCGCTTGATGTCGGGTGCCTTGAACAGCGAGGCGCCGGGGTGGACCGTGATCTGGAGTTTCCCTGACGTCGCGGCTTCAACGTCCTTGGCGAAGGCGACCAGATTTTCGGAGTGCGGGTTGTCCGCAGGATAGCCGGCCGGCAGATTCCATTTGGTTTGAGCCAGAGCGGGCGTCGCCGCCGCCACGACACCCGCGATCAGGGATGCGCGGAATAAACGAGAGATCATTGGACTTCTCCTCACTGTCAATTTGAATACGCTCAGTCTGGGAAAGCAAGCTTGGGCAGGAACATCACGATCTGCGGATACTCCGTGATGATGAACACAGAGGCCAGCAGCAGAATGAAGAACGGAAACGCCGCCCGCGCCACGGTGAACGTGTCGCGCCCGCTCATGTTCTGCAGCACGAACAGATTGAATCCGACCGGCGGCGTGATCTGCGCCATCTCGACGTGGATGATGAGATAGACGCCGAACCAGACCAGATCGAGCCCGGCCTGCTTGACCATCGGCAGCACGATGACGGCGGTCAGCACGATCATCGAGATGCCGTCGATCAGGCATCCCAGAATGATGTACATGATGCTCAGATACAGCGCGAGCATGCCCGGCGTGAGCTGCTGTCCCTGCACCCAGGTGGCGAGCGCCGCGGGGATGCCGGTATAGGCCATCGCTGCCGTGGTGTAGGCCGCGCCTGCCAGGATCAGCATGATCATGCAGGTCAGGCGCGTTGCGCTCATGATACTTTCGAGGAAATTCTTGCGCGTGAGCGTGCCGCTCCACCACGCCAGCAGCAAAGCGCCGGTGACTCCCCAGGCCGCGCATTCGGTTGCGGTCGCAAAGCCGAGCACCAGCGAAAAAAGACTGCGAAGATCAGCAACAGGCAGGGTGCGAGCTTGGCTGACTCCCGCAGCTTCAGGCGAAACGACATCGGCGGATCGCGCGGAGGCACTTTGCCGGGGTTCAGCAGCGACCAGATGATGATGTAGCCGGAGTACAGCACCATCACCAGCACGCCCGGCAGGAAGCCGCCGAGGAACACCTGCAGCACGGACACATTCGCCGTGACCGCGTACACCACCATCGGGATCGACGGCGGGATCAGGAGACCAAGGGTCCCGGAGCCCGCGAGCGAGCCCAGGCTCAGGCCCTTGTCGTAGCCACGCTTGTCGAGGCTCGGGCAGCGCGATCTTGCCGATCGTCGCGCAGGTCGCGGCCGAAGAGCCCGACACGGCCGCGAAGATGCCGCAACCGATCACGTTGACATGCGTCAGCCGCCCCGGCAGCCACTGCACCCAGGGCGACAATCCCCGGAACATCTCCTCCGACAATTTGGTGCGGAAGAGGATTTCGCCCATCCAGATGAACAGCGGCAAAGCGGCCAGCGTCCACGACGAGCTTGCGCTCCAGGTGGTGGTCGCGAGCACCGAGCCAAGCGGCAGGCTCGTCGTCAGCGCCATCGCCACGAAGCCGACGAGGCCGAGCGAGACCGCGATCCAGATCCCGCTGCCGAGCAGCAGGATCATGACGCCGAGCAGGATGAAGGAGAGCTCGATCATGCCGAGATTGGCCATGGTCAACCGCCTCCGCCCTGCGAGATGCGTTCGACGAATTCCTCCGGCGTCTCGTCCGGCGAGCCCCTCTCGTAGCTCGGCCGGTTGCCGCCGATGACATTGACCATCTCGTCGATGAGCGCGATCGAAAGGATCGCAAGACCGCCGGCGAAACCAAGCTGCGGAATCCAGAGCGGAAGCGCGACGACGCCCTGCGCCACGTCGTTGAAGCGCCAGGAATCGTAGGTCATCTGCACGGCATGGCGGGTGAAATAGAGGATGAAGGCGGTCGCGATCCCGAGTGCCACGATCTCGGCGACCTGCTTGGTCCGCCCGTGCAGGCGCTCCAGCAGCAGGCCGACGCGGATCATCTCTCCGCGCTTGAAAGTGTGCGCAAGGCCGAGGAACGCCATCGCGGCCATGCACCAGGACGCGAAATCGTCGCCGGCGGGAATGTTGATCGCAAACTGGCGCCCGACCGACATGACCATCATGATCGCAAAGATCGCAACCATGAAGACGCCAGCGGCGTAGCCTGCCCCGAGATAAAGGAGATCCAGCGCACGGCGCACGGGTCCCCCAGTCGTTACGTCGTCCCCTGCCACACCAACCCCATCATCACACGAGGCGATTGAAGCCGATCCGGCGATCACAGATCGCTCGCCGCCGGTCCTGCCTCACTATCGCCCCTGGCCATCCGCCTGTCTTTCAGACGTTAGATCAACACGATGCAGCCGATGCAAGCAAGGAGTATGCCTACCTGCGGCAGAATTTCTACCGCAGGTTCAATGCGTTTCCAGGCGCAGCCCGTCATAGGCGGGCACGACGCCCGCGGGCAGCGATTGCCGGAGAACCTCGTAATCGACGTCGGCCGTCATGTTGGTGATGACGGCGCGCTTCGGCTTGAACCGCTCGATCCAGGACAGCGCGTCGTTGATGCTGAAATGGCTGACATGGTTGGTATAGCGCAGACCGTCGACGATCCAGAGATCGAGGTTCTCCAGCGCACCCCAGCTCTCGCGCGGAATGTCGTTGAGGTCGGGCGTATAGGCGGCGTCCCCGATACGGTAGCCGAGCGCAGGAATGGCGCCGTGCTGCACGAGGAAAGCCGTCATCGTCACCGCGCCGCCCTTCCCCAGGATGGTCTGGCTCTCGCCCGCTTCGATCGAATGCCGCGTCAGGATGGGCGGATAATCGCTGCCCTCCGGCGAGATGAAGCAATAGGAGAACCGCGACAGGATGTCCTTGGCCGTCGACTGATTCAAATAGGTCGGGATGCGGCGGCGCATCTTCATCACGACCGAGCGCAAATCGTCCATGCCGTGAGTCTGGTCGGCGTGCTCGTGGGTCAGGAACACCGCGTCGATGTGGTCGACATTGGTCGCGAGCAATTGCTCGCGCAGGTCCGGCGAGGTGTCGATCACGATGCGCGTGGTGCCGTGCTCGGAGATCCGCTCGACCAGCAGCGAGCAGCGGCGGCGGCGGTTTTTGGGGTTGTTGGGATCGCAGGCGCCCCAGCCGAGTGCCGGGCGCGGCACGCCGGCCGAGGAGCCGCAGCCCAGGATCGTCAGCGTCAGAGTCATGCGGCTCCCGGTTTCAAGCTTTCACCTTCGAGAACAGGCGGAAGAAGTTTTCGCTGGTCTGGCGCGAGATCTCGTCGAGCGAAACGCCGCGCGTCTCGGCCAACACTTTGGCGACCTCGACCACATAGGCCGGTTCGTTGCGCTTGCCCCGGAACTTGCCCGGCGCCAGATAAGGCGAGTCGGTTTCGACCAGGATACGGTCGGACGGCAGCTCGGCCGCAAGCGCGCGTAACGCTTCCGACTTCTTGAACGTCAGGATGCCCGTGAAACCGATATAGAGCCCGAGCGACACCGCCTTCAGCGCCAGCTCGCGCCCGCCGGTGTAACAATGCAGCACGGCGTCAAACGATCCCTTGGCCGCCTCCTCTTCCAGGATTCGGGCGCAGTCCTCGTCCGCCTCGCGGGTGTGGATCACCAGCGGCAGGCCGGTGGCCCGTGCGGCGGCGATGTGGGCGCGAAACCCCTCGCCTGCGCCTCCGGCGAGCCGTTGTCGTAGAAATAATCGAGCCCGGCTTCGCCGAGCGCGACCACCTTGGAATGCTGCGTCAGCGCGATCAACTCGTCCGGCGTGATGCCGTCTTCCTCGTCCGCATGGTGCGGATGGGTGCCGACCGAGCAATAGACATCGTCGAACCGCTCTGCGATGGCGAGAAGCTGGTCGAGCTTCTTCACTCGCGTCGAGATCGTGACCATGCGCCCGATGCCGGCCGCGCGGGCCCGCGAGACGATCCCGTCGAGATCGTCCGCAAAGTCCGGAAAATCCAGATGGCAGTGGCTGTCGACCAGCATCGAACCAGCGCCTTAAGCCGCCGGCTCGATGTAGCGCGGGAACGCCGGCGTCGGAGCCGGCAGCATCGAGCCGGGCGCAATCCGCTTGGCGCCGCCGAGCATCGCGAAACTGCGCTCGTCGGCGGGAACGCCGAGGCTGTCGAGCAGCAGGTTCGACGCGGTCGGCATCGCCGGCTGGGCCAGGATCGCGATCTGGCGCACGACTTCGGCGGTGACGTAGAGCACCGTCTTCTGCCTGGCCGGATCGGTCTTGGCGAGCGCCCACGGCGCCTCGCCCGCGAAATAGCGGTTGGCCTCCGCGACCACGGCCCACACGGCGTTGAGCCATTGATGGATCTGCTGCGTCGCCATGGCCTCGCGCGAGGTGGCCACCATGCCGTCGGCCATCGCCAGGATCGCCTTGTCGTTGTCGCTGAATTCGCCGGGCTCGGGCAGCACGCCGCCGAGCTGTTTTGCGATCATCGACAACGAGCGCTGTGCGAGGTTGCCGAGGTCGTTGGCGAGATCGGCGTTGATGCGCGCGACGATGGCTTCGTGGTTGTAGTTGCCGTCCTGTCCGAACGGTACCTCGCGCAGGAAAAAATAGCGCATCTGGTCGACGCCGTACTGGTCGGCAAGGTTGAAGGGATCGACCACGTTGCCGACCGACTTCGACATCTTCTCGCCCCTGTTGAACAGGAAGCCGTGGGCATAGACCCGCTTCTGCACGGGAATGCCGGCCGACATCAGGAATGCCGGCCAGTACACGGCGTGAAAGCGGATGATATCCTTGCCGATGATGTGCACGTCGGCCGGCCAATAGCGCCAGTTCTTGTCGCTCTCGTCGGGAAAGCCGACGCCGGTGATGTAGTTGGTCAGCGCGTCGACCCAGACATACATCACGTGCTCTTCGTCGCCGGGCACTTTCACGCCCCAGTCGAACGTGGTGCGCGATATCGAGAGATCGCGCAAGCCGCCCTTGACGAAGCTCACCACCTCGTTGCGGCGCGAGTCCGGGCCGATGAAGTCGGGGTTGTCCGTGTACAGCTTCAGCAGCTTGTCCTGATAGGCCGACAGGCGGAAGAAATAGCTTTTCTCCTCGACCCAATCGACCGGCGTGCCCTGCGGCCCGAGGCGTACGCCGTCGTCATTCAGGCGCGTCTCGTCCTCGGCGTAATACGCTTCATCGCGCACCGAGTACCAGCCGGAATAGGTGTCTGAATAGATGTCGCCATTCGCCTGCATGCGCCGCCAGATCTCCTGGCTGGAGCGATGGTGCTGCTCTTCGGTGGTGCGGATGAAGCGGTCGAACGACACGTTCAGCCGCTCGTCCATCTCCTTGAAGCGGCCGGCATTGCGGGCGGCCAGCGCCGCGACCGAGAGCCCCTCGTTCTGCGCGGTCTGGACCATCTTCAGGCCGTGCTCGTCGGTGCCGGTCAGGAAGAACACGTCCTTGCCGTCGAGCCGCGCAAAGCGCGCCAGCACGTCGGTCGCGATCGCTTCATAGGCGTGGCCGATATGCGGCACGCCGTTCGGGTAGGCGATCGCGGTCGTGATGTAGAAGACGTTGTCGCGCGCGGCGGCGGCAACGGGCGCCGCAGGCTTCGTTGCGGCGACCGGCGCGGCCGATTGCGCGGCCGCAGCCGGCTTCGGCGCGGGCGCAGCCTCGGGCTTGGCTACCTTCGGCGTAGTCGCCTTTGGCTTGGTCACCTTGGTCGCGGTAGCCTTGGTCGCGGTAGCCTTGGGCGCAGTAGCTTTGGGCGTTGCGACCTTCGGCGGCGCGACGGTCGCCGCAGGTGCAATCACCCTTGCCTTCTTGGCTGACTTCTTTGCCGGAACCTTGGTCTTCGCAGGAGCCTTGGTCTTCGCAGGAGCCTTGGCGGGCTTCTTCACCGCCCTCTTCGCAACGGCCTGCTTCTTGGCGGCCTTCTTGACGGCTTTCTTCGCCGTCTTCGCGGCGCTCTTCTTCACGCCCTTCTTGGCAGCAGCCTTCTTGGACTTCTTGGCGGTCTTGCGCCCGAGCGCCTTGCTCGCCTTCTTCGCGGCTGTCTTGACGGCCTTCTTCGCGGCCTTTTTGCTGCTCTTGCCCTTGGCGGTTTTCTTAGCTCGCGTGGCCACGACGAATTCCTTTACCGTCTTCTCGAAATCTGGAAACGAACCTGGGTTCGATTATTGATCTGGGCATGATCCTTTTGGGAAAACCGCGGCGCACTTTTTCGGATCATGCTTTAGCGCGTTGCGTCCGCCAGCCAGCCGAACACCGAGAAAACCAAGGGCTTGCGCTCCAGATTGTAGGTTTCGGTGTCGCGCGCGGCGCGGACGATCTTTTCCCATACCTCAGCTAGACGCGCAAGGCGCGGCAGGTTCTGGTTGGCATTGGCCTCGTCGGCATGCAGCCGTTCCGCGATCCAGCGATCGATGCCGTCGATGAAGGCGGCCAGTGCAACGCGGTCGCTGGTGGGAAGCGAGTCGCCGAGCGTGTGCAACTCGCGCGGATCGACCTGTGGCAGGCGCGCAAGCAGCGCCGCCGTGCGCTGCTGGAGCTTCAACGCATCGCCACCGAGCAGCGTCAGAGCCCGTGCAACGCTGCCTTCGGAGGCTTCCGCCGCCTCGCGCAGCGCAGGATCGTTCGGATCGAGTCTCGCCCGCCGAAGCCGCGGCCCCGATCACGTCGTCTGTCGCGAGCGGGCGCAGGCGCAGCTTGCGGCAGCGCGACTGGATAGTGGCAAGCACGCGCGCGGGCGCGTGGCTCACCAGCAGGAATAGCGATTGCTGCGGCGGTTCCTCCAGAATCTTGAGGAGCGCGTTGGCCGCATTTGGATTGAGGCTCGTCCACGGTGTCGACGATGCAGACGCGCCAGCCTTCCGCCGCAGCGGTCGAGCCGAAGAAGCCGATCGTCTCGCGCGTCTCGTCCACGGTGATCACGGTGCGCATCACGCCGCGGTCGTTGGCGGTGCGCTCCAGCGTCAACAGGCCGCCATGCGAGCTCGCCGCAACCTGCCGCGCCACCGCATCATCAGGATCGATTGCGAGATCGTGGGCGCCCTGCACAGCCGGCGCCAGCGGCTGGCCATGGGCGAGCACGAAGCGCGCCATGCGGTAGGCCAGCGTCGCCTTGCCGATCCCGTGCGGCCCGCCGATCAGCCAGGCATGCGGGATCCGTCCGCTGCGATAGGCCGCAAGCAGCGCCGTCTCGGCCTCGCGATGGCCGAACAGACGGCTCGTCTCGCGCGGATGCGGAATGGCGCTTTCGCGTTCGGTCTGGCGCGGGCTCATGCGGAAACCACCGAAGCAGGCGTTGGAAGCAGACGATCGCGCAGCGCCGTCCAGATACGCGCCGCAACCGTGTCCGGGTCAGAGTTCGCGTCGATCAGCACGCAGCGTGCGGGCTCGTCCGCAGCGATCTTGCGATAGGCCTCGCGCAGGCCCTGGTGGAAACTGAGATGTTCGCCCTCGAACCTGTCGGGCGTGCCGTTGCCGCGGCGCGCGGCCGCGCGCTGCAGACCAATCTCGACCGGCAAATCGAGGATGATGGTGAGGTCCGGCTTGAGATTGCCGATCGTAACCCGCTGCATGGCATTGATCAGCCCAGCGGGCACCTTGCCGAGGCTGCCCTGATAGGCGCGCGTCGAATCGGCAAAACGGTCGCACAGCACCCAGGTGCCCTGGTTGAGCACGGGCAGGATCACGGTGTGGACATGGTCATCGCGCGCCGCGGCAAACAGCAATGTTTCCGCCTCGGGGCCGAGCAGCCGGCCCATCCCCGACAGCACCAGATGACGCATGATCTCGGCGCCCGGCGAGCCGCCCGGCTCACGGGTCACACGAATGCGGAGCTTTGCCGCCTTGAGGCGATCGGCGAGCTTCTTGATCTGGGTCGACTTGCCGGTGCCCTCGCCGCCTTCAAAGGTGATGAAGCGTCCGCGTCCGGACGGCCGCTGTGGCGCGCTCTCACTCATGGTCAGAGCTTCTCGGCGCCTGCGCGGAACATGCCGATCACGAGGCTCGCTGGCGCCGTCGATCGCGCGTCGCACGGTCGAGCCGGTGCCGACCGCTTCGGCCGCATAGACCGGCGTTTCCACCGCGATGTTGCCGCTGCGCCAGACCTTGACCACGCCGACCCGCTGACCGGCCTCGACCGGTGCCCGCACCGGGCCGCTATAGACGACGCGCGCAATCAGCTTGTCGCTGCCGTTCTTGTGCACCATCACCTTCACCGGGGTCTTGGCGACGAGCCTGACCGAGCGGCTCTCGCCGCCGAACACCTTGGCATAGCCGACAGGCTGCTCGGCCGCGATCAGTGTGCGGGTCTCGAAATTGCGGAACCCCCATTCCAGCATCTTCTTGGCTTCCGTGGCGCGATCCTCGGGGTCTTCCAGCCCGTTGACGACGACGATCAGCCGCGTGCCATTCTGCACGGCCGAGCCGACCATGCCGTAGCCGCCCTCCTTGGTGTAACCGGTCTTGAGGCCGTCGGCGCCTTCCATCGAATTGAGCAGCGGATTGCGATTGGGCTGGCGGATCTTGTTCCAGGTGTACTCCTTCTCGCCGAACAGTTTGTAGAACTCCGGAAAGTCCAGGATGATGTGGCGGGCGAGCATGCCGAGGCTCGCGCACCGTCATCTTGTTGGCGGGGTCGGGCAAGCCGTTGGAATTGCCGAAGGTCGACTTGGTCATGCCGAGGCTCGCGGGCGCGCTTGGTCATGAAGTCGGCCGCGAAGATCTTCTCGTTGCCGGCCATGGCCTCGGCGAGCGCGATGCAGGCGTCGTTGCCGCTCTGGATGATTGCGCCATGCAGGAGGTCGTCGACCGAGACCTTGCTGTTGATGGCGGCGAACATGGTCGAGCCGCCCGAGGGGGCGCCGCCCCGGCGCCAAGCGTTCTCGCTGATCCGGTATTCGTCCGTGAGCTTGATATCGCCCTTCTTGATGGCGTTGAAGACGACCTCCGCGGTCATCAGCTTCATCATGCTGGAGGGAGCGCGCAGCTCGTCGGCGTTCTTCTCGAACAGCACGCTGCCCGAGGAGGCTTCGATCAGGATAGCGGTCGGGGCATCGCCGTCGAAGCCGGCATCCTCGGTTTTCTTGGCGCCCTGCACGCTCTGGTTCGCGGCCAGAAGCGCGCCGCCCCAGCTGACGCTCGCCACAAGAATGGTTGCGATCAGGCCGCGCGCCAGCGCTCCCGCGGTGAACCGGGTGCGACGGTGCGAAGGAAGACGACATGCCATGGCCAAGCCCTGAGAGCTGCGTTCTAACAGCTGGAATCGGTGCGAACAACGCGGGGTTGGACGCCCGCCCAGAGATTGCACGATTCTCGCCGCGCCCCTATCGTGGCACCTCATGTTTCCCGACCAAACCCCTGAAACAAGGCGGAAAAGCGATGTCTTCCACCCGCGTGATCAAGGCCAATGGCATCGACCTCTTCATTCGCGAAGCCGGCCAGGGTCCGCTGGTGGTGCTGTGCCATGGCTGGCCCGAGCTGTCCTATTCCTGGCGCCACCAGATCCCGGCCCTGGCGGACGCGGGGTTTCACGTCGTCGCCCCCGACATGCGCGGCTATGGCCAGAGCGCGGCGCCGCCTGACGTGAACGCCTATTCGATCTTCGACACCGTCGGCGACATCGTCGGCCTGGTGCAGGCCCTCGGCGAGACCAGGGCGATGGTGGTCGGGCACGATTGGGGCGCGCCGGTGGCCTGGCACGCGGCGCTGTTCCGTCCCGACATCTTCACGGCGGTCGCCGGCCTCAGCGTGCCACCGCCGTTCCGCGGCCGCGGCAAGCCACTCGACTTGTTGCGTCAGGGCGGCATCACCAATTTCTACTGGCAGTATTTCCAGACCCCGGGTGTCGCCGAGGCCGAGCTCGAGCGCGACACCGCTCGCACCATGCGGATCGTGCTTGGCGGGCGCGGCCTTGCCGATCCCAGCGCCGCCATGTTCGTGCAGGAGGGCAAGGGCTTCCTCAGCCATGCGGCCGCGGAGGAGCCACTGCCCGGCTGGCTCAGCGAGACGGATCTGGCCTATTTCACCGAAAGCTTTCGCAAGTCCGGCTTTCGCGGCGGTCTGAACTGGTACCGCAACATCGACCGCAATTGGGAGCTGACGGCCCCCTGGCAAGACGCACAGATCCGTCAGCCGTCGCTGTTCATTGCCGGCTCCAGGGACGCCGTCATCACCGGGCTGATCGGCGCCAAGCGCGTCAACGAGCTGGAGCGCGTGCTGCCCAATCTGACGCGCAAGCTGATCCTCGAGGGCGCCGGCCATTGGGTGCAGCAGGAACGGCCCGACGAGGTGAAC
Source organism: Bradyrhizobium guangxiense (assembly GCA_050563515.1). GTDB lineage: Bacteria > Pseudomonadota > Alphaproteobacteria > Rhizobiales > Xanthobacteraceae > Bradyrhizobium > Bradyrhizobium guangxiense_A. The sequence continues at coordinate 2,493,235 of CP191781.1, read as the reverse complement.
GCGGCGCTGGTGACGTTCTTGAAGGAGAGCGCGGCTCAGTAGAGCCCGCGGCCGCTCAGGATGCTGCGGGCTTCGGCGGCGCCGTCGGCCGACGAAGGCGCGCTCTCGGCGGCATAGCGGCCGTCCGCGTCATAGGACACCGCACGGGCGTTCTGGAGCGCCCGGCCCCGGCTGCGACTCGAGGCCGACATTTCCGAGGTCGCATTGAGCGAGGCCACGTCGGCGGAGGTGTTGCCGAGATTGTAGGGCCGCCCCTCCGGCATCGGCACGTCGCCACGGATGGTTCCGCGGCTCGATCCCGGCAATTCCGGCACGAAGGGTTTGGCCGAGGCGACCCGGACCATCGAGGGTGACGGTGCCGGAACGCCGGTGCGCAGGGTGGCCAGGAGCTGGCGGTCGTCGGAGCCTTCGAGCGGCGCCCGGCCGACATATTCGACGCGGACCTTGGCGACGCCATTTCCTTTGAATTCAAGGAGTTCGGCGGCCTTGTTCGAGACGTCGATGAGGCGGTTGCCGTGATAGGGCCCGCGATCATTGACGCGAACGATCAGCGACTTGCCGTTCGAGATATTGGTCACCCGGGCGTAGGACGGCATCGGCAGGGTTGGATGCGCCGCGGTCAGCGAGGTCATGTCGAACACCTCGCCATTGGCGGTCAGGCGGCCGTGGAAGTCATCGCCGTACCAGGACGCCATGCCCTCGGCGCGGTAGTTGACGTCCTCCTCAGGCACGTAGGTCTTGCCCGCCACGACATAGGGCTTGCCGACACGGTAGGTGCCGCCGCCCTTGGGGACCGGATCCCCGAACGCCACGACCCGGGGGCTCGACGACACGCCGTATTTCGGATCGACGCGGCTGGCAAACTTGTTGGAGGAGGCGCAATTGGCGAGCGCAACGCAGGTCGCGACCGCCGCAACACCGCGCGCGGCCCGCAAAACCGAATCTGACCGTCGGATCCCCATTCGCCCCAAATACCATTCCGCGGGACGTCTGCCCAATCCGCGTCGCGACGGGCAGCCTGTCCGGTCCTGTGATCCGAACCGGCCCACCACCGCCTCGGAAGCAGTAAGGATAACGCAACCCGAACGCGGCGGAAATGGGGAGCCCGCAGCGATCCCGCCGGGATGGTAAACAGGACGTTCGCATTTTTCCGTTGTTCTACGGGGCATCCTCGGGATTCTGTTGCGCCGAATCCTCACTCCACCCCCATTGTCGTTGGCCTCAGGGGAATTCTTTTGACTGTGCAAGGCCGCACGCGTTCTCTCGCGAGCAAGGGCGGGATTTGGAATTTAACGATGATCGAGACGGTTTCGGCACTGATGGGTCTGGTAAGCGCGGGGATCTTCCTGGCCCACGCGTTTGAAGGCTACCGCACGAGGGCCTGAGGGCACTCGCGCACACGGCAAGCATCACCTCTTTCACGGCGGCACGTTCGGACAATTTTAATCGATCCGACCGAGCATCGAAGACGAGAGCGGCAGGTGTCCCATGCGCAACCACGACCTGGTATCTGATGGTTTCCTGGCGTTGACCGCCGGCGGCCTGGTTCTGCTCTGCTCGAGCCTCATGGCCCTCGCCTTCGCCTGAGCGCCCGCTTCTCTCCTTACGATCTTCCAAACGCGGCACGGCCGCGGCGCAGCACGCAACGTTGCTGCTCTCATTCAGTTGATTGAATTTTTGCGTTCGGCGCCTCGACTTAATTTCAAGAGGCCCATCACCGACAGAGGTGACGCACATGCTTGCCGAGAAATTCTTCCTGGTTCTGGAATCGCTGATCCGCGGCGACCGCACCTATCCTGACGGCAGTCCCCGGGTCATCAGCACCTCCCCACACGTCCCGGTGAAGATCCCGCGTCCGACATGACCGGGCCCCGCACTGCTCAGCGCAGGCCCAGCAGCGAGCGGCGGTAGCGGCCATCGCGGGCCTCGGTCTGGCAAACGAAGCTGCCGTCGAAGCCCTGGCCGTACCGCTTCTGACCCTTGCGGTAATAGAGGCCTTTTCGGAAATCCAGCCAGACCACCTTGTCGTGCGGGCAATGACGCTGCGCCTGCGCCTCGTAGCGAAACGGCGTCAGCGGTGTCGCCGACACCTCGGCAGCGCCGGTGCCGACCATGATCGCGCCCACGAGCACGATCCCACCGGACCATCTGCCGAAACCGCACCTCGTCACGCCCCGCCTCCCGATCCCGACCGTCACGTGCCGGCCTCTCGGCACGCTAGCACGGAATGGCGCGATCCACCGTAAGCGAGAGGCGCGGCGTCTTCCACCGGCCATCTTGTCAGGCTAGAGGAAAGCAAGATCGTTTTCGATTGCGAGGATACGGCCCGAATGTCGGTTGAGCCTGGACCCCAATCCGAGCCTCGTACTGAGCCACGCCAGCCCGTGCCAAGCCTGCCCGTGTCAAGCCTGCCCGTGCCACGCCTGGGCCTGCTGCCGATGATCATCTTCGGCTCGCGCTGGCTGCAACTGCCGCTCTATCTCGGGCTGATCGTGGCGCAATGCGTCTACATCGCGCTGTTCTTGAAAGAGGCTCTGGCATCTCTCCTGGCACGCCCTCGATCTCACCGAGCAGCAGATCATGATGAGCGTGCTCGCGCTGATCGACGTGGTGATGATCTCCAATTTGCTCGTGATGGTCATCGTCGGCGGCTACGAGACCTTCGTTTCACGGCTCGACCTGCAGGGCCATCCCGACGAGCCGGAATGGCTCGGCCACGTCAATGCGAGCGTCCTCAAGATCAAGCTCGCCATGGCCATCATCGGCATCTCCTCGATCGCGCTGCTGCGCACCTTCATCGAGGCCGGCAATCTCGGCTCGAACCGCGCCGGCTACACCGAGAACGGCGTGATGTGGCAGGTGCTGATCCACCTCACCTTCGTGGTCTCGGCGATCGGCATTGCCTATGTCGACAAGCTCGGCGACCCCGGCGCGCGCAAGCACGCGGAGTGAGACGCGCGGATCGCCGTCTATTGCTTGTCTGCCTCGAGCTGCGCCAGCGTCTGGTGCAGGCACTCCTGAAGCTTCAGGGCAACCTGCTCACGCGCAAGGCCCTTTCCGGCGAGATCGCCCGACACCTTGTCCACCACCTCGTCCATCGCCTGGCTCTGCAGATGGTCCGTCACCAGCGACGTCGCGTAGCTCGTCGCGGCATCGCCGCTCAGTCCGAGCTGACTGGCGGCCCAGAGCCCGAGCAGCTTGTTGGATCGGGCCGTGGCCTTGAAAATGAGCTCCTCGTCGTGGGCGAACTTGGCCTCAAAACCCTGCTCGCGCTTGTCGAACGTGGTCATGGTCAGCTCCATTGCGCTTTCGCTGATGGGGATGGGACTGGCTGGGCGAACGTCTCCGCTGTTCAAGTCAGTTTAGGATCAATTGAAGCTTCCGGCGGAAGCCCGATGTCGTCAAGCCTGCCGATACGCGCTGGCCCGGGCATGGCCGCGCACAGGCCCGCGCACAAGCCTTGGGCCAGCCTGCCCAACTAGATCGGCATTGTTTACTATTCGTTAAGCAGACTCAGCGCCGCATGGGTTAGGGCATACCGAGAGCTGACGCATGAACAAAGAGCTGCGGGAGTTTCGACGGCTGGAGCGGGTCTGCCTGGAACAAGCCGCCCTCTCCACCATGGACCTGACGCGAAGCGGGCTGCTCAAGGTCGCCGACGATTGTCGGGTCGCGGCCGAAGCCATCGAGGCACAATTGCCCCGGCGGCCCTTCGTCATCGCCATCCAATCGCTGGTGCTGGCCTTGAGCACAACGCGGATGTCCAACCGGCATTGAAGGCGACGCGGCGACGATGATCCGTCGGCGCGCCTTCGCTTGCCTTGCCGTTGGGGATCAGCCCTTGGTCTCCGCGGCTTCGCGTGCGAGCCGCTCGGCCTTCAGCCGCTCCTTGTTGGCGTAAAACGCCTTCTGCGCCTCCTCATGGTCGCGCATGGCCTTTTCGGCCTCGACTCGGCGAGTCGCATCGCGCGCCTGGCGCTGCTCGGGGGTCAGGGGTTTGCGTCGGTATGAAAGGTCCTCAGTCATGCCGAGATAACGCCGGTGTGAGGAAGAAGTTCCACACTTTGAGCCCCGGAGTCACCGGAGCACGGCGAAACGTTCGTTGGTTCAGGACCTTACGCCTGGGAGAACCTCAGCCTCCAACCGGCAATTTGACCGTCTGTTCCTCCCTGAAGGCAGCCGGCACAAAAGATCGAAAAACAACCCCATGCACAGTAGCTAAGTCTTTCCGGCACAACGTCTTTTTATTGAGCCTGGAAGGCCGTTTCCCGGTCAGGGACGCGTCGGCGTGGTCAATGCACGATCACCATAGGCGCCCTCCCTCGCCGATGCATTCAGCCACTCTTGGGAGTCGTCCCTGGCTGCGCTCCGCCAAGGCCGGGATTGATCGCCAGCGACGCGCCGGCGGCGCCGCCGGCTTCATAGGCGGTCATCGACACCATCCGACCGGCGCTGCGCGTGGTCCGGAGCTTGAGGTCGAGCTTGTCGAATTCCGCATCGACCACCGAGGTCTTGAGCACGACCAGCCCGCGGCCGGTGCTTTCGTTGACCCGATCGCGGCTGGCCTTGATCGCCACCAGCCTGTCCGCGATCGAGGCCACCATTCCGAGCGCGAAGGAGGCATTGGCGAGATGCCGCTCCTGGTGCCGGAACCGGCCATAGTCGACCGAGGTCTTGAAGCGGCCAAGTTCGCTGCGCACGGCGCCGTCGATCAATTCGGCCAGATAATGCGCGACCTCGACATCCGCACCGAGACCGAAGAACACATAGCTGTTCTCGCCAGCCGCGTCCTTCTCGCGCCAGATCCGGCAATCGCAGAAATGAGCGATCGCGCCGATGCAGTCGTCCAGGGGAATTCGCTTCTTGCGACGGGTCTCGAAGGCCCTCCGTTCGCACGGCGAGGCGCGCAGCTCGACGTCGGAGAGCGACAGATCGTGTCGATCCAACAGCTCGGCGACCTTGGCGGCGGCAGACAGCGCCTCGTCCTCGGTGCAGCCATTGGCGATGGTCTTGGCGCGCAACGCCTGTATGCGGAGCTTGAGCTTGTCGAGGGAGGCCGGATGGGAGGTTTGGTGCACTGATTACCTGCCCGGGAAAGCCCGACCGGCAGTATGGCGGAAGGGGTATCTGTCAAACCGTGTTGATTTTGCGCGCTTTTTCCGTCTACGGCGAATGATCTAGAGTCTTAGCCACGGCCATCTCCAACAACGCGCCGGCCCTCGGGGCAGCCTGCTCTCTTCCGCCAGATCCCGGCAGATGCATCCATACGCGCAGTTCGTCGATGTCGTGCTGATGCTGCCACATGCGGCCGATCAAGCCTCGGAGCGGCTTATGCCGTCAAGGGGAGGCCTCCGTGGATTTTATGTTTGGACTACATAGATTGCGGAACGTCAGCAAATCGAGATCCCACAAATGTCACAACCTACACCTAGTACTACGCACACAATCGACCTTCCCTATGAGATCGACCATCTCCGCGCCGCATATCGGTTGCTCCCGCGGTTTGGGTGGCAGGACAAACACCTGAACAATTTGATCATCGAGGGATTTTGGTTGCACGCGCGCAATCTGATCGAGATGTTTTTGCGCAAGCGCAACGCTACCGATCCTGGGCTCATTGCTCCGAACTACGCGCCAAAGGACCCAACGAAGCTGCGCGACTATTACGCGAAAATCTGCAACCAGAATACTCATTTGCAGGACGGCAGGCCGGTGGCGGATGCAGGAAAACTGGACTGCCGAGATGTCGACCTGATCATTTGGCTGGAGGATGAAATCGCACACTTCTTGGCGCAGGTCGATCCGAGCGTCCGTGCCAGTTTCGGCCCGCAACAAATCGGAACTCCGATGGGCCCCCAGGGACCGACTCCCAGCGCCACCAACGCGCCAACCGTGCACGGCTGGACCGGTCCGGGAGGGCCTCAATTGGCCGGGTCCTCCCAAACCACCAGCGTCAGTGGTGGCATGCCGCTTCGGCGCCCGACCGAGTGACTATTTGACAATGTCTTAGCGGCCGCTTTGATGGCCGCACGCCGCGCCCCGCCCGCCGCCCACACCCACGCATGCCGACGTCCGCTCAAGATTACGTTCGACGACCCCCGGCCTAAGTCACTGCCTCTCCTAAGCGCCCCTTGCGGCCTCCCTTCTGTTGCGGAATGATCCATGACTGTTTCGGGTCCAAGCGATTCCCCTAGAATTTGAGGCCGGAAGTGACAGCCGATTTATTCGCCAGTGATTTTCACAAACGGACGGAGCGCCTGAACTGGTACGCCAACCTCTTCTTGGTCGGAGCCCTTGTCATGCTTGGATTGGGTGTGCTCGCAATCGTTTACGCTCCCTCCCTCACCTTCAATGACATCAAAAACTCTGGTCAGGCCTACGACGAACGCGCAAGCAAGGCGCAGCTTGCCGCCAAGCAAGCAACAGATGAGCTTGCCGCGTTGATGGAGCCTATTCTCGAACAAACTCGCCAATGTAACGTCGTGGCTCAGGCCTACTTTGCTGCTTGGCCTGATTTAGCTTCCCGGCTGACGCTGCCTTCCGCTGGAGCATTAGCATCCTCCTCCTCGCGCAACGCCGCCAAGCCTGACAATGTCGGTGCCATTGATCTAATTAACCCAACCCAAGAGGCGCTAAGGCAAATCCAGACTCTTCGTCGCGACTATCCCAATCAAGATGTGGACGACTACGTCCAGATCTGCGGCGTCTATCCCAGCATCCGGCTACACAAATCGGCGAAGGACATGGATGCGATAGCCAAAGAACTGACGTCAAAGCCGATCGGCTTCGATACGACGGCCCTAAACAACAACATCAGAAAATGGAACGAACTATTAAAAACGAAGGATTTCAACACCCGGGTCGCTGATTCAATCCTAAATGAAAAAGTTCAAGCCGAAGCGCGGGGCAGTGCTAACCAAGACGCTGGTCAAGACGTCGGCGCCCGCTTGCTGCAAACGAGCATTACACGTTTCGGCCTGCTGGCAATCATCGGTTTCTTCGTTGGCATTCTAGTGTCGCTTTACCGGTACAACGTTCGCCTCGCAGGCTTCTACCTTGCGAGAGCAGATTTCTTCCGTATGTTTGGCGACCGACAGTTTTCGCCGGCAGATGCTTCGGTCATCCTGCAAGCTCTCACGCCATCGGTAGAGTTTGGGAAAAGTCCTGCGTCGCCTGCAACGCAAGCTGCAGAACTCTTGAAAACCGCAAAAGAAAAATAGCAGCTGCTGCACATGTTCGGAGCTAGGGCGCCGAGTTAAAGAGAAATCGGGTCCATCCGCCGACACAGCGGCGCGAATATGACGTCCCCATCGTGCACCCTTCAACAGCCCGTCCGCGTCGGGCAGGTGATTGCGACTTACGAGGCATTCCTGAAGGAGGTGCGGAGAACCGGATGAAGGATTAGGTCGCTGATCTAGAGCCGCCCGTCAATCATCACCACCGATGACGCGGTGAACGTAGGTCACAACATAACCTTTCGGCTCACCGTCAACCATCTGTACGTCGACATCCACGATGTAGGTGGTGTCAGTCAAAGGATTCGTTTGCCCCTGCACCATCTGCTCTTTGAGGCCTGCGTCTTTCACAAAGTAAACGGGTAGTGCCTTTTCCGAAACGGATGGAATGATCGCTTTGTCGGCGGTACGGCCGGAACTCTTCCCCGCTGCCCGGCTGGCTTGCTGGAAGAACAGCATTGCCTCTTTAGCGACCTTCGTAGACGGCGACTCCTCGACCGGCTGTGGCGGTAATGCCGGGATCGCCAGTTCAGCATCAATTGTTAGTGCAGCGCGATTGAGCTCCGTCTCGTCGAAACGGTATTCGACGGTGACGCGCCTATCCCCATCTTGGCGCTCGTAACGCGCATGAGAAATTTGTAGTGAGGAGCCCTTGCGCCCCGTTAGAGGGCGCACAAATTCGCGAATGTCTTTTGCATCATCTCGCGACGGCAACTCTGTGACAGCGGTAGCATCAGTGGACGGAGGTTGCTCCGAGCCGGCGAAAGCGCGAATGGCCTTGCCCACGCGGGCAGTGAAATTTGCAACCACCATGGCTTGTTGCATGAATGGAACGGCATGCCCGAACATCACGACATATGGCACAATCTCCGCAATGATGCTTCCGTTCTCTAGCTTTGAAATGAAAAGTCGGGGCGTAGTCTCGGGGTCTTTAGTTTCTCCGTGATGGCGAGCGTAAAATCGCGCCAAGGCAGCGAAGCTGGCCCCGAGCCCCTCCAGATCAATGGGACCACCCGGGTCGAGCCGGATGACCATCCGGTCTGAGCTATCTTCAACAGCGGCTGGAACCGGCGCGACCATGAGATGATACTACACGCCTACGCAACCATTGGAAGGCTATGGGATTCGACCTTTGTCTAGCACCGTGCCCGTCGGCAGTGAGCCGCCCCGCTGTCAGATCGCACCAGCAGCTCAGGAAGTGTGTAGCGGCCGAGATCGCTGACGGTAGACAGCGCCTCGTCCTCCGTGCAGCTATTAACGATCGTCTTGGCGCGCAACACCTGGATACGGAGCTTGTCGAGCGCGGCCGGATTGAACGTCTGATCCACCGATTACCTGCGCGGGAGAGCCCGACCGATAACATGGCGGAAGGGGTGGGATTCGAACCCACGGTACCCTTGCGGGCACGCCGGTTTTCAAGACCGGTGCCTTAAACCACTCGGCCACCCTTCCAAACCCGGAATGGCTGTCGCTTAACGCAGTCGGCGGCGCATGGCAACGCGAAGTTGGTGCCCTGCCCCAAACCCAGATCTGTCAGGCGGGCGTCAGCCTGCTCCCTTAGCCTGTGCGCCTCGGCAATCCCGGACACTGGCGACATCTCCCAGGGCGTCGCTGGTTGCGAGGCCCGGTTTGGATTTGCCTCCGTTTCCGGGCCTCGTTTGCTGCCCTCAAAAGCAAAACGGCGCCCCGTGAAGAGCGCCGGTTGGAATTTGTCGTTGCTGCGTCGGCTCAGTAGCCGCAGGAGGCGCAGCCCATCTGGACCGGGGCGTAATAGGAATAGCCGGGCGAGACCATCTCAACGCGCTGGCGGGTGGCGTATTGCGGCGGGATGCGCTGGTACTGGACGCTCGGCGGGGCGACCATCACGGTCTGCGGCACCATCACGGTGCGGTATTGTGCGGGCGTGCGGTGCGCGACGACGGCGCCCGGCGACACCATCACGGTCTCATCGACGGTGCGGTACTGCGGCTGCACGTATTGCTGCTGGTAGCAGGTCTGGCACGGCGGCGGCGCGTAGCAATTGTAGCAGCCGGCCGAAGCTGCGCCCGTCATCGAGATTGCGGCGACGGCGGTCGAAAAAACAACAGCAAGAGTACGAGACATTATGTGGTGCCCCAGTTGCCCGAAATGGATTTGCGAAGGTCGGCGCATTATACGCCGCAAAATCCAGGACTGCTGAAGTTCATCGGGGCATCCTTAATGCGAACGGCCGGCTTTCGCCGACCGTTCAGGACTCGTTGACCATCCGCGCCTCGCGCGGACGATGCAAAGCTTACTTCCCGCGACGCTTCACCTCGCGCACAGCGCCGCGCGCGGCGCTGGTGGTGAGTGCGGCGTAGGCCTGCAGTGCGGTCGAGACGTTGCGCTTGCGGCCCACAGCTTGCCAGGCGGCGTCGCCCTTCGCCTCCTCCGCGGCGCGGCGCTTGGCGAGCTCCTCGTCGGAGACCTCCAGCGTGATGCTGCGGTTCGGGATGTCGATGGCGATGATGTCGCCGGTGCGCACCAGACCGATGTTGCCGCCCTCCGCCGCTTCCGGCGACAGATGGCCGATCGACAGGCCGGACGAGCCGCCGGAGAAGCGGCCGTCGGTGACGAGCGCGCAGGCCTTTCCGAGGCCCATCGATTTCAGATAGCTCGTGGGATAGAGCATCTCCTGCATGCCGGGGCCGCCGCGCGGGCCTTCATAGATGATGACCACGACCTCGCCGGCGACGACCTTGCCGCCGAGAATGCCCTCGACAGCCGCGTCCTGGCTCTCGAACACGCGCGCGGGGCCGGAGAATTTCAGGATCGAGGCATCGACGCCCGCGGTCTTCACGATGCAGCCGTCCTGCGCGAGGTTGCCGTAAAGCACGGCGAGGCCGCCGTCCTTGCTGAAGGCGTGCTCGAGATTGCGCACGACGCCCTTCTCGCGGTCGGCATCGAGCCTCGTCGTAGCGTCGCTCCTGGCTGAAGGCGACCTGCGTCGGGATGCCGCCAGGCGAAGCGCGGAAGAACGTGCGGACGGACTCGCTCTTGGAGCGCGTGATGTCCCAGCGCTCCAGCGCATCCTTCATGGTCGGCGCATGCACGGTCGAGACCGAGGTCTCGATCAGCCCGGCGCGGTCGAGCTCGCCGAGGATGCCCATGATGCCGCCGGCGCGATGCACGTCCTCGACATGCACGTCGGCGACCGAGGGCGCGACCTTGCAGAGCACCGGCACGCGGCGCGACAGGCGGTCGATGTCCTGCATGGTGAACTTCACTTCGCCCTCATGGGCGGCGGCGAGAAGATGCAGCACAGTGTTGGTCGAGCCGCCCATGGCGATGTCGAGCGTCATGGCGTTCTCGAACGCCTTGAAATTCGCGACGTTGCGCGGAAGGACCGAGGCGTCGTCCTGCTCGTAATAGCGGCGGACGAGATCGACAATGGTGTGGCCGGCCTCCACGAACAGGCGCTTGCGGTCGGCATGGGTGGCAACCACGGTGCCGTTGCCGGGCAGCGCGAGACCAAGCGCCTCGGTCAGGCAGTTCATGGAGTTGGCGGTGAACATGCCCGAGCAGGAGCCGCAGGTCGGACACGCCGAGCGCTCGATCACCTTGACGTCCTCGTCGCTGACCTTGGAGTCGGCCGCGGCCACCATGGCGTCGATGAGGTCGACGGCCTTGGTCTTGCCGGCCAGCTTGACCTTGCCGGCTTCCATCGGGCCGCCCGAGACGAACACGGCGGGGATATTGAGGCGCAGCGCGGCCATCAGCATGCCGGGCGTGATCTTGTCGCAATTGGAGATGCAGACGAGGCCGTCGGCGCAGTGCGCATTGGCCATGTACTCGACGCTGTCGGCGATCAGCTCGCGCGACGGCAGGCTGTAGAGCATGCCGTCATGGCCCATGGCGATACCGTCGTCGACCGCGATGGTGTTGAATTCCTTGGCGACGCCGCCGGCCTGTTCGATTTCGCGCGCGACCAGCTGGCCGAGATCCTTGAGATGGACATGGCCGGGCACGAACTGGGTGAAGGAGTTGACGACCGCGATGATCGGCTTGCCGAAATCGCCGTCCTTCATGCCCGTCGCGCGCCAGAGGCCGCGGGCGCCCGCCATGTTGCGGCCGTGGGTGGTGGTACGGGAGCGATAGGCTGGCATGGCGGTTTCCGTCCTCGGTTTGCGGCGCGGAGCGGGAAAATGTGGTGCCGCCTCAGGCCTTTGTGGCCGGATAGCGCACGGACCGGTCGCGCGCAACGGGAACTTGGGGTGAAGATGGCTGGATCGGCCCCTCGCAGGCCTCCCCTGCTCCCGGCGCGTGGGCGCTCGTGCCCCGGACGCAGCGCAGCGCTTCTTCAGCGGTGCGCTGCAGAGCCGGGGCCCACCTGGCAGCACGTGCTGTGGCTCCTGGGTCCCGGCTCGCGCTTCGCGCGTCCGGGCACGAGACCGCCCTATTGCAACGTCGGATCCAACCGGTCCCGCAGCCAGTCGCCGATCACGGACACCGCCAGCGTGGTCACCACGATGGTAGCCGCCGGCGCCAGCATGATCCAGGGGGCCCTGGTCAGGTACTCGCGGCCATAGCCGACCATGTTGCCGAGGCTGGTCATCGGCGGCTGCACGCCGAGGCCGAGGAAAGACAGACCGGACTCCATCAGGATCACTTCGGGGAAAACCAGCGTGGTCGAGACGATCAAGGTCGAGGCGATGTTGGGCAGGATATGCCGCAGGTAAATCCGCGACGGCGGGGCGCCGAGCTGGCGCACTGCGGCGGCATAGCCTTGCGCGTTGGCGGAGATGGCAAGGCCACGGGCAATGCGGGCATAGCGCTCCCAGCCGAACAGGCCCATCAGGCCGATCAGAAGCGGCAACGAATTGCCGAAGAAAGCGAGCACGGCGAGCGCCATGATCAGGAACGGCATGCTGGCCTGGAAGTCGGTCAGCATCAGCACGAATTGCTCGACGACGCCGCGGAAATGCGCGGCGAGGAATCCCAGCGTGGTGCCGACGATGGCCGAGATCGCGGTGGCGCCGAAGGCAATCAGCAGCGAAATGCGGATCGAGACCAAAAGGCGCGACAGCACGTCGCGGCCGAGTTCGTCGGTGCCGAGCCAGTGCGCGACATTACCGGGCGCCGATAAGCGGTTGCGCAGGTCGAGCTGGGTATAGCCGTAAGGCGCGATCTTCTCGGCGAAGGCGGCGATCACGAGCATCGCAACGATCCAACTGATCGCAAGCGCAACCGAGACCGGGATCGCCGGCAGGCTGATGCGGCGGCGGACCACCGTGTCCTTGAGAGTGGTGTCGGTCATGCGTGCGCTCCTTTGGCGCGCAGCCGCGGATCGAGGAAGCCATAGAGGAAGTCGACGACGAGGTTCGACGTCACCATGGTCATCGCGACCAGCAGCAGGATGCATTGCACGACGGCGAGATCGCGATTGGCAACGGCGACGACGAGCAGGCGCCCTACTCCCGGCCAGGCAAACACGCTCTCGACCACGACCGCGCCCGCGATCAGTGTGCCCACCATGAAGCCCAGAATGGTGACGGTCGGGATCGCCGCGTTCGGCAGCGCGTGCGAGGTCACGACCTTGCGCCAGGGCACGCCCTTGGCCGAGGCGGTGCGGATATAGGGCTGGCCCAGCACCTCCAGCATGGCGCTGCGGGTGAAGCGCGCCAGCACGGCGGCGCCGCCGAGGCTGAGGGTCACGATCGGCAGAATGGCGTGGCGCCAGCTGTCCTGCCCGCCCGACGGCAGCCAGCCGAGCTGCACGGCGAACACCAGCACCAGGATCAGCGCCAGCACGAAGCTCGGGACGGTGAAGCCGGCGATCGCCGTCATCATCACGGCACGGTCGATTGCGGAGCCCCGATGCAGCGCGGCGTAGATGCCGGCGGGAATGCCGAGCGCGACCTTGAAGAAGAAGGCCGGCAAGGTCAGCGCCAGCGTGGCCGGAATACGCTCCAGCACCAGCTCGATCGCAGGACGGCCATCGCGCATGGAGCGGCCGAGTTCGCCCTTGGCAATGGCATGGAAGTAATCGAGATACTGGAACCAGATGGGATCATCGAGGCCCCAGGCCTTGCGGAACGCCGCGAGCACCTCGGGCGGCGCCTCGGGTCCCAAAATCATCAGCGCGGGATCGCCCGACAGCCGCAGCACGACGAAAGCGAAGGTGACGACGAGCACGATCGTGAGTGCGGCGCGTCCGATCCGGATGGCGAAATAGCGTCCCATCAGGCGGCGTCCCGCGCTTCTGCGCCGGTGACGAGATGGCAGGCCACCTGCCTGTCGCCGCCGACGGCCGAGAGCACCGGCACCTCGCTCGCACAGCGGGCGGTGGCGCGCGGGCAACGCGGATGAAAGGCGCAGCCTGTGGGCCGCGCCGCCGGGTTCGGCGGATCGCCCGCCAGCAAGATGCGGCCGGCACTGCGGCGGCCCGGCGCGGGCGATGCCGAGACCAGCGCCTGCGTATAGGGATGCTCGGGACGCGCGAACAGATCGTCGGCACTGCCGATCTCGACGATGCGGCCGAGATACATCACCGCGACGATATTGCTGATCTGCCTGACGACGCGCAGATCGTGACTGATGAACAGCAGCGTCAATCCAAGCTGCGCTTGGAGATCGCAGAGCAGGTTCACCACCTGCGCCTGGATCGAGACGTCGAGCGCGCTGACCGGCTCGTCGCAAACGAGGAAGTCGGGTTTCGTCGCCAGCGCCCGCGCCAGCACGATCCGCTGGCGCTGGCCGCCCGAGAGCGCACCCGGATAGCGCGTGCCATGCGCCGGCGTCAGCTCGACCGCGCGCAGCAATTCGCGAACACGCTCGTCGCGATCGGCGGGCGTGCCGATGCCGTGAATGTCGAGCGGCTCGCGGATCTGGGTTGCGACCGGCAAACGGCGGTCCAGCGCGCCCAGCGGGTCCTGAAAGATCATCTGCATGCGGGCCCGCTGCGCACGCCACGCGGCCGTTGCGGGCACGGCCATCGGCGTGCCGTCGAACCGCACCTCGCCGCTGTCGGGCGGCTCGAGGCCGAGCACGATGCGACCGGTGGTGGACTTGCCCGAGCCGGACTCGCCGACGAGGCCGAGCGTCTCGCCTTTGGGAATGAGCAGCGACACGCCATCCACGGCATGGACGGCCGCAGCTCGGCCGAACATCCCGGAGCGCATGCTGTAGCTGCGCGAGATCGCGGACACTTCGACGAGCGGCGAGCCTCATTCGGCAGCGATCCCGAGCAGCGCGCGGCGCGAGGCTTCGGCGCGGATGCAGGCGACCGCCCGGTCATTCGCAATGGGAGCCAATGCCGGGGCCGCGAGCCCGCACGCCTCGGCCGCCATCGCGCAGCGCGGCGCGAAGGCGCAGCCGGCAGGCATGTGCGCGGGATCGGGCACCGTGCCGGGAATGGCCGTCAGGCGGCGGCGCGGCCCGTCCAGCGGCGGCAAGGCGCCGATCAGCCCCTGCGTATAGGGATGGGCGGGATCGGCGAAGAGCTGGTTGCTAGGCGCCTGCTCGACGATGCGGCCGGCATACATCACCGCAACGCGGTCGCAGTTTTCGGCGACGACGCCGAGGTCGTGGCTGATCAGCACCATCGCCATGTTCATCTCGCGGCGGACCGTCGAGAGCAGCTCCAGGATCTGCGCCTGGATGGTGGCGTCGAGCGCCGTGGTCGGCTCGTCCGCGATCAACAGGTCCGGATTCCCGGCGAGCGCCATCGCGATCATGATGCGCTGGACCTGGCCGCCCGAGAATTCGTGCGGATAGGCCTCCAGCCGCCGGCCCGCGTCGGGAATGCCGACGAGATCGAGCAGCCGGCGTGCTTCCGCCTTCACGGAATTGCCTTGGAGATCCCGATGCAGCGCCAGCGCTTCGCAGAGCTGCCTGCGGATGGTCAGCACCGGGTTGAGCGCGCTCGCCGGATCCTGGAAGATCATGGCGATCCGCCCGCCCCTGACATGGTCCAACTCGGATACGGGCGCGCCGAGGAGCCTCGCGGCCGTCGAGCCGAACCGAGCCCGACACTTTCGCATGTCGCGGCAAGAGCCCAAGCGCGGCCAGCCATGTCACGGACTTGCCCGATCCGGACTCGCCGACGAGGCCAAGGGCCTCGCCCTTTCCGAGCGCGAGGTCGACACCGCGCAGAACCGGCACGCCGCCGAAGGCGACGTGGAGGCCTGCGATCTTGACCAGCGGCGTCACGGCTACGCCTCGAAATTGCCGGCGCGGAAATCCATCGCGAAAGCCGGCGAGGCCTTCCACTTGATCGAATTCGGCTTGGCGGTGAAGGTCGCGTTCTGGTGCAGCACGGTGTAGGCGGGATCTTCGCGCTCAGCGATTTCCAGCATGCGGCGGAACGCCTTCTTGCGCGCAGGCCGGTCGGTCGAGGTCTCCAGGAACTCCGAGAGCTTGTTCAGCTCGACATTGGTCCATTCGCCGATCTGCTGCTGCTGGCCGTTCGGGCCGTGCTGGGCCACCAGCGAGGACACCGGATCGTTGAAGGCAGCCGAGTTCGACCAGTCGCGCACGGCGCGCGTCGGCGCACGCTCCATGATCTGCGACCAGTTCTCCTTGGTCTCGATCTGCACGTTGAGGCCGACCGACTTCCACATCTCGACCAGCACCTGCGCGGTCGCGACCTGGTTGGTGTAGTAGTTGTTGAGCAGGCGGTATGGGATCGGGTCGCCCTTGTAATTGGCCTGCTTGAGGAGATCCTGCGCGAGCTTGGGATCGTAGGCCGGCACGCTCCAGTCGGCGTTGAACATGTCGCCGTAGAATTCCCACTGCAGGCCCTTCGGCACGCGGGTGCGGCCGGCCCACAGGCTGTCCACGATGGCCTGGCGATCGATGGAATGAGTGAAGGCACGCCTGACAAGCGGATTTGCGAGTACGGCGTGGTTCTTGTCGAACACGGTCAGACGGTGATTGAGGATGGTGCCGCCCTGCACTTCAAATGCGGAGTTCTTCTCGATGCCGGCGATCTGGTCCGGCGGGATGTCGCAGGCGAACTGGTATTCGCCCGACAGGAGGCCGTTGATGCGGCTCGCGACCTCGGGGACTTCCAGAAAGCGGATGCGCTTGAGCGGCGGACGCCCGCCCCAATATTCGTCGTGGGCTTCGAGCGTCAGCGACACGTCGGGCTTGAGGCTCGACAACCCTGTAGGGGCCGGTGGTCACGGGCTTGCGCGCCCAGTCGAGATAGCTCGCGGACTCATCCCATGCGCGGCGGTTCATGATGTCGGAGCCGTAGCGCGACAGCCGGCCCTCGATGGTGACGTCGGGCGTCGCGTTGTAGAAGCGCACGGTGTATTTATCGACGGCATCGACGCGCACGAGATCGGGCCAGATCCGGCGGGCGACCGCGGGCACGTCGGGCGGCAGCTCCTTGCCGGGACGCGGCGTCGGGATCTTCTCGAAGGCCTGGATGGTGGAGCGGCTCTTGGCCTCGGTCTCGCCGAACATGCGCTCGCGGCTGAAGGTGAAGACGACGTCCTCGGCGGTCAGTTCGTCGCCGTTGTGGAACTTGACGCCCTGGCGCAGCTTCACCTCGACGGTCTGGTCGTCGATGCGGCGCCATTCGGTGGCGAGGCCCGGTACGGCCTCCAGATTCCCACGCCAGTTCTTGGAGATCAGGCCTTCCCAGATCGAGGAGAAGAACACGCGCTCGCCGACATTGGACTGCTCGCGCAGCACGTCGAGCACGTTCGAATTGGTAACCTTCTGCACCGCGATCGTCACGGAGGGACGGTTGTCGGCCTGCGCGATCGCAAAGCGCGGCAGCAGCAGCGTGCCTGCGGCAGCGCCGCCGGATTTCAGGATGGTACGACGGGTAAATTTGCTCATGGCGGTAGCCCCTGCCCTGGATGATGCTGGTTATTCGGCGAGACCGAGCGCGGCGAGATGGGCTGCGCCGGCGCGGACGTTGTCGTGATTGCGAAGCTCGAGGATCAGCCGCGGGTTGGAATTCAGCCGTGCCAGTGCGCGGAACACGGCGACCCAGGGGATGTTGCCCTCGCCCGGGGCCCAATGTCGGTCGGCAAAGCCGTCGGTGTCCTGGAGATGCACATGCGTGAGCATGTCGCCGGCGGTCTCGACGTAGTAGTCAACCGGCGGCGCGCCGGTGGAGATGTGCGCGTAATTGGCGTGACCGGTGTCGAGGGAGACGCGGACCTTGGCGCTTTCCAACGCTCTGGCGAGACGAACGCGGTCGCGCGGATCCTTGTCCTCGATGTTCTCGATGACGATCTCGCAGCCGATCGTCTCGGCGCGCGCGATCACCTCGGCGAGTGTTGCCTTGACGCGTTCGACGATATTGGCGCGGTTGTCCGGATAAAGATCGAGATTGTTGTGGTCCCACGTCGTGAACGGCGAATGGATCACCATCTGCGTCGCGCCGAGGAATTCGGCGGCATCGAGGCCCTGGAGCAGGCGCTTGGTCACGGCCTGGCGGATCATGGGATCATGGCTGTCAATCTTGAAGCCCCAGAACGGTCCGTGGATGCCGAGCCGGCCGGTGTGGCCCGCAAGCATCTGCTTGATCTCACCGGCTGCGCTGCGCCAGTCGCCGTCGAGCAGATCGGCACGGAAGAAATCCTGGATCTCGAGATCGCGCTGCCGTTCCAGAAGCCAGTCGCGGTGGGCGGGAATCGATTTGATGGACAACGCGGCGCCCAACACCGGCTTCGACATGGCTTGCTCCTTTGACGTCGACGACGACGTGAGCAGCGCTAGACCAGTTCAATGACAGGCCAGTGAAACGCGGGTTCCGCAGTGCGGACGATCTGTGGACATCGTGCCGCCGGCGCCAACCGGATTCGGACAACAGCAGTCGCAGCGCCGATGCCGAACGAACACATGGCAAAACGAACACATGGCAAGCGGTATCGTTGTCCGTAGTGATCCGGAATGGAATCCTAACCATACTTCGCGTACATCGCGGGACATCGATCGGCGGCCACTTCCACGGGCATCACCCTCTGATCGCGCTACATGGGGTTGGGGGACCACATGGGGCGGGGGATTGAAGGCTGGGGCAAGGTGACGAGGTCCGGACTCCTAGGCACTCCGGACCTCGAAGCTTTCTTAGATTGAACGCAACTTCGCGCCGTCCGGATGGGGCATCCGGGCGGCGCGTTGTCGTTTCAACGTGGTCTTTGGCGAAAGCGCTGGGCGGGCTTCCCGCACGGGCAGATCAGGCTTCGCTCACATTGCATCCTTGAGCGTCAGGCGCGCCGTGAAGGTCACGGTGGTCTTGCCGACCAGCGCCATGCCCTCGACCTCGGCACCGCCCGCGGAGTAGTCGCCCGAGAAACCGCAGGTGACCTCCCGGCCGCCGAATGCGAGCGTTCGGCCGACGGCCTCGGTGTGCTGGTTGACGATCATGTCGCCGCGCCACTTGCCGTTCCGGAAGGTGTAGCTGCCGGTGTAGTAGAAATAGCTGTCGCCGCCCATGATGCGTCCGTCGCAGAGCACGACGACGCCCCTCGCCTGGCCGCGCTTGCCGTCGCGCATCTCGATGTCGAAGATGTAGAGGCCGTTGACGACCCTGGCCTCGTCCGCTTCCGCCCGATCCCCCGCCGACATCCGATCATCTCCCCACCGATCCGCCGCCCCGATCAGTTCGGTACGTTCCGCTCGAGATCCTCGAGCCATGCCGCCGCGCTCGAATCCGACGGTGCACGCCAGTCGCCGCGCGGCGACAGCGAGCCGCCCGCCGAGACCTTCGGGCCATTCGGCATCGCCGAACGCTTGAACTGGCTGAAGGCGAAGAAGCGGCGCAGGAACACCTCGAGCCAGCGCCGGATCTCGGGAAGATCGTAAGCTTTGCGCCGATCGCCCGGGAACGCCGGCGGCCATTCGCCTTTGGCCACATCCTTCCAGGCGTGCTGCGCCATGAAGGCGATCTTGGACGGGCGCATGCCGAAGCGCAGCGTGTAGAACAGGTTGAAATCCTGCAGCTCGTACGGCCCGACCGAGGCTTCCGTGCTCTGCGGCTTCTGGCCGGGCTCCACCGGCACCAGCTCGGGCGAGATCTCGGCGACCAGGATCGCGCCGAGCGTGCGGTTGACGTCGTCGCTGAACTGCTTCGACGAGATCACCCAGCGGATCAGGTGCTGGATCAGCGTCTTCGGCACGCCGGCATTGACGTTGTAATGTGCCATCTGGTCGCCGACGCCATAGGTGCACCAGCCGAGCGCAAGCTCGGAGAGGTCACCGGTTCCGATCACGATGCCGCCGTGATGGTTGGCGAGCCGGAACAGATAATCCGTGCGCAGCCCCGCCTGCACGTTCTCGAAGGTGACGTCGTAGATCTTCTCGCCCTTGCCGAAGGGATGGCCGATATCCTTCAGCATCTGCGTCGCGGTGGTGCGGATGTCGAGCTCCTGCCAGCTCGTGTGCAACGCCTGCATCAGCGCCAGCGCATGGGACTTGCTCTCGCTGCCGGTGGCAAAGCCCGGCATGGTGTAGGCGAGGATGTTCTCGCGCGGCAGGCCGAGCAGATCGACCGCCTTGGCGGCGACGATCAAGGCGTGGGTGGAATCGAGCCCGCCGGAGACGCCGATCACGACGCGCTTGGTGCCGGTGGCGCGCATGCGTTGCACGAGGCCGGCGACCTGAATGTTGTAGGCCTCGTAGCAATCCTGCTCGAGCAGGCTCTCGTCGCTCGGCACGAACGGAAAGCGCTCGATCTTGCGCAGGAAGCCGATGTCGGCGGAGGGCGGCTTCAGGGCAAAGGTGATTCTGCGATAGAAACCTTCGCGCTGGCGGCGGTTGTCGTCGAACGTGCCCATCGCTGCGCGTTCCTGCCTCAGCAGGTCGAGATCGACGTCGGCCGTGGTGATCTGGCCACCCTGGCGAAACCGCTCGCCTTCGGCCAGCAGCGCGCCGTTCTCGTAGATCGAGGTCTGCCCGTCCCAGGCGAGATCCGTGGTGGATTCCCCGCTCCGGCCGCGGAATAGACGTAGGCCGCAAGGCAGCGGGCCGATGTCGACTGGCACAGCAGTGCGCGCGAACGCGCCCGGCCGATCGTGATCGGGCTGCCCGAGAGATTGACCAGAACGCTTGCGCCCGCAAGTGCGAGGCTCGGCGGACGGCGTCACCGGGATCCACATGTCCTCGCAGATCTCGACGCCGATGGTGAGGCCCGCAACGTCCTCGGCGGAAAACAAGAGGTCGACGCCGAACGGGGCATGCAGCCCGCCGAAGGAGATCGTCTCGCCGGCGATGCCGGCGCCGGAGGCGAAATGCCGCCCCTCATAGAATTCGCGGTAGGTCGGCAGATAGGTCTTCGGCACCACGCCGAGCAAATTGCCGCGATGAATGACGAGGGCGCAATTGTAGATGCGATGACCAAAGCGAAGCGGCGCGCCGACGACCAGGACCGGCATCAGCCCCGCGGACGCTTCGACGATGCCGGCAAGGCCGCGCTCGACCGCATCGAGCAGCGGATCCTGCTTGACCAGATCCTCGATCGCATAGCCGGACAGGCACAGCTCGGGAAACACGGCGACCGCCACCGACTGCTCGTGACAGGCCGCGGCTGCCGCCAGCACGGCCTTTGCGTTGGCCGTGGGATCGGCGACATGGGAGGTGGTGACGCAGGCCGCGACGCGCGTAAATCCGTGAGCGTAGATCGAGTGGAAAGTCATCGAGCGCAGTACCCTTAATCTCTTCGCCGCCGAAGCCGTCAGCCCCGAACCCTATGTAACCCATCGACCGGGTCCCGTGCAGGCCATCCGACGTCATGCATAACGGATTTGCAGAGCCGCCGACCCAACGCCAGGCGAACCTCAGGCGCTGCGGGCCAGCACGCCGGACAGGTCGTCGCGCAGCCACGCGGCGATCCGCGGCCAGGCATGGGCGTGGGTGCGCGCACCCATGAACAGGCCGAGGTGATTGCTGGGCTCGGAGGCCGCTGCGATGAAGGCCGGCGGCGTGCCGAGGAGATTTGCGGTGGCAAGCGCCTGCTCAGCCGGTACGACGACGTCGTCGAGCCCCGCCAGCAGGAAGACCGGCGCGGTGACGTCTTTCAGATCGACCGTGCGGCCAAGCGCGACGAAGCGGCCGCCGGCGATCTGGTTCTCCCGGAATATCCGGTTGATGATCTCCAGATAATAGGTGCCCGGCAGATCGAGCGTCTCCGCGTTCCAACGCTCGAAGCGCGCGAGCAGTGCCGCGCCCTCCTCGTCCGACAGATCTCTCTGCAGAGCTGCGACGATGTCGTCGCGGCTGGGCGCCTTGGACCACAGGCGGAGCATCTCCCCGCCGCTGACATTGCCGCCGCCGCGCGCGACGAGCTGGTCGTAGACCATCTCGGGCGCGTTGCGGGTGAGCCGGGACAGCGCGGAATCGATCGACAGATCCACGGGAGCGCCGACCAGCACCAGCCGCCGCACCTTGGCCGGAAAGCGCGCCGCATAGAGCAGCGACAGCCAGCCACCCTGGCACAGGCCGACCAGATCGACCGGCGCGCCGATCTCGTCGATGGCGACGTTGAGATCGCTGAGATAGTTGTCGATCGAGAGATAACGCATGTCTGATGTGGCTGAGCGCCAATCGGTGAGATAGATCCGCTCGATGCCGCCGTCTCGCAAGGACGCCATCACGCTGTGGCCGGGCGCGAAGTCGGCAATCAGGGCCCGATGCAGTGCGTAGGGCGCGCAGACCAGCGCAGGCAGGCCGGAGCCGCCTCGCGAGCAATCGCGCAGGCGCATCGTGGCAAGCTCCAGCATGACACTGTTGGACGTGGTCCACGGCAGATCGGCCTCGTCCCGCTCCGCCTGACCGCGGTCGACCCACCAGAAACACGCATCCATGGCGAGCCGGGCCGCCGTCAGCGGCCAGAGCAGCGGCTCGTCAGAAGAATGGTCCGGTCCGCCCGGCTGTTTGCCGATCTTCTGCACCATGACGTTCTCACGGTCCCCTAAAGAAACGCCTCGAGGCCAACGGTGGAGATGCCGAGGTCCCGAAAGCTCCGATGGGCCGCGGCCACCGAGCCGTCGAGATCGATACCGCGGCAGGCCTCCTCGATGACGACAACCTCGAACCCGGCCTTGCGGGCGTCCTCCGCCGAGAACCGGACGCAGAAGTCGAGCGCGAGCCCGGCGACGAAAACGGTCCTCAGCTCGCGTTCGCGCAAATAGCCGAGCAGGCCGGTCGGCGTCCTTTTGTCGTTCTCGAACAGTGCCGAATAGGAATCGATGCCGCGGCGAAAGCCCTTGCGCACCACGAGGCTCGCACTGACGACGTCGAGATCGCGATGAAATTCGGCGCCCGGGGTGCCCTGCACGCAATGTGCCGGCCAGAGCACCTGGGTGCCGTAGTCGAGCCTCGATGGTCTGGAACGCCTGCTTACCCGCATGGTTCGGCGCAAACGAGACGTGGTCGCGCGGATGCCAGTCCTGAGTCAGCACCATATTGCCGAATTTTTGGGCGATGCGGTTGATGGCCGGGACGATGCTCTCGCCGCCGGGAACAGCGAGCGCGCCGCCGGTGCAGAAGTCGTTCTGCACGTCGATCGCCAGCAGCACGTCGCGGTCGGAAATCTTCATCATCGGTCTCATTCGATGGGCACGGCGCGCTGGCGCCGGATTAGCCCGCTGAGTGTCGGTCTTCCCGCGCTGCTTCGCAACCGCCCGCGCCTTGCAACGCGAATGGCCACCCGACGGCCGCCAGAATGCAACGGTTTGGCCTCGTCCGTGTTGACTAGGCGCACCCAAGGGCGGATTCTCGCGCCGTCGGCAACAGGCGGATCGGGTCGAAGGAGCGGAGGACGGGTGCCGCGGCCGGCGGGCGGCAGCACCATGAGGTCATGAATATCGGCATGGATATCGGCAAGTCAGGACAGATTCTTCTCGCCGATATCGGCGGTACCAATGCGCGCTTCGCGCTGAGCCAGAGCGATCCTGCTTCCGGTCAACGCGATCAGCCCGGCCCCATCGACTATGTGAAGGTCGCCGACTTCCCGACCGTCCGGGAAGCCATCGCGGACGTCCTGGCGCGCCGCGCCGGCGGCCGGCAGCCTCGGAGAGCCGTGCTGGCCGTGGCCGGCCCCGTCACCAACAACCGCTGCGTCATGACCAACAGTCCCTGGGTCATCGACGGCAACGAGCTGCAACCGGCGCTCGGCTTCGACAGCGTCCATGTGCTTAACGATTTCGAGGTGGTTGCCTGGTCCCTGCCCGCCTTGCAGCCTGCCGATCTGATTCCCCTCGGCGGTCAGGATGGTTTGGCCGGAGAGCCGCTGCTGGTGGTCGGGCCTGGAACCGGCTTTGGCGTCTCCTGTCTGGTCGAGCGCCACGGCGCGCGCCTCGCCGTCGTCACCGAGGCCGGACACGCGACCCTGCCGGCGGAGAATGAGCGCGAGGAACGGGTGATCGCGTGCTTGCGCCGACGCCTCGGCCACGTCTCCATCGAGCGCGGCGCGCTCTCGGGTTCCGGACTGCAAAACCTCTACGAAGCCACGGCCGAGGTTGACGGCGCGCAGGTTCCGCATCGCGACGCCGCCGCCATCACCAAGGCCGCGCTCGAAGGCAGCTGTCCCATCAGCCGCGCGACGCTGGACATGTTTTGCGCCATCCTCGGCTCGGTCGCCGGCAATCTCGCGGTGACGTTCGGAGCTCGCGGCGGCGTCTATGTCGCCGGCGGAATCGTGCCGCGCTTTCCCGAGTTCCTGCTGGCCTCCGCGTTCAGGGCTCGCTTCGAAGCCAAGGGACGCTTCCAGGACTATCTGCGCAACATCCCGACCCGGCTCGTGATCAAGCCCGATGCGAGCTTCGTCGGCCTGAAGATGTTTGCCGATTCCCAAGCCGGTTGAGGCCCGGCTGCCCCGGCAGCTTGCGGTTCCCGTCATGCACAGCTGATTGCAGCGCATGCGCGGCTTCGGACGCGATCTTGCTTGCGCCCCTGTTTCAGATCGGAAACAATCCTGCCGTGTGTATTTGTGGCGTAGTTGCGGGGGCGTGACATGCGTAAGCAGGATTTCGGTTTCGACTATCATCGCTATCATCGCCTGCTCTGCGAGGCCGATGACGAAGACAAGCGGATGGCGCTGATCGACCTCTTGATCGAGGAAAAGGCGCAGGAGCGGCTGGCCGCCCAGCGCGCGTCGGACCGCGCGGCCATGACGGCCCAGACCATCGCCACCGTGCTGAAGAACGGCCGCAACTGAGGCTTGCAATCCACCCGCCGCCGCTCCGACCGGGCGATCCGATTGCGATTCCGTTAACGACGCCTGGCAATCTCGTGTCAAACTTTTTGCGCTAGAAGTTCCCTCACCTGATGGAATTCAGGGATCAACAAAGGGGGAATGAACATGAGCATGATTTCGCTTGCCGCGATGCCGGCCGTCGTCGAAACGCGTTTCGCCGATTCGTCCTTCAAGACCATCTTGCTGTTCTGCTGCACGGGCCTGGTCGCCTCGTTCGGCCTGATGGCGCACGGCATCGACCTCGGCGCCGGCCTGATGTGAGACCGCGCCAATAAGCGTCGCCGGATGGCCGCCCCAGAAGGGCGGCCATTTTCGTTGGCTGTCTCAGTGCGGCGTTTGGACCTGGGATTCGGGAAACATCGAATCGATCATCGCCTTGAGCTGATCCATTGCGATCGGCTTGCGCAGGATCGGCCTGCGCCGGAGCAAGGACGGCAGCAATTCCGGACCGTATCCCGTGGCGAACATGAACGGCTTTCCACGCCGCTCGATCAGGTCGGCGACGGGATCGACGTAGACGCCCATCAGATTGATGTCGAGGATGGCCATATCGTATTGCGCGGTCATGGCGAACGCGCTGGCGTCCCGGACATTGTCCGCTTCAGCCACGACGTGATGGCCGAGTTCCACCACCATGTCGGCGATCATCATCCGGATCAACGTCTCGTCTTCGACCAGGAAAACGGAGAGTCCGTCCGCCATATCAACCCCGCAGTCTGCTTGCCAAGATAATCATACCTCAATCGCGGAGAGGATTCACGAATTCGTGGTGGGCGCCGTTAATTCGCACGCGCCCGATCCGATTCAAGTTGATCAATCCAGGCCCCGCTCGTGGCTCAGACGCACCATCTCCTGGATGAAGACCTGCTTCTGCTTGTCGTCGAGGCTGGAATATAGCGGCTCGGCGGCGTCGGCGACGTTGCGCTGGTCGGCGGCGCGGTCGATCAGGAACTGTGCCTCGTTGCGCATCTGCTCGACGATGTCGTCAGGCGGATCCCGCTTGGCGCGGGCAACCCGCAAGTTGAGCCGCTCCGCACCATTATGCCCCAGGTAGTGCATAGCGCTCGAGAAGCCGTACCAATGCTTCTCCTGATCCGGCGTGAGATTCAGCTCCGCCTTGATCCGCTCGATGTAGGAATCGCTGTTGGCGACGATCTGTTCCGCGGTCTGCTGCGGCGCGCCGGGCTGGGTGAGGACCGTGACGTCCTTATTGTCCTTGCCCTGCGGTGCGTTCTTCGCCTCCTTGCTCGCCTTGGCACCTTTGCCTGCCTTGGCGCTCTTGGCATCCTTGTCCTTGGCATCCTTGTCCTTGGCCGCGCCCTGCTTGGAGTCCTTGGAGGCATCCTTGGCGGAATCCTTGGCGGCCGGCGCCTGATTGCCGTTGTTATTGCCGACGCCGAGCACGCCGGTGAAGACGCCGACCACGCCGCCGATCGCGCCGCCGAGCACGCCGCCAACTGGACCAGCCGCCTTGTTTCCGGCCGCCGCACCGTCCTGCACGCCTTTGACCAAGCCCTGGGCATGGGCCACTGCTGTGGCACTGAGCAGCAGTGCGAGCACGGTCCCCAGCGCGAACCATCGTCGCACGTGAAGTTGCGCTGACGGCGCCGGGTTGATCATTCTCGTCTCCATCGTCGATCTGACTGGCCTGTTGGGCGGGAGGCCCCGCCAGCTGCAACTCTATCGTTTCTGCCGTGCGGCGGTCCAGACGCAGCCAAGTGCTGTCCACGTCCGAAAAGTCTTTCGCGCGAAGCGGTTATGCAGGCTCATTCGAAACTGCGGCGTAATTGCGCACGGATCGTTCCAGGTCGGTTCACGTCAAGTGTGCGTCGCAAAACGAACGAGCGCGGCTGATGGCCGGCACACGGCTGCTGCGTTCCGGCACGCAACGTTAGTTCAATGTGCGAGGCGTTCGGCTTTCTCGACAGATGCGATCAATCATGATCTGATCGCGCTACCAATTTGCCGCGGCCTCGGTGGATTACCGTTGGGCTGAGGGCATCAATAAGAAAATCGAACAACAAGAACTCGGAAAAGAAGTCTTAGAGGAAACTCCAACAACAAACACCCAAGCGAGGAAACGAGATGTCACGCAAGACACTGACGCGACGTCAATTTGTGGCTGCCACTGCAATGTCCTCCGCGGCGCTGATCTCAGCGCCTTACGTCCGCGGCGCTTATGCTGCCGGCAAGCTCTCGATCGGCTTCTGGGACCATTGGGTGCCAGGCGCCAACGCTGCCTCCACCGCTCTCGTCAACGAATGGGCTGCGAAGGAGAAGGTCGAGGTCTCCATCGACTACATCACCAGCAACAACAAGAAGCTCGAACTGACCGTCGCCGCCGAAGCGCAGGCAAAATCCGGTCACGACATTCTCCAGATGCCGACCTGGTGGCCGCACGCCTATGCCGAGCAGCTCGAGTCGGTCAGCGACATCATGGAGCCGATCGTCAAGCAAAACGGTGAGGTCAACGGCACAACCAAATATCTCGGCCAGTCCGGCGGCAAATGGCTTGCGGTCCCCGCCACCGTCGGCAGCCAGATCAAAGGCCCCTGCTCGCGCATCGACCTGATGAAGAAGCATGCCGGCATCGACGTCCAGGAGATGTATCCGGCGGGCAGCACGCCCAAAGACGAGAACTGGACGATGGACGTCTTTCTCAAGGCGGCCGAAGCCTGCCACAAGGCCGGCTTCCCGTTCGGGATCGGGCTCGGCGAGACCACCGACAGCGTCGATACCGCCGGCGCGATCTTCCAGTCCTTCGGCGCCGAGCTCGTGAACGCCAAGGGCGACATCACCGTGAAGAGTGATAACGTGCGTCAGGCGCTCGAATTCTACAAGAAGCTGATCGCGGTGCTGCCTGCGGACGCGCCCTCCTGGGACGACGCGTCCAACAACAAATGGCTGATCTCCGGCCGCGGCGCACTGATCCTGAATCCACCGAGTCTCGTGGGCCGTTGCCAAACGCGACGCCCCGCAAGTCGCCGAGCAATGCTGGACGCACGGCATGCCGGCCGGTCCGAAGGGCCGCTTCGCACCGTTCCTGCCGTATTTCTGGGGCGTCTGGGCCTTCGGCAAGAACAAGGAAGCCGCCAAGAGCCTGCTGACCCATCTGTCGCAGCCATCGGCCATCGAAAAGTTCGTCGCGGCGAGCGGCGGCTACGATCTCCCGGCTTTCGCGAACATGACGAAGCTGAAGACGTGGGCCGAGGAAGGGCCGCCGAAGGGCACGCTCTATAGTTATCCCGACCCGCACGGCCGCCAGACGATGTCGATCGCGGCCTCCCCGGCGCCGCCGAAGATCGCGCAGCAGATCTACAACCAGGCGACGCTGACCAAACTGGCGCTGCGCTACGCCCGCGGCGAGACCATGGAGCAGGCGCTCACCTGGGCCGAGGGCGAGTGCGAAGGCTTCATGCGGAGCTGATGCCGGTATGTGCCATGGCGGCTCACGCGCTCGCGCGTGAGCCGCAGGGACTTCCCGTTCCATCCCCTTCCGAGTGTAGCCGACCGATGCGGCCGGCTTCACCGTTGAACATTCCGTAAGAAGGTTTGACCATGGCCGATGTCGTCGTTGAGCAAGGTCGCTCCGTCCGCGTTGCTATTCCGCGCAAGCGCGCAAGCCTGCGCAATGCACTGAGGCGGAAGTCGACGATGGCGTTCTTCCTGACGCTGCCGCTGATCCTCCTGGTCGCGCTGCTCGTGCTCTATCCCGCCCTCTACTCCATGCACCTGGCGACCTTGAACAAGTCGATGCAGAAGTTCGTCGGCTTCGGCAACTTCACGTTCCTGTTCAAGCGCGACACGTTCTGGATGGTGGTGCGGCAATCCTGTATCTTTGCCCTCACCGCCGTCTTCTTCAAGGCGCTGATGGGCTTCATCGTCGCGCATTTCGTGCACAACCTCCCGGCCAAGGGCCAACGTAAATGGCGCGGCATGCTGCTGGTGCCGTGGGTGATCCCACCGGCGATGAGCACACTGGCCTGGCTGTGGCTGTTCGACCCCTCCTACAGCGCCTTCAACTACACGCTCTCCTTCTTCGGCATCGGGCCGATTCCCTGGCTCGGCGACACCTTCTGGGCGCGCTTCTCCGTCATCCTCGTCAACGTCTGGTACGGCGCACCGTTCTTCATGATCATGTACCTCGCCGCGCTGAAATCGGTGCCTGACCAGCTCTACGAGGCCGCGTCGATCGACGGCGCCAATTGGTGGCAGAAGATCTGGCACATCACCTTGCCGATGATGCGCAACATCATCGCCATCACCACGCTGTTCTCGCTGATCGTCACCTTCGCCAATTTCGACATCGTGCGCATCCTGACCTCGGGCGGCCCGCTGGATTCGACACATCTGTTCGCGACCTGGGCGTTCCAGGTGGGCATCCAGAGCAGCGATATTCCGCTCGGCGCCTGCGTCTCGCTGTTCATGGTGCCGATCCTCGCAATCGCGGCGATCTTCATCCTGCGCGATGTCAACAAACGTGGGAACGAAGCCTGATGAGCACGCTGGCAATCGACAAGGGCGGCCCTACGCGCAAGGTCAAATACAGGAGCATGAGCCGGGATCGGACCTGGGCGCTGCGCTGGTCCTACTTCTTCCTGGTGCTGTTTGCGATCTTCTCGCTGACGCCGCCGATCTACATGCTGATCACCTCGCTCAAGAGCAGCGCGGAGATCTCGGCGGCGACCAATCCCTGGTGGGTGTTTCATCCCACTCTGTCGAACTATGTCGAGCTTCTGACCTCGAACCAGTTTCTGCGCTTCTTCTGGAATTCCGCGGTCGTCTCCATCGTGGTGGTGACGATCACGATGCTGATCAGCATTCCAGCTGCGTTCGCATTGGCGCGGATGAAGTTCTGGGGCTCGACGACGCTCGCAACCGGCGTGTTTCTCACCTACCTCATTCCGGACAGCCTGCTGTTCATCCCGCTGTTCAAGATGCTCGCGGTCTTCCAGGACCTCACCGGCATAACGTTGCTCAATCGCTGGTACGTGCTGCTGTTCATCTATCCGACGCTCACGGTGCCGTTCTGCACCTGGATCATGATCGGCTATTTCGCCTCGATCCCGAAGGAGCTCGACGAGGCCGCCCTCATCGATGGCGCCTCCTGGCTCCAGACGCTGATGCGGATCTTCATTCCGGTCGCGCTGCCCGGGCTGATTGCCGCGACGATCTTTGCCTTCACGGTGTCCTGGGCCCAGTTCCTCTATCCCCTGGTGTTCACGACATCGGTCGACCAGCTGGTGCTGCCGGTCGGCATCACCACCACGCTGATCAAGGGCGACGTGTTCAACTGGGGACAGATCATGACGGGCGCGCTGCTGGGTGCCGCACCGCCGCTGATCATCTACGCCTTCCTGATGGACTACTACATTGCCGGCCTGACCGCCGGTGCGACAAAGGGTTGATGACCAGGAGCTGAAGTTCGATGGCTGACGTTGCTTTGCGGAAGGTAGTTAAGCGTTACGACGACGTCGAAGCCGTGCGCGGCATCGACCTCGACATCGCCGACCACGAGTTCATCGTGCTGGTCGGCCCCTCCGGCTGCGGCAAGTCGACCACGTTGCGCATGATCGCGGGCCTGGAGGACATCAGCGACGGCGACATCATGATCGGCGGCGACGTCGTCAACGACGTGCCGCCGAAGGACCGCGACATCGCGATGGTGTTCCAGAACTACGCGCTCTATCCGCACATGACGGTCGCAGAGAACATGTCGTTCGGGCTGCGCCTGAAGCACTATCCCAAGGCGGAGATCAAGGCACGGGTGACGGAAGCCGCCCGCCTCCTCGACATCACCGACCTGATCGATCGCAAGCCGAAGCAGCTCTCCGGCGGCCAGCGCCAGCGCGTGGCCATGGGACGCGCCATCGTGCGCAACCCGAAAGTCTTCCTGTTCGACGAGCCGCTGTCCAATCTCGACGC
This sequence comes from Bradyrhizobium guangxiense, assembly GCA_050563515.1. Classification (GTDB taxonomy): domain Bacteria; phylum Pseudomonadota; class Alphaproteobacteria; order Rhizobiales; family Xanthobacteraceae; genus Bradyrhizobium; species Bradyrhizobium guangxiense_A. The sequence goes on along the minus strand of CP191781.1, from coordinate 2,462,899 downwards.
GAAACTCCGCGTGCAGATGCGCATCGAAATCAAGAAGGTGCACCAGAAGGTCCGCACCACCACCGTCTACGTCACCCACGACCAGGTCGAGGCGATGACGCTGGCCGACCGCGTCGTCGTGATGAACAAGGGACGGATCGAGCAGATCGGCACGCCGAACGAGGCTCTACCACAAGCCGGCAACACGCTTCGTCGCCGGCTTCATCGGCTCGCCCGCGATGAACTTCATCCCCTGCCGGCTCGAGGACGTCGGCGGCTCGCTGCAGATCCGCCTCACCGACCGCATCGCCTTCGCGCTGCCGCCGGCCCGAGCCGCGCGCTACAACGCGCTGCCACGGACCGACAAGCTGCTGCTCGGCCTGCGCCCCGAGCATCTCACCGAGGCGCACGCGCATCTCGGACCCGGCGTCGAGACCTTCGACACCGTGCTCGACGTCACCGAGCCGATGGGCATGGAGACCCTGGTCTATTTCGGTCTCGAGGGCACGCCCGTCTGCGGCCGCGTCGATCCCAATGCCGGCGCTACGGACGGGGCTCCCATGCGTTTGGCGATGGACCTCAACAACATGCACCTGCTAAACGAGGCGACCGGCGCCGTGTTGTGACGCCGGCTCAAGAAACTCGTGCAGGCAGGGGACGATGGCGACCAACAAGAAGAAGATTTTCGTTACACAAACTTTGTCGCAAGGGGCCCGCGCCCTCCTCACCCAGCGCGACGATATCGAACTCGTCGAGTTCGCCAACCTGATCTCGGCGAAGGACTTCGAGGCCTTACTGAAGAGCCATGCACCGGTCCATGGCGTCGCGCTCGGCGCGACCGCCTTCGGCGAGACCGAGCTCGAAGCCGCCGGGGACATGAAGGTGGTGACCCGCATCGGCGTCGGCTATGACGCGGTCGACGTGCCTGCCCTCTCGCGTCGCAAGGTGCCGCTGATGGTGGCGGGCAGCGCCAACTCGCCCTCGGTCGCCGAGCAGGCGCTCTTCATGATGCTGACGCTCGCCAAGCGCGCGCAGGAGCTGCACGCCTGCGTCAAGGACGGCAAATGGGCCGACCGGCTCGGCATGCTGCCGTTCGATCTCTACGGTAAGACCGTGCTTGTGATCGGCTTCGGCCGCATCGGCACCCGCACCGCCAAGCGGTGCCTCGCCATGGAAATGACCGTGCAAGTCTACGATCCCTACAAGCCCGCCGCTGACATCAAGGCTGCCGGGTGCGAGCCCGTCACCGACCTCGACGCTGCGCTACCCCACGCCGATTTCGTCACCATCCACTGCCCGAAGACGGCGGAAACGATCGGCCTGTTCGATGCGGCGCGGATCGGCCGGATGAAGCCGAAATCCTATCTCATCAACACCGCACGCGGCGGCATCGTCAAGGAAGCCGCGCTGCATGACGCCCTCGTCTCCGGCAAGCTCGCCGGCGCCGGCATCGACGTGTTCGAGGTGGAGCCGCCGCCGGTCAGCAACGCGCTGTTCGCGCTGCCCAACGTCATCATCGCCCCGCACGTCGCCGGCGTCACGGTCGAGGCGGTGAGCCGCATGAGCGAGCAGACCGCGCGCAACATCCTGAGTGTGCTGGATGGCGATCCTATCAAGCAGAACGTCATTAATCAGGACGTGCTGGGCTAAACCCGACCCGAGGCGGGCGGGCAATCCGCCCGCCTTCGGAAGGCCAGAATGCGTCCCATTTTGGTGCAGATCGAGCCCCAACTCAGCCTTAATCAAACGCGCGTAATAAGCGAGGCCGCGGCGGCAGTGGGACAGTACTAGCCGGCCGCGTCGAGCTGGAGGATGGACCCTTGTCAGAGATCGACCCGACCGACCACGCGCTGGCGACCATCGCCAGCATCCTGGAAAACCCCGAGCCCGTTCTGGTCATTCGCAAGACCGAGACCGAGATCGTGGTGGCTGGAGAGCGCGAGCACGTGGACTCCGACGAGCATCGGGTCGTGGACGAGTATTCAGCGGTCGAAGATCATCCGCTGATCGAAGAGCATCCCGTCGTCGAGGAGCAGCCGCTGGTGCCGGAGCACACCGATGCCGACGGCTACAGTAAGGTCGGCCCCGGCCCGATGGTGGCGATCCGGCTCAAATGGACGGTCCATCGCGGCGACGACGGCCAGTACTACGTCCACGAGACCATCGGCGAGCAATCCGCCCCCGTGGTCAACGGCCCCATGACGAGCGAGGCCGCGGTGCATTTCGTCGATACTCAGGAGGGCGAGGCGCAGCGGCGCTTCGAGCTGCTGCGCAGCGAGATCGCCGGCCGCAGCTCGCTCGCCGACTACGAGCGCAAAGGCGAAGCCTAGCGCTCTCGCGGGCCGAGAAAGTCCCGCTTCACCAGCTCGACGCCGGCGTGCCGCAGCAGGTCGTAGGCGGTCGTGACGTGAAAGAAGAATTGCGGGACGCTGAACGTCAGCAGCAGCGTCCGCCCGGTGAAGGGCAGCTCGGTCCCGTTCTTCAGCTTGAAGAAGACATGACGCTCCGCCGCCGCGTCGATCTCCGCGCGCGGCAGGCTTTCAATGAACTCGATCGACGTCGCGATGCGCGCCTGGAGTCCGGCCATGTCGTGCTCTAGCGGGGGCAGCGCCACCGGCTCGCACTCCGCCAGCAGGGCCGGCGCGACCACGGCATGGCGGCAGGCCTCGCCGACCTGCTGCGCCAGGTCGTACATGTTCGGCGCAAGGCGCATGCCGAGCAGGACCGCGGGGTTGAACTTGCGGGTCTCCGCATAGGCGACGCCCTTGTCGAGCAGGACCGACAGGTTGCGCAAATTCGGTACGAAGAGGCCGACCGAGGCCTCGTACATCGAGATCGTCACGTCGAGATTCCTTTCAATTCCGCCTCGCCAGCGGCGCGCATCTGGTCTAAATCCACGCCGTAAAGAGCTGCACAATGACAGCTTGCGCAAGGGTGGAGAAGAGATGATCGTTCGAGATCGCATTGGCTTTGGCCGTCACGTTGCTGGCAAACTTTTCGGCCCATGCGCAGCAGGCGCCCTCGCGCCTGGACGAGATCGTCAAGCGCGGCACCTTGCGGGTCGGCATGACCGGCGACTACAAGCCCTTCACCTATCTGGACAAGACGACGCAGAAATTCACAGGCTTCGACGTCGACATGGCGGAAGCTCTCGGCAAGGCACTCGGGGTCAAGGTCGAATTCGTCCCGACGGCCTGGCCGAAGTTGATGAAGGATTTCGAGGCCGATCAGTTCGACATCGCGATGGGCGGCGTCTCGGTGACGCTCGACCGGCAGAAGAAGGGCTTGTTCTCCACGGCCATCATGCGCGAGGGCAAGACGCCGATCACGCGTTGCGCCGACGTCGGAAAGTACCAGAGCATCACCGACATCGACAAGAAGGGCACTCGCGTCATCGTCAATCCCGGCGGCACCAACGAGCGCTTCGCGCGCGCCAACATCAAGGACGCCGAGATCACCGTATTCCCCGACAACACCGTCATCTTCGACGAGATCGCCAAGGGCAATGCCGACCTGATGATGACTGACGCCTCCGAGACGCGCTACCAGCAGAAGCAGCATCAGGGCGTGCTGTGCGCGGTGCATCCGGAAAAGCCGTTCGACTTCTCCGAGAAGGCCTATTGGCTCCAGCGCGACATGGCGCTGAAAGCCTTCGTCGACCAGTGGCTGCACATCTCCATGGAAGACGGCAGCTACAGGAAGATCTACGCCGCCTGGTTCGACTAGCGCGTTGTCGCGCGACGCGAGCGGACCGATCGCGTCACGAAGAGGCGCTGACGTGGGAGGCTGGAATCCCGTTCCGATGGCATTGGAACGGCGCTTCAGGCCGCGTCCTCCTGTCGCTTGCCTCGGCCCAACTTTGGACCGACCCCAAGCCTACCCTAAGCCTGACCAAACCTATTGAACCCGGAACCGCAGGACGACGACTCATACCGTGACAGTGATCTAGATCACTTTCTGCAATCGAACCGGTGCGTAAGCGTCGGTATGGGGACCATCTGTTCAGGAGATGCGAAATGAGGAAGCTGTTGGCCACGGCCGCATTCCTTTTGTTGGCGAGCACAGCTGCCCAGGCGCAGTACACATTCGAATATGGCGGGCGCACCATCCGCATCGACCCCGACCGCGGCACGGTGCAGATCCCGGGCGTCTACGACAACACCGGTCAGCCCAAGGCCAAGAAAGCCAAGAAGAACGAGACCGCGCCGGGCCAGCAGGCGCCGCAGCAGGCCACGGTCGAGCCGCAAACGCCGGCTGCGCCCGCAGCCCCCGCCCCGGCGACCACAGCTCCGGCCGCCGCCGCACCGGTGCCCGCGCCTGCCCCCGCGGCCGCAGCACCACCGCCGGCTCCGCCGCCAGCCGCGACCGCCAGCAATGCGCCGGCCGAGACTGCCGTCTTGCCGCCGCCCGCGCCTCCTCCGGCCCCTGCGCCGATCGAGCAGCAGGCAGCACCCGCTGCACCTCCGGCCCCGACCGTGGCAGCCGCACCTCCGGCTGTGGCTCCGCCTCCGCCGCCCGCGCCGGCTCGCCCCCCGTTCAGGCCGCTGCCGTCGCACCGCCGGCGCCTGCCGCCGCGGCCACGCGCGATCTCACTTCGCCGCTCGGCATCTGGCTGACCGAGGAGAAGGAAGGCAAGGTCCGCATCGAGCAATGCGGCAACAACCTTTGCGGCTATTCTGTCGACAGCAAATCGAACCAGAACGGCGAGCAGGTCCTGATCAACATGAAGCCCGGCAAGGACCAGAAATGGTCCGGCCGCATCCTCGATCCGAACTCCGGCTCGACCTACGATTCGACGATCGCGATGAAGGGCACCGACCGCCTGCGCGTGCAGGGCTGCGCCTTCGGCGGCATGTTCTGCGGCGGCCAGACCTGGACGCGGGTGAACTGAGGTTCAACGCCGACCTCCCGTAAAAGGGGCCCGCGATCCGGGCCCCTTTGCTTTTGCCCCGCGATCAGCTGCGACGTGTGCGACCTCACAGTGCCTGCGGCTCGCGTGAGCCCCCTCACATCGCCGGTTCCGCGCCCGTGCCACGTTCCCCGCATGGTCACCCACAGGGGCGTGTCATGAACGGTTTTCGCAAAGGTCTCTTCGCTACCCTCGTCGCCATCGCCTTTCCGCTCGCGCAGGCCGATGCTGCGGCGAGCAGTTTCGACGGCACATGGAATGTCCGCATCTCGTCATCGAGCGAGACCTGCGGCAACGGCGCGACCGTCGCGATCGGCATCAACAACGGTCAGATCGCCTCGGGCAGCGCGGCCGTGTCGGCATCGGGCCGCGTGGCGGACGCCGGCAGCATCAATGTCACCTTGAGCACCGGCATCAAGCGCGCCGTGGGCTTTGGGCGCCTCAGCGGCACGTCCGGCTCCGGCACCTGGCGCGGCGCGCTGTGCACGGGCACGTGGACGGCGGAGAAGATGTAGGTTTTTGTCCCGGACGCGCTGCAACGCGCAGCGTTGCTGCGCAGAGCCGGGACCCAGCTCTATTGTGGCCGCATCCCCTGGGTCCCGGATCGGCGACGCATCGCCTTGGGGCGATGCGTCTTGTCCGGGACACGCGCGTCAGCCCAGAGCCGCCCCGTAGTCCGCATCGCTCACCGGCTCCAGCCAGGTCGAGTAGACGCCATCGAGCGCTTCCTGCATGGCGATGTGGCACATGCCGTTGGTCGGCGAGGCCCCGTGCCAGTGCAGTTCACCCGGTGGAATCCAGACGGTATCGCCGGGACGAATCTCCCTGACAGGACCGCCCTTGGTCTGGACGCGACCAACGCCGGAGATGACGTAGAGCGTCTGCCCGAGCGGATGGTGATGCCAATTGGTGCGCGCGCCCGGCTCGAAAGCAACGCGCGAGCAGTTCAGCCGTGCCGGCGCGGGCGCCATGATGACGGGGTCCTGCCACACAGTGCCGGTGAAGTTTTCCTTGGGCGCGCGGCGGGTGGGCCGCGTGCCTGCAACAGTGATCTCCATGGGGGTCCTCGCTTCCGTTACTTCTTGCTGGCGGCGTAGCGCGCCTTGGTTTCGGCGTTCATGGGATAGAGGCCGGGCAGCACGGCGCCGTTGTTCACCTCGTTGACGATCCAGGCTTCCATGCGCTCCTGCTCGACGCCCTCATTGAGCACGTGCTCGAGCATCGCCTGCGGGATCAGCACACATCCGTCCTGGTCGGCGACCACGATGTCGTTCGGGAAAACGGCAACGCCGCCGCAGCCGATCGGCTCGCCCCAGCCGACGAAAGTCAGGCCCGCAACGGAGGGCGGCGCGGCATAGCCGTCGCACCACACCGGCAAATTGGTGCCGAGCACGCCCTCGACGTCACGCACGACGCCGTCGGTGACCAGCGCGGTGACGCCGCGCTTCATCATGCGCGCGCAGAGGATGTCGCCGAAGATGCCGGCGTCGGTGATGCCCATCGCGTCGACCACGGCAATGCAGCCGTCCGGCATCGCCTCGATCGCGGTGCGGGTCGAAATCGGCGACGACCAGGATTCCGGCGTCGCCAGATCTTCGCGTGCCGGCACGAAGCGGAGCGTGAAGGCGGGTCCTACCAGCCGCGGCAGGCCCGGGCGCAGCGGCCTCGCACCCCGCATCCACACATTGCGCAGGCCCTTCTTCAGCAGGACCGTGGTGATGGTGGCAGTGGTGATGCCGGCGAGGGTCTTGCGGGCTTCGGGGGACAGCGACATGGACGAGAACGAGCTCCGAGGTGCGTGAAAGAACGCGCGCATCTTGCGAGCCGCAGCCCTTGCGTCAAGGGCCAAGAGCCTAGCAATAACGCAGGGCGGCTGAGCCGTTATGCGACGCGATAACAAGGTCTTATCGCGCCCCCTTGCATTAATTTATTGGACTTGCGGGCGCATTTACGCGAAGCAGGACGAGGCGGAACTCTCACGCTGGGGGCCGCATTCCGCAGAAGCCCGATTTCGACAGTCCTTCGAGAGCCCTTCGACAGCTCATGGCCGCGACGCTTCCCCCGCCCCGCCTCCTGCCCAGTGGCGACAGTGCCGTCACGGTCGAGTTCAGCCGCACCATCGACGACGCCGCCAACCAGCGCGTGCTGGCGCTCGACAAGGCGCTGGCAGCAAGCCCCATCGACGGCATCACCGAGACAGTGCCGACCTATCGCTCGCTGCTGGTGCACTACGATCCCGGCAAGATCGGCTTCGATGCGCTCGGCGAGAAGATCCTCCCGATTGCCACTCGGCCATTGCCGCCGGTAACCAAGGCACGCCGCTGGCGCATTCCCGTGGCCTATGGCGGCGAGCACGGCATCGATCTCGAGGATGTCGCCAAGGCGCTGAACACCACGCCAGACGACATCGTCGCCCGTCATGCTGGCGGCGACTACAAGGTTGCCATGATCGGCTTCACGCCGGGCTGGTCCTATCTCAGCGGCCTCGACGCATCCCTGCACATGTCGCGGCGGCAAAATCCACGGCTGCTGACGCCCGCCGGCACGATCTCGATCGGCGGCATCCAGGCCGGGATCCAGTGCCTGGCTGCCCCCAGCGGCTGGCACCTGCTCGGCCGCACGCCTGTGCGAACCTATCAGCTCCACCGCAATCCAACCTTCCTCACCGAACCCGGTGATCGCGTGACGTTCTTCGCCATCGACCACAAGACGTTCGACGAGCCTCGACCGGGCTGCCGAGGCCGGCGAGATCGTCGCCGAGCAGGTGGTCGCATGAGCCGGCTCGTCGTCGCCAGCATCGGACCGGCAAGCTCCGTTCAGGACGGCGGCCGCCACGGCGCGCAGCGCTACGGCCTGACGGTCAGCGGCGCCATGGACCGCCTGTCGCTGGCCGCGGCGAACACACTGGTCGGCAATGAGCCATTCGCGGCCAGCGTCGAGATCGGCCCGTTCGGCGCCGCGTTCACCGCCAAGGATGGCCCCGTGCGCATCGCTGTCTCGGGCGCGCCGCGCAATGCCGACATTGCCGGCAGCCCGGTCGCCATGGACACGTCTGTGACGCTCAAGGACGGCGAGACGTTGACGCTGGGCTTTGCGCGCGGCGGCGCATTCACCTATCTCGCCATCGAGGGCGCCATCAAAGGCGAGATGGTGTTTGGCAGTCTCGCGGTGAATGCTCGCGCCGGCCTCGGCAGCCCCTACCCGCGCCCGCTCCAGGCCGGCGACGAATTCAGCGTCGATGCCGCGAGCGGCGCGCCGGAACTGCGGATCGAATTGCCCAAGCCCGCGAGCGGCCCGATCCGCGTTGTGCTGGGCCCGCAGGACGACGAGTTCGACGACGCCAACAAGGCGCTGTTTCTCGATAGCGAGTGGAAGATCTCGGCGACGTCGGACCGCATGGGATACCGGCTCGAAGGTCCCGCGATCAAGCATCTGCATGGCCACAACATCGTCTCCGACGGCACCGTCAACGGCAGTATCCAGGTGCCCGGCAACGGTGCTCCGATCGCGCTGATGATGGACCGCGGCACCTCCGGCGGCTATCCCAAGATCGCCACCGTGATCACCGCCGATGTCGGCCGCCTCGCGCAGACCTCGGCCGGAACGGCGTTCCGTTTCAAGGCCGTCACCATGGCCGAGGCGCAGGACGAGGCACGCAAATTCACGCAAGCGATCAAGAACCTGCCCGATCGTCTGCGCGCTGCCGACGGTGTCGCGCTCAACCTCGAGGCGCTCAGCGATGCCAACGTCGCCGGCTACGCGGTGAGCGCCGTCGATGCCGGAACGTGGCAGGTCCCAGCGGAGCCGTGAGCGGCAACAAGACCAGAAGCGGAGAGCACCCATGAAGACGATCGATCTGAATTGCGACCTCGGCGAAGGCTTTGGCGCGTGGGAAATGGGTAACGACGCCGCCATGATCGAGCTTGCAAGCTCGGTCAACGTCGCCTGCGGCTTCCATGCCGGCGACCCCGACATCATGCGGCGGACGGTGGAGCTGGCGAAGGCGCGTGGCGTCTCGGTCGGCGCCCACCCCGGCTACCGCGACCTGCACGGGTTCGGCCGGCATCCGATCGCGGGCCTGAAGGCCTCCGAGATCGAGAACCTCGTCGCCTACCAGATCGGCGCGCTGCAGGCGATCGCGACCGCCGCCGGCCACAAGGTCACGCATGTGAAGGCGCATGGCGCGCTCTCCAACGTCGCCTGCGAGGACGACATGACGGCGAAAGCCATCGCTGCCGGAATCAAGGCGGTCGACCCCGGCCTGATCTTCGTCGTGCTGGCCAATTCGAAGCTGGTGAAGGCCGGCGAAGACGCCAACCTGCCGATGGTGCACGAGGTGTTCGCCGACCGCGCCTATGAGGACGACGGCAACCTTGTCTCGCGCAAGAAGCCCGGCGCGGTGCTGCACGACGCCAAGGCGATCGCCGAGCGCGTGGTGCGCATGGTGCAGGACGGCGCCGTGGTCTCGGTAACGGGCAAGGTCATCAAGATGCGCACGGATACTGTGTGCATTCACGGCGACACAAACGGCGCCGTCGAGATCGCGCGGACCTTGCGTCAGGCGTTGAAAACCGCGGGGATCGAAGTCGCGCCGTTCAAGCGCGGGTGAGACACGCAATGTCCCGTAGGGTGGACTAGCCGCAGGCGTAACCCACCGTGCTTCAGCAAACGACGAACGAAATTGGTGGGTTACGCCTGCGGAATGCGCTTCGCGCAGCCGCGGGCTAACACCCTACGCAGCGTCGTCAGAACGGATGCACCGACAGCGTGCCGAACACGATCGCCGCGATCACTGCGAACGCGCTATAGAGCGCGAAATGATGGACATTCGCCCGGGTCCGCTGCGAGAGCGAACGCGCGTAAAGATGCAGCCTGGCTTCCGCCGATAGTTCGCGCATGGTCGATCTCCAACGCCCCATTTGCGGGAGTATGAAGGATCAACCAGGGCGGGAGGCAAGACGTCGCCGGAAATAGCGATGCGCCTTCTCTTGAGAGGCCATCGCGCAGAGGCAAATTCTCTCCAGGCGCAGGTTCCGAGAATCTTATTCGTTCAAATCCGAGCCAGTTGGAACCGGCCCGGATGACGTTGGAGTGGCAGCCTCAGTAGACGTCAGCCTGGAAGCGGCCGGTCTTCTTGAGCCTCGGCGACGAAGCTGACGGCCTCATCCGTCGAACGGGCCCCGAACTGGGCGACGATGTCGACCAGCGCGCGCTCGACATCCTTTGCCATGCGCTTGGCATCGCCGCAGATGTAGAGATGGGCGCCCTCGGCGAGCCACGTCCACACCTCGCGGCCGACCTCGCGCATGCGGTCCTGCACGTAGAACTTCTTCTCGCCGTCGCGCGACCAGGCCAGCGACATACGCGTGAGAAGCCCCGAAGTCTTCATCGCGTTGAGCTCCTCCTGGTAGAAGAAGTCGCAGTCGCTGCGCTGATGGCCGAAGAACAGCCAGTTCTTGCCGGGCGCGCCGGTCGCCTTGCGGTCGAGCAGGAAGGCGCGGAACGGCGCGATGCCGGTGCCGGGACCGATCATGATCACGGGCGTCTTCGGGTCCTGCGGCAGGCCGAAGCCGTGCGCCTTCTGCACATAGACCTTGAGCTTTTCGCCCTCGTTGATGCGCTCGCCGAGGAAGGTCGAGGCGACGCCGACACGCTTGCGCTTGCCGATCAGATAGCGCACGGAATCGACGGTCAGCGACAGCTTTCCGGGCGTTGCATTGTGCGACGAGGAGATCGAATAGAGCCGCGGCTGCAGCGGCTCGAGCGCCTCGACGAAGGCCTCCGGATGCGGCCGCGTGCCGGAGAACTTCTGCAGCGCCGCCATCACGTCGAGCGTTGCGGCATCGCCATCGGGATCCTCACCCTGCGCCAGCGCCCGCGCCTTCTCGCGCTGCGCGCCGCCGGTGATGAAGGAGAGCAATTCGAACAACGAGTCCGGCGCCGGCGACAGCGAGACGTCGTCGATCAGGACTTCGCGCAGCGTCTTGCCGTTGACCTTGGTGGTGTGGGACGCCCCGAGCAGCGCGATGATCTGGTCGACGAGCCCGACGTCGTTGCGTGCGAACACGCCAAAGCTGTCGCCGACCACGTAATCGAGCCTCGCTCTCGGAGAGGTCGAACTCGACGTGGTAGGTTTCCTTCTCCGACTTGCCCTTGTTGAGCAGACGGCGCGACAGGAAGGTCGCCTCGGTCGGATTGTCGCGCGAACGGCCGGGCTCGGCGATCGTCACCGTCACGGCGGGGGCGGCCACCGCGTCGGTCTTTTCAGGTGCTTTCGCCGCCGGGGCCTTGTCGAGACTCCTCGTAGAGCGACTTCAGCATCCGTGCGGTTTCCTTGCCGCCGGGAACGCAGAGATTGAGCCGCGCCTCGCTGCGGCTCGCGATCGCCTCGGAATAGTCCTGGCAATTATAGCCGCACTGGCCGCAGTCCTGCTGCGCCATCGCCGCCATCATCTTGCGGCGGACGGGACGGCCCTCCGCGAGCTTCATGCGATCGGCAATCGGCATGGTCTGGTCGTGCCACGGCGCTTCGCCGTCGTCACCGTCGCCAGCGGCGCCTTCCATGACGGCGGCGCCCTGCTCGGCCGACAACGGCGCCGCCACGTCGGGCGACAGCAGTCCGGCGAAGAAACCGTTCAGCCAGGAGCGCTGTGCGTCGGAGAACGGCGCGCTGGCGGGAATGATATCGAGCCTGGGCGGAGGGGTGATCTGGTTCATGCGGACACCTGTGCATCGGCAAGCTTGCGCAGCGTTTCGCCGTCATGGCGGCGCGCAAAGGAGAGAAAGGTTTCGTCAGGCGACGAACGATGGGCGAGATAGGCCTTGAGCAACGCCTCGACCGTCTTCGGCGCATCCTCGGCCTTGAGATCGTGATAGACCTCCTGCCCCACATCGGCGTCAGGGCCGAAGCCGCCGCCGGTGAAGAGGTGATAGCCCTCCACCGTGTCCTCCTCGTTGACGGGCACGCGCGCGCCGATCAGGCCGATGTCGCTGATGTAGTGCTGCGCGCAGGAATGGTGACAGCCGGTGACGTGGATGTTGACCGGCTTGTCCATGGCGACGCGCGGCTCGCACCAGTCGCCGATCTCCTCGGCATTGCGCTTGGTGTTGGCGGCGGCGAAGCGGCAGCCGGCGTTGCCGGTGCAGGCGATCAGGCCGGCGCGGATGTGCGAAGCCTCGACCGCGAGCCCGATCTGCTTGATTGCGGCAATGGCGAGTTCGACATTCTCGTCGCGCACGCCCGATATCAGCAGGTTCTGCCAGACCGTGAGGCGGATCTCGCCGTCGCCGAGGTCGCGCGAAAGCTTGGCAAGGCCCCGCATCTGGTCGCAGCTGAGCTTGCCCAGCGTCAGCGACACGCCGATCCAGTTGAGTCCGTCCTGCTTCTGCTTGTGCACGCCGACATGCGCCATGCGATCCGCCGCCGGCCGCGGCGCGAACGCCTCTTCCGGCACGCGCGTGAACGGCGCCTTCAGCCGCTCTTCCACCAGCTTCAGGAAGCCGTCATGGCCCATCGCGTCGAGCACGTATTTCAGCCGCGCCTTGTTGCGGTTGGTACGGTCGCCATGGTCGATGAAGACGCGCACGATGGCATCCGCCACAGCGGTCGCCTGCTCCGGCTTGACGATGATGTCCGCGTATTTCGCAAAGTCCTTGTGGCCGGTGATGCCGCCGAGACCGAGGCGGAACCAGACGCCCGGCTCGACGCCAAAGCCGTCCTTCACCTCATAGGCGGTGAAGGCGATGTCGTTGGTCTCTTCGAGCACGGCAATCCTGCCGGCGCCGTCGAAGGCGACGTTGAACTTGCGCGGCAGGCCGTAGAGCGAGCGGTCGTTGAGGATGTGGTAGTGCCACTCGCGCGCATAGGGTCGCGTGTCGAGTATTTCCTGCGGGTCGATGCCGGCGGTCGGCGTTCCCGTCACGTTGCGGATATTGTCGGCGCCGGAGCCGCGCGAGCACAGGCCGAGTTCTTGAACGCCTTCGAGCAGCTTGATCGCGTTCTTCGGCGGGATCTCGCGGAGCTGCAGATTGGCGCGTGTCGTGACGTGGCCATACGGACCGCAGAGCCTCGTCGGCGAGATCGGCAAGGCCCGACATCTGCCAATGCTTCATGATGCCGTTCGGAATCCGCAGGCGGCTCATGTAAGAGTCCTGCGTCGGCGCGACGTAGAAGATGCCGTAATAGCGCCAGCGGAAATTGTCCGCCGGGCTCGGCGGCGCGTTGTCGGCCGCCTGCTGGCGCAGCCGCGGATAGGCATCGAACGGATGTTCGTCGCGCTTGATCTTCTCCTGGTCGTTCAGCTTCCTGCCGGACGCGATGACCTTGTCCTGCGCCTTGATGTGCACGGCGTCGGGGCCAACAGGCTCGGCAGTGCCCTTGCCGGCGCCGCCGCCAAGACCGCGACCGACCCGGCTGATCTGCAGACCGGTGGTAAAACCTTCGAGGTAACGTTTCTGCTCGTCGGTGAAGTCGACTGCGAGCGTATCGATTTTCATGGTCGGTAACGAAGCTCCTGCGGCCACCGGAAGTGGCATCGACGGATATTGGCGCGACCCGTGGGGACTGGCTGGCTCCTGAAGCCGGCTTGGCCACCCGACGGTCCGATCAGCTTCGTTGCTGCGGGACTCGGCTCAGCTGGCGTCTGTGACAAGCTGGCCGCACTGCAACATTCAAGTTGCGTGCCAGACTTGGAAAAACAGGAAGCGTTGTGATTTCAGACGATTAGACGGGCGCCCGAGGAGTCTGGGGCGGACATCGCTCACGAAATTCGAGCACGAAGCTCAAAATTTAGCCTACGCCTTCTTGTGCTTAAAGACCGAGCAGATCGAATCAAGCCTTCCAGCGGCCGACCTTGAAGGCCTCAAGGTGTCCCCGGATGTCGCCGGGATCGAAGGTGGGACCGGCGAACGCACCGAATGCCGCGGGCGCCACAGCGGGCGCCGCTTTGCCAAGGGCCGCGTCGTAGAGATCTGGCCTGAACACGGCCATCGCCGTCTTGCCCCCCTCCGGACTGAGCGTGGTCTGCCCCCACCGCACCATTTGCGCATAGAGCCAGGCGGCCTGGACCGGGTCCGGACGCCCTGCCTCCTCCCGTCCCACCAGGAGATAACGGCCGCTTTCGCGGAAGGTGCCGTCGGGCGAAATCTTCAGGCGCCCGGTCAGGGTGCGCTGGATGACTTCGGCATCGACACCGATCCGCTCGGACTGCGCCAGGATCTGCGCGGCCTCGGCGAGGTTCGCAGGATTCTCGATGAACTCCGCCCCCTTCACCGCCGCACGCACCAGGCTGGCGACGACATCCGGATTCTTGTCGGCCCAGACCTGGCGAACCGCCAGCACCTTCTCCGCCGCATGCGCCAGGATGTCGGAGACAAAATGCAGGATGTGACCGATGCCGAGATCGACCGCGACCGAATTCCAGGGCGCGCCGACGCAGAACGCATCGACATGTCCGCTCTTGAGGCTGTCGACCATATAAGGCGGCGGTAGCACCACGAGACGCACGTCCTCGTCGGGATCGACGCCGGCCGCCGCCATCCAGAACCGCAGCTGATAATTATGGGTCGAGAACGGAAAGGTCATGCCGAAGGTCAGCGGCTCGGCTCCCGCCTTGCGCCTGCTGGCAACGACCTTCGCCAGCGCTTTCGCCGTGACCAAGGGATCGAAGCGGTCGCCGTCGACTTCCTCCATCAGCGCGGCGTGAAGCGCCGGCGACACCGTAATTGCATTGCCGTTGATGCCGAGATTGAAAGGCGCCGCGATCGGCACCTTGACGTGGCCGAGTCCGAGCGAGGACGCGATCGCCACCGGCGCAAGCAGATGAGCGGCGTCGAACAGGCCGATATTGAGCTTGTCGCGCACGTTGGACCAGGAGACCTCGCGCACCAGCTCGACGTCGAGACCTTCGGCGGCGGCAAAGCCCTTGTCGACGGCGACGATCAGCGCGGCGGCATCGACCAGCGGAATGAACCCGATGCGCAAGGGGGCGGTCATTTCAGCATCTCCGACGCGGTGATGATCGACTGGGCGATCTCGCCGATTTTCTTCTTCTCGCGCATGGCGGTCGAGCGCAGCAGCACGTAGGCCTCGTCCTCGGTGAGGCCCTTCACCTTCATCAGGATGCCCTTGGCGCGCTCGATGATCTTGCGGTCCTCAAGCTGCGATTTGGTGCGCTCGAGCCTCTTCCTGGAGCTTGGCGAAGGCGTTGAAGCGGGACACGCAGAGGTCGAGGATCGGCTTGATGCGCTCCTTCTTCAGCCCGTCGACGATGTAGGCGGAGACCCCCGCCTCCACCGAGGCCTGGATCGAGGCGGAATCGCTCTGGTCGACGAACATCGCGATCGGCCGCTTCACGGCGCGGCTGACCTGGAACATCGCCTCCAGCACGTCGCGGCTGGGGTTCTCCAGATCGATCAGGATGATGTCGGGGTCCACCGCATAAATACGGGCAAGCAGGCTCTGCATCTCGCTGATATGGACGACCTGCGTGAATCCGGCCTCGCGCAATCCCTCCTCCAGGATCGCAGCCCGGACCGGGCTTTCGTCGACGATCACGATTTTGGGCGACTGTTCGGCGCTCATGGCTCACTCACGGCAGGTGATTCATCCATAGCACGCCGGAACGCCCTGCAAAGGGTTGTAATTGTGGGCAATTGGGACTAGCTGAGGCCTGTCAATCAGGCAGATTTGGATATGGATCAGACGGCTGCGCCCAAGGTCAGCTTCGTGTCGCTCGGGTGTCCCAAGGCATTGGTGGATTCCGAGCGCATCATCACGCGCCTGCGCGCGGAGGGCTACGAGGCTCGCCCGCAAGCATGACGGGGCCGACATCGTCATCGTCAACACCTGCGGCTTCCTCGACAGCGCCAAGCAGGAGTCGCTCTCGGCGATCGGCGAGGCCATGGCCGAGAACGGCAAGGTGATCGTGACCGGCTGCATGGGCGCCGAGCCCGAACAGATCGAGCAAGCGTATCCCGGCGTGCTCTCCATCACCGGCCCGCAGCAGTACGAGAGCGTGCTCGACGCCGTGCATCGCGCGCTGCCGCCCGCCCACAATCCGCATGTCGACCTGGTGCCGCCGCAAGGCATCAAGCTGACGCCGCGCCACTACGCCTACTTGAAGATCTCCGAAGGCTGCAACAACCGTTGCACCTTCTGCATCATTCCGAAGCTGCGCGGCGACCTGGTCTCGCGTCCGGCCAACGACGTGCTGCGCGAGGCCGAGCGGCTGGTCGGTGCCGGCGTCAAGGAGCTGCTCGTCATCTCGCAGGACACATCGGCCTATGGCGTCGATCTCAAATACGCCGAGAGCCCGTGGAAGGACCGCCAGGTCCGCGCCAAGTTCCTCGATCTCGCGCGCGAACTCGGCGAGCCTCGGCGCCTGGGTCCGGCTGCAATACGTCTACCCCTATCCGCATGTCGACGAAGTCATCGCGCTGATGAACGAGGGCAAGGTGCTGCCCTATCTCGACATCCCGTTCCAGCACGCCAGCCCCGAGGTACTGAAGGCGATGAAGCGCCCGGCCGCGCAGGACAAGACGCTGGCGCGCATCAAGCGCTGGCGCGAGGAATGCCCCGATCTGGCACTTCGCTCGACCTTCATCGTCGGCTTCCCCGGGGAGACCGATGCCGACTTCGCCTATCTCCTCGACTGGCTGGACGAAGCCGAGATCGATCGGCTCGGCTGCTTCAAATACGAGCCGGTTGCCGGTGCGACGTCCAACGCGATCGAGAACCCGGTGCCGGAAGAGATCAAGCAGGAGCGCTACAACGCGCTGATGGCTCGCCAGCAGAAGATCTCGGCGCGCAGGCTGAAGCGCAAGGTCGGCACCCGCCAGCAGATCATCATCGACGAGGTCGGCCCGACCGTTGCCAAGGGCCGCTCAAAGGCCGATGCGCCGGAGATCGACGGCGCGGTGTACCTCACGAGCCGCCGCCCCTTGCGCGTCGGCGAGATCGTCACCGCCAAGATCGAGCGCGCCGACCAGTACGACCTGCACGGCAGCGTCGCGGGGTTCTGACGCTCGCCGTCACGCCAGCCATTTCGGCACCCAGCGCTCCGGCCTGGGCGCACGGGCGAGATCGGCGGTCGCCTCGGACAGCTTCGCCGGCTCGCCGTCGATGGTCGGGCGAACATCGTATTCGAAGCTCGGCATGACACGACCGTCGGCATAAAGGCCGAACTTCATCGCGTACCACAGCCCAAGCTCGGGCTGGGCGCGGCGCATCTCCTCGCGCAGATCGCGCAGCAGGGATTCGATCGAAGCAGCTTCCTCGAACGGCTGCGGCCCGCGCGAGAGCACGCGCGCCTCGTACTGCTTGCCGACGATTGCAACCTCGAAGCGCGTCTTGTCCCATGGGTTCTTGCCCTTCGGTAGATGCGCCGCCAGCCGCCAGCCGAGCCTCGGCCATCAGCCGATGATTGGCCCAATAGTCCTCGCGATCCCGGCTCCACTTTTCCACGAAGCCGCGGAAGTCGGGCAGCTCCGGCGAATTGTCGTCAGGCGTCGTCGGCTCGTCATGCGGCCGTCCGGCGAGCCACTGCGCGAGCTCGACCGTCTGGGACTCGACCTCGTCATGGGGCTTGAGATCGCTCCAGGCATTGTCGAATTGTTGCGACGTCAGCTTGCTGAGCAAGCCGTCGAGGCTCGGCGCCAGCAATTCATAGTCGCCCTCCGACCCCAGCCCGACGATCGGGGGATTGTCGCGGTCCAGACCTGCGCCGTACCAGCCGCCGACGGCTGAACCATCCGGTAGCCTCATAAATAGCGAAAACCTGTCCCGCAAGGAGCTGCCGTCGATGATCGGCGCGTGATCTGAGAACTGCCCCTGCAGCGAAAAGCAGCCGACGCTGCCCCACGGGCGACCGTTGAGCCAGGCTGCAAAGTCGACCAGCAGCGATGGCGCTTCGATGCCTGGCGGAAACGCGCCGCGAATGCTGTCGAGGTCGATCGGATAAGGCGTGTCGGACAAGGTTGAAAACAGTCTGGTTGATCCCGCCCATCTTGGTCTGAGCGGAGTTGCGTCCGGTTCGAACCAATTCGCGTGCCTCGATCACAAACGCGCCAGCGAGCCGATGGTTCTGCGAGGCGAGCCATGAAATGGGACGAAACCGGCCGGTATCGGGACGGGCTGCGTGCGCCGCGTGACACTATAGTGCATTCACGCTGGGGTCACGGACTCGGCCTAACTCTCCCACACGTTTTCATTGCGAGCGAGGAACGAGGATGGGCCGCCTCTCGAACATGCTGCGCAGGCAGCGCTTCGACGATTACCGCTTCTATCACCAGAGCACTGTCAACCAGACGCTGCACCTCGTCAGCGCCGTGTTCTTCCTTGGCTGCTACGCACTGCTGTTCAAAGACCTTGCCCTCGCCGGACTCGTCGGCTGGCTCGCGATGCTAACGCGGCAAACCGGGCATTTCTTCTTCGAGCCGAACGGCTATGACGCCGTCAACGACGTCAGCAACGACCACAAGGAAGCGATCAAGGTCGGCTACAACCAGACCCGCAAAATCATCCTGCTCTTGGTGTGGGGCAGCGTGCCGATCGCGCTCTACGCGTTCCCTTCCCTGTTCGGGCTATTCGATCCGCCCGCCACGCGTCTCGATTTCATCCGCCACGTCGGCACACTCTGGCTTGCGATCGGCATCGCCGGCGGTCTGGCCCGCATGCTCCAGCTGTTCGCGACGCGCGACGTCACCACCGGCCTCGTCTGGCTGTTCAAGGTGCTGACCGACCCCTTCCACAACATCGCGCTGTACTGGAAATCGCCGCTCAAGCTGATGCGCGGCGAGTTGATCGACACCTCGATTGCGGATGCCGATTGGGGGGTCGACGACGCCGAGGAAGCGCCGAACCCGACCTGAGCGATGCACGCCACGGCTGTGTCCTGCAAAATGGCCGCTTGACAAGCCCCGCCATTCGGCTGTACGGACGCGCCCCATGATCAACGCCCGGACCAACCAGCGCACCGAAATGCTCCGCCGTCGCTCCCGCGACGACGAGAGGGTGCGCCATGTCCGAGGACGCCGCTGAACCACTAAAATTCAGCCGAGGTTTTCGAGAAGGCCGCACCCGCAAGGTGCGGCCTTTCTGCTTTTGCGCCCTTTTTCCACCCGCCTCCAGAGGAGTTCGACATGACGACGCATCCGTACGACGCGCTGATGGACATCACCGCACGGCCGAAAGCCGTGTTCGTCCGCGGCGCGGGCTCCTACCTCTGGGACGATGGCCGCAAGCGTTATCTCGATTTCGTGCAGGGGTGGGCCGTCAACTGCCTCGGCCATTCCCCGGCGGTGGTCGCCGACGCGCTCAGCGCGCAGGCCAAGCGGCTGCTGACGCCGAGCCCGGCCTTTTACAACGAGCCGAGCCTGAAGCTGGCGCAGGCGTTGGTCGGAGCAAGCGCGTTCGACCAGGTGTTCTTTGCCAATTCCGGCGCGGAGGCCAATGAGGGCGCGATCAAGCTCGCGCGCAAATATGGCAGCCTGCACAGAGGCGGCGCGTTCGAGATCATCAGCTTCGAGGGCGGCTTCCACGGACGAACGCTGGCGACCATGTCGGCCTCGGGCAAGAAGGCGTTCGAGCCGCTGTTCGAGCCCAAGGTCGCGGGCTTCAAGAAGGCGAAGCTGAACGACATCGCCTCGGTCGAAGCGCTGATCAACGACAACACCGTCGCCGTGATGCTCGAGCCGATCCAGGGCGAGTCAGGCGTGTGGCCTGCGACCGATCAGTTCCTGCAGGAGCTGCGCGCGCTCACGCAGGCGCATGGCCTGCTGCTGATCTTCGACGAGATCCAGACCGGCATGGGCCGAACCGGAAAGCTCTTCCACTATGAGCACACCGGCATCGCGCCCGACATCATGACGCTCGGCAAGGGCATCGGCGGCGGCGTGCCGCTCGCAGCCTTGCTCGCAACCGAACGCGCCTCCTGCTTCGAGCACGGCGACCAGGGCGGCACGTTCAACGGCAACCCGATTATGTGCGCGGCGGGACTTGCGGTGCTCGAGGAGGTCGGCAAACCGGACTTCCTGAAACAGGTCGCCGAGACAGGCCTCATGCTCGAAAGCGAGTTGCAGAAGGTCTCGGCCCGGCATGGCCTCGGCGGCGTGCGGGGGCGCGGCTTGCTGCTCGCGCTCGACCTCAAGCTGCCGATCGCGCCCGGCATCGTCGCGCAGGCGTTCGAGGCCGGCGTGCTGTTGAACGCGCCGCAGGTCGATACGCTGCGCTTCATGCCGGCACTGAACGTCGCGAAGGCAGAGATCGCCGAGATGATCGATTGCCTCGACGGGATCCTGACCAAAGCCGGCGCGGCGCGGCGCGTGGCGTAACGCAAGTCCGACGACGGCGCCGTCGCGCGGAACGCGCGGCGGCCCTCGCCGCATCGAAGGCTGGCGAGCCGGGTCACATGACGCGATGATGGTGATGGGGCATGTCGCGAAAGAGGCGAAAGCGATCCTTCAGGATTCGTTCGCACTCGCAGGCTTGCTGGCGGAGTGCGGCCATGTCCCGGATGCGAATGGCGCCGCGCGAGCCCTCGATGATGCCTTGCGCCTCGAAGTTCGACAGTGCCTTCGACACTCCCGGCCGCCGGACGCCGAGCGCCGACGCGATCATCCCATGCGTCACCGGAACGCGATCGCTCCCGATGCGATCCTGGGCGAGCAATATCCATCGGGCCGCGCGCTGGGAGATTTCGTGCCTGGCATTGCACAGGGCGATCTGCGCGTTGAGTGCGATCAACACCTGCACGTATCTGAGCAGATGCTCGCGCGTCGCCGGGCTCTGCTGCAGGACGTCGCGAAACGCGCCGGCTTCGATGCGCAGCGCACTGCCGGGAACACGGACCACGCTTCGCTGAATCGTCTGCATCGTGCCGAGCACCAGCGACACGCCGACAAATCCGAACTTGCCGACGACCGCCACCTCGACCGGTCCGTCCCTGGCGGTTCTGACAAGGCGCGAGACCACGCCGGACTCGATGAAGTAGGCAGCGTGCGGATAGCGCAACGCATCCTGAAGGATCTCGTTTCGCTTCAGCGGGACGGCCTTCAAGTGCGGCCGCAACAATGCGAACTCCGCCTCGGGCAAGGTCGCCAGAACCGCGTTCTGAACCGTGAACGGTGCCGCATGGGCACCGCGGACCGATTTCGATGTCACTGGATCGTGCATGTCCTGCACAGGCCCTCGAGCTGCAATCGGTAGGAGCGTTGCCTCCAAGGCTCAAAGCAACTCTCGGCGCGAACCTACCCTTCGATCCCGGGGCGGCATTGTGACATAGTAGCGCAGTCATCGGAGATGGAACAGCGACGTGGCAAATTGCCCGTCGGACCGGCAGCACGCATCAACCGCCGGCCTGATTCCTTCTCGACGACGGAGACCAGACCTTCCGCGCCCCGGCTCCCGTGGAATGCGCGTTCTCGCCGGATTCGGTCAGGGCGAGAATCCGTTCTCGCGTGCGGCTTCGCGCGGCGTCGACCAGCATGGTGCCGGCCCATCGATAGACATTGTTCTCCTTGACCTGTTGGCGCATCAGTTTCATCCGTTCGATCTGCTCCTCCAAGGGCATGGTCATCGCACGTTTGATGGCGGCGGCGAGTCTCCTCGGTGTCGTAGGGATTGACGATCAACGCTTCCGACATCTCGCGCGAAGCCCCGGTAAAGCTGGAGAGAACCAGCACACCGGCGTTGTCGTCGCGGGAGCTGACGAATTCCTTCGCCACGAGATTCATGCCGTCGTGCAGGCTGCTGACGACGCAGACTTCGGCGGCGCGGAACAGCTTGAACACGTCGGCCGATTCATAATGACGTGCAACCAGCCGAATGGGCGCCTGCTTCTCGCCGTGGCGAGCATTGATCGCATCCGCGAGGCTCTCGGCTTCGGACTGCAGCCGCGAATAGGTGTCGAGCTTGCTCCGCGTCGGGGCCGCGACCTGGATGAAGGCGATTCGTCCTTTCCAGGACGGATCACGGGTCAGAAGCGCGTCGATCGCCCTCATGCGGTCGGGGATGCCCTTGGTGTAGTCGAAGCGCTCGATGCCGACGATCAGCTTCGTATCCGCGCTGAGATCGAACGTCTTCAGAACGTCCGCCCGGCACTGGCTCTGCCCGGGCACCCCCGCGAGCGCGCTGGGCGGCCATTCGATCGAGATCGGATAGGCGCGGATCTTCGCCTCATGGCCGCCAAGGCTGACGGCCTGCACCTCGCGATCGATCCGGCTCTCAACGAAACGATCGACGCACTCGACGAAATTGTTGCAGTGAAACTGGGTGTGAAATCCGAGAATGGTGCTCCCCAGCATGCCCTCGATGATCTCGCGCCTCCACGGGCAAATGCTGAACGTCTCGGCGTTGGGCCAGGGAATGTGCCAGAATGAAATGATCGTCGCTTTCGGCAGCCGCTGACGGATCATCTTCGGAACGAGGGCGAAATGGTAGTCCTGAACCAGGACGACCGGATCCTCGGTTCTTGCCTCGGAAACGACGGCGTCCGCGAAGCGCTGATTGATCTGCTGATACGTGCGCCAATCGTCAATCCGAAACGATGGTCGCACGAATACGATATGACATAGCGGCCACAGCCCCTCGTTGGCAAAGCCGTAATAGTAGCCGTCCTGCTCGGCGTCGGAGATCCAGACGCGGCGCAGCGCATAGGCGGGCGAGCCCTCAGGAACTCTGATCCTGTCGTTCGCATCGACCGTGTCGCGGTCCGCACTGCCGCTGCCATGCGCGATCCAGGTGCCGCCGCAGGCCCGCATGATCGGCTCCAGGGCCGTGACGAGTCCACTCGCCGGCCGCTGCACGACAATCCCGTCACCCGACCGGTTGTGGATGTAGGGCTCGCGGTTCGAGACGACCAGGACCTCGGCGCCCGGCAGAACACCGTGAAGCAGCTCCTGAAGCGCTGTCGGCGTCCAGTCGATCTGGTGCGCCAGGGTGAAGTCCTCGGTGCGCCGCAACAGCTTGTGGATCTGGCGATCGAGCGCAGAGCCGGCTGCCGGTGAGCGCCCCGCCGCGGTACCGAGGCGCACCTCGTCAACCGCACGCCGCAGCGAGCCTCATCCAGCTCCTTAGCATCAGGATGGCAAATATGATGGTGCCGACAGTCAGGACCAGCACGGCGCCCGCGAGGGAGGCCAGCAGATAGGCTAGAACCTGGCTCGAACGCGCGCTCGCAAAGCTCAGGTCGGTCAGGATGACGAGGTATGAGCGGCCCTTGGTGCCGCTGACCGGAAACGCCGCAACGAGGACTCGCCGTCCGCCGCTGGCGATGTCGGAGAAACTTTCATTCTCGGATTTCGCGATCTTGTCGCAGCCGAAATTCGCAGGCATTTCGGGAGTCGGCGCGATCAGCGCTCCGGCATGGCTGCAGAAGCCAACCGCCAGAATTTTCTTGTCCTGCGCCACGCGACCGAACAGGTCGCTCAGCCGATCCCAGGACTGGTCCTCGATGTCACGGTCGAGAAAGGGCTGGATCGCATTGAAGACCAGTCTCGACCGCGCCTCGACGTCGCTGCGCGACCATTGCTGAACGATTCCTCCCGTGAACGGCGAGATGCCGAACGCAACGATCAGGGCAACGGCGATGCCGAAGACGCCGAAGCGGAGAAAATCCCTGAATCGGAACGGCATGACTTCAGCGCGACCGGTTCTTGACTGTGATCGCGGCGATGATCAGCGCAAACATTGCAAGCCTCAGCAGGTAGAACACCGGTTCGACCTCGTTGGAAACGTGAGTGAACCCGAGCGCCGCACGGGTGACGGTATCGATCGCGAACGCCAGGGCGAACAGGAGGAAGAAGACGTCGGAAGTCTGGCGCCAGAACTTCACGAAGAAGAGCGTCGTCGCAAACGAAGCCATCGCCACCGCACCGGAGAGGACCATCGACAGATTGCTCGCAATCATTCGGCGTCCCAGATCAATCCGTAGAGAAGCACGGTCATTGCGATCAGCGCAACCAGCAAACGCAGCGACGACAGGTCGACATCGGGCAGTATCACCTTGTCGAGCACCAGGATCACGTTGTTCAACGCGAGCCCGGCAAAACACAGGCTGCTCCACAGCAGCAGCCGGTATTTCCTCAGACGGTAGGCGCCGAGCAGCATCCCCGCGCAAACCGCCGACGTCGCCGCGCACAGCCCGTAAATGAAGGAGGCCACCGTCGTCACCCCTTGCGGAACTTGAAGGCGTCGGCGAAGGAGCCGATCCGGCGCGATTTCGAGTGAACGATGTTCGTGACGGGAATGAGATGGCGCGAGTACACCTCCACGAGTTGCTCGATCAACGCCCGGTTCTGCTCGGGCACGCCTTCGAGGCGGTAGATGTCATCGACGCAGGACAACAGTTCGGACGCGCAAAGCCGGCTCAAGGCCTCTGCGGCTTCGGCCCTGCCGATGTAGAGCCGCTGCGCGAGGCGCGTGGCGTTCCACTGCGACCGGGGATCGGATCGAATGAGAAGAAGCGCTTCGATCTGTGCCACGGAATCGATCCGCTCCAAAATGAAGTCGCGCAATTCGTCGGAGACGTACTGATCTGCCATAGCGAGGGTACGAGCACTACATGTCGTGACCGGAGACGTTCCACGAGCGCACCCGCTGACGGTCCCGAGACTAATTCTTGACGTCGTCCTTGGGTCTCTCGGCATTGCACGCGAGACAAACCGATCGCACCACCATGCGCCCCGCCACCGCGCGTCGTTCGTGCAGGTGCGGCGTCCTCGTCGCACAAGCCGCGCAATGTGCCTCCGGGTGCCTGAACTCGACCTTAGCAGTTTTTGACATCTTGCCCCCAAGCCAGACGGTCAACATTCCATCGCCACAACCACGATCGAATCGTGGCGGCTTGCAGAACGTGATGCGCTGCGAAGGTGGGCGCAATCGGGAGTAAGGCGCGAATGGTCCGATACCGTACCGAGAATTTGGCCGGCTTTGCGCCTTCGGTTCCCGTCTGTCAGGGCTTCAGGATCGACGCGCCCGTGGTCTTGCGGCTTTCGAGATCGATATGCGCCTTGGCGGCGTCCTTGAGTGCGTAGGCGTGGTTGATCGGCACGTGCAGCTTGCCGTTGATGACGGCGGCGAACAGCGTGTCGGCGCCTTCCAGAAGCTCCTTGCGCGTGCCGATGTAGTCGTTGAGCTTCGGCCGCGTCGCGAACAGCGACCCGTGATTGTTGAGGCTCGGCGATCGAGAACGGCGGCACCGGACCCGAGGCGTTGCCGAAGGAGACGAACATGCCGCGCGGCTTCAAACACGACAGCGAGCCCGGGAAGGTCGCCTTGCCGACGCCGTCATAGACGACGTCGCAGCCTTCGTTGCGGCTGATCTGTTTCACGCGCGCGACGAAGTCCTCCTCGTTGTAGAGGATGACATGGTCGCAGCCATTGGCTTCGGCGAGCTCGGCCTTCTCGCGCGAGCCGACCGTGCCGATGACGTGGGCACCGAGCGCCCTCGCCCATTGGCAGGCCAAGAGGCCGATGCCGCCGGCGGCGGCATGGATCAACACGCGGTGATGCGGCTCCACCCTGAAGGTCTTGTGCAGGAGATACCAGACGGTCAGCCCCTTCAGCATCAGCACCGCGCCCTGCTCGTGCGTGATGTGGTCGGGCAGCTTGACGAGCTTCTCCCAGGGGATGTTGCGCTCACCGGTGTACGCGCCGAGATTGTGGTAATAGGCGACGCGATCGCCGGGATGAAAATTGGTGACGCCCGGCCCGACCGCGATGACCTCGCCCGAGGCCTCGTTGCCGGCGATGAAGGGCAGCCCCGGCGCCTTGTAGAGACCGGTGCGGTAGTAGACGTCGATGAAGTTCAGGCCAACCGCATGCTGACGGATGCGCACTTCGCCGGGACCCGGCGCCGGCACATCGACGTTCTCATAGACCAGGGCCTCGGGGCCTCCGACCTTGTGCACACGGACGGCTTTGGTCATCACCTGACCTCCTCTTCTCCAAGGCTGAGCGAAAAACATCGCGCTCGCCTTGTCAACTCGACGGCCGCTGGAACGCCTCAACCGACCGCCTGACGGTCTACTTGCCAGCTTTCCTGCGATTGCGCTTGGCCAGCACGTTGAAGAACTCCACCGCCGCCGAGAACGCAATTGCGAAATAGATGTAGCCGCGCGGAATGTGGAATTTGAATCCGTCCGCGACCAGCGCCACGCCGATCAGCACCAGGAAGGCCAGCGCCAGCATTTTCGTGGTCGGATGCTCCGCGACGAATCGCGACACCGGTCCGGACGAAATGTACATGATCAGGCAGGCGATCACGACGGCCGCGATCATGATCTCGAGGTCCTGCGCCATGCCGATCGCGGTGATGATCGAGTCCAGCGAGAACACGATATCAATGACGATGATCTGGACGATCACCCAGAAGAACGCGTTGCGCGCCGAGCCCTGCTTTCCCTCGCCATCGTCGGCCTCGACCTCGGCGTGGATTTCGTGCGTTGCCTTCGCGATCAGGAACAGGCCACCACCGATCAGGATCAGGTCGCGCCAGGAGAAAACGTAGCCGGCCAACGAAAACACCGGCGCGGTCAGGCCGATGAGCCAGACCAGCAGGCTGAGCAGGATGATGCGGAAGATCAGCGCCAGTGCCAGCCCGATCTGGCGGGCGCGGTGCGCCTGCGGCTCCGGAATGCGCGAGACGATCACCGACAGGAAGATGACGTTGTCGATTCCGAGCACGATCTCGAGCGCGGTCAATGTCAGCAGCGCCGCCCAGGCCTCGGGGCTGGTGACGAGATGCATCATGCCTGGGTTCTTGCCAAGGATCTCGCCAGGCGGATCAAGGCGTCGCTGAAGCTGATCCAGAGCGCGATGGCGCAGAGCACGATGGTGACAGCGGTGCCGACGCGGAAATCCATCTCGAGCACGTAGAGGCCGAGCACGGCCCAGATCGCGATCAGCGACATCGTCAGCCAGCGCAGCCGCACGACGCGGACGGGATGCAGCACGTGGAACGGCACGAAGGTCAGCACGACGAGCGTCGCCACCAGCAGCGTCGACCATAGCGGCGGCCAGTGCAGCAGGAACAGATAGAACGCCGCCGCATTCCACAGCGCCGGGAAGCCGCGGAAGTGATTGTCGTCGGCCTTCATGCGCAGGTCCGCGAAGTATAGTGCGCTGGTGACGATGATGGCGACGCCGAGCAAGGGCGCTGCGACCGGCAGCAGCAAGCCGCTGGCGACGATCGCGTAGGCCGGCACGAACACATAGGTGACGAAGTCGACCACGAGATCGAGCACGTCGCCCGACCAGTTCGGCTGCACGTCCTTGACGTTGAGCCGGCGCGCAATCGGCCCGTCGATCGCGTCGATGATCAGCGCGACGCCGAGCCATTGAAACATCGCGGACCAGTGCTCGCGCACGGCCTCCAGCATCGCGAGCAGCGCGATCGCCGCGCCGAACGCGGTGAAGATGTGTACCGAGAAGGCCGCGGCGCGGATCACGGGCGTGGGCTTGAGGGAATCCTCTTGGCTGTCCATGGGCTTCTGCTATCAGAATGAGGCCGGTTTGCACATCCGCCATTGCGGCGCGCCGTCGCACGATCGGCCGTGATTTGAGGCGCGATCAGCGGGCTTGAATTTGCCGCGGGGCGTGTCATTTGTCGTTCCATGACAGACGCATCGACACTCCATGACGCCGCCGTGATCGGCGGCGGGCCGGCGGGACTTGCCGCGGCGATCGCCCTCGCGCAGGCGGGTGCCCGGACTGCGTTGGTGGCGCGGCGCGTTCCCTATGCCGACAATCGCACCACCGCCTTGCTTGGGGCCTCCGTCGACCTCCTGGAGACGCTCGACGTCTGGTCGCGCTGCAGGGACAAGGCGGAAGCGCTCGAGGTCATGCGCCTCGTCGACGACACCGGCCGGCTGTTCCGCAGCCCCGAGGTTCGGTTCTCCTGCCACGAAATCGCCCTCGACGCCTTCGGCTACAACATCGACAACCGCTCGCTGATGCTGGCGCTGGAAGAGCGCGCGGCGGAGCTGCCCAATCTCGTCCGGTTCGACGACGAGGCCGAAACCGTCGTCATAGAAGCCGACGATGTCGCGATCCGCACGGCCTCCGCGCAATTTCTCATCGCCCGTCTCGTGGTCGGCGCCGACGGCCGGCATTCGCTGTCCCGGGAGGCCGCCGGCATCGAGGTGACGCGGCGCGAACTGACGCAGACGGCGCTGACCTTCAACGTCGCTCACACCCGGCCGCATCGCAACGTCTCGACCGAGTTCCACACGCCGCACGGGCCTTGCGTGTTCGTGCCCCTGCCCGGCAACCGTTCCAGCGTCGTCTGGGTGTCGGCTCCGGCCGAGGCCGAGCGCTTGCGGAGCCTCGATGATGCGGAGCTGTCCGCCGCGATCGAGAAGCAGTCGCATTCGATCCTGGGCCGCATGAGTGTGGAGCCCGGACGCAACCTGTTCCCGCTGGCGATCGAGCGTCCCAAATCCTTCGGCCGCGACCGCATCGCGCTGGTCGGCGAAGCCGCCCATGTGGTTCCCCCGATCGGCGCCCAGGGTCTCAATCTCGGCCTGCGCGATGCCGCCGATATCGCCCGCCTCGCGGGCGAAGCCATCGCCGCGGGCGAGGATCCCGGCGCGGACGAGGTGCTCAAACGCTATGACCGTGCCCGGCGCCCGGACATCCTGACCCGGACATTCGCGATCGACATGGCCAATCGCTCCCTGCTCAACGATTTCCTGCCGCTGCAGCCGGTCCGCGCGGTCGGCATGCATCTGCTCGGCGCCATCGGCCCGCTCCGCCGTCTTGCCATGCGCGAGGGCCTGACGCCGACCTGGCGCAGATAAGCCTGTTTCGCATAGGTTGAACGGATCCGCCGCGGGCTCGGTGCAACCTCTCCCGCTTGCGGGGAAGGTCGGTGCGAAGCGCCGGGTGGGGGCTCTCTCCTCGCAGGGACCTTCTCCGCAGACCTCAGACAATCCCGATGCCCTGAGACCCCCTCCCCAACCCTCCCCCGCAAGCGGGAGAGGGAGCGCAGTTGTCGCGCGTTAAGGAAACGCCAGCCGCCCGGTCTGGAGCAGCCACATCACGCTGGTCAGCGTGACCACGGACGCGAAGGTCCCGAGCAGCACCGCGACGGAAGCGGATTCGATCCAGGCATCGTTCTGCCGGGCGATGACGAACACGTTCAACGCCGGCGGCAGCGAGGCCATCAGCACGGCGGTCGCGGCCCAGGGCTGCGCGAACGGCCCGAATGCCAGCATTAGGCCGAACGCGGCGAGCGGATGGAACAGCAGCTTGACCGCGATCACGCCGGGCACCTCCCAGGGCACGCGGTCGAACGGCCGCAGCGCCACGGTCACGCCGAGCACGAACAGCGCAGTCGGGGCCGCCGCGTTCTGCAGGAAGGCGATGGTGCGATCGAGCGCGACGGGCATCTCGACATGCAGCGATGCGAAAGCCGCGCCAAAGCAGGCCGACATGATCAGCGGGTTGAGCACGATCTGCTTCAGCACGACGCCGAAGGCATGCACGATGGAGGGATGGTCGCGGTCGGAGAGCTCGATCAGCAGCGGCACGATGGTGAACAGGAAGATGCTGTCGCAGCAGAAGATCAGCGCGGTCGGCGCCGCTGCCTTGCTCCCGAGCACGGCGAGCGCCAGCCCGGGACCCATGTAGCCGATATTGCCGTAGCCGCCGGACAGACCTGCGAGCGTCGCTTCGCGCAATGTCAGCCGGCCGAAAACCTTGCCCACGACCAGCGCCAGGCTGAACGCGGCGACGGTCGACAGCGTCGTTGCGATCAGGAACGGCGGGTTGTTCAATTCCGAGAACGGCGTCTTGGACATGATCGCAAACAGCAGGGCCGGCAGCGACACGTAGAGCAGGAAGAAGTTCATCCAGGCGAGACCCGATTCCGGCAGGGATTTGACCTTGCCGCAGGCGAATCCAACGAAGATCAAGCCGAAATAAGGTAGTGCCAGATTGAGGATATCGACCATTGGTGAAGTGTTTTCTGAAGACTTGAGGGCTATCTGCCCCCGCAGTGAGTGCTAATTCCAGCTGCGGCCACTAGCATCAGCCACAATCCTGGTCTATCGACGGGGGATGATTAAAGCGCGGACCGCCAAATTCCAGATCGGACAGGTCGTGCGCCACCGGATCTTTTCGTTCCGGGGCGTGATCTTCGACATCGATCCGGAATTCAACAACACCGAGGAGTGGTGGCTGTCGATCCCCGAGGAGGTGCGGCCCCACAAGGACCAGCCGTTCTACCACCTGCTCGCGGAGAACGCTGAGTCCGAATACGTCGCCTACGTCTCCGAGCAGAACCTGTTGCCGGACGAGATCCGGCGAGCCGATCCGGCATTCCCAGGTCGCCGAGATCTTCATCAAGAACAAGGACGGCGGCTACCGCCCGCGCAATCCCTCGCTCAACTGAATTTTTCCGCCCGGACGCGGCCAGCAAAAAGGCGCTCGAAACGAGCGCCTTCTTCATGTCCGTGATCGGGTCCCGATTACTTCTGGGCGGCCGGAGCGGCGCCCGGAGCACCACCGCTCTGCTCGAGCTTCTTGCGCTGCTCGTCGGCCTTCTTCTGAAGCTCTTCCTGGAGCTTCTTCTGGGTTTCCTCGAACACCTTCGGATCGGTCGGCGGACCGTCATAGGCCTTCTGGAATTCGCCGGCGAGCGGCAGCGGCAGGGTCAGCGGCGCGCCGTTGGCATTGATCGCCTGAACAACGAGATTCTGCCCCTTCTTCATGCTGTTGATGAGCTCGGGCGTCGCCTCGTAGTCCGACATGCAGCCGTTCTGGAAGCAGATCACATAGGGCTGCTGCAGCGGCGGGTTGCTGTCGACGATGATACGGGTGCCGTGGACGAGCTGCATGCCGAGCGGCAGCGTCACGCGCAGGATCTTCTTGGGCTCGCCTTCCGGCTCGATGATCACGGCGGCGATGACCGGCTGGCCCGATTCGATGCGGCCGTCCTTGCCGGTAAAGCAGACCTGCTTGGCGTTGGCGTCCTGGCCCTTGAGGCAGAACTTGGTCCAGGGGGCGTAGATCAGCTGGATCTGCTGATCGGCCGGCTGGGCCGCGCCTTGCTGCGCCGGAGCGCCGGCAGCGGGGGCTGCTGGGCGGGGGCCTGAGCGGCCGGCGCCGGAGCCTTGGGGGCGCCCTTGGGAGCCGCCTTCGGGGCCGGAGCCGCCCTCGGAGCGCCGGGGGCCGGTGCCGGGGTTTGGGCCTCGGCGGCAAACGGGACGGCCAACGCCGTCGCCGTCAACAAGGCGAGAAGTCGCCCGCGCGGCCGGACGGACGCGGCCAAATAACGGAAATTCATTGCGGAAAACCCTTTCTGAACGGGAAGTGCCCGAACCGCTCCGATGCGTCGAACCTGGCCGCGTTGGGCGCGGCTCTCTCCCCGTCAATTGAGGCGGATAAGTGACGGGCTCGACGCTCTTGCGCGATTGGGTGCCTTCTTAACGTGGCCGACGAAAAGATCAATGCCGACAAGCGCCTTTGGACACGTCCGCAGCTGAGCCCAGTGAATTCCCTGTGATAGGATTCGAGGCGAGCCGGTCTTCGAGATCAACGTGTGCTGATGTTCATGTTCCAACGCCGCTTCGAGGGCCCAGGTACCCGCCTTTGTGTCCGCCTCTGCGTCCTGGCCCTGGTGTTGGCCTCGACCCTTGTCCTGGGCTTCAATGGCGGCCCGTCGCCAGGCGCAGCGCGGGCCGCGGAGGCTCATGCCATCGCCATGCATGGCAAGCCGGCGATGCCGGCCGATTTCACCCACATGCCCTACGCCGACCCCGACGCCCCCAAGGGCGGCCGCCTGACCTGGGGCGTGCTCGGCACTTTCGACAGCCTCAATCCCTTCATCGTCAGGGGACTGGCCGTGCAGCAGATGCGCGGCTACGTGGTCGAGAGCCTGCTGGCGCGCGGCAACGACGAGCCGTTCACGCTCTACGGCCTGCTCGCCAGGAGTGTCGAAACCGACGACGAGCGGAGCTTCGTCACGTTCCGTCTCGATCCGCGCGCCCGTTTCTCAGATGGAAAGCCGGTGCTCGCCGAGGACGTGCTGTTCTCCTGGCAGCTGCTGCGCGACCACGGCCGTCCGAACCATCGGCAGTATTACGCCAAGGTCGCCAAGGCCGAGGCACCGGATCCCCTCACCGTCCGCTTCGATCTCGCCGGCGCCAATGATCGCGAGCTGCCGCTGATCCTCGGCCTGATGCCGATCCTGCCGAAGCACGCCGTCGACGTCGCGACCTTCGAGGAAACGACGCTGACGAGCCCGGTCGGCTCCGGCCCCTATCGCGTCACGGCGGTGAAGGCCGGCGCCAGCGTCACCCTGACCCGCAATCCCGACTATTGGGGCCGCGACCTCGCCATCAACCGCGGGCTCTACAATTTCGACGAGATCCGGCTCGACTATTTCCGCGAGGCCAATGGCCAGTTCGAGGCCTTCAAGCGCGGCCTCTATGATTTCCGGATCGAGCACGAGCCGCTGCGCTGGCACGATGGCTACGATTTTCCTGCGGTCAAGAGCGGCGAAGTGATCCGCGACACCGTCAAGCCGGGCGTGCCGCAGCCCTCCGAATTCCTGGTGTTCAACACGCGCCGCCCGATCTTCGCCGACATCCGCGTCCGCCAGGCATTGACGCTGCTGTTCGATTTCGAGCTGGTCAACCGCAACTACTTCTTCTCGCTCTATTCGCGGGTCGCCGGCTATTTCGCCGGCTCCGACCTGTCGGCCTATGGCAGGCCTGCGGACGCGCGCGAACGGGAGTTGCTCAAGCCGTTTGCCGCGCAGATCCCCCCGACATCATGGACGGCAGCTACCGCCTTCCCATGACGGACGGATCGGGACGCGACCGCACCACGTTGCGCGCGGCGCTGAAGCTACTGTCCGAGGCCGGCTACGATCTCGACGGCACGGTGATGCGCAACCGCGCGACCAAGGCGCCCTTCGCCTTCGAGATCCTGGTTACGACCCGCGACCAGGAGCGCATCGCGCTCGCGTTCCAGCGCGATCTCAAGCGCGCCGGCATCGAGCCGAGCGTGCGGTCCGTCGATCCCGTGCAGTTCGACCAACGCCGGCTCGCGTTCGAGTTCGACATGATCCAGAACCGCTGGGACCAGTCGCTGTCGCCGGGCAACGAGCAGTCTTTCTATTGGGGCAGCGCCGCCGCCGACAATCCGGGGACGCGCAACTACATGGGCGCCAGGGATCCGGCGGTCGACGCCATGATCGCCGCCCTGCTGGAAGCCCGTGAACATACGGATTTCGTCTCGTCGGTGCGGGCGCTCGACCGCGCTCTGATCGCGGGCTTCTACACAATCCCCCTGTTTAACGTATCCGAGCAATGGATCGCGCGCTGGAATCGGATAGAACGGCCCAAGGGCACCTCGCTCTCGGGCTATTTGCCGGAGACCTGGTGGTCGAAGAGCCAGCCTCCAGCAGCTCATCAAGCGAAGTGACGCCGTGAACCAGCCAGCCGTATCGCCGACGCTCGACACGCTGTTTCAGCGCACGCTGATGCGGCAGCCGCACGCGACCGCCCTGCTCGACCCGCTCAACAAGGCCCGCGTGACCGGGCATCAGCCGCGACGGATGACCTATGCCGAGGCTGACACGGCCATCGAGGCGCTGTCGGCCTATTTCGTCGAATCGGGCTTGCCGACCAATTCCGTCATCGCGATCCAATTGCCCGCCACGGTCGAGTTCGTGCTCACCGTGCTCGCCGCCCATCGCGCCGGCCTCGTCGTCGCCGTGCTGCCGCTGCTGTGGCGGCATGCGGAACTGACCGCGGCGCTCAATCGCACCGCGGCGCGCGCCATCGTCACCATGAGCACGGTCGACGGCGTCAGTTATGCCGACCTTGCGATGCATGCGGCCGCCGAGGCCTTCTCCATCCGCCACGTCTGCGGTTTCGGCAGCGACCTGCCCGAAGGCATGGCTTCGCTCGACGACGTGCTGGCCCGCCCGCCCGGCACCACGCGCGCCGTGATCCAGGACGGACGCAAGGCGGCGATGATCTCCTTCGACGTCACGGCGGAAGGCTTTCGCCCGGTGCCACGGCCGCATTTCAGCCTGATCGCCGGCGGCCTTGCGATGTCACTGGAAGCCGACATCAGGCAGGGCGCGACGGTGATGGCGGCGTTCGCGCCGATGTCGTTCGCCGGCCTCGCCTCCTCGCTCGCGGTGTGGCTGCTCTCCGGCGGCGCGCTGGCGCTACATCATCCGTTCGAGAACGAGGTGCTGGAACAGCAGGTCAACGAGCATGAATGCGAGGTGCTGATCGCGCCGGCGCAGTTTGCCCTGCGCCTCGGCGATTCCGATCTGGCGGCGCGGATGCCGTCCCTGCGCAACGTCATCGGCCTGTGGCGCGCGCCCGAGCAGGTGGCGGCGAGCGATGCCTGGATCGCCCCGCATGCGCCGCTGACCGACGTCTATCTGTTTGGCGAAGCCGGCCTATTCGGAGCCCGCCGCGGCGAGGATGGCATGCCGGTGCCGGTCATGCCCGGGCCGCACGGCGCGCCCCGCGAGCAGGCGGGATCGTCCATCGCCGGCGAGATCCTGCTGACGCCGAAAGGCACGCTCGGCCTGCGCGGGGCGATGGTGCCGATCGCGGCCTACGCGCCGCCGCAGCCGGTCGGCGACACGCTGATCGCGCAGCCGCCGCGGGACTATGTGGACACCGGTTACGCGGCACGGCTCGACCGTCCGAGCGGCGCCATCTGCATTACCGCACCGCCCTCGGGCATCATGGCGGTCGGCGGCTATCGCTTCCTCTCCAACGACCTCCAGGAATGGGCGCGCCGGCTTGGCCAGGGCGCCCTGCTCACCGCACTGCCCGACCGCCTTTCCGGCCACCGGCTGGCAGGCCGCGCCCAGGACAACGCCCGCGCCCGCGAGGCGCTCAGCGAACTCGGGCTTAACCCCCTGATGGTCGAAGCTTTTCGCGACCGCTCCGGGCAGGTCTAGACGCAGTTTTGCCTGGTACGTTGACGCAGCATTAAGGCGGCCAACCTAGATTGCGCGGCATCTGTCGCGTGATCAGAGTTTGACGAATGTCCCAGGCGGGCCCGATCCTGTTTGTGTCCAATGCCGAACGGCCGCCCTTCGTCGGGGCGCTGGACGAGGCCCGGCTGTTTCCCGTGGTCGATAGCGACTGGGCCGGCGCGGCGCGTGCGGTCGAAGAGGTGCAGCCAGCCGCGATTCTCGCGGTGATGCAAGGCGGACACGAGCCACATGTGGCACCGCTCGCAAAAAAGATCGCCGACCAATCGCCCTACCTTCCCTTCGTGGCCGTGGATGCGCCCGGCGCGCTGCCGCACAATGCCCTGCCCTTCTCCTCGCGCGGCGGCAATCCCGACCGCCTGATCGCACGGCTTCGCGCCGCGCTGCGCGTGCGCACCCTCCATGCCACGGTGATGCGCCGGCTGCCCGAAGTGAAGGTCCCGCTGCCGCAAGGCGATCCCGCACGCGATGCCACCGTGCTCCTGATCGGCCGCGGCGCGGCCTACCCCGCGCTCTCAGTCGCGCTCGGTGAACGCGTCGGCGTGGTCGGTGCGCTCTCGATCGAGGCCGCCGCGAAGCACCTCAACACCCGCGACATCGACGGCGTCGTGCTCGCCGAAGGTTTTACCGCGCGCGTCACCGACGCCTTTCTCACGGTGCTGGCCGAGGACACCCGCTTCCGCAGCCTGCCAGTCGTCGTCACCGCGCACCAGCTGACACAGACTTACGACCTGCCCAATCTCGAGCTGATCCCCGGCGAGCCGGCCAGGGTGGCGGCCAACGCGCTGCCGCTGATCCGCCAGCACGCGATGGAAGCGCAGATGACCCGCACGCTGCGCTCGATCGATGCCGGCGGCTGGCTCGATCCGCGCAGCGGCCTGCTCACGGTGGAAGCCTTCGCCCGCGACTTCGCCAAGGCGGTCGAGCAGACCCTGGCCCGCGGCGGCGGCCTGTCGGTCGCGCGCTTCGCCTTCGATCCCGGCAATTCCCGCGCGCAGCTCGATGCCGCCCGCATTCTCAGCCGATTGATGCGGCAGATGGATTTCGGCGCGGCGCAGAAGGACGGCTCGGTCATCGTCGTGTTCGCCGAGACCGACTTCCGCACCGCTCACATGATCGCCCGCCGTTTGTCGGCGGTGATGCGGCACACCTCCAACGGCAAGCACGAGATGCGCAGCGATCCCGTGGTCAGCGTCGACTCGCTGTCGTCGTCGGATACGGCAAGGTCGTTGCTGGCGCGTCTGTCGGCGGACGGGACACGGGCGGCGTCTTGAGGTCTCGTGCCCCGGGCGCAGCGCAGCGCCCTTCGCGGTGCGCTGCAGAACCGGGGCCCATCGTCGCGGCTAGTCTAAGAAAGAACTGGGTCCTGGCTCTGCGCTCCGCTTCGCTGCGCTTGTCCGGGACACGATAATCCCTACGCTGCCTTCTTGCTCTCCGCCAGTTGCGCCAGTTGCCGCATGATCTCCGTCGTGCCGGCGAGGCGCTCTTCCGGGGTCTCCCAGTCCTGCAGGAACACCACCTTCATGTCGGGCCGCACCTTGGCGGCCTGGCCGTAGCTGCGGATGAAGGACACCAGGCGATCGGGATAGGCGAAGGAATTGTCGCGGAAGACGATGACGGCGCCCTTCGGGCCGGCATCGATCTTCTCGACATTGGCCCTGCGGCAGAACGCCTTGATCGCTGCGACCTTGAAGAGGTAGCGCACTTCGTCCGGCAGCACGCCGAAGCGGTCGCGCATCTCGGCGCCAAAATTCTCGATCTCCTCCTCGGTGTCGAGATCGGCGAGACGCCGGTACAGCGACAGCCGCACCGAGAGATCGCCGACGTAATCCTCGGGAATGAGCACGGGCATGCCGATGGTGATCGATGGCGACCAGCGGTCGGCTGCGGGCTCTGACACGCCGGCCTTGAGGTTGACGATCGCCTCCTCCAGCATCGACTGGTACAGCTCGAAGCCGACCTCCTTGATGTGGCCGGACTGCTCCTCGCCGAGCAGATTGCCGGCGCCGCGGATGTCGAGGTCGTGGGAAGCGAGCTGGAAGCCGGCACCCAGCGTCTCCAGCGATTGCAGCACGGTGAGCCGGCGCTCGGCCTGCGCGGTGATCTTCTGCTGCGCCGGCAGCGTGAACAGCGCATAGGCGCGCAGCTTGGACCGGCCGACGCGGCCACGGAGCTGGTAGAGCTGGGCCAAGCCGAACATGTCGGCGCGGTGCACGATCAGCGTGTTGGCGTTGGGGATGTCGAGGCCGGACTCCACGATCGTGGTGGACAGCAGGATGTCGAACTTGCCGTCGTAGAACGCGGTCATGATGTCCTCGATCACGGCGGGCGGCATCTGGCCGTGTGCGACCGCGACCTTCATCTCCGGCACGTTCTTGTCGAGGAAGTCCTTGACCTCGGCGAGGTCGTCGATGCGCGGCACCACGTAGAACGCCTGTCCGCCGCGATAGCGCTCGCGCAGCAAGGCCTCGCGGATCATCAGCGGATCGTGCGGGGCAACGAACGTGCGCACCGCGAGGCGGTCGACCGGGGGCGAGGCGATGATCGAGAGCTCGCGGACACCAGTGAGCGCGAGCTGCAGCGTGCGCGGGATCGGCGTCGCCGACAGCGTCAGCACGTGCACCTCGGCCCGCAGCGCCTTCAGCCGCTCCTTGTGGGTGACGCCGAAGTGCTGCTCCTCGTCGACGATGACGAGGCCGAGGTCACGGAACTTGATCGCCTTGCCGAGCAGCGCATGGGTGCCGACGACGATGTCGACCGAACCGTCGGCGATGCCCTTCTTGACCAGGTTCAGCTCCTTGGTCGCGATCAGGCGCGAGGCCTGGGCCACGTTCACCGGAAAGCCCTTGAAGCGTTCGGTGAAGGTTTTCGCGTGCTGGCGCGCGAGCAGCGTGGTCGGCACCACGACCGCGACCTGCTTGCCCTCGAGCGCCACGGCAAACGCCGCGCGCAACGCCACCTCGGTCTTGCCGAAGCCGACGTCGCCGCAGATCAGCCGGTCCATGGGGCGGCCGAGTTCGAGGTCCTTCAGGGTGGATTCGATGGCCCCTAATTGGTCCTCGGTCTCGTCATAAGGGAAGCGGGCGCAGAACTCGTCATAGACGCCCTGCTGCACCGGCAATTTGGGCGCCTCGTGCAGATGGCGCGCGGCGGCGATCTTGATCAGCTCGCCCGCGATCTCGCGAATGCGGTTCTTCAGCTTCGCCTTGCGGGTCTGCCAGCCCGAGCCGCCGAGCTTGTCCAGCTCGACCGTGGTCTGGTCCGAGCCGTAGCGTGACAGCAGCTCGATGTTCTCGACCGGCAGGAACAATTTTGCGTCGGCAGCATAGTGCAGCTCGAGACAGTCGTGCGGCGCGCCGGCAACATCCAGCGTCTGCAGACCGATGAAGCGGCCGATGCCGTGGTCGGCATGGACGACGATGTCGCCGGCGGTGAGGCTCGTCACCTCCGAGATGAAATTGTCGAGCTTGCGGCTGGCCTTGCGCGGCCGCACCAGGCGGTCGCCGAGGATGTCCTGCTCGCTGATGAGCGCGATCTCGTCGGTCTCGAAGCCGCTTTCCAGGCCGAGCACGGCGAGCATGGTCTCGTTGCGCGGGGTCGCCTGCACGGTCCGCCAGGAATTAACGCTGGTGGTGTGGGCCAGCTTGTGGTCGCGCAGCATCGAAGTCATGCGGTCGCGCGAGCCTTCGCTCCAGAGCGCGATGACGACCTTCTTGCGCTGGGCGTGCAGCGCCATGACGTGGCTGACCACGGATTCGAACACGTTGACCGTTGTGTCGTTGCGCTCCGGCGCGAAATCGCGGCCCTTGCGGGCACCGGCGTCGACGACGCTGATTCCGTCGGCTGGAACGGAGAATTGCGTCAACCGCACCAGCGGCATGTCGCGCTCGCGCTTGGTCCACTGCTCCTCGGTGAGATAAAGCCGATCCGGCGGCAGCGGCTTATAGATCGCGCCGCCGCTTGGATGCTCCATCGCCTCGCGGCGGGCCTCGTAATAGTCCTGGATCTGCTTGAAGCGCTCGCGGACAGCGTCCTCGGCCTGCGGCTCGATCGCGATCGGAGCCCCTTGCAGATAATCGAACAGCGTGTCCATCCGGTCCTGGAACAGCGGCAGCCAGTGCTCCATGCCGGGATGGCGGCGGCCTTCGCTGACCGCCTCGTAGAGCGCGTCGTCGCGCTCGGGCGCGCCGAACTCGGCGACGTAGCCCATGCGGAAGCGGCGGATGGTGTCGGTGACGAGCTGGAATTCCGAGACCGGCACCAGATCGAGCGCGCGCATGTCGAGCAGCGTGCGCTGGGTTTCGGCATCGAAGGTGCGGATTGATTCCAGGCTGTCGCCGAAGAAGTCGAAGCGGACCGGCTGATCGAGGCCGGCCGGAAACAGATCGAGGATGCCGCCACGCACGGCATATTCGCCGGGCTCGCGCACGGTCGAGGAGCGGTTGTAGCCGTTATGCTCGAGCCAGGCGACGACACTGTCCATCGGCACGACGTTGCCCGGCGCAACCGACAGCGCCTGCGCCGCGACGAGCCTCGCGTGCGGGCACACGCTGCACGACCGCATTCACCGTCGTCAGCACGATCAGCGGCTTGTCGCTGCCGGTGAGCAGGGCCAGCCGGGCCAGCGTGGTCAGGCGCTGGGCCAGGATACCGCCATGCGGCGAGACGCGGTCATAAGGCTGGCAGTCCCAGGCCGGAAAAGTCAGTACCGGCAGGTCCGGCGCGAAGAATTGCAGCGCGCGTTCGAGCTGCTGCATCCGGGCGCCGTCGCGGCAGACCACGGCAAGGCTGACGGCCGGCTTCTTCGGTCGCGCCGCGATGGCGCGCGCCAGATCCGAGACGACGAGGCCCTCGGCGCCTTCCGCGACGTTGGCAAGCGTCACCGCGCGGCCGGGCGTGAGCAGCTCGGCCGGCGACTTCAAACCCGGTTTCATAGATCGCCGTCCGTAATCGGGAATGCCTTGATGCGCGCGAACAGCGCGCCG
Organism: Bradyrhizobium guangxiense; assembly: GCA_050563515.1. GTDB lineage: Bacteria > Pseudomonadota > Alphaproteobacteria > Rhizobiales > Xanthobacteraceae > Bradyrhizobium > Bradyrhizobium guangxiense_A. The sequence continues at coordinate 2,423,054 of CP191781.1, read as the reverse complement.
GCGACCTCGGCCGGAAGCACCCTGTCGCCGGTGATGGCGGCATAGAGGTCGGGATCGTTGACCTCGAGCAGAGTCTCGAGCTGCGTCAGCTCGTCGTCCGACAAATTGCCGATCTCGGCATCCGCAAAGCGCCCGAGGATCAGATCCATCTCGCGTGTGCCGCGGTGCCAGCAACGGAACAGAAGCCGCTTGCGGCGATCGTCCAGCCCGCTGCTCGATCGTGTCGTTCCCGTCATGTCTCAAATCCAGTCAAACGCAGAAAGCCCGGACGTGCCGGGCGGGGTTGATATAGCCACTCGGACCCGCGATGTCAGCCCTTTGTTATTGCAATTGTTTGGGGACCGTCATTGCCGGGCTTGTCGTCTTCGCAAAGCTTCGCCGGCCTGATATCGAAAGCCCGGCGAAGCCGTTTGCGGAGCCGGGACCCGGTAATCCATCGTCCTTGAAAAGATGGATGCGCGGGTCGAGCCCGCACATGACAAATGTTGCGAGAATGCGCCCCAGCCTGCTCAATCCGTTGTTTGCCCTCGTGACCAGCCTCTCCGGCGTCGGTCCGAAGCAGGACAAGCTGCTGCAGTACCTGCTCAGCCGCAGCGAGACGCCGCGGCTGGTCGATCTCCTGCTGCATCTGCCGAGCCAGGTGATCGACCGCCGCGCGCGGCCGAAAATCCGCGATGCGGTGCAGGGAACCATGGTGACGCTGGAGGTCACCGTGGATCGTCACCGCCCGCCCCCGCCGCGCAATTCGCGCGCGCCGTATCTGGTTTATGCCAGCGACGACACCGGCGAGGTCGTGCTGACCTTCTTTCGCGCCAAGCCCGGCTATGTCGAAAAGCTGTTGCCGGTCGGCGAGAAGCGTTTCGTCTCCGGCACGCTGCAGATGTATGACGGCATCCCGCAGATCGTCCACCCGGACCGCGTGCTGGACGAGGACGCGATCTCGAAACTCTCCGGCATCGATCCGGTCTATCCGCTGACGGAGGGCCTCGCGCTCGGCTCGCTGCGCCGCGCGATCGCGCAGGCCTTGCAGAAGCTGCCGGCGCTGCCCGAATGGATCAGCCCGGAAGTGATGCGGCGCTGTAACTTTCCGCCGATCGCGGAAGCGCTGACCCGGGTGCACCAGCCGGTCGAGCTGACCGACATATTGCCGGACCAGCCGTTCTGGTCGCGCCTCGCCTTCGACGAGTCTCCTGGCCGGGCAGCTCGCGCTCGCGTTGATCCGCGCGCAACTCCGCCGCCCCGCCGGCGTGCGCAATGCCGGCGACGGCCACCTGCGCCACAAGATCATCGACGCCCTACCCTATGCGTTGACAACCTCGCAGCGCGACGCGGCGGCGGCGATCGCCCACGATCTGCAACAGCCGGTGCGCATGCTGCGCCTGCTGCAGGGCGACGTCGGCTCGGGCAAGACGGTCGTGGCGCTGCTCGCGGCCGCCGCCGTCGCCGAGGTCGGCAAGCAGGCCGCGTTGATGGCGCCGACCGAAATCCTGGCGCGCCAGCACATCAAGACCATCGCGCCGCTTGCGGAGCGGGCCGGCTTGCGCGTCGCCATCCTCACCGGCCGCGAGAAGGGCAAGGAGCGGCGCGAGATCATCACCCAGCTCGCCGCGGGCCAGATCGACCTCCTCGTCGGCACCCATGCACTGATCCAGGATGACGTCATCTTCAAAGACCTTGCGCTCGCCATTGTCGACGAGCAGCACCGCTTCGGCGTGCGCGAGCGGCTGGCGTTGACGTCGAAGGGCGAGGCCGTGGACGTGCTGGTGCTCAGCGCCACCCCGATCCCGCGCACGCTGGTGCTGACCTATTTCGGCGACATGGACATCAGCGAGTTGCGCGAAAAGCCGGCCGGCCGGCAGCCGATCGACACCCGCTCTGTCGCCATGAGCCGGCTCGGCGAGGTCATGGACGGCGTCGGCCGCGCGCTCGAGTCTGGCAAGCTGGTGTACTGGATCTGCCCGCTGGTGGATGAATCCGAGGCCGAGGGCACCGAGCACCTCACCAACGCGACCAAGCGTTTCGAAAGCCTGCAAAAGCGCTTCGGCGACCGCGTCGGCCTCGTCCACGGCCAGATGAAGGGCACGGAGAAGGACCGCGTGATGGGCCAGTTCGCCGCGCACGAGATCGGCCTTCTGGTCGCGACCACCGTCGTCGAGGTCGGCGTCGACGTGCCCGCTGCGACCATCATGGTGATCGAGAATGCCGAACGCTTCGGCCTTGCCCAGCTGCACCAGCTGCGCGGCCGCATCGGGCGCGGCTCGGAGGCCTCGACCTGCATCCTGCTCTACTCGGAGCCGCTCGGCGAAATGTCGAAGGCGCGGCTGAAGGTGATCCGCGAGACCACCGACGGTTTTCGCATCGCCGAGGAGGATCTGAAGCTTCGCGGCGAAGGCGACGTGCTCGGCGTGCGCCAGAGCGGCCTGCCCGGCTACCGCATCGCGCGCTCGGAGGTGCACGGCCAGCTCATCACCCAGGCCAGAGACGAGGCGCTGCGCATCCTGAAGGACGACCCAAAGCTGAAGGGCGAGCGCGGCGAGGCGCTGCGGTGCCTGCTGTATCTCTACGAACGGGACGAGGCGATCCCGCTGATCGGCGCGGGTTAGCGCCGACTTTGGAACAAAAGTTCCGTCAACCGGTTCCAGCAAGTTGGATGTTGCTCGTCCCAGTGGGCTCGATACCTTGCAGGAATCGGCACAGCGGGATGAGCGTCGCCGAGGGGGTGGGTTCGAGGTGCGTGCTTTGAGACGTCGATGGGGCGTTTGGTTCAGGCCGTCGCTACGGACTTGGCCGGTGTCCGCTTATCTGCTGCTGCTCGCCATCGCCACCGCCGTTCCGGTCACGGCGTGCGCGGCATTTCTCGCCTATCATTTCGTGGCGGAATCCTCGCAGCTCACCCGGGCGGAGTACGAAGACCGGTTGCGCCTCATGCGCAATGCGGCCGATCTGCGCATCGCAAACATCATCGACGATTTGCAGGTTCTCGCGCTTTCGCCGTCGTTGTCGCAGGAACGGTTCGCGGAGTTCAGGGAGCATGCCTTGCAGGCGGTCAAGCTGATCGGCGGCGTGGCGATCGTGCTCTATGCCCCCGATGGTCAGCAGATCGCGAACACACGCCTCGAGCCTCGATGCCCCCCTGCCCAAACGCACCGAATTCGACGTCGAGCGCCGGGCGATCGAGACCGGCCGCCCGCAGGTGTCGGGCCTGCAGCGCGCAGTGGTCGACGGGCAACCGATCGTCACGATCGCCGTGCCGGTGCGCATCCGCGGCGAAATCCGTTACGCGCTCAACATCGGACTGTCGACCCGGTACCTGTCATCGATGATGGACGAATACGTCTCCGCCGGAATGGTGGGCAGCATCGTCGATGCGAACGGACTGCTTCTGGCAAGACGCCCGCTGCTCGATGGCGACGATCTGGTGGGACAGCCGACCATTCCCGCGGTCAGGGCTCATCTCGGGCAGTCATCTGCGTGGTGGATCGAGGCCGTGTCGCGGACAGGCGTTCCCACCTACACCTCGCTGCTGCGATCCAACCAGAGCAACTGGTCGATCAACCTCGCCCTTCCCCGCGACGTCATCGACGGTCCGTTGCACCGGACGGTCGAATGGATCGTTGCTCTGACGGCTTTCACGCTCGTCCTCGGATTGGCGCTCGCCCGCCTGATCTCCCGGCGTTTCCTGGCCGAATTCTCCGATCTCGAACGATATGTCGCGGGCCTCCGGTCCGGCGCGATCGAGCCGAAGCTGGGCGCGATCAGCGAAGTCAACCGGATGAAGAAGGTGCTTTATCAAGTCGGAAGCGAGCCTCGCGGGCGCGCTGAAGCAACAGAAGGCGCTGCTGGACGAGATCAATCACCGGGTCAAGAACACGCTCGGCACCGTGCAGTCGATCGCGCGCCTGTCGCGCGCCAGTTCGAGCGACCTAAACCAGTACGCATCCGCCTTCGAGGGTCGGCTGCTGGCGCTTTCGCAGGCCTACAATCTTCTCACCGAAAACAACTGGGTCGGGGTCAGCCTGGCATCCATCGTCAGGCAGACGCTGGCGCCCTATGCCGGTCCCGAACGTTTCGACATCGAGGGCCCCGACCTGCTGCTGCCGCCCAAGCTCACGCTGGCGATCTCCGCCGCGCTGCAGGAGCCTCAGCACCAACGCCGCCAAATACGGTGCGTTTTCGGTCCCGTCGGGCAAATTGCAGATTTCCTGGACGGTGGACGAGACTGGTCTCATTCGCTTGTCCTGGACAGAACGCGACGGTCCGCTGGTCCACAAGCCGACGCGCCGCGGCTTCGGGACCAAGATGATCACCGGCATGTTTGCCGGCGAGGCCGGCTGGTCCGTGAATCTGGACTTCAATCCCGGCGGGCTTCGCTGCGTGATGCAGTTCTGGTCGCGTGACCAGATCGACGGCGATGCGACGCTCATGCAAGCAAGCTAGGCTTTACCCGGCGCAACATCGTCACGCCCCACCGATGGGCGGGATCAGCCCCCTGCCCGTCGCCGCCCGACTTCATAGGCCGCCACATGCGCGCGGGCCAGGTCCAGCAGCGGCGTCTCGATGCCGAGCGTACGGGCCCTATTGGCCATATCGCCCAGAATATGCTCGGCTTCGGTGACCGAGCCGCGCTCGATGTCGCGGAGCATCGAGGCCTTGAGCGGCGAGTCCAGCGTCGTAAACAGCTTTCGGTCGAACTCGATGAACGGCGCGCGCGGCTCGAAACCTGAAGCCGTCGCGACGGCGCAGCATTCGGCGAACAGGCGGAAGATGGATTGCTCGCCGTTGGGCACAGCCAGAATATCCCCAATACTTGCGCGCATCAGGCAGGTGATGCCGGCGAGCGTCGAGAGCTGGACGAACTTCTCCCACATGTCCTGCATGATCGCTTCGCTGGCACGCACGTCGATCCCGGGGACCTGAAGCAGCGCCTCCAGCGCGAGCGCACGTTCGCTGAGCGCGCCATCGATCTCGCCGAACACGATGGTCTGGTTGGCCATGAAGTGAGCGACCCGGCCCTCCGCGTCGAGCCCGGCACTGACATTGGCGAGGCCGCCGAGGACGTGGCTCGCGCCAAATTTTGCCGTTAGGGCGTCGACATGTTTCAGACCGTTCAGGATGGGAAGCACCATCGTGCCGGAGCCGACGGCGGGCGCAAACTGGTTCATCGCGTCATCGAGCGAGTAGGCTTTGACCCCGACGAGCACGACGTCGAACGGCTCCCTGAGATCACCGGCGGCAAGCAGCTTGGGCTGCACCGCAAAGTCGCCATGCGGGCTGACGACCTGCAGTCCGTTCCGACGCAATTGCTCCGCCCGCTTCTCGCGCACAAGAAAGGTCACGTCGCGGCCCGCTCGGACCAGGCAAGCTCCGTAATAGCCGCCGAGCGCGCCCGCGCCGATCACCAGCACTCTCATTCGAACTCCCGTTGCAGAGGAATTGCATCCGCAAGACACAATAACAGACGGGCCTCACGCCGTCTCCTCCCCGTCATCGCGAGCACAGCGAAGCAATCCAGTCTGTCTCCGCGGAAAGATTCTGGATGGCTTCGCTGTGCTCGCAATGACGTGGATGGAGCCTTTGCGGGAAACTGCCCCTTCCGCTGCGGCCGCTTTCGTGGAACCTTCCCGCCATGCGCCGGATCATCGTCGTTGGCTCCCAGGGAAGCGGAAAGACGAGCCTCGCTCTCAATCTCGGGCGAAAGCTCGATTTGCCGGTGGTGCATCTCGACGTGCTCTACTGGCAGCCGGGCTGGAAGCCTTCGGACAAGCCGGGCTTTCGCGCACGTGTCACTGAGGCCATCGCAGGAGGGGCTTGGGTCATCGACGGCAGCTTCTCGGGGCTGGCCTTCGATCTCACGATCGCACGCGCCGATCTCCTCGTCGTCATCGACCGTCCGCGCTGGGTGTGCCAGTGGCGTATCCTCTGCCGCTCCGCCTTCGATCGTGACACGAGCCGGCCCGATCTGCCCGAGGGATGTCCGGAACAGTTCGACTGGAAGCTGATGCAGGAGGCATGGCGCTACGACACAGAGCGCGTGCCCGTCATCGAGGCCGAGCGCTTGCAGTACGGCCCCTATGTCCCCGTCCTGCGCCTGAGGCGCGACCGGGACATTCAGGGCTTTCTGGAGCAGGTTTCAGCGAACGGCGCGTAAGGCCAGAGCATCAGGCTTTCGTCCGCGCGATCCCGGCGGCGAATGCCTTCATCAGGTCGGCGTCCACCGCCTCGCCGTTCGCATCCTCGGCGAGATGTTCGAACCACCGCGCAAACCCCTCGTAGATCTGGCTGGCCGGATGATCGGGACCGAGGAAGCCGGAAATCTCCCGCATCTCGGCAACCCAGCGATAGGCCTTCGGGATCATATCCGGCAGCGCGACCTCGAGCCGGGCCAGGATCGCGGGCTGACTCAGCGCCAGCTCGTCGCGCAACGCATCGGCCGCGCCCGCTTTCGTCGCCGCGACAACCATGGCCGAGCCAATGCCGGCGAGGCCCTTGACGATGCCGGCGTAGGACATTTTCAGCGCGGAGGCGGCGCCGACCGGCCCTTCGACGATGCGCACGTCGAGGCCCAGTTCCTTCAGCACCGCGAGGTCCTTGGCGTGCTCGCCGGACATGTAGAACGCAGGACTTTTGCCGCCGGGCTGCGGCGGGAAGCCGATGATGCCGCCATCGACGAACGGGGCCTGCGCCGAGCCGATGATCTCCTCGATACGCAACACGGTGTCGACGTTGACGGCGTTGCAATCCACCACGATCGGCTTCTTGTCGCGCTTGACGATCAGCGCGGCCAGCCGCTCGGCCAGTGCGACGGCCTCGCCCGGCGGCACGATCGAGAGGATGATGTCGGCAGATGCAATCGCATCGTCGTCGGCGCCGATCATGCCGGCGTCTGCGGCGCGTTTGCGCGTCGCCTCGCTCCGCTCCGTCAAGGACGTCAGCACGCGCGCGCCATGTTCGCAGAGGCGGCGGGCGACGGCGCTGCCCATGGCGCCGGGCGCGAGGATCGCAATGGTCTTGGACATCGTGCACTCCAGGTCGAAATCCGGGCAAGAGGCTCGGATCACCGGAGACTAGCAGAGGATGCCGACGCGCGCGCCACCAGCGCCATCCCACGAGGGAATGGCTCTACTCCACCTTCGCAGGCTCGGGTCGAAGCGTCGAAGCATTGGCGATGCGCGCGGCATTCGCCATGCCGGCAAGCGCCGCGGCCTTCTTCGGATCGGGTGCCGAGCCGGGCTGCACCACGCCGGCCGACATGATCAGCGTCGCGGCATCCTCCGTGCTCATATCGACCTCGACGATCTTGCTCTTGGGCACATAGAAGAAGAATCCGGTGGTCGGGTTCGGCGAGCACGGCAGGAACACCGAGACGTGCTCCTCCTGCCCCGGCAGGCTACGCGCGACCTCTTCATTCGGCGATTGCGAGATCAGCACGATCGACCACATGCCCGGCGAGGGAAACTCGACCAGGCCCACTTTCCGGAAGCTCGAGCCCTTGCCCGAGAACAGCGTCTCGAACACCTGTTTCAGGCCGCGGTAGATGGCGCGCACGGCCGGGATCCGGCCAAGAAAGGTTTCGCCGACGTCAACAAGCGTGCGGCCGATCAGGTTAGCCGCGAGGAAACCGACCAGTGTGAGCGTGAAGAATGCGACAACCAGTCCCCAGCCGGGAATGACGTAGGGCAGATACGTTTCCGGCCGCCAGGCCAGCGGCACAAATGGCCGCACCACGCCGTCGACCCAGGTGACGAACCACCACACCAGATACAGCGTGATGGCGATCGGCCCTGTGACGACGAGGCCGGTCAGAAAGTAATTGCGGAAGCGGCCCATCAGGCCGGTATGCGGTTCCGGCAGGGGATCAAGAGGCGCAGGCGCGTCGTCGCGGGGGGTCATTCGGGTTCCAGGTCGGTCGCAGCACACAAGCTAGGGTCTTCTAGCAGGTTTTGGAAGACCGCGACCGACTGATATCCCGTCTGCCTATTCCACGGTCACCGATTTCGCGAGATTGCGCGGCTGGTCGACGTCGGTGCCCATCACGACCGCCGTGTGATAGGCGAGCAGTTGCACGGGCACGGCATAGACCATCGGCGTGAAGGCCGCGGCCATGTCGGGCAGGACGATGGTGACGAGCGAATCCACCGTCGCCTCCGCCGCGCCCTTGGCGTCGGTCATCAGGATGATGTTGCCGCCGCGGGCGGCGACCTCCTGCATGTTGGAGACGGTCTTCTCGAACACCCGGTCGTAAGGTGCGATCACGACGACCGGCATGGTCTCGTCGATCAGCGCGATCGGCCCATGCTTGAGCTCGCCGGCGGCATAGCCCTCGGCGTGGATGTAGGAAATCTCCTTCAGCTTCAGCGCGCCTTCGAGCGCGAGCGGAAAGCTGGTGCCGCGGCCGAGATAGAGCACGTCGCTCGACTTGGCGATGCGGTGCGCGAGCTTCTCGATCTGAAGCTCGGTGGTGAGCGCATCCGCCATCAGGCGCGGCACCTCGACGAGGCCGTGGACCAGCTTGGTCTCGTCCTCGTCGGACAATTCGCCGCGGGCCTTGCCCGCCGCGATCGCAAGGTTTGCCAGCACCATGAGCTGACATGTGAAGGCCTTGGTCGAGGCGACGCCGATTTCGGGGCCGGCCAGGGTCTGCAGCACGGTCTCGCTCTCGCGCGCGATGGTCGAGGTCGGCACGTTGACGACGGCGACCGTGTGCACGCCCTCCGCCTTGGCATAGCGCAGCGCCGCCAGCGTATCGGCGGTCTCGCCCGACTGCGAGATGAAGATGGCGAGATCGCCCTTGCGCAAGGGCGCCTCGCGGTAGCGGAATTCGGAGGCGACATCGACCTCGACCGGCACGCGCGCGAAACGTTCGAACCAGTATTTCGCGACGAAGCCGGCATAGCTCGCAGTGCCGCACGCAGTGATGTTGATGCGCTGGATGTCCTTGAAGTCGAACGGCAGCTTGACCGGCAGCGAGACGCGCTCGGTCGCCATGTCGACGTAGCGCGCCAGCGTGTGGCCGACCACTTCCGGCTGCTCGTGGATCTCCTTGGCCATGAAATGGCGGTAGTTCGCCTTGTCGACCAGCGAGGTCGAAGCGGCATGCTTGATCTTGTCGCGCTGGACGGCATTGCCGTCCTTGTCGAAGATATCGGCGCTCTTGCGGGTCAGCACGACCCAGTCGCCGTCCTCGAGATAGCTGATCGTGTCGGTGAACGGGCCGAGCGCGATGGCGTCGGAGCCGAGATACATCTCGCCGTCGCCATAGCCGATCGCCAGCGGCGGGCCGTTGCGCGCGCCGATCATGAGATCGTCTTCGCCGGCGAAGATGAAGCCGAGCGCGAAGGCGCCGCGCAGGCGCGTCAGCGCCAGCTTGACGGCTTCGACCGGCTTGTTGCCGCGCGTCAGCAAATCGTCGACCAGATGCAGCACGATCTCGGTGTCGGTCTCGGTGTGGAACACCGCGCCCTTCTTTCGAGTTCCTCGCGCAGCTCGCGGAAATTCTCGATGATGCCGTTGTGAACCACGGCAACGCGTTCGGTGGCATGCGGATGGGCGTTGTTGACGGTCGGCTTGCCGTGGGTGGCCCAGCGGGTGTGGCCGATGCCGGTGGTGCCCTTGAGCGGCTCGGCTTCCAGCCGCTTCTCCAGGTTCTTCAGCTTGCCCTCGGCGCGGCGGCGCTCGAGATGCTTGCCCTCGAGCGTGGCAACGCCCGCCGAGTCATAACCGCGATATTCAAGACGTTTGAGCGAGTCCACCAGCTGCTCTGCAACCGGTTCGCGCCCGAGAATGCCGACAATCCCGCACATGCGGATCACTATCCCCCAAATCGTCGAAAAATCGCCTAAACGACGCGCCCGGTTTTTAGCTAAGTTCCTAGGGAACCATATACTCAATATTTATTGCGGATTGAGACAGCACCGACGGCATTCCGGCCTTCGCCTGCGTCGAATTGGCCGGCCTTAAACCGCGCGCGTTAACTCGTTGTCAATATGTTTGGCCAACGATTCCCATTCAGGAGAGCAAAGCCATGAAGGGCTCGTCCGACCGCAAAGGTCTGTCATCGATGTACGTGCGCGCCAACGAGACCTCGGGCACGCACCTTGCGCATTGGCCGCCGCCCCAGCGCGGCAAGGAAAGCAAGCCGGTCTTCGTGAAGCATCCGGAAGGCGAGCCGGTCAAGCGCGCCAAGCCGCGCGGCTGGCGTTTGACCCGCGCGATCTTCTCTGAATTTGCCGACGACGAATAACGGTCTTCACCACCCGAGAACCAGGGCGAATGCGAGCAAGACCACAAACGCCCAGAACGCCAATCCGGTGACCAGCGAGGCGATTTCGCTTGGGCGGGCCTGACCGACCTGTTGCAACACCCATTCTCCCGGCGGCATGACGACGCGCTTGACGAGGAACGCGATCACATCGTCGATGTCGTCGTCCATCAGCGCGCCGCCCTAACAAGACCGATCGGGGGCCAGCACTCGGCCGCTCACTTCTCCGGCTTCTTGCCGCTCGTCTTCATCTCGCGATAGCGCGCCGCGCCGCCTTCCCGGATGGTCTGCTGGTTGCGCTCCAGCGCCATCGCGTCATCGGGCACGTCGCGCGTGATCACCGAACCCGAGCCGATATAGGCGCCGTTGCCGATCTTCACCGGGGCGACCAGCGATGAGTTGGTGCCGACGAAGGCGCCCTGCCCGATCACCGTCTTGTGCTTCTTGAAGCCGTCGTAGTTGCAAGTGATGGTGCCGGCGCCGATGTTGGAATTGGCGCCGACGGTGGCATCGCCGATATAGGAGAGATGATTGACCTTGACGCCGGCCTCCAGCGTCGCCGCCTTGGTCTCCACGAAATTGCCGATCCGCGCGCCGTCGCCGAGCGAGGTGCCTGGCCGCAGCCGCGCATAGGGGCCGATCGAGACGTTCCTGCCGAGCGTCGTCTGCACGATGTGCGAGAAGGAATGGATCACGGTGCCGTCGGCGATCGACACGCCGGGGCCGATCACCACGAAGGGCTCGATGGTGACGTCCTTGCCGAACACGGTGTCGGCGGACAGGTAAACGGTTTCGGGCGCGATCAGCGTGACGCCGGCCTCCATCGCCGCTTTGCGCAAGCGCGCCTGCATCACGGCCTCGGCCTCGGCGAGTTGCGCCTTGGTGTTGATGCCGCGCACTTCGTCCTCGCTGGTCTCGATCACCACGGACTCCCATCCCTGCTTGCGGACGATTTCGACCGCGTCGGTCAGATAATATTCGCCCTTGGAATTGGCATTGCCGATCTGCCCGAGGATCTCGAGCGCCCGGAGCCCGTCGATCGCCATCACGCCGGCATTGCACAGGTCGATCTTGCGCTCCGCATCGCTGGCATCGGCCTGCTCCCGGATCGCGACCAGGCGCTCGCCCTCGACGATGAAGCGGCCGTAGCCGGTGGGATCGGCGGCGCGGAAGCCGAGCGCGGCGATCGCGGCGCCCCTGCCGAGCGCAGCGCGCAGCCGTGCAAAAGTCTCGGCCGAGATCAGCGGCGTATCACCGAAGGCAATGAGCAGATCGTCCGCGCCCCGCGCGATCGCCTCGCGCGCCGCCAGCACCGCATGCGCGGTCCCGAGCCGCTCGGCCTGCACGAAGGTGAGCGCGTCGGGGCGGATACGCTTCGCCTCGGCGGCGACGGCCTGGTGATCGGGACCGATCACCACCGCAAGCGAAGTGCCGGTTCCCTTGGGGGCCGCCGCGAGCACGTGGGCGAGCAGCGTCTGCTGAGCGACCGGATGCAGCACTTTCGGGAGGCTCGATCGCATGCGCGTGCCTTCGCCGGCGGCGAGCACGATCGTGAGGCTGGAACGGGCGGTCATCGAAATCCTGTCAGATACGGCCGAATCAATCGGCGCGACGGGCGGCGGGTCACCCTGAAAAGCTCTCGCCTTGCTACCCCCGCAAACGCCCGGAATTCAAGTGCGACGGGGTTTTCCTGTTAATGTTCCTTGATTGATTCGGGGAAGCTTCGGGGCTGGGCACTTAACGTTCATGGCAAAGGATTCCGACCCACTGGCGGATGCCTTCGGCACCAAGGAGACCGGCGGGCTGTTCTCCGGACTTTTGGCCGAGGAAAGCGCGTTCGACCGCCGCATGATGTGGCGGCTGGGCTCGTGGGGCGTGGGAGCCGTGGCCGCTGTGACCATCGCGGTGATGGCAAACCAGGCCCAGCTCGGCTGGCGGCGCGACCAGGTCGCCTCCGCCGATCTGGCGCGCCAGGCCGACCGGCTTCAAATGCTGACCAGGGAGAGCCAGAACGAGGCTCGCCGGCTCGCGGCCGCCGTCGAGACGCTGAACACGGATCGCGACCGGCTCTATTCCCGCGTCACCGTGCTGGAGCAAGGGCTCGATTCCGTCACTGGCGCCATCGCCAAGCAGACCACCCCGCCACCGCCTCAGGCTGGCAAGCCGCAGGACGCTGCGCCCGCAGCCCCCAGCGTCGCGCCGGTCGCCTCGACGCCCGCTACCGACAAGCCGCGCACCGAGGCTGCGAAGGACGCGCCCAAGGAAGGGGCCAAGGAAGCAAAGGATACGTCCAGGGAGACATCCAGGGACCTGCCGAAGGAAGCAGCAAAGGAGCCGGCGAGCCCGCCGTCGCAGACCGCTGCCGCCGCCTCCCTCGTGCAGCAATCGACGGCGATGAATTCGTCATTGCCGACCATTCCGCTGGTCCCGTCCAAGTCGATCATGGCGCCGCCCGATCCGGCCGCGTCGAAATTGATGCAGCCCGAGACAAACGAGAAAGCCGCCGAGAAGAAGGCCGAGCCGACGCCCGCCCCGACCGAAGCCGTGGTGGCGGCCGCCAAGCCGGCGGAAGCCACCGAGACCGAATCCCCCGCGATCGCGGTTCAGCAGACGCGTTTTGCGATCGATCTCGGCGGCGCCAATTCGGTCGATGGCCTGCGCGCGCTCTGGCGCGGCGTGACCAAATCCAATCCGGAAGTCGCCGCGCTGCGACCGATCATCATGATCAAGGAAGGCACCACGGGGCTCGGCATGCAGCTCCGCCTCGGCGCAGGCCCCCTCGTCAACGCCGCCGCCGCCGCGAAATTCTGCGCGACCCTCGCCGAGAACGATCGTCACTGCGAGACCACCGTGTTCGACGGCCAGCGTCTGTCGATGCGCAGCGGCCAGGAAAAGGGACAGGAGAAGTCCCAAGACAGGGTTCAGGAGAAGAACTCCGGAAAGAACCAGGACGCGGCTCCGCAAGCCGAAACCGCGCCCGTCGCAAAGCCCGAGAAGCCGGACAAGCGCCGCCGCAGCTATTCCTCCAAGCGCTCGTCGAAGCGCGAGGAGCCCGCACCGGCGCCCGCGGCGCAGCCGGCGCCAGCCAAGCCGGAGACGGCCTCGGCGGCATCGACGCTGACGTCTTTCTTCAGGCGGTAGGACGCTCCCATCCTCGACGGAGGCCGAGTGCATGCGGCGATCGGACGCTGCGATCCGCGCGGCCCTTTTGCAGCGGGTCTGCGTTCTCTGACGGCGCGCTCCCGGCAGCGCTCCTGTCCGAACCCTCGCGGAATCCGATGAACGAAATTGATGATGTCTTGAGGCTGCTCGTCGCGGCGGGGACCGGCCTTCTGATCGGCATCGACCGCGACATGAACGACAAGCCGGTGGGAATGCGGACCCTCGCTTTGGTCGCTCTCGGCTCCGCACTGGTGTCGATCTCCGTGATCGAGTTCCAGAATCTGCGCGATCATCCGGATGCGATCTCGAGGGTCATTCAGGGCGTCGTTGCCGGCGTGCTGACAGGCGTCGGCTTCATCGGCGCAGGCGTGATCCTGCACGACAGCAAGGCGATGACGGTTCATGGCCTCACGACGGCAGCGACCGTCTGGATTGCGGCAGGCCTTGGAATCGCCTGCGCGCTCGGTGCCTGGCTGCTCGTCGGCGCTGCGATCGCAGTGACCCTGCTCGTGCTGTTCGTTCTCGGCTGGGTCGAGCGCCGGCTGGGATTGAAGTAACCGCACCGGTACAGGCTCGTCTGCCGGGCATACCAAATGATACGGAAGAGGTCTGCTTGAGAAGGCACTATCCGCCGCGAATTTGATTCGGAGCGGAGATGACGGACGCGAATTTTCTGCGGGAGCAACTCGTGTTGATCCGCGAACTGGCAGACCAGGCGGATCCCCATATCAGGAAGCGACTGCTCGCATTGGCAGAACGATACGAGCGCCGGCTGGCCGAACAGAACAGGAGGATGCCAGATCGACCGTGATGGCGCTCGCGCAGCCTTGAGCCGGCCGGCCTCGCAGAAACATCGCCTGCCCTGTTGCCTGCCCGCGTCATCCCGACCATATTGCCGGCATGACAAAAAGCCCTTCCGCCTCTCGCCCTACCAGGTGCAGTTCCTGATCGTCGTCGGCTTCGCATCCGTCGGCTATGCGCTTTATCTGCGCTATCTCGCGATCGAGCTGTCGCAGACCGCTCTCGCCTGCGACGCCGGGCTTCAGACGCTGATCTGCAAGGGCCGCTCGGTCGCGACCGTGCTGTTCAAGAATTCGGTGTTCGGGATCGTCGCGCTTGTGGTTGCGACGCTGAACCTGATGCGGCCGTCGATCGTGCTGCTCACCGTCGGCATCGTCGCCGCCGGCCTCGGCATCGTGCTCTACAATGTCGTGCTGTCGGGGCTTGCGATCGGCCTGTTCATTCTTGGGTTTGCTCGGCCCGCGCCCGCCACAGCGTGAGCGCGAACAAGAGATAGATCGTGCAGGTCCACAGCGACTGCCAATTGTCGCGGCCTTCGTTGAACAGCACAAAGACGGCCGACAGGGCCAGCACGCCCGCGAACACGGATTCGGCGATCGGGCGCTGGCCGATCTGCGGTCGGTTCAGCATCAGAAGCGCAAACGGCACCACCGCCATCGTCAGCGCGGCGTAGGGGAAATCCTTGTAGCGCGGGTCGAACACGAAGCCGAGCGCGGTATCGGCCGCGATCACCGCCGTCACCGCCAGCGTCAGGCCGAGCACGGCGGTGAGCTTCGACCATTTGCGGCCTTCGCGCGGGCCGAGCAGATCGAGGAAGGTCGGAAGGCTGCGGCCGATCACCATCGCCTGCGCGCAGAAGATCGGAGACAGGATGCCGGCCAGGAGCAGCGCGCCCCAGAGCAGCCAGCCGCCGATGCCGTAGCTCTCGTAATACATCTTGTCGGCGCCGATCCCGAGCAGGCTGCCCGCCGTCGTCGCCGAGATGCCAACGCCTAGCCAGGCCGAGAAGCGCGGCGTCCACGGCCGCCGGCGCAGCGTGATGATGGCGACCGCGAACACCAGCACGGCAAGGCCCATGCCGGCGCCCATGTACCATTTCCAGTACGGGAAATTGCTGATCGGCTCGCCGGGCGGATATTTCAGGCTCCGGCGTACCGAATCATAGAGGCCCCAATAGCCGCCGACGGTGCCTTCCAGCTTGCGCTTCCACGGCTGGTCGTAGGACTCGATCAGATTGACGCGGAACTTCTGCGACTTGGCGAGGCCGAGGATTTCCGAGACCACCCGCGCTTGGTTGGTGCGTGAGGGCAGCGCGCCGTCGCGCATGCGCCCTTCGCTCGGCCAGCCGGTTTCGCCGATCAGGATCTCCTTGCCCGGAAACGCCACCACCATGCGCTCGCGGATCGTCTCGACATGGGCGGAGGCGAATTTCGCCTTGACCGGAAAATCCTCCCAATAGGGCAGGATGTGGATGGTGACGAAGTCGACGGCGTCGGAGACCTCGCGGTTCTTCAGCCAGTACTCCCAGACGTCGGCATAGGTGACGGGCACGCTGACCTGAGTCTTCACCAGGCGGATGATGGAGACGAGGTCCGCCGTCGTCATCTCGCCGCGCAGCAGCACCTCGTTGCCGACGATGAGCGTGGTGATGATTCCCGGGAATTGCTTGGCGAGACGGATGGCGAGCCCGGCCTGCTCGTAGTTCTTGGTGCGGTTGCTGGACAGCCAGATGCCCTGCAGCACTTTCAGCCCGCCGACCTTGGCGGCGATCGCCGGCACCTGGTCGAGCCCGTTCTCCATCGAATAGGTACGGACGCAGTCGGTGATCTCCTTGAGCTGGCGTAAATCCTGCTCGATCTGCTCGGCCTCGATATGGGTCGAGGCCTCCAGCGGCGTCTGCTCGCCGCGGAACGGCGCGTAGGAGACGCATTGGACCTTGTCGGCGGGATTGATCGGCGCGCGCGCGAGCGTGATCGGCGTCGCCAACCACCACCACACGGCAGCAATCGCACCCAGTGAAACGAGCAGAAGCGCCAGTGGCGTACGAAGAGAAATCGGTTCCGTCCTCCGCGAAGGGTCCGTCGATTACCTGCTTGCACGCCATCTGCCAAGGGGTGCCCAGGTAGGTGCCCCTGTGCCGACCCATTCTGCGGATCGGTGCCCGCCTCGAAGGAATTGGACTGCGGCGGTTCGACCGGGACCTAGCATCGTGACTTTGCTGGACAAAATTCCAAATTCAGGTCATGGACTCCGAAAGACTTTTCCGCCGCATTGGAGACCCATTTGGACGCCATCACCGGCGCGTCCGCGGGATCCTGACGCGGACGGGCAGCGGATACATTGGGGAATTCATGCGGCAACGGGTGTTCGAGTCACGAAATTCGGTCCTGCGGCAGTTCGCCGCCACGCTGGCCGTCTCCTGCCTTGTCCTTATGGCCAGCTTCGGCGGCGCCTCTGCCCAGAGCGGCACACCTGCCCCGGAGCAAGGCAAGGCCGCCGCCCAGCCCGCCGACGCCGCCAAGGACGCCAACCAGAGCCAGAACCAGAACCAGAAGCGGACCGACGAGTTCGCCGAAGCTGCCCGTGCCATCAATGGTCCGGGCGGCAACCCCGAATGCGTCTGGCTCGGCCGTCGCGCGGTTCAGTTGATGTACAGGGACGACCTCGATACCGCCTTCCGTCACCTCGATCTGTACGACCGCTTCGGCTGCCCCGGCGGCCACATCCAGGCCGCGTTCCGCTGCCTGACCCGCTTCCTGCCCCAGATCGACGACAAGGTTCCGAACAGCCTGAATAACCTGACACAAGCCTGCTGGATCAACCCGGCTGCACAACCGCAGCAGGCGGCGGCCGCAGCCTCTCAGCCGGCAGCGCCGACCACCGGTAACGGGCCGGCACCGCAGCCCGCCGCGAGCCCCTCGCCCGCGGCAAGCCCATCGCCGGCGCCCCCGAAATAGCCGCGAACGTTTCAGCTGTCGTTCAGGAACGATGGGCGATAGAGGCGGTTGGCACTGCCGCGCGTCTTCTGGAAAAGGCCATGCCCTTATAAGGACATGAGACCATGACAGTTGTGAAACCACGCGGCAGAGGTATGCTCCCTTTGCCGCGGACTTGGTCGGATCTCGGGGTCGGATCCGCTTCCCTGCCCCCTCAGCCCCTTTTGGTTTAGCCGCGATGCGCGTTGTCGCCGCCGTTCTGTTGCTCGTGTCCGTGCTTCACGCCGGCATCTGGGGAGTCCTGCGCGACAAGGAACCCGCGCCCGACTTCAAGGGCCTCCTGCCCAGCGTATCCTACGCACCGTTCGAGGGCTCGGCCCATCCCGACATCGACAACATCCCAACGGTCGAGAAAATCCGCGCCGACCTGAAGACGCTGTCGACCATGACGCGCGCAATCCGCCTCTATTCGTCCACCGGCGGCGTCGAGCTTGTGCCGCCGATCGCGGCCGAGTTCGGCATCAAGGTCACCGTCGGTGCCTGGATCGACAAGGACAAGGATCGCAACGACCGCGAGATCAAGGCGGCGATCGAGCTCGCCCGCAAGAACAGCAACGTCGTCGGCGTCGTCGTCGGCAACGAGGTGATCTACCGCGGCGAACAGAAGGTCGAAGACCTCATCGACATGATCAAGAAGGTGAAGGGCTCGGTCCGCGTGCCCGTCACGACAGGCGAGATCTGGAACATCTGGCGCGACAATCCCGAGCTCGGCTCCAGCGTCGACTTCATCGCCGCCCACGTGCTGCCCTATTGGGAAAACTTCCGCTCGGACCAGGCGGTCGATCAGGCCGTGGACCGCTACAACCTGTTGCGCAATCAGTTCCCGGGCAAGCGCATCGTCATCGCCGAATTCGGTTGGCCGAGCGCGGGCTATAATCTGCGCAACGCCGACCCCGGTCCGTTCCAGCAGGCCCTGACGCTGCGCAACTTCGTCAGCCGCGCCGAAGCGCTCGGCATGGACTACAATATCGTCGAGGCGATCGATCAGCCCTGGAAGTATTTCGAGGGCGGCGTCGGTCCCTATTGGGGCATCCTGAACGCCAGCCGCGAGCCGAAATTCGCCTGGACCGGCCCGGTCGAGAACCCCGACTATTGGAAGCTGATGGGCATCGCGCTCCTGGTCGGCATCCTGCTGTCGCTGCCGATCCTGCGGATTGAAAAGCCGACCGCCAAGCAGGCCTTCCTGCTGTCGGCGACCGCCAACGGCGTCGGCGCCTGGGCTGCGACCGTGTTCGCGTTTTGGAACGGGCATTATTTCATCTTCGGCTCGGCGTTCGCGCTGACGCTCGGCATGATCCTGCTCGTTCCCCTCGTCCTCATCGCGATGGCGCGCATCGACGAGATCGCCGCGGTTGCCTTCGGCCGGCCGCCGCAGCGGCTGATCACGAAGGACAAGCCGGTCGAGAACGTGCCCGAGGCGTACTGCCCCAAGGTCTCGATCCACATCCCCGCCTATTTCGAGCCGGTCGACATGCTCAAGCAGACGCTGGATGCGCTGTCGCGGCTGAACTATCCGAACTACGAATGCGTGGTCATCATCAACAACACGCCGGATCCCGCGTTCTGGCAGCCGATCCAGGACCATTGCCGCGCGCTTGGTGAACGCTTCAAGTTCATCAATGCGGAGAAGGTGCAGGGCTTCAAGGCCGGCGCGCTGCGCATCGCGATGGACCGCACCGCCGTCGATGCCGAGATCATCGGCATCCTCGATGCCGACTATGTCGTCGAGCCCGACTGGCTGAAAGATCTCGTGCCCGCCTTCGCCGATCCGCGCGTTGGCCTCGTGCAGGCGCCGCAGGAGCACCGCGACGGCGATCTGTCGATCATGCACTACATCATGAACGGCGAGTATGCCGGCTTCTTCGACATCGGCATGGTCCAGCGCAACGAGCTCAACGCCGTCATCGTGCACGGCACGATGTGCCTGATCCGCCGCGCCGCGATGGACATGGCCGGCGGCTGGTCGTCGGACACGATTTGCGAGGATTCCGATCTCGGCCTCGCGATCCAGGAGCCTCGGCTGGACCACGCACTACACCAACACCCGCTACGGCGCGGGCCTGCTGCCCGACACCTACGAGGCCTTCAAGAAGCAGCGGCACCGCTGGGCCTATGGCGGCCTGCAGATCGTCAAGAAGCACTGGCGCCGCTTCCTGCCCGGCGCGAGCCGGCTGACCGCCGACCAGAAGCGCGAATACGGCCTCGGCTGGCTGAACTGGCTGGGCGCCGAAAGCCTCGGCGTCGTCGTGGCGCTGCTCAACCTCGTCTGGGTGCCGATCGTCGCCTTCGCCGACATCGCCATCCCCGACAAGATCCTGACGTTGCCGATCATCGGCGCCTTCGTCGTCTCGCTGGCGCACTTCCTGTCGATGTACCGCGCCCGCGTCGCCATCAAGCCCGGCCAGATGCTCGGTGCCATGATCGCCGCGATGAGCGTGCAATGGACGGTGTCGCGCGCGGTGGCCCAAGGCCTGATCACCGAGCACATCGCCTTCGCCCGCACCTCCAAGGGCGGCCTCAGCCGCATGTCGATCGAGTTCCAGGCGTTCTGGGAGGCCGTGATCGGCGCCCTCTTGCTGATCGGCTCCGGCGTCCTGATCGCCTCGAACAGCTTCCGCCAGATCACCGAGATCTACATCTTCGCCGGCGTCCTGGTGCTGCAGAGCCTGCCGTTCCTGGCCGCCGTCGCGATCGCCATCCTCGAGCTGAGCCGGATCAACTCGTTCCAGTTCTGGCACGACAGCGCGATCCGCACCGCAGAGCTGATCGGCCTGCGCCCCGTCGCCCTGCCACCGGTGGGCGCACCGCAGCCCGTGCCGAACGAGGTGCGGCGGGAGACGAAGTAATCGAGCCTCGCGGACCTCGTGATTAAAAGTCACGTGGTCTTCGAGGTGGATGACGCCCCGCCAATCGAGTCGAAAGTCCCGGTTTAAGCCGCGGATTTCGCGAGCAAATCCCGGCCCCTGCCACGACTTTTGGCAGCTATGCCCGCTATTGACCTCAGCGCCCCATCCCCCTACACAGCCCGAGCCGAAAGCATGATCCGGAAACAGCCGGTTTTCCCCGCGACGCAAGTCTAAGCGCAGCGGCAAGACATGCTTCTCGAATGTCCGAACACGATGGCGATCTCTTCGAAGCCATCAGCGGCCATGGGAGCGCGTAGCTCAGCCGGTAGAGCACGTGACTTTTAATCACGGGGTCCTGGGTTCGAGCCCCAGCGCGCTCACCAAACACTAGCAGTATCTTCGGGGTTAAGCTTCCGTACGAAGAGCGAAGACGAACGAAAAGGACGTACTAGCTCGCGTAGCCCGGGTTACAGTACCGCAGCTCGAAGGATGCTGCAGCTCACGCGAACAGCTTGTCGATGTCGTCTTGGGAAATCGCCACGCCCGGCCGCTTCGGACCCTCCATCAAGTCCGGTGCGCTTGGAACAGCAAGCTCCGCGGCCATCCGCGCCAGCTCCTCTTTTCCCCACATCCGGACCAGCCTGTTGATGTGCTCTTCAATGAACTGCAGCGACTTGACGACTCGCGTGATCCGCTGACCTGTGAGATCCTGAAACGCGCAGGCCTCGAACACGTTGTTCGTGCTATCGACGATCTCGCCGCATACCGCTGCGACAGTCGGCTCGTCGACGCCCTGCAACTTCGCGACGCTGGCGCTGATCGCCTCCATGCTTTCGAGGATCGCGTTCCCGGCTGCCTCCGTATTCTCGACGATCGCGTCGAGGGTGTCTGCCATCGTCGCGAAACTGCCTTTGCTGTTGCCTTGAAGAGCGGCGAATTCCCGCCGCATGCTGCTGATGTGGCCGAACATCTCGACCAAATGCGTTTTCAGCACCGTCTCTTCTTGCGACGTAATCATCAGAAATCCCCCGACGGTGGCGACTTGCCCTTCATGTGCCACAGCAATCTATGGCGGCTTCGAAAGGAAGCTTCGAATGAGTGGACGCATTTTCGCGCGTTCAACTTTCGTGGACCACCAAAGCAAGCGAGCGTTAAATAAGCGGTAAAGCCGCCCCCCTCTGCGAAAGAGACCCGTTTCCGGATCAATGCGCCTTTCGAGCACGAGGGGCCGGGAGCGTGCTGGAAATCGAGACGGTTGTCGATCGCGGTACAACGGTCACGGCGGAGCGCCGCGCATCTGGTGCGCCCTAATTCCTTGGCATGGCGACCTGATACAGCAGTTAACGCCCTGTTTAAGGGCCGATGCTAGTCCTCGGAGCGGACTGACCGGGACCCGAACAATCTATCCCGAATGTGCGTTTTCGTTGCGTAGGAGAGCAAGATGGCAGTTGATCTGTCGATGCCTGTCTTGGTGGTGGACGACTACAGCACCATGATCCGTATCATCCGAAATCTCCTCAAGCAGCTCGGTTTCGAGAATGTCGACGACGCCAGCGATGGATCGGCCGCACTCAACAAGATGCGCGCCAAGAAATACGGCCTGGTCATCTCGGACTGGAACATGGAGCCGATGACCGGCTATGACTTGCTGCGGGAGGTCCGCGCGGACACCAATCTCGCCACCACGCCGTTCATCATGATCACGGCGGAATCGAAGACCGAGAACGTCATTGCCGCCAAGAAGGCGGGCGTGAACAACTATATCGTCAAGCCGTTCAACGCCGCCACGCTGAAAACCAAGATCGAGGCGGTCTTCCCCGAGATGGCAGGCGTCTAGTCCAGCCAATGCTGGATGCGCTTCCATGAGCCGTTGCGCTTCCATGAGCCGTTCCCGGAGCTGGAAGCTCGCTCCAAGCCGCCGTCGGCTAAGGACTTGAACGGCTTTTCCGGGCAGCGCTAACAAATCGCGTTACGCAAACTTGGTACTATTCGGCGGTGAGCTTGCGCGCCATGGGTTTCGAAGAGACTCAATCAATCCGAAGTTCCGTCCATGCGACGCCGACTTCGTCAACGCGCATGCAACGGCCCCTTCCTCGCAAGTGAGCCGCCAGATTCCGATAGACTCCAGTAGTCGCCCCGAGATGAACTCCCCGCAGCGCGCTCCTATTGTGCCTGACTTCTCCTGGGCATTTTGGCGATGGCTTGCGTAGCGAAAGACAGTCCGCCCGTTTTGATCTGCACCGGGTGCAGACGGCCGATGACGTTCCTGGCCACGCTGCCGGCCATCTTCACGCTTCCCGGAGCGCATGCCTACCAGTGCCGCCCCTGTCTACGGGTGGACACCATCCCGCTGGGGTGACGCCGGAGCGGCCGCCCCGCCCCGCCGCCCCAAAATCCCGGCTGACAACCCGCCCGAAACGTGTAGGATTCCCCCAAATCGGAGGAGCGGCATGTTTGAAATCAACGGTTTCGACACGGCTGGCGTTGTCAGCCTCAAGCGGCCTTCACTGGCTGCAGCCCTCAAGAAGGCCAGGGAACTGGTCGAGGACGGCTGCTGGGACGTGCAGGTCGTTGACCCCACAGGCCGCGTCTACACCTCGTTCGAGGAGCAAGCGGCCTAGCTCCCCGCCTCCGACACCCTTCAGCCAACCAGCTCAACGCGACAACGCCCGGACAGCCCCGCGGAGGCGGTCCGGGCGCGATCCTGCGCCGGTCTGACGGCTGCGGTCAGAACGTCAGCTTCACCCGCGCCGCGCCGGTATAGGCTTGGCTGTTTGCGGCGAACTCGCCGTCGAAGGTCGTCGTCAGGGTCAGGCTCGGGGTGAACCAGGTCGTGAGGCCGAGCGAGACGGCGGCCGCGTCGGGCTTGGACTTGGCGCCCGTGGTGGTGAAGTCCGAGCCGGGGATGCCGGTCAGGAAGGCCGTGATCTGGGCCGCCTGCGTGTAGTAATGCGCCCAGCCCGCTCTCGCGAAACCCTGCATGGCGAGCCCGCCGAACTCCGTGGTGCCGCGGGCGTCGAGGCCGAGGGTCGAGCGCGTGGTCGTGCCGGCCTGGCCCTGGACCGTGAGGCCGCCGACCGCAGCACCGCCAGCGATGGCGTCCTGCTCACTGAAGCCCGGCGTGCGCATGCTGTGCGCGTCGAAGGCGGCATAGGGCGAGAAGGCGACGCGGGCCAGACGGGCCACCTCGAAGGCCGCCTCGAGGCGTCCGCTCCACACCGTCGGCCGGTAGCGGCCGGTCACGTCGGTGAGCCCGAGAACGGGGATTGCGCGGTGCGTCGTCACGTCCATCCAGGAGAAGGCGGTCGCCGCCGTCAGCGTCAGGGCGCCGCTCCGCGTCGTGCCATAGGTGCCGAACTGCGCCACGTTCGCGGAAGCCGAGCCGAGACCGCTGCCGAGCGAGCTCGAAGCCGAACCGCCGGCCGCGGCAATGCCGATCATCGTCGCCGGACTGAAGCGGATGTCGACACCGCTGACAAATTGCGTAGCGCGCGTCGAAGAGCGAGCCGAGCCGATTTCGGCATCGCCGCTGGTCGTCCGGTAGGAGGTGACCGGGCCGCCCCAGACGCTGTAGGTCGGACCAAAGCCGCGCGCCGGACCGATCGCCTTGTCGATGGCGCCGACGCCGGCCGGCCGCGACATCGAGGCATAGGCGAGCTGCGGATTGGCGGAGGGATCGCGTCCCTCGCCGTGAATGTCCGTCATCGCGCCGAGGAACTGGCCGGAGACCTGAACGCCCATCCTCTGGACCGAGGAATGCACTTCGCCCGTCAGCTGGTTGAGGCCCGGAATCCAGCATCTCGTCGGTCGAGTTATAGAGCGCGAACAGCGGATTCATGTTGACGCCCGCGGCGGCTGCGTTGTCGATCGCCACCGCCACCTTGTCCCTGTCGGTACGTGCCATCGAGTTGGCTGGTGTCGTCGTGGTGACGGCCGTCGTTACCGTCGTCGTGCCGCCTGACGTCGTCGTGGTCGAGGTCGGCGTCACCGCCTTGGTGGGATTTTCCGACAGCGTGGCGAGCCGGCCCGGCGTCAGCGTCATCTGCACTTGCGATCCCGTATAGGTCACGGTGGTCACGAGGCCTGCGCCGACCAGCGAGCGATCGAAGGTGCCGAAGGTGCCGTTGACGCCACCGGTCGCGGACAGCAGCGTATAGGGCGTGCTGAACGAATAGGAGCCGCCGAGCGTCTGCGCCTTCAGCGTACCGGCGAGATCGGCCGTGCCGGTGACCCTGACGAGATCCGAGGTCGCGCCATGAACGCTGGCAAGGTACATGCCGGTGGCGCCGAAGGTCAGATCGCCGTTGATGGTCAGCGTCTGCGGCGTGCCGAGACCGAGCCTGCCGTTGACGATGGTCGTGCCGACCTGGCCGGAACCGCCGAAGATGCCGCCCTGCTCCACCGTGACCTGCGAGACGATCGAGCCGGTGACGGCAAGCGCGCCGCCCTGGACCGTCGTCGCGCCGGTGTAGGTGCTGTTGCCCGACAGGGTCAGCATGCCGGCGCCGGTCTTGGTGAGACCGCCCGGCCCGAAGATGTCGTTGCCAAAGGTCGAGCTGTAGCCGCGCGTATCGAGCGTGGCGGTGGTGACGAAGGCGCCGTAGCCCTTGACCGCCGCGCCCGCGTTGACGAGGCCCCAGCCATAGGTCGTGTCCGGCGTGATGCTGCCGGCGGTGCGGGTGCCGAGCGGCGTCGCGGTCGTCAGCAGCGTTTGCTGCAGGTCGTAATTGGTGAACCAGGAATAGGCCTGCTTGACCAGCGCGGCAACGCCGGCAACCGTCGGCGCGGCATAGGACGTGCCAGAGCCAGAGCTGTAGTTCGCGCCATCGGCGCCGGCGAGCGTGCTTCCGGCGAGATTGCCGGTGCCGACCGTCGTCGCGCCGGTGAGATTGCCGGGAGCGACCAGACACCAGGCCGCCGCCGATCCGCAATTGTTGCTGTACCACGTCGTGACGTTGTTGGCGTCGACGGCGCCGACGGCAAGCCAGCCGTTCTGGATGCCGCTGACGACCTTCGGCATGCCGGCGAGAATATCCGGCGACGGCTGCTTTTCATTGCCCGTGGCGAAGATCAGGAGCGCGCCGTTGGCCACCGCGGCCTGCGCGGCGGCCGCAAACTTCGGAAGCTCGGCCACGGCAGAAGCGGTCGTGTAGTCGTCGACGTTGCATTTCGCGCCGCCGTTCTGCGCCGAGTTCGTGCCCGTCGCGCAATTGTTGTTGCCGAGGCTGAGATTGATGATCTTGACGCCCTCGTCGACGAGGCCGGTCACGGCCACGCTGAGCTGCTCGTCGAAGGAGCCGGGAGGGCCGCCGTTGGTGTTGATGGCCGCGACGTAGAGGCTCGCGTCGAAGGCCGAGCCATGCATGCCGGAGCCGTTGCGCGCGCCGGCGATCAGGCTGGAAACGATGCTGCCGTGGCTACCGGTCGTATCGGAATCGCTGTTCTGGCCCGCGGGCATCACCGTATACGCGCTCGCGTCGGTCGCCGTTGCATCGAATGCGGTCGTGAAGCGAACGCCGCCGGCGAACTTGCCTGCCGTCGAGAACTCGACGTTCCTGAGATCGATGCCGGAATCGACGACGCCGACCGTCACGCCCTTGCCGGTAAAGCCTGCGGCATAGGCGGCAGCCGCATTGATCTGGCTGAGGGCACCCGAGGCGAGATATTCCGGCGTCTGAAACGACGCCGCCGATTGCGCCACCGCAGGCGTCGACGTCACGGCGGGGAAAAGCGTCAGCGCCGCGGCGGGCACAGCGGTGCGCCAGCGCGGGGCATCGTGCCGGCTCATTTTCTTCAGCATCGAAAGTCATTCCTGGTTTTACGAAGCGACACTCAACGTTGCATCGCTGCGCGATCGAAAACATCATGGCGTTACCAGGCAGGAGTGGGGGGACCTCTCCTGCCTGGCATTGGCAATGAATGGCGCGCCTCGCAGCGCGTGAACGCGCGTGCAACGTGCTAAAAGCGGGGGCCCGTGCAGGCAGAAGCAAGCGGCAGACCGTGTCCGATCGCGGCCACGCTTCTGGAGACTGAACGATGCCCTCCGTCAGTTTCCATACGCCATTCAAATTTCCCGCAACACAGGGACGTCGTGCGCAACGATCAATGGAGATTGATGTTTACAAGGCGGGGAAAGAGCCGCGGAGCGCAGAGATCGCACGAGCTCGACGTCGATCGGCGATCCCGCATGAGACGATCGATCGCCATCGCAGGACGTGATTGAGCAATTCGCCGCTGACGAAGATGCCGCCCTCGCATGCAAGCATGCGAGGCTGACGGCATGGATGTCGTGTTCTCGATCGGAAATAACGCGGCGATATCGAAGGGACGCACGTCGTGGGCGAACTCAGCACCGCCCTGCCCGGCTCCCGCAACGCCTGCCGCAATGAGAATGCCGATGCTTGCGACCGGCTACGGTACAAGCATCGGCAATGATCTCGTCATTCCCGACGCGGCAGCCGAGCCCGCGCCTCAGCTTTCCGGCGCCGCAGCCGGCACGCTCAGCGGAGCGCCCCCAACAGAGACCGGCCCCAGGGGCCTCGGCTCCCGAACCATCCGCTTGCGCATCGCGGCGGACAGTCCGTAGCGCGCATGCGCTTTTCGAATGGAGGACGTGACGTCCGACATCATCGAATTTTGCAGCGTATCGATCTTCGCGATCAGCGTGGACAATTGCGAGGAGATCTTCCTCACGTCGACCCGTTCGTCCGTGATGCTCTGTCGCAGCGACAGCAGCACCAACGAGTCCTGCTGCATCAGAGCGGCATTCTGTTGCAATGCGTTGTTGTTCTCTTGCAGCGAAGCGGTGTGTTGCTGCTGAGCCGACTGAATGTCCTTGAGGGCCGTGACGACCGGATCCGGCCTGGGGACCGGAGCTTCCTGGCGCGGAAGCAGTTCAGCCAGCCGGCTGATATTCAGAGACGGAAAATCAGACGGCGACGTATAGATGGCCGCAGCACCGTTGATGGCCAGGGCGCAGACCGAAAAGGCCAGGATCGATTTCCGGCTGGACCGCCTGATCGGCTCCGGAGCCTCGAGAGCTTCCAGTTCCTGCGCTGCCGCGGCGGCAAGCGCTGCAGCGTCGAGGCTCTTCGGCGAAGTTTGCCGTTTCGAAAGTCGCGGTCATTTGCGTTGACCCCAATGAGCGAGCAATAGGAAGCCGCCCCTGGAACGTCCTCGCGACGCACCCTTTACGCAGCACCCATACACAACTGTCTCAAATTGTGGGCATTTCGAATTAATTCCACGTTAGCGACGTGATCGCCGTATGGGCCGGGCGCCCCCGGCCGATTACGGGGGACGAGCGAAGGGCCGAGGCTCCGCGCTGACACTGCCGCAGGTTGGGCAAAGCGTGCCCACGCGTTTGTAGCCGGAGAGATCATGGGCTCGGCGCTTCGCGCCTTTGCTCACCCTACGGCAGCCATTGCTACTCAGCTTCCCCAAAAGGCGGAGTTTCCGAAGCTGGCAGAAAGCCCCTGTTTTGCCCGACGGCGCAAGCAGGCCTTTTCGCCGGATTCAAAAAGCCTTGTGCCAGCAGCACTTAGCTACTGTGCATGGGGTTGTTTTCGCAGTTTTGCCGTTGGGCCCTAAAGCATGATCCGGAAAAGTGCGAAGCGGTTTTCCGAAAAAGATCATGCGCGAACAACAACCTAAAGCGCGATGACGATTCATCCAAATCTCATCGCGCTTTAGCCTTCGTCCAGCAGCTCGAACAGTTCCTCGACGCGCGCAAACGGCGCGTCCTGCATCTTGGCGTGATAGACGACGCGATCGCCGTCGCGTTGCAGTGACTTCCCCGCGACTTCCGCAAGCGTCCGGGCAGGAACGTCGCGGCGGACGCCTCGGGGCCGACGTCGAGGCGGACGATGCCGCGTCGCTTGCATTCGAGCCTGAGCCGGGCTGCGGCGAAGTAGTCGCGCGCGACCTTCGGCAGCGGTCCGAAGCGGCGGGAGGTTTCCTCCTCGAGGTCTTCGAGGTCGTCCTCATCCGTGCAGCGGGCAGCGCGCGCATAGAGCTCGAGGCGCACCGGCTCGGACTGCACGTAGGTCTCGGGCAGCATGTCCGCGACCGGCAGGTTCAGGTCGGGCACCCACACCGCCTGCCCCTCGTCGAGCTTCTCCGAAGCCATCTTCAACAGATGGCTGTACAGCACGGGCCCGAACACCTTGACGTGGCCGGATTGCTGCTCCGAAAACAAGTCGCCCGCGCCGCGCAGATCCAGGTCGCGCTCGCTGATCGCAAAGCCCGCGCCGGGCCGGCTGAACTCCTCGAGCACGGCCAGGCGCTTCTCGGATTGCCCGGACGCCGTCTCGGTCAAGAGATGCGCGAAGGCACGAATACCGCCGCGGCCAACCCGCCCGCGCAGCTGGTGGAGCTGGGCGAGACCGAACTTCTCGGGCCAGCAGACCACGATGGTGTTCGCGCGTGGAATGTCGAGGCCGCTCTCGACGATATTGGTCGCGAGCAGCACGTCCGCCCTGCCCTCGACGAAGCTCATCATGCGGTCGTCGATCTCGTCCGCCGCCAATCGGCCGTGCAGGCAGACGATGTTAAGGTCAGGCGCCACCGCCTGCACCCGCGCCAGCATGGGATCGAGATCCTGGATGCGCGGGCAGATCAGAAAGCTCTGGCCATGGCGGCGCTGCTCGCGCAGCAGCGCCGAGGCGATTGCCGCATCCGACAGCGGCGCGATCCGGGTCGCGACCGGCAGCCGGTGCACCGGAGGCGATGCGATCACGCTGAGATCGCGGAAGCCGGCAAGGCCCGCGGCAAGCGTGCGCGGGATCGGCGTCGCGCTCATCATCAGCACGTGGACGTTCTTGGCGAGGCCCGAGAGCTTGGTCTTCTCCGCCGCGCCAAAATGCTGTTCCTCGTCGATGATGACGAGGCCGAGATCGTCGAACTTGACGTCCTTGCCGGTGAGCGCCTGGGTGCCGACCACGACCTTGATCCGGCCGCTGCGCAGTCCCTCCCGGGTTTCGCGCAGCTCCGCGCCCGAGGTTGCCCGCGACAGGTTGCCGACCTCGATGCCGAACGGCGCAAAGCGCTTCTGGAACGTCGCAACGTGCTGCCGCGCCAGCACGGTGGTCGGCACCGCGATCGCGACCTGCTTGCCCGACAGCACGACGGCGGCCGCCGCCCGCAGGGCCACCTCGGTCTTGCCAAAGCCGACGTCGCCGCAGATCACCCGGTCCATCGGATGGCCGGAGGCGAGATCGTCCAGCACGTCGCGGATCGCCTTGGCCTGGTCGATCGTCGTGAAGTAAGGGAAACGTGCCACGAACTTCTCGTAGGCCGATCCCGGCGGCACCAGCTTTTCGCCGCGCCGTTTGCGGCGCTGGCTGATGTGCTTGGCGAGCGCCTTGCCGGCGGCCTGGATTTCGCGCTCGGCCGAGGTGCGGCGGGCCCACCATGTGCTGCCATCCGCCTTGTCCAGCGAGAGCTTGCCGAGCCTCGGCCGCGTAGGGCCACATCAAGGCAAGATCGGGCGGCGGCACGAGCACCGCGTTGTCGCCTGCGAATTTCAGGCGGATCATCTCCCGCAAGCCTCCGCCGCCGGTGTTCACGCTCTGCAAGCCGTCGAGCACGCCGAGACCGCGCTGGAGATGGATGACCACCGTGCCCTGCTCGGGCACGTCGGCATGATCGAAACCCGCGCTCCAGGCGCGCGCCATCGGCTGCGGATGATGCGCCCGGCTGCCGAGCACGTCGGAAGCCGTCACGACGACCAGCCGCCTTTTGCCGGGCACGACAAAGCCCGCATCGAAATCGGCCAAGAGCGCCGCCTCGCCGCTGCGGCCCCGTGCCGCCTCGTCCCAGTCTTCGCAGCGCTGCGCCTTGACGCCGCTCATCCGCTCCATCACGCGCAGGTCGTCCTCCTGCGCCGCGACGAGGATCAGCCGCGACCCGGCCCGGCGGGTGTCCTCGACGAAAGCACGTAGCGCCTTCCGCGCGGATGTCAGCTTCGAAAACTCCGGGATGGTCTGGAACGACGACGTGCGCGGCAGTGCCTTCATGCCCTTGGCAAGCTGCTTCCAGTCGCGCCGTGCAAGATATTCGCGCTCACGCTCCGCGCGAGGTGCCGCCTCCTCGATCGTATCGAGCCAGGCGTCGGCATGGACGGGGACGCCTGCATCGGCCATCCATTTGGCGCGCCCGCAATAATCGAACAGGCTGGCGCGCTTGCCGCCTTTGCCGGCAAGGCCGAGCCGCTCCGACATGGGATCGACGAGAAGCTCCTTGGTCTCGAAGATGATCCTGTGCTCGTTCGGATCGAACGCCACGATCCGCTTGATCGCGCGATCGGAATGCTCGATCCGGAACGGCCCCAGCGCGCCTGCGGGAAAGATCTCGAAGGTCTGGCCGTGGAACAGCGCGCCGCCCGGATAGTCCGGCTCGTCATCGAGATCGTAACCGAGCGCTTCGAGGCGCGTCTCCAGATCCTGCTCAGAGAACGCGCCGCCGACCTTCAGGCTCACGCTCAGGCGCGCCAGGCTCGCAGGCGGCGGCAGTCGCTCCATCACGGCTTCCGCCGTCGAGACGAGAAAGAGCGGCTTCTTGGATTTCGCGATGCGCCTCAGGACGGAGGCTCTACGTCCTGCAAGCTCGTGCGACGGCTCGAGCTGATCGAACGGCAAGGTGTTCAAGCGCGGAAACACCAGGACCTCGCAGGAGGAGTCGAGCGCGTGAATGACGCTGCCGAGCCGCTCCGCCCTGTTCTCGTTCTCGGCGAGAAAAACGATTCCGCTGCGCCCGGACTGTTTCCATTGCGCAAGCAGATGCAAGGCCAGCACCCCGAGCGGTGACGACGATGAGATCGCGGCGCGCTGTGCGCCCTTGCTCTTGCTTGGCGATGTCTTGTTCGGCAACGCCTTCTTCGGCGGCGTCTTCTTCGGGAGCGTCTTGGCCACCCGCGCCTTCTTGGTCTGCCTCACGTGAATCCGTTTCTGGTCGTAAACCGTCGTCAACTGAACGCCAGCCGCCGTCATTTTCGATTCGGCGACTTCGCGCCATGCATATGGGATTTGCCCCGTGAACGCACGCCTGGTGGCAACGTTCGGCGCGGCGCCGCGATCCCGCTGCGCGGGGTGTTTGATCGAGCGCTGATTGGAACTGGCGCGGCGCGGGACCTGCGCCTCTCGCTGCGACGCCTGGCGGGATTATAAACGGTCGGCGCGCAGGAAGACACGAAAAACCCCAGCGCTTGGAGCCACGCTGGGGCGTTTCGTTCAAATGAATTGGTCAAGCAATGACGTCTTCATAGCAGCGATTTCACCGCGCGCTTGTGAACTGGTTCACACACCATCCGGCAATCAAACGACCTCAGGGCGGGGGCCCGAGGTCGCCAACCTTTGTGGGGAAGGTTTTCTCGCGGCCCGGGGGCTGTGGGGCTTGGGGACGGGCCGAGAGCCAGGATTCGACGCCTTCCGGGCACGGTCGTTCCAAACTCCCGGGCCGGGTGGGTGCCTGGGCCCGCCGGCCCGATCGGTCTGCCCGGCTGCGCCGGAGCGGGATACCGCATTGCCGGTTTGAGCGCGCGCGCGCGGCGCGCTACGATGGCGCTTTTACGGAGGCTCATTTGAAACCATT
Organism: Bradyrhizobium guangxiense; assembly: GCA_050563515.1. GTDB lineage: Bacteria > Pseudomonadota > Alphaproteobacteria > Rhizobiales > Xanthobacteraceae > Bradyrhizobium > Bradyrhizobium guangxiense_A. The sequence goes on along the minus strand of CP191781.1, from coordinate 2,391,402 downwards.
GATTTTCGCCGCCGCCATCGCATTGCTTGCGCTGGAGCCCGCCCGCTCCCAGGCGCTGGTCGATCCGAACAAGGTTGCTCCCGAATACCGCGAGGCCGCCGAGAAGCGACGGGCCGAGCAGTTGCGCCAGCGCGAATGCGCGCTGAAGGCGGATCTCGAGAAGGTGCTGCCCAGGGATCGCACCGCCTTTCTCAACCAATGCCTGGACGCGATGGCGGCCAAGCAATAGAGGCCGACCGGCCACGGCCAGCCGGCGGCGCTGGCCGTGCGCGTTCTGCGACATCCGGCCGCCGAGGCGTTCAAGCTTTCTTCAGACATTTGGGATGTGCTGAGGCTCCATTTTTCAAAGCTATTGTTGTCCGCGCATGAGTTCGGTCCAGATTCAGTGCACGCGGTGCAAGGGCGTTTTTCGCGATCGCGCGGGCCGGTTGCAGGACGGCTATTCCAGGCAATGTCCGAGCTGCGAAGTCGTGCTGTTCTTCGCCGAGGATTCCCAACACCCCTTCATCAAGCGCGCGATGCGCAGTGCGCGCAAAGTCCGCAAGGAGATGCGGGAGCTCGAGGCCGCGAAGCTGGCCGCGCCCGGACCGCAGGGGGCGCAGTCGAGGAGGTTCGCCGGGCGGACGCGATCGGCGGAGCGAGAGGACTAGCTCAGCTTCTCGGCTTCCTCGGAAACAGGCGGTCGCGGATGTAGCGCGAGGTCGGCGTCAGGCGGATGCCGCGTGGCTTCTGCCAGGCGGCGCGGTCGATCTCTTTCTTGTCGCCGATCGCCAGCCTGCCCTTGGCCGTCTTGGCGATGAAGATCGCATCGCTCATCTTGCGGCCGGAGCGCTTGTTCCGGGCCTTCACTTCCTTCCAGAGACTGATCCGCCCGAGCTTCAGCTTGGGCAGTTCCTCCCTGATCTCCCGCCGCAGGCAGTCCTTCGCGGATTCGCGCGCACGCTTGCGGCCGCCCGGGAACATCCACAGGCCGTCCGACCGCCGTCTGACCAACAATACTTTGCCGCGCCTTGCGGCAACCAGCTTGGAAGACTTCGCCATTGCTGCCGTCATTGAACCAGAATCGGCCCAATCGTAACTTGTCTAGTCGAACAGACAAGTTCGTGGCGTCGCTTGATCACAGCTGTGCGCCGTCGGGTCCCGGCGCGGCCGCGGCGGATCGCGCCGGTCCGGGTGAGATCAGTCCTTGACCGCCCCTGCCCGATCCTCGGTCCTGATCCAGGCCATCATCATCTCCCAGGCCACCGACAGGATGATCGGCCCGATGAACAGGCCGACGATGCCGTGGGCGAGCGTGCCGCCGATCACACCGACGAAGATCACGATGGTCGGCGTGGTCAGGCCCCGTCCCATGACGAGCGGCTTCAACATCGTGTCGATGAAACCGACCACGACGAGAAACACGGTGAGCAGCAACGCCGTGGTGACGTCCTTGGCGGTCCAGATCCAGATGATGACAGGCAGCAGCACGAGGAAGGCGCCGATCTGCACGATCGAGAGCAGCAGCACGATGAAGGCGAGAAGGCCGGCGCTCGGCACGGCCGCGAGCTTGAAACCGATGCCGGCGAGCAGCGCCTGCACGATCGCGACGCCGATCACGCCCTGCGCCACGGCGCGGATGGTGGCACCCGCGAGCGACAGGAAATGCTCGGTCTGCTCGGGCACGATACGAAACAGGAAGCCGCGGCCGGCCGCGACGAACCGCGGCCCGTGCGGAAACAGGAAGCCGGCCACGAACACCGAGACCAGGAACTGCAGCGTGCCGACGCCGGCATCGCCGGCGAGCGAGAGCAGCGGTCCCGCCAGCGGCTGGAGATACGGCGCCACCTCGCGCACCACCGCGCGGACGTTGGTGTAGGCCTGGTCCCAGAGTTCGTAGAGCCAGGGGCCGACCAGCGGCCATGATTTGAGCTGCTCGGGCGCCGCCTGAAGCGCCAGATCGCCGGTGCCGAGCTGATGCGCGAGCTCGCGCACGCCGTCCACCGCGCTGATGCCGAGCCACGTCGCCGGACCGATAACGATGCCGAGCGTGATCAGCGTCAGGATTGCCGCTGCGGTCTTGGGCCGCCCACCCAGGGCTTTGGCGACCCAGCTGAAGGCCGGATAGAACGCAACCGCCAGCACGCCGCTCCAAGCCAGGATCGGCACGAACGGGCGAATGATCAGGAAGGTCCAGATGATCAGCAGGGCCAACAGGCCGAGCCGGATCACGAGCTGGATGATGTCCTCTCCCGTCAGGAGCTGACGGAGACTTTTCACGGGCACGACCTTCCTTGCGGCATCGACGCGGGTTCCGGCACTGGCACAGCCTCGGGTTATTGCCAGCCCCGCATCCGCCGTCAAGACGACCGCCCCCGCCCAGGTAACGCAGCGCCGCCGGATTAGGAACGGATCGATCCAAAAAGCCTTCCGAAACGATGCCACGCAGCCCCAGAGAGCCCGACCAGCATGCGGGGATTCACCGCGGCATCCATTTTCCGCTCAAGCGGAACGCGGCGCCGGGCTATCGGCGCCATGCCTACGCGATCCACGACAGGGTCCGTTCCGGACGGGTGCACTTCGCCCCCTTGATCTCCCCCACTGACGCGCCTCCCAACCGAGGCGCTCGTGGCGAAATCGACCTGCCGGCGGAACGATCTGGACTGACCGGCGCCGCGCGGGCCGGGAAAGTCCTGCAATGTCGGTGATCCCGGGCCCACTTTGGCTAACGCCGATTAACCGGATTTCGCCGGGACCGTTTACGCCGATGCAAAGGCCCTCTCCTACCCTGCATCGAAGTCCCAACGAGCATTGCGTGCAATGGCCAACAGCATCTGGACGATCGAAGAATTCACCTGCACCGGTTGCAGCATGAACTACACCGCGACAAGGGAAGAGCACGGCGAAGCGCATGTCGGCCATTTCAGGTGCAGCATCTGCAGCAGCGTCGTGCATAGCTGGTCCGGCAAGCATCACTTCTTCGGCTGGCAGACGGTGAAGACGAAGCCGCCGGTGTTCGGTCGGCGCTGGGCCGGCGTGGGCTGACAGGCCGAGACAAGGGCGCCTTTCGTCATTGCGGCCTGCGCGAACTGCGGCTTCTGCTTCTCTGCGGCACCAGTTAGATTCCCGGCCCCGCAACTGAAGCCGATAGCCAATGACCGCGCCCTTCGTTCCCCAGCTCGCCCTCTACCGCAACTGGCTCGCCGAGCGGCGAGGTCTGTCCTTCGCCGATTACGAGGACATGCGGCAATGGTCCGTGCGTGATCTCGACGGTTTCTGGCACAGCATCTGGGACTATTACGATCTGCAATCGCCGACGCCGTTCCAAGCCGTGCTCACCGCGCGTAAGATGCCTGGCGCGGTCTGGTTTTCCGGCGCGCAAGTCAATTATGCCCGGCAGGTGTTCCGGCACGTCGAAGCGGCACATGCCGCCGGCCTGCCGGCGATCGTCAGCAGCGGCGAGGATGGCAGCATCGGGGAGACGAGCTGGCCGGAGCTGCGGCGCAAGGCGGCCGCGCTGGCGCTGCATCTGAAGGACAAGGGCATCAAGCCCGGCGACCGCGTCGCGGCCTATCTGCCCAACATTCCCGAGACCATCATCGCGTTTCTCGCAAGCGCCAGCATCGGCGCGGTCTGGAGCCTCTGTGCGCCCGACATGGCCGCGCCCGCCGTCATCGACCGCTTCAAGCAGATCGAGCCGAAAGTGCTGATCGCCTGCGACGCCGTCACCTATGCAGGCCGGCGGCACGACCGCCGCGATGTCGTTGCCGAGCTGCGGCGTGCGTTGCCCATGGTCGAGCATGTCATCCTGCACAGCGAGACCGTTGCGCCTGCCGCACCGGAGGCTCTGCTTTCGAATATCCTCGCAAGGACGAGCGCTGCGATCGATGCGTTCGAGCCGATGTGGCTGCCGTTCGATCATCCACTCTGGATCGTCTATTCCAGCGGCACCACCGGGCTGCCGAAACCGATCGTGCACGGCCATGGCGGCATCGTCATCGTGGTGCTGGCGCTGCTCGGGCTGCACAACGACATCGGCTGTTCCTATCATCCGAACTCGTTCGGCGAGCGCTATCACTGGTACTCGTCGACCGGCTGGATCATGTGGAACAGCCAGGTCGGCGGCCTGCTCGGCGGCTCCACCTGCTGCATCTTCGACGGCAGCCCCGGCGGCACCAAGGACAAGCCGGACTGGACCACGCTGTGGCGCTTCGTCGCGCGGTCTAAGGCGACCTTCTTCGGCGCCGGCGCGGCCTTCTTCGCCAATTGTGCCAAGGCCGAGATCGACCCGGCTGCCGCGGGCGATCTGTCGCGGTTGCGCTGTCTCGGCTCGACCGGCTCGCCGCTCAGCGCCGACACGCAAGGTTGGTTCAACGCGCGCTTCGCCGCGCTGTCGAAGTCCAACGGCAGCAGGGCGCAGGCCGACATCTGGTGGGCGAATATCTCCGGCGGCACCGATTTCGCCGGCGCCTTCATCGGCGGCAATCGCGAGCTGCCGCAGACGCCCGGCGCGATGCAATGCCGCCTGCTCGGCGCGGCCGTCGAGGCCTTCAACGAACAGGGCCGCGCCGTCACCGGCGAGGTCGGCGAGTCTCGTCTGCACCGAGCCGATGCCGTCGATGCCGCTGTATTTCTGGAACGACAAGGACGACGTGCGCTATCGCGCCAGCTATTTCGAGACCTATCCGGATAATTTCGACGGCAGCGGCCGCGGGCCGGTGTGGCGGCACGGCGATTGGCTCAAGGTCAACCTCGACGGATCCTGCATCATCTATGGCCGCAGCGACGCCACCATCAACCGGCACGGCCTGCGCATGGGGACCAGCGAGCTCTATTCCGCGATCGAGGCGCTGCCGGAGGTGCTCGACAGCCTCGTCGTCGACCTCGAATATCTCGGCCGCGACAGCTACATGCCGCTGTTCGTGGTGCTGCGCGACGGCATCGCGCTCGACGCTGCGATGCAGGCGAAGATCAACGGGGCGATCGAGACCGGCCTGTCACGCCGCTTCCTGCCGAACGAGATCTTCGCCGTCGCCGAGATCCCGCGCACGCTGTCGGGCAAGAAGCAGGAACTGCCGGTCAAGAAGCTCCTGCTCGGCCAGCCCGTCGAGAAGGTCATCAACAAGGAGGCGATGGCCAATCCCGCCTGCCTGGACTGGTATCTCGCTTTCGCGCGCGACTATCTGGCGCGGACGGCGGCGTGACGGCCGATCGACCCAATTGCTGCAATGCCGTTTGCACTCCGTTCACCGATCGCCGCTAGATCAGGACGGATCCCTCGCGCTGAACAATTGTCATGGCCGACCTCAACGCCGTCCTCACCAGGCTCAACGACCGCCTGCTCCGCCTCGAAGGCGAATTGTTCGTGCTGCGCTCGCTGGCGCGCGCGACGCTGACGGCCGGCGATGACCATGCGGTGCGCATGCGCAAGCTGGTCGAAGCCGCGAAGGTCGCGCTCGACGACGAGGCGAGGCGCGAGCTCGACAAGCCGACACGCAAATATGTCGATGCAGCCACCGCGCTGGTGGAGGAGCTGCTGGTCGAGCCGACCCCGGCGCGGCCGCTGTTCACGGTGATCGACGGCGGCCGGCGCGACTGAGCGCGCCCGCCTCGGCACGGCGATCGATTATCGGCCGTACATGCCGGGAGCGCGTGCGCCGTTCGGATAGCACCGCCCTTGCGAATAATTGTAGTCGTAGCCGTCCGGACAGAGCCCGCCGCGTCGTCCGTAGGATTCGGGACGCCCGTAAGCGCCGGGCGCGTGGGCCCCGTTCGGATAGCAGCTGCCGTTCGAGTAATTGTAGTCGTAGCCGTGCGGGCACAGACCGCCGCCGCCACCGCCGCCGCGCCTGTACGCCGTTCCGGGATCCCCGGTGTAGACGCCGGGCGCATGATAATCGTTGGGATAGCAGCGGCCGTTCGAGTGGTTGAAATCATAGCCGTGTGGACATTGTCCGCCCGGACCACCTCTGAACTGAACTTGTTCCACCATGGGCTCCGGCGATGCCGCGGGCACGGTAGCGAACGCAAGCAGGCCAGCGAGCGCAAGAGCGATCATGACGTCTTCTCCAAATCACGGGGACAAAACCTAGCAGGATTCATGTCCCACGAAACGATGCTGAGATTGAGACATCGCAGGCCTGAACCATCCATGAACCGGTCGCGGAGTGCGACGATGCGTCGTCCCCGATGCGCGAAGATCCGTTAGATCGACGTGGAATTCTCCGCCTTGAGGCGCTCGAGGCCCGCCTCGATGATCGCGATCTCCTCGTCGATCTGGCCGATCGGGAGGCTGAAATCGTAGCCGGACTTGCTCTTCAGATCGACCGCGAGGCGCTGCCGGTGCATCATCAGCTCGTCGAGACCGCGCCGGTTCTTCAGCCGCACATAGCTGTCGACGATCTGCTCAATGGCGCGCGGCATGAAAATTGTCCCGACGAAAAGGCCCGCACGGCGCACCCACGCCGGCGGGACATTTTCGGTGTCGCGGTACGCAATACAAATCCGCGACAGATTCGTCGATACGCCGCGCGGGTTGAGATCGCGTTACCATTCGATCTTTTCCTGAGGTGGGGTCATTGAAAAGGCCGCTGACGAACACGCCAGCGGCCCAAGCCGGGTTTAAAAACGGATGCGGATTGAAATGTCGCCAGCCCCGGTGGCGCACTCTTATCAGCCGGCCCGGCATACCTCTGTTAAAAACGAAACACAGGAACCGACTTATCGGCCGCTTGCCGCCTCACCGTGGCCGCGCGGCAACGCTAATCGATGACGCAGAAGTAAGTGCGCGGCAATCTACGATAGGCGCTGTAGCGATAATACGGCCGGTAGGCGTAGCCACGATAGAGCGCCGGCGGTTCCTCGCCGTAATAGGCACGATGATAGAAATTGAGCGCCGGCCCTCGGGCGCAACGATAGCCCTCCCAGGTCGGCCCCACGAATGGCGCGATCCCGGTCTCGGGCGGCACCGAGGGATATGGCCCGCCCGCATGAGCGGGAACAGCCAAGAGCAATGCCGCGAGAAGGAAAAACCATGCGCTTCGCATGAGTCTCGCTCCCGAACCGGTGCAACATGTCCGCCCATGGAAGCACCGGAACGGCCGGCCTTGCAACGGCGCTCATCGCAGCCGGAGCCTCCGCGCATTGTTGATAACCCCTGCAAACGCCGTGCGGGTGGTGACAGGGCGTCCGGACGTGTTATCGGGGGATGACGCAGTTGCGAGACCGGATCGGACACCCATGCGCATTACCCTCGTCGGCTCCCGCCATTTCGGCGTGACCACCCTGAACATGCTCCGGGAGCACGGCGTCTCGATCGCCAGGGTCGTGGTGGCCGACGCCGAAGATCGCCTCGCGGCGACGGCCAAGGAAGCCGGCATCGAGGTCGTGGTCCAGGCCAATCCGAAGCTGGTGGTGGCCTCCGAGATTGCGCCTGATACCGACCTGATCATCACGGCGCACAGTCACGCCCGGATCGGAAAGGATGCGCTCGCCGCCGCCAGGCTTGGCGGCATCGGCTATCACCCTTCGCTGCTACCGCGGCATCGCGGCAAGGCCGCCGTGGAGTGGACTATCAAGGAAGGCGATCCGATCGCCGGCGGCACGATCTATCACCTCGCGGACCGCATGGACGCCGGCGCCATCGCCGCCCAGGACTGGTGCTTCGTCAAGAAGGGCGAAACGGCGCGGGAGCTCTGGGAGCGCGCGCTGGCCCCGCTCGGCCTCAAGCTGCTGGCCGACGTGATCGACTACGCCAAGGTCCACAAGGCGCTGCCCGCCAAGACCCAGGACGAGCAGTTCGCAACGTCGGCACCGAGTCTCTCCTGACGTTTACCCTTAACGTGGAGGGGTATTGATTCCGCTTCGAAAATTGCCGCCAGAAACGCAAATAAACCATTGTTTCCACAGGAACAATTTTCGATTTGGCATTGCAACAAATTTCCGTCACATTTGGTCCAGATAAGCGACAGCATATCAGACACATTCAAGGACGGAATTTATGCGTTTTGCTCGCATTGCGGTGTTCTGTGCCGCTTCAGTTTTCACCGGCACCCTCGCCGCGTCCGCCTTTGCCCAGACGCCTTATGACGGCAATTGGCAGGTCACGATCGTGACCAAGAGCGGCTCCTGCGAACCCACCGCAAGCTCGATGCTGACGGTTGCCGACGGCAGAATCACCGCGCCCGGCGCTAACGTTTCCGGCACCATCGGCAGCGGGGGACTTGTGAAAGTTTCGATCAATGGTGCATATGCCAACGGTCAACTCAACGGCAACGCCGGATCGGGAAAGTGGAATGGAGCATCTGCAGGCATACCGTGCAGCGGGCGGTGGGAAGCATCGCGCCAATAAACCAATCGGGACCAGCTGGAACCGGCGGCTGCTGATCGCGGCCGCCGTTTTGTTTGCGGCGGGCATCGCCGGCTCCGAAAGCAAGGCCCAGTCCGGCCCGTTCGCCCCGATGGCGGGCAGCTGGAGCGGCGGCGGCGTCGTCACCCTGGATGACGGCTCGACCGAGCGGATCCGCTGCCGGGCCAAATATGCCCCGATCGGCCCCACCCTGGAGATGTCGCTGACCTGTGCCAGCGACGCCTACAAATTCAACCTCGCCGCCAACGTCAAGGCAGAGGGCAGCGCCGTCACCGGCAGCTGGTCCGAAGCCAGCCGCAACATCTCCGGTTCGCTCCAGGGCCGCGGCGGCGGCGGCAATTTCGACGTGGTCGCCTCGGCAGCCGGCTTCAATGCCAACATCGGGTTGAAGACCAGCGGCAACAAGCAGACCGTCACCATCCGCGCGGACAGCCAGTTCCGCGGCGCCAACATCTCGCTGTCCAAGTAACTCGCTGTCCAAGTAACTCGCTGTCCAAGTTAGACGACAGGCGATTCGAGAATCGATCCGGCGGCCTCGCCGGATCGATTTTTACGCACCCGGCGCGAACGCCGTGACCTCGATCTCGACCTTGGCTCGCTCGTCCACGAGACCGCCGATATAGAGCAGCGTCGACGGCGGGAAGTTGCGCCCGAGCGTTTCTTTCCAGGCTGCACCGATGCCGGCACCGGCCGCTTCATATTCGCTGCGGCTGGTCAGGTACCAGGTCAGGCGGACGATGTGCTCGGGACCGGCGCCAGCCTCTCCGAGCAGCTTGATGATCCGCTTCAAGGCGGCTCCGACCTGCGCCGCCATGTCGGGCGCGTAATTGCCGGCCTCGTCGCCGCCGGTCTGGCCGGCCAGCACCACCCAGCGCCCCGGTCCGTCCACCACCACGCCGTGGGAAAAGCCGCGCGGTTTCTTCCATTCGGCCGGTTGCAGGATTTGCATGAGCGAAGACCTCCCTTTCTTGTTGTTCAATGAAGCTTTAGCACGCCCTCTTGCATCGCTGCATCCGCAGATTTGGCCGTTGCAAATGGCGGTGATGTCGCCGATACCGGCCGTCCTTTTTCGCTTTCCGTCCTCCAGCACCCTGCCCCCAGCCCCCTCCCGATGAGCGCGACACCGTCCAAAACGATGGCTGCCTTGTGGATGGCCGGCTGGCTGGCGCTGATGCTGGTGATGGCGGTCGCCGGGCGCGAGACCACGCGCGAGCCTCAGCGTTTTCCAGATCATGGAAGTGCGCTCGGTGATCGGCTTCACGCTGCTGTTGCCTCTCATCTACCGCGCGGGCGGATTTGCAGCTGTCGCGACCAAACGCCTGCCCCAGCATCTGGCACGCAACGGGGTTCATTACTTCGCACAGCTCGGCTGGTTCTATGCACTGACGCTGATCGGGATCGGCCAGGTCGTCGCAATCGAGTTCACGATGCCGATCTGGACCGCCGTGCTGGCCGCGACATTCCTCTCCGAACGCATGACGACCTGGAAGATCGCGGCCGTCGTGCTCGGCATCGTCGGCGTCGTCATGATCGTGCGGCCCGCCACCAGCGAGATCAATCCAGGCCAGTTGATCGCGCTTGGGGCCGCGGTCGGCTTCAGCATCTCCATGATCCTCGCGAAGTCGCTGACCCGGACCGAGAGCGCGTTGTCGATCCTGTTCTGGATGATCGTGGTGCAGATGGTCGTGGGCCTGCTGCCGACGCTCGCTGTCTGGACCTGGCCGTCGTCCTACCTTTGGGGATGGCTCTTCGTCATCGGCGTCTGCGGCACTTTCTCGCACTATTGCCTTGCCAGTGCGCTTCGATACGCCGACGCGACGATCGTGGTTCCCATGGACTTCCTGCGGGTTCCACTGACTGCGACCGCGGGTTGGCTGCTCTACGCCGAGCGCCTCGACGCCTGGACGGTGCTGGGCGCAGCGCTGATCCTGTGCGGCAATCTCCTGAATTTGAAGCCGGCCTCAACGGTTCCCGCCCGCGCGCGGTGAACCTTCCCCGCCTTGCGCGACAAAACGAAGTGTCCGTGTGATTTGGATCACGTTGGAGGATGAGTCCACCGTGCACATTCGGCCACACAGCAGCGGGTTGAATGCTACGGACTGCCGTTTCGGTGGCACCACGTCGGGCACTTCGTGTAGGTTCGTTGCCAGTTCGTTGCTGCCTGCAATTCGATTCTGGGGATTTCAGAATGCGCTATCTCACCCTCTTCGCATCGCTGATGTGCATGGCGCTGTCGGTCAATGCCGCGAAGGCTGACCGCCGCGTTGCCTTCGTCGTCGGCAACGGCTCCTACAAGAACGTCGCGCAACTGCCGAACCCGCCGATCGACGCCAAGGCGATGGCGTCCACGCTGCGCAATGTCGGCTTCGAGGTGATCGAAGGATCCAATCTCAGCCGCGACCAGATGACGGAGAAACTGCTCGACTTCGGCCGCAAGGCGCAGGGCTCCGACATCGCGCTGTTCTATTATGCCGGCCACGGCATCGCCGTCGGCGGCACCAATTACCTGCTGCCCGTCGACGCCGACATCAAGTCGGAGATGGACGTCAAGCTGGGCGCGGCCATCAACATCGACCTGACGCTCGACCAGACCATGGGCGATGCCAAGGTCAAGCTCGTCTTCCTCGACGCCTGCCGCGACAATCCGTTCGCCGCCAAGATCAAGTCGAACTCGGCGACCCGCAGCGTCAACGTGCAGAGCGGTCTTGCCGAGATGAAGTCCGGCGAAGGCACGCTGATCGCGTTCGCGACCGGCCCCGGCCAGACCGCGCTCGACGGCCAGGAGGGCAACAACAGCCCGTTCACCCGCGCGCTGATCGACAACATCACCAAGCCCGGCGTCGAGATCCAGCAGGCGATGACCTCGGTGCGTGCCCAGGTCAACGAGGAGACCCGCAAGGGTCAGCTGCCCTGGGGCCACACCAACCTGACCGGCTCGGTCTATCTCAACTCGGCCCCGACCACCCAGGTCGCCAATGCGGCCCCGACGGCCTCCGGCATCGTGCCCGCAGCGGCCGGCAGCTCCGACGGCGTCGAGCTCGAATATTGGCGCTCGGTGAAGGAATCCAACACGCCGGAAGAGACTCAACGCCTATCTCTCGGCCTATCCCAACGGGCAGTTCAAGGCGCTGGCACTGGCACGGCTTGCGGCGATCAAGAGCGGTCCCTCGACCGCGACCCGCACGCTCAACGCCGGCGTCGATCCCGCCACCTTCACCGACGAGGCCACCCAGCTCACCGAGGACCAGATCGGCCTCGACAAGAACAAGCGCCGCGACGTGCAGCGTCGACTGACGGCGCTCGGCTTCGACACCAAGCAGACGGGCGTATTCAACGACGATACGCGGTCCGTGCTGAAGCGTTGGCAAACCGCACGCGGCTACCCCTCATCGGGCTACCTCAACAAGAACCAGCACAAAGCCCTGCTCGCGGAGATCGTGGCCGCCCCGGCGACGGCGAGCGACACCAGCCAGAAGCCGGCCCGCCGCGCCGCCAATGCTCCCCAGGGCAGCGCTCCGGCTCCACAACACCGCAGCAACCCCGGCGATGCCGCCGGTGCGGCCTTCGTGGGCGGCGTTGTCGGCGGCATGATGGGCGGCATGTTCCGCCGCTGAGCCGAGCGAGATTGACAAACAAAAGCCCGGCTCGCGCCGGGCTTTTTCTATTTTGCAGCGTCGCCGCCTCATCGTCCGTCATTGCGAGCGCAGCGAAGCAATCCAGAATCCCATCCCGGCAGGATTCTGGGTGTCACGGTTCGCGGGGAGCGCAGCGGGTCCAACGTGCAGGTCTGCAGCTACTTCCCCGCCGCCTTCCGCAGCGCCTCGTTGATGCGGTCCTGCCAGCCGGGGCCGCCCTCCTGGAAGAACTCCAGCACGTCCTGGTCGATGCGCAGCGTCACCTGCTCCTTGATACCAGGCGCCACGTTTTGCTTGACCGGCGCGGCGGCAACCTTGGCCGTCACCTTCTTGAACGCCGCCTCGGCTTCGGTCCTGGCATCGCCGAGCGTGCGCGGCCGCCTCGGTTGATCGGCCATGTCTCAGATTCCCTCAAACAGGGCTGTCGAAAGATACCGCTCGGAGAAGGACGGCACGATCGCCAGGATGGTCTTGCCGGCAGCCTCCGGCCGCTTGCCGATCTCGAGCGCGGCCGCGATCGCTGCGCCCGAAGAGATGCCGCCCGGGATACCTTCGTGCCGTGCCAGCGCGCGCGAGGTCTCGATCGCCGTCGTCGAGTTGATCTTGACGATCTCGTCGATCACCGAGCGGTCGAGGATGTCGGGCACGAAGCCGGCGCCGATGCCCTGGATCTTGTGCGGCGTGTGCTGGCCGCCGGACAGCACCGGGCTCTCCTCCGGCTCGATCGCGACCACGCGCAGGGATGGTTTGCGCGGCTTCAGCACCTGGCCGACGCCGGTGATCGTGCCGCCGGTGCCGACGCCGGCGACGAAGAAGTCGATGTTGCCGCCGGTGTCGTTCCAGATCTCCTCCGCGGTGGTGCGGCGGTGCACCTCGGGATTGGCGAGGTTCTTGAACTGTTGCGGCATCACCGAGTTCGGCGTCGTCTTCAACAGCTCCTCGGCGGCCGCGATCGCGCCCTTCATGCCTTGCGCGGCGGGCGTCAGCACCAGCTCGGCGCCGAGAAAGGCCAGCATCTTGCGCCGCTCGATCGACATCGATTCCGGCATCACCAGCTTGAGCCGGTAACCGCGCGAGGCCGCCACGAAGGCGAGCGCGATGCCGGTATTGCCGGAGGTCGGCTCGATCAGCACCGTGTCGGGCTTGACGATGCCAGCCTTCTCCATCGCGACGATCATGGCCGCGCCGATACGATCCTTCACGCTTGCGGCGGGATTGAAATATTCAAGTTTTGCCAAAATTGTCGCGTTCACGCCGTGCATGCCGGGCAGCCGGCGCAACCGCACGATCGGCGTGTTGCCGAAGGCCTCGACGATCGAGTCGTAGATCCGGCCGCGGCCGGGTTGGTGCGCTGCACCCGTGGTGGACGATGCGTCCATACTGAACTCCCTGTGGCGACAATCTGCACTTCTATCGCGACATTGTGCAGTTACAGACAGCTTGCGGCGACACGCAAGCGACAATGCGGCACATGTTAAATACGCTGCATCGCAAAATCACGTGAGCGACAAACATCAGAAAACCAACGCATTTGTGTTGCGACCTCGTCAACCGCTTCTGCTTATGTTAGACTTATGTCTCAAAGCAGGGAGGTCACCACGATGTCAGCAGTTGCTGAAGTGTTGTCGTCCGTCGCGCCGAACCGCGATCCGCGTTGCAGCGAGTTGCCCACCTGTCCCGTCTGCGCCGACTCCATGGTCGCCGCCGAAGCTTCCGCCTACGTCTCGGACCACGTGATCAGCTATCTCTGGACTTGCGACAATTGCGGCTATGGCTTCGTCACCAAGCACGCCGTGAAGCAGCGCTTCGTGTGCAACTAGCGTCATCGCTTCAGCGCGGGGCGATATCGCCCCTCGCCCAGTCCTCCCGCGTACGCTGATAGAACTCCTCGAACGTTCCGTGTGCGACCGCGTCCCTGATGCCCTGCATCAGGAACTGGTAGTACGCGATATTGATTTCAGACAGCAGCATCGCACCCAGCGTCTCGCCCGCCTTGACGAGATGATGCAGATAGGCGCGCGCGCAGTTGCGCGTCGACGGCCATGCGCTCTCCTCATCCAGCGGACGCGGATCGTCGGCGTGGCGCGCGTTGCGGAGGTTGACCTGGCCGAAGCGCGTGAAGGCGACGCCGTGCCGGCCATTGCGGGTCGGCATCACGCAATCGAACATGTCGATGCCGCGCTTCACGGCTTCGAGGATGTCGTCGGGCGTGCCGACGCCCATCAGATAGCGCGGCCGCTCCTTCGGCAGCAGCGGCGCGGTCTCGTCGATCATCGCCAGCATCACCGCCTGCGGCTCGCCGACGGCAAGGCCGCCAATGGCATAGCCATGGAAGCCGGTCGCGACCAGGCCCTGCGCACTCGCATGACGCAGTTGAGGCACGTCGCCGCCCTGCACGATGCCGAACAGCATGTAGCCCGCGGGCGCGCTCTCGAAGGCGCGCTTGCTTCGCTCGGCCCAGCGCAGCGACAATTGCATCGCGCGCTCGATGTCGGCGTGCTCGGCCGGCAGCCGCACGCATTCGTCCATTTGCATCGCGATGTCCGAGCCGAGCAGGCGCTGCACCTCGATCGAGCGCTCCGGCGACAGCTCGACCTTGGCACCGTCGATATGCGAACGGAAGGTGACGGCGTTCTCGGTGACCTTCCGCAGGTCCGACAGCGACATCACCTGGAAGCCGCCGGAATCCGTCAGCATCGGGCCGTTCCAGCCGGTGAACTTCTGCAGGCCGCCGAGCGCTGCGATCCGTTCGGCCGTCGGGCGCAGCATCAAATGATAGGTGTTGCCGAGCACGATGTCGGCCCCGGCATCGCGCACCTCGCGCCAGTGCATGCCCTTCATCGCGCCCGCCGTGCCGACCGGCATGAAGGCCGGCGTCCGCACCACGCCATGAGGCGTGGTCAGCCGCCCGGCGCGCGCGGCGCCATCGGTGGCGAGCAACTCAAAGTGATTGGGAAGATCATTGTCTGGATTCATGGCGGTGCTTATTGCGTGTTGGAAGAGGCCGATCAACCCGCTCGAACCCCATGCCGCAAGCTGCGCCCATGCCTCAGACTGGGACACAATCGCGGCGGATATTCGCGCCGCCGCCCTTGTTAAACAAAACGATACCGTGTAGTTTTATCTGGGGACTGGACGGGATGCCGCGGCGAGGTTTGCCGGCGGCGGTAAATGCGTGATCGCCAGCCACTAACAATGCCTCTGCCCTCCAGTTCGACCGGCGTCTTCGGCCGCTTGCATCACCTGATCAGGTCAACAGGCGGCCGCCTGACCGGAATTCTGGTCCTGACCTGCAGCCTGGCGCTCTGCGCCTGCACCTCCCTGCCCCGCACCCCCTACACCGCGGCCGAGGCCAGCACGTCGCGCGTGCTCGCGATCGACGGCCTCCGGCGCTACGCCGACGAGCCCGTCACCAAATTCAGCTTCGAGAAGGGCACCGGCACCGCGACGAAATCCTATCTCGCGCTCTCCGGCGGCGGCGCCGATGGCGCCTACGGCGTTGGCGTGCTCAACGGCTGGACCGCGGCCAGAACCCGCCCCAATTTCTCCGTCGTCTCGGGCGTCAGCACCGGCGGCCTGATCGCGCCGTTCGCGTTTCTCGGCTCGCAATACGACGACACGCTGAAGGAGGTCTACACCAGCGGCATCGCGGAAAGCCTGCTCAACGATCCCAGCATCATGCGCGTGCTGTTCGGATCCGGCCTGTTCGGCAACACGCGGCTGCGCGGTCTCGTCGCCCGCTATGTCGGTCCCGAGATCATGGCGCAGGTGGCGCGCGAAAACGCCAAGGGGCGAAAGCTCCTGATCGTGACGACCGATCTCGACACCCAGCGCACCGCGATCTGGGACATGGGCAAGATCGCCGCGGTCGGCACGCCCGAGGCGCTCAAACTGTTTCGCGACGTGATGGCGGCCTCCGCCAGCATTCCGCTGGTGTTTCCACCGATCATGATCGACGCCGAGGGCGAGGGCCGGAAGTTTCAGGAGATGCATGTCGACGGCGGCGTGACCGCCCCGGTGCTGACGCTGCCGGAAGCCCTGCTGTTCCAGGGCAGCCGGCTGCCGGGCAGCGCGAAGTTGGACATCTACATTCTCGTCAACAAGAAGATCGAGCGCAATTTCGAGCTCGTCTCCAACGGCACCATCGATGTCGCCTCGCGCAGCCTGTCGGCAATCACACAGTCGCAGACGCGCTCGATCATTTACTCGACCTATGATTTCGCCAAGCGAAACCGGCTCGGCTTTCATCTCTCCTACATCGCGCGCGACTATCCGCCGCCGCCGTCGGAAGGGTTCGACACCACCTATATGCGGGCGCTCTATCAATACGGATATGACAAGGCGGCATCCGGTCAGGCCTGGAGCGCGACGGTGCCGTGAGGCACGGTGACGGAACGCGGCTCTGCCGAAACCGTTGACGATACGGCCAATTCGGCCAGATTCGCGATGACGCCCCCGCTCCTGCGCGATATAGAGCGAATGACGACTGTCAGAAACGCGCAGGAATCATTTGGCATGGGATTGACTGCGACCAGGACAAAACCGGCGGCGCCGCGGCGCGAGGTGCCGAAATCCCGCGGCGGCCGGCCGACCAAGTCCGCCGCGATCGAGCGCGACCAGCGGTTGATCGAAGTGGCCACCCGCCTGTTCCTGGACCGCGGCTTCGACGCCACCTCGCTCGACGCGGTCGCGGAAGCGGCCCGGGTCAGCAAGCCCACCGTCTATTCCCGCTACGGCGACAAGCGCGGGCTGTTTGCCGCCGTGCTGAGGCGCGAGATCGCACGCTGGCTCGCGCCGCTCTCGGCCGCGGCGGAGACGCAACTCTCCAGCGCCTCGGACATCTCGGTCGAGCAGCGCCTGGTCGAGATCGGACGCGAGATGCTGACATTCACCTGCGGCCCCGATGCCGTCGCCTTCAGCCGCATGATGACGTCGCAGGCCATCAACTTCCCCGACATCGCCAAGCTCGGCAAGGAGGAAGGCTGGCTCAAGGCTGTCGCCACCACCGCGCGCTTTTTCGACCATCTGGTGGCTCAGGGCGCGCTCGACGTCGAGGACACCACCATTGCCGCCGAGGTGTTTCTCGACGTGGTCGTCGGTCACACCCACCGCCTGGCGACCTTCGGAACGGCGCTCGAGATGAAGGCTGCCGAAAAACGCATGCGCGCCGCCATCAAGCTGTTCCTGGCCGGCGCGCTGGGACCGGCCGATCGCGTTCAGGACACCAAGCTCACGCACCGCCGCCGTCCCTCCCGCTGACAATTCCGTGAGCTGCATGCTTTCCGCGCCCGGGAAGCTGCCGGCCGCATTGATCGAAATAAAACGATACGGTATGGTTTAGTTATAAGCGATACGGGCTGCCTTTTTCACCAGCCCCAAAGGTGGCCCGTACGCTGAGATCGCCGTGCCGGGTTCAGCCCGGTGCGGCGCTCCGCGGCCGGCCGATGCCCAAGGCCGGCCGCGAATTCTTTACGATCATCCGGCACACTCGCTGGCCGAGGGTTTCGAGCATGACGACAGCCAAACGATGGACCTCGGGATTGCTGGCGATTGCCTTGCCGGCGCTGCTCCTCGCCGCGCCCGCGCGGGCGATCGTGACCGCGGGCAGCACGCCGACGGCCCTGCACGGCGAAAGAGAGGGTGACGCGGAGGTCGACCGCCAGGCCGTCAGCCGCGAAATCGAACGCTTCCGCAGCTCGTCGATCTCGATCAGCCAGGCCATGACGATCGCCGAAGGCCGGCACGCCGGCGCCACCACGGCGGATGTGAGCTTTGACGGCGCCGCCCGCGTGCCGGTGTATCGGGTTAAGACCCTGCACAACGACCGGATCTGGCGCCACACCATCAATGCGGCGACCGGCGAGATCGTCGGCGGTGAAGCCGCCCTGCCCCTCGCCGAGCCTCGACCACGAGGACCGCGACAACCTCGCAGCGCTCGGTGCGATCAGGCACCGTCTCGCCGACGCCGTGCGCGTCGCCGAGCGCGCAGCCTCGGGCAAGGCGATCAGCGGTGGCCTGGTGCGCGAACGCGGCCGGCTCAACTTTGCAATCGTCGTCATCAGCGGAGACGACCTCAAGGAGGTCATCCTGGAGCCGCCGGGCGCCAAGACGAAATAGTGAGTACGGCCCCCGGGACCGCCCGGGGCGGAAAGGCCATTGACGACCGCCAGACTCTCCCCCATAAGTCGCCGCCATGTTCACGACCACCAAACGCACGACCAAAACCACCACGGCCCCAGGGGCCCGGGGAGGCGTGCGCGCGTAGGTCGTCGACTTAAACGCATCAGCTCTACCGAAGCCCCGCCCTCGATGGTCCGGGGCTTTTTTGTTGTCTGAATTCTCAATTCAATGGAGGACAAAGTGAGTAACGATCCCGTCGTCGCGATTGTCGGCGTCACCGGTGCGGTGGGCGCCGAATTCATCGCCACCATGGACAAGCGCGGCTTCCGCGTCAGTAAGCTCAAGGCGCTCGCCAGCGCCCGCTCCGCCGGCAAGACGGTGTCGTTCCGCGGCAAGGACGTCGTGATCGAGGAGCTGACCGAGCGCTCTTTCGAAGGCGTCGACATCGCCCTGTTCTCCGCCGGCGGCAGCATCTCGAAGAAGTACGCGCCGATCGCGGTGAAGTCCGGCGCGGTCGTGGTCGACAATTCCTCGGCCTTCCGCATGGATCCAAACGTGCCGCTGGTGATCCCCGAGATCAACGCCAACCGCATCAGGGATCACAAGGGCATCATCGCCAACCCGAACTGCGCGGCGATCACCGCGCTGGTGCCGCTGTGGCCGATCCACCGGAAGAACCGCATCAAGCGCGTGATTATCTCGACCTATCAGGCCGCGAGCGGCGCCGGCGCCGCCGCGATGGAGGAGCTGGTCGAATCCACCCGCGCCAATCTCAACGGACAGGTCTATACGCCGAAGGTGATGCCGCACCCCTACGCCTTCAACCTCTTCAACCACAACACCGCCGTCGATCCCGAGACCGGCTACAACGACGAAGAGACCAAGGTCATCAAGGAGACCCGCAAGATCTTCGAGGACGAGACCATCGCGATCGGCGTCACCTGCGTCCGCGTGCCGGTGCTGCGCGCGCATTGCGAGGCCATCACCTTCGAATGCGAGAAGCCGATCACCGAAGACCAGGTCCGCGCCATCATGGCCCAGGCCCCCGGCGTGAAGGTGGTCGACGACCGTGCCAAGAACTACTTCCCGATGCCGATCGACGCCTCCGGCCAGGACGACGTCCTGGTCGGCCGCATCCGCAAGGACCTCAGCGATCCCTCCGGCCATTCGATCTCCATGTTCGTTGCGGCCGATCAGCTGCTCAAGGGCGCGGCGCTGAACGCGGTGCAGATCGCCGAGCTGTTGCCGCAACGGGTGATGGCGTAACGGAAGGTGCGTAGTGCTGTAGGGTGGATTAGCCGTAAGGCGTAATCCACCTCTTTACTGTCGACGCGGATAGAAAAGTGGTGGGTTACGCCTTACGGCTAACCCACCCTACGGTTCTGCCCGAAACAGCAGGCACGCATCGCCATACGAATAAAAGCGGTACTCGCTCGCGATCGCGTGCGCGTAGGCGGCCTGCATCGTCTCCAGCCCTGAGAATGCCGACACCAGCATGAACAGCGTCGACTTCGGCAGATGGAAGTTCGTCATCAGGATATCGACCGCGCGGAAGCGGTAGCCGGGTGTGATGAAGATCGAGGTCTCGGCCGCGAAGGGCTGGATCGTGCCGTCCTCGCGCGCGGCGCTCTCGAGCAGCCGCAATGACGTGGTGCCGACGGCGATGATGCGACCGCCATTCTTTCGGGCGGCATTGAGCCGCTCGGCCGTCTCGGCCGAGATCGTGCCCCACTCGGCATGCATCTTGTGGCCTTCGGTGTCGTCCACCTTCACCGGCAAGAACGTCCCCGCCCCGACATGCAGCGTAACCCTGACGATGCCGACGCCACGCGCACGCAGCGCCTGCTCCAGCACTGGGGTGAAATGCAGTCCCGCGGTCGGCGCGGCGACGGCTCCCTCGTTCGCCGCGAACATGGTCTGGTAGTCGGCGAGGTCCTGATCGTCGGGCGTGCGCTTGGAGGCGATGTAGGGCGGCAGCGGCGGGCTGCCGAGATCGGCGATGGCCTGATCCAGCGCCGGGCCGTGGAACGAGAACGACAGCGTCACCTCGCCCTCCGCCCCCTTGGCTTCAACCTCGGCGTCGAGATGGCCGAGCAGGCAGACCTTGCCTTCATTGCCGAAGCGGATGCGATCGCCGGCAATCAGCTTCTTCGCGGGCTTCACCAGCGCCTGCCAGCGCGAGCCGTCCAGCCGCTTGATCAGCGTCGCCTCGATCTTGGGCTCGGTCTCGCGGCCGATGCGGCGGCCCTTCAGCTGCGCCGCGATCACTTTGGTGTCGTTGACGACGAGCAGATCGCCCGCCTTCAGCCATTGCGGCAGGTCGGCGATGGTCTGATCGCGCAGCGCACCGTTCTCCACGACCAGCATCTTGGCGGAGTCGCGCGGGCTCGCCGGGCGCAACGCGATGCGCTCGGCGGGCAGATCGAAATCGAACAGATCGAGTGCGCACGTTTGATACCTAGGTGTGCCCCCGCCGAAGCGGGGCACGACGCGCAGGCGTTACTCAGCGTCCGCGGCCATCCGCGCCTTGACGATCTTGTCGGGGTTCTGAACCGGCTCGCCGCGCTTGATCTTGTCGACGTTCTCCATGCCCTCGGTGACCTTGCCCCACACCGTGTACTGGTTGTCGAGGAAGCGGGCGTCGTCGAAGCAGATGAAGAACTGGCTGTCGCCGGAATCGGGATTGGCGGCGCGCGCCATCGAGGTGGTGCCGCGCACATGCGGCTCCTTGTTGAACTCGGCCTTCAGCTTCTGGCCCGAGCCGCCGGTGCCGGTGCCCTGCGGGCAGCCGGTCTGCGCCATGAAGCCGTCGATCACGCGGTGGAACACGATGCCGTCGTAGAACCCCTCACGGACCAGTTCCTTGATGCGCGCGACATGGCCGGGCGCGAGGTCGGGGCGCATCTCGATGGTGACGGGGCCCTGGGTGGTCTCGAGGATCAGGGTGTTTTCGGTGGCGCTCATGCTCGTCTCTCTTGCGTTGGAGGTGAAGTCTTATCAGGTGAAGTCTTGCGATTACGGAACTGGATCGCGAAGGGACGTCCCGCGGCAGCGCCCGCCATTGCATCGGTAAATGGCATCGGCGTGCAGCGTTGCAACGCCTCCATCACCGCGATCCGGTATTGCAGCCGGTCATTGTCGGAGGCCTCAGGGGATTCATAGGAGATCCTCGGATGGCCCAGAATGTCGCCGGAGCGGTTAAAGCTCACGACGACGGTGATGTCGAGTGGGCGGGCCTTGGCGGGCGGCGGCGGTTTCCAGCAGGTGCGCAGGTGCCGGAACACGTCCTGGATGGTATTGACCTGCCCATCCTCGGCCGCCGCGCCGGAGGCGCCGAACAGCAGCAGTGCGGCAACCAGCAGGAGCTTGTCACCGCAGCGCGCCATGGCCCCATCCTATTTGATGTCGGAAGCGACCTGCACCTTCACCATCTTGTCGGGATCGGTGACGGCCCCGCCGGGAGAGCCGGCCGGCGCCTTCTTCAGCTTGTCGACGACGTCCATGCCCTGCACGACCTCACCGACCACGGTGTACTGGTTGTCGAGGCTGCCGCCGTCGGCGAACATGATGAAGAACTGCGAGTTGGCGCTGTCGACGCTGTCGCCGCGCCGGGCCATGCCGACGATGCCGCGCGCGAAATGCACCTTGGAGAATTCCTGCTTCAGGTTCGGATATTTCGATCCGCCGGTGCCGTTGAAATTCTGGCCGTCGCCGGTCTGTGCCATGAAGCCGTCCATGACGCGATGGAACGGCACGTTGTTGTAATACCCTCGCGCGCCAGCTGCTTGATGCGCTCGGCATGCTGGGGCGCGATGTCATTGCGCAGCTTGATGACGATGCGGCCCTTGGTGCTGTCGATGACGATGGCGTTGGCCTTGTCGAGGTTGGCGGGCAATTGCTGCGCCACCGCCGGCACCGCGAACAGAACCGCGGCAAGAACTGCGAGAATTCGGATCATGACAACTCCGGATTGAGGTGAAGAGAAAGCGCCGCTACGCGGCGAATTTTGCCTTGAGCTGTGCCGCAACCTGCGGCGGGACGAAGGCCGAGACATCCCCGCCCATGCCGGCGATCTGGCGCACCAAAGTGGCGGTGATCGGGCGAACCATGGGAGAGGCCGGCAGGAAAACAGTGTGCACCTCGGGAGCCATGGTCCCGTTCATGCCGGCGAGCTGCATCTCGTAGTCGAGGTCGGTGCCGTCGCGCAGGCCTCGAATCATGATGGTGGCGCCGTGCTTGCGCGCCGCGGTGACCGCAAGATCGTCGAAGGTCACGGCCTCCAGGACGCAGCCGGCCTGCGCCGCGATCGGGCCGCAGACGTCGTGGAGCATCTTGAGGCGCTCCTCGGTCGAGAACAGCGGCTTCTTGCCGGGGTGGACCCCGATCGCAACCACCAGCCTGTCGCACAGCGCAACGCTATGCCGGACCACGTCCAGATGGCCGTTGGTGATGGGGTCGAAGGAACCGGGATAGAAGGCAATGCGCGGCATGGCTCCCTCCTACCGCGCCCGGCCCGGCCCGGCAAGCCGGGCGGGTTCCGCAGCCGTTTCCGGCACAATATCCCGCCCTGCGCTGTCGGCGATGGCCGGTTTGTTTCGTCCTGAGGGTGCCCACGAAACACTGGGGCCCGCGCACGAAACCATTTCCCGCATCGGCGAAGACGTCCGGAAACTGGCCATGGTTACTAATCTGGCCAACGAACGACGGGCCGCACACTGGGCGTAGGCGGCCGCATCACAGGGGACTGTCAAATGATCAAGGCTCTCTCAGCGATCGCTCTGTCTGCGTGTGTCGCCGCCGCCCTCACCCTCCTGCCGGGCTTTGCCCCCAGCGTCGAGGCCAGCGTGCCGCAGCCGCTGGCCAAGAGCGACCGCCTCGATATCCGCACCGTCGGCAAGGACTGCTCGCAGCAGGCCTGGCCGAATTTCGAGGCCTCGTGCCTGCGCAAGGCCGGCACCAAGGCGAATGTTCGCGAGGCGCGTCTCGTGACCGCGAACCGGACCCCGTAGGCTGGCCTGTCAGCTTCACGTCACATAATCCCGATGGAGTTTTGCGACGTCCCGTCGCAGACTGCGTGATGCTCGCGCCCCGGCGGAATGGACCGTCGGGCGCGATCCCATCGGGGGGTTGCACTTGTCCAGTACGCCCGCTGTCGCTTCCGGCCATCCTCCCGCCCCGCTGCCGATAGCAATGACCATGGGCGCCCTCGGGGTGGTCTATGGCGATATCGGCACCAGCCCGCTCTATGCCCTGAAGGAAGCCGCCAAGGCGGCCGCCCACGGCGCAACGGTCACCCCCGAGGCTGTCCTGGGCGTTGCCTCGCTGATCCTCTGGGCCCTGCTGCTGATCATCTCGCTGAAATATGCGCTGCTGATCCTCCGCGCCGACAACCGAGGCGAAGGCGGCATCGTCGCCCTGCTCGCACTGCTGCATGCCCGCCACGCCCAGCCCGGGACCTGGCGCGCCCATCTGCTCGTCGTCGGGCTCGTCGGCGCCGCGCTGCTCTATGGCGACGGTGCGATCACGCCGGCCATCTCGGTGCTCTCAGCCATCGAGGGACTCAAGGTGGACGCCCCTCGCTTGCGCCTGCCGTGGTGCCCGTGACCGTCGCCATCCTGATCGGCCTGTTCATGATGCAGAAGCAGGGCACCGGCTTCATCGGCCGTATCTTCGGGCCGGTGATGCTGGCCTGGTTCGTCGTGCTCGCGGCGCTCGGCATTCACGGCATCGTCAAGGCGCCGGCGGTGCTGGCCGCGCTCAGCCCGCTCTATGCCTTCGACTTCCTGATCCACCAGGATTTCCACGTCTCCTTCGCCATCCTCGGCGCGGCCTTCCTGGCGGTGACCGGCGGCGAGGCCATGTACGCCGACATGGGGCATTTCGGCCGCTTCCCGATCCGGCTGGCCTGGTTCGCGATCTGCCTGCCGGCGCTGGTGCTGAACTATTTCGGCCAGGCCGCGCTGCTGATCACCGATCCCACCATGATCGAGAATCCGTTCTTCCAGCTCTGCCCCGACGCCCTGCACTATCCGCTGGTCTCGTTCTCGGCCGTGGCGACCGTGATCGCCTCGCAGGCGATCATCTCCGGCGTGTTTTCGCTGACCCAGCAGTCGATCCAGCTCGGCTTCCTGCCGCGCATGCAAATCCGCCACACCCAGAGCGACGCCATCGGCCAGATCTACGTGCCGCTGGTGAACTGGTTGCTCGCCGCCGCAACGCTTGGCGCTGTCCTGAGCTTCGGCACCTCGGACGCGCTGGCCGGCGCCTACGGCATCGCGGTGTCGCTGCTGATGGCGATCACCACGCTGCTGGCCGCGTTGCTCGCGATCCAGTGGGGGTTTTCGCCCTGGCTCGTCGTTGCGGTCAACGGCTTCTTCTTCGTGATCGATTTGATCTTCTTCTCGGCCAACTCGATCAAGCTGTTCGAGGGCGGCTGGTTTCCATTGCTGCTCGCAGCGATTGTCGCGTTCCTGATGCTGACCTGGCGCGCCGGGGTGAAGCTGGTCGAGACGGCGCGCGCGAAGCTGCGCCAGCCGGAAGAGGATTTGATCGAGACCGCCGTCAACAAGTGCAGCGCGCGACTGCCCGGCACGGCCGCGTTCCTGGCGGCGGCGCCGAAGGGCGTGCCGCTGGCCCTGACGCAATTCGTCAAGCACAACCGCGTGCTGCACGAGCGCGTGCTGCTGGTCACCGTGCTGATCGAAGAGCTTCCGCACATCCCCGAGGAGGAGCGCGCCGAGGTGATCGAGATCATCCCCGGCATCACCCGCGTGGTCCTGCATTACGGCTTCATGCAGAATCCGACGATCTATGAGGGACTGAATCTCGTCTGCCGCCAGGGCAAGCTGCCCGGCATCGACCTCTCCGACATCACCTATTACGTCGGCCGAGAGACCATCATCCCGCGCGAGGACGTGCCGGGCATGTGGGTCTGGCGCGAAAGCGTGTTCGCCTTCCTGCAGCGCAACGCCGAACGCTCGGCCGCCTTCTTCGGCGTGCCGACCAAGCAGGTGGTGGAGTTCGGCACGGAGCTGGAGATCTAGGTCGCACCGGCGAACCGCCAGCGCGCCTCAAATTGTTCGGGCGTCGTCAAGCGGGCGCAATGCGCCGAGCGGACCGTGTCGGCGTGTTGTCAGAAAGGCCGCATGGCGGCGCTCGATATCCTGGAGGTCGGCCGGTGTCGAGACATTCCGGCGCGCATCTCCCGCCACCAGATCGGCATGCACCTTGAGGCACAACATCCGCGCATCATCGCGCTCCGCACTGACCACTGCGGTGAGCACGTCGAGCATGCGGATCAGAACAGCTGCATTGGCAGACGCGCTCTGCCGTATCATGTGGAACATGACGTTGAGCAGGCCTTCGTACCGAGTGCTCGGAACAACCAACGCCGGGTGACCGTCCCGCATCACGACCCCGGTCGGCAGATAAAGCGGGACGATCTGACACAAGGCGGCCCCGAGGCGGTCGAGCACGCTCATGGCGGTGTGGGGATCGTTGATCCCCGGCGACAAGGCACGTACCGCCACCTCGACCAACTGACGGACGGCGAATTCGAGATCGGCCGAACTCACGCGTTGCTGGCCGAGAGCCGTGGCGCTCCGGATTGCGGCGGCAGCCTCCTCGACCGCAGGTACGATCACCGCGATCGGCGCCCCCGGGAAGACATACTGCCCCGGTCTTACCAGCATCCTGATCGAAGTCTTGTGTTCGAACGCCCAGTCCGCGAGCCCTTGATCATCGATGTGCAGCAGATAGCCCTGCCTTGCATCATCGACGGAGGTGCCATCTCTCCAGAAATCGTTGGGAGGGGGAGCAGCTTGGGGCTTGTCCGTCGTCAATCTGACAATGGCTGATTGAACTTCGTCGCTTACGAGTTCGATGACTGTGTCGACGTTGATCCGACCGGCCATGTGCCCGACGAAATAGACCAGCGTGGCGACGCATACAAATGCCAGAACGATCGCAATGGTGAGCGAGAGATGCGGGACGAACGCCCCCTCATCCTGGGTGCGCACGCTGCGAAGGACGATCAATGTGTACGAGAACGTACCGAGAAAAGCACCGAGGGTGAACTGATTGCCGCGATCCCTGGTAAAATTTCGAAGCAGACGCGGCCCCATCTGACCCGCGGCCAGCGACAGAGACGCAATCGTGATCGAAAAGACCGTCCCGGCAACGCCGATGGTGGAAGACGCCACGGCGCCAAGCAGCGTCCGCGCACCTGTCGCTCCGCCATCATAAAGCCAGTCTTCGAGGAGCCAGCGCGGAAGCAACCCGCTGCGATCAGTTTGAACCAGCGCGAGTGCGATCAGTGCTCCCGCCAGCACGATTCCAGCCGGAAGCAGCCAAAACGATTCTGCCAGGTTGTCGAGCAGCTTGCGTAGGCGCGCGGTCACCGACCAAATCTCCTTATGGTCATCCTTGATCGCCCCGCTCCGCGACGAGAGAAGATCCCGGGCGCCGACAATTGGTCATCAAGATGGCGGCGCAAGTCGATCTGCCAGTCCAAAGCGACGGAAATTGCTGCAGGAACTTGCAAAGCGATCCGGAGCCGACAATCATCTCGCGGCTCCGTCGACCGCACTGTCGATAAGCGTCACGGACAACCGTGGCGCCGGCCATCGTTGCCGAGATACGTCCCTGAAGAAGGATCATAGGACCGGAATCGTTGAGCGCAGTAGTTCTCGCTGTTCGCGCGCGCCTGGCACCTTGAATTGTCTCATACCTGGCTTCCTCATCTGATGCTGAAGAGCCAACGATCCCGCCCCACCGCCGTTCCCGTACATGGAACGGGTTTATTCGATGGCGTCACATGGTCCCACGCCGAAGGCATTGTCCTGCACGCGTGCCCCTGAGCGCTGAATGGCCACTACTCGCGAATGAACTGAACCGCGGGATTTGTCGCAACAATTATGTTTCAGGCGGCCCGATAACGATCCATAAAAAGCGGGATGTTCGCTGGCGCAACGAGCAAGTCTTCGCGTAACGTGCTGATCGCACCGACGCTCACGTCGGATCAGGAGTCCGGCCCGGAAAGGCCAAAGGCGTCATTTCGAAAGGACACAGTCGCCTCGCCGCTCAGCGGAACGATGGTCGCCGACATCGGAATCCTCTCACTCCCGGAATGGCCGCCCGCGCCGAAGAGATGGAGCCCTGACTTGTTTTCTCTCCTTGAACTCGCAGCGATCCTTCTCACGCTGTCAGCGATATTCGGCTGGCTCAACCACAAATTCATTCCCTTGCCACACACGATCGGACTGCTCGTCATGAGCGTCGTGACGTCGGTCATCATGGTGGTGATCGACCTTGCATTTCCGCAGCAGCATCTGTTCGAACCCCTGACGGCGGTGCTTCTGCAGATCGACTTCAGTTCGGTCGTCATGAACGGCATGCTGGGCTTTCTGTTGTTTGCCGGGGCGCTTCACGTCGACCTCGGCAAGCTGCGCAGCCGCTGGCTGCCGGTCTCGATCCTCGCCGTTTTCGGCACGCTGATCTCGACCGCCGCGATAGGAGTAGGCTTATGGACGGCAGCCCGATTGCTCGGGCATCCCATCGCACTCGCATGGGCCCTGGTGTTCGGTGCCTTGATCAGCCCGACCGACCCCGTCGCCGTGCTCAGCGTCCTCAAGAACGTCAGGGTGCCCCCAAGCCTCGAGGTCGAAATGCAGGGCGAGTCCCTGTTCAACGACGGCGTCGGAATTGTTCTGTTTGTCATCCTCTTGAGATTTGCGGCTGGAGACGGCGGGGACACCAGCGGATCTGCGATTGTGGAGCTTCTGCTGCTCGAGGCCGGCGGCGGTCTGCTTCTTGGGCTGGTGACCGGATATATCGCATATCAGGGAATGCGGTTCATCGACGACTACCCGATCGAAGTTTTGATATCGCTCGCGCTGGTCACAGGCACCTACGCGCTGGCCCAGCGACTACACGTCAGCGGCCCCCTTTCGGTCGTCGCGGCTGGACTCCTTATAGGAGATCGTGGCTCCCGCTTCGCGATGAGCGATCGAACTCGCAATTACGTGTTTGCGCTCTGGACCCTGATCGACGAGATCCTCAATTCGATCCTGTTTCTCCTGATCGGGCTCGAGGTGCTGGTGCTCCGCTTCGAGCCGTCGGCGGTTGTGGTGGCGATCGCGACGATTCCGATTGCGCTCGTTGCCCGCCTGCTTGCCGTCGCCACGCCACCGCTCGTTTTTGCCCGGGCCAACCTGATGTCGGTACGCAACGTGCCCTTCCTCACCTGGGCTGGTGTACGCGGCGGCATTTCGGTCGCGCTCGCTCTTTCGGTACCCGAAAGCACCGACAAGCCAACGATCCTTGCTGCAACCTATGCCGTCGTCCTGTTCAGCATCATCATCCAGGGGTCCACCCTCGGCATCGTCGCAAGACGAACCATTCGTACGGACGCCAATGGCCAGCCCGGCAGCGACAGGGACGAGCAACGCGACGCCACCAAATCAATCAAACATTGACGCGACCCGGTCGCTATTCCCCGTTCGACCCGTTGCCGCTCTCGGCCTCTTCCGTGATGTGCTCGACCGACACGACGTGCTCGTCCTCGGCGGTGTCGAACACGATCACGCCTTGCGTCGAGCGGCCGGCGACGCGGATGCCTTCGACCGGGCAGCGGATCAGCTGGCCCTTGTCGGTGACCAGCATGATCTGATCGGCGTCCTCGACCGGGAACGAGGCGACCAGGTTGCCGTTGCGGTTGTTGACGCTCATGGCGACGATGCCTTTGCCGCCGCGGCCCGTGGTGCGGTACTCGTAGGACGAGGTCCGCTTGCCGTAGCCATTGACGGAGACGGTCAGCACGACCTGCTCCTGCGCCGACATTTCGACATAGCGCTCCTGCGCGAGCTGGAAGCTGCCGGAGGTCTCCTCGGCCTCGCCGTCCACGGCCGCCTCTTCGGCCCCGGCTTCGCCGGCGACCGCGCGGCGCATCTTCAGATAGGCCGAGCGCTCGTCCGAGGTGGTCTCGACGTGGCGCAGGATGGCCAGCGAGATCACCTTGTCGCCCGCGCCAAGCGCGATGCCGCGCACGCCCATCGAGGTGCGCCCGGTGAACACGCGCACGTCGGGGACCGGGAAGCGGATGCACTGGCCGCCGGCGCCGGTCAGCAGCACGTCGTCGCGTTCGGTGCAGATCTGCACGTCGACGATCGCCTCGCCCTCGTCGAGCTTCATGGCGATGATGCCCGAGCGGCGGACGTCGACGAAGTCCGACAGCTTGTTGCGGCGGACATTGCCGCCGGTGGTGGCGAACATCACATCAAGCTCGCCCCAGGTGGATTCGTCCTCCGGCAGCGGCATGATCGTGGTGATGCGCTCGCCCTGCTCCAACGGCAGGATGTTGATCAGCGCCTTGCCGCGCGCGTTCGGCGCGGCCATCGGCAGACGCCAAACCTTCTCCTTGTAGACCTGTCCGCGGGACGAGAAGAACAGAACCGGCGTGTGCGTCGACGCCACGAACAGGCGGCTGACAAAATCCTCGTCGCGGGTCTGCATGCCGGCGCGGCCCTTGCCGCCGCGGCGCTGCGCCCGGTAGGCCGACAGCGGCACGCGCTTGACGTAGCCGGCGTGGGACACCGTGACGACCATGTCCTCGCGCTGGATCAGGTCCTCGTCCTCGACCTCGCCTTCCTGCTCGACGATGACGGTGCGGCGCGGCGTAGCGAACTCGGCCTTGACCTCGGCGAGCCTCGGTCTTGATGATGGCGAGCACGCGCTCGCGCGAACCCAGGATGTCGAGATAATCGGCGATCTCTCCGGCAAGCTTGTCGAGTCTCGTCGCGGATTTCGTCACGGCCGAGTGCGGTAAGGCGCTGAAGGCGCAGGTCGAGAATGGCCCTCGCCTGCTCCATCGACAGCCGGATCGTGCCGTCCGCGCTGATGCGATGGCGCGGATCGTCGATCAGCGTCAGCATGTCCTCGACGTCCCGGGCCGGCCAGTCGCGCGACATCAGGGTGTCGCGGGCGGTGGTCGGGTCCGGCGAGGTCCGGATCACGCGGATCATCTCGTCGATATTGGCCACCGCGATCGCCAGACCAACCAGGATGTGGGCGCGGTCGCGCGCCTTGGCCAGCAGGTACTTGGTGCGCCGCGTGACGACCCGCTCACGGAAGTCGACGAAGATCGCCAGCAGATCCTTCAGATGCATGATCCGCGGACGGCCGCTGTCGAGCGCCACCATGTTGACGCCGAAGCTGGTCTGCAGCGGGGTGAATCTGTAGAGCTGGTTCAGCACCACATCCGGCACGGCGTCGCGCTTCAATTCGATGACGACCCGGTAGCCTTCGCGATCGGATTCGTCGCGCAGGTCGCCGATGCCCTCGATCTTCTTTTCCTTCACCAGCTCGGCGATGCGCTCGACCATCGTCGCCTTGTTCACCTGGTAGGGAATCTCGGTGATGATGATCGCCTCACGCTCCTTGCGGATGGTCTCGATCGCGACCTTGCCGCGCATCACGATCGAGCCGCGGCCGAGGTGATAGGCCGAACGGATGCCCTGCCGCCCGAGAATGACGCCGCCGGTCGGGAAATCCGGTCCCGGCACGATGTTGATGGAGCCTCATCGATGGTGAGCGCGGGATTGTCGATCAGAGCGACGCAGGCGTCGATGACCTCGCCGAGATTGTGCGGCGGGATATTGGTCGCCATGCCGACCGCGATGCCGCCGGCGCCGTTGACGAGAAGGTTCGGGAACTTGGCCGGCAGGACCGACGGCTCGGTCTCGTTGTTGTCGTAGTTCGGCTGGAAGTCGACGGTGTCCTTGTCGATATCGGCCAGCAGAGCCAGCGCAGACTTGGTCAGGCGCGCTTCGGTATAACGATAGGCCGCCGCGGGATCGCCGTCGACCGAGCCGAAATTGCCCTGGCCGTCGATCAGCGGCACGCGCATCGAGAAGTCCTGCGCCATGCGGACCATGGCGTCGTAAATCGACTGGTCGCCGTGCGGGTGATACTTACCGATGACGTCACCGACCACGCGGGCGGACTTGACGTATTTCTTGTCGGGCGTGTGCCCCTGCTCGTTCATCGAGTACAGGATGCGGCGGTGCACCGGCTTCAGACCGTCGCGAGCGTCAGGCAGCGCCCGCGCCACGATCACGCTCATGGCGTAATCGAGATAGGACTTCTTCATCTCCTCGTAGATCGAAACGGGGCGAATGTCCGAGGGTTGCGCCGGCTGGTCGCCGGGCTTGTTGTCGTCGTCAGCCAAGGGGAAATCCGGTGAGTTTTTGTCTGGGAATCATATAGCGCATCGCGCCTGCGATAACCACCCTTGGCAGGGATTGGGAAGCGCTTTTTCCGCTTATTTTTCCAATAGCTTACGGCCTTGCAGCGGGTATTTTGGATGAGCCGGGAACCGGCCTTTTGTGATCCCTCTACCGCCGCGGCCAATCGCCTGGCGCGAACCGCTTATAGGCCCGTTGCGGGGCGCAAACCTGGTTCAAGCCGAACATGAAGCGGGCCCGGAAATCCCGAGCCCTCTCCGTCCATTAGTAAGGTTTGCTGACACGTCATGAAAGGCGCCGCACGATCCAGCGGGTGCCCCCATGGTCCGATCCGTCCTCAGAACGGGATATCGTCGTCCATGTCGTTGTTGCGGCCACCGCCGCCGGCGGCAACGGGACGGCGCGGCGCGCTGCTGACGGGGCCGGAAGAGCCGAAATCGCCACCCGGCTCGTCGCCGAAGCTGCCGCCTCCTCCGCCGCCGCCGCGGCCGTCGAGCATCGTGAGGGTCGAGTTGAAGCCCTGCAGCACGACCTCGGTCGAGTACTTCTCGACGCCGCTCTGGTCGGTCCATTTGCGGGTCTGCAGCGCCCCCTCGATGTAAACCTTGGCACCCTTCTTCAGGTACTGCTCGGCGACCTTGCAGAGACCCTCATTGAAGATCACCACGCGATGCCACTCCGTCTTCTCCTTGCGCTCGCCGGAATTCTTGTCGCGCCAGGTTTCCGAGGTGGCGATGCTCAAATTCGCAATCGGCCGCCCGTCCTGGGTCCGGCGAATTTCAGGATCCTTGCCGAGATTTCCAACCAGAATGACCTTGTTGACGCTTCCCGCCATCGCCGCTCTCCACTCCGAATGCACTGATGTCAAAAGGCCGAGCGCGCTGTCCGCGTTCCTCTGCGCCCCTGTTGAGGCGACCCTATACGCTTGCGGGCGCCGCTCAGCCCATCACCCCCAGGGTTATCCCCACATATAGCATCGAGCTTCGCCACGTTCCAGATTTGTTCTTCTCGATGATGGATCGAACAGAGGGTCGCAATTGAGCATGCCTGTGACCGAAAATGTTCCGAAAACCGGAACCCTCAAAGCGCCGGCTACGCCTGGAATAACGTGCTGCTCTACGTCAAAGGCGGCGGCGCCGTCGTCGTCAGTGACCGCTACCGCAGCTACGACGTCGTCACAGGCCTGGAGTTCGACCGGGCCGACGAGACCCGCTGGGGCGCACGGCGGGCGCCGGCATCGAACTCGGGTTTGCCCCGAACTGGACGGTGGGCTTCGAGTACGACCACATTTTTCCTCGGCAACCGCACCCGTGACCCTCACCGGTTCGGGGAACTTTCTGGCGGCCCCGCTGGGTGCTGTACACGTTCCGAGCGCATCAGCCAGGACGCCGATATCGGCATGGTCCCGTGAACTATCGCTGGGGCGGCCCGCTGGTCGCACGACTAATATCCCCCTGATATCGTTTAAAAATTGGAGGCCGGCCCTGCGCCGGCCTTGCCATTTGGCGCGGGTTTTCGGAGAGCAACAAGTCAGTAACCATCACCTTTTCGGCAGCTGTGGCTTTTCGGAGACACAACTTGCGGCTTCAGTGGTGTAAGCACTCCGTCAGTTGGGCCGTTGAGTCCGCTGCCCTTCCTTCCGGGGAAGGCAACAACAGAAACTGGGACTGGGATTAGTTGAAAATGAAAAAGGTTTTGTTGGCTTCGGCCTGTTTGTTCGCTCTGGCGGCCCCCGCTTCGGCTGCTGACCTCGCGGCTCGCCCGTACACCAAGGCTCCCATCGCTCCGATGGCTTCGGTCTACAACTGGACCGGCTTCTATCTCGGTATCGTCGGTGGCGGCGCCTGGGAAAACGCTTCCGGCGACCCGAAGATGAAGGGTGGCTTCGTCGGCGGTACCGCCGGCTATAACTGGCAGACCGGCAACGTCGTGTTCGGCCTCGAGGCCGACGCTGCCTGGGCTGATGTCAGCGCGTCCGTCACCGGTCCGATCCTCGTCCCCGGCTTCGGTGTTGCCACGGCAACTCTGAGCTCGAAGACGGATGCGATGGGCACCGTTCGCGGCCGCCTCGGCTGGGCCGTCAACAACGTCCTGTTCTACGGCACGGGTGGCTATGCCTGGATCGACAACAAGCTGAGCGCGAGCGCTCTCGGCGTGACCATCTCCGACAGCAAGTTCCACTCGGGCTGGACCGTCGGCGCGGGCGTCGAGGCGTACTTCGCTCCGAACTGGACCGTCAAGGGCGAGTACCTCTATCGCAGCCTCGGCGGCGAGACCTACTTCTCCGGCGCCGTGCCCACCGGCACGCTCAACTTCCACACCGTGCAGGTCGGCGTGAACTATCACTTTGGCGCCCCCGTGGTCGCGAAGTACTGATAGCTACCGACGTCACATCGCTACGAAAGGCCGGCCTCGCGCCGGCCTTTTTGTTTGTCCCTGCGCGTCGGTTTTGCGCGGTCCACCTGGTTCCGCGCCCTCCTGCTGCCAGATGCCGCCAGCGCGCCAACATTCCGTTGACGATTCTGCAACTCCCTCTGGAAATCCGCCTCCGTTCTTCCTACGTTCGCTGACAACCCCATCGGCGCCGATCCCGGTTCCGGACGAAGCGCGCCTCTTTGCTGGCGCGGTCGCGCACCCATGGGATTCCCTAGGGGCAACTCGGATGGATGAAGTGATCAAGGCGAAGCGCCAACAGCAGAACGCGGGCTCGAGCCTGCGCGCAATTACGATCCGTGGCGCGCGCGAGCACAACCTCAAGAACATCGACGTCGAGATTCCCCGCGACAAGCTGGTGGTGTTCACCGGCCTCTCCGGCTCCGGCAAATCCTCGCTCGCCTTCGACACCATCTATGCCGAGGGCCAGCGCCGTTACGTTGAATCGCTGTCGGCCTATGCGCGCCAGTTCCTCGAGATGATGCAAAAGCCCGACGTCGACCAGATCGACGGCCTGTCGCCGGCGATCTCGATCGAGCAGAAGACCACTTCGAAGAATCCGCGCTCCACCGTCGGCACCGTCACCGAAATCTACGACTACATGCGCCTGCTCTGGGCGCGCGTCGGCGTGCCCTATTCGCCCGCGACGGGCCTGCCGATCGAGAGCCAGACCGTCTCGCAGATGGTCGATCGGGTGCTGGCGCTGCCCGAGGGCACGCGCCTGTATCTGCTCGCGCCCGTCGTGCGCGGCCGCAAGGGTGAGTACCGCAAGGAGCCTCGCCGAATGGCTCAAGAAGGGCTTTCAGCGCGTCAAGATCGACGGCACCTTCCATGAGCTCGCGGAAGCCCCTGTTCTCGACAAGAAATTCCCGCACGACATCGACGTGGTCGTCGACCGCATCGTGGTGCGCGCCGACATCGGCCAGCGCCTCGCCGAAAGCTTTGAGACCGCGCTGAAGCTCGCCGAAGGCCTTGCCGTCGTCGAATTCGCCGACGCGCCGGCGGCGGCTCCTGCCGAGGAAAAGAAGAAGACCGCCAAGATCCACGACAAGAGCGGACCCGAGCGCATGCTGTTCTCGGAAAAGTTCGCCTGCCCGGTCTCCGGCTTCACCATTCCCGAGGTCGAGCCGCGCCTGTTCTCGTTCAACAACCCCTATGGCGCCTGCCCGGCCTGCGGCGGTCTCGGCGTCGAGCAGCATGTCGACGAGGATCTCGTCATCCCCGACAAGGAGCCTCGCCATCGGCAAGGGTGCGATCGCGCCCTGGGCGAAGTCGTCCTCACCCTATTACGTGCAGACGCTGACCGCGCTCGGCAAGCACTACAAGTTCACGCTGACCACCAAATGGAAGGACCTCGCCAAGAAGACGCAGAACGCCATCCTGCACGGCTCCGGCGAGGACGAGATCAAGTTCTCCTACGAGGACGGGGTGCGTTCCTACGACACCAAGAAGCCGTTCGAGGGCGTCATCACCAACATCAACCGCCGCTACCGCGAGACCGAGAGCGAGTGGGCGCGCGAGGAGCTGGCGAAGTACTTCCACGACGTGCCCTGCGAGGCGTGCCACGGCTTTCGCCTCAAGCCCGAGGCACTCTGCGTCAAGATCGGGACCAGGCATATCGGCGAGATCTCGGAGCTGTCGGTCAAGAAGGCCGGCGAATGGTTCGAGACCGTGCCCGACGCGCTCAACGCGCAACAGAACGAGATCGCCGGCCGCATCCTGAAAGAGATCCGCGAGCGCCTCACCTTCCTGCTCGACGTCGGCCTCAACTATCTCACGCTGTCCCGCTCCTCCGGCACGCTGTCCGGCGGCGAGAGCCAGCGCATCCGCCTGGCCTCGCAGATCGGCTCGGGCCTGACGGGTGTGCTCTACGTGCTCGACGAGCCCTCGATCGGCCTGCACCAGCGCGACAACGCCCGCCTGCTCGACACGCTGAAGCGGCTTCGCGACTTGGGCAATACCGTGATCGTGGTCGAGCATGACGAGGACGCCATCCTGCTGGCCGACCACGTCCTCGACATCGGCCCCGGCGCCGGCATGCATGGCGGCAACATCATCGCCGAAGGCACGCCCGCCGAGATCATGCGCAATCCGAAATCGCTGACCGGCAAGTATCTCACCGGCGAGCCTCGAGGTCGAGGTGCCGGAGCGGCGCCCGCCGAACCATCGCCGCACCATCAAGGTGGTCAACGCACGCGGCAACAATCTCAAGAACGTCACCGCAGAGATCCCGCTCGGCCTGTTCACCGCCGTCACCGGCGTCTCCGGCGGCGGCAAGTCGACGCTGCTGATCGACACGCTCTACAAGGCGATCGCCCGCAAGCTGAACAATGCCAGCGAGGGCGCCGCCCCGCACGACCGCATCGAGGGCCTCGAGCATATCGACAAGATCATCGACATCGACCAGTCGCCGATCGGCCGCACCCCGCGCTCGAACCCGGCGACCTATACCGGCGCGTTCACCCCGATCCGCGAATGGTTCGCCGGCCTGCCCGAGTCCAAGGCGCGCGGCTACGAGCCCGGGCGGTTCTCCTTCAACGTCAAGGGCGGCCGCTGCGAGGCCTGCCAGGGCGACGGCGTCATCAAGATCGAGATGCACTTCCTGCCCGACGTCTACGTCACCTGTGACGTCTGCAAGGGCAAGCGCTACAACCGCGAGACGCTGGAAGTCCTGTTCAAGGGCAAGTCCATCGCCGACGTGCTCGACATGACCGTCGAGGAAGCCGCCGAGTTCTTCAAGGCGGTGCCACGCGTGCGCGAGACGTTTCAGACCCTGCACCGCGTCGGCCTCGACTACATTCATGTCGGCCAGCAGGCCACCACGCTCTCGGGCGGCGAAGCCCAGCGCGTCAAGCTGGCGAAGGAATTGTCAAAGCGCGCCACCGGCCGCACGCTCTACATCCTGGACGAGCCGACCACCGGCCTGCATTTCCACGACGTCAAGAAGCTGCTGGAGGTGCTGCACGAGCTGGTCGCGCAGGGCAACACGGTGGTCGTCATCGAGCATAATCTCGAAGTCATCAAGACCGCCGACTGGGTCATCGACCTCGGCCCCGAAGGCGGCGACGGCGGCGGCGAGATTGTCGCCTGGGGCCCACCGGAAGACATTGCCAAGGCGCCGCGGAGCTACACCGGCAAGTTCCTGGCGCCGGTGCTCAAGAAGGCGGGCAAGCCGAAGCGACGGAGCACCAGCGAGGCGGCGGAGTAGCGCTTGGACTGAAGCCGCAGGGCGGATTAGCACAGCGCAATCCGCCGCCGCTCTTCTCGAGGGACACAGGATCCGGGAAAAGAACCGACATGTCCGCTGGACTCGTGCAAACATATCGCGCCTTCGCCCACAACAATGCCTGGGCGAACCATCGTCTTCTCACGGCCTGCGCCGCGCTGAGCCAGGCCGAGCCTCGAAGCCCACCGCACCGGCTTCTTCCCGAGCATCCAGCGCACGCTGAACCACATCTACGTCATCGACCTCTTCTACATCGATGCGCTCGAAGGCGGCTGGCTCGGGCCTGCGGCCTGGAAGAACGAGGTGCCGTATCCCTTGCTCTCCGAGCTGAAGCCGGCCCAGGCCGCCATGGACAAGCGCCTGCTCTCGCTCTGTGATGCGCTGACGCCTGAGCTGCTCGACGGCTTCGTCCGGATCAACCGAGACACCAGCGTGCAGACCGAGCGCCGCGACCGATTGCTGATGCACCTGTTTCAGCATCAGATCCATCACCGTGGACAGGCGCATGCCATGCTGTCCGAAACGGGGTCGCGCCGCCGCAGCTCGACGAGTTCTTCGCCGAGGGAGAGGCGCCGCTCAGGGCCGCCGAATTCGCCGCGCTCGGCTGGACCGAAGAGACCGTCTGGAAATCACGGACGTAAGCAACCCACGTTCGCCAAGATCCTTGCCGGCCGCGGGGAGACGCCGTCGGCGATGATGGCCCCAGTGGTCATGCCCGCGCCCAGCTCGCGCAACACCAGCTCAACGGGCACACGCGTCTCCCGGATCACGGGTTTGCCGTCCATGATTGCCGGGTTGATTTCAATGCGTTCGTGCCGCATGGCTGTCCTCAAATTCTGTTGAATGATAGCACGCCACATTCGCTCGTCAGCGAGACTCAACAATCCGATCCATGCCCTACGCCCTCGCCATCTTCGATCTCGACGGCACCCTCGCCGACAGCTTCCCCTGGTTCCTGCGCGTCATCAACGACATCGCCGACCGCTTCGGCTTTCGCCGTGTCGCCGATGCGGACATCGAGGGCCTGCGGCATGCCTCGACGCGCGAGATTCTCTCCCGGCTCGAGGTGCCCTTGTGGAAGCTGCCGGCGATCGCGCGGCATGCGCGTCGGCTGAAGGCGGAGGCCGCTTCCGAGATCTCGCTATTTGCAGGCGTCGAAGCGATGCTGCGGACGCTGGCCGAGAACGGCGTGCAGCTCGCGCTGGTGACGTCCGACAGCGAGGCCAATGCGCGGGAGAAGCTTGGGCATGCCGCAGCGTGCTTCCAGCATTTCGATTGCGCAGCATCGATCTTCGGCAAGCCCGCGAAATTCCGCCGGGTCATCCGCCGCGCCGGTGTCGCGCCCGGCAAGGTCATCGCCATCGGCGACGAGGTTCGCGACATCGAGGCGGCGCGGGCCGTGGGGATTGCCTGCGGTGCGGTGTGTTGGGGCTATGCGGCCCCGGCGGCGCTGCGGGCGTTGGGGCCGGATCATGTGTTCGCGCGGATGGATGAGATTGCGGATGTGTTATGCCGTAATCGTAGGGCGGATTAGCGCAGCGTAATCCGCCGATCGATCGTCAACGCAAGATGGCGGATTACGCTGCGCTAATCCGCCCTACGTACCCTACTCCGTCTTCCGCAGGAACGCCCCGAACGCCCGCGGCCCGTCGCCGGTCTTGATCTCGCCCATCACCTTCAGATTAGTCGCGTCGATGACAACAAGCGTGTTGCTCTCCCAGCACGCCACGATGACGCGCTTGCCGTCGGCGGTGGCGTTGATCCCTTCCGGATAGTCGCCGACATTGATGCGCTTGATCGGCCTCAGGCTCGCAACATCGAACACGCTGACGGTGCCGCCATATTGGTCGGTGACGAAGCCGCGCCCTTGCGTCAGCGCCACCGCATAGGGCCGCATCCCGACCTTCACGCGGCCGATCTCGCGCTCCTCCGCGATGTCGATCACGGAGACGTCGTCGGAGCCGACATTGGCGGTGTAGGCGCGCTTGCCATCGGCATCGATGGTGACGCCGAACGGACGGGTGCCGACCTTGATCGTCGTCTTGCGCTGGCGTGTGGTGGTGTCCACCACCGA
Organism: Bradyrhizobium guangxiense; assembly: GCA_050563515.1. GTDB lineage: Bacteria > Pseudomonadota > Alphaproteobacteria > Rhizobiales > Xanthobacteraceae > Bradyrhizobium > Bradyrhizobium guangxiense_A. Next base: position 2,352,326 of record CP191781.1, on the reverse strand, counting down.
GACGCTGTCGTCGTCGCGGTCCGCCGAGAGCAGCAGCTTGCCGTCAGGCGACACCGCCAACCCCGAAGGCGAAGCGCCGACCGCGATGCTGGCGATGACGCTGCGCGAGGCCGCGTCGATCACCCGCACCGCCGCGGCATACCAGTCGGCGACATAGACCGTCTTGCCGTCGGGCGCGACCGCAATCCCGAGCGGCCCGCCGCCGACGTCGATGCGGCCCGCAACCCGGCGCGCGGCCGCATCCACCACCGTCACCGCCTTGGCGTCGGGGCTCGTGACATAGGCCAAGCGTCCATCGGCGCTCACGGCGACCCCGGCCGGCTTGCCGCCGATCGGGATCGTAGCCACGGCGCGCGACGTCGCGAGGTCCACCACCATCAGATCGTCGCTGAGCTGGTCGGTGACGAACGCCTCCTCGGCAGCGGCGCTGCCGAGGCCGGCGTGGCAGAGGCTGGCGGCGAGCGCCGCCAGAACCAGCATCCTCACGATCAGCTACCGCTCTCGATCTTCTTCTTCAGCGCCTCGAGCCCGGTCTTGTAGAGCCCGCTCACCGCGGTCTTGGCGGCTTCGTCGTTCAATTCCGGCGGCGGATCGTTGTTGGGAAAGCCACGATAGAACGCGCCGGCCCATTCCAGCTTCGACTTGCCGTCGGGCGCCGGCGACACCGTCAAGGTCGAGGAATAATTGGTCACGGGGAGCACCTTCACGTCGACCTTGGTGATCCGGTACGAATAGCTCAGCATGTCGGGCTCGTATTTGTAGAGCTCCTCCTCGACCGTCGCGCCACCTTGCAGGGTGAGAGTCCGCGTCGCGCCGACCTCGTTGCCCTTCTCGCCCGTGGTCTTGGTGACCGGCGGCAGCCAGCTCATGTCCTGGAAGTTGCGGATCGCGGCCCAGACCTTGTCCTGCGGCGCGTTGATCTCGATGGATTCCCGCACCTTTTGCCGGGTCGGCCCGTGTGCCCAGGCCGCGGGCGAAAAAGCCGGGCCAAAGGTCGCCGTCAAGCCTGCCGCCCCAATCACAGCCAGCGCCGCAGCCACGACCGTGCGCCGTCCAATCGTCACCCTCATTCTCGTTTCCTCATACGTCCCGTTGATCATGCGCGACTTGGAGTGCGCGCTGCCGTCATCCTATCGCATTTTGGGGCCGAGGGGAGACCGGTTCGTGGCGCCGTTGCGGCGGCGCTCGGCACACCCCACAACCTATTGCGCTGCCCGTCGGGCAAAACACCCACGGCAGGGTCAACGCCTCCAGTCAAAAATAATTCGCTTTACGCGAATTCGGAAATATCGCATGTCTTGGGCACCTCAACCCGGGCCGAGGGGCGGATCGCGATCGTCACGAACGCGGGATGGGAGGTGGTGGACGCGGGCCGCGTCGCGCGCAGTCGGTTTGCAGGGCGGGTCACACCGTGAGCAGGCTACGCGCGCATACGACAGGCGCAGCCCGCGTACGGCAAAATCGTGTGGTCCTGGCGCCCGAGGTTCTGGCGTCAAGGTTTGCGGCGATGCGGCGGCCAACCGGTGCGCACATCGATCAGCCGCAAGGCGACGGGGGCAATAGTGCAACGCTCCCCGGGGAGAGCACGACATAAGCCGTCAACCCACTGCGCAGGGAAGGCCGGATGTTCGGCTTCACCTGTATGCCGCTGTGCAGCTTCCTTAAGCACACGCTTCGCACAGTGGACCGCGGGTGCCAGCCGGCACCCGGCCTTCCCTGCGCCCTCGGCACTTCCGGGGGCGGTGACGACAGCAAAGCTCGGGCGGATCAAGCCGCGAGGATGGGAGCCTGTGTCAGACGTTCAACACCACTCTCGTGCCCCGGACGCAGCGCAGCACGCAGTGATGCGCTGCAGAGCCGGGGCCCATGCAACAGCGCGACGTGCTGCCCCTGGGTCCCGGCTCTGCGCTGCAACGCTCGCGCATTGCAGCTTGTCCGGGACACGACAGCGACGCGCCCTCAAACCGACTCCCCTACTCCGCCAAAGTCGCTTCCACGAATCCGCGCGGATCGGCGCAGAACTCGCGCATAACCCGGTAATGATCGGTCTCTTCCACAGTCACCGGCTCGAGGCCGTACTTGGTCAGCCGCAGCAGCCGTGCGTTGGGATAGGCCATCAGCATCGGCGAATGGGTCGCCATGATGACCTGGCAATTGCCGGCGGAGTCCATGCGATGCAGAAGCTTCAGAAACTCCATCTGGCGCGCCGGCGACAACGCCGATTCCGGTTCGTCGAAGATGAAGATGCCTTGCTTCTGGCATCGCTCCTGGAAGAAGCGCAGAAAACCTTCACCATGCGAGTAGGACAGAAAATCCGGCGGCATATTGGAGACTTCGTCGAGATATCTTGCAACGGAGAAGAAGGTCTCGGCGCGGAAGAACCAGCCGTTGGTGATCTTCGGCACCCAGCCGGCGCGAAGCGCGGCCGATAATTCGCCACCCATGATCTCGCGCGCATTGGAATGATCGACCGGGCGATAACCCTTGCCGCCGCCGGCATCGTCATAACCGGCGAGCGCTGCGATACCCTCCAGGATGGTCGATTTGCCGGTGCCGTTCTCGCCGACGATGATCGTGATCGCGGTATCGAAGCTCAGGTCGAATTCTTCGCTGAAGATCGGAAGGCAGTATGGGTAGGCATCCCAGTCCGGGACCAGCGCGCGGTCGAGCCAGACGCGCCGGAGATAGGGAGCAGGCAGCCTGATGTCGCGCTGTCGCCCTCGCATCTCCACCGCTCCCTGCTCTGTCCAACAAACGCTTCCGAAAGAACGTATCAGGAACATTCTTTCGGAGGAAGGGATTTCTGTGATCTAATCCAGCGCCTCCAGCACCAGCTCCATGGTCATCAGCACGGGATTGTCGCCGCGGACAAGGCGCCCCTCGGCGAGGCCGCCGGTGTAGTCGACCAGCGCGACGTCGAGCGCAGCTTCGAGCGCGCCGGAGGGCCCGGGCGCGATCAGACCAGCCGTCACCGCAAGCTCCGTCGCAAACGGCTCGGTCACGCCGCCATGGGTGAAGCGGGCGCCGATGGTCGAGCCGACGCCGCCATGGATCTTCGCGCGCGCGACACCGTGCGCGCGGCAGAAGTCTTCGAGGCAACCGGCAAAATCCTGATTGGGACGCAGCCGCAGCGCGAAAGCGCGGCTCGTGGCGCGCGCTTCAGTGCGCGCAGCCGCCACCGGCCCGAACAGCTTGAAATTGGTCTCGGGATCCGGCTCGGCCGTGAACATCGCGCCATCGAGGCCGAAGGCGTCGACCTCGAACGGTTCGGCGACGACAGTCTCGTCCGGCAGCATGTGGCCACCGCTTGCCTTGCCGCCGGCCTCCGTCCAAAGCCCATGACAGTGAAAGAACGCCGCGCCGTCGCGCGTGCCGAGCGTCATGCTGCCGAGCTTCGTTCGCGTCACGCCGCCCGGCCGATACGTATCGCTGTAGAACGCGGCGTTCTCACCGGTCTTCGACAGCGCCGGCATGACATAGGCGAACGGCCCGAGCGCGCCGTGCCGGAAGTTGACTACGCCGCCGGAAAAACCCTCCGCCGCAAAGCCGCGCCGCGCGGCTTCCAGCAACGGCAAACCTGCCTGAAGCGTGAACCCGAAGGCGCGCCCCCTCGCCTCCACCCATTGGATGCGTTCCGCGATGGGCGCGCCCGGCTGCTTGATACTCCGCATCGCCTGCGCTCAACCAGCCTTCGTCGTGTCAAGATCGAGCAGGCCGCGCGCCTCGAGTCTCGTCGCGCACCATGCGCTTCGGCACCTTGCCATAGCCGGATTTCGGCAGCGCCTCCCAGAAGAAGAAGCGTTTCGGCATCTTGTAGCGCGGCACCTTCGGCGAGAGGAACGCCGCCATCTCGGCCTCGCTCACCGCTGTCTCGCCCTCGCGCGCGACACAGACGGCCACGCCGACCTCGCCCCAGGTCGCGTCGGGCACGCCGAGCACGGCGACCTCGCCGACCGCGGGATGCGTCAGGATCTTCTCCTCGATCTCGCGCGGATAGATGTTGGAGCCGCCGGAGATGTACATGTCGGAGGCACGGCCGGTGATGTAGACGAACCCCTCCTCGTCCATGTGGCCGAGATCGCCGGTGCGGAACCAGCCATTGCGGAACGCCTTCGCGTTGGCCTCGGGGTTGTCATAGTAACCCGCGAGCACCGCGGGCCCGATCACGCAGATCTCGCCGCTCTGGCCCGCCGCGAGCTCGCGCCCTTCGTCGTCCTGGATCGAGACCTGCATGCCGGTGCGCTCGAAGCCGCAGGTGCCGATCTTCGCGTGCGGGCCGTCCTCGGGATCGTGCAGCGCCGCCGGCAGCACGGTGATGTTGCCGGTAACCTCGCCGAGACCGAAATACTGCACGATGACCTTGCCGAGCTTCTTCAGCGCGGTCTTCTGGTCCTCGCGATACATCGGGGCACCCGCATAGATCACGTGGCGCAGCGAGGAGTGATCGTAGGTGTCGACGGCGGGATGCTCGACCATCATCTTCAGGATCGTCGGCACCGTGAAGAGATTGGCGACCCGATGCTTTTCGATCAGGCGGAACGCCTCGCTGATGTCGAATTTCTCGCTCGGCAGCAAAACGGTGCAGACACCGCGCGCGGTCTGCACCAGCTGATGCACGCCGGCGCCATGCGACAGCGGCGCCACCACCAGCGAAGCGTCGTTCTCCGTGACGCCGGGCGTCAAATCGGCGAGATGGTTGGTGACGACGAAGCCCATCTGGCCGTGCGTCAGCACCGCGGCCTTGGAACGGCCGGTGGTCCCGGAGGTGAAGAAGAACCAGCAGGGATCATCGTGCTCGACGGCGACGTTCTCGACCATCTCTCCGGCCCGCGAGGCGATGGCCTCCGCAACCGACGTCTCGCCGAACGTACCCGTGCCGTCGATGCTCCAGGTGAATTCCAGCGCCCCGCCTTTCACGGCCGCGGCATGTTCAGGGAAATCGACATGGCACAAGAACGCCTTGGCGCCGGAGGCTTGCGCGAGATACGTCACTTCGTCCGGCATCAGGCGGAAATTGGTGGGCACCCAGACCGCGCCGAGCCGGAATGCGGCAAACATCGAGACAAACATCTCATCGCCGTTCTTGGAATGGACCAGGATGCGGTCACCCTTGGCGATACCGCGCGCGGCGAGCGCTGCCGCCAGCGCCGAGACCTGTTCATCGATCTGCCGCCAGGTCCAGGATTTGTCACCCCAGACGAAGCCGGGGCGCGCGCCATGCCGCCGCGCGTTCTGGGTCAGCATGTGAGCGAGATTCATGACGCGGCGGGACATGCGCAGGGACTGCATCGGGCTTCCTCTTCGAGCGCTGGCCTATGCAAGCGGGCCGCTCTTCGAGCCCTGTTTATCGCCATCCAATCGGCCACCGCAAGGCTGACCGGCACAGCCTCTCCATCCAAGGCATGCGCCTCACCGGGATCCCGGACGCGGGTCCCGGGTTTCTTGCCAAAGCAGGCTTGTAAGTCTACGATCTTAAGTTGCTACTGCTGATATTGCACATTCCATCGCGCTTTCTGCACCACGAATTTTCAAGATCCTATTTTGGGAGAAGAACAATGCCGAGTTGGAAGGGAATCGTTGGTATCGCCTATACTCCTGATGAATTCGACAGCTACGCGCACGCACTGACCTGGACCGCGTGGCGCCCATCGTTCATCGTGCTGCACAACACGGCAGTGCCCACCCTGGCACAGCGCCCCAACGGCTTCACCAAGCAACACATCCTCAACCTGGAAGGCTTCTTCAGGGACGAGCAGAAGTGGAAGGCCGGCCCGCACCTCTTCATCGACGACAAGCAAATCTGGGCGTTTACACCCATGACCATGTCGGGCGTGCATTCGCCGTCGTGGAACAAGGTCGCCCTGGGATTCGAAATGCTCGGCGACTATGACAAGGACGAATTCGATTCCGGACGCGGGCTGCGGGTGCAAAAGAACGCCGTCGCGGCCGTCGCGACCATGTCAGCCGTGCTGGGTCTGAATCCGGATTCGATGAAGCTGCACAAGGAAGATCATTTGACGACGCATGCCTGTCCGGGAAAGAAGGTCGTCAAGAGCAAGTTCATCGACAAGGTGAAGGAGCTGCTCGCCGAGCGCCACGGCGGCGAACATCTCGATCCCGTGTCGTAGTGACGCCAACTCGCACTCTCAGCTAACCGCCGGAGGGAGATCTTCAAGAAGCGGCCACAGCTCCTGGGGCGCCTCGTCCATGCACCAGAAGCTGTAGCCGCCGTATCCTCGCTGCTCGACGGCGGTGATGAAGTTTCGCGTCGCCGCCAGGCAAGCGTTCACGCTTGCGAATGGAATGTCACCCTTGACCGTCACGTTACCCGTTGGCCTGTAGCGATCCTGAAAGTTCCGTGCAGCTTCGGCGATCTTGTAATCATGGACCGATTTGTCCAGACGGGTGATGATGTTCTCGGTGCGGTAGTAGACCTGAGGACAATTGTCGTTCACATGGCTCAGGAATGGCTCGAATGGAAGGTCCGTGTGAAGTGACGGCTGGTCATGGCTCGACAGCGCGAGGCCACGATCATGCGCCGCAAGGTCATGCGCGATCCTGGTCATGTAAGTGGTGGCTTCGGCTGTATGGCCGCGAAATCGCGGCGACTCATCGGTCCGTTCGGCGTCGATGATGACGCCGCCCAGGTTGAACTGCTCCGCCCAGTTGCTCACATTCGCGCCTTCCGCAACGGCTTCACTCTGGTTCGCGCAGAAGGGAACGTGCCAGCCCCAGAGCTCGACGCCAACCTGATCGAGAGCGGCGCGGAGGTCATTCGCATGGCCTCCGGAGAAATTCGCATCAAGTGTCTTGCCCCGCCCGAGCCGCAGCCAGAGCGCCTTGAAATGGCATTTGTCGGCGAGGCTCCGCGAGCTGATTCACGTTTCCGACCTTGGCAAGTACCGTTGAAAGGCTTGTGATATAGATGTTCCGTCCGACAACGCGCTTCATGAAAATTGCTCCGGCTGCAAAGCCACAATGGCCTAAGATTGCACTCTGGGGCCGTCTCAATCAAGACGAAAACCGGCTCGGCAGGCCGCACACCTGCCCTACGGCTGCTTGAATGCGAACGGCGTTGCCGTGATCGCCTTCTGCTTGACGCAAGCCTGCGGACCAAAGCCGCCGCAGAAGCTGCCGTGCAGATCGAAGCGGATGCTGCGCGCGGCGCCGCGCTTCACAGGCGGCGGCATGATCTTGTAGCTGCGGACGTAGCCGTCGAACACCTCGCGCGAGTTGCCATCCGGCAACGTCACCACGATCTTCATGACACAGCCGCCGGTTCCGCAATAGGTGGTCTCACGATCCCCGCATTTGGTCTCGCTGAAATCGACGATGTAGTCGTCGCGACCGTCACCGGTCAGGTCGACCCTGCGTACCGTGTTGGAGGCGAACGTCACCTCGCCGCCGTCCTGGCTGGTGCATTCCTCGTTGGCGTAGCGCAGCGCCGTCTGCACGCCGGGTGGATAGTCCGACGGGTTGAAGGGCTTGGCATCCTCGGCACGCGCGGCGGAGGCAATCAGAGCGAGCAGAAGCAACAGACGGCGCATGGGCGTTGGTCGCCGCTGCAGCCGCAATCGTTCAGGAATCTTAAACATGATCGGCGCAACCTTGCGGAGTTCTCGCGTACAGAGTGCCGCATCATGGTCAAAGCGCCCGCCTTCCTCCTGTTGTCGTTGGCGCTCGCTGGATGTGCCGTCAGCCCTCAGTCGCATCTGGCGTCCGACCCCGCCTTCAAGCCCGGCCGCTATGCCTGGGACGGCGCCGGCCAGGATCCGAATCGGCCGCGCGCAGCCTCACAACCGACCCGCAACCTGGCCAGGTCCGAGCGCACCGCGTCGCAGGCCGGACTTCAGCCTCAGTCGAAGGAATGGTGGCAGGCGCAGGACGCCAGCGAGGCCGAGCAGGATGCCAGGCTCAACCGCTCCCTGGTCATCTGCCAGGGATGCCTGCGTCCGCAGCAACCGTCAGAAGACTCCAGGCTCGCCAAAGCCGCCGATTGAACCGAACGGCGTTCACGTCAGTCAACAAGCATAGACGCCGGCCGCACCGGGCGGTCGTGCTCGCCCTCTTCGCAAAGACAGCATTCTCAGGATCATCCATGCTCACCCGCCGGACCTTCGTCGCCGCCGCTCTGCTCGCCGGCACTGCCCCCGCCTGGGCCGAAACTCCCGCCGCAAGCGATCCCGTCGCGATCCTGACCGCGATCTACACCCGCGCGGCCAAGGGCAAGGGCGAAGGCGGCGGCGCCTTCATCATCGAGAACAAGGCCGCCAAGGCAAAATACCTCTCCAAGGCGCTGGTTGGGCTGTGGGCCAAGGCGGATGCGCATACGCCGAAGGGCGATGTCGGGCCGGTCGATTTCGACCCCGTCACCAATTCGCAGGAACCGGACGTGAAATCATTCAAGGTTGACGCGGAGAAGATGGAGGCCGACAAGGCCACGATCGCGGTGACCATCACCGGCCATCGCAACGACAGGAAACCCGCCGACCTGATCGTGCGTTACGACTTCGTGCGCGAGGCCAATAGCTGGAAGATCGACGACATCAAGGGCTCCTCCGGCGGCGAGGCCTGGTCGATCCGCAAGATGCTGACGGACTCGCTGAAGAGCTGAGCGGAGACGAAATGAGTGACGTCATCGACAACAAGGCCGATCACCGCTTCGAGTCTCGAGGTCGAGGGCCATCTTGCGACCGAGCATTACAAGCTCGACGGCGACCTCATCACGTTCGAGCACACCGACGTGCCGAAGGAGCCTCGGCGGCAAGGGCGTCGGCTCGAAGCTGGTGCAAGGCGCGCTCGACCAGGTCCGTGCCGCCGGACTGAAGCTGATCCCGCAATGCCCGTTCGTGAAGGCGTGGATCGACAAGCATCCGGACTATGCGGATCTCGTGAAGGCCTGACCCCGTCGTTGCGAGGAGCGTGGCGACGAAACAATCCAGACTGTCTCGGCTGACACATTCCTGGATTGCTTCGCCTCGCTCGGAATGACGTACGCTTATAGCGCGCCAAGCTTCCGCAATGCGTCCTGCGCGGACGACAGGTCCGGACTCAGCTCCAGCGCCTTGCGGAGATCGGCGATCGCGCCCTGCTTGTCGCCGAGCCGCAAGCGGGCCTGCCCGCGATTGTTCCAGGAATAGGCGTCGGAGGGATCGTATCGCAACGCCTTGTCGTAGTCGGAAACGCCGCCCTTGTTGTCGCCCTGGAAGAGACGGATCATGCCGCGATTGCGCCAGCCCCGCGCGTCGGTCGGCGCAAGACGGATCGCCTCGCCATAGTCTTTGGCGGCACGGTCGAGCTGCTCGGTGTCCCGGTAGACATTGCCGCGATCGATATAGGCGAGCAGATCCGGCGCAAGCTTGATCCGCATCGTATAGTCGGCGAGCGCATGCGCCATGTCGCGCTTGCGGTAATAGGCGAGACCGCGGTTGCTATGGGCCATGGCGGAGTTCGGGTTGCGCTCGATCGCCGCATCGAAATCGGCCAGGGCGCCGTCGAGGTCGCCCTTGTTGAAGCGGGACTCGCCACGATTGTTGTAGGCCAGCGCCAGCGACGGATCGAGCTTGATGGCCTGGTCGTATTCGGCAATGGCGCGATCGTAATCGCGCTTGAACGAATAGACCCGGCCGCGATTGTTGTAGGCACAGGCATAGCCGGGGTCGAGCCTGAGCGCTTCGTCCAGGTCGGACAGAGCGGCATCGAGTTCGCGCTTCTCGGTGAGACCGTGGCCACGGTTGCAATGGGCGCCGGCGAGCCTCTGTCCGCTCTCGCTCTTGGTGTCGATCACGATGGAGCAGGCCTTGACCCGCTGGTCCGGCGTGCTGGTCTGCCCGACGCACACCTCCCAGGTCGGACCTCCCTCGGCCGCAGCCGGCGACGTCGAGGTCAGCGCGGCAAGCAGCACCATGAGACTGAACCGGACACGCATTTTGCGGATATCTCCCCTGCGGCAACCCTCCTTGGTCGCACCTTGGCAACGGCCGGTTCAGACGCCTAGATCAGAGAGAAGCAGCACGTCGGAAGGATCTTGCATGGCCGCATCGGTACGGGACAACAAGGACAAGAGCCGCTTCGAGGCTCGATGTCGGCAGCGAGGTCGCTTTCGCCAATTACCGGCTGACCCCGACGGCGGTCATCATCACCCACACCGAAACACCGCGCGCGCTACGCGGCCGCGGCATCGGCTCCGAGCTGGTCAAGGGTGCGCTGGATCTGATCCGCCGCGACGGCCGGAAGGTGATCGCCGGCTGCGGTTTCGTCGTCGATTATCTCGACCGGCATCCGGAGAATGCGGACCTGGTCGCCTGAAAGCAAAAGGGCCCGCGCGATGACGGGCCCTTCCGGCACGACCGGCGTGCGGTCAGTGCTTGATCTCCGGCGGCAGCTTGCCGCCATTGGCGGCGAGCTTGGACATCACCTGCTTGTGCAGCCAGACATTCATGCTGGCCGAGTCGTTCATGTCGCCGGTGTAACCGGGCTCCTTGGCGAGATCCTTGCGCGCAGCAAGGCTGGAATCGATGTCGAGCGCCTTCATCAGGTCGACGATCGAGGTGCGCCATTCGAGCTTCTCGCCCTTGTGCGCGGCCACCGCCTTGTCGACGATCGCCGCCACGTCGACGGCGGCCATCGGCGCGGCAGCCGGTGCCGACGCTCCCGGCGCGGCCCCTGCAGGCGCGCTGCCCGGCGCTGCGCCACCGGCGGGCGCGGCGGAAGCCGGCGAGCTGCCGAAGATTGCGCTCATGATTTTACCGAAAATGCTCATGTCTGCTCCCCGAAAAGGATCCGTTGGAAGGGCCTTGAGTGGCACTTATAGACCAAGTTACTGCGTAGCGCCCGCGAAGTTCTGCGAACCCGCATGCAGCATCAGCTTATCTGCGGCGAAATGACGACCGAATGACGCCGTCGAAGTTGCGCTGCGGCATCGAATTCACCCAAGCGTGAGGGACAGGACTCGGAAATAGGCGTAGGCTTCGCGCTCAGCTCGCGATGCCTTCCGGAATTCGCGCCTGGTTGGACTCGCGAACCTCAAGAATGGCGGCCGCTCGCGCCGTTTGCCGGCGCCGCACTCGGCCGCTCGGCAAGGGAGCTAGCGACCATGGCCACACTCTACCAGGGCAATGTCCCCACGGTGAGCCGCACCGCAGACGCGGCCGGACCGGTGATCCGAACCATCCAACTCTCCGACCTGCATGATGCGCTCAGGCGCGGCTGGGACGATTTCAAGGCCGTTCCGAGCCATGCCATCATCCTCTGCGTGATCTACCCTATGCTCGGCCTCGTGCTTGCCCGCGTGGTGATGGGCTATTCGGTATTGCCGCTACTGTTCCCGCTGGCCGCGGGCTTTGCGCTGATCGGCCCGTTCGCGGCGCTTGGTCTCTACGAACTCTCCAGCCGACGCGAACGCTATGAAGAAGCCAGTGCCTGGGACGCGATGGAGGTGCTGCGCTCGCCCTCGTTCGGCGCCATGCTCGGCCTCGGCACGCTGCTGCTCGCCCTGTTCGTGACCTGGGTTGCGACCGCACAGGCGATCTATGTCGCGGCGTTCGGGTATGAGGGCGTGACCGGCATCTCCGACTTCATGACGCGCGTGCTGACCACGCAGCAAGGCTGGTGGCTGATCGTGGTGGGCTGCGGCGCCGGCTTCCTGTTCGCGCTCGCCGCGCTATGCCTCAGCGCCGTGTCGTTCCCGCTGATGCTGGACCGCCATGCCGGCGCGTTCGAGGCGATGAGCACCTCGCTGCGCGTTGTTGCGAGAAACCCGGTGCCGATGGCAATCTGGGGCCTGATCGTGGCGGTGCTGCTCGCGCTCGGCACGATCCCGGCCTTCCTCGGCCTTGCCGTGGTGATCCCCCTGCTCGGCCATGCCACCTGGCATCTCTACCGCAAGGTGATCGTCTCGGAGCCCGGGGCACGTCCGGTGCCACCCCCGCCGCATCGTCCGCGCAAGCCGGCCGCCGATTTCCCGGCCAACCTCTTCCCCTGGCGCAACAGGACCGACGCCTGACGATATCGTGACATCCGATCCTGCCCGAACCTCGGCTCGGGCAGGATCGCGCATGGCCTTACGCCTTGCTTTGGCCGCGGTTCCGACCGAGATTGCGCGCGCCGGTCAGATCACTTCACGGAATCCATTTCATCTGATGACCCCGACGATTTCTCGTCTCGCTCTCGCAGCCCTCGCACTCACCGCATCCATCCTGTCCGCCCAGCCAGCGTTCGCCGCGGTTGCCTGCGGCTCTGGCAATTTCGATGCCTGGCTTGCAGACTTCAAGACCGATGCTGCGGCCAAAGGCATCTCGCAGCAGGCGATCACCGCCGGGCTCACCGGCGTGACGCTCGACCAAACCGTGCTCACCCGTGACCGTTCACAAAAGGTCTTCAGCCAGACCTTCGAGGAATTTTCCGGCCGTATGGTGCCGCCGCGCTTGGAGCGAGGCTCCAACAGAATGAAGCAATACGGCTCGGTCCTGTCGCGCATCGAGCAGACTTATGGCGTTCCCGGCGAAGTCCTGGTCGCGATCTGGGGCCTGGAAACCGATTTCGGCATCAACACCGGCAAGTTCGCGACCATCCGTTCGCTCGCAACGCTGGCCTATGACTGCCGGCGCGCCGAGCAGTTCCGTGCCGAGTTGATGGACGCGCTGCGCATCGTCCAGCGCGGCGATCTGGCGCCGGCCGAGATGAAGGGCGCCTGGGCCGGCGAACTCGGCCAGACCCAGTTCATGCCATCGTCCTGGATGAAATACGCCGTCGATTTCGACGGTAACGGCAAGCGGGATCTCCTGCACAGCGCGCCCGACGTGCTCGCCTCCACCGCCAACTATCTCGCCGGCTATGGCTGGCAGAAGGGCAAGGATTGGCAGCCGGGCAGCCCGAATTTCGATGTGCTCAAGCAGTGGAACAAGAGCGAGGTCTATTCCAAGACCGTAGCCAGTTTCGCGACCCAGCTCGCACGCGCGCCCTAGGCAATCCACGACCAACGCACAGGGCCGATCGCGCGGCGACCGGCCCTCGCTTGGTTGTGTCTACCTTCCCGTTTACTTGCTCATGGTGGCGTGCATCGCCTTGTTCAGATGCGCCCCGCAAGCGCCCATCTTGCCGTTGAGCAGCGAGTCCTGCGCAGCCGCGATCTCCTTCTGCGCGACGAACTTGCTGTCGCCGTCGGGCATGTTGTCGATCCCGGTCTCCGTCTTCTCCAGGTTGGCGCCGCTGCAGCCGCGCGGCATGCTTGGCAGCCTGGGCCGGCGCCATGGCGAAGGCGACGGCGGCGCAGGGCGATCGCTCACAAACGAGAGTTTCCCGCCCTCCTGTCGGACGTCGTCAACAGCTTTAGGCAAGGCGAATCGTCCAACCTCGTTGAAAGGCCTCGGCTTTTTAAATTGAATATAAATTCATTATTTAATCGCTATCACCATGCGAATCGCGCATGCAAGACTTGGGTTTAGAAGCTGATCGACCCGCTTGCGAGCTATTCCGACGCGACATATTTCGGCGATGATCGAGATCAATGAGCGCGCGCTAAACCCGTGAATTCACGGGATTTTATGGCGTCCACCGGGTTATCCAATGCCCACATGGAGCGGGAGCCGTTTCGGGTTAATGGTCCGTTACTCTCGTTATGCGCTGATCGCTTAGCTGCATCGCAACATCGGAACTTTCGCACTGCACCACTCCCATCTATATTCATTTCAACGATGAGGCCCGGGCAAGGGCTGAATCGAACTACAGGAGACTACCAATGCTGCTCTCGCTCATCCGTATGGTTCAGGCTTTCCGTGACTATCAGCGCAATGTTGCCGAGCTGTCCCAGCTCAGCGATCGCGAACTGGCCGACATCGGCCTCGATCGCTCGGACATCCCCCGCGTTGCCGCCGGTCAGTATCAGGGCTGATATCGTTCAGCCCTTCACCGGTCGAACCGATAACGCCCGCCTCGTGCGGGCGCTGTCGTTTTCAGCAGCAGAAAACTCGATCTCGGCGATTTCGCTGACCGCCGAAAAGCGCTACCTGTCCGCCTCATGACAGGACCCCAATCCAATATTGTGCACATCATCGGCGCTGGCCTTGCCGGTTCCGAAGCCGCCTGGCAGGTCGCCAAGGCAGGCGTACCCGTGGTGCTGCACGAGATGCGGCCGAACCGCATGACCGAGGCGCACCGCACAGACGGGCTCGCCGAGCTCGTCTGCTCCAACTCCTTCCGCTCGGACGACGCCGCCAACAACGCCGTTGGCCTGCTGCATGCCGAGATGCGCCGTCTCGACTCGCTGATCATGCGCGCGGCCGATGCCAACCAGGTGCCCGCCGGCGGCGCGCTGGCGGTCGACCGCGACGGCTTCTCGGCCGCCGTCACCAAGGCCCTCAACGACCATCCCCTGATCGAGATCGCCCGCGGCGAGATCGCGGGCCTGCCGCCGGCCGACTGGAGCAACGTCATCGTTGCCACCGGTCCCCTCACCTCCGCCCCGCTGGCTGATTCCATCCGCGAGCTGACCGACGAGAACGCGCTCGCCTTCTTCGACGCGATCGCGCCGATCGTGCACCGCGAATCCATCGACATGTCGGTGGCCTGGTTCCAATCGCGCTACGACAAGGTCGGCCCCGGCGGCACCGGGGCGGACTACATCAACTGCCCCATGACCAAGGAGCAGTATGACGGCTTCGTCACCGCGCTGATCGCGGGCGAGAAGACCGAGTTCAAGGAGTGGGAGACCAACACGCCCTATTTCGACGGCTGCCTACCGATCGAAGTGATGGCGGAGCGCGGGCCCGAGACGCTGCGCCACGGCCCGATGAAGCCGGTCGGCCTCACCAACCCGCACGATCCCGCCACCAAGGCCTACGCGATCGTGCAGCTTCGCCAGGACAACAAGCTCGGCACGCTCTACAACATCGTCGGCTTCCAGACGAAGCTGAAATACGGCGAGCAGCAGCGCATCTTCCGCACCATTCCAGGGCTAGAGAAGGCTGAGTTCGCCCGCCTCGGCGGCCTGCATCGCAACACCTTCCTCAACTCGCCAAAGCTGCTCGACAGTCAGTTGCGCCTGCGCGCGCAGCCGAGGCTGCGCTTCGCCGGCCAGATGACGGGTTGCGAGGGCTATGTGGAATCGGCCAGCGTCGGCCTGATCGCCGGCCTCTATGCCGCGGCGGACGCACGCGGCGAGACGCTTGTCAGTCCGCCCGGCACGACCGCGCTGGGATCGCTGCTCGGCCACATCACCGGCGGCCATATCGAGACCATCGAGCCGGGCACGCGCTCGTTCCAGCCGATGAACATCAATTTCGGCCTGTTCCCGCCACTTGCGACCGTGCCGACCAAGAAGCCCGACGGCTCCCGCCTGCGCGGCAACGAAAAGACAGTGGCCAAGAAGCAGGCGATGAGCGCATTGGCGCTCGCCGATCTCGATCGCTGGATCGCCGATCATCTGCGCATTGCTGCTGCGGCGTGAGATTGCAATGAGTCTTCCCAAAGACGACGCCGCGACGCTGTCGGCGCGCTGGACCGAGGGCGTGCTGCTCAAGCGCGACGTGTTCTCGACCGTCGAGCGTGGCCGTTACCGCGACGAGAACGGCGAAGTCGACGCCGTGCTGCGCCGGCTCGACGAAGTGCCGTGGTGGTCATTCCTGCTGGCGCGCCATCTGTTCGCCCGCGAGAAGCACGCCCTGGTGCGCGCCAAGGGCCTCAATGTCGGCCCCGAGTTGCTCTGGGCCGGGCAGCGCGCGCTGGTGCGCGGCTTCGTCGACGGCGCCGCGCTGCATCTGGCCAAGCCGCATGGCGACCTCGCCTATTTCCGTTCCGCCAAGGCCGCGCTGCGCCGGCTGCGCCGCGCCGGCATTTGCCACAATGACCTCGCCAAGGAGCAGAACTGGCTGGTCGGCCGCGACGGCCTCGCCTATGTGACCGACTTCCAGCTCGCGGCCTGCTTTGACCGACGTAGCCGGCTCTATCGCATCCTCGCCTATGAGGACCTCAGGCATCTGCTCAAGCACAAGCGCTCCTACGCGCCCGAGGCACTGACCCCGCGCGAGCGAAAGATTCTCGCCAAGAAATCGTTCGCGGCAAGTCTGTGGCTCGCCACCGGCAAGAAGGTCTACCGCGCGATCACGCGCGGCCTGTTCAACTTCACCGATCGTGAAGGCGGCGGCCGCCGGCTGGTCAACGATGCCCCGGTGCTGACCGCGTTGATCCGCCAGAATCCGGCCGTGCGCGACACCGCCATTGTCGCCTTTGCCGACCGCCGCTCCGGCGTCGGGCTCTACGCCTTCGTCGAGGCGGATCAGGCCACGCTCGAAGGCCAGCTGCGGAACGAGCTCGCCGCCGCCAAGGGCCCGAAGCCGCCGGAACACATCCAGATCGTGCACGCGCTGCCGCGCGATGTCAGCGGCAAGCCGCGCACCGAGATCCTGCAACTGGTTGCCATGAACCAGCTCGACCTGATCGAGCCGTTGATGAAGAACGATCAGGACCGCGCCTTCCTCAAGGACATCCTGGAACAGCGCAAGAACCTGCGCGACCGCTTCAACTTCGAGGCGGACCTGCCGGCGAGCTGACGGGTGGCCTTGCGCCTTGAAGCGTCCACATTGGCGATAGAGAAGCGGTCGGATCGTTCGGGCGTGGCGAGATTCATGAGCATTCGGGGGACGATGATGCGTCGTGGCGTTGGCGGCCTGATCGCCGGCCTTCTGCTGCTGGCAACAGCGCCCGCACTGGCCGAATCCCCGGCCGAGCAGATCTCCAGCTTCCGCCTCAAGCACGGCGAAGTCCGCGTCGTCCGCGATTCAACCCTCGACCGCATCGCCATGGACCAGGCCCGCGCGATGGCGGCCAAGGACGATCTCAGCCACGACGCGCTAGGTCCGTTCAACCGCCGTGTCGCACCGGCCGGCGCCGGCCGCGCCGCCGAGAATATCGCCTATGGCTACGACAATTTCGAGAAGACGCTGGGCCAGTGGATCGACTCCTCCGGTCACCGCAAGAACCTCCTGCTGCACAACGCCTCCCGCGTCGGTATCGCCAGCGCCAGGAATGCGAGTGGCAAGCGCACCTATTGGGCGATGGTGATTGCCGGCGATTATGAGTCGAAGGGCAAGGGCAAAGGTAAAGGCAAGAAGGACCAGGAGCCCTTGGTCGCCGTGAAGCGCGAGGCCGCGCCTGCCAGCAAGCCGAAATCCGAGTCCAAGCCCAAATCCAGCAGCTGTCACATCAAGCTGCTCAGCCTCTGCATCTGAGGCGGCTGGGCCATCTTGCTCACGCCCGGCAACGCGCCTAACTCATGCAAGAGATCCCAAGCAGCGGAGGGCATGAGTGATCGACATCGACCGAATTCGTGCAGACACGCCGGCCACCTCCCGCCTCACCTATCTCCACAACGCCGGTGCGGCCTTGATGCCGGCGCCCGTTGTCGCGGCGCTGAAGGGGCACATCGACCTCGAGAGCGAGATCGGAGGATACGCTGCAGCCGACCGCGAGTCCGATCGGCTCGATGCGGTATACGGCTCGGTGGCGCGCCTGCTGAATGCCGCCCCCGACGAGATTGCGCTGGTGGAGAACGCAACGGTTGCCTGGCAGATGGCATTCTATTCGCTTCCCTTCCGCAAAGGCGACCGCATCCTCACCGCCGAGGCGGAATATGCCGCCAACTACGTCGCCTTCCTTCAGGTTGCCAAGCGCACAGGCGCAGTCATCGACGTCGTGCCGAGCGATGCCACCGGAGAGCTCGACGTCCAGGCGCTCGAGCGCATGATCGATGAGCGCGTCAAGCTGATCGCGGTCACCTGGGTTCCGACCAATGGCGGGTTGGTCAATCCGGCGGCGGCGATCGGCAAAATCGCGCGAACGCACGGGATCCCCTATCTGCTCGACGCCTGTCAGGCGGTCGGACAGATGGAGGTCGATGTCGAAGCGATTGGCTGCGACATGCTGTCGGCCACGGGGCGCAAATTCCTGCGCGGCCCGCGCGGCACGGGATTCCTCTACGTCCGCCGGGCGCTGCTGCAACAGCTCGAGCCGCCGATGATCGACCATTTTGCGGCACCCTGGGTCTCGCGTGGCACCTATCAATTGCGCGACGACGCCCGCCGCTTCGAGAACTGGGAGAACAATTACGCGGGCCGGCTCGGCCTGGGCACGGCGGTCGACTACGCGCTTGCGATCGGCATCGGTCCGATCGCGCAGCGCTGCCGCCTGCTGGCCACCAGGCTTCGCAGCGGCCTTGCCGCCCTTCCCGGCATCACCAATCGCGACCTCGGACGCAACCCGGGCGCGATCGTCAGCTTCACGATGGACGGCCACGAGGCGGAGGATATCGTCCGCAGCGCCGGCGCGGCCGGCATCACGATCGGGGCCTCGGATCCCGCGAGCACCCGCATCGATGCCGAAACGCGTTCGCTGCCGAACGTCGTGCGGGCCTCGCCGCATTACTACAATACGGAAGCCGAGGTGGACCGGCTGATTGGCCATCTCGCGGATTTAACGTCGCGGTAGCAAGGACAGGCCCTCACCGCCGGCCGACTTCGGAGCCGTATGCGGTCGCTCCGCCACAGTCTTCAGGCTCTTGCCGTCAGCGCGGAGAGCTGGTCGGTATCGAAGCGGGCGCGGAGCTCGCTGATGGCTTTCGCATCTGGCGGTCCGTTTGCCGTAAGTTCGGCCAGCGCCTCGAAGTAATGCTCGTGTCCCGGCGGTGAGACGGTCATGAGCACGCGAGCGGGCTTCTCGCTCACATTGGTGATGTTGTGGGGAACGCCGGGAGGAATGAACAGGTAGGTTCCCATGGTAGCCCGGACAACCTCATCCCCGACATGCCATTCGCACTCGCCTTCCAGCATGTAGAAGGTCTCTTCCTGCACACGATGAACGTGCCGGCCGGTGGCGAACCCTGCCGGAATCGTCCAGTCGAACATGCTGGTATGCCTGGTGTCCTCGCCAGTCACCAGGAAAGCCATGGGTTGGCCGCGCAGCATCACCCCCTTGGTCTCGCCGGGCCTGCGGACGACGTGCTTGGCGGTCATTTATCCCTCCTGGCGTGCTGAAGCCTTCCTCACAGGTCCACCATGATGGTCCAGCCCGGCCGGAAAGTCGTGAAACGGCTCGGAAAACATTGCAAAAAACCTGCGAAATGTGCCCTCCTTGGGCGATGGCCGCGATCCTCGAATTTGGTCCCTTCCGCCTCGACGGTGACGCGGGGATCCTGTTCCTCGGTGCCGAGCCGACCCCACTCGGCCAGCGCGCCGTGCTGCTCTTGGCCCTGCTCGTCCGGCGGGCCGGCGTGCCGGTGTCGAAAGATGCATTGATCGAGGCGGCCTGGCCCGCCCAAGCCGTCGAGGACAGCAATCTGACGGTCCAGATCGCGGCCGTGCGGCGCACGCTGGCGGAGGTCTCCGGTGAGGCACATTGGATCGAAACGCTGCCGCGCCGCGGCTACCGCTATATCGGTCCGGCTGTGACGACGTCCGATCCGGACCACGCGCCCGCCAGCCCCGAGGCGCCGCGGCTGACGTTGCCCGACAGGCCATCGATCGCGGTGCTGCCCTTCACGAACCTAAGCGGCGATGCGGAGCAGGATTATTTTGCCGACGGGATGGTCGACGACATCATCACCGGACTCTCACGCATCAACTGGCTGTTCGTGATCGCGCGCAATTCCACCTTCACCTACAAGGGCCGCGCGCTGGATGTGAAACAGGTCGGCCGCGAACTTGGCGTTCGCTACGTGCTGGAAGGCAGCGTTCGCAAGACCAGCACGCTGGTCCGCATTACCGGCCAGTTGATCGATGCATCGAGTGGAATGCACGTATGGGCCGAGCGGTATGACCGCCGGTCCGAAGACGTCTTCGCTCTCCAGGATGACATCGCTCTCTCCACCGTCGGCGCGATAGCCCCGAGCCTGCGGCGCGCCGAGATCAACAGGGTCAGGCGGAAGCGGCCGGACAGCCTGGATGCCTATGATCTCGTCCTGCGCGCCCAACTGGATGTCGATTCCGGCATGCCGGATCAGGTCACCCGAGCACTCGTGCTCCTCGAACGAGCGATCGCGCTCGAGCCTGACTACGCGCTCGCGCACGGAAATGCAGCGATGTGCCATCACTGCCTGTTTCTGCGAGCCGGTTTGCAGGACGTCAATCGTGAGGCCTCGATCCGCCACGCACGCTCGGCCATCGCTCATGGCCAGGATGATGCCCTGGCTCTCACCCTCGCGGGTTTTTCGCTTGGCATGGACGGTCACGATCGCTCGGCAGCATTTGCAGCGCTCGATGCCGCCCTCGCCATCAGCCCATCCTCGGCGCTCACCTACATCCTCGGCAGCGTCATGCTGGGCTGGGGCGGCGACGCGGACCGCGCGATCGAATGGAGCGAACGGGGCATGCGACTCAGTCCGTTCGATTCATGGGCTTTCGCCGCCTTCGACGCGGAGGCTCTGGGACATTTCCACCGCGGCCGATTTGAAGAGGCATGCCGAGCCGCCTACCGCTCGGTGCAAGCCAATCCTCGCCACAGCATTACCTATGTGCAGTTGACCGCAGCGCTCGCAAAGCTTGGGCGACTGCAGGAGGCGAAAGCAGCGGCAGCACGGGTACTCGAGCTGCACCCGACGTTTCGCTACAGCCGTCAATTTCAGGGCGTCAATTGCGCGCCTGACCTCGCGACCTCGCTCGGCGATGCCCTCCGCGCGGCGGGCCTTCCGGAGTAGCGAACCCGGGCCCGGCGTTTACGTCCCTCAGGTGCAGCGCGCGCTCAATCCGGATGCGCTGAGCCTGGCCATCACCTCGTCGAGATGGGCGGCATCGCGGGTCTCGATGACGAGCTGCAGCAGCGTCGCCTTGGCCGGCAGGTCGGAGAAGGTCCGCTGGTGCGAGACCTCGATGATGTTGGCACCGGCTTCCGCCAGCAGCGCCGCCACGGCAGCGAGTTGACCCGGGCGATCCGGGATATCGAGCGAGAGCTGGGTCAGCCGCCCCTCACGTGCCAGCTCACGCGTGAGAACGGATGCGATCAGCCGGGTGTCGATGTTGCCGCCGCTCAACACCAGCCCGACTTTCTGGCCGGCGAAGCGGGTCGGGTCGGACATCAGCGCGGCGAGGCCGGCGGCGCCGGCGCCCTCGACCACGGTCTTCTCGATCGAGATGAGGGTCGCAACGGCGCGCTCGAGCTCGGCTTCGTTGACGAGCGCGATGTCGTCGACGAGACGGCGGACGATTTCGGTGGTGATCTTGCCGGGCGATTTCACCGCGATGCCTTCGGCGAGCGTGTCGCCGCGCGCCGGCAGGTTACCGTCATGGATGGCGTTGTACATCGAGGGATAGAGCCAGGCCTCGACGCCGAGGATTCGCAGCGATGGCTTGATCGATTTCGCGGCGATGGCGACGCCGCTGATCAGCCCGCCGCCGCCGATCGGGACGACCAGCGTATCGAGCTCCGGCACCGCTCTCATCATCTCCAGCCCGATGGTGCCCTGCCCCGCGATCACGAGCGGATCGTCGTAAGGGTGGACGAAAATCATGCCCTTGGCTTCGCCGTGGCTGCGCGCGTACGCGGCCGCCTCCTCCAGCGTCGCGCCGGTGACGACTACTTCGGCACCGTGATGCCTGGTGTTCTCGACCTTCACCATGGGCGTGCCGACCGGCATCACGATAGTGGCGGGAATGCCGAGCCGCCTGGCGTGATAGGCAACGCCCTGCGCGTGGTTTCCGGCCGACATGGCGATGACGCCGCGCGCACGCTCCTCGGCCGTCAGCGCGGTCAGGCGGTTGAGCGCGCCGCGCTCCTTGAAGGAGGAGGTGAACTGGAGGTTCTCGAATTTGAGCCAGATCTCGCAGCCGCAGATACTGCTCAGCGTGCGGCTGTAGCTGCAGGGCGTCTCGACGACGGCACCCCTGATCGTCTCGGCGGCCGCATGAATGTCGCCAAGCGCGACCGGAAAGCCACTGAGGTCGGACGATGTGGTTTGGGACAACTCAGCCATGGGACAGCATAGAGCATCCCGTGGTTCGAGGCGATAAGCCAGCAGCTATTTGGTAAATTCCCGGGAACGTGAAGCCCGCCACAGCGTCCAGAGCGTGCGAAACCGCGACGTCGGCTGCAGCGCGAACGGATTGCGGCCGGGCTGTGACAGGCGCTTGAGATCGACCCTCACCTGACTCAGCGGCAGAAACGCCGGACGCACCGCGGCCGGCACGTCCGCCAGCAGCGACAAGGCCGTGGTCAAATGCTGCTGCGCCTCGCCGGTGAGCTGCGCGAGCACGGCCCGCAGATTCGGCGTCTCCTTGCCGGCAAACAGATCTTCCATCTGGCAGCCATGGCTCGTCAGCACCTGCTCCGGCAGGAACAACTGCCGGCGCGAGGCATCGCGCGGCAGGTTCGTGATGATTTGCACGATGCCCTGCGCCAGCCCGGCATGCCGCGCGAGATGGTCGGCGGCGTCAGGCTGCGCGCCCATGATCCGGGCGGCCAGACCCAACAACGCCGACGAGGTCGCGGCCAGATAGCCCTCCAGCGCGGTCAGCGTCGGCATCGGATCATTGTAGAGGTCGAACTGGTGCTCGTCGACGAGCAGCGACAGCGGCTCGACGGGCAACTCGAAGTCGCGGACCGCGCGCAGCAGCTCGGCCGCCACCGGATTGCCTTCGGCACTGCCGTGGACGAGGCCCGAGAACAGATCGGTCCACCATTGAAAGCGGATCTCGCCGGGCAAGGGCTGGCTGACCTGGTCGCGAACGCGGACGATCTCGACGTTGAAGGCATAGAGCGACAGCAGCGCACGGCGCTCGGCGGCGGGTACGAACAGGGTCGCCGCATAGCGCGGAAAGTCGTGGCTGCGCACGAGATCGGCGCAGAAGGCGACGGAATCCGGCGGCGGCGCGGCGCTGCTCATGTGAGGTTCAATGTGCTGGTCATGGCACCGCGATCAGCGCAGCCGCGACCCGCCGCCGTTCGCCGATCATGATGTTGTAGGTGCGCACCGCGGGGCCGGTCTGCATCGTGTCCAGCACCACCCGCAGCGCCTTCAGCGCCTGACGCAGCTCCGCCGGCGGCAGCCACAGCCCGGTCCCGGTGCCGATCAGGAGCGTGTCGATGCCGTTGGCGGCTGCGAACACCCGGTCCAGCGAATAGCGGTCGATCTTCGCGGGGTCCGTCACGTCCCAGGCCCAGATCGCGTCAGGCAGGCACAGCAGCGAGCCCCGATGCGACATGCCGGCAAAGGCGAAGCCGCCCTTGCCATAGGCATCGATCGGCGCCGAGCGCGGGAAATGCGGTGCGTTGGGATCGCCGGCCATATGCTTCGTCCGAATGAGCCTATTGCCCTCGCAAATGCATGCGAAGGCGTGCGGTTCGGATCATGCCTTGCTTTTCTTCGCCGGCGGAGCCTCTTCCTTCGCATCCTCGCGATGCTCGCCGACGCCGAGATAGATCAGGATCGGCGCCGCGATGAAGATCGAGGTGTAGGTGCCGACCAGCACCACGCCGAACATCATCACCGCGGTGAAGCTGTGGATGGCGTGACCGCCGAACAGCAGCAGCGCGAGCAGCGCCAGCGTCACCGTGAAGTGGGTGATGATCGAGCGCGACAGCGTCGAGTTGATGGACTCGTTGAGCAGCTGCGGCATCGGCATCTTCTTGTAGCGCCGCAGCATTTCACGGATACGGTCGTAGATGACGACGGTGTCGTTCAGCGAATAGCCGAGAATGGTGAGCAGCGCCGCGATGCTGGTCAGGTCGAAATCGACCTGGCTGATCGACATGAAGCCGATCGTCAGCACGATGTCGTGCACGTTGGCGATCATGGCGCCGAGCGCAAACTGCCATTCAAACCGGAACCAGAGATAGATCAGGATCGCCACGATCGCGAGCATCAGGCCGAGCATGCCGTAAGCCAGGAGCTCGCCGGCGACGCGCGGGCCGAGCACCTCGACACGGCGGTACTCGATGGAATCGCCGAGCGCGGTACGGACCTTCTGCACGGCATCCTGCTGCGCCTTGTCGCCGCCGGGCTGTTCGGCGACGCGGATCAGGACGTTCTCGGGGCCGCCAAACTGCTGCAGCTGGATTTCGCCGAGACGCAAGCCGTCCAGCGTGGTGCGCATCGCCGAAATGTCGGCCGCGCCGGACTTGGCCCGCACCTCCAGCAGCGTGCCGCCCTTGAAGTCGATGCCGAGGTTCAGCCCGTGGGTGAAGAACAGCGTGATGGCGACGATCGACAGCGCCGCCGAGATCGGGAAGCTGATGCGGCGGAAGCGGGTGAAGTCGAAATGCGTGTCGTCCGGGACGATGCGCAACGACGGCAGCCAGCCCATGGCCGCGACCACGGTGAGGATGGCAATGAGGATGCCGAGCCCGATGAGAACGGTGTGAGTCACGATCAGGCTCCTAGATCGGCACGCTCTGCGGCCGCTTCCACCGCACCCACCAGGCGACGATCAGCCGGGTCATGGTGAAGGCGGTGAACACCGTGGTGATGATGCCGATGCCCAGCGTCACGGCAAAGCCGCGCACCGGGCCGGTGCCGATGTAGAACAGCACCGCGGCGGCAATGAAGGTGGTGATGTTGGAATCGAGGATGGTCGCGAGCGCCCGCTTGAAGCCGGCGTCGATCGCCGATATCGCGTTGCGGCCACCGCGCAGCTCCTCACGGATACGCTCGTAGATCAGCACGTTGGAGTCCACCGCGATGCCGACGGTGAGCACGATGCCGGCGATGCCGGGCAGCGTCAGCGTGGCGTTGAGCAGCGACAGCAGGCCGAAGATCATGGCGACGTTGATGGCCACCGCGATGTTGGCGAACACGCCGAACAGCCGGTAGGTCACCAGCATGAAGATGATGACCAGGATCGAGCCGACGTAAGCCGCGAGCTCGCCCTTCTCGATCGAGTCCTGGCCGAGGCCTGGGCCGACGGTGCGCTCCTCGACCACGGTCAGCGGCGCCGGCAGCGCGCCGGCGCGCATCAGGATCGCGAGATCGTTGGCGGACTGGACCGTGAAGCTGCCGGAGATCTGTCCCTGCCCGCCCGTGATGGGCTCGTTGATCCTGGGCGCGGAGATCACCTTGTTGTCGAGCACAATCGCAAAGGGCAGCCCGACATTCTCTTGCGTGGCCTGCGAAAACTTGCGCGCGCCCGAAGTATTGAACTTGAAGCTGACGACCGGCTCACTCGTACGCTGGTCGAAGGTCGCCTGAGCATCGATCAAATCGCCGCCGGCAACCAGCACCTGCTTCTTGACCACATAGGGCGTCGGCGGCGGCGAGGCGCTCATCAGCAGCTCGGATTCCGGCGGCAACCTGCCCGCTTGCGCCTGGTCCGGCGACACGGTCGTGTCGACCATGCGAAATTCCATCTTCGCGGTCTCGCCGAGGATCTTCTTCAGGCGCGTCGGGTCCTGAAGACCCGGGACCTGCACGAGGATGCGGTCGGTGCCCTGGCGCTGGATCACCGGCTCGACGGTGCCGAGACTCGTTGACGCGGCGCTCGACGATCTGGATCGACTGCTCGATGGTCTTGCGCATGCGATCGAGCATTGCGGCCTGCGGGACGCTCAGGCGGATCACGCCGCCGCCGGCGTCGGCCACCTCAAGATCGCGCTGGCCGCTGGACCCCATCAGACCGCCCAGCGGCTGGGACAGCTCACGCAGCTTGGCGAGCGCCGGCTGCCAATCGGCTTCCTTGGTGATGCGAACCTCGGCCACGTCGTTGCGTACGGTGACGCCCCCGGTGAAGCCGATCTTGGCGTCGCGCAGGGTCCGGCGAACGTCGTCGCGAATCTGGTCGAGCCGCTCCTTCTTCACATAGGCGGAATCGACCTCGAGCAGCAGATAGGAGCCGCCCTGGAGATCGAGGCCGAGCACGAGCCGGCGCTGCGCCCAGGCGGGCCAGGTCTTGACCTGCGCTTCGGGAAAGAAGTTCGGGACCGCGCAGAGGCACACGATCAGCGCCGTCAGGATAATCCCCAGCGCCTTCCACCGCGTGAAATACAACATCGACTGGACCTGTCAGATCAGGAGACTTGAGATGCTCGCGGAAGCGTTCACTTCGACGCGGCGTCGTCCTTGGCGGCTTCCTTGCTATCCTTGGATTCCTTCGCCGGCTCGCCCTTGGCACGCACGCCGGAAACCATCGAGCGCATCTGCCGCACGCGCACGCCGTCGGCGATCTCGAACTCGATCTGGTCGTCGTCGACGACCTTGGTGACCTTGCCGACGAGGCCGCCCGAGGTCACCACGGTGTCGCCGCGGCGGATGTTCTTCACGAGGTCGGCGTGGTCGCGGACCTTCTTCTGCTGCGGGCGCAGAATCAGGAAGTACATGATCACGAAGATCAGGGCGAACGGCAGCAGCGACATCAACATGCTGTTGGTGTCACCGGCGCCCGCAGCCTGGGCATACGCAGGGGTAATGAACATTCGGACGATCCTCGTGAGAACGGGGAAAGCCGGTCAGGCCCTCAAAGGCGACCGGCTCGGTCAAATTCGCGCGGACTATAGCGGCCATTGCCCCAATTGCAACGCTGCCAGACCGGCGATTTGGCCACCTTGCGGCGCGCCGACAGGCCCGATAAGGCTGCGTTCTCAGGAACTTCGGACATGCCCAAAAACATCAGCAAAAGCCCGGCCGGCAAAGGCCCCGTACCCCTGCCAGAAAGCCCGCCCGCGTCGCGGCAAATCGCCCCAAGGGGGCCACCAAGAGGACGGTCAAAGCCCCTCGCGAGGCATCCCCGGACCTGTCCCAGGAGCGCATCGTCCGCGCGCTGGAGACCATTGCGGCGCACCTCGCCGCCCAGGGCAAGCCGGCCGCCGAGCGCGAGTCGTTCGAACGGGCGGACGCCTATGTCTCGGCACCCCGACGGCCGCCTTGCGCCGGTGCCGCGGGTCAGCCGCGTCGAGCTGTTCCTGCTCAAGGGCGTCGACCGGATGCGCGACATCCTTATGGAGAACACCGAGCGTTTCGCCAATGGCCTGCCCGCCAACAACGCCCTGCTCTGGGGCGCGCGCGGCATGGGCAAATCGTCGCTGGTGAAGGCGGCGCATGCCAGCATCAATGCCGGACGCAAGGCCGCCGACAGGCTGAAGCTGATCGAGATCCATCGCGAGGACATCGAAACGCTGCCGATGCTGATGGAGAAGCTGCGCGACTCCAGCTTCCACTTCATCGTCTTCATCGACGACCTGTCCTTCGACGGCAACGACGCGTCTTACAAATCGCTCAAGGCCGTGCTCGAAGGCGGCATCGAGGGCCGGCCCGAGAACGTCATCCTCTACGCCACGTCGAACCGCCGTCATCTGCTGGCGCGTGACATGATCGAGAACGAGCGCTCGACCGCGATCAATCCTGGCGAAGCCGTCGAGGAAAAGGTCTCGCTGTCGGATCGCTTCGGCCTGTGGCTCGGCTTCCACCGCTGCAGCCAGGACGAATACCTCGCCATGGTCCGCGGCTATTGCAGCCATTTCGGCGTCAAGGTCGACGACGAGGCGCTGGAGCGCGAGGCGCTGGAATGGTCGACCACGCGCGGCTCCCGCTCGGGCCGTGTCGCCTGGCAGTTCGTGCAGGAGCTGGCGGGGCGGCTGGGCGTGAAGCTGACCGCGAAGTAGCGATCATCAAATACGATCGCCCGCCCCATGGTGCATGGAGCGGGCGATTCTTCGTTCTTGCCGAGAGAGCGTCAGCCTAACCGAGGCTCACGCCCCGTTCAGGAATTGAAGCGGGTCAACCGGGCTCGATCCCTTGCGGATCTCGAAGTGGAGCTGCGGCGACGCCACCTCCCCGGATTGACCCGACTTGGCAATGACCTGACCGCGCTTGATGGGATCGCCGCGCTTCACCAACAGCTCACTCGCATGGGCATATGCGGTGACGTAGCCGTTGGAGTGCCGAACCAGGACCAGATTGCCGTAACCCTTCAGCTCGTTGCCGGAGTAAGCGACGACGCCGTCTTCAGCCGCCTTGACCGGCGTTCCCTCGGGCACCGCGAGATTGATGCCGTCGTTGGACTTGCCATTGGTCTTGGCGCCGTAGCTGGTGACCACCTTGCCGCGGACCGGCCAGCGGAAGGTCGGAAGCGCGCTGGTGGTCTCAGCGGCCTTCGCCGGAGCCTCAGCGGCGGGCTTCTCTTCGACATTGGCGGTGGCCTGGGCGAGGCGCGCGCTCTGCACGGGCGCGGCCGCAGCGGCTACCTTCATGGCTGGCGCGGGAGCTGCCGCAACGGGCTGGAGCGTCCCCGCAACCGGAGCAGCCCCGACGGGAGCCGCGGCAACGGGCGCTGCCAGAGCAGCGGTCTTGGCACCGGGCACGGTCAGCCTCGTGCCGAGCTTGAGCTTGGCCGCCGGATCGAGGCCGTTGGCACGGGCGAGATCGGCCGACGAGATATGGTTCTTGCGCGCGATGCTGGCGAGCGTATCGCCGTGGTTGACGAAGTGCGTGCTCGGCGGGGAAGCCATGGCCGCAACCGGCTTCGCGGCAGGAGCGGCCGCGACCGGAGCCAGCGCAGGCGCAGCGGCCGTCGCCGGATGCGGGATGATCAGCTGCTGGCCGGGCGAGAGCGCGCGCGGTCCCTTGTAGCCGTTGGCGGCAAGGATCGCCTGCGGCGTGACATGATAGCGCTTGGCCAGGATGTCGAGCGTGTCGCTGGTGCCGACAATGATCTTGGTCCCACCGGCCGGCTGGGCGGCGGCAACGGAGCGCGGCGGCACGGTGGCCGTGGTCTCCAGATGCGGCTGAGCCGGGGGCGCGTAGGAGCTGACGCCGCGCCCGCCTCCGGACACGCCGGCGCCACCCGCGACAGGATAGGATTGCGGTGCGGACACTGCCGGCGGCGGCAGCGGCTGCGACTGGTAATAGCCGGACTGCGTCTGCGGCCGCGAATATTGCGGCAGCTCACGCTGCGGCGGCGGTGCCTGCTGCACCGAACCGGTCGCCTCGGACGAGAAGGGGTTGGAGAAGTTCGACTGGGACAGCCGCGACGACATGTCGGCGCTGCACCCTGCGAAGCTGAAGGAGATCAGCGCCAGCACCGCGACCTGCGGTACGCGGCGCGAGTAAAGCAACTCGGCGACAGCGGACATGGTTACTCACTCGTACGCAACAGAACTGGTGTTTTAAGTAAACACGCGTCGAGTAAATAACGGCTTAACCCTCTCAATAAGACGTTGGCGGCACAGCCGATCCGGAATTCTACAGCTCCCGCGCCACCCCGGGCAGTGCCGGCACGAAGCGGACCTCGACGAGTTCCTTGCGTTCGATCCCCCTTCGGTGCGGGTCAGGCGGACCAGGGTCTGCACGCCCTGATGCGGGCCGACCGGCGCGATCAGGATACCCCCGAGATCGAGCCGCTCGACCAGATTCTCGGGGATCTGCTCCATCGCGGCGGTGACGATGATGCGATCGAACGGGCCGATATTGGACGGCAGGTTGAGCCCGTCGCCGAGCAGCACCTCGACATTGTGGCAGCCGAGCTTCTCGAGCCTGGCACGTGCGGTGTCCGCAAGCTTGCGGTACCGCTCGACCGTCAGGACCTGGCCGGCGAGCCGGGACAGCACGGCTGCCTGGTAGCCGGAACCTGCGCCGATCTCGAGCACGCGGTGCCGCTTCTGGAGTTGAAGCTGCTCGGTCATGTAGGCGACGACGAAGGGCTGGCTGATGGTCTGCCCGCAGGCGATCGGCAACGCGCTATCGCGATAGGCGCCCTCGCGGTCGGCCTCGTCGACGAAAAGGTCGCGCGGCACCTCCTCCATGGTGCGCAGCACCGCCTGATCGCTGATGCCCCGACGCCTCAGCGAGAGCTGAAACATCATCTTTTCCGGCGGGTGCTGACGAGAGGTCATTGCCTGCTGACGCTGTCTTGCCGGCCCCGATCGGCGTCAAACCGGGACGCGGAATCTTGTTCCTGCTCAGGAACCCATGATAACCTTGTCGCGGCGCATTTGACCACAAAATGGCTTGCCACGGGCGAGCCGCGATGACCATTTTCAGGCATCCGTTCGTCGAAGCGCGCATTGCGTCGATTCGTGTTATCTGCGAACGTTTTCGGCAATGGGCAAGGACTCAACAATGACCGCAGGGCTTTCCGGCCGCTCTGTATTCCTCGTCGAAGACGAGGTGATGATCAGGATGATGGTCGCGGACATGCTCGAGGAGCTCGGCTACAAGGTCGCCGCCGAGGCAGGCGACATCAACGAAGCCATGCGCCTTGCCCAGGCGACCCAGTTCGACATCGCCATTCTCGACGTCAACGTCAACGGCAAGGTCATCTCGCCGGTGGCCGATGTCATCAAGGCCAAGGGCTGCCCCTTCATCTTCGCCACCGGCTACGGCTCCTCCGGCCTGCCCGAGCAGTACCGCGACCGCCCCGCGTTGCAGAAGCCGTTCCAGCTCGATGCGCTCGGCAAAACCATCGAAGCCGCGCTCCGCGGCGGGTAGCCACAACCGCCGGTCCGGGCTACGGCATCTCGGCTTGCCGCTATTTCAGCGTCGCGCTCAATTCTTCCGAAAACGCCTCATTGGTGCGGTCGAGCCTCAGCGGCGTGACCGAGACGTAGCGCTCGCGCAGCGCCGCCAGATCGGTGCCGTCCGCCGGCGTATCCATCATCGCAGCGCGCTCGAAGCCGATCCAGAAATAGGGATTACCCCGGCCGTCCTTGCGCTCGTCGATCTTCAGGAAGCCGAGATTGCGCTTGCCCTGGCGTGTGACGCGGATGCCGAGCACGTCCTCGGGTGCGCAGGACGGGAAGTTGACGTTGATGACGGTATCCTTGGGAATGCCGGCGGCGATCACCTTGCGCAGGATGTCGGGGCCGAACTGGCGCGCGGTGTCCCATTGCGGCCGATCGCGGGTCTCGACGCTGAACTCCTGCGACAGCGCGAACGACGGCAGGCCCAGAATGGTGCCCTCCAGCGCGCCGGCGATGGTGCCGGAATAGACCACGTCCTCGGCGACGTTGCGGCCCTTGTTGACCCCGGACAGCACGATGTCGGGCAGCTTGGCGCCTAGGATATGACGCGCGCCCATGATGACGCAGTCGGTCGGGGTGCCGCGCACCGCGAAGTGCCGCGGCCCGACCTCGCGCAGCCGCAAGGGATCGTTCAGCGACAGCGAATGCGAGACGCCGGACTGGTCGAGCCTCGGGCGCCACCACCCAGACGTCGTCGGACAGCGCGCGCGCAATCTCCTCCACGACCTTGAGGCCGGGAGCGTGGATGCCGTCGTCATTGGTGCAGAGGATGCGCATGCGAGGGATCGATTCCAAAAAACAGGTGGGTTCCGGGCCGTCTTATCCGGCTGCGGCCGATCAGGCAAACCGGCCGATCAGGGTTCCCGGCGCGGGTCCCGCTAGCG
This sequence comes from Bradyrhizobium guangxiense, assembly GCA_050563515.1. Lineage (GTDB taxonomy): Bacteria > Pseudomonadota > Alphaproteobacteria > Rhizobiales > Xanthobacteraceae > Bradyrhizobium > Bradyrhizobium guangxiense_A. The sequence continues at coordinate 2,321,016 of CP191781.1, read as the reverse complement.
GCGGACGCGCCATTGCGGCAGGAAGCGCGCCAGCCGCCCCTCCGCACGCAGCTCCATCGCCGGCACCGCCGGACTGACGATCGGCGCCTCGATCACGCCGAGCGCCTCCAGTTGCGCGACGAGCGGATTGGACTCCGCTGCCTGCGGAAAGCGTTCGCGCGCCATCGTCAGCGCCTTGTCGAAGTCTGCAGCATTCACGCCGGGCTTGGCCCGCCGGCTCTGCACAAGCGTTTCGTCCCAGAGCCGCGCGATCTCGATGTCGAGCACGCCGCGCAGGCGCTGGTCGACGGCCTGAATGCCGGCTCCCGTCACCGCCCATTGTCTGCCGACCCAGAAGATGTCGCGGTGCAAGGCCATGAACGGGTGGGTTCGCGTTGCGGGGGCCGGCAGGATAGCCGGCCACCCGATCTTCGCAACCTACTCGCGCGCGATTACTTTCAGTCCGCCCATATAGGGCTGCAGCACGTCGGGGACGGCGATCGAGCCGTCCTCCTGCTGATAGGTCTCCATCACCGCGATCAGCGCACGGCCGAGCGCCGTGCCCGAGCCGTTCAGCGTATGCACGAAGCGCGGCTTGCCATCGGGACCGCGCGAGCGCGCATCCATGCGCCGGGCCTGGAAGTCGCCGCAGACCGAGCAGCTCGAGATCTCGCGAAACGCCCCGCCCTCGCCCTGGCCCGGCATCCAAACCTCGATGTCATAGGTTTTTTGCGACGAGAATCCCATATCTCCTGCGCAGAGCGTCATCACGCGGTAATGCAGTCCGAGCCGCTGCAGCACCTGCTCGGCGCAGGACAGCATCCGCTCCAGCTCATCCTTGCTCACTTCCGGCGTCGTGATCGACACCAGCTCGACCTTGGTGAACTGGTGCTGACGGATCATGCCGCGGGTATCGCGCCCAGCAGCGCCCGCTTCTGCCCGGAAGCACGGCGTCAGCGCGGTCAGCCGCATCGGCAATTGCTTCTCGTCGAGGATGGATTCGCGCGCGAGGTTGGTGAGCGACACTTCCGCGGTCGGGATCAGGCCGAGGCGCTCCGTCCTCAGCCGTTCCTGGTCGGCCGATGCGAGCAGCTCGCCCTTGATCGCCCAGAACTGGTCGTCCTCGAATTTCGGCAGCTGTCCGGTGCCGAACATCACCTCGTTGCGCACCAGCAGCGGCGGATTGATCTCGGTATAGCCGTGCTCGTCGACGTGCAGATTGAGCATGAACTGGCCGAGCGCGCGCTCGAGCCGCGCCAGTCCCTTCTTCAGCACGACGAAGCGCGCGCCGGAGAGTTTTGCCGCCGCCTCGAAATCCATGTCACCGAGCGCCGTGCCAAGATCGTCATGCAGCTTCGGCGCGAAATTGTAATTGCGCTTGTTGCCGAATACGTGGTGCTGCACGTTGCCGTGCTCGTCGACGCCATCGGGCACTTCATCGAACGGAATGTTCGGGATCGCCGACAGCTCCTTGGCCAGCTCTTCATCAGCGGCTTTCGCGGCGGCTTCGAGCTGCGGCATCGTGGTCTTGAGCCTCGGCGACTTCGGCCATCAGCTTGGCCGCGCGCGCCTCGTCCTTGGCCTTCTTCGCATCGCCGATCTCCTTGGAGGCCGCATTGCGCCGCGCCTGCGCCTGCTCGGACGCCAGGATCGCCGCGCGCCGCGTCTCGTCGATCGCGAGCAGCGAAGCCGACAACGGCTTCAGTCCCCGTCGGGCGAGGCCGGCGTCGAAGGCTTGCGGATTGTCGCGGATCGATTTGATGTCGTGCATGGCTGTGGTCCCAAAGGCTTGTTGCAGGCCTGCAAATCCTGGATTTGCATTCAAGCAAACATGCAAATAGCCGCTCCCCTAGCACAGCTGCCATCATCCGCGAAGGCGGATGATCCAGTATTCCAGAGACGGCAATGAATCCACGATGGGCCGCGGCGTACTGGATTCCCCGCCTTCGCGGGGAATGACGGTGGTGGCGTGCCGCCCTACTCCGCCGGATTGCTCGGCGCCGACACGTCGGTACCGGTGGAAGCCTGCGCGGCGGCCGCCTTCTTCTCCACCATTGCCACCGCGATGATCGAGCCCTCATAGAGAGCCATCAGCGGAATCGCGAGCGAGCATTGGCTGATCACGTCGGGCGGCGTCAGCACGGCTGCGATGACAAAGGCAATGACGATGAAGTAGCGCCGCTTCTCGCGCAGCATCTTCGAGGTGACGATGCCGATCCGCCCGAGCAGCGTCAGGATCACCGGAAGCTGGAAGGCGATGCCGAAGGCGAAGATCAGCGACATCATCAGCGACAGATATTCGCCGACCTTCGGCAACAGCTCGATCTTCGCGGTCTCGTCGCTGCCGAGCTGCTGCATGCCCAGCGAGAAGCGCGCCAGCATCGGGAACACGACGAAATAGACCAGCGCCGCACCCAGCACGAAGAAGAACGGCGTCGCGACCAGATACGGCAGGAAGGCCTGCTTCTCGTGTTTGTAGAGCCCGGGCGCCACGAACATGTAGACCTGCCCCGCCACGATCGGGAACGAGATGAAGGCCGCGCCGAACATCGCCAGCTTCAGCTGAGTGATGAAATACTCAAGGAACGCCGTGTAGATGAGCTTGGCATTTGCGGGATCGCCGACGGCCAGGACATATGGCCATACCAGCACGTTGAATATCTGCTTGGCGAAGAAGAAGCAGAGGATGAAGGCTATGCCGAAGCCGAGCAGCGCCTTGATCAGCCGCGAGCGCAGCTCGATCAGGTGGTCCATCAGCGGGGCTTTGCTGGCCTCGATATCGGCGTCGCTCATGACGCTTTGGCGTCCTTGATCGCTTCGGCTGGCGCGGTGTCCTGCGCAACCTGCGCCTGTTCGACCTCACGGGTGATCGCAAGCGGCTCGTTGGCGGCCGCATGCGCTTCAGCTTCCATGAAGGTCGCGGGCGTCGGCGCTTCCGGCGTGGTGGGCGTTGCCGGAGGTTCGACGGCGGTCGTCGTGGACGTCTCCGCGGGCTTGTCCAAGGCATCGACACGCAGCGCGTCGCTGACGTCCTTCTGCAGCGAGGTCAGCGGATTGAATCCGGTCGCGGCTTCCTTGACCTCGTCAAAGCTCTTCTTGAGGTCGGCCATTTCGGCCTCGCGCATCGCTTCCTGGAACTGGCCCTGGAATTCGGCGGCCATCTTGCGGGCCTTGCCCATCCACTGTCCGACCATGCGCAGCACGCCCGGCAGCTCTTTCGGGCCGATGGCGATCAGGGCCACGACCCCGATGAGGACCAGTTCACTCCACCCGATGTCGAACATGAGGTCTTCCGTTCACGCCAAGCCGCAACTCACGCCAAGCCGCAACCGGCCCAATCCCTTGCGTGCAGGATCGGGGCGGCTATCCGCCTCTCGCGTGCTTCTCTCGGCTCAGACGGCCTTGCTGCCGACGTCGGACCGCGCCGCGGTCGGCGCATTGTTGTGCTCGATGGACTTGGCCGGCTCGGGCTTCTCGGCGGGCTTGTCGTCGTCCTGCATGCCCTTCTTGAATGCCTTGATGCCCTGCGCCACGTCGCCCATCAGATCCGAAATCTTGCCGCGGCCGAATAGCAGCAGGACCACTGCGATCACCAGGATCCAGTGCCAAATGCTGAGTGAACCCATCCTGCAACCCTCCAAACGCACATGGCCGGGGACCCGGCCGATCTTCACCGAAACCTAGGCTTGGCAGGTCTCAAAAACAAGGACCAAGGCAGCGCCAATTCGCTGTGGGCGCTACGTAATCTTGCTAGTGTTAACTGTCGCAGGGCCCGTTCAGCGGACGGTACGTCAGTCCTCGGCGCCGCCTTGGCTACCGCCCTCGCCGCCGTCGTCATTGCCGCCTTCCGGCGCCGCTTCCGAAGTCTCGGGCTCGACCGCCGGCGCCAGCGCCAGATCGAGGTCCTCGCCGGGTTCCAAGGGATCCTCGTCCTCCCGCAAAGCCGGATCATCCGACGGTGTCGGCACGCTGAAGCCGGTCGGCAGGCGCGAATCGAGCAGGCCCGTGCCCTTCAGCTCCTCGAGGCCCGGCAGATCGCCAAGCTGTTCCAGAGTGAATTGCGACAGGAAATCCTCGGTGGTTCCAAAGGTCAGCGGACGGCCCGGAGTCTTGCGGCGGCCACGCGGCTTGATCCAGCCGGTCTCCAGCAGCACGTCGAGCGTGCCCTTCGAGGTGACGACGCCGCGGATCTCTTCGATCTCGGCGCGCGTCACGGGCTGGTGATAGGCGATGATCGCCAGCACCTCGATCGCCGCACGCGACAGGCGGCGGGTCTCGGTGCTCTCCCGCGTCATCAGCCAGGCGAGGTCGCCGGCGGTGCGGAAGGTCCATTTGTTGGCGACGCGGACGAGATTCACCCCGCGCAAGGAATAGTCTGCCTGCAGCTGCTCGAGCGCGGCCTTGACGTCGACCCCTTCGGGCATGCGCTTGGCCAGCGTTGCGGTGTCCAGCGGTTCACTCGAGGCGAACAGCAGCGCTTCCAGCAGGCGCAATTCCTCGGGACGTGCCTGGGATTCATTCTCCATCGGCTCGGCCTCTTCAACCCGCACTTCAGCCAGGCTTGCCATGGCAGACTCTCCTTCTTGCACTTAACCGACCGGCGCATCGGGCGCAGGAACTGCGTCCGGGACCGGTTTCGGGCGCCCCTTCCGGAAGTAGATGGGGGCAAACGCCTCTTTCTGATTCAGTTCGAGCTGACCCTCGCGCACCAGTTCCAGCGCGGCGGCAAAGCTCGAGGCGAACACCGTCGCGCGCTGCGTGGGATCGGCGACATGCCGGATCAGGAAGTCGTCGAGCACGCCCCAATCGTCCTGCTCGGTGATGCTGCCGACCAGCCGCTCGAGCGTGGCGCGCGCCTCGGCGAGCGACCACACCGTGCGCTTGGCCAGATGCACGCTCGCCAGCACGCGCGACTGGCGCTGCGAGGCATAGGCGGTGAGCAAATCGTACAGCGTCGCGGTGTATTTCGGATGCTTGATCTCGGCGATCTGCTCGGGCTCGCCGCGCGGGAAGATGTCGCGCAGCAATTGCTGGCGATTCATCAACCGGTTGGCAGCCTCGCGAATGGCCTCCAGCCGGCGCAGGCGGTTGGCGAGCGCCGTCGCCATCTGCTCCGCGCTCGGACCTTCCGCGCTCGGCGGCTCCGGCAGCAGCAGACGCGACTTCAGGAAGGCAAGCCACGCCGCCATCACGAGATAGTCGGCGGCAAGCTCGAGCCGGATTTTTCGCGCGGCTTCGATGAAGTGGAGATATTGGTCGGCGAGCGCCAGGATCGAGATCTTGGCGAGATCGACCTTCTGCTGCCGCGCCAGCGCGAGCAACAGGTCCAGCGGGCCTTCATAGCCCTCGACGTCCACCACCAACGCCGGCTCACCCTCGGCAAGCTCTGCGGGCCGCCCGGTTTCGAAGGATAGAATTTCTGCGGTCATGCGGATGCCGTATTTGCCCGTGCGATCAATGCGTCCAGCTCAGTGCGTGCGGCGACGCGGTCGAGCGGCTCCGGTGCCTTGCGGGCGGCGAGCGCGGCCTTCGCCCGCTCCAGCGCCCGGCCCGCCAGCTCAGGGGTCTGATCGGCCACCGCACGCATTTCCTCGATATTGCCGTTGCAATGCAGGGCCACGTCGCAGCCGGCCGCGAAGATGGCGCGGGTCCGTTCGGCGATATCCCCCGACAGCGCGTTCATCGACACGTCATCACTCATTAACAAACCCTGGAACCCGATTACGCCGCGAATCACGTCAGCGATCATTGTCGCAGATGTCGTCGCCGGATGGGCGGGGTCGACCGCGCTAAACACAACATGTGCAGTCATGGCCATCGGCAGGTCCGACAGCGGCTTGAACGCGGCGAAGTCGGTCCGTTCCAGCTCGTCCCTCGGCGTATCCACCGTCGGCAGCTTGAAATGGGTGTCCGCGGTGGCCCGGCCATGGCCGGGAATGTGCTTGAGGACCGGCAGGACGCCGCCCTGCTCCAGCCCTTCAGTGACGGCGCGCGCGATCGCCGCGACCTTGGCCGGCTCCGTGCCGTAAGCCCGGTTCCCGATCACGGCGTCGGCGCCCGGCACCGGCACGTCGGCCAGCGGCAGGCAATCCACGGTGATGCCGAGATCGGCAAGATCAGCTGCGATCAAACGGGCCGACAGGCGCGCCGCAGCCAGCCCAAGCGCCGAATCAGTGTCGTACAAGGTCGAGAAAACGGCACCCGGCGGATAGACCGGCCAGTGCGGCGGACCCAGCCGCTGCACCCGTCCGCCTTCCTGGTCGATCAGGACAGGCGCATCAGACGCGCCCGCAGCGTCGCGCAATTCCGCAACCAATGCAGCGACTTGAGCCGGCGTTGCGACATTGCGCTTGAAGAGGATGAAGCCCCATGGGCGCTGGTCGCGGATAAACTCCCGCTCGACGGCGGTCAGTTCGGTTCCGGATACGCCGGTAATGAAGGCCCGCGTGCTCATAACGGCCGATTAACCCTGACCCGCGAGGGGGTCAAGGAAACGGCCGTTAATTCCTCTGGACGAAGCAGTTCGGCAGGCCTGCGGACTTCAGGCTGTTGCAGGCCTGCGTCGCTTCTTCAGCCGAGGCATAGGGGCCGGCGAAGGCGCGGTAGACGATGCCCTTGCCTTTGTCGGTCAGATCGGTCCGCTTGATCACCGGCGAGCGGGAGCCAAGGATGCTGCCATACTTGCTCTGAAGCACGCGGTAGGACGCGGCAGCGCTATCCTCGCTGTGCTGCGAGGAGACCTGCACGACGTAGCCGCCGCTGCTGGCAGCGGGCGCAATCTGGGTCGGCGCGGTCGCAGCCATCCGCTGCTGCGGCTCGGCGGCCGGAGCCGATTGCGGCGCCAGCGACATCGGTTGATTGGCGCTGGCATTGGCCGAGGTCGGCGGATTGCGCGGGGCAACCGGTGCGGCAACAGGCTTCGGCGCAGCCGTCGGTTTGGCGGCAGCGGCCGATTGCGGCGTGGCGCTATCGGTCTGATCGCCCTTCACGGCAACCGTCCTGATCGGACGCGGCGAATTGTTCGGCAGCGTGCCGTTGCTTGCGCCGGGCGGGGGCACCGCGGACGGCGACACGCTCGCAACCGACGGCGGGTTCGCATTCTGGTTCAGCGGCGGGAACACCACGCGGGGGCCGCCTGCCTTGGCGGCGACGTCCACCGGCGCCTCTTCGCGCGGCACGATCTTCTCGGTGCCGTCGCCAGTGACCATGCGATCCGGCACCTTAGCCGAGGAATCCGTCGGCGCCGGCACGATCTTGGTCGGCGTGTTGTCGGCCTTGATGATCGGCGGTTCACCGCTGCGGGGCGAGCCGACATAGGTCTTGTAGGCAAAGGCAGCGCCCGTGCCGACCACGGCCAGCGCCAGGATCGCTGCGACCGTCATCATGCCGCCGCGCTGCTTCTTGGGCTCGTCGACCTCCGCGTCGGGGTAGTCGCTCTGATAGGCGTAGGGATCGTCCGGATAGGCCGGCTCGCGCTGATAGTCCTGCGCGCCTGCCTCGAGCCGGCCATACAACGCATCGTCGTAGCGCGACGGATCGGGCTCCTGATGCGGCTCCTGATAAGCGTCCGGCTGATAGGCTTGTTGCTGATAGGCCTGATCCTGCGGCTGGTAAGCCTGCTCTGGATAGGCGTGATCCTGATAGGCATGCGGCTGGCGAAGCTCGGGCTCCGGGGCGGCGGGCTGGGCCGAATAGCGATGCAACGGATGAACCGGGCTGACGGTCACCGGATAGTCAGGCTCGGAGCTGCCGCCGGCGCGGGCTGAACATTGGCGCGCCGCATCCATGAGGGCGGCCCGGGCGGTGTCGGCGCGGCCTGCTCGACATAGTCCTGTTGATAGTCGTCCTGACGATAGTCGTCCTGGCGATAGTCGTCGTCCTGATAGCTGGGTGCGGGCGCAGGCGCCACGGGCGAACGCGCGCCGGGCTGCGACTGCGCAGCGAAGGGATCGGTCTGTCCGATCAGGCGGGCAAGCTCAGCCAACGGATCGCTGTCCGCCTTCGCACGTTGATCGCTACCGCGACCATAGTCATCGGAAGGAAACGGTCTGTCCTGATATCGTTCGGCCATCGTGATGATGCGTCCCTTCGGGAAAGCCGCGCGCCCCTCGACCAAGGCACGGCTTTCGACCCACAAGGCTTTCAACCAAGTCTAAGCGATCCGGCTTCTGCCGGTTACCCCAAGATTCCCGTTAAGTAGTTCGCCCCAAACTACCGCATCTCGTTCGGAGCATGGACGCCGAGGATGGCGAGGCCCGATGCCAGAACCGAGACGACGCCCTGGACCATGGCCAGCCGCGCCTTCGTTAGATCTGCATCATTATTGATAATGAAGCGTAAATAGGGCAAATCGCGCCCCTTCGTCCAAAGTGCGTGAAATTCGCTCGCTAAGTCATAGAGATAAAAGGCAATACGGTGCGGCTCGTGGGCCGCGGCAGCCGCTTCCAGCATCCTCGGAAAAATTGCGAGGCGCTTGAGAAGGTCGAGTTCGACGGGGTCCGACAGCCGTTCCACGGCCGACTCACTGAGCCAGGCAATGCGCTGTCCGGCATCTTCCGGCAGATCCGGGAACACCTCCGCGCGCGCGTTGCGGAAGATCGAGTGGCCGCGGGCGTGGCCGTACTGGACGTAGAACACCGGGTTGTCGCGCGACTGTTCCATGACCTTGGCGAGGTCGAAGTCGAGCACCGCGTCGTTCTTGCGGTACAGCATCATGAAGCGGACGGCGTCCTGGCCGACTTCATCCACCACCTCACGCAAGGTGACGAAGTCCCCGCTCCGCTTGGACATTTTTACCGGCTCGCCGTTGCGCAACAGCTTCACGAGCTGGACGATCTTGACGTCGAGCACGCCCTTGCCCGACGTCGTCGCCTTCACCGCCGCCTGCATGCGCTTGATGTAGCCGCCGTGATCGGCGCCCCAGACGTCGATCATCTCCGCAAAACCACGGTCGAACTTGTTCTTGTGGTAGGCGATGTCGGAGGCGAAGTAGGTGTAGGAATTGTCCGACTTGATCAGGGGACGATCGACGTCGTCGCCATAAGCGGTTGCCTTGAACAGCAGCTGCTCGCGGTCTTCCCAATCCTCGACCGGCGCGCCCTTCGGCGGCGGCAGGCGGCCTTCGTAGATGTCGCCCTTCGCCTTCAGAAAATCGATGGTCTCGGCAACCCGGTTGTTGCCGGTCTCGATCAGCGAGCGCTCCGAGAAAAACACGTCGTGGCGGATGTTGAGGGCGGCGAGATCGTCCTTGATCTCGTCCATCATCATCGCGATCGCCTTGGCGCGCACCGCCGGCAGCCATTGTGCCTCGCTCATCGCGAGCAGCTTGTCACCGTGCTCCTTGGCAAGCGCCACGCCGACCGGCTTCAGATAGTCGCCGGGATAGAGGCCTTCCGGGATCGCGCCGATGTCCTCGCCCAGCGCCTCGCGATACCGCAGGAACGCGGAGCGCGCGAGCACGTCGACCTGGGCGCCGGCGTCGTTGATGTAATATTCGCGGGTGACGTCGTGGCCGCCAAACTCAAGCAGGCTGGCCAGCGCGTCGCCGAACACGGCGCCGCGGCAATGGCCGACATGCATCGGCCCGGTCGGGTTGGCCGAGACGTATTCGACGTTGACCTTGGAGCCACCGCGGACGCGGCCGTAATCGGCAGCCTCGCGCAACACCGTGCGCAGCGCCTCGGCCCAGGCGGCCGGCTGCAGCGTCAGATTGATGAAGCCGGGGCCGGCGACGTCGACCTTGGCGATCAGCGCATCCGCGCGCAGCCGCTCGGCGATCTGCTCGGCCAGATCGCGGGGCTTCGCCTTTGCCTCTTTCGCAAGCACCATGGCGGCGTTGGTCGCCATGTCGCCATGGGTGGCATCGCGCGGCGGCTCGACCACGACGCGCGTATAATCGACGCCCTCGGGCCAGCCGGCGTCCTTCGCAAGCGCGCGGCATACGGCGTGCACGCGTGCGAGCACATCGGCGAACAAATGCAGGGATGAGGGTGTCTGGGGCATGGCCGCCGCCTAACGCAAATCCGGGGTCGAGTCAAAGAGCCGCTGGTGCTCGGTCAGGGCGAAACGGTCGGTCATTCCGGCAATGAAATTGCCGATCCGGCGGGCCCGGTCGCCCTCCTCGTCGGCCTCCGCCCCGACCAGCCATTCCGGCGGCAGCTCGCCCGGCGATTTCAGATACTTGGCGAACAAGTCGAAAAGGATCTGCTCCGCCTCCCCCATCACCCGCATCACCCGCTTGTGGCGGTACATGTGCTGGTACAGGAAGGTCTTGATGGCGGCCTCTTCCTCCGCGACCTCGGCCGGAAACGCCACCAGGGCCCGGCTCTGCTGGCGCACGTCCTGGGCCGATTGCGGCTTCACCGCGGCGAGGTTTTTCTGCGCCTCCACGAACACCGCGCCGATCAGATGCGAGATCAGCTCGCGGACCAGCTCGGCCCCGCGCCGGAGGTCTTCGAGTTCAGGGTAATGCGCCGAGGTCTCGGCGATGATCTCGGCCGTGAGCGGCATCACCTTGAGATCGTCGAGATGGAACAGGCCCGCGCGCAGGCCGTCATCGATGTCATGGGCGTCATAGGCGATGTCGTCGGCAATGGCGGCGACCTGCGCCTCCAACGAGGCGAAGCTCCACAATTCCAGGTCGTAGGTCTTGATGTAGTCGGAGATGCCGACGGGAATGCCGTGCTCGCGATAGCGCCCGACCGGCGCGCCGCTGCGGTCGGTCAGGGGGCCGTTGTGCTTGACGATGCCCTCCAGCGACTCCCAGGTCAGGTTGAGCCCATCGAATTCAGGGTAGCGGTGCTCGAGCGAGGCAACGACGCGGAGCGTCTGGGCGTTGTGGTCGAAGCCGCCGAAATCCTTCAGGCAGGCGTCCAGCGCCCGCTCGCCGGCATGGCCGAACGGGGATGGCCGAGGTCATGAGCGAGCGCCAAGGTCTCCGTGAGGTCCTCGTCGAGCCCCAGCTGCCGGGCCAGCGCGCGGGCGATCTGCGCCACCTCCAGCGAATGGGTCAGCCGCGTGCGGTAGTGGTCGCCCTCGTGGAACACGAACACCTGGGTCTTGTACTTGAGGCGGCGGAACGCGGTGGAATGGATCACCCGGTCGCAATCCCGCCGGAACGGGCTGCGGGTCCGGCTCGGCGGCTCGGCCACCAGCCGGCCGCGACTGCGGTCGGGATCGCAGGCATAGGGCGCATGGGGGGCTGCCATTCCGACGGACACGACGAATTTAGTCCCTATCCATTTGATTCTGCGTATCCTTGCACTTAACTATGCCGGACGCGGGATACCAAATGAATTGGGTATGACCGCGGGACTATCGGAGACGAGCCATGACGACCGATGTGACCATCAGTGACCGCGCCGCACGCCGGATTGGGGAGATCCTCAAGGGCGAAGGCACAGGTGCGATGCTGCGCATCTCGGTCGAGGGCGGCGGCTGCTCGGGCTTCCAGTACAAGTTCGACATCGACCGCGACCGCACCGACGACGATCTCGTGATCGAGCAGGACAACGCGGTGGTGCTGGTCGATTCCGCCTCGCAGCCGTTCCTGGCGGGATCGCAGGTCGATTTCGTCGACGACCTGATCGGCGCCTCGTTCCGCGTCAACAATCCGAACGCGACGGCGTCCTGCGGCTGCGGGACCAGCTTCTCGGTTTGAGCGCGCCGGTTATCCGCCCGTGATCTGCCTTTCCTCGTCCGTCCACTCGACATCAGCCGGGATCAGCTCCGGCTGCAGCGGCGGCGCATCCTCTGCCATGGTGTGACCGTCCAGGGCGCGCAGTAGCGCTGCGACCAGCGCCGGCTTGCGCAGCGGCTTGGCGAGGAAGTCCGACATGCCTCGCCTCGCGGCAGATCCTGACGTCCTCGGGAAAGGCGTTGGCCGTCAGCGCGATGATCGGCCGGGCCGCCAAGGGCCCGCCTTGCGCGCGGATCGCGCGGGTGGCGGCGAGCCCGTCCATGTCGGGCATGCGCACGTCCATCAGCACGATATCGTAGTCGGCCTCGGAGGCCGCCGCGACGGCTTCGGTGCCGTCGGTGACGACGCGCAGCTCGACGTCGAAGGCTCCCAACATCTTGCTGACGACCATGCGGTTGACGGCATCATCCTCCGCGACCAGCACCTTCAGCGGCCGATCGAGGCTGGCGATGCGGGCCTTGAGCCTCGTCGGTCTCGTCGCGGTCCGAGGCCTGCTCGGACGCCTGCGCCTGGCTCCAGGGCAGCACCAGCGTGAAGCGGAAGGTCGAGCCCTGCCCCGGCGTCGAGGTGACGCCGATCGTGCCGCCCATCTGCTCGATGATGCGCCGGGAGATCGCAAGGCCGAGGCCGGTGCCGCCGAAGCGGCGGCTGATCGAGGCATCGGCCTGCGCGAAGTCGCTGAAGAGCTGGCCGAGCTTTTCCGGGGCGATACCGATGCCGCTGTCGGTCACCGCCCATTCGACGGTCGCCAGCAGGTCGCGGCGCGTCTGGCAGGTCGCCGAGATCGTCACCTCGCCGTCGTCGGTGAACTTCACCGCATTGGACACGAAGTTGAGCAGCACCTGGCGGATGCGCGCGACGTCGCCGCGCAGCGTCGGCGGCAGGTTCGGGTCGAGCTGCAGCTTGACCGTCAGCCCTTTGCTCTTGGCGCTCGCGCGCACCACGGTCGCGACCGCCTCGACCAGCGCCTGCGGCGCAAAGTCGATCGCCTCGAAGGTGAAGCGTCCGGCCTCGAGCTTGGACAGGTCGAGGATGTCGTTGAGGATGCGCTGCAGATTGTCGCCGGATTCGCGAATGGTGGTGACGGCCTCGCGCTGCTCCGGATCGAGCTTGGTCTCGAGCAGCATGCTGGCAAGCCCGAGCACGCCGTTCATGGGCGTGCGGATCTCATGGCTCATCACTGCGAGGAAGTCGGACTTGGCGCGGCTCTCGGCCTCGGCCTTTTCGGCGCGCCAGCGTTCGGTCACATCGCGCCCGAAGCCGCGATAGCCGAGGAAATGTCCCTCGCGATCATAGGCGGGCTTCGCCGTCAGCGACCATAGCCGCGCCTCGCCGCCGGCGACGACCTTGAGGTTCATCTCGTGCAGCGGCTCGGCGTGCTCCATCAGACCGACGATGTTGTAGGCGGCGCTCTTGTCCTCGGGGCAGAGCATGTCGAGCACATCGGCGAACAACGAGCCCTTCAGCAGCGGCAGCGGCACCTGCGCGACGTCGGCGAAGCGCTGCGGCACGTCGACCAGATGGCCCTCGGCATCGGTCTGCCACAGCCAGTCGCTGGCGTTCTCCTGGAAGTCCTTCAGCAGCAGCGAGATGATCTCGGTCTGCCGCTCGAGCCTCGAGCTGGGCCTTGAGATTGCCGAGGAACAGATTGCCCTGCGAGACGATGTTGCGCGCCATGAAGAACGCGAACAGCAGCAGGAACACCGAGGTCACGAGGTAAGGCCCGGTGCCGCATAGCAGCAGCGCGCCCGCGCAGCCGACCGTCATGGTGGCGAGATAGACCAGGCCTGCGCGGGGGAAGGTCGAGAACGTGAAGGCGCCGCCGGACATCATGCCGACCATCAGGCAGGCCAGGATCAACTGGCTGGTCGGCTCGATGCGGCTGAACAGGGCGAGCGGCAGCGTGCCCCAGATCGCAGCGAGGAAGACCGCCTGCCGCAGCATCTGCCGCGCAGCACGCGGGGACGCCTCCTGCGGCGGGTTGCGATGCGATCGCCGCCATGAGCGCACCGCCAGCGAGGCGGTGGCGGCGAGGGTCAGGCCCCAGATCGCGAGGAAGTCGTTCCAGCCGCGGCCCCAAAACAGGATCAGCACGATGGCGACGTTCAGCATCGTCACGGCCATCGTCACCGGGATCAGCTGCGTCACGGCGTCGATCTGCTTGGCGCGGATGCGGCCGATCTCGCGCTCGCTGAGGCCGGCGGTCAGGCTGTCCTCGATCTCGAAGCCGCCCAGCCAGTACAGGAACGCGCCGATCAGGCCGTCACGCGGCTCGCCTCGCTTCATCGATTTGTCCGGCCATCCCATCCAAGGAACCTTTTCCGTATCAATGGCCTGCGGCCGGCTTATGCCGGGTTAATTTTGTGGGAGATTTCGCGGCGTCCTTGACGGGCGCGTTGGCATTTTGTTCTAACCATGGCCCTTGCCCGGAGCCCTCCCCATGCCCATCAGAGTAGCCACCTGGAACGTGAACTCCGTCCGGCAGCGGATCGACCTGCTGCTGACCTGGCTGAAGGAGTGCCAGCCGGACATCGTCTGCCTGCAGGAGATCAAATGCGTCGACGAGGCCTTTCCGCGGCTGGAGATCGAGGCGCTGGGCTACAACGTGGTCACCCATGGGCAGAAGACGTTCAACGGCGTCGCCCTGCTCTCCAAGCTCCGTTTCGACGAGACCAAGTCGGGGCTGGCCGGCGACGACGAGGATGCCCATGCCCGCTTCCTCGAGGGCGTGGTGACGCTGAAATCCGGCGTGCTGCGCATCGCCTGCCTTTATCTGCCCAATGGCAACCCAGTCGGGACCGAGAAATATCCCTACAAGCTCAAATGGATGTCGCGGCTTCTTGAGTATTCGAAGCAGCGCCTGAAGACCGAGGAGCCGCTGATCCTCGCAGGCGATTTCAACGTCATCCCGCATGCCCGCGACGTGCATAATCCCGCCGCCTGGACCGAGGACGCCCTGTTCAAGCCCGAGACGCGGGAGAGCTTCCAGGCCCTGCTCGGCCTCGGCCTGACCGACGCCTTGCGAGCGGTGACCGACGAGGGCGGCCTCTACACCTTCTGGGACTACCAGGCCGGCGCCTGGCAGAAGAATCACGGGCTGCGGATCGACCATCTGCTGCTGTCGCCGCAGGCCAGCGACAAGCTCGCCAATGTCGGGATCGACAGCTATGTGCGGGCCTGGGAGAAGCCATCGGACCACGTGCCGGTGTGGGCGGATCTGGATTTGGAGGCTGCCTAGCCTACGCTGAACTGGTGGGCACGCTGCGCTTTGCCCACCCTAAAGCGCTGCGTTCAGCGCCTGTTGCCGGCGTCCTGCACCCATTGCTCCAGCAATTGCAAGGCCATGGCGCGGTCGTCGTCGGAGGCCTTGGCGAAGGCGCGGTTGTAGTTTTCCTTGATCCAGACCTCTTCGGTGCCGGCGCTGTCGCGCGCCAGGGTCAGCCACATCAGGCCGCGCGCGGCCTGCCGCGGCAGACGGTCGCCGTTGAACAGCATCTGGCCGAGCAGCGCCTGCGCCTCGTGCTGGCCCTTCTGCGCCGCAAGGCCGAGCCAGCGCGCGCCATAGCGGAAGTCCTCGCGCGAGGCGTCCGGCGTCTTCAAATAGAGCCGGGCGAGATCGTATTGCGCGTCGGCGTTGCCGAAATAGGAGGCGGCATAGGAGAACATCTCCCGCGCCCGGTCCGGATCCGACTTGACCTTCGAGTTCGGGATGCCGCTGAGATAATAACGGCCGAGCGCGACGAAGGCGTTGGCCACGATCTGCGCCTGCGGAGCCGACGGGCTGTCCTCGGCATGCGCGTTGGCGATCCGGCTGAAATATTCGAAGGCGCGCAGATCGTCCTGGGCGACGCCGTCGCCATTGGCGTACATGCGGCCAAGCTTCCACTGGGCGATGGGGTGGCCACCCTCGGCGGCATATTGCAGTGCACTGAGCGAGGTTTCCTGCGGCGCGGCCGCCGGTGCGATCCTGCCACGCATGGTCGCCGCGGTCCCCGGCAAGGCGGTCACGACCGGGATGGTCGCGTCCTTCGGGTTGACCGGCGCGCCGTCGAAGGCGAGCGCCGGCGCGGCCAGCGCACTGACCCCCAACACAAACGCAACTATGGCACGCCTAGATGTCCGCATAGCACTGTTTCTCGTGCGCGCCGCCCGGATGGGTCACTGCCCCCCGACCGCTGGTCCAACCTGCTGAGCATATTTCCAGAGCGCACCCGACGTGTGGTTAGTCGCGCGAGCGGCCCATTTGGTCTTGCGCTGAGCGAGCTCAGCGTCACTCAATTTTACGTTAAGGGTACCGACGTCGGCATCGATCTCGATGATGTCGCCATCCTCGAGCAGCCCGATCGGGCCGCCAATGGCCGCCTCGGGCCCGACATGGCCGATGCAGAAGCCGCGGGTAGCGCCGGAGAAGCGGCCGTCGGTGATGAGCGCGATCTTGCCGCCCATGCCCTGGCCGGTCAGCGCCGCGGTGGTCTGGAGCATTTCCCGCATGCCGGGGCCGCCCTTTGGCCCCTCGTAGCGGATCACGATGACTTCGCCTTCACGGTAGGTGCGATTCTGGACCGCCTCGAAAGCATCCTCCTCACGGTCGAAGCACCTGGCCGGACCGGTAAACTTGAGGTTGGACATTCCCGCGACTTTCACGATCGCACCTTCTGGCGCCAGATTGCCCTTCAGACCGACCACACCGCCTGTGACGGTGATGGGCTTGTCTGCCGGGTGCACCACGTCCTGGTGCGGATTCCACTTCACGCTCTTGAGGTTTTCAGCGATCGTGCGGCCCGTGACGGTAAGGCAATCACCGTGCAGGAAGCCGTTGTCGAGCAGCGTCTTCATCAGAAGCGGTATGCCACCTACTTCAAACATGTCTTTGGCGACATAACGGCCACCCGGCTTCAAATCCGCGACATATGGTGTCTTTTTGAAGATTTCGGCGACGTCGAACAGGTCGAACTTGATGCCGCACTCGTGGGCGATCGCCGGCAGGTGCAGTGCAGCATTGGTCGAGCCGCCGGAGGCGGCGACCACCGCGGCCGCGTTCTCGAGCGCCTTGCGGGTCACGATGTCGCGCGGCCGGATATTCTGGGCGATCAACTCCATGACCTTCTCGCCCGCGGTCGTGCAGAAGGCGTCGCGGATTTCATACGGTGCAGGAGCCCCGGCCGAGTACGGTAGCGCCAGGCCAATCGCCTCGGACACGGTCGCCATGGTGTTGGCGGTGAACTGCGCACCACAGGCGCCTGCCGACGGGCACGCCACGCGCTCGATCTCGTCGAGGTCCTCGTCCGACATGGCGCCGACCGAGTGCTTGCCGACGGCCTCGAACATGTCCTGCACGGTGACCTGCTGCCCGCGGAACGTGCCGGGCAGGATCGAACCGCCATAGATGAAGATCGAGGGCACGTTGAGGCGCACCATCGCCATCATCATGCCCGGCAGCGACTTGTCGCAGCCGGCGAGCCCGACGAGCGCGTCATAGGCATGGCCGCGAACGGTCAACTCGACGGAATCGGCGATGCATTCGCGCGACGGCAGCGAGGAGCGCATGCCGTCATGCCCCATGGCGATGCCGTCGGTGACGGTGATGGTGCAGAATTCGCGCGGGGTGCCGCCGGCCGACGCCACGCCCTTCTTCACCGCCTGGGCCTGGCGCATCAGGGCGATGTTGCAGGGAGCGGCTTCATTCCAGCAGGAGGCGACGCCGACGAAAGGCTGGTGGATCTGCTCGGTGGTCAGACCCATGGCGTAGAAATAGGAGCGATGGGGCGCGCGTGCAGGACCTTCCGTCACGTGACGGCTCGGCAGCCTCTGCTTGATGTTGCTCTTCGCGTCCATCGCAAACCAGTTTCCCCGGTCAACCCTTTCAGACCCGAAAAATCAGAGCCAAGATTTGAATCGACCTTGGGGATTTTCCGGCGCCTCCGGAGGACCGCCGCTGCCCTAAAACATTAGAGCGATTTTATTCATGTTCGGGTGTGGCCAAAAAGCGGCGGTGATGCGAACCACTGGTGATGAAGGTTAAATCCAAAATGAGTGTTGCGTAGACACCACAATCGTTACCGGGAAGACACGGGCGCGCGTACTTTGATACCGTCACGGGAGAACAGGAAACAACCTCTGATTTTGCGGGATGAGAGGTGCGCGTAACCTCGACGCCACGGCGGCAAGGGCGTCCAGGTGAGTCGGCCTCCGCTCCGAACGCGCGGTGACGCAGCGCAGCGCAGCGCCGGGGGTGCGAGCGGAGCGTGGCGCACACTCTTTCAACACCCCGTCATTGCGAGCGTAGCGAAGCAATCCAGAGTCTTTCCGCGGAGAGATTCTGGATTGCTTCATCGCTTCGCGCCTCGCAATGACGGAGGATGAGGTGGTGGCTTGTTTCTCCAACCGACGCCGTCATTCCCCGCGAAGGCGGGGAATCCAGTACCCTCGGCTTCTCGGCTCTATCACTGCCGTCTCCGGAATACTGGATCGCCCGCCTTCGCGGGCGATGACAGTGAGTATGTGGTTGTTGACATGCCACTGCGTTCTCGCGACGCATTCGCCCGAGCTTTGCTTCGTCGCTCCCCTCTAAATCCAAGAGGGCGCAGGGAAGGCCGGGTGCCGGCTCGCACCCGCGGTCCGCTGCGCGAAATGCACACGCAGAGAAACCGCACAGCAGCATACAGGTGAAGCCCAACACTCGGCCTTCCCTGCGCAGTGGTCGGACGGCTTATGCCGTGATCTCCCGGGAGCCGAACTTTCCTTTGGCCTCCCTCGCCGTTCGAATTGGGATGATGCCGTCCACCCGGTTGGGCTCGCGCGCATCTTCGAACGACTTGACCGTAGCCACGACGGCCAGGACCACACGGTTTTGCCGTACGCACGGCCCGCCCTATCGCCGCAGTATTCCCGAGCCCCGTCGACGAAGCAGGAAACTTACAGGCGAGACGAAGCCTAGCAGCGCCGTTCGTCTGCACGCGGCCACGGGCTCACAGGGACTACCCGCCCTGCCCGTACCTCTCATGCCGACGCTGCCGCGTCCACCGCAAGCCCGGCTCGCGATCAAGACGACGACGAGATCGCCCCTCTTGGTGAGCCGGGATGGGCAACACATACGCCAAAACCGAATTTCGGTAAAGTGGAATATTTTTACGAGGGTGGATTGACAGCGGGGCGACACAGGCACGGTTGCGCCGCTCAGGCCGACATTGCGCCCTTGTGCCCGAACGGATCGAGCAGCCGGACAATCTCGCAGGTCGCGACGAGGCCGGCGAGCCAGACGGCAGAGGTCAACCCGATGCGGGCGACGATGGCGGCGGTGAAGGCGCCCTCGCCGCCGAGGAATGGGGTCGCGGCGAGCAGCGCGAGTCTCGTAGGCCGCGTAGGCGACGACGAGCGTCATCGCCAGCATCAGCGGTGCGCGGCCCTGCGGCAGCAGGCTGAGCACCGCCGACGCCGCGGCCGTCGCGAGAAGCGCAGCCGCGCCGATCACAAGGCCCCAGGCAATGGTGTGACCGTCAACGGGATAATGCAGCATCCCGAAACCGATGATCTGGTTCACCAGCCAGGCGCCGGCGACGACGAGCAGCGCGGGGCGCAGCGGCAGCATCGCCGCGGCCGCGACGGCGAAGGCCGCGAATGGCGTTGCGCAGGCGAAGGCGAAGCTGGCCAGCGCGCATGACGCCGTCAGCAGCGCAAAGCAGAACATCGACGCAAGGCGCGGCGCGACCGGGTGAAGGCGGGTGCCGTCGCCGCGGGACGCCAGGATATCGAGAGCCATGGATGATCTCCTTGTTGACGAATTCTAGTCCATTGACGAGCGTGTTGATCAGAACGTGGCACCGGCCTTCAGCAGATAGCTGCGGCCGGGCAGCGGATAGGCGCTGAAGCGGCCGTCCGTGAAGGTGCTGGCGATGGCGTAGTCGTAGTAGAGCGCGTTCAGGACGTTGTTGACGCTGAGGGACCAGAAATAGCGCTCGACCTGGCCGCTGAGCTTGAGGTCGATGGTGCCGTTGGCGGGGATCGGCTTCTGCGTGCCCGCCTGGTCGTTGTCCATGCGCCGCTCGCTCCAGAAGCGCGCGGTGGCATCGAGCACCAGATAGTTCTGCCAGATGTTCCAGGTGACGCCCGCACTCGCCGTGTAGCGCGACACCAGCGGCACGTCGTTGCCGGCCCAGATGCCTTCGCGGAAGACTGCCCGGGTATAGGCCATTCCGGAGCGCAGCAGCAGGGCGTCGTTGACGCGATAGGACAGGCTCGTCTCCGAGCCATAGCGGCGGGTCGGATCGAGATTGGTGTTGTAGAACAGTACCGGATTGAAATGGACCTCGTTGGTGAGGTCCATCAGATAGAGACTGCTCTGCAGCTGCAGCCCGCCGCCCTTGATGCGCAGACCACCCTCGATGTCATGCGAGGTCTGGGTCTTGAGCCGGAACGTTTGCGGGATCGCCGCGAAGGTCAGGGGATCGAACGACGGCCCTGAGGACAGGCGCTCGTCGACATCGGGCGTGCGGAACGCGCGCGCGGCCCGGCCGAACACCGAGACTATTTCGTTGAGGCGGTGCTCGGCCCCGAGATGCAGCGCATATTGGGTCTCGCTGCTCGTCAGCGGCAGCGCCCCGATTTCGGCGTTGAACGGCGCCGCCGGATTGAAATTGTCGCGTGCAGCAAGGCTGATGGTCTGCACCCGTGCGCCATACGAGATGTCGGTCGTAGGCGCTACTCCCAACGTGTGCTGGAAATAACCCGCGAACGTCTGCTGCCGGAGGTCGTAATCGTGCCAGGGCGAGAGCCCCTGCCCGGCGCCGCGGTCCTGCTGAAAGCTCGCATCGTAATAGTCGATGCCGGTCAGGAGCTGCGAGGGCATGCCGAGCAAGAGGCTCTTCACGCTGAGGCGCGGCGTGATCGACCAATTCGCCAGATGGGACTCGACATAGGTCGACGTGAAGAAGGCCGGAACTGGCAACGGGCTGGAGAAGAACGCACTCTGCTGCTTCTTGTCGCGCATGCCGCCGTCGACGATGAGACTCGACGCCGTTGACCAGGGTCTTGGTGAAGCCGGCCGTCGCGCTGAAGCCTTGCTGGTTGGCGTAGTTGAACGGCGTGCTGGTGCCGCGCCTGTTAGCCCTGAGCTCGTCGAGGCCGATGGAGGGATCGACGGTGCGGCCGCCCGGCAGCCGCAGTTCCTGATTGTCGCCGGTGACGGTGAGAAACGCAGTCAAACCGGGCGTGGTGTAATTGAGATTGCCGACGGCGTTCTGCTGGGAATAGCGATTGTTGTCGCGATAGCCGTCGGTCCGGACCGTATTGCCGTAGAACGAGGTCGACCAGGGGCCGGAATTGAGCGAGGTCGAGACGTTGCCGAGCTTGGTGTTGAACGAGCCGAAACCGGCCTCGATGCGCGCGGTCACCGGCGGACCACCGACGCCATTTTTGGTGACGATGTTGATCACGCCGCCGACCGCGTTGTCGCCGTAGAGCACCGCGCCGGAATTGCCGCGCGTGATCTCGATCCGCTCGATGGAATTGAGCGGGATGGTGGAGAGATCCACCTGCGCCATGTCGACGTCGTTCAGCCGCCGGCCGTTGACCAGCACCAGCGTGTTGGCGGTGGCAAAGGCGCCGAAGCCGCGCAGGTCCACGCCGGTCTTGGCGCCGACCTGGCCGCCATAGAACGTCGTGATCTGGGCGCCCGGCGTTTGCGCCGCGATGATCTCCGCCAGTGTCTGCGCCGGCGAATGCGTGATATCGGCGGCCGTGATCACGGTCGTGGCAGCGCCGACGATGCCGCCATTGCTGGCGACAGCCTCCGAGCCGGACGAGCCCGTGCCCTGGCCTGCCGGCGCGACATACGTCGTCGGCCGTAGCCGCCCCGCATCGCCCTCGCCGACCGCCCGGGCCCGCGTGCGGCTCTGATCCGCGGGCTGGGTCACCTCGATCGGCGGCAATTGCTCGGCAGGCGCCCGCTGGGCGAAGGCGGCGGACAGATCGAGCGAATGGAAGGAAGCGGACGCGAAGAGGCCGGCGGCAAGGCGCCTGGCGGCAGAGATGGAACGGGACACGGTTGTAACCTCGGTATGACGTCAGTGGCACGTCACAGCGAACGAGGTTTCACGGCAGAGCGATGAATTGCTCCTGTGAAGCCAATGCCTGTACTCCCCGACCGACATCTTCGCGTGTGACCACGGCTGACGGCAGGTCTCCTGGCTCGCGGGTCGTGACCTTGCGTCGCCTTCCCAGGACCGAGTTTCCCAGTGGCATGAGACGAAAGATTCACCGCTTACAGTTGCGGGGGCAGCCGTGGCGTTGGAACAGATCCCGGTATTGGGACATCCCGCACCACATTCCCTTTTGATCTCCGTGAGGAGAACCGTCGCCGGTCATTTACGTGCCGTTCGGCCGGAGAGTCAATCGACCGGCCGACCGTTGTCGCCACCGCGCACCTGCCGATGCAGGTCCATGAGAGCGGTGCCGGGCGCTCAGGTTCGCCCTCGCAAACGTTGCGCCTGGGCCCAGGCGACCGCGATATCGCGTGGCGGAACATCGAGGCGCTTGATCGGGGTCAATTCGCCGGAGGCCGAGATGATCGCGGTCTCCTCGCGGCGGCAGCGCGTGCAGACAAAGCGGACCTCGTGCGGCGACGCCGACCAACTCGACCTCTTCACATTGGCCGCCATCGGCCAGGCATCGCAATGCGAGCACGACACCAGAAATCGACCGGGATCGAGCATACCCATTTCCATCGGACTCCGCGTCCTGCCCGCTTCCTCAATGATTAAGCCATGTGAATCGTTCCGGTGCCCAAGCACCGCCGGTGCCGCCCCGGGGCGACATCCCCAACGCGCCGTTCCCGGCATCCGCAGAGATCAGGCCTCGTCGGCGATGGCGTTGCGAAGCAGGCCGACCTTGTCGATCTCGACCTCGACGACATCGCCCGCCTTCATCCAGATCGGCGGGGTGCGCCGCGAGCCGACGCCGCCCGGCGTGCCGGTGGCGATGACGTCGCCGGGCTCGAGCCGGGTGAACTGCGAGCAGTACTCAATCTGGCGCGGTATATCGAAGATCATCTGGTCGATGGTGGTGTCCTGCACCACCTCGCCGTTGAGCCGGGTCTGGAGCCGCAGCGGCCCGATCTCGCCGACCTCGTCGGGCGTCACCAGGAACGGGCCGAAGGCGCCGGTGGCGGGAAAGTTCTTGCCCGGCGTGAACTGGTGGGTATGACGCTGATAGTCGCGCACGCTGCCCTCATTGTAGCAGGCATAGCCGGCGATATGACCGAACGCCTCGGCGCGGGGAATATAGCGCCCGGCCTTGCCGATCACGACGGCGAGCCTCTCCTCGAAGTCGAGCTGGGTCGAGACCTTCGGGCGGATGATGTCGGTGAGATGCCCGGTCTGGCTGTTGGCGAAGCGGCCGAACACGGTGGGGTTCTCGACCTCGGAGCGACCGGTCTCCTTGCGGTGGTTCTCGTAGTTCAAGCCGATGCAGAGGATCTTGTCGGGGTTCGGGATCACGGGGAGGAAGGCGATCTTTGCCAGCGGATGACGTCTGGCCCTGGCGGCAAGTCCGGCCGCCTCAGTGAGGCCGCCGGTGGCAATGGCCGATTTCAGGTCGGGAAAGCGATCACGCAGCACAGCGCCGAGATCAGCCACGGTGTCGCCCTCCACCAATCCCCACGTCGCGACGCGATCGATCTCAAAGCTTGCGAATTTCATCCGATGGTCCCCTGTTTCAGCCGACCCTTATCAGGTCCGGACGGCGGGGACGATGGCGGCCGGGGATGGCGCGGTTGCGATCCCTGCAAGGCAGACGGCCTTGCGTTCAGTGCGCGCCCTTCAGGGTGCAGGAGGTCGTGCAGGTGACCGTGGTGCCGTGATCGCAGGTTTTGCAGGCACTGACGCACTGGTTCATGTCGCGGGGATTGTAGCTGTAGTTCCGCAGGGGGCAGACCGGCGGCGTCGAGCCGGTGATGTCCTGCTCCTGGTCGCAGGCCGCCGTCATGAGCGCGAATAGGATCACGGCAACGAAACGCATGGGATTGCCCTGTCAGGCACGACGATGACGTTCACGGAATGCGCTGCATTGCAGCGAACTCCGGCATTCCCACTGCGAGCAATCGTGGATGGCCGACGCTCGCATCCCAGAGGATGCGCGCCAAATCTTAAGAACGGATTGCAGCCGGCGTCAGGCCGCAGCCTTGGTCGCGATCGCCTGCCGCATGTCCACCGCCAACTGGCGGTACTGCTCCGAGAGCTTCAGATAGAACTCGCGCTTGGTGCTGTCGGTGGCGAGCTTGGCGATCAGCTCGCATTCGGCGGTGAGCGTCTCGAACCGTTCCAGCCTGTCCTCAAGTTCCGGCATCGGCGTGTCCCCATCAAACGCCTCAAGGACATCCAACCTAAGCCCGGGAAATAGGTCACGGCGAACATCGTTATCGAGTAGAATCAATTATTCCCGCACGGCAGCCTATTTGCTGTCGAGCCGCCAGGCGCCGTCCCAATGCTCGTCCGGCGGGCTCGCCTCGAGCTGTGCGACGCGGCTGAGCATCGTGCGCGAAGGGCCGTCGCCGGGCACGGCTTCGAGCGCTGCGTTGAAGGCGGCGCGTGCCGCATCGAAACGACGGGCGCGATAGGCGGCGAGCGCCTCGGCATAGTGCGTGCGCAAGCGGTCCTGCGCACTGGTGAGCGCGTCCGCCCCTGCCATCACCTCGAAGATCGCCTGCGGCGCGCTCTGGCCGGCGACCGCCAGACGATCGATCTCGCGCAGCGCGAGCCGCGATCCGACCGCCTCGGCGGTCGCCTGCGAGATCAGGATGCGGGTGCCGTAGACCTTGTTGACCGCCTCCAGCCGCGACGCCAGGTTCACGGCATCGCCCATCACGGTGAAGCTCATCATCAGCTCGGAGCCGATGCTGCCGGTCAGGACCTCGCCGGTGGCGATGCCGATCCGCAAATCGCACGGCGCGGGCATGGCGCGGATGCCGAGCAGGTCGGGCAGCTGGCGCTGAAGCGCGGGCACCTGGTCGGCCATCTCGATGGCCGCGATGCCGGCGAGCAGAGCCTGCTCGTCCTCCTCGATGAAGGGCGGCCCCCAATAGGACATGATGGCATCGCCGATATACTTGTCGATGATGCCGCGATTGTTCCTGATGGGTGCGGACATTACCGTGAAATAGTGGTTCATCACCCTGACGAGGCCGCGCGGCGTCATGCCCTCGCTCATCGAGGTGAAGCCGCTCATGTCGCAGAACATGATGGTCATGAGCCGGCGCTCGCCGTCGATCGCGACCTCCGGCCGGTCGATCAGGCCCTGCACCACCTTGGGATCGATGTAGCGGCCGAAGGTCTCGCGGATGCGCTCATTGTGCCTGAGCTGCTCGGTCATGCGGTTGAAGGCGGCGGCGAGCCTCACCGATCTCGTCCTGCGTGGAGACCGTGATGGTCTTGTCGAAACGGCCGGCCTCGACTTCGCGCGTGCCGGCGAGCAGCAGCCGCACCGGACGCGTGATGCCGCTGGACACCAGGAGCGCAAAGGCAAAGCCGACGACCGCCGCGAGCAACGTCACGACAGCCGAAACGACGATCGCCTGATGCTGGCGGCCGATCACCTGCGACGTCGAGAAGAAGACCTGCGTCAGCATGTCGGCGCGGATCGCATCGACCTTGCGGTTGAACGCATCGCGCAAGCCGTCGAGATTTTCCAGCGTGCCGCGGGCCGCGGTCATGTCCTTGGCCTCGACCTGCTTGACCAGTTTCGCATTGCCCTCGTCCAGATCGCGCCGCAGCTCGGTGACGGCGGTCTCGATGCGAACGTCGATCCGCCCCAGCGCGGCATTGTCGGAATACGTCCTGGGATCGTCGATGATCGCGTTGATGAGCTTGCGCGAGGTCTCGGCCTCCTCCTCGAACTTGCGGTCCAGTGCCTCGAAGTCGCGAAGTCGCGCCGCATAGGCCTCCTCGTCCGACGGCGACCCCATCCTGATCATGACCATCCGCCGCAGCGCCAGCGCCCGCTCCAGCGAGCGAATGTTGGCGCGGGCCAGATGGCTGTAGGCCGGGATGTAACGGTTGGTCAGCTCGCCCAGCAGGACGCCGACCTGGCTCGACATCACCATCGACAGGATCGAGGTGACCAGCATCAGGACGATCAATCCGAGGGCGATGCCGACGATCTTGCGCCGGATCGACTGGTTGAAAATCGGCATAGGTGCGGGGCAAAGGCTGGAAGGATGAGTGAGGGAACTCCATACACCGGATCGGGCGGCGGGAACACGCGCAATCTGGTTCCGCCCGGCGCCAGGGGCAAGACCGACCGTCGCGCAGGTCCGGATCGTTAACAAAGGTTAAAGGAACCGCCCCTTTGCCGGCGGCCACAGGTTAGACCGTCACATCCGTATTTTGCCGCAATGTTGCGACAGCGTGAGGAATGCGAAACGATGCCGTGGCATCGTCGTCGATGTCTTTGATTCTCAAGCCGCATGTCGTCGCGGACCTTGGTTTGTAGTGGTTTCGCAGGGGGACCATGGAATGAACCAGTGCCTACGCTCGCTCGCGTGTGTCGTTGCCGTGGCCGCATTGGCCCTCGTTCCCACCGGGCTGGCAGCGAAGAGCAGTCACAAATCGTCCGCGCCCAAGAAGTCGCATGAGGCGAAAGCCGGCAAGCCGCGTCATGCCGCGGCCGGCAAAGCGCGCCATGTCAAGCAAGCAAATGGAAAGCACGCAGAGGCCAAGCGGAAGTCGAAGAAGTCCGACGAGGCGCCCGCGGACAAGCCGGCAGCGCCGGCGCTCACCGGCGACCTCGCCGCGCTGAAGGACGCGATCGACCTCGCGCGCAAGGGCAAGAACGACGACGCGAGCGCGGCGCGCGACCGCATCGCCGATCCCGCCGGACAGAAGCTCGCCGACTGGTTCATGCTGCGCCATTCCGAGAGCACGGCGAACTTCAAGCGCTACGCCGCCTTCCTCGCGGCCAATGCCGACTGGCCGAGCCGCGCCCTGCTCCGCCGCCGCGCCGAGACGCGGCTGTGGCAGGAGAAGAGCGACGCCGCCACCGTGCACAAATTCACCATGGATCGCCCGATCAGCGCCAAGGGCAAGTTCGCGCTCGCCCGCGTGCTGCTCGCCGAAGGCGACGCCGACAGGGGCGCGCGCCTCGTGCGCGAGGCCTGGCGCGCGGACGAATTGTCCGAGCGCAGCGAAGAGGATTCCTACGAGGCGTTCCGCGACCTCCTCACCGCCGACGATCACCGCGCCCGCATGGACAAGCGGCTCGGCGCCAAGGACTACGCGGCTGCGCGCCGCGCGGCAAAGCGGCTCGGCGAGAATGAGCCTCGCGATCGTCAAGGCCTGCGCCGCCGTGACCGGCAAGGCCAACAAGGCCGGGGATTATCTCGAGGACGTGCCGGCCGAGGCGCGCCGCGATCTCGGCTATGTGCTGTGCCGCGCCCAATGGCACCTGCAGAAGGACCGCATCGACGATGCGGCCGAGGTGATCCTCGCCGCCGCACCCGAGACCATGGCGGCCCAGGACACCGATGCGTGGTGGCGCGAGCGCCGCCTGCTCGCGCGCAAGCTGCTCGACCAGGGCAAGCCTAGAACGGCCTATGACGTGGTACGCACGGCCGCGGTGCCCGAGAAGGAAGTCTATCGCGTCGACTATCATTTCATGTGCGGCTGGATCGCGCTGCGCTTCCTGAGCGATCCCAAGGCGGCGATGGTGCACTTCGCCGCCATCGACGAAGGCTCGGCCAATCCGATCGCGCTGTCGCGCGCCCATTACTGGCGCGGCCGGGCTGCCGAGGCGATGGGCGCGAGCGCCGATGCGCGCATGAGCTACCGGGCGGCCTCGCGCTATCCGACCGCCTATTACGGCCAGCTGGCGCGGGCCAAGCTCGGCCTCGACCGCATCGAGCTGCGGCCGCCCTCGCCCGTGCTGGCCGCCGCCGACACGCCGGCGTCGGACGAACGCGTGCGTGCCGCCGACATGCTCTACGGCATCGGCGAGCGCGATGTGGCGTTCTATTACGCCGAGGATTTCGCCAGGGAGAGCACCGACGTCGCAGCCCTCGAAGCGCTGGGCGAGGCTCGCCGGGCGGCGCAGCGATGCGCGCGTGATGCTGGAGGTCGGCAAGTCGGCGCTGGCGCGCGGGCTCGCGCTCGACCACTACGCCTTCCCGACCATCGGCATCCCCGAGCACAAGCAGGTCGCGCCTGCGATCGAGACCAGCGTGATCTATTCGGTGGCGCGCACAGAAAGCTCGTTCGACCAGCGCGACAAGTCCGCCGCCAACGCGGTCGGGCTGATGCAGGTGACGCCGGAAGCCGGCCGCGACACCGCGAAACGCTTCGGCCTGACCTATGACTGGGACAAGATGGTCTCCGATCCCGTCTACAACACCCAGATGGGCGCGGCCGAGACTCAGCGCGCTGCTGTCGGAATATCGCGGCAACCAGATCATGACCTTCGCCGGCTACAATGCCGGCCGCGGCCGCGTGCGCGAATGGGTGCAGGCGCGCGGCGACCCCCGGGATCCCAACGTCGATCCGGTCGATTGGGTCGAGCGCATCCCGCTGTCGGAGACGCGCAACTACGTCCAGCGTGTGATCGAGAACGTGCAGGTCTATCGCGCGCGGTTTGAGGGCAGCAGCATGCTCGCCGGCAAGACCGACGAGCGCGTGGTGACCAAGGACGCCAGCGCCAAGGCGACGCCGGTGGGCTTGACAGGGGCCGACTGATCCCCGGCCGCTGAGCTCCAGGCAGTCAGCCCGAGGCGACCAGGCCGCTCGCCAAGCCGCTCATGGGGCGGACTGTCGCACCCGCGCACGGCATTGTAGAGCCATCTTGACGCAACTCGTTAAATTATTCAATTTTGGCGTTCGTCTTTTTTTATTGCATTTTTTGGGTGTGTCGATGGACTGTCCGCGCATTTCGACGCCGCTCGTTCGTATCCCCCGCAACCTCGTCCGCCTGGCGACGTTTGCCGGAATTGCCCTGATCGCCATGGGCGGTTCGCCAGCCAAGGCGCAGAGCCAAGAAGCCTGCACCCAACTGGACGGCAAACTAGACGTCGTCAGTGCAGCGGACCGGGCGATTGCCGACGCCGACGATATCATTAATGCCGCCGGAAAGTCGGCGACTGAAGTGGCCGAAGCTCAGAAGCGGAAAGAGGCCGCACAAAAGATCAAAGCAGCCACGTCGAAATCCGATCCGTTGCAGTACGAGCTAAACAGGCTCTCCACTTTACCGGCCGAGTTGCGGGTCGAAAGCAGCAGCAGCAGTCTGCCCGGCGGAGGGCAAGCCTGGTTCAACATCGTCGGCGCCCCCTTCAGCGACGAGCGCGCGAATGTCTGCGTCCGTCTCTATCAACGAACAACCCCGCAGCCGCAATTGGCGGCTCCTCCCCAACCGGCGCAGCAGAAACAACCCCCGCAGCAGACACAATCGGCACAGTCGGAGAACTTCACGCAAGTCACGATCGCGCAGTCCTATCGTTTCGTCGATGCGGCAGACAAGAACACGCCGAAATATCGCATCATATTCAACGTGGAGGCGCCGGGTTCGCCCCAGCTGCAGTCAACGGACCGGGACTACCTGCTGGTGGCATTTTTCGCGGCCGCGAAATCTACCGATAGCAAGCTGCTAACCTACTTCGCCACGAAGTCCGTGACGCACAAAATGCCGGCTGTCATCGCGGCGCTGGTGTTCGTCGGTATCGTCTATATCGGACTGGCCTGGGCGACTTATGATCCCAAGGACATGGGGGACCTTACGGGCCTCAGTCGAGACGCTTATGCCGTCAGTCCGATCCGCATCACAGCCGGCGTTCTCGGCGATTCCAGCATCTCTCAAGTTCAGGTCGTGCTGTTCACCTTCATCGTCGCGGGACTGCTGTTCTATCTGTGGCTCCGCACCGGATTGCTTGCAAGCATCTCCACCGACCTGCTTTACCTCCTCGGCATCAGCGCGGTCGGCGCCGGCGGCGCCAAATACACGGCCACGCTCAAGGCCGAGCTCGACAAGAAAGCCAACGACTTTGCCGTCGCCAAGGGCTGGTACAATTGGGAGCCGATTCCTGCGGCCAACAACGCAAATCTCGCAAACTTGCTGCTGACAGGGGGAGGCTCGACGTCTACAAATTCCAGGTGGCTGTCTTCACTCTGGTCGTTGCAGCATATGTTCTCTCCAGCGGACAAAACGATCTCGGAGACGTGACAATATCAGAGACGATGCTGTACCTGATCGGCATTTCTCAGGGAGTCTATATCGGTGGCAAGGCAATTACCGATCGCAAAACCCTGATCGAAAATTCAATCCACACGATGGTAGATCTGGAGCCGGTCTCCGCTGCGGACGCCGAGAAGAAAAGACAGTACGAGGCCGCAGAGCAGACGGCGAAACGGGAATTCGCCGCCTTCTACCAGTTGAAGCAGCCATAACCGACCCGGTCCAACGCGCAAGCGACGTAGGGCAGATCACCTCCACCTGCACGATCCGGCCTCAATCCACCTTGATGTTCGCGGCTTTGATGATCGGCCACCATTTTGCGATCTCGGCCTTCTGACGGGCGCCGAGCGCTTCCGGGGTGAGTTGATCCTTCGGCGTCATCTCCAGGCCCTGGCTTTCGAGCTGCTTCCTCACGGCGGGATCATTCAGCGCCTCGACGGCCGCGGCGTTGAGCTTTGCCACGATCTCCTTCGGCGTGCCCTTCGGCACCCACAGACCCGACCACAGCGTCATGTTGAAGCCCTTCAGGCCGGCCTCCTCCGCAGTCGGAATCTCGGGCGCCGAGGCAAGGCGCTTGCTGTCGGTGATGGCGTAGGCGCGGATGGTGCCGGCGCGAACCTGCGCGATCGAGTTGGAGGTCTGGTCGACGATGAGGTCGATCTGGCCCGCGATGAGATCATTGAGCGCGGGCGCGGTGCCGCGATACGGCACGTATTGCAGCTTGATGCCGGACACGCTCTCGAAATAGACGCCGGCGATGTGGCTGCCAGACCCCGCACCGGCGGTGCCGGCCGTCGGCGGCGAGGTACGCGACTTCAGCCATTCGATCAGCTCCTTCAGCGAGGTCGCCGGCACTGCGTTCTTGCTGACGACGATCATCGGGTTGCTCGGCAGCAGCACCACCGGCTCGAGGTCTGCGACGAGGTCGTATTTGAGCTTGTAGACGGCGCCGTTGGCGACGTGGGTGCCGAGATGGCCGAACGAGATGGTGTATCCGTCCGGCGGCGATTGCACGGCGCGGCCGACGCCGATCGAGCCGCCGGCGCCGGTGACGTTCTCGACCACGACGGCCTGGCCGAGCGAGACGCGCATCCGCTCGGCGAGCACGCGTGCCATCGCATCCGACGGGCCGCCGGCCGCGAACGGCACGATGATGGTGATAGGATGGGTGGGAAAGTCATCGGCGCGCGCGGCGCCGGTCACAGCGAGAACAGCAAACAGCGCAGCCCAGACGGCCTTCGTCATTGTCTTCTCCCCAGCGATGTCGTTGTTGTTTTTGCTCTTCCCGCGTACGGGAAGAGGGATCGTTCGTGGCGTATTGCCGCGCTAGAACTGCGTGTAGTCGATCGGTTTGTGGCGATCGAGCGTGCGGGTGACCGGCGGCAGCGGGTACTTCAGGCCGGTCGCACAGTTGAACAGCATGACGCGGTCGCCCTTCGAGACGCGGCCGTCGGCAAGGCTCTCCTTGTAGGCGGCGTAGGTCGCGGCACCTTCGGGGCACAGCAACAGCCCCTCCTCGCGCGCGACCTCGTTGAGCGCCGCCGAGATCTTGTCGTCGTCGACCGCAATGGCGAAGCCCTTGCTCTCGCGCACCGCGCGCAAGATCAGGAAATCGCCGATCGCCTGCGGCACGCGGATGCCGGAGGCGATGGTGTGGGCGTCCTCCCATCGCGTCGCATGCTCGGTGCCGGCCTCATAGGCGCGCACCATCGGGGCGCAGCCGGAGGCCTGCACTGCGACCATGCGCGGGCGCTTGCTGCCGATGAAGCCGATCTTTTCCAGCTCGTCGAAAGCCTTCCACATGCCGATCAGGCCGGTGCCGCCGCCGGTCGGATAGAAAATCACGTCGGGCACGTCCCAATTGAGCTGCTCGGCGAGGCTCGAGGCCCATCGTCTTCTTGCCCTCGATGCGATACGGCTCCTTAAGGGTCGACGTGTCGAACCAGCCGACCTTAGCCTTGCCCTCGCCGACGATCTTGCCGCAATCGTCGATATAGCCGTTGACGCGGTAGACGGTGGCGCCCTGCAGCTCGATCTCGCTGACGTTCACCTCGGGCGTATCGGCCGGACAGAAGATCGTGGTCTTGATGCCGCAGGAGGTGGCATAGGCCGCGAGCGCCGCGCCGGCATTGCCGTTGGTCGGCATCGCCATGTGCTTGATCCCGAGCGCCTTGCCCATCGACACCGCCATCACGAGGCCGCGTGCCTTGAACGAGCCCGTCGGCAGGCGGCCTTCATCTTTCACGATGATCTCGCCGCCGCCCAGCTTCTTGCCAAGCTTCGGCAGCCGGATCAGGGGCGTCGTGACCTCGCCGAGCGAGACGATGTCCCGGCATTTGCGCACCGGCAGCAGCTCGCGGTAGCGCCACATGTCGGCCGGGCGTTGAGCGAGCGCGTCCTTGGTCAGCGCCTTCTTCACGCCGGCGAGGTCGTAGCGGACAAGCAGCGGCTTGCCAGCCTTGGAGAGGTTGTGGACCTGGTCAGCGGCATAATGGTCGCCCTCCATCGCGCATTCGAGATGGGTGACGAAGGTCGGGCGTTCGATGGTGAGGTTGTCGTTGTCGTGCATGGCTCGCTTCTTTCTTCTTCCTTGTTTCGCCAGTTTCCTGCGTCCGTCATTGCCGGGCTTGACCCGGCAATCCATCCTTGAGAGCGCTTCGCTTGATGGATGCGCGGGTCAAGCCCGCGCATGACGAGCGGAGATTCGCTCAGATATTCAGCACCCGTCCATACGCATCCAGCACGGCTTCCTTCATCATCTCCGACAGCGTCGGATGCGGGAACACCGTGTGCATCAGTTCCTCTTCGGTCGTCTCCAAATTCATGGCGACGACGTAGCCCTGGATCAGCTCGGTGACCTCGGCGCCGACCATGTGGGCCCCTAACAGCTGCCCGGTCTTCTTGTCGAAGATCACCTTGACGAGGCCCTGGTCCTCGCCGAGCGCGATGGCCTTGCCGTTGCCGACGAAGGGGAAGCGGCCGACGCGGATCTCGCGTCCGCTTTCTTTCGCCTTGGCTTCGGTGAGGCCGACGGAGGCGACCTGCGGATGGCAATAGGTGCAGCCCGGGATCATGTTCTTGTCCATGGGATGCGGATGCAGGCCCTTGATCGCCTCGACGCAGATCACGCCCTCGTGCTCGGCCTTATGCGCGAGCATGGGGGCCGGCGACGTCGCCGATGGCATAGATGCCGGGGACGTTGGTCTTGCCGTATCCGTCGATCACGATGCAGCCGCGATCGGTCTTCACCCCGAGCTTTTCGAGGCCGAGATTCTCGATATTGCCGACGACGCCGACGGCCGAGATCACGCGCTCGAACTCGGTCGTAACCGGCTTGCCCTTGCCGTCGTCGATGGTGGCAACGACGCTATCGGCCTTCTTCTCCAGCTTCGTGACCTTGGTCGAGGACATGATCTTGATCCCCTGCTTCTCCAGGCGCTTGCGCGCGAGGCCGGCGATCTCGGCATCCTCGACGGGCAGGATCTGCGGCAGCACCTCGACCACGGTGACCTCGGAGCCCATGGTGTGGAAGAACGAGGCGAACTCGATGCCGATCGCGCCCGAGCCGACCACCAGCAGCGACTTCGGCATCCGCTCCGGCACCATCGCCTCGAAGTAAGTCCAAATCAGCTTCTTGTCGGGCTCGAGCCCCGGCAGCACGCGCGGCCGCGCACCGGTCGCGACGATGATATGCTTGGCCTGGTAGGCCCCCTCGCCCAGCGTGCCCTTCGGCGCCTCGACGTCGGACTTTTTCACCGTGACCTTGCCGGGCGCGTCGATCGAGGCGGCGCCCCAGATCACGCTCACCTTGTTCTTCTTCATCAGGAAGCCGACGCCGTCATTCAGGCGCTTGGAGACGCCACGCGAGCGCTGCACCACGGCCTTCGGGTCGAACGAGACCTTCTCCGCCGACAGGCCGTAATCCTTGGCGTGCTGCATGTAGTGGTAGATCTCGGCGGAGCGTAAGAGCGCCTTGGTCGGAATGCAGCCCCAGTTCAGGCAGATGCCGCCGAGATAGGATTTCTCGACGATCGCGACCTTGAAGCCGAGCTGGGCGGCGCGGATCGCGGTGACATAGCCGCCGGGACCGGAGCCGATGATGATGACGTCGAAGGATGTGTCGGCCATGGCGGCTCCCGTTCAACTCACGTGGACGCACCGCGGGCGCGGCGCCTGAAAATCAAAACCCGGACCAGCCATTCGAGCAGGATCGCGGCGGCCATGATGGCCAGCGCAATCATGACGACCGCCTGGCCGATGCTCCTTGCCAGCTGCTCGCCGGCAAAGAACGCGGAATGCAGAATATCGAGCCCGACTGGATTGAGCACGAGCACGGCCGAGAGCAACAGGGAGATCCAGGGCCAGCGCGTTCGCATTCACCCTGCGCCTCCCCGTCAGACCATCATCATCACAGGGTTTTCGATCAGCTGCTTGAAGGCACCGATCAGCTCGGCGCCGAGCGCGCCGTCGATGGCGCGGTGATCGCAGGACAGGGTCACGCTCATCATGTGCGCGATCTCGATCTTGCCGTTCCGCACAACCGGCCGCTCCTCGCTGGTGCCGACCGCAAGGATCGTCGCGTGCGGCGGGTTGATCACGGCGGTGAAGTGGCTGATGCCGAACATGCCGAGGTTGGAGACCGCGGTGGTGCCGCCCTGATACTCTTCGGGCTTCAGCTTACGCGAGCGGGCACGCGCGGCAAAATCCTTCATCTCGTTGGAGATGGTCGAAAGCGTCTTGGTCTCGGCCTTGCGGATGATCGGGGTGATCAGGCCGCCCGGCATCGCCACGGCAACGCCGACGTCGGAATGGTGGTGCTTGACCATGCCGCTCTCGGTCCAGCTGACGTTGCAGTTCGGGATCTTCTGCAGAGCGACCGCCATCGCCTTGATGACGAAGTCGTTGACCGAGATCTTGTAGAGCGGTTTCTTCTCCTTGTCCTTGGGCGCTGCCGCGTTGATCTCCTCGCGCGCCACCATCAGCTTGCCGATGTCGCAGTCGATGGTCAGGAAGAAGTGCGGGACGTTCTGGATCGATGCGGTCAGGCGCTGCGCGATGGTACGACGCATGCCGTCATGCGGGACGATGTCGTAGGAGCCGGGCTCGAACAGCGACAGGATCTGCTTGTCCGACATGGTGGGCGCGATTCCAGCCCCACCGGCGGACGGCGCCGCGGCAGGTGCCTTGAGACCCTTGCCGGACTTGGCCTGCTCGACGTCGCGCGCGACGACGCGGCCATGCGGACCGCTGCCGGTGACCATGCCGACATCGATGCCGGCTTCCTTGGCCAGACGCCGGGCCAGCGGCGAGGAGAACACGCGGCCGGCATGGCCGTTGCTCTGCGCGGCCGGCGCTGCCTGCGGCGCAGGTGCCGCGGCGGGCGGCGGAGCGGCCTTGGGCGCAGCAGGCGCCGGAGCCGGCGCTTCAGCAGGCTTCTCGGCTTTCGGAGGCGCGGCCGAAGCGCTGGGCTTGGCGCTGCTTGCCGCCTTCACGTCCTCACCTTCGCCGGCGAGCACCGCGATCACGTCGTTGACCGGCACGTCTTGCGTGCCCTCGGGCACCAGGATCTTGGCGATCGTGCCCTCGTCGATGGCCTCGACCTCCATGGTCGCCTTGTCGGTCTCGATCTCGGCGATGACGTCGCCGGATTTGACCTTGTCGCCTTCCTTCTTCAGCCACTTGGCGAGGTTGCCCTTCTCCATCGTCGGCGAGAGAGCGGGCATCAGGATGTTGATGGGCATGCTGACCTCAAGAAGACTTTGCAAAAGTTCGGCTTCGACAGCGAAGACGAACAGACCAGGATTTAGTTGCCGATGTCGCCTTGCCAGAGGCGCTCATTGGCAGGAACGGAACGCCAATTCTTCATCATGGTAATGGAGCGGTCGTCGGCAAGGTCGATCCAGGGGATGCCGAACTTGTCGAGGATGTCCTTGGATCCCTCGAAGGTGACGGACTCTCCGATCACCACGAGCTTCACCTTGAACAGAGCGAGCGCGCCCGCGCACATCGAGCATGGCGACAATGTCGTGTACATGACGGTGTCGTGGAACGAGATCGCGCCGGCCTCGCGCAGGCAGCTCATCTCGCCGTGCAGGATCGGGTTGTTCTCCTGCACGCGGTTGTTGTGGCCGCGGGCGATGATCTTGTTGTCGCGCGTCAGCACCGCGCCGATCGGCAGGCCGCCTTGCGCGATCGAGGCCTCCGCCTCGCGGATCGCTTCCAGCATCAAATCGAAATGGTGCGCTTCGATGGCCACGGTCAGTGTCCCTTGCCGCGCGGTGTCGTCGTGCCGGTGTCGGTCGGACGCTCGATCTCGGCCTGAAACATCTCCAGGATCCGGTTCAACGCGTCCTCTTCCGTGTATTCGCTCTCGCGCGCATAGGCGCGCGCGGCGTGTCGGGCGAGATCGACCAGCAGCAAGCCCCACATCTCGGGCTCCTCGAAGGCCCGCTGGAACGCCATCGACAGCCCGCCGTCCAGCACGAAGACGCGCAGGATCTCGACCGCGTCGTCGCGGGTCATGACGTCGGGCGGCGGTGGCTGCTCCTTCGGGCCCGCCATGGTCTACCTGTAGCAGACGGCTTTGGCGGCTTCGACGACCTCTGCCGCCGAGGGCAGCGCGAGCTTCTCCAGGTTGGCAGCGTAAGGCATCGGCACGTCCTTGCCGGACACGCGCGCGACCGGCGCGTCCAGATAGTCGAAGGCGTTCTCCATGATGCGCGCGGCGATCTCGGCGCCGACGCCGCTCTGGGCCCAGCCCTCTTCCACCGTGACGGCGCGTCCCGTCTTCTTGACCGAGTTGATGATGGTCTCGGTGTCCATCGGGCGCAGCGTGCGCAGATCAATCACCTCGGCCTCGATGCCCTCCTTGGCGAGACTCGTCGGCGGCCTTCAGCGCATAGG
Source organism: Bradyrhizobium guangxiense (assembly GCA_050563515.1). GTDB lineage: Bacteria > Pseudomonadota > Alphaproteobacteria > Rhizobiales > Xanthobacteraceae > Bradyrhizobium > Bradyrhizobium guangxiense_A. The sequence continues at coordinate 2,284,235 of CP191781.1, read as the reverse complement.
TCATGCCGTTCGACCAGGAGATGATGGTGACGTGGCTGCCGGAGCGGACGATGCGCGCCTTACCGATCGGGATGATGAAATCATCCATCTTCGGCACTTCGCCGGTGTGGCCGTAGAGCACCTCGTTCTCGAGGAAGATCACCGGATTGGGATCGCGGATCGCGGCCTTGAGCAGACCCTTGTAGTCGGCGGCCGAGAACGGCGCGACGACCTTGAGGCCCGGGACGCTCGAGTACCAGGCCGAATAGTCCTGGCTATGCTGGGCGGCGACGCGCGCCGCAGCGCCGTTCGGCCCGCGGAATACGATCGAGCAGCCCATCTGTCCGCCGGACATATAGAGCGTCTTGGCCGCGGAGTTGATGATCTGGTCGATCGCCTGCATGGCGAAGTTGAAGGTCATGAACTCGACGATGGGCTTGAGGCCCGTCATCGCGGCGCCGACGCCGACGCCGGCAAAGCCGTGCTCGGTGATCGGGGTGTCGATGACGCGCTTGGCGCCGAACTCCTGCAGCAGCCCCTGCGTCACCTTGTAGGCGCCCTGATATTCGGCCACCTCTTCGCCCATCACGAAGACGTCGGCGTCGCGGCGCATCTCTTCGGCCATCGCGTCGCGCAAGGCTTCGCGGATGGTCTGGGTGATCATCTCGGTGCCGGCGGGCACACCCGGATCGGGTTCGGCCACGGCCTGCGGCGCAGGCGCAGCCTTCTGCGCGGGGGCTTCGGCCTTTGCCGCAGCAGGCGGCGCGGACTCCGCGGCCTTCTCCTGCTTTGCCGGCGCAGGCGCCTTGGCAAGGTCAGCGGCGCTCTCGCCGTCGGCGAGGATGGTCGCAATCGGCGTGTTCACGGCGACGTCGGCGGTGCCCTCGGGAATCAGGATCTTGCCCAGCGTCCCCTCGTCCGTCGCCTCGACCTCCATGGTCGCCTTGTCGGTCTCGATCTCGGCGATCACGTCGCCGGACTTGATCGTCTCACCCTCTTTTTTCAGCCATTTGGCGAGGTTGCCCTTTTCCATCGTGGGCGACAACGCGGGCATCAGCACTTGAATTGGCATATCGACTCCAAAAGAAAGCTTGCGCGCGTTCAGCGGTAAATGTCGGTCCAGAGCCTCGGCGGCATCCGGCTCGGGATCATGCTGGGCGAAATCGGCGGAGGCGTTGACGATGTCGCGCACCTCGGCGTCGATCGCCTTGAGATCGGCCTCGCTGACCTTGGCGGCCAAGAGGCGGTTGCGCACCTGCTCGATCGGATCCTGGTCGTGGCGGACCTTCTCGACCTCCTCACGTGTGCGATATTTCGCAGGGTCGGACATCGAGTGGCCGCGATAGCGGTAGGTCTGCATCTCCAGGATGTAGGGACCCTTGCCGGCGCGGCACCAGGCCGCGGCTTCGTCGCCGGCGGCCTTCACGGCGCGGACGTCCATGCCGTCGACCTGCCTGCCGGGAATGTTGAAGGATACACCGCGCTTGGAGAAATCCTGCTGGGCCGAGGCGCGCGAGACCGCGGTGCCCATGGCGTAGCGGTTGTTCTCGATGACGTAGATCACCGGCAGCTTCCAGAGCTCCGCCATGTTGAAGCTCTCATAGACCTGGCCCTGGTTGGCCGCGCCGTCGCCGAAATAGGTGACGCTGACATTGCCGTTACCGCGATAATTGTTGGCGAAGGCCAGACCGGTGCCGAGCGAGACCTGGGCGCCGACGATGCCGTGGCCGCCGTAGAAATGCTTCTCCTTGCTGAACATGTGCATGGAGCCGCCCTTGCCCTTGGAATAGCCGCCGCGGCGGCCCGTGAGCTCGGCCATGACGCCGTTGGCGTCCATGCCGGTGGCGAGCATGTGACCGTGATCGCGATAGCCGGTGATGACCTGATCACCCTGCTTCAGGGCCATCTGCATGCCGACCACCACGGCCTCCTGGCCGATATAGAGGTGGCAGAAGCCGCCGATCGCGCCCATGCCGTAGAGCTGGCCGGCCTTTTCCTCGAACCTCCGGATAAGGAGCATGTCGCGGAGCGCCTTGAGCTCCTGCTCCCTCGTGAACTCCGGGGGCGAACCGCCGTCGGTCTTGTCGTGTGGCGTGCTTGCGGCGGCTTTCTTGGGTGCGGCCATGGGAATTCCGGGTCAGAGAAAACTTTCGTCCTCTCTAACCCAAGTCAAACGCCCTTGGAAAGCACCGCGGCGACATGGCACGACTTTCATTATGCCGCAGTGCAACGTGGTCGAAATATTGGAAAATCTTTGGCGCCGATCGGGCAACAAATCTAATCGTCGCCGCCGCGCGAACAGATTCGGGACCGGGTCAAGAACCTCCTCTCCCGTCCGTTGTCCAATGAGAACATTCCGCCGCGCCCGAAAACGACATCGATGATGAGGTCCGTGTGCTTCCAAGCCTCGAATTGCGGGCCGCTGATATAAAACGGCGTGCGGCCGACATGACCAAGCAATACGTCGGTCTCACCGATGACGAACTCGCCGGCCGGATAGCACATCGGCGACGAGCCGTCACAGCAACCGCCGGACTGATGAAATAGGACGGGGCCGTGATCCGCACATATCTCGGCCAGGAACTCGAGTGCTGCGTCCGTGGCTCTGACCTTGTCGTGCATGAACCGTGCCCCGTCAGTACGCAGGGCGGCGCAATGGGAGAATGGATTGCGCCGCCCTGCTAACCCGATCAGAAGAAGCCAAGCTTCTTCGGGCTGTAGCTGACCAGGAGGTTCTTGGTCTGCTGATAGTGATCAAGCATCATCTTGTGGGTCTCGCGCCCGATGCCCGACTGCTTGTAGCCGCCGAATGCCGCGTGCGCGGGATAGGCGTGGTAGCAGTTGGTCCAGACCCGGCCGGCCTCGATGGCGCGGCCGAAGCGGTAGCAGCGGTTGGCGTCGCGGCTCCAGATGCCGGCCCCCAGGCCGTACAGCGTGTCGTTGGCGATCTCCAGCGCTTCTTCATCGGTCTTGAAGGTGGTGACCGACACGACGGGTCCGAAGATCTCCTCCTGGAAGATCCGCATCTTGTTGTGACCGTGGAACACCGTGGGCTGAACGTAGAAGCCGCCGGCGAGATCGCCCCCGAGCTCGGCCCGTCCGCCGCCCGCGAGCACCTGGGCGCCTTCCTGCTTGCCGATGTCGATATAGGACAGGATCTTCGCCAACTGCTCGCCCGAGGCCTGCGCACCGATCATGGTCGCGGCGTCGCGCGGATCGCCCTGCGTGATCGCCGCAACGCGCTTCAAGGCCCGCTCCATGAAGCGGTCATAGATGTCGGCGTGCACCAGCGCCCGGCTCGGACAGGTGCAGACCTCGCCCTGGTTGAGAGCGAACATCACGAAGCCTTCGATCGCCTTGTCGAAGAAATCGTCGTCCTCGGCCACCACGTCCTTGAAGAAGATGTTCGGCGACTTGCCGCCGAGCCTCGAGCGTAACGGGGATGAGGTTCTGGCTGGCATATTGCATGATCAGCCGGCCCGTCGTGGTCTCGCCGGTGAAGGCGATCTTGGCGATGCGCGGGCTGGAGGCCAGCGGCTTGCCGGCCTCGAGGCCGAAGCCGTTGACGATGTTGAGGACGCCGGGCGGCAGGAGGTCGCCGATGATCTCGGCCCAGACCAGGATCGATGCAGGCGTCTGTTCGGCCGGCTTGAGCACCACGCAATTGCCGGCGGCGATCGCGGGCGCGAGCTTCCAGCAGGCCATCAGCAGCGGGAAGTTCCAGGGGATGATCTGGCCGACGACGCCGAGCGGCTCGTGGAAGTGGTAGGCGACGGTGTCATGATCGATCTCGCCGATCGTCCCTTCCTGGCCGCGCACGACGCCGGCGAAATAGCGGAAATGGTCGATCGCCAGCGGCAGGTCGGCAGCGCGGGTCTCGCGGATCGGCTTGCCGTTGTCCCAAGTTTCGGCGATCGCGAGCCGCTCGAGGTTCTCTTCCATGCGATCGGCGATCCTGTTGAGGATGATCGCGCGTTCCACGACGCTGGTCCGTCCCCAGGCGCCCTTGGCTGCATGCGCCGCATCGAGCGCGGCCTCGATGTCCTGCGCGTCGGAGCGCGCGATCTTGCAGACGACCTGGCCGGTCACCGGCGAGACGTTGTCGAAGTACTTGCCGGAACGCGGGGCCGCCCATTTGCCGCCGATGAAATTGTCGTAACTCGCGGCGAAGGGATTCTTCGTGAGATTGAGGAATTCAACCTTGTTCATTGATCACTCCCGATGGTTGCTGTTTGCGCAATTCGTCGCGTGGCTCGCGACTTGCGCGGACGATGATGCGGGGAGCGTTTTCTGTCATCCCGGGCGGGAGCGAAGGCGGAGCGGACCTGTCGCAGTTCTGCGACAGTGATGGGGCGAAGCCGCGCGAGATTGAGCGCTCGCAGCATCCACAGCGTCATTGCGAGCGCAGCAAAGCAATCCAGAATCTCTCCGTGGAAAGATTTCTAGATTGCTTCGCTGCGCTCGCAATGACGATTGGAGAAACAGCCCGGCTCAGTGGTTCAATTCGAACCGCTTGAGCTTTCGATGCAGCGTCGCGCGGCTGACGCCGAGCGCCTTGGCGGCCGCCGAGACGTTGCCGCCCGCGCGGAGCAGCGCCCGCTGCACCACCGCGCGTTGACCGCCGGCAAGATGATCGTGCGCGGCATCGCCGCCGAGCAGGTCGGCCGCGGGCACCGGCTGCGAGGCCCGGCCGGGGGCAATTCCGAGCGCAGCCCGCGCGGAGCGGGTCGCGCCGATCACGAGATCGTCCGCATCGACCGCGACGAGGCCTCCGCATTGGCCGTCCGCAGCTTGCGTCAGGACGATGCGCGCATGGGCGAACGCCCTGCGGAACAGATCGGCTTCGATACGCTTGGCCGCCTCGCCCGCCGCAAGCGCGATCAGGCTGGAGAACGCGTCGGTCCGGTCAGCCCGGCAGGAGGAGACGTCGAGCACGCCCGCGAGCGCGGCCTCGTGGTCGTAGATCGGCACGGCGGTGCAGCTCAGAAGCGTGTTGCGGGCGAAGAAATGCTGGTCACGATCGATCGTGAGCGGACGCTGCTCGACGAGGCAGGTGCCGATGCCGTTGGTGCCCTCGTGCTCCTCGCTCCAGAGCGCGCCGGTCCAAAGACCCCAGGATTGAAATGTCGCATCGTCCGCCGGCGTGCCGCGACGATCGACCGGCACGCCCTCGCCGTCGGCGAGCAGCACGCAGCAGCCGCTCGCTCCGACGGCCTGATAGAGCCGGTCCATCGCGCCCTTGGCCGCGGCCAGCAGCGGCGCGATGCGCTCGCGTGCCTGGAGCAGCTCGGCATCGGTCAGCCGCATCGCCGAGGTACGGCCTCCGGGATCGAGATGATGCAATCTGGACGAACGGCGCCACGAGGCCACGAGCGCGGATCGAGCCGCCTGGCCTGACGCGATAGCGGCCTCGACACGGGCCGCGTGATGCCGGGGCATTGACCCATTCATCACAGTTTCCTCCGGGTGACAGACTAGAACGTGCCGGCGCTGCCCGCTTGATCTGCGTCAACTTCGAAAGAGCGCCAGCAGAAGCCATGGGCCCGCCATACCGCCGCCGTCAAGGCGACCGGCGGGTTCCAGACTTACGACCTTCGCAGGAGCGAACGGCCCATTGATCGGATTTTGGCAGCGGCTTTCGTCTCGGTTTCGAGCTTTGCGGAAAACGCTACTTCGCCGGGATCATCCGAACCAGGTCGCGCGGATTGACGTAGTCGAGCTGGAAGCGCGCCCGCTCGTCCAGCATGTCGGGGTCGATCCGCTCGGACCGCAGCAGCGACACCCGTTGCTCGCTCCTGGCGCGCTCGCGCTTGAGCTGGGCCAGCTCGCTGGTCAGCGAGATGATCTCTTGGTCGAGTTCCTGGCGGGCGTTGAGGCCGTATTTGCCGGTATAGGCGTTGACGCCGAAATAGCCGACGATGGCCGCCGCCATCGCATAGAGGGCAAGTCCAGTCAGGATGGATTTCAGGCGCGCGCGGGAGACCATCCTGGGAAGATGGGACAGGTTGGTTAAGGGAGTGCTAATCGCCCCCTGCCGGCTACGCCGATCGTCATGGCCGGGACGAGCCCGGCCATGACGGAGGTTTGGGTAGCCTTGAACGAAGAGCCTCAGCCGTGGTGCTTCGCGACGTGCGCCGCGAAGGCGTCGATATAGGCCTGGAGCACGGGCTTGAGCGACTCCTTGGTCAGATTCCCGCCGGCGTCAAAAGCGTCGCCGACCGCGTTCAGATAGATCTCCGGCTGCTGCATGATGGGGCCGGCAATGCCCGGCAGGATGTTCTGCAGCGTCTTGGCGGCGCTGACGCCGCCGAGCGGACCCGGCGAGTTGGAGACGATGCCGACCGGCTTGCCGTTGAACGAGCCTCTTGCCGTAGGGGCGCGAGGCCACGTCGATGGCATTCTTCAGCACGCCCGGGATGGCGCGATTGTATTCGGGCGTGACGAACAGAACACCATCCGACTTCTGGAGCTTGTCGCGGAAGGCCAGCCAGTCCGCGGGCGGCGCACCTTCGAGGTCCTGGTTGAAGAACGAGATGCCCGCCGGCGTGATGACCTCGAGCTTGAGGGTATCGGGCGCGAGCTTGGCCAGGGCGTTGGCGATCTTCAGCGAAAAGCTCTCCTTGCGCAGGCTGCCGGCGATAACGACGATGTTGTAGGCCATGAGGTGTCCTTGAAACCTTGAGGAAAGTGCCGGACGGCACTTAAGCGACCTGGCGCAGTGGATGCAAGTGCATGAACCGGCGCGATTTGGAAACGCTGTGTTTCGCGAAAGCAGATGGTGGTCCAAAACAATCGGCCGCCAAGCGGCGGCCCGATCTTTTGCCAAAACGGCTAACCGCGATCAGATCGTCGGATTCCACGCCGACGGGATCAGGCGGTACTTCGCGCCGTCCTTCTCGACATGGCCGACCGACGGGAACGTGAAGTGGAAGCCGATTACAGTCGCCTTCTCCGCCACCGCCATGTCGTAGAATCTGTGGCGCGTCGCCTGCGCCAGCGCCGGATCGGCATCGAACATCACGTGCCAGTCGGGATTGCGCAGGAAGAATTCCGGAATGTTGGTGACGTCGGACTGGATCAGCACCTTGGCATCGCCGGATGCCACCGCAAACGAGGTGTGGCCCGGCGTATGGCCCGGCGTCGAGATCGAGGTGATGCCCGGCGCGACCTCCTTGCCCCACTCGAACTTGGTGACCTTGGACTCGAGGCCGGCGAAGGTCTTCTTCACGTTGGCGAAGTAGTTCTTCATCATCGGATTGGACTCGGCCTTGGCGGCGTTGTCCTCGCTGGTCCAGAACTCCCAGTCCTTGCCCGGCACCATGATCTCGGCATTGGGGAATGCGAGCCCGCCGTCGGCAAGACGAATGCCGTTGGTGTGATCGGGATGCAGATGCGAGAGCAGCACGACGTCGATGTTCTTGGGATCAACGCCGGCGGCCTGCAGGTTTTGCAGGGTGCGCCCAACCGCGCCCTTGCTCGCCTCGAAATTCGCGATGCCGTTGCCGGTGTCGATCAGGACCAGCTTCGAGCCGGTGTTGATGAGCTGCGGGTTGAACGGCACCGTGACCATGCCCTTCGGCATATAGGCCGCCTCGCCCGCGGCCAGCGCTTCGTCCTTCGACAAATTGGCGACGAACTTGTCCGGCATCGGAAAGGTGCGCGCGCCGTCATTGATCGAGGTGCACTCGAAAGCGCCGACCTTGTAGCGATAGAAGCCCGGCGCCTGGGTGCCGGCTTGCGGCACTGCGGCCTTGGCGGCGGTCGGTCCAAGCCCGGTCGCGGCGGCCGCACCGAGGGCGGCGGCACCGGCGAGCAGATGACGGCGATTGAGATCGGTCATGGAGATGTCCCCTTCTGAGCCCTTGCGGTTTTCCGCATTCAAATGACGGCGGAATAATCCGCCGCTGGGCTCAGAAGGCAAGACCTTCTTTCGGTGACGCGCCGCAGCGCATCACGATTATTTATTTGGGTTGATGAGGAATTTTTCGCCGGTGGCACGTTTGGCGTACACGGCGATGTTGACGGGATCGAGCACCTCGGTCAGCGACACCACCTTGGTGTAGTGGCTGGCGAAGGTGGTCTTGAGCTCGGACGCGACGCGCTGACGCAGGCGGCCGATCTCGGCCGGACCGATGTTCTGGAGGAACGGCGTCAGCAGCCAGCCGCCGACACCCCAGGTCAGTCCGAACGACCGGCTCAATTCGGTCGGACGGTTGTCCAGGCTGCCGTAGATGTAGACCTGCTTGTACACGTTGGAGCCGTAACGGCTGTACTCCTTCGCGGTCTTGTTGGCAGCAACCTCCATGGCGGTCAGGATCTGGCTGGCCAGCTTGCCGCCGCCGATCGCGTCGAACGCGATGGTGGCGCCGGTCTCGACCAGCGCATTGGTGAGATCGTCCGTGAAGCTTGGCGCGCTGGAATCCACGACGTGCTTGGCGCCGATCTTGTGCAGGATGTCGGCCTGCTCCTTGCTCCGGACGATGTTGACGAGGCCGATGCCGTCCTTGATGCAGATCTTGTTGAGCATCTGGCCGAGATTGGACGCAGCCGCGGTGTGCACGAGCGCCTTGTGGTTCTCGAGCCGCATCGTCTCGGTCATGCCGAGCGCGGTCAGCGGATTGACGAACCAGGACGCGCCGTCCGCGGCCGTGGTGCCCGCCGGCAGCTCCATGACGTCGCGCACTTTCAGCACGCGGTATTGCGTGTACATCGCGCCGCCGATCATCGACACGATTTTGCCCATCAACGCCTTCGCCGCGTCAGACGCGCCGGTCCGGATCACCGTGCCGGCGCCCTCGTTGCCGACCGGCAGCGACTGATCGAGCCGGGCTCCCATCATCCGCATCGCAGCTTCCGGCATTGTCGCGGTGACGACCGGCATCTCCTTCGTGCCGGAGACCTTGGCGGCCGACATGTCGGCGGGCCCGATCAGGAGCCCGAGGTCGGAGGGGTTGATCGGCGTCGCCTCGACGCGAACCACGACTTCGTCGTCCGCCGGCTCCGGCGTCGGGAGATCCACGAGAGACAATTCCAGCTCGCCGCTCTTCTTGAGCAGCGAACGCAGTTGCAGTCCGGACTTGCCGTCGCTCATGTGATCCTCCCCTGTCCGTCTTTTCGCGAATAGTAGCGCTGGCTTATGCCAGCGCCTTCAATGCGGCCTTGCCGCCGTAGAGCGCCTGCTTGCCGAGCTGCTGCTCGATGCGCAGGAGCTGATTGTATTTGGCGGTGCGATCGGAACGCGCAAGGGAGCCGGTCTTGATCTGACCGCAATTGGTGGCGACCGCGAGATCGGCGATGGTGGAATCCTCGGTCTCGCCCGAGCGGTGCGACATCACCGAGGTGTAGCCGGCCTTGTGCGCCATCTCGACGGCGGCGAGCGTCTCGGTCAGCGTGCCGATCTGGTTGACCTTGATCAGGATCGAGTTGGCGCGGCCGGTCTTGATGCCGTCGGCAAGGCGCTTGACGTTGGTGACGAACAAATCGTCGCCGACGAGCTGGCACTTCTTTCCGATCAGGTCGGTGAGTTCCTTCCAGCCGTCCATGTCGTCTTCCGACATGCCGTCCTCGATGGTCACGATCGGATAGCGGCCGACGAGGTCCGCGAGGTACTTGGCCTGGTCGGAGATCGAGCGGGTCTTGCCCTCGCCTTCATAGACGTACTTGCCGTCCTTGAAGAACTCGGTCGAGGCGCAATCGAGGCCGAGCACGATGTCCGAGCCCGCCTTGAAGCCGGCCTTGCCGATCGCGTTCATCACGAATTCGAGCGCAGCGTCGGCCGACGGCAGGTTCGGTGCGAAGCCGCCCTCGTCGCCGACATTGGTGTTGTGGCCGGCCTTCTTCAACTCCGACTTCAGCGTGTGGAAGACTTCGGCGCCGTAACGCAGGCCCTCGGCGAAGGAGGACGCGCCGACGGGCAGGATCATGAATTCCTGGAAGTCGATCGGGTTGTCGGCATGCACGCCGCCATTGATGATGTTCATCATCGGCACCGGCAACAGACGCGCCGAGGTGCCGCCGACGTAGCGGTAGAGCGGCATGTCGAGCGAATTCGCCGCGGCCTTGGCGCAGGCGAGCGAGACGCCGAGGATGGCGTTGGCGCCCAGCCGGCTCTTGTTCGGCGTGCCGTCGAGGTCGATCATGATCTGGTCGATCTGGGCCTGCTGCTCGACATCGAGGCCGCTCAGGGCCTCGAAGATCTCGCCGTTGACGGCGCCGACCGCCTTGGTGACGCCCTTGCCGAGATAGCGGGCCTTGTCGCCGTCGCGCAGTTCCACCGCCTCGTGGGCACCGGTGGAGGCGCCCGACGGCACCGCGGCACGGCCGAGCGCGCCATCTTCCAGCACGACATCGACCTCGACGGTGGGATTGCCGCGGCTGTCGAGGATTTCGCGTCCGATGATGTCGATGATGGCGGTCATGAGAGCCTCATTTCGAGAAACAAAGGGGGGCAGTTGGCGGTGCTTCTACCGCAATGCATCGAAGTGGAAAAGGCCGGGTGACGGCTGGCGGATGATTGGCTAAGAGGGCCGCTCGGAGGCGGTCTCATGTCCAAAAACCCAGCAAATCGAAGAACTCAAGCCTGGACCCGGCTGCCCTGCAGCTCGGCCACGCCGTGGAATGGCCGGATGCGCCGGAAAAGGCCCAGCTCGACCGGGTGCCCAATCCGCAGAAGGGCACCGATTATCTGGTGCGTTTCACCGTGCCGGAATTCACCTCGCTCTGCCCGGTCACAGGCCAGCCGGATTTCGCGCATCTGATGATCGATTACGCACCGGGGGCGTGGCTGCTGGAGTCGAAATCGCTAAAACTCTACATCGCCAGCTTCCGCAATCACGGCGCTTTCCACGAGGACTGCACCGTGATGATCGGCAAGCGCATCGCGAGCGAGATCAAGCCGAAATGGCTGCGCATCGGCGGATACTGGTATCCGCGCGGCGGCATTCCGATCGACGTGTTCTGGCAGACCGGCCGCGTGCCCAAGGGCCTGTGGGTGCCGGAGCAAGGCGTCGCGCCCTATCGCGGGCGGGGCTGAGAACGACGGGAGTAACGAAGCGCGCTACTTGAAGCACGCTACTTGAAGCACGCTACTTGGGGACGGATGATCTTTCCCAGGGACGTTTGCCGCTGGCATCTCTGTCCCATGGACGCGTGGTCGGCGCGTTTTTTCCTCGGCAGCCGCTTTCGCGCGGTCGGCTTGCACCTGCTCGCGATCCGTCACGGACGGCTTGGGCTGTTGTGCTTCGGACGTCTGCGCGGCGACCGGAGCCATGGCGAGCAGCACGGCGATCAGAAACTTTGTCATCCCCGGCTGTAGCACGCTGAAGGCAGGGGCGTCCGATTTACTTGCAGGGTTCCAGCGCGACTTTTGTCAGGCCCGCGCGTCAGTCGGCGCGCGCTGCTTGAGCAGCCGGGCACAGACGACGCCCAGCATAACCATGATCACTGCGCTCGCGAACAGGGTCGGCATCTTGCCGGCGTGCTGGAGCCCGAAGCCATAGGCGAGCGGCCCCACCGTCTGCCCCATGAAGAAAAAGAACGAATGCAGCGACAGCGCGGTGGCGCGCGCCTCGACCGAGAGCTCGCTGGCGAAGACCTGCAGACAGCCATGGGCAATGTAGAAGCCCCATCCCATCACGATGAGATTCAGCGCCTGCACCTCCCAGCGCGGGCCGAAGGCGACGGCAACGAGCTGCGAGGCCACCAGCGTCATGCCGGAGATCATCATGCCCTTCACTCCGAGCCAGGGCAGCAGACGCGACACCGTCAGCGTGTAGAACAGCCCGCCGACCGCAAAGCCCGCGATGACGATGCCGGCGATCGACAGCGAGGTCTGCCCGAGTTCGAACAGGAACGAGGCGATGTAGGGAAACAGGCCGAGCACGCAGCAGCCTTCGATGAACACGGCGGAGTAGCAGACATAGGCGTTCGGATTGGTGAAGATGGTGCGATAGCCGGCCTTCAGCGCCGACAGGCTCGTCTTTGGCGGATGCTGGACCTTGGCGCCGTGAAAGCCGGCGGCGACCGCGATCGAGGCGACGATCACGAGCCCACCGAGCACCGCCAGCACGCCGCGCCAGCCGAGAAAGTCGCCGATCAGACCTGAAGCCGAGGCGCCAAGCAGATTGCCGGTCATGGCGCCGGCCAGCGTGCGGCTGATCGCGACCTGGCGTTTCTCCGGCCCGACGAGATCGCTGGTCAGGCTGAGCGCCACCGGAAACACGCCGCCGGAGCCGATGCCGGCGAGGATGCGGGTCGCGAACAGAACCGAGAACGAGGACGAGAGCGCGCCCAGGATGTTGGCAAGGCCGAGCAGCGCGAGACAGCCGATCATCAGCCGCGTCTTGCCGAACAGATCGGCGGCAGCGCCGACGATCGGCTGGATGATCGAGAAGGTGAAGGCGAACACGGCGGCAAAGCCCGCCGCGGTCGCGATGCTGATGCCGAAATCCTCGGCGACGTGCGGCAGCACCGGATCGAGCGCGCGCGCCGACAATGCTGCGGCGAAGCTGGCGCCTGAGATGACGTAGAGCGCCGTCGGCAGACCGTGATCGTGCGGCCGCGCCTCGCTCTTCTGCATCAGCGCGGATTCTTTGCCAGCGCGTCGAACGCCATCAACCGGGCGACCAGCCCTTCGAACTCGCGCAGCGGCACCATGTTGGGGCCGTCGGACGGCGCACTGTCAGGATCGGGATGGGTCTCGATGAAGACGCCGGCAACGCCGACGGCAACGGCCGCGCGCGCCAGTACCGGCACGAACTCGCGCTCGCCGCCCGACGAGGCCCCCTTCCCGCCCGGCTGCTGCACCGAATGGGTGGCGTCGAAGATGACAGGCGCGCCGGTGGTGCGCGCCAGGATCGGCAGCGCACGCATGTCGGAGACCAGCGTGTTGTAGCCGAAGGAGGCGCCGCGCTCAGTGACGAGCACGTTGGGATTGTCCGCGCTCGTGATCTTCGTGACGACGTTCGCCATGTCCCACGGCGCCAGGAACTGGCCCTTCTTGACGTTGACGACCTTGCCGGTCGCAGCAGCAGCGAGCAGCAGATCAGTCTGCCGGCACAGGAAGGCCGGGATCTGCAGGATGTCCACCGCCTGCGCCACCTCGGCGCATTGCGTGGCTTCGTGCACGTCGGTCAGGACAGGCAGGCCGAGCGAGGTGCGGATCTCGGCGAAGATCGGCAGCGACTGCGCCAGCCCAAGCCCGCGCGCCGCCGACGCGCTGGTGCGGTTGGCCTTGTCGAACGAGGTCTTGTAGACAAGGCCGATGTTCAGCCGCGCGGCGATCTCCTTCAGCGCGGAAGCCACCTCCAGCGCATGCTGGCGGCTCTCGAGCTGACAGGGTCCGGCAATGATCGAGATCGGCAGGTCGTTGCCGAACTTGACCTTGCCGATGGTGACGACCGGCGCCGCTGAATTCGAAGAGCCTCAAGGCAAATCCCTCATTTCGGCGCGACCATAGCCTCGCTAAGGGTCGGATCAACCCTATTCGGCCCGGGACGTCAGAATATCAGGGTTGCGCCGAGGCTCCCAAGGGGCAGCGCCGGCCGGCGCTCACTTCACCGCGGAGAATGCGGTCGGCGTCAGCAGCTGGCTGACGATGTTGCCGACGATCTGGCCGTCGGCCTCGCTCTCGGCGCGGGCCTTCATCCAGTCCGGATCGGTCATGAACGCGCCCCACTTCTTCTCGCGGTCGGCGAGCGAGTCCCAGGCCAGGAAATAAGTCAGCTCCTGGTTGGATTCACCGATCATCGTCGTGAAGAACCCGGCCTGCTTGATGCCGTGCTTCTCCCAGATTTTCAGCGTGGCGGTCTCGAACCGCTTCAAGAGCGCCGGCAGCCGGCCGGGCACACAACGATAGATACGCATTTCGTAGATCATTGGAGTCACTTCCCTGCATTGTTGTTCTTGCGGCAGGGAGTTGTCGCAACAAACCGCGCGATCGTCAAAGGCAAGATGCGCGCTACACCAGCCGGCTCTGCACCATCGCCGCCTGGATGAACGAGGCGAACAGCGGATGCGGCTCGAACGGCCGCGACTTCAGTTCGGGGTGGAACTGGACGCCGATGAACCAGGGGTGATCCTCGTACTCGACGATCTCCGGCAGCACGCCGTCGGGCGACAAGCCTGAGAATTTCAAGCCGTGCTGCTCGAGGCGATCCTTGTAGGCGGTGTTGACCTCGTAGCGATGGCGGTGGCGCTCGGAAATCTCGGTGGCGCCGCCATAGACCTGCGAAACGCGGCTGCCGCGATTGAGCGCTGCCGGATAGGCGCCGAGGCGCATCGTGCCGCCGAGGTCGCCGGCGTTCGAGCGCTTCTCAAGCTCATTGCCGCGCAGCCATTCCGTCATCAGGCCGACCAAGGGCTCCTTGGTCGGACCGAACTCGGTGGAGTTGGCGTCCTCGATGCCGACGAGGTTTCGCGCGGCCTCGATCACTGCCATCTGCATGCCGAAGCAGATGCCGAAATACGGCACGTCGCGCTCACGCGCGAACTGCGCCGCCTTGATCTTGCCCTCCGCGCCGCGTTGGCCGAATCCGCCGGGCACCAGGATGCCGTTGACGTGCTCGAGGAACGGCGCGGGATCTTCCTTCTCGAAGATCTCGCTCTCGATCCAGTCGAGATTGACCTTCACCTTGTTGGCGATGCCGCCATGCGAGAGCGCCTCGATCAGCGACTTATACGCATCCTTCATGCCGGTATATTTGCCGACAATGGCGATGGTGACGTTGCCTTCGGGATTGCGGATGCGCTCGTTGATCTGGTTCCAGCTCTTGAGCACCGGCGGGATGCGCGATTCGATGCCGAAGGCGGCGAGCACTTCGTCGTCGAGACCCGCATTGTGATAGGCCTCGGGCACGGCATAGATGCTGTCGGCGTCACGCGCCTCGATCACGGCGCTCTCGCGCACGTTGCAGAACAGCCCGAGCTTGCGGCGCTCTTCCTTCGGAATCTCGCGGTCGGTGCGGCAGAGCAGGATATCCGGCTGGATGCCGATCGAGCGCAGCTCCTTCACCGAGTGCTGCGTCGGCTTGGTCTTCAATTCGCCGGCACTCGGGATGTAGGGCAGCAGCGTGAGGTGGATGTAGATGGCGTGATCGCGCGGCAGCTCGTTCTTGAGCTGGCGGATCGCCTCGAAGAACGGCAGGCCCTCGATGTCGCCGACGGTGCCGCCGATCTCGACCAGCACGAAGTCGTAATCGTCATTGCCGGAGAGAACGAATTCCTTGATGGCGTTGGTGACGTGCGGAACCACCTGGATGGTCGCGCCGAGATAGTCGCCGCGGCGCTCCTTGGAGATGATGTCCTGGTAGATGCGCCCCGTGGTGATGTTGTCCTGCTTGGTCGCAGGCCGGCCGGTGAAGCGCTCGTAGTGACCGAGATCGAGATCGGTCTCCGCGCCGTCATCGGTCACGAACACTTCGCCGTGCTGATACGGCGACATCGTTCCGGGATCGAGGTTGAGATAGGGGTCGAGCTTGCGGAGGCGGACCTTGTAGCCCCGGGCTTGCAACAGCGCACCGAGTGCCGCTGAAGCCAGACCCTTGCCGAGCGAAGAAACCACGCCGCCGGTGATGAATATGTACCGCGCCATGGGACCTAACCTCTAATCCCTCGAATTCGATTCGCCAAAGCGATTCGTATTCCGCCCCAAAGATTTTGCGGGCCTGTGGGTGAGCCAAAACTAAGTGTGGTGACAGTGCCTTGATGGGGACTGTTGATGCAGGATGCTAGCCGTCGCCCTGCATGGCCCCCCTGCTTTATTGCGAACGCGGCACCTGCGGCCCGGTCGGAGCCGGCGCCTGCTGCTGCTCGTCAGCCTTCTTCAGCGAATCCAGGATGCCGCCGGAGGTCGGCGGCGCGATCGGCGATCCGCCGGCCGGCTGGCCCTGCGATGCCGGCGTGCCGATGATCGACGTCGGCGCGCGGCTGTAGCCCGCATGCCAGGACAGGAACAGGCTGGTGAGGAAGAAGCCGGCGGCGAGGATCGCGGTGGTCCGCGTCAGCAGGTTCGCGGTGCCGCGGCTCGACATGAAGCCCGCACCGCCGCCCATGCCGAGGCCGCCGCCTTCCGACTTCTGAAGCAGCACGGCGCCGATCATGACGGCGACGATCATGAGGTGGATGACGATGACAACGGTCTGCATGGTGTCCTTCCGTCACAAGCGGGCGGCGCCTGACGGCGGCCGATCGCGCTTCGCGGGTTTTCCTGAAGTTGCGCGGTGTTACACGATCGGAGGGGGCATTGCCACCCCCGATCGGGCCCGGTCCCGCGGTTTGGACTTAGCGAGAAGCAGGCCTTGAGCTAGGGACAGCCCTTGGCAATCGCAAGGAAATCCGCCGCCTTCAGGCTGGCGCCGCCGACCAGTGCCCCGTTGACGTTCGCCACGGCCATCAGCTCGGCCGCGTTCGAGGGCTTGACCGAGCCGCCGTAGAGAATGCGCATCCGGCTACCGTCGGCCTTGAACCGAGAGGTCAGGAACTCCCGGATAAACCCATGAATCTGCTCGACATCCTTGGCGGTCGGGGTCAGGCCGGTGCCGATCGCCCAGACCGGCTCATAAGCCACGATGAGATTCGCGGCGGTCGAGCCGTCAGGCAGCGAGCCCGCGAGCTGGCCGCGCAGAATGTCCAGGGTCTGGCCGGCGTCGCGCTGGGCCTGCGTTTCGCCGATGCAGACGATCGCGGTGGCTCCGCCGCGCCAGGCGGCTTCCGCCTTCTGGCGGATCAGGGCGTCGCCCTCGCCGTGGTCGGCGCGGCGCTCGGAATGGCCGACGATGACGGCCGTCGCCCCGGCATCCACCAGCATTTCCGCAGCGATATCGCCGGTATGGGCGCCGGAGGCCTTGGGATGGCAATCCTGGGCCCCGACCGCAACCTTCTTGCCCCGGGCCTTCTCGGCAAAGGCCGCGATCAGGGTCACCGGCGGGCAGACCAGCAGGTCGGCCTTGGCGGCCACATCTGCCGCGCCGCCAAGCATGGCGTCGAATTCGGCAGCCTGGGCCTTCAAGCCGTTCATTTTCCAGTTGCCGGCGATCAGGGGACGGATGTCGGTCATGTCAATTCCCAGCAAAATGAGGTTGGCGGATGCGCTAGCAGAGGACCTGCCGCAGTTCCAGATTCTTGTTTTGATGCGCTTTCCGAGGCGAACCGGGGTCCGCATCCCGCGAAAACGCGTCGGGGCGTTCAACCGCAGCCGCAAGCGGTCGCGGGACCCGAGGTTGCGGGGGAAAGCCGCCACTTTATGATGATCTTTCAATTTGGTGAGGCGCTTCTGCGGAATCTGCATTAAGACGCGCTCCCGTTCCCCTCCTGCTCAAACAAGTTGGACCAAATGCTTCGAGGAATGCGCAAGGCCTCATCAAACTGGGTCGGCAAGACCATTATGGCCATCGTGATGGGCGTGCTGATCATCAGTTTCGGCGTTTGGGGCATCGCCGACATCTTCAAGGGCTTCGGGCAGTCCACGGTGGCCAAGGTGGGCAGCACCGAGATTTCGCTGAACGAGTTCCGCCAGATCTATACAGACCGCCTGCAGCAGATCAGCCGCCAGTTCGGCCGTCCGCTGACACCTGACCAGGCGCGTGCCTTTGGCCTCGACCGCCAGGTGCTGCAACAGACCATCGCCGAAGCCGCCCTCGACGAGGAGGCGCGCCGGCTCGGGCTCGGCCAGTCCGACGGCCAGATCCGCCAGGTCATCATGAACGACCCCAACTTCAAGGGCATCGGCGGCAATTTCGATGCGAACCGCTTCCAGGCCATGATCCGCAATTTCGGCTATACCGAGCAGCGCTACGTCGCCGAGCAGCGCAAGGTATCGCTGCGGCGTCAGATCACCGGCACGATCGGCGCCGGCCTCGAGCCGCCGAAGGCGATGCTCGACGTGCTCACGCGCTTCCAGAACGAACAGCGCAGCATCGAATTCGCCAGGCTGGACGCAGCCCAGGCCGGCACCATCGACCCGCCCTCGCCCGAAGCGCTCGCCGCCTATTTCGAGGATCACAAGGTCCAATTCCGTGCGCCCGAATATCGCAAGATCTCCTTTGTCGTGGTCTCGCCTGAAGAGATCGGCAAATGGAGCGAGGTGTCGGACGAGGACGCCAAGAAGGTGTTCGAGCAGCGCAAGGACCGTCTCGGCACGCCGGAGAAGCGCCAGATCCACCAGATCGTCTTCCCGAATGCTGCCGAGGCGCAGGCCGCGCGCGAACGCCTTGCCGCCGGGACCTCGTTCGAGGACCTCGGCAAGGAGCGCGGATTGAGCGCCTCCGATGTGGACCTCGGCCTCGTGACCAAGTCTTCGCTGGATGCCGCCGTCGGCGAAGCCGCCTTCGCGCTTCCCGCCGGCGAGCCTCAGCCAGCCGATCCAGGGCGCGCTCGGTACCTCCATCGTCAAGGTCGACAAGATCGAGCCGGGCGCCGAGGCCGACTATGCGAAGCTTGCCGGCGACATCAAGCGCGAGATCGCGACCGAGCGCGCGCGTGTCAAGGTCAACGACCTCCGCGACAAGATGGAAGACGAGCGCGGCGGCGGCGCCAGCGTGATCGACGCGGCGCAGAAGCTCGGCCTCACCGCCGTGACCATCGAGGCCGTCGACCGCTCCGGCCGCGCCCCGAACGGCCAGCAGGTCGCCAACATCCCGGTGGGACTCGACGTGGTGTCCCAGGCCTTCAACACCGATGTCGGCGTCGACAACGACTCGATCTCGTTCAAGGGCGGCTACGCCTGGTACGACGTGCTTGCCATCACGCCCTCGCGCGACCGCAATCTCGACGAGGTCCGCGACCAGGTCGAGGCGCGCTGGCGCCAGGACCAGATCGCCACCAAGCTGAAGGCCAAGGCGACCGAGATGGTGCAGAAGCTCGAAGGCGGCAGCAAGCTCGCCGACGAAGCCGCCGCGATCGGCGCCAAGGTCGAGACCGCGAACGGCTTCAAGCGCGACGACACGCCGGCCAGCGTGCCCGCAGCGGTCGTGTCAGCCGCCTTCCGCGCCGCCAAGGACGGTGTCGGCCAGACGCCGGTGACCGGCGGCACCGAGGTGATCGTCTTCCGCGTCACCGACATCGTCGATCCCGCGGTCGATGCCGCCTCCGACGCGGTCAAGAAGCTGAAGGACAGTATCGACCGGGCCCAGACCGAGGAGCAGGTTGCTTCCTACGTCAACAAGCTTGAAACCGACATCGGGACCACCATTAATCAGGCCGCCTTCGCGCAGGTGACCGGCGCGAACCAGTGAGTTGAAAGCACGCGATGGACGACCTGAAATCGATCATTGGAAAAGTGGCGACCGGCGCCAGCCTGTCGCGTGACGAAGCCGCTTCCGCCTTCGACGCCATGATGTCTGGCGAGGCCACGCCCTCGCAGATGGGCGGCCTGCTGATGGCGCTGCGGGTCCGCGGCGAAACCGTCGACGAGATCACCGGCGCGGTGACGGCAATGCGCTCCAAGATGCTGTCCGTGACGGCGCCGCCTGACGCCGTCGACATCGTCGGCACCGGCGGCGACGGCTCCGGCTCGGTCAACGTCTCGACCTGCGCCTCCTTCATCGTCTCGGGCGCCGGCGTGCCGGTGGCCAAGCACGGCAACCGCGCGCTGTCATCGCGCTCGGGCGCGGCCGACGTGCTCGCCTCGCTCGGCGTCAAGATCGACCTCAGGCCCGATCAGGTCGGCCGCTGCGTGCGCGAATGCGGCATCGGCTTCATGTTCGCCCCCGCCCACCATCCCGCCATGAAGAACGTCGGTCCGACCCGGGTCGAGCTTGCGACGCGCACGATCTTCAACCTGCTCGGTCCCTTGTCCAACCCGGCCGGCGTGAAGCGCCAGATGGTCGGCGTGTTCTCCAGGCAATGGGTGCAGCCGCTGGCGCAGGTGCTGAAGAATCTCGGCTCCCAGTCCGCCTGGGTCGTCCACGGCTCCGATGGCCTGGACGAGATCACCCTCACCGGCCCGACCTTCGTCTCCGCGCTCCACAATGGCGAGATCCGGAATTTCGAGGTGACGCCGGAGGACGCCGGGTTGCCGCCCTGCGAAGCCGGCGCGCTCAAGGGCGGCGACGCCGACGCCAATGCGGTCGCACTGCAGAGCGTGCTCGACGGCAAGCCGAGCGCCTATCGCGACGTTGCCCTGATCAACGCCGCCGCCGCGCTGGTCGTGGCCGGACGGGCCAAGGACCTGAGGGAGGGCGTTGCCCTCGGCACCAGGTCGATCGACAGCGGCGCAGCCAACGCGAAGCTGAAGCATCTGATCGCGGTCTCGAACGGCTGAGCCTGACATGTCGGATATCCTGACCAAGATCGAAACCTATAAGCGCGAGGAGATCGCCGCCGCCAAGCGCGCACAGCCGCTGCCCGCGGTCGAGGCGAAGGCCAAGGCGCAAGCCGCCCCGCGCGGCTTCGTGCGGGCGATCAAGGCCAAGCATGCCAATGGCGATTTCGCGCTGATCGCGGAGGTGAAGAAAGCCTCGCCATCGAAAGGGTTGATCCGCGCCGATTTCGACCCGCCCGCATTGGCAAAAGCCTATGAGGCGGGTGGCGCGGCCTGTCTGTCGGTGCTGACCGACACACCCTCGTTCCAGGGCCATCTCGACTTCATGGTGGCGGCGCGCGCGGCGACCTCGCTGCCGGTGCTGCGCAAGGATTTCATGTTCGACACCTATCAGGTGGTCGAGGCCCGCGCGCACGGCGCCGATTGCATCCTGATCATCATGGCAGCGCTGGACGATGCCGCGGCGAAAGACCTCGAAGACGCCGCGATGGCCTACGGCATGGACGTGCTGATCGAGATCCACGACCGCGCCGAGCCTCGACCGCGCGTTGAAGCTTCGCTCGCCGATGATCGGGGTCAACAACCGCAATTTGCGCACCTTCGAGACCACGCTCGCAACCAGCGAAACGCTGGCGCCGCTGATCCCGCGGGAGCGTCTGATGGTCGGCGAGAGCGGCATCTTCACGCCCGCCGATCTCGCCCGGCTCGAGCGCGTCGGCATGTCGACCTTCCTGGTCGGCGAGAGCCTGATGCGGCAGGCCGACGTCACCGCGGCCACGCGCACGCTGCTCGCGCGCGAGACCGACGCGCGTGCGACGGGCACGCGCTGACATGGCGCGCAAAGCTTCGAAGACCAGCACCTTGAAGACCACCCCCGTGGCGACCAAGGCCGGCCCCGCCCTCACCCATATCGGCGCCTCCGGTGAGGCGCGCATGGTCGACGTCTCGGACAAGCCGGCCACCGAGCGTCTTGCGGTCGCGGAAGGCCGCGTCATCATGACCAAGGCAACGCTCGATCTGATCGTGTCGGGCAACGCCAAGAAAGGCGACGTGCTCGGCACGGCCCGCATAGCCGGCATCATGGCCGCCAAGCGCACCTCGGAGCTGATCCCGCTCTGTCATCCGCTCGCGCTGTCGAAGGTGACCGTCGACATCGAGCCCGACGCCAGGCTGCCGGGCTGCGTGGTGCGCGCCAGCGTCAAGGTGACGGGACCGACCGGCGTCGAGATGGAGGCGCTCACCGCGGTGTCGGTCGCCTGCCTCACCATCTACGACATGATCAAGGCGGTCGAACGCGGGGTGCGTATCGAGGGCATCCAACTGGTCGAGAAGCTCGGCGGCAAGTCCGGCCATTACCGCGCCTGACGGTCGCTACTTCAGCGCCGTGCTGATCGATGTGAACTTCGTGTTGAGCCTGGTGCCCAGACCGTTGATGACGGTGATGATGGCAAGCGCGATACCGGCGGCGATCAGGCCGTATTCGATCGCCGTCGCACCGCGTTCGTCGGCGAGGAAGTTCTTCAAAGTGTTTTTCATCGTTTGTCCTCTCGGAGTCCCGGCAGCGTGCTCGCAAATCAAGTGCCAATGACCGTGCAAGACTTGCCAACACCTTAGATGGTTAAGCCTTTCTTGATCGCGGCCTGACCGGCAGGAATTGACCGGCAACGCCAGCACTTCCGGCAATTTCTGCATGTCTCGTCATGCACGTTTTGCGTCCGCATCCCGATTGCATTTGTGTTCGGCGGTTCACATCGCGTTAACTGCGCTTCCTAACTTCGCCTCCACACCGTTCCCGTAAACCAACGGATGCTTTCAGGGCCAAGAATTGATCCTGACGTGTGCACGGCAATGATCCAGCATGAAAATGAAATTCGGCAGTCGCCTCTTTGACCAGGCCTTCGTGCGCAGCGGACCGATCCGCTGGCTGGTGGTGGGCGGCACGCTGCTGATTGCGGCCATCGCCATCGGCTCCGTCCTGATGGCGCAGAATTTCCGCGAGCGGGCGCTGCGCAACTCCAGCCGCGAGCTGGAAAACACCGTGCTGATGCTGGCCCATCATTTCGATCAGCAATTGCAGGATTTCGCGGTCATCCAGAAGGATTTCGTCGGGCACGTCCGCACGACCGGAATCGCGAGCGTGGAGGACTATCGCAAGCGCCTGTCCGGCGAGGACGTCCACCGGATGCTGCGCTCGAAGATCGAGGCGCTGCCCTATATCGGCGGCGTCAACATTATCGATGCCGACGGCAATCTGATCAATTCGTCGTCGGCGTGGCCGGTTCCGAAGGTCAACATGGCCGACCGCGCCTATTTTCGTACCTTCAAATATGATCCCGGTTCGCCGGACGTCCTGATCGAACCGTTGCACAGCAGGGTCTCCGGCGCATGGACCATTCTCGTGGCCCGGAAGGTCGTCGGCCCAAACGGCGAGTTCCTGGGTGTCGTCGGACGCGGGATCGAGCCCGCCAACTTTGAAAAATTCTTCGCATCCGTCGTGCTCGGCGAAGGCGCGACGATCTCGATGCTGCATCGCGACGGCACGCTGCTCGCCCGGTATCCCCACTCCAGCGAATTGATGGGGCGGAATTTCAAGACCGGCTCGTTCGAACAGCAGAGGGTTTTCGGCCTCAACCACTTCGCCGGGCGCTTCGTGAGCCCCGTCGACGGGGAAGACCGCTTGATCTCCTCGCGCGCCCTGCCCCATTTCCCGATCCTGATGATGGCCACCACGACGCGCGCGGCCGCCCTGACGGATTGGCGCGAGCAGATCGGCATGCTGATCTCCGTCGCCGGTGCCTCCGCGCTGGCTATCGCAGGCGTGCTGATCGCGGTCGTGCGCAAGCTATTGGAGCAACACCGCGCGTCGCGCGAACGGCTGACGCTGGAGAAGCAGCGGCTCGACCGCGCCGTCAACAACATGACGCAGGGCCTCTTGCTGTTCGACTCAGAGCGGCGGATGGTGGTCTGCAACCAGCGCTACATCGAAATGTACGGCTTGTCGGCCGAGATCGTGAAGCCCGGCTGCAGCTTCCACGACATCATCGCCCATCGCAAGGCGACCGGCTCGTTCACGGGCGACGTCGACGCCTATGTCGCGCTCGTGCTGAGGGACATCCATGCGCGCAATTCCATGGTGGTCGACACCTCCGACGGCCGCTCGATCCACATTCTCAACGAGCCGCTCACGGACGGCGGCTGGGTGGCGACCCACGAGGACATCACCGAGCGTCGCCGCATCGAGGAGCGCATCACCCACCTCGCCCATTACGACGCGCTGACCGATCTGCCCAACCGCACCATGTTCCACGAGCATCTGCGCGAAGAGCTCGCCGCTGTCGGCAACGGCGAAGAGATCGCGGTGCACTACATCGACATCGACGAGTTCAAGGGCGTCAACGACGCGCTCGGCCACCTCGTCGGCGACGAGCTGTTGAAATCGGTTGCCGCGAGCCTGCGGCGCTGTGCGGGCCCGACGGATTTCGTGGCGCGGATCGGGGGCGACGAATTCGCCATCGTCCAGAGCGCGGTGACGTCGCGGGACCAGGTCGACGAGCTGGTCGCGCGGGTGTTCGGGGCCATCCGCGCCCCGTTCGACTGCATGGGCCATCATCTCACCACCGACGCCAGCGTCGGCATCGCGCTCGCACCCGAGCACGGCACGGTGCTCGACCAGATCCTCAAGAACGCGGACATGGCGATGTACGCCGCCAAGTCCGCCGGACGCCGCACCTACCGCTTCTTCGAGCCCGAGATGGATGCCAAGGTGCGCGAGCGCCGGCAGCTCGAGAGCGACCTGCGCCACGCGATCGCCCAGGGCGGGCTCGCAGGCGGTCTCGAGGTCTATTACCAGCCCTGCCTCAGCCTGAAGGACGATCGCATCACCGGCTGCGAGGCGCTGGTGCGCTGGCGCCATCCGGTGCGCGGCATGGTCTCTCCGGCGGAGTTCATCCCGATCGCCGAGGATACCGGCCTGATCAACGAGATCGGCGAGTGGGTGCTGGCGACCGCCTGCCGGGACGCGGCGAGCTGGCCCGACGACATCCGCCTCGCCGTCAACGTCTCCCCGGTGCAGTTCAAGAGCGGGACGCTGGCCCTGAAGATCATGGCGGCGCTCGCCGCTTCGAACCTGCCGGCGAGCCGGCTGGAGCTCGAGATCACCGAGGCCGTGCTGATCCGCGACGACGATGCTGCGCTCACGATCCTGCACCAGCTCCGTGCCATCGGCGTGCGCATTGCACTCGACGATTTCGGCACCGGCTATTCGTCGCTGAGCTATTTGCACCGCTTCCCGTTCGACAAGATCAAGATCGACCGCTGTTTCGTCGAGGACATCGCCGGTCCCGACGGCTCGGCCAGCATCGTGCAGGCCGTCGTCAATCTGGCGGCTGCGCGCCGCATGACCACCACGGCCGAGGGCGTCGAGACCGAGGAGCAGCAGCGCCTGCTGCGCGCGCTCGGCTGCTCCGAGATGCAGGGCTACCTGTTCAGCGCCGCCAAGCCCGCCGACAAGGTGCTGGAGCTGTTCGCGCTGCATCGCAGCCGGCTCGCCCAGCGCGAAGGCAGCGGCAGTCGCCGCCGCGAGGCGGGTTAGGTCAGACCTCGGTTGTCGGCGCAGCGACACTCCCAGAAGCTCTCCTCGAGACAGACAACGCAGGTCTGCTCGAGCCGCTCCTTCAACGCATGTCGTGCGCGGTGAAGCCGAACCGTCAAATTGTTCACGGTCACCCCCAGATCGGCAGCAACCAGCTCCCGCGGCTCGCCGGCGAGATCGATCCGTCGGATGACTTCGGCATGCTCAGGCTTGAGCAGGGACAGATGGATGTAAAGACACTCGCAGACCACGGTATTCGCCGCAGCGTCCTGATCGGCCGCGAGGCGATCGTTGAGTCTCATGCGGGAACGGCATCTCCCGCGTCCTGTTCCTCGATGCCTTGCGGTGGAAGTCGGCGATGGTCGTCGCCAACACCCTGCTCAGCCAGCCTCGCACCAAATCCGCGTCGCGAACGTCGCCGGACCGCTCGAGTGCGCGCAACATGAAGGCCTGCAGCACCTCCTCCGCTTCTCCCTTGCCACCAAAGCGTCGTTGCAGATAGCCGCGCAGGCGGTCGTAACTGCCGACGAGGGCGGCGCGAACGAGGGCATCCTGCCCTCCCAGGGAACCGACTGCCGGCAGCGGCAGCTTCTCGTTCGGCGGCTTCATGGCGTATCGTCCTTGGCATGCCATCCGGTCAATCGCTTCGTTGGATCGGAAAGTTGTCAGATCGGCATGGCTGCGATCCGCGGATCGCAAGGCCTTCCGAGCAGGAATCGTGAGGGATCGTCGCAACCCGAAGCGCTGACGCGGCGACTTCACTGGCCGCAGGTCAGCCATCGCAATGTCGAGGTTCTTCCGCTCAACGCGCGGCGAGCGCCAGCAGCGACCGGAACCGGTCTTGCGGTCTCGCGGCCCGCGAGTCCCCGGCATGCATCAGCATCATCCGCCTGGGCTTGGCACCCTCGCAGACATGCGGATCCGCGCCCGGACCTGAAGCGACGCAGCTCGGTCTTCGGGAGCTATCTCAGGCGATGGGGGGCCGGTAGTGACGACGGAACGCGCTTTCGTCACCGATCACATCGGGCTGCGCCTCGCAGCGCGAGCGCGGCACCACGAACTCCGCGATGGCGGGCATTTGCGGCGACACGGCGCTGAAACATAGCACCGAGCCGCAGCAGGTCGCATGTCGGTTGCCGGGCTGGTCCTGGTCGTCCTCGCAATCTCCGGCCATAGCCACGTCATGCGAATGCGGCGCCGATCCGGCATCAGCCTGATCGTGCTCATGGTCGTGCGCATGCGCGGACTGATCGGCGGGATGCTCGCAGGGAATCCCTGTATCGGGAGACATCGAGATCGCAAGGGACGGCGTCATCGACGCAAGCAGATAGGCGATGACGACAAGCCATCCCCACCACCTTCGCCTTGGCTTTCTCAAGCCAATCATCTCTGCATCCGCTGACTAGACCCGGCACATATAGCTCTGGTTGCAGGGACGGCCAACAGAAAACGACAGGCATGGCATCGACATCCGCGCATACGGCCAGCGCCAATCTGCACGCTCGAAAATTTGTCGCAAGCCGCTGTAATATCCGACACCAATCAGCGTCGCACGATCGCGCCGATCAATGATGCTTCATCCAGCCGACGCCCTTGATGTCGTTGAACGAGTCGGTTCTGTGGCACAAAAAGCATTGATCGACCGATGCATGCTCCTGCCCCGCGATCGTTCGATCCATCATCAGGAAGTGGCCCATATAATGGCTCGGCGGCGCCTGATGGCATTGGGAGCATTCCTTCGATGTCGACGAGGGATGCAGGAATCCCGCGATTTTCCAGGACAGGAGCCCGTGACACGCCGCGCAGTCCCGCCCGAACAGTTCGCGGTGTGGCTCACGGTTGCTGTGGCAGTTGGCACAGTCAAGCGCGGTCCTTTCCCGCTGCTCTGATCCCGGCACGCCGAGAAACTGCCAGAGGTCGGCGGCCAGTTGATCGGACGCGGTCCGGCCGAATGCTTCCGCGCCGGAGGAAGCCGTCGCGACTTGCAGCAGCGCCGCGTGGTTCATCTTGATCGGCCGCCGGTCTCCCGCATGCTCGCGATGGCAGCCGGAACATTCACCACCTGCCGCGGCATGAAATGCCGTCGACTGCTTGGCGAGGTCCGCAGCGGCAGGCGCGTGACAGGCGATACAGGCGGCTCCCGCGACCCCGTTGACCGGCGCATGGCAGCTCTCGCATGCGCCAGACAGAAACGCGTGCTTCGCAGACAGCGGTCCGGGACTGACGAGCTTCGTCCACCCCGGGATATTTCCGGAGCCGCCGCGATACAGAGCCATCGACGCGACGGCGGCACTTCCGACGGCCAGCGTCGCGACCGCGACGTAGAGCACGCCCCTGATCGTCACGCGAGCCACCGCAGGCCATAATAGACCTCGGCCGCGACATGCAGGGCGAGCAGCGCATACATGACGATCGCGGCCAGGACATGCAGCCCGATCCACTGCATGAAGATCTTCTTGACCGCCTCACGCGAGCCGATCGCCGCTTCGACGTCGGAAATGCCGTCGACGAGTTGCAGCAGCGGCACGCCCTGAGCCATCATCGCCGGACCGTCAGACGTCACACGCTCGGGCGACGACATAGCCGCCGCAACATGCTCGTAGGCCGACCTCAACGTCGCCAGGTGCGTCTGCTGCTGCCGAAGCTCCGTCGCGGTCTGCGGCAGGTAATAGCGCCCGACGAACCCGGTGACGACGACGACCATCATTGCAGCTACGAGAGCGATCCCAAGCGGACTCTGAAACTTGTGTCCGGTATGCAGAAGGGCGAGAAAGGCCGCGACGATTCCGGCATAGGCGTGAAGCGCCAGGAGCGCACGCATGGACACCCATCGCGTGACCAGTGCCTTGAGCACCATGCTGTATTTGGCCAAGGGATAGACGAGAAGCAGAACCATCAGCGCGGCCGCAACTGCCCCGAGGGCAAAGCCTGCCAGGCTCCCTGCAAACCTGCTGTCGACGTGGAGCAGGAACGCCGGCACCAGCAGCAACAGAGCTCCCAGAACGAGGTCGGCGATCAGGCGGTCTCTCGTGTCCGCCATCTCAGGCCTCGACGACCAGATCGCCGATGGATTTCGCCTGGCAAGCCAGGATGAGACCGTTCGCCTTGTCGTCCGCGGTCAGGGCATCCTGGACTTCCATCGTGACATTTCCCTTCAGCAGATGCGTCTTGCAGACCCCGCAGACCCCGACCCTGCAGGAATAGTCGATCGACACCCCCGCCCCTTCGGCGACCTCCAGGACGCTCTTGTCCGGAGGCAGCGCCACCACCTTGCCTGAGACTCGCAAAGCGAACGGTGGCCGTTGCCGGACCGATGGCCGCCGCGGCCCGGCCGTCCGCCTTGTTGTCCGGCGCTTGCGCATCGGCGGCGCTTTCGCCGGGAGGTGGAACGGCTCCGCGGGCGGGCCCGAAGGCCTCGGTCTTGATCTGCTCGCGCGGAACGCCAAGACCGGCCAGGGTCTTTCTCAGTGCCTCCATCATTCCGGGCGGGCCGCACAAATGAACGCGCCGTCTGGCCAGATCTGGCACCGCGTGCGTCAGGAATTCGGCCGTGATCTGCCCCTCGCTTCCCATCCAAGATGTGCCCGCGGCCCGAACCATCGTGGCTGCAACGTGCAGATTGTTCATTCTGCGCTGGAGATATTCCAATTCGTCACGGAAGATGAATTGCTCGGTCGTCTGCGCGCCATAGACCAGATAGACTTGGCCGGGCCATGCAATATCCGAGAGATAGCGGATCGCCGCCATCAGCGGCGTGATGCCGACGCCCCCGCCGATCAGGACGACACTATCGGCCTCCGCGCCCGTGAACGTAAAGGCGCCGGAGGGACCCGCCACCTCGACGAGATCTCCCTGCTTCAGGTGACCATGCATGTAATCGGATAGAAGCCCGCCATCTTCGCGCTTGATCGTGGTCTCGACGTAAGCGGTCTGCGCAGCGGACGAGGCGATCGTGTAGGAGCGACGGACCGTCTTTCCCTCAATCTCGATGGCGTAGGTCAGGAACTGCCCGGGCAGGAACGCAAACGGAAGCGCGCCGCCGCCTGGTGCCTGCAGGCGGAAGGTCTTCACATCAGGTGTCTCCTGGTAGATCGCGCAGATCCTCAGTTGCCCCTTCCAGAAACGGGCCGGCTCATCCCGCCCGATCGAGCCAGTCGAGGAGGATGTCGCCTCGACCTTTGCGGCCGGTGCGACGGCGAACGGCGCGGACACGAGGGCCGCGGCGGCGCCTGGAACTGCCGCTACCCGCGTCAACCTCTCCACCAATGCGTCGGCCCGGCGC
This sequence comes from Bradyrhizobium guangxiense, assembly GCA_050563515.1. Taxonomy (GTDB): domain Bacteria; phylum Pseudomonadota; class Alphaproteobacteria; order Rhizobiales; family Xanthobacteraceae; genus Bradyrhizobium; species Bradyrhizobium guangxiense_A. Next base: position 2,255,126 of record CP191781.1, on the reverse strand, counting down.
ATCCGGGCGACGTAGACGGCAAACATCGCCAGCGCGAAAAGCACCAGCAGCGCCATGGTCGTGACGTGAAACCAGGACACGCCCGGCGCGCCGTCATCGCCATCCACAATGTTTTGCCGCGGCGGAAGATTCATTTGCGACTTGAACCAGGCCTGAGCGATCTGTTGCGGCGGCTTGCCCTCGTGCAGCGAACGCAGGGTGACCACGCCGCTCTGGACCGCGTTCAGCGACTCGCGAAGCCGCCGCGACGCCTGATCGGCCGCTGCGATGTCGTCGCCCGCGATCGCATGCCGCAGGTCCATTTCCGCCTCTGCAAGATGATCGGAGTCCGCGCTTATGCGCTGGCGCGCCTGGACCTCCAACCTGCTCCGCTGCTCGGCGGAGAGCGCCGGCATGTCCATCAGTGCCGGATAGAGACTCCTTGCGCGGACGGCCCATCATGCCGTCCATTTCACTCATCATTCCAGGCGTGGCGCCGCCCGCCTGCATGCCGGCGCCGGCAGATCCCTCCGGCCTTGACGCCGCATCTGCGGCCGCGCCGGACGCTCCAGGATGGTGCGCGGCATGGTCGCCGTCATTCTCCGCCAGCTTCCAGCGCGGGACAAACTGCCGGGCTGCAGACGTTACACCGATTTTTATATCCGATGCGGACGCAGCACATGCAAGCTGGCTCGCCAGGACAGCCAGCATCAGCAGCCCTGGACGACGCCAAAGAGGCAGACCGAACATGATCGCCCTCACCTGTCGGTCAGAACGAGGCGATCAGCGGCAGCAGGATCGAATCTGCAGTCTGCTTCTGACTCTCGTTCAAGGATGCGTACAGCCGGGTGAAGGCCAGCCGCGCTGCTTTGAGCGCCTCCAGGCGCTCGGACAGGTGCCGCTCGTAATGCTCCAGGCGGTCGGCGCTTCCCAGCCTGTCATCCATCGCCATCATCTTGCGCGCTTCCAGCAGATGTTGACGGCTCGAACGCAGCGCCTCTGCGACACCGTTCCAATCGGCGGCCTGCTTGTCACTGATCTGCAGCTCTGCCTTCAGAAAGGCAATGCGCCCCTCGAGCCGCTCCGTCACGTCCGCCGGGCCGCTCGTCGCACCGCTTGCGCCGGGCGAGGCTCATCTGGCCACGCATCATCTTTTCCATCATCTGCATCATCGGCATCATGCCGGAATTGTCCTGGCAGCCGGCGCCCTTGCAGTCCCGCATCTGGCCTTGCGACGGCATCTTCATCTTGTCGTCATTCATCGCGCCGCCACTCATGTTCGGCTGCCCTGCTGGTTGGCCCATGTTCATCTTGCCGCTCGAATCCTGGGGCGCAGGCATCTTCGACATCTTGTCGTCATCCATCATCGCGATCTGCCGAGAGCCGGCGGCGATGGCGGGCGACAGCCCAGCCGGCGCCAGAACGAGGGCGGCAAAGGCAACGTTCACAAGGGCACGTGTCGAACGGTTCATGGTCATTCTCCAGTCGGTGTTAATGGCGATCTGCTGATCGCGGTCGGCGATGAGCACAGCGGGGGCGGGGTCAAACCTTATAGACGTGCAGCACGCACAACTCTTACGTGGGCTGCCATCAAACACTGCAGCCTCCAGCATCGCCCATCTCCTTCTCATGCCTGCGCCACGGCCATCGTCCCTCGATCTCGATCTGAAGCGAGAAGCTCAGAAATGTACGGATCACGATGATCAGTGCCAGGATGCCGAGCCGATCGAACGACGGCACGATCGCGACCATCCCGATGATGTCGGCGGCAATCAGGAATTCGAGGCCGAGCAGGATGCCGCGCCCAAGATTGGCGCGATAAGATCGAAACGCATCGGCAAGATCGCCGCGCCTCATATCGCTGATCGACCGGATCGTTGCGGCCAGCACTCCGCCGACGATGACCACCACGCCCAGCAACTCGATGGTCGAGGCAGTCCAGTGCAGGCCATGCAGAACGAGATCCCGGATCTCGTCGCCGAAAATCATCCCCGACGTCATCATCCGCCCCCCTCCTCGGTCGCGCGGCTTCTGTCGACGTCCTTCGACCAGGTTCGGTAGTAGGCCACGATCGTCATGATCCAGAGACCGGCGGCACCGACCAGAAGCTGGGCCCACAATCCTTCGGATCCGGATTCGAGCACGAAATGGGCGACGAACGACAGGAAGAGGCCGACACAAAACACCGACAGCGACTGCTGACCGCATCTGATCAGGGGCTGAAGCAAGCGTGACTTGAGACCGGGCCAATCGATTGGAATGAACGAGACGGCGATGAACACCAGGCTCGCCAGATGGACGACGCGATAAGGCCCGAGATTGGTCTTGTCGTTCGGAATGAAAATGGCGGCGAGCGCGTCAGGGACATAGTCTCGCAATCCCGGAATGCGTTCCGCCAATGTCATCGCGAGCGCAAACATCAGGAAGCCCGCGCTCAGGACAAACAGCGTGCGGGACGACAGCAGCCAGCGGCAGGCCGCGGCTCCTCCCAAAGCCAGCCAGGCGCCGAACACGAAGAGCAACTGCCAGGCGAACGGATTGAAGTACCAGACCCCGGCCGGATAAGCAGGCAGATTCCACCCGTAGTGACGGGCGGCGAGGTACAGACCGAGCGAGCTGATCATGACGGCATTACGCCAGCGCAGCATGAACCAGAGCGCGGCGGGGAACGCGGCCATCAGCACGATGTAGAGCGGCAGAACGTCGAGATTCAGCGGCTTGAACTTGAGGACCAGGCCTTGCGAGAGCGTCTCGACGGGAACGTTCATCAACGGCGCGACGTTGAACTGGTCCATCAGATGAACATCGTCGAATCTGTGTGCGATGTAGTGCACGGCCGTGAGATAGACCAGGAACAGCAAGAGGTGAGCGACATAGAGCTGCCACACCCGCCGCAAAAGCCGGGTTGCGCCGATGACGAAGCCGCGCTCCATCATCATCGATCCGAACACGAACGTCGCGGTATATCCGGAGATCAGCACGAACAGATCGGCGCCATCGCTGAAGCCGTAGTTACGCATCGTGAACCAGACGAGCGCAGAATCCGGAATGTGCCCGAGGAAGATCAGCCAGTTCGCCAGACCGCGAAACAGATCCAGGCGCAAATCGCGCCGCGGCTTGACCAGCACCGACCTGATCGTGATCGTCTCCCACAACCGGCGGCGCAGGACGAACGCAGCCCGCAACGACCGAGCAGGTGCATGGATCATCTCGTCAGTCAAAGGCCCGTTCTCCATCTCGGCGGCCGATCTCTTTCGGATCGCGGTCATGTCGCCGCTTCATTCCCGCCGGCACGCTAGGTTGCGTCATTGATGCGAGCTTGACGGATATCAAACTCGCTCGACGCACCAGCCAAATCTTTTTGTAGTTCAATCGCGTAATGAATCGCGGCGCATATCGTCCTCGGCCGGAACGGTTCTCGGTCGCGACATCCGTCATCCGGCTCGCAGACACGGCCGAAGGCTTTGCCTGCGGCCCGCTATCGCGCGCCACGCGCAAATATTTCTCTGTAAGAAGTTCGACGTTTCTCGTCCCCTGCAGCAACGCGACGATCCATGCAACGACGCAGGCGAGCGTGCGCGTCGACACTTGATCTCGCTCAACTTACACAATCACGCTGCGGGCTTGGTTGCAGCTCGATCGAGCCACCGGGACTTGATTGACACCAACTCGTCGAAATCAACAGGAGAAACCAGAATGAGTCACCGCAAGCTGATCGCCGCAGCCGCGATCATGTCGTTCGTTGCGTTGCCGGCCATGGCGCAGACGAGCACGTCCGACGAAAAGAACGGCCACCACTATTCGGGCGGCCCGAAGACGGAGGTTCCGCACCACATGGGCAAGAAAGAAAGCGACGGCGGATCGACCAGCGGATCCGGCGGCAGCCACCATTATGGCGGCGGACCGAAGACCGAGGTCCCACACCACACCGGCGCGAAGAAGCCGCAATGAAGATCGCAGTGATCCCGCGGCCCGCCGCGGCCATCACCCCGAACTAGGACGCCTCAAAACAAAATCGCCCGGGAGCGGTGATCCACTCCCGGGCGACTGTCTGGACGTCGCGAAGGACTTAGTTCGGCACCGCGGCCTTTGACGCAGGCTTGGCCGCAACCGCGTTCGCGGTGACGCCGTGCAGGAAGTCGAAGGCCGCATGCAAGGCCTTGTCGTCCTCCTCCTTCGGCGGGACGTAGGACTGCGATCCGGTCTGCTCGCCACCCTCGCCGGCCGACAGATGCCCGCGCATCTGGGATTCCGCCATGGTGTCCATGCGGCCCTTCAGCTCGGGCGGCACGTCCTGCAGGATCTCGATGTCGGGGGCGATGCCCTGGGCCTGGATCGAGCGGCCCGACGGCGTGTAGTAGCGCGCCGTGGTCAGCGCCAAGGCGCCATTGCCGGCGCCGAGCGGAATGATCGTCTGCACCGAGCCCTTGCCGAACGAGCGTGTGCCGATGATCGTCGCGCGCTTGTGGTCGTGCAGCGCGCCGGCCACGATCTCCGAGGCCGAGGCCGAGCCGCCATTGACCAGCACCACCAGTGGCTTGCCCTTGGTGAGATCGCCGCCATGCGCGGTGAAGCGCTGGGTCTCCTCCGGATTGCGGCCGCGGGTCGAGACGACCTCGCCGCGCTGCAGGAAGGCGCTCGACACCGACACGGCCTGGTCGAGCAATCCGCCCGGATTGTTGCGCAGATCGACGACGTAGCCGACGAGCTTCTCCTGCGGAATGTCCTTGGTGATCGAGGCGATCGCCTTCTTCAGGCCGTCGGTGGTCTGCTCGTTGAACGAGGTGATGCGGACATAGCCGATGTCGCCGCCTTCGACATGGAAGCGCACGGGACGCACGTGAATGATCTCGCGCTTGAGCGCGACGTCGAGCGGGGCGTCGGCGCCCTTGCGCACGATCGTGAGCTTGGTCTGGGTATCGACCGGGCCCTTCATCTTGTTGACGGCCTGCTCCAAGGTCAAGCCCTGCACGGCCTCGCCGTCGATCTTGCTGATGAGGTCGCCGGACATCAGGCCGGCCTTCGAGGCGGGCGTGTCGTCGATCGGCGAGACGACCTTGACGAGGCCCTCCTCCATCGTGACCTCGATGCCGAGGCCGCCGAACTCGCCGGAGGTGGTCTCCTGCATCTCGGTCCAGGCCTTCGCGTTCATGTAGCGCGAGTGCGGATCGAGCGAGGTCACCATGCCGGTGACCGCGCCTTCGATCAGCTTGGCGTTGTCGGGCTTCTCGACATAGCTCGCCTTGACGCGCTCGAACACCGTGCCGAACAGGTTGAGCTGGGAATAGGCGTCGTCCGCGCTGGCCGCCGCCCGTGCTGCCCATACGCCACCGTGCGGGCTGGCTACCAGAAGGGTCAGACACGCTCCGGTGAGCGCGCCCAGAGGGAACAGCAGGGATTTCCGCATGGATGGGCTGGCCTTTTGCTTGGCGGTTCGCTTGAGCTTGTCTCTCGAGACTTGGAGGTCGCCCATGCAATTGGCGATCCAGTCCGCTTCTCACAATACCATTCTGGTTTCTTCAAGGCCGAGATGCCGCGCCTGCGGGACTTCCGCAGAAATCGCTTCGCCCGGACCTAAACTTTTGGCAACGTTACAGGACTGGTCCGCCCTCAAGGGGAATCGGTGGGCCGGTCCATGCCTCGCAGCTATGCGATTTTAGGATGGTTTTGGAGGGCTGGACGGGTTAGGCGATGACATAAGGCTTCAAATTCTCGGGAGGATAACAATGAACGAAGCACCCCGCATTCGGCCGGAACGGAACGTCGAGCTCGGCGCCAGCAACGAGCCGTTCCAGAATCTGCACGAATTCATCCGGAAAGCGCGGGCCAATCTCAACCAGAATGCCTGGGACTACATCATCGGCGCTGCCGAGACCGAAACCACGATGCGCCGCAACCGCATGGCGTTGGACGAGATCGCCTTTCGCCCGCGCGTGCTGCGCGACGTCAGCAAGGTGGACGGCTCGGTTCGGCAGTTCGGCCGCAACATGCGCCTACCCGTGATCCTCGCCCCCGTCGGCGCGCTCGAGATCTTCGATCCGGACGGTGCGGCAAGCGTCGCGCGCGGTGCCGGCAGCTTCGGTGCGGCGCACATGCTGAGCCTCGGTGTCCGAACCGGGCCTGGAGAAGACCGCCGAGGCCGCGCCTGACGCGCTCCGGCTCTATCAGCTCTATGTCCGCGGCGACGACGCCTTCGTTGCCGATGTGGTCAGCCGCTCCGAGAAGAACGGCTATTCCGGGTTCTGCCTGACCGTCGACACCGCCCATTACAGCCGTCGTGAGCGCGACATCGCCAAGCGCTACGTTCGCGAGAGCCGCCTGCGCGCCACCGGCGGTGACTACCAGAAGGGCCTGGAGTGGCGGACCGTCAAGATGATCAAGGACAAGTTCAAGATCCCGCTGATCCTCAAGGGCATCGCCACCGCCGAGGACGCCCTCATCGCGGTCGATCACGGCGTCGAGTGGATCTATGTCTCCAACCATGGCGGCCGCCAGCTCGACCATGGCCGCGGTGCCATGCATGTGCTGCCGGAGATCGTCGAGGCCGTGAAGGGCCGCGCCAAGATCATGGTCGATGGCGGCATCTGTCGCGGCACGGACATCGTCAAGGCGATCGCCGCAGGCGCGGACCTCGTCGGCATCGGCCGGCTGCAATGCTGGGCACTGGCGGCTGCCGGCGAAGCCGGCATCGCGCGGATGCTCGAGCTCCTGGAGGACGAGGTGCTGCGCTGCATTGGTCTGCTCGGAGCCACGTCGTTTGCCGGGATCGACAAATCCTGCCTGCACCCCGCAACTGCCACCAACGCGCCGAGCGTGTTCAGCGCGTTCCCGCTGTTCGACCACGAGCCGTATCGGTATTGATTGGCAGATCCGAAGTGAAAGGACGCAGGTGACATCACTCTCCCCCGGCAGCGCGGATGCGCTTCTGTTCGATCTCGGGCGCGTGGTGCTCGACATCGACTTCTCCAAGGCGATCGCCTGCTGGGCGGGACATGCCGGCTGCCACCCTGAGTCGATCGTCGCGCGCTACGTGCGCGACGAGGCCTATCGGATGCACGAGGTCGGCAAGATCAGCGACGAGGATTATTTCGCCTCGCTACGCACCTCGCTCGGGATCGGCATCTCGGACGCGCAGTTCCTGGAGGGCTGGAACGCGATCTTCGCCGGCGAGATGCCTGACATCGCCGCGCTGTTGCCGCGTGCAGCAAAGCAGATGCCGCTCTACGCCTTCTCCAACACCAACCGGCCGCATGTCGATTATTTCTCGAGGGAATATGCCGATCTGCTCGGCCATTTCCGAACGTTGTATTTGTCGTCCAGCATCGGCTTGCGCAAACCTGATGCGGCGGCTTTCGACCATGTCATCGCCGCGATCGGCGTGCCCGCGGAGCGAATCGTGTTCTTCGACGATCTCGAAGAGAACATCGAGGGAGCTCGGGCGCGCGGATTGAGGGCCGTGCATGTGACGTCGCCGCGCGACGTGGGGAACGCCTTGAAGGCGCTGGGCATCTGAGGTTACGCTGTCGTTACCAGCTGGCGGACACGGTCCCCGGACACTAAATTTGCAAAATTGTGGAACCTGATCACTTTGTGCATTTTTGTACAAAGTTCCGGGAACGGAATACCACCCTTCGGACTCATGACTCCGTTGGGACTTCTACACCGGACCGAACCACGTGCTGGGCAAAACCTACCTCACAAAGCAAGCCTCTCTCCTGCTTGAATTCGCAAGAACCACCTCGGATTCTGACCTGTCTGCCAAGTTGATCAGCAAGGCTGCCGACTTGAAATCGCAGGCCGATCCGCTGCCCGACAAAGATCAGGGCCCCAAAGCTCCCGACGTCGCGTCGGATCTCAGCCCGGACGGGCCGACCGGGAGTTGACCGATGCTGGCCGTGGCGCTCGTCATTCTCGTCCTTGCCCTGGCCACACTGCTGCCGATCGGTCTCATTCTCTGGATCATGCCGCGTCGCGCTTGAGCTTGCCATCCGTTCGAAGGTGCAAGCAGCGAAATCCATCGCCCGCGCCTTCGCTATCTTTGCCTCTGTTCCCCCGCTCGGTTAGAAGACTGTCGGAACATTCGTCCGAACCTGCCGAGCTGGAGTTTCGCCGTGGCCCTGATGCCGGTTTCCGACGCCCTTGCTGCGGTGCTGGCGGGTGCAGAGCCGTTGCCTGAACAGATGGTTTCGCTCGACGAAGCCCATCACCGCGTGCTCGCCCAGGACGTCGCGGCGCGGCGTACCCAGCCTCCACAAGCCATGTCGGCAATGGACGGCTATGCCGTGCGCGCGGCCGATGCGGCCAGGATCGATGCCAAACTGACGGTGATCGGCGAGGTCGCAGCGGGCCGTCCTTTCACCAAAGCAGTCGGCGCCGGCGAAGCCGTGCGGATCTTCACTGGCGGCGTCATCCCCGAGGGAGCGGACGCGGTGGTGATCCAGGAGGACACCGTCGCCGACGGCTACAACGTCACGATCAAGGAGGCCGCGATCGCCGGTCGGCATATCCGCCCGGCCGGCGTCGATTTCCGCGAGGGGGACGTGCTCCTGCGCAAGGGAAACCGCCTGACAGAACGCGATCTCGCGCTCGCCGCGGCGATGAATCACGCGCACCTCGCGGTCTGCCGCCGCCCGAAGGTCGCAATCCTCGCCACCGGCGACGAACTGGTGATGCCGGGCACGACGCCAGGCCACGGCCAGATCGTCTATTCGAACGGCTACGCCCTGCATGCGCTTGCCCGCAGCGAGGGCGCCGAGACCATCGACCTCGGCGTCGCCGCCGATACGCTTGCAGCCACCTCCGCCGGCATCCGCCGCGCCCGCGAGAGCGGCGCCGACATCCTGATCACGACCGGCGGCGCGTCGGTCGGCGACCACGATCTGGTGCAGCAGGCACTGAAAGACGAAGGCATCGCGATGTCGTTCTGGAAGATCGCGATTCGGCCCGGCAAGCCGATGATGCACGGACGGCTCGGCGCCATGCGCGCGATCGGCCTGCCCGGCAATCCCGTGTCATCCTATGTCTGCGCCTTCCTGTTCATGGTGCCGCTGATTCGCGCGTTGTCCGGCCGCTCAGTGATTCATCATCGGCGCGAGCGCGCCGTGCTTGGAAAAGATCTCGGCGCCAACGACCAGCGCGAGGATTATCTGCGCGCGCGCCTGGAGCTGCGCGAGGACGGCACCCAGATCGCCCTTCCCGTCAATCATCAAGACTCCTCCCTGCTTGCGAATCTCGCTGCGGCACAGGTACTTCTCGTGCGCCCGCCATTCGCACCGAAGGCCGAGGCCGGCAGCCCCTGCGAAGTGCTGCGGCTCCCTGCCTGAACCGCGCGGCCACACGCATTCCGCGAGCTTCGTTTCGTTCACGGTAAATTAAGCAGTTGCGGAACATGTATCGAACATATAGTGTCCGTTCATGATTTGTTTCGAGCATGTAGCGGCTTATCGCTGACTTCACCGTCTCGGAATCGAACGACATCAACCGGGGGACTTTGGTCGAGATGTTAACGCGCAAACAATACGAGCTTCTGCGGTTCATCAGCGAACGTTTGAAGGAAAGCGGCGTGCCGCCTTCGTTCGACGAGATGAAGGATGCGCTCGACCTGCGCTCGAAGTCGGGCATCCACCGCCTGATCACCGCGCTCGAAGAGCGCGGCTTCATCCGCCGCCTGCCCAACCGCGCCCGCGCCATCGAAGTGATCAAGCTGCCGGAGCTACAGGCCGCCGCCAGCAACCGACGCGGCTTCACGCCGAGCGTCATTGAAGGCACTCTTGGCAAGGTTCGCGCGAGCTCCTCCCCGTCCGCGGACGAGGGCGAGCGCCCCGTTGCGGTGCCGGTGATGGGCCGCATCGCGGCCGGCACGCCGATCGAGGCGTTGCAGACCCGCAGCCACACCATCAGCGTGCCGCCCGACATGCTTGGCTCCGGCGAGCACTACGCCCTCGAAGTGCGCGGCGATTCCATGGTCGAGGCCGGGATCCTCGACGGCGACATGGCGCTGATCCAGCGCAACGAGAGCGCCGACACCGGCGACATCGTGGTGGCACTGATCGACGACGAGGAAGCCACGCTCAAGCGCTTCCGCCGCCGCGGCGCCTCGATCGCACTCGAGCCCGCCAATGCCGCTTACGAGGTGCGCATCCTGCCGCCGAACCGCGTGAAGATTCAGGGCAAGCTGATCGGGCTTTACCGGAAATACTGAATCCGAAAAGGCCCTCGATACGGAAACAGCCGGCGCCTTGGACGCGCTGGCGATCGGCAGCACCGATCAGAGATTGGAGCGGACGATGGTCCGCTCCGGCTGGATAGTCTTTCTGGTTCTGCACAGATTGTCCGGCCCTTCTTTCGCGGCGAGATTCTCGGCAGGCGCGCGACGCAGGATCGCGTCGCGGTCTCTCGGAGACCGCCATGTGCCAGATGGTTTCGGGTGCGATGCGACGGCGCTGGTCGCAGCATCAGCGCCGTAGAGCCGTCGGCTGTGAAGCTGCCCGCTGTGACATGGTGGCGAGCGCGCAATTGCGCACGGCATTCGCTGCTCGCGGTCGGGTCGACGATCCCAGACCGTTCGCTCTGTGCCGGGCCTTCGATCTTCGCCGGGCTCCGGCATGCGCGTGCTGAATGCACGGAAACCTCCTTTGTTCCTAGCGGATTCGAAAAGATAATGTGATCGCGGCACGTGGATCCCAGCCGTAGATTTGCCTACAACCGAGCAGAGCGTTGCGTGCTTCCACTCCGAGGCCTGTGCCTCAAAGAGAGGCGCGGGTCGTCATCTTCGCATGAGGAGCAACCCGATGTGTGACTACAGCCTGCATGCCGTCGCGACGCGTCCCGCAGAGGTCGGCGAGACGATCGTCACGACAACGTTCCGCGGCACCTCGACGCGCGGCTTCGCCTCCGAAGCCGATCCCTCCGTCGCGGTCTGCCTGCTGCCGGGAACGGAGCTCGCCTTCGCCGACAACGTCCGTTACGACAATCGCTGGATCTGGACGCGCACCGTCAACTCCCGCGTCGGCAAGTTCGGCAAGATCGATCCGCACATTCCCGATCGCCATCACGACGCGATCGAATTCCCTGACGGCAAGTACGTGCTGGTGACGCAGCTCGTCGAAGGCCAGCGCGCAACCGTGCTGCAACTGCCGGTGACGCAGCCGCTCGGCGAGCGCGAGCACACGCCGCAGATCATCGCCGACAGCCGGTCGCCCGTCACGCCTCTGTCGATCGGCTGACTGGGCTCAGTCCTCAGCCTGAAGATCGGCCTCCGACGGGGTCGCGTCCTTGCTCCGCGGAGCCGCCACCCTCGGCATGAGGGACGTTTCGAAATCTCCATCGCCGGCCACCGCCGGCGACCAGGGACGGTTCGTGCCTCTCGCCCTCACCGCCTGAACCGCGAAGCCGTCGCCACGCCGCGTCAGGGCCAGCGTCCCCTGCCGAGCCAGCCGCTGCCGGTCCACCAGCATCGCCGCACAATCGGGCGGCGCGGGCCGCGAGGTCACCACCAGCGCGGCCCGGCTGCAATCGTCAGCCAAGGCGTCGATGCGCGAGGCCAGCGCGACCAGCCGCCCGTCGCCAAGCGGCGTGACGCAGCCGGACTCGTCACACGATATGCCCTCGGCCAGCGAGGCGCTGGCGGCATCGCGCGGATCGGCATCGGCCGCCATCCATTCCCGCAGCAGGAAATTGTCCTTGCCCGTCCTGATCAGGTGCAACCGCCCGTCCCCGCCGCGCACCGCGACGCTGGCGCCGTCCCCGGCAATCAGGATGTCGGGCTGACGCACCGACAGGCCCCAGGCGATGGAAGCCAGCAGCACCACGGCCCCGCACCAGCGCAAGGGCGTGCGCAACAGGCCCATCACGACGATGCCGAGGCTCGCCGCGATCAGCGGCGCGATACCGAATGCCGGGATGCGGCCGACCGCGCCCGGCAATGCCGCCACCCAGCGCGAGACCGCGACCATCCAGTCAATGCCGATCCCCATCAACCACCAGAACACCCCGTCGAGCCCGAACGGAGCCGCGAGCAGGCCCAGCAGCCCCGCCGGCATCACCAACGCCGAGACCACCGGCATCGCACCGAGATTGGCCAGCACGCCGTACGGCGTGACACGATGGAAGTGGAAGGCAGCATAAGGCGTGGTCGCAAGCCCCGCGATCAGCGAGGCCAGGAACAGCATCGCGATCTCGCGGCCGCCCCACATCGCGACGCGCGCCGTCGCCGAATGATCGGGCGAGGCAAACAGGTTCGGCATGCCGATCTGCACCAGCGCAACAAGTCCGAGCGTTGCGGCAAACGACATCTGGAAACTCGGATGCACCAGCGCCTCCGGCGCAACCGCGAGCACGATCAGCGCCGCCACGGCCAGTGTGCGGAAGGTGATGGCGCGGCGATCCACCATCACCGCGATCAGCACCACGGCCGTCATGAAGAACGATCTTTGCGTCGCAACCTCCGCGCCCGAGAGCAAGAGGTAGAACGCGGCCGCCACCAGCGCGGCGGCCGCCGACCATTTCTTGATGGCGAAACCGACGGCGAGGCCCGGGATCAGCGCCAGCAGCGCGCGCACCGCGAAGAACACGACGCCCGCGACCACCGCCATGTGATAGCCGGAAATCGACAGAACGTGTCCGAGCCCCGAGATGAACATCGCATCGTTCACAGGCGTGGAGATCGCATCGCGCCGGCCGGTGAGCAGCGCCGTCGCGATCGCGCGGTTGTCGCCTTCGAGCGTTGCGCGGATGCGGGCGTCGATCGCATCGCGCAGGCCCTGCATGATGGCGGCGTAGCGTAGTCGCAGGCCGCCGGCATCGGGCGGGATCGATGCCGTGATCGCGCCCATCACGAAGCCGGAGGCGCCGATGCCCTGAAAGAACATGTCGCGCGAGAAATCGTAGCTACCGGGGCGCACCGGCGACAGCGGCGGCAGAAGCCGCGCCTTCAATTGGACGAAGCTGCCGACCTCGGGCGCGGTGCCCTTGCGCACGGAGAGACGGACGCGTTCGAGCTTGACGTCGCTGCGCTGCGCCTCCATGGCGGTGACACGCAGCACGAAGCGATCGGTACGCTCGCGGATGTCGCGCGTCTCGACGAAGCCCGACAGCGACACCGAATAGAGCGGCTTTGCGAGTACGGTGTGAGCGATCCGCGACGTCTTCCACGTCGCCACCGCAAAGCCGGCCGCGACCGCCGCGATCATGATCGCGGGCGCAAATAGCCGGCTCCGCCGCAACAGGATCGCGCCGAGCAGGAGCGCGATCGCCGTCGTGGCGACGATCCACAGCACCGGCTCATGATCGGCGGCAAAATACAGCGCGATGCCGCCGCCAAAGGCGACGGGGACCCACGGCAACAGCCGCCCCGGGCCGGCCTCGGCGCGCGCCCATCCGCGCAATGTCTCGACGATTGCGGGCCAGATGCCGAAGCCCGCGGGCACAAAGCCGCCGGCGGGCGCGGCGCGGCCGACCGGCCACGTCCCGGCAACTCCCTGGGAGCGTACTGGCCGGCCCGGCTCCGCCATTCCCCTGCACCTAACGCGACGTGACTGGCGTCGAGGCTACCGGAACGTGCGGTTGCGCGAATAGCGGTACAAATCAGGAACAAAGCGGCGCAGCCGCTACTTTTCCTCTTCCATGGTCACGGCAACGTCAGCCTTGGCGGACAACCGGACCTTGTTGCCTTCGACGCCGGCAACGAGGCCCTTGTCGATGAAATGATGATGGCCCTTGTGGCTGCCCTCGCCGCTGTCCTTCTTGGTCAGCTTGATGCGGTGGCCTTCGACCTTGTCGACCGTGCCTATGTGAACGCCGTCGGCGCCGATGACTTCCATATGCTCTGCGATGTTCTGCATGGTGAGTTCCTTGTTGAACCCAACCCAACGCACAGAAACGACGTTCGTTCTGGCTCTCGGGAATGACGATGCCGTGTACGATGGCCGTCAGATCAACGGCGCCTGCGACGAGGCGTGGTGATTGACGATCTTCCAGTCGCCGTCCTCGCGGATGATGACCCAGCTCATCTTGACGACAAGATCATCCCGCTCGCCGGCGAGGTCGAACGAGATGGTCGCGGCCATGTTGATCAGATCGGGACCGGCTTGCGCTGCATTCACATCGGAGAACACGGCGCTTGGCCTCCGCCAGCGCGGTAGGCCGTTAAAATAGTCGGCGACACCGGCCCTGCCCCGATAGAGTTTCGGGTTGGAGCCGAAGAAGAACGCGTTCCTCGAATACAGCGACGAGAGCGCGGCCGCATCGAGGCTGGCGAAGCCGGCGCACCATTTCGCGATGATGGCGGAAACGATGGCGTCGGCTTCACTGCTCATGCCTCAATCCTCATCCTTTCGCGACTTCCTTCGCGAACGTATCGCGCAGGCCGATCGTGCGTGAGAACACCGGCTTGCCGGGCGTCGAGTCCTTGTCGCGCACGAAATAACCCTGACGCTCGAACTGCATCGGTTCGGTCGCGTTGCTCTCCGCCACCGACGCCTCGATGCGAGCGTCGGGCAGGATCTCCAGCGAATTCGGATTGAGATCGGCCGCGAAATTCGAAGCGTCCGGGCTCGGATTGGCGAACAGCTGGTTGTAGATGCGGATCTCCGCGGGCACGGACGTAGCCGCCGGCAGCCAGTGCATGGTCGCCTTGACCTTGCGGCCGTCGGGCGCGTTGCCGCCCTTGGTCGCGGGATCGTAGGTGCAGCGCAGCTCCACCACCTCGCCCTTGTCGTTCTTGATCACACCGGTGCACTTGACGAAATAGGCGTAGCGCAGCCGCACCTCGTTGCCCGGCGACAGGCGGAAGAACTTCTTCGGCGGGGTCTCCATGAAGTCGTCCTGCTCGATATAGAGCTCGCGGCCGAACGTGATTTTTCGCGTGCCCGCGCTGGGATCGTCCGGATGGTTGATCGCCTCGAGTCTCCTCGGTCTGCCCTTCCGGATAATTCTCGATCACCACCTTGAGCGGCCTCAGCACGCCCATGCGCCGCTGCGACGTGCGGTTGAGTTCCTCGCGGATGCAGAATTCCAGCATGCCGACGTCGACCACGCTGTTGGCCTTGGCAACGCCGATGCGCTTGACGAACTCGCGAAGAGCGGCCGGCGGCACGCCGCGGCGGCGCATCCCCGCCATGGTCGGCATCCGCGGATCGTCCCAGCCCGCGACATGGCCGTCGCGGACGAGCTGGGTCAGCACGCGCTTGGACAGCAGCGTGTAGGTCAGGTTCAGCCGCGCGAATTCATACTGATGCGGCTGCGACGGCACCGGCAGCTTCTCGATGAACCAGTCGTAGAGCGGCCGATGGTCCTCGAACTCCAGCGTGCAGATCGAATGCGTGATGCCCTCGATCGCGTCGGACTGGCCGTGCGCGTAATCGTAGCTCGGATAGATGTGCCACTTGGTGCCGGTGCGCGGATGGTGCGCGTGCAGGATGCGGTACAGAACGGGATCGCGCAGGTTGATGTTGCCGGCGGCCATGTCGATCTTGGCGCGCAGCACGCGCGCGCCGTTCGGGAATTCGCCGGCCTTCATGCGGCGGAACAGGTCGAGATTCTCGTCTACGCCGCGGTCGCGGAACGGCGAGTTCTTGCCCGGTTCGGTCAGCGTGCCGCGCGAGAGGCGGATCTCCTCCTGGGTCTGGTCGTCGACATAGGCGAGCCCGTCGCCGATCAGCTTCTCCGCCCATTCGTACAGGCGGTCGAAATAGTCCGAGGCGAAGAACAGGTTCTTGCCCCAGTCGAAGCCGAGCCAGCGCACGTCGGCCTGGATGGAATCGATATATTCCTGCTCTTCCTTGACCGGATTGGTGTCGTCGAAGCGCAAATGGCAGCGGCCCGGAAACTCCTGGGCGATGCCGAAATTCAGCGCGATCGACTTGGCATGGCCGATATGCAGATAACCGTTCGGCTCCGGAGGGAACCGGGTCACGATCTCCCTGTACTTGCCCTGGTCGAGGTCGGCCTGGATGATGTCACGAATGAAATCGCGCCCAACCTCAGCTGCCACCGGTTCTGTCATCACCAAAATCCTGTCGGGAAATCAGCGGCCCTTCTGCCAAATTCGGAAGGCTGAGCCAAGAGCTTAAGCACGGCTCTAGGCAGGGCCTTGGCGGGCGCCGACGGGCTTTGTTTATGTCCCGTTCCTGCTATACACCACCGCTTCCAATGCATAGGCCCTGCCAAGAATGACCGATTCCGTCGTCACCCGCTTTGCCCCCTCGCCAACCGGCTTCCTCCATATCGGGGGCGCCCGCACCGCGCTGTTCAACTGGCTCTATGCGAAGAAGCACGGCGGCAAGATGCTGCTTCGGATCGAGGATACCGACCGGGAGCGCTCCACGGAGGCCGCCATCGGCGCTATTCTCGACGGCCTGAAATGGCTCGAGGCTCGGCTGGGACGGCGAGGTCATCTACCAATTCGCCCGCGCCGCGCGCCACCGCGAGGTAGCCGAGCAGCTGCTTGCCGACGGCAAGGCCTATCGCTGCTACGCCTCCGCCGAGGAGCTCACCGCGATGCGTGAGAAGGCGCGCGCGGAGGGCCGCACCCGCCTCTATGACGGCCTATGGCGCGACCGCGATCCTGCGACCGCCCCATCGGACGTCAAGCCGACCATCCGCCTGCGCGCGCCGCAGACCGGCGAGACCGTGATCGAGGACCAGGTTCAGGGCCGCGTGGTCTGGCAGAACGAGAATCTCGACGATCTCGTTCTGCTGCGCGGCGATGGCAATCCGACCTACATGCTCGCAGTGGTGGTCGACGACCACGACATGGAAGTCACCCATGTGATCCGCGGCGACGACCATCTGATCAATGCGGCCCGCCAGAAGCAGATCTACGATGCGATGGGCTGGACCCTGCCCAGCATGTCCCACATCCCGCTGATCCACGGCCCTGATGGCTCGAAGCTCTCCAAGCGCCACGGCGCGCTCGGCGTCGATGCCTATCGCGCCATGGGATACCTCCCGGCGGCGCTGCGCAATTACCTCGTCCGGCTCGGCTGGAGCCATGGCGACCAGGAGATCTTCTCGACCGAGGAGATGATCGCGGCGTTCGACCTCGCTAACGTCGGCCGCGCCGCCGCCCGCTTCGATTTCGCCAAGCTGGAAAACCTCAACGGCCATTACATCCGCCACGCCGACGATCAATCGCTCGTGAAGATGTTCGAGGACGTGCTGGACCACGTGCCGGGACGCGACGCGCTTAAGGCCAAGTTAAACGACACCACGCGCGCGCAGCTCGTAAAAGCCATGCCGGCCCTGAAGGAGCGTGCCAAGACGCTCATCGAGCTGATCGACGGCGCCTATTTCATCTTCGCCGACCGGCCGCTGGAGCTCGATCCCAAGGCGCAGGCCCTGCTGACGCCGGAGAACCGCAAGCTGATCGGCCAGCTTCATTCCGCGCTGGAGAAAGTCGAGACGTGGAGCGGCGCCACCACGGAAGCCGCGCTGCGCGCTTTTGCCGAGGAAAATAGTCTCAAGCTCGGCGCGGTCGCCCAGCCGTTGCGGGCGGCGCTGACCGGACGGACCACGTCGCCTGGTATATTTGAGGTTTTGGACGTCCTGGGACGCCAGGAGAGCCTCGCCCGGCTTAAGGATCAGTCTACGACGTAAGTCGACCATGCGCGCGGCGATCTTGCAGCGCACATAGCAATAATATACCCATCTCCCCGTACATTCTGGAACTTCCGGCCTGCCCCCCATGATCTCTCCAGGGGGCTCCGGCTCCGGCCCGTTTCACCATACATCGGGGACCTCTGATGGACGCAAAACCAAGCCCAAAGACCGCTACGCTTACGGTCGGAAACAAGAACTACGATCTCCCGATCCACAGTGGCAGCGTCGGGCCTGATGTCGTCGATATCGGCAAGCTCTACGGCCAGTCCGGCCTGTTCACCTACGATCCCGGCTTCACCTCCACCGCGAGCTGCCAGTCCAAGATCACCTATATCGACGGCGACGCGGGCGTGCTGGAATACCGCGGCTATCCGATCGAGCAGCTCGCAGAGAACGGCGACTTCCTGGAGACCTGCTATCTCCTGCTCTACGGGAACCTGCCGACCGCCGCGCAGAAGAAGGATTTCGACGACCGCGTGATCCATCACACGATGGTGCACGAGCAGATGGCCCGCTTCTTCCAGGGCTTCCGCCGCGACGCTCATCCGATGGCGGTGATGGTGGCCTCGGTCGGCGCGCTTGCCGCGTTCTACCACGACTCGACCGACATCAACGATCCGAAGCAGCGCATGATCGCTTCGATGCGCATGATCGCGAAGATCCCGACGCTGGCGGCGATGGCCTACAAGTACACGGTCGGCCAGCCCTTCGTGTATCCGAAGAACTCGCTCTCGTTCTCCGAGAACTTCCTCAACATGTGCTTCGCCGTGCCGTGCGAGGATTACAAGATCAACCCGGTGCTCGCCGATGCGCTGGACAAGATCTTCATCCTGCACGCCGACCACGAGCAGAATGCCTCGACCTCGACGGTGCGCATCGCCGGCTCCTCGGGTGCCAACCCGTTCGCCTGCATCGCCGCCGGCATCGCCTGCCTCTGGGGCCCGGCGCATGGCGGCGCCAACGAAGCCGCGCTCGCGATGCTCGCCGAGATCGGCACCGTGGACAAGATTCCCGAATTCATCGCCAAGGTGAAGGACAAGAACTCCGAAGTCCGCCTGATGGGCTTCGGTCACCGCGTCTACAAGAACTACGATCCGCGCGCCAAGATCATGCAGAAGATGTGTCACGCCGTTCTCAAGGAGACCGGGCATGGCGACGATCCGATGCTGAAGGTGGCGCTCGAGCTGGAGAAGATCGCGCTCAGCGACCAGTACTTCATCGACCGCAAGCTCTACCCGAATGTCGACTTCTATTCGGGCATCACGCTGAAGGCGATGGGCTTCCCGGTCTCGATGTTCACCGTGCTGTTCGCGGTCGCCCGCACCGTCGGCTGGATCAGCCAGTGGAGCGAGATGATCGAGGATCCGCAGCAGAAGATCGGCCGTCCGCGCCAGCTCTACACCGGCGTCACCCGCCGCGACTACGTCGCGATGAAGGATCGCAAGTAAGTCCTGAGCCACACGGCCAACGAAACGGCGTCATCGCAAGATGGCGCCGTTTTCGTTCGTGCGCTTGTAGGGTGGGCAAAGCACAGCGTGCCCACCATCTGTTAGGGACAGGTACGAAGTCGTGGCACGCCTCGCTTTGCCCACCCTACAACACCAATCGTTGCCGCACCCCTTGCTGCCGCGCACAACAACAAGTCGGCACATTGCTCCCGCGATCGCTTGACAGCCGAAACGCTCCGCGCGCATTCTTACACTAAGTAAGAATGACGACAGGGATGGAAATGCCGGAGCAGCCGAGAAGTCGGAGGCAGACGCGCGCCGCCATTTTGACTCATCTGCTTCAGTCGGGCGGCTCGTTTCGCCCGCCGCTGGCAAAAGCCGTGCGCCTGTCGGAAGCCAGCCTGTCGCGCATCCTGTTCGACCTGAAGGCCGAAGGGCTGATCGAGGAGGTGCGGCGCCCTGCCCCCTATGTCGGCGGCCCCACGGGGCTGGTGTCGCTCGACGGCTCGGTCGCGCTCGCGGCCTTCGAGCTGACCGCACAGCATCTCAGCTTCGGCGTCGGCGGCCTGTCCGGCGAGTTGCGCTACACCGAACGCGTGAAGCTGCCGAAGACGCCGACCGTCGAGACCGTCGGCCGGGCGTTTCGCGAAGCCGTGACATTACTGCGCGACTGGACGCGGCGCCGCCGCATCACGCTGTCCCAGATCGGCGTCTCCATTCCCGGCCTTGGCCGTCTGAGCAGATCGGCCAATCCGATCATTCCCTGCGACATCGAGCGCCTCGGTGACATGTTCGCCGAGATGTTTACTGGCGTGCCGCTCGAATTCACCAACTCCGTCGTCGCGCATGCCACGTTTCACCGCTGCCGCACCGAGAATTATCCATTCAACGACGCCCATCTGTTCGTCCTGGTCAGCCAGGGCGTTGCAGGCACCTGGATGGACGATCCAAGCGAGGCCGACGCCCTGCAGCCGGTCGAGCTCGGCCACATGGTCTTCGGCCCGGACGGGCCACGTTGCCGCTGCGGCCACCATGGCTGCGTCGAGGCGTACACCTCGCTTCCTGCCGTGGCCGAACTGCTCGGCGTTGCCGAAACCGAACTGCTCCAGCTCGGCAGCGAATGGGTGAACACGATCCCGCTCTCCTCGCGCGTGCGCCAGGAGCTGCGCCGGCGCCTGTTCCGGCTTGGCCTTGCGATCGGCAATACGTTGAACGTGAAGCCGTGCAACGGCGTCGCGATCAGCGGCTGGCCCTCGCTGCTCGCCGACGACGATCGCAACGCCGTGGTCGAAGGCATCGACGCATGCCTGCTGGGCGGACGCAAGCTTGCGCAAGTGTCCCTCGCCTTCGTGCCGCCCTCGACCGGCAACGACCCGCAAGCCGCGCTCGCCTTCGCCGCCTTCTGTCTTGCAAGCCGAGGCGGCATGCCCGCTTCATCGACGGAGGCGGCCTGACATGCGCTGAGCCTTGCGCTGAACCTGCACGTCTCACACGCGCCGAGACTTCACACCGGGAGGAACTGCCATGCCGATCACAACAACAAGGCGTCGTCTGCTCGCTGGATCCGTTGCCACGCTCGCACTGCCGGCATTTGCCCGCGCGCAAGGCGCCGTCAAGCCGCGCCTGACCGCAATCTCGCAATGGTCCGCGGGCAGCGACGGCGCAGCCATCACCGCACTCGGCAAGAAATTCGAGGAGAAGGGAGGTGTCTGGCAGCATTCACCCGTCCCCGGTTTCACGACCGAGATGATGAACAAGCTGCGCGCCCAGATCATGGCGGGCGACCCGCCGGCCTGCTCGCAACTCAAGGGCCCCGAGATTGCCGCCTGGTCGAAGATCGCCCCGACTGTCGATCTCGACGCCGTCGTCGCGGCTGCCGGCTACGAGAAGGTCGTCGCGCCGGACCTTGCGAAACTGCACAAGCCGGGCGGCAAATGGATCGCCCTGCCGCTGCAGATCTACAGCACCAACATGCTGTTCCTGTCCAAGCGCGCGATGGACAAGGCCAAGGCCGACAAGATCCCGGTCACATGGGCGGAGTTCAACGACCTCGCCGAAAAGATGAAAGCGGGCGGCGTCCCCTTCCCCGTCGCCAACGGCGGCACCCGCCCGGACGATGGGCAGAAATTCGAGGCGGCCCTCGCCGGCATCAGTCCGCTCGCTTATCGCGCCGCCATGATGAATCTCGAGAAGAAGGCCCTGGAGGGTCCCGAGATCAAGGCCGCGTTCGCACAGGTGCGCAAGATCGCCGACTGGATGGATCCCAATGTCGGCGCCCAGCACTTCTCGACCAATCTGAAGCGCTTCATCGAGGGCGACATGGGCATGATGATCATGGGCGGCTGGGCGCAGGGCGTGCTGCGCAACGCCGGCTTCAAGTTCGAGGACTTCACCATTGCGCCGGGCCCCAGCGACAACGGCAAGCCGGTCTTCCTGCTGAATGCCGACGCCTTCATCTTTTGGCAGCGCAAGGAGGCTGACCTGCAGGCCGGCCAGACGCTGATGGCCCAGCTCGTGATGGATCCGGCGATCCAGACCATGTATTCGCAGATCACGGGGTCGATCCCCGTGCGCACTGATGTGGACCTGTCCGGCGAAGGCTGGTCGGAGGGTCAACGAACGACCGCGAAAGCGCTGAAGGACGCCATCGCCGGCAATCAGGCCGTGCTCAGCATGGCGCACAACATGGCGCAGGAAAACGGCATGACCGCCGCGATGATCGACGTGATCACGGAGTACGTGAAGAACAAGTCGATCAAGCCCGATCAGGCGGCCACGCGCCTCGCCGAGGCGGTCGAGGGCGCGCGTTGAGCAATGCCGAGGCGATAAGACCGGGCCGGCCGGCGCTTCCCGATTGGGTGCGCCGGCTGCCCGAATATCTGATGATCTGGGTGCCGCTGCTGCTGTCCGCCGCGCACCTGGTGTCGTTCTCGCTGTGGACGATCTGGATCTCGTTCACGCCGTCCACGCTGGTTCCGGTCTCGGGCTGGGTGGGCTTGCGCAACTATTCGGCGGTCGCGGCGTCGCGGAACTGGCAGATCGCCTTCGACAATCTGCTGCTGTTCGGTTGCGCCTTCGTGGTGTTGAGCGCGGCGACCGGCCTCATCCTCGCGATCCTGCTCGATCAGCGCATTCGCGGCGAAAACGTGCTGCGATCGATCTTCCTCTATCCCCTCGCGGTGTCGTTCGTGGTCACCGGCACGGTCTGGAGCTGGCTGCTCAATCCCGGCCTCGGCATCCAGAAGCTGGTCCACGATCTCGGGTGGACCACGTTCAAGTTCGACTGGCTGATCGACCGCGACATGGCGATCTGGACCATCGTCATCGCGGCGATCTGGCAGTCCTCGGGCTTTGCCATGGCGCTTTTCCTTGCCGGCCTGCGCTCCGTCGATGCCGACATCATCAAGGCCGCGCAGATCGACGGCGCCGGCCCAGTCCGTATCTACCGGCGCATCATTTTGCCGTCGCTTTGGCCGATCACCCTGACCGTCGTCGTGATCCAGCTGCAGTTCGCGATTTCGACGTTCGACCTCGTCCGCGCCCTCACCAATGGCGGACCGGGAATTGCGACCCAGCTGCCGGCTCTCGTCGTCTACGATTTGATGTTCCAGCGCAGCCTGCTCGGCCGGGGCGCGGCGGCGGCCGTCCTGATGCTGCTCATTCTTCTGGCGGTGCTGCTGCCCTATGCGGCGTGGCGATACGTCCAGCGACGGCGGGCCGCCCATGCGTGAGCGCAGCTTCACCCCGAGCCGGATCTTGATCTATCTCGCCGTTTCACTGATCGCTTTGGCCTGGCTCGCGCCGCTCGCCGTCGTCGTCCTGAATTCGCTCCGCACCAACGAGGAGATCGCGCAGGGCTCGATGATCGGCTGGCCGCAACACCTCGCATGGGCCAACTACGCCGCGGCCTGGAGCGGCTTCTGCGTCGCCGAGACCTGCGCTGGCATCCGGCCGTACATGCTGAACTCCGCGCTGATCACGATCCCTGCGACAATCTTCTCGACACTGCTCGGCGCCATCGCCGGTTACGCCATATCGCTCTGGCGCTTTCGCGGCGATACCTGGATTTACGGAGTCGTGACCCTCGGCCTGTTCCTGCCCCAGCAGATGCGCCTGTTGCCCTGGACCATCGTGCTCAGGGACATCGGTCTCATCAACACGCTGACCGGCCTCGTCTTGATCCACACCATCCAGGGGCTGTCTTTCACCACGCTATTCTGCCGCAACTATTACGTCGCCATTCCCCATGAATTGATCAGGGCCGCGCGCATCGACGGCGCCGGGTTCTTCCGCATCTTCTGGCGCATCATCCTGCCGCTCTCGGGGCCGATCCTGATCGTCACCGTGATCTGGCAGTTCACGCATATCTGGAACGAGTTTCTCTATGGTGTGACGTTTACGAACGGCCAGCAGCAACCCGTCACGGCGGCGCTCATCGCGCTGTCCGCCGCAGTCGCCGATATCCCCCAGCATGGCGTGCAGAGCGCGACGGTGATCATCGCGGCGCTCCCCACGCTGTTGATCTATCTCCTCGGCGGCAAATATTTCGTCCGCGGCCTGACTGCCGGGGCCGTGAAATGATGGAGCGATCATGGCAGCCCTGAGCATTCGCGACCTGTCCAAGCGCTACGCCAATCTGGAGGTGCTGAAGGACATCGCGCTCGACATCGAGAGCGGCGAATTCACCGTGCTGGTCGGGCCGTCCGGCTGCGGCAAGTCCACCCTGCTCAACATCGTCGCCGGGCTCGACCGTCCGAGCGCCGGGACGATCGAGATCGGCGGGCGCGTCGTCAACGATGTCGCGCCGAAAGACCGCGACATCGCCATGGTGTTCCAGTCCTACGCGCTTTATCCGTCGATGACGGTGCGGCAGAACATCACCTTCGGCATGGAGTGTCGTCACGTGCCCAGGGCGGCTCAGGACGCCGCGGTTGCGAATGTCGCAAAGCTGCTGCAGATCGAGCCGCTGCTCGGCCGCAAGCCGTCGCAGCTCTCCGGCGGCCAGCGCCAGCGCGTCGCGATGGGGCGCGCATTGGTGCGGGATCCCCTGCTCTTCCTGTTCGACGAGCCGCTCTCCAATCTCGACGCCAAGCTGCGCGTGGAGATGCGGATGGAGATCAAGCGGCTGCACCAGCGCATCGGCGCCACCATCGTCTATGTCACCCACGACCAGATCGAGGCCATGACGATGGCGACGCGGATCGCCGTGATGCATCAGGGCCGCGTGCAGCAATTCGCCGATCCTGATACCGTGTACCGCTATCCCGCGAATCTGTTCGTCGCGCGTTTCATGGGCTCTCCGCCGATGAACACGATCCCGGCACGGCTCGAGAGCGAAAATGGCGGACTGGTGGTCGTGATCGGCGCGGGCCGGCCAGACCAGATCCGTCTCCGCCTGAAAGATTATGCCGGCGCAGCGCCCTTTGTCGGGCGCGACGTGGTGTTCGGGATCAGGCCTGAATGCATTGCCGAGGTCAGCCGCGCGTTTTCGAACGATGCGCCCGTCCTCGTCGACGCGCCCGTGGACATGGTCGAGCCGACCGGTGCCGAGACCATGGTGTCGCTGCGCCTCGGAGGCGAGCCCGCGATGGCGCGCATCTCGCCCGATATCCGGCCCGCGCCGGGCGCGACCGCGTCCTTCGCGCTCGACACCCGCCGCATTTGCCTGTTCGACCCCGAGACGGAGCGACTGATCGCATGACCAAGACGAGCTATGCCGGCCTCGCAGACCGCGTGGTGCTGATCACCGGCGGCGCCAGCGGCATCGGTGCCGCCTTCGTGCGCGCCTTCGCCGCCCAGCGCGCCCGCGTCGCGTTTCTCGATATCGACCAGACAGCCGGCGCGGCGCTGGTCGCGGAGGTCACGGCCGCAGGCGATACGGCGCCGCTATTCGTGCCTTGCGACCTCCTGGACTTCGAGGCCTTGCGCGCCGCCATGGCGGAGGTTCAGCGGAAGCTCGGCGACGCCGCGGTGCTCGTCAACAACGCCGCCAACGACCATCGCCAGGTGCTGGCCGACGTGACGCCCGCCGAATTCGACTGGATGATCGGCGTCAACTTCAAGCACGTCTTCTTCGCCGCGCAAGCGGTGGTGCCGCAGATGCAGGCGCGCGGCGGCGGCTCCATTATCAATATGTCTTCGATCGCCTGGATGCGAGGCGCGCCGGCACTGCCGGTCTATGCCGGAGCGAAGGCGGCGATCGTCGGCTTCACCAACTCGCTGGCGCGGTCGATCGGCCCCGACCGCATTCGCGTCAACGCAATTGCGCCCGGCATGGTGATCACCGAACGGCAGCGCCGGCTGTGGTATCCCGACGAGAAAGTCATCACCGAGATGCGCTCGCGTCAAGCCGTTCCCGATGCGGTCACACCCGAGGATATCGCCAACATGGCGCTGTTCCTCGCCTCAGATGACAGCCAACGCATTACCGGACAATGTTTTCGGGTGGATGCGGGCTTGGCGTAGTCTGCAGCTTGGGCAAAGGCGCGAAGTGCCGTACGGTGGGCAAAGCGATAGCGTGCCCACCGCCTGCCAATAATCGAAGCCGCAAACAATCCGTGGGCACGCTGCGCTTTGCCTCCTACGGGACTACGGCACCGTCGCTATCGCCCGCCCTTGCGCATCGTGGCCAGCACGATGTCAGCCGCCAGCACGCTCGGTGACCTGTTGCCGGTCGACATGATCTGATCGAGCCGGGCAAAGGCTTCGACCTGCTGCCGCCGCAGCGGAGAATCCGTCAGCACGTTATGAAGCGCCGGCGCCAGCTTCTCCGGCGTGCAGTCCTCCTGCAGATACTCGGGAATGACGTCCTCACCGATCACGAGATTGGCGAGGATCACCGAGGAGACGCGGATCGCGCGGCGCAGGATGAAGGCCTCGACCGCACCGACGCGGTAGGCCGTCACCATCGGGATGCCTGACAATGCGAGGCTCCAGCGTCACCGTGCCGGATTTGGCCAGTGCTGCACGCGCGATGCGGAATACGGCGCGCTTCTCGTTCTCCCCGGTCACGATCCTCGGTTTGACCGGCCAATTCGCGATGCCTTCGCGGATGGTGGCTTCCAGATGCGGCATGGTCGGCAGTATCAGCTCGAAGGCGAGACCATCCGCCTGCAAGCGGCCGAGCGTTGCGCCGAACACGTCAAGATGGTGCCTGACCTCACTGCGACGGCTGCCGGGCAGCACCAGCAGCACCGGCGGCTCGCTATTGCGGCGCGCCTGCTCCTCGGCATTCGGCCGCAGCGCGGACAATTGCTCGATCAGGGGATGACCGACATAGCTGCATGGAGGTCCGCCGAGCTTGCGGTACTCCTCCGGCTCGAACGGCAACAGGCCGAGCACATGGTCGACATAGCCCAGCATGGTCCGCGCCCGCCCCGGCCGCCACGCCCAGAGCTGCGGCGAGACGTAATCGACGACCGGAATCGAGGAATTCTTCGTTCGCACGCGGCGGGCGACGCGGTGGGTGAAATCCGGGCTGTCGATGATGACAAGCACGTCCGGCGCGGCTTCCAGCACGGCGTCCACAGTCTTGCGGATCAATCCCAAAATCTTCGGCAATTGCTGCACCACCGCGGCAAAGCCGACGATCGACAGCTCCTCGATCGGAAACAGCGACTCCAGCCCCTCGCGCGCCATGGTGCGGCCGCCGACGCCGACGAACTGCACGCCGTCGCCGAGGCGCTGGCGCAGCACCTTCATCAAGGCACTGCCCAGCCGGTCGCCGGATTCCTCCGTGGCGATCAGAAAGATCTTGCGCTTGGGATCGCGCGACTGCATCACGCGGGCAGACCGATGACGAAGAGATATTTGGCGTCGGCGAACGCGATCAAAGCCTGCGGCTCGGCGACGATGGTGTTGCCGGCAATGACGGCGATGCCGGCGAGCCCTGCGGCGGCCACACCTTCGAGTGTGCGCGGGCCGATCGTCGGCAGGTCGAAGCGAAGATCCTGGCCACTCTTTGGCGCCTTTACCAGCACGCCGCGGCCCGTGGCCGCGCGAATGCGCCCCTCCTCGCGCAGCCGTGCGACCCGCGCGAGCAGCGCGTCGGTGCCCTCGATATCCTCGACCGCCACCACATGGCCGTCGATCACCACCGCGGCCTGACCGATGTCGAACGGACCAAGCGCGGTCAGCACCGCACGGCCGCGCGCGATGTCGGTCTTGCCGGTGTCGCTCGGCCAGGCACGGGTGATGCAGCCCTCGGGCATCAGCAGATCAGGCGCGACATCCTTGATGCCGACCATGCGAAAGCCGTCCTGCTCGAGGATACGGCCAACGCCGGACAGAAGATGATCATCGCCGCCGCGAAAGGCGCGGATGACGTTGCCGAGCAGGCGCAGCGTCTTGATGTCGAACCGGATCTCCGCGAGCGAGGGCCGCACCAATGTGCCGATGAAGATCAGGTCGCGGCAGCTCTCCTCGCGAAACAGCCGCATCGCGCGGCCGAGCTGACCGACCGAGATCCAGCGGTGACGGAACTGCTCCACCCGCACCGGATCGCAGGCCCCCCGCAGGGGAAACAGCACCGGCGTGATGCCGCGGGCGGCGAGCGAGTCGGCAACCGCGAACGGCATCGCGCCGCCGCCAGCGACGATGCCGACCGGCGATGAAATCTCCGCAGCCGCCGATGTCATGCCCGCGGCCATTTTCGAGATCACTTCGTGATGGCGGGAAGGCAGAGCGGGCGCTTGCCCTTGCCGATGAAGTCGAGGATCTCGGCGATCGCCGGATCTTCCCCCGCGAGCGGCCGGGAGGCCTCCAGCCGCTCGGCGAAGGTGCCGGGACCGTGGAAGAGTTTTTGGTAGAACCCACGCACGGTCGCCAGCCGCTGCTTGGTGAACTTGCGCCGCTTCATGCCGATCAGGTTGAGACCTTCCAGCGCCGCGTACTGACCGTTGACCAGGCCGAACGGGATGATGTCGTCGCGGACGCCGCACACGCCGCCGACCATGACTTGCGGACCGATGCGGGTAAACTGGTGCACGGCGGACAGGCCGCCGATGAAGACGAAGTCGCCGATCTCGCAGTGACCGCCGAGCGTCGCCGACGTCGCGAAGATCACGTCATCGCCGACATGACAATCGTGGCCGACGTGGCTGCAGTTCATGAAGTAGCCGCGATCACCGACCGAGGTGATGCCACCCCCGGCGACGGTACCCGCATTCATCGTCACGGATTCCCGGATGGTACAGCCCGCGCCGATCTGGAGCTTCGTCAGCTCGCCCCGGTAGCTGAGCGACTGCGGTGGCGTACCCAGCGAAGCAAAAGGATAGATGGTGCAGTCGTCACCGATGGTCGTCTGCGCGGTGATGTGCACATGCCCGATCAGCTTGCAGTTCGCGCCGATCACGACGTGCGGGCCGATGATGCAATAGGGGCCGATCTCGGTGCCCTCGCCGACCACGGCTCCGTCAGCGATCCGTGCGGTGGGATCAATCTTGCTCATCAAGCAATCTTACTCGTTAGGAAGCTCTGATTATGCATTGAAGTCGCTCAGTTTTCCGGTGGTTAGCGCGACTATGCCCGATCTGTCCAGTGACGTATCATCTCGCCGTGTTTCAAGTAACGGATGAGGCGGCCGTCCCGGTCCCTCAGCGAGTTCATGCGGAGCTTCAGCACCGGTGGTCAGGGCCTTGGCACTTCTGCTCGCACAGCTTGCGGCCGCGCCGATCGTGTCCGAGACGATCGAAACCGGTGATCGCCGCCCCGTCGACCTCGCGACCTTCGAATGCCGCGACATCAATCGCAGCACGGTGCTCCAGCGCGTCTGCTACGACCGCGCGCAACGCGATCTGGTCGTCGCGACCGGCGGCTTCTATACGCGCTATTGCGGTGTCGCGGCCGACACGGTCGACCGCCTTCTGGGCGCGCCGTCCATGGGCCAGTTCTTCAACCGGCATATCAGACCCGAGGCCGCGGGCGGCCGCTACGATTGCAGCGCGCGAGCCCCGGCCCGAGGTGGCTCAGTCCGTCAGCATGGCGCCGACGTCGGCCTCCGCAACCACCTGCCCGTTGACCTTGGCGTCGCCGTGAAACCACCACATGGCCTTGCGGCGGCCGACCGAGCGCATGTGATACTCGATGGTGTCGCCGGGCAGCACGGGCTTGCGGAACTTGCACTTGTCGATGGTGAGGAAATAGACCGCCCGCGGCTTCTCGGTGCCTTCGACCGACTTGATGCCGATCACGCCCGCGGTCTGGGCCATCGCCTCGATCATCATGACGCCGGGATAGACCGGACGCTCCGGGAAATGCCCCTGGAAGGCCGGCTCGTTGAAGGTGACGTTCTTGATGCCGATGCCGCTGTAGTCGGCGCGGATGTTGATCACGCGGTCGATCAGCAGCATCGGAAAGCGGTGCGGCAGGGTCTGGAGGATGGCGTTGATATCCACCAGCTCGAATTTAACAGGTGATTCCGCCGTCATTCCCGTCCCTCGTTCTTCGGATCGGCCTTGCTGTCGCGTACCAGGCGCTCCACTGCGATAATTTCCTTGAACCACTGCTTGGTCGGCTTGGCAAAGAAGCCACCCCAGCGACCGCCAGGCGGGATGTCGTCCTTGACCCCGCTCATCGCGGTGACCTGGGCGCCATCGCCGATCTTGAGGTGATTGTTGATGCCAACCTTTGCTCCCAGCGCCACGTTGTCGCCGATCGTCAGACTGCCCGCGAGGCCGATCTGGGCCGCCAGCAGGCAATTCCGGCCGATCGTCACATTGTGGCCGATCTGGACCTGGTTGTCGATTTTGGTGCCCTCGCCGATCACGGTGTCGCGCAGGGAACCGCGGTCGATGGTGGTGCCGGCGCCGACTTCCACATTGTTCTGGATCAGCACGCGGCCGGTCTGCGGCACCTTCCAGATGGCCGTCGGGACCGAAGAAGATAAAGCCATAGCCGTCCTGGCCGATCGAGCAGCCTGGATGGATCAGCACGTTGTTGCCGATCAGGGCGCACTGGATGGCCGTGCGGGCGCCGACATTGCAGTCCCGGCCGATCTTGACGCCGGGGCCGATGACCGCGCCGGCACCTATCACGGTGCCGCTCCCGATCTCGACGTCCGGGCCGATGACCGACAGCGGCTCCACGATGACGTCATCCTCGATCCGGGCCGAGGGATCGATGATAGCCGACGGCGCGATGCCCTCGATGCCGAACCAGGACTGCGGGCGCAGCGCATCGCCGTGCCATTCCCGGGCGATGCCGACGAAGGCGCGGAACGGCTGGGCCACCCGTAGCACGGCCACATGGGCGGGCACCTGAGCCTCGAAGCGTGGGCTCACGAGGCATGCCCCGGCCCTGGTCGCCCTGAGCTCGTCGGCATATTTGAGGTTGTCGAAAAACGCCAAATGCATCGGGCCGGCTTCATCGAGCGAAGCCAGGCCCGTGATGACGTGGTCGCCCCTTGCGGGGTCCGCCAGCTGCGCCTTGGTCTGCGCGGCGATCTCGGCCAGCTTTGAGGCCGGCGGCTTTTGAAGAAGGTCGGCTGCGCCATTCCACCCCGTCGCGGTCCGGCTTCGGCATGAAGCGGTCAGGCCGCATCATGCCTTAACTCATGGATTGAGCACGATCATTTTTGGAAGAACCGGCCCCGATTGGAGGGGCCGGCTCATGCCCTGCTGATCGAATTAGAACGTGGTGCCGCCGCCGAACCGGAATTCCTGCGTACGGTCGTACTTGCCCTTGCTCAGCGGCACGGCGTAGTCGAAGCGCAGCGGACCGAACGGGGACTGCCAGATCAGGCCGACACCGACCGACGAACGGATGACCTTGCTGTCGTCGTAAACGAGGCCGGTACAGGTCCCGGTGGACGACGGATTGATCGTCGACGGGATGCAGCCTGGCGTATTGACTTCGTTGGTACCACCAACACCGGTCCAACTCGTCGGGCCCTTATAATCGTAGAGGCCGCCGGCATCGGCATAGACCGCGCCCTTCAAACCCACTTCCTTCGGCAGGAACCAGAACGGCATCTGCAATTCCATCGAAGCACCCCAGTACTTGGTACCGCCAAGCGCATCCTGCGTGCCGAAGGGATTGAGGTCGCGCGGACCGATACCGTTCGGGGCGAAGCCGCGGACCAGGTTCGGGCCCATCTGGAAGTGATCGAGCATGCGCAGATCGCTGCCGATCTTGTTGAGCATGCCACCCTGCACGCGCACCAGGCCGACGATGTCGGACACCAGCGGAGCGTAGTACTTCGCATCGACGACCGACTTCAGGTAGGACACGTCGCCGCCGACGCCGGCGAAATCCTGACGGAAGTCGACAAGCAGACCGTCGGACGGGTTCTTGTTGTTGTCCAGCGTGTTGTAGGTCAGCGAATAGCCGAGCGCGGAGGTCAGCGTCTTGCCGTTCGCCAGCTCCTTGCGCACCGGCAACGAGGCTTCGCCATCGCTGTAGCAGCCGAGCGGTGACGTATTCACGCCGATCGGACCGCCAGCGGCGATAAAGGCAGGGCTCGGATTGTAAGCCGCCGAGCCAATGTTGTTGTTACAGTTCGCCAGATAGCCCGGCAGCTGGATTTCCTGCTGGTAGATCGAGTAACGCAGCTGCAGCGACAGATCTTCACGCAAGGAGAAACCGAGGCGCGGCGAGAAGCCGAGCGTCTTGGTGCCGTAGGAGATGTAGCTGTTGGACAGTTGCTGGCGCTGATAGAGGTCGAGGCCGAGCGCGACGCGGTAATCGAGCAGATACGGCTCGACGAACGACAGCGAGTAGCCGCGTGCATATTGGCCATAGGTCACCGCCGCCTTGGCGAACAGGCCGCGGCCGAGCAGATTGCGCTCGGAGATCGAGACTTCGGCGAGCGCGCCGTCCGTGGTGGAGTAACCGCCCGAGATCGAGAAGTCGCCGGTCGATTTTTCTTCCATGTCGACGATCAGGACCACGCGGTCGCTCGACGAGCCCGGCTCGGTCGTGATCTTCACGCTCTTGAAGTAATCGAGGTTCTTCAGGCGCCGCTCGGCACGGTCGACCAGGGCGCGGTTGTAGGCATCGCCCTCGGAGATGTCGAACTCGCGGCGGATCACGTAGTCGCGCGTGCGGGTGTTGCCGCGCAGGTTGATGCGCTCGATATAGGTGCGCGGGCCTTCGTCGATGTTGAACACGACGGAGACGGTGTGCGCCTCGAAATTGCGGTCGCCGCCGGGACGGACCACGGCGAAGGCATAGCCGCGGCGCGAGGCCTCGATCTGCATCTCCTCGACCGACTTCTCGACCGATTCGACGTTGTAGAGCGAGCCGACATTGACGCGCGAATAGGCGCGCAGCGACGAGGGATCGAAGTTCGGAATGCTGGAGCGGAAGTCGAGCGCGCCGACGCGGTACTGGGATCCTTCCTCGATCTTGAAGGTGACGTTGAAGCCCTTCTTCTCGGGATCGTATTCAGTGAGCGCAGCCACCACCTGAACGTCGGCGAAACCGTTCTTGAGATAGAAGCGGCGGATCAGGTCGCGGTCGGCTTCGACGCGGTCGGGATCGTAGATGTCACCGCTGGCGAGGAAGCTCAGCAGATTCGATTCGCGCGTCTTGATGACGTCCCTGAGGCGGTAGGACGAGAACGCATTGTTGCCGACGAACTCGATCGACTTGACGCCGGTCTTGGCGCCCTCCTCGATCGTGAAGATGAGGTCGACGCGGTTGTTCGGCTGTTCGATGACTTCGGGCGTGACGCGCACGTCGTAGCGGCCGGACCGGCGATAGATTTCGGCGATTCGCAGCGTGTCGGACTGCACCATGGCACGCGAGAAGGTACCGCGGGCCTTGGACTGGACTTCCGTGGTGAGCTGCTCGTCCTTGATCTTCTTGTTGCCCTCGAAGGCGATCCGGCCAATCACCGGATTTTCCACCACCGAGACGATGATCTGGCCGCCGGAGCCGCGATTGATCCGGACGTCCTGGAACAGGCCGGTCTCGATCAGCGCCTTGAGGCCGTCATCGATTGCGCCTTGATCCAGGCGACCGCCCGGACCCGGCTTGAAATAGGAGCGGATCGTCTCCACCTCGACGCGGCGATTCCCTTCGACGGAAATCGACTGAACGGTCTGAGCGAGCGCAGACGAGGACACAAAAACAGCCCCGACCGGGGCAACCACCGGCGCGCCGAACATGATCAGGGTCGCGAGCAAGCCCCCCGGAGTCGCAGTCCAAACTTCATGCGCAACGCGCCCTTATCATTCCGAGCCAGACCCAACCCCAACGCTGGTCTGGAAGATTCCCCAAGTTCAGGCCGCTTGTAGCCAATTTCACCGACGCCGCAAACGGCCGAAAGCGTCGTGATTTCAATTTCATTCCAAGACGTTGCTCAACAGCAACGCCACAAAAAAGCCCTATTAGGAAGCGGCCATCCGCAGGATGTCGTTGTAGGTCGCAAACACCATCAACATCAGCACCAGACCGAGCCCGATTCGGAACCCCATCTCCTGGGTCCGCTCGGACAAGGGCCGGCCACGAACCACTTCGGCCGCGTAGAACATCAGGTGGCCGCCATCGAGCAGCGGGATCGGGAACAGGTTCAACAGGCCGATCGACACCGACAGCACCGCGCACAGGTTGATCACGAACTGGAACCCGGCGCTGGCCGCCTGCCCCGACATCTTCGCGATTCCCAGGACGCCGCTGACCTCATTGGGATTGCCTTGCCCGACGAACAGCGAGCCGAGGAACTTGAAGGTGCTGGTGATGATGAACCAGACCTGCTCGACCCCGATCTTGAGCGCCTCGCCGACGCCCACCGGCGCGGTCGAGGCCTCGCCGGCCTGCGACTTGTGTTCGACGCCGAGCACACCGAGACGGTGGCTGTTGCCGAACGGATCCTTGCGCTCGAGCAGCGCCGGGGTTGCGGTCAGCGAGACGATGCTACCGTCCCGCTTCACCTGGAAGGCAAGCGCCGAACCGGCGTTCATCGCAACGATTCGCTGCATGTCGGCAAAGCTCTCGATCGGCTTGCCGTCGATCTGGACGACGACGTCCCCGACCTTGAAGCCGGCGGCCGCAGCCGCACCGTCGGCAACGACGCCGTCGACGCGGGCGATCGTGCTGGGCTTGCCGTAGTACAGCGCCATTCCGGCGAAGATCAGCGCACCCAGGATGAAATTGGCGATCGGGCCGGCCGCGACGATGGCGGCGCGCGGGCCAACTTTCTTGTGGTGGAAGCTGCCGGCGCGCTCCTCCGCCGACATGGCCGCGAGCGTCTGGGCCGAGGGGGTCGAGGCCTCGCTCTCGTCGCCGAAAAACTTGACGTAGCCGCCGAGCGGGATGGCCGAGATCTTCCAGCGGGTGCCATGGCGGTCGTTGAAACCGACCAGCTCAGGTCCGAAACCGAGCGAAAAGGTTAAGACACGAACGCCGGCCCAGCGCGCGACCAGGAAATGGCCGAGCTCATGGAAGAACACGACGATCGTCAGGACGAACAGGAAGGGAACCGCGTAGCCCAAGATCCCATGGCTCAACGTATTGAAACTATGGGTAAAAAAGTCGATCATCGAATTCCCTCATCCAGTGCCGCTAGGCCCTGGCCCCGAACCATCTAGGATGCCTTTAAGGCAATTTGAGGCAATAGGGCGGCAGCTTTATTTCGAGCAACATGGTCAACAGAGATTGCATCATCGGCTGACGTCAGGGGCGCCTGGTTCCCGCCGCGGACCCAGTCGTCGAGCGTCGCCTCCACCAGCCGGGCAATCGCCCCGAAGCGGATCTTGCCGGCAATGAACGCGGCCACAGCCACCTCGTTGGCCGCGTTGTAGACGGTGGTCGCCCCCTTCCCCGTCCGCAGCGAATCGAAGGCCAGGCGCAGCCCGGGGAAGCGCTCGAAATCCGGGGTTTCGAACGTCAGCTGGCCGATCTTGGCCAGATCGAGCTTCGCCGCCGGCCCCTTGATCCGGTCGGGCCAGCCGAGGCAATGGGCGATCGGCGTGCGCATGTCGGGCGCGCCGAGCTGGGCCATCACCGAGCGGTCGGAGAACTCGACCATGCCGTGGATGATCGACTGCGGATGCACGAGGACGTCGATCTCGTCGGGCGCCAGCGCGAACAGATAGGATGCCTCGATCACCTCGAGCCCCTTGTTCATCATCGACGCCGAATCGATCGTGATCTTCTGGCCCATGCTCCAGTTCGGGTGCTTCAGAGCCTGCTCGAGCGTGGCCTGCTCGATGTCGGCGGGCTTCCAGGTGCGGAACGGACCGCCCGAGGCCGTGATGATGACGCGGACCAGCTCGTCGCGATTGCCTGAAGCGAGCGCCTGGAACAGCGCATTGTGCTCGGAATCGGCCGGCAGGATGCAGGCGCCCGCTTTCGCCGCACGCTGCATGAAGAAATCACCGGCGCAAACCAGGCATTCCTTGTTGGCGAGCGCGACATGCGCGCCGCGATCGACGGCCGCCAGTGCCGGCTTCAATCCGGCAGCGCCGCTCACGGCCGCCATCACCCAATCGGCAGGACGCGCGCCGGCCTCGATCACGGCGCTTTCGCCGGCGCCGCATTCGGTGCTCGTTCCCGCGAGTGCGGCCTTGAGACTCAGCGAGCTTGGAGGTGTCGGCGACCGCGACGTAGCGCGCGGAAAATTCCTTCGCGAGCTTCGCCAGCGCTGCGACATTGCTGTTCGCCGTCAGCGCCTCGACGCGATAACGCTCGGGCGAGGCGCGCAGCAGATCCATCGTGCTGTCGCCGATCGAGCCGGTGGCGCCGAGGACCGTGACGCTGCGGACGGACGACGCCGCAGCCTTGTTATTACGCAATGGGACCGCGCTCATATCCTCACCAAACCATAAGACCGCTTCCGGCGCTATGCACACCATGGCGGAGAAAGCCGATAATCCAAGCCGCCAGGATGGCGGCGACAAAACCGTCCAGGCGGTCCATAAGCCCGCCATGTCCGGGAATTAAGTGACTGGAATCCTTGACACCGAAGCGCCGCTTCACTGCGGATTCGAACAGATCTCCGGCTTGCGAGACGACCGACAGGACGGCGCTGACCAGGAGCAGCGGAACCGCTTTCCCGATCCCGCAAGCGGCAAAACCGGCAGCGACCGCAAGGCTCGCCACAAAGCCGCCGAGCGCTCCGGACCAGGTCTTTTTCGGGCTCACGCGCGGCCAGAGCTTCGGCCCACCGATGCTGCGGCCGGCAAAATAGCCACCGATATCGGTCGCCCACACCACGAGCAGCACGAACATCAGCGCGGCGAAGCCGTTGGCGAGATCCTTCCGGACCAGGATCGAGGCCAGCAGCGCTGCCGCCGCATAAGCAAATCCGGTCGCCGCCCAAATGAACTTGCCGCGCGCGATCAGCGTCACGATCGCGCCGCCGACGAGGCCGACGACGACGGAGGTCTTGAGCCCGCCGAAGGCGACCGCAGCGCCCATCATGGCGATGACGAGCGTCCCTGCCCCGGTCAGCGCGGCGGTGCCCGCACCGACCACCGTCA
The DNA here is from genome assembly GCA_050563515.1 of Bradyrhizobium guangxiense. Taxonomy (GTDB): domain Bacteria; phylum Pseudomonadota; class Alphaproteobacteria; order Rhizobiales; family Xanthobacteraceae; genus Bradyrhizobium; species Bradyrhizobium guangxiense_A. Next base: position 2,218,678 of record CP191781.1, on the reverse strand, counting down.
GCCATTCGGCGAACAGCCCGATCGAGACCAGGGTGACGAGCAGCACCCACAGCCAGCCACCGGCGTAAGCGATCGCTATGGTGAGCGGCGCCAGCACCAGCGCTGCGAGGACCCGCATCACCAGATTGCTCGGGGCAGGCTTTGCGCCCGCCGGTGCGGAATCGTGTTCGCTCACGAGGCGGTTTTCGCGACCAGGCCGCCGAAACGGCGCTCGCGCCTGGCGAATTCGGCGATCGCGCTCTCCAGCGCCGCCTTGTCGAAATCGGGCCAATGGATCGGCACGAATACCAGCTCGCTATAGGCGGCCTGCCACATCAGGAAATTGGACAGGCGCTGCTCGCCGCTGGTGCGGATGATGAGGTCGGGATCCGGAATGTCGGGCGCATCGAGATGCGCGCCGAGCGTTTCGGCGTCGATCGAGGCAGGATCGCGCTTTCCTTCCGCGACCTCGCGCGCGAGCTTCTGCGCCGCTTTCGCGATCTCATGCCGCGAGCCGTAATTGAAGGCGACAACCAGCGTCAGGCGCGTGTTGTCGCGTGTCAGCTCCTCGGCCTCGTTGAGCAGCGCGCAGATGTCGCCCTCCAGGCCGTCGCGCTCGCCGATGATGCGGACCTTGACCCCGTCACGATGCAGGCTGGCCAGGTCGTTGCGGATGAAGCGGCGGAGCAGACCGAAGAGATCCCCGATCTCGCTCGCCGGGCGCGACCAGTTCTCCGACGAGAAGGAGAATATGGTGAGATAGCGGATGCCGAGGCTCATGCGAGGCACGCACGACGCGGCGCAGAGCCTCGACGCCGCGGCGATGCCCCTCCGCACGCGGCAGGCCGCGCGCGGCCGCCCAACGCCCGTTGCCATCCATGATGATGGCGACATGCGCGGGCGCCTCGGACCGATCGGGTCCTTCCGTGGCAGGCGCGGCGGCGTTGGACATTGGAGCGGGCCTTAAAGCATGATCAGGAAAAAGCGCGAAGCGGTTTTCCGGAAACATCATGCGCGAACATGACCTGAAGCGCGATGACTATTCATCGCGCTTCAGACGGTGAGAATTTCTTTTTCCTTGGTGGCCAACAGCTGATCGATCTCGGAGATGGTTCCGTCGGTCGCCTTCTGCACCTCGTCGGCGTGGCGCTTCTGGTCGTCCTCTGACATCTCGTGATTCTTCTCGAGCTTCTTGAGGACGTCGAGACCGTCGCGGCGCACGTGACGCGTGGCGACCTTGGCGGCTTCCGCGTATTTGTGCGCGACCTTCACCAGCTCCTTGCGGCGCTCCTCGTTGAGGCTCGGGGATCCGCAGGCGCAGCACCTGGCCTTCGGTCGCGGGCGACAGGCCGAGATTGGAATCGACGATCGCCTTCTCCACCGCCTTGACCATCGACTTGTCCCAGACCTGCACCGAGATCAGGCGCGGCTCGGGCACGCTGACGGTGGCGAGCTGATTGAGGGGCATGTGGCTGCCATAGGCATCGACCTGCACCGGATCGAGCATCGAGGCGGAGGCGCGCCCCGTGCGCAGGCCACCCAGCTCGTGCTTGAGCGAGGCGACGGCGCCCTGCATGCGGCGCTTGACTTCGTTGAGGTCGAAATTACCCGTGGACATCACGTTTCTCCTTCAAAATCCCGGCGACCGCTCTGCGCCCTTCCCTTTCGGGCGCGCCAGATGAGCCGTCAGCCGGCGACAATGGTTCCGTGGCCGACGCCACGCAGAATCGCGCCGATCGACCCCGGCTCCGCGATCGAGAATACGATGATAGGCAGCGACGTCTCGCGGGCAAGCGCGAAGGCGGTCGCATCCATCACCTTGTAGCCGCCCTCGATCGCCTGCGAATGGCTCAGCCGGTCGAACCGCGTGGCGGACGGATCCTTCTTCGGATCGGCCGAGTAGACGCCGTCGACATTGGTCGCTTTCAGGACCGCCTGCGCGCCGATCTCGGCGGCCCGCAGCACCGCGGTGGTATCGGTGGTGAAGAACGGATTGCCGGTCCCGCCGCCGAGCAGCACGATCCGGCCCTCGGCGAGATATTTGTGCGCCGCAGTGCGAGTGAACAGCTCGGAAATCTCGGGCATGACGAAGGCCGACAGCGTGCGCGCCGGCATGCCCTTGCGCTCGATCGCAGCTTCCAGCGCGAGGCAGTTCATCATGGTGGCGAGCATGCCCATGGTGTCGCCGGTCGGGCGCGACACGCCGCGGGCGGAGACCTCGACGCCGCGCACGATATTGCCGCCGCCGATCACCACCGAGACCTCGGTGCCGAGCTTGCGGGCGGCGATTAAATCGTCCGCAACCCGGTCGACGGTCGGCTGATCGATGCCAAAGCCTTGCTGTCCCGCGAGATATTCGCCGGACAGCTTGATCACGACGCGACGATAGACCGGATCAGTCATGGGCACTTTCCTTCTCCGGGCACCGCTTCCGGCGGCACGCCGGAAGGAACGTTCCGGCGCTTACTTCTTGCCGCTGGCCGCGGCGACCTCGGCCGCGAAGTCGCTTTCCTGCTTCTCGATTCCCTCACCGAGAGCATAGCGCACAAAGCCGGCGATCTTCACAGCGCCGCCGACCTTGCCCTCGGCCTCCTTCACCGCCTGCGCCACCGACTTGCCGGTGTCGTGGATGAAGGCCTGCTCGAGCAGGCAGACTTCCTTGTAGTAGGTCTTCAGACCGGACTCGACGATCTTCTCGATCACGTTCTCCGGCTTGCCCTGCTGGCGATATTTGTCGGCGAGCACGTCCTTCTCGCGCTTGGTGACCGCCGGATCGAGGCCGGACGGATCGAGCGCCAGCGGGTTGGCGGCGGCGACATGCATCGCGATCTGGCGGCCGAGCGTTGCGAGCTCGTCGGCCTTGCCGGGCGATTCCAGCGCCACGATCACGCCCATCTTGCCGGCGCCGTCGACGACGGCACCGTGGACGTAGTGCGACACGACGCCCTGGCTCACTTCGAGCGAAGCGGCACGGCGCAGCGTCATGTTTTCGCCGATGGTGGCGATCGCGTCGTTGATCGCAGCTTCGACCGTGACGTCACCGACCTTGGCGGCCTTGATCTTCTCGACGTCCGCGCCCGCATCGAATGCGACCTGGGCGACCATCTTGACGAGGCCCTGGAACTGACCGTTGCGCGCGACGAAGTCGGTCTCGGAGTTGACCTCGACCACGACGCCCTTGTTGCCCTTGGTGAGCGCGCCGATCAGACCCTCCGCCGCGACGCGGCCGGACTTCTTGGCGGCCTTGGACAGGCCCTTCTTGCGCAGCCAATCCTGCGCCGCTTCCATGTTGCCGTCGTTTTCGGTCAGCGCGGCCTTGCAGTCCATCATGCCCGCGCCGGTCGACTCGCGCAGGTCCTTGACCATCGCAGCTGTGATCGTTGCCATCGTTGAAAATCCTTTGTGCCTGCCGGTTCGCCGCGGCGTGGCATCGAAGCGCCCCGCCGCGGTCCATCTCAGGAATTCGCGTCAACTGAAATGGTGGCCGGATCTCGTCCGGCCAACCCATCGCTCTCTTGACTATTCCGCTTCCGCGGTCAGCGCCTTGGCCTTGGCCACCCAGGCATCCGCGCGGCTCGGCAAACCGAGTTCTTCGCCGATCTTGTGCGCGGTGTCGTGGTCGAGCTCGGCGAGCTGCCAGTAATGGAAGATGCCGAGGTCGTTGAACTTCTTCTCGATCGCACCCGAGACGCCCGGGAGCTTCTTGAGGTCGTCGGCAGTGCCGCGGGGACCCGCAAGGCCCTGGAAGCCGCTCGACGATGCCGCCGGCAGCTCTTCGGCGGCCGGACGAACCGAGGCGCCGACGTCGATGCCCGAATCGCCCTGCGCGCGGGAGATGCCGTCGATCGCGGCGCGCGCGATCAGGTCGCAATAGAGCGCGATCGCACGGCCGGCGTCGTCGTTGCCCGGCACGACATAGGTGATGCCCTTGGGGTCCGAATTGGTGTCGACGATCGCGGCGACCGGGATGTTGAGGCGCTGGGCCTCCTGGATCGCGATGTCTTCCTTGTTGGTGTCGATCACGAAGATCAGGTCGGGCAGACCGCCCATGTCCTTGATGCCGCCGAGCGAGCGGTCGAGCTTGTCGCGCTCGCGCTGAAGCGTCAGGCGCTCCTTCTTGGTGTAGGAGCTGGCATCGCCGCCCGACAGCACGTCGTCGAGGTGACGCAGGCGCTTGATCGAGGCCGAGATCGTCTTCCAGTTGGTCAGCGTGCCGCCGAGCCAGCGTGAATTGACGAAATACTGCGCGCAGCGCTTGGCCGCGTCAGCAACGCCGTCCTGCGCCTGGCGCTTGGTGCCGACGAACAGGATGCGGCCGCCCTTGGCCACGGTGTCGCTGACGGCCTGAAGCGCCGTGTGCAGCATCGGCACGGTCTGGGCGAGATCGACGATGTGGATGTTGTTGCGGGCGCCGAAAATGAACGGAGCCATTTTGGGATTCCAGCGGTGAGACTGGTGACCAAAGTGCACGCCGGCTTCGAGGAGCTGACGCATAGTGAAATCGGGTAGTGCCATCGTTCTAATTCTCCGGTTGGTTCCTCCGGAAGCGTGTGAGCAAAACAGAGCGTTGTCGCCCCGGTTGCCACCGGACGGCCTTGCGAGCCATGCTTCCGTGTGAGATGGCGCGCTGTATAGCGCGATTTCGGCCAGAAGCAAGGAAATAAGGGCCTTTCCGGGGCGGATTTCGCCCGCGGAAAGACCCCATTCCGTAAGGACCCCGCAAGGCCCGGCCCTACCCCACTACCCTGCTAGCATTTGGGCTGGTTGGGCGGGCACTTCTTTGCCGCCGCCGGCGGCGGTGCCGCAGGCCGCGGCGGAGGCGGTGCCGGGCGCGGCGGGGGGCGACGGCCATTCGCGGCGGCGGTGGCGGGGGTGCCGGACGGGCAACCGGTGGCGGCGGCGCCGGCCGCGCCACTGGCGGAGGAGGCGCAGGACGTGCGACCGCCACGGGCGGAGCCACCCGTGTCGGCGGAGGCGCGGCGATCCGCGGCGGGGGCGGTGGCGCCGGACGGGCGACGGCCGCAGGCGGCGGAGGCGTCGGTCTCGCTACGGCTTGGGGACGTGGGGGTGGCGCGGACGGACGGGCCGCCTGCGCCGGCGAAGCCGGCGGCGGACGCTGCGGCCTGACCGGCTCGCGCGCGGCCGAGGCCGGCGGTGGCACCGGACGTCCTGCAGCGCCCGGGGCCGCTCCGGGCGGCGTCTGCGCGACCGGTGGCTTCGGCAGCTGGCCGGGCACGGCGGCAGGGTGTGTCGCAGTGGGCGCAGCGGTCGCGGGGGCGGCGGCGGTCGGCACATTGGGATGAGCGGGCGGCGGGGCACCGGGCGTTGCGGTGACCGGGGCCCCCGGATGGGTCGGTGCGATGTGGGGAGCGGTTGCCGTAGGAGCGGTCACTCCGGGTGCGGGCTTGCCGCCCGGCAGGGTCCCTGCCCCCGCCGGCGGCGTTGGCGGCCCGCCATGGGCACCGGGAACCGGCAAGGTATTGGCCTGCGGCAGCTTGGTCTGTGGGGCGATCGGCGGCGCTGCGGTCGGTGCCACCGCAGCCGGCGTCGCCGGAGGCGTACCGGGCTTCGCCATCGGTTGAATCGTCCCCGGAAGCGTGCCCGGCCTCGCCGTCGGCTGGATCGTCGCGCTCTGCGGCATCGGCGCCTTGCCCTGCTGGATCAGCGCGGCACGCTGCGCGACCGCCTGCGGCACCGCCGGGCCTGCCGGATTGGCACGGCCGGCAACCGCCGGCGCCAGATTGGCGGGTCCTTGTCCCGGCCCCGCGGCCGGCGCGGGCGCCGGCGGCCGATTGATCACGGTGTTGATGACCGTCGTATTGTGGATGTTCTGGTAGATGATGTTGTTCGGCGGCGGCGCGACATAGACGGGCGGCCTGACAAACACAGGGATTGGCACGAACACCGGCTGCGGCAGCACGAACAGGCCGACGACAGGCATCGGCGGCGTCAGCACGACGAAATCGGGCGGCGGCGGCGGCAGGTAATAGAACGGCGGCGGCGGTGGCGGCGCGAAGCCGAAATCGGGATCGCTGAAATACAGCACCGGACGATCGACATAGACCACCTCCTCGGGCGGCGGTGGCGGCACGTCGTAGTCGATCATCGCAAAGCTCGGCGGCGGCTCCGGCGGTGCGGTGAGAATCGCAAGACGCCGGCGCGCATCGCCTGCGTGCGGACCGCGCGGATAACGCCGCAGATACGACCAATAGGCTTCCGGCGTGTCGGTGCGGTAGGTCCGCCGCCAAGTGATGGCTTCGCGCCGCGCCGCTACGATTGCCATCACGCGCTTGGCGAGGGGATCGCCGGGATAGGCGGCGAGAAATTCCTCATAGGCCGGCAGCGTGTCGCGCTCGAGCGCGGCGGCATAAGCATCCTGCGCGCCGAGATCGCGGATCGGGCGGGCACGCAGCGCGGCAACCTGGTCCGGCGTCTCCGCAGGCGGCGGCGCATCCGGCCCGCGCTCGAAGAACGAGAACGGCGCCGAGATCTTCTGCTCGTTCCAGGGCACCTGCGCGCCCTTGCTGGCCTCGTTGACGCGCAGGCGGACGCGGTCGAACACCTCGGGCAACGGCAGGCCGCCGGTGCGGATCATCTCCGCCAGCGACTGCGCATAGATTCCGTAAGGCCCCGGCTCCTCCGGCGCAACCGTGCCGGGCGCGGCGTTGAACGCAATCAGCATGTTCGGCTCGGGCTCGACCAGCGAGAGGCCGCTCGCGATCTGCTGGCCGCCCTCGATGAAGGGCTGTGCGCGGGCCGCGTCGAGCACGACGATGTTGGCCTTGAGCGGGATCGACGCGAGCTGGCGCATATAGTCGCCGATCCGCAAGGCCTCGGTCGGAACGTCGGTGTCGCGGGTGATGTTGGAATCGACCGGGATGAAATAGTTCTCGCCGGCCAGCTGCACGCCGTAGCCGGCAAGATAGACCATCGCGACGGTGCCCGGCCCCGAGGCCTGGGCCTTCTGGATGAAGTCGCGAAAACTCTTGCGCAGCGTGTCGCCGTCGAGATCGCGCGCGCCGACGACGTCGAAGCCGGCCGCCTGCAGCGTCTGCGCGATCAGTCCCGCATCGTTCGCTGTCGTTGCCAGCGGCGATTTGGCATAGGCGCCGTTGCCGACCACGAGCGCGATGCGCTTCTCCTGCTGCTGCGCGCGCGCCACGCCCGGCGCGCCGGCGGCAAGCGCCACGATCGGCAGGAGAAGGCAAATGAAGACTCTGAACGTCCCACGCATGGCTTGCTTGCCCGTTATTGTCGGTTGGATGCCACCACGCATCAGGCGCGCAGCCGGCTGAACGGCGGTTGAACGGCGGTTGAACGAAAGGCTTCGATTGAGGCGGTGGCGTGGCCACGCCGCTGCCAGGGTCAGCTCTAGGCCACCCTTGCGTCAGCCTCAAGTCAGCCTCGGCGCAGCCTAGAAACTGCGCGAGGTTCGTTCAAGTCCCCGCCTGGCGGCCGCCCGTCAACGGGCAGAGGTGCGACCGCCTGGCTTAGCGTACTTTCGGAAGGTGGGCTCAGCCCTGGGCAATCAACTCGACGGTTCCTGTGCTCAGCCGATAGATGCCGCCGACCACCTTGAGCTTGCCCTGCTCGACCGCGGCATTGAGGATCGGTGCGGCCGATTTCAGCTTGGCGACGTTGTCGATGACGTTCTGACGAATGGCGTTGTCGAGCGCGTTGCCGCTCTGGCCGGCCGCCGTCTTCACCGACGGTGCGATCGCGGAGACCAGCGTCGGGATGTGCCCCGGCAGCGGCTTGTCGTCCTTCAGCGACTTGATCGTGGCGTCGACGGCGCCGCAATTGTCGTGGCCGAGCACCAGGATCAGCGGCGTGCCGAGCACGGCGACGGTGTACTCCATGCTCGCAACGGTCTCATCGCCGGCAAAGTTTCCGGCGACGCGGCACACGAACAGATCGCCGCGGCCGCTGTCGAAGGCATATTCGGGCGCGATGCGCGAATCGGCGCAGCTCAGGACGGCCGCATACGGGTTCTGACCGCCCACCAGCGCCTCGCGCTCGTGCGTGAAATCGTGGCGGCGCGACACCCCCGACACGTAGCGCGAATTGCCGTCCATCAGCCGCTTGAGCGCGGCGTCGGGCGACAGCACGTTTTGAGGTTTCGGCGGCGTCTTGGCGTCCTTCGCCGACGCGGCCCCGCCAAACGCCGCGGCCCCGAGCGCGGAGGCGGCGAAAAGCATCATCGCGCGCCGGGAGGGAGCGAGCGATTGATGCGGATTTTCAGAGCATTTGTCACACATGGTTGTTCTTCCTTGGTTTCGCGCCGGACGACAACTGATAGCTGTACCCGGGAGAGTTCGAAACCATGCGTGAGCGTATTAGTTAAGCTTTGGTTTGCAGCGGAGCTGCGCAGGCGTCAGAGCTGTTGCACGTCCACCACGCCCGCGACCGCCTTGATCGCGCCGGCGATCTGCGGCGAGACCTTGAAGCGCCCCGGCAGCTTCATCTCGACCTCGGTCTCGAGGTCGAGCATCATCACCAGCGAGACCTCGCCGTCGCCATTCGAGCGCGGCGCGATGCCGGGACTGCCGATCTTCGGCGCGGTGCCGCTTGAAGCAGCCATGTCGGGGCCGGCGAGACGCTTGGCGATCGACTCCAGCGGCTTGGTGTCGCGCACGAAGATGCGAAGGCCCTTCTGCGTCTTGGCGGCGGCATCGTCGAGCGGCTCGGCATGCAGCACGCGGGCGCGGACGTCTTCGCCCTGCAGCTCGGCGCCGAGCTGCAGCAGCACGGCGGCGCCCGGCTCCAGCACGTCGCGATATTGCGCGAGGCCTTCGGAGAACAGCACCGCCTCGAAATGGCCGGTCGGATCCGACAGGCCCATGATGCCCATCTTGTTGCCGGTCTTGGTGCGCCGCTCCATGCGCGAAACCACGGTGGCCGCGACCTTGCCGGCGGTGGCGCCGGTCTTCACTGCGCGCGAGAACTCGGCCCAGGACTGCACCCGCAGCCGTTTCAGCACGGTGGCGTAATCGTCGAGCGGATGGCCGGACAGGAAGAAGCCGACGGCGTCGTATTCACGGCGGAGCTTTTCGGCCGGCAGCCAGGGCTCGATCTGCGGCAGCATGATGGTCGGCGCATCCGCCGACATGCCGAACATGTCGTTCTGGCCGATGGTCTCGGCCTGATGCGCGCGCTGACAGGCGGCGAGGATCGAATCCGCGCCGGCGAAGACGCGGGCGCGGTTCGGCTCCAGCGTGTCGAAGGCGCCGGCGGCGGCGAGACTTTCGATGATGCGCTTGTTGATCGCGCGCGGATTGACCCGTGCAGCGAAGTCGGCGAGCGAGGTGAACAACCCCCGCTTGGTGCGTTCCTCGATGATCTGCTCGATCGCCTGGATGCCGACGCCCTTCAGCGCCGCGAGCGCGTAGTAGATGACCTTGTCGCCGACCTCGAAGGTCGCGCCGGAACGGTTGATGTTCGGCGGCTCGACCTTGATGCCGAGGCGCTGCGCCTCGGAGCGGAATTCGGAGAGCTTGTCCGTGTTGTTCAGATCGAGCGTCATCGACGCCGCGATGAACTCCACCGGATAATGCGCCTTCATGTAGGCGGTGTGGTAGGACACCAGCGCATAGGCCGCCGCGTGGCTCTTGTTGAAGCCGTAATCGGCGAACTTCGCCAGCAACTCGAAGATGGTCTCGGCCTGCGCCTTCGGTACGCCGTTCTTCACCGCGCCCGCGACGAAGATGTCGCGCTGCTTGTCCATCTCGGCGCGGATCTTCTTGCCCATGGCGCGGCGCAAGAGGTCGGCGTCGCCGAGCGAGTAGCCCGACATCACCTGCGCGATCTGCATCACCTGTTCCTGGTAGATGATGACGCCGAAGGTCTCCTTCAGGATCGGCTCCAGCACGGGGTGCAGATATTCCGGCTCCTCGTCCCCGTGCTTGCGCGCGCAATAGGTCGGGATGTTCGCCATCGGGCCCGGGCGATACAGCGCCACCAGCGCGATGATGTCCTCGAACCGGTCGGGGCGCATGTCGACCAGCGCGCGTCGCATGCCCTGGCTTTCAACCTGGAACACGCCGACCACCTCGCCGCGCGCCAGCATCTGGTAGCTCTCGGTATCGTCGATCGGCAGCGTGGCGAGATCGACGTCGATGCCGCGCGGCTTGAGCAGCTTGCACGCGACGTCGAGCACGGTCAGCGTCTTCAGGCCGAGGAAGTCGAATTTGACGAGACCGGCCGGCTCGACCCATTTCATGTTGAACTGGGTCACCGGCATGTCGGATTTGGGATCGCGATACATCGGCACGAGTTCGCTCAAGGGGCGATCGCCGATCACGATGCCGGCCGCATGCGTCGAGGCGTGCCGGGTCAGGCCTTCGAGGCGCTGGGCGATGTCGAAGGCGCGCGCCACGACCGGATCTTCGTCGCGGAACGCCTGCAGCTTCGGCTCGCTCTCGATCGCCGCCGCCAGCGTCACCGGCGCGGCCGGATTCTGCGGCACGAGCTTGGTCAGCTTGTCGACCTGGCCATAGGGCATCTGCAGCACGCGGCCGACGTCGCGCAGCACGCCGCGCGCCTGCAGCGTACCGAAGGTGATGATCTGCGCGACCTGCTCGCGGCCATAGCGCTCCTGGACGTACCTGATCACCTCGCCGCGGCGGTCCTGGCAGAAGTCGATGTCGAAGTCCGGCATCGAGACGCGCTCGGGATTGAGGAAGCGCTCGAACAGCAGGCCGAACTTGATCGGATCGAGGTCGGTGATGGTCAGCGCCCAGGCGACCAGCGAGCCCGCGCCGGAACCGCGGCCCGGCCCGACCGGAATGCCCTGACCCTTGGCCCATTTGATGAAGTCGGACACGATCAGGAAGTAGCCCGCGTATTTCATGCGCATGATGACGTCGAGCCTCGAACGCCAGGCGCTTATCGTAGTCTTCTTGCGACGTGCCCTGCGACAGGCCGTGGACGCGGAGACGGTTGGCGAGCCCCTCCTCCGCCTGGCGCTTCAACTCGGCCGCCTCGACCGCGGCGGCGTCCGAAGCTCTGCGCGGCGCCGACGGTGAAGAACGGCAGGATCGGCTTGCGCGTCATCGGGCGGAACGAGCAGCGCTCGGCGATCTCCACCGTGGAGGCGAGCGCCTCCGGAATGTCGGCGAACAGCACCGCCATCTCGGCGCGGGTCTTGAAACGATGATCGGGCGTGAGCTGCACGCGATCGGTTTCGGCGATCAGCCGGCCGCCGGCGATGCAGAGCAGCGCGTCATGCGCCTCGTAATCGTCGGTCGAGGCGAAATACGGCTCGTTGGTCGCGACCAGCGGCAGGCCCTTGGCGTAGGCGATGTCGATTAAGCCGCTTTCGACGCGCCGCTCCTGCTCGGTGTTGTGGCGCTGCAATTCGACGTAGAGACGGTCCCCGAACAGGCCGGCCAGACGCTCGCAGCGCAGGGCGGCGAGGCTCGGCATGACCGCCGGCCAGCGCCAGCGAGATCGGTCCGTCCGGTCCGCCCGTCAGCGCAATCAGGCCCTCGGTCTCGCCCTCGAGCCAGTCGAACCTGATGTGGCAGGCATGGGTGTCGGGCGTCTCCAGGAAGGCGCGCGAGTTCAGCCGCATCAGGCTGCGATAGCCACGCTCCTGCGCCGCCAGCAGCACCACGCGCGACGGCCCCATCGCGTTGCGCGCATTCGGGTCCTGATCGCCGAAATCGATCGCCAGCTCGCAGCCGACGATCGGCTGGATGCCGGAGCCCGCCATCTTGTCGGAGAATTCCAGCGCACCGAACATGTTGTCGGTGTCGGTCAGCGCCAGCGCCGGCTGATGGTCCTTCTTCGCCAGCTCGGCGAGCTTGGCGATCTTGATCGAGCCCTTGAGCAGCGAATAGGCCGAGTGAACGTGAAGGTGGACAAATCCGGCGCTCGGCATGGTCGCGTGACGGCCTCTTGCAGATGGAATGGAGCGGTCGCCGGCGCCAAGGGGGTGTCAGGGAGATTCTCGGAGACTCCTGCCCCCGCCTTCCATCCGCCTTTTGCCGACTCGCCCCGCAATGGTGGGGCGTCACTGCTCAGGAGTCCACGCCGGAGCGGCCGCTTTGCCGCGTCGTCCTGCTTTTCCCCAAGGGCATCCAGCGACTCATACAAGTTCCCCAGGCCGTCGTTGACGAACCGGCCCTGGAGCCGGCGGAATCAAAGCTGCGGAATCACTTGGGCCCAGATCGCGATCATCCCGACGAACAGCGTGATGGACGCCAGCGCAGCCGCTTCTTCCACGAAAATCCTGAACATGATCTCGCTCCCTTGCTAGAACGTATGAAGAACATTGTTCTCATTTCGTTCTCGGGAGTCAAGCCCCGCGAAGGGGCTGCAAGCCCAATGGTTAACTCGCTGAATTCACGCAACAAAAAAGCCCCGGCCAAGGCCGGGGCTTTTCGTCGACCGCTCGATCAGAGCGATCAGGATCAGTAACGGCCGAGCATCGGGCCGCCGAACTTGTAGTTCAGGCGGACGAGACCCATGTCGACGTCCTGCTTGACGTTGACCGGCAGGACACCGAAGGGGCCGGTCAGGTTCTTGTCGCTACCACCCAGGAAGATGTGGTCGTACTCGACGCCGACCGACCAGTTCGGAGCGAAGCCGAACTCGAGGCCCGCACCGACGGTGCCGCCCCAACGGGTGTCGTTGCCCGAAGCCAGCGACACGCCGGCGAACGAGGCGTCGTACTTGGTGCTGACAACAGCCGCACCGCCCTTGACGTAGAGCAGGACGTTGTTCCAGGCGTAGCCGACCTGACCGGTGATCAGACCGAACAGAATCGATCTTGGTGTTGTTGGTGAAGCCGGAGATCGCACCGACATGGCTGCCGGAGAAGTCGGCCCAGTTGCCCTGGCCTTCGACACCGAACACCCACTGGCCGGACTGCCAGCGATAACCGACCTGACCACCGACCGTGCCGCCGGTCGCGTCGTGCGAACCATCACGGCCGAAACCGACCAGATCCCATTTCGCGTTGGCCGAACCGCCGCCGCCGTTGAGACCGATGTAGAAGCCGCTCCAGTCATAGATCGCGGCGACCATGGCGGGCGCCTTGGTGTAGGGCCGTGCTGCGAGGTCAGCAGCCAGCGCCGGCGCAGCCGCGCTCAGCGCGACAAGGCTCACAGCAGCAAGCAACAAATTCTTCTTCATTTGAATCCCGTTCCAGTTTCTTCAGTAGGCCCCCGGGCCGCTAAGTGGTCATAACAGCGATCAACGGAATTGCTGTAACCACTCCGCCACAGTTCGTTCGAAAGGGCTTTGCGCATTAACGAATGTTTATGAGCAGCTGCGAGGAAACCCTTTGAAACAAGTATTTTCAGCAGTTCCAATGTCGATTACAGGACATAAAGTTCACGCGCGCGTAACGACGTCGCACGCACATTCACGTGATTGGAGAATTGAAATGCTCGGTCGCTCGACTCACCCCATTGTCGCCACACTTTCGCTCGCATTCATCACAATCGCAGCCGCATCGACTGCGAGCACACCGGCGCGCGCGTTCGGCACGCATCATGCGTTCTGTCTCACCGGCGATGAATGGCCGGGTCTGAGCAATTGCAGGTTCGACACCTACGCGCAGTGTCAGGCCAGCGCGTCGGGACGCGCGCTGACCTGCATTGCGAATCCCTATTTCACCGGGCAGAGCGACGACCCCTACGCCTATCAAAACCGTCCGCGTCCGCAGATTCCGGGTTACTCGCCGGGCTACTACCTGCCGCGCTGAGATGCGCCGCGCTCGCCGGGTCCTCGTCATAGCCGGCCTGCTCCTCGCGAGCGGATCTGCCGGAGCGCAAACCTATGATCCGAGCTATCCGGTCTGCATGCAGATCTACGGCCCCGTCGGCTATTTCGACTGCCGCTACGCCACGCTCGCGCAGTGCCGTTATCTCGCCGTCGGACGTTCGGCGAGCTGCGTGGTAAACCCGTATGTCCCCCTGACGAAGCCTGCTCGCCGGTCGAAACAAGCCCACCAAGTGCCGGCACATGCGGGACGCTGATATGCAGCCGCCTGTTCGCCGGTGCTGCGGTGTTGACGCGGGCTGATCGCAGTTTAAGTACGACGGAGAAATCTTGCAGGGGTGGCGACGTTCGCTGGGCTGGTTCCCGTTGACGCCACCAATGCAGGACACATGACGACCTCGCACTCCGCGACCTCGCCCCGCGCGACCTCATCTTCGGCTTCCGCGCCCCCTCACCTCGCCATCGTCCTGCTCTCGCTCGCAATGGGCGGCTTTGCGATCGGAACCACCGAATTCGCATCGATGAGCCTGCTGCCGTTCTTCGCCGCCGATCTCGCCGTCGACGAGCCGACCGCGGGACATGTGATCAGCGCCTACGCGCTCGGCGTGGTGCTGGGGGCGCCGCTGATTGCCGTGCTTGGCGCGCGCTTCGCCCGACGGACGCAGCTGCTCGCACTGATGTCGGTGTTCGCGCTAGGCAATGCACTCACGGCGCTCGCGCCCGGTTTTGGCGCGATGATCGCGGCCCGCTTTCTCTCGGGCTTGCCGCACGGCGCCTATTTCGGCATCGCCGCCCTGGTCGCGGCCTCGCTGGTTCCCCAGCATCGTCGCTCGCAGGCGGTCGGCCAGGTGATGCTCGGCCTGACCTCCGCCACCATCGTCGGCGTGCCGCTCGCCAATCTGATCGGACAGGCATTTGGCTGGCGCGCGAGCTTCGGCCTCGTCTCGGTGCTGGCGCTGCTCACGGTGTTGCTCTGCGCGCTGTTCGCGCCGCGTGACCTGGCCGGCAGGTCCGATCCCCTCCGCGAGCTCGGTGCACTTAGGAGCGGCCGCGTCTGGATCACGCTGGCGATCGGCGCCATCGGCTTCGGCGGCATGTTCGCGGTCTATACGTATCTTGCGACGACGCTGATCGAGGTCACCAAGGTCAGTCCCGCGGTCATCCCGTTCTTCCTCGCCGTGTTCGGCGTCGGCGCGACCCTCGGCAATCTGTTCGTGCCGCGCTTCGCCGACCGCGCCTTGATGCCGACGGCAGGCATCATCCTGCTGTTCGCCGCTGTCGCGCTGCTGGTATTCCCGCTCGCCGCCGGCAATCCCTGGCTGCTTGCAGCCGACATCTTCGCCATCGGCGCCAGCGTCTCGCTCGGCGCCATCCTGCAGACGCGGTTGATGGACGTCGCGGGAGACGCACAGGCCCTCGCCGCCGCGCTGAATCATTCGGCCTTCAACACCGCCAATGCGCTCGGCCCCTTCCTCGGCGGCCTTGCGATCCGCGAGGGGCTGGGCTGGACCTCCACCGGTCCCGTCGGCGCCGCGCTGGCGCTGCTCGGCTTCCTGATCTGGATCGTTGCCTGGCGCGACAGCGGGGCTGCGGCCGAGATCGTTTCGCGCAGCGATGCTACGTCACTGGCGAACGCGCCGCCGCTGGCGCCGGATCAGCGGAGCCGCGCGGATTCCGCCAGGGCCCCGGTGGCTTGACGCGGCTTCAGATCATCGACCGCTCAACGCGATCTCCCGACGGCGCTACCCCGCCATCGTCACGATCAACGGCCCCTGCTTTGTGGCGACGACGGTGTGCTCGTACTGCACCGTCGGCGCCTCGGGGCTGCTGTAGAGCGTCCACGGATCATCGCCGTTCTCCGCCCACTCCGCGCCCATGGAGAGGAACGGCTCGACGGTGAACACCAGGCCCTCGGTCATGATGCGGCGCTCGGAGCGGTCGGGCCATGTTGCGATCTCGGTCGGCTCCTCATGGAGCGACAGGCCGACGCCGTGGCTGGCGAGATTCCTGACGAGGCTGTAGCCGTTCTTGCGCGCGAAGCTCCCGATCGCCTGACCGATCCCGGCAATGGGCTTGCCGGCGCCGACCTGCTGCAGGCCGGTCCACATCGCCCGCCTTCCGTCGCGGCAGAGACGTTCGATCCTGCGGATTGTGGGCGGGACGGCAAACGATGCCCCCGTATCGGCAAAGAAGCCGTTCTTCTCGGCGGACACGTCGATGTTGACGAGGTCGCCGGGTGCGATCCGCCGCTCGCCGGGAATGCCGTGAGCGATCTCCTCGTTCACGCTGATGCAGGTCGCGCCGGGAAATTCGTAAGCCAGCTCCGGGGCCGAACGCGCCCCGGCCGCCTCCAGCAGCTTTCGCCCGATCTGATCGAGTTCGGAGGTGGTCATGCCTGGCTCGAGCGCCTTGCCCATCGCCTCCAGCGTGTTGGCGACGATGCGCCCGATCTCCTGCAGGCGCGCCAGGTCGTTGTCATCAGAGATCGTCATATCAGGGGCTCACTACGAAAGCCGGGGCATAGCGCTTGTGAAGCCGGCTTGCAAACCGGAGCGTGATCCACGCCTGAAACGCCTTCACCCCTCGTCGAGCAGGTTGCGAACCTTGGCGGCAAGGTCCTCGATCGCAAAAGGCTTGGACAGCAGATGCTTGCCGGCATCGAGCATGCCGTTGTGAACGATGGCGTTGCGCGTGTAGCCGGTGGTGAACAGCACCTTCAGGTCCGGGTATCGTTTCGACAGCTCGGCCGCGAGGCTCGGCGCCGGTCATGTCGGGCATGACGACGTCGGTGAACAGCAGATCCGGAACGAGACCATTTTCAATCGTCCTGATCGCTTCCCTGGCGCTCGCGGCCTCGATGACCTTATAGCCGAGACTCGCGCAGGCTTTCGGATGAGATGCTGCGGACCCGCTCGTCATCCTCGACGACGAGGATGGTCTCGCTCTGGAGGCTCGCACCGGGATGCGTCACGCCTTGCGACGAAGTCGAGGCGGCCTCCTCCCCAGCGAAGCGCGGAAGATAGATCTTCACCGTCGTGCCGACGTCGACTTCCGAGTAGATCTTGACGTGGCCACCCGACTGCCGCACGAAGCCATAGACCTGACTGAGGCCGAGGCCGGTGCCCTTTCCCACGACCTTGGTGGTGAAAAACGGGTCGAACACCTTCCCCAGCACGTCGGCCGGAATTCCGGTGCCGTTGTCCGTGACGGCAATCAGAACATACTGTCCGGGCGACAGTGCGTATTCGCGGGCGTATTTTCGATCGATCGAGGCATTGCTGGTTTCTATCGTCAGCCGGCCGCCCTTCGGCATGGCATCGCGCGCGTTGACGGCAAGATTGATCAGCGCGCTTTCCAACTGGGCCGGGTCCGCCTTGACGCGCCAGAGGCCGGCCGCCAGCACCGTCTCGAGGCGGACAAGTTCTCCGAGCGACCGCTCGAGCAGCTCGCTCATCCCCCGACCATCTTGTTGATGTCCACGACCTCGGGCGCCAGAGGCTGCTGGCGCGAGAATGCGAGCAGCCTTTGCGTCAAGGTGGCCGCGCGATTTGCACCATCGATGGCCCCCTCGATGAAGCGGTCGACGTTGACCTCTCCCTTGCCGAGCCGGCGCTTGGCGAGATTCAGGCTGCCGAGGATCACGGCCAGCATGTTGTTGAAGTCGTGGGCGATCCCACCGGTCAGCTGCCCGACGGCTTCCATCTTCTGGGATTGGCGCAATTGCTCCTCGGCCTTCATGCGTTCGGCGATTTCGTCGGCGACACGTTGCTCCAGCTGGGCATTGAGCGCCTCCAGCCGGGTCAGGAGCCGGGCGTTGTCGATGGAGGTGGCGGCGTGGCCTGCGATCCCGACCAATGCGGTCTCGTGCTCGGCCTGGAATTTAGCCGTCTCGGCATGGCCGAAGAAGAGCCCGCCGAGAACTTCGCCGGTTCGCGAGGTGACGGGGACCGCGAGGTAGGAGCGGACCGGAAGGTGTCCCTCGGGCATGCCGTTGCGCGGCGTGTTCTTGCCATAGCGCGGGTCCTGCAGGATGTCGTCCGACCTCACCACGCCCGTGCCCTTGAACGTCGGCTCGAACACCGCAGTATTGCGCGGCATGGGGAAGTTCTCGAAGGCGGATCGCGGCACACCCGACAGCGAATAAAGCATGTAGCTGCCGCCGTCGGCCGCCAGGACGTTGTAGAAGAACGCTCCGAACTGGGCGCCCGTCAGTTCGACACCGGCGTCCGTCACGATCTGCACGATCTTCTCGAGGTCGCGCTCGCGCGCGACCGAGGCGCCGGTATCGTTCAATATTCTGAGCTGCCGCTCGGTCTTCTTCTGCGCCGAAATATCCAGCACCGTCCCGATGAAGCGAACGGCCTGCCCATCGGAAAAGATCGCCTCGCCGGTCGCCGCGATCCAGCGTTCGATACCATCCTCGATGCCGATGGTTCGATATTCGATGTTGTAGCTTTGGGGAGACTCCGGCGTCAGGGCCGCGGACACCGCCTCATGGGCGCGCTGCCTGTCGTCCGGATGGATGCCCTTCAGGAACGACCCTTCGTAGCTCACCTCGGCGTCCGGCGACAAACCGAACACCTCCTTGCAGCGATTGTCCCATCCAAGAACGTTGTTGACCGGGTCGTAATCCCAGGTGCCGATGCCTGCCGCCTTGTTCGCAAGGCCCAAGCGTTCGGCGGCGTTGCGTGCGGCTTGCTCCGATCGAACGCGCTCGATATGGGCCCACGATCTCTCCGTGACCTCCGTGAGCAACGCCAGTTCGCGCGGCGTCCAGCGGTGCGGGCCGCGGTGATGAACGGCCATCAAGGCCGTGAGCTGGCCTTCCTTGACCAGGGGCATGCAAAGCGTCGCCCCTATTCCGATGTTCTGAAAGGCGGCCGCCTCCTCCGGCGCGATCTCCTTCAGATTGTCGTTGATGACGAGAGGCCTGCCGGCGCCGAGGCTCTCGCACCGCCTTCGTACCGAAGTCAGCCAGGCTGTAATGGCCGAGGATATGCATCGCACCCGGCGCCGCCCAATCTCCGCGAATGGTGAAGCCGTCCTGATCGGGATCCATGTCGGCATAGGCACAGTTGGAGACCCCGAGATGCTCACCGACCATTCTCGTCGTCACCGCCATCACGCCGTCGGCATCGCGGGTGGTGGCGGTCTCCTTGTTGAGCGCATCCAGGAAAAGCAGACGGCTCTCGTTTTCCCGCACCGCCGCCTCGGCACGCCGACGTTCGACGGCGGTTCGCGTGCGCTCGGCGACGTCGTGGATGAGCTCGAGGCTCCTGGGTGCTCCAGGCGCGCGGTGTCGCGTTGTTGAGATACAGCAGCGCGACGACGCCGTCCGGCTCGGAGATCGGCATGTTGACGAGTGCACGGGCGGATATCGCTTCGAGCGCGGCTGCGCGCTCGCCGACGCGAGGATCCTTCTCCGCATCGGCACAGATGACGGTCTCGCCGCGCTTGAGATCTTCGATGTAGTCGCCATAGTCGCGGAAGTGCAGCACACCGGCCAGGCTGAAAATGCCCGGCGCATTCCAGTCACGGGCGATGGTGATGGTCTCGGCAGACGTATCGACGGTGCCGTAGCCGGCGCGGCTGACCTTCAGACTGCGGCCGAGCAGCTCTGCCGCGGCATAGGCGAGATCGTCAGGATTGGCGATTTCCCGGATATAGTCGCCAAGAGTGGCCAACACGGCATTGCGATCGGTCGAGTCCTCCCCGGCCGTCGATGTCATCTGACCTCCCCCGACAGTTTGCTCGTCCCACCGAATAACGTTCAAGGCCACCCTGCGGCATCGGCTTCGATCCAACGACGATGACAGCGAGAGGTTGGCATCCGCGCGCCCTGATAACTTCATGAAGCCATTAAGGTTCCGGCGCAGGCGCGGGATCGCGGCTCGGCTCCCGGGCGCCGCCCGAAGCGAAGATACTGGTCCCGACGGCGCCAAAAAACGCGAACCGATGCGCCACCGCAAGTTGTGAACGCGGCAATCGTCATGTAGCGTCGGTGTCGATATTCCACTCCTTGGTCTCACACTTGATGCTCGCCCGCCTCCTGCTTCTCCTGGCCCTGCTGTCGCTTCCTGGCGTATTGCGTGCCGAAGGGACGCCGGCCGAGAAAGCCGGATTTGCGTCCAGGCTGACGATCTATCTCGCCAAGGGCGCACCCGATGCATGCGGGCCGGGTTGCGACCGCTGGATCGCGATCGAGGGCGAGATCGATCAGGGCGCGGCCCCGCGCATTCGCCGCTTCCTCGCCGGCGTCAAGGATTTGCAACGCCCGATCTATCTTCATTCGCCCGGCGGAAACGTGGAGCAATCCTACGATATCGCCCGCTTGCTCCGGAGCCGCAAGGCCGTCGCCCGGGTCGGACGGACGGTCGTGACGGCGTGCGCGGCAGGCTCGCAGGTGGACGCCGCGTGCCAGAAGATCAAGAATGCAACCGGTGAGGTCGAGGCCGAGTCTCACCACCTATCATGCGATGTGCAACTCGGCCTGCGGCTACCTGTTTCTCGGCGCGACCTCTCGCGAAGTCGCCCCCGATGCCGCGCTGGCGGTGCATAATTCCAGGCTCATCCTGAAGTTCGGAGGTAATCCGCCTCCGGAGGTGGTCGCCGAAGCACGCCGCCGCCGGATCGCCGGTGCCGACCGCGACCGCGCCGCGTTCATTGCGGCGATGGGAATCAGCCGCGAGGCTCGATGCACTGATCCGCACCGTGAAATTCGAAAACCTGCATGTGCTGACGCGGCTCGAGCTCTACCGGTTCGGCATCGACACCCGGCCGCTGGCCGAGACGACTTGGCGGCTGGAACAGGGAGCACGGCCGTTCATCAGCAAGATCGCCGCGGTGAAGAAGGAGAGCGACGTCTCGTTCCGGACCATGGAATGGCGCCTGTATTGCGAGAACAAGAAGCGCGTGCCGCTGATGATCGCGGGCGAGATCGACGCGGCCGCGACGGCCAAGAAGTCGATCCTGATGGCGGCCAGCGCCGACCTCAGCAAGGAAGCCGGCGGGCCTCCGGTGCGGTTCGGAAAGTACGAGGTCTGGAGCGGTGCCGTCGATCCCGACATGGTCAAGGCGGTGCTGGCCTCGCATTCCCTGCAGGTCCGGGAGATCACGCCGGAGCCGGAGGGAAAGTCTGACACCACAAGCTTCAACATCGACACGACCGGTCTGACATCGGTGTGGACCCAGCTCGGGACGTCATGCACGGCAGCCGCAGCAGGCCCGGCAAGATCCTGGCCGGCGAATGCCCTGCAGCCGACGCAATGGACGGACAGTCCCTGGACGGCAAGTGGCACCCTGCCGAACGTCAAGGCAACGCCTGCCGCCACGCCCGCGCCGTAGCGCGCGGCGAGCCGACGCCTCCGCCTTCCCTACACCGGGGTGTAGATCACGAGCTTCAGCGCGGGATCGTCGTTGGCCTGGAAGCTGGTGTGCTCGAACCTGAGCTGGCCCCTGGTCGGATGGTTCATGGTCTTGAGGCCGGACATCGTGCTGCGAATGTCGTGGGCTTCCCACCATTTGACGAATTCCGGACTGCCCTGGCGCAGCCGCGTCAGCAGCTCCGCAAAAGCGGGATCGCCGGCCCAGACGTCGTGGGTGGCGCGAAACATCGCGACCATGCTCCTGGCAACATCGGTCCAGCTGGTGCCGTAGAATTTTCGCGTCTGCTTGTTCGTCATCACCAGCAGCAGCGTGTTGCGATCCTCTTCCGGCAATTGCCCGAAGGCGAAGATGTCTTCGGCGGCCTCGTTCCAGGCCAGCACGTCCCAGCGCCGCCCGGTGACATAGGCCGGCTGGTGCAGCCTCTCGATCATCCGCCGGATCGGCGAAGGCACGATCTCGCGCGTGAACGGGTCCCTGACACTGTCGCGCGCCAGGGCCTTCAGATGCGCATGCTCGGTCTTGCTGAGGCGAAGCGCGCGGGCCAGTGCGTCGATGGTGGTGACCGAGGGGCTGACGGTGCGGCCCTGCTCGAGGCGGATGTACCAGTCGACGCCGATGCCGGCGAGCTGCGCGACTTCCTCGCGGCGCAGCCCCGCGGTGCGCCGGCGGTTGCCGATCGGAAGCCCGACGACCTTCGGCGACAGCTTCTCGCGGCGGGACCTCAGGAAGTCGCCGAATTCGACACGGCGTGGATCAGCCATGATGTCGCTCCGCATGGAGGGTTCTTATAATACTAGGATAATACCAGGCCTTCCTGGCCTCTCCAAGGCGGTTCATATCGGCTTCACCCGACTTTGAGGTGAACACATGAAAGCTGCCGTACTCAAATCCTTTGGAACGCCGCTGGTCATCGAGGACGCGCCGGAGCCGACCCTCGGCACCGGCGAAGTGATCGTCGATGTCGTCGCCACGCGCGTCCTCTCCTACATGAACGAGGTTTTCGACGGGACGCGCAATTACGCGCTCGATCTGCCGATCATCCCGGGTCCCGGCGGCATCGGCCGGGTGCACGCGATCGGCCCGGATGCCACCAAGCTCAGCGTCGGCGACTGGGTGTTCTGCGACCCCACGGTGCGCTCGCGCGACGATGTCGTGGCGCCCGATATCGCCCTGCAGGGGCTCACCGCCGCCGGCCCCGGCGGCATGCAGCTTCAAAAGCATTTCCGCCACGGCTCGTACGCCGAGCAGATGCGCGTGCCCACCGAGAATGTGAAGCGGCTCGGTGCCATCAAATCCGAGGACGCGGCGCGATGGTGCGCGCTGGGCACGCTGCTGGTGCCTTATGGCGGCTTTCTGGCCGCAAACCTTCAGCCCGGCGAGACCGTGCTGGTGAGCGGGGCGACCGGCAATTTCGGCAGTGCAGCCGTCTCGGTGGCGCTGGCAATGGGCGCGGCCTGCGTGGTGACACCCGGTCGCAACGAGGCGATCTTGTCCGACCTCGTCCGCCGCTTCGGCGCACGGGTGAAGCCGGTCAGGCTCACCGGCAACGAGGACCACGACCGCGAGGCGATGAAGCGCGCGGCGCCCTCGCCGATCGATTGTGTACTCGACATCATGCCGCCCTCGGTGAGCCCCACCGTCGTGCGCGCAGCGATCATGACGGTGCGCGCTTACGGCCGCGTCGCGCTGATGGGCGGCGTCGGCATGGCCGGCGGCGCCGGGCTCGAGCTGTCCTACCCCTGGATCATGCGCAACTGCATCAGCATCCACGGGGTCTGGATGTATCCGCCGGATGCCGCGAGCCGTTTGATCGCGCTGGTGCGCGCCGGACTGCTGAGGCTGGAGGAGTACGAGACGACGGCCTTCGACCTCGACCACGCCAACGAGGCCGTGGCGCATGCCGCGGCGAATGGCGGGCCGTTCAAGCTGACGGTGATCAGGCCTTGAGCCTTGGAAGCGCAGCGGAGCGCTGGCGCCGATTTTTTTAACAATAGGCCCAAGCACTTGGCTACTGTGCATGGGGTTGTTTTCGCAATTTTGACTATTCGAGGCTCGACCACCTGGCCGTTCGCCAGCGACACGCGCCGGTCCATGCGGCCGGCGAGCTCCATGTTGTGGGTCGCGATCAGCATCGAAACCTTGGTCGCCTTGACCAGCTGCATCAAGGCCTGGAACACGTGATCCGCCGTGTGCGGATCGAGGTTGCCGGTCGGCTCGTCCGCGAACAGCACGCGCGGCGCATTCGCCACCGCGCGCGCGATCGCGACGCGCTGCTGCTCGCCGCCCGAGAGCTCGGCGGGGCGATGGGTGATGCGATCGCCGAGGCCGAGATAGCCGAGAATCTCCTTGGCACGCTTGACGGTCTCGGACTTCTTCAGGCCGCGGATCATCTGCGGCATCATGACGTTCTCCAGCGCCGAGAATTCCGGCAGCAGCCGGTGCGACTGGTAGACGAAGCCGATATCGGTCCGGCGCAGCTGGGTGCGCTCGATGTCGGGCAATTGCGAGGTCGGGGCGCCGTTGACATAGACCTCGCCGGAATCCGGCGCCTCGAGCAGCCCCGCAATGTGCAGCAGCGTCGACTTGCCGGAGCCCGACGGCGCCACCAGCGCGACCGACTGGCCCGCCCACAGCGCGAGCTTGGCGCCGTCGAGGATCGTCAGCGGCACCTCGCCCTGCAAATACTGCCGCTTTATCTCGTGGAGATAAATGACCGGTACGTCTTCCGCCCCGTGGCTCTCCATCAGGCCCCTCACTCGTACCGGAGCGCTTCGACGGGATCGAGGCGCGCGGCGCGCCACGACGGGTAGAGCGTCGCCAGGAACGACAGCGTCAGCGCCATGATGACGACCGCCGTAGTCTCGCCGACGTCGATCTCGGCGGGCAGTTTCGACAGGAAATACAGTTCCGGCGAGAACAGCTCCGTGCTGGTGAGCCAGGACAGGAATTGCCGGATGGATTCGATATTGAGGCAGATCACCAGCCCGACGACGAAGCCGACCAGCGTGCCGACCACGCCGATCGAGGCGCCCGTGATCAGAAAGATGCGCATGATCGAGCCTTGCGAGGCGCCCATCGTGCGCAGGATCGCGATGTCACTGCCCTTGTCCTTCACCAGCATGATCAGGCCGGAGACGATGTTGAGCGCCGCGACCAGCACGATCATGGTCAGGATCAGGAACATCACGTTGCGCTCGACCTGAAGGGCGTTGAAGAACGTCGAGTTGCGCTGGCGCCAGTCGACCAGGAACACCGGCCGGCCCGCGGCCTCCGTCACCAATTTCTTGAAGGTGTCGATCCTGTCGGGATTGGTGGTGAACACCTCGATCGAGGTGACGTCGTTGCTGCGGTTGAAATAGGCCTGCGCTTCGGCCAGCGGCATGAACACGAAGCCGAGATCGTATTCGGACATGCCGATCTCGAACACCGCGGCGATCTTGTACGGCTTGATGCGCGGCGTGGTGCCCATCGGGGTCACCGCGCCCTTCGGCGCCACCAGCGTGATGCTGTCGCCGGCGTGCAGCGAGAGCTGGTCGGCGAGGCGCCGGCCGATCGCGACGCCCTGCCCCTCGTCAAACCCTTCGAGCGAGCCCTGCTTGATGTTCTTGGCGATCGAGGTGAGGTTGTTGAGGTCGTCGGAGCGGATGCCGCGCACCAGGACGCCCGAGGCGTTCCACGGCGACGACGCCAGCGCCTGACCGTCCACCACGGGCGCGGCGAGCCGGATGCCCCCAACCTGGCTGAGACGGTCGGCGACGTCCTTCCAGTCGGTCAGCGGCGATTCCAGCGGCTGCACCAGAATGTGGCCGTTGAGCCCCAGGATCTTGTCGAGCAGCTCTTTGCGGAAGCCGTTCATCACGGCCATGACGATGATCAGCGTCGCCACGCCCAGCATGATGCCGAGAAAGGAGAACCCGGCGATGACCGAGATGAATCCCTCCTTGCGGCGCGCGCGCAAATAGCGCGCCGACAGCATCCACTCGAAGGGCGCAAAAGGTGCGGTTTGCACGGTCTCGGTCATGGTCTCATCCATCGCTCGATAATCCCATGATTCGGGGTCAAATGTGGCCGGATTACCGGCCCACTATCGCGCGATGAACACTATTCAGCCGACCAACCGGGCGACCGCGTCGGCGGGCGACATGGTCTCGCGAGAGCCGTCGCTTCGCCGCTTGATCTCGACCTTGCCGTCGGCGAGCCCCTTCGGCCCGATCATGATCTGCCAGGGGATACCGATCAGGTCGGCGGCGGCGAACTTGGCGCCGGCGCGCTGGTCGGTGTCGTCATAGAGCACGTCCACGCCCTTGGCGGTGAGTTCGGCATAGAGCTTCTCGCAGGCCGCATCGACCGCCGCATCGCCCTGCTTGAGGTTGAGGATCGACACCCGGAACGGGGCCACCGCCTCCGGCCATTTGATGCCGGCATCGTCGTGGCAGGCCTCGATGATGGCGCCCAGCAGGCGCGAGACCCCGACGCCGTAGGAACCGCCATGGATCGGAACGTCGACGCCGTCCGGGCCGGCCACAAGGGCCTTCATGGCGTCGGAGTATTTGGTGCCGAAATAGAAGATCTGGCCGACCTCGATGCCGCGGGTGTTCACCCGCTTGTCCGCGGGCACTTCCTGCTCGAACCGCGCGGCGTCATGGACGTCTTCGGTGGCGGCGTAGACCGAGGTCCACTGCTTGATGATCGGCGTCAGGTCGCTGTCGTAGTTCACGTCCTCGCCCGGCACCGGCAGGTCCAGCACGTCGCGATTGATGAACACGCCGGATTCGCCGGTCTCGGCCAGCACGATGAATTCGTGGCTGAGATCACCGCCGATCGGGCCGGTCTCGGCGCGCATCGGGATCGCCTTCAGCCCCATGCGCGCAAAGGTGCGCAAATAGGCCACGAACATCTTGTTGTAGGCGACGCGCGCCGCGGCCTCGTTGAGGTCGAACGAATAAGCGTCCTTCATCAGGAACTCGCGACCGCGCATCACGCCGAAACGCGGACGCTGCTCGTCGCGGAATTTCCATTGGATATGATAGAGATTCAGCGGCAGGTTCTTGTAGGACTTTACATAGGCGCGGAAGATCTCGGTGATCATTTCCTCGTTGGTCGGCCCGTACAGCAGCTCGCGCTTGTGGCGGTCGGCGATGCGCAGCATTTCGGGGCCATAGGCGTCGTAGCGGCCGCTCTCGCGCCAGAGGTCGGCGAGTTGCAGCGTCGGCATCAGGAGTTCCAGCGCCCCGGCGCGGTCCTGTTCCTCGCGCACGATCTGCTCGATCTTCTTGAGCACGCGGAAGCCGAGCGGCAGCCAGGCATAGATGCCGGCCGCCTCCTGCCGGATCATGCCGGCACGCAGCATCAGCCGGTGCGAGACGATCTCCGCCTCTTTCGGATTTTCCTTCAGGATGGGCAGAAAGAAGCGCGACAACCGCATGGCAATACTCGTGGAATCAGTGGTTGCCTGCAGTGAAACCGGATTGGGAGCGAAAACACAAGACCGGGAATGAGGAAAAGCCGCTAAGGCAGCGGAATTCCTGTCATTTTTCCGTCGGACTTCAGGTTCAGCTTAAGCTGCGCGTTACGGGGGCGAGACGTCGAGTTCATCCTCGAGCGTGATCTGCTCGAAGTCGCTCACCAGCGCGTCGATCCGCACGTGCCAGCGGCCCGCGAAGGGAAGCTCGACCTTGCGCACATGCCAATAGCCGTCCGGCCCAAGCGAGGCCTTCCGCTCCATCGGCTCGATGCCACGCTCGGGCAGGCTCAGCGTCAACGTCGTCTCCTTGGCCGCCAGCGGCGTGCCCTCGCCCGTCATGAGCTGGAGCACGAAATCGTCGACGCCGGGTCTGCCGGGCGACACCAGGACCTGGAACATCGCCTTGTCGCTGTGGATGTGGATCGCCAGCGGCGTCTCGGGAACGAGGGTTCGCGGTGGCGGCGTGAACCGCCAGCCGGCGACCACGGCGAGGATGGCGAGCGCAATGGCGCACTCGAGCAGGATCGAGCGCTTCAGCGCGGGCGCCCCCGTCTCGGGCCGGGATAAAGCCGGCGTCAGGCGGAACCGGTTGAGCGCAGCCAGCGCCAGCAATCCCGTGACCAGCACCAGCTTGGTCGACAGGATCAGCCCGTAGCGGGTTTCGACCAGAGGCTCCCGGCTTCTCGAGTTGCACGATCGCGAGTGCGAGGCCGGTCAAGGCCAGCACGCCGACCGCGAGCGCGGCGATACGGGAAAAGCGGTTCACGATCGGGAGCGTCGCAATCGTCGGCCGCGACACCAGCGCGACCAGCGGCGCGAGCGCGCCGATCCAGATGGCGACACCGAGGCCGTGCAGGAAGATCGCCGGACGCGTCAGCGCTTCGGGCGGTGCCGTTGCCGCGTGCCCGGTCATGGCGAGCGACAGACCGACACCGGTCAACGCCATGATCGCAAGGGCGCGCGCGTACCACGCGCTTCGCAGGGCCACCAGCGCGAGCAGCATCGCAAGCAGGGCAACCAGCAGAGCCGGACCGGCGCTGGTCGCGACCGCGACTTTCCAGGGAGCAGCGGTCGCGAGAGCTGGCAGCGGCAGGCCGAGGAGGTCGAGGCCCAACGCGCCGAGACACGCCGCAGCGCTCGGAAAACCGAGGGCGAGCGCCAGGCGCGGGACGGCCATCCCGGTTATCGACCCCGCGATCCAGCGCGCGAAGAATACGCCACCGACACCCACGAACAGCCCGACATACAGGCCGACCCGCGTCAGCCAGATCAACGCGTTCAGCCCGCCGTCCACGTTCGTGGGAGCCTTCGTCGCGGTCGGCATGCCGATCGAGAAGATCACCGACCCGGTGACGGGATGGCCGTCCTGCGAGATCACGCGATAGCTGACGACAGCCGTCCCCTCGGGCAGATCCGCCGGCATCGCGACCGAGATCGTCTCGCCGGATGCGCTGACGCGTGCATCGTCCCGCGCCCTGCCCGCACCGTCTATCAGCCGGATCGCGCCCGGCGTCACCGTCTCGTTGAACCGCAGCTGCACCGCCTGGGGCGCGGCTGCGAGCATGCTCCCGCTCGGCGGCTCGACCGAGATCAGCGCCGCATGCGCAAACGCCGCGCTCGCGAAACCAGCAGCGAGGAGCAGGGTCGCGAGCGCGGCGAAGCGGCGCATCAGGGCTTTGGCAGCAGCTTCACGCCAGGCGCCGGCGCTTTGCCCTCCGACTTGCTGTCATGCGAATGCCCTGCCCCCTCGGCCGGGATCTCGATCCAGCGGCTGACGCCGGACTCGCATTCCTGGACGACGGGGAAATACAGGGTCGTGTTCGGCTTGAGCTTGTCAGTCAGGACCGTCTGCATGACGAACTCGTCGTAGTGCTTGTCCGGCAGCTTGCCGCCGGACCACGCCACCTCCTTGACGCCGGAAGAGAGCTTGTTGCCGTGATAGTCGTATTCGACGGCATATTTGCCCTCGACGACATCGACGTTCCAGCCCGCCTTCGGCATCGGCTTCACGGCGATCACCCCTTCCGGGACCTGCACGCGGATCTTCACGGTCGGCGAGCCCGCGCAACCGTGGGGAACGACGAACACGGCCTTGTAGGACGTGCCGACCGCGGCTTGCTTGGTTTCGAGCGAGACGCGCGCCGCCGCCGGCGAGGCGGCGAGCGCGGCAATCAGGAACAGGCAGGAGCGCTTCGACATGATCAGCCTTTCGAGAGTCCGTATCAGTCTCATTTCATTTTCATTCCCGAATGATCCGGCATCTTCTTCATGTCCATGTGACCGGAATGTCCGGAATCACCGGGGGCCTGCGCGCCGACGCCCTGGACGTCGAGGGAGACGGCGACCTTGCCTGCCTTCTCGAATTGCAGCGTCACCGGCACCTTGTCGCCCTGCTTGAACGGGCCCTTCAACTCCTGCAGCATGAGATGATAGCCGCCGGGCGCGAACTTCACCGTCTTGCCGGGATCGATGGCGAGCCCCTTGTCGAGCGGCCGCATCTTCATCACGCCGTTATCCATCGCCATCTCGTGGATCTCGGACTTGCCGGCGATATCGGCGGACACGCTGACCAGCCTGTCCGGCGCCGTCCCCTTGTTCTCGATGACGAGGTAGCCGCCGGCAACCTTCGCGCCGCCCGGCGTCGCGCGGCTCCACGCCTGCGAGATGACGAGATCGCCGGCCTTGACGTCGTCGGCGATCGCCGGTGCCGCGGAGATCGCGAGGGCGAATGCAGCGAGCAGCAGGTTTTTCGAGATTGTCTTCATTGCCGTATTCCTTTGCAGACCTAGACTTCAGTGCTTGGAGAGTTGTTGCGCCGACCACTTTTCGAGATCGGCCATTTCAGCCGAGCCCTCGATCGTCTTGACGGTCCCTTCCCGGGAGATCAGCATCGTCCTCGGAATATCGCCCTGCCAGGCCGGGTCGATCTCGAACCGCAGGCGCTCGACGAATCCGTCGTTGAAGATGAAGTTCTCGGCGGACGACAGGCCCGCCTTGTCGAGCATCGATTGCGTTGCTCCCGGCAGGTTCGGCACGAGATCGGCGCTGACGGTGACGACGTCGACGTCGGGATGATCCTTGGCGAACTTCCCGAGTTCCGGCAGTTCGACCTTGCAGGGCCCACAGGTCACGCCCCAGAAATGCACGAGTGTCGGGCGGCCGGCATGGCCCTTGAGAACGCCCTGCCAGGTGCCGCGCTCGAATGGCTTCAGGGCAGAAGATGCGCCGACCGCCGCGGCCGATGCGGTCAGGACACACAGACCGACGATGCCTGCAAATCGGAATCTCATGGCTGGTCCTCGATAGCTGTCAACCGATAGCCGTCCGCCTTCGTCATCCACGACAAATAGGTCTTCTTGCCATTGGAGATCAGCAAGGGGTGATCGGAGGTGTCGCTCGTCTTCGATATCGTCTTCGGCGGCGACCACGTCTCGCCGTCATCGCGGGAGATCGTCATCTGGATCGAGGTCTTCTCACCGTCGAACTCCTTCCAGACCATCACCGTCCCCGTAAGGCCGGCAAGCACGTAGGGCCGCGTCGGGTTGCGCCCCGGCTGCCCCAGCGCCATGGGCGCGGAGAAGGTGCGGCCTTCGTCGCGGGAGTGCGCATAGAACAAGCCCTTTCGCACCTTGCCGTTCGTGTACCAGGCGACGTGATAGGTCCCGTTCGGCGCAACGGTGAGGCTTGGCCCGTGATGCGGGCAGGCATTAATCTGCCAGTCGTCCTGGCTGACCCGGCGGACTTCGCCTGATGTCGATACGTCGGCGAAAGTCATGACCGCGTGGTCGCGTACGCCGCCCGCGAAAATGTTCCTGAAGATCGCGACCGGTCGCCCGGGCGCTGCAAATGCCAGCCCCAGCCGGCAGCATTCGCAGGTACCCTCACGCGCCAGCTTCGCTTCCACGTAGGTGGTGCCGCCGTCGCTGGACGAAGTGAAGAACAGCCCGGCTCCCTCGTATTTCTGTCCCGCTTCCTTCGCGAAAATGCGATTGCGCTTGTCCAGCCATGCCGCGAAAACTCTTCCATCCTGATCGAGCGCCAGCGCCTCGAAACGCTGGCTCTCGTTGCTGGCGGTGATCGGCTTCAGCTCGGCGAAGCTCTTTCCGCCGTCGGCCGAGCGCGTGGTGAGCACCTGGCCGTTGAAGGCCTCGTCCCTGAAGATCGAGAACGCAAGCGCGATGCCGCCCTTGCGATCGACCACGATCTTCGGCCGGGCATCCGGGCCCCAGTCGAGATTCAGCCGCGTCGTCGTCACC
Organism: Bradyrhizobium guangxiense; assembly: GCA_050563515.1. Classification (GTDB taxonomy): domain Bacteria; phylum Pseudomonadota; class Alphaproteobacteria; order Rhizobiales; family Xanthobacteraceae; genus Bradyrhizobium; species Bradyrhizobium guangxiense_A. The sequence goes on along the minus strand of CP191781.1, from coordinate 2,187,865 downwards.
TGAATGGGCGCCGAAAAACTGCGGCCCTCATCCCCAGAACTTGCGACCGAGACCTGCCCTCCCGCCATCCACACCAGCCACAGCGTCCCGTCCGGACCGAAGGCGGGCGTCGCCTTGGTCGCACAGCGCAGCGTCGGCTCCTCGCACGCAGCTTCCGATGCAGGCGGGGCACGCATCTGTGCAAGCGCCGTCCCTTGCACGAACGCAAGAGCGGCGATCGCGAGCAGGCCAGTTCGGATCATGGCCCGCCTCCCTTCGAGAGCCCGGCTCATTTGAATGCCACCTTCATACCTGCAACGAACGTGCGCGGCGAGCCTGCATAGATCGATCCTGTCGAGTTTGCGAGCACGCTCGCGCCATTTTGAAGCCCCGCCCCGTTGACCGTATTGGAGATGTTGTTGGCCGAGGCCACGTAGGTGCGGTCGAACACGTTCCTGACCTCGAGGAACAGGTTCAGGGATTTGAAGGTGTCGGACACCAGGTCGGTCTTGTAGTGGACGTTGACATTGACCAGCTCGTAGCCCGGCGCCTTCAGCAGGTTGGCATTGTCCATGTAGAAGGAATCCTTCCACTGGACCTCGACGAAACCTCCGAGACCGGCCAGCGGCCCGGCGAACTCGTCGTAGCCAATTCGGGCCGTCAGCTCGTTCGGCGAAATGCTGGGAATCTTGTTGCCGGCCCGGTTGAAGCTGAACACCGCGCCATTGGTGATGTTCTCGACATATTCGGTATAGACCTCGTCGAGATAGGTGTACGCCGCCATGAACCGCCAGCCCGGATAGAACTTCCAGTCGGCGGCAAGCTCGATGCCGCGATGTTCCGAACGCGGCGCATTGAACGTATAGGTCGCGTTGCTCGCACTGGGATTGCTGGCGGCCTGGGTGACAAGCTCATTCCGGAAGAACTCGTAGAATGCCGTAGCGCTCAGCTTGACGGCATTGCCTGGCGTCCAATCAAAGCCGAGATCATAGCCGACATTGGTTTGCGTCTGGAGCTGGGTATTGTTGCCGAAATCGCCGTTCGGAAGGACGAACAGATTCGACACCTGCGGCGTTCCGTATCCCGTCGCAACCCGTCCGCGAAACTGCCACTCCTGATTGAGCCTGTAGAGCAGCGCTAATTCGGGAGCAGTATTCTCGATCTTGCGATTGACTGTGGTGGGCGTGGGTATCGTCGCAACGGGAACGTTGACCGTATTGTACTTAAAGAGCGTATTGACGCCCTTCAGGACGGTTGTCTCCCATCCTATTCCGGCTACCGCGGTGAGCGCGGGAGTGAGCTTCAGCTCCTCTCTCGCCCGTATCCCGTAGTTTGATGTATCGCTGTAGGTGTTGGCCGAGATCAGGCCAAGCGCGGCGTTTCCGCCCGGCATGACGTTCCGCGTATCGCTGGACGCCACCAGTGTGTTGTACCAGGCGCCGACCAGCGTAGTGGACTCCAGGCCGAAGATCTCTCCGCGCTTGGTGAGATCGCTCATGTAATTGTACGAGGGGAAATCGCCGATCGCGGTCGTGGTGCCGGTCGGCTGGCTGATGTTCCGGTCGTCGAAGACGAACTGGTTGCGCCACGTCATCGCATTATCGAAGTCGTGCTCCCAGCGTCCTCCGACAATGGTGCGCCGATCGTTTCGCCCGAGCCCGGCTTGCGTGGCTGTCTCGGTGTCCTTCCCGCCGTTAAAGCCGTTGTTGAAGAGAGACACGGTGGGACATCCGGCGGCCGCCGTCGCGCCCGTCGTGCATCCCTGCTGGAAGGGATTGGTGTTGAACTGGTTCAGTGACTGGCGGATCGGCAACCGCGCGCTGAGGTCGTTGTTGATGATCTTGACCGTGAAGCGATCGTCCGGCGTTGCCTTGAGCGTGCCGAGGAAGTTGACGGTCTGGGTGTTGAACCAGCTATTGCCGATATAGCCGTCGCCCCTGGTGTCGCTGACGAATAGCGAGCCCTCAAAATTCCCGACCTTCTTGCCGGCCGCCAGGTAATTGTTGAGGTAGCCGTAACTGCCAGCGTCCACGCCATATTCGACGCCGTCGATCGTGCCGCCCGGTCGCGTGCGAAAATTGAGCGCGCCGCCGGTCGCATAATTGCCGTAGAGCGCCGACGACGGACCGCGGATCACGTCGATCGCGCCATAGGCGTGGGGATCGATCAGGTCGCTGCGCGACAGGCCGTCCGGCTGCGTCACCGGAAAGCCGTCCTCGAAGATCACGAGATTGCGGATGCCGAAACCGTTCCGGGCGTTGGAGCCGCAGATCGAGATGCCGAAGTCCCGGGGACCGTTGCCCTGCTTGATCGAGATGCCCGGACTGTCCCGCAACACGTCGCTGACCGAAAACGACGGGCGGTTGTCGAACTGGCCGCGATCGATGGTGGTTGCGGTCTGTCCGACCGGCGACTGGTTGAAGCCGGCCCTCGCCTCGCCGGCGCTCCTTGTGTCGTTTTGTCCGCCGGCGCCGTCGGTCGCACTCGGCGCGACCGGCCGCGCCGCGTTGGCCGTCGCCGCGGAGCGCAGGCGCGCGGGCCGGGCTGTGGGTTTGGGACGGGACATCTTTGGCGCCTCGACCGTCACCGCGGGGATCGATTCCGAAGCAGATTGGGCCAGCGCGTCTGATCCGATCGGGGACACCAGTCCAATGAGCACGGGCAAGCCCGCGCGTCCGATCGCACGAATGCGTAACATCTCTTGAATTCCTGACATCCGGCGCATCGGCCAGTCATTGAGCACGCCATCGGCACAGCAACGGCGCCAATGGTTCGGTTCGTCGTGAGGTCAGGAAAGTTGAGGCGGCGCGCGCGCCTGGGCACTCGAGCCCGCGGGCACGGCAATGGCAAATGCATCGACCGGATACCACACCACGCGCTCGGCATGGCGGACGGGAATCGGGAGAGCCGCGTGCGGCGGCGAGATCGAGCGAGGCGCTGGCCTGGGCGAGGCAGCACAGCGCGCACGCGCCGGCATGCGCGGTCGGCCCTCCGGTCTGATCGCTCAGGCCGCCCTGCTCGCTCGCGCTGTGGCAGATGACACCGGCAGACAATGGATCGGCAACGGCGATTCCCGTCGCCCAGCAGGCGGCAATCGGCGCCAGCACCTGCATCGCCAAAGCGAGCAGGACCAGGGGCAGGAATTTCTGTAGCCGTGCACGCATCCGCCGAACCATTCGCTCGTCAATTAACTAAACACCGGGCCACGGCCGAAGTCGAGGTCAGTTCCGCCGGCTTCTTGGCTCAGCGCAAATTTGGCGGAAACCGTGGCTAAGGTATCCCAGCACGGGACCGGGTTGAGGCTTTTGAGGCAGGTCAAACGCACCCACCGCCCACAGATTTCTTTTATTTGTCATATACTTGCAGGCCGAGGCGCTCATTCATTTCGTCTACTGATCGAATTTTGAACATTCGTTGCCGAAAATGATGACAAGTGAGAAAAGTTGATCTAGCATCCCCCTTGCTCAGGCGCTGACCGCAAGGTTGAGGCCTGGTGGTCCAAGTCTCGGGAGGAGCCCCTGGCGCGCAAAATGCAGCGTCGCCCCGTCAATCAAGATTAAATCTTAAGATCGGGGATAATAGGGTCGACACAATTTTTGAGCGGGGCCAGGGCCCCGCTCTTTTTTGTCCGCAACTTATGTTGGCAAGGGGCTGAAGCGCCGATGAATGCTTCGTCCAATAAAATCGAAGTCAGTTTCGAGCTCGCCGCCGCACGCTGCGCGGATCTCACGCCTCTCGTCTACCAGCGCCTGTTCGACGAGCATCCCGAGACGCGAACGATGTTCCGTGCGGACGGCGGCGACCTCGTGAGAGGATCGATGCTCGCGCTGACGATCGAGGCCATCCTCGATTTTGCCGGCGAGCGCCACGGACATTTCCGGCTGATCGCTTGCGAGGTCGCCTCGCACGATGGCTATGGCACGCCGCGCGAGCTCTTCGTCGCTTTCTTCGCCGTGATCAGGGATACGCTGCGCGATCTGCTTGCCGATGAATGGTCAATCGAGACCGCGCGCGCCTGGGATCAACTGCTCGTCGACATCGACGCATTCGCCGGTGCGGCGGCTTGACGCTTTGCGCTGCACCAACACGGCTTGCCGCGATCGCAGCGAGTGATTGCAGATTGAGTGGCGTCAACTCTTGTGAGACACTTTCGGACATCGGTCGCGCAATCAATGACGCGCCGACGACATAATATTGGGAGCGAGCGATGTCCGGGACGAAAGATTTCTCGACGACGAGGCGCGATCTTCTTCAGGCGGCTGCGACCGCCGGCGCCGGAGCTGCCCTCCTCGGCAGCATGGGCATAAACCCCGCACTGGCAGCCGAGGTCGGACGCAGCGAGAAGCCGCTGAAGGCGGCATTCTCCAACGCGGGCCTGCAGGCCACCTGGTGCGCGCAAGGCAAACAGGCCGCCGAATTCTGGGGCAAGCTGTTCAACGTCGAGGTGACCTGGTTCGACGGCCAGCTCGATGCGGTGAAGCAGCGCGCGGCGATCGACAACATGGCCTCGCAAAAATGGGACTTCGTCGCGATCCAGGCTTTCGGCATCGGCACCCTCACCCAGCCCGTGCAGAAGATGATCGACGCCGGTACGCCGGTGATCGACATGGACACGCTGATCGCGCCGCTCGACCAGATCAACGTGCACTCCTTCCTCGCTCCCGACAACGAGTTCATGGGCGCCTCGGTGACCCAGGCGCTGTGCAACGCGATGGGCGGCAAGGGCAAGATCATCATGACGCAGGGCGCGCTCGGCCACACCGGCGCGCAAGGACGCGCAAAGGGCTTCACCAACACGGTGAAGCAATTCCCCGGCATCGAGGTGCTCGACACCCAGCCGGCCGACTGGGACGTGTCGAAGACCGCCCGCCTCTGGGAAACCTACCTGACGAAGTATCCGCAGATCGACGCGGCGTTCTTCCACAATGACGACATGGCACTCGCGGCGGCCAACATCATGAAGGCGCGCGGCCGCACCAACATCCTGATCGGCGGCGTCGATGCCATGCCGCCGGCGATCCAGGCGGTGAGCGAGGGGCGCATGTTCGCGACCGTCCGCAATCCCTCCTGCCGCATCCATGGCGGTGCGATCATCGCGGGCGTCTCCGCCGTCGTCGGCGGCGAGAAGAGCGGTCAGGGAATCCCGAAGAACGTCGTCACCGACGGCCCTGTCGTGACCAAGGCCAATGCCGCGGGGATGCAGTGGATGCAGGATCACTTCCTGATCTGAGCTTTCATGCCTGAGCTGCGTTCGCCCATTCTTGAACTGCAAGGCATCACGAAGAGCTTCGGCGGCGTCGAAGCGCTTCGTGGTGTCGACTTCGCGCTGCATCCCGGCGAGATCCATGGTCTCGTCGGCGAGAACGGCGCCGGAAAAAGCACGCTGATGAAGATCATCGCCGGCGTGCATTCCGAATTCTCCGGCCGCTTCCTGATCGACGGGGTGGAGACGCATTTCCGCTCGGCGCGCGATGCCCACACGGCCGGCATCGCCATGGTGCATCAGGGCTCTCCGTCGCCCCCGATCTCACGGTCGCCGAGAACGTCTTCCTCGGCAACCAGCCGACCAACGCGCTCGGCCTCGTACAATGGCGGCGGATGGCGCGCGAGGCCGGCGAGCAGCTTGCCCGCTTCGGCATCGACGTCGACCCGATGTCGCGTCTGGGCGACCTGCCGATCGGGCTGCAGCAGCTGATCGAGATCGCGCGCGTGCTGTTCTCCGGCGCCCGCATCATCATCCTGGACGAGCCGACCTCCGCCCTCTCCCCGCCCGAGGTCGAGCGGCTGTTCGCGACGCTGCGGCGGCTGCGCGAGGAAGGCACCAGCATCGTCTTCATCTCGCATTTCATCGAGGACATCCTGCGCGTATCCGACACGGTGACCGTGTTCCGCAACGGGCGGAAGGTCGCCGAGACCGCTTCATCCGCGACCAGCAAGGGCGCGCTGATCGAGGCCATGATCGGCCGCGGCGGCGAGGCGCTCGAGCACAGCTACACCGACGATCTGATGCTGCCGCAGCCGCGTGACAGCCAGGTCGTTCTCAGGGTCGATCAGCTCTCGCTGTCCCGCAGCCTGAAGGACATCTCCTTCGAGGCCCGCGCCGGCGAGGTGCTCGGCATCTACGGTTTCATGGGCTGTGGGCAACAAGAACTGTCGCGCATCCTGTTCGGCAAGCTGAAGCCGGATAGCGGCACGCTTCTCGTCGAGGGCACACCGAAGACCTTCGCCAGCACGGCGGCGGCCCGGCGCGCCGGCGTGGCGCTGGTGCCGGAGAGCCGGCGCGACATGCTGTTCCACCAGGAGCCCGTCTACAAGAACATCTCGATCAGCATTCTCGACCGCATCTCCTCCCTGCTGCTCAAGCCGGCGCAGGAGCGCGCGATCGCCCAGCGCCAGGTCGAGCAGCTGCAGATCAGGCCGCCGGTGGTCGGCCTCGAGCTCGGCATGCTCTCCGGCGGCAACCAGCAGAAGGTCGCGCTGGCAAAATGGCTGACCTATCCGCCCAAGCTGCTCGTTCTCTGCGAGCCGACCCGCGGCATGGATGTCGGCGCCAAGAACGACGTCATCAACATCGTCCGCGACCTCCGCGCCAAGGGGCTCGCCATCATCGTGCTGTCGACCGAGCCGGAAACGGTGCTGTCGCTGGCCGACCGCATCCTCGTGCTCAAGCGCGGCGCGTTGGTGCGGGAATTCAGGAACGAGCCGGTCAGCAAGGACCGCCTGCTGGAAGCGGCGTGACGGAGAAGCACATGAGCAGCGAAACGGCCTTGGCGGCGGAGCGGCGGGCACGGGGCCTAGCGCCCTTCCTGCGCTCGCAGATGCGCAACATCGCCCCGTTCCTCACCCTGATCTTCCTGTCCGGATTCTTCGCCTTCGCCAGCCCCTCCTTCGCGACGCTCGACAATCTCGGCAACATCCTGACGCAGGTGTCGGTGACCGGCATCATCGCGGTCGGCCTCACCTTCGTGATCCTGTGCGCGGAGATCGATCTCTCGGTCGCCAGCATCGCCAACGTCACCGGCATCGCGGTCGCCTATTTCACGCTACAGGATTCCTACGTCAACATCGCCAACATCCCGCTGCCCGGCGCGGTCGCGATCATCCTGTCGATCCTGCTCTGCGCCCTGCTCGGCCTCGTCAATGCGCTCGGGCTGACCGTGATCGGCATCCCCTCCTTCATCATGACCTTGGCGATGATGCAGATCGCAGCCGGCATCTCCGCGCTGCTGGTGCGCGGCCAGATCGCCTACAAGGTGCCGAGCCTGATCACGACGCTCGGCTCCGGGTCGATCGGCGGCATCCCCTGGATCGTCATCGTCGCCGCCATCATGCTGCTCGGCGGCCACCTGGTGCTGACCTACACGCGCTTCGGCCGCTACGTCTACATGGTCGGTGGAAATCGCGAGGCGGCCGAATATTCCGGCCTCAACGTCAAGCTCATCCTGGGCGCCGTCATGGTGATCTCGGCGGTGTGCTCCGGCATCGGCGGCATGCTGGGCGTCGCCCATTTCGGCAGCGCGCAGCAGAACGAGTTCGACACCTATTTGCTCGACTCCATCGCCGCCGTCGTGGTCGGCGGCACCAGCCTGTTCGGCGGCCGCGGCGGCATCGGCAACACCATCGTCGGTCTGTTCGTGCTCGGCGTCCTCAACAACGGCCTCGACCACGTCAACATCGACAGCTTCCTGAAGATCCTGATCCGCGGCCTGATCCTGCTGGCGGCGCTGGTCATCAACGTCTACGCGCAGCGATTGAGGGAAAAGACGGCCGAGTAGACGGCGCTCAAGACAAAAAGTGCGAAAACAACCCCATGCACAGTAGAAACTGTGAGGGATGTCAGGTGCTTATCAAACCTGATTGTGGGTCTCCGTGAGCCCTGGCGACGTTTGACTCGTCGGGCAGAACAGGCGCACAACTCCATCACCGCACCGAACGCGTGCCCGGGGAGCGAGAGCCCGAATGGCTGTCATCGATCGTCGTGCTGCCCTTGCGGGTGCAGGAGCGTTCCTCATGACGGCAAGCCCGCTTGCCTCCGCGCCGTTCACCTGGGGATCGATCCCCGCGTCCGATGCAGGCTTTGCGCCCGACCTCGATGAGCGGCTCGACAAAGCGATCGCCGACAAGCGCGCCTGGGGCCTGCATGGCGTCGTCGTCACGCGCATGGGCAAGATCGTGCTCGAACGCTATTTTGCCGGTGAGGACGAAATCTGGGGCGCGCCACGCGGCCACGTCGTGTTCGGTCCCGACACGCTGCACGATTTGCGCTCGGTCACGAAGAGCATCCTCGGCCTGCTCTACGGGATCGCGTTCGATCTCGGCAAGGTGCCCGCGCCCGACCAGAACCTGATCGCTCAATTCCCCGACTACGCGGACGCCGCAACCGATCCCCGCCTGCAGCGCCTCACCGTCGCCCACGCGCTCACCATGACGCTGGGCTTCGACTGGAACGAGGACATTCCCTACCAGGACCCGAACAACAGCGAAATTCGGATGGAGGGCGCGCCCGATCGCCTGCGCTACATCTTCAGCCGGCCCTTCATCTCCGATCCCGGCACCCGCTGGATCTACGGCGCGGCCGGCACCGAGCTGATCGGCCAATTGCTGGTGAAAGGCGCTGGCCAATCACTTCCGGAGTTTGCGCGCGCGCACCTGTTCGATCCTCTCGGGATCGGCCCGACCGAATGGACCAAGGGGTTCAACGGGCAGCCTGCGCCCGCATCGGGCCTGCGCATGACGCCGCGCGATCTCGCGCGCGTCGGACAATTGATCCTCAATTGCGGGCAATGGGACGGGCGCCAGATCGTCTCGTCAGACTGGCTCGCGAAATCGTTCCAGCCCTACGTCGCCTGCGACGAGCAGCGCCGATACGGCTATTTCTGGTACAGCGGCGATCTGCAGTATGGTCATCCGCCGAACCGTCCGATCACGCATTGGGTCGGCTGCTTCGGCTATGGCGGCCAGCGGCTGTTCGTGATGCCCGACCTCGGAATCGTGGTCGCCATCACCTGCGGAAACTACGCCGATGAGAAGCAATGGATGCCGCCGGTGCGGGTGATCAGGGACGTCGTGCTGGCCGGGTTGAAGTGAGGACGGTGTTCCAAGCACCGCGCCCCGACCCCGTCATCCTTCGAGGGCCTCTGACGAAGCGGCCGCCTCCAGCGACAACGGCTTCGCCGAGCGGCGCGCGGTGCTCGCAATGACGATGTGGAGATAGCACGCCAAGACGGCGCCCTCACGTTTGGGATGCTTGCCTTAAGTAGCCGCCGCCATAGGTCGCTCCGCGATCTCATCCGCCCGCCAGCACCGCACCGCGTGCCTGTCGGGCCGCGTCTCCAGCACCGGTCCCGGCTCGTGCCGGCACACCGCCTCGGCATACCGGCATCGTGGGCTGAAGGCACAGCCATCAGGCGGATTGAGCGGGTTGGGAAGATCGCCGCCTGTGGTCGCCAGCGGGGCATGATGCAGGGGATCGGGGATGGCTGATATCAGGGCCTGCGTATAGGGGTGCGCGGGCCGCTCGAAGATCTCGCGCCAGTCGCCGTTCTCGACGATGCGGCCGAGATACATCACGGCGACGCGGTCGCTCATGTGCTCGACGACGCCGAGATCGTGGCTGATCATGATGTAGGACAGGCCGAGCGTGTCCTTCAGCTCCAGCAGCAGGTTGATGATCTGGGCGCGGATCGAGACGTCGAGCGCCGACACCGGCTCGTCGCAGATGACAATTTTGGGATTGAGGATCAGGGCGCGGGCGATGCCGATGCGCTGGCGCTGGCCGCCGGAGAATTCGTGCGGGTAGCGGCCGGCCTGCTCGGGCCGCAGGCCCACGTGCCGCAGCATCGTCGCGACGCGGTCCTCGATCTCGCTTTTCGCGGTCACACCGTGCACGCGCAGCGGATCCTCCAGCGTGCGGCGAACGGTCTGGCGGGGATTGAGCGAGGCATAGGGATCCTGGAACACGATCTGCACGGTGCGGGCCAGAGCCTTGCGGTCGCCGGACTGGCGGCTCGTCACGACCTGGCCGTCCACCATGATGCGGCCGCGCGTCGGCGCCAGCAGGCCGAGGATCGACAGGGCAACCGTCGACTTGCCCGACCCGGACTCGCCGACGAGCCCGAGGCATTCGCCGCGCCTCAGCTTGAGATCGACGCCGTCCACGGCCCGGAGCACCCGCTTGCCGCCGCCCAGCAGGCCGCCGCCAAGCGGAAAGTGAACCGCGAGATCCTCGACGCTGAGGATGAGATCGTCGTCCGGCCCTCCCCCGCCCGGCATGTTGTGCGGCTCATGCATGATGATGGCACCTCACCAACCCACCCGCGCCCAGCAGATCCGTCCCGGGCACGACTGTCCGGCAAATCTCGGTCGCGCGCGCGCAGCGTGGATTGAAGCGGCAGCCCTCGGGGAAGTTCGAGATCGCCGGGACGACGCCGGCGATCTCCTGGAGCCTCGTCCGCCCCAGCGCGGCGCGGCTGCCGAGCCGCGGCAGCGAGGCGACCAGGCCTTGCGTATAGGGATGTGAGGGCGCGCGGAAAATGTCGGCCGAGCCGCGCTCCTCGACGATCCGGCCTGCATACATCACGGCGACGCGGCGGCAGACGTTGGCGACGAGGCCGAGATCGTGGCTGATCATCAGGATCGCCGTGCCCCGCTCCGCGCACAAATTCCGCATCAGCTCGATGATCTCGGCCTGCACGGTCACGTCGAGCGCGGTGGTCGGCTCGTCGGCGATCAAGAGATCCGGACCGCAGGCGAGCGCGATGGCGATCATCACGCGCTGGCGCATGCCGCCCGAGAGCTGATGCGGATAATCCTTCACGCGCCGCTCGGGCGCGGGCACGCGGACATTCGCCAGCGCCTCGACCGCGAGCCGGTTGGCCTCCCGCCAGCTCTTGCCCTTGTGCAGCACGAACATCTCGGCGATCTGCCGGCCCACGGGCGAGACCGGGTTCAGCGCCGTCATCGGCTCCTGGAAGATCATCGCGATCCGGTTGCCGCGCAGCTCTCGCTGCCTGGCAGTGGATAGATGCTGGATCTCCTGCCCGTCGAAACGGATGATCCCACTGCCGATCGACAGGGGGGACGCAGCAGGCCGATCAAGGCGAGCGCCGTGATGCTCTTGCCGCAGCCGGATTCGCCGACAAGGCCGAAGGTTTCGCCGCGGTCGATGCGGAACGACACGCCCTCCGCGGCCGGCATCGTACCCGACCCGGTGTTGAGATCGATCCTGAGATCCGCGACCTCGAGCAGCGGCGCGCCGGTCATGTCCGCCGGCTCCGCGATTGGGGATCGAGAATGTCGCGCAGGCCGTCGCCGAGCAGATTGAGGCCCAGCACCGTCAGGAAAATGGCAAGACCCGGGAAGACGGACAGCCACGGCGCCGTCGTGATCTGCTCGCGGGCTTCCGACAGCATGCTGCCCCAGCTCGGAAAGGGCGGGCGGACGCCGAGGCCGAGGAACGACAAGGCGGCTTCCGACAGCACCGCGCTGCCCATGCCGAGCGTACCGATGACGATGAGCGGCCCCAGCATGTTCGGCAGCAGCTGCGTGATCATGATGCGCAGATCGCCGTAGCCGAGCACGGTCGCCGCCTGCACATAGCCCTGGCTGCGCAGCGAAAGCGCCGAGGCGCGCGCGATCCGGCAGGTAAAGGACCAGTTGGTCAGCCCGAGCGCAATCAACAGGCTGGTCAGCCCTGGACCGAGCACTGCCATGATCGCGAGCGCGAAGATCAGCGAAGGGATCGCGAGCATGAGGTTGGTGAGGGCGTTGACGACGTCGTCCCACCAGCCGCCGAAATAGCCGGCGCTGAGGCCGAGGGCCACGCCGATCACGCTGTTGATGAGCTGCGAGATGATGCCGACCGTCAGCGAGACCTGCGCGCCGTACACGACGCGGGAATAGATGTCGCGGCCCTGGTCGTCCGTGCCGAACCACCAGGTCCAGCTCGGTGGCTCCTCCGCGTTCATGAGATTGGCATCCATGACGGGATCGGTGTGCGCGATCCAGGGCGCGAGCACGCCGACCAGGATCGCCAGCGCAAACAGCGAGCCACCGATGACGAGATTGGCGCGGAGCTTCATCGCGGGCGCTCCATCGCGAAGAGAAAAATGGTGCGTGGCTTCAGCGAGAACCCGCCGCGGGCGCGCTTCGCCTCTCCCGCTTGCGGGGGAGGCCGACGCGCTCGGAGAGCGCGGCGGGTGGGGGCTCTCGCCACACGGGGAATCCCGACGCGGAAATACCCCCACCCCAACCCTCCCCCGCAAGCGGGAGAGGGGGCGCAGCGCCCGTGACGCCACACCGCGCGCCTCATATGCGATTGCCTTCCCGTCCAAGTGTGATGGTGCCGGCCGGCGCTCATGCGTATCTGATCCTGGGATCGATCACGCCGTAGAGCACGTCGATCAAGAGATTGATCGCGAGGAAGGCGAGCACCACCACGAGAATGGAGCCCTGGACGGCCGGGATGTCGCGCTGCAGGACGCTGTCGACCAGCAGCGAGCCGATGCCCGGCCAGGAGAACAGCTTCTCGACCACGACCGCCTGCCCCATCAACGCGCCGAACTGCAAGCCGACGGTCGTGAGGATGATGACGAGCGCATTGCGCATGACATGCCATTTCACCACCCTCGTCTCGCTCATGCCCTTGGAGCGCGCGGTGCGAACGAAATCGGCCGTCATGATCTCGAGGACCGCGGCGCGGGTGGTCCGGGCAAACAGCGCCATCGGCGACACCCCGAGCGTCACGGCCGGCAGCAGCAGATATTTCAAGCCGCCGTCGCCATAGCCGAAACTCGGCAGCCACCCGAGCTTAAGCGCGAACAGATACATCAGGACGAGCCCGAGCCAGAATTTGGCGATGGACAGGCCCGACACCGCCACCACCATGGCCAGCGTATCGACGATGCCGCCGGGTTTCAGCGCCGCGATGAAGCCGAGCGGCACACCGATGACGACGGCAAAGGCCATGGCGGCGAAGACGAGTTGCAGCGTCGGCCAGGCCCGCTTGGCGATCATGGTCGTCACGGGCTCGCGGGTCCGGAACGACGTCCCGAAATCACCGGTCGTGAGCTTTGCGATGTACTTGCCGAAGCGCACATAGACGGGATCGTCGAGACCGAGCTGCTTCTTCATGCGCTCCTCGACCTGCGGGTCGCTATCGTCGCTCATGGAGGAGACGATGCTGCCGGGAACGACGCTGAATAGCACGAAGATCAGCAGCACGACCGCGAGGACGGTCGGAATGGTTTGCAGGAGGCGACGGAGCAGAAACGAGAGCATCGGCACTTTTCTCTCTCCCTCCACCGTTTGAAGCGATGGAGGGAGCGCGAGAGCGCATGTCACTTCGCGGGCGAGGTCTCGTCGACCCAGAGGTTTTCGACATTCTGATGGGTCAGCTCCGTCGCGTTCAGCTGAATCCCCTTGAGCCACGGCTGCACCGCCATGACCGCCTTGTTGTAGTTGAAGAACCAGACCGGCGCCTCCTCATAGAGCAGCGCATTGGCCTTCTGCAGCAATTCGATGCGCTTGGCGGGATCATCGGCCTGCCCTGCCGCATCGACGATCTTGTCGAAGTCGGCATTCTTGTAGGTCATGTAGTTGCAGGCCGGCTGCGGCGTCGCCGAATGGAAGCATTTGAGGGCCGCCAGCGGATCCGGGCCGCTGGCCTGGGAGTAGATGAAAGCCTGGTAGTCGCCGCTGCGCACCACCTCCGCCAGCACCGCGGTCTCGACCTGCTTGACCTTGACCTTGATGCCGACCTTGTCCAGCATCGGGATCACCGCCGACACGATCGGCAGACCCCAGCTTTCATTCTGGCTGGTGGTCCATTCGAACTCGAAGCCGGAGGGATAACCGGCCTCGGTGAGCAGCTGCTTGGCCTTGGCGGGGTCGTAGGGGTAAGGCTTCATCGCCTTGTCGTAGGCGGGAGAGGTCAGCGGCAGCCAGCTGGTGGCGCGGTAGGCCTTGCCCTTGACCAGCTTGTTGATGATCAGATCGGTGTCGATCGCGTAATTGATCGCCTGTCTCACGCGTTTGTCGGCGAACGGCTTGAACGAGGGATTCATGCCCATGTAGCGCGTGAAGACCTCGGCGACCTCGACGATGGTGCCCTTCAGGGCGGCATCGGACTGGTACGCGACATATTGCGCGGGTCCCAGAACCGAGGTGTCGATCTCCTTGTTGCGGAAGGCGACGTCGCGCGCCGCGGCCTCGCCCATGACCGCCACGACGATCTTGTCGGCGTAGGGCTTGCCGGGCTTGTAGAACCGGTCCCACCGCTCCAGAACGATCCGCGATCCCGGTACGTGCTCGACGAATTTGAAGGGGCCGAGACCGATCGGCTTCTGGATGAAGCTCTCCTTGGCGCCTTCATCGGCCGGATAGATCGAGGTCAGCGCGGTGAAGAAGTAGAAGCCCGGATCGACCTTTTCGGTCAGCTTCATCTCAATGGTGAAATCGTCGATCTTCTTCAGGCCGGAGATCTCCTTGGCCTGCCCCTTCTCGACCGCGGCGGCGCCCTCGATGACGCGAACGAAACGCGCACCGGGAAAGGCCTTGGTGCCGTCCATGATGCGGTTATAGGACCAGATGACGTCGTCGGCGGTCATCTTGCGGCCGTTGTGAAAATAGGCGTCGTCGCGCAGCTTGAAGGTGTGGACGAGGCCGCCGCCCGAGATCACGTCCTCCTTGGCCAGCTCCAGGACCGGTTTGCCTTCCGCGGAATTCCAGATGTAGAGCGAGCGATGCAGCGCCTTGGCGTAGATCTCGTCCTGGGCGCGCTGCGTGGTGTGGATGTCGAGGCTCGTGAAGCTCGAGCCGTAAGGCGCGGTCATGCGGATGGTTCCGCCCTTGCGCGGAGTCTGGGCCTCCGCCGTGCCGGCGAGCGCCAGCCCCACCCCCGCGACGATCGCGATCATCCTGAACATCATGTGTCCCCCAAACCAACGCAGGTGCAAGCCGATCAGAGATTTGATCATTCGCAGCCTATCGAATGCAAGCTTCGTTTTTGATGGAGGCCAATGTCAGTTCCGGGAGTCAGCACCGCGACGACGATTTCGGCGGGCGGGTTGCATCCGTCCAGCGATGCAAGCCGCATTGACGCGGTGCGTCATCGGACAGCCGGAACAATGAACATTTTTCGCGATCGACGCGACCAAGCTCAGGATCGTCATCCGAGCCCCATGATCGCGAAAAAGAGGATCGCGGAAGAAATGAAACGCCGAACACTGGGTATCCTGCTCGCCGGCAGTCTGGTCGCTGCGACGGCGGCGATGGCGATGCCGGTCACGCCGGACCCTGCCCGCGACAGCCCGACGAACACCATCCACATCAACTGGTCCCACACCACGCGATCCAACGGGTATGTCGACGACACATGGTGGGCGACCCGGGACCGTTGCGCTCCGGACTATCTCGGCGAGCGCCTGCTCTGCGACGCCGTGGGGCTTCTGGCGCGGGCCACGAGCCGGACCTTCGAGGCCAAAATGTCCGACGATTTAGGCCTGCCGCTCGCCGATCGTTGGAGCCTGATGACCGCGAAGAATTCACCCTTCGTCAGGTCGGCTCACGTCGAGACGCCGCTGGGTCTCGAGGCCGTGCTCGGCTTCTATCGCGCTGCACTCGAAAAGCGCGGCTGGACCGAGGACGACGGTGCGGTCGTCGCGCCTGATAGGGCCGTTGTCGCCTTCACGACGTCGGATGGGCCGGCGCAGCTCAGGCTTGTCCGACAGGACAACATGACGATTGCCGACCTTTCGCTGCGCAAGCTGTTGGCCGCCACGTCCAGCATCCGGCCGGCGCCGGGCCAAGTGAGGCTGTTGGTCGGCAACCGGACGGAGGAAACGGCCGACATCACCGTCAACGAGCGAACCGTCAGACTGGCGGCTCACGCCGGAGAGAAACTGATCGACTCCGACGCCGCCGCGGACAAGCTGCCCGACAGCCAGAAGATCGATTTGCCGCCGGGCAGGTACAAGGTCACGCTCCAGCTCGAAGGCAGCGCCGCGCAAAAGCGGGAGTTCGAGCTCGCAGCCAACGAGACCTGGGGTCTGCTGGTCGGCCCGGACGGGATCCCGCTGCCGATAAGGCTATACTGACGCGCCCCACGTCGCGGCGAGCGCATCTCTCCCCCGTCATTGCGAGGAGCTCTTGCGACGAAGCAATCCAGGCTCTTTCCGCGGTGGCCGTCTGGATTGCTTCGCTATGCTCGCAAGGACGGTGTGTGGAGCGCCGTCCTCGCAATAAGTCTTCGTCAGCCTGACAATTCCGGCTGCCACTCCCGCAATTTACGCGCAGTACCCGTGACGTCGGCAATCGCCCGAAACGTCTCCGTCTCGACCATCATTGCCCTGGCCAGCCGCACCGCGCGCGCCTCGCTGATCGCGCGCTTCTTCGCATCCTCGATCAGCTCGAAGTCGATATTGTGGGCGAGGCCGAAGATGCGGCGGATGGTCTTTGCGGCGGCGAAGCCGATGGTGTCGGCGAAAAGGCGCTGCATGTAGGCTTGGCGTTCGGCCTCGAGGCGCGCGGCCCCCTGCTCGCCGGCGAAGAGCGAGACCGGATAGGCATCGCCAGTGCCTTCCGCCCGCCAGAGGTCGAGGAATTTTCCGGCGAACTCGCTCCAGACCCGCTCGACCGTCTCCAACACCCAGCCTTCGAACGCGGCCCGCGCGCCCGGTGCGCGCTCGTGCCCGGCAGAGGCGAAATAGGCCATCAGCAGGTTCGCCAGCACGGCTCCGACGTCGAACCCCATCGGACCATAGAACGCGAATTCGGGATCGATCACCCGCGTCTGGCTCTCCGTGACCATGATCGACCCGGTGTGGAGGTCGCCGTGCAGCAGCGCCTCGGGGCTCGCCATGAATTTCAGCTTCAGCCGCGAGATGGCGACGTGCAGCTCCAGGTCGTCGCGCAGGCTCGCAGCGAGGCCGTCGAGATAAGGCGCGGTCCAGCGATTCTGCTCGGCAATGCGGTAGGGATCGGTGAAGATCAGATCCTCGGTGATCTTGCACAGCGCGTGGTTGCCGGCGAAAGCAGCTATGCCCTCCTTTTTCTCCGCGGCCGACAGCGCGAGGTCCGAGGTGAAGAACAGCGTCCGCGCCATGAAGGTGGTGATGTCCCCCACGAAGGCCGGATAGCGCGTTCCCGCGACCAGCCCCTTGCGCATGATGATGTGGGGCTCGAGCAGCTCCATCACCGTCAATGCCAGCGTCTCGTTGTGATGCAGCAAGGCCGGCACGAGGCCGGGCGCGAGCTGGGCCTGCCGGGACAGGGCCAGGAATTCGTAGTGAGCCCGCGACAGCGGCAGCGGCCAGCTCTCGCCGACGAGGCGAACGTAAGGCAGCGCCTGCTTGACGGCGACGCCGCCGCGCCCGCCCTTGACGATGAAGACGAGATTGAGATTGCCGTCGCCGACCTCGGTGATCGCCCAGGCGGCCGGTTCGCCGCCGAGGAGCGCGGCGATATCCGGCAGGCCCGCGAGATAATCCCGCAACGCCGCCTCTTGCAGAATCCGATAGTCCCCCCGCTCCTGCGCCATGACGATCCCATCCCATTTACGGGGCCGGATCGTTACTCCCGCTCCAGGAAGCTCGAGCCGATCTCGGCCTTTCTTTTGATCGGATCGTAATCACAATAAACGAGATCCGCCACCAGCGTATAGCTGGCGCTGACCGTGTATTTGTCGAGCTTGACGGAGTTCAGGCCGATCACCGAGGTGCTCTTGCCGCCGTTCCATTTGAACGGGGTCGAGTCTCTTGGCCTGCTCGCAGGCCATCACCGCTTCGTTGAAGACGTAGCCCTCGACGAACGCCTTCAAGGTTCGCACCTGCGCGGCCATCCTCCATTCGAAATAGCCGATGCCGCCGAGACCGGCGACGATCAGCACCAGAAGCGCGATGACGATCCTTTGAAAAGTCATTCGTTCCCCCAAAAGACAATATCAAAAAGAGATCTAGAACGGCATTCCCATCAATTTCGACAGGCGCTCGATCGAGAGATAGCCGGCTTGATAGGCGACCATGGCGATTCCGTAGATGATCGCCGAGATGATGGTGGTCCAGACCAGCTTGCTCCTCATCCGAGTCAGGATCGGCGCGCCGGGGTCGGTGCCGGGCGCGCCGACGTTGTCCTCGTGCTGGCTGCGCACGCCGAACGGCAGGGTGAGAAACAGCGCGATCCACCAGATGACGAAGTAGATCGCAATCGCAGTCGAGATCTGGATGGCCATGGGGCGGCCTTATGCCTGCTCGATTTCGACCAGCGCGCCGGAAAAGTCCTTGGGGTGCAGGAACAGCACCGGCTTGCCGTGGGCGCCGATCTTCGGCACGCCGTCGCCGAGCACCCGCGCGCCCTCCTTCACCAGATTGTCGCGCGAGGCGATGATGTCGACGACTTCGTAGCAGATGTGGTGGATGCCGCCGTCGGGGTTGCGTTCGACGAATTTGGCGATCGGCGAGGCCTCGCCGAGCGGCTCGATGAACTCGATCTTGGTGTTGGGCAGGGTTGCGAACACGGTGATGACGCCGTGCTCGGGCAGCGGAACGGCGTCCGAGATCTGCGCGCCGAACGCCGCGCCGTAAATCCTCGCGGCCTTGACGGCGTCCTTGGTCGCGATCGCGACATGGTTGAGGCGACCCAGCATGTTTCTTCTCCCTCAGCGCATGACCTGAAAGATCATGCCGACGCAGTTACACCGTCAGGACATGTACCAGACAGGGGGCTTCTTGCCCCAATGTTCGTTGATGACGGCCCGGACAGCACGTCGCACCGACTCGCCCAAGGCGTCGGCGTCGCGGCGGCGCGCCTTCGGCAGGCCCTCGACGGTGGAGACCACAGCGTCGAACACGATGTCGTCGAACGGCTCGCCCGCCCGGTTCTTCTCGGGGATGCCGACCAGATCGACCTCGGGATCGTCGGCAAGCTCGCCCTGCTCGGTCATGGCAATGGCGACGAAGGCGCAGCCGGAGAAGGCCATGCGGCGCCGCTCCACCACGGCGCGCGACTTGGAATCCTCCAAAATCGTGCCGTCCTTGTAGAGACGGCCCGAGGGCACCTCGCCGACGATGCCGGGATCGCCGGGGCCGAGCTTGACGAGGTCGCCGTTGCGGCAGACCAGCACGCGCGGCACGCCGGCAGCACGCGCCAGCTTGGCGTGCTCGTGCAGATGCAGGGCCTCGCCATGGACGGGGATCAGCAGCTGGGGTTTGGTCCAGGCGATCAGGTCGCGCAACTCGTCGCGGCGGGGATGGCCGGAGACGTGAACCAGAGCATCGCGGTCGGTGATGATCTCGACGCCCTGCAGCACCAGATTGTTGATGATCGAGCCGACCGCCTTCTCGTTGCCCGGGATCGTGCGCGAGGAGAAGATCACGCTGTCGCCGCGGTTGAGCGTGATCTCGGGATGGTCGTCATTGGCGATGCGTGCCAGCGCCGCGCGCGGCTCGCCCTGGCTGCCGGTGCACAGCGCCAGCACCTTGTCCTGCGGCAGATGGCCGTAAACCTCGGGCGAGCGGAAATTCTGCACGCCGTCGAGAAAGCCGCATTCGCGCGCGACCTGCACCACGCGCTCCATGGCGCGGCCGACCACGACGACCTCGCGGTCGGCGGCCTTGGCCGCCTCGGCGACAGCCTTGATGCGGGCGACATTGGAGGCAAAGGTCGTGACTGCGACGCGGCCCTTGGCCGATTTCACGAGATCGATGATGGTCCGGGCGACCTCGGCTTCCGAGGGCGAGCGGCCGTCGCGCACCGCGTTGGTGGAATCGCCGATCAGGGCGAGCAGGCCATCCTCGCCGAGCTCGCGCAGCCGCTTCTCGTCGGTCGGACGTCCCAGGGTCGGGGTGGGGTCGATCTTCCAGTCACCGGTATGCAGCACCGTGCCGACGGAGGTGTGGATCGCCAGCGCGTGCGCCTCGGGAATGGAATGCGCGACGGGGATGAACTCGACATTGAACGGGCCGACATCGACGCGGCCGCCCGACGGCACCACCGTTACCGGGATCTTCGGCGCGTTGCGCTCGGCGGCGCATTTGGCCTCGAACAGCGCTGCGCTGAACTGCGTCGCGTAGATCGGGCATTTCAGCTTCGGCCAGAGATCGATGATGGCGCCGAAATGGTCCTCATGGGCGTGGGTCAGCACGAGGCCCATCAGGTTCTTGCGTTCCTTCTCCAGGAAGCTGATGTCAGGCATGATCAGGTCGATGCCCGGCAGATGCTCCTCGTCGCCGAAGGAGACGCCGAGGTCGACTGCCATCCAGGCGCGCTGCTGCCGGCTGCCGAGGCCGTAGATCGACAGGTTCATGCCGATCTCGCCGACGCCGCCGAGCGGTGCAAATACCAGTTCTTCGGGCTTTGCCATCACGCAGCTCCCACAGAACGGACAGGGCCGAAGAACACCTCGCCTGCGGCCACCGGCACAAGCCGGCCTTCCGCGGTGCGGACGATCAGGCAGCCGGTGTCGTCGATGGTTTCAAAAATGCCTTCCAGCGTCGTGGCTCCCGTGTGGATCGCGACCGGCTCGCCGAGGCCGGCGGCCCGCTCCAGCCAGAGTTTTCGGATATCGGCAAAGCCACGGCCATTGTCCCAAAGGCCGCGGAACTCGACCCAGGCGTCCGACAGCGCCGAGAACAGCTCCTCGGCACTGATCTGGACGCCGAGCGCGGCCAGCGACACGGCGGGCGTCGGTGTTCCCTCGGGGGCGCCGACGACATTGGTGCCGATGCCGGCGACGATGGCGAGACGGTCGCCGACGGCCTCTGCCTCGAGGCCGATGCCGACCAGCTTCTTGCCGTTCGCCAGCACGTCATTGGGCCATTTCAGGGCGTAGCGGGGACGGCCCTCGCCGAGGCGCAGGGCGGCCTCGAGGCTGACCTTCTCGAGCGCGGCCTCCTCGGCAAGCCCCGCGGCGAACCCGATGGTGGCGGCAATTGCGGGCGCGACGTCGAGGACTTCGAGGACGCTGGCTGCAAGGTTGCCCTTCGGCGCGATCCAGGCACGCTGACGACGGCCGCGGCCGGCAGTCTGCTCCGACGTGACGAACCACATCGGGCCGCGTTCGCCGGCCCTGGCGCGCTCGATCGCCTCGGTATTGGTCGAGCCGGTCCGCTCGAACGCTGCGAGCTTGTAGCCCGCCGAGAGTGCGCGAGGACCGAGCGCGAAAGCCATCCTAGAACAGCGACTTTGCCGCGGCGGACGCGACGCTCACCACGGGCCCCGCGAACAGCGCGAACAGGATGGTGAACAGGCCCGAAACCGCCAGCACCGTCTTCACTTCGATGCGCATCGGATCGACCTGACCGGCCGGCTCGTCGAAATACATCGTCTTGACGATGGCGAGATAATAGTAGGCGCCCACCACGCTGGAGAGCACGCCGACGACGGCGAGCGTAAACAAATTCGCCTTGATGGCCGCGACGAACACGTACCATTTGGCGAAGAAGCCGGCGAGCGGCGGAATGCCGGCGAGCGAGAACAGCAGCATCGCGAACATGAAGGCGAGCAGCGGGTTGGTGCGCGACAGACCGGCGAAGTCGCTGATCGTCTCCACGGCCTGTCCGTTGCGCTTCATGGCGAGGATGACCGAGAACGAGCCGAGCGTCATCGCGACATAGATCACGATGTACATCAGCACGCCCTGCGCGCCCTCGACCGTGCCGGCGGCAAGGCCAACGAGCGCGAAACCCATGTGGCCGATCGAGGAATACGCCATCAGGCGCTTGATGTTGGTCTGGCCGATCGCGGCGAACGAACCCAGCGCCATCGAGGCGATCGACACGAACACCAGGATCTGCTGCCACTGCGAGACGATGCCCGGGAAGGCGGTCAGCGTGACACGGGTGAACACGGCGAGCGCAGCCACCTTCGGCGCGGAAGCAAAGAAGGCGGTGACCGGGGTCGGCGCGCCCTCGTAGACGTCGGGCGTCCACATGTGGAACGGCACGGCCGACACCTTGAAGCAAAGCCCGGCGAGCAGGAAGACGAGGCCAAAGACGAGGCCGACATTCGAGATGGTCGCAGCCGCGGCGATGCCGGTGAAGCTGACCGTACCGGTGAAGCCGTAAATGAGCGAGGAGCCGTACAGCAGCATGCCCGAGGACAGCGCGCCCAGCACGAAATACTTCAGGCCGGCTTCGGTCGACTTGGCGTTGTCGCGGTTCGAGGCCGCCACGACGTAGAGCGCCAGCGACATCAGCTCGAGACCGAGATAGAGCGAGATCAAATCGCCGGCCGAGATCAGCACCATCATGCCGAGCGTCGAGAGCAGCACCAGGATGGCGTACTCGAAGATGCGGCGCGACGGATCCGACAGGAACTCGGTCGACAGCACCAGCGTCACCGCCGAACCGATCAGGGCCAGGATCTTCATGAAGCGCGCGAAGTCGTCGACGATGAAGCTGCCGCCGAAGGTCACCTGCTTGCCCGCGGGCAGCATGTATTCGAGCACGCCGACCACGACCAGGAGCACGACCGCCAGCGAGGTGACCGCTCCGGTCGTCCCCTGCCCGCGATAGGCTCCCAGCATCAGCAGAGCCATGGCGCCGATCGCGAGCACGATCTCGGGCAGCACCGGCGCCAGTTGATAACCTGCAGTCTCAAAGCTCATGGCGATATCCTGACCTGCCTGATCACTGGAGCAGTGCGGCGGCCTTCACGGCCGTCACAGCGGTGTTGTAATTGTTGACGAGTTGCTGGACCGAGGCGGCCGACATGTCGAGCACCGGCTTCGGATAGACGCCGAACAGGATCGTCAGCGCGATCATCGGGAACAGGATCACGCATTCACGCAAGGTGAGATCCTTCATGCTGACCAGCGACGGCTTGACCAGCGCGCCGAACACCACCTTGCGGTAGAGCCATAGCGCATAGGCCGCCGACAGGATCACGCCGAAGCTCGCGAAGAACGCCGTCGGGATCGAGACCTTGAAGGTGCCGAGCAACGTCATGAACTCGCCGACGAATCCTGAAGTGCCGGGCAGACCGACATTGGCCATGGTGAAGACCATGAAGGTCATCGCATAGAGCGGCATCCGGTTGACGAGGCCGCCATAGGCCGCGATCTCGCGGGTGTGCAGGCGGTCGTAGACGACGCCGACGCAGAGGAACAGCGCGCCGGAGACGATGCCGTGCGAGATCATCTGGAACACGCCGCCGGCCACGCCCTGCATGGTGCCCGCGAAGATACCCATGGTGACGAAGCCCATATGCGCGACCGAGGAGTACGCGATCAGCTTCTTCATGTCCTCCTGCATCAGCGCCACCAGCGAGGTGTAGATGATGGCGATGGCCGAGAGCGTGAACACGAACGGTGCGAAATCGTGCGAGGCCAACGGGAACATCGGCAGCGAGAAGCGCAGGAAGCCGTAGCCCCCCATCTTCAGCAGAATCGCGGCCAGGACCACCGAGCCTGCGGTCGGGGCCTCGACATGCGCGTCGGGCAGCCAGGTGTGCACCGGCCACATCGGCATCTTCACCGCGAAGGAGGCGAAGAAGGCCAGCCACGCCCAGGTCTGCAACGACCGCGGCACGGCGGTATGCATCAGGGTCGGGATATCGGTGGTGCCGCCGTTCCAGTACAGCGCCATGATGGCGAGCAGCATCAGGACCGAGCCGAGCAGCGTGTAGAGGAAGAACTTGAACGACGCGTAGACCCGGCGCGGACCGCCCCAGACGCCGATGATCAGGAACATCGGGATCAGGCCGCCCTCGAAGAACAGGTAGAACAGCACGAGATCGAGCGCCGAGAAGGTGCCGATCATCAGCGTTTCCAGAATCAGGAACGCCATCATGTATTCGCGGACGCGAAGGGTGATCGCCTTCCAGCTCGCGATGATGCAGAACGGCATCACGGCGGTGGTCAGGATCACGAGCGGCAGCGAGATGCCGTCGACGCCCATGTGGTAGGTGATGCCGGTCGCAAGCCAGTTCGCCTTCTCGACGAACTGGAAGTCCGGATTGCTGGAGTCGAAGCGCATGACCAGGATCACCGACACCGCGAAGGTGATCAGCGTGGTCCAGAGCGCGATCCAGCGCGAGTTGCGCTTGGCCGCCTCGTCGTCGCCGCGGCTGAGATAGACGATCAGCGCGCCGACCAGCGGCAGGAACGTCGTGACCGATAGGATGGGCCAGGTCGTCATTTACTGGCCTCCAAAGCCGAACATGAACCAGGTGATCAGGCCGGCGGCACCGATCAGCATGGCGAAGGCGTAGTGATAGAGATAGCCGGTCTGGATCTTCACGACGTTGCGGGTGACGTCCAGCACGCGGGCCGAAACGCCGTCGGGGCCGAAGCCGTCGATGATGAAGCCGTCGCCCTTCTTCCAGAGCTGATAGCCGATCCACTTCGCCGGACGGACGAAGATGACGTCGTAGAGTTCGTCGAAGTACCATTTGTTGAGCAGGAACTGGTACAGCATCGGCTGCGTGTTCGCGAGCTCGACCGGCAGATAGGGCCGGCGGATGTAGAACAGGTACGAGACGAGGAAGCCCAGCACCATCATCACCGTCGGCAGGAAGGCGATGTGCTCGGGGATGTGGTGCATCTCCTCGATGATGTGCGGGTTCATCTTCACGGACTCGCGGAAGAACTCCTCGACGCCGTGGCCGGCGAACAGCTCCTTGAACGGCAGTCCGGCGACGAACGAGCCGACCGCGAGCACCCCGATCGGGATCAGGATCCAGAGCGGAGCCTCGTGCGCGGCCTCGTAATGATGCTCGTCATGCGGCTCGCCGTGGAAGGTCTTGAAGATCAGGCGCCAGGAGTAGAACGAGGTCAGGCCCGCGGCGATGATCGTCATCAGGAAGCCATAGGTCGCGAACGGATTGTGCGAGGCGTAGGCCGCTTCGATGATCGCGTCCTTGGAGAAGTAGCCGGCGGTGAGCGGGAAGCCGGTCAGGGCCAGCGTGCCGACCACCATCACCGCGTAGGTGTAGGGGATCTTCTTCCAGAGGCCGCCCATGTTGCGGATGTCCTGCTCGTGGTGCATCGCGTAGATCACCGAGCCGGAGCCCAAGAACAACAGCGCCTTGAAGAAGGCGTGCGTGAACAGATGGAACATGCCGACCGAATAGGCCCCCGCTCCCATCGCCACGAACATGTAGCCGAGCTGCGAACAGGTCGAGTAGGCGACGATGCGCTTGATGTCGTTCTGGACGAGGCCGATCGTGGCCGCGAAGAACGCGGTGGTCGCGCCGAAGAACATCACGACGGCCTGCGCGTTCGGCGCAAGCTCGAACAGCGGCGACAGGCGCGCCACCATGAAGACGCCCGCGGTGACCATGGTCGCGGCGTGGATCAGCGCCGACACCGGGGTCGGGCCTTCCATCGCGTCCGGCAACCAGGTGTGCAGCAGGAACTGCGCCGACTTGCCCATCGCGCCCATGAACAGCAGCAGGCAGGTCAGGGTCAGGGCGTCGGCGTGCCAGCCCAGGAAGTCGATGGTCTTGCCGGTCAGGCCGGGCGCGGCATGGAAGATGGTCTCGAAGTCCGTCGAACTGGTCAGGTAGAAGATCGCGAAGATGCCGAGCGCGAAGCCGAAGTCACCGACGCGGTTGACCACGAAGGCCTTGATCGCGGCCGCGTTCGCCGTCGGCTTCTGGTACCAGAAGCCGATCAAGAGATAGCTGGCGAGACCCACGCCTTCCCAGCCGAAGAACAGCTGCACGAGGTTGTCCGCGGTCACCAGCATCAGCATGGCGAAGGTGAACAGCGAGAGATAGCCGAAGAAGCGCGGCCGGTTCGGATCCTCGTCCATGTAGCCGATGGAATAGAGGTGCACGAGCGAGGACACGGTCGTCACCACCACCAGCATCACGGCGGTGAGCGTGTCGACGCGCAGCGTCCACCAGACCTGCAGGTCGCCGGAGAAGATCCAGGGCAGGAGCTGGATCCTCATGTCGTGGTGCATGAAGCCGACATCGACCAGCGTCATCCATGACAGCCCCGCCGAGACGAACAGCAGCGCCGTCGTGATCAGCTCAGCCGCGCGCGAACCGGCCGCGGGCGGCTCGGCCGGGCCATGACCGTGATCGTCGTGGCCGTGGTCGTCGTGTCCATGCGCGTCATGTCCATGTGCGTCATGGGCCGCCGAGGCGTGCGCGTCGCCATGGCCGTGGTCGCCGTGATGATCGAGCCTCGTCGCCCGAGGGGTTGCGGGCATGCGCGCCGGCGAGGGCAATGAGCCCGGCCAGAATGGCGCCCAGCAGAGGCAGGAAAACGATTGCCTGAACCATTTGAGAGCTCAGCCCTTCATCAGATTGACGTCCTCAACCGCGATCGAGCCGCGGTTGCGGAAATAGACCACCAGGATGGCGAGACCGATCGCGGCTTCAGCGGCCGCGACCGTCAGCACCAGCAGCGCGAAGACCTGGCCGACGATGTCGCCGAGGAAGGTCGAGAACGCGACGAGGTTGATGTTGACCGAGAGCAGGATCAGCTCGATCGACATCAGGATGACGATGATGTTCTTGCGGTTCAGGAAGATGCCGAGGATCCCGAGCGTGAACAGGATCGCGCCGACCGCCAGGTAATGTCCGAGCCCGATCGTCATTTCACCCACTCCGCCGCATCGGCATCCGAGAGCCCCTGCCCCGGCGCCACCTTGCGCATCGCCATCGCCATGTCGGGCGTGCGCGCGTTCTGAACGTTGATGTCTTGCCGCTTCACGTTCGCCTTGTGACGCAGCGTCAGCACGATGGCGCCGATCATGGCGACCAAGAGCACCATGCCCGAGAGCTGGAAGTAGTGGATGTACTTCGTGTAGAGCACGAGCCCCAGCGCCTCGGTGTTGGAGACGTTGGTCGGGATCGGCGACGTGATGGTCTTGCTCAAGGTCGGATTGATGATCCAGGCACCGACCGTCAGCAGCAGCTCGAACAGGAAGATGCCGCCGATCACGAGACCGACGGGCAGATACTGGATGAAGCCCTCGCGCAGCTCGACGAAGTCGACGTCGAGCATCATGATCACGAACAGGAACAGCACCGCGACCGCGCCGACATAGACGACGATCAGCATCATGCCGAGGAACTCGGCGCCCATCAGCACGAACAGGCCGGAGGCGTTGACGAAGGCGAGGATCAGGTACAGCACGGAGTGCACGGGATTGCGCGAGACAATCACCATCACGGCCGAGGCGACGCAGACGCCGGCGAAGAGATAGAAGAAGAGCGCGGGAAGGATCATGCCCTCACCTCACCGGTACGGCGCGTCGAGCTCGATCGCTTTCGCGATCTCGCGTTCCCAGCGGTCGCCGTTGGCGAGCAGCTTGGCCTTGTCATAGAACAGTTCCTCGCGGGTCTCGGTCGCGAACTCGAAGTTCGGACCTTCGACGATGGCGTCCACAGGACAGGCCTCCTGGCAGAGGCCGCAATAGATGCACTTCACCATGTCGATGTCGTAGCGCACGGTGCGGCGGGTGCCGTCGTTGCGGCGCGGGCCGGCCTCGATGGTGATGGCCTGCGCCGGGCAGATCGCTTCGCACAGCTTGCAGGCGATGCAGCGTTCCTCGCCGTTCGGATAGCGGCGCAGCGCGTGCTCGCCGCGGAAGCGTGGCGAGATCGGGCCCTTTTCGAACGGATAGTTCAGCGTCGGCTTCGACTGGAAGAAATAGCGCATGGCGAGGAAAAACGCCGAGACGAATTCCGACAGCAGGAGCGAGCGTGCAGTGGCGTTGACGTTGATACCCATGACGGCCCTCACTTCGGCGCGATGCCGGCGAACTGCAGCACGCCAGCCACCACGATCACCATCGCCAGCGACAGCGGCAGGAACACCTTCCAGCCGAGGCGCATCAGTTGGTCGTAGCGGTAGCGCGGCACGATCGCCTTTGCCATCGCGAACAGGAAGAACATGAAGAAGACTTTGAGCGAGAACCAGATGATCCCCGGCACCCAGTTGAAGGGCGGCAGGTCCACCGGCGGCAGCCAGCCCCCGAGGAACAGGATGGTCGCCATCGCGCACATCGTGACGATCGCGACATACTCGCCGAGCATGAACAGCAGATACGGGGTCGAGCCGTACTCGACCATGAAGCCGGCGACGAGCTCGGATTCCGCTTCGACGAGGTCGAAGGGCGGACGGTTGGTCTCGGCCAGCGCCGAGACGTAGAACACCACGAACATCGGGAACAGCGGCCAGACGTACCAGTTCAGGATGGTGAGCTGCGGCAGCCCGATCAGGCTGGCAAGACCGCGCACGTGCTGGGCCTCGACCACGGCCGACAGGTTCAGCGTGCCGGCGCAGAGCAAGACCGTGATGATGACGAAGCCGATCGAGACTTCATACGACACCATCTGCGCCGCCGAGCGCAGCGCCGCCAGGAACGGATATTTCGAGTTCGACGACCAGCCGGCCATGATGATGCCGTAGATCGACAGCGACGAGATCGCGAAGATGAAGAGGATGCCGACATTGATGTCGGAGATCACCCAGCCGAGATTGGTCGGGATCACCGCCCAGGCCGCGAGCGCCAGTACGCAGGAGACCAGGGGAGCCAGCAGGAACACGCCCTTGTTGGCGCCGGCCGGGATGATCGGCTCCTTCAGCACGAACTTGAGCAGGTCGGCGAAGGATTGCAGCAGGCCCCAGGGACCGACCACGTTCGGGCCGCGCCGGATCTGCACCGCCGCCCAGATCTTGCGGTCGGCGAGCAGGATGTAGGCGATCGCGACCAGCAGGACGACGAGCACCAGCACGCTCTCCGCGATCATGATGATCAGCGGCCAGAGGAAACCGGTCCAGAATGCGCTTTCGAAGAATTCCATCAGCTCACTCCGCTGCGGTCAGCATCTGCCCGGAGGCAAGCCGCGAGCATTCCGCCATCACGGCGGACGCACGCGCGATTGGGTTGGTCAAATAGAAGTCCTCGACCAGCGGCTTGAACGGCGCCTTCTCGGGCGAGCCGCCCTTCCCCGCCAGCTTCCTGATCTGGTCGGCGGAGCCGGCCTCGATCTGGTCGAGACGGATCAGATGCGGCACGGCCTTGAAGATCGCCTGGCGCAGCGCGGCCAGCGAGTCGTAGCCGAGCTTCTTGCCGAGCGCTTCCGACAGCGCGCGGACGATCGCCCAATCCTCGCGGGCTTCGCCCGGCGGGAACGCGGCGCGGCCCGTCATCTGCACGCGGCCTTCGGTGTTGACGTAGATCGCGGACTTCTCGGTATAGGCGGCCGCCGGCAGGATCACGTCGGCGCGGTGCGCGCCGCGGTCGCCATGGGTGCCGATATAGACCACGAAGGTACCGTCGGGCGCATTGATCTCGTCGGCGCCGAGCAGGAACAGGAGGTCCAGCGTGCCGAACGTCGTCATCTGCGCAGCATTCAGGCCGCCGCCGGTCGCGGAGAAGCCGATGTCGAGCGCACCGACGCGCGAGGCGCTCTCGTGCAGCACGCCGAAGCCTGCCCAGCCGTCCTTGAGCGCGCCGACGTCGAGCGCGAGCTTGGCCGCGGCCGCGAGGATGGCAGCGCCGTCGTGACGGGAGGCTGCGCCCGCGCCGACCAGGATGATCGGGTTCTTGGCGTTTTTCAGCACGTCCATGAAGGAGTGCTTGCCGGCCGCAAGCTCTCCGAGCGTCTCGGTGCCCGCGCCGAGGTGATCGTAATCGTAGGTCAGATCCGCCTTGGCTCCGATCACGCCGACCTTGACGCCACCGGCGCGCCAGCGCTTGCGGATGCGGGCGTTGAACACGGCCGCCTCTTTCCGCGGGTTCGCGCCGATGATGAGCAGCGCATCAGCCTGCTCGACGCCGGCCAGCGTCGGATTGAAGATGTAGGAGCCGCGGCCGAGCGCGGGGTCGAAGGCATCGCCCCCTGCACCGCCAGATTGCCCGAGCCGAACTTGGCGAGCAGATCCTTCAGCGCGAACATCTCCTCGACACCGGCGAGATCGCCGGCGATCGCGCCGATGCGCTTGCCGTCGGTGCGCGCCGCCTTGGCGGCGATCGCGGCGAAGGCCTCCTGCCAACTCGCCGCACGCAGCCTGCCGGCCTCACGGATATAGGGCCGGTCGAGCCGCTGGGTGCGCAGGCCGTCGACGACGTGGCGGGTCTTGTCGGAGATCCACTCCTCGTTCACGGCCTCGTTGATACGCGGCAGCACGCGCATCACCTCGCGGCCGCGGGTGTCGACGCGGATCGCCGAGCCGACGCCGTCCATGACGTCGATCGACTGGGTCTTGCCGAGCTCCCACGGACGCGCCGCGAAAGCATAGGGCTTCGAGGTGAGCGCGCCGACCGGGCAGATGTCGACGAGATTGCCTTGCAATTCCGAGGTCAGGGCGTGCTGGAGATAGGTCGTGATCTCCATGTCCTCGCCGCGGCCCGTTGCGCCCATCTCGGGCGCGCCGGCAACTTCCGCCGAGAAGCGGACGCAGCGCGTGCACTGGATGCAGCGGTTCATCGAGGTCTTGACCAGCGCGCCGAGATATTTGTCCTCGACGGCGCGCTTGTTCTCGGCGAAGCGGCTGGTGTCCACACCATAGCCCATCGCCTGGTCCTGCAGATCGCACTCGCCGCCCTGGTCGCAGATCGGGCAATCCAGCGGATGGTTGATCAGAAGGAATTCCATCACGCCTTCGCGTGCCTTCTTCACCATCGGCGAACGCGTCGAGATTTCCGGCGGCTCGCCCTTGGGGCCCGGACGGCAGTCGCGCACGCCCCAGGCGCAAGACGCGACCGGCTTCGGGCCGCCTTTCACCTCGACGAGGCACATCCGGCAATTGCCGGCGATCGACAGCCGCTCGTGATAGCAGAAGCGCGGAATCTCGGCGCCGGCCGCCTCGCACGCCTGAAGCAGCGTGTATTCGGCGGGCACATCGATCTCTTTGCCGTCGATGATGAGCTTGGTCATGTCTCTTACTCCGCCGCGACCATGTTCACGGGATCGCGGACGCCGGCATCGTCGATGTCGGCCTTGTGCGAATATTCGTCGATGCGCGCTTCGATCTCGTGACGGAAATGCGCGATCAGGCCCTGGATCGGCCATGCCGCCGCGTCGCCGAGCGCGCAGATGGTGTGGCCTTCGACCTGCTTGGTCACCTCTAACAGCATGTCGATCTCGCGCTTGTGGGCGCGACCTTCGGCCATGCGGGTCAAGACGCGCCACATCCAGCCCGTGCCCTCGCGGCACGGCGTGCACTGACCGCAGCTCTCATGCTTGTAGAAATAGGAGATGCGGGCGATGGCGCGGATCAGGTCGGTCGACTTGTCCATCACGATCACGGCCGCGGTGCCGAGGCCCGAGCGCAGCTTGCTCAGGCTGTCGAAATCCATCGGCGTGTCGATGATCTGCTCGGCCGGCACCATGCGCACCGACGAGCCGCCGGGGATCACGGCCTTGAGGTTGTCCCAGCCGCCGCGAATGCCGCCGCAATGCTTGTCGATCAGCTCACGGAACGGGATGCCCATGGCCTCCTCGACGTTGCAGGGCCGCTCGACATGGCCGGAGATGCAGAAGAGTTTCGTGCCGACATTGTTCGGACGGCCGATGCCGGCGAACCACGCCGCGCCGCGGCGCAGGATGTCGGGCGCAACGGCGATCGATTCGACGTTGTTGACGGTGGTCGGGCAGCCGTACAGGCCGACATTGGCCGGGAACGGCGGCTTCAGGCGCGGCTGGCCCTTCTTGCCTTCGAGGCTTTCGAGCAGCGCGGTTTCCTCGCCGCAGATATAGGCGCCGGCGCCGTGCGCGACGTAGATGTCGAACGGCCAGCCGTTGACGTTGTCCTTGCCAACCAGCTTGGCCTCATAGGCCTGGTCGATCGCGGCCTGCAGATGCTCGCGCTCCCGGATGAACTCGCCGCGGACATAGATGTAGCAGGCATGCGCGTTCATCGCGCAGCTCGCAATCAGGCAGCCCTCGATCAACAGATGCGGATCGTGCCGCATGATCTCGCGATCCTTGCAGGTGCCGGGCTCGGATTCGTCGGCGTTGACGACGAGATAGCTCGGCCGGCCGTCGGTCGATTCCTTCGGCATGAAGGACCATTTCAGACCGGTCGGGAAGCCGGCGCCGCCGCGGCCGCGCAGGCCCGACGCCTTCATCTCGTTGATGATCCAGTCGCGGCCCTTGTCGATGATGTTCTTGGTGCCGTCCCAGGCGCCGCGGCGCCGCGCACCCTCGAGCCCCCAGTCGTGGAGGCCGTAGAGGTTCCTGAAGATGCGGTCCTTGTCCTCGAGCATATCAGTGCTTTCCGATCAACGAATGGTCTGCTTGTAGGCAAGTCCGGCGGCGCAGACGGCAAAGGTCAGCGCCCAGAGCAGGCTGGATTCCAGCGACGCGTTCAGGCTGAAACGCTGAAGCAGGAAAATGAAGGTGGCCGCCACGGCGGCGTGCAACGCGATGAAGCCCCATTTCTTCACGGCACCGCTCCCCTGTACGGAAGGCTGCGAGAGATCACGCATCAGGTGATCTCCTTCAGCGTGGTCGGCCCTGATATCGGCGCCGAGAACTGGCGGCCGTTCTGCGGACCGGGCTTGGGCGGATTGCCCGAGGCGAAGCCGTCGAGCACCTTGCCGAAGCTCTCTTTGGTCAGGTCCTCATAGGTGTCCTTGCCGATCAGCACCATCGGTGCGTTCACGCAGGCTCCTAAGCACTCCACCTCCTCCCAGCTGAAATTGCCGTCCTTGGAGAGCTGGAAGGGCTCGTGATTGATGCGGTGCTCGCAGACGTGGATCAGATCCTCGGCGCCGCGCAGCCGGCACGGCGTGGTGCCGCAGACCTGGACGTGGGCCTTCTTGCCCACGGGAGCGAGCTGGAACATCGTGTAGAACGTCGCAACTTCCAGCACGCGGATGTAGGGCATGTCGAGCAGGTCGGCGACCGCGCGGATCGCGGCTTCCGAGACCCAGCCCTCGTGCTGCTCCTGGACGCGCCAGAGAATGGCGATGACCGCGGAGGCCTGACGTCCCGCCGGATATTTCGCGATCTGCTGCTTGGCGAACGCGAGGTTCTCGTCCGTGAACGCAAAGCTCGCGGGCTGGACTTCCTTCGGTGCTAATCGGCGAACGGACATCTGTTATCTCTCACTGCATGCGGCGCGCGGTTTTCGCATTCAGGGCTTCGATCCTGTCCTGCCAGAATGCGCTTGCGGTGCCGAAAACGTTGTAGCCGACATGGGTCGAGACCTTGATGCGGTCGAGGATCGACAGCTCGGTCACGGTCTCCATGCGGTTGCTGCGCGGATCGAACACGATCAGCTTCAGCGGGGTCTGCTCGAGGATGTAGCGCGACACCGAGTGGTTGCGGTCGCTGCCGTGCTCCTCGCACATGATGACGCTGTCGGCCTGGAGCAGCCGGGCACCGCCCTTGATCGCCTCGATCTCGACGCCCTCGACGTCGAGCTTGATCAGGTACTTGCCGCTGGCCGAAACCTTGCCGTCGTCGATGAGATTGTCGAGCGAGATGACCGGCACCTCCTCACCGCCCGCTGCGGGATTGCCGGCGATGCTGAAGGCCTCGTGCTTGGTCCCGGAGAGCCGCGCGGTGCCGCGGGTGGCGCCGATCGCGCATTTCATGGTGTCGAAGCGACCGCCGTTGACGCCGGCGTTGTTGGCGAGCTTCGGATAGTTCTGCCCCGACGGCTCGATCGCGATTGCCTTGTGCGAGCCGAACGGCTTGCTCGACACCAGCACCGACCAGTAGCCGTAATTGGCGCCGCAATCGAGCAGCGTGTAGTCGACGTCGATGGAGTCGGCGAACAGAACCTCGAGCTCGTCCTCGTAATTGTATGACCGGTTGAGCAGCTTGCTCCAATAGCCGTCGCCATAGGGGAATTCGAACACGGCGTCGGGATTGAGCCGGATCGCGATGTTGCGCTCGGGCAGCGTTTTGCGCAGCAGATTGGCGCAGGCGATGTAGCCCATGTGCGAGAAGTGCGAGGAGATCTTCGATCCCGTCACCAGCGCCAAGGCAGCCGTCCGCTCCCACAGGTTGGCCCCTTCCAGGGCCCCCGAGGCGCGGTCGAACTGGATTGGCGCCTGCTGCCCCATCAGCGATCGACCTCTCCGAACACGATGTCGAGCGAGCCGAGGATCGCCGAGACGTCGGCGAGCAGATGGCCGCGGCAGATGTGGTCCATGGCCTGCAGATGCGCAAAGCCCGGCGCGCGGATCTTGCACTTGTACGGCTTGTTGGTGCCGTCCGAGATCAGATAGACGCCGAACTCGCCCTTGGGCGCCTCGACCGCGGCGTAGACTTCGCCGGCCGGAACGTGAACGCCCTCGGTGTAGAGCTTGAAGTGGTGGATCAGCGCTTCCATCGAGCGCTTCATCTCGCCACGGCGCGGCGGCGCGACCTTGTTGTCTTCGACGACGACGGGGCCCTTGCCGTCGGCCGCGTTCAGCTTCTGGATGCACTGCTTCATGATGTGCACGGACTGGCGCATCTCTTCCATGCGGATCAGATAGCGGTCGTAGCAATCGCCGTTCTTGCCGATCGGAATGTCGAAATCCATCTCGGCGTAGCACTCATAGGGCTGCGACTTGCGCAGGTCCCAGGCCGCGCCCGAGCCGCGCACCATCACGCCGGAGAAGCCCCACTCCCAGGCTTCCTTCAGCGGCACCACGCCGATGTCGACGTTGCGCTGCTTGAAGATGCGGTTGGCGGTGAGCAGCCGGTCGAGGTCGTCGACGACCTTGAGGAACGGATCGCACCAGGCCTCGATGTCGTCGACCAGCTTCTGCGGCAGGTCCTGATGCACGCCGCCGACGCGGAAGAAGGCCGCATGCATACGGCTGCCGGAGGCGCGCTCGTAGAACACCATCAGCTTCTCGCGCTCTTCGAAGCCCCACAGCGGCGGGGTCAGCGCGCCGACGTCCATCGCCTGCGTCGTGACGTTGAGAAGATGCGAGAGGATGCGGCCGATCTCGCAATAGAGCACGCGGATCAGCTGGCCGCGGCGCGGCACCTCGATGCCGAGCAGCTTTTCGGCAGCCAAGCAGAAGGCGTGCTCCTGGTTCATCGGCGCGACGTAGTCGAGCCGGTCGAAATAGGGGATCGCCTGCAGATAGGTCTTCTGCTCGATCAGCTTCTCGGTGCCGCGGTGAAGCAGGCCGATATGGGGATCGACGCGGGCGACGACTTCGCCATCCAATTCGAGCACGAGACGCAGAACGCCGTGCGCCGCAGGATGCTGCGGTCCGAAGTTGATCGTAAAGTTGCGAAGCTGTTCGGGTTGCTCGTTCATGATCAGACCTTCGGCCCTGCTTTTTCATCGCCAGGAAGGACCGGATAGTCCGCCCCTTCCCACGGCGACAAAAAGTCGAACTTGCGGAATTCCTGGTTGAGCCGGACCGGCTCGTACACCACCCGCTTCTCCTGGTCGTCGTAGCGGACCTCGACGAAACCGGTGGTCGGAAAATCCTTGCGCAGCGGATGGCCCTCGAAACCGTAGTCGGTGAGGATGCGGCGCATGTCGGGATGGCCAACGAAGAACACGCCGTAGAGGTCGTAGGCCTCGCGCTCGAACCAGTCGGCGCCGGGGAACACCTCGATCAGCGACGGCACCTGCGTGGTCTCGTCGGCCTGGGCCTTGAGGCGGATGCGCGCGTTCAGGGTCGGTGACAGGAAGTGATAGATCACGTCGAAGCGCTTTTCGCGCGACGGATAGTCCGCGGCCGTGATGTCGGTGAAGTTGATGAAGCGGCAGTTCGGATCGTCGCGGAGGTACTTGACCACCTCGATGATCTTGCTGGCCTCGACATCAACCGTCAGCTGGTTGAAGGCCACCGAATGACCGGTGGCGGCGCCCGGAAGCGCGCTAACGATCGTCTGCCCCAGGGCGTCGAGCTTGGCGTCGTCCATGACGTAAAACCTTAGCGTTCGATGGTGCCGGTGC
Organism: Bradyrhizobium guangxiense; assembly: GCA_050563515.1. Taxonomy (GTDB): domain Bacteria; phylum Pseudomonadota; class Alphaproteobacteria; order Rhizobiales; family Xanthobacteraceae; genus Bradyrhizobium; species Bradyrhizobium guangxiense_A. The sequence goes on along the minus strand of CP191781.1, from coordinate 2,152,062 downwards.
GCCGGATCTTCTTCTGCAGCAGCAGCACGCCGTAGAGCAGCGCTTCCGCCGTGGGCGGGCAGCCCGGCACGTAGATGTCGATCGGCACGATGCGGTCGCAGCCGCGCACGACCGAGTAGGAATAGTGATAGTAGCCGCCGCCATTGGCGCAGGAGCCCATCGAGATGACGTAGCGCGGCTCGGGCATCTGGTCGTAGACCTTGCGCAGCGCGGGCGCCATCTTGTTGGTCAGCGTTCCCGCGACGATCATCACGTCGGACTGGCGCGGCGAGGCACGCGGCGCGAAGCCGAAGCGCTCGACGTCGTAGCGCGGCATCGACACCTGCATCATCTCGACCGCGCAGCAGGCGAGACCGAAAGTCATCCACATCAAGGAGCCGGTACGGGCCCAAGTGATGAGGTCGTCGGTCGCGGCCACGAAGAAGCCCTTGTCGGACAGCTCGGAGTTGACCTCGAGAAAGAACGGGTCATTGGCCCCGACCGGCTTGCCGGTGGAGGGATCCAGGATGCCCTTGGCGGCCGGCGCTAGAACCGGACCGGTGGACGATGCAGGGTTCAATCCCATTCCAGTGCTCCCTTCTTCCATTCATAGGCGAACCCGACCGTCAGCACGCCGAGGAACACCACCATGGACCAGAAGCCGGTCGCGCCAAGCTTGCCGAACGCCACCGCCCAGGGAAACAGGAACGCCACCTCGAGGTCGAAGATGATGAAGAGGATGGCGACCAGATAGAAGCGGACGTCGAACTTCATGCGGGCGTCGTCGAAGGCGTTGAAACCGCATTCATACGCCGACAGCTTTTCCGGATCCGGCTGCTGGAACGCCACGATGAAGGGCGCGATCAGCAGCACCAGGCCGATCAGGCCCGCTACCGCTATGAAGACGACGAGTGGAAGATAGTTCTGCAGAATGCCGCTCATTGGCGAGCCCTTTTTCCCGCAGCCTCGGGACAGCCACGGATTCGTCCGATTTGGAATTGTTCTGAGCCTTAGCGCAGTGCACCAATGGGCGCAAGACACGCTCGTTTTACGCCCTTTTACCGCTCCGAGAGCGGTGAAAATCCCGGAATCACCCCGCGCTGGTATGGAGCAGATCGCCGGACCCAGCAAGGGCGGCCACCGGTTTTGAAGGACAGCCGTTCGGCGATTGCGGCGCACAGGCCGGGCCGCATCAGGCCGTGCTTCGCCCGAGAAAAATGCATGATTTTCGGGTGCGGCGGCGCACCCAAACGGAGCCGTGGCTCCCGTCGGGAACGCCTGGCTGTCATCCCGGCGCCATATTGCCGAAGGTCACCCCCTTCAGCGCGCCAAACGGCCGATGATGGCCGCGATCGCGAGGCGGGAAGAGTTGCTGCAAAGACACCTATCCACAGGTGCAAGCGATCAGACGAGCCATGCATCGCGGCGGGACCGGCCCGCCGCCTGCGAGGGCGGCGTCATCCTGCGATATATTGCAGTCCAACCGATCGCGAGCGCGGCGGCGGCGACTCTAGGGTCGTCGCGCCCGCCGCGCTCGGACGAGCTTCAGGCCGGGGGCATGGCCGGGAGCTCATCGATCTCGTGGGGGACGATCAGCGGCGCCGGATCGCGCCGCCCTCGCCCCGCCTCACCATTTGTAGGAGACGCTGGCGGTGACGCGCCGGCGATCGCCGTAGAAGCAGGACGTCGGAAACGAGCAGCTCGCGACATAGATCTTGTCGGTCAGGTTGACGACGTTGAGCGCCGTCCGCCAGTTCTGCCGTTCGTAATGGAGCGCGAGATCGCCGAGCACCACCGCGGGAACCTCGAGGGTGTTGGCGGGGTCGGCCCAGGACGAGCCGACATAGCGCACGCCGCCGCCGAAGCCGAAGCCTTCGAGCGGCCCGTCCTTGAAGGTGTAGTCGGCCCAGCCCGAGACCAGGAGCTGAGGCGTGTTGGTCGGCGTCTTGCCGACCAGCGACGGATCGAGATCCCGGCTGTTGAAGAGATGATAGGCGGTGAAGGCGCCGATCAGCTTGAGTTCCCTGGTGGCATTGGCCACCGCTTCGAGCTCGATGCCGCGCGAGGTCACCTCGCCGGTCTGGTTCAGCAGGATCGGCGTGCCCGCGGTGGTCGCCACGTTCTGGCGCTTCAGGTCGAACACAGAAGCCGTGAAATAGCCGTCGAACCCCTTCGGCGCGACCTTCACGCCGATCTCGGTCTGCTGCCCGGTCTCGGGGAGGAAGAGCTGGTTGCTGGCGTTGAGGCCGATGACGGGATTGTAGCTCGTCGCATAGGAGACGTAGGGCGCGATGCCGTTGTCGAAATTGTAGATCAGCCCGGCCCGCCCGCTGAACTTGCTGTCGTCACGGCTGGCGACGGTGGCCCCGGTGTCGCGCGCGTCCTGCGTCGTCTCGACCCAATCGTTGCGGCCGCTCAGCACCAGCGTGAAGTTGCCGAGCTTCATCTGGTCCTGAAGATAGGTGCCGGCCTGTTTCTGCGTGATCAGGAAGTTGCGGAACGGCGCGCCCGTCAGCGGAATGTTGAGGCCATAGACGGGGCTGAACACGTTGATCGAAGGCACCGTGCCGAAATTGAAGTTCTGGTAGTCGTCGATCTGGTAGCCCTTCAGATCCACGCCGAACAGCATCGTGTGCCGCACCGGCCCGGTGCTGAAGCGATATTCCAGCTGGTTGTCCAGATTGGCCTGGTTGGCGGTGTTCTTGGCGTACCAGTTATATCGCCCCATCGTGGCGGTGTTGATGTTGTCCCAGCCGTTGCCGATGTAACCGCGATAGGTCAGGTCGATATGGGCGAACCGGGCATTCTGCCGGAACGTGACATCGTCGGTGAGATTGCGCTCGAACTGGTAGCCGAGCATCTCCTGCTCGCGCGTGAACTTGTCGACACTGGGATCGCCGACGAAGAAGCTGGTCGGGATCTTGCCGAATGGCGCGTTGGTCACCGTGCCCTGGTAAGGCAGGAAGTTGATGCCCCTCGTGTCCGTCTTCGAGGCCGATGCGAGAACCGTGAAGGACGTGTCGGCGTCCGGCTTCCACGTGAACGACGGCGCGATGAAGTAGTTGTTGTCAGGCGTGAAGTCGACCTGCGTACCGCCGTTCCTGATCTCACCGACGACACGATAGAACAGCTTGCCATCCTGGGGCTGCGTTGCGACCGGCCCGCCGACGTCGAAGCCCACATAGGCGTTGCCGAAATTGTTGACGCCGGTCTCGATGTAGCGGATCGGCTCGGTGGGCGGCATCTTGCTGACGACGTTGACGATGCCGCTCGGGCTCGATCCGCCATAGAGCACGGCGGACGGACCGCGCAGCACCTCGACGCGCTCCATGTTGGACGGCGGCAGCCGCCAGCTCGCATAGGAGGTGTAGAACAGCTGCATGCCGTCGAGGAACAGTCCGATATCGTCGGACTTGAAGCCGCGGATCAGCCACCAATCGTTGCGCGTGTCGGCGCCGAAGGTCCCTGCCCGCACGCCGGCGGTATAGCGCAGCACCTCGTCGAGCTTGTTCGGCTTCTGGTCGCGGATCTGCTCGGCGCCGACGACGGACACTGATTGCGGCGTCTCCATGATCGGCGTGTTGGTCTTGGTACCGGACGAGCTGCGCCCCGCGACGTAGCCATGCACGGGCCCGCGCGGCGTCTCGACGAAGCCGACATCGCGCCGCGGCTGCGGCTTGCGGCTCGCAACCGTCTGATCCGACGCGCGCGGCGCACGGCGTTGAGGTGTCGTCGTGACGCGACGGCGCGCTTCCGGCGCGGTGACGGTGACCGACGGCAGGTTGGTTGCGCCACCCTGCGCCGACGATTGTGCAAGCGATGCCTGCGGGACCAGGACCAAAGCGGACGCGGTCGCCAATACGGCCGACCGCAGCATTCCAAGACTGTTCAACGCGCCACCCCAAAGCTGCATGTCCAAAGCGTCATGCCGCCTGTCCCCGGGCGGCCTGCGCTCACGGGCGACGCTTATGTGAGGGCGCGGAGAATCCCTAATTGAAAAGGTCTTAGAAGGAGTCTTAGAAGCGATCCAGCATGTCGAGAGATCGTCTGCGAAGTCAGCGCGCGTTCTTCTCGCTCTCGAGCATCTCGGCCGCGATCGCCGTGAGACGATCGACTTGTCCCAGCAGCGTGTGGAATTCGGCTTCGCTCAGATCTTCCAGCAGACGCCGGTTGCGCTCCTGCGCACCGTCGACGATCGCATCATGCGCAGCGAGGCCCGCCGTGGTCAGCGAGATCAGCACCTCGCGGCTGTCCTTCGGATTAGCCGATTTCGCAATCAGCTTGCGCGTCAAGAGATTGGCCAGCGCGCGGCTGATCTGCCCCTTGTCCTGACCGACGGCCTCGGCGAGCCGCGCCACGCTCATCGGCGGCCGGCGGCCGAGCGAGGCGACGAGACCGAACTCGACCGAGGACAATCCGGTGAGGCGCTTGTAGCGCAGGATCGCGCCGCGCTTGAGCAGATTGGCAAGCACCATCAGTCGCGACGACAGCATCACGGTGATCGGGGCCGACGGCTCGCTCTCGTCTGCGGCTGGCGACGTCGCCCCGCCCCTGCTCTCGATCTGGCTCATCATCCACCTCTGCCAAGAAAGCCCGGGCCTGCCAAGTCCAAGCCGGCTGTCCCATCAAATGCGTCTTAGAGGCATTCGGAAGATCGTTGACAATGTCATCGAATTATTTTTCACTATAGCGAAGACGCAAGAAAGAGGCCCGGCGAGGGGCCGACAGCGGGAGGACCGGCATGACCATCACCCAGCGGGATCGCGATCTCGGCACGGCCTATGCGATGAAGCCGGCGCACACGCGCACCGAGCTGACCTCGGTCGCACGCGGCACGCCGATGGGCGAGCTGCTGCGCCGCTACTGGCATCCGATCGGCCTTGTCAGCGACGCCACCGACACGCCGAAGAAGGTACGCGCCCTGGGTGAGGACTTGGTCTTGTTCCGTGACAGGAACGGCCGCGCCGGACTGTTGCACGCCCGCTGCTGCCACCGCGGCACCACGCTCTACTACGGCAAGGTCGAGGATGACGGCATCCGCTGCTGCTATCACGGCTGGAAATTCGACACCGAGGGCCATTGCCTGGAGCAGCCCTGCGAGCCCGACGGCGCTCCGTTCAAGGACAAGGTGCGCCAGCCCTGGTATCCGGTCGAGGAGCGTTACGGCCTGATCTTCGCCTATATGGGCCCGGCCGAGAAACGCCCGGTGCTGCCGGCTTACGAGTGCCTGGACAACATGGACGACGGCGAGCAGGTCGAGGCCGACGATTCTTCGATCGGCGGCGGCGGCCCCGCCATCATCCCCTGCAACTGGCTGCAGCATTTCGAGAACGTGGTCGATCCCTATCACGTGCCGGTGCTGCACGGCTCGTTCTCGGGGCCGCAATTCACCGACATGATGGCCTCGATCCCCGAGGTGAAGTTCGAGAAATCGCCGCGCGGCGTGCTCGTCCGCTCCGAGCGCAGGCAGGACGACGGCAAGGTGTTCTATCGCGTCAGCGAGGCCGCGCTGCCGACGCTGCGCGTGGTGCCGAACCCGCGCGTCGCGCAGTTCGCCCGCGTCGAGTCGATCGGCTGGGTGCTTCCGATCGACGACGGCTCGTTCCGCATCTATGTCGCCGGCCGCGTCAAGAACTCCGGCGACATCAGCCGCATGCGCTCGAAATTCAACGGCAAGTTCTGGTGGGACATGACCGAGGAAGAGCACCAGCAATTCCCGGGCGATTACGAGGCCCAGGTCGGCCAGGGCGAGGTGACGGTTCACTCCGAGGAGCATTTCGGCCAGAGCGACCGCGGCATCCTCCTGATCCGGCGGATGCTGAGCGACCAGCTCGACGCACTCGCCGCGGGCCGCGATCCGATCGGCGTCTCGTTCGATGCGAGCGCGCCGCCCGTCACGTTCGAAGCGGGGAATTACATCCGCGAAGGCTGAATTGCAGCCGATCAGGCTGGACCGACAACGACAACAAAGACAAATTGGGGGAAGCGATGGTCGATATGACGTCACAGATGTCGGTGCAGACGGCTGCCGCGGCCAAGCCATCGCCGCGGCGCTATTACGTGCTGGGCCTGCTCACCATCATCTACGCGCTGAACTTCCTCGACCGCACCATCTTCAACGTCCTGATCGAGCCGATCAAGAAGGAGTTCGCGCTCAGCGACACCATGATGGGCCTGCTCGCAGGCTTCGGCTTCGCGCTGTTCTACTCCCTGCTCGGCATTCCCATCGCGCGCGTCGCCGACCGCCTCAACCGGCGCAACATCGTCGCCTTGGCCTTCGCGTTCTGGAGCGCGATGACGGCGCTGTGCGGCGCCGCCACCAGCCTGACCTCATTGGCACTTGCCAGAATCGGCGTCGGCATCGGCGAATCCGCGGGCTCCCCGGCCTCGCAGTCGATCGTTGCCGATCTCTTCGCCAAGAACGAGCGTCCGCGCGCACTCGGCATCTATGCCATCGGCACTTATCTCGGCGTCTTCCTCGGCTATTTTGTCGGCGGCTATATCAACCAGCACTATGGCTGGCGGATGGCCTTCTATGTCGCCGGCCTGCCCGGCATCCTGCTCGCACTCGTGTTGTGGCTGACGATCTCCGAGCCGAAGCGCGGCGCGATGCAGGAGAGCTTCGTACCCGAGCCGCTCGGGCCGACGCTGCGCTTCCTCGGCTCGCAGAAGAGCTTCCTCATCGTCCTGATCGGCTTCTGCCTCACCACCTATACGAACTACGCGACCGCGGCCTGGATTCCGCCGTTCCTGGCGCGCGTGCACCATCTGTCGAGCGCCGAGATCGGTACCTATGCCGGCACCTTCAAGGGCCTCGCCGGCATGGCCGGCACCCTGCTCGGCGGCTTCGTCGTGGCGCAAGTCAGCCGCCGCGACGACCGCTGGAAGCTGTGGGCGCCCGCGATCACCTCGGGGCTGGCCGGCCCCGTGTTCGCGCTGTGCATGCTGACGCAGGATTTCGCGATGATGATCGCCATGCTGGCGCTGACCTCTTTCCTGGTCGGCTTCCATCTCGGCCCGATCTTCGCGATCGCGCAGACGGTGGCGAAGCCCAGCATGCGGGCGCTCGCCTCCGCGCTGATCGCGCTCACCGCCACCTGCTTCGGCCAGGGCGTCGGCCCGCTCGCGGTCGGCATGGTCAATGACGCGCTGAAGGGCACCTATGGCGCCGAGGCCGTGCGCTATTCCCTGCTCTCGGCGGCGGTCACGACCACGCTCGGCGCCCTGCTCTTCATCTGGGCGGCGCGGTCGATCCGGGCCAATATCGAGCGGGCGGCGGCGTGAGACCTGATCCGGCCGCAAGCCCGGCGAAACCGAGCGGGCGCATTAATGAAACCATTTTGCGGAACCCGCGAAACCATCCGGAAACAGATGGTCCTTAGAAGTTGAGCCCATAGACGGCGGCAAAGCCCGTCGGGAGGCTCATATGAACCACTCCATTCATTCTGCTGATCGTGCGACCCATTTGAAGATCGTGGTGGTGGCGCTGGTGGCTGGCATCATGGTGGCCGGCTTCGGGATCGCAGCCCGCACCAATGCCGATTACAGCCAGACCGCCCAGTCCACCCACGTGATCAAGGCCGGCAAGCCGGTGGTGGTGACGAGCGCAGGGACCTCGGAGATTCGCTGAGACGCCCTCTTCCGGGCTGACCCATGGCCGCCTCCGGGCGGCATTTTTCGTTTTCCAGAGCAATGCTTAGCCGAGATGCGCCGGCGCAGCGCAACGTCCTTGACTTCACCCAGCCCCGCCTTTAATTCCCCCTCGTTCCGCGCGCATCGAGCGAACCACGCGGGAGTAGCTCAGTTGGTTAGAGCGCCGGCCTGTCACGCCGGAGGTCGCGGGTTCGAGCCCCGTCTCTCGCGCCATTTTGGCAATCCCTTCATAGTCTTAGCGAGATCTTCTCGACGCCGATCGCATCTGCGCCGGCGATGGCCTGCGGCTGGACGGGAACTCTCGGCATAGTCAGCCTGCAGCCGAATCGTCTACGTCTTCCTGGGCTTAGAGGGATTCCCACACGTTGCCGGCTTTTCGGGGCCTCCCTGTCATTGGACAATCGAGGAGGCCAGCTATGGGTAAGAAGGATTCGGCAAAAAAGGCAGCCGCTGCCGCCACGATCACGCTCAAGCACCTCGCCGCCGATATTGCCGAGAGCCAGGACCTGTCGAAAAAGCACGCCGAAGCCGTCCTGACCGACATGGTCGATTTGATCGCCAAGCACCTCAAGAAGGGCGACCGCGTCCGCATCGTCGGGCTCGGCATCCTCCAGGTCCGCAAGCGCGCCGCCCGCACCGGCCGCAACCCCGCCACCGGCGAGCCGATCCACATCAAGGCCAGCAAGAAGGTCACCTTCCGCCCCGTGAAGGAACTGAAAGAGGCGATCTAGAGGTCACGTCTTGTTAAGCCTGATCCGATCTCGTCCGGCCGCAACGTGGCCCGCTTTTCTGATATACCGCCTCTCTCCCCTGACCCGGCGGTTTGACCAGAAATGTCCTCCCTCACCTTTTCGCACACCGTAACCGAGCGCTTCCTGCGCTACGTCACCATCGACACCCAATCCGATCCGGACTCGCCTCGCTCGCCCTCGACCGAGAAGCAGAAGGATCTCGGCCGCGTGCTCGCCGCTGAGCTGAAAGCCATGGGCGTCGCCGACGCGCATCTGGACGATTACGGCTACGTCTACGGCACGATCCCGGCCAACACCGACAAGAAGGTGCCGGTGATCTGCTTCTGCTCGCACATGGACACCTCGCCCGACGTGACCGGCAAGGACGTCAAGCCGCAGACCTGGCAGAACTATCGCGGCGGCGACATCACGCTGCCCGGCGACACCAGCCAGGTGATCCGCTTCAATGAGCATCCGGCGCTGAAGAACCAGATCGGCAACGACATCATCACCACCGACGGCACGACGCTGCTCGGGGCCGACAACAAGGCCGGCGTCGCCGAGATCATGGACGCCGCGCAGTTCTTCATCAGCAATCCCGATGTGAAGCACGGCACCATCAAGATCCTGTTCACCCCGGACGAGGAGATCGGCCGCGGCGTCGACAATGTCGACATCAAGAAGCTGGGTGCCGATTTCGGCTACACCATGGACGGCGAGAGCGCCGGCTGCGTCGAGGACGAGACCTTCTCGGCCGACGGCGCCGTCATCACCATCACCGGTGTCAGCGCCCATCCCGGCTACGCCAAGGGCAAGATGGAGCACGCGATCAAGATCGCGGCCGCCATCGTCGAGCGCCTCCCGAAGGAAGGCTGCTCGCCGGAGACGACCTCGGGCAAGCAGGGCTTCCTGCATCCGATCGGCATCGAGGGCGCGCTGGAGCAGGCGACGCTCTCCTTCATCGTCCGTGACTTCACCGAGGAAGGGCTGAAGGAGAAGGAGGTCCTGCTCGAGAGCATCGTCAAGGACGTGATGAAGGACTATCCGCGCTCGACCTACACCTTCGAGGTGAAGGAGCAGTACCGCAACATGAAGCAGGTGATCGACCGTCACCCGCATGTGCTGGAATACGCCATCGAGGCGATCCGCCGGGCCGGCCTGCGCCCGATGCGCACCGCGATCCGCGGCGGCACCGACGGCTCGCGCCTGTCCTTCATGGGCCTGCCCTGCCCCAACATCTTCGCCGGCGAGCATGCCTTTCACTCGCGGCTCGAATGGGTCAGCCGGCAGGATATGGAAAAGGCCGTGCAGACCATCGTGCATCTCGCGATGATCTGGGAAGAGAAGACCTGAAGCAAACATTCCACGGCCGGGCTTGCGCCCGGCCGATCATGCGAGACTACGGCACCGGCATCGCGCGCGGACTGCGATGGAAGCGGTTCGAGTCTCGCCATCCAGTTCGGCAAGGGTTCGCCATCACGATGCCGTCCGCCGGCCACCGCCGCAGCCCACGCCACCGCGGCGCCGATCAGGGTCGCGGCGGCGATCGAGAACGCCACGATGATGGAGTTGCGCCGCGCACGGCCGATCGCCGTCTTCGCGTCCGCGATCAGCGCATCGACGCGCCGTTCGGCGTCGGGAGCCTGCAGCCCCGTGAGGCCAGCGACCTGCTGCACGAGATAGGCCCGGTCGTCGGTATTGACGCCGCTATGGCTGGACGACGTCATCAGAATGCGTCCGGCTTCGGCCCGTGCTTCCCTCAGATCGATGTTGGGAGCGCGACGCGGCGCGCGGAACAGCTTGTCGAGTCTCATAGCTGAGCATAGGCTCGGCTGAGGACGCCGCACCGGCCGAGCTGCGCAGCGGCGAACGCTCGATCGCGGCGGCACCGAGCAGCGCAAGCAGCGCCGCGCCGACCAGCACGGCCAGAGCCCAGGAGGTCAGCCCGTGCAGGCCGTCCCGTCGCTCGCCATCGTCTTCGATCGTCGCCAGCGCGGGCGCCGGGCGCGTCGTCCGGCCGGCGATATAGCCACCGAAGCCGAAGCTGATGATCGCCTGGATGATCAGGTACAGCCCCGAGAGCAGCGCCAGTGCCACCGAGGCATCGCGCCATGTCGGCGAGGCCGAGCTGACACCGAGACCGACGGCGACGCCAAAGCCGACCAGAATGAATGACATCGCACCGGCGGCGAGCGCGCCGGCGAAGACCGAGCTCCACTGGATGCTTCGGGGGCGTCGCCCTCCAGGCCGCCCTCGATGATTTCTTCCCGCATGAGCGTTTCGACGGTCATCGCGGCTCTCTCAACGCAGGCCGAAGAACGACAGGATCGCCATGATGACGACGATCAAGCCGATCAGGTAAATCAGTCCGTCCATTGTCCGTCCTCCTCAGTTTCTTCTGGTCGCTAATCGCGACGTCCAAGGAACGTTCCAAACCGAACGGCGCGGCGGAACCAGCCGTCGAGATGCGAATTGAGTGCTGGAGTCCCGAGGAATGAAGATTGTGAGCACAGGAGCCTCAGCCGGTCAGACCAGCTGAGGTCTTTTCTGCAATCACCGTCCCTGTCGTGTGTTAACGCCGGCGGCAGCCGGGATCGTCGAAGATGCGATCGGGGGCAACCTCCGGATTGGGAGAGGCGCGTGGATCGCAGAACGGCGTGCCTGCATGAGGCGAACGCATGTCGGGAGAAGGCCCTCGCCGATCCCGAGCGCCATGATCAATGGATCGATGAGGCCATCAAATGGCTGGAGCGGGCGATGGAAGCCAGCCGTCGCGCCGTCGAGGCCGACGCTGCAGCCGAGCTTCCCGAGCAGGTCCGCACGGCCATCGAGACAGTCGCCTCACAGCGCCGCATCATCGCCCGTCAATGAGACGCGCGCCTCACGTGCGGGCTGCTGCGGCAAATGTTCCTGGGACGTAACAATGTTGCGGGTCGACACTGTTCCTGCCGCCGTGCTAGGCCGGGCACAGGCCGCAACCAGAGTGACGTCGTGCTCGCGAACCGCCAGTCCTCAGCAAAATTCCGTCCGCGCAACTGGCGCGGGCTGCTGTCCGTGCTGATCGCGGTGGTCTATCTGCTGGCCGGCGCGCTGCACGGCTCGCACGACATCGACGTCACCACGCCCGGTGGCGGTTCCGAGATCGCCGCAGCCCTCAATGCCCCGACGGACCATGCCGACCACAAGGCGATCGGCGGACATCATTGCCATGGCTGCTTCTCGCTGGCGGTGACGCAGCCGGCGTCGTCGACCGCATCGCCCGCGCTTGTGTCGGCGACGAGCCCGCAACATGCGCCCCAGCTCGCCGGCATCATCCCCGACACCGACTCTCCCCCTCCCAAACATATTGCCTGAACGGATTGGTCGGGCGTCTCGCGCCCATTAGGTTCATCCTTCACGGGTCGGTTTTATGTTTCGCAAGAGAATGGCCGCGCGCCTGGCGTGCGCGGTGGCGTGTCTGATTGCAGGATCGGCGCTTGCGCCCTCGCACGCCCAGACTTTGACGATGCGAAGCGCGTTGTCGCGCGCGCTGGCCGCGAGCCCGCGCCTGACGGCGGCGGATCGCGACGTCGGTATCGCCACGGGCCAGCGCATCCAGGCCGGCGCCCTGCTCAATCCGGAACTGTCCTATGAGCAGGACGATTCCTTCGGCTCCGGCAAATATCGCGGGACCCGATCGGCGGAGACCACGCTCCAGATCAGCCAGGCCTTCGAGCTGTTCGGCAAGCGCGACGCGCGGATCGCAGCCGGAGCGGCCGGTATCGAGGTCGCGGCGATCCAGCGCAAGGCCGTCAGGCTCGAGGTGTTGTCCGAAACCGCGATTGCCTTCCTCGGCGTGCTCGGCGCACAACGGCGCATCCAGATCCTCGACGAGCAGATCGCCGCCATCGACCGCCTGACGCCGCTGCTCCGCCGCCGCGTCGAGGCCGGCGCCTCCTCGCCGGCCGAGACAGGACGGGCCGAAGTCGCCTCCGCCCTGGTGAAGGCCGACCGCGAGCGCTTCAAGGCGAGTCTGGCGAGCGCCCGGCGCGAGCTTGCGGTGCTGATGGGCGATCCCAACGCCAGGTTCGGCGAGGTCTCCGGGCGGCTCGACACCACGGGACGGCCTCCGACGTTCCAGGCGGTGGTTGCCGCCATCGACGCCAATCCGCAGCTGGTGCGCTGGACCGCGGTCTTTGCCCAGCGCAATGCCGAGCTGCTGCTGGCGCGGCTCAAGCCCTATCCGGACGTGCGGATCGCGGCCGGCTGGCGCCACTTCAACGAGACCAATGACGATGCGGTGCGGCTCTCCTTGTCGGTGCCGATCCCCGTGTTCGACCAGAACCAGGGCAACATCCTTTCGGCGCAGGAGAGCCTCGCCAAGACCAAGGCCGAGCGCGAGGCCAACCGCAACACGCTGATCGTGATTGCTGGGCGGGCCTACGACTCGCTGCAGGGCTCGCTGCGCGAGCTTGCGGTGCTGCGCGAGACCGCCATTCCCAAGGCGGTCGAAGCGTCCGAGGCGATCTCGCAAGGCTACGGCCAGGGCCGCTTCACCCTGCTCGAGGTGCTCGACGCCCAGGCCAGCGTCACCCAGGCGCGGCTGCGCGAGCAGGAGGCGCTGCAGAACTTCCATGCCGGCGTTGCGACCATCGAAGGCCTCGTCGGCAATCCCTTCACGCTGGCGCGGGAGAGCGCGCGATGAAGACCTCCTCCACCATTCTCGTGGCCATGGTTGCCGCCGCGCTCGGCGCTTACGGCTATTCCCTGCTCGCTCCAGCCAAGGTCGAGCCTGCCGGACACGCCGAGCATTCCGAGCCGAAGAAGCCGAACGACCATGTCGAGCAGGACGAGCACGGCGCCGACCGCATCCGCATCTCCGACGTCAAGCTGGCCGCCGCCGGCGTGGTGCTGGCGGAGGCCGAGAGCGCGACCCTGACCGACACGCTCGCCTTCAACGGCATCTTGCGCGCCAACCAGGAAACCGTGGTGCAGGTGACGCCGCGCTTCCCGGGCCTTGCCAAATCGATCCTGAAGCGCATCGGCGACAAGGTCGGCAAGGATGACCTGCTCGCCGCGATCGAGAGCAACCAGAGCCTCACCGTCTACGAGCTGAAGGCCCCCATTGCCGGCACCGTGATCGAGCGGCAGATCTCGCTCGGCGAATACGCTTCCGAGCAGAAGCCGGCCTTCGTGGTCGCCGACCTCTCGACCATCTGGGTCGACCTGTCGATCTACCGGCAGGATCTCCGGCGCGTCCACCTCAACGACGAGGTGCTGATCGATCCCGACGACGGCCGCGGCGAGATCAAGGGCACGATCTCCTACATGGCGCCGATCGGCTCCAGCGAGACGCAGACCGCGCTCGCCCGCGTGGTGCTGCAAAATCCGGACGGCCGCCTGCGCCCCGGCCTGTTCGTCACGGCCCGGCTGATCCTCGCCGCCCGCAATGTCGCGGTCGCCGTGCGCCGGAGCGCGATCCAGACGCTGGAGAACCGGACCATCGTGTTCGTGCGCGAGGACGGCGACAAGATCGAGGCACGCCCGGTTGAACTTGGCGATTCCGATCCCCGCCATGTCGAGATCAAAGCGGGCCTGTCGGCCGGCGAGCATTACGTCGCCGAGAACAGCTTCGTCGTGAAGGCGGAGATGGGCAAGGGCGAGGCCGAACATGATTGAGCGCCTCATCGCCGTCTCGCTGCATCAACGCTGGCTGGTCCTCCTGCTCGCGCTCGGCGCCATCGCTTTCGGCGCCTGGAACTTCCAGCGCCTGCCGATCGACGCGGTGCCCGACATCACCAACATCCAGGTCCAGATCAACACCCGCGCGCCCGGCTATTCGCCGCTGGAAACCGAGCAGCGCATCACCTTCCCGGTCGAGACAGCGATGGGCGGACTGCCCAAGCTCGACTACACCCGCTCGCTGTCGCGCTACGGCCTCAGCCAGGTCACCGTCGTCTTCAAGGACGGCACCGACATCTTTTTCGCCCGCCAGCTGGTCGGCGAACGCATTCAGCAGGTCAAGGACCAGCTCCCTGTTGGCGTCGAGGTCGCGATGGGGCCGGTCTCGACCGGGCTCGGCGAAATCTTCATGTACACCGTGGAGGCCAAGAGGAACGACAAGACGGGCGCGAAGACGCAAGGCAGCCACGACTATTCGCTGACCGATCTGCGCACCGTGCAGGATTGGATCATCAAGCCGCAGCTTCGCAACGTGCCGGGGGTGATCGAGATCAACACCATCGGCGGCTTCGAACGGCAGTTCCACGTGCTGCCCGACCCCGGCAAGCTGATGGCCTATCGGCTCGGCTTTCGCGACGTCATGACGGCGCTCGCCGCCAACAACGCCAATGTCGGCGCCGGCTATATCGAGCGCAACGGCGAGCAATACCTTGTTCGCTCCCCGGGCCAGGTCGGCAATATCGGCGAGATCCAGGACATCGTGATCGGCTCGCGTGGCGGCAATCCCGTCAGGATCCGGGATGTCGCGACCGTTACCGAGGGGCGCGATCTGCGCACCGGCGCAGCGACCTGGAACGGCGAAGAGACCGTGCTCGGCACCGCAATGCTGCTGATCGGCGAGAACAGCCGCACCGTGGCGCGCCGCGTCGCAGCCCGTCTGGAAGAGATCGGCAAGTCGCTGCCCGAGGGCGTCGCGACACGAACCGTCTACGATCGCACCGATCTGGTCGAAGCCACCATCCGCACCGTCAAGAACAATTTGCTGGAAGGCGCCGCGCTGGTGGTGGCCGTGCTGTTCCTGATCCTCGGCAATATCCGCGCCGCGCTCGTGGTGGCCTGCGTCATTCCGCTATCCATGGCCATGACGATATCAGGCATGGTCGAGACCAAGGTCAGCGCCAATTTGATGAGCCTCGGCGCGATCGACTTCGGCATCATCGTCGACGGTGCCGTGATCATCGTCGAGAATTGCCTGCGCATGCTGGCCGAGGCGCAGCGCGAGAAAGGCGGGCTGCTCACGATCTCTGAGCGGCTGCGCGCGATCCTGCGCGGGTCCAGTGAAGTCATCAAGCCGAGCCTGTTCGGAACGCTGATCATCGCGGTGGTCTATCTGCCCGTGCTGACGCTGACCGGCGTCGAGGGCAAGATGTTCACGCCGATGGCGCTGACCGTGCTGATGGCGCTGGGTGCCGCCGTGCTGTTCTCCATCACCTTCGTACCGGCGGCCGTCGCCATCTTCGTCACCGGCAAGGTGTCCGAGCACGAAAACCTGTTCATGCGGATGGCCAAGCGCGCTTATCTCCCCCTGCTCCGCCTTGCCATCGACAACCGCGGCGCGGTCGCCATCATGGCCGCGCTCATCGTCATCGCGAGCGGCGTCGCGGCCTCGCGGATGGGCGGCGAGTTCATTCCTAGCCTGGACGAAGGCGACGTCGCGCTGGCCTCGATCAGGATCCCGGCACCAGCCTCACGCAATCGCTCGACCTGCAGAAGGCGCTGGAAAAGCGCATCATGCAGATTCCGGAGGTGAAGGAGTTCTTCACCCGCATCGGCACCGCCGAGATCGCAACCGACCCGATGTCGCCGGCGCAGACCGACGGCTACATCATGCTCAAGCCGCGCGCCGAATGGCCCGACCCGGGCAAAGCGAAATCGGAGGTGATCGAGGCTATCGACCACGCCGCGGACGACATTCCCGGCAGCGCCTACGAACTCTCCCAGCCGATCCAGTTCCGCGTCAACGAACTGATCTCGGGCGTGCGCAGCGACGTCGGCGTCAAGATCTTCGGCGATGACCTCGACATCCTGCAAGGCGCCGCCAAGCAGGTCGAGGCCGCGATCCGCGGCATCCGCGGCGCCAGCGACGTCAAGATCGAACAGGTGGCGGGCCTGCCGATCCTCACCGTCCGTCTCGACCGCCAGGCGCTTGCCCGCTACGGCCTCAGCGCCAGCGAGGTGCAGGGCATCGTCGAGATCGCGGTCGGCGGCAAGTCGGCCGGCAAGCTGTTCGAGGGCGACCGCCGGTTCGACATCGTCGTGCGCCTGCCGGAGCATTTGCGCGGCAATCTCGAGGCGATCCGGGCGATCCCGATCCCGCTGCCGCCCGGCGAGGAGGCGGCAACCGGCACGGCCGTGCGAACGGCGCTGGCCGCCTCCCCCTCGCCCAGATGCGCTATGTGCCGCTGTCCTCGGTCGCGACCGTCGATGCGACGCCCGGCCCGAACCAGATCAGCCGCGAGAACGGCAAGCGGCGCATCGTCGTCACCGCCAATGTCCGCGCGCGCGATCTCGGCTCCTTCGTCACCGAGGCCGAGGCGGCGGTGGCCGAAAAGGTCAAGCTGCCGCCCGGCTACTGGATCGGCTGGGGCGGCCAGTTCGAGCAGCTGGTCTCCGCGACCAAGCGGCTGACCATCGTGGTGCCGGTGGCGCTGCTCCTGGTGTTCCTGCTGCTGTTCATGGGGATGGGATCGGTGGCGGATGCGGCGCTGGTGTTCTCCGGCGTGCCGCTGGCGCTGACCGGCGGCGTCGCGGCGCTGCTGCTGCGCGATATCCCGCTCTCGATCAGCGCCGGTGTCGGCTTCATCGCGCTGTCGGGTGTCGCCGTGCTGAACGGCCTCGTCATCATCGCCTTCATCGAGCGGCTGCGCAGCGAGGGGCGCCCCGTCGCGGAGGCGGTGCGCGAAGGCGCGCTCGACGCGGCTGCGTCCCGTGCTGATGACGGCGCTGGTCGCCTCGCTCGGCTTCGTACCGATGGCGATCGCGACCGGTGCGGGCGCCGAGGTGCAGCGGCCGCTGGCGACCGTGGTGATCGGCGGCATCATCTCCTCGACGGTGTTGACGTTGCTGGTGCTGCCGGCGCTCTACGTGCTGTTCCGGCGTGACGCGGCAACCGAAACGCCTACAATGGCGCATGATTTGGCGGCTTCCGGGGAGCGCTAGAATTGGGCAGCCACGACCATCACGCTCATCACCACCATGATCATGCCGACCATTCGCATGATCACGGCCACGACCATAGCCACGGCCATGTCCATGCCCCCGCGAATTTCGGCAAGGCGTTCGCGGATCGGTATTGCGCTCAACACCGCGCTGGTGGTGGCCGAAGCGATCTATGGCTACATCGGCAATTCCACCGCCCTGCTCGCGGACGCCGGCCATAATCTGTCCGACGTGCTCGGCCTGGTGGTGGCCTGGGGGCCTCGATTGCGGCAAAGCGCGCGCCGAGCGGCCGCTTCACCTACGGCTTTCGCGCCTCCACCATTCTGGCGGCGCTGGCCAATGCGGTGTTCCTGCTGGTCGCAACCGGCGCGATCGGCTGGGAGGCGATCCTGCGCCTGCGCGAGCCGGAGCCGGTTGCAGGCTTCACGGTGATGGTGGTGGCCGGCATCGGCATCCTCATCAACGGCTTCACGGCGATGCTGTTCGCGAGCGGACGCAAGGACGACATCAACATCGAGGGCGCCTATCTGCACATGGCCGCCGACGCCGCGGTCTCGCTCGGCGTCGTGGTCTCCGCGGCGCTGATCATCTGGACGGGCTGGCTCTGGCTCGACCCCGTCACCAGCCTTGCGATCTGCGCCACCATCCTCTGGAGCACGACGAGCCTGCTGCGCGGCTCCATCGACATGTCGATGGCGGCAGCGCCCAAGGGTACGGATCTTGCCGCGATCAGGACGTTCCTGCTGGCGCGGCCCGGCGTCTCAGGCATCCACGACCTTCACGTCTGGCCGATCTCGACCACCGAGACCGCGCTGACCTGCCACCTCGTCATGCCCGCCGGCACCGCCGATGCGTTCCTGATGGAGACTGCGCAGCTCCTGAAGACGACCTATCGCATCGGCCACACCACGCTTCAGGTCGAGACGCATCCGGACAATGGCTGTGCGCTGGCGCCGGACGATGTGGTGTAGCCAAACAACAACCTAAAGCACGGTGACGATTTATCCAAATCTCATCGCGCTTTAGGCCACGCCGGCGCCAGCCCGGCCGGCCCTCGCCTTCAGCCAGTCGAACAGCACGCTGCCCAGCATCGCGCTCGCGCCGGCGAGGAAGGGAATGGCGTAATAGGCGTAGCGATTGAGCCCATAGACGAGGAAGGTCGGAAACGCAGCGCTGATCAACGCGAGCATGATCATCAAGGTGCCGCCGGCAACGAGACCGCCGGAGGGCCGCCGAACGAGCCCTGCAAGGCTAGCGGGGACGCCGATCAGAAGCACGAGAGCAAGGCAGAGCGTCGCCGAGGACAACCACCAGATCACGCCCGGGATATCGTCATATTCGGTCGAAACCAGCAGTCCGCAACACAGCGAGACGAGCTCCGAGTTCGGCGCATAGCCGCGCGCGAACACCCGGTTGAGGGTGAGCTGCAGCCGATCCACGGACAGCAGCCGCGACAGCGGCCACCCCGGCTTGTAATCGTCGCGGATCAACTGTCCGGGCTTGAGCCCGGTCGGGCTGCCGAAGAACGGGAACCTGTCGCGGTCCACGAAGAACTCGTAGCCCTGCGGATTGGGCGTCCGCCGCGCCACCGAATTTGCGTCGAACAGCAGGAAGTACATTTCCCGCAGAAAATGCCTGGTGAGGTGTCGATAGAGCGTCGACGGCGTCGTCAGCGTTTCCACGAAGATGTCGCGCGTCACCCGCTCGAGATCCCCTTCGTTGTCGCCGGTCTTCGCCAGACGGTGTATCGCACCGAACGGCCACTGATAGACTTCGACGTCGGGCCAGCCCCGAGGCGTGTCCGCAGCCCGCATCTGCTCGACGAACGGACGCGCCTGCGCCTTGCGATCGAGATGTGCGCCGTGCTCGAAATCGCCGGAATAGCCGACCACGAAGGCCATCACGGCCAGAAGCTCGTTGCCGGCGGGGCGCTTGCCGATCACGGCATTGATCGCCGCCGGCGTCAGATAGACGGCGATTGCGAGAACGCCCGCCAGCGCAAGCACACCGATCCGGCGCAGGAGCCCGCCGTCGAGCACCAATGCCAGCCACAGCAGGATGATTGCGGCCTGTCCCAGGGTTGCCGACCGGCAGGTCATCACGGCGCCGAGCGCCAGGCCCACGGCGGCCGCGGCCGGCCATGCCGGCCATTTCCGGAAGACGGCACCCGCAGCGACGAAGGCCGCAAGGCTGACCAGGAAGTTGGAGATGGTCTCCGCACCAATCGTATTGTCGTAGTGGACGATGCGGCCGTGCAGCGCCGCAAGACAAAAGGCCAGCAACGCAAAGACGCGCGGCGCGCCGGCGAAACGCACGATCCCCGCAACGAACAGCGAGGTGCCGATGCTCATCAGGTGCTGCGCGATGACGAAGACGAGGATGTGCGGGCCGAACAGCTTTGACAGCAGCACCAGGAAAGCGGCCACGCCGTACGGCCGCTTCATCGTATCCTCGAGATAGTGACCTTTCAGGATGGCCTCGGCCTGGATGATATAGGCCGCGCTGTCCTCGTGAATGAAGTGATCGGGCCAGTTGACCAGGAAAGCGAGGTGAACCATCAGGGCAAGCCCGATGGCGCCAACCCAGATCCAGAACCACGCGACGCCGCTTGCCCGCGCGAGCGAGGGAGGCAGAAGACCGCTACGCTGGCTCGCTGTTTGATTCACGATGGGCTCCGCAAGCAATATGCGCGATAAGTCTTGCAACTGCTATGCAGAATTCTGCCTCGCCGGTGACGGCGCAACCTTGGAACGGTCCACCAACCAACGAGCCGCCCAACGATTGATCGGCCGTTCGAACAAGAGCCAGGACCCCGACGCAAGAGCGAGGACGATCACCAGCAGACCCCAGCGCCAGATCTCGCCGTTCGCCTTGTCGAAGTGCTTCCATGCAGCCAGCCACGGCAGGAACATGAACGCCGGCCAGTGCCACACATAAATGCCGTAGGAGATATCGCCGAGCCACACAAACAGGCGCGGCGCATATGGCAGGAGCGCCAGGCCGGCGACGGCCAGACAGCACGCCAGCGGCGTCGACCATATCGTCAGTTGCGGGGCAAAAATGAAGGCGACGAGCGCGAGCGCAAGAAACGCCAGGCTGGAGATCCAGCGCGGCGACAGCCGCGCGACCATCATGTAGGCGAACACACCGGCGGCGAAGTCCGCATAGTGACCGTCGGCGATGCGCGATATGATCGGCGGCTGCGGTTCGATAACGCGTCCGATCCAGGTCGCGGCGATGCACCAGACGAGCAGCAGCCGTGGTCCGCCCAGCGGGATGAGCACCGCGGAGACGAGATAGAAAATCACCTCGTATTCGAGAGTCCAGCCCACGGCGTTCATCGGGGCGGCCTGCGGAACGATCAGCAGCGATCGCACGATCCGTCCCAGCTCGATCTCCTGCGGCGGCCCTCCAATGCTGCGGCTGAAGAGCACGATCATGACCAGCGTCGCGAGCGCATTGAGCGGGTAGATGCGGAAGAAGCGTTTGACGAGAAAACCGAGCCGCGTGTAGCCCGGCGCAGCCGAGACATAGCAGACGATGAAACCCGAGATCGCGAAAAAGAGGTCGACGCCAACGGCGCCGTAATCGGCCAGAAATTGCCAGGTGGTCAGCTGCGAGGCGTCGAAATAAACCAGCGCGAGGTGCGTGTGGAAATAGAAGACCGCCAGAGCAGCGATCGCCCGCCCGAGCTGCACGCCCGGCAGCCGACCATGAAGTTGAGCATTTCCCATTCCATCCCGTACCTAGCAGTGCACGATGCCTTGCGCAACGATACACGTACAGGTGGCGTGGGATGTTGTGTGACCTACCCCACCTTCGCCGTCACGATCCAGATCGCGCCCTGCAACGCCACGCTCTGGCCCGTCAGGAACGGCGCGAGCATCTCGCGGATCGAGGCCTTGGCGGCCGCATAGGTCTCCGGCGGATGGCCCTGCAGCGCGCGGCTGGCCGGGCCTATCTGCAGGGCACCGTCCACCGCCGCGTCGAGCCCGCCGCCGATCGCGACGTCCATTGGAAGATTGTGCGGCTCCATCGCCACGTCGACGAAGCCCGCGCCTTTCAGGATGCGCGTCACACGCTCTTGCGAGGCGAAGGCGAACGGGCCCGGCTCCTCCGGCCCGACCGGCGGCATCTTCGGCACGTGCTTGTAGACCGCCATCAGCGGCGCCATCATCCACGGGTTTTCCTTCGGCTCGCGCCAGCAGGCGAAGGCGAGCCGCCCGCTCGGCTTCAGCGCGCGGCGGAGATTGGTGAAGGACGCAATGGGATCGGCGAAGAACATCACGCCGAAGCGCGAGGCCAGCAGATCGAAGCTTGCGGGCTCGAACGGATAAACCGTCGCATCCGCCAGCGCGAAATCGAGCGGCAGCCCTTTAGGCGCGAACGCGCGGGCCTGCGCCAGCATCGGCTCGGAGACGTCGAGGCCAAGCGCAAAGCCATTTGGCGCCACCGCCTTCGCAAACGCAAAGGTCGTCGCACCGGAGCCGCAACCGACATCGAGAACGCGCTCGCCCGGCTTCACGCCGGAGCGGTCGATCAGCACCTCGGCAATGGGCCCGAGCAGGCTCTCCTGCGCCGCGTGGCGATCGGCCCAGCGCTGTCCGCTGGGACCGTTCCAATAGGCGATCTGGTCGGCGTTCTCGGCGTGTCCACCGGGCTGTTGCATCAGGAGCCTCTTGATTGCTGCTAGTCTGCGTCCGTAGTCCACTGCACGCCCGCAGCAGAGATCTCAAGCAGAAGCGTTCGAGACAGCTCCGCCCGGGGCGTGGCGCTGTCATCGTACTCGATCAGCTCGTCACGGCGACTACAATCGCGCGCAGCGCAGGGCGGACAATTGGGCGCTTCGTCCCAAGGGATCGCGGCGAGCCGCAGTTCGCGACGCGAGCGAAGGCTGGTGGGCGGTCACGGATTCGAACCGCGGACCCTCTCGGTGTAAACGAGATGCTCTAACCAGCTGAGCTAACCGCCCCTCGCCGCCTCTTTATCCCTACCCGCCCTTGGTCGGCAAGCCCGACCTCAGTCCTGCGGACGCCCCGGCAGCAGCGGTACGGCGTCGATCCAGACCGCCGCCGACTGGCACCAGATCTGGCGGGCCGGGCGCAATTTGTCGCGCTGGCGGACCGAGCCCCAGCGGATGCCCCAATCGTCGGCCTGGTCGCCCTCGCCGCTGGTGAACAGCGGGGAACCGCAGTCGGCGCAGAAATGCTGAAGGCGCATCCGGCCGTTGTCGCCGCGCTTGCCGTAGACTTTTGGCGTGCCGGCGGTGAGCTTGACGTCCGCAGCCCTGCAGATCGCGGTCACCCGGAACGGCGAGCCGGTCAGCGTCTGGCAGTCGGTGCAGTGGCAGACCGAGACCGCCTGAGGATCGACCTCGGCCTCATAGGTGATCTTTGCGCAGTGGCACGCCCCGTCGATCCGCATCGCTCTCCCCAAAACAAAAACGGCGCCCGAAGGCGCCGTTCTATCATCTTTTGCGATGGCTTAGTGAGCGGTCAGGCCGCCGGCGGCTTCGTCCCCGTCCGGCTTCACCGTCACCTTGGTGTCCTCTTCCCAGACGATCGGCACAGGCTTCTTCACCAGCGCCTTGACGACGACGTCGTCGAGGCGGGAGACCGGGATGATCTCCATGCCGCCCTTGATCGCATCGGAAATCTCCGTGAGATCCTTGGCGTTGTCCTCGGGAATCAGCACCGTCTTGATGCCGCCGCGGGCCGCAGCCAGCAGCTTCTCCTTCAGACCGCCGATCGGCAGCACGCGGCCGCGCAGCGTGGTCTCGCCAGTCATCGCGACATCGTGGCGGACCGGGATGCCGGTCATGACCGAGATGATCGCGGTGGCCATGGCGACGCCCGCGGACGGGCCATCCTTCGGCGTCGCGCCTTCCGGCACGTGCACGTGGATGTCGCGGCGGTCGAACATCGGCGGCTCGATGCCGTAGTTGATCGCGCGAGAGCGGACATAGGACGCCGCCGCGGAGATCGACTCCTTCATCACGTCACGCAGATTGCCCGTGACCGTCATCTTGCCCTTGCCGGGCATCATGACGCCTTCGATGGTCAGCAGCTCGCCGCCGACATCGGTCCAGGCAAGGCCGGTGACGATGCCGACCTGCGGCTCGCTCTCGATCTCGCCGAAGCGGTACTTCGGCACACCGAGCAGCTCTTCCAGAGTCTTCTCGGTGACCTTGACCGACTTCTTCTTGGAGATCATCAGCTCCTTCACCGCCTTGCGGGCGAGTGTCGAAAGCTCACGCTCCAGGTTGCGCACGCCCGCTTCGCGGGTGTAGCGGCGGATCAGAAGCAGCAGCGCGTCGTCGTCGATCGAGAACTCCTTGGAGTCCAGGCCGTGCTTGGACACCGCGTTCGGGATCAGATGCTTGCGCGCGATCTCGACCTTCTCGTTCTCGGTGTAGCCCGCGATCCGGATGATCTCCATGCGGTCCATCAGCGGGCCTGGAATATTGAGCGTATTCGCGGTCGTGATGAACATCACGTTGGACAGATCGTAGTCGACCTCGAGATAGTGGTCGTTGAAGGTCCCGTTCTGCTCGGGATCGAGAACCTCGAGCAGAGCCGAGGACGGATCGCCGCGGAAATCGGCGCCCATCTTGTCGATCTCGTCCAGCAGGAACAGCGGATTGGACGACTTCGCCTTCCGCATCGACTGGATGATCTTGCCGGGCATCGAACCGATATAGGTACGGCGGTGACCGCGGATCTCAGCCTCGTCGCGCACGCCACCGAGCGAGACGCGCACGAACTCGCGTCCCGTCGCCTTCGCGATCGACTTGCCGAGCGAGGTCTTGCCGACGCCGGGAGGTCCGACGAGGCACAGGATCGGGCCCGTCAGCTTGTTGGCGCGCGACTGCACCGCGAGATACTCGACGATACGTTCCTTGACCTTTTCGAGACCATAGTGATCGGAGTCCAGGATGGCCTGCGCCTGCTCCAGATCCTTTTTCACCTTGGACTTCTTGTTCCACGGGATCGACAGCAGCCAATCCAGATAGTTGCGCACGACGGTCGCTTCCGCGGACATCGGCGACATCTGGCGCAGCTTCTTCAATTCGTGCTGCGCCTTCTCGCGCGCTTCCTTGGAGAGCTTGGTCTTGGAGATCTTCTCTTCGAGATCGGCGAGGCTCGTCGCGACCGTCGTCGTCGCCGAGTTCCTTCTGGATCGCCTTCATCTGCTCGTTGAGATAATACTCGCGCTGGGTCTTCTCCATCTGGCGCTTGACGCGCGAGCGGATGCGCTTCTCGACCTGCAGCACCGAGATCTCGCTCTCCATCAGGCCCAGCACCTTCTCGAGGCGCGTGGTCACGGACAGCGTCTCCAGGATGCCCTGGCGATCGGCGATCTTGACGGCGAGATGCGAAGCCACCGTGTCGGCGAGCTTGGCGAAATCGGTGATCGCCTGCACGACGCCGACGACCTCGGCCGAGATCTTCTTGTTGAGCTTCACATAGCTCTCGAAGTCGGACACGACCGAGCGCGCCATCGCTTCGGCCTCGACCGACTTCGCATCGGTGTCGGCGAGTGCAATGGCGGTCGCCTCGTAATAGTCGGCGCGATCGGTGTATTTCTGCACGCGCGCACGCTCGAGCCCTTCGACCAGCACCTTCACGGTGCCGTCGGGGAGCTTCAAGAGCTGCAGCACGCTGGCGAGCGTACCGGTCTCGTAAATGGAATCGGGCGCCGGATCATCGTCGGACGCGTTCTTCTGCGTCGCGAGCATGATCAGGGCATCGTTCTTCATCACCTCTTCGAGCGCGCGGATCGACTTCTCGCGGCCGACGAAGAGCGGAACGATCATGTGCGGGAAGACGACGATGTCGCGCAGCGGCAGCACGGGATAGGCGTGCGTCTCGCCATGCACGATGGTTGGCCGGGGTTTTGGATTAGTCATGGCCTTTTCCTTTTGCTTTGCCCCCTTGCACGCAGCCCGCCATCGTCATGCGCAACCGCCACAAGGTGCCGAGGTGATCCACAAACCGGCCTACCAGTCGAAGGTTGGACCGGGCTTGCCGGATCGGAACTGAGGCGAATCTTGAAGAGAATTTTCGCTCGCCGCCGACATTAGGTGGCTATCGACCCGGGGGTGTCAAGTCATTGAAAAACGCGCGCCATCAGGCGCTTACGCAACGCGATAAGCGACACAACACCGGCTGCGGAACAACATTTCCGCAGCCCCACTTGAAGGTACGATTGGAGCGTTCCAGCGCCGCCAGATCAGGCGCTGGCGTTCTCGACCGCGCGATCGGTCCGATCGGCGTAGATGTAGAGCGGACGGGCCGTGCCTTCCACGACTTCGCGGGAAATCACGACTTCTTCCACACCTTCCAGGCCCGGCAGGTCGAACATGGTCTCGAGCAGGATCGCCTCGAGGATCGAACGCAGGCCGCGCGCGCCGGTCTTGCGCTCGATCGCCTTGCGGGCAACCGCGCCAAGCGCCTCGTCGGCGAAGGTCAGCTCGATGTTCTCCATCTCGAACAGCCGCTGGTACTGTTTCACCAGCGCGTTCTTCGGCTCGGTCAGGATCTTCTTAAGCGAGGCCTCGTCCAGGTCCTCGAGCGTCGCCACGACGGGCAGACGGCCGACGAACTCCGGGATGAGGCCGTACTTCAGAAGGTCCTCGGGCTCGACGTGACGGAAGATCTCGCCGGTCCGGCGGTCTTCGGGCGCCATCACCTGGGCGGCGAAACCGATCGAGGTCGACCGACCGCGCGCCGAGATGATCTTCTCGAGGCCGGCGAACGCGCCGCCGCAGATGAACAGGATGTTGGTGGTGTCCACCTGCAGGAATTCCTGCTGGGGATGCTTGCGGCCGCCCTGCGGCGGGACCGAAGCCACCGTGCCTTCCATGATCTTCAGCAGCGCCTGCTGAACGCCCTCACCCGACACGTCGCGCGTGATCGAGGGATTGTCCGACTTGCGGCTGATCTTGTCGATTTCGTCGATGTAGACGATGCCGCGCTGGGCGCGCTCGACATTGTAGTCGGCGGCCTGGAGCAGCTTCAGGATGATGTTCTCGACGTCCTCGCCGACATAGCCGGCCTCGGTCAGCGTGGTCGCGTCCGCCATCGTGAACGGCACGTCCAGGATGCGGGCGAGCGTCTGCGCGAGCAGCGTCTTGCCCGAGCCGGTCGGACCGATCAGCAGGATGTTCGACTTCGCGAGCTCGACGTCGTTGTGCTTGGTCTGGTGGTTGAGGCGCTTGTAGTGGTTGTGCACCGCGACCGAGAGGACCTTCTTGGC
The DNA here is from genome assembly GCA_050563515.1 of Bradyrhizobium guangxiense. Taxonomy (GTDB): domain Bacteria; phylum Pseudomonadota; class Alphaproteobacteria; order Rhizobiales; family Xanthobacteraceae; genus Bradyrhizobium; species Bradyrhizobium guangxiense_A. The sequence goes on along the minus strand of CP191781.1, from coordinate 2,125,561 downwards.
ATGGCTCTGGCCGATCACGTAATCGTCCAGGACCTTGCAGATTTCCTTCGGCGTCGGAATCCCGTCGCGCGACTTGACCAGCGAGGATTTGTTCTCCTCGCGGATGATGTCCATGCAGAGCTCGACGCACTCGTCGCAGATGAAGACCGTGGGACCCGCGATCAGTTTGCGGACTTCGTGCTGGCTCTTGCCGCAGAACGAGCAATATAGCGTGTTCTTGGAGTCGCTCGTGCCGACCTTACTCATTCATGTCTCCGTCCGCGGTTCGATGCCGTTCCGCTCGATCGCTCCATTCCGGCACGATGGCCAGCATGAAGCTTAAGTAGAGCAAATTCCGTACCAAAAAAGACCCTACGCATTACATCCCGTGCGAATCACGGCCGCTCGATTCTCCGCGATCATAGCCGATCATTCGTAGCCAACCATGCTGTCACCCGACTATCAAGAATTCGCTAATCGGGGGTCGCCGGCTACCCGTGACAATACCGTGATTTCCGGCCTTGGCACGGGCGAAGTGACCGAAATCACCACCGCGTTGCTGGATTGCCACGAAAAACAAGCACGAAAGCGGAACTTTCTGCCTGTCGCAGGGCGCAAAACTGCGTTTTGCTGCGTGAACACGCGTCCATAGCGTGAACACCACCCCGATGGGATGACGGACGATCCTCAAGGGTCTGCCGAGGGATCGCCGTCACACGCCAGTAGTGTTACGGGGTCTTCGCCGACGCGGCTTCCTCAGCGCGCTTGTCGATGACCCTGTCGACCAGGCCGAACTCCTTGGCGTCGTTCGCGGTCAGGAACTTGTCGCGCTCCAGCGCATCCTCGATCGACTTGTAGGTCTGGCCGGTGTGCTTCACGTAGATCTCGTTGAGCCGCTTCTTCAGGTTCAGGATTTCCTGGGCGTGCAGCATGATGTCGGTGGCCTGGCCCTGGAAACCGCCGGAGGGCTGATGCACCATGATGCGTGCGTTCGGGAGCGAGAAGCGCATGTCCTTCTCGCCGGCGCAGAGCAGCAGCGAGCCCATCGAGGCGGCCTGCCCGGTGCACAGCGTCGAAACCGGCGGGCGGATGAACTGCATGGTATCGTAGATCGCAAGGCCCGACGTCACCACGCCGCCCGGCGAGTTGATGTACATCGAGATTTCCTTCTTCGGATTTTCCGCTTCAAGGAACAACAGCTGAGCGACGACCAGCGTCGACATGCCGTCCTCGACCGGTCCGGTCAGGAAGATGATGCGCTCCTTCAGCAGGCGCGAGAAGATGTCGTAGGCGCGCTCGCCACGGTTGGTCTGCTCGACCACCATGGGCACGAGGTTCATGTAGGTTTCAACCGGATCGCGCATGAGTCACCTAGGGTTTTTTAGGAGGCGGACATCGCCTGTCGGGGCTGCCAGTTGGGCTGGATTTGCCGGAAGGCGGTGAACGTCCCGTGATGCAGGACTTGTTGGTGTAGAGAACTCAGGTACAGGGCGTACCGACAGATATAGCCCAATTCGCTTCTGACAAGTGCGGAGCGCATTAAGGCTTAATCCATCGGGCAGTTGAAGCTGATTCGCGCAAAGAGGCCCAGCCGGCCATCTGGCTAGCTGGGCCTCTTCGTTGATCATCCTTAATAGATGACTGCCTCAAACCCTTCAGGCTGCGGTCTTTTCCGCCTCATCGTCCTTGTAGAGATCCTCGCGCGAGACCTTCTTCTCGGTCACGTTGGCGAGCTCGAGGATGAAGTCGACGACCTTGTCCTCGTAGATCGGTGCACGAAGCTGGGCCAACGCCTGGGCGTTGCTGCGGTAATAATCCCAGACCTCCTTCTCGCGGCCGGGCATCGAGCGCGCGCGCTCGATCACGGCGCGGCCGACCTCGTCGTCGGTCACGGTGATCTTGTTCTTCTCGCCGATCTCGGAGAGCACGAGGCCGAGCCGCACGCGGCGGTCGGCGATCTTGCGGTACTCGTCCTTGGCCTTGTCTTCGGTGGTGTCCTCGTCGGCGAAGGTCTTGCCGGCGGAATCCATCTCGGCCTTGACCGAGTTCCACATCAGATTGAACTCTTCATCGACCAGCGAGGGCGGCGCCTCGAAGCGATGCGCTTCGTCCAGGCGATCGAGCAGCGCGCGCTTGACGCGCTGGCGCGTCGCGGTCGCGAACTCGGCAACCAGACGCTCGCGCGCGGCTTCCTTCAGCTTGTCCAGCGATTCCAGGCCGAGCGTCTTGGCGAACTCGTCATCGATCGCAACGTCCTGCGGCGCCTCGATCGAGGTCGCGGTGGTCTCGAACTCGGCCGGCTGGCCGGCGAGCTTCTCGTTCATGTAGTTCTTGGGGAACGACACTTTCAGCGTGCGGGTCTCGCCGGAGCCGATGCCGATCAGCTGTTCCTCGAAACCGGGGATGAAGGTGTTGGAGCCGATCACGACCTGGATGCCCTCACCGGTGCCGCCCTCGAAGACTTCGCCGTTGATGGAGCCCTTGAAGCTGATGGTGACGCGGTCGCCGGATTCGGCCTTGGCGCCCTCGGCCTTCGCGGCATAGCCGCGGTTGGTGTCCGCAATGCGCTTGATCGCCTCGTCGACATCGGCGTCGGCGACGTCGGCGACGGGCTTCTCGACCTCGAAGGTCTTGAAGTCGGCGAGCGCGATCGCCGGCACCACCTCGATCGCGACCGTGTAGGTCAGATCGGTCTTGCCGCTCAAGAGCTCCTCGACCTCGGCCTGCTCGCTCGGCATGGTGATCTTCGGCTCGGTCGCAAGACGGAAGCCGCGCTCGGAGAACAGCTGCGTGTTGGTGTCGCGGATGGTCTGGTCGATGGTCTCGGCCATCACCGAGCGGCCGTAGACCTTCTTCAAGTGAGACACCGGCACCTTGCCGGGACGGAAGCCGTTGATTTTGACCTTGTCCTTGAGGTCAACGAGCTTGGCACCAGCCTTGGCGTCGAGATCAGACGCGGGAACGCTGATCTTGAACTCGTGCTTCAAACCTTCCGAGAGGGTTTCTGTGACCTGCATGGCGTCCAATCTTCTTCTCGTTCGGTCCCGGCGCGCATGCGTCGGGACGCTGTCATTAATCGATCCGGCGCGAGGCGAAAGCCTCAACGCCGGTGGCTCATCGGACCGGCTCCAGACGGACAAATCATCCGTAAGGAACCAGTCCTCGTAATCCGTGCAAACGCTGAAAGCGCTTGGTGCGGGCGGAGGGACTCGAACCCCCACAACTTTCGTCACTGGAACCTAAATCCAGCGCGTCTACCAGTTCCGCCACGCCCGCGTAATTTGCATCAAGACCGGCCGCGATGCCGCGGGCGGCCGGGCTTATAGCATGCGCCTGACTGTTCGCAGCAAAAAAATGGCCTGATGGAGGCAGGCTTCAAGTAGGCACGATAGCTGGACTTATCCAGCGTGGCATGGTCCGGATCAGGCCATGACAACGCGGATTTCCAACCCACATCGGCGCGAGGTTCTGGCCGGGCTTGGAGCGTCCGCGGCCGGATTGATCGTCGGCGGCGCGGGCCCGCTCGTAACGGCACAGCTCGCCCTTCAAGCGAGGGCGTCGACCCTGGCTCTCAGGCCGGGTCAGCCACCTACACCAATCTGGGAGCTGGCCGCCGTAAGCCACATCGGGGACGTCCGTCTCAAGCGCTTTGACAGCTGCCAGGTGGTATTCCGGAACAACCTGGCTGTGCCGCTTGCACCAGTCTGGTACGGCCTCAACGCCCCGGCTTTGACCGATCAGTTCCGCGGCCGCGGACCCGTGGCGCCGGACGCGACAGAAACATCAAACATTTCAATACCAAACGCCGGGACCTTGCTGGCCGACTTTCGGCTCTTCGAGGACGGACAGAAGCAGCCCGCGCGTGCCCTCCCGATCCTCGTCGCCGAGGCGAGCCGGGTCGCCGTCGATCGCGACGTGGTTATTCTGATCGAGGAATGGCGCCTGCGGCCGGATGGCACCGCGCTTCCTCCGGGCCGGGACTCCAAGGACACGGCCGCGTTCTATACGGTCAATGGCGGGACTTCATTCGAACTCTCAGCTCAGGCCGGAGAGCGGCTGCGGCTGCGCTTCATCAATGGCTCGCAACGCTCTGTTCTGGCGATCAAATTGGAGAATCACGAGGTCCAGATCATGGCCCTGGACGGCCAGCCGGCCGAACCGTTCCCGGCGCGCAATGGAGCCCTGGTGCTGGCCCCGGCGCGCGCGCCGATGCCTTCGTGGATGCGGCCGCATCGGCCCGATTCCTGCTCCACGACGGTAAGGAGGCGCAGCAGATCGGGGGCCTGACGATTTCCGGCAGGCTGGAGCGCCCGCCGCTGCCGCCGCCCCAGCCGCTCCCTCCGAATGGCCTGCCTGAGACGCTCGACCTGAAAGGCGCCCTGCGGTTCGATGTCGCGCTCGGCGCGCCCGACGCCGGCTGGACGCGGCCCGCGAGCTTCTCCGTCAACTCCGCCCCGGCCTTCCGCGCCAGGCCCGGCCGCACCGTCGTGCTGGCTCTGAAGAACCCCGGCGCGGTCGCGACCGTCTTCCACCTGCACGGCCACCCCTTCCGCCTGCTCGACAAGCTCGACGACGGCTGGAAGCCCTATTGGCTCGACACGCTCGCGGTGGAGCCCGGCCAGACCCAGCGCATCGCCTTCGCGGCGACCTCCCCGGACGATGGCTGATCGAGATCCGTCGCCACCGACTGGGCCGCGCCGCGGCTGGTGCGCTGGTATGGCGTGGAGTGAGTTCTGGTAGGATGGGTACCCATCCTACCAGCCCCGGCGAACGGCTCAGTACTCAACTCCCAGCGCGTCATAGATCCGCCGGTGCACGGCCGGCAGCGTCTCGGTGAGATCCTCCGCAATCAGGCCGGGGCCCGCTTCGCGTGCCGCCTCGCCGTGCATCCAGACGCCGATGCTGGCGGCCTCGAAGGCTGGCACGCCCTGCGCCAGCAGGCCCGCGATGATACCGGAGAGCACGTCGCCGGCGCCGGCGGTGGCGAGCCAGGGCGGCGCGTTGGCGGCGATGGTGGCGCGGCCGTCGGGGGCGGCGATGGTGGTGTCCGGCCCCTTCAGCAGCACGACGGCGCCGGAACGCTCGGCAGCGGCGCGCACCCGCTCGAGCTTGGAGCGGCCCGGATGCTTGTTGCTGAGGTCGGAGAACAGGCGCGGAAACTCGCCCTCGTGCGGTGTCAGCACCACCGCGCTGTCGGCTGAGGACTTGATCGATTCGAACAGGCGCTCGGGCTTTGCGGCAAAGCTGGTCAGCGCATCCGCATCCAGCACCAGATGCCGCTGCGCGGTGAGCGCGGTATGCACCATGTCGCAGGTGCGCTCGCCGACGCCCGCGCCGGGGCCGATGATGCAGGTGCCGTAGCGCCTGTCGCTGAGCAGCTCGCCGAACTCGATCACGGTGTCGACGGGGCGAACCATGACGGCCGTCAGCGCGCCCGCGTTGATCGCGAGCGCATCGTGCGGGGTCGCCAGCGTCACCAAGCCCGCCCCGGCGCGCAGCGCGCCGCGCGCGGCGAGCCGCGCAGCGCCGGTCGCGGCCGCATCGCCCGAGACCGCCAGCACGTGCCCTCGCGCGTATTTGTGGCCGTCGATGCGCGGCACCGGGAAGACGGCGCCCCAGGCATCAGGGTCGTTCTCGAAAATCTGCGGGCCGATCTCGTCCAGCACCTGCGCGTCGATGCCGATGTCGACGACGCGCACCCGGCCGCAATGCATCCGGCCGGGCAGCAAGAGATGCGCCGGCTTCTTGCGGAAGAAGGTGACGGTCTCGGTGGCGTTCACCGCCGCGCCCATCACTGCCGCGCTGGTGCCATTGATGCCGCTCGGCAGGTCGACCGCGAGCACGGGAGCGCCGTTGGCGTTGATCGCCTCGATCATCGCGCGCGCCTCGCCGTCGACGGGGCGGCTGAGGCCGGCGCCGAACAGCGCGTCGATGATCAGCGCGGGACGTCCGATCGCCTGCGGATTGAACGGCAGCACGGGATGCTTCCAGCCGCGCGCCGCGGAGGCCGCATCGCCCTGGAGCTGGTCGCGCTCGCACATTGGGATCACCGAGACCTCGCGCCCTTGCGCGGCAAGCTCGGCGGCTGCGACAAAACCGTCACCGCCATTGTTGCCGGGACCGGCCACGATCAGGATCGGCCCCTCCTCCGCCAGGGCCTGAGCGGCCTCGGCGACCGCCTGGCCCGCGCTCAGCATCAGCTTGAAGCCGGGCGTGCCTGCCGCGATCGTGAGCTGGTCCGCCCGCTGCATTTCGGCGTTGGTCAGAACTTCCATGCCACTTCCCTAGTACAATCGCCTTTTCAACAGGCATCTTCCGCGCCAAACCAAGCCGGGGAACAACGATCTGCACACATATTGAACCGTTTGCCTATTTCGTAGTCTTCGGTATTTTGTGCAGGTTGGCGCCACCACGCAGGGATGCTCGTTAAAAGGCTGATAACGCTCCAATAATCAGGGCATTTGCAACTTGGCATAGACCCTGCTTTCGAGGAAGCCGCTTCGGTTCGTCGTGCTCACTGGCATTTATCAGGGTGTCGCCGGCCGTGGTTGCCGGACAGGTTCAGGACTCCCGGCATAGCGAAGACAAGATCGTGCGTTACAGAAGCGCATCCTGACGAAGACGTTGCTATTGATCGAAAAGGCCGGGAGGCGCGCAGTGAAGAAAATCGAAGCCATCATCAAGCCATTCAAGCTCGACGAGGTGAAGGAAGCGCTTCAGGAAGTCGGCCTTCAGGGCATCACCGTCACCGAAGCCAAGGGATTTGGCCGGCAGAAGGGCCACGCCGAGCTCTACCGCGGCGCAGAATACATCGTCGACTTCCTGCCCAAGGTGAAGATCGAGATCGTGATCGGCGACGACCTGGTCGAGCGCGCCATCGACGCCATCCGCCGCGCCGCGCAGACCGGGCGCATCGGCGACGGTAAGATCTTCGTCTCCAATATCGAAGAGGCGATCCGCATCCGAACCGGCGAATCCGGGCTGGACGCTATCTGAGCCGGGTGCTATCCCGAATTTTGCGACACTCCGACTAGAATGAAGGCTGCTTCGGCGGCCTGATTTCGTTTGTGCGGTCGCGCAAAACTCGCCCGAGCGAGAATAATTTTGCTCATCTGGAAACCGACCCGCAGAGCCAAAAGGGGTATGCATGAAGACCGCCAAAGACGTCCTGAAATCGATCAAGGACAACGACGTCAAGTACGTCGACCTGCGCTTCACCGATCCGCGCGGCAAGTGGCAGCATGTGACGTTCGACATCAGCATGATCGATGAAGACATCTTCGCCGAAGGAACGATGTTCGACGGCTCCTCGATCGCCGGCTGGAAGGCGATCAACGAGTCCGACATGTGCCTGATGCCCGATCCGGTCACCGCGACGATCGACCCGTTCTTCGCCGAGACCACCATGGTCATCACCTGCGACGTGCTCGAGCCGACCACGGGCGAGCCCTACAACCGCGACCCCCGCGGCATCGCCAAGAAGGCCGAGGCCATGGTGAAGTCGATGGGCGTGGGCGACAGCGTGTTCGTCGGTCCCGAAGCCGAGTTCTTCGTGTTCGACGACGTGCGCTTTTCGGCCGAGCCCTACAAGACCGGTTTCCGCCTCGACTCCTCGGAGCTGCCGACCAATTCCGACACCGAATATGAAGGCGGCAATCTCGGCCACCGCATCCGCACCAAGGGCGGCTACTTTCCCGTCCCCCGCAGGATTCGGTGCAGGACATGCGCTCCGAAATGCTCGGCGCCATGGCCAAGATGGGCGTCAAGGTCGAGAAGCATCATCACGAGGTCGCTTCCGCCCAGCACGAGGCTCGGCATGAAGTTCGACACGCTGACGCTGATGGCCGACCACATGCAGATCTACAAGTACTGCATCCACCAGGTCGCGCACATCTACGGCAAGACCGCCACCTTCATGCCGAAGCCGATCTTCGGCGACAACGGCTCGGGCATGCACGTGCATCAGTCGATCTGGAAGGACGGCAAGCCGGTGTTCGCCGGCAACAAATATGCCGACCTGTCGGAGACCTGCCTGCACTACATCGGCGGCATCATCAAGCACGCCAAGGCGATCAACGCCTTCACCAACCCCTCGACCAACTCCTACAAGCGTCTGGTCCCGGGCTACGAGGCGCCCGTGCTGCTCGCCTACTCCGCGCGCAACCGCTCGGCCTCATGCCGCATCCCCTACACCGCTTCGCCGAAGGCCAAGCGCGTCGAGGTGCGCTTCCCCGATCCGATGGCCAACCCCTATCTCGGCTTCGCCGCGATGCTGATGGCCGGTCTCGACGGCATCAAGAACAAGATCGATCCGGGTCCGGCGATGGACAAGGACCTCTACGACCTGCCGAAGGAAGAGCTGAAGCAGATCCCGACCGTCTGCGGCTCGCTCCGCGAGGCGCTGGAAAATCTCGACAAGGACCGCGGCTTCCTCAAGGCCGGCGGCGTGTTCGACGACGACTTCATCGACGCCTACATCGAGCTGAAGATGACCGAAGTCGCCCGCTTCGAGATGACCCCGCATCCGGTCGAGTTCGAGATGTACTATTCGGGCTAAGCGGCCCGAACCGCATCAAACAGGCAAAAGGCGCTCCGAAGGGAGCGCCTTTTCGTTTTGGATGTGATCACCACGTCGCCGTAAACGCCTTCTGCAGCTCGGCCGGCGCCGTCACGCCGCCGGCGATCAACAGCTGGGCGAGAACGCGCGCCTTCTGCGGATTGAGGTCCTCGGACACGACAAAACCGTTCTTGTCGTCGTCAACCTCGACGTTCCGGGTGACGAAGCCGGAGCGTACGCGCGTGGAGCGGACCACGATGACGCCCTTCCTCGCCGCCGCCTCGAGCGCATCGAGCGCCGGCTTCGAGGTGTTGCCGTCGCCGACGCCGGCGAGCACGATGCCCTTGGCGCCATGCGCAATGGCGTCCTCGATCGGCACGGCGTCCATATTGGCATGGGAGTAGACGATCTCGACCCGCGGCAATTGCTCGCCCGCCGGCAGCCGATAGGTCGCGCGCCTGAAACCGGGAGCCTGCGCCATGAAACGAATGCCGCCGGCGGTGTCGACATAGCCGACGGGCCCATCATTGGCGGAGCTGAACGTCTCGATGCTGGTCGTGTTGGTCTTGGTGACCGAGCGCGCGCCTTGAATCTTGTCGTTCAGCACGGCCATCACGCCGCGCCCGCGCGAGCGCGGATCGGCGGCAACTTGCACCGCTTCGTAGAGATTGCCGGGGCCGTCGGCGCTGACGGCCGTCGCCGGCCGCATCGAGCCGACGATCACCACCGGCTTGTCGCCACGCACCACATTGTCGAGGAAGAACGCCGTCTCCTCGAGCGTGTCGGTGCCGTGGGTGACGACGACACCGTCCGCCTCGTTCTTGTCGAAGGCGTCCTGGATGCGACGGGCCAGCGCGAACCAGACCTTGTCGTTCATGTCCTGGGACCCGATCGACGAGATCTGCTCGGCGTTCAGCTTCGCCAGCCTGTCGAGGCCCGGCACCGACGCCATCAGCTGCTCGCCCGTGATCTGGCCGGATTTGTAGGCGCCGGTCGCGCGCGCGTCGGCCTGGCCTGCGATGGTGCCGCCCGTCGCAAGCACGAGAATGCGCGGCAGGCCGCCAGCCGAAGCATCCTTGCCCGGCTCCGCGGCCTGCGCAGGCGCGCCGCTGCAGCCTGACCACAGCACGAAAGCCATCAGTGGAATGGCAAGTCCCGATATGCGGCCGGACCGGTGAGGGGCTGGTGTGACGGCGTCGTTGGTCATCGCATGTCCTCCTGTTGTCCCCGGCCAAGCTATTCGAAACCGCGCAATGGGGCCGAAGATGGGCGGCACACGCAGGACGGGCAGAGTCCTGACATCATCTCGCCGGTCGGATCGAGATGCGCCCTGCTCCGCCCTGGCCGCCGCTTGGTTACCAGGGCAATCGTGGGTTGGAGCACCGACGGCACCAACAGCGTCATGGCAAGACTTGTCCCGACCATCCACGCACTACTACGTGGCAAAGAGAACGTGGATGCCCGGGACAAGCCCGGGCATGACGACCTCTACGGAATGTTCAAATGCGACAACTGCAATTACGGCTTCGGCCGCGCAAGCCGCAGTCCGTCCGCCCCGATCGCGCCGAACGTGCCGGCGATGATTTCACTGGTCGGCTGCATGCCGCCGAGCGACCAGTGCGTGGGGTCCTGCTCCTCGATCCGGACCCAGACGTTGCGGCGGAAATCCGCACTGCCCTGCCCCTCGACCTCGACCAGAAGGTCGGTGATGCGTTCGAGCAGTTGCTTCTTCTGCGCGGCGTCCAGGATGCCGCGGACGGTGGAAATGGTGACGTAAGGCATGTCTTTCTCCAATCATGTCGTGTGACGACGACGGCAGAGTGACCCGAACGCGACCGCCAAGGCAGTGGCGGATAAGACAGAGATCGGGCAATTTCCGCCACATCGCCGCGCGCCGATCGGATAGGATCGAGGCGTCCCATCTGGAGGTCTCATGAAGCTTGCAATTCTGGCCGTGGAAGGCTGCATGCATTCGGCGATCGCCGGCGTCGGCGACATCCTGTCGCTCGCCAATCACGTCATGCAGCAGAGCGGCGCAAAACCCCGCTTCAGCTGGCAGACGCTCTCGCTCGACGGCAAGCCGGTGCGCGCCGGCGGCGGCCAGATGGTTCCGGTCGATGGCGCGATCGGCCAGCGCGCCCGCTTCGATGCGATCCTCGTCCCCGGCAACCTCGTCGATCACGTCACCGCCGCGCGCCTGCAGCCGCAATATGCCCGCGCCGGCGCCTGGCTGCGGCAGCAGTACGCCAATGGCCGGCTGATCGGCGCGTTTTGCAGCGGCGTGTTCCTGCTGGCCGGCGCCGGCCTGCTCGACCATCGCCGCGCCACCATCACCTGGTGGCTGCAAAGCGAATTGCGGCAGCGCCATCCCAGCATCGACCTTGCCGCCGACGCCGTCGTCACGGTCGCGGACCGCATCGTCTGCGCGGCCGGCCCGATGTCGTGGGTCGATCTCCTGCTCCGATTGATCGAGCTGGTCGAAGGCAAGGAGATCGCGAAACTATGCGCGGACTACGTCGTCATCGACACCGCGCAGCGCACCCAGTCGATCTTCATGCCGATCGGCTATCTGCTGTCGCAGGATCCGCTGCTGACCAGGGCCGACCTCCTGGTTCGCCGCACCGGCAAGGCCCCGATGACGGTCAAGCGTCTCGCCGGCGCACTCGGCCTCAGCGAGCGCACGATGAACCGGAAGTTTCAGGAGACTCACGCACGAGCCGCCGCAGGCCTTCATCATACGCCGCCGCGTCGAGCACGCCCGCACGCTGCTGGAGACGACGACGCAGCCGATCAAGGCGATCGCGCGCACGACCGGCTATGAGGACGAGAGCAGCTTCCGCAAGGCGTTCCGCAAGCTCACTTTGATGTCACCGCAGGCCTATCGCGCACGGCGGATGGAGCGGACGGCGTGAGATGCCTCGGGCCACCTGCTTTCGTTCCGCATCCGACTCTACTTCGTTCTCAAGGAACAAATCAGAGCCGGAAAAATCAGCACGGACCAATTCCTACCGATTGGTTTACGTAGGGCGGATTAGCCGAAGGCGTAATCCGCCGACATCCTACTTGTCCGGAAAATTCACGCCGATCTCCGTCACAACAGGCGCGAACTTCACCAACGCGGCGTTGTCGGAGGCCACTTTCACGCCGTCGCCGGACAGCGATCTCGGCGCGCCGGTCTTGCCGCTGAAGCGGATCGTGACCCGGCAGCCGCCTTGCAGCGGCCGGCTCAGCGTGCCGCCCTTCCAGTCGGTGACGAAGCCGCCATAGTCCCACTCGAAGCCGCTGACGAGGAACGGCTTGCCGTTGGCCTTCTGCACGTCGGCGAGGCTGGATCCGATCGTGACGCCGGCGACATTCCAGAGGCTGGTCTTGCCGGCGTCACGCAAGGTCAGGCCGGAGGCGCGCCCGGCCTTGTCGTCGGTGAAGGCGATTTCGACGCGGCGGTCCCTCGCCTTCGGGAACAGCACGACGCCCTTGTAGGTCTCGCCTTCGGCGCCCGGCAGATTTTGCACCACGGCGTCCTTGCCGTAGCGCTGCCTTAGGCTCCGCTCGGTATCGTCAGGGGCAACCGGCGCAGCGCAAGTGATCGGCCCCTCCTGCGGCGGTGCGCCTTGGGCGAAGGCGGAGGACGCAAGCAGGAGAAGAACCGTGACGGTTAATCTGCGCTTCATGACGATATCATTCCAAATCTGGATATCAGCGAGAAAGTTAGCGCGCCAGGCCAGTTCGGCCAAGAGCATCTGACGTTCGGTGACCCGACTCTCCAACCATAGGGCAGAGGAGAGACCATGAAGGTTCCGGACATCATCCGACGGGCCATCGAAATCGGTGAACGAAACGGCAGGCTCACCTTCGATGAATTGAATGAACTGTGCGGCACCGGGATGGAGCCCGTGGATGTCGAGGACATTCTGAGCGCCCTGAACGATGCGGGAATCTGGATCGAGGAAGGGTGACGTCGCCAGCGCTCAATCGACCGAAGTCGCTCGCGAGGCGTCGGGCAAAACACCCGGTCAAGACCTTCCAGCAAAAATATTCCACTTTCCCGAATTTCGGATTTGTGGCATACACACGCCATCCCGGCCCTTGCCAAAGGGGCGCTTCGCGATCGTCACGAGATGCGGACCGGGGTGCGGTGGACGCGGTAGCGCCGGCGCGGATGTGTGGCGACAGGGCGGGCAACCGTGAGTCTCACGCAACGTGCATACGACACGGCGCGGTCACAGCGGCCACGTTGGACATCGGGGGCGAGCACGCGTCAGCCCCCGATGATCTGGCGGGGACGTCCGCGGACGGAGAAGTCGTGTGGTCCCGACGCCCGCGGTTCTGGCGTCAAGGTTTGCGGTGATGCGGCGGCCAACCGGTGCGCACATCGATCAGCCGCAAGGCGACGGGGGCAATAGTGCATCGCTCCCCGAGGAGAGCACGAAGGACACCGTTAAAACCATCCGCGCAGGGAAGGCCGGGCGACCGGCACACCTGTGGTCCACCCCGTGTGCGTTCTTATCGCCCACGGACCTGCGGGTGCCGCCGGCGCCCGGCCTTCCCTGCGCCCTTTGGTCCTCAGAGAGCGCGAACGATCTGCAAAGCTCGGGCGAAACGCGCCGCGGGAATGCGGACGCGCGTCTGCTGCCACACACTCACCGTCATCGCCCGCGAAGGCGGGCGATCCAGTATTCCAGAGACGTTCATGATCGAGCCGAGAAGCCGCGGCGTACTGGATTCCCCGCCTACGCGGGGAATGACAGGGTCACCTGGAGAGGCAGGCTATCTCCTCATACTCCGTCATTGCGAGGAGCCCTTGCGACGAAGCAATCCAGAGTCCCTCCACAGAGGCAGTCTGGATTGCTTCGCTACGCTCGCAATGACGTGGAGAGAGCGAGCAAGCACCACGCCCGCGCTCTCGTGCCCCGGACGCAGCGCAGCGGCCCGGCCGATGCGGAGCATCGTCCGGGGTGGTGCGCTGCAGAGCCGGGGCCCATGCCGCAACACAGTGCAGAGCGCTGGGTCCCGGCTCTGCGCAGCAGCGCAAGAACGCCGCAGCGCGTCCGGGACACGCGCGTTACGCTGCAGCCCTCTGCCGCGCGACCAGGGCCTCGCCGAAGGCTTCGAACAGCTTGCGGTTGATGGGATTGTGCTGGGGATCGTATTCGGCGTGCCATTGCACGCCGAGCGCAAAGGTCGGGGCTTCCGCGATCCGGATCGCCTCGATGGTGCCGTCCTCGGCGAGGCCCTCGATCAGCACGCGCTTGCCGGGCTCGAGAATGCCCTGCCCGTGCAGCGAATTGACCCGGATCTTCTCGCAGCCGAGCAGACTTGCGAACGCCCCGCCCGGCGTCAGGTCGACGTCGTGACGGTCGGCGAACACGACGGTCGGGTCGGGATGGATCTCGCCGTTCTCGAGCCGGGGCATCCGATGGTTCATGCGACCGGGAATTTCGCGGATCTCGGGGTGCAGCGAGCCGCCGAAGGCGACGTTCATCTCCTGCAGGCCGCGGCAGATGCCGAACAGGGGCACCCCGCGGGCGACACAGGCGACCGAAAGCGCCAGCGCGACCTCGTCGCGATGGATATCGTACGGCTCGTGCCGCTCGCACGGGTCGACATTGAAGCGGGTCGGATGGACATTGGCGCGGGAGCCGGTAAGCACGATCCCGTCGACCACGTCGAGCAGCGCGCCGATATCGGTGATGTCAGGCGCGCCTGCGAACATCACCGGCAAGCCACCGGAGACCTCGGCCACGGCGCGCAAATTGCGCTCGCCCACCATCTGGACCTGAAATCGATTTTCGACGCGATGGGCATTCCCAATCACGCCGACGACCGGCTTTCTCATCTGTCGTTCCGCGCCTCTGCGTAAGAAGATTCTCCAAACATGCCCCTCCGATGGAACAAATTCAACAGAAGGGATCGCGGGACGGCAATGCTATTTTCGCGCAAATGCCTCCCGGGCCTCGCCCCCGGCGGGCAGTCCGGCAGCCTTCAGGGCGGTTGCCGCGCCATCGCCGGGCGCGGCCAGCCAGGGCAGCTTCGCCTCGATGCCGCGCGTCACGGGCTCCCCCAGCGCCCCGCCGAAATCGATCGGCCAAAGCCCGTTGGGCACGACCTCGGCCGTGATGCCACGGATCGCGTAGCCCGCGCCCAGGACCGCCTCGGCGTGGTCGCCGGCGACCAGCCGCGCACTGGCGGGATCATTGGGATCGCCAAAGCTCACGAGCACGGGAACGAGGTCGCCTTGCACCGGGACGGCGCCGGTTTGCCGCTGGATATCGTTGAACGAGACGCGGTTGCCGCGCGCGGTGCCATAGGCGCGCAAAGCGACATAGTTGATGTCGTCGAAGTCCAGCTTGGCGTCCTGCCGGTGCGCCAGCAAGGCCACCAGATTCCCGCCCTTGGCGCCGCCTTTGCCAGAATCTTGGCCGAGGTCGACATACACCGCCTCCCCGCGCATGATGGTGCGGCCGCTGCGGTTGTAGTTGCGGTCGGGCACGACGGCCACAATGCCGGACGCGGCCTTGATCCCGTCGGGCGTCGTCACCTCGACCGTGAGGCGAAATTTGTGGCCGGGCCGGTTGATCCGGATCTGGTCGCCGATCACGAGCACGGCCAGCAGCCCGAGCAGACCGGCCCATTTGCTGATGAAGCTCAAACCGCCCCCATTCTTGTTTCCTCATCGCTCTGCCCTGTCGGCGCGCCGGCGTCAAACAGCGCGTTGACGCGGCCTTGATCGGAAGCGCGTTTATCGAGAGAGTGCGGCGCGCATTGCGCTGAAAAGGACCCGATGTGACCATGTCCAAAGATGAACGCTCCCGGACCCGCGGCGACCTCGCTCGAGATCAGGCCTGGGCGATCTCGGTCGGGGGCATCGGCGTCGTGCTGTTCACCGCGCTGCTCGCCTTCACCTGGTATTTTGCCGCCACTGTGCTGCTGATCTTCACCGGCATGCTGCTCGGTCTCGGCCTCAACGCGCTGACGATCGCGCTCGGCCGCCGCGTACCCCTGCCGCATGCGGTGCGGCTCGCGATCGTCTGCACCGCGCTCGCCCTGATGCTCGCCGGCATCGCCTATCTCGGCGGCGCCACCATCGCCGAGCAGGCTTCGCTGCTGAGCAAGACCCTCAAATCGCAGCTCGCCAATGTCAGGTCCTTCCTCGACAGCCACGGCATCGACACCAGCTTCTTCGATCTCGGCAACGGCGCATCCGACACCGCGGGCACAGCGACGTCGGAGGCGGCGTCCGCACCGGCCGCGCCCTCGCGCGGCCCGTTGCCCAGCGCAGGCGCGCTGGCCTCGAGCGGCGGCGCGATCGTGAGCCAGACCTTCAAGCTGCTGCTCGGCACCATCCACGGTGTCGGCAACATCTTCATCGTGCTGTTCCTGGGCTTCGCCTTCGCCGCCCAGCCCGCCGTCTATCACGACGGACTGCTCTACCTGGCGCCGGCCAGGCACCGCACCCGCGTCACCCTCATCATCGACCGCATCAGCGAGACGCTGGAGCGCTGGCTGATCGCGCAGATCATCGTGATGCTCGCGGTCGGCATGGTGACCTGGATCGGGCTTCTCCTCATCGGCATTCCCGGCTCGTTCATCCTGGGGATTCAGGCCGGCCTGCTCGCCTTCATTCCGACCGTCGGGGCCATCATTGCCGGCGTCATCGTGGTGCTGGCGAGCCTCGCCTCGGGCTGGATCCCGGCGCTGTCGGCCTTCCTGCTCTTCATGGGCGTGCACGCCATGGAGAGCTACGTGCTGACGCCGATCCTGCAGCGGCAGGCGCTCGACATCCCGCCGGCCACGCTGTTCGCGTTCCAGATCGTGCTCGGCGTCGTGTTCGGAATCTGGGGCCTGGCGCTGGCGCTGCCGCTGGTCGCCATCGCCAAGGTCATGATCGATCATTTCAAGACGTATGAGGAGGCGCCGCTGGCAGAGGCGGCCTGACGCGCCCGGTGCAGATCAGGTCGTCAGCACGGTCTCGGTGTGCTCGACCTCCGGGGGCGAGGCAAAATACTGGCCGACGAGGCCGCGCCATTCGGTGAAATTCTCCGAGCCGCGGAAATCGACGGTGTGGTTTTCCAGCGTCGCCCATTTCACCATCAGCCGGTAGCGCTGCGGCTTCTCGATCGACTTGTGCAATTCGAAGCCGTGAAATCCCTTGGAGCGGCCAAAAGCGGCCTTGGCCTTGGCGACGGCGGCCTCGAAATCCTTTTCGCTGCCCGGCTTGACGTCGATTTGCGCGATCTCGGTGATCATCGGTTTCCACCCTATTTTGTTCGATCGGCGTGTCTACCGCAGCCGACGCAAAGAAAAAGGCGCCGAAACGGCGCCCTGGTCGGCTCAAAAATGCAGGTCTCTCAGAGCAGCAGCAGAACCGTGCCCGCCACGATGAGGGCGCAACCGACGAACAGCGCGAGCGGCCAGTAGCTGCGGCCTTGGGTATAACGCCCCTGCGCACGGCGCTCGCTGATCAGCGCGCTCTCGTATTCATCGGCCGTCGAGAACAGACAGGCGAAACCGCTGCGTGCCGAGGCCGCCGCGGCTTCGAGCGACATCAGGGTGACTTGCGGGTTCTGTCGACGGATCGATTCCATGACCGCAATGGTAGGGATCGAATGGTAAACAGGACGTTACCGCAACGCCACCCCCGCGTCTCAGGCGGTGGCCGGGCGCACCTGCGGCACACCGACCCGCGCGGCGCTCTGGCGACGCCAGTTCTCCAGCGACAGCGGCAGCTCCTCCGCCGCCTCGACGCGGTTACGGCCGCCGCGCTTGGCCTGGTAGAGCGCGGTGTCGGCCGAGGCCAGCAGCACCTCGAGCTCGGTGCCGGCGGGGCCTCCGGCGACGCCGATGCTGACCGTGGTATCGACCGGACCCTCGTCGACCACGACGCCGGAGGTCTCGAACGCCTCGCGCACGCGCTCGGCGACCAAGACGCCCTCCTCCAGCGAACACGGCAGGAGCGCGGCGAACTCCTCGCCGCCGATGCGGCCCGAGAGATCGGTCATGCGCAGATTGCTGACGACGACGGTCGAGAACAGCCTCAGCATCTCGTCACCGGCGGGATGCCCGAAGCGATCGTTGATCGACTTGAAGTGGTCGATGTCGAAGATCATCACGGTGACGGGACGTCCGGCCTTGGCCTCGCGCTCGATCACGCGGCCGCAGGCTTCGGAGAAGCCGCGGCGGTTGAGCATGCCGGTGAGCGGATCGGTGGACGCTGCGGTCCGGTGTGCGGTGACGGTGCGCTCAGACACCAGCATGAAGATCACGAACACGGTGCCGACGGCATAGAGGATGAGACTCGACCGCGAACACCGTGACCCAGATGCTCGAGGAGAAGCCGGCATCGTGCGGACGAAGGAAGCTGCCGAGCGCGATCGGCAGCATCAGCACGCAGCCGTGCATGACAGGCACGACGAAGGCCGGCCAGCGCCGCTGCAGGCTCTTGCGCCGCTCGGTCCAGAGGCTCGCTCGCGGTCAGCGCCGCATAGACCGAGACGATGCCGGCGCCGATGATCATGCGCAGCATGGACGCTGTGGGATCGAGCAGCGAGACCGCAGCGACCCAGGCGAGCGCGCCGAGCACGAGGCCGGGCCAGTTCGGCTTGCGGCCGTGGAAGACGCGCGCCGCGTTCCACACCATGCCGCAGGCAACGAAGCCGACGGCATTCAGCGCGAGATGGAGATGCGGGCCGAGCTTGTCGCCGGCCGCGGTCCATAGCGCGACGGAGGCGGCACCGAGCAGATAGGCGGTGCCCCACCATTTCAATGCAGGGCTGTCCTCCTGCCTGCCGAAAAACACCATCATGGCGCCGAGCAGTGCGGCGACCATGGTGGCGACCAAATAGAGCGTGATGCTATCGAGCGACATCATGTCGGCCCCCTCTAGAACATAGCAGTTACGCGATCGGTACATCCGATTTGCGCGCCCTTCCGAAGGCGACGCTAGGTCCGGCGGGTTCCATTCAGGTTTTCGCGGGAGGCCAAGTTTTCCGGAAACACGCCATCAATTTGCGTACAAACGAACAACAAAAAGGGCGCTGAAATCAGCGCCCTTTTGCATCTCATTGAAGCCGCTTTCGCGGCGAATGTGACCGAAGCGATTAACGCTTCGAGAACTGGAAGGACCGGCGGGCCTTGGCCTTGCCGTACTTCTTGCGCTCGACCACGCGCGAGTCGCGGGTGAGGAAGCCGCCCTTCTTGAGCACCGAGCGCAGCTCCGGCTCGAAATAAGTGAGCGCCTTGGAGATGCCGTGACGGACCGCGCCGGCCTGGCCGGACAGGCCGCCGCCGGCGACCGTGCAGATCACGTCGTACTGGCCCGAACGCTGGGCCACCGAGAACGGCTGCTCGATCATCATGCGCAGCACGGGACGGGCGAAATAGACCTCGACCTCGCGCGAGTTGACGGTGACCTTGCCGGCGCCCGGCTTGATCCACACGCGGGCGACCGCGTCCTTGCGCTTGCCGGTGGCATAGGCGCGATTGAACTTGTCGACCTTCTTCTCGTGCTTGGGCGCGTCGGGCGCCGCCGCCGTCTTGAGCTGCGAGAGCTGGTCGAGCGACTGGATGGATTCGGCCATGTTATGCGGCCCTCGTGTTCTTGCGGTTCAACTTGGCGATGTCGATCTTCTCGGGGTCTGGGCCTCGTGCGGATGATCGGCGCCGCCGTAAACACGCAGATTGCCCATCTGCACGCGACCGAGCGGGCCACGCGGGATCATGCGCTCGACGGCCTTCTCGAGCACGCGCTCGGGATGCTTGCCCTCGAGGATCTGGCGCGCGGTGCGCTCCTTGACGTGGCCGACATAGCCGGTGTGCTTGTAATAGGTCTTCTGCTCGCGCTTGCGGCCGGTGAGGACTGCATGCTGCGCATTGATGATGATGACGTTGTCGCCGCAATCAACGTGCGGGGTGTAGGTCGGGAGGTGCTTGCCGCGCAGGCGCATGGCGACGATGGTGGCGAGGCGGCCGACGACCAGACCCTTGGCGTCGATCAGCACCCACTTCTTCGTCACCTCAGCCGGCTTTGCCGAAAAGGTTTTCATGTCGGAGTTTCCGTGGACGGGAGATAACGGCGCGAACACCGCACCGGCTGCGCGGATTTCTAGAGAAGAGACGCGCCACGGTCAATGTCCCACGATGGAAATTATACCTGAAATATCAATATCTTAAAAATATGGTGCGATATTACCTGCGAAAACATCAAACATTTGGAATGGAATAGGTTGAGGTGACATGGGCGATCGGATCGGGCGAGGAGCCGGACAGCAGCTTCACCTCCCCGACTGCCAGACGCTTGCCGAGCTTGAGCAGCCGCGCCTCGGCCAGCACGTCCTGGCCGGGCTGGCCCTTGCGCAGGAAGTTGATGTTGAGATTGGTGGTCACGGCGAGCCCAACCGGCCCGATCGCGGACAGCAGCACCACGTACATCGCGAAATCGGCCAACGTCATCAGCGTCGGGCCGGACACGGTCCCGCCCGGCCGCAGCATCCTTTCGCTGTACCGCTGCCGCAACAGGCAGGTCTGCCCGTCGGCGCTCTCGATCGTGATGTCGTCGCCGCTGAAGGCCTGAGGAAACTCGTGACGGAGGAACTGCTCGACCTCTGCCACGCTCATTTTCGCTAACGCCATGCTGTTCCCCACCCTCGCTTCACTTGACCTGTTACATTAAGTTATCTGCGTCATCCAATTGCAATCATCTAGCGGAAATCGCGTCAATGTCCGTCACGGCCGCCCGTGCCCCCTCCCCGCAACCGCCGATCCTGCTGCGCGAGACCGCAGGACCCATCGCGGTCCTGACGCTGAACCGGCCGGCCGCGCGCAACAGCCTGTCGGCGGCGATGATCGCGAGCCTGCATGCGGAACTCGACGGGATTCGCGACGACAAGGCCGTCCGCGGCGTCGTGATCGCGGCCAACGGCCCCGCCTTCTCCGCCGGCCACGACATGAAGGAGCTGACCGCGCGCCGCGCCGATCCCGATCGCGGCCGTGCCTTCTTCGCCGAGATGATGACGGCCTGCAGCGCGATGATGCAGGCGATCGTGCATCTGCCGAAGCCGGTGGTCGCGTCCGTCCAGGGCATCGCGACCGCGGCCGGCTGCCAACTTGTAGCCAGCTGCGATCTTGCGATCGCATCTGAGGACGCGAAGTTCGCCACCCCCGGCGTCGACATCGGCCTGTTCTGCTCGACGCCGATGGTGGCGCTGTCGCGCAACGTGCCGCGCAAGCAAGCCATGGAGATGCTGCTGACGGGCGAGCCGATCCCGGCCGCGCGTGCTCGCGAAATCGGCCTCATCAACCGCGTGGTGCCCGCCGGCACCGAACTCGGTGCTGCGATCGAGCTTGCGCAACAGGTCGCACTGAAATCCGCCTACACCGTCAAGCTCGGCAAGGAGGCGTTCTATCGCCAGGCCGAAATGAGCCTTGCGGACGCCTATCGCTATGCGGCCGAGGTGATGACCGAGAACATGATGGCGCGCGATGCCGAGGAAGGCATCGGCGCCTTCATCGAGAAGCGCACGCCGACGTGGCGGGATGAGTAGTTAACTCCTCATCCTGAGGAGCCGCGGAACGCGGCGTCTCGAAGGATAGAGGCCCGACTGTGGCTTCATGGTTCGAGACGCGCGTGCCGCGCTCCTCACCATGAGGGTCCGAGAAAGAAAAAGATGAACCACGACGCCTATCCCGACAATTACATTCGCGGCATCCTCAACAGCGTGAAGTCGATCGCGATGGTCGGCGCTTCGCCGGTCAACGTGCGACCGAGCTATTTCGCGTTCAAATACCTGGCGCAGCGCGGCTACGACATGATCCCGGTCAACCCCGGCCATGTCGGCAAGGAGCTGCTCGGAAAGCCCTTTGTCGCCTCGCTGTCGGATATCGATCGCCACGTCGACATGATCGACATTTTTCGCAATTCCAGCCACATCCTGCCTGTCGTCGAAGAGGCGCTGACGCTCGACCCGCTGCCGAAGGTGATCTGGATGCAGCTCGGCGCGCGCGACGATGTCGCTGCGGCCAAGGCGGAGTCGGTCGGTATCAAGGTGGTGATGAACCGCTGCCCCAAGATCGAATATGGCCGCTTGTCGTCCGAGATATCCTGGATGGGCGTGAATTCCCGCACGCTCAGTTCCAAGCGCGCACCGGCACCGACGCAAGGCATGCGGCTGTCCCTCAATCGGATGAGCGTCGGCGGCGGCGACACGGCCGCATCCGATCGCGCCGCGAAAAACAAGACCGAGCAAAGCTGACGCATTGGCGAAGCGTTCGTTTCGCAGAACGCGACAATGCGTAGCAGGATCATTCCCAAATCATCCTGATGTGAAGCTGCGCCTTGACGGCGGGCGTCGCGCCGATCAGCATGCCGCGCGATTTCAGACCACAAGAAATAGGACGCCCCAATGAGCGATCGCCTTCCGGGATTTTCGACCCTCGCCGTGCATGCCGGTGCACAGCCCGATCCGACCACCGGCGCCCGCGCAACTCCGATCTATCAAACGACGTCCTTCGTCTTCAACGACGCCGACCACGCCGCCTCGCTGTTCGGCCTGCAGGCGTTCGGCAACATCTATACCCGCATCGGCAACCCCACCAATGCCGTGCTCGAAGAGCGCGTCGCCGCACTCGAAGGCGGCACCGCCGCGCTCGCAGTGGCCTCGGGCCACGCCGCACAGGTCGTGATCCTGCAGCAGCTGCTGCAGCCCGGCGACGAGTTCATCGCCGCACGAAAACTCTATGGCGGCTCGATCAACCAGTTCACGCACGCGTTCAAGAGTTTCGGCTGGAACGTGGTGTGGGCCGATCCCGATGACATCGGAAGCTTCGAGCGTGCGGTGACGCCGCGCACGAAAGCCATCTTCATCGAATCCATCGCCAATCCCGCCGGCAGCATCACCGACATCGAGGCGATCTCGACCGTTGCGCGCAAGGCAGGCGTGCCGCTGATCGTCGACAATACGCTGGCCTCGCCCTATTTGATCCGCCCGATCGACCATGGCGCCGACATCGTCGTGCACTCGCTGACGAAATTCCTGGGCGGCCACGGCAATTCGCTCGGCGGCATCATCGTCGATGCCGGCACCTTCGATTGGTCGACGGGGGCAAATATCCGATGCTGTCGGAACCGCGGCCGGAATATCACGGCATCCGCCTGCAGGAGACGTTTGGCAATTTCGCCTTCGCGATCGCCTGCCGCGTGCTCGGTCTGCGCGACCTCGGCCCCGCACTGTCGCCGTTCAATGCCTTCATGATCCTGACCGGCATCGAGACCTTGCCGCTGCGCATGCAGAAGCACTGCGACAATGCGAAAGCGGTCGCCGAATTCCTCGCCGGCCATCCGGCGGTGGCCTCGGTCAATTATGCCGGCCTGCCGAGCGACAAGTACCACCAGCTTGCGCGCAAATACGCGCCGAAGGGCGCGGGCGCCGTGTTCACCTTCAGCCTGAAGGGCGGCTATGACGCCGGCGTCAATCTGGTGTCGAAGCTGCAGTTGTTCTCGCACCTCGCCAATGTCGGCGACACCCGCTCGCTGGTGATCCACCCGGCCTCGACCACGCACAGCCAGCTCGACGACGCCGCCAAGGTCAAGTCCGGCGCCGGCCCCGACGTGGTGCGCCTATCGGTCGGCATCGAGGACAAGGAAGACCTGATCGCGGATCTGGAACAGGCGCTGGTGGCGTAGGTTCCTCTCGTAGCCCGGATGGAGCGAAGCGCAATCCGGGTCCACACCAACCACATTGTCCCACTCGTCGCGTGGCACGACTCCCGGATTGCGCTTCGCTCCATCCGGGCTACGGGAGATCCGTTGCTCACGCTCGCCGCGGAATGACGGGCGCTTTGGCGCCGTCGGTTAACAGTCATTAACCATATCTGCCGCATACATCGTCCTTGGATCGCCCTTTATGATTCGGAGCCGACGATGCTGCGCTGGATGGTGCCTGCCTTTGCCGCGATGCTGACGGTCTCAAGCGCGCTCGCTGCCGACTTGCCGGCCACGCCGAAGCGGCGAGCCGCCGGGCAGCAGGAGCCGCCCAAGGTCTATGTCGACACCGATCCGGATGCGTTGATCTCGCCGGCCTACGGCATCGGCAGCTACATCCGCAACCTGCCGGGCACGCCGCTGCTGCCGGGCTCGCACACGCTGCCGGGCTACTACGGCCGCCCTTGGGACTACGACTATCAGGGCTCGTATTACGGCGGGAAGCAGGTCGATTATTTCTGGCGCCTGCCCTATTCGTGCGGCATCTACGGCTATTGCTGATCAGCCGGGCTGCCCAGCCGGAACCGCGCGTGGCTGCGTCTCTGCGGACTGCCGCGACGCGAGCCGCTCCGTCTGCATCACCGCAAGCGTCAGCACTGCGATCGCGACCGCTTGGTGCGACAGCGCGAGATCGATCGGAACCTGGTTGAGCAGCGTGAGGATGCCCAGCACCGCCTGCACGCTCACCGCCGCGAGCAGCAACACCGCCCCGCCCGCGGCCGCGCCTGCGCGCAAGCGCACCGCGTCGATCGCGTGCAACAGCGCCAGCACCAGCAGCGCATAAGCGGTCATGCGGTGCTCGAATTGCACCGTCAACACATTGTCAAACATGTTGCGCCACCACGGCGTCTCGAACCACAGCCGCTCGGCCGAGGGAATGAACGCGCCGTCGATCTGCGGCCAGGTGTTGTAGACGCGCCCGGCGCGCAGGCCCGCGACGAGCGCGCCGAAATAGATCTGCACGAAGGTCACGACGAGCAGCAGCGCGCTGGTGAACCGCAGCCGCGCCGGGCCAGCGATCTGCGGCCGCTCCTTCAGCCGCCGCACCGTCCAGACGATGCCGGCGAAGATCAGCAGCGCCAGGATGAGATGCGTCGCCAGCCGATATTGCGAGACCTCGACGCGCCCGGTGAGGCCAGAGGCCACCATCCACCAGCCCACCGCGCCCTGCAGGCCACCAAGAGCGAACAGCAGCCACAGCCGACGCTTCAACTCACCGGAGAGGCCGCCGCGCCACAGGAAGAACAGGAACGGCAGCAGATAGGCGACGCCGATGAAGCGGCCGAGCAGCCGGTGGCTCCACTCCCACCAGAAGATCTCCTTGAACTCGGACAGGCTCATCCCGGCATTGAGACTCGCGATATTGCGGGATCTTCTTGTAGGCCTCGAACGCCTCGGTCCACTGCGCCTCCGACAGCGGCGGCACGCTGCCCGTGACCGGCTTCCATTCGACGATCGACAGGCCCGATTCCGTCAGCCGCGTCGCGCCGCCGACCAGCACCATCAGCGCGATCAAAGCGGCGACGGAGATCAGCCACCAGCGCACGGCGCGATGCGGGTTGGTTGGAGCGGAATTCGTCGTCATTTCAGGGGCAAAAACCAGGGCTTGAACCGGACTGCGTGCCCCTTATAGTCCCCCGCTTCCACAGCGCAAGTTACGCGAAAGCCGCTCCTAGCCCGCCATGAATATCCGCACCCGCAAGTTCCTCGGCGCCATCCTCCTCCTGGTGCTGGCCACCGTCTGGGCCCTGCTCGGCATGGCGGCTGCACAGATGCTGTGGATCGCCGAATCCGGCTGGCGGCAGGCGATCTATTACGTCGTGGTCGGCATGGGCTGGGTGCTGCCGGCGATGCCGATCGTCAGCTGGATGCAGCGTCCCGATCGCGTCAAGTCTGGCCGGTAGCGCTGCCGGTCGGCTTCACCGGCGTAAAGGCCACGCCCGACACCAGCACGCGCAGCATGCGCAGCGAGCGTACGCGGCCGTCCCAGGAGATCCGCGGCAGCGCGCGCAGATTGGTGCGCCCCTCCGCGTCCACGATCCCGGGGATAGCCGTCACCGCGCTGGTAAACCCCGCCTCCTCCGCCATCACGACGTGACCGCGCCGGAACGAGGCGCGGTCGCCGAACGGGAAGGCAAAATGTTCGAGATTACGACGGAAGGCGGATTCGGCGACGGCCTTGCCCATCGTCATCTCGCGCAGCGCCGCACCGTCCTTCATGTTGGCGAGCACGGGATAATTCACCGTCGCGCTGCCGATCGTGACGAGCGGATCGGCAGCGAGCTTCGCCAGATCGTCCCAATCCATCGACGCCTCGCGCGAGAGCGCGGCAAGATCGATGCGGTAGCGCGTGCAGAGATCGGCGATCGCCGCCGACAGCTCCGCCGGTGCCAGCGAGCGCAGCCAGCTTTCGAGATGCGAAAACAGCGCCTGCTTCTCGGCGGGATCTGTGACGACGAAGCGCTGCTCCTTCTCCCCATCATCAGGCTGACGCGGCTCTCGCGCGCGATCACCTGTTCGAGCCCGAGCCACCAGGCTTGTCCGACGCCGTCGGGAAACGCGGTGGGCAGGTAGATCGTGAAGGGCACTACGTGCTGCGCCAGTACCGGATAGGCGAAGTCGATCAGGTCCTTGCTGGCGCCGTCGAAGGTCAGCGCCACGAAGCGCCGCTGCTCCGGCAACGTCACCGCGCGCCGGCAGACCTCGTCCATGCCGATGAAATCGTACTGCCAGCGCTTCAGCGCGCGAATGGCGCGATCGAGGAATTGCGGCGTGATCTCGTGCGCGCGCAGCGGCTGAAATCCTCCGCGCCGCCGCGGGCGCACACGTTCAAAGCGCAGGATGGCACCGGCGCCGCGGCCGCCCAGCGCGGCCCGGCCGGTAAACCAGGCCAGTTCGAGGCGCAGCCGTTCCAGCCAACTGTCGTCGGATGCCAAGATTTTACCCCTCGCGCCCTCGAGGCGCCCGTTCCCGCTCCCATTGTCCTTACCCTTTGTTGACATTTCTTTGCAAAGGTCGGCCACAGGCCGATTGACGCCTATTTCCGATTTCTCGACAGGTTTTGCGGATGACCATGGCTGCGGCGATGCAAAGCCGGACGGCAGAAGCGCCAGCGCGGTCGAAAGCGAGCCGTATCGCGCATGTCGATATCGTCACCGATCTCGACGCCGCCGAAGCCGTCTGGCGCGCCTTCGAGGAGCCCGGCCATCTCTTCACGCCCTATCAGCGGTTCGATCTGTTGAGCCCCTGGCAACGCTTGGTCGGCGCGTGCGAAGGCGCGCGCCCCTTCGTGATCATCGGCCGCGACGCCGATCGCAAGCCGCTGCTGCTGCTGCCGCTCTCGCTGCGCCAGAGCCGCGGCGTGCGTACGGCCTCTTTCATGGGCGGCAAGCATACGACCTTCAACATGGGCCTCTGGGACACCGCCTGCGCCGCGCAGACCAGCGCCGCCGATCTCGACGTCCTGCTGGCGCCGCTCCGCGACCATGCCGACGTGCTCGCGCTGACGCAGCAGCCGCTGCGCTGGCGCGACCAGCAGAACCCGTTCGCGCTGCTGCCGCGACAGAGCGCGATCAATGGCTGCCCGCAGCTGGTGATGGAGCCCGGCGGCCCGCCGCCATCGCGGATCAGCAACTCCTTCCGCCGCCGCCTCAAGAGCAAGGAAAAGAAGCTCCAGCCCCTCGCCGGCTACCGCTATCATCTGGCCACGTCCGATGCCGACGTCACCCGCCTGCTCGACTGGTTCTTCCGCGTCAAGCCGGCGCGAATGGCGGAACAGAAGCTCCCGAACGTTTTCGCCGAGCCCGGGGTCGAACAGTTCATCCGCAGCGCCTGCCTTGCGCCGCGCGGTGAAGGCCGCGTCATCGACATCCACGCGCTCGAATGCGACGAGGAGGTGATCGCGATCTATGCCGGCGTCGCCGACGGTCAGCGCTTCTCGATGATGTTCAACACCTACACGATGTCCGAGCACGCCCGTTACAGCCCCGGCCTGATCCTGATGCGCTACATCATCGATCGCTACGGCGAGCGCGGCTACCGCTCGCTCGACCTCGGCATCGGTTCGGACGACTACAAGCGGATGTTCTGCAAGGACGACGAAGAGATCTTCGACAGCTTCGTACCCCTGACCTCACGTGGAAAACTCGCGGCGATGGCGATGTCCTCGCTCAGCCACGGCAAGCGGCTGGTGAAGCAGAACCAGATGCTGTTCGACCTGGCCCGACGGCTGCGGCAGGCGTTCGGGTAAAACCTCTCCGAAAACACCGATATTGTAGGGTGGGCAAAGCGAAGCGTGCCCACGTCTTTCGTTATTGCATTTGACAGATGGTGGGCACGGCGCGCAAACGCGCTTTGCCCACCCTACGATTCCGAACGTGCGGGGAGAGCCTACGCCGCCACGACGCTCGGGGCCTCCGCGGCGTTCGACGCCTGCACCGGCTTGCTCAGCATGGTCACGTCGCTGAAGCCGACCGCGCTGAGCTGCTCGCACATCAGCGTGCGTGCGTCCTGCGCCATCGCGACATCGGGCACCACGACGGCGCGGGCATGCGCCGTCAGCAGCTCGGCCGGAAGGTCGGAGGCGCTGCCGGCGTCGATCAACACGTGATCATAGGCGCGCAGCAGCGCGTCGATGGCGAGCGTCACCCGCGGCGACTGCAGCAGGCTGCGGTCGAAGCCGGGACGACCGGCCATGACCAGATGCAGCCGCGACAGCTTGTCCCGCGTGATGACTTGCGCGAACGAGGCCTCGCCCTGCATCAGCTCGGCAAGGCCGGGCGCCGAAGCATCGACGGACACCGCGGCGATCGTCGGCGAGGACGCGGCGAGATCGACCACGACGACGCGAGCCTCGCGCGCCAGATGCCGGGCCAGCGTCAGCGTCGACAACGTGATGGCTTCACCCGAGGCGGTACCGAGCACCGTGACCTTCCTGGCCGCAGCGCCGGCGGTGCGCAAATCCGCGGCCAGCCGTTCGATCTCGGTGAATTCGGTGACATCGGCATCGGCCGTCATCTCCGGCTGGAGCGGCGCGGGCTCCGCAGGAGGAAGCTCGATGCGAGGATGGACGACCGGCTCGGCGATCGGCTGAACCGGCGCCTGTTGCCGCACCGGTGCCTGTGCCTGCGCCTGAAGCAGCGTTGCCGCGCGCGGCGCGGTCTGGCGCAGCAGCTCGCCGGTGACGACGACACCGGACGAGAGCAGCAGCGTCGCGATCGTCGCAATCAGCACGATCGGCAGCTTCTTCGGATAGGCCGGCGTGTTGGAGACGATGGCGCGCGAGATGACGCGGCCGTCTGTCGGCGCCGTGTCGATGGTCTCGCGGGTGTTGGCCTCGCGGTACTTGGCGAGATAGGTCTCGAGCAGGTCGCGCTGCGCCTTGGCCTCGCGCTCCAGCGCGCGGAGCTGAACGTCCTGGCCGTTGGTCGAGGTCGCCTGCTTCTTCAACTGCTCGAGGCTCGTGATCAAACCATCGACCCGGCCGCTGGCGATCCGCGAGTCGCTTTCGAGCGAGCGCGAGATCTTGGCCGCTTCGTCGCGGATCTGATTGTCGAGGTCGCCCAGCTGCGCCTTCAGCTCCTTGATCCGCGGGTGATTGCCGAGCAGCGTGGACGATTGTTCGGCAAGCTGCGCACGCAGCGTGACGCGTTGCTCCGACAGCCGCCGCATCAACTCCGAGTTCACGACTTCCGATGCCTCGATCGGCTTGCCGCTCTGGAGCATCTCCTTGATCAACCGCGCCTTGGATTCTGCGTCGGCCTTCATCGAGCGCGCATTGTTGAGCTGGGTGTTGACCTCGCCCATCTGCTGGTTCGACAGCGTGGTGTTGTTGGTGCCGACGAACAGGCTCGACTTGGAGCGGAAGTCCTCGACCCGGGCCTCGGCGTCGGAGACCTTCTTGCGCAGGCTCTCGATCTCGCCGGCGAGCCACTGGCTGGCGTTCTTGGCTTGCTCCTGGCGGGCCCCTGCTGCAGCACCAGATAGCCGTCGGCGATCGAGTTGGCGACACGCACGGCAAGCTCGGGGTCGGCGGACTGGAATTCGACGACGATCACGCGCGACTTGTCCACGGCATAAGCCTGCAGGCGATCGTAATAGGCATCGAGCACGCGCTCTTCCGGAGTCATCGAGAACGGATCGCGGCCGAT
This sequence comes from Bradyrhizobium guangxiense, assembly GCA_050563515.1. Taxonomy (GTDB): domain Bacteria; phylum Pseudomonadota; class Alphaproteobacteria; order Rhizobiales; family Xanthobacteraceae; genus Bradyrhizobium; species Bradyrhizobium guangxiense_A. The sequence continues at coordinate 2,096,121 of CP191781.1, read as the reverse complement.
GCCGATCATTGCGGCCAGCGACTTCAGCGGCGAGACGCCTTGCAGCACCGGGTCGAATTCAGGACGTTCGGCGAGCTTGTTCTTCTTGATGATCTCGCGCGCGAGATCGCGCGACAGCACGAGCTGCACCTGGCTGGTGACGGCCTCGGCGTCGAGCGCCTGGCGCTCTTCTGTGCGATCGCTGTTCGGGCGGAGGAAGACGTTCTCGCGGCCGTCGATCAGGATGCGGGTCTCGGACTTGTAGCGCGGCGTGACGAGATTGACGATTGCAATGGAGCCGACGAGCGCGAGCACCGTCGGAACGATGATCCAGCCGCGCTTGCGCGCCAAGGCGCCACCGAGCGCATGCAAATCGATATCGCCGGACTCGCCTTGCGCCGACTTGGTGACGACGGGCGCAGGCCTGACGTCGATCCGGGGCTCGCGCTTGGTCTCGACCTCGCGTGCAGCCTTCGCCTCAGACACGGTCTCAGACTTGGCCTCAGACTTGGCCTCAAACTTGGCCTCAGCTTTGGGCGCGACTTCGGCTTTGGGCTTCGCAACGGCGCGCGCAACCACAGCCTTGTCCTTGCCGGCACGCCAGAACGCTAAACGCATCGAACACTCCCGCAGGGGCAACGCCACTAAGCTACCTCAACCGCGGCGATTACACTCCATTAAGGTTGCCGCTGGGTTAATCGCGGGATCCCGCGCTCATTGCACGCGCGCTCGTCACCGTTTGTTAACCACGAGGCCCCTTAATCCGTCTCGATATTTTCCTGGGAATTGTTCGGCATCCGCCGTCGAGCGCTGGTTTTTCATTCATGCCCCCCTCTCCCGACCGGCCGCTTCGCATCCTCCACGCCGTGCGCGCTCCAGTCGGCGGCATCTTCCGCCACATCCTCGACGTCGCCAACGGCCAGGTCGACCGCGGCCATCATGTCGGCATCCTCGCCGACAGCCTCACCGGCGGCGCGCGCGCCGACCAGGCGCTCGCCGAGCTTGCACCGCGCTTGACGCTCGGCGTGCACCGGCTCGCGATCCGCCGCGAGCCCTCGCCCGACGACGTCCTGGTGTGGTTTCGCATGCAGCGCCTGATTGCCACGCTGAAGCCCGACGTGATGCACGGCCACGGCGCCAAGGCCGGCGCGTTCATCCGCATGCGCAGGCGCTCCGACGACACCATCCGCATCTACACGCCACATGGCGGCTCGCTGCATTATCCGCTCAACACCCTCAAGGGCGAGTTTTACGCGCGGCTGGAACGATCGCTGATGGGGTCGACGGACCTGTTCCTGTTCGAGAGCGCATTCGCCCGCGATACCTATCAACGCATCGTCGGCACGCCCAAGGGCGTGGTGCATTGCGTGTTCAACGGCGTCACGCCGGAAGAGTTCGAGCCCGTCGTGATCGCCGACGATGCCACCGACCTCTGCTATGTCGGCGAGTTCAGGCACATCAAGGGCGCGGATCTGCTGGTCGACGCCGTGGCGCGCCTGCACGAGGGCGGCAAGAAGGTCACGCTGACGCTGGGCGGCGACGGCGAGGAAACGGCGGCGCTGAAGGCTCAGGTCGAGCGGCTCGGCCTCACCGGCGCCATCCGCTTCATCGGCCACGTCAAGGCGCGCTATGGCTTCTCCAAAGGCCGGCTGCTCATCGTCCCCTCGCGCGGCGATTCCATGCCCTATGTGGTGATCGAGGCCGGCGCAGCCGGCATCCCGATGATCGCGTCGAGGATCGGCGGCATCCCCGAGATCTTCGGCACCGACAGCCCCGCTCTGTTCGCGCCGAGCAATCCCGAGGCGATGGCGGAGGCGATCGCCGCCGCGATCGACGATCCCCAGACCACGGCGCAACGCGCGGTCGCCTTGCGCGAACGCATCTCGGCGCATTTCTCGCAATCCGCGATGGTCGACGGCGTGATCGCCGGCTATCGCGAAGCGTTTGCCAATCATTAACCATCCTTAATCCTGCTTTAGAGAATCTTCCGATTTGTTCGATAATCGAAGGTCCAGGGGATACTCGCCCGGGCGCTCAAGGCCGTGCCGCGGGCTTTGGAATGGACGTGGACGCCCGTGGAACCGCTCAACGCACGCTCGATGCTCGACGCCGCGACCAGCGCTGCGGCGAAGCCCGCTGACCAGCCTTTCGTCGAACGCCGCCGCCGGCTGACGGCCGCGGCCCTCGACGTCGTCAACCAGAAGGTCGCCCGCGCCTATTCGCCGATCGTGATCACCGGCTTCGTGCGCCTCGCCGATTTCGCGCTGCTGAGCATCGTCGGCATCGCGCTCTATGCCGGCTATGTGATGCCGCTCTCCGGCTTCAACTGGATCTATCCCGCGGAGGTCGTCGCGGTGGCGGTCGCCGCCGTAATCTGCTTCCAGGCCGCCGACATCTACCAGGTGCAGCTGTTCCGCGGCCAGCTGCGGCAGATGACGCGAATGATCTCGTCCTGGTCGTTCGTCTTTCTGCTGTTCATCGGCATCTCCTTCTTCGCCAAATACGGCAGTGAGATCTCGCGGCTGTGGCTGGCCGCCTTCTACTTTCTCGGGCTCGCCGCGCTGATCGCCGAGCGCCTGGTGCTGCGCTCGCTGGTGCGCGGCTGGGCGCGCCAGGGCCGGCTCGACCGCCGCACCATCATCGTCGGCTCCGACAGCAACGGCGAGCAGCTGGTCGAAGCGCTGAAGGCGCAGGAGGATTCCGACATTCACGTGCTCGGCGTGTTCGACGACCGCAATGACAGCCGCGCGCTCGATACCTGTGCCGGCGCCCCCAAGCTCGGCAAGGTCGACGACATCGTCGAATTCGCCCGCCGCACCCGCGTCGATCTCGTGCTGTTCGCGCTGCCGATCTCCGCGGAGACGCGCATCCTGGAGATGCTGAAGAAGCTCTGGGTGCTGCCGGTCGACATCCGCCTCTCCGCGCACACCAACAAGCTGCGCTTCCGCCCCCGCTCCTATTCCTATCTCGGCGAGGTGCCGACGCTCGATGTGTTCGAGGCGCCGATCACCGACTGGGACCTGGTGATGAAATGGCTGTTCGACCGCGTCGTCGGCAGCCTCGCGCTGCTCGCGGCGCTCCCGGTGATGGGCCTCGTCGCGCTCGCGGTGAGGCTCGACAGCCCGGGCCCGGTGCTGTTCCGCCAGAAGCGGTTCGGCTTCAACAACGAGCGCATCGACGTCTACAAGTTCCGCTCGATGTACCACCACCAGGCCGATCCGACCGCCTCCAAGGTCGTGACCAAGAACGATCCGCGCGTCACCCGCGTCGGCCGCTTCATTCGCAAGACCAGCCTCGACGAGCTGCCGCAGCTGTTCAACGTGGTGTTCTCAGGCAATCTCTCTTTGGTCGGCCCGCGCCCGCATGCGGTCCAGGGCAAGCTGCAGAGCCGGCTGTTCGACGAGGCCGTCGACGGCTATTTCGCCCGCCACCGCGTCAAGCCGGGCATCACCGGCTGGGCCCAGATCAACGGCTGGCGCGGCGAGATCGACAACCAGGAAAAGATCCAGAAGCGCGTCGAGTTCGACCTCTATTACATCGAGAACTGGTCGGTGCTGTTCGACCTCTACATTCTCCTGAAAACGCCGATCTCGCTGCTGACCAAGAACGAGAACGCGTATTGAGTTGAGCTTCCGTCATGCCCCGGCTTGACCGGGGCATCCAGTACGCCGCGGCGCCAGTCGTTTCCTAGAACGCGCGTCACGGAGTACTGGATCGCCCGGTCAAGCCGGGCGATGACAGCTTTGTTTGTGGCGTACGAGTTGCGTGAGCGTATGAGCATCTGATGGCGTATGCGGCGACAGCCGATGACGTGAAACTGGCCGTACCGGCTGCACCCGGCGTGCTGGCGCTGCAGCGAGCATTGGCGTGGCTGGTCGGCGCTTCCGGCGCGGTCGTGTTCATCGAGCCGAGCCCCTACGAGATCATGACGCTGCTCGCGGCCGTCACATTCTTCGCCACCGGCCTTCGCCTGCGGCTCGCGCTGATGCCGCTGGTCGGGTTGTTGGTCCTGCTCAATGTCGGCTACACCATCAGCGCGATCCCGCTGTACGAGCAGTCCGAGGTGGTGAGCTGGATCGCGACCTCCTGGTACATGGCGGTCACCGTCGTGTTTTTCGCCATGGTCATGTCCGAGGATACGCTGGCCCGGCTCGACATGCTCCGCCGCGGCCTCGTGGTCGGCGCCATGATCGCCTCGGTGCTGGCGGTCGCCGGCTATTTCCACCTCGTGCCCGGCGGTAACGACCTTCTCACGCTCTACGGCCGCGCGCGCGGCACGTTCAAGGACCCGAACGTGCTCGGCGCCTTCCTGATCCTGCCCGCGCTGTTCTCGCTCCAGAGCGTGGTCTCGGACAAGTTCGGCAAGGCCTTCCGCAACGTCTTCGCCTTCGGCATCATGTCGCTCGCGATCCTGCTCGCGTTCTCGCGCGCCGCCTGGGGTGGCCTGGTGCTGACCTCCGCCTTCATGCTGGCGCTGATGGTCTTGACCAGCCGCACCAACGCACAGCGCTCGCGCATCATCATCATGGCGATCGTGGCAGCGGTTCTGGGCCTTGCGTTGATCGCCGTGCTGCTGTCGTTCGACGCCACCGCCGAGATGTTCAAGCAGCGCGCGAGCTTCGACCAGAGCTACGACGAAGGCCGCTTCGGCCGGTTCGGCCGTCACATCCTCGGTGCGGAGATGGCGCTCGACCTGCCGTTCGGCATCGGCCCCCTGCAATTCCACCGCTTCTTCCCCGAGGACACCCACAACTCCTATCTCAACGCCTTCATGTCCGGCGGCTGGCTGTCCGGCGTGTGCTATCCCGCGCTGGTATTCACCACCGTGATCACGGGCTTCCGGCACGTCTTCGTCCGCGTGCCCTGGCAGCGCGCTTATCTCGCCGTGTTCGCCGCCTTCATCGGCACCGTCGGCGAAAGCTTCGTGATCGACACCGACCACTGGCGGCACTTCTGGATGATGCTGGGCGCGATGTGGGGCATGATCGCGGCCGCGCAGATCTACAAGATCAGGGCTGGCGAGGCCGCGTCTTCAGCTTGAGCGCCGGACGTTTCTCCGGCGGCGTGTCGAGCAGGCCCTTCAGCGCCTCCGTCGCCGCGAGCACGCCCTTGTAGCCGTCATGGGCGAAGCGCAGCAGCAGGCGCAACTCCTCCTCGGAATAACCGCCGAACACCTTCTCCATCGCCTGCTGCATCGGCACGTAAAATTGGCCGATCTTCATCGCCGCCTCCGGCACGACCGCGATGAAGACCTTGCGGCGATCGGCATCGTCGCGCTCGCGGCGGACGAGGCCGGCCTTTTCGAGCCGGTCGACCACGCCGGTGATGGCGCCGGTCGTGAGGCCCGTGACCTCGGCGAGCCGGCCCGCGGTGACGCGGCCCTCGAGATACAGGATGTCCATGCATTCGAGGTCGGAATTGGCAATTCCGGCAACGTTGGCAACGGTTTGCCCGTAGAGCACGCCCTGCGCGGAAGACCGGCGCATCGCCTCCTCGAGCTCTTGCAACAGCGCCGCGCGCGCCTTCGTCCTTGACAAGGTCGGCCTCATATCTTAGGCGATATATATCTTAGTCACTAAGAGATTTAGCGACCATAATTTCTCCTAGCACCACGGAAACGTCGGGAGCAAGCCATGTCCTATCGTCCCCGCAAGGCCCTGATCATCGGCGCCGGCATCGCCGGACCCGTGGCCGCGATCCTGCTGCGCCGCGCCGGCATCGAATCCGCGATCTACGAGGCATGGCCCTACTCCAAGGGCATCGGCGGCGGCCTCCAGATCGCGCCGAACGGAATGCATGTGATGGACGAGATCGGGCTTGCGAACGAGCTGATCAGCCGCGGCTCGGTCGCGGAGTCCTTCGACTTCTATTCGCAAGCCGGCGCAAAGCTCGGCTCGATCAATCGCGACATGGCACGGCGTTTCGGCCAGCCCGCGGTGAACGTGTGCCGCGCCGCGCTGAACGAGATCCTCATCGACAAGGCCTGGTGCGCCTGCGCCTCGCTCTATTTCGAGAAGCGCCTGATCAAGGTCGAGGATCGCGGCGACCAGCCAATCGTCGCCTATTTCGCCGACGGTACCACCGCGGAAGGGGACTTCCTGATCGGTGCCGACGGCGTGCACTCGGTGGTGCGCCGCCAAGTCGTGCCGGACGGGCCGCAACCGTTCGACACCGGGCTGATCGGCTTCGGCGGCTTCGTGCCGCATGCCGTCCTCGACGGCCGGCCGATCGGCCGGCATGTCGAGACCACGTTCGGCCAGAGCGGCTTCTTCGGCTACGGCTATTGCAGCCCCAATCCGAGCGACGGCGTGATGTGGTGGAGCACGCAGCCTGCCCACGGCATGGATGCGGCGATGTTTCGCGCGCTCGATCCTGCGACGCTGAAGCAGCATCTGCGCGGCTTCCATCATGGCTGGCACGATCCGATCCCCGACATCATCGAGGCCGCCGAGAACATCGTGGTCACCGACACGCTCGACGTCGCGACCCTGCCGGCCTGGTCGCGCAAGCGTTCGCTGCTGATCGGGGACGCCGCGCACGCGACCAGCCCCCACGCGGGCCAGGGCGCCTCGCTCGCGCTCGAGGATGCGATGCGCCTCGCCCGCCTGATGCAGGAGGGCCAGGAGGCTCGGCGCCACCTACCAGGCGTTCGAAGCCGAGCGTCGCCCGCGCACCGAGAAGATCGTCGCGCTGGCGCGCCGCAACGGCAACAACAAGCGCGAATTCAGCGCCACCGGCGCGTGGATGCGCAATCAGATGATGAAATGGCTGCTGCCGCTCGGCGCGAAGAGCATGGACTTCATGTACGCGTATGATGCGCGAGCGGTGTAGCTTCTTGTTCTCCCTCTCCCCGTTCTTACGGGGAGAGGGTTGGGGTGAGGGGCTGCTTCCGCATTCGTGGTGAGAATTGGACTCGCGGAGAGCCCCCTCACCCGCCACGCTTCGCGTGTCGGCCTCTCCCCGCAGGCGGGGCGAGGCGAAGAAGACGCTGCTAACTCTCCACCTCGAACCTCAGCCCGGCGTTCTCAACCAACCGCTTGATCAGCTTGTGCTGCATCGCCGCGCCCGGGGTCCAGAGACCGGCTGGAACATCCGGCGTGTCGCGCAGCAGGCAGATCGCGCATTCGGAGATCATCTTCGCCGTTGACGCATAGCCGGGATCGAGATCGCCCTTCACCGCCGCACGAACCTGACGGCCATCGGGCGCGATCGCGACATAGAGCAGGTCGTAATGACCGTTGTCGCGCTCTTCCTTCGACGGCCCCTCACCGGGCCTGAGCGCTTTGGGGCCGGTCTTTTCGCTATTGGCGGCCATGACGAGCTTCGCGTTGGCCTGCCCTTCGTCCCCCGTTCCCGTCAGCACCATCTCGTCGTAGACGAAATCCCGTCCGTACGGAAAGCCCATCAGCATGTTGGAGCGATGGACGTTGCGCGTGTTCAGCATCGCCATCGCGAACGGGGCGGACCAGGATTGCAGGTCGTCCTCGAAGACGGGCTTGTTGCCGCGCGGCTGCTTTGGTCCTTCAAAGCCGGGCGTGAATGCGAAGGGGTCCTTGAGGATCGACACCAGGCTGAGATCCTGCGCCACCGCTTCGAAGGTGACCCGCGCGCTCGCCGAAGTGCCGCCGGAGAACTTCCAGCTGAGGTCGCGCACGCGCCCCTTGACGCGCGGCACCGGTGCGCCGAACACGCGCCTGGCTTCCTCCTGCACGAAGAACGCACCGAGCCTCGAACGGGATGGAATCGAAACCGCAGGAGAACAGGATGCGCGCGCCGCTCGCCTTGGCGGCCGCCTCATGCTTGTCGATCATCTGCTTCAGCCAGATCGGCTCACCGCACAGATCCATGTAGTCGGTGCCCGATGCGACGCAGGCGGCCAGCAGATCGGAGCCATAAAGCTGGTAAGGACCAACGGTGGTGACGACCAGCCTCGCCTGATCGACCATTGCCTGCAGCGAGGCAGGATCGGCCGCGTTCGCGACGATGAGCGGCGTATCCCTGGGCGCGCCGATCGCATCGCGAACCGAGGCGAGCTTGTCTCTGCTCCGCCCCGCCATCGCCCATGTCGGCGCGCCGTCACCTATGCAGTGAGCGGCGAGGTACTCGGCCACGAGCTGGCCGGTGTACCCTGTCGCGCCATAGACGACGATGTCGAACTTCGCGGACACGGACCTTAGGCTTCCACCTCGAATGTCAGCCCGGCATTGTCCCGCAGCCGCTTGATCAGCTTGTGCTGCATCGCCGCGCCCGGCGTCCAGAAGCCCGCGGCGACGTCCGTTGCGTCGCGCAGCATGCAGATCGCGCATTCCGAAATCATCTTCGAGGTCGAGCCATAGCCGGGATCGCGGTCGCCGGTGACGCCGGCGCGGACCATGCGGCCGTCGGGCGCGGTCGCGACGTAGAGCAGATTGAACAGCCCGTTCTCGCGCTCTTCCAGCGACGGCCCCTCGCCCGGCTTTGGCGCGCTCGGACCGGTCTTCTCGGCATTCGCCGCCATCACGCGCTTGGCATTGGCTTCGCCCTTCTCGCCGGGGCCGGTCAAAACCATCTCGTCGTAGACAAAATCCTGGCCGTACGGAAAGCCCATCAGCATGTTGGAGCGATGGACGTTGCGCGTGTTGATCAGCGCCATCATGAACGGCGCCGCCCAGGAATTCAGGTCCTCCTCGATCAGCGGCTTGTTGCCCCTCGGCTGCTTCGGCCCGGTGAAGCCCGGCGTCAATGCGAACGGATCGTTCAGGATCGCGACAAGGCTGATGTCCTTGGCAACCGCATCGAAGGTTGCCTTCGCACTCGCCGCGGTGCCGCCCGAGAGCGTACCGCGCATGTCTCGCACGCGGCCCTTCACGCGTGCGGCGGGCGCACCGAACACGCGCTTGGCCTCTTCCTGCACGAAGAACGTGCCGAGACTCGAACGGCACGGAATCGAAGCCGCAAGAGAACACGATGCGCGCGCCGCTCTCCTTCGCCGCCGCCTCGTATTTATCGATCATCTGCCGCATCCAGATCGGCTCGCCGCACAGATCAAAATAATCCGTGCCGGTGGCGACGCAGGCCGCCAGCAGCTCCTCGCCATAGAGCTGATACGGACCGACCGTCGTGATGACAGACATCGTCCGCTCCGCCATCGCCTTCAGCGAGGCCGCGTCCGACGCATCCGCGACGATCAGCGGCGTGTTCCCGGGCGCGCCGATCGCATCGCGGACCGATTTCAGCTTGCCGAGGCTGCGGCCTGCCATCGCCCATTTGAGCGAATTGTCGGTCTTATATTGCCGCGTCAGATATTCGGCGACGAGCTGGCCGGTGAAACCGGTCGCACCGTAGACGACGATGTCGTATTTCGCAGAGCCTCATGGTCGTCCTTTATTTCTTTGCGTAACTCACGCCCATGCCGGCACGGACGTCGCTTTGAATGCCATAGGGCGGGATCGGATAGCGCAGGCCGTTCTTCGCCAGCGCCTTCATACCCTCGATCGCCTTGGCGAGGTGCGAGGGCTTCAGCGCCATCAGCATCTCCTCGTCCGGCACGCCGCCATAGCGCCGTTCGGCATAGCATGGCAAGGACAGGCTGGGCTCCCCGGTCTTGAGCGCCCGCCCCCAGGAATCCGCGCACGCGGTCTCGCCGACCACACCCCATTCGAACTTCTTGTAGCCGGTATATTGCAGCCCGTTGATCAGGATGATCATCTGCCCGGGTGTCGCATAGACCAGGCAGATGTCGGGCGGATCGAGCCGGCCGCTCGCGAGCGGACTGACGGCGAGCGCCTGGTACTGTCCGAACGGCACCACGTCCAGCGCCTCCTGGCGCAGGCGCGCGTCCTCCGCCGTGCCGTGCCAGACGCCGACGTAATTTTCACCGGCGAGCCATTTGTCGTCCTGGGGCGCAAGGCCGATCACCGCACGGCATTGCGCACCGACGAGATCGTCGGCGGTGATCCCGACGGTCCAGCCCAGGCGCGAGGCCATGCTGACGATCTGGTCGGTGGTGTGGACCGCATTCGGCCGCCGGATCTTCGGGATTGCCTCCATCTCCGCCGCTTGAGCGAACAGCTTCATGCCGATCACATTCGTCTTCAGCCGCAGCAGGCTGTTGAGATCGGCGACGAGGCCGGCAAGATCGATGCTGTCTGCACTCTGCTGTTGCATGGCTTCCTCCGGACCGGCGATCGCGCGCCGCATGTTCTTGTTTTGCGGTGTTCGTTCTAGTCCTTCGCGGGTCCCGGAAGCAACTCGCCGGTCCTGCCCATCAGACGGTAGGCCAAGAGGCCGATCCACTCGCGCACGGCGACCTCGGTCCGGCCGAGGCCGTCCGCGCCCATGTTGGTGAAGGACAGCAGATCGTCACGTCCGCCCATGCGCCAGTCCACCGGATAGGCCTCGACGTCAAATCCGGCCTTGCGGAAAATTCCCATCGAGCGCGGCATGTGGAAGGCCGAGGTCACCAGCAGCCAGCGCTCGCCCGGCTTCGGTTTGACCAGATCTTTGGTGAAGATCGCATTCTCCCAGGTGTTGCGGGAGCTCCGCTCCAGAATGAGGCGCTCCTTCGGGATGCCCAGATTCTCCAGGATCGGCGCCGAGTAATCCGCCTCCCTCGCATCGGTCGAAACCAGGTTCGCGGTTCCCCCGGTGAACACGATGCGCGCATTCGGATAGCGGCGCGCGAGCTCGGCCGGCGCGAACAGACGATCGGCGGCGTGCGCGACGACCGGCGTGCGATGCGCCGCCGACAGATCGGTGTCGACCGAGCCACCGAGCACGATGATGCCGTCGGGCGCACCGCGCGAGGCGTCCCACGCGGGAAAGCGCGATTCCAGCGGATAGATCAGCAGACTGCCGAGCGGCGAGAACGCCGCCAGCGCCAGCAGCACCAGCGTGGTCACGGCCAGCTTGCGGCCGAGCGCGGCAAAGCGGGTCGCCATCAGCACGACCGAGACGATACCGAGGCTCGACCAGAAGGTTGATCGGCAGCAGCGCGGTGCCGAGGGTTTTTGACAGAACGAAAAACAGGGGAGCCTCGCTGAAATGATCTTGCCGCGCGCGCAGGGCTTGACCTGCCCGGCGATCCTCGGAAATCTTCTTGGAAGAGGATCGATCGCCGGGTCAAGCCTGGCCTGATGAAAGCGACCGGACGCGGCACATGACCCATCACCATCTGCATTCCACCCCCAAGACCTGCCATTGGGGCTTCTTCGAAGCCGCGCTCAAGCCGGTCCTCACCATCGCGAGCGGCGACGAGGTGACGGTCGACACCATCAGCGGCGGGCCGGACATGCTGCCCGACCGCACCAAGTTTCACATTCCCCCCGAGATGTTCGAGGTTCACGCCAACAACGAGCGCATGCTGCCCGGCCATATCCTGACCGGACCGATCGCGGTCGAAGGCGCCGAGCCCGGCGACGTGCTCGCGGTCGAGATCCTCGACGTTCAACTCCGTCAGGATTGGGGCTGGAACATGATCAAGCCGCTGTCCGGCACCCTCCCCGACGATTTCCACGAGACGCGGATCCTGAACATCCCGCTCGACCGGACCCGGATGACCGGCCGCATGCCGTGGGGCCTCGATCTGCCGCTCAAACCCTTTTTCGGCGTGATGGGCGTCTCGCCGCCGCCGGGCTGGGGCCGTATCTCCTCGCTGATCCCGCGCGCGATGGGCGGCAATCTCGACAACAAGGAGCTGGGCGCCGGCGCGACGCTCTATCTACCGGTGTTCGTGCCGGGCGCGATGTTCTCCTGCGGCGACGGCCACGGCGTGCAGGGCGACGGCGAGGTCTGCGTCACCGCGATCGAGACCGCTCTTCAGGGCCGCTTCCGCCTGACGCTGCGCAAGGACCTGAAGTTCGACTATCCCCGCGCCGAGACCGCCACCCACTACCTGACCATGGCGATGGACCCCGATCTCGACCAGTGCGTGGTGCGCGCGCTGCGCGACATGATCGCCCTGCTCGGCGAGCGGCGAAACCTGTCGCGCGAGGATGCCTACACGCTGTGCAGCCTGGCCGCCGATCTCAGGGTGACCCAGACCGTCAACGGCTCCAAGGGCATCCATTGCATGATCGAAAAGGCCATCGTGCACGGCTGACCCGGGCCGCTCCTCCTGCCCTGTCAACGCTCCGCCGCCGCCGGCTCCGTTCCGGGGCGCGTTAAATCGTGGCTATTTTTCCGTGCGATTCCAACATGCTGAGCGCCAGGCGCAGGCTGCATTTGACTTCCGACCCCGAACCTAAATAGAGTCTTAATCGTTACTTTTATGTACCTGAGTATGAGGCTAGCGTTCGGACCATGGCCACCGAAAAAGCCGAGACTGACCGCATTCCCGTAACCTTGGCGCTCTCGACCATCACCTACCTGGAGAAGTTGGTGAGACAGGGCACCCACGGCACCAGCGTTCCCGGCGTTGCACGCACCCTGATCGAGGAAGGCATCCGTCTCGCCATCAAGGACGGGCTTTTGTCGATCCGCGACAATGGCAGGACGTGAACGCACGCGGTGCGTGATGCGGACGGATCTCGAGGCGGATGGCCGACATCTGCAACCTGGGACCGTTACACATGCCTGTTCTCTCACCGACCTGGACCGACGAGCGAATTGAACTTCTGAAGCAGCACTTCGAGGCCGGCCTCTCCTGCCGCGAGATCGCCGCCGACATCGGCGTCAGCCGCAACGCCGTGATCGGCAAGCTGTCCCGGCTCAATCTGACGCGCGGCCGGACGGTCGACGACCGCAAGGTTCAGGACAGAGGTCTCGCGCCGGCGCGTGCGCCAAGGGCCGTGCCGCGGCTGCAATACGAGATGCTCGCCACGATCTATGGCGACACCGACATGCCCGTGGTCGCAGGTCCCATCGACGAGGCCAATCGCTGCTCGCTGCTGGAGCTGGCGGAGAACCGTTGCCGCTGGCCGATCTCCTCGCCCGGTGCCAAGGATTTCTGCTTCTGCGGCAATTCCGCGCCCGACGGCCAGCCCTATTGCGCCGGCCACAGCCGCCTCGCCTACCGGCCGAACGCGCGTGCCCGCGTGATGCGCGGCTAGATCGTGGGCCCGATGCGTGGAGCGGCAATCCGAAAATGAAAAACCTCCGGTGGGGCATCACCGGAGGTCTCTGGAGGCTTAGCGTGAAGCTAAGAGCCGCAACTTTCGTATTTGGCTGAGCGATATATACATGATTAAGTCAGGTAAGTAAATAAGTTTGCGGGTGGCCGAATTGCATGGCTCGTCTTCATCGCTCGCAACCGCAACGGATTTTCCGAACTCCATATTTGAAGAAGGCCCCGGCGGTGTCCCGCCGGGGCCTGACCGTCGTTAGATCACATCACCAGTTGCGCTGGGCGCGCAGAAGCAGGGTGAAGCTGTCCTGATCCTTCAACTGGTAGACGGCTGCAGGCTTGGCGGTGGTCGCGCTTCCACCGTAAGCAACCGTGCCGGAATACTTCTGGTCGATCCTGGTCCAGTTGAAGTCACCCGAGAACGTCAGGTTCTTGACTGGAACCCAGCGGGTGATGAAGCCCACCTGAGCGATGTCGAAGTCCGGATTGCAAGTGCCGGTCAGAGCCAGAGCGGCCATGCCTGCGCTGCCGCAGATCAGACCCTTCGCAGTGCCGCTGTAACGGACGGCACCGTACGCACCGTAGAGAGCGGAGTTCCAGTACGCATTCCAATTGTGGGTGAACGCGCCGCGCATGCCGAAAGTCTTGGTGAGTTCGAGGCCCGTGCCGGCCCCGAACACGGCGTCGGACACACCAGCGAAGCCGACGCTCTGGTAAGCGCCAGAGCCGCTGCCACTGAACATTGAGTAGCTCGTCGTCGCCAGGCTCTGGAAGTTGTAGCGGCTCGCACCCTCGGTGTAGACGCCCTGGATGTTTAGCACGTCACCCGCGCCGGTCGGGATGTTCTTAATCGACAAGGCCAGCGCAGCGAGCCCAACCCCACTTGTCCGACGCTGCTCCGGTAGTTTCGCTGGCGCCATAGTAACCGGCGTGGTTGTCGTGCGCCGCAACCGACGCCTGGAACAGGCCCCACGCCTGGTCGACACGCACCATACCGATGATGTCGGGCGACCGCGTACCGCCGATGTCGTTCAGACCGTAAGCACCACCGACGATGCCGCTAGCGGTCGCGCCCGTGGTGTTCCAGATGTTCGTCTGGCCGTAGGCAACCTGGTCCTGCGCCGAAATAGCCGCCGTGATACCCTGACCGAAGTCAGCGGTATAGGTGAACTGGTTGACACCCGTAACCGTGCCGCCGCCACCGACCAAACCGTCGAAGTTGTTGCCGGGATAGTTGGTCCAAGGTGCGTCGAACTGCGACACCGCCTTACCCATCGTGAAGCCGGCGAACTGGATGAAAGCGAAATAGACGCCAAGCGCACCGCCGGAGACCGAGCCCGAACCGCCTCGTTCCTGCCGGGGCCGAATCATAGGCGGTGGCGCCTCCGGTAGCACCCGTACCTGCACCGGCATAGCTTCCCGACGTCCAGGTGAATGTCGCATCGAAGAAGGTGCGGACCACGCCGTACTCGGTCGCGGTGCGCGTATCGATGTTGAGATCTTCACGAGAACGCATGCTGTAGTAGTTGCTCAGACGGTCGTGAGCACCTGCGACACCGCTGAACTGGCCATTGTAGTGACCGCCCGAGTTGAGCGCGACTTCGGCACGCAGATAACCGCCCAGCTTGATGCAGGTGTCGGTGCCCGGGATGTAGTAGAAACCCGCTCCGTACAGCGAGCAGATCTTCACGTACTCGACCGCCTTGGCCTTGACCGGAAGATCGGCCGCCTGGGCCCCACCGACGGCGATCAGACCCGCCGCAGTGCCGAGCAAAAGGCTCTTCACCACTTTCATATAAAACCTCCAAGTTGTCCATTTTGCGGAGACTGGACCGTGAGGCCCCCCAGATCCCCGTCTCTTCAAATCCGCTCGGCCGCTTTGCGCTTTCGGACACTCCCGCTTGAACGCGAGGGACGTGAGCGAACCACCTGCAACGGGACGATCGAGTAACCCCCCACCGTCTGAAGCAATATGCCTGCGCCGTTCTGCCGATCAAAATACTTTATTTGGTCAGCTTTCTGTTTCACCTAACCCTGTGCCCCACGGGCAACACCCAGGGTGAGCCAATCTGTTGAGCTGATCATCTTTGTAATCCTGCTGACACAATTAGCCTGCTCTGCACTTGCGTCAGAGCAGGCTTGCGTGGACTATGGTCGTCGATGAACAACCGGCCTAAACGATCGGTTTACGGGAGTGACGCTGTGTCCGCGACGAGGAAAGAAGGAGCGCGCCTGCGCTCGATCGGCAATTTGGATATCATCAGGCGCTTCACCTGGGAGATCTCGTCGATCAACATGTATCTGGAAGAGCTGCGTCAGTTCTGGGCGAAGACGCTCGGCATCAGCGGCCCGCAATGGCTGATTCTGATGGCCATCTCCGACCTCGACAAGGACGAGGGCATCCCGGTCAACGTCGTCTCCAAGCTGCTTCACGTGGATCCGTCGTTCATCACCACGCAGTCCAAGCTGCTCGAGAAAAAGAGCCTGTTGCGCCGTCGCCCCTCGCCGACCGACGCCCGCGTGGTGCGGCTGTCGCTGACCGACAAGACGCAGAAGCACATCGCCAGCCTCAACGAGCAGTACAAGACGATTCGCGAATTCGTCTTCCAGGAGTTCGACGAGAACGAGCTGGCGGAATTCACGACCAAGCTCGCGACGCTGAAGAATCGCCTCGAGAAGGCCTGCGTCCGGATCTCGCTCGACTTCTAGAGCACCAGGCGGCGCTCAGATCCGCCGGGCGGCGGCGCCGAGCCGCGATTCGAGCCAGTCGAAGATGTATTCGTTGGCAAGGCTCGGATTGTCCGCATGGGCCTGCGCCGCGCCGGTCTCGGCCGCGGTGAACACCTTCAGCATCACGTCGGCACTGCCGAGCCGGGAGCTCTGGACGATCTGGCGCGCCCGGTCGGCCTTCAGCCACCCGTCCTCGCCGAGCGTGATCAGCACCGGACACTCGGCGCTCGAGGCCATCAGCGGCGCATGCGGCACCGGCACGATGCCGACATCGCTCAGCGCGAATCGGCTGGCGAAGAACGCCCGCTCATGCAGGTCCCACAGGCCGCCGTCGCAGACGGCCGCGGCCAGCCGCGGCTCCTGCAGCACGGCGCGCGCCACGAAGGACGAGCCCCAGCCATCGGCGATGATCCCGACACGCGCGAAATCGACGTCACCGCGCGCCTCAAGATGGTCCATCACGCAAGGAATCGCGCTCTCGAGATCTCCGCGCCGGAGCAGCACGTCGATGTAATCGTCGCGCTGGTCGCCGAGCAGGTCCAGCGCCAGCATCGAGAATCCGCGCTCGCGCGCATGCGGCACGAGCTTGTGCAGGAATTCCTCCTTGCGATGGCCGGGCTCGCCGATGCAGATCACGGTCGGAGCCGGGCCGCTTCCCGAGGGGACCGGCAGGAAGTAGCCCTGCAACGCATGCCCGTCGAGCCAGGGAATCGTCACGACCTCGCCGGCCGGGTTGCGCGCCGAAAGGTAGCGGCGCGCGCATTCCTGCATCGCGAGCACGGCGACCCAGCGCCGCTCGTCGGCCTGGTCGAGCGGCATCGCCGCCGCGCCATAGTAGTTCATGGCACGTAGCCAGTTGCGCTGCGCGCTCGCCATGTGGCCTTCGGCGAAGGCGGCTTCGGCGCGCTGCCGGTTGGCTTGCGCCAGACGCTTCCACTCGCGATGCCAGGATCGGTCGTCGCCGCGCTTGAGATGCCGCGCGATCATCAGGCATTCGGCAATGGTGGCGCCGCCCTCCTGCGCCGCGGTCAGGAGCCGCGTGAATTCAGCGGAGATGTCGTCTCGCTCCGGGCAAAGGATCCAGTCGTCGGAGAGGCATGCGGGTATCATCGGGAGCTACGCTCTATCTCGCGTTACCCCCGATTGACTAGACCATTTCAGTTCCTCGACCAAGCAGCCGTGCGCCGAATGAGAGCCGTTCGAGATCACCATCGCTTGAACGAACGTTCACGTCGCATGCGTGACATTCCAATTCGGCATAAGGAGCCTAACGATTGGCAAGAGGTGGCACGCAAAATCAGCGACGCACCTCTTGTCATGATGACTATCATACCTACATGGGCGCGCCCGGCGACCGTGCCGGACCGGCGTCTCAACCGAGCCGCCAGCCGACCTCCTGCGTGAAGCTTTCGTAGAAGGCGCGGTCATAGGCCTGCTCGGGCGTTGCACGCACGCGCTCGTCGAGGCGCTTGGCGTCCTCGCCGACGAGGATGCGCCAGCGCTCCGCCTTGACGCCGTCGAGAATGATCTTCGCCGCCTGCGCCGCCGTGGTCGGCGCATCCTCCAGGAAGCTGCGGGCGCGTTCGGCGAACACCGCCTGGATGTCGTCGTCCGACATCTTGTCGGCATCGGGCACGCCGGCTGCGACCATGCGCTTGCGCGTCAGCGCGACCTCGTCGGCATTGAGCCGCTCCGAGCCGTCAGTGCTCTGCACCTTGCGCGAGTTGGAGACGATGGACGTGCCGATGTGGCCGGGCATCACCACCGAGCATTTGACGTGCGGGGCGTGCAGCCGCAGATCGTTGATCAGCGCTTCGGTGAATCCCTTCACCGCGAACTTGGCGGAGCTGTAGGCGGTGTGCGCCTGCCCCATGCCGATCGAGGCCCAGAAGCCGTTGACGCTGGCGGTGTTGACGATGTGCGCCTCGTCGGCGGCGACCAGCATCGGCAGGAAGGTGCGCACGCCGAGATAGACGCCGCCCCAGCAGATGTTGAAGGTGCGCTCCCACTGCTCGCGCGTGTTGGTGAACAGGCTGCCGCCGCCGCCGATGCCGGCATTGTTGAACAACAGATGGATCCTGTCCGTCTTCTGCTGCTCGGCGAGTTCGTCGCGAAAGCGCTTCAGGTGATCCTCGATCGCGACGTCGGCGACATGCGTCGTGACGCGCAGGCCCTGCGGCAGCTTCTCGACCTCGCACAGCCGTTTGGTCTCGGCCATCGCGGCCTCCGAGACGTCGCACATCGCGACGTTACAGCCCTCGGCCACCAATTGCCGTGCGAGCCTCGCGCCCCATGCCCGTGCCGCCTCCGGTGATGACCGCGATCTTTCCAGCAAAATCCTTCATGGGACTTTCGGCCCCTCCCCTTGTCGGTATGTTTCTTCGTCACAGCGTCACGCGCCGCACGCGCAAAATGTAGCAGCGCTGCATGCGCAAATGAAAGCGGCGCGCTGGGATTGTTCGATATCGATTATTTCGGCGCGCGGACTAATGGCAACTCGGACGTCATCACGCTCATGCTTCCGAGGTAGCCTCGCCCGGGCGGCGTATTCGGCGGTAGCTTCAAGGAGCGCCTATGCCGATCAGCCTCATCCTGATGGACCGCTGAAAGCAGTCGTCTCGAAGGACGAGACGCTTGCTCCGTCGTCGCGAGGAGAGCCGTTGCCAGGCGCATCGGCCGGGGCGGAGCCGTAGTCCCCCGGTTCCCGTATTTGTCCGGCTTCGGTTTATGGGCAATTTTTTTACAATCCGAATCGTCAAATGGACTCCGGACGCTGGGTCGAGTCGGCCAGGCCAGCGTGTTGTTTGCGTGTCACAGGCTCTGGCACTCCGCTTGCATCCTCTTCGTGGTCCTTAACTACCGATGAGGTGACAGGAATGTTCGTGACCGTCGTAGCCGTGCTCTGCCGGCTTAGCGCAGCTAGCTCAGGCAGTTGCGTCGAGGAAATCGTGACCGACAGCAACATGACGCCCGAGATTTCGATGATGCAATGTGCGGTCGGCGCACAGGCACCGCTTGCGAAATGGATGGGCGAGCATCCGATCTATCACGCCAATTGGCGCCTGGATCGCTACAAATGCGTGCCCGGCCATTACGAGATCAAGGGCCACGCCTAAGGCCCCGCAAAACTACTGATACGAGACGACGGATAGAAGACGACGAGGAAACGCCCTGGAGGTCGCCTCCGATGGGCAAGGCAAGCGCCAGTCCGACGCGACGGCGCGCCCTGTGACAACGGTCACATCCCCTTAGGCCACCGCCCGCAAGATGATCGCCCGCGCGCGCCGCCCTCCGGCGTCGGCATCAGCGCATAATTGTGCGGCTGGTCACGCAGCAGATGCAGCTCGACCGGCACGCCCACCGCCCTCGCCCGCGCCGCGAGATCGACGCTGTCGGGGTAGAGCAGATCGCGCGTCCCTGCGAAGATCGTCATCGGCGCCAGCGCGCGGAAGGCACCGTTGAGCGGGCTGACGAAGGGATGGCCGATATCGAGCCCGCCGGCATAGAGATGCCCGGCCTCGACGATCCCCGGAATGTCCTGGAGCGGATCGCGCCTGGCGATCTCGATCTGCTCGGGGCGGCTGACCGAGGCATCGGCCGCGGGCGAGATCAGCATCATCCGGTCCGGCTGCCGATGGCCGCGATCGCGCAGCCATTGGCACGCCGCGAGCGCAAGCCCCGCGCCAGCGGAGTTGCCGACCACCGTGACCTTGGCAGGCCCGGCGTCTTCCAGCAGCATGCGCAGCAGTTCGCCCGTCGCCGGCACCACATCCTCCGCGGTCGCGCGCGGCGCCAGCGGATAGATCGGCACGACGCACACGACGTTCGCCTTGCGCGTCATCTGTCCGACGAAGCGCCAATGCGCCGGCACGATCTCGTTGATGTAGCCGCCGCCATGCAGGAACATGACGAAGTTGCAGCCTTCATGGCCCGACGACGGCGCCGTGTAATAGACCGGCCAGCCGCCCATCTTGGTCAGCGTCGCCTCGACGCCGTGGCCGAGCCCCACCGGCTCGAACGAGGCCGGTTGCAGGGCGAGCTTCTGCACATGCGCCTGCACGGCTTCGGCGGACGCGAGCTGCTGCTTGTAGGGGAGCTGCGCCAGCGCCGCGTTGAGCAGTCGGCTCTGCAGGCTCGGCGCGGGATCGCGGTTTCGCGGCGCGCACATGACAGGACAAAACTGCAAGGCCGACACAAGTCTTGCGACGCTCATGGTCCCCTCTCCGCCTGGCTTTCGCATCCATATGGCGACGAAGACGCTTGCCGGAAGGCCGCCATGGGTGGATATAATGCGAGCATTCGCTCGCTTTTCATACTCGCATTCGGATCGCAACGCCATGGCGCGCACGCCGCCGACAAAGCCCCGGAAAAACGCCCTGCAGGCGCGATCACGCGCCACCGTCGACGCGCTGGTCGAGGCGACCGCTCGCATTCTGGTGCGCGACGGCTTCGAGAAGACCAGCACCAACCGCATCGCGGAAGTCGCCGGCGTCAGCGTCGGCTCGCTCTACCAGTACTTTCCGACCAAGGAAGCCCTCGTCGCCGCCGTGATCGACCGTCACAACGAGGAGATCATGGGCCTCGTCCGCATCGCGCTGACCGAGGTCGCGGACCTTTCGATCGACAAGGCGGTGCGCAACCTCGTCACCGTCGCGATCGAGGCCCACCGCATCAACCCGAAACTGCATCGGGTGCTCGCCGAGCAGATCCCCCGCACCGGCCAGCTCAAAGACGTCGAGGCCTTCAACCGCGAAGTCCACACCCTCGTGCGCAGCTATCTCGAAAGCCGCCGCAAGGAGATGCGCAAGGTCGACCTGGACGTCGCGACCTTCATCTGCGTCAGCGCGATCGAGTCGGTCGCGCACAACACCGTGCTGAACGGGGCGGAGATGTTGTCGGAGAAGATGGTGAAGGTGCTGGTGGAGGAAACGACACGGTTGGTGGTGGGGTATTTGAGGTGAGCGGCTGGAGTGTTTTCGAGCGAGCGCCCGGGGCTCATCTTTTTCGGTGAGGCCATCTCGCCCGTGAGCATAGGCCTTCCGGTGAGCAGCCTGTATTTGCACCTTCATGCAGTTGGCCTGATGCTCTGCCGCCGCGAGCCGTCCCGCAGCGTCTTCAACCAACGGCTCGTCATTGGCCAGCCATTCTCAGCCGACGATTGTCTTTGAAAAAGAAAGCAACACAAGCCGCCGAAGTTCATCTGTCGGTCCCGATGCGGCATTTGCGAGGAACCATCCCCGATACCGAAGGATAGTCGTCCCGGGCGCGCGGTCAATTTACCACTCGTATTGCGCGAATCTAAATTTGGTGCATGATTGCGATTTGCACAGGTGGATTTTCTCTCTTTTTTCGCGGGTCAGCAAGTTCGCCAATCCGCACGGCTGAGGCGATGTGCAGCATTACTTTTCACAACTGAAGTTTGATCATGTCATATTGGATTTGCCTTGCGGTCGCGCTCCGTCGGCCCTTGCAGATGGCGATGACGGCGACAGCTTCAGCCGAGCCCTCGATAAAGCTTTTTTCCTGCACAATAAGGTCATTCAATCGCGGAATTGACTGAACGAGATTGAGGCATGCGCACGATCGAACGTATAAAGCTGCGCCTCGAAAACCGAAACATCGCGGGTGTTGTCATGCAGGCCTTCGATTGGGTTACCAAAACGGTTTCTCAACTCATCGAACATGTCACCCTTTCGCGTGTCGGCTACTCCGTTTTTATCATCTTGGTCATTGCTGTGCTTGTAAGAAGCCTCATCTCGACTTGGCAATCCGGCAAGATCACCGTTGGCGATTTCAACTATTACTCGGACGGCACCAAGAAGGCAGATTTTGGCGAGCAGATGCGCGCCGAGACGTTTGAATTCTACAACCTTATCGTCCGCTTGATTCAAAACGAGGCTGAACGCACGAAGTTTGAGAGTGGCGAACCGAACAAGGGAGAGGAAGACAGGTCGGACCGGTTGCCACCCATCCGGAACGAGCAACTGGCCGAGCTAAGCAGCAAAAGCAGCGAGCTGCAGCAACTAGAAATCACCGTTCAGGGCGTCAACATCAGAAATTTGTTTTCAGCTCTTGGGGGCTTGGTCACACCGAGTCCACGAGAGCTAAAGGCGTCCATTTTTAGCGGCAACAATTCGCGCCGTGTGTTTGTCACCGCGCCGTCGGTCGGGAAGGGCAAAGAGACACGTCCAGTGCCGGCACTGCTCTCGGGTGCAGTTGAAAGCGATACCGCAACCGCATTCCGAATTGCATGTTACATGCTCTGGTCTCAATGGGATGGCGCCAAGTCGGACAGCGTTTTCGGCGTCAACTTCAGCGAATTTTGCCGCGTTGCACGGCTACTTTACATCCGCAGCACGTTCGACGCCCTGCCCTCGTACGAATTCCAAAGGCAAAAGTACAAGGACGACGTCGACTTTCTTCGCGAGATGTTTCAAGCCGCCGCCCTTGCTCAACCCGAATACGGTCTAGTTTACTCTTCGCTCAGGGGCCTTGAACGATATGTCGGCGACGAGAAAGTCGCCCTGTCGGCGACGACAACCGCCACCATCGGTTCGCTTGTCGATCTCATCAGTTTCTTCGCCATGCGGCCAACATTGCGATACACGGATTGGATCAAACACCTTCCACCCGAGGTTACGGAGCGAAAGGTTATTGATCGCGCATACTTCGCTGATCAGATCAGCACAGATTGCGAAACTACGGATTCCTCCGACCGACAACGCGATGTCCCGGACAAGGTCAAGCACCAGTATGACAATGTGGTACGGATCATCTCCGGTCAGGACAAGCAATTGCTCGTCAGGACGGGAATCATTGTCGCGGATGATGCTGTCATAACCGTTGGTTCGTATAAGCGACAACTCCAAATGCTTCCTGCAGGCACAGAAGTTCAAGTGGTCAGCTGCGGCAAAGTTGTCGAGACTCACAAGATGGAATCCGTTGCGCCTGCCTCGCCGGCAGGAAAATCTCCTTATCTCCGACTCGTGGTCCCCGGCGTAAAGGTCAAAACACCTGCACCTGCATTTCCGACCGACGATAAGACGCCCTGGAAAGGCGATCCTCTTTT
The DNA here is from genome assembly GCA_050563515.1 of Bradyrhizobium guangxiense. Lineage (GTDB taxonomy): Bacteria > Pseudomonadota > Alphaproteobacteria > Rhizobiales > Xanthobacteraceae > Bradyrhizobium > Bradyrhizobium guangxiense_A. The sequence goes on along the minus strand of CP191781.1, from coordinate 2,073,301 downwards.
CGTAGTCGGTTATCTCGAACGCTCCGACGGCTTATTCCGCGATCGATCAGAGACACGAAAGATCGGCGTCGACAACAACGACCGGCTCGTTTTTCGCGCGCGAGAACTCCCATCCTGGACGTCCGTTGGCGAAGGCGACGACGATGCGGTGCGCTTTGATCTCGATATCCCTGTCGCGTCAGGAATGATTGGTAGTCCGATATTCTCCCGCAAAGGCCAGTTGGTCGGACTGCTTGATATCGGCCAATATCTCACCCGCGGAATGATCCTGAGTGTCGCGCTTTCAGCCCAGCCTCTCTTCGCGGAGCCCGTCGTCCCCAAGCACTGAGCTATGAGATCGACTGAACCTGACTTGCTCGGGTCACTGACGAAAGAGTTCTTTCCGGCAATCTAAGGGAGGCTCCGAGCCAGCGCGAACGCGCTGAGCAAGCGCTACGCTACAGGTCACCCCACAGGCCGGCACAATGACACCATACCCTGTCTGCCCGACGCGACAAAACTGTTCGGAAAAACATCATTCCGCCAACGACTTCCTTACTGTGCATGGGGTTGTTTTCGAGATTTTGGTCTGCCGCCCTCAGAACGGCTGCCGGCAATCCTCGTCGCGCCTCCGCCAGGGCGGGAGCAGGCTCCACGCCGACGTTCAATCCACCAACAGCTGCTTTGAGAAAAATGGTCGGAGCGAGAGGATTTGAACCTCCGACCCCTAGTCTCCCAGACTAGTGCGCTAACCGGGCTGCGCCACGCTCCGAACGTCGTTCCATTAGCTAGGATCGGCGCGATGCGCAAGGCGAGCGAGGCCATTTTGGCGCCTCTCCCCGATCGACTTGGAGGCCAAAGCGCGGGGGAACTGGCCGCATGCGGTCCGAAGACCGCCCCTACCCCTCGTTCAGGGCCTGATCCAGCATTTCCCGGGCTGCGACGAGGTCGGCGAGCGCTTTGCCGAGGCGTTCGCGGTCCAGCGCGCTGGGGCCGGCGGGCGCGGCGGTGGTGCCGCCCTTGCGGAAGGTGGTGAGGATGTCCTCGTCGTCGACCTCGGTGAAGCGGAAGTCGATGCCTTCATCTTCGTCGCCCTGGTAGTCGTCATCGTCGCTGTCGGCGACGCCCTTGATCGGCGCCTCCTCGTCGTCGGGCTCCATCAGGCTCGCCCCGATGGCATCCTCGATGGCGCCGAACGAGACGGCGGCGGCGCTGTCGGCAAGGCCCTGCACCGATTTGACGCCGTGCTCCTTGAGGATCCGCTGCACCCCGCGGATGGTGTAGCCCTCCCCGTAGAGGAGGCGGCGGATACCCTTGAGCAGGTCGACGTCGTCAGGACGGTAATAGCGGCGGCCGCCGCTGCGCTTCATCGGCTTGATCTGGGAGAAGCGGGTCTCCCAGAACCGCAGCACGTGCTGCGGGATGTCGAGCTCCTGCGCTACTTCGCTGATGGTTCGGAACGCATCCGGCGCCTTGTCCAAATGCCAATCCTTTTCGAAAGGCGGTTACGCCTCGGGTTGCGCCTTGCTGGCGTCCCCGTTGGTGCGGTGCTGGGCGTTGATCCGCTGCTTGAGGATCGCAGACGGCTTGAACACCATGACGCGCCGCGGCGAGATCGGCACCTCGGTGCCGGTCTTCGGGTTGCGGCCGATGCGCTGGCCCTTCTTGCGCACCATGAAGGACCCGAACGAGGATAGCTTCACCGTCTCGCCCTTCTCCAGGCAGTCGGTGATCTCCTTCAGCACGAGTTCCACGAAGGCGGACGATTCCGTCCGCGACAGGCCCACCTTCTGGTAGACGGCTTCGCAGAGATCGACACGCGTTACGGTTTTACTTTGATCGGTCATCGCCCTGCCCCACATCACGGCGAACAATTGTTGTCTGAAATTATGAGCTTACGTTACGGCGGTCAACAGCGCTCATCAATGCAGACGCATCGATAATCCCAGCTGATTCCGGCAAAATTTTATCGACTGTGGCTCTACCAGCGCACGAGCGCGGAGCCCCAGGTGAATCCGCCGCCCATGGCTTCCAGCAGCACCATATCGCCCTCCTTGATGCGGCCGTCCTTGCGAGCCACCGACAGCGCCAGCGGGATAGAGGCCGCCGAGGTGTTGCCGTGACGGTCCACCGTCAGCACCACCTTCTCCGGCGCGATGTGCAGCTTGTGCGCGGAGGCGTCGATGATTCGCTTGTTGGCCTGGTGCGGCACGAACCAGTCGATGGTTTCGGCATTGAGCCCGGTCGCCTGGAAGGCATCGACGATCACGTCGGTGATCATGCCGACCGCATGCTTGAAGACCTCGCGGCCCTCCATGCGCAGATGGCCGACGGTCTGGGTCGAGGACGGGCCGCCATCGACGAACAGCTTGGCCTTGTGGCGACCGTCGGAGCGCAGATGCGTGGTGACGACGCCGCGGTCGGTCGCCGCATTGCCCGGCTGCGCCTGCGCCTCGAGCACCACCGCGCCGGCACCGTCGCCGAACAGCACGCAGGTGCCGCGGTCGTTCCAGTCGAGGATGCGCGAGAAGGTCTCGGCGCCAATCACCAGCGCGCGCTTGAAGGCGCCGGTGCGCAGGAAATTGTCGGCGGTGGCGAGCGCGAACACGAAGCCCGAGCACACCGCCTGGAGATCGAAGGCCGCGCCGTGGTTGATGCCGAGCGCGTTCTGCACGGCGACGGCGGTCGCGGGGAAGGTATTGTCCGGCGTCGAGGTCGCCAGCACGATGAGGTCGATCGACTGCGCGTCGAGGCCGGCATCGCTGAGCGCGGCCTGCGCCGCCCTGACGGCGAGGTGCGAGGTGAACTCGCCCTCGGCCGCGATGTGCCGCTCGCGGATCCCGGTGCGCTGCACGATCCACTCGTCGGAGGTGTCGATACGCGCCGCCAATTGGGCGTTGGTCACCACCTGCTCCGGCAAACAGGAGCCGCAGCCCAGCACGACCGAACGAATTTGAGTCACGAAACAGCCTCCTGCGCGGCCTGCACGGAATTAAGTGCACCACCCTCGCGGTTGAGCATCTGATTGATCTTGTTCAGGAGATCGTAGTGAGCCATCTCATAGCCAACATCGATCGCAGAGGCAAAGCCTTCGGCGCCGGTTCCGCCATGGCTCTTGACCACGATCCCGTTCAATCCCAGGAAAACGCCGCCATTGGACTTGTTCGGGTCCATCTTGTCGCGCAGGGCCTGGAAGGCCCCGCGCGCAAAGAGATAGCCGAGCTTGGACAGCCAGCTCCGTTTCATCTCGTTGCGGAGTAATTCGGCCATCTGCCGTGCGGTTCCCTCGGCGGCCTTGAGCGCGATGTTGCCGGCATAACCCTCCGTCACGATCACGTCGGCAACGCCCTTGCCGATGCCGTCCCCCTCGACGAAGCCGATATAATCGAGCTCCGGCAGGTTCCTGATGCGCAGGATTTCGCCGGCCTCGCGAATCTCCTCGTGCCCCTTGATTTCCTCGGTCCCGATATTGAGCAGGCCGAGCGTGGGGCGCGGCTTGTTGAACAGCACACTCGCCATCGCGGCGCCCATAATGGCGAGCGACACCAGATGGTGCGCATCACCGCCGATGGTGGCGCCGAGATCGAGGACGACGGACTCACCGCGCCTGGTCGGCCATACCCCCGTGATCGCCGGGCGATCGATTCCCATGAGCGTGCGCAGATGGAAGCGCGACATCGCCATCAGCGCGCCGGTATTGCCGGCGGAAACCGCGACATCCGCCTCGCCCTGCTTCACCGCATCGATGGCCATCCACATCGAGGACGTCTTGCGGCCCCGCCGCAGCGCCTGGCTCGGCTTGTCCGAGCCGCTGACCGCGACGTCGGTATGGATGATCTTCGAGGCAGCCTTCAGCTCGGGGTGCCGGTCGAGCTCGGGCTCGATCTTGGCGCGGTCCCCGACCAGCAGGAATTCGGTATCGCGATGCCTGCCAAGCGAGATGGCCGCGCCCGGAATGACCATGGCGGCGCCGGCGTCGCCCCCCATGGCGTCAAGCGCAATGCGAACCTTGCTTGGCATAAAAGTCCTGGAAAGCCTGATCTGGTGCGGTCTTGAACGAGCGGGGCCGCAGAATGGGTTCGCCACGGACATGGCGACCGACCGAGCGCCACGCCGCACCCGAACCGGGGCGCGACAATAGCGTTTTGTTACCCCGAAACAACCTCTTGCCCCCAGCCTTTTGCTTTCAGGGCGATCCGGCCGCCAACCCCGGAATTAGCAAAAAACATATTGAAATCAGTCAGATATCGAAATCTTTGAAACCATCCGAGCAGATGCCTCGCGCGCCATTGCAGGGCGATTACACGGGAAAGCCGGCTATTGGTCCTTCTTGTTGTCCTGCAGTGCCTTCAACGCCGCGAACGGATGGTCCTCCGGATCGAGAGCGGTGACCTCCGCCTCGAACACGGCGCCCTCCTTGCGCGGATAGGGATCGATCGCCAGGAACAGGGCGTCGGTGGCGAGCCGGCCGAGGTCGATGATGCCACCCACGATCGCCTCCGGCGGGTCGGCGACCTCCGGCGGCTCCTCGCCGTCCTGCCCCTCCTCGATCAGGTCGGCCAGACGCCGCGCCTCGGCTTCGGGGGCAAACACCAGGTCCACCTCCTCCTCGATCTCGCTCTCGATCGGATCCAGCGTGACCACGCAGGTCTGGCCGATTCGGGCCCGGACGGTGCCGGTCACCTGAATCCGGCCGCCGCTTCTGGGCGCCACATCGAATTCGGCCCGGGCGGACAGAACCTCGCGCACGCCGCCGACCTCAGCGATGGCCTGCCGCTCGGCGGCCGAGGCCTCGAGCTTGCGATGCAGGCCGGTATCGGGAACCTGCGCCACGATGACGGGCGCGCGCCAGGGATCGGGCTCGGATCCGGTATTTGGTCGGCTCATGGCGTGACATCCTCGGAAAGCGCTGGCGGAAACCGAAAGGAGGCCTGCAGCAGCGCGGCCTCGCCGGTCTGGCCGAGAGCGGCTTCGCTCGCCCTGGCATAGGCCGCGAGCCGCGTCGCCCGGTCCAGGCCGGTCCCGTTCAAGATATTCTTGCAGATCGCCTCTGCCAGGGCCTCGCCGCCGGCGGCGATGGCCTGGTCATAGGCCTGGACACGACCGTAAAAGGCCTCGCCGAAGGCCCGCATCCGCTTGGGCACGGTCTGGTCGCCCACCCCCATCTCGCGCAGATTGTCGTCCATGTCCTCGCAGAACCGGTCGAACAGCGCCTGCGACAGCTCGGTGGCGCCCTGGGCGGTGCGCAGGCGTCGCAGCAGCAGCCAGAGATGCAGCAGCAACAGGTCGAAACGCCCGTTAACCGTATCGGGGACGCCCAAGTCGCGGTAAAATATGGGTTCTCGCGCCTGCGTCACGATCATGCCATAGATGGCTTCAATGGTGCCCGGCGGGGTTAGCCGGGGTTTCCTGAAGTGATTGAACGGCCAAAGCATTGTGGTTTCCGCAAGCGGGCGCGCGCGAGTTGCATTCAGACGCCCTGCCCGGTACTTCAGCGCCTCGCGCGACGCAAGGGGACGGAATCAGTTCCACGATGACGACAACCAACCAGACCAGCCGGCGCGCGGATACGCGGCGCGGCCTTCATGCACGCTGGCGGGCCTTCCGCATGCTCGCGGCCGTGACCCTGGTCGGCGCCGCCCTCGCCGGCTGCACCGGCGAGCAATTCCAGAAGGGTTACATCCTGCCGCCCGGCGCGCTCGAGCAGATTCCGATCGGCGCGAGCCAGGACCAGGTGCTGATCGTGATGGGCACGCCCTCCACCGTCGCCACCCTCGACGGCGAAGTGTTCTACTACATCTCGCAGCGCTCGGAGCGCATGGTCGCCTTCATGAACCAGAAGGTGATCGACCAGCGCGTGATCGCGGTCTATTTCGACAAGAACCGCCGTGTGCGGCGCCTTGCGAATTACGGCCTGCAGGACGGCAAGATCTTCGACTTCATCAGCCGCACCACGGCGACGTCGGGTCAGGAGATGAGCTACCTCGCGCCGCTGTTCAAGCTGCTGAGCTTCAACTGAGTCGTCGAAGCGTTTTCGAGCGACGCCGGCGCCGGCTCGCGTGAGCGAAAACGCTTCGAGACAGGCCTCCAGAACGCTTCGCTATTCCGCCGGAAGGTAAATTGCCCTCGCCTGCGGCGTCGTGCCGCCGTCCGCGCGGCACCGGCCGTCGCGCGCGACTTGCCGTCGCACCTGGGGTTTCCTACGCTCCGCTGCAAAGAAAGAAGCAGGGAGTGGATTCGTGCCCAAGACTTTGTCCCGACGTCGCGTGCTCACCGGGGTCGCCGGCCTTTCGGCCGCAGCGATCCTGCCACGATCCAGCCTTGCGGACTGGAAGCCCACCGAAAACGTCCGTCTCGTGGTGCCGGCCGCAGCCGGCGGCTCCACCGACGTGATGGGCCGGCTCCTGGCCGCGCATCTGCAAACCGCCTGGGGCCAGTCGGCCGTCGTGGAGAACCGCTCCGGCGGCGGCGGCACCATCGGCACCGCCGAAGTGGTCCGCGCCAAGCCTGACGGCCACACCATCCTGATCGGCAATCCCGGCCCGAACGCGATCGCCTACAGCATCTTCAAGAATCTCACCTACAAGCCGGACCAGCTTCAGCCTGTCTCCAACATGATCCGGATTCCGAACATCGTGTCGGCGCATCCGAAGACCGGCATCAAATCGATCCGCGAGCTGATCGCTTATCTCAAGGCCAATCCGGACAAGCTCAGCTACGCCTCCTCCGGCGTCGGCCAGAGCCCTCACCTCACCGGCGCCTGGTTCCTGCAGCTCACCGGGCTGAAGATGACGCACATCCCGTTCCGCGGCGCCGGCCCCGCGCTGCAGGCCGCGCTCGCCGGCGACATCCAGATCCTGTTCGACAATCTCTATCCGAGCCTGCCTCAGGTGCAGAACGGCACGCTCAACGGTCTCTGCGTCACCACCACCGAGCGCAGCGAGCTCGCGAAGGACCTGCCGACCATGCGCGAGAGCGCGCCGGAGCTTTCGAATTTCGACGTCTCGTCCTGGTTTTCGGTGTTCCTGCCGAAGGGCGTCTCGCCCGAGGTACTGAGCGCGCTCAATCTCCAGGTCAAGGCGATGCTGGAGCGCGACGACATCAAGAAGCAGATCGTCGCCATGGGCGCCCGCGCCGACTACGGCACGCCCGAGCAGTTCTCCGCCTTCGTGGACACCGAGACGAAGAAGTTCGCCGGCATCATCCAGAAGGAAGGCCTGCAGATGGACGTGCAGTAGCGGCGCATTGGAGCCGTAGGGCGGATTAGCCTTGCGACGGCGCGAAGCGCTGTCGCTGGGCGTAATCCGCCGATTGCCGCGGCACGCAAGGTGGCGGATTACGCATCGCTCATCCGCCCTACGCAGTTGTTAGAAGTCTCTTGACTTAGAGCGCACTCAAACTCGTAGTTTCCGTGCGTCGTGATGAGAGACAGGCATGAAGATCGGCGAACTCGCAAAGCGTTCCGGACTGACGGCCCATACGATCCGCTATTACGAGCGGATCGGGTTGTTGCCTTACGCCGATCGGGACCGATCCAGCCGACGTGACTACGATCCCTCGATCCTCGTCTGGATCGAGTTTCTCGGCCGCCTGAAGACGACGGGCATGCCGATCCGGGACATGCTGCTTTACGCGGAGCTTCGGGATCGCGGCAGCGGCACCGAGGCCGAGCGGCGCGCGCTGCTGGAGCGGCACCGCGAAAGCGTACGGGCCCGCGTCGACGAACTGAATGCCTGTCTTCTCGTCCTCGACACCAAGATCGGCGGTTATGCCGAAACGGAACAGAGGATGAAGGATTATGATGCAACACTTCCCCAACGCCGGCGAAAGCCGGCTGGAGCGCGGCCGGCGCGCGCTCGCTGAGATCGACGGCGAGGCCGGCCACAAGGTCGTGGCGGCGCTCGGTGACATCGCCCCGGACTTCGCCACCTATATTCTCGAATTTCCCTTTGGCGACATCTACTCACGGCCCGGGCTCGACGTCCGTTCGCGCGAGATCGCGACGATCGCAGCGCTCGCGGCCATGGGGAACGCCGCACCCCAGCTCAAGGTGCATATCGAGGCCGGCCTGAATGTCGGGCTCAGCCGTGAGGAGATTGTCGAGATCCTCATCCAGATGGCCGTCTATGCCGGCTTCCCGGCCGCGCTCAACGGTCTGTTTGCAGCGAAGGAGGTGTTCGCGCGGAGGACGGAGCAAGGATCGGAAGCCAAAGCGTGAGCCTTCGGTCGCTGAAGTCGTGCGGCCACCTCGCGCTTTAGGACGACTTGTTGATCTTCTTGACCTTGGCATCGGTGGCCTCGATCGCCAGAGCGAGCCTCCAGGATGGCTTTGGACAACAATTCTGCCGCCTCCTTCTGGTCCTGCGACTTGGCGGCGCGGAGTGCGTAATTCCGGGCGGATGAGAGCGACATGGATTGATCTCCGTGTTTGTTCGCATAACGCGAACGAGGTTCTTACCAAGCAAAAACCCCGCGGCTCGCACCGCGGGGTTTTCTCTACCTTGTTGCGCCGTTCAGTGCGCCAGGATCGCCAGCAGCAGCAGGGCCACGATGTTGGTGATCTTGATCATCGGGTTCACCGCGGGACCCGCCGTGTCCTTGTAGGGATCTCCGACGGTGTCGCCGGTCACCGCCGACTTGTGGGCGTCAGAGCCCTTGCCGCCGAAATGACCGTCCTCGATGTACTTCTTGGCGTTGTCCCAGGCGCCGCCGCCCGAGGTCATGGAGATCGCGACGAACAGGCCCGTCACGATCACGCCCAGCAGCATGGCGCCGACCGCGGAGAACGCGGCCGACTTGCCGGCGACGCCGCCGCCCGCGATCGCGTAGATCGCGAAATACACGAAGATTGGTGACAGCACCGGCAGCAGCGAGGGGATGATCATCTCCTTGATCGCCGCCTTGGTCAGCAAGTCCACCGCTCTGCCGTAGTCGGGCTTGTCGGTGCCCTGCATGATGCCCGGCTTCTCGCGGAACTGGCGCCGCACCTCCTCGACGATCGCGCTGGCCGCACGGCCCACCGCGGTCATACCCATCGCGCCGAACAGATACGGCAGCAGGCCGCCGAACAGCAGGCCCACCACGACGTAAGGGTTGTTCAGCGAGAAGTCCGGATTGACGCCGGCGAAGTAGGGATGATGCGCGCTGTCTGCAACGAAGAACTTGAGGTCCTGGTTGTAGGCCGCGAACAGCACGAGGGCACCGAGACCGGCGGAGCCGATCGCGTAACCCTTCGTCACCGCTTTGGTGGTGTTGCCGACCGCATCGAGCGCGTCGGTGGACTTGCGCACCTCCTTCGGCAGGCCCGCCATCTCGGCTATGCCGCCGGCGTTGTCCGTCACCGGGCCGAAGGCGTCGAGCGCCACGACCATGCCGGCCAGCGCCAGCATGGTGGCCGTCGCGATCGCGATGCCGAACAGGCCGGCGAGGCTGTAGGTGACCAGGATGCCGGCGATGATGACGATCGCGGGCAGCGCGGTCGCTTCCATCGAGACGGCAAGGCCCTGAATCACGTTGGTGCCGTGACCGGTCACCGAGGCCTGGGCGATCGACTTCACCGGACGATAGTCCGTGCCGGTGTAGTATTCGGTGATCCAGATGATCAGCGCGGTGACGACGAGACCGACCACGCCGCATTCGAACAGCGCCATGCCGGTGTAGTCGACGCCATCGAGCTTGCCGAAGCCGATCAGGCTGTAGATCACGCCGGCGATGCCGATCAGCGACAGGACGCCGGTTGCGATCAGGCCCTTGTAGAGCGCGCCCATGATCGACTGGCTCGGCCCGAGCTTGACGAAGAAAGTGCCGATGATCGAGGTGATGATGCAGATGCCGCCGATGGCGAGTGGCAGCGTCATCATGTTGGAGAGGATCGGCGTCTTGGCGAAGAAGATCGCGGCGAGCACCATGGTGGCGACCGCGGTCACCGCATAGGTCTCGAACAGGTCCGCGGCCATGCCGGCGCAGTCGCCCACGTTGTCGCCGACGTTGTCGGCGATCGTGGCCGGGTTGCGCGGATCGTCCTCGGGGATGCCAGCCTCGACCTTGCCGACGAGATCGCCGCCGACGTCCGCACCCTTGGTGAAGATGCCGCCGCCGAGACGGGCGAAGATCGAGATCAGCGAGGCGCCGAAGCCGAGCGCCACCATGGCGTCGATGACGGTTCGGCTGTCAGGCGCAAGCTTCAGCGAATGCACCAGGAAGCCGAAATAGAGGGTCACGCCGAGCAATGCGAGACCTGCCACCAGCATACCGGTGATGGCGCCTGCCTTGAAGGCCAGCTCGAGGCCGCCGGCGAGCGACGTCGTCGCGGCCTGCGCGGTGCGTACATTGGCGCGGACCGAGACGTTCATGCCGATGAAGCCGGCCGCCCCCGACAGGACGGCGCCGATCAGAAAACCGATGGCGACGTAGATCCCGAGGAAATAGACGAGCAAGACGAAGATGACCACGCCGACGATGCCGATCGTCGTGTACTGGCGCCGCAGATACGCCTGTGCCCCCTCAGCGACCGCTCCCGCGATCTCCTGCATGCGCGGCGACCCCGCATCCGCGCTCAACACCGAAGACGTCGCCCAAATCGCGTAGACGACGGAAAGCACTCCGCAGAGCACAATCAACCATAATGCTGTCATGTGATGTTTGCCTCAGATCCTTGATGTACCCCCGGCGCCTTTGTTGTCCGTCGTGCGGTGCGGCGCCTTGATTTCGAACAAAGCCGCCCCTTGCCCAAAAGGGGCGGCCTCAGTCGTCGACAAGCTTGCCAAAATCAAATTGAGGGTGCAACGCCGGATAGGGGCGAAAACGCCGATCTCGGCAGGTATTTAGGATCAGGTGCTGAGAACCAAGTTGCCGGTTTGGAGCGATTCCTAGAAGTGGCTGTAGGACAGCCGCTTCAGGACCAGTTCCTGGCCCTGCCCGTCCAGGAAGCGCGCCCCCTGCTGGCCTGCGACGATCGTGCCGATCGCCGTGACGGCAAGGCCGGCCGACCGCCCCGCCGCGATCAGCGCATCGCTTTGCGCCGGCGGGACGGTGCACAGCACCTCGTAATCGTCGCCTCCCGCCAGCAGCGTCTCGACGCAAACGGCGTTGCGGGCGAGCAGGCTTGCCGCCACGGCCGATAGCGGCACGCTTGTCACGTCGACCGTGGCCGAGACCCCGGACGCCGCACAGAGCTTCACCAGATCGCCGGCGAGGCCGTCGGAGACGTCCATCGCCGCGCTCGCATGATCGCGCACGGCCGGCGCCAGCACATTGCGCGGCTGCGGCACGCGATAGCGCGAGGCCAAAGCCTCCGTGGCGGCGGGATCGCCCGCGAGCGCCGCCGCGACCGGGCCGCCGGTGAGCACGTCGAGGCCGAGCGCGGCATCGCCGATCGTCCCCGTGACCAGGATGCGGTCGCCCGGCCTCGCGCCGGTCCGCCCCACCATCCGCCCCTTCGGCACGCGGCCGAAGGCAGTGATCGAGATCATCTGCGGTCCCGGCGTCGACACCGTGTCGCCGCCGAGCAGCGGACAGGCGAATTCCCGGGCGTCCTCGCCGAGCGCGTCCGCAAAGGGCCGCATCCAGGCATCGTCCTTGCTGCGCAGCGCCAGCGTCAGCACGAAGCCAGCCGGCACCGCGCCCTTGGCGGCGAGATCGGACAGGTTCACCCGCAGCGCTTTTCGCGCGATGGTGCCGGGCGGGTCGGTGGCAAGATAGTGCACGCCTTCGACCACGGCGTCGGTGGTGATGACGATGTCGTCGCCGGACGCGGACAGCACCGCGGCGTCGTCGACCAGACCGAACGCACCGGGGTCGGTCGCCAGCGGCTTGAAATACCGCGCGATGAGGCTGTCTTCGGCGGAGGGGTTTTGCGAGTTTGCCACTGGCTCATCCCCACAAACAGGTGTCATCGCCCGGCTCGACCGGGCGATCCAGTATTCCAGAGACGATCACGTCAAATCGACAGGCCGCGGCGTACTGGATCACCCGCCTTCGCGGGTGACGACAGCGGAGGATGGGGCTCGCGTATTGCTTCAATGCGACGCCCCTCGGCACGACTATCGCCCGAACTCGTCGCCGCGGAACTGGCGGCCGATCTGGTCGAGCACGGCGTTGACCATGCCGGTCTCCTCGCGGTCGACGAAGGCGTTGGCGACGTCGACATATTCGGAGATGACGACGCGGCCCGGCACGTCCTTGCGGTGCTCCAGCTCATAGGCCCCTGCCCGCAGCACCGCACGCAGGATCGCTTCGATCCGCTTGAGCGGCCAGCCTTTCGACAGCGCCTCGTCGATCAGGGGATCGAGCTTCTTCTGGTCGCGCACGACGCCGGAGACGACGTCGCGGAAGAACGCGGCTTCCGCCGGCAGATAGGTGTCGCCCTCGACCTCGTTGCCGAGCCAATGGCTCTCGAACTCGGCGAAGATGTCGTTGATGCCGGCACCGGCGATGTCCATCTGGTACAGCGCCTGGACGGCCGCGAGCCGCGCCGCACCGCGACGGTTCGCTTTCTTCTCGGTGCCTGCGGGCGGCTTTTTGCTGTTGTCAGCCATCGCTCAGGCCCGCGCCAGACGGCGCTTGATGCGCAGCATCGCAAGCGCCGCACGTGCGGCATCGCCGCCCTTGTTGAGCTCGCTGGCGCGCGCCCGCGCCCAGGCCTGGTCCTCGTTGTTGACGGTGAGAATGCCGTTGCCGAGCGGCAGCTTGCGCGAAACCGCAAGGTCCATCAGTGCGCGCGAGGATTCCTGCGACACGATCTCGAAATGAATGGTGTCGCCGCGGATGACGCAGCCGAGCGCGATCACCGCGTCGTAAGGCTTGCCGCTCGCCGCAGCCGCATCCACCGCGATGGCCACCGCTGCCGGAATTTCCAGCGCGCCCGGAACGGTAATGACGTCATGGGTCAGGCCGGCCGCCTTCAGCTCAGTCACCGCGCCGTCCAGCAGCGCGTCCTGGAGGTCGTCATAGAACCGTGCCTCGACAATCAGCGCCCGTGCGCCGGAAATGTCGGTCTGGTCCTTGAGGGTGCGCGCCGCGCGTCTGCCATGGTCAACCTATTCTGTCATTGCCGGGCTTGACCCGGCAATCCATCGGGCAAGCACCTCTTAAGAGGATGGATGCGCGGGTCAAGCCCGCGCATGACGAACTTTATGCGCCGTCACTTCATTTCCGTCAGCCGCGCCGCATAGCGGGCCATCAGATCGACCTCGATATTAACCTCACTGCCCGCCTTCCAGCCACCGATCGTCGTTACCGTCAGCGTGTGCGGGATGATCAGCACCGAAAAGGTCACGTCCTTGACCGTATTGACCGTCAGCGAGACACCGTCGAGCGTGATCGAGCCCTTGGTGGCGATGAACCGCGCCAGCTCCCGCGTGGTCGACAGCTCGAACCGCGCCATGTCGGGCAGGTCCTCGCGGCTGACGATAGTCGCGATGCCGTCGGCATGGCCGGCGACGATATGGCCGCCGAGGCTCGTCGCCGATCTTCAGCGCGCGTTCGAGGTTGAGCTTCGTGCCCAGCTTCCAGTGCTTGGCCGTCGTCAGCGCCAGCGTCTCCGCGGCGGCATCGACCTCGTACCAGGTTTTGCCGCCCGCGACGCCGGAGGCGACCACAGTCAGGCAGACGCCGTTGCTGGCGATCGAGGCGCCGTCGGCGATCGTGGCCTGGTCATAGCTGCAGGCGATGCGCAGCCGGTGCAGCTGGCCCTGCGCCACGGGCGTGAAGCTGACGATCTCGCCGATATCGGTGACAATGCCGGTGAACATTACGCGCGCTCGTAGATGGTGAGAGTATCCTTGCCGAACGTCTCGCTAGCATGAACCTTGTAGGCCTGCGACTGCGTGATTTTCGACAGGGGCAATGCATCGAGCGCATCGACGCCACCAGCCCCGACCGCTTCCGTACCGCGGAACAGCCAGATCTCGTCGGCCAGATCGGCCGCGACGAACGAAGCCGCAACGCGGCTGCCGCCTTCGACCATGAGCCGCGTGATGTGCTTTTCGGCCAGCGCACGCAGCACCGCCGCAAGATCGAGCCCGGATGCATTCCCGGGAGGCACGCGCATGATTTGCGCACCGACCGCACCGAGGCGGGTCGCGGCCGCCGCTTCCGCCAGCTCGGAAGCGATCGCCCAAAGCGGCGTCTCGCGCGCGGTACGAGCCAGTTGGCTCGAGGCGGGCAAGCGCAGGCTCTGATCGAGCACCACGCGCACGGGCGAGCGTGCCGCCATGCCCGGCAGGCGGCACGTGAGAAGCGGATCGTCCGCCAGCACCGTGCCGATGCCGACCAGGATGGCATCGCTCTGCGCACGCAGCAGATGCACACGCTCGCGCGCTGCCTCTCCCGTGATCGCGACCGGCTGGCCGCCGGCAGCGCCGATCTTGCCGTCGGGGAAACCGCGAGCTTCAAGATCACATGCGGACGCTTGTCCCGGATGCGGCGGAAATGCCCGGCGTGGTCGAATGCGGCTTCCGCCGCGCACAGGCCCACATCCACCGTAATGCCTGCCGCGCGCAGCCGCGCGTGTCCCTGGCCCGCGACCTCCGGATTGGGGTCCTCGATCGCCGCCACCACACGCTTGATACCGGCCGCGATCACCGCATCGGCGCAGGGCGGCGACTTGCCGAAATGCGAGCAAGGCTCAAGCGTGACATAGAGCGTGGCGCCCCGGGCCGCCTCGCCTGCGCGCTGTAACGCTTCGGGCTCGCCATGCGGCCGGCCGCCCGGCTGCGTCCAGCCGCGGCCGACGATGAGGCCGTCCTTGACGATGACGGCGCCGACCGCCGGATTGGGCCAGGTGCGTCCCTGCCCGCGCCGACCCAGCGCCAGCGCCAGCTGCATGAAACGAAAATCGGCGTCCTTGGCCTCGCGGGCCTTCTGCGCGAACTGGTCTTCCAGGATACGGAAGATCATTTGCGGATCGCGGCGAGCCGCGCTTCCTCCTCACCGGAGAGCTCGCCGAGCACGTCGGCGAAATCCTTGGCCTCGCGGAAATTACGATAGACCGAGGCGAAGCGCACATAGGCGACGTCGTCGAGCGTGCGCAGATGCTCCATCACGGTCTCGCCGATCACCTCCGAGGAGATCTCGGCCTCGCCTCCGGTCTCGAGCTCGCGCACGATGGTGGAGACCATCTTCTCGACCCGCTCCGGCTCGACTTGCCGCTTGCGCAAGGAGATCGAGACCGAGCGCATCAGCTTGTCGCGATCGAACGGCACGCGGCGGCCGTTGCGCTTGATCACCGTGAGGCTCGCGCAGTTGCACGCGCTCGAAGGTGGTGAAGCGGAAATTGCAGGCGACGCATACGCGCCGCCTGCGGATCACGGAAGAGTCCTCGGTCGGACGCGAGTCCTTTACCTGCGTATCGAGACTGTTGCAGTTCGGGCAGCGCATCCGTTTACCCTGGACCTTACTGGTAGATCGGGAACCGGTCGGTGAGCGCCTTGACCCGTTCCTTGATCGCGGCTTCCACCAGCGGCGCCTTGCCGTCCGAAGACTGCGCGATCGCGTTGAGGACTTCGGCGATCATGCCGCCGACCTGCTGGAATTCGGCGACGCCGAAGCCACGCGTGGTCGCCGCCGGCGTACCCAGACGGATACCGGAGGTGACGAACGGCGACTCGGGGTCGAAGGGAATGCCGTTCTTGTTGCAGGTGATGGCGGCGCGAACCAGCGCCTTCTCCGAGGCGTTGCCCTTCAGGCCCTTCGGGCGGAGGTCGACCAGCATCAGATGGTTGTCGGTGCCGCCGGAGACGATGTCGAAGCCATGGCTCTTCATGGCTTCCGCCAGCGCCTTGGCGTTCTCGACGACGTTCTTGGCATAGACCTTGAAGTCCGGACGCAGCGCTTCGCCGAAGGCGACCGCCTTCGCCGCGATCACATGCATCAGCGGGCCGCCCTGCAGGCCCGGGAAGATCGCCGAGTTGAACTTCTTGGTCAGCGCCTCGTCATTCCACAGCATCAGGCCGCCGCGCGGGCCGCGCAGCGATTTGTGGGTCGTGGTCGTGGTGATGTGGGCATGCGGCACGGGCGAGGCATGCACGCCACCGGCGACGAGGCCAGCGAAGTGCGCCATGTCCACCAGGAGATAGGCGCCGACGCTGTCGGCGATCTCGCGGAAGCGCTTGAAATCCCAGGCGCGCGAATAGGCCGAGCCGCCGGCGACGATCAGCTTCGGCTTGACCTCCTCGGCCTGCTTGGCCACCGCGTCCATGTCGATGATCTGGTCCTCGCGGCGCACGGTGTAGTGCGCGGCCTTGAACCACTTGCCGCTCATGTTGACGGGCGAGCCGTGGGTGAGATGGCCGCCGGCCGCAAGATCGAGACCCATGAAAGTGTCGCCGGGCTGCAGCAGCGCCAGAAACACCGCCTGGTTCATCTGGCTGCCGGAGTTCGGCTGCACGTTGGCGAATTTGGCGCCGAACAGCTTCTTGGCGCGATCGATCGCGAGGTTCTCGGCGACGTCGACCCACTCACAACCGCCATAGTACCGCGCGCCCGGATAACCCTCCGCATACTTGTTGGTCATCACCGAACCCTGCGCTTCCAGCACAGCCCGGCTGACGATGTTCTCGGAGGCGATCAGCTCGACCTCGTGGCGCTGCCGGCCCAGCTCGCCCTTGATGGCGGCGGCGATTTCCGGGTCGGCCTGCTCGAGCGAGGCGGAGAAAAACGAATCGGGCGCGGAGGCGGTCTTGGCTGACGTCATCTTGCGAATATCTCCACCGCCGCAGCCTTTTGGCGGGCTACGGGCGGTCTGGTGTGGCGATCGGAAGCGGCGAGCGCGATCTACCACATCGCCCGCAACAGGCCAAGGGTTTGCGGGTCGGGCTCGATATTTGTGCAAGATATGGTGGGGATTGGGGGATTGGCCGGCAGGACGGGTCTCTCGAACCGTACCCGCTCCAATTCCCAGAAGGGTCCGTTTTGGACCCCAACCAGCGGTCGGCTCCCCGCCCCGACCCGCGGCCGGCTTGTTCTTAAAGCCCGGTATACCCCGCCTTCACGGGGTCGACGCTGCCGTCGAGCTGGCGCAGATAGGTCAGGCCGCACACCGTCAACCTGTGCGTGTCCTTCTCGCCGGCTTCCATCAAGGTGTTGAGGTAGTTCGTGACTTTGGCCCTCGCCTCCTCGCTGGCCGCGGCGGTGCGGTTGGCGAGCAGGTCATAGGTCTGCATGATGCGATCGATGGCGGCTTCCATGGCACCCTCTAATTGGACGATGTTTTGGGACTTGTGATCAGGCAACCGCGCGGGCCTCGGACTGCGTCTCGAACCAGTTGATCGCCTTGTTGGCGAGCCTGATCTTGTTGAATTCGCCGTGCTGGAGCAGCTTGATGATGACTTCGAGCAGGCGTTCGTTGGTGACGAGCGTATCGGGGATTGCGCCGGACCGGCGAAGATAGTTCGCGGCGATGGCGTAGGCCTCGCTCACGAGTTCCACGTTCATCGCCTGAAGCCCGCGTTCGACCAGCATCGACATGTCTCCGATCCGAAGGAGATAAGCGCCGAGCCCGGAACTGGTTCCCCGCTTCCTTGATCTTTTTCGCAGGTGCAACAAACGTAAATGCACCGGCCCGGGGGCAACTCCGGGCCGGCGCGCTTGGGGAAGTCAGGCACGTTTGGGAGGCTTGCCGGTCTTGTTGGGGGCCGGCTTGGCCTTATCCCTTGGAAAATCAGAGGCGATACAGGATCTGGTCGGTCCAGAACCGCTCGAGGCGATGCAGCGACTTGTTGAGGGTCGAGAACTCCTCGCCCGAGATGCCGCCGACCTGCTCGACCGTCTTGACGTGCTTCTGGTAGAGCGCGTCGACGATGCGGCGGACTTCCTGGCCCTGCGGCGTCAGGCGAATGCGCACCGAGCGGCGATCAACGCGCGAGCGCTGATGATCGAGGAAGCCGAGGCCTCGACGAGCTTCTTCAGATTGTAGGAGACGTTGGAGCCGAGATAGTAACCGCGCGTGCGCAGCTCGCCCGCGGTCAGCTCCTTGTCGCCGATGTTGTAGAGCAGGAGCGCCTGCACCGAGTTGATGTCCGCGCGACCGCGGCGATCGAATTCATCCTTGATCACGTCGAGGAGCCGGCGATGCAGCCGCTCCACCAGAGTCAAAGCTTCCAGATAGAGCGACTGCACCGAACCCTGCTGGCCGGAGACGCGCTCTGCGGTATCTGCCGCAGTTGCGACGGCTTTCATCATGACACTTCCCCTGTTGTCGTTTTTATCGACACTTATTCGACGAAACTTGTGTCCCGTCTGATAGGTGCAACTTAAGGGGCGCTTTTGAAGATCGGCTTAAATAAGAGAATAAAGAGATCATGAATTTAAGACAGTGAATTGCGGATTAAGCCTGTGCCACAAGCACTTTTCGCAACGCTCTGTTGACCTTCGCAAGGTCCTGTTCACCCTCCGTCCGCCGCAACTGTCGCATTCCAGAACAGCCCCGCTCCGTTTCGAAACGGGCGCGTAAGAGCTGTGGCGGAACCGGCTGGTTAGCGAAAAGTAACAGCAAATTTTACGCAACTAACGGTCAACCAAACGCAGCATTCTCGTCCCGGACAAGCGCCGCGAAGCGGCGCGCAGAGCCGGGACCCAGATCGTAGGATGGGTAGAGCGAAGCGAAACCCATCATCCACGCGCGACGATAGCGATGGGTTTCGCTTCGCTCTACCCATCCTACAAGGGATCGCCTATGGCGGCCGTTCGCGCGCGGCCATCCAGGCGAGCGCGAGATAGGCGGCGAGCATGAAGGCCTCGACGCCGACGACGATCAGGCTGCCACCGTAAATCCCCGGGAACATCAGTTCGATCACCGCCATCGACACCACGGTGGTCAGCCACACCACCGCGCCCCACGGCGTTGCCAGCCACAGGCCGACCGCGGCGACGAGCTCGATCACCGCGAAGTAGACGGTCGAGGCCTGCCAGGCCATCGACTGGTTCTCGAACGCCTCGTCCTCCCCGCCGACGAAGCCGGTCACCTGCGCCCAGTGATAGAGACCCTTCAGGATCGACAGCAGCGCCATCACCCGCAGAAACAAGACGAGGCGACGCGTCCAGACGTTATCGTCGGACTCGGCCCGCTCCGAGGAGATCGCGGCGACCGACATCGCGGTGTCTCTGGCAGTGGCGGCATCCCTGGGGCTGCCGTCGCGGGCCGCATCGCGGGTGGAGATCTCGGACATGGGCTCCTTGTGGCTGCTTCGCCCTGCAAAATCAATCGGCTGCTATCCCTTGCGGCAGGTCAAGCCGCGGTGACGGGAACCATGCGAGCTGGTATAAGAATAATTCCAGCCGGAGGAAGAGTGATGGCGATCAAATACGGACGTCCGATCGAATTGCGCGAGGTTTCGCGCGAGGCCGGCACAGCCGTGCCCCATGCCCTCGATCTGACCGTCCGCCCGCGCCGCAACCGCAAGGCCGAATGGGCCCGGCGCATGGTGCGGGAGAACGTGCTCACCACCGACGATCTGATCTGGCCGCTCTTCCTGATCGACGGCAACAACAAGCGCGAGCAGGTCGCCTCGATGCCGGGCGTCGAGCGCCTCAGCGTCGACCAGGCGGTGCGCGAGGCCGAGCGGGCCATGAAGCTCACCATCCCCTGCATCGCGCTGTTTCCGTACACCGACCCGTCCTTGCGCGACGAGGAAGGTTCGGAAGCGACCAATCCGAACAATCTGGTCTGCCAGGCGGTGCGCGCGATCAAGAAGGAGTTTCCGGAGATCGGCCTGCTCTGCGACGTCGCGCTCGATCCCTTCACCAGCCACGGCCATGACGGCCTGATCTCGGACGGCAGGATCCTGAACGACGAGACGGTTGCCGTATTGGTGCGCCAGGCCCTGGTGCAGGCCGAAGCGGGCTGCGACATCATCGCGCCCTCCGACATGATGGACGGCCGCGTGGCCGCGATCCGCGAGGGGCTGGATCGCTCCGGCCAGTCCGACGTGCAGATCATGGCCTATGCGGCCAAATACGCCTCCGCCTTCTACGGCCCGTTCCGCGACGCCATCGGCTCGGCCAAGACGCTGACCGGAGACAAGCGCACCTATCAGATGGACAGCGCCAACACGGATGAGGCGCTGCGCGAGGTCGAGTCTCGACATCGCCGAAGGCGCCGACATGGTGATGGTGAAGCCAGGCATGCCCTATCTCGACGTGGTCCGCCGCGTGAAGGACACCTTCGCGATGCCGACCTTCGCCTACCAGGTGTCAGGCGAATACGCGATGATCGCTGCCGCCGCGAACAACGGCTGGCTCGACGGCGAGCGCGCGATGATGGAGAGCCTGCTCGCATTCAAGCGCGCCGGCGCCGACGGCGTGCTCAGCTATTTCGCGCCGAAGGCGGCGGAGAAGCTGCGCAGCCAAGTCTAGCTCCGCCGTCGTCCCGGCGAACGCCGGGATCCATACCGCGTGATCTATCGATGGTGCGCGGTGTCGGTCCCGATGAAAAATGAACTGCGAGTCTTCGCCAAACCCCTCCCTGTGGTTATGGATCCCCGCGTTCGCGGGGACGACACCGAGGATGTGGCGAAGTTATCGGCACTCACGCCCTCAGCCGTCCCCGCCCCCGAATCGCCGGAATATTTCGGCTTGTTAATGCCCCTGCGCCCTTGGCACGGGGATGGCCTGCTCCCATGTCCTGCCTCGAGGGTTTCCCCTCTGTTTCCCCCTGGGAGGACGGATCATGTCGTATGACTCGGGCAATTCGGGCGCCTGGCGCAATGACGGCGGCGCGCAGCCGCACGCCTACGACCCCTATCAGCACCCGGAACTGTTCCGCGGCGTTGCGACGCGGCGGGTCTTCGCCTTCCTGATCGACATGGTCGTGATCTCGGTACCGGTGATCCTCGGCTACATCTTCATCGCCTTGTTCGGCGTGGTCACGCTCGGCATCGGCTGGGCGCTGTTCTGGCTGGCCTGGCCAGCCTCCGTGATCTGGGCCATCGTCTATTACGGCGCCTGCATCGGAGGCCCGTCCTCCGCGACCATCGGCATGCGGATCATGGATCTGGAGCTGCGCACCTGGTACGGCGCTCCGGGTTATTTCGTGCTCGGCGCCACCCACGCCGTGCTGTTCTGGGTGTCGGTCTCGTTCCTGACGCCCTTCGTGGTGCTGGTGGGCCTGTTCAACGGCCGCCGGCGCCTGCTGCACGATTTCGTGCTGGGAACGGTCGTGATCAACAACTCGGTCCGCGCACCGGTCCCCCAAGGAGCCACCCACGGCGCCAGAAGCTGGTGAGCAAGGACCTATCAACCAGGACCCGTTAAGCTGTCTCACCTGACCTGCCCAGCAGGCCGATTGACCCGCGGCTTTCGTAGCGCGATGCTGATACCCACTTCGGAGGCCCACGACGTCCCTTGACCCAGCACTCGCGCGACACCCCCCAATTTTACCTGACGGCGCCCTCTCCGTGCCCCTATTTGCCGGGCCGGCATGAGCGCAAGGTGTTCACGCATCTGGTTGGAGAGCGCGCCGGCGACCTCAACGACCTCCTGACCCATGGCGGCTTCCGCCGCAGCCAGTCGATCGCCTACCGGCCGGCCTGCGACCAGTGCCGCGCCTGCGTCTCGGTGCGGGTCGTCGCCAACGAGTTCCGGCCGTCCCGCAACTTCCGCAAGGTGATGGCGCGCAATTCCGACATCATCGGCGAGCAGCGCAGCGCGGTGCCGACCTCCGAGCAATATTCGGTATTCCGGGCCTATCTCGACGCCCGCCACCGCCATGGCGGCATGGCCGACATGACCGTGCTCGACTACGCCATGATGGTCGAGGACAGCCATGTCGAGACCCGCATCATCGAATACCGCAAGCGCGGCCCCGACAGCGGCATCACCGGACGCGGCGAGGAGCTGATCGCAGTGGCGCTCACCGACGTGCTCAGCGACGGCCTGTCGATGGTCTATTCGTTCTTCGAGCCGGGCCAGGTCAGCCGCTCGATGGGCACCTTCATGATCCTCGACCACATCGCCCGCGCACGGCGCCAGGGCCTGCCTTACGTCTATCTCGGCTATTGGATCGATGGCTCCAAGAAGATGGACTACAAGGCCCGCTTCCTGCCGCAGCAGCGCCTCGCCCCCTCAGGCTGGCTGCGCATCGACGCACAGGGCGATGCCGCGTCCGAGCCTCAGGACTGAGGACTTCGCAAAACGTGTAAAGCGTCTTCCGGAAAGACCGCCGGCCGGCAACAACCTCGCGCGCGATCAGACGCGGGCGATGAACTTCAGCGCCGCGATCCCCGGCAGGAAGAAGTAACCGCCGCCGAGCGTCTGCGTGAAATGCTGCAGCGAAACTTCACTGCCGCTGGCCTGGCCGGGAATGGTGAAGGCCTTCGGACACGGCTGCGACCCCACGATCGGATCATCCTGACTCTCGAGCGGTCCGAATCGCCGGTTCTGCAGCCAGCGCTGATGGATGAACTCGAATTGCCGCTCGAGATCCGCATTGCAGGCGATGAAGAAGATTCCCTGGCTGCCCGACGGCTCCCGATACGGCCGCCCACGCCGAAGCAAGCGGTGCAGCTTGGATGACTTGATGCTCGATTCCACGTCGATGCCGAGCGAGTCCCGGGGATTGGAGCGACGTACATGGGCGCCCTTGGGGCACATGAAACCGTCGGCGTCCTCGACCCGATAGCGGAACGCGTCGGCCGCCGAATCCGGCACGGGCACGGTCGGATCGCCCTTCCACGACAACGGAAGGCCGTTTTTCCTGCGTCCCATCAGCTTCTCGCCGGCCGAGACGCCGTTCGCCACCTCGAAGTCCGCGTTCGCGGCCTCGAACGCCTTGAACGCAGCCACCTTCTGCTCGAACTGACGCACGGCGAGATAGCTTCCGTTCAGGGTGAACCGCCCGCTGGCGCTCGCCCATCCCTCGACGTTCGGGCAAAACGTCAGCTCGTCATATTCGTTGCGATAGCCCAGGATGAATTCGCCCGGCTCCACGAGACGGTCTTCATAGAGATCGCCGGCTTCCTCCTGGGCCCGTGCCAAGCTCTCGCCATCCTGGTCCCTGAGGCCCCGGATCACCGGCTGAGCCAGGCCATCGCGAAATCCGAACGGCTCGCGCAGCTTGCCGTCCTTGCCGAAAAAATCGGAATCGTCCCCGACCTCGATGACCGAGAAGGCACCCGGGTTGATCGCAGGCAACCGCGAGACGACGCCGCGCTTCTTCCATTCGGCCAGCAGGATGTGCACCACCTCGCCGCCGCCGGGGCCTTCACGGTCGGTCCAACACCACTTCCGGTATTCGTCCCGCAACAGCCTGGCGCGCAATTCGCTGCCCATGCCGCTGCGGAACGGGGTCGGAAACGGATGGTCGCCGGTTTCCCGGCAACCCAGCTTCACCAGTCCCGAATAGGTGAAGCCGATCGCTACGGCGTCATCGAGAGAATTCTTCTTCTCTTCCTGTTTCTCCTTCTCCTGCTTCGCTCGTTTCGGCTTGCCAACCTGTTGCGCGCTGACGACCAGGCCGGTGCCGATCAGCTCCGCCAGCCACGCCTTCGCCAGCCTCTCGTCGCGGATCGTCAGCAGCCTGAAACGGCTGGTGGTGAGCGAGCCGAAGCCGCTCTTCAGCATGCCCTGGATGTCGTGGCTTTGCTCGGAGAGGCGCGGAGCGTGCTTCATGTCTCGATGGCCCTCATGATCAGGTCGTCGTTCTTCTCGTTGCGCTCGCCGAACAGCGCGTCGCGCAGTCCGGTGGCGAGGTTGATCTGGTCGACGGTCCGGTTGCAGGCGTCGAAGCGGTAGAGATGCGGCAGCATGCTGTCGCGCGCATAGGACTTGAATCTCAGTTCGCACTTCACGCCGCGGAAGACGACGAAGCGCGTCGGCGGAAAGCTGCGCGGGTTTGCAACGCCGGGCTGTCCCTCCAGGGCCGGGGCCCGTGGATGAAGCTCGGTCCAGCGCCAGGCCAGCGTGGTGCCGACGGCCGCGCCGTTGATGAAGTCGTCGAGATAGCCGCCGAAATTGCCGTCATAGTTCGAGCAGAACAGAAAGCGGCGGCCGCCGTCGATGATGTGCCAATGGCCGAAATGGATGCCCGGCGCGTTGCCGAGCCAGCCTTGCGTGAAGAACACCCGCCCGGCGGAACGTCACGATGCGCAGCGCCAGTCGGATGCACCACGCGCTCCACCATTGCGGACCGCGCAGCTCGGTGAGGCTGAACATGTGCTGGGTGCCACCGACCAGCTCGGCCTCGCATTGCTCGACCGAGGGATGGATCTGCTGGGCACGCGGAACGTCGTCCTCGAGCGGATGGAAGAACTGCTCGCTCAGCGCAGTGAAATAGCCATTGAGCCAGTAGAACAACGCCCCGATGCAAAGCACCGCCGCGATCGCGACGACGGCGATCAAGGTGAGCTGCAATCCCGTCAACTTCGGCAGCATCGGTCCGATGACGTCACGCGTATAGTCCGGCGCCAGCTCATGGACCAATGGAGCGAGCGTGTAGGCGATGGCGCACGCGGCGACGGCCAGCAGCAGCGGCACGCCGATGACCCAGCCGCCCACATAGGTGGCCAGCGACGAGAGCGTCTCGGTCGGCCGGTCGAGGCTCCTTCTGCACGCTGTTGAGCCAGCGCCTCCAGGACAGGAATTGCGCAGGCAGCGGCACCAGGAACAGCCAGACGAGGAAGACGATGACCGCGAACGCCACGAGCCCGTGCCAGCTCATCGTCAGCAGGCATTCGCTCGTCCTGGTGATGGCGTGTTCGATGGCCCGCCCGACCTGCTCCGGTTCGCCGAAGAACCAATTATAGGCGCGCGGCAATACCCAGACGATCCCGAGCAAGAGGAACCACAGCGCGATCGCCACCACGGGATAAGCGAGCTTGGCACCGATGCCCGCCCCCTTCCCGCGCCAATAGGATCGCGGTGCAGGCGCGGCCGCCCATCCGAAGCTGGGATTGGCGTAAGCCCACCGTGCCAGCGCCAGCGCGAATGCAGTGCGATCGTTGCCGTATTTCGGCTTCAGGTTGCGCGCTTCGCTGCGCGCCTGATCGAGCAGGTCCCTCTCCAGCTCGATCTGCCGGACCGACCGGTCGCGAGCGCCGACGAAGCCGCCATCGGCGATGCTGTGCCAGCTCATCAACTGTTCCAGCAATTGCTGCTTCTGCTGTGCGGTAGGCTCCGCGACGTTGGGAACGATCATGCTGCCGAACAGCGACCACATCGTGCCGCTGGGATGGAAGACAAGCCGATACAGCAGGTCGTAAGGGCGGAAGCCTTCCTCGACCGCAAGCTCCAGCACAAGCGACGGCCGCTTCTTCGCGTCACCGGCCATCGCCGGCAGGAGCCCGATCGAAGCGAAGTGAACCACCGCGACATCGCGCAGAAGATGGTGCAACGCCTCGCGAAACGGCTCTGAAAGCCTGGACCCGCCGGCCCAGCCTGGCGCCACGATGCAGATCATCTGCTGCCGGACGATCTCGAGCATGGCCGTCTCTCCGCTCCCTCAAGTGATACGCATGCGCATGGACAACATCAGCGGCCCGTCATAGGTGATGGCCTTGCCTTCGCCCCGCGCGAGTTGCAGCCGGGGCAGCGTCAGCAATCCGATCAGCGCGCTCGTCAGGATGTCCACCGCGTGGTCGCGCGCAGGACATTGGCGGTAGCCATATC
Organism: Bradyrhizobium guangxiense; assembly: GCA_050563515.1. Classification (GTDB taxonomy): domain Bacteria; phylum Pseudomonadota; class Alphaproteobacteria; order Rhizobiales; family Xanthobacteraceae; genus Bradyrhizobium; species Bradyrhizobium guangxiense_A. The sequence continues at coordinate 2,047,723 of CP191781.1, read as the reverse complement.
CGAACATGAGATAGCGCAATGGATCTTCGCTGCCCCAGTCGCGACTGGGACAGAAGCGCCTGCTGTCGGAGACCACGCTCGGGTCGAACAGCGCGGCGATCGACAACAGCGAAACCTTGCCGCCACCGGGGCATTTCGCGTTGTGCCGCGCGCCGGTCTGCAGCTCCGTATCCCGGGGCACGTCGCGCGCCAGCAGCGGAAAGATCGGGCGAAAACGCATGAGCTCGAGCACATGGTCGCGAACGTCCTTGCGGAAGCCGGCATCGGTCCAGACGCTGTCCTTGAGACCTTTGGCCCGGGACCACAGCTGATCGTAGACCTGGGGGCGACCGAGCAGTTCCTGCATGGCAAGCGCCCCCGACTGAACGGTGACGGGATGGGAAATCCAGGCAAGCCCCACCGCGTTTCGTTCAATGTCGCCAGACGCACTTTTGACACCCCACGCGGTACCGATGGGGCCGGTCACGCGATCGATGCGCGCCTGAAGCGCGTCGCCGCAGCTTTCCGCCCGCCGCCGAAGCTCGAGGGTCGCCAGGTTGCCGGCCAGCAATTGACCTGCAACATACCGGATCTCCAGCATGTACTGCCGTTGCAGCCCTTCATCGACAGCGGCTTGCGCGGCCGGGTCCGCCGAGCCCGCCACCACCGCGTCGGTTGCCGATCCGAACAGCGGCTTCATAGCGTGGAATACGACCCACATCAGGTAGCCATCAATCAGATCGAAACTGCGATCTCCGGATTCCAGCATCGCAATCCGTGTCTTGGCCGCTTCATCCGACGCATTCGGAACATCCAGTTCGTCGAGGCGCGCATGGACTATATCCCTGTCGACCGTGTAGGTCGGGCCGGGATCCATGCCGATGAGATAGTCTCCAGACACCATGTTGGCCGCATGCGCCGTGTTGGAAAAGCTGCGCGTGCGCGTCAGCACGTCCTTGACCGCGCTGGCGCGTGCCACCATGCCGAACCAGCCGCCCACGGCAGGCCAGCGCCGAAGCACCGCGCCGACCGCACGCAGGACCGTAATGTGGCGGTTGAGCCAGCAGAACAGACCGTAGGAGAGAGTGCGTGCTCCGGGCGGCAACGCGTCGGGTTCATAAGTCGAGAGTTTCATGCTGCGTACCCGTCCTTCCGCCGGTCTGCGAGCGCCGCCGCGGCCCGTTTCTGATAGTGGGGCATGCCGAGGCGCTCCGCTGCCTCCGCGGCTCGCTTGAAATGCGCTTCGGCGCCTGCCAGATCGCCGGCCTGCCGCAGGGTTTCCGCAAGCTCGCACAGGGCCTCGGTCTGGTGACCATATTCCTCGGCGGCCTGCTCGACGGCCTTGCGGCCGACCGCGATGGCATCGTCGAGCCGGTCGAGCTTGCGATAGGCCACGCCGAGGCTGACGCGCATGAAGGTCCGGCCGTAGGGCCCGGCCGCCTCGTAGATGCGATCGGCGAATCCCTTCTCCAGCATCGCCGCCGCCTCGGCGGCCTTGCCGTTGCGCGCGAGCGCGCTGCCGAGAACGCCCGTGCAGACCGAAAGCATGGTCGGGACGTTGTGCGTCATGCATTGCTGCACGCCCGTGCGCATCAAGGTCTCGGCACGATCGAGCTCCCCGCTCTCGATCCAGATCTGCGACTGAACGGTATCGATCAGCAGACGGGAATAGGGATGGCTGATGTTCGACAGGATCTCATAGGCCTTGGCGCAGAACGCGTGGGCCCTTGCCGTGTCTCCCAGCCGCCAGAGCGTGCTGGCATGAAACGCATGCAGGTTGATGATCGGGATCGCAGCCCATCCGGCCTGCACGACATGCGCCGACAGCTCCGGTCGGTAGTCGGAGAGCAGAACCTGGCTTTCCATCGCCGCCTCTGCATATCGGCCGAGCGCATGGAGATGCATCAGGCGGGTCTGGTGCGCCGCCATCATCATGTGGCGGCGTTGCGCGAGGCGGGCCGCTTCCAAACCTCGTGAGGCATACCCCAGGCCTTGCGCGAAGCGTCCGCGCATCCACAGGAACACCGCCGTCTCGGTCGACACCGCCGCCCGTGCGCGCTGATCGTTCAGTTGCACCGCGATGGCTTCCGCGCGCTCCATGTTGCTGAAGATGTCGTCGATCTGTCCGAGCGCCAGCATCGCCCCGATCGCTTCCAGTCGAAGCGCCAGCTCAAGGGTTTGCGCCACCGAGGCGTCATCGACGCGGCGGGCGGCCTGCAGGCCCTTCTCGAACAATTGAAGGGCCTCCTGATTGGCCGAGCGGGAGATGGCGCGTGCCATCGACTTGACGGTGAAGCGGGCCGCCTGCTCCCACTCCTCCCCTTTGAAGGCATGGTGCGCGAGCGCCGGGGCGACGTCCGCTTCGACCGCCCCCGGCAGCGCATGCAGCGCCAGGAAGGCCTGACGGTGCAGCGCCTTGAGCCGCGCGCGTGAGTGCACCGAGCACGACATCGCGGACCAATGCGTGGCGAAACGCGAACGCGTGCTGCTCGTGCGGCCCGCACGCCTGGTCCGGTCCCGTCAACAAGCCGGATGCAACGCACAGGCCAAGCAGTTCTTCGGCACGCCCCAAATCCACGGCCTGCATCGCGGCGATCAGTTCGCGCGTGATGGGATCGCCAAGGATCGCCGCGGCTTCGAGCGCCGACTTGGCGGCTTCCGGCAGCCTGTCGACACGCGCGCCGATCACCGCCGCGATCGAGCCCGGCACGCGCAGCTCTCCGGGCGAGCGCTGCAGGCGGTATGCCCCCGGCGTTCCCTCGAGCGACCCGTCGTCGATCAGCGTGATGACCAATTGCTCGAGGAAGAACGGATTGCCGTCGGCGCGCGCGACCAGTTCGTTGATGACGCCGAGCACGGACAGATCGTCCCCCAGCAGGGCGCGCGCGAGTCTGAGCATCTCGCCGTCGCGAAGAGGCTCGATCACGCGTTCTGCAAACCACGAGGTCTGGCGCCACTGATGGTCGAAATCGGGCCGATAGCTGACACACACGAGGATGGGCAGTCCCTGAAGCTTTGGCAGCAGCGCTTCGAACAACCGGCGGCTCTCGCGGTCGGCCAGGAATACGTCCTCGAGAACGAGCACGAACGGACCCGTCTGGACACGCCTGCGCACGAGCCACAGCAGCGCATCGCCGATCCGGCGCCGCCGCTGGGCCGGATTCAGCGCCAGCCAAGCCTGATCCGGCGCCGCCAGACCCAACAGATCATTGACGGCCGCAAGATGCACGGCGCCTTCGGTAGCCCATTCGGCGGCCAGGGTGCGCCCGACGGATTGCGGGTCCGTCACGCTTGTCTGCGGCAAGGCGGCGAGGCTCGCGATCAGGTCCGCCGCGGTGCTGTAGGCGCGCGCGCTCGCATAACCTCTTGCCTGCGCCAGGCAGACATCCATGCCCTGGCTCGCAAGTGCGGCGGCCCAGTCGGCGATCAAGCGGGACTTTCCGATCCCGGCGTCGCCGCACAGTCCGATCGTCCGCATTGCACCGGCTCGAACGATGTCGATATCCCCGGCCAGGATCTGCAACGATTCTTCGCGGCCGACCAGCGGCGCCCAACGCTGCTTGCGCGTCAGCGGCGCCGCAGCCGAACTTTCGGTGGCGACCACGACTTCGTGGAGGCTCGACGGGATCATCCAGCCCTCGCACCGACCGCGTCCCGACCGGTCGCGTGTCGATCTGCTGCCCGACGAGGCGCTGCGTCGCCCCACTGATCAGAATGCCGCCGGGCGACGCCATCTTTTCGAGTCGCGAGGCGAGGTGAATCGTCTTGCCGTCCGCGCCGTAATGCGACCAGCCATATTGTCCGACGACACCGACCAGGACCTCGCCCGAATTGATGCCGATGCGCAGCGTCGGGCTCGCGACACCCGGAGCATCGTGGCCGGGAATGCTTGCCCGCTGCATCTTGAGGGCGGCGAGGCACGCCCGCAGCGCGTGATCCTCCTGCGCCACGGGCGCGCCGAACAAGGCCACCAGCCCGTCGCCGAGCAACTGGCTCACCGTGCCGCCATAGGTCCCGACCGCTTCGGCCAAGTGGTTCAGCGCCCTGCCGAGATAGTTGCGGGCTTCCTCGGGGTCGGAATGCTGGAGCAGAGCCGTCGAGTCGCAGACGTCGACGAAGAGAACGCTGACCTGCTTGTTTTCAGTCAGCATCTGTGACCGAACAGCAGCGTGATCGTGCATCGGGACGACGCGTGCGTCGCGATCAATCGTGCCGGCGACCGAGGGATCGGAGGGCTGTTCCACGGCACGATCGAGGCGCGCGCCACATTGCGAGCAGAAGCGATGCTCGCGAGCAATACGGGCTGAACATGCTGGACACTTGGTCACGGCAGCACACGCTCATCAATGACTTCAACACAGCAATCAACGCGTTCTGGCTTGAACATCGTCCTTCACCGGACGTGAACCCGCGCAGCAACAATCAGTCAGCCACCAATGGCTTCACCATTGGCTTCATGCGCCACTTCGGGCACAACCCATCAAAGATCCGGAGAAAATGCGATCGGCGCACTTACTCCGGCGCGGGACCGCCGATTATCCCGCCGGGAGAAAAATCAATCCTGAAAAACACAACGTCATAATATGGCCTGTCAGCAAATATGGCCCATCAGCAATTGAAGGTAGTATACCCTCTTCACACCAATTGAAAAGCGGTAGTTCGCCGGCCCACGACGAAAGCCGTCGGCTCCGAGAAAGTCTCGGATTTCCGAGCGGCTGAACCGCGTTCGCGCGAGACAGGTACGGCCGCGCTCGCGGCGACCGGTCCATCGCAGGGTGCTCCGCAAGGACAGAGCGCGCGGTCCCTGCCCTCACCCAAACAATGTGTCGGCCAACAGCTTCAAGTTCAGGATCACGATCACGCCCGCGACGATCCACGCGATCGCGGCGACATAGGCGGGAATCGCGAACTTGCCCATCTTGCGGCGGTCGGAGACGAAGCGGACCAGCGGAATGACGGCGAAGGGCAGCTGCATCGACAGCACGACCTGGCTGAACACCAGCAAATCCGCCGTGCCGCGCTCGCCATAGATCGCGGTGACGACGATCACCGGAATGATGGCGATTCCGCGCGTCAGCAGGCGACGTGCCCAACTCGGCAGGCGCAGGTCGAGAAAGCCCTCCATCACGATCTGGCCGGCGAGCGTCGCGGTCACTGTCGAGTTGAGGCCGGAGGCGAGCAGCGCCACCGCGAACAATGTCGAGGCGATGCCGAGGCCGAGCAGCGGCGACAACAGCTCGAAGGCTTGCCCGATCTCGGCGACATCCGAATGCCCGCTCTTGTGGAAGGTCGCGGCAGCGACTGACGAGGATCGCGGCATTGATGAACAGTGCCAGCATCAGGGCAATGGTCGAGTCCGTCGTCGCCCATTTGATCGCCTCGCGCCGGCCCTCGTCGTTGCGCTCATAGGCACGCGTCTGCACGATCGAGGAATGCAGGTAGAGATTATGCGGCATCACCGTCGCGCCGATGATGCCGATCGCGATGTAGAGCATCTCCGGATTGGTGAAGATCTCGCTCTTCGGCATGAAGCCGTGCAGGACTTCGGCGACCGGCGGTGCGGCCGCTACGATCTGAACCCCGAAGCAGACCGCGATCACCACCAGCAGCGCGATGACGAAGGCCTCGAGGAAACGGAAACCGCGGTTCATCAGGACGAGCAGCAGGAACGCATCGAGCGCCGCGAGCAACGCGCCGCCGATCAGCGGGATGCCGAACAGGAGCTTCAGCGCGATCGCGGTGCCGATGACCTCGGCGAGATCGCAGGCGATGATCGCCGCCTCGCAGGCCAGCCACAGCAGGAAGTTCACCGCCGGCGAATAGGTGGCGCGGCAGGCCTGCGCGAGGTCGCGGTCGGTGACGATGCCGAGCCGTGCCGCCAGCGACTGCAGCAGGATCGCCATCAAATTCGAGAGCAGGATGACGGAGAGCAGCGTGTAGCCGAACTTCGACCCGCCGGCGAGGTCGGTCGCCCAATTGCCGGGGTCCATGTAGCCGACGGAGACGAGATAGCCCGGGCCGACGAAGGCGAGCATCCGGCGCCACCAGCGGCCCGCGGCCGGAATGGCGACCGTGGCGTTGACCTCGGCGAGGCTCTTGGTGGTGGGCGCATCGGCGCGCCAGCCGGCGGCGTCAGGCGTCAAATCGGGTGATCGGGCATCCATGGGGCGAGAATACCGAAGTCGAGGCTTATTGCAACTAATTTGCAACTGCATCTAGTGGCATGAGTTCCCGTGCCGGCCGCGTTTTGCCCCGCCCTGTCGGAAACCGGGTGGGTTTGGCGGCCCTTGGCGCCGGATACTCGCGCCAATTCGCCCGCGCAGGAAATGAGCCATGTCAAACCCGCCTCGCCTCCCCGATACCTTTGGCCGCCTCGCCTGGTCCAACCTTGCGGCGCAGTCGGCCGAGCAGATCGCATTGGCCGCCGCCCCCATCGTCGCCGTGCTCACGCTCGGGGTCGCGGAAGGCCAGACCGGCCTGCTGCAGACCGCGCTGACCCTGCCCTTCGTGCTGTTCGCGATTCCCGCCGGCTTGCTCGCCGACCGCATCTCGCGCCGCTCGCTGATGGCGGGGGCCGAGGCGCTGCGGGCCGCGGCCCTCGGGACGATCGTGCTGCTGCTCGCGCTCGGCGCGCTCAATCTTCCGCTGCTGGCGCTGCTCGGCTTCGCCGCCGTGTGCGGCACCGTCGTCTACAGCGTGGCCGCGCCGGCGCTGGTGCCCTCGCTGGTCAGCGCGGAGCTGCTGCCGGCGGCGAACGCCCGCATCGAGCTTGCGCGCACCGTCGCCTTTGCCAGCGGCCCTGCGCTTGGCGGCGCACTGGTGGGATGGTGGGGCGCGAGCCCGGCCTTCGGCTTTGCCGCGGCGCTCTCCGCGATCGCTGTCGTGCTGCTCTCCGGCATCTATGAACCCGCACGCGCGCCCGTCCCGCGGCGCCATCCGTTCCAGGACATCCGCGAAGGCGCGGCGTTCGTGTTTCACCATCCGCTGCTGCGGCCGGTGTTCGTCACCCAGTTCATCTTCAACACCGGCTGGTTCCTGCAGATCGCGGTATTCGTGCCCTATGCCGTGCGCCATCTCGGCCTCACCGCCGCCGGAATCGGCACGGTGCTGACGATGTACGGCGTCGGCATGGTGATCGGCGCGCTGCTTGCCACCCGCGTGATGCAGCGCATCGCCTTCGGCACCGTGGTCGGCCTCGGCCCCGTCACCGGCTTCGTTGCAGCTGTGGTGATGGCGCTGACGGTGCTGGTCCCCTCGCCCTTTCTCGCCGCGTTGAGCTTCTTCCTGCTCGGCGTCGGCCCGATCCTGTGGGTGATCTCGACCACGACACTGCGCCAGTCCGTGACGCCGCCGCGCCTGCTGGGACGCGTCTCCGCCATCAACATCATGAGCTACGGCGCCCGCCCGCTCGGCTCGGCACTGGGCGCAATCGTCGGCGGCCTCTGGAGCGCGGAAGCATGCCTTTATCTGGCAGCCGCCGTATTCGGCGTGCAGGCGCTGGTGATCTGGCTGTCACCGGCGGTGGCGCTGGACCGGCAGCCGGCAATGGTGGGGGATGAAGTGGCGGTGACGTGCTAGCCACAACCGTCAGGGCGAGTAGCACTTCGCGGCGAAGCAATCCAGAATCCTCCCGCGGAGACAGCCTGGATTGCTTCGCTGCGCTCGCAATAACGGAATATGCAGAGATTGGCGGGCTAGGAAGCGTACTCATAAATCGGGGGCGGCATTTGACGTCCGCTATGCCCCGGTAGGAGACATACCCCTTGAAGTTTCCACCCGATTTGATCTCTACTTAAGGGAACTTTGGGGGATGTAGTGTCGGCGCCGCAATATTCTCGTCGCAGGGCTGTGTCATCGCTGGCTGCTACAGTCGCTTGTGCGTTTGCTGATCTCATTCCCGCAACCGCAGAACTCGTTTCCCCTGGCGCGACGCAAGACTGCGCCGGTCCGATTTTCTCCGCAACAGGTCCAAACGCCGAGCTTTACGGCGCCAAAGATGGTTATCCTCTTCCCGACATTGCGGAGGCGCGGAGGCAAGGCGACCCTTGGGAACCAAAATATCGTGTCGGCGCATTCACCAACATCGATCAGATCTATCCAACGCGGCTCATAAGGCGAGCTGTGACACCCTGGAAATTCAAGTGCTCGCGGGCAGACGTTTATTACAATTTTCAGGGGAGCAAGTTTTCGCCCCTCGACTACATGTCCCGCAATCCGACCACTGGCCTGCTGATCGCCAAAGACGACCAGATTATCTTCGAGGGCTATCAGTACGCACGAACTGATCAAGATCGGTTCGTATCCCAATCGATGGTCAAGACGATAACCGGGCTGTTGATCGGGATCGCCATCTCGGAGGGGGCGATTAAGTCGGTCGACGACACTCCCGAAAGTTATGTACCGGGTTTTATTGGCAGCGAGTACGGCAGGACGCCAATTCGCGATCTGTTGCACATGTCCTCAGGCGTTGATTTCGGTGAAACAAGAGACGGAGGACGCGACCTCAATCGCCTGTGGAACGGCATGGGGATCGCGTCCCCGAACTCCAAGTTGGGCACGGTTGGGAGCATCTTGCAATTCAATCAGCGTGTCGCCCCAGCGGGAACGAGATTTTACTACGCGAGCATAGAAGCCGACGTACTCGGCATGGTGCTTCACGGTGCGGTCAACAAGTCAGCGTCTGACTATTTGCGAGAGAAAGTCTGGGAACCGATCGGCGCGGAAGCGGATGCCAATTGGCTGGTGGACGCAGAAGGCTTCGAACTGGGGCACTTTGGCTTCAATGCCGTTCTGCGCGATTACGCCCGGCTAGGACGTTTGCTGGCGCATGATGGCGCCTGGGATGGCAAGCAGATCGTTCCGACGCAATGGATGATCAATGCCACCACCGTTCGAGATTCGGATGACTATCTGCGACCGGTCGTGGAGACGAAGAGATTTGGCTACGGTTATCTCTTGTGGCTGTTTCCCGGTGAGAGGCGGCAGTTCGCATTGTTAGGATTCAAGGGCCAGTATATTTGCGTTGATCCGACCTCCAAGGTCGTCATGGTGCACACTGCAATTGAGGACCCGGCACATCGAGGCGAACAATGGGCTCTATGGTCGGCGCTGGTCGATCAGCTAGGCTGATAATAGCTCAGGGCAAGCTCGACATCGACCGCTTCGGGTCCATAAGCGGTCGACACAGGCCGAGCCGGCGACTTCCGGACAACCCTCGGTAGCTGACCTTAACGAGCATAGGCATCTAACCCGCCAGGTACCGCTCGTAGCTGCCCGTCACCGGCTCGCTGACGTCGACATCCGGATCGAGCGTGTAGAGATCCTGCGCGCGGCCGATGCCGCGTAGCGCGTAGCGGCCGGTGGAGACGAGATAGCGCCGCCCGGCGGCATCGAGGCCCTGGTAGAACTCGGATGAGGCCAGCAGCTCGCGGTCGACCGAGCGGCTCATCGAGGCGATGCGACTGACCTCGTTCACCGTCGGGCCGACCACGGTGAAGTCGAGCCGGTCCTCGCTGCCGATATTGCCGTAGAAGACCTGGCCGACATGCAGGCCGATATAGGCCGACGTGGTCGGACGACCATCGGCCTCCCGCCGCCTGTTCAGTGCGGCCACGTTCTTGCGGAACAGATGCTCGGCGCGCAGCGCGGCACGGCGTGCGTCCGCCATGTCCTCGCCCCAGAACATCGCGAGCACGCCGTCGCCGATCAGCTTGAGCACGTCGCCGCCGGCATCGTGGATCGCGTCGATCACGGCCTGCGCATAATCGTTGAGGAACGGGATGATCTCGTCGGGTCCGATGCTCTCGCTGATTGCGGTCGAGCCGCGCAAATCCGAGTACCACAGCACGGCATTGATGCGCTCGGTGACACCGCGCGAGATGCGCCCGCGCAGCACCTGCGCGGAGGCGTCCCGGCCGAGATAGACGCGCCCGAGGGTGCGTGCGATGTCGACCTGCTGCGCCGATTTGATCGCAAGCCCCAGCACCGGTACGAGATCGCGCAGAGCTTCGAGGCTCGCCCTCGCTGAAGCCGCTGTCGCGCCGCGTGGTCCAGCAGGAATAGAGACAGTCCATCAGGCCGAGTGCGCCGTTCTCCCCGAAGCGATGCACGAAAGCGAGATAGTGCTTGTGGCCCTTCTCGGCGAGGCTCGCCGATCTGCGAGAAATCCAGCGACGGCGCCTCGGCGAGATCGATCACCATCTCGTCGTGGCCGTTCTCGAGCATGTGGAAGAACACCGAGCGGCGCCAGCTTGCGGCGGCATCGCCGTCAGCGGTCGAGCCGTATTCGAACGCGTCGCTCTCGTTGCTGGGACGGTCGCTCCAGCGGAAGCCGCGGCCCTCGTAGATCGGGTGCAGCGTGTCGATCACGACCAGCCCGCGCGACAGCTCCAGTCCTTCGGCGCAGCAGCGCTCGCAGAAGCCGCGGAGCAGTTCGTTTTCGGGAAGGCCGGTGAGCCCCTGGCCGGTCAGCCAGTTCATCAGCGCAAGGCGCGAAGTCAATTGCATGCGCCATTATGGCGTGCATTCGTGACGAGCGGAAGGCCGCGCCCGCGTGGTGATCAAGGCTCCCGCCCGCAGCAGATCGAATATGCCGCAGACGCGGTTGACGCACTCGCGCCCCACGCTGCAAATGGAACCGATGACACCGCCGACCAGACACGCAGCCATATGAGCCAGCGCCAGCTTCCGATCATCCTGGCGCTCGGCACGACGCAGACCCTCGCATGGGCGTCCAGCTATTATCTGCCGGCCCTGCTCGCCGATCCCATGGCGCGCGACCTCGGCGTCTCCTCCAACTGGATCTTCGGCGCGTTCTCGGCCTCGCTGGTGATCTCGGCTATGCTTGGGCCCCGGATCGGGCGGCAGATCGATCTCGTCGGCGGGCGGCAGGTGCTGTCGGCCTCCAACTTGACCATTGCCGCCGGCCTCGCGCTGCTTGGCTTCGCGCACTCCATCCCCGTGATGGTGTTCGCCTGGCTCGTGCTCGGCATCGGCATGGCGATGGGGCTCTATGACGCGGCCTTCGCCGCGCTCGGGCGCATCTACGGCACCGAGGCGCGCAGGCCCATCACCGGCATCACGCTGATGGCGGGCTTCGCCTCCACCGTCGGCTGGCCGCTCACCGCCTGGGGCCTCGCCCATATCGGCTGGCGCGAGACCTGCTTTGCGTGGGCCGCCGCCAACATCCTGATCGGCTTGCCGCTGAACTTCTTCATGCTGCCGGCGATCAAGGGCGCCAAACAGGCGGCGGCCACGGCCGAGAAGCCGCATCTGCCGCTCGACCGCACCATGCTGCTGCTTGCCTTCATCTTCGCGGCGGTGTGGACCGTCACCGGCGCCATGGCCGCGCATTTCCCGCGCATCCTGGAAACGACAGGCGCGACGCCCGCCGAGGCCATTGCGGCCGGCGCGTTGATCGGCCCGGCGCAGGTCGGCGCACGCATGCTGGAGGCCGGCTTCCTCAGCCGCTTCCATCCGTTGTGGTCGACGCGGCTCGCCTGCCTCACCCATCCGATCGGCGCGGTGATCGTAGGCCTCTTCGGCGGCGCCGCCGCGAGCGCGTTCGCGCTGTTCCACGGCTCGGGCAACGGCATTTTGACGATCGCGCGCGGCACGCTGCCGCTGTCGATCTTCGGGCCGAAGGATTTCGGCTACCGTCTCGGCATCATCGGCGCGCCCGCTCGCATGGCGCAGGCGGTGGCGCCGCTGGCCTTCGGCCTTTTGATCGACCTGATGGGCGCCAAGGTGCTGATCGTCTCCTCCGCGCTCAGCCTGTCGGCGCTGGTGGGGCTGTTCCTGATCCGCACAAAGCCACGGCCGGATTGACCGGCCCCAGGCTTTCGCGCACAAGCGGGCCATGAACGAAGAACCCCGCCCGCCCCGCACCTTCAAAGGCCTGCTGCGTTGGGCGACCACGCCGCCCCAGGCCTGGGGCGTCTATTTGCTCGCCGTCCTCCTGGTCTGGCTGGTGTCGTTCTATGCCGGCTCGCTGAAGCCGAAGAAGACGCCCGACGGGGCACCGCCGCCGGTCACGGCGCCGAAAAGCTAGGCCGGCTTCGCCTCGCTGGTCGCGATCCAGATGCCGGCGAACACCCCCACGAGCCCGATCAGGAGGTTTAGCGTGATCGGCTCTCCGATCAGCAGCGCCGCCAGCAAGGCTGCGGCAATCGGATTGACCGTCATCGTGTTGGCCACCCGCGTCGGTGTTGCCCGCGCCAGCGCCATGACCCAGAGGATGAAAGCGAGCGCACCGCCGCCGATGCCGAGATAGACGCCGGCGATCCACTGCGCCGGCGTGAAATGACCGAGCGCCGCGAGGCTGCCGCGCGCGAGACCTGCCAGCACCAGCACCGCGGCCCCCGCGCCCATGCCGAGCGTGAGAAAGCCGAGCGCGCTGGAGCGTTGCATCAGCGGCCGTGACAGCACGTTGTAGAAGGCCATGCAGAACACCGCGCCGGTCATGATCAGCTCGCCGCGCCAGGCGCCCGGCGGACTTTGCGAAAGGCCCGCGGCGAGCGCCGCCGCCACGCCGAGCACGGCGATGCCGACGCCGGTGATCTTGCGCGCGGTCAGCCGCTCCACCCCGAGGATCGCGCCGACCACCATGGTGTGCAGCGGCAACATCGCCAGCGCGAGGCTGGCGCGCGCCGCGGTCGTGTAGGACACCGCGATGTTATAGAGGATGAAGAACAGGCCGAAGAAGGCGATGCCGAGCCCGGCCACGGCCGGCCAGTCGCGCGGTTGCGGCCAGCGCACGCGAAGCAGCAGCGCACATGGCAGCAGGCAGAGAAAACCGATGCCCCAGCGCAGGATCGCCAGCAGGATCGGATCGGCGCCGCCGACGAGATAGCGTGTGATCGCCGCGGCCGTGCCGCCGAGGCTGCTCGAGACCAGCGCGATCGCAACCCCGAGCCATTCCCCCACGCGTCGTCTCCCGATCCGGAGCTTTGCGAGGCGCTAACATAGCCCTGCTGCCACCGGAGTGGCAGCAGGATCGTCACAAAGAGCTAGTCGTAGAATTCCGGCGCCAGCTTCTGGCTGTCGCGCTGCGCCTTGTCGTGGTTGATCCAGAGCTGCCCTTTCTCCTTGGCGAGCGTGTCGGCGATCTTCTGCATCGAGGCCGCGCTCTGGTCCTTGTCGACATTCATGCCGGGCACGCGGCGATTGTCCCAATTGTCTTTGAAGTGCACGGCATCGCCCGACAGCACCAATGCGCCGGTCTTGGGCAGCTTCACCAGCAGCGACTGGTGCCCGGGCGTGTGGCCCGGCGTCGACAGGATGGTCACGCTGCCGTCGCCGAACACGTCCTTGTCGCCGGTGAGCAGCTCCACGGGGTGCGAGGGCTTGAAGCGTGGCGTGTTGTTGGCACCGGGCCAGTCATATTCGGCCTTCTGCACGTAGAGCACCGATTGCGGGAACAGCTCGACATTGCCGGTATGGTCCGGATGGGTATGCGAGACCGCCATGGCCTTGACGTCGTCGGGCTTGACGCCGAGCTGCTCGAGCTGGGCGGCGAGCGTCTTCGGCCGGCGCCAGGTGACGGCCTTGGGATCGGCGGGCACTGAGACCGTTCGGCATCGCGGCGACGGAATCGGCGATGCCGGTGTCCCACAGGAACCAGCCCTTGGCGTGCTTGATCAGATAGCAGGTGTCGACGAAGTCCATCGTCTTGCCTTCGTTCAGGCCGGGCGTCCAGCGCGAGATGTCGCCCGCGGTGCCCTCGCCGCAATTGAGCACGTAGAGTTTTTCGACACCGCCCTTGTCCGATTGCGCCGACGCCGCGGCACCCGAGAGCGCCAGTGCGGCCATGGCGAGAGCGAGCTTGGTCCTGCGCATCATTGTTCCTCCCTTGCAGCCGTGCAGGCCGCGACCGAAGATCAACCCCGGCCGCGCGACAGAATTCCGGTCATCTCAATGCGGACAGGTCTCGACCTCCACCGTGACATGGCTGAGGCCCTTCAATCCGGCGAGCCGCCGCTTGTAGACCGCCGGCGGCTTCGGCTTGTCCGACACCACCGAGAGCAGTACGGCACAATGGCCGGGGCCGACCTGCCACAGATGCAGATCGGTGATGCGGTCGTCGCCGGCCTCCATGCGCGAGCGGATCACCCGCTCCAGCTTCTCGTCGGCGCGCACGTCGAGCAGCACCGCGCCCGACGACTTGACGAGGCCGAACGCCCAAGCCCCGATCACCGCGCTGCCAATCAGGCCGACCGCGGGATCGGCCCAGGCCCATCCCGAATACATGGCGACCGCGAGCGCGGCGATCGCCAGCACCGAGGTCGCGGCATCGGTCATGACATGGACATAGGCCGCGCGCAGATTGTTATCGTGGTGATGGCCGTGGTGGTCGTGATCGTCATGTGCATGGCCGTGCTCGTGACCGTGATGGTGATGATCATGGCTGTCGCGCAGCAGCCACGCGCTGGCGAGATTGACGCACAGGCCGAGGGCGGCCACCACTATGGCCTCGCCATAGACGATCGGCACCGGATTGATCAGCCGCAGCACGCTCTCATAGGCGATCTCGATTGCGATCAGGCCGAGGATGATCGCGCTGGCGAAGGCGGCGAGATCGCCAAACTTGCCGGTGCCGAAGGTGAAATGCGCATTGCCCAGATGCCGGCGGGCGAAGCGGTAGGCGAAGGCGGCAATGCCGAGCGCGGCCGCATGGGTGCCCATGTGCCAGCCGTCGGCGAGCAGCGCCATCGAGCCGAACAGCGAGCCGGCTACTATCTCGCCGACCATCATGACCAGCGTCAGCACGACCACGAGCCAGGTGCGCCGCTCGTTCTCGTCGTGCTTCTCGCCCAGGAAGGCGTGGTCGTGGGTCCATTGCTCGATGGAATGCGAATGCATCGAATTCTCCAGGAGATTCAGATCTGTTGGAGCGCATCATAACCCGGCGGGCCGCGTTTTTCGAAGCTCCAATCGTTCCCCGGATTGACAGTGCTTCCTAGTTTCGATGTAATCTGCGCCATGGGGATTTGAGCGATCTCCCCACGAGGCGACATGCCCAAGTATCGCGTCCCGTCTGATTTATGCGAGGACGCATCATGTCTATGTTCACGACCATATCATCCGATAAACTGGCGCGCCTGATCGGCACGGCCAACGCGCCTGCCCTGATCGATGTCCGCACCGAGGAGGATTTTGCCGCCGACCGGCGGCTGATTCCCGGCTCGATCAAGCTCAGCCACGAGACCGTTGCGGAATGGGGCGGCGCGTTTGCCGGCCGCACAGCCATCGTCTCCTGCCTGCGCGGCGCCAAGCTGGCGCAGGGCACGGCCGCCTGGCTGAGGCAGCTCGGCGCCGATGCCGAAACTCTGGAAGACGGTTTCGAGGGCTGGAAGGCGGCCAAGCTGCCGCTGGTCGATGCGCGAAAACTGCCGCCGCGCGATGCCAAGGGGCGCACCGTCTGGGTGACGCGGGCGCGACCCAAGGTCGATCGCATCGCCTGCCCCTGGCTGATCCGCCGCTTCGTCGATCCCAACGCGGTGTTTTTGTACGTGGCACCGTCCGAGGTGGTCGCCGTCGGCGAGCGCTTCAATGCGGCGCCGTTCGACGTCGAAAACGTGTTCTGGAGCCACCGCGGCGAGCCTCTGCACCTTCGACGTCATGATCGAAGAGTTCGGCATCGCCACGGCGGCCCTGCTCCGGCTCGCGACGCTGGTGCGCGGCGCCGACACCGCGCGGCCGGATCTCGCGCCGGAGGCGCCCGGCCTGCTCGCGGCCTCGCTCGGGCTGTCGCGCATGTATGACGACGACCTCGAACAGCTCGAGGCCGGCATGACGCTGTACGACGCCTTCTATCGCTGGTGCCGCGACGCCACGGCCGAGACGCACAACTGGCCGACCAACAAGGTGAAGGCGTAATGGACACCCGTAATGTTCAAGCAGGAGCTGATGCCGGTCACGGCATCAGCTTCGACGAAGCGTTTCGCGTCTGGCTTCGCGTCGCCTGCCTGAGCTTCGGCGGGCCCGCGGGCCAGATCGCGGTGATGCACCGCATCCTGGTCGAGGAGAAGAAGTGGATCTCCGAGGGCCGTTTCCTGCACGCGCTGAACTATTGCATGCTGCTGCCAGGACCGGAGGCGCAACAGCTCGCGACCTATATCGGCTGGCTGATGCATCGCACCGCCGGCGGCCTGATGGCGGGCGGGCTGTTCATCCTGCCCGGCATCATCGCCATCATGGGCCTCAGCACCATCTACGCGACCTATGGCAATGTCAGCTTCGTCGAGGCGCTGTTCTTCGGGCTGAAGGCCGCCGTGCTCGCCATTGTCGTCGAGGCCGTGGTGCGCGTCGGCAAGCGCGCGCTCAAGAACCGCATCATGATCGCGCTCGCCGCCATCGCCTTCGTCGCGATCTTCTTCTTCGCGGTGCCCTTCCCGATCATCGTCATCGCCGCCGGCCTGATCGGCTATGCCGGCGCGCGCAGCGGCCGGCCGGAGTTCGCCCCGGCCGGTCACGGCCATGGCGGCGGCGCGGCGATCGACAGCATGCTCGGCGAAGCCGTGCCCGAGCACGTCAAGCCCAACACCGCGCGTGCGATCCGCGTCGGTGCGCTGTGGCTCGCGCTCTGGCTGGTGCCTGTGATCGTGCTGTTGCTCGCGCTCGGGCAAGCCGACGTCTTCAGCCAGATCGCGCTGTTCTTCTCGAAGATGGCGCTGGTCACCTTCGGCGGCGCTTACGCCGTGCTGGCCTATGTCGCCCAGCAGGCGGTCGAGCATTATCACTGGCTGAAGCCGCACGAGATGCTGGACGGCCTCGGCATGGCCGAGACCACGCCGGGTCCGCTGATCATGGTGCTGCAGTTCGTGGGCTTCATGGCCGCCTACCGCGACCCCGGCGGCCTGTCGCCGATGGTGGCGGCCACGCTCGGCGGCCTGCTCGCGACCTGGGTCACCTTCACGCCCTGCTTCCTCTGGATCTTCGTCGGTGCCCCCTATATCGAGCGCCTGCGCGGCAACACGGGCCTTGCCGGCGCACTCAGCGCGATCACCGCCGCCGTCGTCGGGGTGATCCTCAACCTCTCGATCTGGTTCGCGCTGCATACCCTGTTCCGCGAGACCGTGCCGGTGCACGCGTTCCCGCTTGATTTCGACAGGCCGATGCTGACGAGCGTCGACATTCCCGCGCTGGTGCTGGCGATCGCGGCGGCAACCGCGATCTTCCGGTTCAAGCTGGGGATGCTGACGGTGCTGGCGGGGAGCTGCGCGGCGGGTGTGGCGCTGAGGCTGGTGGGGGTGATCTAGGGCATGTGCAGGCATCCGGTTTGCTATCGAAAGGCGACGTTGACGCCGTCAGGTCTGCATGCCGGCCTTGCGCCACTTGCGGACATAAGTAAGCGTATTCTACGGTTGCCTCAGCTAACTTTTGCGTCGAGCGAGAGATGGACATTGGCAAGAAGCTGATCACGAAGCTCCCGCTTGAGGAACTGTGGGACGAAGAGCGTATACTCGACGCGGAGCGTGTCTCGACGGGGATGAATGCGTCAGAAGTAGCGGAGATAATGAGAACAGGGGCGACTTTCGTAGTCGCTGACCTTGGACAACGGCCCCGGTGGATAAACCCCGAGCACCGTTTCGAGTTTTGGAAGACTGAGGTGAAGCCACGAATTGCAGAGCCCGACAAGCCGGTCTCCCTCGACCGCTTTCCCGGCGAATACTGCTATTTCGCGTTCAAATGGCTACTCGCTGAAGGATCTCCGCTAGTTGTCCTCGAAAAATACCACTGATTGCCAATAGCGGTAAGCAATGGTCCGCTATGGGTCAAAAAGCGACTATGACGATCAATCAGGGCGACCTTCCGCTTTGCCCTCGCAAGCTGACGCTTATACCTTGAACGCTCATCCCTCCCCCAATCGACGATGACCCGTGGGGCAAAACACCCGCGCAAATTCTCCACCTCGCATGTCAACCCCTGCCAGCGAAAATATTCCACTTTACCGAAATTCGGATTTGTCGTACACACTGACCACCCTGGCCCGTCACAAGGGGCGGATCGCGATCGTCACGAACCGCGGGCTGGGGTGCGATGGACGCGACGGCGTCGGGCGTGATCGGCATTGCAGGGCGGGCAACCGTGAGCAATGGTCTATGCGCAACGACACGGCGCTGACAGCGTCTTCGCATGGCTTCGGGGGCGAGCACACGCCACCCCTCGGATTCCCAGCGAGGACGTGCGCGGACGGAGAAGTCGTGTGGTCCCGACGCCCGAGGTTCTGGCGTCAAGTCTTGCGGTGATGTGGCGGCCCGACCGGGTGCGCGCATCAGCCATCCGCAAGGCGACGGGGGCAATAGTGCAACGCTCCCCGAGGAGAGCACGAAGGACACCGTTAAAACCATTCGCGCAGGGAAGGCCGGGCGACCGGCAACACCTGGATCCACCCCGTGTGCATTTCTACCGCGCACGGATCTCGGGTGCCAGCCGGCGCCCGGCCTTCCCTGCGCCCTTGTCATTTGCGAGGTCGCACCTGGAGCAAAACTCGGGCGGAACGCGCCGCGGGAAGGCGATCATGCGTCTGCTGTTTGAAGGTGCGAATGGAGAGCGATGGCCCCGCCCTTGGCTCCGTCATTGCGAGGAGCCCTTGCGACGAAGCAATCCAGACTGCATCCGCGGAGGGATTCTGGATTGCTTCGCTGCGCTCGCAATGACGCGGAGGCAGCAGCGGCCATCGCGATGACCGTGGTTGTAGCCCTACCGCATCATCATCCGTGCGATCGCTTCCCCGATCACCACCGTGGTGAAATGCGTATTGGCGCGGCAGTCGGACGGCATGATCGAGGCGTCGGCGACGCGCAGGCCGGAGATGCCCTTCACCGTGCCGTCAGGGTTGACCACGCCATCGGCGTCATCGACGCCGGTCATGCGGCAACTGCCGGCAGCGTGCTGGATATCGCCGGTCTCACGGCGCAGCACCGCGTCGAGCCTCGTGATCCGGCAGCTTGGCGGCCTGCGGCAGCGTCAGGTCGGTGTCGGCGAGCCGGATCCAGTCGGCGATGCCGGACAGCGCCGGCTGCGACGTGATCACCGCGAGGCGCTTTACCGCGTCCATCATGCGCAGCATGTCGCGGGGATCGGCCAGCATGTTCTCCTCGACGACAGGATCGATCGCAGGATCGGTCGAGGCCAGCTTGATTGTGCCGCGGGAGTACGCGTTGAACAGGCCGGCGCCAATCGCCCCGGAGTTACCGATGCCGCGGTGGTTGAAGGCGATCAGGATCATGTCGCGCTTGCCGCCATCGGCGAGCCCGGAGGAATAGGTCACGCAGCAATTGGTGTGGCGGGTGTCCGGATCTGTCGGCCGCAGATCTTCGCGGAGCTGGATGGTGGCGCGAAACAGTGGGTGGTCGAAGTAATGCTTGCCGACCGGCAGATCGCGCGCGACGCTTACTCCCATCGCCTTCAATTCCTCGGCCGGTCCGACGCCCGAGCGCAGCAGGATCGCAGGACTGTGGATCGCGCCGGCACAGAGCACGATCTGCCGCGCGCTGACCTCGTGGGTGCCCTGCCCCACGATGTGAACGCGGACGCCGGTGGCACGGCCGTCGCTGATCAAGACGCGATCGACCAGAGCGTCGCCGCGAATTTCCAAATTGGCGCGGCCGCGCGCCGGCTCCAGATAGCCCTCGTTGGTGCTGATGCGGCGCAAGTCGCGGCTGTTGATGGGATAGCAGGCGACGCCCTCGCCGTCGGCGCCGTTGAGATCGGCGCACCAGGGATAGCCGCATCCGAGCGCCGCATCGCGCAAGCCGCGATCGATCGGGCCCCATTTTTCCGGAGGCGCACGATAGACCGGCAGCGGTCCGCCGCTGCCGTGGCCCTCGACATCGCCGAACTCGAGATCGTCCTCGATCACCGAGAACAGCGGCATCACCTCGCTGGCCGACCAGCCGGTGCAGCCATTGGCGGCCCATTCGTCGAAGGCATCGGCAACGCCGCGGATCGCGATCTGGCCGTTCATCATCGAGGAGCCGCCGAGCCCCTTGCCGCGCCAGTAGAAGCGCGGCTCCTGCCCGGCCACCCGGCGCGACAGCAGATCCGGCCACTGCCATTTCTCCTGGTACTCGCGCTTGTGGATGATCGGGATCGGGTTCGGCGTTCGTACCTCCCAGGGCGCTTCATCGGCGCGCCAGTCGCGGCCCGCCTCCAGCAACAGCACGCGCCGCGCGGGATCCTCGGACAGCCTTGCGGCCACCGCAGCGCCGGCGGAGCCGCCGCCGACAACAATGACATCGTACATCGGGTTAAGTCTCGACATTCGGAAAGACCGGCATGTCGGACGATATCAGAGCGCTCCCACTTCCGGTATGCGAATTGAGGGCGATGCTGTCGCATCTCGTCATTGCAAGCGCAGCGAAGCAATCCAGGACTGCCGCTGCGGAAAGATTCTGGATTGCTTCACGGAGCGTGTCATCGGCCGCGCGTCGCGCGGACCCGTTGGCTCGCAATGACGGTGGGGAGACTGATGTGCGCTACACACACTCTGTGCCCCGGACGCAGCGCAGCGCTACTTCAGCGGTGCGCTGCAGAGCCGGGGCCCATCTCACCCAGCAACCCGTGCCGCGTGGGTCCCGGCTCGGCGCAGCAGCGTTGCACGCTGCAGCGCGTCCGGGACACGAGGTGCCCTACCCGATCGCCTTGCCGAACTTGTTCGACTTCGGGAAGCCCTTCGGCGGCAGGCGGCCGGCGTCGGCGCGGGTGCCTTGCCACTCGCTGAGCCTCCTTCATGGTCGTGGAGAATTCGCGGCCCGCGGAGTCCTTCCAGGTCAGGCCGGACTTGGCCTCGAACACGGTCACGTCCGAGAGCCCGCCGTCCTTGTATTTCTGCAGGCGCACGCCGCGGCCGCGCGCCATTTCCGGCACCTGGTCGAGCGGAAAAACCAGCATCTTGCGGTTCTCGCCGATGACCGCGACGGTGTCGCCGAGCACCTCGGTGACCGTGCGCGCCTCGTTCGGCATGTCGACGTTGAGGACCTGCTTGCCCTTCTTGGTGGTGCCGACGCAATCGTCCTCGTTGACGACGAAGCCCTGCCCTTCGGTGCTCGCGACCAGGAATTTGCGCCCGCCCTTGTTGACGAACAGCGCGACGGGGGCGGCCTCCTGCTCGAGGTCGATGAACAGGCGGATCGGCTCGCCATGACCGCGGCCGCCCGGCAGCTTCGCGACATCGAGCGTGTAGAACTTGCCGTTGGTGGCGAACAGCAGCAGCTTCGAGGTGGTCTCGGCGAAGAAGGCAAAGCCGAGCTTGTCGTCCTGCTTGAAGGCGAGCCCCGAGAGATCCTCGACATGGCCCTTCATGGTGCGGATCCAGCTCCTTGTCGGAGACCACGACCGTCACCGGCTCGCGTTCGACCAGGGCTTCCTCCATCGCGGCGAGATCGTGCTCGGGCGCATCCGCGAAGGTGGTGCGGCGCTTGCCGAGCGGCGTCTTCGGTCCGAACATGTCGCGGACCTTGCCGACCTGCTCGCTGACCTTCTTCCACTGCTCGGCCTCGGAGGCGAGAACGCCTTCGATGCCCTTCAGCTCCTTGCGCAGATCCCTGTCCTCGTTGCGGATCTCCATCTCCTCGAGCCGGCGCAAATTGCGCAGGCGCATGTTGAGGATGGCTTCGGCTTGGACCTCGGTGAGCTTGAAGGCCTTGATCAGGGCCGGCTTGGGCTCGTCCTCGGTGCGGATGATCTTGATCACCTTGTCGAGGTTCAGATAGGCGACCAGATGGCCGCCGAGCACTTCCAGCCGGTGCTCGATCTGCGCCTTGCGGAAGTTGCTGCGGCGGATCAGGACGTCGCGCAGATGGTCGAGCCATTCGCGCAGGCACTCGGCCAGTCCCACCACCTTGGGGACGCGGCCCTTGATCAGCACGTTGAGGTTCAGCGGAATCTTGTTTTCGAGCCTCGGTGAGCCGGAACAGCGATTCCATCATCAGCGCAGGATCGACGTTCTTCGACTTCGGCTCGATCACGATGCGGACGTCTTCGGCCGACTCGTCCCTGATGTCGCCGACCAGCGGCAGCTTCTTCTGGTCGAGCAGCTCGGCGACCTTCTCGATCAGCCGCGACTTCTGCACCAGGAAGGGAATCTCGGTGACGACGACGACCCAGGCGCCGCGCGCGCCCTCTTCCTGCTCCCATCTCGCACGGACGCGGAACGAGCCACGGCCGGTCGTATAAGCCTCGGCAATGGCCTGCTTGGAATCGACGCAGATGCCGCCGGTCGGAAAATCGGGGCCCTTGACCCATTTCATCAGGGCCTTCGACTTCGCGTCGGGCTTCTCGATCAGGTGCAGCGCGGCCTCGCAAAGCTCGGCGGCGTTGTGCGGCGGGATCGAGGTGGCCATGCCGACCGCGATGCCCTGCGCGCCGTTGGCGAGCAGGTTGGGGAAGCCGCCGGGCAGCACCACCGGCTCTTTCGACTGGCCGTCGTAATTGGCGCGGAATTCGACGCCGTCCTCGTCGATGCCTTCGAGCAGAAGCCGCGCGACGTCGGTCATGCGCGCTTCGGTGTAGCGATAGGCGGCCGGGTTATCGCCGTCGATATTGCCGAAATTGCCCTGGCCGTCGACCAGCGGATAGCGCGAGGAGAAATCCTGCGCGAGGCGCACCATGGCGTCGTAGATCGCCTGGTCGCCATGCGGATGGAACGAGCCCATCACGTCGCCGACGATCTTGGCGGACTTTTTGAAGGCCGTGCCGGGGTCGAGACGGAGCAGCCGCATGCCGTAAAGGATGCGGCGGTGGACGGGCTTCAGGCCGTCGCGCGCGTCGGGCAGCGCGCGGTGCATGATGGTGGAGAGCGCATAGGCGAGATAGCGCTCCTCGAGCGCTTCACGCAGCGGCACCTCGTGAATTTCGGCCGGTTCTTCCGGCGGAACGATTCGTTTTCCCATGCCGCCCGGTTAAACCGTGGAAGGGAATCGGGCAAGGATCGATTGGTTCCCTGTGGGCGGCTAGTGGCCAGCCCAGCCGGCCGTCACGGTCTGGATCTTGTCCTGAGCCGGCGCCGGCCCATTGGTCAGGCAACGCCGGGCGGCCTCGATTTCGGCCTCCGTAGCTCCCTTCGACCGCGCCCATGTCCCTGCAGCCGCAGCGGAATATTTGGCCACATAGTACCGCACGACGGTGCAGGATGCCCGGCGAAACACGCCGGGTTGCGGCTCGCCGGCAATGGCATCAGGCGCAAACGCGAGCAGCGCCGCGGACAAGGCGAATCCCCTGATCAACATTTAGGCTGTCCCCGTTGTGGAACCTCAGGGCGAACTCGACGGAGCCGAATTCGTTCCGGGGGAACCCATGTGCGGGAGCAAGGCAGAATCCCGCATCGCTCATGGCGCCGGGATCGCTGCCTTCGCCTGCTGCCGGACAAGGGCATTAATGAAGCCGGCGCGCGCGTCGGAATGGCCCTGCCCGCGCGGCTCCAGCACGTGGCGCAGCAGGAACAGGCCGGTGAGCCGGAAGCCGTCCTGGAGATCCTGATCGGTGAGGTCGCTCGCGGCTTCGCCATGGCGCAGGAACGGCGGCAGCCGCAACAGGCGGTCACGCCACGGCCTCGCCCGCGCCGCGCGACACGGCGCCGCCGGATTTCGGCGAGACATAGATCAGGTCGGTGGTCTCGCCGGTCACCGCACAGTTTTCCAGTGCCAGCCCGAAGCCAAGCTCGGCGAGCATCGCCAGCTCGAAATGGATGAGGTGCACGGCCGCGCCGCCGATGTCCTCGAAATCGTCGAGCGAATGCTCGAGCAGCGCGAAAATCTCCTCATGGGGATCGCGCTCGGGCAGCAGCCGCGCGATCGAGGCGAGATGGGTGATGCCGTAGACCCCGTGGGACGATCCCAGCAGCGTCGCCGCGCGCAGCTTCAGGCCCTCGATCGCATAGGTGCCGAGATGCTCGTCGAGCCGCGCCCGCCATACCGCGCTGACGCTGTTGCCGGGTTGCAGCAAGGGCCGCAGCCGCGAGCTGGCGCCGCCACGCACGAGGCCGAGATGCCGGCCGTGCTGGCGCGTCAACAACTCGACAATGGCGCTGGATTCGCCATGCCGCCGGACGCCCAGCACGATGCCTTCGTCGGTCCATTCCATGAAACACGATTATAGCGCTATATGAGACAGCGAAGAAAGCTTTGGAAGTCGCCGCCCAATGGCCAGCCTAGTCGTCGATCTGATAGCCGGGATTATCGACTTGCTGTTTCGGCTTACGAAGGGGCTTCCGACTTTCTGCTATTTCACAGGAATAGCGGTCGTTTACGCTGCGACCCTGGGCAGGGTTACCGTCGAATACCCGAGAAGTCCGGACAGCGGGTACCACAGCTGGCGCAGGTCTCCGCAGGGAAGAACCGTTCTGTCTCCCACACTAGGCATAGTCTTTGGATTCTCCTTCTGGGCGATCATGTTCGCCCTATGTGTGGCTGTGTACGAGTATTCCCATCCCCGAGACACAAGCCTGCGCAGACGCAGCACGCTATACTGCGTCATTCACGCGTTGAACCATCCCTGCGCGTCGCCGCTGAAGGAGAAATAGAGACCCATCGTCGTCAGCGCGCAGGAGACGATCTCGATGGCGCTGTCGAGTCTCCAGGCCCTTCTCGCCGATGATCTGGCCGAGCGAGATCACCGACAGCACGAGCGCCGCCGCCAGCACCCAGCGCGGCCAGTTCTTGCGATGATGCGCGGCCAGCCGGACGAAATAGACCAGCAGCAGAATCATGCCGCCGGCGAGCAAGGTCGCCGTCATGATCATCTGCTCGGTCATCTCGGCACTGGGCGTGCGGTCCTGGACCGCAACGGACACGGCGTCCAGCATCAACGATGCATAAAGCAGCGCTTCGAAGCGCAGGACGTTGCTGGGCACGCTCATCGGATACCGATCTGTTCTTGGTTATTCTCTCGGAAAGTCCAGGCCCATCTCGCGATAGCGATCGGGATCGTCGCCCCAGTTCTCGCGCACCTTGACGAACAGGAACAGATGCACCGGCACGTCCAGGATCTGCATCAGCTCCTTGCGCGAGTCCGCGCCGATCGACTTGATGGTGGCGCCGCCCTTGCCGAGCACGATCTTGCGCTGGCTCTCGCGCTCCACGAAGATCGTCTGCTCGATGCGCACCGACTTGTCCTTGCGCTCCTCCCACTTGTCGGTCTCGACCGTGGACTGGTAGGGCAATTCCTGGTGCAGCTTCTGATAGATCTTCTCGCGCGTGATCTCGGCCGCCAGCTGCCGCATCGGCGCGTCCGACATCTGGTCCTCGGGATAGAGGAACGGACCCGCCGGCACCATCTCGGACAGCGTCTTGCGGAGGTCGTCGACACCGTCGCCCGAGATCGCCGCGATCATGAAGGTCCGCGCGAACTTCATTCGCTCGTTGGCGGCCTGCGCCAGCGCCAGCAGCTTCTCGCGCTGGACCAGATCGACCTTGTTGATGACGAGGATCTTCTCGTGATTGACGCTGGCGGCCTTGGTGAGGATCGCCTCGGCCTCCTCGTCGATGCCGGTCTTGGCATCGAGCAGCACGCAGACGAGATCGGCGTCATGCGCCCCGCTCCAGGCGGTCGAGACCATGGCGCGGTCGAGCCGCCGCTTCGGCAGGAAGATGCCGGGCGTGTCGACCAGGATGATCTGGGCGTTGTTCTCGATCACGATACCGCGGATCAGCGCGCGCGTGGTCTGCACCTTGCGCGAGACGATCGTGACCTTGGCGCCGACCAGCGCATTGACCAGCGTCGACTTGCCGACATTGGGCGCGCCGATCAGCGCAACGAAGCCGCAGCGCGTCGCAGTGGGCGTCTCGCCGCTCGTTTCAGCCGTCATTGCCGCCGCCAACGCCTTCACGCTCGATCATCACTGAAGCTGCTACTTTCTCCGCCGCGCGCTTGCTGCCGCCGATGCCTTCGGCCGGCGCGAGCCCCGGCAGGTCGACGGCGACGCGGAATTGCGGGTCGTGGTGCGGGCCGGTGCGCTCGACCTCGCGATACACCGGGGTCGGCAACCCCTTCCCCTGCGCCCATTCCTGCAGCACGGTCTTGGGATCGCGCAAGGGACGGCGCGGCTTGTGCATGCGCTCGGTCCAGTTGCGTTTGACGAATTCGGACGCCGCCGGGTAGCCTCCGTCGAGGAAGACGGCGCCGATCACGGCCTCGCAGATGTCGCCGAGGATGGATTTGCGCAGGCGGGCATCGGCGCTCGAGCCGACCGAGCCGAGCTTGATGTCGTCGAGCAGACCGAGCGACTTGGCGACGTCGGCGCAGCTTTCCTTGCGCACGAGCCTCGGCAAGACGCTTGGACAACTCGCCCTCATCGGCGTTCGGAAAGGCATGATAGAGCATGTCCGAGACGACCAGCCCGAGCACATGGTCACCGAGGAATTCGAGCCGCTGATAGCTGTCGCCGCGCTTGCGTCCGGACTTCAGGGCCGAGACATGCGTGATCGCCTGGATCAACTGGTTCGGATCCGCAAAGCTGTAACCGATGCGCGCCTCGAGCGCCGCATTCGCGTCCGTCGCCTTGGCCTTGCGGACCCGCTTTTTCTTCGCAGGCGTCTTCGCTGCAGCTTCGCTCTCGGGAGCGGCTTGCGCCTCGGTCGGTTGGATCGCGATGTCCTTGGCTTCGTCTTTCATCGGACGATTTTGAAGAAGCGATTCCAGCGCACCGCCCACGGCCAGCGCCAGAACATCCACGCGTGCTCGCCTTCGGCGATGGAGAAGAAGATCATCTGGGCGCGGCCGATCAGATTCTCCTGCGGCACGTAGCCGACCTGGCCGAGAAAGCGGCTATCGGTGGAATTGTCGCGGTTGTCGCCCATCATGAAGAAGTGGCCTGCCGGCACCGTATAGACGTTGGTATTGTCCACGTAGCCGTTGTCGGCGCAGTCGAGCGTCTCGTAGGACACGCCGTTCGGCAACGTTTCCTTCCAACGCTTCACCCGGGAGATGCCGCCGCCTTCCGAGCCGCAGGGCTCCTCGCCGACATACTCGCTCATCCGCTGCCGCTCGACCGGGGTGTCGTTGATGTAGAGCAGCCCGTCCCGCATCTGGATGCGGTCGCCGGGAAGGCCGATCACGCGCTTGATGTAGTCGGTGGAATCGTCCTTCGGCAGGCGAAACACCACGATGTCGCCGCGTTGCGGGTCCGAGCCCCAGATCCGGCCGGAGAACAGCGGCGGCGAGAACGGAATCGAATAGTGGCTGTAGCCGTAGGAATATTTCGAGACGAACAGATAGTCGCCGACCAGCAGCGTCGCCTTCATCGAGCCGGACGGGATGTTGAAGGGCTGGAACAGGAAGGTGCGGATCACCAGCGCGATCAGGAGAGCGTGGATCACGACCCGGATCGTTTCGCCGACGCCGTTCTCAGTTTTCGTTCCCGAAGTCACGCTCATTGCTCTCTCAATTCCGGCCGGCGATCACAGAGCGCCCTCCTCCCGCGAACGGCCCACCGGTTCGCGGCGCAAGGAGATTGTCCTGATTCTGATAATGAGGGCCAATTCCGGCGTAAAGCCGAATTTACCCAAGCTGATTTGCGTCCGCGGACTTTTAGACGGTTGTCGGAGGCCACGCAATCAAGGATCGCATCAAAACTGCATAAGATATTGATTTTTAATACGAATTATAAACCGGCCAAGGCGACGATCAGGGCTTGGTCAGGGGGACGGCGGAAATAATGACGAAGGCCTGCGCCAGCGGCCAGTCGTCGGTGATCGACAGGTCGATCCGGGACTCGAACCCGTCCGGCGTCAGGGCCTGAAGCCGGGCCAGGGCGCCGCCGGTCAATTGCATGGTCGGCCGGCCGCCCGGCAGGTTGACCACCCCCATATCGCGCCACCAGACGCCGCGCCGGATGCCGGTGCCGAGCGCCTTGGAGCAAGCCTCCTTGGCAGCGAAACGCTTGGCGTAGGTCGCCACCACCATCTTCTCGTTCTTGGCGCGGCGCTCCGCCTTGGCCCGCTCGGCCGCGGTGAAGATGCGGTCGAGGAAGCGCTCGCCGTGACGCTCGATCACCTTGGCGACGCGGGTGATATCGATCAGGTCGGAGCCGATGCCGATGATCATGCGCGGCTCCGGCCCCGGTCCATGGCCGCGCGCATGCTGCGCACCGTCTCGGCCAGCCCGACGAACAAAGCTTCGCCGATCATGTAGTAGCCGATGTTGAGCTCCATGATCTCCGGCAGAGCCGCGATCGTCTCGGCGGTCGCATAGTCGAGCCCGTGCCCGGCATGAACCTCGAGCCCGGCGGCCTTGGCCAGCTTCACCCCCGACACGATCCGCTGCCATTCGGCCCCGGCCTTCTCCGTGTGGCCGTCGACGACGGCATCGCACCAGGCCCCGGTGTGAATCTCGATCACGGGCGCGCGCAGCCGCGCCGCCATCTCGATCTGGGCGGGATCGGCGGCGATGAACAGCGAGACCCGGATGCCGGCATCGTTCAGCCGCGCAATATAGGGCGCGAGCGCGTTATGCTGGCCGACCACGTCCAGCCCGCCTTCGGTGGTCACCTCCTGGCGGCGCTCCGGCACCAGGCACACCGCGTGCGGCTTGGTGGCGAGCGAGATGCGCATCATGTCGTCGGTCGCCGCCATCTCGAAATTGAGCGGCTTGGAGATCTCGGCCTTCAGCCGCGCCATGTCCTCGTCGCGGATGTGCCGGCGATCCTCGCGCAAATGGGCGGTGATGCCGTCGGCGCCAGCCTCGATCGCCAGCAGCGCGGCGCGCACGGGGTCGGGATGGCGGCCGCCGCGCGCGTTACGCACGGTTGCGACGTGATCGATGTTGACGCCGAGGCGAAGCTTCGAAGCAGGCATTTCAGGACTCGCGAAGTGACATGTCTCAACTCGTCATGCGGGGGGCTCGGCCCGCGCATCCATCTTCTTTGAAGAGATGGGTTGCGGGGTCAAGCCCGGCAACGACAGAACTCATCCATTAACACGTTCGACTTTGGCGACGACAGCCTTCGCACGCAGCTGGGCCAGGATCGCGCTCAAATGCTTCAGATCGTAGACCTCGAGATCGATCGTCGTCTCCGTGAAGTCCGGAGAGCGGCGTTGCATGCTGATATTGTCGATGTTGCCGTCGTGCTCGGCGATCACGGTCGCGATCTGCGCCAGCGCGCCGGGCTCGTTGACGTTCTCGACCCTGATGCGGGCCGGGAAGCGCTGCGGCGCGGAGTCCTCGATGTCCCAGCGGACGTCGAGCCAGCGCTCCGGCTCCTCCTCGAAATCCTTCAGCGCCGGCGCCTGGATCGGGTAGATCGTGATGCCCTCGCCCGGCGTGACGATGCCGACGATGCGATCACCCGGCACCGCGCCGCCGTTCGGCGCGAACTTGATCGGCAGGTCGGAATTGATGCCGCGGATCGGAATGGCGACCGGACTGCGCGGCACCTCCGAGGACTTCTCCTTGAGCTTGGCGGCGAGCCCCTTCTTGACGCCGTAGCGCGCGATGCGCTCCTCCTTGTAGTCGGGATACATCGCGCGCGCGACGTGGGAGGCCTTGATCTCGCCGCGGCCCACGGCCGCCATCACGTCCTCGATCGAGGTGCGCGCGAGCCGCGGCAGCGCCCCCTTGAGCTTGTCGTCGGCATATTCGATCTTGGCGCGCTCGAACAGGCGCTCGACGATGCGCCGGCCGAGACCGGCATACTGATCGCGCACCGCAGTCCGCGTGGCGCGGCGGATCGCGGCGCGCGCCTTGCCGGTGACCGCAAGCGTTTCCCACGCCGAGGGCGGTGCCGACTGCGCTTCCGAGGTCAGCACCTCGACCTCGTCGCCGTTCTGCAGCTCCGAGGACAGCGGCGCGAACTGACCGTTGATCTTGCAGCCGACCGCGCTGTTGCCGACGTCGGTATGCACGGCATAGGCGAAGTCGATCACGTTGGCATGGCGCGGCAGCGCGATCAGCTTGCCCTTCGGGGTGAAGCAAAACACCTGGTCGTGGAACAGCTCGAGCTTGGTGTGCTCGAGGAATTCCTCCGGGTTGGCGCTCTCCGAGAGGATGCCGATGGTGTGGCGCAGCCAGGCGAACGCATTGGATTCGCGCTTGAGAAATTCGGTCGGCGAGCCCACGCCTTCCTTGTAGAAGACGTGCGCGGCGATGCCGCGTTCGGCGATCTGGTCCATCGCCTCGGTGCGGATCTGCAGCTCGACGCGCTGGTTGCCGGGACCGATGACCGTCGTGTGGATCGAACGATAATCATTCTGCTTCGGCGTCGAGATGTAGTCCTTGAACCGTCCCGGCACGACGGGCCAGGTGGTGTGGACGATGCCGAGCGCGCGATAGCAGGCCTCGATGTCGTTGACGACGAGGCGGAAGCCGAAGATGTCTGACAATTGCTCGAAGCCGACGGACTTGCGCTCCATCTTGGTCCAGATCGAGAAAGGCTTCTTGCGGCGGCCATAGACCCGCGCGCCCAGGCCCCTGTGGCGCAGATTGTTGGACAGCTGGTCCTCGATCTCGCCGATCAGATTGCGGTTGCGCTCGGCGAGCGCGTCGAGGCGCTGCATCACCACGGAATAGGCTTCGGGATCGAGGGTGCGGAAGGACAGATCCTCCAGCTCCTCGCGCATTTCCTGCATGCCCATGCGCCCCGCGAGCGGCGCATAGATGTCGAGCGTCTCCTCGGCGATGCGCCGGCGCGATTCGGTCGGCACGAAGTCGAGCGTGCGCATGTTGTGGAGACGGTCGGCGAGCTTGACCAGGAGCACGCGGACGTCGTCGGCAATGGCCAGCAACAATTTGCGCAGATTCTCGGCCTGCTTGGCCTCCCGCGACACCAGTTCGAGCCGCTTCAGCTTGGTCAGGCCCTCG
The DNA here is from genome assembly GCA_050563515.1 of Bradyrhizobium guangxiense. Classification (GTDB taxonomy): domain Bacteria; phylum Pseudomonadota; class Alphaproteobacteria; order Rhizobiales; family Xanthobacteraceae; genus Bradyrhizobium; species Bradyrhizobium guangxiense_A. The sequence continues at coordinate 2,016,949 of CP191781.1, read as the reverse complement.
ACCAGCGCGCCGATCTCCGGCCCGAAGATCTGGTCGATCTCAGCCCGCGTCGCTTCGGTATCCTCGATCGTGTCGTGCAGCAGCGCGGCCACGATCGTGGCGTCGTCGAGCTTCAAGTCGGTGAGAATCGCCGCCACTTCGAGCGGGTGTGAGAAATACGGATCGCCCGAGGCGCGGGTCTGCGAGCCATGCGCCTTCATGGCGTAGACATAGGCGCGGTTCAGCAGGTCTTCGTTGGTGTTGGGATTGTAGGACCGGACGCGCTCGACGAGGTCATATTGACGCATCATGCGCGCGCGGGGCTTGGCCGGGCGCGCGACCGGCGCAGTCGGGGCCACGGCAACCGATTCGGTTGCGGCCTGCATCTGCTGGGTCTGCGACGCCGATATACCATGCCGTCCTGCCTTCAAACGGGCCTGGGCCGACCCGTTGTATACATCTTAGCTCCGATCGCGCTTGTGTCCGATCAATTCAGTGACAGGGGACGCATCGCCAATCGACCACGCTATGGTAACCACGAAAACGTCAACAAAAGCAAAGGCCCGAACGATGGTTCGGGCCTTCGATAAAATCACAAGAAGTCGATGATCGCGACGGACGATTTACTCGTCTTCCTCGGGCTGCTCCTCGGGCGGAGCAAGGCCTTCGAGACCCTTCAGCAGCTCTTCCTCGGTCATCCGCTCGACGGCGACCTCCGTGTCGTCCGCATCGACGCTCGCACCGGCGGAACCGATCAGCGGCACCGTATCCGGCTCGGGCTCGTCGACCTCGACGAACTTCTGCAGCGAGTGCACCAGCTCCTCGCGGAGGTCCTCCGGCGAGATGGTGGTGTCGGCAATTTCGCGCAAAGACACAACAGGGTTCTTGTCGTTATCGCGGTCAACCGTTAGTTGTGAACCGGACGAAATCATGCGGGCACGGTGGGCGGCCAGCAGGACCAAGTCAAACCGGTTGTCGACCTTGTCGATACAATCTTCTACGGTGACGCGAGCCATGGACTGTCGCTCCGTTGTGGGTGAGACGAAATATGTGGATGATTGGGGCTAGTTATAGGGACCGGGGCGTTTTCGCAAGGCCAAATTGTGATTTGGCCTCGCCAAACGGCTCTGCTACCCCCACATTGGGGCTGGGATGGGTGGTTTCCCGGGCTGCCATCGAAGGCGGCGCCGGATCTTTGCAAGTCCGTCATAACTATACCTTGATTGCCCCGACTTCTCCGGATTTGCAGTTTCGAGGGGTCCTAGGGGCACTTTAGAAATGCGCGGCCTGCTGTCGCCGCGCCAACAATAAAACGATCAATCACGAACACTACGCGAGCAAACTGAATGTCACCTTCTCCGACCAACAAGATCGCGCTCTTCATCGATGGGGCCAATCTCTATGCGACGGCCAAGACTCTGGGCTTCGACATCGATTACAAGCGCCTGCTGAAGGAATTTCAGAGCCGCGGGACGCTGCTCCGAGCGTTCTACTACACCGCGATCATCGAGGACCAGGAATACTCCTCGATCCGCCCGTTGATCGACTGGCTGGACTACAACGGCTACACCGTCGTCACCAAGGCGACCAAGGAGTTCATCGACGCCTCCGGCCGCCGCAAGGTCAAGGGCAACATGGACATCGAGCTCGCCGTGGACGCGATGGAGCCTCGCCGAGCACGTCGACCAGATGGTGCTGTTCTCCGGTGACGGCGACTTCCGCTCCCTGGTCGAGGCCGTGCAGCGCCGCGGCGTCCGGGTCACGGTGATCTCCACCATCGCCAGCCAGCCGCCAATGATCGCCGACGAGCTGCGCCGCCAGGCCGACGTCTTCACCGACCTCGTCGAGCTGCAGTCCAAGCTCGGCCGCGATCCGTCCGAGCGCCCCGCTCCGCGTGACCGCGGCGAGCGTGGCGAGGGACGCCACCACGCCCCGCAATTCCTCCAGCGCGCAACCACCATGGCGCCGAGGGGCGATGACGACTTCGAGGAGTGAGGCGGCACGCTCCAGCCGCCAGCCTCCCACCGTCGTTCCTGACCGCGATTGTCCGCTCTGTCCGCGCCTGGTTGCCTTTCGCGCGGCAAACCGTGCGCGCGAGCCGTCGTGGCACAACGCGCCGGTCGCGCCCTTCGGCGACATCAAGGCACGCCTGCTGATCGTCGGCCTCGCGCCGGGGATGCAGGGCGCCAACCGCACCGGGCGGCCGTTCACCGGCGATTATGCCGGCGACCTGCTCTACGCCACGCTGCTCGAATACGGATTTGCCAAGGGGATCTATCAGGCACGTCCCGATGACGGCCTGAAGCTGATCGACTGCCGGATCGCCAATGCCGTGCATTGCGTGCCGCCGCAGAACAAGCCGCTGCCGGTCGAGATCAACACCTGCCGGCAGTTTCTGGTCGCCAATCTCGAGACCATGCCGAAACTGCGCGCGATCATCGCGCTCGGACGGATTGCGCACGACAGCGTGCTCAAGCCGCTGAAGCTGAAAGCCTCGCAGGCGCCGTTCGGCCATGGCGCCGTGCATCAGGCCGGCGCGTTCAAGCTCTACGACAGCTATCATTGCTCGCGCTACAACACGAACACGGGCGTGCTGACGACGGACATGTTCCGCTCGGTGTTCGCGAAGGTGAAGGCGGACCTGGATTAGGCGCGAACCGGATTGGCCTTCAGCCAGTCCAGCACGTCGCCGGCGTTCCGGTCGGGCGGAAACACCGGGTAAAGCACATGCGCGATCCTGCCGTCGTCGACGATCAGCGCGAGGCGCTTGATCAGCGTCAGGCCGGCGACTTCCATGGTCGGCAGCTTCAGCGCCTTGGTGAGCGTCAGCTTCTCGTCCGACAGCACGGGGAACGGCAGATGCAGCCGCGAGGCCATCTCGGTCTGGTAGTCGTTGCTCTGGGTCGAGAGGCCAAACACATGGGCGGCGCCGGCGGCCTTCAGCTCGGCGAACAGATCGCGAAAGGCACAGGTCTGCGGCGTGCAACCGCGCGCCCCCGGGATCATGTCCCAATCGTCCACCAGCGAGATCTTGCCGGGCTCGCCGGTGCGGGGATAGGCGAACACCACGGTCCGGCCGCGCAGGGCCGACAGGGTCACCGAGGTGTCGTTGGTCGCGAGCAGGCCGATCGGGGGCAGCGTCATGCCCGGCAGATGCGCAGCACCGCCGTCATCGGTGGGTGCCGGAATCCGGCTCCAGTCGACTTCGAGCAGGTTCTTCTGAGACATCGCGCTATCCCCTCGCCCGCATCAGGCGCCCCTTCTCGCGGCTCCAGTCGCGCTTCTTCTCGGTCTCGCGCTTGTCGTGCAGCTTCTTGCCCTTTGCAACCGCAAGCTGCAGTTTGGCGCGACCACGCTCGTTGAAATAGAGCTTGAGCGGAATCAGCGTCATGCCCTCGCGGTCGACGGCGCCCATCAGCTTGTTGATCTGCCGGCGATGCAGCAGCAGCTTCCGCGGCCGCTTCGGCTCGTGATTGAAGCGGTTTCCTTGCAGATATTCGGGAATGGTGGCGTTGATCAGCCAGATCTCGCCGTCCTTGGAATCGGCGTAGGATTCCGCGATCGTACTCTTGCCGTTGCGGATCGACTTGACCTCGGTGCCCGTCAGCGCAATGCCCGCCTCGATCGTATCCTCGATCGCATAGTTGAAGCGGGCCTTGCGATTTTCCGCCATGACCTTGATTGGACGTTCATTTTTTTCGGCCATGAGAGGCAAACCCGATCGAGATGCGCAGCGAAGCTAACTGTTTGGATGAAGCGCGCGCGTCACTTCTTGAGGAGGTCGCGGATCTCGGTCAGCAGCTCGACCTCGGCCGACGGCTTGGCCGGCGCGGCGGGGGCCGCCTCCTCCTTGCGCTTCAGCGTGTTCATGGCGCGGATCACCAGGAACAACACGAAAGCAACGATGATGAAGTTGATCGTCAGCGTCAGGAAGCTACCGTAAGCAAGTACGGCGCCTTGCTTTTTCGCATCCGCTAAGTTGGTGGCGGTGACCGTCTTCGACAAGGGGATGAAGTAGTTCGAGAAGTCCAGGCCACCGGTCGCAGCGCCGATGATCGGCATGATCACGTCACCGACCAGCGAGGTGACGATGGCGCCGAAGGCCGCGCCGATGATGACGCCGACCGCGAGATCGACGACGTTGCCCTTCATGGCGAACTCACGGAACTCCGTGAGCATCTTCCTGCCCTTGTCGTCGACGCTCATGAACAGCCTCCCCGAAAAACTGACGCGTCAGTTGATCAGGCCAGCGTGCACCATGGCGCTGCGGACCGCAACACGGGTCGGCTCGGAGACCGGCACCATCGGCAGGCGCAGCGTCTCGTCCAGCTTGCCGAGCAGCGACATCGCATATTTGATCGGGGCCGGGTTGCTCTCGATGAAGAGGTTGTTGTGCAGCGGCATCAGCTTGTCGTGGATCGCGAGCGCCGCCTTGGTGTCGCCCTTGGCCCAGGCCGCCTGGAACTCCGAGCACAGGCGTGGGGCGACATTCGAGGTCACCGAGATGCAGCCATGACCGCCATGGGCCATGTAGCCGAGGATCGTCGCATCCTCGCCCGAGAGCTGGTTGAAGTCCTCGCCCATCGCCGCACGCTGCTGCGACACGCGCACCATGCTGGCGGTGGCGTCCTTGACGCCAGCGATGTTCTTCAGCTCCCACAGCCGCGCCATGGTGTCGACCGACATGTCGATCACCGAGCGCGGCGGAATGTTGTAGATGATGATCGGAATCCCGATGGCATCGTTGATCGCCTTGAAGTGCTGGTACATGCCTTCCTGGGTCGGCTTGTTGTAGTACGGCGTCACCACCAGCACGGCGTTCGCGCCCGCCTTCTCGGCGTGCTGGGCGAGCTCGATCGCCTCCTTGGTGGAGTTGGAGCCGGCGCCGGCAACCACGGGCACGCGGCCCTTGGCCTCCTCGATGCACCATTCGACGACCTTCTTGTGCTCGTCGTGGCTGAGCGTCGGGCTCTCGCCGGTGGTGCCGACCGGGACCAGCCCGTTGGTGCCTTCGGAAATCTGCCAATTGACCAGTGAGCGGAACGCGGCCTCGTCGAGCGAGCCGTTCTTGAACGGGGTGACCAAGGCGGTGAACGAACCCCGGAATTTCGTCTTGGCTGCCATGGACTTCCTCCGTACGCGGCTATCTCTCGAGCAAGCCCCTTTCATATCGGGTCTACCCCGCGGGTAAAAGACCCGCTGCCCTGTGACGCACCGTTTAGGCCGCGATTTTGCCGCGGTGGTGGTGCAAATCGGCCCGAGGTAAGCGGCTGTTGGTATTTTGTCCGCATATTCAATCAAATACAGCTAGATCTTGAGCCACTTGACTGATTCGGGGCGACCAAACCCGTGACCTCATTCCCTCGTGCCGCCTGGCGATCCACCGGTCTTGTCGTCTGCCTGATGGCAGGGCTGTCGGTCGGCTGCGCCGCCCTGGCCAAATCCGGCGAAACCACCGCGGAGACCGCCAAGGACACCGCAAGGCCCGCTGCGCAGGGTCCGTCCAAGGGAACCAGCAAGGGACCTGACAAGGAACTTGGCAAGAACACCGCGAAGGACGCAGCCAAGGGCGCGAGCAAGGGTGCGAGCAAGGGTGCGGCGGCCGCGCCGGCCAAGGATGCGAAGAAACCAACCAAGGAAGCTGGCAAGAACGCCGCTGCCAAGGACAAGCCGAAGCCTGCGGCAACTGCGCCTGCGCCGAAGCCGCATCCAGCCGCCAGCGCTTCGTCACCGAAAACGGGCCCCGCGCCGGCCGTGACGGCCACCGTCAGACCCGCCGCCCCTGCTCCGAAACCCGTCGCAGCCCCTGTGCTGGCGCCGGCGACGCGCCAGCATGCCGCGCCGCGCAAGCCGGTCGTCCCGGCGGCGGTCGCAGCGACGTCGTCGACCTCGCAAGGCGACAAGGAGACGCTGGAGAGCGTCATCGAGCTGGCGCGCAAGCGCAAGGGCGGCGACGCCAGCAATGCCGCGGCAAGCATCTCCGATCCGGTCGCGCGCAAGCTTGCGGAATGGATCGTCCTGCGCAGCGAGGACAATGGCGCGACCGTGGAACGCTACCGCGCCTTCCTCTCCGCCAATCCGAGCTGGCCGTCGCAGACCTTCCTGCGCCGGCGCCTCGAAGCTGCGATGTGGGACGACAGGCGCGACGAGTCGGTCGCGTGGTCGTGGTTCGAGAACGAGTCCCCGATCTCCGCCAAGGGACGCTTCACGCTCGCCAGGGCGCTGCTGGCGCGCGGCGACCGCGCGAACGCCGAGCGGCTGGTGCGCGAAGCCTGGCGCAGCGATCCGATGTCGGAGGACACCGAGAACAACGCACTCGACCAGTTCGGTGCGCTGCTGACGGCGGGCGACCAGAAGGCGCGGATGGACACCCTGCTCTACGGCAGCGAGAACGAGGCCGCGATGCGCGCTGCCAAGCGCCTCGGCGCCGGCTATGTCGCGCTGGCCAAGGCCCGCATCGCCGCCGTCAAAAAAGCGCCCAACGCGCACGCGCTGCTCGATGCGGTGCCGCGCGAGCTGCACAGCGATCCCGGCTTCATCTTCAGCAAGATCCAGCTCTTGCGCCGCGAGGAGAAGTTTGCGGAAGCCGCGCAGCTGATGCTGTCCGCGCCGAAGGATCCGGGCCGCCTCCACAATCTCGACGAATGGTGGATCGAGCGGCGCCTCCTGGCGCGCAAGATGATCGACACCGAGGAGTTCCGCAGCGCCTACCTGATCGCGCGCGACGCCGCGCTGCCCTCGCGCGACATCTACAAGACCGAGCAGGAGTTCACGGCCGGGTGGATCGCGCTGCGCTTCCTCAACGACCCCGCGGCGGCCAGCCAGCATTTTGCCCGCATCGGCGTCGGCAGCGTCAATCCGACCGCGCTGGCGCGTGCCGGCTATTGGCAGGGCCGCGCCGCGGAAGCGGCCGGGCGCCAGCAGGAAGCGCGCAACGCCTATGCGCGGGCTGCCGAACAGTCGACCAGCTATTACGGCCAGCTCGCGCGCGCCAAGCTCGGCCTGCCCCAGATCGAGCTGAACAGCCAGCCGCGGGGGCGCGGCGCCGAACGGCTCGAGATCGTGCGCGCCGCGCAGCTGCTCTACGAGCTCGACGAGCGCGAGATGGCGATCCCGCTGCTGGCCGACATGGGCGAGAACGGCGATCCCGAGGCGCTTGCCGGCCTCGGCGAGCTCACCCAGCGCTACAACGACGCGCGCGGCATGCTGCTACTCGGCAAGGCCGCGCTCAACCGCGGCCTGCCCTTCGACTTCTACGCCTACCCCGTCAACGGCATCCCGCAGTTCACGCCGATCGGCCCGGAGGTCGAGCGCAGCATCGTCTATGCGATCGCCCGGCAGGAAAGCGCGTTCAACCCCGCAGTGGTCTCGCCGGCACAGGCCTACGGCTTGATGCAGGTGACGCCGGACGCGGCACGCTATGTCTGCAAGCGGCACGGCGCGACCTACGATCTCGGCCGGCTGAAGAACGATTCGGTCTACAACGCCACGCTCGGCTCGGCCGAGCCTCGGCGGACTGCTCGAGGATTACCGCGGCTCCTACATCATGACCTTCGCGGCCTACAATGCCGGCCGCGGCAGCGTGAGGAAATGGATCGACCGCTACGGCGATCCGCGCAATCCCAAGGTCGACGCGGTCGATTGGGTCGAGCTGATCCCGTTCTCCGAGACCCGCAATTACGTGCAGCGGATCATGGAGAACCTTCAGGTCTACCGCGCCCGCTTCGGCGGCGGCACGCGCTTGCAGATCGAAGCCGATCTGCGCCGCGGCGCCAGCAGCGTGGAATAGCGATCCGCGCCTCGATCGCAGCCGCGCGCTGGGGTGGCGAGCGCTGTCCTGCCTGGACCTGAGCCGCTGAAGCATATCCGGAGATCCAAGGCGAACCTCAGAAGGCGATCCTCAGGCGGGCCTCCTCGACGCATTCCGTACGCTGCGACAGGCTGCGGTCAGATCGGCAAGCTCGCCGTTCCCTCGCGGTGCAGATGAAGGCGCCTGTCGCCATCGCTGCAAAGGCAGATCAGCGAGGCGTTCGCGCAGGCAAGCCGGCCAACGGCAATCCTCCACCTGAGCCGCCACTGTCGGGGACGGGAAGCGCGGGGCTCCCCTCTCCCGCTACGGCTTCCATCAGATACCAGCGAAGTGCGTTCAACGGAGAGCGATGCGCCAACTTGGCCCGTTGCGCGAAGCGAACGCAACGCGGCAAAGAAGAGCCCCGGCGGTTTCCCGCCGGGGCTCTCTGTCAGGTCGTTAGACCGAACTTACCAGTTGCGCTGAGCGCGGAGCAGCAGCGTGAGGCTGTCCTGATCCTTGAGCTCGTACGCAGCAACCGGCTTGGCCAGAGTCGCACTCGCGCCAGCACCGGTGAGCGTCCCTGCAGCGTACTTCTGGTCCAGATGGGTCCAGTTGAAGTCAGCCGAGAAGGTCAGGTTCTTGACGGGAGTCCAGCGGGTGATGAGACCCAACTGAGCGATGTTGTAGTCCGGGTTGCAGGCAGCCGAGGCAATGCCGAGAGCAACCGACACGGTGCCGCCCACGCCGCACATCGCGGTCTTGGCTGCGCCGCTGTAGCTAACTCCAGCATAGGCACCGTAGATCGCCGTGTTCCAGTACGGGTCCCAGTTATGGGTGTACGCACCGCGCATACCCCAAGTCTTGACCAGCTCCTGGCCACCGCCCGGCACGAACACCGAGTCAGGCGCGAAGGCAATGCCAAGGCTCTGATACACACCACCGAGACCCGTGCTGCCATAGCTCGTCCAAGCGCCAGCGCCACCGGCGAGGTCCTGGATGTTATAGCGGGTCGCACCGTCGGTGTAGACACCCTGGATGTTGATCGAGTCACCCGCACCAGTCGGGATGTTCTTGATCGACAAAGCCAGCTGAGCCGCCCAACCCCACTTGTCGCTGGGATGACCGGTGACTTCCGTGGCGCCATAATACCCAGCGTGGTTGTCATGAAGGGCAACCGACGCCTGGAAGAGGCCCCAAGCCTGGTCAACACGAACCATCGCAACGAGGTCGGGCGCACGGCTTCCACCGACGTCGCTGGTGCCGTAGCCGAAGGTACCCGGGGTGCCGAGGTTGTTGATACCAGCCTGATAGTACTGGACCTGATCCTGCGCCGAGAAAGCCGCCGTCACGCCCTGACCGAAGTCAGCGGTGTAGGTGAACTGATTGACGCCGGTGACCGTGCCACCACCACCGACGAGACCGTCGAAGTTGTTGCCGGGATAGTTGGTCCAGGGAGCGGAGAACTGGGAGACCGCCTTACCCATCGTGAATCCAGCGAACTGGATGAAGGCGTAGTACACGCCGAGCGCGCCGCCGGCGACCGAACCGCTGCCCGAAGTACCTGCGGGAGCCGAGTCGTACGCGGTCGTGCCGCCACCGGTGTAGCCGCCGGTCGTCCACGAGAAGGTCGCATCGAAGAACGTGCGGACCACGCCGTATTCGGTCGCGGTACGGGTATCGATGTTGAGGTCTTCACGAGACCGCATGGTGTAGTAGTTGCTGAGACGGTTGTGCGCGCCGGCAGCACCGCTGCTCGTATAGTTGTAGACGCTGTTGGTGCCGAGCGCGACTTCAGCGCGCAGGTAACCACCCAGCTTGATGCAGGTGTCGGTGCCCGGGATGTAGTAGAAACCGGCGCCGTACAGCGAGCAGATCCTCACGTATTCGACCGCCTTGGCCTTCACGGGGAGATCGGCTGCTTGCGCTCCGCCCACGGCGATCAGACCCGCCGCTGAGCCGAGCAAAAGGCTCTTAACCAACTTCATGTTAAACCTCCAAGTTGCTCTTCAGGGAAGGTTACTGACCCGAACGGCCAATTCCCCAACCCCCTTCAAATCACCGCTTTGAGCCTCTTCGCGTCTTCGGACACACCCGCATGAACGCGAGGGACTTAAGCGAAAGACCTAAACGGGACGACCTCGGGATGCCCCCTCCGTCGCTCAGTCACAATTACCGAACGTCCTTGCACACACAACAACAGAACGCTTCGAAACGGGCCTGAGAGACTTGTTTTCCGACGGGTGTTGCACAAATAACACGCAGATGTGATCGCGACGCTCTCGCAACATATTGGTTTAACTGATATTTTCGAGCCGGTTCCATCTGCCGTCGAAATTCCCCACTTGAGGCATGGGCGGAACGGGTGGCCCCGCCAGGGCGGCGCCGGCGGTCTCGAATCGTAGAATCAGGCCGAGACTCGTGACGGAAGACCACACCTTTGCGGGGCTTCCATCCGCCCACATCGGCAGTCGCGGCAATCGGGCCGCACCCGGCAGCGGCGACTCTATATAAAGGGCCCTGTTGAGACCGCGCCCGGCAGCAAATCGCCTCGTTTCGAAAATCGCTGGGAATATTCGAGCAAAAACACACGCTTCCAAATTGACCGGTCCAAGCAATTAGATGCATAAGGCTCGCACCGGAGAGGTGGCCGAGTGGCTGAAGGCAACGCTTTGCTAAAGCGTCATACGGTCTCAAGCTGTATCGAGGGTTCGAATCCCTCCCTCTCCGCCACCCAGCGGCAGAATCAATCGAGATCCGAGAGATCTTTCATCTGAAAGCGATCGTGGGGCTGGTGCGAAAGCCCAGCGCAAGGATCGGTGCGGCGAGCTGCGCTCGATTCGCCCTGTCCTTATATGTGCGCGTGCGCGCCTAGCGGTGGAACCGCCAGATCCGCCAATGCGAGGGCGAAATCAGCACCGCCTCATCGGCCCAGACATTGAACCAGACGCCTGACCTGCGCCGGCACGGAAACGACCAGGGCAGAATCCCCGTTTTGTGGTGCCGTCCGAGTTCCAGGTCGCACTCATCGGGCGCGATCTGAATCGGCAACCATCGTCCGTTCGTGTCGGAATTGCTCATGCCGCTCGGGTCTAAGTGGCGGCACGATGAAGAAACTTGATTCAGCGCAACCAGGGCCACCCGTGCGAACACGGGTGCGGATGCGCTTTTCGGTTCAGTGGGTGGAAACCCACGCCCTCGCCTCGCGCTGCGCGACCGAGATCTCGGCTTCCGACATCTGCCCGGCGACTTCCTGGCGAAGCGCCACGGCGTCCTTGCGGCCCTTCAGGGCGGCGAGGTTGAACCATTTATGTGCCGCGACGAGATCGACGAGGCCGGAGCGCCCGCTCGCCCAATAGATCCCGCGCTCGAACAACACGTCCGACAGCGCGCTCGCGTCGATCGGCGTTGCGGTCTCCAGATCGAAAGTACCCTGAAACATAACGCATCCCCTTTTTCTTATGCCGCCTCGTTCCCCGAGCGCGGCTCCCGTCCAACTCTGATGTGCATGACCCTTCCCCGGATCGTGCACTGTTCAACTCATCCCCAGGGCTCTTGGCCCGTTGCCGTTTGCCGGCTTGTTGGAGGGATGATGGCGGGCAAATTTGAATGGCAGTTTAAGTATCGCGATGAAGCAGACGTAAACGCGAGCGCGCCAAGCCCCCGCGAGGATTTCGAAAAGTCCCCGATTTGCAGGCACTTCTGCAATTCGTCAGATTCGGTTTACCCTAGGATTTTGGGACATCGATAACCATCGCGCGCGGTGGGCGCGTCATGTGGTTACATTTTGTCGGAGCGGACCGCCGTCCTTCGCACTGCGCGCTGGCATTCGCCGCGCATGCGGGGAATCCAGCCTGCTGCGGCCCGCCGGCCTAACGCAAGCCGTCTCGGCGTCCTGGATCGCCGGCCGGACCGGGAGATGACACCGCGACAGGGAGAAGCGGCTGCGAACAGCACGCAAGCAAGCCACGATCCTCACTTGCCCCAAGGCATGGCGGCAAGGCGACGCCGCAACGTCAGCGCGACCGCGTCGTGTCAGATCAACATTGTCGGGGAAAGGGATGCCGGCAATACCCCGGCCTCAAGAGAACGAGGGCGTCGGCGAACACGTCAGGACCAGATTCCACGTTGACCCGAAGGCCGCTTGTGAAATTGCGGAGCTCGATAAGGAGAACCGCACCGAACGAAGAAAACTTGTTTCTTCTGCCGGACCGTCACAGAGAACGATCCGACCGTTGACCTGATGTCTCGCCGACACCCTCTATCGTCGACCAGAACCTTTAGAAGGCGCTGATGACGTGCCGGCTCTCGAGGAGCCGGCAACTTCAGAAGCGAAGTTACTTCTTCTTGGCGACCTTGCGGGTCTTCTTCGCAGTCTTCTTCACTGCGCTCTTCGCCTTCTTCGCCTTCTTTGCCTTCTTAGCTTTCTTGGCCATGTTGCCCTCCGATGTGTGAGATGGCTTAATCGCTGCATGCATTCGGGGATCGAGTGCACACTCATCCCGAATACACCAACACAACGAAAAAAACAGCGTCTCGCTTAAAGAAGTGTTGACGACGCAACGCGCGTGCGCTTGGCGAGCGCGATGGAAGTGCTCCGCACGACGTGTTGGTGCGATCGCGGAGAGTGGACGCATCAACGATGTTTGCGAGTGATGCGATTGCACGAAAACACTATGCAGCAAGTATTTTTCTGTGCGCGCGCATCGCGCGCGATCATCGCGGCGACATGCATCGACGATCGCGCGAGCGCCTCGCGGAGGCGCTTCGCGGACTCTGAGTCGCGACTTTTGGCAACGAAAATATTTTCATGATTAACGGCGCGAACGCTCGTCGGAGCGTACGCAAGCCGCCGTTTTTCGCGAATCGCGTGACGGCGATTCGGCCGCCGCATCGCAAGTGATCGGGATGAAGTTTGCTGCCGAGGATGCGCGCGAGCGTCGCATCGAGGAGCGTAAGCGAGGTGACGAAACGTATCCGTCACCTCGTCGGAGTGCGCGACGTCAGACGCCGAGCTTGGACTTGAGCAGGTCGTTGACGCTCTGCGGGTTGGCCTTGCCGCCGGATGCCTTCATCACCTGGCCGACGAACCAGCCGAGCGACTGCGGCTTGTCCTTGACCTGCGCGGCCTTGTCGGGATTGGCCGCGATGATGTCGTCGACAACCTTTTCGATCGCCGAAAGATCCGTCACCTGCTTCATGCCGCGGCTTTCGACCAGCGCGCGGGGGTCTCCGCCTTCCTGCCAGACGATCTCGAACAGATCCTTGGCGATCTTGCCGGAGATCGTGCCCTCGCCGATCAGGTCGATGATCGCAGCCAACTGCTCGGCGCTGACCGGAGAGCCCGTAATATCCCGGCCTTCCTTGTTGAGACGACCGAACAGCTCGTTGATCACCCAGTTCGCCGCCATCTTGCCGTCGCGCGCGCGGTTGCCGAGCTTGTCGAGCACCGTCTCGTAGAACAGCGCGCTCTCGCGCTCCGCGACCAGCACGCTTGCATCATAAGCGGACAGGCCGAAATCGGCGATGAAGCGCGTCTTCTTCTGGTCGGGCAGCTCCGGCAGCTTCGCCTTCAGCTCGTCGACGAAGCTTTGAGCGAACTCGAGCGGCAAGAGGTCGGGATCGGGGAAGTAGCGGTAGTCGTGCGCCTCTTCCTTGGACCGCATCGAGCGCGTCTCGCCCTTGTCGGGGTCGAACCTGCGGGTCTCCTGCTCGATCCGGCCGCCGTCCTCGAGGATCTCGATCTGGCGCCGCGCCTCGTACTCGATCGCCTGGCCGATGAAGGTGATCGAGTTCATGTTCTTGATTTCGCAGCGGGTGCCGAGCGGCGCCCCGGCTTGCGCACGGACACGTTGACGTCGGCGCGCAGGCTGCCCTTCTCCATGTCGCCGTCGCAGGTGCCGAGATAGCGCATGATCGAGCGCAGCTTGGTCACATAAGCCTTGGCCTGCTCGGCATCGCGAATGTCCGGCTTGGAGACAATCTCCATCAGCGCGACGCCGCAGCGGTTGAAGTCGATGAACGACATCGACGGCGACTGGTCGTGCAACATCTTGCCGGGATCCTGCTCCAGGTGCAGCCGCTCGATGCCGACGGTGGCGGTCTTGCCGCCGTCGAGCCTCGACTTGCACCTCGCCCTCGCCCACGATCGGCGATGCGTACTGGCTGATCTGGTAGCCCTGCGGCAGGTCGGGATAGAAATAGTTCTTCCGGTCGAACACGGAACGCAGGTTGATCTTTGCGTTGAGGCCGAGCCCGGTCCGGACAGCCTGCCTGACGCATTCCTCGTTGATGACGGGCAGCATGCCCGGCATCGCGACATCGACCAGCGACACCTGGCTGTTCGGCTCGCCGCCGAACGCGGTAGACGCGCCCGAGAACAGCTTTGCGTTCGAGGTCACCTGGGCGTGGATCTCCATGCCGATGACCACCTCCCAGTCGCCGGTCGAACCCTTGAGAAGCTTGTGCGTGGCCGTGCTCATGTCGTGCTCCCGAGCAGCGTGGTAGCGATCCGCTGCCACTCCGCTTCCAATGAATCCTTTGCCGCCGGCTTGCCGGCCTGGCGGTACCAGTAGCCGGCGTTGCCGAGATCGCCTTCGACGCGGTGCAGATAGGCGTGCACCCAGGCTGCGTCGCGGCTGCTCTCGTCCTGAACGATCTTGTGCGCCTGGTCCCAGTTGCCCTTGGCGGCCCACCAGAGACCCGTGAGCGGCGCGTTCAGATCCGGCGCAGGCGCCGCGCCGTCGAGGCTCGCGATGAGATCAGCGACATTCACCACCACCTCGCGGGCGTGAAGCGGCCGGCGGCCTGCTCGATCACCTCGCCGAGTGAGAACAGCGTCTCCTCGTCGAAGGGACGGCCGATCAGTTGCAGGCCGAGCGGCAGGCCTTGCGCGTCCTTGCCGGCGGGCACGGCGATGCCCGGCAGGCCCGCCATGTTCACCGTCACCGTGAAGATGTCGTTGAGATACATCTCGACCGGATCGGCGCCGCCCTTCTCGCCGATGCCGAAGGCCGCCGACGGTGTCGCCGGGGTGAGGATCGCGTCGACTCCCCGGCGAAGCAATCCTCGAAATCCCTCTTGATCAGCGTGCGCACCTTCTGGGCGCGCAAATAATAGGCATCGTAATACCCGGCCGAGAGCACATAGGTGCCGATCATCACGCGGCGGCGCACCTCCGCGCCAAAACCTTCGGCGCGGGTGTTCTCGTAGAGCTCGGTGATGTTCCTGCCCTGCTCGCGCAGCCCGTAGCGGACGCCGTCGTAGCGCGCGAGGTTGGAGGACGCCTCCGCCGGCGCCACGATGTAATAGGCCGGCAGCGCGTATTTGGTGTGCGGCAGCGAGACCTCGACGAGTTCGGCACCGGCCGCCTTCAGCCACGCCGCGCCCTCGCTCCAGAGCCTCTCGATCTCGGCCGGCATGCCGTCGAGGCGATACTCCCGGGGATCCCGATCTTCATGCCCTTCACGGATTTGCCGATCGCGGCCTCGTAGTCCGGCACGGGAATGTCGACCGAGGTGGTGTCTTTCGGGTCGTGCCCTGCCATCGAGCGCAGCAGCATCGCGCTATCGCGTACGCTGCGCGCGATCGGACCGGCCTGGTCGAGCGAGGAGGCAAAGGCGACGATGCCCCAGCGCGAGCAGCGGCCATAGGTCGGCTTGATGCCGACGGTCGCGGTGAACGCCGCGGGCTGGCGGATCGAGCCGCCGGTGTCGGTCGCGGTCGCGCCCATGCACAACAGCGCCGCCACGGCCGAGGCCGAGCCGCCGGACGAGCCGCCCGGCACCAGCGTGGTGTTGCTGCCCTCGCGCCGCCAGGGATTGCCGACGGGGCCGAAGCACGAGGTCTCGTTGGCCGAGCCCATCGCGAACTCGTCATTGTTGAGCTTGCCGAGCATGACCGCGCCGTCGCGCCACAGCTGCGAGGTCACGGAGGACTCATAGGTCGGCACGAAATTGCCGAGGATCTTCGAGCACGCCGTGGTGCGCACGCCCTTGGTCGCGAACAGGTCCTTGATGCCGAGTGGAATGCCGGCGAGCGGGCCGGCATCGCCCTTGGCGATCTTCTCGTCCACGGCCTTGGCCATGGCGCGCGCCTGGTCCGGCGTCTCCATCACGAAGGCATTGAGCCCGCGTGCGGCTTCGATCGCGTTCAGATGCGCGTCGGTCAACTCGAGGGACGTGAAAGTCTTGTCGGCGAGACCCTTGCGGGCCTCGGCGAGCGTCAGCGATGTCAAATCGGTCATTTATTGATCGGGCTGCAGAAGAACGGAGACAGGGTCTTGTCGTTGGCCGGGTCGTCTTTCTTGGCGGCCGCATTCGCGGCGGCCTCGATCTCGTCGAGCACGGCATTGACGGCGACATTGGGATCGGCGGCCTTGCCCTGCCGCTCCATCTTGTCGAGATAATTCATGTAGGCCTGATAGGCCTTCTCATCGTCGCAAAGCAGACACATCGGACCACGTCCTAAAAGTTACTCGACGACTTTGGGGACCAGGAAGAAGTGTCCCTCGGTCGCGGGCGCATTGGCAACGATATCGTCGGCGATCCCGCCGTCGTTGACCACGTCCTGCCGCTTCTTCATCTGCATCGGGGTGACCGAGGTCATCGGCTCCACGCCCTCGACATTGACCTCCGAGAGCTGCTCGACGAAAGCGAGCATGGCGTTGAGCTCGCCCTGCAGGTGCGGAACCTCGCCCTCGGAAACCGCAATGCGCGCCAGATGCGCGATGCGGCGGACGGTAGCGGCGTCGACGGACATTATATAAGGCCTCTCACGGCAAAACCTATGTGCCGTATAGCAGAGGCCGGTTTTGCGCCGCAACCGGCGCTTTCCCCTTACCCAGCCAGCGTTTTCATGCGGGCCAGCGCCGATTTGGCGAGATCCCGGGTCAATTCGGCCGCCGGGACCTCGCGACCCAGCGCAATGGCCTGTCCCGCCCAGAGATTGGTGAAGTCCGCGCGGCCCTGCTTCTCGGCGGCCGCCTTGAGCGGCGCCAGAGCGGTCGCGGCGTGGGGAAACGGCGGCGCATCCGGCGAAATCGGGCCGGCTTCGCGCATCAGGCGATTCTGGACGCCGCGCGCCGGGCGCCCCGTCATGACATTGGTGATCACGGTGGAATCGTCGCGTCCTTCGGCCAGCGCGGCGCGCCCCACTGCGGTCACCTTGGATTCCGGACAGCGCAGATAGGCGCTCCCGATCTGCACGCCGGAGGCCCCAGCGCGAAGGCCGCAGCGATGCCGCGTCCATCGCCAATGCCGCCAGCGGCGATGACGGGCACCTTCACGGCATCGACGATCTGCGGCACCAATGCAAGATTGCCGGGCTGCTCGGCGATCTTGTCGGTCAGGAACATGCCGCGATGGCCACCGGCCTCCGCACCTTGCGCGATCACGGCATCAACACCGCGTTGATCGAGCCAGACGGCTTCCTTCACCGTGGTGGCCGACGCGATCACGAGGCAACCGGCCGTTCTGACCCGGTCGAGCAGCGCCGTCTCCGGCAGGCCGAAGTGGAAGCTGACGACCTCCGGCTTCAATTCTTCCACCACCGCGCACATCGCCTCATCGAACGGCGCCCGGTTGGCCGCGTTGACCGGCGCTGCGGGGTCGAGGCCGTGCTCGGCGTAATAACCCGTCAGCCGCTGCTTCCAGCGCGCCTCGGCCGCGGCCGTGAGGTCCACCGGCGTGTGGCAGAAGAAGTTCAGATTGACGGGCGCCGTCACGCCCTTGCGGATGGTTGCGACCTGCTCCCGGATCTTCTCCGGAGACAGCATCGCGCAGGGCAGCGAGCCCAGCGCCCCGCCTTGCGCGGCGGCAATCACCAGCTCGGCATCCATCACGCCCGCCATCGGCGCCAGCACGATCGGGAGTTCGGTCTTGAAGAGGTCGATCAGTCGACGGTCAGGCCACATGGTTGTTCTCTCGCTCTGTCCCTCTCCCCTTGTGGGAGAGGGTGGATCGCCGCGCAGCGGCGAGACGGGTGAGGGGTTTGCATCCGCGGAGACATACCCCTCATCCGGCGCGGATTGCATCCGCGCCACCTTCTCCCACAAGGGGAGAAGGAAAAGAAGAAATCGAGTTGCGACGGCCCGCCAGCAACTGCTCTGCTTCAATCGCAATCCGCTCGACGATATCGGCCGCCGGTGGAATATCATGGATCAAGCCGACCGCCTCCCCGGCAAACACGGCGGCGATCTCGAAATCGCCTGCCATTTTGGCCGCGGCATAGTCCCTGGCGATCTCGTCGGCGCGCTGCATCAGCTCCACCTCGCGGCCGGTCCAGGTCTTGATATGGTCGTTGACCAGCGTGCGTGCGGTGAACGGAGCCGGCCAGAACAGTTTTCGCGACCAGTCGGGAACGACGCCGCGCACCGTGTCGTTGCTGCCGGCGTCGCGGATGCGGCGCTTGGCTTCCTCCGCACCATTGGCTTCCACGCTCGCATAGAAGCGCGTGCCGACCAGCACGCCCGATGCCCCCAGCATCATCATCGCGGCAAGGCCCCTTCCATCGGCGATGCCGCCCGCCGCAACGACGGGCACGCGTCCCGCGGCAAGATCGACGATCGCAGGCACGATGTCGACGGTGGTGCGCGATGCGCCGTGACCGCCCGCCTCCGTGCCTTGCGCGATCAGGATCTCCGCGCCGGCATCGAGGGCTTGCTTGCCCATGTCCTCGGTTTGCACCTGGCAGATCAATCGCGCGCCGCCGGCCTTGACCCGCGGCGCGAACGGGGCGACATCGCCGAACGAGAGCATCACCGCCTGCGGACGCGCCTCGAGTGCGATATCGAGCAGCTCGGGTTGCCTGGCCAGGCTCCAGGTGATGAAGCCGATCCCGAACGGCGCAAAGCCCTTCAGCTCCCTCGCCTCCGTCTCGAGCCGCGTGCGGTCGCCGTAGCCGCCACCGAGGATGCCGAAACCGCCGGCTTCGCTGACGGCACGGGTGAGCCGGCTGCCGGCGATCGTATCCATCGGCGCCGACAGGATCGGATGCCTGATCCCGAGAAGCTCCGTCAGCGGCGTGGCGATCGGCAATGAATCCTCCCACTCTGGACAGGAAGACTAGGCGCAAATAACATTCTCCAAAATTGAATTCTTGCGAACGCAGTCATCACAAATTTGAAACGATCATGGAACTGAGCGATCTCCAGACCTTTGCCGCCGTAGCCCGCACCGGCGGCATCACCCGCGCCGCGGAGGAGCTGAATACCGTGCAATCCAACGTCACCCAGCGCGTGAAGGCGCTGGAGGCGGAGATCGGCACGCCGCTGTTCGAACGCCACAGCCGCGGCATGACGCTGACCGGCGCCGGCAAACGGCTGTTGCCTTATGCGCAGCGGATGGCCGCGCTCTCGCGCGAAGCCGTGCTGGCCGCGCGTGACGATGGCGAGCCGAAAGGACCGCTCGCGATCGGCTCGATGGAGACCACGGCGGCGGTGCGGCTGCCGCCCCTGCTCGCCGACTTCCATCGCCGCTTCCCGGCCGTGCGGCTGTCGTTGCGGACCGCGCCCACCGCCGACCTCGTCGCCGGCGTGCTCGACGGCACGCTCGACGGCGCCTTCGTCGCAGGCCCCATCACGCATGACGACCTCGTTGCGACGAGCGCCTTCCGCGAGGAGCTGGTGCTGGTCAGCGCGCGGCGCTGGAGCTCGCTCACCGAGCTGCGTGCCGGCACGCCTGAATCCGGCCCGACGGCGCTGGTGTTCCGCACCGGCTGTACCTACCGCCAGCGGCTCGAACAGATCTTCGTCGAATTCGGCTGGCCGTCGGCGGCACGCTTCGAGCCTCGGCACGCTGGACGGCATGATCGGCTGCGTTGCCGCCGACATGGGCGTGTCGTTGCTGCCGCGCGCGGTGGTCGAACGCAGTGCGATGATGGGCAGCGTCTCGATCCACACGCTCAGCGCCGCGCATGCGCGCGTCGAGACGCTCTTCATCCAGCGCCGCGCCGGGCATCAGTACAGCGCGCTGAGCGGCTTTGCCGCCTGCCTGAAGACCGACGAGGACGTCATCGCAGCCTGACACGGTGACGCCGCGTCAGGCTGCGCCGGCTCCAGCAAGCGAGGTCCGAAAATCGCGGCGCGCGCTTTCCGGATCGGGGCTCTAGAGTCGAATGTCCTCGTAGGACTCGATCCGGCGCGGGCCGACCGAGGTCGCCTCGTGCGAATCCGCGTCGCCGAGATCGCCGAAATCGAGCTTGGTCAATTTCGCAAGGTCCGAGATCGAGACCTGGAAGACGCTGACGTCCTCCTCCGACATCTTCTCGCGCAGGTCCGCCTCCTGGATGCGATCGATTCCCAGCACCAGGTTTCGCTGGCTCATCAGGAAGCCCGCCGCCTTGAGCGCGTCGCCGTCCTTGTTGCGCCGGATCAGGATCTTCCAGAAATATTTCGGGATCTGAACGCCGCCGAAGCTCGGATCCTTGTGCGGCCTCCCGGAGGGATTTGGCAGGTCGGAACCATCGGCGTCCGGCCCGTCGAACACCGGTCCGTTCATGACGATGCCCTTCTCCTCGCCTTCGAGCAGGACGTCACGCGTGTAATCCTCCAGGCCCGCCCAGAGCTGCTTGCCCTGGTTGAACGAGAAGAACTGCGGCGAGCAGTTGGTGAAGTGGAAGGAATCGTCACCATGCTGCTTGGCCGCTGCGACCGTGTCGCCCCAGGTCGCGTCCAGCCGACGCACGAGGTGACCGCGGTCGAATGGATTCTTGCTGCGGTCCGCCTCGAGGGTTGCCTGCTTGCGATAGAACTCGTCGCCGATCTGGGCATCGTCGTCGATGCGCGGATCGCGCAGCCAGGAATCGCCCTCGCGCTTGCCGACGTCCTGCTGCTGGCCGCCGTCGATATTGACGCAGCTGAAGAAGGCGAGCCGGCGCTCCTTGTTCATGACCACGCTGTAGTTGAAATATTTCAGCTCGGACTGCTTGGAGCTGCCCTTGAGCGTCGCGATCCGGGACTTCAGGGCGGCCGGAATCTTCGGCAGCGGCACCGCAAACTTGCCGGTGCCGAGGAAATTCGGCTTGTAGCCGGGGCGCGATTTCAGCGTGGTCTGGTCGATATGCACGGCCTCCATGGGCAGGCCGTTATTCGCACTGATGTGAGACAGCAGGCCCGCCGGCGGCGGGATCAGCGGTATGCCGCCGTTGGACATGCCGCCGTTCGGCGCTCCTCCGTTGCCCCCGCCGGGCTCGGCGCGGGCGGCAGCGGAGCGAACGGAATGTCCTTCCTGAACATCGGCAGCGGCACGCGGATCGGGACCACCAGCGAGGTCCCGTCGAGCGACTGCTCGACCCAGACATTGGCGCCGAAGGCAGGCGCCGGGGCCGGCGCGCGGACCCTCTCGATCTCCTGCCGGGTCGGCGGCTCCTCCTCGTCCAGCACCGGCTTGATCATGGGATGCGAGCCGACGGCAACCTTGATATCCGCGACGATCGCGCTGACCCGGATGCCTTCATTGGCAATCCAGTCGATCTGGGACTCGTCCGTCGCCGGCTTCCACACCTTGCCGTCCTTGGTCAGGGTGCGTCCTTGCGAATCCTTCCGCGGAACGCCGCTGTGATGCAGCGCGACCACCTGCCAGAACCGGTTGTATACCGGCGAGCCCGAAGAGCCCGCCGTGGTGTCGGTGTTGTACCAGAGGAAGTCGCCGACATATTTGAGCAGCTTGTTCTCGCGGACGCAGACCTGCTTCATCTGCCCGCTGGGATGCTGGATGATGGTGAGGTACTCGCCGGGGTCCGCCTTGCCCGGCGCGCCGCTGAGCGGCAGCCATCCGAAATCCTCCAGCTCCTCCCCGCCCGACAGCGAGGTCGGCGCCACCGCGACGATGGAAAAATCCAGCCTGTCATTGGTGTAGAAGAACTTGCTCGGCTCGAAGCCGAACCGCACCGGCACGCGCTCCTGCCCCGAGACGTCGAGGCTCGTAGCTGAAATCGGCGATCGAATTGGCCGCTTCGGCCGGCTTGCCGAACACGTGATGGTTGGTCATCAGCAGGCCCGGCCCGATCAGAAAGCCCGAGCCGTAACCGAGCAGGTTCGACTTGAGATCCCTGAGCTGAATGCGGCAGACCGAGCGCGCGGCGGCGGTCCCCTTGGCGAGATAGTTGATGCTGTCGAGATCGTTGCCCTGGATGATCCGCTCCAGGCCGATCTCGGCCTTCTCCACGTCCTGCGTTTCGGCCAACAGCTGGCGCTGGCGCAGGCGCATCTTCTCGACGGTCATCTCGATCGGACCGTCGCCCAGCTTCCGGTTCAGGGCTTCGGGTGAGAACTCGGCTTGCTTGAATCGCCTTTCTGAGCCCGCGATCAGGCTTGGCTTGATGAGCATCGTGACCTCTCAAATGACTGGGCGAAATCTGGACGTGGTCGGGGGCGCCGCAAAAATTTGCGCCAAAGGTTGCAGCGCGGGCCGGACGGCCGGTCGCTGTCGATCGTTCTGGAAATCCGGGGCCATGCGCCCCACTACTTTAGACCTATAAATCTACGGCGACGCAACCAGAGCGTCAATCGATGCGCGCGGGCTGCAGACGCGGCATCATGCCATGGCCTGCGACGTCGCCCGTGTGAGATTTGCCACAAATGATCGCGGGACTTTGTGCATCACGATGTCCCGCGCGCGTTGCGGCCGCCGGACCATTTACGGCTTCAGGTGCCATCGCCGCAGCGCCACGACCGCCCAGATCGCTTCGACCACGCCGAACGGCCAGGCGCCCTGGAGAAAGCCGTAGGCCGAGCCGAGCGCGCAGGAGGCTGCGAACAGCAGCACGAACCAATGGCTGCGATCTTCCAGGGCGTAGGTGACCAGCATGGCCGTGACGGCGAACAGGCCGAATAATGTCAGCGCATCCATGGTTCCGGGTTCACTCCGCGGCGCAACGCGTGATATGCGCTACGCCATGCCGGCTCTTATCCTGCCCCTCGTCGATGCTGCAACCCACTGGCCCGCGCGCGGCGCGCTGGTCGGGCTTGACCTCGGCACCAAAACCATCGGCGTCGCCGTGTCCGACCCCGACCGGAGGCTGGCGACCGGCGTCGAGACGGTCCACCGCAAGCAATTCAAGCAGGATGCCGCCCGGCTGCTCGCGATCGCGGCCGAGCGCAGGGTGGTCGGCTTCGTGCTCGGCCTGCCCATCAACATGGACGGCAGCGAGGGCCCGCGCGCGCAATCCACCCGCGCCTTCGCCCGCAATCTCTCCGGCCTCACCACCCTCCCCATCGGCCTGTGGGACGAGCGCCTCTCGACCGCCGCCGTCGAGCGCGAGCTGATCGGCATGGACGTCAGCCGCGCCAAGCGCGCCGAGGTGATCGACGAGCATGCCGCGATCTTCATCCTGCAGGGCGCGCTGGACCGCCTCGCCAATCTCGGTCCGGGGACCACCTGACCGATGGCCGTCGTGATCGCGGCGCTGCTGCCGGTCTTCATCCTCATCGTGCTCGGCGTCGTCCTGAAGCGCAGCCTGATGCGGCTCGACACGCAGTGGCACGGGCTGGAGCGGCTGACCTATTTCGTGCTGTTCCCGATGCTGCTGATCCAGACGCTGGTGAAGGCCGACCTCTCCAAGGTGCCGGTCGCCGGCGTCGGCGGGGCGCTGCTGCTGTCGGCGCTGGTGATGTCGCTGCTGTGCCTCGCGCTACGCCCTGCCCTGGCGCGGCTTGGGATCGACGGCCCCGCCTTCACCTCGATCTTCCAGGGCGCGACGCGCTGGCAGACCTTCGTCGGCCTGTCGGTCTGCGCCAACATGTTCGGCGATGTCGGGCTGGCGCTCGCCTCGGTGGCGATGGTCGCGATCATCCCGCTCGTCAACGTGCTGAGCGTCGTGGTGCTCGCCCATTACGCCGCGCCGGAAAAGCAGTCGGCGCGGACCATCGTGATGACGGTGATCCGTAATCCCCTGATCTGGGCCTGTGCGATCGGGCTCTTCGTCAATGTCACCCACCTGCCCCTGCCAAAACTGTGGCACGAGGTGGCGGACGCGCTCAGCCGTTCCTCGCTCGCGATCGGCCTGCTCGTCACCGGCGCGGGCCTGCATCTCGAAGGCCTGCTGCGCCCGAGTGCCGGCGCTGCCATCGGCGTCGTCTTCAAGCTGGTGCTGATGCCGGCGCTTGCGCTCGCCCTCGCCGTCTGGTTCGGGCTATCGGGCGAAAGCCTGGCGATCGTTGCGATCTGTTCCGCGGTCCCGACCTCGTCGAGCGCCTATGTCCTGGCCCGCCAGATGGGCGGCGACGCACCGCTGCTGGCGCAGATCGTCACGCTGCAGACGATCTTTGCGGCGATCACGATGCCGATCGCGATCGCGATCGCGCAGTCCGCCTAGCTCCCCAGCCACATCGTCAGCACCACCGCCGTCAGATTGTTCAGCGCGTGCAGGATGATGGTGAGCCAGAGCGAATTGGCGCGATAGCGCATGTAGCCGAACCACAGCCCGATGGTGAAGACCTCGGCGAGAAAGTAGATGTCGTATTGCAGGTGGACAATCGTCCAGACCAGTGACGACAGCAGGATCGCGCCGGGCACGCGCAGGAAGCTCGCCGACCAGCCGCGATAAAGGAAGCCGCGCGCCAGAATTTCTTCCGACATCGGAGCGGCGACGCTGAAGGCGAACAGAAGCAACAGCGCCGCGCCCTTGTCGCGACCCGACTTCAAGAGATCGGTCATGAAGCCCGGCGTCGCCTCGCGGCCGAGCGCGCGCGACATCGTCTCCCAGACCAGCACCACCAGGATCAGCCCGACTGCACCGAACAGCAGCTGCTTCCAGCTCGGCCAGTGCAGCGCGAGATAGTCGACGAAAGAGGCCTTCTTGATCGCAATGGCGAGCCACACCACCAGAAGCGTCGCCGGCAGGCCCATGATCACCGACAGGGCCAGCGCCTGCGGCTCGTGCCCGATCGACTGGATCGAGGCGAGGTCCATCGGCAGGCCGCGCAGCGCCGCCAGCAGAACGATGGCACCGATCTGTCCGACGAACATCGCGACGAAGATGAGAAGACCCCACAGCGCCGTGCCCCAGAACATCCAGACGCGCGGCGTCGCCGGCGTCACGGTCAGCGGCGGGTTGTCGGGATTGAGGGAATCCATCGGGAAGCTTTCGTTGGGAAGACTCACGGCAGCGCCCGATCCAGCAGCGCGCGCACCTCGCCGCTCTCCAGCTCGACCGCGCCGTACATGCTGGCATGGCCGGCCGCAAGACGCGTACTCGCGAACAGCTCGGCTTGGCGCGGCGACACGCCGTTCAGCGCGGCGGCGGCAGCCAGCAGCGCCAGCTTCTCGACGGCAAGGCGCGCAACGCGCTCGCCGTCGGCGCGGCGGAACGTCTTGCCGATGAATGCGACCGCCTCGCCTGCCCCGGGCAGGCCCTTCGTCTCGGCCGCCAGCGATTGCAGCACGGCCGTCGCCGCCTCGCCCTCGCGCGAGAGCGCGCGGAGCACGTCGAGGCACATCACGTTGCCGGAGCCTTCCCAGATCGCGTTGACCGGCGACTCCCGATAGTGCCGCGCCAGAATGCCGTCCTCGACATAGCCGTTGCCGCCGAGGCACTCCATGGCCTCGTAGAGGAACGGCGGCGCACTCTTGCAGGTCCAGTATTTGATCGCGGGCATCAGCAGCCGCATATAGGCGGCCTCCGCCGCATCATGCGGCGTGCGGTCGAAGGCACGGCAGAGCCGCATGATCAGCGCCGTGCTCGCCTCGACATGCAGTGCCATGTCGGAGAGCACCGCCTGCATCAAGGGCTGGTCGGCCAGATGCTTCTGGAACACGCTGCGGTGACGGGCGTGATGCAGCGCATGCGCCAGCCCCGAGCGCATCAGGCCGACGGAGGCGATCGCGCAGTCCTGCCGCGTCAGCTGCACCATCTGGATGATGGTGCGGATGCCCTTGCCCTCTTCGCCGATCCTTTCGGCATAGGCGCCTGTGAATTCGACTTCGGACGAGGCGTTGGAGCGATTGCCGAGCTTGTCCTTCAGCCGCTGGAAATGGATCGCATTCACGGAACCATCCGGCGCGAAGCGCGGCATGAAGAAACAGGTCAGTCCCTCGTCTGCCTGCGCCAGCACCAGGAACGCGTCGCACATCGGCGCCGACATGAACCATTTATGGCCGGTGATGCGATAAGCCTCGCCGTTGCGCGCGGCGCGCGTCATGTTGGCGCGCACGTCGGTGCCGCCCTGCTTCTCGGTCATGCCCATGCCGAGCGTCATGCCGCGCTTGTCGGACCACGGCGCGAAGCTCGGGTCGTAGGCCTTCGTCGATAGCACCGGCATCACCTTGCGAAGCAGATCCGGCTGCATCGCCAATGCACCGACGGACGCCCGTGTCATCGTGATCGGGCAGAGATGGCCGGTCTCGACCTGCGAGGCCATGTAGAACTTGGCCGCGCGAATGACTTCGGCGGCATCGCCGGCCGGCTTGCCGTCTGCCGTCCATGTCGAATTGTGCACACCGGCCTGGGCGCTGTGCGCCATCAGCTCGTGATAGGCCGGGTGAAACTCGACCTGGTCGCGGCGATTACCCTTGGCGTCGAAGGTGCGCAGTTTCGGCGTATTCTCGTTCGCCATGCGCCCGCGATCGGCCATCGCGGCGGAGCCCCAAAGCTTGCCGAACGCCGACAGCTCGCGCTCGGCCGCCGCACCGCCATTGGCCTTCACCGCATCGACCAGCGGTCGATCCACCGTGAACAGATCGATATCCTCGAACGGCGGCGACTGATTGAAGACCTCGTGGGTCGCAGAGCCTCGGCTGTGTCATCTTGCGTCCTCGGTGCGGACCTTTAGTTCCGCCGCGGCTGAATCGGGAAATCATAGGCTGCCCCACCCGCCCCCGGCAGGGAAAAATGCCACCACTCCTTCGAATAGTTCACAAAGCCTTGCCTCGCCATCGCAGCGACCAGGCGCTTGCGCCAGGCGCGCTGCTCCGCCGTGATCGACGGTGCCGCGGTATGGCCCTTTGCGTCGGTGCAGTCGTAACCGGTGCCCATGTCGACGCTGCCTTCGGGGGCGCGCGCTTCGACCGGCGCGGTGCAGTCGGCATAGCTTTTGGCCGGGTCATATTTGCCGGAATTGTCGGCCTTCAGATCGACCAAAGTGAGGTCGAGCGCAGCGCCCGTCGAGTGCTGCGAATGGCTCGCGATGTAGCCGAGGCGGAACAGTTCGGTCTTTGGGATCCTCGGATTGTAACGCCGCTCGGCCGCCGTCTCGTGGCCGTTCTGCGACCACTTCACCATGTCGAGCGAGGCCCGCGCCGGCCGGTAGCAGTCGAACATCTTGAGCGAGAGATTTTGCGCGGCGAGTTCCTGCTGGACCGCCTTGAGCCGCTGTCCCACCTCCTGCTTCACCACGCATTCACCGGCATTGTAACCGGCCAGCGGACGGCCGACGAAATTGTTCGCGGTGGCGTAGCGGATGTCCTGGACGATGCCGGGATCGATGTCGCGCAAGTAGACGAAGCCGCCGGGGAGCGATTGGGCGTGGGTGGCTGAGGCAGCAAAGACCACGACGATCGCAATTCGAACTGATTTCACAATATCCATCCCCACGTCATGGCCGGGCTTGTCCAGGCCATCCACGACCTTTCTGCGGCCACAGTGCAAGAACGTGGATGCCCGGGACAAGCCCGGGCATGACGGAGAAAGCAACCCGACAGATCAGGGGATAACTCACCGCCCCGGCATTGGCCCTTGCTCCCCCGCCATCCGCGCCTATAGCTCTCGCTTTAATGACATCGAAATCGACCTTCGTCCTCGGCCACCGGCATTTGCTGGGCATCGAGGGCCTTTCCGCGGCCGACATCACCGGCCTGCTCGACCTGTCCGAAGAATATGTCGAGGCTCAACCGCCAGGTTGACAAGAAGCGCACCGTCCTGCGGGGACGGACGCAAATAAACCTTTTCTTCGAGGCCTCGACCCGGACCCAGTCCTCGTTCGAGGCTCGCGGGAAAGCGGCTCGGCGCGGACGTCATGAACATGTCGGTCGCCTCCTCGTCCATCAAGAAGGGCGAGACGCTGATCGACACCGCGATGACGCTCAACGCCATGCACCCGGACATCCTGGTGATGCGCCATCACGCCTCCGGCGCGGTGGAACTGCTGGCCCGCAAGGTTGACGGTTCCGTGATCAATGCCGGCGACGGCGCGCACGAGCATCCGACCCAGGCCCTGCTCGACGCGCTGACGATCCGCCGCAACAAGGGTCGGATCGAAGGGCTCGTGGTCGCGATCTGCGGCGACGTGCTGCATTCGCGCGTCGCCCGCTCCAACATCATCCTGCTCAACACCATGGGCGCCCGCGTCCGCGTCGTCGGCCCCTCCACGCTGCTGCCGCCGGGCATCGAGCGGATGGGCGTCGAGGTCGCGCGCGACATGCGCGAGGGATTGAACGGCGCCGACATCGTGATGATGCTGCGGCTGCAGCGCGAGCGCATGAACGGCTCCTTCGTGCCGTCGTCCAGCGAGTACTTCAACTATTTCGGGCTCGACCAGAAGAAGCTCGCTTACGCCAAGCCGGACGCGCTCGTGATGCATCCCGGCCCCATGAACCGCGGCGTCGAAATCGACACGGCGGTCGCCGACGGTGCGCAATCCCTGATCCGCGAACAGGTGGAGATGGGCGTGGCCGTGCGCATGGCGGTGCTGGAAGCGCTCGCCCGTAACCTGCCGAACGCGTGATGCCAATGCTGACCGACCGCCGCCCCATCCTGCTCGCCAATGCCCGCGTCGTCGATCCCAGCAGGGATTTCGACGGGGTCGCCGACGTCCTGATCGCCGACGGCACCATCCGCGAGACTCGCCGCGGCATCGGCGCGGCCGGCGTCCCCGAGGGGACCGACATCGTCAACTGCTCCGGCAAGATCGTCGCGCCCGGCCTGATCGACATGCGCGCCTTCGTCGGCGAGCCCGGCTTCAGCCACCGCGAGACCTTTGCCACCGCGAGCCAGGCGGCCGCGACCGGCGGCATCACCACCATCATCTGCCAGCCCGACACCTCTCCGGTGATCGACAATTCGGCGACCGTCGACTTCGTGATGCGCCGCGCCCGCGACACCGCGATCGTCAACATCCAGCCGATGGCCGCCCTCACCAAGGGCATGAACGGCCAGGAGATGACCGAGTTCGGCCTGCTCAAGGCCGCTGGCGCCATCGCCTTCAGCGACGGCGCCAGAAGCGTGACCAACGCACAGGTGATGCGCCGCGCGCTGACCTATGCGCGCGATTTCGACGCGCTGATCGTGCACTACACCGAGGACCCCGATCTCGTCGGCGAAGGCGTGATGAACGAAGGCGAGTTCGCCTCGCGGCTCGGCCTGATGGGAATCCCCAATGCCGCCGAGGCCGTGATCCTCGAACGCGACATGCGCCTCGTGGCGCTCACCGGCGGCCGCTATCACGCGGCCTCGCTGACCTGTATCGACTCGCTGGAGATCCTCCAGCGGTCGCGTGATGCCGGGCTCGCCGTCAGCGCCTCGGTCTCGATCAACCATCTTGCGCTGAACGAGAACGACATCGGCCCCTATCGCTCCTTCCTGAAACTGTCGCCGCCGCTGCGAACCGAGGACGACCGCCGCGCGCTGGTGGCCGCGGTCGCCTCCGGCCTCATCGACGTCATCATGTCCGACCACAATCCGCAGGACGTCGAGGGCAAGCGCCTGCCGTTCGCGGAAGCTGCTCCCGGCGCCGTGGGCCTGGAGACCATGCTGCCGGCTGGTCTTCGCCTCGTGCACAATGGCGAGCTGGAACTGAAGACGCTGATCCGCGCGATGTCGACCCGGCCGGCCGAGCTGCTCGGCCTGCCCGGCGGAACCCTCCGCGTGGGCAGCCCCGCCGACCTCGTCGTGATCGACCCCGATGTGCCCTGGGTGGTCGATCCCGCCGACCTCAAATCACCCTGCAAGAACACCCCGTTCGACGAGGCCCGCTTTACAGGCCGCGCGGTGCGCACCATTGTCGGCGGCCGCACGGTGTACGAGCATGTCTGACGCGAAATCCAGCCTTTGGAGCTGCCGCCATGGGGCTTGAAGCATTCCTGCCGGTGGCCTTCGTCATCGGCTATCTCTTCGGCTCGATTCCGTTCGGCCTGGTCCTGACCCGGCTCGCGGGCACGCAGGATATCCGCTCGATCGGCTCCGGCAGCATCGGCGCGACCAACGTGCTGCGCACCGGCAGCAAGGGCCTTGCCGCGGGCACATTGCTGCTCGATGCGCTCAAGGGTACGGCCGCGGTGGTGATCGCCGGCTACATCGCGGGTCCCAACGCCGCCATGGTGGCCGGGCTCGGCGCCTTCCTCGGCCATCTCTTCCCGGTCTGGCTCAAGTTTAAGGGTGGCAAGGGCGTTGCGACCTATATCGGCGTCCTGCTCGGCCTGTTCTGGCCGGGCATGGTGGTGTTCTGCCTGCTTTGGCTCGCGACCGCCTTCACCACCCGCTACTCGTCGCTCTCGGCGCTGGTGGCCGCGTTCATCACGCCGATATTCCTGTGGTGGTTTGGGCATCTCGCGCTTGCAGCACTGTTCGCGGTGCTGACGCTGCTGATGTTCTACGCGCATCGCGAGAACATCAAGCGGCTGCAAGCCGGCAGGGAAAGCCGAATCGGCGAGAAGGCGTAGACGCGTTACGAGCTGCGTCTAAAGCCAGGGCATCTACGGATACCGAAGCCCCCTCTCTGCATTATATGTCAAATCCTGTTCGCAACTGACGGCGCGTTCGCGCTCCACAGTAGCGAAGCGGTTCCATGCCTGTCATCCTGACAGTCGAGATGGCGTTACGCGGTTGCTCGGAATGAGCGAGAAGATTGTCGGTGCGCATGACGGGGTTGGTTCGCAGGGTGCTGTCCGCACCGCGGCAAGCCGGCTGCTCTCGACAACGGACATCTGGTCCGATGCGCCCTCCCCGCCTCCCGCGCCAGATCCCATTCCTGTTTTGCCGCCGGCAGCTGCGCCCGTTGCGCAAACGCCTGCGACGCTCGAGGCTGTGACAAAGGCTGCGCCGGTCGCGCCCGCGCCGGCACGTATCGATCAATGGCCGCCACGGAAACTCTCGCTCGCCCTGCAAGGCGGCGGCACCTTCGCCGCCTTCACCTGGGGCGTGCTGGAGCGGCTGCTGGAAGAGCCGATCGAGATCGACACCATCAGCGGCGCGAGCGCCGGCGCCATCAATGCACTCCTGCTCGCCTCCGGCTTGGCCGAAGGCGGCCGCGAAGCTGCGCGCAGCCGGTTGAGCCGGTTCTGGCTCCGCCTGCTGCACGAGGCCTCGTTCCGCTCGCTGATGCTGGTCGGTGGTTTCTCGCCGGCAGGAAGCTCGGTCGCATTCGGTCCGACACTGCGCTCTGGCCAGTTCGATCCGGTCGATCTCGATCCGCTCAGGCAGGCGCTGGCGCGCGACATCAATTTCGCGGCGCTGAGCGACCCTAAGGCGCCAAGACTCCTGATCGCGGCGACGCGGATCCGCGACGGACAGCAGCAGATTTTCCGCAACGACGCCCTCACCGCCGACGTCGCGTTGGCCTCGACCTGTCCGCCGCTGGTTCACTGTGCCGTCGAGATCGAAGGCGAAGCCTATTGGGACGGCGGCTTCGGCGGCAACCCGCCGTTGCTGCGGCTGGCGCAGGAGGCCGCCACGTCTGACGTCCTGCTCGTCCAGGTCACGCCGGCGCGCGACAGCTATGTGCCGATCACGCTCGCCGCGATCGATCGCCGGCTCGACCAGATCGCCGCCAACGCAGCGCTCAACGCCGAGATCGCCGCGATCGCATGGGCGCAATCGCATGCCACGGATTCGATGCGCCTCACCCGGATTGCGGCCGAAGACTCCGTCGACGGCCTGGCGCAGCGCTCATCGACCGATCTCGGCCGCGGCTTCATCCGGCTGCTGCACCGGAGCGGTCGCGCGGCCGCCGAGCGCTGGCTCGGGCAAGATGCGGAAGCAGGCGCGCAGCTCGCTGCGCCCGCCGTCGCTTTCGAACCCGCGCTAACCTGACTTCGCCAGCGCCTGCTCGAGGAACCACGCCGTCGCGAGCGCGCGCGCATCGTTGCCGAAGCGGGCGATCACCTGCACGCCGATTGGCAGACCGCCGACCTTGAGCACCGGCACGTTGACGCATGGGTTGCCCATCAGCGTCCACAGCCGGTTGTAGCGGGGGTCGCCGGTCGAGGCGAGTCTCCTTGGCGGGCGGCGTGCCCGGCGCCGGATAGGTCAGCAGCACGTCGAAACGCTCGAACACCTCGTTGAGCTCGCGGCGCCCGCGGCGAGCGATCCGGCGCGCCTCGTCGTAATCCTTCGGCGTCAGTCCGACCGTCGCATCGAGGCTGGCGCGCAGCATCGGCGCGATCTCGTCGTGACGCTCGGAAAACTCCCAGGCGAGCGCGCGATGCGCCTCGAATTCCTGGACGATGGGGTGGATGCGCCAGGCCTCGTGCAGGGCTTCGGGCAGATCGATGGCCTGCACGCTGGCGCCGGCGCGCTCCGCCGCCTTGATCGCGAGCTGCAGGCCCTCTTCGGCCGCCGGCTCGACGCTGCCCGCGAACTCCTGCCGGACCACGCCGATGCGCGGCGCCGTCGCCGGCACGATGCCGGAGAATTCGGTACGGCCGGTCATGGCGAGGAGACCGCGTGCGAGATCCTCCGCACGCGCGCCGAACAGGCCGACCGTATCGAGCGCCCACGAATAGCATTTCACGCCGACCGTCGGCAGCATCCGGAACGAGGGCTTGATCGCCGCGGTCCCGCAATAGGCCGCGGGCCGGATCACCGAGCCGCCGGTCTGGGTGCCCAGCGCCAGCGGGATCA
The DNA here is from genome assembly GCA_050563515.1 of Bradyrhizobium guangxiense. Taxonomy (GTDB): domain Bacteria; phylum Pseudomonadota; class Alphaproteobacteria; order Rhizobiales; family Xanthobacteraceae; genus Bradyrhizobium; species Bradyrhizobium guangxiense_A. Next base: position 1,984,410 of record CP191781.1, on the reverse strand, counting down.
TGCCGGCGCCGACGGCCGCCGCCGAGCCCGAGGACGAGCCGCCCGGCGTGTGGCCGAGATTGTGCGGATTGAGCGTCGGCGTCGGATCGCGCGAGGCGAATGCCGTCGTCGTGGTCTTGCCAATGATGGTGGCGCCCGCCCGCTTCAGCATCATCACGACAGGCGCATCGGCGCGCGGCTGCCAGCCGCGATAGATCTCCGAGCCCATCTCGGTCGGCATGTCGGCGGTGTCGATGATGTCCTTGATGCCGACGGCGATGCCGCGCAGCGGACCGGCGCCTTGCGCCTTCGCAGCCTTGTCGTGGCGGACGAAGGCGCGGACGTCCTTCTCCCTGGCCTCGATCGCCGCATGCGATTGGGCGATGGCGGCATCGGGCGACAACTCGCCGGATTCAATGCGGCGCTGCAGGTCGGCGAGTGAGATCATGGCAAAACCCTTCTTATTGCCATCGCTTTTAGCATCGGGGCGATGTCGCGCAAGCGCACGTCGCTGTTGCGCAACGCCCTCAGGTTGTTCCATGCTGCGTCCACAAGGAGACGCCGTGGACGCCATCAATCCAAGCGTGGAGCTGACCGAGGCTGACAGGATCGACCGCTTGCGGCTGATCCGCTCGGACAATGTTGGCCCGCGCACCTTCCGCTCGCTGGTCGATCATTTCGGCAGCGCGCGCGCCGCCCTGGAGCGGCTGCCTGATCTCGCACGCCGCGGCGGTGCGCAGCGATCGGGCCGCATCTGTAGTGCCGATGACGCCAAGGCCGAGCTTGCCGCGAGCCGCAAGTTCGGCATCGCCTGGTTGGCGCCCGGCGAGGACGGCTATCCGTCGCGGCTCGCGATGATCGACGATGCGCCGCCTTTGCTCGCGGTGCGCGGCGACACGAAAACCCTGATGCGGCCAATGATCGCGATCGTCGGCTCGCGCAACGCGTCGGGTGCAGGGCTGAAATTCGCAGGGCTGCTGGCGCGCGAGGCTCGGCGAGGCAGGCTTCGTCGTCATCTCCGGGCTGGCGCGCGGGGTCGATCAGGCCGCGCATCGCACCAGTGTCGCGAGCGGCACCATCGCCGTGCTGGCCGGCGGCCACGACTGCATCTATCCGCCCGAGCACGGCGATCTGCTCGCCGCCATCCTCGATCACGAAGGCGCTGCGATCTCCGAGATGCCGCTCGGCCACGAGCCCCGCGCCCGCGATTTTCCTCGCCGCAACCGCCTGATCTCGGGCGCTTCGCTCGGCGTCGTCGTGGTGGAGGCCGCGCACCGCTCGGGCTCGCTGATCACCGCGCGCATGGCGGCCGAACAGGGCCGCGAGGTGTTCGCCGTCCCCGGCTCGCCGCTCGATCCGCGCGCCGCCGGCACCAACGATCTGATCAAGCAGGGCGCAACGCTCGTCACTGAAGCCGCCGACATCGTCAATGCGGTTCAGCCGATCATGGAGCGGCCGCTGATGCACCCGATCGGCGAGCCCGACAGCGAGCCGTTCGAAAGCGATCCGCAAGGCCACGACCGCGACCAGATCACCGGCCTGCTCGGCCCCGCGCCGCTCTCCATCGACGATCTCGTGCGGATGTCCGGTGCCTCGCCTGCGATCGTGCGCACGGTGCTGCTGGAGCTCGAGGCTCGCCGGCAAGCTCGAGCGCCACGGTGGCGGATTGGTCTCGCTGCTCTAGGTCTCGTTCCGCTCGTCGAAGCGTTTGCGCGCCGTCTCGATCTGGCCCTGGTGCGTCTTCGCCCACAGCCCGAGCGCCACGACCGGCTGCTGCAATCCGCGACCGAGATCGGTCAGCTCGTAGTCCACGCGCGGCGGGATCGACGGATAGATCGTGCGCGTGACAAGCCCGTCGCGCTCGAGCCCGCGCAGCGTCAAGGTCAGCATCCGCTGCGAAATACCGGCGATCATGCGCTTCAGCTCGTTGAAGCGCCTGGGTCCGTCGCTCAGCATCATGATGACGAACACGCTCCATTTGTCGCCGACGCGCGCGAGGATCGAGGCCACGCCGCGACAGTCGGCATGGTCCGGGTGCGGGGCCTGCACGGCAGGCAATTTCGTGTTTTCAAGTTCCAAAGATGTGCCCATGGCTCAAAAAAGTGCGTTCTTGCGGGGATTCCGATAGTCACTCATCTAGCGCTGGTTACAAACCTATACCATCGGTGACCCAAATGAAACTCCTCCATATCGACTCCAGCGTCCTCGGCCCCCACTCCGTCTCCCGGCAGGTTTCCGCCGCGATCGTCGACCGGCTCCGGCAGGCGACGCCCTCGCTCGATGTCGTCTATCGCGACCTCTCCCAAACCCCGCTGGCCCACCTGTCCGGCTCGCATCTGGCGGCCGCCCAAGGCGCACCCGCGCCGGCCGAACTCGGACCTGACCTCGCCGCGAGCGCCGCCGCGCTCGATGAGTTCCTCGCTGCGGATATCGTGGTGATCGGCGCCCCCATGTACAATTTCACCATTCCGAGCCAGCTCAAGGCCTGGATCGACCGCATCATGGTGGCGGGAAAGACATTTAAATATGGCGCGGCCGGGCCCGAGGGGCTTGCCGGCGGCAAGCGCGTGATCGTGGCGATCTCACGCGGCGGCTATTACGCAGCGGAGACGCCGATGGCCGCTGGCGAGCATCTCGAAACCTATTTGCGCTGGGTGTTCGGCTTCATCGGCATCACCGACCCCGAATTCATCTTCGCAGACGGCATCCAGGTCGGGCCGGAGCACCGTGAAAACGCGATTGCCGGCGCGTTGCAATCGGCAACGAGCCTGCGCGCGGCCTGAAGGCTTGCGCGAACTCAGCCGCCGCCGGACTTGCGCGGCGGCTGATGCGTGCGGGTGCGCTAAAACCAGACGCCCTGCATGCCCAGGATCACGGCAATCAACGAAACGAACAGGCCGATCCCGGAGAATATCGCGACGGCTGCAAGCTCTGAGGTGTCGGAACGCTTCGCGGGAACGGCGGAGTCTTCAGTGAAAACGCGTGGTGATGAAATCGACGACAACATACGGGCTGCTTTCGGCATAATGGACTCCCTTGAAAATGAGTCTTCTGTGCCCCCTGCCCGTAGAAATGTCTCCGCAGCTCGCGCGAAGGTTCAACGCCTCACGCAAAGGCTCAGCAAATACATCTTCCGAGATGCGGGAACCGGCCGGCGCAACCAATCTCGTTGCGCCGGCCGATTCAATTTCACGTCACGCGCTCAGCCCCGATAGATCGGCGCGCCGCTCGGCGAGGCCACCGCGCCGCCATCGACGAAGATCTCCTGGCCCTGGATATGGGCGGCATCATCGGAGGCAAGGAACAGCACCGTCTTCGCGATATGATCGGGTTCGCCGATGCGGCCGAGCGGCGTCGATAGCGCGATGCGCTGCTCGAACGCCTTCTCCGCTTCCGGCGTTGCGACCGCGGCGCCCCAGATCGGCGTGCGGATCGCGCCGGGCGCGACGACGTTGACCCGGATGCTGCGCGGCGACAGCTCCGAAGCCATGATCCGCGCCATGGCGCGCACACCGGCCTTGGCCGCGCCGTAAGCCGAATAGCCGGGAATGCCGAGCACCGAGATCACCGAGCCGTTGAGGATGATCGAGGAATTGTCGTTGAGATGAGGCAGCGCCGACTGCACCGTGAAGAACACGCCGGTGAGGTTCGTGCTGATCACCTTTTCGAACACGTCCGGCGTCGCCGCGCCGAGCGGCGTGCTGCCGGGAATGCCGGCATTGGCGAACACGATGTCGAACTTGCCGAACTTTTCCGCACCCTGCCTGATCGCGGCGTCCGTCGCGGCGATGTCGGTTGCGTCGGCCGCCAGCGCGAGCGCGTTCGGACCAAGCTCCCTTGCGGCGGCCGCCAGGGTCTCCTTGTTGCGCCCGGTGACCACCACCTTGGCGCCCTCCGCCACGAACAGCTTTGCCGTCGCGAGCCCGATGCCGCTGTTGCCGCCGGTGATCAGGGCCGTCTTGTTGGTCAGTCTCACGCTCGCCTCCAGTAGTTGCATTATGAAACTAGATTGCCATCTAGGCCACTTGGTTTTATTATGCAACCACACAAGAGCGTGATCGGCCGGGATCGTGCGAACGCGACAGGACGGATGACGATGGTGAAACGAACGAGCTTCGAAGGCGACTCCTGCCCGATCGCGCGATCGCTGGACGCACTCGGCGACTGGTGGTCGCTGCTGATCATCCGCGAGGCGCTGTTCGGCCTGCGCCGCTTTGGCGAATTTCAGAACAAGCTCGGCATGGCCAAGAACATCCTGGCGGTACGGCTGCGAGCACTGGTCGATCACGGCATTCTGGCAACCGCCCCCGCCTCCGACGGCAGTTCTTATCAGGAATATGTGCTGACGCCGAAGGGCCGCGGCACCTTCCCGATCCTGGTCGCGCTGCGGCAATGGAGCGAGGAGTTCGACGACCGCCCCGAGGAGATCGCGACCGTATTGGTGGATCGCGCAAAGGGCCGCCCGGTGAAGAAGCTGGAGATGCGCGCCGAAGATGGACGATTGCTCTCGCCGGCGGAGACCATGCTGAAGCCACGACCTGCGCCGCGGCGGCGGTCGGCGTGAGGACGCACGCCGCCGCACCGTCATTGCGAGCGCAGCGAAGCAATCCAGAATCTTGCCGCGGAAAGACTCTGGATTGCTTCGCTCCGCTCGCAAAGACGACATGGAGGGACTTGTGCAAGATCCCGACACCATCAAAGATGGCTAGAGATCCCAAAGTGGCACCACCATGCCCCTGCTCGCCATCGTCTACTTCTCCATCTCCGGCACCACCGAACAGCTGGCGCACGCGGTCGCGCGCGGGGCCGCTGGAATGGCGGAGATCGCGCTTTGTCGGATCGCCAGCGACGACATCGTGTCGGGCCGCTTCCAGAATGAGCAGTTGCTGGAGACGATCGATCGCGCCGGCGCGGTCGCATTTGGCAGCCCGACCTACATGGGCGGACCAGCCGCGCAATTCAAAACCTTCGCTGACGCTTCAAGTGACCGATGGAGCCAGCAGCGATGGGCTGACAAGATCGCGGGCGGCTTCACGACCGGCGCTTGCGCGAGCGGCGATCAGCTTCATACGCTGACCTACTTTTCCATTCTGGCCGCGCAGCACGGCATGCTCTGGTGCGGGTTGGATATTCCAGGCGGAGAGGATCCAGCGGGTCGCAATCGATTGGGCAGCCAGCTTGGACTGGCGACACATTTGGTCGACGGCGCGTTGCCGCATAGCGACCTCGTCACGGCCAAGCATCTCGGCTGGCGATTGGCTAAAATGGCAGGCCGCAACGGCTGACTGCTCGCAATGACGGGGTGCCGAAGCATCGAGTGTCGTAGCCCGGATGGAGCGCAGCACAATCTGCGAATCCTTCCCGCGGCACGACCGCCCCGGATTACGCTTTCGCTCCATCCGGGCTACGGCCAACTCACGACAGCTTGCGCTTGCTCCGCAGCCGCAAATGCTCGTCGGCCTCCAGCTTGGTCATGCCCAGGAGATAATGCAGCACGTCGAGCTTGTGACGCTCGGCGAGCTTGCGCAACGCGCCGACCTGCTCGGCGATGAAGGCGACGGCCTCGTCTACGCCGCCCTCCCCCGGTTCCTCGTGACGCGAACCTCCCGGCGCGCCTGATGCGGCGCGCGCCCGTTTCTTTCCTGGCTTAGTCACCAGCCCCACCCCGAATCCATGCCCCGCAGAAACATTACGCCGATAGCATCCGCAACTCCAAGGTGGTAATTTACAACTTTCTCGATATGAAACTTTTCCCATTCCGCGGGCTTTCAACAGCCTTCGATTTGACAGCGGAGGTCTCACCACCCATGTTCGGGGCGAAACGGCCGACCCGAGTCCTTTCGTTTTCGGCCCCAAATTTTCCCGTAAGTTACTGGAACTACATGAATATCGTCATTGTGGAGTCGCCGGCGAAAGCCAAGACGATCAACAAATATTTGGGCTCGTCCTACGAGGTTCTGGCCTCGTTCGGCCATGTCCGCGACCTGCCGGCGAAGAACGGTTCCGTCGATCCCGACGCCAATTTCAAGATGATCTGGGAGGTCGACCCGAAAGCGGCGAGCCGGCTCAATGACATCGCAAAATCCCTGAAGGGCGCCGACCGTCTGATTCTGGCGACCGACCCTGATCGCGAGGGCGAGGCCATCTCCTGGCACGTGCTGGAGGTGATGAAGGAGAAGCGCGCGCTGAAGGATCAGAAGATCGAGCGCGTGGTGTTCAACGCCATCACCAAGCAGGCGGTCACGGATGCGATGAAGCATCCCCGGGAGATCGACGGTGCGCTGGTCGACGCCTATATGGCGCGCCGGGCACTCGACTATCTCGTCGGCTTCACCCTTTCTCCCGTGCTGTGGCGCAAGCTGCCGGGCGCCCGCTCGGCCGGCCGCGTGCAGTCGGTCGCGCTGCGCCTCGTCTGCGACCGCGAGCCTCGAGATCGAGAAGTTCGTCGCGCGTGAATACTGGTCGTTGATCGCCACCTTGCTCACGCCGCGTGGCGATGCCTTCGAGGCCCGCCTCGTCGGCGCCGACGGCAAGAAGATCCAGCGCCTCGACATCGGCACCGGCGCGGAAGCCGAAGAGTTCAAGAAGGCGCTCGAGCCTCGCCACCTACGCCGTGACCGCGGTCGACGCGAAACCCGCGCGGCGCAATCCGCAGGCGCCCTTCACCACCTCGACCCTGCAGCAGGAAGCCAGCCGCAAATACGGCTTTGCGCCGGCGCACACGATGCGCATCGCCCAGCGCCTCTATGAAGGCATCGACATTGGCGGCGAAACCACCGGTCTCATTACTTACATGCGGACCGACGGCGTGCAGATCGCCCCCGAGGCGGTCACCCAGGCGCGCAAGGTGATCGGCGAGGATTACGGCAACGCCTACGTGCCGGATGCGCCGCGCCAGTACCAGGCCAAGGCCAAGAACGCCCAGGAAGCGCACGAAGCGATCCGCCCGACCGACCTCTCCCGCCGCCCCGACAGCATGAGCCGCAAGCTCGATTCCGACCAGGCGCGGCTCTATGAGCTGATCTGGAAGCGCACTATCGCGAGCCAGATGGAATCGGCCGAGCTGGAGCGCACCACCGTGGACATCACGGCGAAGGCAGGCTCCCGCACGCTGGAGCTGCGTGCCACCGGACAGGTCGTCAAGTTCGACGGTTTTCTGGCGCTCTACCAGGAAGGTCGCGACGACGAGGAGGACGAAGACTCCCGCCGCCTGCCGGCGATGAGCCCGAACGACGCGCTGAAGCGGCAGTCGCTCTCCGTCACCCAGCATTTCACCGAGCCGCCGCCGCGCTTCTCGGAAGCATCGCTGGTCAAGCGTATGGAAGAGCCTCGGCATCGGCCGGCCCTCGACCTATGCCTCGATCCTCCAGGTCCTGAAGGACCGCGGCTACGTCAAGCTCGAGAAGAAACGCCTGCACGGCGAGGACAAGGGCCGCGTCGTGGTCGCCTTCCTCGAGAGCTTCTTTGCCCGCTACGTCGAATACGATTTCACGGCCTCTCTCGAGGAGCAGCTCGACCGCATCTCGAACAACGAGATCTCCTGGCAGCAGGTGCTGAAGGATTTCTGGACCGGCTTCATCGGTGCCGTCGACGACATCAAGGATCTGCGCGTCGCGCAGGTGCTGGACGTGCTCGACGACATGCTGGGCCAGCACATCTATCCGCCGCGCGCGGATGGCGGCGACATCAGGCAGTGCCCGAGCTGCGGCAACGGCCGGCTCAATCTCAAGGCCGGCAAGTTCGGCGCCTTCGTCGGCTGCTCGAACTATCCGGAGTGCCGCTATACCCGTCAGCTCGCCGCCGACAGCGAGGCGACCGCGGACCGTTCGCTCGGCCAGGATCCCGACACGGGTCGCGATGTCTGGGTCAAGGCCGGCCGCTTCGGCCCCTATATCCAGCTCGGCGAGCAGAAGGATTACGAGGAAGGTGAGAAGCCCAGGCGCGCCGGCATTCCGAAGGGCACCTCTCCGGGCGATGTCGAGCCTCGAGCTTGCGCTGAAGCTGTTGTCGCTGCCGCGCGAGATCGGAAAGCATCCCGAGACCGGTCAGCCGATCACGGCGGGCCTCGGCCGCTTCGGGCCGTTCGTCAAGCACGAGAAGACCTATGCCAGCCTCGAGGCCGGCGACGAAGTGTTCGACATCGGCATCAACCGCGCGGTGACGCTCATCGCGGAGAAGATCGCCAAGGGCCCGAGCCGCCGCTTCGGCGCCGACCCGGGCAAGGCGATCGGGGATCACCCCACCCTCGGCACCGTCACGGTGAAGGGCGGCCGCTACGGCGCCTACGTCACGGCCGGCGGCGTCAACGCGACGATCCCGAGCGACATCGAGAAAGACGCCATCACGCTGCCGCAGGCGATCGCACTGATCGACGAGCGCGCGGCCAAGGGCGGCGGCAAGAAGCCGAAGAAGGCGGCGAAGCCGGCCAAGGCCAAGAAGACTGCGGCGAAGGCTGCGGACGACGGCGACGCCCCGAAGAAGAAACCGGCCGCGAAGAAGGCGGCCAAACCGAAAACCGAATCCACCAGCAAGGCGCGCGCTGCCGTGTCGTCGACCGCAAAGACGTCGCCGACCAAGGCCGCCGCCAACAAGGCTCCGGCCAAGAAGAGTGCCGGCAAGACCTGAGATCAAGAAACAGAGGTTAAGTGAAACGCAAGAATGACCATGGCTTTCCCGACCGGAGTGCCATCGTCGCCTTCATCAAGGCAAATCCAGGAAAGGTCGGAACCCGCGAAATTGCGCGCGAGTTCGGCCTGAAGAACGCCGATCGCGTCGAGCCTCAAGCGCATGCTGCGCGAGCTCGCGGACGACGGCACCATCAAGAAGAAGCGCCACAAGGTATCCGAGCCGGACACGCTGCCGCCGACGCTGGTCGCCGACATCACGGGCCGCGACTCGGATGGCGAGCTGATCGCCTCTCCGACCGAATGGGACGAGGTCGAGAGTGGCGAGCCGCCAAAAATCCTCGTCGAGATGCCGCGCCGGCCGAAGCCCGGCACCGTCGCCGGTGTCCGCGACCGCGTGCTGCTGCGCGTCGAGCCGAGCAGCGAGAGCGAGGGACCCGCTTATCGCGGCCGCATCATCAAGGTCTTCGACAAGGCCAAGAGCCGCATCCTCGGCGTGTTTCGTGCGCTTCCCGAAGGCGGCGGCCGGCTCGTGCCCGTCGACAAGAAGGCTGCCGACCGCGAGCTGAACATCGCAGCGGCCGATACGCACGGCGCACAGGACGGCGACCTCGTCAGCGTCGACATCGTCCGCACGCGCAGCTTTGGCCTCGCCTCCGGCCGGGTCAAGGAGAAGCTCGGCTCGGTCAAGTCGGAGAAGGCGATCAGCCTGATCGCGATCTACGCGCACGACATTCCCTTGCAATTCTCCTCCGCCGCCGAGCGCGAGGCGGAAGCTGCCGAGCCCGCGAACCTCAAGGGCCGCGAGGACTGGCGCGACGTGCCGCTCGTCACCATCGATCCGCCGGATGCGAAGGACCACGACGACGCGGTGCATGCCGAGCCAGATCCTGATCCGAACAACAAGGGCGGCTTCATCGTCAACGTCGCCATCGCCGATGTCAGCTTCTACGTCAGGCCGGGCACCGCGCTCGACCGCGACGCGCTCGACCGCGGCAACTCGGTCTATTTCCCCGACCGCGTCGTGCCGATGCTGCCCGAGCGCATCTCCAACAATCTCTGCTCCCTGGTGCCGGGCGAGCCGCGCGGCGCGCTCGCGGTGCGCATGGTGCTCGGCCCCGACGGCCGCAAGCGCTCGCACAGCTTTCATCGCATCCTGATGCGCTCGGCGGCCAAGCTCAGTTACGCACAGGCGCAGGCCGCGATCGACGGCCGGCCCGACGACACCACCGGCCCCCTGCTCGATCCGATCCTGAAGCCGCTCTATGCGGCTTATGCCTGCGCCAAGCGCGCACGCGACGAGCGCGATCCGCTCAATCTCGATCTGCCCGAACGCAAGATCCTGCTCAAGAGCGACGGCACGGTCGACCGCGTCGTGGTGCCCGAGCGTCTCGACGCGCACAAGCTGATCGAAGAGTTCATGATCCTCGCCAATGTCGCGGCGGCCGAGATGCTGGAGAAGAAATCGCTCCCGCTGATCTACCGCGTGCATGACGAGCCGACGCTGGAGAAAGTCCACGCGCTGAGTGAGTTCCTGGAGACGCTCGACGTTCCCTTCGCCAAATCGGGCGCGCTTCGTCCGACCCTGTTCAACCGCGTGCTGGCCCAGCTCGAAGGCCACGACTATTACCCGCTGGTCAGCGAGGTGGTGCTGCGCGCCCAGGCGCAGGCCGAATATTCCTCGGAGAATTACGGTCATTTCGGCCTGAACCTGCGCCGCTACGCGCATTTCACCTCGCCGATCCGCCGCTATGCCGACCTCGTCGTGCACCGTGCACTGGTCCGCGCGCTCGGCCTTGGCGAAGGCGCCCTGCCCGACAGCGAGACGCCGGAAACCCTCGGCGAAGTCGCCGCGCATATTTCGGTCACCGAACGTCGCGCGATGAAGGCGGAGCGCGAGACCGTCGACCGCCTGATCGCCCATCACCTCGCCGATCGTATCGGTGCGAGCTTCCAAGGCCGCGTCTCCGGCGTCACCCGCGCCGGCCTGTTCGTCAAGCTCGCCGAGACCGGCGCAGACGGACTGATCCCGATCCGATCCCTCGGCACGGAATATTTCAACTATGACGAGAGCCGGCACGCCCTCGTCGGTACGCGCAGCCGCACCATGTATCAGCTCGGCGACGTCGTCGACGTCCGCCTGATCGAAGCGGCTCCCATCGCGGGCGCGCTGCGCTTCGAGCTGCTGTCATCCTCCAGCGAGACCGCGCCGCGCGACCGGGGGCGGCCCAATCCGCAGCGCCGCCCCTCGTTCAAGGCCCATCCCGGACGCAGCCCGGATAAAAAACGCAAGCCGGCGAAGCAAAAATCCGGCAAGGGCAAGAAGACCAACAAGGGAAAGAACAAAGGCAAGAAGGGCAAGGCATGGTGACAATGAGCACGGCCCCAAAAATCTGGACGCGCGAGAGCGGCCTCGTCGAGAAGCGCGACGTCTTTGCGGCCATGAAGCGCGGCTTTCGCGGCCGCTGCCCGCGCTGCGGCCAGGGAAAGCTGTTCCGCGCCTTCCTAAAGACGGCGGACAATTGCGCCAAATGCGGCCTCGATTTCACGCCGCACCGCGCCGACGACCTGCCGGCCTATCTCGTCATCGTCATTGTCGGCCACATCGTGGTGCCGACGATCCTCTGGATCGAGACCAATTATTCGACGCCGGTCTGGATCAGCTTCGCGGCCTACCTGCCCTTCACCTTCGTCGCCTCGCTCGCGCTGCTGCAGCCGGTGAAGGGAGCTGTGGTCGGCTTGCAATGGGCTCTGCGCATGCATGGGTTTGACGAGAACCCTCCGGATGGTATTCCGCCTGTGTAAGCAAATAAAAGAACGCTCTGGGTGAGGATATGACGGATACGGCGCAGGCGGCGGAGAAAGCCAAAGTCCACGAGGAAAAGGAAGCCGACCACCATCCCTATTTCCGGCCAAAGGATGCGGCGACCTTGATCCTGGTCGATCGCAGCAGCGCCATTCCAAAAGTGCTGGTCGGCAAGCGCCACGACAAGGTGGTGTTCATGCCCGGAAAATTCGTCTTCCCCGGCGGACGTGTCGACAAGACCGACTATCGCGTGCCCTGTGCCGCGCCCGTTACCGCCGAGCTCGAGGCCAATCTCGCCAAGGGCAGCCCGAAGACGCCGGCCTCGCGCGCGAAGTCGCTCGCCGTTGCCGCGATCCGCGAAGCCTGTGAGGAGACCGGTCTCTGTCTCGGCCGCAAGACCGAAGGCAAGGCGAAGCTCGAGGGTCCCTGGAAGCCGTTTGCGGATGCGGGTCTCCTGCCCGATCCCTCGAGCCTGTTCCTGATCGCGCGCGCGATCACCCCGCCCGGCCGCGTCAAGCGTTTCGACACCCGCTTCTTCACGGCGGACGCCTCAGCCATCACCCACCGCGTCGACGGCGTGATCCATGCCGATGCGGAGCTGGTCGAGCTGGTCTGGGTCGAGACTCGGCTCGAAGCCCCTGGCCGATCTGCATCCGATGACGCGCAACGTGCTCAACGAGACTCGACAGCCGCCTTGCCACCGGCCCGCTGCGCCACGACGCGCCGGTGCCGTTCTTCCATTTCTACGGCGGCAAGATGCAGAAGGATGTCTTGAGCTGATCAATCCGCATCCGGCTCGGTGCCGACATAGGCGCGCGCCGGCAGCTTGAGAACGCGGCCGATCTCGCTTGCGAGCCGGTCTGCCTCCTCGCGCCTGGTGAAGCTCTGAAGCGTGATCGGCTCGGTGCCCTTGTTGCCGCAGAGATTGACGTCGTACGTCGTCAGATCCGTGTCGTCGTCGTCGGTGACGCTGACGAAATGATAGTCGGCGAGATTACGCGATGAGCGGATGTTCAGCGGGCCGAACTGCCTGGTGATCACGATCTGGCGCAGCGTCTCGTTGAGCACGACGAAGGTGCGAAAGGTGAGCAGGATCAGTCCGGGGATGCCGACGAGCAGCCCGAGCGCCGTGAACACCAGCACCGGAACGAGATCGTCGGCAAGCCGTCCGAAGCCGAAAAATCCTGACGCAGGCCGAGCGCGACATTCCACAGCAGATAGAAGCTGGCGGCCAGCAGGGGCAACGACAGCAGCCGGCCGACCCAGGGCATGGACCGGTCGATGCGAACAATGCTGCCGTCCACGGTCATCGCGCCCGCCATTGGAATTTCCTCACGAGGTCATGGCTTAGGTCGGAGCCGGCGGCGGATTGGTTCGATGGCTGCTGCGGGGCTCGCCGCGCGCCCCCTGAAATGACGCGATTGTGCTGCATCTGTCGCGAAAAACAAAAGATTCTTCCCGCCTCCCCCAATGGCGCGGCGCCCCGGCGTGCCTATGTCTTTCCCAACGACACCCAGAACGGATACGGGGCGATGGCACAACGGCAACTCAAGCTTGGCGCGTTCATGCGCCCTATCAGCATCCACACCGGCGCATGGCGCTATCCCGGGGCCTGGCCCGACGCGAATTTCAACTTCTCGCACATCAAGCAGCTGATCCGGAAGCTCGAGGCCGGCAAGTTCGACGCCTTCTTCATGGCCGATCATCTGGCCGTGCTGAACATGCCGGTCAATGCGCTCAAGCGCAGCCACACCGTGACCTCATTCGAGCCGTTCACGCTGCTGTCGGCGCTTTCCGCAGTCACCGAGCGCATCGGCCTGATCGCGACGGGCTCGACCACGTTCGACGAGCCCTATCACGTCGCGCGCCGCTTCGCCTCGCTCGATCATCTCAGCGGCGGCCGCGCGGGGTGGAATATCGTCACGACCTCGAATCCGGATGCGGCGCTGAATTTCGGCCTCGACGATCACATGGAACACGCCGAGCGCTACAAGCGCGCCCGCGAATTCTACGACGTCGTCACCGGCCTGTGGGATTCCTTCGCCGACGATGCCTTCGTGCGCGACGTCGAGAGCGGCTTGTTTTTCGATCCCGCCAGGATGCACACGCTCGACCACAACGGCAAATATCTGAAGGTGCGCGGTCCCCTCAACATCGCCCGTCCCGTGCAGGGCTGGCCTGTCATCGTGCAGGCCGGCGCGTCCGAAGACGGCAAGCAGCTCGCGGCCGAGACGGCAGAAGCCGTCTTCACCGGCGGCGGCAGCCTCGCCGACGGCCAAAAACTCTATGCCGACATCAAGGGCCGCATGGAGACAATCGGCCGCGACCCCGAGCATCTCAAGATCTTGCCCGGCGCCTTCGTCGTGGTGGGCGACAGCGTCGACGAGGCCAGGGAGAAGCGCGCCTTGCTCGACAGCCGCGTACATTACGACAGCGCCATCGCCTCGCTCTCCGTCATCCTCGGCACCGATGCCTCCGGCTTCGATCCGGACGGACCGCTCCCTGATATCCCCGAGACCAATGCCAGCAAGAGCGGGCGCCAACGCATGGTCGACCTCGCCAAGCGCGACAAGCTCACCGTGCGCCAGCTCGCCCAGCGCGTCGGCGGCTATGGCGGGCTGTCCTTCGTCGGGACGCCTAAGACCATCGCCGACCAGATGGAGGAATGGCTGGTCGGGCGCGGCTCCGACGGCTTCAACATCATGTTCCCATTCCTGCCCGCCGGCCTCGACGATTTCGTCGACAAGGTCGTGCCGGAGCTGCAGCGGCGCGGAATCTTCCGGAAGGAGTATGAAGGGGCCACTTTGAGGGAGAATCTCGGCCTGCCGCGGCCGAAAAACCGGTTCTTTGAGGCCTGATGGGCCCGATTTGGGTGGTTTTTACCCCCTAAAACCTTGACATCAGGCGGTTTCTGGCTAGGTTGCCGGCCAACGCGGGCCGTTTGGCCGGCTCCAGATTCCCTTCATTCCTGAGGTTCTGAACATGGCCAAAGCGGTCACCATCAAGGTCAAGCTCGTGTCCTCGGCCGACACCGGCTTCTACTACGTCGCCAAGAAGAATTCGCGCACCATGACCGACAAGCTGGTCAAGAAGAAGTACGATCCGGTCGCGCGCAAGCACGTCGAATTCCGCGAAGCCAAGATCAAGTAAGATCGGCAAAGCGCTGACGAGTTTTGCGGGGCCCTTTTCGGGCCCCGTTTTATTTTCACGTGCTCTCCCTTCGTGTCCCGGACGCGCTGCAGCGCCCTTGCGCTGCTGCGCAGAGCCGGGACCCACAAGCCAACACGCACAATCCCAAGACATCGGCCCCGGCTCTGCAGCGCACCGTCGCAGTGACGGTGCGCTGCGTCCGAGGAACGGACGAGCTGTGTATACCCGCCAAGGACGAGCGCGTTCGGCCCTCGGCGCACCGAGTGTGACCAACCTCGCAGAGCGCCATGACCGGCTTCACTATCTCCAGCGGGATCGTTGCATGAATTTGGTCCATTGCCGTGAAGAGCCATTTGTCCCTGCTGGATCCGCTGCGCTTCGCCGCCGCGCTCGGCGTTGCCATCTTCCACCAGATGTTCTGGTCCTGGGCCTGGGTCTCGATCGGCGTGCCAGGGTTCGAGCGCAGCGTCGCGGCTGACGTGCTCTACCCCTCCGCCGCGCCATTCACGTGGTTCGGCTGGGTCGGCGTCGAGATCTTCTTCGTGATCTCCGGCTTCGTCATTGCCAATTCCGCGGCCCAATCGACACCGGGCGCGTTCCTGCTCGGTCGCGCCCTCCGGCTCTATCCGGCGGTCTGGGTGTGCGCCACGGCGACCTTCCTCGTCCTGCTGCTGTTCGGCAGCGGCCCGGCCTCCGAACTCATCCTGCCCTACATCCACGCCATGCTGATGGTCCCCAAGGGGGTCACGGGTCAGTGGCTCGACGAAGTCTACTGGACGCTGGCCGCCGAGACGGCGTTCTATGGCCTCGTGTTTTGCGCGATGCTGACGCGGAAGATCACCCTGCGGCACCTGGCCTTCGGCCTTACCGTCTACAGCGCGATCTTCAATGCCGTCGCGCTGCTGGTGATGTCCTGCACGACGCCATCCGACCTGCCCTATCTCGTCATCCTGATGTTTCGGGTGCCGTGCGCGGCCTTCCTGCTGAGCCATGGCTGTTTCTTTGCACTCGGCATCTGGCTGTTCATCTCCGCGAACAGGAAACTGACGTCGCTCGAGAAGATCGCCCTTGCCGTCACCTGTGTTTCGGGCGCGGCGGAGATTTACTTCTTCGCCTTCTTCTTCCTGACCTCGATCCCCGCCATCGCGGATCAGTCGGCCCTGGTGCCGATCATGGTCTGGGCGTTTGCTGTGCTCCTCATCGCTCTTGCCGCGAGACGAAACAGGCATTCGGCGGGCACCATGCCTTCCGAAGCGCCGGCCTATCTGCGAACCCTAGGACTGATCACCTACCCGCTTTATCTCACCCACAACGTCATCGGGACGGCGATCATCCGCGCCCTCGTCGAGGCGGGGCTGGATGCGAGGCTCGGCCCTGTGGATCGCGCTGGGCCTGCTCGTCCTGGTCTGCTGGTTCATCTGCGCGAAGATCGAGCCGGCGGTCAGGCTCGCGCTGACGCAAGTCCTCGCCAGTCTCGGAAAGCTGCCGAAAAGGTCGGCGGCCCCGCGTCGCTCAGTGTTGGCCCGCGGGCTGCGCCTTCCGCGGCCCGTCGCGGCCAGGGCGAACGTCGCGGTGACCTAGCCGATCTCTGCCGTCTCATCTGACTGCGAACGGCGCTTGATAAGGCCGCCCGAAAGGCACGCCGTTGATGACGGTCTGGATCGGCTTGAGATAGGCCTTCCCGTCCCGCTTGTTGTTGCGGGTGTCGACGAAGCTGACCGGTCCCTCCACCAGCTCCATGATGGCGACGTCGCCGGGCGCGCCGACCTGCAGGGTACCGATCTTCGGCGCGCGATCGATGATCTTCGCCGGCGCCGTGGTGGCCATCGCGACCACCTGCTCCAGCGTAAAGCCCAGCGTCATGAACTTGCTCATCACGTTGGGCAGGAACGGCATGCCCGGCGAATTGCCGGAAAAGACATGGATATCGGAGGAGATCGTATCCGGCGCGCAACCGCCGGGGATCGCGACCTCCGCCACGGTGAAATCGAAGCTGCCGCCGCCATGGCCGACGTCGAACATGACGCCACGCTGCTTGGCTGCCAGGGCCGCAGGCAGCAGCTTGCCGTCCTGGACGATGTTGGTGAAGACGTTCGACATGTTCGGGGCGCCTGAATAGGCGTGCGTCAGCACATCGCCCGGACGGAGCAGGTCGAGGATCTCAGACATCAGTTCCTTGGACTCGACACCGCCGATATGCACCATCATCTTCGCCGGCCAGCCGCACATCTCGCACGCCTGGATGCCACGCTTGAGCGGTTCGAGCCCGTGCTTGAAGATCACGTTCTCCGACATGCGCACCTTGACCCCGAGCAGGAAGTCGGGGTTCTCGGCCAGCGCCATCGCGCAGGCCTCGGTCTGCGCGATGTCGATGTTGTACAGCTCGGCGACCGGAAAGGCCGACAGGCCGTTATTGGCGATGTGGACGAAGGCGTACATTCGCGCCCGCGTCTGGGCCACGATGAACCGGCGCAGCGCCGCCAGATTGTTGACCCCGGCATCGCCGGCGGAGACGACGGTCGTCGTGCTCTGGAACTGCACGAGTTCGTCGGCGGGAATGCCGATCGCCGAGCCATAGGGGTAGACGTGACTATGCAGGTCGATGAGACCGGGCATCACGAGCTTGCCCGAGGCATCGATGCTCTTGAGCGCGCGCTCGGCGGGGATCGTCTCCTGCACCGCCTCGATCATGCCCCAGCGGATGCCGATATCGCGCCTCGCGCGCAGCGACTGGCTGGGGTCGAGCACCTCGCCGCCGCGGATCACCAGATCGTACTTGTCGTTCGGCCCCATCGCAGCCCGCGCCGGCGAGGCAAGGCCGACGGCTGCAGCGGATGTCGAAAGTGCCAGGAAATCGCGGCGCGACAATTCGGACATGATGATCCCCCCTGTGCTTTTTATTCGCGGTTCGACGAGCAGCTCCCGCCTTCGGCAAGAAGGCAGGAATTCGAATTGAATCGATGAAGCTGGAGCACGTCGCCCGGAGAGCGCGATCCTATGCCTGCATCCGAAGGCTGGCGAGCCGGGAAATTTTCAAAACCGGATGAACTTTGCCGGACCGGCTTCGACTAAGGCGGCCAATCCGCCGGCCGGGCTAGGTCGCTCGCGGCGTGACGCGCTCACGTCGCCCTTGGCCAAAGCCGCCGACGACTGCAACAGCCTCATCGCCGTAGTTGCCGCTCGCCGACTCCGCTTTCCATGCAGAAGGTGACGTTGAACGCAGGCTGTCGGATGTCCGACTTGGGCCATGAAGAGACTCATGCACCGCAGCAATATGGGCCCAGGAGCAGGCATCCTTGTTGCCAGACTGTCGTAGCCATTCTCGTTGTATCAGGTCTTGCCCGCGCGGGCGGGCTGGGCTCATTTTTCGACAAATGAATCTAAGAGCAACAAAAATCGCTTCCTGATCTCGTCCGCTTGGTAAACGTATTTGCGACTGAACTCTAAAACCAGAACGCCGAATTGCGCCCCGGTCGGCCCCGCAACAGTGCAACTAGGATTCTTGTCCGTGATCTTATTGCAGCTGAAGATCAAAGGGCCTTCAGTCGTATCCTTCAAAAACAGATCGGAATTAGAAGCCTCACATAGTCTGTAACCGGAATCGACCTGACGGAAGGCACCTTGGCCTTTTTCTGCACACCAACGATCCCACTCAAGCCGTCTTTTGGACCAATCCAGCTCCTCCTGGCCCCCTCGGATAGTCGCATTCATCTGGTCTCGAAGTCCGCCGTAATGCGGGGGCTTTAAGAACTTATCGGCAATGTTAGCTGTCCTTGGCACCAGGTCGGGAAGCAGGACGTGAATCTCGAACGTAGTCTCTTTGGGATCAGCACCTGGCCGGTTTAAATCCACCAGATAATTGCGCGGGATCTTGTAGACTTTTTTATCAAAAGCGATTGGGATCGACCTGGTATCAAGAGAGGCATACTCCTGAAAGAGCCTCTTCCTCAGACGCATGCCTATCTACCATCGCTTCAAAGGACTCGTGGCTCTGTAGCAGCGGATCTTGATCGGCAGGGAGATAAAAACTCTGTAGCCCAGGAACGAGCCTGCGATCAGCGCAATCGCAGCGACGGTGCCGGCAAGCCACCTCATCGTGCCCTGCGTTTCTGCGCGGTTGCGATCGCTGGCCGAATAGTATTGCCTACGTCCAAACTCAGTCATATCCGCGCTCCGCAGCGAGGAAGGGCGTCGGGCGCTATCCTTGCGCCGAAAGGCGCGAAGAAATTCCAGCCCGAGCTGACTTCTCCCAGCTTCATCGCGATCTTGAGTAGAGTGAACTGGTGAATTTCCCGCTTGTGTATTTGGTTTAGCTTTGGTTGCGACGATTGCCTAAAGCTTTGGTGGAACTCGAAATCGGCCGCAAGAGGCAAGCGCCATCATAAGTCTGCAATGGATCAAAATGCGAAGAACTCAGATTGAGCAGATCTGGTCCGCTCTGGCGCGGTGAACGGACCGGCGGCAGACACGGCGCATCGTCGCAGATGGGCCAACAGGCGACATCGCTGGCTTGGCGTGATAGGAACCAACTGAGGCGACCCTTGAGAGGATAAAGAATGGTTTGGCGTCCTTCACTAGAGGAAGTTGAAGCGGCGGCGCGCGTGCTGGCGAGAGCGGGAAACCATCACCGTTGGTGGAAGCCATACAAAAAATCATACGAAGAAATGTTCGCCACTGATCTCATGGCCAAGAGTGAGTTCGACGGTATTGTTGAGCAGATGCTGATGGCCGCTCACGAAGCGCGTTCGGCGGCAACCTAGATGGCGGAGAAGGCAGGGCGTGCAAAGGTCGACGTCGGAGTGGGTCACGAGCGCCGCTTAGAAGATCGGTCGGTTGCTTCCGGTCTAGCCCGATAAGCCGACGATTGGGGGCGCCACTCCAACTTCGCATTCGGGCCATGAGCCGACCTAATTCAGCCGCCTCTTTTCACAACGGAGCACCGAAGCCTATCTTGCGGCAAGCCATCCACAAGCGGTGCAAATCGTCGTCCGATGGAGCATCGGAATGCTCCATGCCAGTTTCAATACACTCTTTCTTTAGTGCTCTATAACGCGGCGATCCGTAGAAATAGAGACCTACAAGAATGGCAAGGACCAAGGCTACACCAAGCTTAGGTCCATAAGGGGACCACGGTGGGCGTGCTTCTTCACGTCGCTGGTTGGCCATTTGCCGTTCGGACCGACTGCGAGGGCTTTGATGCAAGGCTGTGGGACGTAATTAACCAAGCGGCAGACCAAGCGAGTCCCGACAGAACAGCTGCCATCATAAACGTCGGATCGCCTCGACCAATGTAGAGGACGAGCAAGAGAGGGCAAAGCCCGATTGCTGCTATTGGATAGCGAGCGCGGGGTCCAAAGCGCTTGTCGAGAAAGTGGAACAACGAAATGAGAGCGAGAAGTGGCAGTCCCCAAAACATGCTGAATAGGACGAAGAGTCCCGCGAAATTGCGCGCGTATCCGCCCGCGCCGATCGTGAGCACTACGAGCGAAACAACGACCATCACTACAATTCGCGAAATGATCTCAAGGCAACTCTCCAGAGACGCGATCATCGTCACCGCCAACGTGCGCGGCAGAAGTTAATACTCCTTAAAATTGCATGTCCGCTTTGGGTCACCAGCGGCGGTCACGACGAAGCAGCACGCGTCCGCTGTACGCTCGCAAGCGGATGAACGCGACGGCACGCCCCCTACGCCGTCCGCAGCACCGGCGTTGGCGGCTGCGAGGGCCTGAGGAGTGCGAACGCGACCTGGACGATGCCCCCGGCTAGCCCCAGCGCCACCCCGATGCGCCAGGCCATGGTGTAGGAGCCGAGCGCGTCGTAGAGCACCCCTCCTCCGTATGCGCCGAGGAAGCTGCCGATCTGGTGGCTCATGAAGGCAAGGCCCTGGATCATCGCCTGCCAGCGCAGGCCGAACATCTCGGCGACTGCGCCTGCGACCAGCGGGCCGACGCCCATCCAGAGGAAGCCCATGATCGCGCCGAACAGCAGCGTCGAGAACGGTGTCGCCGGCAGCATGAAGTACCAGGCGAGCGCGAGCGAGCGCAGGATGTAGATGCCGCCGAGCAGCGCCAGCTTGTTCCAGCGCTGGCCGGCCCAGCCGAAGAACAGCGAGCCCAGCACGTTGAAGCCGCCGATCATGCCGAGCGTCTGCGCACTGAGCATCGGGTCGAGGCCGCAGATGGCAAGGTAAGACGGCAGATGCGTGGTGAGGAACACCAGCTGCATGCCGCAAACGAGATAGGCGCAGGTCATCACCACGAAGGAAGCGTTGCCGAACGCCGCCTTCGTCACCGACGCCGCACTGGCATCGCCGATGTCGTCGGCGGCGGGCTTGGGCAGCGGGACCTGATCGACGCGGCCGGCATACCAGGCCGCGGGGATCATCAGCACCGACATCACGACGAAACCGGCAAGCCCGACACGCCAGCCAAAGCCCTCGTTGAGCATCTGCCCGATCGGTGCCGACAGCAGCGCGCCGAGCGAGCCCGCGCCGGAGACGATGCCGAGCACGGTGGAGCGCACCGTTGCAGGCACCGCGCGCGCCGCCACTGACATCGCGATGGCCGCCGCCGTGCACGCCAGCGACGTCCCGATCAGCAGGCCGGCGCCGATCATGATGCTGACGAGGCCGTTCGCGGTCGCCATCAGAATGAGGCCCGCGATGTACATCAGCGAGCCCACGATCATGATGGGACGGAAGCCGTAGCGCACGGTCATTGCGCCTGCGAGCGGCTGCAGGAAGCCCCAGGCGAGGTTCTGCACCGCCAGCGCCAACGTGAAATCCGAGATCGACAAGTGGATGTCGTGCGTCAGCGGCTGCATGAAGATGCCGAGCGACTGCCGCAGCCCCATGCTCAGCGTCAGCATGATCGAGGCGCCGATCAGGATGGGCAATGTCGGACGCAGGACCTGCAACAGGGGCATTTTTTGTCTCCCTTTTGGGCACGGCGCAATCGCCGTCGTCCGCTTTTGCCGTTGATTTTGGTTACACAGACCTGTGTACTTAGGCTATGTTAGGCGCCTGCTGTCAAGCGAACAGGACGGTTTCCGCTGCATGGCTCCCCCGCCTCCCCCACAGACGATGAAAGAGCGGATTCTGGAGACCGCCGACAAGCTGTTCTATCTGCAGGGCATTCGCGCCATCGGCGTCGACACCATCGCGGCCGAGATCGGCATCAGCAAGCGCACGCTCTATAACCATTTCCCGTCCAAGGACGCGCTGATCACCGCCTATCTGGAGCGCCGCTTCGTGAGCGCGCGCGCCTCCGACAAGCCGCCGGCCGAGCAGATTCTTGCGACGTTCGATTCGCTGGAGCGGCGCTTTGCGGCGAAAGACTTCCGCGGCTGCCCCTTCGTGAACGCAGTCGCCGAGTCTCGGCCCGGCCGACCGCGCCGTGAAGAAGATCGCGGTCGCCTTCAAGGAAAGCCGCCGCCTCTGGTTTCGCGACCGCCTGACCGAGGCTCGGCGTTCGCGACACTGAGGCACTCGCGACGCAGCTCGTGCTGCTGGTCGACGGCTCCATCGCGCAGGACCTCGTCCGCGACGATCCTGCGATGGCGCGTGCGGCGAAGGAGGCAGCGAAGGTATTGTTGCGGAATGCGGGGGTGGATGTCGAGAATGATAAAGTGGTGAAGGGACGCAGGAGAGTTGTCCGGCATCCCTGAGGGAGTGACCAGCCCGCTTGCGTTCGCGAAAAAGGTGCGTTCTAATGAAGTTTTCAACCTAAGAGGATTTCATGAAAGCATTCATCGTCACTGTTGTCCTCGGTCTCGCCTCAACCGGAGCCTTCGCTCAAGACATCTCGATGTGCACCAACAGCGGGTTCTCCGTAAGGTGCTGTAAGCAGTCGCTTGCCAAGCACGGTCCGTTTGGCTCCGCCTATGGTCAGGCGAAGGCCGCACGGGAATCCGACATGCAAAAGTGTATGGCCGCAGAGACCGCAAAGAAGAAGTGAGAACGAGCGCGGCAGTTAAGTCTTGAGAGAACACAATGAAAATTCTCGTCGTCGCTCTTCTTCTGACCGCTTCGCTCACCCCAGCCCTTTCACAATCGAAAGCCGCGAAGAGCTCGGCCAAGCCGAAAACATGCACTTATGAACAGTGCGTATCTGTGAATAAGGCCCGTGGGTGGGACAACGCTGCCGTGAGCCGGTGGTGCAGCGCCAATCCAGGCAAGTGCGACAACTAACCATGACTCGCCTGATGACGGGCTGCCTCCTGCTCTTATTCGCCTCCCGCGCGATGGCTGCTACCGCGATTGGTACGGAATGCGGTGGCACGGTCACTTCCCAGCAGATGAATCCAAACCCCGATCGCCAGCGCTGTTACGACAGCGCACGTTATAACACTACACCGGTCACCGCGACAGGACGTAAAGCTCCTGGCTCGTCGCGCAAGAAGCAGAAGGCTGCCCACTAGGGTGCTGGCGCAGCCGAAGCACTGCTCGTGGCAAACGCCTCGGCTGTCGGGTTTTGAGCGATCCCGCATCGCCTTGAGGAAGCAAGCTACTTTACTGAAGTAAAACCTTTGGTAGTCTTGCTGTGTTTCAACCTGAGGATGAATTGATGAATAGAATAGTGTTTGCTTTTGCTTTTTTCCTTGTTGCAACTGCGGCTCGTGCCCAGCTCACATCTGAACCTGCGCCAGGGACGCTCCCCGCCGGTCAGAGCGTCCTCGTTGACGACGGCACCTGTGGGCCGGGGAAGATCAAGAAGGTCACTGGCGGCAGCGATACGAATATGGCGACAGGCAAGGCGATCAAAGGCGGATCGCCCCGAAAACGAACCTGCATCAAGAGGCCGTAGAATTCCTAAAGAGGTCGCCCGTTGGCGACCTCTCCCATTCCGTGTGCCGGCAGGCGCTGTTCGACGCCGTGTTCGAACGCCGCGTGGGGTATGCGGTCACCTTGCGGTCCGCCGAACTCGACGCTTACGAAGCGAGGATCAAGGACCGGCCAACCGTCGAAGGCGCGCTTCGCGCCTATTACGACGGGGCCTTCGACGTCTATATCAATGACGAGGAAGCCTGGCGCAATTTCGGCCGCATCTTCGCCCAGGTCAACAACGCGCCCGGCTACGGCGCGGAGAAGATGGAAGCCTATCTCGATCCGCTCGTGCTGAGGCTGATCGGCCTGCTGCGGAAGGCGCTGCCCGACGCCAGGCCCGAGGATTTGTTCTGGGGCTTCCAGTTCACCTCGGGGGCCTATTCGCTGCTGATGTCGCGGACGGGCCGCATCGACCGTCTCTCGAAAAATCTATGCAGATCCGATGACTTCGAAGCCGTTCGCGAGCGCTTCGTGACGTTCATGGCCGGTGGCTTCAACGCGCTCTACAAGCGAAGCAAAAGCAAGTCCCGCTAGCCGGCTCGCACATTTGACCAAGGCGCGGCGCGATGGCGAAGCAGCGTCCCTGTTTTGCGCGACGTGTCAAACGGCGCAGCCGGAGCGCGCCATTCTGCGCCCGACTTAACCCATTGATCCCGCTAACAGCTTCTACTGTGCATGGGGTTGTTTTCGCACTTTTTGTGCGACTGGCCGGTCACGCCGCCTGCGACACCACCCGATTGCGGCCGTCGTGCTTGGCGCGGTACAGCGCGGTGTCGGCGCGCTTGAGGACGTCGGCGACCGCCTCGCCTTTCTGCTCCAGCGTGGTCAGGCCGATCGAGATCGTGACCTCGATGCGCTTGGTGCCCTTGTGGACCGCGAAGGGTTCGCCCGCGATCGAGCGGCGCAGGCGCTCGGCGACCATGCCGGCGACGTGGAGATCGGTCTCGGGCATCACGATGACGAATTCCTCGCCGCCGTAGCGGCAGGCGAGATCGATGCCGCGGATCGACTTGCGGACCCGCACGGCGAATTCGCGCAACACGTCGTCTCCGGCGTCGTGGCCGTAATTGTCGTTGATCGACTTGAAGAAGTCGATGTCCAGGATCATCAGCGCCAGCGGCTTGCCGCGGGTCGCGGCCTGCTCGGCGAGGGTCGCCAGATGGCTCTCCATGTAGCGGCGATTGTGCAGGCCGGTCAGCGCGTCGGTGATCGCCATCTCGATCGAGTTCTGCACGTTGTCGCGCAAATGATCGGTATAGCGGCGGCGGCGGATCTGTGTGCGGGCGCGCGCCAGCAGCTCGGTCTTGTCGATCGGGCGCAGCAGATAGTCGTTGACGCCGATCTCGAGGCCGCGGAGCAGCCGCGTCGAGTTCTCGGGGTCGGCGATCGCCAGGATCGGCACATGGCGCGTCCGCTCCAGCGAGCGCGCCTGGCTGCACAGCCTGAGGCCGTCGAAATTGTTGAGGTCGAGCGAGACGATCAGCAGATCGTAATTGCCCTCGGCGGCGTGGAACAGCGCCTCGGTCGGGTTCGGCTCGACGTCGATGGTGTGCTCGGCGGCGAGGATCGTCGCCAGCCGCTCATAGGAGGACTCGCGGTCGTCAACCAGCAGGATGCGGCCGCCCTTGCCGGTATCGGAGATCGCGCTGCGCTCGGGCGCCTGCATGCCGATCTCGAGCGAGGTGATGGCGCGCATGCGCAGCTCGTCGGTCATCATCTTCAGCCGCGTCAGCGAGCGCACGCGCGCGATCAACACGACGTCGGAGACCGGCTTGGTCAGAAAGTCGTCGGCGCCGGCTTCCAGCCCGCGATTGCGGTCCGAGGGGCTGTCGAGTGCCGTCACCATGACGACGGGAATGTGGTGCGTCGCCGGATCGGTCTTGAGCCGGCGGCAGACTTCGAAGCCGTCCATGTCGGGCATCATCACGTCGAGCAGGATGATGTCACACTCTGCGCGAGCACAGATCGCCAGCGCCTCGGTGCCGTTCGCGGCGGTCATCACGTCGAAATATTCGGCGGACAGGCGGGCTTCGAGCAGCTTGACGTTGGCGGGAACGTCATCGACGACCAGGATACGCGCGGACACTGTGAACTCACTTCCTATCCGATGAAACGCCGGACCGTCTCGATGAATTTGCCGACCGAGATCGGCTTGGACAAATACGCCTCGCAGCCGCCCTCGCGGATGCGCTCTTCGTCGCCCTTCATCGCGAACGCCGTGACCGCGACGACGGGAATGGAACGCAGCTCCGGATCGTCCTTGATCCAGCGCGTCACCTCGAGGCCCGAGACCTGCGGCAATTGGATATCCATCAGCACGAGGTCGGGCCGCATCTTGCGAACCAGGTCGAGCGCCTCGTAGCCGTTGCTGGTGCCGGAGGTCTGGTAGCCGTGCGCCTCCAACAGGTCGCGGAAGAGCTTCATATTGAGGCTCGTTGTCTTCCACGATCAGGACGGTCTTAGCCATCCCGCCCTCCCGATTGGCACGAAGCCGGATACATTTGACCTCAGGCGCCGCTCGTCGGCGCTTCGAAAACTGGATTCAAACTAGCCTCAGATTCGCTTGAGTTTCGTTAAACCCAAGGGACCACTTCCTGCGACGTGGTTTCCAGTTGCTTGCCCCGGGGTTGCAACACGCAAGGCCAAGACTCACTCCCAAGACTCGGGCATGATGCAAAGTAGACACCGAAAGTTAACGGAAAGGCAAACTGGGCCCGTGAAAAAGCCTGTTCACAACCCCCGCGAAGTCGCTGAAATCGTTGCGATTCAGGCACTGTCCTTCGTTGCGGGCGAGCCCGAGCGGCTGGGCCTGTTCCTGGCCGAGACAGGGGTCGGTCCCGAGACCCTGCGCAATGCCGCCGCCGACCCCAATTTCCTGCTCAGCGTGCTCGATTTCGTGCTGCGCGATGACGCCACCGTGAAGGCCTTTGCCAGCTCCGCGGAACTGCATCCGACCAACGTCGCCGCCGCGCGACAGGTCCTCGGCGACGCCCTTGGCGACCCCTCCTGGGAGCGCGACGTGCCGTGAGCACCCCGGAGGCGGCCGGGCCCCGCTGCTTCTGCCGGGATTGTCTGGCCGACCTGGATATGGGGGTGCGGCGCTGCTCGGCCTGCGGTTCCCCCGCCTCGTCCGGCACCGCGCGCTCGCTTCGCTGACCATCGCCCATATCGACTGTGACGCCTTCTACGCGACGGTCGAGAAGCGGGACAACCCTGACATCGCCGACAAGCCCGTCATCATCGGCGGGGGCAAGCGCGGCGTGGTGTCGGCCGCCTGCTACATCGCGCGCACCTATGGCGTGCGCTCGGCCATGCCGATGTTCAAAGCGTTGGAGGCCTGTCCGCATGCGACCGTGATCCCGCCCGACATGGCGAAATATGTTCGCGTCGGCCGCGAGGTGCGGCAGGCCATGCAGGCGCTGACGCCGCTGGTCGAGCCGCTCTCGATCGACGAGGCCTTCCTCGATCTCTCCGGCACCGAGCGGGTGCACGGCATGATCCCGGCAAAGGTGCTGGCGCGCTTTGCCCGCGAGGTCGAGCGCGATGTCGGCATCTCCGTTTCGGTCGGCCTGTCCTGCAACAAGTTTCTGGCCAAGATCGCCTCCGATCTCGACAAGCCGCGCGGCTTTGCCGCGCTCGACCAAGAGGAAGCGCGGACGATGCTGGCCGAGAAGCCGGTCGGCTTCATCTTCGGCGTCGGCCCAGCCACGCAGGAGCGGCTCGTGCAGCGCGGCTTCCGCGTCATCGCCGATCTGCAGAAGGCCGACGAGATCGAGATGATGCGGCAGTTTCCGAGCGATGGCCGCCGGCTGTGGCGGCTCGCCCGCGGCATCGACGACCGCCGCGTCGAGCCTGACCGGGGCGCCAAGACGATCTCCAGCGAGACCACCTTCGAGACCGACATCCGCGATTTCGCGACGTTGGAGAAGATCCTGTGGCGGCTGTGCGAGAAGACGTCCTCGCGGCTCAAGAGCAGCGAGCTTGCGGGCTCCACCGTCACGCTCAAATTGAAGACTTCCGATTTCCGCCAGCGCACCCGCTCGCAGTCGATCGCCGCGCCAACGCAGCTCGCCGCCAAGATCTTCGCGATCTGCCGCGAGATGCTGGCGAAAGAGATCGACGGCACCGCCTTCCGCCTGATGGGCGCCGGCGTCAGTGCGCTGCGCGACGGCTCGCCCGCCGACGACACCGACATGCTCGACCGCCGCGCCGCCCATGCCGAGCGCGCTGTGGACAGCCTGCGCAAGAAGTTCGGCAGTGCCGCCGTCATTCGCGGCATCGCCTATGAGGGCCCGGAGAAGGCGCAGGAGTGATGACAGGTGAACGCGATCTCACCGCGCTGGTGAGGCACATGAAGCCGGAGCTGCGGCCGGGCACATTCGTGTTCTGCACGATCGCGGCGGGCGAAACTATTCCTACGGCGCTCCGTCCGCTCATGGTTTTTCGCGAGCAGGAAGGAACGACGCTCGTGGTCTCTCGCGAGGAGGCCGAGGCGGCAGGGCTACGCCACGCATTCCCCTCGCGCCTGATCACGCTGACGGTCCACTCGGCGCTCGATGCGGTTGGCTTCCTGGCCGCGATCACGGCCCGCCTCGCCGACGCCGGCATCAGCGTGAATGCCGTGTCGGCGTTCCATCACGACCATCTCTTCATACCCGTTGAAAAGGCGAACGAAGCGATGGCTGTTCTGCGCGGAATGTCTGCAGCCGAGTAGTATGGGTAGAGCGAAGCGAAACCCATCAAGCTCCTTCAGCAGCAATAGCGATGGGTTTCGCTTCGCTCTACCCATCCTACACAACCTCAATCCGCGACGGCGATCGCCTCGATCTCGATCAGCCATTCGGGCGCGGCGAGCGCGGAAACGCCGACCAGCGTCGAGGCCGGCGGCTCCATGCCCTCGAAGAAAGCCGAGCGGGCCTTGCCGATGATCGGGCGCAGCTCAGGCTTGTAGTTCACGACGAAGGTCGTGATCTTCACGATGTTGGAATAGCTCGCGCCCGCCGCTTTCAGCGCATGCCCGAGATTCTGCATCACCTGCGTCGTCTGCGCGGCGATATCGCCCTCGCCCACGATGCGCCCCTCCTCGTCGGTCGAGACCTGACCCGAGATGTAGATCGTGCGCGCGCCCGAGGCGGTGACGACGTGGGAATAAGCGGGATTGTGATGCAGGCCGCTGGGGCGGAGATGATCGAGCTTGGGCATGGACGGCTCCCTGAGGTTTTTGGTTGGGAGGAAACGTAGCTGGAGAGTGTGACGAGAGCTAGTCCGTCATGGCGAGGAGCGACGCGGCGAAGAGAGATCCTGTAGTCTCGTAGGGTGGGCAAAGCGAAGCATGCCCACGATTTTGCGCATTGCTGAAAAGGTGGTGGGCACGGCGCGCGAAGTGCGCGCCTTTGCCCACCCTACGCCACTGCTCGCGCGGAAAGAGCTCCGCCCCTCAATTACAGGGCTTGCTGTCCTTGACGTCGAACTTGCCCATCGCGCCGGAGATGACGAAGTCGTTGTAATCCAGCACGAGCTGGCGCGAGACGCCGTTCTCGTAGAGCTCGAACGCCATCGCATAGACCGGCGTCTGCTCGCCTTCCTTCTGCTGGGCGTCGCGATCGAAATAGCTGACGGTGACGGGCCAGCGCTTGAGCGATTTCATGTGCTCGTCGGAGGTCGATGCATCCGGCGCCGCGGTGCGTTCGGCGGGGATCGGCTGGCCGATCACGGTCAGCGTGTTGTAGACCTTCTGGCCATCGTCGGAGCCGTCATAGACCGAGAGCTCGAGCAGCGACTTGCCGTCCTTGGCGGCGGCGATGATGCGCTGGATCTGCTCGGTCGGGAACACGATCTTGCCGTCGAGGGTGAAGCTCTTCGGCGACGGCAGCTTCAGCTTGACGTTGATGTGGTCGCCGTCGCGTTCGGCCGAGCCGTCGACGCGGCCGGCATCCGCCTCGTTCATCCGCGTCTCGATCTTGAAGCGGTAGCTTTTTCCCGCGGCGTCTTCCCAGGAATTGGAGCGGAGGTCGCTGAGCGTGACCTTGCCTTCGCCGCTGTCGAGGCTCGGACACCTGGCGGAATTCGGACGTGTAGCCCTCGCACGAGCTTCCGGCGAAGTTGTAGAGGATGCGCCCGCGCGCGCTGTTGACCGAGTTGGAGCGCGATTTCACCAGGCTCAAATCATAGAGGGCCTGATGCGCCAGGAACGGACCGTTGGCAGCCTGCGCGCCGTCGCCAAGGCCGACACTGGCCGCCACGAGCGCCGTCATACCGAGCGAAGTCCGGAAAAGGTGCACCATGTCTCATCCTCTGGGGACGCGTCCTTGGGAACGCAGATTCGACATTTTAATGACCGTTCCATTGCGTCGCAACTGAGGCCGTTTCACGTAAAGTTGCGGCCCTGCCGTTGAACCAGCCGCCTCGGCTCGACACGGGACGGCGCCTTGCGGGTTGCTTGCATGTGACGGCCCGATAGGCGAAACAAGGCGCGCCCGGCTACCTGGGAAGGCGCCGAGGCGGATGATTTTTGGACAACGAGGTCGGACATGGCGGGCACGGTCGAGCAGAAGCTGGCGGAACAGGGCATCAAGCTGCACGAGGCCCCCACCCCCGTCGCCAATTACGTCCCGTTCGTGCGCACCGGCAATCTGCTGTTCATCTCCGGCCAGGTCTGCTTCGATCCCGCCGGCAAGCTGATCGCCAAGGGCAAGCTGGGCGCCGGCGTCTCCATCGAGGACGGCGCCGCGGCCGCCCGCGGCTGCGCGGTCAATTTGCTGGCCCAGGTCAAGGCGGCGCTCGGCGACCTCGACAAGGTGGTGCGCGTGGTGCGCCTCGGCGGCTTCATCAACTCGGCGCCGGACTTCCTGGACGGTCCGAAGGTGCTGAACGGCGCCTCGGACCTGATGGTCGCCGCCTTCGGCGACAAGGGCCGCCATGCCCGCACCACCGTCGGCGTCGCCTCACTGCCCGCCGATGCGGCGGTCGAGGTCGATGGTGTGTTCGAGGTCGCCTGACGGACAATGCGCGCTCCGGATTGGCTGACAGCCCGGCCGGTCGCCCATCGCGGCCTGCATGACATCTCTCGCGGCATCGTCGAAAACATGCCGGGCGCCGTGCAAGCTGCGGTCGCCGGCAATTTCTCGATCGAGGTCGATATCCAGCTCTCCGCCGACGGCGAGGCCATGGTGCATCACGACCATGCGCTGGGCCGCCTCACCGAGGCTACCGGCGAGGTCGTCTCGAAGACGGCGGCGGAGCTGAAGGCCGTCAAGTTCAGGGATACGGACGAGCGAATGATGTCGCTGCCCGACCTCTGCGACATGGTCGCCGGCCGCGTGCCGCTGGTGATCGAGGTGAAGAGCCATTTTGACGGCGACCGCAAGTTGGTGAAGCGGATGGCCGAGGTGCTCTCGTCCTATCAGGGGCGGGCCGTCGGCATGTCCTTCGATCCCGACCAGGTGCTGGCACTGCGCGAGCTATTGCCCAGCCGCCCGCGCGGCATCGTCGCGCAGCGCAGCTATGAGGACGATTACTGGGCCAAGCTCACCCAGGCGCAGCGCGACAGCATGCTGTACCTGCGCCACGGCTTTCAGACTCAGCCCCATTTCGTCGCCTTCAAGGTCGACCATTTGCCGGCCCCCGCCCCCTGGATCGCCCGTAACGTGTTCGGCTGCGCCCTGCTGGGCTGGACCGTGCGGACACCCGAGCAGCGGACCCGGGTGGCGCAGTATGCGGATCAGATGATCTTCGAGGGGTTCGTGCCGTAGGCTTCGCTCGTGTCCCGGACGCGCTGCAGCGTGAAACGCTGCTGCGCAGAGCCGGGACCCAGAAAGCTGCACGGGACAACGCTGAGAGATGGGCCCCGGCTCAGCAGCGCATCACTGCGTGCTGCGCTGCGTCCGGGGCAAGCGAGCCTCCCTCCCCACCCCTTGAAGTCGCTGCTGCAATGCACGATCTTGGGCACGATGGGATCATCGGAAATCACGCTCGAGGCCGTACCTTCGATCGACAATGTGTCACCGGAGGACTGGGACGCCTGCGCCAATCCCGGCGGACGGTGCCTTGGGACCGGCCACGAAACCTCAACCGCCCTCCCAGGCGATTCCCTCGGCCTCTTAAAGCCCGCCTATAACCCCTTCGTCTCGCACGCATTTCTATCGGCGGCTGAGAAATCGGGTTCGGCGACGATCCGCACCGGCTGGGGCGCGCGGCATCTGGTGGCCAAGCTCGATGGCCGCGTCGTCGGCGTTGTGCCCTGCTATCTGAAATCGCATTCCCAAGGCGAATACGTCTTCGACCGCGGCTGGGCCGACGCCTATGAGCGCGCTGGCGGACGTTACTATCCGAAGCTCCAGGTCTCGGTTCCCTTCACCCCGGCGACCGGGCCGCGCCTCCTGGTCCGTGACGGCGTCGATCGCGATCGCATCATGGACGCGCTGGCAAATGGCCTCATAGCGCTGTGCGGCGTCAGCAAGGCCTCCTCTGTCCACGTCACCTTCGCGCGCGAGGCCGAGTGGAAGCTGCTCGCCGAGCACGGCTTCCTGCAGCGCACCGACCAGCAGTTCCACTGGCACAATGAGGGCTTTGCTGGCTTCGACGATTTCCTGGCGACGCTGAACTCGCGCCACCGCAAATCGATCAAGCGCGAGCGGCGCGATGCGCTGGCCGCCGGCATCACCATCCACTGGCTCACGGGCAAGGACATCACCGAGGATGCCTGGGATGCGTTCTTCATGTTCTACATGGAGACCGGCTCGCGCAAATGGGGCCGGCCTTATCTCACGCGGGAATTCTTCTCGCTGATCGGCGAGACCATGGCAGAGGACGTTCTGCTGGTGATGGCCCGCCGCAACGATCGCTGGATCGCGGGCGCGATCAACTTCATCGGCTCCGACACGCTGTTCGGCCGCAACTGGGGCGCGGTCGAGCATCACCCCTTCCTGCATTTCGAGGTCTGCTACTACCAGGCCATCGATTTCGCCATCAACCGCGGCCTCACCCATGTCGAGGCCGGTGCGCAAGGCGAGCACAAGATCGCGCGCGGCTACCTGCCGCGCGCCACCCATTCTGCCCACTTCATCGCAGATCCCGGCCTGCGCCGCGCCATCGACGATTATCTCAAGCGCGAGCGCGCTTATGTCGCCGAGGCCGGCCGGGAGCTAGCCGAGTCTCGGCCCGTTCCGCAAAGGCGCCGACGAGGCGCCTTGACGCCTTGCCGTGGCTGGTGACAGTAAGCGCAAAATTGAAGCGCAAGTTTCCCGGGAGCCTCCGCCATGACCGCCTACGACACCAACAACATCTTCGCAAAAATCCTGCGCGGCGAGCTGCCCTGCTCCAAGGTCTACGAGGACGAGCACGTGTTCGCGTTTCTCGACATCATGCCGCGCGTCCCCGGCCACACGCTGGTGATTCCGAAGGCCCCTGCCCGCAACATCCTCGACATCAAGCCGGACGATTACGCCCATGTCGCCCGCGGCGCGCACAGGATCGCAGCGGCGGCGATGAAGGCCTTCAACGCCGACGGCATCACCGTGCAGCAATTCAACGAGCCCGCCGGCGGCCAGGTGGTGTTTCACCTCCACATGCACGTGATGCCGCGCCACGACGGCATCGCGATGCTGCCGCCCGCCAGCCGCAAGGAAGAGAACAAGGTGCTGGAAGAGCACGCGGCTAAGCTGATCGCGGCGTTGAAGGCGGGGTAGCCCGGGAGCGCAGCGCAATCCTGGGGACTGTTCCCGCATTTCGCTACGCTCCATGCGGGCTACAATCTCTCCTCCTCGTCATTGCGAGGAGCCCTTGCGACGAAGCAATCCAGACTGCCTCTGAGGAAACAGTCTGGATTGCTTCGCTACGCTCGCAATGACGTGGAGAGACCTCACTCCGTCTCGAAGTCGCCCTTCTGCGGAGCAGCCAGCGGCGTGAACTCGCAACGATCCGGCTTGATGTCGATAAGCGGCGTATTGTCGAGGCAATCGAGCCCGCGCACCAGGATCGCATTGCCCTCGATGCCGACCAGCTTCACGATCGACGTGCCGATCGGGTTGGGCCGCACCGGCGAGCGCAGCGAAAAGGTGCCGCGGGTCTTCTCGTTGTTCTTCGGGCTCTGCAAGATGATGTCGCGGCGCGACTGGTCGAGCCAGTAGAGCACTTCGAGGTTGCTGTAGAAATCGACGCCCTTGATCGCCGGCACGAACGGCTCGAAGATCTCGAGCCGGCAGATCGGGCCGTCCTGACGCCCCTGCCGCGGCGTCTCCAGCCGCGACGTCCAGGGCGTGCGGATGCGGCCGATGAAGACGAGACCGGCGTCTTGCGTCGGCGGCAGCTCGATGGCGACCTCGCCCTCGCGGAGCTCCTGTTCGCGAACCATATTTCCTGTTCCCTAACTATTCGCCGGCGGTTTTAGCCCAACCACCACTTCCCGGCCAGCATGAAGACTTCACCGGTCACGACACCCGCAAAGATCGAGCGGCGCGCCAGCAGAAAGGCGGCGAGGCCGGCGGCCACCGCGCCGTAACGCAGCACGTCCGGAACGCCGGCGAGTGCGCCCGGCGGCTCGACCACGATCTGCGCGATGACGCCAGCGAGGATCGCGGTGGCGACCGCCCGCACCCAGACCAGCAGCTCGGAGCCCTCGTCGATGCCGCCGCCGAACCACAGGCCCAGCATGCGCCATATCTGGTTGGGAACGACGCCGGCGACGAACAGCACCGCGAGCGCCTGCCAATCGCCGATGAGTTGCGCGTAGCTCATGCGCGCACCTCCCGCCACCAATGCACGCCATAAGCAAGGGTGCCGGCCACAAGCCCGCTGACGAGGATGTCGAGACCGGAGTTCATCTTCGCGGCCAGCGGATACAACAGAACCCCCAGCGTCAGCGCGACGACATCGGCAGCCTCGCGGCTGTTGCGCGCGGTCGAGAACAGGAACGAGAGCGGCGTCAGCATCAGGATCGCCGCGCCAAGCGTCTGCGTGAGGTTGGCGGCGAGGAAATAGCCGACCGTGTTGGCGGTGAGGCACACCGAGACCAGACCGAGGCCAAGTCCGTTGACGAACGCGATCCGCCGCTCGCGCGGCACAAGCGGCAGGAAGCGATGGCATTCGACCCACAGCGTCACCGCCGTGAGATGCGCGGCAAAGACCAGCTCGCGCCGCTTGGTCGTCGGCGTGCGCATCAGCGGCAGCACCGAGACGACCATTGGAAACAGGCGGATGGCGCTGACGGTCACCGCGATCGCCGACTGGACGATGGTGGCGCCCGAGCCGAGCGTGGTGATCAGAATGATCTGCGCCGGGCCCGCCCAGACGAACAGCGTCGAGCACAGCGCCCAGAGCAGGCTGAAATGGGTGTCATGGGCCAGCGCGCCGATGCCGAGATAAGTCGCGAACAGGACGAGCGTCAGGATCGTTTGCGTGACCGAGCGCAGCCCCCAACCGAAGGCACGCAAGGGACTTTGCCATTGAGGGGAATCGAGCGGAGGGAGCGCCACGGAACGGCCGGCTGAAGTTGCGGAATCGTGCCCGCATAACGGGCAATGCGGCGCCTCGCGTCAAGGAAGGCCCAGGCGGGGCTGGCATGCACGCGGTACTGCCGCCTAGCGCCAGGCGATGCCCGGATAGACCACATCAAACAAGCTGGTCCACGCGATAATCGCGCACGGGCCCAATGTGCCTGCCAGAAAGAGCCGTTCATATGCATAACTGGACGCTCGCTTGGTCACGATCACGTAGGCAAGAACGATTGCGGTCAATGGCAGCTTGAACGTGTATAGCAGCACAAGCGGCGTCGACCGGACGATCAGTTCGGCGACGGGCAGATCAAAAAACCAGATGTCGGCAATACTCGAGCCAATTCCGGCAACGAGAGTAGTCGCCAGCAGCGCCAAAACGGCGGTCACCCTGATCTGGTAGCGGTGGCGGATCAGCCCGAATGCCAGCAAGCTCCAGCCGAGGCAGATGGCGACCTTGCTCAGCCGGACGGTCCCGCCGATCGGGTGCCCCTCCAGCTTCGCGGCCCACAACAGCGCGTTGGAGAAGTCCGAATTCAACGCAAGCCAGAGCACCAGGCTCACCACGCAAGCGCAAGCCAGAGCAATTCTTTGGCCCAGTCCCGCGGAATCTCCAGTCGTCACGCCGCTGATCACCTGCACCAGCTCCCCGAGGGCCACTCCGCGCAGGCCATTCGCCCGCCGGTTGTCCCTTTCACACGGCTGCACCTGACGTACAAGATCGAAACGTCTAGCACGTCGCCGAGAGACAGGTCCTGCTCTCTCCTATCCCGTCACACCCCGGTTCTTCAGCACGAAGCAGGCGCCACCCGCCTTGCGGATACGGTTGCACAGATCATCCGCCTCGCTGCGCGTATCGGCACCGATGCGCACCTGGTAGAACGCGCGCGTGCCGCGGCTGCGCATCACCGACGACAGCAGGCTCGGATCGCGCTCGCCGATCACCGAACTGAGACGCGTGACGGCGCGGGAATACATGGCGAGCGCCCGGTTGCGATCGAAGCCGGCAGCGAGCTGGACGCCCCAGGCCTTCGCGGCCGCGAGCTCGACATGCTGCTCGAGGCTCGGCGACGAAGGCATTCGGCGCACGCTTGAGCAGCGCCATCAGATCGCGGCAGCTCGTCGGCGGCGCACTCGGCGGTCCGTTGCCGGTCGCTCCTGCCTTGGCCCAGGCATCGACGCTCGTGCCTGTGATGGCGTAGACGTAGTTGCGGGTCTGCTCGGGCATTGCACCGGTGCCGGCGAGCCATTCCTGCACCCGGCGCGGGCCAGCATTGTAGGCAGCGGCGGCAAGGCCGAGATTGCCGAACTGATTGCGCAGCTCGCTCAAGAACTCCGCCGACTTCGGCAGCGCCTGCACGGGATTGAACGGATTGAGCAGCCCGCGCTCGCTCGCCGTGCCCGGCATGAACTGCGCGATGCCCTGTGCTTGCTCGCCGCTGCGCGTTGTGGGCCCCACCGCGTCGGCCTGGAAGCGGCTCTCCTGCCAGATCACCCGAGCGAAGAATTCCAGCGGCAGATTGGCATCGCGCGCCGCCGCCTCCACGATCAGGCAGATCGACTCTCGCGTATCGCTCTCGCGCGCGTCCGGCTTCTCCGGCGGCTTCCCAGGCTCCTGAACGGCAGGTGCGGCGACATCAGCCTTGGCAGGCGGGTCGTCCGAGGCCACGACCTGTGACGCCGCGACGAGCAGCATGGTGACGATCCCCGATGCAATCTGCACCCATTGCGGGCAAGCATGGCGGTGGCGCCCGCGGGCGCGGCGTGCGACAAGATGATCTGCCATGCTGGGGCATGGTGCCATGGTTCGACGAGTTGCCAATCGATGTTGCCTGACCTGCCTTTTCCAATGCGCTCCCCCGCCAAACGGATCCGCTCCATTCTCGCCGTCGCCGCCTGGATCGCGCTGGTCCTGAACGTCGCACCAGCCCTCGCTCAGGGGGCCGCTCAAGCCACCTCTCAGATCCCTTCTCAGATCACCTGGCAGATGACCACGGAATACCCCGAGAATAACATCTCAGGGATCGGTCTTGTGACCTTTGCCAGCCGCGTGTCCGAACGCACCCACGGTTTCGTGACCGTGACCAATGCCTTCGACAACAAGCTCAAGATCAATTCCGGCGAGATGCCGCGCGCCGCGCTCGATGGCCGTATCGCCGGCGGCGATGCTTTCGCCGGCGCGCTCTCCGGCGTCGATCCGGTTCTCGGACTGTCCACCCTTCCCTTTCTGGTGCAATCGGCCGACCTCGCCCGCGCCACCAATCTGCGCGCGCGCCCGCTCTATGAGAAGGCGCTGGCGGCACGCGGCCTCAAGCTGCTTTATCTCACGATCTGGCCCGCCACGGGGCTTTGGTCGGAGCGTGCGCTGCAGGGAGCCGACGATCTGCCGACGCTGAATTTGCGGGCCTATGACGCCAATTCCAGCGAGGTGATGCGCGCGGCCGGCGCCAATGCGCAGTTCCTGCCGATGGACGCCGCGCTCGCAGGACTGAAGGAGCATCGCCTGAACGCGTTCCTCACCTCCGGCGATGGCGGCGCGGGACGCAAGCTCTGGGACTTCCTGCCGCACTTCACCGCCATCAACTATGCGATGCCGGTCTCGATCGCATTCGTCCGCAGTGACGCCTTTGCCCAACTGTCCGAGCCGATGCAGCGCGAGGTGCTGGCCGCGGCCGCCGAGACCGAGCAAAGCCAGTTCGCGCTCCTGGCCCACCGCACCTCCGAAAATTATGCACGCATGCGCGACAACGGCGTCACCATCGCCGAGCCGGCGCCTCCATCCCTGCTCGCCGCGCTCCGGAAGGCGGCGACGGCCACGGTCAGCTCTTGGGAGGCGCAGGCCGGCGCGGACGCGGCCGCAATCGCCGAATGGGCCCGCCAGCAATGACGCGAGCATGCCCGCCGTTGGCATGTTCCCGGCTCACTGCGTTGAAACGACGGCCGGTCTCGCCTTTCGTTGTTAATTCTTGACCGGAACCAGGCTTTCGCCGCTGATTGCGCGGTCAAGGGCGTCAATCAGCGCCTGAAATTCGACGAACTTGTTGCGCGCCCGCTCGGCCGTGTCGCGCTCGAAAGGCGCCGCCAGCACTTTCGCGTGCGCGTCCCTGTCCTCGATCATGCGATCACGGGCCTTCTTCAACGTCTCAAGTCGCTCGCTCATGGAGCCTCCTCTGCGCAGATCTGTTCGATCCCGACCAGGTTCTCAGCCCACCATCAGCGCCGCATCGCATCCAAGAGCGCCGCAATTTTGATCGTCGCGAAACTGGAAAATGTGTCGGACACGGCATATGGCAGGATGATCTGGTCATTGTGCCTCATCGCGCCGCAGGTGTAGACGACGTTGGGGACATACCCTTCGCGCTCGGACGGCTCGGGCCGCAATAGCGGCTCGCTCGAGCGCGCCAGCACCTTCGACGGGTCATTTTTGTCGAGCAGCGCCGCTCCGATCGAGTATTTGCGGATCGGGCCGACGCCATGGGTCAGCAGCAGCCAGCCCTCGTCGAGTTCGATCGGCGACCCACAATTGCCGATCTGGACGAACTCCCATGGAAATTGCGGTTTCAGAAGGAGCTGGCCGCTCTCCCACGTGTAGAGGTCATCCGAATAGATCAGATACAGGTTCTCATTGTCTTGTCGCGCGATCATCGCATAGTTGCCGTCAATCTTGCGGGGGAACAACGCCATTCCCTTGTTGTGTGCCGCAGCCCCCGCAAAGGCGTCAGTCGAAACGACATGAAGTCGCTGGTCTCGACCAACTCGGACCGGATCGCCCGTCCGCTATAAGCCGTATAGGTCGCATAGTAGGTCTCTCGACCGCCGTCGTTGAATTTGACAAACCGCGCATCCTCGATGCCGTTCGATTGGGATTCGGTCACGGGAAAGATGACTCGCTCGCTGAGGTCTTGCTCGGGCCTGAACGTCAATTCCACGGAGTCGCCGTCCGGGCCGGATATGCGACGGTTGATCCGGGGGACCGAGGCAAGGCGCACCGTCGGATCGACGGCCAGGCTTCCGTCAACCGCAATCGTTCCGGTTCGAAACGTCAGTGACGAAACGTGGCCTTCGCCGATGGCACGGAGACTCATGATGAAGCGCGAGGCCCCGTGCGGTGTCTCCGTTTGGTCGGGGTGTGGCACGATGCTGGGGTTGAACAAGGCAGACGCCTCGAACGAATACTCGCTGAGAAAATAGGCGCCGACCAGCTGGCGCTGGGCCTTTGAGAATGCGCCATGCTTCGTGAAAGCATCTTCCATCTCGTCGGCGCGGGCCTCGAAGCTCTCCAGGAGGTTACGATGTCGCCCCTGGAAATTGTCCAGGACGTCCGCCAGCTGCGCGGCGACGGCTTCCGAACTAAGCGCCAGAACCCGGTCGACGATATGGTTTGCGCGCATCTTGTCGGTCGGATTCAAGTCGCGGGGTTCGGTTGCCGGCTTGAACGGTCGCACGATGACTCGCGCTGGATCGGGCCGCAGGTGGAGCGCCTGCCGGTTTAGGAAAGAAACGTGTGGCACGGGTGTCCTCGGCTAGCTGAATGGGAGGGGGAAATTCAGGTGCCCACGGCACGCAAGGGTGCGGGTTTTGTCATCAGGCTGTGGGCACGCGCGAGCTGACGCATCTCGGCAAGGCCGAGGAGATAGCAAACGACCGACTCGCCGCCGCGGTTTTCGTTCGCCCGATCGGGGTGCAATCCATCGCGGCAACTGCCGGTGATCGGATCAACCAGCGCCACCGAGAGGTCGTTCCTGCCAAGGAACCAGGCGAAGGCCCGCATGGCCATGGCTTTCCATTCGGCATCGCCGTCGCCACGCCACGCGGCCAGACACGCCGCAATCGTCGCCGTTGCCTCCACCGGCTGCTGATCGAAGGCACGGGGGGCTGCCGCTGCTCTCCGAAGCCAGCGGTACCGACCGGCCGGAAATAGCCCGCCGCGGACGTTTGCTGCGTCATGAGCCAGCGCAGAGACCTCAATCCAGCATCGAGATATTGAGGCATCTGTGTCGCCATACCCGTGAGGATGAGGGCCTGCGGCAATCGCGCGTTCTCGTAGGCCAGCCCTTCCTCGAACCATATCCAGTCCGGCGTCTCGACCGACGCCAGGCAGGACATCAACCTGTCGGCCAGGGAATGCCGGACTTCCCTGGCGTGAACATTGTCGGGCGCTACGGTGCAATAAGCGTCCAGACCCAGCAGCATGAACGCCCACGCGCGGGGCGAGCGGAAGCTCTCCGCGATCGACAATGCCTGGGCGAACAAGGCAGCAGCCCACAGGCGCCGGGCCGGGCTCGCGTCTCTGCGCGCGGCCTCACCCAACGCCCATAGCGTCCGTCCGTGGCTGTCTTCTGAGCCCCTGTCCTCGAGCCAGGTTCGATCGAAGCCCATGAAGTTGCGAAACTGCCTGGTGTCGGGATTCCAGGCATGCTGTACGAAGGCTGCAAATCGGGTCGTCAGGACATCCGGCAGCGGCCGTTCGCCCGGACCATTGAGAGCGCAGGCCAGAAGCAACGCTCGCGCGTTGTCATCGACGCAATAGCCGTGCGCGCGATCGGGCACCGAATGTACAGCATGTTGGAACAGGCCGACGTCGTCGCACATCGATAGAAAGTAGCCGATCTGCATATCGGGCGGCGCGGGACTACGTGGTTCCTGCGCGCCCACGTCGGAGCGCACGAAGACCTTCAACCTATGTCCCTGCCGTGCATTCTCGAAGACGGCCGCGTAGCGCTCAGCCACCCGCTCCCATGTCATCGTCCGGCTCGCCGCATAGGCACGCCGAGACATCGCCTGCCGGCGGGCGGCGTCGGTCAGCAGGTTGGCGATCTCGCTGCCGATCGCTGCAGCGTCGCCGAACGGCACAAGAACTCCGCACTCGTCAGCAAGCAGCTCGCGTGCGTGCCAATATGGCGTCGAGACAACCGGCTTCCCCATTCCAAAACTGTAGGCCAGCGTGCCCGACGTCATCTGAGCCTCGTTGAGATAAGGCGTGACATAGACGTCGCACATCGAGATGAACTCGAGCAGCGTCGCCAAATCGGCGAACCGGTCGAGGAACACGACGTGATCGTCTATTCCGAGTTCACGGACCCGCGCCATCAGGCCTTCGCGATAGGCTTCGCCCTCGTTCCGAACCAGGTTGGGGTGCGTCGCGCCGAGCACGACGTACACGGCGTTCTCGCAGCGCCTCAGAATCGCAGGCATCGCATCGATCATCACGTCGATTCCTTTGTTGGGCGACAGCAGGCCGAACGTCAGGATCACTGATTTTTGCTCAAATCCGAGCCTGGCCTTCGCGGCATCGGGCTCGACAAAGGCGACATCGGGAATGCCGTGGGGGATGACCTCGATCTTGTCGTCGGGCACCAGATAGACGTCGTGCAGCAACTCGCGGCCCTTGTGGGCCATCACCACGACCTTCGACGACGCATCGACGATGCGCTCCATGACCGTCCGTTGTGCGGGTGACGGTTGGGCCAGCACCGTATGGAACGTCGTCACCACCGGCATGGCAAGGCGAGACAGCAGCACCAGGATGTGGGCCCCGGCTTCACCGCCGAAAATGCCAAACTCGTGCTGCAGGCAGACGGTGTCGAACTGACCGGCATTGAGGAAATCCGCGGCACGCATGTAGTCTTCGATATTGTTATCCCTGATCTGGAAAGCGACCGCCGGAGGATAATCATAGGTCTGGCCGCGATCGGTCATCGCCACGATGCAAGCCTCCAGGTCCGGCCGCGCAATCGATATCGCGTTCTTCAGGTCGGTCGTATAGGTCGCAATTCCGCACCGGCGAGGCAACGAGTTGCCGATGACGGCGATACGGCGGAGCGGCGTCATGTCAGCACCTCGATGATTTCACTGCCGGAGAGAGCGTCGGTGGGTTTCGTCATGCGTTCGCTGCAATCTTGCAACAAGGATGCAATTGGATCCGGTCCCGGATAGGCGATCAGGATGCTCATCCCGCTCGAGCCAACGTCGATGCCGGCGCCATCGGATTCAATGAAGATTGCGTCCCCGACGGTTGCATTTGCCCGTCCGATGCGTCCCTCCCCCTCGATCACGAGAATCCAGGCTTCCCGATCAGTCTGGAGTCCCCAAAGCGAATTCGCCTGAAGGTCGATCCGCTCGAACACGAAATGCGAACTCGCGACCAGAACCAGTCGCGCATCGGTGAGGCGTCGCGGAGGCGCTTGTGTCGGAGGTGGCCCTGCTTCGGAGGCGGCCACGACGCTGTCCTCGTGCAATTCGCGATGCCGGCCAAAATCGAACAGGCGAAATGTCGTGTCGCTCCGCTGCTGGATTTCGGCGAGCACGATATCGGCGCCGATGGCGTGGATCGTACCGCCGGGAACGAAGATGACGTCGCCTTGCGCCACAGGACGCCATTGCACGAGGTCCGCAATCGAGCCGTCCCCGATCGCTTCGCGCAGCGCCTGCGGCGTGAGATGCCGATTCAATCCCAGCGCAATCCGCGCGCCCGGCAGCGCCGAAAGGATGTACCACGCTTCAGTTTTCCCGTTCGGCAAGCCGATGGAGCGCGCGAATGCATCATTTGGATGAACCTGGATCGACAAGGGCTGGCTGGTGAACAGCAGCTTGAGCAAGAGTGCCGGGTTGGGCGCGCTCTTGTCCGTCCGCTCGAGCCACAACTCTCCGACCGGATCAGTCGACGCGTCGATGCTGCTCCAGGGTCGCAAATCGAGGCGGCCCCAGGGTTTTCGAGCGATTTCTACCGAGGCATGCTCGATGGTCATCTGTTGTCCGACTCGGGCATGGGAGATCCTTCTGTTCACGGCGCCTGTTGGCGCCATCGGCCGTCTGCCAAGCCCGCGCTGCTTGGTTAATAGACCTCAACAACCGCGGCAGATGTTCTTCAGCTTCGCCGCGGTTCGAGCCTCTTCTGCAACGAACGGGTCCTTGTAAGGCGGCCGGGATGCGTCGTTCTCCACGACACTGGGCTTCTTCAATATCGGAGGAAACGCGGCGTCGTAACAGGCGAGCCGTCCGCTCGAGCTTTCGATTGCGCGACAATCGGATTCAGCGGCGAGCGCGCCTTGTGCGAACGTACCTTGCGCGAACGTGCCGAACGCCAATGCGACCAGGAGGGTTCTCATGTCTCGAACCCGTCGAACTCGTCAGAGAGCAGCAGCCGGCCTTGTGGTGTGCATATCCGCACATCGAGATAGCCTTCCTGCAAAAGTTCCCGCGCCTTCTTCAGGGCAGCACTAGTTGTGTCACGGCTCAAGCTGACATAGCCGCTTTGATCGCGACCGCTAACCAGATATCGCAGTTGTGGCGGCCTATCCATGCAGGAGAGCCGCCGCCGCTATCAGGAGCACAAGAAACAGCAGCACCATCACCGGCGGCACGATCCAATCGGCCAGGCGAAATCGAGGCATGCACCCTCCTCCTCAGTCGGCGGGAGCGCTCGTGACCCTCAGTCACCGATGGAAGCCGTGGGAAGGGCGGTGATGCAGTTACCCTACGCTTCGGTTCTGCGAATAGCGAGCTTTTAAAGTGCCGTACGACGTCAGCGAGCCCCCGACGTCGGCGTAAAGGGCCACTGAAGGTCCAGAGTTGCGCCGCTTGCCCGCCTCGGTTACGTCATGCCACGTTTCGTCGGTCCGGGCGGCACCTCTTCAGACTTGTCGCGATGTTCAAACACGTGGCAGGAACTCG
The DNA here is from genome assembly GCA_050563515.1 of Bradyrhizobium guangxiense. Lineage (GTDB taxonomy): Bacteria > Pseudomonadota > Alphaproteobacteria > Rhizobiales > Xanthobacteraceae > Bradyrhizobium > Bradyrhizobium guangxiense_A. The sequence continues at coordinate 1,940,862 of CP191781.1, read as the reverse complement.
GAGCCGCCAATTCGCACATTTGCGTCACGCCCGCGCAACGGGGCGGCGCTCTCAACCTAGGCCTACCCTGATGGTTACAATCTTCTTTGATCTCGACGGCACGCTGACCAACCCGAAGCCGGGGATCACGCGCTCGATCCAGTACGCGCTGGAGCGGCTGGACGTCGCGGTGCCGAGCGAGGACGAGCTGACCTGGTGCATCGGCCCGCCGCTGCATGCCAGCCTGAAGAAGCTCACCGGAACCGACGAGCTCGCCGACCGTGCGCTGCTGCTCTATCGCGAGCGCTTTTCCGATATCGGCCTGTTCGAGAACGAGGCCTATGCCGGCATCGTGGACACGCTGACGACGATCGCCACGACCAACCAGCGGATGTTCGTCGCGACCAGCAAGCCCGCGGTCTACGCCACGCGCATCGTCGAGCATTTCGGCTTGAAGCCGTATTTCGAGCGCGTGTTCGGCTCCGAGACTCGACGGCACCCGCGTCGACAAGCGCGACCTGCTGCGCTACGCGCTCGACGAGACCGGGGTCGATGCCGGCAGCGCGATCATGATCGGCGACCGCAGCCACGACGTCGTCGGCGCACGCACCAACGGCATGACCGCGATCGGCGTGCTCTACGGCTATGGCAGCGAGACGGAGCTCAGGGATGCCGGCGCGCATCACATCTGCGCCGCGCATCCCGAGTTGCTCGGACACTGCGTCGTCTAGGCGCTGACGGACTCCACGGACGCCAGCATGCCGGTTTTGGCGTGGCAATTCAGATATTCGAAGAATTGCTCGTCCGCGGCCGCCACCGTCACCTCGTGATAGAGTCGCAGCTTCGCTGACGGCCCGAGCGTGGACAGATACTTCATCGCCGCGCCAAAGATCCGGACATGGGTCGGATGCGACTCCGCCCAGCGTTCGAGCGCCGCAAGGCTCTTCCACCAGCTCTGGCCGTAGGACTTTTCGCTCACGCTGCCATCGGGCGCGAGTACATTCATGTAGCGATTGGCATAGCACCCGATCGCAAGGCCGTCATCGCGCAGGAAATCCATGCCCTCCCGCAGCACCGGCTCGACGTCGTCGAGGTAAAGCTTCCGCTCCGCTGCCTCGGTATCGCTCCAGTCCTGCCCGGAACGGATCAGGCAGAGATTGTCATGCGCCTTCACGCGCAGCCGCGCGCCGTCGCGGATCAGCTCGGGATTACCCCCGGCGACATCGGATCGACCTGCGACAGCGGAATGCGATCGCGCATGCCGCCCCAATAGGCGTGCTCCTGAACTTCGCCGCTCATGCCCTCGGCGATGGCCGCGACGCCCTCGCTGCGGTCGGGCGAAGAGAACAGCGTTTCGTGCCGCGCTACGGTGGGACGCAGCACCTCGATGAAGGTGCCGATGCCCTCGCGTGGCCGTCCGGTCCAGGCCTCGCGCGCCGCCTCGAACGAGGCATCGAAGCGCGCGATGTCGTCCCAATAGCCCACCGAGACGATGGTCTCGTACCCGGCCCGATCGACATGGTGCGCGCGGTCCCAGTGCGACGGCCCGCCCGCCGCCGCGAAATAGCGCGCGATGTCGACGAGCGCCTCGGTCGCCGCCACCGGCGCCGTGCCGCGATACTGCACGCCGAAATAGGCCATCACGACCCGGTTCACGCCGGGCCTGTAGCGCGCCACGAAGGACGGATATGGCGGCTGGTAGTCGTCCGGCACGCGCTTGTGGCGCGTGCGCGTGGTTTCGAGATGCGCAGGAATTGCTGACTCCATGATCATGCCCTCCCCTCGATCACCCCGATCAACTCGCCGCCGCGGCGATGTCCGCGGGCTCGACGGTGTCCACCGGCAACGCGAACTGCTCGACGCGCTGGTACCGCTTCTTGTTGAGCAGCAGCCGCGTCACGTCGGGACGCGAATAATGCCCGGCGGGATCGGCGGCGTTCTTGGCGACACCGATGGCACCAAGATCGATCTCGGCGATCAGGAGCCCCTCCTGGTCCGGCGCGAGCTTGTCACCGATCTGGCTGCCGTCAGGGCCGTAGATCGCGGCAAAGCCGCCGCCGGCATGCAGCAGCGCGTGCTTGTCCGGCCGGTCGCAGAGCCTCGTCGATCATCGCTTGCGAAACGGTCGCGCAAGGCGCCAGTACGAAGCACGAGCCTTCCACCGCATAGACGCGCGAGGCGGCGTTGTTGACCTCGGCGCCCAGCGCCGGCGCGAAGGGATCGTAAAGCGAGAAACTCGGCCAGGCCGCGACATGCACCTGCTCGTTCTGGGCGTACATCGCGTATTTCGACAACGGCTGCAGATGCTCCCAGCAGCACAACGCGCCGAGACGGCCGATGTCGGTTCGCGCGTGGACCGCAAGGTCGCTGCCGTCGCCCTCGCCGTAGACGGTGCGCTCGGCATGGGTCGGCCGCAGCTTGCGGCGCTTGGCGATGGTCTCGCCGTCGGGCCCGATCAGCCATTGCGCGAGATAAAGGCTGCCGCCGTCGCGCTCGGACAGGCCGATCACCGCCGTCAGATTCGCCTTGCGCACGGCATCGCGCAGCCGTTCGGCCTGCGGGCTGTCGTAGGACAGCGAATTGTCGAAATAGCGCTGCACGAAGCCGCGCCCGATCGCCCAGGCCGGCGAGTCCATCCAGATATGCCAGGGGTAGCCGGGAATGAAGGCCTCCGGGAACGCGATCAGCTTGGCACCCTTCTCGGCGGCCTCCCGGATCAGCGCGACCGACTTGTCGATGGAGGCGTCGAGATCGAGCCAGGCGGGCGCCGCCTGCACCACCGCCACCTTGTATTTCGGATGTTCGATGCCCATTGCCGCCTCCATTGCCGGTTGATCGGAAGCCGTCTCCGATGCAGTCTATTGGGCCAAAGCGGGCGATCGGGCGCTCGACCGCGGCGGAACAAAAACTCGACCGGACTAAATTCCTGCCGGGTACGGGATTTGCCTCCGGTCAGGCTGGATCCGCTCCCAGGCGATTTTGCCGGATGGGACAAGGGAGGCTTGCCGATGCCAATCCAGTTCACGACAGACGACAGCCCGGGCTATCGCCGGCTGGCGCTGTGGCAGGACATCGTCTGCGATGTCTTCGTCGGGCTCGACTGCAAGTCCGATCTCGGCAGCGCCTTTCGCGGATCGGTAACGCAGGCGCAGCTCGGCAAGGCCGTATGCTCCGAGGTCTGCTCCGATCGCCAGCATGTCTTCAGAACGCCCTCGCGCATCGCGCGTTCGGATCAGGATTTTGTTCTCGTCGCACTCGGTCATCGCGGCGATGGCGGCGTCGTGCAGGACGGCCGCGAGACCGTGATCCATCCCGGCGAGTTCGCGCTTTACGACACCACGCGCCCCTATGAGCTGAAGTTCAACGATCCCTTCACCCAGTCCATCTTCAAGGTGCCGCGCGAGATGCTGCAGCGCCGGTTGGGTGCCACCGAGACGCTCACCGCGATGTCGTTCGGCGCTGAGGCCCCGCTCGAGCGGCTCGCCCATGATTTCATCTTCCGGCTTTGCCAGAGCGCCGACCGGCTCGCCCCCGACAACGCTGCGGCCCTGTCGGAGCAGGCCGTCGATCTGCTCGCGATGGCGCTGAGCGAGCGGCTCGGCAAGACCGCGCTGCCGTCCTCGACCCACCGCTCGGCGCTGCTCTACCGGCTCAAGGCGCACGTCCGCACCCACCTCGCCGATCCCGACCTCTCGCTCGCGGAGACCGCCGCCGCGCTCGGCATCTCCTCGCGCTACGTCAACGACCTGCTCGCCGACGAGGAGACCTCGTTCCAGCGCTTCGTCCTCGCCGAGCGCCTCGCCCAATGCCGGCGCGACCTCGCCTCGCCCCTGCTCAGCCACCGCCATATCAGCGAGATCGCCTTCGCCTGGGGCTTCAACGACCTCTCGCATTTCGGCCGCGTCTTCCGCGAACATTTCGGCATGTCGCCGCGCGACTTCCGGCAGAGCCAGTTGCGGCATTGAGGCAGCTATCTCTCTAAGCCTTCGCCATGGGCGAAGGCAACGCTCGCCAATTCCAGATTGTCTTGTGGCGCGGCGTGCATCACGCTGGCACGCATGAGAACTGACACGACGATCAGCGGAACGGAGCTGTTGCTGAGCGTCATCGCGGCCCGTCTCGCGGTGCTGGTCGTGGTGGGATGGGGTTTGACTTTCCTGCCGCAGCATTCGCGCAATCGTGAACTCGGCTGCGCTCCGTTGTCCGTCGCAAGCAACGAGGCGACACTCTCGGGAAAAACCGCCAGCCCGCGCATCGCCGATACCGCGCTCGACGATATGCTGCGGCACGATTAGGGCGTTCCCGAGCAAGGCCGCCATGTGAGCGCGTGATAGGACAAGGCGTTTGCTTGCGCTAACCTCTTGCCAAGGCCGCAACATCAACCAGCGGCCAGCCGAGGAGCACATCGATGGAATACCGACGCTTGGGCCGGTCCGGCCTCATGGTGCCCGCCTTGAGTCTCGGGACCGGCACGTTCGGCGGCGTCGGCCGCCTCGCGGCGTGGGGCACGACGGATGCGACCGAAGCGCGGCGACTGCTGGACATCTGTCTCGAGGCGGGCGTGTCGATGTTCGACACCGCGAACGTCTATTCGCTCGGCGAATCCGAACGCGTGCTCGGCGAGGCCATCAAGGGCCGCCGCGACAAGGTGCTGGTCTCGACCAAGGCGACATTCCGCCTCGGCGACGGCCCCAACGACATCGGCTCGTCGCGGCAGAATCTGCTCAGGGCTATCGATGCCTCGTTGAGCCGGCTCGGCACCGACTACATCGATCTGTTCCAGCTTCATGGCTTCGACGCCTTCACCCCGCCCGAGGAGGTGCTCTCGACGCTCGACGTGCTCGTGCGCGCCGGCAAGATTCGCTACGTCGGCGTTTCGAATTTCTCGGGCTGGCACGTGATGAAGTCGCTCGCCGTCGCCGACAAGCACGGTTTTCCGCGCTACGTCGCCAACCAGACCTACTATTCGCTGATCGGACGCGACTACGAATGGGAGCTGATGCCGCTCGGCCTCGACCAGGGGCTCGGCGCCGTGGTCTGGTCGCCGCTCGGATGGGGCCGCCTCACCGGCAAGATCCGCCGAGGGCAGCCGAAGCCCGAGGTGAGCCGGCTGCCGAAGACGGCCGAGTTCGGCCCGCCGGTGCCGGACGAGCACGTCTATCGTGTCGTCGATGCCATCGACGAGGTCGCGAAGGAAACCGGCAAGAGCGTCACGCAGATCGCGCTGAACTGGCTGCTGCAGCGCCCGACGGTCTCGACGCTGATCATCGGCGCGCGCAACGAGGCGCAGCTGCGCGAAAATCTCGGCGCGATCGGATGGTCGCTGACCCCGGAGCAGATCGCAAAGCTCGATGCGGCGAGCAAGGTGACGCTGCCATATCCCTATTGGCACCAGCGCACGACCTTCACCGACCGGAACCCGCCCGCGGTATAGGACCCTTGAGCTGCATCAAGTCCCCTTGCGCCGGCCGTGGCATTCTGCGGCCGTCGCGAGGCCCCTGATGCGCCGATTTGCCATAAAGGCCCTGTTCATGGTCCTCAATTTCAACCGCGCAGACCGCCAGCGGATCGATTGGGACCGCATCGTCATCATCTCCTCGACGGCAGTCACGTTCGGCCTCATCGCACTCTACGTCTTCGGAAAGTCGACAGCGCGCTGGTAGGCCTGCGGAGGCCGTCCCAGCCCACCTTCACCGCGCCGTTACGGGAACTGCCGGTATCCTGACGGGTTGCCGTCCACCCAACAATTTCCTATTCGGAGATGAACACGGCCCGAATCAACCGCGCCTCCATCATGTCGTCCGCCCACATCGAGCATGCCGACGGCCTGCCGCAGCCGCAGCGCAACCAGGCGGTGCTGACGATTGCGCTCGGCATCATCATGGCGGTGGTCGACAGCGCCATCGCCAATGTCGCGCTGCCGACGATCGCGGCCGATCTCGACGCGAGCCCGGCCTTCTCGATCTGGATCGTCAACGGCTATCAGCTCGCGATCACCATCTCGCTGCTGCCGCTGGCTTCGCTCGGCGAGATCGTCGGCTATCGCCGCGTCTATCTGGTCGGGCTCGTGCTGTTCACGCTGGCCTCGGCATTTTGTGCGCTGGCGCATACGCTGCCGCTGCTGACGGTGGCGCGCATCATCCAGGGCTTCGGCGCGGCCGGCATCATGAGTGTCAATTCGGCGCTGGTGCGCTTCACCTATCCGCGCCATCTGCTCGGCCGCGGCATCGGGATCAACGCGCTCGTCGTCGCATTCTCCGCAGCGGTCGGCCCGACGCTTGCCGCCGGCATCCTCGCGGTGGGGAGCTGGCCCTGGCTGTTCGCCATCAACGTGCCGCTCGGCGCGGTGACGCTGCTGGTCGGCTGGCGCAGCCTGCCGCACACCAAGCCCGCCAGCCATTCGTTCGACTGGCAGAGCGCGGGGCTGTCCGCGATCACCTTCGGTGTCGGCATCGCCGCGGTCGACAGCGTCGGCCATGGCGAAGCCGCGATCACCTGTCTGATCGAGTTCGCCGTCGCGCTCGCCGCGGGCGCTCTGCTGATCTATCGCGAGACCCACATGGCCTCGCCGCTCCTGCCGGTCGATCTGTTACGCATCCCGGTGTTCGCGCTGTCGATCGCAACCTCGATCGCCTCGTTCTGCGGCCAGATGCTCGCCTTCGTCGCGATCCCGTTCTACCTGCAGAGCCGCTTCGGCTATTCGGCGGTGCATATGGGCCTGCTGATCACGCCATGGCCGATCGCGGTGGCGTTCGCGGCGCCGCTGGCGGGCCGCTTGGTCGAGCATTATCCGGCCGGCCTGCTCGGCGGCATCGGGCTCACGCTGTTTGCCTGCGGCCTTGCCGCGCTCGCCCTGCTGCCGGCGGCCCCGACGCCGTTCGACGTGATCTGGCGCATGGCGCTGGCGGGCGCCGGCTTCGGCCTGTTCCAGACCCCCAACAACCGCACCATGATCGCAGCCGCCCCACGCGAGCGCGCCGGCGGCGCCAGCGGCATGCTGGGCACGGCGCGGCTGCTCGGCCAGACCACCGGCGCCGCGCTGGTGGCGCTGTTGCTCGGACGGTATCCGGTTGAAGGCACAAGGCTGGCGCTTTTCATAGGCGTCGGCTTTGCGCTCTGCGGCGCCGTCCTCAGCATGCTGCGGCTATCTCCGGCCGGCGCGCGCGGCGCCGAGCACGTCCGCGTCCAGGACGATCAGCGCCTGCGCGGCGACTGACCGCGACCCACCTTCCGGTGACCCACCAACCCGTGCACAACCCCTGCGTGGCTTAACTATCCGGAGCAATGACCTATTGCCCTCGCGCTCCGGTTGCGCTTCATTGGCGCGGGGAATAAGGGGCACTTCATGCGTTTAGTGGGAATTGCGGCGCTCAGCGTCATGCTGGGCGGCTGCGCGTCTGTCACGCGCGGCACGACCGAAAACATCAGCATCTCTTCGACACCTTCAGGCGTGGAAGCCGTCGTCAGCGGAATGGAAGTTCCGACCACGTGCACGACGCCCTGCTCGGTGGTCGTCAAGCGGAACGCCGACATCTCCATCACCTTCCAGAAGGAAGGCTATGAGCCGCAGGTCGTGCCACTCAGCCGGGACATCCCGACATCGGGGGCCGCCGGCTTCGCCGGCAATCTCCTGCTCGGCGGTGTCGTCGGCATGGGCGTCGATGCCGCGACGGGCGCGGCCACCGATCACAAGCCCAATCCAGTCATCATCACGATGCAGCCGTCAGCCCCTCCCCGCGCGCGGTCGCCCGCGCCGAAGAAGCCGCGGGCACCTGCAGCACCGCCGCCCGATACCGGGACGTAAGCGGTCATCCCAGCCACAAACAAAAAGGCCGGCTTCGCAGCCGGCCTTTCGATTCATGATGCGCGCTGGATCAAGCCTTGACCAGCGGGCCCTTGGAAGTCGGCCCCTTCGAGCCGCCGGGGCCGCCCGGCTTGGACTTGCCCGGCGGACGCTTGCGGGTGCCGGGCAGCTTCTCCTGCTTCGGCGTGACCGGGCCCTCGACGAACTCGAAGCCGATCTTCTCCTTGGTCTCGTCGGCCTCGTCCTTGACGAGAACGACGCGAACATGACCGCCGCCCTTGAGCTTGCCGAACAGCACTTCGTCAGCCAGCGGCTTCTTGATGTGCTCCTGGATCACGCGGGCCATGGGACGCGCGCCCATCTGCTCGTCGTAACCGTGCTGGACCAGCCAGGTCTTGGCAGGCTCCGACAGTTCGATGGTGACGTCGCGGTCGCCGAGCTGCGCTTCGAGCTGAAGCACGAACTTCTCGACCACCGTGCCGATCACCTCGACGCTGAGATGGCCGAACGAGACGATGGCATCGAGGCGGTTGCGGAATTCCGGCGCGAACTGCCGGTTGATCGCCTCGTGGTCGTCGCCTTCCCGCTTCGAGCGCGTGAAGCCGAACGCCTGCTTGGCGAGATCGGACGCGCCCGCATTGGTGGTCATGATCAGGATCACATTGCGGAAGTTAACCTGCTTGCCGTTGTGGTCGGTGAGCCGGCCGTGGTCCATGATCTGGAGCAGCACGTTATAGAGGTCGGGATGCGCCTTCTCGATCTCGTCCAGCAGCACCACGCAATGCGGGTGCTGGTCGACGCCGTCGGTCAAAAGGCCACCCTGGTCGAAGCCGACATAGCCGGGAGGCGCGCCGATCAGGCGCGACACGGTGTGCCGCTCCATGTACTCCGACATGTCGAAGCGCAGCAGCTCGACGCCGAGCGACGCCGCGAGCTGCTTTGCGACCTCGGTCTTGCCGACGCCGGTCGGGCCCGAGAACAGGTAGCAGCCGATCGGCTTCTCCGGCTCGCGCAGGCCGGCACGTGCCAGCTTGATCGAGGCGGCGAGCGACTCGATCGCCTTGTCCTGGCCGAACACGGTGCGCTTCAGGGTGGTCTCGAGATGCTTGAGCACCTCGGCATCGTCCTTCGACACGCTCTTCGGCGGGATCCGCGCCATCGAGGCGATCGTGGTCTCGATCTCCTTGATGCCGATGGTCTTCTTGCGCTTGTTCTCGGCCACCAGCATCTGCGCCGCACCGGACTCGTCGATCACGTCGATCGCCTTGTCCGGCAGCTTGCGGTCGTGGATGTAGCGCGAGGAAAGCTGCACCGCGGCCTCGATCGCCTCGTTGGTGTACTTCAGCCGGTGATAGTCCTCGAAATACGGCTTGAGACCCTTGAGGATGGCGATCGCGTCCTCGACCGTCGGCTCGTTGATGTCGATCTTCTGGAAGCGCCGCACCAGCGCGCGGTCCTTCTCGAAGTGCTGCCGGTACTCCTTGTAAGTGGTCGAGCCCATGCAGCGGATCGTGCCCGAGGCAAGCGCGGGCTTGAGCAGGTTCGAGGCATCCATCGCCCCGCCCGACGTCGCGCCCGCACCGATCACGGTGTGGATCTCGTCGATGAACAGGATGGCGTTGGGATGCGCCTCGAGGCTCCTTCAGGACCTGCTTGAGCCGCTCTTCGAAGTCGCCGCGATAGCGCGTGCCGGCGAGCAGCGTGCCCATGTCCAGCGAGAACACGGTGGCGGCCGCCAGAACTTCCGGCACCTCGCTGTCGACGATGCGCTTGGCGAGGCCCTCCGCGATCGCGGTCTTGCCGACGCCGGCCTCACCCACGAACAGCGGATTGTTCTTCTGCCGGCGGCACGGCACCTGGATCGCGCGGTTGATCTCGGAATTACGTCCGATCACCGGATCGATCTTGCCGTCGCGCGCCTTCTTGTTGAGATTGACGCAATAGGTCTCGAGCGCTTCGCCCTTCTTCTTGGCGTCCTCGGTCCCCTTGGCTTCGGTTTCCTCGTCGACGCCGCGCACGGGCGCGCCTCGGAGACGCCCGGCCGCTTAGCAATGCCGTGGCTGATGTAGTTGACGGCGTCATAGCGCGTCATGTCCTGCTCCTGCAGGAAGTACGCGGCGTGGCTTTCGCGCTCGGCGAAGATCGCGATCAGCACGTTGGCGCCGGTCACCTCTTCGCGACCCGACGACTGCACGTGAATCACCGCGCGCTGGATCACGCGCTGGAAGCCTGCGGTCGGCTTGGCATCGTCGGCGCCATCCGTCACCAGGTTCTCGAATTCGGTCTCAAGATAATTGACGAGGCTCGTGCGGAGCTTGTCGAGATCGACGCTGCAGGCGCGCATGACGGCGGCTGCGTCGGAGTCGTCGATCAAAGAGAGCAAGAGATGCTCGAGCGTCGCGTATTGGTGATGACGCTCGTTTGCGATCGCCAGCGCACGATGCAGGGATTGTTCAAGGCTTTGGGAAAAAGTCGGCATTCGCGTCCTCTATGGCCCCCATCATCATGGTCGTGATCGCCCGGTCAGGCAACAACAACCTTTGTCACATATAGTTATACAAGACCGCGGCGAAAGACCGGTTCCGCGACTCGGCGGCGACACGCCCACGGTATTTTCGATGCAAAACCCGTTCCGATTTGGGCAGAACTACCCATTCGGGCAGGGTTGACGCCGGCGCCGATGTTCACTGGATTACTTCACCGGATCATGCAGCAACATGTGCTGCCATCACACGCCACGCAAACAGAACCACTCTTAACAACGCGAACGGCGACTACTTCTTTTCCATCACGCATTGCAGCGGATGCTGGTGCTTGCGGGCAAAATCCATCACCTGCGTCACCTTGGTCTCGGCGATCTCGTAGGTGAACACGCCGCACTCCCCGATGCCATGATGGTGGACATGCAGCATGATCTTGGTCGCGGCCTCGATGTCCTTGTTGAAGAACTTCTCCAGCACGTGGACGACGAATTCCATCGGCGTGTAGTCGTCGTTCAGGATCAACACGCGGTAGAGGTTCGGTCGTTTGGTCTTGGGCTTGACCTTGGTGATGACCGAAGTGTTCGGACCCGATGGGGTACCCGAACGGTTCTCGTCATTGCTCATGCGAGGAGCGTAGGCAGCGGCTGGCGCGGACAGGTCGAGTCTGGAAGTCAATTGCGGCATGGCTCAGGCGTTCAAATTCCCCACGGAAGCGAATGGCGGTCGCCGCACGACCCCGCCCTTCGGAGCGTGGCGCAGGCGCGCCGCCTCGTTGGATCGCCGCTCCCGACAAATCCGGTCCGGACCGGATTGTTCGCCAGCAATATGGGCCTGCCTCCGGCCCGCCGCAAGCGCGCAAAAGTCAGGCCGATGCGGCGACAGGACAGTCCCGATTCCCGGTCCGGGCGATCCTGCCAAGGTTAATCAATCCCGACCGATTTGACAAAAATTTATGCCCCGGCCGGTTAGAACATGTTGACCAGGAACCCGGTCATTTAACGCGATTACGACGTTTCGCCCGAAATACCCCGGACTTCTACGGTCCAATTTACCAACCATTCAACGGCATGGCGCAAAAACGGGCAAAACCACGGTTTCCGGGGGATCATCATGTTTCGCTCGCAGTATGTCAGCTCGATAGGTCGACGGATCGCCCGCTTCGCGGCGGCCGAGCAAGGCAATATCGCCGTGATCTTCGCCATCGCGCTGGTCCCGGTGCTGAGCCTCGTCGGTGCCGCCGTGGACTACAGCCGCGCTATCCAGGCCCGCACGTCCATGCAGGCGGCCCTCGACTCCGCCGCCCTGATGCTCTCCAAGGATTTGTCGTCCGGCACCATCACCACGTCGCAGATCAGCACGAAGGCGCAGGCCTATTTCAACGCGCTGTTTACCGGCACCTCCACCCTGCCCTCGGTCACCGTCGCCGCCACCTATTCGGCGAGCACCAGCATGGGCTCGACGATCCAGCTCACCGGCACCGGCACCTACACGACGAGCTTCATGAAGATCGCCGGCTTCCCGAAGCTCGGCATCGGCACCACGTCCACCAGCGCCTGGGGCAACGTCCGCATGCGCGTGGCCATGGTGCTCGACAACACCGGCTCCATGGCCCAGGACGGCAAGATGGAGGCGATGCAGACGGCGGCGAAGAACCTCGTCGACCAGCTCAGTCCGCTCGCAAAGGCCGATGGCGACGTCTACATCTCGATCGTTCCATTCGCCAAGGACGTCAACGTCGGCGCCAGCAACTACAACAAGGACTGGGTCGATTTCAGCGATTGGGATGCCGTCAACGGCAACTGGACTTGCACCGCGGGCAACGACTGGAACTGCAGCAAGTGGAAATGGGTGCCGGCCAATCACAGCGGCTGGACCGGTTGCGTGGTCGATCGCGATCAGGACTACGACACCAAGAATACCACGCCGACGAGCGGCAATGTGGGGACGCTCTTTCCCGCCGAGCAGTACTCCTACTGCACCTCCGGCAGCTCGTCCTATCTGCAGCCGGTCATGCCGCTGAGCTACGATTGGACCTCGCTGAAGGGTCGCATCGACGCCATGAAGCCGACCGGCAACACCAACCAGGGCATCGGCCTGGCCTGGGGCTGGATGACGCTGTCGACCGGCAATCCGATGAACGCGCCGGCCAAGGATCCGAACTATACCTACAAGGACGCGATCGTTCTGCTCTCCGACGGCCTGAACACGCAGAACCGCTGGTATAGCAACGCCTCGCAGATCGACGCGCGACAGAAGAAGCTGTGCGACAACGCCAAGGCCGAGAACATCACGATCTACACGGTGCAGGTGAACACCGGCAGCGATCCGACCTCGACCGTGCTGCAATATTGCGCCAGCACCAGCGACAAGTTCTATCTGGTGACCTCGGCCAGTCAAACCGTCTCCGTGTTCAAGGACATCGGCACCTCGCTGTCGAAGCTGCGCGTGGCGCGCTGACGGATCGAACGCACCCAAACAAAAAGCCCGGCTGGTTCAGCCGGGCTTTTCGATTTCAGGATGTCCTGAAAAACGTTACTGGGCCGGGGTGAACTTCGAGACGATGGTTTCGACCGGCTTGAACGCCTGCTTGGCGAGGTCGCTGTAGAGGCCGGCGATCTTCTGCGATTCCGCAACGAAGGTCTCGTAGGCGGAACGGGCGAAATCGGTCTGCGCTTCCATGGCCTTGTCCATCGACTTCACGCCGGAAAGCTTCTCGACGAAGGACTTGGTGTCTTCGAAGGACTTCTTCGTGTAGTCGCCATACGCGCTGGCGATCGCCTGGAGGCCGTGCTGCACCGAGGTCGCGGAGGCGACGTATTGCTCGAAGTGCTCTTTCCCGTAGTTCTGAAAGTCTTCAACCTTGAACATTTCGGAATCCTTTTCCCTGGCTCTCGTCGGGAAGCCCCGGCTCCCTGACTCTGCCCACAATTAGTGCAACGCACAAAAAAGTCAAGAATCTTTGTGCGACGCACAAAAGCAGATTGGATTCGCGGAGATTCCCGGGGTTTCCCGCAACAGTTCCTTAAGCTTTTGGAAACCCCGGCCCCCTACCCTGATTCCCTGGACGTGTTCAACTTCCGCAAACGGTCAAAAGCCGTTTGAAACCATCACCTTAGCCAGAACAGCGGCTCAGGCCAAACGTCTCCCGCGGCGAACACCAGCGGAGGGACAGCCTGAGCAGGTAATGATCCCGGGTCCATTGGGCACAATTTCGCCTCACGAGCCGGTGATCAGTTGAGAAACGGGGACGGGGTTCCATGCTTCGTAAAAACTTGTCTTCCTCGCGCTTGGCGCGGGTTGGCGTTTTCGGGCTTCTTACGGTCACCACCGCGGTCATCTTCACCACCGATGCCGCCGAGGCACGGCGCCATCGCCGCCACTACGCGCACCACCGCGTGCAGCGCGATGTGTCGGAGAGCTCCAGCCCGAAATTTGCGTCCATCATCGTCGACGGCAATTCCGGCGCGGTGCTGCAGGCAACGAGCCCCGACGGCATCCGCCACCCCGCCTCGCTGACCAAGATCATGACGCTCTATCTGCTGTTCGAGCGCCTCGAGTCCGGCAAGATGAAGCTCGACACCGAGATGCCGGTGTCCCAGCACGCCGCCGATCAGGATCCGACCAAGCTGAACCTTCGTGCCGGCCAGACCATCCGCGTCGAGGACGCGATCAAGGGTCTCGTCACCCGTTCCGCGAACGACGCCGCGGTGGTGATCGCCGAAGCCATCGCCGGCGACGAGGACGACTTCGCCCAGATGATGACGCGCAAGGCGCGCGCGCTCGGCATGTCCAGGACGGTCTATCGCAACGCCAACGGCCTTCCCAACGACGAGCAGGTCACGACCGCGCGCGACCAAGCTACGCTCGGCCGCGCCATCCAGGAGCGCTTCCCGCGCTACTATCGCTATTTCGCGACCTCGACCTTCAACTGGCGCGGCCAGTCGATCCGCAACCACAATCACCTGCTTGGCAGCGTGGAAGGCGTGGACGGCATCAAGACCGGCTACACCCGCGCCTCCGGCTTCAACCTCGTGAGCTCGATGCGCCGCGGCAACCGCCACCTGATCGGCGTCGTGCTCGGCGGCCGCAGCGGCGGCTCGCGCGACGCCATCATGCGTAACCTGCTCGCGGAGAATCTCGAGAAGGGCGCGACCTCGCACACGGTCGTCGCAGTCACCGAGCGCAACGGCGCCGACACCGCCGCCGATGTCGCCGACGCCTCGAATACGCCGCCGGTCCGCCCCGCTGCGCAGGTCCAGGCCGCGGCCCCTGCTCCCGAAGCCGCCCCGTCTCGCCTCGCTGCCCGCCTGTCGACGCTGGCTGCGGCGACGGCCGCGGTGCCGCCGGCTCCTGCGAAGCCCGAGGTTCGGTCGATGGAATCCAAGATCGAGCCCGCGCCGCTCACCAGTGGCGTGATCTCGAGCCAGCCGCTTTCGATCATTCCCGGCTCGTCCGAGCCGATGAAGCCGGTGCGGGTCAAGACGGTTCAGGTCAAGGCCGGCGCGGTGAAGGTCGCCTCCGCCGCTCCCACCCAGGTTGCTCCGCCCGTCACCAACGCCATTCCGTCTCGCTCCGACGTCGCGGAAACCTCCGGAGCCGTCGTCGCCCGCGCCGATCTGATCAACAGGACCGAGACCGTCAGCCAGCCGGAGGCGCCCAGGGCCGAGATCGCCCGCGCCGAGCTGCCGCGCCAGCCGACCGGCTTCGGCACCGGCAACGGCATCCTCGGCGTGCTGCCGGCCGCAACGGCCGCGGCGCCCGCTCCGAAGCTCGCCTCCGCCGAACCAATGCCGGTCCAGATGGGCGCCGCCGCCAAGCCGGCCATCAGCCATAGCGGCTGGATCGTCCAGGTCGGCGCGCTCGAGAGCGAGAACGAAGCCCAGCAGCGCATCGATGCCGCGCGCAGCTCGGCCCGCGGCCTGCTCAGCAGGGCCGATCCGTTCACCGAAGTCGTCGCCAAGGACAATCGCAAGCTCTACCGCGCCCGCTTCGCCGGCCTCGAGCGCGACCAGGCCGAAGCAGTCTGCCGCACCCTGAAGCGCGCCGAGATCTCCTGCATCACCGTCCGCAACTGATCGCCTTCCCCGTTCCAGACCAAATGCCCGCGCCTTGCGCGGGCATTTTCGTTTTGGGGACGCGTTGATGCGAGCGCTGTCCTGACAAGGCTGTTCCGTGACAACCTCTCGTCAAGAATTTACGGTTAAAACTTTGCTCAAGGGATTGGTCACGCCGAAATGGCGGGCATCGGGGCGACGGCAAACGGAGCAAGCGGAGCTCACGCGGTACGGGCGTTTGTAGCGTGGTGCCGGAGTTAGCCGTTATGCGTACGAAGCAGAGTATCCTTGGCCTCGTTTACCCGGGCAGCGAGATAGTTCGAGCCCCCTGGTCGGGATGGAGTTTCTTCATCAGGGATTTGTGGGCCCGGCTGATGTCGTCACGCCCCGCTCCCGGCTGCAGGCCAAGGATCTGATAGGCCTCCTCCGTCGTCATTTTGCCACTCGCCGCCGCGCGCGCTGCCCCCTGCCGCGTCGCCCTGCGCGTTCTGACGCCAAGCGGGAAACCGGCGGTCCAGATAGCTTTCAAGTAAGGCCACGCTCTCGGCGTCGAACGTCGGGACCATCGCCAGCAGGCTCGGAAGATCGAACTCGCCGAGATCGCGCCCGGCGTGAGGCCCGGCGACGATCTGGCCGCCGAGCTGGCCGGAATCGTGATCGAGCCGCATGTCGAGAAATTGCGAGCGCACCCGCGAGGTCTTCCCCGCCGCGGGAGCCGCGCCTCCGCCGCCGAACAGCCCGCCGAGATTGCCGAAGCCGGCGTTAGCCAGCGGTGTCCAGCCCAGCAGCCCGGCCCCGAAAAAACCGAGCGGGATCGCCACCACCAGCTCGCCGCGCAAGCCGGTGAAGGCTGCTATCGCCAGCGCCAGCACGCCGCCACCGAACCTGATGGCGCGCGCCAGCACCGCCGGGTTGGCGGCACGGAACATCTGGAGCAGCAGATAAAGCGTGATAATTGCGACAGCGCCGGCGATCAGGGTCATGTCACGAATATAGCCGCCCTCGCGGCAAAATGCATGGCATACGCCCCGGCGCGAGCCGCAACGCCCATCGCGCTACTTCATCTGGCCGATCAGAATAGCTGCGCCGCTCGCGGTCTTCGCCAATTTCAGCAACGCCTCGCGGCCACCGGCGGCATAGGCCGCAGCCGCCCGGAGCAGCTCGCGCAACTGTGCCGCGGCGCCCGGATCGAACCGGCACCAGGCCCCGCCGGTCAGGCGCGCAATCTCGCGGAAGGCCTGCTCGGCGACAGTGTCATGGCCTTCCTGAAACACGAACACCGGCACCTTGAGCATGCCGAGGCTCGCCGGCTTTGGCGCAGAGCTCGTCGACCCTCTCCTCCATGGCGTCGCCGACGAAGACGACGGCACGCACGCCCGATGCGACCGCTTCGCGCCGTGCCTCCGTCAGCACCTTGCCGATCTGGGTATCGCCGCCGCGGCAATCGATCTTGCTCATCAGCGCCGCGAGCCTGGCGCTGTCGGAAATCCATCCCGTGGCGCGGCACTCGTTGAAGCCGCGATAATAGACCAGCCGGATATCGAGGCTGCCGAGCGCCGCGGTTTCGCGAAACATGTCGGCCTGAAGTGCGCAGGCCATGTCCCAGGTCGGCTGCCGGCTCATCGTCGCATCCAATGCGAAGATCAGCCGCCCCTTCGCGCCCGGCGCATGGGGCGACAGCGCCCGCGCCTTGGTGACGAAAGCAGCGATGTCCTCTGCGGTCGACGTTCCGGCCTGCGGCACCGTGCCGCCCGCTTGTGCCGAGACGGCATCGCCGCCGCGCGGCTTGATGGATTCGCCCGACATCCCTTGACCCTTGCGTGAGCGACTAATGTGGTCAGCGCAGGCAGGCTGGTCAATGTGCAAAGCCCCCGCGGACGGAGGCCTGCGGGGGCTTTGGAAATCGTTCCAGTCGATGCCGTGAAGGTCAGCTCTTGGCAGGCGCCATCAGCGCGACCGGGCCTGGCTCGAGGATGTGGGGCGGCGACGATTGGGTGTCGACCGGCGCGATCTCGCTATCGGTTGCGCTCAGGAATTTATCGAGCATGCCCTGGATCGAGTTCTTGGCCGCATCCGGACCGGTGTCGCGCATGTCGTTGTGCTGGAATTCGGTCTTCACGACCTGGATACCCGCCTTCTCGCATTCCTCGTCGGTCGGGATCACGCCGGCATCGGTCTTGAACTGCGGATCCTGCGAGCGGAACGACAGGATCTTGAACTTGCCGGCGGTGACGAAGGGCACGCGCAGATTGTCGAGCGTGACGACCTTCTTGACCTCATCGGGATACTGCTTGGCGAAGTACATGGTGATGTCGCCGCCCATGGAATGGCCGACCATCGTCACCTTCTCGTAATCGGCGTTGGGCTGAATCCTCTTCATCTCCTGCATCGCGAGATGGATGTTGGCGACGCCGCGCAGGATCTGCGGCAGGCGGCCGACATAGAGTTCGCCGGGCTTGGTGACCATCGGAGGATCGGTCGGCAGATCATGCTGCGGGCTCACGACCATGTAGCCGCGCGCAGCAAAGATATTGGCGAGGAAGCCGTATTCGGTGTTCTTGACGGTATTGCCGTGGTTGATCACGGCGACCGGCAGCGTGATCATGCCGGCATTTGCCTGCATTTCCTTGTCGCGGCGCACCGCGATCTGGACGGGCACGGGACGATTGTCGCGCGAGGCGTCGTAGAAAGTAATGGTCTCGTGCTTGATCGCCCACTTGCTCGCCGTGAAATAGGCGATGCCACAGAGGGCACTGACCGAAACCAGAACGGCAATTCCACGCTTCATTTTCGTCCTCAGCCTCAGGCTGTTGCGGCCTGAATCCCTGTTGAAAATCGTGTTCTTCCGGGGCTCTTCGTCCCCTGGTCGCCTATTCGCTAATATATGTCACAGGCGCGTGACAGGAAGGCCAAATATTGTGAACCGGCAGCCCTTTCGTTGTGCGTCGCACACGTTTTCTGGGCATCCTGTACTTCGGTAGCGACGTCAGGATGCACCTCACCATCCGACGCAACCGGTCTCGATTGGGTTCAATTTCGCGGTAAACTTGGGATGAAAACGGTCGAACGCGGCCGGCGTTCCCTTGGGAACCCAGCGCTCGAAGCGAACGGGAAGTAGCGATATACCGCCTCAGGCGCCCAGGATGTCGTGGACCTCGAGCGGCTTGTCGACCTGGTTGAACCACTCAGCCCGGTTGGCGGCGCGGCGGCGGCCGCGCTCGTCGAGCGGCAGCTTGAGCTGGCGGAGCAGGCTCGTCACCTCCTCCCGTGCGGTGAGATGGCCGAGATTGGGCCGCATGCCGAGCGTGGCCTCGTCGATCTCGTCGAGCGCGGTCAGGCCGCGCGGGAAAAATTCGCGATAGACCACGCGCTCGGCGAAGCCGTCGACGTAGCGGAAGCCGAGCCGCAGCGACAGATCCTTCAGCCCCTCGGCGACCAGCTGCTTGTTGCGGGAGCCGAGCATCGACAGGCGGTTGCGCACGACGATCCAGTCGGTGGTCGAGCCGTCGAGCTGGCGGCGCTTGCGGCGGACATCGCGCACCATCTCGGCATAATGGCTCTCGCCCGTCACCGCGTAGCTGGCGGGGTCGACGGTGCCGAGCACGTCGAAATCGAGGAAGCTGTCGTTGATCGGCGTGACCAGCGTGTCGGCCATCGAGTGCGCGAGCCGCATCAGGTAGCTGTCGGTGCCGGGGGTATCGATGACGATGAAGTCGAAGCTGCTCTCCACCGCCGAGACCGCCTCCATGAACTGCTGGAACTCGGAATTCTCGTTCTCGGCGATCTGCATGGTCTCGCCGAGCTTGATGCAGCGATGCACCGGCAGCTCGAGGTCGAGCTTGGTGCGGCGGGCCCAGGCGGACCGGTTGTTGATGTAGTGGGTGAAGCTCTGCTGACGGCAGTCGAGGTCGATGGTGGCGACGCGCTGGCCGGCCTTCAGGAGCGCGACCGCGATGTGCAGGGCGGTTGTCGACTTGCCGGAGCCGCCCTTCTCGTTGCCGAGCACGACCACATGCGCCGCGCCGGATTGGCCTTGGCTAGCCTGCACAAGCATGGCGATCCTCAACACCCCTGATGAATATCTTCGAGTTGGCCGCGTCTGCGGTCAAGTGAAATGCGTGACAGGAAATGCAAATCGTACTGCGCCGTTCTTCATCATGAATTGCAGCGCCAATATTCGTCTGTGATCCAGCCCACAATGTCGCGATGTCGTGCGCGGCCTTGCACGGGATGCTGTGCCGCATCCGGGTGCATGGCGTCCATGCTCGCTGCTTGTTAAGGTTAGTCGCCCCGGGGCGCGGATCACGCCGCGCCGATTCCAAAACCCTGCCGAGTCCTGATGTCATCAAGCCCCTTGATCGCCCGCACGGTCCCAGCCTTGCGCCGTACCGTCGACAATCTCCGTAAGCGAAAGGCCACGATCGCGCTGGTCCCGACCATGGGGGCCCTCCATGACGGGCATGTGTCTCTCGTCCGCCTCGCCAAGCGGCGCGCCAGCCGCGTCGTGGTATCGATCTTCGTCAACCCGACCCAATTCGCCCCGACCGAGGATTTTGGCGCCTATCCGCGCACCTGGAAGGCCGACATCGCCAAGCTCGCGGCCGAGGACGTCGACATCGTCTGGCATCCGGACGTCAAGGCCATGTATCCCGACGGCTTTGCCACACGCATCGTGCCGGAGGGGCCGGCGCTGGCCGGCCTCGAGGACCGTTTCCGCCCGCATTTCTTCGGCGGCGTCGCCACCGTCGTCGGCAAGCTGTTCACGCAATGCCGGCCGGACTTCGCGATCTTCGGCGAAAAGGACTTTCAGCAGTTGCGGGTGGTGACGCAGATGGCGCGCGATCTCGACCTCGGCGTCAAGGTGATCGGCTCGCGCACTGTGCGCGAACGCGACGGCCTCGCGATGTCCTCGCGCAACGTCTATCTGTCGCCGCAGGAGCGGCAGACCGCCACCGTGCTCTACCGCGCCATGAAGGACAGCGCCGGACGGATCAAGGCAGGCGAAGCCATCGCGCCGGCGATGGCGCGCGGCGCGGAGACGATCAAGGCGGCGGGCTTTGCGCTCGACTATTACGAGGTCCGCCACGCCGAGACGCTGGCCGAGGTCGCCTCGCGCAAGGACGGCCCATTGCGGATCCTGGTCGCGGCTCAGCTCGGCAGCACCCGGCTGATCGACAATATCGCGGTTTAGAGCAGCCCGAGGTCGCGCAATTCGCGCCGCATCGGCTCCGGCATCGCCGCGATCGAGCCGGCGGCGGACTTGCCGAGATCGGGCGGAACGGACTCATCGGCCAGATAGCGCCAGCCCTGGAACGGGCGCATCGGCCGCGGCGACACCGAGATCACCTTCGGCTGCATCACGATGCGGCAGCGCCCGATGCCGTCCTTGTCGCGGAACGGCTCGATGGCGATGATCTTTTCCCGCGCGGCGATCTCGCCCTTGATCACCCAATAGAGCGATCCGCCCGCGAGGATCTCGGCGTCGCGCTTGGGCACCATGCGGGTGATGTGGATGTGATGTTGCGGCAGACCCTTCTTCTTGGCGGTCTGCATCCGTTCGGCGACCCACTCCTTCAATTCCTTGACGGAGTCGCAGCCGACGGCAAGCTTGATCAGATGGAGCGGCATGGCCCAGCATTAGCCGGGCAGCACCGCATTTGGAATGCCGATCTACTCGTTATCCGCAGCCGCGGGAGCGGCGACCGATGCCGGCGGAGGCACGAGCGGAACCGGTGCTGCTGCCGGTGCCCGCGCAGCCTTCGGCGCCGGCGGCTTCTTCGCGGCCGGAGGCGCCGTGGCCTGCGCCGAGGCAGCTGCCGGCGCGCGGGCCGGCGCCGCTGCGTTTGAGGCCGGTGTCGCCTGCCGCGTGGTCGCCGTGGGCTCCGGACTCATGATGCTCACCGGCGGGGTCGACGATGCGCTCGGGAACTCCGCGCTGGTCGGCTTGCCCGTGGGCATCGAGGGCGCCAGACCCGCGAGCGCCGCAGTCGATGGCAGCGCCGCCGGCGCCGTCGCCGGCACGTTCCAGGTCGGCGCATGACGCGCGACCAGCATGTCGTAAAGATGGGAATCCATGTTGGCGGCGACCTGCTGCTGGTCGGTCAGCGAGCGGAAGGCGGCGCAGTCGAACTGCGTGCAGCCGTCGCGCGCGACCAGCACCTGCGCCACGAGACCGTAGCGATCATGCTCCAGCGCCTTGCGCAGCGCCTTGATGTCCACCGTCAGGCCCTTCTCGGCGGTCGCGACATCACCGAGCGCCGTCAGGCGGTCGATCCGCGCCGCGGTGTAGGATACGGCCGCAGCCGCAGCATCGGGCGAGCCGAACAGCGCCTTCTCGCAGCCGGCGGCCACGGCATCGCCGGCAAAATCGTCGAGACAGGACAGCGCCGGCAGGCTCGCGATGACCGAGCCTTGCGCGCGCGCCTCGGTCGGCGCCTCCTGCCCCAGCGGGCCATAGACACGCACGGTGGCAGCTCCGGCGATCGCGATGGAGAGCAGCGTAATCACCGTCAGCGCGCCGTTGGCGACCGATCTGTCGGCGCGCAGCAGCGTGATCAGCAGGATCAATCCGAAGAATCCGGCCGCGGCCAGCGTCATCCACATCGGAAAGGCTGGCGAGCGCCAGATTTGGTCGAGCGAAGTGGCCCATGCCCAGTTCATGCGCGACGTCCCCTCACGCGAGCAGAGAGCGAATGGTCAAGCGAGCACCGCTAATCGGCAACTGCCCCGGCTCACCTTTTGAAGGTGAAGCGGGCCTTTTAACGGCGGCAGGATGCGATTCCCTGATGGCACCAATGCGCGGGGTGCGTCAGCTTTCAGGAGCGCGAGCCGGCTTCAGGAAAGCGCGAGCTGGCTTTCCTTGGCGACGCGTTCGAAGGCTTCGGTCGAGTCTCTTGATCCGGTACTGGCAATCGTCGCCATCGGTCGGCAGCAGACGGATGACCTCATACGAGCCGCTGGCAGCGGGGCGCGCAACGTTGCTGGCCGTGAACAATACGCGCGTTCCAATCGGGAATTTGTGCTTCAACACCCTCTCCACTCAAACAACGCCTGCCTCGCCCATGGTCCCACTGCGACGGCCGGCCAGAAACCCAGCCGCTATATAGCACGCAGAAGGTGGTTTTGGCCAGCGCCATGCCAGCATGGCAAACGCGCATATTTGATAGCCTTTTCAGAGTGATAGAGCTGAAACCGTCGGGCCGATGATACCGCCGGGACCACCCGTTCAGGGCGACGTGTCGCAGGCCGGTCGCAGCCGGGGGTCCGCTGCCCCCGGTCCGTTCTCGCACCGTGAGCGCGGCCGGCCGGCACGCGGCCGGCGGACCCGGCCAGCGCCGGCGATCAGGCGTCCTCGAACTTGGCGATGAGAAGCGTTTCGGCGAGCCCATCGCGGGTCCATTCCTGGAACGCCGGCAGCGCCATCATCGTCTCCATGTAGGCCTTGGTGTCCGGCGCGACATCGATCGCGTAGGTGCGCAAGCGATGCACGACCGGCGCGTACATCGCATCCGCCGCGCCGAAACGGCCGAACAGGAACGGCCCCTTCGCGCCGTAGCGTGCGCGGCACTCGCGCCAGATCTGCTCGATCCGCGCAACATTGGCCTTGGCGTCCGCCGAGAGCGCCACGGGGCGGATCGGCCGGTGCAGATTCATGCCGCATTCGCTGCGCAGCGCCACGAAACCGGAATGCATCTCGGCGCAGACCGACCGGGCCTGTGCGCGCGCGGCGAAATCGTCGGGCCACAGCTTCGCGTCCGGATAGCGCTCGGCGATGTATTCGATGATGGCGAGCAGAATCCCACACCGTGACGTCGCCGTCGACCAGCACGGGCACCTTGCCGGCGCGGCTGAAGGACAGGATCTGCTCTTTGTCCGCGGGATTGTCGGTGTAGAGCGGGATCACCGTCTCCACGAACGGGATGTCGTTGGCGCGAAGCGCGAGCCAGGGGCGCATCGACCATGACGAGTAGTTCTTGTTGCCGATCGCGAGTTTCAGCGCAGCCATGTCACCAGTCCTTTTCGAGACGCTGTGAAGCGAGCCGCTTTTAACGCCATCGCCTGCCGCCAATCAATCGTTGCCGCATCCTCCCATGCGTGCCAATCGTGGCGGCTTGCGAGGAGAGACAGATGAGCAGGCATTGGGTCGACATCACCGCCGTCGGCTTCTTCATCATCGAGTGGCTGGTCTACGCCCTGACGCTGGAGCATTCGAGCTACGGCCGCGACAGCCTGTCGGCACGCATGAACCGCTACCGCGAGGTCTGGGTGCGCCGGCTGCTCGACCGCGACGCACGCATGGTCGACATGCAGATCATGGCCTCGCTGCAGAACGGCACCGCCTTCTTCGCCTCCACCAGCCTGATCGCGCTCGGTGGCGCGCTGGCGCTGCTGCACGCCACCAACGACGCGATCACGATCCTGAGCAAGCTGCCGATCGACCTCTCCACTTCGCCCGCGATGTGGGAGCTGAAATGCGTCGGCCTCGTGCTGATCTGCGTCTACGCTTTCTTCAAGTTCGCCTGGTCCTATCGGCTGTTCAACTATGTCGCGATCCTGTTCGGCGGCATGCCGCCCGCCGAGCGGCGCGACACGCCGGAGGCCGAAGCCCATGTCGTCCGCACCTCGCGCCTGTTCGAGTCCGCCGGCCGCCATTTCAACCGCGGCCAGCGCGCCTTCTTCTTCGCGCTCGGCTATCTCGGCTGGTTCGTCAGCCCCTGGGTGCTGTTCGTGACCACCGCGGCCGTGGTGGTCGTGACCTGGCGACGGCAGTTCGCATCCAGCGCCTGGGCGGCGATGGCGCCGGAGCTGGTGGCTGGCGAGGGGATCAGGCGCGGTCATTGAGGGCATGTGTCCCGGACAAGCTGCAATGCGTTGAGCATCGCGGCGCAGAGCCGGGACCCAGGAGCGACACGGGAGGTCGCGGTAAGATGGGCCCCGGCTCTGCAGCGCACCGCAAGAGCGCTGCGCTGCGTCCGGGGCACGAGAGCGGAGTGTGGGGCACGCCCTTCTCCACGTCATTGTGAGGAGCCCTTTTGCGACGAAGCAATCCAAAATCTTTCCGCGGAGAGATTCTGGATTGCTCCGCTGCGCCCGCAATGACGGAGTATGACGCAAGTGCATCACTCTTCCCGCACCATATCGACACACCTTCGCAACCTCGCGGCTGCTCACCCGGGCTACGAACTATCCGCCCAGATCCCGCGGGCTGAACGGCAGGTCCAGCACCTTCCATTCCTCATACAGGTTGGGCGGCAGCATTTTGTAAGGCTGGCAATTCTGGATCGCGCTCATGGCGGACTTCACGAGCGCCACTCCCTTCGCAGATGGCGGGGCCTCGATCAGGATCGGCTCGCGCGCCAGCGTGCCGTCGGTCGCGAACACCGTGCGCAGCTTGATGTGAACGTTGTCGGTCGGACTGAGGCCCGCCGGCAATTTCGCGCAGCTCCGCAAGTGGCTGCGAAGTGCGGCGACGATTTCGGGCGGCAGCTTGGCGCCGATCGAATCCTTGGCATCGCCGCCGTCGTCCTTGGGGGCGTCTTTCGGCAGCGGCGCCGGCAATTCGGGCGGCAGGCCCAGCATCACGCCGTATTTGACGGTGACGTCAGGCTGCGGAGCCGGATAGGCCGGCGGCGGCGCGGCCTGTGGCGGCGGCTGCTGTGCCTGCGGCTGCGATGGTTGGGCCTGCGGCGACTGAGGAGGCATCGCCTGAGGCGGCGGTTGCTGCGTCGGCTCAGGCTGGGGTTGCTGCTGCGGCGGCGGTTGCTGCGGCGGAGGCTGCTGCGGCTGCGCGTTGGCCTCGCGCTTCGGCGCCTGCGTGGGCTGCTTCTGCGGCGCAGGCGACTGCGATGGTGGCGGCGAGGCCTGCGGCTTGTCCGCGGGCTTCGGCGCCGGCTCGGCCTTGTCGGTGATATCGAGCTTCGGCAGCTTCAGCTCGGGTTCTGGCGGTTTGGGCTTTTCCTTGGCCTCCTCCGCTTTCTCCTCTGCCTTGGCCTCCTCCTGCTTCACCTGCTCCGGCGTGACAATGTCGACCGTCACCGTCTCCGGCTGCTGAGTGCGAAACGGATGGACTTCGCTGATCACGACGATCAGCGCGACCAGCGTCAGATGCGCGATCGCCGACGCCGCAATGTCCGTCCGTATGATCTTCCGCAGTTCCATCGACCGATCTTGGGTTGCCGTCGCGGTCCTAGCATACCCCGGCCCCCTCTCAATCCCATTTCGGGGCGAAGCCGAAGTCGGTCAGGCGACCCTTCGGATTGGCAAGCGCGGCGATCTGGTTCATCTCGTCCGCGGACAGCTCGAAATCGAAAATCTCGATGTTTTCGGACAGGCGCTCGATGCGCGAGGTGCGCGGGATCGCAGCGACATTCTGTTGCAGCAGCCAGCGCAGGCAGATTTGGGCCGGCGACTTGTGGTGGACGCGCCCGATCACGGCCAGGGTCTGGTCGGTCTTGATGCGCCCCTTGGCGATCGGGCTGTAGGCCACGAGAGCAAGGCCATGCTGATCACAGGCCGCCCTCACCTTCGCCTGGTCGAGATAGGGATGGTATTCGACCTGGTTGCAGATCAGCGGCTCCGGCGACAGCGCCACCGCCTGCTCGAGCAGTGCCACCGTGAAATTGGAGACGCCGATATGGCGGGTCAGCCCCATCGTCTTCGCGTGCGACAGCGCGCCCAGCGTTTCCGCCAGCGGCACGTGCGAATTGGGCCAGTGCAGCAGCAACAGATCGACGGAAGGAAGCCGCAAGCGCGCCAGGCTTTCCTTGACCGAGCGCTCCAGATCATGGGGCGCAAAATGGTTGGTCCAGACCTTGGTGGTGAGGAAGACGTCGTCGCGGCGCACGCCCGAGGAGCGCATACCGTCGCCGACCTCGCGCTCGTTCTCGTAGACCTGCGCGGTGTCGATGTGGCGGTAGCCGAGCCGGAGCGCCTGCTCGACCACGCGCGCGGCAGGTCTTCCGCTCAGCTCCCAGGTCCCGAGCCCGATCGCCGGGATTCTTGCGCCATTGGCCTCGACGAACAGCATGAGGTGTCCTCTTCCGTTGCGGCAGCCCCTGACGTCATCAGGCCGTCATTATGGACCCGGTCCACGACGCTGCCAACGGAGGCAGCGTCCGTTCAACCGGGATAATTGGCGCAGTGCTAACGGCAGGTTCAGGCCTCAAGGTCGGGCCTTGGTATCAGGCTCGGGTATCAGGCTTTGGCGAGCGCCTGGAAGACGGTATCGGGCGCATGCGCGATCACCGCGAGCAGCGCGCGTGCCGGCCCCCGCGGCGCACGCTTGCCCTGCTCCCAGTTGCGGATGGTCTCGACGGGCACGCCGAGCTTGGCGGCGAACTCCATCTGGGTCAGGCAGGCGCGGCGGCGCAGATCGCGCACCGCGAGCGAAGAGGTCTCGCCAGGCGCGGCAGCGGCCATGGGCTCGACCGCAGACGGCTGGACCGGAAACTCCTGCCCGTCCCGCACCTCGACGATCCGTCCGTCCGCCTTCAATCGCACACGCATGCCCATTCCCCCAAGCGCGAGCGATGATGCGGCAGGTCGCTTAAGGTGGGATTAAAGATGATGGGACCGTCATTCCGGGGCGCGCGAAGCGCGAGCAATCCGTCACACAGCAAGTGATGCGGAGAAATGGATTCCGGGTTCGCGCCAAATGGCGCACCCCGGAATGACGGCGAGATCTACCTCAACCCGAACCACAGCGTCGCAATGCCGAGGAAGGAGAAGAAGCCGACGACGTCGGTCACCGTGGTCACGAACGTCCCTGAGGCCACCGCCGGGTCGGCCCTGACGCGCTCCAGCGCCATCGGGATCAGGATGCCGCCGAGCGCGCCGGCGATGAGGTTGCAGATCATGGCGAGCCCGATGACGATGCCAAGGCCCGGAATCTTGAACCAGGCGACCGCCGCGATGCCGGTGATCACCGCGAAGGCGAGACCATTGATCAGACCGACCAAGCCCTCGCGCATCACCACGCGCCAGGCGTTGGAGGCGCCGAGTTCGCGCGTTGCGAGCGCCCGCACCGCCACCGTCATGGTCTGGGTGGCAGCATTGCCGCCCTGGCTCGCCACGATCGGCGCCAGCACGGCGAGCGCGACCATTTTTCGAGCTGGCCCTCGAAGAGGCCGAGCACGGAGGACGCCAGGAAGGCGGTGGCGAGATTGACCAGCAGCCAGTTGAAGCGGCCGCGCGCGATGGTCAGGAAGGTATCCGACAGCTCTTCGTCGCTGGTGACGCCGCCGAGCGCCTTGAGGTCTTCGTCCGCCTCCTCCTCGATGACGTCGACGACGTCGTCGACGGTGATGACGCCGACGAGGCGATCCTGGGTGTCGAGGACGGGGGCGGCGACGAGATTGTACTTGCCGAACATGCGCGCCACCTCTTCCTGGTCCTCCAGGACGGAGACACGGCGGCGGTCCTCGTCGGTCAGCTCGGTCAGAGCGATCGGCCGTCGCGCGCGCAGCAGCACGTCGAGGGGGACTGCCCCCTGCCAGTGCTGGTCCTTGTCGACGACGTAGATCTCGTAGAAACGATCGGGCAGATCCGGCGTCTCGCGCATGTAGTCGATGGCCTGGCCCACGGTGAAATCCTGGGGCACCGCGATGAACTCGGTCTGCATGCGGCGGCCGGCGGAATTCTCGGGATACAGCAGGCTGCGCTCGAGCGCGACGCGCTCCTTGAGCGGCAGCTTCTCGAGGATCTCCTCCTGCTCGGCCTGGTCGAGGGTCTCCAGCAGCTCGACGGCGTCGTCGGATTCTAGCTCGCGGACGCCCTCGGCGACCGTCTCCGGCGGCAGCTCCTCCAGGATCTCCTCGCGGACGGCCTCGTCGACCTCGTTCAGCGCGGAGAAGTCGAAGTCGGCTCCGGTCAGTTCGACCAGGCGGACGCGGTCGTCGGGCTCCAGAGCCCCGATGAGATCGCCGAGATCCGCCTCGTGCAGCTCGGCGACGCAGGCGCGCAGCGAGGCGCTGTCGCCGGCCTCAATCGCGCGCGCGATCTCCTCGACGAATTCGTGCCTGATGTCGCCGTCTTCATTGCGCATCGGCACGTGGTCGAGTACCGAATCCGCGGCGGCTGCGGCAACGTCCATATGTTCATCCATGGCGCGCCTCGCCGTTTGACAGGTTGGATCAGGTGGTTTGAGCTGACGGTCAGGCAATACCCACAAGGCAACTCCGAGCGCAATGACAAAGATGCTTCGACCGAGTTGGACCTCGATGGCAGTGGCAGCGGCCCTCGCCGCGCTCGCCGGCATCGCCGCGACGGAAGCCGCCGAGTGCCCGCGCAAGGACGCGCTCGGCACCTCGCGCGTGCTGAGCGTCGATGCCAAGACCACGCCGCGCGTGGGCCTGAAGAGCTTTCCGCAGACGCTTGCACTGGCCGATCACGAGGTCGTGCTGACCTTCGACGACGGACCGAACCCGCCTACGACGTCGAAGGTGCTGGCGGCGCTGGCGCAGGAATGCGTGCGCGCGACGTTCTTCCTGATCGGCCTGCACGCCTCCCAGCATCCCGACATGGTCAAGCGCATCGCCCGCGAAGGCCACACCATCGGTCACCACACCTTCTCGCATCCGCTCATGGCGCGGATCCCGTTCGACAAGGCGAAGGGCGAGATCGACCGCGGCATCGCCGCCGTCGAGACGGCGCTGCACGACAACCCGACGACGACGCCCTCGACGCCGTTCTTCCGCTTCCCCTATTTCGAGGCCACCCAGGCCGAGGCTCGACCTGCTGCAGTCGCGCGGCATCGTCGTGTTCGGGGCCGACCTCTGGGCCAGCGACTGGAACGAGATGACGCCGGAGCAGGAATTGAAGCTGGTGACCGAGCGTCTCGCCGCCAGCGGCAAGGGCATCGTCCTCTTCCACGACCCCAAGGCCCGCACCGCCGCGATCATGCCGGCCTTCCTGAGGTACCTCCGGGAGAACGGTTTCCGCGTGGTCCACATCGTTCCCGCCGGCACCCAGAAGAACGCCGATGCACGCTGATGCCGGAATGTCACGCCGGCGCAAAATGGGGTGATTTGGGCCCTATTAACACTCTGTTCATGCTACCCCCTGCAAATGGATAGGGACCGTGCGACGGGAAAGGCGCTTGAAAGTGCCTGGCGCCTGAACCGTTTGCTGGTGTCTCCGACCTACTATGGCGGCAAACGCGTATGAGGGCAGACGGGGTTCATGATCGGAAGTAGCGTTGTTTTGCGGACGCGATCGTGGATCGTCCTTTGCCTCGGCTTGTTGACCGTCGGCACGCCAGCGGCGCTCGCCGCCGACTGCCCGGGCCATCCCGACGCGCTCGGGACCTCGCGCACCCTCGTGGTCGATCCGCGCGAACACCCGCGCATCGGCACCATGCAGTACCGCGAGACGCTGCCGCTTCGAGACCACGAGGTCGTGCTGACCTTCGACGACGGTCCGCTGCCGAAATATTCCAACCAGGTCCTCAAGATGCTCGACGACGAGTGCATCAAGGCGACCTTCTTCATCATCGGCAGCCAGGCCAAGGCGAACCCGGAAGGCGTGCGCAAGCTGGTGGCGGCGGGGCACACCGTCGGCACCCACAGCATGAACCATCCGCTGACCTTCGACCGCATGCCGGTCGAGAAATTCGAGCCCGAGATCAATGGCGGCATCGAGTGGACCTCGGCGGCGATGACCGATCCGACCAAGCTCGCCCCGTTCTTCCGCATTCCCGGCCTGATGCGCGCCGAGGGCGTCGAGAATTATCTGATCTCGCGCGGCATCCAGGTCTGGAGCGCCGACTTCCCCGCCGACGACTGGCGCCACGTCTCGTCCGACCGCGTCTATCAGCTCGCGATGCAGCGGCTGGAGGCCAAGGGCAAGGGCATTCTGCTCCTGCACGACATCCAGGCGCGGACTGTCGCGGCGCTGCCAAAAATCATCCGCGACCTCAAGGCGCGCGGCTATCGCATCGTGCATGTGGTGCCGGCAACCGCCGACCGGCCGGCGACGCCGACCACACCGGTGGAGTGGCTGCTGCATCCGCCGACCGAGACCGTGCCGATCGCGCGCTGGCCGGCTGTTCCGCGCTTCGTGTTCACCGAGGGCCGCACGCTTCCGGCGCCCTCGCTCTCCGACCTCAATGCGGAAGCCGCGCATCAATCGCTGCTGCCGCG
The DNA here is from genome assembly GCA_050563515.1 of Bradyrhizobium guangxiense. Classification (GTDB taxonomy): domain Bacteria; phylum Pseudomonadota; class Alphaproteobacteria; order Rhizobiales; family Xanthobacteraceae; genus Bradyrhizobium; species Bradyrhizobium guangxiense_A. The sequence goes on along the minus strand of CP191781.1, from coordinate 1,910,405 downwards.
CCGGACCAAGGGACAGATGGATATCGCATCCACCCTGCCCGTGCCCGGGCGCGCGCTCTTTGCAATCCCGGAAGGCTCGGTCGAGGTGCTGCTGTCGACGACGTTGTCGCGGCGGGCCGCGGCGCGGATGGCGATGGCGGCTGAGACGCCGCATGCGGCCAGAGGCAAGGTCGCACGGGGCAAGCCCGCCAAGCCCCAGGCTCGGCGTGCCGCGCATGCGGCACCGGCCGCACCGAAGCATGCCGCGCAGGCCAAGAGCGCCACGCCGCGCTCGACCCGCGTCGCCAGTCTGAAGAAGCGCGTCTAGCCCTACTGCCGCAGGATGGCGGCGACGCAGAGCAGCACGATCAGCGCCAGGAAGAACAGGTCCATATAGGACTTGAGGCTCGCCGTCGCGCCGCAGCCGCGCAACGTCGGCGACGACCTGCTTGCGCGCGTTGGTTCCGCCGGAGCCGTCGTTGATCGGGCCCTGAAGGCGCCTTGTCTCGGCCTCCAGCTTCTCGATCTTCTGGTAGAAATAGAAGGCGCGCAGCGTCGAGGCCGCGCGCATGGAGGCATAAACCAGTACCAGGATCGCCAGGATCGCCCGGTTCGGATATTTCTCCATGAAGTTCAGGCTGAAATACACCATCGCCATGAAGGCGAAATTGGTGAGGAAGCGGTAGGCGAAGCTGAGAAAAACCATGCTGGCTCAAGCCTTGAAGGAGGCAACCGGGAACGTGCTGCCCAATGCGGGATCAAGGGCTCAGACCGGAACTGCCAGCCGGATCCCTGCGGGCGTCCGTCTACGCCAACATTGTTTCAACAAAGATACCACGGCCCCGCAACTTGCCGCCTTTTAGCCACGCGCCGCCGTAATGCAAGGGCGCGTCCGCCCCGCAACGGCTCAATGGCGATTTGGCGGAAGTCGCGATAGACTATCGCCTTGCCGCCACATCCGGGGTCTGCCGATGCCGAAGAAGGGAATCACCGGGCACGACGAGTGGGTTCTGACCGAGGCCCTCGCGACCGCCCTGGTCGCGCTGGAGCAGCTCGAACCCAAGCACCAGCCGAACGCGCATATGGACGACATCCGCAAGATGCTCTCGAGCGGCAAGGAGCCGGCGGCGGTGAGCCTGCACCTGGCCCAGGCCAAATGCCGGCTGTTTCCCGATCTCGATCCGCTGGAGATCTACCGGGAGTACGGCATCGGCGAGGAATATGGCTGAGGCGGCAAGCTAAGGGCCGCCGGCGACCGCTCCCGCGATCACCATGACCAGCGCGCCGAGGTCTATCTTGCCGCTGACGGTCAGCTCCTCGGAGCCTTTCGCATCTTTGGCGCCTTCGACCTTGAGCGCTTGCGGCCGATTGGCTGCCTGACGCTGCAGCTCGCCGATGACGGCGTCCTTGAGTTTCTCTTCCAGCATGGGCGTCGTCCCTCAGGCCGCCATCGCGCGGCAGGATTCTGCACAGGAGCGGCACATGGCGACGCATTCGTCCATGCCGCCGATCCGCTCGCAATCCGCCGCACATTCGGTGCAGATCTCGGCGCACTCGCCGCAGGTATGCCGGTGATGCGGCGTGTTGAGCAGCATGAAATGCGCCGCGGTCCGGCACATCTCGGCGCAGGACATCATCAGGCGGAAGTGCTTCGGCTCGACGTGCTTGCCGCCGGTCTCGAGGCAGTGGTTCATCGCCGTGCCGAGGCAGGTCTGGTAGCAGCTCATGCAGAGCGCGACGCAGCGGGTCATGTCTTCTGATTGCGACATCCGTTCTCTCCAGTTGCGCATCGCCCCGCCCAACCAAGGCCGGGCAGCGCGCTTCGTTCCTGGCCCAGCGGGCCGACGATCACGCCGTCGAACCGCGCCGGGGTCATTGGGGTTTCGGATCGGCAAGGCCGGCGCCGGGCTCGCAGGCACCCGCTCCTCGCGAGCCGGACGGCGTTGCCGAGCGCACGCGCCGCGTTCCGCACCTCCTGCTGGAATTCGTCGTCCTCGTCGAGCGCGCGATGCGAGGTGGCGTAAGGCTCCTGATAGCCGACATAGCCGTCGAGCCTCGGCAAAGCGCCCCACCGAGATCAGTTGCATGTCGGTCAGCCAGTCTGACAAGGCGCGGCGCACGCCCTCGGCGCCGACGGCATCGCCGTGCGCGACGACGCCGAAATAGCGGCCGGCGAGATGGCGCGGATAGGGCCAGCCTTTCAGCTCGATCGCCTTGGCTTCATCCGCCGTCTTGCCCTGGCCCTGCCTTTCGCGTCAGCGGCGCCGGCGAGGTCGGTCCCGTCCGACCAACCCGGGGCTTTGCACGCGGTTCCCGGGGCCTACTGGCGAGCCAATTCCTGCGGCACATCGGAACTTTGCGATGCGCCGGTCGAGCCGCCACAGTTCGATGCGGTGAAGCAGCACGAGCGAGGCCGCTTCGCGCTTGGCCTGCTCGTCATCGTCACAAACGAGGTTGACGCATCCGAACACGCGTCCGTCCGGATCGATCTGGAACGCGCGATAGTGCTTGAAGCTGTTGCCCATCATGACGGCCCTCGTTTCGGAACGACGGGAGCGCTCAGCCAGTTTGTCAGCTTCGAGGTCACTTCGTTCTGCTCGGCGCGTCGCAGCAGCATCTCGCGCTCCCTGCCGGGCGGCAGGCTGCTGGCATGCTCGCGGGCGTTTTCTGCGAAGGCGGCCAGCCGCTCCTGAAGCGACTGGGTCTGTTTCCGGCGGCTACGTTTGGCGGTCATCTGGACTTTCCAAGCGGTTGCGAGCGGACGGCATCGTCCAACAATGCGCGCAGCGTCCGCCGCAATCGGCGGTTCCAGCATTTCCATAAGTTAACGCAGCGTGATTTTGCGCGCACGATTGCGCAGGAACCGAAATGCTGATTCGCAGGTTCAAGAACGAGTTGAAGGAGAAACATCATGGCAAAAGCAGCATGGAAGCGGCCGGGCTCACCGATTGGCCGCAAGGGCCCGCGCAAGGCCGATCCCGCCTACAAGCGCCGCGCGCGCCAGCCCTGGACCCCGGCGGATGTGAGCAAGTTGAAGCAGCTCGCCAAGGGCAACACGCCGACCGGCGTGATGAGCATCAAGCTGCAGCGGCCCGTCGCCGCCATTCGCAGCAAGGCGCAGCGCGAAGGCATTTCGCTGCGGCCGGTCAACCGCTCTCCCTACAACCGGCGAACCAAAGCCGCGCCGCGGCGTTGACGATCCGCACCGCCGGGTGACAACCGGACATAACGGGGACGATGGACGTGGCGCGCATTTTTCCGGTTTCTGCCCACGACATCAGCGCATCGGTACGCGCCGACATCTAACCCGTTCCCGGCGCGTGCAGCCTTCGCGGCATTGGATCGCGCTAGTGCCGTCGATAGAGATGCAGATAGCTCGACGAGAACGCCGCCGCGCGCTTGAGCGCTGCGAGGTCGTTGATGACCAGCGTCCGGTCGCGCAGCACGATCAGGCCCGACGCCCGCAGCTCCTGCACCGTCCGGTTGAGATGGACGACCGACAGACCGGTGGCATCGGCGAGGTCGACCTGGGTGACCGGCATGCCGCAGGACTTGCCGTCCGCCATCCCGACGGGACGAAGCCGTTCGAAGATTTCGCAGAACAGGTGCGCGACACGCTCCAGCGCGGTGCGGCGGCCGAGGTTGACGGCCCATTCGCGCTGGATCGCGCAATTGACCAGGCTTTCGCACCAGAACGCTTCCGCGAGCGAGTGATCGGACGCCGTCAGGCTCTCGAAGCGCGCGCGCTTGATCTCGGCGTAGATCGCCGGCGTCGTCGTCGCGATCGAATGATCCATCACCGCGAGCAGGAAAGCATGCGCATCGCAGCTCTCGCCTGGAAAGATGAAGTTGACGATCTGGCGCCGGCCACCCTCGAGCAGCTTGTAGCGGCAGAGCCAGCCCGACAGCCCGACGCGCACGCTGTCGATGGGATCGCCTTCGGCGATCAGGTCCTCGCCCGCCCCCGCGCGCTGCAGCCCTTCGAGCATCGCGTATTCGAGCGATGCACGCCCTTTCGCCGACAGCGGCCTTAACGCGTTCAGCCGGCGAATGACCGGCTCGACCAGACCTTGATCGGACGCCGACAAGGACATCACTCGGCCACCGCCTGCGGGAACGTTCGCTTGCCCAGCCGAACAAGCGTACGCTCCGCCAGCTCCGCGCCAAAGCGTTTTCGTGACGACGGCACGATTTGTGACGGCCCGCGCGGCATTCGCTGGGTGCCTCTTAAGCTCGTAAACCGCGAGCGCGATCGCCTGTGCAGCCCTGGAGACGTATCGGCTTTGCCGCGCCCTACTCCCGCCAGAACTCGGCCAGCTCCTCCGCCGTCACCAGATCCACCTGGCCGTGGAAGCGCGTGCGGTACATCGTCATGAGCGCGTCGTGCCCGACGTCGGACGAGCTGCACAGCGCGTCCTCGACGATGACGACCCTGAAGCCGAGATCGACGGCGCTCAGGACCGTCGAGAGCACGCAGACATCGGTCTCGGCGCCCGAGATCACGATGGTGCCGACGTTCTTGTCGACCAGCATCGTCGCAAGGGCGGGATTGCTGAACGCGGAATAGGCCGGCTTGTCCATGGTCGCAGCCGGCGGAACGAATTTGCCCAGGGCCGGCACGAGTTCGAGCGCAGTTTGCGGAAGATGCCTGCGGGTGGCGCGGTGCCAGCGGCGAAAATAGGCCTGCCACTGCCCGGCACGATCTTCCGGATGCTCCGGGGTGATGAAGCGCGTGAAGATCGTCCTGGCCTGATGGCGCGCAACGATCGAGGCGATCGTCGGCAGAACCCGATCCATCCACGGCGTCGCCCACAGACCGCCGGGAGCGAAGATGTTCTGCATGTCGATGCAGAGATGAACGGCCTCCCTGATCGAAGCCACTTCCGAGGCGCTGTCCCTCATCGTCCTCCACCGCCAAGCGCAGGGCCGCGGCAGGTGAGCTGCGGCGCGATGGCTGCAAATGCGATGTCGACGGCTATCGTTCCTTGTGGCCGGTGATCCCGTCGGCGAATCGAAGCCGGAATGACGTCAGCGGATGCCCAGGCGCGTGTGGCCCTGGCCCCACGATGCCAGACCTCCCGACAGATGCCCGAGAGCGCCACGTGCGGGTGCCGTGCCGGCACGCGAACGGGCCACGCCTGGTGAAAATGCCAGCTATTTCAATGATAAAGGGAGATTTTGGTGCGCTCGGAGGGACTCGAACCCCCACGATTTTACTCACTGCCACCTCAAGGCAGCGCGTCTACCAGTTCCGCCACGAGCGCTTTGGGGATGCCGGCTTGAGGCTTGAAGGCCGGCCGGATCAACGGCGCCGATCTAACAAATCCATCAGAGGGGTACAAGCCTGCAAAGGCCCTGAATTCCACAAGCTTTGCAGGAAAGTTCGGGCACCTCGGGCCCAGCCCGGTGCCCAGGCCGCTAGCGCGTATCCAGGTCGCCGCTCTAGCGCGTCGCCGGCGAGCGGGGCAGCATCTGCTTGACCTCGACCGCGATCCGGTTGCGGTCGACCAGCACGACGCCGGAGGCGACCGGTAGATTATTGGCCAAAACCTTGACCTCGTCGGCCTCGGTTGCGTCCAGCTCGATGATTGCGCCGCGGGAAAGACGCAATACCTGATGGATCGGCATGGTGGTCGTCCCGAGGACGACCATGAGATCCACGGTGACTTTATCGAGGGTGGGCACTGTCAGGACCGCCGCAACTTGGGACTTGAACCAAGGGTACTTGGCATTTGCTCTGGAGATGATCACCACGTTAAGGTTAGCCAATGGTTAATTCGCCGCAAAACCCCCGCCAACAGCTCGATTTGACGCCGTTTTCTACGGCCAGCGGCGCGCCCGTCGAATGGCGAATCTCGGATATGCCGGTGCCCTATCCGGAGGCGGTGGCCGCCATGGAAGCCCGGGTCGCTGCGATCGCGGCCGGCGAAGCCCCCGAGCTGGTCTGGCTGCTCGAGCACCCTCCGCTCTACACCTCCGGCACCTCAGGCAAGGAAAGCGACCTGCGCGATCCCCGCTTCCCGATCTTCGCCACGGGGCGCGGCGGCCAGCTCACCTATCACGGGCCCGGCCAGCGCGTGGCCTACGTGATGCTCGACCTGAAGCGCCGCCGGCCGGACGTGCGGGCCTATGTCGCGAGCCTGGAGGAGCTGATCCTGAAGACGCTCGCCGCCTTCAACATCCGCGGCGAGCGTCGCGAGGACCGGGTCGGCGTCTGGGTCAAGCGGCCCGACAAGGGACCTGACTACGAGGACAAGATCGCGGCGATCGGCGTGCGGCTGAAGCGCTGGGTCTCGTTCCACGGCATCGCGATCAATGTCGAGCCGGAACTGTCCCATTTCGCCGGCATCGTGCCCTGCGGCGTCGTCGATCCCCGCTACGGCGTGACGTCGCTGGTCGATCTCGGCCAGCTCGTGACCATGGCCGATGTCGATGTCGCGCTTCGGCAGGCGTTCGAGGAGCTGTTCGGACCGACCCGCGCGCTGCTGCCGGAAGTGGTCGCCTGACGCATTGCTGTTGGAGACGCGGCGTCAGGCGTTCTCCACCAGGACGGAATCGGTTACGCTTGCGTTCGGCGCCGCCCTCGCCTCCCCCTCCGCCGGGAAAGCAGAATTCATGTCGGGCGATGCGACCATCGAACCGACTGTTCGAGCACCGGGCATAAGGAGGGATTGCGCTTTCTGCTCGCATCAGGAGGTTTGGACGATGAGACTGTCTGCGCCCATCTATCATCTGAAACGACAGGCGAAGCGCCTGTCCCGCGAGGCCGGCATTCCGCTGCACGCAGCACTCGATCGCATCGCCGCGACCGAAGGGTTTTCCGCCTGGAGCATGCTCGCCGCGCAAGCCGCCGCGCTGACGCCCGCCAGCAGGCTGTTTCCGCAATTCCAGCCGGGCGATCTCGTGCTGGTCGGCGCACGCCCCGGCCAGGGCAAGACGCTGATGAGCCTCGAGCTTGCGGTGGAAGTCATGAAGTCGGGCCATCGTGCCGCGTTCTTCTCGCTGGAATATACCCAGAAAGACGTCTTGGATCGCTTGCGCGCGATCGGCGTGGAGCCGGAGCAATTCGATGACCTCTTCGAGGTCGATTGCTCCGACGCCATCAGCGCCGATTACGTCGTCAAGCAGATGGCCACAGCGCCCCACGGTACGCTCGTGGTGATCGACTATCTGCAACTGCTGGACCAGCGGCGCGAAAACCCCGATCTCTCCGTTCAGGTACGCGCGCTGAAATCGTTCGCGCGCGACAAGGGGCTGATCGTCGTCTTCATCTCGCAGATCGACCGATCCTATGATCCCGCCCTCAAGCCCTGCCCCGATCTCAGCGATATCAGGTTGCCCAACCCGCTGGACCTGAAGCTGTTCGACAAGACCTGCTTCATCAACAATGCGGAAGTGCAGTTCCGCGCGGCGAGCTGACGATCAGGCCGCGGGTGAGTTGTCTCCCCGCGGCTTGCAGCCTCACGCCGCCTTCAGCGACACCTCGAGCTTGCCGGCGATGTAGCGGCGCTCCTGCGTGAGGCCGCCAAAACCGTAGGCATCACTCTTGACCTCGTCGACATGAAGATAGGTCTCGGGATGCAGCGGGCCCAGAATCTCGGCCATGCGCTTGAACATCGCGGCGAGATAGGCCGCCTTCTCGTCCTTGGTGTTGGTGCCTTCGCTGACGTGGATGTCGATCCAGTAGCTGGCGAGCTTCTGCTCGGCGAGCGACTTGCCGCCGGCGAACCAGTCATCGGCGTCGACGGCCTTCACGATGATGGCGGTGACCTCCGGGTCCTTGTGCAAGATCTTTGCGGTGAGTTCGGAGACGGCGCTCGCGATGTCGGCCTTCAGCGACGGCGAGTGGCGGGAGGTTGTGTAGGACACGGTGATCAGGGGCATGGTCGTTCTCCTCGACGGTCCGCGCGACTTGCGCGGCGTTGACGAGAAACTAGACCTCGCCCCATCATTTTGATATCTTATGTCTGTTGATAACAGTGATAACAATTCATAATGATCGCCACACTCGATATCACCACGGTCCAGGCTTTCCTGCTGGTCGCCGACCTCCAGAGCTTTACCCGCGCCGCCGAGGCGCTCGGCACGACGCAGGCCGCTGTCAGCCTCAAGCTGCAACGGCTGGAGACGTTGCTCGGCAAACGCCTGGTCGAGCGTTCGCCACGCGCGGTCCGTCTCACTGCCGACGGCGCCAGCTTTCTCGATCGCGCCCGCACGTTAATGGAAGCGCATGATCGTGCACTGTCGGCCGATGCACCGGCTGCGCAGTCGCTCTCGCTAGGCATCTCCGACCACGCGGCGGGCCCCGAGCTGGTGCCGCTGCTCGAACGGCTGCACGCGATGTCTGCGAATCTCACCCTCGCCGTCACCATCGGCTTCTCGCGCGAGATGCAGGATGCCTATGACGCCGGCGAGCCTCGATGCGGTGATCGTGCGCCAGGAAGGCAGCCGCCGCGGCGGCGAAAAACTGACCGAGGACGAGTTTTGCTGGTTCGCCGCACGCCGCTTCGCCCTGCCGAAGGGCGAAGCGCTGCCGCTTGCGACCCTCGCCCCGCCCTGCGGCGTTCGCGCCGTCGCCGTGCGCGCACTGGACAAGGCCGGCATCCCCTGGCGCGAGCGCTTCGTCGGCGGCGGCGTGACGGCGGTGGTCGCGGCGGCGCTCGCAGGCCTTGCGATCGCGCCGCTGGCGCGGCGGATCGCGCCTCCCGGGCTGGTCGACATCGGGCCGGCGCACAAGCTGCCGAAACTCGGCAGCTCGAAGGTGATGCTGCATTCGAAGGTCAGCGATCCCGCCAAGCTCGCGGCGCTGCGCGCGGTGGCGGCGACGTTCCGGAGCGTGGCCGCCACCTGAGGTCTCACAGGATCGCCTCGAACGCGCTGCGCAAGGTCTCATGCCGGAACACAAAGCCGCGGCTCAGCGCCTTGTTCGGCAGCACGCGCTGGCCACCGAGCAGAAGCTCGTCGGCAAAGCCACCGCCGATCCGGCGCAGCAGGCTGCCGGGAATGCGGAACACCGCAGGCCGGCGCAGCCGGCGGCCGAGCCTCCTCGGTGAACTTGGCATTGGTGACGGGGATCGGCGCGGTGGCGTTGACCGGTCCTATGAGATCAGGCGTCGCCATCACATAAGCGATCAGGCGAATGAGATCGTCGCGCTCGATCCAGGACATCCACTGCCGGCCAGTGCCGATGGGACCGCCGAGGCCGAACTCGAACGGCGTCAGCATGCGCGTGATGAAGCCGCCCTCGGTGCCCAGCACGAGCCCGATGCGCAGGTTGACCACGCGGACACCAAGCTCCTCCGCCGGCCGCGCCGCCGTCTCCCAGGCTGCGCACAGCTCGTGGCTGAAGCAAGCATGCGACTTCGCCGATTCCGTCAACACCTGGTCGGCCCACAACCCGTACCAGCCGATCGCCGAACCACTGACCAGCACCTCGGGCTTGCGCTCGAGCCGCGCGATCAGCTTGACCACCTCGCCGGTCATGTCGACGCGCGAGCCGATGATCTTCGCGCGCTTCGCGTCGGTCCACAGGCCGTTGCCGATCGGCTCGCCCGCGAGATTGACGATGGCGTCGATCTCAGTGTCCGAAGAGAGTTGATCGAGGCTGGTGATCAGCGTGACCGGCGGCGGCAACATCTCGGCCTTGGCGGGGTTACGGATCAACGCGATGACGTCGTGCCCTGCTCCGCTCAGGCTCGCCGCAAGGCGGCTGCCGATGAAGCCGGTGGCACCCGTGATCAGCACGGTCTTGCGGCCGGGCAGTTTTTCGACGAGCCCGGCCGCCGGCACGCTTCGCATGCGGCCGAGCCGTCGCATCGCGGCAAAATCCCTGACGCCGCACAGCGTCGCGCCAACCGCGCAAGCGGTTGCGGCGGTGCTAAGCAGGCCCTGATAGACGACGCTCGCGCCAAAGGGCTGCATCGCCCAGGTGATCAGCACCGGCAGCAGCAGCACCAGGATCGCGCCATAGTTGATCGCGAGCAGCGTGTGATTGATCCGCTCGCTCGGCGGCAGCTTTCGGCTGAGATCCTCCTCGACGAAGTCCATCAGGGTGATGATGATCTCGGCGACCAGAACCGCGACGACAAGCAGCGCCAGCAATCCATGGACCTCGAGCCAGCCGAGGACGAGGAACAGCAGCGCATAGAGCATGTTGCGGATGCCGTGCAGCTTCAGCTCGAAGCGCTGCGACGGACGCCAGGCCAGGCGCTCGGTGAGTTCATGATGATAGAAGGTGTCGAACACGCCCATCACGATCTGGATGGCAATGAGCATCCACAACAGCGGCGTCATGATACGGCCTCCCTGAACAATGCAGACTGGTGGAGCAACGCGCCGTAGCGCGGATGAATGACGTCGAGGGTGAAGCGGAACGCGCCCGCGCCGAGGTCGCTATGCGTCACAGTGAGGTCGCCGGGCGTGAGCCATTGCGGCAGCGGGATCCAGAGGCGTCCGAGCTGGAGCCCATAGCCCGCGCTGCGGAAGGTCAGCGCCTCGCCTTCGACTGCGATACGCAGCGCCATGGAGACGCCGAAGCCGACATATTCCTCGAGCCCGGTCGGGCCCGCAAAACGCTTGGCCGAATGGATCACTTGCGGAAAGCCGCGCTTGCGCGCGCAGATGCGGGTCCAGGTCTGGCCGCCGCTGGCCGCGTCCTCGGTCACGCTGACGATCATGGGCACGCCGGTGTCGCGGCCGGTCGGCAGCGGCCCGCCGATCATGCGGACGGCTTGCGCGAACCACCAGCCGATCTCGCTGAAGGAGATCTCCTCGACCACGCCGACATAGACCACGCTGTCGCCGTCGGCGACGCGCTTGGAGAAGCGCCGCCAGGTCGCGAGCGGCAGGCGGCCCCAATCCTCGTCCGACAGCAAGGCACGGAAGCGGCGGTCGTCGAGCAGTTTTGTATGAGCGGATGTCGATACGCTGGAGCCTGATAATCGAGCCGACGTCATCGCACCCTCCTCGACACTATTTGACCTTGCCCACCGGCAGCAGGCTCACGATCTTCTCGCCAAGCCGCATCAAGGCGACCAGCCGCGGCCGCGGCACCTTCAGCATCTGCATGAACCAGTGGTCGGCGAGCCTCGGTGAAGGCGAGCATCTCCTTCAGCCGCTTGCTTGCGACCGGATCGATGGTGGGATCGCCGGCGGCGTCGGACACACAGGCCCTGAGCGCTGCGATCGCCGGATCGAGCCCCGCTCCTTGCGCCGCGCCGCGATGCGGGCGGCAACCTCCCAGATGTCGGTCTCGGCCTCGTAATGGTCGCGGCGGTCGCCGAGGATCGGAACGCGCCGGATCAGATTCCAGGCGAGCAGTTCCTTGAGAGAATTGGAGACGTTGGAGCGTGCCATGCCGAGCGCCTCGGCGATGTCTTCGGCGGTCATCGGCGCCGCGGCGAGGTAGAGCAGCCCGTGGATCTGGCTGACCGAGCGATTGACGCCCCATCCGTCGCCCATGTCCCCCCAATGCAGGATGAAGCGCTCGACGGCGGCTGGGAGTTTCTTCTTTCCGGTTATTTCTGTCATGACAGAAATATCTGACGATATCGGCTCCCTGTCAAGCGGGAGCCGTCGGCATACGAGGCTGGCGATCTGCCTAAAAATGTCCCAATCTTGGGGAACCAATTGGCGATTGCAACGTTTGCCCCCGTTGAGGTGGGGTCCTGGAATGGTCGAAAAGTTCAGTCAACAGCGAGACTTGTTCGAAAGCGAACGCAGTTTCCGCCTGTTGGTTGAAGGAGTCGCGGACTACGCCCTCTACATGCTCGATCCCACGGGGATCATCACCAGCTGGAACATCGGCGGCGAGCGTATCAAGGGCTACTCACCGCAGGAGATCCTGGGCCAGCATTTCTCCCGGTTCTACACCGACACCGACCGCGCCAACGGCAAGCCGGCCCGTGCGCTCGGCATCGCCCGGGAAAAGGGCCGCTACGAGGAGGAAGGTTGGCGCGTCCGCAAGGACGGCACGTTCTTCTGGGCCAGCGTCGTGATCGACCCGATCTACGAGGACGGCCAGCTCGTCGGGTTCGCCAAGATCACGCGCGACATCACCGAACGCCGCAATGCGCAGGTCAAGCTCGAAGCGATGCACAAGCAGCTCGCCGAGTCCCAGAAGTTCGACGCGCTCGGACAACTCACCGGCGGGGTCGCGCACGACTTCAACAACCTCCTGATGATCATCAGCGGCAGCCTGCACATGCTGAAGCGAGGCGCCGACGATCCGGCCAAGCTTCAGCGCGCGATCTCGGCCATCGAGACCGCCGCCCGGCGCGGCGCTGCGCTGACCAACCAGCTCCTCACCTTCGCGCGGCGGCAGAGCGTCAATCCGCAGGCGATCGACTTCGCCGAACGCATCACCGCGATCCGCGAGGTTCTCGATGCCGGCGTCGGCAGCTCCGTGCGCCTGGCCCTCGACATCGGCCGCGACCTCTGGCCGATCAGCACCGACGTCTCCGAGCCTCGAGACCGCGCTGCTCAACCTCGTGATCAATGCCCGCGACGCCATGCCCGACGGCGGCACGGTGACGATCGGCGCGCGCAACGCCGTGCTGGACGAGGCGCCGCTGGCCGGCGATTTCGTCGCGATCGACGTTGCCGATACCGGGCTCGGCATTCCCTCCGACGTGCTCGACAAGATCTTCGAGCCGTTCTTCACGACCAAGCCGATCGGCAAGGGCACCGGCCTCGGCCTGTCCCAGGTGCACGGCTTCGCGCATCAGGCCGGCGGCACGGTGCGGGTCGCAAGCGAGCCTCGGCAAGGGCACGACGTTCACGATCCTCCTGCCGCGCGGAGAAAATGCGCCCCCGTCCGAGGCGCCGTCAGAACCTGCATTCCACGGCAGCGGCACGGTGCTGCTGGTGGAGGACAATCCGGACGTTGCCCTCGTCAGCATCGGCCTGCTCGAGCAGCTCGGCTACCAGGTGCGCCGCGTCGCCGACGCCGAAGCCGCCTTGCGCGAGATCGAGAACAACGGTGTCGACTTCGTATTCTCGGACATCGTCATGCCCGGCAAGATGGATGGCCTCACCCTCGCCCATCATCTCCGCCAGATCCGCCCCGGCCTGCCGATCCTGCTCGCCACCGGCTACAGCGACGTCGCCGCTGGCGTACGCGGCGACTTCCCGATCCTGCGCAAGCCCTACGAGATCCACGAGCTGAGCGAGGCGATCGCCAAGCTGCCGAGGTGAGGTTCTCTTCGCCTCCCCCGCGTGCGGGGGCGAGGGAGCAGACCTACACCGTAGGCAACACCGAGAACGCCTCCCCTGCCCTGCGCAGATTCAGCTCATCGACGCTCGCTGTCTCGCTGGTGACGCTGTCGACGCGGGAGGACGGCGGGCCGTGACGGCAGAGCGCGACCATGTCCGCAACGTGCTTCGGCGCGCCCGCGAACAGCGCTTCCACGCCACCGTCGCGGCGGTTGCGAACCCAGCCTTCGAGGCCGCTCGCTGCCGCCTGATATTCCACCCAGGCGCGATAGCCGACGCCCTGCACGCGCCCGCGGATCATGACCTGGAGGATCGCCCGACTCATTTTTTCAGCCCGAGCATGTCGGCGCCGCGCGCCTTGACGTCGGCCTCGCGCATGACACGGGCCGTCAGCTCGGAGGATGCGAGCCCCTTGAGGCTTTTCGGCGGCGCATCTTCGCGCAGAGCCTTGAGCGTATCGTAGACCGCCTGCGTGGCGGCCGCGATCGAGGCATGGCCCTGGAGTGCGATGCGGACGCGCTGGCCCGCGAGGTAATCGCGCGCGCTCAACTCCTCCGGCGCCCCGCCGAGCACGATCGGCAGCCGCGTGGCAGCGACGATCGCTTCGAGCTCGGCGCGCGACTTGATGCCGGTGAAGAACAGCGCGTCGACGCCGGTGGCCTCATAAGCCTGGGCGCGGCGCACCGCGTCCTCGATCGAGGTGATTGAGGCCGCGCCGGTGCGGCCCATGATGACCAGCGAGGGATCGCTGCGGCCTCCGAGTGCGGCCTTCATCTTGCCGACGCCCTCCTCAAGCGAGATCAGCTGGGTCTTCGCCTCGCCGAAGGCGGCCGGCAACAGCGTGTCCTCGATGGTGAGGCCGGCGGCACCCGCGGTCTCCAGCTCCTGCACGGTGCGGCGGACATTGAGTGCGTTGCCATAGCCGTGATCGGCATCGACCAGCACGGGCAAGCTAGCTGCGCGCGACATCCGCCGCATCTGCTCGCAAAGCTCGGTAAGCGTGATCAGCGTGATATCGGGATCGCCGAGCACCGCAAGCGAAGCAACCGAGCCGCCGAACATGCCGAGCGGAAAGCCGAGATCCTCGGCGATGCGGATTGAGATCGCGTCATAGACCGAGCCGGGATGGACGCAAGCCGGGCCCGACAGGATGAGGCGCAGTTTCTCGCGGCGGGAACGAAAGGCCATGGGTGCCTCACTCTCAATTCCTCATCCTGAGCAGCGCGCTCTTGCGCGCGTCTCGGAGGATGCAGGCCCGGGCTGTGGCCTCGCCCTTCGAGACGCCGCGCAAGCGCGGCTCCTCAGGGTGAGGGTCGACTGTCGTACTCGGAGCGCCTTACGCAAACTCGAGGATCAGCGCGTCCACCGCGAGCGTTGCGCCGGGGCTGGCGTGAACTTTCTTCACGGTGCCGTCCTGTTCGGCGCGCAGCACGTTCTGCATCTTCATGGCTTCGACCACTGCCAGTGTCTCGCCGGCCTTGACCTCCTGCCCTTCCGTCACCGCGATCGAGACGATGAGCCCCGGCATCGGGCACAGCAGCTTCTTGCCGGTGTCGGAGGCCGTCGTCACCGGCATCAGCCGCGCCGAGGTCGCTTCCGCTTCGGTCCAGACATAGACCGGGACCTCGACGCCCTGATGCGCGAGGCGGATGCCGTTGGGAATCGGCCGTACCTGGACCGCGACCAAATGGCCGTCGATGGTGCCCTGCCAGACCGGATCGCCCGGCTTCCACGGCGAGGCCAAGAGATGCGCATTGCCGGCCTTGCCCTCGGCGTCGACGAAGCGCACCGCGATGGCGTCGCCCTCGCGAGCGACCTCGAGCTGGATCTCCTGACGGTCGAGCCAGACCGCGCGGCGGCGCTCGCGCTGCACGACGCGGCCGCCCATCTGCCCCGAGATCTGCCGTTTGCGCTCACCCAGTACGTGATCGATGGCGGCGCCGACCGCGGCGATGCGCCGGGCGACCTCGCCTTCGGGCACGCGCACCGCAAAGCCCTTGGGGAATTCCTCGGCGATGAAGCCGGTCGAGAGCCGTCCCTCGCGCCAACGCGGATGGTGCATCAGCGCCGACAGGAACGGAATGTTGTGGCGGATGCCGTCGACATAGAACGAATCCAGCGCAGTGGCCTGCGCCTCGATCGCCGCCGCGCGCGACGGCGCATGCGTGACCAGCTTGGCGATCATCGGATCGTAATGGATCGAGATCTCGCCGCCCTCCTGCACGCCGGTGTCGTTGCGCACCGTGATGCCGTCCTTGCTGACTTCCGCCGGCGGGCGATACTTCACCAGCCGCCCGATCGAGGGCAGGAAGTTGCGGAACGGGTCCTCCGCATAGAGACGCGATTCCACGGCCCAGCCGGTGAGCGTCACGTCCTTCTGCGCGAGGGTGAGCTTCTCGCCGGCGGCCACGCGGATCATCTGCTCGACGAGATCGACGCCGGTGACGAGCCTCGGTGACGGGATGCTCGACCTGGAGGCGCGTGTTCATCTCCAGGAAGTAGAAGCTCTTGTCTTGCCCTGCGACGAACTCGACGGTGCCGGCGGAATCATAGTTCACGGCCTTGGCCAGCGCGACCGCCTGCTCGCCCATCTTGCGGCGGGTGGCCTCATCGAGCAGCGGCGACGGCGCTTCCTCGATGACCTTCTGGTTACGGCGCTGGATCGAGCATTCGCGCTCGCCGAGATAGATGACGTTGCCGTGCTTGTCGCCCAGCACCTGGATCTCGATGTGGCGGGGATCGACGATGAACTTCTCGACGAAGACGCGGTCGTCGCCGAACGAAGCCTTGGCCTCCGCCTTGGCGAGGTTGAAGCCCTCGGCGACCTCGGCCGTCGAATGCGCGATCCGCATGCCCTTGCCGCCGCCGCCGGCGGAGGCCTTGATCATCACGGGGTAGCCGATCTCGTCGGCGATCTTGACCGCGTGCTTGTCGTCCTCGATGACGCCGAGATAACCCGGCACGGTCGAGACCTTGGCCTTGGCGGCCGCCTTCTTGGATTCGATCTTGTCGCCCATCGCCGCGATCGCGCCCGGGTTCGGGCCGATGAAGACGATGCCGGCCGCCTCCAGCGCGCGCGGAAACGCCTCGCGCTCGGAGAGGAAGCCATAGCCGGGGTGCACCGCTTGCGCGCCCGTCTTGCGGCAGGCCTCGACGATCTTCTCGATCACCAGATAGCTCTCGGCGGCGGCGGGCGGGCCGATCAGCACGGCCTCGTCGGCCAGCTCGACATGGAGGGCGTCGCGGTCAGCCTCGGAATAGACCGCAACCGTTTCAATTCCCATCTTGCGAGCGGTCTTGATGACCCGGCAGGCGATTTCGCCGCGATTGGCGATCAGAATGCGTTTGAACATGCTTTTCTTGAGTCTCGACCTTGGGCGGGACCCTTCCCTGGCCGTTGGGGCCTATGGGACGGGCCGTGTGGCACCCGTGGTACAGCAAAATCGGCTGGAGGCAACGGTCTAAATCCGGCCGCTCTGGCGTACCAGCGCAAGACCGAAACCGGCTCGGGAACGGGGCTGGCGGCGCCCGGGGGCCCCTACCCCTTCTTGGTCATGGAGGCCGATTTGGCCACGTCCCGAACCAAGCCGTGAATGAAGTCCAGCTTGGCGACCACGGCCTGCGACAGGATGAAGGGATAGAGGTCGCGCGCGCCCATGGCACGGTTGACGCTGTTCATGGCGAACGTGAAGGGCAGCCATGCGTCAATGAGCGCCTGGACGTCCCTGGCCTCGTAGGGGTTGAACCGAATGCGCGCCGTCAACTCCCCGTCGCGGTCGATCTTGGGCCGCACCTCCATGCCGAACTCGCCGGCCATCTCCAGGGTGTCGACGATGTGGAGGTAGTGCGCCCAGGTCTCGGCGAAATCTTCCCAGGGATGCATGGTGGCGTAGGCCGAGACGTAGTTCTGCTGCCAGTCCGGTGGCGCACCTTCGGCATAGTGCCGCTGCAGGGCTTGGCCGTAATCGGTGGAATCGTCGCCGAATACCGCGCGGCATTCCTCGAGCTTGCCGCCGCCCTGCACCAGCACGTCCCAGAAATAGTGCCCGACCTCGTGGCGGAAATGTCCGAGCAGTGTCCGATAGGGCTCGCCCATCTCGAGCCTGCGCCGCTCGCGCTCGATCTCGTCGGTCTCGGTGAGCGCGATCGTGATCAGTCCGTTGTCGTGGCCGGTCATGACCTTCTCGCCGCTGTTGGGATCGTCGGCAAGGAAATGGAAGATCAGACCATGCTCGGGGTCTTCCTGCCGGGTTCGGAGCGGCAGCTTCCAGCGGATCAGGGAGTAGAACAGCCGGTGTTTCGCCACCTCCAGCTCGCGCCAGCCGGCGAGCTGGGCGGGGTCCGACAAATCCGGCACGATGCCGTTATGGCGGCAGGCGCGGCAATAGCCGGTGGTATCGTCTGCATCCGTCAGCCAGTTGCAGGCATCGTACTCGGCATTCCGGCACAGCATCCGGCTTCCGCCCTTGTCGGCCAGGATCTTCCAGGCCTCGCCGTCGGGCTCGATCGCCGACATCGTCTCCTTTTCCGGCAGGAAGGCGACCTGATGGCCGCATCGTTCGCAGGCACGGTTCTCGAAATAGAGAACGTTGCCGCAGGCCTGGCAGACAAAGAGCTTCAAGATCTATCCTCTTCGGAAACGGAGCCTTCATAAAGACATTGGTGGCGCCTCGCGAAGACGCGCCCGCCGGCCGATCGTTCCAGTCTCCGGAACAAATTGCCGGACGCGGCGTTCATCCTACGCATTGCCGCATGTTCAGTGGCGTCTTTCCATACCAATCCCTTTAAACAATGGCCATCACGCTCCGTCTGTGTGAATATCAGTCCGGCACGTGCGCTTCCGCATGACAACGGCCGACGCCTTGAACGATCCCTTGCCCGAGACCCTCGCCGCCGAAAGGCTGCGCCAACACCTCGAAGACGTCGCGCGCGAGCGCGACAACGCCTATCGCGCGCTGCAGGAGCGCGAGGCCGAACTGGCCCGCATCCAGCGCATCGGCAAGGTCGGCGGCGTCGAGGTCGATTTTCGCGAAGGCTTCAAGAACCGCCGCTCGCCCGAATACCTCATCATCCACGGCCTGCCGCCGGAGGCGGCCGAGGAATCGCACGAGGATTGGGTCAATCGCATCCATCGCGACGACCGCGATGCCGCCGTCAAGCACTTCTTCGAAGCTCTCGCCGGGAGCAGCGAAGACTACACCGCCGAATACCGCATCATTCGGCCCAATGACGGCGAGACCCGCTGGATCCGCGTCGTCGCCAAGATCGAGCGCGACAAGGATGGCCGCGCAATCCGCCTCGTCGGCGCCCATATCGACATCACCGACCAGATGCTCGCGCGCGAGACCCTGCGCGAGAGCGAGGAGCGCTTTCGGCTGATCGCCGACAGCGCGCCGGTGCCGATCTGGGTGACCAAGCTCGACCGCACGCGGTCCTTCGCCAACCAGGCCTATGTCGACTTCGTCGGCCTGCCCTATGATCAGGCCATCGCCTTTGATTGGCGCAAGGTGCTGCACCCGGACGACCTGCCGCATGTGCTGCAGCAATCCGTCCAGGGCGAAGCCTCGCTCAAGCCGTTCGTGCTGGAAGCGCGTTACAAGGATGCCGGCGGCGAATGGCGCTGGCTGCGCTCGGAATCGCAGCCGCGCTGGGATCCGACCGGCAAGCATATCGGTTTCATCGGCGTCGCCCACGACATCACGGTCGCCAAGCAGGCCGAGATCGAGCTGCGGCGGCTCAACGAGACGCTGGAGGAGCGCATCGCCGAGCGCACCGCCGAGCCTCGAATCCAACGAGGCGCGGCTGCGCGCGATCCTGGAGACCAGCAACCAATATCAGGGCCTCGTCAATCTCAGGGGCGAGCTGCTTTACGCCAACAAGACCGCGCTCGACGGCATCAAGGCGCGCTCCGCGGACGTGATCGGCAAGCCGCTCTGGGAGACACCGTGGTTCAGCACGACGGACGGCATGAGCGCGCTGGTGCGCGAGGCCTTCCACACCGTACTCAAGGGCGAAGCCGTGCGGCTCGAGATGCGCCTGCGCCTTCCCATCGGCGAGCGCGATTTCGATTTCGGCATGCGCCCCGTGCTCGACCGCCACGGCAACATCACCGGCGCCGTCCCTGAAGCCGTCGACATCACCGAGCGTCGCCGCGGCGAGGAAGCCTTGCGGCAGTCGCAGAAGATGGAGGCGATCGGCCAGCTCACCGGCGGTGTCGCGCACGACTTCAACAACCTCCTCACCATCATCCGCTCCGCCACCGACTTCCTGCGCCGGCGCGAGCTGCCGGAGGAGCGCCGCCGCCGCTATGTCGACGCCATCTCCGAGACCGTGGAGCGCGCCTCCAAGCTGACGGCGCAGCTTCTGGCATTCGCGCGCCGCCAGCCGCTGAAGCCGCAGATCTTCAACGTCGGCAGCCAGGTCGAGGGCGTCGCGCAACTGGTCCGCCCGCTGGTCGGCGGCCGCATCGAGATCGTGGTCGAGATCGACGATGCCGACTGTTTCACGGTGGCCGACATCGCCCAGTTCGAGACCGCGCTGATCAACCTCGCCATCAATGCCCGCGATGCCATGGACGGCGAAGGCCGCCTCACCATCGCCGTGCGCAAGGTCTCCGGGATTCCCAGCCTGCGCGCCCAATCGGCGCGCGGCGGCGAGTTCGTCGCGATCTCGGTCACCGATACTGGCAGCGGCATCGCACCGGACCATCTCGAGTCGATCTTCGAGCCGTTCTTCACCACCAAGGAGGTCGGCAAGGGCACCGGCCTCGGCCTCAGCCAGGCCTTCGGCTTCGCGAAGCAGTCCGAGGGCGACATCGCGGTGACGAGCACGCAAGGCGAAGGTGCGACCTTCACCATCTACCTGCCGCAAGCCCAGAGCCCCGCCGCCGAGAAGGAAGCCGCGGCGCTGACCAGCGAGTCCGCCACCACCGGCCGCGGCTACCGCGTGCTCGTGGTCGAGGACAATGACGATGTCGGCCAGTTCTCGACCGAGCTCTTGGAAGATCTCGGCTACGTCGTCCGCCGCGTCGCCAACGCCAATGCGGCGCTGGCGATCCTCGGTGAAAACGAATTCGCCGTCGACCTCGTGTTCTCCGACGTCATCATGCCCGGCATGAACGGCGTCGAGCTCGCCGGCATCATCCGCGAGCGCTATCCCGGCCTGCCCGTGGTGCTCACCTCCGGCTACAGCAACGTGCTCGCCGAAAACGCCCATCGCGGCTTCGAGCTGATCCAAAAGCCCTATTCGGTGGAATCGCTCTCGCGCATCCTGCGCAAGGCGATCATGGAAAAGCTGTCGGCGGCGCGGTGAGACTTACGACGGCGGAACGCTGCCACGAACTCCGTCATTGCGAGCGCAGCGAAGCAATCCAGAATCTCTCCGCGGAAGAAGTCTCACGATGGGGAGATGTTTTGCATTTCAACCGTGCTGGCGATCAAGTTCTGAGGAGCGCAGCGCTCGAGGTCGGAACCAAGCGGATGTTGCACCGGTTGCTGCCCGGGGCAAGTTGAGCCTCGATCGAGAACCCGATGTCGAGCCAAGCCCCCGATCAGACCAGGCGCGCCGGCCGCGCGCTCGATGCCGCCAATTTCTTCCTCGCCGACGTCCGCGACGGTCTCGGCCCCTACCTCGCCGTCTATCTGCTCATCGAGCAGCATTGGGACGAGGCGCGTATCGGCCTCGTGATGTCGGTCGCGACCATCGCGGGCATTCTCGCCCAGACGCCGGCCGGAGCGCTGGTCGACGCGACCCGCGCGAAGCGGACGGTGATGGCGGTGGCAGCGATCCTCGTGACGTTCGCCTCGTTGTCACTGCCCCTGTTTCCGAGCTTCCTGCCGGTCGCGATCTCGCAAGGGATCGCGCAGGCGGCCGGCGTCATCTTTCCCCGGCGATCGCCGCCGTCTCGCTCGGCATCTTCGGGCACCGCGCCTTCACCAGGCGGATCGGCCGCAACGAGACCTTCAACCATGCCGGCAACGCCGTTGCGGCGGGCCTGGCCGGATTGTCGGCCTACTGGTTCGGACCGACGGTCGTGTTCTATTTGCTCGGCGGCATGGCCATCGCAAGTCTGGTCAGCATCCTCGCCATTCCCGAACGGGCGATCGACCACGATCTCGCGCGCGGGCTGGACGGGGCGAACGATGCCGAGCACCACGAACAGCCTTCGGGACTGAAGGTGCTGCTGACCTGCCGCCCGCTGCTCGTCTTTGCCGTCTGCGCGCTGCTGTTTCATCTCTCCAACGCTGCGATGCTGCCGCTGGTCGGGCAGAAGCTGGCATTGCAGGACAAGAACCTGGGCACCAGCCTGATGTCCGCCTGCATCGTCGCCGCCCAGCTCGTGATGGTCCCGTTCGCAATGTTGGTTGGCGCCAAGGCCGACACATGGGGACACAAACGCTTCTTTCTCGTTGCGCTGCTGATCCTGCCGATCCGCGGCGCGCTCTACACGCTCTCCGACAATCCGTTCTGGCTGGTCGGCGTGCAGCTCCTCGACGGAGTCGGCGCCGGCATTTTCGGCGCGATCTTTCCCGTCATCGTCGCCGACCTCATGCGCAGCACCGGCCGCTTCAACGTCGCGCAGGGCGCGGTCATCACCGCCCAGAGCATAGGCGCCGCGCTGTCGACGACGCTGGCCGGCTTCGTCGTGGTCGGCGCAGGCTACAGCGCGGCGTTCGTCAGCCTCGGCGGCGTCGCCGCGATCGGCGCCGTCATCTGTCTCATCGCCCTGCCCGAAACGCGACTTAGGGGCCCACGCCCCGAGGGGAGACAGGGGCGCCGGCATCCGCTATCGCTGCCGAATGAACTCAATTCTTGCCAAGGACTGAACGTGCCGTCTGATGCCATCTGGGCCTGGAGCATCATCGTCGTCGCGACCGCCTGCGTCATCATCCGCCCCTTTCGCCTGCCGGAGGCGATCTGGGCGGTGGTCGGTGCGAGTGCCCTGGTGCTGTCAGGCCTGCTGCCGTGGCAGGATGCGCTGGCCGGCATCGAAAAAGGCGTGGACGTCTACCTATTCCTGATCGGCATGATGCTGATCGCCGAGCTGGCTCGGCTGGAGGGCCTGTTCGATTATCTCGCCGCGCTTGCGGTGGAATATGCCGCCGGCTCGCCGCAGCGCCTGTTCCTGCTGATCTACATCGTCGGCACGCTGGTCACCGTGCTGCTCTCCAACGACGCCACCGCGATCGTGCTGACGCCCGCCGTCTATGCCGCGACGCGCGCGGCCGGCGCGAAGCCGCTGCCTTATCTGTTCGTCTGCGCCTTCATCGCCAATGCCGCGAGCTTCGTGCTGCCGATCTCCAACCCCGCCAATCTCGTCGTATTCGGCGCGCGGATGCCCGCGCTCACGGATTGGCTGCGCCTGTTCGCCCTGCCATCAGTGGCCTCGATCCTGCTGACCTACATCGTGCTGCGCCTGACCCAGCACCGCGCGCTGAAGGAGGAGACGATTGCGTCCAGCGTGCCGCATCCCAAGCTCGGCCGCGGCGGCAAGCTGACCGCCGTCGGCATCGTCGCGATCGGCATCGTGCTGGTGACGGCGTCGGCGCTGGACCGGCAGCTCGGCCTGCCGACCTTCATCTGCGGCGGCGTGACGGCCGCGATCGTGCTGCTGATCAGCCGCCAATCGCCGCTGCCGGTGCTGCGCGGCGTGTCCTGGAGCGTGCTGCCGCTGGTCGGCGGGCTCTTCGTCATGGTGGAGGCGCTGATCAGGACCGGGGTGATCGCGCAGCTCAGCGCGCTGCTGCACCAGGCGGTCGCGCAATCGGTGCCGAAGGCCGCCTGGAGCGTCGGCATTGCCACCGCGCTCGCCGACAACATCGCCAACAATTTGCCCGTCGGCCTCGTCGCCGGTTCGGTTGCCGCCAGCGATCATCTGCCCGCCTCCGTCGTCAGCGCCATCCTGATCGGCGTCGACCTCGGCCCCAATCTGTCGGTGACGGGCTCGCTCGCCACCATCCTCTGGCTGGTCGCGCTCCGCCGGGAAAAGATCGAGGTCGGCGCCTGGCCGTTCCTCAAGCTCGGCCTGCTGGTAACCCCGCCGGCCCTGATCGCGGCGTTGGCGGCGGCGATCCGATAATCGTGCCTTGTTTGCGGCGCATCAATGTGGCCGCCGGGGCCAGAGCTATACTTCAACTTGTCGCGCAGCCTCATTGGGCGCGGCAAGGAGGTTCATCATGCAGATCCAGTCAAAGGCATTACCGCAGAGCTTTTCCCTGCGTCGCTCCTATCAGAGCTTTACCGCACCCAGCCAGAGCCGCGGGGAAACGTCCCACCCGTTGCTGCTCCTCGCAGTCGTGGTGCTGGTGACCCTGTTCGCGATGGTGGAAGTCGATCTGCACAGCGCCCAGCTTCAGGCGCTCGGCCTGCTCGGCCACGGCACTGGAATCGACCCGGTCTTCCTGAGCCCGTAGTCACCGGCCCCGGACCTTCCGAAGAGGCCCCCGGTCGCGGCCATGGCCGCGACCGGGCAGCACTTCGTCAGTCGTTCTCGTAGCCGTAGACTTCCGGCAGGATGAAGATCGCGGCGAGCAACCCGATCAGCGGGAAGATCGCGACCATCAGCGTGGCATTGGCCTGCCCGATCGCGGCGAACACGGTCGGGAACAGGAAGATCGCCAGGAACGACGGCAGCTTCACGAACATGTAGGCGAAGCCGCTGGCGGTGCCGCGGTATTTCGGCTTGGCGACCATGGTCGGGATCGTCATGCAGTTCGACGCGTCCCAATAATGGCCCCACAGCATGGCGGCTGCAGCGAACGGCAACAGGATCTTGTTGTCGGTGTAGAGCGCGAACGCCGCCACCAGCAGCGACACCAGCACGATCGAGAAGCCGGCGATCGAGATGCCGCGGTGGCCGATCTTCGGCGTCAGCAGCGGACCGACCCAGCCCGACAAGGCCGCGAACGAAAACAGCGCCATCGTCACCAAATTGATGCCGAGCACGCTCGACACGCCCACCATGACAAAGAGCACCGGCAGATAGAACGCGAAGGTCGAGAATTCGCTGGCTTGCACGAAGCAGGCGATCCAGCCGTAGATCGTGGCGCGCCAGCGGATCGGATCCTTCCTGAGGTCGGCAAGGAACGCCCGGGTCGATACCTTCGGCACCGCCACGTCCTGGTCCGGCAACATGGCGAGATCGTCGTTGAACATCTCGCGCGCGACCTGCTTGGCCTCGCGGTAGCGGCCCTTCTGCACCAGCCAAACGGCCGTCTCCGGCACGTCGTGGCGCATCACAAGGATGATCAGTGCCGGCAGCGCGCCGAGACCGAGCGTCACGCGCCACAGCGTCTCGTGGTGGATGTCCAGCAGCAGGAAGATCACGATGACGCCGATGGTCAGCACCTCGCCGACGGCGAACATGAACTGCCAGCGGTTGCCCATGACCTCGCGTTCACCCTTGGCCATGGATTCCATGATGTAGGTGTAGCCGGTCGAGATGTCCGAACCGAGCGGAATGCCGAGCAGGAAGCGGATCACGACGAGCCAGAACACATTGGGCACGAAGGCCTGCGCCAGGGCCAGCACGATGAACATCACCATCGTCACCAGGAACATGACACGGCGGCCGATCTTGTCGGACAACCAGCCTCCGAGCAGCGCACCGATCAGGGCGCCGCCCTGCGTGCCGGCGGCGGCAAGGCCGAGCATCAGCGGATCGGGATTGTACTGCTCCTTGATGAAGATCAGCACGAAGGCGATCGAATAGAGATCCCAGGCCTCGACCAGGATCGAGGCCATCATCAGCCAGCCGACCTTGTTGCCCTTGGGACTGTAGTTCGTGATGAGGTAGCGGACCGCGGCTTCACTCGCAGTCGGTTGTGGCACGGCCATCGTTGACATGTCTGGTCCTCTCTTGAAAACGCTTTAGGTTCCGAGCAGCGGCTCGATGCTGCAGTCGAGCAGGCGCGGGTCGATCCCCGCCTCCATTCCCGTGAAGATCTCGCCCATGTAGTCGATCAGCCCGTCGCTCGCCTTCACGGCGTCCTCGACGCGGCGGCTCGCGACCGCGGCGAGAATGGACAGATGACGATCGATCGTGCCGGACAGGTCGGCCTGCCCTGGCATGAAGCGGTGATGGATGTAGCCAATGCGGCGGTACAGCGTGTGCAGCGGCCGCAGCGTGTGAACCAGGAAGGGCTCGCCGGCCGCCTCGAGCACCAACGCGTCGATGCGACGATCGATGCTGTTGAATTCGTCGAGGGTCAGGCTGGCGCGGCGCTCACGCAGAAGACGCTCGATGTGCAGCGCCTGATTGCGATGCGAGAGGCTGGCGCGATCGGCCGCGAGGCGGATCACGAAACGCTCCATGTCGCGGCGCAGGTCCAGCAGCATCCGCTCGCGCGCCAGATCGATCGGCGCGATGTGAAGGCCGTGGCGCGGCCGGATGATGATGAGCGTGTCGGCGGAGAGACGATTGACGGCGTGATGCACCGGCGTGCGGCCGAGGCCGGTGATCTCCTGCAACTCCAGCATGGTCATGAACTGGCCGGGCTTGAGCTCGCAATGGACGAGCAGCTCCTCGATCTTCTGATAGGCCAGCTCGAAGAAATTGACGCGGTTGCGCCGCGAGGGCTTGCCGTCGCCGTCGTCGGCTCTCACCACTTCGAGCGCGCGCTTGCGCCGTGCCATGTCGTCCTCCCCTAAGCCCGCGTTCCCGGTGCAGCCGCGCGCGCCAAGGGCGCCGCGTTTGTGATATCCTTAAAACATGTTGTGATATATTACAAGCGGGCGTAAGACAGCCCTCGCCGGCCGCGAGGCACGGCCCGAAAATGACAAACAAGCGGGCGTTATGTTCCCGCAGGGAGGATTGTTGCCGTGAAGATCATGTCGATCGAGACCCTGCGCACGGAGGAATTCTCCAACGTCATCTGGGTGCGAATCCATACCGACACCGGCGTGATCGGTCTCGGCGAGACCTTCTACGGCGCGGGCGCGGTCGAGGCGCAGATCCACGATACCTTTGCCGGCCGCCTGCTCGGCCGCAATCCCCTGCACATCGAAGCCATTCACCGCGACATGCTGAACCTGCCGATGGCGCAGTCCTCGACCGGCGTCGAATATCGCGCAGCTTCCGCGATCGACATCGCGCTGTGGGATTTGTTCGGCAAGGTCTGCAATCAGCCGGTGCACCAGATGCTGGGCGGCCTGTGCCGCGACAAGCAGCGCATCTACAACACCTGCGCTGGCACGCAATATGTCCGCTCCACCAATATCAGCCCGGTTGCGAACTGGAATCTCGGCGCCAACAAGGGCCCCTATGAAGACCTCGACGGCTTCATGAACCGCGCCGATGCACTGGCCGAAAGCCTTTTGGAAAGCGGCATCTCTGCGATGAAGATCTGGCCGTTCGATCCGGCGGCGCAGGAGAACAAGGGCCTCTATATCACCGCCGCGCAGATGAAGCAGGCGATCGAGCCGTTCGAGAAGATCCGCAAGGCTGTCGGCGACAAGATGGAGATCATGGTCGAGCTCCATTCGCTGTGGAATCTGCCGACCGCCAAGCAGATTGCCCGCGCGCTCGAGCCCTACAAGCCGACCTGGTACGAAGACCCGATCCGGATGAACTCGCCGCAGGCGCTGGCCGAATACGCCCGCTCCACCGACGTCTGGGTCTGCGCCAGCGAGACGCTGGGCTCGCGCTTCCCCTACAAGGACATGCTCGACCGCGACGCCATGCATGTGGTGATGGCGGATCTGTGCTGGACCGGCGGCCTGACCGAGGGCCGCAAGATCGCCGCGATGGCCGAGACCTATCACCGCCCCTTTGCACCGCATGACTGCATCGGCCCGATCGGCTTCATTGCGGCCATCCACATGTCGTTCAGCCAGCCCAATACCTTGATCCAGGAATCGGTGCGCGCCTTCTACAAAGGCTGGTACAATGAGACTCGTCACCACGATGCCCGTGATCAAGGACGGCTTCGTCTATCCGATGGAAGGCCCCGGCCTCGGCGTCGACCTTCTGCCCGCCGTTTTCGACCGCTCCGATCTCATCGTGCGCCGCTCCAACGTCTGAGGACTATCCTGATATGAGCACCTCCCTGTTCGATCTTTCCGGCCGCACCGCGCTCGTGACCGGCTCGTCCCGCGGGCTCGGCCGCGCCATCGCCGAGGGCATGGCGAAAGCCGGCGCGAAGATCATTATCAACGGCGTCGATCCCAAGCGCGTCGAGCAGGCCGTCGCCGAGTTCCGTGCCGCCGGTCATCAGGCCGAAGGCGCAGCCTTCAACGTCACCGACGAGCCCGCGATCGTCGCCGCCTTCGAGCGCTTCGACCGCGAAGGGATCGAGGTCGACATTCTCGTCAACAATGCCGGCATCCAGCACCGCAAGCCGCTGGTCGAGTTCACCACCGACGAATGGCGCAAGGTGATCGAGACCAACCTCACCAGCGCCTTCGTGATCGGCCGCGAGGCCGCCAAGCGCATGATCCCGCGCAAGCACGGCAAGATCATCAATATCGGCTCGCTCGGCAGCGAGCTCGCGCGCCCCACCATCGCGCCCTACACCGCGGCCAAGGGCGGCATCAAGAACCTGACCCGCTCGATGGCGGTGGAATGGGCCCAGCACGGCATCACGGCCAATGCGATCGGCCCCGGCTACATGCTGACCGACATGAACGAGGCGCTGGTCAACAACACCGACTTCAACAACTGGCTGATGGGCCGCATTCCCTCCAAGCGCTGGGGCAAGCCGGACGAGCTGGTGGGCGCCGCGATCTTCCTGGCGTCGGATGCCTCAGCTTACGTCAACGGCCAGATCATCTATGTCGATGGCGGCATGATCGCCGCGATGTAATCGCGAAAAGGGAACGAGACCATGCGCGCCGTCGTCATTCACGCCCCGAAGGATCTGCGGATCGACAGCTATCCCGATCCGGCGCCCGGCCCGGGCGAGGTCCGCGTCAAGATCGCCAATGGCGGCATCTGCGGCTCCGACCTGCACTACTACCATCACGGCGGCTTCGGCGTCGTCCGCATCCAGCAGCCGATGGCGCTGGGCCATGAGATCGCGGGCGTGGTTGCCGCGGTCGGCGACGGCGTCAGCAGCGTGAAGCCGGGCACGCGCGTCGCGGTCAATCCGAGCAAGCCGTGCGGCCGGTGCCTGCATTGCCAGGAGGGCATGCGCAACCAGTGCCTCGACATGCACTTCCTCGGCAGCGCGATGCGCTTTCCTCACGTGCAGGGCGGCTTTCGCGAGTTCATCACGGTCGATGCCTCGCAGGCCGTGCCGATCGCCGACAAGCTGTCGCTGGCTGAAGCCGCGGTCGCAGAGCCGCTCGCGGTGTGCCTGCATGCCGGCAAGCAGGCCGGTCCCCTGCTCGGCAAGCGCGTGCTGATCACCGGCTGCGGCCCGATCGGCGCGCTGATGATCTTGGTCTCGCGCTTCGGCGGTGCCTCCGAGATCGTGGTGACGGACGTGGCCGAGGCGCCGCTCGCGGTCGCCAGAAAGCTCGGCGCGACCTATGCCATCAACGCCGCGACCGATGCGTCGGCGCTCGACCCCTGGCGCGCCGGCAAGGGCGTGTTCGACACGCTGTTCGAAGCCTCCGGCAACCAGGCCGCGCTCCGCACCGCGCTCGATTTGCTCCGGCCCGGCGCGACGCTGGTTCAGCTCGGCCTCGGCGGCGAGATGACGCTGCCGATCAACTCCATCGTCGCCAAGGAATTGCAGCTCCGCGGAACCTTCCGCTTCGACCCCGAGTTCGAGCTGGCGGTGCGGCTGATGGGCGAAGGCCTGATCGACGTCAAGCCGTTGATCACGGCGACCATGCCGTTCGAGAACGCGGTCGCCGCCTTCGAGCTCGCCAGCGACCGCTCGCAGTCGATGAAGGTGCAGCTTACCTTTTAGCTGCGCCGGCGGCCTGCTGGCTCTCGATCAGCCGGTCGCTGACCAGCCGGACCGCGCCGCGTTTCCAGGAATAGTCAGCGCCGAGGCGCAGGCCACTGTCGCCGCGTGCCAGCACTGCGCCGCTATCGGCGTCGCGGACCTGGAAGCCGAGCGTGTATTCGGTGCGGCTGACCCGTCGCACCACGCCGATCAGCGATTGATCCGCGCCGAGCTTCTTGGCAATCGCCGCCTCGCAGCCGCTGCAGTCACGCAAAGCCCCCGCCGTCGCCGTCTCGCGGCCGACCTCGACGATCCGGTAGCGGCCGGATTGCCCGAGCACCTCCCGCACGCCGGCGGTGACCTCGGCGAGGTGCGAGGCGTCCGACGCGGCTGACGCGCCGACCGAGGCTGCGGTGGTATCCTCGAGCCTCGAAATCGAACACGGCGAGCGCGACCGGCGCGGGCGCGGCGAGCGCGGCCTTGACCTCGCGCGAGACGAAGATCTCGGCGCGCTCCCAGGATTCGTCATTGTCGCCGCGGAAGGTGTAGAGCTTGTCCATCACGAGCGTCTTGGCGTTGACGTCGATCACCGCGACCTTGGCCCATTGCACCAGCGTGCTGGTCTTCTGGATGCCGCCGATCACCTTGAACGCCGCGCCGTCCTGGGCCGACGGCACCAGCCGATAACGCCCGCCCTCGCCGATGTCCCGCCGGAGTGCGGCCATGAACGCCGAAAGCCGCCGCTCATGGGCCGCGGTCTGGTTGGCCGGCTCGGCCGACGTGTCGGTATAGCTGAAATCGTCCATGGCAACGCCAAGGACGCCCTCGGCGGCCGCCGGCGAGCAAGGCAAAGCGAGCAGAAGAGAAACGGAAAGAGCAAACCGGGAGAGTTGCATGAGCGGTGCCTCGCTGGATCGAGCGGTTCGCAAATCTCGGTGGCAGCTCTCAGGCCCACAACGGCGGCCGTCCCGGCGAGCGCCGGGAAAATTTCACGTCATTGCACTGCGGCAGAGCGTAGCGCTTTCCGCGGCCGACGTTCTGCCGTTTAATGCGGACGCGACAAGCTCGTTCGCGCAAGGTGCCTCCGATGCGGAACCGCCCGAAATTCGATCTCAAGGTCCGGCTCACATTGCGCGTGGCCGCGATCACGGCGGCCTGCTTTGCCGCAATCTCCGCCTATTTCCTGATCGCCGCCGACCGCGAGGCCCATGCGCGCATCGACGGCATCGCCGCGATCGTGGCGAAGTCGCTGGAGCTGCAGCAGGGCAAGATCCAATGGGTGGCGGGTCCGCGCGATTTTCCTAACCTCGACCCCGTCGCCGCCTATGTGATGACGCCCGGCCTGTGCCTGGCATTCCGCGGCGAGAGCGGCGAGATGCTGCAGCGTTTCTGCAGCGGAGCGCCTGCCCCGGCAAGCCCGCCGCCGCAGGCCTTCTCGGCCTTCTATCGCAGTCTGTTCGACCCCGGCCGCGAAGCCGCCCGTCCCGTGATCGTGCGCGGCGCTCAGCTCGGCGAGACCGTGGTCTCGATCGATCCGGCCGTGCAGACGGCGGAGGCCTGGCACGAGGCCGGCCGGCTGACGATCGCACTTGCGATCGCGCTGCCGCTGCTGTGCCTCCTGGTCTATGCCGCGCTGGCGCGCGCGCTGCGTCCGACCCGCCTGATCTGCACCGGCCTCGAGCGGATCGCGGCCAACGACCTCTCGGCGCGGCTGCCACCGTTCGATCTCGCCGAGTCTCTCCGCGATCCGCGACGGCTTCAACCACCTCGCCGAAAGCCTCGACAATGCGCTGGCCGAACGCAGCGAGCTGACGCGCAAGCTGATCGCGCTGCAGGACGACGAGCGCCGCCATCTCGCGCGCGAGCTGCACGACGAGTTCGGCCAGTCGCTGGCCGCGATCCGCGCGCTGGCATCCTCCGCCCGCCAGACCGCCGCGCAGGACTGCCCCGCTTTGCTCGGCGAATGCGACGGCATCTCGCGGACCGCGACCGGCATGATGGAGACGCTGCGCGGCACGCTGTTCCGGCTGCGCCCGCCCGATGTCGAGGAACTCGGCCTCGTTGCGAGCCTGGAAGGCCTGGTCGCGGGCTGGAACGGCCGCAGCCGCGGCGAGACCCGCTTCACGATCCAGTTCGACGGCGCCTTCGAGACGCTGCCCGCCGCGATCAGCGCCAATCTCTACCGCATCGTGCAGGAGGCGCTGACCAATGCCGCCAAGCACGCTGGCGCCACCAGGGTCGGCGTGCATCTGACGATGGAAGCGGACGAGATCGCGCTGGCCATCGACGACGACGGCCGGCCCGGCGATGCCTCGGGCAAATCAGGCATGGGCCTGCTCGGCATGCGCGAGCGCGTTGCGGCCTTGCGCGGCCGGATGAGCTTCGAGGTCGATGCCAATGGCGGCTCGGCGCTGCGCGTCGTCATTCCGCTTCACCCCGCCGGGCAGCAGGTGCTGGAGCATGCGGCATGAGCGCCGCCGATGCGTCCATCCTTTTGGTCGACGACCATTCCGTGGTCCGCGAGGGTTATCGCTCCGTGCTGCAGAAGCAGCCGGGCCTGCGCGTGATCGCCGAAGCCGGCGACGGCGCGGAAGCCTACAAGCTGTACAAGTCCGAGGCGCCCGACCTCGTCATCATGGATCTGAGCATGCCCGGCATCGGCGGCATCGAGGCCGTCAGGCGGATCCGGCAATGGGACAAGGGCGCGAGGATCCTCATTTTCACCATGCACCAGAATGCGGGCTTTGCCGTGCAGGCGATCCGCGCCGGCGCCAGGGGCTATGTCACCAAGACCAGCCCGCCGGAAACGCTGGTACGGGCGGTGATGGACGTGCTCGCCGGCAAGATCGCCATCAGCCCCGACATCGACCACGAGCTGGCGCTGAGCCGGCTCGGCGGCGAAAGCTCGGCCGCCGACGTCCTCACCGCCAGGGAGTTCGAGGTGCTTCGGCTGCTGCTCGCCGAGAAGACGACGGACGAGATCGCCGAGACGCTGCATGTCAGTCCGAAGACGGTGGCGAATCTGCATTCGCTGATCAAGGACAAGCTCGGCGTCGGCTCCGACATCGAGCTGGTCCGTCTCGCCCTGCGCCAGGGACTGTTGACCGAGCCCGACCTCGGCGAGGCCTGAGACTCAGGCGAGATACAGCGTGAGATAGCCTTCCATCGCATACAGCGCGCAGAGCGCCAGGCTCGACCACACTGCGGCGCTGAAATACAGGAACATCCAGGTCAGCTCGCCCTTCCAATGCGCGATGTCGTGGGTCACCACCCAGCGCGTCGAGACGTCATGCAGGCCTTCGAGGAAGCCGAGGAACGAGTTGCCCTCGGCATGTCCTGCCCGCCAGCGGCTGAGATACATCGGCACGTCCACGGTGACGAGGAAGGCGAGGAAGCAGGCAATGCCGACGATGCCCGACATCAGCGCCCAGCGCACCACGCCCTGGAATTCCGGCATCAGGCGGCACAGCGCGATCCCGGCGAGGAAGAACGTCACGGCCCACAGCGAGTTCTCGATCGCGTTGAACAGGAAGTTGGTCGTCACCACCGCATACCAGGAAAAACACTCCGCGATGATGATGATCGGCACGATCACCAGCGCGATGTTCACCGCGGTCTCGGCGCCCGTCATCTTGCCGAGCTGATGCAGGATGATGGCCCATTGCGCGACGAAGCAGAGCTCGGCCACGGTCGCGACCGTCCGGCCGACGACGACGCTCGACAGCCAGGTGTCGAACAGGCAGATGCGCTGCACGTCAGCGCGCGGCAGCACCGAGCGGAACGCGCAGCCGAACACATAGCCGGCGCACAGCAGGAACATCAGCCAGAGATCCGAGCCGCCGCCGTGGCTCGCCGACGGCGTCGGATAGAACTCGCGGTACAGCATGAACCAGACGAGGATGTTGGCCGCGCTGACGAGCGTCAGTGAGCCCCACCACCACGCGAGGGGATTTGACCGCGCCTGCCACTGCAACATGAACCGCTCCAAGAATTATCGATCTGACATGCCGACGTAATAATCTTGTCACAAGACGGCATGCAATCACGACAAAAATCTGTGTGGTCGGTCGGTCCGGCGCGTTCGTCAGTGAAAATTGCCAGGCGGGCGGCTTGTCCACATACCGGACAATTTATTGGTCATTGACGAATCTATTGGACAGCGACGAGACCTCCGTCCGATAGTCGGGAATGGCCCGGACAGACTCAGCCAAGCCGCGACATCCGCCCTCTTCCGCCGCCGCCGTGCTGGCGGAGAGCGTGGATGACGCCGCCTTCGCCACGACGCTGGCGAAGGGCCTCGTCGTGCTCGAAGCGTTCAAGGCCGGCAGCACGTTGCTCGGCAACATGGAGCTGTCGACGCTGACGGGCATCCCGCGGCCGACGGTGGCGCGGCTGACCCACACGCTGGCCGAGGCTCGGCTACCTCCGTTACGACGCCGAGCGCGCCAAGTACCGAGTAGCTGCACGGGCGCTGCGGATCGCCCATCCCCTGCTCGCCGGAATGCAATTCCGGCAGGTTGCGCGGCCCATGATGCAGGAGCTGGCGCTCAGCGTCCGCGGCACGGTCTCGATCGGCCTGCTCGACGCCACCTCGATGATCTATGTCGAGACCGCGCGCTCCGGCGATGTCGGGCCGCACGCGCCCGACATCGGCATGCCGATTCCCGTGGTGATGACGGCGATGGGACGCGCCGCGGCCGCGACCTTGCCGCCATCAGATGCAGAGCGTCTCGAACGGAACATTGCCGCCGAGGACGCCGAGCTGTGGTCGGCGTTTCGTGACAAGTACCGCGCAGGCATCACACAATGCAAAAGCCGCGGCTTCGCCACCTGCTGGGGCGAGTACATGGCCTCGATCCATGCGGTCGCAGCGCCGCTGTTTCACGCCGCCGAAACCAGACAGTCGTTCTCGATCAATTGCGGCATCCCCGCGTTCCGCCTCCAGCCGGGCCAGCTCGAAGGCGAGATCGGTCCACGGATCGCGGCGCTCGCCGACAGCATCCGCGCCATCGTCGGACAAGCGACACCCGCGCAGCCGGCGCGCAAGACCAAAAAGATCAACACCGGGACATGAGATGGCTGGGCCGCTCGAAGGTTTGAAAGTTCTCGACATCGCGACGATCATTGCGGCGCCCTTCGCCGCGACGCTGCTGGCCGATTATGGCGCCGAGGTGCTCAAGATCGAGATGCCCGGCCACGGCGACGGCGTGCGGTCGTTTCCGCCGTTCAAGGACGGCAAGCCGCTGTGGTGGAAGGCCGCCAACCGCAACAAGAAGTTCGCCACGCTCGATCTGCGCACCGGGGAGGGACTTGCGCTGTTCAAGCAGCTGCTTCCGCGCTTCGACGTGCTGATCGAGAATTTCCGGCCTGGAACGCTCGATCGCTGGGGCCTGTCGAAGGAGGTGCTGTGGTCGATCCAGCCGCGCCTCGTCATCCTGCGCGCCACCGCCTTCGGGCAGGACGGGCCCTATCGCGAGCGACCCGGCTTCGCCCGCATCTTCGAGGCCATGGGCGGCCTCACCTACATCACGGGGGAAAGCGACGGCGAGCCGACCCATCCGGGCTACCCGATCGGAGATTCCATCGGCGGCCTGTTCGGCGCCGTCGGTGTGCTCGCCGCGCTGTGGAAACGGGCGCGCGACCCCGAAGCGCCCGGCGAGGAGATCGATCTTTCGCTGACGGAAGCAACCTTCCGCCTGCTCGACGTCCTCGCCATCGAGCACGATCAGCTTGGCGTGGTCCGCAGCCGGATCGGCAACGCCAACGGCTATTCGGCGCCCGCCGCCGTGTTCCGCACCAGCGACGATCACTGGGTGACGCTCGCAGGGTCGACCAACGCCCTCTTCGCCGCGAACTGCCGAGCGATCGAACGGCCCGACCTGATCACCGATCCGCGCTTTGCCAGCAACGACCGGCGCGTCGCGCACGCCGCCGAGCCTCAATGCCATCTTCGCCGCCTGGTGCGCCGCGCATCCCCTCGACGAGGTGCTGGCGCGTTTCAATGCCGCGCAGGGAACGCTCGCCCCGATCTATGCGATCGACCAGATCGCCGACGACCCGCAAATGCGAGCGCGCGAAGTCATCACGCGCGTCCCTGACAAGGATTTCGGCACCGTTGCCATGACCAATGTCGTTCCGCGCTTCACCGTCGATCCCGCGCGACTGCGTCACGCCGCGGGCGACGTCGGCCAGGACAACGACGAGGTCTTTCGGAATTGGCTCGGCCTGACGGAGCAGGAGATCGAACGGCTCACCGCGCGAAAGGTGATCTGAGCTTAACAAGAAGACTGACGATAAAAGGGAGGAAGAGATCGTGGCATCACTCGACGTCACGCGACGAACCCTGCTGGGCACAATCGCAGGCGGACTCGTCGCCGGCTCAAACCTGACGGCACGCGCCGAGGATACCTGGCCCTCGCGCCTGGTGCGGCTGATCTCGCCTTACGGTCCCGGCGGCTCCAACGACATCTCGCTGCGCCTGCTGGCCGAAGAATTCGGCCGCAGCCTGCATCAGCAGTTCATCGTCGAGAACAAGCCGGGTGCCGGCACCCGCATCGCCAACGACATGGTCGCCCACGCACCGGGCGACGGCTACACCCTTCTCTATGTCGCGGCGCCCTACGCCACCGCCGAGG
This sequence comes from Bradyrhizobium guangxiense, assembly GCA_050563515.1. Classification (GTDB taxonomy): domain Bacteria; phylum Pseudomonadota; class Alphaproteobacteria; order Rhizobiales; family Xanthobacteraceae; genus Bradyrhizobium; species Bradyrhizobium guangxiense_A. Next base: position 1,874,746 of record CP191781.1, on the reverse strand, counting down.
CGCTGTTCGGCAAGCTGACCTATGAGCGCAAGGATCTGCAGCCGGTCGCGATGGTCGTGGTCGCGCCGCTGTTTCTGATCATCAGCGCGGATGCGCCGTTCAAGACGCTTCCCGAGCTGATCGCCTACGGCAAGTCAAAGCCGGATGGACTGACCTTCGCCTCGCCCGGCGCCGGCTCGCAGCCGCACCTCGCTGGCGAGGCTCCTGTTCCGCGATGCCGGCGTCAAGGGCCTCAACATCCCGTTCCGGGGCGATGCCGCGTCCTACACCGAGTTGCTCGCCGGCCGCGTCGATGCCACGCTGACGGCGCTGCCGACCGCCCTGCCCTACATCCAGAGCGGCAAGTTCACAGTGCTCGGCGTCGCCTCGCCCGAGCGCAGCGCGCTCTATCCGCAGGCGCCGACGCTGCGCGAGCAGGGCTTTCCCAACGTCGCCGCCGCGGGCTGGTACGGCTTCATGGCGCCCGCCACGACGCCGCGCGCGATCGTCGACAAGTTCCAGGCCGAGATCCTGCGCGCGCTCGCCGAGCCCGCCATCAAGGACAAGCTGACCGCTCAAGGTCTCGAAGTGCGCGCCGGCAGCGCCGCCGAGTTCGGCCAGTTCATCGACGCCGAGACGCAGAAATGGACCAAGCTGATCCGCGATACCGGGCTCAAGGGCGAATGATCCTCTGCGAACAGGAATGAACATGAAGAACCGACTTCTCGAACGCGCCGCCGCCTTCGCACTCGCGCTGGTGCTGTCGACCGCGCAAGCCCACGCGCAGAAGAAATACGATCCCGGCGCCTCCGACACCGCGATCAAGGTCGGCCAGACCGTGCCGCTCAGCGGCCCGGCTTCGGCCTATGCCGTGATCGGCAAGACCCAGGCGGCCTACATGAAGATGATCAACGACCAGGGCGGCGTGAACGGCCGCAAGGTCGAGCTGATCCAGTACGACGACGCCTATTCGCCGCCTAAGACGGTCGAGCAGGTCCGCAGGCTGGTCGAAAGCGACGAGGTGCTGCTGACGTTCCAGATCATCGGCACCGCGCCGAACGTCGCCGTGCAGAAATATCTCAATGCCAAGAAGATCCCGCAGCTCTTCGCCGCAACCGGCGCGGCGCGCTTCACCGATCCAAAAACCTTCCCCTGGACCATGGGCTTCAACCCGTCCTACCTCGTCGAGGGCCGGATCTACGCGCAGTACCTCCTGAAGAATTATCCGAACGCCAGGATCGGCGTGCTCTACCAGAATGACGACCTCGGCAAGGACTATCTGGCCGGCCTCAAGGCGGGCCTCGGCGACAAGGCGAAGATGATCGTGGCCGAGACGTCCTACGAGATCACCGAACCGACCATCGACTCGCAGATCCTACGGCTGAAGGATGCCGGTGCGGACGTGCTGTTCAGCGCGACGACGCCGAAACAGGCGGCGCAAGCGATCAAGAAGGTCTCAGAGATCGGCTGGAAGCCGCTGCACATCATCGACATCAACGCCTCCTCCCTCAGCGCCGTGCTGAAGCCTGCGGGCCTCGACAATTCCAAGGGCGTCGTCAGCGTCGGCTACGTCAAGGATGCCGCCGATCCCGAATGGAAGGACGACCCCGGCATGAAGCGCTACCTCGCCTTCATGGCGAAGTACTATCCCGACGGCGACAAGGATTCGAACCTGAACGTCTATGGCTACATCACGGCCCAGCTGCTGGTGCAGGTGTTGAAGCAATGCGGCGACGATCTGACCCGCGAGAACGTGATGCGGCAGTCAGCGAGCCTCAAGGACGTCGTGCTCGATCTCACGCTTCCCGGGATCTCGGTCACGACCACGCCGACGGACTATCGCGTCAACAAGCAGTTCCAGATGGTGCAATTCGACGGCCAGCGCTGGCAGAAGCTCGGCGACATCGTGACGGACGAGGCAAAGGAGTGAGGATGCGGGATAGGCGCCGCCCCACTCCTATCGTCATGGCCGGGCTTGTCCCGGCCATCCACGCCTAACTGCACAGCACGAATAACGTGGATGCCTGGGCCTTCGCCTCGCCGAAGCGGCTACGGCCGCGCAGGCGGGACAGGCCCGGGCATGGCGACTAGGACTGTGGCCTACCCCTTCATCCCAGCCACATAGGCCGCGAGCTTGTCCAGCGTCTGGTAGCCGTATTCGACGGCGCCGAAGCCGATCATGCCGTCGCGCTGCTGGGTGCTGGAAGCCAGCTGCCGCATCATCAGCACGGTCTTGCCGTTGCTCTGCTCGGCAAAAGTGACGGTGAAGCGGAACATGCCGGGATCCTCGTCCTGGTCGGTGCCGTGGTCCATCTCCATCAGGGACGGCCGCTCGATGCGGCGGAAGCGCATGCGGTTCGGATAGACCGTGCCGTCGGGGCCGATCATGTTGAAGCGCCAGACGCCGCCGACGCGAACGTCGATCTCGAAGGTCTCGAGCTTGAATCCTTTCGGCCCGAACCATTGCGGCAGATGCTTGGGGTCGGACCACGCGGCGAACACCAGATCGCGCGGCGCGTCGATCACGCGCGACATCACGATCTCGCGGTCGAGCGACCATTGCGACAAAGCGGGATTGGCAGAACTCGTCATCGTCAAGAACCTTTCTTCCTGGTTGCGCGGGACGGCCGTTTGGCGGCCGCCTGCTCCTTCTCTTTCTTGAGCTTCATCACATAGGCTTCGAACCGGTCGAGCCGCGCCTCCCAGATCGCGCGCTGCTGCTGGAACCAGTCTTCCGCGCCGAGCAGCGCATCCGGGCTGAGACGGCAGGTGCGCACGCGGCCCGATTTCTCGGACTGCACGAGCCCGCTCGTCTCCAGCACGTGGATGTGTTTCATGAAGCTCGGCAGCGCCATGGCGAAGGGATCGGCAAGCTCGCCGACGGACGCCTCGCCGGCACACAGCCGCATCACGATGGCCCGCCGCGTGGGATCGGCGAGTGCTGCGAAAACCTGATCGAGTGGGGATAATTGGTTAGCCATGTAGCTAACTATACACGCCGGAGAACCGGCGTCAACAATTGTTAGCCGGTCGGCTAAGTTAAATTGGAGGGCGCCGTAGCCCGGATGGAGCGCAGCGCAATCCGGGGTCCTTCGCCCCATAACCACCGCCCCGGATCTCGCTGCGCTCCATCCGGGCTACGAACACCAGCGCGCCGACGGAACCCACAACGCGCAATCGTGAATTGGGACCTCGCGCCCTCCCCGCTAAAGAATATCCGGGGGGCGCACCAGCATCGTTCATCAAAGCACGTGCCGCCTGTTGTCACCTCAGTTCCGATCACCCGGCGAAGCTTCGCCAGAGCCGCGCTCGTTCCGTTTGCGCTCGCCCTTAGGCCGCGCCGCGCATCCGCTGATTCCGACATGATCGCGCAGATGCGCGACATTGTGGCGAGCGAGCTCGCGCCCACCGCGACGCCTGATCACGCCGGCGGCCTCGCCGCCGCGCTCTATGCCGGGCGGCATGTCGAGTTCTTCAGCTACGGTCTTGCCGATGCAGCGACCGGGCGGAAGGTGACGCCCGACACGCTGTTCAATCTCGCCTCGTTGCGAAAGCCATTCGAGGCCACGCTGGTGGCCCTTGGTGCGCTGCGCGGCGAGCTGAGGCTCGATGACCATTTGCCAAAATACCTGCCCGAGCTGACCGGCAGCTATATCCGCCGCGTCACCGTCGGCGAACTGGTCACGCACACGTCGGGCCTCTTGCTGCCGACCGACCACCCGCCCTGGCCGGACGACCAATACACGCGCGCGCAGTTCGTCGCGATGCTGAACGCGTTCGCGCCGGCGGCGACGATCGCGCCCGGCCGGCAGCGCATCTACACCCATGCCGGCTATGTGCTGCTCCAGCTCGTGCTCGAGCGTTGCTATGGCCGGCCCATCTTTGAGCTGATCCAGCGCCGCATTTTCCGCCCCCTCGCCATGGGCGCCAGCGTCATTCCTGAGCGCGGCGCCGATAATCGCGCGATCATGGATGCGGCCTGGATGCAGCGCGCGGCCCAGGGCTATTCCGATCAGGGCACGGCGATCGGCGCGATCGGCAACCAGCAGAGCTATTTCGATTTTCCCGGCACGGGCCAGATGTTCTCCTCCGCCCGTGACCTCGCGACGTTCGCGGCGGCCTGCGTCGACGGTCGCGCGATCGATCCGCATCTGCGCGAGGCGCTGCGGATGACGCAGCGCGAGGCCTTCCGCGTCGATGAGAAATTCGGGCAGTCCATGGCCTGGGAGACCGTGCGGCTGCCTGATGTCACCGTCATCGACAAGCCCGGCGGCCTCAACAATGCTTCCGGCTATATCGGCCTGGTGCCGGCGCGGCGGATCGCCATCGTCCTGCTCGCCAACCGCGGCGACTATCCGCACGAGATCGCCCGCTACAAGATCCTGCCCGCGCTGGCGCATCTGCTGGCATCGCACGCAAGCTGAGCTCCAAAACAGAAAAGCCCCGGCGAGCCGGGGCTTTCCACACCAGGATGGGACCGGGATAAGATCAATACCTGGCGACGACCGGGCCGCCGAACTTGTAGTTCACGCCGACCCGCACGATGTTCGACTTGAGATCGACCGAATGCGTGAAGGTCTGGGCCGGCAGCGGGAAGCCGATGTTCAGATTGTTGCTGGTCACGCTGCTGCGACCAAGATCGACGTAGAGATACTCGGCCTTGAGCGACCAGCCGTTGCCCACGGCATATTCGCCGCCGAGGCCTGCCGTCCAGCCGACGCGGGTGTCGCGGATCGCTCCGGACTCGGTCGCGCCCGCGAAGGTGTCGCTGAAACTGAAATTGCCCCGGACCTCGGCGATGGCGGCGCCGCCGGTGGCGTAGATCAGCCAGTTCGGTGTCGCGAGGAAGCCGATACGGCCGCGAATGGTGGCGAGCCAATCGGCCGAGACCGACGAATTGACGGTGAAGGTGCTCGGCGCGCAGCAGGGATACACTGCCGTGCTGGTCGCGCTGCCCTTGAAGCCGAAATAGTTGATGTCGCCTTCGAGGCCGAGCACGGCGTTGTTGACCTGCCAGTTGTAGCCGGCGGTGAAGCCGCCGGTCACGCCGGAGCTGTTGATGTGCTGGGAACCGACCGCGCCGATGGCGGTCACGCTCGAATCCGCGAAATAGGCGGCCACCGGAAACAGCGTGGTGGTAGCCGGGTTCGCGCTGCCCCACTGCCCGCCGACATTGCCGCCGACGTAGAAGCCGGTCCAGTTATAGATCGGCGCCATCACCGGCGCCTTGGTGTAGTGCGCCGCCAGGTCGGCTGCCTGCACGGATGCGGACCCCAGGACGACCGAAGCAATCGCCAGCAAGAACTTGTTCATTCCAGTCTCCTTAGCCCCACGCGATCGACCTCGCGTTTCGAATGCGCGCCGATAAAAGAACCGGCGCAGTGAGGGCATAGGGCCCGCGCCGCGGCTCGTCTTGGGCTACGGCGAAGTTCGCAAGGACTGTGACGTAGTGTGCGCCTCGGATCGTGCGAACGGATGACGGGTGTGACTGGAGGGACACAGATCATCCGTCGTCAACGACGTGCAGCGCAGGCCGCTGTCGCATGACGACAAGGCCGCGAAGGCGCAATTCTATCCTGCGTGCCTCAGACCGAGCGCGTCAGCCCGCCGTCGACGCGGATGTTCTGGCCGGTGATGTAGGCCGCGCCGTCGGAGGCCAGGAACGCGATCGTCGCCGCGATCTCCTCGACCTTGCCGTAGCGCTTCATCGGCACGGTGTCGCGGCGCCCATCCTGCTGCGGCAGGCTGTCGATCCAGCCCGGCAGCACATTGTTCATGCGGATGTTGTCGGCCGCATGGGCGTCGGTGAAGATCTTGGTGAAGGCGGCGAGCCCCGCGCGGAACACCGCCGAGGTCGGGAACATCGCACTCGGTTCGAACGCCCAGGCGGTCGAGATGTTGATGATGGCGCCACCCTTCTGCGCCTGCATGATCGGCGTCACCAGCCGCGTCGGGCGGATCACGTTCAACAGATAGGTGTCGAGGCCGGTGTGCCACTGCTCGTCGGTAATTTCCGTGATCGGCGCTCGCGGCCCGTGCCCGGCGCTGTTCACCAGCACGTCGATGCGTCCCCACTTCGCCATGGCACCGTCCACGAGGCGCTTCAAATCGTCGTTCTCCTTGTTCGAGCCGGTGACGCCGAAGCCGCCGAGCCTCGGCCGCAAGCGCCTCGCCCTTGCCGGAGGACGACAGGATCGCGACGCGAAAGCCGTCCGCCGCCAGCCGCCGCGCAGCCCCCGCCCCCATGCCGCTGCCGCCCGCGGTAACGAGCGCAACCTTCACTGCTGCCATGACCGATCATCCCTTGAGTTGAGGCGAGCCACGGGCTCGGCCTATCATGAGGGCTTCTACCGCCGGAGCTGGCGGCACGTCCACCGCCGGAGGCATCCGTCATGAGCGAATTGCAGATCCGCAATCTGCGCCCCGAAGAGGTCTCCCTCGCCGTCGACTGGGCCGCGGCCGAGGGCTGGAATCCCGGCCTCTCCGATGCCGCCTGCTTCGCGGTTCCGGACACGCAAGGCTTCTTCGTCGGCGAGATCGCCGGCGAGCCCGTCGCGACAATCTCCTGCGTCAATTACGACGACCGATTCGCTTTCCTCGGCTTCTACATCGTGCGCGCGGATCTTCGCGGCTCCGGCCACGGCCTGCGCATCTGGAACGCTGCGATCGCGCATGCCGGCACGCGCGTGATCGGGCTCGACGGCGTGGTCGCGCAGCAGGACAATTACAGGAAATCCGGCTTCCAGCTGGCCTACGCCAATATCCGCTATGGCGGCATCGTCGCCGCGCCCGCGAAGCCGACGGCCGATGTCGTTGCGCTCGACACGATCCCGTTCGCGCGCATCGAGGCCGACGACGCCACGGTCTTCCCGGCAAGACGCAGCGACTTCCTGCGCGCCTGGATCGACACCTCGGGCCATGTCGGCCGTGCGCTGATGCGTGACGGCAAGCTCAAAGCCTGGGGCGTGATCCGGCCCTGCCGGACCGGCTGCAAGATCGGCCCCCTCGTCGCCGACGACCGCGCCGCGGCGGAGGCGATCATGCAGGCGCTGCTGCCGAGCGCCCACGGCGGCGAAGTCTTCCTCGATGTCCCCGCCGTCAATCCCGCGGCGATCGCGCTCGCGGAATCCCTTGGCCTCAAGCCGGTGTTCGAGACGGCGCGGATGTACACGGGCGCGATCACGCCGTTGCGCATCGACCGCGTCTTCGGCGTGACCAGCTTCGAGCTGGGCTAATAGCAGCGCGTGATGTTGACGGTGTGCTCGCTGCCGCCGCGGCCGGGCACCGTCACCTGCTCGGTCGGACAGCTCGGCACATAGGGCCGGTCGGACGGCACGACGTTCGGCGGGAAGCGATGTGTCCAGTCCCAGGGTACGTCGTACGTGTAGGTGTAGCGTACGTCGGTGGACACCGGCTGCTGCGCATCGGCGAAGGGCTGGCTGTAGCCGGCGCCGTCGTAAAAGAACCCGCCGCCACCCGGCCAGTAGACGAAGGGGTTATTCCGCCGGTGGAAGCGCGCACCCGGCGCGATGGCCGGACGCGCCACGGCGCCGGCCGGCGCGGCCGCAAGACCATGCGGCGCGGCGCCGCCGGGTCTGGCAAAACTGTCATTGGGGGTCAGGAGCAGCGCGGCTGCGCTGAGCGAGGCGAGCAAGGCCCCATGCATTGTGTAGGTCATGATACGCACCAACTCGTTTGGCTTAAGCGTTAGCGGCTCCCCGCAACCACGCTAGGCCGGGCCGTCGCCCACCCGCAAACCTATAATTAATTATTGGTTAAGGCACGGGATTAACGTGGGAACCGGTGCGGCAAGACCGCCCTCTCCCGCCGCTGCGTTCCGGCGCGACCGCTTCATAACCAGTTGATCGGAGTTGATCGCCGTCGCCGGACAGGTTCCGGAACGCTCCCGCAGTGCAACCGTTGGCTCCCGACACAAGCAAGGAGCATCCCACATGCAGAACAAGTCAAAACTCCTCTGCCTGATCACGGCATCGCTGATTGCCGGCACGGCGGCAGCCTCGGCCCAGGGTTACGATTGGAACGGTCCGCGCGCCGGCTGGGACCGCACGGCGCCTGCTTACGAGCCGGTTCAGCCGCGCGCCTATTATCCCGATGTCGCGGGCCCCTACGGCGCGCTCAACGGCACCAACCATCCGACGCCCAGCTCGACACAGGGCGACGTCGGCCCTGACGGCAACAACAACGGCACGCTGACCGGCGGCTATCGCTGGTAAGGCGCCTCACGCGAGGCCCACCGTCCCTCGCGGATGGTGGGCCTTCGCGCGTCAACGGCCCTGCTGCTTGCGCAGCCAGTCGAGCATGTCCTGCGGGGTGCCGCTGCCGGGTCCGGTGCCTTGCGTCACGATGGCCGTGTTGCCGCCACTGCGGCGATACACCGTGGTGCGCCCAGGCTCCTTCTCGATCTTCACCTCGGCCTGCGCGGGATCGCCGCTCTGCGTGATCACCGACGTACCGTTCTCGTCCTGGACCACCGTGGTGTGGCCGTCGGCAGCGCCGGCAGGCGCGGCCGCGATCACGCTCATGAGTCCGATTCCGGATGCGAGCAGAAGAAATCTCATCTCACACCTCCATCAGCGGCCGAACTGGAAGATGGCCAGCCAGTTGAAACGCCCGAACTGTCTCACCGCTCCGCTGTTCATGTCGCCGATCTGAAGCAGGAGCGCGTTGGTGGAATTGCCGATCTGGGTGATGTCGGCGGTGTTGCTCACGCCGGACTGACCGATGATCGCATTGGTGGTGCCGCCCATCTGGATCACGTTGGCAAAGTTGCGCGTGCCGTTCTGGATGATGGTCGCGTCCACCGTTCCGGTCCCGCCGATCTGGATCACCCGCGCGATGTTGATGCGGCTGCTCTCCTCGATCGTGACCGGCTGAACGTCGTTGCCGAACTGCACGATCGTCTCGATGCTGACGTTCCGGTTGGTCACGGTGCGCTGGATCGACCCGGCGCTCGCCGGCGTGACGGCAAGCGCCGCCGCGACGGCCAGGATCTGAATGACGACGCCTCTAAAAATCCGTCTGCCACATCGCATCGCGTTTCCCCATTGCCTGCCGACGCCGATCAGTTCGCACGCGACTTTAAGGGCTGGTCTGGTGAATCGTGGAATTGTTGACCAGGCCGAATTGCGCCACCGTGCCCGCATTGATCGTGCCGAGCTGCGATATCGCGCTGCTCGCGGATTGCCCGGCCTGACCGACGAAGGCGAGATTGTTCGCTCCGGTCTGCCCGACCGATGCCGAATTGGTGCCGCCGAATTGCAGGACGCCGGTGGCATTGTTGGTGCCGTTCTGCGTCACCGTCGCGCTGGTGCTGCCGCCGATCATGAACACGCCCGCCATGTTGAGCTGGCTGTTCTGGTTCAGCACGACCGGCGGTCCACCGACCGAGACGATGGTCTTGATGTCGGCGGTCTGGGCTCCGGCCGACCCGATGCCGACCGGGCACAGAGCGAGCAGGACGGCGCCCGCGCATTGCAAATGATGTTTCATGACATGCCTCGCAACTTCCACTTCCGTTCACGGCGCCTGCTGGAGAATGGTCGAGCCGTTCAGGATTCCGAGCTGGCCGACACCGGCCGCATTGTTCGCGCCGATCTGACCGATCAGGCTGGTGTTTGAGCCCCCGACCTGGCCCGCGATCGCAATATTGGATGCGGTTGCGGTCGTGCCGCCCTGCCCGATCACCGAGTTGTTGACGGTGAGCAGCGAGCCGGTCTGCAGCGTCGCCGCCGTGTTGGTCGCGCCGAATTGCAGCGTCGTGGCGTTGTTGTTGGTGCCGCCGCTCTGCGAAATGAACGAAGTGTTGGTCGTTCCGAACTGCAGCACGCTGGCGGTGTTGCCGGCCTGTGCATCGGCGGCCGTCAGCGCACCGAGCACCGCAACCGTTGCAATGAAATAGGTGATCCGCATGTCAATTCCTCCGCGAGAAGAAGCGAGCCGTCGCAATTGATCGGCCGGCCGGTTGCGATGCATTCGAGAATGGCGCGGACGCACCGCAACTGGATGCGTCCGGCCACACGGTTACGTGGTTCAGTGCGCCGTCTGCGAAACGGTGCTGCCGTTGGCGCCGAACACGCTGAGCTGGCCGACGGCGGCGGCGTTGTTCTGCAGCGCGGGCGGCCCGAACGAGTCCTGGGTGATCGCGCTGCCGTTGTTGCCGAACGCAACCTGGCCGGTGGTCGCCGAGTTCTGCACGCCGATCTGGTTCACCGTGCTGCCGTTGTTGAGCGAGGCCGAGCTGGTGCCCTGCATCGTGGTCGCACTGTTCACGAGGCCGAGCTGGCTGGTCGAAGACGTGTCGTTGGTGAGGCCCTGCTGCGAAACGCTGGAGCCGTTCACGACGCCGACCTGCACCGTGGTCGAGGTGTTGGCGGCCTGAGCGGCGGAGGACAGGGCGAACAATGCAACGGAAGCAAAAAACAATTTGCGCATGGAGAATACCTTTCTGTCAAAGTTGTCTGACTGAGTTCGGATGCCGTCTTGGAAGAGCCGACATCGTAGGGACAACTTTGAACCGATCTTCAGCTGCGCGACAGACTGCAGTTCATGCTAATCGGTACGGACTAGACGCCTTGTACGAAATCTTGCGCGAAATCGCTCTCACGTGAAAGCCCGCCGGGCTTAGTGCGCACCGGCTCCCGTCTCCGTATCGCGCCCCATGCTGGCGATCAGCCGCACCACTTCGATCGGCGTGCGCAGCTCCAGCTTCCGCATCATCCTGGCGCGATGCACCTTCGCCGTCACTTCGCTGACGCCAAGCCGCGCCGCGATCTGCTTGGCGACGAGCCCTTCGGCCATCAGCAGCATGATCTCGCGCTCCCGCGCCGTCAGCGTCTCTACGCGCTGGCGCGCTTCCCGCACGGCGTCCTCGCGCTCCAGCCGCCGGCGATCGCGCTCGATGCCGTGCCGGATCGCGTCGAGGATCTCCTGCTCGCGAAAAGGCTTCGGCAGAAACTCGACGGCGCCGCGCTTCATCGCCTCGACCGAGACGCGGACGTCGGAATGGCCGCTGATGAAGACGATCGGGATCGGCACGCCCGTCTCGGCGAGCCGGCGCTGCAGCTCGAGGCCGGTCGGCGACGTGCCGGGAAAGCGGACGTCGAGCACGAGGCACGACGGCCCGCCGGAAATGGTCTCCCCGAGAAACTCGTCCGTCGAGGCGAACAGCTTCACCTGGTGTCCGGTCTCCTCGCAGAGATTTCCAATCGCGGTTCGAATCTGGATTTCGTCGTCGACGACGTAAACCGTGGCTTGACCTTGATTCATGGGCAACGGACTCCCCGGCTTGCGGCTCGATGAAAATGCAACGAGCCGTCCATTCTTCTTGCAAACGAGATCAAGGTGCTTGGATGGAATCGCGAACGAACGAACGCGGCGCATCGCTCCGCCGGTTCGACCTCTTAGAGCCAACACGCGCCGGAGACGAGTGAAGGCGTTCACATATCGGGCTTCGTGATCGAGGAGACGGGGCCGCGCCACCGGCGGCATCGCGACGGGCCGGTCTTTGGAATGCGGCAATCCTGCGTCGAGGTCTCGCCGGCTGCGTCATGGCATCGCCACCCATCTGCCGGTTCGAACGCCTCAAGTGGCCGCTATGGCCGGACCAGACGGGACGTTCGATCGGCTTATCGAGTTCGATACCGCGCGCCCCGTATCGATACGCCCCGTATGCATTGTCTTCAAATCACGAATAGTCGCACAGCGCGCACTTTACTTCTGGATCATCAACCGCGCCCGACCGACGCCCCGGCAAGACCGACATACTGACGATCGATATCGCTTTGGTGGATTTACAACCATAGCGCGATCTTTGTCCGTGCCGCCAACGAGCCATTTCAAGAGGCGGGTATTTGATATGCGATTTGTGCCATTTATTGCCTTGCTTGGAACTGCCTGCAGCCTCGCCGCGGTCACCACCGCGGGCCCGGCCATCGTCGCCGTTGCCGGGAACGCCGCAATCAACGCCTCGTACGTCCTGCACGCGAGCCTGGAGTCGAGCCTGGATTCGACCCGGCGCCTGCTCGCGCCCACCGGGCGTAAAGGCCAGACACTCGGTCCCGACTCGCCCGTGTTCCGCTACGCTGCGATCCAGCGCGGCAGCATCGAGCAGACCGTCACCGTCACCGGCGCGCTGCAGCCGGTGAAGACGATCGAGGTCGGTTCCCAACTGTCCGGGCAGCTTGCCCGGGTCTATGTCGATTTCAACGACACCGTCGCCAAGGATCAGCCGCTCGCCCTGATCGATCCCCGCAGCTTCGCCGCCAAGGTCGACGAAGCCCGCGCTTCCCTCGCCGTCGCGAACTCCCTGGTCGACATCGCCAGGGCCAAGCTCGATCGCGCCAGGATCGATCTGCAAAACGCGCGCGGCAGCCGCGACGTGCTCGCCGCCAAGCTCGAAAGCGCCCAGGCGGTGAAATCCTCGGCGCAGAAGACCCTGCAGCGCAAGCTGGCGCTGCAGTCGCAGAACGTGGTGGCGACGACGACGGTCGACGACGCGCAGACCGAGTTCACCGCGCGCCTCGCCCAGGAGCGCGAGGCCGAGGTCCTGATGTCGCTCAACTCCTATTCGGTCGAGGGCGCGCAGGCCGATGTCCGCCGCATCGAAGCCGAGCTGCAGCAGGCACGGATGGCCGTGCCGGAGAAGGCGGCTGTTCTGGCCGCGGCCCAGGCCGACCTCGACCGCACCGTGATCCGCTCGCCGATCGACGGCGTCGTCGTCGGCAGGTTCGTCAACGAGGGCCAGACGCTCGCGGTCGGACTGGAATCGCGCACCACCTTCGTGGTGGCCCACCGCCTCGAAGACATGGAGATCCACGCGCAGGTCGACGAAGCCGATATCGGCCGCATCGCCGCCGGCCAGCGCGCGCATTTCACCGTGGATGCCTACCCCGACCGCCGCTTCGAGGCGGCGGTGCGGCAGGTGCGCAAGGCCCCGCAAACCCAGCAGCACGTCGTCACCTACACCGTCGTCCTTGCGACCTCCAATCTGGACGGCGCGCTGCTCCCCGGCATGACCGCGCTCGTCAAGATCGTGATCGAGCGGCAGGACGACGTCCTGAAGGTGCCGCTCGCCGCGCTGCGCTTCCAGCCCACCGGCACGCGGCCGGATCCTGGCAGCGCGCATAGCGGCGTGTGGGTACGCACCGCAAGCGGCGCGCTCCAGCGCATTGCAGTGACGGTCGGCGCGGCCGGCACCGAGCAGGTCGCACTCAGGAGCGGCGATCTCGGCGAAGGCAGCCAGGTCGCGGTCGGCCAGGCCATCCGTCCGGCCGGCTTCGAGCTTCTCGGAATCAGGTTTGGATCATGAGCGCCTCCCAGCCCCTCATCAGCCTCCGCTCGGTCAGCAGAACCTACCGCACCGACGGGGTCGCGGTGACGGCCGTCCGCAATGTCAGCTTCGACATCGCGCAAGGCGAGATCGCGGCCGTGATGGGGCCGTCCGGCTCCGGCAAATCGACCCTGATGAACATGATCGGACTGCTCGACCTGCCGAGCGAGGGCGCGGTCTATCTCGAAGGCGCCGACGTCGCCGGTCTCTCGGAGGATCGCCGGTCGTGCTTGCGGGCCCGCAGCATCGGCTTCGTGTTCCAGTCCTACAATCTGCTGGCCCGCCACGACGCGATCGAGAACGTCGCGCTGCCCTTGGTCTATTGCGGCATCGGCCGCAAGGAGCGCCTGGCGCGTGCGGAGCAAAGCCTGGAGGCCGTCGGCATGCTGCACCGGGCCCATCATTTCCCGCGGCAGCTCTCCGGCGGCGAGCAGCAGCGCGTCGCGATCGCGCGCGCCCTGATCGCCTCCCCGCTGATCGTGCTCGCCGACGAGCCGACCGGCGCTTTGGACAGCCGCACCGGCGCCGAGATCCTGGCCCTCTTCGCCGCCCTCAACCAGACCGGTCAGACCATCGTGATGATCACCCACGATCCCGGCATCGCGACGCAATGCCGCCGCACCATCCGCCTGCATGACGGCGAGGCTCGTCGCCGACGAAACGCCAGGTCCGATCCTGCCGAAACGGAGCGCTGTGCCATGACGATGCTCCAGGGCTTTCAGATCGCCCTGCACGCCCTGCGCCTCAATCCGCTGCGCAGCTGCCTCACCATGCTCGGCATCGTGATCGGCGTCGCCTCCATCGTGACGGTGTTTGCGATCGGTGCCGGCGCCCAGCTGCGCCTGCAGCAGCAGATCCGCTCGATCGGCGCCAACGTGCTGATGATCATCCCCGGCGCGGCCTATCAGGGCGGCGTGCGTCTCAAGGACGGCAGCAAGCTGACGATGACCGAGAGCGACGTGCAGGCCATCCTCGAGCAGATTCCGGAGATCCAGGCCGCGGCCGGCTCGATCGCGGGCACCGCGCAAATCATCCACGAGAGCAAGAACTGGAACACGACGATCAACGGCACGACGACGGCGCATTTCATGGTGCGCGACTGGCAGCTCGCCGAGGGCCGCTATTTTTCCGGCGCTGAAGAGGCCGGCGCCGCCAAGGTCGTGATCCTCGGCAGCACGGTCGCGCGCGAGCTGTTCCCGGCCGGCGACGATCCGATCGGCGCGCAGATCCGCATCATGAAGGTCCCGCTGGAGGTGGTCGGCGTTCTCGATCGCAAGGACCCCGCGCAGGACGACGTCGCCTTCGTGCCGCTCGCCACCGCCAAGCTGCGCTTCCTCGGCAGCGCCAGCAACATCAACCGGGATTCGGTCGCCTATATCATCGCCAAGGTGGCCGGCGACGGCCAGATGGCGGGCGCGCGAACGGAGATCGAGAACCTGCTGCGGCAGCGCCACCGTGTCCCCGCCGGCCAGGAGGACGACTTCAAGGTGCAGGATCCCGCAGCCGCGATGGAAGCTCAGCAAGGCGCGATCCGCACCGTCGCGCTGCTGCTCGTCGCCATCGCCTCGGTCTCGCTGCTGGTCGGCGGCATCAGCATCATGAACGTCATGATCGTGTCGGTCACCGAACGCACGCGGGAGATCGGAATCCGCCGCGCGCTCGGCGGACGGATGCGCGACATCCGCCTGCAATTTCTCTGCGAAGCGCTGGTGCTCTGCCTGCTCGGCGGCGCCATCGGCGTCCTCGGCGGCGTCACGCTCTCGATGACGGTCGCCCGCATGGCCGGCTGGGTCACCTCGATCGACGGTCAGGCGATCGGCCTTGCCCTGGGCTTCTCGATCGCCACCGGCCTCGTCTTCGGTTTCTATCCCGCCCACAAGGCATCCAAGCTGAGCCCGATCGAGGCGCTCAAGACGGAGTGAGAAGATGCCTCAGGCGGCACTATCGGCCCGAAGACCAGGGAGGAGCCCATCATGAGCCCGGATGCGAAGGATTCGATTACACCGACACCGCGCGAGCGCGAGCTGATGATCTTGATCGCGCGAGGGCTGCAGAACAAGAACATCGCCTACGAGGCTCAAGATCTCCGAGAATACGGTGCGGGCGCATATCGGCAACATCATGCGCAAATACCGGCTCCAGAACAGAACGCAGATCGCGATCGCCTTCACCCTGCATGCCGCGCCCCTGGCCCTGCGGCGCGATCTCGCCAAATCCGACCGCGGTCCGCCGGCACCAAAGCCCGCGCCGGCCGCCGGCCGGAATCCGGGCGCGCAGACCGTGCCGGATTGAAAGGGCCCCGCCCACAATCCCTTGCGTTGCCCGCCGGGCAAAACACGCGAGCCCTGGGTCAACGCGCCCGACGCAAAATATTCCACTTTACCGAATTTCTGAAATACCGTATGTGTCGCCGCATCCCGGCCCAAGGACAAGGGGCGTATCGCGATCGTCACGAACGCGGGCCGGGTGGCGGTGGACGCCGATGACATCGGCGCGACGGGCTTTGCAGGGCGGGAAACCGTGAGCGAAGCCATCGCGCATACGACCGGTGTGATCGGCGTACGGCAAAATCGTGTGGTCCTGACGCCCGCGGTCTGGCGTCAAGTGTTGCGGTGATGTGGCGGCCCGACCGGGTTCGCAACATCAGTCATCCGCAAGGCGACGGGGCAATAGTGCAACGCTCCCGAGGAGAGCACGACATAAGCCGTTCCAACCACTGCGCAGGGAAGGCCGGGATGCTCCGGTTGCCCTGTTCTCCGCTATGCAGCAGCACACGCAGTCTGCCCTTGGCATGGCGGTCCACGGGAGCCAACCGGCTCCAGGTCTTCCCTGCGCCCTCGTTCAAGTGAGGGTGAGACGATGAAGCAAAGCTCGGGCGAGATACGCCGCGAGGATGCGAAACTGTGTCTGCAGAGGAAGATGCGCAATGACGGTGTTGATGCAGTTGGGCGCCACACTCCGCTCTCGTGCCCCGGACGCTGCGCAGCGCCTCTTCGGCGGTGCGCTGCAGAGCCGGGGCCCATGCAGCAGCAAGCCGTACGGCCCACTGGTCCCGGCTCTGCGGAGCGTCACTGCGTGCCGCGCCGCGTCCGGGACACGAGCGTGGAGAATCCGATCACGTCACATTCGCATTGGCGAAGCCCCCTTCCCCAACCTCTTGCATCGGCGGCAGGTCTTGTAACAAGACTGTCATGCAGCGAAACTAAACGAACCGGGGGACCGCCGGTTGCGGCCCGGGGGCCGCGGTCGGCGGCCATGCCGCCTCACTGTCAGGAGACTTTCATGCGTCGTTCACTGCTGTTGCTGTCCGCCGGACTGACGGTGCTGTCCACCGGACTTGTCAACGGACTGGCCTCCGCCCAGAACAACACGCCCCGCAATCTGATCCTGTTCATTCCGGACGGCCTGCGCGCGATGAAGGTCACCCCCGACACCGCGCCCGCCATGGCCGAGGTCCGCGACAAGGGCGTCAATTTCAAGAACTCGCATTCGCTCTTCCCGACCTTCACCATGGCCAACGGCTCGGCGATGTCGACCGGCCATTATCTCGGCGACACCGGCGTGTTCTCCAACACGATCTGGACCGGCTACACCTCGGGCCCCGCCGGCGACACCGTGGTCCCCTTCATCGAGAACGACGCCGTGCTCGGCGACATCGACGAGCATTTTGGGGGTAACTACCTCAACGAGGACACCATCCTGAAGCTGGCCCGCGACAAGGGCTACAGCACTGCCGCGCTGGGAAAGGTCGGCCCGACCTACCAGTTCGACCACACCGACAAGCCGGAAAAGGCCGGCCTGCATTCGATCGTGTTCGATGATTCCACCGGCGGCAAGAACGGCGTGGCGCTGTCGGACGAGGTCAAGGACGCCCTGACCAAGGCCGGCCTGCCCACCGCGACGCCGCCGCGCGGCGACAATTCCAAGGCGGGCGATGCCAAGACGCCCGGCACCATTGTCGCCAACGTCGCGCAGCAGGCCTATTTCGCCGACGTCGCCGCCAAGGTGGTGCTGCCGATGTTCAAGGCGCGCAACAAGCCGTTCGTGCTGGTGTTCTGGTCGCGCGACCCCGACGGCAGCCAGCACAACACCGGCGACAGCCTCAACCAGATCAAGCCCGGCATCAACGGGCCGACCTCGATGGCCGGCATCAAGAACGCCGACGACAATCTCGCCCAGCTCCGCAAGGCGCTGGACGAGCTTGGGCTGACCGCCAGCACCAACATCATGGTCCAGGCCGATCACGGCTTCTCGACCATCTCCAAGGAAAGCAAGACCAGCCCCTCGGCCAAGGTCAGCTATGACGACACGCCCAAGGATTTCCTGCCGATGGGCTTCCTGGCGCTCGACCTTGCCAAGGCGCTCGACCTGCCGCTGTTCGACCCCAACGACAAAAATGCCAAGGTGGAAGGCAACAAGCATCCCAGGGCCGGCAACGGCGTGCTCGGCAAGGATCCCACCAAGCCCGATCTCGTCGTCGCCACCAATGGCGGCTCCGACCTCGTCTATCTCCCGAACAAGGACAAGAAGCTCGCCGCGAAGACCATCAAGGCGCTGCTCGCGCAGGACTACGTCTCCGGCCTGTTCGTCGAGGACTCGCTCGGCCGCTTCCCCGGCACCTTGCCGCTGTCGAGCCTCAATTTGCGCGGCAAGGCGGCGACGCCGACGCCGTCGATCGTGGTCAACTTCCGCTCCTACGCCAGCGATTGCGGCGAGGCGCCGACGAACTGCTCGGTGCAGGTCGCCGACACCGTGCTGCGCCAGGGCCAGGGCATGCATGGCAGCTTCAGCCGCGGCGACACCATGAACTTCATGGCCGCCATCGGTCCGGACTTCAAAGCCGGCTATGTCAGTGAGATCCCGGTCAGCAATGCCGACGTCGGCATGACGGCCGCCCGGCTGATGGGCCTGAGCGCGACCCAGAAAGGAGACCTGGTCGGCCGTGTGATGTCGGAGGCCCTGCCCAACGGCGCCGTGCCGAAGGCCTATGCCGGCACGGTGAAGTCCAAGCCCGCCGAGGGCGGCCTGGTCACCGTGCTGAACTTCCAGCGCGTCGGCAGCCAGCGCTATTTCGACGCCGCCGGTTTCCCCGGGCGCACGCTCGGGCTCGAGGTGGATGGCAAACAAAAAACGGCGGGGAAATAACCCCGCCGTTCAAAGGCTCCTCGCGAGAGGCGCGAAAATCTTACATCCCGATGTCGAACACGTTCGGCAATTGGCCCGCCAGGGGCAGCGCGGTGGCGCCGAGGAAGGTCGCCACCATCGCCATCAGGCGGCGGTTGTTGTGGCGCTTGCCGCGCATCTGGCCGGCGATCCACTCCAGCATCTCGCTGTTGACCTTGGAGGCATAGGACGGCGCCCAGCTCTCGATATCGGTGTCGGCCGACAACGCAACACTGCGCGGCGGCACCTTCAGGCCCGAGGCGCTGGCGGCATAATGGGCAACGGCCTTGGCGAGCAGGTCGTCGAAGCGGCCGCTATCGGTGCGCTCGGTCGCAGCCTCGTTGATCTCGAACAGGGCTTCGGCCTCGGCGCGGCTGACCGGCTGGTCGTTGACGGCGGTGGCCGTCAGGATGCGCGTGCACCAGGCGGTGTCATCGGCGTCGAGCGAACGGGAGAAGTGCACTCTTCCCTTGGTGGTCGGGCCTTCGCCGGTGATCACGCCATCGCGCACGATGGAGAGCGCGTGGGCCGCGGTATCGCGGCAGGACGGTTCGAGGGACGAGGACTCGACAGATTTAGGCGCAGCGGCGGACATAGTTCACTTCCAGATTTCTTCTGACCGGTCAGCATTTTCATGCCGACGTAAAGGGGTGGTTAACGATTCGATACGGGGATCGCGACTTTTTGAGATGGTTGCCAATTGGTCGCTGTCAGGACCATTTTGGTTCTGCCACCCGCGAGGCGAGCGTGATGGAAGTCATAAAAGGCATAATCGGGGCGAGCGAGACCGTGTGACCCCGGATGGAGATGTTTCGCCGCAGCTGCCGCCGTAACAATAAGTTGCTAGGAAATCAGGCCTTCGCGGAAGGAATTCACATTTTACTTGAGCCGGTTCAGTTGGCGTTCACTTGACCTCGCAAGACCCCTATAATGAGGACGACGGCTAGAGACGAATTTTCTAGTAGATTCAATGCGATGAGGTAAAATCATGACACTCCCGATCGGCGCCACCGCACCCGACTTCGAAGCCGAGACCACCGAAGGGAAGATCAAGTTCCACGATTGGATCGGCAGCAGCTGGGCGCTTCTGTTCTCGCATCCGAAGGACTTCACGCCGGTCTGCACGACCGAGCTCGGCGCCCTCGCCAGGTTGAAGCCCGAGTTCGACAAGCGCGGCGTCAAGCTGATGGGCCTGTCGGTCGATCCGGTCGACCGCCATGCCAAATGGTCGGAAGACATCAAGGAGACGCAAGGCGCGGCCCCGAACTACCCGATGATCGGCGACACCGACTACAACGTCTCGAAGCTCTACGGGATGCTGCCGGCCGCGATCTCGGGCGATCCCCTCGTCCGCACCGCCGCCGACAACCAGACCGTCCGCAACGTCTTCGTCATCGGGCCGGACAAGAAGATCAAGCTGGTGCTGGTCTATCCGATGACCACGGGCCGGAACTTCCAGGAGATCCTGCGCGTCATCGACTCGCTACAGCTCACCGCCAAGCACCGCGTCGCCACTCCCGCCGACTGGTCGCAGGGCGATGACGTCATCATCGCGGGCTCGGTCTCCAACGACGAGGCCAAGACGATCTATCCGCAAGGCTGGAAGGAGCCGAAGCCGTACATCCGGATCGTGCCGCAACCGAAATGACTGAGAGTCATCCCGGGGCGATGCGTGAGCATCGAACCCCGGGGATCTCGAGATTCTCTGGTGCGCAATTGCGCACCAGAGTTCGGCTCTGCGAGCCGCCCCGGAATGACGCTGTGAAGTTCGAGTCGACCTGCTAAGCCGCCCGCACGCGGTCCAGGAAACCGTCGACCTCTGCCTTCAGATGCACGCTCTCGCCCGACAGCGCCTGGGCCGAAGCAAACATCCGGCTCGAGGTCTCGCCGGTCTCGTTGGCGCCTTGCGCGGCCTGGCGGACATTGACGGCGACATCGGCCGTGCCTGAAACCGCCGCGCGGACGCTCGCCACGATGTTGTGGGTCGCGCTTTTCTGCTGCTCGACGGCAGCCGAGATCGAGCCGGCGATGCCGCTGATGCGCTCGATGGTCTGGCTGATCGCCTTGATGGCTCCGACCGATTCCTCGGTCGCGAGCTGCATGCTGGCGATATGGCTCGATATCTCGTCGGTCGCTTTCGCGGTCTGACCCGCCAGCGTCTTGACCTCCTGAGCCACCACCGCAAAACCGCGACCGGCATCGCCCGCGCGCGCCGCTTCGATGGTGGCGTTCAGCGCCAGCAGATTGGTCTGCTCGGCGATCGAGGTGATCAGCTTGACGACGTCGCCGATGCGCGCGCCGGCTTCCGAGAGCTGCGCGATGCGCTGGTCCGTGGCCTCGGCCTGCTGCACTGCCTCGGCGGAAATCTGGTTCGATTCCTGCACGCGCCGGGCAATCTCGGAGATCGACTGCGATAGCTCGTCGGAGGCAGAGGCCGCCGAACGCACGTGCTCGGAGGCATTTTCGGACGCGCCGGCGGACCTCGCCGACAGGTCGGCGGTGGTGCGTGCGACGTCGGTCAGCTGCCGCGCTGCACGCTCGAATTCGCCCGACGACGTCAGCACCTTGTCGAGAATGCCGCCGACGCTGCCGCGGAACTCGTCGACGAAGTTGCTTAGCTCGGATTTGCGCTGCTCGGCCGCTGCGGCGGAGGCCGCCGCCTGCTCGCTGCGCAGGCGCGCCCGCTCCTGCGAATTGCTCCGGAACACCGCGACGGTGCGGGCGATCTCACCGATCTCGTCGGCGCGATCCTCGCACTCGATCGCGACGTCGCCCTGGCCGTTGGCAAGCGCGGTCAGCGAGCGCGTGACCGAGGTGAGCGGCCGGGTGACGCGGCGGACGATCAGCAGGGTCAGGACCAGCACCAGAAGCGCGGCAAGGCCTGCGGCCACTGCCATGCTCTCGATGGCGTGGGCCAGCATGCTCTCGTACTGGATCATGGGGATGCCGACATAGAGAATGCCGACGACCTTGCCGGCCGCATCCAGCACGGGGAAATAGGCGGTCATGAACGACTTGCCGAATAGCGTGGCCGGCCCCTTGTAGGCCTCGCCCCGGCGCAGCGGCGCCTGCCCCGGGTGATCTGCGGCAAGCTGGGTGCCGACGGCGCGGTCGCCGTTTTCCTTTTCACATTGGTGGAGCGGCGGACGAACTGCCCGCTGGCATCGTCGAACACGAACAGGGTCGCATTGCCGCCGACATAGGACACCGCGCGGTCGACGATGGCGTGGTCGGTGAAGTCCGGCATCTTGGGGATCTCGGCGCGCACCACTGCGCCGTCGCGCATCGTGATCTTGGCGGCCGGAACGATCTCGCTGAAGGCCAATGCCAGGGTGCGCAAATTGACCTCGATGTCGCGCAGCGCGCGGTCATTGAAGGCCGAGGTGAGCGACCAATAGCCGGCGCCGACCACGAGCGCCGTGTTCACGGCGATCAGCAGCACGGCGCACAGCACCGCCTTGGTGCCGAGTTTGAACTGCGGCAGGATCTTTGCCGTTGAAAGTCTGGACATGAATGGGATTTTCTCCGTAATTCCTGCAAAATAATGCAGCCGGATTACGGTCTCATTAATGCCGGTTCACGCCGCTGGGAGCGGCATGCTTTCCAAATCGTAAACGAGGCCCCGCCTGACCACGCCAAGTGCCCCGCCCATCATCGTCTGGTTCCGCGATGACCTTCGCCTGTCAGACCACCCCGCCCTCAACGCTGCCGGCAAGAGCGGCGCGCCGGTGGTCTGCCTTTACGTCCTCGACGACAGCATCGCGCGCGCGCCCGGCGGTGCGGCGCGCTGGTGGCTGGCGCAATCGCTGCGAGCGCTCGGGGCCGAGATCGCCGCACGCGGCGGGTCGCTGGTCCTGCGCAAGGGGCTGGCGGCCAAGATCATCCCCGAGCTGGCGCGCGAGACCGGCGCCTGCGCCGTGCACTGGAACACGATCGCGCAAGGACCGCATCAGGCGGTTGAGAGACAGCTCGAAGCCGCACTGGCAAAGCTCGGCGTGGACTCGCAAAGCTTCCCCGGCGACCTCCTGGTCCCGCCCTCCGCCATCCGCACCAAGGAAGGCCGGGGCTTGCGCGTGTTCACGCCGTTCTGGCGGCGGGTGCTGTCGCTCGGCGATCCGCCAAAACCGTTGCCGGCGCCGAAGCAGCTGCGCCCGGGTCCCAAGCTCGCCAGCGACCGGCTGGAGAGCTGGATGCTCGAGCCGACCAAGCCCGACTGGGCGGGCGGCCTGCGCGAGACATGGACGCCGGGCGAAACCTCGGCCCGTGCGCGCCTGCGCGACTTCCTCAAGCACACCGCGCGCGTCTATGTCGGCGACCGCGACCGCCCGGACCGGGAGGGCACCTCAGGCCTGTCGCCGCATTTGCGGTTCGGCGAGCTCAGCCCGCGCCAGGTCTGGCACGCCGCGCGGTTCGCCGCGGCGGAAGATCCGGCACTCGGGCCCGGCGTCGAAAAATTCCTCAGCGAGGCTCGGCTGGCGCGAGTTCTGCCGCCATTTGCTCCACGACTATCCCGATCTCGCCAGCGAAAACCTGCAAACGAATTTCGACGGCTTCCCGTGGAAGCCGGACAAGAGCGCGCTCGCCGCCTGGCAGCGCGGGGCTACCGGCTATCCGATCGTCGATGCCGGATTGCGCCAGCTCTGGCACACCGGCGTGATGCACAACCGGGTGCGCATGGTGGTCGCGTCCTTCCTGGTCAAGCACCTGCTGATCGACTGGCGCGACGGCGAAGCCTGGTTCTGGGACACGCTGGTGGACTCGGACGCCGGCAGCAATCCCGCCAATTGGCAATGGGTCGCCGGCTGCGGCGCCGACGCCGCGCCGTATTTCCGCGTGTTCAATCCGCAGCTGCAGGGCGAGAAGTTCGATCCGGATGGAACCTATGTTCGGCGGTGGGTGCCGGAGCTCAAGGATGTTCCGGCCAAATTGATTCACCGGCCGTGGCAGGCGACGCCGATCGAGCTTGCGAGCATCGGCGTCACGCTCGGCAAGACCTATCCGCAACCGATCATCGATCACGCGAAGGGACGCGAGCGCGCGCTCGCCGCTTACGCCAAGATCCGCAAAGGTTGAGCGTTGCTTTGACACAATTATGAAACGCGCTATCGTCATCGCTCCAGTCAAACCGCGGGGGACGATATGGACGACGAC
Organism: Bradyrhizobium guangxiense; assembly: GCA_050563515.1. Classification (GTDB taxonomy): domain Bacteria; phylum Pseudomonadota; class Alphaproteobacteria; order Rhizobiales; family Xanthobacteraceae; genus Bradyrhizobium; species Bradyrhizobium guangxiense_A. The sequence goes on along the minus strand of CP191781.1, from coordinate 1,851,105 downwards.
AAGCCGATCACCGAACAGGCGATGGAGACGATCACCAGCGCCGTGGAAGCGACCAAGGACGCGGCGGTCACCGCCGTCAAGAAGGTCAGGAAAGCCGCCAAGAAGGTCGCGAAGAAAGTAGCGCCGAAGAAGGCTGCCAAGAAGAAGGCCGCCAAGAAGGCTCCGAAGAAAGCAGCCAAGAAGAAGGCGGCCAAGAAGACCGCCAAGAAGAACGCGAAGAAGGCCGGCAAGGCATCTGCGAAGAAGACCGCCAAGAAAAGCGCCAAGAAAAACGCAAAGAAAGCCGCCAAGACCAAGAAGGCCAAGAAGGCGAAGCGCTGATCGCAACGCTCAAGCGCTGGTCTCCGGGACAAGCCCCCGGAGACTGTGCTGCGACACCTCCCCTCGCCGCATCCTCGCCGCATGGATGCGCGCCCGCCCAGGGGATGCTTTCCCGGGGGATCGCGGAACTCACTGCGATGGCCGCGGCGGCCGCGGACGTCGGGGATGGACTTCGGTGCCCTGGTCCAGCCTACCTAGAAGCGCCGGTTGACGACGAACACCGCGCCCGCACACATCGCCATGCCGGCGATCGCCAGCGCGTCGAGCTTCTCGCCGAACAGCATGTAGGCCATCAGCGCGGTCACGGCCGGCACGAGATAGAACAGGCTCGCCACCGAGGTCGCCGCGGCGTGGCGGATCAGCCAATAGAGCAACCCGATCGATCCGATCGAGAGCGCCACCGCGAGCCAGGCGAGCGCGAGCACGAACTCCTGCGTCCAGTGCACCACGCGGTCTTCGAACAGGAAAGCCCCGATCGCGAAGAAGATGGTGACGGCGACATATTGCACGAGATTGCCGGCGCGCCAGTCGATCTGGTTGCAGTAGCGGCGTTGATAGAGCGTGCCGAGCGTGATGCTGATCAGCGACACCACGGAGGCGAGCCAGCCAAGCCCGGCCTCCCCGGTCATCGGACGGTTGTGCAGGATCATGACCACGCCGCCGAGGCCGAGCACGAGCCCGGCCCATTGCACCGGCGTCACCCGCTCGCCGAGCCAGCGGTTGGCGATGGTCGAGGTCAGGATCGGCTGCAGGCCTGGAATGAGGGCGGAGAGCCCGGCTGGAATCGAATGTGCGATCGCGATCGCGGTGCCGCCGAGATAGAAGCCGTGGACGAGGATGCCGGCCACCGCGCTGTGCGCGATGCCCGTGCGATCAGGCCATTTCGGCCGCGCAACCGCTGCGATGATCGCCATCAGGCCGACCACGATCGCCATGCGGATGGCGAGATAGGTCAAGGGATCGGCGTTGTTGACGACGTATTTGGTGCCGATGAAACCCGTGCTCCAGAGCAGGACGAACAGGATCGGCGCGGCGCGAGCTGTCAGGGCTTCTTGATTATGATTCATTGCCGCCCTCATTGCCCCACGGGGGCCATGCGGCAATGCGAATTTCGCTCCGGCTGATGCTGCGTTGCGACGGACGATCGCGGCGCGGCTCAGCCGCTCACCATTCTTCCGGACAGGGATCGATGATCTTCCAGAGCTCGACGCCGTTCTTGATTTTCTTCATGTCGGTGGTGAGCCCGCCATTGCGGCGGATCCAGTCCTTCACCGTATCGGGGTAATAGGCCATCAGGTCGGACGTCCCTTCGGAGCTGGTGACCTTGATGCCGAAGGTGAAGGCCTTGTCGTAATAGGCCTGGTGGAAGCCGAGGCTTGCGCGCGGCGTCACGCAGATCTTGTTCATCGGCACGATGCCGAGCACCAGGGTGCAGGCCGAATTGCAGATGCCGTCGATGATGACCCGCTCGCCCTTTTCGCGGACGCGCTTGTACTTGGCCTTGTACTCCTCGACATAGCCGCCGTGGTCGCGGGTGATATGCAGCTCGGCCCGCGCCGGCGTGGCGGCAGCGAAGCAGAGCAACAGCAGGCTCAGAAGCGTGATGCGCATGACGAGGTGACGGCGAAAGCCTTTTGACGTGTACCGGCCTCGAAGGAGCCCCCAGAGGCCGACGACGGGATTCTTAACTGAATAGTCTTTGGTCATACTTGTGTGGGGAATTCGTTAAGCATCCCGAAAAGGCCAAAAATGGGCAGGCCCGGACGCCTCTCCGGCAATTCTGTCACACGCACCCGGAAATCTGCCGGATCAGCCCGGATTTCCGGGGGCCGGACAGGTGCCCCGGCGGCCCGAACTGGCTATAGATGGCTGACCTATCGCGCGGGTTCCGGAGAATCGAGATGAGCAAGTTGACGCTAGTCGCCGCGGTTGCTGCCCTGTCGGCCGCAATCCTAGCCCCTGGCCTGGCGGAGGCGCGGGGCCATCACCGGTACCACCGCCATTACGCCAATCCGCTGCCCTACCCGATCAGCTATGTCCACAATTACGGGCCCGGCATGACCCCCGGCACCTTCGCCTTTTACGACGGCCCGTCCACCAACCATTGCTATCAGAGCGCGGCCGCCTATGTCGGCCAGGACCGCCGCCGGCACCCCTGCTACTGAGGGACGCCGGCCCGGCCTCGACGGGCGTCCCTATTTGGGGGCACCCGACATCAGCAATTGCTTCTCGATCTCGTAGACCGGCAGCTTGACGAGGTCCTTGCCGACCTCGCCCCGAAGCGCCTTGCGCATGACGTCCGAATAATCGGCGCGGATCATGCCGAGGGCGCGTGGTGAAGCCACCATGGTCAGGGCCGTGGTCTCGCCGGAGCTGACGGCGGCATCGAGCCGGCCGGCCAAGCTGCGCAGGAAGGCGCGCTCGGCCTCGTCATGCCAATCGGTCTGCTCGGCAGAGCTGCGCACACCGCCTGCCGCGGCATTCAAGCGGCCCGGCGCGTCGGTCCCTTGTGCGGCGGTCGAGGGATTGGGCTGCTCGTGCACTTCCTTGGTGTGAAGGTTCGGGAACATCTCGTCGCCGAGGTTCTCCAGAATCAGCGCCTTACGCCCGTCGCACACGACCAGCCAGTCGCCCTTGTCGATTCTCATTTTTTCCATTGCACTCTCCTTGAAACTTACCGACGCCGAATCCGGCATCAGAGATGTTCTTCGAATTCCTCGAAGGACTTGCCGAACTGCGCCATCGCCTCCTCAAGATAGTCGGCGAGCATGGGCGTGCCGATCAGGTAGGACGCGGTGCGCTGATTGTGCGCCTGCGCGGCCTGGGCGTGCAATTCACGCCAGTTGGAGATATCTCCGTCACCGCGACCGAGCCAGGTCAGCGTCACGAGGTCGATCTGCTCGTCGACATTGAGGTCGCGGATGAAGCCCGCGAGTTCCGCACGGTCGGTGGTCTCGCCGCGCCCACCGCGGCCGTAGCTCGCGTCGTCGTCGCCGAAGTCGGGGATGACGCCGCCTCCGGCCGCCTCGCTGTCGGACCGACGCGATTTCGAAATGACGAAGAAGACTTTCTCCGGCGAGATCGACAGATTTGGAATGACTGGCATCCAGTTCACCTTGCCCGGCAGCAGGCCCCACGCCGCTGCCACGGCAACAACAGTAAGAGCCGAGGCAGGCTTGCGAATTGCGCAGGATCAAGGTCTGAGACGCCACATCGGTCCTGCCAAAACCGGCAAAATCCGTTCATCAGCATTACATTTCGGTTCCGCCACAATTTGATCAGAACAAGTTCGATATCGTGGCCGGCGTAAGCGGAGGAAAGACATCATGACTCGCAAGATTGGCCTCGTCGCCGCAGGCCTGTTCGGCGCCGTATTTGGTGCCCTGGCGGCATCGTCGGCGGCGTCCGCCATGCCCATCGCACCCGCGCCCGCAACACCTGATGTCGCCGGCGTCGAGCAGGTGCGCATGGTCTGCAACGCCTGGGGGCGCTGCTGGTGGCGCCCGAACTACTATGGGTATTATGGGCCGAGGCCCTATTATGGCCCCCGGTATTATGCGCCGCGGCGCTATTATGGCCCGCGCTATTATGGCTACGGCTATCGCCGCTGGTGACATCTGAAGGGGCCCTCCGGGCCCCTTCGCTTTTGCGAGGTCATGTTTTTGCTGCCGACCGGATGCGATTCCAGAACTGATCCAGATCAAGGATGAGATCCGGCCACACCGTCATTCTACGGTGATGGCCGAGTTGATCGTTTTCCGATGCCCTCAGACGGGCATGAACGTGCAGACGCATCTGGAGAAGCAGAGCAAGCCGGACGGACGGAGCATTGCGTCCTTTGCCTGTCCGGCCTGCATGGGACTGCACTTCCTCAACCTCGCCGCCGGCCAGCCTGATCAGCCGGGCCCGTTGACGATGACATCGATCTGACTGCTGTTATGACATGATGTCCGCAATACTACGGCCTGAAATTCGATTTACTGGAACGCGATGTTTCGCCATTGATGGAGGTGGACGACATTCATTTGATTGTCACATTTCAGCAGCCGGCCTGACCCATGTTGTTCGACGCCCTCGCTCCATCCTCCGCGCTTCAACTGATCGGCTTTACCGACGTCGATGCGTTTCGGCCGATCGAGACGATGGAAGACGCGAGGAGCATCCCTCTCGACATCTCCAACTTCGCCGCGGCTCGCGCCGTCGTCTCCCTGCCGGCGTGCCGCGTCGTCATGATGAGATCGTTCGCGCGCATCCTCGACACCGCCTATCGGATGCCGGGCGGAATGGTGATCCTGTCCATGACCGACGACGTCCAGGCCAACTTCAAGGGCCTGGATCTCGACGCGCGTTTCTTCGTCACGCTGCGCGGCGACGAGGAATGCCATTTCGTCGAGCCCCAGACCAATCACCACGCGATGATTATCCTGTCCCCCGAGTTGAAGGACCGGGGCTGGTTCGATCGTGCCGACGATTTGCGGGCCCATGTCGCCAACCGCCCTGCTTTGCTCCACATACGCCAGCTGCTGCTCGACATCCTGCGAACCGCCTCGGTGCAGCCAGACCTGTTCCAGACCACCGAAGTGGCGGCCCATCTCCAGGAAGGCCTGCTGCTTGCGCTCGACGATTTGTTTCGGATCGATTGCATGGAGGATCGCACCGCCTCGATCCATGGCGAGCGGTCGATCAAGCTCGTGCAGCGGATCGACGACTACGTCTCGGCCCATCCGACCGCGCCGATCTATACCGCCGATCTCGCCGGCGAGTTCGGCGTCTCGATCCGGACGCTCGGCGGCGCCGTCAGCAAGGTACGGGGGATGAGCCTGCACCAGTACATTCGCCTCAAGAGGCTCTGGGCGACCCGCTTGCGCCTGCTCAAGGGCGGCGGCGCCACCGTCGCGACCTGCGCGCGTGCCCAGGGCTTCCATCACATGGGCGAGTTTGCCGCGGCCTATCGTGCGATCTTCCACGAAGCGCCCTCCGATACCTTGGCGCGCGGGCGGCAAATCCGTCTCCCGTCAAGCTGACGGGCGCGCGGGCCCGTCGCGGCGGTGCCCGACCTCATGGCCGGTTCGGAACATATCTGGAACACCTAAAGGGGCTGGCGCGCTCGGAAGGATTCGAACCTCCGACCCTCGGAATCGAAATCCGATGCTCTATCCAGCTGAGCTACGAGCGCCCTGGGCCCGATCGGGCCCGAACCGAAAAACGCGACCTCCGGGCTGGCGAGCCAGCGCAAGGAGCGGCGTTCGGATAGGTTTGAGTTAGCAGAGAGGCTGGCCAATAAAAGCCCTCCCCGCCTCGTTTCGAAGCGGGGCCTGGCCGTTCTTACCAGGTGTCTCTTACCAGGTGTTGCCGAAGAAGCCGTACTGCGGTCGCTGTGCCACCACCATCATCGGCCGCCCGGGCTGCGGGGCCGGATGTGCCCTCGCGACCTTGCGCTTGGGCTGCGCCTGCGGCGAGGTCGCGGCCGGCGTCTGGGATTGGGTCTGCTGGGCCTGTGCCTGCAGCTTGCCGTCGGTCTTCCTGGCGGCCTCGGCCTTCGGGTCCGGCGTGAACTGGGCGAAGGTCTCGCGCACGCGCGCCTTGGCAGACATCTCGGCAAGCGCGGCCGACGCACTGTCCTCGGCCGGCGGCTGAGGCGCAACGACGGCGGCGATCTTCACCGCAGCCGGGACGATCGTGGGTTGGGCGGTGTCGAGCACCACGCGCTCGGGCAGATGCCGGTCGGAGCGGATCCGGATCAACGGCTGGTCATTGCCTGCGGCGGCGGCGATCGCCTGCGTCACCGGCTGCGACGGCAGAACGTAATCCGCCGCGAACAGCAGTGCGAGCAAAGCTCCACCGACAAAGATGAAATACCGAAAGATGGGCATGGGCCGCGCTCCGCCCCCGCATCCCGCGTGGGCTCTCCGCCTCAACAGGCGATCTGCTAATTGGTTCCTGGCCCAGCCGTTCGGTTCAAATGGCGACGCGAGGTTTTTGGCCAAGGGCCACGGAGGGTAACTTTTCCGCTACCGGAAACACGCCGCCTTCAGGCACGGCGTGCAGCAACCAGCGAGCATTTCGCCTGATCGGCATTCACGTTGACGACGCCGACGGGAATTCGAGCAAAGGTCTTGCGACTCTTCATGCCGATCGGATCTGCCAGCACACGACTGCGATCGGTGAGATGACTGCCGTCGCGCCGCGCGAAGGCGCAGACGATCTCGACATCCTTTACGGCATAGTCATTGTCGTTTCGCAGCGTGAACGTCACCAGCGCCTTCGAACCGAGGCCGCCGCGACGCCAGGTCTGCGATGAAATCCGCAAGCGACCGAGTCTCTGCCATGGCCGGTGCCTGGGCTTCCGACACCGGCGACGGCGCCGCGGCCGGATCGGCGGAAGGCGCCGTCTCGACAGTCGCCAGCTCCGACCTCGCCGGCTCGGCACTATTTCCCTTGGAGAGAGGCAGCAGCATCCAGACGCCGCAGCCGACGATGATGGCCGCAACCAGCCACAGCAGGCTGCGGCCAAAAGAGACGCTTGCGATTGTGACGGCCCGCGCCAGCCGTTCGCCTGTCCCGGCGACACGTCCTAACCCGATCCGGTCAAGCCTCGCGTTCATGACATCACCGATGGCCGCAGCACGTTGAACGTCGGACTCGGCTCCAGCTTACCTCAATCCGGAAGACGAACTAAGGTTCCCGCGCTGTTACGAATCGGCACAAGCGGTGGCAGTCACCGGCTGGGGCCGCTAACATGCGCTGCAACACCAAAGCCCCGTTGGGAGAACATGAAATGCCAGTCGCCGTCACCTGGGACCACGTCCATCTGCGCAGCCCCGATCCGGAGGCCACGGCGGCCTGGCTGCGGGACATTCTCGGTGGTGAGATCGTGCACGCGCCGGGGCGGATCGACGTGAACCTGGGCGGCGCGAGAGTCTTCATCGCACCGCTGGAGGGTGACAGCACCGTCAACCCGCCGCCCCCGCACCCGCATCAGGGCCTCGACCATATCGGCCTGACGGTGAAGGACATCGATGCCGTCGCGGCCGAGATCAAGGCCAAGGGCGTCACATTCACGCGTGAGCCGACCACGATCCGGCCAGGCGTGCGCATCTGCTTCATCCGCGGCCCCGAGGGCATTTCCATCGAGCTGCTGGAGCGCGACAAGAAATATACCTGAGGCGGGACGAAGCTCGCCGGCTTGGCAGGCCAGCGCGCGGCTAGGTCATGCTGCCGGGCATGAAGCAGCGGATGGTGACACCCATGTAGCCGTAGATCGGCCACACCATGGTACGCCCCACCCGGTTCGGCTCGGCGATCACGGCTTCGTCCGGGACCTCGACCCAGACGATCTCCTGCGGCTGGCCTTCAAGGCCGGTGCCATAACGCGGCAGGCGGACACGATAGTGCCCGTCCTTGCTGTCCCAGTCGGCATCCGAGAGCGCCGAGCCGTCGGCATCGGAGCAGCACGGCCCCTTGCCACTGTGCAGGCCGTCGAACCAGGCCTTCAGATCCGCATTGGTGTTGCCGAACTGGCCACGGTCACGCGCCTGGACAAAGGGCGCTGCGAGCGCAACCAAGGCCAGGGCGCCAGCCAGTCTCGTCGCAATTCGCCAGCGTGTTGCGCCGCCGAAGCATCGTGGTTCGCTTTTGCAATCAGTGGGACGCGCATTGTCCAGGCACGGCTCATCGCCGCCGGAATCGATCCAGTCGCTCATCGTCCTGCTCCAGCCCCTGCGCCAGTGCATCAATGTCAGGCATGTCGCGCGCCGATCCCGATTCGCAGGGGACCAGCTCGCCGCATCATCAGGCCGTCACAAAGGTTTGCGCACAAGTCGGGACAACTACGGCTCGCGGCAGGCCGGCAAACTGCCGCGTTGCGCGAGCGGATGCGCTTTGGCATAACAGCCTGACCGGTTACGCCATTGGGCGATGGCGGCCGGCCCACGGGACGTTATGAAGAACGGCCTCTATTCAATTCACGTGACCCTGCTCGATGGTCGAGCCGGCAAGGGTAGCGGCGTGATCCTTTTTCGCGACGGCAAGATTCTTGGCGGCGATGCCTACCTCTATTACACCGGCAGCTACGTGGTGAAGGACAGCACGACCTTCAAAGGCGAGGTGCTGGTGCAACGGCACACCTCCCCGCGCGGCGACGACAATCCGCTGTTCGGCGGCCCTGCTCCCGTCGGCATCGGCGTCAGCGGCACCTACACGGACACGCGCGCGGAGATGACGGGCACCGCGCTGGTCGGCAAGGCCAGCCTGATCTTCGGCGCTACCTTGCATAAGCTTGCCGAAGCGGACTAGGGCGCGATCCGGAAAAGCGCGTAGCGGTTTTTCGGAAAGGTCATGCTCAAATAACAAGAGCTATTCGGCAGCTTGCTCCAGCGGCGCGACGCGCGGCAGGATGATCTGGATGCGCGTCCCCTCGCCCGGCTCGGAATCGAGATCAAGTCGTCCGCCAAGCCGGTTCGTCACGATGCTGTAGACGATGTGCAGGCCAAGGCCGGTGCCGCCCTGGTCGCGCCGGGTCGTGAAGAACGGATCGAAGGCGCGGCGGCGGACGTCGAGCGACATGCCGCAGCCATTGTCGGAGAAGATGATCTCGACATTGTCCTTGCCGGACTCGCGCACCTGGATATCGATGGTGCCCGGACGTCCATCCGGGAAAGCGTGCGCCACCGAATTGAGGAACAGATTGGTCAGCACCTGACCGTACGGGCCGGGATAGGAGTTCATGGTCAGGTCGGGCTGGCACTCGACGTTGAGCGTCAGATTGTGCTTGCGCAGGCCCGGCCGCAAACTCATCACCACCTGCTCGGTCAGGTCGCCGAGATCGAAGGTGCGCTGGTCCGAATAATTGCGGTCGGCGGCGACCTGCTTGAACGACTGGATCAGCTCGGCGGCACGGTTGAGATTGGAGACGAGCTGCGAGGACGCGTCGCGGCTGGTGCCGAGGAAGTCGTTGAGCGTCGAGCGGCGGAGCTCGCCGCGCTCGACCTCGGCGGTGAACATCGCGGTCTTGCGCTCCAGCGCGGAGGCGACCGTGAGGCTGATGCCGACGGGATTGTTGACCTCGTGGGCGACGCCGGCAGCGAGGCGCCCGAGCGCTGCGAGCTTCTCGGCCTCGATCAGCGAGGCCTGGGTCTCGCGCAGATTGCGCAGCGCGGTCTCGGCGGACTCCTTGGCCTTGCGCATCTCCTGCTCGCCGCGCTTGCGCTCGCCGATGTCGAGCGCGACGGTGACGATCCGCTCGATCTCGCCCTCGGCATCGAGCAGCGGCAGCTTGTTGACCAGCCATTGCCGCATATTGCCGGAGGCGTCCTTGTACTCCTCCTCGTAGAAGCCGAGACCCTTGCGGAGGTTGAGCACGCGCTTGTCGTTCTCGTCGGTCTTGGCCGCGCCATAGCGCGACATCAGGTCGGCCGTGGTGCGGCCGAGCGCGTCGCCGGGCTCGATGCCGAAGATGCCGGCCATGTAGCGGTTCATCAGCACATAGCGCAGGTCGCGGTCCTTGACGTTGATCACCGCGGGCACGGTGTCGATGACCTGCTGGAGCAGGCGCCTGCCTTCGGCGATGGCGTCTTCCGCCCGCTTCTGGTCGGTGATGTCGCGCAGCGCGCCCTCGTAACGAACGATGTTGCCGGCTTCGTCCCGCACGCCGGTGGCGCTGTCGGAGAGCCACAGGATGTCGCCGCTGCGCTGGCGCACCTGATATTCGAACTCGCGCACCATGCCGTCGCGCGCCATCAGCCGCTGGTATTCGGCACGCGCCTCGGGATGGACGTAGATGGTGTGGGCGATGTCGTTGATGCTGGCGATCAGTTGCTGCGGGCTGTCGTAGCCCATCATCCGCGCCAGCGCCGGATTGGCGTTGAGGAGATCGCCGGCCGGCGTCGTCACATAGATGCCGTCGATCGAGCCCTCGAACAGTTTCCGGTAGCTCTCTTCGGCGAGGCGCTGCTCGGTGAGCGCGCGCACCGCCGCCTCGCGGGCCGTGTCGGCCTCCTCGAGCGCGCGGCGGAACACTTCGGCCGCACGCGCGATATCGCCGATCTCGTTGTCGAGGTCGGCCGACGGGATCGAGGCGTCTTTCCGGCCCGCCGCAAGCGCGCGGATGGAGCGTGCGATCTGGGCCAGCGGACGGACCGTCCTGCGTACCACGAACAACGCGGCGCCGATGCCGATCATTACGCCGATGGTGCCGAGCACGATGCTCTGCCATCGCGCTTCCGTCAGCGTCCGGGCAAAGTCGCGCGACAGCACGTGGCCCCGCCTCGCGCTGACCTCGCGCAGCAATTCGGTGACGCGGCCGATCAGCCGGCCTTCGGTCCCCAGCACCTCGCGGTCGATGTCGGCGATCTGCCGCTCGCGAACGGCTACGGCCATGATGGCCTCGGCGTAGTCGTTCACCGCCGATTTCAGCCCGGCATCGCCGATGGTCAGGGCCCGCATGCTCTGGGCCGCCTGCTCGGCCGCGGACGGGTTGCGCGCCAGCAGCCCGAGCGCGATGCGGCTCTGCGCCTCCGACAGGCGCGAGGCCAGCTCGCGGTCGGCGGCGCCGGCGACGGCCAGGTCGAACCGGTCGCGCAGCGGCGGCAGGCCGGCGAGCAGCTGGGCGCGGCGGTCGATCAGGGTCGAGATCCGCTCGAGACCGTTGCGATAGGTCGCAAGCCGCTCGGTAACCCCGTCGATCATGTCCTGCTGCTCGGGCACGAGGCTCGATGCGGGTCTTCTTCAGGATGTCGCTGAGCGTCGAGGCCGCCTCGCCCACCTGCTTGAACTGGATGCCGGCACCGGGATCGGTGACGAAGTCGCGCGCGGCGAGCCGCAGCTCGTTCATGCGACGGTCGATGTCCTCGGCAAGGTCCCCGACGCTCTGGAGCCGCTGCAGCTCGGCGAAGGTGGTGTCGATATGCCGGATCGCGATCACGCTCGCGGTCGAGGTGACGATGATGACCGCCAGCACCAACAGGAAGCTGCCGAAGGTGAGCTGGCCGATGGAGAGCGAGAAGGTTCGCTTTTTCTCAGGGGTCGGCGTCAATTCGGCGGACATTGGTGATGAGAGGACCGGGCTACTGGGCGTCCAATATACGACGTATTGCCGCCCGGGGGGAACATGCCTCGGGGCGGCGAATATCCTTAATATTGCGGTCCCGGACCCCTTCCCCCGCCTATGACGGTTTGACGCTCGCCCGCGGCCGGGCCGGGATCGTCATGGCGGCGACGCCGAGGACGACGCAGGCAAGCCCGGCCCAGGCGGTCCGGCTCAGGCTCTCACCGAGGAAGGCCACGCTGATGGCAACGCCGATCGGCACACGCAGATAGGCCTGCGCGGTGGTGCCGACCGAGCCCAGGGTCTGGATCAGGCGGAAGTAGATCGCGAATGCCGCAGCGGTCGAGAACACGGCGAGCGCGAGCAGCGCCAGCATCGAGGCTCAGCGATGGCGACAGCGTCCAGGGCTGCTCGAAGACCAGCGAGGCCGGGATCAGGACCGCGGCCCCGGCCAGCAGCGAGCCCGCGGCCGGCGCCATGGGGTCGAGGCCTCCGAAGCTGCGGCCGAAGATCGCAGCGCAGGCATAGCAGATGGTTGCGACAACGATGGCGGCTTCCGCAACGAGGCCGCTGCCGATGCCGTGGAACGTATCGACGCCGACGATCAGCAGGATGCCCGCCATCCCCGCCACGACGCCGAACAGCTTTCGCGGGGGCGTCACCTCATGGCGAGTGATTCCGGCGGTGAGCAGGAAAGTGAAGATCGGCGCGGCAGAGTTGAGGATGGTGGCGAGCGCGGCATCGACATGGCGCTCGCCCCAGGCGATCAGCGTCCAGGGAATGACGCTGTTGAGCACCGCCTGGAAGGCGAAGCGCCGCCAGGTCGCGGCGTCCGTCGGCATTCTGACGCCCCTCGCCCACATGACGAGGAGCAGCAGGAGGCCTGCAATGGTCGTGCGGGCCGCAATCAGGGTGATCGGCGGAATGGTGGCGACGCCGAGCTTGATGAGGGTGTAGGAGCCGCCCCAGAGCGTTGCGAGCGCGACCAGCAGCGCCAGCTCGCCTGCGATGGTGTTGTCCTGCCTGACGTCCATGGCCCGCTCCGTCCTTCACCAAAGAAGGACCTTAGCCTGACCGCGGACCTCAACACTTCGCCCGGCGTCGAACTGTCCTAGCCGACCGCCCCCACCTCGAACACCTCGCCGTCATAGCCGGCTTCGCGGGGAATGCGGAGCTGGCGGCCGGTCTCGGTCTTGGTCATGACCGGCATCACGGTGACGATGGACAGGTCCTTGGCGTGCGCCAGCGCATCCTTCACCGTGGCCTGCTTCGCCAGCCGGATCAGGTTGCGCGTGGTCGGGAACGGCAGCTTGAAGCGGCCGCTCTCGCCGCCCTCCACGGCCTCGCGCGCCGACAACCAGATCGAGTCGGTGGACTCGCGGCCGTCATGGGCGCCGAGTTGGTCGGGCGGTGCCGCCGCGAGGAAGAACCAGGTGTCGAAACGCTTGGGCATGCCCTCCGGCGTGATCCAGTGCGCGTACGGCACCAGCGTGTCGAGCGCGAGCTGGAGGTTGTTGTCTTCGAGGATCTTCAGGAAGCTGACCTTGTGCTCGTTGAGCGCAAGGCGATGCGCGTCCGCGATCTCGCCGGCACGCCTGGCATCGATTGGCGTGCCCGTCCCCTTCGCGCGCGCCAGCAGGATGCCGCTCTCCTCGAAGGTCTCGCGGATCGCGGCGATGCGGAAACCGCGGTCTGCTTCGCTCAGGCCCTTGCCGCCCGAATAAAGATCCGCGCGGGCGACGATCTCCTTGTCGCCGGCATCGACGCTGCCGCCGGGAAACACCAACGCGCCCGAGTTGAACTCGATCTGATGGTGGCGGACCATCATGAAGATCTCGACCTCTCCTGCTGCGCCATCGCGCAGCAGGAGGATCGTCGAGGCCGGGCGGGATGCTGATGTCTCGGCCATGCAATTAACCTGCGGCGCTGGATTGCGGGCCGAGATTGGCACGCTTGTCGAAACGGGCGACGCGCGACAGCAGATATTCGACCTCCGCCTTTGCGGTCGCGGTGATGGTCGCGCCGGGCTTGCGCTGCGCGCTGGAGGCGATGATGCCGCGCTTCTGCAGCACGTATTTGCGGATGGTCAGGCCCACACCTGGCTGCTGCTCGTAGCGGATCAGCGGCAGATGGGCGTCGAACAGATCATGCGCGGCGTCGCGCTTGCCGGCCTTGGAGAGGTTGACGACGTCGATCAAAAGCTCCGGGAAGGCGTAGCCGGTCATGGCGCCGTCGGCGCCGCGCTCCATCTCGAAGTCCAGGAACGTGCCGCCATTGCCGCACAGGATCGAGAGCGGGCGGAGCGAGCCGTCCTTCTGAAAGCCGCGCAGTGTCGTGATCTTCTCCAGCCCCGGCCAGTCCTCGTGCTTGAGCATCACGCAGTTCGGATTGTCCATGACGATCTTGCGGATCACGGCGGGGGTGAAGATCACCGAAAGGGTCAGTGGATAGTCCTGCAACACCCAGGGAATGTCGGGCCCGATGGCCTCGGCCGCCTGCTTGAAATAGCCGATGATCTGGTCGTCGGTGCGCAAGCTTGGCGGCGGCGCGATCATCACGCCGGCCGCACCGGCGTCCATCGAGGCCTTTGCCAGCGAGCGCATGGTGGCAAAGCCCGGCGCGGAGACGCCGACGATCACCTGCATCTTCTTGGCGCGCTTGACGAAGCGCACCGCGACCTGCTCAGCTTCAGCGGCATCGAGCTTCGGCGCCTCGCCGAGGATGCCAAGCACCGTGACGCCATCGCAGCCGACCTCCTCGTAGAAATCGGTCAGGCGGTCGATCGAGCGCTCGTCGATCCGGCCGTCGTCATGGAACGGCGTCGGCGCGATTGCGAAGGTGCCCTTGGCGTCGGCGGTGAGTTTCATCGTCTTCCTTGTTTCTCTCTGTCGATGGCTAGAACCTCCGCGCCCCCATCTTGATCTGCTCCTCGGAGAAGAAGATCTCCTTGGCGTGATCGACGATGTCCTGGGCGTTCCAGCCCGCGTGCGGCGGTTTCCAGCCTTCCATTTCCATCATCCGCATTTCGCGCACGCCGCGGGGCCCGGACACGCCCAGCACCTTGCCGGTCTGGTCGCCCGACAAGTCGCTGACCATGTATAGCACGGCCGGCGCGATGCCGTCCGGCCCCAGCGCCGCCCCCGGGTTCTCCTTATAGCGGGGCAGGTCTGCGGTCATGCGGGTCAGGGCGCCCGGGGCCAGCGTCCAGATCCGGATGTTGTATTTGCGGCCCTCGATCGCCAGCACGTTGGACAGGCCCCAGATGCCGCCCTTGGCCGCGCCGTAATTGGTCTGGCCGAAATTGCCGATCAGCCCTGATGTCGAGGCGGTGTTGACGATGACGCCGCCGCCGTTTTCCCGCATCCAGCGAAACACCGGCATGGTGCAACAAAAGGTACCCTTCAGATGGACTTTGATGACCTTGTCCCAGTCGGCTTCGCTGGCCTTGTGAAAGGTCTGGTCGCGGAGGATGCCGGCGTTGTTGACCAGGATGTCGGCCCGGCCGAAATGCTTGATGGCGTCGTCGAACACCGACTGGCCGCCCTCCATGGTGGAGATGTCGGCGCCGTTGGCGACCGCCTTGCCGCCCTCGGCCGTGATGGCGTCCACTACAAGCTGCGCCATCGACTTGTCGGCGCCGGAGCCGTCACGGGGACCGCCGAGGTCGTTGACGACGACCGCGGCCCCTTCCCGCGCGAACAGTTTTGCGTAGGCCTCACCGAGCCCCCCGCCTGCACCGGTGATCAGCGCAACCTTGCCGTCGAGTAGTCCCATGGTGGCTTCTCCCTGTTTTTGTTGTCTTTTGTCCCGGACGCGATGCAGCATGAAACGCTGCTTCGCAGAGCCGGGACCCAGATCTTTCTTCGCCTGGGCTCTCTGGGCCCCGGCTCTGCAGCGCACCGCTAAAGAGCGCTGCGCCGCGTCCGGGGCACGAGACCGGTGCTAACCCAGCACCGTCCTGCCGTTCTTGATCACCGTGACGCCGCGCGCATTGACCTTGGCCTCGAACGAGATCGTGTTGCCGTCCTTCCAGAGGTCCATGGTCACGGTCTCGCCGGGATAGACCGGCGAAGAAAACCGCGCGACGTGCTGGCGGAAGGCGCTCGCATCATAGTCGGCGTAGGTCTGCAGCACGCCGCGGCAGGTGATGCCGTAGGTGCACATGCCGTGCAGGATCGGGCGCGGGAAGCCGGCCTTCTTGGCGAACTCGGGATCGCTGTGCAACGGGTTGCGGTCGCCGCAGAGACGATAGACCAGCGCCTGGTCGGGGCGCGTGACGATGTCGATGGTCTTGTCGGGGCTGCGCGAGGGGATCTTGTGCGGATCGGGCTGGGTCAGGTTCGGCCCGCCAAAGCCGCCGTCGCCGCGGGCGAAGCGCGAGGCGACCAGTGTTGCCAGCTTCTCGCCCTTCTCGTTCTTCAACACGGTCTGATGCGCGATGACGACGCCCTTGTCCTTGCCCTTGTCGTAGACTTCGACCACCGAGGAGTCCGCGGTGATGTTTGCGGCCACCGGCAGCGGCTGGTGGAAGGTGATGTCGCGCTCGCCGTCGACCACCATGACGCGGTTGAGGTTCATCTCGCCCGGCCCCGAGCCCCACGCCGCGACGGAGGCGAAGGTCGGCACCACCTTGAGCGGCCGCGGCGTGAACGTGCCCTCGTTGACGAAGGCGAGCCTCCTTCTCGTCCATGGGATCGGCGCCGAGGCCGATGCCGTAGGCGTAGAGCATCACTTCACGATCGGTGTAGGCGTATTTCTGGCCGAGGTTCTTGAGGGCTTTGAGGCTCTTCGTATCTGGCGGACATCTTGTTTTGTTTCCTCCCGGTCTCTCCGCGAGCTGCGGCGCCTGTTGATACGCCCTCTCCCCTTGTGGGAGAGGGCAGCGAGAGTCGTGCAGCAAACTCATTTAGGTGAGGGGTTGCATCCACATCGAAAGCTCTCTCTGCGGAGCGATACCCCTCATCCGGCGCTTCGCGCCACCTTCCCCACAAGGGGGGAAGGAAGAAAGCAATCAGGCCACCGTGAAGAACGGCAGCGGTGCGCCGTCGGTCGGCTTGAACACCACCTTCACCTTCTGGCCGATCTTCAGCTTCTCGAGATCGCAGTCGACGAAATTGGTCTGCACCGACGGACCCTCCTTCAGCGTGACGTAGCCGATGGCATAGGGACCGGTCGGCGACTTCCGCATCAGGCTCCAGGTGTAGATCGTGCCCTCGCCCGAGGCCTCCTCCCACACCGTCTTGTCGGAGTAGCAGAACGGGCAGATCGAGCGCGGGAAGTAATGCGCTTCGCCGCAGGCGGTGCAGCGCTTGATCATGAACTTGCCCTGCTTGGCCGCATCCCAGAACGCTGCGGTCTCGGGGTTGGTCACCGGGGCTGGATACTTCTTTGCATCTACCATCACACGCGCTCCAGAATGGCCGTCGAGGCGGCGTGGCGAACACCCAAGAGGCCGCCGGTGCCGTGGGCGATGGCGAGATCGCAATTCTTGACCTGCACCTTCGGATGCGCCTCGCCGCGCAACTGCCTGACGGCCTCGATGATCTTGGTCATGCCGCCGCGGTTGACGGGATGGTTGCTGCAGAGGCCGCCGCCATCGGTGTTGAACGGCAGCTTGCCGACGCCCGAGATCAGATTGCCGTCGGCGACGAACTTGCCGCCTTCGCCCTTCTTGCAGAAGCCGAGGTCTTCCAGCTGCATCAGCACCGTGATGGTGAAGCTGTCGTAGATCGAGGCGTATTTGATGTCCTTCGGCGTGATGCCGGCTTCCTCGAACGCGCGCGGGCCGGACCAGATGCCGGCGGAATAAGTGAGATCGAGATCCTTGCCGCCGCGCGGACCTTTCATGGCCTCGCCATGGCCGATCAGTTTCACCAGCGGCTTCTTCAGGCTCTTGGCGATCTCCGGCGTGGTCACGATCAGCGCGCCACCGCCGTCGGAGACGACGCAGCAATCCATGCGATGCAAGGGATCGGAGATCATCGGCGAGTTCAGGACGTCCTCGACCGTGACGACATCCTTGAGCATCGCATGCGGATTGTACTGTGCGTGATGCGAGGCCGCGACCTTGATCCAGGCAAGCTGCTCGCTGGTGGTACCGTAGTCGTGCATGTGGCGCATGGCACACATGCCATAGGCATTGTGCGTGGTCGCGCCGTAAGCGGACTCGAAATCGACCTCGGCTCCGGCCGCGCGCGGCGGCATCGCGCCGGTGCGCGGTTTGCCGGCCAGCGTGATCAGCGCGATCGAGCACTTGCCCGCGGCGATCGCCTCGGCGGCATGGCCGAGATGGATGATGTAGGAACAGCCGCCGGTCTCGGTGGAATCGACGTGACGCAGCTTCTTGGTGTTGAGGCCGAGATAATCGACCATCGGCCAGGCGCCGCCGGGCGCATCGCCCGCGCAGAAATAGCCGTCGACATCGTCCTTGCTGATCCCGGCATCCTCGATCGCGCCCTTGGCGACCTCGGCATGGAGCTGCGCGGTGGATTTGTCCGGCGCATGCCGGGTCGGGTGCTCATAGATCCCGGCAATGTAGGCCTTGCCCTTGATGGTCAAAACAGAGGTCTCCGCTCGCGTTTCTTATTGGCTCTTTTTTCTGAACCGCGGGGGGCTGATTGGCAAGCTCGGAAATATTCCGTCGGGCGAGAGGGCAGCGGGTTGGCGCAAGTGGGACGAACAGGACCGAGTCTCACACCGGCTGCGGCTTTCCCATTTCTTGAAAACAACCCCATGCACAGTAGAACGGGGATTGATTCCACTTGAGAATTCGCAAGGCGGAAAAGCGACTTTGCGAGTCTCATCATGGTGACGCAGTGTGTAGAGCGGATTAGCCAAAGGCGTAACCCGCCACGTCGATCTCGACCCTTATGGTCGTGGCGGATTACGCTTCGCCAATCCGCCCGACGAGACTCCCTACTCCGCCGCGATCTGCCTCGGAGCCGGCGGCGGGTTGGCGAGATCCGCGGCAAGCTGCGCGTAACGCGCCTTGGCGTCCGCGACCGCTTTCTCCTTCACCGGGCCGTAGCCGCGGATGCGGTCGGGCAGCGAGAGCAGCTCCACTGCGGTGTCGACCGTCACGGGCGACAGCAGGCCGAGCACGGTCGAGACGTCCTTCTCGTAGCCGGCGATCAGGTCGCGTTCGAGCTTGCGGTCGGCGCTGCGGCCGAAAATGTCGAGCGCCGTGCCGCGCAGGAACTTGAACTTCGCCAGCACGCGGAGCACGCTGAGCATCCACGGGCCGAAGGCACGCTTCTTGGGGCGGCCGAGCGCATCGACGCCGCTCGCCAGGATCGGCGGGGCGAGATTGAAGTTGAACTTGAAGTCGCCCTCGAACTGATCGCGGAGCTGCTGCTCGAAGGCGCCGTCGGTGTAGAGCCGCGCGACCTCGTACTCGTCCTTGTAGGCGAGCAGCTTGGCGTAGTTCACCGCGACCGCACGCGGCAGCGCATCGCCATAGCCGCCCTTGGCCGCGGCATCGCGAACCTGCTCGATCAGCTTGCGGTAACGTTTTGCCAGACGCCCGTTCTGATAGGCCGTGAGATGCTTGCTGCGATGCTCGATCACTTCGTCGAGCGTCATTGCATCCAGCGTCTTCGGCGGGACGACCTCATCCGTGCCCTTCAGCATGTCGGCAAGGCGCTTGGGGTCCGCGACCGCGAGGCGGCCGAGGCGGAAGGCTTCCTTGTTCATCTTGATCGAGACGCCGTTGACCTCGATCGCCTGCTCGATCGATTCCGCCGACAGCGGGAACAGGCCCTTCTGATAGGCGTAGCCCATCATCATCATGTTGGTGGCGATGGCATCGCCGAGCAGCTGCTCGGCCGGCTTGGTGAAGTCGAAGAACACGGAGTCCTTGTGCAGCGCCGTTTCCAGAAGTCCGTTGAGCTTGCGGGTCTGGAAGTTGAAGTCGCGATTGAGAACGAAGTCGGCGGTGGGAATGACGTGGCTGTTGATGATGCCGCGGGTGCGGGTGGAGTCGCACAGCGAGATCGTATCCTTGGCGACCGCGACCACCTCGTCCGCGGCGAGCACGAGATCGGCCGTGCCGGTGACGATGCGCGAGCAGGTCACTTCGGCCGGATGATCCGACAGGCGGACATGGCTGAGCACCGCGCCACCCTTTTGCGCGAGGCCCGACATGTCGAGGATCATCGAGGCCTTGCCCTCGATATGGGCGGCCATGCCGAGCAGCGCGCCGATGGTGAGGACGCCGGTGCCGCCGACGCCGCCGACCGCGATGTTGTAGGGTTTTTCAAGTGTCGGCCGGGACGCGGGCTCGGGCAGCGCACCGATATCGCTGAGCTCCGCCGGCGCGCGGTGACGCGGCTTGCCGCCGTCGACGGTGACGAAGGACGGGCAGAAACCCTTCACGCAGGAATAGTCCTTGTTGCAGGACGACTGGTTGATGGCGCGCTTGCGACCGAACTCGGTCTCCAGCGGCTCGACCGAGATGCAGTTCGATTGTACCGAGCAGTCGCCGCAGCCTTCGCAGACGGCGGGGTTGATCATGACGCGGCGCGCCGGATCCTCCATCAGGCCGCGCTTGCGGCGGCGGCGCTTCTCGGCCGCGCAGGTCTGCACGAAGACGATGGCCGACGTGCCCTTGTACTCCCGGCACATCTTCATGACGTCCTGCAGCTCGTCGCGGTGATGCAGTTTTACGCCGGGCGCGATGGTGCTCGCCGGATAGGAGTCGGGATTCTCCGAGACCAGATAGATCTCGCGGATGCCTTCGGCATGGAGCTGGAAGGTGATCTGCTGCGGCGAGAGATCGCCGTCGTGGCGCTGGCCGCCGGTCATGGCCACCGCGTCGTTGTAGAGGATCTTGTAGGTAATGTTGGTCTTGGAGGCGACCGCCTGGCGAATGGCGAGAAGGCCCGAGTGGAAGTAGGTGCCGTCGCCGAGGTTCGCGAAGATGTGGTTCTCGTTGGTGAAGGGTGCGATACCGACCCACGGCACGCCCTCGCCACCCATATGGGTGAAGGTCTCGGTCGATCGGTCCATCCACAGCGCCATGAAATGGCAGCCGATGCCGGCGAGCGCGCGGCTTCCTTCGGGGACCTTGGTGGAGGTGTTGTGGGGGCAGCCGGAGCAGAAATACGGAGTGCGGGAGACAGGTGCGACCGCCTGCATCTGGGTCGCCTGACGGCCGTTGAACCAGTCGGCCTTGGCGCGAAGCATCTCCTTGATCTCAGGGTTGAGATCGAGCTTGAGAAGTCGCTCGGTGAGCGAGGTCGCAAGCGAGGCGACGCTGAGCTCGGCAGCGAAGGTCAGGAAGCGCTTGTCGTGCTCGTCCATCTTGCCGACGATGCGCGGACGGACGTCGTCGCGCCAGTTGAACAGCACCTGCTTGACCTGGTTCTCGACGATCTCGCGGCGTTCCTCGACGATGAAGATCTCCTCCAGGCCGACGGCGAATTCATGCACGCCCTCCGGCTCCAGCGGCCAGGGCATGCCGATCTTGTAAAGACGCAGCCCGATCTTTGCGGCGACCTGCTCGGTGATGCCAAGCTCGCGGAGCGCCTGGCGGACGTCCTCGTAGCTCTTGCCCGAGGCCATGATGCCGAAGCGTGCATTCGGCGAGTCCATGGTGACGCGGTTGACCTTGTTGGCGCGCGCAAAGGCGATTGCGGCAAAGCCCTTGTAGTCCTGCAGGCGGCGGTCCTGCTCGAAGCGGTCGTCGGGCCACCGCAGATTGAGGCCGCCTTGCGGCATCTCGAAATCCGGCGGGATGATGAAGGGCTTCATCTCGTCGCTGAGGTCGATCTCGGCGGTGGTCTCCACCGTCTCCGTGATCACCTTCATGCCGACCCAGCAGCCCGAGTAGCGCGACATCGCGATGCCGAGCAGGCCCATCTCGATCATCTCGTGGATGCTCGAGGGATAGAGATAGGGCATCAGCGCCGACATGAAGGCATGGTCGGACTGATGCGGGACGGTGGAAGATTTCGCGCCGTGGTCGTCGCCGGCGAGGCACAGCACGCCGCCGTTCTTGGCGGAGCCGGCGGCATTGCCGTGGCGGAACACGTCGCCGCAGCGATCGACGCCGGGGCCCTTGCCGTACCAGATGCCGACCACGCCGTCGTATTTGGCGCCGGGCGAGAGGTTGAGCTGCTGCGAGCCCCAGACGGCGGTGGCCGCGAGGTCCTCGTTCACGCCGGGCTGGAACTTGATGTTGTACTGCTCGAGATGCTTTCGCGCGGCGAAGAGCTGCTGGTCGTAGCCGCCGAGCGGCGAGCCGCGATAGCCGGAGATGAAGCCTGCGGTGTTGAGACCGCTGGCACGATCGCGCCGGATCTGGGCCATGGGCAGGCGGACCAGGGCCTGGATGCCCGTGGTGAAGACGTGTCCGCTTTCCTGGGTGTATTTTTGATCGAGACTGATCGGACCCTGGTTGATGCCCATGCTGTCCTCTTTCCACGCCCTGTTCAGGTCTTTGTCACTTTGCGTCGCTTAAGCCGTTGCCTTCCCGTTGTTTTTAGCTAGGGCGCGCCGACCGATTTCGCCACTCTATGTCGGATATTTCACGATCCGCATCACAAATCTGGACCAAAGGGAGGCCTGGGTAAAAATCGCAACTTCGTGGCCTGAAACACGCATGCCGTTTTCAATTTGTGTCACCATACCCCCGCCGTCGCGAAATGAATGGACGCGCCGCCGACGCCGGTGAGGTCGATTGGTCGCAGGAGAGGCTTTGGATGCGGACGATTCTGACCGGCCTGGCCGTTGCGGGCCTGGCGTTGTGCAGTGCGGTTGCAGGCTCAGCCCTCGCCGCCGAGCCGTCGCCGGAGCTGATCGCCTACGGCAAGACGCTGGTCGAGGCCGCCGATTGCGCGGGCTGCCACACGGCCGATCCCGCAAGACCGTTCGCGGGCGGCAAGCGCATCGACACCCCCTTCGGCGCGATCTACGCACCGAACCTGACGCCGGACCGCGGCACCGGGATCGGCGCCTGGACGGACGCCGATTTCGTGCGCGCGGTGCGCAACGGGATCGCGCCTGATGGCTCGAGCTATTACCCAGCCTTCCCCTACCCCTATTTCACCAGGATGACGAAGGACGACGCGCTGGCGATCCGCGCCTATCTCGGCACGCTCGCGCCCGTCGTCAGCCGCAACAAGCCGCCGGAGCTGCGCTGGCCGTTTGGCTATCGCGCCTTGATGCGGATCTGGAACGCGATGTATTTCAAGCCCGGCCTGTTCGAGCCGGACCAGGGCAAGAGCGCAGCCTGGAACAGGGGCGGCTATCTCGTCACCGGGCTCGGCCATTGCGGCGCCTGCCACACGCCGAAGAATTATTTCGGCGCGGACAAGAGTGCGCAGGCGCTGTCGGGGAGCGAGCCTCGGCAGCTGGTATGCGCCGCGGCTCGATGGCGCCGCGCGCACGGGACTGCTGTCGTGGAGCGCGGAGGACATCGCCGAATATTTGCAGAGCGGCCGCAATGCCAGGAGCCATGCCGGCGGGCCGATGGCCGAGGTGATCGTCAATTCGACCTCGAAGATGAGCGATGCCGATTTGCGCGCGATCGCGGTCTACCTGAAGAGCCTGCCGTCGGCGCGGCGCGAGACCATCGTGACGCCGCCCGTTGATGCCGAGATGAAGGCCGGCCAGGCCGTCTACGCAAAGCTCTGCATCGCCTGTCATGAGGCCGACGGCTCGGGCGCGCCGCGGATCTATCCGCCGCTGCCGGGCAATGCGCTGCTGCAATCGATCAATCCGTCCTCCACCTTGCGGATCATCCTCGACGGCGCCCACACCGTGACCACGCCGCGCGCGCCCAACACCGGCGAGATGCCGGGCTATGCCAAGCAGCTCTCCGACGAGGAGATCGCCGCGGTGACGAACTACATCCGCAACTCCTGGGGTAATGCCGGCCCGCTGGTGACGCCGGCGCAGGTGGCGAAGGCGCGGAAGGAGCCGTGATCCTTCCCCGTCATCGCGAAGAGCGCAGCGACGAAGCAATCCAGAGTCTTTCCGTGGGCGGATTCTGGATTGCTTCGCTACGCTCGCAATGACGAGCGGACGGAGCTACCTCTCCTCATCCCCAGTGAACACGAATTTCGGCATCTCCCATTTGTAGCGCACCGCCAGCAGGCGGAAGCTGATGCCGAGCACGAAGGTCAGGAGGGTCCAGAGCTCCGCATTGAGCTTGAGGCCGAACGCCGTTGCGTAGAACAGGCCGGTCACCACCGAGACGCTGGCGTAGAGCCTCGGAGCGGAACAGCAGCGGCACGTCGTTGCAGAGCACGTCGCGGAGCACGCCGCCGGCGCATCCCGTCACCATACCGGAAACGATCACGATCGACAGCGAGGCATCCATCTGCCAGGCAACGTCGCAGCCGATCATGGTGAAGACCACGAGCCCGATGGCGTCGAGCACGATGAAGGCGACCTTGAGCCGGTGCACGAGGCGCGCGAACAGGATGGTGAGGAAGGCGGCACTGCCGGCCAGCGCGAGATAGATCGGGTTTTGCACCCAGGAGAGCGGATAATGCCCGAGGAAGAGATCGCGCAACGTACCGCCACCGAGCGCGGTGATGCAGCCGAGGAAGCAGACGCCCAGCCAATCCATGCTGCGGCGTCCAGCCGCGAGCGCCGCCGTCATGCCCTGCGCTGCGATGGCGACGAGGGACAGGAAATGCAGCACGCTGTCGGTCGGCGGCAGATTCCACATGAGCCTATTCCCTTGGGGTCTTGTTCCTTATCGAAGACATGGAACTCGCGGCCGGTTCCCGCCCTGAACAGGTTCCCGATTCCCGGTGGCGGAGCAACATGCGACGAAAGCATAAGGAGGCGCGGAACGGAATCTCACATCTGAGGGTTGTCCCGGCGTCTTAACCGAGGAGACCCAATCGATGGCTGACGACCGTTTTCCCAACGATCCGTACCGCCCGAACCTCGCCGACGATGAGTATCTTCGCGCGGCGCGCCGGGATGCCGACCTTCAGGCCGACCCCGAGCTTGGCGAAGGCCCCGCCTCCAGCGGCAAGGTTGCACTGTTCGCCGTTGCGATTGCACTGGTGCTGGGCGCGGTGTTCTACGGCCTGAACAACACCACGACCGGAAATCAGGCGAGCACCACGCCGGCGACGCAGACCGCCCAGCAGGCGCCCGCGACAAATCCGGCCGCACCTCCCGGCATGCGCGACGTGACGCCGCGCACCAATACGGGCCCAGGCGTGACGACCGGTGCTGCGCCGAGCAAGCCGGCGGCCCCGGCTCCGGATACCCCTGCTGTCAAGCCGGCGCCGGATACGCAGACGCCGTCTGACGGCTCGAAGTAACGACGCAACTGTCGTCGCTCCACGCTCAACTGGATCGCCCGGCTCGACCGGGCGATCCAGTACTCCGAAACAGTCGTGGCTAAATCGAGAAGCCGCGGCGTACTGGATGCCCCGCCTGCGCGGAGCATGACAGCGAGAGGATGAGAATGCGGCGGGACCCATAAAGTCCCGCCGCTTTTCGTTGTGCCGCTAGCTGAACATCTTGTTGAGCCTCGCCGCCGGAATAACCGTTGCCGAGCCTCGGCGAACGTGCCCTGCTCCGCCATCTCCTTGGCTGCGCGCATGAAGCCACCCCAGGCGGCGCGCGCGAGCGAGCCGCCGACACTGATCCGGCGCACGCCGAGATCCTCGGCTTCCTTCAGCGACAGGCCGGTCGCGCCGATCAGGAGATTGAACGGCTTTGGTGCGACAGCCTTCACCACCGCGCTGATGTCCTCGCGGGTCTTCAGGCCCGGCGCATAAAGGCAGTCGGCGCCGGCATCCGCATAGGCCGTGAGCCTGTCGATGACCAGCTTGAGATCGGTTACGCCCCACAGATATGCTTCGCAGCGGCCGACAAGCATCGTATTGCTGTCGCCGATCGCCTTGCGCGAGGCCTTGATGCGCTCGACCGCGAGCGCACGCTCGTAGATCGGCTTGTCCTTGTCGCCGGTGGAATCCTCGATCGACAGGCCGGCAACGCCGGTGCGCACGCAGCGCTCGACATGGTCGGCGACACGGTCAGGCTCGACCGCGAAGCCGCCCTCGAAATCGGCGTTGACGGGGATGTCGACCGCCGAGTTCTCAATGCTGCCAGATGCTGACAGACGTCCTCGACGGTAACGTGATTGTCGGCCTTGCCGATGGTCCAGGCGAACCCCGCGCTCGACGAGGCGATCGCCTTGAAGCCAAGATGCTGCAAGGCCTTGGCGCTGCCGACATCAACCGGATTGGGCAAGATGAAGCACCCGCTCTCGTGCATCTTCCTGAAGCTCGCGCGCTTCTCCGCCGTCGTGACGTGCATGTTTCTTCTCCCTTGTTGGCCGCGCACACATAGGCGCGTCGGCACCGCAGCGCCAGGGCGCCTAGTGCGCGTCGTGCACCGCCCGGCTGTCCTTCGGCGCCTCGGCGCGATCGTTCATGCCGTAGTCCCTGACCACGCTGGCGATGCGCAGGTGATAGTCGGCAAAGATCTGCGCCCTGCCCTTGGCCTGCGTGCGGCGGTGTTCCATCGTGTTGCGCCAGGCCTGCACCGCCGCCTCGTCCCGCCAGAACGACAAGGACAGAATTTTGCCCTTGTCGATCAGGCTCTCGAAACGCTCGACCGAGATGAAGCCGTCGATGGTTTGCAGGATCGGCTTCAGATCGGCTGCGAGGTCGAAATAGTCCTGGCGGTGTTCCGGCTTCGGCCAGACCTCGAAGATCACGGCGATCATGGGCTTCTCCTGCCAACGGCGTCGCGGCCTACAATACCACCTGTCGAAGGAAGGTGCGCTCTTCGCCGAGGATGAATTTGTGTTCCTCGGCGAAATGGAAATTCGCCATGCCCTCGGTGTCCTGCCGCAGCCGCGCGCGATAGGCTTCATAGGCGGCAAGGCTGTCGAAGGTGATCAGGGCGAACGCAATGTTGTTGGTGCCCTCATGCGGCATGAAATAGCCGATCAGGTCGCCACCGCATTTCGGGATGATGGTGAGCCAGCGCTTCGAATAGTCCTCGAACTGCGCGCGCTTGAAGGGATCGAGCTGGTAGCGGATGAAGACGGTGATGGACATGATGGGCTCCTGATTGTTCACTGCGTGAAGCGCGAGCGACACCGTCGCCGCTGAAGCATCTGGATTGCTTCGCTTCGCTCGCAATGACGTGTTTGCGTGAGCACGCTACGACCTTGCCCGACCACAATGCTTCGGTTACCATCGAAGCATGAAATCAGGACCCGACATCGCCATGGTCGCCTCGCTGGTCGGCGACCCCGCCCGCGCCAACATGCTCACCGCGCTGATGAACGGGCGCGCGCTGACCGCGAGCGAGCTGGCGCAGGAAGCCGGCATCACGCCGCAGACGGCAAGCTCGCATTTGGCCAAGCTCGAGGCCGGCGGACTGGTCGAGCCGGAGAAGCAGGGCCGCCACCGCTACTATCGCCTCACCGACGACGACGTCGCCGGCGTGCTCGAAGGCCTTGCGGGTCTTGCCGCGCGGACCGGCCATATGCGCGTGCGCACCGGGCCGAAGGATCCCGCACTGCGGCGCGCGCGGATCTGCTACGACCATCTGGCCGGCGATCTTGGCGTGCAGATGCTCGATTCCCTGCGCGAGCGGAATCTGATCAGGCAGAAGAAGCAGGACATCGAGCTGACCGCCGAGGGCGAGCGCTTTCTCGCCAAGCATCTGCAGATCTCGCCCGACATGCTCACCCATCCGCGACGCCCGGTGTGCAAGGCCTGCCTCGACTGGAGCGAGCGGCGGCACCACCTCGCCGGTACGCTGGGGGCCACGATGATGCAGCGCTTCGCCGAGCTCAAATGGGCGGCGCGCGACGCCACGCCCGGCAGCCGCGTGGTGAACTTCACCCGCACCGGCGAGAAGCAGTTTGCCGCGCTGTTCGGCAACCGAACGGACTGACCTGCGCGCGTTCCGATCGCGCCGGGCTTGCGGGAGCTGGTGTTGGTCTCTCCCGGCTGCCGGCGCCATCTCTGTCGCCCCAAACCGCATGCGGGGCAACGTTCATGCCGCATTCAGGTCATGATTGGCAGATTTGGATTGTGCCGTGCCGATATGTTGCAAGATTTGACATGTCGAATCGTGTCTTTTGATTCATTGTGCGCCGCAAGCGCCAGCTCCCAAAGACTTGCCCCAAGGACGAGAAGGAAGATCAAATGAAATACCTGTTCGCCGCCGCCATGCTCGCCAGCGCTGTCGTCGGTTTCACCGAAGCGGCCAGCGCCGCCGACGGCTGCGGCCGAGGGTTCTACCGCGGTCCCTATGGACATTGCCGTCCGATGGGCGGCGCGGTGGTCGTGCGCCCCGCCCCCGTGGTGGTCGCCCCGCCGGTCGTCGTCGTGCCCCGCGCGCGCGTGTGCCCCTATGGCTTCCGCTGGTACGCCGGCCGCTGCCGCCCGTTCTGATCTTCCGGCATCGCAAGATGGCCGCGCGGCGAAAGCCTGCGCGGCCATTTTTCGTTTCGGAGGTTGCCAGCGGACGATCGACGGTACGTCCGCCACGAAACTGCAGCGCCCCGGAATCGAAACGGGGACCGCTGGCTGCGATCCCCGTCCCATCCGCGAACGTCGCGTGCTCACCAGTGGCGACGATGCCAGCGTCGGTAATGCCGGCGCCAATGACGGCGGCGCCAGCCCCAATGGCGGTGATGGCCATGCCAATGAACCTGCTCGGGCGTGAGCTTGCCGGCTTCCTCGCTGGTGGTGACGGCGGGACGAGCGTCGGGATTGCCCTCCGGCATGCGCGCGGAATCGCCGAGCGGATGCGGTGACAGCGGGGCGGCCTGCGCAGTCGCGGCGAAGGCGGCGGCGCCCGCCGTCAGTCCCAATGCAAATTTCAGAAAGTTCCGACGCTCCATGGCTTCTTCCTCTAGGCTAGCGAGCAAGTGATGCAGAGGAAGTGTCGCGGTCACGACATGAACCAAGGCTGAATCCTGTGTTCAGATTCGCTGCGACGCGGCGTTGGAGAATCCGGAGTCCTGCTTCGTAAACTCCTGCGCCAGCACCAGCGTCTCGCGCGAGCGCTTCACGTCGGGCCAGTCGCGCTCGAAATCGGCGACGAGCTTTTGCAGCGCATCACCCTTCAGCATCGCCGCGAGCTTGGCCTCGTCGTCGAACTGATACATCGCCTGATGCAGCGAGGGATCATCGAGGCTCCAGAACCGCCACGCCTGGCTGACGCCGAACGCCTTCACCGCGTCGGGCACGTGTTCCGTCTCGTACCATTTGTCGAAGGCGGCGCGCTTTTCGGCGTCGGGGACAATGGCGCGGACGACGAAGAAGGCGGCGGGCATGTTGTTTCCTCCCAATGTTTGGCGCGAGCCTAGCCGGTTCAGGCGCCGGCGACAAAAAATCCTGGCGCAATGTCGGAACGCACGCCCTCCCCGCGTCCTCTGTTCAAACCAGCACACGGAGACAGCAAATGGCCGACCTCACCCTGACCACCTTCAATTGGGTTCCCGAAGCGCCGCGCGGCTTCGTGCGCGACCTCCGCGTGCGCTGGGCGCTGGAAGAAGCCGCATTGCCCTACCGCGTCGCCAGCGCGCCGTTCGATGATCGCGGCCCTGCGCATCTGGCGCACCAGCCGTTCGGGCAGGTGCCCTGGCTGACCGATGGTGAGCTCTCGATCTTCGAGACCGGCGCGATCCTGCTGCATCTCGGCGAACGTAGCCCCAAGCTGATGCCCACCGACCCGCGCGGACGCACTGAAGCGACGCAATGGGTGTTCGCCGCGCTCAATTCGGTGGAGATGGCGAGCCTGCCCTGGGGAATGTCGAAGTTCATGGGACACCCGACCGATACGGCGGCCTGGAAATTCGTCGACGACTTCCTCAAGCTGCGGCTGAAGCATCTCGAGCCGGTGCTCGCCCGCCGCGAGTGGCTGGCGGGGTCCTTCTCCGTCGCCGACATCCTGATGTCGGACGTGCTGCGCGTCATCGATGGTTTCGACGCCCTGGCGGACAGCCCTGCCTGCCGCGCCTACGTCGCACGCGCCACCGGCCGCCCGGCCTTCATCAAGGCGCACGCGGACCAGATGGCGCATTTCGCCGCGGCGGATAAGGCGCGCGGGGTGTGATGCACCTCACACACATAATCCACCGCCCGGCCTACAGTCGCCAGCACCGGACGGAAGCAATCGAAAGGTGACCCATGGTCCGCATCGAATATCTCAAGCGACAGATCGCCCGCGCCGAGCGGCTGGCCAAGGCCATCCTCGACCGCCAGACCGCCGATCGGCTGCAAGCCTTCGCCGCCGAATGCCAGACCGAATTGTCGGAGCTGACGCTCAAGACCGCGGCGTAAGGCGTGCTGGGCCGGATGCGCGAGATATGTAGGGCGGATTAGCGATAGCGTGATCCGCCACTTCTCCATCCGCCGCGCAAACCTTGGTGGACTACGCTGACGCTAATCCACCCTACGCGTCACACCAGCTTCAGCGGCGCGTCCGCGACGACGCGTAGGTCGATCGATCCGATCAGCGCCGCCCGCCGCGCCTCCGCAGCACTGATGGCATCGTCCGTCTGCCGCAGTGTCGAGACGTTCGAGCCGAGCGACACGATCCCGCCCAGCACCAGCGCGATCGATCCGAGCGCTGCGGTCTGACCGAAGCCGAACACCCCCAGGATCGTTACCAGCAGCAGCGCCGCCCCGCCCCCGATCGCGACCTTGGACGCGAGGATGTACTTGCGGCAGCGCTCGGCGATCTCGGCGAGCCGCTCGATGCGATGTTCGATGTCGGAGATTTCGTCGGTAGGATCGTCTTCAGTCATTGGATTTGTGAGCGGGCAGATCGAGGAACGAACGAACGTCGGTTATAGAGCGCGCCACCGCCTAGGACACCGGCACGACGCACGCAGGGATGGGCCCAATCGACATAGCGGGCTCGCGCGAAGAACCGGCAGTAGTGACCGGTACGTCGGAATCGTTTGCGGGGCCGGGCAAGACCCTGACGCGAACAGCCACTCGATCTCGCCTTCGATCGGTGACCGCTTCGTAGCGGAGACTATCCCGCCCGCTGTAACCAGGTCGTGCCAGGTAGAACAGGCTTATGCCGCGAATCCAGCGCCCGATACAGGCTCGATCGCTTCCGGTATCGCCTGCGACCGCGAAATCCTCAATGCGATAGCAGACGATCCCATGTTCCGGCGACTTCACGAGCAAGAGCCGGGGAAGCTCGACTGGCGCGCAGGTGTTGTCGGCGTCGGCGTAGCCTTCGATAACGGTCTCTTCCGACCTCCGGGCGGTGATGGTCATCTCGCTGTCCTGCGCGGAGCACGAGACATCCATCGCCAGGACTGCGGACAACACGCCCAATATCAGGTGGCACGACCCGACGGCGCGCCGCGATAATCGCGATCGTCGACGCCAAATTGCCACCGGCGCGCCCTCTCCTCACAACGGCAAATTGTCGTGCTTCTTCGCCGGCGTTTCCACCTTCTTGTCCTTCAGCATCGCCAACGCCCGTGCGATCCGCTTCCTCGTCGAGTGCGGCATGATGACGTCGTCGATGTAGCCGCGCTCGGCGGCGATGAAGGGTGACAGGAAGCGGTCTTCGTATTCCTTCGTGCGCGCGGCGATCTTGTCGGGGTCGCCGATGTCCGAGCGGAAGATGATCTCGACCGCGCCCTTGGCGCCCATCACCGCGATCTGGGCGGTCGGCCAGGCGTAGTTCATGTCGGCGCCGATCTCCTTGGAGGCCATGACGTCGAAGGCGCCGCCATAGGCCTTGCGGGTGATGATGGTGACCAGCGGCACGGTGCACTGCGAGTACGCGAACAGCAGTTTTGCGCCGTGCTTGATCAGGCCGCCATATTCCTGCGCGGTGCCCGGCAGGAAGCCCGGCACATCCACGAAGGTGACGATCGGGATGTTGAAGGCATCACAAAAACGCACGAAGCGAGCGGCCTTGCGCGAGGCGTCGCTGTCGAGCACGCCCGCCAGCACCATCGGCTGGTTGGCGACGAAACCGACGGTGCGGCCGGCGATGCGGCCAAAGCCCGTGACGATGTTCTTGGCGAACATGTCGGCGATCTCGAAGAAGTCGCCCTCGTCCACGACCTTCAGGATCAGCTCCTTCATGTCGTAGGGCTTGTTCGGATTGTCGGGGATCAGCGTATCGAGCGACATGTCGACCCGGCCGATGTCGTCGAAGCTCGGCCATTCCGGCACGCCGTCGGTGTTGTTGGACGGCAGGAAGTCGATCAGGCGGCGCATCTGCAAGAGCGTCTCGACGTCGTTCTCGAAGGCGCCGTCCGCGATCGAGGAGCGCGTGGCGTGCACCGAGGCACCGCCGAGCTCTTCCGCCGTGACGACCTCGTTGGTGACGGTCTTCACGACGTCAGGGCCGGTGACGAACATGTAGCTGGTGTTTTTCACCATGAAGATGAAGTCGGTCATCGCAGGCGAATAGACGTCGCCGCCGGCGCAAGGGCCCATGATGACGGAGATCTGCGGGATCACGCCGGAGGCGAGCACGTTGCGGCGGAACACGTAGGAATAGCCGGCGAGCGCGGCGACGCCCTCCTGGATGCGGGCGCCGCCCGCGTCATAGAGGCCGATGATGGGCGCCCGCGCCTTCATCGCCATGTCCTGAAGCTTTGTGATCTTCAGCGCGTGGGTCTCGGACAGCGAGCCGCCGAACACGGTGAAGTCTTTGGCGAAGACAAAGGTTTTGCGGCCGTTGACGGTGCCCCAGCCCGTGACGACGCCGTCGCCGGGCACCTTGTTCTTCTCCATGCCGAACTCGGTGGAGCGGTGCTCGACGAACATGTCGAACTCCTCGAACGATCCCTTGTCGAGCAGGAGCTCGATGCGCTCGCGCGCGGTCAGCTTGCCGCGGGCGTGCTGCGCCTCGATGCGCTTCTCCCCGCCGCCGAGCTTGGCACCGGCACGACGATCTTCAAGGGCGTCCAGGATGTGTTTCATTTGCTCCCGCCAGGTCTTAGGTGATGGGCGGGTTCTAACACGGCATTTTGCGGACCGGAAAGCGCCTTTCGGCGCCGCAGGGCTGCCTTGCCGCAGCGTGAAAGCGCAAGGAATTCCAAAGTTTTACGTAGGAGGCGAGCATGACCGAAGGAACGACCGAGGCCGGTGCGGCGACGGGCGGCGTCAACATCCTGCTGCGGCTGGAGGGCCTCACCCTGTTTATCGGGATGGTGATGCTCTATTGGTCCTGGGGCGGCTCATGGCTGGTCTTTGCCCTGCTCTTCTTCGTCCCCGATCTGAGCTTCCTGGCATATCTGTCCGATGCCAAATTCGGCGCGCTGGTCTACAACGCCGCTCACAGCTACATGGCGCCGGTGTCGCTGCTGACGCTGGGCTTCGGCATCGGCTCGCCGCTCACCCTGTCCATCGCCTTGATCTGGCTCGCCCATATCGGCATCGACCGGGCCCTCGGCTATGGCCTGAAATATTCCGCGGGCTTCGGCTTCACCCATCTGGGCCGGATCGGGCGGCAGAAGGACGGCTGAGGCCTCACACTTCGGCCGACTGCGTAGCCCGGATGGAGCGGAGCGCAATCCGGGGTCGGCCCCGCGTGAACTGTCCCGGATCTCGCTGCGCTCCATCCGGGCTACGAGATCGCATTTCGGGCGCCAGCCGGTTGACCGGGCCCGCCGATTCAGGCTTGCTCCGGGCCTTGCGATCAGGCGCCGAATGTTGCGTGAGCCCAGTCGGTACGGCGGCGGTCACCATGCCCAGGCCTTGGCATCACCCATGTCCGCGACGGTCGTCCCCCTGCCGCCGAACTCATCGTCCGAAACCATCGACTTCCTGCGGCGCATGGCCAGCATGGTGTCGGGGCGGAACGGCGAGATGTTGCTGCGCGCTGCAAACCTGATCGAGCAGCTCGGCCAGCGCGCGATGTCGGCGGAGCGGCTCTATCACGAGCAGCAGGCCGAGAGCACCCGCAACACCGAGCTGCGCGAGGCCGCCGAGCCTCGCCTCCGATGCCATGGTCAGTCAGATCGAGACGCTGCGGACGCAGCTCGCCGAGGTCACCGCGGCGGCCGCAGCCGAGCGCGCCGCCTTCGATGCCGAGCGCGGCAAGCTGATCGGCCTGATGCAGAGTGCCGAGAGCCATATCGGCAAGTTGACCACCGAGGCTCGATACCTTGCGCGCCTCCGTCGACAGCTTCAACGAGACCGCGGTCTCGGTGCCGATCGAGGTGCTGCGGCTGGCGCGGACGCAGTTTGATTTCCTCTCCGCCGGCTTTGCCCGAAAGGGAGACGTGATCTCGCAGGCGATGAGCGAGATCGGCGGCTTTGCGATCGACCAGGCGCTGACCGCGAAGAAGGCCGACAAGGCCTGAGGCCGTTCACGAAGTAGCCGTCATGCCCGGGCTTGTCCCGGGGCATCCACGTCTTTGGTGCCGGCGAAGACGATCGTGGATGGCCGGGACGAGCCCGGCCATGACGTGGTGGAAACAGCCTCCCAATTCACGCGCGTCCCTGCCCGCGTCAAATTGACAGCGCGCGGCTCGATTGTTCTACTCGATGAAAATATCAGGGAGGATCCGATGGCCACCAACTGGCGCGCCGCAGCCGTGCTCATCGCGCTGTGTGTTTCGAGTTCATTCGTCGGCAGCGAAGCCGTTGCGCAGGCGATGCCAAAGGAAGTCGCAACCCGCGCCGAGATCTACCCGATTTCCTCGCTCACCCTCTCCGACCAGCAGTTCCTCAGCGGCGATGCCGCCGCCGGCAAGCCGGTGACCGTCGCCGGCGAATTCCGCGTCGCGCAAGGGACCGGCAAGCTTCCGGTCGTGGTGCTGATGCACGGCTCCAGCGGCGTCGGCGCCACCACGGAAGCCTGGGTGCACGCCTTCAACGCCATGGGCATCTCGACCTTCGTGATCGACGGCTTCACCGGCCGCGGGCTGACGGTGGTCGGGCCGAACCAGGCCCTGCTCGGCCGGCTCAATTTGATCATCGACATCTACCGCTCGCTGGAGATCCTGGCAAAGCACCCGCGCGTCGACCCTGACCGCATCGTGCTGATGGGTTTTTCGCGCGGCGGACAGGCTACGCTTTATGCGAGCCTGGAGCGCTTCAACAAGCTCTGGAACAAGTCCGGCATCCAGTTCGCGGCCTACATCCCGTTCTACCCGGATTGCTCGACGACTTATGTCGGCGACAACGAGGTCGCCGCGCGCCCGATCCGCATCTTCCACGGCACGCCGGACGACTACAATCCCGTGAAGAGCTGCAAGGCGTTCGTCGAACGGCTGAAGGCCGCGGGCCGCGATGTCGTGCTGACCGAATATCCCGACAGCGCGCACGGGTTCGACAGCGGATTGCTTGGCGTCAGCACCGTGGCGGTGTCGACCAATTCGCAGACCGTGCGCAATTGCCGGATCAGGGAAGGCGACGGCGGCGTGCTGATGAACGGCGAGACCAATGCGCCCTTCACCTACAAGGATGCCTGCGTCGAGCTGAACCCGCATGTCGGCGGCAACCCGAAGACGGCCGCCGAGTCGCGCAAGGCGGTGGAGGAGTTTTTGCAGGCGTTGTTCAAGCTGGGGTGAGAAGTTGATCGGCCTGCATCGCTGCCGTAGGGTGGGCAAAGCGAAGCGTGCCCACGAATTGCGAGTGACGGAGAGAGATCGTGGGCACGGCGCTGCGCGCCTTTGCCCACCCTACGGCAGCTGCGCGGACGCGTGACGTCACTCGTCATCGCGACGCCTCACCGTGCTAAACTATATCGCGCCGATCTCGGCAAGGCAGGCCTGCGTCAGCGACATGCGCTCGCTGACGAGACGCGGCTCGTTGCAATCCATGTTGAGTGCAAACACCGTGTGTGCCTCGCCCTTCTCGGCCCAGCCGACCATCCAGCCGAGCGAGGGCTCGCCGCGCTCGGCGCCGAGCAGGCCCGACTTGGCGCGGATGACGCTGTCGCCCACCTTGGTCACCGGCAAAATGTCGGCGACGAGATCCTGGCTGCGCTTGGAGACCGGGAGCGCACGGCGGCGCAGCCGGTCTACGAAATCGATCTGCTCGACAGGATCGATGCGCAAGGCCCCGGTGAGCCAGAACTGGTCGATGCCGCCGCCGATATCGCGATTGCCATAGTCGAACTCGTCGACATATTTCTGCATGCGCTCTTGCCCGATGCGCCGCGCGATCTCCTGATAGACCGGCACCGCACTCACGAGAATCGCGCTGCGCAGCGTGTGATCCTTGTTCCAGGCCTCGATCGGCCGCTTGACGCCGTCCCAGGGGAAGATGTCCTTGTCGGGATCTGCAACGACGCCGGTCTCGAGCGCGATCAGCGAGTTCGGAATCTTGAAAGTGGAAGCCGGCAGCCTGCCCTCGCCCGAACGCTCCTTGTCGCTGGCGACGATCAGATAGTCCTCGACCTTGTAGCCGACGAAGGTGCCTGACGTGCCGAGATCGGTGAAGCGCTTGGCCAGACTGTCACGGATCTCGTTGCGCGGCGGCGCGACATGCGCGAGCGCACGCTGCGGCAGGATGGCAGATGCGGCGAGAAGGCCGAGGGTGGAACGGCGGGTGAGCAAGGGCGATGTCCGTTGAGCCATGAATGCGGCGCGACAATGCAGCCGCTCCGTGGTGAAACGATGACAGTTGGGGTCTAGCGCCCTCGCCCGGACAGCCGCAGCACGAACACCAGCACTTCGGCAACGGCCTTGTAGAGGTCGGGCGGGATCTCCTCGCCGAGGCTCGACCTTGGAGAGCGCGCCGGCCAGAATCTCGTTCTCCTCGATCGGGATGTCGTTGGCCTTGGCGATCTCGACGATCTTTTCGCCGATCGTGCCTTTGCCCTTGGCGACGACGACCGGGGCGTTGGTGCCCTTCTCGTAATGCAGCGCGATCGCAAGCTTTGACGGGTCGCTCATGTGGCGCGATCCAGGAAATGACCGGCGCGGGCCGGCGCCGGTTGCGGCGGCGTGCCGTCGCGAACCAGGATGTCGCCGGGCTTGAGGCTCGGCGCGCGTCAGCGCCTGGTTGAGCCTCGCCGATGCCGGCGCGGAGCTGCTGCGCCGTGGCGGGCCGCTCGGCCCACATCCGCACGAAGGTCTTGTCGCCGTTCAGCGTGATCAGCGCATGGACGGGACCCGCCGGCTCGACATTGAGCGTGAACCGCGCGCGCCAGGCTTGCTTGGCGGGATCGGCAGATTCATTGCCGCCGTCGCGCGAAATCTCGAACTGCGCCATCGCGGTGCCCTGCGGCGTCGCGAACGGAATCTCGAAATTCCATTGCGGCACGGCCGGGTCGATGCGATGGCCCGAGGCGTCGGTGCGATCGGGAAGCGATGCGACCTGCAGCAGCGTCTGCCGCGCGATCGCGGCATCGGTGTCGTCGAGCAAGCGGTGCACGGTCGCAGAGAGCGGCGCCTCCGGCGCGAGCGATGGCGCGGCGATGGCTTGCGCGGACGGCAGCGCGCCGCGGAACGGCGGCGGTGTCGCGCGCGCGGCCGCCTCGAAGATGTGGCCGTCGGGCACGGCCTTGTTGGAGCCGGGGACATTGCCGGTCATACGCGGCAGGTTTTGCGTGGCTTCCTGCAGCAGGCTGGCGGCAAGGCCTGCGGACATGGTCCTGGGCATCGTTGTCTGCTGAGCATGGCCGGCGATATCGGCCAGCACGGCGGCCGCTGCGTTGCGCGGCATTTGCGGCTGCTCTGCGATTTCGGGGACGACCGACGGCGATACGGCCTGCGCGACCTCACCTGCGGGCGGCGCTGGCGCGGCAGCAGCCTGCGGCGTCGCCGTGGTGCTGGCCGGGATCGCCACGCCCGGGCTCTGCGGCGCGGCGGACTCGAGCGTGGCCAAGGTCTGGCGCAGCACCAGCAATGCCGCCTTCAGATCCGGCGTGGTACCGGAGGATGGCGTCGCGCCCGCGGCCAGCGAAGCCTCGAGGAACAGCCCCGATTTCTGGAAAGCGGATTCGATGTCGCCGCCATCGAGACCGGTGTTGAGCGGCGTCTGCTGCGCCAGCACGTCCAGCACCGCCTGCTTCAAGCCCGCGGGCAGATCGCTGCCGGTGACGACGGAGGCGAGATTCGCGAACAGCGGTGCCTGGCTGCCCTGCTTCGTCACGGCTTCTGAGGAGGCCGTCGTGACCGCCACCTGCTCCGCCGGCGTCAGCGTGGCGCGTGGCGCGCTTCCCGACGGTGCGAGCGGCGGGCTCTCCACCAACGCCGCGGCACGCGGCGTCAACGTAATCTGGTCGCCAGCCGCCTCGCCTGCCCCGCTCATCACCGCGAGGCGGATGGTGCCGTCGTTCTTGGACACGGCGAGCTGGAGATTCTGCCCCGGTGCCAGCGCCACCTCCGACGTCACGTCCATCGCAAGGTTGGCGATCGCGATCCGCACCAGATTGTCGGCCATCACGCTGACGACCCTGGCATCGACGATGCTGCCGGCCTGCAGCACGAGGTCGGGCGTCGTCGCATCAGCCACGGGGCTGGCGGCAGTAACGGGGAGAATGGACGTGACCGGCGTCGGCATCTTTAGGGGCTCAACGAAGCACGGGAGAGAGCACGCCCCCACCGTAACGCCGGCGTCGTAAACCTCTCGTTAAGGACCTTTGGCCGCGGAGGCCTTTGCCGCCGCCAAAACCGTCACGGCGGCCTCGAAATCCCTGAGGCGCGTGGCCCGGCGGCCGGCGGCCTCCTCGTCCACGCCCCATTGCTCGATATTCCAGTCCTCGTCGACATGGGCGGCATCCCAGACCTGGCCGGCATCGCGCACGCCATGGGCAAGGGCCAGCGCGAGCAGCGCCGAACCGGTCAGGGTGGTCACCACGTGGAGCGCGGCGACCGACCAGGCATCGCCGGGCAGCGCGGCGCGGGCCGCCCGAAGCGCCTCGTCCGGCTGCTTCACGTGCATGACGCCCTCGGACAGGATGAAATGCGCGCCCAGCGCCTCCGCCGCCCAGAACAACACGGGATCCCAATGCGCGGCCTCACGGGCAACCAGCCCTTCGGGATGGCCGGCACGATAGAACAGCAGGTCGGACTCGAAGTATTTTCCGAGGTCGTCGCTCACCAGCTCCACGCGATCGACGACGCCTTCGACCACGCTGTTGGCGATGCGCGTCAGCGGCATGCTCACCGGATCGATGGTTTCGCCCTGGGCCGACCATTCCGCGGCCACGCTATCTGCGAGCGTCCGCGCAGGAATCACCACCTGGCGGCCGGACGGCGTGCGGATCGGCTTGCCGTCGAGCGTGATGGCAAAGCCGCCTTCGGCCTCGGTGACGCCGGCCTCCTTGTAGAAGCGCTTGCGCAGCGGCGTGCGCGCAGACGCCCGCGCCGATTCCCGGGGATCTGGCGGGGGCTGGCTTGCGGCTTCTTCGAACAATTCGCGCATGTGAGTTTTCGGTCCCGGTCGCTGGATGCTAGGCTTTTAAGATAAGACCTGTCGCCGATAAAGCGAGCAGCCGGCATGAGGGAACTTGCGGGCATTGCGGCCCTGTTCGCCGGGCTTTGGCTGGCCGCGGCGGAGGCCGGCTTTCGCACCCCGGAATCGCTGGTCCGCAACGTCTATGCCCATTACGGCGATGGCGCGCCGGAGCTGTCCAAAGGCCTGCCGCGGGATGCGGCCACCACCCGGCAATTCTTCGATCCGAGCTTGCGCAAGGCCTGGAGTGCACCGGGGCTCGAGCCCTACGACTTCCTGGTGCAGAGCCAGAGCTGGAAGCTCGGCCCGGTCGCAATTGCGATCGTGCGCAGACA
Source organism: Bradyrhizobium guangxiense (assembly GCA_050563515.1). Taxonomy (GTDB): domain Bacteria; phylum Pseudomonadota; class Alphaproteobacteria; order Rhizobiales; family Xanthobacteraceae; genus Bradyrhizobium; species Bradyrhizobium guangxiense_A. The sequence goes on along the minus strand of CP191781.1, from coordinate 1,812,067 downwards.
ATACGACAAGACCTATGTCGCGGCGAATTTCGACAATCGCGGCAGGCCCGTGACGCTGAACTTCATCGTCGTCAACGGACCGGAGGGCTGGCTGATCACTGATGTCGAGAGTCCGCATGACAGTCTGCGGATGTTTCTGGAGCAGTTTCGGAATTAGCCACCGCTGTCATGCCCCGGCTTGACCGGGGCATCCAGTCCGCCGCGGCGGACATCGTGAGAGCGGGCCCTCAAACGTTGGCCTCTTGAATACTGGATCGCCCGCCCCACTGCGCAACTGCGCACAAGGCGGGCGATGACACCGAGTGTTTGGCGCGCCAGCCCCTATTCCTCCGGCGCGTTCTCGATCGGGTCGAACCGGCTGGCATCGAGCCCGAGCAGATTCCACGACTGCTGCATGTGCGGCGGCAGCGGCGCGGTGGCGTCGATCACGCCGCCGCGCGGATGCGGAATGACGATACGGCGCGCGAGCAGATGCAGCCGGTTCTGCAGGCCACCCGGCAGCTGCCAGTTCTCGATGTTGAAATATTTGGGATCGCCGACGATGGGATGGCCGATATGGGCCATGTGGGCGCGCAGCTGGTGGGTGCGGCCCGTCACCGGCTTGAGCGACACCCAGGTCAGCTTGTTGCCGGCGGTCTCGACAACCGCGTAATAGGTCACCGCGTGGCTGGCACCCTCGTCGCCATGCTCGGCGATGCGCATGATGGTGTCGTCCTCGGTCTCCTCCTTGGCAAGGAAAGTCGAGATGCGGCCCTGCTTCGGCTTCGGCAGGCCCGGCACCAGCGCCCAATAGGTCTTTCGCGCCGACCGCGAGCGGAACGCGCCGGTCAGATGCGAGGCGGCAAAGCGCGTCTTGGCGATCAGCAGGCAGCCCGAGGTCTCGCGATCGATGCGGTGCACGAGGCGCGGCTTCTGGCCTTTGGAATCGCGCATCACTTCCAGCATCTGGTCGATGTGCCGCGTCATGCCCGAGCCGCCCTGCACGGCAAGGCCAGCGGGCTTGTTGAGGACGAGGACGTCGTCGTCCTCATAGATCGTCATCTCCTTCAGCGCCTTGAGCGTCTTCTGCGCGCCTTCCGACAGTTCGTCGACGGCCTTCGGCGTGTCGAGCTTCAGTGGCGGAATGCGGACGCTCTGGCCCTCCTCCAGGCGGTCCTTGCTGTCGACGCGCTTGCCGTCGACGCGCAGCTCGCCTTTGCGCACGACCCGCTGGATGTGAGAGAATGACAGGCCCGGAAAACGCGCCTCCAGGAAACGGTCGACGCGCATGTTGTTCTCGTCGGCCGTCACCTTGACGGTCTGCACCTTGGTCGGCAGCAAGGCCTCGACGGGCTTTTCCGGCGCGGCTCGCTCCAGCTCGGCCTTCGGCGGACGCCGCTCGGCACGCTCACCGGCGAAGCGCGACGGCTTGCCGCCGGGCTTTCCGCCCGGACGCGGCCCGGCCGTCTTCGCGCCGCGCGCCTGATGCGGGCGTGATTCCTTGCGCTCGTCGCGATCGCGAGGCTTGGGATTCATTCTCTTGATGCGGCGGCTCATGCGGTCTTTCCAAGCTTTCGGGTCGACTGCGCGTTGGGACGGCGGGGCAGCGACGCAACCTGCGCGCCTACCTCCTCCTCCGCCAGCCGCAGCTCGTATTGCTGTTGCAAGTTCATCCAGAATTGCGGGCTGGTGCCGAACCAGTGACCAAGCCGTAGCGCTGTATCGGCGGTGATCCCGCGCTGTCCATTGATGATGCCGGTGATGCGATTAACCGGCACGTCGATCTGGCGTGACAGCTCAGCGGCCGTAATGCCGAGTTCGCGCAGCTCTTCGGCAAGATGCTCGCCGGGATGAATGGGTATATGAGGCATGGGAATTCCCCCGCCGAGTAGCAAGGTTTACGCGTTACGTAAACCGTAAATGTACGCCCGCGTGCCGCTTCGGTGCCTATTTCCCGCCCCGCTCCTTGCGCAGCTTGGCCCAGTAATCCAGCCGCTTGCGGATCTCACGCTCGAAGCCGCGCTCGGGCGGGTCGTAGAAGGTCTGGCGGCCCAGGGCTTCCGGGAAATAGTCCTGGCCGGAGAAGGCGTCAGGGGCGTCGTGGTCGTATTCGTAAGATGCGCCGTAGCCTTCCGACTTCATCAGCTTGGTCGGGGAATTCAGAATGTGCTTTGGCGGCAGCAGCGAGCCGGCTTGTTTCGCGGCCTGCATCGCGGTGCCGAACGCCATGTAGACCGCATTCGATTTCGGCGCGGTGGCGAGATAGACGACGGCCTGTGCGATCGCGAGCTCGCCCTCTGGGTGGCCGAGGAAGTCGAAGGCATCTTTCGCGGCATTGGCGATGACGAGGCCTTGCGGATCGGCAAGGCCGATGTCCTCGACCGCCATGCGCACGACGCGACGGGCCAGGAACAACGGGTCCTCGCCGGCGTCGAGCATGCGGCAGAGATAGTAAAGCGCGGCATCGGGATCGGAGCCGCGCACCGACTTATGCAGCGCCGAGATCAAATTGTAGTGGCCGTCGGCCGACTTGTCGTAGATCGGCGCGCGGCGTTGCAGGATGTCCTGCAGCTGCGCGGCGTTGAAGATCTCGTCCGCCCGCGCCGAACGCCAGACCTCTTCGGCAAGCGTCAGCGACGCCCTTCCATCACCGTCGGCCATACGCACCAGCACCGCCCTCGCCTCTTCATCGAGCGGCAGCTTCCTGCCCTCGACCTCTTCGGCGTGCGCAAACAGCTTTTCGATCGCGGCGGCATCGAGCGAGCGAAACACCAGCACGCGCGCGCGCGAGAGCAACGCCGCGTTGAGGCTCGAAGGAAGGGTTCTCCGTGGTGGCGCCGACCATGACCACCGTGCCGTCTTCCATCACGGGCAGAAAGGAATCCTGCTGGGCGCGATTGAATCTGTGCACCTCGTCGACGAACAAGAGCGTGCCCTTGCCCATCTCGCGGCGGGCGCGCGCGGCATCGAACGCCTTCTTCAGATCGGCAACGCCGGAGAACACCGCGGAAATCTGCTCGAAATGCAGATCCGTCGCATCCGCCAGCAGCCGCGCCACCGTGGTCTTGCCGGTGCCGGGCGGTCCCCAGAACACCAGCGAGCCCAGCGTGCGCGTCTCCAGCATGCGCGTCAGCGCGCCGTCGGGACCGAGGATGTGATCCTGGCCGACGACCTCCGACAGGCTGCGCGGGCGCAAGCGGTCCGGCAGCGGATGCGGCGCCTCGTGATCGAGCCCCGCCGCCGCGAAGAGAGTTGGCGTCTGCTGTGGTCGCTTCGGACTCATCCGCCCAGCGTGACGTTGATCTGCTGGCCATTACGCACCAGCGTGATGCGCCAGAGCCGCGGCCGCTCGCCTGCGGCCTTCTCCAGGTCGACGGTCTTGCTGATCCTCTGGTTGTTGACGAGCAGGATGATGTCGCCCTTCTGGAAGCCGACATTCGCGGCCGCGCTGTCACCGCCGAGATCGGTGATCACGACCCCCTCGGTGTCGGCATCGAGATGCAGCTCGTCGGCGACCGCCGGCGTGATGGTCGAGACCTTCGCGCCCTGGAACGGCGAGCGCGCGGTGACGACCAGCTCGTTGCGGCCGGTATCGGGCGCGATCTCCAGCGCCACCGACAGCTTGAGCGGCTTGCCGCTGCGCTGCACGTCGATCTGCGCGGTGCCGCCGAGCGGACGAGTGGCGAAGCGATAATCGAAAGCGTTGGGATCATCCACCGCCTGGCCGTCGATGCCGGTGATGAGGTCGGAGGATTTCAGCCCGGCCTTCGCCGCGGGGCCGTTCGACACAACGCTTGCGACCAGCGCACCGGTCGGCGAGCGAAGGCCGAGACTTCTCGGCGATCTCCGGCGTCACCGCCTGCAGCTTGGCGCCTAGCCACGGCCGCTTCACCGCCTTGCCGCCGCTCCTGGCGGAGGCGACGACGACGCGCACCATGTTGGCGGGAATGGCAAAGCCGATGCCTTGCGAGCCGCCGGAGCGCGAATAGATCGCGGTGTTGATGCCGGCGAGCTTGCCGCTCATGTCGACCAGCGCGCCGCCGGAATTGCCGGGATTGATCGCCGCGTCAGTCTGGATGAAGAACTGGTAGTCGGTGATGCCGACTTGCGTGCGCGCCAGCGCCGAGATGATGCCGTGCGTCACGGTCTGGCCGACGCCGAACGGGTTGCCGATGGCAAGCACGACGTCACCGACCAGCAGTTCGTCGGAATTGGTGAAGTCCAGCGTCGGGAATTTCTCCTTGGTGTCCTTCAGGCGGAGCACCGCGAGATCAGTGCGCGTGTCCTTCAGCAGGATCTCGGCTTCGAACTCGCGCTTGTCAGACAGCGACACCTTCACCTGGTCCGCGCCCTCGATGACATGGACGTTGGTGACGACGAGACCGGAGGCATCGACGATGACGCCCGAGCCGAGCGAGCGCTGCATCTGCTCGGGCTGCTGGCCGGGCACGCCGAAGAAGCGGCGGAAGATCGGGTCATCCAGCAGCGGGTTGCGGTTCTGCACCACCTTGGCGGCGTAGACGTTGACCACGGCCGGCTGCACCCGCTGCACGATCGGTGCATAGGACAGCCGCAGCTCGGCAGGCGAGGACGGGACCCGACGGTCCTGCGCCGCAGCCAGATTGAACTGGGCGAAAAAGGCTATGCACAAGGCCGTGACGACGGCGGTCCGGATCGATCGAAACATTCCTACCTCTCGGAAAAGACGACGGAATATAGGCGCGTTCGTTCCCCAATAGAAGGGCGCCAGGCGGCAATATTCGGCCTCTATCTGGCGTCGGAGGCATGCAAGCCAGACGTGCGGAAAGACCGTTTGCCTCGCGACAAACCATGGCTGCGTCAGGCCAGCGCATCTGTTCTCGCCGGGCGACTGCGCCCGGCACTTCAAGCCGCGCGCTTGCGCTTCTTGATCGGCTCCACTTCGGGCGCAGGCGCGCAGGACAGGCGCTGCTGGTGGCTCTCGCCCCAGGCCTTGAGGATGTCGATCACCGGCTTGAGGCTCTCGCCGAGCCTCGGAGAGGCAATACTCCACGCGCGGCGGCACTTCCGCATAAACCTTGCGGATGACGAGATTGTCCTCCTCCAGCGCGCGCAGCTGCTTCGTCAACATGCGCTGCGTGATCCCCGGCATCCGGCGGCGCAATTCGCCGAAGCGCTGGGTGCCGTCCTGGAGGTGGTAGAGGATCACGCCCTTCCACTTGCCGTCGATCAGATCCAGCGTCGCCTCGACCGAGCAGCCGGGACGCCGGCTAAAATCCCGCCGTTTCATCCGTGTTTTCCCAATAGTATCCAAACAGGGACTATATCCCCGAATTTACAGTACTTGCCAAATCGGAGCTAGCGGGACAGTTAGCAGGTCAGGCGCCCATCCCAAAGCTTTGCGCCATCTGATGGAGACAAGCCATGAAGGCCGTCGGCTACAAGAAATCGCTTCCCATCGAGGACGCGGATTCACTGATCGATTTCGAGACCGCAAAACCCGAGCCCAAAGGGCGCGATATCCGCGTCGCCGTGAAGGCGATCTCGGCGAACCCAGTCGATTACAAGGTGCGCAAGCGCGCGGCGCCGCCCGAGGGCGAGACCAAGATCCTGGGTTATGACGCGGCCGGCGTGGTCGATGCCGTCGGACCCGAGGTCACGCTGTTCAAGCCGGGTGACGAGGTGTTCTACGCAGGCTCGATCCTGCGCCACGGCACCAATTCCGAATTCCATCTGGTCGACGAGCGCATCACAGGCCTCAAGCCGAAGAACCTGTCCTTCGCGCAGGCCGCCGCGCTTCCCCTCACCTCGATCACCGCCTGGGAATTGCTGTTCGACCGGCTCGGCGCGGTGCCCGGCAAGAGCGTCGATCCGCGCACGCTGCTGATCACGGGCGGCGCCGGCGGCGTCGGCTCGATCCTGATCCAGCTCGCCCGGCGCCTCACCGGCCTCACCGTGCTTGCGACCGCGACACGGCCGGAGTCGCAGAAATGGTGCCTCGATCTCGGCGCCCATGCGGTGGTCGATCACGGCAAGCCGATGAAGGAGCAGATCGAGAAGCTCAAGCTGCCGCCGGTCGCGCTGGTGGCGAGCCTCACCTTCACCGACCAGCATTACAAAGCGATCGCCGAGTTCATGGCGCCGCAGGGAAGGTTCGGCCTGATCGACGATCCCCCGGAATTCACCATGAGCACCTTCAAGGGCAAGGCGATCTCGGTGCACTGGGAATCGATGTTCACGCGCTCCTCGTTCCAGACACCGGACATGATCGCGCAGCATCATCTGCTGAACGACGTCGCCGACCTCATCGACAAGGGCGTGCTGCGCACCACGCTCGACCAGACCTTTGGCACGATCAACGCGGCCAACCTCAAGCGGGCGCATGCCCTGCTCGAAAGCGGCAAGTCGCGCGGCAAGATCGTGCTGGAGGGGTGGTAGGCTTCAGCTCGGAGCGTGCGGCGCGTCAGGCGGACCCGCCGCCCGTTCGATAAAGCCCTTTGCCAGTGCATGATAGATGCCTTCCTCGCAAATCATCCGCGAGGTCACGTGCGCAATCAGCGCGGCCGCCATCAGCGGCACGACCATGCCATGGTTGTCTGTCATCTCGGTCACGATCACGAACGCCGTGATCGGCGCCTGCACGACGCCGGCGAAATACGAGACCATGCCGAGCAGCATGATCGCGCCGAGCGGCGCGTCGTGGAAGAACGAGGCGATGTTGCTGCCGATGCCGGCTCCGACGGCCAGCGACGGCGAAAAAATGCCGCCCGGTATCCCGCTGATCGCCGCAAAGGTCGTCGCGAGGAGCTTGAGCACGCCGAAATCCTGCGGCAACGACGAGCCGTGCTCCAGCGCCGTCTTCACCTGGTCATAGCCGGTGCCGTAGATCGTATCGCCCGACACTAGGCCGCAAATCGCGACAGCGATGCCGCACGCGAATGCGAACCAGAGCGGGTGCCCCTTGATTGCGCGGCCGAGCGGATTCTTGAACCCGCGCGCCATCGCGATGACAATGCGGCTGAACAGGCCGCCCGCGAGACCGCCGACCACGCCACAAAGCGGAACGGCCATCCAGTCCGTGCCACGCGCCAGCGACATCGCGCTGCTGCCGAAATAGGCATAATTGCCGGCCAGCGCCAGCGAGGTCAGGCCGGCGGCGATCACGGCCGCAATGATGAGGCTGGAGGTGCGGGTCTCGAATGCGCGGCTCATCTCCTCAATGCCGAAGACGATGCCGGCCAAGGGCGTGTTGAACGCTGCCGCAACGCCTGCGGCGGCGCCGGCCAGGATCAACCCCGGCTGGCGGCGCGGCGAGACGCGGCCGAGCGCAAACATGATGGACGCGCCGACCTGCACGGTGGGCCCTTCCCGGCCGACGGAACCGCCGCACAACAGGCCGAACAGGGTGAGGATCACCTTTCCGACCGCGACGCGGAGTGAAACGAGCCTTTCGCGCGCGCTCTGATCGGTCAGATGGCGTGCAGCGATCGCCTGCGGAATGCCACTGCCCTGCGCGTTGGGAAACAGCCGGATGGTCAGATAGGCTGACAGCATGAAGCCGAGCGGGGTCACCGCCAGCACGGCGTAGCGCGACTTCGCCAGCAGCAGCGCGAAAGCATGCTGGGCCAGATCGGCGAGTTGCGCCAGCGCCACCGCCGCAGCGCCGACTCCGATGCCGCCGAGCAGGAAGATCGCCTGCCGCTGCCATCGCGCGGACGTCAGTCTGAAGAGGCGTTTATGGCGCGTTGACAGGGGCCAGAGCATGAAGCCCGTGTAAACGCCTTAGGCCCAGAAATGAAGTGGCAAGTGGAGAGATCAGCTAGGCTGGACCACACCCTCGACGAAGATGAGCCGCCGCTCCAATGCGGACTCGCGCAGCTTGAGCGCTTCGGCATATTCGGGCGATTTGTACCATTCACGGGCGCGGGCCATCGAGGGAAACTCCACGATGACCATGGTCTTGGGCGGCGGGCCGCCCTCCATCACTTCGGCAGCCCCCGCGGACGAGATAGCTGCCGCCATATCGCGCGATCGTCTCGGCCGCAAGCGTACGATAGGCCTCCATCGCGGCCGGGTCGCGCGCCTCGACCTCCGAAATCACATAGGCCGGCACGGGCCCCACCTCAGGCTATGGTGTTGACGATGCCGCCTTCGGCGCGCAACGCCGCGCCGTTGGTGGCGGAGGCCTCCTTCGACGCGACATAGACCACCATGTTTGCGATCTCGTCGACGCTGGCAAAGCGCTGGATCAGCGAGGCTCGGGCGATGTTGTTTGACGAAGTTGGCGGCGGCCTCGCCCACGGACTGGCCGTTCTGCCTGGCGAGATCCTTCACGAAGGTCTCGACGCCTTCCGACATCGTCGGCCCCGGCAAGACGGAGTTGACGGTGACGCCGGTGCCGCGGGTGAGCTGCGCAAGGCCCCGCGCGACCGACAGCTGCGCCGTCTTGCTCGTGCCGTAGTGGATCATCTCGACGGGGATGTTGAGCCCGGATTCCGACGAGATGAAGACGATGCGGCCCCAATTGCGCTCGAGCATGCCCTTCATGTAGGCCCGCGACAGCCGCACGCCGCTCATCACGTTGACCTCGAAGAAGCGGCTCCAGTCCTCATCCGGGATGTCGAAGAAGTCCTTGGGCTCGAAGATGCCGGCATTGTTGATGAGGATGTCGACCTCAGGCAGCGCCGCGACCAGCGCCTTGCAGCCCGCGGCGGTCGAGACGTCGGCGGCGATGCCGCGCACCTTGGCGCCCGTCCCTTCCAGCTTGCGCACGGCCGCATCGACCTTGTCCTGGCCGCGGCCGTTGATCACGACGCTGGCGCCGGAGGCCGCGAGGCCCTTGGCGATGGCATGGCCGATGCCGGCAGTCGAGCCGGTGACGAGAGCGGTTTTTCCTGAAAGGTCGATTTTCATAGATCATCTCCATTGAGGCTGACGGAGATATCGTGCGCTGCGTCGCAGCTTCAATCGTCCCTCACCGACGCGTGAGGTGTTAGCTCCGCGGCGGCAGCGTTCTGAGAAAGGCGACGATGGCATCGAGATCCTGCGCCGTCATGCCGGCATAGGCAGCATAGGCCATCGGCGGCTTCAGCTTGTGCCCGTCGCGCGCGATGCCTTGCGTAATCGCACGCTTGATTTCGTCGTCGCTCCATCGGCCAAGGCCGGCGGCGGGATCGGAGGTGATGTTGGCGGAAACGGACTCGCCCCACGGTCCCTTGAAGGTGCGACCGCCCTTGCCGCTCGCGCCGGCGAAATCATGCACGGCGGACGGCCCCTCCGGTGTGTGGCACTCCAGGCAATGGGCAATGGTCAGCAGGTATCGGCCGCGCGCCAGCGTGTCGCCCAGCTCGGCCTCGCTGGCCTGCTTGCCGGCATAGGTCGGCGTCTCCGGCTTCGAGGCCATCCTGTATTCCGGCGCCGCCACCTCGTGGCGCACCGCCGGCACCGAGCGCAAGTAAGCGGTGAGCGCGTCGAGATCGCGCGCCGTGAGCACATCGTAGAACGCCGTCGGCATGATCGGCGCCACCCTGGTGCCGTCGGGCCTCTTGCCGCTGACCAGAAACCGCTTCAGCTCGGCATCGCTCCAGCCACCGATCCCGGTGTCCTTGTCCGGCGTGATGTTGGAGCCGGAGACCTTGAAGCGGGGCTCGTCGAAGACCTGGCTGCCGCCCGAGAGCGCGCGCGAGAGATCAGGGCCCTGCGGCCCGCGCGGCGTGTGGCAGTTATGGCAGACCATCACACTGCCGACGAGGTAGGCGCCGCGCTCGGCCAGCGTCTCGCTGGAGGCCCGCGACATCGCGAGCGCCAGTACGAACCCCAACACAATCCTCATCGAAAGCTCCCGATCGGAATCGCGTTCACCAGACGATGCGCTGCATGAGATGCCGCCGCGCCATACAAAAAGCGGCGCCCAGGGGCGCCGCTTTCGAAAAGCTCAGGCCGACCGGCTTACGCCGCCTCGGCTTCCTTCTCCTGCACCGGGCCGGAATCCAGGCCCTTGGCATCGACGTCGCGATCGACGAACTCGATCACGGCCATCGCGGCGTTGTCGCCGTAGCGGAAGCCGGCCTTGATGATACGGGTGTAGCCGCCCTGACGGTCCTTGTAGCGGGGCGCCAGCACGTCGAACAGCTTCTTGACCTGATCCTTGTCGCGCATCTCGGAGATGGCCTGGCGGCGCAGGGCGAGGCCGCCCTTCTTGCCGAGGGTGACGAGCTTCTCCACGATCGGGCGCAATTCCTTGGCCTTGGGGAGCGTGGTGACGATCTGCTCGTGCTTGATCAGCGCGGCGCACATGTTGGCGAACATCGCGCGGCGATGCTCGGCCGTGCGGTTGAGCTTCCGATGAACCTTGCCGTGACGCATATGACTATTCCTTGGTTTGATACTGCCGCGACGGTTCGTCGGACATGTTGCTCAGGTGGGCTGCCTGCGTTCGCCCAAGTCAGCGAGTGGCGAATGGTGAGTAGCGAATCGAGTTTTCCTCCCCATTCGCCACTCCCTACCCGCCATTCGCTCAGTAGTGGTCCTCGAAGCGCTTGGCGAGCTCGTCGATGTTCTCCGGCGGCCAGCCCGGCACTTCCATGCCGAGATGCAGACCCATCTGGGCCAGCACTTCCTTGATCTCGTTCAGCGACTTGCGGCCGAAGTTCGGGGTGCGGAGCATTTCGGCTTCGCTCTTCTGCACGAGATCGCCGATGTAGACGATGTTGTCGTTCTTCAAGCAGTTCGCCGAACGCACCGACAGCTCGAGCTCGTCCACCTTCTTGAGGAAGGCCGGGTTGAAGGCGAGGTCCGGGATGATCTCCTGGGCGACTTCCTTGCGCGGCTCTTCGAAGTTGACGAACACGTTGAGCTGATCCTGCAGGATGCGCGCGGCGTAAGCCACGGAATCATCCGGTGTCAGCGCACCGTTGGTCTCGATCGTCATGGTCAGCTTGTCGTAGTCGAGGATCTGGCCCTCACGGGTGTTCTCGACCTTGTAGGAGACCTTGCGGACCGGCGAGTACAGGCTGTCGACCGGGATCAGTCCGATCGGCGCGTCCTCGGGACGGTTACGCTCGGCGGGCACGTAGCCCTTGCCGGTCGCGACCGTGAACTCCATGCGGATCTCGGCGCCCTCGTCGAGCGTGCAGATCTGCAGGTCCGGATTGAGCACCACGACGTCGCCGACGGTCTGGATGTCGCCGGCGGTGACGACGCCCGGGCCCTGCTTCTTCACGACCATGCGCTTGGGGCCTTCGCCCTGCATCTTGATCGAGATGTCCTTGATGTTGAGCACGATGTCGGTGACGTCCTCACGGACGCCCGCGATCGATGAGAACTCGTGCAGCACGCCGTCGATGTGCACCGACTGCACCGCCGCGCCCTGGAGCGAGGAGAGCAGGATGCGGCGCAGCGCGTTGCCGAGGGTCTGGCCGAAGCCGCGCTCGAGCGGCTCGGCGACGATCGTCGCGAAACGCGAGGGATCGCTGCCGGGCTGGATCTGGAGCTTGTTCGGCCGAATCAGTTCTTGCCAATTTTTCTGGATCGTCACTGTTTCACCCATACCGGCCAGTCAATTTGAGGCATCAAATACTGGCGTTGGAGAAAGGCCGCAGGTCGCACCTGCGGCTTCTTGCAAAGTCGTCACGGGCGCCGATGCGCCCGCAACTCGTCGATTAAACGCGCCGACGCTTGCGGGGACGGCAACCGTTGTGCGGGATCGTGGTCACGTCGCGGATCGAGGTGACGGTGAAGCCCGCCGCCTGGAGCGCGCGGAGCGCCGATTCGCGGCCCGAACCGGGACCGGCGACTTCGACTTCCAGCGTGCGCATGCCGTGCTCCTGCGCCTTCTTGGACACGTCCTCGGCGGCAACCTGCGCCGCGTACGGGGTCGACTTGCGCGAGCCCTTGAAGCCCATCGTGCCGGCGGAGGACCAGGCAATCGTGTTGCCCTGCGCGTCGGTGATGGTGATCGTCGTGTTGTTGAACGAGGAGTTCACGTGCGCAACGCCGGAGGCGATGTTCTTGCGCTCACGACGGCGAACGCGGGTGGCTTCCTTACCCATTGAGTACCTTTCCTGGAGATCTCAAACGCCGCCGTAATGCCAGCGGCTACACCTGTGAAAGCGAAATAGCGAGTAGCGAATGGCGAATAGGGAAACCTCCCTACTCGCCATTCGCCACTCTCGATCTCGCCAGTTTACTTCTTCTTGCCGGCGATGGCCTTCGCCGGGCCCTTGCGCGTACGCGCATTGGTGTGGGTGCGCTGGCCGCGCACCGGCAGACCGCGACGATGGCGCAGGCCGCGATAGCAGCCGAGGTCCATCAGACGCTTGATGTTGATGCCGACCTCGCGGCGCAGGTCGCCCTCGACGAGATAGTCGCGGTCGATCACTTCGCGGATCTGCAGCACTTCGGCGTCGCTGAGCTGGTTGACGCGACGATCCACGGGGATCTTCACCTTCTCCAGGATCTCATCGGCGATCTTCTGACCGATGCCATGGATGTACTGAAGCGCGATCAGCACGCGCTTGTTGGTGGGAATGTTCACGCCGGCAATACGGGCCACGGCCTTCTCTCCTGTCGCCGATCCTCGTCAGGACCGGGCTTTAAGTTCTTGTGTTCTCGGGCAGGTGTTCACAAACGCGAACACGACGCCCACCCCCGGTCTTCCTGGGGCCCGGCATCGTCTGAAACTATCCGACTTGGATGCGGGGCTTATTAGGGGATTCCGGGGGCTTTCGTCAACCGCTGCTAGCGCTTGGCTCGCTTTTTCGTGACCTTTTTCGCAGCCTTCTTGGCACCGTTCTTGACCGCCTTCTTGACGGTCTTCTTGGTTGCCTTCCTGGCCGCTTTCTTGACAGTCTTCTTGGCGACCTTCTTGCCAGCCTTCTTGGCCGCTTTTGGGCCCTTTACCGACGCTTTGGCAGCCTTTTTAGCCGATTTGGCGGGCTTTTGGGCCGCTTTCGCCGACTTTTTGGCGACCTTTGGGGCCACCGCCTTGGTCGCCCCGGCCTTTTTGGCCGGCGACGCCTTGGCCGCACTCTTGGCCGCACCCTTGGCGCGCGTCGCGGGCTCGACCGTCCCCAGCGCCTGGAGCTGGCGGTCGATGGCGCGGGTGACCTCGTCGATGGCCATCATACCGTCGATAGTCGAGAGCTTCCGCCGCTCGGAATAGTAGTGAATCAGTGGTTCCGTCTGGCTGCGGTAATTGGCTAACCGCTTGGTTAGGACCTCGGGGGTGTCGTCGAGTCGGACCTCCTCCCCGCGCTCCCGCATCTGGGCGACGCGAGTCTCGACACGACTCAGAAGCGCGCTCTCGTTGACGCGCAGCTCGATCACCGCGTCGAGCTTGAGGCGCTTGTCCTTGAGCAGCTCGTCGAGCGCCTCGGCCTGCGGCACGGTGCGCGGGAAGCCGTCGAGGATGAAGCCGTTCCGGGCGTCCGGCTGGTCGATCCGATCGGAGATGATTCCCACCACCACCTCGTCGGGCACCAGGGCGCCGGTGGCCATGATTTCCTTGGCCTTGAGACCGACCGGCGTTCCGGCGGCCACGGCCGCGCGCAGCATCTCGCCGGTCGAGAGCTGGACGATGCCATGGCGCTGCACCAGGAGCTGCGCCTGCGTCCCCTTGCCCGATCCCGGCGGTCCCAGAAGTATAATTCTCATCGGCGTACGCCCCCGGATTGGTGAGCGATATTTCGCGCACCTGTGTTTTGATATCAAGAACAGTGCAAACCACAACCAGCGCCGCACCGCCATCGACGATCATACTATAAGGCAGACCGATCCCGTAAAGCTCGAAGACCTCTGGAATCAACTGCAGGGCAGTCAGGTAGACGGCTCCGACGACCGTCGTCAATGACACGACGCGGTCGAGATGGTTGGCCGTCGCCTCGCCGGCCGCGACACCGGGAATTGTGCCATCGCGCTGCGCCAGGGATTTGGCCGCGTATTCGGGGTCGACGACATAGGCCGTGTAAATGAAGGCGAGCACGAACACGGCGATCGACACGAGGATCATGTGCACCGGCTGCCCCAGCTGGAGATGCCGGTACGCCGCGGCGACCAGCGGATGATCTCCGCCCAGGATGAAGCCCGCAAACGCGAGCGGCAGAAAGAAGATCCACGGCGCCACCGTGACGGGAATCAGAAACCCCGCGTTGTTGAGCTTGATCGGCAACACAGCATCGCGAACCGCCGGTTGGCCCGCGACGGCGCTGCGCACGACGAACTGGACGCGGATATTTCTGCGTGCGCTTTCGACGAGCACGATCACGACGACGGTCGCAATCCAGAACACGGCGTGGATGAACACGAGATTGCCCGAGACCGCCCCGCTCCGCACGACATCCGCGATGCCGGCGACGTCTCGTGGCAGGGAGACCAGCATGCCGACGCTCAGGATCAGCGCCAAGCCGTTGCCGATGCCGTAGCGGGTGATCTGTTCGCTCAGCCACACCAGCACAAAGACGCCACCAACCATCGAGGCCGTGGCCGTCGTCACGAACCAGCCGTCGGGATTCCTGACCAGCTCGGGAAACGAAATCAACGCGGAGGCGATGCCGTAGGCCTGAAAGGCCGCGAAAGCCAGCGAAAGTCCGAGCGTGGCACGGGCGATCCTTCGCCGGCCGCTCTCACCCGACCGTTCGAGCAAACTCAGTCCGCGCCAAACCACGGACAACAAGCGGATCAAGACCGCCGCGGTCAGATAGGGGATGAGGCCGAGCGAAAACAGCGACAGGCGGCCGTTGAAGCCGGGCAACGACGAGAGGCGCGAAACATCAAGTCCCGGGATCGGGATTTGCGTGCCGAGCCTGAAAGAAGAAGCGCGCCGATCGTGAAAGCGATGCGGCGCGCTAGCTCGGTCGTCATGTTGTGGTTGGCTACCTGCGACGGCCGCGCAGCTTCGACTTGCGGATCAGGCCTTCGTACTGATGGGCCAGCAGATAGCCCTGCACCTGCGCCACCGTGTCCATGGTGACGCTGACGACGATCAGCAGCGAGGTGCCGCCGAAGTAGAACGGCACCGAGGCGTAGGAGATCAGGATCTCCGGGATCAAGCAGACGATCGCCAGATAGATCGCACCCAGCACGGTGATGCGCGAGAGCACGTAATCGATGTACTCGGCGGTGCGCTCGCCGGGACGGATGCCCGGAATGAAGCCGCCGTGCTTCTTCAGGTTGTCCGCGGTCTCGGTCGGGTTGAACACGATCGCGGTGTAGAAGAAGGCGAAGAACACGATCAGCGCCAGATACATGATCAGGAACAGCGGACGGCCATGGCCGAGCTGGGTGGTGATCCACTGGAACCACTCCGGCCCGCTGCCGGCGTTGAAGTTCGCGACCGTCGTCGGCAGCAGCAGCAGCGAGGACGCGAAGATCGGCGGAATCACGCCTGACGTGTTGAGCTTGAGCGGCAGATGCGAGGACTGGCCCTCGAACATCTTGTTGCCGACCTGGCGCTTCGGATACTGGATCAGGAGGCGGCGCTGGGCACGCTCCATGAACACGATGAAGGCGATCACGGCGACGGCCATGATGATGACGACCAGAATCAGGCCGGTCGACATCGCGCCCTGACGGCCGAGCTCGAGCATGTTGGCGAGCGCCGCGGGCAGCTCGGCGACGATGCCGGCGAGAATGATCAGCGAAATGCCGTTGCCGATGCCGCGCGAGGTGATCTGCTCGCCCAGCCACATCAGGAACATGGTGCCGCCGGTCAGCGTGATCGCCGTGGACAGACGGAAGAACATGCCGGGGTCGCTGACGACGTTGCCGGCACCTTCGAGGCCAACCGCGATGCCGTAGGACTGGAACGCGGCCAGGATCACCGTGAGATAGCGGGTGTACTGGTTCAGCAGCTTGCGGCCGGACTCGCCTTCCTTCTTCAGCGCCTCGAGTTGCGGCGAGACGGTGGTGAGGAGCTGGATGATGATGGAGGCCGAGATATACGGCATGATGTTCAGCGCGAAGATCGCCATGCGGTGGATACCGCCGCCGGCGAACATGTTGAACATGCCGAGGATGCCGCCCGCCTGGGAGCGGAACACCTGCTCCCAGATATTGGGATCGATGCCGGGCAGCGGGATGTAGGTCCCGAGCCGATAAACCAGCAGCGCACCCAGGGTGAACCAGATGCGCTTCTTCAGTTCGTCGGCCTTGGCAAACGCACCGAAATTGAGATTGGCTGCCAGTTGTTCCGCTGCAGAGGCCATCTTGGACTTTCTCCCGCCGCCTATTGCGCCGTCATGCCCGCGGCCGGGCTACTCTCGCGGACGCCGGACATTATCTGGGGCTCGGCTTCGATAAGTCCATCGTCCCGCATACGTAAAGGCCCGCGAGCTGCGGGCCGATGACGCAGTTGTTACGCCGCCTCGCCTTCTTCCTTGGCTGGGGCGAGGATCTTCACCGAACCGCCGGCCTTCTCGACCGCGGCGATCGCGGTCTTGGTGGCGCCGTGCGCTTCGATGTTGAGCTTGGACTTGAGCTCACCCCGGCCGAGCAGCCGCAGACCGGCCTTGGCGCGGCGCAGCACGCCGCCCTTCACCAGGGCCTCGACGTTCACCACGCTGCCGGCGTCGATCTTCTTGGCATCGACCGCTTCCTGGAGTCGGTCGAGATTGATC
Source organism: Bradyrhizobium guangxiense (assembly GCA_050563515.1). Lineage (GTDB taxonomy): Bacteria > Pseudomonadota > Alphaproteobacteria > Rhizobiales > Xanthobacteraceae > Bradyrhizobium > Bradyrhizobium guangxiense_A. The sequence goes on along the minus strand of CP191781.1, from coordinate 1,795,496 downwards.
TCGGCGAACTCGACGCGGAAGATGTTGTTGAAGCCGCGCTTGGGCAGACGGCGATGCAACGGCATCTGACCGCCTTCGAAACCCTTGATGCGCACGCCCGAACGCGCGGTCTGGCCCTTGCCGCCGCGGCCGGACTGCTTGCCCTTGCCCGAACCGATGCCGCGGCCGACGCGCATACGCTTCTTGCGCGAGCCGGCGTTGTCGGCGATATCGCTGAGCTTCATCGCCCTTCTCCTTGTGTCTTGCGCACGATCTTCACCGAAAACGGATAACCCGCTTTCGGGACCGCGCGCCGCTTCTTACTTCTCGTCGACGATGCGGACGAGATGGTGAACCTTCTCGATCATGCCGCGCACCGCAGGAGTATCCTGCAATTCGCTGGTGCGACCGATCTTGTTGAGCTTGAGCCCGATCAGCGTCGAGCGCTGCGAGTGATGGCGGCGGATCGCGCTGCCGATCTGCTCGAGCTTGATCGTCTTGCTGGCCTTGGCCATGACAGTCTACTCCAGAGCTTCCGTTAGTCGGCAGCCGCCTCGGCATCGCCACCGATACGGCGCGACTGCAGAGTGGACACCTTGATGTTGCGGCGGGCTGCGACCGAACGCGGCGAATCCTGATGCTTCAGCGCGTCGAAGGTTGCGCGAACCATGTTGTAGGGGTTCGACGAGCCGATCGACTTGGCGACCACGTCCTGGACGCCGAGCGTCTCGAACACGGCGCGCATCGGGCCGCCGGCGATGATGCCGGTACCGGCGGGAGCTGCACGCAGGTAGACACGGCCCGCGCCATGACGGCCGGCGATGTCGTGATGGAGCGTGCGGCCCTCGCGCAGCGAGACGCGGGTCAGGTTGCGCTTTGCGGACTCGGTGGCCTTGCGGATCGCCTCGGGAACTTCGCGAGCCTTGCCGTGACCGAAGCCGGCGCGGCCCTTCTGATCGCCGATCACGACCAGCGCTGCGAAACCGAAGCGCTTGCCGCCCTTGACCACCTTGGCCACGCGGTTGATGTGGACGAGCTTGTCGACGAACTCGCTGTCGCGCTCCTCGCGCTCCCTGCGTTCACGTCCGCCACCGCGTTGATCGCGTCCACCACGCTGTTCGCGTTCTGCCATGGTTTTTCCAATCCTTCAGAGGCTTACGCCTCAATCCTCAAATTCCGTTAGAAGCTCAGCCCGCTCTCACGCGCTGCGTCGGCGAGAGCCTTGACGCGCCCGTGATAGAGATAGCTGCCGCGATCGAACACGACTTCCTTGACGCCCTTCTCGGCGGCGCGCTCGGCCAGCAACTTGCCGACCGCCTTCGCCGCATCGATGTCGGCGCCTGTCTTGCCGCCGTCGCGCATCGACTTCTCGAGCGACGAGGCCGAGGCCAGCGTCTCGCCCTTCAGGTCGTCAATGACCTGGGCGTAGATGTGCTTGGACGAGCGGAACACCGACAGACGGGGACGGCCACCACCGGAGCGGCGCAGCTTCAGCCGCACACTCCGCTTGCGCCGGGCATTCGTAACCTTGGCTTTGGACATGACCGGCTCCGTTACTTCTTCTTGCCTTCCTTGCGGAAGATGAATTCGCCAACATACTTCACGCCCTTGCCCTTGTAGGGCTCCGGCGGACGATAGGAGCGAATCTCGGCGGCGACCTGGCCGACGCGCTGGATGTCGCTGCCTGTCACCGTGATCTCGGTCGGCTTCGGCACGGTGATCGTGATCCCCTCGGGGATCGTGTAGACCACGTCGTGGCTGTAGCCGAGCGCGAGCTGCAGGTTCTTGCCCTGCATCGCGGCGCGGTAACCGACGCCGGTGATTTCGAGCTTCTTCTCGAAGCCCTTGGTGACGCCTTCGACCAGATTCGCGACCTGGGCGCGAGCGGTACCGTACAGCGCCCGCGCGCGATTGGTCTCGAGCCGCGGCTTGACCTTGATCTGGCCGCTCTCGAGCTTCACCTCGACGTCATCATGAACGACGAACTGAAGCTGGCCCTTCGGCCCCTTCATCTTGACGGTCTGCCCATCGACGGTCGCGGTCACACCCGACGGAACCGGCACAGGCCTTTTGCCAACACGTGACATGGATCAAAAATCCTTCTCAGAACACCGTGAAGAGGACTTCACCGCCCACATTCGCGTCGCGCGCGCTGTGGTCGGCCATGATCCCCTTCGGCGTCGACAACACCGAAATGCCGAGCCCGTTGTTGACCCGCGGCAGGTTCTTCACCGAGGCGTAGACACGGCGCCCAGGCTTGGAAACACGTTCGATCTCGCGGATGACAGGCTCGCCGTCGAAATACTTCAGCTCGATCTCGATCTCGCTGCGGCCCGAGGAATGCTCGAGCGTGGCATAGCCGCGGATGTAGCCTTCGGTCTTGAGGACCTCGAGCACGTTCTCGCGCATCTTCGAGCCAGGCGTCGAGACCTTGTTCTTCGAGCGCATCTGCGCGTTGCGGATACGGGTGATCAGATCACTGATTGGATCGTGCGTAGACATCTAAACGACCCTCCTTACCAGCTCGACTTCACGAGGCCCGGGACCATGCCCTTGGAGCCAAGTTCGCGCAGCGCGATACGGGACAGCTTGTTCTTGCGGTAGTTCGAGCGCGGACGGCCCGACAGCTCGCAACGCAAGCGGATGCGGGTCGCCGACGAGTTACGCGGCATTTCCGCCAGCTTCAACGTCGCGGCGAAACGCTCTTCCATCGGCAGCTTCTTGTCGGCGATGATCGCCTTCAACCGCTCGCGCTTTGCGGCGGCGTTCTTCACCATCCGCTTGCGCCGGTTGTTCTTCTCGACTGAACTCTTCTTTGCCATGCTTGGCTCCTGGGTATCCGCGTTTGAGAGGCTTTACGTCAGCGTCTCACTGCCGGAACGGGAAATTGAAAGCGGTCAACAAGGCCCTCGCCTCTTCGTCGGTCTTGGCCGTGGTGCAGACGGTGATGTCCATACCGCGGGCTTCCGTGACCTTGTCGAAGTCGATCTCGGGGAAAATGATGTGCTCCTTGATGCCGAGCGAGTAGTTGCCGCGGCCGTCGAAGCTCTTCGGGTTCAGGCCGCGGAAGTCGCGGACGCGCGGCAGCGCGACCGTCACCAGGCGATCGATGAACTCGTACATGCGGGCCTTGCGCAGCGTGACCTTGCAGCCGATCGGCTGGTTCTCACGCAGCTTGAAGGTCGCGATCGCGATACGCGAGTAGGTCACGATCGCCTTCTGGCCGGCGATCTGGGTCAGCTCGGCAGCGGCGGTCTCGGCCTTCTTGCGGTCGTTGACGCTGTCGCCAACGCCCATGTTCAGCACGATCTTGTCCAGGCGCGGAACCTGCATCACGTTCTCGTAACCGAACTTCTCGGTCATGGCCGTGCGGATCTTCGCGTCGTATTCCGCGCGCAGGCGCGGGGTGTAAGCGGCCTCAGCCATCGATCTCAGCTCCCGAGCTCTTGGCGATGCGGACCTTCTTGCCGTCCGCCAGAATCTTGAATCCGACGCGGGTCGGCTTTCCGTCCTTGCCGACATACGCGATGTTGGACAGTTGGATCGGCGACTCCTTCGAGATGATGCCGCCCTCCTGGGCCTGCGTCTGCTTCTGGTGACGCTTGACCATGTTGATGCCGCGCACCAGCGCGGTGCCGGCGTCGGGGCGAACCTCGAACACCTCGCCGGTACGGCCCTTGTCGCGACCGGTCAGCACGACGACCTTGTCGCCCTTGCGGATCTTCGCCGCCATCACAGCACCTCCGGCGCGAGCGAGATGATCTTCATGTGGTTCTTGGCGCGCAGCTCGCGCGGCACGGGCCCGAAGATACGGGTGCCGACCGGCTCGGACTGGTTGTTGATCAGAACGGCGGCGTTACGGTCGAAGCGGATGACCGAACCGTCGGCGCGGCGGATGTCCTTGCGGACGCGCACCACGACGGCCTTCATCACGTCGCCCTTCTTCACCTTGCCACGCGGAATCGCTTCCTTGATCGAGACGACGATGATGTCGCCGATCGTGGCGTAGCGGCGCTTGGAGCCCCCGAGCACCTTGATACACATGACACGGCGTGCGCCAGAATTGTCGGCCACGTCGAGGTTGGTCTGCATCTGAATCATTGATGCACCTCGTCCTCTTCTCTTTGCGCCAGCCCAGCCGGCGCTCAACATTTCCCTGAAGTCAGTCGGCTAAAGCCAACAGATCAGGCGCTTTTCTTGTGTTCGCCCCGGATCACGACCCAGCGCTTCAACTTCGAAATCGGCTTCGTTTCTTCGATCCACACCATGTCGCCCGGCTTGAACTGGTTGCTCTCGTCGTGCGCGTGGTAGTTCTTCGAACGGCGGATCGTCTTCTTGTAGATCGGGTGCGTGAAACGGCGATCGACGCGCACCACGATGGTCTTGGCTTGCTTGTCGCTGACGACCACGCCCTGCAAAGTACGTTTCGGCATCTTCGTAAGCCTCTTACTTCTTCTTCGCGCGCGTCTGCGCGGCGACGGTCTTGATCCGGGCGATGTCACGGCGGGCCTCGCGCAGGCGCGAGGTGTTCTCGAGCTGCCCGGTGGCGCGCTGGAAGCGCAGGTTAAAGCGCTCCTTCTTCAGGTTCAGGATGGCGTCATCCTGCTGGTCGGGGCTCATCGCGCGGATGTCTTCGATCTTCATCTGGGCCATGGCCATTACTCCGCAATGCGCTCGACGAAGCGCGTCTTGATCGGCAGCTTGGCCGCCGCCAGGGTCAGCGCTTCACGCGCCGTCTGGGTGTTGACGCCGTCGATCTCGAACAGCACCCGGCCCGGCTTGACGCGAGCCACCCACAATTCCGGCGAACCCTTGCCGGAGCCCATGCGGACTTCGGCCGGCTTCTTCGACACCGGAAGATCGGGGAACACGCGGATCCAGACGCGGCCGGCGCGCTTCATGTGGCGGGTCAGCGCGCGGCGAGCGGCTTCGATCTGGCGCGCGGTGATGCGCTCAGGCTCGGTCGCCTTCAGGCCGAACTGGCCGAACGCCAACGTCGCGCCCGATGACGCAACGCCGTGGATACGGCCCTTATGCGCCTTCCGGAACTTCGTTTTCTTAGGTTGCATCATGGCTTTAAGCCCTCAAATTCTTGCGGTCGATCAGGCTGAAGCCGTATCGCGGCGCTGACGGCCACCACGATCGCTGCTACCACCCGTCTCGCCTTCGGCCATTCTCTTGTCCTGGGCCATCGGATCGTGCTCGAGGATCTCACCCTTGAAGATCCAGACCTTGACGCCGCAGGTGCCGAAGGTCGTGAACGCGGTCGCAACGCCGTAGTCGATGTCGGCGCGCAGCGTGTGCAGCGGCACGCGACCTTCGCGGTACCACTCCATGCGCGCGATTTCTGCACCGCCCAGACGACCCGAGCAGTTGATGCGGATGCCTTCCGCGCCGAGACGCATCGCCGACTGCACGGCGCGCTTCATGGCGCGGCGGAACGCCACGCGGCGCTCGAGCTGCTGCGCGATCGACTCGGCCACCAGCGTCGCATCGAGCTCCGGCTTGCGGATTTCGACGATGTTGATGACGACGTCGGACGAGGTGATGTCCGCGACCTTCTTACGCAGCTTGTCGATGTCGGCGCCCTTCTTACCGATCACCACACCCGGACGGGCCGAGTGAATGGTGACGCGGCACTTCTTGTGCGGACGCTCGATCACGATGCGGGCGACGGCCGCCTGCTTGAGCTCCTTGTGCAGGATCTCACGGATCTTGACGTCCTCGTGCAACAGCTTGCCGTATTCCTGCTTGCCAGCGAACCAGCGGGAATCCCAGGTGCGGTTGATGCCGAGGCGCAGACCGATCGGATTGATCTTTTGACCCATCGTGTTCTCCTGCGCCCTTAAGCGGCGGCTTCAGCTTCGACCTGACGAACAATGATCGTCAGCTGCGAAAATGGTTTGTAGACCCGGCCCGAGCGGCCACGGCCGCGAGCGGCAAAGCGCTTCATCACGAGGCCGTTTCCGACGAAAGCCTGCGCCACGACGAGATCGTCCACGTCGAGGTCGTGGTTGTTCTCGGCATTGGCAATAGCCGATTCCAGGCACTTCTTCACGTCGACCGCGATCCGCTTGCGCGAAAACTGCAGATCGGCGAGCGCAGCGGCAGCCTTCCGGCCGCGAATGAGCTGGGCGACCAGGTTGAGCTTCTGCGGGCTCACCCGCAGCATCCGGGCGACCGCCTTGGCCTCGTTCTCGGCGAGGCTCCGTTCGCGCTTAGGTTTGCTCATCGTTCAATCCTCAAGCCTTCTTGGCTTTCTTGTCGCCGGAGTGGCCATGGAAGGTCCGGGTCGGCGAGAACTCGCCGAACTTGTGACCGACCATTTCCTCGTTGACGGCCACCGGCACGTGCTTCTGACCGTTGTAAACGCCGAAGGTCAGGCCGACGAACTGCGGCAGGATCGTCGAGCGACGGCTCCAGATCTTGATAACGTCGTGACGGCCGGACGCACGCGCGGCATCTGCCTTCTTGAGCAGAGAACCCTCGACGAACGGGCCTTTCCAGACTGAACGAACCATGTCCGGCGTTCCTTACTTCTTCCGCTTGTGGCGGCTTAGGAGAATGAATTTGTTGGTCGACTTGTTGGAGCGGGTCTTCTTGCCCTTGGTCGGCTTGCCCCACGGAGTGACCGGGTGACGACCGCCCGAGGTACGACCTTCACCACCGCCGTGCGGATGGTCGATCGGGTTCATCGAAACGCCGCGGTTATGCGGCTTGCGGCCCAGCCAGCGGTTACGGCCGGCCTTGCCGATCGAGGTGTTCATGTGATCGGGGTTCGACACCGCGCCGATCGTGCCGCGGCAACGGCCGTGCACGAGACGCTGTTCACCCGAGTTCAGGCGGACGATCACGTAATCCTGGTCGCGGCCGACGAGCTGGGCGTAGGTGCCCGCGGAACGAGCCAGCTGGCCGCCCTTCCCGATCTTGACCTCGATGTTGTGAATGATCGTGCCGACCGGCATGTTGCCGAGCGGCATGACGTTGCCCGGCTTCACGTCGACGTAGTTGCCGGCGACGATGGTGTCGCCCACGGCCAGGCGCTGCGGCGCCAGGATGTAGGCCTGCTCGCCGTCCTGATACTTGATCAGCGCGATAAACGCGGTGCGGTTCGGATCGTATTCCAGCCGCTCGACCGTCGCAGGCGCATCGACCTTGTCGCGCTTGAAGTCGACGATGCGCAGCGTCTGCTTGTGGCCGCCGCCGCGGAAACGCACGGTGATCCGACCGGTGTTGTTGCGGCCGCCCGAGGAATGCTTGCCTTCGGTGAGCGCCTTGACCGGCTTGCCCTTGTACAGGGCCGAACGATCGACCATGACCAGCTGGCGCTGGCCTGGCGTCGTGGGATTGAATGTCTTCAGTGCCATCGTCGTGCGACCTTACAGACCGGTGGTGACGTCGATGCGGTGGCCCTCTTCGAGGGTCACGATCGCGCGCTTGGTATTCGACTGCGAGCCGAGATTGCCGCGGAAGACCTTGGTCTTGCCCTTGCGGACCAGCGTGTTGACGCTCTTGACCTTGACGTCGAAGAGCTTCTCGATCGCTTCCTTGATCTGCGGCTTGGTCGCCTTGGCGGCCACCTTGAACAGCACCTTGTTGTGCTCCGAAGCGATCGTCGCCTTTTCGGTCACGACCGGCGACAGGATCACGTCGTAGTGGCGAGGCTCGATGTTCTTGCTCATTTGAAGCGCGCCTCCAGCGCATCGATGGCGGCCTTGGTCAGAACGAGCTTCTGGCGGCGCAGGATGTCATAAACGTTGATGCCCTGGATCGGCAGCACGTCCATGTTCGGGATGTTGCGGGCAGCAGCGGCAAAGCCGTTGTTCAGCTCGGCGCCGTCGATGATGAGCGCGTTGGTGAGGCCCAGGCCCGAGAAATGACCGAGCAGCGCCTTGGTCTTCGCGGCTTCCAGCGCGGCCTTATCGATCACGAGCAGATCGCCGTCCTTGGCCTTGGCCGAGAGAGCGTGCTTGAGAGCGAGCGCACGGACCTTCTTCGGCAGGTCGGTGGCGTGCGAACGCACCACCGGACCGAAGGCACGGCCACCGCCGCGGAACTGCGGCACGCGGGCCGAGCCGTGACGAGCACCGCCGGTGCCCTTCTGCTTGTACATCTTCTTGCCGGTGCGCCAGATTTCGGCGCGGCCCTTGGCTTTGTGCGTACCGGCCTGGCGCTTGTTGAGCTGCCACTGCACGCAACGTGCAATGATGTCCTGGCGCGGCTCGAGGCCGAAAATGGCGTCGGAGAGCTGGACGGAGCCCGCTTCCTTACCTTCGAGGGTGGTGACCTTCAATTCCATCTCAAGCCTCCTGCGCAGCCGGAGCGGCTTCCGCGTCGCCAGCAACCTTGAACTTGCCGGGCTTCGGAGCTTCCTTCGGCAGCGGCTTCTTGACGGCGTCGCGCACGCGGATCCAGCCGCCCTTGGAGCCGGGAACGGCGCCTTCGACGAGGATCAGGCCGCGCTCGACATCGGTCTGGACGACGCGAAGGTTGAGCGTGGTGATGCGGTCGACACCCATGTGGCCGGGCATCTTCTTGTTCTTCCAGGTCTTGCCGGGGTCCTGACGGCCGCCGGTCGAACCGATCGAACGATGCGAGACCGACACGCCGTGGGTGGCGCGCAGACCGCCGAAGTTCCAGCGCTTCATACCGCCGGCAAAGCCCTTACCGACCGAGGTGCCGGTGACGTCGACGAACTGGCCGACGACGAAGTGATCCGCGAGGATCTCGGCACCGACGGGAATCATCGCATCCTGGGAGACGCGGAATTCCTCGACCCGGCGCTTCGGCTCGACCTTGGCGACCGCGAACTGGCCGCGCTCAGCCTTGGGCATGTAAACGGTCTTGCGGGCGCCAGAACCAAGCTGGAGCGCGACGTAACCGTTCTTCTCTTCAGTGCGGTGGCCTACGACCTGGCAATTGCCGAGCTTCAGCACGGTCACGGGGATATGTTCGCCGGTCTCCGTAAAGACCCGCGTCATCCCGACCTTTTGTGCGATCACTCCGGAGCGCATCGGCGTGCTTCCTGTTCTTTCTGTCCGCTATAGTCGCGAACGTGATCCAAAAATCTTAGAGCTTGATCTCGACGTCGACACCGGCGGCCAGGTCGAGCTTCATCAAAGCATCGACGGTCTGCGGGGTCGGATCGACGATGTCGAGCAGGCGCTTGTGAGTGCGCATCTCGAACTGCTCGCGGCTCTTCTTGTCGACGTGGGGCGAACGGTTGACGGTGAACTTCTCGATGCGGGTGGGCAGCGGAATGGGTCCGCGGACCTGCGCGCCGGTGCGCTTCGCCGTGTTCACGATCTCGCGGGTCGACGTATCGAGGATACGATGGTCGAACGCCTTGAGACGGATACGAATATTTTGGCCGTTCATTGCCGTGCTTTCTCTAGTGAGTGGCGAGTAGCGAGTAGCGAATAGAATTCCCTATTCGCCACTCACCATTCCCTATTCGCTTGTTACTCGATGATCGAGGCGACGACGCCGGCGCCGACGGTGCGGCCACCTTCGCGGATCGCGAAGCGGAGCTTCTCTTCCATCGCGATCGGCACGATCAGGTGCACTTCCATCGCGATGTTGTCGCCCGGCATCACCATCTCGGTACCTTCCGGCAGATGCACGACACCGGTCACGTCGGTGGTGCGGAAGTAGAACTGCGGACGGTAGTTGGTGAAGAACGGGGTGTGGCGACCGCCCTCTTCCTTGGTGAGGATGTAAGCCTCAGCCTTGAACTTGGTGTGCGGCTTGACCGAACCCGGCTTGCACAGCACCTGGCCGCGCTCGACGTCTTCGCGCTTAGTGCCGCGGAGCAGCGCACCGATGTTGTCGCCGGCCTGGCCCTGGTCGAGCAGCTTGCGGAACATTTCGACGCCGGTGACCGTGGTCTTCTGCGTGGCGCGCAGACCGACGATCTCGATTTCCTCGCCGACCTTGACGATGCCGCGCTCGACACGGCCGGTCACGACGGTGCCGCGGCCCGAGATCGAGAACACGTCTTCAACCGGCATCAGGAACGGCTGGTCGATCGGACGCTCCGGCTGCGGGATGTATTCGTCGACGTTCTTCATCAGCTCGAGGATAGCGTCGTGGCCGAGCTTCTTGTCGGAATCTTCGAGAGCGGCGAGCGCCGAACCCTTGATGATCGGAATCTTGTCGCCCGGGAAGTCGTACTTCGAGAGCAGCTCACGGACTTCGAGCTCGACGAGCTCGAGCAGTTCCGGATCGTCGACCATGTCGCATTTGTTGAGGAACACGACGAGCGCGGGCACGCCGACCTGGCGTGCGAGCAGGATGTGCTCGCGGGTCTGCGGCATCGGGCCGTCAGCGGCCGACACGACCAGGATCGCACCGTCCATCTGGGCGGCGCCGGTGATCATGTTCTTCACGTAGTCGGCGTGGCCGGGGCAGTCGACGTGGGCGTAGTGGCGGTTCGGCGTCTCGTACTCGACGTGCGCGGTCGAGATCGTGATGCCGCGCGCCTTCTCTTCCGGCGCCTTGTCGATCTGGTCGTACGCGGTGAACGTCGCACCGCCGGCTTCGGCGAGAACCTTGGTGATCGCCGCGGTCAGCGACGTCTTGCCATGGTCGACGTGACCGATGGTGCCGATGTTGCAGTGCGGCTTGTTACGTTCAAACTTTGCTTTGGCCATTTGACTCTCCGTTCAATCGTCAGTTCTTGACCGACGACAATCAGGCAAACTTCTTCTGGACTTCTGCCGACACGTTGGCCGGCGCTTCTGCGTAGTGGTCGAACTGCATGGTGAAGGTTGCGCGACCCTGGCTCATCGAGCGCAGGTTATTCACGTAACCGAACATGTTCATGAGCGGCACCATCGCGTTGATGACGTTGGCATTGCCGCGCATGTCCTGACCCTGGATCTGACCGCGCCGGGAATTCAGGTCGCCGATGACCGAGCCGGTGTAGTCTTCCGGGGTCACCACCTCGACCTTCATGATCGGCTCGAGCAGGACGGACTTGCCCTTCTGCAGCGCTTCGCGGAAGGCGGCGCGCGAGGCGATTTCGAAGGCGAGCGCCGACGAGTCGACGTCGTGGTATTTGCCGTCGACCAGCGAGACCTTGACGTCGACCACGGGGAAGCCAGCGACCACGCCGGCACCCATGACGCTGTTGAGGCCCTTTTCGACGCCGGGGATGTATTCCTTCGGAACCGCACCGCCGACGATCTTGGACTCGAACTCGTAGCCCTTGCCGGGCTCGTTCGGCTCGACCACGATCGACACTTCCGCGGAACTGACCGGTACCGCCGGTCTGCTTCTTGTGGGTGTACTTGACCTCGGCCTTCTTGGTGACGCGCTCACGGAACGCAACCTGCGGCGCGCCGATGTTGGCGTCGACCTTGTAGGTGCGGCGGAGAATGTCGACCTTGATGTCGAGATGGAGCTCGCCCATGCCCTTGAGGATGGTCTGGCCGGACTCCTGGTCGGTCGACACGCGGAAGGACGGATCCTCCGCGGCGAGCTTGGCCAGCGCCACGCCCAGCTTTTCCTGGTCGGCCTTGGACTTCGGCTCGATCGCGATCTCGATGACCGGCTCGGGGAATTCCATCTTCTCCAGGATCACCTGCTTGTCGGGATCGCACAGCGTGTCACCGGTGCGCGCTTCCTTCAGGCCGGCCAGCGCGACGATGTCGCCGGCATAGGCTTCCTTGATGTCTTCGCGGTTGTTCGCATGCATCAACAGCATGCGCCCGATGCGCTCCTTCTTCTCGCGCGTCGAGTTCACGACGCCGGTGCCGCTCTGCAGAACGCCGGAGTAGATGCGGCAGAAGGTGATGGTGCCGACGAACGGGTCGTCCATGATCTTGAACGCGAGCAGAGCCAGCGGCTCCTTGTCGTCCGCCTTGCGCACGACTTCGTTGCCGGCATCGTCGGTGCCCTTGATCGCGGGCACGTCGATCGGCGACGGCAGATAGTCGACGACGGCGTCGAGCAGCGGCTGCACGCCCTTGTTCTTGAAGGCCGAGCCGCACAGCACGGGATAGAACGCGCCGGTCAGCACCGCCTTGCGGATCAGCCGCTTGAGCGTCTCTTCATCCGGCTCCTTGCCGTCGAGATAGGCGGCCATGGCGTCGTCGTCGAGCTCGACGGCGGCTTCCACCATCTTCTCGCGATATTCCTTGGCCTGCTCGACCAGATCTTCCGGGATGTCGACATAGTCGAACTTCGCGCCGAGCGATTCATCGTTCCAGATGATGCCCTGCATCTTCACGAGGTCGACGAGACCCTTGAAGTTGTTCTCGGCACCGATCGGAAGCTGGATCGCGATCGGCTTGGCGCCGAGGCGGTCGACGATGTCAGCCAGGCACTTGAAGAAGTCGGCGCCGGTCTTGTCCATCTTGTTGGCGAAGACGATACGCGGAACCTTGTACTTGTCGCCCTGGCGCCAGACGGTCTCGGTCTGGGGCTCGACGCCCTGGTTCGAGTCGAGCACGCAGACGGCGCCGTCGAGCACGCGCAGCGAACGCTCGACTTCGATGGTGAAGTCGACGTGGCCGGGGGTGTCGATGATGTTCAGGCGCTTGCCGGCCCAGAAGGCGGTGGTCGCAGCCGAGGTGATCGTGATGCCACGCTCCTGCTCCTGCTCCATCCAGTCCATCGTCGCGGCACCTTCGTGCACTTCGCCGATCTTGTGGCTCTTGCCGGTGTAATAGAGGATGCGCTCGGTGGTCGTGGTCTTGCCGGCATCGATATGCGCCATGATACCGAAATTGCGGTAGTTCTCTATGGCATGAACGCGAGGCATGGGCTGTTCCTTAGATTCCGTGTGTCGCCGTTACCAGCGATAGTGCGAGAAGGCACGGTTGGCTTCGGCCATCCGGTGCACGTCTTCACGCTTCTTGACGGCGTTGCCGCGATTATTCGAGGCGTCCAGGAGCTCGGCGGAGAGACGCTCGGTCATGGTCTTCTCGTTGCGCTCGCGCGCCGCCGAGATCAGCCAGCGGATGCCCAGCGCCTGACGGCGGGTCGAACGAACTTCGACCGGGACCTGATAGGTCGCGCCACCGACGCGGCGGGAGCGCACTTCGATCGTCGGCATGACGTTCTCGAGTGCCTGCTCGAACACGCCGAGAGGGCTCTGCTTGGTCTTGGCTTCGATGATGCCGAACGCACCGTAGACGATGCCTTCCGCGACCGACTTCTTGCCGGCGTACATCACCGAGTTCATGAACTTGGTGACGATGATGTTCCCGAACTTCGGATCGGGAAGAACTTCGCGCTTTTCCGCTGAGTGGCGACGAGACATGGAGCTGGTTCCCGCTTACTTCGGACGCTTCGCGCCGTACTTCGAACGACGCTGCTTACGGTTCTTGACGCCCTGGGTATCCAGAACGCCGCGGAGGATGTGGTAGCGCACGCCGGGCAAGTCCTTGACGCGACCGCCGCGGATCATGACCACCGAGTGCTCCTGGAGGTTATGGCCCTCACCCGGGATGTAGCCGATCACCTCGAAGCCGTTGGTCAGGCGCACCTTGGCGACCTTACGAAGCGCCGAGTTCGGCTTCTTCGGGGTCGTGGTGTAGACGCGGGTGCAAACACCACGCTTCTGCGGCGACTGCTGCAGCGCCGGCACCTTCTTGCGCGACTTCTGCACTTCACGCGGTTGAGCGATCAGCTGGTTGATCGTCGGCATCCTGGCCTTACCCTTTGTTCTGTCGCGAACCCTTCCGGATCCGCTGTCTTGCCGCAGCCCGTCGCCGGGACTGCACATTCTTTCGAGCCGCCTGCCCGACGAGGCCGCCTTCCGCGGAACAACCCGCACAAAGCGAAATCGCGCCAACCGCCCCATCAACGAGCGGAAAGCGCTTCGACGCCACAGAGGACCGCAGTATTGAGGCCGATCAGCGTAAAGCCGCGGCCCGCGCACTGAGGTCATGCATCCGAATTCGATCTCAAGAGAACGAGCTCAAGAGAACTAGAATCGCACTGGCATTGCCTAGCTATGATCGACAGCGTTTGAGCGGCATTCGTCGAGGTTGGTGCCCGTCTTGAGCGACCCTCTTGGATCTAGTCCTTGCGGCTCTAGTCTTTGGAGGTCTGACGGGTGGCCCGTTCCGACGCTGGCGATGCTCACCGCCTGTCGTTAAGTGAGGCGCTTTCTATAAGTGAGAGTCGCTCAAGTCAAGGCGAAACGACAGTCACGAAGCGCTTCAGGAGCCTGTCAAAATAGCTGTTTGCGCCCCTCACCGGGTCCTCTCCATATGGGAGCGCAGCCTGCATTTCGCCAGCCCGCCAACACTTTATACCCGGGCAAAAAGTAACTTTATGATGCTTGGCGGGCTCGTTTTAGGCTCACAATGCGTTAAGGCGCATTAATCTCTTCAGTTCGAGGGCGATCGGCGACGAGAATTTCACCACGACCGACGGAAGACGGTCCCATTCGACCGACGCCCGCCCCGCTCGGCCCCGGCCAATCCGCATGCGAGCTATCCGGCCCGAGTCGTGGAATCGACGAATCCCGGGACGTGCCGAGCGAGGTGCCGCGACCGGATTCGCGAATCGGTTGCGGACCTCACTCCTCGTCGTCGTCCTCGTCCTCGTCATCATCGAGGTCGTCTTCGTCGTCCTCGTCTCTGCCGTCATCGGCGTGAGCCGCCGCGCCATGCGGCTGGTGGATCTGGTCGTTCCAAAGCTTGCGATAGGTCCCGTTCTTGGCAAGCAACTGGGCATGCGAGCCGCGCTCGATCGCCCTGCCCCCGGAGATCACGATGATCTCGTCCATCTCGACCACCGACGTCAGGCGGTGGGTCGACCAGATCAAGGTGCGGCCCTTGGCGACCTTGAGCAGGGTGCGGTTGATCGCGGCTTCGGTGGTCTGGTCGAGCGCCGAGGTGGCCTCGTCCAGCAGCAGCACCGAGGGGTTGCGGATGATCGCGCGCGCGATCGCGATGCGCTGGCGCTGGCCGCCCGACAGGGTGTCGCCGCGCTCGCCGACCGGCGTGTCGTAGCGCTGCGGCAGGCTCATGATGTAGCGGTGGATCTCGGCCTTCTTGGCCGCCTCCTCCACCTCCTCGTCGGTCGCGCCTTCCTTGCCGAGCCGGATGTTCTCGCGGATCGACATGTTGAACAGCATGTTCTCCTGGAACACCACGGCCATGCTCCGGCGCAGCGAATCCAGCGTCACCTTGCGGACGTCGACGCCGTCGATGGTGACCCGCCCCTCGTCGGGCACGTAGAGCCGCAGGATCAGGTTGAGCAACGTGCTCTTGCCGGAGCCGCTCGGGCCGACGATCGCGATGCGCTTGCCCGCGTTGAGCTTGAGGCTGAGATTGTCCAGCACCCGCGTCTGGCTGCCCTCGTACTGGAAGGTGACGTGGTCGAAGGTGATGTCGTTGGTGATGCGCGGCAGATCGGGCGCGCCGGGACGATCAGCGCCACGGGTCGGCTCGTCCAGCAGCTCCTGGATGTGGCGGATCGCGGCGGCCGAGGAGATCGACACCGGGATGAAGTGCATGACATGGGCGATGTTGTAGGAGACCTCCCAGAACGCGCTCTCGAAGGTGACGAAGGTGCCGATGGTGATCTGGCCCTTGGTCGCCAGATACGCGCCGATCGCGAGCACCACGAGGTGCAACATCAACACCGAGATGGTGACGGTTCGCTCCACCATGGTCGACAGGAACGCGGCCGAGGCGATCTTGTCGCGCGTCGCGTCGTTGCGAAAGGTGAAGAAGCCGAACATCTTGCGCTGCAGGCTGAAGGCCTTGATCACCGCCTGCGCCGCCACGTTCTCCTGCACCATGCCGAGCAGCGCGCTCTCGTTGAGCTTTTGCTCGTAATTGGCCTGCACCGCCTTGGGCGTCAGGATCCGCGGGCCGATCAGCGTGATCGGAAACACCAGCAGTGCGACCGCCGCGAGCTGCCAGTTCAGGAACACCATCAGGATGATGCCGGCGATCAACTCGAGGAACGGCAGCGCGGCGCTGTTGGCGAAGGTCTTCACCGAGCCTTCGAAGGCCGACAGATCGACCGAGAAGCGCGACAGGATCTCGCCGCGCTTGGTGCGGCCGAAATAGGCAGCGGGCAGGTCCTGGACGTGCTCGAACAGGCGCTTGCGGACATCGGAGATGATGCAGGCGGCCAGCCGCGCGTCCCAGCGCTCGTACCAGACCGCGACGATCGAGGTGAAGATGCCGGCGACGGCGAGCACGCCGAGAATCTTGTACAGCGCTTGAAAATCCTCCTCGCCGAGCGCATCGTCGATCAGGAACTTGAGGCTGAGCGGCATGATGACGTTGAACAGCGTCTCGACGAAGACGCCGAACGCCACGAACGATAGCATCCGCTTGTAGTTCGACAAGAAAGGTTTGACGAAGCCGACGATGGTCGCGAGCGCGCCGGCGGCTTCGCGGGCGGTAAAGACGACGAGATCCTCGTCCTCATCGTCGTCGTCGAGCTCCAGCTCGTCCTCGGCCTCGTCTTCGTCGTCCTCTTCGTCGTCGTCATCGAGGTCCGGCTTGGCAGCGAGCTTGTCGTCGAGGCTCGGCCGCCTTGGGCTCGGCGAGCTTCTGTTTGTCGGGGAGAGAGACTTGTCGTCGGGCGAGAGAGGCTTGGATGCCATGAAACCAACCGATGCTGACGGCCGGCATGACCGCAGAGAAAGCAGGATGTAGCGGCGACCGCTATTGCGCTGATTCTATGCGATCAGGATGAATTCGGCAAAACAATTGGCGAATCCGCAAGTTCTGCTCTGCTCCGTCACGAGCATCCCGCGCCTCATGCCGAGGAGCCCGTTTGGCGGCCGTCTCGAGACACGAGAAGCGCGCCTCTGCTCACCATGACGGCCCGACAAGGCTAGTCCTCGTCCTCCTCCTCCTCGACCTTGTCGAAGAAGGAATAGCGCAACGAGTCCGCGTCGGCGTACCACTGCCCGGGCCCCTTGTTGGCGACGAGCGTCGCCTCCCAGAGCGCATCGGTGCAATCCTTGCGATGCATCGAGAGGTCGAACCCGTTGCCGAAGAACAGCTCGGACCATTCCCACCAGGTACCGAGCTTCTTGACCCCGCGCAGGAGGTCGTAACGGTCGATCAGAGCCGGAGCCATGTCCGAGGTGATCGAGCCGAATACGAGGCCGGTCTTGACCACGCGGTTGAGGCTCGCGGATCGCGCGGACCACCTGTTTCGGGGAAACGTGGCAGAGGCTGGTCTCGAACACGAAATCGAACGCGCCGTCCTTGAACGGCATGTCGGTGATCGAGCCGAGCTTGTTGTACTTCTTCAGCGCCTTCGGCGTCTTGGCGTGGATGGCGCGGTTGTTCTCGATGCCGAAGGCATCGATGCCGCGGTCGCGCAGCGCGCCCACCAGTTCGCCGCTGGCGGAGCCCGCGACGAGCAGCTTGGCGCCCTTGGTCTTGCCCCAGACGATGCCGAGCAGCTTGGCGAGATAGTCGGGATCGCTGAAGTGGCGCCATGCCTCGTGATAGGGGCCAAGGCCCCGATAATTCTCGAAATAGCCGCGATCGATCTTGTCCGAGAGCGGCTTGTCCTGCTGCGCGCGTTCACGGCGCAGGCGCATCATCTCGGTCAGGATGATGTCGGTGGCGGCGTCCGAGGAATCGAGCAGGCCGTTCAGCGTCGAATCGAACAGATAATCACCGACCACCACGATGCCGGGATGCTCCTTCGGCTCGGGGCGGTGGTTGGTCATGACGTCGCGCACCGGCAGACCGCCGGGAATCGCATTCACCGACGACAGCCAGCGATGGATCTTGCCTTCCATGAAATGCGCGCGTGCATCGCCCAGCGAGGCCGGCAGCGATTTCAGAGCGGCGTCGATCAGCTCCTGATCCGACAAATTGGCGAACGCCAACGCATCGGAGCCGGGAATCAGCCAGTTCAGCACGCCATGCTTGCCGACGTCGTGGCGCGCGCCCTCGTTGTAGACGCAGCAGCCGCCGAAGGCTTCCGACATGAACCAGGCGCCGGGAATCTTCTCGCCCCAGAACGGCGTGTCGAACAGGATCGAGACGCGCAGGTAATGCGCGGGACGGTCGAAATAGGAGACGTGCTTGACCATCGACTTGCGCAGCTGCTCGCCTTCCCACCCAACGGTGGCGAGCCAGGAATGCGGCAGGCAGACCAGCACGAGATCGAAGTCGCGTGTCTCCGGTCCCTTTCCGTTCATCATCTTGAGCTGGTAGCGGCCGGTCGGCGCCTTGCCCACGGTGAGGACACGGTGATTGAGCTGGATGTCGGCGTTGACCTCCGACTGCAGGCAATCGATCAGCTGCTCATTGCCGTTCTGGATGGAATAGAGGCCGATATAGCCATCGACGTCCATCAGATAGTTCTTGAGCGCGTTGAGGCCGTTGGTGTTGTGGCTCTCGGTCGCGATGTCGGAACGCGCCATCACCTTGAAGAAGCGCTTGGCGGTCTCGTCCTCGACCTCCTCGTCGAGCACCTGCTCGGCAGTCTTGTAGGCCCAGGGGTTCTCGTTGTCGTGGGCGCCGACGCCTTCGTAATATTCGATCGGCGACATCGCCTCGGAGCAGCGCTTGCGGAAGGCCTCGATCGCAGCGGCGGTCTTGGCGCCGTATCTGCGGCGCATGCCGGGCACGTCGTTCAACAGCTCGCCGCCGAGATGCACCTGCTCGGCATCCATCGGAATGGTCTGCAGCCCGAAATGCTGAATCAGCTCGCGCAGCGGATCGGGGCCGGTCATCGAGTAGTCGTAGATCTCGGCAACGCCGGCCTCGTACATCGCGGGCGCGGAATCGAATTTGCGCGTGACGATCTTGCCACCGAGCCGGTCCGAGGCTTCGTAAATGGTGACGCGGCAGAGGTCGCCGAGCTTGCGCTTCAGATACCAGGCGCTCATCAGCCCACCGGGGCCGCCGCCTACGATTGCCAGATCAAGCATGTCAGTTCCGTGGTCTCCGGCCCTGCCCCCGTCACGGGATCCACCGGTCTAAACTCCCCCAGCAGAAGCGCTTTTGCGCCTGAAGGAAAGATGAACAAAGGTTGATCCCGCATCGCAGCAAGCAAAGAAAGCAGCAAAAAGGCCGGCTCGCGCCGGCCTTTTCACTATCCTCGGTATTCCTACGGATGAACGATCATTCCGCGGGCGGCAGCGCAGGAAGCTCCGCTTCCGGCGCGGGCGACACGACGGCCGCCTGCTTCTCGCGCTCGTCCAGGATCAGCTTGTCGCGCTTCATTGCGACTTCGCGGATCTTGGCCATGGAGGCGCCGGTGCCCGCCGGGATCAGCCGGCCGACGATGACGTTCTCCTTGAGGCCTTCGAGCGGATCGATCTTGCCGTTGACGGCCGCTTCCGTGAGGACGCGGGTGGTCTCCTGGAACGAGGCCGCCGAGAAGAACGAACGGGTCTGGAGGCTCGCCTTGGTGATGCCGAGCAGAACCGGCGTACCCGTGGCGATTTTCTTGCCCTCTTCCTTGGCCTTCTCGTTCAGCGCGTCGAACTCGATCTTGTCGACCTGCTCGCCGGAGATCATGTCCGTATCGCCCTGGTCGGTGACTTCCACCTTCTGGAGCATCTGACGGACAATCACCTCGATGTGCTTGTCGTTGATGAGCACGCCCTGGAGCCGGTAGACTTCCTGGATCTCGTTGACCAGGTAGGCCGCCAGTTCCTCGATGCCCTTGACCGCAAGAATGTCGTGCGGCGCCGGGTTGCCTTCGACGATGAAGTCGCCCTTTTCGACGACGTCGCCGTCCTGCAGGTGGATGTGCTTGCCCTTCGGGATCAGGTACTCGCGCGCTTCGTCGGTCTTGTCCATCGGCTCGATCGAGATGCGACGCTTGTTCTTGTAGTCGCGCCCGAACCGGATGGTGCCCGAGATTTCGGCGATGATCGCCGCATCCTTCGGACGCCGGGCCTCGAACAGTTCCGCCACCCGCGGCAGACCGCCGGTGATGTCACGCGTCTTGGCGCTCTCGGTCGACACACGGGCGAGAATGTCACCCGCCTGGACCTTGGCTCCGATGTCGACCGACAGAATGCCGTCGACCGACAGCATGTAGCGGGCATCGCCGCCACGGGCGAGCTTGAGCACCTTGCCGTCCTTGCCCTTGACCACGATGGCGGGACGCAAATCCGCGCCGCCGCGGGTCGAGCGCCAGTCGATAACCACGCGCTTGGCAATGCCGGTGGCTTCGTCAAGGGTTTCCGAGATCGAAAGACCTTCGATCAGGTCCTCGAAGCCGATGGTGCCTTCCACTTCGGTGAGGAGCGGACGGGTGTAGGGATCCCACTCGACGATGCGCTGGCCACGCTTGACCGTGTCGCCTTCGTCGATGTGCAGGCGCGAGCCGTACTGGACGCGGTGCGTTGCACGCTCGGTGCCGTCGGCATCGACGATCGCCACCACCATGTTGCGCACCATCGCGACCAGGTGGCCTTCGCTGTTGCGAGCGATGGCCTTGTTCCGGATCACGATCTTGCCGTCGAAATTGGCTTCGACGAAGGACTGCTCGTTGAGCTGCGCCGCACCGCCGATGTGGAAGGTGCGCATGGTCAGCTGGGTACCCGGCTCACCGATCGACTGCGCCGCGATGACGCCGACGGCTTCACCGTGGTTGACCGGCGTGCCGCGGGCGAGGTCGCGGCCGTAACACATGCCGCAGATGCCGTTGACGAGTTCGCAAGTCAGCGCCGAGCGGATCTTCACCTCCTGCACACCACCCTGCTGGATGGCATCCAGATGGCTTTCTTCCATCAGCGTATCGCGCTTGATGATCACCTTGCCCGAGCTGTCACGAATGTCTTCGCAAGCCGTGCGGCCAAGGATGCGCGAGCCGAGCGAGGCGACCACGGTGCCGGCATCGACGATGGCGCGCATCTTGATGCCGAGCTTGGTGCCGCAATCACTCTGCGTGATGATGCAGTCCTGCGCGACGTCGACCAGACGACGGGTCAGGTAGCCGGAGTTGGCGGTCTTCAACGCGGTGTCCGCGAGGCCCTTACGGGCACCGTGGGTCGAGTTGAAGTACTCGAGCACCGAAAGGCCTTCCTTGAAGTTCGAGATGATCGGCGTCTCGATGATTTCGCCGGACGGCTTGGCCATCAGGCCGCGCATGCCGGCGAGCTGGCGCATCTGGGCCGGCGAACCGCGGGCACCGGAGTGAGCCATCATCCAGATCGAATTGATGTCGGCGTCGGCCCCACTCGCCGTCTTCTTGGTCGAGGAGATCTCCTTCATCATCGCCTTGGCGATTTCTTCCGTGGCCTTCGACCAGGCGTCGACGACCTTGTTGTACTTCTCGCCATGGGTGATCAGACCGTCGTTGTACTGCTGCTCGAAATCCTTCGCCAGCGTGCGGGTGGTGTCGACGATCTTCCACTTGCCGTGCGGCACGACCATGTCGTCCTTGCCGAACGAGATGCCGGCCTTGAACGCGTTGTAGAAGCCGAGCGCCATGATGCGGTCGCAGAAGATCACCGTCTCCTTCTGACCGCAGTGACGGTAGACCTGATCGATGACGCCCGAGATCTCGCGCTTGGTCATCAGCTTGTTGATGATCTCGTACGAAATCCGCGGGTTCTTCGGCAGCAGATTGCCGAGCATGACGCGGCCCGCCGTGGTCTCGATCCAGCGCGTCGAGACCTTGCCGGTCTCGTCCATTCCCTGCCACCGATACTTGATCTTGGTGTGGAGGTGGATGACCTTCGCATGCAGCGCGTGCTCGAGTTCGGCCATGTCGCCGAAGATCTTGCCCTCGCCTGGCAGACCTTCGCGCATGATCGAGACGTAGTAGAGACCGAGCACGATGTCCTGCGACGGCACGATGATCGGCTGACCGTTCGCCGGATGCAGGATGTTGTTGGTCGACATCATCAGGACGCGCGCTTCCAGCTGCGCTTCGAGCGACAGCGGGACGTGCACGGCCATCTGGTCGCCGTCGAAGTCGGCGTTGAAGGCCGAGCAGACCAGCGGATGCAGCTGAATTGCCTTGCCCTCGATCAGCACGGGCTCGAACGCCTGGATGCCGAGACGATGCAGCGTCGGTGCGCGGTTGAGCAGCACCGGATGCTCGCGGATGACCTCGTCCAGGATGTCCCAGACCTCCGGCCGCTCCTTCTCGACCAGCTTCTTGGCCTGCTTCACGGTGGTGGACAGGCCCTTGGCGTCGAGCCGCGAATAGATGAACGGCTTGAACAGCTCGAGCGCCATCTTCTTCGGCAGGCCGCACTGATGCAGGCGCAGCTCGGGACCGACCACGATCACCGAACGGCCCGAATAGTCGACGCGCTTGCCGAGCAGGTTCTGGCGGAAACGGCCCTGCTTGCCCTTGAGCATGTCGGCGAGCGACTTCAGCGGACGCTTGTTGGCGCCCGTGATGACGCGGCCTCGCCGGCCGTTGTCGAACAGCGCATCGACCGCTTCCTGAAGCATGCGCTTCTCGTTGCGGATGATGATGTCAGGCGCGCGCAGCTCCATCAGCCGCTTCAAGCGGTTGTTGCGGTTGATGACGCGGCGATAGAGGTCGTTGAGGTCCGATGTCGCGAAGCGGCCGCCGTCGAGCGGCACCAGCGGACGCAGGTCCGGCGGAATCACCGGGACCACGGTCATGATCATCCATTCCGGCTTGTTGCCGGAGTGGCGGAACGCTTCGACGATCTTCAGGCGCTTGGCGAGCTTCTTGTGCTTGATGTCGGAGTCGGTCTCCTGCATCTCGAGGCGCAAGGTGGCTTCGAGCTTCTCGAGGTCCATGCCCTTGAGCAGCTCGCGGATGGCTTCGGCGCCGATCATGGCGGTGAAGCTGTCCTGGCCGTACTCGTCCTGTGCCTTCAGATACTCGTCTTCAGACAGCAGCTGGCGGTCCTTCAGCGCGGTGAGGCCCGGCTCGAGAACGACGTAATATTCGAAGTAGAGGATCCGCTCGAGATCCTTCAGCGTCATGTCCAGCAGAAGGCCGATGCGCGAGGGCAGCGACTTCAGGAACCAGATGTGGGCGACGGGGGCCGCGAGCTCGATATGGCCCATGCGCTCGCGCCGGACGCGCGACAGCGTGACCTCGACCGAGCACTTCTCGCAGATGATGCCCTTGTACTTCATGCGCTTGTACTTGCCGCACAAGCACTCGTAATCCTTGATGGGCCCGAAGATGCGGGCGCAGAACAGGCCGTCGCGCTCGGGCTTGAAGGTACGGTAGTTGATGGTCTCCGGCTTCTTGATCTCGCCGTAGGACCAGGACAGAATCTTCTCTGGAGACGCGATCGAGATCCGGATCTGGTCGAAGACCTGAGCCGGCGTCGTCGGGTTGAAGAGATTCATAATTTCTTGGTTCATCGTCTTCTCCTCGCGTGCCGGTCGCCTCCGGCCGCAAATTCGAAAATCACTTCTGCGGGGCGCCCTGCCCTCAAGGCCTCGGACGGGACGCCGGTGCCCGGCCGCGAAGGCCGGGCATGACAGGTCGAGTTACTCGGCCGCTTCGGACGTCGGCGCCGGTCCCACCTTGGAGTTGTGCAGGTCGACGTTGAGGCCGAGCGAGCGCATTTCCTTGACCAGCACGTTGAACGATTCCGGAATACCGGCCTCGAACGTGTCGTCGCCGCGCACGATCGCCTCGTACACCTTGGTGCGGCCGGCGACGTCGTCCGACTTCACCGTCAGCATTTCCTGGAGCGTGTACGCCGCGCCGTAAGCTTCGAGCGCCCACACCTCCATTTCGCCGAAACGCTGGCCGCCGAACTGCGCCTTGCCACCCAGCGGCTGCTGGGTCACGAGCGAGTACGGACCGATCGAACGCGCATGGATCTTGTCGTCGACGAGATGGTGCAGCTTGAGCATGTAGATGTAGCCCACTGTCACCTTGCGATCGAACGCATCGCCGGTACGGCCGTCATAGACGGTCGACTGGCCCGAAGCGTCGAGACCCGCAAGCTTCAGCATCTCCTCGATGTCGGCTTCCTTGGCGCCGTCGAACACGGGCGTTGCGATCGGCACGCCGCGGCTGAGGTTATGGCCGAGCTCGATCAGCTCGTTGTCATTGAGCGACTTGATCGTCTCGTCCTCGCCGTAGACCTTCTTCAAGGTTTCCTTCAGCGGCTTGATGTCCTGCTTCGACAGATAGGCATCGACCGTCTGGCCGATACGCTTGCCGAGGCCGGCGCAGGCCCAGCCGAGATGGGTCTCGAGGATCTGTCCGACGTTCATGCGCGAGGGCACGCCCAGCGGATTGAGCACGATGTCGGCGTGCGTGCCGTCTTCGAGGAACGGCATGTCCTCGATCGGCACGATCTTCGACACCACGCCCTTGTTGCCGTGACGGCCGGCCATCTTGTCGCCGGGCTGGATCTTGCGCTTCACCGCGACGAAGACCTTGACCATCTTCATCACGCCGGGCGGCAATTCGTCACCGCGCTGAAGCTTCTCGACCTTGTCGAGGAAGCGCTGCTCGAGGCCCTTCTTCGACTCGTCGTACTGCTTCCGCATGGCCTCGATCTCGGCCATCAGCTTGTCGTTCGGCGAGGCGAACAGCCACCACTGCGACTTCGGGTACTCCTCGAGCACCGCACGGGTGATCTTGGTGTCCTTCTTGAAGCCCTTCGGGCCAGCAATGCCCTGCCGCCCTTCGAGCAGCTCGGCAAGACGGTTGTAGACGTTGCGGTCCAGGATCGCCTGCTCGTCGTCGCGGTCCTTGGCCAGACGCTCGATCTCTTCCCGCTCGATCGCCAGCGCACGCTCGTCCTTGTCGACGCCGTGACGGTTGAACACGCGCACTTCGACGATCGTGCCCTGCACGCCCGGAGGAACGCGCAGCGAGGTATCGCGAACGTCGGAGGCCTTCTCGCCGAAGATGGCGCGCAGGAGCTTTTCTTCCGGCGTCATCGGGCTCTCGCCCTTCGGCGTGATCTTGCCGACCAGGATGTCGCCGGCGCGCACTTCCGCACCGATGTAGACGATACCGGCTTCGTCGAGGTTCTTCAGCGCTTCTTCCGAGACGTTCGGAATGTCGCGGGTGATTTCCTCAGGCCCGAGCTTGGTATCGCGGGCCATCACCTCGAACTCCTCGATGTGGATCGAGGTGAAGACGTCTTCCTTCACGATCCGCTCGGAGAGCAGGATCGAGTCTTCGAAGTTGTAGCCGTTCCACGGCATGAACGCGACGAGCACGTTGCGGCCGAGCGCGAGTTCGCCGAGATCGGTCGACGGACCGTCGGCGATGATGTCGCCCTTCTTGACGATGTCGCCGACCTTCACCAGCGGACGCTGGTTGATGCAGGTCGACTGGTTGGAGCGCTGGTACTTCATCAGCCGGTAGATATCGACGCCCGACTTGGTCGGATCGAGATCTTCCGTGGCGCGGATGACGACGCGGGTGGCGTCGATCTGGTCGATCACGCCCGAACGGCGCGCCGCGATCGCGGCACCCGAGTCACGCGCGACCACGCCTTCCATGCCGGTGCCGACGAACGGCGCCTCGGCGCGAACCAGCGGCACCGCCTGGCGCTGCATGTTCGAGCCCATCAGCGCGCGGTTGGCGTCGTCGTTCTCGAGGAACGGGATCAGCGCCGCGGCGACCGAAACGAGCTGCTTCGGCGACACGTCCATGTAGTCGACCTTGTCCGGCGTCACCGGCAAGACTTCGCCGGCGTGACGGCAGACCACGAGGTCTTCGGTGAAGCGGCCCTTCGGGTCGAGCGGCACGTTGGCCTGCGCGACCGTGTAGCGGCCCTCTTCCATCGCCGAGAGGTACACGACCTCGTCGGTGACGCGGCCGTCCTTGACCTTGCGGTACGGCGTCTCGACGAAGCCGTACTTGTTCACGCGCGCGAACGTCGCGAGCGAGTTGATCAGGCCGATGTTCGGGCCTTCCGGCGTCTCGATCGGGCAGATGCGACCGTAATGGGTCGGATGCACGTCGCGGACTTCGAAGCCGGCGCGCTCGCGGGTCAGACCGCCCGGTCCAAGCGCCGACAGGCGGCGCTTGTGGGTGATCTCCGAGAGCGGGTTGGTCTGGTCCATGAACTGCGAGAGCTGCGAGGAGCCGAAGAACTCGCGCACGGCGGCAGCCGCCGGCTTGGCGTTGATCAGGTCCTGCGGCATGACCGTGTCGATGTCGACCGAGGACATGCGCTCCTTGATCGCGCGCTCCATGCGCAGCAGGCCGATGCGGTACTGGTTCTCCATGAGGCTCGCCGACCGAGCGCACGCGGCGGTTGCCGAGATGGTCGATGTCGTCGATCTCGCCCTTGCCGTCGCGCAAATCCACCAGCGTCTTGATGACGGAGAGGATGTCTTCCTTGCGCAGCGTGCGCTGGGTGTCGGGCGCATCGAGGTCGAGGCGCATGTTCATCTTGACGCGGCCGACCGCGGAGAGGTCGTAACGCTCGGCGTCGAAGAACAGCGACTGGAACATCGCTTGCGCCGAATCCAGCGTCGGCGGCTCGCCCGGGCGCATCACGCGGTAGATGTCGAACAGCGCGTCCTCGCGCGTCATGTTCTTGTCGGCCGAGAGCGTGTTGCGGATATAGGGACCGACATTGACGTGGTCGATGTCGAGCAGCGGCAATTCCTTGTAGCCGTGCTCGTTGAGCACCTTCATCGACTTGTCGGTGATTTCCTCGCCGGCCTCGGCGTGGATTTCACCGGTCTTCGGGTTGACGAGGTCCTCGGCGATGTAGTTGCCGACCAGCTCCTCATCGGCCAGACGCAGCGCCTTCAGCCCCTTCTCCTGGAGCTGACGGGCGGCACGAACGGTGAGCTTCTTGCCGGCCTCGAGCACGACCTTGCCGGTGTCGGCGTCGATCAGATCGTTGACGGTCGAGTAGCCGCGGAAACGGTTGGCGTCGAACGGAACGCGCCAGCCTTCCTTGGTCCGCTTGTAGAGGATCTTCTTGTAGAACGTGGACAGGATCGCCTCGCCGTCGAGGCCGAGGGCGAACATCAGCGACGTCACCGGAATCTTGCGGCGACGGTCGATACGCGCATAGACGATGTCCTTGGCGTCGAACTCGATGTCGAGCCAGGAACCGCGATACGGGATCACGCGGGCAGCGAACAGCAGCTTGCCCGAGGAATGGGTCTTGCCCTTGTCGTGGTCGAAGAACACGCCGGGCGAGCGGTGCATCTGCGAGACGATGACGCGCTCGGTGCCGTTGACGATGAAGGTGCCGTTCATGGTCATGAGCGGGATGTCGCCCATGTAGACGTCCTGCTCCTTGATGTCCTTGACCGACTTCGCGCCGGTTTCCTCGTCGATATCGAACACGATGAGGCGCAGCGTCACCTTGAGGGGAGCCGCGAAGGTCATGCCGCGCTGACGGCACTCGTCGACGTCGTATTTCGGCTGCTCGAACTCGTAGCGGACGAATTCCAGCATCGAGGTACCCGAGAAGTCGGAAATCGGGAACACCGAGCGGAACACCGCCTGCAGGCCCTCGTCGAGGCGACCACCCGTGGGTTCATCGACCATCAGGAACTGGTCGTAAGACGCCTTCTGAACCTCGATGAGGTTCGGCATCTCGGCGACTTCCTTGATGTGTCCGAAGAACTTGCGAACGCGTTTGCGACCGGTGAATGTCTGCTGCGCCATCGTGGCCTCTCATTTTCGTCGCCCGCTCTGGGCGAACCGTCCGGAACGCAGCTGCCGCCGCTCCCCGGGTTGAATTTTTCGAACCCGCTTTGGGGGCCGGAGACTCAGTTTCAGGTGGGAATGTCCTGAATCTGTTCTTCAGACCTTCAAAACGCAAAACGACGCGCGGGGCGCATAGGCACGCCCGCCCGTCACAACGATCGTTTTCACGGACTGCAAAAGCCCGAAATAGCTTGCTCTCCCAACGGCTTACAGGGAAATCCGGCATCCCTGCCCACCGCGCTTTCGTGCTGCCGACCCGATATGGGGCGACAATAATGCAGATTCGAGGGGTAAACCCTCTAATCCCCACACATTTTCGTGTTTGGCCTGCGTCGGGAGGTTCCGTCGCACGCCTTTTGCATCGGGCCCGCCTCGTGAGGGGCGGACCAGGCTCCCGGGCCACGCACGAGGCGCGCCCGGGATCCTGCCCGTAAGCGCTGCTTACTTGAGCTCGACCTTGGCGCCAGCCTTCTCGAGCTGGACCTTGATCTTCTCGGCTTCGTCCTTGTTCACGCCTTCCTTGACAGGCTTCGGCGCGCCCTCGACGAGGTCCTTTGCTTCCTTCAGGCCCAGGCCGGTGATGGCGCGGACTTCCTTGATGACTTCGATCTTCTTGTCGCCGGCCGAGGCCAGGACAACCGTGAACTCGGTCTTCTCTTCAGCCGGAGCGGCGGCAGCGCCACCACCAGCCGGGCCGGCCACGGCGACGGCCGCGGCAGCCGAAACGCCCCACTTCTCTTCGAGGAGCTTCGCGAGTTCGGCAGCTTCGAGCACGGTGAGGCTCGAGAGGTCGTCAACGATCTTCTGCAAGTCAGCCATTGTTCAGTTTCCTTAGGTGTAAGTCTGGTTCGGGTTTGAGTATTGCGAAGGGCGTCAGGCCGCTTCGCCCTTTGAGGCATGAGCCTGGATGACGCGCGCGAGCTTGCCCGCGGGCGCGTTGGCGAGCTGAGCGATCTTGGTCGCCGGGGCCACAAGCAGGCCGACGATCTTCGCGCGCAGTTCATCAAGCGACGGCAGCGAGGCAAGCGCCTTCACGCTGTCGACATTCAGGACGGTCTTTCCCATCGAACCGCCAATGATGACGAACTTTTCGTTCGCCTTGGCGAATTCGACGGCGACCTTTGGCGCCGCTACCGGATCGTTCGAAGTGGCGATCACGGTCGGTCCCTTCAGCATGGGGCCGATGGCAACGACGTCAGTGCCTTCAAGAGCAATTTTGGCGAGACGGTTCTTCGAGACCTTCACCGAGGCGCCAGCCTGCTTCATCTGCATGCGCAGCTTCTGCATCTGGGCAACGGTCAGGCCGGAATATTGGGCAACGATCGCGACGCTCGTGGTCTTGAAGACCCCATTGAGCTGTTCGACCGCGTCCTTTTTGCCGCTCGTTCCACAGCAAGCTCTTTCCGGTTGGCGGTCATCGCGAAAGCGGGACCGCCGGGTTGCACCCATCGTCCCACCCAAAACCTGAACCTCAGGGTCAACCCCCATCGGACACGCGCCGGGCGAGACGACAATTCAAAGCCTGCCCTCCGGGAGCCCCTTGGGGAGCCCACGGCGTGTCGAGGTCCGAACCAAACTTCTTTCCGCGACCACCGTTAAGGTGGGATGCGAAGTGAAATCCAGCCTTCACCCGTCTATGCAGGCCATGCGATTAAGCCGTTGAGAAATCGAAACTTCCCGCGGGCGCCTGCAGTCTTGGACAGGACAAGGTCAGCCGGCGAACCGTCCGACCCTTGCCCGCATCCCACCAACCGACGGATTTTCCTTCCTTTTCGGGCAAATCCTCGCGGACGTCCTGAAAAGGAATGATCTCCTGTCTGTCGGGTTTTCGGAATGCGTGCACGAACGCGCCAGCCGAGGCCGGCACGTCCGGAGGCGGTTCTTTAACCGCTCGGGCCCTGCTTGCCAAGAGCAAAATTCACACCAGTTCCAATCCGTTGGCGGCGGGGCTTTACCCGGGCCGATAAGGACCGATTTAGGGCCTTTTGACCGCGTAAGGCAGCGGCTTGCCCTCGAAGAACGCGGTCAGGTTCGCCAGCACGCAGTTCTGCATGGCAACGTGCGATTCGAGGGTGTGGCCGCCGATATGAGGGGCGAACACCACGTTGGGGAGCGCTGTCAGCGCATCGGGGGCGTGCGGTTCCTTCTCGAACACGTCGAGGCCGGCGCCGGCGATGGTCTGGTCGGTGAGTGCCGCCACAAGGGCCTTCTGGTCGATGACCGAGCCCCGCGAAATGTTGACGACATAGCCGTCCGCCCCGAGGCGCCTCAGGATCTCGGCATTGACGGCATGCTGGGTCTCGGCCCCTGCCCGCACCGCGATCATCAGAACGCTGCACCAGTCTGCCAGCGCTTCGAGCGTCGGGAAATATTGATACGGCAGATCGTATTTGGTCCGATTGAAATAGCCGACCTCACTCTCGAAGGCGGCGCAACGCGCCGCGATCTTGCGGCCGATCTCGCCCATGCCGTAGACGCCGATGCGGCGGCCGGGCATGCCGGCCTGCGGGCGCATCATCGGCGATTGTTTCGAGGCGGCCCAATCGCCGCTGCGGACATATTGGTCGGCAACCAGGATCCGGCGCGTCGTCGCCAACATCAGGGTCATCGCGATGTCGGCGACGGACGCCGCATTGGCGCCGGGGCTGTGGGCGACCGCGATGTTGCGCGCTGCGGCGGCCTCGAGGTCGACGCCGTCATAGCCGGTGCCGTAGCAAACAATGGTGCCCAGCTTTGGAAACAGCTCCATCGCCTCGGCGCCGAGCGGCGAGCCGCCAGCGGTGAGCAGCGCGCGAATGCCGCCGAGTTCGTCTGCCGAAAACACCTCGCGCGCAGGCTTGCCACCGGTGTCGAGCAGCTCGAAGCGTTCGGCGAAGCGCGCCATCATCGTCTTGGGAAAGCGCGAATAGATCAGGACCTTGTCAGCCATTGTTCTTGTTTCCAGTGAGCGCCGCCACAAACGACGAGGGGCGGAATCGGTTGCCCAATTCCGCCCCTCGCCTCATGCAATTTTCGAACCTCTAACCGAGGCAGACCTTAGCCGAGAATCGTGTTCGGCTCGACCTTCACGCCGGGGCCCATCGTCGAGGAGACCGCAACGCGCTGGATGTAGGTGCCCTTGGAGCCTGCCGGCTTCGCCTTCGAGACAGCATCGGCGAGAGCCTTGATGTTCTCGACCAGCTTCTCCTCGGAGAACGAGGCCTTGCCGACGCCGGCCTGCAGAATGCCGGCCTTCTCGACGCGGAACTCGACCGAGCCGCCCTTGGCCCCCTTCACCGCACCGGTGACGTCCATGGTCACGGTGCCGATCTTCGGGTTCGGCATCAGGCCGCGCGGGCCGAGCACCTTACCGAGACGGCCGACCAGCGGCATCATGTCGGGAGTGGCGATACAACGGTCGAAATCGATCGAGCCGTTCTGCACCTTCTCGACCAGGTCTTCGGCGCCGACGACGTCGGCACCGGCGGCCTTGGCTTCATCGGCCTTGGCGCCGCGGGCGAACACGCCGACGCGGAGCGTACGGCCGGTGCCGTTCGGCAGGGTCACGACGCCGCGGACCATCTGGTCGGCGTGACGCGGATCGACGCCGAGATTGATCGCGACCTCGATGGTCTCGTCGAACTTCGCTTTCGCGCGTTCCTTGACCATCTTGATGGCGTCCGCGAGCGGGTAAAGCTTTTCGCGGTCAACACCTTCGCGGGCTTTGTTCAAACGCTTTCCGATTGCCATGACCGCTTACCCCGCCACTTCCAGACCCATCGAGCGGGCAGAGCCCTCGACCATCTTCATGGCCGACCTCGATCGAGTCGCAATTGAGATCCTTCATCTTCTTCTCGGCGATCTCGCGCACCTGCGCCTTGGTCACCTTGCCGGCCTTGTCACGGCCCGGCGCCTTCGAGCCGGACTGGATCTTGGCGGCCTGCTTGAGGAAGAAGGACATCGGGGGTCTTCATCTCGAACGTGAACGAACGATCGGCGTAGATCGTGATCACGACGGGAATCGGGGTGTTCTTCTCTTCCTTCTGGGTCTGGGCGTTGAACGCCTTGCAGAACTCCATGATGTTGAGACCGCGCTGACCAAGCGCGGGACCGATCGGGGGCGAGGGATTCGCCGCACCGGCCGGGACCTGAAGCTTCAGGTATCCGGTCACTTTCTTTGCCATGTATCACTCCTGTTGTGCCGGCGACCGCCGGCGGTTTCAGGTTCGTGGTGGGGACCTTGAGCGGCTGGCAACCGCCCTCGTCCTCCCACGGCCTCTCTCTGCGAAAAGCCTCTCGGCTTTCCGCGTTACCCGATCAGACCTTCTCGACCTGACCGAATTCCAGTTCGACCGGCGTGGCGCGGCCGAAGATCGACACCGCGACCTTCACGCGCGAGCGCGCCTCGTCGATTTCCTCGACGACGCCGGAGAACGAAGCGAACGGGCCGTCAGCCACGCGCACGTTCTCGCCGATTTCGAACGACACCGACGCCTTCGGCCGTTCCACGCCCTCCTGCACCTGGTGCAGGATGCGCATCGCTTCGGCTTCCGAGATCGGCATCGGCTTGTTTTCCGCGCCGAGGAAGCCCGTGACCTTCGGGGTGTTCTTGATCAGATGAAACGCCTCGTCGGTCAGCTTCATCTTCACCAGCACGTAGCCGGGGAAAACTTGCGCTCGGCGTCGATCTTGCGGCCGCGGCGCACTTCCGTGACCTTCTCGGTCGGCACCAGCACCAGCTCGAACAGCTCCTCGAGCCCGCGCTGCTTGGCCTGTTCGCGGATCGATTCGGCGACCTTCTTCTCGAAGTTCGAATAGGCGTGGACGATGTACCAGCGCTTGTCGGACAGTTGAGCGGTTGCTGTTGCCATCAGTGAATGCCCAGAAGGAAAGTGATGAGGTAACGGATGATCTGGTCGGCAGCGAAGAAAAGATCGAGGCCACGGCGACCATGACGAACACCATGATGGTGGTGATCGTGGTCTCGCGGCGGGTCGGCCAGGTGACCTTGGCGGTCTCCGAGCGCACTTCCTGCAAGAACTTGAACGGGCTGACTGCCATCGTTTGGGGTCCAGCGTCCGTTGTCAGACGCAACTGAATTTCGGGGATCCGAACAGCCGCCGTTGGCCCAGCCCTCTGTCTCGAAGGATGAGCCGGAATCCGGGCTCGATTGTTCGGGGATTTCAAAGCCGCGCCGGAGATCCGCGTCTAACGGGCCGGCTGCGAGTGCGGCGTATCTACTGCGGATGAGACCAAACGTCAAGGTAGCGGCGCGCCGGCCGAACCTTCCGCCCCCGCGGAGGGCCCCGCCAGAGCCCATCCGAATCAACCACTTAACGGGCCGGCCGCCGAAGCTCGGGACGCTCAGATCGCCGGGGCCGCCCGCCTCGTGCCGACGGCGGCCCCTGACGGCCGTCAGTCGGCCCGGTCGACCATGGAAATGCCCGGCAGCGGCACCACGAACTTGCCGCCTTCGGCGAAATAGCGGGCGTGCTTGGCCCGGATCGGGTCGACATAGCGCCAGGCGAAGACGACGACGAAGGCCGGCTTGCGCTCGTACAGGGCGGCCGGCGGCAGGATCGGGATGTCGTAGCCCGGCCCCGCCATCACGTTCCCCTTCTTGGGATCGTCGTCCACCAGGAAGTCGATCTTGTTCTCCAGGCCGAACTGCGGCAGCAGCGTCGTGGTGCCCACCGAGACGCCGTAGCCGGCCACCAGCTGCCCGCGCGCATGGGCGGCGTCGGCCATCGCGACCAGCTCGTCGCGGATGGCGGCGATCCGCTTCACATAGGGCGCGTAATAGGCCGGCTGATCGACACCGAGCCGATCTTCCTCTGCCACGAACCGCGCGACCTCGGCGGACGGCTTCTTGGCGCCGCCGGCGCGCTGCACCGTCACGCGAATCGAGCCGCCCTTGGTCTCGATGTGCTGGACGTCGATCACTTCCATGCCGAGCCGTGCGAAGAAGCGCGTCAGCGGCTTGATGTTAAAATACGACAGATGCTCGTGATAGACGGTGTCGAGCAGGTTCTTCTCGGTGACGTCGAGCCCGTATTGCGTTTCGAAGACGAACAAGCCGTCCGGCGCCAGCACGTCGCGAACCCCGATCACCAGCGGATCGAGATTGTCGACATTGGCGATCATGTTGTTGGCGATCACGACGCTCGCCGCACCGTGGCTCTTCAGGATGCGGTGACCGATCGCATCGGTGAAGAAATCGCCGATGGTCTCGATCCCCGCCTCGGTCGCGCGCTTGGCGATATCCACGGCGGGGTCGACACCGAGCACCCGCATGCCGCGCTCCTTGAAGTAGCCGAGCAGCGATCCGTCGTTGCTGCCGAGGCTCGACGACCAGCGAGCCCGGCGCGATGCCGAAGCGGCTGACGACGTCGTTGGCATAGCCGGCGAAGTGCTCGCGCAGGCCGAGCGAGAGCGAGGTCGTGTAGACGTAGTTGCGGTACTGGACCTCGGGATTACCGACATGGAGGATCTGGAGGTGGCCGCAATCCCGGCACAGATGCAGCGCCATCGGCACCGCGGCGCGGAACACCGGATCGTCGACGCTGGCGTCGGGGACCTGGAAGTTCGGCGTGCCGATGGGCATGCCTGCCATCGGGACGACCAGCTCTTGCTTGTCCGAATGACAGAGGCGGCAGGTGTGGCGGACGTAGAACAGGTTTTTCATCGTGGAACCGAAAAATGAGATACGCGATCGGGTGAGGCAATCCCACCCCGTGAAAACCAGACCGGCAGCAACGCGCTCAAGCGGGTCATGTCAAGCGGGTCATGGGTGGCTCGAGACTTCCTTGCCCAGCCCGTCATAGCTGGGCGCTTCCTGCGCCGCCTTGGCAGCCTTGTCCGCTGAATACGATCCGCGCTCCGGACTTGCCAGCCAGATCGCGCCGCCGACGAGCCCGATGATGACGCTGATGGCGCCGAGCAGCAGCGAAACCGACAGCGCCTGCTCGGAAGGGACGCCCGCCAGACCGAGGCAGGCGACCATCGCCCCCTCGCGAACACCCCAGCCGCTGATCGAGATCGGGACCGCCGTCAACAGCACCACCGGCGGAATCAGGATGCCGGCGTCCACCACCGAGATCTGTGCCCCGACGCCGCGCGCCAGGGCGTAGCAGGCCGCCGCGGTCACGACATGGATGAGCAGCGCCGACCCGAACAGCAAGGCGCGGCGCTCGGACTGCAGCAGAAGAAACCTGACCAGCACTCCGAACCGGACGAAGCTTGCGATCGCCCGATGCGCGATCAAGCGCTTGGGCAAACGGTCGAGCGTCAACAGGACCACGGTGCCGGCGACGCCGGCCAGTGTCAGCCCGCCGATGGCCAGGATCGCGGCCTGATCGGACACCCGCGACAGCAGGAACGGCAGCCCGGCCACCATCAGCGCGATCAGCCCGATCAACGCCGTGAAGCGGTCGGCCGCAACGCCCTTGACCGCCTCCGGCCATTGCACGCCGCGCTGGCGCAGCAGCCACATCCGCACCGCGTCGCCGCCGACCGAGGACGGCAACACCTGGTTGAACCAGAGGCTGATCATCAGGATGCGCCAGCCCGCGAGCCAGTCCAGCGACACGCCGAGCGCGCGCATGATCAGCTCCCAGCGGCCGTTGAGCACGAAAGTCTGGAAGAAAATCAGCGTCAGCGCCAGGACAAACAGCAGGGGATCGACCGAGACGAGATGGCTGCGCAGCCGCTGCAGATCGAGACCGCGGGCGATGTAGACCAGCACCGCGATCGACAGCAGAAGCTTTACCGAAAACAGGGCCGCCTGCTTGAACCGCGACTGCATCGGATGCCTCGCTTCAGGACGCCGGATATTCCGCACGACCGATGACGAGGTCGATCGCGGCCATCATCCAGAACTGGTGCGTGGTCTCGACGATGTTGTAGCTGCGGCTGTCGACGAAGAAGTTGACGTCGCCGAGATTGCGCAGGGGGTTGTCCGCATTCATCCCCGACAGCGTGATCACGTCGAGCTTCATCGCGCGCGCCTGCGCGACCGCATTGAGGATGTTCTTCGAGCGCCCCGACGAGCTGATCGCGACGAGGCAGTCGCCCGCGCGCGCGTTCAGCCGCACGGCATGCGCGATCCAATCCTCGAACCCGTAGTCGTTGGCAAGGCACGACATCATGCTCGCGTCGCTGAAGCACTGCGCAGGCACCGACCCGTTCTTCGCAAGATCGATCGCCAGGTGCGAGGCGATGCCGGCCGAACCACCATTGCCGATGAAGATGACGCGGCCGCCCTGCTCGCGCACGCGCAACCAGATGGCGCGGGTGGCGGAAATGGCCGCGAAAACGCGATCGTCGACCGCCGTCGCGCGATGGAGGCGCCCCACATAATCGTCGAGGAAAGCCTTGTGATCGGGATCGACGGACTCAACGGGCATGGGCTGGCGGCTCGGCTGCAACATGACGCCCTGATACCGGCTATTACTAGGGATTGCAAAGGTATAATGCTTGCAAAGTCGGCGAGCGGCTGATAGTCGGCTTTCGGGTTTCACTTAACATTGGCGGGCCTGTTTCGCTGGGCATTCGCGTCACGGATGTTCCCCATGAAATGCATTGTTACTGGTGGCGCAGGATTCATCGGAAGCCACCTCGTCGATCGCCTCCTCGACGATGGCCACGAAGTCGTCGCGCTCGATAATTTCGTGATCGGCCGCCCCGAGAATCTGGCCTCGCGCGCCAATTCGAGTCAGCTGAAGGTCGTGCGGGCGGACGTCACCGACCTCGAATCGATCAAACCGTATTTCCACGGGATCGACTGGGTTTTCCACCTCGCCGCACTCGCCGACATCGTTCCCTCGATCGAGTCCCCGATCCCGTATCATCGCGCCAATGTCGACGGCACGGTCAACGTTCTCGAGGCGGCACGGCACGCGGGCGTCAAGCGCTTCGTCTACGCCGCATCGTCCTCTTGCTACGGCATTCCCGACGTCTATCCGACGCCGGAGACCGCCGAGATCCGGCCGATGTACCCTTACGCGCTTACCAAAAATCTCGGCGAGCAGTGCGTCATGCACTGGTGCCAGGTCTACAAGCTGCCCGCGGTCGCGCTGCGCCTGTTCAACGTGTATGGACCGCGCCATCGTACCACCGGCACCTACGGCGCCGTGTTCGGCGTGTTCATGGCGCAGAAGCTCGCCGGCAAGCCGTTCACGGTGGTCGGCGACGGCGAGCAGACGCGCGACTTCACCTTCGTGAGCGACGTCGCCGACGCGTTCGTGACCGCCGCGGGCTCCGACGTCTCGCAGGAAATACTCAACGTCGGCTCGGACAACACCTACAGTGTCAACCGGCTGGTCGAGCTTCTCGGCGGCGACAAGGTCCACATTCCCAAACGTCCCGGCGAGCCCGACTGCACCTACGCCGACATCTCCAAGATCAAGCGGGTCCTGAACTGGGCGCCGAAGGTGAAGTTCGAGGACGGCGTTGCGACGATGCTCAAATCGATGGATCAGTACAGGGACGCGCCCCTGTGGACCGTCGACAAGATCGCCGACGCCACCAAGGACTGGTTCAAATATCTCGGTGAGGACAACGGCTCGCCCAAAGCAAGCTCTTGAACAGGGGCAAGCTCTTGAACAGGTTCGCCGGGTATCGTTGCTGCGAGTCGATCATTTCCGGGCGGCCATCTGAGACCTACCGGCGCTTTGGATAATACACATGAGTCATGCTCCGAAAGACAAGCCGGCCGTGCATCCGGCACCGCACGACAAGATCAAGACGGTCGAAGAGGCTCGGCGAGGTCGCGCGCGCCGCGCAGGCGAAGGGCCTGACCGTCGCGCTCTGTCACGGCGTGTTCGATCTGGTCCACCTCGGACACGTCCGCCACATTCTGGCGGCGCGCAACGAGGCCGACGTGGTCATCGTGACCATCACCGCCGACCGTTTCGTCAACAAGGGCCCGGGCCGGCCGATCTTCCCGGAGAACATGCGCGCCGAGATGCTTGCCGCACTCGGGACCGTGGACTGGGTCGGCATCAACCAGACATCGAGCGCCGAGCCGGTGCTCGATACCGTGCGCCCCGACATCTATGTGAAGGGCTCGGACTACGAGAATCCCGAGGACGACATCACCGGCAAGATCGCGACCGAGCGCGAGGTCGTCGAGCGCCATGGCGGCCGCATCGTGTTCACGCGCGACGTGACGTTCAGTTCATCGACCCTGCTGAACCGCTATTTCGACATCTACGATCCCCCGCTGCGCGACTACCTGCAGAAGGTGCGCGAAGGCGGCGGCGCCGAACGGCTGCTGAAGCTGATCGACAAGATCCAGGACATGCACGTCGTGCTGGTCGGCGACACCATCATCGACGAATACCAGTACGTCACGGCGCTCGGAAAAGCGTCGAAGGAGAACATCGTCGCGACCCTGTTCAAGAACGGCGAGCAGTTTGCCGGCGGCGTCATCGCTGCGGCCAATCACGTCGCGAGCTTCTGCAAGTCGGTCGAGATCGTCACGACCCTGGGCGGCAACGACTACCCTGAAGAGTTCATTCGCGCGCATGTCCGCCCGAATGTCACGCTGACGCCGATCCGGATCCAGGGCCGGCCGACGACCCGCAAATTGCGGTACGTCGAGATGGGCTATCTGCACAAGCTGTTCGAAGTCTACACCATGGACGACACGCCGCTCGACGAGACGACGCGCAAGGAGATCGACAAGGTCACCGCCGAGCGCGTGCGCGGTGCGGACGTGGTCATCGTCACCGATTTCGGCCACGGCATGATCGCATCCAGCACGATCGACACGCTGATCGCGAACTCCAAATTCCTGGCGGTCAACGCCCAGAGCAACAGCGGCAACCACGGCTACAATCTGATCACGAAGTATCCGAAGGCCGACTACGTCTGCATCGATGCGCCTGAGGCGCGCCTCGCCGCCACCGACAAGTTCAACGACATCGCGTCGGTGATCGAGGACGGCCTGCATCGCAAGATCGATTGCGACAACATGATCATCACGCACGGCTCGTTCGGCTGCTACCCCTTCTCGTCGAAGACCGGCGTCGCGCGCGTGCCCGCCTTCACCAAGACCGTCGTCGACACGGTCGGCGCCGGCGATGCCTTCCTGACGATTACGGCGCCGCTGGTGGCGGCGGGCGGCAATATCGAGGACGTCGCCTTCATCGGCAACGCGGCGGGCGCGATCAAGGTCGGCATTGTCGGCCACCGCAGCTCGGTCGAGAAGGCGCCGCTGGTCAAGTTTGTCACCGCGTTGTTGAAGTAGCGCGCTCGAAAAATCTGGAGAACGACAGTGATTGATCAGAAATGGAACGTGATGGTCACCGGTGGCGCCGGCTATGTCGGCAGCGTGCTGGTTCCCCAGTTGCTGGCCGCGGGCCACAAGGTCACCGTGCTCGACCTCTTCATGTACGGCGACGACGTCTTCGGCGCCGCCCGTGACAATCCCAACCTTCGCCTGATCAAGGGCGACATCCGCGACGAGGCCGCGATCAACGAGGCGATGCGCGGCAACAACGCCGTGATCCACCTCGCCTGCATCTCCAACGACCCCTCGTTCGAGCTGGATCCGGGGCTCGGCAAGTCCATCAATTACGACTGCTTCCGTCCGATGGTGCGCGCCGCCAAGAAGGCCGGCGTCAAGCGCTTCATCTACGCCTCCTCCTCGAGCGTCTACGGCATCAAGGACGAGGCCGAGGTGACCGAGGAGCTGTCCTGCGAGCCGCTGACGGACTACTCCAAGTTCAAGGCGATGTGCGAGACCGATCTCGCCGAGGAGGCCGCTCCCGGCTTCGTCACCTGCACGGTTCGTCCCGCCACGGTCTGCGGCTACGCTCCGCGGCAGCGGCTCGACGTCGTCGTCAACATCCTGACCAATCTCGCGGTCAACACCGGCCGCATCCGCGTGTTCGGCGGTACGCAGAAGCGCCCCAATTTGCACATCCAGGACATGTCGGCGGCCTATCTGTTCCTGCTGCAGCAGGACGATGCCAAGATCGACGGCAAAACCTACAACATCGGCTACGAGAACCACTCGCTGATGAAGATCGCCGACATCGTCAAGTCGGTGGTCGGCGACAAGGTCGAGGTGGCCGTCGAGCCGACCGACGATCTGCGCTCCTACCACGTCTCCTCGGACAAGATCCGCCGCGAGGCTCGGATTCGCGCCGACGCACACGATCGAGCAGGCCGTGTCCGGGCTCGTCGACGCCTTCAGGGGCGGCCGCCTGCCGAACTCGCTGAACGATCCCCGGTACTTCAACATCAAGATGATGCAGAACATCAGCCTGAAGTGAGCGGCGTGCGGATCGGCATCGATTTCGACAACACGATCATCTGCTACGACAAGGTCTTTCCCGCCGTCGCGCACCAGCGTGGGCTGGTGCCCGAGGGCTGGGCGGGACTGAAGACCGAGTTGCGGGATTTCCTGCGGTCCCGCGCCGGCGGCGAGCTGGCCTGGCAAGGGCTGCAGGGCTACGTGTACGGCAAGGGCATCGGCGGCGCCGAGATCTATCCCGGCGTCCGCGAATTTCTCGCAAGCTGCCGCAAGGCCGGCGCGAGCGTCTACGTCGTCAGCCACAAGACCCAGTTCGGCCATCAGGACCCCGATCGCGTCGATCTGCGCGAGGCCGCGCGCGGCTGGTTGAAGGGCGCCGGCCTGGTCGACACCGCCGATGCGGCGTTGGCGGCGGGCAACATCTATTTCGAGGATACGCTGCCGGCCAAGGTCGAGCGGCTCGCGAGCCTGAAGCTCGATATCTTCATCGACGATCTCGTCGACGTGTTCGAGCAGCCGCATTTTCCGAAGACGACGCGATCGATCCTGTTCACGCAGGCGCGCCCCCTCACCCCGGTCATTGCGAGCCGCACGCGACCTGGGCGGAGATCAGCCGCGGAGTGTTCGCGCAATGAGCGAGCCGGACCTCAGCGCGCAAGACGCAATCGCGATCGGCAGCCGCCTGGCTGGCGCAACGGTCGCGGCCGCCCACCCGGCGCGGTCCGGCGGCAACAACAGGGTGTTTCGGCTGGAGATGGCGGAAGGCCCCGCCCTCGCCCTCAAGCACTATCCGTCCGACGGGCGCGATCGCCTGGGACAGGAATACGATGCACTCGCATTTCTGTCGCGCCACGGCATCACGTCGACGCCGCGGCCGATCGCCAGAGACGCTGACGCGTTCTGCGCGCTGTATCAATGGTTCGATGGCGACGCGGCGGTCCTGCATCCCCAGGCGGATGATGCCGATCAGCTGGCGGATTTCCTGATCGCGTTGCAGAAGCTGCGTAACGCCGAGGGCGCGCAGACATTGCGGAACGCATCGGCCGCCATCTTTTCGCCCGAGGAAGCCATCGCGCAGTACGAGCAGCGCCTCGACGGCTTGAGGCGCGAGCAGCAGGATCACCCCGAGCTGCGCGCGTTCATCGACGGCAGCCTGGTTCCCAGCACGGCCATCGCCATCCGGCGGCTCCGCCAGCGCTACGCGGAACTGGGGCGGGACCCCGCGGCGGACCTGTTGCCCGCCCACCGCGCATTGAGCCCGTCGGATTTCGGATTGCACAACGCGCTGCGCGCCGACGACGGCCGGCTGCGCTTCATCGACTTCGAATATTTCGGCTGGGACGACCCGGTCAAGCTGGTGTCGGACACCGCGATTCACCCGGGCAGCGATCTGCCCGAGGCCAGCGCGAATCGCTTGATCGAACGGCTCTCGCGCGCCTTCGAGGCTGGGGATGACGCGTTTGCGATCCGCCGTGACGTACTGTATCCTGTGTTCGGGGCGATCTGGTGCCTGATTGTCCTGAATGCTTATTTGCCCGAAAGCCGCTCCCGGCGCGCCTTGGTTGCGCAAGGTGGCGATCTGACGGTTCGCCTTGCCGGCCAGCTCGACAAAGCCCGCCGGCTTCATCAAACGATTTGCCAACGTGATCCAGATCTCACCCCACGCTGAAGCCGCCCTCACCTGCACGCTGGACGAGCGCAGTCTCTATTTGCGCCGCCTGGTCCTCGGTTCTGTCCGTTCGGCCGGACGCGGCCATGTCGGTCCAGCCTTGTCGCTGATCGAGATGGTCCGCGTGCTCTACGACGACGTGCTGCGGATCGACCCGAAGAACCCGCGCGATCCCGAACGCGACCGCGCCATCCTCAGCAAGGGACACGGTTGCCTGGCGCTCTACGCGTTATTGGCCGATCGCGGCTTCTTCCCGCTGTCGGAGCTCGACGGCTTCTGCGGCCCCGACAGCATTTTGGGCGGACATCCCGAATACGGCATGGTGCCGGGTGTCGAGGCATCGACCGGCGCGCTCGGACACGGCCTGTCGATCGGCGTCGGCCTCGCGCTCGCCGCCCGCATGCGCGAGCGCAGCTACCGGACCTTCGTGCTGCTCGGCGACGGCGAGATCAACGAGGGGTCGGTGTGGGAAGCCGCGATGGGCGCGGCCAAGCACGGGCTCGACAACCTCGTCGCGATGATCGACTACAACAAGCTGCAGAGCTACGGCCCCACCGACTACGTGCTGCCGCTGGAGCCGCTCGCGGACAAGTGGCGCAGCTTCGGTTTCGCCGTGCAGGAGGTCAACGGCCACGACGTCGGCGCGCTGCGCACCGTCCTGAAGCAGATCCCGGCCGTCTCGGGCAAGCCCACAGCGGTGATCTGCCATACCGTCAAGGGCAAGGGTCTGCCGGCCGCGGAATCCAACGCGGATTGGCATCACAAGAACAAGCTGACCGACAGCGAGGCTCGACGCCATTCGCGTCGCCGTCGGCGATTTTTGATCGGCATCCCATGCGCAACACAGCGATGAACATGGTCCACAAGCTCGCCGCGCGCGACGAGCGTGTGCTTTACATCGGCTCGGATCCCGGCGCCGGCACCTTGCGCGCAATGAGCAAGGAGTTTCCCAAGCGCCATCTGATCGAAGGCATTTCGGAAGCCCACATCATCGGCATGTCGGCCGGCCTCGCGATGGAGGGCTTCGTGCCCTACGTCAACACCATCGCGACCTTCCTCACCCGCCGCTGCTACGAGCAGGTCGCCGTCGATCTCTGCCTGCACAATCTGCCGGTGCGGCTGATCGCCAATGGCGGCGGGCTGGTCTACGCCCCGCTCGGTCCCACCCACCAGGCGATCGAGGACATCGCCATCATGCGGGCGCTGCCGAACATGACGGTGATCTGCCCGTGCGACGCCGACGAGGCGGCGCGCATGATGGAGCACACGCTGGACTGGAAGGGCCCGATCTACATCCGGCTCGGCAAGGGCGGCGATGCGATCGTCTCCAAGGCCGAGCACGGCTTCGAGATTGGCAAGGCCATCCTGATGCGCCCGCCGGGCGACGTCCTCATGGTGACCACCGGCATCATGCTCCAGCGCGCGCTGGCCGCGGCCGACCTGCTCGCCGCACAAGGCGTTCGCGCCGGCATCCTGCACATGCACACGGTGAAGCCGCTCGACACCGCGGCGTTGCTGCAGGCGATCCGCGGCGTCAAGCTGCTGGCGACGCTGGAGGAGCACGTGCCATCCGGCGGCCTCGGCAGCGCGGTCGCCGAGACCCTGATCGACAAGCTCGGCTCCGGCCTGCCCGCGATGCTGCGGCTGTCGCTGCCGGACCGCTTCATGCACAATTACGGCTCGCAGGACTCGCTGCTGAAGAAGCACGGCCTCTCCGCCAACGCCATTGCGACCTCGATCGAGCACGCGCTCGCGGCGTCGCGCTCATCCGCTCCTCAACTCCATTCCACCTGACGGTTCACATGTACGACGTTCGATATTCCTACCTGCTCGAGCAATTCTCCGACCCCGCGCCGATCCTGGCCGAGATCGGCCGGCTGGTTGCGACCGGTGACTTCACCCTCGGCAAGCCCGTTGCCGAATTCGAGAAGCGCTTCGCCGAACTGATCGGCGTGCGTCACGCCATCGGCGTCGGATCCGGCACCGATGCGCTCAAGCTGCCGCTCAAGGCGCTCGGCATCGGCCATGGCGACGAGGTCATCACCGCCGCCAACACCTTCATCGCCACTGTCGGCGCGATCGCCGAGACCGGCGCAACGCCCGTGCTGGTCGACTGCGACGATTCCTTCTGCATGAACGTCGACCAGGTCGAGGCCGCGAT
Source organism: Bradyrhizobium guangxiense (assembly GCA_050563515.1). GTDB lineage: Bacteria > Pseudomonadota > Alphaproteobacteria > Rhizobiales > Xanthobacteraceae > Bradyrhizobium > Bradyrhizobium guangxiense_A. The sequence continues at coordinate 1,751,885 of CP191781.1, read as the reverse complement.
CACGAAAAAGACCAAGGCCATCATGCCGGTCCAGTTGACCGGCGAGGTCACCGACATGGGCAAGCTGATGCCGATCGCACAGCGCCACAACCTTCCCGTCGTCGAGGATTCCTGCCAGGGCATCCTGTCGGAGTTCGCCGGCAAGCGCTCCGGCACCCATGGCATCGCCGCCGGCTTCTCGCTGCATCCGCTCAAGAACCTCAACGTCTGGGGCGATGCCGGCGTCGTCGTCACCAATGACGACGGCATGAACGAGAAGCTCCGCCTGATCCGCAACCACGGCATGAAGAACCGCGACGAGATCTCGATCCTCGGCTGCAATTCGCGGCTCGATTCGCTCCAGGCCGTCGTCGGCAACTGGCTGATCGGCCAGACCAGCGAGATCACGCGCCGGCGGATCGAGAACGCTGCCTATTACGACAAGGGCCTGGCCGGCCTGCCCGGCCTGCGCGTTCCGACGCGCCGCCCCAACGTGAAGCACGTCTACCATCTCTACATGGTGTTCGCCGAGCGCCGCGACGAGCCTCTACCAATACTGCCTGGACAACGGCATCGAGGCTAAGATCCACTATCCGATCCCGCTGTATCAGCAGGAAGGCCTCAAGCATCTCGGCTACGCGCCGGGCACCTTCCCGGTCACCGACCGCCACGCCAAGGAAGTCATCAGCTTCCCCGTCGACCAGCATCTGACGCGCGCGCAGCAGGATCGCGTCATCGAGACCGTCAGGAAGTTCTGCCATGGACGCTGACACCGGCCGCCGGCGCATCGGTTACGTCAATCTTCCCGCGCAGTTCGAGGAAGAGCGCGCCGAGATCATGCAGGCGGTCGAGGGCGTGTTCCAGCGCGCCGACTTCATCGGCGGCGCGGCGGTCGGAAAGCTCGAGGAAGAGCTGTCCACCTATCTCGGCTCACCCCATGTGGTGACGCTGAATTCCGGCACCGACGCGCTGATCCTCGCCTTGCGGGCACTCGACATCGGGCCCGGCGACGAGGTGATCACCCCTCCGAACTCGTTCGTGGCATCCACCGCCGCGGTCGTCGCGGTCGGCGCTACGCCGGTCTTTGCGGACGTGCTGCCGGACCAGAACATCGACCCCGCCGCGGTCGAGGCGGCGGTCACGCCGCGCACCAAGGCGATCATGCCGGTGCACCTGACCGGCCGCATGGCCGACATGGCGCCGCTGATGGCGATCGCGGAAAAGCATGCGCTCGCCGTGATCGAGGACAGCGCGCAGGCCATCGGCTCGACCTATGACGGCCGCATGAGCGGCACCATCGGCACGTTCGGCTGCTTCTCCGCGCATCCGCTGAAGAACCTCAATGCCGCCGGCGATGCCGGCTTCCTCGTCACCGGCGACGCCGAGATGGCCGCGCGCATCCGCCGGCTGCGCAATCACGGCCTGATCAACCGCAGCGACGTCCAGGAATGGGGCATCGTGTCGCGGCTCGACACGCTGCAGGCCGAGGTGCTGCGCATTCGCCTGCGCCACCTGCCCTCGGTGATCGAGCGCCGGCGCCGCAACGCCGCGCAATACCGCGCCGAGCCTCGCAGGGCTCCCGTTGTTCATTCCGCCCTGCCGCAACATCGAGTTCAACACCTTCCACACCTTCGTGGTGCAGACCGACCGCCGCAACGACTTCCAGAAATATCTGGCCGACAAGGGCATCGAGACCGCGATCCACTATCCGGTGCCGATCCACCTGCAGCCGGCGGCGGCGCATCTGGGTCAGGGCCGCGGCGCGTTCCCGGTGACGGAACGGCAGGCGGACCAGATCCTCACGCTTCCCATCAACCAGTTCCTGTCGGCCGCCGACATCAGCTATATCTGCGCGACCGCCCGGGAGTATTTTGCATGACGGATACCGACTTCCTTCAGGCCGATGAGCAGGCGCTGGCGCAGCGCTTCATCGACAACGGCTTCGTCACCACGCCGGCCGACGACCGCGCCGGCCTCGACCGCATCCAGCGGCGCGCCGCCGAGCTTGCGGCGGACTATCTCAAACTGCCGCACAGCAACGATCCCTATGCGATGCTCGACAGCATCCATACGCGCGTGAGCGTGGACGATCTCAACGGCCTTCGTCTGCACGTCTTCAACGGCCTCAACGCCGAGCCATGGTTCCGGCCGACCTATTTCCGCCTGGCGCGCTCGACGATCGAGATCATCGTCGGCAACGAGCTTCTGCATGCAGCGCCGGGTCAATCTCAGCATCCAGATGCCCGGCGACGATTCCTCGCTGCTCGCCACCCATTCCGACGTCTGGTCGGGCGACTCGCCATTCGAGGTCGTGGTGTGGGTGCCGCTGGTGGACGTCCACCACACCAAGGCGATGTATCTGCTGCCGCCGTCGCTGAACGGCGACATGCAGGACCAGATGGCCAACCTGCGCAGCGCCGAGGAGCTGTACAAGACCATCAAGCCGCACGCGACCTTCATCGAGATCCCCTACGGTCACGTGATGCTGTTCAACCAGACCCTGATGCACGGCAATCGCGTCAACGAGGAGCCTGGCACGCGCTGGAGCATGAACTGCCGCTTCAAGAGCATCATGTCGCCCTACGCGGACAAGCGCTTCGGCGAGTTCTTCGAGCCGATCCTGCTGCGCCCGGCAACGCGCGTCGGCATGCAATACAAGCTGCCGGGAGGCTTCCATGGCTGAGCGAGCCGGCCATCGCGGCTATATCGGCGCACGGCCGCTGAACGGCAGCCGCACCCCGCAACACGTCCAGAACATCGTGATCCGCGACTACGCGCGGCGCAAGAACCTGCAGTTCCTGCTCAGCGCCGTCGAGCACATCATGCCCGGCAGCTACATGGTGCTCGAGGACATCATGGACGAGCTGCCGCGCCTGAACGGCCTGATCCTCTACAGCATCTTCATGCTGCCGCCCGACGAGGCACGACGACGGGAGATCTACGACCGCGTCCTGCGCGAGGGCTGCGACATGCACGCGGCTGTCGAGGACATCACGCTGTCCTCGCAGAAGGACATCCAGGCCGTCGAGGACATCCTGCTGGTCAATCAATACGCCACCATCCTGTGACGACGTCGCGGACCGGTTGGGCCCCATGAGCGAGATCAACCTGCTCCAACCGATGCACGCCTCGACCAGGCGTAACTACGTTCAGCGCGTGGTCGAGCACGACAAGGCGGAATCGGCGACCGTCGCGCGGCAATGGGGACGCGACTATTGGGACGGCGACCGGCGCTACGGCTATGGCGGCTACCGCTATGACGGACGCTGGCGCCCCCTCGCCCAGACCCTGATCGATCGCTACGGCATCAAGCCGGGCATGAGCGTGCTCGACGTCGGCTGCGGCAAAGGCTATCTGCTCCACGAGTTCACCCAGCTCGTTCCAGACCTGACGATCGCCGGCATCGACATCTCCGATTACGGCATTGCCAACGCCAAGGAGGAGGTGCGGCCGCAGCTGAAGGTCGGCAGCGCCGTCGAGCTGCCCTATCCCGACCACAGCTTCGACTTCGTGGTGTCGCTCGGCGTGCTGCACAATCTTCCGCTCGAAGACGTCTTCCGCGCGGTGCGCGAGATCGAGCGCGTCGGACGCGGCCCATCGAAATACCTGATGGTGGAATCGTTCCGCAACGAGCGCGAGAAGGCCAACCTCCTCTACTGGCAGCTCACCTGCCTGAGCTTCCACGGCCCGGAGACCTGGGCGTGGATCTACGACCAATGCGGCTATCGGGGCGATCATGGGTTCATCTTCTTCGAATGAGGCAACGGGCCTGCGCGGGCCGACCTCGCTGCGCGCGCAAAATCCCGAGGTCTATTATTCCGACGACGCCATCGTCACCGCCGATGACGCTACGATCGCGGAGCTGAAGCGCATCGCCGCCGGCAACCCGCGCCTGCGCAGCCGGTTGTGCACGCACCCCGATCCAGCGTCCGGCCTGCACGAGATGCTGATCGTGCATCATCGCGAGGCCTATGTCCGGCCCCACAAGCACCTCGGCAAGCCTGAATCGTTTCACGTGATCGAAGGCACCGCGCAGGTCGTGATCTTCGAGGATGACGGCCGTATTCGCGAGGTGCTCGAGATGGCGCCCTACGGCCAGGGCAAGCGCTGCTATTACCGCATGCCGGAGAAGGTCTTCCATTCGATCCTGATCACCTCGGAGTGGCTGGTGTTCCACGAAACCACCGCCGGCCCGTTCGATCCCTCGCGCACGGCATTTCCCGACTGGGCCCCGGATGGCGGCGACGCCACCGAGGTCCAGGACTATGTCACGAGGACTGGTGCACTCGCCGCGGAGCGTCTGGCGCGTCCATGAGTTTGGACTGCCGCGACGATCCCGCCCGCGAAAGATCGAGGACGAAGACCTGCCGATGAAGCCGCCTGCAAAAGCATTGGTTACCCTGGTCAAGTTCGCGGTGTCGATCGGGATCCTGGTGCTGCTGTTGCGCGGTCAGAACCTGTCGACCCTGAAAGCCGATCTTCTCGCCGTCAATCTCGGCGTGCTGGCGCTTGCGGTGCTCCTGCTGTTCGCCCAGACCTTCGTGCTCTGCCATCGCTGGATCCTGATCCTCCGCGCCATGAACGTGCCGCTCGATTGGCTGCCCGGCTGGCGCATTCTCATCGTCAGCACCTTTTTCAATCAGGTTTTGCCCGCGGGCGGCGATGCGGTCCGGATCTGGATGCTGCGGCGCCAGGGCGTGCAATGGTCGCAAACGATCGGCAGCATCGTGGCCGATCGCTTCCTCGGCCTGCTCGGTCTTGGTTTCATCCTCCTGGCGGGATTGCCGTTCCTGCTGGCGCACGTGCCCGACAATTCGCTCCTGGTCGCGATCGCGGTCATTCTGACGTTCGCATGCCTCGGCGCAATTGCCCTGGTGACGCTGGACCGATGGCCGCCGCGCGTGATCGCAGCCGTGCCGGCCAAGGTCGTGCAGTTCGCGATGCTGATCAGGGCGCCACTGCTGGCGACCGAAGGGCGAGCGATGCTGATCTGCTCCGCCATTGCCGTCCACCTCATCACCGTCGCGACCTGCTACGTGCTCGCGATCGGACTGCAGGCGCCGCTGTCCGCCCTCGACGCCTTCGTCCTGGTCCCGCTGGTCATCCTGTCCTCCGCGGTTCCGATCTCGATCGGGGGATGGGGCGTGCGCGAGGGCGCGATGGTCGCAGCGCTCGGTCTTGCCGGGATCACGTCCGACAAGGCGCTCGCGATATCGGTCCTGCTGGGTCTTGGCGCCCTGATCGTCGGGTTGTTCGGAGGGCTGGTTTGGCTGATCGCGCCCGAGCGCGCCAGCTTCAGCCCCGAGCAGGCGCGGACCATCGCCGAACGAGCCGATGCAGCGCCGGTCTAACATGGGCGCCCCCGGACAGGACCAAGCGACATTCGCCGCCCATTCACGACTGCGCACCGTGGTCGAGACGTGGTCGCTGCGTGTTCTCATTCTCCTGCCCGCCGCATTGTCCATCTGGTTCGTCAACCGGCCCGGCACATACCGCACGCTGCTGTTCGACGGCGGTTGGACGACGCGATGTTACGTCCTCGCCTGGATCGTCCTGACGCCGTATCTCGGCTGGCTGATCATGGCGACCGGCCGCCTGACGTTCTCGCTGATCAGGCACGAGCCCGCCCAGCGCGTCGACGAGTTCTTCGTCGGCGCGGCCGCGCTCATCCTGACGGGATTCGGCCTCGGCGCTCTCTCCATCCTGTACCCCCAGATCATTCTGGGATTTGCGGCCGTCGTGCTGCTGTGGGACAGCCGCAGCCTCGGGAAACCACGAATGCCCGCGGTGACCTTGCCGCTGCTCGCGACATCGCTGCTGGGGCTTTGGCTTCTGGCGACGGTGTTCATCGATCGGGCGCTCGTACCCGACGTCATGTCCAGCGACGTCCAGCAGCTCTACGCGCCCTATCTTGCCGAGGTTGCGAGAAATCACAGCATCTGGCTCGCGGCCGACAACCCCATCTTCTCGGACTTCGAGATCGGCCATGGCAACGGGCTGCATCTGATGCTGGCGGCGTTTCTGCCGCCCCATGTCGCCCAGATCATCTCGTTTCTCTACTTCGTCGGGATCGGCGCGGTAATCTTCGAGTCTCGCTCGCCTCGTCCTGCCGTTGCGCGCGCTCGGACGACGCTGGGAAGACGCGGCGATACCGGTCGCACTCGCCTTGGCGGTCCTCGGGCTCGCATGGCCGCAGACGATGCCGAATATCAGGCCCGGGCTCTACGTCATGGAGTTCGGCAAGTACCACCTCCAGACGGCCGCCTTCTTCGTCTACTTCCTGCTGGTCGTCATTCGATCGTCGCAGAACCGGGACCGGCTTGCCGCCGGCATTTGCGGCCTCGCCGTTGCCGCCTCCTATCCGCTCTATGCAGCGTTCATTTTCCTGATTTCGACATTGGGCGTGCTCACCAAGGCACTTCAGCGCGACCGATCCGGTCTCATGACCAGCGTGCTGCTCGGCCTGGGCGCGGCTGCCGGATGCGCGCTGGCTTTCGCCGTCAACTATTTCTATCTGGGAATCCCGGCAACCAACCCGTACTCGCTGTTCCGGCGGGTCGCATCGGTCGAGCGTTTCTCGCAGTTCGGCAGCCTGGATATTCTTGACTACTTCGTGCTGGCGCAGTCGCTGGACGTCAGCGACTTCCTCAGCAAGACAGGATTGCTTGCCTTCCTGAAGCAGGTGAGATCCGTTGTTCTGGTCGCAATTCTCCTCACGATCGCAATGTGTGCGGTCGCGTTCGCGGGTTCAAAGCTGTTTCCCGATCGCGCCGAGGATTCAAAGCCCGCGCCATCGTCCAATCCCGCAGGCCTCTTCATCGTCCTCGCCTATCTGGCCAGCGTCCGGCTTCTGGATCTGACGCTGAACATCCCGAGCCTGATGAGGCTATCCGTCCATGTCAACGCGCTGTTCCCGCTCGCGACCGTCGGGATCGTCTGCTGGGGACTGGTCCTCGTGCGCCGCTTCAAGCCGGCCTGGTTCGCCGATCGCTCCGCGCCCGCAATCGGCTTCGTGTCGCTCCTCGTCGCCTGCGCCTGGGCGACCAACGCACAGCCCTGGAAGAGCTTTCAGAACGACGAGGCCATCACCTTCGTTCAGGGATCGGCGCTCGACCGCATGCCCAACGTCAAGCTGAACTGGGAGCGCTGTGACGAGTTGCAGCAAGCAACCGGCGCCGATCGCGTCCTTGCGCTCAACGGTTACCGCGCGATGGTGCCCTGCTATTTCTCGCCGCTGCTGACGCGAGGAAAAATCGTCCACACCTATCAGAGCGACGTCGCACGCGACTTCAGGAAGATCGCGCTGGGGAGCGCCGACACCGCGGAAGCCACACTTCGGTCCCTTGGCGTCAAGTTCTTCTACGTCCAGAAACAGAACTGCGATTTCTGGCTCAACGGATTTTCCGACCTGTTCGAACAAGGCGAGCTGGCGCAGCGCTTCTCTGTCTATCGCGATGCCGCAGGCTACTGGATCCTGACCTGGAAGAATGGCAATCAGGCGGTGAGCCCGGAGGTCACGGCCGCCATTTCGGCATTGAGGACGAGATCGAAGGACATCTACCGGGAGGGTTACGGCACCCCGCCGTTCGAGGTGATGAAGCACGGTTCGGCCCGTAACGGCGAACGCGGGAACATTGCCGTGCTCGATCAGCTCTTCACCTGCCAATGAAGTCGACCCCTGATGCTTACACCGGGGGATGGCGGACATCGACAGCGGGCCCGCCGGATTGTTCGATTAAGGCCGCGGTGATAAAGGCGCTACACAGGACTGCCTTGAAGGCGATTGGAGATCGGTCGTGATTTCGGAGAGCGCAAGTTTTTCTGCCGCCATTGACGCCTCTTCCTGCACGACCCCTGAGTTGTTTTAGTGGAACGCGAGAGGGAATGCTCGGTCGCCGCCAGGGCCGTTGTCGCCGCGCTCCTTGGCTGCGCCGCGGTCTACCTGACATTGCTGCTGCTGAAGGATCACCTTCCGGCCTTCCAATGGAATTTCGACGACGGCTTTGATCTGACCGCGGCCCAGAAAAATTGCGACCTGTGCAAGAAAGCGTTCTACGGGTCGTTCTTCCTGTCGGCACCGATCGCGGCTGCGGCCGCGCTGTATGCGGCGCATCGAAATTCGGGCTCGCTGCTGCTGAGCGCAGTCACCGCGTTCCTGGTCTATCTTGCAATCGATTTCGCCAACGATCGCGAAAACTTCCCGGTCGCGCTGGCCATTCTCGGGATCGCGGCCGTCACGGTCGCGCTCAACAGGCGAGCCAATCCCTCTTTCTCGCCCGCCAAATCCGATGCGGGCTTTCCGTTCCGCGTCGGGTTGATCGATCTGCTTCCGATCGCTTTTCTCGCGCTGTTGTTGATACCGACCGATCTGGAGCGCGTGACGTCCGTCGTGCGGGACGAAGCCCATAAGGTCAGTTACTTCATCGGACCTGCACTTTACGGTTACGCGCCCGGCCTCGTTCCGGGATTGGACTTCCATTCGCATTACGGTCCGGCGCTTGGCTGGTTCTTCCATTTCATCATGGGCGACGGCTGGAAATCGGCGGCCATGCGTGTGGTCGGTTTGAACATCGCGATCGCACTTGCGACCTATGTTCAGGCCTATTTCCTGCTGACCTATCTGATCAGGTCGAGGCTCGCCGCGATCGGCATCGTCTCGGCGCTGGCGCTGCTGGCCTTCTCCACCGCCAATCACTTCTACTCGCCGTCCGCCTACCCGACGCGGTTTCCCCTGCTGATCGTCTTCGTGCTCGCGATCGGCCTGCACTGTGTCGCCCCCAGGCGCCCCCGATGGCTGATCGTGTCCGCCGTCTTCTGTGCCCTCTCGCTGCTCTGGCAAACCGAGATCGGGCTGTTCTTCCTCGTCACCGGCACATTCGTCGCCGCGGTCGCCGGCGGTTTCCCGAACTACCGCAACCCCGCCATCTTCGTCGGCACCTCGATTGCGACCGCAATGCTGATCTGCCTGCTGCTGTTCGGATCGAGGACGCTCTCCCTGACGTTTCTGATCGAGTGCTTCCGTCCGCTCGTGCTCTACGGCACGGGATGGGGAAGCGCACCCATCAAATGGTTCCTGCGCTGGAGCATGATCTACAATCTTCCGCTCCAGATCGTCGGCTGCGTCACGATCGGCTGGGCCACGGTCCGGCTGTCGCGGCCGTCGGACTCCGCGCGCGATCGCTTTGTGACCGGAGTGCTGCTGGCCCTGTCGATGATCGGCATTGCGCTGATGATCAAATGGGTCAACAGGACGCTCGACGCGGTCTGGCACCAGAACGCTCTGCCTCTGGTCATCGTCGCCGCCTGGTGGGCCCATCTACTCACCGTCGCATGGCGCCCGTCGTTCCGCTATGCGCTCGGTACCCTCTCGGCCGTTGCTGCCGTTCTGGGGCTGCTCTACGTGCAGGACATCTACAATCCGCACCTCTACGGCCTGCGATCCTACGCAAACTATCCGAGCCTCCTGAACCGGCCGTTCGTTTCGACCACCGCCGGCACATGGCAGGAGGATTTTGGCCGGATCACCGAGACGGAAACCAAATTCATCCAGGACAATACGCGCGCGGACGAAAGGGTGCTGGTGATCGCGATGATGGATTGGGCCTATCTCGCGCAGGCCCATCGCGCACCGCAGGCCTATTTCATGCCGCTGCTCGTGGCATTCGATTCTGCAGTTCATGGATCGCTCGATGAATAGCGCGAACCGGCTGTTCTACGACAACATCGTCGAGCGCCGGCCCGACAATCCCCGCTTCCGCGAGGCCATCGCTGCGATCAAGCGCGATTTCGTGCCGGTGGAGACCCGGGGAAATCTCACGCTCTACGAAAGGCGGAAATGATCGCGCCCGCGTGCTCGGCATGACGCTCCGGGCCCGATGTGAATGCCCCTTACATCGCGTGATATGTTGAATTTTTGGGCGCCGGGGCGCCCCCGCGGAACCCGTAATGGCGTGACCGGCAAACGCGAAGATGATGGGGTGGTATCGCAGCACTCGCCGCAGGGTGCAGGGTGCAGTCCCGCCGAAACGCGATTCCGAAGGGGTACCGACACAGTTTTTGCGCGTCCCCCTCTGCGATGCTCGCCGACGGTGTGCAACCCAACTTATCAATTGAGGTGCACGCTGAGGCCCTATATAGCCGTATCCCGGGCGACCAGCCGCGGGCCGCGATGGCTCGGGACGCCGATTTCAATCTGTCCTGCAAAGAGTTCAAGCCGTGACCGACCATTGCCGCCTTTGCCACTCGACCAACCTGCGTCCGGTCATCGACCTCGGACTGATGCCGATCGCGCATCGGCTTCGGCATAGCCGAAACGAGCAGGACGAACGCTTTCCGTTCGAGGTGCTGGCCTGCGGCGACTGCGGCCTGCCCCAGATCGTCAAGCCGATCGACCCCGACATTCTCTATCGCCAGTTCAACTACAATTTCAGCAGCTGGAAGCCGGAGCCGCATCAGGTCGACGAGGCTCGATACCATCGCGAAATTCTCGAAGCACGAATCGGTGTTCGAGATCGGATGCAATGACGGCCTCTTCATGGACCGGCTGCGCGAGCGCGGCACCAAGGTCATGGTCGGCGTCGAGCCCAATCCGGTGTCGGGCAAGATCGCCCGCGAGCGCGGCATCAAGGTCTATGCCGACATGCTCAGCCCGGAGATGGCACACGATGCTGTCGCCCAGTCCGGCAAGTTCGACCTCGTCATCTCGCGCCAGGTGCTCGAGCACATCGTCGATTTCGAGAACTTCTTCGCTTGCGTGAAGATCGCGCTGAAGGAGGACGGGCTGCTGTTCATCGACGTGCCCGATTTCGCGCCGGGCTCGGCAGTGGGAGACCTCTCGGTGCTCTGGGAAGAGCATGTCAGCTATTTCACCGAGCCCACCCTGGTCGCGCTGCTCGCGCGCCACGGCTTCGAGGCCGTGTCCGTGAAGAAATACAATTTCAGCGGCGGCAGTCTTGCGATCGCCGCGCGCCGTGCCGCGGGCCCGGTGACGGTACCGCCCGCGCCGGCCGGTGTCGGCGAGAAATTCGGTCAGCGCGCGCGGGAGTACGGCGCGCGTCTCCGCCCGATCCTGGCCAAGGCCCGCGCCAACGGCGCCGAGATCGCCATCTACGGCGCCGGCTGCCGCGCCTGCACCTTCACCAATGCACATGAACTGGCGGATCTCGTCGACCTCTCGGTCGACGACCAAAAGGAGCGCCAGGGCCTGTTCCTGCCCGGTACCGGCATTCCGATCCGCTCGCCCGAGGATCTCGCCAGCAAGTCGGGGCCGCTCGTCTGCCTTCTCGCCGTGAACGAGGAAAACGAGGCCAAGGTCAGCAGCCGCCTGCGCGAGAACGTGAAGCGCCCGCTGCAGATCGTTTCGATCTTCGCGCCGAACGATATCTGGAGCGAGCTCGATCGTCTCGAAGCGGCGCTAAGGTCGCAGCATGGCTGAGGACAAGCTCTTCAACTATTACGAACGTCAGAATGTCCTCCCGACGTTCGGGAATTTCAAGTCCTCCGCCGAGGCTCGAGGCCTACGCCATCCAGCGGCGCGAACTGTTTTCGGACAAGCTGGCGCTGCCGACCCGCCTGTTCCGCGCGGCCGAGGTGCTCGAATTCGGCCCCGATTCCGGCGAGAACGCGTTGGTGTTTGCCGGCTGGGGCGCCAACATGACCCTCGCCGAGCCGAACCGGCTGGCGCACCCGAAGATCGAAGCTTATTTCGCGCATTTCGGCCTGACCGAGCGCCTGCGCGAGCCTCGCCTTGGCCGACGTCGAGGGCTTCCGCAGCGATCGCCGTTTCGACCTCATCGACGCCGAGGGCTTCATCTACACGGTGCAGCCGAGCGACAAATGGCTCGGCATCTTCCACCGCCTGCTCAATCCGGACGGTTATGCCGTCGTGTCCTATTACGAGCGCTACGGCGGCTTCTTCGAGCTTGCGCTCAAGGCGATCCACGCGGCCGGCAAGGCGCTGACCGGTCGCGCCCCGCTCGACACGGCGAAGACGCTGTTCGAGGCGAAATGGAACAGCATCCCGCACACCCGCAGCTTCGAATCCTGGCTGATGGACGTGCTGGAGAATCCCTTCGTCCGGCATCGCTACTTCCTCGACGCCGTAGCGCTGTGCACGGCGGCGCACGGACAGGGATTCGACGTCCATTCGGCATGGCCCGCCTATCGCGACAGCCTGGACATCTACTGGCACAAGAAGGTGCTGTCCGGTGACGACAAGCTGCACCGCGCCAGGCGCCATCTCGACCGCAGCCGCCTGAGCTTCCTCGGCGGCCGAAAGCTCTATCTGGTCGGCAAGTCCGACGCCGTGAAGGCGATCTCGGCATCGATCGAGGCGCTGGTCCTCGATGTCGACGGCATGATCGACGATCCCCTCGGCGCGAGCCTGCCGCGCGTGGTCGCGGGCCTTGCGTCCCTGCGCGAGACGGTCCGCACGACCGACGTTCTCGCCGACGATGTCGCCGACATCGATGCCATCATCGCGACGCTCGACAGCTTCCATCGCATCTTTGCGGCGATCGGCCAGCACGACGCGGCCGCGGTCACCGCCCTCACCCAGTCGGATCCGGCATTCATCAACACGTGGGGACAGCCGGCGCATTTCCTCGTGATCCGGAAGCGCTAAGGGATCATCGCCAGTGAGGCCAGGCATTGGCATCATCGGAACGGGCATGGTCGGCCAGATGTGCCACCTCGCCAATTTCGCTGCCAATCCTGCCTGCCGCGTCGTCGCGATCGCCGATCTCAGGCCGGACCTCGCCGCCGCCGCGGCGCAGAAATTCGGCATTCCCCGGGGTTACGGCTCGCACCGGGAGCTGCTCGCGGACAGCGCGGTCTCTGCGGTCGTCGTCGTGACCAAGCGGCGTGCCACCGGCCCGATCGTGCTGGACGCGCTGAACAGCGGCCGGCACGTGCTGTCGGAAAAGCCGATGGCCTACACGACGGCCCAGGCCGTTACGCTGGTCGAAGCCGCGCGGCGGCAAGGCCTCGTCTACAGCATCGGCTACATGAAACGTCACGATGCCGGCGTGGCGCGGGCGCTGCAGGTGCTGACGCGCTTGCGCCAGGACCAGTCGCTCGGGCGCATCGTCAGCGCCAAGGGCTGGTGCTTCGGTGGTGACACCGGCCGGTCGCAGGACAATTTCGTGATGACCGGCGAAGCGCGGCCGGACGGGCTCGAGCTGTGGCAGGATGGTCCGGACTGGATGCCGCGCGCGATGCGCCCCGGCTACGATAATTTTCTGAACGTGTTCAGCCATATCATCAATCTGTCGCGCTACCTGCTCGGCGCCTCGCCGACACTCGCCGACAGCATGGTCGAGGATTCCGGCGCCGCGCGCATCACCCTCGATTTCGACGGCATTGCCTGCACGCTGGAACTCGTCAACGGATCGGGCGGCGCCTGGCGCGAAGGACTGACGATCGCGTTCGAGCGCGGCACGGTGACGCTGCAATTGCCCCCGCCCTTCGCCGAACAGGAAGCGGTGGTCGTTGTCGAGCACGATGGTCAGAGCACGCAGCTGACGGGTGACGCGAGTTGGGCGTTCCGGCGCCAGGCCGACGCTTTCGTTGCCGATGTCGCCGCGCGCGGCGCCCCGCTGGCGTCGGGGGCGGACTCGGTCACCGACATCGCGCTGGCGGAAGCGGTCTGGCAGCGCCGCTCTAGCGGCTAGGCGCGGCCTCCGTCTCGATCGGCAGGACACCCGCGATGGGCCCGAGCGTGATCGTCACCTGCGCAAGCCCAGCCAGAAACTCCGCGACATCGCAGCGCGCCAGCAACCGGCACGCATAGTATTTCCGCACCAAGGTTTGGTTCGGTGCGGCTCCCGGGCCCGGCTGGAACGAGATCGTGGCCTGCGGCCCCGACGGATCGAAATGATGGAAGGCGCTTCCCGGTGCCTTCCGCGCCTCGTCCATGCCCCGCAGGATGTCGGGCCGCTCCGCGCGCAGCGCGAAGCCGAAGAAAGGCTGGTTGCCCCAGGCAAGACGGAGCATGCCGGTGACCTCGGCGAGGCCGAACGCCACGTGCCGGGACGGGTAATCGACAAAGCCGTCGTCGAGCGCATAGACCGTCGCCGCGGGCTGGGGCTGGCCGGCAAGGTTGCGCGCCAAGGCCTCCTGCTTCAGCGTTCTCGCCTGCATGAAGACGTAGTCGCTCCACAGCATGCCGATCGACACGATCAGGCCCGATCCGAACACGACCGCAAAGGCGATGCTTGGGCTGGTCCAGTGCTCGATCAGCCTCTTGAACGCGAGAAACGTCAGCGCCGACGGCACGCCGAGCATCAGCAGATGGCGGCTCTCGTAGAAATGCGTGGACGACGGCCGCAAGCCCGCGATCAGATAGGGCGACGACAATGCGAGAAACAAGACCACGGCGAGCACGAGCGGCAGCAGGATCGCGAGCCTTGACGTCGCCGGCTTCGTCTCCGAACGCAGCAGCAGCACGGCGATGCCGACCAGCACCGCTGCAAGCATGAAGATCGTCGGCACCGTGATCGCCGCGCGCATTGCATGGGCCAGGACGTCCCGATAGCCGGCGACGAAAAATGCCCACCATCCCCTCGCCAATTCGCCGAGGGTCGGGAAATGCGCATCATAATGCTGCGCGTACACGCCGATCCGCTTGAACCAGATATTGAGCGAGCCCCAATAGATCAGCGGCAGCAACATCAATTCCGGATAGCCGAGGGCGCAGCGCCGGGATGCAAGCCACGTACGGCGAATGAAGCCGTCCGACGCGCTCCCGGCCCGCCATATCGCAATGAAAAGACCGAGCACGACGAAAGCGTAGAGCACGATGGTCGAGTTGAGCGCGAAGCCCAGCATGAACACGAGAGCGCAGGTCAGGCGCAGCAGCACGCGCCGCAGACCGCGCGCGCCGAACGCCAGCGTCAACAGCCATGCACCGGTGAACAGGAGGCCGAAGCTGAACACGTAGACCGCGTTCGCCTTGCCCGCCCAGAGCTGATAGCCGGGATAGGTCCAGACGATCAGCGCGAAACCGACCGCCTCGGCGCGGTCGAGCAGACCGAGACGCGTTGCGGTCAGCGCGAGCGATGCCGCGCCGAGGGCAATGCCGGCAATCGCCAGCGAGACCATCACGACGACAGGCGCGCCGGTCCAGTTCGCGAACGTGTCGTAGCTGTAGAAGATCGGATGACCGGCGCCGTTCAGCAGGAAATCGATGTCGATGAAATAGTCCGGACGCGGCTTGAGCACCAGCCAATCGTCCATGAAGAGACCGTCGTTCAGGAGCATCGGTGCATGCGCAGCCAACAACACGACGAGGAGGACGATGATCGCACGCAGCAATGGAGACATCTCGGAGGGAGGAACGGCGTCGTCGACAAGGATTCGCACGCCCGGTTGAGGTCCGCAAGAGCCGGCCTACCGGCTCCCTTGACCGGAAAAATGCGACCTCCTATAGACTCCCGCATTGGCTGGGCCTGACAGCGTCCGGGGCGATTTTCCGCAATGAACATGCTACCGGGTCCCGCGCAGGCCGCTGCGATTGGTCTCAGTGTCGCGCTGCCGCTGGTGCTGCTGTGCTACGCGCGCATCCCGGCGACCGGCGGATCCGGCCGCCGCTTCCGGCTCGGCTGCGTCACCATCCTGGCCCTCTACGCGATCGCCTGTCTCGCGCTTCCCGGTGAGCGCCATCTCGACGACATGCTTGCGGGCCTGTTCCTGCTGGCGACCGCGATGATGTTTTTCTACATCCTGTTCAGCCTGCTGGCCTGGGGCTTCACGCTGACGCTGCTCACGGCCCTCGTCAAGGTCGGCCGTCCCCTCACCCTGGAGCAATGGGCCGTGGCCTACATGCAGGGCGGCGATCTCGGCACCTTCACGCACAACCGCCTGAAGCTGCTGGTCGGCGCAGGCATGGTGATCACGGCAGACGGCAAGCTGGCCCCGACCGCAAAGGGCTTGGCGGTCGCGCGCCTCGTCAAGCTCGTTCGTTTGTCGACCGGGCTTGGGTGAGCCGCGATGTCCTTCCTTGTCGGACTGCTCGCCGTCATTGCTTTCGCCCTGCTCTCGCCGGCCTTGCAGCTCATGGCCCGCGCGCGCGGGTGGACGGTCGGAGCCGTGACCCTGCTCGCGATCGCCGCGATCGTCACCCATGGTCTCGGCGTGATCGTCGGGATTTTCGTCGTCCCACAATTTCAATATTGGGACGCCGCGTCGATTTTCGGGTTCTGCGTGATGGGCTACGTCTTCGCTTTTGGCGCAGTGTACAAATCGGTGTCCCTGGACATTCTGCTCGGCCTGTTTGACCGGCCGGAGCGGACGGCGCCGCTCGCGGAGATCGTGGACCGGCAGGTTCCAGATCTGTTCCAGGGGCGAATTCGGAACCTGGTCGACGGCG
Organism: Bradyrhizobium guangxiense; assembly: GCA_050563515.1. Lineage (GTDB taxonomy): Bacteria > Pseudomonadota > Alphaproteobacteria > Rhizobiales > Xanthobacteraceae > Bradyrhizobium > Bradyrhizobium guangxiense_A. The sequence continues at coordinate 1,735,540 of CP191781.1, read as the reverse complement.
GTCTGGTCGAGCCCCTCGATTCCCATTTCGACGCAACGGCGGCGGGGCAGGCTATGGCAAGCCGCGTCGGACAGCTGCGCCGGGCCTTCGGCATCGGCGACACCAGCCTTTACGACTTTTCCGATTAGTTGCGGGGAACACACACTCCCCCAGTTTCATGGCATTTGTGCAGGTCATATCTGCGGGCGGCTTATTGTTCGCCCGGCTCAGATGACCTAGAGTTGCAGCAGGGTTCCACCAGTAAATGAGTGGCCGGCAACGGGCGGCATAAGATGACACCTTCAAAGGCGGCAAAACGGCTGACGATCGTCATTCCTGCACTCAACGAGCAGGACAAGATCGCGGATACCATCGGAGGCGTGCTGCCGCTCGCCCGCGAGCTGCTGGACGACTTCGAGATCTTCCTGATCGACGACGGCAGCACCGATGCCACCGGTGCGATCATGGACGAATTCGCGGCCGGCGAGCCGCGCATCACCGTGCAGCACAACGCCGAGCGGCGCGGTGTCGGCGCCGGCTTCGAATATGCCCTTTCGCGCGCGAAATTCGATGCCATCACGCTCATTCCCGGCGATCACGCCTTTCAGAACGAGGGTGTTGCCCGCATGTTCAAGGCGGCGGGCGCCGCCGACCTCGTCATCACCTATCGCGACAACCAGTCGGACCGCTCCGTCAACCGCTCGCTGCAGTCGCATTCGCTGCGGTTCATCCTGAATTGCCTGTTCGGCTTCTGGCTGTCCGACTACCACAGCATGATCGTCTACCCCGTGAAATGGCTGCGCCAGATCGCGGTCAAGGCCGACGGCTATGGCTATCAGATCTGCGCGCTGATCTCGCTGCTCCAGCTCGGCCTCACCCACGTCCAGGTGCCCGTGAGCCTGAACGCGGAGCTGAAGGGCTCGTCCCGTGCGCTGCGGCTGCACACCTATTTCGAGCTCGGCGGCACCATCGTCTCGCTGCTGCGCCGCGTTCCCATCCGGAACGTCAATCTCAGCCCCGACGATGCTGAGCGGGCCCCGGCGCGCTAACGCGCCGCTGGACTGCCTACCCCCGACATCAAGCGGAAGGCTTCGCGCGCGGCGATTCGCCCGTGGGACGCCTCGTCCCTATCCTGCCAGCATCTGACTTAAGTGATTGATTTGACTGGCAGGAGTGGCAGGGCTCGAACCTGCGACCCCCGGTTTTGGAGACCGGTGCTCTACCAATTGAGCTACACTCCTACGGACCCCGCGTCGCCTTGGGATCAGGGCCGCTTTCAAGCACAGGCAACGGCCGGATTGCAAGGGTGAACCGCGCCCGCTTCGCTTGTTTGTACCGGGGTTTCTGGGCCACAGTCGGCCGCCGATAATCAAAAACAACCGGGAGTGCCCATGACCGCCACAGCGACCGCTCAAGCCGCCCCACAGGCCACGATCGCCGCCCGCACCCCGCCTTTGCCGGAAGCCCGCCCCGAGACGCTCGGGCTGTCGCGGCCGCGCCTGCAGGCCATGTCGGACGCCTTCAAGCGCGAGATCGACAAGGGAACCGTCCCGGGCGTCACGGTGCTGGTCGCCCGGCGCGGCCAGGTCGGCTGGTTCGAGGCGCTCGGCCGGCAGAGCCCGACGGCGGCCGCGCCGATGGCGCGGGATCTCGATCTTCCGGATCTTCTCGATGACCAAGCCGATCGTCTCGGTCGCCATCATGGCCCTGCTCGAGGACGGCCACCTCCTGCTCGGCGACCCCGTCGCAAAATTCATCCCGGAGTTCGCCAGCCAGCAGGTCGGTATCGTCAAGGACGGCAAGCTGGAGCTGGTGCCGCCGGCGCGGCCGATGACGGTGCAGGACCTGCTCCGCCACACCTCGGGCCTCACCTACGAGCACCAGGGCGACGGCCCCGTGCACAAGCTCTACCAGGACTCCCGCGTCCGCAGCCGCAGGATCACCAATGCCGAGCATGCCGCACTGGTGGCGAGCTTCCCGCTGGTCTGCCAGCCCGGCGCGGAGTTCAACTACAGCCGCTCCACCGACATCCTCGGCCGCATCATCGAGGTCGTCAGCGGCAAGTCGCTCGGCGCCTTCCTCACCGAGCGCGTGCTCGCGCCGCTGCAGATGGCGGAGACCGGCTTCTCGACCGACGAGACCAATGCGAGCAGGCTCGCCGAGCCGTTCGCGGCCGATCCCTGGACCGGCGACAAGGTCGCGCTGTTCAACATGCTGGAACAACCGGTGATGGAGTCCGGCGGCGGCGGCCTGGTCTCGACCACGATGGACTATGCCCGGTTCTGCCTGATGCTGCGCAATTGCGGCACGCTCGATGGCAACAGGATCATCGGGCGCAAGACGCTGGAGCTGATGGCGTCCGACCATCTCGGGCCGCAGGTTCAGACCAACGGCACACTCCTGTCGCCCGGCCACGGCTTCGGTCTCGGCTTCGCCGTCCGCCGCGAGGCCGGCATCGCGCCGTTCCCGGGCAGCGTCGGCAACTATTTCTGGAGCGGCATTGCCGGCACGTTCTTCTGGATCGATCCGAAGGAGGATCTGTTCGCCGTGTTCATGAGCCAGGGCCCGGGACAGCGCGATTACACGCGGACCTTGGTGCGGGATCTGGTTTACGCGGCGGTGGAGTGAGGCGACGCTCTCGTGCCCCGGACGCGCTGCAACGCCCTTAGCGTTGCTGCGCAGAGCCGGGGCCCATCCATCCGCGATCTCGTGTCTGGCCTTCTGGGTCCCGGCTCTGCGGAGCAGCGTTGCACGCTGCACCGCGTCCGGGACACGAGACCTCAGCAAATGGCACCCTCAGCTGATCGTCGCGCCGCCGTCGATCACCATGGTCTGGCCGGTCATGAAGTCGCCGGCGGCCGATCCCAGGAACACGGCCGCGCCGGCGATCTCGTCGGGGATCCCGATGCGCAGCAGCGGCGAGCGCGCGGTCGAGGCTTTCAGGTTCTCCGGATTGTCCCACAGTGCTTTCGCAAAATCGGTCTTGATCAGGCCCGGCGCGATGCAGTTCACGCGGATGTTGTGCTTGCCGTATTCGCAAGCGAGGTTGCGCGCGAGCTGCATGTCGGCGGCTTTCGAGATCGCGTAAGCGCCGAGGATGGTCGAGCCCTTGAGGCCGCCGATCGAGGAGACGATGATCACCGAGCCGTCCTTGCGCTCGATCATCTGCGGCACCACCATCGAGATCAGCCAGTTGTTGGCGACGATGTTGTTGTCGAGAATCTTCCTGAACTGATCGTCGGAGATGCCGGCGAGCGGACCGTAATACGGGTTCGAGGCGGCGTTGCAGACCAGCACGTCGATCTTGCCGAAGGCGCGGTTGCTCTCGTCGACCAGGTTCTGCAGATTCTCTTTCGAGGAGATGTTCGCGGCGATCGCGACCGCCGTGCCCTTGCCGAACTTGTCGTTGATGCCCTTGGCGACCTGCTCGCAGACGTCGGCCTTGCGCGAGGAGATCACGACCTTGGCGCCGTGCTCGGCCATGCGCTCGGCAATCGCAAGCCCGATGCCGCGCGTCGAGCCGGTGATGACGGCGACTTTCCCCTTCATGTCGAACAAGGTCATGTTTCTCTCCCAGATTACGATTTGATAGGCTTGTGGCTTACGCGAGCTTCTTGACTTCCGGTCCGGCCAGCTGATGCATCGCCGCGTGCGCGTCATCGGCGATCCAGGGCTGCTGGTTCACCATCGGCAGGCGCCAGACCGAGCGTTCGGGGCTCGCGAAATAATCCAGCCGCGTGATCGAGCAATTGTCGATGTCGAACGACAATGCGCGCTCGACCTGACCGTCGAGCGCAAGCCCAATCGCCGCCTTGATGGTGCCGCCATGCGCGACCGCGATGATGTCCTGCCCGCCCGCCTCGCCGTTGATGCGCTCAACGGTGCGGCGCGTGCGGTTGTAGAGATCCATGAAACTTTCGCCGCCGGGTGCGGGCTCGTTGATGTCGGCGAACCAGCTCGAGCCGACGGGACGGCTCGCGATGAACGCGGCGCGATTCATACCCTGCCATTTCCCGAGATGCTGCTCGGCGAGATCCGGCTCCCATGGCATCGACGCAGGCTTCGGGTAGCCCGCCGCCCAGATCGCTTCCGCGGTCTGATGCGTGCGCATCAGATTGCTCGAATACCAGACCGCCTTGCGTGGCAGCACCTTGGCAACAGCGTTGAAAACATAGGTGTCGCTGGTGTCGCAGGGCAGATCGCTCTGCCCGTAGATATTGCCGCCGTCATTGCGTACCGGCGCGTGACGAACCCACCACCAGCGCGTCGTGATCACATTGGGCTTGTCTTCGGCTGCCATCGAAACCCTTCCATCCCGTCTGATGTCGCTGTACGTGAGGTGGCAATGTGTCTCAAGACACTTTACCGTTTGAAATCTTGTTTGAAATTCCGTCGCGCGGCAAGCGCCGCGTGACCACCACAAGGGAGAAACGCATGGGCCGCCTGCAAGGCAAATCCGTCATCATCACCGGCGCCGGCAGCGGCATCGGCCGCGCGGCTGCGCTGCTGTTCACCAAAGAGGGCGCCAAGCTGATCGCAGTCGATCGCACCGAGGCGGTGAAGGAGACGGTCGACGAGATCAAGAAGGCCGGTGGTACCGCCGAGGCCATGATTGCGGATGCCGGTTCCGAAAAGGACGTCATCGCCGTCATCGATAAGGCGGTGAAGACACATGGCCGCCTCGACGTCATCTGGGCCAATGCCGGCATCTCTGGCGGACTCGTGCCGCTCGCCGAGCAGACCGTCGAGCACTGGCAGGAGATTTTGCGCATCAACCTGATCGGTCCGTTCCTTGCCGTGAAGTATGCGATGCCGCACATGGTCAAGCAGCAATCCGGCGCGATCGTGCTGACGGCCTCCGTGGCGGGCCTCAAGGCCGGCGCCAGCGGACATCCCTATGCCGCGAGCAAGGCCGGCGTGATCAGCCTGGTGCAGACCACCGCCTATTCGCTCACTGGCACTGGCGTGCGCATCAACGCGGTGTGCCCGGGCCTGATCGAGACCGGCATGACCAAGCCGATCTTCGATCGCGCCAAGGAACGCGGCACCCAGGGCAAGATCGGCCAACTGAACCCGCTTCAGCGCCCCGGCCAACCGCACGAGCTCGCCGCGATGGGCCTGTTCCTCGCCAGCGACGAGGCCTCGTATGTCAACGGCCAGGCATTCCCGGTCGACGGCGGCCTGACGGCGTCGATGCCATATGCGGGCAAGCCGGTGTAATTGGGGTTGGTGTCCCGGACGCGCTGCAGCGTTCTGACGCTGCTGCGCAGAGCCGGGACCCAGCAGGCTGCAATACTCGATGATGCGTGGGCCCCGGCTCTGCAGCGCACCGCCGAAGAGGCGCTGCGCAGCGTCCGGGGCACGAGAGCGGAGTGTGGCGCCCAACTGCATCAACACCGTCAATGCGCATCTTGCTCTGCAGACACAGTTTCGCATCCTCGCGGCGTATTTCGCCCGAGCTTTGCTTGATTGTCTCACCCTCATTTGAACGAGGGCGCAGGGAAGACCGGGAGCCGGTTGGCTCCCGTGGACCGCCATGCCAAGGGCAGACTGCGTGTGCTGCTGCATGACGGAGAACAGGGCAACCGGAGACATCCCGGCCTTCCCTGCGCAGTGGTTGGAACGGCTTATGTCGTGCTCTCCCCGGGAGCGTTGCACTATTGCCCCGTCGCCTTGCGGATGATTGATGCGTGGGCCCGGTTGGGCCCTCCACATCACCGCAACACTTGACGCCAGACTGCGGGCGCCAGGACCACACGATTTTGCCGTACGCCGATGCCACCGGTCGTGTGCGCGATGGCTTTGCTCACGGTTGCCCGCCCTGCGAAACCCGTCGCGCCGATGTCATCGGCGTCCACCGCCGCCCGGCCCGCGTTCGTGACGATCGCGATACGCCCCTTGTCCTTGGGCCGGGTTGAGCGACACATACGCCCTTTCCGAATTTCGGTAAAGCGGAATATTTTTGATGGCGCGCGTTGACCGAGGGCTTGGGTGTCTTGCCCGACGGGCAACGCGATATCTTGTAGCCCGGATGGAGCGAAGCGTAATCCGGGATTCCATCCATGTGGAACGAGAGTCCCGGATTGCACTTCGCTCCATCCGGGCTACGGAACGATGTTGATTGCCCGACCAGGCCTCACGTTGGTATGGTTCCTGCAGGCACTTCCGCTTTCCTACTCCCTGACAGAACGAGATAATGCCAAGTTCAAGACCCGATCGCATCCGCCAGATCCTCGCCGACCTCGTCGGCTTCGACACCGTCAGCGACCGTACCAACCTGCCCCTGATCGCCCATATCGAAAGCTATCTCGCCGCGCTGGGCGTCGGCTTCGAGCGCATCACCGACGAGACCGGGCAGAAGGCCTCGCTGTGGGTCACGATCGGCCCTGGGGACCGACCGGGCTTCGTGCTCTCGGGCCACACAGACGTCGTGCCGGTCGTGGGCCAGGACTGGAGCCACGATCCGTTCAAGCTGGTCGAGCGCAACGGCAAGCTCTACGGCCGCGGCACCACCGACATGAAGGGATTTGTCGCGGTGTGCCTTGCCATGGTGCCGGAGATGCTCGCGGCGAAGCTCGCGACGCCGATTCATCTGGCGATCTCCTACGACGAGGAGATCGGCTGCGTCGGCGTGAGGCCGATGCTGCGCGAGGTCGCCAAAAGAAGATCAAGCCGCTCGGCGCCTTCATCGGCGAGCCGACCGAGATGAAGGTCATCATCGGTCACAAGGGCAAGCACGGCGTGCGCGCGACGTTCCGGGGACTTGCGCGCCATTCCTCGATCGCACCCGAGGGCGTCAACGCGATCGAGTACGCCGCCGAGCTGATCGTCGAGATCCGCCGCCGCGCCGTGAAGCTCACCGCCGCACGCGCCACGGACAGCCTCTACGACGTCCCGCATTCGACCCTGCTCACCAGCATCGTGCATGGCGGCGCAGCGCTGAACATCGTGCCCGACACCTGCACGGTGGATTTCGAATGCCGCGGCATCGGCATCACGGAGTCGCGCGAGGTGACGGATGCGATCGTCGCCTGGGCCAAGGCCGAGCTCGAGCCGGCGATGAAGGCGCGGCATCCGGACTGCGGCATCGATTTTGAGGAGATTTTGGACTACCCCGCCCTCGACACCGCCGCTGATGCTGCGATCGTCACGCTCGCCAAGAGCCTCGCGGGGCGCAACGACCACGCCAAGGTCGCCTTCGGCACCGAGGCGAGCCTGTTTGCCGCCATCGCCGACGTGCCGTCGGTGGTGATCGGCCCGGGATCAATCGCGCAGGCGCATACGCCGGACGAGTTCGTGGAGATGGCGGAGCTGGAGAAATGCGCAGGGTTCGTGGAGAGGCTGATTGCGCATTGCGCGAAGGGGTAGCGGGAGTTCACAATTGCTGGGTCCCGGCTCTGCGCAGCAGCGTTGCACGCTGCAGCGCGTCCGGGACACGAGAGCGGTGCAAACTCCGTCGTGTCCCGGACGCGGTGCGGCACGAAGTGACGCTCCGCAGAGCCGGGACCCAGAACGCTTGGCGGCCATGTTTAGATGTGCAACTTTAGAGCGCATTACGACCAGCCTCGGTTGATGGCTATGCCCTACTTCGTTTACATCCTTTCGAGCAAACGAAATGGCACTCTCTACATCGGAGTGACGAGCCACCTTGCTCGCCGGATCAGCGAGCACAAGGCCAAGCTCATCCCCGGCTTCACGCGACAGTACGATGTCACACTGCTGGTCTATTTCGAGGCCTTCGAGTCGATACTCGAAGCGCGCTCACGCGAGCATGCGCTGAAGCGTTGGCGACGCGCTTGGAAGCTCAAGCTGATCGAGGAGCCTCAATCCGGATTGGCGCGATCTCACCGATGAGCTGAATACGTTGGCGACGTGACTGGGTCCCGGCTCTGCGGAGCAGCACTACGTGCTGCACCGCGTCCGGGACACGAGAGAGACCGTAGAAACAGGCGCCGAAAAACTCAGGTCTCGTGTCCCGGACGCAGTGCGGTGCGCAGTACCGCACTGCAGAGCCGGGACCCAGAACGCTTGGCGACGGACTCGAAACGTGCAACTTTAGAGCGCAATACTGTCAGCGCTGATTGCACCATGCCCTACTTCGTTTACATCCTTGCGAGCAAACGGAATGGCACTCTCTACATCGGAGTGACGAGCCACCTTGCTCGCCGGATCAGCGAGCACAAGGCCAAGCTCATCCCCGGCTTCACGCGACAGTACGATGTCACACTGCTGGTCTGTTTCGAGGCCTTCGAGTCGATACTCGAGGCGCGCTCACGCGAGCATGCGTTGAAGCGATGGCGGCGTGCGTGGAAGCTCAAGTTGATCGAGGAGCCTCAATCCGGATTGGCGCGATCTCACTGATGAGCTGAATACGTTGGCGACGTGACTGGGTCCCGGCTCTGCGGAGCAGCACTACGTGCCGCACCGCGTCCGGGACACGAGAGCTGGGCAAGAACGCAAACCCACCACCAAACCAAAGGCGCGGCCGTCGGCCGCGCCTTTGCTATTTCTACACCGCGCCTGCCTTCTGCGCGTACTCCCATGAGGCCTTTGACAGCGGCACGGTGCGCTTGGCGGACTCCAGCGCCTTTGCATTCGCGGCGGTGCCGTCGCGAACGCGGCCGGCGATGCCCTGGGTGATGCCGGCGAGGCGGAACAGATTGTAGGCGAAGTACCAGTTGAGATCGGGCACCGTCATCTTGGTGACGTTGCAATAGATCTGCGCGGCCTCTTCCACGCTCGGGATGTTGAGCGCCTTGAGGTCGGCGCCGTCGAGGCCCGGCATGACCCACTGCATCAACAGATAGGTGAAGTCCGCCATGGGATCGCCGAGCGTCGACAACTCCCAGTCCAGCACCGCCAGCACGCGCGGTTCCGTCGCGTGGAAAATCATGTTGTCGAGGCGATAGTCGCCATGGACCACGGAGACGCGGGCCTGCTCCGGCACCGTGCGCGGCAGCCATTCGGCGACCTTCTCGAACTCCGGAATGTGCTGCGTCTCGGACGCGCGGTACTGCTTGGTCCAGCGGTCGATCTGGCGCGCGAAATAATTGCCGGGCTTGCCGAAATCCCCGAGGCCGATCGCCGTGGGATCGTACATGTGGAGCTTTGCCAGCGTCTCGATCTTGCTGGTGAAGATCTTGCGGCGATCGTCCGGCGTCTGGCTCGGCAGCGTCGGATCCCAGAACACCCGGCCCTCTTCCATCGACATGATGTAGAAAGCCGAGCCGATGACGCCGTCGTCCTGGCAGAGCGCATAGGCATGCGCGACCGGAAAGCCCTGTTTCCCGAGGGCCGCGATCACGCGATATTCGCGATCGACCGCGTGCGCCGACGGCAACAGTTTGCCGAACGGCTTCCTGCGCATCACGTAGGAACGCTTCGGCGTGTCCAGCCGGTAGGTTGGATTGGACTGGCCGCCCTTGAACTGCAGGACGACCAGCGGGCCCTCATAGCCTTCGACGTTGTCGCGCATCCAGGCTTCGAGCCGCATCTCGTCGATACGATGACGCTCCTCGACCGGCTTGGTGCCCGAGAACTCTTCGTCTTTCCTGACGCCGTCAGCCACGGTGACGCTCCCTCTTCAGTTCTGACCTTTTCAGGCCAGGCATGATCCTAATCGGTAACCGCTGACGCACTTGCGTCAAGCGGTCATTCCGAATGAGATCATGCCCTTGCGTTTCTTCAAATCGGGAGCGCCAGCGAGCCCTCCCTCTTAGTGCTTGGGAGAGTTGGCATACTTCCGAACTTCGAGCCTTGCAATGGCGCGATTGTGCACCTCGTCCGGACCGTCGGCGAGACGGAGCGTGCGGATGTGGGCGTAGTCCTTGGCGAGGCCCGCCTCGTCCGAGACGCCGGCGCCGCCGAAAGCCTGGATCGCCTCGTCGATGATCTTCAGCGCCATGTTGGGGGCCGCGACCTTGATCATGGCGATCTCGGCCTGCGCCGTCTTGTTGCCGACCTTGTCCATCATGTCGGCGGCCTTGAGGCACAGCAGGCGCGTCATCTCGATGTTGGTGCGGGCATCGCCAATGCGCTGCTCCCACACCGAGTGCTCGACGATCTTCTTACCGAAGGCGGTGCGCGAGGTGAGACGCTTCACCATCTTCTCCAGCGCCTCCTCGGCCTTGCCGATGGTGCGCATGCAGTGATGGATACGGCCGGGTCCGAGACGGCCCTGCGCGATCTCGAAGCCGCGGCCCTCACCGAGCAGGATGTTCTCCTTGGGCACGCGGACGTTATCGAGCAGCACCTGGGCATGGCCGTGCGGCGCGTCGTCGAAGCCGAACACCGGCAGCATCTTCTCGACCTTGATGCCTGATGTGTCGAGCGGAACCAGGATCTGCGACTGCTGCTGGTGCTTGGCCGCGTTGAAATCGGTCTTGCCCATCAGGATCGCGATCTTGCAGCGGGGATCGCCGACGCCGGACGACCACCATTTGCGGCCGTTGATGACGTAATGATCGCCGTCCTTCTCGATGCGGGTCTCGATGTTGGTCGCGTCCGACGAAGCCACCGCCGGTTCCGTCATCAGGAAGGCCGAGCGGATCTCGCCGTCCATCAGCGGACGCAGCCATTTACGCTTCTGCTCCTTGGAGCCGTAGCGGATGAACACTTCCATGTTGCCGGTGTCGGGCGCGGAACAGTTGAACACTTCCGAGGCCCAGGTGATGCGGCCCATCTCTTCCGACAGCAGCGCGTATTCGAGATTGGTCAATCCCGCACCGCGGAATTCATCGTCCTCATGCTCGTTCGGCGGCATGAACATGTTCCAGAGGCCTTCGGCCTTCGCCTTCTTCTTGAGGTCTTCCAGGACCGGGATCACCTTCCAGCGCTCGCCGCTGTGATCCTGCTGGTCGTAGATCGGCACCGCCGGGCGCACATGCTTGGCCATGAAGGACCGCACGCGATCAAGCCATTCCTTCTGCTTGGGCGACATATCGAAGTCCATGGGACGCTCCTCGTCTCTCTCTTTTGCGATCTCGTTTTGCGCCGGACTGTCCTCCCGCTGCGTGCAGCCCGCAAGCGGGCTTGCGGACGCTTCGGAACCGCTGCGAGTTGCGAACGAGTCCCGATTGCGGATTGACATCTCCGGCCTTCAAACGATAGTTTCATACAAGTGTTTGAATTGCAACTCCCTCCCCTCAGGGACATTCATGGCCAGCGATCATACGAGGTCTGCCATTCTCGCCGCCGCCGAACGGCTCTATGCCGATCGCGGCTTCGGCGACGTGACGCTGCGCGACATCGTCGCGGAGGCCGGTGTCAACCTCGCCGCGGTGAACTATCATTTCGGCTCGAAGGACGAATTGATCGCGGAATTATTTGTCACACGGTCGATCGCCACCAACCGGGAGCGCCTGCGCGAACTGAAGGCGGCGGAGGAGCAAGGCGGCGGCCGCGCGCCGATCGAGGTGATCCTGCACGCGCTGGTCGGCCCGACCTTGCGCGGCTGCCTGGGGCCGGAGAACCAGCGCTCGACCGCGGCACGCTTCATGATCCGCGCCTCGATCGAATCCGTGCCGCCGATCCGCCGCATCAAGAACCGCGAGATCGACCATTTGCGGAAATTCGCCGGCGCGATGCGCCGCGCCCTGCCCGAGCGCAGCGACGTCGATATCTATTGGGGCCTGAATTTCGCGCTCGCGATGGCGCACCACACCATCCGCGAGAGCGAGCGGCTGACGAAACTGTCGGAAGGCAAATGCGACCTCGACGACGTCGAGGACGTCGTCGCGCGCGTGGTCAGCGTGGCGACGATGGCGCTGACGGCGGGACGGGCCGAGACGAAGGCGCCCGCGAGGATGGCGGCGCGTTGAGGCGTCCGGCACGACGCAGAAACCCGGCCGCAGGTCGGGTCTCGCGCTTCGCAAAGGGCCGGTGCGATCAATTCACGTGGCCTGGGGCGCCGAACTTGTAGCTGAAGCCGATCCGCCCGATGTCGTAGCGCTGATTGCGCGACCACGACGCACCGCAGGGCCCTCCGCTGGAGCAATTCACCAGGGCGAGGTTGAGCTTGTCGGACACCGATCCGACATCGACGTGCAGATATTCGGACCGCACGATCAGGTTCGGAGACAGCATCACCTCTGCGCCGACACCCACGACCCACCCGGTGCTCATGCTCGAGAAATTCTGCGCGCTCAGATTCTTGCTCCCGTCATGTGCGCATCCGGCGACCCGGCAATCGGTCGTGATGGTATCGCGCAGATCGGCGACGGCAAGGCCCCCGGTGCCGAACAGCAGGACACGGTCGAACGCGTAACCGAGGCGCCCGCGCAACGTTCCGATGCCCCGTGTCTCGCTCTGGACCGTGACGAAACCGCGGCCGTTGTCGCTGCAGGGAACGCTGAGGAAGTCCGTCTCGCGGCAGAACGAGTAGCTGGCCCTGGTCCATTGCCAGTCGCCTTCGACGCCGAAGACCAGCCGCGAGACCTGCCAATTATAGCCGAGGTGAACGCCGCCAATCGCGGCCGAGGACGACGGCGCCTGCGATTGGGTCGTGGGACTGTCCGGCTCGTTCTCGAAGAATTCCGAACGGCCTGACGACGTGGTCTGGCTGTCGGCGCCGACATCCGCGCCGAGATAAAATCCCGACCAGTCCCAGGCCGCGCCCGCCGCTGCCGTCCTGGTATGGCGCGGCGCGACATCGGCAGCATTCGCATCGGCAAGGCCGACACAGAGAATGCCGACTGCTGCCATCGCCCCGGCAAGCCATCCCCTCGAAAAAGTCCAATCAGACATCTTTGCCCCTTCCCTCGACCGGCTCCCTCGCGAGTCGGCAATCGATGGAAGAGACCTAAAGAGAGCTCGCGCCCCGCGCGTCATTCGCTCGGATGACGGCCCACGCCTTGCTGCGCAGTGTTGCCGATCTGCAATAGTTCCGGCTTCACGCCATCGCGATGCAGTCGATCTCGACGTCGAAGGGGCCGAACCATTCCGGCGTGCAGACGAAGATCCGCGCCGGGGGATCGTCAGGGAAATAGCGGGCATAGACCGCGTTGAAGGCGGCGAAGTGCCTGGTCGAGGTGCAGTAGACGTTGCACTTCATGACATTGTCGAGCGAGGCGCCGGCCGCCTGAAGGCACAGCTTCATCTGCTCCATGACGATCTCGCTCTGCCGCTCGATGGCCATCCCGCCGATCTCACCCGTCTCGGGGTCGAAGGGCGGCAAGCCTGCGACGAAGATCATGTTGCCGGCCCGCGTCACCGGCGATGTCGGTGCCTTCACACGGTCGAGGAAGGACGAGATCGGCTCGACGCGGAGCGCTTCACGTTTCATGGGCGACCACCTTCGGTTCAAGCGGGACTGCAGCCTGGCTACATCATCAAGCAGCCGGCATGCTTCGCTAAAGCTCGAAGTGTGGTCGGCGGGCTCAGGCCCGCTGCGGCATCTCCTCGGCCTCTTCCTTGGCGAGCAGCAGCAGCATCTCGATGCCCATCTCGCCTTCCTGCGGGGAACGGATGAACTTTATTTCGTCGGCGCTTTGCCGCAGCGCGGCGACGATGGCGACGGCCTGGTTGGCGGTGGCCGCCTCGGTCGCCAGAACCGACTTCTGGTTCTTGGCCTGGAACCCGATCGTGTAGGACATTCACTTCCCTCCCCGAACTCAAGTGGGGAGATCGAATCAGAGTCGCGCGCAAAGCGGAAGCCTGTGCGACTACGGACCGGTGTTATCTGGGGATGGCGCGCAAGCCTCAGGCAAGGCCGAGCATCGCCCGCGCGTCTTCCGCGCTTGCAACGCTCGCGCCCAGGCTCTTCAATATGCCGGCGGCGTGGGCGACCAGTTCGGCATTGGTCTTCGCCAGCACGCCCTTGGACATATAGAGATTGTCCTCCATGCCGACGCGGACGTGGCCGCCGAGCAGCCAGGCTTGCGCCACCATCGGGAATTCGGCGCGGCCGATGCCGAAGCCGGACCAGATCGCGCCCGGCGGCAGCAGGCTGCGGGCATAGAACATGGTCTCTGGTGTCGCCGAGAAACCGTACTTCACCCCGAGCACGAGGGAGAACAGTCCCGGCCCCTTCAGCGTGCCGTCGGCGAACAGGTCGCGCGCCAGATGGCAGTCGCCGCTGTCGAACAGCTCGATCTCCGGCAGCACGCCGACAGCTTTCATGCGTTCGGCCATGATGCGGACGTTGCGCGGCGTGTTGATCACGACCTCGCCGCCGGAATTCATGGTGTTGAGGTCGAGCGTGCAGATGTCGGGCTTGAGCAGCTCGATGTGCTCGACGCGCTTTTCCGGCTGCAGCAGCGTGGTGCCGGGACCGGCGACGCGGGGATCCTCGACCGAGGGCACGAAGCGCCCGCCGGGGCCGGTGGTGAGATTGATGACGAGGCTCTTGTTGCGGACGCGGATGCGGTCCACGACATCGCGGTAGAGATCGATCTCCATCGAGGGGCGCCCGGTTGCGGGATCGCGCACATGGATGTGGGCGATGGCAGCGCCGGCCTCCGCCGCCTCCAGCGCGGAGGTCGCGATCTGCTCGGGCGTGATCGGTAGATACGGCGACTGCTCAGGTTTCGTCAGATTGCCGGTGATGGCGCAGGTGATGATGGTTTTGCCTGATGTCATGATGGTCCTCCGCCTCTTTCGTTGCCACATCCATATACTGATTTCGGATGAGACGTCACGGGACCTTGCTGCCCTTCGAGGCGCGGCCTAGAACGATCGGCGATGCATCCTCCGACCGGCCAACCACTGTTCCAGCAGGCTGCGCTCGCGCACGATCAGGGACGCGTCCGGGAGGCCGAGCGGCTCTATCAAACCGTCCTCGCAGCGGACGCGCGGCATTCCGGCGCGCTGCTGCGGCTGGGCATGCTCCGGCTGGATCAACGCCGGCTTGCCGACGCCGAGCCGCTGTTCCGCCGCGCCGTCAAGGCCGACAAGCGGTCGCCAGAAGCCCATCAACTTCTCGGCTTCACCCTGACCGGTTTGGGGCTGCTCGAGGAAGCGATCCGATTCTACGAAAAGGCCATCGCCTTGCGGCCGAGCCTTGCCGAAGCCCATAACAATCTCGGCTACGCCTTGCAGCGGCTCGATCGGTTGAGCGATGCCATCGCTCGCTATCGAAAAGCCGTCTCGCTTCGCCCGGACTATGCCGAAGCCCACAACAATCTAGGCAACGCCCTTCATCTGCAAGGCCTCTCGGGGAAAGCCATCCCCCACTACCAGAGGGCGATCGAGATCAACCCGGATTACGCAGAAGCCTGCTGGAATCTCGGAGCTGCGTTTCGGGCGACCGGGCAGTTGGACGACGCCTTGAAGGCCTATGCCGGGGCGATCGCGGTCAAGCCCGGTTATGCGGAGGCCTACAACAGCCTCGGCAACACGCTGCGCGCGCTCGGCCGGGGCGAGGACGCGCTCGCGCAATACGAGAAGGCGATTGCGATCAAGCCCGACTATCTGGAAGCCCTGGTCAATCTTGGCGATGCGCTGCTCGGGCTCGGCCAAGAGGGCGCGGCGATCTCGGCCTATGACCGCGCGCTTGCGATCGGGCCCGACAGTGCCGACGTCCTCTGCCGGCGTGGCGACGCACTTGCGCGAATGCAGCGCGACGCCGAAGCGATCGCCTGCTTCGAACAGGCGCTGGTCCACGATCCCGGCCACGCTTTTGCTTTCGATGGCCTTGCACGGGCAGCGCTGGCGAGCTGCGACTGGGCACGGACGGTCCCGCTGCAGGCCGAAGTTGCGAGGCGTGTTACCGGTGGAAGCTTCTTCGATGCATTCAGCTTCCTCAGGTTCTGTGACGACGAGAGGCTCCAGCTCGCCTGCGCCCGACGCTACATCCAGCAGCAGGTTCCGGTGCGCCAGCCGCCGCTGTGGCGGGGCGAAAAATGGCGCAGCGACCGGATCAGGATCGCCTATGTCGCCTGCGGCTTTCACCGGCATCCGACGGGCTACCTAACCGCCGAGCTGATCGAGCTACACGACCGCGCCCGTTTCGAGATCATCGGCATCTCGCTCGGCCCCGATGATCAGAGCGACATCCGCGCCAGATTGAGGACAGGCTTCGATCAGTTTCACGATGTGAGAGACAAGAGCGACCGGGACGTCGCGGCTTTGCTCAACGACCTGAAGATCGACATCGCCATCGATCGCAGCGGCTACACCGTCAATGCGCGACCCGCCATCTTTGCCGCCCGGCCGGCCCCGATCCAGGTGAACTATATCGGTTTTCCCGGCAGCCTGGGTGCCGACTTCTACGACTACATCATCGGCGACACGACAGTCCTTCCGCCCGACCGGAAACCATTCTACAGCGAGAACATCGTCCATTTGCCGGACTGCTATCTGTCGAACGACTCCCGGCGTCCGCTTGCCGCGCACACGCCCACGCGCGAAGACGCCGGCCTGCCTTCCGACGGCTTCGTCTTCTGCTGCTTCAACAACAGCTACAAGATTGCGCCCGAAATCTTCGAGATCTGGATGCGATTGCTGAAACAAATCGGCGGCAGCGTGTTGTGGCTGTATGCCGATCGCATCAGCGCGGAGGCAAATCTCCGCACGGCAGCCGCGGCGCACGGAATCGATCCTGCGCGCTTGGTGTTTGCGCGGCGAATGGCACAAGACGACCATCTGGCACGCCACCGACTGGCCGATCTCTTCCTCGACACCCTGCCCTACAATGCGCACACCACCGCGGCCGACGCTCTATGGGCCGGCCTGCCCGTGGTGAGCTGCCTTGGCAAATCCTTTGCGGGACGGGTTGGGGCGAGCCTTCTTCGCGCTATCGGCATGCCCGACCTCGTGGCGTCAGACCTCGAGTCCTACGAGCATCTGGCACGACGTCTCGCGTCCGATCCGGCGTTGCTGGATCGCATGCGCGACCGGCTGCGACAGAACCGGCCATCAAACCCGTTGTTCGATACCCACCGATATCGTCGGCATCTCGAGCAGGCCTACGTGACGATGTGGGAGCGTTGGCAGTGCGGTGAGGCGCCCGAGGCGTTCGCTGTTCCGCCCCACGGCTGACAGTCTCGCCCGCGCGATGGCCTGCTTCAGGGCGTAAACAGCTTGTAGTTCACGCCGACCTTGGCCGTCTGGATATCCTGACGGCCCGACGCCAGCGCATTGCGTGCGTCGATTCCCACGAACCCGACCGGATAGCTCGCTCCGCCGCTCCCGAACCCATAGTAATTGTACTCGGCAAACGCCGTCCAATTCGGCAGGCTCGCTGAAAGAACCCATTCGGCGCCGGCGCCGACCGTCCATCCGACGCGGGTCTCGTTCGGATTCGTGTCGCGGCAGCCGCCATAGGCCGCGCAGTACGACGATCGCGTGAAATCCCAGCGGTTGTTGTCGAATCCGGCGCCGCCCTTGACGTAGAACAGTGCTCGATTGTCCCAGGCGGTCACACCGAGCCGCGCTGTGACACTTGCGATCCAGTTGGTCTTCACACCAATCGTGCCGGGAAACGGGCCGGGAAAATCCGGTCCCAGGGATCCGCAACTTCGCCGCCGATATCGGCGCCGGCGAAATCGCCCTGCAGGCCGACGACCCAGTCGCCTGAGAATTGGTAGTTGCAACCGAGCTGGCCGCCAAAGACTCCGCTGCCGGAGTCCAGCCCATTGGTCGTGGTGATAGCCGTGCTGCCGGGACCGAAGCTGAAATTCGAGGCCGAGACGTCGTGACGGCCGAAGCCGAACCCCACATGGGCACCGACAAAGCACCCGGTCCAACTATAGACCGGCGCAGAAATCCGGGGCGAAGCCTTGAGCTGGATGTCGGCGGCATCTGCGCCGCCTGCCGCGACCAGAGCAATATGCGAAATGGCGGCGAGTAGAATTCGCTTCTTCACGATATCCCCGTACGAGGCTCGTTGGCTGCGCTCTTTGGAGACCTACACGGAGGCGCCGGATTCCGGCGTCCTCCGATCGAATGATTTCAGGTCATTTCGTCTGGCTGTTGCAGAATTACACCGGGTGGAGCAACCGAACGCCGGCCTCCCGCCTCAGATGATCCCCTGCTGCTTCAGCTCCTCGATCTTCCCCGCATCATAGCCAAGCTTGCCGCCGAGCACTTCCTGCGTGTGCTCGCCGAGCAGCGGCGGGGCGCGATATTCGGTGATGGGGGTGCCCGAGAGGGTCAGCGCGTTGCGGATCAGCGACAGATCGGGCTCGAACTTGTGCTGCGTCTTCACCCGCATGCCGCGCGACTGCACGTGCGGATCGGCGAACACCTGCTCGAAATTGTTGATGGGGCCCGAGGGCACGCCGGCCTCTTCCAGCTTGTCCAGCCAGTAGGCCACCGGTTGCTTCAGGAACAGGCCGGCGAAGATCGCCATGATCTCCTTGCCGTGCACGACGCGGTCGTTGTTCTTGATGAAGCGTGGATCGCTCGCAAGCTCCGGCGCGCCGAGCACGGCGCAGGTCTTGCGGAACTGGCCGTCATTGCCGACCACCAGCATCAGCTCGCCGTCGGTGCAGCGGAACACGCCGGCGGGCATGCCGCCATTGCCCCAGGTGCCGCGCCGCGGCGGCGTCTTGCCGTTGACGAGGAAGATCTGGAGCCAGTGCGACAGCGAGGCGATGACGGTGTCGAACAGGCAGACGTCGATATGCTGGCCCTGACCGTTGTTGACGTCGCGATGATAGAGCGCGGAGAGAATGCCGATCGAGGTGTTCATGCCGGTCATGTAGTCCACGATCGACGGGCCGACCTTCATTGGCCCCTCGCCCGGCTCGCCGTCGATATGGCCGGTGACGCTCATCAGGCCGCCCATGGCCTGCAGGATGGCGTCATAACCGGCGCGCGGCGCATAAGGGCCGGTCTGGCCGAAGCCGGTCACCGAGCAATAGATGATGCCGGGATTGATCGCCTTGATCGTCTCGTAGTCGAGGCCGTAGCGCTTGAGATCGCCGACCTTGTAGTTCTCCATGAAGACGTCGACGTCCTTGGCGAGCTCGCGGATGATCGCCTGCCCCTCGGGCTTGGCGATGTTGACGGTGACCGACTTCTTGTTGCGGTTGGCGCAGAGATAGAACGAGTTGTTGTTGTTCGCCTTGCCGTCGGGATCGGTCAGGTAAGGCGGGCCGAAGGCGCGCGCGTCGTCGCCGGTGCCCGGCCGCTCGATCTTGATCACCTCCGCGCCGAGATCGCCCAGCATCTGGGCCGACAAAGGCCCGGCCAGCACGCGGGTGAGGTCAAGGATCTTGATGCCTGAGAGCGGCAGGGCCGACATGTCGATTTCCTCCGGGGAACTGATCTTGGCGCGGCGGCGTCAGGCCATTCCGTGCTCCCTGCGGATACACCATTTTGGGCCCTTGAGCACTGCACTGGGGGCATACGGCTATCCTCCTGCCGACCCCAAGACCGCCGCCCTCCGCAACTTTCCGCGCGGCGAAGATTTCCTGATCGGCTCAAGCCATCACCACAAGCGGCCGACGCCGCCCCAGCAGGACCAAAATCAGCACCGTCGCGCAAGAGAACACCAGCGTCAGACCGAGCGCGCCGCGGCTGCCGAATTCGGTGAGCAGGCCGACGAGGAGCGGCGGCGAGATCGCTGACGCGAGATTGAGCGGCAGCGCGATCATCGACATCGCCTTGGCGAACTCGGCCTGATCGTAGAACACGAGCGGAATGGTGGCCCGCGCCACCGCCATCGCGCCGCTGCCGGCGCCATAGAGCAGGATGAAGGCCGCGACCGCCCAGGTCGCGCCCTCGCTCGCCATCAGCAGCAGCATGGCCACAGGGAGCGCCGTGCCGGCGACGAGCCCGGTCGTGATCCCGTCCCACCGTCCGCCGCCGAGGAGATCGAGCCCGCGGGCGCTGACCTGGATCACGCCGAGCATCGAGCCGAAGGCGAGCGCCTGCGCCGGCGCCAGTCCTTCGGCCCGGAGCAGTTCGATCAGGATGGCGCTGATGCCGAAATTGACGAAGGCGTTCAGCGTGATCACGCAGACGACGAGACCGAAGGTGCTCCTCGGAACCGCAGGCGGCGGCGCGGCCCTGGCCGACGCCCCGCCATCGTCGGTCGCAATTTTCCGGCGGGGCGCGAGGATCGCATAGAGCGGAAGGTTGATGAGGAGCATCATCGCCGCATAGACGAGACAAGTGCCGCGCCAGCCGAGATGCCCGCTCAGAAACGAGGTCGTCGGCCAGAAAATGCTGCTGGAGAGCCCGGTCACGAGCATCAGCCCGCCGATGGCATTCTTGGCCCCCCGCCCGGCGACCTCATTGAGCATGATGTACGCGCCGGTCGAGAGCGTGGCGCTGCCGCCCATGCCGAGAATGACCCAGCCGACGAAATAGAGCAGCGGCTCGTGTGCGAAGAACAGCACGACATAGCCCGGCGCGGACACGACCGTGCCCACCATCATCACCTTGCGCGCGCCATGCCGCGCAAAGGCCTTGGCGAGCCACGGTGCGCACAGGCCCATCGTGACATAAAGCACCGAACTGCCCGCGAACACGCCCGGCAGGCTCATGCCGAGACCGTCCGCAAGCTCGCGGCCCACCACGGCCGGAAGGCCGATCGTACCCCATCCGATGAGTTGGGTGACGGCGAGCACCAGCAGGACGCCGATCAGCCTGCTGTCAGATTTCAAGAACCGCATTCCAAACGTTCGCCTGCCCGGCCGGCGCAGATCGCGCCCGCGCGATCAGTCTTAGCCGGAGACGGAGACCACGGGCATGTCCGTTCCGAATGGCACTGCGGCGCTGGCCGCAGGGCGGCGCAGCGATCGCGGGCTCAGTCCGGCGGATTGAACGTGCGCACGAAATAGACGGGCTCGCGGCCCTTCTTCAGCCGATAGAGCTGCGCCGGGCGGTTGGGGCCGCGGCGCATTCTCGCCACCGGCTCGATCATGTCGGCGGACAGGATGCGCGTGCGGAAGGCGCTCTTTTCCAGCGGACGGTCGAGCACGATCTCGTAGACCCGCTGCAGATCCGGCAGCGTGAATTCGGCCGGCATCAGATAGGCCGGCAGCGAGGTGTACTCCACCTTGTTGCGCAGGCGCTGGATCGCGGTCGCCAGGATCTCGCCGTGATCGAAGGCGAGCTTCTCCTTCAACCTGCCGCCGGACAGCGGAAACCAGCGTGCATCAGCAGCGAGTTCGCCCGCGGCTTCCGGGATCAGCGCGAAATAGGCATGCGTCGCTGACCAGCCGCGCGGATCGCGCGTTGCGCTTCCCCAGCTTCCGAGCTGCTCGAGGTAAGGGCTGCTGACGCCGGTTTTCTCCCGGAGCTTGCGGGCGGCGCACGCCGCGAGATCGCGGTCCTTCGCGACGTCGACGAAGCCGCCCGGCAGCGCCCAGCTTTCCGGAAACGGCTCGCCCCCGCCGGCCGGCCGCCGCACCAGCAGCACCTGAAGGCTGTCGTCGAGGATCGCGAAGATCACCACATCGACTGTGGTCAGAGGGCGTGGAAAGTCCAAATCTCCAGACTTTCCAGCACCTTTGCCAATATCCTTGCCGAGCCCTTTGCCAGCCGCCTCGCCCGCCATCGCCCTCTCCCTTGTCCGGCCTTGACAGTAGCATAGTTAGTTGTACAGTCCAACTTACTTAGTTGCTCAGACACACTTATACACAGCGATCGGAGAAGGCCATGTTCGGCGTCAGGTTCATCAAGGCTCAGCCCACCACCTATCTGATGAAGTACCGCGCCGGCGCGGTCGTCGCCGAGGGCGCCGGGCTCTCCGCGCTGTATTACGCACCGGTGACCATGCTGGTCGCCGTGCCCATCGGCAGCCGCGACGCCTCCTTCATCTTCGAGCAGACCGCGCGCGACTTTCAGACGCTGACCGTGCAGGGTCAGGTGACCTATCGCGTCAACGATCCGAAGAAGGCCGCCTCGATGCTCGACTTCACGCTGAAGGCGGATGGCAAGACCTATGCGAGCGACGATCCGGAAAAGCTGCCGGAACGGATTCTCGGCACGGTCGAGGTGCTTGCCCAGCAAGCGGTGAAGGAATTGACGCTGCGGGAGGCGTTGCAGGCCTCCGACCGCATCGCCGACATCATCGCGGGCGGACTGAGGGCGCGCGCCGACATCGCCTCGCTTGGACTTGAAATCCTCGGCGTGTCGATCCGCGGCATCAAGGCGACGCCGGACACCGCAAGGGCGCTGGAGGCGCAAGCGCGCGAGGCGATCCTGAAGAACGCGGACGAAGCGATCTTCGCCCGGCGCAACTTCGCCGTCGAGCAGGAGCGCGCCATCCGCGAGAGCGAGCTCGACACCGAGATCGCGGTCGAGCAGAAGAAGCGGTCGATCCGCGAGACCCAGATGGACGCCGAGGCGAGCGTCGCCGCCAAGCGCAACGAGCTGCGCGAGGCTGGCATGGCCGCGGACATCGTGCTGGAAGGCAAGCGCAAGGATTTCGTCGGCCTCAATGCCGAGAACACGAGAACGCTGGCCGACGCCGAGGCCTATCGCGTCGGCGCGCTGATGAAGATCTTCGAGGGTGTCGATACCCGCGTGATCCAGGCGCTGGCCGCGGCCGGCATGCAGCCGGGTCAGCTGATCGCGCAGGCCTTCACCGGCATCGCCGAAAAGGCCGAGAAGATCGGCCAGCTCAACGTCTCGCCGGACTTGCTCAGCCAGCTCCTGGAGACGCCGAAGCCCACGGAGGCCGCCAATGCCCGCCGCCAATGACCGCAAGATCGTGCTGGTGACGCGCAAGACCAGGCTGGAGGATCTGATCGCGCGCCACCTCACGGCCTCGCAGGCGCGCTTCTATGTCGAGCATCTGGGCGCCGACTTCTCCGACTACGAGCGCGAGCACGAGGTCTACCAGGCGCAGCGTCACACCACGGTGCAGGCGCTGGAGCAGTGGGGACGCTACCAGGTGATCGACCGCAGCTTCCTGCCGAACTTCATCTTCGCGCCCGACGACATCGCGGTCGCGCTCGGCCAGGACGGCGTCGTCGCCAACACGATGAAATATCTCGACGACCATCCGCTGATCGGGCTCAACCCCGACCCTGCGCGCCATGACGGCATTCTGCTGCCCTTTGCACCGCGCGACCTCGCAAAGCTGCTGCCGGAGGTCGCGGCCGACAAGCGCGGCAGCCAGGCCGTGACGATGGCGGAAGCACGGCTCGGCGACGGTCAGGTGCTCTATGCCGTCAACGACCTCTTCGTCGGCGCACGCACGCATGTCTCGGCGATCTACGAGCTTGCGACCGGTGGCGTGAAAGAGCGGCAGTCGTCGAGCGGGCTGATCGTCTCGACCGGGCTCGGATCGACCGCCTGGTTCAAGAGCATCGTCACGGGGTCGCTGGCGATCGCCGGCAGCTTTGGCGGGCCTCCCCGCTGGCCGGCTATGAGTCGCTGGCCTGGGACGCGCCGGAGCTGCGCTTCGCCGTGCGCGAGCCCTTCCCCAGCCGCCATTCGCAAGCCAATCTCGTCTGCGGCCGGCTCGCCCCGGCAGAGCAATTGCGGATCCGCTCGCTGATGGCGGAAAACGGCGTCATCTTCAGCGACGGCATCGAAGCCGACCGCCTCGACTTCAATGCCGGTGCCGAGGTTGCGATCGGGATTGCCGCGCGGCGCGGCCGGCTGATCCTGTGATGGCTAGCTGCCGAGCGCGCTCTCGCCGGCTTGGCGGCCGGGCACGCTGACCTGGACTTCATGTCCCTCGCGAAGCGCGAGTGATGCGGCGGCGACCGCGGACTCGAATGCGGCTTCCTTGGTGGCGTAGGTGTTCTTGACGTCGCCGTCGTGCAGCACGCCCCATTGGTCCCGCACGGGCACGATGGCATATTGAGCAAGGCCCATTGTTCAACTCCTTAAGTTCCAGAAAGCGCCTGCCGGATAACGCGATCGCGCGCTTAACGTTGCGTCAGCTGCGGATGCGCGGCCGTGACGCGCCATACCGTGTTGCCGCTGTCGTCCGCGACCAGGAGCGCGCCTGATTTGTCGATGGCGACGCCGACGGGACGGCCCCGCGCCTTGTTGTCGCTATTCAGAAAGCCGGTCACGACGTCCTGCGCCGGTCCGTTCGGCTTGCCGTCCGCGAACGGCACGAACACGACCTTGTAGCCGTTGAGCACCTGCCTGTTCCAGCTGCCATGCTCGCCGACGAAGGCGCCGCCGCGATAGGCCGCCGGCAGGCTGGTGCCGGTGTTGAAGGCCATCCCGAGCGGGGCGACATGCGAACTCAGGGCGTAGTCCGGTGCGATCGCCTTGGCGACGAGATCCGGCCGCTGCGGCTTGACGCGGGGATCGACGTGCTGGCCGTAATAGCTGTAAGGCCAGCCGTAGAAGCCGCCGTCCTTCACCGAGGTCATGTAGTCGGGAACGAGATCGGGACCGAGCTCGTCGCGCTCGTTCACGACAGTCCACAGCGCGCCGGTCTGCGGCTCGAAGCTGAGCCCGTTGGGATTGCGCAGGCCGCTCGCGAACACGCGCCAGCGCCCGCTGGCACGGTCGATCTCGAGGATGGCGGCGCGATTGTGCTCGGCCTCCATGCCGTTCTCGGTGATGTTGCTGTTGGAGCCGACGCCGGCATAGAGCTTCGAGCCGTCGGGGCTGGCAACGAGGCTCTTGGTCCAGTGATGGTTGATCGGTCCGCCCGGCAGCGGCGTCAGCACCGTGCCCTGAGCGGTGATCCTGGTGTCGCCTTCCGTGTAGGGATATCTCACGATCGCATCGGTATTGGCGACATAGAGATCGTTGCCGACCAGCGCGATGCCGAACGGTGAATTGAGATGCTCGAGGAACACGCTTTGCGTATCCGGCACGCCGTCGCCATTGCTGTCACGCAGCAGCGTGATGCGATTGCCGGGACCGGTGTCGTCGCCGCCCAAGGTCGCCCAGGACTCGATATATCCCATGACGATTTCCTTCGGACGCTTGATCCCCGCCCCCTTCGGCGCCTTGGATTCCGCCACCAGCACGTCGCCATTGGGCAGCACGTAGAGGAAACGCGGATGCTGCAGGCCGGTCGCGAAGGCCTTGATCTGCAGGCCTTCCGCTACAGCAGGCGTCTCGTTTTTCTTCCAACCGACGATGCGCGCGATGTGCATGGGCGGCAGCAGATATTGCTGGATGTCGGGAAGTCTGGGATTGGCACCGATTTGCGCCTTGGGATCGCCGCTGCCGTCGTCACAGGCGGACAAGAGCAGCAGTGAGGAGCACAGCAGCGCACGGATCATCGGGAATGTCATCGCGCAACTCCAACGCCATGGCGATAGACCAGGGCCCAACCGAGCCAGCCGGTGACCGGCAGGATCAGCACGGTGACCAAGGACAGCACGAGCCCCGTCGGCCACACCGAGGTCCAGGCATCGCGGGTGTGGATCAGCGCGTTGACGATGGCGAGGATCAGCGCCAGCGCATTTCCGATCAGGTGCGGCCAGGCCGGCGTCTGCGCCCGCACCAGGCGGTTGCCGAGGAAATCGGTCAGGCCGGCGATTGCGGCCAGCACGCCGAACACGACACCGACGACGAGAAGCCAGGCGGAGAAATCCGCCCACATGATCTCGGCGCTGGCGACATAGGCGATGTCGGTGAAGAGCGCCCCGATGAAGCACGCGATCGGGATCGGCACCAGCATCGGGTGAATCGGATGACCCGCGATCTGCGCGGTGGTGCGCACGCGCACGTCTTGCTGCACGGTCGGCCTCGCATGAGTTTCGGTCCTGCCCGACCGGCCAACTCGTGCGCGGTGTGATGGTTCCTAGAGGCGCGGCAGACCCAGCCGTTCACGGACCTCGTCGTCCTCGATCACCTGATCCAGGCGCGCATCCTTGCCTGCGTCCTTGACCGCCTCGAAATCTTCCGCGACCGCCTCGAGCGTTCGAAACGCGTCGCCGGCGCTCGCCGCCGCCTCGATATGCGCGATCGACCGGCCGTTGACGGTGAGATCGGCCTCGCCCCATGGCGTGGTGTCGATCTCCAGGCGGTCTCCGCCGGCGTTTGCGATGAAGTGCTGGACGGTGGATTTGGAAGTCGGCAAGGAAAGATCCGGCGTCCAGTCGATCGGCTTGTCGGTCATGTCGCATGTGTCCCGAAGTTGCGACCAATGGATAGACCATCCGGCGCGGGGGACATTGACCTGGATCAGGCTTAAGGGCGCTCAGAAATTTGGAGCGGGTGAAGGGAATCGAACCCTCGTATTCAGCTTGGAAGGCTGCTGCTCTACCATTGAGCTACACCCGCGTCAGGGGCTCCCTAACACGGCCGGGCGGCGGTCTCAACTGCTTCGGGATGCCGCTTTCCGGCATCTTCCCCGGCACGCGAACCGCCCCGGTTCCTTGCGGACCCGGCGCCCCTTAACAGCGGCGGGAATGCCGCCTATATTGAGGTCTTCCGAAACCAACGAAAGGAGGTGATCCAGTGTCTTTTACCAAGCGCTGTCACCTCGCTGGGATCGCCCGCTAAGCTCTGAATAAGGGCCTGGCATCGGGGCGCTCTCAGCCCTGGACCAGCGAGCAAGAAATCGGGCGCGACGGGGCTTCCCCGCCGCGCCTTTTCTTCGGCCGCACATCTCAGGTCGGCGGCTCGCCCGCCAGCACCTCGCGAATCTTCTCCGACAGCTCCGCCTTCCGGTAGGGCTTGCCGAGCAGCGCCACGCCGGGATCCAGATGCCCTTCGTGGACGATGGCGTTGTCGGTGTAGCCGGAGGTGTAGAGCACGCGCATGCCCGGCCGGCGCAGCCGGACCGCCTCGGCCAGCTCGCGGCCGTTCATGCCGCCGGGCATGATGATGTCGGTGAACAGCAGATCGAATTTGGCGCCCTGGTCGACCAGCGCCAGTGCCGAGGCGCCGTCCCCGGCCACCAGCGTGCGATAGCCGAGGCTGCCGAGCTGGGCGATGACATAGCCCTGCACCAGCGGATCGTCCTCGACCACGAGGATCGTCTCGTGTCCGCGCGTCTTGGCGAGCGGCTGAACCGGCGCGGCCCGCGCCGGCGCCTCGCCCTTCGACCGCGGCAGGAACAGCCGCATCACCGTGCCCTGCCCCTCCTCGCTCTCGATCGCGACGGTGCCGCCGGTCTGGCGGGCAAAGCCGTAGACCATGCTGAGCCCGAGCCCGGTGCCGCGACCGACGCCCTTGGTGGTGAAGAACGGCTCGAACACGCGATCGCGGATGTCGGCCGGAATGCCGTGACCGGTGTCGCTGACCGCGACCATCACGAAGGCGCCGCGCAGGCCATCGCCGGCGCTGCCGATGCCGTCGAGTCTCGCGGTTCGCGGTCTCGAGAATGAGCTTCCCGCCGCCCGGCATCGCGTCGCGCGCATTGACGGCGAGGTTGACGATCGCGGAGGAGAGCTGCGAGGGATCGGCCATCGCGCACCAGAGGTCGTCGGCGAGCCGGATCTCGATCTCGATATGCTCGCCGAGGATCGGCTTGAGCAGCTTCGCCGTCTCGACCACGAGCGCGTTGACGTCGATCTCGCGCGGCTCCAGCGGCTGGCGGCGCGCGAAGGTCAGCAGCTGCGAGGTGATCTCCGCGCCGCGCGCGGCGGCATCGTCGATCAGCTGCGCGATCGCGCCTAATTCGGGCTTGTCCGCAAGCCCTTCCCGGATGAGTCTCGATGGTGCCGGTGATGACGGTGAGCACGTTGTTGAAATCATGCGCGACGCCGCCGGTGAGCTGGCCGATTGCGTCCATCTTCTGGACTTGACGCAGTCGCTCCTCGGTCTCGTGCTGCGCCGTAAGATCGGTCGCGGAGCCGCGGTAACCCAGGAAGCGTCCGTCGGCGGCGAAGACCGGCTTGCCGTTGACGCTGAAATGATGCATCCGCCCGGTGGTGTCGCGCCCGCGATATTCGAATTTGCGGAACGGCTCGTGACGGTCCAGCGTCGCCAGGTGCCCGCGCCATTTCTCCGCCTCGGTCTCGCGGTCGAGCGCGGTATCGATGCGGCGCGTGCCAAGCCGCACCTTGGGATCCATGCCGAAAGCAATCACCCGGTCGGAGAGGTAGGTGAAGCAGTGGTCCGGCCCGGTCTCCCAGAACCAGTCGGACGCGGTCTCGGCATAGTCGCGGAAACGCTCCTCGCTCGCCCGCGCGTCCGCTTCGGCGCGCCGGCGGATGGTCAGGTCGCGCTCGAGATTTGCATTGGCCTCGCGCAGCTCGCCATAGGCCCGCTCGAGGTTCGCGCACATGGCGTTGAAGGCCTCGATCACCTTGTCCAGCTCGTCGGCATCGTAGGGCGGCCGGCGCTCCAGGCGCAAAGGCGGCGGCGGCTGCGCCAGATTGTATTTGCTGACGAACTCGGCGATGGCGACCAGATGCCGCGTCACCAGCAGATGGACCATGTAGATGATGAACAGCGAGACGAGGAATGTCTTGGCCGCCTGACTCGCCAGGATGACCAGGGCCCGGTTGAGCAGATGCTGGTAGACGTTGCTCAGTGTCGCCTCGATGTGGAGCACGCCGATCGGGCGTGTCGTCCCCTGCACGCTGGTGTTCAGGGGATAATCGCGCGTCACGATCGAACGCGTGCCGGGCTCGCCGACGACAATGCGGATCGGATCAGGACGGTCCGCGATCTCGCGCACCTCGGCAGCGCGGATATCGGGCAGCCGCAGGATGCCGTCGAGCTGGAGCTTGAGCTGGTTCTGATCGAGATACCACAGGCTTTCGCCGAGACTGCCGGTCGTGCTGCGGCCGATCTCGTCGAGCCGCGTCTCGATCAGCCCGACCTCGCGATCGTAGTCGAGATAGAGCTGGAGCGCCGTCAGCGTCAGCGTCACCACGGAAGAGAACAGCAGCACGGCGGCAAGCAGCCGCGGACCGACGCCGCTGCGCGACCAGTTGAAGAGGCGTGCCAGAAGCGAAGCGAACATCGGAGGCGCAAGCGCGGCATCCACGCTCGTCAGGCCCGGCTTTGCAGCCACTGGAGCGATGGCGCGGCTGCGCTTGGGGTCCTCGTCACCTGCGTTGGCCATGCACCCCGACCCCGAAATGGCGGCTCCCTGCTCCGGTCACCGGTCGCAGTCTCGAGCAATCCAGAAATAGAGACGCCTGCATCGTCAACCGATGCGCGCAATCACCCTGTCGGCCCACGGGCGGCTTGAGGTCGGCGGGTTATGTCTTCCGCCCGGCAGCAGGATTCCCGCGCAAACTACCACCGCGCGTGCTAGAATGACACCGGTGAAAGTCCGGTATGACCAGCGTGGCGGCCAGCGGTCCCCGTTGCGGCCGGCGCGCAGGCGCCAACTCCCGGTAGATCGCACTTGCGTCCGAATCCAGGGGTAGCAATGCACGACCGCAGGAGACGCCCGATGTGGCGGCTGGCCCTCGTCTGCCTGGCGCTGCTCGCGGCCGCTCCCACCCGCGCGCAGGACACGATCCGTTTGGCGCGCATCGCCGACATCCCCGATCAATATGTCGGCGGCGAGCTGCTGCGGGCGGTCTACGCCAAGCTGAACATCAAGCTGGAGTTCGAGGACGTCCCCGGCAAGCGCGCGCTTGCATTGTCGAGCGCCGGCGAGGTCGACGGCGAGATCCAGCGGATCGGAACGCTCTCGCGCGACTACCCGACGCTGGTCCGGGTCACGCCGGCGATCAACTACATCGAGCCGGCGGTGTTCGCGACCAGGCTCCGGTTCGAGGTCAAGGGCTGGGATCTCGATCAAGGATTACAGCATCGGCATCGTCCGCGGCGTCGGCTCCTCGGAAGCAGGTACGCGCGGCATGGCCCGCGTCACGGCCACCACCGGCCTCGACAACATGGTGAGGATGCTCGACGCCGAGCGTTTCGACGTGATGGTCACCGATCTCTTCAGCGGGCTCGCCGCGGTGAAGAAGCTCAATCTGCAGGCCAGGATCTACCCGCTCTCGCCGCCCCTCGAGCGCATCCACATCTACCACTACCTGCACGAACGCCATCGCGACCTGGTGCCTGAGGTCGGCAAGGTGATCGCGCAGATGGAGGCGAGCGGCGAGCTGGCGGCGTTGCGGGAGGCCCTGGTCAAGCAGGTCCTGGGCGGGCAGTGAGGCCTGCCGTGTCAGCCGGCGCGAAGCCGCTCGCGCAGCGCGACCGCCGCGATCAGCATGCCGACGCACCAGGCCACGACGGCGCGGTGAGGTTCTGCGCCGAGCATCACGGTGACGATGCTCGTCAGCAGGCACGGCACGATGGCCTTGCCCGTCCGGCTCGTCAGCGCGAGCAGGAACGGCATCGCCGCGATCGAAATTTGCAGGACTTCCATGTCGCGCGACGTTGGCGATGGCTTCAGAAGCCGCAGACGCCGGGAGCACGCGGGCGCTTGCCGCGCCGGCTTTCCACGACGCGCTCGCCGCCATTCTCGGCCGAGCTGCCGTAATAGCGGTGATGTCCGCTTTGGTCGTGCAGATCGGCCGTCTCCGATCGACCGGCCCGACGCGCATCGCAGATGATCTTGATGATGTGACCCGACATTGCCGCCTCCAGCAGAAATCTTGTTGTTGTGGTCATCAGTCGCGACCGCTTCGGGCGGCGTTCACGCGGCAAGGCCGTAATCGGGTTTCAGGACGGTTTCGTCGCACCATGTTTACGCAATATTTTGTGGCTGGGGTTGTCGGCTTCTCCAGCAATGCTACGTCCTTGGGATCTGTGCAGAAAAACAACGAGGGGACGATGCTTTACGCCATTCTGGCCTACCACGTGGAAGACGAGCCTCCTGGCCTGGACGCCGGAGCAGGACGCCGCCGTCGTGGCCAAGGTCATCGAGGTTCAGGCGCCCTTGCGGGCAAGTGGGCAGTTCGGACCGGCCGCCCGGCTGGATGAGACAAGAAAGGCCCGCACCCTGCGTGGCCCCGGCGCGGGCATGGTGCTGGACGGCCCGTTCGCCGAGACCAAGGAGCAACTCCTCGGCTTTCACTTGATGGAATGCGCCAGCGAGGAGGAGGCGATCGCGGCGGCGCGGAAGTTGCGCGCGGTCAATCCGACCGCGGTCTACGAAATCCGACCGGTCAAGCTTTACGTGCCGGCCGATGGGTTCGGCGCGACAGCCGGGTGAGGCCTCGCCTCACGCCTCGCTCCGCGCGCCGTAGAAGCGCTGGATCGCGAGGCCGCCGAAGGCGATGAACCAGACGAAGGGCGCGATCTGCGGCGCGAATATCGCCACGATCGTGCCCGGGATGAACACGGCCAGCGGAAACATCGAGGCCATGATCTCGTAGCGCCAGCTGCCGAGCACCTTCCACCACAGCCAGGCATTGAGGCCGGCAATGGCGGTGAGATGCAGGCCGTAGAGCACGGCGACCGCGCTGCTCATACCGTAATTGGTGTAGAGCCCGTTGGTCACCGGCAGCAGCACGATCGAGAGCAGGAAGAACAGGTTGAGGATCACCATGCCGCGGCTGCCGACCGGCTGGCGCGCCAGCCGCCGGTGATGGCTGATCCAGAACACGCCGGCGATGATGAAGCTCAGCGCAAAGCCCGCGAGCTTACCGGAATAGACATGGGCCAGATCACTCCAGCCGGGGGAGCTGGTGAAGACCGCGGCCTTCGGCAGGTCGTAGGCCAGAAGCGTCATGGCGACGCCAAAGATGGTGTTGCTGAGCGATTCCAGCCGCCGCATCTCGAACTGGTCGGGCTTGAGCTCGGTCATGCCGGGTGCACTTTTCGGGCTGGAACTTGAGACCGTGTTGTCCCTAGGTCTTAGCATTGGTTCCGTCCGGCCGCATTGCGATCTCGCGCCGGGATCGCCGACTCTCGGTCTTTCAACGGGGCGATTCGTGGCGACATATCTGGACACGCTCAATGCGGAGCAGCGCCGCGCCGTCGAGCATGGCGTGGCCGATGGCGCGACCGTGGGCGCCCCCTGCTCGTCATTGCCGGCGCCGGCTCCGGCAAGACCAACACGCTGGCCCACCGCGTCGCCCATCTGATCGTCGCCGGTGCCGATCCGCGCCGCATCCTGTTGATGACCTTCTCCCGCCGCGCGGCGTCCGAGATGGCCGGCCGGGTCGAACGCATCTCGCGAAAGGTGCTCGGCGAGAACAATGCCGCGATCATGCGCGATGCGCTGACCTGGGCCGGCACCTTCCACGGCATCGGCGCGCGCCTCCTTCGCGAATATGCCGAGCGGATCGGCGTCGATCCTGCCTTCACCATCCACGACCGCGAGGATTCCGCCGACCTGATGAACCTGGTCCGGCACGAGCGCGGCCTGTCGAAGACCGAGAGCCGCTTTCCGGCCAAGGGCACCTGCCTGTCGATCTATTCGCGCTGCGTCAACGCCGAGATGGAGATCGAGAAGGTCTTGGGCGCGCACTATCCCTGGTGCGCCGGCTGGGCCGCAGAGCTGAAAGGACTGTTCGCCGCCTACGTCGAGGCCAAGCAGGCCCAGCACGTGCTCGATTACGACGACCTCCTGCTCTACTGGTCGCAGATGATGAGCGACCCGCTGATCGCCGAAGAGATCGGTGGCCGCTTCGATCACGTGCTGGTCGACGAATACCAGGACACCAACCGCCTGCAATCCTCGATCCTGCTGGCGCTGAAGCCCGATGGACGCGGCCTCACCGTGGTCGGCGACGACGCGCAGTCGATCTATTCGTTCCGCGCCGCCACCGTGCGCAACATCCTGGAGTTTCCGCAGAGCTTCTCGCCGCGCGCGGAAATGATCACGCTCGACCGCAACTATCGCTCGACACAGGCCGTGCTGGCCGCAGCCAACGGCGTCATTGGCCTCGCCCGCGAGCGCTTCACGAAAAACCTCTGGACCGACCGCACCGCCTCGCACAAGCCGCAACTCGTCACCGTGCATAACGAAGCCGACCAGGCGCGCTACATCGTGGAAGAAGTGCTGGCGAACCGCGAGCAAGGCGCGCTGCTCAAGCACCAGGCGGTGCTGTTCCGCACCTCCTCGCATTCCGGCCCGCTCGAGATCGAGCTGACCCGCCGCAACATTCCCTTCGTGAAGTTCGGCGGCCTCAAATTCCTCGATGCCGCGCATGTCAAGGATGTGCTGGCGCTGCTGCGCTTCGCCGAAAACCCGCGCGACCGCGTCGCCGGTTTCCGCATCCTGCATCTGTTGCCCGGCATCGGCCCCGCGACCGCGCAGCGCGTGCTGGACCAGATGGCGGAGAGCATGGATCCACTGAACGCGCTCGCGCATCTCCCGGTGCCCGCGCGCACCGGCGACGACTGGACCGCCTTCGTCCGCACCGTCGAGAATTTGCGCTATTCGGAATGGCCGGTCGATCTCGAACGCGTGCGGCTGTGGTATGAGCCGCATCTCGATCGCCTCCACGAGGATTCAGAAACGCGCCGCGCCGATCTGATGCAGCTCGAGCAGATCGCAAGCGGCTATTCATCCCGCGAAAAATTCCTGACCGAGCTCACGCTCGATCCGCCCGATGCGACCAGCGACAAATCCGGACCTCCCTTGCGCGACGAGGATTATTTGATCCTCTCGACCATCCATTCCGCCAAAGGCCAGGAGTGGAAATCGGTGTTCGTGCTCAACGTCGTCGACGGCTGCATGCCCTCCGATCTCGGCGCCGGCACCTCTGCCGAGATCGAGGAGGAGCGGCGCCTGCTCTATGTCGCGATGACCCGCGCCAAGGACGATCTGCACCTCATCGTTCCCCAGCGCTTCTTCGTCCACGGCCAGGCCGCCAAGGGCGACCGTCACGTCTACGCCTCGCGCACCCGCTTCATCCCGGAGCAGCTGGTCTACCTGTTCGAGCGCACCGCCTGGCCGAAGGCAGCCGCCGGTGCGGCGCGCACGGGGGCACAGGGGCCGAAGGTCGACATTGGCGCGCGGATGCGCGGGATGTGGCGGTAGACGCAAGAGGCCAGCGTCGGGACCTGTCAAGATAGCTGGAACAACAGAGGTCCGACATGAAGGCCGTCGTCGTCGAGCAATACGCACCCGTCGATCATATCCAGCTGAAGGACGTTCCGTCTCCCCGCCTGGAGCCAGGGCAGATTCGTATCCAGGTCGAGGCTGCCGGGATCGGCTTTGTCGACGGGCTGAAGATTCAGGGCCGCTATCAAACCAAAGATCCCCTGCCGTTCATTCCCGGGACGGAGTTCGCCGGTGTGGTGACGGAGGCGCCCGGCGCACCCGGCGGCTATCAACCCGGCATGCGCGTGATGGGCATGACGCGGTCGGGTGCGCTCGCCGAAGAGATCGTGGTCAAGCCGGAAGCGCTCCATCCTCTGCCCGACGGTGTCGCGGCAGAAGTTGCGGCATCGTTTCGCGCCAATTATCTGACCGCGCTCTATGCGCTGAGCGCCCGCGCCACGATCGCACCGGGCGAGCACCTGCTGGTGCTGGGTGCGGCCGGCGGCACCGGGATCGCGGCCGTGCAGATCGGCAAGCTGCTCGGCGCGCGCGTGATCGCAGCGGCATCGACAGCGGAAAAGCGCGAATTCACGCAGGCGCACGGCGCCGACACCGTCATCGACTACACGCAGGCGGGCTGGCGCGACACGCTGAAGGAATTGACGGGCGGACACGGCGCCGACGTGATCTTCGATCCGGTCGGCGGCGAGATTTCGGTGCAGGCGTTTCGCTCCATCGCCTGGCGCGGCCGTCATCTCGTGGTCGGGTTTGCCGCCGGCGCGATCCCCGCGCTGCCGTTCAACCTGCCGCTGCTGAAAGGCGGCGCCCTGCTCGGCGTCGACCTCGCGCAGATTCCGCTGCGCGAGCCCGAGCTGCAGAAGCGCCTGATGTCGCAATTGACGGGCTGGCTCGCCGACGGTCAGCTGAAGCCCGTCGTGGGCCGTGTCTTCGCGCTGGAGGATTTCCGGGACGCGTTCCGGACCATGCAGACGCGCGGCGCGCTCGGCAAGATGGTGGTGCGGATCTCGCGATAGGCCTCACAATCGGAAACCGAGCATTTCCGAAAGCCGCCTTGTGGGCTGGCGGTCCTCCCTTAAATCTGGCCGATCCTCCCCACAGAGATTTCATCGATGACCGCACCGCTCGAATTCGGACTGGACACCTTTGGCGACGTCACCAGGAGCGCCTCCGGCGCCCTGCTTCCCCATGCGCAGGTGATCCGCAACGTGGTCGACGAGGCCGTGCTGGCCGACGAGCTCGGGCTCGACTTCATCGGCCTCGGTGAGCATCACCGATCTGATTTTGCGATCTCCTCGCCGGAGACCGTGCTCGCGGCGATCGCATCGCGCACCAAGCACATCCATCTCGGCTCGGCCGTGACGGTCTTGAGCTCGGACGATCCGATCCGCGTGTTCCAGCGCTTTGCCACGCTCGATGCGCTGTCGAACGGCCGTGCCGAGGTAATCCTCGGCCGCGGCTCGTTCACCGAATCCTTTCCGCTGTTCGGCTTCGACTTGCGCAAATACGAGGAGCTGTTCGAGGAGAAGCTCGATTTGTTCACCGCCCTGCTCCCGCAGCAGCCGGTGAGCTGGGAAGGCAAGCTGCGTCCGCCGCTGCGCGATCAGCTGGTCTATCCGCCGGTCGAGCACGGCGCGCTGAAGACCTGGATCGGCGTCGGCGGCAGCCCGCAATCGGTGGTGCGCGCGGCGCATTATGATTTGCCGCTGATGCTCGCGATCATCGGCGGCGATCCCGCGCGCTTTGCGCCTTTCGTCGAACTCTATCACCGCGCGTTCAAGGAGTTCGGCCGCCCCGCCCAGCCGATCGGCGTTCACTCGCCCGGCTATGTCGCCGAGACGGATGAGCAGGCACGCGAGGAGCTGTGGCCCCACTACAAGGCCATGCGCGACCGCATCGGCAAGGAGCGCGGCTGGCCGCCGATGGGCCGCGACGAATTCGTCAACGAGGCCGAGCACGGCTCGCTCTATGTGGGCTCGCCGGAGACGGTCGCGCGCAAGATCGCCAGGACGGCGAAGGCGCTCGGCATCTCCCGGTTTCAACTGAAGTACTCGGCGGGGCCGTTGCCGCACGAGAAGCTGATGAAGAGCATCGAGCTTTACGGGCGCGAGGTGGCGCCGATGGTTAAGCGTTTACTCTCCGAGGAGGCTGCCGCCGCCGTTTGATCCGCGTCAAGTCGCCTGGTCCTGATTCGCGCGTAAATCGGGTTTTCCGTGCATTTCAGGACAGGCAGGCGAATGGCATCTCTTCCCCGGAAGTCCAGGCAAGCTCAAACCCGAACGCGCAGCGCAAAGCCGGCCACCCGGCGCAAGGCGGCAGTTGCGCAACCTGGCGTGGTCAAGCTTACCGCGGTCGAACGCTCCCTCGCCGAGCAATCGTCCGCGGGCGCGCTGCAGAGCGAGATGGCGGCACTCGACAGCGTCCTCAACGGAACGCCGGCGCTGGCGCCGGACAGCGAGCCGGTGCAGGCCATCATCACGGGAGCCGCGCCCGATGATGCCAAGCAGATGCAGGCGCTGCTGACCGGCAAGCAAGCCAAGCGCGCCAAGAGGACCACCAGCGACGAACTCGCCGACGACTGGCGGTTGGGCGGCTACCCCTACAAATCGCGGATGTATCGCCGCGACTACGAGGAGCAGAAGTTCGCGCTTCAGACCGAGCTGTTGAAGCTGCAGAACTGGATGAAGGAGACGCGGCAGCGCCTCGTCCTGCTGTTCGAGGGCCGCGACGCCGCGGGCAAGGGCGGCGCGATCAAGCGCTTCATGGAGCATCTCAATCCGCGCGGCGCCCGTGTCGTGGCGCTGGAGAAGCCGAGCGACGTCGAGCGCGGCCAATGGTATTTTCAGCGCTACGTCCAGCACCTGCCGACCGCAGGCGAGATCGTGCTGTTCGACCGGAGCTGGTACAATCGCGCCGGTGTCGAGCGCGTCATGAACTTCTGCTCGCAGGCCGAGTACGACGAGTTCCTGCGCCAGGTCCCGGAATTCGAGCGCAACCTCGCTCGCAGCGGGCTCCACCTCATCAAGTTCTGGTTCTCGGTCAGCCGCGACGAGCAGCGGCGGCGCTTCAAGGAGCGCGAGGGCCATCCCTTGAAGCAGTGGAAGCTGTCGCCGATCGACCTCGCCTCGCTCGACAAATGGGACGACTACACGCGCGCCAAGGAGGGCATGTTCTTCCACACCGATACCGCGGACTGTCCCTGGATCACCATCAAGTCCGACGACAAGAAGCGCGCGCGCCTCAACGCCATGCGCTACGTGCTGCACGCGATGCCCTATGCGGGCAAGGACACCAAACGCATCGGCATGGTCGACGATCTCCTGGTCGGACGCGCGAACGTGATCCACGAACGGGAAGAGCACGCGCGGTAATGGGATGACGGCGGGCGGTCGCTGCTGCAGTCCGCCTGCGCCCTACGGCGCGACAATCGTTGCGGCTGACGGTGCGTCTTCGCTCTCGCTGCGCTCAAGCTTCGCCGGATACGCATCGCCCTTGCGGGTTACGCTCGGCTGCGCCACGCGTAGCCCGCAAGGGCGAAGCGTGGTGGGGAGGCAGGACTCGAACCTGCGAAGCCATGAGGCGGCTGATTTACAGTCAGCTCCTTTGCCACTCGGGACACTCCCCGCTCGACGGCAGCACAATCGGGCCGGACCTTGCCGGCGACCGAAGACGGCCATGGAACGTGAAGGCCGCGACAGCCCGGATGGGGGCGCGACCGGGCGCGTTTATGGGCGATGCGGTGGGGCAAAGTCAACCGAGGCGTTCGGGGAAAATGGTCCATAATGGCCTCAGTAGACGGCCAAATTGCCATATTCCGGAACCCGTGACACAAGCGCAGCCATGAACGATCGAAAATTCGCACCCAAAGGCCGTCGCCGGGACGGTAAGCCTTTCAAGAAGGCCGAGAAATCGGCCGGCCGCCCGGCCCGGCGCGACCGCGATTCGGCAACCGACGGGCCGGTCATCCTCTATGGCTGGCACTCCGTTTCCATGGCGCTGGCCAACCCGGCGCGGCGGATCCGCAAGCTGACATTGACCGAGAACGCGGCCAAGCGATTGGCGGACGAGAACATCGCGACCCGCGTCGCGCCCGAGATCGTTCGGCCTCAGGAGATCGACCGGCAGCTCGCGCCCGACGCCGTGCACCAGGGCCTGCTCGCCGAAGCCGATCCCCTGCCCTCGCCCGACATCGAGACCTTGACGCAGGAGGGCATGGTGCTGGTGCTGGACCAGATCACCGATCCCCACAATGTCGGCGCGATCCTGCGCTCGGCGGCCGCGTTCGCGGTCAAGGCGATCGTCACCACCGCGCGCCACAGCCCCGAGGCGACCGGCGTGCTCGCCAAGGCCGCCTCCGGCGCGCTGGAGCTGGTGCCTGTGATCACCGTGCAGAACCTCGCCCGCGCGCTCACGGCGCTGAACGAGCGCGGCTTCCAGACCGTCGGCCTCGACAGCGAAGGCAGCGAGGATCTCTCGGAGGTCGCGCTGCGCGAGCCGCTCGCGCTGGTGCTGGGAGCCGAAGGCAAGGGCCTCCGGCAATTGACGCGCGAGACCTGCAGCGTCGTGGCTCGGCTCGACATGCCCGGCGAAATCAAGAGCCTCAACGTGTCGAACGCCGCCGTGCTGTCGCTCTATGTCGGCGCCAGCCGACTCGGGCTGATGAAGCGCTGACAAAGAAAAACGCCCGTCCGCATTGCGCGAACGGGCGTCCTTTGACTCAACCGATCAGGCGATCAGTAGTAGCGGCGCAGCGCGCGGTGGCCACCGTAGTACGGCATCGGCGCGTGGCGGTGGGCGTAGCCGTAGCGCGGACCATGGCCATAATGCACGCGCGGCAGATAGCCGACACGCGGGCCGTAGCCGTAGCGATACGGACGATAGTGCGGGCGATGATACGGCGCCACGGCGGCGCGATAGCCGTAGCCGTAGCCATAATTGGCGGGCGCGACGACCGCGTCCTCACGATAGGTCGGATACGGCGCGAAGGCGCCCGGGCCGGTATAGGTCGGGCCCTGGTTGACGTGGTAATATTGCGTGGTCGGCTCGGCGAGACGCTCATAGGCGCCGTAGCCATAGCCCGCACCATAGCCGTAGCCGCCGCAACCGGTGTTGCAGCCGGAATAGACCGGCGCGACCGGCTGGCACGGATTGAAGCCGCACGCCGCGGCGGGGGCCGTGGCGACGAACATCACGGCAGCCGCCGCGACCAGTCCCGAAATCATCTGACGCATTACTCTCTCCTGTTGATTTCCGTTTTGTTGGATTTTGACGTTTCTTAACCCGGCGGCTTGCCGGGGACTTGGACATGCGGCCGCGGGCGCGGCGGCCGCGGACGATCGTTGATCTCGGGCGCGTAGATCACCGGCGGCGGATCGACCGGCGGATCCATCTGCGCCGGCAGCAGCGCGGACGACGCGCCCCAACTCTGGTGATAGTTCTCGGCCGGCTTCGGCAATTTGCGGTTCGCGGGCGGCTCGACCTCGAGCCGGCCGTAGCCGGGCCGCAGGCCCATCGTCGGATAATAATGGCCGACATCGGCAGGCTGCCGCTCGGCGACATAGCGCCCGCCATAGATCGTGGGCTGCACCTGGATATCCTTGCCCAGACCCCAGGCCCCCTCGATGACGGTATAGGACGCGTCGATGTTGTTGATGATGATCGGCACGCCGGGCCGGCCGGGAACGACGATATCGAAGCCGCCGCCGGCAAATGCCGTCGCGGGCAGTCCGATCAGAAAGGCAGCGAGCGCCACAGCACGCATGATGAGATCCCGGTTACGCGGCCGCAACCTAACCGATCCCCGGCGGAAGAGGGTTAAGGCCTGCTCACCAAATTCCGGTAAGCCTAATGTGTAAGGATTGCGCGCCGCTCAAATGCTGCAAGGCGAACTAGCGAAGCGTTAACGGCGCGGCGCCGCTGCGCGGAACCTGCTTGCTCACATCGGTTTGAGCGCAGCCTGGCGAAAATCCACCGGTTTCTTCGGAACGTCCGCCGCCGCAAGCGTTTAGCCCCCGTCAACAAATTGGGAGCCAACAACCATGAACATCAAACTTTTTGGAGCCACGGCGATTGCAGCGACCATGCTGGCAGGCTCTGCCATGGCGCAGGCTGTCGTCAACGAGCCCGGCCGCTGCGCGGCGCAATTCGCCAACGCCAACTGCAAGAATCTCGGCCCCGGAAATCCCTACACCGACAGCGGCAATCGCCATCGCCGCGCGGCCTACCGTCAGACCAACGGCGACTGGAACAATGGCTGGGACAGGAACCGCACCGGCTTCTGGCCGACTGACGTTGCGGCCGGCGTCGCCGGCGCTGCGATCGGCACCGCCGGCGCCATCGCCAGCGCACCGTTCCGCGCCTGGGATAATTCCTACGCCTACGACAACAGCTGGGACAACCGCGGCTGGGACAATCGTGGCTGGGACACCCGCACCTACGCGCAGCGTAACGGCTTCGTCTGCACGCCCGGCACCTGGTTCAAGGGCGAAGACGGCCGCCGGCACATCTGCCAGTAAGGCGCTTCAGCTCTAACGCAGGACATCAGGCGGCCCTCAGGGCCGCCTGATTCATGTCGGCGGCGACGGCCTTTTGCGGGTTCTGGCACTTTCCGATCAAGTCTGGTATTGCGGCGCGCACGGGTGGAGACCCCGGCCCATGCCGGCCCCGCCCGCGCCTTTCAGGCGTCGCCGGCTTAGCTCAGCGGTAGAGCAGCGGTTTTGTAAACCGAAGGTCGGGGGTTCAATCCCCTCAGCCGGCACCAGCTTCTGACGTCCTCAGCCCAAACGCTTCGCTACGCTGCTCTGCTGGAAGTGCTCGGCACCTTCAATCTCCACCCAGCCATGTTTCGACTGCTCGAACACCGATCTCATCGGCGGCGGAAAATCGGGGTTTGCGATCGCTCCGACGGCGACGCCGATCATCCCTGGCAGATTGTCGGCATGCCAATAGACCGTTGCGCCGCAGTCGGGACAAAAATGGCTGCGGACCTTGCCGCCGCTCGCGGCTGTCCGAACGTACTGCTTTGACGGCCCTGAAATCGTGACGACGTGGGCCGGGTAGAACGCGCCGACGCCGAACGGCGCGCCGGTGCGGCGCTGGCAGTCGAGGCAATGACAGGCGACGACGAGTTGCGATGGTCCCGGCAGCGACAGCGTGAGAGCACCGCAGCAGCATCTGGCGTTGATCATCGAACGCACTCCAAGTTTCTGTCTGTTCAGCGCTCGGCTTTTTCGTTCCAAGCCATTTCGGCATGGCCTCATGCACAACGCCTGACACCTCGCCCCGTATCTCGATGCGCTGGATCCGGAGCATGCATGATTGTTTTGACTGACGAAGAAGATCTCGCCGTTCAAGCCAAGCTCAACTTCACCTTGGGTGCGAAGACATACGACACATACCTCCAGGGGTTTCGTTGCGCGGAATTGTCTGGCGGTGTGGTGATAGCCTACGCGCGCAGCGAGTACATGGCCGGCGTCATCAGCGCAGAATATAGCACGCAGATCGCAGACGCGGTCGAGAGCGTCGTCGGACAACCCGCGACGATGGTGCTGGTCCTGTCGCACCCCCGGCGATAAGCCTCACTCCGTGCCGACCTCGAACGCCAGCAGGACGTTGCCGGCAACGCCGCTCCACTGGCCGTAGCCGGAATTGGTGTAGAGCATGCCGCCGGCGATGACGGGCCCGGGGCCGTCGATCGCGCCGCCATGGGCGGGGATGCCGTTCACCGCCTTGAAATCCCGCGCAGTGTCGAACTCCCACAGCAGCTTGCCGTCGGTGGCGTAGGCGCGCAGGAAGCCGCTGACGCCGCCGGAGAACACGACGCCCGGGATCAGGCTCACCGCCGCCGAGAGCGCGGGGCTGCATTGAAGGCGATCGCCGCAGGCGACCGGCGGCACCTCCATCACGACTTTTCCGGTGGCGAGATCGAGGCCGAACAAGCCGCCGCCTTGCGTGGAATCGAGCTGCCGGGTGCCGTCGCGCTTGAACCGCACGTCGGAATTGGCGACGTAGATGCGCTCGCCGTCCGCGGCCGAGCCCCACTCGCTGCCGCCGAGCGCACCGCCCTTTCCGATCCTCGTCTGCCACAGGATCTTGCCGCCATCGTCGGGATCGAGCGCGTGCACGACGCCCGACTTCTGCGCGATGGCAAGCACGCGCCTGCCGTCGTGCAAGGTCACCAGGATCGGCGACTGGCCGAAATCATGATCGGGCCCGGGCTCATCAGGGCAATTGGTCCTGTCCGCGCTGAAGCAGGCAACGACGAAGGCATCCTTCGGCGTCGCCTGCTGCTTCCATAGCAGCTTGCCTGTCGCAAGCTCGAACGCCAGGATCGCATCGGCGGTCGCAGCCGGCGGGTTCGAATAGGAATTGCTGGTCGCCACATAGACCGCGCCCCGCTTCGCATCGATCGTCGGCGCAGACCAGATCGCGGCGCCCGACGGGCCGAACAGCTGCGTGCCCCTGGCATTCTTGCTGGTCGGATGCGGGATCTCGGGGATCGTGTAGGCCTGCCAGATCGTCTTGCCGGTCGCAGCCTCCAGCGCCACCACGCTGCCGCGGAAGGTGCAGCATTCGTAGGAGGCTTGCGAGCCGGCGGCTTCCTCGAGCGAGGACACCGGCACGTAGAGCAGGCCATCATGAAGCGTCGGCGCACCGGTGATGCGCGCGGCGGCGTGCTCCTCCACCTTTGTCTTCCAGATCAGCGCGCCGGTCAGCGCGTTCACTGCATAGGCGTTGGCGCGCAAATCCCCGAAGAAGATCGCGAACTGATCGGAGCCCGGAAGCGGCGCAAAGCTGATCGCGGCGCGTACCGCCGCATCGATCGCCAGCGTCCAGATCGTGCAGCCGCTGCGCGCATCGAGCGCGTGCATCTTGCGATCCGTGCCGCCGATGAACAGCATCCCGCCGACGATGGTCGGCGGCGCGAACGACACCGAGGCGCCGGGAAAGGCATAAGCCCATTTCAAGCGCAGATGCGGCACCTGCGCCGCGGTCAGCCCCGCCATGTCGGCAGGCTGGAAGCGGCTGTTGCTGGCATCGACACCCCATCCATTCCAGCGCGGGCCGTCGAGGGCTCCAGGAAAGCCGCTCGCCTGCTGCGCGCAGCGGCCGTCCGCATCCGCAACCGCACCGCCCGCGGTCTTGCCGGTGACGAAGGACGCGATCGCGCGGCGTTCGGCATCGCTGCGGTCCTTTGCCATCGCCGCCATGCTGCCACTGGTCACCGCCCCCAGCACCTGGTCGAACGACATCGCCCGCAGCGCGCTGCGGCCGGGCACGCGGGTCTGCGCATCGGTATCGTGGCATTGCGCGCAATGCGCGGCGTAGAGCGTGGCCCCGTCCTGCTGCGCCAGCGCGGGCGCACTGCACCAGATCAACAACGCGGCCAAGGCGGCACGTAGGCTCATGGTGGGCTCCGGGACGCGGCAGGAGATCGCTTACACAACTTGAAGTCTATCGCCGGCGCGAGCGAGTCCGCAATGGACGTCGTGCCCGCAAGCCGTCACACATCCGTGGCCATGCGAACGGGATCCGGCAGCTCGTCGAGCCGCCACAGCCCGAGGCTCTTGTCGCGCCAGCCGCCATCGCCCTCCTCGCAGCGCTCGTCGATCAGTTCGCGCGGCGCAGGCCAGCCGAACGGCGCCCCGGTCATGTTGAGCGCGCGCCAGTCGCCATCCTCGCAATCGCGATTGTCCTCGAATTCCGGAAACGTCGTGACCAGCAGGAATTGCGCGCCGCTCTCGCGAAAGCGGGCCATGGCGCAGGCGATATTCTGAAAGCTCAGATGCACCAGGCAGTCCCGGCACAGGATCAGATCGGCGCGCGGCAGTTGATCGCGC
The DNA here is from genome assembly GCA_050563515.1 of Bradyrhizobium guangxiense. Taxonomy (GTDB): domain Bacteria; phylum Pseudomonadota; class Alphaproteobacteria; order Rhizobiales; family Xanthobacteraceae; genus Bradyrhizobium; species Bradyrhizobium guangxiense_A. Next base: position 1,692,025 of record CP191781.1, on the reverse strand, counting down.
GTGATGTCGGCAACCAGGAAGCGGCCGGCCAGCTCGCCGTCCGCCACGCGCCTCGTGTTGGCGGCGATCAGCGAGGGCACGATGTCGACGCCTGTATAGTCGATGTCGAGCCTGAGGCGGCCGATCCAACCGGCATCGCCGCAGGGCGCATCGAGCAGCGATCGCGCGCCGAGCCGCTGCAACAGCGGCGGCAGCGCGCCCCGGATCGCGGCAGTGGCCATGTCCTCCGAGCCGAGGCCCGAGACCGAGCCGGCCGCGCCCCAGAGATTGGTCCGCTCGATCCGCTCGAACCGTGCGGCCAGGTCCAGCCCCGTGAAATGATCGCGGTCGGCGACGAAGCGGTCATGGGCGAGCACGGGAGGACGGTTGGCGATCATCGGCGAGCCTCACATCAAGTCGCACGACAACACTACAGCAAAGCCGCGGACTGCACCGCTCAATCCGGCTTCTGCCACTCCATGATGTGGAAATAGGGCACGCGGCGATGCCGGGCGATCTGCTCGGGAGTGCCCCCTGTCGGCTGAGGTTCGCTGAACAGACGCAGCTGGAGACCATGATCGAGCAGCAGCGTCATGTAGGTGCTGAGCGGCCGATGCCAGTTCAGGATCCGGATGTTGCGCCAGCTCACCCAGGTCGCACGTTCGTCCATGTAGTGATCGATGGTGAAGCGCGGGGTGCCGTCGGGGTCGCGCGTCCAGCCGGTGGGCGGGCCGGCGGTGTTGAAGCTGGTCATGTTGGCGATCAGCAGCGTGCCGCCGGGCCGTAGCGCCCTCACCATGGCGGCGATCGCCGCGCCGAGATCGGGCATGTCGATCAGGCTGAGATAGCTGACGACGAGATCGTGGGCAGCTTCGACATCCATCGTCTCGGCGCGGCCGAGCCGGTAGTCGCCGTTGGGGTCCAGCTCCCTGGCGCGCGCCAGCAGGGCCTCGGTCGGATCGATACCGGTGGTGCGAATGCCGGCGCTTTGCATGATGCGACAGAAGCGCCCCTCCCCGCAGCCGACGTCGAGCGCATCGCGGAATCCTCTGCCCTCGATCCGCGCCCGCATCGGCGCATCCAGCACGAAGCGGCGACCATAGTCGCCGTCCTCGCCTTGATCGACGATCCATGCGGCCGCAGATGTGGCCCAGCCGTCGCCGACGTCCTCATTCATGTCCCGGACCTGTGGTGTCTGCCGCGCACCCGCGCGGGGACGGTCAGCAACCACAGATTGGATCAGATTTCAACATGGGTTAGCTTGCGCATGCCATGCGCCCCACCACGCCCCGAGAGAACGCCAGGATCGTCGCCGGCGCGGTGACGGCCGTCGTCATGACGGCCATGCTGTTCGTGTTCGTGCTTGGTTTTCTGCTGGCCTGATCGAGGCCCGATAGATCTAAGCAGTCGCGTGGCGCTCAGGCAGTGCGCACGGTCCGCAGGAATTTCCCGACCTCGTCCTTCAGCCGGGTGCTGTCGCTCGCCAGCATCTTGGCGGTCGAGAGCACCTTCGAGGACGCCGAGCCGGTCTCGGCGGCGCCGCGCTGCACGTCGGTGATGTTCGCGGAGACCTGCTGGGTGCCGTGCGCGGCCTGCTGCACGTTGCGCGAGATCTCCTGGGTCGCGGCGCCCTGCTCCTCGACGGCCGCGGCGATGGTCGAGGACACTTCCGAAAGCCGCTCGATGGTCACGGAGATGTCGCGGATCGCGTCGACGGATTCCTGGGTCGCGGTCTGGATGCCGGAGATCTGCTGGCTGATCTCGCCGGTCGCCTTCGCGGTCTGCTCGGCCAGCGTCTTCACCTCGGCGGCAACGACGGCGAAGCCGCGGCCGGCTTCGCCGGCGCGTGCCGCCTCGATCGTGGCATTCAGCGCCAACAGGTTGGTCTGGCCCGCAATGGTGTTGATCAGCTCGACGACGTCGCCGATCCGCGTCGCCGCGACCGAGAGCCTCGCTGACCCGCTCCGTCGTGGTGCGCGCCTGCGCGACGGCTTCACCCGCCATTCGCGCAGATTCCTGCACCTGCCGGCTGATCTCGTTGACCGACGAGGACAGCTCTTCGGTGGCGGTTGCGACCGACTGCACGTTGCCGGTGGCTTCGCCCGAGGCGACCGCGACGGCCGAGGTCAACTCCTGCGCGCGCTGCGCGGTGGTGGCCAGCGTCGAGGACGACGCTTCGAGCCTCGGTGGACGCGGATCCGACGGTGTCGACGATTTCGCCGATCGCGCGCTCGAACCCGTCGGCGAGGTTGACCATGTCGCGGCGGCGCTGCTCGGCGGCCTGCTTTTCCGTTTCGAGCTGCGCGGCCTTGAGGCGTTCGACTTCGAGCGCGTTGGTCTTGAACACCTCGACCGTCTTCGCCATGTCGCCGATCTCGTCGCGCCGGTCCTTCTCGGGCACCTCGGTGCTGAGATCGTTGCGGGCAAGCCCCTCCATCGCGAGCTTGAGCCGGGCGATCGGCTGCGACATCGATTTGAGGCCGATGAACAGCGCGATCGCGATGCCGAGGATCAGGCCGCCGGCGCTGACGCCGACCACCGTCCAGGTCGCGGAGCGCGCGTCGCGGTTGATTGCTTCCTTGCGCTTGGCGACGGCTTGGCCGGTCTCGGTGGTGAATTGAGCAATGCGGGCCAGGGCCGCATCGAGCAGCGGATCGCACTCTTTATGGGCCCGGTCGGCGGCCTTGGCATTCTCTTCCGTGCTGCTGGCCTGCGATCCCGCCTTCAGCACCGGGTCGCAGCCGACGAATGCCGCCTTGAGCTGGTCACCAATGCTCCTGATCTGGTTGGTGCGCTGCGGATCATCCTGCTCGGCGGCATCGAGATATTGGCGGATTTCGTCGCGGTTCTGGTTCGCGGTCTTCAGGCGAGCGACATTGCCGGCCTCGGTCGCCTCGGTGAGGACGGCATAGAGCGCGGCATGATAGGTCTCGGTGCGGCGTTGGGCACGGGCGAGGTTGAGCGCGGAGGATTGCGCGGCGGCGAGTTCGCCGAAGCCGTCGACGGTCGCGGAGAGCCTCGCGTGTGCCGAAGCCCGCAACGGCGATCATCGCGCAGCCCATCACCGCCACGATCAGCGCGACCTTCCACACGATCTTCAGATTGTCCAAAAAGCTCATCTCTGCCGCCCACCCATGGTTGTGCCGAGGCTTAATCCCAGCATCGGGCATTGGAACCGGCGGACGTTAAAATTTATCCTTAAATGGCATGGGTGCTCTTACGGAAAAATAACTGTTCCGCCGATCGGCGTAAGCTTCGCGTAAGCTTCAGCCTGTTTTCGCAGCGATAGAGCCGCTGCGGAACTTCAGTCGGGCGTCGGCCGTTGTCGGCCCATGCGGATCAGAGAAGAAAATCGAAACATGTTTCTGCTGGCGACGGTGACGCTGTGCTGCGGCGTCGTGGCCGGCACGTCGATGCTGCTTGAGCCGGCATTGTCACCGCCACCCGAAAGGCTGGTCGCCGAGCGGGCGATCGCCGACGTTCCCCAGGCATCGCTGCAAACGCCGGTACGGGTCGTGGGTGCGCCGTTCGAGCCCAACGTCAACCCGCGCCAGCGCTAGCTTACCTCGGCGAGGCCTTGGTGCCCTCCTCGGGCCGGCCGTGAGCACGCGCCAATTCCTCCACGAACGCAATCACCTCCGCCCGCTTGTCGGGCGGGAGCGACAGGAACGCGCGGATGAGCTTCAAGCCCTCCGCTTCGTCCGAATGTTCTTTTCCGAAATCCATTCCCCACTTTCGGGCGACCGGGAAAAATATGCAATCCCTTGCCAATAACCTTGATTCGGCGCAGCGGCTTTGCTGGAATGGAGCCGGCTGAGGTGGATCATGAAGTGGATCGTCGAACGCGACGCCCTGATCGCGCAGACAATGGCTTTCGTTCAATCGGTGACGGGCAAGAAGGGTGATGTCCTTCAGCACGGGGCGCCCCCGGCTGTGCCGACCGTCAGGACCGAAATCGTCACGGCGGAGGTGATCGCGGTGGAGACCGTCAGCGCCGAGATCAAGCTGGCGAAAGCTCCCACGCCGCCGCCCCCGCCAATGCCCCTCCCGCCCCCGCGCCCGATGGGCGATTTCCGCACCGAGATGCAGGCCCGCATCGCCAATTTCCGCAGGCATCAGGAGCGGTTCGAGCGTGAGCGGGAGGAGTATTGTGCCGAAACCCTGACCAAATTGCGCGCCGCCATCCGCGACGCCCCCGGGCCATCGGCCAAAAAGTAAGACCGCCCCGTTGTCAGGGGCCTACAGCCAAGACCTATAACCAGGACCAGACCAGCCAAAGATTGGCCGCGCTGGCGCTGATCAGCGCCAGCGTCAGCGGCAGGAGCATGTGCCCGCAGGAGGTCTTGAGGTCGCTCGTCATGGCCGGAAACATCCGCTGATTCCGCCAAACGAGTCCCAGGGATTCTTTTTCCCGATTCAGGACTCGTTAAGGACTCAGATCCCGATACCCTCGATCACGGCGCCGTGATCACTCCTTGCCTGGAACCTGTCCGCCCGCGCGGCCGTTAACGGGCTTTCCTGGAGCGGGAAGAAATGCCCTACGCCCTGTTTTGTAACGACGCTCAGATCAGCAAGGCCTATCCGAGCGAATCCGACGTCTGGAAAATCGCCCACCGCAGCGGCCTGGTCGTGGACGTCAGCGCGGACGAGGACCGTCCAGGGCCGCGCCGCGTGCTGGACAATGACTACGAGATCAAGCCCTGCCGGGCAGCCAAGGGCGAGGACCCCGCCAAGAACAAGGCCGAGGCCGAACGGCAGTCCAGGATGGAGCTTCAGCTCAATTCTTGAGATTTTGCCGGCGAAAGCGGCCGAGGATCAGGGCGTCGCGGTCGCCAGCGAGGCCTGCTCACCGGCCAGAGCGACGCAGGCCTTGCGGCGGTGCAGCCCGCGGATCGCGCCCGTGACCTTCAGCACCTTGCCCGACGGGCAGGATGCGTCCTTGACGAAAGCCACCTCGTAGGGCGCCAGCATCAGAGGCTCGGATTTGAGGATTGTCTGTGCAGAGCACGGCAAGGAAATGAAGCACGAGAGCGCCACTGCCGACATCAAGATACGCATGTCCGTCGTCCCACCAGCCCGGTAATTCTCATATAACGCTTTCCGGAGCGCGAGTTCCGTAAGCGGCAAAAATTATTTTTGCTTTACCCAAGTCCCACGACGCGCGTGAGAAGGCCCGCGCCGGAATGTTTGTCTGCAAATGACGCGCCAGATGGTTCACGCATTGCAAATGCCGAGGCTGGCCAAACTGGGCGCCGAGGACAAACGGCCGCAGGACAAACGAAAGGCCGGCGGAGAGCCGGCCTTTGTTAGACGCGTGGTCGCGAGTGGAAGGGTCAGTAGCGCGAGGCTGCTGGACCGCCCCAGCCGAAACGATAGTTCACACCGACCTTGACGGTATGCTCGTCCTCCCGGCCGCGAACGCCGACGATGTCGGCCGGACCGGCGGTGAAGGTCGTGCTGCCGAAATTATAGTACTGGTACTCGGCCTTGGCGGACCAGTTCGGCGCGAACATGTATTCGAGGCCGGCGCCGACGGTGTAGCCGTCCTTGCTGTTGCCCGTCGTGGTGAAGGCCTGCGGCACGCCGGCGATGTTGACGCCGAGATTGTTGTTACGCCAGGCGTAACCGCCTTTGGCGTAAACCAGGGTCGGTCCCCAGGTGTAGCCGATGCGACCGGTCACCGACCCGATCTGGTCGGTGTTGGAGGTCACCTGCGTGCCCAGCGGGAACGTGACGCCGTTGTTGTTGGTCGGCAGCCAGGAATACTGGGCCTCGATACCCACCACCCAATTGGGCGCGAACTGGTAGTCGAAGCCGCCCTGCACGCCGCCCATGAAGCGGGCGTCGCTGGACTGGAAGCTGCTGTCGCCGGCAAACGCGCCGCCGACATGGCCGCCGATGTAGAAGCCGGTCCAGTTGTAGACCACCTGCGGCGGCGTATAGGCCGGAGCCTTGGTATAGGTGCGCGGCTGCATGTCCGCGGCTGCGGCCGGCGCGACCAGCGCAAGCAGAGCGGCTGCACCCAGCAAAATCGATTTCATGATCATCCCCGTTCTTTCATTTACGACACTCAGGAAACAACGTGGCGTGAATTGGGTTGCTTCGCGGCGATGCCGGAACGTTGATCGTTCTTAACTGTGACGGGTTGGCAACATCGCGATTTTGTTCCGTCACGTGGCCCCGCGCAGGCTGTTTTCTCGCCTGCGCACGGTCCTCCGTAACGATTTGTCGCACGACGAAATCGCCCCGTTCAAAGCTCCCCGAAATGTGATCCGGCAGCTCCGGCGCCGATCGTTCTAGCACCAGCGGATGAAGGCGGGCTTTGTGCTACCGCGCCATCTTTTCGAGTTCCGGAAAGGGTACGTAAACCGCACCGGCGCAGAGCTCGTTGGTCCGGTCGACGACACGGTCCGCCCGTCCGTTGACGAAGATGACGGCGCGCTCACGCATCGCCTTGTAGCTGCCGTCGCTCTCGCGCGGGGTGAAATGCAGGCAGCTCACATAGAACTGCCGGCCGCCGACCTCACGCTGCACCGGCTCGGCCATGCCGGCCTCGCGCACACCGACCGGGTTGTTCAGATAGGTGCGCATCAGCGCCAGCGTGTCGCTGCGGAAATTATCGGGAAACGGCTGCGGGCCCCCGGCCTGAGCCCCGCCCATGAAGGTCGGACGGTCATTGTCGCTGCCGAAACAGGCCGTCAGCGCCAGCGGCAAGGCCAGGATCAATGCCAGGCGCACCGTATGTTTCGCCAATCGCCCCACAGGTCTCGCGCTCCACTCGAACAGACTCGCAAGCCGTTCTAGCCGCTCGGTTGCGCAAAGGGAATTCGCGTCCGCAAGGGGGCGCCGCGACCAACGCACCATCCCGCCGCCGGCGCCTTCCGCTTTCGCGCACGGCGCCGGGACGGCGGGGATGGGCCTGAAGCCCTGACGCGGCGGCGGGGCAATGGGATGCCGCCGCGTGCAGGATCAGTCGTTAGCTGCGCTTCTCGGTGGTCGCCGGCTTGGTGAGGTCCGGCTGCGCCTTCTGCGACTTCTTGGCCGACAGATGCTTGTGGTGATGGCGATGTGTGCGCACCGTCTTGTGCTCGTCCGGCGTCACGGCCGCGTTGGCGTTCATCGCCTTCGACTTGCTGTCCACCTTGGCGTCCGCCTTGACGTCGGCAGCCGGGGTTGCGGCCTTGACGGCGGCCTCGGGTTTCGCGGCGGTGGTGGAGGCCTTGGTCTGGGCCTGGTCCGCCTTGATCACCGGGGTGGTCGTGGTGGTCTTGCCGGCCTCGGCCGCGAAGGCCGGGGCTGCAATCACGGAAGCTGCGAGCAAGGCTGCGGAAATGGTCTTCAGCATGGTGGTCTCCTCTTGGAAGGATCTGAAGGCGGCGCCCTCTCGCCACCCCTTCGATCGTGGGTGGGAGCCTAGGGCGCGCGCGCTGAACCCGATCTGAAGCCGATTGCAGGCTTCCGTTCATCTCGATGACAAGTTTGTCATCTGCGCCCGGGGATCGTGCGATGCGGGAATGTTTTTGCCGGACGGGTGTTCCGGTCTTCAGGCAATCGTGTAGGATCGCCACGTTCCATACGGGAGAACTTAGATGCGCAAACTCTCAATGCTTGTCTTGCCGGGACTCGTCGCCATGTCGCTGGCGGCCGCACCGGTGCTGTCCAGCGCCTATGCCGCAGGCAGTGACGAGCCCTCCTCGCCGCCGAAATCGGACTCCTCGTCCAAGAAGGGCAAGAAGAAGAGCTCCTCCGTCAGCGATCCCAAATTCCTTGCCGCCTACCGCACCGCTTACACTGCGATCTACGACAATCACGACTACACCGGCGCGATCGGCCAGCTGAAGTCACTCAAGCGCGATGACGTCGCCGACGTCGCCAATCTGATCGGCTACTCCTATCGCAAGCTCGGCGACTACCAGTCGTCGAAGGTCTATTACGAGCTGGCGCTGAAGGACGATCCGAACCACGTCCGCACCTGGCAGTATTACGGCCTCTGGCAGCTCGAACAGGGCAACCGCGAACAGGCGCAATACCATCTGAACAAGATCGCCTCGCTCGCCGGCACCGACAGCTCCGAATATCGCTCGCTTGCGACCGCGCTCGACAAGCCGACCGGCGCAACGCTCGTGTACTGACGGCTTGTCGACCAAACGCTTTGGCATCTTCGAACGACGCGAACGGGCACACCCCCAGGGGTTGTGCCCGTTCTGCTTTCTCGGCTAGCTTTGCGCACCAAATCCCCCCAGCAAATTGGTAGCGCAATGGACCCGTGGCTGCGATCCGCGATCGACTACATCAGCTCCTGGATCGAATTCCAGCTGACGACCATCCAGCAGCCCGGCCTCGTCATCGCCTTCGTCCATCGCGGCCAAATCGTCGCCGAGCATGCCTTCGGTCTCGCCAATCTCGACACCGGCGAGAAGCTCACCACGCGCCATCTCTTCCGGATCGCCTCCCATTCCAAGAGCTTCACCGCAGCCGGCGTCATGAAGCTGCGCGAGCAGCGCAAGCTCGGGCTCGACGATCCCATCGGCCAGCATGTCGGCGGCCTGCATCCGCGCGTTGCCGAGACGACGATCGCACAGGTGCTGTCGCACAGCGCGGGCCTGACGCGCGACGGCGCCGATTCCGGCCAGTTCATCGACCGCCGCCCCTATCTCGACGCGAAGGAGCTGCTCGCGGAGCTGAAGCTGCCGACCGCGATCGAGCCCGGCACCCGCTTCAAATATTCCAATCACGGTTTTGGCCTGCTCGGCCTCGTGATCGAGGCCGTCACGAAAGAGCCCTACGCCGTCTGGATCAAGCGCGAGATCATCGAGCCTGCGGGCCTGCGCGAAACCGAGCCGGACGCGCCGCTTCCCAAGGGCGCGCCGTTCGCGCGCGGCCACACGCGGAGAGTGCCGCTCGGCGTGCGCTGCGTGATCCCTGGCGACAATCGCACGCACGCGATGGCGTCCGCGACGGGCTTTGCCGCCACCGCCGGCGATACCGCGCGTTTCTTCGCGCAGCTCGCTCCCAACGCCAGGAAGAGCATGCTGTCAGTCGCGAGCCGCCGCGAGATGACGCGGCATCACTGGCGCATCCCGCAGAGCTTCGAGGCCTATTACGGCCTCGGCATCAGCGCCGGCAGGACCGACGGCTGGGACTGGTTCGGTCACGGCGGACACTTCCAGGGCTACATCTCCCGGACCTGCACGATCCCGGCCTGCGAGCCTCACGATCAGCATCATCAGCAACTCCATCGACGGCGGGGCGCCGTTCTGGATGGACGGTGCGATGCAGATCCTGCGCACCTTCAAGACGCGCGGCGCACCCGAGCGCCGCGTGCGCGACTGGACCGGCCGCTGGTGGACGATCTGGGGCGCGACCGATCTCGTTCCTGTCGGCAATCGCGTGCTCGTCGCCAATCCGCAATTCATCAATCCTTTCATGGATGCCAGCGAGATCGAGGTGACCGGCCGCGACACCGGCAAGCTCGTCTGGGCGACCGGTTATGCCAGCCATGGCGAGCCCGTGCGCCGCATCCGCGACATGCGCGGCAAGGTCAGCGACGTCTGGATCGCGGGCGCCAACGTCAAGCCTGCGAACGTCGTGGCAAAGGAGATCGCGCGGCGCTATCCGCCGCGCAAGCGCCGGCCTACTCCCTGATCATCCCCTCGACCTCGCTGCGAAACGCCTGTCGCGAGCCGCCTTGCGAATAGAACATGTGGCCGCCGGGATAGACGACGAACTTGACGCGCTGGGTCGCGAAGGCCGGCAGTTGATCGAGCACGCGTTTCGTGCCGAAATAGGGCGTCGCGAGGTCGAACAGGCCGTGCGCGACCAGCACGTTCAGCTTGGCATCGGTGGCAAGGATCTGGCGCAGCTCTGACACCGATTGCGGCGGGTTGATGCCGCGGCCGAAATCCCAGTGACCTTCGACCGCACCGTTGAGCACTTCGTAGGAGCCGTCGGGCCGCCAGTTGAGCTTGCGCGTGAGCACGTCGACCGCGGCGCTCGTCAGCGGCGCCTGAAGCGCATCGCCCGAGGGGTCGCCGAACCGCGAGCTACTGGAATCCGGATAGGGATCGAAGCCGCGCACCGAGGCATCGTAACGGCCCGTCACCTTGCCGTTCTTGCGGTCGAACTCCCGGCGGAATTCACCGACGTCGAAACGGCCGGCGAGCCTGCGGCTCACTGCCTGGTCGATGCCGGTGAGCGCGGCGACCCTGTCGGCCAACCGATTGGTGGCCTCCTTGTCTGCCTCGCCCTTGACGAGGTCGGCCAGAAACTCGCCGCGCGCGTAAGCCTCGACATCGGCGAGATCGGAGCGCTTGACCGGCGGCCCTTTGGCCTCGCGCGCCACCGCGACGTAGCTCGGCAGCGTCGCGACGTATTGCAGGAGGCTGGTGCCGGTGAATTCGCGGAAGTCGAGCAGCGGCGACACCAGGATCAGGCCCTTGATGCCGACGCCGTGCTGGATCTGCAACTGGCGAACGACCTTCGGCCCGCGAATGCCGCCATAACTCTCGCCGGCCACGTATTTCGGCGAGGTCAGGCGGTCGTGCTTCTCGAGCCAACGGCGGATCACCAGCGCGATGGTGTTGACGTCGCCGTCGACGGAGTAGAACGACTTTCGCGCGTCCTCGCCGCTCGCGACGAAGCGGCTGTAGCCGGTGCTGACGGGATCGATGAAGACGAGATCGGTGAAATCGAGCCAGGTCTCCGCGTTCGGCTTCACCTCGGGCGAGGCCGAAGGCGACAGCCCCTCGCCATCGAGCGGCAGGCGCCACGGACCGGCGGCGCCGAACTGTAGCCACGCCGAGGATGCGCCAGGCCCGCCGTTGAACAGAAACGTGACCGGCCGCGTGGCGGGATCGGCGCCGTCGAGCTGGTAGGACGTATAGGCGATGTCGGCCAATGGCTCGCCCTTGCCGCCGTCGAACACGCGGATGGAGCCCGCGGTCGCGGCGAAATTGAGGGTGCGGCCGGGCAGCTCCAGCGTCTGCTTCGTGGTCGAGTCCGGCGGGAGACGGTGCGGGTCGGCCGCCGACGGCGACGCCTGCGTCGCACCTTGCGCATTGCCGGCGCGCCCACCCTTCTGGCCCGCTGGCGAGGCCGCCTCGGCGCGCGGCTGCTGCGGATCGTCCGCGTGCGCCACGCTCGCGAGCGCGACCATGGACACGAATGCGACCAGGGACGCGGCCAGCGCGAACCCGGTTCGTCGCAGCGTCGGCGGCAGGATCGTGAGCATCATCGTTCTCCCTGCCCGGCTGTCATAGCCGGTGCGCGCCGAAGCTAGCGCGGAATTGCGACGGTTTGCGGGATCACCGGGTCGATGGCGCGTCCCGGGCCGGCTCAAATCAACCCGTTTTGTTCTCCGATCGACCATTGCCCGTTTGCCCTGAGACAGGGTCGTCCTCGACAATACAGGCCCACCTCGTATAGACGAGCCCGGCGGAATTTCCTCCAGCCAGCGGCCCTGCCCGACAAGCCATGACCAAACCCTCGCGATACGACCGGATTGCCTTCGTCGCCAGCCCGAGCAGCGAGGCCCAGGCCGCCTTCGGCCAGCTCACCAAAGAGTACGGCAATTGCGCCCCTGATGAAGCCGACATCGTCGTCGCGCTCGGCGGCGACGGCTTGATGCTGCAGACGCTGCACCAGAACATGCACACGGGAAAGCCGATCTACGGCATGCATCGCGGCACCGTCGGCTTCCTGATGAACGAATACGCGACGCACGATCTGCGCGCGCGGCTCGAAGCAGCGCATGAATCCGAGATCAATCCGCTTCTGATGCGCGCGACCGACGTCAACGACCGCGTCCACCTGCACCACGCCATCAACGAGGTCGCCCTGTTCCGGCAGACCTACCAGGCGGCGCGCCTGCGCATCATGATCGACGAGCGCGAGCGCATGCCCGAGCTGATCGCCGACGGCATCATGGTGGCGACGCCGGCCGGCTCGACCGCCTACAATCTGTCGGCACAGGGACCGATCCTGCCGATCAACGCGGCGCTGCTGGCGCTGACGCCGATCAGCCCCTTCCGCCCGCGCCGCTGGCGCGGCGCGCTGCTGCCCAACACGGCCTATGTCGTGATCGAGGTGCTGGAGGGCGACAAGCGGCCGGTGGCGGCGGTCGCCGACCATGACGAGGTGCGCGACGTCCGCCGCGTCGAGGTGCTCTCGGACAAGACCATCTCGATGAGCATGCTGTTCGACCCCGGCCACAGCCTGGAAGAGCGAATCCTGCGCGAGCAGTTCGGCTACTGAGCGTTGCGGATCACTGGCCGCAAGGCTGAATCGAGTCCAGGCCGCCCGCCAAAGCGGGATCACCGAGCATGTCGAAATCCCTGACGACGGGGACGAAGCTCTTCGTCTCCGACGTCATCAGATAGATCGTGACGGGCAGCGCGGCCTGTGGCGCTGCGTTCGCACGACAGAACTCCTTGGCCGCGACGCCGAGCCCCATGGACCCGCGTTTGCCTTGCCTGCCCTGCTCGACCACCGCTGCGCGCAGCGCCTCGAAGCGCGCCGCATCGGCCGGTGACAGGCGATAGGCGTGGGTCGCAGATCCCGGCGGCGGCGCCGGCAGGCCGACGCGATCTCGCGCCTCGCTCATCTCCACCATGGCAAAGCTCGTCTTGGTCTCCGCCTCGCCTGCCACCTTGGTGACGACGTCGAGCTTGACGCCGCCCGAACGCGGCCGCAGCACCTCGGGCAATTGCACGGCGACGCGCAGCATCGACAGGTCCGTCGTCTTGGCATCGATCCGTGCAAGCCGCGGGATCGATGTCAGCGGCACCGAGCTGCAACCGGCAAGCGCGAGCACAGTCGCGCTCGCAAGAACGCGCACGAGGCGGTCCATCGCAGACGTCTCCAGTCCTAAATTGAAAGGGGCTTGAGTTGGAAGAGCCTGGCTAGGCCGACTTGCGGCCGGCCGCGCGCGGCTCCAGCGCGTCGTCCGTGCTGTCGGGGACGTATTCCAGGATATCGCCGGGCTGGCAGTCGAGCACGGCGCAGATTCGCTCCAGCGTGTCGAAGCGGATGCCGCGCACCTTGCCCGATTTCAGCAGCGAGACGTTCGCCTCGGTGAGCTCGATGCGCGCAGCGAGTCTCGCGCGACCTGATCTTGCGCTTCGCAAGCATGACGTCGAGATTGACGATGATCGGCATGATCAGATGATCTCGCTGTTCTCGTGCCACAGGCGGACGGCATCCGCCATCACGGTGGCGAAGGCGACGAGCGCGAGGCCGCTCAGCACCGACAGCACCTGCGACTGCTCGATGCCGAACATCGCCACGATCTGGCCCGGCTCGTTCGCCCGCGTCAGGTTGATCGTGGTCAGCATCTGCACCAAAGGCGAGATCAGCGCATTGGCGATCAGCGCCAGGCCCATGCGGCGGATCCGCCAGGCGTTTTCGGTCACGAAGACCTCGCCGCGCGCGAAGTGCGAGAACAGCATCGAGAGTTGCAGCAAGGCGTAGAGAACAGGCGCAAGGCCGATCAGGCTAATCAGCGCGCCGATGAAGCGCGTGCCGAGGTGAAGCGTGAACGGCCGCCCCCCAAGCGGAGACTGTGTCGCGATCCAGTGCCGCAGCAGCTCGTCGCTCGACCACAGCAGCGGCACGGCGAGCACCGCCCCGGCGCTGCAGACCAGCGCGCCGATCGCCACGATCCGTCCGATGCGGCGCAGCCGCGGCTCGACCGGTGCGGGGTAAGGAAACGCGATCACGCTCATCGGACGAACTCCCCTTCGATTGAGTATTTTTATTATTTTACAATAAAAAATGGCGAAATTACGATATCCATCCGCATGCACTCCGAAGGCCCTGCAGAGGGCAGCGGCAACCCTTCGTTAACCCCCGCCACGATATGGTTAACGAAGGTTGACCGTTTTGGCCCGGGCGTCATGTTCCGCATCGACTTCAACAAGCTGCGCTTCCTCGTCTGCGACGACAATCCGCACATGCGCCGCATCCTGCGGACGCTGCTGCACTCCTTTGGCGCGCGCGAAGTCTATGAAGCCGAGGACGGCGCCACGGCGCTCGAGATGTACAGCCATTACGTGCCCGACATCGTGATCACCGACTGGGCCATGCCGATCTTCGACGGGCTCGAGCTCGCGCAGATGATCCGGCAGCCGGAATCCAAGGGCAACCCTTACGCGCCCATCATCATGCTGACCGGTCATTCCGAGAAGCGCCGCGTCACCGTGGCGCGCGATGCCGGCGTCACCGAATTCCTGGCCAAGCCGATCTCGGCCAAGGGACTCTACCAGCGCATCCTCAACGTCGTCGCCAATCCCCGCCCCTTCATCAAGACCAAGACCTATTTCGGTCCGGACCGGCGCCGCAACACCAACTCGGCCTATATGGGCCCCGAACGCCGCGTCGGCGAAAAGCACGAGGTGCTGCAGCAGCCCTCGCTGCTCGACAAGGCCCGATCCTCCATCTAGCGCAGGCGTCTTCAGACGAGACAGGCATCATGGCGAAGAACAGCGCAAAGGACATCGAGGTCAAGGCCTTCGCCACGCATCAGATCATCACGCAGCCCAATCCGCTGCGCAAGGTTCTGCGCCGCGTCGAGGAAAAGGACCTGGACGATCCCGTCGGCCGCGCCGAGCAGGCGCTCGCGGGCCTCGCCGGCGAGTTCAAGGACTGGATGACGACCGAGGTCAACCGCCTGTCGGCCGCCTATGTCGCCATCCGCAACGACGGCTTCACCAGGGAACGACGCGACGAGCTGTTCCACGCCGCCCACGACATCAAGGGCGACGCCGCGACCTTCGGCTATCCTGCCGCGGCGAACGTAGCCGAGAGCCTGTGCCGCGTCATCGAGCACGCGCCCGATCTGGAAAGGGTCCCGGCCGAGCTGTTCACGCACCACATCAACGCCATCCTCGCCATCCTGCACGAGAACACCCGGCTCGACAGCATCAGCGTCTCGGCCGAACTCAGCCGCCGCCTGCGCAAGGTCGCCGACGACTATCTCGCCCAGGTCAACCGCGACCGCCCCGAGCATCTCGAGGCGATCCTGTCGCCGAGCATCGCGCCGGCGGAGTGAGGCCCAGCTCTTCCTCGTCATTGCGAGCGCAGCGAAGCAATCCAGAATCCCTCCGCGGAGAGATTCTGGATTGCTTCGTCGCTTCGCTCCTCGCAATGACGGTGGTTGGAAAGCCCGGCTCTACCCTCACGATCAGATCGTAGGGTGGATTAGCGCAGCGTAATCCATCGCTTTGATTTCCGCAGAGACAGAAGAGGTGGGTTACAGCTTCGCCTAACCCACCCTACGGCATCTCGCTACGCCGCGATCAGATCGTCATACATCGGATCGATCGCATCGTCCGCCGCGATCTCGTCGCAGAACAGCCTTGCCTCCTCGCGCGCGGACTCGGTGGCGAAGCGGCGCAGCAGGACCATCAGCGGCTCGGTGGCGCCTCGGTCGGTCTCGCAATGAGTGAGCACGCGCTCGACCATGCGCCGGCGCAGCCGCACCGCGCCGTCGTCGCTGTCGACAAAACCCTGCTCGTGGCAGGCATCGAGCGCGACCTGGAACGCCGCAAAGGTCGCCTCGGGCAATCCGGCCCGGCGGAGCACCGCATGCAGGCTGTTGCCGCCGCGGTCGTGCAACAGCGCGGTGACGCGCGCCAGCGGCAGATCGGCAAGCTCGGCCAGCGCCGCGTCGAACAGGTCGAGATTGCTCGACAGCAGCGCGCGCAGGATCAGGCCGGCGGTGAGCTGGCCCGTGACGCGCAGATGATGCACCAGGCCTTGCATGTCCTCGCCGCGCGAGCGCGAGGCGATGTTGAGGGTGGAGCGGTCGCGCGCCTCGACGGTGATCTCGCTCGGCCCGATCGGCGCTCAGCCAGTTCCGCGCCACGACGAATTGCGCCAGGGTCTCGGACAGCTTTGCGACCAGCGCCGCGCGCGTGGCGGACGGCAGATCATCCAGCACCAGCATCGCCTCGCGGATCGCAGCCAGGTGGCCGTGGCGCTCGACGATGCGATTCCAGGAGAACGGCGCGAGTCTCGGCGTGGGGATTTTCGATCAGCTCGAGCGCGGCCGCCGCGCAGCCGACTTCGGCGATGGCGGCGCAGACCGAGACCGGCAGCGCGATGCGGCGGGCGACCGCGCATTGCACCTCGTCATTACCGGTGGCCACGATGTCGACGAGATCGGCGTCGATCAGCAGCGGGGAATGTTCGAGCACCGGCAGCGCCACGGTCGGCTGGTCCGCCGACAGTGCCCGCACGATCGACGCCGGCGCCTCCGCGCTGCGCGCAAAAGCCTCGGCCATCGCCTGCCGCACCAGCGGCGAGGGATCGTCGAGCAGCATCAGCAGCGCGCCCTCGGCGGCGATGCGGTCGTCGTGGGAAAGGTCCGAGATCAGCCAGGCCCGGGCCAACGCCCGTGTGGCCTCGGCCCGCTCGCCGGCGGGCGCCGTCCTGATCCAATTGATAAACTGCCGAACAATCATGCTGCTTCCGGCTTACACAACAAACGAAAACGGTGACGGCTCGTCACCTGCAACACAAAATAAACCACGACGCTTAACAAAGCGTTCACCATAACTGGCTGGTTTTATTGATGATTTGTTAAGGGCTAAAACGCGCCCTGCGCGCGCGTACCGGCTCTGCGCAGCACGAAGTGATGCGCTGCTGAGCCGGGGCCCAGAATCTCAGAGTGAGGTACGCGAGGCATGGGTCCGGCTCTGCGTAGCAACGCTCCGCGTTGCAGCGCGTCCGGGACACGAGAGCGGGTCTAGCTCGAGAACGTGCCGCTGCGGTCGCTGAAGAGATCGAGCGGTTGCGGCGGCCGCACGTCGGGCGTCGCCGATGCGACCGAGGTCAGCGAGGCGTTGTTGCCCCACAATTTCTGCACGGTGGTCGAAACCGGCTGGGTCACATCGCCGGGCTGATAGATCGAGCGGAAGGCCGGCGCGACCGGCGTGTTGTCCGCCACCGTCGTCGACGATGACGCGCTCACGGGCGTCACGGCATTGGTGTTGGGGAAGGTCTGGAGATAAGCGGCGTTGTCGACCATCGGCGCGGTCGGCTGCACGCCGTTCGCGCTCGCAACTTGCGTCGTCGACGGCGTGCCGCCATACATCGCCATCGCGCTGCGGGTCGTTTTCGAATTGGCCGCGCTGGCATAGCGCGCGTCCAGCACCGAATAGACTTCGGAAACGCTGCGGGCGCGTCCGTCCTTGGCGTAGAAGATCGAGCGGTTGGCGGAGGCCGCGTTGGGAAACAGCCGCGCACCGACCGCTTGCGGATTGTCCTCGGCATTGGCGATCAGCTTGGCCGCTCCGCCGACGCCCATGAAATGCGCCATGTAGAGCCTCGCTGTCGCTCGGCCGGCGTCCGAGCAGGCCGGTGAGCTTGAAGCTGTTCGACTGGGTCAGCGCCGCCGCCATGCTGGAGGCGGCTTCGGGATCGTCGCGCAGCTTCATGATCGAGCGCTTCATCGCGGGATCGTCGACGGTGTAGGTGCCCGACGAAGTCCGGGTGATGGCGTCGGAATAGTTGCCGTAGCCGAGCTGGGTGCCCGCCTCCTTCACCGTGCCGAGCCAGGTCTGGTCGATGAACTGGTAGAGCCCGTGGGCGGACGAGGTGCTGGCCCCTGCCGTCGGATCGAAATCCGATTCCATCTTGGCGGTGGTCAGCATGTACTGGAAGCTGACGCCGGCGACGTTCGAGGCCTGCTTGATCGCACCGGCGACGCGCGCCCGCGTTGGATCGAGAGCGGCCGTCTGCGTGGCACTGGAATTGTCGAGCGACATGATGAGGTGCCCGCCTCGCGCGGCGTTGAGCGGCGCCGGCAATTCGGACGCCCTGTCGTCTCACCGTGGGACAGGTATGGTTAACGCGGGGTTAATTCGGAGGCATCGTCATTCCGCGGCCCGCGTAGCGCGAGCTACGGTGCGCAATTGCGCACCGGAAAACCCATCAAGCCGCACGTGATGCCTCACGATGGATTCCGGGCTCGGCTCTGCGAGCCGCCCCGGAATGACGGAGAGCTACTTCTTGTAGACGTCGCTCGGATCGAACAGCCGCTCGGCATCGGCGAAGACGAGCTTGGCGCCGCCGCCCTCGCCCTCGACCTTGCGGTAGAAGCACGAGCGCCGGCCGGTGTGGCAGGCCGCGCCGATCTGCTCGACACGAATCCAGACCGCGTCCTGGTCGCAATCAGTGCGCATCTCGACGACGCGCTGGGTTTGACCTGACGTCTCACCTTTTCGCCACAAGGCCTTGCGCGATCGGCTGAAGTACCAGGCCTCGCCGGTCGCGATCGTCTTGCGCAGCGCCTCGTCGTTCATGTGCGCGACCATCAGCACGTCGCCGCTGGCGACGTCGGTCGCAACGACAGTCACGAGGCCGTTCGCATCGAAGCGCGGCAGGAAGGACAAGCCTTCCTCGATCTCATGGGAGTGAGCGGACACGGGCGACCTCGCCGATCTGTTCGCGAGGTCAGCGCTGCAGGCCTCGCACCAGGGACAGGAAACGGGCCTGCTCCGCCGGATTGTCGCGGAACATCCCGGTGAAGCGGCTGGTGAAGGTGGAGGCGCCATGCTTGGCGACGCCACGCACCGACATGCAGGTATGCTCGGCCTCGATCAGCACGGCAACGCCGCGGGGCTTGAGCACCTCGTCGATGGCGGCTGCGATCTGCGCCGTCAGATGCTCCTGGGTCTGGAGCCGGCGGGCGAAGATGTCGGTGAGACGGGCGAGCTTGGAGAGGCCAACGACGCGCTCCACCGGCGTATAGGCGATGTGGGCTTTGCCGTAGAATGGCATCATGTGATGCTCGCACTGCGAGGTGAACTCGATGTCGCGCACCAGCACGAAATCGTCATAGCCGGCGGTCTCGCCGAAGGTACGGTCGAGCACCTCGGCCGGGCATTGATGGTAGCCCTGATAAAGCTCGTCGAAGGCCTCGACCACGCGGCGCGGCGTGTCGAGCAGGCCCTCGCGCTCGGTGTTCTCGCCGATATAGGCCAGCAGCGTCTTCACCGCCGCCTCCGCCTCGGCACGTGCCGGGCGCGGCTGGTCGGCGCGGACGGCGGCCGCGAGAAATTCAGCGGGATCAAGCTCGGCCGGACGGCTCTCCGGCTGCTTGTTGGGGCGGATCGGCTTGATTGTCGCGTCCATGTCTACTCCGTTCGACGGCCTTGACGGCCGGAGTGTCACCGGCAGACGGGGCGGCAAGCCGCCGGACGCCTGAAGAGAACAGTTTTGACGAAAAAGGGCCTTGGGTAAAACGCCGGACGCGCAGATCTGGATCACCGCCGCCGCACCGCTGGACTGTTTTTCCGCCAGTTCCGACCCTATATAGGACCCTGGACGGCGCCCGCCAAGGCCGATCCGATGCGGAAGTCCCGGACCCCATCACATGCTGAACGACATTTATAACAAGCGGATCATCGAGCTGGCCGGCAATATTCCGCGCCTCGGACGGTTATCGGACGCCGATGCCACCGCCACCGCCCATTCCAAGCTGTGCGGCTCGACCGTGAAGGTCGACCTCAAGATGGACGGCGACAAGGTCACCGATTTCGCCCACGACGTGAAGGCGTGTGCGCTCGGCCAGGCCTCTTCATCCATCATGGCAAGTCATGTGGTCGGCTCGACTGCGAGCGAACTCCGTGAGTTACGCGAAACTGTTCGCAAGATGCTGAAGGAGAACGGCGCGCCTCCCGAAGGCAAGTGGGAGGAAATCAAATTCCTCGAGCCGGTGCGCGACTACAAGGCGCGCCACGCCTCGACCCTTCTCACCTTCGATGCCGTGGTCGATGCCATTGGCCAGATCGAGGCCAAGGCCAAGCAGCCGGCCGCAGCGCAGGGCTGAGTCTCTCCGTCGTTCCGTGGCGTCGCGAAGCGACGAACCCGGAAAGAGGACGACGACTTAAAAGCCTACTTCTGCGTTGCCGCAACCGCTGGCGCGGCAACACCGCCGGTCGGTACCAGCGCTTCCGCAGTCTTGGTCGACTTGGAAGCCTGCTCCGGTTCCGCGCCGAACCGCGCCTGCGTCTTCGGGGCGAGCTCCGCCATCGCCGGCGCGGAGATGTCCACATGCGGCAGCACGTCGGCCACGAGATCGGTCGTCACGAGATTGGTGAGCTTGAGGCTCGCCGGCGTCCAGCTCGTGCAGATCTTCCCAGGGCGGAACACTGAGCGCGAGCGACAAGAGATCACCGGCGCCGCCCATATCGAAAGTGTATTTGGCGAGACGGCCGATATCGCGCTCCACGATCATCAGATCCTGCGCGCTGTAGCTCGCCGCCTTGGCATCGTCGGCACGGTCGCCCATCCAGATCTGGTGGACCCGGACGTGAGCTGCTTCCGGCACGTAGCGCTTCTTGCCGGCCAGCAGCAGGAACACGCACATGGATTCGCAATAGGCCTCGGGCGCGACCGCCGGACGGGCAGACTGAGCGCCGCGGAGGCTGACGCCGACCGTGGTCAGGAGGCCGAGATTGCGGAAGCGCCGGCCGAGCGTGATCGCGTCATTGACGGAACCGCCGCTGGAATCCAGCACCACGGTGGCGCCACCGATCTGGCGGCCACGAGAAAACTCTTCGAAATCTTTCGGGGTATCAGCGGTGATGATGCCGACCGCGCTGACCCAGCCGCGGCAATTCGGCTCGCAGGCAATCCAGTTGAACTTCATCGGAAGCTTGCGCTCTTCGAGCGCGCCGCCGGCCCGGGCAGATGACCCGAATGTCGCGACGGCTCCAGCCAGCACGACGCCACAGACGGCGGTTCCGACCAGCAACCAGCCGCGAAGATTGAGCGCCTTCAGAACTTTCAAACTGGTCCCTTCCCCAAGCCCCAGAGGCGATTCAGGCAAGCCCCGTTTTCCGTCCGACGAGTGTACACATGGACGTCACAAAAATGGTATCCGGGGGAATACAGATCGTCCATAGGTACTTGCTGCACTGCTCCCAGAAAGCATGCAAAATATGGCGTGCAAACAACAGCTTACAGTTCCCTGCGTTGGAACCGTGCAACTCCTCGCTCAACATGACGGCACAGCGCACATGAAGCATTCAGCCTGCGGGCACTGTTCCGGTTCGCTCGAAGGGGCGTTTCGACTCCTCGCCGGTTTGGCCGTGCGCTGATCTGGCTTTACAGGCACACGCTGTCACCGCTGGTCGGTTACAATTGTCGGCACCTGCCGACCTGCTCCGTGTATGGCGATGAGGCAATCGAACGGTTCGGGCTCTGGGCCGGCGGCTGGATGACACTCGCGCGGCTGCTGCGCTGCAATCCCTTCGGCACGTCCGGCATCGACAACGTGCCGCTCGAGGCGCCGCAAGGGGCACACTGGTATCTGCCATGGCGCTATGCCCGCTGGCGCGGCGTCAATGCGTCCTGAGATTGCTGCGACTTACGCATCGGTGGCCTGAGCGGAACCTTGGACTTCGCTTTCGCGTTGTTGCGATGCTCCCCGGGAGGAAACAACAATGCGCTGGAAAATCAGCCCTCGTTTTCCCTTCAAGCCTGCGCCGCCCGCCGGCTCCAGGCGGCATCATGACCCCCGCACCATGGATCTGCTCGCGATCGTGGCCTTGCTGACGCTCGTGCTCGGCTCCGGCTGGTATCTGGCATCGAGCCTTGCGACGGCGCCGAGCACGACGGCGTTCATCGTGCCGAGCCAGAACGTGCACTGGTAATCAGCGGAACCAGTAGAAGCGGCCGGGCGGTGGCGGGATCGGCTCGGGCGGCCGCAGCCGTTTCGGACGCGGCGGCCTCGGCGTCGACTCGGCCGACGAGGTCGCCTCCCCGCCCGGTACCGTCTCGGTGCCCGGCACTCTCACCGAAAGCAGCAGGTTCGATTCGTGCATCCGCCAGCGGTAGCCGACGCCAAAGTCGATCGGCTGGGCGCGTGTGAACAACTCGGCGTAGCGCTCCTGGTAGCGGCCGGGGAATTCGCCGATCGGCCCGAGATAGCGGCCGAACGGGAAGAACCGCCACTGCCGCGCGCCGTAGTTCGCAAGCGGAATGCCGGAATCGTCCTGGATGATGGTGGCGCTGTTGGCGAGCAGCCAGTCGCGGACCACCGCGAAATCGCTCTTGTGCAGCAGATAGGATGCACTCTTGAGCAGGCTGTTGCCGGGGCCCAGCGTCTCGCAGAATTTCAGGAAGCCGGTGTTGCGCGCGCCGGCATTGGAGAGGTCGGTCGAGAAATAATACAGCGTGCGCGCTTCGCCATCGGAGCCCGCAAAGGTGATGCGAACGCCGCGCGTGGCGTTACGCCCCGGATTGTCCTCGCCGACATGGAGCCCTCCCTTATCGTCGAGCGCGATCATCTCGACGTTGCGGATGGTCTTGCCCGAGCGCGCCAGGAAGACATAGAGGATCGGCAAGGTGCCGTTGACCTGGTTGGCGTGCAGATCGACCTTCATCTGCTTGGTGATGAAGAACGAGAAGCTCAGGATCGAGCCGAGCGAACGCTCGACATTGTAGAGCGCCGCGCCGACCGACCCGCGCGGCAGCCGCGTCAGATCGGGTACCGCGCCGACCGGCTCGAGTGCGCCGAGCACGTAGGTGCTGGCCTTGGAATAGAACGCGTTAGCGTAGAGGAAATCGGGACCGCTGAACATGTAGAACATGGTCGGCCGCGGCGCGGCCAGATTGACGTCGGCCCAATCGCGGATCTTCGAGAGCTGGCGCTGCTCGAGCTGGACGAAGGCCCCGTCGAAGAATTTCGCGTGGCGCTGCCAGGCTGGATCTTTCGTGAGCGGCAGCAGCGGGAGTCGGCCGAAGGCTGCATGCCCGCGAGGAAACGCGCGGTATCGTCGAAGGTAACGTCGGCGGCGCGTGCGGACGAGACGGCCGCAGCCAGCAGGGCAAGGGCGGCGACCGCAATTCTCAGGGCTCGGACCATGTCTATTCGCGATTGTGTGACGTGTCAGCGGCGACCGGCCGCCTGCGGAAAACTGCATAAATCAACAGGCCCGAGACCATGACCAGCATTCCCGAGAGCGACTGGGCCGGCCGCTCGGTCAACAGGTAGTACATCATGAACCCCGTCACGAGCAGGAAAACCAGCGGCGTGAACGGGTATCCCCAGGCGCGATAGGGCCTCGGCAAATCGGGATCGGTGATGCGCAGCTTGATGACGCCGGCGACCGTGAAGAACGAGCAGAACAGCAGCGCGAACTGGATGAAGTCGAGCACCGCCTCGAAGCTGCGCGTGAACAGCAGCAGGTTGGCGACCGCGAGCTGAAACAGGATAGCATAGGCCGGTGCGCCGCTCACCGATCGCTTCGAGAACACCCGCAGCGCCGGAATGTCCTCCCCCATCGTCATCATCACGCGCGGGCCGATCCACATCATCGCGGAGATCGAGGAGATCAGGCCGACGCAGATCATGGCGCCGACGATGCGGCCGCCGAGGCTGCCGAAGATTGCGCTGCCGGCGACGCTGGCGACATCGAGCTGGCCGGCGAGCGCGCCGACCGGCGTCGAATGCAGGAAGACCGCGTTCAGGGCGACATACAGCACGAGCACGATCAGCGTGCCCGCGAGCAGCGCGCGCGGCAAATCCCGCTGCGGCATGTTCATCTCGCCGATGATGTAGGTCGCGGCATTCCACCCCGAGAACGAGTACATCACGAAGACGAGCCCGATCGCGAACGGCGCGCTGACGATGTGGGCGAGATCGCCCGGCTGCGGCGTGAAGGCAATCGGCTGCGGCACGCCGACGACGAAGCCGGCAACCAGGAAGGCGACGATCAGCACGACCTTGAGGACGGTCGAGATCAGCTGGAAGGTCGAAGAGTGCCTGACGCCGGTCAGTTGCACCAGCGAGACCAGCCACACCACGGCGATCGCGAGCGGGATCGGCGGCAGATCAGGCACGACCGATTTGGCGTATTCGCCGAACGCCATCGCGGCGAGCGCCACCGGCGCCGCAAAGCCCACCGTCGCCGAGACCCAGCCGGCGAGAAAGCCGAAGGCCGGATGATAAGCGCGGCCAAGGAAATTATACTCGCCGCTCGAGCGCGGAAACATCGCCCCGAGCCTCGCTATAGGCGAACACCCCGCACAGCGCGACGATGCCACCGACGGTCCACAGCAGCAGGATCGAGAAACCGGACGGGATGTCCTTGACCTGGAAGCCGAGGCTGGTGAAGACGCCGACCCCGATCATGTCGGCCACGACGATGGCGGTCGCGACCAGAACCGAGACCCCGCTCCCGCCTCCGGTCAGCCGGCCAGTCCAGGGGGCAGCTCCCGCATCTGATGCCGTCATCGGGGTCCTCGGCCTCAAGGCGTCTTGCCTCGCGGGCGCATCGTGCAACTTGGCCCAGTCAATTCAAGCAGGGTTAACAAGGGTTAAATGAGGCAGCCAAAACGGGTACTCGGGCACCGCTTATTCCCGCTCTCGGGCAAGAAAGCTGCATTCACCCCGGCAAACCCCGTTCCCCTTCCCCACAATCAGGACACGATTACGTGGTCCTTTTGAGCGTTCCGGATGTGGGGAAGTTTCTCCGGACGCTTAACGTCGCCTAAACGCCGGTCGGCTCAATTGTCTTGATATGCCGATGGACGTGACTTTGGGGTCATGGGTGGATGGTCGGGGCCGTTCCGAAACTGAGAGCTGACATGCGCGATGACCGGACACCGTCCGGTCGGCGCGGTCGTGCGCTCCGGATCGGCCTGGTCTCAGCCTTGGTGCCGCTGTCGCTGATGCTGGTTCAATGCGGCAAG
The DNA here is from genome assembly GCA_050563515.1 of Bradyrhizobium guangxiense. Classification (GTDB taxonomy): domain Bacteria; phylum Pseudomonadota; class Alphaproteobacteria; order Rhizobiales; family Xanthobacteraceae; genus Bradyrhizobium; species Bradyrhizobium guangxiense_A. The sequence goes on along the minus strand of CP191781.1, from coordinate 1,667,344 downwards.
GCGCCAAACCCGGCGGCGCTCGCGGCGAACTCGCAGGCCAATGTTCAGGTCGTTGCCAAGACAAATCAGCACGTCGCCAGCGGCGACACGTTCGAGGATCGCTTCCCGGCCCCGCAATTCAGGGAGCGCTTTCCCACGGCGAGCGAGAGTCTGCTGCAACGGCAGATGTCGGACTTCTCGCCCAAGCGCGCCGTGCAGCAACAGCAACCGCCGGAGCAGGCCCCGTACAAGATCGCCTCGCTCGAGCCGCAGGTCCCCTACAAGCGGCCGCCTCGCGACGATCTGACGACCCTCGTCAGCATGAAGTCGTCGGCGTTTCCCTATTTCGGCAACAACCCCGCCTCCGAGGCGCCCTTCCTCAACATTTCCAAGGGCGAGCGCCGCGGCCACCGCAGCTATTCCGGTCGCGTCTTCTGGCAGGACGAGACCTACAATGACAGCCGCGTGCTGGTGCACGTGCCCGAGCATTTCGACGCGCGCAAGCCGGGCGTGATCGTGGTGTTCTTCCACGGCAATGGCGCAACGCTCGAACGCGACGTGCGCGATCGCCAGCTGGTGCCCCGGCAGATCACCGATTCCGGCGCCAATGCCGTGCTGCTCGCTCCGCAGATGGCGGTCGATGCCGCCGATTCCAGCGCCGGCAAGTTCTGGCAGCCGGGCGGCTTCAAGCGCTTCATGGCGGAATCGGCCGAGCACCTCGCCCGCGTCACCGGGGACCCCAACAGCGCGCGCGCCTTCGCGAGCATGCCGATCGTGATCGTCGGCTATAGCGGCGGCTTCCTGCCGACGGCGTGGAGCCTGGAGGTTGGCGGCATCAGCGACCGCGTTCGCGGCGTCGTGCTGCTCGACGCCATCTACGGCGAAATGGACAAGTTCGCCTCCTGGATCGAGAGCCACCGCTCCAGCTTCTTCGTCAGCGCCTACACCCGCGGCACGGCACGGCGCGACCGCGAGCTGATGAGCACGCTCCGCCAGAAGGGCATCAGCGTCTCCGAAGACATGGACGGGCCCTTGCGCCCCGGCAGCGTCGTGTTCGTCGAGACTGGCGAGGGCATTACACATCGCGACTATGTCACCCACGCCTGGACGCGGGATCCGCTCAAGGACGTGCTGGTGAAGATGTCGGCGACGCCGTCGCTGGCGCTCACGCGTGTGGCCGCCACCAGTTCATCGGCGTCGAGCCGCTAGAACTCCTGCAATATTGCGCCAGTCGGGATTTGGCGGCACTGCCCGCAATTGCCTCAGGCTTTGATCAAATTGTGATGTTGATGGCCGACATCCCCGGACGTCACCGGATTGCTTCCGTCGACAACGGCCATAACGTGCCGGCCACGTCGCGATTGGAATTCTGCGGGGACAGGCAGTGCGTCAGGGATTGTACAAGGTCGACTTCCACACCGTTCACGGAACCGGCTGTGGCGTCGTCTATGTGATGGATGGCAAGATGCGCGGGGGCAATTCGGCTTTCGCCTTCATCGGCACCTATACGGGCGAAGGCGACAGCATCAAGGTCAAGATCTCGACCGAGCGCTACAATGACGACCCGTCCTTCAAGGCGCTGTTCGGCATCGACCGGATCACGCTGGCGCTCGCCGGCCGCGAGGATGGCGACACCGCGGAATTCGAAGGCAACGCGCTGCAACTGCCGGGCGTCGCCTTCCGCGCCGTGCTCAGCCGCATCAGCGACTGAGCCGATCCAGCCTCAGCTCATCACGGCATCAGTTCTTGGGCAGCTTCGGAATGCTCTCGGCAAAACCGTTATAGCAGGTCAGCCGCTCGTCCTCTTCCTTGAAGAATCGGCAATCGGCGTAGCCCTTGGCCTTGGCCGGCTTCGGCTTCGGGGCCGGCGGCATCACGGCGTCGAAGCAGTTGAGGCGATCCTTGGTGCCATCGTCGATCTCTAGACAGGCCTGGAGCCGCACGGCGATCGATTGAGGCTTGCCCTTCGGCGCGGCCGCGGGCTTCGCCGCCGCCTCCTTGGTCCCCGCTTTCGTCCCCTTGGGCTTGACCTGCACCAAGGGCTTGTCCCCGACCATCGGTGGTTTGTCGGCTTGCGCGAACGCGGAGGCTGAATAGAGCACCGCGGCAACCGCCAGAATCATCCTCATTTCAGTCAACTCTCTTTGGTCCCCATGACCGGCCTTCTAGCGCCCCCGCGCGCGGTTTGCCAAGCACCTTGCGCACAGGAAAACGCGGGAGTCAGGCCGTGGCAGCAGCCCGACGGGGCCGGGTCATGACCACCAGGGTGAACGCCAGCACGACGAAACCGACTGCAACGAAGCCGAGCGTATGCAGGAGTTCGCGGGCGAACAACACTCCGCCGATGGCGGAGCCGACGGCCTGGCCGATATAGAGGACCGACGTGTTGAGCGCGACGGTCGCCGATGCCAGCGGCGGCGCGGCCGCAACCAGCCGCACCTGCTGCATCGAATTGGTCGAGGCAAAGCCGAGGCCCCAGACCGCGACCCCGGCCGTCATGAACGCAAGCGTGCCCGCGCCGACCGCCCAGCCGGCGATCCCGGTCAGCAGCAGGCAGGTGAACAGCAGCGAGGTGCGATAAGGACCCCAGGTATCCACGATGCGGGTGGCGATGACGACGCCGAGGAAGCCGCAGATGCCGTAAACCGCGAACACCATGCCGACCGCATCTGGGCCGGCACCGGTGAGCTTGCCAAGCAGCGGGCCCATGAAGGTGAACACCACGAACTGGCCCGACATCTGCAGCATGGTGATCGCAAGCAGCAGCAGGATCGTGGTGTTGCCGCCGACTTCGGCCCAGGTCTTCAGGTCCACCGGCGCCCCCTTCAGGCCGGCCGGCAGGCGCAGCAGCAACAGCACGAAGCTGATGCAGCCGAGCGCGCCGATCTCACCATAGGCCGCGCGCCAGCCGTAGCGGCTGGCGATGAAGGTGATCAGCGGCAGGCCGACGGCGGCAGCGAGCGACCAGCCGAGGAAGATGTAGGCAATGGTGCTGCCGCGCCGCTCGGCCGGCACGATCAACGCCGCCGTGCCCGCAGCCTGCGGCGTATAGAGCGCACCGACCGCGAGCATCACGAGGCGGATCACCAGGAGGCTGGCGTAATCCGGCGCGAAGGCCGAGGCGAGATTGCCGAGCGCCAGCACCGCCAGCGTCACGGTCAGCAGCGTGCGCCGCTCGATGCGGCTGGTCAGCCAGGCGGTCAGCGGCGACCCGATGCACAGCGTCACGGCGCCGAAGGTGATCAGCAGCCCGGCCGCATGGATGCTGATCCCGAGCCCCGCCGACAATTCCGGCAGCATGCCCGCAGGCGCCAGCACCGAGCAGCCGGTGACGAGATTGCCGAGCATCAGGGCGGTCGGCGCGAAACGGCCGGCGGGGGAGCTTTCCATGCAAATGCATGTAGAGCGGCCCTGCGGCCGGTTAAAGGGCACAGCTCGAAATAGTTGGTGCAATGTCCAGGCTTTTGCGCGCCACTTTCTTGGAAATGCCGGATTGCACAGGCCGAATCGCCTGATATATCGCTCGTTCCCGCTTACCTGCGCTCGTTCGCAGGAGTGAGCCTCAGGAGAAAAGCAATGACCGACCAGCCCAAATCCGAGTCCGGCTTCCAATACAGCCTTTCGAATCTCAAGCCCGTGACCCCCGCCGCCAAAGTCACCCTCACCTTCCCCGACGGCGCCCAGCGCCAGTTCGACCACGGCATCACCGGCCTCGACATCGCCAAGGGCATCTCGCCGTCGCTGGCCAAGCGCACGGTGGCGATGGCGCTCGACGGGGTGGTCGCCGATCTCAACGATGCGATCGAGGCCGATGCCAAGATCGAGTTCGTCAATCGCGACGACCCGCGCGCGCTGGAATTGATCCGCCACGATTGCGCGCACGTGCTCGCCGAGGCCGTGCAGACGTTGTGGCCGGGCACCCAGGTCACGATCGGCCCCGTGATCGAGAACGGCTTCTATTACGACTTCTTCCGCAACGAGCCGTTCACGCCGGAAGACTTTGCGGCGATCGAGAAAAAGATGCGCGAGCTGATCGCGCGCGACAAGCCCTTCACCAAGGAGGTCTGGGACCGCGAGAAAACCAAGCAGGTTTTCCGCGACAAGGGCGAGGCGTTCAAGGTCGAGCTGGTCGACGCCATTCCCGGCACCGAGCCGATCAAGATCTACTACCAGGGCGACTGGTTCGACCTGTGCCGCGGCCCGCACATGACCTCGACCGGCAAGGTCGGCAACGCCTTCAAGCTGATGAAGGTGGCCGGTGCCTATTGGCGCGGCGACAGCAACAACCCGATGCTGACGCGTATCTATGGCACCGCCTTCGCCAAGCAGGAGGACCTCGACGCCTACCTCAAGCAGATCGAGGAAGCGGAAAAGCGCGACCATCGCAAGCTCGGGCGCGAGCTCGACCTCTTCCACTTCCAGGAGGAAGGTCCGGGCGTCGTGTTCTGGCACGCCAAGGGCTGGACCATTTTCCAGCAGCTGATCGCCTATATGCGCCGGCGCCTGACCGGCGATTACAGCGAGGTCAACGCGCCGCAGATCCTCGACAAGTCGCTGTGGGAGACCTCGGGACATTGGGGCTGGTATCGCGAGAACATGTTCGCGGCGCAGTCGGCCGGCGACGAGGCCGAGGACAAGCGCTGGTTCGCGCTGAAGCCGATGAACTGCCCCGGTCACGTCCAGATCTTCAAGCACGGCCTGAAGAGCTACCGCGACCTGCCCTTGCGGCTTGCCGAGTTCGGCGTGGTGCATCGCTACGAGCCCTCCGGCGCCATGCACGGCCTGATGCGCGTGCGCGGCTTCACCCAGGACGACGCGCACATCTTCTGCACCGAGGACCAGCTCGCCGACGAGTGCCTCAAGATCAACGACCTGATCCTCTCGACCTATGCCGATTTCGGCTTCACCGGCGATCTCACCGTGAAGCTGTCGACGCGGCCCGACAAGCGCGTCGGCACGGACGAGATGTGGGATCACGCCGAGCGCGTGATGGCGACGGTGCTGCGCGAGATCCAGTCGCAGAGCAATCACATCAAGACCGAGATCAATCCGGGCGAAGGCGCGTTCTACGGGCCGAAGTTCGAATATGTGCTGCGCGACGCCATCGGCCGCGACTGGCAGTGCGGCACCACGCAGGTCGACTTCAACCTGCCGGAGCGGTTCGGTGCGTTCTACATCGATCATGACGGCGGCAAGAAACCGCCCGTGATGGTGCATCGCGCGATCTGCGGCTCGATGGAGCGCTATATCGGCATCCTGATCGAGCACTATGCCGGCAACTTCCCGCTCTGGCTCTCGCCGGTGCAGGCGGTGGTCACCACCATCACCTCGGAAGGCGACGAATACGCCAAGGTGGTGATGGAGCAGGCCAGGCGCGCCGGCCTTCGGGTCGAGATCGACCTGCGCAACGAAAAGATCAACTACAAGGTCCGCGAGCACTCGCTGGCCAAGATCCCGGCGCTGCTCGTGGTCGGCAAAAAGGAGGCCGAGACGCATTCGGTCTCGGTCCGCCGGCTCGGCAGCGACGGCCAGAAGGTGATGACGACCGAGGAGGCGATCGCGGCGCTGGTCGACGAGGCCACCCCGCCCGACGTGAGGCGGGCACGCGGCTCGGTGTGACGGCGCTCAAGCGGCTCGATCTTGCCCAACCTTGATGAGGGACTCGGCGGGAATGCCGAGTCCCTCATGCAGGCGTCGGATCATGCTGAGCGTCAATTCCCGCCGCCGGTTTAGTACCTCGTGAACCCGGTTGCGGCTGCCGATGAACGGAATCAGGTCCCTCGGCTGCAGCCCGCTCTGCTCCATATGATACTTGATGGCTTCGACCGGATCCGGAAGGTCCAGCCGGTAATGCTTGCGCTCCCACGCCTCCACGAGCGTCACGAGCACATCCAACCGATCGCCCTCAGACGAGTTCCGGCGCGCAGTCATCAACGTCTCGATCTCCTTGAGTACGCGACGATAGTCCCGGTTAGACTTGATTGGCGCGATTTCCATCATCGACCTTCTAAATGGTTTGAGCATCGATTACGTCGTATTGCCGGTGAGTTCCAACAAAACGGATATAGACCACGCGGTATGGGTAGTTGATCCAGACCACGACACGATATTTGTTGCCGGCGACGTTGAAGACGACGCGACCATCCCTGAGGATGCTGGCCGTTCGGATATCTCGCTTGACGTCCGCGGGCTTCGCCCAATCGGCTTGCTTGACCTGCCGAAACCAGGCCATCAAGGGTTCGCGGGCATCGGAGATCTCGCCCGCCCGATCGAGAAAGGCCTTGATCGTGCTGAGCGCTATGATCCTCATTCAGTTCATCTTAGCATAGTCCCAGCTTGGGACCAAAACTTTCTGGCCGGACCGCCGGCAGATCTCATAATCCCTCTAAAATCCCTTCCATTCACCTCTTGTCGAGCCTATCTCCCGGCGAGAACCAGCAAACCATAAGGACGACCAGTGCCCGATGCCATCGAACTCCTGAAAACCCGCCGCTCGGTCAAGCCGCGCGAGATGACCGGGCCCGGCCCTTCGGCGGCCGAGCTCGAGACCATCCTCACCATCGGCGCGCGCGTGCCCGACCATGGCAAGCTCGCGCCGTGGCGCTTCATCATTTTCGAGGGCGATGCCCGCGCGCGTGCCGGCGAGGTGATCGCCAAGGTGTTCGCCCGGAAGAATCCCGGCGCTCCCGCGGCCGACGTCGAGACCGAGCGCAAGCGCCTGATGGATGCGCCGCTGGTGATCGGCATCGTCAGCTTCACCAAGCCGCATCCGAAGGTGCCGGCGTTCGAGCAGGAATTGTCGGCCGGCGCCAGCGCCATGAACATCGTCACGGCCGCGACCGCGCTCGGCTACGGCGCCTGCTGGCTGACCGGCTGGTTCTCGTTCGACCGCGACGTGCTCGACGGGCTCGGCCTCAAGCCGGACGAAAAGCTCGCCGGCTTCATCCATGTGGGCACGCCGACCAAGCCGAGCGAGGACCGTCCGCGGCCGTTCCTTTCGGAAATCGTGACGCGTTTTTAATCGAAGGCGTGTTGACGCATCTGGCGTCTTGCGGCTTTGATCCCGCCGTGGAGGACGCTGCGGATGAGACGCCGTGAATTTCTGGTCGGAGCCGCGCTGCTCGCCGGCGCGATGGCGCGAAGCCGGGCTGCGGACATCCCCGCCCCGTCGCCGGACGGCCTCGAGCGCATCACGGCCTATTTCAACGACGAGGTCGGAAGCGGCCGCCTGCCGGGCGCCGTGATCATGGTGCAGCAGCACGGCAAGCCGGTCTATCTCAAGACCTTCGGCGTGCGCGACACAAGGACGGGCCTTGCGATGACGCCCGACACGATCTTCGCCATCCACTCAATGACCAAGCCGATCACGTGCCTCGGCGCTATGATGCTGATCGACGAGGGCAAGCTCGCGCTCACCGACCCCGTGTCGAAATACGTTCCGTTGTTCAACGACACCAAGGTCGGCCTCGAGGTCACCCTGCCCGACGGCAAGCTGGAGCTCGACCTCGTGCCGCCGGTCCGCCCCGTCAACATCGAGGATCTGCTGCGGCACACCTCGGGCATCAGCTACGACTATATCGGCGGCAAGTGGGTCGAGCAGGCCTACAAGGCCGCCAACATCTTCGAAGGCGGCTTCAACAACCGCGAATTCGCCGACCGCATCGCAAAGCTGCCGCTGGCGCGGCAGCCGGGAACGCTGTGGCGCTACGGCCATTCCACCGACGTGCTCGGCGCCGTCATCGAGATCATCTCGGGCCAGACGCTGTACGAATTCCTGAAAGCGCGTCTGTTCGATACGCTCGGCATGACCAGCACCAAGTTCGCGCTGGCGACCGAGGACGAGCTGGCACGGATGGCGCGGCCGCTGCCGAACGATTTCATCCTGCTCGCCGCCGAGCGCGAGCGTCTCGACCATCCGGAATGGCAGTCCGGCGGCGGCGGTCTGCTCTCGACCATCACCGACTATCAGCGCTTCTCGCAGATGCTGCTCAACGGCGGCGAGTTCGAGGGCAAGCGCTACCTGAGTCCCGCCGCGTTCAAGGCGATGACGACGGATCATATCGGGCCCGGCTCCGGCGTCGGCCGCGACTATTTCTATTTCCCGGGCGACGGCTTCGGTTACGGCTACGGCCTTGCGGTGCGGACCGACCCCGGCAACGCGAAGCCGCCGCCGCCGGGCTCGCTCGGCGAACTGAAATGGGACTCGGGCAGCGGCACCTATTTCGGCGTCGATCCCAAGCTCGACATGGTCTACCTCATGATGCAGCAGACCCAGAACGAGCGCAGCCGCATCACGCCCGCCTTCAAGGCGCTGGTCTATGACAGCTTTCCCGAGGGCTTACGCCGCCCGTGAGGCACGCTGGCCGAAATCGGCGAGCAGCTTTGCGATCTCGGCGGCGGGCCGCGCCGCGCTGAACAGAAAGCCCTGCACCTCGTTGCAGCCCTCGGCGCGCAGCCAGTCGAGCTGATCCTCGGTCTCGACGCCTTCGGCGGTCGTGGTGATGTTGAGGCTGCGGCCGAGCCCGGAGATCGCACGCACGATCGCGCCGCAATCGGGCCGCTCCGCCAGATCCTTGACGAAGGAGCGATCGATCTTGATCTTGTCGAACGGAAAGCTCCTGAGATAGCTCAGGCTCGAATAGCCGGTGCCGAAATCGTCCATGGAGATGCCGACGCCGAGCCTCGCGCAGCTGATGCAGGATGGCGAGATTGGCGTCGGTCTCGGCGAGAAAGATCGACTCGGTGATCTCCAGCTCGAGCCGCCGCGGCGACAGGCCGGACTGCGCCAGCGCCGAAATCACGATTTGCACCAGGTTGCGGCTGCGGAATTGCGCCGGCGACAGATTGACCGCGACCTTGACGTCGGCGGGCCATTTCACGGCTTCGGCACAGGCCTCGCGCAGCACCCATTCACCCAACTGCGTGATGAGGCCGATGTCCTCGGCAACCGGAATGAACTCCGCCGGCGAGATCATGCCCTTGTCCGGATGGCGCCAGCGCAGCAGCGACTCGAAGCCGGAGATGCGGTCGGAGGCGATCGACACCAGCGGCTGGTAGTGCAGCTCGAACTCGCCATTGGCGAACGCGCGGCGCAGGTCGAGCTCCATGTCGCGGCGCTTCTGCGCCTGCAGGTCCATCTCGCGTTCGAAGAAATGGTGCACGCCGCCGCCGTCCGACTTCGCGCGGTACAGCGCCATGTCGGCGTTGCGCATCAACTCTTCCGAGGTCGCGCCGTCGCCCGGCGACAGCGCGATGCCGATGCTGGCGCCGATCACCATCTCCTGGCCGTCGATGTCATAAGGCGCCTTCAGCATGTCGATCAGCAGGCCGGCGCAGGCGCTGGCCTCGTTCGGCGAGACGTCGGCGGCCAGGATCACCGCGAACTCGTCGCCGCCGAGCCGCGCCGCGAGATTGGCGCCGCGGACCGCATTGGTCAGGCGTCCGGCGACGTCCTTGAGCAGGCGGTCGCCGACGGGATGACCGAAGGAATCGTTGATGTTCTTGAACAGGTCGAGGTCGATGTAGAGCACGCCGACGCGCTTGTCCGCGGCATGGTCCAGCGCCTGCTTCAGGCGCTCCTGGAAATATTCGCGGTTCGGCAGGTCGGTGAGCCCGTCATGATGGGCCATGTGAGCGATCCGTGCTTCGGCCTTGCGCCGCTCGGTGATGTCGACCACGGCAACCAGATAGCCGTCGCGATCGTCGAAGGCGACGCGGCGGCCGAAGGTCAGCACCTCGATCTCGCTGCCGTCGGCACGCAAATGCCGCCAGTTGCGCGAAGAGTGATAGGCATCGCCGACGCGTTCCAGCGCCTCGGCATGGCTGTCCCACTCGTCCTCGGGCCAGATCTCGTGCAGCTTCATGCGCAGGAAGGTGGCGCGGCTGTAGCCGTAATGCAGGACCGCCGCGTCGTTGACGCTGAGAAACTCCTTGCTCTCGGCGTCGAACACCCACATCGGCATCGGGTTGTTGTCGAACAGCAGGCGGAACGAGGCGTCGCGCCGCTTCAGGGCGGTGACGTCGGAGATTGTCAGCGACACCACGTCGGCGAAGGCGGTGGCACTGAGACGGAGGTACCGGCCCTCGTGCTCGATCTCGAGCTGCTCGCCGCGCCCGCCCGCGACGGCCTTGAGCAGGAAGCCCATGATCTCGGGCAGCGCCAGCAGCGTGGCCCCCTCGCCGATCCGCCGCCACAACAGGCTGCCATGCGCAACATTGAGCAGCGCGCCTGCGCTGTTGTTGTGATGCACGATCTGAAGATCGAAGGGCTTGCCGCCGGCATCGCGCAGCGTTGCAAGCGAGACCACCGCGTCGTCGGTGGCCGCGAAGATCGCATCGAGCAGATTGTACTGCGCGCCGCGCTCATTGACATAGGCGCCGACCAGCGTTGCGCCCCAGCGCGAGGCCGTCGGCAGCGCCAGGACGTCGTAGGTCCTGACCATGCCGTCACGCACGCAATGCGCGTTGGCATGATGCGGCTGGCCCGTTGCGAGCGCGATGCTGGCTGCTTCCGTCAAAGCCGTGGCGCAATCGGGCGACAGCTCCGTGACCGGAATGTCCCAGCGCTCCTCGCCGAGCCATTTCTGCACGTAACGTCCGCTGCGCGACAGCTCGAGCCTGCCGTCGTTGCGCAAGAGCGCGATGTGATCGGCCAACCGTCCGAGACTGCCGAGCATGACGTCCTCGTAGCGCGGCAGCCGGTCGGTCGGCTTCAACGCGGCACGCCATTTGCGTTGAAGCACCGGGATGTCGTCGAACATTTCGGCGGCCGGTTTTCCCGGCATCTTCTTCGCGGCAAGCATGGCAGTCCCCAACGCACTTTCACGGCGCATCCAATGCAGGCGCACTTAACGACCTGTAAAAAGGACGCAGGCGCGGGTTCCATTCGGCGATTATGACAGTTTTAAGTCAGGTGTTGGTTAGTGCGTTTTAGAGACTATGACGGTGGTGCGAAGGCGATGCGCGCGTCTCTCGGACGGGTAAAACGCGAGTCTCTCGTGTCCCGGACGCGCTGCAACGCTCTTCGCGTTGCTGCGCAGAGCCGGGACCCAGGAGACCGCAGAGCCTCGCTGGTGCATGGGCCCCGGCTCTGCAGCGCACCGCCGAAGAGGCGCTGCGCAGCGTCCGGGGCACGAGGCCGTCGTTCAGCCACAGACACACCTTCGCATCCTCGCGGCTTTTCTCGCCCGAGCTTTGCTTGATTGTCTCACCCTCATTTGAACGAGGGCGCAGGGAAGACCGGGAGCCGGTTGGCTCCCGTGGACCGCCATGCCAAGGGCAGACTGCGTGTGCTGCTGCATGACGGAAAACAGGGCAACCGGAGACATCCCGGCCTTCCCTGCGCGGTGGTTTGACGGCTTATGTCGTGCTCTCCCCGGGAGCGTTGCACTATTGCCCCGTCGCCTTGCGGATGATTGATGCGTGGGCCCGGTTGGGCCCTCCACATCACCGCAACACTTGACGCCAGACTGCGGGCGCCAGGACCACACGATTTTGCCGTACGCCGATCACACCGGTCGTGTGCGCGATGGCTTTGCTCACGGTTTCCCGCCCTGCAAACACCTTCGCGCCGATATGACCCACGTCCACCGCCACCCGGCCCGCGTTCGTGACGATCGCGATACGCCCCTTGTCCTTGGGCCGGGATGCCGCGATAGATACGCCATTCCCGAATTTCGGTAAAGCGGAATATTTTTGACGCAGCGAATTGACCCGCATCTCGGGTGTTTTGCCCGACGGGCAACGCGATATCTTGTAGCCCGGATGAGCGATGCGACATCCGGGATTCCATCCACGCGGAAGGGAAATCCCGGATTGCGCTTCGCTCCATCCGGGCTACAGAACCGTCCCCGCCAACCTCTCGATCACCAGATCCAGCAGCGCACGCAGACGCGCGAGGCGCTTCATATCGCGATGATAGCCGAGATAGGTATCGCGGCCGGGCGGCGGCGTGCCGATGTCGAGCGCGACCAAACGGCGATCGCTGTCGCCGAGCGGGCGCGGCAGCACGGCAAAGCCGCCGCCGCGCGCGCACAGCTCGGCCTGCACCTGCCTGTTGTTGCTGCGTGAAGCGACCTCCGCATGCGGCAGCATGCGTTTAAGCCAGACCGCATCCGGCATGTCGGAGAACTCCGCGTTCATGGTCACGACGCGCGCGCCGGTTCCGTCGCCGGCGCGCGGCGGCCTGCTGCCCTTCTTGCCGTAGAGCGAGTAGGGAATGTGCAGCAGCTTTCGCGAGATCACCTCGGGCTCGCTGAAAGGCTTGATGCGGAAGACGAGATCGGCCTCGCGACGCGGCAGGCTGTAGAGCCGGGCATCGGTCAGAAGCTCGATGGTCACGGCGGGGTGACGCTTGCCGAACGCGGCGATCACCGGCGACAGCATCACCGTGCCGAACCAGTCCGACGAGGACAGGCGCAGCAGCCCGTCGAGTCTCATTCTTCGCCCCGGACATTTGACGCTCCAGCGCGAGGGCCTCGTCCTCGATCCGTTCGGCGTGACGCAGCACGGCGGTGCCCTCGTCGGTCAGCACGAAGCCGTCCGCTGTGCGCTGGAACAGCGTCTGCCCCAACGATGTCTCGAGCGCGCGAAGCCGCCGCCCCATCGTGGGCTGGGTCTGACCGATCTTGCGCGCCGCGGCGCCGAGGGTGCCTTCGCGGGCAATCGCCAGGAAGATGCGCAGGTCGCTCCAATCCATCGAAATCGCCTCATGCAAATCTGTATGACGATCGTACATCACTGTTTCTTTTCATGCAAAATTTCATGGGCATATTGGGAGCCACAACGGAGCAAGGACGGTCATGACGACACAATCGACGATGCGCGCTGGCGTGCTGGAGGCTCACAACGCCCCCTGCGCGTCTCGACCATTTCCCGACCCGAGATCGGCCCGCGCGAGGTGCTGGTGCGGGTGCGGGCGAGCGGGGTCAATCCGCTCGACACCAAGATTCATGCCGGGACGGCCGCGCATGCGCGACATCCGCTGCCGGCGATCCCCGGGATCGATCTTGCCGGGATCGTCGAACGCACCGGCCGCGAGGTGACGCGGTTCAAGGCCGGCGACGAGGTCTACGGCATGACCGGCGGTGTCGGTGGCGTGCCGGGATCGCTGGCCGAGTTCGCCGCGGTCGATGCCGATCTCCTCGCATTGAAGCCGGCCAATCTCAGCATGCGGGAAGCTGCCGCGCTGCCGCTGATCATCATCACGGCCTGGGAAGGCCTGATCGACCGCGCGGGCCTGAAGGCGGGCCAAAAGGTGTTGATCCACGGCGGTGCCGGCGGCGTCGGTCATGTCGCGATCCAGATCGCGCGCGCCTTCGATGCGGAGGTATTCGCCACGGGCTCGGCGTCGCAACGTGCGACGATCGAAGGTTTTGGCGCGGTGTTCATCGACCGCGACAGCCCGGTCGACGCCTACGTCGCGCAGCATACCGGCGGCCGCGGCTTCGACATCGTCTACGACACCGTCGGCGGCAAGGTGCTCGACGCTTCGTTTCAGGCCGTGCGCCGCTTCGGCCACGTGGTGAGCGCACTCGGCTGGGGGACGCACGCGCTCGCCCCGCTGTCGTTCCGCGCCGCCACCTATTCCGGCGTGTTCACGCTGCTGCCGCTGCTGTCAGGCGAAGGCCGCGCGCATCATGGGGAGATCATGGCGGAGGCGACGCGCCTCGTCGAAGCCGGCAAGCTCGTGCCGCTGGTAGATAGCCGGCGCTTCACGCTGGAGACTGTTGGCGAGGCCTATGCGCTGATCAGAGATCACGCCGCCAAGGGCAAGCTGGTCGTCGATGTCTGATCTGTTAGCCCGGATGGAGCGAAAGCGTAATCCGGGGTTCTCTCCGAGCAGATACAGCGGTCCCGGACTGCGCTGCGCTTCATCCGGGCTACGAGGAAGTGCCCTGCCCCTAGTCCTCGCTGGCCGCCGCGGAGCGGTTGCGCAGGTGGTAGGCCTGCGACAACAGGAAGAACAGCGCGCGCTCGCCATGATATTTGGCGGACGGCCGGGTGCGCTCGAAGCCATCGGCAAAGATCTTGCCGGACTGGTCGCACACCTGCCATCGCCAGCCGAACCGCTTGCGCCTGGTGAGGGTCACTTCGAACATGCCGACGAGATGGTCCCCTGCTCCTGCCGGTCTCGCAGACACATCAGCCTGCTCCGGCCTCCCCCGATTGACGGATGCCCGACATATATCGCAGCAGGACGGAAAGAGAATAAAATTGATGATCGGAAATTGGTATCTTGCACCGGGCTGTGATGAACGCGCGAAGCGTCGGAATAAGCGTTCATCAGCGGTGTTTGCGCGAGCCTGACAGGAAGCTGACTCGCGCCGACGGTATTCAACGCAGTACACAGAATGCCAAGATCTGGTGCGGGCCCGCGCTCTCGCAGTTGCGGTAACGGGAGATGCACAATGGTGCGCGCATTGAGAAGCGACACGCCGGAGTTCAAGTCGGGCTGTTGCCCGCAGGCGGCCATCGCCGCCGGGCCCTACCGCGCGACGACCTCGACCTCGCCGTCGACGCCGTTCACGACGTTGAAGCCGCGCTCGTAGACCTTGCCCTCGTTCTTGGCGATGGCGCGGTATTCTCCTTCGGAGAGCACGACGCGCGGGAAGGCGCCGATCGATTCCTTGATGACGTCGCCACCCGGCGTCAGCACCGACCAGGCGGTGTTGGCGAGCGCCTCGCCCCCCTGTCGCTGACCAGCTTGAGCGTGATCACGGCGGCGCGGTGGGTGATGGTGACGTCGGTGAGCTTGCCGGCCTGGACGCGGATGTCCGAGCGCACCACCGAGTTGGCGTCGCCATAGTTGGAGATGATGTAGTAGGTGCCTTCCGGGATCAGCACGACGTCGCCGGCGGCGACGCTCGGCACCAGCGAAGCGCGGTCGCCGGATTCGAACTGGCTGCCCTTGTAGATCGCGAACGAGATCTGGTTCTGCGGAATGCGGCTGGTGCCGACCCGGCCCTCGATGCGCAGGCCGCCGGCCGGCAGCACGAAGGATTCGCGGTCGGTCTCGGCCTTCAGGCTGACGGTGCGCACCGCGCTGACGAGGCCAAAGGCGACGTGCACGACGTAATTGCCGGGCGGCAGCACGATATTGGGTGTGGCGTTGCGGTCCTCGCGGATCAGCTTGAAGGTGCCGTTCTCGTCGGGACGGTCGGCAAACACGCGCCAGACCAGGCCGCTGGTGATCGCCGGCGTGTCCTTGCCGTATTTGGCGGTCAGCGACAGCACACCCTGTCCGGGCACGGCCGCATTGAGCGGCGCGGCCGGCGGCACAGTCGAGACCGCGGGCGGCGGCATGCTGGGGGTCGCCGGCTGCATCAGGGTCGGCGGCAGGCTGGGCGGGCCGGCACCAGGCCCGCCGGGCGGCGCCAGGCTGACGGCCCCGCCGGGATCGGGCACCGAGGCCGGCGGCACCGGCGGCGGGCGATCGGAGAAAAGCTGTGCCTGCGCAGCTGTTTGGCTGGAGGTAACGAGGCACGCAGCAAGCATCAGCGCCGGCAGCAGCCTGCCGCTGCGCCGCCATCCGATGATGCCGTCACCCCCGCGTGTCATGCTTCCTGCTTTTCACCGAAAACGCGGCAAATTCAAGCCTCTGAAACCCCATCAAATACGGGCCTCCCCGGATTGATGGAACCCGGTTGACGCCTGCGTGATTAGTCCTGAGGCAACCGCCCCTCGCCATACTCCTGCCCGGTGCCCTCTCCAAAGCGGCATAAACCATGCTTCGCGCCCGGGATGGCGGAGTGCGGGTGCGGTGCCTAGTCTGACGATACGGGCTTTGGCTTGCCTTGGTTTTGGCTTTGGCCTCGGCGTAGGAGAGTTTCGGTGCTGGACATCTTGAAGGGGCGCGGCGCAAACGGTTCGAACGGTGACAAGATTGGCCTTGGCCCCACCCGCCGTCCCGTCATCGGCCTCGCCCTCGGCGGCGGCGCGGCGCGCGGCTTCGCCCATATCGGTATCCTCCGGACCCTGATCGCCAACGGCATCGTGCCCGACGTCGTGGTCGGCACGTCCATCGGCGCCGTGGTCGGTGGCCTGCATGCGGCCGGCCGGCTCGAGACGTTCGAGGAGTGGGGGCGCAGCCTGCAAGGCATGCGCAACATCCTCGGCTATCTCGACATCCGCCTCAACGGCTCCGGCCTGCTCGGCGGCGAGAAGCTGGCAAGCCGCCTCGCGGACGCGGTCGGGCAGACCCTGATCGAGGATTTGCCGGTGAAGTTCGCGAGCGTCGCGACCGAAGTCAGGACCGGTCACGAGATCTGGCTGACACATGGCCGCGTGGTCGATGCGATGCGCGCGTCCTACGCCCTGCCCGGCATCTTCCAGCCCATGCTGATCGGCGACCGCTGGCTCGTCGATGGCGCGCTGGTCAATCCCGTGCCGGTCTCGGCGGCGCGTGCGCTCGGCGCCGAAATCGTCATCGCCGCAAATCTTTCCAGCGACATCTTCACCCATTCCACGACGATCTATTCGCACGGCGCGATGCCCGCGCAGGTCGCAGCCGAGCCGGAGGAGACGACCGCCAAGCGGCGCTTTCCGCGCCTGTTCTCGCCCGAGAAGACCATGAAGCGCGAATTCTTCGGCAGCGCCGGGCGCCCGGGCATCTCCTCGGTGATGGTCGATGCCTTCAACATCATGCAGGACCGCATCACCCGCGCCCGCCTCGCCGGCGATCCCCCGGATCTGTTGATCTCGCCACGGGTCGGCCAGTTCGGCTGGTTCGACTTCCATCGCTCCGAGGACCTGATCGCCCACGGCGCGCGCGCCGCCGAGCGCGCGCTGGAGTCGATCCAGGAGGCAATCGAGGTGCTGGCGCCGGCGCCAGCGGGCCACGCGCCCAAGGAAACGGGCAACGCGGACGAGCAGGCCTGATCAGGCCGTCTTGATGTAGTCGCGCAGGGCTTCCTGCTCGTTCTCGTATTCCTGGACCCGGCGCTTGACGATGTCGCCGATCGAGATCAGGCCGACCACCTTGCCGTTGTCGAGCACGGGCAGATGGCGGAACTTGCCCGATGTCATCATCTCCATCAGCTCGGCGACCGTGTCCGTCTCCTTGCAGGTGACGACCTTGCGGGTCATGACCTGAGAGACCGGCTCGTCCAGCACGCCGGCGCCGCGCTCGCCGAGCACGCGCACGATGTCGCGCTCCGACAGGATGCCTTCGAGCCGGCTCTGGCTCATCACCAGCACCGCGCCGATCTTCTTCTCGCCGAGCAGCTTGACCGCGGCCGCCAGCTTGGCGTCGGGCTCGACGCTCATGATCTGGTGGCCCTTGGTGTTGAGAATGGAACGTA
This sequence comes from Bradyrhizobium guangxiense, assembly GCA_050563515.1. Taxonomy (GTDB): domain Bacteria; phylum Pseudomonadota; class Alphaproteobacteria; order Rhizobiales; family Xanthobacteraceae; genus Bradyrhizobium; species Bradyrhizobium guangxiense_A. Next base: position 1,650,065 of record CP191781.1, on the reverse strand, counting down.
CCGTCATTGTCGCCTCCCTGAATCCGAGCCGTCCGCCTTTTGACGGTCCGAACTTGTTCTTCGAGTCTTCAACTAACAGTTTTGCTTGGCGCGGGTTTCACGCTCGCGCGCTTTGCGAGGCGCGGCCTCTCTAGGGCCGTCGCTTCGGAACATTCTTCACGCAAATGATGGATGAATTCGGGCTGCGCCGCAAGCGCCGCTTCAAATACGGTCTGAAACGTCCTGTGATGACGCATCCGCAGCATCGCTTCGCACGCGCGGCACCGGATCGAACAGCGTGAACAGCAGCAGGCCGGCGAAGAAGCCGCCGATATGCGCCTGCCATGCCACGCTCGTGGTTTCGGAATCGACGCCGATCGCGCCGACGCCGAAGATGATGTTGACGCCGAACCACACGGCCAGGAAGCCGACCACCCGCCCGTCGCGCAGCGCGCGCGACAGCGGCAACGCCGGAACCCTTGCCGCGGTATCCGCGTCCGACCGGTTGAACGACAGGAAGCTGCCGCGGACGAAGGCGAAGCGGATCGCCGCTGCCATCGCGCCCGACACCGAGGCCGAGGCGCCGATCATCGGCGCCACCGCATGCTCGTGGGTGATGAGATGGGCGAGCGCGCCGGCCGCCGCCGTCACCGCCAGGAACAGAAAGAACCTGACCGCGCCGAAGCGCCGCGCCAGCGCGCTGCCGAACGGCAGCAGCCAGAGCACGTTGAAGCCGAGATGGGTCAGATTGGCGTGCAGCAGCGAATAGGTGACGAAGGTCCAGACCTTCGCGCCGGCGCCGCCGGGGATCTCGAGATTGAGCAGCGAGGAATCGTAGCGCTTGGGGATGAAGCCGAAGACGTCGATGGTCCAGTTCTCCAGCTCCGGCGGCAGCAGCACCCGCAGATGGATCACCGCCAGCAGGAGGACATAGGCGGTCAGCGCCGCCGGCAGCGTCAGGATCGGCTCGCGCGGGGCCTCCTCATGTCCGGCCGGCAGGTCGGGCGAAGGATCTTGCGACGAATCGTGCGGCGGGGAATCCAAGGCAGCTTCGCTTTCAGGCGCGATCGGAGCGATCCACTTGCAGATAGTCGCCTTTGCCGCCCCTGCGCAAGTGCACAAAAGGAAATCGTGGCGTAGCCTCTCGTCCCGGACAAGGTGCGGCACGAAGTGCCGCGCCGCAGAGCCGGGACCCAGAAGCGCCAGAGCCTTGCTGGCGCATAGGCCTCGGCTCTGCAGCGCATCACTGAAGAAGTGCTGCGCTGCGTCCCGGGCACGTGACCTGTGCCTGAAAAAGGAAAAGGCAGGGCCCTGGGAAGCCCTGCCTGTCCGTGTCGGCCTTTCCGCGCCTCAGGGAATGAAGGTGTATCCCCACCCCTCCCCGGCCCGTGGCCAAACTGTTTGACGCCCTGTGTACAGACCCGCCGAGAACCTGGAGAAAGCGGCGGGCTTGCTACTGGGATCACCATAGCAGCGCGGCGCGCGGGGCAAAGCGCATAGTTAACTTAACGTTAACGACGCAAAGGCGGCCTTAAGGAAGGCGAAAACGGCCTCCCGGCATGGACGCTGCAAATCCCCTCCTGCACAACAACACAGGGATCGCGGGTGCACTGAAGCGGGACAGCTCTGTCCCTTCGAGGTTGCGCCCCGGGATAAGCGTTCAGACATGAAACATCCGTCGAGCCGCGCGTTCTTCGCGTATTGGGACAACAAGCGCGGCGCTGCACGGGCCCCTGACCGGGCCGACATCGATCCGGCCGCGGTCCGCGGCCTGCTCGGCGATATATTCGTGCTGTCCTGCGAGCCCAATCTCGGCTTTCCGTTCCGCGTCGCGGGCACGCGCGTCTGCGCGCTCGCGGGCTGCGATCTCAAGGACCAGAGTTTTGCCGCGCTGTTCGACGATGCCAGCCGCAGCGAGATCGAGGAGATCACGACCATCGTCGCAGACGAGACGCTGGGTGCGATCGCCGGCATCACCGCCGCGCGCGAGGACGGCAGCAAGGCGCATCTGGAGCTGCTGCTGCTGCCCTTCAACGCCCGCCCGCACACGCCGGTGAGCGTGACCGGCGTGCTCGCGCCGTTCGACGACGAATGCGGCGCGCTCGGCAGCTTCACCCTCACCTCCTGGCGCTATCTGCACCAGCCGGAAAAACTGCTGCCACGCGCGATCCGGAAGTTGCAGATCGCACGCGGCCTGATGGTGTATGAGGGACTGAGGTAGTCGTTCACCCGACGCGCCGCATCGCGCGCGCGAGGAACCCGCACGCGACGAATCCACACGCGCGCGGATGGCCGTTTTTGCCGGATCTGCGTCATTTCTGATGTCGTCGCCACCCGCTAGCTTCCGCCCCGCGCGAAGTAACGAGGGTGACGAGCATGACATGGCGCATTCTGGCGTTGAGCGGTGTCGGCTGCGTGGCGCTGCTGGTGGCGATCGCCGCGACCTGGCTGTTGCTGCTGCCGGGCGCACCGGCGCGGGGAACAGCACCTGCGATCACCAAGGACGAAACCGAGGCCACGCTGGCGGCGCTGAAGCCGCCGAAGCGCAAGCGTCCCCTGATCGCCATCGTCGGCATCAACGACATGAGCGAGACGACCGACTATTTGATGCCATATGGCATTCTCGTGCGCGCCGACGTCGCCGACGTCCTCACTCTGGCGACGCGGCCCGGGCCCGTCGCGCTCTATCCCGCGCTGAAAGTGCAGCCGCACGCGACCATCGCCGAATTCGATGCCGCCCATCCCGACGGCGCCGATTACGTGATCGTGCCCGCCATGACCCGCGAAGACGATGCCGTGGTCTTGCAGTGGATCAGAAGCCAGGCCGGCAAGGGCGCGATCGTCATCGGCGTCTGCGTCGGCGCCAAGGTCGTCGCCAATACCGGGCTACTCGACGGCCGGCAGGCCACCACGCACTGGTATTCCGTGCGCGACCTGCAGAAGCATTCCGCGATCCGCTATGTCGCGGATCGCAGGCTCGTGGTCGACCGCGGCGTTGCGACCACCACAGGCATCACCGCCTCCATGCCGATGGCCCTCACCCTGGTCGAGGCCATCGCCGGCCGCGCCAAGGCGGAGGCGGTCGCGCGCGAGATCGGCCTTGCGCCATGGGACGCGCGTCATCGCAGCGACGCGTTCCGGTTCACGCGTCCCTTCGCGCTGACGGCGATCGTGAACACGCTCGCCTTCTGGAATCGCGAGCAGCTCGGCATTGCGCTGACACCTGATGTCGACGAGGTCTCGCTTGCGCTGATCGCCGATGCGTGGTCGCGCACCTCACGCTCGGGCGCCCTCACCTTCGCCCCCACGGCCGAGGCGCTGATCAGCCGCGGCGGCCTGCGCATCCTGCCCGACCAGGTCGCGGCCGACTGGCCGGCGAAGCTGATGCCGCCGGCCGCAATCGCACTACCGCCCGCGCGTGCCCTGGACCAGACGCTCCGCGACATCGATGCGCGCTACGGAGCACGCACGGCCGACTTCGTCGCGATGCAGCTGGAATATCCGAGATAAAGGCATGCGCCGGCTGCCGCTGGCGACAGCCGACGCAAGATGCGCCGTTACGGCATCGCCAGATGCCAGGCGCCGTTCAGAAAGCCGTCGCCGGTGACGTCGCCGGGCTTCTGGTCCTTGGCGAAGGTGTAGAGCGGCTTGCCCTTGTAGGCCCACTGCTTCGAGCCGTCGTCGCGGGTGATGATTGTGTAGCCGTCGCCCGCGGCATCGCTCGCCTCGGCCTTCAGCACCGGCCAGTTAGTCGCGCACGGACCGTTGCAGGCGGACTTGCCGTCGGCATCCTTGTCGAAGGTGTAGAGCGTCATGCCCTTGGCATCGGTGAGCACGCTGCCCTTGTCGGTCTTGCCGGTCTTGGTCGGCGGCGCGGCGAAGGCTGTGGGAACGATCGCGAGCGAGAGTGCGAGCGTCAGCGCGAGGCGGATCGAGGACGTCATGATATCTCCTGTCATGCAATTGGCTTGCATGGGGTAGGACGCCGCGCGCGGCCCGGTATTCCGGAGATGCCGGCCAAGATATTTTTCGCTGCGCGCCTCACGCCAGCGGAATAAACTGGATCAACCGAGACCGGAACGACGACACATGAGCAAGCCGCATTGGCGTCCCGCGCACGCATCTGATCTGCCCGCGATCAGCACGATCGCCGCAAAGATTCATCCGGATCTTCCTGAAAGCCCGGAAGTGTTCGCCGAGAAGATGCGGCTCTATCCCGGGGGATGCCGCGTGCTCGCTGCGGAGAACGAGATCGCCGGCTACGGGCTGTCGCATCCGTGGAAGCGGCACCGGATCCCGCCACTCAACGGCTTGCTCACGCGATTGCCTGACGATGCGGATTGCCTCTACGTCCACGACGTCGCGGTATTGCCCGAGTTTCGCGGCGGCGTGCTGCGCGCCTATATCGCCGAGATCGAGCAGCTCGCGCGCGGCTCGGGCATCGCGACGCTGGCACTGGTCTCGGTCTACGCCACGCGACCGATGTGGCAGCGTCTCGGCTTCAAGCCCGTCGCGGCGGATGCGGAATTGCGCGCCAAGCTCGCATCCTATGGCGAGGGCGCAACCTACATGCTGCGCGATCTCGCCGCAGGGTGACGTCCGGCCGGCTCACGCGGGCGTGAAGCCGCCCCCTCGAACCCGATCAGGACAGGCTTCGTCGAACGGATGTGCGAGGCGTTCCGGTCTCGCCAAACCGAGGCTGGAGAATATCCATGAAGCTCACTTTGTCGAAAGTTGCTTTGCTTGCATGCGTTGCGACGAGCGCGTTCGCCGCAACCAGCGCCAACGCGGCGCCACACCGAACCGACGGTTGCCAGTTCGGCCTGTTCGAAAGCTGCGGCATCATTGCCGAGACGCAGAATCCTGGCCGCGCACGCCGCGTGGTCGTTCGCCTCACCCACGATACGTCGCCGATCTACATGAAGCAGACTGACCCGCGCTACAGCTCGTCGATGCGCGACGGCGGCGGAGGCGGCGGTGGTGGTGGCGGAGGTGGTGGTGGCGGTGGCGGCGGCGGCGGTCGCTGAACGCACACCTGATCTTTCAGATGATGCCGCCGGTGCCATCCGGCGGCATCATTGCCGTCTGCGCTGAGCGGCCGCGATTCAGCCGCGCTGCTTTTTCTTCTTCGGCTTCTTGCCCTGAGCTCCCTTCACGGGCCATGGCGTGACCGAGGGCTCCGCGCGCGCCTGCTTGTCACGATGCTTCTTTTTCTGTCCGAAGGACGGAGCATCGTCGAAGCGCGGTCCGCGCTCGCCCGAAGGCTTGCCGTGCGGTTTGGACTCACGCGGTTTAAACTCGCGCGGCTTGAACTCGCGTGGCTTGAACTCGCGTGGCTTGAATTCGCTTGGCTCGCGCGGACGCTCGTCGCGCTTTTCGCGATCGTCCCTTTCCCGCCGAGGCGCGTGCGGGCGCTCTTCCGCGGCCTCCTGTCGCTGCGGCGCCTCCGACATCCGGTCGATGCGGATGCTGTCTTCCTTGTCCGGACGCTTGACCTTGGCGGCAAAGGATTCCGCGACCCGCTCGGAAATCTCGAACTCGGTGGTGGTGTCCATGATCTTGATGGCACCGATGTCGTGCTTGTCGATGCCGCCGCGACGGCAGATCATCGGCAGCAGCCAGCGCGCCTCGGCATTCTTGCGCCGTCCGATCGCGGCGCGGAACCAGACGCTGCCGTCCGCCATGACGTGTTTCGACGATCCCTTTCCGGGCTTCGATCGCGGCTTGGCGGGACGATCGTCGCTGCCCTCGAACCTGTCGCGGCCCCGCTCCTCGCGCGGCCGAGAAGCTCTCTCGCCGGGATCGATGATGTCCTCGGGCGACGGCAGACGTGCGCGATAAAGCCGCGCCAGCGCGGCGGCGATCTCCTCGGCCGGCCGCTCGGCCAGCAGCGCCTGCGCCAGCGCCTGGTCGTCCGGCGTCGTCTCTTCGGTGAACAACACGTCCTTCATGCGGTCGTGATCGAGCTTGCGGATTTCGTCCGCCTGCGGCGCGATTCCCCAGGCTGCGTCGACCCCTGCGAGATTGAGCAGCAGCTCCGCGCGCCGCCGGCGCGCGGGCGGCACCAGCAGGACGCTCGTCCCCTTTCGCCCGGCGCGTCCGGTGCGGCCCGAGCGATGCTGCATCACCTCGGCGTCGTTGGGCAGGTCGGCGTGAATGACGAGGTCGAGGCTCGGCAGATCGATGCCGCGGGCGGCGACGTCGGTCGCGACGCAGACCCGGGCGCGGCCGTCGCGCAGCGACTGCAATGCCATGGTGCGCTCGTTCTGCGTCAATTCGCCCGACAGCGCGACGACGGAAAAGCCGCGCTCCAGCAGTGCCGCCTGCAAATGCCTGACGTGATCGCGCGTGCTGCAAAACACCAGCGCGCTCGGCGCCTCGTAGAAGCGCAGCACGTTGACGACAGCATGCTCGGCATCGGCGGGCGCGATGCGGATGGCGCGGTATTCGATATCGGCGTGGCCGCCCTCGTCGCCGGCAACCTCGATCCGGAAGGCGTCGCGCTGATATTGCCTCGCGAGCGCGACGATGCCGCGGGGGAACGTCGCCGAGAACATCAGGGTGCGGCGCGTCTCCGGCGTGGTCTCGAGGATGAACTCCATGTCCTCGCGAAAGCCGAGATTGAGCATCTCGTCGGCCTCGTCGAGCACCACGGCCGCGAGACTCGGAAATGTCGAGACGGCCGCGGCGCAAATGATCGCAGAGACGGCCGGGCGTGCCGACGACGATGTGGGCGCCCGCGGCAAGCTCGCGCTGCTCGCGGCGCGGATCCATGCCGCCGACGCAGGAGACGACCCGCCCGCCCGCATTCCCATAGAGCCAGGCCAATTCGCGCTGGACCTGAAGCGCGAGTTCGCGGGTCGGCGCCACGATCAGGGCAAGCGGCGCACCGGCCTGCCCGAACCGCTCGGAATCATCGAGGAGATTTTTGGCGATCGCCAGCCCGTAGGCGACGGTCTTGCCGGAGCCGGTCTGGGCCGACACCAGGAGGTCGCGGCTGGTCGCTTCGTGCGCGAGCACGGCAAGCTGGACGGGGGTCAGTGAATCATAGTTCCGCTCGGCCAAAGCGCGGGCGAGCGGCGGGGTGAGGGCCGGAAGAGACACGGGATGGAGAACCTTGGTTAATTCAGGCGCGGCAACAGCGAGCCGAGAGGCCTGAGGCTGACGTGCGCGGCAATCGGCCCGGCCGCACGCTGGCGATTTGATCTGGGCGCTCTTTACGCCAAACGCGCGGAAATCACCATGCCTATGTTGCATGGCTTGGCGGAGAGCACCGCGCCCTAGAGGTTGCAGCGGATTTTTACGGCCACCTCGGTTAACCTCCGTGCGACCAGGCCGGCCACCAAGGCGAGTTCGGGCCCGAGTGAAATGGGAAGCGCAACGATGAGATTAGCCGTCATTTCCGATGTCCACGGCAACCTTGCCGCGTTGGAGGCCGTACTGGCCGACATCAAGGCGCGCGGCGTCGATCGCACGGTCAATCTCGGCGACTGCGTCACCAGCCCGTTGTGGCCGAGGGAGACTTTCGAAGCCCTGCAATCGCTCGCATTGCCGACCGTGCGCGGAAACCATGACCGGTGGATCGAGGAGTTTCCGGACGACAAGCTCTCGCCGGCAGGCCTGTTTGCGCGCAACGCATTGACGGCGGAGCAGCGTCGCGCGCTCCACAGCCTGCCCTCTCAACTGCGGCTGGACGACGGAATCCTGGCCTGCCACGGCACGCCCGAGGACGACACGACGTGCCTGCTGGAGGAATCGCTCGATGACGGCCGCTATGTGCCGGCACGCCGCGAGATCCTGGCAACGCGTCTCGAGAGCGAGCCGACGGCCCGCGTGGTGCTGTGCGGCCATAGCCACCGCCAGGCGGTCGTCCAGGGCCCCGGCGAGTGCCTGGTGCTCAATCCGGGAAGCGTCGGCTGCCCGGTATTCGCAGACATTCCGTTTGCCGCCAACCTGGAGTATCGCTCTCCCCACGCCCGCTACGCGATCCTCACGAAGAAGAAGCACGGCTGGCAGGCCGAACTCCTGGCCCTCGAATACGACTGGGAGGCCGCCTCGGCCCGCGCCCTCGCCAATGGCCGCCCGGAATGGGCGCAGGCGATGTTGTCCGGATACGTCAAATAGCCGACCGCGCCGAGAACTTCTGAAACTATGACGACAGGTCAGATGGATCGGTGGACGAGGACGGTCTTGCTGTGCCCGCCACGCCATCCCAAATCGTGCCTCAGACGAGAGCAACGGGTGAAACATGACAGATAGCATTTCGCTTGCCGACAAGCTCGCGACCTTCAGCGATCACTGGTCGCCGCGCACGGTCACGACCTTCAACGATTGCGACGTGATGGTGGTGAAGGTGAAGGGCGAATTCACCTGGCACAAGCACGACGACACCGACGATTTCTTTCTGGTCCTGAAGGGCCGTCTGGACATCGAGCTGCGGGACCGCACCGTGACGCTCGGTCCGGGCGAGGCTCTATGTCGTGCCCAAAGGCGTCGAGCATCGCCCGGTGGCGCGCGAGGAGGTTCATCTGATGCTGATCGAGCCGACCGGCACGCCAAACACGGGCGACAAGGCAACGGCGGCAGCCCGCAAGCTCGCGTAGGAAACGTATCGCCGGCTGCCAGGCCTCAGTCGGCCGGGATGAAGCGAAGCGTGCCCGCTCGACGCGTCGGCTTGCCGGTGTCGTTGGTGTGATTGACGCCGTCCATGACGGGCACCTCGGTGAAATCGAACGGGCTCACCCCGTCCAGGCAGGCAACGTTGACGGCATAGAGACTTTGCTCGGAACGGCGCTGATGGTGGGTGTAGATGCCGCAGCGGGAGCAGAAGAAGTGCTGGGCCGATCCGGTATGGAAGCGGTACGTCGTCAGCGCCTCCTCGCCCTGCAGGAACCTGATCCCGCCCATGGCCGCCATGGCGACGACGGCGCCGCGCATTCGGCAATAGGAGCACGTGCAGCGGCGGATCGAGTTGAAGCCGTCGCTGAGTGTGACCTCGAAGCGCACCGCGCCACAATGGCACTGGCCGGCTCGAACGTTCGCGTCACTGCTCATGGTTTCCGTGTCCCTTGATCAGATCATGTCCACGCCCGATGGCTCCAGGGCGCACCGGATTGTCTTAGCGAGGGATCACGCTTGATGTGAGAAGATTCGCGAAGGCCCGGATCTCAATCCCGCGAGGTCGCGGGCCTGTTGAAGCCGTTGACCAGCCTTGCTCTTGCCCGCGCAACCCCGTCCCTCACCGCGCGGCTCACGGCGCGAACGGCCCGCCAGGCTTCGGTTGCCTGCAGCCAGGCCTTCGCCGCGGCATATTTTCCGTAAGCCCAGGCAAAGGCGGGAATCCGCATCAGCTTGTCACGCGTCAGGTGAAACAGACGCTCGACCAGCACCAGCTTGAGCAATTCGCCGACAATGAACGTCACCACGCCGCTCAGAACCTGACCGGTTGCGGTGAGATAGGCGGCAACCGGCTTGACCGGCTCGAGCATGACGACAGGGACGGAGAACAAGGCCAGGGACGGATAAGGCGGCAGCGACCTGATCCAGGCGCGCAACCGTCTGAATTCGAAATGCCGCCCGATCCAGCGCGCGATCGGCCCCGCAACGGCCATGAACACGGCATCCACCAGGAAGTAGATCGCAGCCAGGACGTAAGTGATCGGTTTCAGGATTCGCTTCACGGCACCTCTCCCGCGAATGAAAGCCGGAACCTGGTCCTAAGTTTCACCTCCGTGTGATTAGTTCGAGGCAGCCGGAGGGAACTTTCGGGCGGGCGTCCGCTCAGATCTCCGCATAGACCTCCAGCAGGTTGCCGTCGGGATCGCGGAAGAACAGCGTGCGATGCCCGAAGGACTGGTTCGTCGGCGGCGACACCAGCGCCACGCCCTGCCGGACCAGTTCCTCAGCGCAGGCATCGACCTCGGGCGCGGAGACCTTGAACGCCAGTTGCAGGGCGGCGCTGCCTGTGGGCATCGGTGCATCGCCCGCCGTGCGGCTCGGTCGTGCCAGTGCCAGCGTGTTGGGGCCGAGGCCGTACTCGATCCAGTTCGGCGACAGCTCGCGCAGCAGCGGAAACGCGAGCACCACCTCGTAGAACCGGCGCATCGCGGCCATGTCGCGCACGAAGATGACGGTGTAGTCGATTGCGCGGATGGCGCTGAAGGGGGAACGGGAGGGTGGGGTTTGTTCGTTTGTCATCGTGGCATATTCCAAATTCTGACGCGTCGCCCGCATGAAGCGAAGCGGACTGTGGGACCGGCGGTCCCGGATTTCGCTGCGCTCCATCCGGGCTACAAGACTGAGGCCTATCGCAGCAAGCCACCACCGTAGCGCAGCTCGTACAGCGCGGTCCCGTCACGCCGCGCGATCGTCTCGACGCCATGGAAGCGGTCGAGCGCGCCTTCGACTTCGTTGCGATAGACCATGCCAGCCTGTTCGAACCGGCGCGGTCCGCGGTAAGGCTCCGCGACGCTCACGGCCAGCAGCGCCTGGCGCAGGAACTGGTAGATCGCCAGAAAGGTCTCTCGGTCCCCGATCTCCGCTTGGACGCCGCCGCTGTAGCTCATCGACCAGATGACGCGCTCGTCCCGCGACACGGTCTCCTGCCCGACGAAGAACCCCATCCCGAAATAGATATCGCGATAGGCATAGGGCGCGGCGCGGTGCTCGAGTTGCCTGGAGCCGGCGAGCAGCGGCGTTGCCACCGTCGCATCGTCGTCGAGGCCGGCATAGGTGCGCCGCTTGGCCTCGACCAGGAAGGCCGCGAAATCGTGCGGGACCAGCGGCATGGTCTAATCCACCAGCTCCGGCCACGGCACGATGGTCGACTTCACCGTCTTCATCGCCATCGCATCCCTCACCGCCTGCGCGACGCCCTCTTCCGTGAACGGATAGATCGTCTGCATCTTCAGCCACGGATATTTGCTCGCCGTGCGGTAGAGCATGTCGACGCCGAGCGGCAGGTCGTTGCCGGTAAAACCCCAGGAGCCCAGCACGTTGAGGTCCTTGGTGCAGATGCGGTGCCAGGAGGTCTCAATCGAGCCGGCATCGGTGAACTGGCCCATCTCGACATAGGTGCCGCCGTCGCGCAGCATCTCGATGCCCTCGGGGCCGGCGGTCGGATGGCCCGAGCAGTCCATCACCAGATCGGCGCCGAAGCCGCCGACGATCTCGCGCACGCGCGCGATGCGCTCCTGCGGCGATTTCAGCTCCTCGATGTTCACGGTCGCCTCCGCGCCGAACTCGCGCGCGAGCTTGAGCCGCGGCTCTTCGGGCGCACCGACGCAGATCACCCGCCCTGCTCCCATTTCCCTGGCGGCCGCCACTGCGAGAATGCCGATCGGACCAGAGCCCTGGATCACCACCGTATCGCCCCAAGTGAACCCGCCGGCGCGGGTGGCGCGGTTGAAGGCGCGGATGCAGGAGGTCAGCGGCTCGGACAGCGCGCCCAGGCGCAGCGACATGTCGTCGGGCAGCTTGTAGATCTTGGTGCCCGGTAGCATCTCGAGATCGACATAGACATATTCGGCCCAGCCGCCCCACATGTGCGGCGCCTTGTCGAAGCCGAGATAGCGGCCGTAATAGACCGGCGTCAGGCACTTGTTGGCGGTTTGCGGATAGTGGATGCAGTAATAGCAATGGCCGCAGGGCATCAGCGGCGGGATCATCACCTTCGATCCGACCTTGAGCGGCTTGCTCATGAAGTCCTCGGTGAACTCCGCGCCGCATTCGACGATGACACCGCCGATCTCGTGGCCGAGCGTGAACGGCCAGGGCAGCGGCTTCGGCCAATGACCTTTCAGGATGTGCAGATCCGTGCCGCAGACGCCGCAGGCACCGACCTTGATCAACGCGGCCTTGCGGCCGACCTTCGGCCAGGGCACGGTCTTGATCACAGGCTCCGAGCCGGGACCAGAGTGGGTGCAGACGCGGATCTGTTGCATGGCAGTTTCCTCATTGCCCGTCTGTTATGATTGGTTGGTGCGGGCGTGAGGCGAAGCGTATGTGAGATGCGCGGTCATGCCAAGCGGACAGTCGTAGCGCGCATGAGCGCCGCAAGCTCCGCCGGTTGTAGTGGCAGCGCATGGCAGATCCCCACGCACACCCAAGTCTTGAGCGCTCAGCGCTGAACGTGTAAGGCCGCAAATAGTCCTTTCCAGGTAGCTCCCTTGAACCCCCTGCCCCAACATCCAGCCGCCGTGTCCGGCTCGTTCGCGGCGATGAAGTCGGTGCCGTACCGGCTGCAATTCATCGCCTATGTGCTGGCGATGATGGCCGACAATATCGAGCACGTGATCAGCTATTGGGTGGTATTCCAAAAATTCCATTCGCCGGCGCTGGCGGGCTTTGCGGTGCTGTCGCACTGGCTGCCGTTCCTGCTGTTTTCGGTCGCGGTCGGCGGGCTTGCCGACAGGTTCGATCCGCGCCGCATCATCCAGTGCGGCATGCTGCTGTTCATCGTCGCCTCCGCCGGATGGGGCGTCTTCTTCATCACCGACACGATCCAGATGTGGCATGCGATGCTGCTGCTGGTGATCCATGGCTGCGCCGGCGTGCTGTGGCAGACGCCGAACCAGCTCTTGCTCTACGACCTCGTCGGCCCCGCCGACCTTCCGAGCGCGGTGCGGCTGAACGCGATGGCGCGCTATCTCGGCATCCTGGTGGGACCTGCGGTCGGCGGCGTGATCATGCTGACGCTCGGCACCTCGCACGGCATCATCTTCAACACGCTGTTCTACCTGCCGATGCTGCTCTGGCTGTTCTGGGCGCCGGTGCGCGACAGGGCTACGGCGGTGCGGCGCTTTGCCGTGCGCGGCCTCGCCGACATCATGCTGACCATGCGCGCCATCGGCACCCAGCCGGTGCTGACGGCCATGACCTGGCTCGCCGGCCTCACCTCCTTCATGATCGGCAATGCCTACCACGCCCAGATGCCGGGCTTTGCCGGCGATCTCGGCCACGGCGATCCCGGCGTCTCCTACAGCGTGCTGCTCGCGGCGGATGCGGCCGGCGCGGTGCTCGCCGCCATCGCGCTGGAATCCTGGGGACGCCTCAAGGGCACGCCACGCACCGCGATCCTGCTGGCCATGCTCTGGAGCGTGGCGCTGCTGGGCTTTGCCGTTGTGCGGGTCTATCCGATCGCGATCGTGCTGCTGTTCTTTGCCGGCTTCTTCGAGCTGTCGTTCAACACCATGGCGCAGGCGCTGGTGCAGCTGAATGCGCCGCATGACATTCGCGGCCGCGTCGTCGGTCTTTATAATATGGCGGGGCTCGGCATGCGGGCCTTCAGCGGCATCACCGTCGGGGTCGCAGGCGCGGCGATCGGCATTCATTGGTCACTCGGACTGTCCGCCGCGGTGCTGCTGGCGCTGCTGGTCCTGTTGCTGCGGCGGGCGATCAGGCCGGCTTGAGCCCTTCCTTACGGGTGTGGCTTTTCGAACGCATTGTGTCTGTCCGTTACCGCCGCACCCAATCCTAACGCGGCATTAACCCTGTGCACCTTAGGGTCGTCCCGGACTCCGCCAGGCGGGGGTCGGGTTGTGAAAATGGCGTTGGCGAACAAAAAATTTCTTCCGGCCGCCGAAGAGCGTCGGCGTTTCCAGCGGGTCAAGGTCCACCTGCTCGGCCGCTACATGCTGCCGGACCGCCGGGAATTCCCCTGCCAGGTGATCAACATGTCGCCGGGCGGCCTCGCGCTGCTCGCCCCCGGCATCGGCAATGTCGGCGACCGCGTCGTCGCCTATCTCGACCATATCGGCCGCGTCGAGGGCAAGATCACCCGCATCATCGACAACGGCTTTGCCATGACGGTCGGGGCGACACCCCGCAAGCGCGACAAGCTCGCCGCGCAGCTGACCTGGCTCGCCAACCGCGACATCCTCAATTTGCCGGAGGACCGCCGTCACGACCGTATCGTGCCGCGCAACCCGATCGCGGTGCTGACGCTCGAGGACGGCACCAAGATGACCTGCCGCATCATCGACCTCTCGCTGTCGGGCGCGGCCATCGCCGCGGAGAACCGGCCGCCGCTGAAATCGACGGTTTTGCTCGGCCGGGTCCAGGGCCGCGTGGTCCGAAACCTCGAGGACGGCTTCGCGCTGGAGTTCGTCCACGCCCAGCCGATCGAGACTCTCGAAGAGAGCGTTACCGCGCGGTAAAGCGCAGGAGCGCCAAAACCCAGGGAATTCCAGCCTCGAAGGCGGCCTCCGCGATGCGGACGCCGCCTTTTTCATGCCGCGCGAGGGTTCCTGCGCGGGTTAACGCGCGGGCCCTTTCCGCCGGAAACATCGGTTCCGCCAGCGATTCCCCGTTAATCGATAAAATTTGAATCAATTGCAGTTGTTTCAAATTTTATGAGAATTCGATTCAAGTATAAATCGAATTCGCCGCAGGTTTTACTTGTATTCGTCTCGACTTGACTTGGCTGACTTAGCGGCAACTCAAAAGCTCCGTGCGAAATGTGGTCCCAACAAGAAACGGGGGCCACAATGTTTGACTTCAGGGGACAGGGGAAGAAGCTGGCGCTGGTCGCCATGCTCTTCGGGATCAGCGCGGCAGCGCAGGCCGGCGAAGGCCGTCTGCTCTACGCGAGCCTCGGTGACACCACGCGTGCACCGATCGGCTGGGTCGAATTCTGTGCGGACAATGCCGCCCAGTGCCATGGCGCGCCGACGCAGCCACGCGACATCGTGATGTCGCAGGCCGCATGGCGCGACCTCGTCAAGGTCAATCGCTGGGTCAACGAGACCGTCAAGCCTTTGACCGACCAGGAGCACTGGGGCGTGATCGAGAAATGGTCGCTGCCGACCGACGGTTACGGCGACTGTGAAGACTACGTGCTGATGAAGCGCAAGATGCTGATCGATGCCGGCTGGCCCCGCGAGGCCCTGCTCATCACCGTCGTGCGCGACAAGAAGGGTGAAGGCCACGCGGTGCTGACGGTGAAGACCGACAAGGGCGAGTTCGTTCTCGACAATCAGAACGAGAGCGTCGTTGCCTGGACGGAGACCGGCTACCGCTTCGTCAAGCGCCAGTCGCAGAGCGATCCCAACGTCTGGGTCTCGCTCGGCGATACCAAGCCGGCGGTCTCCACCGCCAGCGCGAGAGACTAGAAACGAGACAACAGGTTACGCGACCCGGTCACATCCCCACCCCTCCCCGTCCCAGACCGGTTCGCGCGCGGCCAGGCTTCCCCCAAAGCCTGGCCGCAACTTTTTCGTTGCGCTTTG
This sequence comes from Bradyrhizobium guangxiense, assembly GCA_050563515.1. Lineage (GTDB taxonomy): Bacteria > Pseudomonadota > Alphaproteobacteria > Rhizobiales > Xanthobacteraceae > Bradyrhizobium > Bradyrhizobium guangxiense_A. The sequence continues at coordinate 1,634,859 of CP191781.1, read as the reverse complement.
GTCGGCAACGGCCGCCCGCTCCAGCGAGATCGCGCGCACGGAGATCGGAGGCGAGCCGAACATCCTCGAATAAGACCGGGAGAATGCGGCAGCGCTGCCAAAACCCACGCGGCGAGCCACAGCCTTCACCTGCCCGCCGCGCATCAGCTCCCGTTGCCCGAGTATCAATCGCCACGTGTTGAGATAGGCAGCGGGCGTCGTGCCGAGGATTTTGGGAAAGACATCCATGAAGCGGCTGCGCGACATGCCCGTGATCCCGGCGAGCTGCTCGACGGTCCAGGATCTCGCGGGGTCATCATGCATCGCGACGATCGCCCGGTGCAGGGCGGGATGCGACAGGCCGGCAAGTAGGCCCGGCTTGGTCGTGCCCGCATCGATGGCCTCCCGCAACACGAGCAGCACAATCAACTCGCAGAGCCGGTTCAGCGCAACGCGCTGGCCGCACCGATTGCCACACCCTTCGGCCACGAAGGTATTGACCAAGGCCTGCAAGGTCGGGCGGCCATCGAGATTGATCCCCACCGTTTCAGGCAAGGCATTGACCAACGGGTTCGCCGGTCCGCCGAAATCGACCATCGCGGCGACGAGCAAACCGGGCTCGGACCGAATGCCGGCTCCGGCATAGAAGACCACCCGCTCGGCCACGCCGCCCTGCCCGGTCACGACGAGGTTGGCCGCCGCGTCCGCCGCCTTCTGCGAGACCATTGCGACCGACAGGTCAAAAGCTTCGAAGAACGCGGCCAAGCGGTCCTGCTTAGGTCTTTCAGGACTTTCGATCATGTAAGCCGGATGTTTCATGTCCCGGAGTGTGACAGAGAGAGCGGGTTCACGCAACCGGCCAGCGACCTGGCCGATCTGGTCAACAGGAGTCCACATGCTCACGCCCCGACAAAAGGCACCGGATCTAGCGATCGAAACGCTCGACCACGGCCGGTTCGATCTTGCCGATGAAGCACCGCAACGTTTCACGCTGATCTGCTTCTACCGCGGCCTGCATTGCCCCATCTGCGCCAACTACCTTAAGGAGCTGGAACGCCATACGCTGGCCTTCGCCGAGCGCGGCGTCAGCACGATCGCGATCAGCTCCGACAACGAGGAGCGCACGCGGTCGATGGCCGAGAAAGTGGGCGCCTCGATGCTGCGCTTCGGCTATGGACTGAGCCTTGCCAAAGCGCGCGAATGGGGTCTCTACATTTCCGCCTCGCGCGGTAAGACGTCGATTGGCATTGAAGAGCCTGCGCTGTTTTCCGAGCCCGGCGTCTTCCTGATCCGCCCCGACAAAACCGTCTACTATCTCTCGGTGCAGTCGATGCCCTTTGTGCGGCCGAACTTCGGTGAGTTAGTTCAGGCGCTCGACTTCGCCATCAAGAACGACTACCCGGCGCGTGGCGAATTCACCGACGCTGTGTAAGGACGAGAGCCGAAGGTCCGGGTCGCGCGGGCATCATGAGCCTGCCACTTGAAGCATCCCGCGCGCTCGGATCCATCTGCAACCATCGCGCTCACGCCCCCAGCACATCCGCGAGCCGCAGCTCGTCAGCGGCGGGATCCTTCAAGAACAGCTCGGCCTCGATCTCGTTCAGATGCGACAGCATCTGCGCGCGCGCCCTCGCCTTTTCGCGCTCGCGGATCGAGGTGACGATCTCGGCGTGATGATCGGTGCCGCAGGCCGGCGTGTCGTGGCGGCGGTAGAGCAGGATGATCAGCGACGAGCGCGCGATCAGCTCCTTCAGGAAGCCGAGATAGATGCTGTGGCCGCTCATCTCGGCGACGAGACGATGAAAATCTCCGGAAAGCCGGACCGAGGCGCGGGCATCGCCGCGCCGCTCGGCCTCGCGCTCTTCGGCGAGATGCCGGCCAAGGCGATCGAGCCAGACCGGCGATGCCGCATCGATGGCGTGATCGACGATGGTGGGCTCGATCAGGCGTCGCGCCTCGAACACTTCGCGGGCATCGGCCGGCGTCGGGCGCGCGACGAAGGCGCCGCGGTTCTTCTCGATGCTGACGATGCCCTCATGCGCGAGCTTCTGCAGCGCGGTGCGGACCAGCGTGCGGCTCGCACCGTAGATCTCGCCGATCTCGTCCTCGCCGAGCTTGGTGCCCGGCAACAGGCGATGTTCGAGGATCGCGGCGGTCACGCCCTCCCGGATGCGGCCGACGCGATCGCTCGCATCTGGCGCGTCGGATTTGGGGCGGGACTTGGCAGCCATGGTGAGTGGGCTCGATCGACGACGTTCGCCTCAAATGTTAGTCGACCAGCTGTATCCAATCACAGGCGAAACTTTATACAATCTTCGCCCATTTCGTGTGCAGAGATCCGACCGGGCGTGGGGCGGCCTGGAAGCCAGCATTCGATCTAACGATCTGACTCCGCTGCACAGTTTGAGAAAATCTTGCGACCGGAGGTGATTGGCACGGACCTTGCGGAGAGAGCGGCAGCATCGCCCTCCTTGGACACGCCATGGCCACTCCCGCCGCCCTCGAACTGGTCGCCGTCACCAAGCGCTATGACACGACGCTGGCGGTCGACACCGTCAACCTGAAAATCCCGGCCGGCACCTATTGCTGCCTGCTCGGCCCGTCCGGTTGCGGCAAGACCTCGACCCTGCGGATGATCGCGGGCCACGAGGCGGTCAGCGCGGGCGACATCATCCTGGGCAGCCAGAACGTCACCGACCTGCCGCCGGCCGAGCGCGGCACGGCGATGATGTTCCAGTCCTACGCGCTGTTTCCGCATCTGTCCGTGATCGACAACGTCGCCTTCGCCCTGAAGATGCGCGGCATCGACAAGCCGACGCGGCACAAGCGCGCCGGCGAGCTGCTCGAGCTGGTGGCGATGAGCCAATATGCGGGCCGGCTGCCGGCGCAGCTCTCCGGCGGCCAGCAGCAGCGCGTCGCGCTCGCCCGCGCGCTGATCACCGAGCCGCAGATCCTGCTGCTTGACGAGCCGCTGTCGGCGCTCGATCCGTTCCTGCGGGTGAGGATGCGCGGTGAACTGAAGCGGCTGCAGCGCGAGGCTCGGCATCAGCTTCATCCAGGTCACCCATGGTCAGGAAGAGGCGATGGCGCTCGCCGACCACATCGTGGTGATGAACCAGGGCAAGATCGAGCAGCAGGGCACGGCGCGCGACATCTTCCACCATCCCCGCACCGAATTCGTGGCGCGCTTCATCGGCGGCCACAACGTGCTCAGCGACGCCGGCAAGCTCATCGCCGTGCGCGCCGATCAGCTCGGCATCGCGCCGTTCGCTGATGGCGCGTTCGGCGCGCCGGCGCTGCTGACCCAGACCGAGTACCAGGGCTCCTACATCGCCGTCTCGCTCACGCTCGAGGACGGCACCGCCCTGTTCTCCCACGTTCCCGAAGCCACTTTCGACGTCCACCCGTTCCGTCCGGGCGATCGCGTGCTGGCCACCTGGGATCCCGCCAAGGCGCAACGCCTGCAATAGCGCCGATCGATCACTGGAAATGCGCAACAGAGGAGTGACTGACATGAGCAAGACCACTGGGACGAAGGGCGTCAGCCGCCGCACACTGCTCAAGGGCACCGCTGGACTCGCCGGCCTTGCCGCCGGCTCCGGCGCCATCACCGGCTTTCCCTATGTGAAGTCGGCCGACGCGAAGGTGCTGCGTTATCTCGGCACCGCCGTGAACGAAGGCGACGACATCTCCAAGCAGTGCCTCAAGGACACCGGCATCAAGATCGAATACATCACCGCGACCACCGACGACGTCACCAAGCGCGTGATGACCCAGCCGAACTCCTTCGACGTGCTGGATACCGAGTATTTCTCGCTGAAGAAGATCGTGCCGTCGGGCAACATCCTCGCGCTCGATGCCCGGAAGATCAAGGAGTTCGACAACATCACGCCCGTCTTCACCAAGGGCGAGACACCCGGCGGCAAGAAGATCGGCGGCCAGGGCACTGCGCCCTGGAAGGTGCTGTATCTCGAAGGCAAGGACTCCAAGAAGTTCGCGACCTCGGCGACCGAGTTCGTCACGCTGATCCCGACCGTCTACAACGCCGACACGCTCGGCATCCGCCCCGACCTGATCAAGCGTCCGATCAGCTCCTGGTCCGAGCTGCTCAACCCCGAATTCAAGGGCAAGGCCTCGATCCTCAACATCCCCTCGATCGGCATCATGGATGCCGCGATGGTCGTGGAAGCCACCGGCAAGTACAAATATGCCGACAAGGGCAACATGACCAAGGAAGAGATCGATCTCACCATGAAGGTGATGACCGAGGCCAAGAAGGCCGGCCAGTTCCGCGCGTTCTGGAAGGACTTCAACGAGAGCGTCAACCTGATGGCTTCGGGCGAGACCGTGATCCAGTCGATGTGGTCGCCGGCGGTGACGAAGGTGCGCTCGATGGGGATCGCCTGCACCTTCCAGCCGCTGAAGGAAGGTTATCGCTCCTGGGCTTCCGGCTTCTGCGTCTCCAAGGGCGTGTCGGGTGCGAAGCTCGACTGGGCCTATGAGTTCGTGAACTGGTTCTTGTCCGGCTATGCCGGCGCCTATCTCAACCGCCAGGGCTACTACTCCGCCGTGCTCTCGACCGCGAAGGCGCATATGGAGCCCTACGAGTGGGCGTACTGGATGGAAGGCAAGCCCGCCGAGAAGGACATCAAGGCACCCGACGGCTCGCTGCTCGAGAAGGCCGGCGCCGTGCGCGACGGCGGCTCCTATGAGGACCGCATGGGCGGCGTCGCCTGCTGGAACGCGGTGATGGACGAGAACGACTACATGGTCCGCAAGTGGAACGAGTTCATCGCGGCGTAGCGGACATGTCGGAAGAAATCCTGCAACAGGCGTCCCCGGGATTGATCCCGGGGTCGGGCACAGCGCGCGCCGCGAAGCCGACGCGCCTGTCGCCGTCCTTCATCTCCTGGCTGCAGGCCGGGCCGATGATGCTGGTGTTTCTCGCATTCTTCCTCATTCCGCTCGTCTTCGTCGTCATCGTCTCTTTCTGGGACTACAACGAATACCAGCTGCTGCCGGCTTTCTCCGGCCGCGGCTACACCGACACGTTCGAGGGCTGTATCGCGCAGCTCCCCGACCTCTGCACGATCGGCAAGACCTATCTGAAGACGCTGAAGCTCTGCTTCATGGTCTGGGCGATTACGCTGTTCATCGGCTTCTGGGTCGCCTATTTCCTCGCCTTCCACGTCAGGTCCAAGACCTGGCAGATGGGATTGTCGCTGCTCTGCACGATCCCGTTCTGGACTTCCAACGTGATCCGCATGATCGCCTGGATTCCGCTACTCGGCCGCAACGGCCTCGTCAATTCCGGTCTGGTCAAGGCCGGGCTGGTCAACCATCCCGTGGAATGGCTGCTGTTCTCCGAATTCTCCGTGGTGCTGGCGCTGGTGCACCTCTTCACCTTCTTCATGGTGGTGCCGATCTTCAACTCGATGATCCGCATCGACAAGTCGTTGATCGAGGCCGCCTATGACGCCGGCGCGACCGGCTTCCAGACGCTGGTCAACGTCATCATTCCGCTGGCCAAGCCCGGCATCGTGATCGGCTCGATCTTCGTCATCACCATCGTGATGGGCGACTTCATCACCATCGGCGTGATGGGCGGCCAGCAGATCGCGGCGGCCGGCAAGATCATCGAGACCCGGGTCAACGCGCTGCAATTCCCGGCCGCGGCAGCCAACGCGGTGATCCTGCTCGTGATCACCTTCCTGATCATCACCATGATGTCACGCATCGTAGACATCAAGAAGGAGGCTCTAGAGCATGAAGGAAGGACGCCCGCGTTCGTTCTACGTGCTCGCGATCTTCTTCGCGGCCTATGTGCTGTTCCTCTACGGCCCGATGATCGCGATCTACGTGTTGTCGTTCCAAGGGCCGTCGGGCGGCCTCACCTTCCCGATGAACGGCGTGTCGACTTTCTGGATCGCAAAGCTGTTCCAGGGCACCGGCATCGTCGATCTTGGCGCCGCCTTCCGCCGCTCGCTGCTGCTCGGCATCATCGTGATGATCGTCACCGTCGTGCTGTCGGTCGCCGCCGGCATGGCCTTCCGCCGCAAGTTCAAAGCGCAGAGCATTCTGTTCTACTCCGCGATCGCGAGCCTTATTGTTCCTTCGATCATCACCTCGCTCGGCATCTCCCTCGAATTCCGCATCATCGACGACCTGATCAAGGCGCATTGGAACGAGAATTTCGAGACCTCGATGGGCCTGCTCACCTCGGGGCTCGGCGCGCATCTGACCTGGACGCTGCCGTTCGGCCTGCTCATCATGTTCGCGATCTTCAACCGTTTCGATCCGCGCCTCGAGGAAGCTGCGCGCGACCTCGGTGCGACACCGTGGCAGACCTTCCGCTACGTCGTGCTCCCGATCATCCTGCCCTCGGTGATCGGCATCGGCCTGTTCGGCTTCACGCTGTCCTGGGACGAGCTGGCGCGCTCCAGCCAGGCGATCGGCGCGGTGAACACGTTGCCTCTGGATCTGCAGGGCCTCACCACCACGGTGACCAACCCCGACATCTACGCGCTCGGCACCGTGATCTCCGCCGTGTCGTTCACGGTCATCACGCTTGCGCTCGGCACGATTCACATGCTCAACAAGCGGCAGGCGGCCAAGGGGTCGGACGCTGGTAAAGGGCTCGTCTGACAAGAGGATTGTCTGTTCCGATGCGGCTGCACGTCGTCAATCCCAACACCACTGCATCCATGACGGCGAAGATCGCCGATGCGGCTCGCAGCGTCGCCCTGCCCGGCACGGTGATCGACGCGCGGCAGCCGGCGATGGGCCCGGTCTCGATCGAGGGATTTTACGACGAAGCCTTTGCCGTGCCCGGCATGCTTGGCTGCATCCGCGAGGCCGACCGCGACGGGGCCGAGGCCCACATCATCGCCTGCTTCGACGACACCGGTCTCGATGCCGCGCGCGCGGTCGCGAAGGCGCCCGTGATCGGCATTGGTGAAGCAGGCTTCCACATGGCGAGCCTGGTCGCCGCGCGTTTTGCCGTGGTGACGACGCTCGGTGTCTCCATCGTGCCGATCGAACACAATTTGCGGAAATACGGACTCGCGGAGCGCTGCGCCCGGGTTCGCGCCGCCGAGGTGCCGGTGCTCGCGCTGGAAGAGCGCAACGCAGTCGCGCTCGGCAAGATCTCCGCGGAGATTACGGCCGCGATCCGCGACGACCGCGCGGAAGCGATCGTGCTCGGCTGCGCCGGCATGGCCGATCTCGCCGGCGAGCCTCGCCGCCACCCACGGCCTGCCGGTCATCGACGGCGTCGCTTCTGCGGTGACTTTGGCGGAATCACTGGTCCGGCTGGGGCTGAAGACCTCCCGCCTCGGACCCTATGCGGCGCCGCGCACGAAGACCTATACTGGGCCGTTTTCGCAGTTCGAGCCTTAGGCTTGGCTCTCCCGGCCGGCCGCTCCGTGCAGACGGCTCGGCGACCGGCGCCCCTTCCTCGAGGCTCGCCGGTCGCCGATCTTGGGTCAGCAAATTTATCGCGCTACTCGGTCTGCTCCACCGCAGCAGGCATCTTCGCCACCGACATCAGGGATCGCGCGACCTGGTTGAGCAATTGATCCGCGTTCTCCTCCTCCGCCAGCGACTTCGACAGCAGGGCGACGATGGCGCTGTGGCGCAGTTGTTGGGCGAGGTTGCGGGCGGTGCTGTAACCGGCGATCTCGTAATGCTCGACACGTTGCGCCGCGCCGATCAAGGCGAGGTCGGCGGCCGCGTCCTCTTTCTTTTCACCTTCGTCGATGATCTCCTGCCCTTCCGCGACGAGGCCCATCATGCCCTTGCAGGGCTTGGCCCGTGCGGTCTTGCCGAGCATTTCGAAGCATTCGTTGATGCGCTCGATCTGGGACTCGGTCTCGGCGAGATGCAGCTCGAACAGTTCGCGCAGTTGATCGAAGCGCGCCGCTTCCGCCATTTTCGGCAGCGCCTTCGTCAGTTGCTTCTCCGCGTGAAGGATATCGCGAAGCTCGTCGAGCAGGAGATCGCCGAGCCCGGTTTCGTCCACCGGCGGTGAACTCTCGGTCACGATGCCGCCCGCGGGTCCCGGTTCGCCGGCCTGGATCGCGGGCGATTCGGTGAAGACCCAGTCGCCGCCCTCATTCCAGGGGCCGCGGGTGTCGATCTCGCCGTGATCACCGGCTCCCGTCGAATCGTTGAAGAACTGGTCAACCAGACCCGGCGTCGGCGCGATGCGGCCGATGCTGAAGGCGGGCTTTTCCATGCTCTCGAGCGCCAGCGCGAACGCCTTCATGTGGGTGATTTCGCGGGTCATCAGGAATTGCAGGGCATCCTTGCTGCCGGCGTCGTCGCAGAAATTGATCAGCCGCTCGTAGACGATCTTGGCCCGCGCTTCCGCTGCGATGTTGCTGCGCAGATCGACATCCAGCTCGCCGGTGATCTTTAAATAGTCCGCAGTCCAGGCGTTGCCTTGCGAATTGAACAGATTGACGCCGCCGCCTCCGGCGATCGCGATCAACGGATCGGCTTCGGCCGCCTGACGGTCGAACTTCGACGGCTTCAGATGCATGCGCGCCAACGTGCCGACGACTTCCAGATGGCTCAGCTCTTCCGTGCCGATGTCCATCAACAGATCCTTGCGATCAGGGTCCTCGCAGTTGAGCCCCTGAATTGAATATTGCATGGCGGCGGCCAGCTCGCCGTTGGCGCCACCGAATTGTTCGAGCAGCATGTTGCCGAAGCGAGGATCCGGCTCGTCGACGCGAACGGTGAACATCAGTTTCTTGACGTGGTGATACATGGAGGAGAAGCCTCGAGTTTGGGGAGAGATCGACTCCCGAACGGACCCGCATTGCGGTTGTTCCTATCGCGATGAAGAGCGCAGCCTCGCGGCTACGCGTGTCGACTGACCTCGCGACGCACGCGGACGAAGTCGGATCCGATAAAGGGAAGTCCCGTCGGGCACGCGCGAAGGCGCAGGAGGCGTTGAGCAAGGCCTGGAAGAAAGCGAGGGTCCGCCCCCGTCTCTACCGGGCTGACGGAGATGCCGCAGGCGGTGCGGCATGGCTTGGCCCGTTCTCTTCGGAGCGGCCTTCGCCGGGACTATGCATCCGTATTTTTACGGAAGCCGCCTTCGATAGGCACGATCACCCTGACCGAGGGCTGGATCGGCTGTGTTTTTTGCCCTTCAGCCTCTTTTTGGTCCCAATTGTTGCCGAACAGTAACACTTTCGGGACCTCCCCGGCTGCGCCCTGTTCTGCGTTCTCGTGCTGCCGCTCTTCGCCACTCACCAAGTTTCAATTTGGGTTTTGTCAGCGATGATCGATCTCGCCCAGGACACACCGTCCAACCCCTTGCTTCGCCTTGGCGCCCAGCCGATCGCGCTGACCGCCGCCGCCCTTCTCCTGCTGATCGCGGGCGTAACCTCGATCGCGATCTGGCGGGCCTATACCGGTGCCGCACCCGAGACCGACCGGGTGACGACGTCGCGGCAACTCCAGGCCCGGACCGCGCAGGCGTCCGAGCAACTGGTCGAGAAGACCAAGGGGCTGGAGGCGACCCAGCAGGAATCGATCGACCAGCTCCAGGTGGTGCAGGACCAGCTCCTGACCATGAAGCGGCTGATGGCGGCGCAGCAGGCCGACACCAAGCGCCTGTCCGAGCAAGTGGCGTCGTTGAACGAGTCCATCGACGGCCTGCGGCAATCCTTTGCCAGCGCACGATCCACCGACGTCGAAGCGCCCACGGTTACCCGCAGGAAACCGGCGCGGCACCGCGTCCATGCCAGTGCGCGTAAGCGTTCGCGCGGCTGAGCACCACGACGGGACTAATTTTCTCGACTTGTGAACTGGATCACATTCGTCCGTATGATTCCGCGCGATGCTCGCGGCTACCGGATGGCGTGAGCCGATTTCAATGTCCGGGGCTGGCAAGGTCGTTGACGGTATACTGCGTCAACGGCCTTGTTTTTTGGTCGGTCAGCCTTTCGCCAAGCTGCTATTCGCAGACGTCCACGCGACGGTATCGCCATCCGGCAGGGGTTCTGACGCGCTTCCGCACGACGTAGCAGCCGCCGTAGCCATCGTTGTAGGCGGGACCATAGTCGTCGGGAACGGCGTAATAGGGGTAGCCATAGCCATAGCCGTAGTAGCCGCCGTACAGGCCCGCACCGGCGAAGCCCGCCCCGATCCCCACGCCCGGCCAGAAGCCGCCGCCGTGCCAGTGGCCGCCATGGCCCCAACCGCCACCATGGCCCCAGCCACCGTGTCCAAATCCGCGCGCCTCCGCCGCCTGCGGCACCGACAAGCCGATTGCCGCGGCGGCCAGCGCCGCCATCATCATCCTGCGTAACATCACTCGATCCTCTGCGTGGACACGCTCCACGCTTCAAAGCGGGGACCAAGCTAACGTTATCGGGGCATTCCGGACAGCCACACTGCCTCACTTCCCCGCGAGCATTCAGCAGCCGCGGCAGATGCTCTTGAGCTTCTTGTCGAGCATGCGATTCTCGGCGGCAACGGCCGCATCCGTCCCACCGCCCGTGGCGGCGCCGCCTCCGCCGCCCCGGCCTGACGACTGCGCCGTGCCGAGACTGTTGGTGCCAGGCGATGAGGCCGACGAATTGGCGACACCCCCAGTCGATCCCGCCGCTCCACCGCTCGACCCGGCAGATCCGCCGGCCGCCTGCGCGAAGGCGACGGCGGGCATCGCCGCCAGCGCGAAAATCAGGATCATGGTCTTGAGTGAGGCAGTTGCGGGCGACGCGGCCATCGGAAATCTCCTTTCCCCGTCAACGGCCGCTGCGAAGCTCAGTTCCGGAACAATTGCCGCGCCATCAGCTTGAAAGCTCGAGGAGACCAGTCACGATGACCGATCGCGATCCCTTTGCGGAGGGCGAACGCGCCGCGCGCGAGAATATTCCGGCCGAGGCCAATCCCTATCAAAACGGCAGCGACGAACATGCGCTGTGGGCAGCCGGCCACGAGAGGGTCGCGGGCGCCATCGAGGCCGGCGAATCCGAAGGCCGCTGACGCGCCGCAGCCGCGGCGCAAGCGACGGTTATGCGGCCGCCACCATCTTCTCGGTGCGGTCCTCGACCATGGTCACGAACATGTGGGACTCTTCGCTGGCGCTGCCGATCTGAACCCGGCGTGCGGAGATCACCCGGCGTCCGCGCGACGGATTATCGATGGTGTCGATGATCGGCTCGAGCTGCTGCTTCTGCGCAAGCAGCTGCTGATCGCGCCGCTCGATCAATTCGGCCGCCTCGGGGAGAACAATTCGCGCGCGGTCTTTCCGATGATCTCGCCGCGCGACATGCCGATCATCTTCTCGGCGGCCTTGTTGACGAAGACGTAGCGCAGATTGCGCGCATCCTTGGCGATGATGCCCTCGGCCACGTTCTCGATGATGGTGGCGAGGAAGCGCTCCATGCGCTCGAGAATGCGCTCGCGCTGACGCTGTTCGGTGACGTCCTCCTGCACCGACACCCAGCCGCCGCCGTCCATCGGACGCTCGTAGATCTTGATGATGCGGCCGTCGTTCAACGCGATCTCGTAGGCCGTCGGCTCGCGCCGGGCGATACGGTCGAGAACCGCAGCGACGTATTTCGGGACGTCGCCGCTGAACAATCCGCTGTTGACCCGGTGCTGGAGGATCTCCTCGAGAGTCGCCGATCCAGCCTGAATCGTCTCGGGCAGATTGTAGATCTGCCGGTATTTGGAGTTCATCGCAACCACGTTGGCCTTGCCGTCGAGCATGACCAGACCTTGCGGCATGCTGTTGATAGCCGCCGAGAGCTGCCACTTCTTGGCCTGGTACTTGTCGTTGAAATTGTCGCGCTCGGTCCTCGCCGCGTCACGCGCCTGCGCGGTGCCGAGCTCGAGCCTCCTCGAGCTCGAAGATGCGCGTCACGGCGTCGCGGAAATTCTGCACGGCGCGCGCAAGACGTCCGATCTCGTCGTGACGGCGCAGATGCGGCACCTCGCTCTTGACGTCGCCTTGCGCGATCCGGTCGGTGGCCTGCGTGATGTCGGCCAGCGCGCCGACCACGGAGCCGCGCATGACGACGACGTTCAGTCCCGCGAACAACAGCGCTGCGAGGCCGAGCACGAACAGATAAGCCGCCGCGTAGCGGTTCTCGTTGGCGAGCGCATCCGCATCGAGGGCACGCTGCTGGTAGATGCGCTCGAGCGCCTCGACATCGCTGTTGAGCTTACGGCGCACGGTCCGGTTGGCGTCGTTGTCGCCCCATTCACGCGCCGCTGCCGGGCTGATCTCCACGCCGCGCCGCACCAGCTCCTGGCGAAATTCGATGAACTGCGAGATGCGGTGGCGGAATGCAGCGAACTGCTCGGCATCGTCGTTGCTGACGGTCCGCTCCATGTTCTTCACGGCCTCGGCGAGCTCGCGGTTGCGCCGTATCAGCCCGTCCGCGTACGGCATCATCACGCGACGATCGGTGGACATGTAGATGCCGCGCGACTCCATGACGATCGCGTAGATCAGCGCATTGATGCGCCCGACGCCGATCGCCGCCGCGGCCGAGGATGCATGCATGTGGCGATACGTCGTCTGCAACCGCACCGACTGCACCGACATCACCAGGAGGAAAGTGGTGACGATCGCGAGGAACGCCGCAATGCTGTAGACCTTCTCCGCAACAGTCAGCGTGTCGGCGCCCCGCGCGAAGCGGACAAATTTCTTCAATAGGTTGGTTCCGGAAGCAAGGCCGGATCCCAATGCAGCCTCCATGGCGCCGCTCCCTCTGGTTGAAACACCCCACGATACCGTTGCGGAGCTAGCGGAGGCTTAAGGTCTCAACCAGTATTGTTACGGCTTGGAACCGGAACGGCCGCGCCCGGCGGGCGGCCGGGGAGACCGCCGATGCGTCACCCGATCCGCTTCAGTCCCTTCTGGAAGCGCGGACCGTTGGCGGCATAGAACTTGGCCGCACTTCCCATGCGCTGCACCTGGGTATCGTCGAGCGTGCGCAGCACACGGGCGGGCGAACCGATGATGAGCGAGCGTTCCGGGAACTCCTTGCCCTCGGTGATGACGGAACCGGCACCGACGATGCTGTTGCGGCCGATCCTGGCGCCGTTCATCACGATCGAACCCATGCCGACGAGCGCCCCCTCCTCGATGGTGCAGCCGTGCAGGATGACGTTGTGACCGACCGTGCAATTCTTGCCGACGACGAGCGGGAAACCGAGATCGGTGTGGCAGGTCGAGCCGTCCTGCACATTGGCGCCCTCGCCGATCTCGATCCATTCATTGTCGCCGCGCAGCACAGCGCCGAACCAGACGCTGGCGCCCGGCTTCAAGCGTACGCGGCCGATCACGGTCGCGGTGTCGGCGATGAAGTAATTGCCGTCGGCGGGAAGGTCGGGCGCCTGCCCGTCGAGGCTCGTAGATCGCCATGGGGGTCTCCTGTCGCGTCGACCACAGCCTTAGCCAAACCGCAGCCTTGACGCAAAGGCCCGTCCTGTCGGCAGCGCCGGGGAGCGCGGACCTCAGACCAGAACGCCGGCCGCGCGCAGCGTCATCAGAAAGAAGGTGCCGCTCATCATGCTCCAGAAGCCGGCGATGAGGGTCGCCATCATCACGAATTCCACGCGGCGGCTCTCCACACGCACGCCGCGCAGGGTGTTGCGCATGATGATGAAGGGCGCGGCGAACACCAGGAAGGGAACCGCCGCGAAGGTCTTCGGCGCCACGCCGTCCTGCAGCAGGCCGAAGCCTGCGGGCCGGTGCGCGAACGCCTGATATCCGCTCACGAGCGCGCCCGCGAGCGCGAAACCGATGCAGATCGAGAAGAAGGTATTGAAAGCTTCAGGTGTCATCGGAACGGTCCGCCCTTACGCAACGCCACCGTCTTCCTGTGACAAATTGGACTGGTTAACGCTACATTATCCTTAAGGGAAGGTTAACGCCGCCGGCCCGCTTGCGCAGGGCCGCCCTCGCCGGCTGCGGCCCGGAATGCTGCGCGAAATCGCCGCCGCGTGGCATATTCGCCGCTGATTCGTCGGCCATCGGCCGACGTCCGGCTCGACTTTGCACAAGCTCAATGACGGTGTTTTCGGCAGCTCCCATCAGGTCCCCCCGCACGCGCACCCGGGCGCATGTCGTCCCGATCGTGCTCGGCGGCGTTGCTGCGGCATGTGCCGTCGGGCTGGTCGCCTATCTGTTGTGGCCGACCTGGGGCTCGGGCGGCGCGAACGCTCCGGACAAGCTGCCGGTGAGCGTCGGCGGCACGTTGTTCAACCTGCCCGTGACGGCGATCCGCATGAAGATCCAGCGCCACTCCGGGCCGCAGGAGCGTATCGATCTCGACTTCCTCTATCCCTCGCTGGAGCCGCCCGGCGCGCCAAAGCACGTCACCGTCGATACGGTGGAAGCGGCGGTGCAATCGATCGACCGCATCTTCCTGTCGATCGCTGCGCATCACGATGCGCTCTCGCCGGAGCAGCGCACGGCCACGATCTATCCGCGCTATCTCGACCCGTCCGCAGCGACGCCGGCGGACGGCTTGACGATGCGAATGTTCCGCACTGAGACGCCTTACGGCAGCGAGGATCTCTACTCCGCCACAAGCCCGGCGCTGACCGCGCGCTGCACGCGCGACGGCGCGACGCCCGGCATGTGCCTGTCCGAGCGCCGCGTCGGCGGTGCCGACCTCACCTTCCGCTTTCCGCGAAGCTGGCTGTCGCAATGGCGCGAGGCGGCGGAGGCGATGGACCGGCTGACTGCGCAACTGCGCGGGCCGAAGGGCTGAGCGCCGGCCTCGAGACCTCGTGTCCGATGCAAAAACTGCGAAAACAACCCCATGCACAGTAGCCAAGCCCAGGCACCATCGAGACATTTTGGTGTCTTCCGAACGTCGGTTGTCCCGCCGGGCAAAACAGGCGCAAGTGAGGGCCTGACGGTCGCGGACGCCACTGCGCGGCTGCGCGTGCTCAGGAAGACATAGCGCGCGAGGCCACAGGCCGTTCAAACGCCGGTCTGCTCGCGGTCGTCCCAGCGATAGCGTGGCAGATCCAGCTTGTCGGCAATATCTCGGCCGATGACCAGTCGCGCCGCGCCCGGCAACGAGAACGCCCTCACGATCTGATTGCGAAACCACAAGCCCCACGGCGTCCGCGGCGCAAATGCCGCGGCGAAGCGCTGCGCTCCCCGCTGCTTGGCGCCGATATAGCTGCGAAGGCGGCTCTCGTAGGCGCTGAATGCTTCCTCGTAGCGTCCCTCGGCGCGAGCGAGCTCGCCCGCAAGCACATAGGCGGAGGTCATCGCCAGAGCCGAGCCCTGCCCCGCAAGCAGCGACACGCAGAAGGCCGCATCGCCAATCAGCGCAATGCGGCCGCGCGACCAGCTGCCCATCCTGATCTGGCTGACCCGGTCGAAATACAGCTCATCGGCGCGATCGAGGCTCGTTTCGGATCGCCGGCCACTCCCACCGCGCGCAGCCATAGACGTCGCGCAGCTTTGCTTTCTGGTCGGCGGGCGTGCCCGGCCATCGACCGGCGTCGTCGGCAAAAACGAAGAGGAACAGCGTTCGATCGTCATGCAGGGCGAAACGCCCGATCATGTGCCCCGGCTGCCCGTACATGAGATACATGTTCTCGTTGCGCACATCGTAGCCGCGGGCCTCGAATGCAGCGACGACGTAGCCGAGATGCCGTTCGAAAGCGTGTTGCGGGCCGAACGCAAGGCGCCGCACCGTTGAATGCAGCCCGTCGGCACCGATCACGAGATCGAAGCCGCGCTCGCCACCCCGCCGCAATTGTACCCTGACCTCGTCGGCGCGCTCTTCGAGTGAAACGATCTCGTCATCGAAGACGATCTCCGTGGAATCACCGATCGTCCCGGTCAGCAGACGCGAGAGATCGCTTCGCGCCAGCGTAATGTAACGTCCGCCCGTCAGTTCGTCGAACACGCGCGTGCCGAAACCGGCAATACGCCGCCCGCCATCATCGACGATCCGCATCTCCTGCGCATGATAACCGACGTCGTCGATTGCGGGCAGCAGCCCCATCCGTTCGGCGATGTCGTAACCCAGTCCCCAGAAATCGACGACATAGCCGCCGCGACGAAGCGCGGGCGCGCGCTCGACCAACGTCGGCACGTAGCCGGCCGCCTTCAGCCAATAGGCAATGGTCGGCCCTGCGATCCCCGCCCCGGAGATCAGCACTGTCTGCATAGAGGCAATATGGGAAACGCGGCGGCCGATCGCACTACTGCGTCAGACACCAAATGGTGAAAGTTGCGAGTTCCGCATCACCAATCGGTTCATTATTCCTGATCGACCAGATCGTCCTCGAGGATCGCCATCTGGAACTGGAACGAGCGATCGTCGTCCTCGTCGTCGACGAAGAGCACGCCGATGAATTCCTCGCCGATATAGACTTCGGCGGAATCGTCCTTCTTCGGCCTCGGCACGACGCGGATCTTGGGATTGCCGAATACGCGCTTCAGATACGCATCGAGCTTTCTGACTTCTTTGACGTCCACGGCAAATCTCCGATCGAAATTGGTCGGCGGGTTTTAGGACGAGACGCGGCGAACCGCCAGCATGAATTGCCAAAGAATTTGGGGATCGAAAGGGCCGGAAAATCCGGCCCCTTTTCAGCGTCGAAGCCAGGCCTCAGAGCCCCATCGCGTTGATCATCTGATCCATGGTGCGCGACGGCTCGGCACAGCCGGCTTCGCCGACGATCTTGGCCGGCACGCCCGCGACCGTGACGTTATGCGGCACCGGCTTGACCACGACCGAGCCGGCGGCGATGCGCGCGCAATGGCCGATCTCGATGTTGCCGAGGATCTTCGCGCCGGCGCCGATCAGGACGCCGTGGCGGATCTTGGGATGACGATCCTCGTTCTCCTTGCCGGTGCCGCCGAGCGTGACGCCGTGCAGGATCGAGACGTCGTCCTCGATGATCGCGGTCTCGCCGCAGACGAAGCCGGTGGCGTGATCGAGGAAGATGCCGCGGCCGATGCGCGCGGCGGGATTGATGTCGGTCTGAAACACTGCGGAGGCGCGGCTCTGCAGATAATACGAGAAATCCTTGCGGCCCCTCAGGTAGAGCCAGTGCGCGAGGCGATGGGTCTGGATCGCGTGGAAGCCCTTGAAGTAGAGCAAGGGGTCTATGAAGCGCGAGGTCGCGGGATCGCGGTCGTAGACGGCAACGAGATCGGCGCGGAAGGCGTTGCCGAGATCAGGGTCGTCGCGCAGCGCGTCCATATAGGCCTGACGCACCAGATCGCCCGACAGAGCGGAATGATCGAGCCGTTCGGCGACGCGGTGGATCACCGAATCTTCCAGGCGGCCGTGATGCAGCACCGACGAATAGATGAAGGTCGCAAGCTCCGGCTCGCGACGGACGATGTCCTCCGCTTCGCCCCGGATCCGGTCCCAGATCGGATCGAGCGATGCGAGCTTTCCTCCCGGATTGACCTGATGCACTGCCATGGATTTGCTCTCTGGGATTTGCTCGTTCGAATGGCCCGTTGGACCGGCTTTATAGCATAGTCTAGGCGGCGAAGTCCTGACGGGCTTGCCTGAGAGTGAACAGCACCTTGCCCCGCGAAAGCACGCCAAGACGTTGAAACACAACAGTTTCCTCTGGAGCCCCAAGTGGCAAGGTCGGCTCAAAGTGGTCAGAGTTTTGCCAAATTCAAGCCGGGCGGCGTCAAACTATTGGTGAATTCTCATCCAACCGCTATTGCGGGCATGATCGACAAGCGAGGACGGGGCCGGATTTGAGCATCACCACCGATCAATTGCGCGCACGCGCCGCGGGCTCGATTTGGCTGCGTCTGGCGGCGGTGGCCCTGCCCCTTCTGATGATCGCGCCGGCGTTCTGGAACGGCTATCCGCTGTTGCAATGGGATACCGGCGGCTATCTGGCGCGCTGGTACGAGGGTTATCTCGTCCCCAGCCGCTCCACGGTGTTCGGCCTCTATCTGCATTATGGCGAGAGCTTTGGCTTCTGGATCAACCTCGCAGTCCAGTCGCTGGCGACGCTGTGGCTGCTGCAGCTCACCTTGCGCGTGCTCTCGATGATGCAGACCTTGCGCTTCGTCGCGATCAGCCTCGGGCTGATCGTATCGACCGCGCTGCCCTGGCTCGCGAGCATGCTGCTCACCGACATCTTTGCCGGGCTCTCGGTGCTCTCGCTGTTTCTGCTGATTGTGGGCGCAAGCCGCACCTCGGCGCTGGAAAAGATCGCGCTGTTCGTCTTCACCGCCTTCGCCGCTGCGACCCACAGCGCCACGCTCGGCGTGCTGCTCGGGCTTTGCGTCGCGGGCTGGATGGCACGGCCGTTTCTGAAGGAGCGCCTTTCGCTCGCTGGCCTGACGCAGGCGAGCCTCACAATTGTTGCGGGCGCGGTGATGCTGGTCTCGGCGAATTATGCATTGTCCGGCAAGGTCGCCTGGACGCCCGGCGGCTACGGCGTCGCCTTCGGCCGCATGATGCAGGACGGCATCGTCGCGCGTTACCTGAACGACCATTGCCCGCGCGAACGCTACAAGCTCTGCCCGTATCGCAATGAGCTGCCGGCGACCGCCGACGAGTTCCTGTGGGGCAACAGCATGTTCAACGCGCTCGGCCGTTTCGATGGGCTGAACGACGAGATGGGCTACATCGTCGTGCAGTCGCTGAGGGAATATCCGGCCTGGCAAGCCGGCGCGGCGCTGCGGGCGATGGGCCAGCAATTGCTGCATGTCGCGACCGGCGAAGGCACCAATGGCTGGATCCCGCACACCCGCGGCATCATCGAGCGCTATATTCCCGCGCAAACCGCGCCGATGCGCGCGGCGCGGCAGCAGAACTGGCAGCTCGACTTCACCGCGATCAACTGGCTGCACGTGCCGGTGGCGCTGGCCTCGATGCTGGCGCTGCTCGCACTGCTCGGCAAAGCATTCGCGAACCGCCGGCTCGACGATTTGACACTGCTCGCCGCGACCGTGACCCTCGCTCTGCTCGGCAACGCCTTCATCTGCGCCGTCATCTCCGGCCCCCACGACCGCTACGGCGCAAGGATGGTGTGGATTGCGACGTTTGTGGTCTTGATGGCGGTGGGGAGGCGGTTTGGGGAGGACGGCAAGGCGGGGTGAGGTGGAGAAGAATCGTCGTCGTACGTAGCAATCCCTTAGGGGTCACCGATCATGATCCCGCTTTTCGACATAACGATACGGCGTGATCACAACGATTGCCGGTGTCCCCCAGAAGACTGCCACTAAGAGACCAACAAAGCCAAAACTGTTTGCGTCCTTGCTCCCACCACGAGCGTGCCCCTCCCTGAGGTGATGATCGCTCCGCCAATCCGTCTTCAATCTCTAGCTCGTAGGATGGGTAGAGCGTAAGCGAAACCCATCAATCCGTCGCCGCTGACGAAGCATGATGGGTTTCGCAAGGGCTCTGCCCATCCTACGCGTCCTCGCCTCAATGCGTTCACATCGCCTTGGCGAGCGCGATCAGCCGGAAATCTTCGAGCGCCGCGTGCCGATGCGGGGCCACTTCGCGCTGGTAGGTCTCGGTGTCGACGATCGAGCGGAAGGTGGCGAAATCGCCGTATTCATTGATCGCGACTTCGTCCCAACGTTCGCTTGGCGAGCCGACGAGGTTCGCCAGGACGGGGACGGAGAACATCCGTACCAGCGGCTTGCCGGCTGCGAGACGCCGGAATGCCGGCCTGTAGCGTTCATTGAAGGCTTCGCGGCCCGAGCAGGGCGCGGCGTCGAATCCGTCCTCGTAATGCGCCTGCGCGCGATAGCGCAGCAGATTGAGCATGTAGATCGGCTGTCCCGGTGGGATGGCCCGCTCGGCGGCGTCGAGGGCTTGCTGGGTGATTTCGATGAGGTTCATGGGGCTTCCCGCGTTTCCAGCGCGCAGAATGCGCGCTGACGCTTCCCATCTAGCCGTGCGGGAATGCCTCTTGTAGTGACTGCGCAGCCATGACTATGTGGACCGTATGTCCACAACAACTTTGCCTCCCGATCTCTCGCGCCTCCTCGCCTTCGTCCGCGTCGTCGAGGCGGGCTCCTTTGCCGAAGCCGCGCGGCGGGCTGGGACGACCACCTCGGCGATGTCCAAGGCGGTCGCCCGCTTCGAAAAGGCTCGCGGATTGCGGCTTTTGCATCGCTCCACCCATTCGTTGGCGCTGACCGAAGAGGGCGACAGGCTGATGGCGGCGGGACGCGCGCTCGCCGAAAGTCTCGCCCGTGTCGAATCCGCGCTCGGCGAAGTCGCGCGCGACGACGGCGGACGGGTGCGCGTGACCGCCCCCGCCTCCTTCGCGCGCGCCTGCATCCTGCCGCGACTGCCCGCGTTCCTGCGGGAACGGCCGGAAATCGAGATCGAGGTCAAGTTCCGCAACGAGATTCTCGATCTCGCGGCGGAAGGCGTCGACGTCGCGATCCGCTCGGGGCCCCTCGACCGCACGCCCGGCCACCAGGCGCGGCGGCTTTGCACGTTCTCCTGGATCGCTTGCGCCTCGCCTGCCTATCTGAAAGCGCGCGGCGCGCCGGCGACTCCATTTGAGCTTTCCGCGCACGACCACGTCGGCTTCCGCAATCCCGCAAGCGGTCAGATCCTGACCTGGCGCTTTGCCGACCCGCGCGGCAAAGGACCCATTCGTGTCACGCCCAAGCCCAAGCACATTTGCGACGACGCGCACGCTTCGGTTGCTTTGGTTGCGGATGGGTTCGGGGTCGGCTGGGGGCCGGCGTGGCTCGTTGGCGAAGACCTTCGCAGCGGCCGACTGGTCGAGGTGCTGTCGCCCTGGCGCGCGCCCGGGGAGCCCCTATGGATGCTGCGCGCCTCCAGCCGCCGCCCGCCCCTGCGCACACAGCGCGTCATGTCGTTCCTCACCACGCTTCCCGCCGCGTTCAGCGACAAGGCGGTGTGACGCATCGGCCGTCACCCGCGGCGTGCGAGAAAATCCAGCACGCCGGTCTTGTACACCTTGTCGCCGACCGCACGCATGTGGTCGCGATTGGGAATATCCAGCACTTCCGAGCCGGGGATGATCGCGCCGAGCGCGCTGGCACTTCCGGCGACGTCGTCGGTCGAGCCGACCGCGATCAGCACGGGCACGTCGATGCGCGCGGCTTCTTGCCTCGTCATGAGATCCCGCGTGCCGCGCAGGCAGGCGGCGAGCGCGCGGCGGTCGGAGCGGGTCTGGTCGGCAAAGGCGCGAAAGGTGCGGCCGACGGGATCGGTGACGTCGTCGAGCCCTGGTGCTTCCAGTGCCTTGGCGACGTTCTCGCCGGGACCGGTGCCCTCGATTAGGCCGCCAATGCCGATGCCGCCGAGGATCGCCGAGCGCAGGCGCTGCGGCTCGTTGAGACCGAGCCAGGCCGCCATCCGCCCGCCCATCGAATAGCCCATGATGTCGGCCTGCGGGATGGCGAGATGATCCATCAGCGCGAGCACGTCGCCGGCCATCACGGGTATGGAATATTGCGCGGGCTCGTAGAGCTTGGCGCTGTCGCCATGGCCGCGATTGTCGAGCGCGATGACGCGGCGGCCGTTCTTGCGCAGCTCCGAGACCCAGGTCGGATAGACCCAGTTGACGTTCTTGCTCGAGGCAAAGCCGTGCACCAGGATGATCGGCTCGCCCTCGCCTTCGTCGAGATAAGCAATTTCAACGGCGCCGTTGTGAAAGCTCGGCATCATCAGTTCCGTGAGATCTTGGTGGGGGACAGGCCGATCTTAGAGCACGATCCGGCCAACCGTGCAGCGTTTTTTCGACGCGACGAACGCGGACCGCATGTGCACGGCGATCATGCTCAAACATTGGCCCAAAGCGCGACGAGGAATGACCGCAATCCGACCGCGTTTCAGGCCTTGAGGGCTGCGTCCGCCAGCACGGCCTCGGCCGCGATCCGGGCCCGGCGGAGCCGCCGCGCCCTCTTGCGATCGCACCAGGCCTGGGTGAGGCGCTCGGTCGTCGCCTTGATCGAGGAAAGAAGGCCGAACAGCGTCAGCGCCGCGCCGAACAGCCACATCGTCAGATCGAACGCGCCGCCGATCAGCAGCAGCGCGCCGCGGCCGAGCAGCTTCATGATCGCGCGCGTCTTGCCGCCTTGCGCTTCCGCAAGCCGCACCGCGCGCGCGACGTCCTTCGGACCTTCGGCGATGCGCAAGCTGTCCATCGCCCCGCGCGTGCCGGTCTTCTCGGCGACGCGCGTGACGTCCTTGCCGAGCCGCACCAGCGCGCCGGCCTTCTCGGCGCGGAACGCGGCCTTGATCGCGCTGACGGTCTCGCCCGGGCGGAACACGGAGCCCTTGGCCACCGCGTTCTGCAGCATCGGCGTGTCGACGACCTCGCGCGCGGAACGTCCCGCCCAGGTCGCAAGGCCCTCACCGAGCCGCCCCACCTTTCGGGCGTCCTTGACCAGCGTCAGTCCGGCGCGTACGGGCGCAGCGCCACCGACGGAGACATAGGTGACCGCCGTCACCGCAAGGCCGGCGGCCGCGAGGCCGAGCACCAGGCGGTCGGTGTCCTCGCCCATGGCGAGGTGCTTGCCCTCCCGCACGACGTCCCTGATGTCGCCGATCACGAAGAGATCCCCGGCCACCGTCCCGGACAGGCTGGCGACGTCGTCGGCGTTGCCGGTGACGAGGCCGGCGGCAAAGCGTTTGGCGAACTGCGAGGTGGAATTCTCGTCCTTGACCGCGTCGCTGACGCGGCTCAGGAGGTCATCCGGCAACGCGATGTTGCGGTCGCGCGCCAGCGCGACAAAACTGTCGGCGAGATCGGCATCGCCGGCGGCGAGCGCGGCCTCGATGTTGTCGTGAACCAGGCGATCATTCTGCCGCAGCACTTGGTCGAGCTTCCGCTCGGAGAGCACGGCCGGATCGTCCTGGGCGGCGAGGATCGCACCGGCCTCACGGGCGTGCGGGGCTACCTGCGCGAGCATGAAGCTGCACGCCGCGATACCGGTCAACGCTGTGCTGATTCGCAGCCATTTCATGCGGCAAGCCCGGACGGTCCTGAAATCGTTGACGATTGATTCGTCTTTGGTCGCAATCACGCTCGTCCGAGAGAGATAGTATGCCAAAATTGCGACACAACGTCCCCGACGAAAGAAGGGCTTCTCCAAGGCCCCAAGATTGTGTCGAATTTGCATGAGCAAATGAGCATGGGGCAATTGCGGGGCTTTCGGTTCCGCTGGACTAGCAATCGTCTGCACCCGCCAGTATGGTCCGCGGCGCCTTAAAGATGCCGCGTCAGTTCTTGATTGTGTCTGCCGCCATTGCCACTCCAGGATGAGTTACGATGTCCGACCATGTCGTCCCGCACTTCCACAACGATGCCGGTGTCCCCGTCATCGAGATCGGCTCGCAAGAGTTCATGTGCGTGGGCGCTAACCCTCCGTTCGACCATCCGCACGTCTTCCTCGACCTCGGCAACGACAACGAGATCATCTGCCCCTACTGCTCGACGCTGTACCGCTTCGCCGCCGACCTGAAGGCGGGCGAAGCCCGTCCGCCGGAATGCGTCCTGAAGGACAAGGTGGCCTGACCGCCTCCATCGGTTAAGGGGTGGCGCTCTCCCGAACGATCGTCGTCGCCGGTGCCGGCATCGGTGGACTGACGGCCGCGTTGGCGCTCGCCGCTCGCGGCTTCCGCATCGTCGTACTGGAAAAGGCCGAGCGCCTCGAGGAAGTCGGCGCCGGACTGCAGCTCTCCCCCAATGCCAGCCGCGTGCTTGTCGAGGCTCGGCCTCACCGAGCGCCTCAAGCTGCGCGCCGTCGTCCCGGAGGCTGTCTCGATCATGAGTGCGCGGGCCGGCGGCGAGCTGTTGCGCATGCCGCTCGGTGAAGCCGCCTCGCTGCGGGCCGGCGCGCCCTATTGGGTGGTGCACCGCGCCGACCTGCAATCGGCGCTGGCCGCCGCCGTGGCCGACCATCCCGACATCGACCTGAAATTGGGCGCGACCTTCGAAGACGTCGCCCCCCACGCCAAGGGACTGACGGTGGTCCATCGCAGCGGCACGATCCGTCGCAGCGATCTCGCCAGCGCGCTGATCGGCGCCGACGGCATCTGGTCGACGGTGCGCCAGCATCTGTTTCCCGAGGTGCAGCCGCGATTCTCCGGGCTGATCGCCTGGCGCGGCACGCTCGACGCCACGCAACTGCCGAAGGACTACACCGCGCGCCGGGTGCAGCTCTGGATGGGCCCGAATGCCCATCTCGTCGCCTATCCCATTGCGGGTGGACGTCAGATCAACGTGGTCGCGGTGCTGCCGGGCACCTGGAACAGGCCGGGCTGGAGCACGCAAGGCGATCCCCTCGAGGTCATGGACGCCTTTGCCGGCCCACGCTGGCCGCCGTCGGCGCGCATGATGCTCGCCACGGTCGACAGCTGGCGGAAATGGGCGCTGTTCGGCGTGCCCGACGGCTGCCCCTGGAGCAAGGGTCCCGTCGCGCTGCTCGGCGATGCCGTGCACGCGATGCTGCCTTTCGCCGCCCAGGGCGCCGGCATGGCGATCGAGGATGCCGCGGTGCTCGCCCGGCATCTGAGCCTCGAGGCCGCCGAGAGCAGCGCGGGCATCGGCGCGGCGCTGACGCAGTACGGCCGTGCGCGCCAGGCGCGGGTGCGGCGGGTGCAGCGGACCGCGCGGCTGCAGGGCCGCATCTATCACCTGAGCGGACCGCTCGCGGCCGCGCGGGACCTTGCGATCCGCGCGCTCGGCCCGGACCGCATGCTGGCGCGGCAGGACTGGATCTACGGCTGGCGGCCCTGATGCAACTCGCCGCGGGCGCGGCTTCTCAGCGGGCCGCTCTGCCGGATTTCGATGCGGGCTTGGCGGCGGCCGAAGGCGACGGCGCAGGCGGTGTCGCCTCGGGCGGCGATTCCCGGCATCTGTTGCGGCGCCAGGCGTCCTCGACCAATTGGGACTGCCCGCGCACCGCGATGTAGTCGTTGCGATAGGCGAGGCTCGGACACGATCGCGCCACCCGCCCCGGTCTCGGCCTTCTCCATCAGCCCCCGCAGATCGTCGGTGCGCTTGGCGAGCGCCTTGCGCTCACCCTCGAGCTGCTTGCAATCGTACAATTCGTATCGGGCGGGATCGGCAAAGGCCGGTGCGACCGTCTCGCTCATGCTGGCGCAGCCGGACAGCGCGGCGCCGGCCACAAGCAGCGCGAGGAGCGCGCCAAAGCCGCGCAAGGAAGAGGGAAACGAAGCAGCCATGCCGGATGAATAGTCCCGTTGGATTGAGAATGCCTAAAGCAGCACCAGGTGTCCGGATTGAGGCTTTGCCTTGTGCGTCCGGCTCGCTTAAGGAAGAACGTCCCCGGCTCGCGCGAAGCACCAATTCCAGACGCCCGGGGATGGACTTAAGTGTTTGATCTCGTTGGATCAAGCGGGCATGGCGGAATTGGTAGACGCAAGGGACTTAAAATCCCTCGGTGCGCAAGCGCTGTGCCGGTTCGACCCCGGCTGCCCGCACCACGAGACTTGATGCCGCGCGCCGGCTCCGGATACGGGCCCGCAGCCCTGCCGCATATCGCGTGCGACCATTCGCTCGAGGCGGCCTGTCATCAAGTTGAGCGGAGGCGCGTCCGGCGACACTGTTTGCCGCGCGGTACCCCGCCGCACACGTCCTTGAGAAATGCGGCGCTCGCTGCTAACCCGGGCAAGAACAAGGCGTAAGGCTCCAAGGCGTAAGGCTCGATGGCTCAAAGCTCCTTTCCCGCCCGGTCCACGACGGAAGGCCTGAAAGTCGGGGCCGACACATATTCGAGCGCGATCGCCGACGCGCAGAATTACACGAACTGGGTGATCGACCAGTTTCGCCCCTATCTGAAGGGCAGGATCGTCGAGGTCGGGTTCGGGCATGGGCTCTACAGCAGAGCGCTCGGAGAGGCTCGGCGATTATTGCGGCGTCGACCACGACCGCGATAGCGTCGAACGCGCCAGCGTGGCGATGCCCGACCGCAAGTTCGCGGTGTGCGATATTCTGATCCGCGATCAGTTGAATTCCCTGTTTCCCGAGGGCGCCGACGCGGTCTTCACCATCAACGTTCTCGAGCACATCGAGGATGACGCCACCGCCATTGCCAATCTGGTGCAGGTGCTCAAGCCCGGTGGCCATCTCCTGATCAGCGTTCCGGCCCTGATGCTGCTCTACAACGATCTCGATCGCCTGGCGGGGCACTGCCGCCGCTACACCACGACACGCCTCGCCAAGCTGCTCGCCGATCAACCGGTCGAGCTGGTCCGGCTGAGTTACTTCAATCCGATCGGCGGGCTTGGTTGGCTTGCCAATCGCCTGAAGCGTCATCAGTCGCTCAACGATGCCGCCGTCAACGGGCAGATCGCCCTGTTCGACAAATATGCCGTGCCGCTGTCGCGGGCGCTCGATCCGCTCTCGCGCGGCTTCTTTGGACAGTCCGTCACCTGCATTGCACGCCGCTTATGATTTCAGTCGTCATTCCCGCGCTCAACGAGTGCAACGGCATCGTCGAAACCATCGCGCGGGCGAAGGCGGCTCTCGAGGGCGCTCAACTCACCCCATACGAAATCGTCATCGTCGACGATGGCTCGGTGGACGGAACCGGCGCGCTCGCCGAACAGGCCGGTGCCAAGGTGCTGAGGCATCCGCACAACATCGGCTATGGCCGCTCGCTGAAGGACGGCATTCGCGCCGCGACTTACGATACCATCATCATCAGCGACGCCGACGGGTCCTATCCGATGGAGGCGATCCCGGCCCTGGTCGCCCGCTTCAACCAGGGTTTCGACATGGTCGTCGGCGCGCGGACCGGGCCGAACTACCGCGAGTCCAGGCTGAAGTCGCCGCTGCGCGCCGTGCTGAAGGCAATCGTCGAATTCACGGCGAACCGCGATATCCCCGACATCAATTCCGGCCTGCGCGTGTTCGGCAGGCAGGTCGCGATCTCCTATTTCGAGCATGTCAGCGACCTCTTCAGCTTCACGACGTCGCTGACGCTCGCCTACATGATGAACGCGAAGTTCGTCGACTACATCGACATCGACTACAAGGAGCGGATCGGCCGCTCCAAGGTGAACCTGTTCCGCGACTCCATCCGGACCCTGCAATACGTCCTGGAGGCCTGCACCTACTACAATCCGCTGAAGATCTTCGTGCTGCTGGCGATGATGTGCATGGCGCTCGCTCTGGTGTCGCTGATCGGCGGCATCATCCTGCAGCTCGTCAGCGCCTTCGTCCTCGGCGTCGGCGCGATCCTGCTCAGCATTCTCGTCGTCGCCATGGGACTGCTCGCGGTGCTTCTGAAGCAGATCATGAATCAGCGGCCATGACCTCCCTCGGCAAGGGAACGCACAAGGGAACGCGATGTGCGGCATAGCAGGCATCTTTCATCGTGACGGCCGCCCCGCCGACGGCCGCGCGGTCGCGGCGATGTCGGCCGCGCTGGTTCACCGCGGGCCGGACGGCGAGAGCAGCTGGCTCGACGGTCCCGTCGGCCTCGCCCATCGCCGGCTCGCCATCCGCGATCTCTCCGACGGCGGACGCCAGCCGATGCTCGATGCGTCGGAGCGCATCGTCGTTACCTACAACGGAGAGATCTACAACGACCAGGAATTGCGCCGCGAGCTCGAGCGATCGTTCGGCGTCCGGTTTCGCAGCACCTGCGACACCGAGATCCTTCCTTACGCCTACCTCGCCTGGGGCGAGGCGATGTTCGAGCGCCTGGAGGGCTTCTTCGCGATCGGCCTGTGGGATCGGAAGGAAGGCCGCCTGATCCTGGCGCGCGACGGCATCGGGATCAAGCCGCTGTATTATTCCGAAAACAGCAGCCGCGTGCTGTTCGCCAGCGAGATCAAGGGACTGACCGCGAGCGGCGACGTCGCCGCGCGGATCGACCCGGCATCGCTGCACACCTATCTCGCCGCGGGCCATCCGGGAACGCAGCGGAGCCTGTACCACGACATCAAGCAGGTGCCGCCCGGCACGATGATCGCCTTCACGGATCGCGAGCGGACCGAGCGGTGCTTCTGGCGGCCGGTGCGCGCGCCCGGGATCCGCGACCTCGACGACGCCGTGGTCCGTCTGCAATCGACGATCGAGACCGTGGTCAAGAGCCAGATGGTGAGCGACGTGCCGCTCGCCGTGCTGCAGAGCGGCGGCATCGACAGTTCGCTGATCAGCCTGACGCTCGGCCGGCTCGGCTTGAAGCCGCCGTTGTTCACGGCCGGCTTCACCGAGAAGAGCCATGACGAGACCGCGGTGGCCCGCCAGATCGCGGCGACTGCGGGCCTGCCCCTTCACGTCATCGACGGCGAAGCCGGTGAAGGCGCCGAGACCGCGCTGCGCGCCGTCGTCTACCATTTCGACGGCCAATGCGCCGACACCGGCGCGCTCGGCTTCTACCATCTGGCCGGCGCGGTCCGGCAGCACTGCACGGTCGTGCTCTCAGGCGATGGCGGCGACGAATTCTTCGGCGGCTATGACACCTATGCCGCGACCATGATCGCCGAGCGCGTGCGCCATGTCGTTCCGCGTCCGGTCGCGGGCCTTGCCGGCCGCATGGCCTACGCGTCGGTGCGCGGCAACGAGAAGCGGCTGCCGGCGGCAGCCCAGATCGCCCGCTTCGCGCTCGGATTGGGTGAAGCCGGCAACAGCCCTCATTTGCAATGGCGACGCCTCGTTCCGCGCTTTCTCGCCGAGACCATCTACGACGGCGAGATGGCCGATCTGGCATCGACCGACCCGTTCGCGGAATACGCCGGATATTACGCCGAGCCGCACGCGAACGTGCTCGACCGCGCCCTGATCGCCGACCAGCGCTTCCATTTGCAGAGCGTGCTTGCGAAGGTCGATGCGATGAGCATGGCGCATTCGCTGGAGGTGCGCGTTCCGATCCTGGATCGGCGGGTGATGGACCTTGCAGGCACGATCGACACCTCGCTGCTCAATCCGTGGCCGAAGGGGGCGCCGAAATACGTGCTGCGCAAGCTCGCCGAGCGCCTGGGCATGCCGCACGACGCCGCCTGGTCCCGCAAGCGCGGCTTCAACGTGCCCATTGCGCAAATGATGCGGGGCGGACTGCGGACGATCTGCGAGCGCGTGCTCGACCGGGAGGCCGACGTGTTTGCGCCGTTCCTGAAGCCCGATGCGATCCGGCTGCTGTGGAAGGACCATCTCGACCGCAAGTCCGACAACGCGTTCGCGTTGTGGCCGATCCTCACCACGGGAATTTGGCTGCTGGGGCTCGCCTACCCCGCGCCACGCTGAGCAAGCAATGGTTCGTTTACCAAGACGGCCTGCCGCGTGCGGAACCCGCCCTCTGCCTGCGGCCTTTACCCCACCTTAGAGCGTCTGCCGCTAAAGCGAATGCAGACCCAGGGACATGCAGGGCCTGGAGCGGCTGGCTGCGATGGTGAGAGGCTCCGATGGACGCGCGCGAGGATTGGTCCCGGTCCGGGATTGGCGACGCACAGGCCGCGTCCGGAGGATACCTGGACGGCGTCGAGGTCTACGTCTTCCTGATCGCCTTCCTCACCGTGTTCTATTTGTCGAACGGACCGCTGCTGCTTGGCCATTACGATCTCGGCTGGCATCTCGCCGCCGGCGACCTGATCAGGCAGCGGGGCGAAGTACCCTTCCAGGATCCGTGGGCGTTCACGCTCGGCGACCGGCGCTGGTACAATCTGTCCTGGCTGTGGGACGTGATGGCGAGCGTGCTTTATCAGCACGCGGGCTTTGCCGGGATCGTGCTCATGGTCGTCGCCTGCGGCGCGATCATCGCCGGGTACCTCACCTTCTGCGGTTTGAGCAGCGGCGCATCGGCCCCGGCGGTCTGCATCGCGGTGTTCGCCGCGTGCCTGCTCTATCCCTGCTACGAAGCCTCGCCCAACATGTATCTGGCGGCATCGCCGAACATCGCGACCATGCTGTTCGCCGTCGTGTTCTACGGAGAATGCCTGCGACGGCGGCATTGGTTCCTGTTGCCGCCGATGATGGTCGCCTGGGTCAATCTGCACGGCGGCTTCATGCTCGCTTTTCCGATCCTCGGCGTGTTCGCCGGCATCGCCCTGCTGCGGCGCGACTGGACGAACTTCCGCAATTATTGCCTGGCGGGCGTGGGCTGCGTCATCGCGATGTTCGTCAATCCACTGGGATGGCATGTCTATGACGGTGTGAGGTCGACGCTCGGTCATTTCGTCCAGGCCGACATCGGCGAATGGCGGTCCTACTTCTTCAACATGGAGCTGCCGGGGAGCCTTCCCGGCATCGTCTATGCGCTGACATTCGTCGTCCTGGAGCTGCGCTACCGCAACACCACGCGCGTTCCCCTCGAGGCACGCGTGCTTGCGTGGCTCTTCCTGTTTCTCGGTCTCTACCAGTTCAGATACACCGCGTTCTTCTTCATCTTCTCCAGCGTCCCGATGGCGCTCTACATCGACCGGCTGCTGCCGAAGCGCTTTTCGAGCTTCGAGGTGCGGCGCGCGATGCTGGCGGCAGGCGTGGTCGGCGTGCTGCTGCTGCCCTTCACATTCATGCAGGTGCGGCCGGCCCTGGCTTTGCCCGACATGCTCTCGGAGGAGGACGCCCGCTATCTCGAGGCCCACGTCTCGCACGCGCGCCTCCTGAACCACTGGAACGTCGGCGGGCTCCTGATCTTCAGGACGCGGGGATCCGTGCCCGTGTTCGTCGACGGACGGGCGGCGACCGCCTATCCGGACGAGTTGCTGCGCGATTATCTCAAGCTCGTCCGCTGGGACATCGATGCGGCCAGTTGGGACAAGGTGCTCAGCAAATACCAGATCGATGCCGTGCTCTGGGTCAGGGCCCATGATCCGCTGCGGCAATTCCTGGTCGGCGAGAGAGGCTGGAAAGAGGACTACACCGGCGCCTATGTCAGCCTCTACACCCGGCAACAGGCCCCGGCCCGGTAAGATCGGGTCTACTGAGGCGCCGCATCGCCCGAAGGTTCACGCGGCAGCAGCAACCAGAAACTGATCAGCGCGAAGGCGAGCTGGCCAAAGCCGCTCACGAAGATGCCCGAGACCGACGCCAGCACCGGGATCGCGACCGCGACCGTCAGCACGGCGGCCATCAGGACGGCAGGCAGCTCGACGACGAGAACGGCGGCATAGAGCGCCACCTCGAAGAAGGCATATTCCTTCAGCCTGGGCGCACAGAGATAGAGCGCATACATCGCGAGCACGGTCACGCGCATCGCCTTTTCGGGATGGTTGACCAGCCAGTCGTCGAGCATTTGAAGCGGCGACGCCTTGCGCGCCGGCCGCCACGCTCCGATCATTTTCCACACCGAGATCGCGAGCGGTGCGAGCACGAGCGCGATCGCGATCAAGCCATAGATCACGGCGACCACCGGCTTGCTGGCGGCAAGCCCGAAGCCGTCCGCAAGCGTCAGCGCGAGGAAGAGCAGCGACGGGTTGACTTCATTGCCCGGCGAATGCTGTCCGGGGATCTGGCCGAAGATCGCGCTCAGCCAGCTCCTGAACAGGTCCGGGTAGATCGCCAGCGACGCCAGGATCGGAAGGACGAACAAGCCGGTCGCGACGGCGATGAGGAGAAGCTTGCGGCCCCGCGGCTGCGGCAGGAAATAGAGCGCGGCAAGAACCGGGAAGAACACCAGCTTGAACGAGGTGACGAGGCCGAGCAGCGCTGCCCCTGCGAGCTGTGGTGCGAGGCTCGCGCCCGCGCCCTGCCCTGATGGCGCGGGGCGCAGCAGCAGGGCCAGCGATGCGGCCGTCAGCAGACCACTCAGGGCTGCGAAATTGCCGGTCGCGACGATCCATTGGAAGCCAACGAAGCCGCCAAACGCGCACAAGATTCGCAGCGCGATGTCCCTCATGCCCGGCCGGGACTTGCCGAGACCGGGCAACAGCAGCGCAGAGATCAGCGTGAGGAGCAGAAAGATCGGCTTGTGGTGCGCGACGAGAAAGCCTCCGGCGCAGACCGGCCGGAACGCATCGAGCGTCACCGGAAGATAGGGATAGGAGAGCTTGGTGTCCTTCAGGTTCTTGACGAAGTAGGGATCGAGCCCCTGGACATGCGCATCGACGGCTGCGCAGTTCACCCGCGCATCCCAGCCGAAT
The DNA here is from genome assembly GCA_050563515.1 of Bradyrhizobium guangxiense. Taxonomy (GTDB): domain Bacteria; phylum Pseudomonadota; class Alphaproteobacteria; order Rhizobiales; family Xanthobacteraceae; genus Bradyrhizobium; species Bradyrhizobium guangxiense_A. Next base: position 1,602,838 of record CP191781.1, on the reverse strand, counting down.
GTCTCGTCCATGCCCATATCGATGGCAACGAGCGTTGCGACCAGCACGGCCAGCGCCAGGATGAAGCGGGTCATCCAATGGCTCCCCGGCACCTGGGTGGCGATGGGCATTTGTTTTCTGCCTCCCGCGGGCACGGCGATGTCAGTCACGGCTTGGCGCCCTCCATCTCGAGGCGTGTCGGCTCCGCGCGAAAATCCAGCAGCAGAATCCAGAAGCACATCAGCGCGGCGACGAGGAGGATGAAAGTCCCCTCGATCGTCGTCCCCGCCAGCGAAACCAGTGCGGGAACGATCAGGCCGACGGTGAGAAAGGCGGCGAGCGGGCGGGCCGGCAGGTCGACGACGAGAACCGCGGCATAGAGCGCGAGGCTCGAAGAAGGCGTATTCCTTCAGCCGCGGCGAGCAGAGATAGAGCGCGAACATCGCGAGCACCGTGACGCGCATGGCCGCGCGGGGATGATCCATCAGCCAGCGATCCAGCTGAGACGGACGCGATCCCTTATCGCTCACGGGCCGGCTCGCGGCCACGCGCAGGACCGACAGTGCGAACGGGACGAGCACGAGTGCGAACGCGGCGAGCGCATAGGTCGCGAGCACGGCCGGCCTGCTGTCGATGCCGGCGCGATGCAGCAGGCTCTGCGCAAGCAGCAGCAGCGACGGATTGACCTCCACGAGATCGACGGAATGCTGACCCGGAATTCGTCCCCCGATCGCGAGCAGCCAGCTCGCGAACAGATCAGGATAGAACAGCCGCGATATCAGGATCGGCAAGGCGAAGCTGAACGCGGCCGCTGCAATCAGCAGCAGCTTGCGGCCGCGCGGCAACGGCAGAAGATAAAGCGCAGCCGGCACCAGGAAGAACACCAGCTTGAACGACGTCACGAGGCCGAGCAGCACGGCGCCGGCGAGACGCAAGGCAAAGCTCGGGTCTTCCTGTGTCTCGGGGGCCGGCGCACGAAGCAGGAGCATCAACGCAATCACGGTCAGCACGCCGCTCAGGATCGCGAAATTTCCGGAGACGTGCACCCATTCGAAACCGACGAAAGCACCGAGCACGCACAACACCCTGAGCGCAACGTCGCGCACGCGCGGGCGCGTTCCGCCGAGCCCTGGCAACAGGAGCCCGCAGAGCACGGCGAGGACAAAATAGAGGCCCATGTAATGGTCGACGAGACGGCCACCCGCGCAAAAGGGGCGAAAGACATCCAGCGTCACCGGCAAATAGGGATAAGAGAGCGTCGTGACCTTCAGATTCTTGACGAAGTAAGGATCGAGCCCCGCTTCATGCGCAGCCACGGCCGCGCAATTGACGTGAAGGTCCCAGCCATAGGCCAGATCGAGCCGGGCATAGTTGGCGAGATTGCCGAACACGAACAGGGCGGTCAGCGCGATCAGGCAGCCAAGCCAGATGCTTCGCCGCGCGGCCGGAGCGGCCGAGGGTCCCAACCATCGTGCTGCATCGGTCACGTCGGACACCGCGAAAATGCCTGTCTTCCTGGGTTCCCGGGGCGCACTGCGCGGCGCGGGTCAGGCCACAATGGACAGGATGGGTTGCGGATTCATCTCTCCGGCGCGCCGTGCCCGCTCATATGGTGAATCCTTGGTTGCCAGCCTCCGCGAAAGATCCCGCACGCCTTTTACCGGGGGGCGCGGGCGGCCAGCCAGGCATCGAGCGCCTCGCGGGTGTCGTCCGTCGCCGCCATGCGCGCGAACTGCTCGCTCTCGATGGCAAGGCCCTCCGCGATCGAGACGTTGAGGCCACGCGTGGCGGCCATGATGACCCGGGCGACCGCCTGCTGCGAGTGCCGCGAGATGCGATCCGCCAGCGCGAAGGCGGTGCCCAGAAGCTGCGCATGCGGCACGATGCGGTTGACCAATCCCATCTCCAGGGCTCGCTGTGGTGAAAAGGAATCTCCGGTCAAGAGGTACTCCAGCGCTCGCTTCCGGCCCGCGAGCCGGGGCAGCCGCTGGGTGCCTCCGAATGTCGGGGTGATGCCGATGGCGATCTCGGGCTTGGCGAAGGTCGCCCGCTCGCTGGCGACGGCCAGATGCACGGCTTCCGTGATCTCGCAGCCGCCGCCGAAGGCGATGCCGTTGACCGCGGCGATGATCGGCTTCGAGAACGCCTCCATGCGGGCCGTCATCGCCTGCCCGCGGCGCACGAAGTCCTTCACCGCAATGTCCGGCCCGCGCCTCACGCTCTCGGAGAATTCGGCGATGTCGGCGCCCGCCGAAAAGGCGCGATCGCCCGCCCCGGTCAGGACTACTGCGCGGATATTGGCATCGTCCTCGATGCGGTCGAGGATCGCCATCAGATGGTCGATGAGCGCGTAGCTCAGCGCGTTGAGCTTGCCCGGGCGGTTGAACGTCAGCAGCGCGGCGACGCCCCGCGTCTCGCAAAGTATCAAATCGGACAAGTCGTAGCTCCTTCCAGGTCAAACACTTGAAAGGGAACTCAGCCACAGCAGCCGGATTGTGTATACTCACTAGGCAGTATACATTGGGGGAATGTCGGAAAGAGGCGACAGCACGCGCGAGCAGATCGTCGTTGCGGCGACCCGCCTGTTCTATGGCGAAGGCATCCGGGCGGTCAGCATGGATGCGGTCGCCGAGAAGGCCGGCGTCACCAAGAAGACGCTCTACTATCACTTCACCAGCAAGGACGAGACTCGTCGCGGAGACCATCGCCGCGCGGGACCAGCCGACGCTGGAGCCTCTATATGCGATGGTTCGCCGAGACCGACGGCGCCGTGGCCGAGAAGGTCCATGGTCTCTTCATCAAGCTCGGACGCTCCGTGGCGACGCCGCGATGGCGCGGCTGCGGCTTCCTGCGCACCATCGCCGAGTCTCGCCAACACGCCGGCCCATCCGGCCGTCAAGGCGGGCGCCGCGCACAAGAAGCGCTTTGAGGCCTGGTTCGAGGCGGAGCTGCGCAGTCACGGGCTTGCCGAGGCAAAGACCCTCGCCCGCCAGCTCGTGGTCCTGCTCGACGGGGCCACGACCGTGATGCTGATCCATCGGGATCTCGACTATGTCGACACCGCCGGACAATTGGCGCGCAGCCTAGTCGAGCAGGCAAGCAGGCGCGGCTGATTGCCGGACGCGGCCCCCGGGGCCGCAACTTCACCAATTCTTGTCCGCCCGCCGGCCAGCCATCCCGAAACATGGGTTGTGCAACGCAGCATAATCAACAGATAAAGTCGCTCGATTTCAAAAGGTGAGCTGCTTGTCCGACGTCAATGCCGACTCCTGGGTGTCCTCCGGACACCGCCCCATGGGATTTCCAGAATTCGTCATCGTGATCGCGTCCATCATGGCGCTGAATCCGCTTGCGATGGACATGATGCTGCCGGCGCTGCCCAATATCGGGTCGGCGTTCAATATCCCCGTCGCCAACCATCTCCAGCTGGTGCTGTCGACCTTCCTGATCGGCTTCGGCGCCGGCCAGTTCATCATGGGTCCGCTGTCGGACCGCTTCGGCCGCCGGCCGGTGCTGCTCGGCGGCATGGCGGTCTATGCGGTGGCGAGCGTGCTGGCGGTCGCCGCGCCCTCGTTCGAGACACTGCTGCTGGCGCGGGCGCTGCAAGGGCTCGGCACCTCGGCGACGCGCGTGATCGCGACCTCGATCGTGCGCGACTGCTATGTCGGGCGCCGCATGGCGAGCGTGATGTCGCTCGCGATGATGGTGTTCATCGCGGTGCCCGTGATCGCTCCCTCGTTCGGACAGGCGGTGCTGCTGGTAACGGCGTGGCGCGGCATCTTCGTGGTGCTGATGCTGTATGGCCTGCTCGCGCTCGCTTGGTGCGTGCTGCGGCTGCCGGAAACCCTGCCCGAGTCCGAGCGACGGTCGCTGGCGCCGGCCGACGTGCTGGCGGCATTCCGGCAGACCGTGACCAATCGCCAGACCATCGGCTATGCCACGGCCGCCGGCAGCGTCATCGGTGCACTGTTCGCCTACGTCTTCTGTGCCCAGCAGGTCTTCACCGGCGTCTATCACCTCGGCCATTACTTCCCGCTCGCCTTCGCGGCGATCGCGGCCGGCACGGCCGTCGCCGGCTTTCTCAATGCGCGGCTGGTCGGGCGGCTCGGCATGCGCGTGATCTCGCACGGGGCGTTGACGCTCTACACGGTCGTGGCCGGCGTGATGCTGCTGACGGAATGCCTCGGCATGTTGCCGCTCGCCCTGTTCATGGTGCTCTCGGCTCTGATGATGTTCTCCTTCGGCATGATGGTCGCGAACTTCACGGCGCTCGCGATGGAGCCGCAGGGCCGCATCGCCGGCACCGCCTCCTCGCTCTACGGCTCGATCACGACGCTGATCGGAATCGTGGTCGGCATGGCGATCGGACAGAGCTTCGACGGCACACTGCTGCCGTTCTCGGTCGGCTTCTTCCTGTCGACGCTCGCTGCGCTCGCCATCGTGCTGGTGGTGGAGAAGGGTCGGCTGTTCACGCCGCATCATCGCCCGATCGCTTGAGGAACTTCCCGGCGGCCGCGATGTTGTCGTGCAGCAATTTTGAAGGGCCGCTGCGATGGAACTGGAACACCACCAAGATCACGCCGACGTCGAGCCGCCGACGACGGAACGTTCCGAGCCCATCACCGGACAGCATGCTTTGACGACGCCTTTCGCGAGCGAAGGGCTGGAGCAGTTGCGCGACAGCCACTGCTGAGCGGGGCGCCCTACTCGGTCGCGCGCCGGTTGGCGCTAAACTCGTCCGCCGTGCTGGCCGGCGTCTTCTCTTCCTGTGGCGGCACCATCAGCACGACCACCTCCCGTGCGACACCCGGCCGGCCCCACAGCGATGCCCGCACGGTAAATTCGCGCCTGACGTAATGGCGGACGCGGGGGATACCCACTCCATCCATTGGTTGCATAGATCCTGATCGCGGAAACAGAGCGCGGCCCAGCCGCGATCGGGCGAGGGCTTGCGCGGAAAGCCCCAGGTATCCTCGTGCTCGAAGGGCCCCACATTGCTGGGATGATCGGGGCTGTAGAACGCGGTGGCGAAAGCCAGCGAACCATCACCGCTAACGGCACTCAATTGCTCGCCGGTAAGCTCGCGCCACTGGCGCGTCAATTCGCCCGCGGCCTGCGCGTAGAGATTCCGCCTCTCCTCGTAACCGTGATCGTTGCGATGAACGGCATGGATCGGAGCCACGATCAGGACGGCGGCAAGCGCGACGCCGGCCACGATCATTGTGACGTTGACGGTGTAGAAGCGCTCGATCGGGTAGCGCGCACCACAGACGATGAGGATGACGAACAGGAAAAGCCCCTGCAACGCCCATAACGACGGCAGGTCCGTGCCCATCGCGAGCGACGTCAGCATCGGCAGCACGATCGTGCCGATCGCAACGTAGAACAGCAGCCGCAGGCTCGGGCTCATGGCTGCGAAGTCGGACGGAAGCTGCTTCAGCCGCGTGCCGGCGATCAACACCCACAGCACGGCCGACACGCCCATCGCCGCCACCAGCCCCAACACAAAAGTCCTGACCTCAACGAGCGAGGCTCGCTGCAATGCCATTGGCGTGAGCCAGCGCGTAGGTAAAGGACGATGCCCCTGTCGTCACCAGCCAGTTGAGATGCGGCGACAGCGCCACGAGCCCGGTCACGACGGAGATCCAGGGCGAGGCTGACGTGAAATAGGCGCGCCGCGCCGGGTGCGCCAGCGCCGCAAAGGCGAAGCTCGCGACGAGGAAGATCGAGTAATATTTGCCGACCATCGCCAGCGCCGTCGTGCATCCCACCGCAACCGCCCATAGCGAACCGCGGGTCTCGAATGCGCGCAGGAAGCACCAGGTCGCCAGCGGCCAGGTCGCGAGCAGCACGGCATTGGCGTTGAAACGCTGAGCGTGGAATTGATAGGCGGGCGTCAGCATCAACAGCAGCAGCACCAGGATGCGCTTGTGTCCGGTCACGAACTGCCGCGAGATCAGGTCGACGAAGACCAGCGCAAGCCCTGCATTGGCCATCGCCATCAATTGCAGCGACCAGTCGCTGGCCGGAAAGACCGAGGTCCACGCCGCCGCAACCCACCCCATCAGCGGAGGATGCTTGGCATAGCCCCAGGCAAAATCCCGCCCCAGCGTCCAGGCCTCGAGCGTATCGGGGTGCAGGCCGCCGCCGGCATAGGCGATGGCGAGATACAGCGTCCAGATCGCAACGAAGCAGGCGATGAGAAGCGGCGCGGCCCACCCCGCCTCGACGCCGTCGAGCCACCGGAGGAAAGGCCGGCGCCATCGTGCCGGGGCGCGATCGGACCGTTCGGCCATCGCCTGGAATGCAAAATCGATCGGCACGGGGATAAAGGGGACAATGAAAGTGATGCGCGAAGACGGCACATCTATTTCAGGATTGAAACAAATAGCAATGATTGGAAACTGGAAAGGTTAAAGGCTCCACGGTTTCGACGCCGGCGCGAGACCGGCAAGGAAACGGCGCCGCTGATGACAGCGGCGCCGCGTGGTGATGGCAGCCGAAGGCGAAGAGCGCCTCCCCTTATTCCGACTTGTCGATGTTCCAGAACACTGGCGTTGCGGGGCCGTCGAGCACACCGGTCAGCGATTTGCGCCAGGCGCTCGGCGCCTGATACTGGCCGAGCGGCATGTAGAGCACCTGGTCGTAGGCCTCTTTCTGGATCTCGGTCGCGATCTTCTTGCGCTCGTCGAGCGAAGCGGCCCGCACGAAGGCGTCCTTGAGCTGCTCGATCTTGGCGTCCTCCGCCCAGCCGAACCAGCCGCCCTTCTTGCCCTGCCCGCCGACGGCGACGTTGGTGATCGGATTGTCGACGTCAGCGCTGACCCAATTGGTGATGAACATGTTCCAGCCGCCCTCCTTCGGGGGCTTCTGGCTGGCGCGCCGGCTCACCACGGTCTGCCAGTCGGTGGCCTGCAGGTCGATATTGAAGCCGGCCGCGCGCAGTTGCTGGGCCACAACGATCGGCTGGGCCTTCAACAACAGCACGTCGCCCGGCGCCATGAGGACGACGGGCGTGCCGTCATAGCCGGACTCGGCGAGCGCCTTTTGGCCGCGGCGATGTCGCCGCCCTTCGCCAGGGTCTCACCGCCAACCTCGGTCGCTAGGGGCGTATCGCAGATGAAGGCCGCAGCGCACGTCTTGTAGTACTTGGAATTGCCGATCAGCGCATCGAGCACGTCCTTCTGCTTGATCGCCAGGAATGCCGCGCGGCGGACCTTGACGTTGTCGAAGGGCGGATGAAGGAAGTTCATCCGCGCGCCCGTCTGGAAGCCGAACTTGTTGAGGATCTCGAGCTTGAGCTCCTTGTCGGCCTCGATGACGGGCAACATGTCGATGGCGGGGTATTCCATGAAATCGATGTCGCCCGACTGCAGCGCGTTCAGCGCCGTCTGCGAGTCCGGCATCGTGATCCATTCGACGCGGTCGACCTTCACCACCTTGCCGCCGGCGGTCCAGCTCGCCGGTTCCTTGCGCGGCACGTAATCGGTGTTCTTGACATAGACCGACTTCACCCCCGGCTGGAATTCGCCCTGCACGAACTTGAAGGGGCCGGAGCCGATCTGTTCCGGGATCTGCTTGTCCACCGTTGTCTCGGCGAGGCGCTTGGGCATCATGAAAGCGACGCGCGAGGACGGCTTGCCGATCGATTCCAGCACGAGCGCGTAAGGCTCCTTCAGCTTCAGCGTGATGGTCTTGGGATCGGTCGCCTCGATGCTGGCGGTGAACAGCATCATCTGCTGCCCCATGCCGTCGACCTGGGCCCAGCGCTTGAGCGAGGCGACGCAGTCTTCCGCCGTGACCGGCGTCCCGTCATGCCACTTCAGGCCGTCGCGCAGCGTGAAGGTGTAGGTCAGCTTGTCATCGGAGATCTTCCAGTCCGCCATCTGCGGCTGGATCTTGAAATTCGAATCCGTCGCGATGAGCGTGTCGTAGACCATGTAGCCATGGTCACGCGAGATATAGGCGCTGGTGAAGATCGGATCGAGGATACGCAGATCCGAATGCATCACCGCGGTGATGGTCTTGCCTGCGGCAAGGACTGGCGAGGCCAGTGCCGAAAGTGCCGCAACCGAAAGCACGAGCTTGGAGGCGAACGCGAGACGCCCCCACGCATGAAGTGGAACATTGACGTTCTCCTGGCGAGCGGCTGGCGTGCGGCGCCGCCGGTGACAACGGCGCCGCGTATGGTTTGGTGCGGAAGGCGCGCGAGGCGCCTTCCTTATCTGGAATGGCCTTACTCCGACTTGTCGACGTTCCAGAACAGCGGCGTTGCGGGACCGTCGAGCACGCCGGTCAGCGATTTGCGCCAGCCGCTCGGCAGCAGGTATTGCCCGAGCGGGATGTAGATCACCTGCTCATAGGCTTCCTTCTGGATGTCGGCAGCGATCTTCTTCTGCTCGTCAAGCGAGGGCGCGCGGACGAAGGCGTCCTTGAGCTGCTCGATCTTGGGGTCTTCCGCCCAGCCGAACCAGCCGCCCTTCTTGCCCTGGCCGCCGATGGAGAGATTGGCGATCGGGTTGGAGACGTCGGCCGCAACCCAGTTGGTGAAGAACATGTTCCAGCCGCCTTCCTTCGGCGGCTTCTGGCTGGCTCTGCGGCTCACCACGGTCTGCCAGTCGGTCGCCTGCAGGTCGACCTTGAAGCCGGCCTCACGCAGCAGCTGGGCCGCGACGATCGGCTGGGCCTTCAGGGTCGTGACGTCGCCGGGTGCCATGATCACAACGGGAGTGCCGTCGTAGCCGGACTCGGCGAGCGCCTTCTTGGCTTCGGCCATGCCGTTACCCTTCACCAGGGTTTCGCCGCCGACCTCGGTTGCGAGCGGCGTGTCGCACACGAAGAAGGCACCACAGATCTTCTGGTACTTGGCGTTGCCGATCAGCGCGTCGAGCACGTCCTTCTGGTTCATCGCCAGAAGAGCGGCGCGGCGCACCTTCACGTTATCGAACGGCGGATAGAGGAAGTTCATGCGGCCGAGGGTCTGGAAGCCGAACTTGTTGGAGACCTCGATCGTGATCTCCTTGTTCGCTTCAAGCACCGGCAGCATGTCGTAGGGCAGGTTCTCCATGAAATCGATGTCGCCCGACTGCAGCGCGTTCACCGCCGTCTGCGAGTCCGGCATGGTGATCCACTCGACGCGGTCGACCTTCGCTACCTTGCCGCCGGAGGTCCAGCTCGCCGGCTCCTTGCGCGGCACGTAATCGGTGTTCTTGACGTACACCGCCTTCACGCCGGGCTGGAATTCGCCCTGCACGAACTTGAAGGGGCCCGAGCCGATCTGCTCGGGAATCTGCTTGTCCGCCGGCGTCTCGGCGAGACGCTTCGGCATCATGAAGGCAACGCGCGAGGACGGCTTGCCGATGGAGTCGAGGACGAGGCCGTAGGGCTCCTTCAGCTTCAGCGTGATGGTCTTGGCGTCGGTCGCCTCGATGCTCGCCGTGAAGTCCATGAGCTTCTGGCCCATGCCGTCGACCGAGGCCCAGCGCTTGAGCGAGGCGACGCAGTCTTCCGCCGTCACCGGCGCACCGTCATGCCATTTCAGGCCGTCGCGCAGGGTGAAGGTGTAGGTGAGCTTGTCGTCGGAGATCTTCCAGTCCGCCATCTGCGGCTGGATCTTGAAGTTCGAATCGGGAGCCACCAGCGTGTCATAGATCATGTAGCCATGGTCACGCGTGATGTAGGCCGTGGTGAAGATCGGATCGATGATGCGAAGGTCGGAATGCATCACCGCGGTGAGAGTCTTGCCAGCCGCAAGCACTGGCGAGGCCAGCGCCGTTGAGAGCGCGACGACCGACAGCGCAAGTTTGGAGGCGAACGCGCGAGACCCCCGGCGCATGAAGTTGGACATAAAAAGTCTCTCCTGACGTGAAACTGTTCAAAGGCAGATTATTGGTTGAGCATATGGTTCGTTCCTTGGGCGAACTAACCACATGCAATGCCTTTATCTTTCGAGACTTGCAGACAGTGCTGATCGCGTCAATCCGGTTTCGCTGCAGGCCCTGGCGGCGCGCGCACAGGCTCCACAAGGATCGGTTTGGCTCTACAACACTCTCCGCTCGTCCCGCTGTGGCGATGCAATGCGCGTTCCACCTTTGCGAAGCTCGAGAGACATTCAGATGAATCCAGCCAATCTTCCCTTCGATTCCGAGGCCATGCTCGAAGGCCTGCGCACCTGGGTGGAATGCGAGAGCCCGACATGGGACGCCGGCGCCGTTAACCGCATGCTCGATATCGCAGCGCGGGATATGGCGATCATGGGTGCGACGATCGAACGCATCGCCGGCCGCCAGGGCTTTGGCGGCGTGATCCGTGCGCGTTTTCCCCATCCAAAGCAGGGCGAGCCGGGCATCCTGATCGCCGGCCACATGGATACCGTCCACCCGGTCGGTACCATCGAGAAGCTGAAATGGCGGCGTGAGGGCAACCGCTGCTACGGCCCCGGCATCTACGACATGAAGGGCGGCAACTACCTCTCGCTGGAAGCGATCCGGCAGCTCGCGCGCGCATCCTTCACGACGCCCTTGCCGATCACCGTACTGTTCACGCCCGACGAGGAAGTCGGCACGCCCTCGACGCGAGACATCATCGAGGCGGAAGCCGCGCGCAACAAATACGTGCTGGTGCCCGAGCCCGGCCGCGCCGACAACGGCGTCACCACCGGACGTTACGCCATCGCCCGATTCAATCTCGAGGCGACGGGGCGGCCGAGCCACGCCGGCGCGACACTGTCGGCGGGACGCTCTGCGATCCGCGAGATGGCGCGGCAGATTCTCAATATCGACGCGATGACGACGGAGGACTGCACCTTCTCGGTCGGCGTGGTGCATGGCGGGCAATGGGTCAATTGCGTTGCCACGACCGCCACCGGCGAAGCGCTCTCGATGGCCAAGCGGCAGGCCGATCTCGACCGCGGCGTCGAGCGGATGCTGGCACTGTCGGGCACCAGCAACGACGTCGCCTTCAAGGTCACGCGGGGCGTGACGCGGCCGGTGTGGGAGCCGGATGCCGGCACGATGGCGCTGTATGAGAAGGCGCGCGGCATCGCCAAATCGCTCGGCGCCGAGCTGCCGCATGCGAGGCTCGGGCGGCGGCTCCGACGGCAACTTCACCGGTGCCATGGGCATCCCGACGCTCGACGGCCTGGGCGTGCGTGGAGCCAATGGCCACACGCTGGAGGAGTATATCGAGGTCGAGAGCCTGGTCGAACGCGGCCGCCTGATGGCGGGGCTGCTGGCGACGCTGGAATGAAGCGCCGCCATTCCGCAGCGAATCCCGTAAGGCGGGCAAACGCGCGTAGCGCCGTGCCCGCCATTCTGCCAAATTGAGGAACGGTGGGCCCGCCCCGCTTTGCCAACCCTACGAGCTTAGCCGCACTGCAAAAACTGTGGCCCTGATGGCACGGGAATTGCTGAAATGTTAGGCTAGTGGCAGAACTGACCATCGCGGCTGCTGCCGATTTGACTCTAATCAGACGGATCCAACTTGCTCGGATATCTCCTTCGCCGAATCTTCGCCGCCGTGCCCGTGATGGGCGTCGTCGCGCTGTTCGTCTTCCTCCTGCTTCGCCTCACCCCCGGCGATCCCGCCGCGATCCTCGCCGGCGACAACGCCACGCCGGAACGGCTGGAGCGTATCCGCACCTCGCTCGGCCTCAACGAGCCGCTGATCGTGCAGTTCATCACCTGGGTCAACAAGCTGCTGCACGGTGATCTCGGGACCTCGCTGATCTCCAACCTGCCCGTGATGAAGATGATCGGCCAGCGCGTCGAGCCCTCGATCTCGATCGCGCTGTGCACCATCATCCTTGCCGTGATCGTCGCCGTCCCATTGGGCGTGATCGCGGCGTGGAAGCACGGCACCTGGATCGACCGCTTCGTGATGGGCCTTTCCGTGCTCGGCTTCTCGGTGCCGGTGTTCGTGGTCGGCTACGTCCTGATCGAGGTGTTCGCGCTCGAATTGCGCTGGGTCCCCGTGCAGGGCTTCAAGAGCATCAGCACCGGTTTCGGCCCGTTCTTCGAACGCATGATCCTTCCGACCTGTGCCCTCTCCTTCATCTACATTGCCTTGATCGCGCGCATGACGCGTGCCGCAATGCTGGACGTGCTCGGCGAAGACTACGTCCGTACCGCGCGCGCCAAGGGCATCAACGAGGTCGCCGTGATGATGCGCCATGCGCTGCGCAACGCCGCCGTGCCCGTGATCACCGTGATCGGTACCGGCTTCGCGCTCCTGATCTCCGGCGTCGTCGTCACCGAGAGCGTGTTCAACATTCCCGGCATCGGCCGCCTCACCGTCGATGCGGTGCTGGCGCGCGACTATCCGGTGATCCAGGCGATGATCCTGCTGACGTCGCTGATCTACGTCGTCGTCAATCTTCTGATCGACGTCGCCTACACCCTGCTCGATCCCCGGATCCGGTACTGAGGCAAGGATTAAGTACAAACATGTCGGTCGATACCCTTCCCCAGTCCTCCATTCCGATCACGTCGCCGCTGCGGCCGCGCTTCGGATTCCTCACCTCGACGCCGATCATCGCCACCGCGACGGTCCTGCTCACGCTGATCCTGCTGATCTCGATCCTCGCGCCGCTGATCGCGCCGCACGATCCGATCCAGCTCGCGCCCTCGCAGCGATTGAAGCCGACCTCGGCGCAATTCCTGCTCGGCACCGACGCTTACGGTCGCGATCTGTTGTCGCGCGTGGTCTATGGCGGCCGTATCTCGCTGCTGATCGGCATCGGATCGGCGATCATGTCGATCGCCATCGGGCTCGCGATCGGCCTCGTCTCCGGCTTCTTCAAGCTGGTCGATGCCGTGATGATGCGCATCATGGACGGCCTGATGGCGATGCCGAGCATTCTGCTCGCGATCGCCGTGGTCTCGCTGTCCGGCGCCAGCCTCTGGACCGTGCTGATCGCAATCACCATTCCCGAGATCCCGCGCGTCGCGCGCCTGGTGCGCTCCGTGGTGCTGTCGGCGCGCGAGGAGCCCTATGTGGAAGCCGCCATCTCGGTCGGCTCGTCCCTGCCGAAGATCATGTGGCGGCACCTGATGCCGAACACGGTCGCCCCGCTGATCGTCCAGGGCACCTATATCTGCGCCAGCGCCATCCTCACCGAGGCCATTCTCTCCTTCCTCGGCGCCGGCATCTCGCCGGAGACGCCGACCTGGGGCAACATCATGGCCGAAGGCCGCCAGTACTTCCAGATCAAGCCGTCGCTGATCTTCTGGCCGGGCCTGCTGCTCTCGATCGCCATCCTCAGCATCAACCTGATCGGCGACGCCGCCCGCGACGCGCTCGACCCCCGCATGAAGCAGCGGGAGGGGAAGTGATTTGTCTCGACGGCCTAGCCCCTTGTTCCGTCATTGCGAGCGAAGCGAAGCAATCCAGTCTGCATCCGCGGAAGGACTTCTGGATTGCTTCGTCGCTTCGCTCCTCGCAATGACGATGGAGTGACCTGATGACCAACACCATCCTCGACATCAACAACCTCGTCGTCTCCGTCGGCAAGAAGCCGGGCGGGAACAAGATCATCGACGGCATCTCGATCCAGGTGCGCGAGCGCGAAACGCTGTGCCTCGTCGGCGAAAGCGGCTCGGGCAAGTCGGTGACCTCGCTGACCACGATGGGCCTGTTGCCGAAGGGCACGCTGGTGCCCACTGCCGGCAGCGTCAAGCTGGTCGGCGAAGAGATCCTCACCGCGACCGACCGCCGGCTACGCCAGCTGCGCGCCACGCAGATGGCGATGATCTTCCAGGAGCCGATGACGGCGCTCAATCCGGTGGTGCCGGTCGGCCGCCAGATCGACGAGGTGCTGCGCGCACACACCAAGCTCGATGCAAGGGCGCGCCGAAAACGCATTCTCGACATGATGGAGCAGGTCCACTTGCCCCAGGTCGAGCGCATCTTCGCCTCCTATCCCCACCGCCTCTCCGGCGGCCAGCGCCAGCGCATCATGATCGCGATGGCCCTGGTACTGGAGCCGAAGCTCTTGATCGCCGACGAGCCGACCACCGCGCTCGACGTCACCACGCAGAAGCAGATCCTGACCCTGATCCGCGAGTTGCAGCGCGATCACGGCACGGCGGTGCTGTTCATTACCCACGACATGGGCGTGGTCGCCGAGATCGCCGACCGCGTCGCGGTGATGCGGCAGGGCCGCCTGGTCGAGACCGGTCCGCTCGAGACGGTGCTGCGCAACCCGACCATGGAATACACCCGCAACCTGCTCGCCTCGGTGCCGAGCCTGGTGCCGCGGCCGCCGCGCGAGGAGAGCCGCGAGCCGGTCGTGCTCGAGGCCAACGACCTCAGCAAGGTCTACAAGGAGCGCGCGTTCTTCGGCAAAGGCCGAGAGGTGGTCGCGGCCGACAAGGTCACGCTCACCTTGCGCAAGGGCCGCACGCTCGGCATCGTCGGCGAAAGCGGCTCGGGCAAGTCGACGGTGGCGCGCTGCATCGTTCGCCTGATCGACCCGACCTCCGGCGGCATTCGCCTCGCCGGCCGCGAGATCGCCGACATCTCGCGCCGCCTGCTGCAGCCCCACCGGCAGAAGATCCAGATCGTGTTCCAGGATCCCTACCGCTCGCTCAACCCGCGCGTCACCGTCGGCGAGAGCATTGCCGAGGGCCCGATCAATTACGGCATCGCGCATGCCGATGCGATGAAGCGGGCGCGGGAGCTGCTCGAGCTGGTCGGCCTGCCAGCCGACGCGGTGTCGCGCTACCCGCACCAGTTCTCCGGCGGCCAGCGCCAGCGTATCGCCATTGCCCGTGCGCTCGCGCTCGACCCCGACGTGCTGGTCGCGGACGAGGCGGTCTCCGCGCTCGACGTCTCCGTACAGGCGCAGGTGCTGGACCTGTTCGACGAGATCCAGAAGCGGCTCGGCATCGCTATCCTCTTCATCACCCACGACCTTCGCGTCGCGGCGCAGATCTGCGACGAGGTCGTGGTGATGCAGCATGGCCGCGTCGTCGAACAGGGTCCCGCCGCCGAAGTGCTGACGCATCCGAAGGAGGCCTACACCAAGGCCCTCCTGGATGCGGCTCCTGGACGCGACTGGGACTTTGCGAACTTCCGGCCGGTGGCGGAGGGCGTGGGGGCCGCGGTGTAGCGACATTCACCGCTGTCGTCCCTGCGAACGCAGGGACCCATACCGCGTGATCCACCGATCGCGCGTGGTGCCAATCCCGAACGACCAGCCGTCGCCAAACTCCGCCCTGGGGTTATGGGTGCCTGCGTTCGCAGGGACGACACCGAGAGTGTTGTTGGCAACGCGGCTCACCATACGCACCACATCCGCACACATTCCCAAAACAGCTTGAGGCCATGCGCGGCGCGATGGCCTCTTACCTTGCCCTTGCCTCAAGGCCAGGGCTAACGTCGCGCACTTTCAAACGCTGGACCTGAACTGAATGACACGTATCGCCGTCGGCGGCTTCCTGCACGAGACCAACACCTTCGCTCCCACCAAGGCAACCTTCGCCGATTTCCAGCATGGCGGCGGCTGGCCGGCGATGACGCAAGGCGCCGACGTGCTGAAGGTGATGCGGCGCATCAATGTCGGCCTTGCCGGCTTCGTCGATGCCGCCGAGGCCAACGGCTGGGAACTCGTTCCGACGATTGCCGCCGCTGCGAGCCCCTCCGCGCACGTCACCAAGGACGCCTTCGAGCGCATCGTCAAAGTGATGGTCGACGGCATCGCAGCCGCAGGCCCGATCGATGCGGTCTATCTCGACCTGCATGGCGCCATGGTGACCGAGCATCTCGACGACGGCGAAGGCGAGATCCTGGCGCGCGTGCGCCGCGTCATCGGCAAGGACATTCCGCTGGTCGCGAGCCTCGACCTGCACGCCAACGTCACCCCGGAGATGATGGAACACGCGGACGCGCTGATCGCCTACCGCACCTATCCGCATGTCGACATGGCCGACACCGGCCGCGCCTGCGCACGGCATCTGGCGCTGCTGCTGAAGACGAAGCAGCGCTTTGCGAAATCGTTCCGCCAATTGCCGTTCCTGATCGCGATCAGCTGGCAATGCACCAACGACTTTCCGACCAAGGGCATCTACGAAAAGCTCGCCACGCTGGAAAGCGATGCGGTTCCGACGCTCTCCTTCGCGCCCGGCTTCCCTGCCGCCGACTTCCGCGATTGCGGCCCTAGCGTGTTCGCTTATGGCAAGACGCAGGCGGACGCCGAGCGCGCCGCGGACGCGATCGTGAAGCTGGTCGAAAGCCACGAGGACGATTTCGACGGCAAGATCTGGACGCCCGACGACGGCGTGCGCCATGCCATGGAACTTTCGAAGAGTGCGAGCAGGCCGATCATCATTGCCGACACCCAGGACAATCCCGGCGCCGGCGGCGATTCCGACACCACCGGCATGCTGCGCGCGCTGGTGCGCAACAAGGCGAGCGCCGCGACGGGGGCGATCTACGACCCGGAATCGGCCAAGGCCGCGCATGCGGCCGGCGTCGGGGCCACCGTCACGCTGTCGCTCGGCGGCAAGTCCGGTATCCCCGGCGACGAGCCCTACACCGGGACCTTCGTCGTCGAAAAACTGTCGGATGGCCGCTTCATCGCGCCCGGCCCCTATTACGGCGGCCGCGAGATGGAGATGGGCCCGTCCGCAGCCTTGCGGATCGGCGACGTCCGCGTCGTCGTCTCCTCGCACAAGGCGCAGCTCGCCGACCAGGCGATGTACCGCTATGTCGGCATCGAGCCGACGCAGGAGAAGATCCTGGTCAACAAGAGACTCGGTGCACTTCCGCGCCGATTTCGAGCCTATCGCAGAGAAGCTGATGATCTGCGCCGCGCCCGGCGCGATGCCGGCCGACACGGCGTCACTGCCCTGGACGCGCCTGCGGCCGGGTATCCGCATCAAGCCGAACGGCCCTGTTTTCACGCCTCCCTCCCGCTAACCGGATAAAGACACATGCCCACGATCGATCGCATCGACGGATATGCCGACGAGCTTACCGCCATCCGCCGCGACCTCCACGCCCATCCCGAGATCGGCTTCG
The DNA here is from genome assembly GCA_050563515.1 of Bradyrhizobium guangxiense. Classification (GTDB taxonomy): domain Bacteria; phylum Pseudomonadota; class Alphaproteobacteria; order Rhizobiales; family Xanthobacteraceae; genus Bradyrhizobium; species Bradyrhizobium guangxiense_A. Next base: position 1,585,840 of record CP191781.1, on the reverse strand, counting down.
AGGAAGTGCGCACCTCCGGCATCGTCGCCGACAAGCTGAAGAGCTGGGGCATCGAGGTGCATCGCGGCCTCGGCGGCACCGGCGTGATCGGTGTCATCAAGGGCAAGGGCTCTGGGAGCAAGCGCATCGGCCTCCGCGCCGACATGGATGCGCTGCCGATGGAGGAGAACACCAATCTGAAATGGAGTTCGAAGATCCCCGGCCGCTTCCACGGCTGCGGCCACGACGGCCACACCACGATGCTGCTCGGCACCGCGCGCTACCTTGCCGAAACGAAGAACTTCGACGGCACCGTGCACCTGATCTTCCAGCCGGCCGAGGAAGGCCTCGGCGGCGCTCGCGCGATGATCAAGGACGGCCTGTTCGAGAAGTTCCCCTGCGACGAGGCTCTACGGCCTGCACAATGCCCCCGACCTCAACCACGGCGAGATCGCGATCCTGCCCGGCCCGGCCATGGCCAGCGCCGACTTCTTCGACCTGCGCATCACCGGCTACGGCGCGCATGGCGCGATGCCCGAACGCTCCAAGGACGCCGTGATCATCGCGACCACGCTGGCGCAGGCGATCCAGACCATCGTCAGCCGCAACGTCGAGCCGCTGCAGGCCGCGGTGGTGTCGATCACCCAGATCCACGCGGGCTCCGCCTACAACGTCATTCCGGGCGACGCGCATCTCTGCGGCACCATCCGGACCTTCTCGAAGGAAGTCCGCACCCTGGTCAGCGAACGCATCCGCACCATCTGCGCCGGTATCGCAAGCGCCTATAGCTGCGTGATCGACGTCGATATCCGTGACACCTTCGGCGTGCTGATCAACCAGGTCGAGCAGTCCAAGGTGGTCGAAGAGGTCGCGCGCACGATCGTCGATCCCGCCAACGTGATCACCCGCGCCCAGCCGAAGATGGGCAGCGAGGATTTCGCCGACATGCTGGAGACCATTCCCGGCGCCTATTTCTGGGTCGGCCATGACGGCTCGGTGCCCGTGCACAATCCCGGCTTCGTGCTCGACGACAAGATCCTGCCGATCGGTGCCAGCATGTTCGCCCGCATCATCGAGACCCGTATGCCGGTAGGTTAGCAATGCACAAGAAGAGCCCTGAGGAAGCGGTCACTTCGCTGCACGACCTGTCCGCGGTCGATCTGATCGCGGGCTATCGCGCCAAGCAATTCTCGCCGAGCGAGGTGTTGGAGGACTTGCTCACGCATGTTGCTGTGTGGGAGCCGCATCTGAGGGCACTCTATGCATTCGACCCCGACGGCGCGCGCGAGGCCGCAAAGGCCTCGACCGCGCGCTGGACCGGGGGCGAGCCGTCCGGTGCGCTCGACGGCGTGCCCGTGACGGTGAAGGACAACATCGCGACCAAGGGCGTGCCGGTGCCGCTGGGCGCGGCCAGCGTCAAGCTGGTGCCGGCCGAGAAGGATGCCCCGCCGGCTGCGCGGCTGCGCGAAGCCGGTGCGATCATCTTCGCCAAGACGACCATGCCCGATTACGGCATGCTGTCCTCCGGGCTCTCCTCCTTCCATGCGCTGGCGCGCAATCCGTGGGACCTCTCCAAGAATCCCGGCGGCTCCAGCGCGGGCGCAGGCGCTGCGGCTGCAGCCGGCTATGGCCCTTTGCATCTCGGCACCGATATCGGCGGCTCGGTCCGTCTGCCCGCGGGCTGGTGCGGCCTCGTCGGCCTCAAGCCGAGCTTTGGCCGCGTGCCGATCGACCCCACCTATGTCGGCCGCGTCGCCGGCCCCATGACCCGCACGGTCGACGATTGCGCGCTGATGATGAGCGTGATCGCGAAACCCGACCGGCGCGACGGCATGAGCCTGCCGGCTGAACCGCTCAACTGGAAAGGCCTGGAGAAATCACCGCGCAAATTGCGCATCGGCCTGATGCTCGATGCCGGCGTCGGCCTGCCGGCAGAACGGGCAGTCCGCGACGTTGCGGTGAAAGCCGCAAAGGCATTCGAATCCGCAGGGAGCGTCGTCACCGAGATCGACGGCATTTTGACCCGCGAGATGCTCGACGGCCTCGACAATTTCTGGCGGGCGCGGATGTGGGACGATCTGTCGAAGCTGACGCCGGCCGAACAGGCCAAGGTGTTGCCCTACATCTTCAAATGGGGCGCCTCCGGCGCAAAGCTCTCGGGCGTCGACGTGATCCGCGGCTTCAACCAGACCATGGCGATCCGCGCCGCCGCGGCAAAGCTGTTCTGCGAGGCTCGACTATGTGATCTCGCCGACCGCGCCGAACGTGAACTATGCGGCGGAATGGGCCTCGCCGACCAACGATCCGATGCGGCCATTCGAGCACATCGCCTATACCGTGCCGTGGAATATGTCCGAGAACCCCGCGGTCTCCCTCAACGGCGGTTTCGACGCCAGCGGCTTTCCCATCGGTGTGCAGATCGTCGGCCGCCGCTTCGACGATACCGGCGTGCTCGGCATGGCCAAGGCGTTCGAGGCCTTGCGCGGCGCGCAGAAGCCCTGGCCCAAGCCGCCTTCACACAAGACGCAGCACTAGCGTCACTGCAAAATTCGTCATGCGCGGGCTCGACCCGCGCATCCATCCTCTTTGAAAAGATGGATTGCCGGGTCAAGCCCGGCAATGACAGAATTGGGTCAAGAATCCCACGGAAGGAAACCACCATGGCGTATGAGACGATCAAATACGAGATCGCCGAGCAGATCCTCACCATCACGCTGAACCGGCCCGACAAGCTCAACGCCTTCAACGCGCAGATGCAAGCGGAGCTGATCGACGCGTTCGACGCCGCCGACAAGGACGACAACGTCCGCGCCATCATCGTCACCGGCGCAGGCCGCGGCTTTTGCGCCGGCGCCGATCTCTCCTCCGGCGCCGACACGTTCGATCGCGACGCCCGGCGCGGACCGGTGAAGCGTCTCGCCGACGGCAAGGTCGATTACAGCGATCCGCAGGTGCGCGACGGCGGCGGCCAGGTCACCTTGCGCATCTTCAAATGCCTGAAGCCCGTCATCGCCGCGGTGAACGGGCCGGCCGTCGGCATCGGCGTCACCATGCAGCTCGCAATGGATATCCGCATCGCCTCCGATGCCGCACGGTTCGGCTTCGTGTTCTCCCAGCGCGGCATCGTGCCGGAGGCGGCCTCGAGCTGGTTCCTGCCGCGCATCGTCGGTATCTCGCAGGCGCTGGAATGGTGCTATTCGGGCCGCGTCTTCCCGGCCCAGGAGGCCCTCGCCGGCCGCCTCGTCAGCAAGGTCGTCGCCCCCGATGATCTCCTGCCGACCGCCCGCGCGCTCGCCAAGGAGTTCGCGGCGAAGACCGCGCCGGTGTCCGTCGCGCTGATCCGCCAGATGATGTGGCGCATGATGGGTGCCGACGATCCCATGGAGGCCCACAAGGTCGACAGCCGCGGCATCTACGCCCGCGGCCGCTCCGACGATGTGAAGGAAGGCGTGGTGTCGTTCCTGGAGAAGCGCCCGGCGCAATTCAAAAACAAGGTGTCCAGCGACATGCCGGACTATTTCCCGTGGTGGACGGAGCGGGAGTACAAGTGATCCTCTCGTAGGGTGGGCAAAGCGAAGCGTGCCCACGCACTTTTCGCGATCGAGAGACATGGTGGGCACGGCGCAAGAGCGCCTTTGCCCACCCTACGGCACCGTCACTCCATCACCAGCGCCACGCGCCCGATGGCCTTGCGATCGAGCAAGAGCCGCATCGCCTTCGCATAATCTTCCAGCGGCAGGCGGTGCGAGATGTTCGGACGCAGCTTGCCCTCTTCCGCCCATTGCAGCAGCGCCTTGAGCCGGACTTCGCCCAGCGCCGGGTTCTTGCGCACCGCTTCGCCTGCGCGAACTCCGAGAACGCTGGCGCCCTTGATCAGCAGCAGGTTGGTCCTGGCCGAACCGATGCCGCCGGTAAAGCCGATCACCAAGAGGCGTGCGCCCCAGGCGATGCAGCGCATCGAATCTTCGAAAACCTGGCCGCCGACGGGATCGAACACGATGTCCGCGCCGCGGCCATCGGTGATGCGCTTGACGGCATCGCGAAACGGCTCGCGGTCGTAGCGGATGAGATGATCGGCGCCGCGCGACTTTGCGATGGCGAGCTTCTCATCGCTGGAGGCCGTCGCGATCACGGTTGCGCCCAGCATCTTGCCGATCTCGACGGCCGCCAATCCCGTGCCGCCGCCGGCGCCATGCACCAGCAGCACTTCGCCAGGCTCGACCCGGCCGCGATCGATCAGCGCATGATAGGCCGTGCCGTGGCCGGCAAGATAAGTCGCAGCCTCCGCGTAGTCGAATGCGGAAGGCTTCGGGGTGAGCTGCGACGGCGTGACGATTGCTTCGTCCGTGAACGCGCCGTGGCGCATCTTGACGATGACCTCGTCGCCGACCGCAACACCTTTCGCTTCGGCGCCGATCTCCGTGACGTCGCCGGCGGCTTCCATGCCGGGCGTGAACGGCAATTCCGGCTTGAGTTGATATTGGCCGGCGGCCATCAGCACGTCGGGGAAATTGAGGCCGGCGGCGCGGATCTTGACCCGCACCTCGCCCGACTTGAGGGCGCGCGAGGAAACTCTTCCAACCGTAAGGCTTCGGGTTCGCCGAGCGAGTGACAGACGACGGCGCGCACCATCAGGCCGCGCTCGCCTTGCTGCGAAGAAGCGCCTCGCGGATCAGTGGCAGACGATCGTTGCCGAAATACATATCGGTCTTGTTGACGAAGATCGTCGGGGAGCCGAAGCCGCCACGGGCGACGACCTCTTCCGTATTCGCCTTGAGCTGGTCCTTGATGCCCTGCTCCGAAATGCCCGCAAAGAACTTTGCCTCGTCGATGCCGACCTTCTTGCAGATCTCCGCGAGTACCGCGTCCTGCGAAATGTCCTTGTCCTCACCCCAATAGGCTTCGAACACGGCCGTCGCGAACGGCACCATGTCCGCGGCCAACCAGATGCAGCCGCGCATCGCCTTGACGCTGTTCACCGGAAACACCGTCGGCGGCATCTTGATCGCAAGCCCGGCCGATCGCGCCCAGTCGGCGAGGTCCTTCTTCATATAGCGCGCCTTCAGCGGCACCGGCATCTCGCGCTGCGCGTAAACGCTGGGGTTGACCGTGTTGAAGATGCCGCCGACCAGGATCGGCCGCCAGACGATCTCAGCGCCGAGTTCCTTTGCGAGCGGCTGGATGTTGTGGAAGGCGAGGTAAGTCCACGGGCTGGAGCAGTCGAAGAAGAATTCGATCATGGTGTTTCCTTGTTTGTTCGTCATTCCGGGATGCGCCGCAGGCGCAGGCCCGGAATCCATCTCGCCACCGTCGCTGCAGCCCAATGGATTCCGGGCTCGGCGCTACGCGCCGCCCCGGAATGACAGCCTACTTCCTTCCCAACACTTCCTTAGCCCTCTGCCCGAACATGATCTTGCGTGATTCCTCGTCGAACGGCTCTTTGACGAATTTTCCGATCGCAAGCCCCGTCTGCACCTGCGGCCGTGCACGCACCTCGGCGTACCAGCGCTTCACGTTGGGATAGTCGTCGAGCGTAAAACCTTGCGCCTTGTGGGTCATGGTCCAGGGGAAACAGGCGATGTCGGCGATGGAATAGTCGCCGGCGACGTAAGAGCCGGTCTTCTCCAGCTGCCGGTCGAGCACGCCGTACAGCCGCGCGGCCTCGTCGCGATAGCGCTCGATCGCGTAAGGAATCTTCTCCGCCGCATAGAGCGCGAAATGGCCGTGCTGGCCGAGCATCGGCCCGAGGCCCGCCATCTGCCACATCACCCATTGGATGGTGGTGGAGCGGTCACGCAGATCGGCCGGCAGATAGCGGCCGGTCTTCTCCGCCAGATAGATCAGGATCGCGCCGGTCTCGAACGCCGAGAACGGTCCGCCGCCGTCGGCGGGATCATGATCGACGATCGCGGGAATGCGATTGTTGGGGGAGATCGCCAGGAACTCAGGCGCGAACTGCTCGCCGGCGCGGATGTTGACGGGCTTCACCGTATAGGGAAGTCCGAGCCTCCTCCAGCATGATCGAGATTTTCCAGCCGTTCGGCGTCGGCGCGTAATAGAGGTCGATCATGACCTGTCCCTTGGGGTCTTCCCTGGCATTTCCTGTCGCCGCAGCTGGAATAGAGAGCGACTTTCGTTGTTCTGTACCTCGACGTTAGGACATGGCAGGAAGGGGCGCAACACAACCTGCCGGGAGGGCCGCCATGCTGTTTCCAACCACGATCGCCGGCTCCTTGCCGAAGCCGGAATGGCTCGCCGAGCCCAACATGCTCTGGGCCCCCTGGAAGTCTGAAGGCGACGCGCTTTTGCGCGCCAAGCGCGACGCGACGCTGATCTGGCTGAAGATCCAGGAGGACGCCGGCATCGACATCGTCACCGAGGGCGAACAGGCCCGTCAGCATTTCGTGCACGGATTCCTGGAGAAGATCGAAGGCATCGATTTCGCCCACAAGGTCGAGATGGGCATCCGCAAAGATCGCTACAAGGCGATGGTGCCGCAGGTGGTCGCGCCCCTTCGCCTGAAGGATCGCGTGCACGCCTTCGAGGCGCGGGTGGCGCGGACGCACACGAAGAAGAAGTTGAAGTTCACCCTGCCCGGCCCGATGACCATCATCGACACCATCGCCGATCGCTATTATGGCGATCGGGTCAAGATGGCGTTTGCCTTCGCCGAGTTGCTCAACGAGGAGGCCAAGGCCTTGCAGGCCGACGGCGTCGATTTCGTGCAGTTCGACGAGCCCGCCTTCAATGTCTACATGGACGAGGTCAACGATTGGGGCATCAAGGCGCTGGAGCGCGCCGCGCAGGGACTGACCTGCACCACCGCCGTGCACATCTGCTACGGCTACGGCATCAAGGCCAACACCGACTGGAAGGAGACGCTGGGCGGCCAATGGCGGCAGTATGAGCAGATCTTTCCGGCGATCGATGCCAGCCCGATCCAGCAGGTCGCGATCGAATGCCGCAATTCGAAGGTGCCGCTCGACCTGCTCGCGCTTCTGAAGAACAAGATCGTGCAGGCCGGCGTGATCGACGTCGCCAGCGACACGGTGGAGACCGCCGAGGATGTCGTGAAGGTGATCGACGCGGTGTCGAAATTCGTGCCGAAGAGCAACATCATCGCCACCACCAATTGCGGCATGGCGCCGATGCGGCGCGAGATCGCCGAAGCCAAGCTGATGGCGCTCGGCGCCGGCGCGGCGCTGGCGCGAGAAAAGCTCGGGTGATGGCGGTGATCTGAAGGCGGCTCTGCTAGTCCAGAGCCGTCGGATGCAGCGCCGGCCGGTATCCGGCGCTCAGCGCCCGCAACGTGGACGGGGGCGTCAGCAGCATGGGGCTCTGCAGCTCGTGCCCGGCGCGGGCATAGCCGGCCGGCGACCATAGCAGCGGCCGGCCTTTCACGATCAGGAAGCTCTCCTCGCCCTGCTGCAGCATCGCGCCGTCGCGCAATTCCGCGAGCGGCCCCGTCAGCGGATGCAGCCGCTTCTTGCCGCGATCGAGCCGCTCCCGATGCAGTTCGGCGTCCATCGCCTTTGCGCTCACCTTGCTCGTGCCATTCCCCTTGTCCCATGCCGCGCGAAAGCGGTTGGCATCGTCGCGTCGGCAGAAGAAGCAGGGTCGGTGTCCCGCAGCAAAGGCGGTGGCCTCATCGAGGAAGAACAGCTCCGTCCAGCTCCGCCGCGCCATCACCGGCCGCCGCCAGCCGCGGAATTCGCAGAGGCAAATGATCCAGGCCGGCGACGACCAGCGCTTCTTCAGGAGCGTCTTCGTCGCGGGATCATGGATGATGCCGCGATTGCCGGTGAACGTGCCGCGGTGTGGGGTGGCTATGATCTCCCCGGTGGGCGTGACGCGGTTTTGCAGGGGCATGGCTGCCTCCACTCGTCATTGCGAGGGAGCCCGCGACAAAATTGCGAAGCAATTTTGCGCTGGCGACGAAGCGATCCAGACTATTCCCGTGGATACATTTCTGGATTGCTTCGCTGCGCTCGCAATGACGGCGACCCTCACCCCGCGCCATCGCGCAGCGGCGGGTGATAGGACAGCGCGGTATCCCAGGGGAAGAAGATCCAGGTGTCCTGCGACACTTCGGTAATGAAGGTATCGACCAGCGGGCGACCCTTCGGCTTGGCGTAGACGGTAGCGAAATGCGCGTCCGGCAGCATGTCGCGCACCAGCCTGCCGGTCTTGCCGGTGTCGACGAGGTCGTCGACGATCAAGAGGCCCTTGCCGGTGCCACCGCCGAGCTTCATGGCCTGCTCCGAAATGCCCTTGAGCACCTGAAGCTCGCCCTGCTTGTCGTGGTCGTAGCTCGCGATGCAGACCGTGTCGATCACGCGCACGCCGAGCTCGCGCGCGACGATCGCGGCCGGTACCAGGCCGCCGCGGGTGATTGCGATCACCGCATGGAACGGACCGACCTCGTTGAGCCGCCAGGTCAGCGCCCGGCAATCGCGATGGAACTGGTCCCACGAGACCGGGAAGGCCCGGCCCGCCCGCTCCTGCGCACTCAGTTCCGGTGCTTCACCAGCCATTGTCGTCTCCTGCTTCATAAAGCGCCCGGCGCGCCGGGGCTTTAGCGGGTGATGTTCAACCCCGCCAGCATGTCCTTCACGGCGGCCATCGCCGCCGCCAGCTTCTCCGAATCGCGCGAGCGCACCACCAGGTTGGTGTTCGGCTTCTGCTCCTCGTCCATGAAGGGATAGCTGCCGATGATGGTGTCGGGATGGGCGGCCGCGATCGCCCGCAAGGGGCTGCCGATGTCGCCCTCGCGCGCATTGGCTCGGACCGATTCGGAGAGCATGCGCACGCCGGATTTCAGCTTGGGCGAGACGATGTCCATCATCGCCTGCATGATCGAGGGCACGCCGGCCATGACGATGACATTGCCGATCTTGAAGCCGGGGGCGAGGATGGTCGCGCTCTGGATCAGCTCGGCGCCGTCGGGAATGCGGGCCATGCGCAAACGGGCCTCGTTGAGATCCTGCTCGCTCCAGCGCTCGCGGAAGCGGGCGACCACCTCGGGGTGGTGGTCGATGCCGACGCCGAACGCCTTGGCGACGCTGTCAGCGGTGATGTCGTCATGGGTCGGCCCAATGCCGCCCGTCGTGAAGACATAGGTGTAGCGATGCCGCAGTGCATCCAAGGCCGCGATGATGTCGGGCTCGTCGTCGGAGACAACCCGGACTTCCTTGAGGTCGATGCCGATATTGGTCAGGTATTCGGCGATGAAACCGATATTCTTGTCCTTGGTCCGGCCGGACAGGATTTCGTCCCCAATGACCAGAATGCCCGCCGTGACGATCTCGCTCATGCCTTAAGTCCCTCACCTGTGGCGCCGACTTTGCCGGGGTAACGCGTTGAAGTCACGCGGTTTTGCTGCCGAAATAAGCAGTCCTCAGCCATTTTTTCAGGCAGGCCGCCGGCCATCCCCGGCAAACGCTGCCAGTCCATGCTTATCGCGCTGGCCCGGCCCTTGCTACCTCCTAGGGAAGTCATGCACTCTCACGGCATGGCCACAGGACGTTGCGGTCAGCAAGACCGAAGCGGCCTGGCCAATGGCGCAACGCCTGGGGAGACAAGTCGGGATCTATGGCAGTCGCGTTTGATGAAATGAATATTCCCGGCGGGGACCTTCGCCCCGCCTATCAGGAGCTGGCGCGCTGGCTCAAGGAGACGCCTCCCGAGGCGCTCGAATATCGCCGCCAGGAGGCCGAGTCTCCTGTTCCGCCGGATCGGCATCACCTTCGCGGTCTATGGCGAGGCCGAATCGACCGAGCGGCTGATCCCTTTCGACGTGATCCCCCGGATCATGTCCGGCAAGGAATGGTCGCTGCTGGAGAAAGGGCTGAAGCAGCGCGTGCGCGCGCTCAACATGTTCCTGCGCGACATCTATCACGGCCGCGACATCCTGCGCGCCGAGATCGTGCCTGATGACCTCATCTTCCAGAATCCGGTATTCCGGCCCGAGATGAACGGCCAGCAGGTGCCACACGACGTCTATGTGCACATCGCCGGCATCGACATCGTCCGGGTCGACGCCAACGACTTCATCGTGCTCGAGGACAATGCGCGGACGCCGTCCGGCGTGTCCTACATGCTGGAAAACCGCGAGATCATGATGCGGCTGTTTCCGGATCTGTTCGCCCGCCATAGGGTGGCGCCGGTCGAGCGCTATCCGGACGAGCTGCTCTCGGCGCTCCGCTCGGTCGCGCCGCTCAGCGCCTCGGGCGAGCCGACCGTCGCCCTGCTCACGCCCGGCGTCTACAACTCAGCCTATTACGAGCACTCCTTCCTCGCCGACAAGCTCGGCATCGAGCTGGTCGAGGGCCGCGATCTCATCGTCAAGAACAACGAAGTGTTCATGCGGACGACGGAAGGGCTGAAGCGGGTCGACGTGATCTACCGCCGCGTCGACGACGACTTCCTCGATCCCCTCACCTTCCGTCCCGACTCCGTGCTCGGCGTGCCCGGGCTGATGTCGGCCTATGCGGCCGGCAACATCACGCTCGCCAACGCCGTCGGCACAGGCATTGCCGACGACAAGGCGATCTACTCCTACATGCCCGACATCGTGAAATTCTATCTCGGCGAGGAGCCGATCCTGAAGAACGTGCAGACCTGGCGCTGCCGCGAGCCGAAGGATCTCGCTTACGTGCTGGATAATTTGAGCGAGTCTCGTCGTCAAGGAAGTGCACGGCTCCGGCGGCTACGGCATGCTGATCGGCCCGGCCGCGACGAAAGCCACGATCGAGGCGTTCCGCGAGAAGCTCAAGCGCGAGCCGGAAGGTTTCATCGCGCAGCCGACGCTGGCGCTTTCGACTTGCCCGACCTGCACGGCGTCTGGCCTCGCACCGCGTCACGTCGATCTCAGGCCTTTCGTGCTCACCGGCAGCAAGCGCACCACGATCGTGCCGGGCGGACTGACACGCGTTGCGCTGAAGGAGGGCTCCCTGGTCGTGAATTCCAGCCAGGGCGGCGGCACCAAAGACACCTGGATCCTGGACGAGTAGACAGATGCTGTCGCGCACCGCCGAAAATCTCTATTGGCTCGCCCGCTACGTCGAACGGGCCGAATATCTCGCGCGCACCATCGACGCGACCTTGCGCGTCACCGCGCTTCCCGCCGCCTATATCGGCAAGACCAATGAATGGGACTCGGCGCTGCTGACCGCCGGCGTCGCCACCAGCTTCTATCGGACTTACGAGGAAGCCAACGAGCGCAACGTCGTCGACTACCTCTCGTTCTCGGCGGACAACCCTTCCTCGATCAGGAACTGCATCGAGGCGGCGCGACTGAACTCGCGCTCGGTGCGCACCGCGCTGACCAGCGAGATGTGGGACACCATCAATTCAGCCTGGATCGAGCTGCAGGAGGTCTGGAGCAAGGGCACCTCGACGCGTGAAGATTTGGCAAAATTCCTGCGCTTCGTGCAGGAGACCTCGCTGCGCTTCGACGGATCGGCCTACCGAACCATGTTGCGCAACGACGCCTACTGGTTCTCGCGCCTCGGCCTGCATCTGGAGCGTGCCGACAACACCGCGCGCATTCTCGATGTGAAGTATCACGTGCTGCTGCCCGAAGAAGAGCATGTCGGCGGTCCGCTCGACTTCTATCAGTGGAGCCTCGATCCTGCGTTCGGTGTCGGCGCTGACGGCCTATCACTGGGTCTATCGCGAGACGCTCAAACCGTGGCTGGTCGCGGACCTGCTGATTCTCAACGGCACGCTGCCGCGCTCGCTGGCGAGCTGCTACGACAATCTCACGCGAAACCTCGACCAGATCGGCGTCGCCTACGGCCGCCAGGGCCCGGCCCAGCGCCACGCCCGCGGCATCCGCAACCGGCTGGAACACAGCAATATGAACGACATTTTCCAGCACGGCGTGCATGAATTCATTCAGGAATTCATCACGGACAATTCCAGGCTGGGCGAAATCATCACGAAGCAGTATTTGATCTGATGCCCCGACTGATGACATGGGATACCGTCATGGCCGGGCTTGTTGTTTAGCCCGGACAGATCACTGACGGGTGTTCGGAGACATAGCTGACACATCAAGATTGGCTGGATTGGTCCGATTCGGGAGGCCGTCCATGCCCTGGAGTGAGGTGTCAGCAATGGATCAGCGTCACGAGTTCGTGCGGCTGGCTTTGCAGGAAGGCGCCAATCGGCGCGAGTTGTGCCGACGGTTCAACATCAGCCCTGACGTGGGCTACAAATGGCTGCGGCGCTGGCAGGCTGGCGATCGAGAACTGGCCGACCGCTCCCGTTGCCCGCATGCGATGCCCAAGCGCAGTGAGGCTGCGGTCGAGGCGCAGGTTCTGGCCGTTCGGGACAAGCATCCGGCTTGGGGAGCGCGGAAGATCGCTCACTGCCTGAAGCGGCGCGGTCAGACGGTGCCCGTGCCGTCAACGATACACCAAATCCTGTGGCGGCACGGTCGGGTCAAGCCAAGCGAGAATGCACCGCCAAATCCGGGGCATCGCTTCGAGAAGGAAGCTCCCAACCTGCTGTGGCAGATGGACTTCAAGGGTCATCTGCCGCTCGCCAACGGGACGCGATGCCATCCGCTGACTATTGTCGACGATCATTCGCGCTATGTCCTGTGCCTGAAGGCCTGCGCCGACGAGCAGCGTCTTACCGTGCAGGATCATCTGACGACGACGTTTCGCTGCTACGGCCTGCCGGAGGCTTTCTACACCGACAATGGCTCACCGTGGGGCGATACGTCAGGTGTTCGTTGGACCGGGCTGAAGGTGTGGCTGCTCAAGCTCGGTGTCAGGGTGGTGCATGCCAGGCCCTGTCACCCGCAGGCGCGCGGCAAGAACGAACGCTTCCATCGCACCCTGAAGGCCGAGGTTTTTGCCATGCGTCGCTTCCGCACTCTCTCGGAAGTCCAGCGCGCCCTCGACACCTGGCGGCCAGTCTACAATCTGGAGCGTCCCCACCAGGGCCTCGATATGCACGTCCCCGCCGATCGCTTCCGGCCGAGCACCCGTGCCATGCCGGCTCGCGTTCCGATCGTCGAATACGACAGTGGTGAGATCGTGCGCAGAGTCTCATCGACAAGACCCTACATCTCCTTCAAGGGACGCTTCTGGAAGGTTCCCCAGGCCTTCGCCCGCGAGCGCCTCGCCATTCGGCCGCTGGACCGCGATGGCCATTACGGTATCTTCTTCGCCAGCTGGCAGGTCGCATCGATCGACTTGACCAATGGCCAACCTGTCAGTGATGTGTCCGAACAGGTGTCAGCCATGTCTCCGGACTAAACACTTGTCCCGGCCATCCACGTTCTTGCTGTCGCGCGATGAGGAAGAACGTGGATGCCCGGGACAAAGCCCGGGCATGACGAGCTTCTTTGCAGCGGCAGTCGGGCCTAACCACGAACGACACGGTCCACCATGCGCCTGCGAATCCTGCACACCACGACCTATCGCTACGAGCCGCCGGCCACGAGCGTGATCCAGATCCTGCGCATGACACCCGGCAGCCATGACGGGCAATATGTGGCGGAATGGCAGATCGACGTCTCCACCGACACCAAGCTCGAGATGCACGAGGACGCGTTCGGCAACGTCACCCATGTGCTGTCCTGCGGGCCCGTCGGCGACATCCAGATCACCGCCGAAGGGCTGATCGAGACCCACGACACCGGTGGCGTGCTGCGCGGCACCGACGAACGCTTTCCCGCCGGCATGTTCCTGCGCGTCACCGACCTCACCTCCGTCAATCCAGCCATGGCGGCGGTTGCGCGCCAGTTGCGCAGTGAGGCCGAGAGCGACACGCTCGGCTTCCTGCATACGCTGATGGCCGAGATTGCCGATCACATGACCTTCGACGAGGATCCGACCAACAGCGGCACCTCGGCGGCGGAGGCATTCGCGCTCAAGCGCGGCGTCTGCCAGGACTACGCGCACATCTTCATCGCTTGCGCTCGCGCCGGCGGCGTGCCGGCACGCTTCGTCTCCGGCCATTTCCTGCGCTCGGACGGCATGCTGCATCAGGACGCCGGGCACGCCTGGGCGGAAGCCTTCGTGCCCGATCTCGGTTGGGTCGGCTTCGATCCCGCCAACAGCATCTGCGCGACCGATGCCCATGTGCGCGTCGCGATCGGGCTCGACTATCTCGGCGCAGCTCCAGTGCGCGGCACCCGCTATGGCGGCGGCGCGGAGACTTTGACGGTGGCCGTGAAGGTCGACCAGGCCGGCCGCGGCGGGCAGTCGCAATCGCAGTCGCAGCGCCAGAGCTAGGCGCAACCGCCCGGCGCGCGCGCCGTGCTACACTCGCGGGACCAGACCTGTTCCCGCGAGGTACCCATGGCGACTGTCAAACTGCTTTCGGACGATGAACTCTCCAGCGAGGCGCGCGCCGTCTTCGACGATATCCGCAAGATGCGGAAGTCCGACTTCGTCAACAATTTCTGGCGCGCGCTGGCGCATGATCCGAAGACGCTGCGGCGGACCTGGGAGAGCATCAAGGAGGTGATGGCTCCGGGCGCGCTCGATCCCAAGGTCAAGGAGATGCTCTACGTCGCGGTGTCGATCGCGCATGGCTGCAGCTATTGCATCCATTCGCACACCGCCGCAGCACGGGCCAAGGGCATGACCGAGGCCGAATATGGCGAATTGCTCGCCATCGTCGGCATGGCTGCGGAGACCAACCGGCTGGTCACCGCGCTCGGCGTGCCGGTGGACGAGGCGTTTCTCGTCGATGCCGCGGACTGAGTGGCGGGACTAACCGTCATCCCGGGGAATCGGGGGTTGGACCCGCCGGCGAAATTGGCTAGTAATTCCGCGCAAACGCGTTCGGGGACTGGAAATGACCTATTGTTGCGGAATCCTGGTTCGGGACGGTCTGGTGATGATCGCCGACACCCGCACCAATGCGGGCCTCGACAATGTCTCGACCTTCCGCAAGCTGCACATCTTCTCCAAGCCTGGCGATCGCATCATGGCGATCGCCAGCGCCGGCAACCTCGCCATCAGCCAGTCGGTGCTCTCCACGCTGACCGAAGGCCTGGAAGACCCCAACACGGGCGAGGTCGAGACGCTGATGAACGCGCCGACCATGTTCCAGGCGGCCCAGCGCATCGGCCGGGCGATCCGGGCGGTGCACGCGACCGAAGGTCCGGCGCTGAGGTCCGAGGACGTCTCGTTCGACGTCTCCTTCCTGTTCGGCGGCCAGATCAAGGGCGCGCGCATGCGCCTGTTCATGGTCTACACCGCCGGCAATTTCATCGAGTGCACCACCGACACGCCCTATTTGCAGATCGGCGAGCACAAATACGGCAAGCCGGTGCTCGACCGCGCCATGCACTACGACGTCGAGCTCTATGAAGCGCTGAAGACCGGCCTGATCTCGATGGATCTCGACCATGCGCTCGAACCTCGGCGTCGGCCTGCCGATCGACGTGCTGGTGGTGCGTGCCGACGCCTGCGAGGCCGACCTCAACCACCGCATCGAGGCGGGCGAGCCCTATTTCCACGATCTGCGCTCGCGCTGGTCCGCGGCGCTGCGCGCGGCGCATCAGAACATTCCGCGGCCGCCCTACAAGAACGAAAAAGAACCGAAAACCTGACAGCTGAAGATAAAGGTAGGAAACAATGAGCGAAGCAAAGAAGATCGCAGTGGTGACGGGCGCCGGCACCGGCGTCGGCCGCGCCGCGTCGCTGGCGTTGATGAACACCGGCTTCACCGTGGTGCTGGTCGGGCGCCGCATGGAAATGCTCGAGGAGACCGCACAGCTCGGTCCCGCCGGAAAGAGCCTCTGCGTCACCGCCGACATGACCAAGCCGGATTCCATCGCCGCCCTGTTCGACAAGGTGAAGGCGACCTATGGCCGCCTCGACGTGCTCTTCAACAATGCCGGCATGGGCGCGCCCGCCATCCCCTTCGAGGACCTCAGCCTCGAGCAGTGGCAGGCGGTGGTGAACACCAATCTCACCGGCCCGTTCCTGTGCACCCAGCACGCTTTCCGTATCATGAAGGACCAGAGCCCGCGCGGTGGCCGCATCATCAACAACGGCTCGATCTCGGCGCATGCGCCGCGGCCGCTATCGGCGCCCTACACCTCGACCAAGCACGCCATCACCGGCCTGACCAAGGCCTCAAATCTCGACGGCCGCGCCTACGACATCGCGGTCGGCCAGGTCGACATCGGCAATGCCGCCACCCCGATGACCGATCGCATGGTCAACGGCCCCGGTGTGCTGCAGCCGGACGGCACGTCGAAGCAGGAGCCGCGCATGGACGCGAAGGCGGTCGGCGATGCCGTCGCCTACATGGCCGGCCTGCCGCTCGACGCCAACGTGCTGACCATGACGGTGATGGCGACGAAGATGCCGTTCGTCGGACGGGGCTAAATCAAAAAACGCGAAAACAACCCCATGCACAGTAGGGATGTCATTGATTTCCCTGTGCTCTGTCCACGACCGTGCCCCGGACGCAGCGCGGCATGAAATGACGCGCTGCTGAGCCGGGGCCCATCTCACCGACGTCGTGCTTGGCGACGTGGGTCCCGGCTCAGCGGCGCACCGCTTGCGCGCTGCGCCGCGTCCGGGACACGAGACCGCCTCCCCTACTCCAAGCTCTCCACCTGCCGCAGGCTCGGAAACAGCTTCATCCAGAGCAGCGCTACTCCAACGGTGGCGACGCCGCCGAGCACTGCGGCGGGCATGGTGCCGAACAGGGCCGCCGCCACGCCGCTCTCGAACTGTCCGAGCTGGTTGGAGGCGTTGATGAAGAGGAAGTTCACCGCGCCGACGCGGCCGCGCATCTCGTCGGGGGTCGAGAGCTGCACCAGCGAGAATCGGATCACGACGCTGATCGTGTCGGCAGCACCGAGGATCGCGAGCGAGAGCACCGACAGCCACATCCACTGCGACAGCGCGAACGCGATCGTCGCGAGCCCGAACACGATCACCGCCTGGAACATGCGCAGACCCACATGGCGCGAGATGGCGTGGCGCGCCAGCACCATCGTCATCAGCAGGGCGCCGACCGCGGGAGCTGCGCGCAGCACGCCGAGCCCCATGGGGCCGGTCTGCAGGATGTCACGGGCGTAGATCGGCAGCAGCGCCGTGACGCCGCCGAACAGCACCGCAAACAGATCGAGCGAGATGGTGCCGAGGATAGCCGGATTGCTGCGGATGAAGCGGACGCCGGCAAAGATGTTGTCCGCGTCGGTCCCCTCCGTGGCGACCGCCTGCGGCCGCGGCCGAATGAAGCCGGTCAGGATCATCCCGAAAATCCAGAACAGCAGCATCACGGAATAGGGCAGATGCGGTGCGATCGCGTAGGCAAAACCGCCGAGCGCAGGTCCGGCGATGGTCGCGACCTGTCCCGCCCCGCTCGCGACCGCGGTCGCACGCTGGAGCGATCCCTGCGGCGCGATCAGCGGCAGCAGCGCCGCCGTGGTCGGGCTCTCGAACGCGCCGGCAATGCCGAGCAGGAAGGTCGCGATGAAGATCTGCACTTCACTGACGGCGCCGACATAGGTGATGACGGCGAGATAGAGCGCGGTCGCGGCTTCCACGAGCTGGCAGAGCTGCACCACGCGCTTGCGCTCAAAACGGTCGGCGGCGTGACCGGCGACGAACACGAGCAGCGCGGTGGGCAGGAACTGGACGAGGCCGACCATGCCGAGGTCGAAGGCCGAGCCGGTGAGATCGTAGATCTGCCAGCCGATCGCGACCGCCGCGATCTGGCTGGAGAAGCGCGACAGGCTGCGCGAGAGCACGAAGAGCAGGAAGGCGCGATGGGTGAGGAGCCTCGCCGGCAGTCACCGGCGGATTTACGGCTATCGGCTGCTCTGGCATCGCCTCTTGGGTCACCCCTGGCACGTCGCTCCCATGGACGTGCCCCGCGTGACTGACGGGGACCTTCTTGTCAACAGCAGGCGGCTCCGGCGGTCTCCCGGCATTGCCTTTGCAGCGCGGACGCGGCCATAATCATTGA
Organism: Bradyrhizobium guangxiense; assembly: GCA_050563515.1. Lineage (GTDB taxonomy): Bacteria > Pseudomonadota > Alphaproteobacteria > Rhizobiales > Xanthobacteraceae > Bradyrhizobium > Bradyrhizobium guangxiense_A. The sequence goes on along the minus strand of CP191781.1, from coordinate 1,567,903 downwards.
GGGTTTGGGGACATCATGCTGCGCTTGCAATCGGCACTCGGCATTTTCGCATTGCTGTTGATCGCCTTCGCGCTGGCGGAGAATCGGCGCGCGGTGTCGCTGCGACAGGCGGCGATCGGCCTCGTCGCTACCTTCGTCACCGCCATCGTGCTGTTGAAGCTGCCGGTCGTCGCGCGCGCCTTCGGCGCCATCAACGACGCCGTCGGCGCGATCTCCGCGGCCTCGCGCGCCGGCTCCGCCTTCGTGTTCGGCTATGTCGGCGGCGGCACCCTGCCGTTCGATCTGAAGGTGCCGGGCGCCGATTTCATCCTGGCGTTCCAGGCGCTGCCGATCGTGCTGGTGATGAGTGTGCTGACGACGCTGCTGTTCTATTGGCGCGTGCTGCCGCCTGTTGTCCGCGGCATGGCCTGGCTGCTGGAGCGCACGCTCGGTGTCGGTGGCGCGGTGGGCCTCTCGACCGCCGCCAACATCTTCCTCGGCATGGTCGAGGCGCCGCTGTTCGTGCGGCCTTACCTCGCACAGATGACCCGCAGCGAGTTGTTCCTGGTGATGACCGGCGGCATGGCGGGCATCGCCGGCACGGTGCTGGTGCTCTATGCGACCTTCCTTGCTCCCCTCATCCCGGACGCCGCCGCGCATTTCGTGATCGCCTCCGTGCTGGGCGCACCGGCCGCGATCCTCGTCAGCCTGATCATGGTGCCTGAAACCTCCGACAGGCGCACCGGTGGTGCGCTGGAGGATCCCGAGACGGAGGTGTCCAGCACGATGGATGCGATCGTAAAGGGCACCGGCGCGGGGATCGAGCTGCTGATCAACATCATTGCCATGCTGCTGGTGCTGGTGGCGCTGGTCTATCTCGTCAATGCGATCCTCGGCATATTGCCGCATATCGGCGGCGCCGCGATTTCGCTGCAGCGTGTGCTCGGGCTGGTGATGGCGCCGGTGTGCTGGCTGATGGGATTACCGTGGGATCAGGCTGTCACCGCCGGCAGCCTGATGGGCACCAAGACCGTGCTCAACGAATTGATCGCCTATGTCGACTTCTCGAAGCTGCCGCCCGATGTGCTCGATCCGCGCTCACGCCTGATCATGCTCTATGCGATGTGCGGCTTCGCCAATTTCGCCAGCCTCGGCATCATGATCGGCGGCCTGGGCGTGATGGCGCCGGAGCGGCGCGAGGAGATCAACGCGCTGGGACTGAAGTCGATCGTGTCGGGAACGCTGACGACGTGTCTGATGGGGGCGGTGGTGGGGGTGCTGGTGTAGGTCTCTCCGCCGTCATTCCGGGGCGCGCGTAGCGGCGAGCCCGGAATCTATTCATCCACCGTCTCCGCCGCTCAATGGATTCCGGGTTCGCGCTACGCGCGCCCCGGAATGACGTCAAGCCTTCAGCTCCACCGTCTTGAACTCCGCCGGCAGGATCACCTCCAAGAGCTCGACGTCGTCGGAGTAATCCAGGATCATGTGCTTGATCTTCGGCGGCTGGGTCCAGGCGCTGCCTTCTTTCATCAGCGTCTCGCCCTGCCCGTCCATGTAGGTCTTCACCCAGCCCTTGAGCACATAGACCATCTGGAATTCGATGTTGTGGAAGTGCAGCTTCGAGACCTCGGCGGGATTGCAGGGGCCTTGCAGGCGGATCACATGGGCTTGCGCGAGACCGCGGGTCGCATCGGCGATGCCGAGGTCGCGGTACTTGGCGTAGGCGCGCAGACCGTCGGCTTTGAAATCTTCCTCACGGTGGTGGCTGATCGCGATGCGTTGCCGGGGGCGCGCGGGCTTTTTCGGAGCCACGGTGCGTGCCTTTGTCTTCACCGCTTTGCGCGCCGGCGAGCGCGCTGCGGCCTTTGCGCCGCTGCGCTTCTTCACCGCGGTCTTCGTTGCGGGTCTTGATGCCTTTTGCTTGGCCATTGTCTGCCTCCCTGAGCTGAGCCGCGCCTGCCGGACGGCACGACCCGGAGGCAGATTATCCAGTCCGGGACGAGGCAGCAATCGCGGCGCGCGGGGCTCGTCACCCAAATATCCAATCAAGTCGTAGCTTGCCCGAAGCTGTCGTCACGAATGGCCGTCGTCTCGTATTCGTGTACCCGCTGAATTAATCTCGCTCCTGAGATTCTGGGGGACTTGATTCATGGGCGGCAGCGTAGGTCAGCGTGCATTTCAAAATGCCCGGCTTGAGAAACGGCGAAAAGCCGAAGTGCTGCCATTGCTCGGGCACGCACTCCAGCTGCACAAGATGAAGCTCTTGCCGGAGGCCCGGGCCGCCTATCGCCAATTGCTGCAGCTCGATCCCGACCAAATCGTCGCGCTGCATATGCTCGGCATCATGGAGGCCGATGCCAAGAATTATCAGCAAGCCGAAGTCCTGCTGAGCCGGGCGGTCGCTGCGGATCCGCGATCTGCCGATGCTCATATGAGCCTGGGCATCGCTCTCAACGGCCTGCGGCGTCACGACGAGGCTTGCACAAGCTACCGGAAGTCCCTCGCCTTGCGGCCCAACCACGCGGTAACCCTCTCCAATCTCGGTAACGCGAGCGTGGCTCTGGAGCGTCACGAGGAGGCGCTGCACAGCTACGACAAGGCGCTCGCCCTCGACCCGAACCTTGCCGAAGCCCACAACGGCCGCGGTTGGGCGCTCTGCCGAGAGCGCAGCTATGACGAGGCCGTCGCAAGCTTGAACCGCGCGCTGGCGATCAAGCCCGACTATGCGGCGGCACTCGCGAACCGCTCCGCGGCTTTGCGGGAACTTCAGCGCTTTGAGGAAGCCCTGGCGGACGGCAATCGGGCCATCGCGCTCGCCCCAGACGACGCGAATGGCTGGCTCGCACGGGCCGGCGTGCTGCTCCAGATTCAGCAGATTGCCCAGGCATCGCACGATTGCGAGCAGGCGCTCGCGATTGATCCTCATTCCATTCCGGCTCATTTGGTGCTGGGTCTCTGCCTCGCCGGACTCGGCCGGGTCGACGAAGCCCTCGCCAGCTTCGACAGGGCCCTCGACATCCAGCCTGATCTGCAAAGCGCGATCTCCAACAAGATCTTCACGCTCGACTTTGCGGGGGACGCCAGCGTCGAGCGGCATCAGCAGGCGCGGCAGGTGTGGTGGGAGCGCGTCGGCGCGAAAATCGCTTCAGAACCGCCGACACCGCATGGCAACAGCCGTGATCCGGATCGCCGTCTGGTGATCGGCTATGTCTCGTCGGATTTCAACGCGCATTCGGCCGCGTTGATCTTCATGCCGGTCCTTCAGCACCATGACCGGACACAGTTCGAGATCGTATGCTACGCCTGCTCGTCGAAAGTGGATGCGACGACCGGCGACTTCCGGGAGATCGCCGATCGCTGGCGGGACGCCTCGCAGTGGACCGAAGAACGCCTCGCCGACGAGATCCGCGCCGACGGCATCGACATCCTGATCGACCTGTCCGGCCACACCAGGGGCAACCGCCTCGGCGTGTTTGCGCGCAAGCCGGCACCGATCCAGGTCCATGGTTGGGGCCACGGCACGGGCACCGGGCTGCCGACGATCGATTATCTGATCTCGGACCCCGTCGCGATTCCTCACGACGTTCGGCATCTGTTTGCGGAAACCGTCGTCGACCTGCCGTGCTTCGTGACACTGACGCCACTGCCCGACGGGATCGCGCGAGCGCCAAGTCCGGCAATCTCGAACGGCTTCGTCACCTTCGGCGTCTTCAACCGCATCAGCAAGATCTCGGACGAGGCCGCGGAAGTCTGGTCCAGGATTCTCGAGCGGGTGCCGGGTTCGCGGCTGCTGATCAAGGATCTTGCGCTGGACGACCGGTTGGTCCGCGAAAATCTGCTGGCTCGGTTAGAGGCTTGCGGAGTGCCGGCCGAACGCGTCGAGCTGCTCGGCGCGACCTTGCGAAGCGAACATCTGGCGGCTTTCAATCGCGTCGATATCTGCCTGGATCCGTTCCCGCAGAATGGCGGCGTCAGCACGTGGGAAGCCTTGCAGATGGGCGTGCCGGTGGTCGCGAAACTCGGCAACAGCCTGCCCAGCCGTGCCGCCGGCTCCATCCTCACGGCGCTTGGCCTGCCGGACTGGGTCACGGATAGCAACGAGGCGTATATCGAGATCGCAACGAGCCGAGCCTCACACATTAACGAGACTCGACCAATTGCGCCGCGAATTGCCCGACAAGATCCGGGGCGCAGCTGCCGGCAACCCCGCGGCATACGGGCGGGCCGTGGACGAGGCCTACCGCGCGATGTGGCAGCGCTATTGCAGCAGCGGCGGCTGATTGTTTCTCAGGCGATAGCGCGGACAGCGCGTTCGCCTGGCGCAACTCCAACGAGGACAGCGTAGGGTGGGCAAAGCGACTTGTCCGCCATAGCTCGCAGAGCGACGGCGGAAGCGTGCCCACCCATCTGTAACCGTATCGGAAAGAGCGTGGGCACGGCGCGCGAAGAGCGCGCCTCTGCCCGCCCTACGAGACCGGTGTCCTCAATGCAGGCGAAACACGCCATCCACGGCGCGCAGCTCGGCCGGCTTGATCAGCTTGGAATGCGCCACGGTGACGGAATGGAGCGGGCCGTCGAGCTTCTCCTGCCAGAAGGCCAGGAAGTCCTTGAGCGCCGGGAATTTCGGAAACATGTCGTAGTTCTGCCAGACGTAGGTCTGCAGCAGCGAGGGATGATCCGGCATCCGATAGAGAATTTGTGCCGTTGTCAGCCCGTAACCCAGCATCTGTTTCCGGAAGTCCTCGGAAACGCCCCCACTCCGCACGCCCATGCCAACCTCCTTTGCAGGAGCGCATTCAAAGGGCGGCTTGGTTCGGTGTGCGCCTTACGAGCCACCCGGTACTGATGCGCTCACATGAGAGAAATGTGACGCAAACTGACAATTCATCTCAAGCCCAAAAGTTTAACAAGCTGTTGAAATTCAATGCTTTAGCAGCAGAGGCGGCACCGTGCTAATACGGTCATGAAGACCGGTTAACGATGGTAAAGACATTCTGGCAGCCAAGCCTTCAGAGCGCCAAATTTTCTGCTAGAAGCCCTTGCCCCCGCAAAATTCCTGTCCTATTTCAGCCTTGCGCGTGCTAGCACTCACGGGCACCGATTGCTAACAATCTGAAAAACTCAACCCGAGCAAATGCTTAGGAGATCTGCATGAAATTCCGTCCGCTTCACGACCGCGTCGTGGTCAAGCGCATCGACGCAGAAGAGAAGACCGCAGGCGGCATCATCATTCCCGACACTGCCAAGGAAAAGCCCTCTCAGGGTGAAGTCGTCGCCGTTGGCCCGGGTGGCCGCGACGAAGCCGGCAAGCTGATCCCGATCGACCTGAAGGTCGGCGACCGCGTGCTGTTCGGCAAGTGGTCCGGCACCGAGGTCAAGATCGACAACGTCGACCTGCTGATCATGAAGGAAAGCGACATCATGGGCGTCCTCGACGTCCCCGCTTCCAAGAAGAAGGCGGCCTAAGAGCCCCTCTCTCCCTCCAATCAAATACCTCAAGGAAAAATCCAGATGGCAGCCAAAGAAGTCAAATTCTCGGTTGATGCGCGCGACAAGATGCTGCGCGGCGTCGACATCCTCGCCAACGCGGTGAAGGTCACGCTCGGCCCGAAGGGCCGCAACGTCGTCCTCGACAAGTCGTTCGGCGCTCCCCGCATCACCAAGGACGGCGTCACCGTCGCCAAGGAGATCGAGCTCGAGGACAAGTTCGAGAACATGGGCGCGCAGATGGTGCGCGAAGTCGCCTCCAAGTCCGCTGACGCGGCCGGCGACGGCACCACCACCGCCACCGTGCTGGCCCAGGCGATCGTGCGCGAAGGCGCCAAGTCGGTTGCCGCCGGCATGAACCCGATGGACCTCAAGCGTGGTATCGACCTGGCCGTGGAAGCCGTGGTCGCCGACCTCGTCAAGAACTCCAAGAAGGTCACCTCGAACGACGAGATCGCCCAGGTCGGCACCATCTCGGCGAACGGCGACCAGGAGATCGGCAAGTTCCTCTCCGACGCCATGAAGAAGGTCGGCAACGAGGGTGTCATCACCGTCGAGGAAGCCAAGTCGCTCGAGACCGAGCCTCGACGTCGTCGAGGGCATGCAGTTCGACCGCGGCTACATCTCGCCCTACTTCGTCACCAACGCCGACAAGATGCGCGTCGAGATGGACGACGCCTACATCCTCATCAACGAGAAGAAGCTCTCCTCGCTGAACGAGCTGCTGCCGCTGCTCGAGGCCGTGGTGCAGACCGGCAAGCCGCTGGTCATCGTCGCCGAGGACGTCGAAGGCGAGGCCCTGGCCACGCTTGTTGTGAACCGTCTGCGTGGTGGTCTGAAGGTCGCGGCCGTCAAGGCTCCGGGCTTCGGCGATCGCCGCAAGGCCATGCTGCAGGACATCGCGATCCTGACCGGCGGCCAGGCGATCTCGGAAGATCTCGGCATCAAGCTCGAGAACGTCACGCTCAACATGCTCGGTCGCGCCAAGAAGGTGATGATCGACAAGGAGAACACCACGATCGTCAACGGCGCCGGCAAGAAGGCCGACATCGAGGCGCGCGTGGCCCAGATCAAGGCGCAGATCGAGGAGACCACCTCGGACTACGACCGCGAGAAGCTCCAGGAGCGTCTGGCCAAGCTCGCTGGCGGCGTCGCGGTGATCCGCGTCGGCGGCGCGACCGAGGTCGAGGTGAAGGAGCGCAAGGATCGCGTTGATGACGCGATGCATGCGACCCGCGCGGCTGTCGAGGAAGGCATCGTTCCGGGCGGCGGCGTCGCCCTGCTCCGTGCCTCCGAGCAGCTCAAGGGCCTGCGCACCAAGAACGACGACCAGAAGACCGGCGTCGAGATCGTGCGCAAGGCGCTGTCGGCCCCCGCTCGCCAGATCGCGATCAACGCCGGTGAAGACGGCTCGGTGATCGTCGGCAAGATCCTGGAGAACAAGACCTACGCCTACGGCTTCGACTCCCAGACCGGCGAATATGCCGACCTCGTCAAGAAGGGCATCATCGACCCGACCAAGGTGGTCCGTACCGCGATCCAGAACGCAGCCTCGGTTGCGGCCCTGCTGATCACCACGGAAGCCATGGTCGCCGAGCTGCCCAAGAAGGGCGGCGCCGGTCCCGCGATGCCCCCCGGCGGCGGCATGGGCGGCATGGACTTCTAAGTCCAGCGACCTCAAGGACTACGAAACCCCGGCAGCGATGCCGGGGTTTTTGTTTTGCACGTCACACGTAAAAGTAGCAAGATCGGTCATTCCGGGGCGCGACGAAGTCGCGAGCCCGGAATCCATTCCACCACTTGCTCATGGCCTAATACGTCTACCTCCTTGCGAGCAAGAAATACGGCACGCTCTACATCGGCGTGACGAACGATATCGTCCGCCGCATCCACGAACATAAGAGCAAAGTCGCTCCTGGATTCAGCAAGCGCTACTCCGTCGACAGGCTTGTTTGGTTCGAGATTTACGACGACCTCACCACGGCGATCACGCGCGAAAAGGAGCTGAAGAAGTGGCGGCGGGAATGGAAGGTGCGGCTTATTGAGGAGAAGAATCCTCAGTGGATCGATCTATACCCACAAATTGCGAGCTGAGCTTGCGGACCAATGGATTCCGGGCTCAGCGCTTCGCGCTGCCCCGGAATGACACCGCGGCGCAATCAGACGCTTGGCGCTGCCTCGGAATGACGGAGTAAGTCTCACCTCACCTTCCCCAGCCGCTCCATGTGCGGCTCGCCGTCTTCGTCGAGCGACCAGAAGATCCGCGTTACCTTGCCGATGAGATTGTCCATCGGCACGAAACCGAACGCCGACATCATCCGGCTGTCGGTGGAATTATCGCGGTTGTCGCCGAGCACAAAGATGTGGCCGGGCGGCACCGTGAAGACGTTGGTGTTGTCGAGGAAGCCGTTGTCGATGCAGTCGTTGGTGACGTAGGACGCGCCGTTCGGCAGCGTCTCGCGCCAGCGATGGACCTTGACGCCGCCATCGCCGCCGCAGGCGTTGTCGGCGAGCCCGTCTGCGAGCCCGACGCGCGTCACCGGACGGTCATTGAGAATGAGCTGGCCCTGCCGCATCTGGATGCGGTCGCCGGGCAGCCCGACCACGCGCTTGACGTAGTCGACCGAATTGTCCTTCGCCGTGCGGAACACGACGATGTCGCCGTGTTCCGGATCGGCGGCGAGGATGCGCCCTGAAATCCAGGACGGCGCGAAAGGCAGGGAATAGCGGCCGTAGCCGTAGGCATATTTCGCGGCGAAGACGTAGTCGCCGACCATCAGCGTCGGCGCCATCGAGCTGGAGGGAATGCTGAACGGTTGATACAGGACGAAGCGAAACAGGATCAGCGGCGACCACAGCACCGGGACCAGCAGGATCAGGACGAGAATCGCCTTCCATTCCCGCGATTCCGCCTTCGAGGGCCGGATGGTTTCTGAAAGGGTGGTCATGCACTTGCCCCGATCGAGTCTCGGTAAGAGATTACGCAACCTTGGCGCGCACGCAATCCCGGCTCCGTGATCTTGGTCGCACATCCCCCGGACGGCGTTCAATGCGAGACCCGGACGTCGCCGGCCGTCAGCCGTGCGACAGATCCTTGAAGCAATGCCTCACCCAGTCGATTGTCACGCGTGTCGCTGCGTCGCGCTTGAGATGGTTCTGCACCAGAAGCCAGACGTCGCGCCGTTTCGACAGCAGCGTGGCACGCAGGCTGCGGTCGGCGAGCAACGCGGCACAGCTGTGTTCCGGGCAGCACGCCGACGGCCTGATGCGACTGGATCATGGTGCCGATGATGCGGACATTGTCGGTGACGCAGCGCACGCTGGTCAGCCGCTTCGCCCGCAGGAACTGCGCTTCCGGGATGGTGTCGAGCCTCGTCCGGATAGACGCAGGCGACGGGCTCGCCACTGGTGCGGTCGGCAGGCTCGAAATAATACAGCCTGACATCGCCAAGCTTCGAGATGGTGAAGTCGCCCTTTTCCGGCTTGCGCAGCCGGATCGCGAGATCGGCCTGCCAGCGCGAGAATTTGACGTTGCCGCTGGAGGTGAGGAATTGCAGGGTCAGGCCGGGGTGATCGCGCAGGAAGCTGCTCGCGCGCGGCGCCAGCAATTCTTCGGCGACCGCATTGGTCGAGGCGATGCGCAGGCGGCCGACCGGGCCCGCCTGGCTTTCCTTGATGCGATCGATCGCCGCGACATGCGCCGCCATCGCGCCGACATGTTCGAGCACCGCCTCGCAATGACGCGTCGGCCGCCGTAGGCCATCCACGGCATCGAACAGCGGCACGCCGAGATCGCGCTGGATGCGCGCCAGGCGGCGACCGACGGTGGTCTCGTCGATGCGCAGCCGCGCGCTGGCGCCGGCATAGGTGCCCTCGTCCCTCACCGCGGCGATGATGCGCAGATCGTCCCAGTTCATGGGCCGAACCTAACAGGCCGCCCCGCTCCCTGCAAATCTGCAGCCATAAGCTGCAATAGTCCTGCACAATGGCAGGCAGCCGCTGCGCTAATGTCGTGTCATCCGCCATCCCTGTAAGGCCCGACCCGCATGACCGCTCCCAAGACCCTGCTCGAACTCGCCGGCGCCGATCTCAATCCGCCGAAGCTCCATGAGGCCTGCCTCGTGCTGATCGACATCCAGAACGAATATTGCGCCGGCCCGCTGGCCCTGCCCGATGCGCAGCCCGCGATCGAAGCGGCGGCGCGGCTGCTGGCGCGGGCACGGGAGAGCGGTTCTGCGATCTTCCACGTCGCGCACAAGGGTCGCGCCGGCGGCCTGTTCGACCGCGAAGCCGCGCGCGGCGCGATCGTCGAGCGCCTAGCACCGCTCCCAGGCGAGGCCGTGATCGAGAAAGCGCTGCCGAACGCGTTCGCCGGCACCGACCTGCAAGCCCGGCTTGCCGCCACCGGCCGCAAGAACATCGTTCTGGCCGGCTTCATGACTCACATGTGCGTCTCCTCGACCGCCCGCGCCGCGCTCGATCTCGGCCTGCGCACGACGATCGCAGCCGATGCCTGCGCCACGCGCGACCTGCCGGATGGTCGCGATGGCACGCTGGACGCCCGGACCATTCACGCGGTCGCGCTGGCCGAACTCTCGGACCGCTTTGCGATCATCGCGCAGAGCGATGCGTTGACTTGACGGAGTCAGTTATGCTGCAACTCTATTTCTTCCCGATGGCCTGCTCGCTCTCCAGCCGCATCGCGCTGATGGAGGCCGGTATCGAGGCGCAATACCACCTCGCCCATATCTGGACCAAGAAGATCGTGGACGACGGCAGCGATTTCCGCGACCTGTCGCCGAAAGGCGCGGTGCCGGTTCTGGTGCTGGAGAACGGCGAACGGCTGACCGAGAGCGCAGCCGTGCTGCAATACATCGCGGACGTGAAGCCGAAGGCCGGCCTTGCGCCCGACAACGGTCATCCCGATCGCTACCGGCTGCAGGAATGGCTGAGCTTCATCGGCGCCGAGATCCACAAGGCGTTCCTGTTTCCGACCTTCTGGTACAAGGACGACGGCTCGCTCGCCAAGCCGCGCGCAAGGATCACGCAGACCCTGTCGGTGCCGTCAGCGCATCTGGCGGAGCGCGAATTCCTGGTCGGTGACCGCTTTACCGTCGCGGACGCCCACCTGACCTGGGCGCTGCTGCTGCTCCGTCCCGCAGGCGTCGACATCACGCAATGGCCGTCCCTGTCGTCCTATCTCGAGCGCATGCAGGCGCGGCCCGCCGTGCGGGAGGCGATCGCGACCGAACTGGCGCTGCGGAAGTCTGTGGCGACGAGCCCGGCGTGACAGGATGCCACGGCGGGCAGACCCGCCGGTTCCATCGCGAAGGCATTGCCGGCGGCGCGGCATGCGCTAAGCTGGGAGATATTTTTTCGATATTTCCCGGACGGCTCTCATGCGCGCTTTTTCACGCCTCCCCCTGCCCGGATTCTCTGTCGTTCTCCTCGCCTGCTGGCTCGGGCTTGGTCCAGCCTCTGCCGAGACGCGGGTTGCGCTCGTCATCGGCAACGGCGCCTATGCCGCGACGGCGCAGCTTCCCAATCCCTCGCACGATGCCGAGGACGTCGCGGCCTCGCTGAAGCGCAGCGGCTTCGAGGTGATCCAGGGCATCGATCTGCGGCAGGCCGACATGCAGGACCTCACCATCCGCTTCGCACGCGCGGCAAGCCGCGCCGACGTCGCCATGTTCTACTACAGCGGCCATGCCATGCAGTACAACGGCGTCAACTATTTGATGCCCGTGGACGCCGTGCTCGCGGATGAAGCCGATCTCAAGCGCTTCGTGCGCGTCGACGACATCGTCAACGATTTGCAGCAGGCCAAGAACCTGCGCATTCTGGTGCTCGATTCCTGCCGCGACAATCCGCTGGCCGACATGCTGAAGCGCTCCGCGACGCGCGCGGCCTCGGTGGGACGCGGCCTGTCGAAGGTCGAGGCGCCGCGCGGCACGATCGTGTCGTTCTCGACGCAATCTGGCCAGGTTGCCGCCGACGGCGTTGGCCGCAACAGCCCCTACACGACGGCGTTCCTGAAACACATCGAGGAGCCGCAGGAGATCGGTGATGTTTTTCGCGACATCAGCAGCGACGTCTACGATGCGAGCGGCAAGGCCCAGCTGCCGGAGCTGTCACTGTCGATCATCGGCAAATTCTACCTGAACGGACCGGTGTCGGTCACTGTCACGCCCGCCGCGCCGCAAGCCGCGCCGCGGCCCGACCCTCGCGCGGCTGCGGAGGCTCATTGGAAGGCCGCGGACGGGATCGGCACCGTCGGCGCATTCGAGGATCATCTGGCGCGATTTTCGAATTGCAGCTTCGCAAGCCTCGCCAAGGCCCGAATCGACAACCTGAAGCAGAAAGTGGCGGTGGCACCGAGCGGCAACGCACGAACCACCGGCAGCAAGGATTTCGACGGCAATTGGGACGTGACGCTGAACTGCCCGCCGACGGGCAAGGCGCAGGGGTTCACACGGCCGCTGGTCGCCACGGTGGCCAATGGCGTGTTCCACGCCGAAGCCCATGGCAAGGACGGCGTCAATCGCCTGGAGATCGACGGCCAAATCCCGGCCGGCGGCAAGACGACCCTGAGCGCGCGCGGCACGACGGGAGCGAGTACCTACACCCTCAACAACCTCGCGCCCGGCTCGCCTTACGCCTTCACGGTCGATGCGCAGTTCGAGCCGACTCGCGGTACCGGCAAGCGCAACGAGGCGCGCGCCTGCAATGTTGTCTTCGTCAAGCGCTAGGCCACGCGATGATCACGCGGCCTGGCGCCCGACGCTCGTTCACACACCCGTCTGGGTGATGAACTTCATGTTGAAATAGGCTTCCATCGCCTCGGTGCCGCCTTCCGAGCCATAGCCGGAATCCTTGATACCGCCGAACGGCACTTCGGGCAGAGCGAGACCAAAGCTGTTGATCGACATCATGCCGGCCTCGACCGCTGAGCCGATCGCGGTTGCGGTCTTGGTCGAGCTGGTGAAGGCGTAGGAGGCAAGACCGAACGGCAGCCGGTTGGCTTCCTCGACCACTTCGTCGAACGACGAGAAGCGCGAGATCAGCGCCAGCGGGCCGAACGGCTCTTCGTTCATGGCGCGCGCGTCCTTCGGCACGTCGCTGACCACGGTCGGCTCGAAGAAGTAGCCCTTGTTGCCGACGCGTTTGCCGCCGGTCTCGAGCTTGGCGCCCTTGCCAACGGCGTCCTGCACCATGCCCTCGATCGCCGTGACGCGGCGCGGATTGGCGAGCGAGCCCATCTTGGAATCAGGGTCGAGGCCGTTGCCGACCTTGAACGCCTTGGCGCCGTCGACGAACTTGTCGACAAACTCCTTGAACACGTCGTCCTGCACCAGCATGCGGGTCGGCGAGATGCAGACCTGGCCGGCGTTGCGATACTTCGCCGCCGCCAGAATCTTCGCGGCCGAGGCGACGTCTGCGTCCTTGAACACGATCGCCGGTGCATGGCCGCCGAGGCTCCATGGTGGCGCGCTTCATGTGCAGGCCGGCAAGGGCGTTGAGCTGCTTGCCGACATTGGTCGAGCCGGTGAAGGAGATCTTGCGGATCACCGGATGCGGAATGAGGTATTCGGAGATTTCGGAGGGCACACCGTAAACCAGGTTGATGACGCCGTCGGGCACGCCGGCGTCCGCGAAGGCGCGGATCAGCTGCGCGGGCGAGGCCGGGGTCTCTTCCGGAGCCTTGACGATGATCGAGCAGCCAGCGCCGAGCGCAGCCGACAGCTTGCGCACGACCTGGTTGATCGGGAAATTCCAGGGCGTGAAGGCGGCAACCGGGCCGACGGGGTCCTTCATCGCGAGCTGGTAGATGCCGGGTCCGCGCGCGGGGATCACCCGGCCATAGGCGCGCTTGGCTTCCTCGGCGAACCACTCGATCACGTCGGCGGCGGCCATGGCCTCCATCTTGGCTTCGGCCAGCGTCTTGCCCTGCTCCATGGTCAGGAGCGGCGCGATCTCATCGTTGCGCTCGCGCATGATCGCGGCCGCCTTGCGCATGATGCGGCAGCGCTCGAACGGCGCGACGTTGCGCCAGACCTTGAAGCCAGCGGCAGCGGCGGCCAACGCCTCGTCGAGATCGGCCTTCTCGGCATGGGCGACGGTGCCGATCACCTCTTCGGTCGCGGGATTGACGACCTCGATGACCTTGCCCGATTGGGCCGGACGCCATTTACCGCCGATGAAAAGCTGGGTGTTCGTGTAAGCCAACGGTCTCTCCCTGTTGTTGCTTATCGTTGTGATATGGGTGGACGATGGGACCCCATCTGGCGACAGCTTTAGCACAGCGCGGCGCGCCGCCTCACGCGTCAAATTTGCGCGCAACGCTGCCCTGACAAAGCAGCTCCGCAGCCCGCGCCATCTCCGGCCCGAGATAGGCGCGAAAGCGGGGCTCAGTGACGAGGCCGCGAAAATCGGCGATCTGTGTCACCCCGCCGCCGGCCACGAAAAGGAATTGCTCGGCAATCTCGGCGAGGATGTCGAGGTGCCAGCTCGCCGTCGGATGCATGCAGAGGATGACCAGCCGGCCCTCGTCGCGCAGCTTGCGGAAGAAATCGAGCATGAAGCCGATATAGCCGTCCTGCAGGTTGAACTGCGGCTCGTCGAACAGATGCACGAGCGGCGTCCGGGTCGGCGACGGCGCCAGCAGGGCCGACGGAACGCGCTTGCGGAAGCGCCGGACCTGGTAGGACTGGTGATAGTGGATCGCGAGCCGGTCGCGCTCGCGATATTTGACGCCATGGATGTCGGTGCCCGCAACCAGGACCCGGCCCGAGGTCGGCGCGTTGGAGCCGGTCATCATCTCGAACAGGGTGGTCTTGCCGGCACCGTTCGGCCCGACCACGCCGACGATGCCGGGCTGGTCCAGCGTCAGGCTCGCCTGAAGCGTGAAGGTCGGGCGGCGGACGATGCAGCCCCGCGTATAGACCTTGCGGACGTCGTCGAGAACGAGCAGCGGCGCGGCCATCACTGTACTCCCAACAAGCGCTGACGCAGGTCGCGGTCTTCGCGCAAGGCGGCCGCCTCCCCGGTCCAGACGATCCGGCCGCGATCGATCACCGCGGCGTGGTCCGCGACCGAGAGGGCGATCTCGGCATTCTGCTCCACGACCAGCGAGGCGATTCCCTCCTGCTTCATCCGCGAGATGGTGGCGAGCACGTCACCGACGATCTTGGGCGCGAGCCCCTGGCTCGGCTCGTCGAACAGCACGAGGCCGGGCGAGCCGACCAGCGCGCGGGCGATGGCGACCATCTGCATCTCGCCGCCCGAAAGGTTCTCGCAGTCGCGCTCCATGAGGTATTCGAGCGGCGAGAAGATCGCCGCGGCCTCCTTGACGGACCAGTTACGAAAGCGCGTGCGCTTCTGCGCGATCGACAGATTGCGCGCCACCGACAAGGTCGGGCACAGCCGCCGGTCGTCCGGCACCCAGCCGATGCCGGCACGCGCGATCTCGTGGGTCGGATCGTGCGTCACGTCGTTGCCGTCGAAACGTACGCTGCCGCGGCGCGGCCGCGTCAGCCCGAGGATCGAACGCAGCATGGTGGTCTTGCCGGCACCGTTGGGGCCGAGCAGCGCAAAGACCTTTGCGTGCTCGATCGTGAGCGAGGCGCCGAACAGCGCCTGGGTCTCGCCGTAATAGGTATCGACGCCATCCACTTCGAGGATCATGCGAACTTCCCGAGATTGGAGCGACGGACCCATTCGTTCTGCTGGAGCTCGTGCGGCGTGCCGCGCGCAACCACTTGGCCCCAATGGATCACCGAGATCCGGTCCGCCAGAGAGAACAGGAACTCCATGTCATGCTCGATGGCAACGATGGTCAGCCTGCCCTTCAAGCGCGCGACCAGCGTGGCGAGGCGCTGCACGCCATCGGAGCCGAGGCCGGAGGTCGGCTCGTCCAGGCACAACACGCGCGGCGCCTGCGCCAGCGCCACCGCGATCTCCAGCGCGCGGCGGTCGCCATAGGAGAGGTCCTTGGCGCGGATATCCCCCGATCGGCGAGCCCCACCGCGGCAAGCGCGTCGGAGGCCTTCCCTGCAAGCTGGCTATTGCCGGCTGCAGCACGGGCGATATCGAGGCCGCGCGCACGAAACTCCGGCAAACCCATCATCACGTTGTCGCGGGCGGAGAACTCGTCGAACAGCGTCATGATCTGGAACGAACGGGCGATGCCCTTGGCGGCGATCCGGTGCGGGCTCAGGCCCGTGACATCCTCTCCGCCGAGCAGGACCCGGCCGCGGCTCGGCTTCACCCGACCGGTCAGGACATTGAAGAAGGTGGTCTTTCCTGCCCCGTTCGGCCCCATCACGCCGTGAAACTCGCCCTCGGCAACCGCGAGATCGACGCTTTCCAGCACGACGCGGTCGCCGAAGCGGACATGAACGCCTGCGGCCTCGATCATGCTCATTGCCCGCCTCCGACCAAGAGCCGCATCGCGGACGTGCCGCGCCGCCGCAATGCGTTGAGCGAATGCTGCTGCACCGCTGACGAGAGCGCGCCGGCAATGCCCTCCGGGCGGAACAACACGATCGCGATGAACAGCAAACCGAAATAGAGCATCCAGGCGTTGGTGAGCGCGCCGATGACGTCGCGCGCGGTGAGGAAGAGAAACACGCCGATCACCGGCCCCCAGAAGCTGACCAGCCCGCCGCCGACCAGAGTCATCATCACGACATAGCCGGATTGATGCAGGCTCATGACATCAGGAAAGGCGGCGAGTTGCGCCATCGCGAACAGTCCGCCGGCAAAGCCGGACACGGCGGCCGACAACGCAAAGACCGATGCCTTGTAGAGCCACACATTGTAGCCGAGATGGGCGGCGCGCACCTCACTCTGCTTGATCGCAGCGACGATGCGGCCATAGGGCGAGTTCACAAGTCGCCACAACGCGACGGTCCCGACCGCAAACACGGCGAGCACGAAGTAGTAGAAGGCGACGTTGTCGGTGAGATCGAACGACACCAGCCCGAAATCGGCGGACAACCGCCTGATCTTGAGAAGTCCGTCTTCGCCACCGGTGATCCGGTGCGACTTGATCGCCAGCGTCCAAAAGATCTGCCCGAAGGCGATTGTCATGAAGGCATAGTAGATGCCGCGCCGGTGCGAGATGAACAGGGCGACCAACGTGCCGGCGAGTCCCGCAGCCAGCGCCGCCGCCACGAGGCAGATCCAGAGATTGGCGACGATGTCGAGCTGGCACAGTCCGAACGCATAGGCGCCGATGCCGAAATAGGCGCCATGTCCGAACGACGGCAGGCCGGCCGTGCCCAGCACCAGGTTGAATCCCAGCGCATAGAGCGACCAGATCAGGATCTCGATCCCGAGATAAGGATAGAGCCCGACCTTGGTGATCCAGAGCGGCACCGTTGCGAGCACGAGCCAGAGCACCAGCATCGTCGGCGTGACGAGGCGCGCGGCGTCGGATGAAGCTTTTGGTCCCACAATCATTCCTCAGGCCTCGAGCACGCTTTTCTTGCCCCACAGGCCCCGCGCACGGAAGCTCACGACGGCAACGAGCAGGATGTACATCGACAACAGCGACCATTCGGACGCGTAGGCCCCGGCAAGACCGACACACAGTCCGACCAGAAGC
The DNA here is from genome assembly GCA_050563515.1 of Bradyrhizobium guangxiense. Lineage (GTDB taxonomy): Bacteria > Pseudomonadota > Alphaproteobacteria > Rhizobiales > Xanthobacteraceae > Bradyrhizobium > Bradyrhizobium guangxiense_A. Next base: position 1,550,829 of record CP191781.1, on the reverse strand, counting down.
CCCGCCGCGACCGCGCCCCAGAAGCTGCCGACGCCGCCGAGCACGATCACCAGGAATGCGGGGATGACGGCATCGACGCCCATATGCGGCCGGATACCCCAGATCGGCGCGACGATCATTCCGGCGATCGCGGCCAGCATCGTGCCGAACACAAAGACCAGCAGCCGCAATCGCGACAGGTTGATGCCGAGCGCACGGACGATCTCGCTGTCATGCGCGCCGGCCTTGACGGTCGCGCCAAACGAAGTTTTCTCGATCAACAGCCAGACCAGACCGATGATCCCCGCCGCAATGCCGGCCGCATAGAAGCGGTAGGTCGACCAGATCAGATCACCGAACAGGAAACCGCCGTTGATAGCGGACGGCACCTGCAGCACATAGTCGCGCGTGCCCCAGACCAGGCGGATCAGCTCCTCGATCACCATCGCCGCACCGAAGGTCAGCAGCAGTCCATACAGCGGGTCCTTGCCATAGGTACGCCGCATGCAGAGGCTCGATCAGTATGCCGACGAGGCTGACGATCACAGGCGCGATGACGAGCGTCGCGGCGTAGCGCCAGCCGAGCGGCAACGCGAGCCAGGCCTTTGCGAGATCGGCCGGCAATGGCGGGCGTGGTCCCGTGAATTGCATGGCGACATAGGCCCCGAGCGCGAACAGGGAACCATGCGCCAGGTTGATCTGCTCCATCAGCCCGACAATGAGCATGAAGCCGAGCGCAATCAGTGCGAACAACAGGCCGAGTGTCAGCCCGTTCAGGAGATGCGGAAGAAGGTCGAACAAGGTGTTGGCTCTCGCAACTGGCATGCCTCGCCCGGGAGCATGACGGCCCGGGCACGCGGCGCGCGATTGCGCGCCGCTCGTTCTGCGATGGGGTGGACCGCCGCTAGGAGTCGACGGTCGGCACCTGCTCATAAGGCGTCAGCTTGCACTTGCCGGGTGCGGCGTCATCAGCGGCCGATCTCGGCTCGGTCCAGCTGATGATCTCGAACAGATCGGTATTGTCCGCCGGCTTGGCGTTGCGCCGCGCCAGATAGATCGTCTGCTGCATCTGGTGCGTCATCGGATCCATATAGGCATCGAAATGCTGCATGCGATCAGTCGCCGAGACCTTGAGGTTCTCGAGACTCCTAATGATCTTGACGTTGTTGGTCGACCCTGCCCGCTCGATCGCACGGAGCAATTCGCGCGTCGACATGTAGCCGTTATAAGACACGTTGCCCGGCACCGGGATCGGGCCGTCCTTGGTGGCGGCCTGCCATTTCTTGACGAAGTCGGCGACCCCGGGCAGTTGCAGCTTGTGATACCAGGTCGTGCCGAACACGCCAAACAGGCTGTCCGGCGCGCCCCACACGTCGGGCCAGTCCTGCTGGTTGTTGATCCAGGCCGGCTTGCCGTCGAGCTTGAGCTGGGCGACCTGCTCGCGCAGGGCCTTGATGTCGTCGCCGCCGATGGCGGTTGCGACCACGTCGGGTTTGGCCTGCTGGATTTTCAGGAGGTAGGCGGTGAAGTCGCGGGTGTTTTGCGGCACCAGCAGATTGTCGATGATCTTGCCGCCGGCCGCCTCGACCTGCGTCTTGGTCGCGGCGGATGTGGTGTGGCCCCAGACGTAGTCGTTGGTCAGCAGCATCCAGTTCTTGCCGATGGAATCGACCGCGTTCTTGACCGACGCCTTGGAGAAATTGGTGCCGTTGCCGTCCCAGACGAATTTCACGCGTGAGCAATTCTCCCCGGCTTCGCTCGGCGCGGAGGAATTGGTGTTCATGTAGATCACGCCGTATTTGCTCGCGACCTGCGTGATGGCGTTGGCGACGCCGGAATGCAGCGCGCCGATCAGGATGGTGCAGTCCTCGCGCGTGATGAACCGCTCGGCGACGCGGCTGCCGGTGGCCGGCGTCGTTTCGGTGTCCGCGGTGATGAACGTCACCTGCCGCCCGAGCACGCCGCCTTTGGCGTTGACCTCGTCGATCGCCATCTTGATGCCGCGGAAATCATCCTGGCCGCTGTTGCCGTATTGGCCGCTGGCATCGCAGGTCAGGCCGAGCTTGATCGGCTTGGCCGCGCCCTGTGCCCACGCGTGATTCTCTTTCCACGGCCCAAAGAAGCTGCCGGTGCCGCCGATGACGCTCGCCATCAAGCTGCCCTTCAAAACGCTCCGCCGTGAGATCTGACGCCTCATCGTTTCCTCCCGTTTTCGAAGTCTTTTGCTTTTTTGTGCGATTAGAATATTCATTCCATTTGTGATGTAAAGTAGAATATTTGGTCCAAACGGTGAAATGCCGTTAAACAGGCGACCGATCCGGAGACCGAGACGATGAACAAGGCACAGGGCGCCATGAGCTACGACGAGCTGCGCGGCGCGATTGCGCAGCGGCACCGCGCGCTGTCCGGGCGGCTGCAGCAAATCGCGGAGTTCGTGCTCGATCACCCGACGGATGTCGCACTCGGCACGGTCGCGGAGGTGGCACAACGCTCGGGCGTGCCGCCGTCGGCGATCGTTCGCTTCGCGCATGCGCTCGGCTTCGGCGGCTTCACGGAGATGCAGCAGGTGTTCCGCTCACGCCTCGTTGCAGGCGTGGCGCCGAGCTACAAGGCGCGGCTCGCCCGCATGAAGAGCGAGGAGAAATCGGTGCTCGGCCGCCAGCCGGCCGCGGTGCTCTCGCGCTTCGTCTCGGAGGCGCAGTCGTCGCTGGTGACGTTGAGCCAGTCCGTGCATGCGCGCGAGGCTCGACGCCGCGACCGCCATTCTCGCGAAGGCGCGCGACATCTATCTGCTCGGTCTCGGCGGCTCGTTTCCGGTTGCGACCCACCTCGCCTATGTCTTGCGCAAGCTCGGACGCCGCGTCGTCCTGCTCGACGGCACCGGCGGCAGCATCCACGAGCAGTCGCATGCCGCGACCACGGAGGACGCGCTGGTCGCGATCAGCTTCCGGAATTACTACCCGGACACGGCGCGGCTATTTCCTGAACTCGTGGCGCGTGGCGTCCCCGCGATCTCCATCACCGACAGCCTGCTCAGCCCGATCGTCGAGGGAGCACGCGTCGTGTTCGAGATCCAGGACATGCCCGAACCGGCGCTGCGCACGCTGGTCGCACCGATGTGTCTCGTGCAGGCGATGGCGATCGGCCTCGACCTCGCGGCTGACTAAGTTTCAAAACAGGAGAAGATCATGGTTGCACATGACGGGAAAGTATTGGCAGGCCGGATTGCACTGGTGACCGGCGCCGGGCGGGGGCTCGGCCGCGCCTTTGCAGAGAAGCTCGCCGCCCTCGGGGCCGACGTCGCCATCCACGGCATGCGCGAGAACGGGCCGGCGGAATATGGCGAGGGCACGACGCTGACCGCAGTGGCCGCAGAGATCGGCAAGGAATACAGCGTCCGCAGCCAGCGCGTGCTCGGCGATCTCACCAAGGGCGAGGATATCGCGCGCGTGATCGCCGAGACGGAAGCCGCGCTCGGCCCGATCGACATTCTCGTGCACAATGCCGGAGGCGACATCGCGGCGGCGGGCGGCAAGCCTGATCCGAACGACGCGGTCCATATCAAGGAAGCGGATGTGCGCGCCGTGCTGGAGCGCAACCTGCTCTCGACCATCCTGACCTGCCAGGCGGTCGCCAAGGGCATGATGGAGCGGAAGCACGGCCGCATCGTCACGCTCGGCTCCGTCGCCGCCTTCAAGGGGCGGACCCAGGGCTCGATCTATGCGGTGTCGAAGGCGGGCGTGACGCACTACACGCGATGCCTCGCCGACCAGCTCCGCCCCTACGACATCGCCGTCAACTGCATCGCGCCGGGCGACACCCGCACCGGCCGCTTCCTCGGCACGCGCGCGGTGGACGCGAACCGGATGGTCGAGACCGGCACGCTCGATCGCATCGCCACCGTCGACGAGGTTGCGCGCGTCGTCGAGTTCTTTGCCGGCCCCATGGGCGCCTTCGTCTCAGGCCAGGTGCTGCGGATCGACGGCGGCGGACAATGCTGGCCGGGCTGACGCGCAAAGAAAAGGGCCGCTGCGAAGCGGCCCTTTTGCATCATCTCAATTGACTGAGCTTACTCGACCCGCGCCAGCACCGCGAGCTTGCGGATGCCCTTGTTGCGATAGGCGTCGAGGAATGCGTAATAGTCCCTGAACGACACGCAGCCGTTGGAGTCGCCGTTCGGCCCGAGCATAAAAGTGTGGGCGAGCAGGCCGTCGCGACCGTAGATCGCGTTCTCACCGCCGATCGGGGTCAGGCGCAGCGCAGGCACGCCGTGGAACAGCGCCTCGCGCGGCTTCAGCGTGTAGATGTGCGGCGGCGTCACGCCGCGCATGCGGGTGCGCTGCGAACGCGGATCGTCGAGATTGGAGCCGAGGCCCGAATGCGCCTCGAGCTTAGTGCCATCGGGCAGGTAAACCGTCTTGGCGGTGATATCGTAGACGGCGGTGTCGCGCTCGTAGGGCGGCGCGCCGCCGAACATCGGGTTCTGCTCCTTCGGCGCGATGGCCGAGGTGATGCTGGCATCGGCCGAGGCGTAGGCCAAAAGACCGCCTGACGGCTCACGCTTGCCCCAGAGCTTGTCCACCATCGACTGGCGCGGCCCGGTGATCGACATCACCGCAGCCTTGGCGCGGTCCGCGAACGACTTCTTCCCTTCGGGGGCCGGCACGATCTGCGCCGGATCAGCCGAAGCGAGCTGGATCTGGGCCTCCGGAGCGCGCCTGGTCTTGTCCGCGGCCTTGTCGTTCGTCTTGTCAGTGACCTTGGTCGGGGCCGCCGGCTTCAGCGCCTCCGCGACCTTCGCGATCACGCTCTGCTTCGGGGGATCTTTGAGCACCGCAACCTGGGTCGCAGGCGCCGCGCTCGCTGCATTCGACGCCACGCCCTGGGTCGCGGCTGCGGCGAAGCGCTCGTTGAACATCTCGCGGGAGATCGGGGCTGCGACCTGCAGCCGATCGGGCAGCAGCGCGAAAGCTTCCTTGATGGCGTCGCCGGCCTCACGCAGGGCGACCTTGGGCGCACGCTTGATCACCGGCTCGTCGTAGCCAAGGCTGCCGACGGACGGATAGACGCTCGCGCCCAGGACGTTGCTGTAAATTGTCCAGCCGGCGCCCATCACAGCGCAGCCGATCGCCGCGGCGCCAAGCCAATTGGTCGTGGTCATTTTCCGGGAAGATTTCCGCGAATTTCTCTTGGACTTCCGTGCCGCGTTACTTTGCGCAGCGATACTCGTACTCATTCGCCTTGCGTCCAGGACGGTGTCACTCAGTCCCCCTTCAAAGTGCCGCTGGTCACGATCCGGGACCAGCATCTCGCAGAGGGTCGGAGCGTCATTAAGGCGACTTTTAGTTAAATGCGGATTAAGTTCGGGCGGATGTAGGGCAGCTCGTCAACGCTGTCTCATTCTGAGAAAAAGCCCGCAGAACTACGGACTTACGCGCGTCTGTTAACTATAATTCTTGGCCGGATTGGCGTCGTCAGTGAGCCTCGCCGGCCCCCTTCTTAAGCGCATCCAACCAAGTCCTTTTCGTGGTCATCAATGCCCGCAGGATACCGGTGAAGCATTGTGCGAGGCTGGCCTGCTGAAGCGGCTGCTTCGTTCGCCCCTCGCAACGCCTCCGTGGACCGCTCGCTCACGCGCCGCAGCGCTCGCGTGGCACGCTCCCGTGACCGAAAGTTGATCGCTGCGGACTGGAAAATGCCGCAGCGAGGAAATAGCTCCGGGAGCGGCACTTTTCAGCAGCCTCTGCGTGTGATACGGTACCGTATCAACATCGCCTTGAACTGTGCCAAGCACGCAAACGGAGGCTGGCATGATGGGGTTCCGCGCGCGCCGGGTTTTTCGCACCCGCGTGGCTGTTTCTGTTGATCGGCTGTGCGATGGCACAGCCCGCGGCCAGTTCGGGCTGCACGGCATCGCCGTCGGCCGCAGGCACGCAGGTGTGGCGCTGCGACAACGGCATCACCATCGTGGCCGAAAGTGGCGCCAGATTTGAACTTAAGGACGCCAACCGCGACGGACATATAGACTCCGTGGAATTGAGCAGCAGAGCGCTGCTGGTCGAAGTGCCCAAGAAGCCCGGCGGCAATCCCTTCAAGGTGCTGACGCCGCAAGCGATCGCCGCCGTGCGCGGCACCAGATGGGCCGTCGATGTCGCAGATGCCAAGACATCGGTCTTCGTTGCGGACGGACGTGTCGGCGTCACGCGCAGAAGCCGCGGTCGTGGCGTCGTGCTCGGACCGGGCGAAGGCGTCGACGTCGAGGCAACCGGCCCGCTGACCGTCAAGACATGGGGCAAGCCGCGCGTCGACGCGCTGATGGCAAGATTGGGCCAATAGGGCTCGGTCGGTGCAGCCGGCCAGCGAGGCCGGATCATTGAGGCCCGCGCAGCAAGGCACGGGCGACAGAGAAGATTGCAGTACCTGAAGTAGATTGCAGTAGCTGATGACGAGACGCGTTCAGATCCTGGTGGCCCTTGCCCTCACCGCACTGTGGGGCGCGGGCATCTATGCCGCGCACGCCAAGGGCCATCTGCGCTTTCTCGACCGGCTCGAGGCAACGCTGACCGATTGGCGGACCCAGATTCGCGGCGTGCAGCGTCCGCCCGATCTCGTCACCATTGTCGCGATCGACGATACCGTCGTGAAGCGCGGCGGCAGCTATCCGCTGCCGCGCGCCGATCTCGCCCGAATCGTCGACACCATCGTGCAGTTCAAGCCGAAGGTCGTCGCGATCGATCTCCTGCTGGTCGACCGCAGCGCCGCGATCGGCGACGCGACGCTGGCCAACACGCTGGCGACCGGCCCCATGGTGCTGGCCGCCGCGGCGATCTTCCCATCCGCCAGCGAAACCGTGGAGCCGAACAGCGAAGGCCCCCTCGCCGTGCTGCCACAGGCCGAACGCTTCCTGCTGCCGTTGCCGGCGTTCGCCGACCACGCCGAGGTCGGCGTCGTCAATGTCGCTACGGGGCAGTCGGGCTCGCCGCTGTCGGTGCCGATGCTGTTCCGGACCCAGGACAAGGTCGAACTGTCGTTTCCCTTGCGCGTCGCCGCCCGTGCGCTCGACAAGGCACTGACGATCGCCTCGGATCACCTCATGCTCGGCAACCGCGCGGTGCCGACCGATGCCGATTTCGCACTGCCGATCACCTATTACGGTCCGCGCCGCACCATCCGCACGGTCAGCGCGCAGAGCATTTTCGACGGCACGCTCGACCGCGCGGCGATCGAGAACCGGATCGTCGTGATCGGCGCCTCGGTCGCCGGCGGCGGCGACTTCTATCCGACGCCGTTCGATTCCCTGATGCCCGGCGTCGAAGTGGTCTCGACCGCGATCACGCATCTCGTTGCCGGCGACGGCATCGTGCGCGATTACAGGGTTCGTATCGCCGACGCGGTCGCCGCGATCCTGCTGCCGATGTTGCTGGTCGGCCTGCTGGCCTGGCGGCGCAGCGCGCTCGGCCTCGTGGCCGCCGCCGCGGTGGTGATGGCCTGGGCCGGTCTTAATGCGCTCGCGTTCACGCACGGCATCTGGCTGAACGCAGCAACGACGCTCGCCGCCGCAGTGCCGCCGGTTGCGATCTTCGCCGGCGTGCAGCTCTGGGCCGGCGGCCGCCGCACGCAATATCTCGCAGCCAAGAGCAGGTCGCTCGCCCAGTTTCAGGCGCCCGCAGTGCAGGAGTGGCTGGCCCGCGATCCCAATTTCCTGTCCAAGCCGGTCCGGCAGAACGCAGCCGTGGTCTTCATCGACCTCTCCGGCTTCACGGGCTTGAGCGAGCGGACCGATCCCGACGCGATCCAAGAGGTGCTCAAAGCATTTCATGCGCTGATCGACCGGACCGCGGTCGATTGCGGCGGCACGATCACGGGCTTTCTCGGCGACGGCGCCATGATCCTGTTTGGGCTTCCGGGCGCGATGCCCGACGATCCGGCGCGCGCGCTGAAATGCGCGATCGACCTGCATCGCGGCATCGAAAGCTGGATCGCCTCGCTGCCGCCGGCCATCGGCGATCGGCTCGGCTTCAAGATCGGCGCGCATTTCGGCGAGATCGTCGCCTCCCGTCTCGGCGAAAGCCACCAGCACCTCACGGCGACGGGCGACACCGTCAACGTCGCCAGCCGGCTGATGGAGGTGGCCGTCCAGAACAGCGCGCGGCTCGCGCTGAGCGATACGCTGCTGGATGCCGCCGACTTCCACGGTGCTCCCGACGGCATCCTGACGGGCCCCCTCCTCGCCCAAGTCCGCGGCCGTTCGGGCGTCGTGACGGTGTGGTTCTGGCGCGATCACAGCGGGCCGGGCCAGGCTACGACCAAGGCCGAGATGATCGATTGAAGGCCGCGGCACGCCTCACACTCGCTGTCGTCCCTGCGAACGCAGGGACCCATACCCACAAGAAGAACTTTGGCGAAGACTGCTCGTGAGCAATCGCGCGGTACAAGCACCGCCGCTCATCAATGGATCACGCGGTATGGGTCCCTGCGTTCGCAGGGACGACAGCGGTGGAAGGGAGTTCTACCTCGCCTCGGGCGGCGGCGAACGGTCGAGCACGTCGCCCTTGGCGTCCTCGAGCAAATCGATGCCGTAGGTCTCGACTACGAGCGGGCCGCGCTTGCGCTGCAATTGCGCAACCTGTGTGACCTTCGCGAAGAGAGCGTTGAGGGCGGGGTGACCATCGGGGCGCAGCTCGTCGACATAGAGCAGCTTGCCCGCAAGCAGCTTGGGATCGGGCTCGCCCATGTTGACCCAGCGGATGCGCTGGTTCTGCTGCAGCACGCAGGTGCCGCGTGGCAGGTAGAAGGCGAGCCAGCCCGTGGTCCCATAGTCCTGCGCGAGCACGCAGGTCGCGCCATGGCGCACGCGCTCGGCTTCGATCCCCGCGGCAAGCTCGCGCCAGCCGACGCCGACGCTGCGCACGGTCGCATCGCGGCGATAGCCGGACAGCCAGCCGGTGTTGGCCTGTACGACCAGCGCAATGAACATCACGATGCCCGCGGGCGCGGCCCAGCGGAGGCAGAAATCCGCGAGGCGGCGCGCGCGCGGCCTCCACTGCACGAGGTTGGCGGCGGCGGCCGCGGCGAGGACGAACGGCGGATAGACCGGCGCAAACCAATTGGCCTCGACGCGGGCATGCAGTGAATGCCAGATGAAATAGGCGACGATGGTCCAGAACAGCGCCTCGATCAGCACGCGTGAGGCCAGCGCGCCGGCGCGCCGCCAGGTCAGCGCATGCAATCCCATCGCGCCGAGGATGAAGACCAGCGGGGTCGCGAACGCGATCTGGGTCGGGATCAGCTCGGCGATGAAAACGGGGCGGAAGTCTTCGATCTTCGCGCGGCCGAGCTGCTTTGCGAACGAGACCCATTGATGATCGGCATTCCAGAGGATCACCGGCGAGAACAACGCCAGCGCAACGAGGCCGCCGAGATAGGGCCAGGGCGAGAGGAACCAGCGCCGCAGCTTCGGCACGCAAATGAGCCAGATCAGGATCGCGGCACCGAAGAACATCGCGGTGTATTTCGACAGGAGCGCCGCACCGACGGCCGCGCCGACAGCGAGCCACCAGGCACCGCGTCCGGTCTCGAGCACCTTGGCGAGGAAGAACAGCACGAAGCTGGAGGCAACCAGCAGCGGCGCGTCCGGCGTCACGATCAGCGTGCCGACGGAGGCCAGCAGCGTCACATTGAGCAAGACAGCGCTGATCGCCGCGACCCGCACCCCGCCGAACAGGATCGCCGCGGAGCGGTAGATCGCATAGCTCATCGGCAGCCCCAGCAGGACCGAGACGAGACGGACACCGAGGCTCGGTGTCGCCCGCGATCATGGTGCCGGCGCGGATGACGTAAGCCACCATCGGCGGGTGGTCGTAATAACCACCCGCCAGGTTCTTCGACCACATCCAGTAATACGCTTCGTCGAAGGTGATCGGCGTGAACGCGGCCGCGATCAGCCGCAGGGCCACCAGCGCCAGAATCAGCAGCGCGGCGTTGCGGATGATCCGCGCGTCAGCTCCGGCCATCTTCCGGCTATTTCTTGCGCCAGACGAACAGGCCTGACATCGCGTAGTTCCACACCACGCCCATCAGGGCACCGGCCATGCCGGCCAGCCACCAGATCGGCTCCTGGTCGTAGACCGAGAAGGCGACGCCGACATTGGCGAGCAGACCAACGCTGCACACGATGTAGAACGCGATCAGGCCGCGCAGCAGCGCAAAGCCCTTCAGCCGCTGGTCGCGGTAGGTGAGGAAGTTGTTGAGGACGAAATTGCTGGTCATAGCGACGATGGCGCCGGCCGCCTGCGCTTCCGCGAACGGCGCCTTGAACAGCTGAAGGCCGATGAACAGCGTGGTCAGGTGCACCACGAGGCCGATGCCGCCGACCATCGCAAACAGGATAAAGCGCAGCGAGACGATGTCGTTGCTCAGCTTGGCGAGGACGAGCCCGAGGAAGTCGAGCGCGACCATGGAATCGAGCTTGCTCTCACCGTGCTGGCGGGCGCCGAAGGTGTAGGGAATCTCGACCGCCCGCAAGCCGCCATGCGCGGTCGCGACGACATCGAGCAGGATCTTGAAGCCGTGCACGGAAAGCTTCGGCGCGAGCTGCTCGAACCGGTCACGGCGCATCATGAAGAAGCCGCTCATGGGATCGGCGATCTCGACCCGCAGCATCTTCCTGGCGAACTCGGTCGCCAGCGCGCTGGCGCCGGCGCGCTGCTTGTTGAAGCCTTCGCTCTTGTAGCCCTCGATGTAGCGGCTGCCGACCACGAGGTCGGCCTGGTCGCTCGCGAGCAGCAACAGCATCTTCGGCAGTTGCGTCTCGTCGTGCTGGAGGTCGGCGTCGATCACGGCCACATAGGGCGCGCTGGACGCCAGGATGCCCTCGATGCACGCGCCTGACAGGCCGCGGCGGCCGATGCGGCGGACGCAGCGCACGCGGCTGTCCTGCTGTGCGAGCGTGCGCACGACATCCCAGGTGCCATCAGGCGAATTGTCGTCGACGAACACGACCTCCCAGGCGACGTTAGCGAGGGTCGCCTCCAACCGCCGGTATAACACCGTGACATTGTCGCGCTCGTTGAAGGTCGGGACGATGACCGATAGTTCCGCGCCCTCTTGAGCCTGCGGCGGATGGTCGGAGCCCGGTCTGATCGCTTCATTCATGACGGCAGCGTATATCCGCCGCGTCCTGCGCTGCCAAGTTCTTGCGCCGCCAAGCCGGGAAGTCTGTGGGAATCGGCCCAAAGGGGCCCCAAAATGCCAACGACCCCGGAACGGCCGGCTGCGCGTACATCCGGCGCAAGCCTTAAGCTATTCCAAGGTCGTCCCAGCGCCGGAGTTTTCGCTCAACGTCGCCGTTAAAGACTAGATAGGAACGCCAGGACCGCTCCGCAAGGGGCCGGAAACCGGAAATCTCGTGCCTTATTGGTTCGGCACTTCCCGGATGATCGGGCCCCGCGGCGCCGGCGCGGCGGGGGCTGCGGGCGCCGCAGCCGGGGCCGGCTCGACCTTCGCCGGCTTGGGCGGCTTGCCGTACTGCCCGATGGGGCCGAACACGACGGCCACTGCAAGCACGATCGCGGCGACGACCGCGCCTAAAATGCCCCCCATCGACTCAGACGCCATGGAAACCCATCCCTCATCCAGATACGCCCTGTGATACCACGGATGCGCGCGGAGCCGGAAGGGCCCTACTTCGCCGGGGGCCTGTGCTTGACGAAAGCGGTCACGATGTCCTTCTGCGCGGACTCCACCGCCCGGTTCGCGGTCGCGAGATGGGCGCCGGCATCGATGTTCGGATATTGCGTGGTGAGATAGTCCAGCAGCGCCACCCGGTAATATTGCCGCTCCGAAGGACAGGCGCCCGCGACCGAGCGCCCGAAATCCTGTTCCGTCATTCCCTGATTGCTGTCGCGCGAATATTCCCGCGCCAGGCAATGCCAGTAATCGTCGCGGCCCTGCTGGGCAAGCTTCTGCGGACCCCGTGCATCGTCATCGTCCGCCATGACTGAAGATATCATGGCAGCAGATGTCACCATGACGAGCGCTGCTCCCAGCATCAGCATCCGCATCTTGTTCTCCCTTTTTTCAGACCGCACTGCCGAGCTTAGACGCGAGGCGAGAACTGGCCAATCACATCTCGTTTGACTAGGATGAGGCCTCCCCTTCCCGTCGATGCGAGATCCTCCCGTGGCCAAAGCAAAAACCGCGTCCAAAAAATCCGGCAACATCTTCATCGGCATCGGCGGCTGGACCTTCGAGCCCTGGCGCGGCGTGTTTTATCCGGAAAAGCTGACGCAGGCGAAGGAGCTGTCTTATGCGGCCTCGAAGCTGACCTCGATCGAGATCAACGGCACCTATTACGGCTCGCAGAAGCCGGAGAGCTTTCGTAAATGGGCGGGCGAGGTACCTGACGGTTTCGTATTCTCGGTGAAAGGGCCGCGCTTCGCCACCAACCGCCGTGTACTCGCCGAAGCCGGCGACTCCATCAAGCGGTTCTATGATTCCGGCGTGCTGGAACTCGGCGACCATCTCGGGCCGGTGCTGTGGCAGTTCGCGCCGACCAAGAAATTCGACGGCGCCGATTTCGGCAAGTTCCTCGAGCTGCTGCCGCGCAAGCTCGAGGGGCGCGCATTGCGCCATGTCGTCGAGGTCCGCCACGACAGCTTCTGCACGCCCGATTTCATCGCGCTGATCCGCGAATTCGAGACGCCCGTGGTGTTCGCCGAGCACGGCAAGTATCCCGCCATCGCCGACGTTGCCGGCGACTTCGTCTATGCGCGCCTGCAGAAGGGCAATGACGAGATCAAGACCTGCTATCCGCCGAAGCAGCTCGATGCCTGGGCCGAGCGCTTTCAGGCCTGGGCCTCGGGCGGCGAGCCCGACTGATCTGCCGAAAGTCGACAAGGCCAAGCCGAAGAAAGAGCCGCGCGACGTGTTCGCCTACGTCATCCACGAGGGCAAGGTGCGCGCCCCGCACGGCGCCATGGAGCTGATTGCGCGGCTGAGCTGAGCAAGAGCCATGGCCCGCTTCGCTTGCAGTAGCCGGGCGCACCGCGGTCTCCACGCGTCATGGCCGGGCCTGTCCCGGCCATCCACGCCTTGCTGCACGGCACGAAGAACGTGGATGCCCGGGACAAGCCCGAGCATGACGACCTCCTGTGTCGTAATCTGAGGTCTCCTATGGCAAAAGCGAAAAAGCTCTTCACCATCGGCTATGAGCAGACACCGCCCAAGGCGGTGCTGGACGAGCTGGAAGGGGCCGGCGTCAAGCTCGTGGTCGATGTGCGCGCGGTAACGTCGTCGCGGCGCCCGGGCTTTTCCAAGAAGCAGCTTGCCGCAGGCCTCGACGAGCGCGGCATCGCTTATGTCCATCTCGCCGCGCTCGGCACGCCCAAGGAGGGCCGCGTCGCCGCCCGCAGCGGGCAATACGACGTGCTGGAGAGGATCTTCTCAAAGCACCTCAAGACGCCGGAAGCCCGCGAACAGATGGACGAGCTTTCGGCGCTGGTGAAGAAGGCGGGGCCCGTCTGCCTGCTCTGCTACGAGCGTGACCACACCCACTGCCACCGCCAGATGATCGCTGAGATCATCGAGGAGCGCGATGACGTGACGGTGAAGAACCTGGCGGGGCGGCAGGTTTAGCCACAGTGTTATTCGGGGACGCGCCCAAGCATCAACCGTCACCCTGAGATGCCGTAGCGAAGCGAAGGCCTCGAAGGGCGACGGCGTGGCACTGACACTGCGACACCTCGGCCGCACATCCTTCGAGGCTCGCAAGAGCTCGCACCTCAGGATGACGGGTCCGGATTTACGCCTCGCCCGCGAGCTTGAACGTTCCTTCCATCATCTGCACGCAGTTGCCGCCGACATAGGCGTTCAGCAGCGCGCCGCCCTCCTTCTCCACCGTCGTGCGCAGGATGCTCGGCCGGCCCATGTCGAAGCCCTGGCCGACCGTGAGCTTGAGCGCTCACCATCGCGCGAGGGATCGAGCGTGGCGAGCAGCGCGGCCGCCGCGACTGTCGCGCTGCCGGTGGCGGGGTCCTCGGAAAAGCCGCCGGTGCCACGCATGAACATCCGCGCCTGGAGATCGCAACCTGCTTCCGCCGCGGGAATGTCGCGCGTGTAGAAATAGATCGAGAACGCGTCGCCGCGCGGCAAAGTCCGGGCGAAAGCGGCGGCATCGGGGTTGGCCCGCCGCAGCGCGTCGGCGCGAATGCAATTCCGCAACTACGAACGGCGTACCGACGCCGACGGCCTCGGGCACATGACGATCGGTCTTGATGTCATCCGCGGTCAGCGACAGGCAGGCGGCAACCTCCTCGGCGGACAGCTTCGCCAGACGGGCCAGCGGCTGTGGCGCGGTCAGCTCGGCGCCAACCACTTCGCCCTGCTCCCGCCAGATCTCGACCGGGACGATGCCCGCTTTCTCCTCGAACAACAGACGCGGCCAGGGCTCGTTGCTGCGCCGCGCCAGCACGAAAGCGGTGCCGACATTGGGATGGCCGGCAAAGGGAAGCTCCCGCACCGGCGTAAAGATGCGGACCTCGGCATCGTGCCCAGGATTTTGCGGCGGCAGCACGAAGGTCGTCTCGGAATAGTTGAACTCGGTAGCGATCGCCTGCATCTGCGTGGTCGACAGACCACCGGCGTCGAGCACCACGGCGAGCGGGTTGCCGCCGAAGGCGCGATCGGTGAACACGTCGACGGTGATGTAGCGGCGCTGCATCGTCACTTCCCCATGCAAATCGCGGCCACGACCGGCCGCATCGCGCGACAGTCTACAAGCCGGGAACATCGCTCGTCATGCCCCAAAATTCGGAGCAATCGGAGCAATCGCGGAAGGGCGTCAGAAGCGAAAGAGCTGATGTGGCGATGCGAGAACTCGCGCGCGCTCGTTCTTGTCGGCGATCAGCATATCGAGGAATTCCCGGTTCTTCGCGTAGGTCTGCGTCGCCTCGAACTGCGTGTGCGGCCAGTCGCTGCCCCATAACAAGCGATCGGGACCGTAAGCGTTGCGCAGCAGCGGATAGGCCTGCTTCGCAAAATCCTCGCCGGCCACGCCGTTCCGATACGGCGCCGAGATCTTGACCCAGACGTTTCTCGTCGCGCCGAGCTTCAGCAACGACTGGAAGCCGGGATCGGCGACGCCGAGCTTTTGATCGGGCAGCGCGTAGTGATCGAGCACGACGGAAACGCCATGATCGAGCAGCCCCGGCGCGAGCACGGCGAGATCGGATGCGTTGCGCTGCACCTCGATTTGCCAACCCAGTGCTTTCACGTGTCCGAGCAGCGCCTTCCATTCGGTAGCCGCGAGATCAGGCAAAGGCTGGCCGACGAGATTGAGACGGATGCCCGCAACGCCTGCGCGGTCGAGCGTTCGGAGGCTCGTCCGCGGACACCGAGGGATCGACCACGGCGATGCCGCGCAGGCGCCCATTCGCCTGCGTCAGGCACTCGACCAGATAGGAATTGTCCGTGCCGAGAAAGCTCGGCTGCACCAGCACGCCGTTGGTCATGCCGCTCCGATCGAGCTGCTCCAGATAGAGCGCGAGCGGCGCGTCGTAGTCGGGCGCATAGCGCCGGCCCGGCGCGAGCTTGAGGCCGCGGTGAAACACATGGGCGTGGGTGTCGATAACGGGCAAGACCGCCTCACTCCTTGCCGTGGTCGCAACCGCCGCGGCGAGCGAGGCAAGACCCACGCCAAACCGGCGGCGCGTGAGATCGCGCCGGAAAAATGTCATGGCAGATTCTCCCCATCCCGCCTCAGGCGCGCGTCGCTGCGGTTTGCTCGAACACCTTGCCGCGCGTCTCCGGCAGCAGCAGCACGGCGATCAGAACCAGCGAATAGGCGAACGCCGCGTCGATACCGATCGCCGGCCCGAGGCCGATACGGTCGCTGAGGAATCCGACCAGGAACGGGAACGCGGCGGAGACGATGCGTCCGAAATTGTAGCAGAAGCCGACCCCGGTGCCGCGAACGCCTGCGGGATAGAGCTCGCTGAACAGCGCCGCCATGCTGGCGGGAATGCCGGCAGAGAAGAAGCCGAGCGGAAAGCCGAGCACCAGCATCTGCCCATTGGTGAGCGGCGCGAAGATATAGATCAGCACCGTGACAATGCAGGCACTGGCAAAGAGGGCGACATTGGCCCTCCGGCCGATGCGGTCGCTGATGATGCCGCTGGTGACGCAGCCGCAGAAGAAAGCGACGATGATGACGGCGAGATAGCCGCTGGAGCCGAGCACCGACAAATGCCGCACTTCGCGCAAATATGTCGGCAGGAAGGTGGTGAGCGCGGCATAGCCGCCATGGGCACCGATGCCGAACAGGCCGCCGATCAGCGTCGCGCGCAGCACGTCGCGATGGAAGATGCCGGAGAGCGTGGCGAAGAACGGCGTCTTCTCGGCAGCTACCGCACGCGGCGGCTCCTTCAGGCCCCGCCGGATGAAGATGATGAGCAGTGCCGGCAGCAGCCCGAGCGCGAACAACAGCCGCCAGCCGATATCGGCCGGCGCATAAGTAAAGACCAGTGCGGAGAGCAGCACGGCTGCGCCCCAACCCACCGCCCAGGCGCTCTGCACCGAGCCAAGCGCCTTGCCCCGATGCTCGGGCCGAATGATCTCGGCCATCAGCACCGCGCCGCAAGCCCATTCGGCGCCGAAGCCGAGGCCCTGGATCGCCTTCAGAACGAGCAGCTGGGTGTAGGTCATCGCAAAGGCGCAAGCGAACGTCGCGAGCGCGAAGGTGGCCACCGTGATCTGGAGCGCCTTGACGCGACCGAAGCGGTCACCGAGTGCGCCTCCGAACCAGCCGCCGAACGCACCGAAGAACAGCGTGATCGAGCCGAGCAGACCGGCATCGGCCTTGCTGATGCCGAAGGCCGCAATCAGCGCGGGGATGGCAAGGCCGAACATCTGGACGTCGAGCGCGTCCAGCGCCCAGCCGCCAAAGCTTGCCCAGAACGTGCGCCGCTCAAGCGGCGAGCTCTCGCTGTACCAGTTCGACATATTTCCCACCCCTGTACTCGTTTATTGATTGATGTCGTTGAAAGGCCGCTTCACCGGATCTCGGCGTGATAGCGGAAGCGGTCGGCCGGCCCGCGCGAACGGCGCCATTCGATCGGTCGTCGCTCGAGGTCGAGCGCAAGGCGCTCGATCACGATCAGCGGGGCATGGGCCTCGAGCCTGAGCAGGCGCGCCTGCATCTCGTTGGCGCTCTCGACCGTCAGGATTTCCTCGGCGGACACCACGACCTCGCCGCAGCGCTCCTCATAGAGCGGATACAACAGGTCGCCGAACTCGGCGGTGTCGATGTCGAGGATCGGCGCGAAACGCGATTGCTGGAGCCAGATCTCTTCTGCGAGCAGCGGCACATCGTCGATCAGACGCAGGCGCGACAGGCTGATCACGGGCTCGCCGACGGGGATGCGCAAGGCGGAGGCAACGGCCGACGTCGCGGCGATGGTCTTGCGCCGGATGATGCGGCTCTTCGGCACGCGGCGCTCACCGCTCTCCGACTGGAAGCGGAAGAAGCGGAACAGCGAGGAATTGAAGCGCGCGCGGCGCACGAAGGTGCCACGGCCCTGCTGCCGTTCCAGCACGCAGTCGCTGACGAGCTGATCGATCGCCTTGCGCACCGTGCCTATGGCGACGCCGTAATGAGCCCCGAGTCTCGGCCTCGGACGGGATGGGCTCGCTCGGCCGCCATTCATTACGATTGATCCGCGCGGCGAGGTCGTCGCGCAGGCGCTGGTATCGCGGCAGGCGGTCGTCGAGCGATGCTGAATTCATATAGTCATATAGATGACTATATGAAGTGCGAGTCAAGCACTACCATGACACCACTATCGGAGACCGCTCCGATAGCGAAGCCGGGCCCGGCGGAGGCTGCCAGCCCGGCCTCACCCGTCGCGATCGCTAGTAGGTGCGCGGGTCGCCCGTGTTGGGCAGGCACGGTGGCTGCGTGTAGGGCGCAGAAGCATACGCGCCCTCCGCCGGAGCCCTGACGCAGGAGTCGGTCACGGCCTGCGTGACGGCAGCGCGCGGCGGGGCAACGTGGCGCAACGATGCGGCCTGAGTCTGGGTGACGGCTGCGGCGATCATGGCGGCCGCAACAAGGGTCAATCGGGTCATTGGCTTTCTCCGTGTCACAAGGGAAGTCGAGACGTTTCGGCTTCCACAATGCAATACGCGAAAGCTACCTCCGATATTTCATCACGCGCCTTCACCGAAGCGCGACCCGCTTCAACGAACCGCGACCCACATGTGAAGACGCGCTACCCCAGTTGAAACACCGCGACCTTCTGCTCATAGCCGCGCACGGTGACCTCGCCGAGCGCGACGGCGTCGCTGCCGTCCTCGCCCAGCGCCTCGCGCACAGTCATCGAAATCAGGAGTTGCGAGCCGAATTCCTTGTTGAGCGCCTCGAGGCGCGAGGCAAAATTCACGGTGTCGCCGATCACCGTGTACTCCTTGCGCCGGGGCGAGCCGATATTGCCGGCAACGACCTCGCCGAAATGAATGCCGATGCCGATGCGCAGCGGCCAGCTCGTCTGTGCGTTGATCTGGTCCATCGCGCTCAGCATCTCGCGGCCCGCGGCAACCGCGCGCTGCGCCGCGTCGGAGGCTTCCAACGGCGCACCGAATAGCGCGAGAAAGCCATCGCCAAGAAACTTGTTCACGATACCGCCGTGACGGTCGAGGACGTCGACCAGCACCGCGAAGGCACCGTCGAGCCGGTCGACCACCTCCTGCGGGGTGCGCGACTGCGCACCGGCGGTGAAGCCGCGGAAATCAACGAACATCACCGCGACGCGGCGGACGTCACCGCCCGCGCTGGTTCCCGCCGCCATCAGCCGCTCCACCACCTGCGGAGAGACATGCTGGCCGAACAGGTTCGTCACCCTGTCACGCGCGGTCGCCGCCGCGATGCTCGCAGCGAATTGGCGCCGCAGCTGCGCGCCGACGGCACCCGCCAGCACGCCGCAGATCAGGATGACGACGCTGCGCACCGCGTGCAAATAGATCAGGGGGTCGCCGGCCTCGTCAGCCGAGTTGAAGTACAGCGCGACGGAGAGAAGCCCGGCCGCGGCCACGAAACCCGTGAATGCCGAGAGCCAGAAGTCGAGCCGCAGGGTCGAGAGAATGACGAAAATGAAGTACATCAGCGGCACGGCGAAGCCGAGCGCCTGGGCCGCGCCCATGGTCCGTATCTGCAGAACGAGAATCAGCGTAGGCAGCGACGTCTCGATCAGCGTGCCGATATAACGCCGGATCACGGGCAGGTCGCGATCGAGGCGGAGATTCTTCCTGATCTGGGTGTGGACCCAGACTTCGAACAGGATGAAGCCGACAAGAAGGCCGTAGACCTCGACGATCCCCTCGGTTCCGCGCCAGACCCGGTTCACCACGGTGGGGTCGATCAAATAGATCGCGGTCAGCAACACCATCATGATGCAGCCCGTCATGATGAGCGCCCGCACCCGCAACAGCTCGGTGCGCAGCACTTCCCGCATCAGCTCGCGCTCGAAATCCTCCGACAGCACGGCTTGGTGCCGCGTCCTCCTGCTCGCAAACCTGACCATTTGCCCCTCGATTCCGGAAGCATTGTGCCTCAATCCAGCGTGCGGCGGAAGCGCGTCACGGCGATGGTCATGGCGAGCAGCATCAAGGCGGCCAGGGCCAACGTGTCGAAGCGCAGATTCTGCATGGTCGCACCCTTCAGCATGATGGCGCGGACGATCCGCAAGTAGTGGGTCAGCGGCAGGCATTCGCCGACATATTGCGCCCAGGCCGGCATGCCGGCGAACGGGAACATGAAGCCGGACAGCAGAATGCTCGGCAGGAAGAACATCATCGACATCTGCATGGCCTGAAGCTGGTTCTGCACCACCGTCGAGATGGTGTAGCCGATCGACAGATTGGTGGTGATGAACAACGTCGAGAGCAGAGCCAGCAGGAACAGATTGCCGAGCACGGGCACACCGAACAGGCCGACACCGATGCCGATGATGAGGAAGGCCTGGACGAAGCCGACCAGCACGTAAGGCACGATCTTGCCGAACATCACCTCGACCGGCCTGATCGGCATCGACAACAGGCTCTCCATGGTGCCGCGCTCGACCTCGCGCGTCACCGACAGCGCAGTGAAGATCAGCATGGTCATGGTGAGGATGGTGCCGACGAGGCCCGGCACGATGTTGAGGCTGGAGCTAGCTGCCGGATTGTAGCGGGCATGCGCGCGGATCTCGAACGGCATCTCCGGGGGATCGCCGATATAGAGATCGTGCTTGAGCGCGGTTTGCACGATCATGCCGAGCGAGCCGATCGCCGAACTCGCCGCCACCGGGTCGGTGGCATCGGCCGCGACCAGCAGCGCCGGCTTTTCGCCGCGCCGCACCGCGCGCTCGAAGCCGCGCGGGATCTCGACGCCGAACAGCACCTTGCCGGATTTCAGGAGGTTGTCGAAATCCTCGACGTCATGGACTTCGTAGAGGAAGCGGAAATAGGCGGTATTCTCCAGAGCTTTCAGGATCGAGCGGGCGAGATCGGAATCCTCCTGGAGCAGCACCGCGCTCGGCAGATGGTGCGGCGTGGTGTTGATGGCGTAGCCGAACAGCATGAGCTGCATCACCGGCAGCATCACGATCATCGCGAACGAAACGCGGTCGCGCTTGAGCTGGATGAACTCCTTGACCAGCATCGCATAAGAGCGCCGCAGGAAGCCGAAGCGCTCGCGGAATTCATGGCGTGGTGCGGGATGATCCACAGCGCTCATTGGAAATTGTCCTTGGAGCGACCCATCAGCTCGATGAACACGTCTTCGAGCGAGGGGGCGACTTCTGCCAATGCAATCCGCTCTTGTCGTGCCAAGGCGCGATGCTGGCTTCAAGCGCCGCAGCGTCGCGGCCGGACACGTGCAGCGAGGTGCCGAACGGCGCCACCATGTCGATCCCCGGCTTGCCGGTAAGCTCGGCCGTGAGCCGGTTGAGGTCCTCGCCCGTCACGGTGTAGGTCGTCAGCGCCGATTTCGCGATCACCTCCTCCACCGTGCCGTGCGTCAGCAGATGGCCGTAGGCAATGTAAGCGATCTCGTGGCAGCGCTCGGCTTCGTCCATGTAGTGGGTCGAGACCAGAACGGTGAGGCCCTCGGCGGCAAGCGCGTGGATCTCGTTCCAGAAGTCGCGCCGCGCCTTGGGATCAACGCCGGCGGTGGGCTCGTCGAGCAGCAGCAGTTGCGGATTGGGCAGCGTGCAGGCCCCGAGCGCCAGCCGCTGCTTCCAGCCGCCGGAGAGGCTCGCCGGCAAGCTGCTCCTCGCGCCCGGAGAGACCGAGCCGCTTGATCATCTCGCGCGCGGCACCTCGTGCATCGGCCAGGCCATACAGCCGCGCCACGAATTCGAGGTTCTCGCGCACGGACAGATCCTGGTACAGGCTGAAGCGCTGGGTCATGTAGCCGACCTGGCGCTTGATCTTCTCGGCATCTTTCAGGATGTCGTAGCCGAGGCAGGTGCCCTCCCCGCTATCCGGCGTCAGCAGCCCGCAGAGGATGCGAATGGTGGTGGTCTTGCCCGAGCCGTTGGGCCCGAGGAAGCCGTAGATCGAACCGCGCTTCACCTGCATCGACAGATCGTGCACGACCTCGCGGCCCCCGAACGACTTCGTCAGGCCCTTGACGTCGATCGCGATGCCGTTGCCGCCGTTCATCGCTTGTCCGCCACCGGAGTCTTGGGATTGAGGTAGACGTCGATCGGTTGCCCGACGCGCAGCGCATCGGGGCGCGATGGCCGCGCCTGGATCAGATAGACCAGCTTGTTGCGCTCTTCGAGACTGTAGATGACAGGCGGGGTGTATTCGGCCGACGTCGCGATGAAGTAGATCTTCGCGGCGAGATCGGCCGCGCAATTGTCGCAGGACACGCGGACCGTATCGCCGATCGAAAGCTTTGGCAGCGCGGTCTCCGGCACGAAGAAGCGCAGCTTCATGTTGCCGGGCGGCATGATCGACAGCACCGGTCGCTGCGCCGCCACCATCTCGCCCTCGCGGAAATAGATTTGCTGAATCGTGCCGGCGACCGGCGCAAAGCCCTTGCGCCGCGCCATCCGCGTCTCCGACGTCGCCACCCGCGCCTCGGCGACACGTAGCGACGACACCGCGGAATCGAGATTGGCCTGCGTGCCGGAGCCGGTCTTGCTCAGTGAGGCCGCCCGATCATAGGTCTGCTGCGCATTCGCCAGCGTCGCCTTTTGCTGGTTGAGATCGGCAAGCTGAAGGTCGTCGTCGACGGAATAGAGGGCCTCGCCGACCTTGATCTCGTCGCCCTCACGCACATTGAGCTTGGTCACCCGCCCGGCTTCGTCCGGGCTGACGAAGATCATGTCGGCCTCGACCCAGCCCTGGAATCCGGGATCGCGCTTCTCCTTGCAGCCGGCAAGACCGGTTGCGAGGACGAGCGCCAATGCAAATGCAGAAAATACCCGTGACGACCTCATGTCGTCCTCCGTTCGCCAAAAATCAAATCGAGGTGGACGCGCAGCATCTCCTGCGCGTCGAGCGGCGCATGTCGCGCAAACAGGCTCTGCCAGATCACCGCGATCATCGCGGGCGCGACCAGGATCTGCGGATAGCGCGCGAGGTTCTTCTGCTGGATCTCGCCGCGGGCGATGCCGAGGTCTCGATCAGCGCGCGCATAGCGGCGATCCCGCGCGAGACGACCTCACGGTAGTAGAAGTCGGCTACGGCCGGAAAGCGCGGCCCCTCCGCCACGATCAGCCGCACCAAATCGCCGCGCCTGGTGTTGATGACCTCTTTCAGGAAGGTGCCGGCGAAAGTCTCGACGAGTTCGCGCACGGTGCCGGTCGGCGGCGGCAGCGTGGTCAGCCGCTCCACCACCGGCACGATCACGATGCGCACCAGCTCCTCGAACATCGATTCCTTGTCCTTGAAGTGCAGATAGATCGTGCCCTTCGCCACGCCCGCGCGCTTGGCGATGTCGTCGAGGCGCGTTGCGGCAAAGCCGCGAGCGATGAACTCCTCCATCGCCGCCTCCACGATCGCTGCGCGCCGCTCCAGCGCGCGCGAAGCGCGGTTCGAGGCTGGCAGCTTTCCGCCGGTCGCGGGAGCATGCTCCGCGCTGTGTACAGACGGCTTGGCGAGTCTGGTGGACTTCTTCGTCATGGCACACATTATGACTGACCAGTCAGTCATAGTCAATGGAGTTTGGCCACCTAGGACGATCAAACGAATTAGCCTTGACTAATTTATTAGTCCCCGCTAATCAAAAGACATGATTGAAGCCGCTCCAAACCCCGTCACTACCGTGATGCGCGCCCTTGCCGACCCGACGCGGCGCGCCGTGTTCGAGCGTGTCTTCGAGAGCAAGGAGATCAGCGTCGCCGAACTGACGCGCGGCAGCGGTGTCACCCAGGGCGCGATCTCGCAGCACCTGAAGTCCCTCAAGCAGGCCGGCCTCGTCGCCGAGCGCGCCGAGGGCCGCAACGTCTATTACCGCGCCGCGCCGCAAGGGCTCGAGCCCCTGGTTACCTGGATGGGCCATTACGGCGTGTTCTGGCGCGAGCGCTTCCAGAACCTGCGTGACCTCTTGAAGGAGATCGATCCGTGAGTGCAGTTGCATCCAAAGTCCAAACTCAGAACATCGTCATCGACGAGGTCTTCCCTCATGCGGCCGCGACGGTCTGGAAGGCGCTGACCAGCGCCGAGTTGATCGCGCGCTGGCTGATGCCGCCCACCGGCTTCGAGGCCGTCGAGGGCAGCACCTTCACGTTCAAGACCAATCCGGCCGGCGCGTGGGACGGCACGATCCAGTGCCGCGTTCTGGAGGTCGTGCCGAACCAGCGCTTCGCGTATGCCTGGAAGGGCGGCGACGAAAGCAATACGGGCTACGGCTCGGCGCTCGATACCGTCGTCACCTGGTCCCTCACCCCGGTCGAAGCAGGCACGCGCGTGCGCGTGGTACATTCGGGCTTCGTGACGCCGAAGAACGATACCGCCTATCGCAACATGAGCGACGGCTGGGTCAAGGTGTTGCAACGGCTTGATGCCATCGCCGGTGAAGACAGCTGAGGACGCATCGCGATGGACAAGCCCTATACCGGCGGCTGCGCCTGCGGCGTGATCCGCTATTCGATTGAAGGTGAGCCGCTGTTCAGCAATCACTGTCAGTGCAGGGACTGCCAGCGCGAAAGCGGCGGCGGCCACGGCTCCTACGCGACGTTCGCGCGGGCCGGCGTCACGTTGACGGGCGAGGCCGCGCGCTGGGACATGGTCGGCGACAGCGGCAATGTGAAGACGCGTGCCTTCTGCCCGGTGTGCGGCACGGCGGTTTACATGACCTTCGCGGCCATGCCCGACATCTTCACCATTCGCGCCGCAAGCCTCGACGAGCCCGCCCGCTTCCAGCCGCAAGTTGTCACCTATGCCTCGCGGGGGCACAGCTGG
Source organism: Bradyrhizobium guangxiense (assembly GCA_050563515.1). Classification (GTDB taxonomy): domain Bacteria; phylum Pseudomonadota; class Alphaproteobacteria; order Rhizobiales; family Xanthobacteraceae; genus Bradyrhizobium; species Bradyrhizobium guangxiense_A. The sequence goes on along the minus strand of CP191781.1, from coordinate 1,526,403 downwards.
GATCATCTCGATCCCAGCCTGCCAAAGTTCGCGGGCATGCCGCCAGCGTGAACCCTAGCCGAAATCGAGCACCATGCGGCCCTCGATCTTGCCGGCCTTCATCCGGTCGAAGACGTTGTTGATCTCCGCGAGCGGCACCTTCGTCACTTCCGCCTTGACCTTGCCGTCTGTCGCGAAGGCGATGGCTTCGTCGAGGTCGCGGCGGGTGCCGACGATCGAGCCGCGCACCGTGATGCGCTTGAGCACGACGTCGAAGATCGGCGTCGGGAATTCTCCCGGCGGCAGGCCGACGAGGCTGACGGTGCCTTTCCGCCGGACCATCTTCAGCGCCTGGGCAAAGGCCGGGGTCGAGACCGCCGTCACCAGCACGCCGTGGGCTCCGCCTCCGGTCGCCGCCAGCACCTTGTCCACGGCATCGGCTGCGAGCGCGTTCACCGCAAGATCGGCGCCGGTCTCGCGGGCGAGCGCGAGCTTGTCCTCGGCGATGTCCACAGCCACGACCTTGAGCCCCATCGCCTTGGCGTACTGGACCGCGACGTGGCCGAGCCCGCCGACGCCTGAGATCACCACCCACTCACCGGGCCTTGCCTCCGTCTCCTTCAAGCCCTTGTAAGTGGTGACGCCGGCGCACAGGATCGGCGCGATCGCGGCGAAATCGACCGTCGCCGGCAGCTTCGCGGCAAAGGCGGCCGAGGCGATGACATATTCGGCGAAGCCGCCGTTGACGCTGTAGCCGGTGTTGTGCTGGTGCTCGCACAGCGTCTCCCAACCGGTCTCGCAATATTCGCAGGACATGCAGGCGTCGTGCAGCCAGGCAACGCCGACGGCATCTCCGACTTTCAGATTCTTCACGCCGGGCCCGAGCGCGGCGACGGTGCCGGCCGCCTCGTGGCCGGGAATGAAGGGCGGTACCGGCTTCACCGGCCAGTCACCGGAGGCTGCATGCAGGTCGGTGTGACAGACGCCGCAGGCCTTCACCTTGACCAGAATCTCGCCAGGACCGGGCTGCGGCACCGGCACGTCCTCGATCACCAGCGGCTTGCCGAATTGCTTGACGATTGCGGCTTTCATGGTCGGCATCTGTCTGCTCCTGTTTCGCTTTGCGAAGCAGGATAGCGACGCCGCCGGGCACGCCTTTGATGGGGGTCAAACAGCCCAAAGTTTACGCAAGGCCGGCCCTCACCATGACATCACGGTGACGCCGACGAATGCCGACATGTCAGCTATGGAACTTGAGACCGTCGAGGATCTTGTCGATCACCTTGCGCTCGGCACGCATGGCGATGCCGACGAGATTGAGATCGATGCGGGCCACCGCCCTCACCGCTTCACGATTGGCGGCATCGTGCGTCGTGCTGAACATGTCCTCGGTATAGACCGCCGGCTGGACGCTGCGCGAGAGCGCGCGGTCCAGCGCGCGCGACAAGGCCGGGCCGTCGGCGCCATAGATCAGGATCGGCTGGCCGATCAGCGCATGATATTTCGTGCCCGAAGCGTCTTCATAAGCTTCGCCGATGCATTCGGGAAAGGCCGCGGCGATGCCGCTGGTGAGAAAGGACGCGACGTTGAGCTTCTGCCAGGCCTGAAGATCGGTGCGGATCACGACCGCGATCTTGGTATCGAACTGCATGCAATTCCTCAACTGTCATTCCTGATCGCGATGCTACGCATCGCCCCGGACAGACAGCAAGACAAATCAACCTTTCGCGTCGCAGGCCCAGGCGCGGATCACGCATTCCTTGCCGCCGTATTTGTAGCACTCGCGCGTCGCGGCATTGAGGGAAGCCGAGATCTTCGGCTTGACGGCATAGCCATAGGCACCGCAGGGATTGGCGAGATCAACCGACATCGCAGCGCAGGCGCGCTTCATCGTCACCGTCGTGCAATCGCCCTTGCACTGCTTTTGTGCCGCGGCACGTGCCTCGTGCTCGGCGCCGTAATCAAAAGCCTGACCATAGGCGCCGCATTTGCCGACCGCGATGGCACCAGCTGCGTGGGCTTCGGTGATGTAGCGGGCGCCGGCGACACAAACCGACAGCGCAAAGAAAAACATCGCGCAACGGCGCGCGACGACGTTCGAAGCCATGGAAAAACCCCTCCCCCAAGGCAGGTGGAGGAACTCTAAGCGGCGGTCGTTTCCAGATGGTGAACGGGTGGTTGAAAAGCTGCGCAGACGAACCGACCATTCAATACATCTTTTAGTTGTGTTTTTAAATCGCTTCATTTAAAGTAGTCGCACCTGCAAGCTTCCCCGCAGAGGGCCGGAGGAAACGACCATGCGTCACATCAACGGAATGCTCTTGGCAATGATTGCGTCGGCGTCCTTGATCGGACCCTCGCCGGCACATGCGCAATCGGTGAACTGGACCTGGACCAACCAGTACGGCTCGATCCTGGCCATCACCAATTTCAACCAGAATACGGGCGCGATGACCGGGACTTACACCAACAACGCGGCAAATAGCTGCGATGAGGGCAAGCCGCTGCCTGTGACGGGTTGGTTGGCCTATGGCAACACCGGCACCGCGATCAGCTTCTCGGTGAATTTCCTCGGCTGTGGTTCGACCACGGTCTGGACCGGACAGCTCAACGCCTCAACCGGCTTTCAGGGACTGTGGTATCTGTCCCTCGGCGAAGCGGTCGCATGGAACGGCATCAGCGCCGGCGCCGATACATTCACATTCAGCAGCGGCGACAAGGCACAGCTGACCAAGCAAGGCGTCGAGCTGAAAGCCAGCGGGGTCGAGAAGCTGTCGAACACCAAGAAGTAGGCGAGCCACGAACGTGGTGCGTGAGGTGGATTACGCCTTCGGCTAATCCAACCTACGCCACCGTCACCCCCGCCGGGCCGCTTCCAGCGCCTGCGGCGTGTCGATGTCGAGGAAGGCGCTCTCGCCGTCCACGGGCACTTCGGCGACTGCCTCGGTGTGCTTAGCGATCAGATGCCGCGCGCCGATATCACCGTCGAGCGTCATCAGCTCCTTGAAGAAGCGGCGCGACCACAGCACGGGATTGCCGCGGCGGCCTTCGCTGACGGGCACGACGATAAGGTTGCCGCGGTCCGGCGCAAAGCCGTCGATGAGGCGGTCGATCAGGCCGGCATCGATCAGCGGCATGTCGCCGAGGCAGACCAACGCGCCGTCGCAAGCCTCAGGCACGGCGGCGATGCCTGATTTGACCGAGCTTGCGATGCCGCCGGCAAAATCGGGATTGCGGACGAACTTCACCTTCAGGCCTTGCAGGGCCTGTTCGACCAGCTCAGCCTGATGGCCGGTGACGACGATCACCTCGGACGCCTTCGAGGCCAGCGCCTGCTCGATGGCAAGGCGCACCAGCTTCTTGCCATCGAGCTCTGCGAGCAGCTTGTTCGGCCCGCCCATCCGGGTCGAGCGTCCCGCCGCAAGGACGATGGCGGCGACCTGGCTGTTGCCCTCGGTCTCGGGCTTGGCGCGCGGCTGCGGGCGCGTCACAATTTCCATGAGGAGGCCGCCGACGCCCATTCCCATCAGCTCGGCGCGCGTCACCTTGATGCCGGCGAGCAGCCGCATCAAGACCCAGTCAAACCCGTTCTCGACCGGCGAGCGCGCGCAGCCCGGCGCGCCCAGCACCGGCACATTGCCGGCGCGGGCAATCAGCAGCAGATTGCCGGGATCGACCGGCATGCCGAAATGCTCGATCTCGCCGCCGATGCCCGTCACGGCCGCCGGGATCACGTCGCGGCGATCGGCGATCGCGGACGCCCCGAACACGATGACAAGCTCGGCACCGAGCGCGAGCAATTCCTTGATCGCCGCCGACAGAGCCTGTTCCTCATGCTGGACACGACGTTCGGCAATGATGCCAGCACCGGCCGGCGCGAGCCGCTCGGCGGTGACACGAAGCGTCTTGTCGATCACCTTGGAGGACAGGCCCGGCAGCAACGTCGAAACGACACCGACGCGCTTGATCACGTAAGGCGCGACCTTCAGCACGTCCCTGCCCGCCGCCTTCACCGCGGCATCGCGCAAGTCGCCTTCGACCCCGAACGGGATGATCTTGACGGTGCCGACCATCTCGCCTTCGACCACCGGCTTGTAGGCGGTGAGCGTTGCAAAGGTGATGGCCTCGTCGACGTTGTTGATGCGGTCGACCGCGGCGCGATCGATCACCAGCACGCCCGGCCGCGCGGCGAACAGATTGGCGCGGCCGGTGAAGGCGCGCTCGACATGGATGCCCTCGCCGCCGACGGCCAGCGCGATTCCCGCGGCCGCGACGTCCTCGGAGACGTCGCCCGCCTCCATGCGCACCACGACGATGTCCTTGATGCCCGCGCGCGTGAGTTGCTCGACCTCGGCAGGGCCGATTGTCGTGCCTTTTTCAGCACCAGCGGTCCCTGGCGCAAGGTGTGCACTGTCACCCCGCCGATTGCATCCTGCGGACTCGCCGGACCGAATTTCATGCCGCTTCTTCTTTTTCCTTGGGAGGCAGGCGGAGCACCGCCGTGATCTCCGCCATGATGGACACCGCGATTTCGGACGGTGACACCGCGCCGATCGCAAGCCCGATCGGCGCGTGGATGCGCGCGATGTCGCTTTCCTTCGCGCCCTGCGCGCGCAGCCGGTCGCCACGCTTGGCGTGCGTCTTCCGCGAGCCGAGCGCGCCGATATAGAAGCAGCCGCGCTCGAAGGCGTGCAGCAATGCGGGATCGTCGATCTTGGGATCGTGCGTCACCGCGACGAACGCCGTGTAGGCATCGACATTGAGCGGTGGCAGCGCGGTATCGGGCCATTCCGCAACGAGCGGAATGTCGGGGAAGCGCTCGGGGCTGGCAAAGGCCGTGCGGGGATCGACGACCGTCACGTCATAGCCGAGAGAGCGCGCCAGCGGCGCCAGGGCCTGGCTGATATGGACCGCGCCGACGATGACGAGCTTTGCGGTCGGCGCGTAGACATTGAGGAACAGCTTCTTGCCGCCGGCTTCGACACTGGCACTCTTGCCCATGCGAAGCTGCTTTTCCAGCTCGGCGCGCAGAGGATCTTTCGAGAAATCCTTCGCCTTCACCAGGCGCTGCTCGCCGCTCTCGGTATCGGTCAACAGGATCGCCGGACGGCGCGCAGCGCGCTCGGCATTGAGTTCTTGCAGGATCTCGAGCTTCACGGCTAACCGACCTTCTCGACGAAGACGCGGATGGTGCCGCCGCAGGACAGCCCGACATTCCAGGCGGTCTCATCGGCAACGCCGAACTCCAGCATCCTTGGCTTGCCGCTCTGGATCACATCCATGGCCTCGGTGACCACGGCGCCCTCGACGCAGCCGCCGGAGACCGAGCCAAGGAAGGTGCCCTCGTCGTTGATGACGAGGCTCGAGCCCGCCGGGCGCGGCGCCGAGCCCCAGGTCTCGACGACCGTCGCCAGCGCGACGCCATGACCGGCCTTCTGCCAGTCCTCCGCCGCCTTCAGAATATCCTCGTCGCGATCGAGCATTGGGGGGCCTCTCAAGCTGCGGAGCGGATCAGGCTGCGGTGATGCGGCGGCAGCGGCCGGGAGAGCGTGGCGATCAGCTCCTGGATCGAACTCAAATTATGTACCGGGCGGAATTCGTCAACGTGCGGGAGCATCATTTTGATGCCCTGGGCCTTGGCCTCGAAGCCGGAGAACCGCAATAGCGGGTTCAGCCAGATCAGCCGCCGGCAAGAGCGGTGCAGCCGGTCCATCTCGAAGGCGAGCTTGGAATCGGCCTCCCGCTCCAGCCCGTCGGAGATCAGCAGCACGATGGCGCCCTGGCTCAGCACGCGCCGCGCCCACAATTTGTTGAAGTTGTGCAGCGAGGCCGATATCCGCGTGCCGCCGGCCCAGTCCTCGACCGAGGCCGAGCAGCTCGCGAGCGCCTCGTCGGGATCGCGCTGGCGGAGCGCGCGGGTGACGTTGGTGAGACGCGTGCCGAACAGGAACACCGAGACACGCTTGCGCGCATCGCCGATGGCGTGGAGGAAATGCAGGAACAGGCGGGTGTATTCGCTCATCGAGCCCGAGATATCGAGCAGCGCCACGATCGGCGCCGGCTTCTCGATCCGGCCCAAGCGATGGATGTCGATGATGTCGCCGCCGGTGCGCAAGGATGCGCGTAGCGTGCGGCGCAAATCGAGACGCAGCCCGCGGGGATCGGGCCGATGCCGGCGCGTCAAAAGCTCGGCCTGCGGCAGCCGCATCCGCTCGACGGCACGCAGCGCCTCGGTAATCTCGGCCGCGCTCATCTGCGCAAAATCCTTCTTCTGCAGGATCTCCTTGTCGGAGACCGACAGGCGCAGATCCTGCTCCTGGTGCTGCGGCGTCTCCGTCATGCGCGGCTGTGACATCGCCTCCTGCACGCGGCGCGAACCGGCCTGCGGCTTCTTCTTGGCCTCGTCCGGCAGCGGCACCGAATCCAGCATGTGCTTCCATTCCTCCGAGGCGCGGAAGAACAAATTGAAGGCCTGCTTGAAGATCAGCGCGTGCTCATGGCGCTTGACGAAGATCGCCTCCAGCGTGGTGAAGACATCGGAGCGATTGCCGATGTCGATCACCTGCAGGGCGCTCATGGCGTCGATGACGGCACCGGGCCCGACCGGCATGCCCGCCGAACGCAGCGCGCGGGCAAAGCCGACGATGTTGTCGGCGAACTGCTCGGTCTGTTCAGGGGCAAGGTGGTTGATGGCCATGGGTTGCTGCCTCTGCCGTCATTCCGGGGCACGCGAAGCGTGAACTATGGTGCGCAATTGCGCACCTGGGAATCTCGAGGTTCCGGGTTCTATGCTACGCATCGCCCCGGAACGACCCAACTAATTCTCGCTCGTCGCGTCCTTCAGCACCTTTTGCAGGGTGTCGCCCTGCATACGGGTGATGTCATCCTGGTATTTGAGCAGCGCCCCCAGCGTGTCGCCGACCACTTGCGGGGTCAGCGAGCGGGCGTCGAGTTCGGACAGGGCTGTCGCCCAGTCGATGGTCTCGGCAACACCAGGCGACTTGTAGAAGTCCTGGTCGCGCAAGGCCTGCACGAAGCGCACGACCTGCTGCGACAGCTTTGCGGAGATGCCGGGCACGCGCGACTTGACGATCGCAAGCTCGCGCTCGGCGGCGGGATAATCGACCCAGTGATAGAGGCAGCGCCGCTTCAGCGCGTCGTGGATCTCGCGGGTGCGGTTGGAGGTGATGATGACGATCGGCGGGTGTGGGGCCTTCACGGTGCCGAACTCGGGGATGGTCACCTGGAAGTCGCTGAGGATTTCGAGCAGGTAGGCTTCGAACGCCTCGTCGGCACGATCGAGCCTCGTCGATCAGCAGCACCGGCGGTCCGGCGACATCAGGCTCCAGCGCCTGGAGCAGCGGCCGCTTGATCATGTAGCGGTCGGCGAAGATGTCGGATGAGAGCTGCTCACGGTCGGTGTCGCCGGCGGCTTCCGCCATCCGGATCGCGATCATCTGCGCGGCGCTGTTCCACTCATAGACCGCGGAGGAGACGTCGAGGCCCTCATAGCACTGCAGGCGGATCAGCTTCCGCCCCAGCGCGGCCGACAGCACCTTCGCGATCTCGGTCTTGCCGACGCCGGCCTCGCCTTCCAGAAACAGCGGCCGGCCCATACGCAGCGACAGGTACGTCACCGTCGCCAACGATCGCTCGGCGAGATAGCCGCGCGACGTCAGGAGTTCGAGCATCGCATCGACCGATGCCGGCAATACAACTGGAGTATTGGCACCGGAAGTAGTGGCCGCTGAAGTCATGAAAGGCCGGTCTCGGTTACGCCCTCGCGGGCCAAGTCTTGTGCGGGGAGTGAGGTCACCTCACTCCTTGGCGTTAGCGGCATCGAGGGCGCGCCGCGTCAGCACGCCGATGAGATGCGCGCGGTATTCTGCGCTGCCGTGGATGTCGCTGTTGAGACCCTCTGCCGGCACCTCGATGCCTTCAATCGCCTTCGACGCAAAGCGCTTCTTCAGGGCTTCCTCGAACGCCTCGACCCGGAACACGCCCTCAGAGCCGGCGCCGGTCACGGCCACCCGCACGTCCGACGGACGCCGCGCCACGAACACGCCGACCAGCGCGTAGCGCGAGGCCTGGTTGCGGAACTTGATGTAGGCCGCCTTCTTCGGCAACGGGAACATCACCTTGGTGATGATCTCGTCGGCCTCCAGCGCGGTCGAGAACAGCCCCTGGAAATACTCTTCGGCCTTGAGGCGGCGCTTGTTGGTGACGATGGTCGCGCCGAGCGCAAGCACCGCAGCCGGATAATCCGCGGTCGGATCGTTGTTGGCGAGCGAGCCGCCGATCGTACCCTTGTGGCGCACCGCGGGATCACCGATCTGGCCCGCGAGATTGGCCAGCGCCGGGATCGCCTCACCGACGATGGCGGAGGTCGCGACCTCGGCGTGCTTGGCGGTAGCGCCGATCACCAGCGAGCGGCCCTTCATCTCGATCGTATTCAGCCCCTCGATATGGGAGAGATCGACCAGATGTGGGGGCTCGCCAGACGCTGCTTCATGACGGGAATCAGCGTGTGGCCGCCGGCGATCACCTTGGCGTCTTCGTTCTTCACCAGGAGGTTGGCGGCCTGCCGCACGGTCCCGGGGCGATGATATTTGAATTCGTACATCTGAATGTCCTGGTCGCAGAATGCGCGCGCGGTTTAGGCGAGATCGGATTTCGCCATCGCCTTGGCGCCGGCGGAGATCGAGGCGACGATGTTCTGGTAGCCGGTGCAACGGCAGAGATTGCCTTCCAGCTCCTCGCGGATCGTATGGTCGTCCAGCTCGTGGCCCTTGCGATGCACGATGTCGATCGCGGTCATGATCATGCCGGGCGTGCAGAAGCCGCATTGCAGGCCATGGTGCTCGCGGAAGGCTTCCTGCATCGGATGCAGCGGCGCACCGTCGGCGGCCAGTCCCTCGATCGTCTTGATCTCGTGGCCGTCGGCCATCACGGCAAGCGTGGTGCAGGACTTCACGGCCTTGCCGTCCAGATGCACGACGCAGGCGCCGCACTGCGAGGTGTCGCAGCCGACATGGGTGCCGGTCAGGTGCAGATTCTCGCGCAGGAACTGCACCAGAAGCGTGCGGGGATCGACATTGGCCGTGACAGGATTGCCGTTCACGATGAGGGAGATCTTTGCCATAAGCACTCTCTATCAGCGCCCCAACGGGTCCCGTCGAAGCGGTTCTTATAATTATTCCAACCCATCATATGGGCCATTATGCCCCGGGGCAACATCGCCCGGGACGCAAGGCGCCATGCTAAAAGTATTGGACCTTCAGCTCTGTACGGCCTTGGCGAAGTTCGTGAAAAACTCGTCCGCGAGCTTCTTGGCGGCGCCGTTGATGAGGCGCTGGCCGAGCTGCGCCAACTTGCCGCCGATCTGCGCCTCGACCTCGTAGGAGAGCAGCGTGCCGCCGTCCTTCTCCGCCAGCTTGACCACCGCACCGCCCTTGGCGAAGCCGGCGACCCCACCCTCGCCCTCACCCGAGATCCGATAGCCGTTCGGCGGGTCGAGATCGGAGAGTGTGACCTTGCCCTTGAAGCGTGCCGACACCGGGCCGACCTTCATTTTCGCCGTTGCGCGAAAGCCGCCGTCCTCGGTCTTCTCGAGCCTCTTCGCAGCCGGGGATGCAGGCCTTCAGCACCTCGGGATCGTTGAGCTTGGCCCACACGGCCTCGCGCGGCGCCGCAAGCTGGACTTCGCCGTTCATCGTCATGGCCATGAGGCTGCCTCCCGGATCGCGTAACTATAATGCTGATCAAGTAACGCAGCCACGCGGCAAAGGAAAGGCCGGCGCCCGGTCACGTGCAATGCATATTCGCAACTGCAAAAAGACATGTAGGGGCGGTGGGGGATTGGCACAGAGGGGCCATGATGATTAGGTCGCGCGCAATATGAGCACATCCCTTTCCCCCTGCTCGCGCCGATGCTGTCGAGCGCTGCCATGCGCGCGGTCTGCGACGACCGCTCCACCCTGCAGAACATGCTTGATTTTGAGGCGGCCCTGGCACGCGCCGAGGCCGCCACGGATGTGATTCCGGCATCCGCCGTGGGGCCGATCGAGACCGCGTGCAAGGCAGATTGCTTTGACATGGCCGCGCTGGCAGAGGCCGCGACGCGTTCGGGTAATCTCGCGATTCCCCTGGTCAAGATGCTGACGGCCAATGTCGGCAAGGCCGACAAGGAGGCCGCGCGCTATGTGCATTGGGGCGCCACCAGCCAGGATGTCATCGACACCGCGACCATGCTCACGCTTCGCGCCGGCATCGAGGCGCTGGACACGGACCTCAGCCGCGCCATCGGGGGCTTTGCCGCGCTGGCGCGCAGCCATCGCAATACCGCGATGGTGGCACGGACCTGGCTTCAGCACGCGCTGCCGATGCCGTTCGGCCTGAAGGCCGCCGAATATGCCTCGAGCCTTGCCCGTGCCCGCTGCCGCCTGCGGCGGCTGCGGCGCGAGGGCCTTGCCCTGCAATTCGGCGGCGCGGCCGGCACGCTGGCCGCCCTCGGTGACAAGGGCCTGGCCGTGGCGGAACGCCTCGCGCGGGAGCTCGGCCTGCCGCTGCCGGAGGCGCCATGGCACACCCATCGCGACCGGATCGCGGAGGCCGCGTCCTGTCTCGCCATTCTCGCCGGAAGCTGCGGCAAGATCGCGCGCGACGTCTCGCTGATGATGCAGACCGACGTCGCCGAGGCGTTCGAGCCGGCCGGCGAAGGCCGCGGCGGCTCCTCGACCATGCCGCACAAGCGCAACCCGGTCGCCGCCGCGAGCGCGTTGGGCGCAGCCACCATGGCGCCGCAGCTTGCGGCGACGATCTTCGCAGCTCAAGTGCAGGACCACGAGCGCAGCGCCGGCCCCTGGCACGCGGAATGGCCGACCCTGCCGCAATTGATGCTAGTCAGTTCGGGCGCGCTGGCCGCCATCGTCGACATCGCCGAAGGCCTGGACGTCGACGCCGCGCGCATGCGCAGCAATCTCGACGCGACGCATGGGCTGATCATGGCGGAGGCGGTCACCTTTGCGCTGGCGGAGACGATCGGCAAGAGCGATGCGCATCACCTCGTCGAGGCCGCCAGCAAGCGCGCCGTCGCGGAGAAGAAGCATCTGCGCGAGGTGCTGTCGGCTGATCTCGCAGGTCACAGCGCAGCTCTCGCCGGAAAAACTTGCGGCATTGTTCGAGCCGATGGCCTATCAAGGGGCTTCCCAAGCCCTGATCGACCGGCTGCTCGACAGCCTCGACCGCGAATAAGAACTGCAAAATACGACGGAGACGCCGCATGCCCATGATCGATGCCGACGGATGCCTGCTCAACGTCTCCGTCGAGGGCCGCGACGGCGGGCCGACCTTGATGCTGTCCAACTCGCTCGGCTGCACGCTTCAGATGTGGGAGCCGCAGATGAAGGCGCTGACGCAGGTGTTCCGCGTCATCCGCTACGACCGCCGCGGCCACGGCAGGTCCAACGTGCCGCCCGGTCCCTATACGATGGAGCGCTTCGGCCGCGACGTGCTCGCGATCCTCGACGATCTCAATATCGAGAAGGTGCATTGGTGCGGCCTGTCGATGGGCGGCATGGTCGGGCAATGGCTCGGCGCCAACGCGCCTGAACGCTTCGGCAAGCTCATTCTCGCCAACACCTCCTGCTACTATGCCGAGCCGACCAAATGGCTGGAGCGCATCGACGCCGTGAAGAAGGGCGGCATCGCCGCCGTCGCCGATGCCGTGATCGCGGGATGGCTGACGCAGGATTTTCGCGAGCGCGAGCCTGAGATCACCGCGAAAATGAAGGCGATGCTGCTGGCTACGCCCGTCGATGGCTATCTCGCCTGCTGCGAGGCACTGTCGACGCTCGACCAGCGCGCGCTGCTGCCGAAGATCAAGAGCCCGACGCTGGTCATCGCCGGCCGCCACGATCAGGCGACGCCGATCTCGGCGGGCGAATTGATCCGCTCCAACATTCCGGGCGCCAGCATGACCATCATCGATGCCGCCCACATTTCCAACGTCGAGCAGCCGCACGCATTCACCGACGCGGTGGTCGGCTTCCTGACGCAGCGCTAGCAGCAACCGTCATTGCGAGGAGCGTAGCGACGAAGCAATCCAGACCGTCTCCGCGGACACATTTATGGATCGCTTCGCTGCGCTCGCAATGACGAGAGGAGAAACACAATGGACGACCAAATGCGCCGCGATGCCGGCATGAACGTTCGCCGCAAGGTGCTGGGCAATGCCTGGGTCGACAAGTCGATCGCCAACCGCAACGCGTTCAATACCGACTTCCAGGATCTGATCACGCGTTATGCCTGGGGCGAGATCTGGACCCGCCCCCATTTCGACGAGCGCACGCGGCGGGTGCTGGTGATCGGCACCATGGTTGCGCTCGGACAATGGGACGAATTCCGCCTGCACGTACGTGCGGCGCTCGCCGAGGGCGGCTTCACGCCCGAGGACATCAAGGAAATCCTGCTGCAGCAGGCGATCTATTGCGGCGTACCGGCCGCGAACCACGCCGTCAAGGAAGCCTCAGCGATTGTGCAGGAGCCTCGGCCTGCTCAAGAGCTAGCGGCGCGGCGGCCTCGACGGTCTTCGGTGCGACCGCCGGCTTCTCGATCACGACCACGATGGCGGCACCGAGCAGGAGCAAGAGCTCGGTGGCATGCAGCCGGAGCGCGGCCATCTCGCCGACCTTCGAGGCCATCACCATGCTGGCAAACGAGATCAGGCTGCCGATCGCCAGCGCAATACCCAGCGCCTCGTCGCTGCCGCCGGACTTGCGAGTGCGGGGGATGCAGAGCAGAGCGAGATATATTGCAAAGAACGCGACCACAGTCAGGCGGCCGAGCGCAAGCAGCCAGGCCGCGCGCACCGTTTCAATCCCCGCCATCTGAAGATGGTCGCTGAGGAACAGCGCAACGGCGACACTCGGCCTCTCGTAGAGGCCGTGCACCGGCGCAATGATGATGTTGAACGCAACGAGGCTCCAGGCCGGAATGAAATAGGCCGCCAGCAGCGCGCCGTTGACCGAGCCGATCCGCCAATTCCTGAACATGTCGCTGCCCGTTTCGCCAATTGCGCGCCTTCGATCGGAAGGCCTTGCGGGGAGCTAACTCGCATCAGACTGTGGCGGCAATTTAAACCCTTTGTTTACCTTAACCGGCCAGTGGACCTGGGATCTGGGCGCCGGCACAGCCGAAAAAGCCTCGTCTCACAAAAAAGGCCCCGCCGCGCGGCGGGGCCTACCCTCACTGGCCCTGATATCCCGGGCGCCAAAACTCGCTATTCCTGGCCGCGCTGGCCACCCTGCTGCTGGCCCGGCCGATCACCCTGGCGCATCGGGTCGTCTCTGCTGCTGCTGTCCGGGTTTCTGACCACCGCCCTGCTGGCCCGGCTGTTGACCGGGGCGCTGCTGGCCGGGGTTCTGACTCTGCTGACCCGGATTCTGGTTCTGCTGCTTCGTCATTCGGGGAACTCCCTTGTTGGACGTCAGAGACGAAACAACTGCCGCCAACCATTTTGGTTGCCCCCGGGAACCCAGTTCCTCGCAGTTGCGGAACCAGACCGGCAAATGACCTCTGTACAAGACCCTCTGCCGTCGTGTTGACCTGTTGCAGCCGCCAGTTCCCTCCTGTTACAAAACTGGAAGAATGCTAGGGGCTGCCGGGGCCCAAGAAAACCACACTCCAACCCACTCTCCCAAGAGCCTCTCACTTTGAGCCCGCGTCAGGTTTGGTACGGCAGCCCATGGATTACTTCGCCCAGCAGCTCATCAACGGTCTCGTTCTGGGCTCGATCTACGGCCTGATCGCCATCGGCTACACGATGGTCTACGGCATCGTCGGCATGATCAACTTCGCCCATGGCGACGTCTTCATGATCGGCGGCTTCATCGCCCTGATCACCTTTCTGCTCCTGATCTCGACCGGCCTCACCGCGATCCCGGTGATCCTGCTGATCGTGCTGCTGGTCTCGATGGCGATCACCGCGCTGTATGGCTGGACCATCGAGCGCATCGCCTACCGGCCGCTTCGCCACTCCTTCCGCCTCGCCCCGATGCTGTCGGCGATCGGCATGTCCTTCGTGCTGACCAACTACTCGCAGGTCGCGCAGGGCGCACGAGTCAAGCCGATCCCGCCCGTCATTACCGGCGGCTATACCCTGCACGAGAGCGCGGACGGCTTCGTCATCCAGCTCTCCAATATCCAGATCATCGTGGTCATCACCACCATCGTGCTGCTGGCGATCTTCACCTGGCTGGTGTCGCGGACAAGGCTTGGCCGCGACATGCGCGCCTGCGAGCAGGATCAGACCATGGCGGCGCTGCTCGGCGTCGACGTCGACCGCACAATCTCGATGACCTTCGTGATCGGTGCGGCGCTCGCTGCGGTCGCGGGCCTGATGTACCTGCTCTATTACGGCCTCGTCGATTTCTTCATGGGCTTCGTCGCCGGCATCAAGGCGTTCACCGCTGCCGTGCTCGGAGGTATCGGCTCGCTGCCGGGCGCCATGCTCGGCGGCCTCGCGATCGGCCTGATCGAGACGTTCTGGTCGGCCTATTTCTCGGTCGAGTACAAGGACGTCGCCGCGTTCTCGATCCTGATCGTGGTGCTGATCTTCATGCCGACCGGCCTGCTCGGCCGTCCCGAAGTCGAAAAGTCTGACGGTCGCACGCGTGACAGCTCCCTCGACCAACCCGGCCAAACCCGCAACGAGCATCCCCGCTCTCCTGAAGACAGCCTTCGTCAACGCGCTGATCGCGCTGGTGCTGTTCTCGCTGATGATCGGCATCCGCACCGAGGCGGGCTCCTCCGGCCAGCTCACCTATTGGACCCGCTTCGGCGACCTCGCGTCCATCGTCGCCGCCGTGTTCGGCGGCTCGATCGTGATCGAGCTGCTCAGGCAATGGATCGGCCCGACCGGCGCCGAGAAGCTGGTGCCGCCGGCGGTGAAGAGCGGCATGTCGTTCATCGGTCGTTACCTCGCCCCGGCGCTCCTGATCTTCACGCTGCTGGTGCCGGTGATCTTCTATAACCAGCGCTACATCCTCGACCTCGCGATCCTGGTGCTGACCTACGTCATGCTGGGCTGGGGATTGAACGTGGTGGTCGGGCTCGCCGGCCTGCTCGATCTCGGCTACGTCGCCTTCTACGCGGTCGGCGCCTATTCCTACGCACTGCTCGCCACCAATTTCGGCTGGTCGTTCTGGGTCTGCCTGCCGCTTGCCGGCATCCTCGCCGCGTTCTGGGGCGTGCTGCTCGGCTTCCCCGTGCTGCGCCTGCGCGGCGATTACCTCGCCATCGTGACCCTCGCGTTCGGCGAGATCATCCGTCTCGTCATCATCAACTGGCAGGACCTGACCGGCGGCCCCAACGGGGTCTCGGGCATTCCACGTCCCAGCTTTTTTGGCATCCCGCTCGACAACAGCGACGACGGGCTCGCGGCCTGGCTTCACATCGAATATTCGACGACGCATCGCATCGTGTTTTTGTTCTATCTGATCCTGGCGTTGGCGCTGCTCACCAACTGGGCCACGATCCGGCTGCGCCGTCTGCCGATCGGCCGGGCCTGGGAAGCCCTGCGCGAGGACGAGGTCGCCTGCCGCGCGCTCGGCATCAACACCACGACGACCAAGCTCACGGCATTCGCGACGGGGGCGATGTTCGGCGGATTTGCCGGCGCATTCTTCGCCACCCGGCAAGGCTTCATCAGCCCGGAATCCTTCACCTTCCAGGAATCGGCTCTGGTGCTCGCCATCGTCGTCCTCGGAGGCATGGGGTCGCAGCTCGGCGTCGCGCTCTCCGCACTCGCCATGATTGGCGGCTTCGAATTGTTCCGGAGCCTGGAGGGCTATCGCATGCTGGTGTTCGGCATGGCCATGGTGCTGATCATGATCTGGCGGCCGCGCGGCCTGATCGGTCATCGCGCGCCCACCGTGTATCTGACCAAGGCGAAAGCGATCTCCTCCGACCTCGTCAAGGAAGGGCACGGATGAGCGGCGACAAGATTCTCAACGTCGACCGGCTCGCCATGCGCTTCGGCGGCATCGTTGCCGTGCAGGACCTTTCCTTCGGCGCCGAGCGGAAGAAGATCACCGCGCTGATCGGGCCGAACGGCGCCGGCAAGACCACCGTCTTCAACTGCATCACCGGCTTCTACAAACCGAGCGGCGGCGCCATTCGCCTCACCCATGACGGCGGCAGGACGATCGCGCTGGAGCGGCTGAACGATTTCCGCATCGCCAAGCAGGCCAAGGTCGCCCGGACCTTCCAGAACATCCGGCTGTTTCCCGGCATGACCGCGCTGGAAAACCTGATGGTGGCGCAACACAACGCACTGATGCGCGCCTCCGGCTTCACCTTCCTCGGCCTGATCGGCGCCCCCGGCTATCGCGACGCCGAAAAGCGCGCGATCGATCTCGCCACGGACTGGCTCAAGCGGGTCAATCTGCTCGACCGCGCCGACGATGCCGCCGGCAATTTCGCCTATGGCGACCAGCGCCGGCTGGAGATCGCGCGCGCAATGTGCACCGAGCCCGCACTGCTCTGCCTGGACGAGCCGGCGGCCGGGCTCAATGCACGCGAGAGCGCGGCCTTGAGCGAGCTCCTGCTCTCGATCCGCGACGAGCTCGGCACCTCGATCCTCCTGATCGAGCACGACATGTCGGTGGTGATGGAGATTTCCGACCACATCGTGGTGATGGACCACGGCGTCAAGATCGCGGAAGGTACGCCGCGCGAGGTCCGCGACGATCCCAAGGTGATCGCCGCCTATCTCGGCGCCGATGAGGAAGAGGCGGCGGCGGTGATGGAGGGCGGCTCATGACCGCGGCACCGTCCCCTCTGCTCGCGATCCGGGGTTTGCGCGCCGCCTACGGCAAGATCGAGGCGCTGAAGGGCGTCGACGTCGAGATCAATGCCGGCGAGATCGTGGCACTGATCGGCGCCAACGGCGCCGGCAAGTCGACGCTGATGATGACGATCTTCGGCAAGCCGCGCGCACGCTCGGGGCAGATCCTGTATGAAGGCCGCGACATCACCGACGTCCCCACCCACGAGATCGCGCATTTGCGCATCGCGCAATCGCCAGAGGGCCGCCGCGTCTTCCCGCGCATGAGCGTGGCGGAAAACCTCCAGATGGGGGCGGATGCCACCGAATGCACCGAGGCCGAACGCGAGGCGACGCTGCAACGCGTCTTCACGCTGTTTCCGCGCCTGAAGGAACGCTACGCCCAGCGCGGTGGCACCCTGTCCGGGGGCGAGCAGCAGATGCTGGCGATCGGCCGCGCCTTGATGAGCCGTCCCCGCCTGCTCCTGCTCGACGAGCCCTCGCTGGGCCTCGCGCCGCTGATCGCGCGGCAGATCTTCGATGCCATCCGCACCCTGAACCGGCAGGACGGCCTGACCGTGCTGATCGTCGAGCAGAACGCCAACCACGCCCTCAAGCTCGCCCATCGCGGCTATGTCATGGTCAATGGCCTGATCACGCTGGCCGGTACGGGTGCCGAATTGCTGCAGCGCCCGGAGATTCGCGCCGCCTACCTGGAAGGCGGCCGGCACGGCTGACCGAGCCGCGGGCCTCCCCGCGTGCGGCCGAATGAGGCGAGATATCTGCGCCGATGCCCGTATTTTGCCGGTGACTTCTCGGCGATTTCATTCAAGAATGGCGCCGGTTTGGACCGGGCATGCCCGGCAACTTCCACAGGCGACCACCCGCGAGGTATCTCATGAAATCACTGAAGCTCATCGGTCTGGCATTCGGCGCATCGCTCGCGCTGTCGGGCGCGGCATTCGCGCAGGATGTCACCGTCGCAGTCGCAGGCCCGATGACCGGCGGCGAGTCCGCCTTCGGCCGCCAGATGAAGAACGGCGCAGAAATGGCCGTGGCCGATATCAATGCCGCCGGCGGCGTCAACGGCAAGAAGCTCGCGCTGTCGGTCGAGGACGACGCCTGCGACCCGAAGCAGGCGCGCTCGATCGCCGAAAAGATCGCCGGCGCGAAGATCCCGTTCGTGGCCGGGCATTATTGCTCGTCGTCGTCGATCCCGGCTTCGGAAGCCTATGCAGACGGCAACGTTCTGCAGATCACGCCGGCTTCGACCAACCCGCTGTTCACCGAGCGCAAGCTCTGGAACGTGGCGCGCGTCTGCGGCCGTGACGATCAGCAGGGCCTGATCGCGGCGCAGTACATCGCCAAGAACTTCAAGGGCAAGAACATCGCGATCCTCAACGACAAGACCACCTATGGCAAGGGTCTCGCCGACGAGACCAAGAAGGCGCTCAACAAGGCCGGCGTCACCGAGAAGATGTACGAGTCCTACAACAAGGGCGACAAGGACTTCAACGCGATCGTCTCGCGCCTGAAGCGCGACAACATCGACCTCGTCTATGTCGGCGGCTATCATCAGGAGAGTGGCCTGATCCTGCGCCAGATGCGCGACCAGGGTCTCAAGACGATCCTGATGGCCGGCGACGCGCTCGCCGACAAGGAGTACGCCTCCATCACCGGCCCAGCCGGCGAAGGCACGCTGTTCACCTTCGGCCCCGACCCGCGCAACAAGCCGACCGCGAAGAAGATCGTCGACGCCTTCAAGGCCAAGAACATCGACCCCGAAGGCTACACGCTCTACACCTACGCGGCGATGCAGGTCTGGTCGCAGGCGGCCAAGAAGGCCGGCACCACCGACGCCAAGAAAGTGATGGAAGCGATGAAGGCCGGCAAGTGGGACACCGTGATCGGCCCGATCGAGTACGACGCCAAGGGTGACATCAAGCAGCTCGACTACGTCGTCTACAAGTGGGACGCCAAGGGCGGCTACGCCGAGATCAAGGGCAACGGCACCTGAGCGCGCCTCCGGGCCTCCAGTCCCGCGATGCGATCGTCATCAACGCCCCGGCTTGCCCGGGGCGTTTTTTCACGGCAGGATCAGACGACTGCCGGCAGCTCGCCGGCGGCTGCGGCCTGGGCCTTCCGAAGCGCCTGCAGGAGATCGTTCGGCCGAAACGGCTTTTGCAGGCAAACCACGCTGGCGAGGTGGGGCGACTCTTCCATGAAATCCAGCGCCGTCATTCCGGAGACTGCCACGACGGGGAGTCCTGGCGCACGCTCCCGCAGGGCCGCGATGACATCGACACCGCTGATGTCGCCAAGGAAAATATCGACGATCGCCGCGTCAAACGGGCCTTCGTCGAAGGTATTCAGCCCGGCCGTACCACTGTCGGCCTCGGCGACCTCGTAATGATTGACCCGGAGCACGATTGCGACCATCGCGCGCACGTCCTTCTGGTCGTCGATGATGAGAACGCGAGGCATGGGAACAACTCCCGCAGATCGATCAAATGATATGATTCAAACCTGGAACCCGGCACACCGGCAGGGCATTATGGCACCACCCAGTAAAGCGCATCTTACCTGATCCCTATTCCGCGTTCCCACCCAAATTAAGTAAGCTGTAACCCTCGGTTGAGTCGTCGCGTCAACATTTCACGACACCCGCCCGGAACGGGTTACCGTGGAGGTCGTGGAGGCCAAGACTACCGGAGGCCAAGACTACCGGAGGCCAAGACTACCGGATCTTGGAACTGCGGAGAGATGCTCAAAACGGGTCTGCACGAGATGAACGCGCCTGCGATCGACCGAAGCACCTTTCTATCGACCCTGCCGGCCACACCGGCTGACCGAACTGCGGCATTATGGATTGTCGGCGTTTCCTCGATCCTGTTCGCGGTGGCCGTTCCGTACGCCGGTATCCCGCTACTGCCAGCTCCTGCCTTCGTCGCCAGCTATCAATCGGCCCTGGCGGTGAGCGACATCGTCACAGCGGTGCTTTTGCTGTCTCAGTTTTCGGTATTGCGAACCCGCGCACTGCTGTGGCTGTCGAGCGGCTACCTGTTCACCGCGGCGGCTGCGCTGGTCCACGCCCTCACCTTCCCGGGCCTGTTCGCACCGACCGGGCTGTTCGGCGCCGGCGGCCAGACCACAGTCTGGCTCTATATGATCTGGCACGGCGTCTTCCCGCTATTCGTCCTGGGCTATGCCTGGCTCAAGGAAAACGACGGCGGCCCCAGGATCAGGGGCGCTACGAACACCGCGATCTACGCCATCGTGCTCGGCGTAGCCGCGACCATCGCTTTCTTCACCTGGCTCGTCACCACCCAGCACGATCTGTTGCCGGTCCTGCTTCGCGACGGCCGTTACACGCCGACCATGATCGGCGTCGTGTCCTTTGTGTGGTCGCTGAGCTTCGCCGCGCTCGTTTCGTTGTGGTTCCGGCGCCCGCATTCGGTGATCGACGTCTGGCTCATGGTCGTGATGTGCGCATGGCTGTTCGACATTGCGCTGTCCGCGATCGTCAACGTTGCGCGTTTCGATCTCGGTTTTTACGCCGGTCGTCTCTACGGCCTCTGCGCGTCGAGCTTCGTGCTTGCGGTGCTTCTGATCGAGAACGTTCGCCTTCAGGCCCGGACGGTGGGTCTCGTCGGCAGGCTGCGCGAGCAATCGGCATCGGATCGCGACTTCTACGGCAAGCGCCTCGCGCTGTACGGCGCCGTCGTCGAATCCTCCAACGACGCCATCATTACGAAGACGCTCGACGGCGTCATTACCGGATGGAACAAGGCCGCCGAACATCTGTTCGGCTATTCCGCCTCAGAGGCCGTCGGCAGGTCGATCGACATCATCGTGCCGCCGGACCGAAAGGGCGAAGTCAGGAGCATCCTGAATCGGATCGCCGGCAACGAGACGATCGCCCAGCACGAGACCGTCCGGATTCGAAAGGACGGCCACGCGCTCGACGTCGTGCTCAATGTTTCTCCATTGAGAGCTGACAACGGGGAGATCATCGGAGCCTCCAAGATCGCCCATGACATCACCGAGGAGAAGCAGGCACAGGAGAAGCTCCGCCGCGAGATCGAGGAGCGCCAGCGCATCTTCGAGACCTCGCAGGACCTGATCCTGGTCACCGACGGCTTCGGCAATTTCATTCAGGTCAGCCCGAGCGTGAAGGACATCCTCGGCTTCAGCCCGGAAGACATGATCGGGCACAGCGCGACCGAGTTCATCCATCCCGACGACCTCGACAGGACGCGGGAGGAGATGCGCGCGGCGCGACGCGGCGCGGTCAAGCGCAGCTTCGAGGCGCGCTACTATCATGACGACGGTCACGAGGTCACGCTGAACTGGATGGGCACCTGGTCCCAGCCGGTGAAGCGCCATTTCTTCATCGGTCGCGATCTCACGGAGAAGCAGGCCGCCGAAGCCCAGTTCCGGCAGGTCCAGAAGATGGATTCCATCGGTCAGCTGACCGGAGGCGTCGCTCACGACTTCAACAACGTGCTGACCGTCATCACCGGCACGATCGGCATCCTGGCCGACGCGGTTGCCGACCGCCCCGAGCTGGCTGCCATCACCAAGCTGATCGACGACGCCGCCGAGCGCGGCGCGCAACTGACCAAGCATCTGCTTGCGTTCGCCCGCAAGCAGCCGCTCCAGCCGCGCGAGATCGACGTCAACGCGTTGGCGCTCGAAGCCGCCAAGCTACTGCACCCGACGCTGGGCGAGCAGATCACGATCATGCCGCAGCTCACCGAGGACGCCTGGCCAACGCTGGTCGACCCCGGCCAGCTCTCTACCGCGATCCTCAATCTCGCACTAAACGCGCGCGATGCCATGCCCGACGGCGGCACCCTGGTGCTGGAGACCCGCAACATCTTCCTCGACGACGGCTATGCCAGCATGAACCCCGACGTCGTCGCCGGCAATTACGTGATGATCGCGGTCAGCGACACCGGAAGCGGCATTCCGCCCGATTTGATCGACCGGGTCTTCGATCCGTTCTTCACCACCAAGGAGGTCGGCAAGGGCACGGGCCTCGGCCTCAGCATGGTGTTCGGCTTCGTCAAGCAGTCGGGCGGCCACATCAAGATCTACAGCGAGGTCGGTCACGGCACGAGCGTGAAGATCTACCTGCCGCGCTCGAGCGGCGTGCAGGAGACCGAGTTCGAGGTGCTGCAGAATACGCCCATCACCGGCGGCAACGAGAGGATCCTGATCGTCGAGGACGACGCGCTGGTGCGACAATATGTTGTGACCCAGGTCAAGAGCCTCGGCTACACCGCGCTCGAGGCCGCCAACGGCGCGGACGCCCTCACCATCATCGACAGCGACAAGGCCATCGACCTGCTCTTCACCGACATCATCATGCCCGGCAACATGAACGGCCGCCAGCTTGCCGACGAAGCGGCCCGGCGCCGCCCCGACCTCAAGACGCTGTTCACCTCGGGCTACACCGAGAACGCCATCGTCCATCACGGCCGGCTCGATTCCGGCGTGCTGCTGCTGGCAAAGCCCTACCGCAAGTCCGAGCCTCGCCAAGATGCTGAGGACCGCGCTCGCCAGTTGAGCCTGCGGTGTTCGTGCGCTATCGCTGGTGATCGTAGCGTGGGGAGTGCCGGCCTTGAAAAATTTGCTCACCGACATCGCCGGCGTCCGCGTCGGCCATGCCCAGGACGCGAAAGTCGCCTCCGGCACCACGGCCATTGTTTTCGACCAACCGGCGATCGCAGCGATCGACGTCCGCGGCGGAGCCCCCGGCACGCGGGAGGATGCGCTGCTCGATCTTGCCAGCACGCAGGAACAGCGTCGATGCGATCGCGCTGTCCGGCGGCTCCGCCTTCGGGATCGAGGCCGGCGGCGGCGTGCAGGCCTGGCTCGCCGAGCAGGGCCGCGGTCTCAATATCCGCGGTGCGGTGATCCCGCTGGTGCCGGGTGCGATCATGTTCGACCTGCTCAACGGCGGCAACAAGTCCTGGGGCCGCTTCGCGCCGTATCGCGATCTCGGCTACGCCGCGGCGGCGGCCGCACGTGACGACTTCACTCTCGGCAGCGTCGGCGCGGGCCTCGGAGCCACCACCGCGACCTTCAAGGGCGGGCTCGGCTCGGCTTCGGCGGTTCTCGCCAACGGCATCAAGGTCGCCGCGATCATGGTCGTCAACGCGGTCGGCAGCACGACCGTCGGCGAAGGGCCGTGGTTCTGGGCGGCGCCGTTCGAAGAGGACGGCGAGTTCGGCGGGCGCGGCCTGCCGCCGAATTTCACGCCGGACATGCTTGCGATGCGCATCAAGGGCGGTCCCGCCGCGAGCGCGCGGGAGAACACCACGATCGGCGCCGTCGTCACCGATGCGACGCTGACCAAGGCCCAGGCCAAGCGGCTCGCGATGATCGCGCATACCGGAATGGCCCGCGCGATCTATCCGGTGCATGCCCCGACCGACGGCGACGTGCTGTTCGCGGCCGCGACCGGTGAGAAGCCGATCGAGCCGCTGGTCGGCCTCACCGAGTGCTCGGCACCGTCGCCGCCAACGTGGTCGCGCGCGCCATTGCACGAGGCGTCTACAACGCGAGCGCGCTGCCGTTTACGGGCGCGCAAGCGGCGTGGAAGGACCGGTTCGGCGGATAGTGAGACGCCCATCCTTCCACACGTCAGGTGTCATCGCCCGGCGAAGACCGGGCGATGCAGTATTCCAGAGACGTTAGTCCAGTGATGGAATCGATTGGCCGCGGCGGACTGGATGCCACGGTCAAGCCGGGGCATGACAGCATCATAAGTCGAGAGAAGGCGTCACACGCTCATCGACATGGACGAGCCGGCCGTCGCTGAGGCGCCCTGGCCCTGCCCGCCCTGCTGCTGCATCAACTGCGCGAACAGATCGTAAGCCGAGTTACGGGGAGCGTTCGCGCCCGGTACGGTCGTCGACATCTTGAAGCCGTCGGCGTAAGTGACGGTGGTGGTGGTCGAGCCGTCGGCGGCCGTCGTCGTGGTCGAGGTCGATCCGCCAGCGGACTTCGACGAGGAATCCGATCCATCGCCCGAGCCGTCCGTGCCTTGGGCGTGATGGTGACCGTGGTGGCCGCTCTTCAGCGCCTTCGACATCTCGTCCAGGCTCACGCTGCCATCCGCGTTCGCATCCATCTTGGAGAACACGTCGTCGGCCTTCGCGAGGTTGGTCCCGCCGGCGCCCAGCGCGTCCTCGAACTCGGATTTGGTGATGCTGCCGTCGCCGTCCGCATCGATCTGCGAGAATAGGTCCTTGAGTGCGGCATCCCGGCCATTCGACGTCGAAGACGTCGAGCCTCGCGGAGGTCGAGGTCGCCGCGCTGCTGGTGCTGTCGGACGATTGGCTCTGCGCGGCGATCAGCGCACTCATGGTCTCCGGCGAAATCTGCGCGCAATTGCCCGAGTTGACGGAGGAGGTCGCGCCGCTGGTCGTGCTGCTGCTGCTGCTGTTGATCGCAAACGGATTGCTCGCGCCCTGCGCGGACCCCGTCTTGTGGGTCGAGGAGGACGATTTCGAGTTCGTCAGCGACTGGATCGCATCGAGGGCGCTCGAGACGGCACCAAGGGCGAACAACATTGCACAACTCCAACCAAAGCGGCATGCCGCGGGTCAATGTTCTACAGGTGATGTCAGCAAGCGTCGTGCCAGCGCAAAAAGCTCAATGAAATCCGCCGCTGCCGCGTTTCGGATGGCCCGGGAACATCGGCAATTCGTGCCGGTCGCGGCAGAAATTTCCGCCCACAGAAAGCACGCCTCCCCTGCATTGCCCGACATGGAGGCCCATGTTAGGCGAGGCCATCTTTTACGGCTGCCTTCCGGGAAACCGCGCCATGACCCAAGCCTTCGCCCCCCGCCCCCTGGCCATCGCACCCTCGATCCTGGCCTCGGATTTCTCCAGGCTCGGCGAGGAGGTGCGCAGCGTCGACGCCGCCGGCGCCGACTGGATTCATCTCGACGTGATGGACGGCCACTTCGTTCCCAACATTTCCTACGGCCCCGACGTGATCAAGGCGATGCGCCCGCACACGAAGAAGGTGTTCGACGCGCATCTGATGATCTCGCCCTGCGACCCCTATCTCGAAGCCTTCGCGAAGGCCGGCTGCGACCACATCACCGTGCATGCGGAGGCCGGTCCGCATTTGCACCGCTCGCTCCAGGCGATCCGCGCACTCGGCAAGAAGGCCGGCGTCTCACTCAATCCCGGCACGCCGGTCAGCACGCTCGAATATGTCCTCGACCTCGTCGACCTCGTGCTGGTGATGTCGGTCAACCCCGGCTTCGGCGGCCAGAAGTTCATCCCCTCCGCGATCGGCAAGATCCGGGACATCCGCGCGATGACCGCGGGCCGCCCGATCGACATCGAGGTCGACGGCGGCGTCGGTCCGGATGTCGCGGGCGCGCTCGCCGCAGCCGGCGCCAACGCTTTCGTTGCCGGCACATCCGTGTCCAAGGGCGGCACGCAGGACGCCTACAGGACCAACATTGCCGCAATCCGCAGCGCGGCGGCAGGCGCCCGCGGCGAGGCCATCTGACGGCCGCCGTTCGCGGTCAGAACCGGCTTTGCGGCCGGTGCGACCAATGTGAATGGACGAAATCCGCGCCACTCCGTTTTCCGCCGCCTTGAGGCGCTTTCGCGACGAAGCCTTGCGGCACGGCGAGCAGCTGATCTGGCAGGGCCAGCCTGACGGCATCGCCCGGATGGTCATGTGGCGATGGCTGTGGTGGATCGGCTTCCCCTGGCTGCTGCTGACCGTCGTCGCGATCTGGAGGGGTTGGATCGGCCAGGCGGCCCAACCTTTGGCGATGCTCGGCGTTGCGATGGTTGCAGCCCCCGTGGTGATGCTGCTGCAAGACCTCCAGACGCTCTATGTGATCACCGATCGCCGCGCCCTGATCCTGCGAACGGCCTGGGGCAGGCAGACGATCAGCGAAGTGCCGTTCGATGCGATGGACGCCGTCCTTGAAATCCTCGACATCGGCGCTGGCACCGGCCACCTCAACTTCGCGTCGGGACGATCGACCCGTTCGCCCGACACCGACTATACCGGCCGCTTCGGATTTCACTGCGTTCGCGACGCACCGCGCGTCCGGGAGATCCTGGAGCGCGCGCGGACAGGCAAGATGCGGCGGTCGGGCGCGTAGGAGACTGCGGATTCCACGGGGGTTGCGACGCGCAATGCCTCAAATTGCAACTTTGACCCGTACTCATCCGGGCTTCACTGATTCGCGCAAATCACTGCAAGTGATTCCTGCCTGTTTTCGCGGGAGCACATCATGACGACGACCCTGGTTTGGACTGGCGTGGCGTTGTGGCTTGGTTTCAGTGCGTTTGTCGTATTCGGCCCGTCGGCCGGTCCGGTCGAAGCGCCGGCTCGTTCGGCCCGCGGCATCCGTCGCGACCGTCACCGGGCCTGACGTCCATGCAGATCGCCCTTGTGAAGCGTCAACCGAAACGCAGGTGCCGCATTCCGCGGCGTCCGCATCCGAACCTCGATTATTTCTTCGGCCGGCTCCAACGCACCGAAGCCGAGAGGGGCGAGGACAGCGGACCCGAGACGGCCGATCTGGACCATCCGATCCAGTCACCGCGCCGGCACTGACATTCTTTACTGGACTTGAGCCATGAAACCGCATTGCCCGAACTGCCTGAAGGAAATGACCAAGGCATCCGCCTCGCGTAACCTGTTCAACTGCGAGCCATGCCGCGAGATCATCCAGTATTTCGGCGGCAGCGCGGATCACGGCGAGCCCGGACCGCAATTCTCCTGGCCGATCCGCCGCAAGCGCGCCGCCCACACCGCACACGCGGCCTGATTACCCGGCCTCTTCCGCATCCCCCGCCATCCGCGGCGGCCGCACCACAGTGACGGTGCAGGCAGCTTCCGAAGCCACCTTGGCCGAGACGCTGCCGAGCAGCGTGCGACGGAACGAGGCTCTGCCGCGCGCCGATGATGACATGATCGACCTGGTTGACCTCGGCGAATTCCAGCAGCGCCGCAGCCGGATCGACCGCCTCCAGCACGTGAACCGATAGCCGGCTCTCGTCCAGTTTGAGCGGCGTCGCCCAATGGCGCAGCGCGACCAGGCGGTCGATATGCTTGTTGGACCCCTGCTCGTCCAGTGTCCGGTCGATCGCGATCCGGTTCAGCTTGAGCACGTTGACGCAGGCAAGCCGCGCTGACGGCAAGGTGGCGAGGATGCGCTCGGTGGTGACGCGCAGCGCCTCGTTCAGCTCCGCCGCGCCTTCCTCCGTATCGAGAGCGACGGCGAGGATCGGGCTGGATGCGATCTGGGCGGCGACATCCGATTTTGCGCGCGGCGCCATGACGCCCTGGTTGAAGCGGCGCCGCCAGGCGATGCTGAGGGGGTCGCGTTTCATCCGTTCCGAGCGCGTCGTGAGCCTGACCTGATCCGGATGGGTCAGATCGAAGGCGAGCTGGGACGCCGTCGGATAGCGCCGCACCGGCTCGATCTCGAGGCACCGCAATACCACCTCCTGGAGCCATGGCGGATAGTCCGCGCGCAAGCTTCGCGGCGGATACGGATCGCGCCACAGTCGGCGCCGCATCGCGCGCAGCGTCTCGCCCTCGCCGAACGGCCGCTCGCCGGTGGTGAAGAAATAGAGCAGTACGCCAAGCGAAAACAGATCGCTGCGCGGATCGTCGCGCACCCCCGACAGCCGCTCGGGTGCCATGTAGGGCGCGGTGCCGTAAGGCAGCCGGAATTCCTCCTGCAACAAATCCGGCAGATGGTCGTGATGCGACAGACCGTAGTCGATCAGCACCGCCTCGCCGCTCTCGCGGAACATGATGCTGCTCGGCTTGATGTCGTGATGAATCACGTTCTGCCGGTGCAGATCGGCGAGCGCGGTTGCGATCCTGGCGACGAGCTGCCGCGCCTCGTCATAGGGCAGCGGCAGGTCGGACAGCCGCTTGTAGAGCGTGGTCCCGGCAATCCGCTCGATCACGACATAGGCCTGATGCGCGAAATCGCCGGTGCCGAAACAGGTCGGGACGTGCGGCCCCGCCAGCCTTGGCAAAATCATCATCTCCATCTCGAACGAGACGATCGCGGCGGGGTCCTCCCCTCCGACACCCGCGGGATCTTCATCAGCAGGGGCACGTCGATGCCGGGATGGGTCACCGTCCACAGCGTCGCCATGCCGCCGGCGTGGACGCATTCACCGATGGTGTAACCGTCGATTTCCGCGCCGGATTTGACCAGTGATTTAGGCATCGGTGTCTAGCGCCCCTGCGACAGCCGGTCGGCAAGCCAATGCGGCAGGCCGTTATCGCGGATCCTGCCCGCGGCGGTCGCGATGTCGTAGGGCGCGCGGCAATAGGTGATCTGGCACGACTCGGTGTCGAACAGGACGAAGGCTGCCGACGGATCGCCGTCGCGCGGTTGGCCGACCGAGCCCATCACGGCGAGCCATTGCCGTCCCCGCAGCAGTTGCACCGGCACGTCGGTCTTCGGTGTGAAGCTCGTCATCTTCGCCGTCACCGACATCGAATAGAGCGCAGGACGATGGATATGGCCGCAGAACGTGACATGGGCGGGCGTCGCGATCAGGCTCTTGGCGGCATCCACCGTCGAGCGGACATAGTGCCAGCGCTGGGGACTGGAGGCTTCCGAATGTACGAACAGGCGATCGCTGTCCTCGACCAGCATCGGCAATTCGCTCAGGAACCGGCGCTGCGCGGTGTCGAGCCGGCCACGGGTCCACTCGATCGCGACCTGGGCCTCGGCATTCATGGTCTCGGCCGAGGAATTGACCGCCTGGTCGTGGTTGCCGCGCACGGCGATCGCGCCCTGGGCGACGAGGCTCCCTCGCGGTATCCACCACCCATTCGGGATCGGCGCCATAACCGACGAAATCACCGAGCAGGACGAAGCGCTCCGCACCCTTCGCACGGGCCACCTTCAGGCAGGCCTCGAAGGCTTGCCGGTTGCCGTGGATATCTGAAAAGACAGCGAGAAGCACGCACCCTCCACCCTCCAATTCTTATTGAAGGCCGATAAGGCCAAATTGAGGGATGTCAACAAGATGCGCCAGCGCCGGGCTGTTGACCAGCGCCCGGCGGCACGATGGTGAAGAGCCTATTGCTCGTCTTTCGGGGGCATCCGGGGCGGCGGTATCGGCGTGAACACGGCGCCTTGCGCGCCGCCGGGCGGGGCCATGAATTCACCGGTCGAGGAATCCCCGCCGGTGGTCTCCAGAATGGTCTTCGGCGTCACATACTCCCGGACCATGTCGATGAGACTGCCGTCGCCGCCGCCGAAATCCGCGGCGCGGCCGCCTTGCGGATGTCCCAGAGCGATCTCGTTCTCCGCGGCATGGGTCTTGTCGGCGAGCCTGTCGTCATAGGGCACGCGGAAGGCCCGCGGGATACCGCTCGGACGATTGTCCTCGTCGAGCTGCTCGACCCACAGATAGATCGAGCCGGGATCGCCCTGAAGCGAATGCGGCTCGACGATGCGGGCCTTCAGCAGCTTGAAGGTCGTCGGCAGCCGGTCGGAACTGGCCCAGCCGAGCAACCCGCGCATTTCGGTGAAGCTGACGACGTAGAAGGCGCTGGTCACGACCACCGCGATCGCCTTCAGCGACCAGTGCAGCCGCGCATAGACCAGCACCACCAGCAGCAGCGCGCCGATCACGGCGTAGGCTACCGACAGCGTGAGGATGACCGTTTGCAGACTAGTCACGGCGTATCCTCTTGGCGTTGCTGCTCACACCGGTCCTCGGGTCGAGATCGGCCCCGTTGCGCCAGCTGCTGCGGAAGGTCTCGAGCAGCGATTTCGGCCGCTGGTTCACGTCGACGACCTTGCCCTCCGTGTCGAGCCGGAATCGCACCGCGGTCTTCTCGTCGCCGGTGTGGTCGAGTGTGAACTTGTTGTCGAACACGACCTGCGCGGTCGGATTAAGCTTCTGCACCTTCACATTCGCCGTCACGGGCTCGCCGGTGGTGGCGACGAAGTGCGAGACGTTGACGGTGTATTCACCGGGGATCATGCCGCGCAGCGTGACGATCTCCTCGCGGATCGGCGAGGCGATCTTCTTGCCGGCAACCATGATGAAGTCGTTCGCCCCGCCCCGGTCGTCGCGGTCGAGCGTGAGGAAGCCGGCCTCGCGGTGCCGATACCAGGCGATGTTGCCGGCGGGATCCTGCACGAACAGGTCGAGATCGTCGGGATGGTTGTCCGGCCAATCCAGCGTGATGATGAACTCGGCCTTGGAGTCGATCTTGCCGTCCTTGGCGTCCGGAGAGACCGCGAGGAGCGCCAGGAAGAACAGGAACGCGATCACCTGGAGTGCCTTGAACAGCATCACGCCCAGCGGATCGAACGGCTCCTCGCGCGGATAGAGACCGAAATCATCCATCATGACGGCGTTCCAGCACCTTTGCGCTCGAGAACGGGCGTCACATAGGTTTCGGTGAGCACCACCGCATCCGAGAACACCCGCTGGGTCGCGGCGTCCAGCATGTAGTACTGGATGCGGACCAGGATCGAGCCGACGAGGCCGGCGAGCGTCGTGTACATCGCGACCGCCATGCCATCGCTCATCAGTCCCATCGAGGAGCGCATCGCGACCTTGTCGGCGGCGTCCAGCCCCGCGATCGGCGCCAACATGATGATGAAGCCGACGATGGTGCCGAGCAGGCCGAGCTTCATCAGCGTATCCGAGACGAAGGCGCCGAACCCGTTGGAGCCGCGCAGGCGATCGGCAAGCGTGCGCAGCAGCAGCGTCTGGTCGACCGGGCGATAATCCTGCGCGGCAGCCTTGGTGACGAGGCTTTCGATGTGATCCCGCACCAGCCCGCGCGGCAGCGCTGTCGCACGCACATCGAGCACCTTGCCGCCGTCAGGCGCCGCGAGCGCCGCACGGCAGCGCCGCGCCGCCGCGCCTTCCCGCGCGATCGCCCGGGTGCGCAGGAAGCAGTGGCCGCAGGTGACGATGTAGAGCACCGCGATGACGCTGGAAATGTAGGTGCGGTCGGAGCTCAGCATCAGGTGGATCAGGCCGAACCGCCAGAGCAGGACGACGGCGAAAATCGAGAGCCCGGTGAAGATCATCCAAAACAGCAGCGCGCTGCGCTCGGATGGGTCGGTCGTTACAGGCGCGATCGGTCCAATCGTCATCGAACTCATGCTGCACTGCTCCTCGCTCGCAACGCTTCCCACCCAGTTAGATCAAAACCGCCGCGCCCGGTCCAAAGACCCATGCCCAATCCGGCTTGGGAAATTTGCCCGAGCTGCAATCCTGTCCCACCCCGCAATTGGCAAGGCGCGGCGGCGTTGTTAGGCTGACCTTATCAAACGTCGAGGGTGATCGCATGCGCCTCGTGCTTCAGCTTGTCGCCCGTCTGCTGCTCATCGTGGCTCTGTGCCTGGGAGCCGCGACCGTATGGGCTACGTTCGACGCCTATCGCAGCGTCGACCGGGCGACTGCGGCCTCCGCGCAGCGGGTCGCGCAGGCCCTTCAGGCCTTGTACTGGCATGAGTTCTTGTTGCGCAGCAGCAGAACGCGGGAGCAGCTTCTGCCAGTTCCGGAATGGCGCACGCTGGAGACGATGAGGTTGATCTCGCCCGGCGTCTGCGTCGAGTTCCAGCCGGCCATCGCCTTCGAGAAGCCGCTCTGCGGCCAGAGCGAGGGCCTGGGCAATACCCCGCCGCGCTGGTTCGCATCGATTGTGCCGATCTTTCTCGGCAGCCATGCGGAAGTAGTCCGGCCGGTCAGCCCCCGCGCCGCGTCGGCCGGGACGGTCGTCGCGACGCCGGATGCCGCGGCCGCGATCTCGCTCGCCTGGGAGTACATCCTCAACGTGATCGACGTCGCGCTGTTGATGGCGGCGGCGATCGCCCTGCTGGCATCGCTCGCGATCGCGCATGCACTGGCCCCGGCGCGCGCGATTGTCACCGCCTTGCAGCGCATGGCGCGCGGCCAGTATCGCACCAAACTGCCCCGGTTCCGCTCGATGGAGCTGGCCATGATCGGCAACGCCGTCGGCGAGCCTCGGCGGCCGGCTGGAGGAAGCCACCGAGCAGCGCGCGACGCTGACACGGCGCCTGATCGAGATCCGCGACGACGAGCGCCGTGCGCTGGCCCGCGAGCTGCACGACGAGTTCGGGCAGAATCTGTCCGCCATCCTCGCCTTCGCCAACACAATCGAGACGGCGAGCGCGAAGGACAGCAAGAACGATGGCATCGCACAGGATGCGCGCATGATCTCGCAAGCCACCCATCACCTGATGGCTTCCCTGCGCGATGCGCTGAAGCGGCTGCGCAATCCCCTGCCCGAGGAGCCTCGGGCTCGAGGCAAGCCTCGTCAATCTCGTCGACAGCTGGCGCTCGCAGAGCGCGGCACGGCCGACGATCCAGCTCGATCTCCGGGGCGATTTGACGGATGTGCGCGGGGCCGCCGCCACCACGGCCTACCGCGTGGCACAGGAATGCCTGACCAACGCGCTGCGTCACGGTACGGCGCGCGAGATCTCCTTGCGGATCGAACGGCGAGTCGGTGAGGATGACGCTCTTCTGATCCACGTCGAGGACGACGGCGGCGGCGATGCCGAGCGCGTCGCGCAATCGGCCGGCTTCGGCCTCACCGGCATTCGCGAGCGCGTCACGGCGGCCGGCGGGTCGCTGTCGATCCTGCCTGCCCGCGGCGGCCTGAGTGTCGCCGCCACCATTCCGCTCGCCGCATGAGGCCGACATGAGCGAGGTGGCAGCAACAGGGATTTCCGTGCTGCTGGTCGACGACCATCCGATCGTCCGGCAGGGCTACCGGCGCGTGCTGGAAAGCCAGGGCGACCTGCATGTCGTCGCGGAAGCCGACAATGCCGCCGATGCCTACGGCGCCTTCAAGGCGCATGACCCCGACGTCGTCGTGCTCGATATCTCGATGCCCGGCGCAAGCGGGCTGGAGGCGATCCGCAACATCCGCGCGCGCAGCCCGCGGGCGCGGATCCTGGTCTTCACCATGCACAACGAGGCCGTGCTGGTGAAATCAGCCTTCAGCGCCGGCGCCAGCGGCTTCGTCACCAAGAGCAGTGAGCCCTCCGCCGTGGTGGGCGCCATCCGCGCGGTTGCGCGCGGCGAGCGCGCCATGAGCGATGACATCGCGCATATTCTGGCCGAGGACAGTTTGTCCGCGGGCTCGGCGCTGGATCAGCTGGGCGAACGCGAGATCGAGATCCTGCGCCAGTTCGCCGGCGGCGCCACCACCGAGCAGATCGCGGCGCACCTCAACCTCAGTGTGAAGACGGTGCAGAATTATCATTATTTGATCAAGACCAAGACCGGCGCGCGCACGGACGCACAGCTGGTGCGGCTCGCCGCGACCTGCGGGCTGACCAGGATTTAGCAGCAGGGCTGCCGCATTGCTTCAAATGACGTGAGATTCCTCAATCTGCCAAGAGAATTGGAACGGAGCCTATTCCGTTCCCGTTAGCAGCAGAGTGAAGGAGTAGAAGGTCATGAGTAAGGGTCATCACAAGGCAGTCGTCGCTCCCTCGATCATCACCGTCGGCGAGACCTCATCGACGAACTCTGCCGCCTGCCGGATACCGCCATCGTTCATTTCCGCTGCCCCATGCTCGATCAGGAGCTGGCATTCGAGCGCCTTCGCAAGCGGTCAAAGGACGACGTCGAGATCGCGATCAGCGCCTTTCCGGAGAGGGGCGTACCGTCGGCCGACAGCGCTTTCCGCACGCGAACGTCTTCGCCGTCGCTGCACGACGGCGCTCTTCTTCACAAGGCGAGAGGTTGATCGGTCGCGGGCTTATCCAGCGGCGGCGGCGGTCTAGCAGACTTTCAATCCGCGCAGCACCAGCGCCAGGGTCGCATCGACGCGCGCGGGCAGATCGGCGTCCTTCCACTCGTCGGCATGGGCCGGATGATGGAAGCGGCAGGTGGCATCGAAGATCGCGCGCGCCGTGACCTTCGCGTCGGCGACACTCAACTCGCCCTGCTTGACGCCGTCGGCCAGGATCGCCGCGATCTGGTCGATCATGGTGTCCTTATGGCACTTCACGGCCGCACAGGCTTCGCGCGCCAGCGTCAGATAAGTTTCGAACATTTCGGGATCGTCGAGCACGCGCGACCGCTTGGCGGCGAACAGCGTGCGCAGCCAGCGGTCGAGCCTGTCGGCCGCCGGTCCCTGCTCCCGGGCGATCGCCAGCAGCGGTGCATCGATGCGATCCAGCCAGCGTTTGGCGACAGCCTCGCGCAGCGAGGCCTTGCTCGGGAAATGGCGATAGACGCTGCCGTGGCTGACATCGAGCGCACGGGCCACGTCGACCACGGTCGCCTTGGCAAGTCCGAAGCGCCTGAGCACGTCCTCGGTGACTTCGAGGATCCGCTCCGGCGTCAAGACAACGGCTTCATTCATGCCAGCACCATGTTCCCGTTCAGGGCTCAGTTACCCCGGCACAAGGGCTACTTCCGAAGCGCCCTGACCGGTCGTTTCGGAAAGCCTATGCCTTAATGAGGCAGTTTTGCAGCCTGCGCCGCGATCTGGCGCGCCACCAGCAAATTGAGCCATTGCCCAATCACGCCGGTAAAATTGAGGATTTCGGTCGTCATTGCCTTAAGTCTCCATTCGTCCGCGGTCCCCGTTCTTCAATCTGCCCTCCAATCCGCGTTGGATGTCGGGCTCCCCGGGGCTTGTCGCGGGACGCCCTATCGGAGCGTCCGGGATCGGATATACACGTCTCGCTGACAGATTTCAATATCTGTCAGTCAATGATCCGTGATTGACAGTTAATATTTGAGGCCGGGGCCGCCACCCCTGCCAGCCGGTCCGGTGGATAGCGCGGCGATCCCCCTCTCCGGAAGCCCAGACCGTTTGTTTCGCCCTGCCCCCTCTGTTAAATCACGGCGTAAAAAGCATTTTGGCCAGCGCCGCCCCCTTGGGCCATCCCTTGGGACCGCTCGCCCACCTTCCTGGAGCCGCCAATGATCCCCCGTTATACCCGTCCCGAAATGGCCTCGATCTGGGAGCCGCAGACCCGGTTCAAGATCTGGTTCGAGATCGAGGCGCATGCGGCGGACGCCCTCGCTGAACTTGGGACCATCCCGAAAGAGGCCGCAAAGACCGTCTGGGCCAAGGCCAAGGACGCCACTTTCGACGTCGCCCGCATCGACGAGATCGAGCGCGAGACCAAGCACGACGTCATCGCCTTCCTCACCCACCTCGCCGAGATCGTCGGCCCCGAGGCGCGCTTCGTGCACCAGGGCATGACCTCCTCCGACGTGCTCGACACCTGCCTCAACGTCCAGCTCACCCGCGCCGCCGACCTGCTGCTCGCCGACCTCGACAAGGTGCTGGCCGCGCTGAAGAAGCGCGCCTTCGAGCACAAGATGACGCCGACCATCGGCCGCAGCCACGGCATCCATGCCGAGCCGGTCACCTTCGGTCTCAAGCTTGCTTATGCCTATGCCGAGTTCACGCGCGCCAAGGAGCGCCTGATCGCCGCGCGGAAGGAGGTCGCGACCTGCGCCATCTCCGGCGCCGTCGGCACCTTCGCGCAGATCGATCCGCGCGTGGAAGAACATGTCGCCAAGGCGATGGGCCTCGTCCCCGAGCCGATCTCGACCCAGGTGATCCCGCGCGACCGCCACGCGATGTATTTCTCGACGCTCGGCGTGATCGCCTCCTCGGTCGAGCGCATCGCGGTGGAGATCCGCCACATGCAGCGCACCGAAGTGCTGGAAGCCGAAGAGTTCTTCTCCGAGGGGCAGAAGGGTTCTTCCGCCATGCCGCACAAGCGCAACCCGGTGCTGTCGGAGAACCTCACCGGCCTCTCCCGCATGGTGCGCGCCTATGTGACGCCGGCGCTGGAGAACGTCGTGCTCTGGCACGAGCGCGACATCTCGCACTCCTCGGCCGAGCGCATGATGGGGCCGGATGCGACCGTCACGCTCGACTTCGCGCTGGTGCGCCTCGCCGGCCTGATCGACAAGCTCTTGGTATATCCCGCCAACATGCAGAAGAACCTCGACCGCCTCGGCGGCCTCGTGCACTCCCAGCGCGTTCTTCTGGCACTCACCCAGAAGGGCGCAAGCCGCGAGGATTCCTACAAGCTGGTGCAGCGCAACGCGATGCCGGTCTGGCGCGGCGAAGGCGACTTCCTCCAGCTGCTGAAGAAGGACGCGGAGGTGAGGAAATATCTCAGCGACGCCGAGCTCGAGGAGCTGTTCGACCTCGGCTACCACCTCAAGCACGTCGACACGATCTTCAAGCGCGTGTTCGGCGAGAGCTGAGCGCACGTTCGTAGCCCGGATGGAGCGCAGCGCAATCCGGGATTCCTTCCACGCGGCATGAGTCCCGGATTGCGCTGCGCTCCATCCGGGCTAAGCCACTGCCGCGGAACGACGGTCTACAGCCGCTTCTGCAGCCATTTCACCAGAGCAGGGCTGCCGATGGCGGTGGCGGTAAAGGCGCACATGTTGCCGTCGACATAGCCCGCGCGGCCACGCCCCTGGACGTAACGCTTGCTGAAGAAGAACGTGTGCAGCTTGTTGCCGCCCTCATCGCGGAACACCAGCTGCCAGCGCAGATCGGGCTGGTACGATAATTGTGATGGCGCCAGCGCATTGACCGCGGCCGCCAGCTCAGTCGCATCGTGCGGGGTCAGCACCAGCGTCTTGCGTTCGCTCGCATAGCTCGCGAAGTGCTCGGGCGAAATCGGAATGCTGGCGAGCAGGCGGTCG
The DNA here is from genome assembly GCA_050563515.1 of Bradyrhizobium guangxiense. Taxonomy (GTDB): domain Bacteria; phylum Pseudomonadota; class Alphaproteobacteria; order Rhizobiales; family Xanthobacteraceae; genus Bradyrhizobium; species Bradyrhizobium guangxiense_A. The sequence continues at coordinate 1,489,874 of CP191781.1, read as the reverse complement.
GAGATCTTCGACAGATCGAGCCGCTTGATCTGGCCGGCCTGGATCTTCTGGCTGACCGATGCGATCGCCGCCGCCGCGGAGCCGATATCGCAGGCAAAGGCCGGGCCGGCCATTGTCGAAAGGCAGGCCGCCAGCACAAGACTATCGCGTCCGAACTTCATGGCTTGCCCCCGTCCCCGGCCTGTCGCGGCCTCACCTTATAGCCACGGACCGGGACGACGAAAGCCCGGGCGACCATTTGCGGACGACGACGACGCGGAGTACGCTTGCCGTCATCATCCCCCGCGAACACAGAAGAAACGGACCTTTCCAATGCCCATCGTCAACCGCGTTGCCGCCCTCTCCGACGAAATGGCCGCCTGGCGCCATGACTTCCACGAGAACCCGGAGTTGCTCTACGAAGTCCACCGCACCGCCGGCATCGTCGCCGAGAAGCTCAAGGAGTTCGGTTGCGACGAGGTGGTAACCGGCATCGGCCGCACCGGCGTGGTCGGCGTGATCCGCGGCCGCAAGTCCTCGTCCGGCAAGACCATCGGCCTGCGCGCCGACATGGACGCGCTGCCGATCATGGAAACCTCGGGCGTGCCCTATGCCTCGAAGGTGCCCGGCAAGATGCACGCCTGCGGCCATGACGGCCACACCGCGATGCTGTTGGGCGCGGCGAAATATCTCGCCGAGACGCGCAATTTCGACGGCACGGCGATCATGATCTTCCAGCCCGCCGAGGAAGGCGGCGGCGGTGGCAAGGCCATGGTCGAGGACGGGCTGATGACCCGCTGGAACATCGAAGAAGTCTACGGCATGCACAACATGCCGGGCCTGCCGGAAGGCCACTTCGCGACCACCCCCGGTGCGATGCTCGCCTCCTCCGACAACATCCAGATCACGGTTCACGGCAAGGGCGGCCACGCCGGCGCAGGCCCGCACAAATCCGTCGACAGCGTGCTGATCGGCTCGCAGATCGTCAACGCGCTGCAGTCGATCGTGGCGCGCAACGTCGATCCGCTCAAATCGGCCGTCATCTCGATCACGCAATTCCACTCCGGCACGGCGTTCAACATCATCCCGGAGATCGCCGAGCCTCGGCGGCACCGTGCGCACGCTCGATCCTGAAGTGCGCGATCTCGTCGAGCGCCGCATCGGCGAAGTCGCCGACAGCATCGCCCGCGCCTATGGCGGCTCGGCCGAGACGAAATATACGCGGATGTATCCGGTGACCATGAACCATGCGCGCGAAGCCGGCCTTGCCGCCGACGTCGCCCGCGACATCGTCGGCACTGAGCGCGTCAACGACAAATTCATCCCGATGATGGGCGCCGAGGATTTCTCCTTCATGCTGGAAGCGCGCCCCGGCGCCATGGTGCTGGTCGGCATGGGTGACGGCAACGAATGTCATCACCCGGCCTACGTCTTCAACGACAACATCCTGGGCCACGGCGCCTCGTTCTGGGTGCGCATGATCGAGACACGGATGCCGGCGTAAAAGCGCCCGTCTTGTAGGGTGGGCAAAGCGAAGCGTACCCACCACTGCGAATGGTGGGCACGGCGCTTTGCGCCTTTGCCCACCCTACGGTAGCGTCACCCGGCAGCAGTTCACCCCTGATATTGCAGCACGTGCATGCCGGCGTCTCCAGTCCGAGACGAACATCAGTCCATCGGGCCGTACATAGGCATCACAGGTCTTGGCGGCGAGCGCGACGTTCGGGCGGGGATCGATCAGCTTCTTCGGTGTCGGCGGCACGACGTGCTGGCGGTTGAACATCACCTGCACGCTGTCAGGCCGGCCGCCAATGTCGCTGTAGGAGACGTGCTCGATGCCCTTGCCGATACCCTCCGGCGGAATCTCCGCATCGGCGGCCGATACGGAGTTCGACCATCCGGACAAGGCAGCCGAGCCGAGCACCGCCGACAGATGTTGAAGGTGGCGACGGCGAGAGACGTGACGCATCGTTTTCTCCCTATTTTTTTCAGGGATGATGCGCGCTTGCACCGAGGCATGCAAGCCTCGCAGTCGCCCTCGCCTAAGCCTGCACCACCTCATGCCGCATCACGAAGGGTGCGAGTAGCGCATGCACCTCGCCCGCGACCGCCTCGCGCTGGTCCGGCGGCAGGCCGGCGAGCGTCACGGTGGCGATCGATCCGTGACTGCCATGCGCGCCGACCTTCACCTTGCAATCGATGCCGCGCGCGGCCAGCGGCGCCAGCACCTTGGTGAAGACGCGTTCGGCCGCATCCCAGCGCAGTTGCGGCTTGAACACTTTGCCGACGCCGGTCACCGGCATCGGATCGATCGGGATGACCTGCACGGGCACCGCGGCTCGCTCCGGCGTACGCTCGCGCACCCACGATTCCAGTTCGCCCGGCTCCACGGTCGCGCCCGGCTTCAGCTGCACGTAACCCACGGGCAGTTCGCCGGCATAGGCGTCGGGCTGGCCGACCACGGCGGCGAAGCCGACCGCGGGATGGCGGAACATGATCTCCTCGATCGGCGCCGGATCGATGTTGTGACCGCCGCGGATCACGAGGTCCTTGGCGCGGCCGGTGATCCAGAGATAACCGTCGGCATCGAGACGGCCGAGATCGCCGGAATTGACCCAGATCTCATCGACGAAGGCGCCCTTGTTGTGCTCGTCGTTGAGATAGCCGCCGAACACGCCTGGCCCGGCCATGATGACGACGCCGATCTCGTCAGGCTTGCAGTCGCGGATCAGACGGCCGTCGGCATCGAGCTGCACGATGCGTACGCGCGCGTAAGGCATCGGTAAGCCGACCGAGCCCAGCCGGATCGGTCGCTCCGGATAAGCCAGCGTGTGCACGCTCGAGGTCTCGGTCATGCCGTAGACCTCGACCACACGTAGCTTCAGCTTGTCCTGGATGGCGGAGCCGACGGCGACCGGAATCGCCGAGCCACCGCCGGCGGCATATTTCAGGCTGGAGATATCGGCATTGCCAGGCGGCACCCCGAGCGTCGCGGCCAGCACCGTCGGCACGCTCGACAGCGCCTCGGGCCTGAACCGTTCGACCAGTCCCCAGATGTTCTTCACCGCGTTCGGATTGCGCCAGCCGCTCGGCGACAGCACGACCAGCGAGCCGCCGCTCGACAGCGTCGTGAGCACCTGCGTCAGCGAGCCCCCGACGTGAAACAGCGGCATGCCGAACAGCAGATTGGCGCCGGGCTTCGACTTCAACAGAAGATTGAGCGCCCAGGCCTGATAGACCTGATTGGCATGGGTGTGGCGCACCAGCTTCGGCGTGCCCGTGGTCCCGCCGGTGTGAAAGTAAGCGGCGACGTCACTGCCGAGAATCTTGCGTCCGCTGACAAGCCGGTCGGACGGCTGCTGCTTGATCAGATCGTTGAAGGCGAAGATGCCCTTGTCCGGATCGCCGCCGCCGAACACCTGCACGATCGCCTTGAGGTGCTTGAGCTGCGGGCGGATCTGCTCGACCTTCTGCCAGATGTCGGTGCCGGGCAACGGCCCGAGCGCCACCAGGATCTTGGTGTTCGCAGCCTCCAGGATCTCCACGATCTGGTGCGGCTCCAGCAGCGGATTGACGGGATTGGCGATGCCGGCAGCCTCGGCGCCGAACAACGTCACGAACGCATCGGGCACCAACGGCAGCATGAAGCTGATGACGTCGCCCTTCTCGGCGCCGAGCGCGTGAAACATGTTGGCGGCCTGCGTGACGCGCGCGATGAAATCGCGGTACGTGACCACCTGAGGCGTATCGGCGGGATCGGCGTTTTGCAGAAACTGGATCGCCGCGCCGTCGGGGTTGAGCGCCGCACCCAATGTGATGGCGTCATAGGTGCTCTCGGCTGCAACGCGCTCGGCGTAAGGGACCTGCTCGAAAGCGCGGACTTCCGCGTCCGTCAACAGCGCCGGATGTTCATTGCCGATAAAGCGATCGAGCGCGTGGATGCCCGCCATGGAATTCCGTCCTCCCTCTGTTCATTGCCCCGCTGCTTGTCTTTTCGACATCTTGGTTCGGCGAGGCCCCGACCGAAGGCCGGTCGGGCGGGAACAGAATGATGGATGATTGAGCGTTCGTCCATGGCCCAGCGGCCGCAGCGATCAGACCAGCCCGAGAGGGCTTTGAACCTCCGCGCCCGGTCTTGGGACCAAGAACAGGCATCGGATTCGCCTGCCAGCGTCCTGCCGCAAGACTCGAGGTGAACATGACGAGGCCCCGGCGAAACCGCAATCGAGCGCTGATGTTCACGCTCGCCGTGGCGGCCGTGATGGCCCTGCCCCAGGCCCCGCTCGCCGGAGACAGCCAGCTCGACAAGATGCGCGCCAAGATCGCGGCCTTCGTCGGCGACAAGATGGAAAAGCTCGGCGGCTCGCGCATCGTTTACAGGGTCGATGCCGAAGGCCTGCGTGAGAGCGTCGTCACGGATCTGCGCGACGACGTCTACAAAACCCTGCGCGAGAGCAAGATCGCCTTCTCTGGACTTGCGATTCGCGACGGTGGCGTTGAGCTGAAGATCGCGGACGCCAAGGCCCGTGACCTGCTCGCGCGCAAGCTCGCATCCGCCGCGGAAGGATTGCCGTCGGCTGCGCTTGCCGTGACCGATGGCGGCGACGGACAGGTCAGGCTCGCGCCGACCGAGGCTGCATCCGCGGCACGGCTGCACGATCTCGTCGAAGATTGCATCGCCATGATCGAGCAGCGCCTCAAGGACGCCGGCATCAAGCTCGCCAGCGTCCAGACCGACGGGACCGATCGCATCCGCATCTTCATGCCGGGCGAAATGAACCCCGAGCCGGTGACTGCCACCTTTGCCCGGAAGGTCAAGGTCAGCTTCCGCCTCATCGACCTCTCGATGCCGGGCGAGCAGGCGCAATCCGGCAAGCCGCCCGAAGGCGCCGAAGTTCTGCTCGGCTTCAAGGACAACAAGCCCTATCTCGTTGCCAAGGCCAGCGCGCTCGAGGGCGATGACATCAGCTATGCGGGCCCGGGCTTTGCGGCCGGCACGAAGGAACCGATCGCCTCGTTCCGCTTCAACGGGCGCGGCACGCGGCGCTTTGCCCACGTCACCGCAGAGAACGTCGGAAGGCCCTTCGCCATCGTGCTGGACGACAAGGTGGTTTCCGCCCCCGTGATCCGCGAGCCCATCACCGGCGGCTCGGGCCAGATCTCCGGCAATTTCACCCTGGAGGAAGCGAGCAGCGTCGCCATGATGCTGCGCGCCGGCTCGCTCCCCGGGCACCTCGACCTCGTCGAGCAGCGGGTGCTGCAGCCCGCCCCCAAGCCATAAGGCTACGATCCCCCCGCACACAGGGCTCGCCCGGGCCCTGCAGGGTCCATTCGCACGCCCGGAGCCCATGCCGGAAGCTCCGAATCACGGGTGCGCGAAGGCCATACGCACAACCAACGGGCAATTGCCGAAACGCCCGATCGGGCTAAAATTTGCCTCTTGCGGCATGACGGCCGAAAGCGTCATTCAAACGGTCGTCATTCGATTTCGGCTATGCCAATACCGACCAGGACTGAAGGCCTTACGCGGGGTTAGTACCATGCCGTCCGGCAGCGCAGACATTTCCTCGATCCTCGACCGCATTCTCGAAGCGGCCACGGACAACCTCAGGATCGCAAAGATCCTGGTCCAGATGGGCCTCGATCCCAACGACGTCACCTGGGACGCGATCTTCAACCGGATGCTGGAGATCTTCGTCCACAACATCACGCTCGCCAATATGTTCGCCGCGGTCGGCGCCGGCTTCTTCGTCGCCACCATCCTGATGCGAACGATGGTGCCGCTGCGCGTCGCCAACATGATCGGCTGCGCGTTCTTCGCGATCTTCGGTGCGCTCTCTGCCAACGTCGCGACGTTCCTGCTCTATCTGCTGATGTTGCCCATCAACGCCCTTCGGCTGCGGCAGATGCTCAAGCTGGTCAAGAAGGCGCGACATGCCGCCGAAGGCGACATGTCGATCGAGTGGCTCAAGCCCTTCATGACCGAGCGCAAATATCGCCGCGGCGACACGCTGTTCAAGCTCGGCGATCCCGCCAAGGAGATGCTGCTCACCGTCACCGGCAAGTTTCTGGTCAAGGAGATCAATGTCGAGATCGGGCCCGGCGCTCTCATGGGCGAGCTTGGCTTCCTGACGCCGGACAACCGCCGCACCGGAACGATCGAATGCGTCGAGGACGGCCAGGTGCTGACGATCACCTATGACCGTCTGCTGGAGATCTACTTCCAGGATCCGCAGTTCGGCTATTACTTCCTGGTACTGACCAGCCAACGCCTCCTGCAGAACATCGACCGGCTGCAGAAGCAGCTGGCGAGCGCGCAGGCGGCGACCACCAACAAGATCGCCTGATCCCCGCTCAGGTCAGCAGCAGCGCCATGCCCGGATCGCCCTTCTCCATCGCGCGGCGATAGGCCGGCCGCGCACTGATCCGGCCCAGATATTTGACCACGTTCGGACAGCGCTGCACGTCGTAGGGTTGGAAGTAGCGCATCGTGGTGAGCGAGAACACCGTCATGATGTCGGCGGTGGTGAAGACGCTCCCCGCCAGATATTCCGCCTCGCGAAGCCTTGCATCGAGAAGGTCGTAAGCGCGATCGAGGCGCCCCTTCATCGCGCGGAGCGTCGGGTTGTCCTTGGCGAGCCTCAAGCCGGCCTAGAATCATCATCCGCCCCATGCCGGGTTGCAAGGTGCCGTTGGCGAAATGAAGCCAATACAGAAACTGCGCAAAGGCGGGATCCGTCGGGCCGAGCACAAGTCGGCCGTTGCCGTATCTTGCAACGATGTAGTCGACGACGGCGCCGGATTCGGCCAGCACGAGATCGCCGTCCGTGATCACGGGCGCCGCCCCGATCGGGTGCAGCGCCTTGTAGTCGGGCGGCGCCAGCATGGTGACGGGATCGCGGGCATAGCGCTTCAGCTCGTAGGGAATGCCAAGCTCCTCGCAAAGCCAGACGATGCGTTCGGATTGCGACTTGCCGAGGTGATGGACGATGAGCATGGGGATTCCTGCGAGCATTGGATCAGTCGTGACGCTGCATCATACTTCGTCATTAATACATATCTGCGCCGGGAATTCTGGTCTCGTGCCCCGGACGCTGCGCAGCACGAAGTGATGCGCTGCAGAGCCGGGGCCCATGCTGCAGCGAATGCCGCGGCCTGCTGGGTCCGGCTCTGCGCAGCAGCGTTGCACGCTGCAGCGCGTCCGGGACACGAGACCGAGCCTACCCCGCCTCGTCCGTCACCATCCGCGCCACGACGCGGTCGCGGCGGATGAAGTGGTGCCAGAGGGCGGCGACGACATGAACGCCGATCAGGGCGAGCAGCACGTAGGCAAAGAGGATGTGGCGATCCTCATAGGCGTTTGCCGCCGCCTTGTCCGGCGAGGTGAATTGCGGAACGTGAAACAGGCCGAAGAAGCTCGAGTAATCCGGCGTGTGCGCGCCGGAATGGGCCCAGCCGAGCATGACGACCACGATGACGGCGAGGTACAGCGCGCCGTGGCTGACATGGGCCACGATCTTCTGCCAGCGGGCGGTCTCGGCCGGCATGGCCGGCGTCGGGTTCACCAGGCGCCAGACCAGACGCAGCAGGGTGAACAGCAGGATCAGATAGCCGATATCGGCATGGATCGAGCGGTAGAAGAAGCGGTCGGGCCGCGCCGGGAAATGGTTCATCCACCAGCCGAAGCCGATCATGCCGAGAATGGCCAGCGCCAGGCCCCAGTGCAGCCATCGCGAAACGCTGCCCCAGCCGGCTTTCGTGTTCCTGATCATGTCGGCTCCCCGGAATTCTGCGGATATATTGCCCCGTCCGCACCGCAGCATGGCAGCTGATAGCGGGAATACCCGGCAATTGCGAAATTGAATCGTTCCAAATCGGGGCGAACCTCCCGCCGCCGCAAAACCGCCCCAAAAACCGAATGGTAACCATGGGCTTTTAAGGTATCGACGTGACCCATTCCCCGACGATCCTGGTGTTCGATTCCGGCCTTGGCGGGCTCACCGTTCTGCGTGAGGTCGTGGCGGCGCGCGCCGACGCGCATTACGTCTACGTCGCCGACGACGCCTTCTTCCCCTACGGCCACCACAGCGAAGACGAGATCATCGCCCGCGTGGTGCCGCTGATGGGGGAGCTGATCGGCACGCATGACCCCGACCTCGTTGTCATCGCCTGCAACACGGCGTCCACCCTGGTCATGTCTCACTTGCGCGCCGCCTATTCCGTGCCCTTCGTCGGCACCGTGCCGGCGATCAAGCCGGCCTGCGCGCAGTCGCGGACCCGCCGCGTCTCGGTGCTCGGCACCAAGGGCACCGTGAAGCGTGAATACACCAAGGCGCTGATCCGCGACTTCGCGCAAGGATGCGAGGTGACGCTGGTCGGCTCGCCCGAGCCTCGCCTCGCTCGCCGAAGCCGCGCTTGGTGGCAATCCGATCCGCGACGACGACATCCTCGCCGAGACTCGTCCCCTGCTTCGTCGGCGATGCCGAGGACGCCGGTGCACGCACCGACACCGTCGTGCTTGCCTGCACCCATTATCCGCTGCTGCTCGACCGGCTGAAACAGCTGGCGCCCTGGCCGGTCGACTGGATCGATCCGGCCCCGGCGGTTGCCCGCCGCGTCTCGGATCTGCTCGGCCCGCGCAGCGGCGACATCGCGCAGTCCGGCGCTGAGATGATCTTCACCTCGAATCGCGCTCACGGCCTTTCCGCCACGCTGACGCCCTTCTTCGGCGGCCGCGCGCTGGCCTGACTTTGCGCCTCGGCGGCGCGCTGCTAGGTTTTGCCGTCGCCACCTAGCCGCAGGCCTCCCGATGTCGGTCCCGTCCACGCCCCTCAACCGTCTCCGCCAGCTCTGGCGCGAAGGCCGCCCGGCTTTCGGCGCGATCGCGACCATCCCGAGCGTGCAGATGGTGCAGATCATGGCGCGCTCGCTCGACTGGATCATCGTCGATCTCGAGCATGGCCCGATCGGCCTCACCGAAGCGCATGCGATGATCGCGGCGACGACGGGCACGCCGTGCACGCCGCTGGTGCGGATCGCCGCCAACGAGCCGTGGCTCGCGAAGGCCCCGATGGACATCGGCGCCTTCGGCATCAATTTTCCGATGATCACCAACCGCGCCGATGCCGAGAAGGCGGTGCGCAGCGTGCGCTACCCGCCGCGCGGCGATCGGCTCTGGGGTCCGTTCCACGCCCCGTTCCGCTGGGGCCAGTCGATGCCGGACTACATGGCGAGCGCCGATGACGAGATGATCTGCATGGTCACCATCGAGCATGTCGAGGCGGTCAACCGCATCGACGAGATCATGGCGACGCCCGGCATCGACGTCGCGGTGATCGGCCCCGGCGATCTCGCGACGTCCATCAACAAGCGCGGCCAGATGGACGATCCGGAATTGCTGGAGCTGGTCGCACGGGCCGAAGCCGGCATTCTCAGCAGCGGCGTGCCGATCGGCGGCGTCGCCCGCACCGCCGACCAGGCCAACGCTCTGGTCGACCGCGGCTACCGCGCCATCGCGCTCGGTTTCGACTGGTCGCTGTTCCAGCGCGGCATCATGGCGGCATTCGACGGCATCAGGCGCTGATCGGGCCGGTTGCCACCTTGCCGGGAACGGGCGCGCTGGTAGGCTCAGCCGTTCCAGGGAGGAAAAACATGCTCAAGAAGACTTTGCTCGCTCTGACCTTGACCGGCCTTACCGTCACCGCCTTCGCCCAGCAGCCCGGCATCAAGCGCACCCCGCTCCAGAAGGTCGAATTCCCGACGGCTACAACACCATCACCGCTATCGCCGAGGTCCCCGCAGGCGGCGCGGCCGGACGCCATACCCACCCGGGAATCGAGACCGGTTACGTGCTCGAAGGCGAGCTGAACCTTCTCGTCGACGGGCAGCCGGAGAAGACCCTGAAGGCCGGCGATTCCTACCAGATCCCCGCAGGCGTCGTGCACGACGCCAAGGCTCACGGCGATGAGGCCATGAAAGTGCTGGGAGTTTACATCGTCGACAAGACCAAGCCGCTGGCCTCCCCGGCGCCCTGATGCGGCGAACCGACCGGCCCCAAGGGAATTGGTTCGTGCTACAGCAGGCGGCGAGCGGGAACCCGCTCGCTGCACATTTCTTCATCCGCGGGACCTGAAACAGCGATGCGTGGGACGCCAAAGACCATTTCGCTGCCGCGCCGCCTGATTTGCGACCTCATGCGCGCGTCGATGGACGTGCCGTTCGTGTCGCTGTCCCGTTCGCTCCATATCCGCCCCTTGCTGGAGGCCCGCGCCGGAGCGGCTCGCGCCGGCTGGCTGGGCGGCGATGTTCGTCAAGGCCTTCGCCCTGGTCGCCAGGGACGAGCCGATCCTGCGCACCGTCTATGCCAAATGGCCCCGGCCGATGCTCTATGAGCTGCCGAAAAGCGTGGCGCTGGTGGCCATCGCCCGGGTCGAGGACGGCGAGGAATGCGTGATGCCGCAGCGGATCGCGGCCCCGGAGACCCTGCCGCTCGCCGCGGTCGATGCCGAGATCCGGCGCGGCAAGACCGCACCGATTCGGGATGTCCCGATGTTCCGCAAGATCATGCGGGCAACCCGCCTGCCGTGGCCGCTGCGGCAACTGTCCTGGGCGATCGGGCTGAATTTCGGCCGCCAGCGCGGCAATTGGTTCGGCAGTTTCGCCGTGAGCTCGGTGGCTGCCTATGGCGGCGGCGAGCTCCATCCGGTCACGCCAGGCCCCTTCATTGTCAGCTATGGGGTGGTCGAGCCCGACCAGACCATCCATGTCGTGATCCGCTGGGACCACCGGGTTACCGACGCCGCCCCGATCGCCCGGGTCCTGACCCGGCTGGAACAGGTCCTGAACACTGAAATCGCTGCCGAATTACGGGCGGCGGGGCCGAAGCCCATCCGGGCGGTGGGGACGTAGAACCCGGAACCTCGGGATTCTCAGGTGCGCAATTGCGCACCCTAGCTCCTCGCTGTCGCGAGGCCCCGGAATGAAGGCTAAAGAATTGACAGCGAACCCCAAACTCACCTAAAAGCCGCCTGCTCGCGGGCCGATTTCGGCCCGCGAAGCGTTTCGCGACCCGTGGTCCACTCCCTTAAGCTTTGGGGAACGGACCTGTCAGTGCCGGGCTAGCCCGTCACCCAGGAGGGCGCGTTTCCTCAAACCATGCAACCGAAGAGGACGCGATGACTAAGCGCAGTGAGGCGAAGTACAAACTCGATCGCCGTATGGGCCAGAACATCTGGGGCCGCCCGAAGAGCCCCGTGAACCGCCGCGAGTACGGCCCCGGCCAGCACGGCCAGCGCCGCAAGGGCAAGCTCTCCGACTTCGGCGTGCAGCTGCGCGCCAAGCAGAAGCTCAAGGGCTACTACGCCAACATCTCCGAGCGCCAGTTCCACGGCATTTACGTGGAAGCCAGCCGCCTCAAGGGCGACACCGGCGAGAACCTGATCGGTCTCCTGGAGCGTCGTCTCGACGCGGTCGTGTACCGCGCCAAGTTCGTCTCGACGATCTTCGCTGCCCGCCAGTTCATCAACCACGGCCACATCAAGGTGAACGGCCGCAAGGTCAACATCTCGAGCTACCAGCTCAAGGTCGGCGACGTGATCGAGGTCAAGGAAGCCTCCAAGCAGCTGGCCCATGTGCTCGAAGCCAGCCAGCTCCCCGAGCGCGACACGCCCGACTATCTCGAAGTCGACCACGGCAAGATGACCGCCAAGTACATCCGCATCCCCGGCCTCTCCGACGTGCCGTTCCCGGTGCAGATGGAGCCCCATCTGGTGGTCGAATTCTATTCGCGCTGATAGGCGCAGCAGAACGACATTCAAAGGCCCCGGTTTTCCGGGGCCTTTTTGTTTGGTAGCATGCTATCGATGTCTCGCAAGGCCGACCATTTCGCCAACACTCTGCCGTCGGCAGTGCCGACTGAAGCGGCTCTTCGAGCATGGGAGACCCTCTCCCGCGATGAGCAGATCTGCCGATATCAGGGGCTGTTCGCTCTGGCTGATTGCAATACCTTCACAGCCGACACGCCAGACGAAATCCTCCTCGCCGCACGCCAGCGCGTCGCTCAACGTTCTCGTGGCTAGTACAGGTCATTGGGACGCGCACGCAATACGTCGCAATTGTTCGACAAGATGACGAGATCAGCCATGCTCTACACCCCTCCCCCATCGATCCCAAGGCGCCCCCGGTGCGCATCAATCTGCTCTCGGACACGCAGACCAAGCCGACGGCTGGAATGCGCGAGGCGATGGCGCGGGCGGAGGTCGGCGACGAGCAGGTCGGCGACGATCCGACCGTGAACGCGCTGTGCGAGCGTGTCGCCGATCTGATGGGCAAGGAAGCCGCGGTCTACATGCCCTCGGGCACGATGTGCAACGTCACCGCGACGCTGGTGCATTGCCGCCCCGGCGACGAGATCCTGGCGCACGAGACCGCACATATCATCGCCCGCGAAGGCGGCGCGCATGCCGCGATCGGCGGCTTCCAGGTGACGCAGCTGAAAGGTCCCGACGGCCAATTCACGCCGGAGACCTTTCGCAAGGCGCTGCACCCGCGCACGCGCTACCAGCCGCCGCAGACCGTCGTCAGCGTCGAGCAGACCGCCAATATCGGCGGCGGCACGATCTGGAAGAAGGCAGCGCTCGACGAGATCGTCGCGATTGCCAAGCAGCATGGCCTCGTCACCCACATGGACGGCGCACGCCTGCTCAACGCCACGGTGGCCAGCGGCATCTCCCCGCGCGACATGACGGCCGGCTGGGACTCGGCCTGGATCGACTTCTCCAAGGGCCTCGGCGCACCGATCGGTGGCGTGCTGGCGGGCTCGCGCGCCTTCATCGACGCGGTCTGGCAATGGAAGCAGCGCCTCGGCGGCTCGATGCGGCAGGCCGGAATCTGCGCGGCCGCCTGCATCTACGCGCTCGACCATCACGTCGACCGCCTCGCCGACGACCATGCCAATGCGCGCGCGCTCGCCCGCGGGCTGTCGCAGATCCCTGGCGTCGAGGTGCAGGAGCCCGAGACCAACCTCGTGTTCTTCAAGCCTGACGGCGCCGGCGTTGCCGGCGACAAGATGGTCGCGGCGCTGCGCCAGCGCGGCGTGACGCTCGCGATGATGGACGGCCGCATCCGCGCCTGCACTCACCTCGACGTCAATGCGAGCCAGGTCGAGGAGACGATCGGGTACGTGCGCGAGATCGTGCGCGAGGCGTAAGTCCCGTAGCCCGGATGGAGCGCAAGCGAAATCCGGGGTTCTCACTTCGCGGAAACGATCTTCCCGGATTGCACTTCGCTCCATCCGGGCTACGAAGGCCGCTCACCGCCCCATCGCCTGATAGATCAGCGTCTTCAGCGCCAATTGAATCCGGCCGCGCTGCGAGGGCGTCTGCACCATGAAGATCCCGAACAGATCGTCCTCGGGATCGATGAAGAAGAAGGTGCCGCCGACGCCGTCCCAGCGATATTCGCCAAGTGGCCATGACGTGCCCGGCGGCACCTGGGTGCGCACGGCGAAGCCGAGGCCGAAGCCGGAACTGGCGCCGGGATAATAGTTCTGGTCGCGCGCGATGTTGGTCTCCGGCCCGACGTGATCCGACGCCATCAGCGCAATGGTCTCGGGCTTGAGATAGCGGTGCCCCTCATAAGTGCCGCCATTCAGCAGCATCTGGGCAAACCGGGCGTAGTCGCCGGCCGTGCCGACCATGCCGGCGCCACCCGATTCCCATCGGGCCGGGCGTCTGATGTCACGTACCTGCGTCGATGCGCTGATGTTGCGGTCCTCCGGCATCGGCTCGGCGATGCGCGGAAACTTGGCGGGATCGGTGACGAAGAAAGCGGTCTCGCTCATGCCGAGCGGGCCGAGCAACCTTTCCTTCTCGAACTGAAACAGAGGCTTTCCCGAGACCACCTCGACGACGCGGCCGAGCACGTCGGTGGCAAAGCCGTAGTCCCACACCGTGCCCGGCTGCTCGGCCAGCGGCAGCGTCGTAAGCTTCGCGACGAAATCGGCATTGGAAAGCTCGCTGTTGAACAGGTTGGCCGCGGCATAGAGCTCGCGCACCATGCTGCCGCCGGTGGCGCCGTAAGGCAGGCCCGCGGTGTGACGCAGCAGGTCCTTGATCGTGACGGGACGCCCAAGCGGCTCCAATGTCAGCGCGACCTTGCTCCCCTCGCCCCTCCGCTCCACGCCGACCTTCATATCGGCAAAGGCCGGAATGTATCTTGCGACGGGATCCTCGAGGGCGATCTTGCCCTCTTCGACCAGCATCATCGCCATGACAGATGTGATCGGCTTCGACATCGAATAGAGGCGGAAGATCGTGTCCGCACTCATCGGCATTTTGGTGGCGACGTCGCGGACACCGAAATTCGCATAATAGACCGGCTGGCCGTGCTGCTGCAGCAGCAGGATCGCACCGGGAATCTTCCCGGTCGCAACCTCGTTCCTGATGTAATCGGAAACCTTCGCCAGGCCCTCGGCCGAGAGCGAACGGGCCGAGCGTGTTTCGGAGCCGGCTTTCGCACCGACCACGCCGACCAGAAGAACGAGCGCCACGAAGAGCGCGCGGCGCCCGCTCACGTCACTTCTCCATGGCTTCATAGACCAGTTGTTTCAGCGTCCGCTGCACGCGCTGGCGCTCGGTCGGGGTCTGTTCCAGCAGCACGAAGAACATGTCCTGCTTGGGATCGATCACGAAATAGCAGCCGGAGGCGCCGTCCCATTTCAGCTCGCCGAGATCGCCGGCCGGCGGCGGCTTTGCATTGCCGGGATCGGTGCGGACGGCAAGGCCGAGGCCGAAGCCAAAACCGTCGCCAGGGAAGTAGAAATAATCGCGATCGACGCCCGAGCCCGGCCCGATCTTATCGGTCGTCATCAGCTTGAACGTCTCGGGCTTGAGAATGGTCTTGCCGTCGAGGCTGCCGCCATTGAGCAGCATCTGCGCGAAGCGCTCGTAATCGGCCATGGTCGTCACCATGCCGCCGCTGGCGAACTGGATCTTCTTGACCACCGTCGGGTCGTTGATGCGGCCGACGCGGAAATCGGCATCGTTCGGTACCGGCTGCGCCAGCAGCTTCTGCTTCTCGGGGGCGGTGACGAAGAAGCCGGTGTCGACCATGCCGAGCGGATCGAGCAGCTTCTCGCGCATGATGTCGATCAGCGGCTTGCCGGCCGCGATCTCCATCACCCGCGCCAGGACGTCGGTGGAATGGCCGTATTGCCAGAGCGCGCCCGGCTGGTTGTGCAGCGGCAGCTTGGCGATGCGCTCGGCGAACTCGGCGAGGTCGAAATCGCCGGCATAGATGTTGGCCTCGCGATAGGCCTTGCGGACCAGGCTGTCACCGTAGAAGCCATAGGTGATGCCCGAGGTGTGCGTCATCAGGTCGTGCACCGTCATCGGCCGGTTGGGCGGCACCAGCTCGAGCGACTTGGTGCCGTCCTCGGCCTTCTTCTCGACGCCGACCTTCACATTGGCGAACGAGGGAATGTATTTCGAGACGGGATCGTCGAGCTTGATCTTGCCGTCCTCGATCAGCCGCACCGCGACCACCGAGGTGATCGCCTTGGACATCGAGAACAGGCGGAAGATCGTCTTGTCCGTGATCGGCGCCTTGGTGGCCACGTCCTGCACGCCGAAGGCCTCGTGATAGACCGGCTTGCCATGCTGCTTGATCAGCACGGTGGCGCCGGCAATCTTGCCCGTCGCGACCTCGTTCTTGAAGAACTCGCTGACCTTGGCGAGCTTGTCCTGGTTGAAATGAGCGCCGGCCGGAATCTCGTAGGTGCCTTCGGCACGCGCCAGCGATATTGCGCCCAGCGACACCAGCGCACCGCAGAGCAGCGCACGCAGTCCAGACTGTAAAATCATATCCCCTCCCCGGAACATGGTCCGGCGGAGTGTACCGGGGGCGTGATCAGGCACAAGAGCCGCTGTGCCGCTCGAGCGCCTCGGCATGCAGCTCCGCGCTAGACTCCGCGAAGCAGCAGAACATGACCCGGGTCACGGACGGCGCGGCAGGGATGCCTTCGATCGTCGTGCGCACGGCGATATCGGCGGCCCGGTCGGCGGGAAAACGAAAAATGCCGGTCGAAATCGCGGGGAATGCCACCGAGGTCAGATTGTGCTTCCCGCACAGCTCCATCGAACGGCGATAACAGGAGGCGAGCAGATCGTCTTCGCCCAGCGTCCCGCCATTCCAGACCGGCCCGACAGTGTGGATGACATGGGCGGCCTTGAGCCGGTAGCCTTTGGTGATCTTGGCGTCGCCGGTTTTGCAGCCGTGGAGCATGCGGCATTCGGCGACCAGATCGGGCCCGGCGGCCCGATGGATCGCACCGTCGACGCCGCCCCCACCAAGGAGCGAGGTGTTGGCCGCGTTGACGATGGCGTCAACGCTCAACGTGGTGATGTCGGCGACGATGACCTCGGAGCTCGACATTGCCGATCCGGCGCGCCGGCCGGGTCACGGGTCAAGCCGCGACGACGACGCCCTTCTCGGTGAACAGCTGCTGCAATTCGCCGGCCTGGAACATCTCGCGGACGATGTCGCAACCGCCGACGAACTCGCCCTTCACATAGAGCTGAGGGATGGTCGGCCAGTTGGAGAAGGTCTTGATGCCGTTGCGCAGTTCGGCGGATTCGAGGACGTTGAGGCCCTTATAACCGACGCCGATATGGTCGAGGATCTGGACGACCTGGCCGGAGAAGCCGCACTGCGGAAACTGAGGCGTGCCCTTCATGAACAGCACCACGTCGTTCGACTTCACTTCGTTGGCGATGAATTCCTCAATGCTCATTTCGATGTCCTTCCGGGGCGGAGCCCTCACCAATCATCTCGGGCCGGCTCAGCCGATCTAACCCGATACCTGCCCATATATGTAACCCAAACCGTTGTGCATCCAAAGTAAAATGGCGGCGAACGGCCCTATTCGCGGCCCCGGCGGCCGGTTTGACCCCAAGAAGGTCCATAGGCTGATGACATCAATATCATCGCCGGAGAGGACTTTCATACCGTAACGGAGCCCCTATCTAGGACGAACCCTAGTTTTGGAACCGGGCAACGCGAACAACGTTCTCTTGTCCTGTCTGGAGAAAAACGTGACGAAACAAGCCTCCGCTACGGCCACCGCCCCGCTTTCGTCACCGTCGGCCGATCTGGGCGGTCTCGCCCGGAGGCTTCAGGGCGCATTTCTCGCCGTTCGCCACGAGACCGAGCGCAGAGCCGCGCCGCTCTCGCCCGAGGACCAGCAGATCCAGTCCATGCCGGATGCGAGCCCGACGAAATGGCATCGGGCCCACACCACCTGGTTCTGGGAGCAATTCCTGCTCGGCGAGCACGCCGCGGGCTATCGACCCTTCCACCCCGATTTCGCGTTCCTGTTCAATTCCTATTACGTCAGCGCCGGCCCGCGCCATGCCCGCAATCACCGCGGCGACATCACCCGTCCCAGCGCCGATCAGGTCGGTGCCTACCGGCAATATGTCGATGCGGCCGTCGTGAAATTCTTCCGCGAGGCCGGTGCCGACAAGCTGCGCGAGATCGCACCGCTGGTCGAGGTCGGGCTGAACCACGAGCAGCAGCATCAGGAATTGATGTTCACCGACATCCTGCACGCCTTTGCGCAGAACCCGGTCTATCCGGCCTACGACGCTGACTGGCGCTTTCCGCCCGCGACGCGCACCGGCGAGGACTGGATGACGCTGAACGAGGGCATCCACACCGTCGGTCATGTCGACGACAGCTTCCATTTCGACAACGAGAAGCCGGCCCATCGCGCTTTGGTCGGCCCGGTGAAGATCGCACGCAATCTCGTCACCAACGGTGAGTGGCTCGCCTTCATGCGCGACGGCGGCTACCGGCGTGCGACGCTGTGGCTGATGGACGGCTTTGCCGCAGCCAGCAAGGAAGACTGGCAAGCTCCCGGCCATTGGCGTGAGGCCGACGGCGGGTGGCAATTGATGACGCTCGCCGGCCTCCAGCCGGTCGATCCCAATGCACCGGTCTGCCACGTCAGCTATTACGAGGCTGACGCCTATGCGCGCTGGGCCGGAAAGCACTTGCCGACCGAGATGGAATGGGAAGTCGCGGCCCGCACCAATCAGCTCAACGACGCCTTTGGCATCGTCTGGCAATGGACCCGCAGCTCCTATTCGCCCTACCCGGGCTATCGCGCCGTCGAGGGCGCACTCGGCGAGTACAACGGCAAGTTCATGGTCAATCAACTGGTGCTGCGCGGCTCCTCGCTTGCAACTCCGGAAGACCACAGCCGTATCACCTATCGTAACTTCTTCTACCCGCACCACCGCTGGCAGTTCACCGGACTGCGGCTCGCCGATTACGAGTAGACCCTCATCCGACGACAAATGCGCGCCGGACAGCGCGTTCAGGAGAGTATCATGAATGTGCACGCCAGCGCTTTGGCCGAAGCCCATCTCCCCGACGAGCAGACCACCGCTTTCGCCCGCGAGGCCATCGAGGACCTCTCGCAGCAACCGAAAAAACTGTCGCCGAAATACTTCTATGATGCGACAGGATCGGAGCTGTTCGAGGCGATCACGAAGCTGCCGGAATATTATCCGACGCGCACCGAGCCTCGCGATCCTGAAGGAGCGCGGCAGCGAGATCGCGAAGCTCATTCCGGAGCATGCGGCTCTTGTCGAGTTCGGCGCCGGCGCGACCACGAAGGTCCGCCTGCTGCTCGATCACTGCAAATTCGCAGCCTATGTGCCCGTCGATATCTCCGGCGACTTCCTGAAGGCGCAGGCCAACGGCCTGAAGCGGGATTTCCCTACGCTCGGCATCTACCCGGTGGCGGCCGACTTCACGACGCCGTTCGAGCTGCCCAAGGCGGTCGCGTCCCTGCCCAAGGTCGGCTTCTTCCCGGGCTCGACCATCGGCAATTTCGAGCCGCATGAGGCGCAAGCCTTCCTGAAGAGCGCCCGCCAGATCTTGGGCAAAGGTGCGCAGATGATCATCGGCGCCGACCTCGAAAAGGACGAGCGCGTACTGTTTGACGCCTATAACGACGCCGCCGGCGTCACCGCGCGCTTCAACCTCAATGTGCTCGTGCGTATCAACCGCGAGCTCGGCGGCAATTTCGACCTGTCCGCCTTCACCCATCGCGCGATCTATAACCGCGAGCGGCACCGGATCGAGATGCATCTGTTCAGCAAGAAGAACCAGACCGTCCGCCTGCTCGGCACCAGCTTCTCGTTCAAGCCGGGCGAGAGCATCCACACCGAGAACAGCTACAAATACAGCCTCGAGCGCTTTTCCGCGCTGGCGCAAGGCGCCGGCTGGCGGGTGCGCGAGAGCTGGACGGATGCCGCGAAGATGTTCTCAGTGCACGCGCTGGAGGTGGCTGAGTAAGCGCACTCCCATGCGGCGCATCCTTCGCGACGCCCGCCTCCGGGCGGGCTCCTCAGGATGAGGGCGGAGTGCGCGGCGGCAAGTTCAACAAGCACAGATGTTCATCAGCCTCATCCTGAGGGGCGCGCCCTTGCGCGCGTCTCGAAGGACGAGGCGCTTGCTCAGACCGCGCCAGGCTCAGTGCTGCTCGGCATCTTCCGGCGCCGACCCCAGCGACACAGACTCCCACACCGCCACCACGATCATGATCATTGTCGTCGCGACCGACAGCCAGAGCGGCGGGAGGTCGGCGGCGAACCACCACAGCACCAGCAGCAGAATGATGCCGATGCCGTGCGAGAGCTGGAGGAAGCCGCGGACCGCGTGCTTGAACAGGATGGTGCCGATCAGAAACACCAGTGGCCCGCCGATCGTGCTGACGATGGTGCGCATGTCGGAATGGCCGGTCGGGTGCTTCAGCACAAGCTCGTCCGAGACAGCGGTCAGGATAATGCCCGCGATGATCGGCATGTGCAGATAGGTGTAGGCAAGCCGCGCCAGCCGGCCGGATTCGGCGGACTTCGAGATGCGCTCGGAGCCTGCCTCCGCCCCCTTGTGGAAATAGACCCACCACATCGCGATGGCGCCGGCCAGCGCGGAGACGAAGGCAAGAATGTTGGCCGCGGTCCATTCCAGCTCGGCAAAGGTCGCGCCGTTGACGACAACGGCTTCGCCGAGCGCAATGATGACGAACAGGGAGCAGCGCTCGGCCATGTGCGCGCCTTCGACGGCCCAGGCCTCGACCGAAGAGAACCCCAGCCGCGGGACCCAAAAGCGTGCCGCCGGCGCAATGTATTCCCAGGTCACCGCTGCGATCCACAGCCATAGTCGCGCTTCGCCCTCCGACAGGCCGCCGGCGATCCACAACGTCGCCGAGATCGAGAGCCAGGTCAGGATCCGGATCGCGTTGTGCCACACCAGGGTCCGGTGCCGTGGCGTTGCAAACAGCCAGAACGCCGTGCGGCCGATCTGCATGGTCGCGTAGGCAATCGCGAACCACAGGCCCCGCCCCTCGAAGGCGGTCGGGATCGTCGTCGACAGCACGAGGCCGCCCAGCATCATCGCAAATAGCAGGATGCGGACCGGCGTCAGCTCAGGGTTGAGCCAGTTGGTGACCCAGGCGGTGAAGACCCACACCCACCACACCGCGAGAAACAGCACGGCGACATGCACCGCGCCAATTGGGGTGAAGTGGTGCAGCAGCGTGTGCGACACCTGCGTGACGGCAAACACGAAGACGAGATCGAAGAACAGCTCGGCATTGGTGACGCGGCTGTGTTGATTCGGCACGATGACGCGAAACATCGCGCCCCGCGGATTGTCCGCAGCCATCGTCGTCCCCCGTCGCGGTCGTCAGGTCAGGTGTAGCTTCGTCAAGTACCTGGCACCCCGGTCTGCAGCGCCAGCGCATGCAGGACGCCGCCCATCTGGCCGCGCAGGGACTGATAGACGATCTGATGCTGCTGGACGCGGGACTTGCCGCGGAAGGATTCGGAGATCACGGTCGCGGCATAGTGGTCGCCGTCGCCGGCGAGGTCACGGATGGTCACCTCGGCATCGGGGATCGCTGCCTTGATCATCGCCTCGATATCGTGGGCGTCCATGGGCATTCGGGTCTCGCTCCTTCTGGTCTCGAATCGCTGCCGGAGGTCCCCTCGCCGGCAGGCTCAAACTTAGCGTGAACGGCCTTCTACGTCACGCACTCAGGCACTATATCCCTGATCCCATCAGGATAAAGGCACGACAAAGTGCCGCGCGCGGCAGATCGATCGAAAAGGCGTGAAATCATGAAGCTTCCAGGGCCCGACCACCCCATCACCATCACTCCAAATCCCCGGCGCATCCGCGTCACCGCGGGCGACATCGTGATCGCCGAGACCAGCAAGGCGTTGACGCTGAAGGAGGCCAAATATCCGGCGGTGCAATATGTGCCGCGGGAGGACACCAACATGGCCCTGCTGGAGCGCACCGAGCGCACCACCCACTGCCCCTACAAGGGCGACGCCAGCTATTACAGCGTCAAGGCCGACGGCAAGACGCTCGACAATGCGATCTGGACCTACGAGACGCCCTTCCCCGCGATGACGGAGATTTCCGGCCATCTCGCCTTCTATCCGGACAAGGTGAAGATCGAGGAAGTGGGGTAGAGAGCGCACAGGTCTTTCCGTCATGGCCGGGCCTCGTCCCGGCCATCCAAGTTCTTGGCTGCTGATGATCAGAAAGTTCGGGGATGCCCGCGACAAGTCCGGACGTTACGACTGAGTGCGCTGAGCGGCCGGCTACGCCCTGAAGATCGTCAGCCCCAATATCAGCAGCACCAGGAAGATCACCACGAACACGTAGAACAGGAAGCGGGCGACGTCGGCGGAGGCGGCCGAGAGGCCGGTGAAGCCGAGCACGCCGGCCACGATCGAGATCAGCAGGAAGATCAGCGCCCATTTCAGAATCGTCATCGCCAGCTCCGCAAGTCAGTGCCGCTCGCCCAGCGGCCCTCCACGCCCTTTTCGCGAATGCTAACTTCGCTGCGTGGAACTGGTTCCTAATCGTGCTTGGCCGGAAAATGGCCGGAAAACCCGCTCAAACGAGACTTGCTGAATCCGGTTCCGGGCGGCACAGTCCCGCCGGGAGCAGGAGCGCGGGCGGGCCATGACCACGGTGTCACATTCAGCGACGATCGGCGCGGAAGCACACGCCGCGCCCAAGAGCAAGGCGCGCAATCTCTCGCTCGATCGCGCCCGTACCTTCCTGACGCTCGTGGTGCTGCTGCATCATGCGGTGATCCCCTACACCCATTTCGGTCATACCGATCCGGCCTCCTTTGCCGGCTTCGACATGATCGTGCTCGCCACCGACAGCTTCTTCATGGCGATGTTCTTCTTCCTGTCAGGCCTGTTCACCTGGCCGGGCATCGCGCGCAAGGCACCATCGGTCTTCTTGCGCGACCGCCTGTTGCGGCTCGGGCTGCCGTTCGCGATCGCGGCCCTCACCGTCATTCCGCTCGCCTATTACGCCATCGCGCTGCGGCAGGATCCGGACGTAACCTTCGCTGCATTCTGGTGGAAGACGGTGACGGTGGGCCCGTGGCCGAGCGGGCCGATCTGGTTCGTCTGGGTGCTGCTCGCGTTCGACCTCACAGCGAGCCTGCTCTACCGGGTCTCCGCGCATCTGGTCGATCCCGGCAACCGCGTCTCGCTGCGTGGCTTCGAGCAGCCTACGGTGTTCTGGCTGATGCTCGCCGGCGTCAGCACCATCGTCTACGTGCCGGCGCTGGTCTATTTCGGCGCCAACAAATGGTTCGAGTTCGGGCCGTTCTCGGTGCAGGCGAGCCGCATCCTGCTCTATTTCAGCTACTTCTTCATCGGCGCCAGCGTCGGTTCGGCGAATTTCGATCGCGGCATTCTCAGCGCCGACGGAGAGCTGCCCAAGAGCCGCTGGTCGTGGGTGATCATCACGCTCGTCCCGTACTGCCTGATGTGGTGCATGATCTACATCAAGCGCGAGATCCTCGGGAATCCCGATCCGCTGCCGCACTGGTATCACGTACTCTACGGCACGTTCCTGGTGCTGTTCTCGGCCTCGATCCTGCTCGCAATCCTCGCCTTCTTCCTGCATTCGAAAGCGCCGGGGCCGACCCTGCTCGACCGCATGCAGGCCGATGCCTATGGCATCTTCCTGGTGCACTATCCGATCGCGCTGTGGATTCAGTACGCGCTGTTCGACTATGAGCTGCCCGCGATTGTGAAGGCGACGGTCGGCTTCGTGCTCACGGTGATTTTGAGCTGGGGCCTGACGGCGGCGTTGCGGAAGATACCGGGCGCCTCACACGTGCTGTGAGGCGCGACCTTTCGTCATGATGGGGCCTGTAACCCGGATGGAGCGCAGCGCAATCCGGGGTGTTGCCACAAGCGACAGCGGTCCCGGATTACGCTGCGCTCCATCCGGGCTACAGAACTAAATTCGGGCAGCCGCCTTACGCCGCCTTGCCGCCCATATAGTCCGGCAGCCAGCGCTCGTGCGACGTCCGCAGGGCATCGATCGTGACAGGCGCCTCGCCCGCGACCGCGATGGCATCGCCACCGGTTGTGCCGATGCGTATGCAAGGCACTTCGCAGCCGCGCATCTTGGCGAGCACGCGGCCAGCTTCGGTTTCCGGCACGGTGACGAGATAGCGCGCCTGGTCCTCGCCGAACCAATAGGCCTGCGACACCAGCGACGTCGGCGCGGCCAGCAGCTTGGCGCCGATGCCGCCAGCCATCGCCATCTCCGCCAGCGCGATCAGGAGGCCGCCGTCGGAGAGGTCGTGAACGGCGGTCGCGGTGCCCGCATGGATCATGCCGCGCACGCAATCGCCGTTGCGCTTCTCCGCGGCGAGATCGACCGGCGGCGGCGCCCCTCCTCGCGACCGCAGATGTCGCGCAGGTAGACGGACTGGCCGAGCCAGCCATGGGTCTCGCCGACCAGCAGGATGGCTTCGCCCTCGGCCTTGAAGGCGAGCGAGGCCGACTTGGTGAAATCGTCCAGCAGGCCGACGCCGCCGATCGACGGTGTCGGGAGGATCGCCCGGCCATTGGTCTCGTTGTAGAGCGAGACGTTGCCGGAGACGACCGGGAAGTCGAGCGTGCGGCAGGCTTCCGAAATGCCCTTCAGGCAGCCGACGAACTGGCCCATGATCTCGGGCCGCTCAGGATTGCCGAAATTGAGATTGTCGGTGATCGCGAGCGGCTTGCCGCCGACCGCCGTGATGTTGCGCCAAGCTTCGGCGACGGCCTGCTTGCCGCCCTCGAACGGGTCGGCCTCGCAATAGCGCGGCGTGACGTCGACGGTGAGCGCGAGGCCCTTCGGTCCGTCCTGCACACGCACCACGGCGGCGTCGCCACCGGGGCGCTGCATGGTGTTGCCGAGGATGACGTGATCGTACTGTTCCCAGACCCAGCGCTTGCTGCACATGTCGGGCGTGCCGATCAGCTTCTCCAGCGCGGCTCCGAGCGCCATCGGCGCCGGCACGTCGCGCGCATGCACGACCGGCAGCGCGGCGGAGGGCACATGCGGACGGTCGTAGAGCGGCGCCTCGTCGCCGAGCTCCTTGATCGGCAGATCGGCCATGACGTCGCCGCCATGCTTGACCACGAAACGCTTGCTCGGCGTGGTGTAGCCGACCACGGCGAAGTCGAGGCCCCACTTTTTGAAGATCGCCTCGGCTTCCTTTTCCTTCTCGGGCTTGAGCACCATGAGCATGCGCTCCTGGCTTTCCGAGAGCATCATCTCGTAGGCGCTCATGCCGATCTCGCGGGTCGGCACCGAGTCGAGATCGAGGTCGACGCCGAGGTCGCCCTTGGCACCCATTTCCACCGCAGAGCAGGTCAACCCCGCCGCGCCCATGTCCTGGATGGCGATGACGCAGCCCTTCTCCATGATCTCGAGGCAGGCTTCCAGCAGCAGCTTCTCGGCGAAGGGATCGCCGACCTGCACGGTCGGGCGCTTCTCCTCCGACTTGTCATCGAACTCGGCCGACGCCATCGAGGCGCCGTGGATGCCGTCGCGGCCGGTCTTGGAGCCCAGGTACACGATTGGCATATTCACGCCGGAGGCGGCTGCATAGAAGATCTTGTCGGTGTCGGCGAGGCCCACCGCCATCGCGTTGACGAGGATGTTGCCGTCATAGCGGGTATGGAAGCGCACCTGGCCGCCGACCGTCGGCACGCCGAAGGAATTGCCGTAACCGCCGACGCCTGCGACCACGCCGGAGACGAGATGCCGGGTCTTGGCGTGCTCGGGCGCGCCGAAACTCAACGCGTTCAGGCAGGCGATGGGCCGCGCGCCCATGGTGAAGACGTCGCGCAAAATGCCGCCGACCCCGGTGGTCGCGCCCTGATAGGGCTCGATGTAGCTCGGGTGGTTGTGGCTCTCCATCTTGAAGACCACGGCCTGGCCGTCGCCGATGTCGATCACGCCGGCATTCTCGCCGGGGCCCTGGATCACCCAGGGCGCCTTGGTCGGCAGGCCCTTGAGGTGGATGCGTGACGACTTGTACGAGCAGTGCTCGTTCCACATCGCCGAGAAAATGCCGAGCTCGGTGAAGGTCGGCTCGCGCCCGATCAGCTTCAGGATGCGCTCGTATTCGTCGGGCTTGAGCCCGTGGGCGGCAACCAGTTCGGGGGTGATCTTGGGTTCGTTCTTCATGGAATCCAGGCTTTCGGCGGCGGCTGGGCCGTTCTTAGGAACATCCGGGGCTCGCGAAAAGCCCTTTATGGCGCATTTTCCCGCTGTCCCACGTTTTGCAGGCGGGGCCGGCGGGAACAGGAATTGCACGGCGCGGACAGATCGGATTTAAGGGCTAAAGACCCGCAATTGAAGGCCCATTTCCTTGCACGAATTGACCAAAACGCCCCCGCCCCGCCGCCCGGACCTCCACATCGCCACCGAGGGCGAATTTCTGGGCTGGCGGACCTGGATCCGCGACAGTTTTGAAGCCCATGTCGGCCCCTTCTGGCACCTCATCGAGGCCGACGGCAGCGTCCGCAGCGCCTTCCGGGTCGAGAAGAAGCATCTCAACGGCTCCGGAAACGTCCATGGCGGCTGCTACATGGCCTTTGCCGACTACTCCCTGTTCGCGATCGCCACCCATGTCTTGGACAGCCGGGCGGTGACGACCAATTTCGCTTGCGAATTCCTCGACGCGGCACGCGAGGGGGAGTTGATCGAATGCACCGGCGAGGTCACCCGCGCCGGCGGCTCGCTGATCTTCCTGCGCGGCAAGATGATATCCGGGCCGCGGGTGCTGCTGACCTTTTCCGGCACGATCAAGCGGATGAAGCGGAAGGCGCTCCCTCAGCCAAACGCATAGCTCGTCGGCTTCCCTTTTCGCGCGCCCTCGCCCAGACTTCCCGGCAAGCGCTGTCGGCGCCGGGGAGCAGGAACAAGGTGCCGCAGAGCACATCGGAGGCGAGCCGCACGACGGCGTCCGCATCATCGCCGTTGCCATCCATCGCCACCGGTGCGCGCAACTGGCGCGATTACGCGCTGCTGCTCGCGCTCGCCTGCTGCTGGAGCTCCACCTATCCGCTGGCGAAGCTCGCGCTTCCCACCATCCCGCCGATCACCTTCATCTCGGCGCGCTCGCTGATCGCGGCCGCCTTCCTGTTCGCGATCCTGTGGATGCGCGGCATCAGGGTCCCGACCGACGCGAAAGCCTGGAAGCTGTTCGCCACCCAGCAGCTGATCAACTCGACCTTCCCGTTCCTGATCATCACCTGGTCGCAGCAATACGTGCCGGCGTCGAACACGGTGGTGCTGGCCTCGACAACGCCGATCTTCGCCTTCCTGATCACCTCGCTGATCACCCGGCACGAGCCGGCCACGCTGCTCAAGCTCGCCGGTGCAATTCTGGGCCTCGCCGGTACGGTCCTCATCGTCGGCCTCGATGCGCTGCACGGCTTTGGCAGCGAGATCGTGGCGGAGATTGCGATCCTGCTCGCCACCATCTCCTTTGCCTGCGCGACGATCTTTGGCCTGCGCCTCTCCGAATACGACCCGATGGTGGTGGCGGCGGGCTCGTTGCTGTTCGGCGGCCTCATCCTGCTGCCGCCCTCGCTGATCATCGACCAGCCCTGGACGCTGCAGCCGACCTACCAGGCGATCGTCGCCACCATCGTCATGGGCATCGTGTCGAGCGCGCTGGGCTTGATGCTGTTCTACGTCTGCCTCGGCCGCCTCGGCACTCTGACCACGAACGCGCAAGGCTATTTGCGCATCCCGATCGGCGTCGGTCTCTCGGTGCTGCTGCTCGGCGAGAGTGTGCCGTCGAACCTCGCGCTCGGCCTGCTGCTGGTGATGGCCGGCGTTGCGGCGATGACGGTGCCGGCGGAGCGACTGAAGCTACGTTAGCGGGATGCCAATTACTTGGCGTCGTCCGCCAGCATTTTCCGGTATTTCTCGACGTCGCGCGTCACGAGCTTCTGCAGCACGTCGGGCGTGTGCTCGTCGGCATCGGGGGCAACGGTCGAAAGGTCGGCAAAACGCTTCTTCACTGCGTCGGTCTCCACCGCGGTGCGCGCGGCGGCGTTCAGCTTGGCGATCACGGCCGGCGGCGTGCCCTTGGGCGCGAACAGGCCGTTCCAGCCCTGTGCCTCGAATTCGGGCAGGCCGGCCTCCGCGGAGGTCGGCAGATCCGGCAGCGTGGCGAGGCGCACGGTCGAGCCGACCACGAGGCCCTTCACCAGCTTCTCGTTGATCGACTGCGAGACCGAGGCCGCCGCGTCGCAGACGCCGTCGATCTGGCTGCCGACGGCGTCGGTGAGCGCAGGCGCGGCGCCGCGATAGCCGACCAGCGTCGCGTCGATCCCCGCCGACGTGACGAAGCTCTTGCAGATCAGATAGTTCGAGGAGCCGACACCGGCATGGCCGAGATTGATCTTGCCCGGATTGGCCTTGGCGTAGGCGATGAACTCCTTCAGGTCCTTCGCCGGAAAGTCCTTGCGCAGGGCGATGATGCCGAAGGTCTTCGCCACCATGGCGATCGGCACGAAGGACTCAGGCGTGAACGGCAGCTTCGGATAGATCGTGTAGGTCGCGGCATTGGTGCCGGCATTGCCGATCGCGATGGTGTAGCCGTCGGGCTCGGCGCGGGAGGCGCGCGCCAGCGCGGTCGAGCCGCCGGCGCCCGCCACGTTCTCGATCACGATGGTCTGGCCGAGGGCGATGCCCATCTGCTCGGCCACCGCGCGCGCGATCACATCCGAGGTGCCGCCGGCCGCGAACGGCACGATCATGGTGATCGGACGCTTGGGGTAATCCTGCGCGAACGCGGCCGTCGCGAGCGAGAACGACGCGAATGACAACGCCGCGAGCGCGGCGAGCGAACGCTTCAGCACGAACGCGATCACGCGGCCTTTTCCAGATGCTGGGCGAGGCCTGCGAACAGGCCGCGGCCGTCGGTGCAGCCCATGATGTCTTCGACGTGGTTTTCCGGATGCGGCATCATGCCGAGCACGTTGCCCTTGTCGTTGACGATGCCGGCGATCGAATGCGCCGCGCCGTTGATGTTGGACTGATCGTCGACGGTGCCATCCGGAGAACAATAGCGATAGAGCACGCGTCCCTCACCCAGCAACCGCTTCACCGTCTCTTCGTCGGCCGCATAATTGCCCTCGCCATGCGCGACCGGCACGCGAATGACCTGGCCGGCATTGTAGCCGCGCGTGAACGGCGTATCCGAACGCTCGACCCGCAGGTGAACATCCTTGCAGATGAATTTCAGCCGCGAATTGCGCATCAGGATGCCCGGCAAGAGGCCGGACTCGCACAGGATCTGGAAGCCGTTGCAAACGCCGAGCACGAGGCCGCCCTTGGCCGCATAGTCGCGCACCGCATCCATCACCGGCGACCGCGCGGCAATCGCGCCACAGCGCAGGTAATCACCGTAGGAGAAGCCGCCCGGCACCACCACGAGATCCGTTCCCGGAGGCAGCGACGTCTCGGCGTGCCACACCATCGCCGGCTCGTGACCCGAGATCAGCCTCAGCGCTCGCGCCATGTCGCGCTCGCGGTTGATTCCGGGAAAGACGAGAATGGCGGCTTTCATTGGCAGAGGTTCCGGCGGGCTTGGGAATCGGGCTGGCCGAGGGGCCATTTCGTGAAGAGACATAACCATTTGACGGGGATTTTACCAGTGCTAGCGTTGCGGAACGGCCTTGTACACAGGCCAGGCCATCGGCATTGGCCATCCTCATCGGCCAGCCGATTTGCCCGGGATTTGAGCCATGAATGTCCCGTCGCTGCCCACGTCCCATTCCGAGCCGGTGTCCACTGAGGGCGTCGTTGCCGCCGGCGCCTATGTCGACGGAAGGCGCATCGCCAATATCGCCATCAGCGAGGCCTCGAGCTGGCGGGCCAAGCCCGGCCACGTAGTCTGGATCGGGCTGCACGAGCCGGACACGGCGCTGCTCGGCGCGGTGCAGAAGCAGTTCGACCTGCACGATCTCGCCATCGAGGACGCCGACCACGCCCATCAGCGGCCCAAGATCGAGCAATATGGCGAGGCGCTGTTCATCGTCGCGCGCACGGCGCAGCTGATCGATGGCCGCATTGCTTTCGGCGAGACCCACATCTTCATCGGCGACGGCTATCTCGTGACAGTTCGCCACGGCGCCTCGACCTCCTACACGGCGGTGCGCGAGCGCTGCGAGAGCTGCCCGCGAGCACTCGCCCGCGGCGAGGACTACATCCTCTACGCCATCCTCGATTTCATCGTCGACAATTACTCACCCGTGCTCGAGAGCATTCACGACGAGGTCGAGGGCATCGAGGACGACGTGTTGTCGAAACCGATCAGCAAGGCGCAGATCGAACGGCTCTACATGCTGCGCCGCGACCTGCTGCGGCTGCGCAACGCGATCGGACCGCTGGTGGAGGTCTGCCGCCGGCTGGAGCATGACGAGCTGTCGATGGTGCGCCAGGCGATGCAGCCGCTGTTCCGCGACGTCACCGACCACGTCCGCAACATCCAGGAGCGCATCGATTCCATGCGCGAGGTGCTGGCCTTCGCTTTCGAAGCGAGCCTGCTGGTGGGCCAGGCGCAAGAGACCGCGGTGTCTAAGAAGCTCGCCTCTTGGCTCGCGATCATCGCGATCCCGACCGCGCTCGCCGGCATCTACGGCATGAACTTCAAGCACATGCCGGAGCTGGAGTGGGAGTACGGTTATTTCATGCTGCTCGGCGTGATGCTCACGGCATGCGGCGCGCTGTATTGGCGGTTCCGGCGCGCAGGCTGGCTGTGAGCGAGCTGCTTCGTAGCCCGGATGGAGCCAACGGGTCGGCGCGAAGCGCCGCCCGATGACAGGCTCCGCGCAATCCGGGACAGTGCCTCCGCGGGGCAAACCCGGATTTCGCTACGCTCCATCCGGGCTACAAGGCTCTGTAAACAGGCTGACCTAGCCGATCAGCTCGACCCGGTAATTCTCGATCACGGTGTTGGCCAGCAGCTTGTCGGCGGCTTCCTTCAACGCGGCTTCCGCCTTGGTCTTGTCGGCGCCGGCGAGGCTCGATGTCGAACACCTTGCCCTGGCGGACGCTGGCGACGCCGTCGACGCCGAGCGACTTCAGCGCGCCTTCGATGGCCTTGCCCTGCGGATCGAGAATGCCCGTCTTCAAGGTAACGGTGACACGTGCCTTCACGTCAAAACCCTCTTCAGCTCTTCACCAGCACCGGGCCGGAGCCCTGCGGACGCTCGTTCTCCATGAGGATGCCGAGACGCTTTGCGACTTCCGTGTAGGCCTCGAGCAGGCCGCCGAGGTCGCGGCGGAAGCGGTCCTTGTCGAGCTTCTCGTTCGACTTGATGTCCCACAGACGGCAGCTATCCGGCGAGATCTCGTCGGCGACGATGATGCGCATCATCTCGTTCTCGAACAGGCGCCCGCACTCCATCTTGAAGTCGACGAGGCGGATGCCGATGCCGAGGAAGAGGCCGGTGAGGAAATCGTTGACGCGGATGGCGAGCGCCATGATGTCGTCGATCTCCTGGGGCGTGGCCCAGCCGAACGCGGTGATGTGCTCTTCCGACACCATGGGGTCGTTGAGCTGGTCGTTCTTGTAATAGAATTCGATGATCGAACGGGGCAGCTGGGTGCCCTCCTCGATGCCGAGGCGCTGCGACAGCGAGCCGGCGGCAACGTTCCGCACCACCACTTCCAGCGGTACGATCTCGACCTCGCGAATCAACTGCTCGCGCATGTTGAGACGGCGGATGAAATGGGTCGGCACCCCGATGTCGTTGAGGTGCTGAAACAGGTACTCCGAGATCCGGTTGTTGAGGACACCTTTGCCCTCGATCACCTGATGCTTTTTCGCATTGAACGCGGTCGCGTCGTCCTTGAAGTGCTGGATCAGGGTACCGGGTTCCGGACCTTCATACAGAACCTTTGCCTTGCCTTCATAAATGCGACGCCGACGGCTCATGGGGATGTACCGTGTTTTGTTGAAATCCATGTATTTGGTGTGCTCCGATTACTAGGATTTAAGACCCACAGCGGAGCTGCCGTGAACGGCCCGGAACCCGTCTGGAACCCTTGGAAACAGAACAGGAACTGAGCCTCCAGGCAACCTATCCGATTGGCTGTCCGAGCACAATCGATCCGGCCGTCCGGCGCCAACTTATACCGTCTTGCCCTGCGGCTTAACGGCTCGTTGTTTTGCCGATTCGTGCTCCTTATCTAGGCATGCACCGGGGCCATCGCAACGAGGGCACACCGGGGTCCAGTCAGCAGGGAAATGCAACAGGCATGAGCGAAATCAACAAGCGCGAGGAAGGCTTTGAGAAGAAGTTTGCCCTCGACGAGGAGCAGAAATTCAAGGCGGAAGCCCGCCGCAACCGGCTGCTGGGGCTCTGGGCCGCCGAGAAGCTCGGCATGTCGGGCGATGCCGCCACGGCCTATGCCAAGGAGGTGGTCGCAGCCGATTTCGAGGAAGCCGGCGACGCCGACGTCCTGCGCAAGCTGACGGCCGATTTCGCCGCCAAGAACGTCGCCGTCACCGAACAGGCGATTCGCGCCAAGATGAGCGAACTGCTCGCGGTCGCGGCCGCCGAAGTGAAGGCGGGGAAGTGACGTTAACTGTCGTTCCGGAACGGTGCGAAGCATCCAACTATGGCGCGCGCTTGCGCACCTGAGAACCTCGAGATTCCGGATCGCCGCTATCGCGGCGTCCGGAATGACGGAGGGGAAGAATCACTCCTCCTTGAAGCCGTATTCCGGCAACGTTGCCGCTGGCACCGTAATATTTGTACGGCAGGAATTTACCGCTCATGGTGATCTTGACGCGGTCACCCTTCGGGTTGGGTTGGCGCTCCATCACCATGTCGAAATCGATCGCCGACATGATGCCGTCGCCGTACTCCTCCTCGATCAAGGCCTTCCAGGCCGGACCGTTCACCATCACCAGTTCGTAGAAGCGATAGATCAGGGGATCGGTCGGCGGCATCGGCATGCCGCGCATCGGTGTCTCGTTCAGCATGGCGACCTCGGACTTCGACAGGCCGAACAGCTCGCCGGCATTGGCGGCCTGCGGCTTCGTCAATTTCATCTGGCCGAGGATGGCGCCGACGATCAGTACTTCGGAATAGCCGCCGATCTTGTCGCAGATGTGCTTCCAGCTCCATCCCTTCTCGCGCTTGATATCGAGCAGCTTTTCGGTGAGGTCTTCGCGTTTCATTTGGAGGTCTCCTTGGTTAGGCACTTAATCCGGGGTTGCTCCCGGGCAGCCACGTTTGCCGTGGCTCATCGCTGGCGGCCGCGACCGTCAGTCCCGGCTTGCCGATCTGCACCACCGGCACATTACGTGGATCGTGACCGGGTGTCTCGGCGGTAAAAATCTTGCTGCGCGTCACCAGGAAATCGATGATGTGGTTGCGCAGCGCGTAATAGAGCGGATGGCGGTGCAGATCGGTGCGGCCGCGATCCCGCGGCAGCGGATTCTCGACGACCTCGGCGAGCACTGCGCCCGGACCGTTGGTCATCAGGAAGATCTTGTCGGCGAGATAGATCGCCTCGTCCACGTCATGGGTGATCATGAACGCGGTCTGCCCGGTCTCGAGGCAAATCCGCCGGACCTCGTCCTGCAGCGTGCCGCGCGTCAACGCGTCCAGCGCCGAGAACGGCTCGTCCATCAGCATCATCTTCGGCGTGATCGAGAGCGCCCGCGCGATGCCGACGCGCTGCTTCATGCCGCCCGACAGTTCGGAGGGACGCTTGTGCTCGGAGCCGGACAGTCCAACGAGGGCGATGAATTCCTGCGCGTGCGCCCTCACCCTGGCGCGATCCCAGCTCCGCCATTTCGAGCTGACGGCATAGGCGACGTTGCCGAGCACGGTGCGCCATGGCAGCAGCGCATGGCTCTGGAAGATCACGGCGCGGTCGAGGCTGGTGCCCGAGATCGCCTGCCCGTCGACGATGACGGCGCCCTCGCTTGGCACATCGAGGCCGGCAAGGATGTTGAGCACCGTGGTCTTGCCGCAGCCGGAATGACCGATCACGCAGCAGAACTCGCCGCGCGCCATCGACAGCCATAGATTCTCGAAGATGGTCGTCGTCGCACCGCCCGCACCGGGGTAGCGCTTGGCAATGCCTTCGATGGAGACGAACTTGTCGGTCATGCGTAAATCTCATGTCCCGGGCGCGGTGCGCCACGCAGTGGTGCGCCGCAGAACCGGGACCCATGTTGCGGCAATGGGTCCCGGCTCTGCACGGCGGCACTTCGCGCCGCAGTGCGTCCGGGACACGGCTGAGTCTGTGTCGTCGCCATCACCCTACTCCGGAAACGTGACCATGCGCGTGAAGCGCGCGAGGATCTGGTCGAGCAGCATGCCGACGACCCCAATCAGGAGGATCGCGATGATGACGTTGGTGATGGAGAGGTTATTCCACTCGTTCCAGACGAAATAGCCGATGCCGGTGCCGCCAACCAGCATCTCGGCCGCGACGATGACGAGCCAGGCGATGCCGATCGAGATCCGCATGCCGGTCAGGATCGTCGGCGCTGCCGCAGGCAGGATTACGGTGAAGGCGCGCCTGACGGTGCCGACCTCCAGCGTCCGCGCGACGTTGATCCATTCCTTGCGCACGCTGGCAACGCCGAACACCGTGTTGAGCAGCATCGGCCAGATCGAGCAGATGAAGATGACGAAGATCGCCGAGATCGAGGAATCCTTGATGGTGTAGAGCGCGAGCGGCATCCAGGCCAGCGGCGAGATCGGCTTCAGGACCTGGATGAACGGATCGAGCGCCTTGCTGAGCAGCGGCGACATGCCGATCAGAAAACCCAGTGGGATCGCAACCAGTACCGCAAGCAGATAGCCGATGCCGACGCGTGCGATGGAATAGCCGAGCTGGATGCCGAGCCCCTTGTCGTTCGGCCCGTTGTCGTAGAACGGCCGCCTCAAATGCTCCCACAGCTTGGCACCGACATCGAGCGGCCCCGGCATCGCCGATTTGCCCTGCGTCGCGGTCAGCCCCATCAGCTTGGCGTATTCCGGGCTCATCGCCGCGGTGGTGCCGGTCGAGCGCGTCGCCAGATGCCAGACGCCGAGGAACGCGGCGAGCAGCACGATGGAGACGAGGCCGGCACGGAGACGGAGGGAAGAGGTCATCGGGCGCACCATCGATACTGTGTCCCGGGCGCGGCGCAGCACGAAGTGATGCGACGCAGAACCGGGACCCATGCGGCCACACTGGGTCCCGGCTCAGCGATGCACCACTGCGTGCTGCATCGCGCCCGGGACACGAGTGCGCCACCCATCACGACGACTTCCTGATCTTGAAGCTCGCCACGTAATCCTCCGGTTTGGCCGGATCGAAATTCTTGCCCATCACCGCGAACGACTTGTAGCTGCTTGCCGGCGGCGACAGGCCCATCTCGATCATCAGCTTCTTGGTGTCGGTGGCCAGATACACCTGCTCGGCGACCGCCTTGTAGTCGACATCGCCCTTGATCTGGCCCCAGCGCTTCATCTGCGTCAGCATCCAGACCGCGAAGGACTGCCAGGGGAACGGATCGAAATCGACGCGCTTCGCATCCGTCTTCACGCCGCCGAGACCGTCGGCATAGGTGCCGGTCAGCACCTGCTCAAGCACGGTGACGGGCGCGTTGATGTAGTTGGCCGGCGCGATGGCCTCCGCGATCTGCTTGCGGTTTTCCGCCTTCGACGCATAGGCGGTGGCATCGACGATGGCGCGGGTCAGCGCCGCAAAGCTGTTCGGCGCCGTCGTGATGAACTCGCGGCTGGCGGCGAAGCTGCAGCAGGGATGGCCGTCCCAAATCTCCTTGGAGAGGATATGCATGAAGCCGACGCCGTCATAGATCGCGCGCTGGCAGATGTTGTCGGGCGCCAGGAAGCCGTCGATGTTGTCGGCACGCAAATTGGCGACCATCTCCGGCGGCGGCACCGAGCGCAGCTGCACGTCGGTATCGGGATCGATCCCGTGCTCCGCCAGGTAGTAGCGCAGCAGGTAATTGTGCATGGAATAGTCGAAGGGAATGGCGAACTTCATCCCCTTCCAATCCTTGGGATCGCGCTTGTCCTTGTGCTTCATCGCCAGCGTGATGCCCTGCCCGTTGATGTTCTCGATCGCAGGCACAGCGAACGGAATCGGGTTCGATCCCAAGCCCAACGAGATTGCGAGCGGCATCGGCGCCAGCATGTGGGCGGCGTCGTATTCCTTGTTGATGGTCTTGTCGCGGACCACGGCCCAGCCGGCGGTCTTCACCACCTCGACATTGAGGCCGTGCTTGGCATAGAAGCCGAGCGGCGCCGCCATGATGATGGGCGTGGCGCAGGTGATCGGAATGAAGCCGACCTTGAGATCCTTCTTCTCGGGCGTGCCGGCCTGCGCAAATACCTCGGTCGCCGTCTGCAGCGGGAAGAACTGCGACAGCGCGGCCAGCGCGGTCGACGCCCCGACCGACTTCAGGAACGCGCGCCGCGCTACGTCCTGCGGAAACATCGCCCGCATCACGGCAGACGCAACCACGCCCTCGTAGCGTTTCTCCTCGCTCTCGACGGGCTCGCAACGCAGCGCCGCCTGCTCGTGCTCGCGAGCCGAACGGTGCTGGCCGCAAACGCAGCCCGCCCCGAGATTGCGATTGGCATCGAACGGATCGTCGAACGTGGACATGCTGCTGCGCCCCTTTGTCACACCGTGCGTCGGACCTCGTTGTCCGCCGCGTCAGGTCAAAATTCCATCATGGCCCGGCTTACAGCTCGCGCAGCCGGGCCATTGGAAACATGCAGGTTCTATGCCGCCTTGCCTGTTACCTGGGCAGCGACCGGCAGCCCCTGCTCGATCGGCAGCGACGGATCACGCGACCATTCGTTCCAGGAGCCGAAATACATCCGCACGTCCTTCACACCGGCATTCTTCAGCGCCAGGAACGTGTTCGAGGCGCGCGCGCCCTTGAAGCAGTAGAGGTAAACCGGCGTCGACGGCGTAATGCCGACGGTGGCGCATTCCGCCAGGATCTCGTCCTTCGACTTGAACCGGGGCCCTTCGGCCGTGGGCTTCATCATGCGGTACCATTCCAGCCACACGGCGCCGGGGATGCGACCCTTGCGCGGGCAGAAATCCTTGCCGTAGGGCGAGGAGCTGTCGCCGATCCATTCATCGACATCGCGCACGTCGAGAATGGCGATGCCGGGCTTGCCGACCGCGCCGAGCATGGTCTTGGCATCGATCAGGATCTCGCCGGCTTCCGGCACGATTCCGAACGAAGCCTTGGCCGGCGTCGGCACATCCTTCGTTACCGGCAAGCCCGCGGCCGCCCAGGCGTCGAAGCCGCCATGCAGCACCTTCACCTTGGGATAGCCGAGCATGGTGAGGAGATAGTAGCCGCGGCAGGACTGGCCGAAGCCGGAATTCATCGATTGCTCGTAGATCACCGCCGTCTCCTTGCCGGAGAGACCGGCGGCGCCGAAGGCGTCGGCGAATTTGGTCTTCAGCTCGGCCATGCCTTCCGGCGTCGAGGTCGCGAGGAACGTGAAAATCTCGTGCACGTTCACGGCATTGGGCAGATGCCCGGCGGCGTAGGCGTCGGGATTGCGGGTGTCGATGACGACACAGGGTTCGAGCTTCAAGAGATCGGCAAGTTCGCTGGCAGAGATCAGAACGTCCGTCATTGGCAGCCTCTCCGTTGAGGTTAAGTGGTCTTCTGGGGTGGACTCGTGAAGCTCAGGAATCAGCGAGCATCTTGCGCAGCTGCTTGGTGGCCGGCGTAACGATCGCGACGAAATAGGCCTCGCGCATGCGCCGCTGCGCGCGGTGGCTCTTCAGGTAACCGCGCGCGCCACAATGCAGCATCGCCGCATGGGCCGCCGCGACGCTGGCCTCGCCGGCGCGAAGCCTGAGCGCGACCACCTTGCGCCAGTAGGTGTCCTCCTCGTTGTAGGGATCGCGCGCCAGCGCCATGGTCTCGGCCTCGAGCCTCGGCGGCGAGATCGCGGAAGTGCACCGGTTGTTGCGGCAAATAGCGGTTGATATGGCCGAGCGGATTATCCACCTCGTCCATGATGTTGATGCAGTCCTTGATGAGGCCGAGCGCCATGCCGGCCTGCAGCAGGATGAAGCCAGCGCGGATCTTCTTGACGAACGGCGCGGCGGGATCGGCGAGGATCAGCTCGTCCGGCACGAAGACGTCGCGGAACTGGACGCCGTAGGTTCCGGTGCCGTCCATGGCGAGAAACGGCTTGCATGGCGTCAGCGTGATGGCAGGGTCCGAGCAATCGGCGAGGAACATCACCGTGCCCTGGTCGTCCTCGCGCTCGAAGATCGTGCCGAAATAATGATCGGGGCCGAGATTGGAGACCCAGGGCAGCGCACCGCGCACGATGTAGCCACCCTCGACCTTCTTGCCTTTCAGCTTCAGCTTCTCGATGCCGAAGAAGCTCTTCATCGGATTGGAGAGCCCGGTGCCGCCGAGCACGCGTCCCGTCGAGAACGCATCGCCAAAACGCTTGGCCAGCTTCACATTGGTGGAATTCGCCGCGTACCAGACCAGCGTGTTCTGGCACCAGGCCATGAAGGCCGTGGCGCCGCAGACCTCGCCGATCGCAGCCATCGCCTGGATCGCGCAGCGCAGATCGGCGGGGCCTTCGTGTGGCACGTGACTGCCCCAGGCGCCCACCTCGCCGAACTTGCGCAACACCTCGGCCGGATAGACCGAGCCGTCGTCGATCCCGACGGCGAGCGGCGCGAGCTGTTCGCGCGCGATGCGCCCCACCTCACCCGCAATGGACGGTGCGGGCTGATCCAGAACGTCGGTCCGCGATAAAGCCAGTGAACCCATGATCGTCTCCCGCACCAGTCCTGGTTGCTATCGGCTAGATGCCCACTTCGAGGTTCACCGGGCGGGTGAAGGTGTTGGCGACCGGCGACCATTTCTTCACATGCGCGACCAGCGCGTTGATCTCGTCCGCCGAGACGCCTTCGCATTCCATGTCGACCTTGACGCGGACATCGGTGAAACCGACCGGCTTGTCGGAGGTGTCGCCGGTGCCCCACACGGCGGTGATGT
This sequence comes from Bradyrhizobium guangxiense, assembly GCA_050563515.1. GTDB lineage: Bacteria > Pseudomonadota > Alphaproteobacteria > Rhizobiales > Xanthobacteraceae > Bradyrhizobium > Bradyrhizobium guangxiense_A. The sequence continues at coordinate 1,451,440 of CP191781.1, read as the reverse complement.
TGAGGTCGCCTTCGAGCCTCGAGCCTCGAGCTTGTTGACGATCCAGCCGCGATGCACGGCATTGGCGTGCAGACCGACCGCAAGACAGGAGCCGAGCGCGGCGAGCGAGGCTTCCGACGGATTGGGCGCGGTGTCGTCACCCAAGAGGCCCGGCGGCTCGTCCACGATGTAGGGCTGCAGATTGCGGATGTAGTTGGCATGGCGGAACTTGCCTTCCGCGACCGTCTTGCACTTCAAGGTCTTGATGACCTTCGGATTGGCCTTGCCGCTCGCAATCAGTTGCTCGAGCCCGTTCTTGTCGATGGGCGCGAGGCACCCCGTCAGCACTGTCTTCTGAACGACGGCAGTCATCTTCTTCTCCCTGGCAAGCCGCAGAACGCGGCAGGATACCGAACGGTCTGTTTTCTTGCATGGAGCGTGCCAGAGCGGGCCGAAAACAAAATGCGAGGCATTGGAGCCGCTTAAGCGTCGCTGCCTGCGGATTGACCAGCGGCGCCTTGCTCAAAGGCGATGCAGATGCGCATTGCGCTGCGAATCTTTTCGGCGCGGGACAGATGCGGCTTGATGATACCGCGTGGCTGCGATTAAGTTGGCGCTTATGGCCAAGCACTTGTTGAACAAGACGTCATCGAAGAAGAAATCCAGTTCGCCGCATTCAGGCGCCGGCGACGACGAATCCGCGCGCGGGCGCCTGCTCAGCGCCGCCTCGCATCTGTTCTGCAAGAACGGCATCAACGCCACCGGCATCGACGCGATCATCGAGGAAGCCGGCACCGCGAAGACCACGCTCTACAAGCTGTTCGGCTCCAAGACCAATCTCGTCAACGCCGTGCTGGAGAGCGAAGGCAAGCAGTGGCGCGAATGGTTCATCGGCGCGATGGAAGACGGCGGCGGCGATGCACAGGCGAAGCTCACGCGCATCTTCCCGGCCCTGAAGAGCTGGTTTGCCGAAGAGCGCTTCTATGGCTGCCCCTTCATCAACGCGGTGGGCGAGCACGACAAGGACGCCAAGCAGTTCCGCAACATCGCGCTGAAGCACAAGAAGATCGTGCTCGGCCACATCGAGAAGCTTGCCGGCGAGCCTCGGCTCGAGCGAACCTGCGGTGCTCGCGCATCAACTCGGCCTCCTGATCGACGGCGCGATCGTCGCCGCGATGATCTCGCGTGATCCCGGCGTGGCAGATACGGCAGCACTGACGGCAGGGCCCCTGCTAGGCCAGTCGAAGGCGAAGAAGAAGCGCGAACTCGAGGCGGTGTGAGTCTGCCGTGATCACATGGTGATCCCGTAGGGTGGGCAAAGGCGCGAAGCGCCGTGCCCACGTTCGTCCAACGATGGATGGAAAACCTGGGCACGCTTCGCTTTGCCCAGCCTACGAAATACGTCCGATAAATCTGCCAATCGCCTCCAGCACCGGCTGCTGATCGCCGGCAAAGAACCAGTGATCGTTGCCGTCGAGTCTCGACGAACTCCGCGCCCTTGATCCGGCTAGCGATATCGCGGCCGGCTGCGATGCGCACCGCCTTGTCGCCTCGTCGGTGCAGCACCGATGTCGGCACGGTGATTTGCGGCAGCAGGTGCCGCACGTCGGCATCGCGAAACGCCTCCAGCACGGCCGAGATGCCGCCGGGACTGGATGCGGCACGCAACAGCCCGGCCCACCAGGCGCGCGCCTGCGGGTCATTGGCAAGGCTCGGCGCAAAGGCCTCGATCCCGACCGGTCCGCCCCATTGCGCGATCAGGTGCTTGCTCCAGGCATCATACTGGCTGGCGCGCAAGGCATGCGGATAGTCCTCTGACCAGCAGCCCTTTGCCAGTGCGCCGAACAGGATGAGCCCGGCCACGCGGCGCGGCTCGTCGACCGCGAACTTGACGCAGGCCGGCCCGCATTCCGATGCGCCGAACAGCACGACCCGGCGCGAGCCCGCGGCTTGCAGCACGGTGCCGATATCCTCCGCGGTGACGTCGATGCCGGGAGCTGCCCCGACGCGGTCGGACAGCCCGATGCCGCGCCGGTCGAACACGATCAGCCGCCCCAGCTTCATCAACGACGCCAGGAAGGTCCGGCTCGCCGGGTGCTCCCAGGCGCGTTCTACATGCGACACGAAGCCGGGCATGACCAGGATATCGAGCGGCCCCTCTCCATAGGTCTGATAGGCCAGATGCACGCCGCCGCCCTTGACGTAACGCGTGGTGGGCGTGGCGTGCGGCGCCGCAGCCGGGCTCATGAGCGCCTCGGTCTCGGCCTCCGGCGCGACGCCGAGCCTCATCGCGCAGCCGCTGCGTCAGCGCCGCGTGATGGCGTTCAGCCGCGCTTCGGTCGCCGGCCAGCAGCAGGCTGCGGATCAGATGCCGGCCATAGACCTCGCTGAGCGGATCGAGCTCGACCAGACGCTGCGCATGGGCCGTCGCGGCGGAATGGTCCCCTGCTGCGTTCTTGTCCTGCACGAGGCGCTCGAGCGCATGCACCAGCCGTCCCCGCAGCGCCTCGCGGCGGAAGAACGCCCAGTCGTCGAATTCGGGGCAGTCCTCCGGCGCGAAACCCGCCAGGAAATCGCCCCGGTAAATCTGGCAGGCCTGTTCGAACGCGCCGCGATCGCAGGCCTGCTCGAACAGCTGCGAATCGAGCTCCAGCGCGACGTCCGGCGACCATCGCAGACTGGTGCGGTCGGTCTCGAACACCGACTGGCCGAGCGTCAGCTCGACGCGGTGAATCAGCCGCCGCAGGCGCGCAAGCCCCGTCTCCCGGGGCGTCTCCGGCCACAACAGCGTTGCCATCATTTCGCGCGCGACGGCGCCCCTGGCCTCCCCGAGATAGACCAGCAGCGCAAGCCCCTTGCGCAAGGCCAGCTTGATCGGGCGGCCATCGGCGTAGACCTCGGGGAACCCGAACGTTCCCAGCGAGAAAGCCGTCATGGAAATCCTCTTCTTCCGGCCAGCATCCCCCGGGGGACGCGCAGGGGACGGTCCGGTGGGTACGGTCGGGCCAGACCGAGCCTGCTCGCCCGCGAGCGCCCAGACTCTGCATGCGGCACCGTCGTCCTCGGCACAATAGGAAAAACCATGTTCGCACGCCTCGCAATCCTGCTCTACGCCCTCGTGAGCTATGCCATCTTCACGGTTTCGTTTCTCTATGCGCTCGGTTTCGTCGGCAATTATGTCGTACCGAAGTCCATCGACATCGGCCCCGCCTCGAATGTGGGTGAAGCCATCGTCGTCAATTTGCTGCTGATGAGCCTGTTCGCCATCCAGCACACCGTGATGGCGCGGCCGGGCTTCAAGCGATGGCTGGCGGGAGTCATTCCCGCGGCCTACGAGCGCAGCACCTATGTGTTGCTCTCCAGCCTGATCCTTCTGCTGCTGTTCTGGCAGTGGCGGCCGATCCCGACACCGGTCTGGCAGGCGAGTGGAATTGCGGCCTGGGTGCTGACATCAGTGCATTGGCTCGGCTGGCTGATCGCCTTCGCCTCGACCCACATGATCGATCATTTCGATCTGTTCGGCTTGCGCCAGGCTCTTCACGCGATGCGTGGCGCCGAGATGCCCGGCCAGTCGTTCCGGACCCCGCTGCTCTACAAGATCGTGCGGCATCCGATCATGCTCGGCTTTCTGCTCGCGTTCTGGGCTACGCCCGTGATGACGGAAGGTCATCTGCTGTTCGCGCTCGCCAACACGGCCTACATCCTGGTCGCATTGCAGTTCGAAGAGCGGGACCTGATCGCCGTGTTCGGCGCGACCTATCAGGAGTATCGCCGGCGCGTTCCGATGCTGGTCCCGCGTCTGTTCGCGCGCCGCCGCAACGAGGATGGGGCTGTCGGAGCGCCGCGATGAACGCCATGTTCCCCCTTCCCGCAATGGCGGTGGATGCGGCCACCTTCGCCGATACGCTCGATGGGCTCGACATCGGCCTGTATCTCGTTGCCGCGGATGCGCGTCTCGTCCACGCCAATACGGCCGGACGCGCCATTCTCGTTGCGCGCGACATCCTGCGCGAGATACGCGGCCACCTCGTGGCATGCGATTGCGCGGCCAACCAGACCCTGCAACGGCTGTTCGCGGCGCCGCGACCGGCCAGCGAAACGGCGGTGCCGATGATCGGCACCGACGGCCAGCGCTACGTTGCCCACGCCTTGCCGCTGGCATCGGAAACGCGCCTGTTCGCGGATGAGGCTTGCCGCGCCTCGGCGGCCTTGTTCGTTCGCAAGGCGGCGCTGACCATACCGCCGTGCTCCGACGTGATCGGCCAGGTCTTCCGGCTGACGCCGACCGAATTGCGCGTCCTACTGGCGATCGTCGAGCCTCGGTGGCGTTCCCGAAGTTGCCGCGGCGTTCGGCGTCGCCGGCTCGACGATCAAGACGCATCTGCGCCGCTTGTTCGAAAAGACCGGCGCCGCGCGACAGGCCGATTTCGTCAAGCTCGTCGCCGGCTATGCGACGCCGCTGAGAAGCGCTGGAGATCTGAGATGAAAGCCGTTCTGTGCCACGCGTTCACCGGACCCGGTGGTCTTAGTCTCGGTGAGATTGCCGATCCACGGCCCGCCGCCGACGAGATTCTCATCGACGTCCATGCGGCGTCGGTGAGCTTCATGGACCAGTTGCTGGTGTCCGGTCTCTACCAGATGCGGCCGCCGACGCCCTTCGTGCCCGGTACGGAAGCAGCCGGAACCGTCGTCGCGGTCGGCGACAAGGTCACCGCCTTCGCACCCGGCGATCGCGTGGCCTGCAGCAGCTGGACCGGCGGCTACGCCGAACGGATGACGGCCAAGGAATCGAAGAGCGTGCACCTGCCGGATGGCATTGCGTTCGAAGCCGCGGCCACGGTGCTGCACAATTACGGCACGGCTTATTACGCACTGGTCGAACGGGCGCGCGCCGAGCGAGGCGAGACCGTCTTCATCACCGGCGCCGCCGGCGGCGTCGGCCTCGCCGCCGTCGATCTCGCCAGCCATTTCGGTCTGCGCGTCGTCGCCGGTATCGGCTCCGACGACAAGGCGGCTCTGGTGCGCGATTACGGGGCGAGCGAGGTCATCAATTATCGCCGCGAGGATCTGCGCGACCGGATCAAGACGATCACGGGCGGAAACGGCATCGATGTCGGCTTCGACAATGTCGGCGGGGCGATTTTCGAGCAGATCGCCCGGCTGATGGCCTGGGACGGACGTCTGATGCCGATCGGCTTCACCGGCGGCGAGATTCCGCAGATCCCGATGAACCTGCCGCTGCTGAAGAACTATTCCATCATCGGCGTGTTCGCCGGCGCCTGGGCGGAGAAATTCTCCGCGGAGGCCGCGCGCATGAACGACACGTTGATGCAGATGCTGGCCGAAGGACGGATTCGCCCGCATATCGACCGCGTCCTCCCTTTGGAGGAGGCCGCGGACGCCATGCGCGCCGTGGCCAGCCGTACCGTGCAGGGAAGAATTGTGCTCAAGATCCGATAGAGTGGTGAAGGACTAGCAAGACAGGAACACGATCGTTGACAGAGATCATCATCGACAAGCGCTATTGCGGCCCTCCGAACTCCGGCAATGGCGGCTATGTCTGTGGCCGGCTCGCCCGGCACATTGCCGGACCTGCTGAGGTGATGCTGCGCGCGCCGCCTCCCCTGGACACGCCGCTCGATGCGGTCGCAACGGATGACGGCACCTGGGAGCTTCGCGACGCCGGCAAGGCCGTCGCCACCGGCCGCGCCGCGACCGTCGAGCTTGCGCAGGTCGAGACGGCGACCTTGCCGGAAGCCCGCGCAGCCGAACTGCGCGCGCTGTTCAGGCCGCAGGAGCATCCGCTGCCCCACTGCTTCGTTTGCGGCCCCGCTCGGGCGAAGGGCGACGGCTTGCGCATCTTCGCCGGCCCGCTCCGTCGTTCAGCAGGGCCTCCCGTTCTGGCCGCGAGCTGGGCTCCCGATCCGAAGCTTGCTGCCGAGGACGGCCTCGTCGCGCCCGAATTTCTCTGGTCGGCGCTCGACTGCCCCACCGGCTTTGCCTGCAATTACGATGCACGAAGCGGCAGCTTCGAGAAGACCCCGCTCCTGCTCGGACGGATGTCCGCCCGCATCGAGTCCCGCCCGCACCCCGGCGCGCCCTGCATCATCACGGCCTGGGCCACCGGCCGCGACGGCCGCAAGCGCACGGCCGACGCTGCGCTTCATGACGAAGCCGGGACATTGCTGGCCGTGGCAAGGACGACGTGGATCGCGGTGGAGCGCGAGATCCAGCTCGGGCGCGGGTGATCGTTCAAAAGGCCGATTGGCGTGGGACAGAGTCCGCCAAGTCGACTAGACCAACGTCTTGGAGAACCCCGCCGCCAGGTGGTCGATCAGTGCGCGAACCGCGCGCGGCAAGCCGCGCCGGGTGGTGAAGACGAGATGCACCATGCCGCGGTGACCACGCCATTCCGAGAGCACATGGACGAGCTTGCCCTGCGCGAGCGCATCGCGACAGAGGTGATCGGGCAACAGCGCAACACCGAGGCCGGCGACCGCAGCATCGCGCACCGCGCCGAAATCACCGCACCCCATGCGCGGCTCGTGCCTGACAATGCGCGCCTGCCCATCGTCCGTCTCCAGATGCCATTCGACCAGATTGTCCTCGTCTGACGTCGCGAGCGTCGGAAGCGCGGCAAGATCGTCCGGAGTCCGTAGCCGGCTTGCCAGTTGCGGGCTCGCGACGAGGATGCGCGTGGAGGTGCCCAGCGACCGCATGGTGAGCGCGGCATCACCCACGAGGACAGAGCGAACACGCAGCGCCACGTCGACCCGCTCTTCGATCAGATCGACCGGCCGGTCGATGGCGATGAGTTGTAGACGCACCTTGGGATAGCGGATCAGGAAGCTCGACGTGAGCGCGGAGATTTCCGCGACCATGCCCGTCGGGCAGCTGAAGCGAATGCGGCCGTGCGGCTCGGCCTGCGCTTGCGTCACCAGCGCTTCGGCCTGCTCGGCTTCAGCCAGGATCGCACGGCAGCGCTCGTAGAACGCCTGCCCCACCTCGGTGACGCGAAAGCGCCGGCTCGATCGCTCGATCAGGCGCAGGCCAAGGCGCTCCTCGAGGCCGGCAATCCGGCGGCTGAGCTTTGATTTCGGCTCTCGCAACGCCCGCCCCGCGGCCGCGAAGCCACCATGGCCGACCACCTCGGCAAAATAGGCAAAGTCGTTCAGATCGGCTTTCATCGTTCCTCTCATGGAACGCTGAGTACCATATTCGCTGACTACTCGCACCATCGTTCCGTAGGCATCTACGACGGGCACGGCGCTACTGCCAGATGCTTCCCAGAGGAGACGGACGATGACGAACAGGTTCAGCAACAAGGTCGTGGTGGTGACCGGCGGCACGAGCGGTATTGGCCTTGCGACCGCCAAGGCATTTGCGGCGGAAGGCGCCTCGGTGTTCATCACCGGCCGCCGCCAGGACGCGCTGGACGCCGCGGTGAAATCGATCGGCGGCCGCGTGACCGGCGTGCGCGGCGACATGGCTGACCTTGCCGACATCGACCGCCTCTACGACGCAGTCCAGCAGAAGCATCAGCAGATCGACGTGATCTTCGCCAACGCCGGCGGCGGCGAGTTCGCACCGCTCGGCACAATCACCGAGGAGCACTATCAGCGCACCTTCGATACCAACGTGAAGGGCGTCCTCTTCACCGTCCAGAAGGCGCTGCCATTGCTCCGCGACGGCGCATCCATCGTGCTGACCGCCTCGACCACGAGCGTCTCGGGCACGCCGGCCTTCAGCGTCTATTCGGCGACCAAGGCCGCCGTGCGCAATTTCGCGCGCAACTGGATCCTCGACCTCAAGGATCGGCACATCCGCGTCAACGCCATCAGCCCCGGCGTCACCGAGACGCCCGGCCTGAACCATCTGTTCGGCGCCGGTGAGCAGGCGGAAGGCACCAAGACCTATCTCGCCGGCCTCATCCCGTCCGGCCGCGTCGGCCAGCCCGAGGAGATCGCCAAGGCCGTGCTGTTCCTCGCGTCCGACGAGGCGAGCTTCGTCAACGGCGTCGAGTCTCTTCGTCGACGGCGGTCAGGCCCAGATCTGAAGCCCGGACCCGCGCCGACCTCAGCCCCACCCTTTCCAATTGGAGACATCCCATGACCCAGACCCATGAATCGACGGATCGAATCCACGAACTGCTTCGTCGCAACCTTCAGGAGGTTTTCGGCGAGGGCGATGCGACGCGGCGTCGTGCCGCAATCGATGAGGCTCTGGACGGAGAGCGCCACCCTGTATGTGCCGCCAGGCGTCGTTGTCGGCCGCGAGGCGATCGACAAGTTCGCAGGCGAGCCTCCGTGCCACGCATCCCCACTTCGTCTACACGCCGACGAGCGAGCCGCAGGCGCTTCACAACGCCGGGCGGCTGGCCTGGGGATCGGGTCCGCGCGGCGAGGCCCCGGACTACACCGGCTGGGACGTGATCATTGTGGAGGACGGCAGGATCGCGGCGCTCTACGTCTTTCTCGACCAGAAGGGAAAGTGAACGCGAATTTCGCAGCCCGTTTGTAGGGCGGATCAGCCGCAGGCGTAATCCGCCGCCTCAGCTTCACCGAGACGAACAGGGGTGGGTTACGCCTTCGGCTAACCCACCCTCCGAGAATGACACAGAGAGCGATCCACTTTGCCCACTATGTGGAGTGCCGCAGGCATCGCGAGCGTTGAACCCTAGTTTGATCGACGATACCCTTGAAAATCTTCGTCCGGCAAAAACAAGATCAAGGGGGCGTCATGGTTCGCAAGTTGACGGCATCTGCAATCGTTGCCACGAGCGTGTGGATCGCTGGCATCGCAAATGTCGAGGCGCAGCAACGTGAGACTCAGCGCACCTGACCTGGTCCTCGTCAATGGAAAGATCCTGACGCTGGATGATCGATCGACGGTCACGGAGGCGATCGCCGTCGCGGATGGAAAGATCCTCGCAACCGGAACCACCGCATCAATGAAATCGCTTGCCGGCGATCGGACCCGCGTGATCGACGTGTCCGGCAAGACCGTCATTCCTGGATTGATCGACACCCACGCTCATTTCAAGGCCGCTGGACTGGCCGACTATGTCGTCATCATGGGCCGCGCCAAGACGGTCGCGGAAGCGCTCGAAGCCATCAAGGCATTCGCTGCGAAGAAGAAGCCGGGCGAGTGGATCATCGGCGGCGCATGGCATCCGCCGTCGCAATTGGCCGAGAAGCGTTATCTAACGCGGCAGGAAATCGACAGCGTTGCTCCCAACAACCCGGTCTATCTTCGCACCGTCGGGCATTTCTCGATGGCGAACACCATGGCCCTGCAGCGGGTCGGGGTCGACAAGACCACTGAAAATCCGAGCGGTGGAAAGTTCGAGCGCGACGCGGCCGGCGAACTGACCGGCGTGCTCGTGGAGACGGCGATCGACCGGGTCGAGAAGGCCGTTCCGCCCTGGACGGAAGACGACGAAATCCGGCAATTCACCATCGCCGAAGGCGTCCTGAACAGCTTCGGGATCACGAGCGTGGTCGAAGGTGCGACAGAGGCACGCGATGTCGTACGCTGCAGAAGCTTGCCGCCGCCGGCAAAGCCACCTTGCGCACCGGCGTGATGTTTCGACCGGAGCCCCCGGCCGATCTGACCGCATGGGAATCGATCATGGCGGGCAATGGAGCCTCGTCGGGTTTCGGCGACGATTGGCTCAAATTCGCCGGCATCAAGATCTTCTACGACGGCGGCATGACGCTGAAGACGGCGCTCATGCGCGACGTCTATCCGGATTCACACGACAACTACCACGGGGTTACACAGCAGACGCCCGAGCGGCTGAAGCAACTCGTCTCCATCTGCAACCGCTATGACTGGCGTGTCGGCGTTCACGTCGTCGGCGACCTCGGCATCGACCAGGTGCTCGATGCCTTCGAGGCGGCGGACAAGGAGAAATCGATCCGCGATCGCCGCTTCGTCCTCATTCACGCCAGCCTGATCCGGCCGGAACAGATGGAGCGTGCGCAGAAGCTGGGCGCCCGTGTCGATTTCCAGAATGCTTTCATGTGGGACAAGGCCGCGACCGTCGAACGATTTTTGGGGAAGGCGACCGCTGATCGCGCCGTGCCGACCCGGACGTTGATCGAAAAAATGGGGCTCAACAACCTCGGCGCCGGCACGGATTTTCCCGTCAACCCGATCAACCCCTTCCTCAACATGTACGTCATGGTGACCAGGAAGGACCCCAACGGAAACGTCTACGGCGCGGCAGAAGCCGTCACGCGCGAGCAGGCCCTGCGGCTCTACAGCAGCGCGGCGTCACGCTACACGTTCGAAGAGGCGCGCAAAGGCACAATCGAGCCCGGAAAGCTCGCGGACATGGTGGTGCTCTCCGCGGACTACACGGCCGTGCCGGAGGACCAGATCAAGGACATCAAGGCGGACATGACGCTGGTCGGCGGCAAGGTCGTCTTTCAGCGCTGACGTCGTTCGCCGACCAGAAGGGGCAGTGCCGTAGGGTGGGCAAAGGCGCGCAAGCGCCGTGCCCACGATCTCTCATTGATCGCACTCAGAACGTGGGCACGCTTCGCTTTGCCCATCCTACGAGACTACGAGAGCTGAGCCGATTCAAGCTACGCGCCCTGCTCGATCATCCCGGCAAGCCGCACCAGCTCCGCCTCGAGATCCCGCTCGACATCCGCCGCGCGCATGTCGAGCACCCGATAGTCCCGCGCCTCGAGCCAGCTCCGCCGCCCCGCGCGGTCGGCGGCGATCGCCTCGCCCTCGCCGGTGTTCACCAGCTCGATCGCGATCCGGTGCGGGAAGGAGACGAAATCCGGGATGTGCCGCCCCACCGGGGTCTGGCGCTTGAACGCGCCGGCGAAGCGGCGGTCGCGGGTCAGGGCCTGCCAGAGCAGCCGCTCGGCGTCGGTCGGGTTGCGGCGGAGCAAACGGGCAAGGCCCCGCACCGTCGAGCCGCTGTCGGCGACGCCGCCGCCCTGGCCGTGCTCGGCCAGCAGCGCGCGCAGCCGCGTCGCCTGCTCGCCGTCGAGCACGCCGCCCTTGGCCGGGCCCTTGCGGCCTTCCGCGATTGCCATCACCACCCCGTGCAGGGTGTGCATGTCCTGCTTGGTCGGCTCCATCCGGCTGAAGATGTTGCGCAGGTTGACCAGCATGGTGTCGCGCTTCTCGGCCGGGCGCAGGAATTCCACCTTGTCGAGCCTCGCGGACGAGGTTGTCGAAGAAGGCCTGCATCTGGTGCTGCGAGGCACGCTCGGAGCGCTCGGGCATGGCGTGCGGCAGCTCGCCCGAGGTCGCGTGCTTGAACCATTCATAGCCGACCAGCAGCACGGCCTGGGCGAGGTTGAGCGAGGCGAAGCCCGGATTGACCGGGAAGGTGATGATGCGGTTGGAGAGCCCGACCTCCTCGTTGGTCAGGCCCCAGCGCTCCCGGCCGAACAGGATACCGGCTTTGCCCCCGGTCGCGACGTGCCCGGCGATCTCGCTGGTTGCGGCCTCCGGCCCGACCACCGGCTTGGCCTGGTCGTGGGGACGCGCGGTGGTGGCGAACAGGAGGTCGAGGTCGGCGACCGCCTGCTCCACCGTATCGAACAATTCGACCTTTTCCAGAATGTGGTCGGCGCCGGCGGCGGCGCGCTGGGCGGCGATGTTGGGCCAGCCATCCCGGGGGTTGACGATGCGCAGGGCACCCAGGGCAAAATTGCCCATGGCGCGCGCGGCCATGCCGATGTTTTCCCCGAGCTGCGGCTCGACCAGGATCACGATGGGACCGTCGAGGGAAAGGCCCTCCTTGCTTCTGTCAGTCCCCGACATCTCGCTCCGCTTTCACACTGTCTCTCAAGGCCCTGGCACGGCCGTCTTGGGAATTGATTCAACATCAGCCGCTGCCGCCCGGCCCCGTCTACCTGTCGTTTGCCTGTCCTGACGAAATTCTCAAGGGAAATAACGGGTTGGATTCGATTTTTGAATCTCTTCCGGATCCTCCGCCGGGGGCCGCTTCCCGCCCCCCATCTGCGGGGGCTGGATCGGCTAAAAGTGCATAATCCCTTGGCTTTCGCCCGCCGCGCGGCGGTGCTAAGAGGCGGCGGATATTCACGTGGCGCACCGAGAAGCGCCGTTCCCAAGAGGGCTTCCCCGATCATGGCAAAAATCAAGGTATCCAATCCCGTCGTCGAACTCGATGGCGACGAGATGACCCGGATCATCTGGCAGTACATCAAGGACAAACTGATCACGCCGTTCCTGGATGTCGAACTGATGTATTTCGACCTGGGCATGGAGTACCGCGACCACACCAACGATCAGGTGACCATCGACGCGGCCGAGGCCATCAAGAAGGTCGGCGTCGGCGTCAAGTGCGCCACCATCACCCCGGATGAGGCCCGGGTGAAGGAGTTCAACCTCAAGCAGATGTGGAAGTCGCCGAACGGCACCATCCGCAACATCCTCGGTGGCGTGATCTTCCGCGAGCCGATCATCTGCAAGAACGTGCCGCGCCTGGTTCCCGGCTGGACCAAGCCGATCATCATCGGCCGCCACGCCTATGGCGACCAGTACCGCGCCACCGATTTCAAGTTCCCGGGCAAGGGCACCCTGTCGATGAAGTTCGTCGGCGAGGACGGCACCGTGATCGAGAAGGAAGTGTTCAAGGCGCCCGGCGCCGGCGTCGCCATGGAGATGTACAATCTCGACGACAGCATCATCGACTTCGCCCGCGCTTCGCTGAACTACGGCCTGCTGCGCAACTACCCGGTCTATCTGTCGACCAAGAACACGATCCTGAAGGTCTATGACGGCCGCTTCAAGGACATCTTCCAGGACATCTATGACCGCGAGTTCAAGAAGGAATTCGAGGCCAAGGGCCTGACCTACGAGCACCGCCTGATCGACGACATGGTGGCCTCGGCGCTGAAATGGTCCGGCGGCTACGTCTGGGCCTGTAAGAACTACGACGGCGACGTGCAGTCCGACACCGTCGCGCAGGGCTACGGCTCGCTCGGCCTGATGACCTCGGTGCTGCTCACCCCCGACGGCAAGACCGTCGAGGCGGAAGCTGCCCACGGCACGGTGACCCGCCACTACCGCGAGCACCAGAAGGGCAAGGAGACCTCGACCAACTCGATCGCGTCGATCTTCGCCTGGACGCGCGGCCTCGCTCACCGCGCCAAGCTCGACAACAATGCCGAGCCTCGCCAAGTTCGCCAACACGCTGGAGAAGGTCTGCGTCGACACCGTCGAGGCCGGCTACATGACCAAGGACCTCGCACTGCTGGTCGGCGCCGACCAGCGCTGGCTGTCGACCACCGGCTTCCTCGACAAGGTCGCGGACAATCTGGTGAAGGCGATGGCCTAATCAGCCTTAGCCGGTATCAGCGACCAAGCAGAGCGCGGGCCTGGCCCGCGCTCTTTTTGTTTGGCCGATCGCGACCAGTTTTTGACGACATTGCGGGTTTTGATGCCTTGGCTTATCTATCTCTGATTGTCATTGTTTCTTTCTTGGGAGAACGGCTATGGCTACCCCCTGCCAATTTCTGGCCAATACTCAACAATTTTCGGGCTCACCGGCCGATCAGGCGCGCTGCCTGCTGCGGCGCGTCAAAGTCGCGGGAAACGTCGACGATACCCCGGCGCAGATTCCGGACAAGCTGCTCGCCATCGTCGGACAGCCTGCGACGGTGACGCTTCAGCAGTTGCAGAGCTACCTCACGTTCAAGGGCATTTCGGCTGCGGATATCGGCGGCGACTTGTCGAAGGGCGTCTCCTCCACCTCCAAGGGGACCAAGGCGAGCTATTTCATCATTCACGACACCAGCGACGAGCTGTCAGGCAACTCGTTTCCGTCAACCATCAATACGGCTGCGTGGTCCGGCAACAACCTCGCGAAGCGGAGCACGAACTCAGCGCATATCTTCATCAACCGGCTCGGTCAGTCCGCCACTGGACACAATTATTCGGTAGCGTGGCGAGCCACCAAGATCGAACGCGACCCTGCGATGAAGGGCCTTTTTCTGCATCACGAGCTGATCCAGCCGCGCATCAAGGGCGGCTTCAAGTTCGCCGCCGTTGGTCCGACGCCCGGATTCACCCAGGAAACCATGGACCGGCTCGCGCTCTGCTACATCGCGGCCGCAGTCAGGCGCGGGTCATTCTTGATCCCGGCCTTCCATTGCGTTCTCGACCTCGGGATCAAGGACGGACATGACGACCCGCAGAATTTCGACCTGTTCCAGTGGGTCGGTTCGATTGAGAAAATCCTCAGCGAAATCCAGACGCCGGTCGGGACGCATGCGGTGCTGGCCGCTGCGATGGAGGCAATTGCTCCGCAAGCGGTAGCTGCCGCACCGCCTCCAGCTGCCGCACCGCCGGAGCTCGAAACGGTACGTGACGCCTTTGACGGCAAACGCCACATGCCAGTCAGGCGTATCAAGGGAACCACGCCTCTTTTCTTCAAGGCAAAGATGTCAATCGACGCGGACGGCGCCGCCCGGGCATACCATCCCGACTCCAAGAATCCTGAATCCCTCGACAACACCGGGAACGCCACCAGCGAATCGAAGAAGTTCATCCAGGGCCAGAAAATGAATGGGAAAACGGGCAAGGGTCCCCGCCCCGGATTCTTCGTGTCAGCGACACGTCTTCAACATGGCGACGACTTCGATGCCGACGCGTTTGTCGATGCCGAGTTCATTCCCTATATTGTCTTGCCGGGTAGTTTCGCAGCCGATGTCGCTCCCGGTGACATCTGCACGGTCGTGAACATGAAGAATTTCCGGACGACGTCCGCGATCTTTGCCGACACCAATCCCAAGGTCGGCGAAGCATCGATCCGCACGGCCCTCAATTTGCATGTTCACGATCCCTCCTTCCCTATTACCAAGATGGCGAGAGCGGGAGGCGATGAGGGGGCCAATTACGTCTACATCGTCTATCCCAAATCGCGGTTTACGCCCCGCGCCAATGCTCCGCACTGGCCGGCGGAACAGATCGAGCAAACAGCTGCTCCGCTTTTCGAAGCCTTCGGCGGACTGGATATGGTGAGGCGCCTCTTTCCGCTGGCCTAGACGGTGGATTGGCTTTGTCCTGACGATCCGTGCAACATCTGCGCGGATCGTGCACCGGATCTGCACCGCGTCACGTTTGTGAAAGGACCTCGCGATGGTCGTTGGCGCCGACCAGCGCTGGCGAAGTAATTGAACATCCGCAATTTCGCCCGACTACGGTCGGACACGATCAAGGGCCGCACCTCGGACGCGGCCCTTTCGTTTTACGCTTTGGGGAGCACCTCCATGTCTATCAAGCTTGCCGTCCCCTGCCTGCTGCTGCTCGCGGCCCTGGTCGGGCCGGCCGGGGCTGCCGAGCCTGAAGCAGCTGAGGCCCCGCGTGGGCAATTGAAGCTCAGCCTGCCGGAGCCTATCCGGGCTCACGGCGAGCAACTCGTCACGGTCCTGAACGCCGAAGGGGCACAGATTTACGAGTGCAAGCCCGGTGCCGACGGCAAGCTCGCCTGGACCTTTCGCGAGCCAATCGCAACGCTGCTCGCCGATGGAAAGACTGTTGGACGGCACTATGCCGGACCGAACTGGGAGTATGCCGACGGCAGCGCCGTCGTCGGTAAGGTAGTCGGCAACGCTCCTGGCGCAACGGCCGCCGATATCCCCTGGCTTAAGCTGGAGGTGACCGCCCGCCGCGGCAGCGGCACCCTCACGCCGGTCACCACGGTCCAGCGCATCAGCACCTATGGCGGCAAGCTCGACGGCACGTGCGATAAGGCCGGGGAGTTCAAAAGCGTGCCCTACTCGGCCGTCTATGTCTTCCTGAAGAAGGGCTGACCGCTCAGCGGTCGGCGTCGTCCTTCTCGCCCTGCGCCAATTCCGCCAGCGCGAGGTCGCCGGTGTCGGCGAGCCGTGCCTTGGCGGTCTCGTGGACGTGATCGGCGAGCGTCGGCATGCGCGCGATCAGGGCGTGAAAATCCTGGGCGTCGAGCACCAGCAGGCGCGTCTTGCGGGTCGCCGTCACCGTGCCGCTGCGCTTTGTTTTGTGCAGCAGCGCGATCTCGCCGAAGAAAGTGCCGTCGGTGAGCCGCACCTGCTGGCTCGGCAGCGCGATCTCGACCTCGCCCGCGGTGATGAAATACATCGACGAGGCCGTATCACCCCGCCGCACCAGAACCTCGTCCTGCTCGATGGTGCGCGCCCGCAGAAGCCGCATGATATCGGCGATCTCCGTGGCCGTCAGATGCGAGAACAGCGGCACCCGCGCCAGCATGCCCCAGGTGACGACGAAGTCGCGCCGCTTCACCTCTTCGGCGAAGGCGGTGGAGATGATCGCGACCGGCAGCGCGATCATGGCGAAGCCTGACATGATGGCGAAGGTGGAGATCAGCTTGCCGAGCGGCGTCACCGGCACGACGTCGCCATAGCCGACGGTGCCGAGCGTCACGATCGCCCACCACATCGCGTCCGGAATGGTACCGAGCTTGCTGGGCTGCACGTCGCGCTCGATGGCGTAGAGCAGCGAGGCGAAGGTCAGGACCGCGCCGATCAGGATGACGACGCAGCCGATCAGCGCCCGCCGCTCGGCATGCACGGCGGCAAGCAGCGAGCGCATCGCCGGCGAATAGCGCACCAGCTTGAAGAACGGCAGCACGCCGAGCGCGGCCAGTGTCGCGTGCCGGCCGCTCGCGAGCACGATGGACGCAGGCAGGAACGCCATGAGGTCGATGATGCCGAGCGTCGAGAAGGCGTAGCCGAGCCGGTCGGACAGCGCCGAGCCCTTGCGCTGGGTGTGTCCCGCCACGGTCCACAGCCGCGCCAGATATTCCAGCGCGAACACGATCAGGGACAGGATGGTGACGGCTTCGAACGGCGTGCCGAACTGCGCGTCCAGCTCCGGCACCGAGGTGAGGATCATCGTGAGGACGTCGAGGACGATGACGCCGATGATGAACTTGATGAAGCGCGACCCGGCCGAATAGGCCAGCGGGTCGTGCTCCAGCAATTCATAGAGCCGATCCCTGAGATCGGGATCGCGAAGCCCACGCCCTCGCGGACTAGGGCGCATGGCGCTCAAGCGCCTGCCATCGCTTTTTCGATCGCCGCCAGCGCCTCTGTCGCCTTGGCGCCGTCGGGGCCGCCGGCCTGGGCCATGTCGGGCCGGCCGCCGCCGCCCTTGCCGCCGAGCGCTTCGGAGGCGACGCGGACCAGGTTCACGGCGTTGAAGCGCGCGGTGAGGTCGGCGGTGACGCCGACCACGATTCCGGCCTTGCCGTCCTCGGTGACGCCGACGATCGCGACGACGCCGGAGCCGACCTGCTTCTTGGCCTCGTCGGCCAGGCTCTTGAGATCCTTCATCTCGATGCCCTCGACCGCGCGCGCCATCAGCTTGACGTCGCCGACCTCGCGCACGCCGCTCGCTGCGCCGTTGCTGCCGGCCGAAGCGCCACCACCCATCGCCAGCTTCTTGCGGGCGTCGGACAGCTCGCGCTCGAGCTTCTTGCGCTCCTCCATCAGCGCGGCGATGCGTGCCGGCACGTCGTCGATCGAGGTGCGCAGCTCGCTTGCCGCGGTCTTCGCCAGCGCCATGGTGTCGTTGGCATGTTTTCGCGCGTAATTGCCGGTCAAGGCCTCGATGCGGCGCACGCCGGAGGCGACCGCGCTCTCGCCGGTCAGCGTGATCAGGCCGATATCGCCGGTGCGCTTCACATGGGTGCCGCCGCAGAGCTCGACCGACCAGCCGAGCGCATTGGCGCCGCGCTCGCGCGCGGTCCGGCCCATCGAGACGACGCGGACCTCGTCGCCGTATTTCTCGCCGAACAGCGCACGCGCGCCGGCCTCGCGCGCCTCGTCGACGCCCATCACGCGCGTGGTGACCTCGTCATTCTCCAGCACCACGTTGTTGGCGATGTCCTCGATGCGGGCCAGCTCCTCCGGCGTGATCGGCTTCTGATGCACGAAGTCGAAGCGCAGCCGATCGGGCGCCACCATCGAGCCGCGCTGGGCGATGTGGTCACCGAGCACCTGGCGCAGCGCCTCGTGAATGAGATGCGTCGCCGAGTGATGCGCGCGGATCGAGAAGCGCCTGGAATGATCGACCTCGAGCTGGAGCGCAGTGCCGAGCTTGAGCTCGCCGCCCTCGACCGTGCCGACATGGACGAAGAAATCGCCGAGCTTCTTCTGGGTGTCGGTGACGCGGAACTTGATGCCGCCTTCGCCCGTGAGCACGCCGGTGTCGCCGACCTGGCCGCCGGATTCCGCGTAGAACGGCGTCTGGTTCAGCACGATCGAGCCGGTATCGCCCGCCTTGAGGCTGGCCACTTCCGCACCGTCCTTCACCAGCGCGGACACGACGCCCTCGGCGCTCTCGGTCTCATAACCCAAAAATTCGGTGGCGCCGAGCTTCTCGCGCAGCGGGAACCAGATCGCTTCGGAGGCAGCCTCGCCCGAGCCCTTCCAGGACTCGCGCGCCTTGGCCTTCTGCCGCTCCATCGCGTCGGTGAAGGACGCCTGGTCGACGCCGATGCCGCGCGACTTCAGCGCGTCCTGCGTCAGGTCCAATGGAAAACCATAGGTGTCGTACAGCGTGAAGGCGACGTCGCCGTCGAACATGTCGCCCTTCTTCAGCGACGCGCTCTTCTCGTCGAGGATGGCAAGGCCGCGCACCAGCGTCTTGCGGAAGCGGGTCTCTTCCAGCCGCAGCGTTTCCTCGATGAGGTTTTCCGCGCGCATCAGGTCGGGATAGGCCTGGCCCATCTCGCGCACCAGCGCCCACACCAGCCGATGCATCAGCGGCTCCTTGGCGCCGAGCAGCTGCGCATGGCGCATCGCGCGGCGCATGATCCGGCGCAGCACGTAGCCGCGGCCCTCGTTCGAGGGCAGCACGCCGTCGGCGACCAGGAAGGCCGAGGAGCGAAGGTGATCCGCGATGACGCGGAACGAGGCCACGGTCTGCTCGTTCGGCCCGCTGCCGAGCGCCGACGACGTCGCGTCGATCAGATGGCGGAACAGGTCGGTCTCGAACACGCTGTCGACGCCCTGCATGATGCAGGCCATGCGCTCGAGGCCCATGCCGGTGTCGATCGAGGGACGCGGCAGGTCCACGCGCTCCTCCTTCGTCACCTGCTCATATTGCATGAACACGAGATTCCAGAATTCGAGGAAGCGATCGCCGTCCTCTTCCGGCGAGCCCGGAGGTCCGCCCCAGATGTGATCACCGCGGTCGATGAAGATCTCCGAGCACGGGCCGCACGGGCCGGTGTCGCCCATCGCCCAGAAATTGTCCGAGGTCGGGATGCGGATGATGCGGTCGTCGGAGAAGCCCGCGATCTTCTTCCAGAGCCCGTGTGCCTCGTCGTCCGTGTGGTAGACAGTGACGAGCAGCTTGTCCTTGTTGAGCCCGAAATCCTTGGTGATCAGCTTCCAGGCGAGCTCGATCGCGCGCTCCTTGAAGTAGTCGCCGAACGAGAAATTGCCGAGCATCTCGAAGAAGGTGAGATGGCGCGCGGTGTAGCCGACATTGTCGAGATCGTTGTGCTTGCCGCCGGCGCGCACGCATTTCTGCGAGGTGGTGGCCCGTTGATACGGCCGCTTCTCGACGCCGGTGAAGACGTTCTTGAACTGCACCATGCCGGCATTGGTGAACATCAACGTCGGATCGTTGCGCGGCACGAGTGGCGAGGACGACACGATCTCGTGGCCGTTCTCGGCAAAGAAGTTCAGAAAGGTCGACCTGATCTCGTTGACGCCGCTCATGTTCATCCAATCGGGTGTGCTAGAGCACGATCCGGAAAAGTGCGAAGCGGTTTTCCGAAAAGATCATGCTCAAACAAAGAGCTAAAGTGCGATGACTCTCGTCGCGCTTTAGGACCCGCTTCTCGCCATCCAAACCGTAACGTTAAGGCTGATATCTGCGGGCCAAAGCGCTTTTAGACAAGGCCAGCTTTCCTGTCCAGAAACTGTGCAAGGAGATGTGCAGGCAGATCAGAGGGTTGCCGTATCCGCGCAATCCCGTTGGATAGGACACGCGGACGCGTTGACAGGCTTGGCTAGCCTGTGGTCTGTACCCATCTGTATCGTACGGCCACGTCGGGAGAGACCGGCTTTAGGCAGCCGGCGCCGAAGGAGCAACCGCCCCGGAAACTCTCAGGCAAAAGGACCGCGTGGCTTTGACAGCATCTGGAAAGAGGCGCCGACGGGTTTAGACCCGGATGGCTCCCGCCGACGGGATAATACTCTCAGGCACAGCGACAGATGGGGCTTCGACTGGTGTCCATCGGGGAATCGTCCCCGGGGAACCGCCGAGGGCCCCCTTAAGATGCTAGCGCACGACCAAGACTCGCTGAAACGTACGCCCCTTCACGGGCTTCATGTCTCCCTGGGCGGCAAGATGGTGCCGTTCGCGGGCTATGACATGCCCGTGCAATACCCCGCGGGCGTGCTGAAGGAGCACCTCCATACCCGGGCCTCCGCAGGCCTGTTCGACGTCTCCCATATGGGTCAGCTCCGCTTGCTGCCGAAATCCGGCAAGGTGGAGGACGCCGCCCGTGCGCTGGAACGGCTGGTGCCGCAGGATATCGTGGCGATCGCGCCGGGACGGCAGCGCTATGCCCAGTTCACCAATCCGGATGGCGGTATTCTCGACGATCTCATGGTCGCCAATTTCGGCGACCATCTGTTCCTGGTCGTCAACGCCGCCTGCAAGGACGCGGACGAGGCGCATCTGCGCGCGAATCTCTCCGGCGACTGCATCATCGATTCCCTTGCCGACCGCGCGCTGATCGCGCTGCAGGGGCCGAAAGCCGAGACGGCGCTGGCGAAATTATGTGCAGAGGCGCCGTCCATGAAGTTCATGGATGCCGGCCCGCGCAAGGTCGCCGGCATCGACTGCTTCGTCTCGCGCTCCGGCTACACCGGCGAAGACGGGTTCGAGATCTCGGTTCCGGCCGCTGATGCCGAACGCCTCGCCAAGATGCTGCTCGACAATCCCGACGTGATGCCGATCGGCCTCGGCGCCCGCGACAGCCTGCGGCTCGAAGCCGGGCTCTGCCTCTACGGCCATGACATCGACAACGCGACCACGCCGGTCGAGGCCGCGCTGGAATGGTCGGTGCAGAAGAGCCGCCGCAGCGGCGGTGCGCGCGCCGGCGGCTTCCCCGGCGCCGAAAAGATCCTCGCGCATTTCGACCAGGGCGCATCCCGCCGCCGCGTCGGCCTGCGCGCCGAAGGGCGCGCGCCGGTGCGCGAGGGCGCGCTGCTGTTCGCGAACGAGGCGGGCGGCGAGCCGATCGGACAAGTCACCTCAGGCGGCTTCGGCCCGAGCCTGAGCGCCCCGATGGCGATGGGCTACGTGCCCACCGCGTCGAGCGCGCTCGGCACCAAACTCTTCGCCGAGGTGCGCGGGCAACGCCTGCCGCTCACCGTCGCCGCCATGCCCTTCGTCAAGAACACCTACAAGCGCTGAGGATTTGAAATGACAACGACGCTGTACACCTCCGACCACGAATGGCTGGCGATCGACGGCGATGTCGCGACCGTCGGCATCACCGACTACGCCCAGCAGCAGCTCGGCGACGTCGTGTTCGTCGAACTGCCCAAGGTCGGCCGAAGCTTGAAGAAGGCGGAGGCCGCCGCCGTCGTCGAGTCCGTCAAGGCGGCGTCCGACGTGTACGCGCCAATTACCGGCGAAGTGCTCGAGACCAATGCCGAGCCTCGCGGCCGAGCCGGCTTTGGTGAACTCCGACGCGCAGGGCAAGGCGTGGTTCTTCAAGATCAAGATTGCCGACAAGAGCGAGACTCGGCGGCCTCATGGATGAAGCCGCGTACAAGGCACACACGGCTTAGGGACAATGGAGCAAGCGATGACCGCGCACCGCAAGACCAACGGCGACACCGCCGCCAGTTTCGTTCGCCGCCATATCGGCCCGTCGGCGCGCGACGTCACCGCCATGCTGGAGACCGTCGGCGCCAAGAACGTCGACGCGCTGATGGCGGAAACGCTGCCGGCTTCGATCCGTCAGGCCGCTCCGCTCGATCTCGGCAAGCCACTCAGTGAGACCGAAGCCATCGCCCACATGGCCGAGCTGGCGGGTCAGAACCAGGTCTTCACCTCGCTGATCGGCCAAGGCTATTCCGGAACGATCCTGCCCGCGGTGATCCAGCGCAACATCCTGGAAAATCCGGCCTGGTACACGGCCTACACGCCCTACCAGCCCGAGATCAGCCAGGGCCGGCTGGAAGCCCTGCTCAACTTCCAGACCATGATCTGCGACCTCACCGGGCTCGACGTCGCCAACGCCTCGCTGCTGGATGAAGCCACCGCCGCGGCCGAGGCCATGGCGCTGGCGGAGCGGCACTCGCAGGTGAAGGCGCAAGCGTTCTTCGTCGACAAAGACGTGCATCCGCAGACGCTTGCGGTGATGCGCACCCGCGCCGAGCCGCTCGGCTGGACCCTGGTCGTCGGCGATCCCCTCACCGATCTCGACAGTGCGGACGTGCTCGGCGCGCTGCTGCAATATCCGGGCTCCTCGGGCGCGGTGCGCGACCTCAGGCCCGCGATCGCGGCCCTGAAAGCCAAGGGCGCGCTCGCGATCGTCGCCGCCGACCTGCTCGCCCTCACCCTGCTCGCCTCGCCCGGCGAGCCTCGGCGCCGACATCGCGATCGGCTCGGCGCAGCGCTTCGGCGTGCCGATGGGCTATGGCGGACCGCACGCGGCCTACATGGCGGTACGCGATGCGCTGAAGCGCTCGCTGCCCGGCCGCATCGTCGGCCTCTCCGTGGATTCGCGCGGCATGCCCGCCTATCGCCTCGCACTGCAGACCCGCGAGCAGCACATCCGCCGCGAGAAGGCGACCTCCAACATCTGCACCGCGCAGGTGCTGCTGGCGGTGATCGCCTCAATGTACGCGGTCTATCACGGCCCCGAGGGCCTCTCGCAGATCGCGCGCAACGTCCATCGCCGCGCTTCCGTGCTCGCGAGCGGCCTGCGCAAGCTCGGCTTTGCGCTGCAGTCCGAGAGCTTCTTCGACACGCTCAGCGTGGATGCTGGCGCCAAGCGCGACGAGATCGTCACGCGCGCGACGGGCGAGAAGATCAATCTCGGCGTCGGCGAAGCTGCGTTGCGCATCGCGCTCGACGAGACCACGACGCCGGCCACGATCGAAGCGGTCTGGCGCGCCTTCGGCGGCCAGCTTGCCTATGCCGAGATCGACGCCGAGACGCGCGAAGCGCTACCGGACGATTTGAAGCGCAAGACCGCTTTCCTCACCCATCCGGTCTTCCACGCACATCGCTCGGAGACCGAGATGCTGCGTTACATGCGCAAGCTCTCAGATCGCGACCTCGCGCTCGACCGCGCCATGATCCCGCTGGGATCGTGCACCATGAAGCTGAACGCGACCACCGAGATGATGCCGCTGACCTGGCCGGAGTTTGCGACGCTGCACCCGTTCGTGCCGCGCGAGCAGGCCGCCGGCTATCACGCGCTGTTCGCGCGGCTGGAGGAGTGGCTGTGCGACATCACCGGCTATGACGCGATCTCGCTGCAACCGAACTCCGGCGCACAGGGCGAATATGCGGGGCTCTTGGCCATCCGTGGCTACCATGCCGCGCGCGGGCAGAGCCACCGCAAGATCTGCCTGATCCCCTCCTCGGCCCACGGCACCAACCCGGCTTCGGCCGCGATGGTCGGCATGGACGTCGTGGTGGTCGCCTGCGAGAAGAACGGCGACGTCGACGTCAACGATCTCCGCGCCAAGGCCGAGAAGCACTCGAACGACCTCGCCGCTGTGATGATCACCTATCCCTCGACCCATGGCGTGTTCGAGGAGCACATTCGCGAGATCTGCGACATCGTGCATGGCCATGGCGGCCAGGTGTATCTCGACGGCGCCAACCTCAACGCGCAGGTCGGCCTCTCCAGGCCCGGCGATTACGGCGCCGATGTCAGCCATCTCAATCTGCACAAGACGTTCTGCATCCCGCATGGCGGCGGCGGCCCCGGCATGGGCCCGATCGGCGTCAAGGCGCACCTTGCGCCGTTCCTGCCCGGTCATCCGGCAACGCGAGGCGACGCGCCGGTCGGCCCGGTCTCGGCCGCGCCGTTCGGCTCGGCGTCGATCCTGACGATCTCCTACATCTACATTCTGATGATGGGCGGCGACGGCCTCAAGCGTGCCACCGAGATCGCGATCCTCAGCGCCAATTACATCGCGGCCCGCCTCGATGCGCACTTCCCGGTGCTCTACAAGAACGCCAAGGGCCGCGTTGCCCACGAGTGCATCGTCGATCCCCGTCCGCTGAAGGCGACGTCCGGCGTGACAGTGGACGACATCGCAAAACGCCTGATCGATTACGGCTTCCACGCCCCGACCATGAGTTTTCCGGTGCCGGGCACGCTGATGATCGAGCCGACCGAGTCGGAATCCAAGGCGGAGCTGGACCGGTTCTGCGACGCCATGATCGCGATCCGGAAAGAGATCGCCGAGGTCGAGGCCGGCCGCTTCAAGATCGAGGCCTCGCCACTGCGTCACGCCCCGCACACCGTGCACGACATCGCGGACGACGATTGGAAGCGCGCCTACACCCGCAGTGAAGGCTGCTTCCCCGCGGGCACCTCGCGCACCGACAAATACTGGAGCCCCGTGGGCCGCGTCGACAACGTCTACGGCGACCGTAACCTCGTGTGCTCCTGCCCGCCGGTGAGCGATTACGCGCAAGCTGCGGAGTAGGACACGACGCCGCTTCGTAGGATGGGTAGAGCGAAGCGAAACCCATCACTGCGCTCTTTCCGGAGAAAAAGGCGATGGGTTTCGCTTCGCTCTACCCATCCTACAACCCCAAAAACGAAACGGGCACCGAAGACGTCGGCAACTCAACGTCCTCAGCGCCCGCTCCTCGCGAAAAACTCTTCGCTGTTCTGTCTTACTCTTCGGCCGGCTCTTCGCCGTCGGCGTCGCGCTCCGGCGTGCCGGCGAGGATCTGCTCGGCGATCAGGCCGGAGTTCTGGCGGATCGAGGTTTCGATCTTGGCGGTGATGTCGGGGTTGGCCTTCAGGAACGCTTTCGAGTTTTCGCGGCCCTGGCCGAGACGCTGGCTGTCATAGGAGAACCAGGCGCCGGACTTCTCGACGATGCCCGCCTTGACGCCGAGATCGAGGATCTCGCCCATCTTGGAGACGCCCTCGCCGTACATGATGTCGAACTCGACCTGCTTGAAGGGCGGCGCCAGCTTGTTCTTCACCACCTTGACGCGCGTGGTGTTGCCGACAACTTCGTCACGCTCCTTGATCGCGCCGATGCGGCGGATGTCGAGGCGGACCGAGGCATAGAACTTCAGCGCGTTGCCGCCAGTGGTGGTCTCGGGCGAGCCGTACATCACACCGATCTTCATGCGGATCTGGTTGATGAAGATCACCATGGTGTTGGACTTGTTGATCGACGCCGTCAGCTTGCGCAGCGCCTGGCTCATCAACCGCGCTTGAAGCCCCGGCAGCGCATCGCCCATCTCGCCCTCGAGTTCGGCCTTCGGCACCAGCGCCGCGACCGAATCGATCACCAACACGTCGACCGCGCCCGAGCGCACCAGCGTGTCGCAGATTTCCAGCGCCTGCTCGCCGGTGTCGGGCTGCGAGATCAGGAGCTCGTCGATGTTGACGCCAAGCTTCCTCGCATAGACCGGGTCGAGCGCATGCTCGGCGTCGATGAAGGCGCAGATGCCGCCTTTCTTCTGCGCTTCCGCGACCGTGTGCAGCGCCAGCGTCGTCTTGCCCGAGGATTCCGGCCCGTAGATCTCGACGATGCGCCCCTTGGGCAGGCCGCCGATGCCGAGCGCGATATCGAGCCCGAGCGAACCGGAGGACACCGCCTCGATGTCCATGGACCGGTCGTTCTTGCCGAGCTTCATCACCGAGCCCTTGCCGAACTGGCGCTCGATCTGAGAGAGCGCGGCGGCCAGAGCTTTACTCTTGTCCATGGAAGATCCTTCGACGATACGCAGGGCAGTGGCGGACATTGGGTCGTGCTCCTTATGGCGAGGATTCGGGTGCGGGACAAACGGTTGCGAAGGCGGCTCGGCGATAAAAACAATGTACCCTATTTGTTCTAGGTTCGCAATATGTTCTTTTGCGAACCCGGGGCTGGCCTGTTCGGACAGCACCCGAACCCGAACCCCACCACCATTCGCCTTGTGCGCAAAAGTGGACAGACTCCGGTCCACTGCTGCCTCCTAATGAGCCGTCACCGCACGGACCCGTGGCTGCGATCGGTGATGAGGACGCCGGTTGCGCTCCCGCCTTCCCCTGCACGGAGGAGCAGCGTGCCATGTTCAAGCGGCGACGTTTCAAGCAACAACTGACCCTCCAGGACCGGCTGTCCGCTTGGGTGAAGCAGGTCAAGGACGACGCCGCCAGGCTGCCGCCCGGCCCTGAAAGGGATGCCCTCCTCAAGAAGGCGCGCCAGGCCGAGACGGCAAACCACCTGCATGACTGGGTCAAATCCCCCGGGCTGCAACCGCCGAAATAGCCCGTGCTGCCGCAACGACCAACCTCGGCCGCAGCCGGCGCGCAAGGCGGTCGCTTTGGCTTGGACGCCGCCTCGGCCCGCACGCCGTCATAAATCCGCAATCCTGCGGCACCGAACCTTTTCGAGGTCTCCGGCCTTTTCCAGGACGAGAACCGCAACTTCCGGGGACGGCAGTCATGACGGACGACAAGCATCGCGAAACGACCAGGCGCAATCCGCTGCTGGAGGCGGCGCATGATGAGTTGATCAAGTTCGAGCGCAAGGAAAACGAGTTCCGCAGGAAGGACCGGCAAGAGCGCGCCAGCGAGCTCCAGCTCCCCTGAACGAGATCAAGATCCATTAGAGGGGTTGGCAGGGCCTCTGAGGTATTTAAATACTTCTGCTAAGGCATTGAGAGACCGAAGAAACATCCATGCTGCCTACTGTGCATGGGGTTGTTTTGCGGTTTCGAGAATCGCCCGGCCGCGCCCTCGCTCAGCGCAGGGGGCTCGGCATCTGTCCGTCCTACAGCAGCGCCAGCAGCACGAGGCCGATCACCAGCACGACGAAGCCAGCCGCTGTCGCGGCGGCGAATGACCGCTCTACGTTATCCATGATGCCACCCCGTTGCCGGCGTGCCACGTTCCCCCATGGCTGCACCGACGAGATGAATCTCGCCGACGGGTGTGTTCGCAGTTGTGCGAACGAATGTCGAAATTGGGACGGGTGCGGGGTCAGTCTGCGGCCCCAATCGCAAAATCCGCGACCTGTCAGGCTGTCGTAAGCGGAGCCCGCTAGGGTGATGCGGCTATGGTGTTGCAGCCCAGCACCTCAGCCTCCAATACTCTCGGCCCCGCTTGGCTCTCCCCAGGCGGGGCTTTTTCATGCCGGCCGTCCTCCCTCCTTCTCCTCCCGCGTCAGGCGCAGCGAGAAGGCGCGGATCGCGGGCGCGGCCAGCACCACGATCGGCAGCATCGTGGCCCAGGCGATCAGCCACGACACCATCCAATGTCCGACGAAGGTCATCGCGCTGCCCGCGGGCAAGCTGGCGATCCCCGCCGCGATCAGCGAGGTCAACCCGGACTGGATGATGCCGAAGACGAAGTGACTGTAACGCCGGGGAATGCCGAGCATGTTGGGCCCGTATTTGTTTGCGGTCGTCAGACCAAGGCAAGGCACATGCCGGTTGCAGGGAACCGGGAACCTGTGAGGCGCTTTAGACAGTTGCGCGAGCACATCCGGGACGCAACCCAGGAACTCTGTTCATGGTCGGAGAACCACGGGGTCAGCTGAAGCTCCACGGATTTTGTTCGTCGCCGGAATATTATGACGACCAACATGTTAGCAATCATGGAAAGTGAATCGTGGGAGGTTGCCATGAATCACAGGGGCGTTGAGTTCACCGTCGCCAAGACGGCGAGTCCCGGCATCTGGCAGTGGCAGTTCCGCATCGGCGAGCAGGTCAAGTCCGGCAGGACCGAAACGAAGATCGACCTGCTCGCGATCCGGCGCGTGCAGCTGCGGATCGACCGGGAGCTGAAGCGCTTCGCGGGACCAGGGCCCGAATCGGCCGGCTAGCCATCGATCGCCCGCCGCGCGGCGCCCCGCGCCGTCACGCCGCGGCCTGCGGCGGCGTGATCCGTAGCCGCCCGGAATTGATTTGACGCCGGTTTGGGATTGGACTGCGCGCGCCTATGGCCTTGGGGGCGAGGCCATCACGCGCGCGACCGGTGCCATCATGCCGCTCTATTTCTTTCGAATCCGGAATGGCAGTTACTCCGGCTGCGCCGATCAGGCGAGCGAGTTCGCCGATCGCGATTCGGCCTGGAAAGAGATGACCAGCGTCTGCGCGGACATGACCGCCGGCCTTGCCCGCAAGCTCCAGGAAAATTCCGAATGGCAGATGGAGCTGCTGGACGAGACCAAGGAGCCGGTGTTCCGGATCCGCATCGTCGCCGAAACCCTCGACTAGCAAGAGCCCTCGAGCAGGCCCGCGTCAGTCCGCGCTGGGCAGCCGTCGCATGGTGAATTCGATGTCGCCGCCGGGCAGCTCGCGCCAGGTCTCCACCGCGCTCATATAGCCGGCCTTGGGATAGCGGGCGAAGAAAGCCTGCGCCTGCTCACGCGCTGCCGCGCGCGGCAGCGTGAAGGTCTCGCGCAGATAGCCGTCGCCGAGCGTTGGGCCGGGCATGCCGATCGGCTTGCGCCGCCGTGCCATCCGCTCGGCGAGATCCCGCGGACGATCAGCCATGTCCTGCCCTCCTCTACGCAACAACGCCCAGCCAAATGTAAGGCGCCGGCCGAATGAAGAGGAGTCCCCGTCCGAACGGCGTTGTGCCGTCGGCGGGGACGGAACAGCGGTCAGTTGGCGGCGGTGCCGCTCTTGGACTTCTTCGGCGCGCTGGTTGCGGCCGATGCCTTCGGTGCCGGCTGTTTCGGCGGATCGGCGCGCATACCCCCAGGGATCGTTGGACGCCTTGGTGTCCGGAATCTTCTTCAGCGTTTCCTTGTAGGCCTTGTCACGCTCGGCTTCCGCGGCCTTCTCCTCCGGAGTCTTGCTCGGGGCATCCTGCAGCAAATTGAGCTGAGGCATTTGCGCATAGGCAGGTCCCGCCACCACGGCCAGCACCGCGGCCAAACGGAAAAGCTTCATCGTCCACTCCTTGATCATCCATGGGGCACGGATCGCCCGCGCCCCGTCATCCTTGTCGCCGCAGATCGCGGTCACCGGGGCCCGTTAGGACGCTAGAGCCGATCCGACCTGCACGATTTGGGTCCGTGCAGCCAGTCGTCCCAGATCGGGCCGCATTTGGTGCACCCGCTCAGCGCGAGGCCGAGCGCGGCCATGCAAACGACGAGGACACACCGGCGCAACATCATCCACCCCTACCCAAGCAAGGCATCATATCGGGCCAAGTCAGGCATTTTCAAGCCGACGGACCGGCGGCAGACCGGGTGACTTTGCCGCGCCGATGCGCACACAATGGGACGAAACATCAGTCAATACAGGAGCGTGCGAAAGCAATGCAAACCCAGCCAGACGCCGAATTCGGCCTGTCCGACGCCAGACGCATCCTCGGCGAGGTTTTTGCGCCCTGGGTCCGGGATCTCAACCTTGCGGTCGAGCGCATCGAGCACGCCCAGCCGGCGGATCAGCCGGACTGGCAGCCCGGCGCGCTGCTGCGCATGCCGTTTTCGGAGCGGCTATGCCGGAACGGCGGCGTCGTCTGCGGCCAGGCCCTGATGGCGCTGGCCGACACCGCGATGGTGATCGCAATCCTGGCCGCCAATCGCGGCTATCGCCCCATGACCACGGTCGACCAGACCACGCATTTCATGCGCGCGGTGTCCTCGTCGGACGTGCTGGCGGACGCCCGCGTGGTGCGGCTCGGGCGCACCATGAGCTTTGGCCGCGTCACCCTGCTCTCGGCGACCGACAACAAGCCGGCCGCGATGGTGTCGAGCGCGTTCGCGATGCTGCCGGGCTGATCCAAAAAGCGAGAGCCGCGTGAGCGCAAGGCGCACCGCGGCTCTCCATCACGATCGGTCGAAGCAAGAGGCCGTTACTTGCCGAGAATCTCGTCGGCCGCGGTGACGACGCTGACGGTCGGATTCTTTCCGCAATAGGCACCGAACTTCTTGGCGTTGTCGATGAACACCTCGGTGTCGATGATCGCGTTGTCCTCGTCGCCCTTGTACCAGCCGTCCATCCAGGTCAGCACGACCGCGATGTTGTCTTCGCCGCTGTCGAGGAATTGCTTGCAGGTCATGGTCGAGAGGTCCCATTTGACGGCGTGGGCCGGCATCGACGACAGCGAGAACGCCGCAGCAAGCAGAAGCGAAAGCGTGGTCTTCATCAGAATCTCCATCGGCGCGCAGCGCCATAAAAGAAAGGCTTGTCGTGAAAGTCGGCGGAGAGGCTCTCCGCGCGAACGTCGTAAACGTCGTAAACGTCGTAAACGAAGTCTGAAACGCCATCCAAGTAGCGCCAATATTGAGTTTAGTTCAACGTAATTTCTATGCACTACTCCACGATCATCATGATGGACCGACGCCAATGATCGAGAAGCGTACAGCGCAGCGTTACCGTGTTTTCAAGGGTGGAACGATCACCTTCGAAAACGGCGGCATCTCCTGCACCGTGCGAAACATGTCGGAGGGCGGCGCAGCGATCGACCTCGATGCCTCCGTCACGTTGCCGCAATCGCTCACGCTCTCGATCGCGTGCGACGATTTCGTGCGGAATTGTCGCACAGTTTGGCGCAGTGACAAGCGCGTCGGCCTCGCCTTTGTGCAATAGCGCGCGCGATGTGAACCATCGTTCGCATCACATCCACAAACGATTATGATCGGGTGGTCCGACGAGAGCGACGTCGGCGCAAGCTTGCGCGCGCGGAGCCTCGTCGTTGATTTCCGTAAGCGCGACTGACGCAACGATCGGCGGCAACGCGTGACGAACCGTGGTCGTCGGATCGCCGTACTGCCCTCGACGCCCCGGTGCGGCGATCGCGCAATCGCCACGTTGAAGGGCGAGCCGAGCAGCAGGGGGTCAACGGCCCTCGCCCGTCCGCCTCGCCCGGAAGATGCCTCGCCCCATCACGTCGGGCGACTGCATCGCGAGCGCGCCAGCGCGGAATTGAAAGACCGGGGCAAAGCCGGGCCGACTTATTTGGATTTCTTGGCGGGTTCGCTCGGACGGGCTCCGCCCCACGGGTCGTACTTGTCCTTGGGCTCGGGAATGCGCTCGAGCGCGGCCTTGTAGGCCTTCTCGTCGACCTTGGCCGTGTTGTCCGCCTTCTTGCCTGCGTCCTGGGGTGGCCGCCGGCCCTGCGCCTGCACCGAGGCAGCCGCAAATAGCAGCACGGCCGCTGCAATGACCAAAATCCTCATTGGCGCAATCCCCTTCCTCTGGGATACAAACTAGCCCGCAATCGCGGAATAGCAAATGCCGCGGGGTCCATGCCCAAGCAGAGCCTTTCAGCAAATCTTGATCGCCCAAATTGATTGCCCAGGACTTCGCCGGATCGCATTCGTGCCTATCTGTTGGCCCGCAGGGGACCCTCAGGAATGTTGCGGATCATTGCTCATGCGGCGCTGCTCGCCGGCGCGCTCGCGCTCGGTGCCTGCGGCTTCGCCGACAGCCGCGCGCCGGTGCCCGAGTTCATGCGCATGAAGGAGGCCGAGCAGACACCGCCCGAAGCGCCTCCCGACGTCAAGCGGCTGGTGCGCGAGCAGATCGACGTCGTCTTCCTCACCACCTCCTATCCGCGCGAGGTGCACGTCGCCCCGCCGCATCATGAGGTGCGCGGACCGGGCTGGACGGCTTGCGTCCGCGCACAGCTCACCTCCGCGACCGGCACTGCGCTCGGCCCCCAGATCTACATCGTGACCATCAAGGGCGGAAAGGTCGTCGACCGCCGGCGCGCCGAAGCCGACGACATCTGCGGCACCGAGACCTACGAGCCGATCTAGGGAAAACCCTGTCAGGAGCAGGCGCACCTGATATCCGCTTGCCCCCCAACAGCGACGGGAAAGCCGACGTTATCGGGCTTCCGAGAAGGGCCAAAAGCGGCTGTCGCATACCGTCTCTTGAACTTGAAGGAGACGCCGCTTTGCAAACGGTATCTCCTTGGTGCGGGAACGCGATGACGGAGGCGAGATGCCGGATCAAGACTTGATGAATGCGAGCAGGTCGGGGTTGAGGACATCCGCATGCGTGGTGAGCATGCCATGGGGATAGCCGGCATAGGTCTTCAGCGAGCCATTCTTAAGTAAATCGACCGCACGCGGCACTGAACTTGCGAACGGGACGACTTGA
Organism: Bradyrhizobium guangxiense; assembly: GCA_050563515.1. GTDB lineage: Bacteria > Pseudomonadota > Alphaproteobacteria > Rhizobiales > Xanthobacteraceae > Bradyrhizobium > Bradyrhizobium guangxiense_A. The sequence continues at coordinate 1,419,172 of CP191781.1, read as the reverse complement.
TCGGCCTCGCCGTGCATCACCAGCACCGGCACGGTGATCCCCTTGAGGTCTTCGGTATAATCTTCGAGCCAAGAGTCGACGGTCGCATGATGAGCGAGGGCACCGCCGGCCATGCCTTGGCGCCACCAGTTCGCAATGATCGCCTCCGAAGGCTTCGCCCCTTCTCGGTTGTAGCCGTAGAACGGATTCTCAGGGACGAAACGGTAAAACTCCGACCGGTTGCCAAGCACGCCTGCCCGAATCGCTTCAAACCACTCCGGCGGTTGACCGGACGGGTTGTCCTTGCTCCGGTACATGTTCGGCGTCAGTGAAGCGACCAGCGCCGCCTTCGCGACGCGATCCTGGTGCCGAGCGACATAGCGAGCCACTTCACCGCCGCCTGTGGAGTGGCCGATGTGGATCGCGTCGCGCAGGTTGAGATGCTCAGTCAAAGCCGCGAGGTCGGCAACCCACTGGTCCATATCGTTGCCGCTGCCGGGCTGGTCGGACCGGCCGTGGCCGCGCCGGTCATGAGCGATCACCCGATACCCGTGACGAAGGAAAAACGTCATCTGGGCATCCCAGTCGTCCGCTGTCAGCGGCCAACCATGGCTGAAAACGATCGGCTGACCCGATCCCCAGTCCTTGTAGAAGATTCTTACGCCGTCTGTCGTCGTGATCTTGGGCATTGAGGTGCTCCATCTGCGCTATCGGATTTATTGAAAGGTTTGCGGACGGGTGTCTTAAGAACAAGCGAGCCCGAGTTGATCAGGCCACAGATCGCGCCCTCTGGCTTTCCAAAAGACACGATGTTTAGGAAACCGCTCTCGATCGCGCTGCAGAATTGTTGAGGCCATACCGAATTGCGATCACGCCGTGCCTATCGGCCTGGAGTGCTGGGATCACTTTGCTGAAGACGATACGAGGCTTCGGCGAAGACATTGTTCGTTGTCCTTCTCTTGGTTTGAAGACTGCGAAACGGTAAATCCCTCTTTGGCTCCTGACCAAGACCTTGTAGGCTTCAAGCTATGCCTGGAAGATATACGAGGGATCATGGAGCTCCGGCACCTGCGCTATTTCGTTGCCGTCGCTGAAGAAGGCAGCCTGCTGAACGCCGCCGAGCGGCGACTGAACACCTCCCAGCCGTCGCTGAGCCGGCAAATTCGCGATCTAGAAGCCGAAGTCGGCGTTCAGCTATTGGAGCGCCAGGCACGAGGCGTGACGCTGACGGCCGCCGGTAGGATATTTCTTGATCACGCGCGGCTGGCGCTGCTGCAGGTTGAGGCCGCAACGGAGGGCGCCCGGCAAACGGCGCAACCGCAACGGCCCGCCCTTTCGATGGGTTTTCTCGTCGGGCTGGAGGTGATGTGGCTCCCTCAGCTGCTGCGTATGCTCCGCGAGGAAGCACCCGATGTCGACGTGACGCTCAGTACGCAATCTTCGCCAGAACTCGCACTGGCATTGATGCGAGGAAAGCTGGACATCGCTTTCCTTCGTCCGGAAAAAGACAAGGACGGCGTCGTTTTCAAGATATTGGCAAAGGAGCCCTTGATTGCCGTGCTGCCGGCCGAACACCGTCTGGCATCACGGAAGAAGATTCGTCCGCAGGATCTCGCCCGCGAGATCTATGTCAGCTCGGCAAGAACATCGCCTGTCTTGCAGGATGTCATACAGAACTACGCATCCCGAGTCGGGATTACCCTCAAGGCAAAGTATGAAGGTGAAAACATATCATCGGCCATGTCGCTGGTGGCCTCCACGGGCGGAATTAGCCTCGTCCCGCTCTATGCGCAGAACATGCTTGCACCGAACGTCGTCGCCAGAGCGCTTGAGGGCGGCACTCCAACGGTCGATTTGGCCTTGGGATACAATCAGGCAAATCCATCGCCCTTGCTGCGTCGGCTTTTATCCCGCACGGATGAATTGGTAGCGAACGTCCAGAACCAGAGCATCATCCGATACGTCGAAGCTCAGTAGCTGGCGACGGTAAACGTCCGCTAAGGGTCATGAATGCTCGAGTTCAAGATTTCGCCGCTGCGGCCGATCATGCCGGAGACGCGCCCGATCACGGCCGAGGGCAAGGTTCTCAAGTGCGGCCGTCGCATTGGAACGGCCGAGGGACGCGTGACGGACGGCGAGGGCCGGCTGCTCGCCCACGGCACGACGACATGTCTCATCTTTCCGGCTTGCCCCCGCAACGGAACAGGTGGCGCACGCACCCGGTTCCGGGAAAAACCAGCATTGTGGCCGGAACGATCACCGCCTCCCCTTCTTGTTACCGCCGAGGGCAGTTTCGGAGGAGGACATGATGAAGACATTTGCGATTGCGCTGTTGGCGGGCGTGGGTGCCTTGGCAGCCGTCTCGGGCGCGAAGGCTTCCGATATCTATACGAGCAGCGAGTACGCCAATCCGGATCTGGTCCAGCAGGTGCGGCTGGTCTGCGACGACGCCGGCCGCTGCTATCGCACCCGCGGCGGTGCGCGCGTGGTCGTGCGCGATTCCTACAATTACATGCCGCGCGAACGCTATTACGAGCGCCGGTCCTATCATCGCGACTGGGATGACGGCCCGCGCGCCGGTGTCGGCATTCGCGCACCTGGCGTCAGCGTCGGTGTGGGCGTCGGCGACCGCTGGTAATTGACGACGGCAGATTGCCGGGACCGGACGAGGCAACTCGCCCGGTCCCGTTCGTATGATTCTGCGAGGTGGTCAGCCCGCGGTCGATTGCTGCTGGAATTGCTCGTATGCGGCGATCGCATCGGCGGCATACATCAGCGATGGTCCACCGCCCATATAGACGGCCATGCCCAGCGTCTCCTCGATCTCCTCGCGGGTCGCACCGAGCTTGACGAGCGCCTCGGTGTGGAAACCGATGCAACCGTCGCAATGCGCGGCGACGCCGAGCGCCAGCGCCATCAGCTCCTTGGTCTTCTTGTCCAGCGCGCCATCGCGCGTCGCGGCCTGGGCGAGTGCGGAAAACCCCTTCATGGTATCGGGAATGTCGCTCCGCAGCTTCTTCAGGTTGGCGGAGATGTTTCGAGTGATGTCGACGTAGTTCTTGTCCATCGGACCCTCGTTAGCTGGAATTGGCAGTGGACGAAGCCGCCTCGCGCGGCGCGCGCAAGGCGATGTAGATGGCGGGGATCACCAACACGGTGAGCAGCGTCGACGATGCAAGCCCGAACAGGAGCGAGATCGCCAAGCCCTGAAAGATCGGATCGAGCAGGATGGTCGCGGCCCCGATCATGGCCGCGAGCGCGGTGAGCAGGATCGGCTTGAAGCGGACGGCTCCAGCCTCCAGCACCACCTCGCGCAGCGATTTGCCGTCACCGCCGCTGTGCCTGATGAAATCGACCAGCAGGATCGAGTTGCGCACGATGATGCCGGCGAGCGCGATGAATCCGATCATCGAGGTCGCGGTAAACGGCGCGCTCAAGAGCCAGTGCCCGATCAGGATGCCGATCAGGGTCAACGGGATGGGCGTCAGGATCACCAGCGGCAGGCGAAAGCTCCTGAACTGGGCGACGACCAGCACATAGATGCCGAGGATGGCCGCGCCAAAGGCGGCGCCCATGTCGCGGAAGGTCACCCAGGTGATCTCCCATTCGCCGTCCCACAGCAGCGTCGGCCGCGACTCGTCCGAAGGCTGGCCGTGCAGGCTGATGGCGGGCTTCGGCAGCTTGCCCCAGTCATGGGCCTCCACGCGATCGGCAACCGCGAGCATGCCGTAGAGCGGCGCCTCGAAGCGCCCGGCGAGCCTCGGCCATCACCATGTCGGCGAAGCGCCCGTCGCGGCGGAAGATCGTCGGCGAGCCCTCCTCCATGGTCGCCTTCACGACCTGGCCGAGTTCGACCACGGTCTTGCTGCCGGGCACCGTGTTGGCCGGCACCGGCGTCGAGGCCAGCGCCTCGTCCCAGACCAGATCGCGCTTTCCGAGATGCACCGCGATCTCGATCGGGTTGCGGTCCTCGCCGCGATGCGAATAGCCGATCGAGATGCCGCCGAACAACGCCTGGATGGTGTCATAGACGTCGCGCTGTTCGACGCCGAAGAATTCGAGCCGGTCCTGGTCGATCGAGAGCCGCAGGCGCGGCCGCTTGTCGCCGATGGAATCGTCGATGTCGACGATGAACGGCACTTCCGCGAACACCTTCTTGAGCTCGGCCGTGACCGCACGGCGCGTGGCCGCATCGGGACCGTAGACCTCGGCGAGCAGCGTCGACAGCACCGGCGGCCCCGGCGGCACCTCGACCACCTTGATGCTGGTGCCCGCCGGCGGATCGAGCGCCTTCAGCTTTTCGCGCAGCTCGAGCGCGATCTCGTGGCTCGCGCGCTTGCGCTCGCCCCGCGCGGCCAGGTTGACCTGCACTTCGCCGAGTTCGGGCCTCTCCCGCAGATAATAGTGCCGGACCAGGCCGTTGAAATTGAACGGCGCGGGCGTGCCGGCATAGGATTGCAACGAGGTGATCTCGGGCAATCGCCGCGCGATCTCGGCCACGCCGAACAGCGTCCGCTCGGTCGCCTCCAGGCTCGCCCCCTCCGGCAGGTCGACGATCACGGCGATCTCGGACTTGTTGTCGAACGGCAGCAGCTTGACCGTCACCGACTTGGTCGCGAACAGCGTCATCGACAGCAGCGTCGCGATGCCGACGCCGAGCAGGAAGATCCAGGCCGACCGCTTGCTGCGCACGATCGGCGCGGCGAAGCGGCGATAGAGCCGGCCCAGCCGGCCTTCGTCGTGCGCCGCATGCGCGGAGGCCGCCTCGCCCTTCGGCGCGAGCTTGAGCATCAGCCAGGGCGCGACCACCATCGCCACGAAGAACGAGAACAGCATCGCCGCCGACGCATTGGCCGGGATCGGCGCCATATAGGGGCCCATCAGGCCAGACACGAACAGCATCGGCAACAGCGCGGCGACCACGGTCAGCGTCGCGACGATGGTGGGGTTGCCGACCTCCGCCACCGCTTCGATGGTCGCCTGCAGACGCGGCCGGCCGTCGCGCATGCTCCAGTGCCGCGCGATGTTCTCGACCACGACGATGGCATCGTCGACGAGGATGCCGATGGAGAAGATCAGCGCGAACAGGCTGACGCGGTTGATGGTGTAGCCCATCAGATTGGCGGCGAACATCGTCAGCAGGATCGTCGTGGGAATCACGACGAACGTCACCAGCGCCTCGCGCCAGCCGATTGCGATCGCGATCAGGACGACGATCGAGACGGTGGCCAGAGCGAGGTGGAACAGCAGCTCGTTGGCCTTCTCGTTGGCGGTCTCGCCATAGTCGCGCGTCACCGTCACCTGGATATCCTCGGGGATCAGGCGCGACTTCAAGCCCTCGAGGCGCTTGGCGATGTTTTCGGAGACGACGACGGCATTGGCACCGGCCCGCTTGGCCAGTGCGAGACTGACGGCGGGCGTCCGCGCCCATTGCCCACCGTCCCCGCGCGAATCCATCCAGACGCGATGCTCGACGGTGCTGGGGCCGACGACGACGGAAGCAACGTCCTTGACGTAGACCGGCCGGCCGTCGCGGCTCGTGATCAGCAATAGTCCGATATCGGGAATGCCTGATAGCGTCTGCCCCGCCGTGACGTTCCGCACGGTGCCGGCATCGCGGACCTGCCCGGCCAGGAACGAGCGATTGGCGTCCTTCACCTTGGCCACGAGCTGCTGCAGCGTGACACCGAACAGCGACAGCTTCTCCGGATCGGGCTCGACCCGGATCTGTTGCGCCGCGCCGCCGGAAATGTAGGTCAGGCCGATGTCGTCGACCTTCATCAGCTCCGATCGCAGCTTGTCGGCGAGCCTCGTAGATGTCCTTGTCGGTCCAGCGGGTGGCGGCCTCCGGCTTGGGCGACAGCGTCAACACCGTCACCGCGACGTCGTTGATGCCCCGGCCGACGATCAGCGGCTCGGGAATGCCGACGGGAATGCGGTCGAGATTGGCGCGGATCTTCTCGTGCACCCGCAGGATGGCGTCCTCGAACTTGGTACCGACCAGGAAGCGCGCGGTGACCATCACGCGATCGTCCTCGGTCTGGCTATAGACGTGCTCGACGCCGTCGATGCCCTTGACGATCGATTCCAGCGGCTTGCTCACCAGCTCCACCGCGTCGGGCGCGCGCAAGCCGTCGGCATTGACGCGGATGTCCACCATGGGAACGCTGATCTGCGGCTCTTCCTCGCGCGGAATCACCACGACGGCGATCAGCCCCACGACCAGCGCCCCGAGCAGGAACAGCGGCGTCAGCGGCGATGCGATGGTCGAGCGGGTCAGCCGCCCTGACAGACCGAGATTCACGGCTGCACCAACTGGTCACCGGGGCGGATGCCCGACAGGATCTCGAGACCGTCGGGAAGCGAAGGCGTCGGCATCTCGCGGCCGCGCTGCACCGGCACGTCGATCGTCTCATTGCCCTTCCGGAGCCGGACGTAATCGATACCGAACCGGGTCGTCACAAAGCCGGAAGGAATGACGAAGGCCGGCCGCGCACTGCCTGCAATCCAGACCCGCAAGCGATCGCCGACGAAATATTCCCCGAGCCCCTCGACAGTCGCGTCCGCGATGACGCGCCCCTCCTCGATCTGGGGATAGACGAGGTCGACCATGCCCCGTTTCGAGGCCTCGCCTCCCAACTCCGCGCCGTCGACGCGCACCTTGTCGCCGGCCTTCAGGGAGCGCGCGTGGCGCTCCGGCACGCGCAGCCGCAGCTTGAAATTCTGCTCGGCGACTGTGACGATCGGATCGCCGGCGAGCACGACGGATCCCACGGTGATGAGCCGCTTCAGCACACGCCCGTCCGCCGGCGCGAGCACCTGGCCCTGATTGAGCTGCTCGTTGATGACGGCGCGCTCCGCGGTTCTGGCGCGCAAGCCGTTGTCGGCGACATTGAGTGCCGTGCGCTGCTCGTCGAGCTTGACGCGCGGCAGGATGCCGCGCTCGACCAGCCCTTCGGTCCGAGTGAAGTCGAGCTGGGCCTGGTTGGCCTGGGCCTGCAGCGCCTCGATCTGCGCGTCGAGCGACTTCATCTGGAGCACGAGCTTCTCGTCGCCGATCGCCGCGATGACCTGGCCTGCGGTAACGCGATCCCCCTCCCGCACCTTGAGCTGGACGACGGTGCCGCCGATGCGGCTACGTGCGGGGACCACGCTGATGCTCTCGACAGTGGCGAAGACAGCCTTCTCGTCGGTGACCGGCTGTTGCGCGACGGTCAGCGTTTCCGCGGCGCCAGCAGATTCCGTCGGTACTCCGATTGCCGCCCACGCAGCCAGAAGCCCCAGGCGCGCCAGATATTGCAAAGGACACATCCCTACCGTCATCGGTTCCATCACCGCGTCGCGGTGCCCTTTCATTTCATCGACATCGGGCAACGGCGCGTTGATCTCGCGCAAGGCGCACCCGCCCGCGATTTCCTATGCTTCATTTCGTCCTTGCGGACTTCGGCGCGCAAAACACCTGATAGAGCGTCTTCAGGATTGCGCGCGCCGGCTCGCTGGCGATCGAATAGAAGATCGTTTGCGCATCGCGCCTGGAGGCGACCAGGCCATCCTTGCGAAGGAGCGCAAGATGCTGGGAGACCGTCGAGTCCCGCAAGCTCAGGAACTCGGCCAGCTCGCCGACCGACCGCTCGCCGTCGATCAGCTGGCAGATGATGAGAAGACGGTGACGGTTCGAGAGCGCCTTGAGCAGCTCGCTCGCCTGGTCCGCCGCCCGCTCCATGATTTCGCTATCTATTTTCATACTTGCGTATATACGCAAATACGAATATATAGTCAAGCGCTGCATGACGATCGGAACTGAACCGGTGAAGCGGCCTGATCCAACGGAGGTTACCTATGGCGGAGATTGTCGTAATCGGAGCCGGTCTGAGCGGAACGCTGATGGCCTATGAATTGCTGCCCCAGTTGAGAAAGGAGGATCGCCTCAGCGTCGTCTCGCAAGGCGCGGTCTATCATTTCGTGCCGTCGAACCCATGGGTGGCGATCGGCTGGCGCAAGCGCGAGGAGATCGAGATCGATCTCGCAGACATCATGAAACGCAAAGGTGTGCGGCTGCTGACGCAGGGCGCAAAGCGCGTGCATCCCGAGGAGAACCGTGTCGAGTCTCGGCGACGGCACGTCGGTCGATTATGATTACATGGTCGTGGCCACCGGTCCCGAACTTGCCTTCGACGAAATTCCGGGCCTCGGGCCTAACGGCCATACGCAGTCGATCTGCCACGTCGATCACGCTGCCCATGCCCGCGACGCCTTCGAGAAGCTCGCGGCCAATCCCGGTCCGGTCGTGATCGGTGCCGTCCAGGGCGCCTCCTGCTTCGGCCCGGCCTACGAGTTCCTCTTCATCCTGGAGACCGAGCTGCGCCGGCGCAAGCTGCGCGACCGGGTGCCGATGACCTTCGTCACCTCGGAGCCCTATATCGGCCATCTCGGTCTTGACGGCGTCGGGGACACCAAGGGTCTGCTCGAAAGCGAGATGCGGGAAAAGCACATCAAATGGATCACCAACGCCCGGATCGACAAGATCGAACCCGGCGTGATGACGGTGGAGGAGTTGTCCGATAACGGCACCTCCCGCAAGGCGCACGAGCTGCCATTCGTCTATTCGATGATGCTGCCCGCCTTCCGCGGCGTCGAGGCGGTGCGCGGCATCGAGAAGCTGACCAATCCGCGCGGCTTCGTCATCGTCGACAAGCATCAGCAGAACCCTGCCTTCCCCAACGTGTTTGCGGTCGGCGTCTGTGTCGCGATCGCACCGGTCGGCGCCACGCCGGTGCCGGTCGGCGTCCCCAAGACCGGCTTCATGATCGAATCCATGGTGACGGCGACCGCGATGAATATCGGCGCCCTGCTCCGTGGCAAGGCGCCAACGGCGCAGCCGACCTGGAACGCGATCTGCCTCGCCGATTTCGGCGATTCCGGCGTCGCCTTCCTGGCGCAGCCGCAGATCCCGCCGCGCAACGTCAATTGGTCCTCCAAGGGCGAATGGGTGCACCTCGCCAAGGTCGCCTTCGAGAAATACTTCCTGCGCAAGATGCGGCGCGGCGAGAGCGAGCCGTTCTACGAGCGCTTCGTTCTCGACAAGCTGAACATCGCCAAGCTCAAGGAGGTCCGAACCGGCACATGAGCACGACACGCCATTCCGGCGCGATGCATGCCTGCGGCATCCGTCGCCTGGACCGGAACCAACCCGACCCGTTGATAAGCAAAAGGAGCCTGCCATGAATGTCGATAAAGCCGTCCTCGCCTTTGCGGGATGCGTCGTCCTGCTCGGTCTTGCACTCGGCACCTACGTGAATGCGTATTGGTACCTGCTGACGGCCTTCGCCGGGCTGAACATGTTGCAGGCCTCGATCACGGGCTTCTGCCCGGCAGCGATCGTGTTCAGGAAGCTCGGCCTGAGCAGCGGCTGCGCGTTCTCCTGAACGCGCGCGTATGCAGCCAGTGATGCGGGGGAATTTGCCATGACCGACGACACCTTCATCGAGGGACCTCTCTACGAGAAGCGCAGGAAGGTCTATCCACAGTCGGTCCACGGGCCGTTCCGCCGCATCAAATGGGCGATCCTCTGCGTCACGCTGGGGATCTACTATCTCACGCCGTTCGTGCGCTGGAATCGCGGACCCGGCCTGCCCGACCAGGCCGTGCTGATCGACCTGCCGCATCGCCGCTTCTATTTCTTCTTCATCGAGCTGTGGCCGCAGGAGGTCTATTACTTCACCGGCCTGCTCATCATCGCGGCGATGGCCCTGTTCCTGATGAACGCGGTCGCGGGGCGACTGTGGTGCGGCTATCTGTGCCCGCAGACGGTGTGGACCGACCTGTTCTATGCGGTCGAGCGCTGGGTCGAGGGCGACCGCCGCGAGCGTATGCAGGGCGACAAGCGCTACTGGACGTTCGACCACATCCGGAAAGTCGTGCTGAAGCATTTCCTCTGGATCATGATCGCCTGGTGGACCGGCGGCGCCTGGGTGCTGTATTTCGACGACGCGCCGACGCTGGTGAGAGAGACTCGCCACCTTCCAGGCGCCGTTCATAGCCTATCTCTGGATCGGCATCCTGACCGCAACGACCTACGTCTTCGCCGGCCACGCCCGCGAGCAGATGTGCATCTACATGTGCCCGTGGCCGCGGATCCAGGCGGCCCTGACCGACGAATGGGCACTCAACGTCACATATCGCCGCGACCGCGGCGAGCCGCGCATGTCGGTGAAGAAGGCGGAAGCCGCCCGCGCACAGGGAGATTTTGCCGGCGACTGCGTCGACTGTCATCAGTGCATCAACGTCTGCCCCACCGGCGTCGACATCCGACACGGCATCCAGCTCGGCTGCATCCAGTGCGGCCTGTGCATCGACGCGTGCGACAACGTCATGCAAGAGATCGGCCGGCCCAAGGGCCTGATCGGCTACGACACCGACATCAACATGCAGCGCCGGCGCGAAGGCAAGCCGCCGATCTACCGCATCGTCCGCGCACGCACGCTGATCTATACGGCAGCCATCGCCATCGTCGGAACCATCATGGTCTACACTCTCGCCACGCGTGCGACGATGGACGTCAACGTGCTGCACGAGCGCAATCCCCTGTTCGTTCAGCTCTCGGACGGCGGCGTACGAAACGATTACACGGTCCGCATCCTGAACAAGGGCGCGCAGCGATCTTTCGCGCTCAAGGTGTCAGGCCTGCCGGGCGCCACGGTTCGCGTCGCCGGTGTCGAGCCGGGCCCCGACGGCAACCCGATCGTTCAAGTTGGACAGGATCAGACCCGCGAGGTGCGAATGTCGGTACAGGTTTCGGCCGACCGCGTGCCTAGGTCCGCGATCGATATCGGAGTTGAGATCACCGATGTCGGCAGCGGAGAACAGCGCCGATGCGCGCGATCATTTCGTACCGAAGGAGTGAGGCAGCTGCTCGGGAGCAATCGCCTCACGCCATCGCACGTTGCAGCCTCGACCGCGCGCGCGGGGCCATGACAACATCAGGCGCGAGCTGGACGGAACTGTCGTCGGCGATCTCTTCCGTCACGACGTTGAAGCGAACGAGCTGCGCCTGGCCAAATGCAGTCGAGATCGCGACGTCGGCAGCGTCGCGGCCACGGGCGATGACGATACGGCCGATGCGCGGATGGTTGTGGCGCGCGTCGAACGTGTACCAGCGACCACCGATATAGGCCTCGAACCAGGCGCTGAAATCCATCGGCGCCGGATCGGGGGACACTCCGATATCGCCGAGATATCCGGTGCAATAGCGAGCCGGAATATTCATGCAGCGGCACAACGTCACGGCCAAATGGGCGAAGTCCCGGCATACGCCGATGCGCTCGGCATGACCCTCGGACGCCGTGCGGTCACCGCGTGCGAACTGATAGCCGAACTGGATGCGGTCGTGGACATAGTTGCAAATCGCCTGCACGCGCTGTCCGCCGCCTTCTATCGAGCCAAAGGTCGACCAGGCCATATCCGCCAGTTTTTGGGTGTCGCAATAACGGCTGCCGAGCAGGTAAACCAGCGCGTCGTCGGGCAGGTCCTGTAGCTGAACCTGAGCTGCGAACGGTGCCGTCGGCTCGGGAATGCCGGAATCTTCGATCACGAAGTCGTTGCGGATCTCGATCAGGCCGCTTGGGGCGACCAGGCGGGTGCAGACGTTGCCGAAGGCATCGAGATAGTCACTGGTGGCAACATCGGGCGTGGTCCGGATGACGTGCGGGGACGAGAGATCGTCGTGCCGGGACGGATGCACGCTCAGCATCAGGATCATCGGGACGTCTTGAAGGCAGTTGAAGGCAATGTCGTAGCCGGCGCGAATCTTCAAGATCGTCTCCTCGGAGTCGTCGTTGACCTTGGCAGCAAACACCTGCCCGGGCGCATTCGTTCCGCGTCTTCGGCTGCGGTGCTGCTGAAATGAAGGGCAATTGTGCCTGTTGTCCCCTTCCTCTGCCGGCCCCTCGAATCCCGCTTGGACCGGGGATGAAAGCAGGGTCATATGGCCGCGGGCCAGAAGCGAGCACATGACAACCTACGCCGTCCACCACAGAACGCTCTACCGCTACCGTCAGCCGGTGAAGCTCGGGCAGCACCAGCTGCTATTTCGGCCGCGCGACAGCTATGACCAGCGCCTGCTGGACTGCCGGCTCGTGATCCGGCCCGACCCCGCCGAAGTCCGCTGGATTCACGACGTCTCGGGCAATTGCCTCACGCTGGTCGATTTCGACACCGTGAGCGACCAGCTCGAGTTCGACACTACCATCGAGCCTCGATCATACGCCGGAGAACACGCCGGACTTCCGCATCGAGGACTATGCCCGCGAGCATCCGTTCGCCTATGCCGACAGCGAGCTGCCGGATCTCGAACCCTATATGCGTCGCCATCATCCCGACGACGGCGCGGTGGAGGAGTGGCTGGCCAAATTCGTGCCTCCGGAGAGCCGGCGGCCCACGGGCCAATTGTTGATGACGCTCAACGAGGCCATTGCCGAGAGCTTCTCCTACCAGCGCCGGACGATGCGGGGAACACAGACGCCTGTGGAGACGCTCGAGTTGCAGCAGGGGACATGCCGCGATTTCGCGCTGCTGATGATGGAGGCGGCACGCGCGCTCGGCTTCGCCGCCCGCTTCATCACCGGCTATGTCTACGTTGCCGATCGCGACGGGCCGGTGCGGCTCGGCGGGGGCTCGACCCACGCCTGGTGCTCGATCTACGTGCCCGGCTCGGGCTGGGTGGAGTTCGATCCGACCAACGGCATCGTCGGCAATCGCGACCTGATCCGGGTCGGCGTCGCCCGGACGCCTGAGCAGGCCATTCCGCTCTGCGGTTCCTATTGGGGGGCGCCCGAGGATGATCTCGGCATGGAAGTCTCTGTGAATGTGAAGACGGAACTGGCGTCTCCGGCCGGCCAGCCGGCCGCGCAGCCCTCGCTATCGTCAACGCAACGTTAACAATTTCACGCAAATTGCAGCGGCGCCCGAACGGCATTTTCCATCCTATGCGCTAGCATGCCCCACATAACGCGGGCTCGGCCCGCGTGAACGGGGACGAGGGACGTGGTCGACATCGCGCAGCAGGCAGCGATCCATCCGGCATCCGCAGAGGATGCCACGGCCGCGTGCGTGCCGCTCACGGCAATCGACCCCGGCGAGTGGCGCGCGCTCGCGCAGCGGGCGATCGAGCCGAACGGATATTATTTGCCCGCCTGGGAGTTCGCCGTCAGCGCCACCGCGCGCGGCCGCACCTCGGCCTCGGCCCTGCCCGCCTTCGACGGAACGTCGCCGCGGCTGATCGGGCTGATGCCCGTGATCTCGCTGTGGCGCGCGCTGAAGATTCCCCTGCCCGCACTGGTGAGCGCGCATCCCTACGGCACGCTGTGCAGCCCGCTGCTCGACCGCGACGCCCCGATCGAGGCGGCCACGCGGCTGCTGCAGCAGGCTCGCGAGGCCGGCGCGCATGCGCTCGTGCTGAACGACGTCGCGCTCGACGGTGCCGCCATGAATGCGCTCAGGCAGGTCCTCGACCGCGACGGCCTGAAGCTGCGCGTACTCTCCTCCTACATGCGTGCCAGCCTCGATGCGACGCAGGAGGCCGAAACGCTGCTGCACGGGGCACTCGGCACCAAAAAGCTCAAGGAGCTGCGCCGCCTGCGCCACCGGCTCGAAGAGCATGGCCCCGTCACGTTCGACGTCGCGCGCAGGCCGGACGAGATCGGGCCCGCGCTCGAGACCTTCCTGCAGCTCGAATCCAGCGGCTGGAAGGGCAAGCGCGGCACCGCGCTGGTTCAACATGCAGGCGATGCAAGCTTCATCCGCCGCGCCGTGCCGGCGCTGGCCGAGACCGCGCAATGCGAGATCATCACGCTTCTCGCCGGGACGATTCCGGTCGCCGCCGGCATCGTGCTGCGCCACCAGGATCGCGCCTTTTTCTTCAAGCTCGGCATCGACGAAGGCTTTGCAAGATATTCGCCGGGCGTGCAGCTCACGCTCGAGCTCACCCGCCATCTCTGCGCCGACCCCGCCATGACAAGCGCGGATTCCACGGCCGGCGCCGACCACCCCATGATCAACCCGATCTGGCGCGGGCGCTTTGCAATCGGCGACGTGCTGATCCCGCTGCGACGGCACGATCCGGTCGTCGCGCTCATTCACGGCGCGCTGCTCGGCCGCAACGCCGCGCACGAGGCTGCGCGACGTGTAGTCCGCCGGCTGCGCAAATCAGCGAAGGCTACTCCGCCGCCTGCGCGTTGATCTCCGCCGAGACCTGCCGAATCGCCTTCGCGAGCAGGTTCGGGTCCTGCGCGCCGGAGACGGCGTATTTCTGCGCGAACACATAGGTCGGCACGCCGGAGATGCCCTTCTCGGCGGCTTCCTGCGCGTCGGCCGAGACGCGCGCGACGTCCTCGTCGGTGGCGAGGCGCTTGCGCACGTCCTCGGCATCGAGGCCGACATCGGCGGCCGCCTGCACCAGCACGTCGACGTCGGTGAGATCGCCGCCGTCGCGGAAATACAGCTCCATCAGGCGCTGCTTCATCTCGGGCGCCTTGCCGATCGCTTCCGCCCACAGGATGAGGCGATGGCAGTCGGTGGTGTTGGGCTGACGCGCCACCAGCTCCGGCTTGTAGACGAGGCCCTCCTCGCTCGCGGCCGCGACGACGCGTCCCGCAATGCCCTTGTAGGCCTCGACCGAGCCGAACTTCTGGGTGAGATAGGCGTCGCGGCTGATGCCCTCGCGCGGCACCCAGGGATTGAGGAAGAACGGGCGGAAATTGAGCTTGACCGGGACATCCGGCACCAGCGCCAGCGCGCTCTCGATCCGATGCTTGCCGATATAGCACCAGGGGCACACCACATCGGAGACGACATCGATCTGGAGCGGTTTGAGCGTGCTCATGTCAGGCGCCTCCTTCGGGCGGGGTCAAGGGTTCGCCGGAAGATAAGCCGAACCGGGCACGGCGCAAGGGCATCGGACGGGGGCGCTACGTCATGGCTGCCGCCATCTGCTTCAATCGTTCGGCCGTGCGTTCGTCCGCCGGGAAGAAAGTCTCCAGCGCCAGCTCCGACAGGGTGATGTCGACCGGCGTGCCGAACACCATGGTGGTGGAGAAGAAGCTTAGTATCTCTCCGCCATGGCGCAGCTTGAAGGGGATCGCGACGTTGTCGCTCGACAGCGGCCCCGTCCGCGCCGGGATCGGATAGGTCTTGAGATCGCCGTAGAGCTTGATCAGCTCAGGATCGGCCGTCGCCTCGCATTGCCGGTGCAGCCGCTCCAAGAGATGCCCGCACCATTCGGCCAGGTTGACCGTGCGCGGCGCCAGCGCCTCGGGATGGAAGGCGAGCCTGAGCACGTTGAAGGGCTGGCCGAGCAGGTGCGGCGGAATGCCGTCGAACAGCGGCGCCACCATGCGGTTGGCCGACACCAGGTTCCAGTGCCGGTCCACCGCGAGCGCGGGATTGGGCTCATGTGCCTTCAGCACGAGGTCGATCGCCTGCCGGGCTGATTTCAAGGCGGGATCCTCCAGCCTGCGCTGCTGGAACGCCGGCGCGAAGCCGGCCGCGACCAGCAGCACGTTGCGTTCACGCAAGGGCACGTCGAGCCGCTCGGCCAGCCTGAGCACCATGTCGCGCGACGGCGCGGCGCGGCCGGTCTCGACGAAGCTGAGGTGCCGCGCCGAGATCTCGGCCTCGCCCGCGAGATCGAGCTGGCTCATGCGGCGGCGCTGCCGCCATTCACGCAAATGGTCGCCGATATGGACCGGCTGGCTGCGTTCGGTATGTGCCGTGGATGCATGTGCGTTCATGGTCCGAAACCTATCACGCAGATTTCGGTCCTTCCATTACCCGCGAGGTAATCGAATTGACCGCCGGGCCGGCGCATCTTCGGTCGCAACAGGAGATGCCCATGATCGCGCTGCTGCTCTACCGGACCGTCGCCGACCACCTTCTTCCCTGGGCCATGACGCTCGCGACCCGCCTGCTGGCGCGCAGCCTCAACATGCCGGAGCCGCTGGTGCATTCGACCGGCGATTACGTGGTGGCACAGGTCATCGCCTTCGAGCACGGCGTCGGCAGGAGCCTCTGCCCGTTCCGCCTCGCCCGCCTCGTCCGCGCCTGGTGGCGCGGATTGCAGTGAATTCCACCCCAGCCCAGCCAAGGAGACGACCGATGATCGACGCATCCACCTTCCTCCGCCGCGCCCTGCTCGCCGACGCCATCTTCAGCGGCGTCGCCGCGCTCGGCTTCACCTTCGGCGCGAACGCGTTCGCGGCCCTGTTCAACCTGCCGGAAGCATTGCTGCGCGAGACCGGACTGTTCCTGATCGCCTATGCCGCGCTGGTCGGCTGGCTCGCCTCCCGCGCCTCGGTGGCGAAGCCGCTGGTGCTGCTGGTCGTGGTCGGCAATGCCGCCTGGACGGTCGGCAGCATCGCGCTGCTGTTCTCCGGCGCGGTGTCGCCGAACCTTGCAGGCGAGTCTCATGGTCGTCGCACAGGCGATCGCCACCGGCGTGTTCGCCGAGCTGCAATATGTGGGGATGCGGCGAAGCAGCACCGTTGCGGTCGCGTGACCCTCTCGTGTCCCGGACGCGCTGCAGCGCTCTTGCGCTGCTGCGCAGAGCCGGGACCCATGCCGCACGGATCGCTTGCGGATAGATGGGCCCCGGCTCTGCAGCGCACCGCTGAAGAAGCGCTGCGCTGCGTCCGGGGCACGAGACCGTAGTTTTTGCACACCCGTTTCCACAATTGTCATGACGAGCGGAATGTGCGGCACCAAATTGCTCTTTCAACGGGGAGATTCATTGCAGACACGCCTTCGCAGTCTCGCGGCGCGTTTCGCCCGAGGCTTGTGTCGCTCGGCGCCCTCTATCTGACCAAAGGGCGCAGGGAAGGCCGGGCGCCGGCGGCACCCGAGTCCGTGCGCAACAAGAATGCACACGGGGTGGACTACAGGTGATGCCGGTCGCCCGGCCTTCCCTGCGCGGATGGTTTTAACGGTGTCCTTCGTGCTCTCCTCGGGGAGCGTTGCACTATTGCCCCCGTCGCCTCACGGCTGACCGATGCGCGTGCCGGTTGGTCGCCACATCGCCGCGAGGCTTGACGCCAGAACCGCGGGCGTCGGGACCACACGACTTCTCCGTCCGCGGACGGCTTGGCCTCAGCGCCCGGGGCTTAGTGTGCGCACCCCAGACCATCGACCAAACCGCTGTGACCGCGCCGTGTCGTATGCACGTTGCGTGAGACTCACGGTTGCCCGCCCTGTCGCCACACATCCGCGCCGGCGCTACCGCGTCCACCGCACCCCGGCCCGCATCTCGTGACGATCGCGAAGCGCCCCTCTGGCAGGGCCGGGATGGAGGACATATGCCACAAATCCGAAATTCGGAAAAGCGGATTATTTCTGCCGGAAGGGGTTGACGGGGTTTGGGTGTTTTGCCCGACGCCTCTCCACGCACGAGGATGGGTTTCGCAAGGTTTCAAACCATCCTGCGGAGCCACAATATGTGGGATTGCGGAGAAGCAGGAGTGTGGCGGCGGCGTACGGCCTCTCTTGTCCCGGACGCGCCGCAACGCCCTTGGCGTTGCGGCGCAGAGCCGGGACCCAGATTGTGCGAATATAAATCGAGCTGAGATGAGCCCCGGCTCTGCCGCGCACCGCCAAAGAGACGCTGCGCCGCGTCCGGGGCACGAGAGAGGTACCGGCTACGCCCGCGCCCGCGCGCGGGCCTTTACAACGGCGTGGCCGTTCAGCTTCTTCTTTTTGGCGGCCTTGGTCTTCGAACCCTTGGCGACCACCTTCTTCGCCTGGCGCGCCTTCACCTTGGCGGCTTCCGCCCGCGCTACGGCGCGCTGCTTCTTGCGCTTCTTCTCGCAGGACGGGCACTTGCAGCCGATCGGCTTCAGATAGGCTTTGAAATAGTCGGTGCCGTAATCGTAGTTGATCTCGTCGCCCGGCTCGATGTTCCTGATGGCGCGGATGAAGACCTTGCGCTCGCGCGGGCGAACGTCGGATTCCGCATTGGGCCGGCAGGAATGATTGATGTAGCGGGCGACATTCTTGCGCACCGAGCCGTCGATGGTCCAGCGGCCGTTGAGCCTCGAACAGGTACTTGTTCTCGATGTCGTCCTGCTCGGGGATGCGCGAGTCCAGGATCGGTCCGAAATAACGGATGATCCTTGTGCCCTTCTTGATCGGCATGGTGGCGAAGAGGCCGAGTCCGGTCTTGGAGCGGCCGACGCGGTAGGATTTGCTGGAGGCGATGGCTGGCATGATCGAGAGAATTGAGAACGCGAACGAGGCTGGATGCCTCAGGCGAAGCCGCTCTTCTAGAACGATTCCGCGCCGCTGTCAGGCCTATCCCACCCTGGTTTGAACCTTGCCCACAGTGAAGACGTCTGATGAGAGCGAGTTCCCGGACCATCGAAGCCCACATGATCAACCACATCACCTGCATCGGCCTGGCGGTCCTCGCGATAGGCATCGGCCTGAACGGCGTCGCCGCCCAATCCGTGGGCAGCAGCTACACGTCCACTGCGCCAAAGGATTGCCGCCAGATCGGCAAGCCCAGCGAGATCGACGGCAGCACCACGCGGGCATGTCCAGGCAAGAACGGGCTCATTGTGCTGATCGCCGAGGACGATCTTCGCGAAATCGTCTCGGTCGGCCGCGACCGCAAGGCCGCCGCCGAGGAACCGGCGGCCAAGGTCTGGTTCGGCCCGTTCAATTCATCGGAGACCACGATCGAATGGCGCGCCGTGGGCGCAAAGCCGTTCGCGATCATCCAGCGCTGGCACATCGCCGACAACGGCGATCCCGACAAGCAGGGCCGGCCCAATACCAAGGCCATGCTGGTCGTGACCCGGCTGCCGCCCGGCCCGGTCTGCCACGTCGCCTATGTCGATGCGATCGCCAACCCGACCGCCAATGAGGCTCGCGCGCAAGGCCGCGGACGATTTCGCCCGCAGCTTCACGTGCGGCAAGGACGAGGTGAAGATCGTCGGCACGCGCGGCCGCGCCGTGGAGCTGGCAACGATGCGCTAGCCCCTCGCCTTCGCACGCCGATAGCGCGCCAGCAGCCGCTCGCCCTTCGCGGCAATACGCCGTGCCGCCGCCACGGTCTTCGGGACGGGCTCGCCCCAGGCATGCGCCGACAATGCGTGCCGGGTCGGCTGCCCCTTGGCATCGACCAGAGGCGGCAGTTTCGCGCGGCCATAGAAGCGCACGGCCCAGCTGCCTTTGCGCCGCATCTCCTGCGGCGTCATCTCCGATTCTTTCTTGGTGACGCCGGGCCTGAGATGAGCGCCCTGCTTGCGCGCAAACGCCTTGCGGCCCGCGGCGGTCAGGCCGCCTTTCGGATCCCGCTCGCGCGCGGATGCGCTGCGTTTGCGAGAGGACTTTGCAGCCTTCTTTGCGGTGCGCTTGCGCGTCTTCCGCGCGGAGGTCTTCTTTGCTGTCGAGGATTTCGACTTCGAGGTTTTCTTGGAAGCTTTCTTCGAGGCCTTCTTCTTGGAAGCCTTCTTTTTGGAGGTCTTCTTCGCTGCCATGCGCATGTTGTCTACGAGGTTGGGATAGCGGCGGCCGGCGCGGCGGGCGCGCGCCTTCGCCGCCGACTTCTTTGCGGGACTGAGATGCTTGGAGGCCTTGCCGGCCCGCTTGCGGGGATTGGTGCGTTTCCAGGGAGCGCGTGATGTCTTTGCCATGCGGCGTCAACGCCCGATCACGGCAAGGGTTGCGTCGGCCCTGACGATCAGGGGCCGGGCAGCTTTCCCGAGATGGGCGCCATCAGCATCGTCTCGAGCAGGCGCTCGGCCGTCGTTCCCTCCGGCAAGCGCCCCAGGATGTCTTCCAGCCGTCCGTCGAGCAGCAGCGTGGTGAAGCCGTGCACCATCGACCAGGCGCGCGCGATCGCGGCGCCCTGGTTCAGCGTCAGCGCATCGCCGCTGATCTGTTCCTGCCGCATCATGCCGATCACATTGGCGAGGCCCGCGAAGGAAGCTTCGGCCGCCTCGTGCAACGAGGGCCTGGAATAGTCGAGGCGCTCGGTGCGGAACATGATGCCGTACATGCCGGGATGGGCCTGCGCATAGGCGACATAGGCTTTCGGCCGCGCCAGCGCGCGTTCGAGCGGCGTGGTGGCGGCATCGCAGGACGAGGCCATTGCCGCGTTGAATTGCCGGAAGCCCACGGCGGCGAGTCTCGCTGAGGAGGCCGGTGAGATCGCCGAAATGATGGGTCGGCGCGGCGTGCGACACGCCCGCCTCCCGCGCCACCGCGCGCAAGGTGAGGCCGGCGAGCCCGTCGCGCTCCAGCACCCGTTCGGCGGCCTGCAGCAGCGCCTCGCGCAGGGCGCCGTGGTGATACGGCGTCTCGGTCCTCGCGCTCGCCGCGCCGCGCGCTGCACGCGATGACGTCGTCTTTCGGGGGCACGCGCGCTTCGCGCCGTTTCGCTCTTGGTATCGGTCTTGGTGTCTGTCTTGGCCATCCGCAAGCTATATGACGCAATATTGACAGTGTAAAGATTTCGCTTGACCGGAACGACGATCGGGGTTATTTCATCTTTACGATGTAAAGATAGGGAGGTTACGCCGTGCAGCACGACGCCATCGCCGAGCGCCGCAACAATATCGGGCCGATCCCGTTCGAAGCGGACGCACCTTTCCTCAAGATCATCGGCGAATTGCCGCGTGAGCTGAACGGCGTGCTCTATCGCAACGGACCCAATCCGCAGTTCGACTCCCCCGGCGCGCACTGGTTCGTCGGCGACGGCATGCTGCACGCCTTCCACCTCGAGAACGGGCGCGCCAGCTATCGCAACCGCTGGGTCCGCACGCCGAAATGGCTCGCCGAGCACGATGCCGGCCGCGCGCTGTTCGGCGGCTTCGGCCGCAAGCTGCCGGATGCGCCGCAAGACCTCACCGACGGCGGCGTCGCCAACACCAACATCATCTTCCATGCCGGCAAGCTCTTGGCGCTGGAGGAAGCGCATCTGCCGACCGAGATCGAGCCGGGCACGCTCGCAACGCGCGGTTATCACGATTACCAGGGCCGCGTCGCCGGCAGCTTCACCGCGCACCCGAAGATCGATCCCGTCACCGGCGAGCTGGTGTTCTTCGGCTACAACGCAGCGGGGCCGCTGACCCCTGCCCTCTCCTACGGATCGATCGACGCCGCCGGCAAGGCGACGCGCTTCGAGCGGTTCGAGGCGCCCTATGCCAGCATGGTGCACGATTTCATCGTCACCGCGAAACATGTGCTGTTTCCAATCCTGCCCATCACCGGCAGCATGGAGCGCGCGATGAGCGGGCGGCCGCCCTACGCCTGGGAGCCGGACAAGGGCGCCTATGTCGGCGTGATGAAGCGGAGCGGCACGGCCAAGGACATCGTCTGGTTCCGCGGTGAAGCCTGCTACGTCTTCCACATCATGAATGCGTGGGAGGACGAGAACCGCATCGTCGCCGACGTCATGCAGTTCGAGGAAGCGCCGCTGTTTCCGCATCCCGACGGACGGCCAACCGATCCCGAGAAGTCGCGCGCCCGGCACTGCCGCTGGACCTTCGATCTCTCAGGCAATACCGACCGCTTCCAGCAGACTTATCTCGACGACCTCACCGGCGAATTCCCGCGCATCGACGACCGCCGCGCCGGGCTGAAGACCCGTCACGGCTGGTACGCCTGTGCCAATCCGAAACTGCCGATGTTCGGCGCGCTCTCCGGCGTCGTCCATGTCGACGGCAATGGAAAGCGGCTCGGCCATTATCTGCTGCCTGCCGGCGACACCATCTCCGAGCCCGTGTTCGTCGAGCGCGCGAAGGATGCGAGCGAGGGCGACGGCTGGCTGCTCGCGGTGGTCTGGCGGGCACGCGAGAACCGCAGCGACCTCGCGGTGTTCAACGCCACCGATGTCGAAGCGGGCCCCGTCGCGCTGGTGCAGCTCGGCCATCGCGTGCCCGACGGGTTTCACGGCAATTGGGTGGGCGCGCAGTAGCGCCCATCATTCCCGCGCTCTCCGTCGCGCGCCCGAAGCCACAGCACGGATCTGCCACCGAAGAGGCCCACATGCAGCTGCCCTCGCCCACCGCAGACGTCTTCGCTCTTCTGTTCGCTCTCCTGGCCATCATCTGCGCCGTGGTCGGCGTCGAGATGGTCCGGCTGCGGCGTCGCGGACATGTCATCTTCAATGGCGGCATCCTGCTCGCCCTCGGTCTGGCGGTCGCCTGCGCACTCCCCTTCCTGTCGCACCTGCCCTGGGCGGCATTGGCCGAGGAGGCCTCCGATCAAGCCGTTGCGGCGGCTCAGCTTTTATATGCTGCTTACGTTATTTTGACACTGTAAAGATTTGGCTTGACCCAGCACTCCGTCTGAACTATTTATCTTTACATCGTAAAGATCGGATTGACCGAGGCGGACCATGACGATTTTCCTGATCCTCGCGCCCTACGGCGTATACAGCTTGCTGATGCTGGTGACGTCGGCCGCGACAAGCGTGTTCGCGGCCTCCGCGATCTGTCTCGTCACCGTCGCGATCGATGTGGTGTGCGGCCGCTCGGTGAAGATCCTGGCCGCCGGCTCGGCGGTCGTGTTCGCCGCCATCGGCCTCTACCTCGCGCTGCTCGATCCGCAACTCGGAACGCTCGGCGTCAAGCTGTCGGTCGACATCGGCATCTTCTTCATCTCGCTCGGCTCGATCCTGCTCCGTCGTCCCTTCACGCTGCAATATGCGCTTGAATCGGTGCCGGCCGAGACCGCGGCGATGCCGGGCTTCCTCTATGCCAATTACGTCATCACCGGCGCCTGGACCGTTGCCGCGCTGCTGATGGCGGTGGCCAATCTCGTGCTGCTCTACGTCCCGGGCCTGCCGCTCTGGACCAGCCTTGCGGTCGCCTTTGCCGCCCGCAACAGCGCCATCTACTTCACAAAGTGGTATCCGGAGTATCGCCAGATCAAGTACGGTGCGCCCGACCGCGCCTTGACAACGACCTTGCCCACCACCTTGCCCACCGCCCGCTGAACAGGATTGACGATGAAGGACGTATTCGCCCGCCTCGCCTCCGATCTCTTCTCCGCGATCCTCTTCCTGGTCATCTATCTCGTCACCGACAACGTCATCCTGGCAACCTCGGTGGCCGTGGCCGGCGCCGTCGCGCAGGTGATCTACGCCCGCATCAAGGGCCAGCCGCTCAATTACATGACCTATGCGAGCCTCGCGCTCGTGGTCGGCCTCGGCACCGTCACGCTGCTGACCAACGATCCCCGCTTCATGATGGCGAAGCCTTCGATCGCGCATTTCGCCATCGGTGCGATCATGCTCAAGCGCGGCTGGATGCTGCGCTACATGCCGCCGATGGTCGTCGAGACCGTGCCGGAATATGTGACGGCCGCGGGCTATGCCTGGGCGGTGCTGATGTTCGTGATCGGCGCCGGCATGATCGTGGTCGCCTCCACGGGCGATCTGAAGCTGTGGGCGTTCTACCTCACGGTGGTCGCCGGCGGCGCCAAGATCCTCGCCTTCGCCGTGCAGTACGTCGTGCTCCGGCTCATCGTCACCAGCCGCCGGCGCGCCGCCGCCCGCGCCTAAACGCCCTATTCGAGGGGTTAGGCAGGAGCTGCGAGTTGGGTTATAGGCTCGCTTAAGGACTGGCCGCGGATCGTCGCGGTCCGCCGGGATTGTTCGGGAGACGGGAATGGCCGTAGACGGCAACTGGAATCTGACCATGACGACGCCGATGGGCGAGCGCCAGGCGACGCTGAACGTCAAGGCCGCGGGCGGCACGCTCACGGGCACGCAGGGCGCGGAAG
Source organism: Bradyrhizobium guangxiense (assembly GCA_050563515.1). Lineage (GTDB taxonomy): Bacteria > Pseudomonadota > Alphaproteobacteria > Rhizobiales > Xanthobacteraceae > Bradyrhizobium > Bradyrhizobium guangxiense_A. The sequence goes on along the minus strand of CP191781.1, from coordinate 1,395,418 downwards.
GTAATACCGCCGAAATCTTCGAGGGCACCGTCTCGGGCGACAACGTCTCCTGGAAGGTCTCGATCGACAAGCCGATGCCGCTCACGCTCGAGTTCACCGGCACCGTCTCCGGCGACAGCATGAACGGCGAGATGGGCATCGGTCCGATGGGCAGCTTCCCCTTCACGGGCGCCCGCGCGTAAGGCGGCACTCGACCATGCGCGCGCTTCGTCTCATCGCGGCGACGATGCTGTGCGTCGCGGCGCAGGCGGCGCGCGCGGACGACACCGACCCGGCGTGGCGCGCAAGCGCGCTCGCCATGGTGCCAGCGGGTTATATCGCCGGCACCGCCTATCGCACCGAAGGCGCGACCGGTTACCTCGCGGCCTATCCGGCGTCATCGAACGATCCGAAGACACCGGCGAGCGTGTTCGCGGCGCGCCAGAGCCTCGTGGTTACGCTGACACCGGATGCGACGCGCGCGATCTCAGCCGAGTTGAAGCCGCGCGCGGAGCCCGGTCCGGACAACGACGACACCGATTTCACAACGCTGCACGCCGAGCCTCGCGGCAAAGCGCGCGACGCTGCCTGACGGCACCGAGCCCTGCAGTCTCGGCGCCTGGTCCATCGACAAGGATCCCAACGGCCTCAACGTGCGCGCCGAACCCTCGACGACGGCGCGCGTGCTCGGCACGCTGCCGCCGCCCTATCGGCTCAAGCTTGGCGGCGCCGAGAACACGCCCGATGGCGGCTGGCTCACCGAATTCCGCATCATCGGCTTCAGGAGCGGCTGGTTCCTGATCGAAGGGGCGAAGCCGCCGGGCAAGGACTACGAGGACGAGACGCGATATCCGCGCAGCGCACCGAAGCCCTATGCCGGGCGCGGCTGGGTCGCATCCAACAAGGTCGGCGCCAACTACGCCAACGGCGGCACGCGCGCGGGCGGCCTGTTCCAGGCGCCCTTCGTCGACGCCAAATGGACGCCGGCGCAGCGCGAGACTCGGCGGCCCGATCGACGGCGACGGCGGGCCGAAGCGCCTTCTCGCCTGCAGCGGATATTGGGGCCTGGTCGAGAGCCATGACGGCGTCCGCGGCTGGTGGCGCGCGCTGTGCTCCAACCAGGTCACGAACTGCAGCTGAGCGGGTAAATCTCGTGTCCCGGACGCGATGCAGCGCGAAGCGGTGCGTCGCAGAGCCGGGACCCATGCCGCCACGTGGACCCCGGATCTGCTGCGCATCACTTCGTGCTGCGCAGCGTCCGGGGAACGTCACCTCAGCCCAGGTTCAACTCCTTGAAGAAGTCGTTGCCCTTGTCGTCGACGATGATGAACGCCGGGAAGTCGACGACTTCGATGCGCCAGATCGCTTCCATGCCGAGCTCGGGATATTCGAGCACCTCGACCTTCTTGATGCAGTGCTCGGCGAGGTTCGCCGCGGCGCCGCCGATCGAGCCGAGATAGAAGCCGCCGTATTTCTTGCAGGCCTCGCGCACGGCCGGTGCGCGATTGCCCTTGGCGACCATCACCATGGAGCCGCCGGCGGCCTGGAACTGCTCGACGAAGGAATCCATGCGGCCCGCGGTGGTCGGACCGAACGCGCCGGAGGCGTAGCCTTCGGGCGTCTTGGCGGGGCCGGCGTAGTAGACCGGGTGGTTCTTGAAGTAATCCGGCAGCGGCTCGCCCTTCTCCAGCCGCTCGCGCAGCTTGGCGTGGGCGCTGTCGCGCGCGACGATCATAGTGCCGGTCATCGAGACGCGCGTCTTGATCGGATGCTTGGAGAACGTCGCAAGGATGTCCTTCATCGGCTGGTTGAGGTCGATCTTGACGACCTCGCCGCCGAGCGCCTCTTCGACTTCCGGCAGATACTGCGCCGGGTTGTGCTCGAGCCTCCTCGAGATAGACGCCGTCCTTGGTGATCTTGCCGAGCACCTGGCGATCGGCCGAGCACGACACGCCAAGCCCGATCGGCAGCGAGGCGCCGTGACGCGGCATGCGGATCACGCGCACGTCGTGGCAGAAATATTTTCCGCCGAACTGCGCGCCGACGCCGAGCGACTGCGTCATCTTGTGGATCTCTTTTTCCATTTCGACGTCGCGGAAGGCGTTGCCGTCGGGCGAGCCGTGGGTCGGCAGCGCATCGAGATAGCGGGCGGAAGCGAGCTTCACCGTCTTCATGCAGAGCCTCGGCGGAGGTGCCGCCGATCACGATGGCGAGGTGATAAGGCGGGCACGCCGCGGTGCCCAGCGTCAGGATCTTTTCCTTCAGGAACGCGAGCAGCCGGTCCTTGGTCAGCACGGAGGGCGTTGCCTGGAACAGAAAGCTCTTGTTGGCGGAGCCGCCGCCCTTCGCCATGAACATGAACTTGTAGGCGTCATCACCCTCGGCGTAGATCTCGCACTGCGCCGGCATGTTGTTGGCGGTGTTCTTCTCCTCGTACATCGAAAGCGGCGCGACCTGCGAATAGCGCAGGTTGCGGCGAAGGTACGCGTCCCGCGCGCCTTCGGACAGCGCCGCCTCGTCCGCGCCGTCGGTGATGACGTTGCAGCCCTTCTTGCCCATGATGATCGCGGTGCCGGTGTCCTGGCACATCGGCAGCACGCCGCCGGCCGCGATGTTGGCGTTCTTCAGGAAGTCCAGCGCGACGAACTTGTCGTTCGGGCTCGCCTCGCCGTCCTCCAGGATGGCGCGGAGCTGTTTCAGATGGCCGGGGCGGAGGTAATGGTTGATGTCGCCGAACGCCGCCTCCGACAGCGCCCGCAGCGCCTCGTGCGACACCACCAGCATGTCCTTCCCCAGCACCTTCTCGACCCTGACGCCCTCGGAGGAGATCTTCTTGTAGGGCGTCTCGTCCTTGCCCAGCGGGAACAGCGGGGTGTGCTTGTAGGGCGGAACGGGCTTGGACGGGTCGGGGAAGGCGGTAGGAGCGTTCATGGGACGAATCTCGGGGTTTTGGAGCCCTGGCGGGCCTCTCGGCATAGAAGCTGTTCTAAGCTTTTTTGCCGCAAAGGGAAGCGCCCCGAAGGCCGGCCCGGCTCATGGGTGAACCCTGGATTTCGCGGTCCCTTGCCCATGCAGAATGGTCACCGCGATCATCTCCCGGCGGTCCGTTGCCTCGCCGGCCGTGGCGACGGCCATCGATGCCTCAGATTGCAGCGACGACGGCCTTCATCTCCGCGTCGTATTGCGACTCTTCAATTCTGTTCGCTTGTCGTTCAGGCCAAGCGTGATTTCGATCGCTTGAATGGATTGATTGATGATCCCGAGAACCAGGCGCGTGCTGAATCCGGCCACGAACGGAATCAGCAACAGCAGCTGCGACTTGGCATTGCCGGTGTTCGGGGCATTGACCGAGACGTTGAAGACCTGTGCGAACAGCCACCCGAACGCGGGCCCCAGCATCAGTCTGGCGTAGCTGGAAAAGACGTCGCTTTCGTCGATCGCCCGCTCCGATACGACGTTCATCAGGCTGAAGAAGATATACGTCGTCGACCCCAGGAGCCCGAGCGCGAGGGGAAAGAGGTGCTCTCCCAGATCGCTGTGCTTCTCGCCGCTCGCGGCAATCAAGCTTCCAATCGACAGAAACAGTGCAAAGAGGAGCAGAGCAAAAAGCAATCCCCGAAAGTGCTTCTGAAAAAATCGGTCTTGCCCTTCTGCGCCGCGAATTCCAGGGTTCTCGTCGTGGTCGGCCACGTAATGTTCGTGAGATCGCGTATCAGCGCATCGAGACGGCAGTCCACGTCGGGGACGTGATCCTGGCCGTGAAAGCTCGCGCTTATCTCTGAAAGATTCTTGAGCAGGGCGTCGGGGACGGGAAGGCCTCGACGAACCGCGAAATTTTTCAGTTCGATCGCACTCTGAAGAACTGATGCGACATCGGTTGCTTCAGACAGAGATGTCTCAGCTGGGCTTGCCATGGGATGTCCTCGAAGTCAGTTGCCGAAGCGCGGCACCATGGATTCGATCGGGTCCGGAAGCGCCCCGGGGGAAATACAATTAAAAGTAATGAACACGGCATAATACCCCCAATAGATGTTTTTGGAAATGCTTTTCGACTTGAGGCTGGACGATGAGCCGAAGGACGCCAGGCCCGATAGCCTTCCCGGTAAGGCGCTCGCGATGACGTAACCGTCCCAGGTCTGGGGATGAGGACGACAAAAGCCCGGAAGCACACTCTTGCTCTTCGCCCGGTCCAGGGCTTTTATGGGGGCCCTAAGGGGCTTTTCATCATGACATTGAACTTGAACGTCCGCGGCGCGATCCTGGTCGCCGCCGCCATCACCGGACTTGTGACCTTCGCTTCGCCCGCGCGCGCCGATCGGTGCGACGACAGCGCCAAGGAGCTGGCGAACCAGGTCGACCGCATGAAGGTGAACTTCCGGGCCGGCAACGTCGTTTACCTCTCGCATCCGGCGGCCAAGGAGCTGTCGGTCGGGTGCCGCGGCGACAAATTCTCCATCGAGCTCTATGCCAAGGGCGATCGCAAGCCCAAGCCGGAGTTCTACACGTTGGTGGGATCGATGGCGGCGATCGTCTTCACCGTGACGAAGGACGACACCACGACCGGCGCCACACGCTGCCTGAAGCGGATGGGGCTGCTCCGCGGCGACAAGGTCAACATGCGCTACCGTCGCCTCAACATGGAATGCACGCGCACCAAGACGGACGCGTCCATCGCGATCACGCGCGGCAAGGACGAGTAGGCGGGGCACTGTTCCGCTCTCTTGCCACGTGCTCCGCGTCGAAACGCATCGCGGCGCCGACTGCCACACACTCCGTCATTGCGAGCCACCGGGTCCGCGCGAAGCGCGGCCCCGGTGGCTCGCAATGACGAGGAGAGGCCGCGTCGCCTCCGCTGCCACCCGCACGGAAGAGACGCAACCACGCACATCCGACGCGCCAGATCTCTCGCATTTTAACGATTGACTTGAAGGAATTTTCGCTCCTCACGGCGCAGGCTGAATTGTTTCCATATGTGAGGATTTGCGCATGAAGGTTTCTACCGTTGCGCCGCCGCCCATCGCGATCGTGGTGCCGAGCTACGAGGCGACCAAGCAGCAGGACGAGCAGGCCAAGACCAAGGATGCCGACCCGACCTACGAGCCGCCGCCGCCTGCGCCGCTGCCGCCGGGTCAGGGCACGCGGATCGATCAGCTCGCCTGATCGGTCCTTGCGAGGACGGATCGCCCGATCCGGTCGATCGGGCTCGTCACGCATTCGGCCGTATCTTTGCCGGATAGCTGGATCAGACTCGTGCGCGGTTATCCCGGGACCTGCGCATGATCGCACGACTGCCATTGCCGAAACCGATCCTGGTCGCCGCCGCGAGCACGCGGCGGATTTCGCTCGCGCATGGGTTGCATACCCCTTCCGTATTCGCGGCCCGCTTCGGCGCTGTCCCCTTCGCGAGTCCTCGACCCGCAACTCCTCCGCCTCCGGATCGGCGGTCGCCCCCCAAGTGTGATCCGGCTCATCAAACGTCCGTATCCGGCGTGCTCATCTGCGAGGCCGAACGAGCCCATCCCTACGTCCGGTGGGCCAGCGTCTGTGGGACAAGCCAATGGAAATGAATGACAAGCTGCTGTCGCTTGTGGCCGACATCTACGATGCCTCGCTCGACGATTCCAGGTGGTCGGCGACGCTTCACGGCATCGTCGATCTCGCGGGCGGCCAGAGCGGCGGCCTGGTGCGGATCGGGGCGGCTGGCGAGCCCGTGATCTCGCATGCCGTCGGCGTCGACCCGGCCTACATTCAGTCCTACATCGAAACCTACGAGCCGTTCGATCCGTCGCGCGGCGTGCTCCATGCGCCGGTCGGCCAGATCCAGACGATCAGGGACTGGATCGACGTCGACGAATTCCGCACCACCATGTTCTACAACGAATGGACGCGGCCGCAGGGGCTCGAGGATGCCGCCAATGTCCTGCTCGACAAATCCTCCGATGGCATATCCCGCCTCTCGATCATGAAGGCGGGCGGTCCCGTCGACCGCAGGATGTACCAGGTGATCTCCCACCTCACGCCCCACCTGCAACGGGCCATGCTGGTCAGGCAGAAGCTGCAGCAGCAGAACGAGCTGGAGACGACGTCGGTGCGCACGCTCGACGCGCTACGAACCGCCGTCCTGCTGCTCGACGCCGAAGGCCACATCACCCACTTCAATGCGAGCGCGCGCGACATTCTGGAGGAGGCCGACGTGCTGCGTTCGGTCCGCGGCCGCCTCGTGACGTCGGATCTGAACACCGATCGTGTGCTGAAACAGGCGCTGGCGGGCACGGTCCTCGGCGACCGGACGATGACGAGCGCAAGCATTTCGCTGCATCTGACTGCGCGCGACGGCTCGCACTATGTCGGGCACCTGCTGCCGCTGACCGCGGGGCGCCGGCAGAGATTCGGCGCCAGCTACGATGCCTGCGCGGTCCTGTTCGTCAGCAAGGCCGCGCTCGATACGATCGTCGCGCCCGACCTCATCCGCAAGCTGTTCAAGCTGACGCCGACCGAGCTGCGCGTCTTCCTGTCCATCGTCGAGATCGGCGGAGTTCCTGACGTCGCCAGAAGCATGGGCATCGCCGAGACGACGATCAAGACCCATCTCGCCCGCATCTTCGTCAAGACTGGAACCAAGCGGCAGGCGGATCTGGTTCGGCTGGTGGCGGCCTTCACACCGCCGATCAAGGTCTGACATCCACCCCCGTCGCGCCGCGGCCGCATGTTTGCCGGAAAGCCCTGCTGCTAATGCGCGGGCTGGAATTGGACGAGATCGACCATGATCGCCAGGCTGCTGCTGCAGAGCACGCTCACCACCGCCGCGATGGGCGCGCTGCTGTTCGCCTCCGCCGGGACTTTGCGCTGGCCTTCGGCCTGGATCTTCCTCGCGACATGCGCCCTGCTCGGCCCGCTCTCCGGCTGGTGGCTGTACCGGATCGATCCGGCGCTGCTCGCCGAGCGCCTGCGGCCGGTCCTGCAGAAGGATCAGCCCGCCGCCGACAAGGTGTTCATGAGCCTCTTCATCGCCGCGATGCTGCTCTGGCTGGCGCTGATCGGCCTCGACCGCCGCTTGCACTCGTCCGACATGCCGATCGTGCTGCAGGTGGCCGGCTTCGCGCTGTTTCTGCTCTCGATGCTGTTCACACTCTGGGTCTTCCGCGAGAACTCGTTCGCGGCCCCCGTGGTGAAGCTGCAGACCGAGCGCGCGCAGCACGTGGTCTCGACCGGCCCCTACGCTCATGTGCGCCATCCCATGTATAGCGGCATGGTCCTGTTCTTCGCCGCCGTGCCGCTGGTGCTCGGCTCGTGGTGGGGACTGCTGATGGTCCCGATATTCGTCGTCTTGTTCGCGATCCGCATCGGTATCGAGGAACATACCTTGCGCGAGGGCCTGACGGGCTACACCGACTACGCCGAACGGGTGCGCTATCGCCTGCTGCCGGGCGTCTGGTGAGGACGCCTCGCTCTCCCTGCAGGACTCAGGAAAATCGCCTCTCCTCCTCCGAACGAGTGACGTCGCAGCAAGCGAAGCTCGCTAAGGGAACCCGCACCTTTGCGACGGGAGACGACGATGTTCTGCAAGCCCCCTGCCCCGACGAGCACGACCCCTCTCCCGTCTCCGACGATCCGGAGCAGCAATCTGCGCCGGAGCGCTCCCGAGCGCTTGCCGGCCACGACGCATTCGGGCGACTGATCGCGCCCGAAGCGGCCGGTCCGGAACGGGGCTGCCGCCAGCCTCTCTCCGGACCGGCTAGAGTTTTTGTTTTGACTCGTTTTCTTGACGCGAACCGGCGTCCACTTCGCTCGAAAACGCTTTAACCATCCAGCTCGCGATAGCGGCGGAAGATGCCCTGCTCGTTGAAGGGAATGCGGCGCGGGCTTGCGAGATAGGCCTTGATGTTCGGCCGCGCGGCGATCCGGTCGTGCAAGGCGACGAGCCCCGGAATGTCCGTCTCGAACGCGGCCATGCGCTTGGGAAAGGCATAGCGCAGCCCCACGACGATCTGGAACAGCGAGAGATCGACATAGCTCAGCCGCCGGCCGGTGACATAAGCACCGCCGTTCTCGCCGAGAAGCTGCTCGAAATAGCCGAGATATTTCGGCACCCGCTCGCTCCAGAAATCTGCCGTGCGCTTCTTCGCCGGCGCCTTCTGGTCCTCGTAATAGAGCGAGGGCCCGAGCGGATGATGGGTGTCGTGGATCTCGACCACGAGATCGGTGATGGTGAGCTGCAGCTGATGCAGCCAGAGTTTTCCGGCTTCCGTCTTCGGCGCAAGAGCATGCCGGCTGCCGAGATAGAGCAGGATGTTGGCGGTCTGGCCGATGACGAGCTTGCCCGCCTTCAGGAACGGCGGCGCAAAGGGCGGCGTGCCCTTCTGCGCGTCCATCATCTTCGTCATCGCTGCCGTCCCGCGCGCTCCCCGCGCGACATCGACGTAAGGAGCACCCGCCTCCTCCAGCGCCAGCCGCACATATTCGCCACGGCCCTGGATCTCGGGCCAATAGTAGAGCCTCGTATTTCATGGGAGGGGTCCGTGAGCTTGGATGCGTTCGGACCAATGTAACATGCGGCTGGAGGTTCCGTCAGGGTGAGACGGAACGTTCGCGCGCCACGTTCGTCATTGCGAGCGCAGCGAAGCAATCCAGGATCTTTGCCGAGGGCGCAGTCTGGATTGCTTCGTCGCTTCGCTCCTCGCAATGACGCAGGAGAGAGCGTCGCGCCTAGCTCAATTCGACGCGAAACAATACAGCAGCCCGTCGCCGCCGGTGCTCTTCAGATCGGCTTGCGAGCAGCCGCCGTCGGGACCGCGCGAGGGGTGCGAGCTGTTCCAGGACTTTGACGGCTCGTCGTCGCGCAGGCCTTGACGATCGGCGTGGCCGACGACCGCCGCACCTTGCGTGCTCGACGTCCAGTTCTTGCAGGTCTTGTCGTCGCCGGCGGCGAACGCGGTGCCGTCGGGTTGCGTTCCCGTCAGGACGTCGTGCCGGTTCGGCGTGTCGCCGCGGCCGTTGGTGACCTCGCCCTTCTCGCTGAGCGCGGTCTGCTTGGTCAGGTTGTTGGCGGGACCGTGCAGGTCGGCCACGTCTTTCGCGATCACGGCGCCCTTGGCATTCTGCCAGGGTCCCTTGCCGATGCGGTCCTTGGCGTTGACGGCCGGCTTGCCGTCGGCGGCCTGTGTCGAGAGATAGGCGCGCCAGGCCTTCGCGCCGGCGCCGGCGGTTTGCGCGAGCTTCTGGCATTGCGCGTCGGCTCCCTCGAGGCCGCCGAGATCGGCGCCCTTGCCCGGGCCGTTGGACGTCACGAAAAACGTCATGTCGGCCGATTGCGCCTGCGCGGATGGCGCCGCAAACCACGCAAGCGAGGCCGCGGCAAGCGCTGAAATCGTCATGGATCTCTTGATGCGGATCATCTTGTCCTCCCGTTGTGTTGTCGTTGGTTGCCTGATTTCAACCCGATGCGCCCTCACTTATTCCGATGTGGCAATCAAGCAGGCGCAAAGAAAAGGCGCCGTGCAGGAAGCACGACGCCCTTGTCTTCAATCGCGTTGCGATCAGTTGGTCTGCTGGATCGCCGACAATTCCCAGCCGCTGCCGGGCCGGCGGGCGAACGTCCAGACCTCGGTGACTTCGCCCGGCTGTTCGCTGCCGGCAACGAGCGTGCCGCTGTTGCGGTCCAGCGTCTTGTCGGTGAGCGCGAAGCGCAGCGCCACCGTGGCGTAGTCGGTCTCGCCTTCGCGCCAGGCTTCCGCGAGGTCGCCCTGCAGCAGCTTGACGTTGGTTACCTTGTTGACGACGTTGCGCGCACGGTTCTGGCCGAGGTCCTGCTCGAAATAGGAGACCATCTCCGGCGTCGCGAGCGTGTGCAGCTTGGCCACGTCCTCGTTCGACCAGGCCGTCTGGATGTCGCCGAGCAGGCGCTCGAACGACTCGTAGTCGTCCGGCTTGATCTCGAGCGGCACGTTGTTGGCATTGGCGCCGAAGCCGAAGCCGCCGAGACCGCCACCAAGGCCGCTGCGCTGGTTCGGCTGCGGTCCGGGACCTGCGCCCGCATCGGCATTGGCATAAGCCGCCTGCGGGGTGTGACGGCGCTGCCACCAGGACATCGCGAGGCGCACCACGAACACCACGAGCACGATCTGGATGATCAGGCCGATGATCGAGGACAGGCCGCCGAGGCCGCCGAACAGGCCGCCGCCGAACAGCATGCCGAGCAGGCCTGCGCCGAGGAAGCCGGCCGCAAGGCCGCCCATGAAGCCGCCGGCGCGGCCGAACAGGCCGCCGCGCGCGGGCGCGGTCGCGGCCGAGTTCATGCCTGCGCCCGGCTGGGTGTAGGTGCGGTTGAACTGCGAGGCCGAGCCCGGCGCCGTGGAGGTCGAGGGCGGGGCCGAATAGGTGCGCGAGCCGCGTGACCCCGACGAGGAGCCGCCGCCGACGCGCGCGTCGGCCGACGAGATCGCCAGTGCAGTCGGCAGCGCAAGCGCCAGCACGACGGCGATCGTCTTGAAGAGACTGCGGGAGCGTAGCGAGAAATTCATGTGCGTTTCCCAAATCCCCGGCATGGGGACGTGCCCCTAAGATGGGCAGACTTCCCAAAAAGTGAAGTGTGTTTGGGAACTTGCGGCTGCGGCCCTCAGTCGCGGGGATGTGGCAAAAGCCCATATTTGGCGGGGGCTTGGCCGGGTGGCGAGGGAACCGTGGTCACCGGCTACCGGCGGTTTCGGGGGAGATTTCCACCCTTTCCCCCTCATTGCGAGCTTCTCGCGAAACCTCACCCCTGCTTCGCCATGGTCTCCTTCACGGCCGCCACAAGCTGGCTGAGCGTGAACGGTTTCGGCAGGAAGTCGAACTGCTGGCCCTCGGGCAAGCTCTTCTCGAAGGCATCCTCGGCGTAGCCGGAGACGAAGATGAACTTGATGTCGGGATTCTCCTCCCGCATCGCCTTGAGCAGTGTCGGGCCGTCCATCTCGGGCATGACGACGTCGGAGACGACGAGATCGATCGCCCCGCTCTGCTCCGCCAGCACCTCCATCGCCTCGACGCCGTTCTCGGCCTCGACCACGGTGTAGCCGCGCGAACGCAGGCCGCGCGCGTTCAGGGCGCGCAGGCCCTCTTCGTCCTCGACGAGCAGGATCGTGCCCTGCCCGGTGAGATCGGTGCGCGGCTTGGCCTCGGCCGCCGCGGGCGCGGCGTCCTTCGCGGCGCCATTGGTCGCGCTGACCACAGCGGGCTGCTCGACCTGCACCTCAGGCTCGGCATGATGGCGCGGCAGGAAGATGTGGAACGAGGTACCCTTTCCGGGCTCGGAATCGACGTAGATGAAGCCGCCGGTCTGCTTGACGATGCCGTAGACGGTGGACAGCCCAAGGCCCGTGCCCTTGCCGACCTCCTTGGTCGAGAAGAACGGCTCGAAGATCTTGTCGCGGATGTCGGCAGGGATACCGGTGCCGGTGTCCGCGACCTCGATCCGGACATAATCCGCGGCCGGCATGCCCTTGTAGGCGAGCTTGCCGGCGTCTTCCGTCGCGACATTGGCGGTGCGGATGATCAGCTTGCCGCCGTCGGGCATGGCATCGCGCGCGTTGACCGCGAGGTTGACGATCACCTGCTCGAACTGGGAGACGTCGACCTTCACCGGCCAGAGGTCGCGGCCGTGGACGAGGTCGAGCTTGACCTTCTCGCCGATCAGGCGGCGCAGCAGCATGGTGAGATCGGACAGCGCGTCGCCGAGATCGAGCACCTGCGGCCGCAGCGTCTGCCGCCGCGAGAACGCCAGCAGCTGCCGCACCAGCGTCGCGGCGCGCGTCGCGTTCTGCTTGATCTGCATGATGTCCTGGAACGACGGGTCGGTCGGCTTGTGCGCGTTCAGCAGGAAGTCGTTCGCCATCATGATGGCGGAGAGCACGTTGTTGAAGTCGTGGGCGATGCCGCCGGCGAGCTGGCCGACCGTCTCCATCTTCTGCGACTGGTTGATCTGGTTCTCCAGCGCGCGCCGTTCGGTGGTCTCGAGCATGTGCACGATGGCGGCTTCCGCCTCGTTCTCGACGGCATCCACCGGCGTGACGAAGAACTGGCCCCAGCGCTCCTTGGTGCCCTCCAGCGCCACCTCGACCGGCGCGATGTCGGCCTGGCCCTCCGCGGCCTGGTTGATGGCCGCGATCAGCAGGTGGCGATCGCGCGAGTTGACCGCGCGGAAGATCGATTTGGAGGCGCTGTCGAGCCCGAGCGCTTGGCCCAGCTTGGCGTAGCGCGCATTGGCGCGCACGACGTTGCCGCCGCGATCGACGGTCGCGATCGCCATCGGCGTATGATCGAAGAAGCGCATGAAGCGCACTTCGGCGGCGCGATCGGGATCGCTGCGCTCGTCGCGGGCGCGGCTGATGACGAGCGTGCGCGAGGGCCCCGGCGCGCCGTCGGCACCGAAGGCGAGCTTGTGATAGAGCCGCACCGGCATGGTCTTGCCGGTGCGCATGCGCAGGTCGATGTCGAAGACCTCGGTCTTCACCTCGCCCGGCACCGCCACGATCGACGTCAGCAGCGAGGCGCCGTCGCCGGAGACGATGTCGGTCAGCTTCAGTCCGCCCGAGCCGATCTCGGCAAGGTCGTAGTCCAGCCAGTTCGCCAGCGTCGCGTTGACATAGGCAAGCTCCCCGGCCGGATTGACCGAGAAGAAGCCGCATGGCGCGTGGTCGAGATATTCGATGGCGTGCTGGAGCTCCTGGAACACGTCCTCCTGGCGCTCGCGGTCGCGGGTGATGTCGGCGATCGACCACACCGCATAGCGCGTCTCGCGCTTTCCCGTGCCGAGCGGGCGCACGCGCATGCGCAGCCAGCGGCCCTGGCTGCCGTCCTGGCCGGAGATGCGCACCTCCTCCTGCTGGCGCTTGCCTTCGCGGGCCGCTTTCAGCAGCCGGAACACGGCTTCGGAGACGTCGGGATTGCCGATGAAGACGCGTTCCACCGGGCGCACGTCCTGCGGCCCGCTGGCCCCGGTCAGCGTCAGATAGGCGGCGTTGGAATAGACCACGTGGCCGCGGGCGTCGGTGACCGCGAGCCCGTCGAAGGCGTGATCGGACATGCGGCGAATGATGGGATCATCGAGATTGCGGTCGGCAAAGCGGATGATGCCGGCGGCGAAGGCGAACAGGTTGAACAGGCCGACCATCGCCAGCACGGCGAGGATGCCTAGGATATAGGGCTGCGCCTGCGCGCGGCCGAGCGTCATCAGCCCGACGGCGACGGCGACGAGGCCGGCAGCCACCAGCAGCACCAGCGCAATGCTGCCCGAGCGCGGCGACGGCTCGTGCGCCGCAACGGGCTCGCGTGTGAGGTCGTGGTCTGTCTCGGCGGTCATTCTCGAGCTGGCACAGCCTGTCGGCAGAGAATCAACGCGCTACGGGGCGCGCGGGGTCCTCCCTGCCTGAATCGGACCCTGAGGTGCAAGGGCAGCAGGGGCGAAAGGTACGCTGATTCCCAGATTACGGCCATTTCCGGTACTTTTCGGGTGTTTTATCCACGCCCCGCGCCAAATCCGCGCTTCAGCCGCATGACGTAGCCGATCACTTCGGCGACCGCATGATAGTGCTCGCCCGGGATTTCCTGGTCGATCTCGACGGTGGCGTAGAGCGCGCGGGCCAGCGGCACGTTCTCCACGATCGGGATGTCGTGCTCGCGCGCGATCTCCCGGATCTTGAAAGCGAGGTTGTCGACGCCCTTGGCGACGCAGATCGGAGCCGTCATGCCGCGCTCGTAGGACAGCGCCACCGAATAGTGGGTCGGGTTGGTGATGATGACCGAGGCCTTGGGAACCGCCGCCATCATGCGCTTCTTGGAGCGCTGCTGGCGCAATTGCCGCAGCTTGCCCTTGATGTGCGGGTCGCCTTCGGACTGCTTGAACTCTTCCTTGATCTCCTGGAGCGACATCTTCTGCCGCTGGAACCAGCTGCGGTACTGGAAGAAATAATCGGCGATGGCGACGATCGCGAGTGCTGCGACCACCGCACCGAGCAGATGAATGGTCATGCTGGTGCTGGCGCCGAGCAGGGCGGCCGGATCGAGCGTGACCATCGCCTCCATGCGATGGCGCTCCGGCCACAGGATCATGGTCATGACCGCGCCGAGCCCGATCAGCTTGCCGAGCCCCTTCAGGAAATCCGCCGCCGCCTGCTTGCCGAAGATGCGCTTGAAGCCGGCGCCGGGCGAGATCTTGCTGAATTTGGGCTTGAGGGATTCGGCCGACCACACCAGGCGGTGCTGCAGCATGTTGCCGGCGATCGCCGCCAGCAGCAGCATGAACAGGGGAGCGCCGACCGCCGCCAGCAGGGCGAATTCGATCTGCTGCATCAGCGCCAGCAGAGCCTTGCCGTCGGTCTTGATCATCCAGGAATTGGCGAGCAAATTGCGCATCGGCGTCAGCAGCCCGCTGCCCACCGAGCCCGAGAAGGTCGAGACCACGAGCGTGCCGCCCGCCATCATGAACCAGGTGTTGATCTCCTGGCTCTTGGCGACGTCGCCACGTTCGAGCGCGTCTTCCAGACGCTTTTGCGTCGGGTCTTCTGTTTGACTCTCTGGATCGTTGTCTTCCGCCATCGATCCCTCGCTATCTCAGCGGCATCAATTGGTGCATGACACCGATGAAGTAATCCAGATACGTGCCCATCATCGCCGTGAGCACCACGGCGAGCACCAGGAAGCCCGCGAAGATCGACAGCGGCACGCCGACGAAATAGACCTGCATCTGCGGCATCAGCCGCGCCAGCACACCTAACCCGATGTTGAAGACGAGGCCGAACACCAGGAACGGCCCCGAGAGCTGCAGGCCGAGGCGAAACGCCGCGGCGAAGGCGCGCGTCGCGAGCGCGGCGACATCGCCGCTCGACACGGTCTCGCCCGGCGCGAAGATCGTATAGCTGTCGTTCAGCGCCGCGATCACCAGATGATGGCTGTCGGTGGCGAACAGCAGCGTCACGCCCAGCATGGTCAGGAAGTTGCCGACCAGCACGCCCTGCTGCCCCTGCGTCGGATCGACCGAGGTGACGAAACCGAGCCCCATCTGCTGCGCGATCACGGATCCGGCGACCTGAAGCGCCGACAGCGTCACGCGCGCGGTCGCGCCCAGCACGATGCCGATCGCGATTTCATGCAGCATCAGCACCAAAAGCGGCGCGAGCGAGCCCATATCGACCTGGTAGGCGTTGCGGTGCAGCGGCAGGATGATCAGCGTGAGCAGCAGCGCGATCGACAGCTTGATCCGCGTCGGAATGTTGGTCTCGCCGAGGCCAGGCAACAGCATCACCATCGCGCCGACCCGGGCGAAGGCGAGCATGAAGGAAGCGGCGAGCGCCGGCAGCAGCGAGACGTCGATGCGCATAATCGCCGCATCTTGCCTCAGCCGCCGATGATTCGCGACGAGATCCGCAGCATGTGGGAATGAAGCGCGTCGGCCATGAACGGCAGCGCCAGCAGCATCGTGGCAAAGATGGCAAGGATCTTCGGCACGTAGATCAGCGTCTGTTCCTGGATCTGCGTCAGCGCCTGGAACAGCGACACGACGACGCCGACCACTAGGCCCACCACCATCAGCGGTGAGGACACGATCACGATGGTCCAGATTGCATCGCGCGCGACGTCGAGAGTTTCGGGGCCGGTCATTTGCGGAATTCCTTGTTTATGCTTCATCCTCGCCACTCTCGGAAAGGATCGTCCGGCCCCTCCCCGTCATTGCGAGGAGCCCTTGCGACGAAGCAATCCAGGCTGCCGCAACGGAAAGACCCTGGATTGCTTCGCTGCGCCCGCAGTGACGTCTCGAGGCGGGCGCCAGCGCCGAAAAATCAGATCGGCATCTTCATGATGTCTTCATAGGCCGCGATCACGCGGTCGCGGACCGACACCAGCGTGGACACCGCGACGTCGGTGTCTGCGACCGCCGTCACCACGTCCATCACGTTGGCCTTGCCGGAAGCCATCGCCACCGTCTGCGCGTCCGACTTGCGGCCGGACTCCATGACGCTGCCGACGGCGTCTTTCAGCAGCGAGGCAAAGGACTGCCCGCTGGCTTCGCTGCCCTTGCCGGCACCGGCGCCGCTGTTCTCCAGCACGCGGGCGAGGTTGGCATAGGCGTTCGCGGCAATTGTCGGTGATGCCATGGCTCAATTGTCCTGTTCAGCTCTTGAGGATGTCGAGCGTGCGCTGGATCATCCGGCGCGTCGCACTGATGATGTTGAGGTTGGCCTCGTAGGACCGCTGCGCGTCGCGCATGTCGGTCATCTCGACCACCGAGTTCACGTTGGGATATTTGACGTTGCCGCTGGCGTCCGCGACCGGATTGTTCGGCTCGTATTTGACGCGGAAGTTCGACTGGTCGGGCTTGATCTTGCCGAGGGTCACGACCTGCGCGTCGAGCGTGCGGTCGAGCGCGGAGGAGAAGGTCGGAACCTTGCGCCGGTAGGGGTCGCCGCCTGCTGTCTGTGCGGTCGAATCCGCGTTGGCGATGTTTTCTGAGATCACCCGCATGCGGCCGGCTTGCGCCCGCAGACCGGAGGTCGCGATCGCCATCGAGCGGGCAAAGTCGCTGCTGTCATTGGCCATGATGCGCCTCCTCTAGCCCTTCTGTTCCCGGGGTCATGCGATTAGCCCTTGCCGATCGCGGTCTTGAGCAGATGCAGGCTCTTCGAATAGAGCGAGGTCGCCGCCGCGTAGTCCATCTGGTTGCTGGCCGCCTTCATCATCTCCTCTTCGAGATTGACGGCATTGCCCGCGGGGCGGGTCTCGAAGCCCGCATTCTTGTTCTGGTCGAATCCGGAGGCCGCCCCCGACGGGGTCATGTGGGAGCCGCTGGTGCGGGTCATCGCCAAAGGCCCCATCGAGCCCGTGACGGCCCCGCTCTTGTCGAGCTTCGGCTCGACGAGGTCGCGCGGGCGGAATTTGGGCGTGTCGGAATTGGAGACGTTCTCGGACAGGACGCGCTGGCGTTCCTGGTGCCACTGCATCTTGGTGCGAAGCGCCGACAGCACCGGGAGGTCGTTGATGGACATCGTCGCGGCTCCTTCCGCCTCTTGCGGACCTCTGGGTCCGAAGCTAGGCAGAATTTGCCGCGTGTATGGTTAACAGCTGGTTAAGGATGCCCCCGCCGCATGTGCCGGGGTGGGACACGATTTCGCGCCCCCGTGATTCTACGCCTCCAAAAGCTGCATTAACCCAACCATTTGGCGGCGCGTGCACAGGCCAAGAAGTCGTTTTGGATCGAGCGATTCATAGGTTATTAAGAGTTGGGGACGGCAGAACTTGCCGTGGGACGTTAAGAAATCGCAGTTTGGGGCATCGTAGGCAGGTGGTCGGCGCATCCGACCATGGGCACGAGAACAGCGCCATTTGTCGGGGACAAGTATGCAAGGCAGCCCTATCACCTTCATCGTCGCGTTCATCGTCGTTCTGGCGTTGATCGGCGTCGCTGCCTGGCTGGTTCGCCGATTCGCCAGCAGCCGGCTCGGCGCCAACACCCAGCGCGGCCGGATGCCCCGCCTTGCCGTGATCGACGCCGCCGCTGTGGACGGCCGGCGCCGCCTGGTGCTGGTCCGGCGTGACAATGTCGAACATTTGCTGATGATCGGCGGCCCGACCGACATCGTCGTCGAGCCCAACATCGTTCGCGCCGCGCATGGCCGCGATCAGCTGCCGCAACGT
Organism: Bradyrhizobium guangxiense; assembly: GCA_050563515.1. GTDB lineage: Bacteria > Pseudomonadota > Alphaproteobacteria > Rhizobiales > Xanthobacteraceae > Bradyrhizobium > Bradyrhizobium guangxiense_A. The sequence goes on along the minus strand of CP191781.1, from coordinate 1,377,775 downwards.
TCCAACGCCGCCGAGCCGCCGCGCCTTGCCCCGATGCCCGATGCCGGCGGCTGGGCCGACGAAGCGCCGCGGCCCGAGCTGCTCGATCACCCCGAGCCGCAGATGCCGGAGCCGCCGCCGCGCCCCGCACGCCCGTCCTTCGCCGACGAACTGCGCCGGCCCGCGCCCGCGCCCGCGCTGGCCGAACGCCGCAGCGAACCGCCGATGGGCGGCTTTCCGCCCGAGCCGATAGCGCCCCGTCCCGAGCGCGAACCGCGGCCCGAGCCGCTGCCGCCGCGCGTCCCGCGCAGCGAACCGCCGTTGATGCCGCGCCCGCCGCGTGCGAACGAGCCGGCGAAGATGCCGCCCGTGCGCGCCGAGCGTCCTGCCGCACCGCCGCCTCCTCCGCCCGTGCCGCAGGCTCCGCCCGCGCCGCCGCCGGCCCCTGCCGCAGCAGCCCCTCCAGCGCCGAGCAGAATCTTGCCGAAATGGCGCAGCGGCTAGAGGCTGCGCTGCGTCGTCCCGCCGGCGAAACGGTCGCGCCGCCGGTCGCGCCGGAGCCGCCGGCCGCTCCCCCGCGCACGGCCCGCAGCGAGCCTGCTGCACCACCGGCCCCGCCGGCAAAACCGGCCGCGGAAAAGACCAGCTTTGAAAACCTCGAAGACGAGATGGCCTCGCTGCTCGGCCGTCCGAAGCCGTCTTCGTGAGGTTGCCGTCCCTCCCGCGTAGAGTTCTTTTAGTTTCTGTCCTGATCGGCGCGGCCTCGCTCGCGGGGCCTGCGCATGCGCAGGACATCAGCATCAACCTCGGCGGCGGCGGTGCCGGCGGCGGCGGCGTCACCGAACGCGCGATCCAGCTCATCGCGCTGCTCACCGTGCTGTCGATCGCGCCGTCGATCCTGATCATGATGACGTCGTTCACACGCATCGTGGTCGTGCTGTCGCTGCTGCGCACCGCGATGGGCACGGCGACCGCGCCGCCGAACTCGGTGATCATCGCGCTCGCGATGTTCCTCACCTTCTTCGTGATGGGACCGGTGCTGCAGAAATCCTACGACGACGGCATCCGCCCGCTCGTCGCCAACCAGATCGGCGTCGAGGACGCACTGCAGCGCGCCTCAGTTCCGCTGCGCGGCTTCATGCAGAAGAACGTGCGCGAGAAGGACCTCAAGCTGTTCCTGGATCTCTCGCGCGAGCCGCCGCCGGCCACCCCCGACGACCTCGCACTGCGCATCCTCGTTCCCTCCTTCATGATCTCCGAGCTGAAGCGCGCCTTCGAGATCGGCTTCCTGCTGTTCCTTCCCTTCCTGATCATCGACCTCGTCGTCGCCTCGGTGCTGATGTCGATGGGCATGATGATGCTGCCGCCGGCAACGATCTCGCTGCCGTTCAAGCTGATTTTCTTCGTGCTGGTCGACGGCTGGTCGCTGGTGGCGGGGAGTTTGGTGCAGAGCTACGGAGGATAGCGCGGGCCCGCAGTGCCGCCCACGTCCGCACCGCCCGCAGAGATTGCCTCCGCCCTCTCCCCGTCATTGCGAGGAGCCCTTGCGACGAAGCAATCCAGACTGCTGCCGTGGAAAGACTCTGGATTGCTTCGCTGCGCTCGCAATGACGGAGGATGCGGCGCCGTCACGGGCCGCGCTTCGCGCGAGCGCGGCTACCGCGTCATCTTGATGTGCCGCACGACGGGGATCGTGGGCAGCGAGCCGGTGTGGTCGCTCTCGTCCTTGGCCTGCGGCGAACCCGGGGCGCGGGCGGTGGCGTCGGGGAAGCGCTGCTTCATCTCGCGCAGGAAGCCGTCGAGCGTGTCGACGCTGGCGGCGAGCTTGGCGATCTCGGCGAATTCGGCGCTGGAGGCCGCGGCCGGCTTGCTGGCGATGTCGAAGGCGAGACGGTCGGCGCTCTCGCTCATCAGCGGCGCGTATTTCTCGCGGAAGCGCGACAGACCGATCGAGTCGTCGGCCAGCGCATAGCCGACGGCGGCGCGGATGATGTCGCTCTTCTCCACCGTGTTGAGCGGCTTGAAGTCGCGGAAGCGCTCGCCGTAATAGAGCTCGATCTGCTCGGCGGATTCGCGCCAGCGCCGTGCCGCCCAGAAGATGTCGGAGCGCAGGCGAAGCACTTCCCGTCCCGAAACGTTGGAGACGATGTCGAGTGCGAGGTCGTGCCGGCCGACGTCGCTCTGCGCGCGCGCTTCCAGCAGCAGGCGCTGCTGCCTGAGCTCGCCGGAGAGATCGCTGATGCGGCTGGCGCGCAGCGCCGAGATCGCCATGTCCGGCTTGCGGTTGGCGAGATAGATCATGGAGAGACGCGCGGCGACCTGGGCGCGTGCAGCGCCCTCGAGGCGGTGGTCGACCTGGTATTGCAGGAGCTCGGCGGCCTGGTCGAGCAGGTCGATCGAGGCGAGACGGTCGGCGAGCCGGCGGATCAGCTCGTCGCCGCGACGGCCGATCGGCGTCAGCTCGCGGAATTCGTAGAACATCCCGAGCGCCTCGACCGGCGGCAGCTCGTCACCCTTCGGTCCGAGGAAGATCTGCGTGAACAGCTCGGAGGCGAGATCCTGCGCCAGGCGCGAGGCTTCCGCATTCGGCTGCAGCCTCGTCGCCGTGCGTGCCGCGGTGAGCGCGTCGCGGTAGCGCCCGCTCTCGGCATACATGCGCGACAGCATCTGGAGCGTCTTGACCTCGATGGAGTCGCCGCGCCAGGTCATCGAGAGCGTCTCGAGCTCGCGCAGCGCGTCTTCCTTGCCGATCTCGTCGCGCTTCTGCCGCAGCGCGACCTCGAGCTGCTTGGCTTCCGCCGCAGCCGGCCGATCGGCCGAGGCGACCGCGAACTTGTAGTCGTCGAGCGCGTCCTTGTCGTGGCCGAGCGCCTCGGCGAGCCGGCCGCGCAGCACGGCGAAGCCAGGCGCAGCCTCGGGCGAGACGCCGACCACCTCGAGGCTCGCTGCGGCGCTGGAGGCGCCGGCATAGTCCTTCACCTCGAGCGAGGCGCGCATCGCATCCATCGTCACGATGCGCTGGATGTCGAGCGGCAGCGAGGCGATGGCGAATTCGACGTTCTTGAACTTCTCGCGCGCGTCGGCCCATTTGCCCTGGCGCGCATAGGCGAGCGCCTTCCAGAGCTGGGAATCGTGGCTGTTGCCGATCACGGGATTGGCGAGGTCCTTCAAACCCTGCGACGGCCGGCCGATCAGGATGCTGGCGATCGCATGCATGATCAGCGCGCTGCTCTCCTCCTTGTTGAGGGGATCGGTCAGCATGACATCGGTGACGGCCTTGGCCTCGTGATACATCGCGCGCGACATGTAGAACTGCGCGAGATCGAGCCGCGGCAGCGAGCGCAGCGCCGGTTCGACGTTGGAGATCGCGGTGATCAGGTCGCCCTGGCGCGCCATGAAGTTTTCCGACTGGCCCTTGCGCCAGCCTTCGGGGCTGAACACCGGACGCACCGCAGTCGGCGCCCGCTCGGCCGAAATGTCGACCGGCGATAGCGTCAGTCCGCCCTTCTTGCCGAGGATCACCTTGTCGGCACCGACCTCCACTCCGACCTCGTCGGAGTTCGGACGGATCGCGATGCCGTGCGCGGATTCCAGCAGCGAGAGATCGACGAGGTCCTGCCGCTTGATGAAGCCGCGCACCGGCCGCTGCGCGGTGACGACATAGAGCATGTCGCCGGCGTCGGGATCGGTCAGCTTGTGCAGCACGCCGGGATTGGCGAAGGGGATCGCGATGGTGGCGAGCGCGGGATCGGTGATGTTGCGCGACATCATCAGCGGCAGCGGCGTCGCCTGGATCTTGTCGGCGAGCGTCAGCAGCCAGTTGGTCTCCTTGCCGACCTCCTCGCTCGTCAGCGAGTAGACCAGCGGGCGGGTCAGACGGATGCGGACCGCCTGGCCCTTGTCGAGCGGGACGCGGCCGACCTCGCCGATCATCGCGCCGCCCCTGGCCCGGATCGCCTCGACATCGATCGGCTTCGGCGTATCGAACACCAGCCACACCGTATCGCCGCGGCGGAACGCAGCCGCGGGCGTCGCGACCTGGATCGGAAACGTCACGCGCAAGCCGTCGCTGTCGCGGCGCACATCGACGCTGGCGACGGTCGGCTGCGGCGCAGCCTTGGCAGTTTCCTTGGCAGTTTCCTTGGCAGTTTCCTTCGCGGCTTGTTCCGCGGGCGCGGGCTTGGCCGGCGCGGTCGCAGCTTCGGCCGCGGGAGGCGGCGGTTTCACAACGTCCTTGGCAGCTTCCTTCGCAACGTCCTTGGGCGCTTCCTTGGGCGCTTCTTTGGACGCTTCCTTGGCCGCCTCCTTGGGCACTTCCGGAGCGTGCGCGGCCTCCGTTGCGGGAGCAGGCGCCGGCTTCGGCGCTTCCGCGGGCGGCATCGCGGCGGGCGCCTCCGGCTTCACCTCGGGCTTGACGTCGGGCTTGACGTCGATCTTGGCTTCGCGCGCGATCATCTCGGAGGTCGGCGGCGTGATCTCGCGATGGGCGTCCTTCGGCTTCTCGGCCGCCGGCTTCTCGGGTGTCGGCGCCGGTCCGTGACCTGCAGGCTTCATCTGCGCGATCGCCGCCTCGGGCGTCGCGGCGGCCTTGCCCCTGTCGGGCTGGAAGGAGACGTCGACGACGTAGTTCTTCTCGTCGCGGAACGAATGCACGTCGGAATCGCCGATCAGCGCGATCTCGACATTGGTCTGGTCGATGTCGGCCTTCTGCTTGATCGAGGCGACGTTGGGCGGCGCTGCGACGACCGCGTCGGCCAGATCGAAATTGAGGTTGGCGTTGAAGGCGAGCGTGAGCTTCTGCTCGTTGAGCACGGAGGACACGCCGACGCCGTCTGGCATCTCGAACACGAAGCGCACGAAGGTCGGCTGCACCGAGGCCCGCACGCGGATCGGCGGACGCTTCCTGGTCTCGGCCGCGGCGCGCTGGGCGCGCAGCGCGCGCTCGGCGGCGCGGGCGCGCTCGGCCAGCTCCTTGACCACGTCCATCGGCAGGCTCGGCGGCGCGCCCTTCCAGCCCTCGGGCAGGAGGTCGACGAAGGTGCGCTCGCCGGCGTTCATGGTGTTGACGGTGACCCGCCGCGCCAGCGACAGGCGGATGGCACCGCCGTCGGGATCGCGCCGCGCGGAGTTGACGTAATCGGGCGCGCCTTCCGGCACGCGGTCGACGGGAACGTCGACAGGCCGGTCGAAGCGGATGATCAGGATGGAGCCCGCGGTCGTCACCTCGGAGGGAACGTCCTCGCCGAGCTTGATGACGAGACGGGCAAAGCCGCCGCCGGCCGAGAAGGTCGCCTCGCCCCTGACGGGATCAGCCGCCCGCGCCGGCGCTCCGAGGCCGATCAGCAGGCAGACCGCCAGCGCGCCCGCCGAGCGGACATGACGCGACAGCCCCGGCGCCAGTGCGCGGGCTCGCGACCACAATCCATCGGCAGCCTTCTGCGCCATTGGCGGCATGTCTTCCGTTTCGACGGTCCACGGCGGCACTGATGCCGGCCCCTCCCCTCGACTTTAAGGTTTTGCCAATTAAGGACTTCTTAAGTATGAGCCCTCAATTCGGCTTTTGCGTCGGCTTGCCGTCGATCTTGGGCAGCTCGGCGGCCGAGGCCGACTGATCGCCGCCGCCATTGGCCCGGCGCGCCATCTCGACCGTCAGCTTCTCGGCGGCCTCCGGCGACATCACCCCCATGATGTCCGACATCTTTCGCGGCGCGATGGCCGAGGCGATCTCGATCAGCACGCCCATCTCAAGCCGGTCGAACACCCGCGCGGCGTCCTTGGGCTTCATGCCCTCGTACATGGTCACGAGGCCCTTCATGCGCTGTGCTTCGGCGGCCTTCTGCTCGGCCTGCGTCGCGGAGATGCGGGTTTCCACCGCCTTCATCTCCTCGACCTTGCCTTCGATGCGCTTCTCGGCCGATTTGAGCAGACTCTCGCGGATGTCGATCTCGCGCTGACGGGCCTCGATCTCCTGGCGCCGCGCCTGCAACCGCTCGAGGATCGCGCGCTCGGAGGCCGAGACCTGCGGCTGGGCTTCGTCGACCTTGACCACGGTGCCTTCCGGCTTGGTCTCGGGCGCGGCGGGCTTGGGCGCCTCCTTCGGCGCACCATGGGTCGAGCCGGTGATGATCTCCGGCTCCTCGCGGCCGGTCGGAAAGTTCAGATTCTCCTGCGCCCAGGATTTCTTGGTCTGGCTCGGCTTGTAGTCGAACACATAGCCGCCATTGATCACGAGGCCCGCCACTTTGAGCGTGGCGAGACCTGCGACGGCCACCAGGACGACCGGGATGATGCGGATGTTACGAAACGACTTCATGTCCTGACTTCATGCGGCAGGGACTTCATGCGGCAAGCCCGTTGGATCGTCGGCGTTCGGAGAAGGCTTCGGCTGCCGCCGCGACAGCCTTCGCCGTCGAGGGCTTGGCCGCGGGCACGGCAACCATTTCCGGACTGGTCATGGGGCGCGCGGCGATCGCGATCTTGGACAGGCGCCGCACCACGTTGTCGGCTTCGCCGAGCTGCTTGTAGAGCTGGTCCGACATCTGCGTCGCCGCGGCGAGCTGGCTGCCGAGATTCTCGTTGACGTCGCGCACGGCGAGCTTCAGCCCGCCGATCGCGCGCTCGGCGATCTCCGTCGCGGTGATCAGCTCGCCGATCACCGCCTTCAGCGAATGCTCGTCCGCCTTCAGCCGCGTCAGGCGCTTGTTGAGCATGACGCAGTAGACGATCGTCAGCATCAGCAGGATAGCCACCAGCGTCTCGATCGCCATTCCCAGGGAGTGGTTCATGGGGCCTCCATCATCTTGTTCTGCTCGTCCACCTTCTCGAACATCGCAAGTGTCGTACTTGGCTTGCGCAAGGGTTTCGTCACGCGGATCGCGACGCGGTCGCCGACCCGGCCCATCCGCCCCTCGGTCAGCGCGACGTCGCCGCAGCGCACGGTGACGTTGGCGTCGGCGCGCATGTCCAGCGGCAGCGTGTCGCCGACCTTGAGCCGCATCAGCTGCTTGAGCGGAATGTCGGCCTCGTAGAGCACGGCATCGACGGCGATCTCGGCCTGCACGATCTCGGTGGCGAAATGGCCTTCCCAGACCGGATCGCGGCCGAACTTTTCGCCCATGAACATCTGGAGCAGGACGCCCCGGATCGGCTCGATGGTCGCATAGGGCAGCAGCAGCTCGATGTTACCGCCGCGGTCTTCCATGTCGATGCGCAGGCGCACCAGGATCGCGGCATTGGCGGGACGGCTGATCGCGGCGAAGCGCGGGTTGGTCTCGAGCCGGTCGATCGTGAAGGTCACCGGCGACAGCGGCCGGAATGCCTGCTCGGCGTCGACCATGACCACCTCGACCAGCCGCTTGACCAGCTCGGTCTCGATCGTGGTGTAGGGCCGCCCCTCGATGCGGAGCTGGCTGGTGCCGCGGCGGCCGCCGAGCAGCACGTCGATCATCGAATAGATCAGGCTGGAATCGACCACCGCCATGCCGAAATTGTCCCACTCTTCGGCCTTGAAGACGGTGAGGACGGCGGGCAGCGGGATCGAATTCATGTAGTCGCCGAAGCGCACCGAGGTGATGCGGTCGAGCGAGACTTCGACGTTGTCGGAGGTGAAATTGCGCAAGGAGGTCGTCAGCAACCGCACCAGGCGGTCGAAGACGATTTCGAGCATCGGCAGACGCTCGTAGGAGACCATCGCCGAATCGATGATGGCGCGAATGCCGGAATGGTCGTCGAGGGTGACGTCGCCGACGGCGAAGCCGAGGAGATTGTCGATCTCCTCCTGCGACAGCACCCGCTCGCCGGAGTTCTTGCCACTGCCGAGATCGCGGCTGCCGTCCTCGACCATGGCCGCCCATTGCAGGGCCATGGTCTCCGATAATTCGTTCTCTGCGGCAGCCTTTGCGGCCTCCGCGGGATCCTCGGAATCGAGCGACGCCTCCCATTGGGCGGCAATCGCATCCTGGTCCATTTGCTCGTTGCCGGCCATGACGCTAGCCCGTACCCTTCCGTAGCGCCTTCACTGGATCACGACTTCCTTGAACAGCACCGCACTGACCTGGATCGGGGCGATCGCCGCGTTGACGCGCTTGGTCAGCTCCTCCTTGAGGCGGAAGATGCCGGCGGAACCGTTGAGGTCGGACGGGCGCAGCTCGCGCACATAGGTCTGGAAGATGTCGGTGACGCGCGGCATCGTCGGCTTGATCGCCTCGATCTGCTTCTCTTCCTTCAGCTCCAACACGATCTTCAGCCGCAGATATTGCACGCGCTCGCCCGGCGCGCCGGCGAGGTTGACCATCAGGTCGGGGACGTCGACGAAGGCCGGCGGCTTCGGCGGCGGCGCCGCCTCGGCATGATGCTCGTCGTCGCCGTGACGGAAGAAGAAGAACCAGGTCGCGGCACCGCCGCCGAGGACGGCAAGCAGGCCGATGGCCATGATGATGAGCTTCAGCTTGTTCTTGGGCGGAGCGGCTTCCGCGCCTTCGGCAGCTGCGCCGCCTTCCGCTTCATTCTCTGCCATGGTCGCCGCGCCCGGATCTCTTCAAAGGGGTCGAAAGAGCGAAGCCTCAAGACAGTGACGCGATACAAATGCCCCGGCGGAGTGCGCTCCTCTTCACGGCAAACGCTACGGTAATAATGGTTAACGGAATCTTTCGATTGGACCTCAGCTAGGAAAAATCTGCCGGGCAGACATGGCTAACAGAACCTTTCTGCCGCCCTCCCGCGCCCCTCGAAAACAATCAAGCCATTGAATTTATTTAATTTTTTAAGTTGGCACGGCTTTCGCTGAGAGAGGGGCGAGACCGAACGGTTTGGGAGAACCCGCCGGTCTCGTTCACGGGGTCCGCCAAGGCGCTTGGGAGAGCGAAATGGCAGATCTCACTCAGGGGAGATTTCCGATGCAGAACGCGCTTCTGATCGGCTTGTCACGGCAGATGACGCTGGAACGGCAGATGGATGTCGTCGCCAACAACGTCGCCAACGCCAACACCAACGGCTTCAAGGCCGATCATTCGCTGTTCGAGGAGTACCTCAACTCGAACGCGCGTGAGGACAATTTCATCGGCGGCGACCGCCGCGTCTCCTACGTGCAGGACCGCGGCACCTACCGCGACATCGGCCAGGGGCCGATGGAGGCGACCAACAATCCGCTCGACATGGCGATCGACGGCAACGCCTATTTCGCCGTGCAGGCCAATGGCGGCGAGATGTTCACCCGCGACGGCAAGTTCTCGCTCAATTCCACCGGCCAGCTCGTCACCTCGGACGGCAATCTGGTGCTCGGCACCGGCGGCCCGATCACCTTCCAGCCGACCGATCACGACATCAACATCGCGCCCGACGGCACCGTCACGGTGCTCGAAGGCACGGCCAAGACCGACTCGATCCGCGGCAAGATCCGCATGGCCTCCTTCAACGACCCGACCAGGCTGACCAAGCTCGGCGCCAACCTCTATGCCGCCGGCTCGGCCACCCAGCAGGCGGATACCAAGTCCACCGTACGCCAGGGCTACATCGAGAAGTCGAACGTGAATTCGGTCGGCGAGATGACCCGCATGGTCGAAGTCATGCGCAGCTACACCGCCATCGCCAACCTGCTCCAGCAGCAGAGCGACCTCCACAAATCGGCGATCGAAAAGCTCGCCGACGTTCCGGCCTGATTGAGGGAGAACTGACATGCAGGCGCTTCACACCGCAGCGACCGGAATGGCGGCACAGGAACTCAACGTTCAGGTGATCTCCAACAACATCGCCAACCTGCGCACCACCGGCTTCAAGAAGCAGACCGCGGCGTTCCAGGACCTGATCTACGAGCACGTGCGCCGCGTCGGCGCACAGGCCTCGGACCAGGGCACCATCCTGCCCGTCGGCGTCGACATCGGCGGCGGCGTCAAGACCGTCGGCACGCCGCGCAGCATGACGCAGGGCACGCTGTCGCAGACCGGCAACGATCTCGACCTCGCGATGTCCGGCGAAGGCTTCTTCAAGATCCTGATGCCCGACGGCACCTATCAGTACACCCGCGACGGCACCTTCCAGATGGACAATCAGGGCCGCGTCGTCACCGCCCAGGGCAACCCGGTGCAGCCGACGATCACGATCCCGAACAACGCCTCCGGCATCTCGGTGAGCGAGCAGGGCCAGGTCTCGGTGACGCTGCCGGGCTCCTCGACCTCCTCGATCGTCGGCCAGATCGGCGTGACGCGCTTCATCAACAAGGCCGGCCTGCAGCCGGTCGGCAGCAACCAGTTCACCGAGACCCCCTCGTCCGGCCCGCCCCAGGACGGCACCGCCAACTCCGAGGGCTACGGCAAGATCACGCAAGGCAGCCTCGAGCAGGCCAATGTCGACGTCGTCTCGGAGATGAGCGACCTGATCGCTGCCCAGCGCGCCTACGAGATGAACGCCAAGGTGATCAGCGCCGCCGACCAGATGATGCAATCGACCACGGCGCTGTTCCGCTGAGGCAATGAAAATGATCCGTACCGCCCTCTTCACCATGTCCGCCCTTGTCGCGCTGGCCCTGCCGGCCGCGGCCGCGGACGATTTCTTCGCCTCGCCGACGCTGCGGGCGAGCGTCACCGTGACCTCGGACGTGGTGCGGGTCGGCGATCTCATCGACAATGCCGGATCGGCCGCGCTGATCCCGGTCTACCGCTCGCCCGATCTCGGCACCACCGGCACGCTGACGGTGGCGCAGGTGCTGTCGGTGCTCCGCGCCAAGCAGGTGATCGGCGTGATGACCGGCGACCTCAAGGATGTCCAGGTCACCCGCCTCGCCCGCACGCTGGCGAACAAGGATCTCGAGACCGCGGTCGCCTCGGCGCTGGAGCGCCGCTTCGGCCTCGGGGACGCTGCCAACATCACCGTCACGTTCGACCGCGGCGTCGCCGAGATGCGGCTGGACGCTTCCAACACCGGCGCGCTCCAGCCGGTCGCAACCCGCTACGACGCGCGCAGCGGCCGCTTCGACATCGCCTTCGAGATCGCCAACGACAACAATCCGACCGCGACCAAGCTGCGCTTCTCGGGCACCGCGATCGAGACGGTCGAAGTGGCCGTGCTGACGCGCGACATCGACCGCGCCGATACGCTGAAGTCCTCCGACGTCACGCTGGAGCGCCGGCCGAAGGCCGAGGTCACCGGCGAGCCCGCTTCGCGCGACCGCAGCGTCGGCATGCAGCTGCGCCGGGCGATGCGCGCGGGCACGCCGCTTCGCGCCGCCGACGTCGTCAAGCCCGACTTCGTGGTGCGCGACCAGGCCGTGACCGTCATCTTCCAGGCGCCCGGCCTCTACCTCACCACGCGCGGCAAGGCGATCGAGAGCGGCGCCGAGGGCGACACCGTCAGCGTGCTCAATCTGCAATCCAAGCGCACGCTGACCGGCGTCGTCACCGGCCGCGGCCAGGTGACGATCCAGGGCGCGAGCCAGTCCGCGCCGATGGCGCCCGCGGTCGAGCAGACCTCCTCGCTCAAGCGCGACGAGGCCCCGGCTCCCGTCGACACCGCAGCTCTCCTCCGGAACCTGGTGCAGGCCCCCGCCTCGCCCGCCCAGATCGCAGAAGCCCAAATCCCGCAAGCTCGCGTCTCGCAAGCTCAAGCCAAGTAAGAGTTCGTCATGTCCTCGTTCAGTTCGGCTTTCCGTCTTCGTCGCATCGCGATCTCTGCCCTGCTGCTGGCCTCTTGTGCGCTGGGCGGCTGCTCCTCGATCGACCGCCTGTCGCAGATCGGCGAACAGCCGAAGCTGTCGGCGATCGACAATCCGACGACGCAGCCCGGCTACAAGCCGGTGCAGATGCCGATGCCGAAGCCGGAAGTCGCCTCCTACAATCCGAACTCGCTGTGGCGCAGCGGCAGCCGTGCCTTCTTCAAGGACCAGCGCGCCCGCCAGGTCGGCGACCTCCTGACCGTGACCGTGAACATCACGGACAAGGCCAACATCGCCAACGAGACCCAGCGCAGCCGCACCAATTCGGAAGATTCGGGGATCACCGACTTCATCGGCGCCAAGACCCTCGGCGCGCAGGCGCAGAAGGTGCTGCCCGGCCGCATCCTGACCGCCGACTCCTCCGCCTCGAGCGACGGCAAGGGCTCGGTCAACCGCACCGAGGCCTTGCAGACCAATGTCGCCGCCGTCGTCACCCAGGTGCTGCCGAACGGCAACCTCGTGGTCGAAGGCAAGCAGGAGATCCGCGTCAATTACGAGATCCGGGAGCTCGTGGTCGCCGGCATCGTCCGCCCCGAGGACATCCAGAGCGACAACACCATCGATTCCACCAAGATCGCGCAGGCCCGCATCGCTTACGGCGGCCGCGGCCAGATCATGGACGTGCAGCAGCCGCGCTACGGCCAGCAAGTGATGGACGTGCTGCTGCCCTTCTAACCCTCTTCAAGAGCTCCCACATCGTGCTCGCGAACCTAGGCGCGAACGACGATGTACTACGCGGCCCTCGCTAGCTCCCCTGGCGAGGGCCGCATGTATTTTTGGGCGGTGCGCACTTTTGCCCTGCTGTCATCGTCCGCGAAGGCGGACGATCCAGTATTCCGAGCCGCCGGTGATTGGACGATACGGCGCGGCGTACTGGATTCCCCGCCTTCGCGGGGAATGACGATGGAGAGATCCTACGTAAACTCCGCCTCCACCACGCCGAGCCCGTCCAGCTCCATCCGCACCTTGTCGCCGGCTTTCAGCCACAGCGTCTTGACCAGGCTGCCCGTCAGCACGAGTTGTCCCGCGTGAAGACCCTTGCCTTCCCCGGCAAGATGGTTGGCGAGCCAGGCGAGCGCGTTGTGGGGGTGGCCGAGCACGTCGGCGCCGGTGCCGTGGCTGACCTCCTCGCCGTTGACGATGGCACGGCCCTTGACCGCCCTCAGGTCCGGCACCGAGGAGCGGGGAACCGGCGCGGCCAGCACGCAGCCAGCCGCGAAGAAATCGTCGGCGATCAGCGTCGGGGAGCCCATCGTTTCCCACTTCACGTAGCGGTCGTCGACGATCTCGATCGCGGGATGATAGGCCTCGACCGCCTCGCCGACCCATTCGGCCGTGAACGGCGCCTCGCCGGCGGCAAGGTCGCGCTTCAGCCGGACCGCAATCTCGCATTCGACGCCAACCCGGACATAGTTGGAGGCGGCGAGCCGGGCGCCGCTGTCATGCACGCCCTTCTGGAACACGCCGCCGGCGCAGGGATGCGGGATACCGATATAGTCCTGCATCACCTGGCTGGTGCAGCCGATCTTGTAGCCGACCAGCGGCCCGACATGCGGCAGCAGCAGATCGTGCAGGGCGCGCTGGACCTGATAGCCCTCGGCCTCGTCGGTGGGCGGACGCTCGAGCGCCGCGAGCGGCGCATGGTTGCGACGCGCCAGCGCGATCGCTTTGGCGGCTTCGAGAATTTGGTCCATCGGCGCCGCCTCCCACGCTACGCAACTTCGCGGCTCAGTTCAGCATCCCCGTCCGCGCCTGACAAGCGCCGGTCGGCGCCAGGCCGGGCCGAATACGGGGTACTGCCTCCGCTTAAGGAAAAATTGAGTTGGCCCGGTCTTTATGGGGCCACGCGCCAGGCCCACGCCCCCGCGCGGCCCGAGACCCTGATTGCAGCGATGCGTGAAGCCGCTGCGCCGACGTCTCAAGATGCCAGTCGATCTCCTTGATGCGACTCGCAAAACGTCCCGCACCTGAAGTGAAGGCTTTTTCTCATGTGAACTCACGTGAGCACGGAGGATTCGACTCTAGCCCATTGATCGCGATTCACTTTTCGCGATCGCGGCCGTCCCCGTCACGCGAGAGCGGCGTTGCGGCAGAGGATCCCGCCGCAACGCCGAGTGCAACGACATCGCCAGGACGCGCGGTCGCGCTCCCGGTGCTTCTGCGCGGCGTGAACCAGAAGGGATGGCAGAGCCTCGCCGACATCGGAGAACAGGAAGCCGCAGGTCGAGCTCGCGGAACGAATGCCTCTGCGGCGGAGGCAGCTGCGCTCAGCTCAGGACCAAGACCGATGCGATGTCGAGGATGCACATCATCATGGCGGCGCGAATCTACGCGCCGCACAAACGGCATTCGAGCGGCAGGCAAAACGCCGGGCGCGGTGCGAAACAACGCACCTGACGCCACAAAAACAAAAGAGCCGCACGTGGCGGCTCCGTCTCTATTCGTCGCGATAGACCTTCTCGCGTTTCTCGTGACGCTCCTGCGCTTCCACCGAGAGCGTCGCGATGGGCCGGGCTTCGAGCCGCTTCAACGAGATCGGCTCGCCGGTATCCTCGCAATAGCCGTAGGTGTTGTCCTCGATACGCTGGAGCGCGGCGTCGATCTTGGCGATCAACTTGCGCTGGCGGTCGCGGGCGCGGAGTTCGATGGCGCGGTCGGTTTCGGACGATGCCCGATCGGCGAGATCGGGGTGGTTCACGTTCTCCTCCTGCAGGGCTTGCAGGGTGAGCTTGGACTCTTTGAGGATCTCATCCTTCCAGGCGAGGAGCTTCAAACGGAAGTACTCCTTCTGCCGGTCGTTCATGAAAGGCTCTTTTTCGGTCGGTCGGTAGTTTTTCAACTTTTCCAAGGGCGGCCTATCTGTCTAAGCAACGACTCGCAACGGAAACGGGGTCCGTTGAGCGGGGCGTTATATAGCGGCCTCCTGTGACAGACAATGTTTCCCTCACCGCCCGATCGGCGCCCCCAAGCCCTTGCACAGGAAGGTTTATCCTGGAGGGATTGGGGGCGGCCGAAGGTTTAGTAGCCGACCGTGAAGCGCTGCCTGGGATGGGCCGGCCGCTCGATCTCGTCGGCGAGCGCAATGGCGTAGTCGGCGAAGGTGATCCAGCTCTTGCCGTTCGCATCTGCGAGAAGCTGATCGGTCCCGAGCCGGAACTTGCCCGTGCGTTCCCCCTCGACGAACAGCGCCGACGGCGAAATGAAGGTCCAGTTCAGCTCTTTTTCCTGCTGCAAGAGGTCGAGAAAGGCCGATCCTGCTTCGGCTTCCGCCTTATACTGGGCCGGAAAATTGGGGGTTGTGACCAGCTTCACGCCCGGCGCGACCTCAAGGCTGCCAGCGCCGCCGACAACGAGATAACGGCCCACCCTGGCGTCCTTGGCCGCGCCGATCAGCTTGCGCGCGTCGCTGGCCAGGAAGTGCACGGAACTCACGGCGACGTCGTGGCCGGCCAAAAGCTCGGCAAGGCCGGCCTGGTCGAGCACGTCGCCCTTGGTCGGCGTGACGTTCGGCAGCGCCGCGATCTTCTCCGGGTTCCGGGCGATAGCGGTAACCGCGTGGCCGCGGCGGGACAGTTCCTTGGTGATCTCCGACCCGGCCCGGCCCGAGGCGCCGGCAACTGCGATTTTCATGGAAGGCTCCTTGGTTATCATAGTAACTAATGGAGACTAGATATCGTAAAGAATGCTGGTGTTAAGAGAGCACTTTGTGCTTACCTGATTACACAGGGGTAACCCCGATGCTTTCCGCAGGCGACGAAAATGGATTCCGAGGCCCGACCATGAAACCCGACGTCTATGCAGCGAACTGCCCCACGCGCCAGATCCTCGATCGCGTCGGCGACAAATGGGCGGTGCTGATCCTCCTGCTGCTGCGCGAGGAGCCGATGCGCTTCAATCGGTTGCGGCGCACGATCGAAGGGATTTCGCAGAAGATGCTCAGCCAGGTTCTCAAATCGCTCGAACGCGACGGCCTGATCAGGCGCCATGCCATCGCGACCGTACCCGTCACGGTGGAGTATTCGATCACGCAGCTGGGGCTGACGCTCGCCGGCGCGGTCGATCCGCTGCGCGATTGGGCCGAGCAGAATCTGAAAGACGTTCTCGCCGCCCAGCGCCGCTACGACGCCCAGCAGAAGGAGGAAGCGGCGTAGGGCCCAAAACTCCGCTGTCATGCCCCGGCTTGACCAGGGGCATCCAGTACGCCGCAGCGCCTCGATTCAACAATGACTGTCTCTGGAATACCGGGTCGCCCGCTCACGCCGGGCGACGACAGCCTCTCTGATCAACCCTGCCCAGCCTTCGCCAGCTCGACCTCGACGCGCAGCTCGATCTCGGAGAGCACAGCATCGAGACCGGGATCGCCCGAGGTCGATTTCAGGTTCGCCGCAGCATCGCGCAAGCGCATCACGGTCGAGGCATCGAGATTGCCGGACAACAGACCCATCTTGAGGTCGTCGAGCACGTCGAGCGCCGTCCTGCCGCGAGCCACCGAGCGCTTGCGACGCTCGACCGGATCCTCCTCGACACCTTGCAGGGCGAGCAGCCCGTCGATGTTGGCGGCGGCTTTCGGTGCGGCAGCGCTCCGCGTCTCCTGCGCCGACGAGGTGTCGGGCAGCACGAAGGTGCCGGAGCCGGTCCGCCTGGCCTGGCTGGCCGGCGTTCCAAGCGTGGTGCCATTCGGTCCGTAGATGCGCATCGGAAAGAATCCGGGTGATCGATCCCGTCACCTTCGCCGTCTTATGGTTAACGGCGCGTAAACAGGTCGGCAAAATCTGCCGACAGGCGGCAGTTTCGCTCCTCACGGCGAACGCCGGCTGACACCAGTCGAAACAGATTTATTCAACCTATTCAGCGCCCTACCCCTATCGCTCCGGGTTGGCACAGCCCTCGCAAGGACAGCGCCGGACCAGCTCGACATGGGAGTGTTGGGGTTGGTCCCGGATTTAAGGAGCCTCTTTGGGAGGCTCGGGGAGCAGAGGATGTCAGGCGTTCGTTGGGTGAGGATTGTTGGGGTGGCCTGCGCCGCGCTGTCAGCGCTGGTGCTGTCGGCCGCGCCGTCGGCTGCGACCTCGCGCATCAAGGATCTCGCCAACATCGAAGGCGTGCGGCAGAACCAGCTCATTGGCTATGGCCTCGTCGTCGGCCTCAACGGTACCGGCGACACGCTCAACAACATCCCCTTCACCAAGCAATCGCTTCAGGCGATGCTCGAGCGCATGGGCGTCAACATCCGCGGCGCCACCATTCGTACCGGCAACGTCGCGGCGGTGATGGTGACCGGCAACCTCCCGGCCTTCGCCACCCAGGGCACGCGCATGGACGTCACGGTCTCCGCGCTCGGCGACGCCAAGAACCTCCAGGGCGGCACCCTGCTCGTCACCCCGCTGTTAGGTGCCGACGGCAACGTCTACGCGGTGGCGCAGGGCTCGCTCGCGATCTCCGGCTTCCAGGCCGAGGGCGAGGCGGCCAAGATCGTGCGCGGCGTTCCGACCGTCGGACGCATCGCCAACGGCGCCATCATCGAGCGCGAGATCGAGTTCGCGCTCAACCGCCTGCCGAACGTGCGCCTCGCGCTGCGCAACGCCGATTTCACCACGGCGAAGCGGATCGCGGCCGCGGTCAACGACTATCTCGGCGTCAAGACTGCCGAACCGATCGACCCCTCCACGGTGCAGCTGTCGGTCCCGCCAGAGTTCAAGGGCAACGTCGTCGCCTTCCTCACCGAGATCGAGCAGCTGCAGGTCGATCCGGATCTCGCCGCCAAGATCATCATCGACGAACGCAGCGGCATCATCGTGATGGGCCGCGACGTCCGCGTCGCCACCGTCGCGGTGGCGCAGGGCAATCTCACGGTCACGATCTCCGAGAGCCCGCAGGTGAGCCAGCCCAATCCGCTCTCGCGCGGCCGCACCGTGGTCGCGCCGCGCAGCAGCGTCACCGTCACCGAGGACGGCAAGAAGCTGGCCGTCGTCAAGGACGGCGTCTCGCTCCAGCAGCTCGTCGACGGCCTCAACGGCCTCGGCATCGGCCCGCGCGACATGATCAGCATCCTGCAGGCGATCAAGGCCGCCGGCGCGATCGAAGCCGACATCGAGGTGATGTGATGCAGACCAGTGCCATCAACACCCCGCGCCTCTCCACCTCCTCGGCCTTCTCGGTCGAGAGCCGCAACGGCCGGCCCGATTTCGACCTCGCGGCCGCCCTGCAAAAGGTCTCGCCGAAGCAGCAGGCCAAGGCGCAGAAGACCGCCACCGATTTCGAGGCGATGTTCCTCAACAGCATGTTCTCGCAGATGACCTCGGGCCTGAAGGGCGAAGGCCCGTTCGGCGACACGCCGGGCACCGGCGTGTGGCGTTCGATGCTGACCGAGCAGTATTCCAAGAACTTCGCCAATGCCGGCGGCGTCGGCGTCGCCCGCGACGTCTATCGCACCTTGATCATCCAGCAGGCGAAGACAACTCTTCGTACGGCATAAGGTCCAACGAGATGAACCAGTTCAACGCCTCACGTCAGCCGATGCCGGCACAACGCCCGAGCACCGCGCCCGGCAGCGCCGAAGCGCGCAAGCTCGCCGAAGACCTGATGGATGCGATGAACGCCCTGCTCGGGCTGATCGAGCGCGAGACCGAGCCTCGTTCGAGCCGGCAAGGTCCGCGAGGCGATGACGCTCGAGAGCAAGAAGCAGGAGTCTCTCGCGCAACTATGTCGGCGCCGTCGGCCAGTTGAAGGTCAACCAGCCCCAGCTCGCGAAATCCGCGCCCGAGCTGCTCTCGACGCTGCATCGCCACCACGATGCGTTCCGCGCGATGCTTCAGGTCAATCTCACCGTGCTGGCGACCGCGCATGCGGTCTCCGAAAGCGTGGTGCGCGGCGTCAATGCCGAGATTCAGAAGCGCAACGTGCCGAACACCTATACGGCCGCGGGTCGCCGCGCAGCTCCTGGTCCGCGTCACATCACCCCGCTCGCGGTCAGCCGCTCGCTCTGAGCGCACGCGAAAACAAGCAACAATTTTACGAAAAACCGCGCGGCGATTTCGTCGTGCGGTTAGGCACGTTTCGTTACCGGGTCTTCAGTCCTGCTGTTCCATGGTTGCGTTACGAGAGGGGTTGGGATTTGACTCACGTGAGGCAACCAGGAGGCTGCCATGAGTACAGATTTCAGCATCAGGCCGGTGGGGATCCCGGCCCCCGTGCAGATCGTAGCGACGTCCAACGCGGCGGCGAACGAGGCTAGTGCAGACTGATCTTCCGGTGAGCCAGACGGTCGCCGCGGCGGATACGAGCGCGCCTGTGCGCAACGATCTGCCGAACCACGAGAACATCTCGCGCCAGGTCGTGTTCGACCAGGCGTCCGCATCCATGGTCTTCCAGGTCGTCAACGACAAGACCGAAGCGGTGGTCAATCAGTTCCCGGACGAAGCGATGCTGCGCCGGCGAGCCTATTTCCATGCATTGGATATGAAGTCCGAGCCCTCGCGTCCGCTCAGCACGGACGTCAGCGCCTGACGATCGCGCGGTCGACGGCGACAATGCCCTGCGTCTGACCGACACCGGTCAGCGCAAAATTCGCGTTTCCGAAGGATAGCAAGTCCGGGATGCTCGTGATGCCGCGATCACGAGCCGCCGTCACGGACGTCCGGACAGACCCGCGGCGATATTGCGGTTGATCTCGATCAGCGGACGGAAGTGATCGAACTGCGGGCTCATCTGCAGCGCGGCGGTCTGGCTCAGCACGAACACGCTGATGTTGGCGATCTTCTGCCGGACGTCGATCGGCTGCGGGTTGTTGTCGCGCATCGCCTCGCTCAGGAAAATGGTCCAGAGCTTGCGGTTGAACATCAGGGCCTGCATGGTCTGCTCGCTGAGCGGATCGGCGTTGTTCACCGCATCCTGGAGCTTGTTCGCGGCCTTCAGCAGGGTCTGCGCCTCGATGTCGCGAGGAGATGCGGTGGTCGTTGCAACACGCGCATAAGCCGAGGCAGCGGAATTCGACATCAATCACACCCTGGAGGTTACCTAGCGCGTTGTAAGCGCTTAAGGATTTCTTTCCCAACCCTAGGCAGCACCGCTTAAGATTTGCTTACGTGTTGTGCTTGGAAGCACTCCGGACAATTACGGGTTACGGAGTCTCTTCGTCGGCGCAACGCTAGATCCACACATGCACGATGTAAACGCACCTCGCACGATGCGTGTCGATCTCAGCTAATCTTGTCTTAGCGATCTCCCTCAAAAGAACGGCGGGGTGTTAGCCCCGCCGCGAAATCTCGAAGTGCGAACCTGGCTCGCGAAATTAGCGGAGCAGCTGCAGCACGCTCTGCTGCGACTGGTTCGCCAGCGACAGCGCGGACACCGCGATCGACTGGCGGGTCGACAGCGCCTGGCTGTTCGCCGCCTCTTCGTTGGTATCGGCGAGCGTCAGGTTCGACGAGCCGGTCTGCAGCACGTTGATCAGGTTCTTGGAGAAGTCCTGACGCACCTGCACGATCGAGAGGTTCGAACCGAGCGAGGAGCCTTCCGAGCGCAGCCTGCTCGAGGCGGCATTGAGGCTGGCCAGCACCTTGTTGGTGGCGCCGTTGTCGATGAAGTCCGTGCCGGGAACGAGATTGCTGAGGCCGAGACCCGCCGCGTTGAACACGACGCCATTGATGCCGAGCGTCGAGCTGCCGTTCTCGTTGAAAACCAGCTTCAGCGTGTCGCCGTTGAGCAGGTTGATGCCGTTGAAGGAGGAGTCCTGCGAGGTCGTGTCGATCTGCGCCAGGATGTTGTTGAACTGGCTGACCAGGCTCGAACGCGCCGTCTGCGCGACGGGGTCCTGAACCGGCGGCTGCGCGGTGGTGAAGGCGAGCACGCCGGTGAGCGTACCACCGACCGCGCCGCCCGCGAGAGTCGAACCGAGGGTCGAGGAGGCGTATTCGTTGACGGTGGTCACCGTCAGCACGCCATTGGCGTCGATCGTCGCCGTCAGGTGGTTGGCCTGCAGCTGCACATTGAGCTGATCGAGCGTCTTGACGGTGCCGTTGGTGCCGTCGCCGAAGGTGACGTTCACCGGCGTGCCGCCGTTGAAGGACGAGAAGGTCAGGGTCTTGCCGCTGACGCCGCCCACGCCGGAGGTCCGCGCGGCGGTGAAGGCGGTTGCCGTTCCCGTATTGCCGCTGAGTCCGAACGCACTGAGCGCGTTGCCGGTGCCGGTGATCGAGAGATCGGAGTTGATGCCGGTAGACAGCGCAAGCTGACCGCTGCTGTTGACCGACGAGGGAATCTGGCCTGCGGTGGTCTGCAGCGTCGCCGCGCCGTTGAAGATGCTGGCGGTCTTCACGCCCGTGGCAAGGTCGATCGAGTTGAGCAGGTCGGTGAGCGTCGCGCTCTGGATATAGACGGTCGAATTGCCGTTGCCGTCGGTGACGACGTTGCCGTTGACGCCATAGCCGTTGGCCACGCTCGCCGCCGATTGCGGCGTCTGCGCGTTCTTGAAGGTGATGGTGTGGCCGTCGATGTTCAGCGTCGAGCCGTCCTGGACCAGGGTGCCGAGCGAGCCAGCGGTGGTCGAGCGGTTCGCGGTCACGTTCGCGTTGCCCGCGCCGGTCGCAGATGTCAGGCCGAGCGCCTTGAGGAAATCGGCCTTGCCCGTCACGCTCAGGTCCGCACCGGTCGAGCCTCTTCAACGTCACGGCGCCCGCCGTGATGGAGGATGCCACCTGCAGCGTGCCGACGGGACCCGCCGCGCCGCTGACGGCAATGGTCGCCGCGCTGGCACTGATGGTTGCGGTCTTGACCCCGCTGGCGAGGTCGATCGCGCTGAGAACGTCGTTGATGGTCGCGCCGGGAGCAGCCGCCGTTCCCTCGTAGACGATCGAATTGCCGTTGCCGTCGGTGGCGATGTGTCCGCTGGCGTCGAGACCCCAGCCGGTCGGCTGCGTGCTCGGCGCGATGCCGGTGCGGAAGGTGATGGACTTGCCGTTCACCGTGATGGTGTCGCCGCTCGGCGGGCGCGGCCCCGAACGTGGTGGACGCGGTGGTGCCGAGCAGCGTCGCGGTTCCGGACAATGCGGTGGTGCCGTCGGCCGCGAGCGCGGCTGTACCGGTAAAGGCGCCGGCCGTCGAACCCAGCGAGGCGCCGAGCGCGGCGGTTCCCGTCACCGGGGTCACGCCGCCGGCTGCGCCGGTATAGAGCACGTTGCTCTTCGCGGTCGCGCTGGCATAGGAGGTGGTGCCGCGCAGGTCGGCGGGCGTCGCACCGGGAATGGTGGTCGAGACGTTCGACTTGGTGGAGTAGCCGACCGTGGTCTGCAGCGCCTGGTTGGCGATCGATTTCGCGCTGTCGATCAGCTTCTGCAGCGAAGTGATGCCGGTATTTGCGGCCTGCAGCACCTGGACACCGTTGTTGATGCCGTCGAGCAGGTTGCTGATGTCGCTCGCCCGGTTGTCCAGCCCCTGCGCCGTGAAGAAGTTGGTGGGATTGTCGAGCGCCGTGTTGACCTTCTTGCCGGTCGACAACCGCTCCTGCGTCGTGGCCAGCAAGTCGGCCGTCGACTGCAGCGACAACAGGTTCTGGCGAACGGACGCCGAGAGAACGATGTTGGACATTGGCGAGTCTTCCTCTTGAACCGGATACGAATCGGCCGCGCGGTCTGCAAAGCGGGCTTTTGACCAGTCTTAGGAGGTGTCCTTTAAAGTATGGTTAACGCCGGTTTAAAGGATAGGGTTAATGGCCGGTGAACGCCCCTGCCCGCCGCCAGACGCAAAAAAGAGCGGCGGGGCCATGGACCCCGCCGCTCAATTTAGTCAGTTATTTCAGCTATTTACCTGAGTAACTGGAGCACACTCTGCTGCGAGGTGTTGGCCAGCGACAGCGCGGAGACCGCGATCGACTGGCGGGTCGAGAGCGCTTGGCTGTTGGCCGCTTCGACGTTGGTGTCGGCCAGGGTCAGGTTGGACGAGCCGGTCTGCAGCACGTTGATCAGGTTCTTGTTGAAGTCCTGACGGATCTGCACGACCGAGAGGTTCGAACCGAGGCTCGAGGCCTCCGAGCGCAGTGTGCTCGATGCGGCGTTCAGGTTGGTCAGCACCCGGTTGGCGGCGGCGTTGTCGATGAAGTCGACACCGACGGTCAGCGCGGCAAGACCCAGACCCTTGGAGTTGTAGGTCACGCCGGTGATATTGAGGCTCGACTTGCCGGTCTCGTCGAACACCAGCTTGAGCTGGTCGCCGTTCAAGAGGTTGACGCCGTTGAACGAGGAGTCCTGCGAGGTCGTGTCGATCTGGTTCAGGATGTTGTTGTACTGCGACACCAGATTGGCACGGGCCGTCTGGGCGACGCCATCCTGGACGGGGTTGGAAGCCGTCGAGAACGTGAGCGCCGAAGTCAGCGTGCCGCCGATCGCACCGCCCGCCGCCGTCGAGCCGAGCGTCGAGGACGCGTAGTCGTTGGACGCGGTGATGGTCAGCAGGCCGTTGGCGTCGATCGTTGCAGACAGGTTGTTGGCCTGCAGCTTGGTGTTGAGCTGATCGAGCGTCTTGACCGTACCGTTGGTGCCGTCGCCGAAGGTGACGTTGACCGCCGTACCGCTGTTGAAGGAGGTGAAGGTCAAGGTCTTGCCGGCAATGCCGCCGATCCCGGAGGTGCGCGCCGCGGTGAACGCAGTCGCGTTGCCGGTGTTGCCGGCAAGGCCGAGCACGTTCAACGCATTGCCGGTGCCGGTGATCGACAGGTCGGCGTTGATGCCGGTCGAGAGCTTGAGCTGGCCGGAGGTGTTGATCGTCGAGTTCGACTGGCCGGTGGCGGTCGCAAGCGTCGCGGTGCCGTTGGCATTGATCGTCGCCGTCTGCACGCCGGTCGCAAGGTCGATCGCCTTCAGCACGTCGTTGACCGTGCCGCCCTGCAGATAGACGGTCGAGTTGCCGTTGCCGTCAGTCAGCACGTTGCCGTTCTGCGCCGTAACCGCTGGGAACGCTGGGAGCACCGGTCGAGCCCGGGATCGGCGCGTTCTTGAAGGTGATGACGTGACCGTCGACGTTCAGCGACGAACCGTCCGAGATCTCCGCACCCAGCGAGCCCGCGGTCGTGGTCCGTTCGACGGCGACGGTTGCGTTGCCCGCACCGGTCGACGTCGTCAAACCAAGAGCGTTGAGCAGGTCGGCCTTGCCGGTGACGCTCAGATCCGCACCCGTCGAGGCTCTTCAGCGTGACGGCGCTCGCACCGACGCTCGAAGCGGTCTGGTTGAGGCTGGTCGCGATCGTCGCAGCACCCGCGCTGATGGAAACCGTCTTGACGCCGCTGGCGAGATCAATCGCGCTCAACAGATCGTTGACGGTCGCAGTCGGAGTACCGGCCGTGCCGAGATAGACGGTGGTGTTGCCGTTGCCGTCGGTGACGAGGTTGCCGCTGACGCCGGAGCCAGCCGTAACCGCCGTCGCCGCGGGAGCAGAGCCGCTGCGGAAGGTGATGGTCTTGCCGTTCACGGTCAGCGTGTCGCCGTCGGCCGGCTGAGCGACGCCGGCGAGGCCGGTCGCGGTCGTGCCGTTGGTGGCGATCAGGGTGATCGTGCCGGTCAGGGCCGTGGTGCCGCCCGCGCCCGTCGTGGCCGTGGTGCCGGTGAAGGAGCCGATGGTGGCGCCGAGCGTCGTGGTGCCGTTCGCCGCCGTGGTGCCGCCAGCCGTGCCGTTGTAGAGCACGTTGCTGGATGCCGTGGCGCTGGCGAACGAGGTCGTGCCGCGCAGGTCAGCCGCGGTCGCGCCGGAGATCGTGGTGGAGACGTTCGACTTGGTGGAGTAACCGACCGTGGTCTGCAGCGCCTGGTTGGCGATCGACTTGGCAGAGTCGATCAGCTTCTGCAGCGAGGTCAGGCCGGTGTTGGCAGCCTGCAGCACCTGCACGCCGTTGGCGATGCTGTCGAGCAGGTTGTTGATGTCGCTGGCGCGGTTGTCGAGCGACTGGGCGGTGAAGAAGTTGGTGGGATTGTCCAGGGCCGAGTTGACGCTCTTGCCGGTCGACAGACGGTTCTGTGTGGTGGCGAGGAGGTCGGCGGTGGACTGGAGAGAGAGGAGGTTCTGACGAACCGACGCAGAGAGAACAACGGACATGACTCTTACCCTTCTGGCTTACGCGTCTTCGTTCGATCGCTTCTGGATCGAGTGACGGGGCCAGCGTGCCGCGACGTGGCTAACAAAGGGTGAAAGGCGTGCCGCCTGCATAAGCGCCGGTTCACCATAAGCGAGTCGAAGGCGCGGACACGGCGGGCAATCCGTCTGAAATCATTGGCAATTCTCCGCGCTTACGCTCCATTAACCATAACCGCTGGTTACTTTTTCGAGCGGCCCCCGCCCTTCCGAAATCTCCGAGCAGCGAACAAAAGAAAGCGGCGGGGCCGAAGCCCCGCCGCCGGATCTTGCTTGCGATGTCGTCCGCGACTTAGCGGAGCAGCTGCAGCACGCTCTGCTGCGACTGGTTGGCCAGCGACAGCGCGGAGACCGCGATCGACTGGCGGGTCGACAGCGCCTGGCTGTTGGCCGCCTCGACGTTGGTGTCGGCCAGGGTCAGGTTGGACGAACCGGTCTGCAGCACGTTGATCAGGTTCTTGTTGAAGTCCTGACGAACCTGCACGATCGTCAGGTTCGAGCCGAGGCTCGAAGCTTCCGAGCGCAGCGTGCTCGACGCGGCGTTCAGATTGGTCAGCACCTTGTTGGTGGCGGCGTTGTCGATGAAGTCGACACCGCCGGTCAGCGCGGCAAGACCCAGGCCCTTGGAGTTGTAGGTCACGCCCGTGATGCTGAGGTTCGACTTGCCGGTCTCGTCGAACACCAGCTTGAGCTGGTCGCCGTTCAACAGATTGACGCCGTTGAACGAGGAGTCCTGAGCCGTCGAGTCGATCTGGTTCAGGATGTTGTTGTACTGGTTGACCAGGTTGGAACGCGAGGTCTGTGCAACAGTATCCTGGACGGGGCTGGAAGCCGTCGAGAACGTCAGTGCCGTGGTCAGCGTACCGCCGATCGCACCACCCGCCGCCGTCGAACCGATGGTGGAGGATGCGTAGTCGTTGGTGGTCGAGACCGTCAGCAGGCCGTTGGCGTCGATCGTTGCCGTCAGGTTGTTGGCCTGCAGCTTGGTGTTGAGCTGATCGAGCGTCTTGACCGTGCCGTTGGAGCCGTCGCCGAAGGTGACGTTGACCGCCGTTCCGCCATTGAAGGAGGAGAAGGTCAAGGTCTTGCCGGTGAGGCCGCCGACGCCGGAGGTGCGAGCCGCGGTGAAGGCGGTCGCCGTCCCGGTGTTGCCGGCAAGGCCAAGCACGTTCAGCGCGTTACCGGTGCCCGTGACCGACAGATCGGCATTGACGCCGGTCGAGATCTTGAGCTGGCCGGAGGCGTTGATCGACGAGTTGGTCTGGCCGGTGGCGGTCGCAAGCGTCGCGGTGCCGCTGGCGCCGATCGTCGCGGTCTGCACGCCGGTCGCAAGGTCGATCGCCTTCAGCACGTCGTTGACCGTGCCGCCCTGCAGATAGACCGTCGAGTTGCCGGCGCCGTCGGTGAGGACGTTGCCGCTCGCACCATAACCGGTCGGAACGCTGGGAGCACCGGTCGAGCCCGGGATCGGCGCGTTCTTGAAGGTGATGACGTGACCGTCGACGTTCAGCGTCGAGCCGTCCGCGATCTCCGCACCCAGCGAGCCTGCGCTCGTGGTCCGGTTGACGGAGACGGTGGCGTTGCCGCCGCCCACGGACGAGGTCAGGCCGAGAGCATTGAGCAGGTCGGCCTTGCCGGTGACGCTCAGATCCGCACCCGTCGAGGCTCTTCAGCGTGACGGCGCTCGCACCGACGCTCGAAGCGGTCTGGTTGAGGCTGGTCGCGATCGTCGCAGCGCCGGAGCTGATGGAGACCGTCTTCACGCCGCTGGCGAGATCAATCGCACTCAACAGATCGTTGACAGTCGCGGTCGGAGTACCCGCCGTGCCGAGATAGACGGTGGTGTTGCCGCTACCGTCGGTGACGAGGTTGCCGCTGACGCCGGAGCCGGTCGGAACCGCCGTCGCTGCGGGCGCAGAGCCGCTGCGGAAGGTGATGGTCTTGCCGTTCACGGTCAGCGTGTCGCCATCGGCCGGCTGAGCGACGCCGGCGAGGCCGGTCGCGGTCGTGCCGTTGGTGGCGATCAGGGTGATCGTGCCGGTCAGGGCCGTGGTGCCGCCCGCGCCGGTCGTGGCCGTGGTGCCCGTGAAGGAACCGATGGTCGCGCCGAGCGTCGAGGTGCCGGTCGCCGCGGTGGTGCCGCCGGCTGCACCGTTGTACAGCACGTTGCTGCTCGCGGTTGCGCTGGCGAACGAGGTCGTGCCGCGCAGATCAGCCGCGGTCGCACCCGAGATGGTGGTGGAGACGTTCGACTTGGTGGAGTAGCCGACGGTGGTCTGCAGCGCCTGGTTGGCGATCGACTTGGCGCTGTCGATCAGCTTCTGCAGCGAGGTGATGCCGGTGTTGGCAGCCTGCAGCACCTGCACGCCGTTGGCGATGCCATCGAGCAGGTTGTTGATGTCGCTGGCGCGGTTGTCGAGCGACTGGGCGGTGAAGAAGTTGGTGGGATTGTCCAGGGCCGAGTTGACGCTCTTGCCGGTCGACAGACGGCTCTGAGTGGTGGCGAGAAGATCGGCGGTGGACTGGAGAGAGAGCAGGTTCTGACGAACCGACGAAGAGAGAACGATACCGGACATTGAGTGTTACCCTTCTGGTACGCAACGCAACAAACAAACTTCGATTAGGATTAATCGATGCCGGGACGGTGAACGTTGTGGGCTAACAAAGCATGAAGCGTGTCGCGGCAGGCCTTGCGCGGATTCACCATAAGCGCGGTTCGAGCCGGATTGCGCCTCGTCGTATCGTCATGATCAAATGATGCTTTTCGGTGCAGCGGCGACGCGTTTGCCACTTGTCAACCATAACTCAGAGTGAGCAATTCGCTGTACTCGAGCGCATCGCCGCGACATTGCCGAGCGGCATTCTGATGCCGACGCAAAGAAAGCGGCGGGGCCGAAGCCCCGCCGCCGGATCTTGCTTGCGATGTCGTCCGCGACTTAGCGGAGCAGCTGCAGCACGCTCTGCTGCGACTGGTTGGCCAGCGACAGCGCGGAGACCGCGATCGACTGGCGGGTCGACAGCGCCTGGCTGTTGGCCGCTTCGGTGTTGGTATCGGCCAGGGTCAGGTTGGACGAACCGGTCTGCAGCACGTTGATCAGGCTCTTGTTGAAGTCCTGACGAACCTGCACGACCGAGAGGTTCGAACCGAGGCTCGAAGCTTCCGAGCGCAGCGTGCTCGACGCGGCGTTCAGGTTCGACAGCACCTTGTTGGTGGCAGCGTTGTCGATGAAGTCGACACCGCTGGTCAGCGCAGCAAGGCCCAGGCCCTTCGAGTTGTAGGTCACACCCGTGATGCTCAGGTTCGACTTGCCGGTCTCGTCGAACACCAGCTTGAGCTGGTCGCCGTTCAACAGGTTGACGCCGTTGAACGAGGAGTCCTGCGAGGTCGTGTCGATCTGGTTCAGGATGTTGTTGTACTGGGAGACCAGGTTCGCACGCGAAGTCTGGGCAACCGTGTCCTGGACGGGGCTGGAAGCCGTCGAGAACGTCAAAGCCGTGGTCAGCGTACCGCCGATCGCACCACCCGCGGCGCTCGAACCGATGGTCGAGGACGCGTAGTCGTTGGTGGTCGAGACCGTCAGCAGGCCGTTGGCGTCGATCGTCGCCGTCAGGTTGTTGGCCTGCAGCTTGGTGTTGAGCTGATCGAGCGTCTTGACCGTGCCGTTGGTGCCGTCGCCGAAGGTGACGTTGACCGCCGTGCCGCCGTTGAAGGAGGAGAAGGTCAAGGTCTTGCCGCTGAGGCCGCCGACGCCGGAGGTACGAGCCGCGGTGAACGCGGTCGCCGTCCCGGTGTTGCCGGCAAGGCCAAGCACGTTCAGCGCGTTACCGGTGCCCGTGACCGACAGATCGGCGTTGACGCCGGTCGAGATCTTGAGCTGGCCGGAGGCGTTGATCGACGAGTTGGTCTGGCCGGTGGCGGTCGCAAGCGTCGCGGTGCCGTTGGCGTTGACCGTCGCGGTCTGCACGCCGGTCGCAAGGTCGATCGCCTTCAGCACGTCGTTGACCGTGCCGCCCTGCAGATAGACCGTCGAGTTGCCGGCGCCGTCGGTGAGGACGTTGCCGCTCGCACCATAACCGGTCGGAACGCTGGGAGCACCGGTCGAGCCCGGGATCGGCGCGTTCTTGAAGGTGATGACGTGACCGTCGACGTTCAGCGACGAGCCGTCCGCGATCTCCGCACCCAGCGAGCCTGCGCTCGTGGTCCGGTTGACGGAGACGGTGGCGTTGCCGCCGCCCACGGACGAGGTCAGGCCGAGAGCATTGAGCAGGTCGGCCTTGCCGGTGACGCTCAGATCCGCACCCGTCGAGGCTCTTCAGCGTGACGGCGCTCGCACCGACACTCGAAGCGGTCTGGTTGAGGCTGGTCGCGATCGTCGCAGCGCCGGAGCTGATGGAAACCGTCTTCACGCCGCTGGCGAGATCAATCGCGCTCAACAGATCGTTGACGGTCGCAGTCGGGGTACCCGCCGTGCCGAGATAGACGGTGGTGTTGCCGCTACCGTCGGTGACGAGGTTGCCGCTGACGCCGGAGCCGGTCGGAACCGCCGTCGCCGCGGGAGCAGAGCCGCTGCGGAAGGTGATGGTCTTGCCGTTCACGGTCAGCGTGTCGCCATCGGCCGGCTGAGCAACGCCGGCGAGGCCGGTCGCGGTCGTGCCGTTGGTGGCGATCAGGGTGATCGTGCCGGTCAGGGCCGTGGTGCCGCCCGCGCCGGTCGTGGCCGTGGTGCCCGTGAAGGAACCGATGGTCGCGCCGAGCGTCGAGGTGCCGGTCGCCGCGGTGGTGCCGCCGGCTGCGCCGCTAAACAGCACGTTGCTGCTCGCGGTTGCACTGGCGAACGAGGTCGTGCCGCGCAGATCGGCCGCGGTCGCACCCGAGATGGTGGCGGAGACGTTCGACTTGGTGGAGTAACCGACGGTGGTCTGCAGCGCCTGGTTGGCGATCGACTTGGCGCTGTCGATCAGCTTCTGCAGCGAGGTGATGCCGGTGTTGGCAGCCTGCAGCACCTGCACGCCGTTGGCGATGCCGTCGAGCAGGTTGTTGATGTCGCTGGCGCGGTTGTCGAGCGACTGGGCGGTGAAGAAGTTGGTGGGATTGTCCAGGGCCGAGTTGACGCTCTTGCCGGTCGACAGACGGTTCTGCGTGGTGGCGAGAAGATCAGCGGTGGACTGGAGAGAGAGCAGGTTCTGACGAACCGATGCGGAGAGGACGATGCCTGACATAACTCTGTTACCTTTCTGGTAAACGACGCTACTGTTACACGTCTGCTTGGATCGAGATGGACCCAGCGACCGGCGGACCGTGGCGCCGAGACCTCTAACGAAACATGAAATGAAACTCGGGCTTTTGCCGCTTCACGCGTGATTCGGTCCGGCAAACGGCACGCATCGTTGCGCCGCCACACGGCGGAACCCTTGAAATTATTGGGCTTTTTAGCGCGAATAGCCTGAATTTACAGCTCGTTAACTAGTTACGAGCGAGAATCACGTCCTGATAGGCCGCAACGAACGCTCGGTTACGAAAGCGTTGATGGAGAACAGGCAATGGCCCTCAAGGTCGAGTCTCAGACCGCACGAACGCATCATCGTCGGCAACTGCGTGATTACCAACACGGACCAACGTGCCCGCCTCCTGATCGACGGCGACAACGTGCCGATCCTGCGCGAGCGCGACATCCTCACGCCGGAGACCGCCGATACGCCCGCCAAGCTCGTCTATTTGGCGGTCCAGCTGATGTACATCTCGCCCGATCCGCAGACCCAGCACGGCACCTATTTCAACCTGGTGCGCGACATCGTCACCGCGGTGCCGAGCGCCTGGCCGATCATCGAATGCATCAACAACAACATCCTGAACGGCGACCTGTACCGGGCGCTCAAGGATGCGCGCAAGCTGATCGCCTATGAAGAAAAGCTGCGCAGCCAGTTCGAGGCCACCCATCCCAAGACGGAAGCGGACAAGGACGACGTGAGCTCCGCCGCCTGATCGGGCGCGTTCGCGCGGCCAAGCCACGCGAACGACGCATCCGGCAAACGACGACGGCCCCGGATCATCTCCGGGGCCGTCGTCGTTTCAGCCGGGCTCGCGCGCTATTGCGCCGCAAGCGGCGGGGCCTCGACCTCGATCAGATCGCCGCCGCACCTTCGTCCGCCGAAGTCCAGCACCGCCGCGAGCAGCGCATCGATGTCGGCTTCCTCGGTGCGGTGGTTGACGATCGCGGCGCGGATCGCAAACTTGCCGTTCAGCATCGTGCTCGACGGCGCCGCTATTCCCGATTCCTGGATGTCGGCGACGATCTCGCGGTTGACCGCATCGTCGGCACGATAGCGGAAGCAGACGATGTTGAGGTTGACCGGCGCCAGCAATTCCAGCCGCGGATCGGCCAGCACGCGCGCCTCGAGATATTTGGCCAGCGCACAGGTTCGTGCGATCGCCGCACCCAGCCGCTCGGTGCCGAACGTCTTCAGGGTGAACCACGTCTTCAGCGCACGGAAGCCACGCGACAGATCGGGGCCGAGATCGCAGGGCCAGACCGCGCCGGCCGCAAGCCCCTCGCCTCGCGGCTGAGATAGGCCGCGGGCTGCGCAAAGGCCTGCCGATGCTGCTCGCCGTCGCGCACCAGCAGGAAGCCGGCATCATAGGGCACCTGTCCCCATTTGTGGAAATCGAGCGCGATGGAATCGGCGAGGCTCGATGCCGCCGAGCAGCGGCGCCAGCTCGGGCGAGAAGATCGCGAGCGCACCGAAAGCACCGTCGACGTGAAACCAGATGCCTTCCTCGCGGCACAGCTCAGCGATGGCCTCGAGATCGTCGATCGCGCCGATGTCGACCGTGCCGGCGGAGGCGACGACGAGGAACGGCTTGAAGCCGACTTCGCGATCTAGAGCGATCTGCGTGCGCAGCGCGGCAACGTCGATGCGATGGTCGGCATCGACGGCGATCTTGCGCAGCGCGTCGGTGCCGAGCCCGGCAATGTCCATCGCCCTTGAGACGCAACCATGCGCGGCTTGCGACGTATAGGCCGTGAGCAGCGCGCCGTCATTGCCGATGCCGTGCTGCCGCGCCAGCGTGCCGAGCGCGGTCGTGCGCGCCACCAGCACCGCCATCAGATTGGCCATCGAGGTGCCCGTGACGAAGATGCCGCTCGCGCCCTCCGGAAAGGCGAACAGGCGGCGCATCCAGTCGACGATCTGGCGCTCGACCTCGATCGGCATGTGATCGCGTCCGCCGAGATTGGCGTTGAGGCCGGCCGCGAGCATCTCCGCGAGCATGCCGACCGCGGTGCCGCCGCCATGCACCCAGCCCATGAAGCCGGGATGGACGTTGCCGGTCGCGTACGGCGCGACGTGCTCGGCAAACTCGCGATAGACCTCGGCGAGGCTCGCTCGCCTCGCGGGGCACGTCGGCCTTGAATGCCGCACGGACGTCATCGGGTATCGGCTGCCAGACGGGACGAGCCCTGACATTGGCGATGCCGTCGATCGTCTCGTCCAGCATGCGGTGGGCAAGCGCGCGAAACGCGCTCCAGTCCTGCGGGTCGAGCGAGGTGCGCGCCGTGGAGCTTTGCGCGTTGCGGACGATCTCGTTCATGTTGCACTCCCCACGCCTGCTGCGTGCTGCGACAGCATCGCCGCGAACGCTGCAAAGATCTTGCGCATCTGCGGCGGCTTGTAAGGAAACACGTCGGGCGAATCCATGTTGTGCACGACGGCGGTGTTGTCGGCCTCGAACACCAGGAGGCTCGCCATCCTGGTTCTCGGCGCAATCGACGATGAAATAATCGAGGCCGACGCGCCTGCTCATCTCGTCGAGCGCGCGGCTGTGGCGCGCCGCGAAGGCATGATCGAAGTCGCGCATGAAGGCCGCCTCTTCCGCACGCTTCTCTTCGCTGAACGCCATGTAGGCGTTGAGATACCAGATGTCCCAGCGGTCGGCGATCGCCATGTGGCAGGCGTAAGCTTTGCCGTCGACCATCGCGAGACGATATTTGCGGTAGAGCCCGTCCGCGTTCACGTAGTCGACGAAGCGCGCGACGAAGAAATCCTGTTCGTCCCGTTCGGAAAGATAGGCTGCGAGCGCTGCCGCGTCGTCGAGCTTGGCGAGCCCGACGCCGGCATGCGAGCCGCGCGGCCGCGCGATCATCGGAAAGCGCAGCTCACCCGCGACGTCCTCGCAGGCGATCTGTCCCTTGGAGAGATCCGACAATTGCGCGCGCGTCGCATGGATGGTCGCGGGAATGTCGAGACCCGGAACGCCCGCGAGCAGCCGATGCAATTTGTCGCGATCGAGATTGCCTATGCGATCGGGGCGATTGAGCAGCGGGCGCGGCCAGTGCGGCGACGCCTTCTCGATCAAGGCGAGTGCATCGCGGCATTCCTCGGAATCGGAAGCAACCACGATGGCAACGTCGTGCTCGGGCAAGCTCTCGGGCAGGCCGACGCCCTTGACCACGTAGAGCGTCAGCAATTCGATGTCGGAGCCTTCGAGCAGAAAATCGATCGGCGTGTTGCCGCCCATGTCGATGTCGGCGGCAAGCGCGAGCACGCGCAAGCCCGGCTTCGGAGCGACGCTCGGCGTGCGGAATAATTGATGGAAGGTCAGCACCTCAGACTGGATCGCAAGCCCCTGATCCTTGTCGCCGAGAAGCTGGGTGATCAACGACAGATCGAGCGCTTCGCCCGCCAGCGCGGTCCCCGCCGCGATCCGCGCCAGCAACTGGTCGCGCAACGGATGCAGATCGACGCCTTCGAATGCCCGCCGCGTCAGCTGCGCAAAGCCGATGCGATCGGCATAATTCGCCGCGGTCATGCGAAGTGGCGCGAAAACCTGATGCTGCATCTCACACCTCGAACGCGGAGTTTACCGGCGCGGCGGCGACTGCGCCACGGTCAAGCAGCAGCTCGATCTTTACCAGCACATGGGCGATGCGGTCGAGCACATGCTGCACGTTGCGCTGCGCCTCCGCCGTATCAGGCGACCAGGCCTCTGTCACGAGCCGTGCGCCGATGCAAAGGCGCAGCACGGTCTGCGGCGCTTCGCCCTGCCGCTCCAGACGGACCGGCTGGCCGATCAGGCAACGCTGCGCGGCGACCTGACGGTCCGCCGCGCTGCCGCAGATCTCCTCGTTCATGTCACGCGCCAGCGAGCGATGGATGGCGCTTGTCTCGGCCGTCGAAACCGGCTTGCCGTCGCGCAGCAGCATGAACGGAAAGATCGTGGTTTGTGCAAATTCCTCATCATCCGCGCCCGCGATCGTGGTCGCGGCTGGAACGGAACGAAGCGACGGCGACAACGCCATCATGCTGTCGATGCCGGCGCCGAGGCTCGGCGAGCACACTGGCGCGGAAAGCTCCTGGCACGGCGTAGTAGCTGCCGATCTCGGCGAGCGCCGCCTCCCAGCGCAGCCATTGACCGAAATTCGGCCGCCGTTCGAAGCGCGAGCGCAGCGCCGTCCAGGCCATCGGCCAATCGCAGCGGCCGGCATAGTCGAAGAAGCCCGGCGCGATCCCCTCGATCCCGTCGAGCGACCGCGACAGGCCCTTCGGCACCAGCAGCGCGCCGCTGAAGGCGGGACCGCCGAAGAATTTGGAACCTGTCGTCAGCACCATATAACCGCGGTCGAGATAGGAGCGCAGCCGGCGGCGGCCGAGCCGGGCCTGACAGGCGTCGACGACGATCTGGACCTTGCGCGGCCAACGCCGCGCAATCTCGTCGAGGCAGGCCGCGCTCGGTGCGTGCCAGCCGAGCTTCGAGGCATCCATGATCTGGAGCAGCACGGGCGCGCCTTGCGCGATCGTGGCCTCGACCGCTTGCAGCACCGCGGCATCGGCGTCCGGGCGCATCGCGATCTCCGGCCTCGCCGCGAGCAGCGGCACTGCAAGACTGGCGCCGGCGAGCCCTGAGACCGCGCCGTCCTTGCGAACCGCAAAGCCGCTCGCCGTCATGGAGTTGAAATGGTGCCCGCGCGCAGTGTGGATCGTTCCGCTTCCGGTCTGGTCGGCGCCGACCACGATCGTCACCGGCGGTGCGCCGAGCACCGCGCGGGCCAGGAACAGGGCGTGGAGCTGGGAGTCCGTGCCGGAGGGCGAGAACACGACGTCGACGCGCGGCGGCAGCTGGAGATGGCCGCGCAGCTCGTCCCGCATGTCCTCGCAACGCGTATCGAAGGCGATCTCGACCTCGTCGAACAGGCATTTGTGCATCAGCTCTTCGCGCGCCATCGCGGCACGGTCATAGGCCGCTTGCGAGATGGTCGATGCGGTCGAGGAGGCGAAATTCCAGATCTCCGGCTCCGGCGAGGCCGCGCAGCCGTAGCCGTTGACGCGATCGCGCGGATCGAGCGCCAGCCGCGGATCGCCGCCGGAGACGAGCAGCGTGTCCAGTGGGGTGAAAAGATCGCCCAGACGATAACGCGAGCCGCCGTCGGCGGCGCGCTCCGGTCCTGACAGGCGGGATGCGCCGGCGCTCATCCCGAAAGGCTCACGCCGCATCGGCCGCCGCCCCTGCGGGCGCGGCTGCGAATTGCGAGGCGATGTCGCCGTGGAAGACCGACGGCCCGACGTGGTCGAGCGAGTCTCTGGATGTCGGCCCAGATCTCGCCGCCGATATCGGTCCAGCGCTTGCAGAAGGCGAAGTCCTCGGAGAGATACGTCCCGGTCGCCGGATCGATCATGCATTCGAACAGAGCGAACCGGTTCTGGCTCGCGGCAAGCGAGTCGTGCGAATGCTCCCGGAAGAACTGCAACGACGCATAATTCGGGTGCTGGCACATCGCTTCCAGCACGTGGCGCCGGATCATCAGGAAGCCCGTGCCCGCATAACGAACGCGGGTAAAACCGTTGACGACAACGATGCGGTCGGGATCCTCGATCTCGAGCACGTAGTCCAGCGAGGCCGCCGGCACGTCGGCCCGACCGGCCTCGATCGCCCGCTTCGCCTTGTCCCAATTGACCCGCTTGATCGGATAGCAGCCGGCGACGACGTCAGCGCCGCATTCGATCAGCCGGAACACCTGCTCCGGCTTGAAGCCGATGTCGGCGTCGATGAACAGGAAATGCGTCGCCTTGGGATCGTCCAGGAACATCGCAGCAAGATTGGCCCGGGCGCGCGTGATCAGCGCGTCGCCGTCCCGCAGCAGCACCTTGAGGCTCGAGATTGGACATGCCGTGCACCGCGCGCTGGAGCGCGAAGATCGAGCTCGCATAGATGCTCGAAACCTGCCCGCCGAAGCACGGCGTTGCCACCACCAGTTGCATCTTGTCCGACATCGGCAGCTCCGCCCCGCTTCAATCCTCACCAAGAGGTAAAGAGGCATGGTTAACGGCGCCTTAACGCCTCCTTACAGGAACTTGACGAGCGACAGTTGCGCCAGGTTCGAGGTCACCTGATAGGACGCCTGGAGCGCGTTCTGGAGCGCCAGGATCTGGCTCGCGACCTGATCGGGCGACGCCGATTCCGCCTGGTCGATGATGGTCTGGAGCTGCGCCTTGGCCTGGGTCTGGCGCGTGCTCGCGTCCTTCATCGTGTTCTGGGCCATCGCGATGTCGGTCTGGATGTCCTCGATGCGCTGCTGGCCGGCTTGCTGGGTCAGCGCCTGCGTCACCCGCTGGCTCAGCGCGGAGACCTGCCCGCCCGAATACTGGCCGGTCGGCGAGGTCGAGAAGGTCCCGAACACCGCAATCGTCTGCAATTGCCGGCGGATCGCGTCCTCGTTCGCCTGGGCGCCGTACTGCACCGTGACGGAATCGTCGACCCGCGCCATCGCGGTGGAGCGCGCCGAGCCGGGTCCGTCATTGCCCTGGTACCATTTCACGGTGGTGGCCGAACCGTTGACCAGCGTCGTCGCCGAGGCTCGCGGGCGAGGAGCCGACACGCAACGGCGGCTGCGTGGCGGTCACGGGCGTCGCGCCGAAACCGAGCGAGCTTAGCGCCCCCGTATTGGAGCTGGTGATGTTCAGGCTCGCCGCATCGTCGGTGTTGATCGTGATCGAGCCGCCGTGGACCGTCGACGGCTTCGAGGTCCCCGTGATCTGGTCGATCTTGCCGAGCAGGCTTTGGACGCTGTCGGTGACGTTGAGCTGGTTGCCGGTCGCGCCCGAGGCCACGAAGGTGAGCGTGGTGCCGTTGACGGTGATGGTGTCGCCGGCGACGAAGCCGGGCGAGATCGAGTCCGAAGGGCTCGTGCCGGACAGCGCCGTCGCGCCGCTGATCGGCGCCGGAGGCGCCGCCTGGTTGTTGACGGGCGTACCGATCGCCGAGCTGGCGGTGTTGAAGAAATTATCGCCGGCGACGACCGCTGAGGCCGCCACCAGCGAGGTGTTGGCGAGCTTGGTGATCGCGGTGTTCAGCGCCGTGTTGAGGTTGTTCGCCGTGTTGTTCGGGTTGACCGGGGTGCTCGCATCGATCGCGAAGCTGCCGAGCGGCGTCGGCGTCGCCGTGGATGCGGTCAGGTCGATCTGCTCGGTGGTACCGTCCGGCAAGGTGAACTGAACACTGAGCTTGTCGCCGTTGTTCGGGTTGACGCCGTTGAGATCGACCGAAAACGACACCGGCGAGCCGCTCGGGCCGGTGACGGTCGCGCCCGTCAGTGTCGAGGAGACCGCCTTGAGCTTGAGGCCGAACGGCGAGCCCGCGGCGTCTTCCGAGATTTGGATGGAGCCTCGGCGTCGGCTGCGTCTGCACCAGCCGGCCCATGCCGTTGGCGCCGAGGTCGGCGGCCTGGCGCTCCGCCATCACGGTCTTGAAGCCCGCCTGCGTCGTGGTGCCGTTGATGATGTCGCCGGCATCCGCGACCGACTGCGTGTTGACGGCCGTTCCGGAGAACAGATAGCGGTTGCCCGTCTGGGTGTTGAGCACGCCGACCATGGAGCCGAACTGGGCCGCGGCGGTGTTCTGCGCGATGGTCTGGCCGTTGACGTTCAGATCCTGCGCGGTGTTGGCGGCGCCCGTCTGCACGGTGCTGCGGATCTTGGTCAGCGACTGCAACGCGGTGTTCGCGAGATTGATGCTGACATTGACGTTGGTGATGGTGTCGGTATAGGCGGCGATGTTGGAGAGCTGCGCGCGTCCGGCGATCGCAAAGCCCTCGTTGGTGCCCATTCCGGAATAGTTCTGCGACAGCTTGCCGGTCGAGAGCTGCGTCGACAGATCGGTGAGCTGCTGATTGATGTTGCGGATCTGCGCGCCGAGAACCGACGAGGAGTAATTGATACTGCTGATCGACATGTTTCAGCGCCCTGTTACTGGTTACACTTGAGCCTGGATCAACGTGTTCATCATGCTCTGCACCACCGACATCACGTGAGCGTTGGCGGCATAAGCATTCTGCAGCTGGATCAGGTTCGACATCTCCGAGTCCAAATTGACCTTGGAGGTCGAGTCGAACTTGGCCTGCAGCGTCGAGACCACGACGCTCTGGCCCTGCTGGAGCTGGGTGGCCTGGGTCGAGGCGTTGGCCTGGATGCTCAGGAACTGCTGCAAATAGTTCGAGACGCTGCCGGTAAAGGGCTGGTTGGCCGAGCCGAGCCCGCTTTGCGGCGAATAGGAGAACACCGCCGAGGTGAGCTGCCCGTAGAGATAGTCCGAACGCGTGGTGTCGCCGGCGGGCGTCACAGGCGAGGTGTTGTAGACCGACATCCTGGTCGGGTCGGCGGCCAGCTGCGCGTTCACCTTGATGCGTCCGGCAAGGCCGGTCAGCTGCGAGCCCGATGACGTGATCGCGCCGGTGTAGAGCGCCTGCCCGCCGTCGGTGAACACCGCCAGCTGCGGATTGCCCGAGGTCAGCGAGGAGATTGTCTTGCTGATCGAGGCCGAATTGACCTTGGCGAGCCCGGAATTGTCGTCCGTGATCCGCAGCGTCGTTGCGCTCGCCGGCGCTGGCGCCGCGGAGAAGCTGAGATGCGAGGTCGACAGCGCGGTGTTGAGCGCCGAGGCGATCGCGCCCATGCCGCCGGAAAAGTTCACGCCGATCTGCATCGGGTTGGCGTTGGTCGCATTCTGCAGCGGCAAGGCAGCCGGGTCGGTCACGTTCACCAGCGTGATCTGGCGCTGAGTATTGGTCGCCGTGTCGGTGTAAGTGAAAGTGGCGGTGTTGCCCGGGAGCGCGCCGCCGAGGTCGATGTCGAAGCCGGCGGGCGGACCCGACACCGTGCTGCCGGCCGTGGTCTTGTCGGACAGCGCGCTCGACATCGTCGCGGCGAGCTGGTCGATCTGGTTCTGGGCCTGCACCAGCGTCTGGTCGCGCAGCTTCAGATCGGCCGCGATCTGGCCCGACGACACCACATTGTTGGCGACGACGTCGACCTTCGAGCCGTTCGGCAGCACGATGTTGAGCGCGCCGACACCCGACTTGGCCGGATCGATGTTGTAGAGCGAGGTCGCGGACATCGCGCCTGCGGAAGCAAAAGTGAATTGCGAGGCGAGCCCGGCGCCGACCAGCTGAATGCCCGTCGTGGTGTAGAGGTTGGCCTGGTTCGATCCGTCGGTGGTGACGCGGACGTCGACATATTTCGACAGCGTGTTGATGGCCTGATCGCGCTGGTCCATCAGCGTGGCGGCCGAGGGGTCGTTGGCCGACAGGCCCTGCAGCTTGGTGTTGATGGTGGCGATCTGCTGCATCGCCGCGTTCCGCGGCCTGCGCCGAGGTGCCGAGATCCTGCTCGACGTTGGAGCGCAGCGACTGGATGCCCTTGGTGGTGACGTTGAGCTGCGTGGCCAGCGCCTGCGCCGCACCGAGGGCAACCGTTTGCGCCGACGACGCGCCCGAGCTGGTCGACAGCGCCTGCAGCGCCGTGGTGAAATTGTTCAGCGCGGTTTCGAGCGTGCCGCTGTTGCCGGGCGTGCCATAGACACTCTGAAGCTGCTTCAGGATGTTGGCCATCTGGTCGGCGTAACCGCCGCCGCCGGTCTCGGTGCGCAGCTGATTCAGCACGAAGCTGTCGAGCTCCCGGCTGACGCCGGTCGTCATCGCCGTCGAGCCGAAATCGCCGGTGGTGACCTCGATCTGGTTCGGGGTCTGGACGACGTAACCCGGCGTCTGCGCATTCGCGACGTTCGAGGAGACGATCGAGAGCGCGGCCTGGTTGGCACGCAGACCGCTCATCGCACTGGCGAGGGCTGAACTCAAACCCATGTTACATGCCGCCTTTGGTTACGTTACGCGCCAATCAGCGCAACACGTTCAGAAGGTCCTGCACCATCGAATTCGCGGTCGTGATCACCTTGGTGTTGGCCGAATAGGCCTGCTGGGTCACGATCAGCTTGGTGAATTCGTCGGCGATGTCGGTGTTCGAGCCTTCCAGCGAGGAACCGCTGATGCTTCCCGATGCGCCGTCGATCGCCGCGCCCGACTGTTCGGTCGCGGCATACGCGCCGCCGTCCATCGCCTTCAAATAGTTGGTGCCGTTGAAGTGCGACAGCGAGACTTGGGCGAGGTTGAGGTTCTGGCCGTTCGAGAAGGTGCCGACCACGAGGCCGCTGTTGTTGACCGCGACCGACCGCAACTGGCCTGCGGCGTAGCCGTTCTGCGTGATGGTGTTGATGGTCACGGCGCCCGACGTGCTGGCATATTGCGTCAGGCCGCCGCTCGATATGTTGAAGGCGACGGAGCCGAGCGACTGGCCGCTGACGCTGACATTGTTGATGGTGATGCCGGAGCCGCTCGGCGTGGTCAGCGAGCCGTCGGAAGCGAAGGTGAAGGCCTGGCCCGTATTGACCCAGCCGACCGTGGTGCCGGTCGCGTTCGGATCGGTCTGGTAGAACAAATTCCAGCTATCGGTGTGACCTGCGCCCAGCGAGGCGCTGTCGGTCTTGGCCCAGCGCAATTGCAGGTTCACCGGCGTACCGGCCGCGTTGTAGGCGGTCACCGCGCCGCCGCTGATCGACTCCTTGGTGAAGGTCGCGATGTCGTTGCCGATCACGCCGCCGGTGCCCGCGGTGCCGCCGCCGTTACGGTTCTTGGTGATGGTGGAGGTAAAACCGAGCGCGGCGAAGGCCGCGCTGTTGGAGCTGGACACCGACAGGTTGGACACGGTGCCCGTGTTCAACGTGATCACGCCGCTGGTGCTGACGGACGAGCCGGTGGCGCCGGAGAGCGCATCGATCTTGCTGAGCAGGGTCGTAATGTTGTCGGTGATGTTGATCTGGTTCGGACCGCTCGCGCCCGAAGCCACGAATGTCAGCGTCTGGCCGTTGACGGTGATGGTGTCGGCAGGCGGGCCCGCCGAAAAACCCGAGGAGAGAACCTCGGCGCCGCCTGCCGTCGCGCTGCCGCTCAACAGCGTCGACCCGGAGATGGCGGGCGAGGACAGCACGTTGCCGCCGCGCGTCACGCTGGTGATGCCGAGCGCCGTGGCCGCGGTACCGCTGTTCACCGCCACATCCGTGGAGGTGCCGCTCGAAATCACGATGTTGCCGCTGGAGTTGAGGGACGCGGTGACGCCGGCGCCGGCTGCGTTCTGAATTGCGGTTAGAATGTCCTGGACCGTCGCAGGCGTGCCGGCGCCCAGGCCGATGGTCGAGTTGGTGCCGAGTGTGACCGTGTTGCCGGCGTTGAAGGTAATCGTGTTGCCGTTGATCGTCAGAGTCTGGCCGCTCAGCGCGGTGAGGATGCTCGATGCCAGATGCGTGCCGACGGCATTATCCAGCGATGTCGTCGTCGATGCCACGGCCGCCGAGTTGTTCTGCAGAGCCACCGATCCGGTGTTCGTGGTCGACGAATAGGGTGAGCGGAGGTTGCCCGTGGCCGCGGCACCCGAAGCGGTGTTGTTGGTGTAAGGCGCGGGCGGCGTGCCGACCGGCAGCGGGTTGGCAGCGAAATCCGATGGGTTGAGGCCGCCGGCCGCCAGCAGCGTCCCGGTCGCGGCGGTCGAGCTCGCCGCCGTGTTCGGCTGCGTCGGCAGGTTCGCGGCGTACTGGATCGAAGTGGTGGCCTGGGCGGGAATGAAGTTGTTCTGGAATTTCAGGACGTTCGCCACGTTGCCGGTCGGGTTGCCGGTCTTGGGGTCGACCGTGACGCCCATCAAATAATAGCCGGCGCCGTTGACCAGGTTGCCGTTGGCATTGAGCTGGAAGTCGCCGCGGCGGGTGTAATAGGTGACGCCGCTGAACACCGGCACGTTGTCGACCACGCCGGTCGCCTTCTGGATCGAGAAGAAGCCGTCGCCGGTGATCGCCATGTTGGTGGCGACGGTGGAGCCCGAGATCGTGCCCTGCGTGGTGATGGTGGCCTTGGCATTGGCCGTCACGCCGCCCGCGACCTGCTTGCTCGGAACCGAGGAGTCGGGAATGAGATCGACGAAGCTGGTGCCGATGCCCTTGTAACCGGTGGTGGATGAGTTCGCGATGTTGCCGGAAATGTTCTGCAGCGCGTAGGACTGCGCCTGCAGGCCACCCACCGAGGTGTTCATTGCATCGAAGATACCCATAACTTTGTCTCCAAATCCGATCTCGGCGGCCGGTCGACCATGGCCGCAGTCGGGGGAGACAGTCGCAAAGGCTATGCCAATGCGTGTATCGCTAAGAAATCAATGACTTAACAAAAAAGCCCCGGTCGGACGACCGGGGCACAATTGCCGGGACCGGCAACAATTGCCGGGCCTTTCTTACGTCGCCGACGCCGCGGCCGGATGGAAAACCAGCCCGAAACCGTCGATGCAATAGCGCAAGCCCGTCGGCTTCGGACCGTCGTCGAAGACGTGGCCGAGATGGCCGCCGCAGCGCCGGCAATGCACCTCGGTGCGCACCATGCCGTAGGCCCGGTCCTCGGTCTTGCCGACATTGCCCTCGATCGGCTGATAGAAGCTCGGCCAACCGGTGCCGCTCTCGAATTTGGTGTCGGAGGCAAACAGCGGCAGGTCGCAGCCGGCACAGGCGAAGGTACCCTTGCGGTGTTCCTTCAGCAGCGGGCTGGAGCCCGGCCGCTCGGTGCCATGATTGCGCAGGATGTCATATTGCTGCGGCGTGAGCTGGGCGCGCCATTCAGCCTCCGTCTTCGTGACCTCGAACTTTTCCGCGGCCTTCTCGCCGGCCTCGGCAGGCGTTCCTCTCAGCCAGCGGAAGGCCCCGAGGCCGAACAGGCCGGCGGCAGTCGTCAACAGGATGCGGCGGTCAAACATCTCATTCTCCGTGCGGGAGCTCCACGCCCTGAGATACGGGCTTTAACGGCTGACGTTACACCTCCGGGCGGAATTTTTCGCCGGTCTATCGCGAAATGTCGGCTTCCTGGGACGCTGGTTCCGAGGCCCGTTCCTGCTCCGGGACGACGGGTTTGGGCGGCGACGCCGGCCGCGGCCTGACGCCGGGCGGCGGGCGGCGCGGGCCGGTGCCGGCGGCCCGGTTGGCCTCGGCGAGGCGGGCCTCGCGCTGCCGATCCTTGATCCGGGCCCGTTCGCGGTAGCGGGCGAGCGAGCCTGCGGCGGCGGAACTCGCCCTGCCCCAGATCCCGACGAGCTGGCCTGCCACCCGTCCGGTGGCGCCCCCGCCCAGACCAGCTCGAACGGCGAGAACAGCTTCCAGCGC
Source organism: Bradyrhizobium guangxiense (assembly GCA_050563515.1). Classification (GTDB taxonomy): domain Bacteria; phylum Pseudomonadota; class Alphaproteobacteria; order Rhizobiales; family Xanthobacteraceae; genus Bradyrhizobium; species Bradyrhizobium guangxiense_A. The sequence goes on along the minus strand of CP191781.1, from coordinate 1,334,461 downwards.
TCGTCGCCCCACAGGATGCTGCGCGCGATCATCTGCCCGGCCATGGCCGAGGTGTTCATGCCCTGGCGGCCGAATCCGCTCGCCACCCACAGGCCTTTGCGCAACTGGCCGATCTGCGGCATGCCGTGCACGGTCTGGCCGGTGGCGCCGCCGAACATGTCGGTGACCTCGACCTTGCCGAGCTCGGGAAAGACGGCACGGATCCGCCGCCTGACGGCGCCGGCAAAGCGCTGCGGACGCGCCGCCCAGGTGGTCTCCGGGCTCTCCCACATCAGCCGGTCGCCGTCGACGATGCGGAAATGATCGACCCCGTCGGAATCCATCACCGATCCCTTGAAGGCGATGATCTCGTGCACGCGCTCGCCGAGCGGCACGGTGATGCCGGCATAGCGCCAGACCGGCAGCAGCGTTTCCGACAGGCGCCGCAACGGCGCGCCGAGATGGATGTTGCCGGCGAGCACGATGTGGGTGGCGCGCAACCGCGCCGACGGCGTGACGATGCGCTTGCGGATGCCGGAATGATCGATGCTGACGACCGGCGTATCCTCGAAGATGCGGGCGCCTGCGCGCCGCGCCAGCGCCGCGAGACCATGCACATATTTGCGCCCGTCGACCTGAAACGCCTTGGGATAGTACACGCCGTGGAAGTAGCGACCGGTCTTGAGCACCTCGCGGACGCGATCGGCCTGCCACCCCTCGACCTCGGTGTCGAAATCCTCGTTGAGCATCTGCAACCGGCTGATCAGGCGATCGCCGGCATCGACGTTGGAGACCTCGAGCACGCCGTCGCTTCTGGCAATTCCCGGCATGTTCTCTTCCGTGGCATTGGCCCGGACGAACTCGGCGCCCTCCTTCGACAGCGTCCACAATTCGCGCGCGTCCTCGAAGCCGATACGCTCGATCAGATCGGTGAGCGGCAGCGCGAAGCCCGGCATCACGGTGCCGAGCTGGTTGCCGGAGGCGTTCCAGCCGATATGACGGCCTTCGAGCACCGCGACACTGGCCCCGAGCCGGGCCGCTTCCAGCGCGATGGTGAGCCCGGCAAGCCCGGCACCGATGACGCAGATGTCCGCGTCGAGGTCGAACGACAGCCGCGCGCGGTCGCGAAAGCCGGCTTCTTCCTGGGACACGCTTGTGAAAGTCTCGCTCATGTCGTTTTCTTAGAGCATGATCCGGAAAGCTGTGCAGCGGTTTTCTATGGCGGCAATCCCGCAAAATCGGGTTTGCACCGGGATCATGCTCAAAAACAAAAATTTAGAGCGCGATGAGGATTTGCCCTAATCTGATCGCGCTTTAAAGAACCGTGCGGGCGGTTGTCACCTTGTCCTCTCCCCGCGCCTGTAGATTATCCAAGACGGAAAACGATTCGAGAATGCCATGCGCCGTTTGATGTTGCTGCGTCACGCCAAGACCGAGACTGACGCGCCGAGCGGCCGTGACCAGGATCGCCGCCTCGACGACCGCGGCCACAAGGATGCCGCCCAGATCGGCGACTGGATCGCTACCCATCCGCCCTTCCCCGATACCGTGCTGGTGTCACACGCCGTCCGGGCACGGCAGACCTGGGACACCGCCTGGGCGGCGATGAAGGACCGCGTCCCGGCGCCGCAGGTCGAGATCCTGCCGGAACTCTACGGCGCCGATCCCGCGCAGATCCTGGAGTCCGTTCGCACTGCAACCGCCCCGGCCGACCCGAAGCAACTGCTGCTGGTCGCCCATAATCCCGGCATGCACGAGGCCGCCCTCATGCTGATGGGCGGCGGCGACCCAGCCGGCGCCAAGGCGCTCGCCGACAATCTGCCCACCTCGGGGCTTGCGATCTTCGACTTTGACGTCAAGGATTGGGGGACGTAGCCTACCGCCGCGGCAAGCTGGTGCTGTTCACCAGCCCCAGGCTGCTTCGATCGGGATGACCGCGCGACGGGCCGGCCCGCCGGGCCGGCCGAAAAGATCTGGAGGCGCAGATGTTCAAGTCCATCCTCGTGCCCATCGACCTCGCCGACACCGATCTCGCCAAGCCGGCGATCGCGACCGCGGCGACGCTGTCGCAGACCTGGAGCGGCGTCGTGCGCCTGCTCAACGTGCTGCCGATGACGCCGGTGATGCTGGCCGAATACGTGCCGGCCGATTTCGATGAGCAGCAGCGCCAGACCTCGGAAGAGGCCCTCGCCATCGTCGCGCGCGAGTCCGGCATCGAGGCGGGGCGCATCTCGAGCGTGGTGCGCCAGGGCGGCATCTATCACGAGATCCTCGAGGAAGCCGCGCACATGAAGGCCGAACTGATCGTGATGACCTCGCACCGGCCGGCGATGCGCACCTATTTCCTCGGCTCCAACGCCGGGCATGTGGTGCGCTACGCCAAATGCTCGGTGCTGGTGGTGAGGCACTGAGGGGCGCAGCGAACTCCGTTCGTAGCCCGGATGGAGCGCAGCGCAATCCGGGGCCGCTTTATCCGCTTGGATAGAATCCCGGATTACGCTTCGCTCCATCCGGGCTACGAGATTCTTGTTCAGGCAGCGCATCACCCTGCTCGGCGGCCGCGTCATCACGCGCTTGCGACGGCTCGACGTCCGGCACCGGCGCGGCGCCGCGACACGGCCTCGCCGCAAGCCCGAGAGGTCCGAAGATGATCGAGCTTTTGGCTGTCCCTGGGATGACCTCGCATCGGCGATGCGCACCTGTTTCTCGGCTCCAGCGCCGGCCACGTCGTGCGCTACACCAGCGGCGAGTTCGTAGAGCATGATAGGATGGAACAGTTCCTCGGTTGGAACGTTCACCGTCATCGCCGCCCGGCTCTCGGCTGTCATCGGTGATGAGAACGCCTGATCGCGCTCCCGCCCTCACGGAAAGGAACGCCAGATGCAGCGTCACCGGCTCAGACACACAAAATCGCTCAATGAGCGCCTCCTCGAACAGGCTACCAAGCTAACGGAGGAAGCGAAGCTGCTACCGCATGGCCCGTCGCGGGAAGCTGCAACGAAAAGGGCCCGGCAGGCCGAGATGGCGGCACATATGGATGATTGGCTCTCCTCCCCGGCGTTGCGATCGCCGAAGAAGGACGAGACACCGGGCTCGGGCTAGGCATCTAGGCCCGCAACAGACTGGCGCTAACTTGCCCGCGTGCGGGTGCGGCGCTTTGCCTAAGAGTGAATGCGGTAACAAGAAGATCGATCAGATTCGGGCGCCGCACAGGAACCGACGGACGACGCCCTCGTTTGAATTACCTGCAACATTTCTCATTTTGCCCTGAGGCATCGTGCAGACCCCACTGAGGTACTGCCAATGGCTCTGCTGCGCACACGCTCCCCTTCGCTCGTCTCCACCTGGCTCGGTGCCGCAAGGCAATATCCCGCGCTCGCCGCTGTTGCCGGAGTTGGAGCGGTGCTTCTGGGGACAGCTCTCATCAATCGCCAGCTTGCCAGGAAGGCACAACGCGATAATCCGCCACAGGGGCAGTTCATCGAGGTCAATGGCGTGCGTCTGCACTATGTAGAGCGCGGCAACGGCCGGCCACTGGTGCTCTTTCATGGCAACGGCAGCATGATCCAGGACTTCGAGTCGAGCGGCTTGATTGATCTGGCCGCCAAAAACTACCGGGTTATCGTCTTCGACCGCCCGGGATTCGGACATAGCTTGCGGCCCCGCAATGCGGTTTGGACCCCTGAGGCCCAGGCAGATCTGTTCAGGGAAGCACTCGGCCGTCTGGGCGTTCAGCGCGCGATTGTGCTGGGACACTCATGGGGAGCGTCGCTAGCAGTGGCGCTGGCGATCAGGCATCCATCGCTGGTCGAAGCATTGGTGCTGGCGTCGGGATATTATTTCCCGACCGCCCGCACCGACGCCACGGCCTCGCTCGCGCCGGCGATGCCGGGACTCGGTGATGTCATGAGCTACACCATCTCTCCGATCTTCGGGCGGCTGATGTGGCCTGTGATGTTGCGCAAGCTATTCGGCCCGCGCGCGGTGCCCGAGAAATTCGCCGACTTTCCCAAGGCAATGGCTGTCCGGCCAGCACAGATGCGTGCCAGCGCCGCAGAAGCGGCCTTGATGGTCCCAGCGGCCTTTGTCGCCGCGAAGACCTATGGCGAGATCGCGATGCCGACGATCATCATCGGCGGCGAGGACGACCGTCTGATCGACACCGAAGAGCAATCGGTCAGGCTCCACGGCGAGATCAAGCAGAGCACGCTGCGCCGGATCGCCGGTGTCGGCCACATGGTCCATCAATCCGCGACGCCAGACTTGATGGCGGCGATCGACGAAGCCGCTGCCGCGACCTTGCATTAGGCGACGGTGCCGCAAATACCGGCAGGCGACGCGCCCTCCATTGCATTCGACCGGCGCGTCGCCATTTGCTCTTCGACGAGGCAGGCGGCTGTTGCTGCGATGCCGACCAGAGTTCGAGCCTACACGACCAATCCCGCCGGCCGATCCCGGTCAGTGCAATTGAAGCCGAGGCCCAAGCATGCAAATCCGCGTCGGTTTCGAGATGATCTACGACTTCAAGCAAGTCACGCCGTTGATCGCCATGGTCGGAACGCATTTCACGCGGGCCTCCGATATCGTCGTACCGGATCACCTTGTGACCTCGCCATCTGTGCCGATTACGCCTTACCGCGACAGCTTTGGAAACTGGTGCAGCCGGCTCGTTGCGCCTCCCGGCCGCATGATGCTGTCTGCCGACGGTACAGTGCGCGACAACGGTCTGCCCGATGTGGTCGTCCCTTCGGCTACGCAGCACGCGGTAGAGGATCTTCCATCGGAGACCCTCCTCTATCTACTCGGCAGCAGGTATTGCGAAACAGATCGGCTTTCCGACATTGCGTGGAAACTGTTCGAGAAGACGGCGCCCGGCTGGCCGCGCGTCCAGGCGATCTGCGATTTCGTTCACCATCACATCGCCTTTGGATACGAGCACGCGCGGGCGACCATGACCGCGTGGGAGGTATTTCACGAGCGCAAGGGCGTCTGCCGCGACTATGCGCATCTCGCCATCGCATTCTGCCGCTGCATGAACATTCCAGCGCGCTACTGCACCGGCTATCTCGGCGACATCGGCATTCCGCCGCCGCATGCCCCCGGCGACTTTGCGGGGTGGTTCGATGCCTACCTTGGCGGTCGCTGGTACACCTTCGATGCACGCAACAACACCCCGCGCATCGGCCGCGTCCTGATCGCCCAAGGCCGCGATGCGGCGGATGTTCCGATTGTTCATATTTTCGGACCAGGCGAGCCTCATCAGCTTCAAGGTGTGGACTGACGAACTGGTATGAGCCGCTCGTCCGGGTCATTGCACGCAAGACCGACGAGATTGATCTCGCTAATTGGCAAGTTGAGTGCTACAAGGCCGGCATCACCGCGCGCTTCTTGGCTTTTATCGGTGACTGAGAGCATCGCGCTCCCGCCTCCACCCGACAGAAGGCGGTCAGATGTCCGATTCAGTCAAATTCGACATTCGTGAGTGGCTCGTGCCACCTTTACTGGTGCCTATCTTCCTCGTGCTGCTGATCGCGATCGTGGCCGTTCTCTAGCGGTGGGCGGTCCGTCAATGACCCGCGCAAAAGGCAAGCGCGGCGCTTCGGCCAACTCGCGAGCACGCGAGCCGAGACAGGAGGCGGCAATGGCAAACACAGCAATCATCAGAGATGCCTACGGCGTTCCGGCGGTTTTCACGGGTTCGAAGACAGGTCGGGACGATGCTCCCTTCGTCTTCGTGAGGGTCGGAAACGAGGAGCGCAGGATGCGCTGGTCCGAATGGGATGCCCTGCCGGCCTGGACCGGCGAGCGGCCCATTTGGGCGAGTACAACCAAGTAACATGGAGTGTTCAGCATGACGCCGGCTCGAACGGGCACATGGACCAGAGCGCTCTTGCTGGCGGCGGTGGTGGGCACATCTACGACCGCAGCTGTTGCGGCGGAGCCAAACTGCCGTGCGATCGAAAGCACCAACGCGCCCCTGTCGTGTTACGATGCGGCATTTCCTCCAAGAACAGCGAGCCCCTCCCAAGCGAGCATCAGCTCATCGTCAGGTGACAAGGATCCGTTTCTTGCGGAAGACGCCCGAACTGCCGCGAAGCTGAAGAATATTTGCCGCGGCTGCTGAGTTTCACAGATAGTTCCCGCGCGGAAGCGAAATAAAGCACTCGCTATCCAGCAGATAAAGTCGCATTGTCTCGCCACCACCGAGCGGCCCGTAGCATCCATCGGTGGTGTGAACGCGAGTTGCGCTCCCGCTTTACCCCCGCAGCGGAGCATGAAAATCTTGGCTCGACGATTCCCAGAACCATCATCGACATTCGAATATCGCCTGGCGCAAGAGGCACTCAACCTTCGCCAACAGGCCAAAGGGATGCCCGCTGGCATCCGCCGCACGGAGCTTTTGCGAAAAGCCCGGCAGATCGATGTTGCCGGCGAGGTCAACAAGTGGTTGACCTCGCCGGGACTGTTGGCGCCGCTTTAGGTCTCCATCTCCGATGGGCTGAACCTACGCCCTCTGCGTAAAGACCTATTGGTATCGGGATTTTACTCTCACCCTCCCGGGGCTGATCAGCCGCCGCCTGCGCTTCATTTCAAGCGGGCGGCGTTTTTGCTTGCGACGGCGAGCCCTTCTCCGGGACTGTTCCCCAGCAGGAGGGCTGCGCAGCCGCAATCCCTTGCGCTGCCGCGGGGCAAAACACCCGAGCTATGGGTCAACGCGCGTCGCGAAAAATATTCCGCTTTACCGAAATTCGGAAAGCGCGTATCCATCGCGGCAACCCGGCCCAAGGACAAGGGGCGTATCGCGATCGTCACGAACGCGGGCCGGGTGGCGGTGGGCGCCGATGACATCGGCGCGACGGGCTTTGCAGGGCGGGCAACCGTGAGCAAGGCCATCGCGCATACGACCGGTGTGATCGGCGTACGGCAAAATCGTGTGGTCCTGACGCCCGCGGTCTGGCGTCAAGTCTTGCGGCGATGTGGAGGGCCCAACCGGGCGCACGCATCAATCATCCGCAAGGCGACGGGGCAATAGTGCAACGCTCCCGGGGAGAGCACGACATAAGCCGTCAAACCACTGCGCAGGGAAGGCCGGGATGTCTCCGGTTGCCCTGTTCTCCGCTATGCAGCAGCACACGCAGTCTGCCCTTGGCATGGCGGTCCACGGGAGCCAACCGGCTCCCGGCCTTCCCTGCGCCCTTGTTCAATCGAGGGCAAGGCGACGAAGCAAGGCTCGGGCGAGAAAAGCCGCGAGGATGCGAAACTGTGTCTGCAGAGGAAGCGAGCTTGTAGGATGGGTAGAGCACTTGCGAAACCCATCATGTTTCAGCGCGGAGAAAGCGTCGATGGGTTTCGCTTCGCTCTACCCATCCTACGAATACCGACGATGCTGAAACATCGTACGCCACCACGCCCGGACCAGCCGGGCGTGCGACGGATACACTCACAGATACCGCGTCAGTTCGGCCTTGACCTGCCCGTACACCGCATCCTCGATCTGGCTGCGCGTGATCCCGATGTCGCGCAGCGCGCGGTCGTCGAGTTCGTTCAGCGTCTTGACGGCGGTACGGCGCTCGATGCGGTCGAACAGCGCACAGGTGAGGTTGAAGAGCGATGCAAGAAAACCGCTCGTGGAGGACGGGCGTAAGCTCTGCCCGGCAGTTTGCGAAATGATGGTCACTTTTCTTCTCCGGCCTAATGGGCCGCGCGGCGAAGCAAATTGCCGTTGACGCAGGCGCACTCAGCGCTTGCACCTCATTTGCCGTCGGATTGCTCTCGCTTTCCTCGGCTCAATCGCGGACCTTGATGGAACTTAAATGCTTCAGTACACTGCTCGGAGCAAGTAAAACATTGCTCTCGGTGCAATAATGTCCAAGTTCGAGTACGTGAAGCTTGCCGATGCAATTGCCTCGGATATCTCTAACGGCACGTTAAGGCCTGGCGATCGGCTGCCGCCGCAGCGCAATTTTGCATATGACCGTGGCATTGCAGTCTCAACTGCGAGCCGTGTTTATACGGAATTGCTTCGTCGCGGCCTCGTCGTCGGCGAAGTCGGACGCGGCACTTTCATCTCGGGCGACATCAGGCGCGAGGTCGAAGCCTTGAGCGAGCCGCGCGATGCGCGCATCGACTTCGAGGTCAATTATCCGTTATTGCCGCAGCAATGGGCGATGATCGCCAAGAGCCTTGCGGGGCTCGAGCGCGTCGACGCGCTGGAATCGGCGCTGCGCGTCTCCACCAGCACCGGCACCAAGGGCGCGCGCAACGCCGCCGCCGCCTATCTCGCGCGCAAGGATTTCGTGCCGCAGGCCGAGCAGATCGTCTTCACCGCCAACGGCAAGCAATCGCTCGCGGCAGCGCTCGCAGCGCTCGTCCCGACCGGCGGCCGCTGCGGCGTCGAGGCGCTGACCTATCCTTACGTCAAGAGCATCGCGGCACGGCTCGGCATCACGCTGGTCCCGATTCCGATGGACGAGTTTGGCGCGCGGCCCGATGCGATTCAGAAAGCGCATCGCGAATCGCATCTGTCGGCGCTGTATCTGCAGCCGATCATCCAGAACCCACTCGGCGTCACCATGAATGCGACGCGGCGCGCCGACATCATGCGCGTCGCCGAGAAGCTCGACCTCACCATCATCGAGGACGCCGTCTACGGTTTCCTCGCCGACGACACGCCGCTGGCCGCACTCGGGCCGGACCGCTGCATCGTGATCGACAGCCTGTCCAAGAAGGTCGCGCCCGGGCTCGCGCTCGGCATCATGGTCGCGCCGCCGCACTTGCGCGAAAGCGTGATGAGCGCGGTCCGCACCGGCGGCTGGATCGCGTCGGGCCACGCGCTCGCGTCCGGGCAACGGCTGATGGCGGACAGCACCGTCGCCGAGCTGACGCGGCTGAAGCGCATCGACGCGGCGCGACGGCAGCAGACCGCCGCAAGGCTGCTCACCGGCTACCAGCTCGCCGCCGACCCGCGCTCCTATCATCTGTGGCTGACGCTGCCGACGCACTGGCGCTCGCAGACCTTCGTCGCGGCTGCGGCCCGCCGCGGCATCGCGCTGACGCCGTCCTCCACCTTCGCGATCGCCCACGGCCATGCACCGAACGCCGTGCGCCTCGCACTCGCCCCGCCCACGTTCGAGCAACTCGATTCCGGGCTGCGCACGATCGCCTCGCTGCTCGGTACCAAGGAAGAGGATTTCGACTCCACGGAGTAGTCCGCGGGACCCCTTGCGTTGCTCAGGCCTCCGGCCATTCCGCGATGAAGCCCTTCGCCTTGTACGGCTCGATCTTGTCCCATTCGTGCAGCATGCGGCGGCGGAATTCGGCATCGGTGTGCCACAACGCGCGCGGCGTCGCGAAGCTGTCGACGGTGAGCAGCATCTTCGCAACCTCCGGCCAATGCCGGTGCAGCGTCATCGGATAACGCCGCGCGGTCCAGGTGTTGCCGAGACAGATCACGCTGCGGATGTTGGCAAGGCCCAGCGCGGCATCGATGACCGGCAGCGAGAAGATCACGTTCTCGCCGGTGTTCATCGCGCGATGCTCTTCGAGGACAAGTTCCGCCGGAACGCCTGCCGCAATCATCGCCGCCTTGATGAGCGAGCACTCGGATTGCTCCGAGCCCGGCGTCACCCCGCCGCTGACAATCGCCCAGCGGAAATAACCCTCTCGCCACAGCCGCGCCGCGGTCTCCGCCCGCAACATCTCGTCCTCTCGCGTGCCGAACACGAACAACAGATCGGCCGGCACGAGCGGCGTCTCGATCAGGTGCCTGCGATTGATCTCGACGATCTCATCCGCTGTAAGTTGGCGTGTGGCGGGATGCATGTGTGGCATGGCCGCAGCATGCGGCAGCCGCGCAGCCGGGCGAACTCACGTTTGATTGCGGCCGGTTGCAACGCTACGGCAGCAGCGATTCCGGCAGGTGCGCCAACGTATAGGCGCGCGGCTGATTGCGCCGCACGAAGCCGCCGACCTGCCAGGCGAACAGCGCGGCAAAACCGAGGATGAAGAGAACGCCGGCAAGCTCGCCGGTCATGAGGGCGCGGATCAACAGGCCCACCATCGCAACCGTCAGCACCGCGAGGAATGCCAGCGCCATCGCATAGGTGGTGCGGCCGAGCCCGGCGGTCAGCACCGCGCGGCTGCCGGCTCTGGCCATCCGCGCATGCAGTTCGACGATGAAGGCGCGAAAGCCGTTGTCCTGCGGCGCCATCAGCGCCGCGGTCTGCCAGCTCGTCGACAGGATCGCGATGCGCCGGCCGCCGGTGTGGCTGACGTCGGCGCGAAAGCGGTGCTGCTGCATCGAGACCGGGCGGAACGACAGCCGGATCGCGCTGATCTCGTCATAGGGCCACAGGCCCGAGCGACCGCCGATATGCCAGGACAGCCCCTGCTCCGTCAGCGTGAAACGACGTGCTGAACCGACCAGCGACGCCTTGTAGGCGTAGCTCGTGACTGACGCGGCCTCAGCTTCCGAACCCTGCATCCCGATAATCGATCCCGCCCGCGCAATCCCGCCCGCGATCGGCTTGCGCGATCGCCCTCGCCCATCCTACAAGCGAGGCATGGTTGAGACGACCTTTTTCCACGCCGTCTGATTCTCGGCGCCGCGATGATATCAGGCGTGCTGCTCGCGCTCGCGGTGCACATGCTGGGCGCGCGCTACGGGCTCGACCTCGGCGGGCTCTGGCGCGCCGACACGCATGAGTACATCCCCGCGGGCGCGGCGATCGCGTGGTGGCTGATCGCGACGGTCGGCTTTTCCGGCGGCTATTTCACCGCGACGTTGATGCAGAGCGCCGTCTCCGGCCAGATCCCGCAGCGGATGCGCCAGTTCCTGATCGCGGTCGGCGTGCTCCTACTGGCGGGGGCGGGTCAGGTGGCTGCTGCGCCGAGCCCGATCCCGACCGTCTCGGGCGTGCTGGCCGGGCTCGCAGCGCTGTGCCTCGGCGCGGTCATGGCGTTTTGCGGCGCCCATTTCGCGCTGCGCCGCGGCTGAAGCTCAAGCCGACGCCAGCAGCCGCGGGCGGTCCAGCATGATCGCGACGTCGGAGGCAGGACGCGGCTTGCTGAACAGATAACCCTGCGCCTGATCGCAGCCCTCGCGCCTGAGCAGCTCGAGCTGGGCGTCGTTCTCGACGCCTTCCGCCGTGGTGACGATGCCGAGGCTGCGGCCAAGGCCCGTCACGGCGCGGATGATCGCCATGGAATCGTCGCGCGTCGCCAGCTCCGACACGAAGGAGCGATCGATCTTGATCTTGTCGAACGGGAAGCTGCGCAGATAGCTCAGCGACGAATAGCCGGTGCCGAAATCGTCGAGCGAGATCCGCAACCCCATGGTGCGCAGCTCGTGCAAGGTCGCCAGCGTCGCCTCGCTGTTCTGCAGCAGCACTGATTCGGTAATCTCGAGCTCGAGGCGTCGCGCGTCGAGCCCGGAAGCTGCCAACGCCCCGGTCACGGATGCGATCAGGTTCGGATTCTTGAACTGGACCGGCGACAGATTGACGGCGAGATCGACGTCCTCCGGCCAGGTGGCCGCGTCGGCACAGGCCGCGCGCAGCACGAATTCACCGAGCTGGACGATCAGTCCGGTCTCCTCGGCCAAGGGGATGAAGTCGATCGGAGAGATCAGGCCGCGCTGCGGGTGGTTCCAGCGCAGCAGCGCCTCGAAGGCGACGACGCGGCCGCTGACGACGTCGCGGATCGGCTGGTAATAGGCCTCAAACTCGCTCCGTTGCAGCGCTGCGCGCAGGTCCATTTCCAGCAGGCGGCGTGCCTGCGCGCGGGCATCCATGCCGGTTTCGAAGAAGCGATAGGTGCCGCGGCCGTCGGCCTTGGCGCGATAGAGCGCGAGGTCGGCGTTCTTCAACAGCTCGTCCGGATTGCTGCTGTCCTGCGGCGACAGCGAAATGCCGATCGAGACGCCGATCAGGATCTGATGATCGTCGATCTCGTAAGGCGCGGAGGTGACCTCGACGAGACGGCCGGCAAGGGATCGCGCAGCAGCCTCCTCGGACCTGCCGATCTGAACCACGGCGAACTCGTCGCCGCCGAGGCGAGCCACGGTGCCGCTCTCGCCGACGGTTTGCTTCAACCTGCGTCCGACCTCCTTCAGCAGCGCATCGCCGACGGGATGGCCGAGCGAGTCGTTGATGTCCTTGAAGTGATCGAGGTCGAGGCAGAGCACCGCGAGCTGGTCGCCGGAGCCGGTGCGGCGCAGTCCCTGCTCGAGCTGCTCGTGGAACAGGACGCGGTTCGGCAGACTGGTCAGCGCGTCATGGCGCGCCATGTGCGAGATCTTGGCCTGCGCCTCCAGCCATTCGGTGATGTCCTCGAAGGTCGCGACCCAGCCGCCGCCCTGCATCGGCTGGTTGACGACGCGGATCGAGCGGCCGAACCGATTGACGACGTCGGTCGTGGTGCGCCCCTCGCGGGCATCAGCGATGAGTCGGGCGAAGAATTCATCGGCATCGCCCTGCCACTGCCCCTTGACTTGCTCCTCCCTCAGCACGTCGACCAGCAGGCGTCCGGTGAGCGCGATGTCGGTGCGCCGGAGCATGGCCGCATAGCGTTCGTTGAACAGCATGATCTTGCCGTCCGCATCGAACATGCACAGCCCCTGCGACATGTTCTCGAGCGCGGTGTCGAGCACCATCTGCTGGGCACCCAATTGGCCTCGGGCGCGGCGGTCGAGCAGCGCCGCCACGAGCGCGATCGCGATGATCGCGACCGCCGCGCTGGCGGTGAGGAAGGACATCGAGGTTGCCGGGATCGACAGGCCGCCGATTGCGAGCGTCGGGTCCGGCGTCAGCAGCACCGCGCCCATGGCCGTGAAATGATGCGCGACGATGGCGACCGTGAGCAGCGTGGTCGCCGTTAGCGCATGGAACAGGTCGTCGCGCCGTGCGGCCACGAACATCGCGAACGCTGCAAAGACGACACCGAACAGCACCGAGACGGCAATCGTGCTTGCCACCCAGTGAACCCTTGCCGGCATTTCCAACGCCGCCATGCCGGTGTAATGCATCGCCGCGACGCCGGCGCCGACGATGGCACCGCCGAAGGCGATCCACAGCGCGCGCGAGGACGACACCGCGATGCTCAGCCCGACGAAGGTCACGGCGATCGCAAAGATCAGCGACAGGATGGTCACGGGGATGTTGTAGGCGCCCGCGCCTCCCGGCCCATAGGCGAGCATCGCAATGAAGTGCGTCGCCCAGATACCGCATCCGCTGACGGCGGCATCGAGGCCAAGCCAGGCCAGACGCCCAACGCCTTGGGTCGCGCGCGCCCGGTGAAACAGGCTGATCGCCGCCGCGCTGGCGAGCAGACACACCGCGCCGCCCAGCGCGACGAGCCGCCAATCGTGCTCGTCAGTGAGACAATAGAGAACTTGATACATTGCCGGCCCCCGTTACCGGCACATCACCCGATAGAGATGGACAGTCGGTAACCGGCTATGCACTGGCGCCGAGAATGGTGAATCGAAGGTGTGTTCATCTCATCGAATTATTCATGCCCGCGCCCGCGCACCGAAACCGATCACAATGGCCGCAAGCAGCAGGACCGACGCGGATACGACCAGCGCCAGATGGAACCCGGTCATGAACGCGCCGTCCGCGGCCACGGGCGAGCCGAACAGCGCAACCCCAAGCACGCTGCCGGTCTGCCGAGTCGCGTTCAGGACGCCCGCCGCGATGCCGGAGCGCGCTCTGTCGACGCTGCCCAGCAGGGTCGAAGTCAGCGGTGGAACCAAGAGGCCCAGTCCGCCGCTGATCGCGATCAGTTGGGCGCAGATCATCCAGTAGCGCGTGTCAGGCTCGATCCACAGCAGGCCGAGACAGCCGAGCGCCGAGACACACGCGCCCACCACGATGGTCGGGCACGGGCCGATGCGCTCGGCAAGGCGCGGCGCCAGCAGATTGATCGGCAGCACCGCGCCCATCATCGGCACGAAAGCAAGGCCGGTCCACCATGCCGACAGCCCGTTGATCCGCTGGAAGTACAGGCTGAGCACGAAGATCAGGCCATAGATCGCGATGTTGACGAGCAGGCCGACCAGCGAAGTCAGCGCGAACAGCCTGTGCCTGAACAGCGACAGCGGCAGCATCGGCTGCGCTGCGCGGCTCTCGCGCCAGAGGAAGAGCACAGCGAAAGCGGCGGCGCAGACAAAGGCAGCAATCACGGCCGGATGGCTCCAGCCCAGCGCACCGCCTTCGATGATGGCGCCGGCCAGCGCCCCCAGCGCGCCGATTGCGGCGAGCTGCCCGGGCAGATCGATCTCGCGCGAGCGCGCCCTTGTGGTCTCGCTGGCGTAGCGCCAGCTCAGCCACAGGCCTGCGAGCCCGATCGGCAGATTGACCAGGAAGATCGCACGCCAGCCGACCAGCGTGATCAGCGCGCCGCCGACGAAGGGGCCGGCGGTGAGCGCAAGACTCGCGCCCGCGGCCCAGACCGCGACGGCGCGACCGCGCGCGCGGTCGTCCGGATAGGCGTGATTGAGCAGCGCAAGCGAATTCGGCACCAGGATCGCCGCCGCCAGCCCCTGAACCAGCCGCGCTGCGATCAGCACGACCGCATTGGGCGACAGCGCGCAGGCGAGCGAGGCCGCTGTGAAGATGGCAAACCCCGCCATGAAGACGCGCTTGGCGCCGATCCGGTCGCCAAGCGCGCCAGCCGTCAGGATAAAGGCGGCAAACGCGATGGTGTAGGCGCTGACCACCCATTGCAATTCGGCGACGCCGCCGCCGAGCGTCCGGCCCATCGCATCGAGTGCGGTGTTGACGATGGTGACGTCGAGCTGCACCACGCCATAGCCGAGGCTCATTGCGGCCAGCGTGAGAGACGTCGCAGGAGGCGAGCCGGCGCGTGGCGCGCTGGCTGCCCTGTCGAAGGATCCGTATTTGATGGTGTTGGCTCGCATGCTGCACCTCGATTGCAGCCCCATGCGAATATAGGCTTCTAGCCCGCCATCATGCTTCGAGAACGGTCGAATGATGATTCTCGGCATGAAAGCGCCGCGCGGACGACCGCGCGGCGCCCTCCTGGTTCAACTTGGGCTCAGCTCGCCGCGCGCAGGTTCACCTTGCTCTCGGCGAGTTTCGTCAGCTTCATGTCGGTCGCCTTCTCTTCCTCGAGTGTCTTGGCGAGCACACTGGCGCAGTCGTTGCGACCGAGCTGCTTGGCCCAGGCGATCAGGCTGCCGTAGCGCACGATCTCGTAATGTTCGGCGGCCTGCGCCGCGTTGATCAGCGCCGCGTCGAGCACCGCCTTGTCGGCGACCTCGCCGGCGGTCTCGTCGGCTTCCTCGATGATGCCGTCGATCGCCGGGCAATCGACCGCCTTCACGGGGACGCCGTGCATCTTGAAGACTTCCTCGAGCCGCGCGACGTGCTGCTTGGTTTCCTCGAGGTGCGTCAAAAAGCCCTGTTTCAACTGTGGATCGGTGGCCTTGCTGGCCATCTTGGGCAGCGCCTTGGTCAGCTGCTGCTCGGCGTAATAGATGTCCTGGAGCTGATGCACGAACAGGTCGTTCATGGTTTTGATATCTTTTGTGAACAGTCCCATCGTTCCGTCCTCTTTCGATTTCTGGAACACGAAGGCAGCGGCTTGCGCGAAAAGCCGCCTATTCCGCCATGTTCGGTTGCTGATGGGGCCCAACGAGCGCACGGCATCGACGTTCCAAAAAGACCGGTCAAGGCTTGCGCTGGAACAATGCGGACGGCGCGGCGATCTGGGATCATGCCGGCATACCAAATGCGCGGGCCGGGCCGGCTCTCGACTCATATGCTTAACGCGCCGTCGGTGTGAACCGCATATGACAAAACCGGCCGGTCCAGCGCAGAACCTATTGTTGTCAAGGGCTGCACAAGCCGCTGTTTTTGCCTTAAATGAGCTGGATCATGCCTAGCGATCGATGCCTGCCTATGGCCATGATCGCACCCGACTGGCCAATGCATGGCCCGGTCGGTCTTGCCCCCCGCCGGGAGGACGAATGCACGGACTGCTGCCCGCGCTGAAACGCGGCTTCAAGAGATGGATCGGCTGGCGACGGCTGGGAGTTGCCGCGAGCATCTTCATCATCGCCTTCGCGATCACCTCGCTGGTGCGGACCCTCAAGGGTATCGATACCGGGGTGATCTTGACCGCGTTGACCGAGATCCCCCGCGGCAGCATCGGGCTGGCGGCGGTCTGCGTCTTCTTCGCGTTCTGCACGCTGACCTTTTACGATTTTTTTGCACTGCGAACGATCGGCAAGAAGCACGTGCCCTATCGCATCGCGGCGCTCTCCAGCTTCACGTCCTATTCGATCGGCCACAATATCGGCGCCACCGTCTTCACCGGCGGCGCGATCCGCTTCCGGATCTATTCGGATTACGGGCTGAACGCGATCGACGTCGCCAAGATCTGCTTCCTGTCGGGCCTGACCTTCTGGCTCGGTAACATCTTCGTGCTCTCGATCGGCATGGCGATCCATCCGGACGCCGCCTCGTCGATGGACCAGCTCCCCTCCTCGATCAACCGGCTGATCGCCCTTGGCGGCCTCGCCTCGATCGGCGCCTACCTGGTCTGGCTCTGCATGGGCGAAAAGCGGCGCGAGACTCGGCCAGAAGGGCTGGAAGGTGGTACTGCCGTCGGCGCCGCTGACGCTGGTCCAGATCCTGATCGGCGTGGTCGATCTCGGCTTCTGCGCCACCGCCATGTACCTCCTGATGCCGGCCAATCCGCCGATCGACTTCATGTCGCTGGCCGTGGTGTTCATCCTGGCGACGCTGCTCGGTTTCGCCAGCCATGCCCCCGGCTCGATCGGCGTGTTCGATGCCGCCATGCTGCTGGCGCTGCCTGATTTCGGCCGCGAGCAGCTCCTGGCGACGCTCCTGGTGTTCCGCATCCTCTATTTCGTGATCCCGTTCGGCCTCGCCATCTCCATCATGGGCACGCGCGAGGCTCTGGATGAACGTGGTCGAGCCCTGGCAGGAGCGGCGGCGCCTGGCGGAGGCCTGTGCACAGGCCAATCTGCCCAAGCAGGTGGCGGCCATGGAGCGCGAGCGGGCGCTGCGGCAGGCCAACAAGCGGTAAGGCACGCGCTTTAGACAAAGGTTGCGGACGGAGGGGCAATGCTCTCTTATTTCCGCCTCAACTTTGCCGTTGAAGACGCGGGCCATGATCCCTGTATTGCTTCGTAATCTTTCCGCCGGCGCCCTGCTGCTCGCCGGGCTTTTGTCCGTTTTGCCGGCCGAGCGCGCTGCCGCGCAGGACGCCGGCACCCTGCAGATCAGCTGGGAGGTGCGTAACCGCTTCCGGCTATTCCGCGAGGAGCGCGACTTCCTGCTCCATGTCGAGAACGCCCGCAACCGCAGCATCCTCGCCGCCGAGCAATCGCTGGAGCTGCAGAGCGAGGGCCGCGGCTGGGCCCGCAACATGGTCAACCGCCTCTGCATCGACCTGCAGGGCCGGGTCAACCAGCCCTGCACCCGCGACAACACCAAGGAAAACTACCTCACCCCGATCGACCATCCCGTCACCGTGCGCCTCGCCGGCGCCGTGCCGGTCGGCGCCATTTGCGCCTGGTCGTTCGACGACGGCGACGGGCCGCAACAATCGACCTTCGACTGCGCCGAGCCGATCAATCTGCGTGTCCGCTACGGCAAGCAGACCGTCGCGACCGTCGACGTCTCCTCCGGCTCGGATGCGAGCCAGCGCGTCCAGACCGAGATTCAGGTCCGCGACATCTTCATCGCCGGCCTCGGCGACAGCATCGCTTCGGGCGAAGGCAATCCGGACCGGCCCCTGGCGCTGTCCGACGAAGGCTTCTGCTTCCGCTCCTATCTCGGCACCGCCGCCGGCGGCCAGTACTACCGGCCGAGCCGCCACGGCTACAAGGGCGGCCGCGCCTGCGAGGCGCCGGACACGCTCGCGAACTGGCAGCGCTACAGCGCGCTCTGGTTCAACTCGCCCTGCCACCGCTCGCTCTACAGCTACCAGACCCGCACGGCGCTCGCGCTTGCGGTGCGCTACACCCACATCGCGGTGACCTATCTGCCGCTCGCCTGCACCGGCGCCAGCATCGGCGACGGGCTGCTCGGCTCGCAGCGCGCCCGCGAATGCCCGCCCGGCAAGACCGGCGTCTGCAACACCAGCGTGAACGCGCAGGTCGCCGAGCTGCGCGAAGCGCTCACCGCGGCGAAGAAGCGCCAGCCGGACCGCACGCTCGATCTCGTGCTGCTGTCGGTCGGCGCCAACGACGTCTATTTCTCCGGTCTCGTCGCCGACGTCATCGTCGACACCGCGACCGAACGGGCTCTGTTCCGCCGCTCCGGCGTGATGGCGAGCGTCGACGATTCCCGCGACGCGCTGGCGCGCGAGCTGCCGCAGAACTTCGTCAAGCTGCGCGAGGCGCTGAAGCCGCTGGTCGGCGGCGACCTCTCGCACGTCGTCTACGTCTCCTATGCCAACCCCGCGCTCGCCGATGGCGGCGTGCCCTGCCGCGGCGGCCGCGCCGGCTTCGACATCCATCCGGCCTTCAATGCCGATCCGCAGCGCCTCGCCCGCGTCTCGACCTTCGTCGACACCGAATTCCTGCCGCAGTTGAAGGGGCTCGCCACCTGCACGCGCGGTGCGCTGTGCCGCGATCCCGAGGCCGACCGCATGACCTTCGTCGACGCACACCAGGCCGAGTTCGCCGATCACGGCTTCTGCGCCCATTCCGGCAGCGATCCCGAATTCGACCGCACCTGCTTTGCCGAGAACGGCCAGAGCTTCAATCCCGACATCGTCAGCGCGGCGAGCCAGCCGATGCTGTGCGGCCGCGGCGCCTCGGAATACCGGGCCTACCTGCCCCGCGCGCGCTGGATCCGCGACGCCAATGACAGCTATTTCGCCGCGATGACCTATCCGCAAGGGTTGCCGGCGGCGAGCCAACCGACCGACATCCACGACGCGACCTGGGGCGTGCTCTCGGCCGTCTATGGCGGCGCCGTGCATCCGAGCGCCGAAGGTCACGCCGCGATGGCGGACGCGGCCCTGCCCGCCGCAAGCGCGGTGCTTCGCCTCGACGCCGTGCCGCCGGGCGTGACACGCGGGTTGCTCGCGCCGCTGCTGGGCGGCGGCCAGCAATAGGGCGAAAGTGCCGTAGCCCACCGCACCGTCCACACGCTCGGTGTCATCGCCCGCGCAGGCGGGCGATCCAGTACGCCGTGACAGCAGTGATTGAATCGAGATGCCGCGGCGTACTGGATTCCCCGCCTGCGCGGGGAATGACAGTGGAGTGAGCGGCATCATCTCGCGCATCACGACCGCACCCCATTTTCGTCACGCCAGCATCGTTCCCGCAACCTGCCGTTCCATCAATCCAAAAACGGCATCGATCGATACTGCCTTCAACTTGGACACTTCGCCGCGCGCGCCTCTAGGAGTCGCCTTGAGGAAATGTTCGAGTTCAAGGAGGCGCCTGATGAGCGCAGTGGTGTCCGCCGCGGACGCGAGGAGATCTCGCGTCAGGCTGTTCATCGTGACCATGTTGTTCCTGGTCACGACAGTCAATTATGCCGACCGCGCTACGCTGTCGATCGCCGGCCCGGCGCTTTCCAAGGAGCTGCATCTCGATCCCGTCGCCATGGGCTGGATCTTCTCGGCGTTCGGCTGGTCCTATGTCGCGGCGCAGGTGCCGGGCGGATGGCTGCTCGACCGCTACGGCTCGCGCCTCGTCTATGCCTTCAGCATCATGATCTGGTCGCTGTTCACGCTGATGCAGGGCTGGGTCGGCTTCCTCAGTGCCGGCACGGCCGTTGTCGTGCTGTTCGCGCTCCGCCTCCTTGTCGGCGTCGCGGAAGCCCCCTCCTTCCCCGCCAATGCCCGCATCGTCGCAGCGTGGTTTCCGGGCAACGAGCGCGGCACCGCCTCGGCCTTCTTCAACTCGGGGCAATATTTCGCGACCGTGATCTTCGCGCCGCTGATGGGCTGGATCGCGCATTCCTACGGCTGGCGCTTCGTGTTCTTCGTGATGGGCGCGCTCGGCATCGTCATGGGCCTCGTCTGGCTCAAGACCATCTACGGCCCGAAGGAGCATCCCTCGATCAACGAGGCGGAGTTCGACTACATCAGGGAAGGCGGCGCGCTTGTCGACCTCGACGCGCCCAAGGACGATCGGCCGCTCGCGCAGGCGCCCGAGGCCGGCTCCGGCTGGGACCACATCCGCCAGTTGCTCTCCAACCGCATGATGCTCGGTGTCTATCTCGGCCAGTACTGCATCAACACGCTGACCTATTTCTTCCTGACCTGGTTTCCGGTCTATCTGGTCAAGCAGCGCGGCCTCTCGATCCTGCAAGCCGGCTTCGTCGCCACCTTGCCGGCGCTGTGCGGCTTCATCGGCGGCGTGCTCGGCGGCATCATCTCGGACGCGATCCTGCGCCGAACCGGTTCGCTGACCATGGCGCGCAAGATCCCGATCGTCGGCGGCATGCTGCTGTCGATGTCGATCATCGCCTGCAACTATGTCGACGGACAGGCGCTGGTGGTCGGCTTCATGGCGCTCGCCTTCTTCGGCAAGGGCATCGGTGCGCTGGGCTGGGCGGTCGTCTCCGACACCTCGCCGAAGGAAGCCGGCGGCGTCTCCGGCGGCTTGTTCAACACCTTCGGCAACCTCTCCTCGATCACCACGCCGATCGTGATCGGCTACATCCTGGCCGCGACCGGCTCGTTCAACGGCGCGCTGGTGTTCGTCGGCGCCAACGCGCTGGTGGCGGCGTTCGCCTATCTCGTCATCGTCGGCAAGATCGAGCGGGTGACGCTCAAACGTTCCTCCTGAGGGCTCCCATGGGAGCTTGACCAGGCAACTCAACGGCGGCCCTCAAAAGCCGCCGTCTTTGTTTTGGGGGTGATCGATGCTAGAAGTGCCGGGGAAGCGCCTTATTCATCTAAGGCATGTATCGATGTTCGACCTCAACCAGCTCCGCTGCTTCGTCACGGTGGCGGAAGAATTGCATTTCGGCCGCGCGGCTGCACGGCTGAACATGACCCAGCCGCCGCTGTCCCGGCAAATCCAGGTGCTCGAGCATATCATCGACGCGCCGCTGCTGGAGCGCACCAGCCGATCGGTCCGTCTCACCCCTGCGGGGCGCAGCTTCCTCCCGGAGGCGCGGCGCATCCTCAAGCTGGCGGAAAGCGCCTCGCAAGTCGCCCGCCGCATCGCGCTCGGCAAGACCGGCTCGCTGAAGATCGGCTTCACGGCGGCTGCCGCCTACGGCTTCCTGCCCGAGTCTCGTCGCGGCCTGCCGCGCCAAGCTGCCGGAGGTGGATTTTTCGCTGAAGGAGATGGTGTCGGGCGACCAGTTCGAGGCGCTCACGTCAGGCCAGATCGACGCCGGCCTGCTCCGGCCGCCGATCGCGCGACCCGAGCTGACCAGCCGCCGCGTCGTCGCCGAGCCCCTCCTCGCCGCGATCCCGAAGAAGCATCCGCTGGCGAATGCCGACAGCATCACCATCAAGGATTTCGACGACCAGCCTTTCGTGATGTATTCGCCCTATGAGAGCCGCTACTTCCACGACCTGCTGGTGGCGCAATTCACCCGCGCCGACGTGCTGCCGCGCTATGTCCAGCATCTCAGCCAGATCCATTCCATCTTGGCCATGGTCCGCGCCGGCCTCGGCCTTGCCATCGTGCCGGCTGCGGCCGCGGGCCTGAAGATCTCCGACGTCCGGCTGCGGCCGCTGAAGCTGCGGGGCCGCGTGCCGGTCGAGCTGTTCATGGTCTGGCGCCGCGACAACGAGGATCCGCTGCTCGCCGCGCTGGTCAAAATCGCCGGCGAATTGTCCTCCGCGGAGGTGGCGGAGGATTGATGCTCAATCCGCATCGGTCGATATAGGCTTTGGCTTGGACGCGTATCGAACGGTCTCCTAAACCACGGCGCATGGACGCGCGAGCTGTCTCACGGCCCACGTCCTCCACAACACGCAATAAGGGAGCAGCGCCCGTGAGCAAGATGACCCCGCAGGAAATGGCCGAGAAGATCGGATCCGGCCTCCTGTCCTTCCCCGTCACCCCGTTCAAGGCGGATTACTCCTTCGACGAAGCGACCTACCGCGCCAACATGGACTGGCTGTGCGGCTATGATGTCGCGGGCCTGTTCGCCGCCGGCGGCACCGGCGAGTTCTTCTCGCTGACGCCGGCCGAGGTCCCGCAAATCGTCAAGGTCGCCGTCGAGGAGACCAAGGGCCGCGTGCCCGTGCTCGCCGGCACCGGCTATGGCACCGCGATCGCCCGCGAGATCGCGATCGGTGCGGAAAAAGCCGGCGCCGACGGCCTGTTGCTGCTGCCGCCCTATCTCACTCATTCCGAGCAGGAAGGCCTCGCCGCCCATGTCGAGGCGGTCTGCGCCGCCGTGAAAATCGGCGTCATCGTCTACAACCGCGACAACGCCATCCTGCAGCCCGACACGGTCGCCCGCCTCGCCGAGCGCTGCCCGAACCTCGTTGGCTACAAGGACGGCATCGGCGACATCGAGCTGATGACCCGCGTCTACACCAAGCTCGGCGACCGCCTGACCTATGTCGGCGGCCTGCCGACGGCCGAGACCTTCGCGCTGCCCTATCTCGACATGGGCGTGACGACCTATTCCTCCGCCGTGTTCAACTTCGTTCCGGAGTTCGCCACCAATTTCTACGCGGCCGTGCGCAAGCGCGACCACGCCACGATCCAGGCCGGGCTGAAGGATTTCATCCTGCCGCTGATCGCGATCCGCAACCGCAAGAAGGGTTATGCGGTCTCGATCATCAAGGCCGGCATGAAGGTGATCGGCCGCGACTCCGGCCCGGTGCGCCCGCCGCTGACCGACCTCTCCGAGCAGGAGATTGCGGAACTGACCGCGCTGGTGAAGAATCTGCCCGCCATCCGATCGTCACAACAGGCTGCAGAATAACGAAGACAACAGGGAGGAGCGTGCGATGGTGGAAGTTTCCGGTGCACCTGTCGTCACGGCGATGCAGGTGATCCCGGTCGCGGGCCGCGACGGCATGCTCCTCAACCTCAGCGGCGCACACGCGCCGTTCTTCACCCGCAACATCGTCATCCTCACCGACAATGCCGGCCATACCGGCGTCGGCGAGGTGCCGGGCGGACAGAAGATCTGGCAGACGCTGCAGGACGCCCGCGACCTCGTGATCGGCAAGACCGTCGGCGCGCTGAACAACATCCTCGCCGACGTCCGTACCGCCTTCGCCGACCGCGATGCCGGCGGTCGCGGCAAGCAGACTTTTGATCTCCGCGTCATGATCCACGCCGTCACGGCCGTGGAGTCTGCGTTGCTCGATCTGCTCGGCCAGCACCTCGATCTGCCCGTCGCCGCCCTGCTCGGCGAAGGCCAGCAGCGCAAGAGCGTCGAGACGCTCGGCTATCTCTTCTTCGTCGGCGACCGCCGCAAGAGCAAGCTCGACTATGTCAGCGGCGAAACCGGCAAGGCGGAATGGTTCAACCTCCGCCATCAGGAGGCAATGACGCCCGAGACCGTGGTGCGGCTCGCCGAAGCCACCCACGATCATTACGGCTTCGCCGATTTCAAGCTGAAGGGCGGCGTGCTGCGCGGCGAGCAGGAGATCGAGGCCGTCACGGCGATCGCCAAGCGCTTCCCCAACGCGCGCGTCACGCTCGACCCCAACGGCGCCTGGTCGCTGGACGAGGCGATCGGCCTCTGCAAGAACATGCACGGCATCCTCGCTTATGCCGAGGATCCCTGCGGCGCCGAAGCCGGCTTCTCCGGCCGCGAGATCATGGCCGAGTTCCGCCGCGCCACGGGCCTGCCGACCGCGACCAACATGATCGCCACCGACTGGCGGCAGCTCTCCCATGCGCTGCGCCTCGGCGCGGTGGACATTCCGCTGGCCGATCCCCATTTCTGGACCATGCAGGGCTCGGTGCGCGTGGCCCAAACTTGCCGCGACAACGGCCTGACCTGGGGCTCGCACTCCAACAACCATTTCGACATTTCGCTGGCCATGTTCACCCATGTCGGTGCCGCCGCCCCCGGCAAGGTCACCGCGATCGACACCCACTGGATCTGGCAGGACGGTCAGGCGCTGACCAGGGAGCCGCTCCAGATCAAGGGCGGCATGATCGCCGTTCCCGACCGGCCGGGCTTGGGCATCGAAATCGACAGGGCCGCCATCGACGCGGCGCATGAACTCTACAAGCGGCATGGACTTGGCGCCCGGGATGACGCTATTGCCATGCAGGACCTGATCCCGGGCTGGACCTTCGACGACAAGCATCCCTGCCTGGTTCGCTAAAAAACTCTGGAGGACAAGATGACTGCGATCCTTAAAAACTTCATCGGCGGCGAATGGGTCGACGGCTCCGGCGTCACCAGGAACATCAACCCCTCCAACACCAACGATCTCGTCGGCGAATACGCCAAGGCCGACAAGGCGCAGACCGAGAAGGCGATCGCCGCCGCCAAGGCCGCCTTCCCCGCCTGGTCGCAGTCGACGCCGCAGGCGCGCTTCGACGCGCTGAACAAGATTTCGCTCGAGATCCTCGCCCGCAAGGAAGAGCTCGGCCGCCTGCTCGCGCGCGAGGAAGGCAAGACCCTGCCGGAGGGCATCGGCGAGGTCGCGCGTGCCGGCCAGATCTTCGCGTTCTTCGCCGGTGAAGCGCTGCGCCTGATCGGCGAAAAAGGCGCCTCGGTTCGCCCCGGCCTCGACGTTGAGCTGACGCGGGAGCCCGTCGGCGTCGTCGGCATGATCACGCCCTGGAATTTCCCGATCGCCATTCCTGCCTGGAAGATCGCGCCCGCGCTCTGCTACGGCAACACCGTGGTGTTCAAGCCGGCCGAGCTGGTGCCCGGCTCGGGACATGCCCTCGCCGAAATCATCACCCGCTCCGGCATTCCCGCCGGCGTGTTCAACCTCGTGGTCGGCTCCGGCTCCGTGGTTGGCCAGACCCTGCTCGAGCACCCGGATGTCGCTGCGATCTCCTTCACCGGCTCGGTGCAGACGGGACGCAAGATCGCGCAGGCCTGCGTGCTCTCCAACCCCATGAAGAAATTCCAGCTCGAGATGGGCGGCAAGAATCCGCTGGTCGTGCTCGACGACGCCGACCTCAAGACCGCCGTCGAGGTCGCCGTCAACGGCGCCTATTTCTCGACCGGCCAGCGCTGCACCGCCTCGTCCCGCCTGATCGTCACCGAGGGCATTCACGACCGCTTCGTCGCGGCGGTGGCCGAGCGGCTGAACAGCCTGTCGGTGGACGATGCGCTCAAGGCCGGCGTGCATATCGGCCCTGTCGTCGACCAGAGCCAGCTCGACCAGGACCTGCGCTACATCAAGATCGGCCAGGACGAGGGCGCCAAGCTCGCCTTCGGCGGCGAGCTGCTCAAGCGCGAGAATCCCGGCCACTACCTGCAGCCGGCGCTGTTCACCGAGGCCAACAACAACATGCGCATCGCGCGTGAGGAAATCTTTGGCCCCGTCGCCGCCGTCATCCGCGCCAAGAACTACGAAGAGGCGCTGGCGATCTCCAACGACACCGAGTTCGGCCTGGCCTCAGGCATCTGCACCACCAGCCTGAAATACGCCTCGCACTACAAGCGCAACAGCGAGTCCGGCATGGTGATGGTCAATCTGCCGACCGCCGGCGTCGACTATCACGTGCCGTTCGGCGGCCGGAAGGGTTCGAGCTACGGCGCCCGCGAGCAGGGCTCCTACGCACGCGAGTTCTACACGACGGTGAAGACGGCCTATACGTTCCCGGGCTGAGACTTCGTAGGGTGGGCAAAGCGAAGCGTGCCCACGGCTTACGTTCGATGAAAAGATGGTGGGCACGGCGCGTTGCGCCTTTGCCCACCCTACGACTTCGGAGCGAGCGCAGATGGACCAGGACGTCGCAGCGAAAGAGCAGCCCCGCTACATCAAGCTCAACGAGCGCGACAATGTCGCGATCGTGGTCAATGATTTCGGGCTTCCCGCCGGCTCCCGCTTTGCCAGCGGGCTGACGCTGCGCGCCTTCGTGCCGCAAGGGCACAAGACGGCGCTGGTCGACATAGCTCAAGACGCACCGATCATCCGTTACGGCGAGATCATCGGCTACGCGCTGTCGCCGATCCTCGCCGGCGAATGGGTGGACGAGGCGCGCATCCGCATGCCCGAGGCCCCCGACCTCGACAAGCTGGAAATCTCCACCGCCGTCCCCGCTCCGCTGCCGCCGCTCGAAGGCTTCACTTTCGAAGGCTTTCGCAACTCGGACGGCTCGGTCGGCACAAAGAATATTCTCGGCATCTCCTCTTCGGTGCAATGCGTCAAGGGCACGATGGAATATGCGGTGAAGCGCATCCGCGCCGAGCTGCTGCCGAAATACCCGAACGTCGACGATGTGGTGCCGCTGACCCATGCTTACGGCTGCGGCGTCGCCATCAATGCACCCGACGCAGTGGTGCCGATCCGCACGCTGCAGAACATCGCGCAGAACCCGAACTTCGGCGGCGAGATTTTGGTCATCAGCCTGGGCTGCGAGAAGCTCGCGCCGGAGCGGCTGGTGCCGGAAGGCATCACGGATGCCATCGTGCGCATGCAGGACGAAGCCTTCGACGGTTTCGGCGCGATCGTCGATGCCATCATGACCCAGGCCGAAGCGCGGCTGAAGATTCTCAACACTCGCACGCGCCAGACCTGCCCGGCCTCCGATCTCGTCATCGGCCTGCAATGCGGCGGCAGCGACGCCTTCTCCGGCGTCACCGCGAACCCCGCCCTCGGTTTTGCCGCCGACCTCTTGGTGCGCGCCGGCGCCACCGTGATGTTCTCGGAAGTGACCGAGGTGCGCGACGCCATCCAGCTGCTCACCCGCCGCGCCATCAACGAGGATGTCGGCCGCGCGCTGGTGCGCGAGATGGCCTGGTACGATTCATATTTGGCCCGCGGCGGCGCCGATCGCAGCGCCAACACCACGCCCGGCAACAAGAAGGGCGGCCTCGCCAACATCGTCGAGAAATCATTGGGCTCGATCGTCAAGTCCGGCTCGTCCGCGATCACCGGCGTGCTCGCGCCCGGCGAGAAGGCGACGCAGAAGGGCATGCTGTTCGCGGCAACGCCGGCAAGCGACTTCATCTGCGGCACGCTGCAGCTCGCCTCCGGCATGACCTTGCAGGTGTTCACCACCGGCCGCGGCACGCCTTACGGGCTCGCGGCGGCTCCCGTGATCAAGGTCGCGACCCGCACCGAGCCTCGCGCGGCGCTGGAAGGACCTGATCGACTTCGACGCCGGCGGCATCGCCACTGGCGCGAAGACCATCGAGGAAACCGGCTGGGAGCTATTCCGCCTGATCCTCGATGTCGCCTCCGGCCGCATCAAGCCGTGGTCGGACCGCTGGGGTATCCACAACGACCTCACGCTGTTCAACCCCGCGCCGGTGACCTGAGGCGTAGCGGCCTTCACGAAACCGTCCGGAAACATTGACGCGGAAAATTTCGTCGCTGTTTCGTGCTGTCGTATCACGCAATCAAAGGCTTCGTTTGCGGACACGCGAATGTTCGCATGCGAGCGAACCTCTTCCCGCATCGCCACGACCAAACCTCCGATTGACATCTTCAACGGAGATTTTCCAATGCGTGTTCTCACAATGATTGCCGTCACCAGCGCAGTGATTGCAAGCTCGACCGCTGCCTTCGCCGGTGAGCTCCCCTCTTACGAAGTGAAATCCTTGCCGATCTCGGCGATGCAGGTGCAGGTGCTCGGCGGCACCGGCGTCGAGGAGCAGTCGACCGCGCCCGCCATGATCGTCGCCGGCATGCCCGCCTCGCCCGCACAGGTTTCGGTGCTGTCGCCGCGCGTCAAACGGCTCGCCAGCGCGGGTTCGGCAAGCGAGGCGCGCTAAGCCCGTCTCGTCACCCAACGACGATCATTTGTCGTGCGCAGAAATTTCCACAGCGTCATGGCCGGGCCTGTCCCGGCCATCCACGTCCTGAACAACGACAAGAACGTGGATACCCGGGACAAGCCCGGGCATGACGACCTGTTGGCGCCGCCGGAACAACAAGCCGGTTACGTCATGCTGCCCGGCATGAAGCAGCGCACGCGCGGATGGCCGTCGATATAGTGCTTCCACACCATGGTGCGCCCGATCTTGTTCGGCACGGTGATCACGGCACCGTCGGGCACCACGACCCATTCGTCGTCGATGCGGACGCGGTAGCGGCCGCGATCGGACTCCCAATCGACATCGGCAATGACATAGCCGTCGGCGTCGGTGCAGCATTGCCCGTATTCGCTGTGCAAGCTCTCGAACCAGGGCTTGAGCGGCGAGTTGGCGTAGCGCCCGTCGTCGCGCGCCTGTGCCGGGATTGCCAGGAGAGCCGTCACCGCCAGCAACGTCGCCGCGCACAATCTTGAAGACTTCATTTCGTCGTCCCGCGATCAAAATCATTCGTGCGGGAGACGGACAATATCGGCCGTTGTCCGTGCCTCGACTTGAGGCACGGCGCCGGCGACTCGTTCCTCCAGCACCTGGCGATAGCTATGCAAATCCGCTGCCAGCGCGCATTCCGGGGAACTACTGTCGCAGGGCGCAACGGCATGCGCCTTTCGACGAATGCGGCGTAGGATCAAAATCCGGCGCCGTCGGGACGATTCTCAGAAATGGGAAACGAGACTACTGCTTCGTCGGGGCCATCATCATGCCGCCGCCCTTCTTCGCCGCGGGTGCAGGCTTCGTCGCCGGCGCCTGCGCGGGCATGTATTTGGCGACGATGGCGGGATCGACCTGGGTGATGTTGGCATCCGGCAGGCGCGTCCAGGTCTCGTCCTTGCCGAGCAGCGAGATGCCGAGATAGCCGCGCAGGGTCAGCGTCTGGCCGTCGGGACTGACCTTCATGTTGGCCTTCCAGATCTGGCCGTCGCGCGGATTGAGCACGTTGCCGCCTTCGTACTTCAACCCTTCGCGCTTCATGTTGCGGACGAAGGAGATGCCGAGCACCGGCGCTGTTCTTGCGATCATCGGTGCACTTGGCGCAGATCTCGTTCGGATCGTCGCCGGGGCGCGGGAACGTCTTGGCGATCACGCCTTCGAAGATGCCGTTGTGGTCGATGAAAAGAAACCATCCGACGGTCTTGCCGTCTTCGACCTTTTGCCAAAGGCCCGCCGCCGTCGGCTCGGCAGTCTGCGCCGCGGACGGCGTCACCGTCACGAGCATCGATGCAAGCGCGAGGAAGGGGAGCAGCCGAAGGCTGGAAAATTTCCGCATTAGATCACCTTGTTATTCCACGACCGGAATGGCCGCAGACTACGGCGATTTCGCGAACGGTTCCAGCACCAGAAACATGGGGCATCCCCAGCTCCGCTGCTCTCGTCAGTTGACACCGAGCTTCTTTTGCAGGCTGGAGGACGAGGTCGTGTACTGGAACACGAGCCGCTTCTCCGGATAGACGTAGCGGTGGGCTTTTTGCGACATCAGCGCGCCTTCGTGGAAGCCGCACAGGATCAGCTTGATCTTGCCGGGATAGGTGTTGATGTCGCCGATCGCGAAGATGCCGGGCACGTTGGTCTCGAATGCCGAGGTCTCGACCGGCACCAGATTGTTCTCCAGCGCAATGCCCCAGTTCGCGACTGGACCGAGCTTCATGGTCAGTCCGAAGAACGGCAGCATGGTGTCGCAGGCGATCTCCGTGATGGCGTTGTCGTTGCCCTTGACGGTGGCGCCGGCGAGCTTGCCGTCTGCACCGGCGAGCGCGGTGACCTGGCCGAGCTTCAGATCCATCTTGCCGGCAGCAACAAGCGCGCGCATCTGCTCGACGCTGTGGGGCGCGGCGCGAAACTCGTCGCGCCTGTGCAAGAGCGTGATGCGCTTCGCAATCGGATGCAGGTTGAGCGTCCAGTCGAGCGCGGAATCGCCGCCGCCAACGACCAGCACGTTCTTGTCGCGGAACGTCTCCATCTTGCGCACGGCGTAATGCACCGAGGTGCCCTCATAGGCCTCGATGCCCGGCACCGGCGGACGCTTGGGCTGGAACGAGCCGCCGCCCGCCGCGATCACCAGCACCTTGCATTCGAACACCTTGCCCGCATCCGTGGTGCAGCGAAATGCGGGATCGCCGATCTTCTCCACGGTCTCGACCATCTCGCCGAGATGGAAGGTCGGATGGAACGGCTTGATCTGCTCCATCAGAGCGTCGGTGAGGCCCTGTCCCGAAACCTGCGGAATGCCGGGAATGTCGTAGATCGGCTTTTCCGGATAGAGCTCGGCACACTGGCCGCCGACCTTGTCGAGGATGTCGACGAAGTGCGCCTTCATGTCGAGAAGGCCAAGCTCGAATGCGGCGAACAGGCCGCAGGGGCCCGCGCCAATAATCAGCACATCGGTTTTGATCACGTCGCTCATGTCGTCTCTTTATCGATCGTTATCGGTTGGACGGCGCCCTTCGGGCAGAGGTGACCCTGCCTGTCTAGCCAACGGGGATGGATCAGGGAAGGCATAAAAGCGGGAGCGCCCCGCAGCCGCGCCCACTTGCCGGGTCAGGATAACTGGGTTGTAACGAGGATGGATATGACGGAGATCAATCGGTGAACGCACCAAGCCGCCTCGACACGACGCCGCGCCTGGAGGACTTCCCCTTCCGCCTCAGCGACAACGTCCGCTTTGGCGATCTCGACCCCAACCAGCACGTCAACAACGCGGTCTACGCCACCTATTTCGAGACCGGCCGCGTCACGCTGATGAAGCTTCCCCAATACGGACTGACGCCGCCGGGCCTGGCCTGGATCATGGTGCGGCTCGACATGCATTTCCGTGCCGAGCTGCACTGGCCGAACACGATCGAGCCTCGGCCTCGGCGTGGTGAAGCTGGGACGGACGTCCGTGACCTTCGAGCAGGTCGTGTTCTCGGAAGGAAAATGCATCGCCTCGGCGACGTCGGTCGGCGTCCTGCTCGACGAGGCGACGCGCCGGCCGGCCCCGCTGACCCCTGAGGTGATCGAGAAATTCAGACCCTGGCACAAGCGCGGCATCGAGGTCGCGCCGCCGAGCACATCGTAGATTTCGAAGGCGCAGGCTTGACGATCAGGCTTGAACGATCAGGCTTGCCGTTCCGGCGTCGTCACGACAAGGCCGTCGAGCCTCGTCGGAGACCTTGATCTGGCAGGACAGGCGCGAATTCGGGCGCACGTCGAAGCCGAAATCGAGCATGTCCTCTTCCATCGGCGTCGGGCTGCCGACCTTCTCGCGCCAGGCTTCGTCGACATACACATGACAGGTGGCGCAGGCGCAGGCGCCGCCGCATTCGGCCTCGACGCCGGGAATGCTGTTGCGGATCGCGGCTTCCATCACGGTTGCGCCGTTCTCGATTTCCACCGTGCGGGTTTCGCCCTTGTGGTCGACAAAGTGAATCTTGGCCATGTGTGCTCGTGCTGCCGCGGTGCTGGGAATGAAGGAGGGTCCGGCTGTCCTATAACGGGTCGATAAGCCCGGCGCCATAGGGTTTTGCGGCGAAGTGAATCCCGCTTTGCGGCAAGAAAATGCGTCAAAACAACAGACTACAATCCGGCCCGGCCGCGGGGCCTTCAGGGCTTCAGCATCGCCTCGATGGCGGCGCGGGCCTCGGTCACCGCCTCCTTCAGCGCGGCGAAGGCGTGGCGCTGGTTCTGGCCGGTCTGGACCGCGGTCTCCAGGCTCGCCGCGGCATCCGCCACCGCAAAGGCGCCGATCCCGCGGGCCGAGCCCTTGAGCTTGTGGGCAAGCGCGCCGGCCTCGGTCGGCAGAGCCGCCATCGCCGCCACCAGACGGACCGCCTGCTCGGCGAACATGGCCAGCACTTCCTGTTCCAGCTCGGCGTCGCCGAGCGTCATCCTGGAGAGATGGTCGAGGTCGAGCGGGCTGTCGATGGGTGCAAGCGGGGGCGAGGGCATCCAGTCCATCCGTTGCAGTTCAGGCGTCATGGCGCAGGCCCCGGCATCGCGCGACGGTTCCGCCGGTTCGGCGGTCGGTTTCACCTCACCCAAGCATGGAAATGGTTAACGAAATGTTTGGGCCGTTTGACGCAGATCTGCCCGTTTATTGACGAAAAGTTGCCGCAATCGACCATGGCCGGTGGAGAATTGCATTTATTGCTAAGGCGTTAGGGCGCGATCCTGTTAACGATGATTAAGAATGTCTTAATCGCGGGCATTTCATTCGCGACGCTCTGCCAATAGGATGTTTCGGAAATTGGCGGACAAGCCGTCCGGGTGGGGACGGCTCGGAGATCCGCGCAAGCGGCATGATCCGGTCTGTGGGCTTGCGTAGCGCGCAGGGCTCGCGGGGGACGCGTACAAGTAACGAGGGCTCGGACTGAACATGGCGAACACTCCGAAAAAGGTCAAAGACCCCACAGAAGTTGCGCTTTCTGCGATCCAGGAAGCCCTGAACATCAGCGACACGGCAGCTGACACCAGCCGCAACGCCGGGATGCGCAACGAGACCGCGTCTTCCATGCCGCCGCCCGCTCCGCCGATGTTCGACGAGCCGACCTTCGAGCCGCGCCCCGCCGCCAACGAGCGCGCCGCCGTGTTCGACACGATCGAGGAACCGCGCTCGTCGCGCCGCGCCGCCAATGACGACCGCGCCACCATCGGCCAGCTCCTGCAGACGCTGCAGACGGGACGCCCCTCCCGCAACATCTACACGGGCGCGATCATCTTCACCGTCATCTGGCTCGCGGCTTGCGCCGCGCTGACCGTCGGCTTCCTGCCCTCGATCCGGGCCGCCATGGGCGAGAGCGGCGGCGTGCTGGCCATTGCCGGCCTCGTCACGATGTTCTTCGCGCCGATCATGCTGTTCTTCTTCCTGGCGAGCCTGGTCTGGCGCGGCCAACAGATGAGACTCGGTCGCGCAGGCGATGGCGCAGGTCGCGATCCGCTTCTCCGAGCCCGAGGGCTCGGCCTCCGATTCCATGGTCACGGTCGGCCAGGCCATCCGCCGCGAGGTCGCGGCGATGGGCGACGGCATCGAGCGCGCGATCGCGCGCGCCGGCGAGCCTCGAGACCCTGGTCGCCAACGAGGTCGCCGCGCTGGAGCGCGCCTATAGCGACAACGAAGTGCGCATCCGCGCCCTGCTCCAGGACATCGCCCATCAGCGCGACAATCTGGTCGGCCAGGCCGAGCAGGTCCGCAGCGCCATCTCCGGCGTGCAGATCGATTTGCGCCACGACATCGCGCTGATCTCGGATGCGATCGCCTCGCGCGTCGACGAGGTCGCCAAGTCCATCACCGGCGCGCTGGAAGAGCGCGGCGCCCACATCACCAGCGCCCTGAGCAATGCCGGCGACAACATGATCCTGGCGCTCGGCGAGCGCGGCGGCGACCTGCTCGACCGCCTCGAGGAGGCCAGCAACGAAACCACGCGCGCCGTGCTCGACGCCAGCGAGCGGCTGACCACCAGCCTCAATTTCAAGACCGGCCACGTCCACGACGAGTTCGTCGACCTCGCCGACCGCGTCCACGAGATGCTCAACGAGCGCATCGACCGCATCACCGGCGAATTCGAGCAGCGCTCCGCCGCCATCGTCGACGGCATCTCCGAGCGCACCGAGCAGGTGCACGACAGCTTGAAGAACTCCTCGGACTCGCTGCTGCTCGAGTCTCGAGCTGCGCTCCAACGACATCTCCGCCAAGATCGACGACGCCGGCAACCGCCTCGCCGGCCAGATCATGACGAGCGGCGACAAGGCGAGCGAGGCGCTCGACGCCACCGTCAACACCCTCGTCGCCAAGGTCGTCAGCCAGACCGAGACCGC
The DNA here is from genome assembly GCA_050563515.1 of Bradyrhizobium guangxiense. Taxonomy (GTDB): domain Bacteria; phylum Pseudomonadota; class Alphaproteobacteria; order Rhizobiales; family Xanthobacteraceae; genus Bradyrhizobium; species Bradyrhizobium guangxiense_A. Next base: position 1,300,739 of record CP191781.1, on the reverse strand, counting down.
GCACGACTCGCTGTCGCTGCAGATGAGCGCGTTCGACGAGCTGGTCAGGAACCAGGGCACCGAGCTGGTCGAGAAGTTCGCCCGCGACTCCGGCACGCTGGGCGCCCTGATCACCCGCCACATCTCCGAGTTCGACCGCACCGTGAAGACGTTCGGCGGCGAGATCGTCGAGCGCATGGGTCAGCGCACGCATGACATCCACGAGTCGCTGAAGACCTATGTCGACAATTTCGACACCCGCTTCACCTCCAACGGCGGCGAGATCACGGCCGTGCTCGACCAGCGCCTGCTGCAGTTCGAGACCACGGTCGGCGAACGCGTCAGCCATCTCGACGCCTCGCTGAACGGCAAGATCGCCAGCCTCGACGGCACGATCGAAGGTCACATCAAGACCTTCGACGAGCAGCTCGTCGGCCGCGTCGCCGCGCTCGAACAGTCGTTCGACACCCGCGCGAAGTCCATGACCGACACCATCGACGGGCGCATCAACACGCTGGCGACGTCGCTGACGGACGGCGCCGCCCAGGCGATCCAGTCGATCGACTCCCGCCTCACCCATCTGACGACGTCGCTCACCGGCGGCGCCTCGCAGGCCATCGAGACGATCGACGCGCGCCTCAACCACCTGGACGAGCCTCGCTGACGGACGGCGCCTCGCAGACCATCCAGTCGATCGACACCCGCCTGACGCACCTCACGGTGACGCTGACGGGCAATGCGACGCAGGCGCTCGAGTCCATCGACTCCCGCCTCACCTACCTGACCACCGCCGTGACGAGCGGCGCGGCGCAGGCCGTGCAGTCGATCGACACGCGCCTCACCCTGCTGACCTCGACGCTCACCGACGGCACCGCGCAGGCGATCGAGGCGGTCGACCGCCGCATCACCGGCGTCACCGAGATCATCGACGGCCGCTCCACGCACCTGACCGACACGGTCACGGCGCGCTTCCAGGAGATCCATCAGGCCATCGAGACCAAGGTCGGCTCGGTTGCGAGCGACATCGACGTCCGCGTGGCGCAGTTCGAGGATCTGCTCGGCTCGCGTGTCGAGGCCGTCGCCGGCCGCATCGAGAGCAGCGGCCGACAGGCCAGCGAGGACATGATGTCCCGCGCCGAGATGATCTCGACCGCGATCCGCTCGCATGTCGAGGACGCCGAGCGCTCGCTCACCAACCTCGTGGTCAACACCAGCGAGACGATCCAGACCGGCGCGCGCACCGCCCAGCAGTCGCTGATGACGGTCTCCTCCGACGTCAACGCCCAGCTCAAGATGACCTCCGCCGAGGTCGAGCGCGCGCTGACCGCGGTCGGCACCGGTTCCGCGAACTCGATCCTCAACAGCGCCCGCGAGGCGCAGTCGACGCTGGTCGCGGCCTCCGGCGACGCCTCCAACCAGATCAAGGGGCTCGCGGCCGACGTCGAGCGCACGCTGTCGGCGGCAGGATCTGCCACCGCGGCCTCGATCCTGGCCGGCGCCCGCGAGGTGCAGACCACCCTCGTCACCGCGTCCTCGGATGCCGCCAACCACGTCAAGACGCTGACCGCCGACGTGCAGCGCTCGCTGTCGCTGGCCGGCACCACCACGGCGGAATCGATCACCGCCGGCGCCCGCGACGCGCAAGGCGCGCTGATCGCGGCCTCGACCGAGACCGCCAACCAGATCAAGGCGCTGTCCTCGGACGTGCAGCGCTCGCTCACGATGGCCGGCACCTCGACCGCCGAAACCATCATGACCGGCGCCCGCGAGGCCCAGAGCACGCTGGTGACCGCGTCCACGGACGCGGCGAGCCAGGTCAAGTCGCTCGCGGCCGAAGTGCACCGCTCGCTCTCGCAGGTCGGCCAGTCGACCGCCGAGACGATCACCACCAGCGCCCGCGACGCCCAGAGCACCCTGCTCGCGGTCTCCGCCGAACAGACCAGCCAGGTCCGTTCGCTCGCGGCCGAGATGCAGCGCGCCCTGGCGACCGCCGGCGGCGCCACTATCGAGGCGCTCACCAGCGGCGTGCGCGAAGCCCAGGGCTCGCTGATCTCCGCCTCGACCGATGCGGCAAGCCAGATCAAGTCGCTGACCACGGACATCGAGCGCACGCTGACCGCGGTCGGCGCCGACACCGCCTCGACCATCCTCAGCAGCGCGCGTGAGGCCCAGACCTCGCTGACTTCGACCTCGGCGGACGCCGCGAGCCAGATCCGCACGATCTCGACCGAGATCGAGCGCACGCTGAGCACGGCCACCGCGAACGCGACCAACGACATCCAGACCAGCGCGCTCAACGCCCAGAACGCGCTGATCACGGCCTCCAACGAGGCGAGCCTCGCGGGTCAAGTCGAGCTCGGCCGACGTCGAGCGCTCGGTGCTCGCCGCCAGCTCGAGCTTCGGCCAGGCCATGACCGGCAAGACCGACGAGATCGTCACCTATGTGCAGCAGCAGGCCGACCGCCTGTCGAACATGATCGACGCCAAGCGCGGCGCTCTGGTCGATGCAATCGGCTCGAAGACCAGCCAGCTCACGCTCGACATCGACCGCGTCACCTCGGACGCGCTGAAGTCGATCGAGACGCGCGGCCAGGCCTTCTCGCAGACCATGATGGGCAACGGCTCGGAAGTCGCGCGCACCATCAACGCGGCAAGCGAGATCGCCACCGGCGCGGTCGGCAAGTCGCTCAAGGACCTCGAGCAGGCCTCGCGCGCGGCGATCGACCAGTCGCGCCAGGTCTCGATCGCGGCCGTCACCGAGATGCAGGAGACCAGCAAGATCCTGCGCACCGACACCGTGGCGCTGTTCGAGCGTCTGCGCGAAGGCAACATCCTCCTCCAGGAGGTGCTGACCGGCGCGCACGACAACCTCAACTCGCTCGAGCGGGCGCTGGTGACGCGTGTCGCCGACTTCGTCTCGGCGATGAACGACGTCACCTCGCGCAACGGCGCGGCGACGCAGAACCTGGAAGACCAGCTCAACGTCTTCAACAGCAAGACCACCAAGGCGCTGCAGGATCTCGGCGAGCTGTCGACCCAGTTCGACAAGCACGGCCAGGCGCTGGTCGAGGCCGCACAGGTCGTCGAGCAGAGCAACAAGAACACCACCGCCTCGCTCGCCGAACGCAAGCAGGCGCTGGAATCGCTGGTCACCACGATCGACCTGCGCACCGCCGATCTCGACCAGCGGCTGTCGCGCTTCACCGGCCTGCTCGATGAATCGCTGGCCGCGGCCGAAGAGCGTGCCCGCGACATCGCCCGCGTCGTCGCCGAGACCGCCGGCGCAGGCTCGGCCGCGATCACCCGCCAGTTCGAGGCGGTGCGCTCGGCCTCGGAGGAAGAGCACCGCCAGACCATCGAGGCGATGCACGACATCTACCGCCAGACCACCGACGAGGCGGATGCGATGTTCAAGCAGTCGACGGAGAAGTTCACCAACCTCGTCTCCAGCATGAAGCAGATGGCCTTCGAGATGCACAACGAGACTCGAAGCCACCCGCAACGAGCTGCGCCGCGGCGTGCTCGAGATGCCGCAGGAGGCCGCCGAGAGCACGGCGCAGATGCGCAAGGTGATCGTCGACCAGATCGAGGCGCTCGCCGAGGCTCAACCGCATCGTGGCCCAGCACGGCCGCGGCCTCGACGTCACCACGGCGGGCCGCGGCTCCGTCGCCGTGCAGCGCCAGGAGGAGCCGATGATGGCGACTGCCGGCGCTCGCGCCGCCGAGACCCGCATGCGCGACACCGGCAGCGCCTCCACGCTGCCGCCGCCGGACCTCGGCATGCCGGCGCCCTCGCGCCGCACCGAAGCGCCGCCGGTCGCGCCTGTTGGCAACGACCAGGGCCGTGACGGCTGGCTGTCGGATTTGCTCAGCCGGACCGACGCCAATCAGGGCGCCCCGACCGGTCAGGCTCCCCGTGGCCGCGCCGCCCCCGCACCGCAGCCGCAGGCCCCGCAGGCCAGCAGCAATCCGCTGGAATCGCTGTCGCTCGACATCGGCCGGCTGATGGACCGCAACCTCGCGGCCGAGATGTGGGACCGCTACCAGCGCGGCGAGAACAAGGCCTTCACCAAGCGCCTCTACACGCCCGCCGGCCAGAAGGCCTTTGACGAGGTCGCCCGCAAGTACCGCGCCGACCGCAACTTCAAGGGCACGGTCGATCGCTACGTCGCCGAGTTCGAGCGCCTGCTCGACGAGGTCGCCCGCGACGGCCGCGGCCCGCAGGAGCTGCGCAGCCACCTGACCTCGGAGACGGGTCTGGTCTACACGCTGCTCGCGCATGCGGCGGGACGGCTGGGATAAGCGAAGCTCGCGATTGGCGAGTGGCGAATAGCGAATGAAACGGAGGCCCAGCGGCCTCCGTTTTCGTTTCATGAATGAGAGAGGATCAGCGATGGTTTTCATTCTCGCCAATGACGGACGCGACGAGGACCATCCCGGCCCCGACCGCGCATTTGAGCGGTACGAGGCTTATCTCGCGCAGAACAAAGGCGCATTTCCGCCGCGCGCCTTCGAGCTCCGCAACGTCCGACTGGTTTTACAATCCGAGAGATCATCGCTGTCCTCACGACGCACGGCTCGAGCAGATCAGTTTACTGGAAAGCTCGGGTACCGATCCCCGCCGTCGATCGTGTTCGATTTCGGTCCGCCTTTTGGGCGCCTACAAGGACGGCCATATCGAAATGACCTATCCGACCGTCTACGCCTACTCACTCCAGACTCTGGCCGTTGACGCGGGCTCGCATGGCGACTGGCGTTACGACGAATTTCGCATCTCTGAGCGCGGTCATCTCATTCATGAGATCGAATGGGCTCACCGGTCTCATAGCAGGGCCTTCGTCTGGACAATTGAGTCAGACGACATCGCCCTCACATGGATTCCGAAATAAGGCCTCTTACCGCCTGCCGCCTCGCGGCTGCCGCGGGCTTCGGCGGTTCGGGCGGCGGGGCTGCCGGGGCGCTGTTGCTGGCACCGAACAGCACGCGGGTCGGGTTGCGGTCGAAATTGTTCACGGCGCGGCTGATGTCGCCGAGCGTTCGGCGGCCGTCGGCCATCAGCGCGCCGGAGCGCTTGTCGAAATCGTCGGCGAGGCTCGCGGATCGACTTCACGGCCTGGAACAGCTCGCCGCCGTCCTTGCCGCCGGCGAGCGTGTTGAGGCCGAGCATGAGATTGTCGGCCTTGAGCACGACGCCGTCGACCTTGGCCATCACGCCGTCGATCTTTTCGGAATTGCGCGCCAGCGAGTTGGTGAAGGTCTCGAGATTCTTCAGCGAGTTCTTCACCGACTCCTGATTGTCGGCCACGATCTTATTGATGTTCTGCAACGTGCCGCGGATCGCCTCGGTGACGTCCTGCAGCTTGTTGGGGTCGGCGGTCAGCGTCGGAATGCCGTCCTGGTCGAGCGGCGGCGATGGCGCGGCTTCGTCGCCGCCCTTGAGCGAGATGGCGGCAACACCGGTGAGGCCCTGGAATTCGAGGCCGACCAGCGTGTCCTTGCGGATCGGGGCGTTATTCTCGATCATGGCGAGTGCGACAACCCGCCGCGGGTTGTCCAGCTTCACCGAGACCACCTCGCCCACCCGGATACCGTTGAAATTGACGCTGCCGCCGTTGCGCAGGCCCGCCGCCGGGCCCTCGAACACGACGCGCAAGGGGCTGCGCTGCTTGGTGGTGTGCAGCGACTGGAACCAGAGCACGAAGCCGATCGCCGCGGCGATCACCGCCAGCGTGAACGATCCGATCAGGACGTAGTTCGCCCGCGTTTCCATCAGGTGCTCCGGCTACTCAAGTCACGACCGCGCGGGCGCGCTTGCCATGGAAATACTGCCTCAACCAGGGATGCTGCGAGGCTTGCATGTCGGCGATCGACCCTGCCGCAATGATCTTACCGTTCCCTAAAACGGCGATGCGGTCGCATGCGGTGTAAAGGCTGTCGAGATCGTGGGTTACCATGAAAACGGTCAGGCCCAAAGTGCGCTGGAGGGTCCTGACCAGCTCGTCGAAGTCGCCGGCGCCGATCGGATCGAGGCCCGAGGTCGGCTCGTCCAGGAACACGAGGTCGGGATCGAGCGAGAGCGCGCGGGCAAGCGCCACGCGCTTGATCATGCCGCCCGAGAGCTCCGAGGGAAACCGCTCGGCGACCTCCGGCTTGAGCCCGACCATGGTCAGCTTGGCCATGGTGATCTCGTCCATCAGCCGCTGCGACACGCGAAGATATTCGCGCATCGGAAACTGGATGTTCTGCCGCACTGTCAGCGAGGAGAACAGCGCGCCCTGCTGGAAAAGGACGCCCCAGCGCCGCTCCACGTTGCGCCGCTGCGACGTGTTGGAGTCGAGATCGACGCCGAACACCTCGATGGAGCCCGCGACCTTCGGCACGAGGCCGATGATGGTGCGCGTCAGCACCGACTTGCCGGCGCCGGAGGGGCCGACGAAGCCGAGGATCTCGCCGCGCTTGACGTCGAGGTTGAGGCCGTCGAGCACGCGCGTCGCCCCGAACTGCACTGTGATGTCGCGGACGCGGATGATGGGGTTGTCGATCTTGCTTTGAGCTTCTGCTGCCATCTTCACATCCCGATCGAGGCGAAGAAGATGGCGAACACGCCGTCCATCACGATGACGAAGAAGATGCCCTTCACCACGGACGCCGTGGTGTGCTGGCCCAGCGATTCCGCGCTGCCCTGCACGGCAAGGCCTTCGACGCAGGCGACGATGCCGATCACGGCGGCCATGACGGGCGCCTTGACGATGCCGACGATGAAATGGTCGATCGAGATGGCGTCGCGCAAGCGCAGCAGGAAGGCCTCAGGCTCGACCCCGCCATAGAGCCAGGCGACGAGCCCGCCGCCATAGAGCGCGGCCATCGCGCCAAGGAAGGCCAGGATCGGCAGCGCCAGCACGAGCGCGAGCATGCGCGGCAGCACCAGCACCTCGATCGGGTCGAAGCCCATGGTGCGCAGCGCGTCGATCTCCTCGCGCATCTTCATCGAGCCGAGCCTCGGCGGTGTAGGCGCTGCCCGAGCGTCCCGCGACCATGATCGCGACGAGCAGCACGCCGATCTCGCGCAGCACCAGCACGCCCAGCATGTCGACCACGAAGATGTCGGCGCCGAACCTGCGGAAATGGAAGATGCCTTGTTGCGCGATGATGCAGCCGATCAGGAAGGTGATCAGCACGATGATCGGCACCGCGCGCCAGCAGACCTGCTCCATATGGTGCACGGTCGAGGTCAGGCGGAGCGAGCGCGGATGGATCAGGACGCGGAACCCTGCCGCGAGCACGGCGCCGAGCATGTCGACCAGGCCCGCGACCGTCCCGCCGACGCCGGCCACGGCCCGGCCGATCTGCTCCAGCATGCCGGTGATGGTGATCGGGCTGCTGTCGATCACGGCCGTCGCCCTGACCCGCCGCACCTCGTCCACCAGGCTCGAATAATTGGCGGACAGCCCGGCAATCTGGGCCTCGACCGGCCCTTTCGTCAGGCTGCGGCGCAGCCGCTCGATCAGCCAGGCGCCGAACGTGTCGAGCTTGGCGACCTCGGAGACGTCGATGAAGATGCTTTGCGGGGTGCCTGCGAGCTTCTCGGCGTCGGCCACCATCCGCTCCAGGACCGGCGCAAAGCTCGCGGTCCAGGTCCCGGTGGCGCAAAGGGCCAGCGCATTGCCTTTGGCAATCCGTTCCAGCTTCGGATCGCTGTTCAAGATGTCCGCTCCCGTACCGGGGCGGAGAAAATCAGAGTGTTGCGCACGCGCCCTTACCCAGAGAAGGTATCCCCAAGTGGTTAACGTTAGTTGCTAGAGGTAACTAGCAGGTTCAGATTTCGCCAGAGTTCAAAATGACTTCCATGAAACTTGCTGCCTTGGCGGCGCGAATCGAGCGCTTCCCGATCGCGGGCAGCTTTACCATCAGCCGGGGGCCAAAACCGAGGCCGTGACTGTCGTGGCGGAGGTCAGCCGGGACGGGCTGACCGGCCGCGGCGAGTGCGTGCCCTACCCCCGCTATGGCGAGACCCCCGAGGCGACGCTCAGCGCCATCCAGGCCATGCAGCAGGCCGTCGCGGACGGGCTCACGCGGCAGGCCCTCCAGGCCGCCATGGCGCCCGGGGCGGCCCGCAACGCCCTGGATTGTGCCTTGATTGATCTGGAGGCCAAGGCGGCCGGCCAGCGGGCCTGGAACCTGCTCGGCCGCCCGGTGCCGGGCGAGCGCACCACCGCGTACACGATCTCGTTAGGGAGCCCCGAGGCCATGGCCGCCGCGACCGCCAAGGCGGCGCATCGGCCGCTGCTCAAGATCAAGCTCGGCGGCGACGGCGATCCCCAGCGGATCGCCGCGGTCCGCAAGGCCGCGCCTGAATCCGAATTGATCGTCGATGCCAACGAAGCCTGGACCGAGGCCAGCCTGGAAGCCAACCTCGCCGCCTGCGCCGCCGTCGGCGTCACGCTGGTGGAGCAGCCGCTGCCTGCGGGCAAGGACGAGGCGCTGGCGCGGATCAAGCGGCCGCTGGCCGTCTGCGCCGACGAGAGCGTGCACGACCGCGCCTCGCTGGCCCCGCTCCGCGAGCGCTACGACGCCGTGAACATCAAGCTCGACAAGACCGGCGGCCTCACCGAGGCGCTGGCCATGGCCGATGCAGCCCAGGCGCTCGGCTTCGAGATCATGATCGGCTGCATGGTCGCGAGCTCGCTGTCGATGGCCCCTGCGATGCTGGTGACGCCGGAGGCGCGCTTCGTCGATCTCGACGGGCCCTTGCTGCTGGCGCGCGACCGCGATCACGGACTGCGTTATGACGACAGCCTGGTCTATCCGCCCGACGCCTCGTTGTGGGGCTGAGCCTTGAGCCTGTGCCGCGCCGACCAGATCAGGACGGCGCCGGCCGCCGCCATCGCCGCCATGACGTAATAGACGCCGTCGCCGACGCGGGCATAGATCACGCCTGAGGCGATCGAGGTCGCCGCGCCCAGCAGCCCGTTGCAGGCGGCGTAGTAGCCCTGCCCGCGCGCGATCTGATGCGAGGGCACGCGCTGCACCAGCAGGTTCATGGTGCCGAGGATGGTCATGCCGAAGCTGAAACCGTGGCCGAGCTGGGCGATCGCGAGCAGCGCGAGCTGAGGCTCGCTGGCGGTGACGATCCAGCGCAGCACGGCACTCACGCCCCCGATCGCCATCAGCGTCGACGGATGCAGCGAGAAGCGCGGCGACAGCGCGAACACCACGATCTCCGCGATCACCCCCAGCGTCCACAGCCCCGCGATGGTCAGCCCGTTGAGGCCATGAAGCTGCCAGTTGATGGCCGAGAAGGTGTAGAACGCGATGTGGCTGCTCTGGATCAGCGCGGCCGATGCGATCACCGCCCAGAAGCCGGCATCGCGCAGCAGCGCCTTGCCGGCCTGCGTCCCCGTCGTTCTCCGCTTGGGCTCTTCGAGCGGCCGCAGGAACAGGCTGGCGAGGACCGCAACGACGGCCCATGCCACGATGACCCAAATCAGGTCGCGCGGTGCGATGATGTCGACGAGATAGCCGCAGGCGAGCGATCCGGCCGCGAACGCCGCCGACCCCCACAGCCGCAAGGGCCCGTAGTCGAGCCCGTAACGGGCGACGCCGCGCAGCGCATAGGCGTCCGTCAGCGGCATCGTCGGCGTCCACATCATGCAGGTCAGCGCGTAGATCAGGAACAGCGCCAGCGGCTGCTGCTGCAGGCCGACGGCCGTAAACCCGATCGCCGTCGCCAGCACCGAGATCATGATGCCGGCGCGAATGGCATGTCGCTTTTCGGCAAAGGCCGTGACCTGCGGCAGCGTGGTGAAGCGCGTGATCGCCGGCAGCGCGTTGATGAGGCCGATCCAGCCCGCGTCGATGCCGATCGCCTTCAGCCACACCGGGAAGAACGGCATATGTGTGCCCAGCACCGCGAAGAAGGCCGAGTAGAACAGGGCCAAATTCACGGCGAATCGCCGCTTCGTCGATGCCGCGATGGGGATTTGTGATTCGGACTGCATCAAACCAATTGCGATTCGGTCGATATCGTGGTGATCGTTACAATAACGCGCGGTGATTTGCGCGACGAGATCGCAATGGCCAACGAAGCATTCGCCCTTTCGCCCATGTCTGCCCGCGCGGCCGAGCCGAACGAGCAGGATTACGACGCGATCCGCGAAGCCTTCATGGAGACCGCGCGCGGCCGCTGGTTCCTCGGCGAATACGCCAAGCGCAACCGCAATGCCGACACGCGCATGGTGCTCGACGCGGTCGCGAAGATCGAGGAAACCCTTGCGGCGCAGCGGCAACCCGTCGTCGAGGACCGCCTGCCCGAAGCGCTGGTCGAGATCCGCCGCGCGATCCGCGAAGCCGAGACCATTGCGCTCGCGGCGTTCGACCCCGCGGCGATCGAGGCGAGCCTCGCGCCGATCCCGCGTGGGGTGCGCATCATCAAGGAGATCTCCTGGCGCTGGCGCGAGATAGGCGCCGACGGGCGAATCTGCGACCTCATTGATTCGCAGCTGGCCTCGATCGAGGCTGCCTGCGGACAGGCCTCGACCATCGACCCCCGCGTCGAGGCTCAGGATCGCCTTCGATCTCCTCAAGGACCGGATCGAGCAAACCGACGGCGGCGCAACGCCGCAGGCGGCGCCTCCCGCTCCGGTGCAGGAGGCCCCCTCATTCGTCGCCGAGGCTCCGTCCGCGGCGATGGCCAGCGAAGCACCCGTGGCTTTTACGGAGTCGCCGCAGGACGTCGCGGCCGGCGATCCCGAAGCTGTCCTGGAAGCGGCCGGCATCGCCGAGTCGTTTGCCGCTGCCGAGCAGGCGTTGGACGAACAGGCCTCGGCCGAACAAGCCGTGGTCGAACAAGCATTGGACGCGCAGGCTCGAAGCGAGCAGGCGCTGGATACGGCCACCGCGCCGGAGATTGCGGCCGAAAGCCAGATCACCGTCGAAAGCCAGATCACCGTCGAAAGCGAGATCGCGGTTCAAGACATCGCGCTCGACCAGGTCGCGCCAGAGGCTGTCGCGCCTGAAGATGCCTTGCCCGAAGACGTCTCGTTTGAAGAGCCGGCGATTGCCCCCTGCCTTCGCGGAAGCCTCTGACGCGTTCGCGCTCGATGCGGCCGCGCAGGCTGAGGACGACGCCGTGCTCGAGGCCATCGCGCTCGAGATGGCCGCGCCCGATCCGGAGTTCGACGAGATCATCGCGGCGGCCGAGATGGACGCAGCCGTTCCGGAGCCGATGATCGCGGAGGCCGCAGCGCCGCTCGCGGCCGAGCTACCCGAGCCGATCGCGCCTCAGCCGGTCTCAGCTCCCGTGGCCGAAGAGCCCGCCGCCGACGCGCCGATCGCAATGGACTCGCTCGCGCGCCTCACCGACGCCATCGCGGAGGCCGCCGCCGAAGTGATGGAGCAGCCGGCTCCGGCCATGGTGGCAACGGCGACATTCGCCGCAGCACCAACCGCGACGCTGCCGCCGATGCCCTCGCCACTGGCCTCATCCATGACAGAGGCCTCGCTCGGCGCCACCATCCTCGCCAGCGGCATTCTGCAAAAGCCCCGCACACCGGCCAACGATCCCCTCGCCCCGATCCGCCGCATGACCCAGGCCGAGAAGATCGCGTTCTTTTCGTAAGGGAGACGCGCCCTCACTCTCGTGTCCCGGACAAGCGAAGCGAAGATCCGGGACCCAGAAGCACCAAACTCCCAAGGCAACATGGGCCCCGGCTCAGCAGCGCACCGCTGAAGAAGCTGCGCTGCGTCCGGGGCACGAGACGAGCAATTGAGGCGCATGCTCCCGCGACATCGTCATTGCGAGCGCAGCGAAGCAATCCAGAGTCTTTCTGCGAAGGGATTCTGGATTGGTTCGCTACGCTCGCAATGACGGAGTGGCGACCGTTCGCCTACCCGATCACCCGCAATTCCACACCGCACCGATCGGCGTGCGGGTCCAGCACGGGCCAAAGCTGCCGCCGTTGTAGCGGCCGCCGTTGAAGCCGGGGCGGCCGAAATAGTGCCACTCGCCGTCCCAGCGGTAGTATTGCGGGACCGGATCAATGTACCAGTGGCGGCGGTCGGCGCGCGACATTCGGCGCATCGCGTCCTTCTGCTTGTAGAGCGGAATGCTGTTGCTCAGCGGCTGGCGATAGCCGGGCAGGAAGCCGTAGCCTTGAAAGGCCTGCTTGGGGCGCTTTTGCGTTGACGCAGCGGACGCGACGACCGGCAGCAGCGACAGGACGATGGCAACAAATAGACACATGAAGCGAGACATGGAGCAAACATAGACAGTCAGGTGCAAGCGCGCCATTCAAATTCGAGTGCGGGACGTTTCGCCGCTTTTGCCAATCAGTCGCTGCGGATAAGCTTGCAACGCGCAGCGTGAACGCTGCGCGGAGGCTTGAATGTTCCGGAGTGACCGAATGCCTGAGAGCCCGCACGTCGGCGCCTTCGCGATCGTTCCCAGCAACGATCTTCCGGCCGCGATTCCCTTCTGGGAACGTCTCGGCTTTGCGCGCACAGGCGGCGATGCCGGTTACGTCATCATGAGAGGTTGGGGTTGCGAGGTGCATCTCACGCAAGCCGGCGACGGCCCGTGGCGCGTGCCGGAACACAATCCCTTCGGTGTGTTCATTCGCACGCCCGATGTCGAAGCCATTGCCGCGCGCGTCGACGATCTCATCATCCGACCCGGCGGCGTGCTGCGTCACCGCGAATGGGGCATGTATGAAGTCGGCATCAACGGCCCCGACGGTCTCCTCGTCCGAATCGGCTGGCCCTCGGAGCTGATGCGCCAAGCCGACTAGCTGATCACGCCCTTCCTGATCAGGAAGCAGCCATAGCCCCTGCTGTCGCCGACCTGCACGACGCCGAAGCTGGCCGCCGCCGCGCGATAGAAATCGGGTCGCGACAGCTTGCCCGGCACCATAGCGCTGCCATTGGCGCGCGCGATTTCGGCCAGCACCGCGCGCTGCACGTCCGGCACGCGGTCGGGATCGTCGACCGGGGCCATTACGCGCACCGGATCGGGATCGAAATCATCGAGCGGATAGACCGACATGATGGCGCGGACGGCCGTCTCCATCGTCATGCCCGGCAACTGGATCAGGCGCTGCGACGAGGTCGAGCGGGCGATGTGCGTCGCGGGATGGTTGGCGTCGACGACCACGAGATCGTCGCCGTGGCCCATGGACGCCAGCAGCCAGAGCAGATCGGGCGTCAGGATCGGATCAATCGATTTCAGCATGTGAGGGCGGTTCCCGTTAGCGATCGTTCACCATAGCAGGTTCCAAGCGTGATTCAGATCACGGAGGGCGCGATGGTGACAACGATCACGGTCCTCAAGCTCGAACGCGGCGAGACTTCACGGCAACCAATCTCGCATCGAGATCAGTGCCAAAGGAGCACGCCATGTTCCGCCTCAAGCCTTTACTGATGACAGCCAGCCTCGTGGGAAGCCTGTTCGGCTTCGCCTGCGGCCCCGTTTGCGCGCAAGTCGCCCCCGTCGAGCCCGCTCCCGCGCTGCAGGGCCCCGAGCAGCGGGTGGCGCTGGTGATCGGCAATTCGAACTACCAGAACGCCCCGCAGCTCGCCAATCCCGACAACGACGCGCAGTCGATGGCGCAGTTCCTGAACTCCGCCGGCTTCGAGGTGGTTGCCGCAACCGACCTCGGCCAGAACGACATGCTGCGCGTGGTGCAGGACTTCTCCGCAAAGGTTTCCGCGCGCGGTCCGAACACGGTGGCGATGGTCTATTATGCCGGGCACGGCGTGCAGCTCGCCGGTGAGAACTATCTCGTGCCGGTCGACGCGAAGGTCTCCAACCCGACCGAGGCTCATCAGCAATTCGGTGCGCCTCGTCGACGTGATGTCGACGCTGGAGACGATCCCGAGCCGCATGCGCATCGTCATCCTCGACGCCTGCCGCAACAACCCGTTCCCGACCGTCAACGATGCCGGCCGCGGCCTTGCCATCGTCGATGCGCCGAACGGCTCGATCGTCGGTTACTCGACCGCGCCGGGCGCCGAAGCGCTCGACGGCACGGGCGGCCACAGCCCCTACACGCAAGCCTTCCTGAACGTCGCGCGCGAACCCAACGTGCCGATCGAGCAGCTGTTCAAGCGCATCCGCCTGCAGGTGAACCAGTCCACCAGCGGCGCGCAGATCCCGTGGGAGAGGCTCCTCGCTCACCTCGGACTTCACCTTCTTCGGTGACACCGTGGTAGCCGCGAGCCGCGCACCCGTGAATGCTCCTGTCGTGCAGATGGCCGCCAACCTGCCGAGCCGCTCGACGCGCCAGGCCTATGACTATGTCGTGTCCGAGGGCCGCCCGGAATACTATCAGGAGTTCATCCAGATGTATCCGCACGACCCGCTGTGCGACCACGTCCGCTGGCTGCTCAACAACATCCTGCTCTCGCAGGCTTGGCACAAGGCGGTGCTCGTGAACTCGCCCTTCGGCTACAAGACCTTCTATGACAGCTACGGCAACAGCCCCTATGCGCAGATGGCGCTGAAGCTCCAGATGCAGCCGAAGCAGATCCCCCTGATGCAGGCGACCAAGTTCCTGGCTCCGCAGAACATTGCTCCGACCTTCAAGATCGGCAATCTCGGCCAGCCCAAATACATGCCGCTGATGCAGCAGGGCAATGGCGGTCAGATCAACGGCAATCTGCCGGTCGTGCAGAAGCTGGGCGACAACAACGGCATCGGCAAGCTCGGCAATGGCGGCCAGATCGTCAACCTGCCGGCGGGTAACAATCAGCCGAACCAGCCGAACGGCACGCCGTCGCCGACCCCGGGCAAGATCGTCACCCTGCCCGCGCCGACCAACACCACCAACAACAATGGCGGCATCGGCAAGATCGTGACCCTGCCGGCGACCAACAACAAGCCGGACGGCGGCAACGTCAACGGCAACATCAACGGCAAGCCGGGCAAGATCGTCAGCATGCCGGTGAATGTCGGCAAGGGCGGCACGACTGTCGAGACCAAGCCGGTGAATGTTCAGACGCAGAACAACCCGATCCGTGTCAACAACGGTGCGAAGATCAACAACAACCCGGTGAACAAGGTGCAGGTCCAGAACAATGTCCAGCACAACAACCGCCCGCAGTTCAACGCGACCAACCGCACGGTCAACAACGGCGGCAACAATTTCCGCCAGTCGATGAACCAGGCCCCGAGCATGGGCGGCGGCAACAACCATCGCGGCTTCATGCGCTGATCAGACTGAGAAGACGGTGCGCTCCCTCCCCGCCTGCGGGGAGGGTTGGGGAGAGGGTCTCTCCACAACAGGACAATCCCCAAGAGGAAAGAGCCCTCACCCGGCACTACGTGCCGACCTCTCCCGCAAGCGGGAGAGGTTGCACCGAGCAAGCGGAGGGTTCGTTCCACTCAACAAGCAATCATGAAGAAGGCGCAAATGAAGAAGGGGCAGAGCGATGTCGCTCTGCCCCTTCTTCCTATCAGCTCTTGGACGCTGTCATTCCGGGATGCGCCGTGAGGCGCAGCCCCGGAATGACGGCTAGGCCACCAGCTCGGCGAACAGGTCCGCATCCACATTGCCGCCCGACAGCACGATGACGACGTTCTTTCCGGCGACGTCGAGTCGGCCTGCCAGCAGCGCGGCGAGGCCCACGGCGCCGCCCGGCTCGACCACGAGCTTCAGCTCGCGATAGGCGAAGGCGACGGCGGCGCCGACTTCCTTGTCCGACGCCGTGACGCCGCGCGCGAGCAGCTTGCTGTTGATCGCAAAGGTCATCTCGCCGGGGATCAGCGCCATCAGCGCATCGCAGATGGTGCGGCCCGCAGGCCCGTGCGGCTCGCGATGGCCTGCGGTGAGCGAAATGCCGTGATCGTCGAACGACTCGGGTTCGGCCACGACGATCTCGGCACGCGGATAGCGCGCCTTCACGGCCGTCGCGACGCCCGCGATCAGGCCGCCGCCAGACGCCGGCGCCACCACGATGTCGGGGCTGAGGCCGAGCGCTGCCATGTCCTCGGCGATCTCGCGGCCGGCGGTGCCCTGGCCTGCGATCACGAAGGGATCGTCGTAGGGCCGCACCAGCGTCGCGCCGCGCTTCTCGGCGATGCCACGGGAGATCGCCTCGCGGTCGTCCTTGTCGCGATCATAGAGCACGACCTCGGCGCCGTAGGATTTGGTGCGCTCGCGCTTGGACAGCGGCGCATCCGCGGGCATTACGATGGTCGCCTGCATGTCGAGGATCTTTGCAGCAGCAGCCACGCCCTGGGCGTGGTTGCCGGACGAGAACGCGACGACGCCACCGGCGCGCTTGTCCTGCGGGATCGAGAACACCTTGTTGAAGGCACCGCGGAACTTGGAACGAGCCGGTGCGCTGTAGCATCTCCGGCTTCAGGAACACCTTCGCGCCGACGCACTCGTTGAGCACCGGAAAGGACAACAGCGGGGTGCGGATGGCGTAGGGCGCGATCACGTGCGCTGCGGCGTCGATATCGGCAGGGCCGATCGGGAGGAGCTGTTCGGTCATGGCCGAATGTATCGCGGCCGATGAGGCCCGGGCAAGACACCTCCGCGAGAGGTTTTGTCCTCTTCAGGCCACGAAGCGAGGTTGTTCCGCGCCGTTTCGGCCTGGCAGCACCGCGCCAACCGCCGCTATGCTGTCCACGAAGGCCCGGGCCGAGGCTTCCCAGGTGTAGTTCGAGGCGAACGCGACGCAGTCCTGCCGGGAGACGTCGAGCGCCGCGAAGCAGGCGTTGCGCAGGTCGTGATCGAGCGCACCGACCGGGGCGTCTCCGATCACGTCGCGGGGGCCTTTCACCGGGAAGGCCGCAACCGGCAGGCCGCTGGCGAGCGCCTCCAGCAGGACCAGGCCGAACGTGTCGGTCTTGCTCGGGAATACGAAGACGTCGGCAGCCGCATAGATGTCCGCCAGTTCCTCGCCATGCTTTTCCCCCAGGAAGATCGCATCGGGATAGGCCTCTTCCAGCGCCGCACGCGCCGGGCCGTCGCCGACGATGACCTTGGTACCGGGCAGGTCGAGGCTCGAGGAAGGCTTCGAGGTTCTTCTCCACGGCGACGCGGCCGACGGAGAGGAACACCGGGGCCGGCAGGCAGAGATCGACGGCGCGGGGGTGAAACTGTCCAGTGTCGACGCCGCGCGGCCACAGCACCACATTGTCGAAGCCGCGCTCGGTCAGCTCCCGCGCGAGCGCCGGCGTTGCCGCCATCACGGCGCTGCTGGGGGCATGGAAGCGGCGCAGGGCCCGCCAGATCAGCGAGCCCGGCACCGGGACGCGGGCACGGACATATTCGGGAAAGCGAGTGTGGAAGCTGGTCGTGAAGGGCAGCTTGCGCTGCCGGCAATAGCGGCGGACCATCAGGCCGATCGGCCCTTCGGTCGCGATGTGGATGCTGTCGGGACGCGCCTCTTCGATCAGCTTGGCGATCCGCGCCGGGCGCGGCATGGCGAGCCGCACGTCGCGATAGCTCGGCATCGCGAAAGTGCGAAACGATTGCGGCGTCAGGAACGTGAATTCGACACCGAGCGTCGCGGCAGCGTCGGCGAGCTTGGTCAGCGTCCGAACCACACCGTTGACTTGCGGGTGCCAGGCGTCGGTCGCGACCAGGATGCGCATCGGGCGGCCTCTGTCACGCAGCTCTGGCTGCAACCTGCGGCACGTCTGCCGGCTTCTGCAGATGATCCGCCCAGGTGATGATCTCGAAATGGCCGTCGTCGTGCTCGACGAGCGCCGTGCAGCTCTCGACCCAGTCGCCGCAATTCATGTAGCGAATGCCGCCCTCGTCGCGGATCACGGCGTAGTGGATGTGGCCGCAGATCACGCCGTCGGCATCATGACGCCGAGCCTCGGCGGCGAGCGCCTGCTCGAACGCGCCGATGTAGTTGACGGCGTTCTTGACCTTCTGCTTGGCCCATTGCGACAGCGACCAATAGGGCACCTTGAACAGGCGGCGGAAGAAGTTGACGAAGCGATTCATCTGGATCGCGAAGTCGTAGGCCTTGTCGCCGAGATGGGCGAGCCAGCGCGCGTTCTGCACCACGAGGTCGAAGATGTCGCCGTGGATGACGAGATAGCGCTTGCCGTCCGCGCCGGTGTGGACGGTGTTCTCGACCACGTCGATGCCGCCGAAATGTGTGCCGTAATAGTTGCGCAGGAACTCGTCGTGATTGCCGGGAATGTAGATCACCTTGGCGCCCTTGCGCGCCTTGCGCAAAAGCTTCTGCACGAGATCGTTGTGCGATTGCGGCCAGTGCCAGCTCGATTTCAGCGCCCAGCCGTCGACGATGTCGCCGACCAGATAGATCGTGTCGGCGTCGTGGTAGCGCAGGAAGTCGAGCAGAAGATCGGCTTGAGAACCGCGGGCTCCGAGATGAACGTCGGAGATGAACAACGTGCGAAAGCGCCGCTCCGGGCTCTCGTCACTCACATCGTAACTTCCCATGCGCCAGCCTGTAACAATGTCCCGTGACAGGGGGATGACCAATTGAACCCTCGAGGCACCCTCAGATACGAATCGCGTCTTGCCTCACCCACCCCGCGAATATCAGCCGCATGCGACAATCAGGCGACATGGTGCCGCAGGGAGAGATCGTCATGGCGGGGCTTGTCCCGGCCATGACGATGTGGAGGCTAGCATGCGCCAAAGTGCACCACGAAATCGCTTCCGCGGGCGGCAGCCTCAGTAGAACCTGTGGAAATGATGGACCGGGCCGTGGCCGTGGCCGACGCTGAAGCGATCGGCGGCGCCGATCGCCGCGCTGATCCAGGCCTTGGCGTTGCGCACGGCCTTTTCCAGGTCCTCGCCCCTGGCGAGGCCCGCCGCGACCGCCGAGGACAGCGAGCAGCCGGTGCCATGGGTGTTGCGGGTCGCCACACGGGCCGCGGTCAGCGCGATCGTGTTGTCGCCATCGACGAGATAGTCGGTGCTCTCGGCCCCCTCGCCGTGCCCGCCCTTGATCAGGACCGCGCGGCAGCCCAGCGCCAGCAGGCGCCGGCCCTGGCTTTCGATCTCGGCCTCGCTTCGCGCGACCGGCTCGTCGAGCAAAGCCGCGGCCTCCGGCAGATTGGGCGTGATCACCGACGCCAACGGCATCAGCCTGGTGCGCAGGGCGTCGACGGCCTCGGAGGCCAGCAGGCGGTCGCCGGAGGTCGCCACCATCACGGGATCGAGCACCACATGCGCCGGCTTCCAGCGCGTCAGCGCGGAGCCGATGGCATCGATGCTCTCGACCTGGGCCACCATGCCGATCTTCACGGCGCCGACGTCGAGATCGGAGAACACGGCATCGATCTGGGCGGTGACGAACTCCGCCGGGACAGCGTGGATGCCGGTGACGCCGCGCGTGTTCTGCGCGGTCAGGGCGGTGATGGCGGACGCGCCATAGACGCCGAGCGCGGCAAAGGTCTTCAGGTCAGCCTGAATGCCGGCGCCGCCGCTCGAGTCGGACCCGGCAATGGTGAGTGCGACCGGGGTCGTCATCGACGGGCTCGTGGGTTGGATGGGAACGCCATGGCCCGTCCTAGCGCGACCGTGGAACTCCGGCAAGCGCGCCCGGTCACCGGCCGGCCGTGATTCGCGAGACCCGTGCGCGGCGGTCGAGTGGCGGTCGCGAGGGAACCTCGGGCCCACCATGCTGCGGCATGAAAATGCAACCGCAGCGAACCCTTGGTATAGTCGCGAACTGCTTCGCCGATGCGTGAGACGTCAGTGGTGGAACTGTCCGGCGACACCGATGTCGCGGGCCGCCCGGCCCGCAGGCCGCCTGGAATGGAATCTTTGGGTGGAACGATGTGGGCCTTTTTTGAACGTCTTCTCGACTCGTCCATGTTATCGCCGCACGGCATTTGCCTGTTGTGGGAGCCTGAGCTGATCTGGCTTCACGTCGTTTCCGACGCCTGCATCGCAGCCGCCTATTTCTCGATCCCGTTTGCGCTCGCAATCCTGGTCACCAAGCGGCGTGATCTCAAATTCGGCTGGGTCTATTGGGCCTTCGCGATCTTCATCATGGCGTGCGGCCTCACCCATTTGCTGTCGATCTATACCCTCTGGGTCCCCATCTACGGCGTCGAGGGCATCGTCAAGGCGGCAACCGCGGTGGCGTCCGTGGTCACGGCGGGCGCGCTCTGGCCGCTGCTGCCGAAGATCCTGACCATCCCCTCGCCATTCGAGCTGCGGCAGGTCCAGGCCGCGCTCGAGGAGGAGGAGATCAAGAGCCGGGACGCCACGCTGCTGCTGCAGCAGGTCCGCGACGCGCAGCGTGCGATGCGCGAAAGCGTGACGCGCCTCACGGCGATCGTCGAGACCGCGGTCGACGGCGTCATCCTGTTCGACGCGCAGGACCGCGTCCTCTTGTTCAATCCGGCCTGCGAGCGCCTGTTCGGCTATTCCGCCGACGAGGTGATTGGCCGGAACGTCAGGATGCTGCTGCCCGAGGCGGGCGCCGCGCCCGACGGCCAGGCCAGGCAATTCGCGACCTCTGGCGAGGCCACCGGCCTGCGCAAGGACGGATCGACCTTTCCGATGGACCTGTCGGTCGGCCAGGCACGGCAGGACGGCGAATTGATCTTCGTCGGCAGCGTGCACGACCTGACCGCGCGCAAGCTGACCGAGCAGCAGCTTCAGCAGGCGCAGAAGATGGAGACGGTCGGCCAGCTCTCAGGCGGCATCGCTCACGACTTCAACAATCTGCTTACCGTCATCATCGGCAATGCCGAGCACCTGAGCGAGCAGCTCAAGGCCAGGCCCGACCTGCGGCGCTTTGCCGACGACATCTCCCAATCGGGAGAACGAGGTGCCGAGCTGACGCAGCGCCTGCTCGCATTCAGCCGCCGCCAATTGCTGCAACCGCAGACGATCGATTGCCGGAGCCTGCTCGAATCCATGTTCAAGCTGCTCAAGCGCACCTTGCGGGAAGACATCGAGATCAAGACGGGCTCCGGGCTCGGCACCATCCAGGCCTTCGCCGACCGCGCCCAGCTCGAATCCGCCGTGCTGAACCTTGCGCTCAACGCCCAGGACGCCATGCCCGCGGGAGGCCACCTGACCCTGAGCACGGAGTTGGCCGCCCTCGACGACGATTATCGCATCCTGCACCCCGAAGTCGCATCCGGCACCTACGCGCTGATCTCGATCACCGACGACGGCGACGGCATGACGCCGGAGGTCGCCCGGCGGGCGTTCGAGCCGTTCTTCACCACCAAGGAGGTCGGCAAGGGCTCGGGTCTCGGCCTCAGCATGGTCTATGGCTTCGCCAAGCAATCAGGCGGCCATGTCGCGATCTACAGCGAGGCCGGCCTTGGCACGACGATCCGGATCTACCTGCC
The DNA here is from genome assembly GCA_050563515.1 of Bradyrhizobium guangxiense. Classification (GTDB taxonomy): domain Bacteria; phylum Pseudomonadota; class Alphaproteobacteria; order Rhizobiales; family Xanthobacteraceae; genus Bradyrhizobium; species Bradyrhizobium guangxiense_A. The sequence continues at coordinate 1,279,453 of CP191781.1, read as the reverse complement.
GCGCGCGGATGCCGGGCCATCACCGGCCGAGCTTTCCGACAGCGAGGACGCCGCGCCCCGGGGGTATGAGACGATCCTGATCGCCGAGGACGATCCGTTCGTTCGCTCCTCCGCGATCCGCCGGGTGGAAGCCCTCGGCTATCGCGTCGTGGCCGCGGTCAACGGCAAGGAGGCCCTGCAGCAGCTCCGCACCGACCCCAGCATCGACATGCTGTTCACCGATATCGTGATGCCCGGCGGCATGAGCGGCTGGGACCTCGCCGACCAGGCGCGACGGATTCGCCCCTCGCTGCCTGTCCTGTTCACCTCGGGCTACGCGCTGGAGACCCTGGTCGAGCAGGGCCATGCGCATGCGCAAGCGATCGTGCTGACCAAGCCCTACCGCAAGATCGAGACTCGCCCAGCGGCTGAGGGATGCATTCGCCGCAGCCACCGTGACCACCTGAACATCTGGCGGCCGGCAAGTCCGCTTGCTAAATCCGGCCGGTTTTGGCCTATTAGCCGCCAGATATGCTTTCGGAGTGCCCGCGATGGTTCCTTTCTTCGTCCAGATCAAATGCAAGCTCGGCCAATCCTATACGGTCGCCAATGCGCTTGCCGAAGCCGAGATCGCGTCCGAGATCTACTCCACGGCCGGCCAGTACGACCTCCTGGTGAAGTTCTACGTCGACAACGACACCGACATCGGCCATTTCGTCAACGAGAAGGTGCAGGTGCTGCCGGGCATCCAGGACACCCTCACCATCATCACCTTCAAGGCGTTCGGCGCGAGCTGAGCTAGCCAGCTTCCTTGGCGGTCTCCTTGCGCTTGGGCCGCGGCGGCCCTTCCACAGACGGCAGCGATTTCAGGTACTCCGCCATCGCCGCGATATCCTCCTCGGACAATTGCGAGGTGTTCTTGATCACGCGGGTCATCGCGCCGCCGACGCTGTCGCCGTCGGGCAATTCGCCGTTCTTCAGGAAGTAGGCGATATCCTTCACGCTCCATTCGCCGAGGCGCTTCTGGGTGATGTTGGGCACCCAGCCCTCGCCTTCCGGATTGGGCCCGCCGGCAAAACGCTGGCTGGCGATGATGCCGCCGAGCGCGTTGCGCGGGCTATGGCATTCGGCGCAATGCCCGAAGCTGTTGACGAGATAGGCGCCGCGATTGAATTGCGGCGACTTGGCGCCGTCAGCGACGAGCGGCTTGTCGTTCAGGAACAGGAATTTCCAGATACCGACATTGCGCCGGATGTTGAAGGGAAAACGCATGTCGTGGTCGCGCACCTTGCCGCCCACCGGCGGCAACGTCTTCAGATAGGCGAAGAGATCGAGCACGTCCTCGCGCCTTGCGTGCTGATAGGACGTATAGGGAAAGGCGGGAAAATAATGCTGCCCGCCCGGCGACACGCCGTGCATCACCGCGTTGACGAAGTCGGCGTCCGTCCATTTGCCGATGCCGTCGTTCGGATCGGGGGAGATGTTCGGCGCATAGAACGTTCCGAACGGCGACTTGATCGCGACGCCGCCGCCGAGCTTGAGGCGATCGCCCTGGTCGGGCGTGGCATGGCATGACGCGCAGCCCCCGGCGTTGAACATGGTCTCGCCATTGGCGAGGTTGGCCACATGGGCCGGCGCATTGCCCGCGGCGGCCACCACCGGCGCGCTGAGCCACCAATAGACACCCACGGCAGCGACCAGCGCGAGCAGCCCTGCGAGAATTGTTCGTTGCAGCATGCGGATCCATTCACTCGTCGCGGCGAACCTAAGGCCGATGTCGTCGCGGCTCCAGCCACGAAGAATTTAGCCCGGCCCGCCCTGAAACGGGAATAAACTGAAATGCCGACTGTTGGAAGTTTGGCAGCCCGAACGGGTTCAGCAGGGAGAACGTCATGAACAAGACCGTCATTGCCGCCTTAGCGCTCGGTGCCATTGCCTTTGCGGCTCCGGCCAGCGCCGAAAAGCTGAAAGCAACGCTCGACGGCAAGTCCGAGGTGCCGGCAACGACCAGCAGCGGCACCGGAACCGCCGATTTGAACTATGATGCAGCCAGCAAGAAGCTGTCCTGGACCGTCACCTATTCCGGGCTTTCCGGCCCGGCCACCGCCGCCCATTTCCACGGCCCCGCGGAGGCCGGCAAGAATGCCGGCGTCGCGATCGCGATCCCGAATGCGACCGCCAGTCCCGTGAAGGGCGAAGCGACGCTGACCGACGCGCAGGCCGCCGATCTGCTCGGCGGCAAGCTCTACGTCAACATCCACACCGCGGCCAATCCGGGCGGCGAGATCCGTGGTCAAGTGACGAAGTAAGCCGCAACGCTGCTTCGTCGCGCGAAGACCGGGCGCAGGAGGGGCGCCCGGCCTTTTCGATTCCGTTCGCACGCTAAGCCGCGTTCAGCGCTTGGGTGAGATCGGCGATCAGGTCCGACGGGTTCTCGATGCCGATCGACAGCCGGATCGTGGAATCCAGCACGCCGATCTTGCGGCGGATGTCGGCGGGAACGCCGGAATGCGTCATGGTCGCAGGCAGGCTCGCCAGCGACTCGGTGCCGCCGAGGCTCACTGCGAGCTTGAGGATTTGCAATGCGTTGAGGAATTTCACGGCGGCGTCCTTGCCGCCGACAATGTCGAACGAGAAGGTCGAGCCTGCCCCAAGGCATTGCCGCGCGAACACGCGGCCTGCGGGCGAAGCCTCCTCATGATGGCCGAGGTAGTGGACCTTGGCGACCTTGGGATGATCGCGCAAGAAGTCCGCCACGAGGCGCGCGTTGCTGTTGGCCTTCTCCATACGCAGGCTCAGCGTCTCGAGCGAACGGTTGATCATCCAGCAGGAATGCGGATCGAGCTGGGTGCCGATGGCGCCGCGCAGCGCCTTGATGCCTTTCATGAGCGCCTTCGAGCCGAGCGCGGCCCCCGCGATCAGGTCGGAATGACCGCCGACATATTTCGTCAACGAATACAGCGATAGGTCCGCGCCGTGCTCGATCGGGCGCTGAAACACCGGGCCGAGCAGCGTGTTGTCGCAGGCGATGATCGGCGTGTGTCCCTGGGCCTTGCCGATGGCATCGGCGATGCGGCGGATCATGGCGACATCGACGAGGCCGTTGGTCGGATTGGCCGGGGTCTCGATCAGGATCATCGAGACGCGGCCTTTGGCCATCGCCGCCTCCGCGGCCTGCTTGACGGCGGCTTCGTCGATGCCGTCTGCAAAGCCGACGGCGCCGATCGACAGCCGCGCCAGCGTGTTCGTCAGCAGCGTTTCGGTCCCGCCATAGAGCGGCTGGGAATGCAGGATGACGTCGCCGGGGCGGACGAAGGCCAGGATCGTGGTGGAGATCGCCGCCATGCCGGACGAGAACAGCGCGCAGCTCTCGGTACGCTCGTAGATCGAGAGCCTGTCCTCGACGATCTCGCTATTGGGGTGATTGAAGCGCGAATAAACCAAGCCCGCGCCCATGCCTTCCGGCGGCTCGCGCCGGCCGGCGACGAAATCGAAGAAGTCCTGCCCGTCATCGGCCGTCTTGAACACGAAGGTGGAGGTCAGGAACACCGGCGGCTTGATGGCGCCTTCCGACAGCTGCGGATCATAGCCATAGGTCAGCATCAGCGTTTCCGGATGCAGCATGTGATTGCCGATGTGGGTCTTCGACGGATGCGGTTTTGCCATGGCCTGTCTCGCTGTTGATCAGGTGCTCGCCGGGCGCTGGAACTCCTGATGTCGTGAGCGGTCGGGAACGACGACCCGACTCGCATCAACGCCACGGCCGTTGCTGCGAAGATAACTGTTCGAACGGCGCCCCGTCAGACCTTGCAAATAGAAAAAGGGCGGCTGCTGTCGCAACCGCCCTTTCGATTAACTCTTGTAGCCCGGATGGAGCGAAGCGCGATCCGGGACAGACTTTCAGCTCGGTTAGACCTTCCCGGATATCGCTTCGCTCATCCGGGTTACGAGCCTTTGCTTCAGCCTCAGCTGTTCTTGACGCGGAAGGTCTCGTGGCAGCCGCCGCATTCCTTGCCCACGGCCGGGAAATTCGCCTTGAGCGAATCCAGATCCTTGATCTTGCCCTTGGCCTCGCCGACGACCTTGGCGAAGCTCGCGATCTTGGCGTCGAAGCCGGCCTTGTCTTCCCAGACCTTCGGCGAGGTCGAGTAATCACCGTCGAGTTTGACGCCCTTGGCGCTGGCCGGAAACAGATTCGGCAGCTTCTTGGCGGTATCTTCGAACTGCGCCAGCGCGCTGTCCACGGTCGCCTGGTCGTAGGGCTTCTCGCCCTTGACCATCGCCGATACCGCGCCGGCGTTCTTGCCGTTGCCTTTCATGAGCGCCTGGACCTCCTTGACGGAGTCCTGTTGTGCCCAAACCGCGCCCATGCCGAGCAGCAGCGCGCCCCCAACGATCAACACTCGCTTCATTCGCAAAATCCCTTTCCTTGATCTCAGGATCGTGCCGACCCCTCCATGGGCCAACACCGATTGGCAGATTTCATTCCATCCGGAGCGCGACGATAAATCGTCGCACTCCGGATCATTTGGCTGAGCCCGCAAGACGCGTTTCGCGATTGCCTGGACTTACAGGCTGTGACGGCGATGGTGCTCGCTGATCGCGATCCAGACCCGCTCGGGGGTCGCCGGCATGTCGATGTGGTCGATCTTGTATTCGCGCCAGAGCGCATCGACGATGGCGTTGACGACGGCCGGACAGGAGCCGATCGCACCGGCCTCGCCCGCCCCCTTCACACCCATCGGATTGGTCTTGCAGGGGACGTTGGCGGTCTCGAACACGAAGGCCGGCCCATCCGCCGCACGCGGCAGCGCATAATCCATGAAGGTCGCGGTGATGAGCTGGCCGTCGGTGGGCCCATAGACCACCTGCTCCATCAGCGCCTGGCCGATGCCCTGCATCGCGCCGCCATGCACCTGGCCGGCCAGCAGCAGCGGATTGAGCGTCTTGCCGAAATCGTCGACGATCACGTAGTTGACGATTCTGATGATGCCGGTAGCCGGATCGATCTCGACCTCCGCGACATGGGTGCCGTTGGGATAGGTGCCGTCAGCGCTGGCGAAGGTCGCGCTGCCGTTCAGCTTCGACGGATCGGCGCCCGGCCGCTTGGCGAGGTCGGCGAACGAGATCGAACGGTCGGTGCCGGCGATGCGCACCACGCCCTCGGATATCTCGAGGTCGCCGGCGCTCGCCTCCAGCGCCTGTGCCGCGATCTCCTTGAGCTTGGAGCCGAGCCTCGCGCGTGGCGCGCTCGACGCTGACGCCGCCCGAGGGGATCGAGGCCGAGCCGCCGGTGCCGAGGCCGGTCTTGATCTCGTCGGTGTCGCCCTGGCGGACGTGGACCCGCTCCGGCGCGACGCCGAACTGCTCGGCGACGATCTGCGCATAGGCGGTCTGGTGGCCCTGCCCGCTCGACTGTGTGCCTATCAGGACGGTGACGTCGCCGTTGGGATCGAGGCGGACGTTGGCTGTCTCCTCACCCATCACGCCGCAGATCTCGACATAGCTCGCGAGCCCGATGCCGCGGATCAGGCCGCCCTTCTTGGCCAGCTTGGCGCGCTTTCCAAACTCCTTCCAGTCGGCGATCTCCATGGCGCGCTTGAGATGCGCGGCGAAGTCGCCGGAATCGTAGACCTTGCCGGTGGCGGTCTTGTAGGGCAGCGCCTTCGGCGGAATGAAGTTCTTGCGGCGGATGGCATCCGGCGTCATGTCGAGTTTTCGCGCGCAGGCGTCCACCAGACGCTCGATGACATAGGCCGCCTCGGGGCGGCCCGCGCCGCGATAGGCGTCGACCGGCACGCTGTTCGTGAAGACGGTGCGCACCCGGCAGTGGAAGGCCTGGATGTCATAGAGGCCCGGCAGCATGCCGGCGCCGCCATGGGGAATGTAGGGCCCGAAAGTCGACAGATACGCGCCCATGTCGCCCATCAGGTCGCAGTCCATCGCGAGGAACTTGCCGTCTTCAGCCAGCGCCATCTTGGCAGTGGTGACGTTGTCGCGGCCCTGCGCGTCGCCCATGAAATGCTCGGTGCGGTCGGCCGCCCATTTCACGGTCTTCTTCAGTTTCTTCGCCGCGACCGCCACCAGCGCGTATTCGCGGTACGGGAACAGTTTCGTGCCGAAACCGCCGCCGACATCGGGGCAGATCACCCGCATATTCTCGGTCGGGATTTTCAGCACGTTCTGGCACAGGATATCGCGCAGGCGATGGCTGCCCTGGCTGCCGATCGTCAGCGTCAGATGGTCGCGCTTGGAATCGTATTCGCAGACCGCCGCGCGCGTCTCCATGAAGCTCGCGACCACGCGCGGATTGACGATCGAGATTTCGGCGACCGCATGCGCCTTGGCGAAGGCGGCTTCGGTCGCCTTCTTGTCGCCGATCGAGACGTCGAACAGCACGTTTCCGGCCTTGTCGGGCCAGACCTGCGGCGCGCCTTTCTTCACGGCGTTGACGACGCCGGTCACCGCCGGCAGCGGCGACCATTTGACCTCGATCGCCTCGATCGCGTCGCGGGCCTGGTCGATGGTCTCGGCGACGACGAAGGCGATGGAATCACCGACATGGCGGACCTCGTCCTTTGCGAGGATCGGGTATGGCGGGCCGGTGAACGGGTCGGTCTCGAGGTTGAACAGGCACGGCAGATCGCCGAGGTCGCTGACGTCGGCGGCAGTCAGGATCAGCGCGACACCGGGCAGTCCGCGGGCCCGGCTCACATCGATGGTGTATTTGGCATGCGCATGCGGCGAGCGCAGCATCAGGCAGCGGAGCGCAGCCTGCGGCGCATAATCGTCGGTATAGCGGCCCTTGCCGCGGATGAGCGCGTCATCCTCCTTGCGCAGCACGCTTTGGCCAACGCCGAACTTGATGGGAGCCGCCATTTGATTGTCCCGTTCTCATGGTTGTTTTGCGGGCATATTGCCGTGGAAAAACTGGCAAGGCAAACGGGTTTAGGCGGCCCGTTCCCGTGGATATCGATGATTCGAGGCCGCACGCGGCGGTCTTGGGTCAATGCTGCGCAGCCGCACCAGTCCCGCCGTCAACGGCTCAATTTCCTGACCATAAGATATTTGTCATACGTGGCGTCACCGATCCGGATGGCGGCCGGGTCTGTACCGTAAATTTCAAAGCCGTTGCGCATGTAGGTCCTGACCGCAGCGGTCGCGTCGACCAGCACGGCAAGATGCACCTGCTCGACGCATGCTTCGGCATGGGCAAGAAGCTGCTTGATCAGCCGATCTCCGACACCCTTACCTCGGCCATCTTCCCTGACATACACCGTGTAAATGTGGCCCCTGTGCCGGAAACGCTGATCCGCCGACACGTAGAAGCCCGCGACGCCGATCAACTTGCCGCATCCGAAGGCGCCAAGCAGCATTCCATTCAGCCACTGGCGATAGGCCGCCAGCATCACTTCGCCGCTCTCGCCCTCTTCACGAGAGCCAAAGGTTTGAGGGTGCGTCCGAAGCGCCTCCGCGCGAATGTCACGAAAGAGGTCGAGATCATCGACAGTCAATCGGCGGATGTCCACATCCGCCTGGGCACGCGCGGCACACGTTATCATGATCGCCTTCTCTCTCAGCGACGGTCCGCTGGGATTGATGGTCGTCACATCCCACCACGGCCCCATAGGGTCCTCGCATTGTCCCTCAACCTGTCGATGGCGCGTTCAGGCGCAAGGCTGTCGATCTCGCCGCGCGTCAAGCCGATATCCGTCAGCTCCCTGTCGCTGAGATCCTGCAAGGTGATGCGCGGCCGCCGCTCCTGAAACGTCTGCCAATAGCGCCTGAGCAGGCTCAGGACGATGGAGAGGTCGAAGCGAAGTCTCGCGGCATCGCGTTCCGTCGCGGCCGTAATGTTCGTCTGTTGCGGTGGCATCGCACGCTCCTGCTGTTGTGCCGGCAGGGAAGCGTGGCCACAAAAAGGCCCCGTCCGATGCCGGCGGGGCCTGGTGGAAAAGATGTCGTCGAGATCCTAGCGCACGACTCCTCCCACGGCCCAGCCGAAGCGGGTCATGTGGTTGCGGTTGAGTTTGCGCGAGCATTTAATCATGCCGCTTCGATAACACGAGGATCGCGCGAAATCAAGAGATGTGCGGACATTGGTTGCAGCCTAGAGGCGAGCCCCCGGCTTCTCTATCCGCGCACCAGCGAGATCAGCCACTTGCGTCCAAATAGCAAGAGGATCGCGAGCGCGTACACGATCGTGCCGCCGACGGCGAGCAGGACCAGCGTCAACTCATCGTGGAAGTGCATCGAGGCGAGAGATGCAGCGCTGACGCGCGCGATCAACCAGAAAGTGATGGCAAGGATGATCCCGATCGCCAGAAATTTCGCGAGCGACATCAGCCAGGCGCGATCGAGCACGAGGAAGCCGCGGCGCACGGCGAAGAACAGCACGAGCAGGAGATTGGTCCAGACGCCGACAGCCGTCGCCAGCGCGAGGCCGATCTGCGCGAGCGACCCCATCAAGGCGACCTTCAGGGCGACGTTGACGGCGATGCCGGTGAGCGACGCGCGCACCGGCGTCGCGGTGTCCTTGCGCGCATAGAAGGTCGCGACCGCGCTGCGGATCAGCACGAAGGGGATCAGGCCGATCGCATAGGCCGCGAGCGTGCTGCCCGCGGCGACCGCATCGGCCTTGGAGAACGCGCCGCGGGCGAACAGCGCGCGCATGATCTCGTCGGGCACCGTGAGGAACGCCGCGACGAACGGGATCGAGAACAGCAGCGTGAAATCGAAAGCCCGGCGCTGCGCCTTCATCGCGCCGTCATGGTCATTGGCCGTGATCCGCCGCGACATTTCCGGCAGCAGCACGGTGCCGATGGCGATGCCGATGACGCCGATCGGGAGCTGGTTGAGGCGGTCGGCGTAATACAGCGCCGACAGCGCGCCCGCAGGGAGGAAGGTCGCGATGATGGTATCGGCGAACAGCGCGACCTGTGTCCCCATCGAGCCCAATGTCGCAGGTCCCAACGCTCTAAAGAAGCCGCGGACGTCCTCGTCGAGCTTGAGGGGCGCAAAGCGCGGCAGGCCGCCATGGCGGGCGAGATCGCCGGCGAGCAGGAAATATTGCAGGAAGCCCGAGATCAGCACGCCCCAGGCCGCGGCGTGGCCCGCCGTCGGAAACCAGATCGCGACCGCCAGCGTCATCATCATCGCGACGTTGAGGAAGATCGAGGCTGCCGCCGCGCTGGCAAAGCGCTGCATCACGTTGAGCATGCCGCCATAGAGCGTCACCAGCGTGATCAAAAGCAGATAGGGAAAGGTGATCCGGGTCAGCTCGATCGCAAGCTTGCGCTGCTCGGCGTCCTCGGAAAAGCCGGGTGCGAGGATGCTCATGGCCTGCGGCATGAACAGCCAGGCGACGACCAGCAGCACCACTTGCGAGGCCAGCAGCAGCGTGAAGATGCGATCGGCGAACAGATGCGCAGCCGCCTCGCCCTTCTCGCCGTGGACATGCGCATAGGCCGGCACCCAGGCGGCGTTGAAGGCGCCCTCGGCGAAGATCGCGCGGAAATGATTGGGCAGCCGCAGCGCCACGAAAAAGGCGTCGGCCACCGGGCCGGCGCCGAGGATCGCCGCGAGCATGATGTCGCGGGCAAACCCCGTCAGCCGCGAGAGCAGCGTGTAACCGCCAACCGTGAAGATGCGTCCGAGCATGCGTCTGTTTTAGAGCATGGCGAGATCAGGTCTAGGTGCAAACCACGGGGGAAGTGCGCCCCCTCGCCCGCTTGCGTCCCCACCGTCATGGCCGGGCTTGTCCCGGCCATCCACGCCTGGCCACGCAGCACGAAGAACGTGGATGCCCGGGACAAGCCCGGGCATGACGATCAACGCACGAAACGGCTAAATCAACCCGCCAGCGCACCCTGCACGGCGGCGATGATCTGCTCCTGGTCGGCTTCGGTCAGATAGGCATGCATCGGCAGGCTGATGACGTCCTGCGACAAGCTCTCGCAACCCGGCAGGCCGCCCTCGGCCACCGGGTACTGCTTGTAGGCGGTCTGCTGATGCATCGACTTGCCGTAATAGATCGCGGTCGGCACGCCCTGCGCCTTGAGCGCGGCGGCGAAGCCGTCGCGGTCGGTGCCTTTGGGCAGGCGGATCGTGTATTGCGCCCAGACCGAGGTGTTGCCGGATGCCAGGCGCGGCACGGTGACGACATTGCTCAGCCCACGCGCGTAGCGTTCGGCCACCCGGTTGCGGGCGGCGATCTCGTCGTCGAAAATCTTCAGCTTCTCGATCAGGACCGCGGCCTGCATGGTGTCGAGTCGGCCGGTGAGCCCGAGGCGGACGTTGTCGTATTTGTCGACGCCCTGCCCGTGCACGCGGATGCTGCGCAGGGTGGCCGCGAGCCCATCGTCATCGGTGAAGATCGCGCCGCCGTCGCCGAAGCAGCCGAGCGGTTTGGCCGGAAAGAAGCTGGTCGCCGTGGCGAGCCCGAAAGTGCCGAGCTTGCGGCCCTTGTAGCTGGCGCCGAAACCTTGCGCGGCGTCGTCGAGCACGAACAGGTCCTCGGCCCTGGCGATCTCGGCAATGGCATCGTGATCGGCGGGCTGGCCGAACAGGTCGACCGGAATCACCGCCACCGGCCTCAGGCCGGCCTTGCGCGCCGTCGCGATGCCGCGCTTGAGCGACTCCGGGCTCATATTGAAGGTCGTCTCGTCGACGTCGACGTAAACAGGCGTTGCGCCGGTCCGCGCCACCGGCGAGGCGGTCGCGATGAAGGTGAAGGACGGACACAGCACGGCATCGCCGGGCCCGACATTCATCGCCATCATCACCATGAGGATCGCGTCGGTGCCGCTGGCGCAGCCGATCACATGCTTGGCACCGCTGTAGGCAGCAAGCTGCTTCTCGAGCCTCCGCGACTTCGGGGCCATTGACGAACTGGCAATGGTCGAGCACGCGCTTGACCGCGGCATCGAGCGAGGCGCCGAGCCGGCGGCGCTGCGAGGCGACGTCGATGAAGGGAATGGGTTCGGAACGCAGATGCTGGTTCATGACGCCTTGCGGGTTTTGAGCGGTCGACATGGAGGGTTCAGCCGGCGACGCGGCGCGGCCCTTTGACGGCGGGCGATTTGGCTGCGGGCCGTGACGGGGTCTCGAGGCACTGGGTGGCGATCTCGAGGCTGGCGACGCCTTCGTCGCCGGTGACCGCCGGTGTCTCGCTGTTGCGCACGGCCTTGAGAAACGCGATCAGCTCGGCGCGCAGCGGCTCGTCATGGCCGACCGGCAGATGCCGCATCGAATAGCTGCCGTCGGGCTTGAAGCCGAAGCATTCGGTGACCTGGCGCGTGAGCAGGTCGCCCATCACGTATTTGCCGCGCGTCGCGACCGTGACGCTGCGCGCCTTGAACGGCGTCAGCCAATTGGTGTTGATGTGCGCGAGCACGCCATTGGCGGTGCGGAACTGCAGTAGCGCGATGTCCTCGCGCTCGGCGACCGCGCTCGACAGCTGCGGCTGCACCTCGACGATGTCGGATTCGGTGAACCAGCGGATCAGGTCGATGTCGTGCACGGCGAGATCGATGACGACACCGACATTGGACATGCGCGGCGGGAACGGGCCGACGCGGGTGATTGCGATGGAGAGGATATCCTCGCCCGCGATCGCCTGCTTGACGGCGGCGACCGCCGGGTTGAAGCGCTCGACATGGCCGACCATCAGCGTGACACCGGCCTTCTGCGCGGCGGCGACGATCTCGCGGCCTTCTTCGACCGTGGACGCGATCGGCTTCTCGACCAGGACATGGATGTTCTTGGCGATGCAGGCGAGCGCGACCTCGTGATGCAGATGGGTCGGAGCAGCGATGGTGACGGCGTCGACGCCTTCGGCGAACAGCTGGTCGAGCGTCTCGAAGCTCGGACAATCGGCAAGCTCGGTCGCGCGGGTGCGATGCGCGGGCGAAGGATCGACGACGCCGACCAGGCTGACGCCGGGCAGACCGCTGAGCACGCGCGCATGGTTGCTGCCCATCACGCCGGCGCCAATGACACCGACGCGCAGGCCGGCCTTGGCCGGTGCAGATCCTTTGGAACTCATCTGAGCAAACCCCGATTCAACGCAAATCCCCGGCGCGCTTCTAGCACGGACGCCACAATTGTGGCGAATGCCACCCTCGCGGCCCGGACACGATTTGATTCAAAAGTTACACGTTCCCCGGGCCTTAGGCCGAAAAGAGACTGCTTTTCCGGCCCGGGTCGCGTGATTCGGAGTTTGCTGGTTACGACCTTTGATAGTCGTCTTCAATCCGGATGATGTCGTCTTCCCCGAGATAGCTTCCAGTCTGGACCTCGATGAGTTCCAGCATGATTTTACCGGGGTTCTCCATGCGATGGACCGCACCCATCGGAATGTAGATCGACTCGTTCTCGTGCACCATCTTCACGGTCTCGTCGACGGTGACCTGCGCCGTGCCGCGCACCACGATCCAGTGCTCGGCGCGATGATGGTGCTTCTGCAGCGACAGCCGCCCGCCCGGCTTCACCACGATGCGCTTGACCTGGTGGCGCTCGCCGTTGTCGACCGACTGGTAGCTGCCCCAGGGCCGGTGCACCTTGAGATGCTCCTCGGTGACCTTCGGCGCGACCGCCTTCAGCTTGGTGACGAGACGCTTCAGGCCGTTGGCATCCTTCTGGCGCGAGACCAGAACGGCATCCGCGGTTGCGACCACGACGAGATCGTCGACACCTTCGAGCGCAACCAGCGCCTGGTCGGTGGTGACGTTGCAGTTGCGGGAATCCTCGAACACGGCGCTGCCATGCGCAGCATTGCCCTGCGCGTCCTTGTCGGACAATTCCCACACCGCGTGCCAGGAGCCGACATCGGACCAGCCGCACGAGACCGGCACGACCGCTGCGCGCGAGGTCTTCTCCATCACGGCATAGTCGATCGAGATCGCCTTGGCCGCGCCGAACGCCTCCGGCTCCAGCGTCACGAAGCCGAGATCGCGGCCGGCATTGTTGACCGCATTGGCGATCGTCTCGACGCTTGCCGCATCGACCTTGCGGTATTCGTCGAGCAGCACGCTCGCCGGGAACATGAAGTTGCCGCTGTTCCAGAGATAGCCCGAATTGACGTAGTCGGAGGCTTTCACCGCGTCCGGCTTCTCGACGAAGCGCGCGACTGCATGCACCTCGCCGGAGATCACCTCACCCGGATTGATGTAGCCGTATTCGGTCGCGGGCCGCTCCGGCTTGACGCCGAAGGTGACGATGCGCCCGGTGCTCGCGGCGTTGAGGCCCTCGCGGCACGCAGCAACGAACGCGGCATTGTCCTGCACGACGTGGTCGGCGGCGAGCGCGAGCACGATGGCTTCACTGGCGCGGTTCTGCGCGAACACCGCGCCGGCCGCGATCGCGGGACCGGAATCGCGACGCATCGGCTCGAGGATCACGTCGGCCTCGATGCCGATCTCGGCGAGCTGCTCCAGCACCATGAAGCGATACGACGCGTTGGTGATGACGATCGGACGCTCGAACAGGGAAGGATCGGAGACCCGCAGCAGCGTGTCCTGGAAGGTCGAGCGTGTGCCGAACAGCGGCAGGAACTGCTTTGGCCGCACCTCGCGCGAAGCCGGCCATAGCCGCGTGCCGGCGCCGCCGCACATGATCAGGGGGATTATGCGTTTGTCCATCGTCATCTCAAACCCTAAAGTAGTCCCGATACCAGGTGACAAAATTATGGACCCCATGCGCGATCGGCGTTGACGGTGCAAAGCCGGTGTCGCGCATCAAATCCTCGACATCCGCGAACGTTTCCAGCACATCTCCCGGCTGCATCGGCAGCAATTCTTTGATCGCCGTCCGGCCCAGCTCCCGCTCCAGAAGACCGACGACATGCATCAGTTCCTCCGGATGGTGATTGCCGACATTGTAGAGCTTAAACGGCGCATTTGCGGCAGACGGATCGTCCGCGGGGACAAGATCGATCAGCTTGGATACTACACGCGTCACATCATCAATATAGGTGAAGTCGCGACGCATCTGGCCATGGTTAAAGAGCCGGATCGGCTTGCCCGCCAGGATGGCGTTCACGAACAGAAACATGGCCATGTCGGGCCGTCCCCACGGCCCGTAAATGGTAAAGAAGCGCAGGCCCGTGACCGGCAGGCGATAAAGATGGCTGTAGGACTGCGCCATCACCTCGTTCGCCTTCTTGGTCGCGGCGTAGAAGCTGACGGGATGATCGGTCCGGTCAGCAACCGCAAATGGCATTTTTGTGTTGGCGCCGTAGACGGAAGATGACGAGGCGTAGACGAGATGACGACAGCCGTTGTTTCGGCAACCCTCGAGCACGTTGAGAAAGCCCACCAGATTGGAATCGGCGTAGGCGTGCGGCTGCTCGATCGAGTAGCGCACGCCGGCCTGCGCCGCCAGATGCACCACCTCCGGGAAACGATGCCGCGCAAACAGCGCCGCCATCGTCTCGCGATCGGCAAGATCGGCCTCCACGAAGGTGAAACGGGGATCGCCCTGCAACAGCGCCAGGCGCGCCCGCTTCAGCGCCGGATCGTAATAGGCGTTGAGATTGTCGAGCCCGACAACGGTGCGGCCTTCGCCGAGAAGCTGCCGGGCGACGTGAAAGCCGATGAAGCCGGCCGCCCCCGTGACCAAAATCGCCTGATCCGTCATCCTGTTCCCCGATATCCCCAGCCCGATCCTGTTTAGCCGTGACGTCGAGGGGGTCGCAATAGGCCCGCCGCGCCCGAGGCGAGGCCCCTTTACGAGGGAAGCTCCTCAACGAAGGGGGACTTCTCTACGAGGGCTATTGCAAGATCGGCGCCAAAACCATACCAAAGCGGCCGAATTCGGCGCCTCGCGTCGGGTTGCCTCAAATCTTCGCAAACCCTGTCGTGCGGGCGAGATGCGCCGAATCCTGCTTTCTGCAGCCAAAATCCTGATTTCCGTGGCGCTGCTCTATCTGGCGCTGCGCAAGGTCGACCTGACCGAGCTGTTGTCGCGCTTCACCGTGACCAGCCTGTTCTGGATCGGCCTGGCGATCGCGATCACATTCCTTCAGATCTTCGTCGGCGTGCTGCGCTGGCGCGAGATCAGCGCCGTCTGCGGTGCGCCGCTCGAGCTCGGCCGGGCCATGCGCTACAACGTGATCGGCTCCTTCTTCAACCAGACCCTGCCGTCGGCGATCGGTGGCGATGCAGTCCGGCTATGGCTCGTCGCGCGCGCCGGAGCCGGCTGGCGTGCGGCCACCTACTCGATCTTCGTCGACCGCGCCATCGGCCTGATCGCGCTCGCGGTTCTCATCGTCGCGAGCCTGCCCTGGAGCTACACCCTGATCACCGACGCGCACGGGCGCTCGGCGCTGCTGCTCGTCGACCTCCTGGCGCTCGCCGGCGGCGTCGGCTTCCTGATCTTCGGCGCGCTGAAATGGCGCTGGCTGAAGACCTGGTGGGCCACGCATCATCTTCACGCCTGCGCGGTGATCGCGAACCGCGTGATCTTCAGCCCCAGCCGCGGGCCGATCATCGCGATCCTCTCCATCCTCGTTCACGTGCTCGCCGTCGTCATCGCCTGGTGCGTGGTGCAGTCGATCGCGGCCCCGGTTCGCTTCAGCGACGTCTTCCTGCTCGTGCCGCCCGTGATGCTGATCACGATGATGCCGATCTCGATCGCCGGCTGGGGCGTGCGTGAGGCCACGATGGGCCTTGCGTTCGGCTTCGCGGGACTTGCCACCAATGAGGGCGTCAACGTCTCGCTGCTGTATGGCGCGGTGTTCTTCATCGTCGGCGCGTTCGGCGGACTGGTTTGGATTCTCAGCGCGGAAAAAGCCGCGCAAGGGACCGCTCCGATCGGAGTGCCGGAGTGACGACGTTCGTCGGGGGCCGGACCTCGCGGCCGGACTGGTGCTGCTCGCGCTCGTGCCGGCCGTGCTGGCTGCACTCATCTCCGTCTGCATCACCTGGCTGAGCATGCCGCTGCTGCAACGTTACGCGCTGGCACGTCCGAACGCACGCTCCTCGCACAAGATCCCGACCCCGCAAGGTGCAGGCATCGCGGTCATCGCCGCCACCCTGCTGGTGGCGCCCTGGGCGGCCTGGACCACTGGTGCAATTCCCCTGTCTCTGATCGGCTCCGCCCTCGTGATCGCTCTGGTCGGCCTCGTCGATGACATCAGGCCGCTGCCCGTCCTGCTCCGCCTGGTGTTGCAGGCGGCAGCCGTGGCCGCGGTCGTGTTCACGGCACCGGAGAGCGCGCGCATCGTGCCGGCGCTGCCGCTGGCGCTGGAGCGCGGCCTCATCCTGCTCGCCGGAATCTGGTTCGTGAACCTCGTCAACTTCATGGACGGGCTCGACCTGATGACGGTGGCGGAGGTGGTGCCCGTAACGGCCGCACTCGGGCTGCTCGGCTGGCTTGGCGACCTCTCGCCGTCAGCCGCAACGCTCGCCGTCGCACTGTGCGGGGCCATGCTCGGCTTTGCGCCGTTCAACCGTCCACCCGCAAGGGTCTTCCTGGGCGACGTCGGCAGCCTGCCGATCGGCCTTCTGCTTGGCTGGTGCCTGCTCGAGCTTGCCTGGCAGGGACACCCCGCCGCGGCGCTGCTGCTGCCGGCCTACTACCTTGCGGATTCCACCATCACGCTGTTTCGGCGCATCATCAGGCGCGAGCCGTTCTGGTCGGCACACCGCACACACTTCTATCAACGTGCAACCGACAACGGCTTCACGGTATCGCGGGTGATCGGCGAGGTGTTCACGCTAAATCTCGTGCTGGCGTTGCTGGCCATCGTCACCATTCGCGCCGGCTCGCCGGCGATCACGATCGTATCCCTGCTCGCCGGGGCGGTCGCGGTCGCCTTCGTGCTGCAACGCTTCGCGCGCGCTCAGGCCTGCTGAGCCGACAGCGCCAGCCGCAATCCCTCGTCGAGCGAGACCTGCGGCTGCCAGCCGGTCGAGATCGCCTTGGAGATGTCGAGGCTCGAGCGAACCGATCAGGCTGTCTTGCGTATCCTGCCGGCCCATTGCGCCGAGCAGCATGCCGAGCAGGCTCGGCGGCACGCCGAACAGCCGCAGCTTCTTGCCGGACGCTTCGGCGAGCCGCTTGATGAATTCCGGCGTCGACACCTGCTCTCTGTCAGCCACGAGGAAGATCTCGAAATTGCTGACGGCATCGGGGTGATCCAGCCGGTGCAGGATGAACGACGCCAGGTTCTGCACGGCAAGGAAAGCGCGGTGGTTACGGATCGCGGCCAGGGGCAGCGGCAGCCCCACATTGACCGCGCGCGTCAGCAGCGCGAAATTGCCCTTGGCGCCCGCGCCATAGACCAGCGGCGGCCGGATCACCGAGATCTTCATGTCGTTGTCGCGCGCCAGCGTTCTCAAGCCGGCCTCGGCCGCAGCCTTGGACATGCCGTAGAGGCCGCGCGGCGTCAGGATGTCGTTCTCGCTGAACGCGACGCGGCCCTCGTTGCTGCGGCCGTGCACGAGCACGGTGCTGACGAAGATGAACTGGCGCACGCCGGCGGCGGCCGCGCAGCGCGCCAGATGCAGCGTGCCGGCGATGTTGACGTTGCGGTAGAGCTGGACCGCATGCTCCTCGTTCTTGTGATGCACGCGCGCGGCAAGATGGACGACGGCGTCCACACCCTCCAGCGCGGCCCGCCAATCGGTCTCGGGACCGATCGTTCCGATCACGACCTCGTCGCCGCTCCCTTCCGGGTTGCGGACCGCGCGGCGGACCGACCATCCCTCGCGCACGAGAGCCGGGACGACGTGACGGCCGACGAAGCCGCTCGCTCCCGTCACCAGCACGACCGGTTTGTTCTCGCTCATCGTTGCTCCGACAGGTCCGGGTTGCGCAACAATTCGCCGATCAGCGCCGCATAGGCATTCATCGCGGTCGTCCTGTCGAACCGCGCTGCCGTCTTCACCGCGCGTGCCGCGATGCTGCCGTCGTCGCAACGGGACGCCGCGCGGATCGCCGCGGCGAGCTGATCGGCACGGCCCGGCGTCACGACCCAGCCGAGCCCATTCTCCACCACCGTCAAGGCAGCCTCGGCCTCCGGCTCGGATACCAGCACCACGGGGCGGCCGACCGCAAGCAGGTTGTAGAACCGGCTCGGCACCGATACCCCCGCAACGTCCTTCCGGTACGGGATGATCCAGAGATCGGCGGACGCCAGAAACGCTTCGAGCCTCGGAATCCTCGACCCGTCCGACAAAGGAGACATTGGAGAGGTTCGCCGCCGCCTGCAACTGCTTCAACCGTTCGAAGCCAATGCCCCAACCCGACAGCTGGAAGTGAATGTCCGTCTCGCCCTTCAGAAGGCGCGCGGCCTCGAACACGATCTCCGGATCATGGGTGAAGCCGAGATTGCCCGACAGGCCGACGATGAAGCGCGCGCGCACCGCCTTGCGGAACGGGTTGTCCGGCGTGACCGGACGCGGTGCAGGCACGAGCGTCGCCCAGTTCGGGATGAAGCGGATCTTGCTCCGCGTCATCCCGGAATAGCTGAGGAGCGGCCGCTCGGCGTCGCGGCCGATGGTGATGACGGCATTGAGCGCGCGGAACATCAGGCCGTTGGCCGCCCGCATCGTCCGCGTCACGAGCGAGCCGGGCTTCAGCAGGCCGGCCATCACCAGCACGTCGGGAAAAAGGTCGTGCATGATCAGGGCCGAGCGCGCGCCCTTCAGTCGGGCCGCCGCCGCCACCGCATAAGGCAGCATGAACGGCGCGGTGACCGTGAGCACGACGTCCCCTCGCCTCAGTCGCCGCATCAAGGCGAAGAACGTGCGCGCCGCGAACAGCAGCTCCGACATCGCGCGCCGCACCAACGCCGCCTTGCCCGACATGCGGTTCTTGATCGCGACCACGCGCGGCTTGCCGGGATCGGTCTGCGAGGGCGGCGTTGCGCCCGGCCAGCCCGAGAGCACGACGACCTCGTGTTCGGCGGCGAGACGGCAGGCGATCTCGGCCATGATCGCCGCCGTCGTGCTGCTGTCCGGCGGATAATGCTGGCTTGCGACGACGATCTTGCCTCGAGGCTGCATGGTCAGGCCGCGGTCGACCCGAATTCGGGCACCGCATCCTTCAGGATGGTCCTGATGGTGGCGCGATCGTCGCGCTCAATCGCCTGCTCCAGCGCCGCGATCCATTTGCGCAGCGTCAGCATGGGCGGCTCGTTCGGCTGCGCCGCCATGATGCCGGCAACGCCGATCTCGCGGGTCGGCTCCTCGGAGGCGAACAGGATCTCGTGCAGGCGTTCGCCGGGCCGCATGCCCGTGAACACGATCTCGATGTCGTAGCCCGGCTGAAGGCCGGAGAGCCGGATCATGCGCTCGGCGAGGTCGACGATCTTCACCGGCTGGCCCATGTTGAGCACGTAGACCGAGACGTCGGGACGCTGCGTTCCGAGCGCGTGCGTCGCCGCGGTGATGACGAGATCGCAGGCCTCGCGAATGGTCATGAAGTAGCGGACCATGTCGGGATGCGTCACCGTCACGGGGCCGCCGGCCTCGATCTGCGCCTTGAATTTCGGGACCACCGAGCCGTTCGAGGCGAGAACGTTGCCGAACCGCACCGAGATCAGGCGCATCGGCGGCTTGGCCCCGTGCGGCCCGGAGGCGAGGTCGTGATCCAGCGCCTGGCAGTACATCTCGGCAAAGCGCTTGGTCAGGCCGAGCATCGACACCGGCTCGATCGCCTTGTCGGTCGAAATCATCACCATGGCTTCCGCGCCGGCGGCGACGGCGGCATCTGCCACGTTGATCGAGCCGAAGATGTTGGTCTTGACGCCTTCGCTCCAATCGCGCTCGAGGATCGGCACGTGCTTGAGCGCGGCGGCGTGGAACACGATGTCCGGCCGGAATTCGATCATCAGGCGCGCGATGCGCTCGCGGTCGCGAATGTCGGCAATCCGCCCCTGGATTTCGGCGGCTGTGTTCTGCGCGGCGAGCGCTTCCGTGATCGCATAGAGGGCTGGCTCCGAATTCTCCACGATCAGGAGCCGCGCAGCGCCGAAGGCGACGAGGCGCTCGCAGATCTCGGAACCGATCGATCCGCCGCCGCCGGTGACGATCACCGCCTTGCCGTTGATCAGGGCTTCCAGGCGGGCATAGTCGATCGTCTCGCTCGGCCGCAGCAGGAGATCCTCGACCGCCACGGCCGTGAGGCGCGGCGTATCCCCGCTCTCGAGCGAGGGCATGCGGTTGACGATCACACCCAATTTGCGTGCCCGCATCAGGATCGATTCCGGGTGCGCCTCCGGCTCGAATGCCGACGGCGTCATGACGAGGCGCGCGATCGCCTTGTTGCGCTTGGCGAAGTCGGCGATGACGTCTTCGATGTCCTCGATGCCGCCCAGCACCGGCACGTTGCGGATGAACTGGCCGAGATCCGAGTTCGACGGCGAGAGCACGCCGACCGGCCAGATGCGCTTGATCGCTCCGCTCTCGATGCCGCGCAGGAGCACCTCGGCATCCGCGGCACGGCCGATCAGCAGCGTCGGCGCGGCATCCCCGCCTCTCGCGTGACGCCGCACCCGCGTGTAGCGGAAGTAGCGGTAGGCCATGCGCAGGGCGCTGAGGAAGGAAATCTCGAGGAACCAGTAGAGGACGATCGTCACCTTGCCGAGAAAGAAGGCACCGCGAACGTTGGGGGCGACGAAGATGTAGTCGAGCACGAGCAGGGCGACCGTCAGCACGGTCGCGACGCGGATGATGTTCAGCGCGTCAGGCAGCGAGATGAAGCGCCATTTCGTCGTGGTCAGATTGAAGATGAAGAACACGACCACGCTGAAGGCGAGAAAGTAGGGCAGGATCTGGAACAGCAGCGGCAGGCGGTCGAAGAAGCCGTCGCCACCCTCGAATCGCAGATAGAAGGCGGCAAAAAGCGCCGCCGTGGTTGCCAGCAGGTCGTGGAGCGCGATCAGGAAATTGCGCAAGGTAAGATGCGAAAGACGCGTCATCCGCCGACCGATGAAAATCCAGTTAGATGCAACCTGTCCGCGCTGATAGCCCATCTGGACCAGACTTGCCAGCCGCGCGGCCGCTCAGGAACCGGCTTCCCCCATCTTCGCCTGGACCTGTTGTGTCCGGAGCACCATGCCGCCGGCGACGCCGACGCCGATGACGTACATCCAGCCCTCGTGGAAGTCGAACAGATGGGAATTGAACAGGGACGTGAAGATGTTCTGCACCACCACCAGGAGCCCGATCCAGTTCGCAAGCCCCTCTCCGCGAAACAGCAGCAGATGCAGGATCCAGATTGCGTAGAGGACGGCGATGCCCACCACGCCCCATTGCACGGCAACGTTGAGCGTCTGGTTATGCGGGTTGCCGATCACCTCGGCGGACGCCTGGTACAGGCCGCTGGCGGTCGCGACGCGTTCGAACAATCCGCGCGTCGAACCGGTGCCGTGCCCGACGATCGGCGCCTCTGCGAAGAAGCCGAGCGACTTCCGCCAGAATTCGAGGCGCAGACCCGCCGAGGTCGGCTCGCCCTTCTCCATATAGCGCGTGTACTCGTCGGAAAACCTCTCGGCCGTATGGCGCAATTGCGGCGAGGACTGCCAGGCGAGAACGGCGCCGACGAGCAGAGCGGCCGAGATGAGCGCGATGCTGCGCCATTTGAGGTGAAGCAGTGCGAACACACCGAACATGATCGGAACGGTGACGAGCGCGGTGCGCGACACCACCACGAAGGTCATGTTGACGAAGAAGCTCAGCGCCAACGCCGTCAGCAGCCCGGCGAACCAGTATCGCCTCTCGCGCAGCAGCGTCACGATCGGATAGGCGAGCGCGACCGCGCAAAGCGCGAATTCCTGACTCTGGTCGATGTAGTTCTTGACGAAGATGCCGCGTTCGGCCGGATCGGTCTTGAGCGCGAGGTTCGGATAGAAGGCCACCAGCCAGGACATCACCGACATCAGGGCGCAGGACACCAGGAAGGCGATGAAGATCCAGCGGCCGCGCGGCGATCGCTCGAAATGATAGAGCAGGACCGGCAGCACCAGCAGCTTGACGGTCGGATTGATCGCGTAGGAGCGAGCGCCCCACGGCGCGTCGGACCAGAGCGTGCCGACCAGCGCGAGCAGGACCAGCGCGATCGGGGCCAGGCAGATCGGACGCTTCAGGGATTGCAGGAAGGCGCGGACGTCGAGGAACGGCACCATGCAGAGCAGCATCAGCGCGTTGAATATCGCCGCAAGCGAGGTCGACCAGGGCAGCGAGGCCGCGGTCAGAACTGCGAAGATATCGACGGTCTCGCTCCAGGCCGCCGGGCTGCGCAGACGTCGAAGCAACATTTCGCCGGTCGTTTCGCGTGCGAGCGCCGTCACTTACCGCCTCCCCGGGCGCGATGGACCAACGCCGTCGTGCTGAAGCCCTGGAGGATGTCGACCAGCACGACCACCCCGCCCGCTTCCTCGACGACCTCGTGGCCGACCACCTGCTCGCGGGTGTAATCGCCGCCTTTCACGAGCACGCCGGGCTTGATCCGCCTGATCAGGTCGATCGGCGTGTCCTCTCCGAAGACCACGACGAGATCGACGGCCTCCAGCGCGGCGAGCACCTCGGCCCGCGCCCGCTCGTCCTGGACGGGCCGCTCGGCGCCCTTCAGCCGCCGCACCGAGGCGTCGCTGTTGAGCCCCACGATCAGGCGGTCGCAGGCAGCGCGCGCCGCGGTCAGCACCTTGACGTGGCCGGGATGCAGGATGTCGAAACAGCCATTGGTGAAGCCGACGCGCTGGCCCTGCCTCTTCCATTCGGCGAGCTGCGCGTCGAGCGCGGCCGGATCGAGCACGATCTTCTCTTCGGCCGCGAGCGTCGCATGCGGCAGGATCTTTCGGCGCAATTCGGCCGCACTCACGCTGGCAGTGCCTTGCTTGCCGACGGCGACGGCGGCAGCGGCGTTGGCCATGCGCAGCGCCGTGTCCCAGTCCGCGCCGGCGGCGAGCGACACCGCGAGCGAAGCAGCGACGGTGTCGCCGGCGCCGGAGACGTCGCGCACCTTCACCGGGAAGGCCGGAACGTGAACCGCCTCGCCGGCCCGCGGCACCAGCGTCATGCCGTGCTCGCCCTGCGTGACCAGGATCGCCTCGCAATCGGCGAGCCGCATCACGTCCTCGCTGGCATCGACGATGCTCTGCGGCGTGTCGGCGCGGCTGCGCGTCGCTTCCGAGAATTCCTTGCGGTTGGGCGTGAGCAGCGTGGCGCCGCGATAGATTGCCCAGTTCAGGCTCTTGGGATCGACGATCACGGGCTTGCCGAGCTTTCGCGCGGCATCGATGGTGTGGCGGATGACGCGCGCCGTCAGCACGCCCTTGGCGTAGTCCGACAGCAGCACGATGTCGGCGCGCGAGATCTGCGGCAGGATCGCCTCGATCAGCTTGGTCTCGATGTCATCCGATGCAGGCGCCGCCTGCTCCCAATCCGCGCGCAGCATGTGCGTGGAAAAATGCTCGGAGACGAAACGGACCTTTCGCGTGGTCGGCCGCGACGGGTCGCACACCAGCACGCCTTCGATTCCGGCCTGCTCGCCAAGCGCCGAAGCGAGCCGCTTGCCCGCATCGTCCTCGCCGACGAGGCCGACGAAGATGCAGCGCGCGCCGAGAGAGGCGACATTGCGCGCGACGTTGCCGGCACCGCCGATATGGATCTCGCTGCGCTGCGCCGCGATGACGGGGGTCGGCGCTTCCGGCGAGATCCGCGACACCTCGCCGTAGACGAACTCGTCCAGCATGATGTCGCCGATGCACAGCACCGTGCGGCCTGAGATGGCCTGCGCGAGGGCGTCGAAATCGAGAATGGGCGTCGGCATGGTCAAAAAGCCTCAGCGGAAGCGGTCGGGCCGGTCGAGGTGGTCCACGACATAGGCCTTCACCGCGTCCTCGAGCGTCGTAAAGCCGCCATTATAGCCGGCGCGGTGCAGGCGATCGACCTCGCTCTGGGTGAAGTACTGGTAGGCACCGCGGATCTGCTCGGGCATATCGATATATTCGATGTTGGGCCTGGTGCCGAGCGCGGCATAGGCCGCCAGCATCAGGTCCTTGAAGCTGCGCGCCTTGCCGGTTCCGACATTGAAAAGCCCGGACACCGACGGCGTCGCCAGCAGCCACATGACGACCCGCACGACGTCGTCGACGTAGATGAAATCGCGGCGCTGGTCGCCGTCGGCGATGCCCTCGCGATGCGACTTGAACAGTTGCACGACGCGGCCGGCCTTGACGTCGTCGAAGCGGCGCGCCAGCACGCTCATCATCGAGCCCTTGTGGTATTCGTTGGGGCCGAACACGTTGAAGAATTTCAGGCCCACGCATTGCGGCGGCATCGAAGCGCCGTTCGCGAGGCGCCCGGCGACCGCGAGATCGAACATGTGCTTGCTCCAGCCGTAGAGATTCATCGGCCGGAGTTTCTGCAAAGCGGGGATCGAGGCGTCGTCGTCGAAACCGGTCTCGCCGTCACCATAGGTCGCCGCCGAGGAGGCGTAGATGAACGGCACCGCGCTCGCCGTGCACCAGTCGAGGAGGCGCGTCGACAGGCGGAAATTGGTCTCGAACACGAGGTCGCCGTCGGTCGCGGTGGTGGCCGAAATCGCCCCGAGATGGATCACGGCGTCCAGCTTGCGGCCCTTCAGCCAGTCCATCAGCTCGGCCGGCGGGACGATATCCACAAGCTGGCGCTTGGCGAGATTCCGCCATTTGCCCTCGTTGCCGAGGACATCGCAAACCACAACATCGCTGCGGCCCGCATCATTGAGCGCGGCCACGACATTCGACCCGATAAAACCGGCCCCGCCGGTCACCAGCAACATTCAGAAATCCCTGCCCGATCTTTGCGGCCCGGTCCTGCCGTAGCGCATGAGCCGCCAAAGTGTAAGCGGTTTTGGGATTGAACGGTCTGCCGGCTTTACCTGCCGGCCGGGAGCGGCTACCGAACCGCCACAATCAGATTGCCCGGCCCGATTTAACGAATGAACCAAGATTCGCCACTTAGCGGAGATGCAGACCGGAGCGACACCCGCCCGATTCTGATCATTCCCTACATGTGGATCGGCGACTTCGTCCGGAATCACACTGTGGTCCGGGTCCTGAAGGAGCGCTGGCCCAATCGGCCGGTCGATCTCCTGACCACGTCCCTGTGCGCTCCGCTGGTCGACTACATGCCCGGCGTGCGTCAGGGCATTGTCTGGGACCTGCCGCGCGGCCGCCTCGCAGTAGGCCGTCAACTGGCCTTGGCAAAGCTCCTGCGGGAGCGGAACTACGGCACGGCCCTGGTGCTTCCCCGCACCTGGAAGGCGGCCATCGCGCCGGCGCTGGCCGGTATCCCCGAACGGGTCGGCTTCGTCGGCGAATTCCGGTTTGGCCTGCTCAATCGCTGGCGCTGGGGCGAGAAGAAGCTGCCGCGCTTCATCGACAAGAACGCGGCCCTCGCCCAGCCCGACGGTACCCCCTGCCCCCGGAATGGCCGGTGCCGCAATTGCGGGTGCCGGCCGAAGACATCGTCCGCTGGCGGCAGGCCAACGGCCTTGGCGCCGGAGCTGCAGTGGCGCTCGCGCCGGGCTCGGTCGGCGTCTCGAAACGCTGGACGTATTATCCGGAAGCCGCCCGGCTCCTGGTCGAGCGCGGCCTGGAGGTCTGGGTGGTCGGCGGCCCCGCGGAAAAGGGCCTGGCCCAGGAGATCGTCGCGGCCGGCGGCCCGGGCGTGCGTGACCTCACCGGCAACGATTTGCGCAACGGCGTGCTGGCCATGGCCGCGGCGGGCGTCGCGATCTCCAACGATTCCGGACTGATGCACATCGCAGCCGCGCTCGGCACGCCCACCATGGGCATCTTCGGCCCGACCAGCCCCTATCTCTGGGCCCCGCTCAACGGCCTCGCCGCGACCGTGGTGCAGGCCAAGGAGAAGCTGTCCTGCCAGCCCTGCCAGAGCACGGTCTGCAGGATGAACGATCACCGCTGCATGCGGAATATCGTGGCAAGCGAGGTGGTGGGGATTACGCAGCGGGTGCTGGGGGAAGCGGGGGCGCGAACAACCACGTGAGCAAGCCGCACCTGCGCCGCCGATGACCAGCGGTGTTTTGGCCGACGCGTCAAAGTGATCTTTCAAAATTCCGCAGCCCGTCGCACCGGCCACCAAGCCATTGATTTTACTGGGCCCGTCTACTGTGCATGGGGTTGTCTTCGCACTTTTTGTTTGCGGACGACAACGAGGCTTCAGAGCAGCGGCCGATAGACCTCTCCGATCCGCGCCGCCTCGGCATCGAGGCTGAATTTCTTCGAGCACCCGCGCCCGCCCTCGTTCGCCCATCACCGTCGCGGCAGTCACGTCGCGCATCATCGGCTCCAGTGCCGCGGCCAGCGCCTCGGCATCGCCGGTCGGGACCAGCACGCCGCTCACGCCATCCTCGACCACGAGGCTCGGCCGCACCGGCGCGGGCGGCAACCAGCGCGCTGCCCGCCGCCATCGCCTCGATCAGCGTCAGGCCAAAGCCTTCGTTGCGCGAGGTGAAGGCGTAGATCGTCAGCCGCTGATACCAGCGCTGCACCGCTTCGATCGGCAGCTCGCCGGTGATGACGATGCGTGATTGCAGGCCGGCGGCTTCGATTCGCTTTTTCAGGTCATTGGCAAAGGTCGTCTGCTCGGCCGTGACCTGCCCAACGATCGCGGCGGTGAAATCAGGATAGTGCGGCAGCAGCCGGCACATCGCGTCGACGAACACATCGGTGCCCTTCTGAGCGCGCACGCGGCCGAAGCAACCGATGGCGTAGCGTCCCGGCAGCGCGGCTTCAGCGAAGGCGGCGGCGCGGTCGATCGGCGGCGCGTAAACGTCGGTGTCGACGCCGTGCGGGATCACGGTCGCACTCACCTTCAGGAACGATGCCGAAATGTCTGAGGTCGCGATGATCGCGTCCATGCGCCGGATCAGCCAGCGCGTGATCCAGCTGTGGTGCCGCTGCGCTGCCGAGGTAAAGACGAGCTTCAACGGCCAGCCGAGCGCACGCAACAGGACTCCCGCGATCATCTCGTTGTTGCGCCGTGCGTGCCAGATCAATGGCTGCTTGCGGCGCCACAGCTTCAGGAAATCGGCGACGGTCAGGCGCGCAATCCCCGCCGGGGCGTCGGATCCGAACCAGGCGGCGCGATACAGTTTCGCCAGCCGTGGCGCCACCATCCGGTTGGTCGCGGTGACCCCGGAATAGCGCCTGTGCAGATTTGGCACGATCACTTCGAGATCGCCGGGGAATTCGCCACATCACGCTCCGTTTGACAGGCCCCCTATACGCAACATTAAGCATAGTGACCAGTTCAGGCCTGCCGATACCCCCTCTTCACCACGCAAGCGCTAACTTTGCGCGTTGATCGAAGACGGGTGAGATCATGACTGTGCTAGTCACCGGCGGCGCCGGTTATATCGGAAGTCACACGGTCCTCGCGCTGGCGGAAGCCGGCGAGGATGTCGTCGTGATCGACGATCTCTCGACCGGTTTCTCCGCCTATCTGCCCGAGGGCGTGCCGCTGTTCATTGGGGACGCCGGCGACGAGAACCTGCTCGAGGGCGTGATCGCCCAGCACAATATCGAGAGCATCATCCATTTCGCGGGCTCGGTGGTCGTGCCGGATTCGATGCGCGATCCGCTCGGCTACTACCGCAACAATTTCATGACCGCGCGCAATCTGCTCAACGTGGCGGTCAAGCGCGGCATCAATCGCTTCATCTTCTCCTCGACCGCCGCCGTCTACGGCAATCCGGACCAGGTGCCGGTGCCCGAGCACGCGCCGACCCGCCCGCTGTCGCCCTACGGCTCGTCGAAGCTGATGACCGAGATCATGCTGCACGACGTCGCCGCCGCCTACGGCATGCAGTACGTCACCTTGCGCTATTTCAACGTCGCCGGCGCGGACCCGCAGGCCCGCATCGGCCTTGCCACCGTCGGCGCCACGCATCTGCTCAAGATCGCCGTGGAAGCCGCGACCGGCCAGCGCGCCAAGATCGACGTGTTCGGCACCGACTACCCGACCCCCGACGGCAGCTGCATCCGCGATTTCATTCACGTCACGGACCTTTCGCAGGCGCATCGCTCGGCGCTGGCTTATCTGCGCAACGGCGGCGCCTCGACGACGCTGAATTGCGGCTATGGCCGCGGCTACTCGGTGCTGGAGACCATCGACGCCGTGCGCCGTGTCTCGGGCCGCAGCTTCGCCGTGCAATACGCGCCGCGCCGACCCGGCGACATCATGACCATGGTCGCCGACACCAGCCGCATCCGCGGCCTGCTCGACTGGCGGCCGCAATACGAGGACCTCGAGACCATCGCGGCGCATGCGCTGGCTTGGGAGGACAAGCTGTTCCACGAGCGCCATGGCGAGCTCCGCCACGCCGCCTCGGCCTAGAATCATCTCCAGCGCAAGCCCTTAATTGGGCTTGAAAAACCGCAGCTGAGCGGGCACAGAGGCCCATCGATCCCTGACGCGCGGGCAGGCTTTGTCCTGCGCCGTCAATGGACACCGGATGGCCCAGTTTCCAAAGAAAATCACCGACGATCCCTATGCGGCAGCGACCCTGATTCGCCGCCTCGTCACGGAACAGGGGGTCGTCTACTGGCGGCGCTACCTCGTTGCCTTCGCGCTGATGGCGGTCGCCGCGGGCGCGACCGCATGCGCAACCTATGTGCTCGGCCAGGTCATCAACCAGGCCTATGTCGACAAGAACATCCCGGGCATCGCGATGTTCTCCAGGGCTGACGGTGCTCCTGCTCTTCATCAAGGGCGTGGCGACCTACGGCCACATGGTGATCCTGACCAAGATCTCGAACGCGATCCTCGCCACCAACCAGCGCCAGCTCTTCGCAAAACTGATGCGTGAGAGCGTCGGCTTCTTCTCCGAGCGCCATTCGTCTGAATTTCTCGCGCGGCTGACGGCCGGCGCCAAGTCGATCACCGACGTGCTCAACATGCTGGTCAACGCCATCGGGCGCGACCTGTTGATGCTGCTCGCCATGATCGGCGTGATGGTGTGGCAGGATCCGCTGATGTCCTTCATCGGCCTCGTCGCGGTGCCGCCGGCGATGCTGGTGCTGCGCAAGCTGGTCAAGCGCATCAAGGGCCTCGCCTTCAACCAGTTCACCGGCACCGCCGACATCATGGAGACGATGCAGGAATCGCTGCAGGGCATCCGCACGGTCAAGGCGTTCACGCTAGAAGAGACCATGCAGAAGCGCATCGACGAGAACATCGCGATCGTCGAGCGCAACGCCAACAAGATGGCGCGCGTCGCCAACCGCTCTAACCCGCTGATGGAGATGCTCGGCGGCTTCGCGGTCGCGGGCTGCCTGATGTACGGCGGCTACAGCGTGGTCGCGCTGAACGCCACGCCCGGTGCGTTCTTCTCGTTCATGACCGCGTTCCTGATGGCGACCGAACCGGCCAAGCGGCTGGCGCGGCTCAACATCGACCTCAACAGCCAGCTGGTCGGCGCCCGCATGCTGCTCGAAATCATCGACAGCCCGGCCAGTGAGTATTCCGACGACGACAAGCCGGCGCTGAAGCTCACCGACGCGCGGATCGAGCTGCGCGACGTCAGCTTCGCCTACCGCACCGGCGAGACCGTACTCAATCGCATGAGCTTCGTTGCCGAGCCCGGCAAGGTCACGGCGCTGGTCGGCCCGTCCGGCGGCGGCAAGTCGACCGTGCTGGCGCTGCTCCTGCGCTTCCACGAGGTAACGCAGGGCGACATCGTGATCGACGGCCAGTCGATCGGCGCGGTCTCGCGCAAATCGCTGCGGTCGCAGACCGCCTATGTCGGCCAGGACGTCTATCTGTTTCGCGACACCATCCGCAGCAACATCGCCTTCGGCAAGCCGGGAGCGAGCGAGGACGAAATCGTCGACGCCGCGAAGGCCGCCTGCGCGCATGATTTCATCATGGGCTTCCCGCTCGGCTACGACACGCCGGTCGGCGAGCACGGCACGCAGCTCTCCGGTGGCCAGCGCCAGCGCATCGCAGTGGCGCGCGCGCTGATCAAGAACGCCCCGGTCATCCTGCTGGACGAAGCCACCGCGGCGCTGGATTCGGAGTCCGAGCGGCAGGTGCAGGAGGCGATCGAGCATCTCTGCCAGAACCGCACCACCATCGTGATCGCGCACCGCCTGCACACCATCATGCACGCCGATGCCATCCTGGTGGTCGAAGGCGGCGAGATCGTCGAGCGGGGCCGGCACGACGAGCTGCTCCGCCGCGGCGGCCGCTATGCTTCCTTCTTCCGCCTGCAACACCACGATTCCGGCGCTCTGGCGCCGATCAGCGCAACCGCATAGAGTTCCTTCACCCACCAAGAGCAGCGAGATCGCTCCATGAACGCCGCCTCCTACGTCATCCCGCTTCCGCCTCAGGCTTCGCTTCCCGTCGTCGGGGAAAGCGGCCGTTATCCGGTGCGCCGCATCTGGTGCGTCGGCCGCAACTATCTCGAGCACATCCGCGAGATGGGCAATGACGAGCGTGCCCCGCCGTTCTTCTTCGCCAAGCACGCCGACATGCTGGTGCCCGACGGCGCCACCATCCCCTATCCGCCGCTGACCAAGGATCTACATCACGAGGTCGAGCTGATCGTCGCGATGAAGAGCGGCGGGCTCAACATCCCCGCCGACAAAGCGCTGGATCACGTCTACGGCTACGCCGTCGGCATCGACCTTACCCGCCGCGACCTCCAGATCGCTTCGCGCAAGAAGGAGCGCCCCTGGGAGATCGGCAAGTCGTTCGACGGCTCGGCGCCCTGCTCCGCGGTGCAGCCGGCCTCCAAGATCGGCCATCCAGCCAAGGGCAAGATCTGGCTCACGGTCAACGGCAAGGAAGCCCAGAAGGGCGACCTCACCGAGCTGATCTGGAACGTACCGGAGATCATCTGGCAGCTCTCGCAGCAGGTGAAGCTCGCCGCCGGCGACATCATCATGACGGGCACGCCGGCCGGCGTGTCGCAGCTGCAGCCTGGCGACAAGCTCGAATGCGGCGTCGACGGCGTCGGCACGCTGAAGGTCAGCATCGGCCAGCCGGAGTAGGCTCCGCGACGTCTCGACATCGAAAGGCCCCGGACACGTCCGGGGCCTTTTGCATGTCTACCAGGCCTTCACCGGCCGATTGGCGTGAGACGCCTGCGGCACACCGCGATTCAGCGACATGTGCGAATGCACGCACAGCCAACCATCAGCATTCTTCGAGAAGATCATGGTCGCACGGCCCGGACGCGCAAACGTGCTGCCATCTTGATGATAGCCCGTGCTCGTCCAAGGCGCGATCACCGTCGCCATCGTGCCGTCAGGGGATGCCAGGATCGAGGTCTGATCGAGCACAAAACGAAAGTCGGCCGTCTTCGGCCAGACATTGTCCCATTGCGTCGTCACCCACTGGTCGAGACCAGGGATGACGTCGTTATGCGTGCCGAAGGCCAGCACATCAGGATGGAAGAGCGGGCGCGCCGAGGCGTAGTCGACCTCGCGGACATAGCCTGCGAAGGTGTCGAGCCACTGCCGGAAGAACTCAGCGATCTCCGTGTTCGCTATCGGCAGCGAGGCCATTTCAGTACCGCTCACCGCAGTGCCGACCATACGATGAGGCCGAGGATCAGCGCTGTCAGCGAGTACTTCAGCGTGTAGTAGACGTTGCGGTTCCACGCCTTGACCTTGCGGCTGCCGAGATGGATCTCGTAGAGCTTGCCGAACACCTTGTTGAGCACGCCGACATGCTCGCCCTCGACGTTCTGGGTCGCCGACGCCTTGACGATGTGATGGCTGACCCAGCGGTTGATCGCGGTCATGAAGCCGTACTTCATGGGACGCTCGACGTCGCAAGAACAGGATGATGCGGTTGACGTCGGTCGCGTTCTCCGCGCTATGGATGAAGGTCTCGTCGAACATGAAGGCCTCGCCGTCGCGCCAGACGCATTCGACGCCGTCGACCAGGATGCGGCACTTGTTCGAATTCGGCGTGACCAGGCCGAGGTGATAGCGCAATGAGCCCGCGAAGGGATCGCGATGCGCGCCCAGCTTGCCGCCCGGCGGCAGCATCGCGAACATCGCGCCATGCACGCTCGGGATCGACTTGAGCAGCTCCACCGTCTTCGGGCACAGCGTGTTCGCCGACGGCAGGAAGTCGTCATACCACTTCAGGTAAAACCGTTTCCAGCCGCTCTTGAAGAACGAGTAGAAGCCCCAGTCATTGTTCTTGGCCGCCGCACGGATGAAACCTTCGTCGAACAGGCGGACGGCCTCGTCGCGGATGGTCTCCCAATTCTCGCCCAGCGGCTTGAGGACTCGGGAAACTGCTCGACCGGGATCACCGGCCTGTTCGGCACGGCCGAGCCCGCATACATCAGCACGTTATAGGGGGCGAGATAGGTCGAGTGATCGCCAAGCTGGCGCGCGAAGCGTAGCCGCTGCTTGCCGCGGAAGTGAACGTAAATCGTCGAGGCCGCCAGCACATACAAAATGACAAGTTGCGGCGCAAAAGCTGTTTCAACATCTCCCGTTCCCCAGTCAACCCAGCTGGGAACGTCATCTACTCCGGACGAGCGGATGCGACAAGACGCTCAGCGGCAGGTTGCGTTCACACTGGGGGAGCAAACCAGGGGACCGGGCGGCAGTCGGTCGGGCCAAGATCACGCCCGCGACAACGCCTGGAGGCCTTTGAAAGTCAGGCGCTTAGGGTCGGTGACGCCGGCAAGATAGAGACGGCGGATGAAGGCGATGACGGCATCGCGGTCGCAATCGGTCAGGGCGACGACGGCGTCGACTGCGATTCTCTGGGCTTCCATTGGGCTTACCTCGGCCTTGCGAGTCACCCCGGCCGAGACAGGCTAGGACTCATCCGTAAATCCGGCGTTAACCGTCCGCCAGCTTGGCCGATTCAGCCCGGCAGCCGTATACGCAAAACAACGCATTGCCGACAGGGTGATCAGGAATATCGCATGACGCCGTCGTCGATCCGGCCGAAGCGCAAGGACACGATGTCGAGCGCATAGTTCTGGTAGAGGCGCCAGGGCTGCTTCGAGCCCTGCTTCGGCATCTTGGCGACCGAGCGCTGCACATAGCCCGAGGTGAAGTCCAGCGACGGCTGCGCCGTGATATCAGGGTCGTCATTATGCGGCATGCACTGGCGGAAATTGTGCCGGTCCATGTAGTTGATGAGCCGGCAGACATATTCGCAGGTGAGGTCGCATTTCAGCGTCCAGGATGCATTGGTGTAGCCAAACGCCGAGGCCATGTTGGGCACGTCGGCATACATCATCCCCTTGTAGGTCAGCGTGTTGGCGAAATCGACGGCACGGCCGTCGACGCTGACGTCGAGACCGCCGACGACCTGCAGCACCAGCCCGGTCGCGGTCACGATGATATCGGCGGCGAGCCTCGCTTCCGTCCTTCAGGCGAATGCCGTCGTGCGTAAACGTGTCGATCTCGCTGGTGACGACGGAGGCTCGCTGCTCGCGGATCGCCTTGAAGAGATCGCCGTCGGGCACGAGACACAGCCGCTGATCCCAGGGATTGTAGCGCGGAGTAAAATGGGTCGCGACGTCGTAGTCGGGGCCGAGCGCCATGCGGACGCCGCCGAGGATCAGATTCTTCACCTTGTCCGGCCGGCGGCGGCTGGGCTGGAAGAAGAACATCCCCCACATCACGTTACGCCAGCGGATCAGATGATAGGCCAGCCGGGCCGGCAGATTGCGCCGCAGCTTGTTGGCGACGGGATCCTGCGCCGGACGCGACACCACGTAGGTCGGCGAGCGCTGCAGCATGGTGACCTGCGCCGCCTTCTTGGCAAGCTCCGGCACCAGCGTTACCGCGGTCGCGCCCGAGCCGATCACGACGACGCGCTTGCCGGCATAATCGATGTCCTCGGTCCATTTCTGCGGATGCACGATGCGGCCGGCGAAATCCGTGGCGCCCTTGAACTCCGGCGTGTAGCCCGCCTCGTATTTGTAATAGCCCGAGCACATGAACAGGAAATTGCAGGTGAAGCGCACGAGGCTCGGTCGCGCCCTCGCCCGCGATGCGCTCGACCTCGACGGTCCAGCGCGCGTCCGGCGTCGACCACGACGCGCGCTTGACGCGATGGCGGAATCGGATGTGCTTCTCGATGCCGTTCTCGGTCGCGGTCTCGCGCACATAGTTCAGGATCTGCGGCCCGTCGGCGATAGCTTTCGGATCGGTCCACGGCTTGAACGAATAGCCGAGCGTGAACATGTCGCTGTCGGAACGGATGCCGGGATAGCGAAACAGGTCCCAGGTGCCGCCGATGCAATCGCGGCCCTCGAGAATGACGTAACTCTTGCCCGGGCACTTCTTCTGCAAATGATAGCCGGCGCCGATACCTGATAGCCCGGCACCGACGATGAGGACGTCGAAATGTTCTTGTTGCATGGTTTCCTCCGCCGCCGAGGATTGTCCGCCCGCCGCTACTGGCCGTCAATTGGCAATCAGCGGTGCCGCAACCGTAAAGCGAGCTGAATTCCGCGCGCCGAAACAACAAAGCCCCGGATTGCTCCGGGGCTTCGCGTCGATGGTCGATCGAACCGGCGGCTCAGTAGCGGTAATGATCCGACTTGTACGGGCCTTCCTGCTTGACGCCGATGTAGTCGGCCTGGTCCTTGCGCAGCTCGGTGAGCTTCACGCCGATCTTGGCGAGGTGCAGGCGCGCGACCTTCTCGTCGAGCGACTTCGGCAGCACGTAGACTTCCTTCTTGTACTTGCCGTCCTTGTTGTTGGCGTAAAGCTCGATCTGCGCCAGCGTCTGATTGGTGAAGGAGGCCGACATTACGAAGGACGGATGGCCCATCGCGTTGCCGAGATTCACGAGGCGGCCTTCCGACAGCATGATGATGCGGTGCTTGTCGGGGAATTCGATCTCGTCGACCTGCGGCTTGATGTTGGTCCACTTCAGGTTACGCAGACCCGCGATCTGGATCTCGTTGTCGAAGTGACCGATGTTGCAGACGATGGCGCGATCCTTCATCGCGCGCATGTGCTCGATGGTGATGATGTCCTTGTTGCCGGTGGCGGTGACGAAGATGTCGGCGCGGGGCGCGGCGTCTTCCATGGTCACGACCTCGTAGCCTTCCATCGCCGCCTGCAGCGCGCAGATCGGATCGACTTCCGACACCATGACGCGGCAGCCGGCCTGGCGCAGCGAGGCGGCCGACCCCTTGCCGACGTCGCCGAAGCCGGCGACCATCGCGACCTTGCCCGACATCATCACGTCGGTGCCGCGGCGGATGCCGTCGACCAGCGATTCACGGCAGCCATAGAGGTTGTCGAACTTCGACTTGGTGACGCTGTCGTTGACGTTGATGGCAGGCCACAGCAGCGTGCCGGCCTTCTGCATGTCGTAGAGACGATGCACGCCCGTGGTGGTCTCCTCGGAGACGCCCTTGATGCTCTCGGCAATCGCGGCGAAATAGCCCTTCGGCTTCTCCTTGAGCTGCTTCTTCAGCAGCGCGAAGAACACTTCCTCTTCTTCCGAACCGGGCTTGTCGAGGAAGGCGGTATCGCCCTTCTCGGCGCGCAGGCCGAGATGGACGTACATGGTGGCATCACCGCCGTCGTCGAGGATCATGTTCGGGTGGCCGCCGCCGTGCCAGTCGAACAGCTTTGCGGTGTAGTCCCAGTACTCGGCCAGCGTCTCGCCCTTGACGGCGAAGACGGGAATGCCGGCGGCCGCGATCGCGGCGGCAGCATGATCCTGCGTCGAATAGATGTTGCAGGAGACCCAGCGGATGTCGGCGCCGAGGGCGGCCAGCGTCTCGATCAGCACGCCGGTCTGGATGGTCATGTGCAGCGAGCCGGCGATGCGCGCGCCCTTCAGCGGCTGCTTCGGGCCGTACTCTTCGCGGGTGGCCATCAGGCCGGGCATCTCGGTCTCGGCCAGCGAGAGTTCCTTGCGGCCGAAATCGGCGAGCGAAATGTCCTTGACGATGTAATCGGTGAAGCCGGGCTTCGCGTTCATAGGGGGTTCCTGTTTGTTTGGCTCGTCATTCCGGGCGCTCGTGAAAGAGTGAACCCGGAATCCGAAAGGTTCGAGATTCCGGGTTCGCCGCTGTTGCGGCGCCCCGGAATGACGCAACTGACTTAGAGCGCGCGCTTGAGCTGCTCGACGAGGTCGGTCTTCTCCCAGGAGAAGCCGCCCTCGTTGTCGGGCGTGCGGCCGAAATGGCCATAGGCCGAGGTGCGCGCGTAGATCGGGCGGTTGAGGTCGAGATGGCTGCGGATGCCGCGGGGCGTCAGATCCATCGCCTGCGCCGCCGCCTTCTCGAGCTGCTCCTCCGGCACCTTACCGGTGCCATGGGTGTCGATGTAGATCGACAGCGGACGCGCCACGCCGATGGCGTAGGCGAGCTGCAGCGTGCAGCGGTCGGCAAGACCGGCGGCGACGATGTTCTTGGCGACGTAGCGCGCGGCATAAGCCGCCGAGCGGTCGACCTTGGTCGGATCCTTGCCGGAGAACGCGCCGCCGCCATGCGGGGCCGCGCCGCCGTAGGTGTCGACGATGATCTTGCGGCCGGTCAGGCCGGAATCGCCGTCGGGACCGCCGATGAAGAACTTGCCGGTCGGGTTGATGTGCCAGATCGTCTTCGGGGTGATCCAGTCCTTCGGCAGCGCCTCGCGCACATAGGGCTCGACGATGTCGCGGATCTGCTTGGACGAGATGTCCTCGATCAGATGCTGGTGCGAGACCACGATCTCGCGCACGCCGACCGGCTTGCCGTTCTCGTACTGCACGGTGACCTGGCTCTTGGAGTCCGGACCGAGCACCTTCTCCTTGCCGGAGTGACGGGCCTCGGAGATCAGGCGCAGGATCTTGTGGGCGTAGAAGATCGGCGCCGGCATCAGATCGGGCGTCTCGTTGGTGGCGTAACCGAACATGATGCCCTGGTCGCCAGCGCCCTCTTCCTTGACCTCGCCCGGCTGCAGCGCATCGACGCCCTGGGCGATGTCGGCCGACTGCGGATGCAGCAGGATCTCGATGTCGCAGGTCTTCCAGTGGAAGCCTTCCTGCTCGTAGCCGATGTCCTTGATCGCGCCGCGGACGACGCCTTCGATCTGCTCGTTGGTCACCGACTTCGGACCGCGGGTCTCGCCGGCGATCACCACCTTGTTGGTGGTCGCCAGCGTCTCGCAGGCGGCGCGGATCTGCCAGGGGTCGATGCCGGCCTTCGGCCCTTCGCGGTAGAACAGATCGACGATCTCGTCGGAAATCCGGTCGCACACCTTGTCCGGATGACCCTCGGACACGGACTCGCTGGTGAAGAGATAGGACGCGCGCATCAGTAACCCCTTGTTCCGCCACTAAGCCGGCGGGCGTTTGCGATATTTACCTGTGAATGAAGTCAATCACGCCGGCGCGAGATGACGTAGGATTCGTCGAGAAACCAGAGCCCATTGTACTTCCGCAGCACGTCCCTGGCGGCATCCAGAGTGCGGCCGTTTTGAGTCATTTCCGTCAACCGGTCGTCCTCAATCTGAGCGACATACACCGCCGCATTCCACGCTGCAAAGGCCGTCGAGGTTCCGATCGTCCCGGTGACCTCGTTGGGCAGCGCTTCCATATCATACCTGAAGATCGAACGGTTATCCGCGTAAGCATTAAAATTTAAGTCGCGGCCCACCGATCCAAGTTCATACTTAACGGCGCGCAATAGCTCATGACGGCTCACCGCGAAAGGATTTTCTCCGGGCCAGATCGCCTGGATCATTTCCATCCCCGGATCCTGACCGTGGGAGTGGATACCGATCAGCCGCCCGCCCGGCCGAAGCGCCCGCGCCAGGGGCGCGATGATGCGCTTGGCCCGGAAATTGACCGAGGACAGGGCCCGGTAGGGCTGGGACGCGATGACGAGGTCGAAATTGGCCTCGGTCTGGCCCGGCCGCGGAATGGTTGAATCCAGCAGGAACCTGTGGTCCTCGCGATACAGCACCAGGACGACGGGCCGCTCATACAGCGGCATGGCCGTGCGTGGGCTGATCGCGGCGCGCCAGTTCTGCTCCAGGAACGGCCGAAGCTCGGCGATCTGCTGCTCGAACTCGCCCGACGAGGCGCCCCGCAGCGGGACCTCGTGCCAGACGGTCGCAGCCGCCGCAGCAGGCGATGCCGGCGTCAGCCAGGGCGCCTCCGAGTAGAACATGTTGGTGAACACGAACACCGAGGCCGGATGCTCGAAAATGCGGTCCGGCACCTTCTCCAGCGTCAGGCGGAGGTCCTCGAGGCTGAGCTCCTTGCCGGCGACGTAGAACGGCATGTGGGGATAGCGCTGGTGGGTCGCACGCAGCACCCGCGCCAGCACCGTGCCGTCGCCGACGCCGGCATCGAAGATGCGCAGGGCTGGCGGGCGGGGATGGATCGAGGCAAGCTCCAGCGCGACCCGGTCCGCGACGACCCGCTTCTCGCTGCAGGTGTGGACGAACAGCAGGTATTTCTGCCGGTTCTCGAAGAAGCGGAAATTGCCGCGCGGGTCGCGCTTTTCGGGCGGCACCTGAAGCCCCCGGGGCGGCGGCACGCCGCCGGCCATCGACGCCGCCATATAGGCCTGGATCCGCTCCAGCGTGTCGATGGTGATGCGCTTGCCCTCGCGCAGGCGGTGCACCAGCTTCCCATCGTTCACCGCACGCCGGCCAAACGTCGATTCCGCCATATCCGATTGGCGGCAGAACTCCGTGATCTGGCTCAGGATTTCGTCGTTTTTCATGTGTGGGACGTGGTGGGCAGGGCGAGTGGGACGCACCTCTTAGCAAAATCTGCCCACCAATGAAATAGCGGATCTCGGCTTCTCCCGCACCGCTCGCACCCCTACGGGCCGTGAACCCCGGCACCCCGCCAGGCAACAAACAGGCGCTTCCGCTCTGATGGGACCATTGCCATGCGCCGCCTGCTCGTCGTGCTCAGCCTGCTCGCCGCAACCCTGTGGGCCGCGCCCGCGGTCGCGCAGGCGCGCAACCAGCTTGGGCCGCTCTGCACCACCGACACGACGCCGGCCGACAAGATGATCGATGCCTGCAACAAGATCATCGCGTTGAAGGTGTTTCGGGGCGAGCAGCTGGCGACGATCCATTTCTGGCGCGCGGTGGGTTGGAACAAGAAGGGCGACTATTCGAAGGTCATCGCGGATGCCACCGACGCGATCCGGCTGCAGCCGAGCCAGGCGGCCTACAACCTCAGGGGATCGGCCTATTACGACAAGGGCGACTACGAGATCGCGATCAGCGATTTCGACGACGCGCTAAAGCTCGGATCGCCCAGCGGCACGATCTTCCACAATCGCGGCAACGCCTGGCGCGGCGTGCACGACTATGCCAAGGCCATTGCGGACTATGACATGGCGATCAAGGCCGATCCGAAATCGGCATTCTCGTTCCAGAACCGCGGCATCTCGAAACAGGCGCTCGGCGACCTCGACGGTGCGCTCGCCGACATCAACCAGGCGATCAGGCTCGATCCTTCGCTGCCACAGCCGCTGATCAACCGCACCGCGATCTGGCGCGCCAAGGGCGATCTCGATCGCGCCATTGCCGATGGCAGCGAGGCGATCCGGCTCGCCAAGGACAAGCCGCCGGTCAACATCATGACGCCGCCGAACAGCGTGCTGATCTCCGGCTACACCCATCGCGCGCTGGCCTATGAAGCCAAGGGCGACTACGCCCGCGCGCGGGAGGACTACCAGGCGACGCTGGCGATCGTGGCGTCCGATGCCGGCAGCAAGGCCAACCAGGCCACCGCAAAGGTCCGGCTGTCGCTGGTGACCGATGCGCTCACGCCGATCCCGCGCGATGCGCCCTCACCCGCAGCGCAGCCGACAACCACTCCCGCCCCGCAGCAGACCGGCGCGACACCGGCCTCCTCGCCCGCACCGGCCATTCGCGGCGCGCGCATGGCACTGATCATCGGCAACGGCGCCTATGCGCACGTCAAGGCGCTGCCCAATCCGGCCAACGACGCGCGCGCCGTCGCCAAAAGCCTGCGCGACATCGGCTTCGCCGTGTCGGAGGGCATCGATCTCGACCGTGCCGCGATGCAGAAGATGACCCGCGACTTCCTGCGCGAGGCGGCCCGGGCGCAGGTGGCGGTGGTCTATTATGCCGGCCACGGCGTGCAGGTGGACGGCCGCAACTATCTCATTCCCGTCGACGCCGAGGCTCAAGCGGGGCACGGGCATGACGGACGCCATGATCGACATGGACACGATCATGGCCGGCCTCGACGATCAGGTTCGGACCAACATCCTGATCTTCGATGCTTGCCGCAACAATCCGATGGCGCAGCAGGTCGCATCCGCCGGCACCAGTCGCGGCATCGAAGGCGCTTCGGGGCTTGCCGCGCCAAGCAGCCTCGGGAGCGGCGCGACATTGGGGGCCGGCACGCTGATCGCGTTCGCGACCGCACCGGGCCAGGTCGCGCTCGACGGCGAAGGCGCCAACTCACCGTTCTCCGCCGCGCTCTCCCGCCACCTCGGGACACCGGGGCTAGAGGTGCAGCAGATGCTGACGCGCGTGCGGGCGGAAGTGGTGTCGAGCACGAAGAACAAGCAGGTGCCGTGGTCGAACTCGTCGCTGCTGGGCGAGGTTTATCTGGCGCAGAAGTGAGGATGGTCTCGTGCCCCGGACGCAGCGCAGCGCTTCTTCAGCGGTGCGCTGCAGAGCCGGGGCCCATTTTCCCGCCATGCAGCTCTCCGCTCTGGGTCCCGGCTCTGCGCAGCAACGCAAGAGCGTTGCAGCGCGTCCGGGACACGAAGGAGGCTAGCTCCGCGGCTTATTGGCCCCACACTTCCTTGGCGATCTCGACCGCGAGGCCGAGCTTGGCCCACTGCTCTTCCTCGGAGAGGATGTTGCCCTCTTCTGTCGAAGCGAAACCGCATTGCGGGGACAGCGCGAGCTGCTCCAGCGGAGCGAACTTCGAGGCCTCCTCAAGGCGCCGCTTGATGTCGTCCTTCTTCTCGAGCCTCGCCGAACTTCGAGGTGATGACGCCGACCACGACGACCTTGTTGCCCTTGGGCAGGAAACGCAGCGGCTCGAAACCGCCGGCGCGATCGGAATCGTACTCCAGAAAATAGCCGTCGTAATTGGTGCCGGCGAGCATGGTCTCGGCCACCGGCTCGTAGCCGCCCGAGGAAATCCAGGTCGAGCGGAAATTTCCGCGGCAGACGTGGGTCGTCACCACCATGTCGGCGGGCTTCTCCGCCAGCGCGTAGTTGATGATGCGCGCATAGATCTGCTGCAGGCCATCCGGATTGTCGCCGCGCTCGCGCGCCTTCTGCAATTCGTCCTGCGAGCAGAGATAGGCCCAGACCGTGTCGTCGAACTGGAGATAGCGGCAGCCGGCGTCGTAGAACGCCTTCACCGCCTTGCGATAGGTCTTGCCGAGATCTTCGTAGAAGGCGTCGAGATCGGGATAGACGTCCTTGGAGATCGCCTTGCGTCCGCCGCGGAAGTGCAGCACCGCGGGCGACGGGATCGTCATCTTGGCGGTGACGTGGGCCTGATCGGCGATCTTCTTCAGGAAGCGGAAGTGGTCGAGCATCGGATGATCGGCGGGGAAGTCGAGCTTGTCGATGACCCGCACCGCATCGTGACGGGTCTGCACGCCCGCGAACTGGATGCCGGCGTCGGGATGGAACAGCTCGCAGCCGGTGAGCTTGGCCAGGAAGTCGAAATGCCACCAGGAGCGGCGGAATTCGCCGTCGGTCGCAAGCTTCAGGCCGACCGAGGCCTGCTTGTGCACGACCTTCTCGATCTCCATGTCCTCGATCTTGCGCAGATCGTCGGCCGAGATCTCGCCCTTCTCGAGCCGGCTACGGGCTTCCTTGATCTTGGCGGGACGCAGGAGGCTGCCGACCTCGTCGGCGCGGAAGGGGGCTTTGGTTCGCTGCATTCTTGTCTCTCCCGATACTTTTAGTGGGCTGCCGCCCCGGCGACGCCGAGGTGGCGCTCCAGGACCGACGGGTCAGCTTTCAGAGCGGCGCTCGAGGCGTCGTGGACGATCGTTCCGCGCTCCAATATCACAACGCGGTCGGCCAGCCCCAGAATCTTTTGCGCATTCTGCTCGACGATGATCGAGCAGATGCCCCCAGCCCAGGTGATGGCCCCGATCGCCTTCAAGAGGCTCCTCGACAATGATGGGCGCGAGGCCCTCGGTCGGCTCGTCCAGCAGCAGCACTTTCGGATTGAGCGTGAGCGCGCGGCCGATCGCCAGCATCTGTTGCTCGCCGCCGGAGAGCTGGTTGCCGAAATTGCTGCGGCGTTCCTTCAGCCGCGGGAACATCTCGTAGACCTTCTCGACCGTCCAGGGGCCGGGCTGCGCCACCGCGGTCATGTTTTCCTCGACCGTGAGCGAGCGGAAGATGTTGCGCTCCTGCGGCACCCAGCCGATGCCGGCGCGGGCCCGCTGATCGGGCCGCAGGCTCGTCACGTCGGTACCAGCCAGCGCGACCGTGCCGGAGAAGCGGCGGGTGACGCCGACGATGGAGTTGATCAGCGTGGTCTTACCGGTGCCGTTGCGCCCCAGCAGCGCCAGCACCTGCCCTTCGGCGAGGCGCAGGCTCATCTTCGGCAGAACCACCGCCTCGCCATAACCGGCGCGCAGGGCATCAATTGCGAGCAGGTCAGACATTGACCGCCTCCTCGCCGAGATAGACCGCCTTCACTTGCGGATCGCGCGCGACCTGCTCCGGCGGGCCCTCGGTCAGCAGCGCGCCTGCGACCAGCACCGAGATGCGGTCGGCGAAAGAGAAGACGAGGTCCATGTCGTGCTCGATCAAGAGCACCGTGACGTCGCGCGGCAGGCTGCCGACCACGGCCAGAATGTCGTGGCGCTCGCTCTCGGGCACGCCGGCGGCGGGCTCGTCGAGCAGCAGCACGCGCGGCTTGGCCGCAATCGCGACCGCAATCTCGAGCAGGCGCTGCTTGCCATATGGCAGCGTCACGGTCTGCTCGTTCATGACGTCGAGCAGATGGAAGCGCGTCAGCAGATCGGCGATCTCGCCATTGACGTCGCTGCGCGTGCCCATTCGCCGCCACCAGTCGCCGCCATGGCCGAGGCGCTCAGACACGGCGAGGCCAATGGTTTCGAGCGGCGTGAGGTCGGGATAGAGCTGGTTGATCTGGAAGGTGCGCGACAGGCCGCGCAGCACGCGCTTGTGCACGGGCAGATCAGTGATGTCCTGGCCTTCGAGCAGGATGCGGCCAGAGTTCGGCGTCAGCACACCGGTGAGTTGGTTGATGACCGTGGTCTTGCCGGCACCGTTCGGGCCGATCAGCGCGTGGCGGGCCCCCTGCTCGATCTTCAGCGACAGATCACGGGTGACGCGCAGCCCGCCGAACTGCTTTTCGAGATTCCGGGTTTCGAGCGCGATAGTCATGAATCGCTCTCCGGCACGGCGACGACAGCCTTGCGCCCGGCAATCTGCTTGATGACCAGGTTCGGCACATAGAGCACCCAGCGATGCAGGCGCTGGCGGCCGACCAGCACGATCACCACCAGCACGAGGCCGATCCAGAACTGCCAGTATTGCGGGGTGATGGTGGAGAACCATTCCTGGAGCAGGCGGAAGATCACCGCGCCGATCAGTCCGCCGTAGAGATAGCCGGTACCACCGATCACCAGCACCAGCATCAAATCGGCCGAGCGCTCGAAGGCAAAGACGTCGAGCGATGCGATCGCCGTGGTCTGGGTGAACAGCGCGCCGGCGACGCCGGCATAGAACGCCGCCAGAGTGTAAATCGCGATCAGGCGGCGGTTGACGGGGATGCCGATCGCGGCGGCCCGAAGCGGATTGTTCTTGATCGCGCGCAGCGACAGGCCGAACGGCGAATGCACGACGCGGCGGGCGAACAGGAAGAGGAGGAACAGGACAGTCAGCGAATAGAAGAAACCGGCTTTGCCGAACATGTCGAACGGGATTTGGCCGAGGATCGGCTGCATCTCGATGCCTTGCAGGCCGTCGGTGCCGCCGGTGATGTTGGAGAAGCGTTCGGCCAGCGCCTCCAGCAGCAGCGCGATGCCGAGCGTCACCATCAGGCGGGTCAGATCGACGCCGCGGATCACCAGGAAGCTGGTGGCGAAACCGAGCACCATCGCGGCAAGCCCCGCGACAACGAGCGCCAGCACGGGCTCGTTAACGACGCCGTGAAGCGCGAGAAGTCCCGCGGCATAGGCACCGACACCGAAGAAGGCGGCATGGCCGAGCGAGACGATGCCGGCATAACCGAGGATGAGATCGAGCGACATCGTGAACAGCGCGAGCCGCAGGATGTCGGTCATGATCAGGTAACGCGAGGGAAATGCGAAGCCGCAGCCCAGCACGATGAGCCAGAAGGCGATTTCGCCGTAGTGCCAGCGCGCCTGCCGCTGGGCGTGATAACCGACGTCGGAAGCAGCGCTCATCGGCAAACTCAACGCGCGGCCGTGCGGCCGAACAAGCCGTTCGGGCGCCAGATCAGGATCACGATCATCATGGTGTAGATCACGAAGGGGCCCATCTTCGGCACGTAATATTTGCCGGCGACGTCGCCGATGCCGAGCAGGAGCGAGGCCAGGAACGGGCCTGTTATCGAGGAAGAGCCGCCGACGGTGACCACGATCAGGAAGTAAATCATGAACTTCAGCGGGAAGTACGGATCGAGGCCGAGGATCTCGGCGCTGAGCGCGCCGCCGAGGCCGGCGAGCCCGCAACCGAAAGCAAAGGTGAAGGCGAAAACCTGCGGCACGTTGATGCCGAGGCCACTCGCGGCGCGCGGATCGTCGACCGCGGCGCGCAGGCGGCTGCCGAACCGGGTCTTCGCCAGCACCATCTGCAGGCCTATGGTGAGCAGGCCGCAGATCACGATGATCATCAGCCGGTAACGGCCGATGCCGACGCCGAACACGTCGAACTGGCCCTGTAGC
Source organism: Bradyrhizobium guangxiense (assembly GCA_050563515.1). GTDB lineage: Bacteria > Pseudomonadota > Alphaproteobacteria > Rhizobiales > Xanthobacteraceae > Bradyrhizobium > Bradyrhizobium guangxiense_A. Next base: position 1,234,600 of record CP191781.1, on the reverse strand, counting down.
GCGGCCGGCAGGTTGATGAAGACGCGCGAGGAGCCCTGGATGTAGTCGACGGCCGCGACCGACATGAAGGTCAGGCCGATGGTGAACAGCACCTGGTCGAGATGGCTGCGCGCATAGAGGTGGCGGTAGAGCGTGCGTTCGAGCACGATGCCGATCGCGGCCGACGAGACGAAAGCGAGCGGCAGCGCTGCGAAGAACGGCCAGCCCATCCGGTTGACCAGCACCATGCAGACGTAGCCGCCGGCCATGGCGAAGGCGCCGTGGGCGAGGTTGACGAAGTTCATCAGGCCGAGCGTGACCGCGAGCCCGCAGGCGAGCACGAACAGCAGCATGCCGTAGGCAACGCCATCGAACAGGTTGGTGAGGATAGAGGTCATCGGGCGTCGAACATCATCTCAAGTGTGGCCTATTGCCGAGTTGCGCTCCCTCCCCCGCTTGCGGGGAGGGCTGGGGAGAGGGTGCTTCAACAACGAAGACTCCCCCAGAGGAGAGAGCCCTCACCCGACGCTTCGCGTCGACCTCCCCGCAAGCGGGAGAGGTGAAGCGAGCGCGTCACTTCTTGGTCTTGCCGAGGTCCTTGACCGCTTCGAAGGTTGCGAACTCGACGTTGTAGAGCCTCGCCGTCGACCTTCTCGACCTTACGGATGTAGATGTTCTGCACGATGTCGCGGGTCTCGGGGTCGATCGAGATCGGGCCGCGCGGGCTCTCCCACTTCTGGCCCTTCATCGCCTCGATCAGCTTGTCGCCATTGGTGTCGCCACCCGTCTTCTTCAGCGCCTCATAGATCAGATGGATACCGTCGTAGCCGCTCACGGCCATGAAGCCCGGACGATTGCCGAAGGCCTTCTTGTAGGCCGCGACGAAGTCCTTGTTCATCTGCGAGGGATGCGCCGCGGAGTAGAGATGCGCGGTGACCGTGCCGAGCACGGCGTCGCCCATGTTGTTGAGGAGGTCGTCGTCGGTGACGTCGCCCGGTCCGATGACCTTGATGCCGGCCTTGTCGAGGCCGCGCTCGGCATATTGCTTCATGAAGTTGCCGCCCTGGCCGGCCGGCACGAACACGAAGATCGCGTCGGGCTTGGCGTCCTTCATGCGCTGCAGGAACGGCGCGAAGTCGGGATTGGCGAGCGGCGTCTTGACTTCTTCGACGACCTCGCCGCCACCCGCGGTGAAGTGCTGCTTGAAGAAGTTCAGCGCATCATTGCCCGGCGCATAGTCCGAGGTCAGCGTCGCCACCTTCTTGATGCCGTTCTTCACCGCCCAGTCGCCGATGATGGTCGAGGACTGCGCCAGCGTGAAGCTGGTGCGCACGATATAGGGCGAGCGCTCGGTGATGATGGAGGTGCCGGCCGCCATCACGACTTCGGGAATCTTGGCTTGCGTGGCCAGCGGCGCCGCCGCGAGCGCAGCCGGCGTCACGCCGAAGCCGGCGATGAAATTGACCTTGTCGTTGACGATGAGCCTCCTGCGCGGCGGTCTTGGTCTTGTCCGGAATCGCAGCGTCGTCCTTGAGGATGATCTCGACCTTCTTGCCGGCGACGGTGTCGCCCTTCTGCTGCATGTAGAGCTTGATCGCGTTCTCGATCTGCTTGCCGGTCGAGGCCTGGCCGCCGGTCATCGGCAAGATCAGGCCGACCTTGACGCTGTCCTCGGCCTTGGCCGGCGCGACGGCCGCGAGGCCCGCGATGGCAGCCGCTGCCGCGGCGCGTGAAAGAATTTTGCGTTCGAACATCAGATGTCCCTCCCCTTGATTCCTGACTTCTTGTGAGCCGGACCGAGTGCCCGGTCCTTGCCGCGCTTCACTCTCGGACAAGCCATGCCGTGCGGCCACATGGCGTCCTCTGCAACCCCGTTGTCAATCGGACGTTGGGCGACCATTCGGCGCAAGCCGCATGATCCGCTTCAACGACCACCGGGAGAGATTTGTACGATTGTACAAAGAAACTGGTCCTGTCAACGAAAAAGCCTCTGACACGAACGGCGGTGGTTCGTGGACACACAACTGTAGGAAGGCCGCACGATGCAGTGGATGGACGATTCCGCCTCTCACTTGCAGAATCTGGACATCCCTCTTGCTCCCAGGTGAAACCTCTTCCCAGCGTCCTGCATGTATACCGTAGCAGCCCGAATTGAGGCTTCAAGGGCAAAATATGCCTATTATATTACCTTCTCTGTATACATTGTTGCCCATCGTCGAATAGGCCAATTTTACTGATTGAGAGCTATGGTTCGTCCGCTGACGCCTGTCCGGCGCTCCTAACCCAGGCCCGACCGGCCACGACCCAAAAGAAGTCCATGCGCTCCCGTTCGCTTCCGATCGCCGCAGTCGCCCTGCTCGCTTGCAGCCTTGCAGGCTGCGGCACGGTCAATGAAAAACTCTCGGCGGGCATGGGCGACACCATCCCGCAATGGGCCGGCGGCCTGCCGGCCGATGCCCCGCCGCGACCGGGCACACCGCAATACGATGCCTACATGAAGGAGCGCGAACGCAAGCGGCTGCTGCCGGCTGCGGATCGCGAGAAGGAAGAGCAGGCCCAAAAGGGCGCGACGGGGGCGACGTCGGCTGGCGCGGTGCGCTGAAGAGGCAAATGGCGAATGGGAATGGCGAATAGGGCCACCCGTTCCATTCGCCACTCGCCACTGGCTATTCGCTAATCCACGAACACCACGGTCTTGCGGCCGTTCAGAATGACGCGGTCGTCGAGATGGTAGCGGATCGCGCGGGCGAGCACGCGGCGCTCGATGTCGCGGCCCTTGCGAACGAGGTCTTCGGGCGTGTCGCGATGGCTGATGCGTTCGACGTCCTGGTCGATAATCGGACCTTCGTCGAGATCGCGCGTGACGTAGTGCGCGGTGGCGCCGATCAGCTTGACGCCGCGCTCATGGGCCTGGTGATAGGGCTTTGCGCCCTTGAAGCCCGGCAGGAACGAGTGGTGGATGTTGATGCAGCGCCCCGAAAGATTCGCCGACAGATCATCTGACAAGATCTGCATGTAGCGGGCGAGCACGACGAGATCGGTCTTCGTCTTGCCGACGAGGTCCATGATCTGCGCCTCCTGCTCGCGCTTGGTCTCCTTGGTGACCGGCAGGTAGTGGAACGGGACGTCGCCGAAATCGAGCCCGGCATAGACCTCGCGTGGATGGTTGGAGACGATCGCCGCCAGATTCATCGGCAATTCGCCGGTGCGCCAGCGATAGAGGATGTCGACCAGACAATGGTCGGACTTCGACACGAGCAGCATCACCCTGCGATGCGCCGCCCGGTCGCGCATCTGCCACTCCATGCCGAAGCGTTCGGCAATCGCGGCAAAGCCGGTCTGCAGCGCCGACAGTTCCACGGCGAGATCGGCCGCAGTGAACACCACGCGCATGAAGAACTTCTTGGTCTCGATGTCGTCGAACTGCTGGGCATCGAGAATGTTCTGTCCGTTGTGGGCGAGGAACGTCGACACCGCCGAGACGATCCCGGGCCGATCCGGACAGGACAGGGTCAGGACATATTGATGATCGGGCATATTGATGAACAGGCTTGGCTCTGGTGAAGGATTGTGCAGCGGAACGAGCCGCGATTTGCGCCCTGCTCTAGCACCGACCCCGCCCTTGCGCCAATCCCGGACGAGGAGTCAGGATGAACGGACGATTGCAATTCATGCCCGGAGCATCCCCATGGCCGACCGCCTGAACGGCACCCGCATCCTGATCCTGGAGACGCGCGAGGAAGCGCAGTTTTCCAAGCTCCTGGCCGAGCAAGGCGCCGAGGTCGTGCAGTGCCCGATGTTCACCATTCACGATGCGCCGGACCCGGCCCCAATCGAGGCCTGGATCCGCCGTGCCATCGAGAGGCCCCTCGACGATCTCGTGCTGATGACCGGCGAAGGCCTGCGGCGGATCATGAAGCTTGCCCGCGCCCGGGGACTCGACGCCGCCCTCATTGCAGCGCTTGCCAAGACGCGGAAATTCATTCGAGGCCCCAAGCCCGGCAAGGCACTGCGCGAGGTCGGTCTGGACGCACAGCAGACGACCGAGAAGCCGACCACAGAGGGCGTGATCGAGATGCTGGGCAAGCTCGACCTGACGGGGCGGCGCCTCGGCCTTCAGCTCTATCCGGACAAGGACCACGGCGCGCTGACCGGCGCGCTCGCCGCGCAGGGCGCCGCGCTCGATACCGTGCTGCCCTATGTCTACGATGCCACCGCAGCCGATGCCAACATCGTCGCCGCCGTCGACGAGATGGTCGCGGGGCGGATCGATGCGCTTGCGCTGACCAATCTCGGCCAGGTCCGCCGCCTGATCGAGGCGGCGAAGGCGCATGGCAGCGAAGCCAAGCTGCGCGCCGGCCTCGAACGGACTCTGATTGCGTCGGTCGGCCCGGCGGTGTCCGGCGAACTCGCCGCCCACGGCCTGCGCACCGACGTCTCGCCGGCCGATGAAGCCTATTTCATGCGTCCGCTGATCTCGGCGATGGCCGCGGCTCTGGCAGAGCGGAAGCCGGCAACGACCAGGTAAGAGCTGAGCGCGGGAGCGGCATGCGGTGGCTCTGATTGACACGTTCGCCCTCGGCCCTACGGTGCCGGAAATGAAAAGAAACCACACGGGCAGGGAATCGCCGTGAAACGAGCCATCGCGCCTTGAGCACAGCCGTACGACCTTCTGCGCTCGCGCCGTTCCGCATCCGCAATTACCGCTTTCAATGGCCGTCCGATCTGCTCACCTCCTGGGCGTTCGAGGTCGAGACGCTGGTGCTCGGCTGGTACATCCTGGTCGAGACCGGATCGGTGCTGCTGCTCACCGTACTTGCATCGCTGCAGTTCGTCGGGACATTGGTCGCGCCGGTGTTCGGCATGATCGGCGACCGGATGGGTCATCGCGATCTTCTGGTCGTGATGCGTCTTGCCTATACGGTACTGTCGTCGACCATCATGGTTCTGGCGCTGAGCGGTCATCTGTCGCCGCTGAGCGTCATGATCATCGTCGCGGTCATGGGCTTGATTCGTCCTTCCGATCTCGGCGTCCGTGGCGCGCTGCTCGCCGAGATCATGCCGGCCGAGCAGCTGGTAGGCGCCATCAGCGTTGCGCGCACGACCCAGGACAGCGCCCGCATTGCCGGCGCGTTGACCGGCGCCGGGCTGTTCGCCCTGCTCGGCATCGGCTTCGTCTATGTGGCGATCGCCTGCCTTTACTTCTCGGCTGCGCTTCTCATGCTTTGCCTGACCCGGCCGAAAAGGACCGTCACCACGAGCGATCTTCCCGCGAACAGCCACGCCATGTCGCGACTGTTCGGCGACCTCAAGGAGGGGATCGTCTATGCCTGGAACGGACCGGGAATGCGCGCGGCGCTGTGCGTCGCGTTCCTGGCCAACCTCACCGCGTTTCCCTTCACCGGCGGACTGCTGCCTTACATCGCACGGGAGATCTTTCAGACCGACCAGACCGGCCTCGGCTATCTCTCGGCGAGCTTCGCCGTCGGCTCGCTGATCGGCTCCATCACGCTGAGCCTCGTCAGCGGGCTGCGCATCGCGCGGCTTCTGATCGGCGCGACGCTGGCCTGGTACGCCATGCTGCTGATCTTCGTTGAAGTCAGGACCATGCCGGTGGCGATAGCCTGTCTCGTTCTCGCCGGCGTCGCGCAGAGCATGTCGATGATCTCCGCCGCCGTGATCCTGATGCGAACGGCGAGCGCACATCTGCGCGGCCGCGTCATGGGCGTGCGCATGATGGTGATCTATGGCCTGCCGCTCGGATTGCTCGCCGCCGGCAGCCTGATCGACGTCATCGGCTATTCGGCAACCGGCTCGCTCTATGCCGCCTCGGGAATCGTCGCGATGCTCGCGATCGCCTTCCGCTGGCGGGCCGACCTATGGCCGGTCCACGCGCCGGCAAATGCGCGGTGACGACTGTTCCTAATCCCCGTAGCCGCGCAAGCGCTCGATATCGAGGATGGTGACGCCGCCATACTCCAGCCGCAGCAATCCCTCCTTCTCCAGCCGGTTCAGCGCGCGATTGGCGTTCTGGCGGGACATGCCCGAGAGCGCGCCGATCTCCTCCTGGGTGATCTCCAGATGCGCGCTCGATTCCGGATAGAGAATCGGGTTGAACAGCGAGGCGATGCTGCGGGCAAGGCGCGAGGTCGCATCCAGCGTGCGATTGACCTCGAGCATGCCGATGAACTGGCCGAGCCGTTCGTTGAGCTGGCGCACCAGGAAGCGGTTGAAGCCGACGCTGTTCTCGAACAGCCACATGAAGGCGCTGCGCTCCATCAATGCGACCCGGCTGTCGCGCAGCGCCACGACATCATAGCGGCGCGGCTCGTTCTTGAGCACGCTGCCCTCGCCAAACCACGCCCCTGCCGTCAGCCCGGCAAGGCTGGTCTCCTTGCCATCCCGCGAGACCCCGCCCATACGGGCAAGGCCGCCCACCATTCCGGCCCAATAGGCAAAAATGTCACCGCGCATGAACACGGTCTCGCCGGTGCCGTAGGACCGCTCCGTGATTCCGGCGCGCGCGACCTCGATCTCCGCTTGCGTAAGCTCGCGCGACCAGGCGGCGACGCGCTTCAGATGATCTTCTGAAATCATGATCTCGCGGCCAGCCGCACCGTTTGGTCACTCCGCATTCTGCTGCATTGCAGCATGTTGATTTCGACCGCCATCCGACGAAAGATGAAGGCCGCTGCCGCCCCGCAAACTTTGTCGCAGAATTGTCAGCCGGGAGACATTTCAAAATAGCGCTTTCCCCTATTGAGGACCACCTCGGGCGATGCGGCTTTTGATCCCTGGCGGAACGAAAGTGGCGCGGCTCCGGTCGAGACCATCTGCTGCATGGCCTCACCGGCACCACCGTACTAGGATCGCCGGGCAGGAACGGACGAAGAGCGCCGCTAAAAAGCGCCATCACCGGGAGGGATACGTTTGGTGGCTACCAGTCTTGAAGTGCGCGGCGTGTCCTTGCGATTCGGCGGAGTCCGAGCGCTGACCGATGTCGGCTTCGCCATCAGGGAGGGCGAGCTGTTCTCGATCATCGGCCCCAACGGCGCCGGCAAGACTTCGATCGTGAACTGTATTTCCGGTCGCTACAAGCCAACCGAAGGCCAGCTGTTCTACCAGGGCCGCGACATCACCGCCCTGACGCCGAATGCGCGGGCCTCGCTCGGTATCGGCCGCACCTTCCAGAATCTCGCGCTGTTCCACCACATGAGCGTGCTCGACAACATCATGGTCGGGCGCCATCACCTGTTGAAGAACAACTTCCTCACCGGCTCGCTGTACTGGCTCACCGGTGCCCGCAAGGAAGAGCTCGAGCACCGCCGCAAGGTCGAGGAGATCATCGACTTCCTCGACCTGCAGTCGGTGCGGAAAGCGCAAGCCGGCACCCTCTCCTACGGTCTGCGCAAGCGCGTCGAGGCTCGCCCGCGCCATGGCGCTGGAGCCGCGCCTCATCCTCCTCGACGAGCCGATGGCCGGCATGAATTTCGAGGAGAAGGAGGACATGGCCCGCTACATCGTCGACCTCAACGAGGAGTTCGGGATGACGGTGGTGATGATCGAGCACGACATGGGCGTCGTCATGGACATCTCCCATCGCGTCATGGTGCTCGATTTCGGCAAGAAGATCGCCGAGGGCGATCCGGCGACGGTGCTCGCCGACCCACACGTCAGGCGCGCTTATCTGGGTGAAGAAGACGAGGTGCTGGTCGACCCCGACGATGCCGCGCCAGCGCAGGAGAGCGCGGCATGATGGATTATGCAGGCCGCGTCGCCCGGGCCGACACCTATCCCAAGATGCTCCGGCTCAACGCCAGGGAGCATGGCAGCGAGATCGCATTGCGCGAGAAGGATCTCGGGCTCTGGCGCGTGTTCACCTGGAACGACTACCAGACACGCGTGCGCGACTTCGCGCTCGGTCTCGTCGAAATGGGCCTCGGCCGCGGCGACGTCGTCGGCATCATCGGCGACAACCGGCCGGACTGGGTCGCGGCGGAAGTGGCGACGCATGCCATCGGCGGCCTCAGCCTCGGACTTTATCGCGACGTGCTGGACGAAGAAGCTTCCTATCTCCTCAATTACGGCGAGGCGCAGCTCGTCTTTGCCGAGGACGAGGAGCAGGTCGACAAGCTGCTCACGCTGGCCGAGCGCGCGCCGAAGCTGAAGCACATCATCTATTCGGATCCGCGCGGGATGCGGAAATACGACGATCCCAGACTGATGTCGGCGGAGAAATTCGCTGAGCTAGGCCGCACCCGCGCCGCGCGCGAGCCGGAGCTTTACGACAGACTGGTCGATGCCACCAAGGGCGAGGACGTCGCGATCCTCTGCACGACGTCGGGCACCACGTCGCACCCGAAGCTTGCGATGCTCGCCGCCGGCCGCGTGCTCGGCCATTGTGCGACCTACCTCGCCTTCGACCCCAAGGGACCTGACGACGAATACGTCTCGGTGCTGCCGCTGCCGTGGATCATGGAACAGGTCTACGTGCTCGGCAAAGGCCTGCTCTGCCGGATGAAGATCAACTTCGTCGAAGAGCCGGACACGATGATGAACGATCTGCGCGAGATCGCGCCGACATTCGTGCTGTTTGCCCCACGGGTCTGGGAATCCATCGCCGCCGACGTCCGCGCCAAGGTAATGGATGCCACGCCCTTCAAGCAGCGCCTGTTCGACGTCGGCATGAAGAGCGGCCTCGCAGCGCTCGAACAGGGCAAGCGCTCGGGCCTCGCCGACGCCATCCTGTTCCGCGCGCTGCGCGACCGGCTCGGCTTCACCCGCCTGCGCTCCGCCGCGACCGGCGGCGCGGCGCTCGGCCCCGACACCTTCAAGTTCTTCCAGGCGATGGGCGTACCGCTGCGCACCCTCTACGGCCAGACCGAGCTGCTGGGCGCCTACACGCTGCATCCCGAGGGAAAGGTCGATCCCGATACCACCGGCGTGCCGATGTCCGACAAGGTCGAGATCCGCATCGACAATGCAGACGTCCACGGCGTCGGCGAGATCGTGGTGCGGCACCCCAACATGTTCCTGGGTTACTACAAGAACCCGGAGGCGAGCGTCGCCGACATCAGGGACGGTTGGATGCTGTCGGGCGATGCCGGCTATTTCAACGCCAACCAGCAACTCGTCGTCATCGACCGCATCAAGGATCTCGCCGAAACTTCGCGCGGCGAGCGCTTCTCGCCGCAATTCATCGAGAACAAGCTGAAATTCTCGCCCTATATCGCCGAAGCCGTGGTGCTGGGCGCCGGCCGCGACGCGCTCGCGGCGATGATCTGCATCCGCTACTCCATCATCTCGAAATGGGCGGAGAAGAACCGCCTCTCCTTCACGACCTACAGCGACCTCGCCTCGCGGCCTGAGGTCTACAAGCTGCTGCAGAGGGAGGTCGAGACCGTCAACGCCACGCTGCCGCCGGCCCAGCGCATCTCGCGCTTCCTGCTGCTCTACAAGGAGCCTCGATGCCGACGATGGCGAGACTCACCCGCACGCGAAAAGTGCGCCGCAGCGTCATCAACGAGAAATACGCTGGGATCATCGACGCGATATATCGCGGCGATCCCGACATCCCCGTCGACACCGTGATCCGCTTCCAGGACGGTACCACGCAAAGGGTGCGCACCACATTGCGCGTGGTGGACCTCGGCGGGCGCGGGCATATGGCGGAGGCTGCGGAGTGATCTCGCTTCACAGCGCGCTGCCAATCGATGCGCCCTCTCCCCTTGTGGGAGAGGGCATCTCTGCTGCTCGCCAAACCCTCACTTGGGTGAGGGGTCCCCTCGCCGCACCGTCACTACCGAGGCAACCCCTCACCCGGCTTCGCTTCGCGAAGCCACCCTCTCCCACAAGGGGAGAGGGTGCACCGCCATCGCTTCTGCATTTTGCGCGGACACCAACATGAACACCGCCTTCCTCATCCAGCTCCTGGTCAACGGCCTCGTGGTCGGCACGCTCTACGGCGTGGTCGCGATGTCGTTCGTGCTGATCTACAAGGCGACGCAGGTCGTCAATTTCGCGCAAGGCGAGCTGCTGCTGGTCGGCGCCTGGGTGTGCTGGGCGCTGCTCGCGAAATACCAGGTGCCGTTCTGGATCGGCATGCCGATGACGCTGGTGTTCATGTTCGTGTTCGGCATCGCGGTCCAGGTACTGATCCTGCGGCCGATGATCGGCGAGCCCATTATTTCTGTCATCATGGTGACGATCGGCCTCTCCACCGTGCTGCAGGCGACGCTGAAATGGATGTTCGGCGTCAATCCGCAGCCGTTCCCGCGCGTGTTCGAGAGCCAGTCGATCAGCCTGCTCGGGCTGCAGATCCAGACTGTCTATGTCATGAGCCTCGTGGTGTCGGTCGCCATGATGATCGGCATGGCCTGGTTCTTCCGTGCCTCCAAATACGGCCTCGCGATGCGCGCCACCGCGTTCAACCAGCAGGTCGCGCAATCTCTCGGCATTTCCGTGAAAAGCGTGTTCGCGATGGCCTGGGCGATCTCGGCCACCGTGTCGGCGGTGGCGGGTGTCGTCGTCGCAGTCGTCAACGGCGTGTCCTCGGGCCTCGCCGCCTACGGCATCAAGGTATTTCCGGCGGCGATCCTGGGCGGCCTCGACTCCGTCGGCGGCGCCGTGCTCGGCGGCATCATCATCGGCCTGCTCGAGAACGTCGCTCAATACGTCGACAGCGAGTACCTCCACTGGGGCAATCTCTACGAGATCGCGCCGTTCTACGTCCTCATCATCGTGCTGATGATCAAGCCCTACGGCCTGTTCGGCACCCACGACATCGAGCGGATCTGACCCATGGCCGGCCCTGCCCTCATTCCCGCTGGTGATTTCCGCACCTCCTATGCGGCCGACACCACGATCTTCCCGACGACGACGAGCCGCAACTTCGCGATCGCCGGCGTGCTCGCGCTGTGCCTGGTGCCGCAGTTCCTTGGCGGCTACTGGCTCAGCATCCTGATCCAGATCGGCATTTTCTCGATCGCGGCGCTCGGCCTCAACATCCTGGTCGGCTTCACCGGCCAGATCTCGATCGGGCACGCCGCCTTCTTCCTGCTCGGCGCCTTCACCTCGGCCTACATCTCAAACAACGCGCCGATCCCGGTGTTCTTCGCCATCCCGCTCGCCGGAATCGTCACCGCACTGGTCGGCCTGGTCTTCGGCATCCCGGCAGCTCGCCTCAAGGGCCTCTACCTCGTCATCGCGACGCTGGCCGCGCAATACATCCTGCTCGACTTCTTCTCCCGCGCGGAGTGGTTCACCGGCGGCTCAGTGCCGGCGAGTGCAAACCCGTTCTCGCTCTTCGGCTACACCCTGCGCGGCGACAAACAATATTTCTACGTCGTGCTGGCCTATGTGCTGCTCTGCTACATCCTGGTCACCAATCTGATGCGCACCCGCGACGGCCGCGCGCTGGTGGCGATCCGCGACCATTATCTCTCCGCGGAGATCATGGGCATCAACCTCACCAAATACCGCACGCTGTCGTTCCGGCCTCGCCGCGTTCTTCGCCGGCATCGCCGGCGCACTCTACGCGCACTATCAGCTCGTGGTCTCCCAGGAAGGTTTCGGCATCGAGCGCTCGATCCTGTTCCTGGCCATGATCATCATCGGCGGCACCGGCTCGATCATGGGCACGCTGATGGGCACCGCCTTCGTGGTGCTGCTGCCTGAATCGATGGAGTTCATCAGCATCTATCTGAAGGGCGGCGCCATCGACAAGGCACTGTCGCTCAACACCAACATCACCTTCCTGCGCGAGATCGCGATCGGGGTGATCATCATCGCATTCCTGATGTTCGAACCCGATGGGCTCGCGCATCGCTGGCGGCAGATCAAGGCGTACTGGAAACTCTACCCGTTCTCGCACTGAGCGCGGGCAACCGACTTCACTTAAACAATAAACAGGAGGAACCGACCCATGACGATGAAGTCACTTTTGAGCACCGCATCGCTCGCGATCGCGATCGCCGCATTCTCGGCCGGCGCGCAGGCGCAGATCGCAATCGGACACCTCGCCGACTATTCCGGCGGCACCTCCGACGTCGGCACACCCTACGGCCAGGCCGTCGCCGACACCTTCGCCTGGGTCAACAAGAACGGCGGCGTCGGCGGCAAGCAGCTCAACGTCGACACCAACGACTACGGCTATCAGGTGCCGCGCGCGATCGCGCTGTACAAGAAGTGGTCGGCGCCGGACAGCAAGGTCGCAGCGATCATGGGCTGGGGCACCGCCGACACCGAGGCGCTGACCGGCTTCCTCGCCCAGGACAAGATCCCCGACATGTCCGGGTCCTACGCCGCTGCCCTCACCGATCCCGAAGGCGTCAGCGGCAAGGCCAAGCCCGCGCCGTACAACTTCTTCTACGGTCCGAGCTATTCGGACTCGCTGCGCGCGATGCTGATGTGGGCGGCGGAGGACTGGAAGGCCAAGGGCAAGTCCGGCAAGCCGAAATTCGTGCACATGGGCGCAAACCATCCCTATCCGAACGCGCCGAAGGCCGCCGGCGAAGCGATGGCGCAGGAGCCTCGGCTTCGAGGTGCTGCCACCGCTGGTGTTCGCGTTGGCACCCGGTGACTACAGCGCGCAGTGCCTGAGCCTGAAATCCTCGGGCGCCAACTACGCCTATCTCGGCAACACCGCCGCATCCAACATCTCGGTGATGAAGGCCTGCAAGACCGCCGGCGTCGAGATCCAGTTCCTCGGCAACGTCTGGGGCATGGACGAGAACGCCGCCAAGACGGCCGGAGATGCGGCCAACGGCGTGATCTTCCCGCTGCGCACCGCGGTGAGCTGGGGCGGCGATGCGCCCGGCATGAAGACGGTGATGGAGATCTCGAAGATGTCCGACGCCAGCGGCAAGGTCTATCGCCCAGTGCACTACGTCGCGGCCGTTTGCTCGGCCCTCTACATGAAGGAGGCGATCGACTGGGCCGCCAAGAACGGCGGCGCCACGGGCGAGAACGTCGCGAAGGGCTTCTACCAGAAGAAGGATTGGGTGCCGGCCGGAATGGAAGGCGTCTGCAATCCCTCGACCTGGACCGACAAAGACCATCGCGGCACACTGAAGGTCGATCTCTATCGTACCAAGATCTCGGGCGCGACCGACGGCGACCTCAACGACCTCATGGCCAAGGGCACGATCAAGCTCGAGAAGGTCAAGACCGTCGAGCTGCCGCGCAAGCCGGAACTGCTGGGCTGGTGAGCCCGGCTTTCACCACGCACGCAATAGTCATCCCCCGCGAAGGCGGGGATCCAGTACGCTGCAGCCTCTCGGGGAACGTCGAGCGTCTCTGGAATACTGGGTCGCCCGGTCAAGCCGGGCGACGACACCGAGAAAGTAATTGGCCATGAGTGAAACAGCTCAGATCGAGCGCCCCTCCCCCAGCGTCGTCCCCGCGCCGCCGCTGCTGGCCGTGCGCAACATCGAGGTCGTCTATGACGACGTCATCCTTGTGCTGCGCGGGCTCAGCCTCGACGTGCCCAAGGGCGCGATCGTGGCGCTCTTGGGCGCCAACGGCGCCGGCAAGTCGACGACGCTGAAGGCGATCTCCGGGCTGCTCAAGACCGAGGATGGCGAAGTCACGCGCGGTGAAATCCTGTTCGAGGGCGACCGTATCAACGGCATCGATCCCGACAAGATCGTCCGCCGCGGCATCTTCCAGGTGATGGAGGGCCGGCGCATCGTCTCCGACATGACGTCGCTGGAGAACCTCAAGCTTGGCGCCTTCACGCGTCGGGACCGCGAGGTCGATGCCGATCTCGACATGGTCTTCAATTACTTCCCGCGCCTGAAGGAGCGCACTGGCCTCGCCGGCTACCTCTCAGGCGGCGAGCAGCAGATGCTCGCGATCGGCCGCGCGCTGATGGCGCGCCCGAAGATGATCCTGATGGACGAGCCGTCGATGGGCCTGTCGCCGCTGCTGGTGAAAGAGGTGTTCGCGATCATCCAGAAGATCAACCGGGACCTCGGCGTCACCATCCTGCTGGTCGAGCAGAACGCACGCGCCGCGTTGTCGGTGGCGAGCCACGGCTACATCATGGAGCAAGGCAAGGTCGTGCTCGACGGCACCGCCGACGAATTGCGCGACAACGAGGACGTCAAGGAGTTCTATCTCGGCGGCGCCGGCGACCAGCGCAAGAGCTTCAAGAATCTCAAGAGCTTCAAGCGGCGCAAGCGCTGGCTTTAATTCTCAGCCGAGGACCTGCTCAGCTTCCGTGACCGCGCAGAGAACATGATAGAACGACGACGCAGGAATGGTGTCGATCAGCGATTTGCCGTCGCGATCGAACTGGTCGTACCAGCCGCCCCTCACGGGATGGCTGAGATAATGCCGTTCGAGCCGCACCAGCGCCGCGCGCGCCTCATCGGCCGCGGCCGCCTCGCCGGATTCGGCCTGCGCGATCCACGCCTTCGCAATTTCGGTCTGCGGCCACAGCCGGCGCGTGTGACGGCGGATGTTGCCGCTGTCGTCCCCCTCGTCGATCAGGCAGCCCGTGACCTCGTCGCGATAGCGCAGCGCGGTCGCCAGCAGTTCAGCGCGCCGCTGCCCGGTCGGGCATCCCGTAATGCGCTCGAACCCCTTCAGGAGCCAGACCCATTCCGCCTGATGGCCGGGCTCGATGCTGACCGGTTGGATCTTCGACCAGTCCTCCTCGAAATACTCGCTGAGCACGCACTTCCGCTTGTCGTAGAGGTTGGCGAGGAACAGCGCGAAGAACTCCCCGGCCCGGTTCTGGAACGACAGATCGTGGGTCGCCTCGAAGCACGCGATCATCGCCTCGAACAGATGCATGTGCGGGTTCTTGCCGGCGCGGCAGCGTGATCGGAAGGCCTTCGTGCACGCCTCCATGTGGCGAGCGGAGATGGCCGTCGAGGAAGGCGAGCAGCGCGTCGATCTCGGCGCGGACCTGCGCGTCCTGGTCGAGCGCGTAAACGGTTGCGAGCGCAAACAAGATGAAGGCGTGGTCATAGGCATCGCGCCGGCCGTCCAGCACCATCCCCTCCGGCGTCAGCCGGTGCACATAGCCCGGCCGGCCGTCGGGCGCCTTGGCCTTTGCCAGAAGATGCTCCAGCCCCTTCAGCGCGATGGCGCGCCCCTCGGGATACCAGCCCATCTGCGCAGCCTTGGCGTAGCAATAGATCTGGCGGGCCTGCACGAACACGCGCCGCGGCGCAGCGACATCCGCGGTGCCGTCGCGGTGCAGCCGGTCGATGAAGCCGCCCGTCGACCGATCCCAGCCGACGGTCGACCACAGCGGAAGCGCCTCGTCGACCATGCGGCGCTTCAGGCGCGCGACGACGTCCGCAGCCTCATCCCCCGCAATGTTTCCTACGTCCGCCATCGGGTCGTCTCCAGGCCTCGCCAATGGCGGTCTGATACCCATGCCGGTGGCGGCGCGCAACGGATGCCAACACGGAAAGAACAGCCATGACCGCCCATTACGATGCCCGCGAGACGCGTGAGCCAGCAACGCGCGAGGCCGATCTGTTCTCCCGCCTGCCGGAGGTATTGCGAGCCGCGATGGCCGCCCCCGCCTATGCCGAGCGGCTGAAAGGCATCGATCCCGCTGCCGTGACCTCCCGGGCGGCGCTGGCGGGCCTGCCGGTGCTGCGCAAGTCGGAACTGCCCGCCCTGCACAAGGCCTCTGCGCCGTTTGGAGGCTTCGTGGCGGCGGCCCCGGGCTCGTTCGCCCGCCTCTTCACCTCTCCAGGCCCGATCTTCGAGCCGGAGGGACGCCAGGCCGATCCATGGCGGGGCGCCAGGGCGCTGTTCGCAGCCGGGTTCCGCCCCGACGACATCGTCCTCAACACCTTCAGCTACCATCTCACCCCCGGCGGCTTCATCTTCGATGCCTCGGCCCGAGCGCTCGGCTGCGCCGTGATCCCGGCCGGGCCCGGCAATAACGAGCAGCAATTCGAGCTGATCGAGGCCTACCGGCCGGTCGGCTACAGCGGCACCCCGGACTTCCTGAAGATCCTGCTCGATTCCGCGGCAAGTTCAGGCCGTGACGTCTCCTCGATCAAGCGCGCGCTGGTCTCCGGCGCGGCCTTCCCACCCTCTCTCCAGGCCGAGATCAAGGCGCGCGGCATCGACGCCTACCAGGCCTTCGGCACCGCCGATCTCGGCCTCATCGCCTTCGAGACCGAGGCGCGCGAGGGCATGGTCGTGAATGAGGACCTGATCCTGGAGATCGTCAGGCCCGGCACCGGCGATCCCGTGGCGCCCGGCGAGGTCGGCGAGATCGTGGTGACCTCGCTCGACCCGCATCATCCCTGCATCCGGCTCGCCCTCGGCGACCTCACCACGGCCCTATCAGGCATGAGCGCTTGCGGTCGCACCAACATGCGCATCAAGGGCTGGATGGGCCGCGCCGACCAGACCACCAAGGTCAAGGGCATGTTCGTCCGTCCCGAGCAGGTCGCCGAGATCGGCAAGCGTCATTCCGCGCTGGGAAGACTACGCCTCGTCGTCACCCGACAGGGCGAGACCGATGCGATGACGCTGAAAGCGGAGACGGCGGCTACGAGCGAGGCGTTGCGCGAAGAGATCGCCGGCACCTTGCGCGCAGTGACGAAGCTCGGCGGCGCCGTCGAGCTGGTCAGCCCCGGCGTGCTGCCCAACGACGGCAAGGTGATCGCGGACGAGCGATAGTCTCCCTGACGGGCGTCCGAAGTCGCTCGTCCTGCCTCACCGCTCCGGTGAGGCGTATCGTGACAGGCGCGCTTTCAAGTCCTTGCCGACAACGGTCTCGCCGCAAACGCTGAGATGATCGAAATCCCTGTACATCAGGCAATCGCCACTCAGCAGATTCATCGCATCGGGTTTGACGATATCGAAGAACGAGACGTAGTCGAAGGTCCTGCGCTGCAGGTCGATGGTGCCGCGCAAGTGCTTCTCGAGCGCCAGGAAAATATCGACCGTCACGGGACTGATCGGATACCCCTCCCTCGCGACCTTCTTCATGCCTTCGAAGTCGGCGAAATTGAGCCTCGGTTCGACGAAGGGACCTAGCCAGACTGTCCGGGTCATTCCCGACATGGCCTGCAGATAGCCGATCGTCTGGCTGATCGCGTTGTCGTTGAAATGGTACTTGCCGCCGAACTTCAGCACATCGCTCGGCTCTTCCTGGTCGTTCTCGTCAAGGACGAGATGGGATCCGGAGAAGTGCAGGATCACCGTCCCGACGGTTTCCCGATGCGCCTCCATGAATTCGCCGAATCCAATATAGGGACATTCGCGTCGCGTGTTGTCCCAGGGGCGACAACCAGGGTTGACCAGGCCAACGACGAACTTGCCGTAGTTGCTCCTGAACAGAGCGTTGTAGATGTTCATCGCATGGGAATCGCCGATCACGACGGTCCCGGGACCAAACCTTTTCGAGCACTCGACGAGCCGGCCCCAGGCAGCGGGTTCGAGCTGCGTCATCCAGAAAATGCAATTGCCGTCCGCGCCCATGTCGCGCGTAAGCTCGCCGCCGGTGTCACGCATCAGCAACTGGTAGAGACGACGTGTGTCGTCGCCGCTGAAGTAGATTCCCTGCTTTTCGAATCCGTTGGTGGCAATCGCCGCGACACTGGTGCCTGCGAGAGCGAATATTCCAAACGAGCAAGTCGCAATCAGCGCCGGCCTTGTCAGCCATTTGCGATCTCTGGCCGGCTGCTCGACGAAGCGATAGGTCAAGACCGCGAGCACCAGGGAAATCGCCGTCAGTGCCAGCGCCACACCGACACCGGGGCGATCAAAGCCGCTCAATCTGCCGAAAACCAGCACCGGCTGATGCCACAAATACGCACTGTAGCTGACGAGCCCGATTGCGACAGGAACCCGGCTTCCGAGCACCCCTCCCGTCGCCGTCCGTGTGGTCGCGAATGCGATGACGAGCCAGGCTCCCGCCACGGGGGTAAGAGCGCGAAAGCCGGGATATTTGAACCCGCCCCGCTCGAACAGGCCGAACGCAATAAGCCCGATTCCGAGGAGGACCAGAGCGTCCAGCGCGGCGCTCGACAGTTGGGCCCGCCATTTCGTCGTCGGCAACAAGGCCAGAATGGCGCCCATGAGCAATTCCCAGAGGCGGCTTGGAATCAAATAGAAAGTGGCTTCCTTGGATTGCGGGCCCCATTGCGCGTAGCTGATGCTTGCAACCGCGATCGCGGCGAGCAAAAGCCCGGCCCATTTCCGGCCGAACTTCAGAGCCCCCATCAGGAGAATGGGGAAGAGCAGGTAGAATTGTTCTTCGACGCCGAGGCTCCACGTGTGCAGCAGCGGCTTCAGCTCGGCTATCCGGTCGAAATAGCCACTCTGCGACCAGAAAAACACGTTCGACACGAACGCGCACACCGCGATCACGCTCTTCGAGAACTCGAGCACCTCGCGCGGAAGCATGAGTACGAAAACGAGGGGGTGCACACCAGCACGACCACGATGAGCGCCGGCAATATTCTCCGCGCCCGCCGCTCGTAGAAAGCCGCAAAAGTAAACCTGCCCCCCTCCATCTCGGTGCTGATGATGGAGGTGATCAGATAGCCGCTGATGACGAAGAAGATGTCGACGCCGAGATAGCCGCCCGGCAGCGCCTTGATGCCCGCATGGAAGAGCATGACCGAAAGAACGGCAATCGCTCTAAGGCCATCTATTTCGGGGCGATATTCCACTTAAGCTCAATTCGATTTCGACAGCCGGTAATTGCCGAGATACAGCACGTCCAGGCCCGAGCAGAAATAGGTGTGGAGCGCCTCCAGCGGCGCATTCACCGTCGGCTGTTCGTTGATGTTGAGGCTGGTGTTGATCAGGACCGGCAATGAGGTCGCTTTCGCGAACTCGCCAAGCAGGCGGCTGTAAAGCGGATTGCTGTCCGCATGGACGCTCTGGATACGCGCGGTGTTGTCGACATGGACTACTGCCGGCATGGTCTCGGCGACCTTTTCATTGACCGGGAACGTCACCACCATGAAGGGGGCGTCGAAAGTGTCCTCGAAATAATCCGCCTGGCGCTCGTACAGCACCGACGGACAGAACGGGCGGAATTCCTCGCGATACTTGATCGTGAGGTTGATGCGATCCTTCATGCCCGCATGCCTGGGATCGGCGAGGATCGAACGGTTGCCGAGCGCGCGGGGACCGTACTCCATCCGCCCCTGGAACCAGCCCACCGTCTTCTGCTCAGTCAAATCGGTCACGCAGCGGGAGACGGGATCGTCGAGCAGCTCGAACCGTGCGCCGATCTTGTCCAGCGTCTCGCGGATCGTGTCGTTGGAATAGTCCGGCCCCCAATAGGCGTGAGTCAGAGGCGCGATCGCATGCCCCGCTTCGGCGCATTTCATCATCGCGGCGCCCAGCGCCACGCCGGCATCGTGCGGCACCGGTGGAACATAGAGACGCTTCACGGAAGGCTCGGCCGCGATCTCCATGTTCATCTTGCAGTTCAGGCCGACGCCGCCGGCGATGCAGACATCACCGCAGCCGGTCTCGGCAATCGCGGAGCGTATCACCTCGGTGGCGACGATCTCGAGCTGCTTCTGGCCGCTCGCGGCGATGTTGGTCAAACGCTGGTCGAGGGGCGCGCCACGTAGCCGCCGCGGGCCCAGAATCTCCTCCATCTTCTCGGTGAAGATGCGCTCCTGCCGTGTCGAAAAATCGCTAGTGAAGATCTCGGCATCGCGCCGGCGCTTGTCGAGCCTCGGGATCGAGCTCGTAGCTGATGCCGTTCGGACGCAGGAGCTTGGCGAATTTGTCGAGGTAGTCCGGGCTGCCATAGGACGACAGGCCCATGACCTTGTACTCGTCGTTGGTCATCTGATAGCCGAGATACTGGGTCAGCATCCCGTAATAGAGACCGAGACTGTTGTGGCGAGCGAACCGCGTCAGCACGCGGAAGTCGTTGCCGCGCGCATGGGCTACGAGGCCGGCGCTGGAATCACCGGAGAAGTCGAAGCAAGCGACCGTCGCTTCCGAGAAACCGGAGCCGTAGAACGAGTCTCGCGGCATGACAGAGATGATGGTCGTAGAGGCTCGATTTTAGGGCTGTGTCCGAACTGGTACCTGAAATATTCGGTCAGGCGCTGCGTGTAGTTCGTGTAGGTCTTCAGCGGCGAGCAGATCCAGTCGACATCGCGCATGGTGATGCCGGCCTGCTTGAGGCAAAATCCGATCGCCCCGCGCGGCAGCTCGCCGCGCGCATGCTTGGCCAGCGTGAAGCGCTCCTCTTCCGCAGCCGCGAGCAATTCGCCGTCGCGCAGCAAAACCGCAGCGCCGTCGTGGTGCCCGTGCTTGATCCCCGAGCTGATTCCGATCACATACATGTTGCCTAGACCCTTCGAGAGCCTTCTATAGAAACCGCCGCCAATGTAAATCGGCTACGGCCCGGCCCAAGTGCTTGATCCCGGCCGTTTTTGGCCCGTTGTCGCCGGGCCAGGAACCTTGCATCGTCCCTGCCGCTCCCGTATTACCAACCTTGCTGCGATATGGCCTGGAATTGGCCCTTCCTGGACCCCAAAAAGTGTTTGAACGAACCCTCGTCACCATCGCCGAGACCGAGACCATTGAGGAGGCCTTCCGGCGCCTGAATGCGAACATGCTCGGCATCCTGTTCGCGCAGGATGCGGGCGGACGAATCGTCGGCGCGGTGACGGACGGCGACATCCGCAGGCGCATGCTGACCGGCACCACGATCCAGGACCTGGTTGCGACCTGCATCAATCGCAACTTCGTCTGGGCGAAGGCCGGCGGTCCGCGCGAACAGATCCTCAAGCTGCTCGACCAGCGCGTGCACGTGGTGCCGATCCTCGATGGTGAAGGACGGCTCGTCGACGTGTTCAGCCGCGAGCTGTTCAACCTGTCCGAAGAGAGCGAAGTGTTCGCGCGCGCCCGCTCGCCCGTGCGGATCAGCTTCTCCGGCGGCGGCACCGACCTGACCCACTATTTCGTGGAGAACGACGGCGGCGCGGTCATCAACGCCACCATCAAGATGTACGCTCACGCGACGCTGCGGCGCCGGAGCGACTCCAGCATCCGGATCTATTCGCACGATTTCCGCCGCACGATCGAGGCCGACAATCTCGCAAAACTCGGAACGGACGGGGATCTCGCGCTGATCAAGTGCGTCGTGCGTCTGATCAAGCCGACTTACGGGTTCGAGCTCGAGGTCTCAGCCGACTTCCCGGTCGGCTCAGGCCTCGGCGGCTCGGCAGTGGTCACCTCCGCCATCATCGGCTGCTTCAACGAATTCCGCGGCGACCAGTGGGACCGCCACGAGATCGCGGAGATGGCGTTCCAGGCCGAGCGGCTGATGCTCAACATCCCCGGCGGCTGGCAGGATCAGTACGCCACCGTGTTCGGCGGCTTCAATCACATGGAGTTCTTCTCCGACCAGAACACCATCGTGCCATTGCGGCTCGATCCCAACATCATCGCCGAGCCTCGAGGAGAGCCTGGTGCTCTGCTACATCGGCTCGGGCCGCGATTCCGGCGCGATCCACCGCGACCAGAAGGCGCAGCACGAGACCAGCGACGCCGTCGCCGCAGCCGCCAAGCAGAAGGAAGTGACGCGCGATATCCGACGGCATCTCCTGCGCGGCCAGCTGCTGGAATGCGGCCGGCTGATCGACGAAGCTTGGCACGCCAAGCGGAAGCTGGTGCTCGAAGATCTCATCGGACGCGATCGATGCGATCTACGATTTCGCCAAGCGGCACGGCGCCGTTGGCGGCAAGCTGCTGGGCGCGGGCGGCGGCGGCTACTTCCTGTTCTTCGTACGCCCGTTCGAGCGCTATCAGTTGATCGCTGCGCTGGAACAACAGGGGCATAGCTGTTCGCGCATCATGTTCGAGGAGAACGGGCTACGAACGTGGAAGTCGCGCTTTCCCGCGCGATTCGCCTGACGCATATGAGACGAGAATGTTGATGACATCGCCCAAACAGCCTGCTCCGGTCCGTATCGGCAACCGTCTTCTGGGCGACGGCGAACCCTGCTACGTCATTGCCGAGATCGGCAACAACCACAATGGCGACTTCGACCGTGCCATCGCGCTGGTCGATGCCGCGATTGCCGCAGGGGCCGATTGCGCCAAATTCCAGATGCGCAAGCTCGACGAGGTCTATCGCGCGTCGAGCCTGTCCGGCAAGGACGACGACCTCGCCGTCGAGTACACGATCGACCTGTTGCGACGCTTCGAGCTTCCGACCGCGCAGCAGAAGAAGATCGCCGAATATTGCGCGGCGAAGGGCATCCAGTATCTGTGCACGCCCTGGGACGCGAGCAGCGTCGCCGTGCTCGAAGGTTTCGGGGTGCAGGCCTACAAGGTTGCCTCGGCCGATCTCACCAATCTGCCGCTGCTCGCGCGCCTCGCCGCCACCGGCAAGACGCTGATCGTCTCGACCGGCATGAGCACGACGGATGAGATCAAGGCCGCGGCAAAATTCCTCGACGAGCGCAACGCGGCTTACGTGCTCCTGCATTGCCAAAGCACCTATCCGGCCGCGCTCCACAACATCCATCTGCGTTTCATGGAAACGCTGCGCGAGATCCATCCAGTCGTCGGCTATTCCGGCCACGAGCGCGGCACTGCGGTGTCCACGGCCGCCGTGGCGCTCGGTGCCGTCGTCATCGAACGCCACATCACCCTCGACCGGGAGATGGAAGGTCCCGACCACGCCGCGAGCCTGGAGCCGGAGGAGTTCAAGTCGCTGGTCTCGGGCATCCGCGAGGTGGAAGCCGCGCGCGGCGAAAAGCTGGCCGAGCGCGCGCTGAGCCAGGGCGAATTGATCAACCGCGAAAACCTCGCCAAGAGCCTGGTCGCCGCGCGTGACCTTTCGGCGGGCACCGTGATCTCCGAAGCCGACATCGCGGTGAAGAGCCCGGGACAGGGCCTGTCGCCGCTGAAGATGCCGGCGCTACTCGGCCGCAAGCTGACGCGGACGATGGCGGCCGATGACTATTTCTTCCAGAGCGACCTCGATGAAGGCGTGGCGAGGGCACGACGCTACCGCTTCGATCGCCCCTGGGGTGTTCCCGTGCGCTACTACGACGTCGAGCGCTTCCTGGAGATCTGCAAGCCAGACATCATCGAGTTTCATCTCAGCTACAGCGACATGGAGCGCGATCCGGCGGCCTATCTGTCCGGCTCCTACGATCTGGGCTTCGTCGTGCACGCACCCGAGCTATTTGCCGGCTCCAAGCTGATGGACCTCGCAACGCCGGACGAGACGCTGCGGCGCTACTCGCTGGAGCAGACTCAGGCGGTGATCGACATCACCCGCGGCCTGAAGAAGTACTTTCCCAAGACCAGGCGCCCGCCGATCGTCGCCAATATCGGCGGCTTCACCATGGACGAGCCGCTGCCGCCGGAGGAGAAAGCCGAGCGCTACCGCATATTCGCGCAGAGCCTGAGCGAGGCTCGACATGGACGGTGTCGAGCTGACGCCACAGACCATGGCGCCCTTCCCCTGGCATTTCGGCGGCCAGCGCCACCAGAACATCTTCATCTTCCCGGAGGAGTCGGCTGCCTTCTGCGCCAAGCATGATTTGCGCATGTGCGTCGACATCTCGCACACGAAACTCGCCGCCAATCATTTCGGCTTCGACTTCGCGCTAGGGCTCGCCCAGCTTGGGCCGCACACCGCGCATTTGCATTTCGGTGACGCCAAGGGGCTCGATGGCGAAGGCCTTCAGATCGGCGAAGGCGAGATCGATTTCGACGAGATCGGAAAGGTGCTGCGCAAGCACGCGCCGACGGCCTCCTTCATTCCCGAGATCTGGCAGGGCCACAAGAACATGGGCGAAGGCTTCTGGACCGCGCTCGAGCGCCTCGAGGGACACATCTGATGGCGCGCAAGACGCTGGCCGTGATCGCCGCGCGTGGCGGCTCCAAGGGCATCCCGCACAAGAACCTGCTCGATCTCTGCGGCAAGCCGCTGATCGCCTGGACGGTCGAGCAAGCGCGCGCCGCGCGCGGCGTCGACGTGGTGGCGGTCTCGTCCGACAGCGATCAGATCCTCGCCGCGGCCGAAGCCGCCGGCGCGGTCGGCGTGCGGCGCCCCGATGACATTTCGGGCGATCTCGCCTCCTCCGAATCCGCCTGGCAGCACGCGCTCGACGCGGTCGACGAACGGATGGGACGGTTCGAGCGGATCGTCGCGCTCCAGGCCACCTCGCCGATCCGCGAACCCGGCGACATCGAGAACGCGCTTGCGACATTCGATCGCGACCATCTCGACAGCCTGCTCTCGGTCTGCGAGGTCGAGGATTATTTCAACTGGCGGATCGGCCAAAGCGGACCGGAGCCGATCAACTACGATTATCGCAACCGCCGCATGCGGCAGCAGATCGAGAAGCGCTATCTGGAGAACGGCTCGTTCTACGTCCTGATCCCGTCCCTCCTGCGCGAGCAGAACAACCGGCTCGGCGGCAAGATCGGCTTCCACGTGATGGAGCGTCACAAGATGTTCCAGATCGACCGCCCCGAGGACGTCAAGCTTTGCGCCGCCATCATGCGAAGTTACGGCTATGCCTGATCTCAGCGCTTTCTCGCTCGAAGGCAAGATCGCGGTGGTCACCGGCGCCTCGCGGGGCATTGGCGCGGCGATTGCGACCGGCCTACACGATGCGGGTGCCACGGTGTTCGGCCTCAGCCGTTCCGGGACTGCGCCGCAGGGCGTGACCGCGATGGCCTGCGATCTCTCCGACGACATGGCGGTCGAAGCTGCGTTCCGCACCATAGCGGCGCAGGGCGGACGCGTCGACGCACTGATCAACGCCGCCGGTATCAGCCTGCCCTCGCAGAGTGCCGAGAGCGAACTCGCGCGCTTCCGCACCACCGTCGCGACCGACCTGACCGGCGTCTACGCCACGGTCCTCGCCGCCTACCCGCTGCTCAAGAAGGCGGGCTCGGCTGCTATCGTCAACGTCACCAGCATCAACTCGGTCCGTGGCTTCCCCGGCAATCCAGGCTATGTGGCAGCGAAGGCCGGCCTTGCCGGGCTGACGCGCGCCCTCGCCGCCGACTACGCGCCCGACGGCATCCGTGTCAACGCGCTGGCGCCGGGCTATGTCGCGACCGAGATGACTGCAAAGAGTTTTGCCGATCCCGTCATGCACGAAGACAGGCGGCGCCACACCATGCTCGGCCGCTGGGGACAGCCCGCCGACATGGTGGGCGCTGCTATTTTCCTGGCGTCGGAAGCTTCCGCCTACGTGACCGGCCAGGAGATCTTCGTCGACGGCGGCTGGATCGCTAAAGGCCTCGCCATCAGCTCGGATAGCAAATCGTGACTGCAACGCTGCAACGCATCGGATTCATGCAGGGCCGGCTCTCGGCCATGGTCGACGGAAAGATCCAGGCGTTCCCGTGGAACGAATGGCGTGAGGAGTTCCCGCGCGCGAAGGAGCTCGGCCTGACGCGGATGGAATGGACCATCGATCAGGAGCGGCTGCGCGAGAACCCGCTGGCGACCGAGCAAGGGCAGCAGGAGATTTTGGCGGTGTCGCGCCAGAACGACGTGCGTATCCCCAGCCTGACCGGAGACTGCTTCATGCAGGCGCCGTTCTGGAAGGTCGATGCCGTCGTGCGCGATGCGCTCGTTGCCGACCTCGACCTCCTGATCGCCGCCTGCAGCCGCATCGGCATCGAGTTCGTCGTGATCCCGCTGGTCGACAACGGCAAGATCGAGCGCGAGAGCGAGAGCGATACGTTGAAGCGCGTGCTGCTCGCGCGTTCCGAGCAGCTCGCAAAGCGGAACGTCAAGATCGTCTTCGAATCCGACCTGCCGCCGCGCGAGCTCGCCAAGTTCATGGAGGCGTTCCCGGCCGAAATCTTCGGCATCAACTACGACAGCGGCAACAGCGCAGCCCTCGGCTATGACAGCGACGAAGAGATCGCCGCCTACGCGCCGCGCATTCTCAACGTGCACGTGAAGGACCGTATTCGCGGCGGCACCACCGTGCCGCTCGGGACCGGCAACGCAGACCTTGCCAAGACGATCCGCCTGATCGAACGCTCCGGCTACAAGGGTCAGTACATTCTGCAGACGGCCCGCGCCGCCGACGGCGACCATGCCGGCGCGCTGGCACGATATCGCGACATGACGGTCGGCTGGATCGAGGACGCCGCGCGATGAAGCTCGAGCTGAACGATCGCGTCGCACTCGTCACCGGCGCCAGCCGCGGCATCGGGCTTGCGATCGCGACGACGCTCGCCGCCGAAGGCGCCAAGGTCGCGCTCGCGGCACGGGAGCGGATGCGCTGGACGCCGCGCGCGCAGCGATCGGAAGCAGCGCTTCGGCCCACGTCGCCGACGTCGCTGCTCCGGCCGCGGCGAAGCTGCTGGTCGAAAGTGTCGAGAAGCAATGGGGCCGGCTCGACATCCTGGTCTGCAATGTCGGCAGCGGCGCTTCCGTCCCGCCGGGCAGGGAAACTGCGACGGAATGGTCGCGGATTATCGACCTCAACCTGTTCGCTGCGACCAACATGATCGAAGCAGCGCGGCCGCTGATGGCACGGGGGAGCGGCGACCGGGTCATCGTCTGCATCTCCTCGATCGCCGGCATGGCGGCGCTCGGCGCGCCCGTCACCTACTACGGTGCCAAGGCAGCCTTGAACGCGACCGTACGCGGTCTGGCACGACCGCTGGCGTTGGAAGGCATCCGGATCAATGCAGTCGCCCCCGGAAACATCCTGAGCGCGGACGGCACCTGGGCGCGCAAGATCGCCGAAAACAAGCAGGCGGTCGACGACATGCTCCAGCGCGAGGTGGCGTTGCGCCGGCTCGGCACGCCCGAGGAGATCGCCGATGTCGTTACATTCCTCGCATCGCCCCGGGCGGCCTTCATCACCGGAAGCGTGATGGTGGCCGATGGCGGCCAGCTCAGAAGCTGAACAGGAGCCACTCATGGCAGCCCCCTCCTCCCGCTACGACCTGACCGGACGGACCGCGCTCGTGACAGGTGCCGGCGGCCTGTTGGGCAGGCAGCACGTCGCAGCGCTCAGCGAAGCTGGCGCGCGCGTGGTGGTCACCGACATCGGACTGGCGCAGGCCGAAGCTGCCGTCGCGGCGCTGAAGCAGGCCACGCCTTCAGCCGATCTGATCGCGCTCGCGATCGACGTCACCTCGCTCGACTCGGTGCGCGCTGCAAACGATCAGCTCGCCGGCCGCGGCATCGCCGTCGACGTCCTCGTCAACAACGCCGCGATCGACCCGAAGGTGACGTCGAGCCCGGGCGTCATGCACTCCTCCCGTTTCGAGGCGTTCCCGGTGCCGCAATGGCAGACCGAGATCGCCGTCGGCCTGACCGGCGCGATGCTGTGTGCGCAGGTGTTCGGCGGCGAGATGGCCGGACGCGGCCGCGGCGTGATCCTCAACATCGCCTCCGATCTCGGCGTGATCGCGCCGGACCAGCGGCTGTACCGCCAGCCGCAGGTCACGCGCGAAGAAGAACAGCCGGTGAAGCCCGTGACTTATTCGGTGATCAAGCACGGCCTGATCGGCTTGACGAAATATCTGGCAACCTATTGGGCCGACCATGGCGTGCGCGTCAACGCGATCTCGCCGGGCGGCGTCTTCAACAACCAGGACCCGGCCTTCGTCGAACGGCTGACGCGCCTGATCCCGATGGGCCGCATGGCCGATGTCGACGAATACCGCGCGGCCGTGCAGTTTCTGTGCTCGGATGCCTCGAGCTACATGACGGGACAGAATCTCGTCATGGATGGCGGGCGCAGCGTCTGGTAAAAACACCGCGGCCAGGCGCGAGTATTCGCCCAGAGGACATTGCCGATGCGAGTGCTCGATCACAATCACCACGTCGGCTCGAGCCCAAATCAGGCTTAGCAAGTGCCCTATCGCCCCGAAATCGATGGCCTTAGAGCAATTGCCGTTCTCTCGGTTATTTTCTTCCACGCCGGACTGGATGCGATTCCGGGCGGCTATCTCGGCGTCGACATTTTCTTCGTCATCAGCGGCTATCTGATCACGTCCATCATCAGTAGGGAGATGGAGGACGGACAATTCACATTTGCAGCCTTCTACGAACGACGGGTCCGGAGGATATTGCCGGCACTCATCGTGGTCCTGCTGGCTTGCATTCCCTTCGTTCCCATCTTCATGCTCCCGAGCGAGGTGGTCGAATTCTCGAAGAGCGTGATCGCTGTGTGCGCATTCGTCTCGAATGTGTTCTTCTGGGCGCAGAGCGGCTACTTCGACAGGGCTGCCGATTTGAAGCCGCTGCTGCACACCTGGAGCCTCGGCGTCGAGGAGCAGTTCTACCTGTTCTTTCCGGTTCTCCTGATGGCGGCGCTGCGGCTTGGCCGCAACCGCGCGGGCGTGCTGTTCGCCGCGATTGCGGTCGCGAGCGTTGCCTATGCCCAATGGGGCCCCCAAGCCAAGGAGACGACCTTCTACCTGATGCCAAGTCGGCTCTGGGAATTGCTGGATGGCGCCGTCCTGGCCCTGTGGCCCACCTCGAAACTGAGGGCTGAGCTGCCCAATGCGGCGCTCGATATCCTCGTCGCCATCGGCATCGGGCTGATCGGCTATAGCCTCCTCGACCACGGCGACGTCCGATACCCCGACTTGCGCGCGTCGCCTGCCGTGCTCGGCGCCTGCCTCGTCATCGCATTCGCGACCACGCGGACGATTGCGGGTAAATTGCTCGGAAGCCGGATCCCGGTCGCAATCGGGCTCATCAGCTACAGTGCCTATCTATGGCATCAACCGATCTTCGTTTTCGCGAGGTTAAGCGGTTTCGACCGGCCGAATGTCGGCCTCGCCTTCCTACTGACGGCGATTTCTCTCGTGCTTGCCGCCTTGACATATCGCTTCGTCGAGCAGCCGGCGAGAGATCGCAAGCGGTTCGGAAGGCCGGCCCTGATTGCGGTTTCCGCGGTTGGAATGTGCGGCCTGGCCGGCGCGAGCGCCTTCGCGATTGCCAGCAACGGCTTCGAGAAGCAGAGCTTCTACTTCAGCAGCAACGATACCCGCCGGCTCTACGAACTTCTCGAGCGCAGCACCGGTGGCGATTTCATGCGCGATATGGGCACGAACGGCGATTGCGTGTTCTGGACAAATCGATTGGAGCCTGCCGCGCGGGACCGGCTGATCGAATGCTCGAAAAGGTTTGGGCCAGCGACCGTTGTTCTCGGCGATTCCCATGCCATGAACATCTACAATGCACTGTTCCGGAACAACTACTCCCAGTTCCTCGTGGGCTTGGTCGGCCCGGGATGCCGCCCATGGGCCAGGATCCCGGATTGCCCCTATACGGCGTTCGACGAGTTCATGACCGCGCATCGCGAGGTCGTCGAAACCGTCATCCTGCATTTCTCCGGATCCCACCTCGTGGTCGACGAGCATAACCGGCAGGAGCCGGCCGATGTCATGAAGTTCGGAGGCCGTTATCATTTCAACGACCGGCCGATCGCCATGACGATCGACTACCTGCAAGCTCTGTCCCGACAGACCAAGACGATCTGGCTGGGCCCTTTCGTCGAATCGAGAATGGACTTCCGCGACCTCGAGCGCATGAAGCGGGTTGCGCGAGGCGGATTCCATCTCAATCCCCCGACGGTGGACATCTTTGCGACCCTCGACAAGCACCTGCGCGACAAGACCAGCCTGCCGCAGAAGAACTTTCAGTTCATCTCGTTCTCCGAGGTCATTGATCAGGACGCAAAGGGGCTGCTGGACGGCGATTGCCTGATGTATCGGGACTCCGATCATCTCAGCGTCTGTGGAGAACGCGTCGTCGGGAAAGACCTCAAGAGGGTGCTTCTGAGGTACACGTCCACAGGGCAGTAGACGCCAGAGCAATCTCCACGCCTCGCTATCTCCCGAAGCGCGATCCGGCCGCGATCTCAGCCGCTTCCCGCTTGCGTCTCTTTGTCTCCCTCCAGCAATTTTCCAAGCCCCTCGCTTGCCACGAAGGTGAGCCCCGCCAGCGCAGGTATGATGAGGCGCGTCTCGGAAAAATCGGCGATGAAGAAGACGAGTCCCACATGGGTCAGCGTCGCCGCGCCGACGATGGCAATCGTCCGGGTAAGTGCAAAGGTTCTCACAATCGCAATTGCGAGCACGGGACTGGCGATCGCGACCACCAGCTTCATGGTCTGAAGATTGCCGACCAGCTTGCTGAAGTCGCCATTGGTGACCAGGAAAGACTTGTAGTCCGTTCCGGGATGCATCCAGATCAGCGTCTTCGGCACGGCCACCGAGATGCCGATCAGCAGTCCGAACACCATCCACTCCTTGAGGGTCGGCCATCGCCGCTCGAAAGCTGCAAGCCCCAGAAGGGCGAACGCCGAAGCGAACACGACGTCGGTTCGACCGAAGCTGATAATCAGCCCGGAAATGATCGCGGCGGGATATCGCCGCGACGTCAACAGGAACAGCTGCCAGAACAGCCCGCCCGCAATGAAGACGGGACCCATGCGCCCCGGATAGATCGCGATCTGCGTGTAGAACGCAAAGGTCAGCAGGCAGAGCCACGACGCGGTCGGCGAAAGCAGCAGGGTCGCCAGCGCGAACACCGCAAGGAACGACAGGGAATCGAACAGATAGTTGGCGATGATGTGGGTGTGGTACGTCGAGCCCCCGAAGGTACGATCGTCGCCGAATATCCGGACATAGGCCTCGGTAATCTTGGCGAGCAGCGGCCGCATGACGCCTTCGACGGCGTCCATGTGGGCGAACTCGCGCTCGTGATCCAGGCTGAACTGCATTTGCTCGCGCAGCAAATTGGCTTCGTGCGCGGTGATGGACAGCGCAAGGCAGCAGCTCACGAGCAGTCCCAGCGTGACCGGATTGAAGAAGCTCCTTCTGACCTTGAACAAGACCAGCAGCGGAACGAGCGCGACGGCCACGAAGAAGGCGATGCCCGCATATCGCAAGAGACCCGGGAGGTATCGGTCGGAGACGTTCACCCAGTACCAGGCGATGACCAGAACGTTCGAGACACCCCAGAACCCGAGCACCAGGCCGAGGGACGGCGTCTTCATCTGATCGTCAAACTTCAGCAAGCGGCCAAGACCGCCAGACCACGACAGCATCGCCCCCTGCTCCGACACCCGATCTCCTCGATCAATGCTGCAGAATGCCGGCGAGGTTCATGTGCGCGGGCCGCGAGTGCTCGATGCCCAGCAACGTGCGCCGATTGTCGTTCGTGCGTTGCAGGTGCAGGCTCGCGAGCGTCATTCCGTTGCAGGTGGTCACCGTGGTCCCGCGCCCGCCGAACGGCTCGAGAAAGTCGAACACGCGGCTGCCGAACATGTCGACGACGGACATCTCGCGCGCGCCGAGCGGCGGAATTTCGCCGAAATCGCCCTCGATCTGCTCGCCGTCCGCACGGATCAGCTTGGACGTCGGCCGCGCCGAATGGGCGTATTCGGGGTCGGAGGAGTGGTTGATCAGCATCACGCTGCTGACGATGTCGCTGGTCGCGATGATCTTCGGATTGATCCCGGTGAACCCGACATGCGCCTTGAGCCTGCCCTCGTTCAAAGGCCGGGCAAACGCGCCGGTACGGTAGATCGCGACGTTGTCCTGATCGACGTAGGTCATCGAATAGCTGGCGGGCGAGGAACGGAAGCCGTCCATGCGCCCGCGCGACATCACGGCGATGACCAGATAATCGTCCTGCGGCAGCTTGAGCGAGGCGAAGAGGCGCGACAGCTCGATCTCGACGGAGGCACCGGGCGCATAGCTTTCCGGAAACTCGTAGGTCGCCCTGTACGCGCCATCGCGAGACAGGATGTGCAGCCTGAACTTGAGCTTCTTGCTGAAGCCCGAGACGACGAGGCTGGCGAGTTCGGGCACGAGATCCTTGACCGCCTCGCGGAAGTTCTTGCGCAGGCTGCCTGCGACGAGGCTGCGGAGATACCTGATGTCGACCGGGCGATACCAGGCTGGGATCGAAAAACCCATGCGCGATTCGACTCCCGCGAAGGTCGGAAACATGAACCTGGGCTCGTAGGGCTTCCAGGGACTGGACGAGAAACGTGTCACGGACGCGCCCCTAAAAATGATGCAGGCTGAACTTGCCGTTGGCAAATTCATAATAGCTGAACGGACTGGCGATGTTGGTGCCCTTGAACTCCAGGGCGAAACCTTCGGCCGCACCGACCAGCCGTTCGGCCTCTGGGAAAAGGTCCAGCGTGCCGATGCGGACTGCGCCCATCGGCGCGATCTCCGGCAGCGTGCGCTGACCCAGTTCCGTACCGTCCAGAGCCATGAGCCGGGCCGTCCCCACCGAGACGCCGTCGGACGCCATGCAGGAATTCACGAGCACCACGCCGGACTCTTTCAGGAATCGCGTGAGATAGGATTGCATCCAGGCGGTGGTCGGGAACGGCGCTGCGGCAACCGGCTCGCGCTCATGCGACAAAGTGATCGCGCCGTGCGGCGAGTAGTATTGTGCGTAATAGCCGGTCGTCACCTTGCGTCCGGGGCGGAGCTTGGCCTCGTGTTTCGGGACCAGCGCCATCGCGACCGTTCCCGAGACGTCCGGACACAGCTCCGACGTCTGCAATTGCAGTTGTCCGTTGACGCCGAGTTCCCTGTGGAAATATCCCGCCGGCTTGCCCGCGCCGTCGAACAGCCAGACATGCGCGTCCACCTCCGGATGGTCCTTCATGAACACCGAGAAGTAGTTGAATGCGCAGACTTCCGTGGTGACGGTCGCGTCGTTGCGAAGGTAGAGCACGGCGGGCGGATAACCCCTTGCGACGGCGTCGCCGATCAGCATTTCACCGGGCATTCGAAAAGACTCGGCGGGAGAGCAAGGGATCGGCACAGGCCGAACCGGCCGGCGGCTTTGCACAAATCATACGCGATGTTCTTGCCCGCATGCTAAAACGTCGGCGCGATTTCAGGCCTGTTTACGCTGAGCCGACAGGGGAATCAACCGGGAACGGCGCCGCGGCGAACGCTGGAAAACAAGGTGCCGGACGCACCGTCGTCCTGCGCAAGGGCAGCCAGTCTCTTGAGGCGCGCGGCATCCGTCAAGATTGCAACCTGTCCCCGGCACGACTGCTCGCTGCCCTGGAATCCTTGCATTGCCGCTGCGGCTCCCGTAAGACCGAATCCGGCTATGTGACTTGGTACGCGCCTGAAACAGGCCGGAACATCTGCCTTTCCTGGACCCGCACCGTGCTTCAACGATTGCCCTTCATCGTCACGTCGATCGCGCCGTCCCTTCGGCCGGGGAAACGCTGACGTGCGCTGGCAAACAAAGGCACGAGCTTTCTCGGTTCTGTCGAATACCCCCTGGGGCGGTGACCTGCACTACATCCTGCAGCGCTACGTCACGCGACGGCTGCCCCGCCCCGAGAAGCAGGTCAAATCCATCTACACCCTTGCGCAGCGGCTGCTGGGCGTCCACGAGACCTACAGCTTGCGACCGCTGCGGGATTCCACTTTCTTCGAGTTCGGCAGCGGACGCGACCTCGTCATTCCGCTGGCCTTCAGTGCGCACGGGGCCCAGCGCTTCATCACCGTCGACATCGAACGCCTGGCCAAGCCGGAACTGATCCGTTCCAATGCCGCCATCGTCTCTCGGCTGAGCGGCACTGCGCATCCCGAACTCAACTCCCTGGAAGAGCTCGAACGTTCGTGGAGGATCGACTATCGCGCACCGGCCGATGCCCGGGCGACGGGCCTGCCCGCCGGCTCGATCGACTGCGCGGTGTCCGTCGAAACGCTCGAGCACATTCCCAAGCGCGACATCGCGGCGATCTTGAAGGAGTTGCGGCGCATCATGCGTCCTGACGGACTGGTCCTCATGCAAATCGACTATGGCGACCATTTCAAGGGCTTCGATCCCTCCATCAGCTCATTCAACTTCCTGACCTATTCCGAGGAAGATTGGGCGCCGTTCCAATCCCGCTTCCAATACGTCAATCGTCTGCGGCACAGCGAATATCTTGAGCTATTCAGGGAAGCAGGGTTTCAACTGCTCGCCGACCAGCCCGACCGCCGGCCGCCGGAGCAGCCTATCCTGGACCGACTGGCGCCCTGCTTCAGAGGCTTCTCGGAAGAGGATCTGTTCACGCTGGGCTCCCTGATCGTTTGCCGCCCAGCCGACCTGCCGAAAGGAAATTGACGATCGCCGCGTCCCGATTGCCTGGCCGAAGCCCTTTGTAGAGATCTCGCGATGTGGACGACCACATTTGTCCTGACGTTCCTGTTCTTCCTGATACAGCTCGGCACCGGATTTTCGATTCTGGCCATCGCCTCGGCGAAGTTCGTCGAACTGTGCCGGCTCACCAGGGCCCAGCTCGTCGTTCTCGGCTTGACCGTCGGCGCCTCGGCAACGGGCATCCTGCTCGGGCTGCTGTCGCTTCTCGTCAACGACATGCGGCTCCAGTTCGCGGTCATCGTTGTGCTGTCCAGCCTCGGGCTTGCCTGGGCGTGGCTCAACTGGCGTCCGCGCGACGCGGAACTGCGCACGGCGGCCATTTGGTGCACGCTGTCGCTGCCGATCGCACTCATCACATGGTGGTGGTCCTTCGGCGCATTCTCCAGCTATCCTTTCGCGGATATCGGCGCGGACGTTCACTGGATGAAGACCGCGCAGGAATACGCCAACGGCGGCGTCATCAATCCCTACGCGGCCCAATCCTATGTCGATCTCCGCTCCGCGCTTGCGGGCGCTTTCGCCGGGACGATCGGCCTGGATCTCCTGCGATTTAGCTGGACCTATCGCTTCTTCTCGATCCTGTTCTTCCTGCTGGCTTCCTACGCTTTCGTGCAAGGCGTCTATTCCGCGTCGTCACGACGATGGATCGCCTTCTTCTTCGCCGCGACCGGCAACACCGTCGCCCTGATGACGAACGGCAGCCTCGCTGTCGCCAGCAGCGTTGTGTTTCTCGGCGTCCTGATGGGCAATTCCGACCGGACCGAGAGCGGCGTGTCGCCGCGATCCGCCCTGCTGCTGATCGCCGGCGCCGGTGCGGCGCTGCTGGTTGCCTTCGCCCTCAACAACAATACGCTCGTGCTCGCGCTGCTCGTGGCCGGGCTCCTCCTGCTCAGGATCCTGAGCAACAAGGCAGGATATGCCTGGCCCCTCTTCCTCGGTTGCATATGGCCGGCAACGCTGCTGCTTGCACACCGCGGTTCATATCTGTTCGTTCCGACCGTTCTAATCAGCTGGCTTCTGTATCTTGCCATCGAGCGGATCATCGCCGCCTGGCCGTCGACCAGCATCGCGATCCTTCGAACCCTGTCCTTTGTCCTGCCGCTCATCGTCGCCGCAACGATCCTTTGCGTCGCGGGAATGCGCTTCGGCTACATGTCGTCGATCAGCGCCAACGACACGTTCTCCTCGATTACGGGATTGATCCTGGGCAGAAGGATCGAGGGCGGCGAAGAGCTGTTCCTTGGCTCTGGACCGCAGATTGCCACCATCGAGGCTCGGCCGGGCCCTGGGCCCACTCTTCGCACTGTGCATCACGCTGGGCGTTGCATGGTGGTGGATGACCCGGCCTGCCCTTCGTGCTCCCTCGGGCGCAATCGGGCTGCGGGCCGAAGGCTTCACGATACTCGTGTGGTCCTGGGTCGCCGGCTGCGGCCTGAGCGTCGCCGTCCTCTCGGGTTTCCCGTTCCTGTATCGCACCAGCGCGATCATCGTGTCGCTATTCACGATCACGGCCACTGAAGCCTTTTGCCAGTTGCTGATCGATGTCGTTCCAGTCTCACGATATCGGCGGACTCTGGTTGCAGTTGCGGTCACGCTGCTTGCGACCGTCTTCGTGGTTACGATCTACGCCTTTGCCTGGCGGCCCGACCTGCCCTTTGCCCGCTATCAGGCGTTCCTGAGACCAACCGAAATCGCCGGCATCGCGCTGCTGGCGATGCTCGCGCTATTGACCCTGGCTCGATCGAAACCGATCGCCGTCTGCAGTCTCGTCGGGGTCGTGGGGTTGGCCGTCGCTATCGACAAGGCCGGTCTGTCCGGCATTCACAGGAACTACAGCTATGGTGCGCTCCCGGACCGCGCCGCGGTCGTTTCCCATTATAATGAGAATGACCTCGATGTCGCGCGCTGGCTCCGCACCAATCTGCAAAAGGGGATCCTTCTCTCCGATCCCTATACGCTCGGCATGGTCCAGGCGATCACGGGCGCTCCAGCGGCCTATCTGTTCTCCAATCTGGATACCGTGAACGAGGCGGTCGCACAGCGGACGAAATCGGTCGTCCGGACGATCCTTCAGCCGACGGAAGGACAGCAGCGGCTTACAACCGTGTGCACCCTGGTCACGCCTCTGATCAGCGAAATCAATTCGGAAGCATATTTCCAGATGCGCAGGGCCGATGCGCTCGGCGGACTCTTGAAAGCCGTCCGCGAGGGCCAGGCACCTGCTCCGGGATCGGCTCAGCCGTCTGCCGGCGCATTGGCCGGCGGGAGCCCCGAGATCACAAGCGAGGAAGCCAAGTCCGCGTTCCAGAACGTTCTGGAAAAGGGCGAGGATGACTGGAACCTCGTCGCGATCATCACCCCTCGCACCATCGAGTGGACACGGCTCGCCGCCAAGCAGCGTCTCAGCTATTTCCCTCCCACCGAGCCGATCGAGCCCACCGACATCGATGTGCTGCGCGCCAGCCCGTTTCCAGTGCTATTTACCAACAGGCAGGCGGCCGTCATTCGCATTCCCTGCTCCCGCTGATATGAAGTGGACCAGACATTGAACCTCGTATCGTTTCTGGTTGGCGCGCCGGTGCGCCGCCCACGCTGTGGAAAGAGCATCGCATGCTGAGACAGGCCGTGATCCTCGTCGGAGGGCTGGGCACCCGGCTGGGCGAACGCACCAAGCTGATTCCGAAGCCGATGCTCGATATCGGCGGGCGACCGTTTCTCGACACACTGATCGACGAGGCTCGTGCGCTACGGCGTGTTCGATGAAATTCTCCTGCTCGCGGGTCACAAGGCGGAAATCGTCGAGACGCATTACGCCGAAGCCGTCAGGGAAAGACACGCATCGTGGTGTCCCGCGAGACCGAGCCGCTCGGCACCGGCGGCGCGCTCGTGCATGCACGCGCCCTGCTGCGGGATCGTTTCCTGCTGCTCAATGGAGACTCCCTGTTCGACTTCAACCTGCTCGATCTGCTCGCCCGCGCGCAGGACGGACGCGTTCACATGGCGCTGCGCGACGGCGTCGTCGGCGATCGCTACGGGCGCGTCGTGCTCGACGGCGATGTGGTGCGTGACTTCATCGCTCCCGGTGTGGGCGCCACGGGACCGGTCAATGCCGGCATCTACGTCATCGACAAGTCCATTCTCGACGACATCTCGACGTTGCCCGCTTCGCTCGAGCAGGAGATCTTCCCCGGTCTAGCCAAGTCCGGCGCGCTGCGCGGCACGGCCTACCGGGGTTACTTCATCGACATCGGCATTCCCGACGATTTCGCCCGCGCCGATCGTGAATTGCACCGGCAGTTGCGGCGGCCAGCCGTATTCTTCGATCGCGACGGCGTGCTCAACCACGATTCAGGATACACCTTCGAGACTCACAAGCTCGAATGGATCGAGGGGGCACGCGAGGCCGTGAAGGCCGTGAACGATGCCGGCTATTTTGCCTTCGTCATCACCAATCAGTCCGGCGTCGCACGCGGCTACTACGAGGAGCATCACGTCGTCACCCTGCACCGCTGGATGGCGGACCAGATGGCAGAGGTCGGCGCGCATATCGATGCCTTCGAATATTGCCCTGATCACCCCGACGGGACCGTCGCGCGCTACAGCCGCGTGAGCGACCGACGCAAGCCGGCGCCCGGAATGATCACCGATCTCGCCAACCGCTTCCCAATCGACATGACGCGCAGCATGGTGATCGGGGACAAGGGCAGCGACATGGAAGCGGCCCGGGCCGCCGGCGTCGCCGGCCATTTGTTCGAGGGCGGCAATCTGGAGACATTCGTGAAACGGCGCCTGAGCCCGGCCGACAAGGCTTAAGGCGCCACGAAAACCGCTGCATCCCCCGGCATTTGGCGGCGCCCGAGCGCTGCTCTGTTGCGCGCAACCGTCAGTGTGCTATAGCGCCATCTTGTTGCGAATACTGGCTTAATCGCCTTCTGGGGTCCGGCATGGCAGATCTGAGGGACGCCCGCGTCCTCGTTACCGGCAGCGACGGCTTCATCGGTTCGCATGTCGTCGAGGAGCTGGTGAAAGCCGGGGCCCGCGTCAAGGCGGTCGTCTACTACAACTCATTCAATTCCTGGGGCTGGCTCGACACGGTCCCGTCCGACGTGATGAAGTCCGTCGAGGTCGTCGCCGGCGACATCCGTGATCCCCATTTCATGATCGCGGCCGCCAACGGCTGCACCGACGTGCTGCACCTGGCGGCGCTGATCGCAATTCCCTTCTCCTATGCCGCGCCGGATTCCTATGTCGAGACCAATGTGCGCGGCACCGTGAACGTGCTTCAAGCCGCGCGTATGGCCGGCGTGCGGCGCTTCGTTCAAACCTCGACCAGCGAGGTCTACGGCACGGCACAGATCGTCCCGATCAAGGAGAGCCATCCGCTGGTGGGGCAATCGCCCTACTCCGCCTCGAAGATCGCCTCCGACCAGATGGCGCTATCGTTCCAGGCTTCGTTCGACCTGCCCGTGGTCGTCATCAGGCCGTTCAACACCTATGGCCCCAGGCAGTCGGCGCGCGCGGTGATCCCCACCATCATCAGCCAGATCGCGACCGGCAAGCGCAAGATCCGCCTCGGCGCGATCAGCCCGACGCGCGACTTCTCCTTCGTCACCGACACCGCGCGCGGCCTGATCGCGGGCCTCACCGCACCGGCCGAGCAATGCGTCGGCCAGACCATCAATCTCGGCAGCGGCTTCGAGATATCGGTCGGCGCGACCGTCGAGATGATCGCCGACGTGATGGGCGTGACGATCGAGATCGAGACCGACGAAGCGCGCCTGCGGCCAGCAAACAGCGAGGTCGAGCGGCTCTGGGCCGACAATGCCAAGGCGCGCCA
The DNA here is from genome assembly GCA_050563515.1 of Bradyrhizobium guangxiense. Lineage (GTDB taxonomy): Bacteria > Pseudomonadota > Alphaproteobacteria > Rhizobiales > Xanthobacteraceae > Bradyrhizobium > Bradyrhizobium guangxiense_A. Next base: position 1,195,661 of record CP191781.1, on the reverse strand, counting down.
GCAGCTCGGCTGGAGCCCGGAGTTCGGCGGGATCGACGGCATGCGCCGCGGCATCGAGAAGACCGCGAGCTGGTTCACCAACCCGGCCAATCTCAGCCGCTACAAGGCGGACGTGTACAATGTCTGAAGCAACGGTGAAAACGGTCGCAACCAGATCGTCCGCCTTCGATCCGACTGTCGTGGTCGACGCCGTCAGGCGCGCCGCAGGTACGCCGAACGGCATCCTCGGCCTGCACGAGCCGGTGTTCGCCGGCAACGAGATCACTTATCTCGAAGAGTGCATCAAGAGCACCTTCGTCTCCTCGGTCGGTCCCTTCGTCGACCGGTTCGAGCGCATGCTCGAGGAGGTCACCGGCGCCAAGCGCGCGGTCGCCGTCGTCAACGGCACGGCCGCGCTGCATGCCTGCTTCGTTCTCGCCGGCGTCGAACCTGGCGACGAGGTCATCTCGCCGGCGCTGACCTTCATCGCGACGACGAACGCGATCGCCTATTGCGGCGCAACGCCTCATTTCGTCGACAGCTCGCTCGAGACACTGGGCATGGACGCGCGCGCGCTCGCGATGCGGCTCGATGCGATCGCGCAGAAGACTGCGGCCGGCACCATCAACCGTGAAACCGGTCGCCGCATCGCCGCGATCTCGCCGATGCACACGTTCGGGCATCCCGTCGAGGCTCGACGAGATCGCCGCGATCGCGCGCGACTGGGGCATTGCCCTGGTGGAGGACGCCGCGGAATCGCTGGGGTCGACCTACAAGGGACACGCCGTCGGATCGCAGGCGCGGCTCGCCGCGCTTAGCTTCAACGGCAACAAGATCGTCACCACGGGCGGCGGCGGCGCCATCCTGACCAATGACGAGGAGCTGGGCCGCCGCGCCAAGCACCTCACGACGACGGCGAAGCTGCCGCACAAATGGGCCTTCGTCCACGACGAGATCGGCTTCAACTATCGCCTGCCGAACCTGAACGCAGCACTCGGCTGCGCCCAGCTCGAACAGCTGGGCGGCTTCCTGGCGAGCAAGCGCAAGCTTGCTGCGGCCTATCAGCGGGCCTTTACTGATGTGCCCGGAGTGCGTTTCTCGTATGAGCCAAAGGACACCACGAGCAATTACTGGCTGAACGCGATCCTGCTCGACGAGGCAAATGCCGACCGCCGCGACGACGTCCTCGCCGCGCTCAACGACGCCGGCTTCGGCGCGCGGCCGGCCTGGACCCTGATGCACAGGCTGCCGATGTTCGCGCAAAGCCCCCGCGGCGACCTGTCCACCGCCGAATCCATCGAGCGTCGGCTGATCAATTTGCCCAGCAGCGCCAGCATCAGGTCCCCAGATGAATAGCGGAACGCGAAAGATCTGCTTCGTCACCGGCAGCCGCGCCGATTTCGGGCTGCTGGTCTGGCCGATGCGCGCGATCCAGGGTACACCCGGCCTCACCCTTCAGCTCGTCGCCACGGGCATGCATTTCGCGCCGGAGTTCGGCTATACCTTCAACGCGATCCGCGACGAGGGGTTCGAGGTCGACGCTCGCGTCGAGACCCTGCTGAGCAGCGACAGCGGCGCCGGCGTCGCAAAGTCGGTCGGCCTCGGCGTCATCGGCTTTGCCGATACGTTCACCCAGCTGCAGCCCGATCTCGTCGTCGTGCTCGGCGACCGTTTCGAGATGTTCGCGGCCGCGCAGGCCGCGATGTTCATGCGACTGCCGATGGCGCATCTGTTCGGCGGAGACGTCACCGAGGGCGCCGTGGACGAATCCACGCGCCACGCCATCAGCAAGATGTCGCACCTGCATTTCACCAGCAATCAAGACTCGACGCGACGATTGATGCAGCTTGGTGAGCACCCGTCCCGTATCCACACCATCGGCTCGGTCGGCATCGACGCCATCAAGCATCTCGATCTGATCGACCGTGCCGGCATCGGCGGCGCGATCGGAATGCCGCTCGGCGAGCGCAATGCGCTCATCACCTTCCACCCCGTCACGGTCGAAGCCGGCCGCTCGGTGGCCGAGCTGGACGAATTGTTCGCGGCCCTGTCGGCGCTCGATCCCGCCTTTCGCTTCGTGTTCACGCTCGCCAATGCCGACGCCGAGGGCCGCGCCTTGAACGCCCGGATCGAGGCGTTCGCGGCCGGCCGGCCTAACACGATCGCCGTCGCCTCGCTCGGCCAGCTTCGCTATCTCAGCCTAATGAACCAAGTGGACGTCGTGATCGGCAATTCCTCGAGCGGCGTGCTCGAAGCGCCCTCCTTCGGCGTTCCCACGGTCGATATCGGCGACCGCCAGAAGGGCCGAGCGCGCGCTGGCTCGGTATTTCATGCAGCCCCCGAGCGCGGGGCGATCTCCACCGCCATCGCGTCGGCGCTCCAGCGCGGCCGTCAGGCCGGCGCCAATCCTTACGGCGATGGCCAATCCAGCCGCCGATTTGCCGAGATCATCGCCGGCATCCCCGATTTCCGGCAGCTTCTGCTCAAGGGCTTCTACGAGCTTCCGCCAGGCGGAGCGCAGGCATGACCATGCACACGCTGATCATCGCTGAAGCCGGCGTCAATCACGACGGCGGCCTGGACAAGGCACTCGCCTTGGTCGACGCCGCCGCGGATGCCGGTGCCGACATCGTCAAATTCCAGACCTTCAACGCAAAGGCCTTGGCGGGCAGCGCAGCGAAAAAGGCCGACTATCAGCAGCGCACGGCGGCCAGCGACGAAAGTCAGCTCGCCATGCTGGAACGGCTCGAATTGCCGCAGGCAGCGCATCACGCGCTGATCGAGCGTGCCAGAGCGCGCGGCATTGAATTCCTGTCGACGCCATTCGACGACGCTTCCCTCGCCTTCCTGTTGTCGCTGCAACTGCCGCGCATCAAGATCGGATCAGGCGATCTCACCAATGCGCCGCTGCTGCACGCGGCCGCGAAGGCCGGCGCGACCCTGATCCTGTCGACGGGCATGGCAACGCTCGGCGAGATCGAGGAGGCACTGGGCGTGCTCGCGCACGGTTACGGTCCGTCCCAGGAACCGCCCGGTATCGCGGCGTTCCGCGCCGCCTGGCGCGATCCGGCGGCGCGCGCGGCGCTCGCACGGCACGTCAGCCTGCTTCATTGCACGACAGAATATCCCTGCCCCATCGGCGATGTGAACCTCGCGGCGCTGGCCACGATGCGGCGCGCGTTCCAGCTTCCGGTCGGATATTCCGATCACACCGACGGGTTCGAAGTTTCGGTGGCCGCCGTCGCCCTCGGCGCGAACGTCATCGAAAAGCACCTGACGCTCGACCGCAAGGCGCAAGGCCCCGATCACGCGGCCTCGCTGGAGCCTGACGATTTCAGGCGCATGGTCGCCGCCATCCGCAACGTCGAACGCGCGCTCGGCGACGGCGTGAAGACGCCGAGGGAATCGGAGATCAGGAACGTGCCCGTGGCGCGCAAGAGCATCGTCGCGGCCCGCGTGCTGAAGGCCGGCGAGACCATCGGCCCTGCCGACATCACCGCCAAGCGCCCCGGTGCCGGCCGGCCGCCGATCGACTATTGGTCGCTGGTCGGAACGGCCGCGCCACGCGCCCTCGAGCCGGACGACCCGCTCTAACCTCGCGCTTTTGCCGGAACGCCGCGCAGCACGGATCCCGCCGGGCATGGCGCCGTGACCACCGATCCCATCGCAACCAGCGTGTCGTTGCCGATCGCGATATGGTCCCTGACCCGGCTGCCGAGACCGATGAAGCAATCCTCGCCGATCGTCGCGCCTCCGCCGATCACGGTTCCCGGCGACAGATGCGTGCAATCGCCGATCTGCACGTCGTGCTCGACGACAGCAGCGGAATTGACGATGCAGTGATGGCCGACCCGGCTTCGCGCATTGACGATTGCGCCCGGCATGATGACGGTCCCGGCACCAATCGAGGCGGAGGGCGAGACGATCGCACGGGGATGGACCACGGTTGCCCAGCGCTTCACCTGCATGCGGCCGATGATCTGCCGGCGTGCGGGTCCCGCCTGCATCGATCCGATTCCCAGAACGAAGGCGGCATCCGGATACTCTGGAGCGGCCTCGTCGGTTCCGAGATAGCTGATGTCGCCGAGCGTCCCGGGCTGGCGATCGAGGAAGCCGACGACCCTGAACTGGCCGGACAGCAGCGCCGCCTCGTAGACCATGAAGGCATGCTCGCCGCCGCCGATGATGATGAGATCGTCCATCGCGATTCCCTTGCCCCGGGGGCAATCTTACCGGGGCGGCCGGGGGTCTTCAAACCATTGATTCGGAGCGTGAAATGCTTGGGTTAACAGGCCTGTTCAGGGCCTGCCGTTGGGGTTGACGCCGCCTCTCGCAGCCGCGATATAGCAGGCTCAGCCCTGGGCCGCCCCCCGATATCTGGCGTAGACGAGGCAGATTGCCATGAAATCCTGGCGTAAGGCCGTCGTTGGAACGCAGGCGAGCGTGGGCGAGGCTATTGCTGCCATCGAGAGTGGAAGCATCCAAATTGCGCTCGTGCTCGACGACCAGAATTGCCTGCTCGGCGTGGTCACCGACGGCGACGTGAGGCGTGGCCTGCTGCGGGGTGTCCCCTCTCCGGACTTGCGACCGACATCATGAACCGGACGCCGGTGTCGGCTCCTGCGACACTGCCGCGCGAAGACCGCCTGCAACTGATGCGGCAGAGGTCGATCAAGCAGCTTCCACTCGTCGACGAAGGCGGCCATCTGGTCGTAGTCGAGACGCTCGATGAGCTGCTCGAACCGGCTCACTACCAAAACCCCGTCCTGATCATGGCGGGCGGTCTCGGCGAACGGCTGGGCGCGCTGACGCGCGACATGCCCAAGCCCATGCTCAACGTCGGCGGTCGACCGCTGCTCGAGACGATCGTCCGCAACGTCGTGCAGCAGGGCTTTGGCAACATCTTCATTTCGGTCAATTACAAGGCCCAGACGATCAAGGACTATTTTGGCGATGGCGCCGCCTTCGGCGCCAATATCCAGTACGTCCATGAATCCGAACGCCTGGGGACTGCCGGCGCGCTCGGTCTCTTCAAGACGCCTCCGGCCCTGCCCATGATCGTGACCAACGGCGACATCCTCACCACGATCAACTACGGGGCTCTTCTCGACTTCCACAACGCGACACCGGCGGAAGCGACGATGGCCGTGCGCGAGCACAAGGTGCACGTGCCCTATGGCGTGGTGTCCACGTCCGACGGCTTCCTCGATGCCATTCGCGAGAAGCCGACCGAGAGCTGGTTCGTCAGTGCCGGCATCTATGTGATCGGCCAGTCCGTCTTCAACCATGTCGCACCCGGCGTCAGCATCGACATGCCGACCGTGCTGGAGCGCGTGATTGCCGGCAAGGGACGGGTCGCTGTCTATCCGATCCGCGAATACTGGCTCGACATCGGCCGCCTGGAGGATTTCGAGCAGGCCCATGCGGAATTTCACGAGGTCTTCCCGTGACCTCGACAAAAGCCGTCGTGGTTGGCCTCGGCTCGATCGGCACGAGGCACGCGCGTGTCCTGCGCGAGCTTGGCCTAGAAGTCTCGACCGTCAGCCGCCGCGACGGCGGCGACTACGGCACGATCACGCAAGCCATCTCCGCGGCACAGCCGGACTATGTGGTGATCGCCACCGAGACCGCGCGCCATGCGGACAATCTGCAGGAGGCTCGCCGAGACCGGCTTCCAGGGCAACGTTCTCGTCGAGAAGCCGCTGTTCGCGGCGCCTGCACCGCCCCGAAATATCCGTTTGCCCATGTCAGCGTCGGATACAATCTGCGCTTTCATCCCGTGATGACGGCTCTGGCCGAAAGACTGCGCGGCCGCGACGTGATCACGGTCGCCGCTTATGTCGGCCAAGACATCAGGGAGTGGCGACCCGGCCGCGATCATCGCGCGACCGCATCGGCCACGGCTGGTGCAGGAGGCGGCGTGCTCAGGGATCTCAGCCACGAGGCTCGACTATCTGCTGTGGCTGTTCGGGCCGTGGCATCGCGTCGCGGCGCTCGGCGGCGCGTCCGGCGCGCGCGACATCGACGTCGACGACCATCTCGACCTGCTGCTCGATATGCAGCGGGCACCGTCGGTCCACGTCCACATGGACTATCTCGACCGGCAGGGCATCCGCCGCATTCGCGTCAATGTCGATGAGGACACCATCGAGGCCGACCTCGTCGGCAGCCGCCTCACGGTCAACGGCAAGACCACGGAGATCCCGAGCGAGCGCGACCAGAGCTATCGCGACATGCATGTCGCGGCGATGCGGGGCGCAAGCCCGGCCTGCTCGCTGCCCGAAGCGCTCGGCGTCGTCCATCTGATCGACGCCAGCGAGCGTGCGCTGCGCAGCAAGACCTGGATATCGCCATGAGCCTGCTCTGCACCATCTGCGCGCGAGGCGGCTCGAAGGGGGTCGTGGGCAAGAATGCGCGCGATCTCCTCGGCAAGCCGGTGCTCGCGTGGAGCATCGCGCAGGCGCGCGAGACCGGCCTGTTCGATGCGATCGCCTTCAGCAGCGATTCCGACGCGCTGCTCGACGCGGCCCTGAAGGCTGGCGCCGATATCGCGGTCAGACGTCCCGACGAGATGGCGACCGACACCGCACCGAAGCTGCCGGCGATCCGCCACTGCCTCGAGCAAGCCATCGCGCGGACCGGCAAGACGCCGGAGATCTTCGTCGATCTCGACGTCACCTCGCCGCTTCGCCTCGCCTCCGACATCACCGGCGCAGTCGCATTGCTGCGCGAGAGCGGCGCCCGCAACGTCATCACGGGGGCCCCGGCCCGACGCTCGCCCTATTTCAACCTGGTCGAGCAGCGCACCGATGGCAGCGTCGGCCTGTCCAAATCCGCCGATCCTCCGATCACGCGCCGCCAGGATGCGCCGCGCTGCTTCGACATGAACGCGTCGATCTATGTCTGGCGCGTCGCGTCCTTCCTGGAGCAGCCCGCCGTGTTCTATCCGGACACGCGCTTGTTCGAAATGCCGGAGGAACGCTCGATCGACATCGATTCCGATCTCGATTTCACCTTGGTGGAACTGCTGCTGCGCCAACGACTGCCGGGCTGAGGAGCCTCAAGCGATGACCACGAGCTTCAAGGCTTTGTTCGATCTGACCGGCCGAACCGCCGTGGTGACCGGCGGCTGCGGCATTCTCGGGCGTCGCTTTGCCGAAGGCCTTGCAGAGTTCGGCGCCAACGTCGCGATCGTCGATCTCGACCAGGCCGCGACCGACGCCGCAGCGGCCGACATCGCCGCGCGCCATCCCATCCGAGCTAAGGGCTATGGCTGCGACATCACCGTGTCGGGCTCCGTGCGCGACATGGCTGATGCGCTCGAAGCCGATCTCGGACCCGTCTCGATCCTGCTCAACAACGCCGCGAGCAAGACCCGCGATGTCGACGCCTTCTTTGCACCGGTCGAGACCTTCGCGCAGAACACCTGGCGCGAGATCATGGCCGTCAATCTCGACGGCATGTTCAACGTCGCGCAGGTATTCGGCGGCCGAATGGCCGCGCGCGGCTACGGCGCTATCGTGCAGACCGCCTCGATCTACGGCCTGATGGCGCCCGACCAGCGCATCTACGAAGGCTCGGAATATCTCGGGCGCGCCATCAACACGCCCGCGGTCTACACCGCTTCGAAAGCTGGCGTCATCGGCCTGACCAAGCACCTGGCGACCTACTGGGCGGCGAAGGGCGTTCGCGTCAATACCCTCACCCCCGGCGGGGTCGAGAGCGGACAGAACGAGACCTTCAAGGCACGCTACGGTGCCCGCATCCCCCTCGGCCGCATGGCCCGGGCGGACGAGATGGTGGGCACCATGCTGTTTCTGGTGTCGGATGCAGCGTCCTACGTGACGGGCCAGAACATCGCCGTCGACGGCGGCCTGAGCGCCTGGTAGCACCACCGCGATGATCAAGCGCCTGATCCAGAATACGGTGATTTCGGCGCTTGCCTTCGGCGTGGCCGCCCTGCTGGGCCTCGCCGTCATTCCCCTGATCATCGGCACCTGGGGAGTGACCGAATTCGGCCTCATCGTCATCTCGCGGCTGCTGCTTCCCAGCGGCATGATGGCGGTGCTGGACCTCGGCCTGTCCGAAGTCGCCACTCAGGTCGTCGCGCGCGCGCGAGAACACCGCAACTGGGCGCAAGCCGGCCGGCAGATTACCTTCCTGGGAACGGTCTCCATCGTCCTCACCTTACTGCTGAGCGCAGCCATATGGCTCTCGACGCCGCTGTTCGTCATCGCGATGAAGGTCGATGCCGCGCATCTGGAGACGTTCACCCGGATCATGCACTACACGGCTCTGGCGAATCTGATCTTCGTTCCGGCGCTGGTGTGGGAAGGTATCGTCAAAGGCTTCGAGCGCTATAATTTGCTCCGCGTTGCGGAGGTGACGTCCACGGCAGGTTATGTCGGCCTGACATTCGCAGCCTCCTGGGCGGCGGCGGGCTTTGAGGTCGTCGCCTACATCTATCTCGCCACGCTGGTGGCCCGTGCCGTCGTCATTGGAATTGCCGCCTTCGTTGCCCTCAGGCACAAGCACGTGCGCTTGCTGTCGTGGACCCCGGACATCCGGCAGGATATCCTGCATCGATGCCTGCTGCTGCTGCAGGGCAAGCTGATGGGCGGCATTTCCGGTCCGTTTCAGCCCTTCCTGATCGGACTGCTGTTCGGGCCCAAGGCGGTCGGCACCTATGATGCGCTCGTCCGATTGTCGCGGGTCTCCAAGGTCGTCGTCAGCCTTCTGACATCCGCGCTGCTTCCCGTCGCCAGCCGCCTCGACGAGCGCGGCAGCGCGACGTCATTCCAGCGCCTCGGCGATCTCGGCCTCGTCATGATGCCGATGTTCGTGGTGCCGCCGCTTGCCGCGACCGCGATCCTCTCCCCGGAGATCATGAACATCTGGATCGGTCCCCTCCTGGCACCATACGCATTCTGGATGGGCCTGAGCTTCCTGGTTCCGATCTGCACCCAGTACGTCGCGATCGGCAGCCTGATCTTCCTGACGCGGCCGGAGGTGCAGGCCAGGCTCAACCGGCTGATCGCCGTTCAGCTGCTGATCTGGGCGGTCGTCTCGGCCGCGACGTTGCATCTGTTCGCGGAACGCGCCCTGATCCTCGGCCAGGTAATCGGCAGCGTCGTCATCCTGCCCCTGCAGCTCGCCGAGTTGCGCGGTGCACTCGAACTCGACCGCAATCGCTTCGCCAAGGTCATCGGAACCCAGTTCGCAATCCTCGTGCTGGCCAGCGTTTTTCTAGCAGCAATTGCCGGTTACATTCGGTTCGACAGCGTGCTAAAGCTCGCCCTTGGTTCCATGGCTTTCTGTCTGATCACCTGGACGCTCCAATACTTCCTCGTGCTCGAGAAGCGGCACCGGACTGTATTTCCAGCCGTCGGACAATTGATGGGACTGATATCCAAAAGCAGCTGAATGAACATCCACGCGACAGACACGAAGGCCGCCATCGCGGGTTTTGCTCCGGCATCGTTGTCGGACAGGGCGACGACCTATGCCCTGGACGCGGTCAGGAGCATCGGCCGTTTCGCAATGCGCCGCGTCCGCACCGCCGACGTCGTCGATTCCGAATACAACATGACGCACTGGCAGCGGACGCTGTCGGAAAAGGCCTGGACGAAGACCGCGAGCATCAGCGATTTCCTGGTGCCGAAGAATTCCGCGCAAAGTCTCCGCAAGGTCGACAATCAGATTTGCCGGGTCGCCGCCGAAGACTATTACCGCTATCGCGCCAGAGCGCTCGGCGACTTGCTGGCGCGTCACGCCGGCGGCGCCAAGGAGATCGTGGAGCCTCGGCACCGGCTGCGGCATCAACCTGCTCTCGCTCCACCTCAACCATCCCGACTGGAAGCTGCACGGCTTCGACATCGCGCCGAACGGCATCGCCGCGGGCCGCGAGATCGCTGCGCATTTCGGCCTGTCCGACCGGATCTTGCTCGACAGGATCGATCTGACCGACGGTGCCGATCCTAGCTACACGGCGATCCGCGACCAGGTCGTCTTCACCTATTTCTGCATCGAGCAGATTCCGTACGACGTGCGCAAGGTGGTGGACAACATCATCGCGGCGAGGCCGAAGCGCGTCATCAACATCGAGCCGACGACGGAGCTTCTGAATCTCGCAAATCCGCGAGACGTGGTCAGCTTCCTCTACATCCGCTCGGTGGACTACCAGACGCAGCTGTTCTCGACGCTCGACGATTACGAGCGGCAGGGCCGCGTCCGCATCCTCGCGCGTGAACGCATGCCGTTCGCGCCGACGATCCACAACGATGGTTTTTTGTATTGCTGGGAGCCCACATGACAACCGTCGACACGACGGCTGATCGGCCTGCCCCGAAGAAGGCGAAGATCAGCCAGTTCCGCCGCCTGCTGTGGCACGTCAACCGCACCGATCTCGGATGGGTGCTGAAGGCTGCGCTGACCAGCCTGCAACTGCCGGCCCGCGCCAAACGTCTCGCGCTGCTCAAGCAGCTTCCGACCAAGCCGGAATGGACCGAAGCCAGCCGCAAGCTGGAGACGGACGGCTATGTCGACGTATCCTCGATCGTCAATCGCAGCCTCGCGGAAGCCGTAGCATCGTTCGCCGACGGCAAGGTGAACCGCCTCCAGGAGCTGGTCGGCCGGCAGAAGGAAGGGCACAAATCGTTCTGGGTCAGCCTGCTGGACGAGGACCTCGTCAACGGCGCTTTCGCGACCGATCATCCGTTCGTCCGCTACGCCCTGCAACCGGCTGCGCTGCGCATCATCGGCGACTTTATGCACGACCTGCCGCAATTGTCGGACGTGGTGCTGACGTTGTCGCAACCGACGCCGAACCAGGCGTTGAGCTTCTCCCAGTTGTGGCATCTCGATCACGACGACAAGCGCGTCTGCAAGCTCTTCATCTACCTGACCGACGTGCAGGACACCGCCGACGGCCCGTTCACCTTCATTCCGGCCGGGCCGTCGAAGGCGTTCCGCAACTCGCTCAAGAGCCATTTGAGCGATGCGCGAGTGTTCGCCAAGACCGGTCCCGATGCGGTCAAGGAAATGATCGCGCCCCGCCTGTCGTCCTTCATCGTCAACACGGCGCGCTGCCTGCACATGGGAAGCCGGATCCAGTCGGATCATAGCCGCCTGCTGTACACGGCAACCTACATCCAGCAGCCGCGCATCTTTCCCGAACCGCCGGCGCGTTTCCGCGCGGTCGGAGCCCTGACGGACCTCGAGCGCACCGTGATGCGGCTCTGACACGGACCTGCCGGGAGCTGACATCTTGCGCATAGGCCTGGTGGTCGATCACCCCAAGCGTGACCTGCCGGGGGCAGTCATGCTCGGTTATCAACTGGCGCGGCGCGGCGTATCCGTCGTGCTGGTGCCGATGTACGAGCAGGCCGTCGATGTCCCGCGACTTGGGCTGGACGCGCTGGTCGTCAACTACGCGCGCCCCGTCAATCTCGACCTGATGCGCAGCTTTGCCAAAGCCGGCCTCGCACTGTACGTGCTCGATACCGAAGGCGGCGTGCTCGCCGAAAAGGGCGGCAACTCGCCGCCGGCGATGGCCGCCCACATCAAGGACAGCGGCTACGCCGACATCCTGGCAGGCTATTTCTTCTGGGGCAGCCGGCTGCACGATGCCTTCCTCGCAGGCGGGACCATGAGATCGGAGCAGCTTCATCTCACCGGATGTCCGCGCTTCGATTTCGCGGCGCCGCACTGGCGTGCGCTGCTCGACGGCGAGCCGCGCGGCTACCTGCTGGTCAACGCCAACTTCCCGCTGGTCAATTCGCGTTTTACCGGCAAGCCCGGTGGCGAGCGCGAAGCGATGGTGCGCGCAGGCTGGGACGGCGCCTATGTCGATCGCTTCATCGCGGACCTGAAGCTGGTCTTCGCCAATTATCTCGCCGAGATCGACCGGCTCGCGGCCGCGCGGCCCGACCGCAGCATCCTCGTGCGCCCGCACCCCTTCGAGAGCGAGGACGTCTATCGCAACGCGCTCTCGCGTCACGCCAACGTTCTGATCGACGGCTCCGGCAGCGTGCTCGACCGCATCCGCAATGCAGCCGCCGTCATTCATCTCAACTGCGGAACCGCCGTCGAGTCGGTTCTGCTCGGAAAGCTGCCGCTGCAACTCGAATATTTGAACACGCCGACCACGGCAGGCCACGCCGCGCTGCCCGCGCGCGTGAGCCGGAAGGTTGCCTCGTTCGACGAACTGCTCGGCGCCATCGATCACATCGAACGCGAGACCGAGGCGTTCGATTTCGCCGGTGTCCACGCAGCCGACATCGAGGCCTTCTTCCATCTCAACGACGGAAAGGCCGCCGAACGGGTCGCCGAAGTCCTGACCGGCGCAATGCGCTCGCAGCGCCCTTACGTCTCGCTGCTTGCGACGGTGAAGGGAACGCGCGCCAAGCCGAGCCTTGGCCAGATCGTCAAGGGCGCCGCCAGCGCCGCGCTCGGCTCGGCGATCACCGAGCGGCTGCGCAGCCGGTTCAACCCGGCCCGGCGCGACAAGCGTATTGCGCCGCCGTTCGTCCAGACCCTGCTTCAGCGCATCGCCGCCCACGATCAGGCCAACCCTTCTCAATTTACGGCAAGACGCGCGCATTGCGCGACGACCGGCTTGCCGCTGGCGAGCATCGCGATCGAACACGCCCGATAGAACCATGACAACATCTGAACAGACCATTCTCATCACCACGCTTGCCGAGTACCAGACCCGGTTCTGGATTCCGGTCGCACAGCGGTTGCGCGCGGCAGGCCATGACGTCGAATTGCTCGCCTTCGACGATCGCAGCGCGGAGATGTCGACGGCCGAAGGCGTTCCGGTCACGAACATGTACCGCGAGGGCCTCAAGGCCGGCCCGTCGCCGGAGGATCGCAAGGCGTTCGACGCGCGCGTCGCGTCCTACGGGCTCGACGGCACCAACTTCCTGTTCAGCCACGAGCGCTTCACCTTCGGCATCCGCGATACGGCCTCGCTGCGCCGGCGCTTCATGATCTACGCCAATGCAATGGAGACAGTGCTCGACCGGCTGGAGCGGCAAGGCAAGCGCGCCGAGCTGGTGCAGGAACTCGGCGGATTCCTCTCGGTCCTCGCGAGTTTCTACGCCGCCAGACGGCGCAACATCCGCAACTGGTTCATCGAGCCATCGTTCTTTCGCGGCCGGATGTACTTCACGCCTGACAGCCTTGCCGCGCCCAACGTGATGCCGGCGCCGGCGGACGCCGTCTCCCCGGAGGTTCGCGCCTATCTCGACGAGACGCTGACGCAGCGCGCGATCGTCATTCCCAAGAAGGATCAGCATCATTATTCCGCGGCCTTCAAGAAGGTCGTCAATTTGCGCAACGCGCGCCGCCTCACCGAAAAGCTGTGGGACCAGTTCGCGCTCGGCAAGCACCAGGAGTTCGGGCACAATCTGCGTCATGCCCGGGTGCACGCCGCGATGGCGCTCAACGCGACGCGGCTGCGCACGCTCTACAAGCCGATCCCCGAGGCACCCTTCGTCTATTATCCGTTCCACGTTCCGGCCGACATGGCGCTGACGCTGCGCTCGCCGGACTATCTCGATCAGGTCGCGACCGTCGACTTCCTGCTGCGCACGATCCCGGATTCCCATGTGCTCGTGGTGAAGGAGCATCCGGCGCAGATCGGCGCGATCTCGGCCGACCGGCTGTTCGAACTGGCGCGCCGTTTCGACAATTTCGTGCTGCTGCCGCCGCAGACCAACAATTACACCGTGCTCAACCGCGCCGATGCGATCATCTCGGTCAACAGCAAGTCGGGCGCCGAAGCCTTGCTGCTCGGCAAGCCCGTCGTGGTGATGGGCGATGCGTTCTATCGCTCCTGCCCGCTCGTCTATGCGGTCGACCGGCTCGCCGACGTGCCCGCACGCTTGCGCGAGGCGCTAGCTGCTGGTCCGTTCGATCCGGCCAAAGGCGCGCCCTATTTCGAATCGGCGTGGCGCCGCTCCTATCCGGGCGAGGCTCTATATCAGCGATCCCACGCTGCTCGACACGTTTGCAGCCTCCTTGCGCGCGGCAATCGCCGCGCCGGCCCCTGCGAACTGAACGGACCCATCATGCCGCTCGTCTCGATCATCACACCGTCCTGGAACGTCGAAGGCCTGATCGAGGAGACCATCCGCTCGGTGCAGAGCCAGACCTTTGCCGATTGGGAACTCCTGATTGCCGACGACTGCTCGACCGACAAAACACCGCAGATCATCGCCGACATCGGCGCGCGCGATCCGCGCGTCAAGCTGATCCGGATGCCGAAGAACGGCGGCCCTGCGCTGGCGCGCCAAGCCTCGATCGACGCCGCACAGGGCCGCTATCTCGCCTTCCTCGACAGCGACGATCTGTGGCTGCCCGAGAAGCTCGAGCGGCAGCTTGCGTTCGCTCAGGACAAGCGGGCCGCCCTCAGCTACACCGCGTTCCGCCGCATCAACGAGACCAACAATGTCACCGGACGGCTGATCGCGGTGCCGGCCTCGCTCAGCTATGATCAGCTCCTGAAGAACACCGCGATCGCGACGCTCACCGCGATGGTCGATCGCGAGATCGCCGGCCCGATCGCAATGAAGAACGAGGGCTATGACGATTTCTGCCTGTGGCTCTCGATCCTCGAGCGCGGCCACACCGCGTATGGCCTCAACGAGGATCTTGCCCGCTACCGCGTCAGGGGCTCCTCGGTCTCCAGCCGCCCGATGCGCTCCGCGAAATGGGTCTGGCAGATCTACCGCAATGTCGAGCACCTCTCACTGATCAAATCGGCCTGGTGTTTCGCCCATTGGGGCGCGCGGGCCTGGCTGAAGCGGCGGGAATTCTAGCTGGGATCGTGGCCCGCCAGCGCACTTCAGGGGCGCGCTGCCGGGGCTGCAAATGAACGTTGCGACCCGGGCCGGTTGTCTCTAGTCTGGCCGGGATCGGAGGGGGCTTTGCGTGTACAATCAAGGTGTTATTCCACTGGCAGCGCGTCCCCGCGCCGATCGCCGGGCCTCGATTGGCTGGGCGCTGTGCAGCCTGTTTCCGGCAATTTTTCTGCTGCTACTGTTCGCGCTCACCTCGCTTAGCGCGCCCGAGCATGACGACTTCTGCTTCGCTGAACTCTATGTGCGTCACGGCTTCGTCCACACCGTCTCGATCTTCTATCATGGCCAGTCGGGCCGCATCCTGGCCCTGTGGCTGACCCAGGTGCCGCCGGCGATCTCTGCCGCGACCGGTGTCAGCTTGCTCTCGGCCTATTCACTGACGATGGCCGTGAGCGCCGCGCTGTTCCTGGCCGGCATGGCGATCGCCATGACTAGGGCATGGCCTCGCACTTCCGCCCTGCAACTGACCTTCCTCACGCTCGCCTTCGCAAGTGCTGCAGTCAGCGCGGCGCCGAGCGTCCGGGATCTGCTCTACTGGCTGTCGGCCGTGACCTGCTACGTCCCGCCCGCCGTCGTCACCATCCTGATCCTCGGAGAGTGCATCCGCGCGCTCGAAGGGCAAACCGGCTTCTCGTGGACGCTCAGCCTCGCGATGGCGCTCGGCGGCTTCGCGGCCGCGCTGTGCAACGAATTTACCGGAGCCTGGCTGCTGCTGATCGTCTCGGCCTCCCTGGGCGCACGCCATTTTTTCGGCCAGCAGCGTCAGATCTCACATCACGTGCTGATTGCCGCCGCCGTTGCCGTCGGCTGGATCATCGTCGTCTCCGCCAGCGGCAACAGCACACGCATGGAGCAGCTCCCGAACGGCGGGCACGCGATCTCGTCCGTTCTTCAGGCGCTGATCGATTCGCTCACCGGCCTCGGCCGCTTTCTGCGGGAGCCCGCCATCCTGGTCTGGCTCGGCGCTGTCGGCCTCATTGCGTTGACCGAGCCTGACCAGACACCCGCAGCGCCGCAAAAGAGCAGGCTATTGGCTCTCGGCACCATCGCGATCTGCCTGGCGTGCTGCTATTTCGAATATTTCGCCCATCGCTATGCGACGGGCATGCGGCTCGTCGAAAGAGCGCAGAACCAGGCCTTGATCCTGCTGCTGTTCGGATCGACGCTGGGCGTCAGGCTGCTCGTCGGCGCCTACCGTCCGCAACTGCGCGAACGGATCGCGCGCAGCGGGGCTCGCGGCATGCTCGGCCCGGTCGGGATGCCCGCGAGCCTGACGCTGCTCACGATCGCCTCGCTCTGCCTGAGGCTCGACGGGAGGCCAGCTGCGCGCGCAATGGCAGGGCCTGTACCCCTACTGGCAGGAGAGCGCCGAACGGCATGCCCTTTTGACGACGAGCCCCGAGCCGGCTGTCGTGATCCCTCGGCACAAATGGACGCCGTCGCTGCTGATGACCGCCGATGTCACGGCCAACGCGGACCGCTTGCCGAACGACTGCATCGCCAGATATTACCGCAAGTCCGCCGTCTACGGCGCCGACACGCCGCGATGACCACTTGCCCTGCTCCAGAGAAGCGAACGTGAAAACAATCAGCGTCATCACGCCCTGCTACAACGAAGAGCCTCAACGTCAGGGATTGCTATGAGGCGATCCGGAAGATCTTCGACAGCGAGGCTCCAAGGCTATCAGCGCGAGCACATCTTCTGCGATAATGCCTCTGACGACCGCACGATGGAAATCCTGCGCGAGATCGCGGCACAGGATCCCGCGGTAAAGATCATCGTCAACGCACGCAACTTCGGACCGTTGCGCAACACCTTCAACGGCGTGATGGCCTCGTGCGGCGACGCCGTCCTGCTGTTCATGCCGGCCGACCTGCAGGATCCGCCCGAATTGCTGCCGGAGTTCGTCAAGCTGTGGGAGGCCGGTTACGAGATCGTCTACGGCATCCGTGCGGTGCGCGAGGAAGGGCGACTGATGCGGAGCATCCGCAACGCCTATTACCGCCTGCTGACCCGCTTCTCGGAAGTCAACGTTCCCCCCGGCGTCGGCGACTTCCAGCTGGTCGACCGGCGCGTGGTCGAGGCCATGCGGAGCGTCCGCGACACCTATCCGTTCATGCGGATGATGACGTTCGAATGCGGCGGCCGCGCCGTCGGCGTCCCCTACACCTGGCGGCAGCGCAAGAAGGGGTTTTCCAAGAACCGCGCCGGCGCGCTGATCGACCAGGGCCTCAACGGGCTGGTGTCCTTCACGACGGCGCCGGTCCGCTTCGGGCTGTTCGCGGGCTTCCTGATCTCGGCCCTGAGCATCGGCTATGCCATCGTCAATTTCGTGGTCGGCCTGATCCTGTACCGGCAGCTCGCCGAGCCCGGCATCATCACGCTGATCGTCGCCATGTTCTTCTTCGGCGGCGTACAGCTGTTCTTCATGGGCATGATCGGCGAGTACGTCCTCGCGATCTACGGACAGGTGCGCGAGAAGCCCGTGGTGTTCGAGCGCGAGCGCGTCAATTTCGACCCCTCACCGCCGTCAGGTGCCTAAGGCAGGCGGCGTCAGCGCTCCGACAGCGATTGCTCGATCCGCGCGACGATCGCCGCAGGCGACAGGCCCGCGGCATCGAGCAACGCCTCCCGCGATCCCGCATGCGAGGTCTTGCCGCCCTGCTCGGGAATGCCGATGCCCGCAATCGGCGGCCGGACCGCGTCGCCGGCAAACGCGCCCGCCACCAGGCTGAACAGGCCGCCGCGCAAAATGTGCTCTTCGAGCGTCACGATCAGCGAGGCGCCGCGCACGGCCTCGCGGATCGCGGCCTCGTCGAGCGGCTTCAGGCAGGAGACGCTGACCACGCCGACGTCGCGGCCCCGCCCGGCAAGCTCGCCGGCGGCCTCCAGGGCGCGCGAGGCGATCGGACCCGAGGCGAGGATGACGATGTCCCGCCCCTCGCGCAAAACCCTGGGCTTGCGCAGGTCGATCACGGCCTCGCCGAGATTCGGCTCCCCCTGGCGGCTGAGGCGCAAGTAAGACGGCTTGCCGCTCGTTGCGATCAGGCGTGTCGCGGCGCGCACCTCCATGGGATCGCAGGGCACGAATACCTCGATGCCCGGCAGCATCGACATGATCCCCGCATCCTCCAGCGCGTGATGGGTGTAGCCCTGGCTGCCATAGGCATAGCCGGCGCCCACCGCCACGACCTTGACGTCGGCACCGTGGTAGCAGACGTCGTTGCGGAGCTGCTCAAGGCAGCGCAGCGTCGGGAAGTTGCCGATCGAGTAGATGAACACCGTCTTGCCCGACAGCGCGATGCCGGCGGCAATCCCCGCCATGTTCTGTTCGGCAACGCCGACATTGAGATAGCGGTCGGGAAACTTCGCCGCGAACGGCTCCAGTACGGAATAGCCGAGATCGCCGCAGAGTAGCCAGATATCGGGGTTCTCGCTTGCGGCCTGCGACAGGCTTTCGATGAACGTCGTCCTCATGCGCCGACCTCGGCCAGCGCCTGCGCCAGCAGCTCATCCGAAGGCGAGCGGTAGTGCCATTCGAGCTTGTTCTCCATGAAGCTCACGCCCTTGCCCTTCACGGTGTGGGCGATCACCACGGTCGGCCGGCCTGTGGCTGCCGGCACGGCGCCCAGCACACGTTCCAGCGCGGCTAGATCGTGGCCGTCGATCTCCTCGACCTGCCAGCCGAACGCCTTCCATTTCTCGGCGAACGGATCGAGGTTCAGCACCTCGGCGACCGAGCCGAAGCTCTGGATCTTGTTGAAGTCGACGATGACGCAGAGATTGTCGAGCTTGTGATGGGGCGCAAAAAGGATGCCCTCCCAGTTCGAGCCCTCGTCGCATTCGCCGTCGCTGAGCAGGCAGAACACGCGGCTGCCCGCGCCCGCCGTTCGTGCGGCCAGCGCCATGCCGATGGCGATCGGCAGGCCATGACCGAGCGAGCCGGTCGAGACCTCGACGCCGGGCACGGCATGGCTGACGTGACCGGTGAAGTTCGATCCGTCGCGGCAATAGGTGTCGAGCCTCGGCAAGGGAGAAGTAACCGCATTCGGCAAGCGTGGCGTACATGATCGCCGTGGCGTGGCCCTTGCTGAGCACGAAGCGATCGCGGCCGGCTGCCTGCGGATCGGCGGGATCGATGCGCAGGATCCGCGTGTAGAGCACCGCCAGGATGTCGGCCATCGACAGGCAGCCGCCGATATGGGACGCCTTCGCGGCATGCACCATGCGCAATGCATGCGCACGAATGCGCCGCGCGAATTCTTTCGGCTCAGGAAGATTTGGTCGCGTCATGCCACTCTACCGTCTCGCGTAATCCCTCATCGAACGGCACTTCGGGCTTCCAGCCCAAGGCGAGCATGCGCGAAACGTCCGCAGCCAGCACCATAACCTGATCG
Organism: Bradyrhizobium guangxiense; assembly: GCA_050563515.1. Classification (GTDB taxonomy): domain Bacteria; phylum Pseudomonadota; class Alphaproteobacteria; order Rhizobiales; family Xanthobacteraceae; genus Bradyrhizobium; species Bradyrhizobium guangxiense_A. The sequence continues at coordinate 1,176,417 of CP191781.1, read as the reverse complement.
GGCCGGTACGCCAACTCGCCGAAGCCGAGCGCAGCGCCGGGGCGAACGAGATCGCGCAGCCGCGTCACCGTCTCGCGCAGCGGCGGGGCATCCGGACTTCCGACATTGAAGATGCCGCTCGCCGCGTCATGTGTGATCGCCAGACGGAAAGCGCTGGCGGCATCGCGCGCGTGCAGAAATCCCCAACGCTGCTCGCAGGCCGTCAGCGCCATGGGCTGTCCGGAGCGCAGGTTCCGAATCAAGCTGGGGATCAGCCAGTAATCGGCATCCTTCGGACCGTAGGTCGAGAAGATCCTGAGCCACGCCGCACGCAGCCCGCGCTCCTCGCACAGGCGCATCGCCATCGATCCGGCAGCGAGCTTGGCCATGCCGTAGAGCGTCGTCGGCCGTGCCACGTCGTCCTCCCGGATCGCGCGATCATAGGGGCCGTACTCCGCCTGCGATCCGGCTCCGACGAAGATTTTCGCGCCGGCATCGGCCGCGAGTTCGGCAAGGCCCACCGCGTCGGCCACATTGACGGCCTGGACCGGATTGTTGCGATCGCTGCCTGCGACGCCGCGCCAGGCCATGTGCACGACCGCCTCCGGCGCGAACGCCAGCAGCGCTCCTCGCAGCTCCTCCGGATGCTCCAGACTGCCCGGGATTGCATGCAGCCGATCCCGAAGCGGCCCGAGGCGCCAACTGGAACTTGCCGGCCGCAACAGGACGGCCACCTTGTGCCCGCGCGCCACGAGGTCCGCGACGAGATAGGAGCCCAGAAAACCGCTCGCACCGGTGGCAAAAACACGCATATGCCCCGGGTAGATCAGCTACCCCGGGGCCGTCAATGTCCCGCTTCGGCAACTCCCCTGCCCGGCTACCGGCTCCCGGCACGGCGGACGGGCGATCCGAACTTGATTATCCGGCTCATGCGGCTAAACGGGGGCCAGATCGAGGGTTCGACGACGTTAGGGGTAGAGGCATGAACGACTTCAGGCTGGCCATGGTTTCCGCGGGTTTCGAGCACGGCGGAAACGTCACCCATCGTCACTTCGACGGCCATCCCGATCTGCTCGTCTATCCCTTCGAGTCGCAGCTGGGCAACCGCAACTTCAACGACTTCCTGGCCTCGGTTGAGCGCGTTCAGTACCGCTATCCCGAATTCCCGGAGGGGCTGACGGCGATTGAGCCTCTACGAGCAGATGATCGACGAGGAGTTGAAGACCTTCCTGCGCAAGCGCAACGGCTCCAAGTTCCGCGATGCGGATTGCGTGCTGGACGAAAAGAAGCGCGTCGCCGAATTCGTCCGGCTGTGCGGCGAGGCGCCGATCCCGCGCCGCAAGGTAATCGAAGCCTTCTTCCGTTCGACCTTCACGGCCTGGGAGAACTATTACACCAAGCCGCGCCCCGGCATGGTGCATGTCGGCTACTCCCCCGCCATCGGCATCGACGCCGACCGCATGGTGCGCGACTTTCCCAACGTCCGCATCCTGCACATCGTGCGCAATCCGTTCTCGGCCTACCGCGACACCAAGCGCCGCCCGTTCCCGCAGCCGCTGACCAAATACCTGATCACCTGGAACATCTATCACTCCACAGTCGAGATGTTCGCCAAAATGTACCCGAAGAACGTGCGCATCTTCCGTTACGAGGATCTCGTCGACGACAAGCGCAAGTTCATGACCGAGGCGGCCGTTTTCATCGGCGTGCCCTTCGCCGACACCATGCTCTATCCGAGCTGGAACGGCGTCGAGATCAAGGACTCCATCGCGCCCTGGGGCACCGTGCTCAAGAGCACCAAGGACTACAATCAGGCGGTCATCCAGGAGGCTCTCGGACGAGGAGCGCAAGCAGATCGCGCAGGGCACGGCGGCCCTCGCCCGTCATTTCGGCTACGACCGGATCGACTATCTGAGCCCGCTCTATCGTGCTGAGTAAGATCGCGTTCTTCGAAACCGACGCACGTCCCGACATCGCCGCCGATCGCGCGCGGCTCCTGCCCGCGTTACAGCAGCGGCTGCAATCCCCCGGCCGCAACGCCACGATCGCGCCGGCGGCCGGCGGCACGCTCGGCGTCTGCTTTGACGCGGATATCTCAGGCGAAAAGCGCTTTCTGAAGACTCATCTGCCCGGCGCGCGCGCGAGCCTCGCCAGGGAGGCCGACGCCCTCGCGCAGCTCTACGGCGACACGGTGGTGCTCGACCGTTTCGAGATCCCGCTCGAAGATGGGACGGCGCGGCTCTGCCTCATGATGCCCGCGCTCACGCCGCTGGCGGTCCCGTTGGATCCCGCCGATGCCGCCGCATTGACCGACGCGTGCAGTCAGCGCCTCAAGGACTGGCGTCCGAACGGGCTTGCCTCGTTCGAAGATCATCTGGCGTCTGCCGCAGAGGCGCTGAAGACGCTTTCGAACCGAGGCCTGCTGGAGCAGGCCAGCACCGCCGAGGTGCGCAGGCTGATTGCGCTGCTCGAAGATCGTCGCGCGGATTTGCCGGGGGCACTCTGTCACGGCGATTTCGGACCGAAGAACATCATGCGCCAAGCCGGCGCGTTGCGCGTCATCGACTGGGAAGATGCCTTCCACGGCATCGCCGGCTACGACTACCTGTATTGGCTGACCTTCATGGAGAACCGGCCGTTCTTGCAGACAGCCGCCTTCGGCCGAACCGGCCTCGCTCCCGAGGTCGAGCGCGCCACCCTCGTGCTCGTCGTCCTGCTCAAATCCTATTTGGCAGTATTGTCGGGCGAACACCTGAAGCACGCGCTGTCGGCCCAAGACCGGATCGCCGAGATCCTCGATTTGCCGCGCTGATCAAGCCTGCGCGGCGCCGGTGACCTGGTCGAGCTGATCGAGCGAGAAGCTGCGCGGGTCGCGTCCCTCGCGCAGCGCCTTGTACCAATCCACGGTCAGGCGAAGGCCCTGCGCCAGATCGAGCCGCGGCGTCCAGCCGAGCTCGCTCCGCGCCTTCGCGCAGTCGAGCCGGAGATAGGCCGCTTCGTGCGGATGCGGGCCGGCGTCGGCCGTCCACCGCGCCCCATCGCCCCACAGCGCGATCAGGCGTTCGACCACCGTTCCGACCGGCACCTCGCTTGCGGCATCGGGGCCGAAATTCCAGCCGCCGACGAAACGTTCGTCGCTCGCCAGTCGCTCGACCAGCGTGAGATAACCGAGCACCGGGTCCAGCGCGTGCTGCCAGGGCCGCACCGAATTGGGATTGCGGATGCGCAGCGCCTCGCCCGCCAGGAAGGCCTGCATCGCATCGGGCACCAGACGGTCGCGCGCCCAGTCGCCGCCGCCGAACACGTTGCCGGCACGCGCGGTCGCGACGCGCGCCGCGCCGCTCTCTCTAAAGAAGCTGTGACGGTAGGAATGCGTGACCAGCTCGGAGCAGGCCTTGCTGTTGCTGTAGGGATCATCGCCGCCGAGCCGGTCGCTCTCGCCGAAGGGGACGCCCTTGCCGTCGTTCTCGTAGCACTTGTCGCTGGTGACGTTCAGGATCACCTGCACCGAGCGCAGATGCCGTGCCGCCTCCAGCACGTGAACCGTGCCCATCACGTTGGTCGCAAAAGTCTCGACCGGCTCTTCATAGGACGGACGCACCAGCGCCTGCGCCGCCATGTGGATGACGATGTCGGGCTCTGCCTCCGCCATTGCAGCGCGCAGGGTTGAGAGGTCACGGATATCGCCCACGCGGTGCTTGATGTCGTCGGCGATCCGCGCCGCGACGAACAGCGCGGATTGGTGGGTCGGCGGCAGCGCATAGCCGTAGACCTCGGCCCCAAAGCGGCGCAGCAGCAGCGACGCCCACGCGCCCTTGAAGCCGGTATGGCCGGTGAGAAAGACCTTCTTGCCGCGCCAGAACGCCGGATCCGTCACCAGATCCTCCATTTGGCGCGATTGCCGGCCCACTCGCCTTCGAGGAAGGTGCGATCGCGCAGCGAGTCCATCGGATGCCAGAAGCCGTGATGCACATAGGCGCGCAGATCGTCGCCGCGCACCAATTGCTCCATCGGCTCGCGTTCCCATATCGTCATGTCGCCCGCGATCAGATCGCCGACCGATGGCGACAACAGAAAGAAGCCACCATTGATCCAGCCGCCGTCGTCATTGGGCTTTTCCTCGAAATTGACGACGCGGTCGCCCTCGATCGCGATTGCGCCGAACCGCTTGGCCGGCCGCACCACCGAAACGGTGGCGCGCCGCCCGTGCGCCTTGTGGAACGCGATCTCGGCGCCAAGGTCGATGTCGGCAACACCGTCACCATAGGTCAATGCGAAGAAGGGCTCGTCCGCGACGTAAGGCAACACGCGCTTCAGCCGGCCACCGGTCTGGGTGTCCTCGCCGGTATCGACGAGTGTGACCCGCCAGGGCTCGGCCGTTTCGCGATGCACTTCCATCCGGTTCTCGGCGATGTGAAAGGTCACGTCGGACATGTGCAGGAAGTAGTTCGCGAAATACTCCTTGATCATGAAGCCCTTGTAGCCAAGGCAGATCACGAAATCATTGAAGCCGTAATGGCTGTAGATCTTCATGATGTGCCACAGGATGGGCCGCCCGCCGATCTCCACCATCGGCTTCGGCCGCGTGCTGGTCTCCTCCGCGATTCGGGTGCCGAGACCCCCGCAAGAATTACGACTTTCATTCACTTGGCTCCGAGCCGGAGGCACGCTCCCCGCGTATCCCAGACGGCTTCTATACGAAGTGGCGTGGCCTGGAAAATCATCGGTCCTCAATACACTCTTGGGCTCAATAGGTATTTTATTACCTTGACGCAAGCCTATTGGCGTTTCCCCCGTAGCCGATACCACTCTGCCGCCGCACCGGGACGAGACTGCCCCGAGACCCAGCTGGAACCGATCATGCCGTTTGAAAGCTACAAGAACAGCCGCATCCTCGTGACCGGAGGCGCCGGGTTCATCGGATCGCACATCTGCGAGCGATTGCTCGATGCAGGGGCCGAAGTGGTGTCCGCGGACAATTATTTCACCGGCAGCCGACGCAACATCTCCCATCTGATCGCAAATCCGCTGTTCGAGGCGGTCAGGCACGACGTCACCTTCCCGCTCTACATCGAGGTCGACGCGATCTTCAACCTGGCCTGCCCGGCCTCGCCGATCCACTACCAGCGCGACCCCGTGCAGACCACCAAGACCTCGGTGCACGGCGCCATCAACATGCTGGGGCTCGCCAAGCGGCTCAAAGCGCGCATCTTCCAGGCCTCGACCAGCGAGGTCTATGGCGACCCCCTGATCCATCCGCAGACCGAGGATTATTGGGGCAACGTCAACCCGATCGGCATCCGCTCCTGCTACGACGAAGGCAAGCGCTGCGCCGAGACGCTGTTCTTCGACTATTGGCGCCAGCACGGCCTGCCGATCAAGGTCGCGCGCATCTTCAACACCTACGGCCCGCGCATGCAGCCCAATGACGGCCGCGTGGTGTCGTCCTTCATCGTTCAGGCGCTCAAGGGCGAGCCGATCACGGTGTTCGGCGACGGCGGACAGACCCGCTCGTTCTGCTATGTCGACGACCTCGTCGAGGCCATCATGCGGTTGATGGTGACCGCGGAAGACATCACCGGCCCGATCAACCTCGGCAACAATTCCGAGTTCACCATCCGCGAGCCTCGCCGAGAAGGTCATCAAGCTCACGGGCTCGCGCTCACAATTGGTGTTCAAGCCGCTGCCGCAAGACGACCCGCGCCAGCGCCAGCCCGACCTCACCAAGGCGAAGGCGCTGCTGAACTGGGAGCCGAAGGTCGCGCTCGAGGACGGGCTGAAGGAGACGATCGCCTACTTCAAGCACTCGCTCGACATCGCCTGATCTGCTCGCAACGTCCATCGTCCGCAGCGAGCTTCCGCAATGAGCGCACCGGCCGGCATCATCAGCGATTTGCGCGCCCGCCTGGACTCGAAAGCCGCGCTGACGCGGTTGGTGCTGCTGCACAGCGCAGTCATCTGCCTGTCGCTGATCGAGGTCGCGACGTTCCAGCTGTCCATCGACTTCGATCCGAAACGCCTCTGGATCGCGGTCCTCGTGGCAGCCGGCTTTTCCGTAGTTTCGCTGCTGTTCGCCTCCGCCCGCTTCTGCTTCGGCTACTTCGTCGGATTCTATTTCTACACGATGATCCTGGGCTTCCTGTGGATCGACGTCTTCTCCGACTACGACTACCCGCGATTGCTTGCAGGAGTTTCGGCCGCACTGTCGCTGCTGCTCTGCCTCGTGCCTCTGCTCTACATCCGGGCGCCGCTGCGGCAGTTGGCGCCCATGTCCAATGCCCGCTTCAAGCATCTGCTGACGCTCATCCTCATGGTTTCCGTCGTCACCATCGCAGTCGCCTCGACCTTCAATTTCCGCCTGGTCTCGTTCGCGAACATCTATGACTACCGTGACACGCTCGAATTTCCAGGCGCGCTGCGGTATCTCATCGGATGGGTTTCGAGCGCGCTGCTGCCGTTTGCCTTCGCCTGCTACTGGCTGCTCGGCCATCGGTGGCGCGCTGGGCTGGTCCTGGTGCTGCTTCTGCTGTTCTATCCCATCACGCTGACGAAGTTCGCGTTCTTCACACCAGTCTGGTTGATCGTGCTGGTCGTGCTGTCGCGACTCCTGGAGGCGCGAGCATCGGTGATCGCCTCGATTTTCGTCCCGATGCTGATCGGTCTGCTGGTGATCTGGGTGACGGAGGCGAGCCTAAGGAGCATTCCTGGCCGGTATTTCGACATCGTCAACATCCGGATGATGGCGACGGCATCGGGCGCGCTCGAACTCTACAACTATTTCTTCGCGAGCCACCCGCTGACCTGGTTCTGCCAGATCTCCGCTCTCAAGCCGCTGATGCACTGCCCTTACGACGAGCCGCTCGCGGTGCTCATGCAGAACGCCTACGATTTCGGCAATGTGAACGCCTCGCTGTTCGCGACGGAAGGCATTGCATCCGTCGGCCCGTGGCTGGCGCCGCTGACCGCGCTCGCGGCAGGCCTCGTGCTGGCGCTCGGCAACCGGGCTTCGGCGGGCCTGCCGCCTCGCTTCGTGCTGATGTCATCGGGCGCGCTGCCGCACATCCTGCTCAACGTGCCGCTCTCCGTCGCCTTACTCACCCACGGCACCGTGCTTCTGTTCCTGCTCTGGTACGTGATGCCCCGCACCCTGTTCGAAGAAAAGCCGTGACGCCGTGCGCATCCTGATCCTCAACGCCGACTATCCGCGTTTCCTCGCCTGGCTCTACCGGCGCAAGCCCGGCCTCGAGAACGAGCCCTATGCGGCGCAGATGGCGGCCCGGAACGCCAGCCTGTTCGGTGTTGCCGATTTCTATTCGCGCAATTTCGCCGGCCTCGGGCACGTCGCCGCCGACATCCATGTCAACAATCCCTGGATGCGGGCAGCCTGGGCGCGCGAGCACGGCCTCGCCGTCGCCGAGCCACCGTCGCCCGGCGCGCCGGCCGCGCGCAGCGCCATTCCCGGCTGGATGCAGCGTGCAGTCGCTCCCTTCAAGCCGGTGCTGCGGCCGCTCGCGCGCAAGGTCGGCCTCAGCCCGCGCCTCGATGCCGAAGCGGAAGCGATCCTGCTGGCGCAGATCGAGGAGTTCAAACCCGATCTCGTTCTCAACCAGGATCTGTTCCACGTCGATACGCGTCTCGCGCGCCGGATCAAGGGGATCGGCCGCCCCATCCTGGTCGGCCAGATCGGCATCTCGCCCTCGCGCGGCGAAGACTGGTCGGTCTACGATCTCATGATCTCGCAGATGGCTGCGGTGGTGGACTTCTTCCGTGCCCACAACGCGCGCGCGGAGGTCGTCCATCTCGCCTTCGAGCCGGGCATCTTCGACGTCCTGCCTCCGCCGCCTCGCCAGGATTTCGACGTCACCTTCGTAGGTGCCGTCTCCGCGGATCACCAGCTCCGCGTCGCCCAGCTCGAAGCGGTGGCTCGGCGCTACGATCTCAAGCTGTTCGGCAGCGGCCTGAACTCCCTTCCGTCCTCCTCGCCGCTGCACCGATGCTATCAGGGTGAGGTGTGGGGCGTTGAGATGTACCAGGCGCTTCGCGCCTCTCGTGTCACGCTCAACTCGCATATCGACATGGCCGGCCGCGAGGCCGGCAACGCCCGGCTGTTCGAAGCGACCGGCGTCGGCGCATTCCTGCTCACCGACTTCAAGGACAACCTCCACACGCTGTTCGATCCCGAGCGTGAGGTCGTCGCGTGGCGCAACGTCGAGGACTGCCTTGCGATGATCGACCGGTATCTCGCCGACGATACGGCGCGACAGTCCATTGCCAAGGCGGGACAGGCCAGGACGTTTGCCGCGCATACCTTCCGCCATCGCGTCGAAGAGATTCTCGCGCACGTCGGCTGACATCTGCGCCGGCAAGCGGTGCAACCTCCATGATCCGCTCGCCCTTGACGGTCCCTCCCAAAATGGCCAAAGTGCATCGCGGGACAGCTATCTCTCTCTAATTGCAGCGGTTTTTTCGAGGCTCACGATGGAACACGTCGAACAAGTTCGATTCGGCGATCAGCTCTACGCGATCATCGTGCGGGCCTCGTTCCGCGAACCCGGCATCCACTTCTTTTCGACGCCGGAGATGTCGCAGCAGCTCGCCTTCATGAGCCATCCGGAAGGCAAGACCATCGAGCCTCACCGCCACAACAAGGTGACGCGGGAGGTCCACTACACCCAGGAAGTCCTGCTCATTCAGAAGGGCAAGCTCCAGGTCGACTTCTACACCGTCGAGGAAAAATATCTCGAAAGCCGCATGCTCGGCGCCGGCGACATCATCCTGCTCTGCAGCGGCGCCCACGGTTTTCAGGTGCTCGAGCCGCTCGAGATGATCGAGGTCAAGCAAGGCCCCTATTCCGGCGAGGCCGACAAGACACGCTTTGCCGAAGTCTCACCGTCCGAAATCCGGATCAAGGGCCCGAACCCGTGAGCGCGCCGTTCATTCCAGTCAACACGCCGCTGCTCGACGGCAACGAGGCCGACTATCTCGCCGAATGCATCCGCACCGGATGGATCTCCTCGGAGGGCCCGTTCATCAAGCGGTTCGAGCAGGCGATGGCTGAAGCCGCCGGCCGGCGCCACGGCGTTGCCGTGACCAACGGCTCGGTCGCCCTCGACATCGCCGTGCATGCGCTCGGGCTCGAGCAAGGCTCCGAGGTCATCATCCCGACCTTCACGATCATCAGCTGCGCCGCGGCGATCGTGCGCGCCGGCCTCGTTCCGGTCGGAGTCGACTGCGATGCCGCAACCTGGAACATGACCGCCGCGGGCGTCGAAGCCGCGATCACGCCGCGCACGCGCGCGATCATGCTGGTCCACATCTACGGCCTGCCGGTCGATCTCGATCCGATCATGGCGCTGGCCCGCAAGCACGATTTGAAGGTGATCGAGGACGCCGCCGAGATGCACGGCCAGACCTATCGCGGCGCGCCCTGCGGCAGCTTCGGCGATGTCTCGACCTTCAGCTTCTATCCGAACAAGCACGTCACGACCGGTGAAGGCGGCATGATCGTCACCGACGACGACGCGCTTGCCGATCGCCTGCAGGGCTATCGGAATCTCTGCTTCCAGCCCCAGCAGCGCTTCGTGCACGAGGAGTTCGGCTGGAACGCGCGCATGACCAATCTCCAGGCGGCGCTCGGTGTCGCCCAGGTCGAGCGCCTGCCGCGTACGGTCGAGCTCAAGCGCCGGATCGGCCAACTCTATGACCAGCATCTCGCAGGCCTCAACAGCATCCGCCGTCCGGTCGCCCGGACCGGCTATGCCGACAACATCTACTGGGTCTACGGCATCGTGCTCAACGACGAGGTGCCGTTCGATGCCAAGGAGGCGATGCGGCGCCTCGGCGCAAGGGCATCGGCACGCGGCCGTTCTTCTGGTGCATGCACGAGCAGCCGGTGCTGCGCCGCATGGGCCTGATGCGCGACGAGAGCCATCCGAACGCGGAATACATCGCCCGGCGCGGGTTTTATCTGCCCAGCGGGCTTGCTCTCACCGACGACGAGATCGCGCGTTCGGCTGACGCGCTCAAGGAGATCCTGGCGTGACGGTGTTCGCCGACTACGCGCCCTGGTATGACCTTCTCTATCAGGACAAGGACTACGCGGCCGAGACCGCGTTCGTCCAGGCGCGCCTGCGCGACCACGGCGTTTCCTCCGGCCGCCTGCTCGATCTCGGCTGCGGCACCGGCCTGCATGCGCTCGCCTTCGCCCGTCAGGGATGGAGCGTTGCCGGCGTCGATCTCAGCCACGAAATGATCGCGCGCGCCAAGGCACGCGCCGAGCAGGCCGGGCTGTCGATTCCGTTCCGGCAGGGCAACGCTTGCGAGATTGGCCCCGAGCGGGATTTCGACGCCGTGGTGTCGCTGTTCCACGTCGCGAGCTATCAGACCAGCCGCGACGCGCTGTCGGCCATGTTCCGCACGGCCTGCGCTGCGCTGAAGCCGGGCGGCGTGTTCATCTTCGATTATTGGTACGGCGGCGCCGTGCTGGCGCAGGGCGTCGAGACGCGCGTCAAGGTGATGGAGCAGAAGCCGCTGCGCCTCACCCGCATCGCGCAATCCGACCATGACGAGCAGGCCGCGACCGTCACCGTGAACTACACGCTGTTCTGCGAGGACACGGATCGCGCGACGATCCGGCGCGTCGATGAAGCGCATCACCTGCGCTACTGGTTTCCGTTCGAGATCGACGCGGCACTCGCGGCGAACGGCTTCCAGCCCGCAGCTCACGCCGCATGGCTGACGCAGGACGCACCGAACTCCAGGAGCTGGGCGGCCTATGCGGTCGCCAGAAAGAGTGGCACACCGTGAGACCGCTGCGGCTTGCCGTGATGCTGGAACAGGCGCTCGAGGTTGGCGGCGGTTTCCAGCAGCCGCTCAACGACATGCTCTGGCTGCGCGACTGGGCCGCCAAGTCGGGCAACGAGATCGTGGTGTACTCGCCCTACCCGAAGACGCTGGATATCCTGAAGGAGTTCGGCGTCGCGGGCCGCCTGCTCAAGTTCGGGCCGCGCGACCACATCTTCCTGTTCCTGAAATATTGCAGGCCGTTCGATCTCGTCCAGATCGCGCTGAAGCTGAAATCGCCGTTCGAGCGCGCGCTGATCCGCGACGGCATCGACGTCGTGCACTTCACCTCGACCTCGAAGCGGCATTTGCTGCTCTACGAGCTGCCGTTCATCATCACGATCTTCGACGGCTGCCACCGCGACGCGCCGGAGTTTCCGGAAGTGCGGACCTTCGGCGAATTCGAGCGCCGCGAGATTCTGTTCGGTTTCGCCAGCACCAAGGCGGCCGTCGTGATCGTCAACGCACCGGAGCTGGTGGACGACCTCTGTCGCCGTTACGCCATGGAGCGAGAGCGCGCGGTCTGCATCCCGTTCTCGCCCTCCACTTATGTCAGCCAATCCACGTCCGACCCCGCCAATGACGAGGCGGTGCTGGAGAGATACCGCCTCAAGCCGGGCTATCTGTTCTATCCGGCCCAATTCTGGCCGCACAAGAATCACATGACGCTGCTCGCGGCGCTCGCAAGCCTGCGCGAGCGCGGCATCACCGAGCGGCTGGTGCTGTGCGGGTCGGACCGCGGCGGCCGAGACAAGATCGATGCGGCGATCCGCGCCTATGGTCTGTCGGACCAGATCTCCATCATCGGCTTCGTCGAGTCCGCCGAGGCTCGGCGCGCTATATCGTGGCGCCGCGGCGCTGGTGATGCCGAGCTATTTCGGCCCGACCAATCTTCCACCGCTGGAAGCCTGGGCGGTCGGCACGCCCGTGATCTATCCCGAAGCCTTCAAAGCCCAGGCCGGCGACGCCGCGATCCTGTTCGACTATGACGACCCACGCTCGCTCGCGGATGCGATCGTCAGTCTGCGCGCGGAGGGCACGCGCGAGCGGCTGCGCGCGGCCGGTCAAGTTCGGCTCACACAGTTTGCCGAAGAGACGAAGACCGGCCACGAGCAATTCGCCCGCCATCTGGAACGGCTGAAGCATCGCCTGGCGTTGACCGCGCGCTGAATTGCCCTAGGCCGGGATGCGCGCCCGCAGACGTACGCGCAAGGCCTTGTTCAGCAGTGGGCTTGCAAGCAAGCCGACCGCGACCAGCCAGATCGCGCACTCGACAAGAAAGCGCACGAGCCCGCTTCCCGGCACGAGCAGGCTGATCGCCTGCCCGATCAGCCAGCCCGACGCCACGATGCCGACACCCATCAGCATCAGGAAGGTGATGTGCCTGAACGGATGGTGCAGGGTCTGACGCATGACGATCAGCGCGAGCAATCCGAACTGGATGAGGATGTCGCTGGCGACCACGGCGAGCGCGGCCCCGAGCGGCCCCAGCCGCGGAATCAGGATGAACGACAGCACCAGGAAGACCACGAGCTGGAGGCCTTTGGTCCGGATCAGGAGATCGCCGCGATTGCTGTGGTTGGCAAAGACCAGGGCCAGCAGCGATGGCGCCACGGCCGCCGATCCGAGCAGCAGCGTCACCGTGAGCGGCGTGTCATAGGGAATGCTGCCATGGGTCCACAATGCGAAGAAGTCCGGCCAGAACGGCAGCAACCCCGCGACGATCAGGCAGGCAAGCCCGGTCACGAACACCGAGCCATGGGCATAGAGGTGGCGCAGCCGCTCCTTGTCGCCGACCGCATAGTCGTGGCCGAGGCTCGGCGGCGAGCGGCAGCGTCACCTGGAGGCACAGGCCGCGCACCAGGCTCGCGATCACGCGCGTCAGGCCCCATTGCGCCACCGCGACGCGGTTGGTCACCAGCGCCGAGACGAGCAGCACGGGGACGTTGATCAGCGCGAGGCTCGGTGATGTTGGCGACCGCAAAGGGCACCGCGCGGCTGAATTGCCCGAGGGTCCAGCGCAGCGATGGCGATGCCAGTGGCGCCTTGCCGGCACGGCGCAGGAACGGAAACAGCCGCGGCGCGTCGAATGCCGCGAGCAGGATCGCGAACAGGAGCTGCATCGAGACGAAGGCGATGGCGACCGCCAGCAGGCTGCCGAACCATGCGAGCGCCGCGAGCTGGGCGATCTGTCCGAGCAGCAGCGCCGCGTTTTGCAGCCAGACCGTCCGGCCATACCGGCCGCGGACACGATAAAGGCCCGAGACGAGATTGGCGGGCACGGTGAGGAGCATGCCCAGGATCATCACCAGCATCGCAGCATCGAATGTCGGCGTGTCGTGAAAGCCGAGCACGGCCGAAGGCGGCGCGAGAAACACCGCCGCGCACAACAGGACACCGAGCACCGCGACGATGCCGAGATAGATCCGCAGCAAAGCCGCATAGAATGTCGCCGTGCGTCCGTCGCAATCGGCGCAAGCCTTGAATGCGAGAAAGCGGTTGATCGCGCGAAGCTGTAGTCCGGCATCCGCGACGACGACGAGGCTTCCCGCGGCATAGATCGCAAGCCAGGCCGCGAGCATGTCGCCGGTCCAGACATGCAGGAAGGCGGGGATGAGCAGCAATTGCTGCGACAGCCCCAGCGCCATCTGGACGAGGTTGGCCGACCAGCCCTGCAACAGGCGGCGGGCTCGACCGACGCCGCCAGGTGCGCTCGCACCGCCGGCCGTGCCGGGCACGTCGATTTGCTCGTCGGTCAAGCCGGCGTCCTTCCCGTCGGGCCACCGGCCCGGCGCGCCCGGCAGCGCTCAGAGCCCATCCGACTCGCCGTTCTTCGGCGTCGAACGCGGCACGAAGGGTGCAAAGGACGGATCGCCCGGGCCCGGCATGGTCAGCTTGCCTCCGGCCTCTGCGGGCAGGTTCGCAGGGGCAGGAGCAGCAGCGGCGGCCTCCATCCGCTGAAGCGCCAGCACCTCGCTGCGCTCGCCCTGCTTGAACGTCACCTCACGCGGCTGCACCGAGGTCAGCGACCAGCCGCCGAGCGATTCGCCCTGCCGCAGGCGCACGACCTTCTGATCGAGGCGATTGACGAGGATTGCGATCGCATCGCCCTCACCCACCACGGCGCCGACCAGCAACAGCGGCGGCGGCGCCTCGACCACCTTGGGCGGCGGCGCAGGGCTTTCCTCGACCGGCAAGGCGGCAACCGCACGCGGCGGCGGTCGACGCATCGCCGAGAAGATCGGACGTTCCTGGGTGGCGGTGAGCGCCGAGAGCGGCACCGACCACAGCGGATTGCCGCGCGGAACGGGCTTGCCCGGCGATTGCTGCGCAGGTCGCGCAATCGGTCTCATCGTGCCGACGTCGATAGTCTCGGCAGGGTTGCCCGGCGCGTCGTCCGAGAGGACATCGACGCGCGACGAGGTGGCCGCCAAGGCGCCGGCTGCGCCCAGAGCCGCGCACAGCATGGCCAATCCTGTCGGCCTCAGCCACCCGGACATCGATATTCCCCTGCGGCCACAGGCCGCGCCCTGCCGACGGCGAGGCATCCGCGCCAAACTAATTCCGATCCTGGGCGTCATCAACCCACCCCAACGAGCGCGTGCAATCCGTCCTGCCCCCATTGCAGTGCATGATATGTTGCCTGACAGCCACGATGGCTGAAAATGCAAGGCGGAACAGGCGGGAATCCGGCGCAAATGGATATCCGTTCATTGCCGGGCGTTGCGGCGCCATGACAACATGGCACGGGCGCCGGGCATCAGCACGCGCCCCGGTTGCATGCTCGAAACGATTTTTTTGGTGATTTGAGAAGATTGGATGGCCGGACCGACAAAGGCAGGTGCGGGGATCGGCTACGGGCTGCGGTCCGTCGTGCGCGGATCCCTGGCGACACTCCTCGCCACCACTGCGCTCGGCGTCGTCGCCGCGCATGCCGTGGACGGCACATGGGCGGGCGGCTCCTCGGACTGGACGGACCCGACCAATTGGACATCCAACCCGAGCGTGCCCGACGGGACCGCGATCTTCAGCACCACCGGAAGCACGGCGGTCGACAACAATAACGGTGTCGTCACCATCGGCACCATTCAGTTCGCGGGCACCTCGCAGGCCTACACGTTCACGATCGGCAACCCGTTCATCGTCAATGCCACGGGCATCGTCAACGCCGATACGGTGAACACCCAGACCTTCGAGGTCACCGCCGGCAACAATCTGGTGTTCCAGAACAGCAGCACCGCGAGCGGCGGCGCCGGAGCCGTGACCATCACCAACGATGTCGGCGGCAACGTCAACTTCATCCAGAACAGCACGGCGGGAACGGCAAGTCTCACCAACAGCGGCTTCATCACGTTCGAGGATTCGGCCTCCGCCGGCACCGCCCAGATCACCAACAACGCCACCGGTCAGATCGATTTCTTCACCAGCGCCTCGGCCGGCTCGGCGACGATCAACAACGTCGCAGGCGGCGTGGTGAACTTCCACAACAGCACCACCGCCGGCACCTCGACCATCACCAATGACGGCACGCTGACTTTCGACGGCTCCGCGACCGCGGGCAGTGCCAGCATCACCACCAATGCAGGCGGCACGGTCGACATCTCCGGCCTCTCCAGCGCCGGCATGACGGCAGGCTCGATCGCCGGCGCCGGCGACTACGTGCTCGGCGCCAAGACACTCACGACGGGCGGCAATAATGTCTCGACCCAGGTCGACGGCGTGATTTCCGGCGCCGGCGGCGGGTTGACCAAGGTCGGGACCGGCACGCTGACTCTGACCGGCACCAACACCTACAGCGGGGCGACGACGATCTCGGCCGGAACGCTGGCGATCTCCGCCTTTGGCAGCATCTCGTCGTCCAGCGTCGTCACGGTGGATGCGACGTTCGACATCTCGGCTTCGTCAGTTCCGTTCAATGCCATCACCACGCTTGCCGGCAGCTCGAGCGGCGTCGTCAACATGGGCGCCAACGGGCTGGTGATCACCAATGGGTCGACCGAATTCGCGGGCGTGATCCAGGGCACGGGCGGGCTGGAGGTTTTCGGCGGAACCCAAACCCTGTCCGGCGCAAACACCTATGGCGGTCCCACGCAGATCGACGCGGGCGCGACGCTGGCGCTGAAGGGCAGCGGCTCGATCGCAAGCTCGCTCTTCATTGGATTCGCCGGCGCAGGCGCGACCCTCGATATTTCCCAGACGACGTCAGGCGCGTCCGTCACTCAGCTTTTCTCGTTCGGCGCCAACGGGGTCGTTGCGCTTGGATCAAAGACGCTGACCATCACGGCCGGCAACTCCTTCGGCGGCGTGATCCAGGACGGCGGCATCGGTGGTGGCACCGGCGGCAATCTCGTGATTGCGAATGGAGCCGTGCAGCAGCTCTACGGCGTCAACACCTATACGGGCACCACGACGATCGCGAGCGGCGGCGAGCTGGATCTCGTCAATAGCGGCGGCAGCGACGGCCGCATCGCGACCTCGAGCAACGTCATCGCCAGCGGCATCTTCGACATCACGGCGTTGAGCACCGGCACCTCGATCAAGTCACTGTCAGGCTCGGGCAACGTCAATCTCGGCGCCAACACACTGACGATCACGAACGGCAACGGTACCTTCGCCGGCGTCATCGACGATGGCGCCGCCGGCGGTGGCCTCGCACTGACGAGTGGCGCGCAGACGCTGACCGGCGTCAACACCTATACCGGCGCCACGACCGTGAATGGCGGCACGCTGGTAGTGGACGGCTCGCTCCTGAGCAGCCCGGCGACCGTCAATGCCGGCGGCACGCTCGCCGGCAGCGGCGCTGTCGCCAGCGTCCTCGTCAATGGCGGCACACTGGCGCCGGGCAGCGCGTCGAACCCGTTCGGGCCGCTGACGGTCAACGGGCCGCTGACCTTCACCGCAGCCTCGACCTACATGGTGCAAGTCTCCTCGACCAATGCCAGTCTCACCAACGTCGCAGGCGCGGCTGCCGATCTGGGCGGGGCGACGGTGCGCGCGAACTTCGCGTCGGGCATGCTCCAAAAGAAGTACACGATCCTGAACGCGACCGGCGGCCTCGGCGGCACCACGTTCAATGCGGCCGTCGTCTCCAACATGCCGACGGTCAGCGCGACGTTGAGCTACGATCCCAACAACGTCTTCCTCAACGTCAACGTCAATTTCGCGCAGGCGGGCGGCCTCAACGTCAACCAGCAGAATGTCGCGAGCACGCTGGCCAATTTCTTCAACACCACCGGCGGCATTCCTGCCGCCTTTGCCGCGCTGACGCCGGCCGGACTGACCACTGCCTCGGGTGAGGCTCGGCACCGGCATCATCCAGTCGGCGATCAATGCCGACGGCCAGTTCCTGAACCTGATGCTCGACCCGACCGTCGTCGGACGCAGCGGCGGCTTCGCCAAGGCAGGCAGCGTCGCCCAGTTTGCCGAGAGCGACAATGCAGCCGCTTATGCGTCGATGCGGCCGGCCACCGCGCGCGAGCGCGAGGCTTATGCGATGGCCACCAAGGCACCGCTGCTGTCATCGCAGCCCAGCAGCCGCTGGAGCGTATGGTCGGCCGGTTATGGCGGTTCGGCCGAGGTCGGCGGCAACGCGCAGGTCGGCTCGCAGGATCTCACCGCGCGGGCCTGGGGCGGCGCGGCCGGCGCCGATTACCGGCTCTCGGTCGACACGCTGGTCGGCTTTGCGCTCGGCGGCGGCGGACTGAACTACTCGCTCGCCAATGCGCTGGGGTCAGGCTCGGCCGACCTGTTCCAGGCGGGGGTCTATGGCCGGCATAATTTCGGACCGGCCTATGTTTCGGCCGCGCTCGCCTATGGCTGGCACGACGTCACCACCAACCGCACCGTGGCGCTTGCCGGCGTCGACCAGCTGCAGGGCCGCTTCAAGGCCGACACGTTCTCGGCCCGCTTCGAGGGCGGCTATCGCTTCACGACGCCACTGATCGGCATCACGCCCTACGCTGCGGCGCAAGTGACGAACTTCAACCTGCCCAACTACTCCGAAGTCAGCCTCAACGGCGGCGGGCTGTTCGCCCTGAACTACGCATCGCAATCGCTGACCGATACCCGCTCCGAGCTCGGCCTGCGCACCGACAAATCCTATGCGATGCAGAACGGCGTGCTGATCCTGCGCGGCCGCGCGGCCTGGGCGCACGACTACAATCCGGGCCGCGCCGTCACGGCGTTGTTCCAGACCTTGCCGGGCGCGAGCTTCGTCGTGAACGGCGCCAGGGTCGACGCCGATTCCGCGCTCGTCAGCGGCAGCGCCGAGATGAAATGGCTGAGTGGCTTCTCGATCGCCGGCACCTTCGACGGCGAGTTTTCCGGCAACGTCACCAGCTATTCCGGCAAGGGCGTGTTTAGGTATTCCTGGTGAGCTGGCAAAACAGCGCTACTTCCCCGCCTGCCATTGCCCCGAGACGCCCAGGATCACCCTGACGCGGCCTGAGCCTGCGTCGTTCAGCGCGGTGGTCTGCGGCACCTGGACGTCGAGCTGATCCACGAACAGGAACGGCATGCCGGCCTCGAGATCGTAGAGCAGCTTCTGGAGCGCGGGCTGCTCGAGGCTCGCAGCTCACGACGAGGCCGACGAAGCCGTCCTTCGATTGCGCTCCGGAGACATCGACCTGCGAGGACTGCACCAGCCCGCCGACATCGTTGACGGCAGCGGCGACCCGCTGCAACAGATTGGCGCCGGCGACCGTGACGGTCGGGCCTTCCAGGAACGGCGTGCCGGGATGCTCGGCCATGGCGGACGCGGTGGTCTTGGCGGCCCCCTTGCGGCCGCGAAACTGGTCGAGCAGGTCGGAGGTCTGCGCCAGGGCCTGGCGATGGGAGAGGATCTCGGCGACCGAAAGCCCCGTCATCAACAAGAGCGCGCCGGCAATCGCCACATACAGCGTGACCGCGATCAGCGGCGAGCCCGCGAGCGCCCGCGCAACCGCATTGCCACCGGCGACCCTGGCACCGCTCATGGCGCGTTCCTTGGTTCGATCTGCGCCTCGATGTGGAAGCGCTCGCCGGGATCGGAGGAGCTGCGCGTGGTCGGAGCATAGAAGGTCGCGCGGGTGAAGTGCTGCGATTGCTCGATCAAGGGGATCAGTGAAGGCGCATCGCGGGTGATGCCGCCGATCTGCAGCTTGTTGCCCGCCAGATGCAGCTCGGTGACATAGGTGTGGTCGGGCAACACCCGGCTCAGCGTTTCCAGCACGACCACGCTCGCCGCCGTCTCGTATTTGCGGCGTTCGAGCTGCGCGAGCGGCGCACGCTCGCCGCCGTCACTGCCGCGGAGCGCGGCGCGGCGCTGGGTGATCTGCCGTTCGAGCTCCCTCTCCTGCGCGCCGAGGCTGTCGGCCAGATAGCTCGCGGCGACCGATCCGACCACTGCGGCCACCGCGATGAGGGCCAGTGCCGCTTGCAGCGCCCGGCTCAGCCGCGCCGGATCGACCGCCCCGCGGGATCTCTGCTCAAACACCTTGATACGTCCGCCCGCGGTCGCCTCCGTCGCGATCGCGACTGCCGAGGGATGGAAGTCCGAGACCGCCTCGACATAGCTCATCGCCAGCTTGCGCGGTGCGGCGGCGATCTCCGTGGTGATGCTGTCGCTGCCGTGCAGCGCCGGTGCCCGGCATCCGAATACGGCCTCGCTCGCGGTCCACGGCGTAAGACGGTCGATCTGCGCCCGCACGATGCCATCGAGAAAATCGGCCGCGCGCGCCGGCAGCTCCAGTGGACGAAACAGGAAGCGCTGCGGCCGCAGCATGATCTCGACCCGGCTGCCGCGGACGATCTGCGCGAGGCTGGCGCTTGCAAACTTGCCATCCCTAAACGCGATCTCCTTTGGAAGATTCTCCGCCTTCGCCGCCTCCAGCGCGAACGCGCCGCTCTCGCTTTCGACCAGCCGCACCACCCGCGGCGACACCATCCGCTCCAGGGTACGAACGATCGTGCCGGCCACAGTACCGGTCCAGGCGTCGAGAATGGCGCGGAGGGGTTCGAGCGAGCTCATCTCACAAGGGCTTTCCGGCGGAGCCGTCGACGGCGTTGTGCCACGACAATACACGATACGGCTCATCGCCGCTTTCGAGAAGCAGGATGACGATCTCGGCCGAGCTTCGCCGATGCGAGGGCAACTCGGTCCCGACCGTCAGCCGGTACGCCTTCGAGCCCTCCACCGTCGCATTGGCCGCACCGGCGAGCCCGACCAGGGCGCGGGGATCGACATTGGGGTCGGCGCGGTCGCGCAGCACCTGTTGCAGCATCCCGGGCGTCATCCCCGGCAGCGCCGCCACCACCTGCGGTGGAGCGTCAAGCACGTTCACCGCCCGCATGTTGCTGAACACCGTGACGAAGGGCAGCACCCGCTCCACGACGGCGGCCGGTATGCCGCGCACCAGCCAGAGTTCGTCGCTGTGCGGAAACGGCGCGTGTCGCGGCAGATAGGGCGCGCCGAGCGTGCGGTAGTAGGAATCCTCCGGATTGTCCTGGCCGGGCTCCATCGAGGAGCGCCAGGCGAGAATCCGGTCGGCATAGACGGGGGCGTCCGTCGCGGAGACACCGAGCGCAGCCATCAAGCCCGACAGCAGTGCCTTCGGCGCCATGTTGAGATCGACGCGCGCAGCCTCCGAGCGGAACGTCACGCTCACCCGACCGGCGCCGACGCGGGCATTGAAGGTGCCGCTGGTCGGACGCGTCGCCTCGCTCCGCGCCGTCAGGCGGTAGGCCGCAAGCTCGATCCCGGCGTTCACCAGCGCGTCGGCCTGCAGCCGGTCGGCATTGACCGCGACCGTGACCGCCGTGTTGGTGACATAGCTCAGGTAGATTAGCGCGAGCGCCGCCAGCGCCGCCAGCATCCAGAGCACCGCAACGACGATGAAGCCGCGGTCGTCGCGCAGCGTCGCATGCTCGTGCCTCGCTCCGCTCAAAGCTGATGCTCCTCTTTCTCCGCCTGTTGCGGCCGGGTCCGTGCCGTGACGCAGGTCGCCGGATTCTTGGCGCGCGCGCATTCGGCCGGCGCAGTGATGCGCGGGACCGCCGCGCCCGAGACCGCGAGCACCTGCCCGGTCGCACTGTCCCGCACGGTGATGCGGATGCGATCCGGCAGCTGCGGCTGCCCGCGCCAGGTCGGCTGCCACTGGCCGTCAGGTCCGGCATAGGCGAAGCTCACGCGGAACGGCGCCCGGATCAGCACGACCTGATCGACGAAGCGGATCTGCCCGTCGGTCGGCATCGGCTGGAACGGCGCGCGCTCGCGCACCAGCGCGAGCCCCTGCGCGTCGGCCTTCTCGACCAGGCGGACGAATTCGAGGCCTGGGCGTGAGCTCGGCCCGAGCGCCGTGCGCAGGAAGGTCACCGACAATTCGGCGCCGTCGAACAGCGGCACCCGGGCGTCGCCGTTTACGGTGATCTGCTCGGCAACCGCAAGGTCGGCGACGATGCGATCCAGCCCCGTCGCGAGACGCTCGGCCCGCTGCACGCGGGCGATGCCGCGATTCCAGTTCGGCAGCCATTGCGCCGTCACGGTTGCCAGTGCCGCCAGGATGACGGTCATCAGCAGGGTGGCGAGCAACACTTCGAGCAGGGTGAAGCCCGCCTCGTCGGCCAGTGCGCGGCGCGAGCGCTTCGTTGCCAAGCCCTTCATTGCGAAGCCCTCGGCACCAGCTTCACCGTCGTGACCTGGATCGCACTGCCGTCGGCGCGCTGGAGGCGCAGATTGACGGCCAATGGCACGAAGCGATCGCTGGCGGGATCGCCGCCCGGCACGTTCATCGGCGCAACGTCGAACCGCCAGCGGCTGCCAGCCAGTTCGCCGCTGCGCCGGCCGGGTTTCAACACGGAACGTGCCGGCAAGTCCGCAAGCAGCGTCTCGGCCGTGCCCGCGAGCGCCAGACGCTGGTCGATCGCGCGCGTGCCCTTTGCCGTGGTGGCGATGACCGAGCCGATCGTCCCGAGCACGACCGCGATGATCGCGAGCGCGACCAGCGCCTCGATCAGGGTGAAGCCGGCAGTGTCAGAGCAGCTTCTGCGGGACAATCTCGACGCCTCCGGTCAGCCAGTTGACACGCACCTCGTAACCGATGCCGGGCCGCGCCAACGCGATCACACCGCCGCACGACATGCCCGACGGAAAGAAATCAATCGACCGTCCTGCGGCGCGGTCGGCGCAGCGCGAGGCCAGCATCGCCTGCACCACCACGTCGGCGGGCAGGCGGATGGTCCGCCCGGTGACACCGGAACGGATCGCGCGGCCCTCGGCGTCCACCTGGGTCGCCACCCTGGCTTGCCGGCGCAGCGCGGCGTTGCGATCGGCTTTCAGCAGCGCCGCGGTCTCGACCGCGTAGCTCTCCAGCCGCGCCCGCGTCGTGCTGCGCGGAATCGCCGGCAGGATGATGGCCGCGAGCAGGCCGATAATCGCAAGCACGCACAGGATCTCGATCAGCGCAAAGCCACGCGCCTGACGGATGCCTTCAGCGCGCGCCGCTGACAATGTCGGCCGCCGTTCCACTGCCGCCTTCCTGACCGTCCGATCCCAGCGAGATGATCTCGTAAGGCGCGCTCGCGCCCGGCGAGCGATAGAGGTAGATGTGTCCCCATGGATCGCTCGGCACCACACCGCCGCGCAAGTAAGGCCCGTTCCAGCCGGCCTGATTGGTGCTGCGGGCCAGCGCGGTGAGCCCCTCGTTCGAGGTCGGATAGCGGCCGAGATCGAGAAAGAAGAGATCGAGCGCGCTGGAAAAACTCTCGATCTGGATCTTCGCGGCCTTCGCCTTGGATTCACTGAGATAGTTCAACACCCGCGGACCGACCAGCGCCATGATCATTCCGATGATGGTGATGACGACCAGCATCTCGACCAGGGTGAAGCCCGCCTCCCCGCGGCCCGCGCGCCGCCGGCGGACCTTTGACGATCGATGTTTCGTCACCTGAAATCCTCCAACTATCAATTCAACCGACAATCTGGCTCACCGACATCAGCGCCGTCATCACCGACGTGATCAGCCCGCCGACCACCAGCGAGATCGCGATGATCGCCGCCGGCCCCGCGATGCCGACCGCGCGGTCCAGCGTACGCTGCAATTTGGTCTCGTAGAATTCGGCGACGCGCCCCGACAGCATCGGCAATTGCCCGGTCTCGTCGCCGAGCCGGAGCATACGCACCGCCATCGCGGGCAGCGCCTCGGTCTCGGCCAGCGCGTCGGACAGCTTCGAGCCGTGGCGGACGCGGTCGGCGGCGTCGCTCCAGACCGCGGACGGGCCGGTCGTTGCCATCATGTCGACGAGGATGCGCAGCGTGATGGTGAGATTGACGCCGCTGCCGAGCAGCAGGCCGAGGTTGCGGCAAAACAGCGCTGTCCGGTACGCGCTCATCACGTTGCGGATGGCCGGCAGCCGCGTGACCGCATTGGTGAGGCCGCGGCGGACGCGGTCTTGCCGAAGCAGGAGCCACGCCGCCGCGATGGTAGCCGCAAGGCCGGCCAGCACCGCATCCGAATTGCCGCGCAGGGAGGTGGAGATGTTGAGGAAGATTCCGACGACCGGATCGATCTTGGCGCCGAAATCCTGCAGCACGGATGCGAACTGCGGCAGCACGAAGGTGAGGAAGAACAGCAGCACGCACCCCGCCGCGCCCAGCACGAACAGCGGATAGCGGATCGCATCCGACAGCCGCCGCCGCAGCGCCTCGCTGCGCGTGCGCTCGCCGGCCAGCACCTCCAGCACCTGATCCAGCGATCCCGAGGCTTCGCCGACCCGCACCAAGGCGACATACATCGGCGGGAACAAACCCTCGTGCCGCGCCAGCGCTTCGGCAAAACTCTCGCCCGCCACGACGCGCGAGCGGATGTCCGCCACGACCGGGCGCAGCCGGCCGAAATCGGGATCGGCCGCGAGCAGCTCCAACCCGTCGTTGATGCGGGCGCCGGCGCGCAGCAGCAGCGCGAGGTCGCGGGTAAGAATGGTGACGTCTTCCGGCTTCGGCCGGTTGAAGAGGCTGGACACACGGCCCGTCGAGCCCCCTCCTCCGGCGTGACGTTGTCGACCAGCACGAGACCGAGCTGCTCGATCCGCTGCGCAACGTCGGCCGGCGCGGGCGCGGCAATGGCGCCGGAGACCAGCTCGCCGTTGGCGTTGAGCGCACGGTAGCGATAGTTCGGCATGCGTTAGCGCACCGTCGTGACGCGAAAGACTTCGGGCACGGTGGTGAGCCCTGCCCGGCATTTGGCGACCGCATCCTCCAGCATCGTCGTCATGCCGCCACGCATTGCCGCAACGTCGATCGTATGGGAATCGGTCTGCGGGCCGATCAGCGCACGGACCTCGTCGGACATGTCGAGGATCTCGAACACGCCGTTGCGGCCGCGATAGCCGGTGCCGCCGCAGCGCTCGCAGCCGCCGGCCTCGTGCACGACCTCGCCGCATTTGAATCCGATCACCGCAAATCTCGGGTCCGCGGCGAGATCGGCCTCGGTCAACGCGTGGGGGACCTTGCAGCGGTCGCAGAGCACGCGCACCAGGCGCTGCGCCACCACCGCACGCAGGGTGGACTTCAACAGGAAGCCCTCGATACCGAGATCGACCAGGCGCGGCACGGCGGCGGCAGCCGTCTCGGTGTGCAGCGTCGTCAGGACGAGATGGCCGGTGAGAGCCGCGTGGATCGCTATATGCGCGGTCTCGGCGTCGCGGACCTCGCCGACCATGATCACATCGGGATCCTGGCGGACGAAGGCGCGCATCGCCGAGGCGAAGGTCAGCCCGATCGACGGCTTGACCTGGGACTGGTTGATGCCGGGGATCTCGTATTCGACGGGATCCTCGATGGTGAGGATTTTTCGCGTGGGCTCGTTCAGGATCGACAGCATGGTGGCGAGCGTCGTGGTCTTGCCGCTGCCGGTCGGCCCCGTTACCACGATCATGCCGTGCGGCATCGCGAGCAGCCGCGTCATCACGCTCTCGTCGCGCGCGGCGAGACCGAGCTTGCTCATCTCCAGGAGGCCACGGTCGCGCGGCAACAGACGGATGACGGCGCTCTCGCCGTGCTGCGTCGGCATGGTCGCGACGCGAACGTCGATCTCGCTGCGCCCGACGCGCACGCGCGCGGCGCCGTCCTGCGGCAGGCGCCGTTCCGCGATGTTGAGGCTGGCGAGAATCTTGATGCGCGAGATCAGCGCCTGCGGCGGAATGCCGTGCGGCGAAGGCAGCGCACGCAACAGGCCGTCGACGCGCATGCGCACGATGAGGCCGGCGCGGAACGGCTCGACATGGATGTCGCTGGCCCGCAGGTCTACCGCGCGTTCCAGCAGATCGTTGAGCGCGCGCACCACGGGCGCGCCGCTGGCGAGATCGCGCAGGCTCTCGATGTCGTCGTCCGATTGCTGCGCAACGCTCCTGCCGCTGCGATCGGCATTCGCGTCATCGGCATCGGCGCGTTGATCGAGGACCGTGGTGATATCCTCGTATGAGGCCACCACGACATCGACCGGCGCTCCGAACACGATCTCGGCGGCGCGAATGGCGGCCGTGTCGGAGGGATCGGCGACGGCCAGCCGCAAAACATCATTCGACGCACTGAAAGGAAAGATGGTGGATTCACGCAGGAAGCGACGCGAGAAGCCGTCGAGGCGAGGCGTCGCCGCGAGCAGTTGCGGAAGGCTCAGCCGCGGCAGCGCAAAATGATCGGAGACTTCATCTGCGAATTCGGCTGCGGAAAGATCGGTAGCCTCCCACAATTCGCGCAAGGGCCGCATGACCGCCGAGCCGGCGGACTTGTCGGCATGGGCGTGGGCCCGCGCCGGCAACGCGTATTTTTCCAGGAGGTGCTGCCGGAAGCTATCTGCGGAGCGGTCGCGCATCGCATTCACAGCGTTGACCTTGTTACCTGAAAGCAACAACTTCGGCGGGTGGCGGCGAACCCTTTGCCCTTGACTTATTTATTAGCAAAAACATAATCGTGGCGCAAATTATTGCGCGTCCGAACCAAGGGGGGATCGGATGCAATGTCCAGTCAATTCCAGCGTTGGCAGGCGTATTTTGTTTAAGGTGGTCCAGCCGCTTTTGCGCCGACGCTCCACGTTGTCTGGAACGCTTCTCCTATTGTCATCCGCCTTCGTACTCGGCGCCTGCATCGTCACTGCCGACCAGTCGATCGAAGCCGATCCAAAGGACCCGCGCGCGCAGGACATCGCCGACAAGGTTCGCTCCCTCGATCTTCAGCCGCGTCAACCTGCGGATACCGGCGCAAGCGGCGTCGCACAGACGAGATCGTCGAAGCCGGCGATCTATCTCAGCGATGGTGCAACGCCGCAAGGCGGCGCGCTGGCCGAGCGCGACGATGGCGGCGGCAGCGGCTACGACCTCAATTTCGAGAATGCGCCGGTCACCACCGTGGCAAAGGTCATCCTTGGTGACGTACTCAACGTCGGCTACACGATCGACCCGCGTGTGCAGGGGACCGTGACACTGGCCTCGGTGCGACCGGTGCCGAAGGCGGATGCGCTCTACGTGCTGGAGAACGCGCTACGCATGTCGGGTGTCGCGCTGGTCCGTGACCGTACCGGCTATCGCCTGCTGCCCACACCGGAGGCCGGTCCGGGCGGCATCGACCGTTCGGTGAATGCGGCGGCCGGCCAGGGCGTCACCGTGGTGCCGCTGCGCTACGTCTCGGCGCAGAACATCTTCAAGCTACTCGATGCCTTCGGCGTGAAGGCCCAGACCATGCGTCCCGACAGCGCCCGCAACACGCTGATCGTCAGTGGCAGCGGCACCGACCGGGCAACCGCGGTCGACACCATTCTCTCCTTCGACGCCGATTGGATGCGCGGACAATCGGTCGGCATCTTCCCGGTGCGGAACTCCACGCCCGAGCCCCTCATCTCCGAGATCGAAAAGATCATGGATTCGGGCGAAGGCGGCATGGGCCAGAACGTGGTGAAGTTCCAGCCGATCGGCCGGCTCAACTCGATCCTGGTCGTCAGCCAGAAGCCGGAATATCTCAAGCGCGCGCAGACCTGGATCGCGCGGCTCGACCGCTCCGACACCGACGGCGTGAACCTGAAGTCCTATCCGCTGCGCTACGGCAACTCCAAGGCGGTGGTGGCGCTGCTCAACGAGATCCTGTTCAGCCAGAGCGCGAACAGCACGTCCTCGCTCGACAATTCGGCCGGCCAGATCTCGCCCGGCGCCGGCATCGCGACGTCGTCCTCCGGGACCAATCCGATCGCTTCGCTCAGCGCGCTCCCGACTGCCGCCGCAGGCGCCGCGACGCCGGTCACCGGCGCTCCCGGCTCGTCACTGGCCGCACGCCCCGCCCCCGGGGCGACCGGTGTGCAGGGCCAGGACAACGGCTCCGGCTCGCTGCTCGGCAGCGGCGCAAAGCCGGTCAACAATTCGATCCTGCAAAACGTGCGGATCACGGCCGACGTCACCAACAACGCGGTGCTGGTCTACGCCAACGCGGAATCGCAGCGCGTCGTCGAGCAGACGATCCGGCAAATCGACCGGCCGCAGCGCCAGATCGCGATCGAGGCGACGATCGCCGAAGTCACGCTGAACGACGCCCTGAACTACGGCGTCCAGTTCTTCATCGCCAGCAAGCACGGCTCGGTCTCCAACGTCATCGGCGGCGTCAGCAACAGCGCCGCGGTCGGCAGCAACATCGAACAGCAGACCAGCGCGGTCAACGCCGCCGCCGGCGCGCTGCTCGGCCGCGCGCTGCCCGGCTTCAACTTCCTGATCGGCGCGGAAAACTCACCGCGCGTGGTGCTCGACGCGCTCCACAACGTCACCACCGTCAAGGTGCTGTCCAACCCGTCGCTGGTCGTGCTGGACAACCAGCCGGCGACCTTGCAGGTCGGCGACCAGGTGCCGTTCTCGACCGGCACCGCGACCGTGCTGACCGCGAACAACACCGTCGTCAACACCATCGACTACAAGAACACCGGCATCATCCTGCGCGTGCTGCCGCGCGCCAACGCCAACGGCAACGTCGTGCTCGACATCGAGCAGGAGATTTCGAGCGTCGCCGCCGGTAGCACCGGCTCGCTGACGCCGACGATCTCGCAGCGCCGGGTCAAGAGCCTCGATCGCGGTGACGAGCGGCCAGACGGTGTTGCTCGCCGGCCTGATCAGCGAGACCGAGAACAAGCAGCGCCAGGGCATACCGATCCTCGATTCCATTCCCGGCGTGGGCGATGCGTTCTCGCACCAGGGCACGACGCGCGCGCGCACCGAGCTGATCCTGTTCATCCGCCCGACCGTCATCAAGGATGGCGTCGATGCGCATGTCATCGCCGAGGAGATGCGCAGCAAGATGAACAGCCGCCTGGTCGGCACCAGCAATCCCGTGGTTCCCGTGAGCCCGCCCAAGGCGGCGCGCTGAGGCGTGACGGATCAGGCAGCGAATTTCGGGACGGGCGCTCCGCTCGCCATCGCCCTGCTGCTCAGTGTGTTCGCAAGCCTAATCGCCGCTCCGGGCGCCGAAGGCCTGTACGGCGCGTTCCTCGCCGTCCTGATGCTCGCGATCGCGGCGAACGATGCCCGCTACTACCGCATTCCGAACCAGCTGACGGGCGCCGCCTTCGCGCTTGCGCTGCTGCGCGCCGGCGCGTTCGTGCCCGAGATCGGCGCCGAGGCGCTGCTCTGGCCGCTGGCCCGCGCCGCGGCCACCGGCCTGCCGCTTCTGCTGCTGATGGTTCTCTACCGCCGCTGGCGCGGCCGGGACGGGCTCGGGCTCGGCGACGTCAAGCTCGCCGCGGTCTGCGGCGCCTGGCTCGATCTGGCGACCGTGGTCGCGGTGATCGAGCTTGCGGCGCTGGCCGCGATCGGCGCCTATGCCGCCAGCGCCGCTCTGCGACGGAAGCCGTTGCGCGCGACGGCATTCTTGCCATTCGGATTGTTTCTGGCACCTGCGATCTGGATCGGCTGGCTGGGCGAGACCTGGTACACGAACTGGCTCGGGGGCTGGCCGAGCTAGCGCTCGAAATCATCGTCGTTCCGAGGTCGGCGCGCAAAAACCTCGAAAACAACCCCATGCACAGTAGACGGCGGCAGTTTTATCAATGACTTACCGGACGCGCGACGTGAAGATTCACGACGCGATTTGACGCGTCGGGCAGAACATCGGCCCACCGTCGCGATGACGCGCCACACCGCTCCCTTTCGAACATCACGAGCTGGCAAACGAGCAACGCGGCCGTCAATGCTCGCGGCTCGGCGCCCATTCCAGCGCCCGCAGGCGGGCCTGGGCGATCTCTCCGCGCGTCATCTTGGTGGTGACGGCATCGCGGATCCGGGCTCGCGCCTCGCGGGCCGGCGGCGGCGCGGCAGCCGTGGACAGATTGAGCCATTTGGAGGCTTCGACGATGTCCTGCGGCACGCCCTGGCCCCGGTCGTAAAGCAGGCCCAACGAATATTGGGCGCGGCTGTCGCCCTGCTCTGCCGCCCGCCGGTACCACATCGCGGCTTCCGTGTAGTTCTGCGGCACGCCGCGACCGGTCTCGAACAGGAAACCGAGATAAGACTGTGCAGCCGCATTGCCCTGTTCCGCGAGCGGCATGAAGATGCGGGACGCCGTCAAATAATCCTGGCGGTGGAAAGCGGAGACGCCCTGGCGCAACGATTGGGCGTGGGCTGGGATCGCGACGGCGAGCGTCAGCAGAACGGCGGCACAGCCCCATCCCATCCGCCGCGAAAAGCCGCGCGCCGGCGGTGCCGCACGACGCAATTTCGGCTTCCGGCTGTCGAGGTTCACCATGCCATTCGTGCTCCCTGCCGATGCAGCCAGACTAGTCCGCAGGCATGCCGAAATCCATAGGGGGTACCAGGCACGAAAAAACTCCGGGCGCGTCGCGCCCGGAGCTCGTCGATCGGGGTTTGGCTCAGTGATACCCGCTTGGCTCAATGATACCCGCCGGCGGTCGCCGGCGTCGTGTCCGGAGCATTGCCGTTGATCTGGTTGTCCAGATAGGACAGCACGCTGCCGGTCGTGGCCGCGCCGAGATTATTGACGATCACCGAACGTCCGATCCGCGCTGCCGCGACGCCACTGAGCGCGAGGCCAGTGCTCAGATTCTCGGAGATGTTGCTGTTGTTGACCTGGACGTTGGACGATCCCTGCACGGTCACCCCGACGAAATTGTTGTGAACGGCCGAGTTGTTGATCAGGACCCGGGTGCTGCCGCCGTTGGTGTTGATGCTGATCCCGGAGCCTGCGGCCGCAGCGCCGTTGTGGGAAATCACGCTGTCGCGGATCATCAGCATCGAGTTGAAGTTGGACGGGTTGCTGAAGATCCCGGTTCCCGATGCGCCGTTGAAGTCCCTGATGAAGCAGTGCTCGATCACCACCGAGGCCGCTTGCAGAATGTTGACGCCCTTGAGCCCGGTGCCGGCGCCCGAGATGTCGAGGCCGCGCAAGACGACATGATCGGTCGCCGCGGCGTTGACGTTGACGCCATTGGTGCCGGACCCGAGGATGCTGCCGACGACGCCTTCGCAATAGATCGAGATCGCCTTGGTGATGGTCACGGTGCCGTAACCCGCCGAGTCGAGACAGTTGATCTCGCCGCCGGCGGCCGTCTTCGAGATGGCACCGGCGAAGGTCTTGCACGGCGCGGTGCGGCTGCACGGATTGACGTCATCGCCGACACCGGAAACCCACGTTCTAGTTGCCTGAGCATGGGCGGGCTGCGACGCCGCGAACGGCAAGAGCAATCCCGCGACAAGGGCCCATAGAGCAATGCGACGCATTTTCAATCTCCCAAATTGAACTGAAATTTTCACGCTGCTGTCATGTCAGAAGGAAGTCTCAATAGGCGGTGGACTAGTGATAGCCGCCAGCTGTTGCCGGCACGGTGTCCGGATTGTTGCCGTTGATCTGGTTGTCGAGATAGGAGAGCACGCTGCCGCTGGTCGCAGCGCCCAGATTGTTGACGATCGCCGAACGGCCGATCCGCACTGCCGCGGCGCCACTGAGGGCGAGGCCCGTGCTGAGATTTTCCGAGATATTGCTGTTGTTGATCTGGGCGTTGGACGATCCCTGAACGCTCACACCGACGAAGTTCTTGTGGATGGCCGTGTTGGTGATCAGCGACCGCGAACTGCCACCGTTGGTGTTGATGCTGATTCCGGAGCCGTCGGCGGCCGTGCCATTGTGTGAAATCACGCTGTCGCGGATCATCAGCATCGAGTTGAAGTTCAAGGGGTTGACGAAGACACCGACACCGCCCGCGCTGTTGAAGTTCCTGATGTAGCAATGCTCGATGACCACCGAGGCGGCCTGGAGGACATTGACGCCCTTGATGCCGGTGCCGGCTCCATCGATGTCCAGACCGCGCAGCACGATGTGATCGGTCGCGGCCGCGTTGACGATGACGCCGGAGCTGCCCGCTGCGAGGATACCGCCGATGACGCCTTCGCAATAGATCGAGATCGCCTTGGTGATGGTCACGACGCCGAAACCGCCGGAGTCCAGACAATTGATCTCGCCGCCCGCGGCGGTCTTCGAGATCGCGCCGGGAAAGGTCTTGCATGGGGCGGTGCGGCTGCAGGGGTTGGCGTCGTCGCCCACGCCCGACACCCATGTTCTGGTGGCCTGGGCATGAGCCGGTGTAGCGATCAACGGTGCGAACAATCCTGCGACCAGAGCCAAGAGTGCAATTCGACGCATTTCTCGTCCTCCCAAGATTAAGCTGAGATCAGCTTGTTGCCATGCACAAGTCTTCGCTGCCGCAGCCCGCGGTTGGCGCGGCCCTACGGCATCATTCTCCATGTTTCGCTGGAACTTCCCCGCCGCTTTCGGCGCTCGCAATACGGCCTTCGTGTTCAAATAATTGGATACGCAACGCTACTGGGAAAAATGGAAGAGACTTTTCGGCGCTTCGGATCACGCAACTGTTGCGCGACGGGCCGCGGGCTTTCTAGTGGTCGCGCCGGATCAGGCAAGGTTCAATCTGACGTAGCAATTTTACAAGGATTATTGCGCGGGGAAGCGTGCTTCAGGCGTCACGAACGGGACCGGGGACGGCCGACGGCGACAGTCAGGGCCCAAGCGAGATCGCAGACGCGTCGTTGACGTCGAGAAGGCGACCAAACCTCTCCGCCGCGACGGAAAGGCCGCCGTATGCTGCGTCGATCTCGACGCGACCGGCGCCCTCAGCTCAGAAGAAAGCCGTGTCCCTGCAAATTGTGAACAAAGTCGGCCAGAATGTCGTTCAATGCCGCATCGTGACTGCCCAGCTGTTGTGTCCACAGCTCTGACGCAGTCGGCACGTTGACCGGTGCGGGCATGGCGTCCGGCACCTCGGACGCGGTCGCCAACGAAGTCTCGCTCTGTACGAAATTGAACACAAAGCCGTCCGCGGTGGTCGCCACACCCGCAGTCGCGGGCGGCGCTGCGCCGACGGTGCCGTCCCCATTGAGATCCTGGTGCAGCGTCGGCTCCAGCGCCTTCAGCGCTGCATCGCTCCTCAGCATCTCCGGAGCCGAGCCGAGCGTCGCCAGGAAGTTGCCATTGCTGTCCGTGCTCCACACCGAATAATGGCCGCTGGAGGAGTCCTTCCAGACCGCGTCATAGCCGCCGCCAGACACCTGCTCCACGCCGATGACCGTCCACGTTCCCCAATTCGCCGCAACCACCGCAGATCCCGCATATTTCAGCGTAGGCCCGGTGCCGGTGGCGATGCTGTCCATGTGATAGTTGCCGCCGGAGAGCACCAGACGGGTCGATCCCAGGGCTTCGATCGTGGTGCCGCTGGACACGGGGGTGCCGATCGTTCCGTCGCCGTTGAGGTCCTGTTGCAATGTCGGCTCCAGCGCCTTCAGCGCTGCATCGCTGCCCACCATCTCGGGAGCCGAACCGAGCGTGGCCAGGAAGTTGCCGCTGCTGTCCGTGCTCCACACCGAGTAATGGCCGCTCGAGGACTCCTTCCAGACCACGTCGTAGCCGCCGCCGGACACCTGCTCCGCGGCGATGACCTTCCACGTTCCCCAGTCGGCCGCGATCACTGCAGAGCCGGCGTATTTCAGCGTGGGCCCGGTGCTGGTCGCGATGCTGTCCATGTGATAGTTGCCGCCGGAGAGCACCAGGCGGGTCGATCCGAGCGCCTCGATCGTGGTGCCGCTGACAACGACAACGGAGGCGGTGATGGTGCCGTCGCCGTTGAGGTCCTGCTGCAGCGTCGATTCCAGCGCCTTCAGCGCTGCATCGCTGCCCACCATCTCGGGAGCCGAACCGAGCGTCGTCAGGAAGTTGCCGTTACTGTCCGTGCTCCACACCGAATAATGGCCGCTCGACGAGTCCTTCCAGACCGCGTCATAGCCGCCGCCCGACACCTGCTCCACGCCGATGACGCTCCACGCGCCCCAGTTCGCCGCGATCACCGCAGAGCCCGCATATTTCAGCGTAGGCCCGGTGCCGGTCGCGATGCTGTCCATGTGATAGTTGCCGCCGGTGAGCACCAGGCGGGTCGATCCGAGCGACTCGATCGTGGTGCTGGCAGCAGCAGGTGTGCCGATCGTGCCGTCGCCGTTGAGGTCCTGCTGCAGCGTCGATTCCAGCGCCTTCAGCGCTGCATCGGTGCCCACCATCTCGGGAGCCGAACCGAGCGTCGCCAGGAAGTTGCCGTTGCTGTCCAGGCTCCACACCGAATAATGGCCGCTGGAGGAGTCCTTCCAGACCGCGTCGTAGCCGCCGCCGGACACCTGCTCCGTGGCAATGACCGTCCACGTTCCCCAGTTCGCCGCGATCACCGCGGAGCCCGCATATTTCAAAATGGGCCCGGTGCCGGTCGCAATGCTGTTCAGGTAGTAATTGCCGCCGGAGAGCACCAGGCTGGTCGATCCCAGCGCCTCGATCACGGTCGTCGTCAGGCTGGCGCTTGCGACCGTGCCATCGGCAAACTGGAAATATTCGACGCCCGTAACGGTATCGGTGCCGTCAGGCCCGCCACTGCGCTGGTCGGCCACAGAGAACGTTTGGGTCGTGGAATTGTACGATACGAGATAGCTAGCACGGCTGCCCGAATACACCGCGGTGTCGGTACCGGCGCCGCCGATAATGCTGTCGTTGCCCGCGCCGCCCGAGATCGTGTCGTTGCCGCCGCCGCCATTCAGCGTATTGGCGATGGCGTTGCCGATGATGGTGTCGTTGCCGGATCCGCCGATGGCGTTGTCGATGTAGGAGCGTGCATCGCCGTTGTAGAGATAGGCGTTGTAGACGTTGCCCGAGGCGTAATGGCCGTCGCCGAGATACGCCAGCTGCGTCGAGGAGAACACCGACGTAGCACCGGGATTGAGGTTGATGCTCAGGTTCGTCGTGTAGTTCGAAAGGTCGTAGGTGTCGACGCCGCCGCCGTCCCAGACCGTCTCGTAGATGCGGTTGGCCGAGCCGCCGACGCCGCCGCCCGGCGCGAGCTGCCCGACGCCGTTGATGAACTCCTGGCCCGTGGTCGGATTCCAGGTGTAGACCGTGTT
The DNA here is from genome assembly GCA_050563515.1 of Bradyrhizobium guangxiense. Classification (GTDB taxonomy): domain Bacteria; phylum Pseudomonadota; class Alphaproteobacteria; order Rhizobiales; family Xanthobacteraceae; genus Bradyrhizobium; species Bradyrhizobium guangxiense_A. Next base: position 1,142,136 of record CP191781.1, on the reverse strand, counting down.
GGTGCTCTGCGTCGTGAAGTCCGCGCCGTACATCGTCTGCAGCGCGAGGATATCGTTGGCCATATAGGTCTGCGAATATCCGTACGCCTCGTTGGTGTAGCCGGACGTGGTCGAACCGCCGACATAGCTGCGATAGCTCATGACGGTGTATTCACTGTCGTCATGCGCACTCGGCACCGCGACATTGGCGGGGCCGCCGGTCTCCTGGCTGTGCTTGAGGCCAACGGCATGGCCGAGCCTCGTGAAGCGCGGTGGTGAAGTAGTAATTGCCGAGCTTGGCCAGCGAGAAATTGTACTGGGTGCCGAACCAGATGTCGCCGCCGGAGGCGTAGTTGCCGGGATAGTAGGCGTAGGCGGTCGGACTGGCCGCCGGCGACTGCGCGATCATGATGTCGGCGCCGTTCGTGCCCGCGTACTGGATGTCGGCGTTGGTGTAACTGAGGATCAGCCCGATCGCGTAATTGATCGCCGCCTGGATCTGCGTCGGCACCGGTGCGAAGCCGGACGTCGTCGGCTCGCCGTTACCACCGCTATAGGGATTGGCATAGTCGCTCGTTGCGTCGGGAAAACTGTAGGTGATCGTGCCAGACCATTTGGCACCGGACAGCAGGCCGTCGATCTCGGCGTTGTTGGTGGCGCTGACGTTAACGGCGGTAGCCAATGGACTCTCCAGGGCAGAGCATCGCGCGTGATTCGCTGCGACGGCACATGATTCTAGCTTGAGAGTTAAACGTTTGGTTTAAATGCGGCAGTGGCGTACGCGATGCTTCCCTAAGGCCCCGTTAGCCATCGAGTCCCGTAGTCATACGGGACCCCGGCAACGGCCTCTGGTCCCACGGACCCGTAATCTGCAGGGGTTTCATGCAACGACGTTCAATCCCGGCCGGCCTGCTTGGCGTCCTGATCGCGCTCGCCGGACTGCCCCAACAACCCTTCGGAGGACTGCCCGTCATGGTGGAACAGGCCAAAGCGGACGACAGGGGCAAGGCGGCGCGCGCGCCCGCCATGCCGATGGCCCGCGACCCCGCCGTTGCGGTGGCAGAGGAATACGAGGCCGCCCTGAGCAAGGGAACGCGGGAAGCCCTCGAGCTCTTCATTGCACGGCACGGCGACGATCCCCTGGCCGAAAAGGCGCGGGCCGAATTGAAGCGCCTGTCGCGCTGATCCCGTCGGCCACCGCTTCAGGCATGGCATTTCGGCAGGCGGGACCGGCGCCGGCCCGGGCTTGTCGGGTGACCTTTCGGCACTATGGTAGGCGCCGAAATCTGTCCCGGAGCCTCTCAAAATGCCTTTTCCGCATGCCTCGGAAGCCCTGTCGCGCTTCACCGTGCTCGATCTGACCCGCGTCCGCTCCGGCCCGACCTGCGTGCGGCAGCTGGCGGATTGGGGGGCGAATGTCGTCAAGATCGACGCGCTGACCGAGGATGCCGGCGGCGAGCAGCCCGGCGGGCCGCGACGCGGCTCCGATTTCCAGAATTTGCATCGCAACAAGCGGGCCATGACGCTGAACCTGAAGGACGAGCGGGGGCTCGCCTTGTTCAAGCGCCTCGCCGCCAAGGCCGACGTCGTGGTCGAGAATTTCCGGCCCGACGTGAAGAACAAGCTCGGCATCGACTATGAGAGCCTCGCCAAGATCAATCCGCGCATCGTCTATGGCAGCATCTCCGGCTTCGGCCAGGACGGCCCCTATCACAAGCGGCCCGGCTTCGATCAGATCGCGCAAGGCATGGGCGGGCTGATGTCGATCACCGGCGCGCCCGGCGAAGGTCCGATGCGGGTCGGCATCCCGGTCGCCGACCTCACTGCGGGCCTGTTCTGTGCCATGGGCATTCTGACCGCACTGCTCGAGCGCGAAGTCTCGGGCAAGGGCCAGTGGGTGCAGACCTCGCTGCTCCAGGCGCAAATTTTCATGCTCGACTTCCAGGCAGCCCGCTGGCTGATGGAAAAGGAAGTGGCAAAACAGGCCGGCAACAATCATCCGACCAGCATTCCGACCGGCGTGTTCAAGACGTCGGACGGCTACATCAACATCGCCACCACGGGCGGACGGATCTGGGAGCGCTGCGCACAGGCGATCGGCGCACCGGAGCTCTACGCCCACCCCGACTACGCAACGGCCCCTGCCCGCTCCAAGAACCGCGATGCGCTCAACGCCGAGATCGAGAAACACACCCTGACGAAATCGACCGAGACCTGGGTGCGCGAGTTCAACGACGCCGGCGTGCCCTGCGGGCCGATCTATGCCATCGACCAGATGTTCGAGGACGCCCAGGTGAGGCATCTCGGTATTGCCCAGGACGTGCCGAACGACGAGGACCGCCATATCCAATTGGTCGGCCAGCCCGTGACGCTGTCGCGGACGCCGAGCAGGATGGTGGCGCGGCCGCCGGACTTCGGCGAGCAGACCGACGAGGTCTTGAAGGAGTTCGGCCTCAGTGCTGACGAGATCGCACAGCTCCGGGACGCCAAGGTGGTGTGAGTGCCTCGCCCGACGTCGCCAAGAAAGCCCGAGAAAAGCCCGGCGTTCACGCCGGGCTTTTTGCATCGTGCGTCAATGAGGCGATCAAGTGCCGCTGAAGCGATAGTTGACGCCGAAGCGCAGGATGTTGTCGGTGACGTGCGAGCGATACCCGACGACCAGCGGCGCACCGCTGAGCGCGATCACGGGCGTCGTCAGCGAGCCAGACACCGTTCCGAGATCGACGTAGAGATATTCGAGCCGCGCGCTCCAATTGTCGGCAAAGGCGCCTTCGACGCCGGCGCCCGCGGTCCAGCCGACCTTCGTCGTGCTGCTGGCAAAGCTGGCCGCAACCGGCGTGAACGTACCGCCATCGGCGCCCGGGAAGCCGCCGACATTGATCGCGCTCACGTTGCCCGATGTCGTGATGTGGCCATAGGCGAGACCGCCGGTGCCGTAGAGCAGCACGCGCGGCGTCACGGCGACGCCGAGCCGGCCACGCACGGTGCCGAACCAGTCGAGCTTCTGGGTGAGATCGAATGCCACCGGCAGCGCGGGATCGAACGTGTTGTCGCCGCGATGGCCCGGCGTGCAGATGCCGTCCTGCAGGCCGTCCGGCGCACCGGCGCAGAGCGCGCCGAAACGCCCCTTCTGGCCGCTGCCCTGGAAATCGGCCTCGATGCCGGCGACGAACATGCCGCGCTGCCAGTTGTAGCCGATCTGCCCGCCGCCGGTGACGCCGTTCAGATCGAACGTGCCGGCACTCGAGCTGAGCAGCGCGCCGCCGCCGTCGATGAAATCCGTCGTCGTCGCCGAACGGCCCCAGCCGTAGCCGATGTTGAGGCCGGCATAGAAGCCGCTCCAATTGTAGCCGGGATCCACGGCCACCGGCGGCGCCTTGGTGTAGATGTGCGGCACCGCGAGATCCGCGGCGAAGGCAGGCGCAGCGAGCAGCGTTCCGATCGCGGCGGCAGCCAGCAGGTTTCGTCTCATCAGTCTTCCCTCGATCATGTCCCGATCGCCTGCGCGCCAGATGCGCGGGGCGATTCAGTGCGGCGACACTAGGGAAGAGCTGTCGGGCGCGCGTCCTGCGATCGAATGTCGGTCGTTCGAAGGATCAGCGCCAGCGATCAGGGCAAGGCGACCGCGACGAGCGGTCGACGAAGGAGATACCTTGCCGATGGACGGCTCGGCAGAAACGACAAAGCCCGGCGCGAGGCCGGGCTTTGCTTCTTGTTTGACGCCTTTGTTGATTCAGTATCGTGCGACCACCGGGCTGTCGAACTGGTAGTTGATGCCCGCGCGCAGGATGTGGTCGGTAAAGTGTGACGAGACGCTTGCGCTGATCGGAAGCGTCGGCGCCAGCGTGAATGTGCCGGTCGAGAAACGACCGAGATCCATGTAGAGATATTCGAGCTTGGCGCTCCAGTTCCGGGTGATCTTGCCTTCGACGCCAGCGCCGAGGGTCCAGCCGACGCGCGTGGTCGATACTCGAGCCCACCGCGGCGATCGGACCGAACGGCGCGACCGTGGTGAAGCTCGACAGCGTGCCGGTGGTCTTGATCTCACCGAAGGCGAGACCGCCGGTGCCGTAGAACAGCACCTTGGGGGTCGCAAGGATGCCGACGCGGCCACGAACCGTGCCGAACCATTGCAGCTTCTGATCGATCGCCAGGGTGGTTCCGGCGAGGCCGCCGGGCGGAAGGAACGTAAAGGTGGGAAGACAGGGACCGGCGACAGGCGCCGCGGCGGTGCCGACGCACGAGAAGGCCGCGCGGCCCTTTTCGTCAGACCATTGCAGATCGCCCTCGATGCCAAACACCCAGTTGGCGCGCTGCCAGTTGTATCCAGCCTGCCCACCGGCAATGGCGCCGTTCATGTCGAACGACGCACTGGTGATGGAGCCTGCGGGCGGCGCGATTGGCGCACCGGTGCCCGAGTCGAAGAAGGAGGCGTTGGAGCGCGAGCGGCCCCAGCTGTAACCGGCATTGGCGCCGACATACCAGCCGGTCCAGCTCCACACCGGATCAACGATCGGCGCCTTGACGTAGGGGCGCGCCGCAAGGTCGGCAGCCAGTGCACCCGTCGCGAACAGCGACATCGCCGCCGCCAGTCCAATCACGATCCGCTTCATGGAGATTCTCCCCCTCCGCACGATTTTGTGATCAGAAACATACGCCAGCGGCTGCCCAAAGGCTGTGCCGCGACGGCAACATCCAGAAACAATCGCGGCGTGTGGTTCCCCGGACTACAACGACATCACCAATCCTATGCCGTTGAATTCACACGACTTATGTTTTTGGCGACGTCGCCCGGGTCCGCTGCGTCCATCCGACGCGGGCGAGCAGGCCGTCGATGACGGGCCAGAACAGCAGCACGATCGCCAGCGTCGTGATCGAGCCGACCAGGCCATTCGACCAGAACACCTTGAGGTCGCCGCCCGAGCCGATCATCGACAGCCGGAAGGCATCCTCGGCGCGGTTGCCGAGCACGAGCGCGAGGGTGAACGGGGCCAAGGGAATGCCGATCTTCTTGAAGACGTAGCCGACGATGCCGAAGCCGAGCATCAGCCAGATGTCGAACATCGCATTCTGGATCGCATAGGCGCCGATCGCGCAGGACACCACGATCATCGGCGCCACCGCCGCGAACGGCACGCGCAGGATCGAGGCGAAGATCGGCACCGTCGTCAGCACCAGCACGAGGCCGACGACATTGCCGAGATACATCGAGGCGATCAGGCCCCAGACGAAGTCCTTGTGCTCGACGAACAGCAGCGGTCCGGGATTGAGCCCCCACACCATCAGGCCGCCGAGCAGGATCGCCGCGGTGCCGGAGCCGGGAATGCCGAGCGCCAGCATCGGCAGCAGCGCCGCGGTGCCGGAGGCATGCGCGGCCGTCTCCGGCGCGAACACGCCTTCGATGCGGCCCTTGCCGAAGCTCTCGGGGTCCTTGGAGAAGCGCTTGGCGAGGTTGTAGCCCATGAAGGACGCCGCAATCGCGCCGCCCGGGGTTATGCCGAGCCAGCAGCCGATGAAGGAGGAACGCAGCAGCGTCGCCCAGTATTTCGGCAGGTCCTTCCAGACGCCGAGCACGACGCGCAGCGAGATGCTCGCGGCGTGACCGCGCAGCGCGAGGCGCTCCTCCATCGTCAGCAGGATCTCGCTGATGCCGAACAGGCCGATGACGGCGACCAGGAAGTTGATGCCGCGGAGCAGCTCGGCCGAGCCGAAGGTCATGCGCAGATTGCCCGACACCGTGTCCATGCCGATGCCGGCGAGCAGCAGCCCGAGCGACATCGAGATGACGGTCTTGTGCTTGGCCTCGCGCCCCAATCCAACGAAGGAGCAGAAGGTGAGCAGGTAGACCGCGAAGAACTCGGGCGGTCCGAACTTCAGCGCAAAGGACGAGATCATCGGCGCGAGGAAGGTGATCAGCAGCACCGCGACCAGCGAGCCGATGAAGGAAGAGGTGAACGCGGCGGTCAGCGCCTCCGCCGCCCGGCCCTGCTGCGCCATCGGATAGCCGTCGAAAGTGGTCGCGACCGACCAGGCTTCGCCCGGGATGTTGAACAGGATCGAGGTGATCGCGCCGCCGAACAGCGCGCCCCAATAGATGCAGGACAGCATCACGATCGCCGAGGTCGGATCCATCGTGAAGGTGAGCGGCAACAGGATCGCAACGCCATTGGGGCCGCCGAGGCCCGGCAGCACGCCGACGAAGATGCCGAGCACGAGCCCGACCAACATCAGCATGACCGTCTTCGCCGTCAGCAGGACGGCGAAGCCATGAAGCAGGAGACCGAAAGCTTCCATCGCCAATCCGCCTAGCGACCGAAGGCCGCTTCGAGCGGCCCTTTCGGCATGATGACGTCGAAGGCGACGTCGAAAGTGACGAACATGATCGCCGTGAACACGAACGCGGTGAGCAGCGATTTCCACAGCGCGATCTTGCCGACGAGGCGCATGAAGCCCGCGATCAGCAGGAAGCTCGCGACATAGAGGCCGAGGAACTGCGTGACGACGCAGAACAGCAGCGTCGGCAGGAACACCGCCAGCACGCGGCGGCCTTGCGCGCGCGTCACGAAGGTCTCGACCGTCTTGCGCCGGGCGACGAGTGCCGCGATCAGGCCGTAGAGGCTGCCGCCGCCGAGGATGATGGAGAGATAGAACGGGAAATAGCCGGGCTCCGGCCCGGTCGCATCCCAGGACGCTCCGGTGCGCCAATTGTCGTAGCCGAGCGTGACGGCCAGCGCGAGCAGCAGGAGACAGACGAATATCTCGATCGTGCCGGACGAGACGACCGAGGGCGAATCGTCTTCAGGCGCGGTCGGATCGTCGACGACGATTTCCAGATCAGTTTGGGACATGGGCTAACAACAAACGCCGCTGCTGATCCCCTCTCCCCGCTTGCGGGAGAGGGTTAGGGTGAGGGGGAGTCTCCACAGGGACGGTGAGAGTGAGCTCGCGGAGAGTCCCCCTCACCCGGATCGCATCTCACGATGCGATCCGACCTCTCCCCGCAAGCGGGGCGAGGTGAAGAAGACGACTACTTCGCGACGAAACCCGCTTCCGTCATCAGCGACTTGTTCTGCGCATCATCCTCCTCGAGGAATTGCACCATGTCCTTGCCGGTGAGGAAGATCGGCTTCAGCGCCTGCTTCTCCATGTACTCCTTGTATTCCGCGGTCTGCGTCACCTTGTGGAACAGCTCGACATAGAACGCCTGCTGCTCGGCCGTCACCTTGCCGGGCAGGAACATCGCGCGCAGCATCAGATATTGCACGTCGATGCCCTCCTCCTTGCAGGTGGGGATGTCGGCCCAGGACTGCGTTTCCGTCACCTTGGTGGTGTAGGAGATGCGCTCCTTGTCGAACACGCAGAGCGGGCGCACTTGGCCCGCGCGCCAGACCTCGAGATTCTCTGAGGGATTGTTGACGTTGGCCTCGGTGTGGTTGCCGACCAACTGGGTGGCGGCCTCGCCGCCGGACTTGTAGGGCAGATAGGAGAATTTCGCGCCGGTCTTCTGCTCGAGGAAGACGGTCAGCACGTGGTCTTCACGCTTGGAGCCGGTGCCGCCCATCTTGAACGGCGCGCTCGACGCCTTCGCGGCCGCGACGAACTCCTTCACCGTCTTGGGGCCGGCGCTGTTGTCCCAGAGGACGAACTGGTCGAGTGCGACCACCGAGACCGGGGTCAGCTCACGCCAGTTGAACGGGATCTTCGCCGACAGCGGCAGCATGTAGATCAGCGAATAGGCGATCAGCACCTTGTTCGGATCGGCCTCGCTGGACTTCATGTACATCAGCGCTTCCGCGCCCGAGGCGCCGCCTTTGAGCGAGACGACGATCGGCTGCTTCATCAGATTGTTCTTCTGGATCGCGGCCTGCATCATCCGCGCCATCTGATCCGAGGCCCCGCCCGCGCCGGCCGCCACCACGATCTCGACCGGCTTTGCCGGCTCCCAGCCGGCGAATGCCGGCGTGCCGCACAGCGCCGCTGCGAGCGCAATCGCGGCCTTCATTCCATGTCCCACGCGCGTCTTCCCTATGTTCTTGTTCGGATTGGAAATTCAGAGATGAATTCAGGACCATTGTGCGGGCGAATGCAATTGAGTTCAAGCCATCCGAGGTCATTCCCGTTATGACTTTGGAATGAGATGCCGCGACGCAAAAAAGCGGGCTCCCTGCGGAGCCCGCTTTTCGGGAGTTGAAGCTCAGCCGCCGCCTACACGACCAGAATGTCGTGCTGGTTGAGCAGCACCCCGTTCTGGACGCTGACCAGCGCGACCGCCGCGCCCTGGGTGCCGTCGGCGCTGTAGTAGAGCGTCTGGTTGCCGGTGTCGAAATGGAATTGCGAGAATCCCGAGAACATGTCGTCCCCGGAACTCTCGAACGTCACGTCCATCCCCGCCGTCAGCCCGCCGCCGAAGCTGCTCGCGGAGACGGCGATGCGGTCCTGCTCGGTGGTGTTGTTGAAGTCGCCGATCGCGCTCGGCCCCGATGGCTGCAGGAAGGCGAAGGTGTCGTTGCCCCCGCCGCCGGTCATGGCATTGCCGCTGGCCGTGGCGATCAGGACGTCGTTGCCGCCGCCCCCGCTCATCGTCTCGGTCCCGTTGGTCGCGATCAGGATGTCGTCACCGCCGGTACCGGTCAGCGATGTCGCCGATGGCGCGTTGTTGACGACGGTGACCGTCGCGGCGCTGGACGAGTTCGTCATCCCGTCGGACACCGTGTAGTCGAACGAGCCTCCGAGCGTCGAATCGTCGACGAATGCCGCGTCCCCGAAATAGGAGAAGCCGCTGCCGCCCCCGCTCGTCGTGACGGTTCCGAGCGAGAGATGATCGGCTGTGTCGGGATCGGTATCGTTGAGCGCCAGCGCCCAGCTGGGAACAACGACCGCACCGCTGGCACCGACATCCGTGATCACGGTCTCGCCGACCGCGGTCGGCGTATCATTGGTGCCGATGAGGGTGACGGTGACGTCCTGCGTGGTCGAGCCGCCATTGTTGTCGGCGATCGTCACCAGATAGTCCTGGGTCAGTGTCTGCCCCTGCGCCAGGAACTGGATGTCGGCATTGTCGACCGTGAAGTGCCAGGCGAGCGAGCCTGCACCGCCGGCCTCGCTGACCGGATCGAGCGAGAACGTGCCGACATAGTCGCTGCCGTTCGGCACGAAGCTCGCGCTGTGCGTATCCCCGGTCTCGGCGTCGGAGAACGACAGCGAGCCAGCCGTGGATTCGGTGGCAGGTCCCGTCGCCGGGCTGACGTTGACGGAATCGAGGATCATGCCGGTGTCATGGTTCTTGTAGGCAAACTCCAGCAGCGTTGACGACAGCGTGGCATCGCCGATGAGGTCGAAGGCATAGTGGTTGAGGCCTGCCGGCACATTGCCGAGCGACAGGATCGTTGCGCCGTCCCACGACACCGCGAACGGTGAGCTGACGCTCTCGGGATCACCGAAGATATCGAAGCTGACGAAATAATGCTGGCCCGGCGTGGTCGCGACGTTCTGCGACAGCGTCTCCGTAACGTTCGTCGGCAACAACTCCACCGAATAGTGGCCGAAGCTGCCGCCGAGGACTCGAGCTGCGCGACGTGAATGTGGCCGCCGCCGCTGACCGTCCAGTTGGCGAGATTGCCGGTCTCGAAGTCGCCGTTGAGGATCACCGGCGGGCCGGCATCCTCGGTGACCGATCCGCTGACATTGGCCGCCGTAACGAGCGGATTGTCGTTGGCGCCGGCGATGTCGAAGGTCAGCGTGGTCGAGGCCTGGTGGCCCTGCCCGTCATCGACCGTAAAGGTGAACTGGTCGGTGACGTTGTCGCCGGCGAGCAGCGCGTCCACCGACGTGTCCGCGACGTAGCCGTAAGAGCCGTCGGCGTTGAGCACCAGCGTTCCATGCGCGCCGGCGACCGAATGGCCGACATTGGCGGCGCTGCCGTTGACCTCTGTAATGGTCCGCGGCGTGCTCTGGTCCACGGGCTGGACGACATCGAAGATGGCGCCGCTTGCGATTGCCGTCCCGGCATCCGGCCCCGCCGTATCGGACGCGGCGATCGTCAGCGGCGTCAGAACCAGCGGATCGGCCGCACCGTCGATGGTGATCGTGACGGTCTGGGTCGAGTTGATGAAGCCATCCCAGACGTTGACATCATATTGCACCGTCAGTGTCTCGCCGACACTGAGGAAATCGAGATCGGCATCGGGGATGCTGAAGGTCCAGTCGATGCTGCCGATGCCGGTGCCCGTGGAATCGTGCAGCACCGTCGCGAGCGCCGACTGCAGGTCCACCAGCGTCTGCGCCGGGGCGCCGAAGCTGTTGGCCGACCACACCGCGGAATCCAGCACGACGCTGACCGAGTGAACGTCCGACAGATCGACGTCGCCGAAGCTCAGCGTGCCCGTCGGGACCGGGCTCGTGGTGTCCGGCGCCTGCGATCCGGTCACCCCCGGCTGCTCGGACAGAGAGGCGGATTGCGGCCCGCTCGTGATCACCGGTGCGTCGTTGGCGCCGGTGATCACGACGGAGACGGTCTGCGTCGAACTGGTCGAGCCGTCCGCGACCTTGATGGTGTAGTTCACCGTCAGCGTCTCGTTGAACGCGAGATAATCGAGATCCTGGTCGGGAATCGCAAAATTCCAATCGATGCTGCCGGTGCCGGTGCCCGTGGAATCGTGCAGCACCGTGGTCAACGCCGCAGCCAGGTCGGCCTGCGTCGCCGCCGGCGGCGTCGGTCCGGAACTCGGATCCAGTGTCACGATCACGCTATGCGTGTCGCCGGTGTCCTGATCGGTGAAGTCGAGCGTGCCGGCCGGAACCGTCGGCGTCGTGTCGAGCGCAGGCGAGCCCGTGATGGCGTCCTGCTCGACGACCGTCGAGGATTCCGGGCCGCTCGTGATCACCACCGGATGATTGGTGCCGAGGATCGTGATGGTGACGTCCTGGGTGGTGGTGCCGCCGTGACCGTCGTCGATCGCGACGTGATAGACGAGCTTGAGCGTCTCGCCGCCGTTGAGGAAATTGGTCGAGGAGTTGGCCAGCGCGAAATTCCAGTCGACCTCCCCGATCAGGTGACCCGTCGAATCCTGGAGCGAGGTGCCGAAAGCGGCCAGCAATTGCGCGTTCGTCAGGGGTATCGAACCGCCGCCCGAACGGGTCGCGGTGACCGTCGTCGCGACGGTATGCGCGTCGGCAAGATCGATGTCGGTGAAGAGCAGGCTGTCGCTGGCGTGGAGATTGCCTGAGGAATCCAGGTTCTGGTCCTCGACGAGCGCGGCCGATTCCGGGCACGACAGGTAGATCGGCCTGTCGTTGGTGCCCACCACGGTCACCATGACGGTCTGCGTCGAGATCCCGCCGGCGTGGTCGTCGAGTTGCACCGTGTAGGTAATGTCGAGGTGCTGGCCCGCCGAAAGATAGTCGAAAGCGAGATCGGGCGCCGAGAAGGTGGTGTTGATGGTGCCGGTCGAGGAGCCGGATGTCTTCACGACGTTATCGACGTGGAAGAACGACATCAGCTCGGCGTTGCCGAACGGGCCCGGCAACAGGCCGGCGGTGGCACCGGAGGCGGATACGCCTGTCACCGTCGCGGTGTGGCCGGTGTTGGCGAGGTCGTCGTCGGTGAAGTTGAGCGCGACGTGAACCGTGTCGGGCGTGAGCGACAGCGTCTGGTTGGCCTGCTCGGTGACGGTCGCCGCCGAGGTCATGTTGATGACCGGCTTGTCGTCGGTGCCGATGATCGTGATCTTGACGGTCTGGATCGCGAAGCCGCCGTGATTGTCGGAGACCTTGACGTCGTAGGTCAGCACCAGCGTCTGGTTCTTGGCGAGGAAGTCGAAATCCTGGTCCTGGTCGCTGAAGTTCCATTTGAGCTGACCCGAGCCGTTCGAATCGCTCAGGATCTGCGATTGCATCGCGGTCTGGAAATGCGCAAGCGAGGCCGCCGGGACGACCGTTCCGCCAGAGACCACGGCGGAGTGCAGCGTCGACGACGTCGTGTGGGTGTCCGTCCTGTCGCTGTCCTTGAAGCTCATCGTCCCGGACAGCGTGTGCAGCGTGGTGGAATCGTTGAGATTGGCAAATTCGGTGAAGCTGCCCGTCGCGGATGAGGAGGTGAAAACCGGCGTATGATTGGTCATGGAAAATCCCTGCCTGCGTTGTCATGAAATCGCCGCCACACGACGGCGCGGCGACGTGACTAATCGGTCTGAGAAATCAGACTGGACTCAACGGTCTTGCAGCAAAGCGTGGCTTAGGGTCTTGATCTCGGAGTTTGGCTGGTTCGCGCGGCCGTACCTGGCGTTGGGATGGTCAGCAGCAATGAATTTCTGGCGCGGCTCGCGTCGTCGAAATCTACGTCGCTATGTCTTCAGTTCGATTTCAGTTCAATGACATCCGGTTGCAGCACGGCCGGTCAGAACGCTTCACACAATTCACGTCGGTCAATTCAATCGGACTTGAAATCACTTGCTGGCCGGCCTGTCGGCACGAAGAAAAAGGGGTAGGCATCATGCAACCTCCGCGATCTTATGCCTGAGGCTCGCGGCGCCGTCAACGTGGACGCGTCACCGCGGGCGCATGCAATTGCGGTTCCGGGGGCGGAACCGTTTGAAAGATTGCGACAATTGCAATTTACGCGGGATTGCTGCTGTTGATCGCTCGGCAATCGCTTCTGCCGTCGCGCCGCATCGAGTGTGGCGCAACCTGCGAAGGAAGGCTACTTGCCTTTCCAGACCGGCGTCCGCTTGTTGAGGAAAGCGTCCATACCCTCGCGGAAATCCTCGCTCATATAGGCCTTGAGGATCAGATCCTCGCCCTCCTCGCGCGACAGCGTGCGGCGGATGCGGCGCACCGCTTCCTTGGTCGCTTCCAGCGTGAGCGGCGCATGGCTGGCAACGAGCTTTGCGGTTTCGTCGGCACGACGCTGCAGGGTCTCGACGTCAGGGACGATTTCGTTGAGCAGGCCGAGCGACAACGCCTCCTGCGCCTCGACGAGACGCGCCTTGAAGATCAGATCCTTGGTGCGGGCGGGTCCGACCAGCGCGACGACGCGGCTGATGTTGGACATCGACAGGCAGTTGCCGAGCGTGCGCGCGATCGGAAAGCCCATCCGCGTCGTCTCGGTGCCGATGCGAAGGTCACAGCAGGCGGCGATGCCGGCGCCGCCGCCGGTGCAGGCGCCGGCAATGGCCGCGATCACGGGCACGCGGCACTGTTCGAGCGTGCCGAGCACGCGGTCGATGCGCGCCTCGTAGTCGAGCGCGTCCTGCGCGGTCTTGAACGCACGGAACTGGGAAATGTCGGTGCCGGAGGCGAACGCCTTGTCGCCGGCGCCGGTGAGGATGAGCGCCTTGATCGAACGGTCGGCGTTGATCTCGGTGCAGATCTCCGCCATGCGATCATACATGGCGAAGGTCATGGCGTTGCGCGCCTGGGGGCGGTTGAAGGTGATCCGCGCGATGCCGTCCGTGACGGAGTAGAGCAGGTCTTCGTTGGTCGTCGTCGGTGCGTTCATCGCGAGTCTCACTTCTCTTCCAGGTTGGTTCAGGCCACCTGAGCCTTGGTCATCGGCACCGCGTCGCGTCCCTTCAGGACGTCCATGGCTGCCAGCACGCCGCCGCTCCGGTGCGGAATCTTTGCAAGATCGAGGCCCATCTCGACGCCCGCGAGCGTGCCCATCAGCATCAGATCGTTGAAATGGCCGATATGGCCGATGCGGAACACCTTGCCCTTGACCTTGTTCAGACCGGTGCCAAGCGACATGTCGAAGTTTTCCAGCACCACCTTGCGGAACGCATCGGCGTCGTGGCCCTCCGGCACGCGCACGCCGGTCAGCGCCGGCGAATGCGCGGTGGGATCGGCGCACTGCGTCTCCAGGCCCCAGACCTTGACCGCGGCGCGCGTCGCAGCGCTATGGCGCTTGTGGCGGGACCAGACGTTCTCGAGGCCCTCCTCCTCCAGCATCTTCACGGCCTCGCGCAGGCCGTAGAGCAGGTTGGTGGCGGGCGTGTACGGGAAGGTGCCGAGCTTGTTGAAGCTGATGACTTCCTGCCAATCCCAATAGGAGCGCATGCCCGGATTGGCCTTGGCCACGGCAAGCGCCTTCTCCGAGACGGCGTTGAAGCCGAGGCCGGGCGGCAGCATCAGGCCCTTCTGCGAGCCGGCGACCGAAACGTCGATGCCCCAGGCGTCATGCTCATATTCCATCGAGCCGAGGCCAGAGATGGTATCGACCATCAACAGCGCCGGATGCTTGACGCGGTCGAGCAGCTTGCGCACCTCCAGCGGCGGCGTCACGCAGCCCGTCGAGGTCTCGTTGTGCACGACGCAGACCGCCTTGATCGCGTGCTGCTTGTCGGCGACGAGGCGCTTCTCGATCTCGGCGAGGTCGGCGCCGTGGCGCCAATCGCTCGGGATGAAATCGACGTCGAACTTGAACTTGTCGGCGATGCCGCGCCACAGCACGGCGAACTGGCCGGTCTCGCACATCAGGAGCTTGTCGCCGGGCGAGAACACGTTGACCATCGCCGCTTCCCAGGCGCCGGTGCCGGACGAGGGGAAGATGATCACGGGCTGCTTGGTGCGGAACACCCGCTGCATCGCGGCAAGGACGGCGAAACCGAGCTCGGCGAACTCCGGACCGCGATGGTCCAGCGTCGGCATGTCCATCGCCCGCAGCACCCGGTCAGGCACGTTGGTCGGTCCTGGAATCTGTAGGAAATGCCTTCCAGTATGCACGGTCATCGGCGTCCTTCCCGGTTGAGCCTTGATCTTGATGGCCGCCGAATAGCACCATTTGACCGGCTTGTCCCCTCTCCTATGGGCGGCTCCCCTGCGTTGCCGGCGGACCTCCGCCGGCCCCTACTCCGCGGCCACCACCTTCCCGGACGGCCCCCTCTCCTCGGCCTCCGTGAACGGCCGCTCCGGGTGCATCAGGAAGGCGCATACTGCGCCGAGCAGCAGCAGCCCCATCGACATCAGGAACGGCAGATACCAGTTGCCGGTCACGTCGATCACGAAGCCGGCGACCAGTGGGGAGACGATCGCGGCGAAAGCCGAGCCGGTGTTCATGAGACCAGAGGCAGTGCCGGAATATTTCGGCGCAATGTCCATCGGGATCGACCACATCGGGCCGATCACGAGACTCGGCACAGAAGAAACCGGCCGACAGGCACAGCGCGACCACGGTGATGTCGTGGACGAACAGGATCGGCAGCAGCGAGAGCAGCGCTCCCGTGAACCCCGTGACGGTGACGCTGAGCCGCGCCAGGCGGACATTGCCGGTCCGATCGAGGATCTTGTCCGACAGCACGCCGCCGACGCTGTCGCCGACCACGCCGGCGAAGAAGACGCCGGAGGCGAACAGGGCCGAATTCTTGATGTCGAGGCTGTAATTGTTCTTGAAGAACAGCGGCAGCCAGTTCAGGTACAGCCACAGGCACCAGCCGTAGCAGAAATAGGTCAGGGTCACCGGCCACATCCGCCCGAGCAGCGGGCCCCACGGCACGCGCGGCCGCTCGCCGGCCAGGCGCGGCGGCAATGCTGCGAGGCTCGGCCTCGGTGATGGAGGCATGCTCCGTCGGCTCGTTGCGGAAGTACCAGACCCAGACCACGCCCCAGATCAGGCTGACGAAGCCGAGCACGACGAAGGCGCCGCGCCAGGTCAGCCAAAGGATCAGCAGCGCCACCACCGGCGGCGTTACGGCGTTGCCGAGCCGCGCGAAGGAATGCGTGAGCCCTTGCGCAAAGCCGCGGCGGTTCGCCGGCGTCCAATATTGCATCGCGCGCGTCGCCGTCGGGAACGTCGCGCCCTCGCCGAAGCCGAGCGCGAAGCGCGCGACGAACAACGCCGCAAGTCCGTTGACGAAGCCGGTCGAGATGGTCGCCACCGCCCAGATCATGCCGCACCAGAACAGCGTCTTGCGCGGTCCGAAACGATCGCCGACCCAGCCGCCGATGACCTGAAACAAGAGATAGGGATAGGCGAAGGCGGAGAAGACGAGACCGAGCTGGGTATTCGACAGACCCAGCTCCTTCTGGATCTCGCTCGCGGCGGTGCCGATGTTCACCCGGTCGACATAGGTGATGAAATACATCGCGCAGAGCATCGCCAAGACGACATGCGTGGCCTTGAACCGAATTCCCATCTCACCCTCCCTGATTGCTTGTTATGATTTTCGGCCGCGTGTCCCGCGCGGCTTTATGTGCCGACGACTTTCAGATGCGGCGATGCATTGCCCTGCGGGCGCTGCTCCAGCAGCTTCATCGCGACATCGACGCCGCCGGAGCGGTGCGGCACGCCGGCGACCGACAGCCCCATCTCGACGCCGGTGAGCGCGCCGAGCAAAGTGAGAGCATTGCATTCGCCGAGATGGCCGATGCGGAAGACTTTTCCCGCGACCTTCGACAGGCCCGAGCCGAGCGACATGTTGTAGTTCTCGAGCACGATCTTGCGGAACTGATCGGCATCGTGGCCGGGCGGCATCAGCACCGCGGTGAGCACCGGCGAGAGCTCCGACGGCTCCTGGCAGAGCACTTCGAGACCCCAATGGTTGACGGCGGCGCGCGTTGCGGCCGCGAGCCGCTGATGCCTGGCGAAGACGTTGGCGAGCCCCTCCTCGAGCAGCATCGCGATCGCCTCGCGTAGCCCGTAGAGCAAATTCGTCGCCGGCGTGTAGGGGAAGAAGCCATTGGCGTTGGGCTTGAGCATCTCCTCCCAGTCGAAATAGGAGCGCGGCATCTTGTTGGTCTTCGCCGCCGTGCGCGCCTTCTCCGAGATCGCGTTGAAGCCGAGGCCGGGCGGCAGCATAAAACCCTTCTGCGAGCAGCTGACGCTGACGTCGACCTTCCACTCGTCGTGGCGATAGTCGACCGAGCCGAGCGAGGAGATGGTGTCGACCATCAAGAGCGCCGGATGCGAGGCGCGGTCGATCGCAGCGCGGATCTCGGCGATGCGGCTGGTCGCGCCGGTCGAGGTCTCATTGTGCACGACCATCACGGCCTTGATCGCGCGGGCCTTGTCCTCAGTGAGCCTTGCCTCGATCACGGCCGGATCGGCGCCGCGGCGCCAGTCGCCGGGCACGAAATCGACCTCGATGCCGAAGCGGCCCGCCATCTGCCGCCACAGGGTGGCGAAATGGCCGGTCTCGACCATCAGCACCCTGTCGCCCGGCGACAGCGTGTTGACGATCGCGGCTTCCCAGGCGCCCGTACCTGACGACGGGAAGATGATGACGGGGCCCTTGGTCTGGAAAATTGTCTGGCTGCCTTCGAGCACGGTGCGGCCGAGGCTCGCCGAACTCCGCGCTGCGGTGGTCGATCACAGGCATGTCCATGGCGCGCAGGACGCGCTCGGGGACCGGGCTCGGGCCCGGAATCTGAAGGAAATGGCGTCCCTGATGCATGAAAACCTCCCTGTCGGCGGATTGCTGCCGGCTCTGGAGACTATTTTGCATTCATTTTTTGTCCGTTCAATCTAAATTTGGTATTCGATTGTGGGCGTCGACGCGACCAGACAGGCAAACTATTGTGCTGCAAATGAAATCCACGATTCCCGACACCGGGGTTCCGATCGCCCCGCCCACCGCAAACGGCGGCGACCGCCAGGAAAACCGTCACGAGGCCTCGCTTCACGGCGAGATTCTGCTGCGGCTGCGCGATTACGTGGTCGAGGGCAACATTCCCGACGGCGCGCGCGTCCCCGAGCGGCAGCTCTGCGAGATGCTCGGCATCTCACGCACGCCGTTACGCGAAGCGCTCAAGGTGCTCGCCGCCGAGGGCCTGATCGAGCTTCTGCCCAACCGCGGCGCGCGCGTGCGCCAGCTCAGCCAACGGGACCTGGAAGAGCTGTTCGACGTGATGGCCGGACTGGAAAGCCTTGCCGGGCGCCTTGCCTGCGAGGCTATTACGGACGAGGAAATCACCGCAATCGAGCAACTGCATTACGAGATGTACGGCCACTATTTGCACCGCGACATGCACGGCTATTTCCAGACCAACCAGCGCATCCACGAGAGCATCGTCGCGGCCGCGCGCAACGAGACGCTGAAGACCGCCTACGCCAATTTCGCCGGGCGGATCCGCCGCGTCCGCTACTCCGCCAATTTCGCCCGCAAGCGGCAACGCTGGGCGGAGGCGATGCGCGAGCACGAGGCGATCCTGGACGCACTCCGCCGCCGCGCCGCGAGCGAGCCTCAGCGACATCCTGTTCCAGCACCTGCGCAACAAGCGGACGGCGGCGATCGAGCACCTCACCACCCCCCAAGAGGAAGCGCCGGCCTCTCCCTGAGGGGCGACCGACTTGCTCATTTTGAATTCATAATATAATCGATCTGGAACCATAATGAATAACTCAGCAAGGCCGAGGCCTCGCTGAGGCAGTCCGGGATCAGGGATGACCAACGCCTCTTCGCTCGAACGGCGCCTGCGCGCGGACATGACCGGCGACGTCCTGTTCGACGGCTTCAGCCGCGGCCGCTACGCCACCGACGCCTCGTTCTACCAGATCGTGCCCTCGGGCGTGGCGGTCCCCAGAACCATGGACGAGGCCTTGCGGGCCCTGGCGATTGCCCGCGACGAGGGCGTGAAGGTCACCCCGCGCGGCGGCGGCACCTCGCAATGCGGCCAGACCGTCAATGACGGCCTCGTGGTCGATCTCTCCAAGCACCTCAACAAGATCCTGTCGCTGGACGTCGCGGGCCGCACCTGCGTGGTCGAGCCCGGCATCGTGCTCGACGACCTCAACCGCCAGCTCAAGAAGCATGGCCTGTGGTTTCCGGTCGACGTCTCCACGGCCTCGCGCGCCACCATCGGCGGCATGGCCGGCAACAATTCCTGCGGCGGCCGCTCGCTTCGCTACGGCACCATGCGCGACAACACCCTGTCGATGGAGGCATCGCTCGCCAACGGCACGCTGAGCCGGTTTGGCGAGGTGTCGCGCGACCTCTCGGACGTCGAGGCCGGCGACAGCGCGCGCGCCCTATTCCGCGACATGCTCGATCTCGGCGCCCGCGAGGCCGACGAGATCGCCGCGCGCTTCCCGAAAGTGCAGCGCCGCGTCGGCGGCTACAATCTCGATGCGCTCACGCCGCGCAATGCGCGCAACAACATGGCGCATCTGCTGGTCGGCTCCGAAGGCACCCTCGCCTTCACCACCAAGGTCGAGCTGAAGCTGTGGCCGGTGATCCGCAACAAGGCGCTCGGAATTTGCCATTTCGGCAGCTTCTACGAGGCGATGGATGCGGCCCAGCACCTCGTCAAGCTGAAGCCGATCGCGGTTGAGCTGGTCGACCGCACCATGCTCGCGCTCGGCCGCGATATCGCGATGTTCAAGCCGATCATCAATGCCGCCATCAAGGGCGATCCCGACGCCGTGCTGGTGGTCGAATTCGCCGAAGAAGACCAGGCCGACAATCTGCTGCGCCTCAAGCAGCTCGGTGAGCTGATGGGCGATCTCGGCTTCGGCTGGAGCAACGACACCCGCAAATGGGGCGGCGTGGTGGAGATCACAGAGCCGGCGCTGCAGAGCGGCATCGCCGATTTCCGCGCGGCCGGCCTCAACGTCATGATGTCGATGAAGCAGGAGGGCAAGCCGGTCTCCTTCGTCGAGGACTGCGCCGTGCCGCTGCCGCATCTGGCCGATTACACCGCGCGGCTGAACGATGTGTTCGCCAGGCACGGCACCAGCGGCACGATGTACGCGCACGCCTCCGAGGGCTGCCTGCATGTGCGGCCCGTGCTGAACCTCAAGCTGGAGAAGGACGTCAAGGCGATGCGGGCCATCGCCGAGGAAGCCTTCGCGCTGGTGCGCGAGTACAAGGGCTCGCATTCCGGCGAGCACGGCGACGGCCTGGTGCGCTCCGAATTCCACGAGACCATGTTCGGCGAACGTCTCGTCGCCGACTTCCGGGAGGTGAAGCATCGCTTCGATCCCGGCGGCGTGCTCAATCCCGGCAAGATCGTCGATGCGCCCAGGATGGACGACCGCTCGCTCTTCCGCTTCAAGCCGGACTATCGCGTCGGCGAGCCTCAAGACGAAGCTCGACTGGTCGGCCTATCCCGGCGCCGGCGGCGGTTTCCAGGGCGCGGTCGAGATGTGCAACAACAACGGCGCCTGTCGCAAGCTCGAGGGCGGCGTGATGTGTCCGTCTTATCGCGCCACGCGCAACGAGAAGGACGTCACGCGGGGCCGAGCCAACACGCTTCGGCTTGCGATCTCCGGCCAGCTCGGCCCTGACGCACTCTCATCCGACGAGATGATGGAGACGCTGAAACTCTGCGTCTCCTGCAAGGCCTGCCGCCATGAATGCCCGACCGGCGTCGACATGGCCAAGATGAAGATCGAGGTGCTCGCCGCGCGCGCCGCCAGCCACGGCCTGACGCTGCGCGATCGTCTCGTCGGCTACCTGCCGCGCTATGCCGGCCTTGCCGCCCGCTTCGCGCCGCTGGCGAATTTGCGCAACCATAGCCCGCTGCTGCGAAAGCTGTTCGAGCGCTTTGCTGGCATCAGCGCGCGGCGCGCGCTTCCCGCCTTCCGCAGCGACGTGTTTGTTCCGCCCGCCAACAGCGTCGGGCCGGAGAGCGGTCATGAGGTTGTGCTGTTCGCCGACACCTTCAATCGCATCTATGAGCGTGAGAACCTCGAGGCCGCGCTGCGGGTGCTGACAGCCGGTGGCTATCGCGTGCACGTGCCGATGCCCGCGAGCGGCAGCCGTCCGCTGTGCTGCGGCCGCACCTTCCTCTCCGCCGGTCTCGTCGACGAGGCCAAGGCCGAGCTGGATCGTCTCGTGGCCGCCTTCGCCCCCTTTGCCGCGCGCGGCGTGCCGATCGTCGGCCTCGAGCCGAGCTGCCTGCTGACGCTGCGCGACGAGTCTCGCTTCCCTGCGCAAGGACAATGACGCCAAGGCGGTCGGCGCGCACGCGCTGACCTTCGAGGAATTTCTGGTGCGCGAGGCCGAGGCCGGCCGGCTGCAATTGCCGCTCGCCGCCGTCGCCGACAAGGCCGTGGTGCACGGTCATTGCCATCAAAAGTCCTTCGGCGCTTTCAAGCCGGTCGAGCAGGCGCTGCGCCTCGTGCCTGGCCTGAAAGTCGAGACCATCGAGTCGAGCTGCTGCGGCATGGCCGGCGCCTTCGGCTATGGCGCGGATACCTATGATGCCTCGATCGAAATGGCCGAGCTGTCGCTGCTGCCCGCCGTGCGGCGCGCCGACCCGACTACGCTGGTCGTTGCCGACGGCACCTCCTGCCGCCACCAGATCCACGACGGCACTAAGCGCGAGGCGCTTCACGTCGCGCGCGTGCTGGCGATGAGCCTCGATCGCGCCGAGACCAAATCCACAACCAACCCAATCGCAAAGGACCCCAGCCATGGCTGACCTCACGCTCGACACCGCCCGCAAGATCCTCGACGCCGCCTTCGCAAAATCCACCGAGCTGAAGCTGAAGCCGCTGGTCGTCACCATCCTGGACGCCCGCGGCGTGCTCAAGATCGCCGCAGCCCAGGACGGCACCAGCCTGATGCGTGCCGAGATCGCGCACGGCAAGGCCTATGGCGCGCTCGCGATGGGCATGGGCTCGCGCGCATTGTTCCAGCGCGCGCAGGAGCAGGCCTATTTCATCGATGCGGTGAACACGATCGCCAAGGGCGCGCTGGTGCCGGTGCCCGGCGGCGTGCTGATCATGGACGGCACGACGCTCCTTGGCGCCGTCGGCGTCTCCGGCGACACCTCCGACAATGACGAGGCCTGTGCGGTGGCGGGCATCCAGGCGGCGGGACTGAAGCCGAACGCTGGGTGAGATGCCGTAGGTGGGTTAGCCGAAGACCGCGCAACGCGCGGTCGCAGGCGTAACCCACCTCTTCTGCCTCAGCGGCTACGGAACTGGTGGGTTACGCTGACGCTAACCCACCCTACGCCACACCGGCTACCAGCCCTTGCGCTGCCCGACAGGCAAAACACCCAATCCGTCGGTCAACCGCCGCTCGTCAAAATATTCGCCTTTACAGAATTTCCGATTTGCCGCATCCTGCGACCATCCTGATCCACGAAAAGGGGCGGTCGTACGTCGTCACGAGCCGCGGATCGGGCTGCGGTGGACGCGAGCGGCGTCGATGCGGACTCTGGCGTGCAGGGCGGGAGATCCCGTGAGCGCGACCGGCCGCACACGACGGACGGCGCCGAATGCGTACGACGAAAGCGCGTGGTCCTGGCCGTCGTTGCTACGGTCAAGCCTTTGCGAAGGGCGCTCGCTCCGACCGGAGCGGCGTCCGTGAATGTCGCGGAGGTGACGGAGGCAAGAAGGACAATCGTCTCCGGGGAGAGCGCGTATAAGCCGTAAAGCCACTGCGCAGGGAAGGCCGGATGTTACGGCTGCCCTGTATCGCTCCTGTGCGTTGCGTGTGCATCATTCTTGCACGGGGGTCTTACGGGTGCCAGCCGGCACCCGGCCTTCCCTGCGCCCTTTCTTCCGAGAGGGCGTGAAGCGGAGAGCAAAGCTCGGGCGAAACGCGCCGCGAGATCGCGAAGGCGCGTCTGCTGTTTGAAATCGAAACTGTGCGACAGCCCCACTCTCGTGTCCCGGACGCGCTGCAACGCCTGAGCGTTGCTGCGCAGAGCCGGGACCCAGAAGGCTACACCGAGCAAGCGTCGAGATGGGTCCCGGCTCTGCGCAGCAGCGTTGCACGCTGCAGCGCGTCCGGGACACGAGAGCGCTGCTCCGCCCTCTACTTCCCCGTCCAGACCGGCTTGCGCTTCTCGCTGAACGCCTTCAGGCCTTCCTTGGCGTCCTCGGTCATTGCGAGCAGCGCGATCTGGCTTTCGGTGTAGGCGATGCTCTCGTCGAACGACATCGCGGCGATGGCGCGCATGGCGTATTTGCCGCGGCGGATTGCGGTCGGGGATTTGTCGACGATGCGGCCGATCAGCCAGTCGACCTTGGCGTCGAGTTCGGCCGTGGGCACGATGTAGTTGAGCAGGCCCGCGGCCTGCGCGGCCCTGGCGTCGAACGGCTCGCCCGTGAGCGCCCATTCGTTGACGAGGCGCGGCGGCGCGATGTTCTGCAAGAGGCTCAGCACCTGCATCGGGAACACGCCGACCTTCACCTCCGGCAGGCCGAAGACGACGTGTTCGGCGGCGACCGCCATGTCGGTCATGCACAACAGCCCCATGCCGCCTGCCATGCAGACGCCGCCGACCCGCGCAATGGCCGGTTTTGTGGCGTTCTGTGACAAACGTAACAGATCGGCATAGTCGACATTTGGTTTGGAATGGTCCATCGCGAAAGCGGCGCCGGAATTCTGCAGATCGGCGCCCGCGCAGAACGCCTTGTCGCCCGCGCCCGTCAGCACGATGACGCGGACATCCTTGTCGTCATGCGCGTCGCGATAGCCTTTTGTAATGCCGGCGATGACCTCGCCGTTCAATGCGTTGCGCTTCTCCGGCCGGTTGATGGTGATCCAGAACGCCTGCCCGCGCTTCTCGGTGACGATTGCTGTGGTGTCGGTCATGGTCCACTCGTTTCCTTGCCTCTCGTTCTGCAGCCATTTGCGGCAGGACGGGCGGCGCGCGCAAGGGCAATCTGCTACGCTGCGCCGGCGCAGCGTGTGGGCGCAAATGCTCTCGTCGATTGGAATATGGGTTGCGGCGGCTATACTGACTGGAGATCTCGATCACCAATGAGCCATTTCATGCGCGTCGTGATGATGTTTTTGGTGGCAGGCCTGCTCGCAGTCGGCGCGAGCCCCGCAAGCCATGCGGCCGATGCCGCCAAGCTCGCGCTGGTGATCGGCAATGCGAGATACCCAGACAACGAGTTCGTGCTGAACGACGTTGCCAACGACGCTCAGGACGTCGCCGAAGAACTGAAGCGCGACGGCTTCGTCGTCGACCGGCAGAGCAATCTCACCGTCGACACGATGCGGCAGGTGCTCGATCGCTTCTATGCGCGCATCGAACGCGGCTCGGTGGCGCTGATCTTCTTCGACGGTTTTGCTCTCCAGTCCAACCGGCAGACCTATCTGCTTCCCGTCGATGCGCAGATCTGGACGGAGCCGGACGTGGCGCGCGACGGCTTCAGCCTCGATGCCATCCTCGCCGAGATGAACACCCGCGGCGCGGCGATCAAGATCGCCCTGATCGACGCATCGCGCCGCAATCCGTTCGAGCGGCGCTTCCGCCGCTATTCGGCGGGCCTTGCGCCTGCGATCGCGCCGAGCAATTCGCTGGTGCTCTACTCCGCCGCGCTCGGCGCGGTCGCGGTCAGCGGCAAGACCGATCACGGCCTGTTTGTCGCCGAGCTACTCCGCGAGATGCGCGCGCCGAATATCACAGCCGAGCAGGCGCTGACCAACACCAAGAACGGCGTGGTCGCCGTCACCAAGCGGGAACAAGTGCCGTGGCTGTCGTCCTCGCTGACCACGGAATTTTCGTTCGCCGGCCCGGTAAACCGGCCGTCCGGCAGCAAGACTGATGTGCCGACGCCGACCAAGCCCGAGAAGGCGGTTTGCGAGGCGGCGCAAGCAGAACCCACGCCGACCGCCGACGATCTCACGAGGGACCCGGTCATCGCCGATCTCAGCCGCAAGATCACCGCGAACGTCAATGACATCGCCTCGCGCTACAAGCGCGGCCAGGTCTATGCGATCAAGCGCGCCTATGCGCTCGCCATGCAGGATTTCGACCTCGTGATCCGCAGGACTCCCAGGGATGGCGAGGCGCTCAACAACCGCTGCTGGACGCGCGCTGCGACCGGCGACCTGCAGGGTGCTCTGGCCGACTGCAACCTGGCGCTCCAGATCGATCCCGGCCTGAGCGATGCGCTCGACAGCCGCGGGCTGGTCAACCTCAAGCTCGGGCGGACCGCCGATGCAATCAAGGACTACAACGACGCGATCCAGCGCAACCCGCGCTCGTCGTCGTCGCTGTTCGGCCGCGGCATCGCCACCCGCAGGGGCGGCGGCGACGGCGCCACCGATATCGCGCAGGCGAAGTCGATGAACCCCGACATCGCGAAGGAATTTGCCGGCTATGGCGTGACGGAATGCAGCCCTTAAGGTTGGGCCGCCTTCCTGATCCAGACCTTGTTGTCGTGGAAGGCGGCCCCGCCGATCGGAGCGACGGTTTCGGCGCCCGTCAGCATGTTGATGCCGCGTCCGCCGATATGGTTCTTGTTGGGATGAACCGATTCCGCGATCAGCACGCCGCGCCGCACGCCGTCGAACAGCGCCGCTACAAGCGTGGTCTCGCCGCGGGTGTTGCCGAGCGTCACGGCATCGCCGTCGACGATGTCGAGGGCGGCGGCATCCAACGGGTGGATCATCACACTCGCCTTGCCCTCGCGTGCCTGCGAGGACGGCGTCTCGTTGAAGGTGGTGTTGAGGAAGCTGCGCGAGGGGCTGGTCGCGAGCCGGAATGGATGGGCCTGATCGCTGTGCTCGATCACGGCCCAATGGTCCGGCAATGACGGCATGTTGTCGATATCGCCCATCGTCACGCCGAACGGCGGGTGCGCCCAATCGGCCTTGAAGTGGAACTTCCGGTCGGCATGTGCGAAGCCGTCGAGATAATGCGAGGTGCGGAAGTCCGGCTGCAGGTCGCGCCAGAGATCGGCTTCGAGCCCGGCGATGTCGCCGTGGTTGCTCAGCTTCAAGGTCGCGTCGATCAATTCGCGCGGCGCCATCTCGAAACCCCGATGCTTCGCGCCGAGCCGCGGTGCCAGCCCCTGCAGGACCTCGTGGTTGGAGCGGCATTCGCCGGGCGGGTCGATCAGCTTCGGCCCGACCGAGATGTGCTGATGGCCGCCGCCGTAATAGAGATCGTCATGCTCCATGAACATGGTCGCCGGCAGCACGATATCGGCCATCAGCGCCGTCTCGGTCATGAACTGCTCGTGCACCGCGACGAACAGGTCCTCGCGCGCAAAACCCTCGCGCACCAGCGCCTGCTCGGGCGCCACCGTCATCGGGTTGGTGTTCTGGATCAGCATCGCCTTGACGGGGCCCTTGCCATACAAGGCCTCGGCATCGCCGGTGAGGATGCGGCCGATCTTGGACTGGTCGAGCGCGCGAACGCTCGGGTCGATCGCATCGTGGCCTTCGATGATGGATTCGTTGAAGTGCCACAGCGCATAATTGTTGAAGAAGGCGCCGCCGCCTTCATATTGCCAGGCACCGGTCACCGCGGGAATGCAATTGGCCGCATGCATCTGCGTAGCGCCATTGCGGCTGCGCGTAAAACCGTAGCCGAAGCGGAAGAAGGTGCGCTTGGTCTCGCCAACTGCCTTGGCAAAGGCCTCGATCTCCGCCACCGGGACGCCGCAAATCGCGGACGCCCATTCCGGCGTGCGCGTCTTCAGATGCGCTTCGAGCTCGGCGGGACAGTCGGTGTATTTGCCCATATAGGCGCGGTCGGCGTAACCGTCGCGGAACAGCACGTGCATCACGCCGCAGGCAAAGGCACCGTCGGTGCCCGGCCGCAGGATGATCTTGATGTCGGCCTGCTTCATCGTGTCATTGTCGTAGATGTCGACCGCAGCGATCTTCGCACCGCGCTCCTTGCGGGCGCGGGCGGCATGCGTCATCACGTTGACCTGGGTGTTGACGGGATTGGTGCCCCAGATCACGACGAGGTCGGACAATGCCATTTCGCGCGGATCGGCGCCCGCGATCTTGCCGGTGCCGATCGCAAACCCGATGCGCGCGACATTGGCGCAGATGGTCTGATAGAAGCGCGAATATTTCTTCACATGGGTGAGACGGTTGAGACCGTCGCGCATCACGAGGCCCATCGTGCCGGCGTAGTAATAGGGCCAGATCGATTCCGCTCCGAACTCGCGCTCGGCCGCGTTGAAGCGCCGCCCGATCTCGTCGAGCGCCTCGTCCCAGGAGATGCGCGCGAACTGGCCAGACCCCTTCGGTCCGGTGCGGCGCATCGGGTACATCACCCGCTCGGGATGATGGATGCGCTCGGCGTAGCGGGCGACCTTGGCGCAGACCACGCCGGCCGTGTAGGTCTGCTGCTTCGAACCTCGGACACGACCGATGCTGCGGCCATCGACCACTTCGACATCGAGGGCGCAGGCCGACGGGCAGTCATGCGGACAGGTCGAATGGCGGATCTCGATCTTGCTGTCGATCTTGGCATGCTGGTTCATGTCCCAGTTCGTAACACCAAAATACCTGTCAGCCGAGTGCATTTTGCCGGCATTTCCCATGCGAATTGCTCAAGGCGGATGCGCCGGCGGTTCCTGCCGCGCCTGCGAAATGCGGCGCAACCACACCGAAATCCGCCCGATATTCCCTGCCCGACCAGTTTTGTAAGCCGTCGACAGTCCGCAGTCCCTGCCGCTACAGTGCCGGCCAACAAGAACGACATCAGGGAGGTGGGCATGACGGCCCGAAGATTCGTGCTGGCACTGGCGGCAGGCCTGCTTGCTACGTGCTCCGCACCCCCTCATTCGCACAGGATTATCCCAGCCACGCGGTCCGGATCGTGGTGCCCTTCGGCGCCGGCGGACCGGCCGATGTCGCGGCCCGGCTGATCGGCAACGTGCTCCAGGAGAGCTTCGGCCAGCCCTTCGTGATCGAGAACCGCACCGGTGCCGGGGGCGTCATCGGCACCGTGGAAGCTGCGAAGTCGCCGGCCGACGGCTACACGCTGCTGATGATGTCCAACACCCAGACCGCGAATGAATCGCTGCTGAGCCCGGACAAGCGCAAATACGAGCTGATGCGCGACCTCGCCCCGATCGCGCCGGTGAGCTATTCCGATCTCGTCATCGTGGTGAACCCGCAAGTCCCGGCGAAGACGCTGGCCGAGTTCATCGCCCTCGCCAAGGCGCAGCCGGGCAAGCTGAACTATGCCTCGTCGGGTCAGGGCACGCCCTATCACATGGCCGGCGAGCTGTTCAAAGCCATGGCCGGCATCGACGTCGTGCACGTCCCCTATCGCAACAGCGGCGAAGCGCGCAGCGGCGTGATCGGCGGACAGGTCCAGATGATGATCGACGCGGTCTCGGCGATGGCGCCGAACATCGCCGAGAGCCAGGTGCGCGCGCTCGCCACCACAGGCAAGCAGCGCTCCACGGTGCTGCCGAACGCACCGACCGCGATCGAGGCCGGCGTTCCCGGCTATGAGGCGACGATCTGGCTGGGCTTGATGGCGCCGGCGGGCACGCCTAAGCCCGTGATCGACAAACTCAATGCGGCCGTCAACGCGATGGTGAAACGGCCCGACATCGTCAAGCTCTGGACCGAACAGGGCGCCGTGCCCATGTCGATGACGCCGGAGGCGTTCGACAAATTCCTGCGCGGCGACATCGAGAAATGGGCCGATGTCGTCAAGAAGTTCGACAAATCCTGAGGCTGCCCGGCGATCATGCCCACAATTCAGTTCCAGCTCAACGGCGCGGCCGCCGCCGTGGACACCGATCCGGACCAGACGTTGCTCGACGTGCTGCGTAGCCAGCTCGGCGTCACCAGTCCGCATTTCGGCTGCGGCGCCGGCGAGTGCGGCGCCTGTCAAATCATGGTCGATGGTCACGCGATGAGCCTCCTGCGACATGCCGATGTGGTCGGTCGCAGGCAAGGACGTGGTCACGATCGAAGGTCTCGGGACCGCACAGCAGCCGCATCCGCTACAGCGCGCCTTCATCTCCGAGCAGGCGATGCAATGCGGCTATTGCATTTCGGGGATTCTGATCAGCGCAGCAGCGCTGCTGCAGCGCAATCCGTCCCCGGCGGAAGCCGAGGTTCGAGCGGCGCTCGACCGCAATCTGTGCCGCTGCGGATCGCATAATCGCATGGTCCGCGCCGTGCTGCGTGCGGCGGCGGAAATGGCGGCGTCATGAGCAATTCGTCCCCTGCCCCGAAATGGCCGGTCAGTCTCGCGGCCAATCCAAGACTGTCATCCTGGGTGCGGCTCACCCGCGATGGCCGTGTGGCGATCTCGCCCGGCAAGGTCGAGATCGGCCAGGGCATCGTTACCGCGCTGGCGCAGATCGCGGCGGACGAGCCTCGACGTCGATATTGGCCGTATCGACATGGTCCGCGCTTCCACGGCGATGAGCCCGAACGAAGGCGTCACCTCAGGCAGTCTCTCGATCCAGCAGTCGGGCCGCGCACTGCGCCAGGTCTGCGCTGACGTGCGCCAGCGCTTCCTCATCGTGGCATCGGAGCGTCTCGGCGTCGACGCGGCCTCGCTCGAGGTGGATGACGGCACCATTTCGGGCCTGGGCAATGTCAGGACCAGCTATTGGGAGCTGGCGGATGACGTCCCGCTCGATCTCGACGCCGCCGCGACCGCAAGCGCGAAGAGCATTGCGAGGCGTAGCGTGGCAGGACATTCGGTCCAGCGCGTCGATATTCCCGACAAGGTGTTCGCGCGGCCGCGCTTCATCTACGACGTCGCGCTTCCGGGACTGGTGCACGGTCGCGTGCTGCGGCCGGAGATTTCGGGCGCCCGATTGATCGCACTATATGAGGAGGCTGCGCGCGCGGTCCCCGGCCTCGTTGCGATCATCCGCGACGGCGGCTTTGCCGGCGTGATCGCCGACAGCGAGATTGCCGCTGACGCCGCGCTGAAAGCCCTGCGCAAGGGTGCGACATGGTCGGCCGGCGAACCGCTGCCCGATGAAGACGATCTCGCGGGCTTTCTGAAGAGCCAGCCGGTCGAGACCACCGTTATCGACACCAGGACGACCGAGCCGGCGTGTAAAGCCGCCCAAACGCTCCGCCGGCAATACACCCGCCCCTACATCGCTCATGCCTCGATCGCGCCGTCCTGCGCCATGGCACGATGGGACGGCGATCGTGTCCATGTCTGGACTCACAGCCAGGGCGTCTATCTGCTGCGCGCTGATCTCGCGATCGTGCTCAAGCTGCCGGCCGAAAACATCGTGGTCGAGCACATGGAAGGCGCCGGCTGCTACGGACACAACGCAGCCGACGATGTCGCGCTCGATGCGGTACTGCTGGCGAAGGCGGCAGGGAACCGTCCCGTGCGCGTGCAATGGTCACGCCGCGACGAGATGACCCACGCGCCGTTCGGCGCGGCCATGGCGATCGAAATCGAGGCCGATCTCGATGCCGACAACGAGATCATCGGCTGGCGCCACGCGATCTGGAGCAATGGCCACGCCGCAAGGCCTGGACGCGCGGCACAGCCAGCGCTGCTGGCCGCAACCGAGATCGCCAATCCCTATCCGCGCATGATCTCGACCAATCCGCCGGCGGCCAATGGCGGCGGCGCCGACCGCAACTCCGTCCCGCTGTACGATCTGCCGGCCTGGACGATCACCAGCCATCGGCTGCTGACCATGCCGGTGCGGACCTCGGCGCTGCGGACACTCGGCGGGCAAGGCAATGTCTTCGCCATCGAGTCCCTGCTCGAGGAGATCGCGGCCTTGCGCGGCGAGGATGCGATCTCCTTCCGCTTGCGGCATCTGCGCGACGAGCGGGCGCGCGATGTCATCAGCGCCGCCGCACGACGCGCCGGCTGGAAGCCGCAGAGGCGTCCCGGCATCGGTTACGGCGTCGGCTTTGCACGCTACAAGAACATGGGCGCCTATTGCGCGGCCATTGCCGAGATCGAGGGCGCCGACGATATCCGCGTGAGGCGGTTGACGCTCGCGGTCGATGTCGGCGAGGCCATCAACCCGGACGGCGTGATCAACCAGATCGAAGGCGGCGCGATCCAGGCGACGAGCTGGGTGCTGAAGGAGCGCGTCCGCTTCGACCGGAGCCACATCACCTCGACTTCATGGACCGACTATCCGATCCTGACCTTCAACGAGGTGCCGGCGGTGGATGTCGAGATCATCCAGCGGCCGGAGATCGAGCCGGTCGGCGCCGGCGAGGCCGCGCACGGCCCGGTCACGGCGGCGATCGCGAATGCGGTCCACGATTGCCTCGGCGTGCGCGTGCGCGACCTGCCGATCACGCGGGACAGGATCATTGCAGCGATGGAGCGTGCGACTTGACGACAGTGAACATCCTCAGCGGCGGCGCGGCGCAAGGCCTGGTCCGGGGCGTCACCGACGCCTTCAAGGCGCAAACCGGCTTCGGCATCGAAGGCGAGTTCGGCGCGGTCGGGATCATGGCCGACAGACTGCGCGCCGGCGCCGCGGTCGATCTGGTGATCCTGACGCAGGCGCTGCTGGCGAAGCTCGCCGAGGAGAAGTTGGTGATCCCCTCCTCGGTCGCCGATGTCGGCCGGGTCGAGACTGCGCTCGCGGTCCGCAGTCGCGATCCCAAGGTCACGGTGAAGACCGAAGCCGATCTGCGCGACGCGCTGCGTTCCGCCGACGCAATCTACGTCCCGGACACCAAGGCTTCGACGGCGGGACAGCACGTCGCGAAGGTGCTCGATCAGTTGGGGATTGCCTACGAGGTCGCCTCGCGCCTCAAGATCTTTCCGAACGGCGCGACCGCGATGCGCGAGCTTGCGAACTCGACCGCAGCTCGGCCGATCGGCTGCACCCAGGCGACCGAGATCATCGCGACCGACGGCATTGCACTGTCAGGCTCGCTGCCGCCGGGCAGCGAGCTGGTGACGATGTACACCGCTGGCATGACCACGCGGACCGCGCATCCAAAGGAAGCCGCCGCATTGGTCGCCCTGCTGACCGGCGCAAACTGGAGAGAGCTGCGCCAGCGCGTGGGCTTTGCGGGCTAGCTTATTTGTGAAGTTGGGTGAGACCGGTCGGCGGACCATCGACGGCGGTCCAGCCGCCATCGACGAACAGCGTGCTGCCGCTGACATAGCTCGCGGCATCCGAGGCGAGATAGGCGACGGCCGTCGCGACTTCGTCGGCGCTGCTCCAGCGGTTGAACACGGTGTGGCCGGCATAGAGATTGTAGATATCGGGCCGCTGCTTGAACGGACCGGTCAGCGCGGTCTCTGCAATGCTCGGCGCGATGGCGTTGACGCGCACGCCGGCATGGCCGACCTCGGAGGCAAAGCCCTTGACCAAGAGGCCGATCGCCGCCTTGGTCGAGCCATAGACGCCAAGGCCCGGCTCGATCGTCACCGCGCGCACCGAGGAGCAGGCGACGATGCTGCCGCCCTTCTGCGCAACCATGATGCGCCCGAAGGCCTGGAAGAACCAGACGGTGCCCTTGACGTTGAGGTTGAGGACGCGGTCGAGATCCTCCTCGGTGTAGTCGAGGATGGTCTTGCGGATGTTGAGCCCGGGCGTCGTCACGGCAATGTCGAGCCGCGAAAATTTCTGCATCACGACTTTAGCCAGCGCATTGACGTCAGCGGCGCTGGCGGCATCGCAGGAAGCGGCTTCCGCCCAGCCGCCCCTCTCGCGAATGCCGGCGGCGGTCGCCTCCGCCGCGTCGAGCGCGCGATCGGCGCAGACGACACGGGCCCCGAGCCCGGCCAGCGCCTCGGCCGACGATTTGCCGATCCCCGAGGCGGCGCCGAGCACCACGGCCGTCTTGCCGGTGAGATCGAATAGCTTGCGATAGTCCGTCACTGAGTGGTCTCCTGCGTTGCTGCTAGCCCTTGTAGCCCATCAGCAGGCGGGGCAGCCACAGCGAGAACGCAGGCACGTAGGTCACGAACATCAGAGCTGCGATCAAGGCAGCATAGAACGGCAGGATGGTGCGCATCACCGCGCCCACCGAAATGCCGCCGATGGCGCAGCCGACGAACTGGGTCGTTCCGACCGGCGGAGTATTCAGCCCGAGCGCGCAGTTGATCAGCATCAGCATGCCGAATTGCACCGGATCCATGCCCGCCTTCATCGCGATCGGCAGGAAGATCGGGGTGCAGATCAGGATGGTCGCCGCCATGTCCATGAACGTGCCGAGCACGAACAGGATGATGTTGATGAGCAGGAAGATAACCCAGGGCTGCGAGGACACCTTGCTCATGAGGTCGCCGGCGAAGTCGGCGACCTCATAGAGGCCCATAAGATACTGGAACATGGTGGAGACGCCGATCAGCAGCAGCACCACGCCCGTCGTCTTCACCGCCTTGGCGGCTGCGCGCAAGAAGTTCGGCAGGGTCATGGTGCGATAGATGAAGAACGTCAGCAGGATCGTGTAGGTGACGGCGACGGCCGCAGATTCCGTGGCCGTGAAGACCCCTGACAGGATGCCGGTGAGAATGATGCCGACGATCAAGAGGCCCGGCAGCGCGGCCGCGAACGAGCGGAAAACCTCGGCCCAGCCCGGGAATTTTCCGGCGGGATAGCCGCGCTTCACCGCAACGGCGTAGGCCGCGACCAGCATGCACACCATCAACACGATCGCCGGCAGCAGGCCGGCAGCGATCAGGGCGCCGATCGAGACCTTGCCGCCGGCGGCGAGCGCATAGATGATCATGTTGTGACTGGTCGGCATCAAGGCTCCGACCAGCGAGGCATGGGTGGTGACGTTGACGGCGTAGTCGGTGTCGAAGCCTTCCTTTTTCATCATCGGGATCATCACCGCGCCCATCGCCGACACGTCAGCCACGGGCGAGCCGGAGACGCCGCCGAACAGCGTGCAGGCGACCACGTTCGACATGCCGAGGCCGCCGCGGATGTGCCCGACCAGATTCTTGGCCAGCTGCACGATCTTGTCGGCGACGCCGCCATGCAGCATCAGCTCACCGCTGAAGACGAAGAACGGAATGGCGAGGAAGGAGAAGATGTTCATCCCCGACATCATCTGCTGGAAGATGACGGCCACCGGCAGGCCTTCGTAGAAAATGGTGCAGATCGCCGAGAGACCGATCGCGAAGGCGACGGGAACGCCGAGGACAAGGAAGCCGAAAAACGTGGCGCCGAGGATGATCAGTTCCATGAGGGGACGACCTCTTCGCCGCGCAGGAGAGCAATGATGTGCTCGATGGAAAAGGAGACGATCAGGACGCCGGAAGCGATCAGCGGCACGTAGCGGATCACCTCGGGCAGGCCGAGATTGGGAATCTTCACGGTTCCCACGGAAGCCCCGAGGATCCAGCCGTTATAGGCCATGGCGACGCCGAACATCGCGACCAGAATGTGGATCACGAGGACTCGATCTTCTCGCGCGCGCGGTCGGGAAGCATCACGAGAAGACTGTCCATGCCGATATGTCCGGCATCGCGCACGCCGACGGCGGCACCGATCAGCGTGACGTAGAGGATCAGAACCAAAGCGAGGTTCTCTGTCCAGGTCGGACTGGAATTGAGCACGTAACGTCCGAACACCTGGTAGAAGACGATGGCGACGATGACGAGCAGGCCGGCCACGGACAGATACATGCCCAGGCGCGCGATGGGTGCGTTGATCCGCGACAGCAAGACGGTGGACGGGCGTCCGGCGTCCTGCTCGTGATCTGCGACGTGTGGGTCCGTCATCCCGCGTCTCCCCTCGCGAGGGTCCGGTGTCACCTCGCGGCGACGCCGGACCCGCTACCGCTTTGGCTTACTTGGTGTCCTGAATGCGCTTGACGAGGCCCTTCAGCTTCTCGTCGCCGGCGAACTTGTCGTACACCGGCTTCATCGCATCGACGAACTCCTGCTTGTTGGCCACGGTCACGACCTGCACGCCGGCCGCCTCGACGGTCTTGCGAGAGGCCTGCTCACGCTCGTCCCAGAGCTTGCGCATGACGGGCACCGATTCCTTGGCCGCCTTGCGGACCATGGCCTGCTCTTCCTTGCTCAGCGCGTCCCAGACCTTCTTGGACATCACGAGGACTTCGGGCGCCAGCGAGTGCTCGGTGACGTTGTAGAACTTGGCGGCCTCGAAATGGCGGGAGGATTCGTAAGACGGCCAGTTGTTCTCGGCCGCATCGACCAGACCCGTCTTGAGCGCGGTGTAAACCTCGCCATACGGCATCGGCGTCGGGTTGGCCCCTAAGCTCTGGATCATGCCGACCCACAAATCGGATTGCTGGACGCGGATCTTCAGGCCCTTGAGATCGGCCAGCGACTTGACGGGCGCCTTGACCGTGTAGATCGAGCGTGCGCCGCTGTCGTAATAGGCAAGGCCGACCAAGCCCGCGGGCTCCATGGCCGCCAGGATCTCGTCACCGATCGGGCCGTCGAGCACGGTGCGCATATGCTGCGTGTCGCGGAACACGAACGGCAGGCACAGCGCGATGGTTTCCGGCACGAAATTGTTGAGGGGCGATGCGTTGATCCGCATCATGTCGAGCGCGCCGATCTTGAGCTGCTCGATGGTGTCCTTCTCCGAGCCCAGGGCTCCGTTGGGGAACACCTTCACGCCGAGCTTGCCGCCGCTCGCCGCCGCGAGCTGCTTGCCCATGAACTTGACGGCCTCGACGGTCGGATAATCGGCGGGATGGACGTCGGCGGAGCGGAAGTCGCGCGCGGTCGCCAGGGGCGCCGAGAGTGCCAGCGCAACGGCTGTGACGATACCGGTCAGTGTCTTCATCTGGGCTTTCCTCCTGGGTTGATTATGTCGTTGTCGGCAGGCTGCGGGCCGCCTTGGGTCGCTCTACTCAAGGTGTGAAGTCAAGCGCCATTGTCGTCCCTAGGGCGTGCGGCATTCCCTGTCCAAGCCAAATCCGGCATTGATCGATGCAACAGTTGCATCGATCAATCTGACCCAATTCGCCGCGCTGTGGAAGCGGCAGCAGGGCTTGCGTCGCCGGCACGTGACTTGACGCGACCAAAGCAGGCCCCCCAAGATGCCGGAAACAGCGGACCCTCTCGAAGGAATGCTCATGCCGCGGAAGCTGATCGATATCTCGGTGCCGCTCAAGAACGACGTGACGGCCGATCCGCCGGGCAACCATCCGACCATCCAGTACATCGATCACCAGCAGGGCCTGCCCCGCATGCTGCAGTTCTTCGATGGGCTCAAGGCGCAGGACCTGCCTGACGGACAGGGCTGGGCCGTCGAACAGGTCTCGCTGTCGACGCACAACGGCACGCATCTGGACGCGCCCTGGCACTTCCATCCGACGATGAACCGCGGCGAGCGGTCATGGACGATCGACGAAGTTCCGCTGGAATGGTGCTTTCAGCCCGGCGTGAAGCTCGACTTCCGGCAGCTGCCGGACGGTTATGTCGTGAGCGCCGGCGACGTCGAGAAGGAGCTGAAGCGCATCGGGCACAGGCTGTCGCCGCTGGAGATCGTCGTCGTCAACACCAGCGCCGGCGCGAAATTCGGTCAAGCCGAATACGTCAGCTCCGGCTGCGGCATGGGCTATGAAGCCACCATGTACCTGCTCGAACGCGGCGTTCGGCTGACCGGCACCGACGGCTGGAGCTGGGACGCGCCGTTCGTCTACACCGCGAAGAAATATGCCGAGACGAAAGACGCCGGCCTGATCTGGGAGGGCCACAAGGCGGGACGGCACATCGGCTATTGCCATCTCGAGAAGCTGCACAATCTCGACCAATTGCCCTCGACCGGATTCACGGTCTCATGCTTCCCGGTCAAGATCGAACGCGCTTCGGCGGGCTGGACCCGCGCGGTCGCCATCATCGAGGATTAGACGGACGCCGTCACTCGCCGTCGAGGCCGCTCTCGGCGAGCTCGCGCAAGGCATCGGTGTCCAGCACGACGATGGCGCCGTGCTCGAGACGAACCCAGTTGCGGCCGGCCCAGGCGCGCAATTGCTTGTTGATGCTCTCGCGCGTCATCCCGACCATCTCGCTGATCTCCTGCTGCGTGATGGCGAGCGTGCCGCTGCCGGAGTCGAACTTGCGCTCCTCGGTGAGACCGAGCAGCGCGCTCGCGAGCCGGCCCGGCAGATTCTGCAGGATCACCTGCTCGACCTGCTGGCTGGTCCAGCGCAGACGTGCGCAGAGCAGCTCGATGAATTTCATCGCCAGCGCCGGCTGGCTCCTCACGAACGGCAGGAAGTCGCGGCGATCGATAATGTAGAGTTCGCAATTGGTGTTGGCGGTCGCGTCCGCCGACCGCGGCGCGCCGTCGAGCACCGCGATCTCGCCGAAGATCTCGCCGGGACCGATCAGATTGAGGATGGCGTTCCGGCCATCCGGCGAGGACGAGGAGATCTTCACCGTCCCAGAGATCACCGCGAACAGATTGTTGCCGGGGTCACCCTTGGCAGCGATCGTCGCGCCGCGCTTGACGGTGGTGTGCTTGGCATAGCGGCAGAGCTGATCGAGCGCTTCCGGCTCCAGATCCGCGAAGATCGGGTGCTTGCGCAGGACCGATAATTTGTTGCCCGCCGACTGTCGGGGGTCGCCGGTCTTGTCCTGAGGCACGCCGCGGGGCTCCTAAGACTGCGAGGCACTGTCATCCCTGCGTAGTCAACGTTATCAGCCTTTTCAACCGGAAAGCATATGCTGGGTTTGAGGCAAATGCCGCGAAAAAGCCGCGGTCAAGCCGGAGGACCGCATCCGAAGGATGCGCCGATGCGTTTTCATCGATGCTGAGTTGCAGGCGACGCAAGCTGCGATTGCGTTGAGGCGCTGGCAAGCAGCGGCGCCGGCTGGACCGACGTCGGCCTGTTCGAGCGGATCAGGGGCCTGGAAGCGTCAGCGCTTGGATTTCGGGTCGAGCTGGCTGGTCTGCCGGTCCGCGTAAGCCAAGGCTGCGGCAAAAGCGACGAAGATTGCAACGACCACAACGGTCACAAGCATCGCATCAGCGGGCATCATCCCCTCCCGATCGTTTGTTTGGGGCATTATTTTGCCGCAGCCGGATGGCGTCATTGATCGAGATCAAAAACGACAGGGCGGCCGGTGGGGAATGTCAGGCTGCGGCCAGCGCCTCGGCGCGCGCGGGATCGAGCAGGCTGATGCCGCCGTGAATGATCTCGATCACGCCGTGGCGCTCCAGCTTGGTGAAGGTGCGGCTGACGGTTTCGATGGTCAGCCCGAGATAATCCGCGATGTCCTGGCGGCTCATGGGAAGCGGAACCGTGTCGGACCGCCCCTTGAGCGCCACCAGCCTATCCCGCCAGCCGAGCAGGAAGGTCGCGACCTTCTCGTCGGCCGAACGGCGGCCGAGCAGCACCATATGGTCGCGTGCCTGGCTCAACTCGCGAATGGCCAGCTCGTTGATCCGCTTGAGCAGCTGCGGCCGGTCTTCGATGAAGCGGCCGAAGGGGGCTTTGGCGAACTGACACACTGTGACGGCGCCAATCGCATCGGCGGAGAAATTGTGTCGGCCCGATATGTTCATCCCCAGGAAATCACCGGGCAAGGCAAACCCGACGATCTGCCGCCGGCCGTCGGGCAGCAGCTTATACAGCCGCATGACGCCTTCGAGGACGTTGTAGAACGAGGTCGTGATGTCCTCCTCGGAGAACACGGTCTCGCCCGAGTCGAAATGGACGCGGCGTCCGAGATGCTCGAACTCCCTGAGATCGGACGCATTGAGCGACGAACAAACCGCCGCACCGCGTACGGCGCAATCGTTACAAAGATGTCCGTTCGGCTCAATCATGACCACGGAAGGCTTCATCCACCGCTCCCCGCGCCGGCTGCTCCCGGCTCCAGGCCGAGTCCACCGCGCGGAGGCATTTTACTGCACTGCGCCAAAGCCAGTTGACTCAGATCAATTTTGGGTGGCATCCCCGCTTTATTCTGCTTCCTTGGTTCGACGGGATCACTTCCATGCTGCAAGGCGCCCTGCGTCACGGCCTGATTGGGCTGCTTCTCATGACACCTGCGCTGGCGGCCCCGACCGCCGAACAGCGCGGCAAGGCCTTCGCAAGGGCGAACTGCGCGCGCTGCCACGCGATCGACCGCGCCTCCCGCAGCCCGCTCGAGGGCGCCCCCCGCTGCGCACCCTGCATCGGCGTTACCCGATCGAGAGCCTTGGCGAGGCCCTGGCCGAAGGCATCTACACCGGTCACGCCGACATGCCGGCCTTCGAGGACTCAGTCCGGACCAGATCCACGACCTCTTGTCCTACCTGAAGACGCTCGAGTAGACGGCCTCACACCGCCTGCACGGTCCAGCCGATCAGCTCCTTGGCGATGCGGGCAAAGGCCGCATCGAAGGCGGCGACCGCAGCGGCCGGCTCGACCTTGTCGAGCTTTTCGCTGGTGTCGATCAGGCGCGAGGCGACCACCTTGCCGTTCTTGTCGACGATCCGCGCCGACAGCCCGATCTCGACCCGTGGCTCGCCCTCCGTGGCGATCCGAAAGCTGCGGATGTCGATCAGGAGCTGGTAATCGGCCTGACCGAGGTCGCTCGCGCGCAGCGGCGCGTGGGCGATGTCGTAATTCTCGAAACTGTCGATCAGGCGCGCCTGCACCAGTTTCGGAATGCTATCGGCCCAGAGGAAATCGGCAAAGCCGGGCCTGTCCCCGACCGGCGCAAACAGCATGCGCTGGGTCTGCAGCATGGCCACCGCGCTCGGCTCGGGAATGGCCAGCGACGCAGACAGCGTCTTGCCGGCCGGGCCGAGGTTCTGCGGCGTGCGCAGGTCGTAAGTGATCTTCTGCGCGGGGGCGCCGCCGCCGGTCATCTTCTCCAGGCCCGCCAGAATGCCGTCGATCTTGCCGGTGTTGCGTGCCAGCCCGTCGGAGAACGTCTTGAGATTCGCCATGGTGTCCTTCAGCGGGCCGGAATTGTCCTGAAGCACCGTGTCGACCCGCCGCAGCGCATCGCGCGCCGCCTGCGTCATGCTCTGGCCGGCGCTTGCGTCTGCGATCAAGGTCAGGGGCTCGCCGGACTTGGCGACGATCAGTCCGCCCTCCAGCGTCACCACCGGCACGCCGGTCAGGCCCTGGAATTCGAGACCAACCTTGGTGTCGGAGCGGACCGGTGTCGTCGTCGCAACCGAGATCGTCGCATTGACGAAACGCGGATTGTCAGGCGCGAGCCCAAGCTGGGTCACCTCACCGACCCGGATGCCGTTGAACAGCACGCCGGCGCCGACCAGCAGGCCCGGGACCGCCCCCTGGAATTGCACGTGATAGTTGGTGCGCGGCCCGATCCCGCCGGTGTTGTTCAGCCAATAGACGAAGCCGAACACGGCGAGGATCGCGGCCAGCACGAAACTGCCGATCAGCACGTAGGGAGCGCGGGTTTCCATGTCTCATCTCATCTCGTGTTGCAGCATCTGCGAGCGCTTGCCGTGGAAATAGGCGCGCACCCAGGGATGCTCGGATTGCAGCAGTTCGCGCATCGGACCGATCGCCACGATCTTGCCGTCGGCGAGCGCGGCGACGCGGTCACAGACCGTGGTCAGGCTCGCAAGGTCGTGGGTCACCATGAAGACGGTAAGCCCCAGCGTCCTTTGCAGGGTCTTGATCAGGGTGTCGAAATCGCCGGCGGCGATCGGATCGAGGCCGGAGGTCGGCTCGTCCAGGAAAAGGATCGGCGGATCGAGTGCGAGCGCACGCGCCAGCGCCACGCGCTTGGTCATG
This sequence comes from Bradyrhizobium guangxiense, assembly GCA_050563515.1. Classification (GTDB taxonomy): domain Bacteria; phylum Pseudomonadota; class Alphaproteobacteria; order Rhizobiales; family Xanthobacteraceae; genus Bradyrhizobium; species Bradyrhizobium guangxiense_A. Next base: position 1,101,883 of record CP191781.1, on the reverse strand, counting down.
CCGCCGGAGAGCTCCGAGGGATATTTGTCGGCGTCCTGGGCGCGCAAGCCGACCATTTCGAGCTTGGCGATCGCGATCTCGTCCATCAGCTCCTGCGACAGGGCGAGATTTTCACGCAACGGAAATTGCACGTTCTGGCGAACCGTCAGCGAGGAGAACAGCGCGCCCTGCTGGAACAGGATGCCCCATGTCGTGGCTGCGCCCCGACCATGACCGCCGGTGGGTTGTCCCATGACTTCGATGGTTCCGCTCCGGCGCGGAATGAGACCGATGATGGTCCGCATCAGCACCGACTTGCCGCCGCCGGATGCTCCCACCAGCCCGAGGATCTCGCCACGGCGGACATCGAGCGACAGTTGGTCGAGCACGGTCTGGCGGCCGAAGCCGACCACGAGGTCGCGGACACGGATCGCGAACTGGTCTTGCGATGCGTCCATCGTCACATTCCGATCGAGGCAAAGAAGATCGCAAACAAGCCGTCGAGCACGATCACCAGGAAGATCGACTTCACCACCGACGTCGTGGTCTGCCGCCCGAGCGACTCCGCGCTACCCTTGACGCGCAATCCCTCACTGCAGGCCACGATCCCGATCACCAGCGCCATGAACGGCGCCTTCAGGATGCCCACCTCGAAATGGGTCACGGAGATGGCCTCGTGCAGCCGCGCGATGTAGATCGCCGGGCCCATGTCGCCATAGAACTGCGCGACGAGACCGCCGCCATAGAGCGCGGCGACCGATCCGATGAAGGTGAGGATGGGCAGCGCGATGATCAGGGCCGCGACGCGCGGCAGGATCAGGACGTCGACGGGATCGAGCCCCATGGTCGAGAGCGCGTCGATCTCCTCGCGCATCTTCATCGAGCCGAGGCTCGGCGGTGTAGGCGCTGCCCGACCGGCCGGCGACCATGATGGCGACGATCAGCACGCCAAGCTCGCGCAGCACCAGGATGCCGACCATGTCGACAGTGTAGGATTCCGCGCCGAACCTGCGGAAATGGAAGAAGCCCTGCTGCGCGATGATGGCGCCGATCAGGAAGGTGATCAGCGCGACGATGGGAATCGCCTGCCATCCGATGCGATAGAGCTGGTAGACCAGCGAGGTCAGCCGCAGCGAACGCGGCCGGCGCAGCACACCGATCAGCGCCATGAACAATGCGCCGAGCATCTGCAGGAAGATCGTGATGTCTTCCCGGGCACTGACCGTGGATTTGCCGAGATCCCCTAGCCTTGCCAGAACCGGATTGGGCGCGGCCGCCGGGGCGGGCGTGTGGCGATTGACCTGGCGCACCTCATCCATCAGCCCGCTGAAATGATCTGCGAGACCGACGAACTCGGCCGACCGGCCTGAGGATGCAGCCCGGCGCGACAGCTTTTCCAGGACCCAGGCGCCGAGCGTGTCGAGCGCACTGACGCCCGACATGTCCAGGGTGACGGCGCGCGAGCGATCCACGTCGGCGCCGACCGAGCGGGACAAGGTCTCGAGCGTCACCACATTCGCGGCGGTCCAGGGCCCCTCGGGGCGCAAGTTCAGCACGTCGCCGGACGGCGTCGCAAGCAACAGCGGTTCGTGGTTCACGCTTCCACCTCGTCGGGACAATTGGTCCCCATTCAGACGGCATTTCTAGGCCAGCATATGGCGCCCGGCTTGACCTGTCTCAAGCCCAGAACTGCGCCGCCGATTGACGCAAATCAAGCGCGATCGGGCCCGCGGGTCCTAGGCTCGTGCGCAGTCAATGAGGATATCAGGTCCATGTTCGACACCGACAGGATGAGCGACGAATTGCGTGCATTGAAGGTTGATGTCACGCGCTTGCTGAGCACCGCGGGCGAGGAGATGTTCGAGAGCTCGAAGGATCGCGCCGAGGCCCTCGCCGATCAGATCAGGGCCGCGCTGACCGAGCTCGGTGAGACCGTCGAGGAAGAGCAGGAGCAGCTTCAGAGCCTCATTGCGGACCGTCCGATCACGTCGCTCGCCTCCGCTTTCGCGCTCGGCGTGGTGGTCGGCTTCATGCTGAGGAGACATTAGGTGAATACCGAGAATGTGGTCAAACACCTGCGCGCGCTGTGGCGCACCGACAGGATCATCGCGGACATCAGGTTGCGCCATCTGCTGGTCGGGCTCGGCCTGCGCGCCTTCGCGGCGTTGATCGCAGCGTTCGGCCTCTTGATGCTGGAGCTGTCGGCCTATTTCGCGCTGGTCCAGATCTGGAGCGCGATTGCCGCGGCGGCCATCCTCGGCGCCGTCAATTTCGCCATCGCGGCCGCTCTGTTCGCCATCGCCGGTCGCGCTCCGTCCGGACGTGACATCGAGGCTCGCCACTGAAATCCACGACGCCTCCATCGAAGCCCTTCAGCTTGAGGCGCGCGCACTCCAGGCCCAGGTATCGGGCGCGGTGCATCATCCGCTCAGCACGATCGTGCCGGTGCTGGTGCCGCTGATCGCGATCATCGTAAAGAATTTGCGGTCAACGGCCAGGGCATCCGCCAAAACGTCTGCCAAGACATCCGCTGCGGCAAGTCCAGCCGAAGCGCATTCCTGACGGAGTTCAAAGCGTCAGCTTGACGTCGCAGATATCGGGCTCGGCCGGGTCCGGCTTGACCTGGAAGCCGAGGTGCCTGCACATCTCGAGCATCACGGTGTTCTCCTGGAGCACATCGCCCGATATGACCTTGAGGCCTTCCGACTTGGCATAGTTGATGATGAGCTGCATGAGAGCCCAGCCGAGCCCCCTGCCCTTGAGGTCGGAGCGCAGCAGGATCGCGTACTCGCCGCTCTCGTAGATCGAGTCCGAGTGGAGCCGAACCACGCCGACCATTTCGCCGGTGGCCTCGTCGAACGCAATGAAGGCCATCGCCCGCGCATAGTCGAGCTGGGTCAGGCGCGCGATGAACTCGTGCGTGAATTCCTTCATCGGCGCGAAGAAACGCAAGCGAAGGTCGTGCGGCGTGACGTGACGGAGGAATTCGTGAATGGTCGGCTCGTCCTCGGGCCGCATGGGCCGCACGAAGATCCGCCAGTCCTCCTTGAGCTTGAGGCGGCGCTCCCATTGCGACGGATAGGCGCGAACCGCGAAATTGGCCGGGCCGGAGCCGACGAACTTGCGCTGTGGGGGGCCAACCGCGACACGGGCATCGACCGCCGTCACGCCGGTCTCGTCCGCGAGCAGCGGATTGATGTCGAATTCACGGATCTCGGGAATGTCGGCCGCCATCTGCGCCAGCTTGACCAGCACCATGGCCACGGCGTCCTGCTTGACCGCCGGCACGTCACGATAAGCCTTTAGCAACCGCGACACGCGGGTGCGATCGATCAGGTCGCGAGCGAGTTGCAAGTCCAGCGGTGGCAACGCAAGCGCCTTGTCGTTGATGATCTCCACCGCCGTGCCGCCGCGACCGAACACCACGACGGTGCCGAAGGTGGGATCGTCGGCGAGACCCAGGATCAGCTCGCGCGCCTTCGCCTTGACGACCATGGCCTGGACGATGACGCCGCCGATGCGCGCCTCCGGGCGCAACTTCTTCGCCCGCGCCATGATGCCATTGGCCGCTGCTCGGACGGCTTCTGGCGTGGTCAGGTTGAGGACGACACCGCCGACATCGGATTTGTGAGTGATGTCGCGCGACAAGATCTTCAGCACGACGGTGCCGCCCTGTGCGAAGATTTCGTTCGCATAGGCCACCGCCTGCTCGGCATCGGCAGCCGCAAAGGTCGGCACCATCGCGATGTCGTAGGCTTCGAGGAGGTGCTTGATCTCGACCGGCTCGAGCCATTGGCGGCCGTCCGCGATCGCGGCGGTGACGATCTGTCTCGCGCCCTTTGTATCGGGAACGAAAGTGTCGGGCATCGCGGGAGGAACCTGGCTCAACTCCTCGACCACTTCGCGGTGCCGGACCAGATGCATGAAGCCGCGCACGGCGTCGTCTTCGGTCGGGTAATTAGGCATGCCGGCGCCGGAAAGCGCCTGAATGATATGCTGATCGGCGCCGACCCAGGCGGCCAGCACCGGCTTGGCCCATCGGCGATGCTTCTCGCGATATTTTGCGACGAGGCTCCGTGACGGTCGCGGCGATCTCGCTCGCCGAGGCGATCGCCGTCTGCACGTTGAGAACCAGGACCGCATCATTGTCGGGATCGGCCAGCAGCACTTCGAGCGCCGCTGCATAGCGCGCGGCGTCCGCGTCGCCCACGATGTCCACGGGATTCGCCCCGGACCAGGTCGGCGGCAACACCGCGTCGAGCTTCTTGCGGGCGTCCGCCGAGATGGTCGCCGGAATTCCCCGAGCTCGACCAACCGATCGACGGCGAGCACACCGATGCCGCCGCCATTGGTCAGAATCGCCAGACGCTTTCCGGCCGGCGATTCGACGCGCCCGAGCGTCTCGGCACAATCGAACAGCTCACGCAGATCGGACACGCGAAGAACGCCCGCGCGACGGAACGCCGCGTCGTAGACGGCATCGGCGCCGGCGAGCGCGCCGGTATGCGTCGCCGCGGCTTTCGCGCCCTGCGCCATGCGGCCGGACTTCACCACGACCACGGGCTTCACGCGCGCGGCCGCGCGCGCCGCCGACATGAACTTGCGGGCGTCCTTGATGGACTCGATATAGAGCAGGATCGCGCGGGTCTTGTGATCCATCGCGAAATAGTCGAGCAGATCGGCGATGTCGACGTCGATCTGATCGCCGATCGAGACGATGCCGGAGAAGCCGACGCCACGCTGCGCGGCCCAATCGACCATGCCGGCAGCGATCGCGCCGGATTGCGAGATCAGCGCAAGGCTGCCTGCCCCCGGCATGTGTGCGGCAAAGCTGGCATTCAGGCTGACGCCGGGCATCATGATGCCGAGACAGTTCGGTCCGATCAACCGCATGCCGTATTTGCGGGACGCGGTGACGGCAGCCTCGTGCAGGGATCCTGGCCCGTGGCCGAGACCCGCCGAGACGATCAAGGCGCCCGCCGAGCCGCGGCGACCGGCCTGATCGATAATCCCGGGAATCTCACGCGCCGGCGCGGTGACGACCACGAGCTCGGGCACGAAGTCGAGGGCGTCCAGGCTCTTCACCGCGGCGATGCCGCCGATTTCGGCATGGCGTGGATTGACGAGGCCAAATCGCCCCTTGAATTGAGCCTTTTGGATGTTCTCCAGAACGGCACGTCCCACCGACACCGGGCGAGCGCTTGCGCCGACAAGCGCAACGGATCGCGGCGCCAGCAGATTGTTCAAACGATAGGTTGACATAAAAGCAAATGCGCCCCGGTCGGAGACGGTTCCGATAGTTGACGGTCAGGCTGACGAATGGCGAGCCTAATGTGAGATCATAACCCAGCAGGGTGGCTGGCCAATGACGGTCTTTGTCACACCGCCCCAGACGATCTCGTTCAGGCGCGAATGATGGTATGCGCCCATCACGATGGCGTCCACGCCATGGGAATTCACCCAATTCCCCAAGACCTTGCCGATCGAGCTGCCGCGACCTTTCGCCACCTCGAATGAGGCGTGTACGCCGTGTTCCCTGAGATGGTCGACTATGGCGGCTCCGGATTGCATGATCCCGTCGGTCTTGTCGTCCGCCACGGTCATCACGCGGACGGTCGCCGCCGCCTGCAGCATTGGCAGCGCGTCGCCGATCGCGCGCGCCGCGCGCGCGGACTGATCCCAGGCGATCACGACATTCTCGAATTTGGGCCGAAGCTCGTCGGCGAGATGCTCCGGACAGAGTAGAAGCGGCCGGCCGGATCCGAACAGGATGGCTTCCACGATGCCCTCCGTTCGACTGTCGTGCGGTTTCACGGGAAGCAGTGTGAGATCGCTGTAACGGGCGTGCTCGGCCAGGACCGCCGCGATCTGGTCCGCCGGCACCTTGCCCGTCTGGCTGTGCGCGCGAGATCTTGGCACGAGAGGTCGCACTGGCGAAGACGTTCAGGAGCTGCTGCATGTCGCTCACATCGCAAAGGTTGCCGGCTTCCGCCTCGCGATCGTAGGGCAGCAGCACCTTCGGCCGCTCGTGGACCTCTTCCTCGAGCGCGAGCGCGGTGATTCTGGCGCCGAGATCGGCGGCGACGGCCACGCATTTCTCGATCGCAGCCAGATTCGACCCGCGTGGCTGACCGACGAGCGGCAGAAAGACATCCTTGATAGGCATCGGGATTCTCCTTGGCCGCCACAATAGGCTTGCTTTCGTCGAGCCGATTGATCCTCGTCAAGCCAAGGGAACCCGGCCCGCCCGGACCCGGCACGGGCGTTGACCGGCGTCAAGGACTGGCCCCTCTGCTATTCTATGGATCATTCAGTCGGAGCGGAGCGCCCGGAGAGATTCATGCGTGCGATGGTGTTGCCGGCCCCGCGGACGCGGCTCCAGATGGAGGAGCGGCCCGACCCGATCCCCGGCGAGGGTCAGCTCCGCGTCAAGATCAGCGCCTGCGGGGTATGCCGGACCGACCTTCATCTCGTCGACGCCGAGCTGCCCGATATCCGCTATCCGATCGTGCCCGGGCACGAGATCGTCGGCCGTGTCGATCTCGTGGGCCCGAATGTCGCAACGCATGCGCGGGGTGATCGGGTCGGCATTCCCTGGCTCGGCTTCACCTGCGGACAGTGTCGCTTCTGCCGGCAAGGCATGGAAAACCTGTGCGACGCGCCGCAATTCACCGGCTACACGCGGGACGGCGGCTACGCGACCCACACCATCGTCGATGCGCGCTACGCCTTTCCGCTCGGTGAAGACGGCAACGATGTGGAGATTGCTCCTCTGCTATGCGCAGGGCTGATCGGCTGGCGCTCGTTGGTGCTAGCCGGTCCTGCCGAACGGCTCGGTCTCTACGGTTTTGGCGCGGCCGGTCACATCATTGCGCAGGTCGCGCGCTGGCAGGGACGATCCGTCCATGCATTCACGCGCCGCGGCGACACCGCCGCGCAAGATCTTGCACGACGTCTCGGCGCGGTCTGGGCGGGGGCATCCGACGAGATGCCCGACGAGCCGCTCGATGCGGCCATCATCTTCGCGCCGTCCGGCGAACTCGTCCCGGCCGCGTTGCGTGCTGTCCGCAAAGGCGGTCGCGTCGTATGCGCCGGCATCCACATGAGTGACATTCCCAGCTTTCCGTATGATCTGCTCTGGCAGGAACGGCAGCTCGTCTCGGTCGCCAATCTGACTCGGCAGGACGGCCTCGATTTTCTCAAGGTCGCTCCGCAAGCCGGCGTGCGCACCGAAACGACGGCATTTCCGCTCGATCAGGCCAACGAGGTTCTGGACATGCTGCGAGCTGGCGAAATTCTCGGCGCGGCCGTGCTGACGCCCTGATGGTGCTTTCGGATGCCTATACCATGACACATGAAATACCGACCCAGGAGCGGATCTTCCGGACGCTGGCCGCCCCTGCCGGCGTGAGGCGGATCGACACGCATGGCGCCGCGGTGTTTCTTGACGGGGCGCGCGCGCTGAAGATCAAGCGTGCCGTCCGGTTTCCGTTTCTCGACTACTCGACACTCGAGAAGCGCAAGGCCGCGTGCGAGGAGGAAATCAGGATCAACCGGCCGCTGGCGCCGCAGATCTATCATCGCGTCGTGGCGATCACGGAAGAAGCGGATGGATCGGTGCGGGTCGATGGCCCCGGCCGGGTGATCGAATACGCGGTCGACATGTCGCGTTTCGACGAAAACAGGACGCTGGATCATCTGGCAAAGGCCGGCCCGCTCGACGCGAAACTGGCCTCGGCGGCCGCCGACGCGATCGTGGCTTCGCACGGCGCGGCGACACGCGCCGACGGTGAGGCTTGGCTGTCCTCCATCCCCGGCCTGATCGACGGCAACAGCCACGGCCTGCGGGCAGGCAACCATTTTGGCCCGGACGCCATCGAGAAGCTCGGCAAGGCATCTCATGCGGCATTCCTGCGCCTCCGTCCCCTGCTCGCAGAGCGCGGCCGCCAGGGCTTCGTGCGCCGCTGCCATGGCGATCTGCATCTTGCAAACATCGTTCTGCTGGACGACCGGCCCGTTTTGTTCGACGCCATCGAATTCGATCCGCAGATCGCAACCGTTGACGTGCTCTACGACCTCGCATTCACGCTGATGGATTTGTTGCACCACGATCAGCCACGCGCGGCCAACATCGTCCTCAACCGTTATCTCGCCGCCACATCCGCCGATCATCTCGACGCGCTGTCGGCCCTGCCGCTGTTCATGTCCCTCCGCGCGGCGATCCGCGCCCATGTGGCCCTGGCACGGCTGAAGCCGCCGCATTCCGATGACCCGGAGATCCTGGATGAAGCACGGCGCTATTTTGACCTCGCCGGAATGCTGATCCATCCCGCCGCACCGCGCCTGATTGCGGTCGGCGGGTTGTCGGGCACCGGCAAGACGGTGCTGGCCAATGCACTTCGCCCCTCGTCGCACCGCCCCCCGGAGCCGTCGTGGTGCGTAGCGACCTTGTCCGCAAGCAGATGTTCGGCGTCGGGGACACGCACCGCCTGCCGCCGTCCGCCTACACGCCGGAGCACGCGGCCCGCGTTTATGACAGGCTGGTTCAACTCGCCGGGCGGGTGCTGGCGCAAGGCCATTCGGCTGTTATCGACGGCGTGTTTGCGCGCGAGGACGAGAGGGAGGCGATCGCCGCACTGGCACGCGAGCGAAACGTGCCGCTGAACGGCCTGTTCCTGGTCGCCGACCTCGAGACCCGGCAGACGCGGATCGGAAATCGACGGGGGACGCCTCCGACGCCACGCAGGAGGTTGCCGCGCTGCAGGAGCGCTATAATATTGGCCATGTCGGTTGGGCGACCATCGATGCATCCGGGACACAAGAGCAGACGCTCCAGAACTGCCGGGACGCGATCGCTGAAGGCAAACAGGGCAATCTGATTGGCGCGGGCAAAGATGGCGCGACCTAGCACGAGTTCGACGGCCGCTGGCGCCACGCCGGCGACGCGGCGCAACGCCCTGCCCGGCCGCCTGAGCCCCGGCATGGCCTGCGACACCGCGTTCCGGATCATCGCGCGCCGGCACCTCGCTGCCGTGCTGGCCCAGCATGACGGCACCTGCCGGGGCGATCCCGACGCGCTGCATCAGATCCGGATCGCACTCACGCATCTGCGCACCGCCATCCGCTTCTTCTCGCCGATGGTCGACGACGCCGTGCGGCCGAACGTCTGGGCCGAATTGAAATGGCTGAACACCCAGCTCGGCATGGTCAGGGATCTCGACGTGGCGATCGAGCGGGTGGTGGCCGAGAGCGGCGACGAGGCTCGCCGTGATCGCAGAGCTCCAGCACTGGGACGAAAAACGCGCCGAGAGCCACCGCCTGCTGGCGCGCGCGCTACAATCGACGCGCTACCGCCGTCTCGTCGAGCAGACCTCGAGCTGGATCGAGAGCGGTCCCTGGTCCACCCGGCGCAGCAAGGAAGCCATCCGCCTGCGCCGCTGCACGCTCGCAGATCACGCGACGGAGCGGCTGACCGAATGGGAAACGACGCTACTCAGGAAAGCGCGAAAGCTCAGCAAGCTCGACGTCGAGAACCGCCACAAGCTGCGGCTTCTCAACAAGCGGATGACCTATTCGATCGAGTCGCTCCAGGATCTGTTCGCGGAAGACTCGCTGAAGAAGCAGAAGTCCATCCTCAAGCAATTGCGCAAGGCGCAACGGTCGCTCGGACAATTGAACGACGATGCGCGCGGACAAGCGCTGGCCGCGTCGTTGAATGGCGCGGGCCACGATGCCGCCAGGCGCTTCCTGGATCGCAAACGGGAAAAGAAGCTGCTGCGGGCGGCCTCAACCGCTTACGGAAAATTGGACAGGACCAAGCCCTTCCGCTCCTCGGACCTCACGCCGAACTCCGAGCCGGAGGCTTAGGTGTGGACGTAATCCCCCGGCGCATCGGGCAGATCCCGAGCGTCGCCAACTCCGATCCCCGGCGGATCGCAGGGCGCACCGGATTGCTCCGCCAGCCATTTGGTCCATTCCGGCCACCACGACCCTTCAACGTGCGGCGCCAGCTTGAGCCATTCGTCCGCACCGACATAGGGCGCGTCGGCTGGCTTGATCAGCACCTGATAGCGGTGACCGGGTTCCTCCGGAGGCGCAACGACACCGGCGTTGTGGCCGCCGCTGGTCAACAGGAACGTCACGTCGGCATCGACCTGATAATGGATCTTGTAGACCGATCGCCACGGTGCCACGTGATCGGCGAGCGTGCCGACCACGAACATCGGAGCGTGAATATCTGACAGCGAAATGCTCCGGCCGCCGACGTGGTAGCGCCCCTCGGCGAGATCGTTGTCGAGGAACAGCTTTCGCAGATATTCCGAATGCATGCGATAGGGCAGCCGCGTTGCGTCCGCGTTCCACGCCATCAGATCGTTCGGCGGCGCGCCCTCGCCCATCAGGTAGTCGTGCGACAGGCGGGACCAGATCAATTCGTTGGAGCGCAGCAGCTGAAAGGCACCGGCCATCTGCGTCGTGTCGAGCGTACCGCGCTGCCACATCATGTCTTCGAGAAATGAAACCTGGCTCTCGTTGATGAAGAGCGTCAGCTCTCCGGCTTCGGTGAAGTCGGTCTGGGCCGCGAGAAGCGTGACCGTGCCGAGACGAGCGTCGCCATCGCGCGCCATCGCGGCGGCGGCGATCGACAGCAAGGTGCCGCCCAGACAATAACCGAGCGCGTGGGTCTTGCGATCCGGCACGACCTGGCCGATCGTGTCCAGCGCCGCCATGACGCCGAGCTTGCGATAGTCGTCGAAGGCGATATCCCGATCCCTCGCATCCGGATTGCGCCAGGAGATCGCGAACACGGTGAAGCCTTGACTGGTCAGATATTTGACCAGCGAATTGTGCGGCGACAGATCGAGGATGTAGTACTTCATGATCCAGGCCGGCACGATCAGGACCGGCTCAGGCCGGACCTGCGCGGTCGTCGGATGGTACTGGATCAGCTCGATCAGCTCGTTCCGGTACACGACCTTGCCCGGCGAGGCCGCCACCGTCTTGCCGACCACGAACTGACCATCCTCCGTCAATTTCGAAGCCGAGAGCAGACGCATCAGATCGTTGCACCAGTTCTGCCAGCCGAAGACGAAATTTTCACCGCCGCTCTGGAACGCCTTCTCCAGCACCTTCGGATTGGTCGCCGCGAAATTCGACGGCGCCAGCATGTCCAGCATCTGGCGCATCGAGAACTCGACGATGGCTTCATTGGCATGCGACACGCCGCGCACACCGGTCGTGGCATCGTGCCACCACCGCTCGGTGAGCAGGAACGCCTGCGCCAGCAGATTGAACGGCGCGGTCTCCCATTGCGGCCCGGCGAAGCGGCGATCCCGGGGCTGCGGCTGGATCACGGACCACGGCTTTTGCTCCGGCGACGCCGCGTGCGCGGCGGCCTCGGTCAGCCGGCCGATGTCGCGCAGGGTGTTGCGGGAAATCTCCATCTGGCGCTGGGGCGCGGCGGCGAGATGTGAGCTCCAGTCAAGCCAGGCCAGCGACAAGGCCAGCGGCGAGATGCCGCCTGTGAACCGCGCCAACATCGCATGAAACGCGCGGTCGAGAGGATACGGCTCCGGTGCAGGCGGGGGTCGGTGGCGACCGGCTTTTCGGAACTCACCGTCGGGGCCTGGGGACCCGTGGCGGGAACGACAGGGAGAGCCTGCGCCGCCTGCTCTTCGGCCCGTGGAAATATCTGCACGACGCTCATGGCTCAATGATCCCAAAAGGCTGCTGTACTGTGTCGGTGGAAGGATATGGCGCGGCTTGGTATCAGCGTTGAGCTGCATCAAATCCGGGCCAGGATCACAATTGCTTCATCGGGACGGACGGGCGTCGCGCCATTGACCTGGGTCAAGCCGCACCCTCGCACCCAGGCTAGTTTTCGCGCATCGAAATTCGACGAGCCAGCGGAGTTGTCCATGCGCGCCCACCAGATCATGACCCGGTCGGTCATCTCGGTTACCCCCGACACCAGCATCGTCGAGGCGGCAAATATCATGCTGAAGCGGCATGTCAGCGGCCTCACGGTGGTCGACGATACCGGCAAGCTGGTCGGCGTCGTCTCCGAAGGAGATTTCATCCGCCGCAGCGAAATCGGCACCGGGCGCAAGCGCGGACGCTGGCTGCGCTTCATCCTTGGCCCCGGTAAATCCGCCAGCGACTTCGTCCACGAGCACGGCCGCAAGGTCGCGGAGGTCATGACCGACTCGCCCGTGACCATCACCGAGGATACGGCGCTCGCCGAGATCGTCGACCTCATGGAGCGCAACAATGTGAAGCGGCTGCCCGTGGTGCGCGGCGACAAGGTCGTCGGGATCGTATCGCGGGCTAATCTGCTGCAGGCGGTGGCCGGACTTGCGCGCGAAGTGAGCGATCCGACAGCGGACGACGATCACATTCGCGGCCGCATCATCGACAGCATGGAGAAGAACGACTGGTGTCCGTTCGGACTAAACGTCATCGTCCGCGACGGCATCGTTCACCTGAGCGGCGTCATCACCGAAGAGCGGACGCGGCAGGCCGCAATCGTCGCCGCGGAGAACGTCGAGGGCGTGAAGAAAGTGCACGACCATTTGTGCTGGGTCGACACCATGTCGGGCATCTATCTGAACTCGCCCGAGGACGACCAGCTCTCCAAGGCAAGCTGACGCGCGTCAGCGGGGAATGACGGCGGTGGCCTCGATCTCGACGCGCGCCGCCTTCTCCACGAGGCGCGCCACCTGCACCAGCGCCATCGCGGGGTAATGCGCGCCGAAGACCGCACGGTAGATCTTGCCGAGTTCCTTCAGGTTGGACAGATACTCGTCCATGTCGACCACGTACCAGGTCAGCCGCACGAGGTGTTCGGGCCGCGCACCGGCCTCGGCCAGAATCGCCGCGATATTGCTCAAGGTCTGACGCACCTGCGCGACGAAGCCATCAGCAAGGCGCTCCTCGGCGTCCCAGCCGATCACCCCGCCGGTGACGACGATAAGTCCCTCGGCGGCCATGCCGTTGGCATAGCCCTTCGGCATCGGCCACCCCGACGGCTGAAGCACCTGCACCCGCGCACGGGTGTCATCCTCGTCGGCGGTCGGCAGCACCGCGAGCTGCGGGCCTTTCGGCGTCGTCACGGACAATTCTCTATCCTTCTCATTCCGCTGCGACGCCTGAGGACGTCACGGGGGCCTGCGCCAGTTGCCGCAGGGCAAAGCGCTTCAATTTTCCGGTCTCGGTCTTCGGCAGTTGCGTCACGAACTCGATGGCTCGCGGATATTTGTACGGCGCAATCTCGCGTTTGACATGCTCCTGCAACTCGGCCACGAGCTGTGCGTCCGGAGTCACGCCGGGCGCCGCGATGACATAAGCCTTCACGATCATGCCGCGCGCCTCGTCCGGGGCGCCCACCACGCCGCACTCGGCGACCGCCGGATGCGTGAGCAGCGCTGCCTCGACATCGGTGCCCGCGATGTTGTAGCCGGCCGACACGATCATGTCGTCGGAGCGGGACTGATACCAGAAATAGCCGTCGCTATCCATCAGATAGGTGTCGCCGGTGATGTTCCAGCCGTTCTGGACGTATTTGCGCTGCCGCTCGTCGGCGAGATAACGACAGCCGGTCGGCCCGCGCACCGCGAGCTTGCCCATCGTGCCTGGCGGCAGGTCACGGCCGTCGTCGTCGACGACCTTGGCCTCGTAGCCCGGCACCGGCTTTCCGGTGGCGCCGGGTCGGATCTCGTCTTCGGTCGCACTGATGAAGATGTGCAGCAGCTCGGTCGAGCCGATCCCGTCCATCAACTTGATGCCGGTGGCCTTGAGCCAGGCATCGAAGGTCGGCTTGGGCAGGGTCTCGCCGGCGGAGACGCATTTGCGCAGCGAGGAAATGTCGCGCCCCGGCAGCTTGCCGATCATGGCGCGGTACGCGGTCGGCGCCGTGAAGCAGACCGTAGTCCTGTATCGCTCGATCGCCGTCAGCATGTCGTCGGGCGTCGTCTTCTCCAGCACGACGAAGGAGGCGCCGATATGCATCGGAAACAGCACGCCGCCGAAGCCGAATGTGAAGGCGAGCGGCGCGGAGCCGACAAAGCGGTCCTTCTGCTCGGCCCGCAGGATGTTGCGTGCATAGCCGTCGCAGACCGCGAGCATATCGCGGTGGAAATGCATGGTGCCCTTGGGATCGCCCGTCGTGCCCGACGTGAAGGCGATCAGGCAGACATCGTCGGAGGCGGTATCGACAGCCCTGAACTCCGCGCTCGCGTTAACGATCAGCGCTTCGAGCGAGTCCGCCGCGCCATTGCCCCAATAGACGACCCGCTTGAGATTGGGCGCCGCGGTCTTCGCCTTCTCCATTTCGTCGGCGAGCTTGCCGTCGCACAGCGCCAGCGTGATCTCCGCCTTCTGGATCGGATACGACAATTCCTTGGCGCGGAGCAGCGGCATCGTCGCCACCACGATGCCACCGGCCTTGATCACCGCGAGATAGGTCGCAACCATCATCGGATTGTTGGCCGAGCGCAGCAGCACGCGACCGCCGGTGACGAGACCGAGCTTGCCGACCAGCACGTTGGCGATGCGGTTCACCAGCGCCTGCAGCTCGCGATAGGTGTAGCTGACGGCGGGGCTGATGACGCAGGGCGCATCCCCATGGCCTTGCTCGACCCAGCGGTCGAGGAAGGAGCTGACGCAATTCAATCGCGGCGGATAGTTCAGCTCGGGCCGCGTGAAGATGAATTCGGGCCACTGCTCGCGCGGCGGCAGATGCTGCTGCGCAAAAACATCGACATGGGCTGTCGCGGCGTTGCCGTCATGCGAGCCCGTCACTTGAACCTTGGCGGCGTTGGCCATCGCACGCTCCTTTCAGCATGGATTGCACCCGGCAGCACGATCTGAAAACATTTTAGGCTTAAAACAATTTGGCGCAATAGCGGATTTTGGGCATCCCGTGCTTTTTCCTGCGGCAAAAGGGATTGGGGGATTGCGCCTACGGCCGACGGCGGGCGGCCGATTTCTGCGCCGAGGCCTTGGTCTTGGCGAGCAGCCGCATCAATTCGCGCACGTCCTTCGGCGAGAGGTCGGCGAACAGATCGGCGATCCAGGTCTCGTGCTCCGCGGCCATGCGTCGGAACTCGGCGCGGCCGAGTTTTGTGAGGCGGATCACCTGGACACGGCGATCAGTCTCGGACGTCCGCCGGTCGAGATGGCCTGATTCCACGAGCCGCTCGACGAGACCGGTGACGTTGCCGTTCGACACCATCATGCGCTTAGAGACATCGGACAGCGTCATGCCGTCGGGCGCCTTGTCGAGTTGCGCCATCAGATCGAAGCGGGGCAGCGTGACGTCGAACCGCTGCCGGAGCCGGCCGCGAACCTCGCCCTCGATCAGCGTCGTGCAGGTTAGAAGGCGCAACCACAGCCGGAGTTCGTCGGCGTGGTCTTCCGGCGTTTCAACGGCCTTGGTCTCGGAATCGAGCATCGCGGTGCAGTCACTCTCGGCGGGCATTGGCGCCGGCACGGATTCCCCAACATTTTGAGCTTCAAGTAAATCGGAGCCGGCCGCAAGTCCAAAGCTGCAACAATCGACCGCACGTCAATTTCTTTAGGCTTCAAATAATTGGCGCGCCGCTTGCATGCACCGCTGCCCGCAGGATGCCGACCGTTTGCGCGCTGCTTGCCGCGGCAGCCATCATCGGCATAAGCTTGGATCGAGTACGCGGCTTGCATTGCAAGCCTGGTGTCACGAGGGATAGATCATGAAGACGCAATTGACCTTGGCCGCAGCCCTGCTGGTCGGCACCGCCCTCAATCCAGCCGCGGCGCAGGAGAAGATCAAGCTGGGCGTGGTCGTAACCCTGTCGGGACCCGCTGCAGCATTGGGCCAGCAGGTCCGCGACGGTTTTGCGCTCGCGGTGAAGGATCTCGGCGGCAAGATGGGCGGCCGCGATGTCGAAGTGATCGTTGCGGATGACGAGCTGAAGCCGGATGCGGCGGTGACCAAGGTCAAGGGCCTGCTCGAGCGCGACAAGGTCGACTTCGTGGTCGGCCCGATCTTCTCCAACATCCTGCAGGCGATCCACAGACCCATCACGGAATCGAAAACCTTCCTGATCAGCCCCAATGCAGGCCCCTCGACCTTTGCCGGCAAGGACTGCAACCCGTTCTTCTATGTGACCTCGTATCAGAACGACCAGGTTCACGAGATCCTCGGCAAGGTCGCGCAGGATCGCGGCTACAAGCGCATGTATCTGATGGTCCCGAACTATCAGGCCGGCAAGGATTCGGTGGCGGGCTTCAAGCTCGACTACAAGGGCGAGATCGTCGAGGAATCCTACATGCCGCTCAACACGCTGGATTTCCAGCCCGAGCTGTCGAAGATCTCCTCGCAGAAGCCCGATGCTCTCTTCACGTTCATGCCGGGCGGCCTTGGCGTCAATCTCGTCAAGCAGTATCGGCAGGCGGGCCTGGCCGACAGCATCCCGGTGCTCTCGGCATTCACGGTGGATGAATCGACCCTACCGGCGCAGCAGGATGCTGCCGTCGGCATGTTCGGCGGCGCGAACTGGGCGCCCAACCTCGACAATCCCCAGAACAAGAAATTCGTCGCGTCCTATGAAGCCACCTACAACGTCGTGCCCGGTACCTACGCTTTCCAGGCCTATGACGCTGCGATGCTGATCAACAGTGCCATCAAGTCCGTGAAGGGCGACCTCTCGAACAAGGATGCCGTGGGGGCCGCGCTGAAGAAGGCGGACTTCACCTCGCTGCGCGGCGCCTTCAAGTTCAACACCAACGGCTACCCGATCCAGGATTTTTACCTGACCAAGGTCGCCAAGCGCCCGGACGGAAAATTCCAGACCGAGATCGTCCAGAAGGTTTTCGAGAACTACGGCGACCGCTATGCCAAGGACTGCAAGGCGGCGAACTAAGCCGAGCGTCGCGTCAAGGGAGGACTTCAATGAGCAACGAAATCACCGGCATCACGCGGGCTAACGAGGGGATCCAGGGCATTTCCTGGAACATCCTCGGCCAGACCTATGTGCCGAAAAGCAAGACCGAGCACAGCTTCTCCTGGCATGCGACCTTGCCGCCGGGCACATTCGTGCCGCCGCACATCCATCCCGACCAGGACGAATATCTCTACATGCTGGAAGGCAAGCTCGATTTCGTGCTCGGCAATTCGGAGTCGCAGGCAACCGCCGGCGACCTGATCCGGCTCGGCATGGGCGTGCCGCACGGCATCTTCAACAAGTCGGAGCAGACCGCAAAGGTGCTGTTCTGGGTGTCGCCGACCAAGAAGCTGTTCGACCTGTTCTGGGGCCTTCACAACATGAAGGAGCAGAAGCCCGAAGACGTCGTGGCGATGGCTGCCGAGTTCAACATCCACTTCCTGCCGCCGCCTCCCGGCGCCGGCTAGCGGCCCGGCTCAGGCGCGCACCGCCGCGAGGCCCGGGACCGCGGCGAAGCCCGCCTTGGTGGCATAGCCGCGCACGATGGCCTCGCGCTGGGAATAGCTCAGCACGTTGTCGACATTGTCGAAACCATCAGGGGCGAGCTGCTCGACGGCGTCGATGACGCCTTCGGGGCCGCCGCGCCGGTTGGAGCGGACGATGTCCGCCGTCATCGGCAGGCGCTTCTTCTCGTATTCGAGCAGCGCCTGGCGCGGATGCTCGGCGCGCACCAGCGCATCGGCAAGGCAACGCGCATCGAGAATGGCCTGCGAGGCACCGTTGGAGCCGACCGGATACATGGGATGTGCGGCATCGCCCAGCAGCGTGACCCTGCCCGAGGACCAATAGGGCAAGGGATCGCGGTCGCAGGTCGGATATTCGTAGAATTCGGGCGTCGCCGAGATCAGGCTCTTCACGTCGACATAGGGCACCGAGAAGCGGGCGACGTGCGGCATCAGCTCCTCGCGGCGGCCCGGCCGCGACCAGTCCTCCTTGCGCGGCGGCGGCGCATTGCCCTCTCCCACCTTCACCAGCACGGCCCAGTTGGTCAGGCGGCTCGCCGGGCTCGATCCCTCCGCGATCGGATAGATCACCACCTTGGCGTTAAGACCACCGGCCACGATCATCGATTTGCCGGTGAGGAACAGCGGCCAGTCGCGCGCACCGCGCCACAACATCAGGCCGTTCCAGCACGGCGGTCCCTCGTTCGGAAACAGCGTGTCGCGAACGCGGGAATGGATGCCATCGGCGCCGATCAGGATGTCGCCGCGCGCGGTGTGAATATGCGTGCCGGCACGATCGAAGAAATAGGCGGTGACGCCGCCCTCGTCCTGCGTGAAGGCTCCGAGCCGGCAGCCGGTATGGATGGCATCGGCTCCGAGCCGCTCCTCGACCGCGCGGTGGATGACACCCTGAAGGCGGCCACGGTGGATCGAGAATTGCGGCACGTCGTGGCCGGCGTCGATGCCGCGCGCTTCGCGCCAGACCTCCTGACCGTGACGATTGAGATAATAGAGCTGGTCGGTGCGAACAGCGACGTCGTCGAGCTTCTGAAGCAGGCCGAGACCGGCGAGCCTCGCGCATGGCATGCGGCAATGTGTTGATGCCGACACCAAGCTCCCGAATGGTGTCCGCCTGCTCGAAAATCTCGCAGTCGAGGCCGCGCGAACGCAGCATCAACGCGGTGGTGAGACCACCGATACCGCCACCGACGATAATCGCCTTCATCGCCCTTACTCCACTCGAAACACAGGCAATGCGTTAACGTCGCACGGGCGGTCACTCCGCCGCAAGCGGCTTTGTCGCCTCCGCCTTGAGCTCGGCCCGGGTCTTGGGCTTAGCCTTGATTCGCAGCTCGTCCATGTCCTGCCGGTCACGGACGCTGTTGCGGAAAATCTGATCCATTCCGGGCAGATATTGCGGCGGGCAGAAGGCGTCCTTTGCCCCGTACCAGGCCGCGGCCTTCATGGTGAAGAAGGGATCGACCAGATGCGGCCGGCCGAGGGCGACGAGGTCTGCTCGGCCAGCGGCCAGGATGGTGTTGGCCTGGTCCGCAGTCGTGATGTTGCCGACGCACATCGTGGCCACGCGCGCCTCGTTGCGGACTTGATCCGAGAACGGCGTCTGGAACATGCGCCCATAGATCGGCTGCGCATCGCGCACGGTCTGCCCGGTCGAGACGTCGACGAGATCGACACCGGCCTCGGCGAAGGCGCGCGCTATGGCAACAGCGTCGTCACCGGTGACGCCGCCGTCGGCCCAATCGGTCGCGGAGATACGCACCGACATCGGCTTGTGCGACGGCCAGGCGGCGCGGAGCGCCTGGAAGATCTCCAGCGGGAAGCGCAGCCGGTTTTCGAGCGAGCCGCCATACTCGTCGGTGCGGGTGTTCGTCAGCGGCGAGATGAAGCTCGCGAGCAGATAACCGTGGGCGCAGTGCAGTTCGAGCATGTCGAAGCCGCAGCGTTCGCCGCGCTCGGCCGCCGCGACGAACGAATCCCTCACCGCCTTCATGCCGGCCCGATCGAGCCTCACGCGGCACCTGACTGTCGGGAAAGTAAGGCAGCGGCGATGCCGAGACCACGTCCCAGCCGCCTGCGTCCAGGGGACGATCGATGCCGTCCCACATCAGCTTGGTCGCCCCCTTGCGGCCGGCGTGCCCGAGTTGCAGGCAGATCCTTGCCGCCGAATTGCCATGCACGAAATCCACGATCCGCCGCCACGCCGCTTCCTGCTCGTCGTTCCACAAGCCGGCGCAGCCGGGCGTGATGCGCGCGTCGCGGCTGACGCAGGTCATCTCCGTGAAGATCAGGCCGGCGCCGCCGATCGCGCGCGAGCCGTAGTGCACGAGGTGGAAATCCGTCGGCACGCCCTCCTTGGCCGAGTACATGCACATCGGCGACATCACGGCGCGGTTGGCGACTTCCATTTCACGCAAGCGGAACGGCTGGAACAACGGTACGACCGGTTTGCCGATATCGACATCAAATCCGCTGTCGCGAACCTGTTTGGCAAATGAGGCCTCGACCTCGGCCACGAAATCGGGCGCGCGAAGCTTGAGATTGTCGTAGGTGATCGCCTTCGAGCGCGTCATCACGCCGAAGGCAAATTGCACGGGATCGAAATCCCAGAAGCGGTCGACATGCTCGAACCAGACCAGCGAGACGTCGGCGGCGTGCTGCGTTTTCTCGACTTCCTCGCGGCGTCCGTGCTCGTAAACGTCGAGCGCGGCCTTGATATCTGGGGCCTTCTCCATCGCCTCGGCCAAGGCGATGGCGTCTTCCATCGCGAGCTTGGTGCCGGAGCCGATCGAGAAATGCGCGCTCGCCTTGGCATCGCCAAGCAGCACCATGTTGTCCTTGACCCAGCGCTTGCTGCGGATCATCGGGAAATTGCGCCACATCGAGCGGTTGGTGAGCAGCTTGTGCCCATCGAGGAACCAGCCGAAAATTTCGGACATGCGCGCGGCGGACTGGGCCTCGTTCAGGCCCGTGAGCCCCGCGCGTTCGAACGTTTCAGGATCTGTCTCGAATATCCAGGTCGAGTGCCCCGCTTCGTATTGATAGGCATGGGCGATGAACGGGCCCCACTCCGTCTCCTGGAAGATGAAGGTGAAGGCATCGAGCGGCCTGGTCGAGCCCATCCAGGCGAACTTGTTGGTGCGCAGATCGACTTCCGGCTCGAAATGGTCGACGTATTTCTCGCGGAAGCGGCTGTTGATGCCGTCAGCGAGCAGGATGAGATCGGCATCGGCGAAGCGCGATTCGTCATCGACATCGGCCTCGAAATGCAGGACCACACCGAGCCTCGCGCGCCCGCTCCTGGAGGATCAGCAGCAGCTTCTGCCGCGAGCAGCCGCAAAAGCCATTGCCGCCGACCCGATGGACAGTGCCGCGAAAATGCACCGCGATATCGTCCCAATACGCAAATTCCTGGGTGATGCGGCGATAGCTGGGCAGATCGTGCTTTTCGAAATTGTCCAGCGTGGCGTCGGAGAACACCACGCCGAAGCCGAATGTGTCATCGGCCCGATTGCGCTCGTATACCGTGATGTCGGCGCCCGGGCGCTGCTTCTTGAGCAGGATCGCAGCGTAGAGACCCGCAGGTCCGCCACCGATGATCGCGACTTTCATGGGAGCCTCGCCAATTCACCCGGCCATGAAACTATTTTAAGCCTAAAATAATTTCGCGCAAGTCCCCGTTGCTGGCCGGCGTCACGAAGGCGGCCGGTCTAGTCGCCCCTGAATACCGGCTTGACCTTGTTGGCGAAGGCCTCGAAGGCGCGCTCGAAATCCGCCGTGGTCATGCACAGGGCCTGGGCAACGGCTTCCGCCTCGATCGCCTCCTCCACCGACATTGCCCATTCCATGGCCAGCATTCGCTTGGTCATGGTGTTGGCGAAGGTCGGCCCCTCCGCGATCTGCTTGGCCAGCAGCTTGGCCTGGGCCAACACCTGCTCCGGCGTCACGATGCGGCTGAAGAAGCCCCAGCGCTCGCCCTCTTCCGCCGTCATGAACCGGCCGGTGTAGAGCAGCTCGGAGGCGCGGGACTGCCCGATGATCCGCGGCAGGATCGCACAGGCGCCCATGTCGCAGCCGGCGAGCCCCACCTTGTTGAACAGGAACGCAACCTTGGTCCCGCTCGCCGCGAGGCGCATGTCCGAGGCCATGGCGACGATCGCCCCGGCGCCGGCGCAGATGCCCTCGACCGCGGCTATGATCGGCTGCGGGCAGGCGCGCATCGCCTTGACGAGATCGCCCGTCATCCGCGTGAACGCGGTCAGCCCCTTGGTATCCATCTTCACCAGCGGCCCGATGATCTCGAACACATCGCCACCGGACGAGAAATTGCCGCCGGCGCCGGTGACGACGATGGATTTGAGACTCGTCGTCGAACGCGCAAGCGCGGAAGAGATCGGTCAGTTCCCGATAGCTTTCGAACGTCAGCGGATTCTTCCGCTCGGGACGATTGAGCGTCACGGTGGCCACGCCGTCGACCACGGCCAGCAGGAAGTGCTGCGGCGAATAGTCCGCGAGCGGCACGGTGACGGGATTGGCTGGTCTGCTCATGCGATCTCCTTGGGTCTTTGTTATGGGCCGCTAGATTTCGCCGCCTGCAACTGCGATGGCCTGCCCGGTGATCGCACTGGCGCCCTGCCCGCACAGCCAAAGCACGGCGTCCGCCACTTCCTCAGGCGCGATTAGCCGCCCCTGCGGATTATGCTTGGCAAGCTCGGCGATGGCCTGTTCGCGGCTACGTCCGGTCTTCTTCATGATGTTGTCGATGCTGCCGGCGACGAGGTCGGTATCGGTGAAACCCGGGCAAACAGCATTCACGGTCACGTGACCGCCGGCCAGCTCAAGGGCAAGGGAACGAACGAGTCCAACCGCAGCGTGCTTGGCCGCCGTATAGGCGCTGACATAGGCATAGCCCTTGAGGCCTGCGGTCGACGCAATCACGACGATGCGGCCGTACGGGCGATCCTTCATCCCCGGCAGCACGCCGTGGATGGCATGGACCACACCCATGAAGTTGATGTCCATCATCCGCGCAAACATGGCACTGTCCGATTTTGCGAATGGCGCGGATTCCGCGCTGCCCGCATTTGCGATCAGGATATCGATCGGCTTTCGCGCGTGGGCCTCGGCGATGACAGCTTTCAGCGCTATTTCGTTCGCGACGTCGGCGGCGGCCGCAAAATGCGCGGCCCCTGCAGCGACTGCCTCTTGGAGAACTCCGGCGTTCCGGCCGACAATCGTCACGGTGGCGCCGGCGCCGACGAGAGCCGCCGCGATTGTGCGGCCGATGCCGCGGCCGCCACCGGTCACCAGCGCGTGCGGCGAATGCGGCAATCCGGACATGCGCGGGCTCCCTCGGATCTTATGATCGTCGCTCCGATATATTTTAACCTTCAAATTTTTGCAACGATAGCGGCGATCGCAGCCGCATCGGCCAGCGCTCGAGAAGGCGGCTCGAAAATTGCTTTAGGTTTAAAATTATCGCTTCCCATCCCCCACAGGCCTGTTAGCATCGAAGGGCCGAGCAAAAGGATGTCGCGTGTCGCAGCCTGCGCCAATGATAACAAAGGACGGACGCTTCGCCTATGAAGCCGAGGGCGATCCGAGCGCGGTGCCTCTGATCTTCCTGCATGGCATCGGCGGCGCGGCGCGAGCCTGGAGCCGGCAACTCGCCACATTCGGCACCCGCTTTCGCGCAATCGCATGGGACATGCCGGGCTACGGCGGATCAGCGCCGCTTGCCAACGTCAGCATCGCTGCCCTGGCGGACGCGCTCCAGCACTTCATCGAGCAACTCGGTGCAACCAGGCCCATTCTGGTCGGTCACTCCATCGGCGGCATGATCGTTCAGAAATGGCTGGTGCAATCGCCGAAACCGGCGCGCGCGGTCGTCCTGGCGCAGACCAGCCCTGCTTTCGGCAAGGCCGACGGCGACTGGCAGAAATCCTTCATCGCCGCGCGGCTCGGCCCGCTCGATCGCGGCGAGACGATGACCTCGCTTGCGCCCTCGCTGGTGAATGAGGCTCGTCGGCGACGATCCGGATCCCAAGGGAATGGAGCTTGCGCGCGAATGCATGGCGAGCGTTCCCGAGGCGAGCTACCGCGCCATGATGCTGGCCCTGATCGGGTTCGATCAGCGCAGCACGCTCAAGGACATCTCCGTTCCGACGCTTCTGCTGTCGGGATCCAGGGATAATAACGCGCCGGCGCCGATGATGGCGAAGACGGCGAGCTACATTCCCTTGGCCGAGTATGTCGAGCTGCCCGGCGTCGGCCATCTCGCCAATCTCGAGCGCCCTGACGCCTTCGACAAGGCTCTCGGCAGCTTCCTTGATTCCGTCACGGCAAAACACGGGTGATTGCGCCATGACCATGCAAGTCAGCAAGACCATCGGCGCGAACGGCAAGGTCGCACTGGATGCACCGATCTTCGATCCCATCGCATTCCGCCTGAATGACGAGCAGGCCGCCATCATCGCGCGTGCCCGAGAGATCGGCCAGAGCGTGTTCGCCGGCCGCGCCGCGACCTACGATCGCGAGGCGATCTTCCCGACGGAAAACTATCGCGATTTGCACCGCGTCGGCCTGCTCGGCATCGCCATTCCCAAGAAGCATGGCGGGCTCGGCGCGAACTATCAGACCTACGCGCTCGCCGCCGCGGAGATTGGCCGCTATTGTGGCGCGACGGCGTTGACCTGGAACATGCATGTCTGCTCGACCTTATGGTCGGGCCCCTCGCCGACGATCTCGACATGGACGCCGGGACCCGCGCCGAGCACGAACGGCGGCGCGCGGTCCATTACAAGCGCATCGTCGAGGATGGGGCGATCTACTCGCAACCGTTCTCCGAAGGCGGAGCAGCCGCCGCGGGCGGCGTCGCCTTCGGCACGGAGGCAAGACCGGTCGCGGGCGGCTGGATCGTCAATGGCAAGAAGATCTTTGCCTCGCTCTCCGGGCACGCCGACTATTACGGCGTGCTCTGCACCGAAACCGAGGAAGGCGAAAAGGCCTCGCGCCGCAACACGCTCTACCTCGCGATATCAGCGAAGTCGGAGGGCGTCTCGGTCGTCGGCGACTGGGACCCTCTCGGCATGCGCGGGACGGTCTCGCGCACATTGCTGTTCAAGGACGTGTTCGTGCCGGAGGATTCTGCGCTGATGCCGCGCGGCGTCTATTTCCAGGCGGCAATGCGCTGGCCGCACATGTTCTTGACGCTGTCGCCGACCTATATGGGCCTTGCGCAGGCCGCATATGATTTCACCGTGCGATATTTGCGCGGCGAAGTGCCGGGCATGCCACCGGTCAAACGGCGGATGTATCCGACCAAGCAGATCGCGGTCGCACAGATGCAGATCAAGCTCGAGCAGATCAAGGGAATTTGGTTCCAGGCGGTGACCGAAGCCTGCGCCAATCCGAGCAAGGAGCAGGTGCTGCGGGCCTATGCCGCGCAATATTCGGTGATGGAGGGCGCCAATGAGGCTCGCCGCGCTCGCGATCCGCACCTGCGGCGGTCAGGCCATGCTCCGCTCGCTGCCGCTGGAGCGGATCTATCGCGACAGCCGCTGCGGTTCGCTGATGCTGCCCTGGACGGCCGAGCTCTGCCTCGACCGGATCGGGCGCGAGGCGCTGTACGAGGCGGGCGAGACGGACGACTGACGGTGGACCTCTGCAGTCTGATCGATCGCAACGCGGCGTTTTCGCCAGACAAGACGGCCATTGCCTTCGAAGGGGAACGGCTCAGCTATGCCGCGTTCGCTGCGCGAATCGAGCGGACCGCGACGGCGTTGAAGCAAGAATTTGGCGTCGGTCGCGGCGATCGCGTAGCAATCCTGAGCTTGAACCGGCCGGACTATCTGGTGCTGCTCTACGCCTGTGCGCGGCTGGGTGCGATGCTCGTGCCGCTGAACTGGCGGCTGGCGATCGCCGAGCAGCTCTTCATTCTCGCTGACGCCGGCGCCAAGGTGCTGGTGCTCGAGCAGGCGTTCGAAGGAGTTCTTCCCGAGCTAGCGCCGGGGACATCAATTGTCGGCCTCGATTTCGCGCCGCCCCGCGGCACGACATTCGAAAGCCTGCTGGCGCGCCGCGATGGCAGCGGCCGCAACCCACACACCGATCTCTCCTGCCCGCTACTGATCGTCTACACCTCGGGAACGACCGGCCGGCCGAAGGGTGCCGTGCTGCGCCAGGAGGCGCTGTTCTGGAACGGCGTCATGAGCCAGCACATGCACAACATGACGTCCGACGATCACGTGCTGACCGTACTGCCGTTCTTCCATGTCGGCGGCCTCAACATCCAGACGACGCCGGCGCTGCAGCTGGGTGCCACCGTCACGATCCATGCCCGCTTCACGCCGGATATGGCGCTGGCGGCCATCGAGAACGAGCGGCCGACGCTGACCGTAATGGTTCCCGCGATCATTCAGGCCGTGAGCGAGCATCCGGCCTGGGCGACCACCGATCTGTCGTCACTCAAGGCCGTGGCCACGGGCTCGACCATCGTGCCGCCGTACCTGATCGACCGCTTCGTCGGACGCGGCGTGCCGGTCCTCCAGGTCTACGGCTCTACGGAGACCTGCCCCGTCGCCGTGTACACGCGCCTCGGCGGCGATCTCGCGTACGGGATCGACTGGCCTTGCCGGCTTGTGCTGCGAAGCAAAGGTGATCGATCCGGCCGGGCACGAAGTACCCGCGGGCGCGCCGGGCGAGATCGCGGTACGCGGCCCCAACGTGTTCTTCGAATATTGGGGCAATGCGGACGCCACGCGCGATGCGCTGCATGACGGCTGGTATCGCACCGGCGATATCGGCCTGTGCGACGCCGACGGCTATTTCTGGGTGCGCGACCGCAAGAAGAACATGATCATTTCCGGCGGCGAGAATGTCTATCCGGCCGAGGTCGAGCGCGTCCTGCTCGAACATCCCGACGTCAGCGAATGCGCCGTGATCGGCCGGCCCGATCCGCGCTGGGATGAGGTGCCGATTGCCTACGTGATCCCGCGGTCCGGCCGCCGGCTCGAAGCCGACGAGCTGAGAGGACACATTCAGGCGCAGCTCGCGCGCTACAAGGTTCCGCGTGACATCGTTTTCGTTACCGACCTGCCGCGCACGGCGCTCGGGAAGGTCCAGCATTTCCTGCTGAAGCAGCTTGATGCGCAGTCGCGCGCCCAAGGAGAGATATCTTGAGGATTGCGGTTCTGGGTGGGGGAAACGGCTCTTTCGCGGCCGCAGGCGATTTTGCCCTGTCCGGGCATGAGGTCCGGCTCTGGCGCCGAGACGCAGGTCAGGTGACGGCGCATCGCGCCGCCGGCTCGCGCATCCTGGTGAAGGATCACAACGGCCGTCACGACGTGAAGCTCGCGCTTGTCACCACCGACATCGCCGAAGCCGTCGATGACACCGAGCTGATCCTATGCCCCGCCCCGGCCTTCGCGCAGCCGGATATCGCGCGGGCGCTGGCCCCGCATTTGCGCAATGGCCAGGTCGTGTTCCTGCCGCCAGCGACATTCGGCTCGATGATTTTCGCACAGGCGATGCGAGACGCGGGCAACCATGCCGAGGCCAGCTTTGCCGAGACCGGCACCCTGCCCTGGCTCACTCGTAAGCACGGACCGTTCGAGGTCGCCATCACCATCCGCGCCAAGCGGCTGCCGGTCGGCGTGTTTCCGCTCGACCAGATGCCGCATGCGCTCGAAGTGATCGGACGCGCCTTTCCCGGTGTGATCGAGGCGTGCGGAGACGCACTGTCGGGGGCGCTGATGAACGCAGGGCCGATTATCCATCCCCCGCTGATCGTGATGAACGCGGGGCCGATCGAGCACTTCGAGAGATGGGACATCCACAAGGAAGGCACGCAAGCGGCGATCCGGCGGGTCACGGACGCGCTCGACGCCGAGAGAATTGCGGTGCGCGAGGCGCTCGGCTACGGCGCACCGCATTTTCCGCTCGCCCATCACTACGCCAGGGAAGGTGATATCTGGATGTACGGCCGCGGTTCGCACGACCGGCTGACCGATTCCGGTGACTGGCGCGAGCGGATCGTGCTGACGGAGCACCGCTACATGCGGGAGGACCTGCGGCTTGGGCTGTCGCTACTGGTCTCCGTCGCAGCGGTCGCCAATGTCGCAACGCCGCTCGCCAAGGCCTTCCTGGCCATCGGCGGCGCGATCTGCGGCGAGGATTTTGCGCAAGGCGGCAGGACGCTCGAGACGCTCGGACTTGGCAAGCTCGGCAAGGCCGAACTACAGACGGTGCTTCGCAATGGATTTTGACCGATGACCAGCCGCGCTAACATTGCCTGTCTCGGAGCGGGCCGCATGGGGCGCGGTATCGCCGTCGCGTTTGCCTATGCCGGACATCTGGTCACGATGGTCGACGTCAAGGCGCGCTCCGCGGACGATTTCCTCAAGCTGGAGACGGACGCTCTCGGCGAAGTCAGGAAGACTTTTGCAAGCCTTGCGAATCTGGGGCTGCTGACCGAGGCAGACGTTGATCCGCTGATCGCACGGGTCTCGGTGGTGCCGGCCAGCCAGAGCGGCGCAGCGTTGGGCGGAGCCGGGATGGTCTTCGAGGGTGTCCCCGAAGTCGTCGAGCCTCAAGCGCGAAGTGCTGGGAGCTGCTTCAAGGCAAGTCGGCCCCGACACGATCATCGCATCAACGACGTCGACCATCCTCGTCGACGATCTCTCTGCCGCGATCGAAAATCCGCGCCGCTTCCTCAACGTGCACTGGCTCAACCCGGCCTATTTGATCCCGCTGGTCGAGATTTCGCCCGGGAAAGCCACCGATCCCGCCATCATCGCTGAGGTCAAGGCTCTGCTCGAAGGCATCGGCAAGGTTCCGGTTGTTTGCGCGGCGACGCCCGGGTTCATCGTCCCGCGCATCCAGGCATTGGCGATGAACGAGGCTGCACGCATGGTCGAGGAGGGCGTCGCCAGCGCGGAAGAGATCGACAAGGCGATCCGCTACGGCTTCGGCTTTCGCTATGCCGTGCTCGGCCTCCTCGAGTTCATCGACTGGGGTGGCGGCGACATCTTGTACTACGCCAGTCGCTATCTTGAGGGCGCTCTTGGCAGCGACCGCTATCGCGCGCCGGACGTCATTTCCCGCAACATGCATGAGGGACGGATCGGCCTGCGCACCGGCGCGGGCTTCCTGGATTACTCGGGGATGGATGTCGATGCGTATCGCGCAAAGCGGCTCCAGGCCATGGTCGACCTGCTCCGGCACTTCGACCTCGCTCGGCCACCCATACTCGACCACAGTCAGCCGAAGACGTCCTGAAGCACGCCTTCGCGAACAACCACCACGCCATCGAGCCTCGATGGTCGTTCCCATCATCGGCAGGTCGAAATGGCCTGCCGTGTAGCGGCCAGCAAATTCGTTCGCCCCGGTCGAGAACAGGAAATTGCCGGAGACGGCACGAATTTCGGTGCCATTGGTGTCGCGCTGATCGTACATGGACAACGCTTCATAGCGCGCGCCCGGGTTCATGCCGAAGCCGACATGCGAGACCGCGTAGGCCTCGCGGTCTCCCCAGGCCGCGAGATAGGCACGCATCATCGCTGCATCCGTGCCCTCCCCTCGAGTCTCGACGACATAGTCGTCCTTCAAGATCATCCTCACCGATGAAGCCAGGTAGCGCTTAAACGTCAGGTTGATGTCGCCGGGCGCCATCACCAACGTACCGTTGATGGTCCCGCTCTTGGGAAAGCTGACGACGATGCCGCCGGGCCAATGCGCGAGCGTGCCGGGCTTGTCGGTCCAGCCCCACACGCCGACCGTGGACGCACCGACCATGTCGACGTCCAGCGCCGTACCCGCCTTCGATGTCACCCGCATCCGCTTCGTTCCGCGCAGCATCTTCGCCGCCGCGCGCACGCGCTTCTCGAGCGCGGAATCCGGCACCATCCGCTCCAGCGCCTCGGGGTGCTCGTTGGAGATCACCAGGATCCGCGCCCCGGCCTTCAGGATTTCGGGCGTCTCCACCGCGTGCATCAGTCCCTCGATGGTGCAATCCACCACAAAACCGGCCTGTTGAAGCGCAGTGATGACCGGACCGAGCTTCTGGATCGCCTCACTCGCCCCCGTCGAACGAACCGGGACGATATTCCGGTTACGCGGCGTCGGCATTACCACGTGAAACGGCCGTGCCCCCATGCGCAGCAGCGCAAGCTCGGCCAGATGGACATTCAACGCGCGCGACTGGGTCTCCGACAGGATTGCGGCGGTGTCACCGGGCTTGACGGCGCACCGCTCGAAAATCTCGCAAAATGCATCGATCCATTTTGCTTCGATACGATCAGCCAGCATGGCTCACTCCCGGTCTTGTTTCTTCTTCGTTCAGATCACGCTTCTGGGAAGCCCCGCAAGAGGTAAGACCGCAGCGCACCCAGCAGAGCGTTCAGGATCAACCCCAACAGCGAGATCGTGATCAGCGGCACGAACATGTCGACGGCTTGAAAAGTCCGCGCCGCGGTCACGAGCGCGTGCCCCAATCCGTCCGTCGACGTGATCATCTCGGCCAGAAACACCACGATGCAGGAAATGACAAGTCCGATCCGGCAGCCGGTCAGGATCGAAGGCATCGCTGCCGGCAGCACGACCTTGAAAAGGATTTCACGGCGCGGCGTTCCCGCTGCCATGGCCGACCAGATCAGCTTCTGCTCGACAGTCGAGGCACCGTAATAGGTCGAGAGCAGAATAGGAAAGAGCGCGTCCGCGGCCACCAAGGTGATTTTCGATCCGTGGCCGAAGCCGAGCAAGAGAAGGAGCGCCGGATAGAGCGCGACCTTGGGCAGCGGAGCCAATACGCGAACTATCGGCCGAACCACGGCATTGATCGCCGGACTGGCGGCGGCGGCAATTCCGATACCGACGCCGAGCACGACTGCAATTGCGAACCCGGCAAACAGCCGGATGAGGGTCGCCACGATTTCCTGCTGAAACGTCCACGTCACAAGTTGCTGGAGCAGCCTGCTAAAGACGAATCCCGGTGGCGGCAGCAGGACTGCGGGCGCAAAGCCGAACGACACCAACCCTTGCCACAGGGCGATGATCAGCGCGATGGGGGCGATCCCGAGAAGGATATTTGGGGAGAGAATGCGTGCCATCACGAGAAGCTCAGCGGCAAGTCGAACTGAGGCTCGGACCAACGCACAAGCCGGGCCCGAACCTTCTCGAAAATCGCATCGAAACAAATGCCCATTGCACCCACGATGATGATCATCGCGAACACAGTGTCGTATTGACCCATGTCGAGTGCATTGAACAAGATGTTGCCGGCGCCGGACTGACGGGCGATCATCTCGCTGGTGATCATCGTGATCAGCGCTAGCACAAGTCCCGTACGGCAGCCGGTGAGGATTTCCGGCAGCGCCGCGGGCAGCACGATCCGCACCAGGCGCTGCGCCGGTGACAGCCCCATCGCGGCGCCTGACCACAGCATCTTCTCTTCGACCGCCTTGGCGCCCTCAAAACTGTGATAGATCACGGGAAGGCTGACGCCGAGAAAGATCACCAATGTCTTGGTGATGTCACCGACGCCCAGCCACAGCATGATGATTGGCATCAGGGCCGCCTTCGGCACCGGATAAATCACCATCAGAAGCGGATTGAAAAAGGCCGAGACGCTCCGGCTGCGTCCCATCAACAGGCCCAGAGGAATCGAAACCAGCACCGCCACACAGAATCCGAGCGCCATGCGCCGAAGCGACGCCAGGATGTTGATGAGGGATTCCTTGTCGCCGAGAATGTCCGGAATCGCCCGCATCGCCTCGGTCGCTGTTGGGAAGCTGTCGTTCTTCAGCACAAGGGAGGCAACCTGCCACATCGCGAGCAAGCCGATACAGGCCAGCACCGGAGCCAATCGTCGGATCAAGGCAGCCGGCGACATCATAACGCAGGTCCAGGTTCGTCACTTTCATCGAACATGCGTTCGATATCAACGACGTACTTCTGATAGCGTGGATCCAGCAACAACTCGTTGCGGCGGCGCGGCCGCGGCAGATCGATGTCGATGACCTCACGGATGCGGCCGGGAGATTTCGACATCATCACGACCTTGTCGGAGAGGAAGACGGCTTCGTCGACCGAATGAGTGACGAACAGCACCGTCTTGCGGTCGCGCTCCCAGATGTTCAAAAGGTCGTTCTGCAGCCGTGTCCTTGTGTGCGCATCAAGCGCGCCGAACGGCTCGTCCATCAACAGGACTTCCGGATGGTAGGCGAGTGTGCGCGCCAGTGCCACGCGCTGCTTCATCCCACCCGATAGCTCCTTGGGATAGAAATTCTCGTAACCCTTGAGGCCGACCATTTCGATCAGGGCGCGGCTCTGCGCTTCCGCCTCGGAGGCGCGAACGCCTTGCTGGCGCGGGCCATACATCACGTTACCCAGCACAGTCTTCCAGGGAAACAGCGCAAATTCCTGGAATACCGGCCCGCGATCCGGACCGGGCCCCGTGATGGTCCGTCCTTTCATCTTCGCGGCGCCATTGGTCGGGCTGACAAAGCCCCCGACGATATAAAGCAATGTCGACTTGCCGCAACCGGACGGTCCGAGGATGGAGACGAAAGCCCCTCCTCGATCGTCAGTGAGATATCGGAAAGCGCCACATGATCCTTGCGCGCCGAGGTCTGAAAGACCTGCGAGACGCGTTCGATTTCGATGATTGCAGAAGCCGGCTCTTGTGACGTCACCGGTCTCACCCATTCGCTCGATCTCGCAACCACTGCCGTCATCCCGTCGCTCGCCTCGCTCGCGCGACCGTTCCCCGCCGAATGCGCTGAACCGTCAAGCACGAGCTTAGCAAGAAGCCTGCCAGACCGGCGGTCGTTTTCGCGCCCGTGCGATGCGTCACTCGAACCACGGCCATTCTGCCGGGCCTTCGTGTGTCACGGCTCCGCCCGGCGCCTGCCCAACCAGTCGCGCATATTTTGCTAGCGCACCGGCGCGGTGACGCGGCGGACGTTGCTTCCAATCGCGCCGTCGCGCGGCGAGTTCCTGCTCATCGAGCAGCACATCCATCCGCCGATTTGCGGCGTCGATCCGAATCCCGTCGCCGTCGCGAATGAGCGCCAGCGGACCGCCGACAAATGCTTCAGGAGCCACATAGCCGATGCACATGCCCCGAGTCGCCCCGGAGAATCGGCCATCGGTGATCAGCGCCACCTTTTCGCCCATGCCCTGTCCGTAGATCAGCGCGGTGACACCAAGCATCTCGCGCATACCGGGACCGCCGACCGGCCCCTCATTGCGGATCACGAGGACCTCGCCCGCCTTGTACGTGCGGTCACGAACCGCTTTGACGCAAGCCTCTTCATCCTCGAAGACGCGCGCAGCTCCTTCGAAAAACTGGCTCTTCAAACCTGCGACCTTGATGACTGCGCCATCCGGACAGAGGTTGCCCTTCAAAACCGCCACGCCGCCATCAGGCATGATCGGTGCGCGAGACGCGTAGATCACTTCCCCATCCGGCGCGTTCGCCGCGCCGTACTCGTCAGCAAGAGTACGGCCCGTGATGGTGATACAGCTACCATCGACATGACCGCTCGCGATCAGTTCTCGGATCACAACAGCTGCGCCGCCGATATCATAGACGTCCTTTGCCGTGTATTTGCCACCGGGTCGTAGGTTTCCAATCAACGGCGTCCTTGCAAAGACCTCACCGACGTCGTCGATCGTAAACGCAATTCCGGCTTCATTCGCAATCGCCGGTAGATGCAGCGCGGCATTGGTGGAGCCGCCGGTCGCGGCAACGATCGCCGCGCCGTTCTCGAGGGATTTCCGCGTCACGATGTCGCGCGGCAGCGGTCCGCCGCGCTGGAGCATCTCCATGATCAGCCGACCAGCGCGTCGCGAGATCTGCGCACGCTCGGCATAGACCCCCGGCACCATCGAAACGTTGGGAATAGTCAACCCCATCGCCTCCGAGACCATGCCCATCGTGTTTGCGGTAAACTGACCGGCGCAGGCGCCAATCGTCGGCAGACAGGCGCGTTCGATCCTCTCGAGCGTCGCGCCGTCGATCTCGCCGGTCATGAAGCTGCCGACGGCCTCGTAGGAATCGAGCACTGTCAATGTACGCCCATCCACGCGGCCCGGCAGCGAACTGCCGCCATAGATGAAAATGGACGGCACGTTGCAACGAACCATGCCCATCATCACGCCGGGAAGCGTCTTGTCGCATCCGCCGTATCCAATAAGGGCGTCGTAGGCCAAACCATGGACGACAGCTTCGATCGAGTCGGCGATCAGTTCACGAGAAAGCAGCGAGAACTTCATTCCCTCGTGGTTCATGCTGATGCCGTCGGAAACCGAAATGGTCGAGAATTCGCGCGGCGTACCGCCGGCCTCCTCGATTCCGGTCTTTGCTGCAGCAACCTGGAAGTCGTGCGTCATGTTGCAGGGCGTCTGTTCGCCCTTCATGCTGACGACGCCTACCATCGGCTTCGCAATCGCAGCGTCGTCGAGCCCCATCGCACGCATGAACGCCCGGTGCGGGGCCCGGTCGAGGCCGTCGGTCGTCACTCGTGATCGCAATTTCTTCATGCATGCGTCTTCTTTATGCCTCGTCCCGGATCATCCGGGACGAGGCTGGGTCCCTACCCGGATCGTTCGCACGGTCGCCTACTGCAGCGGAGCGACGATTGTCGGATGCTTGAACTGAGCGACATCCAATTTCGGCAGCATTCCAGTCTCGGCATAGATGTCCAGCATCTTCTGGATTGCGGGGAAGTTCGGCGCCGCACCCGGATCACGGCCGAAATCGTTGTCCTTGAGCAGATAGGTCTCAAGCACCGGAATCGGGGCCTTAAGCACTTCATTGACGACCTTGAGAGTTTCCTCGCGGCTCGCCAGCACTTTCTTCATGCCCGACGTAATGTCGCGAACATAGGCCTTGACCACTTCAGGGTTCTTGTCGACGAAATCGGCGCGACAGGCTTCCAGGATGTGCACGATGTTCGGCATGGCTTGCGACAGCGAGAACAGTTTGCGGGTGCCGCCTTTCGCCTCCGCGCGCGCCGCAAATGGTTGGTTCATGTTGACCGCATCGACGCGGCCTTGGCGCAACGCATCCTCCGAGACGGCAAATCCGACCTCGACCAACTTGATATCCTTGGCGGGATCGACGCCATTCTGCTTCAGGAGAAGGTTGAAGGGCCCCTGCGTACCGCCGCCGATCACGGAAATGCCGACAGTCTTGCCCTTGAGATCGGCAATTGTCTTGATCGGCGAGTCATCCATCACCGCCCAGTAGACCGAGAAGCCACCGGGCTTTTCGAAGACGTGCTGCGCGACGATATAGGCCTTGAGATTGCCGCCGACCACGCCGTTCGCGAGCGACAGGGGCGCCTGCGTCGCGCAATCCAGCGCGCCGGCAGCCAGAGCCTGCGTCATCGGCGCGGTGCCCTGAAACTGGGTCCATTCAATGTTGTAGGCCTTGCCGATATTGGGAAATTCGGTCGGACGGCGCATCATCCAGTATTTGGATTCCTCGGCCGGGATCGTCCAGCCGACGCGGATCGTCTGCTGCGCCCATGACGGGGATGCCCCCGCGCTCACGGCTGCTGCCGCCCCCAAAGCCAGAATCCACTTCGAAACGGTTCGCATCGTGCCCACTCCGCTGCTCCAGCGCCGACCGGCGCTACCCAACCCGACCGCCTCAAATGTTTCATGGTTCAAACAATCAGGCAAGCCATGCGGCCCCCGGCGGTTTCCCCGCCCGAGCTGCAATGTATGGTAAGGCGGCGTTTGCGCTGCGACAGAAGGAGGCAACCTATGGCTGATGCGAGCAAGGCAAACCCGCAAAACGCCGAGAGGCTCGGCTATATCGGGCTCGGGCTGATGGGAACGCCGATGACCCTGCGCCTGCTCGCGAGCGGACGTCAGGTTAGGGTCTGGAACCGATCGGAGGGCAAGCTCGCTCCGCTGGTCGCAGCCGGCGCCAAACGCGCGGTCTCGCCCCGAGACGTGATTGCGAACTCCGATATCGTCTTTATGTGCGTGACGGATGCCGCGGCCGTCGAGGAGGTCATCTTCGGGCCGGAGGGGCTCGCAGCGGCCCTCGGCGCGGGCAAGCTCGTGGTCGATTTTTCGTCGATCCATCCCGACTCAGCGCGCGAGCTGGCAAGGCGGCTGAGAGCGGCCAATGGCGCCGGCTGGATCGATGCACCGGTGTCCGGCGGGACGAAGGGGGCCGAGGAAGGCACGCTCGCAATCATGGCCGGCGGAGAAGCGGCCGATATCGCGCGGGTCCGCCCCTATGTGTTGGCCATGGCACGCAGATTCACCCACATGGGCCCGACCGGAGCCGGTCAGACGACAAAACTCTGCAATCAGGTGATCGTCGGCTGCGCGATGGCCGTGCTCGCGGAAGCCACACGCCTTGCCGTCAACGCCGGAATTGATGCCGGTCGCCTGCCCGAAGCGCTCGCCGGCGGCTTCGCGGACTCCATTCCGCTTCAGCTCTTCGTGCCGCGGATGGTCCAGGGCATACACTCGCCGCCGCTCGGACACGTTGCCACGATGCTCAAGGATCTCGATACAGTCGCTGACGTCGCACAGGCAACGTCGACACCGGTGCCGATGGCCTCGCTTGCAGGACAACTCTTCAGGTTGGCCAAGGCCGCGCGCGGCGCCGAAGCCGATGCGCTGGAGATCTACAAGCTTTCAGCGGACAGCCACTAAGCGGCCGCACGCGCTCGCTCCCAGTCAAGGTGATTTCTTGCGCTCATCGTCCGCGAGAAATCGGCCAAACGCGCCCCGCGCGAAGAGCAGCGGCTCCGTCGTGTTGTAGGTATAGGCCTCGACAGCGCCGAGAAAGATCACGTGGTCGCCGCCGTAGTACCGATTCACGGACCGGCATTGAAAGTTGGCAACGCTCTCGGCGAGCACTGGCGCCTTGCCAAGGCCGGGCGTCCAATCCACACCGGTGAACTTGTCATCCGAGGACTTGGCGAATTTGCTCGCAAGACCCTGCTGCGACGCGCCAAGCACGTTGACCGTGAAATGGCTGGCGTTCTGGAAGATGGTCAGGCTCGAGGAATAGACGACGAGACTCCACAGCACCAGCGGAGGATTCAGCGAGACGGAGGCAAACGAATTGCAGGTCAGGCCGTATGGCTTCCCGTCAGGCGCCGCGGCCGTGATGATCGTCACACCCGTTGCATAGGTTCCGAGCGCGTTGCGAAAGTCTCGAGGATCGATCGAGGAGCTGTCGCTCGCGAACTCGTTGGCTGGGTCGGGGCCGGCCGGCTGCTGCGGCAGATCATTCATCAGCCAGCCTCACAACGTGAGATTTTCGGACGGCAGGCCCAAAGCCACGCGTCCATAGTTGGTCCCCGCCGCATCGAAATTGAATGCCAGATGCGAGTTGATGGCATGGGCATCTCGGAACTGCCGCTGCAACACGCCGGTCGTGAACAGGCCGCGCGCGCCGCTCGCGGCAAACAGCATCGAAACCGCGTCCGTGCACAAATTCACCGAAAAGGATCCGTCGCGCCGATAGCGGGTTTTGGTCGCCATATCGGGGATGTGCCCGCGCCGCGCGTCTTCCATGGCATCGAGGCACGCCGACCGCATGATCAGGCGTGCAGCATCGATCTTCGCCGAGGCCTCGGCGATCTTGATTTGAGTGCTTTGAAAGTCGCTCAATTTGGCGCGGTTGTAGGTCGATATACGGTGACGCGCGACCTCCGTGTAATCGTCGAGGCAGGCCTGCGCATTTCCCAGTGCGACGCCGGAGAGAACGTATGGAAACAACGAGAACACAGGCAGCGCATACAGCGGGTTTGGATTGACCTTGCTCCCCGGGGTCGGGCCACCCGAGAGATCGCCAACGGCGACGGTCATATGGTCGGCTACGAAGGCGTCCCTGACCTCCACATCGCAAGACCCCGTCCCGCGTAGTCCGGCGACATTCCAGGTGTCCAGCACCTTGTAATCGCCCTTGGGCAGCAGGAAGATCCGATACTCGATGCCGTCCGCCTCGTCATCGGAGTAGACCACGCTTGCCAGCATGTTCCATTCGCAGGAGGCAACGCCGGAGGAGAACGGCCAGCTGCCGCGCAGCTGGTAGCCCCCTTCACCCGCGTCGCGCGTCCGGCCGGAAAGATGAACGAGGAAGCGATCAGCGCGTCCGGATCGCGGTCCCAGACGAGATCCTGCGCCTTCTGCTTGAACATGCCGAGCATCCAGTGATGGCTGGCCAGATTGGCGAGATTCCAGGCCACCGACGCATCCGCCTGTCCGATCAGCTCCGCGCAATCGACGAGAGCGACGTAGTCAAGTTCGGCGCCGCCGATCCGTGCCGGCTGGAGCATTCGGAACAGACCGCCGTCGTGGAGATCTTTTTCGGTTTCCGGCGGGAGGTGTCGCATCTCCTCCGTTCGCGCCGCCCGCTCGCGAAGTCGCGGCACGAGAGAGCGGGCCTTCGCGATCATTGCCGCATAGGCGCTGTTCGCCGGTTTCCGGCCCGGTGGGCTGATCCATGCTCGGCATTCGACCAGGCGCCATTCGTGTCCCTCGCTTTCAGCTATTTATGCGGCCGCCTCCTCGCCAAATCAACCCAATGCGGCCGGCACCGGTTCGAATGTCGGCGAAGCCGGGTGCGATGGGACTTAAGGCGCGGAACTAGCCCGTTGCGGGTTTGCCCGCGCCAAAGACTCCCTTCCGGGTAAATTCCGTGAGCCGATGCTCGTCATAGCCGAGCATGTCGCGCAAGACGTCCTCGGTATGCTCCCCCAGCAGAGGGGCGGCGATGGGATCGATGGCGCCCGTCAGGCTCATTGTAATCGGCGGCTCGATGTTCGGCACCCATTCCGCAGTACGATGCGGAATCCGGTTCAAGCGATGGCGTTCGCGGGCTTCGGGTGCGTTGAACCCCTCCTCCACCGTCCGGAGATAGCCGACCGGAATATTGGCCAGCTTCATCTTCGTCATCCAGTTCTCGAGGGTATCACCGGCAAAGACCTCCGCGATGGCCGCGCGCAAGAGCTCCTTGTTCTCGGAACGAGCCTTGCGCGTGGCGAACTGCGGATCATTGATGAGATCTGGCCGGCTCAGCACCTCGACCACGAGCCGGCGATAGAGCCGATCATTGGCACAGGCCATATAGAGCGGCCCGTCCGAGGCTTCATAGACGCCGACGGTGGGAGACCCGCTGGGCGAATTGCCGAACCGGCCGGGATTTTCGCCGTTGATGAGATAGGCCATGCCATAGAAGCCGGTCATCCCCATCGCAACGTCGAACAGAGCGACCTCGACATGTTGCCCGCGGCCGAGCCGGTCCCGCGCGAGCAGCGCCAGCAGTATGGCGTTACAGGCAGACATCCCCGTCGCCATATCCACAATGGGAGGGCCGGTACGAACCGCCGGGCCATCGGCAAATCCATTGAGCGACATGAAGCCACTCTCGGCCTGCGTGATGGGGTCGAAGCCGGGGCGCGATGCGAACGGTCCAGAGCGGCCATAGGCTGAGATCGAGCAATAAACCAGCCGTGGATTGAGCGGCGCGACCGCCTCATAGTCCAGCCCGAACTTCTTCATGACCCCGCTCGAGAAATTCTCCACGACAACATCCGCCTTGCGAATCAGGTCAAGCGCGATCTCGCGGGCCTCCGGCACGGAAAGGTCGAGCGCAATGCCGCGCTTGTTGCGGTTCAGGCTGAGATAGGCAGCGCTCTCGCCGCCGATCTCGGCATGCTCATAGGCGCGGGTGTCGTCGCCGCCGTCGGGATTCTCGATCTTGATGACATGCGCGCCAAAATCAGCCAGCGTCTGCGTGCAGGCCGGGCCGGCGACGACGCGCGTGAAATCGATGACCAGCAGACCATCGAGCGCAGTCGGACCCTTCGTCGCGCGCGACGAACGTTCCGGCAATTGAGGCTTGTTGGGCATCGATGGCGCTCCCTTACATCGGCTTATGGCTGCCGAATTGCTGCAACGGCAAACTTAAAGCCCGGCGCCGCCAACTTCGCAAGTGCCTGGCTTGCATTGGCCCAAAACGCAAAGACCCGGCAGCCCTCCGGCTGCCGGGTCCTCAGGTATTCCGAAGATGCAAGGTCGCATTGCACTTCGTAACTGTTATGATTGCGCAATCGTTCCGTGCGGTGGGAAACCTCCTACTGAAGCCACTTCCGCCAATAGAGCGTATGCGCCCAGGCCCAAGGCGTCTCAGGCTCGAAAAGCCGATAGCCCGCCCGGATGAAGTTATTGGCAGACACCGGATTGTCCGTCGTATCGGAGACGATGCTGTCCCATCCGATACGCCGCCCTCTCGCCTCGACCGCACACATCAATCTGCGCTGAAGACCGCGTCCCCAATGCCGTTGCAACACGCCAACTCTGGAGAAATAGCCGCCATTTCTGACATGCGTGGATGGAACGACGCCGGCAAAACCGACCGCTTCATCGCCGTGATAGGCCAACCACCACGTCCCCATCTCGAATTGAGGCATTGCCGCCGAATCCAGGAACGTCAACTGGTGCAGATCAGACAATGCATCGGCGATGTCGTCATCAGATGCGTCGACATTACGAATTCTGTACATGGATCGGACCGTTCGCAACGAATGAATTGAGCGCGAAGGCTCACTTGCCCAGCGCGACCTTGACGCCCAGCCAAATAGCTCCCATCAATCCTGTGGCAACCACGGTAATCACGGCCTTGAACGTGTAATTCTGCGCCTGTTCCACGCTTTTCCGCCAGCGGCGCAGATGCAGAAAGTCCGCCCTGAGCTCTTTCCGATCGTCATCTTCGATTCCAAGAGACGCCAGCACGGATGCGACTGCCTTCAATACGATCGCATCGATGCTCTCCTGCTGCAGCTTGCCCTGTTCAGCCAGTGTCTCGGCCACGATGGCCTTGATCTCATCGTCGGCCATCCTCATCGCTTAATGATCCTCGCGACATTCTCGAAGCCGCGCTTGGCGAAGTAGAATGAAACGACCAGATTGGCGGTGATCGCAGCAAATCCCGCCAGAGCATCCGTCGAGCCCAATCCAAGGACCTTGTCCCAAACCAGCAGCTTTGAAAAATAGAGCGCCACGCAATATCCCATCAGCTTGTCCGGCTCGTACCAATGCCCGATCTCGGCGATGCGATACTGCATGATGGCGTTGGCCTCGGCCGTCTGTGACGCAATCTCGCGCGCTGCGAGATCGGCTGCGATCTTGCTATCGACGTTCTCGGCCTTGAGCTTGGCGCTATAGGCTTCGATCAGCGCCTTGACGACCGGACCGCCGAGAAAGGAGATGATGGTCATCCACATCAGGCGCTCCTCCGGAGAGTTCGCAGACGTGCGATGATCGTCACCACGGAGATCGCGAGCAGAATGCGTCCCGTCGTCTTGACGTCGCCGATGGCCGCGCCAATCTGGTCCTTGACGCCGGGGTCGCCAAGCGCGTCGGCGAGGTCGTCAACGACGGCAGCCAGCGCACCCGCGAGCGCGACGCAATAGCTCCAGGCAATGGTCATGGAGTTCAGGCAGATCGCCTTGAGTCTTGCGAGCATCATGATTTCCCCCGCAGCGCTGCTACCCGAGCCTTGAGCAAGTTGATAAGAGCCTCGGTGCCGGACACGAGCTTGAGGAGCGGATCTCGGCAGAACCAGCAAGCTGCAAAGCCGGCAGCGAAGACGAAGATGTCGATGATTGTCCGCATTGTCATTTCCTTCCGAACATCGCTTTGAGCAGTTGGACGACGAACGCCCCGATCGAACCTTTCGATGGGTTCGCCAATGAAGGACCGGTTGAATCGGCAGCAGTCCGGCCCGCTGCATTGCCCTCCCCCGCGAGGCCGATCGAGGGATTGATCTCCATCAGGGCGATCAGGAGCGCTGCGCATCCGAGTTGCGGATCGACCTTGCCTGGGTCGTAGACGCCGTCCCTGACATATTTTCCGGCGCGGTATTGGTTGGTGCCGGACCAGAGATAGGGCGACGGGACACCACGGGCGGCGTAGCCAATGCCGTTGTAGGTCTCGAGCGCCGTCAACGCAGCGGCGATCGACCAATCCTTGTGGCGCGCCAGAAAGGGAGGGCACTTAACCAGCGCATCGATCGCTGCGGCCTCCCATGAGGCGAACGGGCCTCTCCCCGCCGGAACGTGAACCGACACCCGGCTCCACGGATCGCCCTGCGCCAGCGAAGCCCTCCAGTCCTGGGACGATTCCCGTTCGTGAATGACGGCGATCGCCGCCCAGGGGACGCCGGTCTCCCGTTCGACGGCTTGGTACCGCGTCTTGGCCTTGTAGAGACGCAAGGCAACCTTGGCCGCCTCGGCCTTCCGGGTCGGCCTGGCACTTGACCAGCGCCCGGCATTCGCCCGCGTGAGGGCGTTGAGGTCTACCATGGGGTAACTCGATTATGGGGTGAGATAGATTCTGACACTGATGCCGCGAAGGCGGCAAAGGACCGCGAAGGCGATCGACCCAGACCATCCAAAGTTGGTGATGCTGAGATCCGAACGTCGACGAAATTCAGGGTCCGGACGTCGAGACCGTTTCCGTGGGAAAGGTGCTCGGTAGGGCATTTTGGACGCTACTGATGATTTCAATGTATTGCGCTATTTGCGGTTGTGGTGTTACGACGCCAACATGCCCCATCCGCTGTGTGATCGGCTCCGCCGGACAATTGTTTCGTTGACGATGGCTGCAACGCTCGTTGCTCTTTTGCAGCCACTGTACTTTGCCTCGATGGCAAGCCTTGACTACATCATTTCAAGAGAGCGGACTTGGCAGCACATTCAAAGCGCATTCCTGTCTCGCGTATTGATCGATGCATCCGACAAAAACCAACTAATCGCGAGCGGTGATCGATTCACCGACTGCTACTCGCTAGGCGAGGGTCTGCAGCCAAATGTGAGCGCACTTGAGGAAGGGATCATGGCGCCCCGACCCGCTTCCGAGCGGCACGCTTGCGACGATCTTAAACAGGCTGCCAGAGACCAGAACAGCGTGAATTGGGAACGCTATGCGCGCTATTGGCACGGATACAGGATCTACAGTGCGCCTCTGGCATCGCTTATGCCCATTCTGATGCTGAAATTCTTAAACCTCGCCATGCTTGCCGGCGTCGCCACCTTCTTCGTAGTTCAATCATGCCGGCTGATCGGTGGCAGCCCTACCGTGTGGCTCTGCGCTCCTGTCTTGTTCATGACAGACTTCGTTCGCATTTGGCACGTCACTCCGCACACGGTGAGCACCACCGTCATACTCGGCGGCGCCGGCTTTTTTGCCTGGGCCATCCGGTGCGGAGCATCAGATCGCTCGCTAATTCTTCTCGCTGCGGCGTCCGGCTCAGTGTTCAACTTCGTCGACTTCTTGGTCAACCCACCATGGATGCCGATGCTGCTCGCCTTTTTCTTGTCGCCTCGAGGAAGACTTCAAGTATTGCATTGCTATGCGTCGCAACTTGGTTCGCCGCCTACGCCATGACGTGGTGCGCAAAGTGGCTAGCCGCTTATTTAGTTGATCCATCATTCAACATCGCAACCGA
The DNA here is from genome assembly GCA_050563515.1 of Bradyrhizobium guangxiense. Taxonomy (GTDB): domain Bacteria; phylum Pseudomonadota; class Alphaproteobacteria; order Rhizobiales; family Xanthobacteraceae; genus Bradyrhizobium; species Bradyrhizobium guangxiense_A. The sequence continues at coordinate 1,058,975 of CP191781.1, read as the reverse complement.
TGTGATCGGCGCCGCGCTATTCCGAATCGGAGGCGACAACGCAAAGGTTGTACATCTTCCGCTCGCCGCCACGGCAAAGGTATTTGCAAACAGCTTCTTGAGTTGGGGCACAATAATATTCATTCCTCTGTTTGTCGCCCTAGCTGCACGGAAGAGGCCAACGTTTTATATGGCCTGGCCTGCCTTGATTCCAATCGCGTGGTTCGAGGTCTTAAGCAATCACAGTCAAATCCACTCGCCTTTTGTCTCCCGGAGCGCAGCGGCAGCTATCGGGGTAGCACTTGCGTCGGCACAATTCCGCAAGGAGCGCAGCGAGATAACGACTACCCTCTAAATGATACGCAGAATCTTGTTCGCAATGATTGTTGGTTGAGCAACAGCGAAAGGCGTATTTGTGCCGCCTTGCGACGCACCGGTAAAGGTCGGCGTGATGCCCTGCAAGTTGATCAGAGTTCCGTTTGCACCGCTGCCGTTTGAAGTGATATTGATTACGGCATTAGTTCCACCCACTTGGAACGAAGATATGTTGAAGCCGACTTGTGGGGTAATTTGAGAAATCGTTCCTGCAGGAGTATATGGAGGCAGATTTGCGTTAGTCAGAGCCTTGCTCTCTGCCCCGCCAGCAGCTCCGAGGACCGCGGCGCTCGTCCCGAAATAGGATGAGGTGAGACGCGATGCGGCACTGCCCCCCATGTCGTCCTTACCGGCCGTGACGCGCCCGCGCAGATCCGGTAAGTTGAAGGTGGTCGTCCCGTCCCCCGTACCATAGGTAGTTCCGACCAGGGCGAAGAGCGCGCTATATGTGATACGCGAAATCGCCTGGCCGTACATGAGAGCAAACGAACTGTTCGGGGCCGACGTGCCCCAAAAGTCGATGCTGGCGCCGATCGGGATATTGTATGGATTGCCGAAAAGGCCCTGCAAGTAAAACGCCTGATCCGCGTGGTTATATACCGCCACATAAGGAGTGCCCTGGATCAGGACGCCGACGGGAAGTTCAGCGCTCGGCGCCGAACGCAATGGCTTCCCACCGAGCAGAATCGACATTGATCGTCACGGTCGCGCCATTCGTCGCGTGCGGCGTGAACGCGATCATTTGACCGTTCAATTGCGCGAACGACTGAAACGCCTGATAGGTATTGACCGCATAGGCCGTGCCGGTACCGGTCGTAACGATCGCGCCGGCGACGTCGTCGCGATATTTGGCGACCGCCGCCATCATTGCACGCGCCGAGTCGTTGACGCTGGACGGTGATTGCCCCTCCGCCCAGTTGATCGTCGGATCTGCCGTAGCGTCGGCGGATGCGGTTTGAGACCATCTATAAAGGGTCATCCTCTATCCTCGATGTGAGATTGCGACGCCGTGGGGCGCCATCGCGCGGCTCGACGAGCCGCTACTGCTCGCCCTCAGTCCGATACTTTCGTCTCATTGCTGCAGAGCTCGATGTACTGAGCGCAGCGACAGGACGGCGCCCGGGCCGTCAAGAGGTTGCGGATCACGCCTGTGGGGACGCCGGGGCTTTCGCGCGCGATCCGGGCGACGCGTGCGTCGATGATGCCGTCGATTTCGGCGCGCAGTTCTTCAATGCGATCCTCAATTCTGGTCGCGCGTTGCAGCTTCGTTGCCATCAGTCTTTCCGTCCTTGGTTTCAGTCTCGAGCGCCGCTAGTTTCTGGCGGGCGCAGGCCGCATCGTTTTGTGCCCGCCGCAGCGCTCGTTCACGCTGTGCTTCGTGCGCGGCGAGGTGGAGCTGGATATCGTAGGGCAGTGCCGCGAACCGCTGCTTGAACGGCCCCGGCCAGGATCGAGGCGGTGGGACGGCGGCAATCGCGCTGATCGCGCTCGCAGCTGCACCGCCAAGGGTCGGGTCGGCAAGTCCGAGCGATACGTGCATCCGCGAAATATCCTGCACGGCCGGCCAGAGCCGTCTCATTCCAAGCGCCGCACAATCAGTGACGAAACGCGCCACCGACGCGGGTGCCGCCGGACAGGCGGTCACGCCGTTCAGCTGGCACCATTTGACGAATATCGGCGCCTCGCGCAGGCGCGCCTGCGCGAGCGCGGTAAACAGTGGATGGGTCATCTGCTGGCTTTGCGCAGCGCCTCATGGAGACTGCCCATCCGCCGGCGCAGATCGACGAGCTGGACGCGCTTTCGCAAGCTGTGAGGGCTGGAATCGATATTGCCGCCCAGCTCAGCGTCAAACTTCTCGAGCGCGGCCACGCGCTTCTTCAACCCATAGAGCGCGAAGTTCTCGGCAATACGATCCGGTGACATCGGTTCGCCGTAGAGATTGCCGGTGATGGATTCGGCGCGCTCGATGAAGTTTCGATTGTCTTCGCTCATGATCTGCTTTCCTGCTGTGAATTCGGTTGATCGGTTATGGTGGGACGACTGACAGCTTCTAGAAAGGAAAGAAGATTGGTGGTGCGACGCGCCGCTCTGGCCTGCTTGCTCCGCCAGTACGACGATCGGAGGTCGCCGCGATTGGCCACTCCTGCCGCGGAACGGGATCAGTCTTCATCGGAGGAGCAAAGGGATTTGGATCCACGTACAGCTCGATCCTGTCTCGGGTTGTCGGCGGCAATCCCGGTGGCAATACGATCGGATCAGAGGGCCTCGCTCCTTCGATTCTTTCGCGGAAATCTTTCGCATGCGCGCGAAGATATCTGACCACATCTTCGAGGATATCCCTCGGATCACTGACGGGCCCCTGCGACCTCCTGAACGATTTGATGTAGCCGTCCAGATCATCGGCCCGGGCCTGCCAGTCCTTCTGGATGCTATCCGGATAGTAAGACCGATTGCCTTCAAGCAGCTCGGCCAATTGCTTGCGAACGGCAAGGCAAATGCGCGGACGATCTGCCTCCGCGATTGTCGTCCCGCAACCCGGGGGAGGCAGATATTGTTGCTCAATGGTAGCCATGACGAACTCCTGTTGAAGCATGCCGAATCGTCCCGCGATCAACGAAAGATCGCAGGATGATGCAGCTGACGAATAGGAGCGAAAGACGGGATGGCTGCGCCTGGACGCAAAACTATTTCAGGTCCGAGAACTGCAGATATAGGAGGCCCAAAGGAATGTTCTCGACGTATTCGTTTCTCTTGCGTGCTTGCCCTTCGTAAATCCACAGGCGCAGCAATGGCTCGGTAAGCTTCCTTTCGGCCCAGCGATCGCCGCCCGAAAAACAGCAACAACCGACGTTACGGCTACGGCCGCCATCTGCAAAGACGATCACATCGTGGTAGACTGAACGCTCAACCGTGAACGATATCGTCAGATCCGATTTTGTCAGCTCGATCGCGCAACGCCTGCCATACTGACATTCTTTCGTGGTCCCCTCCTCGTTGAACGCGCTCGTTACGCCGGCGGCGACATCCGCTCTCGTCGTGCCGTCGAAGGCGTAGGAAACGATGTAATCACCGGCAAACGCGTCGAGCGGCAGAAGAAGGCCTGTCGTGACAATCACAAGGGCTAGAACAAGTCTAAATGGCATGCGTCTCCTATCCCGTGCGCATAAGTCGTTATTCTCGACCGATAAGGCGGAGTTGTCATGACGTTAGCGAAGGGCTCCCCGATACATATCTTATGACCGAGCGGCCGACTTCGCACGATAAAGCGCAACCGCGTCCTTGAGATCGCCCGTGCTCGAAAGCCGGGCGCTGAGCGTCCGCAAATCATGCTGGCTACGCTCCCCTCGGCCCGACGCCATACCCGGTCTCTGCACCGGCGGCATCGGTTTTGCCGCCGCGGCCTCCTTCGCTTTCATCATCAGCCGGTATTTTCCGGCATCATACATCATGCGCTGGAACGTCGCATTACGCATCAGGGGCTCGTTGTTGAACAGGCGCTGCAGCTCCTCCGGCTCGATGCCGCTCGCTCTGGCCGACGTCATGATCTCCTGCGCCACGGCCTGCCTGACGCCCCGCGCTTCCTCCTTCAACATCGATTCCAAGCGCGCATCTTCGCCTTTCGCATAGTTCTGAAAGTTGCGCTGCGCTGCAACAGCCGCCCGCTGAGTCTCCTCATTCTGCCGGGCGCGCAATTGCTCGCTGCCCGCGATGATGGCCTGGACACGTTGCAGCTTTGCGGGATCCTGTTGGGCCATTTGTGCGAGGGCTTCGGGAAGGTGCTCAGGCGCCACGTTGACGAGCTCCGGAAACTGACTGATGAAGCTTGCCTGCGCGAGCTGCATGGCCGCGTCGAGCCCATCAGCGTAGCTTCTCCGGGCGCGTTCGACCTCGCCGACCTTTTCTTCCAGCGCAAGCCGCACCTGTGGATGCTGCATGAGCCGCTCGAGATCGGGATCGAGGCTCGGCGGAGCGCCTGGGTTGTTCCTCCGTCGTGTCTGCCGGGGCCTCAGTCCTCTCGGCGTGCCCGTCACCGTTCTCAGGCGGAACAAAGCCGTAGAACTCGGGCGCGTCGGGATCGTTGGCAGCGACCTTCGCACGCAGCGCGTCGATCCTGGCAGCAAGCGCCTCCGAAGACTCGCCTTCGGCAGATTGCCTGTCGCCGGCTGTTGCGCTCGCATAATCCCGTGCGGCGCGTGCGAGAGTTACGGCTTCGTTTGCCGCAACGGGCTTACCCTCACCGTCCGTATATTCTCTGACGACGATATCGGGCTGCGAGGCTCGATCGCTGGTCGGCGACATCACGCAGCGAGGCACTGTCGCCGTCGATCGAATGGGGCTGAGCCTGCTCCTCCGGATCCGGCATTTGCGCATAACCAGCGCTGGCCAGGTCGAAAGCAGCACTCGGTCAGTTCTGCATCGGTCTGATTCGTCATGTTAGAATCCACCAGGCTTGACGGCCTTGATCAGACCGCTAATTCCGTTCGCTATGGTTGAGAACTGATCTACCCCCGACTTCTGCTGCGTCGCGGTCGACGTGCTGTTGCTTTGCGTCCCAAGCTGCGCGATGGGGACGCCGATCTGCGCGAGCAGACTCAGCGCCTGCACGGGAATGCCGCGACGCTGCGCCTCCTCTGCGAGGGTGGCATTCGCGCCGTAATTCTGGGCATCCAGCGCCGCTTGCGCGGCAGTGACGCCCTGGCCACGATTGGAAAGATCACTCTGCTGCATCTGCGTCAGCGTGTTGGCCGTGGTGTTGCCGGCATTGTAGAGCGCACCCGCGGCGGCGAGCTGGTTCGCGACATCCTGGTTGTATTGCGCGGCGATCACCGGCGCCTCGGCCGCGGCGACGCCCCTGCCATAGGCCATCTGGTTGGCACCGCTGAAATCGCGGCCTGCGGCAGCGAACTGCGAATTGACGGAGTTACCGACGTCGGACTGGATCTGGGCAAGCTGCGCCGCGAGAGCCGGGTTGCTGCCGACCATGCTGCCATTCGCGTAAGGACTCAGCCAATTGCGATAGGCCGCCAGATTGTCCTGCACGTTACCAGCCTGCGCGGTGGCGCCGCCGCCGTTCAGAAGCGACTGCGCATAGTTCGCGATCTGGCCCGAATAAGGATTTCCCCCGCAGCGTTATTCTTCAGCGTGTCGAGCGCGGAGTCTCTCCGTGGACGTCAATCCGGTGTTGTTGAGCCCGGCGCTGATCTGGCTCAACATCGTTTGCAGCGCGGGCTGCGCAGCAGTCCACGGCGTGGTCTGCGATTGCGTGGTTTGTGTGGATGTAGATTGTCCACCCATGGACGATATTTCCTTGAGTATGAGTTCGTTGCGCGTGAATGGGATCGGCAGATCGTTGACGTGCGTCAGTCGAACGGAAAGAAGATCGGCGGCTGGACCGCCCTCCCTTCGGCAGGCCGGCTTCCAGTCGTACTCTCGAGTCTCTTTCGGCGATAGTCTCAGCAAATTATCCAGCTGGCCTGCGTAGAACGGTGCGGGTTGCGGAAGGTCCAGAGGCGGCTCGATCACATGCCACGGACGCGCGTCCAGAAACGGGTCCGGCGCATCGCCGCCCTGGCGCGGCCGGGGAAGCTGCGTTGCCCGTCCCTGGCGAGAGTTGCGGTATGTTCTGAACAGCCAGTCGATCAAATCTGCATCGCTAGGGACTTGCAAACTTTCCGGGGCTGGCTGCAGCGGAGCTGGCGTTCGCGCTGGATCGTCGAATGGATTTGGTCCGTCAACTGGGCCCGATGGCGGCGGCGACCATGGAGGAGATCGCGGCGGGACTATTCTCCAATCGTCGATGTTTGCCCACCACGGTGGCTTCGGTATCGCGCCTTCGATGCCAAAATTGGGCACGCGTTTGTAAGGATCTTTGAATGATCTTGTCATCTGTACTCTCAATGAAAATAAATCGAGCGATCTATCGCTCTGCCGGCCGTGCCGGCCCCTCTCCGCGAGCCGTAGCCAGTCAAAAAAACTAGATGACTTCCTAGGGATCGTAGATCACGCGGGACGTAAGGCCCAATCGCTTGGCGATTGCGTCGACCTCTTCCTGACTGTCCGGATAGTGCTGATAGGCGAGCTTGGTCTTAACCGCACTCGATTGATAGCGAGGATTCCAGGTCCACAGCACCTGTGGATACCGGCCGGTCGAGCGATACAAATTCATCAGTTCACGCCTGATGAATTTACTTTCCGGAGGATCGGTATAGGCAGTCTCGATAATTCTGTTGCGATAGAACTCCTTCCACAAGCGCGATCTTGGCTTCTCGTCAACATAATCCCGAGAAGAGCACCTCATCCACGTCAGGAATGGACCGGCTTCGTCCTTGCCCTCCATGAAGCCGATACAATCTTGATCGCGATACCGCCGAAAAAGCCCCCAAGCCACCAACGCACCATCCAGGACATAGGCCTCCGAGGACGCCAGCATGATGAAACTGGCACAAGCATTAAGACAGAGGTCCCGCACGACGACGGTCGCATTGCGGTCTCGCAGCGTATTCGCCAATTGAATCGCACGTGCGGTATCTCCTCCGTGGCTGCGAACGACGGCTATGCCACGATCCGCCAAATCGGCTGCGACTGCGACCTTCAAAATGGATGTGATCGCTCCATCAAGACAAAGCACGCGCTTGTCTTGCGACAGCGCGATCGGCTTCGCGACCTCGCCGCGACAATAATCGGCTGCCCGAGCGTAAGGGGTGAAGTCCGTCTCTTGCGCCGCCGCCCGGCTTTTGCTGCCGCACGCAATCAACAAGCAGAACATCCAAAGTCCGACGCGCGAAATCCGCCGGTGCAACCCGACGTGATCACCTCGCGCCAGGCCGCAACGCCATTGGCCCGCGGTCCTTATGGTAATTTGATCCAGGTGAGGTTCGACGCGCGACATCTGCGACCTCTGGCTTCGAGAGCATCCAGACCTACATTAGAACAAATCAAGAACATACGCAACCCCAGGTCGAACGCTGGGTTGGGCCGGAGAGCGATCACCGACGGCACTTCTGGTTTGGCACGCGCAAATGCCTGGAAGCCTTCATTCAAAACGATCACCCTAGAGGCTTGTCGATGATCGCATACCTTTCCTCGTAGCCGTCCAGAACACGCCCCCAGCCCCTGCGCCCGAAGATGCGCACGCAGCGACACCCTTCCGCTCGCGCATACGCCTCGATGCCGCCGATCAGCGGCAGCCAGCGCGTCATGCCTGTGCCCGCGCATGCCGTGATGATGCAGACCTTGCCGGCATCGGTCTGCTGAAGGCTCGTGGCAGCAGCCGCCTCGATCACCGATCCATCCCAGGCAAGCCAAAGGAGAGAGGCGCCAAGGAGGATGTCGCGCTCAATCGAGGCGAACGCCGACAAGCCAGTCGTGACAATCGCCCGCTGAATGAGCGGAGCGACGAGCGGCCAGACCTCGCGCACGTGGTCCGGATCAACGCAGACCAGTTGCGCGCCGTAATGCCCATTCGGCCACAAGCCGTGTACCTGCGGCCCCACATTTCCCATGAACAATTCCGAATGAAGTCGATCAATGACACGCCGGCTCTCAAGGACGGCGCGCGAAACCTCGCCCGCCATCAGAGACATCGCCGCTTCAATGGGCACGCGGACCCGCTCTGGCCGACGGAGCGGTCCTCATTCATGCGGGTCGTCAGGCTCGTCGCGAGAAATTGCCGGTAATGGCGCGATGCGTTGCCCGACCGCGATCTTGGTCAGGAGTTGCCCATCCGCACCTTCCCAGCACATGATGCGATTAACGAGTTGCGGCGAAAGGTCTGCATCAGCGTAATCGCCCCTCCAGATCAGCCCCGATCCTGCGCTCCGCGTAACCAGATCTCCCCTGAACTCTCAATTGGTGTTCGCAAGGAAAGGAGCGATGAGCGCCTAGCATCCTGCCGCTAAAGCTCGCATGTTCGTGCTCTGCGGCCTCACCGATCGGTTCAAATGGAGGAGTAACGATGTCAGAATCCTGCGAGCCTCATGTGAGACCCGGATCGCGAAGGCGGCAATGATGGACGTTTCATGTCCAATCGTTGGCCGATTCGTATTTGGAAGGTTCGTCAGCTAGACCCTCCTCCGGACGCCGTGGACGAAACTCGTTGTAGCGATCGAGGACGTTCGTTCGGATAAGACCTGGGGGGCGCGATCGACGAAATCACGCTCGCGACCGATATCGGGAATACCCCGCAGCATTTGAAGAGACATGATCTCCTCGAGCACGTTGGACAACTCGTCACCGCGGGAGAGTTTCAACAAAATCCGGGCCTTTTCGCCTAGGGCTTCCCGAAAAAAGCCGGTCCGACGCGCGCGCTCCAATACAACGTTGATGCACTGGAGCGCTTTCTCGGGTTCATCGAGCGTCCAGAAATAGATAGACGTCTTCGTGATCCAAGCGCGAACGTCGTCAGGAAAGCGATCCGACACTTGATCAAGCATCTGAATTGCTTCGTCAATTCGTCCGGCCTCACGCAACAGTCCTTCGAGTTGGAGAGCAAGGAAGCGATACTCGTCGCCATCCGCTTGCTGCACCCGCACGCCAACGACATTGATGACGTGATGAAGCGGCCGCGCTCGACGCAATTGCCTTACCCAGTCGGCCAGCTTCCAAAGGGGATCATCGCACGCGCTCGTCATTTCCGATCTCCTCCGAGCGCATACTCGAATGTCACGAGCAATATTGTCAACTCCGCGCCCGCGGCGACCTATCAACGGCCTATATTGATGAATACCTCTTCATCCGGGTCCAAGCTCCATTTCCTTGGCTCCCAAGGCGGCGGTGTCCCCCCATTCCGATTGCAGGCATCCCATCGCACCTCGGCTCGCTTCAGAGGGGAGCGTCCAGGCAAGGCCGATCGATCTTGCCCGCCCGCGGTCCCATCCGACGGTTCGTCACCAGCTAACTTTCGTCGCAGGATCCACGGAAGAAGCGTCGTCGCATTCCAGATGTCGCGCGTCGATAGCCATCGAAATGCCTTGCAAAGTATGGTTGGAAACGTGCGCATGGTGCGCACAGCACAATTCGATCGGACGCGCATACGCGAGGCCGCTCAGTCAGATCGATGATCGAAGAGAATATTGCCGTCTGTGGATCAGCGTGGCGCGACGCGAAGGCGTCTACGCTCTCATCCCACCACCGCCCATAAAAACATCCGCCCCGTGGCCGCCGAATTCGCATGCGCGATCGTGAACGCACCATTCGCGACAGCGCTCACATACATCGTGCCGTTGCCGACCTCCGCCGCGGCATTCGCTGACGCCGGCACCAGGATGGGCACCGATCCCGCGGCGCAATTCGCCGTCGTCACCGTCGTGCTCGATGCGCCTGTTGCTAATGTCACGCTGCCGACGGCATTGGACCGGCCGGCCGCGAGTTGCTGGATCGCGAGTACGATCTTCTTCAGGTCGGTCTCGGTAATCCCCGGGACATAAGCCGTCATAGCGTGCCGTTGGGTGTGAGATCGGGGACGAGGCCCGCGCAGAAGGACCAGTTCGTCGCGGCGGGGATACGGACCTTGAAGCGCGAATACCGCGTGTCGCGTCGAAGGTCGCAGCGACCGGTGCGGGCATTGACCAGCACTTCCGCGCCAGGCGTTGCAACCGCCGCCGGCGTGTCGCGCCAGGACACCGAGCCGAACAGCGTCGCCGCATCCGTCACCGGTCGGAAGCCACGGATGGTGATGCGGTTCTCGTCCGTCCCCTGCTCCGCGCTCTCCAGCGTCGCCTCGAGACTGGGACCGCGAAAGAAGCCGAGCAGATGGGCGTTGGAGAACTGCGCAATCTCCGGCTGCACCGCAGTCGCGTAGGCATCGAGACTCAGCGTCAGTGCATCCAGCGATGACGAAATGCTATCGAGGTTCTCCAGCGTCAACCCGGTCTGCGAGATGCCAAGCAGATACTCGCCCGTCACCGCGACCGGAAAGAACCGGTCGAGCAGGAAGTCGTAGCCGAGCAGCTTGTCGTAGGCGCCGACCGTTCCCGACACCGACTTGTACGCCCAGTAGACCCGCGTCGAGCGCGGGTCGGCGGCTCCCATGAAGAGCTGAAGGTTGCCCTTGTCGAGGTCGGCCAGAAAGGTTCGATCGACCTTTTCGCGTCCGATCTGCTGCGGCACGCCGCCGGGCTCGATCTTGTGAAATCCCTGGCCGGCATAGAAGAAGATCCGCTCGCCGGCGCGGATGATCGAGTACGGCGCGTAGAGGCCCTTGTCCTGGGTGATGCGATCGATCTGGAAGATGATCGGCGAACCCGGAACATAGGACATGCGCCGGATCGCCTGGTCCTGGAACACGATGCCGGACTCGCCGCCGGCGACGCCACGAACGATGCCGCCGTCCGGAAAGTCCTGGAAGTCGGACGACTTGATCCCGCTGGTCCAGCTGTCCGCCGCGTTGAAGTTGTTCAGCCCGGACCATTGGATCCGATACGGAGTCGACAACAGCCCCGACAGCACCAGGAAGCGTCCGACCACGCTGATATAGGCGGCCTGCGGCGGCGAGCCGAGTGCGTCGGTAAAGGCAGTTGATGACGAGAGATCGAAAACTTGCAGCACCGCGTTGGCCTGCGTCGCGAAGACGAAGTTGCCGGTCTGGGCGAACTGCCATTGTGCGGTCGCCGAAAGCGCCGAATAGGACGCTCCTCCTTTGGAGACATCGACCCAGGTGAAGTCGATATTGTTGAGCCGGTAGAGCTTAGTGCCCGTGCCGGCAAAGGTGACGACCGTGCCATCGGACTTCAGCGCATAGAACGCGCCGCGACACGGCGCCGGGAGCGCGGACGTGTAGGCCGAGAAGGATGGAAACGGACCGTAGCCGTCACCGCGCGGAATGACGTTGAGGATGTTGCGCGAGGCCTGCCCCTCATAGTCGCTGACGTCGGGGCGATACTCGCCGTAGGCAAGGAGTGGCATCTTTTGATCCCATTTCGAAGATGTAAGCGCGGAATGCGTGCGTGCCGTACCTATTTGGCGGCTCCAAGAGTCGACCCACGCTCGCAACGCGGCTCGCTATGTTCTCAACGTGAACCGATCAGCCGCCATCGACTTGCCAGACCCGGGGCAAGGATCCTCGGCAAGAAGCCCTATGCTAGTCGCTGCGGCAGGTTGGACGTCAAACGACGGAAACGGATGTTCGGCTATTCACTCGCCGATACGATGAACAGCCGAATGCCCGCACGCATCGAGCCCGGTCGAGCAATGCAGTCCAGAAACCCAATATCGCGTTATGAGCGGGACTTTCTCTGACTACGCAGCCTGGAAATCTGTCTCTTCTTCTGAGTCACGCACTCGTCCACCATCCGACATAGCTGACGATGAAAGTCGACACCGAAGCAGAACGGCAAATACCGTGGAAAAACGACTTCATAAGACTCCTTCTCGAATCTGATCATCTTCAAACGGTCGAGCGACCCGCGAACAGCCATGCTCGCGATTGTCAGGGCTTGAAGCCCATCCACCCCCGAGCTCGGCGGACGCTGCTGTCTCTAAGACCTTCGATTTGAAACGAACAAACCCACTCTTCCTTGCGAGTCTCATGTCGTTCGGGAAACCCAAGCCGCGCTACTGCCCCACGCTGCCGCTTGCCGTAGAGGAATTCATATTCTATGAGCGCGCGTTCATTCCACGGCATCCGTGATCACCATTCGGGTGTTCAGATGGCAACGATTAAAAGACGCAAAAAACGCAATTCCGGCTATTCCACCAACCTAGAACAAATGCAGAACTCTGTCAAACTACGGCGGGTCAAAGTTGCCGTATTGATTTTTACACCACCCGGTCTTGTGCTGTCCGCTCTCAAACGTTTTCGACCAGCAAGCTCGGCTTGCGGTCTCACCTCCAACTGTCCTGCTCATCAAATCAGGTGGAATGCTCTCACAAAATTCCTCCCAGTCCTTTGTGCTTCCACTGGCAGCACGTAGACAACGATTAAAGTCGCTGCCGCCCCCACCAGATGCCCCGACCCGAGGCGAAATGAGGCTCCAGAACTCCTTGAGCCTTCGCCAGAACTCTTGCGCCGATGCCTCTGAGCCTTCGGGAGCGGGCACAGGTCCAAAAGGGGGAAGAGGCCTTGGCCGCGAGAACTGGCCAAATCCAGCGGCGACCGGGGCCACTCGATCACTTGATTGAGGACTGGCAAATATTGATTGAGGCCCGTTCGCGTTGTTACGCTCGAGCGAAGCCGAGAGACCATCTTGCTGAACGGCTATGCCATTACTGGTTTGCGAAAGATTCTTTCCGAGTGAGCTGTCTGTAGTTCGGATCAAAGCGTGGATTACTCATGTAACTCTCTGTGTTCAACTAGCTGGCGTTGTCCGACGCTCGTCACGTGGGCGAGCAGGCCGAACATGCCGGGTGAAATGAAGTGCATTGTCAACGAACGTAGCGTGTAACCGTGACCGAGAATTCGCGCTGAGAATCCGCGAGACCTGACCTTCATAGTCGCTGACGTCAGGACGATATTCGCCGTAGGCAAGCAGCGGCATTATTCAATCGTCCAAGGTTCGGGTTCGATCAATGATGGTGTCCAGGCATTCGCCGGCTGCACGTCGGCCGTCCATGCGCCTGCAATATTGGCTGATCCACTCCACGCTGGCGGCGATAACGTCGCCTTCACGTGCCACGACATCGTGTCGAACGGCCGCCGAACCCAGGCCTCGTGGTCCCGGCCAGGCGTCGAATCGGCGCCTGCCCAGGCAAAGGCACCGCCTTTCGGCGCGAGCGACACGTAGAATTGGGATGACGTTCCCGAAACAAACGCCACTCCCCGAGAAGAGAGCATGCGGGCCGTCCCGTTCGTCAGGACGCCCGTCACTTGAAACGAGCCATTGAGGCTCAGCTGCTTCGATGCGAATGCAGCGGCATTGCCGGCCCATATGAAAGATGCAGGGCTCGCCGGTTCTGCAATTTTGAAACCCGCCGAGATCCCGGCGGCCAGGGCGCCGGCTGTGGTGACGGCTTGCGATATGCCGAATGCGGATGCTCGTCCTGCGAAACCGATCGAGCCTTGCGTCGCCATGAGAACAAAGTTGCTGCTGCTCGGCAGCTGGCCTAGGGCCCAGCGTCCAAGAGCGTCGAAGCCAAGGAGCGACATCTACATCCTCGCGCTGAACTTGGTCGGGGTGGTCCCGGCAAACACGACGAGCGCGTCTGAGATCGATGACCCGCCGGCACCGGACCATGTGAGCGACAACATCAATGTCGCGTGGCTGGTTGCGACAGCGGAGATCGCTGTGAGCGCCCCGGTTACGGGACCATTCGTCACGACCGCCGACGCTCCCAATGTAACGGCCGGATCGGTGCGCATCGTCACAGGAGCCGGCATTGACGAAAACTTGCCGCTCGTCGCGCCATTGAGCAGCGTACCTGACATCGGCAGATATTCATTCGCGGCTGTCTGGAAGTAATAACGCTGGCACCTCCGCAACTCAGCCTGGTAGTCCGGCAATTGAAACGCCGGGGCCGCACTCCCCTCATAGAGACCGACGTCGAACAGCTCGAACACGTTGCCGACGGTCGCCATGAGGTTGAACTGATTGGAGGTCGCGAAGACGCTTGCAGCCGCACTCCAGGCATTGGGAGATTGGACGAAGCTCGATCCCGCCATCAGAACGAAGATTAACTCCATACCGGCGGTCTGGTCGAAGGCCCAGGTCCCGGTCATGTCGCCTGCGAAGGTCACGCTTTTGACCACGTCGGTGTTCGCCTCGCCGCCGGCAATCGTGTACTCGCCGGCGATGATGCGGTTTGGGGTGCCGTTTCGGATCGCAACGCAATATGTTCCGGCAGGCGCCTTGACGCCGAACTGTACCGTGACCGTTTTTGCTGCCGTGCTGCCGAACCTCAAATCGGCGATACGATTTCCTTCAATCCTCTGAGTGATGACTGAATAATCTGAGGCTCGCAACCGAGGCGTCCGCTGTTGCGACCGTCGCTCGAAGACGATACGGCGAGCCGCCGGATGTCGAGCTTGCGACCTGTGCCGCACTGAGTACGCCGGCGTTGCTGAATTCGGTTCGCCACTGGTCGACCGGATAGTAGCCGGACGCAGTGCTCGCCGTGCTGCCGTTTTCCTGAGAAACCTGCATCCCGCCGTTGACGACATAGCTCTTTTTCGTCACGCCGATATTGGCGCGGGCTTGTGCCATCTGCCCCGCCGTGAAGCCGTTCGGCTCCTCGATCGAAATCAGATCTTCCTTGATGCCGACGATGGCAACGTTCGGCGCGGCGACGAAGCTGATCTTCGAGCCTGCGCCCGATTGCCCTGCAGCGACTCCGGAGCCCGATGAATTGCAAAGCACGCTCGTGCGGGCAAATGTTCCGCTTGCAGCCGCATAGGCGCCCTCCGCGATCTCCCATTGGGTCAGGTCGCCGCTGATCGCGATGAACTTGTACTTGCGACCATCGACCGCGCCGGCGAGCACCGGCGACTGGCAGCCGCCGACCGTCGACGAATAGGCCCAGTCCGTGGTGCCACCGGCCGCGGGAATGAAACGGCAATTGTTGAGAAATGCAGCCATGTCAGGTGATCGTCAGGATGCCGTTGGTCTGGTCGAGATCGATGGTGAAGGTATTGCCGTTCGTGAGCGTGATCGCGGTGCCATAATCCCACCAGCCGATCAGCGGCTTGGTCGACGATGTCGAATTGTACAGCACCGCGTATTGAAACGGCCCGATCGAACCGCCGGACGCCGTCCATGACGGATCGGTCGCGCCGACGAACTTGAAGGTTCCCGTCGTCTGCGCGCCCGTGATCGTGCCGACGCTGTTACCGCCGGCCGTATAGCCGTTGCCCGCTGCCAGATCTGCGGGCGCGTTATAGATCGTGTTGCTGACGAGCGGAGCCGTATTGGTCAGATAAACCTTGTAGACCTGCGCCGTGCCCGTCTTCATGTCGTGCAGCGCATTGGCGACATCCTGCACGAAGCAATAGAACTTGTTGAAACTCGCCATGTCGCCCTCCTAGATGACCTGTCCGGAAACGCGAACTGTCATCGGCCCCGCATTGAAGGTCGATGTCAGTCCGAGATTGTTGAGGTCGGCCAATGCCGACGTGAAGCCGAGCCCCCAGGTCTGGATGCGCGCGTCTTCCTTGATGTACGGCGCGGACTCCAGCAGGGCCGCGTAGAGATAGAGATCGGGCGCCATGGCCAGCAGCCAGTTGTTTCCGTTCGCGGCGAGCGGTGGAATGGTCTGACGATAGACCATCTCGATCGTGTAGGCCGCATCCGGTGTCGGCGCGAGTTCGAGTCTCGTTTCCGAACACGGTGAAATAGCGTGGCTGCGCGGCAACGTCCGATATCGCGAAGCGATATTCGTCCATTTGCGTCCCCGATTTGAACTCCAGGCACGGCTTGCCCGCGACGCTCGACAGCCGAACCCTGCGCATGGATTGAAAATCCGACGGCAACGAGATGAACTCCGGCTCATTCGAGCCGAGGTCGACCAGCGCGGTCGCCCGCTGCTCCATCTGCCGTACGAACAGCTGGCGGTTGAACTTGGCTTCCGCGAGCTGAACGAAGGTCGGGATTCGCGCAATCAGCGTCGTATCCTGATCGCGCGCGAGATACTCGGTCACCGCCGACTGTAGTGCGGCGTAATCGGTGATTTCAGTCATTTGAGACTCCGCTGACCAGCCGGCTTGCAGTTTCGGCCGGTCGGTTCGCAAATAGGCCCATTCGGGGTCGTCGAGCTTGCGCTGCACGATCTCGTCGAACTCGGGCGTGAACAGTCGCAGCGAGGCGTTGCCTCTCGCGTGCTCCTCATTGAGCCATTGGACGTAAATGACGTTGGGAATGCGGGCGACGTGCCGCCCCCAGTCGCCGCGCTGCTCGTCCAGACGTGCCTTGCCATTCCATTCCAGAATGGGCGCCACGTCCTGGACATGCTCAATCGCAAGCTCGCGGCCATTGCTGTCGAGATGAGGCCTGATCAGGACGCCGTCCATCACGACATCTCCGTGACCCACAGGGTGCCGGCGGTCGCCGTGACCAGGCCGTTGGTCGCGGCTTTCAGCGCGGCAATGCGCTGTCCGGGGCTGACCGTGACGTATTCCACTGTATTGGGGGGCAGATAAGGATCGGAAATGGTCGCGGTCTGCGCGCCGTCACCGATGCGGTAGCAGCAGCCGGAATTGGCGACCAGGCGGAGCTGGTAGGTTTCCGGTCCGAACGCGTTGGTGGCACCGATGCTGGCGTCATAGGCGACCGTCTGGGTCGGACCGACGCGCGAGGAGTTCTGCTTGGAGAAGAACGGCATGTCAGGCGGCCCTCACGGAGATCGAGAAATGCATGGGAACGGTCGCGCCGGACGCGCCCGACGGCGTCAGCACGATCACGTCGTCCTCGTTGAGATAGGTCGGCGACGCCGGCACGGCCGAGAACAGCTGGCCGGCAGCCGACCCCGCCTGCGTCACGGTGAATGTCGCCAGCGTCGCCGCGTTGGCCGAAACGGTAATGGTGCCGTCGGCGGTCGTGATCGCTCCGCCGAGAATGCCGGCGACCTTCAGCACACGGCAGCGAAAGGGAACGCGGACATAGGCGGCGACGGGGCTCGCGCCGCAAGACGGCGTGTAGGCGGTGAGGTCGGCGGAATTGAGGGTACGATTGCCGGGAAGCGGCATCTTGGCTCTCCAAAAGAAGGGGCAGCCCGAAGGCTGCCCCAAGGTGGGATGGATGATGATCGTGGTCGCTCAGGAGGTGGTGTTGTCGAACACGCCGCCGGACGCCTTCTCGTTGCGCGACACCAGCGCGTATTCGGCCAGGATCTGCCGGCGGTCGGAATCGCCGGTCTTGGCCAGCGGGATCGAGATCATGTTGCGGCCGTTGAGATAGGCCACCGCCCATTTGTCGAGCTCGAGCACCAGCACGTCGCGCGGACGCTGGAAGCGGTTGGCGACCACCTTGAGCTTGCCGAAGTCAGATTCGTAAGCATCGACCGACGCCACGATCTTCTTCGACTTGGATTCCTCGATCGCAGTGGAGCGGCCGGTGAAGGTCGAGAACACCTGTTTGTTGAAGGCGCCGGTCATGATTGTGCCGGGCTTGCCGCCGTTGGTCCAGATCGAGGACAGCACCGTCTTCAGCCGCACCTCGGTGAAGGCGAGCTGGGTGCCATCCGTTCGGGTACCGGTGCCGTCGGTCGCCGCCGGGTCGGCCGCGCCGCCGGCCGTTCCCTTCGACGTGTTCGAAACGACCCAGGACAGGACGGAAGCCGTCTTACGCGCCGTCGTGGTGTTGCCCACGACCTTGGCCTGGTTGGCACCGCACAGGATGATTTCGAGGTCGCGCTTGAGGCTCGAGACCTTTGAGCATCTCCTGGTAGGCGAGGCTCGTTGTCGCGGCCGGCGTGATCCACCGCCTGCTGCGTACCCGAGACCCGCGCGACCTTGTAGGAGATCTGGCAGAGATTGCCGAGGCGCACCGTCGGCGTGGTCGTGTTGGTGTTGGGATCGTCACCCTCGAGCTGGGCGTTGTTGGCGTCGGCTCCGGCGAGCGCCTGCGTCTGCCATTCGTGGTTGACGGCTGTCGCCTTCTCCTTGTCGACGCCGCTCATGAACGGCGTGTCGACGGGATCAATGCGATAGATCATGTCGCTGAGGTCTTCGCGGTTGCCCACCGCGGAGTAGGTGACGAAGGTTGAGGTCGGTAGAGTCATCTGGATATCCCGATGAAGGCCGATTGCGTCGCAAGACGCGCAGGAATTTCTGCACGGCTGCAAGCAAAGGCACAGAGGTTTCTGGTTGCAACGTTGCGAGGCTCGCTGAGCCGATGGCGCGGAAGTGAATTCCGGTTCGATATGGCGAGCCTTAGCTGCCGGGAACCTGCGCTATCCACGCAGGGGCGGCCTAATTACGAGAGTTGACCGGATCGGCGTTGTTGCGCGCTGCCAGGCTGGCGGGACACGCGCCAAACGCCGGACGAGCGACCTGTCTTGAACGGCATCGTCTTCATCCGGATCGTATCCTAGAGGCGCCCGCATGGCCGTGGGGCGGAGCGGTAGCGATACAGATCCTCTAAGCCGCCTGATTTCCGACTAGCCTCACGAGCGCGCGCGCAAACGCATCATCGCTGATAGTCACCTTGACTCCCAGCGCGATGACAATTGGCGAATGGTAGAGCGGTCGCCGAAGCGATCCTTGAAACTGGCGGCCCGCCCTTCCGACAATGGATCATCTTCCGTCACGAATGGCACCGCGGGTAAGCCATTGGTTGCCTGCGAGTTGCCTGCCGCTCCCTGGCTCTGGTGCAGATAGTCGGCGATCATTCCCGGCAACCCTCCGGGCCGCGGTGCCGCCACCGATTGAGCGGCGGCAGGGTCATCCGACAGAGAATTCCAGGCGCCATAGCGATCGGCAACAACACCGGCGCGACTTGGAAAGCCCACTCCGCGCAGGGGAGCCAAAGTAACCGGCCCCCCGGCTACGGCCGCCGCCTGAACCAGACGAGGGACACTGGTGTCAAATCTGGCAGGGTCAATCGTGGTGGCGCCGTTTACGGCAACGCCAAGAGGCTCCTCCATTTCGAAAGACCTGTCCCAAGGCCCGGGTCGCCTTTTCATTTTTAATGACCGAATAATGCAAATGAGGTCCGGTGCTTCGGGCACCAGTGCTTCCGACGTTGCCGATGATATCTCCGGGCCAGACGCGCAGGCCGGGCTTCGGCATCGGGCCGCCTTCCTGCATAATGAGCATAGAGGCTGTAGCCCGCTTCATTCTTCACAATGACGGTGTTGCCAAAGTTGTCGTTGAAACCAGAGTAAACGACCTCTCCAGGTGCCGCTGCCGGAATCGGAGTTCCGGGGCGGGCCGCGAAATCCTGGCCTGAGTGGAGTTTTCCGAGTTCGCCAGTGATCGGATCTTTTCGCGTGCCATAGGCCGAGGTCGGGCGAAACGGTGGCCCCGGATTGTAAGGATCACTCATTTAATGGCCTTTCCAATATCCAGTATCCATCCGGGCTGACACTTGTCATCGGCCGGATCGGCGCATTTCGCGCGTTCCGTCAGTTGCCACGACAGCACTGCCGTGGCGCCTGATGGGGACACATACAACCGAGGCATGGTTTGACCGGCTGCCCGGGTAAACTCCTGGCGGAACAGCAGGCGAAATGAATTGTCGCGAAGCTCCGCCGCGTAGCGCTGGTAGAGAACGCTTGAATCGTCGTCGGGCAGCTTCGGGCGGTCGATCGGAACGACGATGCCCATCAATCCCTTGCCACCGCCCGCAGCCTGCTCAACGCGCTCTTTCAGTTGCACACATCGCCAATTCGCGATGTGGCATCTCACAAAAGAGCCGATGCCCTGAATTTCGTCCAAGAAGAGAAACAGAAACAGCGACTTCTGTTCAGCGTCGAACCACCCGGCGGTGACAGCCGAAGCATTTCGAACCGTGCCTCCTCCGATTCTCTTGCCCTGCGCGTCCATGACGTCGACAGAATCGGAATAGACCACGAAGAATCTCGAGCTGTCGGGAGACCAGACGATCTTGAAGACCGGCCGCCGCGTCGTCTCGGGAACGCTGATGGTGCGCAACTCTCCGGCTTCGGCCGTCAATTGCAGCGGCTTGTCCGAAGCTACGGTCTTCATGTCTGGGGAGAATGCTATGCCAATGCCCGGACGTGATCGGTCGAATGTCGCCAGGATCGCACTCTTGCCGGTCTCGAGTTCGAACTTCCGCACACGCCCGGCGTCATCCTCAGGAAAAACGATGTACCGGCCATCCGCTCCGCATTGGACCTCCCTGGACCCCGTAGGCGACGGGGCGGAAATCTTGGTGCTGCCATCGTATGCGTCGACATACCGACCATCCGTCGCGAGCAGATAGCGCTCCCGATCTCCGCACCACGCGATGAACTCGCCCTTCGGCAGTGGCGTATGCGGCAATTTCCCGAAGGTCGGAACGGCTGGAGGCTTGTCCGGCGCGGCGGGCAATGCCCCTTCGGCGTGACACGCAGCGGTGGTAACGAGGACTCCCAACGCCGCCCAAAAAACGAAGAACGCAGATCAAGATCCACCGGCCAGAACCGCATGCAATCACTCAATCCTCATGCAAGGCCATATGTACGATCGCTCGTCATCGACCTCAGAACAAACGAGGAACATTATTGACGACTCTCGCCTCGGTTGCAACCACTAAATGATCCCGAACCGCTTCCGACGCTCTGCCGCTTCCGCAAGCTCCTTCAGCTCTGCCCGGGCAAGCTTGCCGTTCGCGACCACGCCGGCGAGATGGCCCCGCACCTTGCCGACGATGTTGATGGCGAGGAAGAGCTTCTCGCGCCCCGCGGCATCGTCAACCGCGGTGGCGCGCCAAGCGGCGACATAGCTCTGCTCGAGGGCGTCGAAGGACTCCCTCAGCAATTCGTCGTCGAGCAGCGCCTCGGCTCGGGCCGCCCGCGCGGCCGCCCTCTCCAGTGTTGTGTCGTCAGACATGATTTCCTCCTCGTTGTTCGGCCGGCTCGTTACGCGTCTCGACCTGGAGACGGTCGGGTCATTCTGCGCCTTTGTTGCTGGCACTGCCGGGGATGCGCTACGCGCGCGGCGTCGACCTGCTCGCGCCTGGGAAACTGATGGCTTCAGGTCCAGCGGTTGCTGCAGATGCTGGAGTTCCCCGGGCTGCGGTTGATCGCACAGCAAGCGGCTGGTCAACGTGATTCAACCTGGGATGCATCCACGCAGACAGTCACGATCTCAGAGCCGTGCGCCCGTAGTGCCCCTACATCCCTTCAGGCAGTTCAGTGAGGGAATTGATAAATTCTTTCAGTGTCGGGGCGAGAAACATAACGTAACGATCAGGGTTCTCATAATCTTCATGTAAATTGAACATTATACTCCCGAAAGATTCGGGCCTTACACTGTAAAGAAACATATCTCCAGCAGAATCGTCCGCGAACGGTATATATCCCCGAGGAAACTCGGGCGTCTGATCCACCATCATGACGTATGTTCGTTCGAAGCTCGATCCTCGCGCGCCAGTGTTCATGGAGTAGAAACAGTCAACATCATACGCCTCTCCGTCCTTCAGGAAAAACTGAGGACGAGGTTTTCCTCCGTTATGGAGGAGGTAGTGCTCCCTAAGATCCTGCGGCAGTCGAACACCTAAGCGGTGCTCCACACGCCTGATGTCCAGCTCAGAAAGTGGTGGAGCAGTCTGCTCAAAAACGACCATTGCCTGTTTCCTTATCAACGCTTGTAAGGCACTCCGTGGTGCTTTACGTACTGCGCAACCGAGCCCGCATGAGGTCGCGTAGCATTGTGGGCGTCTTTATCTATCAGCTCGAAAGTGGCCCTTCCAGTCTGCGGATTGAAGTCGTCGACGTGGTGCCACATGTATCCATCCGGTTTTTCAGCGAATTTTCCTTCCTCGTTCGCAAGAGCGAAGTCTTTTCTATAGCTGCCAGTAAGTGGAATATTCACAACGCTTAGCTGCCCCTGTGCGGCCGGATAGAGGTGCTCCGTTTCAGCAAAAGTGGGACCGCCGTTTACGGTCGTTCCCACACCGGCGTATCCTTTTTTAGCCGCCCAGGCCGCCGGCGAGAGCCGAACCTTGCTCGTTAGCGCGCGTACTTCGTTGGCGGCGACGCGCCCGGCGCCCTTCGCACCTGGTATCAGTCCGCTCGCAGCCTCAACGGCTCCGGGGAGATCATCGCGGCGCTTCGCATCAATGAGATTAAGAAACGAACCGGCGACGCCAAGCGGAGTCAACGTCAATAAATTGCCGATACGCGTCGCCAGCTCTTGGGCATTGTGCAGCGGTACGCCGAGAGCTAGCAGCGTGTCGATCGCGCGATGCCCGATCTGCTGTGTGGGCGTGAAGGTCGCCGGCTTCAGCTCGCCGAGCGGGATAAAGTGCGACAAATCAGGAGGAAGCTTGTTCTGGGGAGCTATCGTTGCAGCCGGCCGAACTGCTGCAGACGTATCGTTAGCTTCGCTTTCCGGATCCCAGGATTCCCCCTCCTCCGACGGCTGTGTGACCTTCGCTGCTGGACCGACATAGAGTCGCTGGACTCCCGTCGCTGGCTGCTGCGGCGGCGGCTGCGCGAGCTGCTCCTGTGCCTGTGGGCCCGGTGGCTGTTGCGCTACGCCATCGTCACTGAATGGATCATGGTCGACCGGAACGAGAGCGACGTTCTCGAAGTCCGGCTGGTGCTCGACCTGCACCAGGGAATAATCACCCATGGTGCACGACCAGCAGATATTTGCCGGGCCGCCCAGGGTCCGACACGTAGTGGTGGCCGTCCCTCGCCTTGCGTGCGCCCAGCGGATACGATCGCTGCACCTTCCCCGCTTCGATCGCCGCCTTCAGATGCGTCTCCAGCACCGTCATCTTGGCGTCGAGTGCGGCCTTGATCTTGGCGAGTTCGATCTCCCCTTGGGTCTTGACCTGGAGATGGATCGCATCTGCTTGCGCCTTTTCGCGCTCGATCTGCACCCTGTGCGCAGCGGCGAGCTGATCGGCCTGGACGCGCGCTTGGAGCGCCAGCAATTTCGGATCGGGTGGCGGCTGCGGCGGTGCCAGCGGTGGATTCAACAGCTGCCCGGTCTGCGGATTGACGGCCGTGGGATCGTTGAAGAACTGGTCGGGGTTTCGGTGTCCCATGATCCGCGTCAGCTCGGCCGCGGTGTTGTAGAGCTGGCGGTCGCCGACCAGATTGATCTTGCCGCCCGCGAGCAACTCCTTCTGGACGTTGGCGATCGCCATGGTCTGGGCGAATTGCTGCGCCTTGCCGCCGGCGCCGAGGCCGACATTGATGGTCATGTCGTCCCGCGTCTTCCAGTTGCGCGGATTGACGGCGACCCAGGCGTTGCGCAGCCGCACCGTCTCCTCGCGCTGGCCATGCTTGCGGATCGTGCCGTGCAGCAGCGCGAAGATGTCGCGCACGCCTTCGGCCATGACGCGCGCGATCAGCTTGATGCGCATCTGCGAAGCCGAGAATACCTGCGCCACAGCGGTCGCCGACTGGTTCTGCAATGCGTTGGCGTCGATGCCCTGCGCCTGCTTGGCCAGGCCGGTGCGGATCTCGAGGCTCGGCGTCGAGATATTGCAGCATCGGATAGATCGACGTCGTGATGTCGGGCACCACCTGCCAGTTCAGCCCGCCCGCCGTCTTGGTGCGGACCACGCCGCCCGGCCGCGACACCAGCAAATCGCCCAGCGTGTTCGGCCCGGCGTTCTGCTCGGCGACCTCGACGCGAGGATTGTTGTGCAAATAGAGATTGTCGAGCGCGCCGCGCTTCAGCGCGGTCTTCTCGCGCTGCAACGGCATCACGAGATCGGCGATCGAGCGGCCGAAGAAGCGATGCGTCACCGGCACCGGCGTGGTCGCGGCAAACGGCATCTCGTCGAACGGCGAGATGCAGTCCTTTCCGTCCTTGCGCAGGATCTCGGCCTGGTCACCGCCGGTGATGACCTGGTAGAGGCAGGGGCGACCCGAGCCCTCATAGTCCATCCGGACATAGTGCTCGGTGATGCGCACCAGCCGCGCCGCCGAATTGGCGCTGCCGCCGCCGGCGGTTGCAGACAGATGCTCCTCCACCGTGTCGCGCGCCAGCGTCTCGATCTCGCTCGTGCCGTTGTGCGGCAGCAAGGCTCTGATCTGACCGGCATCAAAGCCTTCCGCGATCAGCTGCGCCTCGGTCTTGGTGACGACTTCGTGGAAGCAATAATTGCAGTCGCGGATGCTGCGCGCGCCGCGCTCGATGCCGAATTCTTCGGGCGGCACACCCATCACCCGCGCCTGCGCAAGCTTGCGCGTGGTGACGATGGTGACGTCATGCGTGACGAGAGACCCCATCGGCGCGGGTTGCGCCGGGGCCAGCAGGGGAATGGGCATGTGTGAACTTTCGGTTGCGCCGGCCGCTATGTGCGGCGAGCCGCCAATGTAGTCAGCGCTGCCGCGCTATAGCTTCAGACCGGAAGAGCATCTGCGGGTCGTACACCAAAGCGGCGCCGCACAGACAGGGTCGGACGTTCACTGATCTATTTCAGGGGGCCGAACACACCACCAAGGCCGTCCCAACTGCCGAAGCGGTCCGAGAGATCCCAAGGCGCCGCACCGGGCGCCGGAAGCGAGTTGTCGAGCGCCTGCTGGGCCCGTAACGTTCCATCCACAAAAGGAATTGGCGCGGCCCTTGACGCTCCGGCGGCTGACGGGACGTTGCCGCCATTGGGCACCTGGACGAGTTGCCTTATCGGCCGTCCATGATCGACCGTACCTCGCACGGCGTCGTCGGACGACTGGGCGAACAAGGGCGTCGTCTCGTAGAGCGGTCGTGACGAGACAGCTGGACCTTGCACGAATTGTCCGCTGGTCCCGAACGGACCAGGCGCACCGGAGCCCATTGGCGCCGGATCGAGATAGATGTCGCCACGGTCGCGCGCTGATGGATCCCGTGGCAGCAGACTCCTCGGCGGCGTGTCGGGATGATTTGAGGAGTTAAGAGGATCGCTACCATAAAGCTTCTGCCAATAGGTCGGATTCGAGATCGTAGAGAGCTCGCGCTTGCCCATATCCGCGCAGATTGAACTCGCGTTTTATTCGATCGACATACGCCTCATCGCGATTTAACTCGAGCTTCATGAGCTCGTTAGCCATAGCTTGAGCCGCGACCCAGGCTGCAGCTCCTTTCCGACCTTGGTAGGTAGTCGCGACATGTCGCTCTCCATATCTTTTACGAAAGTCGATCGACAGCCGCGTCCATCGCCTCAGATGGATCGTAAGAGCAGCGTCGATCGAGGATTGTGGGGCACCTTAAGATTGGCACGCGCGGTGTAGCGGGCGCGTCAGACAGCCGAGGGCATCGCACACCCCAAGGGGCGCCGCTCGTTGCTGATACGAGGAACTAAAGTGCGTTCGCTAGTGGATGGAATACAGAACCGCGGCAAGCCCGGCGCAGAAAATCACCAGGCCGAGCAGGGCCGCGAAAGTGGCCTCGACTTCAAGTCGCCCATTCTCGATGCGTCGCAAACCAAGCCAACCAAATCCGTTGGAGTGGCGAGCATTCCCAACCTGGACCTTGCCAAAGGATACAAGAGGCAGCACCAATCGTGCCACGGCATAACCGACGCCCCACCAAATCAAGTCTAGCAACCAACCGATTACCATCTGATATCGGCTCCGTGACGGAGAAACAGTCGTCGGCGCTTACACATCTCAGAGCATAACCATACTGCCGTACTGGGTGCACAGACAAGGGTACAATCCTGGCCAGGGGTCTACCCCCGCCGCCGATTGGCAGGAGCGGAAACGGCGCAGAGAACGACAAGCCGTCCATCGATCGGGGTTGTGGCCTTCCGCCATCACAATCTCCTTTGTTGACCGCAACGACTCTTTTGGCGATGTTGAAAGTGGCTCGAGATCCGAACGGCTTCCGACGTGGCTTTGGTATTGACCATCCTCGCTGCGATCTGAGTTTGCGGCCTTCTTCTCATCGCGGGGCTTTATCTCAATGACCTCCGCGTGGTGCTCAGCAGCGTGCTGCTTGGCGCGCAGATGTCGATGCGACCCGCGCGCCCACGCTGGATGCACGAGACGACGGCTATCGTATCGCTCGCGTCACTTGAAATCCTGCTTCTCACCGTCGTGTCATTGACGATCGGCCGCGTCTTGAAGATGGGCCATGCTGCGTCGGTCCGCATCTCCCAATGCGATCCCGCTTGCTTGACCGATGCTGGCCGCCTTCATCTCGCGAACGCCGCCCGGTACGAGCGTCTTGCGCTCGCCTGGTCGATTGCGGGCTTCCTCTCGATCTTCGCGATCTACTCTTTATTCTGACCTTGCGCTCGAGCCGGCGTACATCCGCGCATGCCAGCCTGGTATCCGCCGCTGCGCATAAATTGCTGGATCATGCCGAGCAATCCTCCGGCCGGCTGCCTATCCAAAGTGGATGGAACGTCCCGGGCAATCGAGGGGACATCGTCTGGCAGGCCCGGGGAGGCAGAAGCAGGTTGCGTGGACGCCGACGCATCTCTCCGCGGTGAAGACGCGGCCCATTGATCCAAGGCGCCACTGCGATCGGTCGCTAGCAGCGCCTTGAGTGGAAATCGTGTCAGAGGAGAGGCAGGCGAACGGAGCTGATCGGGCGCGAAGTGCAACGGCCGCAGCGCCGGAGGGCCTGTCGGCGCAGGCCTCGCAGGCCCCTGTGAACGAGAGGGAAGGTGGCGCCAATGGTGCTGGACCATTAGGACCGCCAAGCGACGTCGGCCCGTTCGCGCCGGAGACTGCGGTGCTGGGCAAGTCCTGCGGGGGCTTGACGAGAGAACGCGGGGTGCGGGCCGCCGGCGCAATTGAGCGGTCGGCCGGTGCGCCAGCTGAACCCAACGGTGGTGTCGCGGAATCGAGAGAGACTCGTCTGATCGACACCGTCCGGCTGCGGACCCGAATTCGATGCACCGCCGGAGCGGGCCACACCGATATTAAACTGCCGCTGGATATCCTGAATGTCCTTCGGGCCAAGCAGCATGCTTCCCGCGCCTGGCTTCACGGGCGCGCCGCCGGGCAGCCGCGGCCCCATCAAACCCATGGAAGCGATCAACGTGCTCAAATACGAATTACTGTTCTGCCCCAGTCCGAACCAGGGATAGTGGATGTCCCGCGCGTCCATATTTGTGCGGGCAGCCGCGGCGGCGTTCCACAAATTCATGATCCTGGCGTGATCGCCGGAGGCGACCTCTGCCTGAGCAAAATCGGGTTGGTACCAGCGCTTTTCAACGTGGCCCTTCAACCTATCCGACGGCAAGTTTCCGATAGGCTTGGCACGCCCCTCCGCGTCCGTCGCCAAGCCATGAAACTCGCCAATCACGTTTCCCTTCGGGTCAATCAACGCGAGAAAATTGTGGCCGGCGATCCCACCAAGAAGAGGAAGCTCCACTTTGACGATACGATATTGGCCTTCCGCCATAATTCACTGCTCACTCATCGGGAACGTAACGTTTATGAACCTGCACGACGGCGTCATGCGGCTTCAGACAGGAGAGCCGCACGTCGATATGATAAACTGATCGTGCTCGGTAGTCGGGCCCATTGCGCGGGACATATCGCTGGTCGTCTCGAACCCAATATTCGCCCGAATATCTGCACTCCTTGCTGGGCGCCGGGGCGCACTGCAAACCAAGAGCTTCCGCATCGTCGCGAGAAATGCCCTTGGCAGAGGTCTGCTCGACGATGAACTGTTTCGTAAGTGGCCCCAGATCGTCGACGCCGTGGTTGGAGTTGCGGCCGATGAACTTCGCCAGCTCACCTTTGCCCAAGGGCTCGATATCGATGTCGACGCGAGGCCACGGCCCGGACCAGAAACATCCGGAGATGATGAAGGCAATGGCCAGGAGCGGGAGAACGTTGAGTATCGGAAAATTTCCCAGTCCTGGCGTTTCGTCCGACAGATACTTCATTTCTTACCCTTGGGGATTGGGTGCACGTCGCCTCGCCTGCTTGCATCATAAGGCTGCGAACAACAACCACGGCATCCGCTGCCTCCGTGAGGGCGCTGGTATCACATCGCAATCTGTGGTTTTATCGAACAAAGCAGGAACGATGTCAAACGAAGATCTTGGCCGCCGACACCTAGGTTGTTCAACCGCACATCGTGCGGGGTGACGCGTAGCAGCCGCGCCGCGGAATTGGCGGCGTTGCTGCCGGCGGTCCCGGAGAAATGCACCTCCGCCGTGGCGCGCGCCCCACTGCAAAATTCACCTCGCGAGGGCCACCCGCTGCGCTCCTGCGCCCGGCACCCTCGCGCGTGGCCGGACAGTCATGGCTCGGACGACGGCGGGCCGATCGGCCCTCAAGTGAACGCGCATCATCGAGGATGAAGCCACGGAGCGCTACCGCTGTCCGACCCCGGCCATTGAAATGAAAAACCCGCAGCAGATTTTCTCCGCGCGAGCTTGATGTGAACTCTTTCGATGATGCCACTCTAGAGGTGTTTTGCCCGACGCGTCAAGCAAATTTCGGATTTTTAGATCTGATCCTGTGCCTGGCTCAGCGGCTAATAGCCGTTGTTGCGCATGTAGTCCTGGATCATCCCGAGCAATCCGCCGGCCGAGCCGCTCGTGCGATTATCAAATCCCCGCATCGATTCCATGGACGAGCCAGGCTCATTTGCGAACACGCCGATCGGCCGGTTGGCCTGAGTCGATTGCGGCTCGCCAGACAGTCCGCGCCAATCGCCAAATCGTTCATTGAAAGTCGATGGATAGCGAGCTGGAGCGCTTCCCGACGCCGAGACAGGTCCGGCATCTTCGGGATCCACGCGCATGAGACGTCGAACGGGAACGGCGTTGGTTTCGGGACCTTTCTCCCCGTCCGGCTCCGGATAGCCATATTCCCACACAGTTCGGGGGCTTGGCAGACCCGCTCCGTCAACGGAATCTCTAATCAGCTGCTTGATCCACGGCTGCGAGTAGTCTTCAGAGAAATCGAGGGGACCAAAGCCATAGGTGACGCCAACGCCGGGCGTACCGAACCCAACACCGGTCTCACTCCCCACTGTCGCCACGTTGGCTCCGAGCTGTCCCCTCCCGAAAGTCCCTGCTGCTGATGGTCCCGTCAGCAGAGCCCCCAGATCATTGGTATATCCCGCCGACAGGCCCAATCCAGGCGTGCCGTAGTAGAGCTGCGGATAAAGTCTCCCGGAATTATCGATATAGGCCCCAATGCCCGCTCCTCCCAAGGCCGGAATTCCCCACGTAAATCCGCCATAGGTGCCCTTGTCGCTCATTGGTTCTCCTCGTCATTGCGAGCCTCGGCCCTTCTGCAATTCTGCTGGTAGATTTTCGAACATTTGAATGCGTAAAACACGCTGTAAACAAAGGCCGCCAAGAGCAACACGCCGAAGACCGTCGCATCCGCCCTTCCAGATGAAAGGCAGGCCAATGCGGCAGCGAGCACCGTAAAGGGAGTTCCCCTGACAAGTCGGACATAGTCCGACTGCACCGTCAGTGGCATCGGATGCTGCAACACCCACACATCGAGTGCATAGCGCGCACTCTCGTAGTCTTGAAACTGCGGCGGAAGATGCTCGCGTGCGGCATTGAAGACCCGCATGTACATGACGACAGACCAGATGAGGCCCATCCCCGCCAAGACTGTGAAGAGAGCGACCATGGTTTTGCTTTCGATGGAGAATGCTGTCCGCTATAAAAGTATGCGGCCGACCGTTCGTGGGCAAGCGGGCCTCCGACCTTGTCCATGCGGTCTCGCATTATGGCTGGATGATGCCGAGTAGCCCACCGACGGAGCCGGGTCGGGACCGCCCGGCCAAAGCGACAGACAGCAATCCTCAACCGACCTCCAGCGATGCCTGCAACATATCCTCCTGGTCGTTACCACCATGCATCGTGTGCGCGACGATCTTCATCGCGCCATTCGATTCCGCGACATCCTGAGCGAGCAGCGCGAACTGGTCGTCGGTGAGATCGTAATAAGTCTCGCGGCTCTCCTCCTCCCGCTCCTCCCACCAGACCTTGACGATGCCGGCCTTCGACAGCAGCGCGTCCTTGATGAAGGAATAGAGCACCATGAAGCCGCCGTTCTGCTGCATGAAGACGTGGTTGACGTAGTCCGTCTCCTGCTGCGCGGCGGCGACGTCCTCCGGGCCGACCGGCTCGAACCGCACGACCTCGTCGGAGCCGGCGAAGATGTCCATCAGCTGGGGCATCAGGCCTTCGATGGTGTCGGCGACGTCGGTCGATACCGCGCGCGAGCGGCCATCTTGCGCCGGCATGTCCTTGCGCATGTCGCCGAGATAATAGTCCATCGCATCCGCCCGCTCCTCGGCAAGCCGCGCCGCCGACATGGCGGCAAGTGCATTGGATTTCTCGGAGGCGAGCATCGCCTTCACTTCGGAAATCGACATCTTTGCCATGAAATACCTTTGATCAAAATTCATTCAGCGCATCGCATAGCGGCGCAGCCTCACCAGCCCGACAGGTACGGCACCGGCGGAGCACCCGTCGTAAACACATCCGCCTCGTTCGGATCATCGCGCCGGGTCAACCGGCGGATGTCGCTGCGACGGACAGCGGGCGCGTCGACGGCGTTCTGTTCTTCGAGCGCGTTCGGAGCCGGCGCGCGGGCAGCCGGAGGCCACGGCGCATCGTCTCGATCTCCAATGGCCGCATAGCTTGCACTTGCCGGGCCCAAGACCCCACCGACGCCGCTCCATTGGCCGAAGCGATCGGAGAGATCCCAGGGCGCGGCACCAGGCGCGGGAAGCGAATTGCCGAGCACCTGCTGGGTCCGCGTCGTTCCGGCCAGGAAGGGGATCGGCGCGGTGGTCGGGGCTCCGGCAATGCGACGGGCCGCATCCGGCGACAACACGTTGGGCGGAGCGGGATGTTGCGGCCAGCTCGTGGCGCCGAACGCCGGCTCTACCGCCTGCGTTTGCGCGAGCCAAGGAATGGGTTGGCTGCCCACGTCCCACGGCGCGTGGCGGGACGCTGCGGTAGGTCGAGACGCTGCGGCGTGCTCCATCTTCTCGTTAGCCCAGGAGATAACCCAGCTGGCTGTCTTGCCACGAAGGAAGGG
This sequence comes from Bradyrhizobium guangxiense, assembly GCA_050563515.1. GTDB lineage: Bacteria > Pseudomonadota > Alphaproteobacteria > Rhizobiales > Xanthobacteraceae > Bradyrhizobium > Bradyrhizobium guangxiense_A. Next base: position 1,028,111 of record CP191781.1, on the reverse strand, counting down.
ATTGGCCTTGATGGCGTTGTCGTCGAGAATCGACTCCACCGGCGTATTCGGATCTGCCTTCATCAATTTGACGCCGCCACCCGGGCCGGCAAAGTGCATGAGATAGGTCGAGGCGGGCGTGACGGGGACGCCGGCCCGGCGAAGCCTTGCTTGGTTCTCCGCCGCATAACTGGCGGTCATCTCTTTCGAAAGGTCGGCATCTTTGCGAAGCTCAAGGATCTCTGCGTCCGATTTGCCTCGCGCCAGCTCGGGCTTGAGGCGCTTGATCATCTCGAGCCAGGTCCCGTTGATGAACTGCCCGAGCCCGAGCGCGCTCGATGTCTTGTTCGGCTGGTTCGCCTTCTTGAGATTGCCGCTGCTCTCGGCCGAAATGATCTTGTCTAGAATGTCCATATTGCCTTCCACAAACGAGAAAGGCGGCCCGCGAGGACCGCTTGCCTAATTTCAAGGATTGACGTTGTCGGCGCGAGCCGTGCGGGGTCGCAGCGAGCCACCCAACGACTCGATCTGATCAGTAACTGTCGACTGGCAACCGCCAGAAATCGTCACACTGCGGTCAGAGCTGCCTCTGCGCCGCGGCGTCGCCGCATTATTTGCCACTCGGAGATCCCCACTTGCGATCATCGGGATTGAGAGCCTCTCTCATCACGGCAAGCTGCGCGTCGGTGGCTGCGCCGAGATAGGACATGACGCCTTCGTGGACGAGCACACCCCACGCCTGGGTGCCGCCCGGTGCAAACATGAGGGCCAAGTGTGTGCGACTGCAATTGTATTCCTTGGCGCAGACCGTGAATACTTCGTATTTGATTCCGTGTATGTCGACCAGCTCGGCGGAACTGCTGCTATAAGCGACATCGTTCCTGGCGAGGACATCCCGGGCCCAGCCCGGCAGCTTGCCGGCATGCTCGATCAGATTCTTTGACGCTTGCGCATAGGCAGGCCTCTCGAGCACGTCGAACAGATACGGGGTTGTCGCCTTTGGCGGCAATTCGGGGACAGCGAGCTGCTTTCTCAGCACCGCCTGCTGCGCATCGGTCGGATTTCCCAGGAAGGACACCACCTCTTTTTCGCGCAGGCCGGCCCACGCCTGCGCGCCATTCGGCGCAAACAGGAGGATAATTGTGGTGTCGTCGCAATTCGGCTTAGGCACGCACATGTTGAAACGCTCGTAGCCAGTTCCGGCAATCTCCTCGGTGGTCCGCACGCTACTCACATAAGCGCCCTTCTTCTTGAGGATTTCCCGGGTCCAAGTCGGAGCGTTCTCGAGCAGGCCGGTCAAAGCCTGCACATAGGCAGGCTTTTGCAAGACCCCGGACAGATAGCCGATCGCCAGCGCCGGATGGCCTGCGACACAGATCGTCGCGAGCGCAATCGCCATGAGAATCCAACGAAACTGCCGTCGCATATGACTTCCTCTATTCGCCTCACCTACCGCGCCACCGACTACCATAGGTAGCATCCGTCATGCTAGGCGTCTGCTTTCCCACTCGGAGCAATCACCATCCAATGACCTTCGCGTGGTGCTCAACACAAACCAGAAAGCGTGGTCGACGCTCTTGCGCGCACCCTTTGCACGTGGGCATCGGTATCAGGACAGTTGGGTACCCAAGACGATCGCAAGAAATACAACGATCATGAACTCGATGAAGCCGCAACGTCTCGCGTAACGACAAAACGACCGGCGCCATCACGGCGATAACCGAGCCAGTCGAAGCGTTCTTGAGAGACGTTCGATCAGTGAACATAGAGCCGACCAAACGACGGGGTAGGGATTACAATTCGCGCGATCGAGCATCCGATGAATTCAAGGAAGAGCCAGTATAGCAAGTACTCCATTTGCCCAAACTCTCCAGCTGCACTCAGGACAACCTGCCATGAAATATGGCGACGATCGCAAGCAGCACCAAAATGCAAATCCCGAGCCCACACCAGGCGGCAGCTTCCTGTCGCAATTCAATCCGGCCATCCGCGTCGCGACGGTAACCTGGGCAGCGCGGTGACGGCGTCGATGCGCTGAACGGCGCGACATAGATCTTTCCAAATGAAAGGAATGGCAAAGCAGCTCTCGCCACCGTGTACCCGATCAGCTCAACCAGCATTCGCAACACCGACATCGCAAAACTCACGCAGCGGTAGAGTCCGCGCACATTAGAACATAACAGGAACGCACGTCAACCGCAGGTTCTACCGGTGGGCACTGATCTCCTCACACCCACCCTTGCTCGGCATACCGGATCGGCCGGTTGAACGCCGCCACCCTGCCCGGCTGCTCGTAGCAGATCGCCATCAACCCGAGCGAGTCGGCAGCGTGGCTCGACCAGTCGTGCTCGGGGCCGAGGCCGATGTTGCGCGTCTCGTCCTTGCGCTCGTGATAGAAGCCGAGCGCTTCGCGGCCGGGCTCGGTCGTCTCGGCGTTGAACCAGAGTTGCGGTCCGAGCCGCCGCAGCGCCTCGATGCGCATCATGGCCGCGCCCGGCCCCTGGTTCTTCACCGGCGGCTCGACCTTGAAGCCGGCCTCGCGCAGATGATCCTCATAGCGCTTGCCGGTGACGTTGTTGGCGGCCATGCCATCATGCGGGAGATAGAGCACCGCGTTGTCATAGCCGCGCGAACGCAGCCAGTTGACGTGAAACGCCAGCACCTGGCCGACGCTTTCGTAATAATCCAACACGCGGATCTCGCTCCCGACCCATTGCACGATCCACATCGTGAAGGCATCCGCCGCGGCGCCGGCGCCGCCGATGTCGATGAAGGCGCGGAGCGGCAACAGGGGATCGGCGGAGACCTTTCCGATCCGCCCCTGCGCACGCGCCTCCGACAGCAGCGCGGCGAAATAGGCGCCCTCGAAGGCGCGGGCATACTCACCCTCCCAGATGTGATCGTAGCGCTCCGGGTAGAGCTTCTGATCCAGCAATCGCTCCTCCTCGAGCACGTCGGGAAACCAGGGATTGTCTCGCCAGTTCGCCTTGACCAGCACGGCGCCGTCCGGCTTGCGCCCGCGCAGAAAATCGTCGATCGCATCGCTCTTGCGCCTGGGATTCCAGCTCGCCCACAGCTCGGAATCCTTGACGCGGATGGTCGGCCGCAGCAGCGCGAGGCTGCGTGCGCTCAGGGATTGCGCCTCGTCGATCCAGGCGATGCGAAACCCCTCCAGGGATTTGATCGAGTCCGCCGTGTGATCCTGAAGTCCACGGAAGATGATGAGCCCGTCACCCGGCGTCTCGATCTTGTCGCTGAACAATTTGAAGCCGTGGCCGAGGCGAAGACTCGCGATCTTGCCTTCGATCAGACGCTTGGACGATTGCGCCAGCGTGCGCTGCGCCTCGCGAATGCAGACCGCGAGCGTGCCGCGCTCGGCCTGGCAGGTCTCGACCAGGAGCTCGCCGAAGAAATGCGATTTCCCCGAGCCGCGCCCACCATAAACGCCCTTGTAGCGCGCAGGCTTCAGCAGCGGCTCGAAGATCTTCGCCGTTCGGAATTTTCAGGATGGACAATGGCTACGCTCGCTCGCCCTAGGGCAGGCCGGTGCGCCTGCGCCACATCGCGGACCAGTCTTCGGTGGTTGGGGAAGTTGACTGTCTCTGGCCTAGATCAGGAGAAGTCTCGTTTTCGGAGAATGGGGGCCAAGTTCCGAAGAGCCCTCTGAAATAATCTTCCACCCCCCGTGGAAATGGGGAATTGGAGCCGCTGTATGGTAGCTCGACGGGCTTCGAATTGAAGGCCGACCGATCGGTTGGGCGCGCGGGCATTCTTGTCAAAACTCTCACATCTTCCCGAGACGTCGCGGGAATGGCCCCTGCGTCGCGCAAGTATTGGCGATGTTCGTCAACATATACGGGAGGTGCCGGATTTGGATCGATTGGCCCTTGCTCCTTCCAAAACGCTTGAGGATTCAGTCGTCGACCGGCTGGATCTTTGAGTTGATAGTGAAGATGATGGTCGCCGCTCTCGATGTACGGCTCAATCACTCCAGTGTTGCCCATCGTGCCGACCAATTGTCCCGCAACAACCGGATCGCCCACGCTGACAAATCTACGATGCGTGTGCAGGAGCCTCATGTGACAAGCCGTTGGCGTCTCTGATCGCAATTCTACCTGCAGTGCCCTGACCAGCATTTGTCACGATTCCATCCACCGGGGAACGCAACGCAGGATGCTTCAGATTGATCCCCTGCTGGCCATTTGGGCCGACGTCGTAGTTTCCATCTACGCCCTGGTGGGGAGATGTACCCCGATCCCGTATCGCGTCATACGGGCTGGTGGTATGGGGCTCGAAGCCACTGTTTGGGGGCAACATTCGTCGCAAGGCGTCTTGCCAGGACATTCTACTCTCCAATATTGCGAGGAATTGATTCTGAGCTGAAGAGCACGGCGGGACGGTACGGTCTCTTGCTCAACTTATGGGTGTTCAGCTATCCTGCGAAGCCGCAACACGCAGGCGAATGTCCCACCACTGACTTTGATGCAGGAGCAGTCCGTGAGTTTCGATAAGATGACACGTTGCGCGCCGCTGTTAGCGCTGGTTGTCTTTCTAACGTTGGATACGAATGTGACGGCTGTTGCTCAGGAAGCGATCGGGACCGCTACCGACAAATGGCGCCCCAAGGACGGCGTCTACGCCGAGCCGGGCAAAAGTTTCCAGTCGTCCTGCGACGAACGCAACGACGTCACGATCAATCTGCGAGGCAAGTCGGTCTACGGCTACGAATGGGGCTGCAAGGTCAAGACAATCACTGATCTTTCGTCGGGCTCGGTGCAGCTCGACATGATTTGCTATGACTACAACCTGGCGCAGAATCTCAACCCCCGCGATCCCAACTGGGAGAACAGGCAGTTCAAAGAGATTATGTTCGTCAAGCGGATTGATGACGCAACAATCTCTGTCCAGAAAAGCCTGAACGGGAAGTTCAAGGACCCTCCCTGGCGTGCAGCCTATTGCCCTCTGAAGACGCAGCGCGCGCTCGCCGAGGCCACGCTGAGAGCCAAGGTGGAAGCAAAGCAGAAGGCCGAAGTGGAACTCACTCTCAAGAGCGCTCATCCGCAGGATGGCGTCTACGCCGCGGTAGGTGCTGATTTTGAGGAACGTTGCACAAAATTCAGTGACACGGTCATTGCATTCGCCAGGAAGTCGATCACGACGGCCTCGAATATCTGCCAGATCGGGAATACGCAGGTTCAGCTTCCCGACACCGTCAGGATCGACGCCAACTGCACGTTGCAATCGGCTCCAGGCCCTGACGCCGTCAGAGTGCAGGACCCGGACACCATTCAGGACCGCAAGAACCTGATGTTCAAGAAGATCGACGACAAGACCGTCATCCTCTGGATCATCAAGGACGGACACTTCACCGGCGACGGCCGCAAGCTGTCCTACTGCAGCGACCAGGTGCAGCGCGCCTATGCGGGGCAGCGCCGGACCAGCAAGCAAAGCAAGAATTAGGACCACCGAAAGAAGAGACCGCGGCCTTGTGCGTCGGCCGCAGAGAGGATCATCCGTCCGTAATTCTCCAGGGAGGCTTTTTGTCAGATTGCTCTTGAGCCAAAGCTCCGGCGATCGCTTCGGCTGGCACTCCGTACCTAGCTGCCGCAGCAGCGATCTGAGAGGTCATCTCTCCAACCAGGGCCAGATTGTCTCGGCCATAGGACGGCAGCTTGCCGGCCATGGTGGTTTCTCAATCTTCTTGGTTGGTATGGATTGCTAGAGTCTGCCGAAGCGGGACTCTACGACAGAGCGAATAAAAGCGCGGAGATCCCGACCCAATCGAGGAGGACGCAAGCCAGAACCACCGTGCTCCAGACACCGACGCCGGTCACGTAAGCCACGCTTGCGAGTATCGCGATGAGGACAACGACAAGCGGCGAAAAGGCAACGACCTGAAGAACGATAATCCATCGAAGAAACTGATGCAGAACCGGCCAAAAGACGGTTGTCATTGCAGTCATCAACGTCGGCAGGCCGAAAATGATTCCCAGGGACAGGACAAGTCGACAGCGGTCGCGGTGACCGCAGTTCTCCTTCGTCCACATTGGCCCCTCCGCAAAGTCGGACAGCCTCGCCTGAATCACGAACAATTCCGACGATTCAAGGTCGCGATTGTGCAGAATTTGATGAAAGACGCCATTGCTGTCTCTGGTGAGGTTCTATCATTCGCCTCCTCGTCCCTCTTCTCCCCCGCCGACGCCATCCTTCGGGCGCACGATGATGCGCTCGACTCGGTGGACCGTCTCCACACCCTCTTCGCCGCTCTCGATCGGCTGCGCCGACTTGCCCCAGCCGCGATCGAGGACGGCGTTGGCCGCCGAGAGGCGCACGGCCGGCGTCGCACTCTCATTGCGCATGATGCCGATCAGCACCTTCAGGGCCGTCCTGGTGTGGCCGCGGGCCAGCGCGCGGATCTCGGTCGGCGTGCGCGTCCTGGACCTTGTCTTCGTCGCCGGCGGCGGCGACGGCTCGCTGGCAAGCTCGCGTTCGATGTCTTCGCTCACGACAACATCTCCCACAGCACGATGGCGACGAGGCCCGCGAGCGCGAGCGATATCAGATAGGCGGTCATTATCCCTCCCAGACAAAAAAATGCGCGGCAGATCGCGTCAAGCGAAGCGCGACCGTTTCGGGCGCGAACCCTATCTCCGTGTCTTCCGGAGACCGCAGCGGCGCGGGCAATCGGCCCCAGCGCCGCGGGCCGGCACGTTCGCGCGTGCACGGCCAGCAATGGTTCGGACGGCGGCGCGCCGATCGGCGCTCCAGGTTTGACGAGTGCGTGGCCGTGATGCGCCGCCGCCGTCCGATTCCGAAGTCGAGACGAAAAAACCCGCGGCGGATGTGCTCCGCGCGGGTGAACCAAACTCGTCTCGATGATGTCACTATGCCGGTGTTTTGCCCGACGTGTCAAAGCCCCGGCGAAATGAAACAGGCCGCGAAATGAAACAGCCCGCCGCGGATATTCTCCGCACGGGCTGAACCAAACTTCTCTCGATGATGTCATTCTGCCGGTGTTTTGCCCGACGTGTCAAACGAACGAATGCGCTCAACCTGCGTTGGTCGATCGGGAGAACCGCATGATGCCGAGGACACATCGAGAGACACCGCAGGGCGATGACAAGCCGCGCAGCGACAAGGCGCGTGACTTGCAGGAGGCGATCGTCGAGGACGCCGCCGAAACCGGCGACAGCGGCCGCGACCTCGTCCACGGCGAAGGCGGCACCATCGATCTTCCCACCAGGCCTGGCGATTTGTCGAAGGACGACTAGGCGCCCAGGAACTTACCCTCGGGCGCGGCGTTATTCCCGTTGGAAGGAAAGTGGTAAGATGAGACACACTGTCCTGGTTGTCGACGACGATCCTGCTGTCCTCGACGTGGTCGTGGACATGTTGGAAGAACTCGGCTGCGAGGTCGTCAGCGCCCACAGCGGCGCAGAAGCGCTCGACCGTCTCAGGCAAAACCAGAAAATCTCCATCCTCATCACCGATATCAACATGCCCGGCATGGATGGTCATGAGCTGGCCGAACTCGCACGACGACGGCGGCCGGCGCTGAAGATCCTGCAACTCTCCGGCCGCGAGCCCCGGCGCGACGGCCTGCCGATGATCCGGAAGCCGTTTTCGTTCGAAGAGTCTCGCCGAGGTCATGCAGCGAACCACGGGTGTTTGCTGAACCTGAGCCGGCAAAGCAAAACCCGCCGCAGATTGCTCCGCGCGGGCTGAATCAGACTGTTTCGATGATGCCACTTTGCCGGTGTTTTGCCCGACGTGTCAACGCGGCGGACGCGGACGAGAAAGCCCCTCCTCCCAACTCAATATGTGGTGCGCAACGGGCTTGCTTCAAGTCCCCGCCCCTGCCGTAGAACCCTCGCCCGAACAACAAGCCGAGGGGTCCACATGCCTGTCCTGCTTCCGACGTCCCGTTCGCGCCGTCGCATCCAGCCCGCCGACGCGCGGCAAACTCCGACCGACCACGCCGTCATCATTGCAGGCGGCGGCCCGACCGGGCTGATGCTGGCCGCCGAGCCTCGCGCTCGCAAAGGCCGATGTCGCCGTCGTCGAGCGGCGCGCCGACCAGACGATCGTCGAGACGCGCGCCGGCGGCTTGCACGCCCGCACCATCGAGATCCTCGATCAGCGCGGCGTCGCCGACCGCTTCCTGCGCGAGGGCGAGATGCTCCAGCTCGCCGGCTTTGCCTGGACCCAACTCGACATCAGCGAGGCTCCCCACACGTCACCCTTACGGCCTCAAGCTGCGGCAAAGCCGCATCGAGCGCATCCTGGCGGACTGGGTCGAAGAACTCGGAGTGCCGATCTATCGCGACGTCGAGCTCACGGGCTTCGCCGAGGGCGAAACCGGCATCGAGCTGACGCTCTCCAGCGGCGAGACCTTGCGCGCAGACTATCTGGTCGGCTGCGACGGCGGTCGCAGCCTGGTGCGCAAGGCCGCCGGCATCGACTTTCCCGGCACCTCACCGACGCTCAGCAATCTGATGGCCGAGGTCGAGTTGAGCGAGGCGCCGGCATGGGGCCTGCGTCATGACGCGCTCGGCTATCACGGCCTCAGCAAAGCCGAGAGCGGGCGCGTGCTGGTCGTCGCGACCGAAGCGGCGATCGCGCGCAGCGGCGAGCCCTCCTTGCGCGATCTCAGCGGCGCCCTCGTCGCGGTCTACGGCACCGACTTCGGTGTGAAGAATCCCGCCTGGATCTCCCGCTTCACCGACGCGGCACGGCAGGCCACGACCTATCGCAAGGGCCGCGTGCTGCTCGCCGGCGATGCCGCGCATATCCATCACCCTGTCGGCGGACAAGGGCTCAACCTCGGTGTGCAGGACGCCGTCAATCTCGGCTGGAAGCTGGCGCAAGTGGTGAAGGGCGTCTCGCCCGACAGCCTGCTCGAGAGCTACCATGCCGAGCGCCATCCGGTGGCCGCGCGCGTGCTGAAGAACACCATGGCGCAGATCGCCCTGCTCCGTCGCGGCGACGACGGCCTCAAGGCCGCGCGCGACACCGTCGCGGAGCTGCTCGCCATGGACGAGCCGCGCCGCCGCTTCGGCGCCATGATGAGCGGGCTCGACATCGCCTACGATCTCGGCGAAGGCCACAAATTGCTGGGGCGGCGCATGCCCGATCTCGATCTGACCATCGACGGACGGACGCGGCGATTGTCCACGCTGCTGCATCGCGCATGCGGCGTGCTGCTCAACTTCGACCGGCGGGAGGGCATCGACCTTGCCGCATGGGCGGAGCGCATCGACGTCGTCGATGCCGACGTCGATGGCCTGTGGGAGCTCCCCGTCATCGGAACGGTCCAGGCGCCGGACGCCGTGCTGGTGCGGCCCGACGGGCACGTGGCCTGGGTGGGAGGCGAGCGGCGGCATGGGCTGGAGGATGCACTGACGCGGTGGTTTGGCGCGGGTGCGGCCGAATGCGCGGAACGCCACACCTCTTCCACATGAGAAAGCCCGCGGGTTCGATACGAATTCTTTTGACGATGCCATTCCGCCCGTGTTTTGTCTGACATGTCGAACGATCGTGAACGACGTAAGTTTCTCCAAGATCGTCTTCACTCTGGTCGAAGCAACGGCTGTATCCAGCGCGAAAACCATTCCTCGGCGTCATTGCTCGGCTTGCCTGGACCATCTACGCCGAAGATCGGAGGTTGAATGAGGTACCTTGGTTCGTCCGTGAACGCGCCGATCGGCCTGCTCGGCTGCGGCTGACCGCTGCTAGCAGTCGGGAAGGTCCAATTGCCAAACCGCTCGTTGAAATCCGTGGAAGGCAGATATGGCACCGGAGCACTCCCCGAGGTGTAAACGCTGCCCGCGTTGGACTCGTTGACGCTCGAGAGGCGCCGAACGTTCTCGGGTGCGGCGGATCCGTATGCTGGAGCGTCCGGCACCTTGGAAGGATCTGCCGGCTCGGCGAACACAGAGCCGTCTGCAGTATTGACCCAATTGCCGAAACGATCCGCAAGAGTGCTAGCGCGTGTTTCGAGATCGGTCGAGGAAGCTCCGCTCAGCTGACGTCCGAAGCTGGATGAGGCCCAAGCGCCGCTGCTCCCGGCCGTGTTGTCGACGTCGAGTCCGTTGCCGATGGCGTTGAACGGCGAGGCTCCTGTCGAGTACACTCCCTCGCCAGGAGCGACGGTGCCCCTCGTCGCGCCCTGACTACTTTCTTGGGCATTGACCGCGCGTGAAAACGCCAAGGCGCCACCTATGGAAAGCAGCCAGGCGGGAATGAAGGGAGTCGCTGCGCCGACCGCCGCCGCCCCGGCCAACCAAGGAAGCGCATCCTGCACCACAGACGTGCCGCCGGCCAACGGGTTGTCGTAAAAGGGAAGCGGCGTTCCGGTTATTGGGTCCGATTTAAGGACCAAGGGATCTGAAGCCGCGGCCGCGCTTGGAGGCAATCGGTCGAATTGCTTCTCGCCTTGGTCGGGCGTTGGGAAAGGCGGCAGCGCGCCCGCGAAACGCGGATCGCTTCGTGTGAGCCCTTCTGGCTCGTTGAACCGTCCGGGAAAAGGAGGAAAGAAGGGGGGCGGTAAGGGAATGTCTCTCGGGTTGGCCGGAGTCGTTGGCGGAATCTGGAAATTGTCGTCGACGGGTGCAAACTTGGAGTACGGCGTTCCGCGCAGATTTTTGTTGCCTGACGTGACAGCTTCGTTTGGATTACTCTTAATCGCGTCGTGTAGGAGTTTTTCTCTTCGCGCATCGTCCAGTATCGCTGACCACAGCTGCAGATGATCGAGTCCGGTCTCCAAGCCATTTGTCTCACGATCCCGAATTTTCTTTAGTTTATCCGGATAGCGCTCAACATAAGCCTCGCTGCGCTTGATGACCGTCTCGACACCCAATTTGAACTCTTCCGCGGTTTTTCCATTCGGCAAATTTGTATAGAGATCACCATTGCCGAAGCCGATGCGCATTGCATCCATCAATGTTCTTATCTTCGCCTCACGAACGTCCGCCTCCGGGATTTTGGTGATTCGGTCGAGGACGCATTCGATGGCTTTGTAGTAGATTTCTTTATGCCCGCCGGGATGCGGCGATATTCCCATAGCCTCAGCCAATTGATAAGTCATTGGCAGATAGATTCCGTTCGCGAACGAATCGATTCCTAGCTTCTGTTGATCGATGTCGCGAAACGCAGAATGAGAGCGGAAAGCTCTTGGGATCATATGATGGTAGACTAAAATTGACATGTCGCCGCGGTGCTCCGTAGCCCTTGGTGAGTTGAATGATTGAGTTTCGACAAACCTGGCTCAGACGCAGTCCAGCCGGTGCACGCACGACATGCAGCTGCCGCACGCCCGGAGATCCGGCGTGGCCAAGAGGCTGAACAAGAGCTGGCGCAGGTCTTGATAAGACTCGCTGCTACGACGCGCTTGGATTACGTTCCGCAAGGAGCGGCAGTGCCGAGCGAGCGTCTGGAACGACGCAGCACCCGGCGCGACAAGCGACACCGGGCCGTGAGAATTTCAGTGGGGACGCGTCTGGACCCGGACTTTACAGCGGATCCACGAATGATCATCCGTGGTTCGGCTAAGCTGTGATCAGGAGGAAAGACTTCTAGCGTCTTGGAAGTGTGAGCAGCGGAAGATCGGACGCGTCTTCGAACAACATGCCCCTAAGGCTTGCAGACTTCCACGCGTCCTTCAGAGCTTGGTCACATATGATCTTCGAGTCGGCGTACGCCATTCGAAACACGTGCGCATCACCGACCAGTTCGTCCTTGAAAACGAGTTCAACATCCCCGAAAAAATCGTAGAACTTCTGACCGAAGTCCCGCGCGGCCGGTTCGTCCGAAATCCCGATCTTCAATCGCGATCGCTCCTCATCCAATGCGTCGAGGAGACGGCGAACGTCGCAGAACCAATAACGGGGTCCGTCCCAGACCCCGTTTTGGACATGCACATCGCAGGCAAGGAAGGAAAACGCCTCGGGGTCGACGGCTTCGAAAACATTCTTCGCCCGATCAGAGATCAGCCAGAATGCATACCAGCGTTCACAATCTCGAGGCCGACGACTTCTCGGATCAAATGTGATGCGTGGCGTCGGCCCGGCAAAATCCGACAAGTGCCCCGGATCTAGAAGAGAATGACTATCGTCAGACACTTGGAAATAACAAGGGTTGCCCGTTCGATAGAAATCCATCTCGTAGAATTTGCGTTTCCGCAACGAGGGGCGTTTGTTTTGCTTCGGCGGTGCATTGCTCATCTGAATATACCAGTTGCTTTAAGCTTCGACCGAATGAACACCTGAGGTTCGCTTTCGCCACACGCACGCCCCCATATGCCCCAGCGGTGCTTCCGCGTCCTCCGCTCTTCAGCGGACTTGCCCTCGACGATGATGGCGCCCTTTAACTTGATGACCAGCAGGACGCCATGCCAGGAACGGGGCACAAAAAAGCCCGCAGCACAGTGCGGGCATCCGGAAAACTATCTCGATGATGCTACTCTGCCAGTGTTTTGCCCGACGTGTCAAACTATCGATCTCGCGGAATTTAAAGGCGAGCACGGGCGGGAATCGTTCGTCGAAATCAGCGTTCGAACTCATCAACACAGTAAAACACCGGGAGTCCGCCAAACACGTCAGAGTTCTTGTGGCGCACTTGAATTCGCTCGCTTGCGCTTGCCCCGATCGTGTCGCCGTCCTTCACAACGCTACCGTGCTCGATCAGATAGACGGAAAGTCCCGCCACCTTGTCGAACAACGCTGACAGCGTCAGCTTGCCGGTCACGAGTCTCGATTTCCCGGCCCACGAAGGCGGTCAGTCCCATCGTGATCGCGCCGATCTTCGCGCCTGACCGGAACGGAAGAATGTCGATCCATAGCCTGAAGGGGTAGTCCGGATACGGTGCGAACGAATAGGTGGACGTCTCGAGCCAGAGGTCGGCGGGCCGCGCGACCTGGCCGGACCACACAATGCCGCAAGCTTCCGGCATCGTCGCAATCAACGCGCCGATGACCGCGGTCGTGACGCGCGCCGCGACCAGCGGCTGCTCATTCTTTCCGAGCATCGAGACAATCACGTGACCGCGATGCTGCGCGGCAACCGCCTTGCTTTCCGGCCACGTCATGGCAGCACGCGTCCACAATCCCGGATCGTGCGGAATGGGCGCGGGCATCGACATGACGGCAACGAGTTCGTTACCGCAGCGAATGAGCGGGGAATTTGCTCCTGCCTGCTGCGTATATCCGTCCTCTGTCGCCAACTTGGGATGGCGGGCGTGAAGGACCTCTGCGACCCGAGACATGTCCGGCGTCGCCGGACCGTCCAATAAGACCAAAGCGAGAAGCGAGCTACTCATCGACTGCCCCGCGAAAAATTAAGGACGAAACGCAACCCTCTGCCCGCTCGCCCATCAGTTGAACCATTCGAAATCTAGAACAAAACGGGAACATTGTCAACTCGCAACTTCGTGCTTCATATTGGGCAGGCGCACACGTTCCAGTCCCGAACGGTTCCCCATGTTCACAATCCACCCCGACGACCTCACCTCCGAACCCACCCGCCGCCTGCTCGCGCTGCATCTTACCGAGATGCATGCGAACTCGCCGCCGGGACATGTGTTCGCGCTCGACCTGTCGGGGCTGCAGACGCCTGATGTCACGGTGTGGTCGGTGCGCGAGGGCGACGATGTCGTCGGCATCGGCGCGCTGAAGCAGCTGGGCGACGGCGGCGCCGAGGTGAAGTCGATGCGGACCCACCCCGATCATCTGCGCCGCGGCGTCGCGGCGCTGCTGCTGGACCACATCGTGGGCGAGGCGAGGGCGCGCGGCCTGCTCCGGCTGAGCCTGGAGACCGGAAGCGGCGCGGCGTTCGAGCCGGCGCTGGCGCTGTACCGCAAGCGCGGCTTCGTCAACGGCGAAGCGTTCGCCGATTACCAGGCGAGCGCCTTCAACCAATTCCTGCACCTCGTGCTTCATGCTTGAGCAGCGCGCGGACGCCGCGCCGCGAAGCGTCACCAAGGGCATCCGCATCGTCGTGCAAACGGCCCGTAGGGTCGGCTTTGGTCAAAAACCGGCCCCGGGATGCACGCCACTCAACTTGAGTAAATAACTCACAACACTGAATTTACACGCGAAGATTTAATCTGCGCACGTATCAAAAGATACAGACTCTCCGCCGCGGCAGGCCTAGGCTCCATCCATCACCGCAAGGCCCGTGGCACGAGACCGGTGATGAGAACGCCGGTTCGCGCTCCCGCCCTCCTCGAACAAGGGACATGCGCCATGCTGACGCGTCGCCGTTTCAAACAGACCACCACACTCACCGAACGTCTCGCCGAAGAAGCCATACGCTGTCGCGAGGAAGCGCGCCGGCTGACGCCGGGGCGCCGCCGCGAGATGCTGCTGCGCCGGGCGCGGCAGGACGAGACCGCCATGCAGATCGATGCCTGGCTGCGCTCGCCCGGCCTGAGGGCGCCGACATGAGTCAGCAATATCGGGCTTACCTCGTCGGCGAGAACGGCGTCTTCCGCTCCGCCGAGGCGTTCGAGGCCTCGTCCGACGAGTCCGCCCTCACCTTCGCGCAGCAGTTCACGCGGCTGGGCAAGGTCGAGGTCTGGCAGCTCGGCCGCAAGATCGGCGTGCTTGATTCCGGGCAATCCTGGCCCCCACCGCAGCAGCAATCCCGGCCGACGCTGACGCGTCAATGATCGCCGGAAGGCGGTCGTGCGTTGAACGTCTCTATCGCGAAGCTGAATGTCACCTGCATGACTGGCCCGCCGGCATCGCGAACCTCGATTGCCATCCTCTGCTGTCCGCCGGTTGCCGGTGCGGAAATGATGGCGTCGCGCGCCATGTCGCCGACCGACTTGGCGGCCTCGGCCTGAACCGCGCGCATGTTGGACAGCTCCAGGCCCTCTTCGTCGACCGCAACTCCCTGCCCGTCGCATAAGTCGAAGTAATATCGCGCCATGTGCGTATTCCTTTGTCCCTAAGAGGCCCGGGAGGGGACAAAGGTTGCTAGTCCATCAAAAATTCTTTTGGACCAATGGGTTCCAGGAACAAGGCGCGCAGGTCGACGACCACACCTGTTTCCCGCCGGGCCCTACTCTTCCGCAAGCTTGCGTTCGATGTAAGCGTCCACCGTCTCGGCGAACGAGCGCTGAACGCCGACTGCCACGTCATGCTGGTCGAGCGCGTCACGCTGGAGCACGCGCAAGCCGCGACCACGGGCGCTGACCGGCGCCGTGTTCAGAAACTGATCGATGGCACCCTTGGCGAGCGGGATGGCCTTGGGATCGCCCCGGGCGATCAGAAGCCGGAGCAGGCTCTGGCATTCGGCCAAACCTGGCATGGCTTTAAGCCTCTCACCTTTGCGATTTCGGCTTCGGCCGCTTCACCGGCTGGGTATGAGTGCCGAACAGCGCCAGCAAGAACGCGACTTCTTCCTTCGAACCGATCTGGATCATGACGATCTCCTTTTCGTTCCGTTGGTCGAGGCCTGGAGCGGAGGAGTTCAGGACAATCGGGTTTCAACACTGTTTCAACCGTGTTTCGTCGGGGCCGTAACCCTCCTGGCCCGCCAGCTTGTGTACACTATTGAACATGGCGATAGCCTTCGCGTCCGCCATCCACGCTTCTCGGTTCCTTAACGGCGGCGCCCTATTGTCGGCGCCGCGAGAGAACTTGCGGGAGCGATGGCGATGGGCGTGAAGTGTGCGGGATGCGCTGACGGGACGGAGTTGCCGTTCGAATTCAAGATGGCGTTCCAGCCGATCGTCGACGTCACGGAGCACCGGGTCTGGGGCTATGAAGCGCTGGTGCGCGGCCCCAACGGCGAAAGCGCCCACAGCGTGCTCAGCCAGCTCACCGACAAGCAGCTTTACCGCTTCGACCAGGCCGCCCGTGTCATGGCGATCGAAACCGCCGGCCGCCTGTTCAGCGATCCGCGCGCGCGCCTGTCGATCAACTTCATGCCGAACGCCGTGTACGAGCCGCGCGCGTGCATCCAGAAATCGCTCGAAGCCGCGCGTCGCGCGAATTTTCCCGCGTCCAACCTGATGTTCGAATTCACCGAGAACGAGCGGATGAGCGATCCCGCGCATGTCGAGAACATCGTGCGCTCCTACAAGGCGCTCGGCTTCTGGACCGCACTGGACGATTTCGGCGCCGGCTATGCCGGGCTCGGCCTGCTCGCTCGGCTGCAGCCGAACCTGATCAAGATCGACATGGAGCTGCTTCGCGACATCCATCTCAGCCACCCCAAGCAGGTGATCGTCGCGGCGCTGGCCGCCATCGGGCGCGAGCTGGACATCACGGTTCTGGCGGAGGGCGTCGAGAACGAGGCCGAGTCTCACCACCTTGCGCGCCGCCGGTATTGCGCTGTTTCAGGGTTATCATTTCGCGAAGCCCGGCTTCATGTCGCTGCCGAGCGTGCGCGGCCTGGCGCCGATGGACGTGTCGCTCACAGGGTGAGACAAGTCCGGTTTTCTCGACATTCTCCCTGAGAACTGCCGTCAACCAAAAGCCCGCGCGGATTGCTCCACGCGGGCTCTTTGCTTGCCGCTTGCGCGGCCTCCCTCGAAAGCTCGGCGCCGTCGGTTCACCACGCCGATGGTCGTCTCAGTGCATGTGGCCGATCAGATAGACGCCGCCGCCCAGAACGATCACGGCCGGAACGGCCCAGAGCAGAAGTACGGGCATCGACTCTCTCCTCAGTTCGACGTGCAGACCTTGACGGTCTTCATGCCGGTCTCGGCTTCAGACCTCGTCTTGTAGACGGTGTCGCCGCTGACGACCGTGGTTTCCGTGGTGGTCGGCTTGGCCTCGGTGATCGTGCACTTCTTGGTCTTGACGTCCTGAACCACGTAGAACGACTGCGCGAACGCAGGCGCCGCGAACGATGTCAGCACGGCAGCGGCAATGATGGTCTTGATGTTCATGGTGTCCTCCTCCAGCAGCCCGGTCATCCGGATCTGACGCTATGCAACTTCAAAAATTGCCACTTGTTCCCGGTCGAACGCGAACCAACCGCCGTCCTCGGCGTTGGTGGGGAAACTGGAGGCTTCGATGCTGGATCTGAGACTTGTGACGACCTCGCTGGCGATGCTGATTGCCCTGCTCTCCGTGGCGCTGGCCGAGCCCGTCAAGGATCAAGTCCGGCCCGCGGCTCAAGGCGCCGCGGAAGCACGCCCGATCCGCGTCGTCCTGCCCGCCCCCTGGGAGCCCGCCACGACGCAAGCCGACGCAAAGCCGGTGAAGTGACGCGCAATCTCGAGGGGCGCGCAGGGCGTTTGCCTCTCGGGCAAGACGAGCCGGCGGCGAACGAAGGCGCGCATCCTCCTGCCACTTTGACCCGGCCGGGTTCCCTCGGCCAAGGTTGCCATTTCGTCATGCGCACACATGCTGTTTCTGCGGAGCCCTTCACCTCGCATTCATGGCCTCGCCCCTAAACCTCCGGCCGACGAAACGGCATGTAGGTAGGGCGATGTCCTTTGACCCGATGGCCGCTGCGGTCGACTGGCTAGATGCCTACCGCGCCGGCGATATCGATTCAGTTCTCGAAATGTATGCGGACGACGCGGTGATTCATTGCGCCTGTGGCGGCATGAAGTCCAGCTCGGGCCGGGATGGCCGGCTCGCCTATTGGCTCGACCGGCTCGCGAACTCTCCCGCATCAAGCCTTCACAATCTCCAACCGTCGGAAGAGACGGTGCTGGTCTCGTATATCGCGCGCGGCGGCATCGTCAGCGTGAGCCTGACCTTCGATGGCTTCGGAAAGATCGCCTTGCACGTCTGCGGTCCGCAAAGCTAGTCCGCCACCTGCGCGCTTCGCCGCGACAAGCCGCGGCGCGATGGCCTCGGCAAACGGGACAAAGCGGCCAACGTTCCTAATTCGTGTCGATGCATGCGCGTTTTTATCAGCGCGAAAACTGCGGCACTCGGCGCGTTCAAACGTAAGCAACCAATTCAGAATCTCACTTGTTGTCGCCGGCACAATCACTTGCAGGAGACAACAACATGTCACGTCTAACAATGCTGGCCACCACCCTGTTGCTGCTCGGCGCGGCGCCCGCCGGCGCCCAGTCGCAGCCCGCGCAAAGCGGGCCGGGCAACAACGCCGTCAACAGCTCGGACCACAACAATTCGAACAAGCCCGTCGAAGGCCGCAACAGCTTCACCGAGGGACAGGCGAAGTCTCGGATCGAGGGCGCGGGCTATTCCAACGTCTCCGGCCTGCAGAAGGACGACCAGGGCGTCTGGCGCGGCAAGGCCGACAAGGCCGGCGCCAAGACCGACGTCAGCGTCGACTTCCAGGGCAACGTCAATCCCACCAAGTAACAGCCAATCACGAGGAGACCGAACAATGACCACCACCATCTCGCGCCTTTACGACAATTACGCCGATGCCGAGCGCGCCGTGACGCGGCTCGAAGGTGCCGGCGTGCCGCATTCCGACATCAGCCTCGTCAGCAACAATTCGGACAATTGGTACAGTGCCCGCTCCGGCAAGGTCGACCGCGATCGCGACGGCGTCGACGATCGCGCTGAAGGCGCCGGAACGGGCGCCGGCATCGGCGCCGGTCTCGGCGGCGCGGCAGGCCTGCTCGCGGGCCTCGGCCTGCTCGCCATCCCCGGCCTCGGGCCGGTCGTCGCGGCGGGCTGGCTCGCCTCGACCGCCGTCGGCGCAGCGGCCGGCGCGGCCACGGGCGGAATCGTCGGCGCCCTGACGGAGGCCGGCATCTCCAAGGAAGACGCCTCGCGTTATGCCGAAGGCGTTCGCCGCGGCGGCACGCTGGTGTCCCCGCGCGTGGCCGACCAGGACCGCGCCCGTCTCGATGCCCTCCTCAACGAGCGCGCCGTGAACCTGCAGGATCGCAGCATGGCCTGGCAGAAGTCCGGCTGGACCGACTTCGACGCGGCAAGCCCGCCGCTGTCGCCGGAGGACATCGGCCGCGAGCGCGAGCTGTACGGCGCGGGCGCGCGGCGATAAGCGTTCTCAGCTACGACATCAGGCCCCGCGGCGCGCGGGCCTTTTTCGTTTGCGAGAAGGTTTTTGCGAGAAGGCCCTGGCCGTAATGCTCGTCTCTCTCGACGGCTCAAACTTTATCTTAAATGCAGCAAAGCGGATTCGGCGAAACGAAATCTCTTCGCGCCATGCTGGGACACGGTCCTCGCGTGGACGCGGGCCGGGAAAGCTTCGGAGAGATCGCCCATGTACTACGTCGCCGCTGCATTGCTGGTGCTGTCGGGACTGTTCTACTCGGCGAGCCATCACGAGATCGGCTCGTTCGGCGTCACCATGTGCACCTATGGCGGCGCATTCTGCGATAACCCGCTGATCGTCTTTTCCGGCGCCGCGCTGGCCGCCGCGTGGGGCATGTTCGTCAGCGTCAAGTAGCGGCGCAAGTCCGTCATCCCCGACGCCCGAGATCCCGCCGCCGGATGCAGGCAGTGCCTCGAGGATCACACACGTGGTGCGATCCACTTTGCGATGATGACAATCTAGCGGTGTTTCGCCCGGCGGTCAAGGAAATTTAGCTTTATCAGAAATATCGGACCCGCCATGGTTGAGGAACTTTTGTTCCTCGGCTTGCATTTCCTATGGAATTGCCGCCCCGACCGAGGTCTCCCTTCATGAGCGACAGCGCCCTCACTCCGACGAAATCTGCGCCAACGCTGCTGCAACGGTTGGGGCCGGGCCTCATTACCGGAGCTGCCGACGACGATCCGTCGGGCATCGCCACCTATTCGCAGGCCGGCGCGCAATTCGGCTACGGGCTGCTATGGACGGTGTTTCTCACCACGCCGTTCATGATCGCCATCCAGCTCGTCAGCGCGCAGATCGGCCGCGTCACCGGCAAGGGGCTCGCAGCCAATGTCATGAAGGTCGCGCCGCGCTGGGCGGTGCTGACCCTCGTCGCCATGCTGGTGGCCGCCAACACCTTCAACATCGCGGCCGACATCGCCGCGATGGCCGAGGCGCTCTCGCTCGTCATCGGCGGGTTGAACCACGAGCACGCGCTGATCTTCGCGGCGGGCTCCACCCTGCTGCAGGTCTTCCTGCCCTATCGCCGCTATTCGCCGGTGCTGAAATTCCTCACGCTGGCGCTGTTCGCCTATGTCGCGACGGCCTTCACCGTCAAGATCCCCTGGAGCACCGCGCTGCTCGCCGCGGTGTGGCCCAAGGCCAATGTCAGCGCCGACTATCTGATGATGGTGGTGGCCATGCTCGGCACGACGATCAGCCCGTATTTGTTCTTCTGGCAGGCCTCGCAGGAAGTCGAGGAGATGAACCAGGGCAAGCGCGACAAGCCGCTCCGTGAAGCTCAAGCGCGGCGGCACCCACGAGCCTCGACCGCATCAAGACCGACACCTTCTCGGGCATGCTGCTCTCCAACGGCATCGCCTTCTTCATCATCCTGACCACCGCCTCCGTGCTGCATGCGAACGGCGTCACCAAGATCAATTCGGCGACCGAGGCGGCCGAGGCGCTGCGGCCGCTCGCCGGTGACTTCACCTTCGCGCTGTTCGCGACCGGCATCATCGGCACGGGGCTGCTCGCGATCCCGGTGCTGGCGGGTTCTGCTGCCTATGGCGTTGCGGAAATCTTCGGCTGGCGGGCCACGCTGGAGGCCAAGCCCGACGAGGCGGTCGGCTTCTACACCATCGTCGCGGCAGCGACGATCATCGGCTTCGGCCTCGGCTTCACGGGTATCGACTCGATCCACATGCTGGTGTGGAGCGCGGTGCTCAACGGCATCGTCGCGGTCCCCATCATGGCGATGATGATGTTGATCGTATCGAATCGCGCGATCATGGGGCGCTTCCGCGCCCGATCGTGGCTGATCGGGCTGGGCTGGGCCGGCACCGCGCTGATGGCGCTGGCCGTCCTCGCCATGTTCGGCTCGTCGCTGGTCGGCTGAGCTAGACCGGCGACAGCGCCGCCGAGATCTGCGAGGCGATGATGAAGGCCGCGAATACGGCCGGTACGCTGATGAACCGCAAGAACTGATCCATCGAAAGCATCGCTGTCCCCCCAAAGACAAAAGCGCCTTCGCCCACCGCGCTATTCCACCCCTCGCGCGACGTGCTGGTCGGCCGTCAGAAGCTGATCGGAAATGGCGGCCCCGCTCATCGTGAGCAACGCCAGAATCGAAATCACGGCCAGGAATTTCATCGCCGGACGGTCGGCTCGGATTGTGGCCAAAAGCGTCAGAACCTCGTGCGATTTCACGACGATCCCGGGAAAGATCATGTCCATCAACAGCGGATTCTACGGGGTTTTCCCGCCCAACGGGGCCTAAAGGGGCGCTGGTGGGCCTGCCGCGGGCTTCCCGCCGCGGCAGGCTTGCCCTAACAATTGCGGCCAGGCCGGCTCGCGATCGGACCACAACAAGAACAACGCCCGGCCGGCGACAGGGAGCAACATGGCATCATCATCAAAAGCAATAAGCCTCGAAATCCTCGCCTGCGATGCCGGCTGGCGAAACTATCATTTCGTCAAGCTGACAACCGAGGACGGCATCGTCGGCTGGAGCGAGTTCGACGAGGGCTTCGGCTCGCCGGGCGTTGGGGCGGCCATCCAGCGCCTCTCTGGCCGCGTCATCGGACAGAACGTCTTCCAGCACGAGCGCATCTATGCCGAATTGTTCGCAGCGACGCGTCCCGCCGCCGGCGGCGTGGTGGCGCAAGCCCTGGGAGCGATCGAGAATGCGCTGCTCGATGCCAAGGCGAAGTGTCTTGGGGTGCCCTGTTACGAGCTGCTCGGCGGCAAGCTTCGCGACCGCATCAGGGTGTACTGGTCGCATTGCGCCACATGGCGGATCAACCATCCGGCCTGGTACAAGCCGCCGATCGAAAACCTCGACGGCGTCAAGGCGATGGGCCGCGAGGTGCGGGAGAAGAAGTTCACCGCGCTCAAGACCAACATCTTCTCCTACGAAGACGGCAAGCCGACCGGCTGGCGTCCGGGCTTCGGCTCACCCTTCGCGCCCGAGATCAACGTCGACCGCAAGATCCTGCGCGACCTGCGCATGCACCTGGAAGCGATCCGCGACGGCGCGGGCCCTGACGTCGACATCCTGCTGGACTGCAACTTCAACGCCAAGACCGAAGGTTATTTGAAGATCCTGCGCACCATTGCCGACCTCGACATGTTCTGGATCGAGATCGACAGCTTCAATCCGGAGGCGCTCGGCTATATCCGCAGGCAGAGCCCGCATCCGATCTCCTCCTGCGAGACGCTGCTGTCGTTGCGCGAATTCCTGCCCTACTTCCAGGCGCAGGCCATGGACGTCGCGATCATCGACACGCCCTGGAACGGCGTCTGGCAATCGATGAAGATCGCGGCCGCCGCGGAAGCCTTCGAGGTCAACGTCGCCCCGCACAATTTCTACGGCCATCTCTGCTCGATGACAAACGCGCATTTTTGCGCCGCCGTCCCGAACCTGCGCATCATGGAAATCGACATCGATCGTCTCGCCTGGGACCGCGAACTCTTCACCCATGAGCCAGAGATCGAAAACGGCCATCTAATCGTGCCGAACCGTCCCGGCTGGGGCACCGAACCGAACGAAGAAGCGTTGCGCGCTCATCCACCGAAGGTAAGCGGCGGACTCCTGAATTACGGTCGCAAGAGCTGAACGGTTAAGGGGTCACGGGATTTACGGTTGGGGACGTCTTGGGCCCCAGCCGCGCCGGCTCGATCGGCGATTTCGGCGTGGTCGGGAGCACCTTGGCGCCGGCAGCCCGCGCCGCTTCGCCGGTAGTCTCATACATCGCGACATGCGCAGGCTGGGTCTTGGCGCGATTCCACGGGCCATGATCGACGATCAGCATCGCCGCGATCGTCACGCCAGCCACGATCAGCGCGATCACGCCAGGATGGCGGAGGGCGGTCGAGATCGAATTGGCAAAGGGACCATTAGTCATGGCGGAATCCGCTGTTTTTCCAATCGCAGGTTAACGCGAAAGCGCCCCTCCCGGTTCCCGGCAGGTCGATCGCCAATGTCGCGTGTTCGACATTCCTTCCGACACCAGTCGGACGATCTGACGTTCCCAGGGCGGTCGACTGGCTTGATGCCTACCGCGCCGGCGATCTCGAAGCGATCATGGAACTTCATTCGGAAGATACCGTGGTGCACTACAGTTGCTGCGGCGTCCAAACCATCACCGGCCGCGAGGGACGACCTCAATCCTTCGGACGATAGAACCGTGATCTCCTACGTCACTGATACGGGTGTCATGAGCGCAGTCTCGGCGTTCGACGCCGCCGGTAGGATCAAGGTGCTGGACGGCAGTCCCTTGTATTAGCCGGACCGCAGTCGGCGTGGCGTCCGCAAACTAACTCCCGAAGATGACGCGCAAGGCGATCACGATGATCGCCGAGATGAGAAACGAAATCGCGAGCAACGTCCAACCGGGCCTTGTGCTTGCGCAGACTACGCGCGCGACGAGCGTTTTCATGCTCGTCAACATTCGTCGCTGGGAAGCCGGTACAGGTAAGCGATCCCGAAGCTGGCGAGTTCTTCGGAATCGCTCTCGCGCTCTTCCCTTCTCCTGAGCAGGTAGCGTTCCAGCAGGCATCGCCGACTGTCGGATGCGTCGACATCGGGATGCCGCGCCCGATAGACGGTCCAGGCGGTTTCGGTGGCCTTTTTCAAGACGTCGTCCACGATGCCTGCTCTCCGAACCCGGATTCATCGCTGCCAACTCGAGGCGATCCCGAAAGTTTCCAGTTTTTCCCGGCTACATGGAGTGGCGTGAATACGGTCGCACGCGAGCGACCGCGGCTCTTCATCAGTGAGGCCTGGCGTTGCGCTAAGGTCGCGGCGCCGGCTGCGAGGGCGCTACGGGCTGCTGTGAAGGTGCGGTTGGCGGCTTGGACGGCTCCGCCGGCGCAGCAGGATCGCCCCCACTGTGCGGCACACAGGTGCCCACGTTGCTCAGCAGCCGCTTCGCTTCGAGATCCCGGGCCTTCTTGTAGTCCCTGCGCCGGTCGATCCGCGCCGCAGCCATGCGGTCCCACGCCTCGAACGCGTCGGAGTAATGCTGTCGCATCTGCTCCTCCGCGGACAGGCAGTCACTGAACTTGTCGAAGACGAGATCAGTGTTGACGGGCGCGACGCCCCCCACGAGGACCACAAGCATCCATTTCATGATTCTTGCCTATATGCGCGCACCTGTTCAACGAAACCCGTGATGTCGGCAAGCCTTCCGATCGCCTCGCCGCAGCTTCGAAAGAAAGGCCCCGGCTCGCGGGGATAGTGGGGGGCATTCGAGCCGGGGCCATACGGGGTCACCCTTGGGGAAGGGCATCGGGAAAACCTGGCAATCGCGGGAATGTTCCTCTCCGAATGTTCACGCCTCGCCGCAAAGCGGAATCCCCTCGGGCACCCCCGTATCGACGTACCCCCTGTGGACATTTGGCCACTTACCGGGCGTTCGATAAGCTGTCAGTATTTGTTGTGAGAGGGGCACAATGTGAACGCCGAGACGCGCCACTTCACCGTCGCGGTCGACCACGACCTTCCATTGGTGGTCGCTTTGATGCCTTACACGCCGCGACACCGAACGGTGGCCGTTGGTGTCGTGGCCGCCATGCTGCTGGTGTCGGCGTTTGCCGCTCCCTTTGTGAACGTTCAACTCGACCGAATCGACAGTTTTCTTCCGGTCGTGCAAACGGTCATGAGCGCAGCGGATCTGCTGACGGCGACCCTCTTGTTCGCTCAATATTCGGTGCAGCCGCGCCGCGCCTTGCTGCTCGTTGCGAGCGGATACATCTTCGCCGGTTCGTTTGCGTTTCTGCAGACGTTGAGCTTTCCAGGCAGTTATGCCCCCAACGGGCTGATAGGTGACGTCTACAACACCCCGGCCTGGTTTTTCGTGCTTTGGTACACCACGTTTCCCCTCAGCATTCTTGGCTATGCGCTGCTCAAGGATAGAGGAGAGATGTCGCCGGGATCGAGGACGGCAAGCATTCTGATCACCGTGACCTGCGTTTTGGGCGCGGTCGCTCTGTTGTCGTGGCTGGTGATAAACCAGGTCGAGCATCTGCCGCAGTTCTTCACCGCGGGCCTCATGCTGCAGACGCGATTGAGCAACCAATTCAACATCGGCCTCACGTTGTTGGGGTGCGTCGCACTTCTGGCGCTGTTCCTCCGCAGGCGCACCGTGCTCGATCTCTGGTTGATGGTCACGGTGTTTGCCGCGGTTCCCAATTTTCTGGTGGCGGCCTATGCCGGCTCGGCTCGATTTTCCGTAGGCTGGTACACCGCGCGCGGAGTTGCCCTTGTCGCAAGCTGCATGCTGCTCTCCGTACTGGTCACGGAAATGACCTTGCTCTATTCGCGGCTGGCCAGCGCCCTGGTGATGCAGCGCCGCGAGCGTGCCAACCGCTTCGTGAGCATCGATGCCGCCACTGCGGCGATCGCTCATGAGATCAACTCGCCGTTGGGCTCCATCACGTTGAATGCAGAAACCGCTCAGCGGGAGCTTGGCGCGCCATGTCCCCGGCTCGAGGAGATCAGTGCCATTCTCAGCGATATTGGAGAAGCCGGCCTCAGGGTCAAGGAGACGATCACAAGCGTTCGCAAGCTGTTCAAGGATGCGGCCGATAAACCGGCGATGATCAGCATCGAGCACGTCGCCCGGCAAGTGCTGCGACTCTTGCAGCACGAATTGCAGTTCAACCAGGTCATCGTCGTGACGGAGTTTCCGGCCGAAGCGCCCTTCTTGAATGCCGATCCGATACAATTGCAGCAAGTCATCCTAAACCTGCTCAAGAACGCCATCGAGGCGATGGCATCCACGCCGCGCGAAAGCCGCCGATTGAACATCAGGACACGGATCGAGCACGACGGCTACGTCGTCCTGTCTATCCAGGATACCGGCGCCGGAGTGCCCCCGCAGGACCTGGAGCGTGTGTTTGATCCCTTCTTTACGACCAAGCCGGCGGGCATGGGATTGGGATTGGCGATCTGCCGCACCATCATCGAGAGGTATGAGGGCCGTTTGGATCTTGCCGAATCCGGACCGCAGGGCTCGACGTTCGAGGTCATACTGCCGGTCGCAGGCCAGGCGCGTTAGTACGGAGGCCTCTCGACGTCGTTGGCGGCCCATCGATCCGGCTCCGCCTCACTCCCCCGGAGCGATGGCGTTGCTCGGCGTCGGCCGGTCGGTGATCTGCTGGCCGAACAGGCTGCCGATCAGCTCGACGGCGGTGCGCGCCGTCCGGCCGCGTTCGTCGAGGAAAGGATTGAGGCTCGACGATGTCGACCGAACCGACCACGCCGGAATCGTGCAGCAGCTCCATGATCAGGTGCGCCTCGCGATAGGTCGCACCGCCCGGCACCGTGGTGCCGACGCCCGGCGCCACGCAGGGATCGAGGAAATCGACGTCGAAGCTGACATGCAGCACGCCGCTTCGCGCCTTGACCCGCTCGATGACGCGCCGGGTCAATACGGCAACGCCGAACTCGTCGATCTGGCGCATGTCGACCACCCTGATCCGGCGTGCGCGCATCAGCTCTTTTTCCAGCTTGTCGATCGAGCGCGCGCCGAACAGATCGAGCCTGTCCGGGTCGATCGAAGCCCGCGGATCGTCGCCGAGCAGGCCGTCGAGGCCGGGCTCGCCGCACAGGAACGCGGCCGACATGCCGTGCATGTTCGCCGTGATCGTCGTCTCCGGCGTGTTGTAGTCGGCATGGGCGTCGAGCCAGAGCACGAACAGCTCCCGTCCACGTTCCTGCCAGTGACGCGCCATGGCATTGACCGAACCCATGGACAGCGTGTGATCGCCGCCGAGGAAGATCGGCAGCGCGCCGGTTTTCGCGATCTCATGGCCTCGTTGGCTCAGAACGCGCGTCCAGCGCTGAATCTCGCGGTAGTGATTGGCTCTGTCGGGTGGCCTGTCGGCGAGGTCCGGGATCTCGGCCACGGAAAGATCGCCGTAGTCGACGACCTCGAAGTCCAGGCTTTCGAGCAGCGTCGCAAGGCCCGCCGTCCGCAGCGCCGCAGGGCCCATCAAGGTGCCGCGCTGCGATGCCCCCATGTCGATGGGGGCGCCGAGCAAAGCGATGCGCCGGGCTCGATCCATCATTGTTTGATCGGTCACGGCTGTCTCCTGACGTCAACAAGGCTCAGTCAGCCTAACAGAGATCTCGCACCCGGCGTTTCCCGGGGTCGCCGCCGCCGACGTACCGCCAGGAACAAATTCATGCGCGCTGAATTGCCAATCAAGGGCCGGCACCCGCCGTTAATGACGGCGCCTGTAGCGGATAGCCAAAGGTCATCAGACCCGCTGTTCAAAACGAGCGCTGCACGGATAGCCAAAGGTGCCGGCCTTGATCATCGGTCATTGGAGGTCGCGCGCGTGAGCACGGAGATACCGCAGTCCCCTTCCCAACCCGGCGTGGCCGAGCGTGCCATCGATGCGGCGGCGGATGTCTCCCGCACGGTCGGTGAAGTCGCCGGAGGCCTGCACGCGGCCGTCAACCGCCTGACCTCGACGATCGAGGAATCGCGCAGGCCTGGCGGAGCCCTCGCGACAGTTGCGGCGGTCACGCGCGAGGCGCCGCTGGCCAGCCTGTTCGTCGCTTTCCTGTTCGGCGTCGCGGTCGCACGACGGCGCTAGGAGCCGCGCCGCCTTGCTCAGGCCGCGCTGACCGCGTCGAGCCTCAGCCGCCAAAAATTGCTGTTCGAAAGCCTGCGCAGGCATCGGACGGCCGAAGAAATATCCCTGCCCTTCCTCACATCCCATGCTGACCAGGAAGTCGGCGGTGGCACGGTCCTCGATGCCCTCAGCCACGACCGTGAGGCCGAGCTGCTTGCTGAGGCCGATGGTCGATCCGACGATGGCCGCGTCGTCGGAATTCGAGAGCAGCCCGGACACGAACGACCGGTCGATCTTGAGCCCGTCGAGCGGAAACTTCTTCAGATAGCTCAAGCTCGCATAACCGGTGCCGAAATCGTCGAAAAGGATTCGGACGCCGAGCCTCCTGGATCCGCTTGAACATGGCGAGCACGCGGGCTTCGTCGAGAAGCAGGATGTCCTCGGTGACTTCGAGGCTCGAGCAGCGACGCCGTAAGCCCGGTCGATTCCAGCAATGCCGCGACCGAATGCGCGAGATCGCCGGAGTGGAGCTGCGATGGCGAGAGGTTGATCGCGACGCGGGCGGCGTTGCCGGACAGCTCCCACTCGCGCGCCTGACGGCAGGCCGTCTCCATCACCCAGTTCGCGATCCGCTCCGACAGGGCCGAAGTGTTGACCACGGGCATGAACTCGCCGGGGGAGACGTAGCCGCGCACGGGGTGCCGCCACCGGATGAGCGCCTCGGCGCCGACCAGGCTGCCGTCGATCAGACGAACCTGGGGCTGGTAGAACAGTTCGAACTCGCCGCGATCCGCGGCCAGCGCCAGCTCGCTCTCCAGCGTCAGCCGGCTCTCCAGCTCCTGCCTGATCGCGGCCTCGAAGACCACGTGACTGCCACGCCGCGTCATCTTTGCCTTGCTCAGCGCCAGATGAGCGTTGCTGAGCAGGTCGTCGGCGCCCTGTCCGCCTTCGGGATAGACAGCAACGCCGATGCTGATCCTGACGCGGTGCTGGCGCGTTCCCGTCGCTAGCGGCGTTTCGAATGCGCGCGCGATCCGCTCGGCGAACGTCACGACGGACTCGCCGCCATCCGCGTCTTCACGCGCAATGGCGAATTCGTCTCCACTGAGCCGGGCGACGACCGCCCCTCTCCGGCCTCAGCCTGCAGGCGAGCAGCGACCGCCTGCAGCACGAGATCTCCTGCCGAATGTCCGAGCATGTCGTTGATGCTCTGGAAGCCATCCAACCCGATCACGAGCAACGCCACTTCGCGAGGCCGCCGCTGCGCATCCGCAATCATGCCGGCCAGTCTGGCATGCAGCGTGTTGCGATTGACAAGGCCGGTCAGCGCGTCGTGCTCGGCAAGATATTTGACGCGCTCCGATCTGCGCTTGCGAACCGAAATGTCGCGCAGGATCGCGCCGTATTGAAAGCCCTCCGTTCCCTGCCAGCCCGAGAAGCTCGCTTCCACGGGAAATGTCTCACCGTTCTTGCGCCGGCCCTCGAACTCGACGACGACCGCCCCGCCGGGAACCAGCAGGGCCTGGCGCGCGGCGTCGTGCATGGACGGCGTCGCATGGCCCTCCGCAGGTACGGCGCACAGCGTGTCGAACGGACGGCCGATCATCTCGACCGGCGTGTAGCCGAAGATCGCACTCGCACCCGGATTCCAGACCGTGATCCGATGATCCTCGTCGGTGCAGACGAGGCCGTCGCCGAGCGACATCGCGATCCGGTGAAAGCGGCTCTCGGCGATGCGTCCCAAGAGACCACGGAAATCGAGTTCGTCCAGCGCAATCGCGGTCAGATAGGCGACGATCGCGAGGTGCAACAGCGACGTGTCGATGACGAGAGACCATTTTGCCTGCACGAGGACTGCGACCAGCTCGATGGCCGCGCCGGCGGCGACGAGGACTGCGACGCGAATTCCCGGCGCAGAGCGGCGCCACGAATACATCATCAGCAGGCAGATCACCCCCAGGCCCAGCATCATGCCGATATCGGACGTCCAGCGCAGCATCCGGCCCTGCAGGATCGATTCGGCGGCCATCGCCTGGAGGACGGGACCCGAGACGACTTTGCCATTGGGAACGCTGAAACGGTCGCCGAGTCTCGAGCGCGGTGGCGCCGACGATGATCTTCTTGTCTCTCAGCCTGTCGAGGGTTGCAGGATCGCCGCGCAACACGTCGACATAGGAGACGGTCGGAATGGAGGCCGCACGAATGCTGAAATCGATCAGGAAAGGCGGCCGCCGGTTGGCGTCCTTCCCGGCCAGCACGACGGCCATCGAGGGCATCAAGGCATCGCCGAGCTTCTCGCCGAACGGATAACGGCGAACGAGCCCGTCGGACTCGACCGCGACGTTCACGACCGCCGGCCAGGATTGATTGCTGAACGGCTTCAAGGGACGATTGATGTGGGCCGCGCCGCCATTCGGCGTCGGCTGCTTGAAGGACGGCAGGATCGTCGAGCCGCCGACCTCGCGAAGAGCCTTCAGGAAAGCCTCGTCGGACGCCGGATCGGAGGGCGAGCTGAAGTCGACGTCGAAGGCGATATCCCCAGCGCCCGCCGCGGCGAGCCGGTGCAACAGCTCGGCGTGCAGCTGGCGCGGCCACGGCCACACCCCGATCCGCTCGATGGACGGTGCATCGATGGCGACCACGACGATGGTGCCGCTGGCCTCACGCGATTGCCAGGCGAACCGCAGATCGGTGAGCGCGTTGCGAAGCGCACCGTGCCATCCCGTGGACAGCACGATCGCAAGCGCGATCACGACTAGGATATGCGGCCGATAGCGTTTCACTCCGATCCTCCCGCGCGCACGCGATAATGAGCGCGCCCCCTTGTCCCCTCAGGAAACCGCCTCAGCGTCTGCCGTAGGCGTGACCATGGCCATTGCTGCCGTTACCGCCGCCATTGCCATTGCCGTTACCGTTGTTGCCCTTGCCGTTGCCGGTGGCGCCGTTGTTGCCGTTGCCGTTATTGCCATTGCCGGAATTGCCGTTGCCGCCGGCGTTTCCGTTGCTGGCCGCTGCGGCTACCGCGGCGCCCGGGTTCGACGAGCTGCCGCTGCCGGCCGCTGCAGCTGCGCTTGTCGCCACTGCGGTCTGGACGGCGCTGCTGGACGTCGTGGTGCTGGTGTTGCTGTCGCTCCAGACCGTCTCGGTCGCGACGCTGGCGTTGGCGTTGCGCACCTGTCCGGGCGCCACCGCGCCGTGAGCGAGCCCGCGCGTGACCTTGTGGAAGTTCAGCTTGACCTCGCCGAGCGAGTCTCGAGATGCGCACGACACCGGCTTTAGGTCCATGATGTCCGGCCGCCTGATGCGACGGCTTCGGCGTGGCCGCCGCCTTGACTCCTTGTCGATCGGGCCAAGCGCGTGGATGGCGTGGCCGCTCGCGGCATTGCGCGGCGCCGTCAATCCCGATTTCGGCACGGGTACGCGCTCGATCGTCGAAGCGCGCGGCTTGCCCTGCTCGATCGCATTGAACGTGCCGGCACCGCTCAGGCTGAGACCGGGCTTGCCGTGCTCGAAGGCGGTGGCGGCCTGTCCCGGCATGACCTGGGCAATCTGTCCCGTCTTGAAATCGGACACCTCGACCTGGCCCCGCAGCACGCCGACCTTGGTGCTGCCGGCACCGACCGTGACGCTGAACTGCGTTCCCTTGACCACGGCGGCAAGGTAGGGCGTCTCCACCTCGAAATGCTTGACGTTGCGCTTCTCGACCTCGAGCAGGATCGAACCCGCCTGCTGGACGATGGTGGTCGAGAGTCCCTCCTTCTTCTCGGTCGGCAAACCGACCACCGAGTTGGGGGAGATCAGGATCGTTTCCTCGCCACGGACCAGCAGAACGCGTCCGTTGCGCCCGGTGCGAATGGTATCGCCCGCTTTCAGCGCGCCGTCCTGGCTCAGCGACACCTGCTGCGCGCCGTTCGTCGCGAGCCAGACCTCGCCCGAGGACTTGCTGACGGACCACACCCCGTCATCCCCGGCGGATGCGGCGGAGGCCGTTCCCAGGATCAGCGCAGCCAATAAAGCGCGCCGCATTCCAACTCTGCCCAGCATGACCAACCTCCGACGGCATTACAGCCAAGCCTGAGGGGTATCCGAAATCACTCAAGATAGAATTAGCGGGAAGCGGCCAGCGGAGCGGCCGGATTAACCAATCATTGACCATAAAAAACTATGAAAAATCATGCGCCTAATGAACCCTTACCGCTGCAGGGCAACTTCTCCGTCGAACTACGGGGAAAACCTCACGGCACGCGCTAAGAGGCGGCATCTCGTTACCGCATGGATGGTTTCGGTCCCGTTTTTTGCCGGAGTTCCGGCGGCGCTCGCCCAACAGGCGAACCAGCCGGGTTTCGATCCGCGCCAGCCCGAGAAATACTTTGAAAACCAAACCGAGCGGGAAACGCTGAGCCGCCCGCCGGTCCGGCTTCCCACGGTCGGCCAGCCCAACACCGGCGGCGATACCAAGCCGCAATTCGTGCTGCGCGGCGTCAACGTCAGCGGCTCCCACACCGTCTCTCCCGATCGCATTGCCACGGTCTATCAACCGTATCTCGGCAAGAAGGTCTCGCAGGCCGATCTCGCCGGGATCGCAGGCGCGATCAGCGATCTCTATCGCGCCGACGGTTTCCATCTGAGCCGGGCGATCGTGCCGCCGCAGGACATTGCCGACGGCCAGGTCCGGATCCAGGTGATCGAGGGCGCCATCGTGCAGGTCGAGCTGAAAGGCGATGCCGCTGACCAGTTCGGCGTCAGGCTCATGCTCGGGCCGGTTCTGGCCGAGCAGCCCTCGCGCCTCGGAACTCTCGAACGGCAGCTCTTCCTCATCAACGGCAGGCCGGGAGTCCGGATCACCGATACCGCCCTGGAGGAAATCGGCGGCACCTCTGGCCGCTTCCGCCTCATCGTCTCTTTGAAGACCTGGCACGTCTTCTCCTCGTTCGGTCTGGACAATCTCGGATCGTCCTCGGTCGGCCCCTGGCAGACCTACGCCACCGGCGCGTTCAACTCCTACCTCAGGCCCGGAGACACGCTGGCAGTCAACCTGTCGACCATTGCCAACGACCCTCGTCAGCTCGGCTTTGCGCGGCTGTCCTATGACACGCCCATCGGCGTCGACGGCGTGCGCCTCGGCGCATCTGCCCTCTACAGCGCGGTCAGACCGGGAGATGCCCGCCGCCTTGACAGCGACATCACCACGACTGAGGCTTTCGAGCTGCGCGCCAGCATCGTTCCGCTGCAATCCCAGTCCTCGACGCTCACGCTGACGGCGGCGACGACCTTCAGCAACGTGTCCGAGCACGATCTTTACGGCACCTGGTACAACGACCACGTCAGGACAGCGAGCCTGACGGCCGACTACCGGCTGCAGGATCCTTTCGGCGGCACCAATTTCGCGACGCTGACCTACCGCCACGGCCTCGACGTCTTCGGCGCCTCGCATTTCGAAGACGATCTGCTGTCTCGCGACGGCGCCTCCTCGAACTTCTCCGTGCTGAACCTCTGGTTCACACGCTACCAGACACTCAACGATGCCTGGTCGCTCAAGCTCGCCGCCGCGAGCCAGACCGCGTCGCGGCCGCTGTTCACTTCGCAGCAATTCTATCTCGGCGGCGCAGCCTTTGGCCGTGGCTATGGCGCAGCCGAGATCAGCGGCGACAACGGCCTGGCCGGCTCGCTCGAACTGCGCTTCGACCAGAAGCTCAATTTCCGTTACTGGACCGGCTATCAGCTCTACGCCTTTGGCGACGCCGGCGCCGTCTGGAACGACGGCTACCGCCTGAGCGACGGCCTGTCGCTCACCTCGGCTGGGGCCGGTGTGCGCTTTTCCTGCCGGACGATCTCCAGGCCGATCTCGGCGTGGCCGTGCCCTTGAGCTACCGGGCACCGGACAACGAGCGCCGCAGCCCCCGTTTCCTGTTCACGCTGTCGAGCGCGTTCCGGCTCTGCCCCAATCGCGGCACGCCCGGCTGTCTCTAGCCGCCCGTCGTTCTCGCGGTCGGCCCGGCCCTGCGGCCTTTTTGCGGCCTTGCTCACAGAGTTGCCTAAATTTAATCCCGTAACCTGCTCACGGTTGCTCGATCCGGGAGTTTCCGATGACCATGTTCAGCCAAACGTGATTTGAGACCAGGCCATGAAGAGGGTGTTCGCAATACTGGCGTTTTTCTGCGTCCTCGGCGTCGGGGAATATCTCGTCGTTAGCCGGTTTGCGATCCGCCACGAGAACCTTGCGTTGTTCGACGACCAGCGGCAGCGGCCGATCGCCGTCGAACTGGCGGTACGGCGCGACTACGAGACCAAGGCCAATCTCGGCCTCTGGAAGCTGCCGCTCGCCATCATCAGCAACGGCAACACGGTCAAGGCCACCGAATATTCCTTCCTGGCCAATGTGCTCGCCGCGCGCGGCTATCTGGTTGCCAGCATCCAGCAGGACCTGCCGAGCGACCCGCCGCTGATGACCCATGTCGGGCAGCAATATGTCGGCCGGCGTGAGGTCTATATCCGCTGCGAGGCCAACATTCTGTTCGTGCTGGATAAGCTCAGGAGGCAGCAGGAGAACGTCGATTACGACCACATCACCCTCGTCGGGCACTCCAACGGCGGCGATGTCTCCATGTATGTCGCCCATCAGCACCCTGAGCTGGTGTCGAAGGTAATCACGCTCGACAACTTACGGGTGCCCTTCGTGCACAACGACGGCATGAAGATCCTGTCGTTCCGATCGAAGGATCCGCATTTCCTGACCGATCCCGGCGTGCTGCCGACGCCGGAAGAGGCCAAGGCACGCGGCATCGACATCGTTCACACCGGCGCGCAGCACACGGAGATGAGCGATCGCGGCCCCAACTCGGTCAAGGAGAAGATCCAGGAAACGCTCGACCGTTTCCTGCGCGACAGCGCCAGCAGCGCCCTCGCGCCGGCCGATACGAAGAGCCCGATGATCATGAATCCGGGCGACTATTAACCGAAATCGCTTTGCGGCAGATCAAGGCGGCTCCGAGGCGGCAGGCTACAAGATCCCATAGCCTCGGAGAGACAGGTGTCCAATTATATCGAAAGTCTTGATACAAAAGGTCTCGACACGGGACGTCTTGACACGACAAGCCTTGATATAAGCAGTCTTGGTCTGCCCGCGGCGCGAATCCCGGCATTCGTACGGCATCTCCATCGTTCGCTCCGCAAGCTGCTGCGGTCGATCATCGCTCGCATTGATCTCTCGCAATTTCCGGGATCGTGCTGCGGGTAGACATGCGGCCGCAACGAATGCATGAAGGTTATCCTATGCGCCAGCATTTGAGACGAATCTGCCTGCTGATTGCCGTCACTTCCAGCGCCGGCGCCTCGTCCGCGCTCGGAGCCGATGCCAATCATGGCGGCGACCTTGCCAAGCGTTGGTGCGCAAGCTGCCATGTCGTCGCGGCCGGCCAGACCCAGGCGAGCGCCGACGTCCCCTCCTTTGCCTCCATCGCGCACAGGCCTGACTTCAGTCCGGAGAGGCTCGCATTCTTCCTGCTCGATCCGCACCCAAAGATGCCGAATTTCCCGTTGAGCCGGACCGAAGCCGGCGACATCGCGGCTTACATCGCCTCGCTGCGTTAGCGGCGCCGCGCAGGACACCTGCCACACATGCAAATCCCTGCCGGAGGACCGACAGGGATCAGCAGATGAAATGACGGACGGCGAATGACATCATCGGTGGCCCGTCATGGACCTGCGCCTGCAACGAAGTTCGGATCTGCGCACACCCAAGTTCAATTTGCAGGCGCGGTGTGCGCAAAGCCGTGAGTCAGGGCTTGCCCTTGCCCGGTTGCATGAGACTGCCCGTCATCTGGCGCATGTGATCTCCGGCGCTGGTGAACTGGCTGCGCAGGAACTCGGATTGGATCCGCATCGCCTCCTGAATGTCGGTGGCATGGACCAGCTTGCGCGCATGCTCGAAGGCCGACTTCATATTCTGCTCGGTGAAAATCAGCGCCTGCTTCGACACCTCCGTCCCTGCACCCGGAACGGTCGACATCGACTTGGTGGCGGCTTCGAAAAACATGCCGAATGCTTTTTCGGCCTGGTCAATCGTCTTCTCGGCCAGGTCGCGCAGTTCGGCCGGAACTTCGAGCTTCGGTTCGATCATGGTCGCACTCCCTCTGTTTTCCCAACTGAATACCACATTTGCCGGATCGCCTTCCAGCGGCCAGCCTCAGGGAAAACGGCGCCGGCGATCCGGGGCTCGGGTAGGAAAACGACAGAGACGGCGCTAAGGCCGGGCTCAGGACAAGGGGCGTTCGGGGACGGCTTCTTCGGTGGCGAGGTCTTCGACCAGCTTGATGACCTCGAAACGCTGACGCGGCGCGAGTTTCAGGAACGCGCGGAGCAGGCGCAGACTTTCGACCGTGCCGCCTGCGGGGGCGCCGAGCCGGAGGTGCAGTTCAGCCGCGAAATTGACGTTCTTCATCTCGCACCTATGACAAGCATCGGCCTTCGTGATCCACTCGAGAACCGATCGCCCTAACAAGACGCCACAACAGGGCCCTATTGCAACGAACTGTAGACCGGGTGGCCCCGGCCGCTGGCACGCTGAACGAACACATGTCCAAACGACGGGCTCAACCTGAGAGTTGCAATTATGACAAGTAACAACCCGCCCGGCAAGTCCAGCCGTTGATAGAGCGATGCTTCGCCCGCATCGCACCACGGCAATTCCGGATAACAGGAATATCGACCGCCGTCACCCACCTGCGTCAAGAAGCGTCATCAATCACGCACGGAGCCCCGACCGCTGTCAATCGGCCAAACGTTTCTGCCTGTTTCCGATATGAACGGACATTGGCGACGAATTGGGGCTTGCCGGCCCATACACGTAATTGTTGTGTGCAGCCTCGATGGTTGTCCCAGCGTCAAAATGCATCGATCTCCCGGCCGATCTGCGGCGTTCTGGTGCCGGCGCAGGCGTTGCCTCGGGATCGATCGGCCTGGAATAGTTTCCGCCCCATGAACCGTTGTCCATGAGCGAACGACCAAGCCGTTGCGACACGGCCACGCAGACAACGGGCGCCATGGCTGAAGATTCTTCGATTCGGGCGCACGTCAGCACCAAAGGACGACGGCATGCTTTCTCGCTGCGATCTCATCAAGGGCGCCGCGGCCGCGCTTTTCACCCTCTCGATACAAGGCGCATGGGCGCAGGAGACCAAGATGAACCTGTTCAAGATCATCACCGTCAAGGATGAAATCGTCGTCGGCCTATCGGCGGAAGAACTCCAGGGGCTCGGCGGCAATGATGCGAGCGCGGTCGCGCACGCGCTGGCGCAGAAGGGCGATCTCACCGTCTGGCAATACAACGTGCACCGCGGCGCGAACGGCGAATTGCAGCAGGCCCCGACCGCCAAGATCGGGCTGCTGGCCAACGCATCGCTCCGCGTCGAGCCCTATACGACGCCTTATCAGATCGTGCCGCATCCGTGAGCGACAGGCAGGCACCCGGCGGGCGCAGCCGCCGGCGTGCCGCCCTCATCCGCGCCGCTCTGCCCGCTGCGGCCCCGTTTCCGTCGCAAAGCCGTAGATCAGCGCCAGCCGGTCCAGACATTCGCGAAAGCGCCGCGAAAAATAGTCGGTCCAGCGTTGCGTCCGGACGGCGCGACGCGCGCCGATCTGATCCATGGTCAGGCCCAGAACCAGCACGTCGTGAACCAGCGCGGCCCCGTCGGTGCCGAGCCTCGCGCTCGACCCGGTTGAGCCGCAACACCGCCTGGCGCTGGCTATCGGTAACCGGCTCGCGCGTGCGCGCGCCATCGACATATTCCCTCGTCGGGTCTATCGCCTGAGGCCCCCGCTCCGCCCTTTCCCAATCGTTCTGGAACGCGCGTCCGCCGCGATATTGCGCTTCGTCGATCTGGTGGTGTGCGTGCAGCCGACCCAGCGGATCGCCACGGATCGACCGGATGGCCACGATCTTCTCACCGGAATCGAGCGCCAGCGGATTGTCGACCTCGACCTCCGCCACTTCGGCATTGAACGGCAGCTCGCGCGATCGCCGGTCGTAGATTTTCGCCAGTTTGTAGGATCTGTTGCGTCGGACACGTGCCAAGCGGATGCTCCTTTGCGAGATTGACGACTGAACCGGTGGGACGAAGGTCAGGCCGCGGAGACCAGCCTCAGCAC
This sequence comes from Bradyrhizobium guangxiense, assembly GCA_050563515.1. Lineage (GTDB taxonomy): Bacteria > Pseudomonadota > Alphaproteobacteria > Rhizobiales > Xanthobacteraceae > Bradyrhizobium > Bradyrhizobium guangxiense_A. The sequence continues at coordinate 990,416 of CP191781.1, read as the reverse complement.
CACGGGACCGGGGACCCGGGCGGACGCAGCTCCGGAGCGGCGGGTCAGGCGCGCATGCGGCGCGCAATAGCTGGAGCCCGGCTGGCAGGGATGGCCACAGAAGGCAATCTCCTCCCCGTCCTTGTCGCCACCATAGGGATAGCGGCAGTCGGCCGGATCGAGTTCGACCAGCTGGACGAGGCGCGGCTGAACCCCGACACAGCGCAACTTCACGGGCGCCGCCGGCTTCATTGCCGACTTTGGCGGCACGCTCAGGTTCGGCAGCACCGCGCGGCGCGGCGAAACGGGAGGCTCACCCGGCAAATACGGCGCGACCGACGGGCTCGCGATCCATTCCGGGATGACGAGCCGCAGCCGCTTGGCGCGCCCGATCACCGCACTGCGCGTATAAGCCGTTCCAAACCTTGCATTAATCTGTCGTCCGATCTCCGCATAAGACATGCCCTTGCGAAAATAGTCGCGAAGCGCGTCGGAGTGCTCCGACGGCCAATGGCCCGGTTCCATGATGCTGTCCTGTGATGCGCTCCTCCGGTCGCACGACCGAATGGCGAAACACACATTCCGGTATTCCGAAGCACAAGTCAAGAAATAATTCTGATATTCATAATTGCATCAATTCCGAATTTCGGATTACAAGAGGCAAGACGGTGTGCAATCGAGGGAATCACCATGTTGGACGTTGCAATGATCGAGCGGGGCCTGGAGAAGACGGGCAAGAGCAAGGGCGGCCTGGCTGCGGCCATGGGCGTACGACCCGGCGCGGTCTCGGAAATCCTCGGCGGCGAGCGTCTGGTGAAGGCCTCGGAGATCATTCCGATCATGGAATATCTCGAGCTCAATCTCGCGCCGATCATGGGGCGCGTCGGTGCGGGCGCCGTGATCGAGCCGGACTACGAGCAGGTTCCTCCGGAGGGGCTCGGCGACATCGCACTGCCCTTCCCGATCATGGAAGAGACCGTCGCATTCGAGATCGTCGGCGATTCGATGCTGCCCAAATACGAGAGTGGCGACGTGATCGTGGTCTACAAGGACCAGCGCCATCCGCTGTCAAGCTTCTACGGCGAGGAGGCCGTGGTCCGGCTCAAGACCGGCGAGCGCTATTTGAAGACGATCGAGCGGGGCAAGACCCCGTCTGTCGTCAATCTCAACAGCTTCAACGCCAAGCCGATCGTCGGCGTCAAGCTGGACTGGGTCGGGGAGATCTGCCTGTCGATGCCCAAGGGACAGCTCGAGCGGCTGCGGGCCAAGTCGGCGCGCCCGCGCAAGAAGGGCAAATGACAGAGATTTCCGCTTTTCGGAAATTACTCTTGACTTGATTCCGTTTTTCGGAAATACTCTGCCGCGCCCCGGTAAGGAGCGCGGCAGGATCGTTTCATGCAGTATTTCGTGGTGATGATCGACTATGGACGGCGCGGCCGGGAGGCCGTGGTCGACCCTGAAATCACGAGGCGCGAGGTTGTTTCCCGCATCGCCTCGGGCGAGTACCGCAACATCTCGTTCATCCACGAGATCGCGGAGAATGCGGTCGAGGACGTCACCGAGGCCATCCTGACCGAGGCCGCCCTGCCCGAAATCCCGCCCGAAGATGTCGACCTGCAGGCAACCCGCCTCGATCACGCCCGCGACCTGCGCAAGCATGAGCGGACGTGACGCAGGCTCGGGAAGCCTGCGCCACCGCCCGTTCGGAGGTTACACCGTGAGAACGGTCGATCCCGTAGTCTTGCGCGCGGCAAGATCGGCATGCGCCTTGGCGGCATCCTTCAGCGCATAGGTCTGGTGCACCTCGATCTTCACCGCACCTGACTTGACGACGTCGAACAACTCGCCGGCCATCGCGACGAGGTTCTCCCGCTTGGCGGCATAGGTGAACAGGGTCGGGCGGGTGACGTAGAGCGAGCCCTTCTGCGCGAGCAGGCCGAGATTGAGCGGCTCGACCGCGCCGGAGGATTGACCGAACAACGCGGCGACGCCGAGCGGCGCGAGACAATCCAGCGACTTCAGGAACGTGTCCTTGCCGACGGAATCGTACACGACCGGCACCTTCTTGCCGCCCGTGATCTCGTCGACGCGCTTCACGAAATCCTCGCGCGTGTAGATGATGACATGGTCGCAGCCATGCGCCTTGGCGAGCTTGGCCTTCTCGTCGCTGCTGACCGTGCCGATCACGGTCGCGCCGAGATGCTTGGCCCACTGGCTGAGGATGAGGCCGACGCCACCGGCTGCGGCGTGAAGCAGGATGGTGTCACCGGCTTTCACGCGATAGGTCTGCCGGATCAGATATTGCGTCGTCAGCCCCTTCAGCATCATCGCCGCCGCGGTCTTGTCATCGACGCCATCGGGCAGCTTGAGCAGGCGATCCGCGGGGATCAGCCGCGCCTCGGAATAGGCACCGAGCGGCGAGGCACCATAAGCGACGCGATCGCCCGGTTTCAGATCGGTGACGCCGGGGCCGACCTCCTCGACCACACCCGCCGCTTCGCTGCCCAGTCCACTCGGCAGTTGCGCGGGATAAAGGCCCGAACGGTTATAGATGTCGACGAAGTTGAGACCGACGGCGGTGTGGCGAATGCGCGCCTCGCCCGCTCCGGGCTTGCCGACACTGACCTCCTCCCAGACCAGGACTTCCGGACCGCCGGTCTTGTGAAAACGAATGGCATGCGTCATGGGCGTTGCTCCCTTATCGTTGCAGTTGCAGTGATGGTCAGAAAACCTGATCGGCCTGTGAAATAGGTATTTGGTCCGCCCGTTACAGTATAGAAGACGTAACAAGAATGTCACAGCGAACGACAAACGCCCGCCGTTCCACCTCTGTTCGAAAGAGTTGATGACGGCGCAGAGGCGACCGGCAGTAGCTTTTGCGCGGGGATTGGTGGTCGCCTGCGAAGGAGAGCCGAGATGCCAGCTTATGTACAGCATCATCAGGACATCGAAATCGCGCCAGTGATTTGCCCGACGTGCATGGGGTTCCTGCCGATGTATGTGCGCGAGGTCGAGCCGCATTGGAGCCTTGCGAAGATAGACTTCGTCTATGAATGCGCCGATTGCGGCGCCGAGGTGCGGCAGACGATCCGCAAGCCGGAAGTGCAGCGCCACTGATCGCGCGAACGGCGAGCCGCTCAACTATTTGCGTTCAGCGGAAAAAGCGCCTTTCCCGCGGGTCTGGTGTCTCCCAAACGAGGCTTGTTCTTTGCCGGGAACGCAGGCAGAACAAGCCTCAAGCAAGACCTTTGGGAGCGCCCTTTCGTGGCTGATCAGAAGGCCTCGACGTCGATCGAGGCAGTGGAGAGCGGCCTCGCCGCGCAGGGCTACATCGCGAGCCGGCAGATCGCGACCGCCGTTTATTTGTCGCAGCAGATCGAGAAACCGATCCTGGTCGAGGGTCCCGCGGGCGTCGGCAAGACCGAGCTTGCCAAGGCGATCGCGGCCTGGCGCGGCATGAAGATGATCCGCCTGCAATGCTACGAAGGCCTCGACGAGGCCAAGGCCCTTTACGAGTGGAAATACGCCAAGCAGCTGCTCTACACGCAGATCCTGAAGGACAAGCTCGGCGAAGTGCTGGGCGGCGCGCAGACGCTGCATGCCGCACTCGCCCAGCTGCACGATTTCGGCGACGTGTTCTTCTCCAAGGAATTCGTCGAGCCGCGTCCGCTGCTCCAGGCGCTTGAGCAGCCCGGCGGCTGCGTGCTCCTGATCGACGAGATCGACAAATCGGACGCAGAGTTCGAGTCGCTGCTGCTCGAGATCCTGTCCGACTTCCAGGTCACGATCCCCGAGCCTCGGCACCGTCTCGGCGATCACGCCGCCGACGGTGATCCTCACCTCCAACAGCGAACGCGACCTTGGCGACGCGCTGAAGCGGCGCTGCCTTCATCTGCATATCGGCTTCCCCGAGCAGCGGCTCGAGGAGCGCATCGTCGAGAGCCGGGTGCCCGGCATCTCGCAGGCGCTGCGCCGGCAGATGGTCGGCTTCATCCACGAGATCCGCTCGCTCGACTTGAAAAAGCTGCCCTCCGTCAGCGAGACCATCGACTGGGCGCGCGTGCTGGTGCTGCTCCAGGCTTCCGAGCCTCGACACCGACATCGTCAAGGACACGCTCAACGTGCTCCTGAAATACGAAACCGACATCGAGGCCGCATCGCCGCAGGTGACGACCTTCATAGCCAAGGCGGCGCGATCCAACGTCTTCGGTTGACGCCGATGCGCGAGAATCTCCATCGTTTCTTTCGGGCCGCGCGGGGTGTCGGCGTCCACGTCTCGCCGGCCGAGAGCATCGATGCGATGCGCGCGGTCGCGAAAGTCGGCATCTCCGAACGTGACGTTCTGCGGGACGCGCTGCTCCTGACGCTCGCAAAGTCGCAGGACGAGAAGCTCGCGCTCGGCGATTGCTTTGACCTGTTCTTCAGCCAGCCCGAGCCACGGCAGGACCAGCCCGAAGCCGACAGCAACGACGACACCTCGCAAGACAACGACCAACAGGCCGACCAATCCCCGTCAGGTTCGGCCAGCGAAGCGGGCGAAGGCCAGACGCCCGAAAGCCTGGGCCCTCTCGCGCAGATGCTATTGTCGCAGGATCGCAACGCGATCCAGGCCGCGATCGCCAGTGCCTCCGGCGCTGCCTCCCTGTCCGATATCCGCTACTCCACCCAGCGCGGCATCTTCTCGAGCCGCATCCTCGACGCCATGGGCCTTCAGCGCCTGCGCGACGATCTCGACGGACTCACCGCATCCAATCCCGCGCTGGCCGAGCGTTTGCGGGCCGCGCTCGACGCCTTGCGCGAGGCCGTGCGCGACACCGTCTCGCAGGGCCTTGCACTCTACGCCCGCGAGGAAGCCGAAAACCTCCGCAACGAGATTCTACGCAACGCGCCGCTTGCGCGCATCGAGCGGCGCCAAATCGCCGAGATGCGCGCGCTGATCCGCCAGATCGCGCGCCGCCTGCGCGAGCGCTATTCCAAGCCGCGCAAGCGTCAACGCCGCGGCCATCTCGACGTACGCCGCACGCTCCGCCGCAACGCCGCCTGGGGCGGCGTGCCGTTCCTGACCGCATGGAAGCGCAAGCATCGCGACCGGCCGAAGATCGTGGCGATCTGCGACGTCTCCGGCTCGGTCGCCCAGGTCTCCGATTTCTTCCTGCTGCTGATCCACTCGCTGCATGAAGTGGTCGACGACGTCCGCTCCTTCGCGTTCTCCTCGCACCTGATCGAGGTCAGCGAGATTCTTGAAAAGAAATCGCCGGAAGAGGCGATGGCCGAGATCATGTCCAAGGTCGGCTTCGGCTCGTCCGACTATGGTTCATCGCTGGTCGATTTCGAGAAGGATTTCATGAGCACGCTGACGCCGCAGACCACGGTGATCGTGCTCGGCGATGCCCGCAGCAACAATCTCGACCCGCGCGCCGATATCCTGCGCCGCATCTCGGAGCGCTCGAAGCGGCTGGTCTGGCTCAATCCCGAGGGGCGGCTCGCCTGGGGCTTTGGCGATTCAGAGATGCCGCGCTACGCGACGTTCTGCACCGTCGTGCGCCAATGCGCCACCGCGCACCAGCTTGAGCGCGCCGTATCGGATATCGTGGCGACTTATCAGTAGGTCCCGCCCGCGGCCAACCTCCGTGTACAAAATGTCAGTTCCGCGCAAGCTCCGCCCGGCCGACGTTACACTCCCGGAAGTGATAGGCGATTTCGTCGAGCGCGCGCTGCTCCCACTCTTCGGCTTGCGCGAGCCAGAAAACCCGGCGATCAAAATCGCGCGCCGCGCGCTCTCGGCACAGGGATTCCTGACTGCGAATTTCAACCAGCCTGTTCATGCACTCCACTCCTGCCGTGTGAAGTCATTCCCCGCGAATCAACCTAACAGAATCCCGGATAGCCGGCCTCATGATTTCGTGCGCCTCGCGTCGCATAATGGGACAGCGACACTTCCCGTGCACTGCGGTAGCTTGCAGCGCAGCATCAACGGCAGATCATCAATTAGTGATCAAGGCGAAGGGACGAATTTCGCAATCGAGCGATCAATCTCTCGTGTCGCAACGAAGTGCTGCGATTTGTGAAGAGACGTTCTAGACAGCTCACCGAATTCCCGACTCATTGTCGTCGCATGGTCTTCATGCAGCGCCGCTAACAGAGGCGCGAACGATACGATCTCCTGAGGCAACATGAGCAACGATTTCGACTTCGAACTAGCGCCCGACCAGTGGGAAGCGCTGCGCACACTTCGCAGCCCACCATCGAAGGAGCGCCTCTCGAAGCCTTATCTCATCGACGGTCTCGTCGAGCCTCGGCCTCGTTGTCATCGAAGACGGCATGCCCGTGATGACGCCAGCCGGACGCAAGGTGCTCGTGCGCGGATCATGCCGGCTGCTCGATCTCGTGGCGTAGCGAGCCCGCGCTGATCGTCTGCGACAGGGCCGCCGGCATCGCACCGCCGAGGTCAGTCGTTCCACTTCAGGAGCGGCGATCCATACGCCCTCCTCCAGACCGACAGGAAGCGCGGAAACCAGGAGTGAGCCACAGCGCCCTTATAGGCCCAGGTGCGATATTTCAGACCATGCTCGGAGATCAGCTCCTGATACCCACCGTGCAGCTCGGTGGCGGCCCGAATATCCTTCAATATTCCCTGGGCGCAGGAGCGGTAGCGATCGCGGCCCGATATCTCGTCATGATCCAGCATCCGGTCGGCGAATTCGACGTTGAACGTCGGCCAGGAGGAACGTCCCTGGTAAGCGGGAGCCGCGATCTTGTGGATCATCTTGTTTCTGGGATTATCCGCGGACACCAGGAAGTGAAACGTGCTGGGGATACGGAAGCGCGGCTCCGCAATGATCAAATCCGCCGTGGTGGCGAACAATGTCCGCTCGCTGGCATCAGCGAGATCCCAGAAGCCGCGGTGCACGCTGACGAAATCCAGTGCGACCGCAGACGCCGGCGGCCGCGCCGCGCCGTCCAGGGAATGCCTGATGTATCCGTCCCTGCCGAACAATCGGAGCAGGTCCTTCTTGTACTGCGCGAGGTCGCGGCCGAGCAGCCGCTTCAGCTCGCTCTCGCCGACGATTCCGAGCTGCACACTCCACACGAAGGTCGTATGGACGCAGGCATTGGTCACGAAACGCCGGCGCTCGGCGCGGGTGTCCGTTGCGGCGGAGCGAGGCCGACGGGCGTCACATAGCAAATACCTGGTGCCGTCATGGTCGAACGGCTCGAGCCTCGCTTGCGAGCTTGAGAACCGCACGCCTCAGGTCGCCGCCATATTCGGCCAGGAGCAGGCGGCCGGCATGCGCGCATTGCGACGTCGCCAGATAGGATGGCGCCCTCTGATCGGCCGAGATCATCTGCTGCAGGCCGGCCAGAATGCCGAGCAGCGTATCCGAGGGCGGCGAGAAGTAGTTCACGCCGAGGTATCGACCACGCCCTGCCGGGACAATGGTCGTCGTGACCACGCCGGCGCGAACTGCCTCCAGCAATAAACGGATGCTCTTGTCGAGCAGCCGGGCCCGCCGCACCGCGTCCTGCGCATCCATGATGGTCTCGGGGTCGAGGACATCAGGATAGAACCAGGCGAAATCGCGCGGATAATAGGCGGATGCGTGGGGGCGCCCGTGACGAGGAAGGCCTCGGTCACGGAGAAGGCGCTGTCCATTGAGTGCCGGTAGAGGTCTTCGATGGCCGTCAACGAATGATCCGATCCTCTCAGCAACCGATCTCCGAGAAAATTGACCGCCTGGAGGCCGTTGGCGAAGAGCGTCGCGACCACGCCCTGGTAAAATCGGTTTCCGCGCTCTGATGACAACGAGATATCGCTATTCATATGGGGCCAGGGTCACTCCGATGGTGCGGCCACCATCCAGAGCTTGCCCGATTCGTGTTTCCTCCAGATGACGTTGGTGCGGCTCTCGGGGGTGACGTCGAGCTGGAGGACAAGCTGCCGGTCCTGGCGATCGCCTCGATCTGACGGACGATATCGGCGACCGCACGCTTCGCACGATCCCCTCGCTGAGCGACGAGCTTGGAACGGCTTAGGCGGCCCGCATAGGCAATATTTTTCAAACGGTTATCGGAAAGGCGGGCGAGCGACGACCACGGTCTGGTCGACCGGTGCCCGATTTGACTTGAACCGTCACAAATCTAAAAAAGGCGATCCGAGCCTGGCGCGGGCGACCGTGCAGAGCGCTCGCGGACGCGGCCGGACCACCCAACAGCGGGCACCACCCGTCCGCCGAGGCGTTGAGCAAGGGATGACGCATTTTCACACCTTACGCCAAGGGTCAAACTAGCCCACTATTGAGTCATTTCACCATGCAAGCGCATCAGCGAATGTTGGATTCGACACCTGACGGCCAAAATTCCGGTGCCTCCCCGCTGCTGCGGACAATCGGGCTCACCAAACGCTATGGCGATTTCCTCGCCAACGATTCCATCGACATCGATATCCGGCCCGGTGAGATCCACGCTGTGCTCGGCGAGAACGGCGCGGGTAAGTCGACGCTGGTCAAGGCGATCTACGGGCTGATCCAGCCCAGCGCCGGCGAGATCCATTGGCAGGGCCGGCCCGTCGTGCTGTCCGGCCCTTCGGATGCGCGCAGCCGCGGCATCGGCATGGTCTTCCAGCACTTCTCGCTGTTCGACAATCTCACCGTTGCCGAGAACGTTGCGCTCGGCCTCGACGGCAAGGAGTCCTTCAGGGACATGTCGGCGCGGCTTGCGCAGGTGTCGAACACCTACGGCCTCCCACTCGATCCCCGGCGCGAGGTCTGGCAGTTGTCGGTCGGCGAGCGCCAGCGCATCGAGATCGTCCGCGCCTTGCTGCAGGATCCCAAATTCCTGATCCTCGACGAGCCTACAGCCGTCCTGACCCCGCAGGAAGCCGACCAGCTTTTCGTTGTGCTGGAGCGGCTCAAGGCCGAAGGCCGCGCCATTCTCTATATCAGCCACAAGCTCGAGGAGGTGAAGCGGCTCTGCGACACCGCCACGATCCTGCGCGGCGGCAGTAAGGTCGCGACCTGCAATCCCCGGCGCGAGACCGCAGCTTCGCTGGCACGCATGATGGTCGGGGGCGAGATCAAGGAGGTGAAGGCGGCGTCCGGCCGGACGACCACCGTGCCCCGGCTCACCGTCAACGACCTTTCGCTCGCCCCAAATGCGGCGCATGGCGTACGGCTCTCGCAGATCTCGTTCGAGCTGAAGGGCGGCGAGATCCTGGGGATCGCCGGCGTCGCCGGCAACGGCCAGGACGAATTGTTCGCCGCGCTGTCCGGAGAGCGCTTGTCGAAGCACCCGAGCACCGTGGTGATCGAAGGCACCGCCGCCGGCCACCTCTCCATCACGCAGCGACGCAAGCTCGGCGCGGCGTTCGTTCCCGAAGAGCGGCTCGGCCATGGTACCGCGCCGCGCATGAAGCTCTCGGAGAACGCGCTGCTGACCGGACATGCCGCGAGCGGCATGGTCCATCGCGGCTTCATCAATACCGCGGCCGCGCTCAAGACCGTCGACCGGGCGACCGAGACGTTCGACGTGCGCAAAGCCAAGCGCGATCCGGAGGCTGCATCGCTCTCCGGCGGCAATTTGCAGAAGTTCATCGTGGGGCGCGAGATCCTGCGCAATCCAACTGTGCTGGTGGTGAGCCAGCCGACCTGGGGGTCGATGCCGGCGCCGCCGCCGTCATTCGCCAGGCGCTGCTTGATCTCGCAACCGCGGGCGCTGCCGTGCTCGTGACCAGCCAGGACCTCGACGAGGCTCGCCGAGATTGCCGATCGTATCGCCGTGATGTTCCATGGCAGACTCTCGGCCCCGCTCGCCGCCAGCGCGGCGACGCGCGAGCAGCTCGGCCTTCTCATGGGTGGCAGCAGCCCGGAGCAACAGGAGGCCCCACATGCAGTTCGTGCTTGAGAAGCGCGGCGAGCGCTCAGGCACGATGGCCCTGGTCTCGCCACTGATCGCGGTCGGCCTCACGATCGTGACCATGGTCATCCTGTTTGCGATCCTCGGCAAGAATCCGCTGCTCGCCTTGCACGCCTATTTCATCGCGCCCCTGACCGACGGCTATTCGCTGCAGGAAATCGCCGTGAAGGCGACGCCGCTGGTGATGATCGCGATCGGGCTGTCGCTCTGCTATCTCGCCAACGCCTGGAATATCGGCGCCGAAGGCCAGTTCCTGATTGGCGCGGTGGCCGGAAGCTGGATCGCGGTGAGGACGCAAGGCACGGACGCCGGCGCCTGGGTCTTCCCCGTCATGCTTGTCCTCGCTGCCGGTGCGGGTGCGCTCTATGCGCTGATCCCCGCGATCTGCAAGGTGAAGTTCGGAGCCAGCGAGATCTTGACCAGCTTGATGCTGGTCTATGTCGCCGACCTCGTCCTCGACTATCTCGTGCGCGGCCCCTGGCGCGACCCGCATGGCTTCAACTTCCCGACCACGGCCGAGTTCGATCCGGTCGCGACGGTCCCGCTGCTGATCGAAGGCGGCCGACTGCATCTCGGCTCGATCATCGCGCTTCTTGCGGTGGCGGCCGCCGCGATCCTGCTCGGCCGAACCATCAAGGGTTTTGAGATCCGCGTCGTCGGCGCAGCGCCTCGTGCAGCGCGGTTTGGCGGCTTCAAGGCCGACCGCCTGATCGTCCTGACCTTCGCAATATCAGGCGCGCTCGCGGGCCTTGCCGGCATCATCGAGGTTGCAGGTCCCATCGGCCATCTCCAGCCCGGCATCTCCCCGGGTTACGGCTTTACGGCGATCATCGTTGCCTTCCTCGGCCGGCTGAACCCGCTTGGAATCCTGGTTGCCGGCCTGTTCCTCGCGTTGACCTTCATCGGCGGCGAGCAGGCCCAGATCACGATGAAGATTCCGCTCGATGTCACCAAGGTCTTTCAGGGCATTCTGCTGTTCCTACGTGCTCGCCTGCGATTCCCTGATCCTCTATCGCTTCAAGCTGGTCTTGCCGAACCGACAGGTGACACGTGGAGCTGGTTGAGGCCATCATCCTTTCGGTGCTCGCCGCGTCGACGCCGCTGCTGATCGCCGCGACCGGTGAGGCTCGTCGCCGAGCGATCCGGCGTGCTCAATCTCGGTGTCGAGGGCATGATGATCGTCGGCGCGGCCTGCGGCTTTGCCGGCGCGTGGCTCACCGGATCGGTCTTCATCGGCGCGCTGTTCGGCATCGTCGCGGGCGTTTTGATGTCGCTGATCTTCGCATTGATGGCGCTCGGGCTCGCCGTCAACCAGGTTGCGACGGGGCTGGCGCTGACCATTCTCGGCGTCGGGCTGTCCGGCCTGATCGGCGCCGGCTTCGTCGGCGAGCGCATCACGCCGGCCGTTCACCTCTCCCTTCCAGGCCTCACCGACATCCCGCTGGTCGGCCGCGTGCTGTTCGGCGAGGATGGCTTCGTCTACGTCTCCATTGCGCTCGTCTCCGGCGTCTGCTGGTTCCTGTACCGCACGCGCGCGGGGCTGATCCTGCGCGCCTGCGGCGACAATCACGCCTCGGCCCATGCGCTCGGCTATCCCGTGTTGCGCATCCGCACCATCGCCGTGATGTTCGGCGGCGCCTGCGCCGGGCTTGCGGGCGCCTATCTGCCGCTCGCCTATACGCCGTTCTTCATCCCCGGCATGACCGCGGGCCGCGGCTGGATCGCGCTGGCGCTGGTGGTGTTCTCGTCCTGGCGACCGGGCCGGCTCGTGGTCGGCGCCTATCTGTTCGGCGCGGTGACGATCCTGCAATTGCACGCGCAAGGCTGGGGCATCGGCATTCCCTCGCAATTCATGTCGGCACTGCCTTATCTCGCGACAATCATCGTTCTGGTTCTGCTCTCCCGCGCGCGCAGTGGCGGCTCGACCGCGCCGGCCGCGCTCGGCACTGTGTTCGTACCTGACCGCTGAGCTTCATTTCGCGACGCGCGCGATGGGGCGCGCGCGTTGCGGATCACGGCTGTCCCCTGATGTTGGAGATCGATGATGAGGAAATCACTCGTTGCGCTGGCCACCGGGCTCCTGATTGCCGGAAGCGTCGGTGCAGCCTCCGCCGCCGACAAGCTCAAGGTCGGCTTTATCTATCTCGGTCCGATCGGCGACTTGGGGTGGACCTATCAGCACGATCTCGCGCGCCAGGCGCTGGTGAAGGAGCTGGGCGACAAGATCGAGACCACCTATCTCGAGAACGTGCCTGAAGGCCCCGACGCCGAGCGCTCCATCGAGCAGCTCGTCCGCGCCGGCAACAAGCTGATCTTCACGACCTCGTTCGGCTACATGGATCCGACGCTGAAGGTCGCCAAGAAATATCCGAACGTGCATTTTGAGCACGCCACCGGCTACAAGCGCAGTCCGAACATGTCGACCTACTCGGCCAAATGGTGGCAGGGCCGTTACATTCAAGGCTTGATAGCGGCCAGGATGTCGAAGTCGGGCGTGCTCGGCTATATCGGCTCGTTCCCCATTCCGGAGGTCGTCTCCGGCATCAACGCGACGATGCTGGCGGCGCAGACCGTCAACCCGAACATCAAGGTCAAGATCATCTGGGCCAACACCTGGTTCGACCCGGGCAAGGAAGCCGACGCCGCCAAGGCCCTGATCGACCAGGGCGCGGATATCATCATGCAGCACACGGATTCGCCCGCCGCGATGCAGATCGCCAGCGAGCGCGGCAAGCTCGCCTTCGGCCAGGACTCAGAGATGATCAAGTTCGGCCCGAAGACCCAGCTGACCTCGATCCTCGATACCTGGGGCCCCTACTACATCGAGCGCGTCAAAGCCGAACTCGCGGGAACATGGAAATCCGAGGACAGCTGGGGCGGCCTGGACAGCCACATGTTCGCGATGGCGCCTTATACCAACATGCCCGACGACGTGAAAAAAGTGGCGGAGGATGCCCAGGCCGCGATCATTGCGGGCAAGCTGCATCCCTTCAAATGCCCGATCGTTGGGCAGGACGGCAAGCCGGTCGAGTGCAAGGGCGGCGATCACCTCGACGACGGGCAGATCCTCGGCATGAATTTCTACGTGAAGGGCATCGACGACAAGCTGCCGGGCAAGTAGCACGCTTCTTGCTTTACCCAATTCACCTGCTCCTCCCGGAGGAGGTTCGGAGGGTGGCCAGAAGCACCCGGCACTTGTGGTCGCCCCCTCCTTCAATTCGCCCTATCCCGCCTGCACGGCCCGCGCCGCGGAACCGTGGCGGCGGATGAGATCGGCGACATCGAGACCCGGGATCGCGCCGTCGATCACGACCCATCGTCCCGCCACCATCACGCAGTCGGCCCGATGCGCCCCGCACAACACCAGCGCGGCCAGGGGATCGCCATGGCCGGAGAAGCGCAGTTCGTCGAGCTTGAACAGCGCGAGATCGGCCGCCTTGCCGACGGCGATCTCGCCGAGCTCCGGCCGGCCGACGCAGGCCGCCGAGCCCTTGGTGGCCCAGCGCAGCGCGTCCTTGTGGCTGACCCTGGTCACGCCGTAGCGCGCCCGCTGCAGCAGGAAGGCGGCACGCACCTCCTGCATCAGGTTCGACGCGTCGTTAGACGCCGAGCCGTCAACGCCGAGCCCGATGCCGACACCGGCCTCCTCCATCTCGCAGACCGGGCAGCAACCCGACGCCAGGATCTGATTGCTGCACGCGCAATGGCTGATGGTTGTCCCGGCCTTGCCGAGCCGCTTCATCTCATTCGCGTTGAAATGGATGCCGTGGGCAAGCCAGGTCCGCGCGTTGAGCCAGCCGCACTGCTCGAGATAGTCGAGCGGGCGGCAGCCGAACATCTGCTGGCAAAACCTGTTCTCGTCCTCGGTCTCGCCGAGATGGGTGTGCAGGCGGACGCCGAGCTTTTCTGCGAGATCGGCGGTGGCGCGCATCAGCGAGGTCGTCACCGAGAACGGCGAACACGGCGCCAGCGCGATCTGCACCATCGCATCCGCACCGCGCTGATGATGTTTTGCCACGACGCGTTCGCTGTCGGCGAGGACAGTGTCCTCGTCCTGCACCACGCTGTCGGGCGGCAGGCCGCCGTCGCGCTGCGACAGGTTCATCGAGCCGCGCGTCAGCAGCACGCGCATGCCGAGCCGCTTGGCGACGCCGACCTCGATATCCACGGCGTCCTCGAGCCCGGTCGGGAAAACGTAATGGTGATCGGTCGTCGTCGTGCAGCCCGACAGCAGCAGCTCGGACATTGCCACGGAAACGCTGAGACTCGAGCGCCTCCGGCGTCAGCCTCGCCCACACCGGGTAGAGCGCCTGCAGCCAGGGGAACAGCTCGCGGTCCATCGCCGCCGGCAGCGCCCGCGTCAGCGTCTGGTAGAAGTGATGATGGGTATTGATCAGGCCCGGCAGCACGACGTGTCCGCTTGCATCGAACACCGCGACATCCGCCGTCGCGGGCGTGCCGCCGGCCGGCACGAGACTCGACGATGCGGCCATCCTTCACCACAATTCCGCGCGCGGCGCCGTCGGCGAGGATGGAAAGCGGATCCCTGATCCAGATCGGCTTCGTGTCGCCCATGATCTTCCTTCTCCCTCACATCGGCCGACGGCCAAACACCGGCGCGATCCCCTCGCACCGCGACTTGCTTGTTGCGACCTGGCTCCGGTCTTGCAAGACTCAGCGTCGCGATTCACCGGCGGAAGCTCTGGCACAGCCATGGATTTGAATACCATCACGACTGTGGCCCATCCGCAAACGCGGGCGCAATTGCCGGCCTGGACGACAGGCGACGCTTGGCTCGCTGGCGGCACCTGGCTGTTCTCGGAGCCGCAGGTCAATTTGCGCCGGCTGATCGACCTCACCGACCTGAAATGGCCGCCGCTGACGATCACCGATAGCCATCTCAACATCGCCGCCACCTGCACGGTCGCGCAGCTCGATGGTTTCGCCTGCCCGCCCGACTGGCTTGCCGCGCCGCTGATCGGCCAGTGCTGCCGGGCCTTTCTCGCCTCGTTCAAGATCTGGAAGACCGCAACCGTCGGCGGCAATCTCTGCATGTCGCTGCCGGCGGGGCCGATGATCTCGCTCACGGCGGCGCTCGATGGCACCTGCACCATCTGGAAGGCCGGTGGCGCCGAGCAGCGGATTCCCGTCATCGAGTTCGTCACCGGCAACCAGCGCAATTGCCTGACGCCGGGCGACCTGATCCGGCAGATCGACATTCCCGTGGCCGCGATGAAGCGTCGCACGGCCTTTCGCCAGATATCGCTGGCGCCCGTTGGCCGCTCGGCGGCGCTACTGATCGGAAGCCGCGATGCTAATGGCACACTCGCGCTGACGGTGACCGCATCCACGGTGCGGCCAATCCAATTGTCCTTCCGAAAGGCACCGAGCGCCAACGCTCTGCGGGAGGCCATCGCACAGCACATCACGGACGATCTGTACCATACCGACATCCACGGCCAGCCGCTCTGGCGCAAGCACATGACGCTGCGGCTTGCCGAGGAGATTCGCCACGAGTCTCCTGGGAGCCATGCCGTGAGCTTCGAGGTCAACGGCAGCACATTCGCGCAAGAGCCGCGCGCCGGCCAATGCCTGCGCACCTTCCTGCGCGAGCCTCGGTCATTTCGGCGTCAAAAAGGGCTGTGACGCCGGCGATTGCGGCGCCTGCACCGTGCTGCTCGACGGCGAGCCCGTGCACTCCTGCCTGATCCCGGCATTCCGGGCCGAGGGGCGCACAGTGACCACGATCGAAGGTCTCGGCGGCGAGGACGGCGCACATCCGATGCAGCAGGCTTTCCTCGACGCGCAAGGCTTTCAATGCGGCTTCTGCACCGCCGGCATGATCCTGACCTGCGCCTCCCTGAACCAGGCGCAGCGCACCGATCTCGGCTCCGCGCTGAAGGGCAATATCTGCCGTTGCACCGGCTACCGCGCGATCGAGGACGCGCTGCTCGGCAAGTCCAATGTCGAGGCGAGCGTCGAGCCCGGCGCCGCCTTCGGCCGCAGCCTGCCGGCGCCGGCCGGCCCCGACATCGTCCGCGGCAAGGCGCGCTACACTTTCGACACTGAGATCGACGGCTTGCTTCACATCAAGCTGCTGCGGTCGCCCCACGCCCACGCCAGGATCGTCGCGATCGACAAATCCGCGGCGCTGAGCGTTGCCGGCGTGCAGGCGGTGCTGACGCACGAGGACGCTCCCTCGGTGCTGATGTCGACGGCGCGTCACGAAAAGGACTGGATGGACCCCGAGGACACCCGCATCCTCGACGACGTCGTCCGCTTCATCGGCCAAAAGGTCGCAGCCGTCGTCGCCGAGAGCGAAGCCGCCGCCGAGGAGGCCTGCCGGCGGATCAAGGTCAGTTACGAGATTCTGCCGGCGCTGATCGATCCGGAGCAGGCGATGACGCCCGGCGCGCCCATTCTTCATCCCGACCGCACCACCGCGAACCGCATCGCCGATCCCCTGCGCAACCTCGCGGCGGAGACGCATGGCGAGTTCGGCGATGTCGCTGCGGCGCTCGCAACGTCCGCCGTCACCTATGCGGCCACATATCACAGCCATCGCGTGCAGCACGCGGCGCTGGAGACCCATGGCGGCCTCGCCTGGCTCGACGAGGCGGGCGTGCTCAATGTCCGCACCTCCACGCAGGTACCATTCCTGACCCGGCGCGCGCTGTCTGACATCTTCGAGCTTTCCCTGGACAAGGTCCGCGTGTTCTGCGAGCGCGTCGGCGGTGGCTTTGGCGGCAAGCAGGAGATGTTCGTCGAGGATATTCTGGCGCTCGCCGCGCTGAAAACCGGACGGCCCGTGAAACTGGAGTTCACGCGCGAGGAGCAGTTCGTCGCGACCTCGACGCGGCACCCGATGCGGGTCCACATCAAGGCCGGCGCCGATGCCGACGGAAAGCTCACCGCGCTGCAGCTCGACCTGCTCTCCAACACCGGCGCTTACGGCAATCATGCCGGGCCGGTGATGTTTCATTCGCTGTCCGAATCCATCGCCGTCTACAATTGCCCGAACAAGCGGGTGGACGGCTACGCCGTCTACACCAACACCGTGCCGGCCGGCGCGTTTCGCGGCTATGGCCTGCCCCAATCGCAGATCGCGATCGAAGCTGCGATCGACGAGCTGGCGAGGCAGCTCGGCATCAGCCCCTACGAGATGCGCCGACGCAACATCGTCAGACCGGGCGACCCCATGCTGTCGCCGCCGCCGTCCGAATTTCACGATGTGCTCTATGGCTCCTACGGGCTCGACCAGTGCCTCGACCTCGTCGAGCGCGCGATGCAGGCGGATAGCCCACAGCCGGAATTGTCTCCGGACTGGCTGATCGGCGACGGCGTCGCGCTGACCATGATCGACACCGCGCCACCGGCCGGCCACCTCGCAGATGCCACGATCGCGCTCGACGGAGACGGCGGCTTCGATCTCACCGTCGGCACCGCCGAGTTCGGCAACGGCACCAGCACCGTGCACCGGCAGATCGCCGCGACGATCCTGGCGACCACCGTCGACAGAATCCATTTGCGTCAGTCCGACACCGCCCATGGCGGCCACGACACCGGCGCCTATGGCAGCGCGGGCATGTTCGTTGCCGGCAAGGCGACCCATGCCGCGGCCGTGCAGCTTGCCGCCACGCTGAAGGCCGCGGCCGCCGATGCGTGGCTGTGCGACGTCGGGACATGCGTGCTCGAGGACAATGCGGTCGTCAGCGGCGTCCGGCGCATGGCCTTTACGGATCTGGCGAAGCTCGCGCGTGACCGCGGACAGCCGTTCGCGGGCAGCGGCAATTCCGACGGCACTCCCCGTTCGGTCGGCTTCAACGTCCAGGGCTTTCGCGTCGCCGTGAACAATGCGACCGGCGAGCCTCAGGATTCTCAGGAGCGTGCATGCCGCCGACGCCGGCATCGTCGCCAATCCCATGCAGTGCCGCGGCCAGGTCGAAGGCGGCGTCGCTCAGGCGCTCGGCGCTGCGCTCTTTGAGGAGATGGTGATCGACGCCGAAGGTCGCGTCACCAACCCGAAATTCCGCGACTACCACCTGCCTTCGTTCGCCGACGTGCCGCGCACCGAGGTGTTCTTCGCCGAGACGTCCGACACGATCGGTCCGCTCGGCGCGAAGTCAATGAGCGAAAGCCCATATAATCCGGTTGCCGCCGCGCTCGGCAATGCCATTGCGGACGCCACCGGCATCCGCTTCACCGCGCCGCCGTTCAAGCCGGATCGGCTGTTTCCGGCGCTGCACGCGAAGTTCGGCGGCTACTAGCTGCCGCGATAGGTCGAATAGCTCCAGGGCGTGACCAATAGCGGCACGTGATAGTGTCCCTCCGGCTCGCTGACGGCGAAGCGCAGCGGGATCTCGTCGAGGAATGGCGGGTCCGTGAGCTGCACGTTGCGCTCGGCATAGTACTTGGCAACGTTGAATTTGAGCTCGTAGCGGCCGATCGGCAGCGGCCTACCACCGATCAACGGCTGGTCGGTGCGACCGTCGGCGTTGGTGACCGCGCGCGCGATCACGCGGCTCTCGCCGAGGCTTGTAAGCTCGACCAGCTCAATCGGAATTCCCGGCGCCGGCTTGCCAATCTGATTGTCCAGCACATGGGTCGAGAGCCGACCGTGCACCTTCAGCCTGTCTTCGGCCATGACGAGCTGATCCAGCCGCAGTGCGGAGATGCGGCCGATCTCCTCGATCGCGCGCCGCGTCTCGGTCTTGGCGATGTTGCGCAACCTGATCTCGAAATCACGCAGCACGGAATCCCTGGTGTGACGGCGCACGCAAACGATATAGGGGAAGCCGAACTTGTCACGGTAGGCCTTGTTGACGCGCTCGAACGCGGCGTATTCAGCCTCCGACAGCCGGTCGAGGCCGGCGCTGTTCTGCTCGTCGGTCGAGTCCACGGTCAGTCCCGCCGCGCGCTGGGTCTTGTTGGCGAGATCGGGATGCGCCCGGAGCAGCGCCAGCTGTACCTCGGGTTCGGCGCTCTGGATCGCCGCCATCAGCGCGGCGTGTAGCTCGTTGATGCCGGCGAACGGCCGCTTGCCGGCGAGTTGCTCGGCGATCCACGGCGAATATTCAACGACATTGGCGAGCACCGCGACGAAGTCGGCCTTGGCAGCGGCGTTGAGGTCAGACAGCGAAATCTGCGACATCATGCCCTCAATCGATCTCGAACGCATCGAGATGCGCATGCCTGGCGTGCCAATGCTGCGCGATCTGCAATCGCGTCGGCACCCAGACACGCTCATGCTTGCCGATGTAATCGAGGAAGCGGATCAGGCCCGCGGCGCGACCGGGCCGCCCGGCGAGGCGGCAGTGCAGACCCACCGACATCATCTTCGGCGCGGTCTCCCCTTCGGCATAGAGCACGTCGAAGGCGTCCTTGAGGTACGTGAAGAACTGCTCGCCTTCGGCAAACCCTTGCGGGTTGATGAAGCGCATGTCGTTGGCATCGAGCGTGTAGGGAATGACGAGCTGCTTGCCGTTGCCGCCCTTCACCCAATAGGGCAGATCATCGGCATAGGAGTCGCAGAGATAGAGGAAGCCGCCCTCCTCCATCAAAAGACGGTTGGTGTTGATCGAGGAGCGCCCGGTGTACCAGCCGAGCGGACGCGAGCCGGTCGCCTCGGTATGGACGCGGATGGATTCGGCGATCTCGGCGCGCTCCTGCGCCTCGGTCATGTCCTTGTGCTCGATCCATTTCAGGCTGTGGCTGGCGATGTCCCAGCCGGCGTCCTTCATCGCCGCAACGATCTCGGGGTTGCGCTTCAAAGCCGTGGCGACGCCGAACACGGTGGTCGGCCAGTTGCGCGCGGTGAACATCCGCCACAGCCGCCAGAACCCGGCGCGCGAGCCATATTCGAACATGGACTCGATATTGGCGTGGCGCTGCCCCGGCCAGGGCTGCGCGCCCAGCACGTCGGACAGGAAGGCCTCCGAAGCACGGTCGCCATGCAGGATGTTGTTCTCGCCGCCTTCCTCGAAATTGACGACGAACTGCACGGCGACCTTGGCATCGCCGGGCCATTGCGGGTGCGGCGGGTTGCGGCCGTAGCCGCGAAGATCGCGCGGGTAGCTTGTATCGGTCACTCAGACGTCCTCGAAACGAATCGGCAGCGCGCCATTCCACAGCACGCTCTTACCCAGGGGCGCCAGATTTTCCAGGCCCGAGGTCAGCGTGATGAAATGGTTGCCGGCGAGCTGACCCATCTTGCTCGCGAAATGCACGCTGCCGTAAGCGAGCAGGATCTCGGTCTCGCTGATGCCGCCGGGATAGAGGATGATTTGACCGGGTGCGGGGTAGCTGGTGTGGTTCTCGTAGCCGACGCCGAAGTCGAGATCGCCGAGCGGCATCCACACGCCCTCGCCGCTCCAGCGCACATGGATGATGTGACTCTCGAACGGCAGCGCCTTGCGGAAGGCGGCGACAGTCTTGGGTGCCAGTTGCTCCTCGAAGCGGGCGTCGAAGGTGAAATCACCCGCGCGGATAACGAGTTTGCCCATCTTCATCTCTCTGGATCGGGGCGGGTGGCCCACGGAACACTCTCAAGCAAAGAGCACTCCCGACGGCTTCGCGCAAGGGGCGAGACATATCGCTGCGGTCGCAGGACAGGGCGCAAATGCCGCTCCCCGGCGGCGCCGGCTCGGCGCGCCTCGAGTTCCGCATGGAAGCTCAATCGGTCCATTGAACCGGATTGCGGCGGGCAAGTCCATCAGGGCCAGCGGGCATGACTGCCGAATATTTGATCGCTGCGCTGTGCAGCAATCCAGAGTTTCTCCGCGAAGGGATTCTGGATTGCTTCGCTGCGCTCGCAATGACGGAGGATGAGGTGGCAGCCTGCTTCTCCAAGTGACGCCGTCATTCCCCGCGAAGGCGGGAATCCAGTACGCTGCGGCGTCTCGGTTCGATCGCTGGCGTCTCTGGAATACTGGATCGCCCGGTTGAACCGGGCGATGACACTGAGTGTGTGGTGACAGACATGGTTTTTCGGCCTCGCGGCTTGTTCGCCCGAGCTTTGCTTCGTCTCGCTACCCTCTAAATCCAGGAGGGCGCAGGGAAGACCGGGTGCCGACTCGCACCCGCGGTCCGCTGCGCGAAATGCACACGCAGGAAGAACCGCACAGCAGCATACAGGTGGTGCCGATCACTCGGCCTTCCCTGCGCGATGGCTGGACGGCTTATGCCGTGATCTCCCGGGAGCCGAACTTTCCTTTGGCCTCCCTCGCCCCACGAATTGATGCAGTCTGCCCGGTTGGGCTCGCTCGCATCTCCGCAAGAGCTTGACCGTAGCAACGACGGCCAGGACCACACGGTTTTGCCGTACGCACGGCCCGCCAATTCGCCGCAGTATTCCCGGCCCTGTCGACGGAGCCGAAAACTTACAGGCGAGGCGAAGCCTGACAGCGCCGTCGTCCGCACGCGGTTACGAGCTCACAGGGACACCCCGCCCTGCCCGCACCTCTCATGCCGACGCTGCCGCGTCCATCGCAGACCCGGCTCGCGATCAAGACGACAACGAGATCGCCCCTCCTGGTGAGCCGGGATGGACGATACATACGCCGAAACCGAATTTCGGTAAAGTGGAATATCTTTGGAAGGGCGGGTTGACAGAGCGCGACCACAGGCCCGGTTCGTAGCCCGGATGAGCGCAGCGACATCCGGGACAGTGCGAGATGCCGGGCGAGCGGCCCCGGATTACGCTTCGCTCCATCCGGGCTACGAGAGTACCGGCGTATCGAAAAGGGCGGCACCAAGCGCCGCCCTTTCGCAAAATCCAATTCCGTACCGCGCCGTAACGACCGCTCAGTACGGCCCGTAACGGTAGCCCGGATCGTAGTAATAGGGCTGCCGCCGCCGTAATAGCCGGGACCGCCGTAATAGGGTCGCGGGCCGTAATAATAGCGGTTCTCGTAATAGTCGCGGCGCCGCTGCTCGGCGATCACCCCGCCGATGATGCCCGCCGCGGCGCCCATGAAGGCAAGGCCGGCGGCGTTCGACCCGCGCCGGTAATGACGACGGCGGGCTGCGCTGAAGTCGGTAGCATCCGAGGAAGCATGGCTAGCCGCCGCCTTCCCGGAGAGCGCCGGAGCCGAACCAGAGGATGCCGCGGCCGAGGGCGACACCGAGGTTGCGAGCAGTGCCACGCTTGCGAACGCGGCCAGGACCGTATTTCGGCCGGCTGCTGATTTCATCGGTCCATCACTCATCTTGATCTTCCTCTGTTCTCGCCAAAAATTATGTAAGCAAACAGTCGATAACGCGCAAACCCCTGGAATGGTTTCCTGATCGCGGCAATCCGCCACGCCTTGAACGATTATAAACCGAACGGCCAGATCCAGCTTGAACCATCCAACCTGAGCGGATAATGAACAGCCGCGCCGTTTTTCGGCTGCCGTAAGCGTTTTACGTGAACCAACGCATCAACCGACGCCGTCGGCTCGATGCCATTTTAGGGTTCACCGTGATCGACGCGTCTTTTCCCAAGAGAAACCAGATGACTTTGGTTCGCAAACTGCCGGCGCGCTATGCGCCGATCGTGATGCCATTCGTGCTGTCCATCCTCATGACCGCCGTCGTGTCGGTCATTTCGACGCTGCGTAGCCTCGGCCCAACCCCTGCGTTCCTGGCGACCTGGCCAGGCGCCTGGGGGCTGTCCTGGCTGGTCGCCTTTCCCACACTGCTCCTGGTGCTGCCGCTGGTCCGGCGGATCGTGGCCTGCGTCGTCGCGGCCCCGCCTCAACCAAAATCGCCATCGTGAACGTCGTCGTTGCAATCTCTATTTAAAATTGCAAACATACGAGCTTTCGGTCGACATTTCATTGAAGTGGATAACCAAGTGATATCTTTGCGCGATATTGGGGGACGGGTCGCTCTCCTCACTGGTGCCGGCAGGCGCCTCGCTCGGATGAGGCGAAAGTTGAAATCGGGTCGGTCAGCGCTCAGCGCCCCTGCATTCTCTGCTCTAATCATACTGTTATACATCATCATCACCACCCAAGAGATGAATCAAGTCGCCTCGGTGTTGGATGCTACGCCATTCTTCTGGCAGGGATTCGCGGGCATTCTGATAGCGATTACAACCGGCATCGCATTCAGGCTTCTTCAGCCAACGAGCGAGGTCTGGGCTTTCTGGGTCGATCAGATTCTCTTCACCTTGCCGGCACTGCTCCTCACTCATCGTCTCCTTGGAGCCACAACTGAAGGCATCACAGCCCTCGCCGCCATCGTCGTCGCCTCGACTCTCTTTGGCCGAGCAGTCAGAAAACGAACGCCTGCACCCGGATGGGGTTGGGCGACGCTGCTCGCGACCGTCGTGGTGGCGGCAGCCCTTCACATCGGGCTGCGAGCGTCGCCGGTCGATTTGGGTCGGCAGATCGGCACCGTGAACCTGACGTTGGCCTTCATCTCGATCGTCGCGTTGCTCTGCGCTTGTCTGCTGCAACGACCACGGCTAGGTCTTCCAGTCATCCTGCTAGGCATGGCTTCGTTCTTCTGGAATGAACTGATCCACGAGTTGCCACGGACGGACTACACCAATTACGAAGACAGCTCACAAAATACCGGCAACCGGTTCGTTTTGCTGCAAGAGGCTTTTCATGCGTGGCTATTGAGCCGCCACGATTTGTCCGATTATATTGCGGCCAAAAAGCCCTATCCCATCTTTCTGGTTTCTTCCGAGGGCGGAGGCGGCTACGCAGCGGCCCATGCTTACATGTTTCTCTCTAAGTTGCAGGAGCGCTGTCCACAGTTTGCCCAGCACACTTTTGCACTCGTGGGCGTATCCGGCGGCGCTGTAGGGAACACACAATTCCATGCGAGCCTAGGCGACGGCACCAACAAGCAATTGCCAGCAAAGTGTGGTCCGGCTCCCGCGCCTGCCAAATTGGTCGAACGCGTCCGCGAAGACCATTTATCGCCAGTGATTGGAGCTCTTCTTTTTCAAGACACACCAAACAAGGTCTTGGCTGGCCACCTCCACACCCATGATCGCGCCGAAGCCTTGAGTCTGTCCATCGCGTCCAATCTGAAGCGTGTCGGCGCCAAGCCGAAGGATGCGTTTCTGGATCACTATTGGGACTACAAAGACGCCGTTAATCCGTTACGGCACCTTGGTATGCCTGCCCTCATTCAGGTCGCGACAAATTCCGTGTCCGGCATGCGCTATATTTTTGCGCCGTTTGCTTTGGGCAACGATTCACCTGTGAACCAGCGTTATGAAGAGGCAATCCGCGATCTAAACATGACGGAGCCTGACGAGGTCGGTCCTCGTTCCGCCGACGTCCGGCTGATCGACACAGCCGTCGCGAGCGCCAGCTTTCCCTGGGTCACGCCCAGCCTATTGCTCCAGGTCCGCTCGTCCAGCTACGTGACGCTGATTGACGGCGGATATCTCGACAATTCCGGCGCGGAAACCGTCTCGGACATACTGACGGAGTTGATGAAGATCAACTTGCACGGAGACGGCATGACGCTCAAAAACATAACTCTGCCCGCCTCGTCGAAGCTGCCTGAAAGTCTCAGCAAATGTGAGGACGTCAAGCTCCGCTATATCCCGCCAAAGGACGATCCATCGCCCGACGAGGACTCGAATTGTGAGATTCTGTTTTCGGTCCACACACTGATCATTCGCGGCGAAGCGTCGAGGCAGAGGTACGCCGCGGGCCAGAGCTTCTTTTCAGATCCGCTGACGGGATTGCTGAACACTCGTCAGCGGCGCGGCGAGACGGCCCGGTATGGGTTGCTTGCCGTTCTATGCGGAAGCCCGATCTGCGAATTCCCTGAAGGGGACGTTGAGGAATGGAACTATTCCGAAAGCGTGATCGACACGGCATTCCTCACACTACCATTGGGCTGGGACATTCCGAGTCCTAGCTTGGAGAGATTGTACCGGAGCGTAGCCCCCCAGGAGGGTGAGGATGTCCCCGAACCCGAACTGCGGGGGAATATCTACGAGATCATTGACCAGCACGCCTCTCCATTCGGACGCATGTCCGACAATCAGAGGAATATGAGGGCGTTGGAAAAGTGCTCGCGCCCCCGGCGGGAGGCGAGAACAAGTGAGGCTTTACGACAGCGCCCCCAGCACGCCCCTCGTCGCCTTGTCGATCTCCTCGACATAGCGGCGGCGGGCGAAGGTTTCCGTGAGGAAGCCGACCACCTTGCGGCTGTCGGTGGAATCCACCACCGCCAGCATCTCCGCTTCGGCCTCGTCGAACACCGCCATCGCCGACTTCACGTTCATTTCCGGGATCAGCACGATGTCGATCAGGCGGGCGAGCCTCGATCACCTGGATGTCGTCGGCGATGGTATCGAGGTCGCTTGAGAACAAATCGGGCAGCAGAACGAGGCCGACATATTCGTCGGCGTTGTTGACGATGACGACGCCCGGCCGCGACCCCAGCACGAACTCGCGGCGGACCGCAGCGATCGTGGTCGTCGAGGGCACCTTGCCGACGTCGGAGCGCATCAGGCGCTCGACGGTGAGGTTGCGCAGCCAGCCGACGTCGTTGGCGCTGCGGATGGTCTCGCCGCGCAGATGCAGACGCCAGGTCGAGAAGGAGTGGCCGAACATGAAGCGGACGCAGATCGAGGTGACGATGCAACCGGCGAGCACCACGGCGGTGACGTCGACATTGCGGGTCATCTCGAGCACCAGGAACGACATGGTGAGCGGGCCGCCGACGATGGCGACGCCGAGCGTTGCCATGCCCGTCAGCATCGCGACCAGGGGATCGATCGCGAAGTTCGGACTGATCAAGAGCAGCACCGCGGCAAAGAACTTTCCGATCAGGCTGCCCACGAACAGCGAAGCGAAGAACAGGCCGCCGCGGAAGCCCGAGGCGAGCGAGATCAGGCAGGCCGTCACCTTCAGAGCGATGATCAGCGCGATCATGCCGATCGCCATCTCGTGAAAGAGATCGAGCACCATCGCGCCGTGGCCGGCCGCCAGCACCTGCGGCGTGACAATCGCGAAACCGCCGACGATGAGCCCGCCAAACACCGGCCGCAGCCAGACCGGCAGCCATTTGAACAGCCGCTCGAACATCGGCGAGGAGCGCATCACGGCGATGCCGACACCGCTGGTGACCAGCGCAAGTCCGATCAGCGCCAGATATTGCTCGACGCCGACGGCGCTGACCTTGGGGATCTCCAGCGAGTAGGGCGCGCCGCCGAGCCATTGCGCGGTCAACGCGCCGGCGAGCGAGGCAGCCAGGATCGGCGCCGCGCTGCCGACCGAATAGACGCCGACGATCAGCTCGCAGGCATAGAACGCGCCGGTGATCGGCGCGCCGAACGCCGCGGCGATCGCCGCGGCAGCGCCGCAGCCGACCATCAAACGCAGATCGTTGCGGCGCAGATTGAAGAACTTGCCGAACAGCGAGGCGATGCCCGAGCCGATCTGGGTATAGCCTGCCTCGAGGCCGACCGAGGCGCCGCAGCCGTTGGAGATCAGCGTCTGGCTCGACACGATGACGCTGTCGCGCATCGACAGATTGCCGCCGCGCAGCGCGTTCGCCTCGATCGGGTCGACCGCGCTCGAAATCTTCATGCGCCGGCGCGACCATTCCATGATGCCGAGCGCAAGCCCGCCGAGCGCAGGCGCGAGCAGCGCCGCCCAGGGAGACACATAGGCGTTGGACGAGAGGCGCACGTCGATGGGAATGCCGTAGATCACCACATGCGCGATCTGCGCGATCTCGGCCATCAGCGTCACGACCGCCCCCGCCAGCGTGCCGATCACGAGCGACAACGGGATCAGGTAGAACTCGTTGCTGCGCAACAGGGCCCGCAGCCGAACCATGGTGCGGTTCGTCCCCTTGCGATCGACGAGATGCCTGATCCGCACGAACACTTTCTGCCTGCCCTACTCTTCCGACAAGCCGTAGCCGGCCATGCGCTGACGGACCCGCTCGATCTCGTCGCTCGGGAGCAGCGGCGGTTGTCCGATCTGCAGGCAGCCGTGATATTGCCGCGCCAGGGTTTCGACCTCGACGGCCAGCCACATCGCCTTGTCCAAGGTCTTGCCGATCGCGATCATGCCGTGATGGTCGAGCAGGCAGGCGAGCCGCCCCTCCAGCGCCCGCACCGCATTTTCGGACAGCTCCACCGTGCCGAAGGTGGCATAGGGCGCACAACGGATGCTGTCGCCGCCGGCCGCCGCGATCATGTAGTGCACCGGCGGAATTTCCATGCCCATGATCGCCAGGATGGTGCAGTAGGCCGGATGGGCGTGCACGACGGCGTTGACGTCGGGCCGCGACTTCAGGATGTCGCGATGAAACCGCCATTCGCTCGACGGCTTCTGAGCGGGCGCGTGCGTGCCGTCCATGGTCATGAAGACGATCTGCTCGGGTGTCATGGCCTCATAGGGCACGCTGGTCGGCGTCACCAACAGCCCGTCCACATGCCGGACAGAGATATTGCCCGAGGTGCCCTGGTTGATGCCGAGCGCGTTCATGCGCCGGCAAGCGTCGATGATGGCCTGTCTCTTGGCGAGCCTCGTCCGCTGTCACGACATCCCGATTCCCTTGCGATGGGCTTGTTAGATCGGAAGTACGTCAAAGCAACATGGCAGTGCAAGCGAAAGCGGCCGGGATCCGTCGCCGTCCTCGCGATCCTGATCGCCAAACCACGAAATGGACGGCAAAATCGATGGATTCACCTAATATCGCAAGCCTATGACAGGCCGGTCCGGACGGCCGCGATCCCGTTGATCACGAACTGCACCGAATAGGCGGCGAGCAGCATGCCGAGCACGCGCGAGAGCACGGCATTTCCGGTGCGGCCGAGGGTGCGCGCGATCAGCTGAGCCGAGACGAAGCACAGCATGCAGATCAGGCACACCGAGACGACGACCGCGATGATGATCGCGAGCTTCGCGCCATAGCCGGCATCCCCGGAAAGCAGCAGCGTGGTCGCGATCGCGCCGGGGCCCGCCATCATCGGGATGGCCAGGGGAAACACCGCGACATCGGAGGCGTGCTCCGAGGTCGCCTTGTCGGCCTCGCGGGCCTCGCGATGCGGCCGGTCGCCGAAGATCATCTGGTAGGACACGCCGAACAACAGCAACCCGCCGGCGATCTGGAAGGCGGGGATGCCGATCCCGAGCTGGCGCAGCAGCCAGTTTCCGGCCAGCGCGATCACCACCAGGATCGAGGCGGCGATCAGCGGCGCCCGCAGCGCGATCATGCGCTTGACCTTGTCGGGCATTCCCCCGGTGGCGGCCAGGAAGGCCGGCGCGAGCTCGACAGGGTCGACCACCAGCAACAGCGTGACGAAGGCGGACAAAGCGAAGTCGAGCATGGTCGGCGTGGTCCTTGGACGCAGGAACGATGGCGGCCGGGCTGACTTAGCCCAGCAAAGCCGCTTTGGAAATCACCGGAGACGACAATGAGCGACAGTGGAATTGGAATGCTCCTCGGTCACCTCTCGGCCAACCTGCTCTGGCTCTGGTTCATCGGAGCCTTCGTGCTCGGCGGGGTGCTGGTCTACGGCGTGATGAAGGCAGGCAACCTCAAGCGCAGCGAGCGGGCGCAGCTCGATCGCAACACCGAGGCGCGGCAGCGCCAGGAAGATCCCTACAAGCGTCCGACCTGAGCGATCACGCGCGCAGTGACGGTTTGGAACTTTCATTCATGAAGCGGCTTTGATCGCCTGTGGATTGAGGAGGGCGAGGCCTTCCCGTGTCACCTCATGAGGAGGATGTATGGCTAAAGCAAAGAAACGAACGACGAAGAAGACCGCGACGCGCCGTCCGCGTCAGCCGCCGAAGATGCTGAGCGACCTGTTTCTGGAGACGCTGAAGGACATCTATTTCGCCGAGAACAAGATCATCAAGACCTTGCCGAAGATGGCCAAGGCGGCGCAATCGAAGGATCTCGCGGCGGCCTTCAACAAGCACCTGCGCGAGACCCAGGGCCAGGTCAAGCGGCTGGAGCAGATCTTCAAGATGCTGGGTAAGCCCGCGCGCGGCAAGCCCTGCGAGGCCATCAACGGCATCACCGACGAGGGTGCCGAGATCATGAAGGACTTCAAGGGCGCGCCGGCCCTCGATGCGGGCCTGCTCGCGGCCGCCCAGGCGGTCGAGCATTACGAGATCTCCCGCTACGGCACCTTACGCACCTGGGCCGAGGAGACTCGGCATGCAGGACGCGGCAAGGCTGCTTCAGGCGACGCTGGACGAGGAAGAGGCGACCGACCATACGCTGACCGAGTCTCGCGACCTCCGTGATCAATCTCGAAGCCGAGGAAGAGTACCGCGACGCGGCCTGATACCCTGCGTCACCCGACGATGGAACGCCGCGGCCCCGGGCCGCGGCGTTTGTTTTCAATCGCACGACGGCGCATGGCACGTCAGCGCCGGCGCACTGGATTTCCGGGGAACTGGCACCATATGCAGGCTTTCCCACCCCCGAGCCCCGCATCATGCAACCAAAAAATCCCCTCGACTGGATGCTGTCCGAAGCCCTGGACTCGCTGACCCGCGCCGACCGGCTGCGCCAGCAGTTCGGCCGCCAGGAAGCCTGCTGGGAGCCGCCGATCGACGTGCTGGAGACCGAGCATGAGGCTCCTCATCCTGGTCGCGCTTCCCGGCGTCAATCCGGACAATGTCGAGACGGTCATTCATGACGGCGTGCTCGTCATCTCCGGCCAGCGCACCCTTCCGCCGGAGCTTCGCAACGCCCGCATCCACCGGCTCGAGCTGCCGCAGGGGCGTTTCGAGCGCCGCATTGCATTGCCCCTCGGCCGCTACGCCATCAGCCGCTTCGTGATGGACGGCTGCGTCGCACTGCGCCTTGCCAAATCCTGAGGTCGATCATGGCCACCGAACAGATGAACACCGAACAGACCAATAACGACGTGAAGATCCCCGACGACGCACTGATCATCGTTCCGGTGCGCGAGATGGTGCTGTTCCCGGGCGCCATCGCGCCGATCACGATCGGCCGCGCGAAGTCCATCGCCGCCGCGCAGCAGGCGCTGCGCGAGCAGCGGCCGGTCGGCATCGTCCTGCAGCGCAGCCCCGAGACCGAGGAGCCCGGGCCGGACGACCTCTACCGGGTCGCGACCATCGCCAACATCGTGCGCTACATCACCGCGCCCGACGGCACCCACCACATCGTCTGCCAGGGCGTGCAGCGCGCGCGTATCCTCGACTTCCTGCCGGGGACGCCGTTCCCGGTCGCGCGCTTCCAGCAGATCCCGGAACCGACCACGACCTCGCCCGAGATCGAGGCGCGGGCGCTGAACCTGCAGCGCCAGGCGATCGAGGCGATCGAGCTGCTGCCGCAGGCGCCGCCCGAGCTGGTCGCGATGTTCCAGAGCACCAGCGCACCCGGCGCATTGGCGGACCTGGCGACCTCGTTCATGGACATCAAGCCGCAGGACAAGCAGGAGGTGCTGGAGACCATCGACCTCGCCCTGCGCGTCGAGAAGGTGTCGAAGCACCTGGCCGAACGGCTGGAGGTGCTGCGCATCTCCAACGAGATCGGCCAGAAGACCAAGGCCTCGTTCGACGAGCGGCAGCGCGAAGCGATCCTGCGCGAGCAGATGGCGACCATCCAGCGCCAGCTCGGCGAAGGCGACGGCAAGGCGGCCGAGGTCGCCGAGCTGACCGCTGCGATCGCCAAGGCCAACATGCCGCCGGAGGCGGACGCGCACGCCAGGAAGGAGCTGCGCCGCTATGAGCGCATGCCCGAGGCCGCTGGCGAAGCCGGCATGGTCCGGACGTACCTGGACTGGCTGATCGAGCTGCCGTGGGCGCTGCCCGCGGAGAAGCCGATCGACATCAAGGCGGCGCGAGCCATCCTGGATGCCGATCATTTCGGCCTGGAGAAGATCAAGGGCCGGATCATCGAATATCTGGCGGTGCGCAAGCTGGCACCGCAGGGCAAGGCGCCGATTCTGTGCTTCGTCGGCCCGCCCGGCGTCGGCAAGACCTCGCTCGGACAATCCATCGCACGCGCGATGGATCGCCCCTTCGTGCGCGTCAGCCTCGGCGGCGTGCATGACGAGGCCGAGATCCGCGGTCACCGGCGCACCTATATCGGCGCCCTGCCCGGCAACATCATCCAAGGCATCAAGAAGGCAGGCAGCCGGAACTGCGTCATGATGCTGGACGAGATCGACAAGATGGGCCGTGGCGTGCAGGGCGATCCCTCGGCCGCCATGCTGGAGGTGCTCGACCCCGAGCAGAACGGGACGTTCCGGGACAATTACCTGGGCGTGCCCTTCGACCTGTCGCGCGTGGTGTTCATCGCGACCGCCAACATGCTGGACCAGATCCCGGGCCCGCTGCTGGACCGCATGGAGCTGATCAGCCTTGCCGGTTACACCGAGGACGAGAAGCTGGAGATCGCGCGGCGCTACCTGGTGCGGCGGCAGCTCGAGGCCAACGGCCTCTCGGCCGAGCAGGCCGAGATCGAGCCGGAGGCGCTGAAGCTGGTGGTCAAGGGGTACACCCGCGAGGCCGGCGTGCGTAACCTCGAGCGCGAGATCGGCAAGCTGTTCCGCCATGCCGCGGTGCAGGTCGCCGAGGGCACGGCTGCCAAGGTGGTGGTGACGGCGAAGGACATCGTCACCGTGCTCGGGCAGCCGCGCTTCGAAGGCGAGATCGCGCAGCGCACCAGCGTTCCGGGCGTGGCCACCGGCCTTGCCTGGACGCCGGTCGGCGGCGACATCCTGTTCATCGAGGCATCGAAGGTGCCCGGCAAGGGCGGGATGATCCTGACCGGCCAGCTCGGCGACGTCATGCGCGAGAGCGTGCAGGCTGCGATGACACTGGTGAAGAGCAAGGCCTCGCAGCTCGGCATCGATCCGCAAGCGTTCGAGAGAAGCGACATCCACGTTCACGTGCCGGCGGGGGCTACCCCGAAGGACGGGCCGAGCGCGGGCGTTGCGATGTTCACGGCGCTGACGTCCCTGCTCACCAACCGGACGGTGAGGAGCGACACGGCGATGACCGGCGAGATCTCGCTGCGCGGCCTGGTGCTGCCGGTCGGCGGCATCAAGGAGAAGGTGGTGGCCGCGGCCGCCGCCGGCCTGAAGCGGGTGATGCTGCCAGCGCGCAACAAGCGGGACTATGACGACATCCCGAAGAGCGCGCGGGACAACCTCGAATTCATCTGGCTGGAGCGCGTCGACGAAGCCATCGCCGCGGCGCTCGAGCCGGTCCAGGCCCAAGTCGACGCAAAGGCCGAAGCCGCGGAGTGAATGCGATGAAGAAACTGCTGGAAGAAGCGAAGCGATCACGGACAAGGCAGCGGCTGCGCCAGCTGCTCGATCGTGCCATCGACCGGGTGCGCGATGCTCTCGCAGGACCCGAGCCGCGGCTTCAGCCGGTCCCGGTCCGGGTGAAGCGCCGCAAGGGTTGAGCCCTCCGTCTCAGGCCCTCGCGGCTGCCCCGAACAAAAGGCCCCCTCAACCCGAGGGGGCCTTTGCGTTGTTAGCCCACGGCGTCCTTGGCCGCCTTGACCGGGCGGGCGCGGACGATCTTGCGGGCCGGCTTGGCCTTGAACATCATCTCTTCGCCCGTGAACGGGTTGGTGCCCTTGCGAGCCTTGGTCGCGGGCTTCTTGATGACGACGAACTTGGCGAAGCCCGGCACCAGGAACAGGCCGTTCTTCTTGAGGCTCCTTGTGACCGACGTCGGTCAGCGTCTCCATGACGTTCTTGACGTCGCGCTTGGAAAGCTCGGTAGCGGTCGCAATTTTTTCGATCAACTGCGATTTGGACATCTGGGTGGCCATCGTGTCTCCTCTGATTCGTGACGGCTGCATATTAGACCAACCGGCGAAGGCCTATAGCCTTCTGCACAGTTTTGTCGCGGTTTTACGGGCATTTTTGGCCCTCTGTGGCAAAAAACCCTGCATTTTAGCCACTTCCAGTGCGGAAGAAGCCTCGAGCAGCGGATTTTGCCTTGTTTCAAAGGCCCGCACGACATCTTGCTAGAACTGATTCGCCGCTTTCGACAAGCGTCGACCGGCCTCTTTGTGAAAGGAGGCGCGTGATTCACCCTGAAAAATAAGGTTCGGAGCGCAACTCGCGGTCTTCCTCCCCGTAAAAACAGGGAGAAAGTGACGCGGCGATCAGCTAGACGCGCTCGATGATGATGGCGGGCGCCATGCCACCGGCGGCGCACATGGTGACGAGACCGCGCTTCAAGTCGCGCCGTTCGAGGCTCGTCGAGCACCGTGCCGATCAGGATCGAGCCAGTGGCGCCGATGGGATGGCCGAGCGCGATCGAGCCGCCGTTGACGTTGACCTTGGCGCGATCGAGCTTGAGATCGCGGATGTATTTTTCCGCCACCACTGCGAATGCCTCGTTGATCTCGAACAGGTCGATGTCGTCGACGGTGAGGCCCGCCTTCGCCAGCACCTTGTTCGTCGCCGGCACTCGGCGCGTTCAGCATCAGGGTCGGCGAGTCCCCCATGTTCGCCATCGCCACCACGCGAGCACGGGCCTTGAGGCCATGCGCCTTGGCGTAAGCAGGCGAGGCCAGCAGGATCGCGGCAGCGCCGTCGACGACGCCGGAGGAATTGCCGGCGTGGTGCATGAAGTCGATCTCGAGATCCGGATATTCCTGCAGGATCAGGCCGCGATAGGTCGTTCCCTTGTCGTCGAGCGCATAGTCCGCGATCGCGGGGAATGCCGGCTTCAGGCTGCTGAGGCCCTCCATCGTGGTCTGCGGCCGCGGATATTCCTCGTGGTCGAGCGCGAGGCTGCCGTCCTCGCGGTGAACCGGCACGAGGCTCTTGTTGAAATACCCGTTCGCGATCGCATGCGCCGCGCGCTTCTGGCTCTCCAGCCCGAGCGCGTCGACGTCCCTTCGGGTGATGCCTTCCAAGGTTGCGATCGCGTCCGCACAGACGCCCTGGTGCGATTGCGGGTGCTTTGCCCGCAGACGCAGATTGCCGTTGTCCATCATCATCGGACCCGAGCCGCGGCGTCCTTCCATCGACATCATCTCGCAGCCGCCGGCGATGACGAGATCTTCCGCTCCAGCCATGATCGAGTTCGCGGCCATGTTGACGCTGGTGATGCCGGAACCGCAAAATCGATCCAGCGTCACGGCGCTGGCGCGCACGTCGTAGCCGGCATCGAGCGCCGACATCCGGCCGAGATCGCCGCCTTGGGTCGCGACCTGCGCGCTGCAGCCCCAGACGATGTCGTCGACGTCGGCGGTATTGATGCCGGTGCGCTCCGCGAGCGCGCGCAGCACGGTTGCACCTAACTGCTGCGGATGAATGCCGGAGAGCGCTCCCTTGCCGGCCTTGCCGACGCCGCGCGGGGTGCGGCAGGCATCGATGATCAGTGCGTCAGCCATGGGCGTTGTCCTCTTGTTGTCAGTGTTGAGGATGGTTCTGAATAAGGGGGCGAGGAGAGTCAATGCGGAGCGCCCCCTTCGCCTCTCCCCGCCTGCGGGAGAGGCCGGATCTTACGCGCAGCGGAAAATCCGGATGAGGGGAGCCTCGGCAAGGACGGTGACGGATGGACTCGCGGAGAGCCCCCTCACCCCGAAGGCATCACACACCCGCCGCGTTCTTCGCGATCACGTTGCGGTAGAAGCTGGCGCTGAGCTTCGGCGTGCGCACCTGCGTATCGAAATTGACGTGGTAGAGGCCGAAGCGCTTGTTCAGCCCGTACACCCATTCGAAATTGTCCATCAGGCTCCAGAGGAAATAGCCGCGCACCGGCACGCCCTCGGTGGTGGCGCGCTGGAGCTGGGCGAGATAATTGCGCAGATACATGATGCGGTCGGTGTCGTAGATCTTGCCGTCGGGCGTGACGACGTCGTCGCCTGAGGCGCCGTTCTCGCTGATATAGATCGCATCCGTCTTCCAGATCTTCGCCGCCAGCTTCGGCACCCAATAGAGCGTCTCCGGCCCGACGCGTAGCCAGTCCGAGTTCATGTGCGGGAACGATTTCGGGATCGGCAGCGGCATGAATCCCGCGCCCTGGTCGGACGCCACCACATAGTTCTGCGGCGCGTAGATGTTGAGGCCGAGGAAATCGACCGGCGAGGAAATGATCTTGAGGCTCCGCGTCGGTGTATTTCGGCGCGTCGGCGCCGGCATATTTCAGGAACGCGTCGGTGTAACGGCCCGTCATGATGACGTTGAGATAGCCGGCATTCATCTCGCGCAGCGCGATCTCGGCGGCACGAACGTTCTCCGGCGTGTCGATCGCGGGCGCGCAGGCATCGACGTTCTCGGCCGGCCCCACTTTGGTGCCGCGGCGGCCATGTGCGCGCACCGCCTGCACGGCGAATCCGTGCGCCAGCGCGCTGTTGTGCCTGATCTGGTTGACCTCGCCTTTCGGCAGCGTCAGGCCCGGCGCGTCGATCCCGATGCCGTAGCCGAAATAGACGAAGCGGCCGCTCTCGTTCAGCGTGAACACGTTCTTGACGCGGTCGGTCAGATGCTTGGCGACATAGCCCGCGTAGTCGCCGAAGATCTTGCAGGTCTCCTGCGAGCGCCAGCCGCCGAAGCGGTCCTGCAGCGATTGCGGCAAATCCCAATGATAGAGCGTCAGCCACGGCTCGATGCCGTTCTTCAGCAGCTCGTCGATCAGACGGTTGTAAAAGTCGAGCCCCTTCGGATTTGGCTTGCCGTCACCGTCCGGAAACAGCCGCGGCCAGGCCACCGAGAAACGGTAGGCCTTGCAGCCGAGCGCCTTGATGAGGCCGATGTCCTCCTTGTAGCGGTGATAGTGCTCGTTGGCGCGGTCGCCTGTGGTGCCGTCCTCGATCTTGCCGGGGATGCGCACGAACTTGTCCCAGATCGAGGCCCCTCGCCCGTCCTCGTCGACCGCGCCCTCGACCTGATAGGACGAGGTCGCGGTGCCCCAGACGAAGCCGGCCGGGAAGCCGTTCGTGCTGCGCGACGCCGCCGCTGGCTTCGCCTCCACGACATCCCGCGGACTTGCCAGGCCGGCTGCAGACAGCCCCGCAAGTTTCGCGAACCGGCGACGCGAGACCTTGTCCGACATTGATGCAGCTCCACTTCCGACCCGTTGCGGGCGCACAATGGCGAGTCCGGGGCGGTTTGAGAAGCGAGCTTTGGGGAGAGCCGGATGCAGAATCGCGCGACCTGGGGCGCGACATAGGAATGCGGGTCAGCTACGCGTTCAGCGCGAGCGCCTGGGCAACTTTGGCAGCTTGTCGGGATTGAACGCCGGACGCGGCTCGGGGCGTTCGAGCACCGGCGACTGTTGCTCGGTGAGAATGAGCGTCCCCTGGAGGACCATTCCCGGCACCTGTTGTGCCGTCGCAATGTAGGTCGCGATCTTGCCGGGACAGTTTCCCTCGATGTCCAACGTGAGTTCGTCTTCCACGCCGAACACCGTGACGCGTCCGTCGGTATGACGCTTCGTTGACACGGTGGCGGTGAAGCGATCTCCGTCGACCCGACACGAGCCGTGATACGTCATCAGGCTGTCGCGGCCCCAGATCTGTCCGTCTGCGACGTGGACGATCCCGGTCCCCTGGTCGAGCGGCGTGTTGTACCACGCCGCATATGTCCCGTCCTTCAACATGGGAGCAGTCTCCCCTGGCATTCCCGCACGATCATCCGCATGATTAGCGCTAACAAAGCGTTAATCGTGCGGCCCGTGCCAATGCGGACAGTCCTTGCGCAGCTCGGCTTCAAGCTCCTCGACAATGCTGTGCAGCAGACCTGCGGCAAGCGGGTCCGTGACCTCTCGCTCCAGATGCCGATAACGCGCGAGCCGGCATTCCTGCTCTCTCAATTGGCGCTCTGTCATCAGATGGACCCTCCGACAAACTGACGCAGAGAGTGCCGGGCGGTTTCGTTAAACTTTTCGGATCATTTGCAATGGTTGCTGATTGGTAAACCCGCGCGGCCGGCGACGATCTTCCCTCTCCTCTAGGCAGACAGGCGCAGCCAGAATATCCTTGCTCGCCAGCGTGCCATTCGGCGTGGCGATCTCCATGTCGACGACGTGCAGGGAGCCGGGCTCGTCTCCGTAGATGTATTTGAGGTGCCACATGAGGCCGAGGTCAGGGGAAATGACAAAGTCGTCCAGCCCGTCGGTGATGGCCTTGATGGCATCGCGGTGCGCCAGGGGTCCGGAAGACATCGCATCGATCAGGTTGGCGAGGCTCATGCCCTCGATCAGCATGAGGCGCGCGACCTCGTCACCATAAACCTGTCGGAGCGCTGCAACGATAGCGGCGACGGCATCCGGATTTTTCAACGACACGGCAAAGCAGGCCTCCGGCCGCATGATGCCGGAAGCGGGATATTCTACGCAAGCGATCCGGCGCGGCGTTGCGGAACTCTCCGCCCGGGGGGCCGGGAGCTGCGCCTCGACAGCTAGAACGTCACCCGCATCCCCGCATAGAAGGCGCGGGGCCTTGCCGGGCTCAGCGAGCGCGGGTCGGTGAAGTCGTTGCCGCCATTGGTGAAGTTGGGCAAGGCGCCGCGGTCGAAGAACTGGCCGTAGGTCGCGTAGCGCTTGTCGAAGATGTTGTCGACCTTGCCATAGAGCTGGATGTTCTTCGCCACCTGGTATGAGGTGTGGAGATTGAACACCGTGTAGGACGGCAGCTTTGCGAACTGGTTCGACTCGTCCCCGACCAGGTACTGGCTGGAGACGAACAGCGCGTTACCGCCGACCTTCCAGACGTCGGTCACGGCGTAGTCGACGCCGACCTTGACCCGGTGGCGGGGGATGGCGGGGAGCTGGTTTCCGGGTGAGACGTGGATGGTATCGGTGGCCGGATCGGCAAACGGGCTTTCCGAGCCGAGGCTCGAGCGGGTCGAGATAGCGCGCGTTGACGAAGGAATAGCTCGCCTGGAACTGGAGCGTCGGCGATTTGATGTTGACCTCCGCCTCGAGGCCCTGCCGGCGGGTCCGGCCGACATTGGTGAAATAGCCGAAGCCGGTTCGGCCGACCACGGGGACAGCGACGATGTCGTCGTAATTGGTGGCGCGGAAGCCGCCGATCTTCCAACCGAGGGTGCCGATATTCAGCTCCTTGGTGCCACGAAGTCCGGCCTCCACGGTCTTGGACACGACCTGCTTCAAAGGTGGGTCCGCGACCAGGAACGCCGCGATGAGACAAGGCCGGGTGGGATCGGCGCAGCCGAGTCTCGAGCGGCGTCGGCACGCGGTTCGCCTCGGAATAGCCGGCATAGGCGGTCAGCTCGGACGTGATCTTGTAGGTGCCGCCGATCACCGGATTGAAGCGGGTGAAGGTATGATCTCCGTTGAGGGCGGAGCCAAGTTGATCCTCGAGGCTGATACGCGCCACGTTGAAGCGGCCGCCGCCGGTGATGGCGAAGGCATCCGTGACGTTGAACGTGTCCATCGCATAGAGGCCGTTATACTGGTTGACGGTCCGCAGCGAGACGGGACCTGCAACAGGATCAGCCACGGGCGTCGGGCCGAGAAAGACACCGCTGCCGCTGACGACGTAATTTTCTCCCATCGAGCCGATCTCGGCGGTCGCATTGTAGCGCGTGACGCTGGCGTCGTAGCTCGTGCCCATCACGAAGCGGTTGTCGTGGCCGAACAGCTGGTCGGTGTTGGTGGCCTGCCCCGACACGCCGAAGCTGGTCGAGCGGATCGAGCCCCTGTCGATCTCGCCGAGAATGGTACCCGGCGCAAAGGGATTGGCGAGCTGCGCGCCGCCCGCGCCGTTGGCGGGCGTGGTGTCGTCGCCGAAGCACAGCAGCGCCGGATCGATCGCGCACTCCTGGGCGTCGGTTGGATTGCCGTCGACGATCTTCTGCTCGTACCGGCGCACGTGAGCGGTGCCTTCGAGCGTCCAGGTCGGCGTTGCATCGGCCTTTCCGGTCAGGTTGAGATAGCCGACGCGATTGGAGGTGGTCTGCGGCGTGGTGTAGGTCGCGCCCCAATATTTGTCGAGCAGCTCGGCCGGAACGGTGGCGCTGGCGCCGAAATCGTTCTTGGCGACGCCCATATTGGCGTGGAATTCGCTGTCGCCGGCCTTGTAGCCGACATCGCCGTAGAAGCGCCGCACGGTCGACTGCGAGAAGTTGCGGAAACCGTTGTCGCGCAGGCCTTCGAGCGCGCCATAGACACCGAAATTCTTGTCAACGGTCTTGCCCCATTGCGCGGAGCCCTGGATGCGGCCGAACGAGCCCCCCATGACGTCGATCTCGGCGCCCTGATAGGTGAAGCCGTCCTTCATCTGCAGATTGAGCGCGCCGCCCAGCGCATTGAGGCCGAAGGCGGGATTGTTGGTGACAAGCGTCACCGACCTGATCGCGGCAGTCGGGATCAGGTCCCAGTTGACCGCGTCCGAGAAGGCTTCGTTGATGCGGACGCCGTTCTGGTAAACTGCGAGGCCCTGCGGGGTGCCGACCACCGGCGAGGCGACGAAGCCACGGAATTCGACATCCGGCTGAAACGGATTGCCGGTGACTTCGCTGATGTTGACGCCCGCGATGTTGTCGCGCAGCGCATCTGTGATGTTGAGCGAGCCCGTGCGCTTGATCTGGCTGACATCGACGGCGTTGATCGCCGACGCGACCTTGTCGACATCGAGACCGCGGCCGGTGCCTGGCGCGGTCGGGTAGACGTAAAGACGCGTCTTCGGCGCGGCGGAGGACGGCGCCCCGATGCGCGCAACCGGCCGCGTCGACGCGGTACGCCTCGCCGCCGAGGGCGGCGGCGCCGCCACTTCCACCGGCGGCAGATTCTGGACGTTGGTCTCCTCCTCCGGCGCCGCGGCGGCGGGACTCGCGAAAACCATCCCCGAGACCAGCCCGGCCGACACCGAGGCCATCAGCAAACGACGCCTGAACGAAAGAACCTTGCCCATCCCCGCCTTCCCATCCGTCACCGCCGGCTTTTTTGATTTTCGCCGATTGGTTGAGGCGAGTGTATTCGGCCGCAACGGGTGCGCCAGCCACAAAGGTCGGGCAATATCGGCGCCCGTTTTCCCGACAGAATCGGGAATTTTTCCCGACCTCTTCGGGTACGATCAGGCAGCCGCGGTGGGAACCAGCGCTTCCACGGTCAAGCCGCCGGCGCCGGAGATGACATTGAGTGTGCCGCCCAGCGCCAGAATCCGCTCGCGCATGCCGACGAGGCCGAAGCCGAGCTTCTGGTCCGGCTCCATGCCGCGGCCATTGTCGCTGACCCGCACCCGGGCGCAGAGGCGGCCATCGTGAGCCATCTCCCCGGCCGGCTCGATCACGACATTGACCGAGGTCGCGCCGGCATGGCGGAACACGTTGGTGAGCGCCTCCTGCACGATGCGATAGATGGTGAGGTCGGCGGTCTCGCCCGTGGGCCCCAGCGTGGGTGAGATCACGGTTTCGATCGCGACGTCGGGATGGGATTCCCGCCACAGCCGCGACAGCGATTCCAGCGCCTGACGCAGGCCGAGAACTCGGCGAGGCCGACGGGGCGAAGGCGCTCCAGCACGCGGCGATTGAACTGCTGCAGCGCGTTGATCTGCTCCAGCATGGCGCTGCCATGTTTTCGCACGGCCTCCGCGCTGGGAACGCGCCCGTCCGCCTGCTTCGCCAGCGCGCCGGCATGCGCGCGCAGCGAGAACAGGTAGGGCCCGAACTCGTCGTGAAGCTCGCGCGCGATCTCCTTGCGCTCGATGTCCTGGAGCGACACCGCTCGCTCGGCCAGGCGCCGCTTGTCCTCGACCGCCTCGCCCAGGGTGACGGCAAGATGGTTGAGCCTGGTGCAGATCGCGGCGAGCCTCCGGCGAGCCGCCCGGTGCAACACGGGCCTCGTAATGGCCGCCTTCGAGCTTACCCATTGCCTCCGCCAGCGAGCGGAGCGGTGCCAGCGCCCGCCCGACCACATTCATCATCAGGAAAAACAGCGCCAACGCGATCACCGAGCCGACCTCGAGCTGGGTCACGATGCCGTCCCAGATCTCGGCGATCTCGTCATCCGGGTGCGAAGTGATGAGGAGCGAGCCTGGCTTGCCGTGGATCGACACCGGCACGCTCACCGCGGTCTGCTCGGGGTGGACCAGGCTGACGAACCAGGCCGGCGGGACGCGCGTGTCGGTGTCAGCGTCAAGCCGGGGCGGCGTCTGCGGATTGCCGCCGGCATCCCGGAGCGTGATGCTGACATGGCGCAGACGGCTGAGGTCGCGCGCGATCTGGTTCAGCCTGGCGTCCGGATCGGGCGCCTCGTTGAGATCGGCAACGATCATCTCGATGAATTCGCGCGCGAGCCGGATCACGCTCTGGTCCTCGGCCTGCACGCGGGGCCCCGCCTCCGCGACCTGGCGGCCGATATTGACGGCGAGCCCCAGGGCCAGCAGCAGCGCCAGCAGCAGGTTGATGCGCCCGCGCAAGGATAGATTTTGCCACATTGGTATCGCTCGTGCCCCGCGAAGGTTTGGCCGGCGCCTGCCCGATGACGTTGACAGGGGCGAAGCGGCGGATATCTAATCGAAAGCGTACAGCAATCCCGGCCGGGCGCGAAACAGGCCGACGCTGTCACAAGGAAACGCCTATGCGCATACTGATCGTCGACGATCATCCCATTGTCGCCTCCGGCTGTCGCGCCGTGCTGGCCGACGAGGGCGAGATCGAGATTTTGGAGGCCGCCGACGCCGAGGACGGCGAGTGCGTCTTCATCGTCGAGCGCCCGGACCTCTGCATCATCGACATCAATTTGCCGACCGTCTCCGGCTTCGAGGCTCGCCCGCCGCATCCTCGAGCGCGCGCCCGAGGCCCGCATCATCATGTTCAGCATGAACGACGACCCGGCCTTCGCCGCGCGCGCGATCGAATGCGGCGCCAAGGGCTACGTCTCCAAGACCGGCGACCCCGACGATCTCGTCGAGGCGATCCGCGCCGTCGGCGGCGGCGGCACGTATTTGCCGACCGCGATCGCGCGCAGCATCGCCTTCGCAGGACCTGCGCTGGCGCAAAGCCCGCTGTCCAAGCTGAACGCGCGGGAGATGGAGATCCTGCGGCTGCTCAGCGCCGGAAAGAGCCTCTCCGAGATCGCCTGGTTGGTGCAGTCGTCGTACAAGACGGTCGCCAACACTTCCTCGATCATGCGGCAGAAGCTCGGCGTGAAGACCTCGGTCGAACTGGTGCGGCTGGCGATCGACAGCGGCGTTGCCTGACGACGCCACAAATTTCGGTCACATAAGCGTTGCAATCTTGATGTGGTGAGATGCCAGGGAGCTCCAAGGCATGACGATTCAGACTGTCTCGACCAACAAATCCTACGGCGGCGTGCAGGGCGTCTATCGCCATGCC
The DNA here is from genome assembly GCA_050563515.1 of Bradyrhizobium guangxiense. Taxonomy (GTDB): domain Bacteria; phylum Pseudomonadota; class Alphaproteobacteria; order Rhizobiales; family Xanthobacteraceae; genus Bradyrhizobium; species Bradyrhizobium guangxiense_A. Next base: position 948,286 of record CP191781.1, on the reverse strand, counting down.
AGCCAGGCGACGGGAACCGACATGGTGTTCTCGGTCTATGTTCCCCCGCATGCCGAGGGCACCAAGCTGCCCGCGGTCTGGTATCTCTCGGGCCTCACCTGCACGCATGCCAACGTCACCGAGAAGGGCGAATTCCGCAAGGCTTGCGCCGAGGCTCGGCTTGATCTTCGTCGCGCCCGACACCTCGCCGCGCGGGCCCGACGTGCCGGATGATGCCAACAACGCCTATGATTTTGGCCTTGGGGCTGGTTTCTATGTCGACGCCACCCAAGAGCCGTTCGCGCGCAATTATCGCATGTGGAGCTATGTCACCGACGAGCTGCCGAAGCTGGTGGCGGGAAATTTTCCCGTCGATGCCAAGCGGCAATCGATCATGGGCCATTCGATGGGCGGCCATGGCGCACTGACGGTGGCGCTGCGCAATCCGCACCGCTTCCGCGCGGCCAGCGCGTTCGCGCCGATCGTGGCCCCCTCGCTCGTGCCCTGGGGCACCAAGGCGCTGACCGGCTATCTCGGACCGAACAAGGACGCCTGGCGCAGCCACGACACGGTGGCGCTGATCGAGGACGGGGCCAAGTTTTCCGGCTTCCTGGTCGACGTCGGCGAGGCCGACAATTTCCTGAAAGAACAGCTCAAGCCCGAGCTGCTCGAAGCCGCCTGCACCAAGGCGGGCATCCCGCTGACATTGCGGCGCCAGGCCGGCTACGACCACAGCTATTACTTCATCTCGACCTTCATGGGCGATCATCTGCACTGGCATGCGGAGAAGCTGAAGGGGTGATTGCTGTGCGCGCCAAGCGCACGCTGCCTCTTCCCTTCTCCCCTTGTGGGAGAAGGTGGCGCGAAGCGCCGGATGAGGGGTTTGCTCGGCGATTTCAGTGAGAGTTGGACTCGCGGAGGGATACCCCTCACCCGACTCGCCGCTATCGCGGCGAGCCACCCTCTCCCACAAGGGGAGAGGGTGCAGCGGAACATGTGGAGAGAAATAAGCTACTCCCGTTTGCCGTAATTCGGCGCCAGCAGCCTGTTGCGGATCAGATAGCTCATCGTGCGCGTCCAGGCTTCATCGGTGTTGCCGCGCATGTCGGCGCTGGCCGCCGCGATCATGGCGCCCGTCTTCACGTCGCGCAGATAGATGTTGAGGTTGATGATCAGGTTCGAGACCTTCTGCACCATGCCGGTGATCTCGAGGCTCGGCGCCGATCTGTTCGGCAAGCTTGAGGTCGCAGCCGCCGCAGGCCTGCAGATTGGCGTGACGGGCCGCATCCCTGACCGGCGCGATATCGAGCACCTGGAACCTGCCAGAGTCAGCCAGTTCCTTGCGCAGCTGATCGCTGATGAGCACGAGCCGCGCCTCCTCCGGCCTGGAGCCGTAGAACTCGCCCGGCAAGCTGGTGTCGATCAGCTCGAAATCGAACACGGCCAGCTTCGGCGGATCGGCGCGCGCGATCGAGCCCGTCAACAGCAAAGCCGCAAAACATATCAGCGCTCGCATGATCGTGATTCCAGTCCTCGTGCGCGCGGGGACGAAATGCGGGGTTGCATGCCCTGACAAATTGGTCATGCTTTAGCAGAGACAATTCTCTACCGGCGGTCAAGCGGGGGAGAGTGCCTGGAGGAAACATGATCCGATGGTTGACCGGTCTGATCGGCTTTGGTCTTGCTGCGACGAGCGCGCTCGCGGCGGAGCCTGCCCTGATCGGTGTCGGCTATCTCGGCGTCGCTGCTAACCGATCGACACTGTCGCTGGTCGATCTCCCCGCGGAGAATGACGGCGTCGCCGGCGCCCGCCTCGCGATCGAGGACAACAATACCACCGGCAAATTCATGGGCCAGCGGTTCGCGCTGGAAGAGCGCCGCATCAAAGAGGGCGAGGACGCGGTGCAGGCCGCGACTGCGCTTGCGGAGAAGAACGGCTTCATCATCACCGACCTGCCCGCCGATGCGCTGCTGAAGGTCTCGGACGCCCTGCGCGAGCGCGGCACGCTGCTGTTCAATGCGGGCGCGATCGACGAGCGGCTGCGCGAGGCCGATTGCCGCGCCAATGTCATCCACACCGCGCCGACGCGCGCTATGCTGGCCGACGCGCTGGGGCAATATCTGGTCTGGAAGAAGTGGTCGCGCTGGCTGCTGGTGGTCGGCTCGCACGACGAGGACAAGCTGTTCGCGGACGCGCTCCGGCGCACCGCCACCCGCTTCGGCGCCAAGATCGTGCAGGAGAAGACTTTCGAAGACAAGGGCGGCGCCCGGCGCACCGACAGCGGCGTCACGCTGATCCAGCGCCAGATGCCGGTGTTCACGCAAGGCGCGCCCGCCTATGACGTGCTGGTCGCCGCCGACGAGAGCGAGGTGTTCGGCGCCTATCTGCCGTATCGCACTTGGGATCCCCGCCCCGTCGCGGGCTCCGCCGGCCTGGTGCCGCGCAGCTGGGACGCGTCGCAGGACCAGTGGGGCGCGGTCCAGATGCAGAACCGCTTCATGAAGCTGAACTCGCGGCGCATGACCGCGCTCGACATGCAGGCCTGGACCGCCGCCCGCATGATCGGCGAAGCCACATCGCGCACCAATTCCGGCGACGTCAAAAAGGTCACCGACTTCATCAAGGGTCCGGACTTCTCGGTCGCCGCCTTCAAGGGCACGCGGCTGACGCTGCGCGACTGGAACCTGCAGCTGCGTCAGCCGATCCTGCTGGTCGACGGCCGCATGGTGGTGTCGGTGTCGCCGCAGGAGGGATTTCTGCACCAGGTCTCCGAGCCTCGACACGCTCGGCTACGATCGTCCGGAGAGCAAATGCAAGCTGAAGTGAGGACGCAGATGCTGCGGATGGGACGTATTGGGCTTCTCGCCGGGCTGGCGCTGGCGGCAGCGCCGGCGCATGCGTACATCGCCTATGTCTCGAACGAGAAGAGCAACACGGTGACGGTGATCGACACCGACAGCTGGACCGTGACCAAGACCATCAAGGTCGGCCAGCGCCCGCGCGGCATCGACTTCACGCGCGACGGCAAGTTCGTGATGGTCGCGGTCGGCGACGACGACACCATCCAGATGATCGACGCCAAGACGCAAGGCGTGGTGGACAGCCTGCCCTCCGGCCCCGACCCCGAGCTGTTCGCCCAGGATACGGCGGGAAAAATTCTCTATGTCGCCAACGAGAACGACAATACGGTCACCGTAATCGACCTCGAGAAGCGCGCCCGCCTCGGCGACATCCAGGTCGGTGTCGAGCCCGAGGGCATGACCATCAGCCCCGACGGCAAGACGCTGATCAACACGTCGGAAACAACCAACATGGCGCATTTCATCGACACCGCCTCGCGCCAGATCGTCGCCAACGTGCTGGTCGACGCGCGGCCGCGCTTTGCCGAATTCAAGCACGACGCGTCCGAAGTGTGGGTGTCCTCCGAGATCGGCGGCACCGTCTCGATCATCGACCCCAAAAAGCACGAGGTGATCGGCAAGGTCAATTTCGAGATCCCTGGCTTAAGGAAAGAGGCGATCCAGCCGGTCGGCATCGGCATGACCAAGGACGACAAGACCGCCTTCGTCGCGCTTGGCCCCGCCAATCGCATCGCCGTGGTCGACGTGGCCTCGCGCAAGGTGACGAAATATCTCTTGGTCGGCCAGCGGGTCTGGCACATGGCGTTCACGCCCGATGAGAAATATCTGCTGACCACCAATGGCGTGTCGAACGACGTCTCCGTCATCGACGTCGCCGCGCAGAAGGTGATCAAGACCATTCAGGTGGGCGAGCTGCCCTGGGGCATCGCGATCGCGCCATGACCAGCCCCGCTCCAACTCCCGAAGCACAGGCGGCGCCGCAGCCGGAAGCGGCCGCGGCGCCGGCGCTGTCGATCGACGGCGTCAGCCATGCCTATGGACCGCGGCGCGCACTGATCGACGTCTCCTTCAATGTGCAGCCGGCGAGCTTCACGGCCCTGCTCGGCCTCAACGGCGCCGGCAAGAGCACGTTGTTCTCGCTTGTAACGCGCCTGTTCGGCATCCAGACCGGCCGTGTCTCGATCTTCGGCCACGACATCAGCAAGAGTCCCGGCGAGGCGCTGCGGCTGCTTGGTGTCGTGTTCCAGCCGCGCACGCTCGACCTCGATTTGTCGCTGACGCAGAACCTGCTCTATCACGCCGCGCTCCACGGCATCAGCCGCCGCGAGGCCACCGCACGCAGCGCCGAGCTGCTCGGCCGCATCGGGCTTCCTGACCGCGCCGGCAGCAAGGTGCGCGACCTCTCCGGCGGACAGATGCGGCGGCTGGAGATCGCGCGCGCACTATTACACCGGCCCCGGCTGCTGTTGCTCGACGAGCCGACGGTCGGCCTCGACGTCAAGGCGCGTGCCGACATCATCAGCCAGGTCCGCCAGCTCGTGACCGGGCAAGGCATCGGCGTGCTCTGGGCCACGCATCTGTTCGACGAGATCATGCCCGGCGACGACCTCGTGGTGCTGCACCAGGGCAAGGTGCTGGCGAAGGGGCCGATGGGCCGCGTCGTCACCGAGGCCGGCGCGCAGGACGTCAACACCGCCTTCATGCGCCTGACCGGCGCACAGACCATGCCGGGAGCCGGCGCATGAGCAGCATCACCACGCGCGACGCCCCGCGCGGCTTCTCGTTTGCCGAGTACATGACCTGCCTCACCGGCATCGTCTGGCGCGAAGGACTGCGCTTCCTGCATCAGCGCGAGCGCTTCGTCTCGGCACTGGTGCGGCCGCTGGTGTGGCTGTTCATCTTCGCCGCCGGCTTCCGCCAGGTGCTCGGCATCTCCATCATCCCGCCCTACGAGACCTACATCCTCTACGAGGTCTATATCGCGCCCGGGCTGATGGCGATGATCCAGCTGTTCAACGGCATGCAATCCTCGCTCTCGATGGTCTACGACCGCGAGATGGGCAACATGCGCACCCTGCTGGTGAGCCCGCTACCGCGCGGCTTCCTGCTGTTCTGCAAGCTGCTGGCGGGCACCGCAGTATCGCTGCTCCAGGTCTATGCGTTCCTCGCGATCGCCTGGTTCTGGGACATCACCCCGCCGTCCCAGGGCTATCTCACCGTGCTGCCGGCCTTGATCCTGTCCGGGCTGATGCTGGGCTCGCTCGGCATGCTGATCTCCTCCGGCATCAAGCAGCTCGAAAACTTCGCCGGCGTGATGAACTTCGTCATCTTCCCGATGTTCTTCGCCTCCTCGGCGCTCTATCCGCTCTGGCGCGTGCAGGAGGGCAGCCCTTATCTCTACTACCTCTGCGAAGCCAATCCGTTCACCCATGCGGTCGAGCTGATCCGATTTGCGTTCTACGGGCAGATCAACTGGATCTCGCTGGCGGTGGTAGCGGCTTGCACAATCGTCTTCATGATCGGCGCGATTTGGGCCTATGATCCCTCGCGTGGGCTGGCGCGACGGGGGCCCGCAGGAGGCGAAGGATGAAGGTTCTGGCGATGGCTGTTCTTGCGCTCGCGCTGTCGGGCACGGCCGCGCGCGCGGCCGATCCGCGCTATCCCAATTGGCCCTGCACGCAGGCCAAGGTGCCGGAGATCTCGCTCGCCGCGGTGTGGGCCGGTCCCGCGCTCGACGACGCCGAGACCAAATGGAAGAACGACACCAAGATCACCACGCTGGTCGCCAAGCTCTCGGCGCGCAAGACATCGATGGACGAAGCCGAGAAGTCGGTGAAGGACTTTCTGGCCGCCTCTTCCACCGACAAGACCAACAACGCAAAGCTGCTGTTCGCCGGCCTGTTCGACACCCTCAACGCCCAGCGCTCCCAGGTGATGAACGGGCTCGAGCGCGTCAGCCGCAAGCAGCGCGAGGCCGCCGAGAAGATTCGCGAGGAGACGATTCAGCTCCAGGCGCTGCAGGGCGCCACGCCGCGCGACGAGGCCAAGGTCGAGGCACTCAGCAACGAACTGATCTGGAAGACCCGCATTTTCGAGGACCGCAACAAGGTGGTGCGGTTCGTCTGCGAGGTTCCCACCACCATCGATCAGCGCTTGTTCGCGCTCGGCCGCGTGATCCAGCAGGAAATGGAATAAACCCAGCTTCACTGCCGGCAAAGTTCCCGCAAGATCAATACCGTTAACCTTTGCCGCGCTATCGGCCGGAACCAAATCGATCTAGGATGGCTTGTCGCAGTGAACTCCAAGACGTCGGGAGGCCTCGATGGGAACCACCAGATTCATCTTTGCAGGCGTTGCGGCCCTCAGCCTGCTCGCGACCAGTGCTCTTGCTGACGACATGACCGGGACCGTCATGCGGATCGACCGGCTCAACGGCACGATCTCGATCCAGCAGACCCAGAAGGGCACCGTCGGCGGCAGTGCGGGCGGCGCCGGCGCCCTCCAGGAGTACAAGACCAAGGACGCCGGGATGCTGGAGGCCGTTCATGCCGGCGACAGGGTGAACTATTCTGCCACCGAGACGAACGGCACCGGCACGCTGACGAAGCTGCAAAAGCAGTAGGGTTGAGATCGCCTCTTCCCGCCTTGCGGGGAGAGGTGTCCCCTCCGCGCGCGCACCTCGCGTCGATCGAGGCGGTATTGCGCCACGTCGTCATTGCGAGCGCAGCGAAGCAATCCAGTATCTTTCCGCGGAGGGATTCTGGATTGCTTCGCTGCGCTCGCAATGACGCGGAGAGCGTTACGCCTCTCTCTGAGACCGCAATCGTCTACTGCTCAGGCCGCGTCTCCGGCTGGGACTTCTCGGTGGGAAGCCTGGCGCGCTCCCAGCCGTCGGTGCCGTCGGGGTACCAGGCGACGTTGGAATAGCCGTAGCTCAGCGCGCGCTTGGCGGCGTTCCAGGACATCCAGCAATCGGCGAGGCAATAGATCACCAGCAGCGCGGCCTTGTCGCCGCCCGAGACACGGGCGAGCCCGCGCTGGAAATAGTCCTCCATGGCCGGCGGCAGATTGGCGTAGCCGGTATCCGGCAGCCAGAGGCTGCCGGGAATGTTGCTGCGCGGCGCATCGCGCCACACCGTGCCGGCGGGCAGGTTCTTCGGCTTCGGCGGACGCGGCAGCACGTCGATGAACGCGCCGCTCTTCGCGCGCCAGATCGCTTCGGCCTCCGGCGTGGTGAGCACGCGCGCGCCGGCGAGCGTCGCCGGCACCGGCGCGCGGTAATTGTCGGCGCGATAGCCCTCGGGCTCGAACGGCTCCTGCTGCTGCGCGAACGACGGCACCGCCAACACGGCAGCGACGAGCGCAGCGGCAAGGCGCCGCATCATGGCGTCTTCTTGGCCGTCTCCGCGCCGAGCGGCTTGTCGCTCTCGTCGAGCAGCGGGACGCCGAAGTCGACCAGGATCTTGTTGATCTCGGCCTGGTTCTCCTGGATCAGCTTGTTGAGCTGGCGCTTCCAGTTCTGGTCGGCGGGACGCACGCCCATGCCGATGCGATAGACCAGCTTCGGCCCCGTGGTTTCCTTCACCAACGGGGTGACGTGAAGCGAGCCGACCTTCTTCGCATAATAGCCGGCCATCGGCCCCCACAGCACGCCCGCCTCGATCTTGCCGGCAGCGAGGTCGTCGATCATGGCCTGCGCCGAATTGTCGTAGCGCGTGTCGATCATCAGCGGATAAGGCTTTGCAGTGCCCATCAGCCCGGCAAGGGCCATGTTGGTTGCCGGCGGCGTTCCCGCGACGATGCCGACATGCTTGCCTTTCAGCTTCGGATCTTCGAGCGTATCGACCTCCTCGAGCCCGCTGCCGGCCTTGGCAACCAGCGCATAGGTCGTGCGGTAATAGGGATTGGTGCCCTGCACGACGTCATCGCCTTGCGGAAAGCCCATGATGACGTCGCAGCGGTGCGCACCCAGCGTCATGCGCACGAAGCCGGTGGCTTGCGGGAAGAAGACGTAGTCGAGCTTCTTCTTGAGCTTGTCGGCAAACAGCTCGGCCAGCTTGTTCTCGAACCCCTCGCCCTTCTCGTTCGAGAACGGCAGATTGCGGGGGTCGGCGCAAACGCGCAGCACGTTCGGATCGACCAGCTCGAATGAGAGATCGCCGCTGTCCTTGGTCTGCGCCACCGCGATATCGCCGAACGCGCAGGACGCGACCACAACCCACAGTGAAACCAACCAGCGACGATGTCGTCCGGCCTCCATCATCCCGCTTCCTCCTCATTTTGTTTGAATGCTATCCATGCAACGCATGACGCGCCATGTCTTGCCAGACTTTGCCGGCTGAGCTTTGTTGCAGTGCAATGCGGCCAATCCTTCGAACTGAGGCGGAAAAGTGTCTCACATCGCTCGAGTGATCGCAGCCTTGTCCCTGCTGGGGACAGCAACGCTAGCACGGGCCGGGACGGCCGAATTGCCTGTGAGCGAAGTCGCAACCGGTATCTTCGTGCACTCCGGGACCATTGCGCTGATGACCCGCGAGAACGAGGGCGACATCGCCAATGTCGGATTCATCGTGGGCGACGCGGCCGTGGCCGTCATCGACACGGGCGGCAGCCTGCGCGAAGGCGAGGCATTGCTGGCCGCCGTGCGGGCCCGCACGCCCAAGCCGATCCGCTATGTCATCAACACCCACGGCCATCCCGACCATGTCTTCGGCAATGCGGCCTTCGCGACCGGAGGCACAGTTTTCGTCGGCCACAGCAAGCTGCCGCAAGCGCTCGCGACGCGTGGCCCTTATTATCTCGACAATTTCCGCCGCATCATGGGCAGCGAGTTGATCGATCCCGTGAAGATCATTCCGCCGACCCTCCTGGTGTCCGACACGATGACCCTCGATCTGGGGTCCCGTCGCCTCGTCTTACGGGCGTGGCGGACCGGGCACAGCGACAGCGATCTCACCGTGTTCGACGAAACGAGCAGGACGCTGTTCGCGGGCGATCTCGTGTTTCTCCGCCACATTCCGGTCATGGACGGCAGCATCCGCGGCTGGCTCGACACGTTGAAGGAATTGGCGACCATCCCGGCGCAGCGCGTCGTTCCCGGTCACGGGCCCGTGAGCGACTGGCCCGCGGCGCTGGCCGACGAGCGGCGTTACCTGTCAACGCTGCTGTCCGACGTGCGCGCGCTGAACAAGAAGGGCGAGCCGCTCCGGGCTGCCGCCGACAAGGCGGCGGCCGAGGAACAGCCGCGCTGGGAGCTGTTCGGCGACTACAATGCCCGGAACGCAACTGCAGCATTCTCGGAAATTGAATGGGAGTAGCAGGCGCGCTACGATAGAGCCATGAGATCAGCTTCGCTGACTCGGGCGAGATCAGCTTCGCTGACTCTAGGGAGATCAGCTTCGCTGACTCTAGGGAACCATGACCATGACCCGATGGACGCGCCGCCTGCCCTTGATCGCCGCTCTGCTCGGCCTCGCCTTCGCTGCGCCGATGCAGGCTGAAGAGTCCTACGATCCCTGGCCCGGCCTGGTGCAGGACATCTTCAACAGCCGCCCCATCAATGACGGCAGCGCCGTCATCGGCATCGAGATGCCGTATCGCGCAGAGGACGCGGCGATCGTGCCGGTGACATTGCGCAGCAAGCTGTCGCCCGCCGACAGCCGCCGTATCCGCTCGATCACGCTCGTGATCGACCGTAATCCGGCGCCGATGGCGGCGAAGTTCGAGCTCGGTCCCGACGCCAATGTCACCGAGATCTCGACGCGCGTACGCGTCAACAATTACACCGACGTTCACGCCGTCGCCGAGTCTCAGCGACGGTCAGCTCTATGTCTCGAAGGTCTATGTGAAGGCCTCGGGCGGCTGCTCCGCGCCAGCGGGAAAGAATGTCGAGGAAGCCAACAGCCGGCTCGGCAAGATGCGCTACCGGCAATTCGCGCGCGAGGAGGCGCCGGCGAGCCGCGTCCGCGAAGCGCAGATCATGATCGGCCATCCCAACAATTCCGGCCTGCAGATGGACCAGGTCACGCAGCTCTATATTCCGGCCTTCTTCGTCGACCAGCTGAAGCTGACACAGGACGACAGCCCGGTGCTGTCGATGGAAGGCGGCATCTCGATCTCGGAAGATCCCAATCTGCGCTTCACCTACGTCTCCAACGGCGCCAAGCGTTTCCGCGCGGAAGCCAAGGATACGGAGGGACACGTCTTCCGCAACGAGTGGGATGTTGAGAAGCCGGGGACTTAGGTCTCTCCGTCGTCATGGCCGGGCTTGTCCCGGCCATCCACGCCTAGCCATATGGAACGAAGAACGCGGATGCCCGGGACAAGCCCGGGCATGACGAATGTGGCTTTCTTCAAAAACACCTCACCTCGGCTTCCGCCTGTGCGCGCCGCAGATCATTCACCGCCGTGTTCGCCTGCTCCGAGGTGCGGAACTGGACGCCGAGATTGCCGCGGACCTGGGACATGCTGAGCGCGGTCTCCGCGGTAACATAGCGCTCATAGGGGACGATCGAGGCCACCACGTCGATCGAGCATGAGCATTGCTCGATCGACTGCCGGCTCTCGCCATTGGCCTTCATGCAGCCATAAACGTACTCGGCGCGCGCGGACGTGGGGTAATCATTGGCCTCCTCGGCCCGCGCCACGCACGCGGTCGCCGCCAGCACCGTCACTGCGGCGACAATCGGTCGTAGCTGTCCGGCCAGTTTCATGCGCATCCTCCCGCGGGTTGCGACCAAAGCTATGCTATGCGTATTGTCCTGAAAAGCACTCTGTCAGAGGAAACGGCTCACAAGGCGATGAGAGCACTCGGTTTGGTAAGGGCATTTGGTCGAACAATGGCGCTCGCGACGACGCTGGCGCTGACATTGGCCGCGCCCGGCCGCGCCGCGGATACGATCCGCCTCGCGGTGCAGAAAACCGGAACATTCTCCTGGGAGCTGGCCGCGATCCGCGCGAGCGGGCTCGACAAGGAGGCAGACCTCGCGCTTGACGTCAGCGAGCCTCGCGAGCACCGAAGCCGGCAAGATCGCGATGCGCGCAGGCAGCGCCGACATCATCCTGTCGGACTGGCTATGGGTGTCGCGCGAGCGGGCGCTCGGCGCCAAGCTCACCTTCTATCCCTATTCCAGCGCGCTCGGCGCGGTGATGGTGCCGGCCACCTCGCCGATCAAGTCGCTCGCCGACCTCAAAGGTCGCAAGCTCGCCGTCGCCGGCGGGGCCATCGACAAGAGCTGGCTGCTGCTCCAGGCGCGCATGAAGCAGGACGGCATCGACCTGAAGTCGGAGGCGACCATCGTCTACGGCGCCCCGCCTTTGATCGCCGCCAAATCACTCGACGGCGAGATGGATGCGAGCCTCAATTTCTGGAATTTCTGCGCCCAGCTCGAAGCCAAGGGTTTTCGGCGCCTCGCCGGCATCGAAGAGATCCTGCCGAAGCTTGGCGCCAAGGGCGCCGTCTCCGCGGTCGGCTACGTCTTCGACGAAAGCTGGGCGGCCAGCCACAAGGACGCCGTGGGGCGCTTCATCGCGATGACCCGCAAAGCCAAGCAATTGCTGGTCACCTCCGATGCGGCCTGGGACAAGATCGCGCCGCTGACCGGCGCGAGCGATGCCACCCTGCTCAAGACCTATCGCGAGCGCTATCGCGACGGCATTCCGCGCCGGAGCATCGCTGAAGAGGAGCAGGACGCGCGCGTGCTGTATCGCGTGCTGGCCGAGATCGGCGGCCGCGACCTCGTCGGCCCCTCCGCCGAGCCTCGATCCCGGCACGTTCTATCACGCCGTGCCTGGAGACTGAGGTGCTGCGTCTTCTCTCGTTCGCCCTCTTCCTCGTGACCTGGTGGATTGCCGCGCTGTTCGTCGGCGGTGCGAAGCTGCCCTCCCCGCCGGCCGTGCTCCAGGTGATGATCGCGGAAGCCTCGAGTGGCGCACTGTTCCTCCATCTGGGAGCGACGCTGGCGCGCGTGATCCTCGCCTTCGGGCTGGCGATGTCGCTCGGCAGCGCCATCGGCTATCTGATGGGACGGGTCAGGCTCGCGGACAAGCTCGGCGATCCCTGGCTGATCCTGCTGCTCAATCTGCCCGCGCTGGTCGTGATCGTGCTGGCCTATATCTGGGCCGGTCTGACCGAGGCGGCCGCGATCGCGGCGATCGCCATCAACAAGCTACCGACCGCGGTCGTCACCTTGCGCGAGGGCACCCGCGCACTCGACCGCTCGCTCGACGAGATGGCGAGCGTGTTCGCGATGCCGCGCTGGCGCGCGTTCCGCCATGTCGTGCTGCCGCAGCTAGCGCCCTATATCGCGGCCGCCGCCCGCTCCGGATTGTCGCTGGTGTGGAAGATCGTGCTGGTCGCCGAGCTGCTCGGACGTCCGAACGGCGTCGGCTTCGAGATTGGCGTCGCTTTCCAGCTGTTCGACACGCCGCGGCTGCTGGCCTATTCACTGACCTTCGCCGCGGTCGTGCTCGTGATCGAGACCTTGCTGGTGCAGCCTTTCGAAGCCCGCGCAACCCGGTGGCGGCCCCGTGCGGCTTGAGGTCGACATCACAGGCAAGACGTTCACGAGTGCCGCGGGCGGCACGCATGAGGTGCTCGCGCCGCTCAAATTCGCGCTTTGCCCGGGCGAGGTCGGCGTGCTCATCGGCCCTTCCGGCTGCGGCAAGAGCACGATGCTGCGCATCATCCTCGGGCTCGACGGTGATTTCAGAGGGCATGTCGCGCGTCCGCCGGAGGCGCGGATCGGCATGGTGTTCCAGGAGCCGCGGCTGCTGCCGTGGCGTTCGGTCGAGCAGAATGTGCGGCTGGCTGCTCCTGATGTGACCGAGGAGAAGCTGTCGGAGCTGTTCAGGATTCTGGAGCTGGACGCGCATCGCAGCCATTTTCCCGGCGAGCTGTCGCTCGGCCTTGCCCGGCGCGTCGCGCTTGCCCGCGCTTTCGCGGTCGAACCCGATCTGCTGGTGCTCGACGAGCCCCTCGCCTCGCTCGACGACGCGCTCGCCGGCCGCCTGCGCGACGAGATCGCGACGCTGGTGGCCAGCCGTCCGGTGATGACGCTGCTCGTCACCCACAGTCTCGATGACGCGGTCCGGCTCGGCGATCGCCTGTTCTTTTTGTCGCCGCGCCCTGCGCGTATCGTGCAGGACGTGCCGATCGCCATCCCGCGCGCGATGCGCAGCGAAGCCGTGCTCAGTGGGATCAGGGCCGAGCTCGCGGCCTTGCCGCTTGAATCGAAATGAATACTCGTGGTCAATTGGACCAGCTTGTCGAGGGAGGTTCACCTATGCGACGCGCGCTGATTGCGATCGGCATCCTCTTGATTGCGGCGCCCGGCGCCGCGCTGGCGCAGGCCAAGGGCAAGGGCATCCGGCTCTGGAACCTGACGGCGGAGACCATCTCCGGATTCCATCTCTCGCCCGCCGGCAAGACGGACTGGGGTCCCAACCAGTGCTTGAACGACAAGGACAAGGAGGTCGACCACGACGAGCGGCTGCGCATCACCGGCGTCGAGCCGGGCCGCTACGATGCCAAGATCGGCTATCCCAATGGGCGCCAATGCGTCGTTCGCGATATCGAGATCAGGGCGGATGCGGTGTTCTCGATCGCCGACAAGGATCTGAAGGACTGCACCAAGTAGCGAGTCGCGTCACGCCTTGTCGTTCGGGTGCGGATATTCGCAGCGCCACCGCACCGCCTGCCACTTCGGATGCTCGCCGACCCATTGCGCGATATAGGGCGGCGCGGCCATCGCGCATTGTCGTGGCGAGCCGCCATAGTTGAACATCAGATGCTGCTCCTCGCAGGTCGCAGGCGAGAGTACCGCACACACGGTTACCACCAGGTCAATCGGATTCATGCCGGGATCCTCTGGCAGGGGACGATGGAGATTTAGCACGAAAAGATACGCTCGACGGAGAGGGAAGTTTCAACTTGCCAGGGGAATGGGCGGGAACTGCAGGCGGAAGGCTCGGATCCCGCACCCCTCTCCTCTGCGGGTGGGGGAAGGACCTAAAAGTTCACCCCGAACACCATCCGGGCCTGGTGGCGCTCGAAATTGACGAGATCGAGATTGCCGCCCGATCCGGCCGGCCGGCCCCAGGCCTGCATGCTCCAGCTCAAGGTCAGCCGCGAGCGCTCGGACAGCTGGACATAGGCGGTCGGGCCGACGAACAGGGCCTGGCCCGAGAGACTCGCCGAGGCCGATTCCTTCATATTGCCGGAAGTAGCGCAACTCCCCGCCGAGCAGCATGTTGGGCCGCACCCGCACCAGACCGGCGAATGCCGCACCGATCGTCGAACTCTTCTCGGACACGCCCGCCACCTCGAAGCGCGCCCATTCCGGCTGGTAGATCAAATTGAGGGCGCCGATGGCGAAATTCGGGATGAGTCTCGCGGTCGATGGCGAGGGTGAAATCAGTCCCGTACATGCGCCCTTTCGCGCCGGTGGTCTCGTCGATGCGGTCGCCATGAAGCTCGGCGGCGATGGTGAGGCCGAACGGCGCGCGCTCGCGGTCGAGCAGGCGGTAACGCAGGTCGAGCGAGGCGCCCTGGAAGTTGAACTGGCGACGGTCGTCGATATCGGGGACGCCGGTGATGTCGTGCAGGCTGGCGGTGGCTCCGACCTCGATGCGGAAGTTGGGCAGCGGCACGATCTCGATCTCCAACTCCTTCTCCAGCGCGCGATAGGTTCCGCCACCCTTGCCGAAGCGGCCGGTCGTCTGGCTCTGGAATTCGCGCTCGCCGGGATTGCCGACATCGGTGCCGATCATGAAGCCGAAGATATGCTCGGTGTCGAAGCCCTCCTCGGCACCGGCGCATGACGGCATCAGCGCGACCGCACAGGCAACCATCACCCGAAATCGCCAAGCTCCGCCGCGCATCCCGCACCCCAAACGCGCGCGCCGCATCAAGCGGCAGCAGCGCTGACCGAGCGTCAGCGTAACACACTGCCGCAAATCAAAGTCGAGATTCTGATGGGGGAAAGAGCGCGGCCTTCGCAGCGGCATCGCATCAATGACAACGCGCAAAGGAGTCGGGGAAAGCGGAAGTGGGGGAAGGGAAAGTCCGACACTGCCACGGCTTCGACGGCGTTCGCCATCGAAGCCGTAGCAGGTCGTTCGTCTTACTTGCGCGAAGCGCAGGCGTACATGTTGATTTCCATGCCGACCGACACTTCCACGATCTTCGGAGCTTTCCAAGCCATTCGGGTCTCCCAAGGTATTGAGCGCGACATCGCGCGGCGCAAAACCTAGGGCTGCGTCAAGTGCAGTTCAAGCCTCGATTCGGCGCGCGAGCGCGTCTGTGTCGATTCTTCGCGTCTGCATTTCTCTCTCGGACAAAGCCAGTTCTCTCTTGGTCAAACACCACCTGGAAGAGGCTGGCTTGTGCGGCGCACCGCACGCCGAATCGACGCGAGCGAACCCGCGCGGTCAGCAGCCTTTGTCGATGCTCACGCTACCCCCACGCCCGGCAGGACATTGCGGGGAGCAGGCCGAGCTGCCCGACATTCCGGCAATCGGAGCCGAAACGAGCAGCTCAGCAGCGTCGGTTCCGATCGCGGCCTTCACCGCAGCAAGCGCAGCAGCGCGCGGCCGGCACGCGCGTTCAGCTCCTTCGCATCCAGCGTTCCGTCATTGTCGGGATTGGCTGCATTGAAGCGCTGCTCGACCACGGACAGATATTCGTCGAGCGTCAGCGTGCCGTCGCGGTCGGGATCGGCGGCGGCGAGGCTCTTTCGCCGTCAGCCGTCCGCGCAATTCGCGCGCATCGAGCGTGCCGTCGTGATCGGGATCGAGCTTTGCGAACAAGGCGGCGGCGGCCTTCTTCACTTCGGCCAGATCGAGCGTGCCGTCATTGTCGGTATCGAACAATTTGACCGCATTGCCGGAGGCGGACCATGCCGGAGCGGACATCAATGCAATGGTGAGCGCGAGCGCGACTGAACGACGTGAAATCATCAAGACCTCCCAGACAAAGAGCCCCGGTTCGGGCGGGATAGAAACGACATAAATCCACTAGAGGTCCCCGGTTCAAGCCCCGAATTGCAACTTGCACGCGCGACAACCGAGGGAACCAGACCTTCGCCCCTCGACGATCCACGTCCGGAGCTGCTTCGCGGCGCGGAATTTTTCAGCGTCTCCGCACAATTTGACCTGGCCGCGTCAGGTTTCCGTCAGGTGACCGTCGTCCGTGTTCAACGATATCGTCACGACACATGCGACTTTCGTATTGACGCGTTTTGGTTTCCGACGGAGTGTTGCTGTCGCAGCGTCAAAAGGCGCGCATATTGGGAGGAACGGATGAAACGCTTTGCGATGGCCGCGAGCCTCGTCATGCTTGCATCGACTTGTGCAAGCGCACAGACCACCGATCAGCTGGTCAAGGGCGCGACTGATACATCGAACGTTCTCAATTACGGGATGGGCTACAATCTGCAGCGCTTCTCGACGCTGAACCAGATCAACAAGGACACCGTCAAGAACCTCGTCCCGGTCTGGAATTACTCCTTCAATGACGATCGCAGCGAGGAATCCCAGCCCATCGTCTATCAGGGCGTGATTTACGTGACGTCGCACAACGCGACCATGGCGGTCGACGTCAAGACCGGCAAGCAGATCTGGAAGACCAAGGTCGAATACCCCGCCGAGACGCCGCGCATCGTCTGCTGCGGCATCATCAACCGCGGTGTCGCAATTCACGAAGGCAAACTGTTTCGGACGACGCTCGACGCCAACGTGATCGCGCTTGACGCCAAGAACGGCAAGGAGCTGTGGCGGCAGAAGGCGGCCGACATCAAGGAAGGCTATTCGATGACGGTGGCCCCGCTGGTTGCCGACGGCGTCGTCATCACCGGCATCTCCGGCGCCGAGTTCGGCACGCGCGGCTTCATCGACGGCTGGGATCCTGCAACGGGCAAGCATCTCTGGCGCACCCATTCGATCCCCTCGCCGGACGAGCCGGGCGGCGACACCTGGAAGGGCGATACCTGGAAGCTCGGCGGCGGCTCGACCTGGATCACGGGCTCCTATGATCCCGAGCTGAACACCGTGTATTGGGGCATCGGCAATCCCGGACCGTTCAATTCGGCGGTGCGCCCCGGCGACAACCTCTACACTTGCTCCGTGCTGGCGATGGATCCCAAGACCGGCAAGATCAAGTGGCACTACCAGTTCTCGCCGAACAATCCGTTCGACTATGACAGCGTGGCCGAGATGGTCCTCGCCGACATGAACGTCGAAGGCAAGCCGACCAAGGTGCTGATGGATGCCAACCGCAACGGCTTCTTCTACGTGCTCGATCGCACCAACGGCAAGCTGCTCGCGGCCAATCCTTACGTGAAGGTCAATTGGGCGACCGGCATCGACATGAAGACCGGCAAGCCGATCGAGACCGATGTCGCCAAGGATGCGCGCGAGGGCAAGAAGGTGACCGTCTATCCGTCGATCCTCGGCGGCAAGAACTGGGAGCCGATGTCGTTCAATCCGCAGACCGGCCTTGCCTACGCCAACACGCTCAACTTCGGCGGCAAGTACAAGGCCGAGCCCGTCACCTTCAAGCAGGGTGAATGGTATCTCGGCATGGACCTGACCGACCCCTGGGAGTTCGGCGACGGGCCGCGCGGTCACCTCAAGGCCATCGATCCCATGACGGGCAAGTCGAAGTGGGAAGCGCCGAGCGACATTCCGCGCTTCTCCGGCGTGCTGTCGACCGCGGGCGGCGTGGTGTTCTCGGGCTCCCTCACGGGCGAGTTCGAGGCCTTCGACGCCGACACCGGCAAGAAGCTCTGGCAGTTCCAGACCGGCTCCGGCATCGAGGGCCAGCCGGTGACCTGGCAACAGGATGGCGTGCAATATGTCGCGGTGACATCAGGCTATGGCGGTGTCTACTCGCTGTTCTCCGGCGACGAGCGGCTTGCCAAGGTGCCGCCCGGCGGCTCGCTGTGGGTCTTTGCGGTGAAGCAGTAATCCACGGCATGATGCTGAGAAGGCCATCTCACAAGACGGCGGCGGTCCTCGCCGCCGTCGCGAGGCTGACGGTTGCGCTTGCGGCGACCGTTCGCGCCGCGGACGACGCAACCGGCAATCCCATGCAGGCACAGATCGACCATGGCAAGTCGACCTATGCTTCGAAATGCTCACACTGCCATGGCCCCAACCTGATGAACTCCGGCACGATCACGCCGGACCTGCGTGCTTTCCCCGACGACAAGACCCGCTTCGTCACCACGGTGAAGAACGGCAAGAACAACAGGATGCCGCCCTGGGGCGATATCCTCAACGACGACGAGATCGGCTCTCTCTGGGCGTTCATCTCCAGCCGGAGGAAGCCATGAGAGGCCGGTCTGTTGCATGGAGCCTCGTCGCGCTGCTTTCGACGATGACGTCGGCTGCTGTTGCGGCCGACGATCCCCTCAGGATCTGCCTCGACGAGGACCGGCCGCCGCTCTCGATGCATCACCGCGGCAAGCCGGATGCCGGCTTCGATGTGCTGCTGGCGCAGGCCATCGCGGAGCGACTCGGGCGGCCGCTGGCGATCCAGTGGTTCGAGAGCAAGCTGGACGAGGATTCCAGCCCACAGCTCGAGGCCAATGCGCTGCTCTCGGATGGGCGGTGCTCGCTGGTCGGCGGCTACGCGCTGACGCAGGATTCGCTCGTCGTCCCCGGGATGAAGACGGCGCGCCTGCCGGACTTCGCAGGCGCCACGCGCGACGACCGGCGGCGCCGCGTCGCGCTCGGCGTGCTAACCCCAAGCCAGCCTTACGTCTATTCGCCGATGACGGTGGTGCTCGGGCCGAACGCGCGCGAGCGCAAGATCGGCGACATCGCCGATCTTGCCGGACTTCGTCTCGTCATCGAAAGCGGCTCGCTCGGCGATGCCATCCTGATGACCTTTGACAAGGGACGGCTGATCGACAACATCACCCATCTCGTCCCCGGCCGCGACGATCTGCTCGGCGCCCTGCAGCGCGGCGACCATGACGCAACGTTGATCGACCTTGCGCGCTTCGATGCCCATCGCGCCGCACACCCCGACACGGCGCTCTCGGCGTCCGGCTGTATTATCCGATCGGCGCCAATCGCGGCTATGTCGGACTGGCCAGCAATGGCGCACTGATCGACGCCGTCAACAAGGTGCTGGCGGACCTCGCCGCCGCAGGGCGGATCGCAGAGTTCGGCAAGCAGGCGGGGCTCACCTATCTGCCACCGCGCGAGCCTGCGATTCTGGGCGATGTCTGGACGAAGATCATTCAGCGGTAGGCTCTCGTGTCCCGGACGCGGTGCGGCACGCAGTGACGCTCCGCTGAGCCGGGACCCAGCAGGCCGCGCAACGCGCTGCCGAATGGGCCCCGGCTCTGCAGCGCACCGCTGAAGTAGCGCTGCGCCGCGTCCGGGGGACGAACTCTGCACGCGATGTCCCTTGGGTGATCAGCAGGAATGCGCCAATCTGTCTCGCCTGATGCCGATGGCAGGGCCAGCCCGGTGCAGTACCCTTCAGGGAACCGGGAGAGAATCATGTCCAAGCCAATCGATCGCCGCCACTTCATCGCCGCCGGTAGCACCGCACTTGCGATGCCTTTCGTCCTGCGCAGCGCCTCGGCGCAGACGGGGTGGCCCGCGCGGCAGATTCGCATGATTTGCAGCTATCCCGCCGGCGGGCAGACCGACCTGCTCGCGCGGGCCTATGGCGAGTTCATCTCCAAGCAGGTCGGCAAGACCGTGGTGGTCGAGAACAAGCCCGGCGCCTCCGGCGCGATCGGCACCGCGGAGGTCGCCCGCGCCGAACCCGATGGCCACACCATTCTGTGCTCGATCTCGACCACTTACATCATGAACCGGGTGGTGATGAAAAATCCCGGCTACGACATGGACAAGGATTTGACGCTCGTCAGCGTCATTCCCGGCGCCGGCCTGTTGCTGGTGGCAAACCCGAAGACCGGGGTGAAGACGCTGGAGGATTTCGTCGCCTTCGCGCGCAAGAGCGGCAAGGTGAACTTCGGCACCTACAGCGCGGGCTCGGCCCCGCACATGACGATCAACGAGATCAACAAGCAGTACGGTCTCAACATCGAGCCGGTCCATTACCGCGGCGAGGCGCCGATGTGGACCGGAATGCTCGAGGGCACGCTCGATGCCGCGATGGGAAGCTACACCGCGGCACAATCGGTCCTGCAGAGCGACCGCGGTACCGTGTTCGCCGTGCATTCGAAGAAGGTCGACGCGATCCCCGCCATCAAGACGCTCCCCGAGCAGGGCGCGACGTCGAAGTTCTTCACGGTGAGCGGCTTCTCGGGCTGGGCCGTGCCGAAGGCGACGCCGCAGGCGGTCGTCGACCGCTTGGCCGAGCTCTGCGTCGCGGCCAACAGCGATCCCAAGGTGAAAGAGGTTCTCGCCACCTTCGTGCTCGAGCCCGCGATCGGCTTCAAGGAGACCAACGCGCTGTACCAGCGCGAACTGCCGATCTGGATCGAGAGCGCGAAGTCGCTCGGCCTCGAGCCGGCCTAGACTTCGAGCCGCGCCCATCGCCCCTTCTCCACCCCGGAATCCGACCAAAGCCTAGTGTCGGCGGCGCATTTTCCCGCTATGATTGCGCGCGCCTCTGCGGACAGGAAGGGCCGATCGCATGACACCGGATGCAGTCGCCGTCGCCGTTATGATTATCCTGCTGTTTCCGATGGGCTATTTCACGCTCGCCTCGCCCGCCTTCCTGCTGGTGAGGCTCGATATTCAGCCCGTCGCCCAATTGCTGCGCGGAATGTTCAACGCCCATTTCCTGGTGATGCGCGTCGCAGCCTTCATCGGGACCGTGGCACTCCTCCTCGACGGCCGCCTGCTTGCCGCACTCGGCGTCGGCCTGATCGCAGCCCTGGCGATCTGGGGACGCGGCTGGTTCATGCAAAGGGTCGACGACCAGCTTAGCGCGAGGGATGCCGGCGATACGGACGCCCCGCGCCGGCTGCGGCGGCTGCACTGGAGCGGAATGCTGGCTAACGCGATGCTGCTCGTCGCTCTCCTGGCCGGCATTCCCTATATCGCCTCGACCGCGTGAAATAGCGCCGCCGCGGCGCGACCGCTTATCGCGGCCTGAGCATCCGATCGAAGAGGCTTAATGCTCGGAGGCCTAATGCTCGCCCGAGCTGGCCGCGCCCTGCTGCGCCTTGTGGATCGAGGACGGCACCACGCCGAAATATTTCCGGAACACCCGGCTGAAATGCGACGAGCTGGAGAAGCCCCAGGAGAACGCGACGTCGGTGATGGTCTTGCCGGCGTGAGCCTCGAGCTCCTGGCGGCAGTTCTGCAAGCGCGCCTGCCAGATGTAGTCGCTCACCGTGGTGCCGCGTTCCGAGAACAACATGTGCAGATAGCGCTTGGAGCAGCCGAGGCTCGGCGGAGATCTGGTCGATGCACAGATCCGGATCGCGCAGGTGCTCGCGGATGAAGAACTGCGCGCGCACGTACATCGCCTCCGGCCCGACACGATCGAACATCGTGTCGGCCTCGCTGCAGCGGCAGCAGCAACAGGTCGATCAATGAATCGGCAACGCCGACCGCGCTGTTCGCCGACAGCTTCGCCGCCTCGTCGAAGGTCGCGTGGACGAAATCATGGGCGATCCGCCCCGTGCCCGTCTTCGCCGACAGCTTGCAGGCGGGCATCCGCTGCGACGGAAATCCGCGGTCACGCAGCAGCGCCTTCGGCACGATCACGACGTCGTGACGCGTGAAGGCCGGACTGATGATCGAATGCGGACAGGAGACGTCATAGGCGATGATATCGCCGGGGTTGATTTCGATATGACGGCCCTCTTGTTCAAAATAAGATACGCCGTAGGTCTGGAAGTGAATCTTGATGTAGGGGTGCTCGTTGGCCTTGGCGCGCGCCAACGTGTGCGCGATGCGATGCTGGCTCACCTCGATCTGGCAAAGCTTCAGGCGCGAGACGCTCGTGTAGTCGATGCGGCCTTCGAGCGAGGACGCCTCCAGCGGATCGACGTCGAAGTGCCCACACAGGCTCGTCAACCCGTCGATCCAGCTCTGGATCTGGCGCTTCGGCGTCATGCCGGTCGTCGAGAGCGTGTGAATGGTGTCGGACATTAATCCAGCCACAGGTTTGATCCGGAGATTCGACGCGAGATCGCGACCAGCGCTGCCGGAGCCCTCAGCCATGATTGCGTGACGTTTACCTCGAATTTGAGCGGTCTTTTGGCACGAGCGCCATCGTTCCATTGCCACCCTTGAAGCTTAATCCTCCGCCTTAGTTGCAGCGCCGTCAAGGGGAACCTGAGCGTTGAGCGTGCTGCCAAGCGATGCGGAAGCCGCTGAATTCGCTACTGCAAAATCAAAATCTTCGCGTCCGTGCGCTGTCGAGCAAACCGGCTTCTCTCTTGGGCAAGTTTCCCGATGGCGAAGTCGTTAGGGATTGCGGCAGGAACAACAAGAACGGGCCGCTCCTGCACGTGGACCCGTGGCTCTCATCAGGAGGAGGAAGCAGCACAGCATCGTTTCCGGTCCGAAACGTGACCGCCCTGCACGAGCAGACGCCGGACGAGAAGCCCGGTGAGTTACCAATGCTTCGGGAAAAATAAACGAGACCAACGGAGGAATGACTATGCGCAAGGTGCTACTGGCGACCTTTCTCGGCTCAGCGGCGGCTCTCGCTGTCGGGAGCGCCTCAGCCAACGACGAAGTGCTCAAGATGTCGCAGAACCCGAAGGACTGGGTGATGCCGACCGGCGATTACGCCAATACCCGCTATTCCAAGCTCAACCAGATCAACGCACAAAACGTGGGCAAGCTCCAGGTTGCCTGGACCTTCTCGACCGGCGTGCTGCGCGGTCACGAAGGTGGCCCGCTGATCATCGGCAACATGATGTTCGTCCACACGCCGTTCCCCAACAAGGTCTACGCCATTGACCTTTCCAACGAGAACAAGATCGTCTGGAAGTACGAGCCGAAGCAGGATCCGAACGTCATCCCGGTGATGTGCTGCGACACGGTTAACCGTGGCCTGGCCTACGGCGACGGCAAGATCTTCCTGCATCAGGCCGACACCACTCTCGTCGCGCTCGACGCAAAGACCGGCAAGGTGGCGTGGTCCAGCAAGAACGGCGATCCCAGCAAGGGCGAGACCGGCACGTCGGCGCCCATGGTGGTCAAGGACAAGGTGCTGATCGGCATCTCCGGCGGCGAGTTCGGCGTCCAGGCCCACATGTCGGCCTACGACATCAAGACCGGCAAGCTGGCTTGGCGCGGATACTCGGAAGGACCGGACAACCAGATCCTGGTCGACGCCGAAAAGACCACCGCGCTCGGCAAGCCCGATCGGCAAGGACTCGAGCCTCAAGACCTGGCAAGGCGATCAGTGGAAGATCGGCGGCGGCGCGACCTGGGGCTGGATCTCCTACGATCCCGAGCTGAACCTCATCTACTACGGCTCGGGCAATCCCTCGACCTGGAATCCGAAGCAGCGTCCGGGCGACAACAAATGGTCGATGACGATCTGGGCGCGCAACCCGGACACCGGCCAGGCCAAGTGGGTCTATCAGATGACGCCCCACGACGAGTGGGACTATGACGGCGTCAACGAGATGATCCTCTCGGATCAGTCGATCAACGGCGCGGCGCGCAAGCTGCTGACGCACTTCGATCGTAACGGCCTCGGCTATACGCTCGATCGCGCCACCGGCGAGCTGCTGGTCGCCGAGAAGTACGATCCGAAGGTGAACTGGACCTCCGGCGTCGACATGGACAAGAACTCGCCGACCTACGGTCGTCCGAAGGTGCTCGACGCAGCTTCGACCGACAAGGCGGGCGAGGACCACAACGTGAAGGGCATCTGCCCGGCCGCGCTCGGCACCAAGGACGAGCAGCCGGCAGCCTACTCGCCGGACACGCAGCTGTTCTACGTTCCGACCAACCACGTCTGCATGGACTACGAGCCGTTCAAGGTGAGCTACACCGCGGGCCAGCCCTATGTGGGTGCGACGCTCTCGATGTATCCGCCGCAGGGTGAAACCCACATGGGTAACTTCATCGCCTGGGACGGCAAGACCGGCAAGATCGTCTGGTCGAACAAGGAGCAGTTCTCGGTCTGGTCGGGTGCGCTCGCGACCGCCGGCAACGTCGTGTTCTACGGCACGCTCGAAGGCTACCTGAAGGCGGTCGACGCCAAGACCGGCAAGGAGCTCTACAAGTTCAAGACTCCCTCCGGCATCATCGGCAACGTCACCACCTATGAGAACGGCGGCAAGCAGTATGTCGCCGTGCTCTCCGGCGTCGGCGGCTGGGCCGGCATTGGTCTGGCCGCAGGCCTGACCGATCCGACCGCAGGTCTC
This sequence comes from Bradyrhizobium guangxiense, assembly GCA_050563515.1. GTDB lineage: Bacteria > Pseudomonadota > Alphaproteobacteria > Rhizobiales > Xanthobacteraceae > Bradyrhizobium > Bradyrhizobium guangxiense_A. Next base: position 924,116 of record CP191781.1, on the reverse strand, counting down.
GGCGCAGTCGGTGGCTACGCGGCTCTCAGCAACTACACCGCACTCGGCGGCACGCTGACCGTGTTCTCGCTGCCGAACTAGGCCCACCAGCATCGCTCCGGCGCGTGGATCAACTCCACGCGCCGGCTCGTCTCCCCGGGCTCCTTCGAGGATGAATCTCTTGCGTAAAATCTGCTCTGTCATTGCTGCGATGATCTTGGTTGCGTCCGGAGGAATTGCGGTCGCGGACGGTCCGGGCGATCCGACCGCCGTGAAGAAGGAAGACGACGGCAAGTGGCTCGATAAAGAGGGAACGCCGACCTACAAGATCACGGCCGACGGCACCGTGGACTGGTTCACCTATTCCGGATACCGCCGCTATCACTCCGACTGCCACGTCTGCCATGGACCTGACGGCATGGGCTCCACCTACGCGCCGGCGCTCAAGGATTCCGTCAAGACGATGAGTTACGGCGACTTCCTCGGCGTGGTCGCCTCCGGTCGCAAGAACATCTCGACCGCGCAGGAGAACGTCATGCCGGCCTTCGGCGACAACCCGAACGTCGCCTGCTACATGGACGATCTGTACGTCTATCTGCGCGCCCGCTCCACCGAAGCATGGGGTCGGCAGCGTCCGGCCAACAAGGAGGCGAAGACGGAAGCCTACACCAAGGCGGAAGACGCCTGCATGGGCCATAAATGAACGTTACTGGGATTGCCGGGACGACCTCTTGGCGCCGGATGAGAATCTGAGGAGTTTACGATGAAGACACGTGCCGCCGTCGCTTTCGAGGCCAAGAAGCCGCTTGAGATCGTCGAGGCTCGATCTGGAAGGCCCGAAGGCCGGCGAAGTCCTGGTCGAGATCAAGGCCACCGGCATCTGCCATACCGATGCCTATACGCTCGACGGCTTCGACAGCGAGGGAATTTTCCCGTCGATCCTGGGCCATGAGGGCGCGGGCATCATCCGCGAGATCGGCCCCGGCGTGACCTCGGTGAAGCCGGGCGATCACGTCATCCCGCTCTACACGCCGGAATGCCGGCAGTGCAAAAGCTGCCTCAGCCAGAAGACCAATCTGTGCACCGCGATCCGCGCGACGCAGGGCAAGGGCGTGATGCCGGACGGCACCAGTCGCTTCTCCTACAAGGGCAAGCCGGTCTACCACTACATGGGCTGCTCGACCTTCTCGAACTTCACCGTGCTGCCCGAGATCGCCGTCGCCAAGATCCGCGAGGACGCCCCCTTCGACAAGAGCTGCTACATCGGCTGCGGCGTCACCACCGGCGTCGGCGCCGTCGTCAACACTGCGAAGGTCACGCCGGGCTCCAACGTGGTCGTGTTCGGCCTCGGCGGCATCGGCCTCAACGTGATCCAGGGCGCCAAGATGGCCGGCGCCGACAAGATCATCGGCGTCGACATCAACGACGCCAAGGAGGATTGGGGCCGCCGGTTCGGCATGACCGAGTTCGTCAATCCCAAGAAGGTCACCGGCGACATCGTCCAACATCTCGTCGGCCTCACCGACGGCGGTGCCGACTACACGTTCGATTGCACCGGGAACACCACGGTGATGCGCCAGGCGCTGGAAGCCTGCCATCGCGGCTGGGGCACCTCGATCATCATCGGCGTTGCCGAATCCGGCAAGGAGATCGCCACCCGCCCGTTCCAGCTCGTCACCGGGCGCAACTGGCGTGGCACGGCCTTCGGTGGCGCGCGCGGCCGCACCGACGTGCCGAAGATCGTCGACTGGTACATGAACGGAAAGATCCAGATCGACCCGATGATCACCCACGTCCTCAAGCTCGAGGAGATCAACAAGGGCTTTGACCTCATGCACGAGGGCAAATCCATCCGTTCAGTCGTCGTGTTCTAGCTCGAAAGCGTCACCCCAAGGAGGATCGACCCATGACTGTTGCACTCCATCCCTCGATCGATAACGGCCTCAAACAGGGCAGCGGCAGCTTCGCCGGCGGCACGCTCGCCTGCAAATGCAAGGACCACCAGGTCAAGGTCGGCATCAAGGGCGACGTCGCCCACAACCATGCCTGTGGTTGCACCAAGTGCTGGAAGCCGCAGGGCGCGACGTTCTCCGTCGTCGCCGTGGTTCCGCGCCAAGAACGTCACCGTGCTGGAGAACGGCGACAAGCTCCAGATCGTCGATCCCTCCGCAGTGATCCAGCGCTACGCCTGCAAGGCCTGCGGCACCCACATGTACGGCCGCATCGAGAACAAGGGCCATCCGTTCTATGGTCTCGACTTCATCCATCCCGAGCTGTTCCAGGAGCAAGGCTCGCAGGCGCCGCAATTCGCCGCCTTCGTCTCCTCCGTGATCGAAGCCGGCGTAAAGCCGGAGCAGATGGCGGGCATCCGTTCGCGGCTGAAGGAGATCGGGCTCGAGCCGTATGATTGCCTGTCACCGGCGCTGATGGACGCGATCGCGACCCACGTCGCCAAAGCCAAGGCTGCCTAGACAAAAGGCTGCCTAGACAAGGCCGCCAGACCTTCGCCGAATCCGTCCGCTCGCTGGCCTCGACCAATGCCAACGGCCGGACGGGCCGGCTCCCGGGACGATCGCGGCGATGCCGCCGCCTCTGCGATCTACGCGTCTACCAGGGTGAAGAACTCCCTCAGTCCTGGTCTCTGAATGACTGCGCAGCGCCGCCAGCTTCCGTCTTGAAGTTCCAGCCCTGCGTTTCTCCCTCCCTCGACTGAGGCATCCTGCTTCGTCCGCGCAGTCGTTCTGCCGGACGGAGCTTTTTTCGTCGCACCTCCTGCTTGCGAACGCGCGGCCCACGCGGCGCGATGACGCGCCCTGCTTTTGACAAACCATCGATGCAATCTTTTCCCGGTGAGAACACCCGGCTGTGAACGCCGGGCCGGCGCGATCTCTGTTACGGTCGCGCCGTCACGATGCCGCGCGAAATACAATCAACCAAGAACAAGCACGGGAGGTATCGAACACATCCGGACATCGAGATTCGCGTTCCGCCCCCTGCCGGGATCTGCCCGTGTGGGATCAGTGGGCCTGAATGCGACGACACGACTGGCATTGCGCCGACCGGCGTCGGCGCGTTTTGAATTTGGCATGCTTATGAAGAGCGAGGGATGATCATGATCAAGGTGAAGATCAACGGCCAGGAACAGAGCTGGGACGGCGACCCGGATCTCCCGCTACTCTGGTTCCTGCGTGACGAAGCCGGGCTGACCGGCACCAAATACGGCTGCGGCCAGGCCCTGTGCGGTGCCTGCACCGTCATCGTCGACAAGGAGGCCGTGCGCGCCTGCATCACGTCGGTGAAGGACGTCGCCGGACGCGAGATCACCACGATCGAAGGGCTGCATCCGAACGGCGATCATCCCGTGCAAAAGGCCTGGCGCCAGGTCAACGTGCCGCAATGCGGCTTCTGCCAGGCCGGCCAGATCATGCAGGCTGCCGCCCTTCTGATGGACAACCCGAAGCCCTCGCATGACCAGATCCGCGAGGCGATGTCCGGCAACATCTGCCGCTGCGGCTGCTACCAACGCATCGAGAACGCGGTCCATCTCGCATCGACGGGAGTGTGACATGAATTTCATCGACAATCCCCGCAAGCTTCGCGGTTTCGAGAAGCACGTCAGGGTCGAGAAGGTCTCGCGCCGCAGCATTCTGAAGGGGCTCGGCATCACCGGCGGCTTCGTGCTCGCCGCCCCCGTGATGTCGCGCCAGGCGCTCGCCTATGAAACCGGTGCCGGCAAGATGCCGCACGGCGTCGTGGTCGATCCCCGCGTATTCGTTTCGGTCGCCCCCGACGGCATCGTCACCATCGTCGGACACCGTTCCGAGATGGGCACCGGCGTGCGCACAAGCCTGCCGCTGATCGTGGCCGAGGAGATGGAAGCCGACTGGTCCAGGGTCAAGGTGCAGCAGGCCCATGGCGACGAGGTCAAGTTCGGCAACCAGGATACCGACGGCTCGCGCAGCACGCGGCATTACCTGATCCCGATGCGCCAGATCGGCGCCGCCGCCCGCACCATGCTGGAGCAGGCCGCGGCCAAGCGCTGGGGCGTGCCGGCGACCGAGGTCAAGGCCGTCAATCACGAGGTGGTCCACAGCGCCAGCGGCCGCAAGCTCGGCTTCGGCGAGCCTCGCCGCTGATGCCGCCAAGGAATCGGTGCCTGCGATCGAAGGCCTCAAGCTGAAGGACCCCAAGGACTTCCGCTATCTCACCAAGGGCCAGGTCGGCATCGTCGATCTCCACGACATCACCACCGGAAAGGCGCGTTACGGCGCCGACGTGCGGCTGCCGGGCATGAAATATGCCGTGATCGCGCGTCCGCCCGTGACCGGCGGCAAGCTCGTCTCCTTCGATCCGGACGCGGCGCTGAAAGTCCCCGGCGTCGAGAAGGTGATGAAGGTTCAAGGATGGCCATGGCCGTCGAAGTTCCAGCCACTCGGCGGCGTTGCCGTGATCGCGCGCAACACTGGCGCGGCGATCAAGGGCCGCGATGCGCTGAAGCTGGTCTGGGACGACGGCGCCAACGCCAAATACGACTCGGTCGCCTACCGCAAGGAGGCTCGAGGAGGCCTCACGCAAGCCCGGCCTCGTCGTGCGCCAGGAGGGCGATGCGGAGGCTGCGCTGAAGGGCGCCGACAAGGTGATCGTCGGCGAGTACTACATCCCGCATCTTGCCCATGTCAGCATGGAGCCGCCGGTGGCGGTCGCCGACGTCAAGGGCGACAAGGCCGATATCTGGGCCCCGGTGCAGAGCCCGGGCGGCACCCGCGGCGACGTCGCCAAGACGCTCGGCATTCCCGAGGCCAACGTCACCGTCAACGTGACGCTGCTCGGCGGCGGTTTCGGCCGCAAGTCGAAATGCGACTTTGCGCTCGAGGCAGCCCTGCTGTCGAAGGAGCTCGGCGCGCCGGTGAAGGTGCAGTGGACGCGTGAAGACGACATCCACAACGGGTTCCTGCACACGGTCTCGGTCGAACGGATCGAGGCCGGCCTCGACAAGAGCGGCAAGGTGATCGCCTGGCGCCACCGCAGCGTGGCCCCCAGCATCGCCTCGACCTTTGCCGCCGGCACCGTGCACCAGGCGCCGTTCGAGATCGGCATGGGCCTCGCCGACATGCCGTTCGAGATCGCCAACATCTCCTGCGAGAATCCGGAAGCGGCCGCGCATGCCCGCATCGGCTGGTTCCGCTCGGTCTCGAACATCCCGCGTGCCTTCGCGGTGCAGTCGATGGTCGGCGAGATCGCGCAGGCGACGGGGCGCGACCAGAAAGACATGCTGCTCGAGCTGATCGGCTCGCCCCGCGTCGTCAAGCCGAACGTGAAGGACCTGTGGAACTATGGCGAGCCCCAGGAGAGCTACCCGATCGACACCGCGCGCCTGCGCAAGGTGGTCGAGCTGGTCGCCGAGAAGGGACAATGGGGCCGGCAGGTGCCGAAGGGCCATGGCCTCGGCATTGCCGTGCACCGCAGCTTCGTCAGCTACATCGCCACCATCGTGGAGGTCGCCGTCGACGACAAGGGCAAGCTGACGGTGCCGAGGGTCGATACCGCGATCGATTGCGGCACCTATGTCAACCCCGAGCGCATCGCCTCGCAGATCGAGGGCGCTGCGATCATGGGGCTGAGCCTCGCCAAATACGGCGAGATCAGCTTCAAGGACGGCAAGGTGCAGCAGAAGAATTTTGACGACTTCCAGGTCGTCAGGATCGACGAATCTCCTGTCGTGACCAACGTCTACATCGTGCCGCCCGGACCCGACACGCCGCCGAGCGGCGTCGGCGAGCCCGGCGTTCCGCCCTTCGCGCCGGCGCTGATCAACGCGATCTTCGCGGCAACGGGAAAACGCATCCGCTCGCTTCCGATCGGCAAGCAGTTGGAGGCGTAGTACGGAACAGAAGCGGCCTCGCGCCGTTTCCATCGATCTGACAGGAGCAGATCGATGACCAACATCTCTAGGGCGCTCGCAGTCTCGCTGTCGGGCGCCTTTCTTTGACCGCCGCAGCCGCATTCGCCCAGGGCAACACGACGCCGCCGACGACCGCGACGCGGCCCACCGCGCCGGACCAGAACTCGCTTCCCAACGCCAACGCCCCACCCGCCTCGACCACCCAGACCACCGGGCAGCACAATCCAGATCCGAAGATTCAGGAGATGAACCAGAAGGAGAAGGACAAGGTCGAGCGGCAAGGGAAGTAGACCTTCTGGTCCTTCACGCCGTCATGGCCGGGCTCGTCCCGGCCATCCACGACCTTTGCTGCGGCACGAAGAACGTGGATGCCCCGGACGAGCCCGGGCATGACGATGAGTCCGCGGGGCCGTCCATCACAAAAATGCGGCGGACGTTGCCGTCCGCCGCATTCGTCACCCCCCTGCTGCTCCGCCTACTTCGATCCGCCCGCGGAGCTACTTCTTGAGCGCGAAAACCCAGATGACGCCGCCTTGCGGCACATTGGCCTCGATGCCGATGTTGTTGGTCACCAGCGCATCCTGGATGCGCTGGGCGTCCACTCCCCATCCCGACTGGATCGCGACGTATTGGGTGCCGTCGATCTCATAGGACACCGGCATGCCCATGATGCCGGAGTTGGTCTTCTGCTCCCACAACAGTTCGCCGGTCTTGGCGTTGAAGGCGCGGAAGTTGCGATCATTGGTGCCGCCGACGAAGATGAGATCGCCCGCGGTCGCCGTCACCGAGCCGAACAGCTGCGACTTCGGGAAGTTGTGCTGCCACACCTTCTTGCCCGTCGCGGGATCCCAGGCCTGAAGCTCGCCGAAATGATCCGCACCCGGCTTGGTCTTCAGGCCGATGTCCTCGGGCTTGGTGCCGAGCCAGAGCTCGCCCGGCTTGAGCGCGACCTTCTCGCCGGTGAAACCGCCGCAGAAGTTCTCGTTGGCGGGCACGTAGACGAGGCCGGTCTTCTGGCTGTAGGCCGCCGACGGCCAGTCCTTGCCGCCCCACAGCGACGGACAGAACTCGACGCGCTTGCCGATCACCGGCTTGTGCGCGGGATCGACGATCGGCTTGCCGCTCTCGGGCTCGATCCCCTTCCAGACGTCGGTGGAGACGAACGGCCAGCCGGCGACGTAGTTGATCTTGGTCGGGGTCCGCTCGAGCACCCAGAAGATCGCATCGCGGCCCGGATGGACCAGGCTCTTGATGTTCTTGCCGTCGCGCTGCAGGTCGATCAGCATCGGTGCCTCGACCTCGTCCCAGTCCCAGGAATCGTTCTGGTGATACTGGTGATGGGTCTTGATCTTGCCGGTGTTGGGATCGAGCGCGAGCACCGAGGAGGTGTAGAGGTTGTCGCCGGGATGGGTCTCGCCGGGCCATGGCGCGGCGTTGCCGACGCCCCAATAGACCGTCTTGGTCTCCTTGTCGTAATTGCCGGTCATCCAGGCGGAGCCACCGCCGTTCTTCCAGTCGTCGCCCTGCCAGGTCTCGTGGCCCGGCTCGCCTTCGCCCGGAATGGTGAAGGTCCGCCACAGCTCCTTGCCGTCCTTGGCATCGTAGGCGGCGACATAGCCGCGCACGCCGAACTCGCCACCGGAGCCGCCGACGATGACCTTGCCGTCGACGATCAGCGGCATCAGGGTCATGTACTGGCCCTTCTTGTAGTCCTGCACCTTGGTGTCCCACACCACTTTGCCCGTCTTGGCATCGAGCGCGACGACATGGTCGTCCGTGGTGGCGAGGTAGAGCTTGTCCTCCCACAGGCCGACGCCGCGGCTGGTCGGGTGCAGCTGGAACAGATCGTCGGGGAGCTGCCGCTTGTAACGCCAGTACTCGTCGCCGGTCTTGGCGTTCAGCGCGATCACCTGCCCCATCGGGGTCGCCACGAACATCACGCCGTTGTTGACGATCGGCGGCGCCTCGTGGCCTTCGACGACGCCGGTGGCAAAGGTCCAGACCGGCGTCAGGTTCTTGACGTTGGAGGTGTTGATCTGCTCGAGCGGGCTGTAGCCGTGGCCGTCATAGGTGCGCCGATAGAGCATCCAGTTGCTGGGCTCCGGATTTTCCAGCCGCTGCGCGGTGACCGGTGCGTAGTTCTCGATCGGGCCGGCCACGGCGGCGGTGGAAATCAGGCAGGTGAAGGCGACGAAGCCGGACAGGTAGAATTGCTTCCTGGTCATGGAAGTGTTCATGGACGTTCCCCTTTTTCATCCGTTTGAATTCTTGTGTTGAATTCTTGTCGTTCGTCCCGTCGTCCGCCCCTCGGCGGATACGACCTCTCGTGGCGGGCTTGCGGCCCGCACCGTCCGTCATCCTGGCTGCGCGCCACCTACCTTTCCGATGAAGTTGCCGGCGACGCTGAGCGAGCCGTCAGCGAGCGCGAGCGGCAGCGCCGCGAGCCGTCGCGGCGCCGGTCCGAACACGACCTGTGCGCCCGCACGAGGATCGTATTCGGAGTTGTGACACATGCACTTGAACACCTCCTTGTCGCCGACATCGCTCTTCACCCAGGCGGTGACGGGACAGCCGGCATGGGCGCAGATCGCCGAATAGGCGATGATGCCGTCGACGGCGCGCTCGCGCGTCTTGTCGTCGAGCTCCGCCGGATCGAGCCGGATGATCAGGATCTCGTTGAGGCGGGAGCCGCTGCGCACCACCGACGTCTTGGGATCCTTCGGCCAGGCATGCACCGGTGGGCCCCCGGCCGGCAGGTCCGCCGCGGTGATGAGCTTTCCTTCCTTGTCACCTTCGGAGAAGACGAGCACATCGCCTTTCTGGGGCCGTTCGTCGGAGCCGGGCGGATCCTCATCGGCGCGTGCGTACGCGGAACAACCGAGACAGGCGGTGGTGGCGAGCGCACCGAGCAGAACGGCGCGCCGCGACTGCTCCGTGCACGCATCGGCGTTTGGTTCCGTGGAGTTCTCGGACGATGAAGAGTCGGTCGTGAACGATGTGCGGGACATGTTCACAAGCAGGCGCTGGAACTCTGCCGAAAACAAGGCGGAGAATTGGCGCCGCAGTGCATCAATATGGCTTCACTCGCGGTGATTGAACGAGAATGAACGTATTCAAACGCGTTTTCGCAAAATCAACGTCACGCCGCGCGATCTGCATGATGATTTTGCAGATCAGACCGATGCTGTCGGAATTGGTGCAGCGCGCATGCTGCGCAGACGCAGCGCGATGTGCTTGCACAGTCTGCAGGCGGCAGCTGTGTCAGGACCTGAGCACGTGACGCGGCGCGGCGATTGAACCGGCAACGGTGGCCGACGCCATCTCGAAACTGTCGGCGATGCGGCGTGCCTTGTCGATGAACAGGCTGGCTGCCGGCGGCGGGCAGACCTCGCGCGCGGTCTGCTCGAACAGATCGAGCCAGCGGTCGAAATGGCCGCCGACAAGGCTGAGAGGCAGATGCGCCCGCATCGGCGAGCCGTGATAGCGGCCGCTCATCAGCACGACCGAGGACCAGAAATCCCGGAGCTTGGCGAGATGCTCGTCCCAGTTCTGCACGACTGCGAATACCGGTCCCAGCTCGGCGTCCTCGCGCACGCGTCCGTAGAAGCGGGTGACGAGTTCCCCGATCATCTCTTCGCTGATCCCGGTGCGCTCGATCGCATCCTGGGTCAACAGGTTCCGCCGTGCGGCCGCCGCTTCGCGCTCAGCCTTCAGTCGATCCGACATCTCTCTCTTCGTCCGTTTCGTCTTTCCCTCTCCCCTTGTGGGAGAGGGAAAGACGCCTGCGTCGACGCTAGGGCGATGCGCCACGATTGTCTTTGTCGCAACGCAAATAACCCAGCTCAAGCACCGTAGCCGTAAAAGCCCTGCCCGGTCTTTCGGCCGAGATGGCCGGCATCGACCATTTCTTTCAGCAGCGGCGCTGGCCGGTATTTGGGGTCGTTGAAGCCCTTGTAAAAGACCTCCATCACCGAAAGCATGGTGTCGAGCCCGACGAGATCGGCCAGAGCCAGCGGTCCGATCGGGTGGTTGCAGCCGAGCTTCATGCCGGCGTCGATCTCTTCCGCCGTCGCGATGCCTTCCTGCAGCGCGAAGATCGCCTCGTTGATCATCGGGCACAGGATGCGGTTGACGGCGAAGCCCGGGCTGTTCTTGGCGGTGATCGCCACCTTGCCGACGCGCTTGGCGAAATCGAGGGCCTTGGCGTGGGTGTCGTCGGAGGTCTGCAGGCCGCGGATCAGCTCCAGCAGCGCCATCACCGGCACCGGGTTGAAGAAGTGCATGCCGATGAAGCGATCCGGGCGATCGGTCGCCGCCGCGAGCTTGGTGATCGAGATCGACGAGGTGTTGGTCGCGAGCAGCGTGCGCGGCGACAAGGTGGCGCAGAGATCCCTCAGGATCTTGACCTTGAGTCTCCTCGTTCTCGGTCGCGGCCTCGATGACCAGGTCGCAATCCGACAGCTTGGCCCGGTCGGTGGTGCCGGTGATCCGCTTCAGCGCGGCGTCGCGATCGGCCGCCGACATCTTTTCCTTCTTGACCAGGCGCTCAAGGCTGCCGCCGACGGTCGACAGCCCGCGGTTCACGGCCGCATCGGAAATGTCGACCATCACGACCGAGAGCCCGGCCGCCGCGCAGATTTGCGCGATGCCGTTCCCCATGGTCCCCGCCCCGATGATGCCAACTGTCTGGATCATTGCTTCATATCCTTCTCATCCTTGCGGGCGTGCCGCACGGCACAGCCCCTTGTTCCTGCATCCGGGTCTAGCACCGCCGGAGGGCGGCCGCGACCTGATCCGCCCCTTCCTTAAAGCATCTATGGCCGGAATAAAGCCGCTGCCGGGCACGAAAAGGCCCGATTTCGCCGCCCGGCAGGCGATTTTGCCCGAATTTCCGCCGCGCCTTGCGCAGCGCCTCCGAGCGGAGGGACGGCTGCGCCGGCACATGCCCGAACGTCCTCGGTCTCCACCAACCGGACGACGCGGCGCCGGCTCACGCGTGGTGTAGTCGGCGCGCAATGGCCAGCGCGGATACCCGCGAGGCGATTGTGACATCGCCCACATCGGCCTCAGGCCCATCCTGTTAGCGTCGTGCAAATGAAGACACAGATCACACTTCCCATCGTCCTCACCGCTCTCCTGGTCGCAACGCAAGGCTTGGCAACGCAAGGCTTGGCAACCCAGGGCCTGGCAGCCGAGATCAAGGGCGCCGGCTCGACCTTCGTCGCGCCCGTGATGGCGAAATGGACCGACGCCTACAAGGCGAAGACCGGACACAGCGTCGGCTACCAGGCTGTCGGCTCCAGCATCGGCGTCAGCCTGATCAAGAAGGACGCCGTCGATTTCGGGACCAGCGACATGCCGCTCGACCCGCAGGAGGCTCGACCGGCTCGGCCTGATGCAATTCCCGATCGTGATCGGCGGCGTCGTCCCCGTGGTCAATATCGACGGCATCAAGCCGGGCCAGATCCGCTTCACCGGCCAGGTGCTCGCCGACATCTATCTCGGCAAGCTCAAATCCTGGAACGACCCGGCCATCGCCGCGATCAATCCGGACATCAGCTTGCCGAAGGCGCCGATCACGGTGGTCCATCGCATCGACGGTTCCGGCACCACCTTCAACTGGTCGAACTATCTCGCCAAGGTCAGCTCGCAATGGCAGAGAAGCGTCGGCGAAGGCACCTCGGTCGAATGGCCGCTCGGCCTCGGCGGCCGGGGCAATGACGGCGTCGCCTCGCTCGTCGGTCTCATCCCCGGGGCAATCGGCTATCTCGAATACACCTACGCACTGCAGCGGCTGGACCGGATCTCCTTCGGCATCGTGCAGAACAGCGCCGGCAATTTCGTCGTGCCCGATGCCGCATCATTCCAGGCGGCAGCCGCGCGCGCGAACTGGGCGGCGGACAAGGACTTTCATCTGGTCCTCACCAACGCGCCCGGTGAAGACGCCTACCCGATCACGGCGACGACCTTCGTACTGATGCCGAAGACCGCGAAATCCAGCGAGCGGTCGGCCGCCGCGATCGATTTCATGCGCTGGCTGCTCGAGAACGGCAGGTCCCAGGCCGAAACGCTCAACTACGTTCCGCTGCCGCCCGCATTGATCGGCCAGATCGAGCGCTATTGGCAGCAGAGCATCGACACAACCCCCGCGATTTCGGCATCGGCGACCGTCAGGCGCTGAGGCTCGAAGCAAGAGGCGTCATGCCCGGGCTTGTCCCGGGCATCCACGTTCTTTTGTAGTAAGAGCGTGGATGGCCGGACAAGCCCGGCCATGACGAGCGACTGGTCTCAAAGCTGGCGCCAGCAATGACTGCTCTTCGGTCAAGAAGCTCGATCCTTCTGGAAATCCCGTGGTGAATCGTGATCTAGTCGGCGACAAACCTGCCGCCGAGCCCAGGGACTTTCGAATGGACGTCGTCATCTACCACAATCCCGAATGCGGCACGTCGCGCACGACGCTCGCGACGATCCGGAGCGCCGGGATCGAGCCTCATGTGGTCGAGTACCTGAAGACGCCGCCGTCGCGCGCATTGCTGCGGCAGCTGATCGCGCGCATGGGAATTTCGGTGCGTGAGGCGGTTCGCGAGAAGGCGCCGGCTTATGCAGAACTCGGGCTCGACGACCCCGCGCTGACCGACGATCAGTTGCTCGATGCGATGATGGCGCACCCGATCCTGATCAACAGGCCAATTGTCGTGACGCCGAAGGGCGTCAGGCTCTGCCGCCCCTCGGAACTGGTGCTCGATCTACTGCCGGCGCAACAGCGTCAGGCCGGATGAACGACTTCGCACGATCCGTTGGCTCTGCGTTCTCGCTGATCGGCGAAGCCGACGCCGAGCTGCTCGGCATCGTCGCCTTGTCGGTGCGCGTCAGCCTGACCGCGAGCATCATTGCCCTGATGATCGGCGCGCCGATCGGCGCCGTGCTCGCCATCACCCGGTTTCGCGGCCGGCAGGTGATCATCGTGCTGACCAATGCGCTGCTCGGCCTTCCGCCTGTCGTGGTCGGGCTCGTGCTTTATCTCTTCCTGTCGCGGTCCGGCCCGCTCGGGGCGGCCGGACTGCTATTCACGCCGGCCGCCATGGTCATCGCACAGAGTTTGCTCGCCACGCCGATCGTGGTGGCGCTGGTGCACCGGCCCGCGAGCCTGCTGTGGGCGGAATACGGCGACCTCGCCCGGATCGACGGATTGTCCGTCTTCCGCAGCATGGCGCTCTTGTTCGCGCTCGGACGAACCTCGCTGCTGACGGCCTTTCTCACGGCCTTCGGACGCGCCATTGCGGAAGTCGGCGCCATCCTCATCGTCGGCGGCAACATCCGTGGCTTCACCCGAACGATGACGACGGCCATCGCGCTGGAAACCAGCAAGGGCGATTTGCCGCTGGCACTCGGGCTCGGACTGATCCTGCTCGCGCTCAGCGTGGCGGTGTCGACCGTCGCCTTCGTGCTAGTGGGACGCGTTGGGGAAAAATAGCTGCTCGCCGCCGACCTTGTAGCCGGCGATCGCGTCCTGCCCCTTCGACGACACGAGCCAGTCGATGAAGGCCTGCCCGTCCTTCACCTTTACATTCGAATGCTTCTCGGGATTCACCAGCATGACGCCGTATTGGTTGAAGAGGCGCTTGTCGCCTTCGGTCAGGATGGCGAGGCTCGCCGCGGTTCTTGAAAGACAACCAGGTGCCGCGGTCCGACAAGAGATAGGCATTCGACGACGAGGCCATGTTCAGCGCCGGGCCCATGCCTTGGCCGATCTCCCGGTACCAGCTGTCCTTGCCGGCACCGAGATCGACACCCGCCTCTTTCCACAACCTCAACTCGGCCGCGTGCGTGCCGGACTTGTCGCCGCGCGAAATGAACGGCGCCTTGGCCGCCGCGATCTTGCGCAACGCATCCGTGACGTCCTTGCCGCCGGCGATCTTCGCAGGGTCGCTCTTCGGCCCGACGATGATGAAGTCGTTGTACATGACGTCGAACCGTTTTACGCCCTGCCCTTCCGACATGAACTTGTCTTCGGCGGCCCGGTCATGGACGAACACCACGTCGGCATCGCCGCGCCGTCCGATGTCGAGTGCCTGACCGGTGCCGACGGCGACGACCTTCACGCCGACGCCCGCGGCCTTCTCGAACAGCGGCAGCAGATGGCCGAACAGGCCCGATTGCTCCGTTGACGTGGTCGAGGCCACCGTGATGGTGCGATCCTGCGCGAACGCGATGGTGGACCAGAGCAGAACCGCTCCGATGGCGACTATCTTTTTCATGCCTCGTCCTTGCACCAAATGCCGGGTGTTCCGAAACTACCCTGAGAGAACGGCGCGGGGAACCCTACATTCGCTGCACCCGCTGGCTTGCGATGCGGTTGGCCAGGAACGTCCGTCCCGCGCGGAGGTTGTTCTGACGATCAACCCAGGAGAACGAGATGAAGAGAATCATCTTGGCATCGGCATGCCTCATGGCGCTGGCGACCGGTGGCGCCTTCGCACAGACACAACCCGCGCCAGGCGCGTCCGGTCAGGGCGATGTCGGCCCGTCGTCGCGAGGCCCCGCGACCAAGGGCATGACCACGGGACGCGCGTCGAACATGCAGAACGAGGCCAGCGACAGCAAGGGTGCGCAGCAACCCTCGGCCGGCGGCACCAACACCAATAACATGGGCAGCCAGGCCGGCGGCAGCGCAGGCTCCGGCAAATAGCCGGAAGAGAAAAATTGCAGGAGGGGATCGTCGTCCCCTCCTGCAGAGCCGAGCAGCGATGATCAACGACCGGGGCAATATCTCATCACGCGGCGGACGCCCTGCGGTTCCGGCTCTTTCATCCAATCGATCTTCCAGGCCAGCCAAAGCTTGTCGTCGTCGATGACATACGCAAATGACGACGTCGAAAAGCCCCGGTCGTTGCGCACCGTGACCTCGCCGCAGACCACCTCGACCGCACGCCCCTCGGGGTCGGATGCCGGACTGGTCCAGGAGATGTGGATTTCCGCATTGGGCGGATTGAGGTGAGCGGCGATTTTCGGTGTCAGTTCGTCCGCAAACGCCGGCGCGCTGACAAAGATGGCGAGGGCTGCAGCCAGACAAGTCCTGTGGATCACGTTTGCTCTCCTTCGCTTTGAAGGAAACGTGTCGATTTCCACGCGGCTTGACTGTGGTCGCAGTCACAGTGACAGGTCGCCCCGTAGAATCCACGGCGATCACTGGCCTGGCGGTGATGGCTGACACCTCATCCGGCCACACCGCACGCGCTAGAGAAGGCGAATGTTCTGCAATTGATCTCGCCTGCATTGACAGGGGTGTGACGGGCGGGGCAGTTTTTCATATTGCTGACGAATCAGCGATTGCCTCACGCCGAGTACCTCTTGGACAACTCCTAGTGCTTTCGAGACTGATATCGTTGCTGCGCCGTATCCCGGCGGTGAAATGGGCATTCACCCGGCTGCGGCCTGTGCCGCATGACGGCAGCATTGAGGCCACGCCAGTCGCCGCAGACGTCTCGCCAGTCATCGCCGAAGATATTGCGGTTGAGGGCATTGCGGCTCAAGACGTCGAGGTCCAAAGCACCGCGGCCCAAGGCGCCATAATCCAAGACGCGACAGCTCAGAGCACCACCGCCGAAGGCATTGCAGTCGAGAGTCTCGCGGAATCCGCTTCGACCGACAGTGGCGAAATCAGCGCGATCTCATTGCACGACGATGCCGCGATCGCGGCCGCCGCGCCGTCCGCCCAGGATGATGCCGCGATCTCCGTCATCGCGGAGAGCCCGCCGGCCGCGCCAACCGATGCCGACGCCAGCGACGTTGCCTCTCGGGAAGCACCGTCCGACATCGAACCGGTCGCGCTCGCCGAGGACGAGATTTCCGTCCCGGTCGCAGAGATCGCCGAGATCGAAATCGCGGCGGACGCCGTCTCCGAACCGGTCATCAGCGCCGATCGGGTTGCGGAGATCGCGAACGAGGTCGAGCCCCTCGACGCGGAGCCGGTCGCGGTCGATGCCGTCAACGAACCGATCGACACCACTGAACTCGTCATCAGCAATGATCCGCCCCCAGCCGACGAGGAGCCCGTCGTCACGGCGGAGGCATCGCCTTTACCGGCCGAGGTCGAGAGCGCCCCGCTCGATGTCCCTGCCCTCGTGGTCGTCAATGAACATTCCGCTGATGTCATTGCGGACGATGAGCCGGCCATCACTGGACCCTGCGTCGCATCCGCCGATGCCGAAGTTCTGGCAGAGGCGGCCTCCGAGGGTCATCTCGCCAGCCAGTCCTCACCCGAAGATGCGGTCGCCATCGAGCCGGCCGCTGAGGATTTCGCTGCGCCCGTCGCCGCAGTGGACGCAGGTTCCATCGATGCGGCCAGCGTCGCCGCTGACATCGCGCCAGCTCCGGCGCTCTTGTCGCCGCCTCCAGTCGTCCGCAGCGCGCCAAAAGTTCGCGCAAGGCCGGCCGAACCCGCCGATCGCGCCGCACTGATCCGGCAGCGCTGGGCGGAAAGCGGAATCAGGATGTGGAACCCGCGGCTTCACGGCACCGGCGAAGCCACGCTGAACATCCAGGGCAGCGTCGGGCTGCTGCCGCCCGCCGACGGCGAGACGATGCCGCGCTACGACAAGCTGGAATTCAAGCTGCTCGGCGGGCAGATCGTGTGTGAGGGCGTCATCGTCGAAGCTCCCGCCCAGGCGAGCCATCGCAATTTCACGCGGCTCGCCGAGCCCGACAAACTCGAGCGGGTTCGCGAACCCGCCCGCGAGCGCCGGGCCGCGCTCGCCTGATCCCTTTCTCCAGCGGCCACCGCCGCAATGTGCTAGGCTGATATCCCGCCATGGGAGATCGCACATGCGCGCAAGCCCTTTGCTTCTGGTCGTGATCGCCGTCTGCATCTCACAGCCCGCTTTCGCCGGCAAACGGCCCCGTCATGCCGTCACGACCGCTGCCATCACCGATCAGGCCGGATCCTACAAGGCCGACCGGCTCTCGTCCTCGCGCGGAGAACGGATCCTCGACACGCCCGGTCAGACCACCGTGCTGACGCGACAGGTGCTCGACGACATGAACGCGACCAGCCTGAGAGGCGCGTTGGGCTCGACCGCCGGCGTCACGATCGGGCGCTAGCCGTTCCGCCATCACGCGCTATTCCCGCGCGACCGAGAAAATTTCCTGTCACCAAGCAGTTGCCCGCACGGCAGGCTGCAACGTAACCTGCGCGCGCAGGTCGAGCCGCGATGTCCGCCCGATCAAAAACGACAAGAACACTATGGGAGGCAAATCCATGAGAAGATTCACGGCCGTACTGTGCGTACTGGCGCTGTTCGCAACGGGCGCGCGAGCGCAGACCATCAAGGATTTCCTGGCAACGGTGATGCAGAAGTGGACGGCGCCGTTCGAGCCGTTCCAGCTCCTCGGCAACATCTACTATGTCGGGACCGAAGGTATCGCCGTCTACGTCATCAAGACATCGCAGGGCCTGATCCTGATGGACACGGCGATGCCCCAGTCCACCGGCACGATCAAGGACAGCATTGCCAAGCTCGGCTTCAAGGTTGCCGACATCAAGATCATCCTCAACTCGCACGCGCATCTCGATCACACCGGCGGTTTCGCCGAGATCAAGAAGCAGACGGGCGCGCAGCTCGTGGCCGGTGACCGCGACAAGCCGCTGCTCGAAGGCGGCTATTATCCGGGCGATGAGAAGAACGCGGACCTCGCCTTCCCGCCGGTGAAGGTCGACCGCGCGGTGAAGGAGGGCGACAAGGTGACGCTCGGCGACACCACGCTCATCGCGCATGCGACGCCGGGTCACTCGCCCGGCTGCACGAGCTGGGAGATGACCGTCAAGGACGGCGATCAGACTCGCGAGGTGCTGTTCTTCTGCAGCGGCACGGTGGCGTTGAACCGGCTGGTCGGCCAGCCGACCTATCCGGGCATCATCGACGACTATCGCGCGACCTACGCCAAGGTGAAGGCGATGAAGATCGACGTGCTGCTCGGCCCCCATCCGGAGGTCTATGGCATGCAGGCCAAGCGCGCGCAGATGAAGGACGGCGCGCCGAACCCCTTCGTCAAACCGGACGAGCTTGCGACCTATGCAACGCGCCTGTCGGAGGAGTTCGACAAGCAGCTCGCCAAGCAGACCGCCGCGCTGGACAAGAAGTAGCGCCATCCGATGCCGGCTGCCGCACCTCTTCCCAGCGGGCAGAGGTGCGGCAAGATGTTTCGCCCATGCGCATGGTTAGCAGAGCGTAGTGGCCGCTTTGCCGGGCACTTGCGGCCGATACGGCTGCTTTGCGCGCCCCTTTATCGTTAACGCGGCCTCACCAATGCAGGCAGCCGCGGCCATGTGGTAGCGCGCAACCCCGCGGCCCGTTCCTGGTGCGGCATCGACCTAACGCACCCTTTACCCCCGCCATGCAAGATCGCCCCGTTTTCAGGGGATCCGGGGCTCGTATTTCAATGCCTGTAGCCGATTTGAAGTCTCAACTCGCCGCCACGATAAGGCTGTTTCACGTTCCGGCCGACAATCCGGATCTGATGCGCGCGCAGTTCGACGCCTTCTCCAAGCAGGTCCCGCTGCTCTATTTCATCCTCATGAGCAACACGATCGCCGTCGCCTACACCTATGTGAACGTGGCGCCGGATTGGCTGACGCTGATCGTGCCGACCGTGCTCACGGTGCTTGCAGGCTTGCGAACCTATTGGTGGCTGCGCCAGCGTCATCTCGTGCGCAGCGATGCCGACATCCTGCGCAATCTGCGCGCCACCAACTGGCTGACCTTGCCGATCGGCGCCGGCTTCACCGCATGGTCCTTCGCGCTCTATCCCTACGGCGATCCCTTCGCCAAGAGCCAGGTCGCCTTCTACATGGCGGTCACCGTGATCGGCTGCATCTTCTCGCTGATGCATCTGCGCTCGGCGGCGTTGATCGTGACGCTGATCGTCGACGTGCCCTATGTGCTGTTCTTCTTCGCCACGGGCGAGCCGACGCTGAAGGCCATCGCCGTCAACAACCTCCTGGTTTCCGGCGCGATGGTCACGGTGCTGTTCATCTATTACCGCGACTTCGCCGACCTCGTCGCCAGCCGCAAGTCGCTGCTCGCGCAGCAAGCGGCGACGCAGGCGCTCTCGGACGAGAACTTCCGTCTCGCCAATCTCGATTCCCTCACCGAGCTGCCGAACCGCCGCCGCTTCTTCGCCGAGCTGTCGAGCGCCTTTGCCGACGCCGAGCGCAGGCACGTTCGCGTCGCGGTCGGTATCATCGACCTCGACGGCTTCAAGCCGATCAACGACAATTACGGCCACTCGGTCGGCGATCGCGTTCTGATCGAAGCGGGCCGGCGCATCCGCGAGGTTTGCGAGGGCTTCGGCCCGCAGCGCGTGGAATTCGCCCGGCTCGGCGGCGACGAGTTCGGCCTCGTCGTCTGCGGCGACCCCGAAGATACCGACCTGATGCGGCTCGGCGAACGCATCGGCGGCCAGGTCAAGCTGCCCTACCAGCTCGACACCGCCCATACCGGGCTGTCCTGCTCGATCGGCTTTGCCCTGTACCCGGACTCCGCGACGATGTCCGAAGCGCTGTATGAATGTGCCGACTACGCGCTCTACCACGCCAAGCGCCATCAGCGCGGTCGCACCGTGATCTTCTCGAGCGAGCCTCGAAGCCGAGATTCGCAGCCGCGGCGTGATCGAGAACCTGCTGCGCACCTCCGATTTCGGCGCCGAGATGGAGCTGGTGTTCCAGCCGATCGTCGACGCCATGAGCGAACACACCGTGGGCTTCGAAACGCTGGCGCGCTGGCATAGTCCCCGTCTCGGCTGGGTCTCTCCCGCCGACTTCATTCCCGCCGCCGAGCGCATCGGCCTGATCCGCCCCCTCACGCAGGCCCTGCTGACGCGCGCGCTGGCGACGGCCAGGACCTGGCCCGACCACATCCGCCTGTCGTTCAACCTGTCCGCTCACGACGTCTGCGCGGCCGAAGGCATCCTGCCGCTGATCTCGATCATCGAGAAGAGCGGCCTGTCGCCGAAGCGGATCGATTTCGAGATCACCGAGACCGCCGTCACCTTCGATTTCGTGCGCGCACAGCAGTCGATCGCGACGCTGAAGGCGATGGGTTGCGGCATTTCGCTGGACGATTTCGGCACCGGCTATTCGTCGCTGAGCCACGTGCACCGGCTGCCGCTCGACAAGATCAAGGTCGATCGCAGCTTCGTCGCCGAGATCAACGAGAACCCGGTGAGCCACAAGATCATCAAGTCGCTCGCCGGCCTCTGCGACGACATGGAGATCGCCTGCGTCGTCGAGGGCGTCGAGACCCGCGCCCAGCTCGACAGCCTGCGCCGGCTCGGCTGCGAATTCATCCAGGGCTATCATTTTGCAAAGCCCATGCCGGCCGGTGCGATTGCCGACTATCTCGCGAGCGAACGCCAGCGTCTCGGCGACGCCGGGGCCAAGGTCGTGGCCTGACCTCAGACCGCGCAGTAGCGTTCCTGAATGTCCTTGTCCGCCAGCAGTGCCGCTGCGCTGCTTTGATGCACGACCTCGCCCTGGTCGATGATGACGGCGCGATCCGCCAGGCGGAGCGCCCATTCGACGTTCTGCTCGACCAGCAGCAGCGTCGTGCCCGCGTCGCGCAGGCGGCGAAACAGCACGCCCATCTCCTCGACGAGCACGGGCATGATGCCCTCCGAAGGCTCGTCCAGCAGGATCATCTTGGGCCTTGCGATCAGCGCGCGCGCGATCGCCAGCATCTGCTGCTCGCCGCCCGAGAGCGTGACACCCTCCTGGTCGAGGCGCTCCTTCAGGCGCGGGAAGGTCTCGGCGATTTCCTCGATCGCGGCGCGCTCCTCGATGTCGCGGCCGGCGGCGACGAGGCCGAGCCGGAGATTTTCGCGGACGGTGAGCCCGGGAACGATGCGGCGCTCCTCGGGCACATAGGCGAGGCCAAGGTGGAAGCGCTGATGGGCGCGCAGCGGCAGCAGCTCCCGGCCCGCAAAGCGCACGCGCCCCTCGGTCCTCGGCATCAGCCCCATCATCGCCCGCAAGGTCGTGGTCTTGCCGGCGCCGTTGCGGCCGACCAGGGCGACCACCTCACCCTCCTTCACGTGCAGCGAGATGCCGTGGAGGATGTGACTTGCGCCGTACCAGGCGTGGAGGTTCTCGATCTCGAGCAATGCGGTCTCAGCCATAGCCTTCACTCTGTCCGAGATAGACCCGGCGGACTTCCGGATTGCTCCTGATTTCGTCGGGCGCGCCGTCCGCGAGCAGGCGGCCGTGATGCAGCACCACGACGCGCCTGGACAGGCCCAGCACCATCTTCATCTTGTGCTCGACCAGGAGCACGGTGCGCTTGTCGGCGAGCCGCTCGAGCAGCGCCACCATGTCTTTGGTCTCTTCCGGCCCCATGCCGGCGGTCGGCTCGTCCAGCAGCAGCAATTCCGGCTCGGAGACCAGCGCGATCGCGATCTCCAGCGCGCGCTGCTGGCCATGCGACAGGAACTTTGCAAGCTCGTTGCGCTTGCCGAGAAGGCCTACCGCGTCGAGCGCTGTGTCAGCCTTGGCGTGGAGCTCCGGCAGCCGCGTGCGATTGCGCCAGATGTCGTAGCTCACGGTCAGAGCCTGGGCCGCCACGCGGACATTCTCGTGCACCGACAGGTCCGGAAAGATGTTCGTGATCTGGTAGGAACGCGAGATGCCCTGATGCACGAAGCGGTGCTGCGGCAGGCCGTTCAGTTCGCGTCCCCGGAAGTGCAGCTTGCCTGACGTCGGCGTCAGCGCGCCGGACAGGATGTTGAAGAACGTGCTCTTGCCGGCCCCGTTCGGCCCGATGATCGAGGTGAGCTGCCCCGCCGCAAAGGACATGGTGATATCCTCGAGCGCCACGAAGCCGCCAAAGCGCTTGCCGATCCCCTCCGCGCGAAGCAATTCGCCGCTCATGCTCGCGCCTTTCCGATGCCGATTGCATCCAGCAGCGTCCCCCAGATGCCCTTGGGCAGGAACAGCACGAACAGCACGAAGATCGCGCCGACGAAGATCTGCCAATGCGGCGTCCACAGCGAGATGACGTCCTCCAGGATCAGGAAGCTCGCCGCACCGACGAACGGCCCGAAGAAACTGCGGGCCCCGCCGAGCAGCACCATCATCACGATCATGCCCGAGGTCTGGTAGTGCAGGAGGTCCAGCGGCACGATCGACAGATGCAGCGCCAGCATGCAGCCGCCGAGCGAGGAGATCGCGCCCGACAGCATGAACACGACCAGCTTGCTGCGCTCGACGTCGTAGCCGCAGGCCCGGGCGCGCTGCTCGTTCTCGCGGATCGCCTCGATGACGGCCCCGAACGGCGAGTTCAGGATGCGCGACTGGAACCACATCGCCAGGCCCGCGAAGGCCATCAGCACGTAGTATTTGTTGACGGGGTCGAGGAAATTGACCTGCAGGCCGAACAGGCTGATGCGGTCGACGGTGAAGCCGCGCAGGCCGTTCTCGCCACCGGTGAAGGACGCCGCCTGCAGCGCGACGTAGTAGACCAGTTGGGCCAGAGCCAGCGTCACCATGGAGAAATAGATGCCGCGCGTGCGCGTCGAGATGATGCCGATCACGGCCGCAAGGCACGTGCTGAGGCCGACGGCGATGGCGACCGCGGCAAACCACGGCACGCCGTAGCGGCCGATCGCGATACCGGTGAAGTAAGCGCCCGCGCCGAAGAACGCGGCCTGCCCGAACGACAGCAGCCCGGTGTAACCGAACAAGAGATTATAGCCCATCACCACGACGCCGTAGATCAGGACGTTGACCGCCAGCGCCTTGGACGGCAGCAGCCAGGGCAACACCGCCAGCACGGCGATGGACAGCAGCACGCGGTGGTCCAGAAGCCGGCCGAGCGGGCCCGGCGCGGGCTTGTCGAGAACCTCGCCGCTCGAAGATCCCCTCACGCGGTCCTCCCTCTCACGCCGAACAGGCCTTGCGGGCGGATCAGAAGCACAACCGCCATCAGCGCGAACATCACGATGGTCGCCATTTCAGGGGCGAACAGCGCCACCAGGCTGATGGAGATGCCGACCATGAGGCCGGCGACGACCGCCCCGACGATCGAGCCGAGACCGCCGATCACGGTGACGACGAAGGCTTCGGCCAGCACCAGCGAGCCCATCTCCGGATTGACGCTGCGCATGGGCCCCGCCAGCACGCCACCGAGCGCGGCAAGTCCGACGCCGAGACCGAAGATCGCAAGCCAGACCCGGCCGATGTCGATGCCGAGCACCTGCATGATGGTGGGATCGCGCGCACCCGCGCGCACGATCAGGCCGATCCGCGTCTTCTCCAGCGCCAGCCAGAGCACCAGCAGCACCACCGCCACCAGCGCGATGACGAACAGGCGGTAGCGCGGGAAGAAGCCGATGCCGAGGTCGAGCACGCCGATCAGCTGCGGCGGGGTTGGAAACGGAATGCCGTCGCTGCCGAACACGATGCGCACGCCCTCGACCAGGATGTAGCTGAGGCCAAAGGTGAGCAGCAGCGGATCGTCGATGGAGCGTCCATAGAGCCTGCGGATCAGGACGAACTCGATCAGCATGCCGAAGGCGCCGATCAGGATCGGCGCCAGCAGCAGTCCCCACCAGAAGCTTCCGGTGAGGGATGCCAGATAAAGTCCCGCATAGGCTCCGATCATGAATAGCGCGCCATGGGCGAAATTCACCACCCCGAGCATGCCGAACACGATCGTCAGCCCGAGCGCAGTGATCACCAGGACCGCCCCAAGGGCGATCCCGGAAAGAAGCTGCATGATGATCAGCGACAGGTCCATCGTCAGGGGTCTTAGGTCGCGTGGCCGAGCTCGCTGCAGCTACGCAGCATGTCGTCCGAGCCGGTGTCGTTGGCGAGAATCGCGAACAGATCGTTCTCGCCCGACATCGCCGACTTCTTCTTGGACTCCAGCACCAGCACCGACTGCACCGACTGATGGTCGCACTTGCGATAGTGCTGCGGGCCCTTGGTCAGATCATATTGCAGCTTCTCCAGGGCATCGACCACCTTGTCGGTGTCGGTGCCGCCGGCCGTCTGCATGGCGGCCAGCAAGGACCCCACGCCCGAATAGCCGTAGGCGCCGTAATCGGTCGGGATCGCGCCGCCATTGGCGGCCTTGAACGCGGCGTTGAAGGCGGCCGCCGACTTGCTCTGCGCCTCCAGGCCCCAATAGTAGTTGGCGCCGCCGACCACGCCCTCGAACACGTCGGGGCCGACCGCGAGCCGCTGGTTGTGCAGGATCACGGGCACGACGATCTTCATCTGCTGCTTCACGCCGAAATCGACGGCCTGCTTGATCGCATTGGCCTGGTCGCGGCCGAAATTGGAGATGCAGAGCACGTCCGGCCGCATCGACATCAGGCGCGGCATGAAGGTGGAATAGTCGGCCGCACCGAACGGATGCAGGATCTCGCCGACATTGTCCGCGCCGATCGCGGCCTGGGCGCGCTTGAAGCCGCGCAGCATCTCGTGGCCATAGGCATAGTCCGCGACGAGATGGGCGACCTTCATGCCCTTCTTCAGCGTCTGCCGCGCCACGGCCGCGGTCGTCATGTGCGGGTTCAGCGCCTCATGGAAGGTGTATTTGCTGAAATCCTTGGCCTCGTTGATGGTGTCGGACTGGCTGATCGAGACGTAGATCACGCCGCGGGCGCGGGTGACCTCATTGACCGCGAGCTGCACGGCGCTGGAGAGCGCGCCGACCACGGCGTGAACCTTGTCCTTCTCGATCAGCTCCAGCGTCCGCGTCGCGGCCTCGCCGGCGTTGAGCTTGTCGTCCCGCACCAGCAGCTCGACCTTGCGGCCGCCGATGCCGCCCTTGTCGTTGACGAGCTTGACCGCGAGGCTCGGCGCATTTGACCTGATCGCGCGCTTCCGCCGCGAACGGGCCGGTGAGCGGCGTCGGAAAGCCGATGCGGATCGTCTCGTCGGCGGCGCGGCCGAGACGGGGCATGGCGAGCAGCGCCGCACCAGCCGAGAGGCCGGCGAGCGCGGTGCGGCGGGATATCTTCGACGTTGAACCGGACTTGGGCATGAATTCCTCCAATTGTCTTTTTTCTAGAAACGCTTCAGGGCTTTCAGGACTTTGGCAGGCGTGATCGGGATCGCGTTGATCGTCGCTTCGAACGGCGCAAGCGCGTCGTTGACGGCATTGAGTACGCACGCCGAGGCCGCCGCCGTGCCGGCTTCGCCGACGCCCTTGGCGCCGAGCACGGTGTCGGCGGTCGGCGTCTCGACATGGGCGATGACGATGTCGGGCATCTCCATCGGCATCGGCACGAGATAGTCCGCGAGCGAGCCGTTCATGAGCTGGCCGGTGTCGCTGTAACGGCACTCCTCGAACAGCGCCGCACCCAGCCCCTGCACGATGCCGCCACGCAGCTGCTCGTCCACCAGCATCGGATTGATGACGCGGCCGCAATCCTCGACGATGAAGTGCTTGAGGAGCGTGATGAGGCCGGTCTCGACATCGACCTCCAGCGCGCAGCCCTGGATGCCGTTGGTGAAGGCGAACGGATAACCCTGCGGCGCGAAATGATGGCTCACGGTGAGCTGCGCCTGCGTCCCCGGCGGCAGTGTGTCGGAGCGGAAATAGGCAATGCGCGCGATCTCGGCGATCGGCAGGCGCGGCTTGCGCGTCGCGGCGTCCACGACCTCGCCGTCGGCGATGTCTAGCGCCGACGGCTGCTCCTGCAGAATGAGCGCGGCGATCTCCAGGATGTTGCGCTTGAGCGCGCGCGTGGCCTGCAGCGCCGTCTCGCCGCCAATGCCGGCGCCGCGGCAGGCCCAGGTGGCGCCGCCATGCGGCGTGACCTCGGTATCCCCGGTGATGACCTTGACGTGCTCCTGCGCGAGGCCGAGCTGGTCGGCCACGATCTGGCTGATGATCGCCTCGGTGCCCTGCCCCTGCTCGGTGACCGAGATCAGGCAGCGCACCTCGCCCGACGGCGTCAGGCTGAGGATCGCGCCGTCCTGCGAGGAGATGCGCGCGCCGCCGACGCCGTAGAACGCGGGGCTCGGATTGGTGATCTCGACGAAGGTCGCAATACCGATGCCGCGATAGATCCCGCGTTGGCGCAACTCCGCCTGCTCGGCGCGCAAGCCGTCGTAGTCCATGATCTCGTGCAGCCGCGTCAGGCAAGCCTGATGCGACAGCGCCTCGAAGCGGTAGCCGGTCGGCGAAGTCTGCGGATAGGCGTCGTCGGGAATGACGTTCTGGGCGCGGATGGCGAAGGGATCGAGGCCGAGCTTGCTTGCAGCCATATCGACCAGCCGCTCGGTGACGGCGCAGGCGATGGGATGGCCGACGGCGCGATACTGGCTGGTCTGCACCTTGTGCTGGAAGATCACCTCCAGCGTGGCGCGATAATTCCTGAAGCGATAGGGCGCGCCGATCAGGCGGATCACCTGGTTGCCCTCGACCACGCTGGTGCGCGGATAGGTGGAGAACGCCCCGATCGCGGTGAGGTCCAGCACGTCCATCGCCAGGATCTCGCCCTTGGCATCCAGCGCCATGCGGGCACGAACGCGGTGGTCGCGCGCGTGGATGTCGGAGACGAAGGACTCCATGCGGTCGGTCACGTATTTCACGGGCCGGCCGAGCAGGATCGAGAGACCGACCACCGCCATGTCCTCGTGATAGACATGCAGCTTCATCCCGAAGGAGCCGCCGATATCGGTCGCAATAACGCGGACGCGCGATTCCGGAATATTGTAATGCCGCGAATAGAGATCCTGAAACTGATAGGGCGTCTGCGTGCCGTGATGCACGGTGAGCATGCCAGCGGCAGGATCGTAATCCGCGACGATGGCGCGCGGCTCCAGCGTCACCGCGGTGTGGCGGCCGAAAGTGAATTCTTCTTCCACCACGTGGGCGGCATGCGCAAAAGCGTCGTCAACGGCGCCGCTGTCGAGCTGGCTGCGGAAGCAGGTATTGTTGGCGCTGCCGGGATTGACCAGCGCACCGCCGGCCTCTCGCGCACTGTCGATGTCGACGACCACGGGAAGGTCCTCGTAATCGACCTCGATCAGCTCCAGCGCGTCCTCGGCGATCGCCCTGCTCTCGGCAACGACGGCCACCACCGCCTGCCCGGCCCAGACCACGCGATCCAGCGGCAGCGGCCATTGCGGCGCCGAAATCATGCCCTTGAAGTGATCAAGCGTGCCGGTCCATGGCGTGCAGATCTTGGCGAGATCCGCGCCCGTCGCCACGAGGTGCACACCTTCGAGCGCACGGGCCTCGTCTATCCTGATCGCAACGATCTTCGCATGCGCATGCGGGCTGCGCAGGAACGCGGCATGGAGCATGCGCGGCAGCTTGAGATCGCTGACATAGCGCCCGCGCCCGGCGAGCAACCGCTTGGCGTTCGGCCGCGGCACGGAGCGGCCGATATAGGAATTGGGACGGTCGAGCGAGGTCAGCGGCGCGGTCATGTTGCACCTCCGCCTGCGCCGCGCGCTTTGGCCACTGCGTCGATGGCATCGACGATCGCCTCATAGCCCGTGCAGCGGCAGTAATTGCCTGACAGCGCGTCGCGAATCTCGTCGCGGCTCGGCTGCACCACCTGCGACAACAGCTCCTGCGCGTTGACCAGCATGCCCGGCGTGCAGAAGCCGCATTGCAGGGCGTTACGGCGATGGAATTCAGCCTGCAGGTCGGCGATCACGCCGCTTTCCGACAGACCTTCGATGGTGTTGATGGTCGCGCCGTCGGCCTGCACTGCGAAGACCAGGCAGGAATGTACGGCCTGGCCGTCGAGCTGAACCAGACAGGCGCCGCAGGCGCCCATCTCGCAGCCAGCATGCGTGCCCGTCAGCTCGAGCTTGTCGCGCAGGCAATCGACCAGCGTGTCGCGCGGCGTGACCTCGCAGGCGACCTTGCGGCCATTGACGACCAGACGGATCCGCACCGTCTCGTCAGCCTCATCCAGCAGGGTTTCGCTGAGGCCGTTCATGCGCCCTCACCCAGACGTCCGAGCAGGCGGCCAAGCAGCACGCGGGCAAGATGCAGCCGCATCGCCGGAGGCACCTCGTCACTGTCGGGCGGCGCGAGATCCCCTTCAAGCGCGCCTTGCGCCGCAGCGATACGTTCCGCATCGAGCCGCGAGCCGATCAAGGTCGCCTCGGCGCCTTTCACCCGGGTCGGCGTATTGCCGACCGAGAAGAAGGAGATGCGGATATCGTCGATGCAGCCACCCGTGCATGTCGCCATGATGCCGCAACCGACCAGCGCATAATCCCCGCGCCGCCGCGCCAGCTCGTCGAACGCAAAGCGCTGATCGGCCTTGAACAGGGGAACGTAGACGGCGGTAATCAAGTCACCGGGCTGCAAGGCAGTCTCGAACAGGTCGATGAAGAAATCGTCGGCCTTGACCCGCCGGTGGCCCGAGGGACCGGCGATCTCGATCTCGGCATCCAGCGCCAGCGTCATCGCGGGGAATTCGGACGCCGGGTCCGCCAGCGCGACGCTGCCGCCGAAGGTGCCGCGATTGCGGATCGCGGGATGGGCGACGAAGGGTGCAGCGGCATGCAGCAGCGGCGCGAACTCGGCGATCAGGGGCTCGCTCAGCATCTCGCAATGCCGCGTCAGCGCGCCGATGCGCAAATAGCCGCCTTCGCGCCTGACGCCGCGCAGCTCGCCGATATGGGTGATGTCGATCAACAGAAGTGGCGCCTGCAGCCGCAGCGACAGGGCCGGCACGAGGCTCTGGCCGCCGGCAATGAAGCGCGCGTCATCGCCGGCGCGGGCATGAGCATCCAGCGCCTGGTCGATCGTCGCCGCACGAAAATAGCTGAAAGCCCTCGCCTTCACTGCCGTTTCCTCGAGATCCATCGGCTCATCAGCCGGGATGCCAGATTTGTAACCATCTGGTCTCAAAATCCTGACACGCCGCCCGGGGCCGGTCAACAGGAAATGACCATTTGGTCACAAATGCGCCTTGGGCTATGAAGGTTGTCAAACCCGCGATTCAGCGACGAAATGGCCCGAAAGACGCAGAAAACGGCAAAGCGATCGGTTCGGAAGCGAACCGAGACAGGCAGTAAATCCGCGCCAAAGCGTCGCAACATGCGCGCGGCCGACCGCGAGCGCGCGATCGTGGACGAGGCGATCCGCTTCTTCGCGGAGCATGGCTTCGAAGGCCAGACGCGCGAGCTGGCCAAGCGCATGGGCATCACGCATTCGGCGATCTATCGCCACTTCCCCAGCAAGGAAGCGCTGATCGAGCGGGTCTATCAGGAGGTCTATCTCAGCCGCTGGTCGCCCGATTGGGGGCCGATGATTCGCGATCGCTCGCTGTCGCTCGAAGCGCGGCTCACGCGCTTCTATCTCGACTATGTCGAGCGCGTGTTCGAGTACAATTGGGTGCGGATCTTCGTGTTCTCCGGCATGAAGTCGTTCGGCATCACCAGCCGCTACCTCGACATCGTCCGCCGCGAGATCATCGAGCCGGCGGCGGCGGAGCTGCGCTACGAGTTGAAGCTGCCCGACGCGACGGCACATTCATTGAGCGAGCGCGAGACCGAGCTGTTCTGGGGCCTGCACGGCCGCATCTTCTATCTTGCCATCCGCAAGTTCATCTACGAGACGCCGATCCCGGCAGATCTCGACGCCATCGTCCGCGACGCCGTCCAGACCTTCATGGACGGCGCCAAGACGACGATGCCGAAGCTTTTGGTGAGCGGTTAGCACGGCGAAGCCGCCGCAAACGAGGCGCGCCCCCTCTCCCGCTTGCGGGGAGGGCTGGGGTGGGGGTGTCTCCACAATGAACAGCCCCAATGCCGCACGAGCCCCCACCCGGCGCTCCGCGCCGACCTCCCCGCAAGCGGGAGAGGTTGATCGAGCCCGCGGCTGGCTACTTCAGGCTCGGCAAATCCAGGCCCTTGTCGCGGGCGCAGTCGATCGCCGTCTCGTACCCCGCATCGGCATGGCGCATGACGCCGGTGGCGGGATCGTTCCAGAGCACGCGCTCGATGCGCTTCGCCGCTTCCGGCGTGCCGTCGGCCACGATCACCATGCCGGCATGCTGCGAATAGCCGATGCCGACGCCGCCGCCATGATGCAGCGAGACCCAGGTCGCACCGCTGGCGCAGTTGAGCAGCGCGTTCAGCAGCGGCCAGTCGGACACCGCATCCGATCCGTCCTTCATCGCCTCGGTCTCGCGGTTGGGGCTCGCCACCGAGCCGCTGTCGAGATGATCGCGCCCGATCACGATCGGCGCCTTCAATTCACCGCGCGCCACCATCTCGTTGAAGGCAAGGCCGAGGCGATGGCGATCGCCGAGACCGACCCAGCAGATCCGCGCCGGCAAGCCCTGGAACTTGATGCGCTCCTTCGCCATATCGAGCCAATTGTGCAGATGCTTGTCGTCAGGCATCAGCTCCTTGACCTTGGCATCGGTCTTGAAGATGTCTTCAGGGTCCCCCGACAGCGCGGCCCAGCGGAACGGCCCGACGCCGCGACAAAACAGCGGACGGATATAGGCGGGCACGAAGCCGGGGAAATCGAAGGCGTTTTTCAGGCCCATGTCCTGCGCCATCTGGCGGATGTTGTTGCCATAGTCGAGGGTCGGAATGCCCTGCGCGTGGAAATCCAGCATGGCCTGGACATGCTCGACCATGGACGTCTTCGACGCACGCTCGACCGCCTTCGGATCGGACGCGCGCTTTGATTCCCAATCCGCGAGCGACCAGCCCTTCGGCAAGTACCCGTTGATCGGATCATGCGCGCTGGTCTGGTCGGTGACGATGTCGGGCTTGACGCCGCGACGCACCAGCTCCGGGAAAATCTCCGCAGCATTTCCGAGCAGGCCGACCGAGAGGGCCTTCTTTGTCTTCGCGGCCTCCGCCATGGTCGCGAGCGCCTCGTCGAGCGTTGCGGCCTGGCGGTCGAGATAGCCGGTGCGCAGCCGCATCTCGATGCGGCTCGGCTGACATTCGACCGCGAGCATCGAAGCCCCCGCCATGGTCGCCGCCAGCGGCTGCGCACCGCCCATGCCGCCGAGGCCTGCGGTCAGAATCCATTTGCCGGCGAGGCTGCCGCCATAATGGCGCCGCCCAACCTCGACGAAGGTCTCATAGGTGCCCTGCACGATGCCCTGGCTGCCGATATAGATCCAGGAGCCCGCCGTCATCTGGCCGTACATCATCAGGCCCTGGCGATCGAGCCTCGTTGAAATGGTCGAGCGTCGCCCAATGCGGCACGATGTTGGAGTTCGCGATCAGCACGCGCGGCGCATCGGCATGGGTGCGGAACACACCGACCGGCTTGCCGGACTGCACCAGCAGCGTCTGGTCGCCTTCGAGCTTGCGCAAGGCAGCGGTGATCCGGTCAAAGCTCTCCCAGTCGCGCGCGGCCCGGCCGATGCCGCCATAGACGACGAGGCTCGCTCGGACGCTCGGCGACATCGGGGTCGAGATTGTTCATCAGCATGCGGAGCGGCGCTTCCGTCAGCCAGCTCTTTGCGCTGATCTCGCTGCCACGTGGAGCGCGGATGGTGCGGTCGTTGTCCAGTCTGCGGTTCATGCGGGCACCCTTCAGTCGAGCTTTGGAAACGGATCGGATGAGAGCGCGGAAATCGCCGCGGTCGGCAATGCGTCGGCCTCGATCAGCGCGGCAGCCTTGGCGAGATCGCCGGCCATGTAGCGGTCGGCCCCAAGTGCGGGCACCTGCTCGCGAAGCCTGGCGATAACAGCGACGAGCGGCGCGCTGGTCGCATGCGGCGCACGCAGCGTGATGCCCTGCGCGGCGACCAGGAGCCTCGATGCCGAGGATGACGGCGAGATTGTCGGCCATGTCGGCAAGGCGTCGCGCGGCATGCGCAGCCATCGAGACATGGTCTTCCTGGTTGGCGCTGGTCGGCGTCGAGTCGATCGAGCAGGCAGCAGCGCGCTGCTTGTTCTCGGCATAGAGCGCGGCGGCCGTGACCTCGGCGATCATGAAGCCGGAATTGATGCCGGGATCGGGGGTTAGGAACGGCGGCAGGCCGAAATTGAGCGCGGGATCGACCAGCGTGGCAATGCGCCGCTCGCCGATCGCGCCGATCTCCGACAGCGCCAGCGCAATCGCGTCGGCGGCGAACGCCACCGGCTCGGCATGGAAGTTGCCACCGGAGACGATCTCGCCGGTCTCGACCAGCACCAGCGGATTGTCGGTGACGGCATTGGCCTCGACGATCAGCGTGCGCGCGGCCTGCGTGATGAGATCCAGCGCAGCCCCCGCGACTTGCGGCTGGCAGCGCAGGCAATAGGGATCCTGCACACGCTCGTCGCCGTCGAGATGCGACAGCCGGATGTCGCTGCCGTCGAGCAAGGCCATGAGTGTCGCGGCCGCTGCGATCTGCCCGGCATGGCCGCGCAGCGCCTGGATTTCAGGGCGGAACGGCGCCGTCGACGCCATCGCCGCATCAACGGACAATGCGCCGGTGACCAGCGCGGCGCGGGCCAGGCCGAAGGCGCGCAGGACGCCGGAGATGGCATAGGCGGTCGAAAACTGCGTACCGTTGATCAGCGCGAGACCTTCCTTCGGGCCGAGCGTCAGCGGCGCAAGGCCTGCGGCGGCCAGCGCCTCGACGCCGGAGACGGTCGCCCCATCAACAAGCGCCTGCCCCTCGCCGATCATCACCGCGGTCATGTGCGCAAGCGGTGCGAGATCGCCCGAGGCACCAACCGAGCCCTGCTGCGGCACCAACGGACAGACGCCCCGCGCCAGCATGGCCTGCAACTGCTCGATCACCTCGCGTCGCACGCCGGAGGCGCCGCGTCCGAGCGAGATGACCTTCAGTGCCATCATCAGGCGAACGATCAGCTCCGGCGTCGCCGGGCCGACACCGCAGCAATGCGAGACGATCAGATTGCGCTGAAGCAGCGCGGTCTGGTCGGGCGGAATCCGCTTCGAGGCCAGCTTCCCGAATCCGGTGTTGATGCCATAGACGGGTGTCGCGGCTTGCGCCGCCTTCGCGACAATCTCGGCCGCCGCCTCGACGCGCGGCCAGAACGAGGGATCGAGCATGACGGGCGCGCCCGCGAGCACACGCGCGAGATCGTCGAGGCGCACCGTTCCCGGCGTGACGACGATCGCTGCGCCCGGCTCCGTCACTGTCCCCTCCAGATACGACGGTGCAGCGGATTGAAGCCGATGCGATAGACAAGCTCGGCGGGCCGCTCGATGTCCCAGATCGCGAGGTCGCACCATTTGCCGGCTTCCAGCGTGCCGGTCTCGCTGAGCACGCCAAGCGCCCGCGCACCTTCGCGGGTGACGCCGGCAAGGCATTCGGCGACATTCATCCGGAACAGCGTCGCACCCATGTTCATCGCCAGCAGCAGCGAGGTCAGCGGCGAGCTGCCGGGATTGCAGTCGGTCGCGAGCGCCATATGTACGCCGTGCTTGCGGAACGCCTCGACCGGCGGCTTCTGCGTCTCGCGAATGAAATAGAACGCGCCCGGCAGCAACACGGCGACCGTGCCGGCCTTCGCCATCGCGGCAGCGCCGGCGTCGTCGGTATGCTCGAGATGATCGGCCGAGAGCGCGGAGAATTTCGCCGCGAGCGCCGCACCGCCGAGGTTTGAGAGCTGGTCGGCATGGAGCTTGACCGGCAGTCCGAGACTCCGCGAGGTCTCGAACACCCGCGCCGTCTGCTCCGCCGAGAACGCGATACCCTCCATGAAGGCATCGACCGCATCAGCAAGGCCCGCCTTCGCAACCGCCGGCAGCATCTCCCTGCAGACGAGATCGATGTAGCGATCCTTGTCGCCGCCAGCTTCCACAGGCAGCGCATGCGCGCCGAGGAAGGAGGTCCGGATCGAAATTTTGCGCTGGCGGCCAAGGCTGCGCGCCGCGGAAAGCTGGCGTATCTCGGTCTCGGTATCGAGGCCATAGCCCGACTTGATCTCGACCGTGGTCGCGCCCTCGCCGATCAGCGCGTCGAGCCGCGGCAATGCGCCTGCAGCCAGCTCGGCCTCGCTTGCCTTGCGCGTCGCGGCCACCGTCGAGACGATGCCGCCGCCGGCGCGCGCGATCTCTTCATAGCTTGCGCCCTTCAGGCGCAGCTCGAATTCATGCGCGCGGTTTCCGCCATAGACGAGATGGGTGTGGCAGTCGATGAGACCCGGCGTGATCCAGCGCCCCTCGCAATCGATCCACTGGATGGCGTCCGCATCGGCAGGGAAGTCTGCGGCTGCGCCCGCATAGACGATGTGGCCGCCGCGCGAGGCGATCACGCCAGATTCGATCTCGCCGATCTCAGGGCGGTCGGCCCGCATCGTGGCGAGCCGGGCGTTGTGCCAGATCCGGTCGAAGCGCTCTGCCATGCCACTGTCCCCTGGTGTGGGATGCTTGACTTATATGTCTAGACATATAATCGTAAGCCGGTTCTGTCCAGCCGGCGTGTCATCAATCATGTCCCGACTGCATTTCGCCTCCGCGCTCCTGCCTTCGGGCTGGGCCAATGACGTGCAGGTGGTCATCACCGCCGGCGCGATCGCGGAAGTGACGCCGGGCGTGGCACCGGCTGCCGGCGACGAGCGCCACGCCATCGCGCTGCCCGGGCTTGCGAGCCTGCACAGCCACGCGTTCCAGCGCGGCATGGCGGGCCTCGCTGAGATGCGCGGCGACTCGACCGACACGTTCTGGACCTGGCGCGAGACGATGTATCGCTTTGCGCTGGCGATGACGCCGGATGACGCCGCCGCCGTCGCGACGCTGCTTTACGTCGAAATGCTGGAGCAGGGTTTTACCCGCGTCGGCGAATTCCATTATCTGCATCACGACCGCGACGGAACGCCCTACTCCGATCCCGCCGAGATGGCCGCGCGGATCGCGCAAGCGGCCGAGACCTCCGGCATTGGCCTGACGCTGCTGCCGACTTTCTATGCGCATGGCTCGTTCGGCGGCACGACGCCGCATGACGGCCAGCGCCGATTCATCTGCTCGGTCGATCAGTTCGCCGCGCTGGTGGCAGCATCGCGCAAGGCGATCAGCACATTGCCCGGTGCCAACATCGGCATCGCCCCGCACAGTCTGCGTGCGGTGACGCCGGACGAGCTTACCGCGATCATTCCGCTGGCCGAAGGCGGGCCGGTGCATATCCATGCCGCCGAGCAGGTCAGGGAAGTCGAGGATTGCCTGGCCTGGTCGGGCCGGCGCCCGGTGCAATGGCTGCTGGAGCACGCGCCGCTGGATCGGCGCTGGTGCCTCATTCACGCGACCCATATGACGGACGAGGAAGTCAGCGGGTTCGCTGCGACCGACGCGGTCGCCGGCCTCTGCCCGATCACTGAAGCCAGTCTCGGAGATGGCACCTTCGCCGCGCGGGAATTCCTCGCCGCCGGCGGCGCATTCGGTATCGGCACCGATTCCAACGTGCTGGTCGGCGTCACTGATGAGCTGCGCCAACTCGAATACGGCCAGCGCCTCAGGCATCGCCAGCGCAACGTGCTCTCCGGCGGCGCAGGCCGATCGACCGGCCGCACGCTGTTCGATCACGCGCTTGCGGGCGGCGCACAGGCCCTGGCGCAGACACCGGTCGGCATCGTCCCCGGCGCACGCGCCGACATCGTCACGCTCGATGCCACGCATCCGTCGCTGGCAGGACGGACGCATGATGCGCTCATTGACGGCTGGATCTTTGCGGCAGGCAGCGCCGCGATCGATTGCGTCTGGGCTGGCGGTAACAAGGTCGTCGAAGGCGGACGGCACAGGCTGCGCCAGGCGGCGCGCGAGCGATTCAACGCGGCGGTGCGGAGGCTCGTCGCATGAGCCTTGCGACCGACACCGGCGATCAGCCGACGCTCTACAAGCGCATCCGCGCCGACATCGAAAAACGCATCCTGACCGGCGAATGGCCGCCGGGGCATCGCATCCCGTTCGAGCATGAGCTGGTGGCGCGCTACGGCTGCTCGCGCATGACAGTGAACAAGGCGCTGTCGGAGCTCGCGCAGGCCGATCTGATCGAGCGGCGGCGACGCGCGGGTTCCTTCGTACGCCGGCCGCAGCATCAGTCGGCGGTGCTCAAGATCGCAGACATCCGCGCCGAGATCACCGCGCTCGGGCGCAGCTATGGCTATGAGCTGATCGGCCGCAAGCTGCGCACCGCAACCGCAGCGGATCGCGACCGTCTCGGCGTCAAAAAAGCGGGCAAGGTCGTCGCGATCACCTGCCGGCACAGCGCCGACAACGTGCCGTTCGCCGTCGAGGACAGGTTGATCGACCTGTCGTCCGTGCCTGATGCCGCGACCGCGGATTTCTCCCGCGAACCGCCCGGCTCCTGGCTGCTTCATCATGTCCCATGGACCGAGGCCGAGCACACGATCAGCGCCATCGTCGCGGATGATCGCACGGCAGACGCACTCGCGATCGAGGTCGGTGCCCCTGCCTCGTGATCGACCGTTACACCTGGCGCAGCGCACGCACGATCACCGCCGTGCGCCTGCTCTATCCCGGTCACTCTCACCGCCTTGTCGCGCGATTCAAGGGAGGCTGAGAGCATATGTCGGCACAAATCGTGCAACGCTTCATGAAGATATCAACAGGACGTCAATCCACCGATCGGCAGAGGACGACAATCATGCGTAGTTCGACGATATTTGCGACAATCATTGCTCTCGCAGCCGCCACTCCCGCGCTCGCCGACGACGTCAAGGTCGGCGTCGGCATCTCCGGCTGGACCGGCTTCGCGCCGCTGACGCTGGCGAAGGAAGCTGGGATCTTCAAGAAGAACGGGCTCGACGTCACCATCAAGAAGATCCCGCAGAAGGACCGGCATCTCGCCGTCGCCTCCGGCGACATCCAGTGCGCGGCGACCACGGTCGAGACCTGGATCTCCTGGAACGCCAACGGCGTTGCGACCAAGCAGATCTTCCAGCTCGACAAGAGCTTCGGCGCCGACGGCATGGCCGTGCGCAACGATGTCGCCGCGATCAAGGACCTCAAGGGCAAGACCGTCGCCGCCTCCGCGCCCGGCACCTCGCCGTATTTCGCGCTGGCCTGGATGCTCAAGAAAAACGGCCTGACCACCAAGGACGTCACCGTCGTGAATCTCGAGCCGGCCGCCGCCGCGCAGGCCTTCGTCTCCGGCCAGAACGACGCCGCGATGACCTACGAGCCGTATCTGTCGACCGTGCGCGCCGCGCCGGACAAGGGCAAGATCATCGCGACCACGCTCGACTATCCCATGGTCATGGACACCTTCGGCTGCACGCCGAAATTCCTGACCGAGAACCCGAAGGCCGCCAAGGCGCTTGCCGACAGCTATTTCGAGGCGCTCGACATGATCGCCAAGGACCAGGCCAAGGCCTATGAGATCATGGGCGCCGACGTCAAGCAGACCGGCGAGCAGTTCGCCAACTCGGCGAAGTACCTGCGCTGGCAGGACAAGGCCGCGAACCAGAAATTCTTCGCCGGTGACTTCCTGACCTTCAACAAGGAAGCCGCTGACCTCCTGCTCGAGATCGGCATCATCAAGGCCGCACCGAAGGTCGAGGACCTCTTCGACGCGAGCTATATCAAGTAAACCTCCTCGAAGCTGCCGGCCCCGTCTCGCGGCGGGGCCGGCAAATTCGTTCACTGCCCGGATAGACCGTCGATGCGTCCCCTTGATCCCGTGACATCGAAGCAGCGCTTGGCTTACGGCCTTGCGTTCTTCGTCGTGTTCGTTGCCTTGTGGTCGTGGGCGACCTTCGGCGGCCATGTGTCGAAAGTGTTCCTCGCCAACCCGCTCACCATGGTGCAGGAAGGTTATGACCTGCTGGCGAAGCAAGGTTTTGCATACGACATCGGTATGACGATCTGGCGCGTCATCGGCGGCTTCGTGCTCGCCGCGATCATCGCGGTCCCGCTCGGGCTGCTGATGGGCGCTTACAAGCCGGTCGAAGCCTTCCTCGAACCCTTCGTGTCCTTTGCGCGCTACCTGCCCGCCTCCGCCTTCATTCCGCTGCTGATCCTGTGGGCCGGCATCGGCGAATTGCAGAAGCTGCTCGTCATCTTCATCGGCTCCGTATTCCAGATCATTCTGATGATCGCCGTCACCGTCGGCGCCACCCGCCGCGATCTGGTCGAGGCGGCCTATACGCTGGGCGCCGGCGACCGCGGCATCATTCGCCGCGTGCTGCTGCCATCGTCCGCGCCCGAAATCGCCGAGATCCTGCGGCTGGTGCTGGGCTGGGCCTGGACCTACGTCATCGTCGCCGAGCTGATCGGCTCGTCCTCGGGCATCGGTCACATGATCACCGACAGCCAGGCGCTGCTCAACACCGGCCAGATCATCTTCGGCATCATCGTGATCGGGCTGATCGGCCTGCTCTCGGACTTCCTGTTCAAGGCGTTCAACGCCTGGCTGTTTCCCTGGAGGCTCGCATGACGATCCTCAGGGTCGAGCAGGTCTCGCGCACCTTCCCCGCGCGCCACGGCAATGCGCCGACCAGGGCGCTGGAGCCGACCGACCTCGCCATCGGCAACAACGACTTCGTCACCATCCTCGGCCCCTCCGGCTGCGGCAAGTCCACGCTGCTGCGCATCGTCGCCGGACTCGATCGTCCGACCAGCGGGCGCGTCACGCTCGACGGGCGCGAGGTCACCGGCCCCGGCGCCGATCGCGGAATGGTGTTCCAGTCCTACACGCTGTTCCCCTGGCTCACCGTGCGCGAGAACATCGCCTTCGGCCTGCGCGAGCGCGGCATGCCCGAGGCGGAGCGCAACAAGGTCGCCGACGCCTTCATCCGCCAGGTCGGCCTGTCCGGATTCGAAAACCACTGGCCCAAGCAACTCTCCGGCGGCATGCAGCAGCGCACGGCGATCGCCCGCGCGCTGGCCAATGATCCCAAAATCCTGCTGCTCGACGAGCCGTTCGGCGCGCTCGACAATCAGACCCGCGCCCTGATGCAGGAGATGCTGCTCGGCATCTGGGAGCGTGACCAGAAGACCGTGCTGTTCGTGACCCACGACATCGAGGAAGCGATCTTCCTCGGCAGCCGCGTCATCGTCATGAGCGCGCGCCCCGGCCGCATCAAGGCCGAGATCACCGTGGATCTGCCGCATCCGCGCTCCTACAAGATCAAGACCACACCAGAATTCGTCCAGCTCAAGGAACGGCTGGTCGAGGAAATCCGCACCGAGGCGCTGAAGGTTGCCGAACATGCCTGACACCAAGCCGCGCGCCGATGGCGCCCGCGTCCTCGCCGATCTCAATGCGCTGCGCGCCATCGGCACCTACAAGACCGGCGTGCACAAGCCGACCTTCTCCGAGCCGCACAAGCAGTCGCTGGACTGGCTGATGCGGAAGCTGCCCGACGCCGGCCTCGCCGCCGCGGTTGACGGCATCGGCAACGTGTTCGGCACCAGCACCAAGCCCGGCCCGAAGCTGCTGGCCGGCTCGCATCTGGAGAGTCAGAACTATGCCGGCTGGCTCGATGGCCCGCTCGGTGTCGTCTACGCGCTCGAAGCGGCGCGCGTGCTCAATGCCGATCCGTCCGTGAAGGGCGCGGTCGAAGTCGCAGCGTGGTGCGACGAGGAAGGTCATTTCGGCAGCTTCCTCGGCTCGCGCTCCTATGTCGGCCAGGTGACCGACGCGGAGATCGACGCCGCGCGCGACCGCACCAGCGGCCGCACCATGCGCGATGCTCTCGCGGACATGGGACTCGCCGGCCGTCCGCGCATCGGTGTCGAGCCGGGCCGCCACGTCGGATATCTCGAGGCGCATATCGAGCAGGGCGACACGCTCGAAAGCGGCAAGCTCGCGATCGGCGTCGTCACCTCCATCGTCGGCATCTGGCAGTACCGCATCAATTTCATCGGCGAGCAGAACCACGCCGGCACGACGCGCATGGCCGTACGCAAGGACGCCGGGCTGGCGCTCGCCAAATTCTGCTTCGCCATCGACGAACGTTTCCCCGATGCCTGCGGCCCCCGCACGGTCTGGACCACGGGCCGCATCACGCTCGATCCGGGCGCGCCGAGCATCATCCCCGGCGGCGCCGAGATGCTGTTCCAAATCCGCGACGACAACCCGGCCGTCATCGCGCGGCTCGAGGAGCTGCTGCGGACCTTGGCGTCCGAGGCGAACGCAAAGGGCCCCTGCACCGTCACCGTCGAGAAGATCCGCACCGGCGCGCCTGCCATGATGAACGCGGGCATCCAGGATGCGATCGAAGCGG
This sequence comes from Bradyrhizobium guangxiense, assembly GCA_050563515.1. Classification (GTDB taxonomy): domain Bacteria; phylum Pseudomonadota; class Alphaproteobacteria; order Rhizobiales; family Xanthobacteraceae; genus Bradyrhizobium; species Bradyrhizobium guangxiense_A. The sequence continues at coordinate 884,085 of CP191781.1, read as the reverse complement.
CGAGCAAGGTGCTTGCGGATGGACGCTCCGTCCGCATGCCCAGCGGCGCCGGCCACGATGCGCAGATGCTGGCGACCGTCATGCCTGCGGGCATGCTGTTCGTGCCGTCGATCGGCGGCATCAGCCATCACTGGACCGAGAACACCGCCGACGCCGATATCGTCACCGGCGCGGAGGTGTATGTCGAGGCCTGCCGGCGTATCCTCGGGGGTTAGAACGACGTTCCTCCGCCGAACCTGAACTCCTGGACGACGTCGTATTTGCCCTTCGTGATCGGCACAGCATAGTCGAAGCGCAGCGGCCCGAACGGCGAGGCCCAGATCAGGCCGACGCCGACCGACGATCGCACCGTGTTGCCGTCGTCATATTGCAATCCGCAGGTCGGGCAGGCCTTGGTGTTGACCTCGCCCGTGGCCGACCACGAGGTCGGACCCTGATAGCCCCAGAGCGAGCCGGCATCGGCATAGACCGCGCCCTTCAGCCCGACTTCCTTGGGCAGGAACCAGAACGGCATCTGCAGCTCCATCGACGCGCCCCAATATTTGGTGCCGCCGAGCGCGTCGCCGGCCGCGCCGAGGCTCCAATAGGTGATGTCGCGCGGACCGATCCCGTTCGAGGCGAAGCCGCGCACCAGGTTCGGGCCCATCTGGAAATGATCCAGCATGCGCAGATCCTGGTTGCCGAGCTTGCTGAGCACGCCGCCTTGCAGACGGATCATGCTGACGATGTCGGAGACGAGCGGCGTGTAGTATTTGGTGTCCAGCGCGGTCTTCAGATAGGTGACGTCGCCACCGACCCCGGCGAAGTCCTGCTTGAAGTCGACCAGCAATCCGTCCGTCGGGTTCTTGGTGTTGTCGAGCGTGTTGTAGCTCAGCGTGTAGCCGAGCGCCGAGGTCCAGGTCGCGCCGTTGGCCAATTCCTTCCGGACCGGCAGGCTCGACTCGCCGTCGCCGTAGCAGCCGTAGCCATAGACCCCCGAGCTCGTGGAATTGGTCGGGTCCACGCCGCCCAGGACGTTCTGGATGTAGGCCGGCGTCGGATTGTAAGCCAGCGAACTGTTGGACGCGTTGTTGTTGCAGTTGTTGTAGGCGCTCGCGAGCGTGATGCTCTGTTGATAGAGGGAGTAGCGGAGCTGGAGCGAGAGGTCCTCCCGCAGGGCAAGGCCGATGCGCGGTGAGAAGCCCAGCGTCGTCACGCCGTAGCTGGTATAGCTGTTCGACAATTGCTGGCGCCAATAGGTGTCGAACCCGAGCGCCATGCGATAGTCGAGCAGATAAGGCTCGACGAAGGACAGCGAGATGCCGCGTGAATATTGGCCGTAGCTGACCGACGCCTTGGCGTAGAGTCCCTTGCCGAGCAGATTGCGCTCGGAGATCGAGACTTCGGCCAGCGCGCCGTCGGTGGTGGAATAGCCGCCCGAGATCGAGAAGTCGCCAGTCGATTTCTCTTCCATGTCGACGATCAGGATGACGCGGTCGCTCGACGATCCCGGTTCGGTCGTGATCTTCACGCTCTTGAAGTAGTCGAGGTTCTTCAGGCGCCGCTCGGCGCGGTCGACCAGCGCGCGGTTGTAGGCATCGCCTTCCGCGAGGTCGAACTCGCGGCGGATCACGTAATCGCGCGTGCGGGTGTTGCCGCGCAGGGTGATGCGCTCGATATAGGTCCGCGGACCCTCGTCGACGTTGAACACGATCGAGACGGTGCGCGCCTCGAAATTACGATCGCCGCCGGGGCGGACCACCGCAAAGGCATAGCCGCGGCGCGAGGCCTCGATCTGCATCTCCTCGGTCGACTTCTCGACCAACTCGACGTTGTAGAGCGAGCCGGCGCTGACGCGGGAATAGGTGCGGAGCGCGCCCGTGTCGAAATTGGGAATGCTGGAGCGGAAGTCGACGGAGCCGACGCGATATTGCGCCCCTTCCTCGATCTTGAAGGTGACGAGAAAGCCCTTCTTCTCCGGATCGTATTCGGTGAGCGCAGCTACCACCTGGACGTCGGCAAAGCCGTTCTTGAGGTAGAAGCGGCGGATCAGATCGCGGTCGGCCTCGACGCGATCGGGATCGTAGATGTCGTTGCTGCCGAGGAAGCTGAGCAGGTTGCTCTCGTGCGTCTTGATGACGTCGCGCAGGCGCGAGGCCGAGAAGGCGCTGTTGCCGACGAACTCGACCGACTTGACCGAGGTCTTGGCGCCCTCCTCGACCGTGAAGACGAGGTCGACGCGGTTGTTCGGCTGCTCGATGATCTCGGGCGTGACGCGGACGTCGTAGCGGCCGGAGCGCCGGTAGATTTCGGCGATGCGCAGCGTGTCGGATTGCACCAGCGCGCGCGAGAACGTTCCGCGCGCCTTGGACTGGACTTCCGCGGTGAGCTGCTCGTCCTTGATCTTCTTGTTGCCCTCGAAAGCGATGCGGCCAATGACGGCATTCTCGACGACCGACACCACGATGCGGCCGCCGGAGCGGTTGATCTTCACGTCCTGAAACAGACCGGTCGCGATCAGCGCCTTGATCCCGTCGTCGACGGCGGATTGATCGAGGCGCGAGCCCGGGCCGGGCTTGAAATAGGAACGGACCGTCTCGGCCTCCACCCGACGATTGCCTTCGACGACGATCGTCTCCACCGCCTGCGCGGCCGCCGGTTGCGGCAGCATTGCCAGCGGCAGCGAACCCGCAATCGACACGGCACTCATCGCCACAGCGATCAGCCAGGTTCGCAACAACGACATTCCACACCTCAAGGAGCACTTCTCATGCTCTGAAACGGGAATGCTGTGGCGGCGATGTGGCTTTGGGATTTCTGGATTGTTTCTGCTCGTTGAATTTCGTGCGCGGGCGATGGGGGCGGGCCCGCGTGTCCCGGACAAGCCGCACCCCGCAAGCGTTGTGGCGCAGAGCCGGGACCCAGCGCGGCACGGGCGGTCGCGGAGAGATGGGCCCCGGCTCTGCAGCGCACCGCTGCGCGCTGCGCTGCGTCCGGGGCACGAGAGCGGAGTGTGGGGCATGCGCTCTCCACACCGTCATTGCGAGCGTCGCGAAGCAATCCAGAGTCCTTCCGCGGAGGGAGTCTGGATTGCTTCGTCGCAAGAGCCTCCTCGCAATGACGGAGCATGAGGCGCTACTCGTCCTCCAATTGACGCTGTCATTCCCCGCCTTGTGCGCAATTGCGCACTGGAGCGGGGAATCCAGTATGCCGCGGCGTCTCGGTTCGATCACAACCGCCTCTGGAATACTGGATCGCCCGGTCAAGCCGGGCGATGACACCGAATGTGGGTGATAGACATGCCTTCGCGGCCTCGCGGCTCAATTCGCCCGAGCTTTGCCTGATCTCATCGCCCTCAAATCCAAGAGGGCGCAGGGAAGACCGGGTGCCGACCTCGCACCCGCGGTCCGCTGCGCGAAATGCACACGCAGGAAGAACCGCACAGCAGCATACAGGTGGTGCCGATCACTCGGCCTTCCCTGCGCGATGGCTGGACGGCTTATGCCGTGATCTCCCGGGAGCCGAACTTTCCTTTGGCCTCCCTCGCCCCACGAATTGATGCAGTCTGCCCGGTTGGGCTCGCTCGCATCTCCGCAAGAGCTTGACCGTAGCAACGACGGCCAGGACCACACGGTTTTGCCGTACGCAAGCAGCGCCGTTCGTCTGCACGCGGGGTGCGGGCTCACAGGGACTACCCGCCCTGCCCGCCCCATCTCGTGCCGACGCTGCCGCGTCCACCGCAAGCCCGGCTCGCAATCAAGACGACCTCGAGATCGCCCCTCCTGGATGAGCCGGGATGGACGACACATACGCGAAAACCGAATTTCGGTAAAGTGGAATATTTTTGCAAGAATAGATTGACAGGGCACGACCACAGGCTCGATCTGTAGCCTGGATGGAGCGCCAGCGTAATCCGGGACAGATGAAGATGCCGGGCGACCGGCCCCGGATTGCGCTGCGCTCCATCCGGGCTACACGCAGACGATCCGCAGATTCCAACGATCGACTGCACCTCGACCGGAGCTCTCTGCATCCGCGACATCTCATGCCCGCCACAGACATAAAGTCGCGACAATCGTCGGGCTTGTCGGTTGTCCCGCCTGGCTTCCCGGAGTTCCCATGTCTTCTGCCGACCGGCCCGCAACACGTCTTGCGACGCGGCTTGCCTTCCTCGTCGCGGGTTTCGGCATCGCGTGCTGGGCGCCGCTGGTGCCGTTCGCAAAGACGCGGCTCGGCGTCGACGACGGCGTGCTCGGACTTCTCCTGCTCAGCCTCGGCATCGGCTCGGTCGTCGCGATGCTGGCGACCGGAATCATCAGTGCGCGCCACGGCAGCAGGCCGATCATCATCGCCGGCGGGTTCGGCCTGGCGCTGGTCCTGCCGCTGCTGGCGGTGGCGAGCACCCCGCAACGCTGGCGCTGGTGCTCTTCGTATTCGGCGCCGCGCTCGGCTCGATCGACGTTGCCATGAACATCCACGCCGTGGAGGTCGAGCGCGCGGCGGGGAGCCCGCTGATGTCCGGCTTCCACGCGCTGTTCAGCATCGGGGGCTTTGCCGGATCCGCGCTGATGACGGCGCTGCTGTCGCTGCAATTCGGCCCGCTCGCCTGCACGCTGATCTGCTCGGCCCTGATGCTGATCGCGATGGTCGTGACCTCGCCGCGCCTGCTTCGCTCCGTGCAGGTGCAGGACGGCCCGTTGTTCGTGCTGCCGCACGGATCGGTGCTGCTGCTCGCCCTGCTCGGCGCCATCACCTTCCTGGTCGAGGGCGCGATGCTCGATTGGGGCGCGCTGCTCGTAATCGGCGCGGGCCTCGTCACCGAGGCAAAAGGCGGCGTCGGCTACATCGTGTTCTCGATCGCGATGACGATCGGGCGGCTCGGCGGCGACGCCGTGGTGGCGCGCATCGGAGACCGTGCGACATTGCTCTGGGGCAGCCTGATCGCGATCGCGGGATTTGTGGTCCTGCTCACGGCGCCTGTCTCGGCGGCCGCCATCGCCGGATTCCTGCTGATCGGGCTCGGCGCGTCCAACCTCGTGCCGGTGCTGTTCCGCCGCGCGGCACGGCAAACGGTGATGCCGACGGGGCTCGCGGTCGCGGCGATCACCACCGCCGGCTATGCCGGGATCCTGGTCGGCCCTGCCGGCGTCGGCTTCGTCGCACGTCTTGGCGGATTGCCCATGGCGTTCTGGCTGCTGGCCGCGCTGATGGGCCTCGTCACGCTGTCGGCGCGCATCGTCACGGCGGATGCGCAACGAACGAGGGCGACCTAACCCCTTCCGTTTCAAGCATGATTCAGGCGGACCGAGGCTGACCCCAGCCATCCGCGCAGGTCTGTCAGCCATGCTGCTTTCGGCCAGTTTACTGGACGCTTCGTTCTGCTAGACCACAACAAGATACCTTTTTGACTCCCGTTGCGGGGGCAATGGCACGTGCCAGCTGATAATAACCAAGACCCAGTCGTTTCATTCGGACCCTTTCGGCTGTTTCCAAAGTCGCGGCTTCTTGAGAAGGAGGGAGAGCCGCTGCATGTCGGCGGCCGCGCGCTCGATATCCTCATCGTGCTGGCCGAGCGTCCCGGAGAGGTCATCGACAAGAGAGAGCTGGTCAAGCGCATCTGGGCCGACGTGAATGTCGACGAGGGCAGCCTGCGCTTCCATGTCGCAGCGTTGCGCAAGGTGCTCGGCGACACCGGCAAGTCCGCCCGCTATGTCCTCAACGTGCCGGGCCGAGGTTATTGCTTCGTCGCGTCGTCCACCCAGCCCGCCTCGCCGGTTGCGCCGGCCTCAGCCGAAGTCATCCCTCCCCGCTCGCTGCCGGCTCCGCTTGCGAAGATGATCGGCCGCGAGGAGATGATCGAAAAGATCTCGAACGGCGTGACGCTGCATCGCTTCACGACCGTCGTCGGCCCCGGCGGCATCGGCAAGACCGTCGTCGCCGTCACCGTTGGGCATCGCCGCTCGGCGGATTTCGGCGGGCGCGTCTATTTCGTCGATTTCGGCCCGTTGCGCGATGCCGGCCATGTCACGACCACCATCGCCTCCGTCCTCGGACTGACCGTCAGCTCGGAGGATCCGACGCCGGCCATCCTGACATTCCTGAAGACCGGACCGGCCCTGCTGATCTTCGACGGTTGCGAGCACGTGCTCGACACGCTGGCTCCGCTGGTCGAGCAAATCGTTCGCGAAGCGCCGCAGCTTCGCGTTCTCGCGACCAGCCGCGAATCGTTCCGGAGCGAAGGCGAGCGGATCTTCCGCCTCTTCCCGCTGGATTGTCCGCCCGAGCGCGAGGGCCTCGAGGTCGCCGATGTGCTCGCCTATCCCGCCGCGCAGCTCTTCGTCGAACGTATCGCGCAGAGCTCCGGGCCGTTCCAGCTCAGCGCCGAAGACGCGCCGCTCGTCGCGAGCATCTGCCGGCGTCTCGACGGTATTGCGCTCGCCATCGAGCCTCGCGGCGGGGCGTGTCAATGCGTATGGCATCGCCGGCACGGCCTCGCTGCTCGACAACCGCTTCTCGCTGCAATGGCGCGGACGACGCACGGCCGTGCCGCGCCACCAGACGCTCGCTGCCGCCCTCGACTGGAGTTACGACCTGCTGCCCCCGGCCGAAAGCGCGACATTGCGGCGATTGTCGGTTTTCGCCGGCCCCTTCGCACCAGAGGCGGCCGCCGCGGTCGCATCCGGCAACGGCCTCAGCGCCGCGGAGACGCTGGAGGCGATCGACAGCCTGGTCGCCAAATCGCTGATCTCGCCATCCGGCTCGCCGACGCTGCGCTATCGCCTGCTCGACACCACGCGCACCTACGCGCTCGGCAAGCTGAACGAGGCTCGGCGAAGTCAGGCAATTCGCGCAGCGCCATGCCGAGCATTTTCGCGACTTCTTCGAGCGCGCGGGCGCCGACGGCTCGACGCCGCTGCCGGACTGGCTGAACGTCTATGCCGGGGAGCTGGACAATGTGCGCGCCGCGCTGGATTGGGCCTTCGCGGGCGAAGGCGACGCGGGCCTCGGCATCGCACTGACGGCGACCGCGGTCACGCTGTGGGTGCGGCTTTCGCTGTTCGCCGAATGCCGCGAGCGCTGCAAGACGGCCCTGGCGGCGCTCGGGGACGGCGGCGACGACCGCATCCGCATGCAGCTGATGTCGGCGCTCGGCTGGTCGCTGATGTATGGCGAGGGCCGCGCACGCGAGGCGCGCCCGATCCTCGAGACCACGCTCGACCTGGCCGACAGGCTCGACGACAAGGATTTCCGGCTGCGTGCGCTGTGGGGCCTGTGCATCGACCAGTTCAACAACGGGCAGTTCGGCAAGGCCCGCGCGCTCGCCGACCGCTTTGCGAGCGCGGCGGCGAGTTCATCCGACCACACCGATCTGATGCTGGGCGACCGCCTGACGGCCGTCGCGCTGCATTATCTCGGCGACCAGAACGAGGCGCGGCAACGGATCGACCGGGTGAACGCTTCACTGCACGTGCTGGTGGAGAAGCCGAAGATATTCCCGCTCGATCTCAGGATATCGACGCAATATTTCCGTGCCCGCATCCTCTGGCTCCAGGGATTTTCCGATCAGGCCCGCGCGCTCGCCGCCAACAACATCGAGGAGGGCCGTGCCAACGGCCATGCGCTGACATTTTGCAGCGTGCTGGGGCAGGCCGCCTGCCCGATCGCGTTCTGGGCCGGCGATTTCGAAGCCGCCGAGCGCCACGGCACCGAGCTGCTCGAACATGCCGAGCGCCACGCCATCCGGCTGTGGGGCCTGTGGGCACGGGCTTTCAACGCCGCGGTCGGGGCGCGGCGCGGCGACATCGCGACGGGCCTGCCGCTGCTGCGCGAAGAGGCTCAATCGCGCCGGCGATGCGCGCTTCCTGCCGCGCTTCCTTCCCCTTCTCGGCGAGCCTCGCCGCGTGCTTGCTGGAGGCCGGCCAGATCGATCGCGGCCTCGACGTGATCGAGGACGTCCTGGCCCGTTGCAACGACCGGCAGGAGCTCTGGTATCTGCCCGAGCTGATCCGCATTAAGGGGGAATTGATGCTCAAAAGCCCGCGGCATTCTGCAGACGCCGAGACGCGTTTTCACGAGGCGATCGACATTGCCGTCCAGCAAGGCGCGCGCATCTGGGAGCTGCGCTGCACGACCAGCCTCGCACGGGTCATGCTCGGTACCGGCAGAGCCAAGGAAGCCCACGCCGCGCTCGACAAGGCCTGCGGGGCGTTTACCGAGGGCCCTGATATCGCCGACATGCGCATGGCCCGCGAACTGATGATGCAGGCGCGCGCCTGAGCATCATTGGAGCGACTTCGCCTGTGGCCATCCTTCGAGACGCCCGCCGTTGGCGGGCTCTCAGGATGAGGACCGACTATGTTTCGCTGGCTTCAACGCCCTCCGATGCCGCTTAGCCTCATCCTGAGCGGCGCGGAACGCGCGTCTCGAAGGACGAGGCGCGCGTTCAGGACGTACAAAGCGCCAAATGCGCTTGCTCCATCGCCCAACTCTACTCTCCCACCGCCGCCGCGCGGCGCGGCAGCTTCCAGCCTGGCCGGATGAAGTGGCAAGTGTAACCATCCGGATAACGTTCGAGATAGTCCTGATGCTCGGGCTCGGCTTCCCAGAATTCGCGAGCGGGCGCGAGCTCGGTCACCACCTTGCCCGGCCAGAGGCGTGAAGCCTCGACGTCGGCGATGGTGTCTGCAGCGATCGTCTTCTGCTCTTCGCTGGTGTAGAAAATCGCGGAGCGATAGCTGGTGCCGAGATCGTTGCCCTGGCGATTGATCGTGGTGGGATCGTGAATCTGGAAGAAGAACTCCAGCATGGTCCGGAAGCTGGTCTTGGCCGGATCGAACATGATCTCGATCGCCTCGGCATGGCCTTCGTGGTTGCGATAGGTCGCGTTCTTCACGTCTCCGCCGGTGTAGCCGACCCGCGTGGAGATCACGCCTGGTAGCTTGCGGATCAGATCCTGCATGCCCCAGAAGCACCCTCCGGCCAAAACTGCGCGCTCCGTCGTCATATCTCCGCTCCCGATTGATTGTTCGGCCCGTCCTGTCCCCGTAACATAGGCTCTCGGCCGCCCGGCCGAAAGCCATGCTGTTCATGCATCTCCACGCGCATTCTGGCGCCGGAGGGACCGGGGATGCCCGCCTTAGGCCAACTTGGCGTCGAGCGTGATCGCAGCGTTGAGCACCTTCGACACCGGGCAGTTCTTCTCGGCCTCGCCGGCGATCTTGGCGAAACCGGCATCGTCGAGGTTCGGCACCTTGGCGCGCAAGGTCAGCGCGGATTTGCTGATCTTGAAGCCCTTGCCTTCGGGCTCGAGGGTCACGGCGGCTTCGGTCGAAAGCTCGTCCGGCGTGAATCCCGCCATCTGCAGGCCGAAGGCCAACGCCATCGTGAAGCAACCGGCATGGGCTGCCGCGATCAACTCCTCGGGATTGGTTCCCTTCTCATTCTCGAAACGCGTCTTGAACGAATAGGGCGTCTGCGCAAGCACGCCGGATTCGCTGCTCAGATGGCCAGTTCCATCGCGACCGGTGCCTTTCCAGACGGCTGTTGCCTTACGGATCATGTCAGTTCTCCCTGTGCGGTTTCAATATCTGGCTCCTTACCGGAGCAAGGCGACATTGGCGTGGCGGGCACGCAACCCCGCGGCTCCAGCTCGGCAGCGGTTGGCCGGCCTGCTCGCGCACGATGTCGAGTGTTTGGGATCAGTTTCGAGAGCGGTCATGTCGAGCTCCCTGATGTGATCGCGTGACTTCGAATGAGAAGGGCCGCTATGCGGCGGCGGGCATCATGATGGTCACCCGCGTGCCGCCATGCCCCGCCTCGCTGTGCAGCCGCGCGTGGATGCTGCGTGCGAGCCCTTCGAGCAGGTGGCTGCCGGTGCCCTGAAGCGGGCCGGTCGCACCGATGGCGTTGTCGGCCACCGTGCAGAGCCAGGCGCCGTCACGATTGGCCATGCCGATGTGGATCAGCGCGCCGCTCCTGCTCGGGAAAGCATGCTTTGCCGCATTGGTGACCAGCTCGGTCAAGATCAGCGCGAGCAGGGCGCCCGATCAGGCCGCGGCACAGAACCTGCCGAGCGGCCTGAATTGGAAGCATCTTCAACAGGATACTACCGCGTTCCCGGCTCGCAAGTCCTAACAAATTCTAACACGCCAAGCCGCCTGCGCCCCGCCATGGTGGAGGCACTGTACGGTGGATATGGCGGGACATGGCGCTACTTGAAGATGCGATCGATGCCAGCGGCGGAATGGCGCGCTGGAACAGCCTGAGCCGGTTCACGCTGCATTTGTCCATCGGCGGGACGCTGTTCTCCAATGCCGGACACGCCCGGGAATTCAAGGACGTGACCGCGGAGGGCTCGACCCGGACACAATCGCTCCGCTTCACCGGCATCACCGGCGGCGAACGCTCGGGCTCTTTTCACCCCGACGCGATCACCATCGAGAAGCTGGATGGCGAGGTCCTGCACAGCTGGAGCAATCCCGGCCCCGCCTTTTCCGACATCGGCCAGCTCGCGCTCGCGGACGAATTGCAGCTCGTCTTCTTCTGCGGGGTCGCGATCTGGAGCTGCCTGACGATTCCCTTCCTGCTGGCGCACCCCGATGTCGCGACCGAGGAGCTGTCGCCCCATCAGGAGGGCCCCGAGACCTGGCGCCGGCTGCGCGCGCAATTCCCGGCCCAGCTGATCACGCTCGCCTCGGAGCAGATCTTCTATTTCGACCAGAGCGGGCTGCAGCGGCGCACCGATCACGAGCTGTTCGGGATGAAGGTCGCGCACGCCTCCTGGGCGCATGACAGCTTCGGCGGGATCGTGGTGCCGACGCTTCGGCGCATCCAGACCGTGCAGGCGGATGGAACCGTGATCGCCAAGCCCGTGCTGATGGATGTCGAGATTTTCGATGCCGTGTTCGAGTGACGATCGCGAAAATCGACCTTGAATCGAATTTGCAGGATTCGAACGACACCTCCTGCGGCGGGCTGTCGCACGCGCCGCACAAAATCTAACAGATCCTCATCAGCCCTAACGGGAGTCGTGGCCGGCTCACGTCTATCCTCCGAGTATGGAAAGCATCGGTTTGCGCGTTGCCGGGCGACGCAACCAGCGGCAGAGCCAGGAAGGGACGAGCGATGTCGAATAATCTGCAGGTGGCGCGGGCCGATGGTCGGGCCGGCGCGATGATCGACAGCGACCGGATGGAACTGCCGCGCACCAAGGTCAATGCCTTGCCGAAATGGCGGCTGCGGCGGGTCGAGCACTACATCGCCGAACATTTCGGCCGCCGCATCAGCCTGTCCGAGCTCGCCAATGTCGCGGGCCTCTCCAGGATGCATTTCGCAGCTCAGTTCCGCGCCGCGACCGGCTACCGACCGCGCGAATATCTGCTTCATCACCGGACCGAGCATGCCATGAGGCTGCTCGCAACCACCGAGCGGCCATTGGCGGAGATCGCACTGGCCGTCGGCTTCAGCACGCAGGCGCATTTCTCGACCGTCTTCAAGCGCATCTGCGGCGAGTCTCCGGCGCGCTGGCGCCTCGCCAGCAAGGACGAGCGGCCCGCGACCGAGCCGCCGCCCCGTCGCCCGCTCCCGGAGAGAAACTGGATCGCCGGCGCCGCGGCCTGATCGCCCTACGCGAAGCACCGCAGGCAGTCGCGGGCCGCAGCGGCCGGCGCCAACGTAACGGCCCTTACGAGCCCACGGCTACTTCGAACGCTGCTTGAGAATTTCGGCATTTGCGCTGACCGCTCGAACGACATCCGCGAATTGCCGCGCATTCGGCGCGACGAGCTTGAGGCCCTGACGTTCCAGATCGGCCGCAAAGTCCGATCCCAGGTCTTTCTTGAACGGATCGACGTCCAAGACGAATTCCGGAATGAAGTTCGACAGGATGCTCGGCGTTTTCAGTGCACAGCACACGGATGGATCTACCTTCCCGCCGCTTCGCGCTTCGATCTGAGCCCGCATGCGCGCCGACAACGTCCACGACAAGGGCGCCCGGAACTGATGATCGAACAGTTGGTAGCCATGAACAAACTTGAATCCGGCGGTCAATGCGTCAGCCTGACGGAGACTGCGCGCCTCTCTCACGGCTTCAAACGTCGTGATTGGCGCGACGAGTTCGGATTGGGCACCTCGCTCGCCTTCGAGCTGCAGAGCCGCATTCGAATGCCCGAAGGAAATCAGATGAAACTCGACGTCCTGCACCAGCGACTTCGACTCTTCGCCATCCTTCAATTGCCTTATGATCTCGTTCGCTGTGGCGATACCGCTGTTGTCCCAGAAGCCGCCATCGATGAGTTGAAGCCCCGTGGTTTCACGCAACGTGGCGTCGGCGGCCGCAAATTTATCGTCGGCATAGAGAACACCGGGTGGCGTCACATAGGGGAAGCGCGCACTCAGGATTGCCGCCGTCACGAGTGACAGTTGAAGGTTCGGGCGATATTCGAGAATATTGAAGTAGTTCGGACGCGAATATTCGCTCGCACGAATGCCGCTGACGACCATGCGCTGAACGATTCGCAACTGCTCCTTATCGGTACCCGTTTGCGGCATGAGAGCGCTCAGCACCGGCGCGAACAGGCTGGAGAAAAAGAACTTGCTCCGCTTGTCCGTCATGTAGAGCTGCGAGAGCAGAATTGGCCTTCCGTAGTTTGCGCTCGTCGTATTGAGGAACAGCGCCGGAGCAGCGCCGGACGCAGACCATGACGAATAAAACGGCATCGAATCGCGATCACCGCTTGGACCCGCTACGGAATCGATCGCATTCCTGACCGCAAGTTCGAGCGTCCGTGCACGATCCGGTGCGAGATGCAATTGTGGTACGGCGAGGCTCGGCAGATCAAAAAGAGGCCTGTGGCAACGACGGGCGTTACCAGGTCGTATTCGAAGAATTCGCGAACCGACTTCTCCAATTTTCCGACACCGTCGGATTCGGTCGAGCAGTTATCCCCGAGCGGTTCAGACCGACGCAACAACTCGCTGAAGATGGCCGCTCCGAGGCTTCCACCGGAAACGCCGCTGATCGCAAAGACATGATCCTTCAGCTTCGGGCAACTGTCATACAGGCGGGCAAGAGACAGCGCCGTGTGATAGGCCGCGTACTGGCCGCCGCCCTGGGCCGCCACGATGAAGATCGGATATTTCTGATCCTGCGCACCCGGCCTTCCCGAAGCATGGCGCAACGCCAGCCAATCACGAAATGCAGGAAAGAGACTTGGAATGTCGCGCTTCTGGACCACGCTCTCGATGGCCGCCGGAGCTTCCGGCTTGACGTCGCCCATCGGCACGAGCGTGTGGGAAAACTCCGGCGAGGAAGCGCCGACGAATTGGCAAACCAGGACAATGGTAATGAGCCACCCCACGAAGCCGCGGACGATTCCGTTGAGCCACACGAGAGCTTCGCCGATCAACAATATGCAGATCATGAAAAGGAGGATGATTCCAACGCCACCGACGAAGAAGGTCGCGCCGATCACGTCGCGCCACAGCCAAAAATAGAGCGCCAGCGCGCAGACGCCGGCCGACAGCAGGACCGCGAGCGTTTTCCATACGGCGTCAAGGCGTGGTGTCCTGTTTATCGACACCAGGGTCATGAGGGACTGAAACACGGCGGTGAGCACGACCACAACGGCGGACAGCCAAATCACCCATGTCCCATCGGCGGCCAGGCGCGCGGCATCAATGAGCAGGTAGCTGAGGGCAAAGGCCGGCGTCACGAGGATCACCAACCGCGCCAGCCGCTCAACGACCGTTGTTGCAGGAGACAGCTCGATGCCCTTCGCGCGCAGGATGACCCTGCGAAAGAGCAGGATGGCGAAGATCAAGTACAGCCCGATGCAGAGCAGGAATTGAGCGATCAACCGCAGGCCGAAATTATCCTGCGCGAACTCCGCAGTGTACAAGAAGTAGTCGGACAGGGCGGAAAATCTGACGAGACGGTAGCTGACATATGCCGAGAGGCAGGCCAACCAGACAACGAGCAAAAGGCTTCCACGTCTCGGATCAATGGTTGCGGGTATTTTCATAGTCGAAATCGCTGTTTGAAATGCAAAGGGGCGATCGATTGAAATCAGGCTCCCTGCTCAATTCACAAATGATCAGAGCCTGAAGAACAAGGCCGTCGGCCGCTCAAATCCGGCGCGGCCTCGAAAGCATAGTATGGTTCGCCCTCGCAATCCAGAGGTGTATTACATGGCCGCACGCCCCCGACGGCGCGCAAAGGCCGACGGCCGGCCCGCGCACTCCTGGGCGGCCGGCTCCATGGTCTCCACGATCCAGGCGCCGCGGCGCCCTACGCCGGATCGAACGCGCGGATCGGCGGAAGATTGCCGGTGAACCTCTCCACCTCGACCGTCGTCAGCTGACCGGTGCAGCCCTGCGCCAGGGACGAGGTGCCGAGGTCGCGGGTGAGCACGTTGGGATTGCCGTGCACGCAGAGCGGCGCCTCGTCCTCGGGGTCCATCGGATCGTACCAGGCCCCCGTCGGAAGCTGCACCACGCCGGGAGCGATGCCGTCGGTGACGTGGACCGCGGCAAGGCAGGCACCGCGCGCGTTGAACAGGCGGATGATGTCGCCGTCCCCGATGCCGCGCGCCTCGGCATCCACCGGGTTCATGCGCGCGACCTCGCGGCCGCGATGCTTCGCGCCCAGCGAATGCCCGCCGAAATCAAGCTGGCTGTGCAGGCGCGTCACCGGCTGGTTGGCGACGAGGAAGCACGGCGCGCCCGGCTTCGGCATGTCCGTCTTCTCCAGCCAGACCGGATGGCCCGGGCAATCCGCATCGCCATGGCCGGCGATCTTGGCCGAATAAACCTCGATGCGGCCGCTCGGCGTCGGCAAGGCGTGGTCGACGGGATCGTCGCGGAAGCGGCGCAGCCGGCCGCCGTCATCGGGCTGCTGCGGCACGACCAGGCTGCCGCGGCGCCAGAATTCGTCGAAGCTCGGCGCCTCCAGGCCGCGCCGGGCGAGCGAGGCGCGGGTCGGCTCGTAGAGATGCTCCAGCCATTGCCGCGACGTGCGCCCCTCGGTGAAGGGTTCGCGGGCCCCCAGGCGCTCGGCGAGATCGGCGAAGATATCGTAGTCGTCGCGCGCAAGGCCGAACGGCTCAGCGATGCGGTGCATGGCGACCATCAGGGGATCGTTAGTGGAATAGCCGATGTCCTCGCGCTCCAGCGTCATCGTCGCGGGCAGCACGATGTCGGCGTGGCGCGCCGTTGCGGTCCAGGCCAGCTCGTGCACGACGAACGTATCGAGTTGTGCAAACGCCTTGCGCAGGCGGTTAATGTCCTGATGATGATGGAAGGGATTGCCGCCGGCCCAGTAGACCATGCGGATATCCGGATAGGTCCGCGTCTCGCCATTGTAGCGATAGGTGGTGCCGGGATTGAGCAGCATGTCGGCGATGCGCGCCACCGGAATGAAATCCGCAACGCCGTTGCGGCCCTGCCCCAGGGTCGGCCCGGGCACGTCGTTGACGCGGCGGCCGTAATAGCCGATCGCCCCCAGCGAATAGGCGTAGCCGCCGCCGGCAAGGCCGATCTGGCCGAGGGCCGCCGCCAGCACCATGCCCATCCACACCGGTTGCTCGCCATGCTCGGCGCGCTGCAGCGAATGCGAGACGGTGATCAGCGCGCGCTTGCCGGCGGCGCGGCGCGCCAGCGTGCGGATGGTGTTCGCATCGACGCCCGAGATCGCGGCGGCCCATTCGGCATGCTTGGGCTGTCCATCGGTCTCGCCCATGAGATAGCGCAGGAAGACGGGCCAGCCTTCGGTGTAGCGATCGAGGAAGGCCTGGTCGTGCAGACCTTCGCTGACCAGCGTATGGACGATGCCGAGCATCAGCGCGGTATCGGTGCCGGGCACGCAAGACATCCATTCGGCGCCGGCTTCGACCGGCAGGTCGTCACGCAGCGGGCTGACCAGGACGAACTCGCAGCCGCGCTTGCGCGCCGCTGCCATGGCACCGCGCTCGACATGCTTGCTGATCGAGCCGCCGGCCACCATGGAGTTCTTCAGCGCCATGCCGCCGAAGGCCAGCACGAACTCGGTGGTTTCGGCGATCTGCTCCCAGGTGACGTTGCGCTTGGTGATATCCTCATAGCCGGCCAGGATCTGCGGCAGCAGCACCGAGGACGCGCCGGACGAGTAGCTGTTCACCGAGCGCACATAGCCGCCCAGCGCGATGTTGAGGAAGCGATGCACCTGGCTCTGGGCGTGATGGAAGCGGCCTGCGCTCGACCAGCCATAGGAGCCGCCGAACACAGCGCCGGGACCACGCGTGTCGCGGATGCGGCCGAGCCTCGTCGCCGAGGAGGTCGAGGGCCTTCTCCCAGCTGACGGAGACGAATTCATCGCGGCCGCGGCGATCGTCGGGGCCGGGTCCGCGCTCCAGCCAGCCGCGGCGAATCGCCGGCTGGGCGATGCGGGCCTGGTGGCGGAGCGCGCCGGGGAAATTGTCGATGATGCCGTTGGGATCGGGATCGCCCCCATAGGCCCGCACCTCCAGCCCCGCCGCCCCCTGGCGCGCGGAAAACACGCCCCAATGCGAGGTGTGCGGCTTGAAGCCGTCGGAGAGGTCCAGACCCGGGTCGGGAAAGCCAATCGTATCGTCCATCGTCTGATCCTTGTTCCGGCGGCGGCCTGCAATCGGGGTGGTACTATACCGATCTGCTCCGGAGGTCGTCGAGATCAGCCTTGACGGAAACGCTGGGCTGCCCCGCGGGGCGGCCGTATCGCCGGGAACGAAAGCCTCGGCCGATTCATTGATGCCGTAGACGCGAGTCCGGCGATCATCATCGTCTTTGCGGCGTATGTGATCACGCTGTGACGATGTGCACTTCGACGGAGGCGCGGACCGGGACCTGCAATTTGCGCGGCATCACTCGCCGGCGCAGCAATCCACCAGCAGCTCCCAGATCCGCTGCGCCTCGCCTCTCTCGTATCTCTCCGGCACCTTCTCGGCGCTGGGCTGGCCGTAGCCGACGATGGTGCGGATATCGCGAGGGACGATCCACCGCTCTGAGATCGGGTCGTACCATTTTCCGATGTTCAATCCAGTCACGGCGATCGGCTCTCAGATATGGTCAACGGTTGAGCGAGGCGGCCGCCGAACTTCATGCGGGTCGTTCGGCAACGTGTCGTCCAACTTATCAATCGTGAGGTTGCGGGATCGTTCCTGCTTTTCCGCATCATCCCGGCCGGGCCGGATGGAGCGTGCGCGGATGCCGCTCGTGCAACAGCCGCGCGAGGCTCCTCGCGCTCGGTCGCATGTCCCTTCATGGCCGTCTCGAACAGCGCCTCCTGGATGTCGCGAGGCATGTCGCCCCACACATCCATCGCCGCGCGTCCGAGCAGGCCCGCGAGATGATCAACTCCATCGCTCATTCGGCTCTCCTGGTCTGCACACGGAAATGGAACAGCTGCCGACGTCGAGCGTTCCAGTGCCATCATTGTGAAAAGGAGGCGTCTTTTATGGGATTCTTCACCAAGGACATCAAATCGATGGAAGACCTGCTGCTGCATGGGCTGCAGGACATCTATTACGCGGAGCAGCAGATTCTGAAGGCGCTGCCCGAGATGATCGAGAAGGCGACCAACAGGGACCTCGTGACCGGGCTGAAGGCTCACCTGGACGAGACCAAGAAGCAGGTCGAACGGCTCGACAAGGTGTTTGCCAAGCTCGGCAAGGAGCCGAGCGGCACGCAATGTCCCGCGATCGACGGCCTCATCAAGGAAGCCGACGCGACTGCCGGCGAGATCGAGGACAAGGCCGTGCTCGATGCCGCGATCGTGGCCAATGCGCAGGCCGTGGAGCATTACGAAATGTGCCGCTACGGCACGCTGATCGCCTGGGCGGAAGAGCTCGGCCACGACGACATCGTGCGCTTCCTCACGACCAACCTGAACGAGGAGAAGGCTGCCAACACCAAGTTGAACACGGTGGCGCTGCGCAAGGGCGTCAACGCCAAGGCGTCGAACGCGGCCTGATCGTAAGATAGGTTTGGCGCAAGGCCTGGCGGCCGGCCCACGGGCCGCCATAGCCTATCGAGCTAGACGGCGCCGATGTGCGGCTGAACGTCCAAGCCATCTCCCGATCGCGCTTGGCGATAGAGATGACCCGCCTCGGCCCACAGAAACCCATTCGAGAACGGCACACCGGGATAGGTTACGGCAAGGCGCCGGTTGCCGCTCTCGACGTCGTCACGACCGTCCAGCACGTCGCGAAAGATCTTCGCGATCTCGACCATGTCGCAGTCCTGCGGCGACAGGCGCAGCGAGCCGACATTGCTGTCGCGCAAGATGCCGGCCTCCCCCAGCAGATTGGCGCAAGTGTGCGACAGGGTCTGCACGCCGTTGATGGTCAGGAAGTCCTGCTTCTCCAGCGTGTTCAGGAGCAGGCCATCCGGATCCTTCTCGCAGACGAAGCGGCAATTGTCCTTGGCGAGCTTGTGAAGGCGCGCGTGATAGCAGCGGGCAGAGATGGCCAGCGGCACTCTGCCGAACGCGAATACCTCGGTGGTGACGTCAGGGACAG
This sequence comes from Bradyrhizobium guangxiense, assembly GCA_050563515.1. Lineage (GTDB taxonomy): Bacteria > Pseudomonadota > Alphaproteobacteria > Rhizobiales > Xanthobacteraceae > Bradyrhizobium > Bradyrhizobium guangxiense_A. The sequence continues at coordinate 865,576 of CP191781.1, read as the reverse complement.
CCTTCGCGATGGCGGCGACCGAAGCCAGCGGCAATTCCGGCGGCAGGCAGATGCGCCTCGCCCCGTGTGCGGCGTGAAAAGCCGTGCTCGCTTCGTTGTAGATGTTGACGAAGGGCCCGATGGCATGCGGCCGGCCTGCAAGCGCCCTGAGACAGGTCAGATCATTCACCTCGACCATCGCGCCTTCAACCGCAGCAAGCTCTGCGGTCTGGCGGCGCTCGCGCCGCAGCGACACCAGGATGAGCGAGCCCAGCAGCACCTCTTTGCCCGCGCTCTGCAGTCGTTCGACCACGGCCGGGATGTGATCCGCGAAGAACGGCGAGCGTTTCGAGCAGACGATCTCGCCGACGGAAACGACGTCGACCGGCGCTTCGTCGGCGATACGGAAATAGAAGTCGCGCCAGCGTTCCGGCGCCCAATTGTACAAAACTGGACCGAGGCTGAGTTGCATCGCTGGACCTCACATACTGAAAAAGACTAGCGCCAGGTCTTGCGATAGGCGCCGACCGTGGAGGCCTGCCCTTCGGTGAACGGCTTCAGGCTCGCAATGTCGGCCGCGCTGCCGCTCTCGAGCGCCGCGAGCGCATGGCGGAAATGGCGCACCACGCTTTCGACATAGGCACGGCCGCGCTGGCGGCCCTCGATCTTGAGCGCGGTCACCCCGGCATCGCGCATCCCCTGAGCAGGGCCGTGGCATCCAGGCTGACGGGATCCTCGAAGATGTAGCCGGCGCCCTGCGCGGTCGAGAAGCGACCCTTGCACAGCGTCGGATAGCCCGCAGGCTCGCTTGACGCGAACCGGTTGATGGCGAAGCCGCCGAGACTGGACTTCGTTCCCTCGGCGGTCTGCTCGTAGGTCACGTGGCTCGGAGGGGAGCAGACGCCTTGCATGTTCGGCGATTTTCCGGTCGCATAGGACGACAGCGAGCAGCGTCCCTCGGCCATCACACAGAGGCCGCCGAACACGAAGACCTCGGTCTCGCAGGCCGACTCCCGGGTGATCTCGGCGATCTCGGGCACGCTGAGGACGCGCGGCAGCACGACGCGCTTCGCGCCGAAGGTCTCGGCGTAGAAGGCGATGGCATCGGGGTTCGCGGCCGCAGCCTGAACGGAGACGTGCAGACGCTGGTTCGGATGGCGCCGGGCCGTGTAGTCCATCAAGCCGATGTCGGCGAGGATCAGCGCATCGGCGCCGGCACTCACTGCGTCATCCACCGCGCGATGCCAAATGTCAACGGCGGAGGCGCGCGGGAAGGTGTTGATGGCCACCAGCACCCTCGCGCCGCGGCCATGCGCCAGCGCGATGCCCTTGCGCAGTTCGTCGCGGCTGAAATTCAGCCCCGGAAAATTGCGCGCATTGGTTTCGTCATTGAAGCCGCAATAGATCGCATCGGCGCCGGCATCGATCGCGCTTCTGAGCGCCGCCGGCGTGCCGGCGGGACAGATCAATTCCATCATCTCAGCTGCTCGCTTTGCCTGGATGAACCGATCACGTGGCCACGGGCGGCCTCGAAGATGCGCCGCGCCGGCGCGCCCAGCGGGCCGAGCAGCGAGGATGCCTCGGCCGCGAGATCGAGCTGGGCGTCGTCGATCGCATTGCGCAGCGCCAGCACCGCCTCGACATCGCCCTCGATGACGAGCCTCGCGCGAGAACATCAAGGCATCGCCATCGACCCTGCCTTCGAGCAGAGCCAGCAGATTGGCGAACGAGGCCGAGATCCGCGCATCCACATCGGGCGGCAGGTCGCGCACGACGGACAGGCGCGGCGGCTTCGCCTCGACCACGAAGGCAAAGGGCAGATCGGTCGGCCTGATGCCGAACCGCGCGCGCGCGTGAGGTCCGAGCCGGTCGAATATTGCGGGATTGCGCCGGTAGATCCGCTGCAGCACGCCGCCGAGAACGAGCTGCAACGGCAGCAGTGGCAGGGGACGCATGGCAAGCGCGACGAGCGGCGGAATCGTCGGCAAATGGCCGGGCGATGCGGCGGACGGATCATTCATGGCCCCACATCTGGACGGATTGCACGCCGCTGTATTTGAGCCGGAACAATGAAGACCAAAAACAGGCCGGCTAGCTGTGATTTTTGGGAGCATGCTGAATTGCAACGAGATGTGCCGCGCTTTCGCGACTTGTCGGACTTCCTGCGCTTCATCGAAGGCCGGGGACAGTTGCGACGCATTCGCGAGAAGGTCTCCGTCGTCCACGAGATCACGGAAATCCACCGGCGCGTGCTCGAGGCGCACGGACCGGCATTATTGTTCGAGCAACCCGTGAAGGCCGACGGCCGTCCGTCGGAGATGCCGCTCGTCACCAATCTGTTCGGAACGGTCGAGCGGATCGCATGGGGCATGGGGATCACGCCCGACCGTCTCGAACAGCTTGGCGCCCTGATGGCCGAACTCCGCGCGCCGCGCCCGCCGAACAGCATCAGAGACGCCTTCGACAAGCTCCCTCTCGCCCGCGCCGCGCTGGCGACACGCCCGCGTACCCGCACGGCAGCGCCGGTGCAGGACTGCGTCACGATGGGGCCCGACATCGACCTTGCGAGATTGCCGGTCCAGATCTGCTGGCCCGGCGAGCCGGCGCCGTTGATCACCTGGCCACTCGTGATCACCGTGCCCCCGGAATCCGCAACGGCGGACCAGGAAGAGAATGTCGGCGTCTACCGCATGCAGGTGCTGGGCCGCGACCGCGCCATCATTCGCTGGCTCGCCCATCGCGGCGGGGCCAGGCATCACCAGCAATGGACGGCGATCGGGCGCGACATGCCGGTCGCGATCGTCATCGGCGCCGATCCCGCCACCATCCTGGCCGCGGTGCTGCCGCTGCCCGAGACCATGTCGGAGCTGCGCTTTGCCGGCATCCTGCGCGGCGAGCGGCCCGACCTCGCGCCTTGCCTGACCGTCCCGCTCGCGATCCCCGCCGAGGCGGAAATCGTCATCGAGGGCTTCGTCTCCGCGACCGAAACCGCGCCCGAGGGGCCGTATGGCGATCATACCGGGTACTATAATTCCGTGGAGGAATTCCCGGTGATGCGGGTGACGGCGATCACCACCCGTCGACAGCCCGTCTACCTCTCGACCTTCACGGGCCGGCCGCCGGACGAGCCGTCACGGATCGGCGAGGCGCTCAACCGCCTGTTCGTGCCGCTGATCCGTCAGCAATTCCCCGAAGTGACCGACTGCTGGCTGCCGCCCGAAGCCTGCTCCTACCGGATCGCGGTCGCGTCGATCAAGAAGCGCTATCCCGGCCAGGCGCGGCGGCTGATGCTCGGCCTGTGGTCGATGCTGCCGCAGTTCAGCTACACCAAGCTCCTGATCGTGGTTGACGACGACATCGACGTTCGCGACTGGCAGTCCGTGATGTGGGCCGTCTCGACGCGCAGCGACGCCTCGCGCGATCTCGTGACGCTCACCGACACCCCGATCGACTATCTCGACTTCGCCTCGCCGAAGTCGGGCCTCGGCGGCAAGCTCGGCATCGACGCCACCACCAAGATTCCCCCGGAGACGGATCGGGAATGGGGCGTTCCGCTGGCCATGGATCCCGCCGTGGTCGCGCGCGTCGACGCGATGTGGGCGAAGCTCGGGCTTTCCGGCCTGCCCGCACCCGCACCGGTCCTCACATGAGCGCGCGGCAAGGCATCATCGTCGGCATCAGCGGTGCCTCGGGCGCCGCGATCGGCCTGCGCATCGTCGAGCTGCTGGCGGACAATCCGCATTACGCGGTGCATCTCGTGGTCTCGCCCGCGGCCGAGCGCACCCTAGACGAGGAAGTCGGGAGCGACGCGCTGGCGCGACTGCACGCGATCGCCTTCCGGCATTATCCACCTTCAGACGTCGGCGCCGCGATCGCCAGCGGCTCTTTTCCGGTCGCGGGCATGATCGTGGCGCCCTGCTCGATCCGCACGCTCTCGGCGATCGCCTGGGGGCAGCTCGACAACCTCCTGACCCGCGCGGCCGACGTGCAGCTCAAGGAGCGGCGCCGCCTGGTGCTGCTGGTGCGCGAGAGCCCGCTGCATCTCGGCCATTTGCGCAGCATGCTACAGGCCACCGAGATCGGCGCGATCATCGCCCCGCCGATGCCGGCCTTCTATCTGAAGCCACAGTCCCTGGAGGATGTGATCGACCAGATCGCCGCGCGGGCGATCAACCTGCTCGACCTCGCGAATTTTCGCGCACCCGCAAAAGTCTGGCGCGGCCCGGCCTCCGAAGGCGTGTAGCCGGCGGCGCGGCGTCGATCGCCGCCGCCTTGCCGGATCAGCTCACCTCGGCAAAGCCGAGCGACGACCTCACGCCCGGCGAGATCATCGAAGGCTGCCATGGCGGCTCGAACGTCATGGTGACGTCGACCGATTCCACGCCAGGGACGAGGCACGCGCTGTTGGCGACCCCCTCCTTGAGAAAGGACGCGGCGGGACAGCCGCGCGTCGTCGCCGTCATGGTGATGTGCGCGGCGCCGTCGTCGATCGACACGTCGTAGACGAAGCCGAGGTCGACGATGTTGTGGCCGAGTCTCGGGATCGATCACGACCTTCAGGGCCTGCCTGATCCGGGCGACGAGATCCTCATCGTTGATCGTCATGCCTGCACCCTCACCGTCAGCTGATAGAACTCCTTCTGCGGTGTGAAGCCGCCGCGCCATTGATGGCCGCGTCTGGTCAGCTCCCGGAACAGGAAGACCGGCTCCCGGCTGAGCAAGGCGTGAAGCGTCTGGCCCGGGGCGAGCTGTTCGAGCGCCGCCAGAATCCGAACCATCGGCTCAGGTGGATCGAGGTCGCGATTGTCGAGATGAACCGTGGGCTCCGGCCAATCCTCGTCGCCCGGTGCATCCGAGGCCGGCTCAACCGTTTCGAGCGAGGCATTGTCCGGCATGAAGCGGATCTCCCATTCGCCGCCTTCCAGTTCGGCCTCGCGATGCGCAAAGCCCTTGCTCGCCATGACGTCGAACAGGGGAACCGGCTTGAAGGGCGCGTAGAGCCGCAGCCCCTCCCCGGGCGCGAGCCGCGCGAGCGCGGCCATGATGACCGAGAACGGCTCGCCGCCTGCACGCAGGATCGGCCGGACATCGACGTCGAGAAAAGCGGTCATTGCAAGTCTCCCTTTCAGCTCCGCGTGACCAGGAGATGGGGCATAGCGGCTCCCGCCGGCAGGCGCAGCGGCTCAGCTACGTCCGCAAGCCGTCGGGCCCTGATGAACTCCTGGCTCAGGCCGAGCGTCGCCAGCGTCGTGGCCGCGACGGCGAAGCGAAAGCCGAGCGACGCGTCGATCAGGAGCATCAGCGTCGCAATCCAGCTTCCGGCAAAGAACAGGACGAACCATTTCCACGCGCGGCGCTCGGCAACGAGGTCCTGCACGCGAGGCGTCGGCACCCTGCCCATCACCGGACCGTAGGTCTCGAGCCAGGTCAGGAACGGCACGATCTTGTAGAGATTGGCGAGCACGAGGCCGCTGAGCCAGCCGAATGCGACGAGAAAGGCCAGCGCGCCGACATGGGGCAGGAATGAGCCTGTCGCAACGAACGCGACACTGAGGATCGCGGCGGCGACGAGGCTCACCAGCGCAACGAGGCTCATGCGCGTGTTGAGGCTCGAGCGCGCGGCGCTTGCGGGCCTTGTAGAGCCCGAGCACGTCACGGCCGTAGGCGGCGAGCGACAGCAGCGCGGCTGCGCCCGCGAGCAGAAGCGTCTGGTTGAGACCCGTCATGCGCCACAGTGCGAGCATGCCGCCGACCAGTCCGACCGCCAGCGCGACGATGCCGGCGATCCAGGCGAGCCGGCCGAGCCGCGCATCGCCGTCGGGTGCGAGCATGAACATCGCGAGCAGGCGATAGCTGACGCCCATGGCCGTGAATGTCAGCCATCCGCCGAGCCCCGCGAGCGCATGGATCGGAACGCCCGAGACCAGCAGGTCCGGCCATTGCGCGCCGATGCCGGTTCCGGACAGCACCAGTGAGAACAGGCCGCCGAAGCTTGCCGTGAGACAGATGCAGGCAAGGCCGCCTGCGACGAACCGTGCCGGCGCCGGCAAGGGGCGAGCCGACCAGAGCGTCATGCCGAGATTGGCGACGACCAATGCGAAACCGGCGATCAGGAAACTGGCGCCGACCGGAAGCAGCCAGCGCGGCCCGTTGAGGTGGCCGCCCAGCGTGAGAAAGCCTGCGAGCAGAACAGTCAGGCCAAGCGTCAGCAGCACGAGGGCCGGCAGCGTCCAACGCTCCGCATAAAGCGGCTTTGCGACCAGCACCGGCACGAACTGGAACAGCGCGCCGCACAGGACCGTGCTCAACCAGCCGATGGTGACGATGTGAACGATGACCAGCGTGTCCGGACCGTCGATATCGTGGTTCGGAAAACCGAAGCCGGCGACGACGAGCACTTCCGCGAGCAGCAGCCACGCGATCGCGACCGCGAAGTAGCTGATGGCCCATTTGCAGAGGCTGGTTCCGATCACGGCCTGCTTTCCATCGCCCGTGCACGACATCCCATGTCGGCACTCGATGACGGTAAGTGGCTGCAGTCACGACCACTTTGTCGAGGCGCAAACTGCGGCGCCTTTCACGACAATGGGATTGGCGTCGATGCCGAGGCCGCGGAAGCATTGATGCAGCGCAAGAGAACGAGTGGCGGGGCTGATATCCAGGACGTTCAATCAGCAGGGAATGGTCCGATGAGGCTGAAGACTTGGTGTGCGGTGCTGGCGATTTCGGCGAGCGCGTTGACCTCCGCGACGGCCCAGTCCAGCCCTCCTCCCTCACCGAACGCAAAGCAGGATGCGCCTCGTCTCGTCGAGGTCATGAGCCTGGCGCAGATTCAGCACCTCAAGCTCTGGTATGCCGGCAAGGCCAGGAACTGGGACCTTGCCGCATACGAGTTGCGGCAATTGACCAACAGCCTGGCGCAGGCGGCGATTTTCTACCCGTCCATTCCCATCAGCAACGTGACGACGATGAAGGAGCCGCTGCTCTCGGTCGCCGACGCGATCGCGGCGGGAGACGATCGCAAGTTCGCCGCGTCGATGCGCGGACTGACCGACGGTTGCAATGCCTGTCACAGCTCGATGGACCGCAGCTTCATCGTCATCGGCGTGCCGACCGGCGGGCAGCCACCCGCCAATCAGATCTTTGCGCCGCCGGGAAACAGCCGGAAGAAGTGAGGCGGCCTTCGCTTAACGATCATTAAGCATCGCGCCCGCCTGACGCAGCCTGACCACGCTGGGTGAGACCGGATTGAGTTGCGTCAATCCGAGGAACCGGCAATCGCTTAACCTCGGCCTCGCCCCAGTGTCAGCGACCACCGAGCCCTCGCATGATCGAACAGTCTATCCCGGCCAAGGCCTTGGCCGCGGCGTTCTGGCAAATGCCGAAGGACGATCTCTATCGCGCGCTCGGCTGCGGCCCGAACGGCCTTTCGCAGGACGAAGCTATCAGGCGGCTGGCCATTCACGGGGCAAACCGCGTCGACGCCTCGCAAAGCCGCTCGGCCCTGCGCAAGCTCGGCCAACGTCTGTGGAATCCGCTGATCGCGATGCTGCTGGCGGCCGCCCTCGTCTCCGGCCTGAGCGGCGACATCGGCAGCTTTGCCATCATCGCAACCGTGCTATCGCTGTCCATCACGCTCGACATCGTCCAGGAGCATCGCGCCGAGTCTCACCGCCGATGCGTTGCGGGAATCGGTCGCGATTCAGGCCGACGTCGTCAGGGGCGGCCAGGACATGACGATCTCGGTGACGGCGCTCGTCCCGGGCGACGTCGTCAAGCTGCGCATCGGCGACTTGATACCGGCCGACGGCGTCGTGCTCGAGGCGCAGGAGGCTCCAGATCAACGAAGCCCTGATGACGGGCGAGCCGTTTCCGGCGCTCAAGTCCGACCGGCCCTGCTCCGCGGCCTTGCCGGCGGACGCCACCAACGCCCTGTTCGCGGGCACCAGCACGGTCGGCGGAAGCGGCAGGATGTTGGTGGTGACGACCGGGAGCCGGACACGCTTTGGCGCGATCGCCGCGGCGATGGCGGCCAACGCGCCGCCAACGGCGCTCGAACAGGGGTCCGGAAGCTCGGCCTGTTGATCCTGCGCCTGACGCTGTTTCTCACGCTGTTCGTGCTGATGGCGCATCTGGTCGCCCAGCGTAACGCCATGGAGTCCTTCCTGTTCGCGATCGCGCTCGCCGTCGGCCTGACGCCGGAGCTGCTGCCGATGGTGATGACGGTGACGCTTGCCCGCGGCGCCCTGCGCATGGCGAAGCGAAAGGTCATCGTCAAGCGGCTGTCGGCGATTCACGATCTCGGGGCGATGGACACGCTCTGCGTGGACAAGACCGGCACGCTCACCGAAGCAAGGATCACGCTGGCGGCGCATATCGATCCCCAGGACCAGTCCAGCGATCGCGTCCTGGGCCTCGCGCGCCTCAACAGCACCTTCCAGGCCGGTGTCAGGAGCCCGCTCGACGACGCGATCCTGTCGGCGAGCCAAGACGGTCTCGACGGCTGGGCTCGGCTCGCGGAAGTGCCGTTCGACTTCGAGCGGCGGTGCCTGTCCGTTCTGGCGGTGCGGAACGGCGAGCACATGCTGATCGCCAAGGGGGCGCCGGAATCCATCCTGTCGCGCTGCGTCGCCGTGGAGATCGATGGCCTGGCTCATCCGCTCGACGACGCCTGGCAACGGAAGATGGCGGACATCCAGGCGCGCTATGCCCGCGACGGCTTCCGGCTGCTTGCCGTCGCCATCAGGTCCATTCCGGCCGGGCAGCAGAGGATTGCCGTCGGCGACGAGGCCCATCTGACCATGATCGGCTTTTGCGTCTTCGCAGATCCGCCGAAGCCGGATGCGGCCGCGGCCATCAAGGCTCTCGGCTCGCTCGGCGTGACCATCAAGATCATTTCGGGCGACCATGGCGCAGTGGTCGCGCATGTCGCCCGGTCCGTCGGCCTCGGGGCGGACCGGATCATGACCGGCGCCGAGATCTCCGAGCTCACCGATGCCGCGCTGATCGCCCGGGTCGACCACATCGACCTGTTTGCCCGGATCGATCCCGATCAGAAGCGACGGATCATTGCCGCGCTCCGGCACCGCAATCACGTGGTCGGCTTCATGGGGGACGGCGTCAACGACGCCCCGGCGCTCCACGCCGCACATGTCGGCATCTCCGTCACGGGCGCGACCGAAGTCGCCCGTGCCGCGGCCGACATGATCCTGCTGGCGCCGGATCTGTCCGTGCTTGCGGCCGGCGTGCGCGAGGGCCGCAGGACCTTCGCCAACATCCTGAAATATGTCCGGATGGGAACGAGGCTCGAATTTCGGCAACATGCTGTCGATGGCGCTGGCTTCTATCGTGCTGCCATTCCTGCCCTTGCTGCCGCTGCAGATCCTGCTGAACAATTTGATCTACGATCTCTCCGAGATCGGCATCCCCTTCGACGACGTCGACCGCGAAGACATTGCGCGGCCCGAAGCCTGGAACATGGCCAACATTCTTCGCTTCACCATCGTCATGGGAGTGGTGTCGTCCGTTTTCGACGCCATCACCTTCGCCGTTCTCCTCAAGCTGTTCGAAGCGGATGCGACGCTGTTTCAAACCGGGTGGTTCGTGGAATCGATCGCGACCCAGATCCTGGTGATCTTCGTGATCCGGTCCCGCAAATTGCCGTGGCTGGCAAACCGTCCGCCCCGCATCCTGATCGCCACGTCGTTTGGCGCCCTGCTCGCCGGCGTGGCGCTCGCGCTCGGCCCGTGGCGCGGCGCGTTCGGCTTTACCGCGCTGCCTGCGGGACTGATTGCGACGATCACCGCCATCGCCGCGGCCTACCTGATCTCGGCAAGCCTCGCGAAGCGGCTGGCGATCTCGGATCCGTAATGTCTGAGATGGGGCCGGGGTTCACCGAAGCGCATTGGCCAATGCTCAGGTCGCGCCTGGATAGATCCGCTCGCGGTGGACTTCGCGGCCGCTTTCGTCGATGACGACGATCCGGAGATCGGGATGGCCTTTCGGCCTCTCCCGGCGCACCCGGTCGGCCAAGCTCTTGCTGTGCGCGATGGCGGCTCCGTCGCTCACGAGCTCCAGTCCGGACCTGTCCCGGGCGGGTACGCCGTCCTTCATATCGAAATAATATGTGGCCATGGCCTCATTCCCGCGTTCCCACGCGGCTCGGTTGAAATCATCATCCCGGAAAAAGTTGCCGAGGCGGGGGATGAACCGCGGCGACATGGAGAACTGCATCTTAAGGAGGCCATCGATTCGAACCCTTGACCCGGATCAAACGCGGAAAAGCCCGGCAGGCTTCGACGAGGCGCCGCTCCGATCCCTGCTTGCGGTATCATGACGGTGACTTCGCATAGTCGGCGCCGTCATGCGGCGACGGGCTCGCCGTCACCGCTGCGCTTGCTGCGCAGCGGCGCGAACTGCTCGGCCGTGACCGTCTCGTTGGCAATCAATAGATCGACGCCGGCGTCGAGATCTGCGCGACGGCGCTGCAGGATGTCGCGGGCGCGGCCGTCGCCCTCCTCGATCAGGTTGCGTACGGCGAGATCGATCTCGCGGCCGGTTGCCTCGGCCGCCACGACGATCTTGTCCTGCGCCGCCGCGAGAAAGGCCTGCGGCTTGGCAGCATAGGTGCGCTGCCCCACCGTCTCGTCCATGCCGTATCTGGTCACCATTTCGATGGCGATCTCGGTCGCGCGTTGCAGATCGTCGGCGGCGCCGGTCGAGATCGCCCCGTCGAAGATCAGATGCTCCGACGCGCGTCCGCCCATCAGCACCGCAATGCGGTTCTTCAGCTCCTCGACTGTCAGCAGGAACCTGTCCTCGGTCGGACGCTGGATGGTGTATCCGAGCGCGCCGATCCCGCGCGGGACGATCGACACCTTCTGCACGGGATCGACGCCGGGCAGGCTGGCGGCCACGAGGGCATGGCCCATTTCGTGGTAGGCGACGCGGCGCCGTTCGTCCTTGCTCAGCACCCTGCTCTTCTTCTCGATGCCGGCCACGATCCGCTCGATCGCGCTGACGAAATCGTCGAAAGTAACCTCCTCGCCGCTCCGCCTCGTCGCGGCGATCGCGGCTTCGTTGATGAGGTTGGCAAGGTCGGCCCCGGTAAACCCGGTCGTGAGGCCCGCCACCTTGTCGAGGTCGACGTCCTTGCGCATCCGGATCTTGGGGGCGTGCACCTTCAGGATCGCGACGCGCCCGGTCTTGTCCGGCCGGTCGACCAGCACCTGCCGGTCGAACCGGCCTGCGCGCAGCAGCGCGGGGTCCAGCACCTCGGGGCGGTTGGTGGCCGCCAGCAGGATAACGCCGGCGCTGGGATCGAAGCCGTCGAGGCTCGGACAGCAGTTGGTTGAGGGTCTGCTCCTTCTCGTCATAGCCACCGAACGATTGCGGCCCGCGGCTGCGTCCGAGCGCATCGAGACTCGTCGACGAAGATGATGCACGGAGCCGCCTTGCGGGCCTGCTCGAACAGATCCCGAACCCGCGCGGCGCCGACGCCGACGAACATCTCCACGAATTCCGAGCCCGAGATCGAGAAGAACGGAACGCCGGCCTCTCCCGCCACGGCGCGGGCCAGCAGGGTCTTTCCCGTCCCCGGCGGCCCGACCAGCAGGATTCCCTTGGGGACATGCGCGCCCAAGCGGCCATAGCTCTTGGGATCCCGGAGGAACGACACGACCTCCTGGAGCTCGAACTTCGCCTCGTCGACGCCGGCGACATCGGCGAAGGTGACCTTGATATCCTTCTCGACGTAAACCTTCGCGCGGGATTTGCCGATCGACATCAGCCCGCCCAGGCCCTGGCCGCCTCCCATGCCGCGGCCGAGCCAGAACCAGATCAGGAAGAAGGCGAGAACCGGGAAGATCCAGGACAGCAACGTCTGCATCGCGCCACCGCCGGGGACGCCGGTTACGCTCACGCCCTTCGCCGCGAGCTTCTCGGCCAGAGCCATATCGACCCGGGCGGTGATGAAGGCGGACTTGCCGCCGGGCAGCGGCTCTTTCAATTTCCCCTGAATCGAATCGGCGCCGACCGACACCTCGGCGATCTTGTCCTGGGCGAGCAGCTGCTCGAATTGGCTGTAGGGAATGGTTTCGGTCGAATTATACGTGGCAAGCCCGAACTGCAGCATGACGAGCAGCAGACCACCCGCAAAAATGGCGGCCATCGCGAGGCCCGGCTTCCGTGAACCTTGATCGGACTCCAACCTGCTTCTCCCATCGCCATCTGCTGCAACGGAAATGGTAATGAGGAACAGGTGCCGTTTGCTTGATTCAGCTCAACACCGCGGCCAGCTCACATTCGCGCGATTGGAAAGGGGCCGAGCAAGGCCGGGCCCCAACTCATCTGAGTTCACCGTTTGGCCCGCAGCCGGAGCCGTCAGGCGAAGTAGTCCATCGGATGCGTGGCCGCATCCTTGCGCCAGGTGAGGTCGGCGGCGCCCGCATTGGTGCCGAATGCCGACATCTCCTGTCGCATCAGCGCCAGCAGCGTGGGCGACTGATCCGTCCCCTCCCCGTTCGCAACGTGCCCGATCCAACTGTCCGCATCAGCGCCAGGGTACGACGGACCGGCGCCTGCCGCAGCCCCCGCCCCGTTCGGCTTGTCCGGCCCTGTCATCGCATCCATCGCGCGCCGGAATTGCTCGCTGATCGAGAGCGCGGGATTCGCGGACAGGATCTCGAGTGCCGAGGCCAGCGTCTGGGCCGCACTTGCGGCGCTCGCATCGGCGGCGGCGAGCGGTTGCGGCGCCGTCGCCTGCGTCAATGCGGCATCGACGTACTCCATCGTGCGTCCGTCGGTGCGGGTATAGCTTCCGCGATTGACGATCACGGTGCTGCCGAACGCCCAGGATCCTTCCGTTGCCGATGCCGCCAGATCGATCGAGCGCACGCCTGCGGCCGCCAGCGACACGATCTCGCCGTCCTCCGCAGTGCCGTCGCCATTACGGTCCTGCCACAGGTTGAAGTCGGCGAAGCGGATGTCGTCGGCCGACAGCATTCCGTCGCGGTTGCTGTCGAAGGCACGCAGTCCTTCGAGATCGGAGCGCGCGCCCGCCACATCGTCGGCGAAGCTCAGCTCCGAAATGCCGCTCACGGTTCCGTTTCGGTCGCGATCGAGGAACAGGAACGCTTCCGTGGTCCCGATCCAGCTGGTGTCGTCGCCCGTGCCGTTGCCGTCGATGTCGAACCGCGCCGAGGACTGGCTGGCCGTCGTCGTCTCCACGCCAAGGCCGTCGAGATCGAGGATAATCGGCGCCGCCAGCGTGACGGTCTCGCCGTTGCGGAAGATGAGCCGTTCGATGCTGGTGAGCGTGTCGACACCGTCGCTGCCATTCGCCGTGGAATTGTCGGTGACCTGAACAGACCCCGCCGAGGTGACGATCGAATAGGTCGACATCACACCGTTATAGTAGGCGGTGTCGGTGCCGTTGCCGCCGTTGATCGTGTCGTTGCCGGCCATGCCCCAGAACTGGTCATCGCCGTCATTGCCGTTGAGCGTATCGTTGCCGATGCCGCCGGCCAGACGGTCCGCGGCCGCGCCGCCGGTGATGACGTCGTTGCCGCCGACGCCATAGATGCTGTTCGGAGCGAGCGCGTCGCCGACCAGCGTTTCCGCGCTGGCGGTCCCGACCACCCAGCCCTCGAAGGCGTTCGAGATCGTGAGGCTGACGGTGGCCGTCGCGGTCGCGACGCCATCGCTGATCGTATAAGTGAAGCTGTCGGCCCCCTCATAGCCGAAATCGGGCGTGTAGCTGACGCCCTGCCCGTCGATCACGACGGTGCCCTTGGGCGGCGCGCCGACGGAGACGATGGTCAGATTGTCGCCGTCGATATCGACGTCGTTGCCGAGCAGGCTGGCGCGCGCGATGGCGAGCGTGTCGCCATGGGTGACGGAGAACGGACCGTCATTGGCCGCGACCGGCTTGTCGTTCACAGGCGTGATCGTCAGGGTGAACACATCGCTCGCCGTCAGCGTACCGTCGCTGGCGGTGACGCGGATGTCGATGGCGCCGTTGAAGTTGAGCGGCGGCGTGCCGGTGAACTTGGTGCCGGTCAGCGTCAGCCAGGACGGCAGCGGGCTGCCATCCGCCAGCGTGGCGGTGTAGGTCAGCGCGTTGCCGTCAGGATCGGTGAAGCGGCCGGTCGGGATCGTGTAGGAGATCGCGGCGTCCTCGGCCGAGTTGACGTCGGACAGCGGCACCGCAACCACCGGTGCGTCGTTCACCGGCGTGATGGTCAGCGTGAAGATGTCGCTCGCCGACAGCGCGCTGTCGCGGGCGGTGACCTTGATGCTGAGCGTGCCGGTGTAGTTCGCCGGCGGCGTGCCGGTAAAGGTGGTGCCGTCGAAGCTCAGCCAGGCCGGCAGCGCAGCGCCGGTGGAGAGCGTCGCCGTATAGGTCAGATTATCGCCGTCGATATCGGTGAAGCTGCCGGCGGGAAGCGTGATCGCCAGCGGCGTATCTTCCGGCGACGTCACGTCGGGAAGCGGCACGGCCAGCACGGGCGCATCGTTCTTCGGCGTGATGTTCAGCGTGAAGACGTCGCTCGCCGAGAGCGCCCCGTCGCTCGCGGTGACCTTGATGTCGATGGCGCCGTTGAAGTTGAGCGGCGGGGTGCCGGTGAACTTAGTGCCGGTCAGCGTCAGCCAGGACGGCAGCGGACTGCCATCCGCCAGTGTCGCCGAATAGGTCAACGTGTTGCCGTCCGGATCGGTGAAGCGGCCGGCGGGGATCGTGTAGGAGAGCGCCGTGTCCTCCGCCGAATTGACGTCGGACAACGGCACCGCAACCACGGGCGCGTCGTTCACCGGCGTGATGGTCAGTGCAAAAATGTCGCTGACCGCCAACGCACCGTCGCGCGCGGTGACCTTGATGTTGAGCGTGCCGTTGTAGTTCGCCGGCGGCGTGCCCGTGAAGGTGGTGCCGTCGAAGCTCAGCCATGTCGGCAGCGCGGCGCCGGTCGAGAGCGTCGCGGTGTAGGTCAGCGTATCGCCGTCGACATCGGTGAAGCTGCCGGCGGGAACCGCGATCGACAGCGGCGTATCCTCTGGCGAGGTCACGTCGGGCAGCGGCACCGACAGCACCGGCGCATCGTTCTTCGGCGTGATCGTCAGGGTGAAGACGTCGCTCGCCGAGAGCGACCCGTCGCTCGCGGTGACGCGGATGTCGATGGCGCCGTTGAAGTTGAGCGGCGGCGTGCCGGCGAACTTGGCGCCGGTCAGCGTCAGCCAGGACGGCAGCGGGCTGCCGTCCGCCAGCGTCGCCGAATAGGTCAGCGGATTGCCGTCGACATCGGTGAAACGGCCGGTCGGGATCGTGTACGACACGGCGGCATCTTCGGCCGAACTGACGTCGGACAGCGGCACCGACAGCACCGGCGCGTCGTTCACCGGCGTGATCGTCAGCACGAAGATATCGCTGGCCGACAGCGCGCCGTCGCTGGCGGTGACCTTGATGCTGACCGTGCCGTTGTAATTGGCCGGCGGCGTGCCGGTGAAGGTAGTGCCGTCGAAGGCCAGCCAGGAGGGCAGCGCGGCCCCGCTGGAGAGAACCGCCGTATAGGTCAGCCGGTTGCCGTTCACGTCGGTGAAGCTGCCGGCCGGGATCGTGACCGAGACAGCGGTGTCTTCGGCCGACGAGACGTCGGGCAGCGGGATCGCGACCACGGGGGCGTTGTTCACTGACGGGATGGTCAGGCGGAACACGTCGCTCGCCGTCAGCGTGCCGTCGCTCGCGATGACCTTGATGTCGATCGCGCCGGTATAGTTCGTGGGCGGCGTGCCGGCGAAGGTCGCGCCGTCGAAGGCCAGCCACGACGGCAGCGCAGTGCCGTCGGCAAGCGTGGCCGTCAGGGTCAGCGCATCGCCGTCGAGATCGGTGAAGCTGCCGGCCGGAACCGGGATCGTGACGCGGACGTTCTTCGGCGAGACGATATCGGCCAGCGGCTGCGCCAGGACCGGCGCGTCGTTCACCGGCGTGATCGTCAGCCGGAACACGTCGCTCGACGTCAACGTGCCGTCGCTGGCGACGACCTTGATGTCGATCACACCGTTGTAGTTCGACGGCGGCGTGCCGGTGAAATTCGTGCCGTCGAAGCTGAGCCACGACGGCAGCGCGCTGCCGTCGGCCAGCGTCGCGGCGTAGGTCAGCGTATCGCCGTCGACATCCGCGAAGCTGCCGGCCGGGATCGCGATCGAGACCGGAGAATCCTCCGGCGACGACACGTCCTCCAGCGGCTGCGCCACGACCGGCGCGTCGTTCACCGGCGTGATCGTCACGCGGAACACGTCGCTCGCGGTGCGCGCGCCATCGCTGGCCGTGACCAGGATATCGACACTGCCGTTGAAGTTCGAAGGCGGCATGCCGGTGAAACTCGTACCGTCGAAGCCGAGCCAGGACGGCAGCGCGCTGCCGTCGGCCAGCGTCGCCGAATAGGTCAGCGCATCGCCGTTGGGATCGGTGAAGCTGCCGGCCGGGATCGCGATCGAGAGCGGCTCATCCTCGGACGAGGACACGTCGGCCAGCGGCACCGACAGCACCGGCGCCTGGTTGACCGAGGCGATGCTCAGCCGGAACATTTCGCTGGCGACCAGCGCGCCGTCGCTCGCGGTGACCTCGATGTCGAAATCCCCGGTCGCGTTCAGTGGCGGCGTGCCGGTGAAGCGCGTGCCGTCGAAGCTGAGCCAGGCCGGCAGCGGGTTGCCGCCGCTCAAGCGGGCCGTGAATGTCAGCGCGTCGCCATCGATATCGGCGAACGCGGATTTGTCGAGCGCGATATCGAGCGCTTGCCCCTCCAGGCCCGCCTGGTCGTCCAGCGGACGGAGCAGCACCGGCGCATCGTTGGCCGGGGCGATCGACACCAGCAGCTCGCGCACGGCCTGAGCGGTGCCGTCGGTCGCCGCGATTTCGAGCTTGATCGTGCCGTTGAAATTGGCGGGCGGATCGCCGCTCAGCAGCCGCGTCTGCGGATCGTATTGCAGCCAGGCCGGCAGCGCCGTGCCGTCCTTGCCCCTGATTTCGACCAGCAGCGCGTCACCGTCGACGTCGGTGACGAAGCCGGCCGGCAGGGCCACGCTGAAGTGCTGATCCTCGGTTCCCTTGAGCACGGGCACCGCGGAGATGACGGGCGCGTCGTTGACCGCCGCCACGTTGATGTTGACCCGCGTCGTCGCGGTCAGGCCGGTCGAATCCTCGATCTCGTAGTCGAACCATGCCGGTCCGTTGACATCGGCATTCGGCGTGATCCGGAGCTGGCCGAAACCGAGATCGGTGACCGTCACGCCCGAGGTCGCGACGATCCGGGTGAGCACGAACGCCTGCTGGTCGGCATCGCTGTCATTGGCCAGCAACTGGCTCGCAAACAGCGTCAGCGGCGAATCCTCGCGCATGTCGATTGTATCGGGACGCGCGACCGGGGCATCGGCGACCGCCAGCACGTTGATCGTGACCGTCGTCGAGACCGCGAAGTCCTGCTCGTTCTTGACGAAATAATGCAGCACCAGCTCGCCGTTGAAATTGGCGGCGGGCGTGACGCGATACTTGCCGTTCGCAAGCAGCTCGGCGCCTTCGAGCCCGATGAAAGTCAGGGTCGATCCGTCGGGCGTGACGTCGTTCGCCATCAGCGCCGCGGGGTCGATGTCGATGAAGCTGTCTTCGAGCACCTCGAAGCCGGCATCCGACACCGGGATCGGCAGCGGCACGTTGGGGGCGACCAGCAGCGTGACGAAGCCGACGCTGGAGGCGCCATGGCTGTCGGTGACGCGGTAGTGGAAGCCGGCATCGCCGATATAGCCGGCGTCCGGCGTGAAGACCGCGGTCGAGCCGACGCGCACCACCGTGCCCTGGTCACCGTCGAACACCTCGACGATCTCGAAGCTGTCGCCCTCGACGTCGCGGTCGTTGGCGATCAGCGCGGCGAAGTCGATGGTGATGGCCTGGTCCTGGGTCGTCCTGAACACACCCAGCGGATCGTTGGCCGTCCCGGCCCCGTCCGGATTGGCGATCGGCGCATCGTTCACGGCGGCGACGTTGAAAGTCACGGTGCCGGTCGAGGTCTTGCGCCCGTCGGAGATCGTGTAGCTGAAATTGACCGCGCCGCTGATGTTCTCGTTCGGGACGAACTGCCAGCGTCCGTCGGGCAGCTCGACGATGCGGCCGTTGCCGGTGCTGCGCGACAGCGACTGGAACGTGATGGTGTCGCCATCGGCGTCGGTGTCGTTGCCGAGCAGGTCGGCGGTCGTGAACTCGAACGGCGTGTCCTCGACGGTCTCGAACACGTCGGTCGCGGCGACCGGCGCGCGGTTGGTCGAGGCGACGTTGACCTTGACCTTGCCCGTGCTCGAGCCGTTGGTGTCGTCGGTCACGATGTATTCGAACGAGGCGACGCCCTCGAAATTGTGGTCGGGCGTGAACACGATATGGGTGCCGTCGAAACTGACGGTGCCATGCGTGGCATTGGCGACGCCGACGAAGCGGATCGGGTTGTTGTCGACATCATAGTCGTTGGCGAGCAGCGTCGCCGGGTCGATCAGCAGCGGCGTGTCCTCGATCGCCGCGACCGTATCCTCGACCGTGGTCGGCGGATCGTTGACGGCGGCGACATGCACGATGGCCGAGCCGGTCGAAGGACCTTCGTGATCGTCGGTCACGACGTAGCTGAAGCCGTCATCGCCGGAGAAGGCATCCGCCGGCGTATAGACGACGTAGGCCCCGGCGTTGCCGTCGAAATGCTGGCTCAAGGTCGCGCTCTGGCTGTCGCCGCCAAGCGTCCGCGTGAAGCGGATGTCGAGATTGGCGGCGAATGCCAGCGGGACGTCGCCCGAGAGCATGCCGGTCGCGCTGTCGATGCTGAGCCAGCCCGGCAGAGCCGAGCCGTCCGCGAGCGTCGCGCTCCAGACCGCGCCGTCGAGTTGGCCGAGCCCGGCCGGCGGCGCGATATCGGCATGGGCGAGGCTCGATGACGAGCGAGCCGTTGGCCGGCTGCCCGAGCGACAGAATGCGCAAGGCGTCGCGGTCGCGATCGAAGTCGTTGCGCAGCAGGTCGGTCACCGCGAAGCGCGTGGACTGGCCCTCGCGTCCCATCAGATTATCGACCGCGGCGTCCGGCCGCTCGCGCGTCGGCTTGACGTCGTAGAAGATCAGCGCCGGATTGCCGGATACGCCGCCCTTCTCGTCGGTCGCATCGTAGCTCAGCACCACCGTGCCGTTGAAGTCGGTGGGCACCGTGACGTTGATCTGCTCCGGCGAGACCACCGTGGAGATCGGGAACGGCGCAATCTTGAAGGTGTCGTCGACCACGGCTTCGGTGATGATCGACATCGCGGGATGGCCGTTGCCGGCGGCGATATCGAGGCGGACCGGCACGGCGCCGACCCAATTGGCCGGCGGCATGCCGGAGAAGGTGAAGGTGGCGGGGTCGAAGCTCAGCCAGTCCGGCAGCGGCGCGCCGCTCTCGCGGGTCGCGGTGATCGCCCCGGCGCCCTTCAGGTCGAGCGCGAACAGGCCCCGGTCGGCGAAATAGGACTCGCCTTCCAGCGCGTGGTTGATCGCGGTCATCTGGCTCGCGAGATCGCCGTGCGGATCGACGACGAACTCCAACGTGAAGCCGCGATTGCTCGACGCATAGGTGCCGTCGGGAAGCACGCGCGGCGCCGGCGTGAAAACGACCTGCAGGCGCGCCAGCTGCGCGTCCGCGTCCGGCGCGAAGCCGCTCAGGCTGACGGTGCGCGTCGCCGCGTCGAAGGACAGCCAATCCGGCAACGGACGGCCGCCGATGACCGAGGCCGAGACCGTCCCGCTCTTGGTGTCGAGCAGCGCGATCTGGCTGTCATAGCCGACGCCGGCCGGCAGCGTCGCCGGATCCAGCGTCATGCTGTCGGTGAAGGTCTTGGGACTGCCGCCCCCGCGGCCGGATGCGTAAAGGTGAGCTGGACACTGATCGGGTCCGTCGTCCCCTCTGGCGGCGTTCCCGTGAACCGCAGCGTCTCGGCGTTGAAGCTGAGCCAGGACGGCAGCATGGAGCCATCGGCGAGCTTGGCCGTGACGGTCGTGCCCGCATCGAGATCGGACGCGTCGAACTCGTAGTCCACCGCGAAGGCGGAACGGATCTCGTAACCCTTCAGGACATCGGTCCCGGCATCGAAGCCGCCCGAGATGTCACCGGCTGTCAGCTCGAAGCGCGTGTTGAAGATCCGTCCATTGGAGGGATCGCGCACCCAGACGTCGACCGAGAGCGGATCCATTCCGGCCGGCGGCGATCCCGCAAACCGCATGGTGGCTGCATCGAACTGCAGCCAGGACGGCAGCGCCGAGCCGTCGGCCAGCGCCGCGCTGACCTCGTAGCCGGCGGAGAGATAGCGGTGGTCGATCACCCCGAGCACGGTCGAGCGCTTGAAGAACAGCACGTCGCCGTCCGCGTCGATGTCGTTACCGAAGGCCTCGCCGGGGATCACGAACAGCGGACCGTCTTCGAGGCCGCTGACATAGTCGTTGCGCACGACCGGAGCTTCGTTGCGCGGCAGCACCGTGATCGCGACATAGGCGGTCGAGGTGCCGCCATGGCCGTCGCTGATCGTGTACTGGAAGCCGGCGGCGCCGTTGTAGTCCGGCGTCGGCCGGAACTCGATCATGCCGTCGTCGCGCAGGCGGACCTTACCGCCATCGGCGAACCGGGCGATGCTGTCGAGCACCAGCGTGTCGCCGTTCTCGTCGGTGTCGTTGGCGAGGATCGTCGCCGGGTCGATCACGAGGACCTGGTCCTCGAGTGTCCGGTAGCCATAGTCGTTGTAGGCCTTCGGCGGGTCGTTGAGCGGCTTGACCTTGAAGTCGTAGGTCAGGAGTCGCCGCCGCGCCGCGCGCGTCGATCACGTCATATTCGATGCTTGCCTGGCCGAGAGAGGCCGGCGTGAAGGTGATGGTGCCGGTCGCCTGGTCGAACACCAGGCTGCCATTGTTGGCGGGGTTGTTGTCGAGACCGCCATGCAGGCCGACGAAGGTGAAGCTGTCACCCTCGATATCGTAGGTGTTGGCCATCAGGTCGGCGACGGTGACGGTGGTATCCTGGCCGAGACGGATCCAGCGATAAGTGTCGCGATCGCGCGGCGCGTCGTTGACGGGCGAGATCGAGATCTCGACCCTGGCGGTCGAGGTCGCGCCGCTGGCGTCGGCCAGCGTGTAGACGAACCCGGCCGCGCCGAAATAATCCGGACGCAGCTTGAACTCGATGTAGTCGCCGTCCAGCCGTGCAGTGACGTTGCTGGCTTCGTACCGGTAGTCGTCATCCTTGTAGCTGTCGATCGCCTGCCCCGACGAGTTGGTCAGCGGCGCGATCGAGACGATGTGCAAGCCTTCCAGATCGGCGTCGCCATCGACATCGAAATCGTTGGCGAGCAGCGTGTCGATCCGGACCCGCAGGATCTGGTCCTCGACGGCATAGACCAGCGGATCATCCACCGCCGTCGGCGCGTCATTGACCGGCGCGAGATCGACCTCGACCCGCGCCGTGGATTCGCGGCCGAACTGGTCGCGGACGGTGTAGTTGAAGAAGGCATCGCCGTTGTAGTTCGGCGCACCCAGGAATTCGATCTTGCCGTCCTCGCGCACGCGCACGCTACCGTTCACGGCATTGCCGACGCCGGCGAGCGTCAGGTTGACCGCGCTGTCGGCATCGTTGGCGAACAGGGTCGCCGGATCGATCACGACCGGCTCGTCCTCTACGCCGAGATGGACGATGTCGTCGGCGGCATTGAAGCGGCCGAGCTGCTGCAGCTGGTCGATGCGGTCGCGATCCCAGACCGTGCCGTTGGCGAACACGACCTCCTCGATGCCGCTCTCGGCGCCGAGGAAGTGGTCGGTGACGCGCACGGTGTCGATCAGGAAGCCGTCCTGCCGCTCGAATTCGAGCAGGAGGTCGTTGCCCTCGCGGATGACCGAGACGTCCTTCGGCGCGATCGCCGACGACAGCACCAGGCGGTCGGTGTCGGTCTGTGCCCCCTGCTCGGTGATGACGTCCTGGCCGTCGTCGAAGCCGAACACATAGGTGTCCGAGCCGCCCCCGCCGGCGATCACATCGTTGCCGCGGAGACCCTGGAACTGGTCGTCGCCGGCGCTGCCGGTGAGCTGGTCGTTCCAGAGCGAGCCGACCAGCATCTCGATCGAGGAGAGCTGGTCGCCGGCCGCCTCGCCGGCGGTGCCGAGGCCGGTCGCCAGATTGACCGCGACGCCTTCGTCGGCACGGCTGTAATCGGCGATGTCAAAACCGCCGCGTCCGTCGATGATATCGGCGCCGCGACCACCGCGGATACGGTTGTCGCCGGCATCGCCCCTGATCGTATCGTCCTGATACGAGCCCTGGACGATCTCGATCCCGGAGAAGGTATCGCCGAGCGCATCGCCGCCGCCGGCGGCGCCGTTGGCCATGTCGACGATGACGCCTTCGGTCGACAGCGTGTAATCGGCCGTGTCGATGCCGTCGCCGCCGATCAGCTGGTCCGCACCGCGGCCACCGATCAGGGTATCGTCGCCGGCATTACCGATCAGGATGTCGTTGCCGCGGCCGCCCGACAAGATGTTGGCGAGCACATCGCCTTCCAGCGTGTCGTCGGCATCGGTGCCGGTCAGGTTCTGGATGTTGGTCAGGACGTCGCCCTCGGCATCGCCGCCATGGGCGGTGCCTGACGCCAGCGAAATCGACACGCCGGTCGCACCGAAGCTGTAATCGGCCGTGTTGTTGCCGAGGCCACCGTCGAGCACGTCGGCCCCTGCCCCGCCGGTCAGGACGTCGTCACCCGCGCCGCCGAGCAGGATGTCGTTGCCGCCGCGGCCTTCCAGGATGTCGTTGCCGTCGCGTCCCTCGAGCCGGTTGTCGCCGGCATCGCCGCCGAGCTGATCGGCATATTGCGAGCCGATCAGCGCCTCGATGCCGATATAGACGTCGCCCTGCGCGTGGCCGCCCTGGCCGACGCGCGATTCGAGGTCGGCACGCACGAGGAAGTCGGAGTTCTCGAAGCTGACGGTATCGTAGCCGTCGCCGCCGGTGATGCGATCGGCGCCGTCGCCGGCGTCGATCCAGTCGTCACCGGCCCCTGCATCGATCTGATCGTCGCCGTTGCCGGCTTCGATGCGGTCGTTGCCGCCGCCGCCCAGCACGAAATCGTTGCCGCCGAGCGCCTGGATCAGGTCCGCGCCTTCGGTGCCGACGAGGTAGTCGGCCTTCGCCGTGCCGCGCAGCAGGCCGTTATAGCTGTCAGCCACCGACGCCATCGCAAAGCCGGTGTCGGTCGCACCATCGGTGTCGGCGATGCGGTACTCGACCGCGACCTGGCCGGTAAAGCCTTCCGCGAAGTGCACGACGATGAACTTCTCGCCGTTCCAGTCGACCACCTCGGCCGCGCCGCGCGGCACGCGCTGGCCGAGCGCGAGCGCATCCGCGTCATAGACGCCGTCGACGCCGACGAAGGTCGGGCGGGCGCGGTTGGGGTTGTCGAGGTCGTCGTCGATCACGCCGTCGCCGTCGTGATCGGCCTGCTCGATGTCGTAATCGTTCTTCAGCAGATCGGTGACGCGCAGCACCAGCGGCGCATCGAGCGGCGTGACGAAGCCTTCGTCCTGGCCGACGGTCGGATCGTCGTTGCTGGGAACGATGATGATGTCGACATAGCCTTCGGCCGAGCCGTCGGCATCGTCGGTCACCCCGTAGACGAAGCCGGAGCTCTGGCTCGCGTCCCGGTTCGGCGTGAACACCAGATTGCCGTCGGCGTCGAACTCGATCAGTGCCGTTCAGCTTCTGGCCGGCATCGCCGCCGAACACCAGCGCGTCCAATGTCGTCGACAGGCGCCAGCCCAGGAAGCGGAGCGGGTCGCGGTCCACGTCGACATCGTTGGCGAGCAGCGTCGCGATCGGAATGACGGTCGGGATATCCTCGTTGACATAGATGACGTCGCGATGGGCGACCGGCGGCGCGTCGCCGACATTCTCGAACCACATCGTGACGGTGGCGCCGTCAACCGCGCCTTCGTTGTCGCGAACGAGGTAGCTGAACGTGGCCTCGCCCCAGAAATCGGCATCCGGTGTGAAGATGATCGTGCCGTGATCGGTGACTTCGATGTCGCCATGCACCGCGTTGCCGGCGCTCTCGAACTGCACCGCGAAACCTTCGATATCGCTGTCGTTCTTGAGCAGCTCGAGGATCGGAATCTCGATCGAATGGTCTTCAATGCCGCGCAGGATCGGCAGACTCTGGTCGGTGTAGCTGTCGTTGCGGGCGTCGGGCAGGTCGTTGACCGGCTGATAGGCCAGCGTCGCGCGGGCCCAGGCGGTTCCGCCGTGACCGTCGTCGACCTGATATTCGAACCAGGCATCGCCGTTGAAATTTGGCGTCGGCGTGAACAGCACCGTGTTGTTCTCGAGTAGCACGGCGTTGCCGCCATGGCTGTTGCGGACGGCGGTGAGCGTCATGGTCTCGCCGTCGTGCTCGATGTCGTTGGCGAGCAGCCGGTCGGCCCCGATCACGATCGGGTTGTCCTCGCGGATCGGATCGCCGTTGTCGGTCGTCTCGAAGCGATCGTCGTGCAGCTCCGGAGGATCGTTGACCGGAGTGACGGCGAAATTGACCCGGCCCGTCGAGGTCGCGCCGCTGGGATCGGCGACGACATAGTCGAAATGCGCGCTGCCCCAGAAATAGGCGCGCGGGGTCACATGGATCAGGCCGTCGTCGCCGATCGTCACGGTGACATCAGCGTTGGAGATTACCGACTGCACCGCGAGCCCGTCGTGGTCGATGTCGGTGTCGTTGGCGGTCAGGGTGCCCGGATCGAGCGTGAAGGCCGTGCTCTCGAGCGTCGCATCGACCGTATTGTCATGCGCGACCGGCGCATCGTTGACCGCGGTGACCTGGATCGTCACCTTGGCCTCGGCCCGGCCGCCTTCGGGCGTGTTCGCCACATAGCTGAACTCGGCGGTGCCGTTGAAATCAGCGTTCGGCGTGAAGGTGATGTTGCCGTCGCTCGCCAGCGCCACCGTCCCGTTGACGGCCTGATAGACCTGGCCGACGATCATGCGATCGCCGTCGAGGTCGTTGGCGAGGAGCCGCTCGACGCGGATCACCAGCGAGCCGTCTTCGGCGACGGTGAAGCCCGTATCCGGATAGGCGGTCGCGACCGGGCGCACCTTGAGATCGACCGAGGCCGTGGCGAAGCCATTGTGGCCGTCGGAAATCGTGTAGCTGATCGAGGCGGAGCCGTAATAGCCGTTGGTCGCGGTGTAGTGGATGTTGCCCTGGCCATCGATCGTGGCAACGCCGGAACTGCCGGCGTCGACGCCGACGATCGTCAGCGCATCGCCATCGGCGTCGAAATCGTTGCGCAGCAGGTCGGTCGCCTTGATGACGAGGCTCGACGCCGGTGGTGACCGAGAAGAAGCCGTCGCCGAGCGCCGTCGGGGCCCGGTTGCCCAGCAGCTCGCGCAGGGTCTCCTTGGTCCAGGTCACGCCATCGGCAAACACGTAGCTCTCGATGCCTTTGGCGTCGGTCGAAAGCGCATCGAACACCGTCAGGCTGTCGGCGCTGTTGCCGGTGAAGCGGATCACGACGGCATCCGAGCCGCGATAAAGCTGCTCGACATGGGCATCCGTCGAGGCGAAGTCCGCGATCTGGATCCGGTCGGTGCCGTTCGTTCCGGAATCGACGATGGTGTCGTTGCCGGCCCCGCGCCCGAACAGATAGAGGTCGTCACCGGCAGCGCCGGAGAGCAGGTCGTTGCCCGCCCGCGCGGCGAAGGTGTCGTTACCGTCGAAGCCGTAGACGTTGTCATTGCCGGTGCCGTCGATATCCGACAGCGCGCGGGCGCGCATCGCATCGCGATTCCAGACCGTGCCGTCGGCGAAGCGGACCGACAGGCCGAACGCCGGATTGTTGGACGGACTGAGGGCGTCGGTCAGCACCACGCGGTCGCCAGACCCTGCGAACGAGAGCACGAGATCGTTGCTGTCGGGACCGGCGCGGACGGCGGAGACGACGTCGGCGACGTTGTAATCGGTCAGGCTCAGGACGTCGGTGCCCTTGCCGACCGCGTTGATGCGGTCGTCGCCATCGCCGCGGCGATAGAGATAGGTGTCGTTGCCATAGCCGCCGTCGATGAGGTCGTTGCCCTTGCCTCCCATCAGTGTATCAGCGCCGTCGGTGCCGATGATGATGTCGTTGCCGTCGGTGGTGAGGCTGGCGAGGATCGCCAGCTTCATGTCGGCGACGGTGTACTGCGTGCCGTCGGCGAGCGCGATGGTCTCGACCCCGGCGGAGTTGGCGGCGAGCGCATCGACGATGACGATCTGGTCCGTGGTCCCGGCAAAGCGGATCGCGACGTCGTCGCTGTCGGCGGCGATGCGGTGGAAGCTGATCTCCGCGGCGGTGTAGCCGCTGATCTCGAGTCGGTCGGCCGCGGACGAGGCCTTGTCGTTGATGACGTCGCTGCCGTCGCCGCGGGCGAAGCGGTAGGTGTCGTTGCCGGTTCCGCCCGACAGATGATCGTTGCCGAGGCCGCCGACCATGAGATTGTTGCCGGCATCGCCGGTCAGGACGTCGTCGGCAAAGCTCGGCGCACGCGCGATCAGATCGGAGGCACCCCAGACCGCGCCGTCGGCAAAGCGGATCGTCTCAACACCGCCTGCGCCGAGCGCGCCTTCGATGGTGATGCGCGCGCCGGTAGACTTGACGATCAGCGTGAAATCAGCCCCGTCCTCGCTCTGCGAGACCGTAACGTCGTCGGGGACGATATCCGCCGCCAGCAGCAACGTGTCGGTGCCGGCCGTATCGGCAATGCGATCGTGGCCGCCATGGGCCGCGAAGCGGTAGGTGTCGTCGCCGGCGCCGCCTTCGAGGCGATCGTTGCCGGTGCCGCCGTCGAGATCGTCAGCTCCGCCATTGCCGATCAGCAGATCGTCGCCGGCACCGCCAGCGAGCGTGTTGTCGAGATCGTCGCCGCGAATGATGTCGTCGCCATCGGTCGCGGTGCGGGCCAGCGCGACCAGGGTCGACGCGGTCCAGACCGTGCCGTCCGTAAAGGTGACGCGCGAGACGCCCATCCCCGGCGTCGCCGGCGAGCCGAGATCGACGCGGTCACCGGTGCCGACGATTTCGAGCACCAGATTGGCCGCGCCGCGCACGACGCGGATATCGCTCGCCAGGATGCCGGCCGCGAAGCTCAGCGTGTTGGTGCCGGAGCTGTCGAGAATGACGTCCTGACCGTCGCCGCGGGCGAACACATAGGTGTCGTCGCCGCCCGCGCCCTGCAGCAAATCGTTGCCGGTGCCACCGATCAGCGTATCAGCTCCCGCGCTGCCTTGCAGGGTGTCGTTCCCCGCCTTGCCGTCGAGGGTGATGGAGTTGCCCTGGAAGCTCGCGGGAACCGAGAGCACATCGTCGCCGCCCGATCCCTGCAGGGATCGCGTCAGCACGTCGTTCCAGGTCCAGTTGGTGCCGTCGGCGAACGCGATCGTCTCGATGGCGCTGGCGCCGTCGAGCGCGCCAGCGACGCGGACTCGGCCGCCCTCGTTGTTGATGCGCAATTCAACGTCGCGGCCGATCTGCACGACGCTGACGTCGGTAGCCGCGATTCCAGCAGCGAATTCCAGGCGATCGCTGCCGCCGAGATCGGATATGGTGTCGCGGCCGTCGCCGCGCGCGAAGCGGTAGACGTCCGTGCCGGTGCCGCCGAACAGTTGGTCGTCGCCCTGACCGCCCTCGAACACATCGGTGTCGGTCGCGAAGCTGCCGTCGCCGTAACCGGTGATCACGTCGTCGCCGGAGCCGCCCGACATGATGTCGTTGCCGCCACCGCCGACGATCTGGTCGTTGCCTTCCTGGCCCGCGATCAAATCGTTGCCGAGGCCGCCGTCGATCACATCGTTGTCGGCGCCGCCGGCCAGCCGGTCGTTACCGCCGAAGCCGCTGATGACGTCGTTACCGCCGTTGCCGAAAATGCGGTCGTCGAGCGCGCTGCCGTTGAGGACGTGGCCGGCATCGTCGTCGTTGATGCTGATCGAATTGTCGATCGCGATCGGAACGCCGTCGAAATTGGCCGAGGTCAGCGTCGTGGCGTTGACGCCGAGCAGGCGCACCAGCTCCTGGTCGGGCCCGGACGAGGCCCGCATCATGACGACCGCATCGCTGCCCGATTGCGCCAGGAAGATGCTGCCGCCCTCGAACGGATTGGGATTGCTGGTCATCAGGCGGATGACGTCGCCGCCGGCGCCCGCCTGGAAGTCGGTGATGACGTCGGCGACGATGGCCGTCGCACCTTGCCGCACCGGCAAATAGTAATAGGCGTCGCGACCGGCACCGCCGGTCAGCGTGTCGACGGAACCATCGGCGGAAATGTCGCCGAACTGATCGTTGCCGGCGCCGCCCGACAGGATGTCGGCTCCCTCGCCGCCCTTCAGGTAGTCGTCGCCTGCTCCCCCGTGAGCGTGTCGTCGGCGGCACTTCCCATTAGGAACTCGCCCGTGACGGCGACATCCTCGACCAGACGGCCGCGCACGTCGGCAAGGGACAGCGTGACCCCGTCGGCCGCGATCTCGAAGGCATCGACGAGATCGCTGACGCCGCTACCGAGCCCATTGCGCACGATGATGCGATCGGCGCTTCCGGCGAAGCGGATGACGAGGTCCTGGCCGACCGCGCCGAAGCGGATCTGCGACAGGCCATAGCCTTCGATCCGCAGCGTGTCGTTGGTCGCATCGCCGCCGTCGGTGATCGTGTCGGTGCCGTCACCGGCCGCGAACACGTAGGTGTCGGCGCCGGTGCCGCCCGACAGCGCATCGTTGCCAAGACCGCCGACCAGACGGTCGTCTCCCGTTCCGCCGTTGAGCGTGTCGTCGCCGGCGCCGCCGAGCAGCAAATCGTTGCCGTCGAGGCCGGAGAGCGTGTCGTTGCCGCCGCGCCCGTCGAGGCGGTTCGCGTCGCTGGTCCCGACCATGGCGTCGGCGGAGTCCTCGCCGATATACGACTGATCCCTCAAGTCATTGATCGACCAGACGGTGCCGTCGGCGAAGGCAATGCTCTCGATCACGTTGCCCGTGTTCACGATCACATCGGTGAGCTTGAGGCTCTTCGCCGGTGTCGCGGATCCGCAGCACAAAGCTGCGCCCGTCGGGCGAGGTGACCTTGATGTCCCCTGGCGTGACGCCGGCGCCGATCTCGACGCGATCGGTCCCGCCGGTGTCGGTGAGCGTGTCGCTGCCGTCGCCACGGCCCCAGCGGTAGACGTCGTCGCCCTGCCCGCCATACAGCGTGTCGTTGCCAGTGCCGCCGACCAGGATGTCGGCGCCGTTCGCTCCGGTCAGGATGTCGTCGCCGGCTTCGCCGAGCAGCGTGGCTGCGCCGAAGGCGATCAGGCTGTCATTGCCCGCGCCGCCCGCGAGGGTTTCACCGTTCACGGTGCCGAGGATGATGTCGCTGCCCGCGGTCGGCGTCTTCCATCGCGCGACGATGTCGGCGAAATTCCAGACGGTGCCGTCGGCGAAGGTGAATTTCTCGATCGCCCTGCCGTCGGTGGCCGAGCCGTTGTTGATGGTGATGCGATCGTCGCTGTTGCCGAACGTGACGACGAGCGTCGAGGAATTGCCGACCAGCGCAACCCTGACGTTGGCGGGATCGATGCCGGCACCGAACTCGATGCGGTCGGTTCCGTTCGCGTCGGTGATGATGTCCTGGCCGTCGCCGGCCGCGAAGCGATAGACATCGTTGCCGAGGCCGTCGACCAGATTGTCGTTGCCCTTGCCGCCGATCAGGATGTCGTTGCCGGCATCGCCATTGATGGTGTCGTTGCCGCCATTGCCGTTCAGCGTGTCGTTGCCGTTGCCTCCGGAGATCACATCGTCGCCGGCGCCGCCGCGGATGAGATCGTCGCCGTCGAGGCCGGACAGCACGTCGTTGCCGATCGCCGAGTCTCGCGACGGCTTGCGTCCGCGTGAGGCTCACATTGTCGAGGGAGGCGCCGACGCCATCCTGGTTGCCGGTGCCGCGGAAGCTGAGCTGGTTGGTGCCGGCGGCTGCCGTCACCAGCACGCTGGAGCGCACCATCGCCGTGCCGTTATTGTTGAAGCTCGCGACCACCGTGCCATTCCACAGCACGTCGAACGAGCCGTTCCAGTCCCAAGTGCGGTTGGCGTGGTCGAACTGCACCAGCAGCGTCTCGCCCTCGGTGAGGCCAGTCACGTCCTGTGCGATCTGCACGTTGGTGCCGCCGGTGCCGGCCCCGTCGAGATCGAGCCAATAATTGCCGTTGGTTGCGGCGACACCGTTGTAGCCGGACGTGATCTGCTCAATGCCGAGCGTCGTCGCCGGCTGCGTGCTGTTGATCCGGGTCCAGCCCGGCAAGGTCGTTGCCGAATAGCCCCAGCTTTGCGGGCTGGCGTCCGCGGCCAGTTGCTCGAAGCTGCCATTGGCGATCAGGTTGGGGCCCACCGGCTGCCATTGCACCGATCCGCCGCCGTTGATGTCGTCGGCCGCGGCCGTCCCGGTCAGGGTGTCGCTGCCGGCGGTGCCGACCAGCTGTGCGCCGCCGGCAGAACTCAGGAGCGTCGGCCGGTTCGAATAGGTCAGCCGCGCCTCGATGTCGGCCGCGGACCACACCGTGCCATTGGCGAAACGAACTTGCGAGATCACGGCGTCGTGGGCGTTGCGCGAGATCCAGACGCGATCCTCGCTGCCGGCAATCGACAGATAGTAGTTGCCCGAGAGATTGGAGGCGTCCGACAGGACGCTGACTTGCGCGGGGTCGATCGTCGCGTCGAACTCGATGACGTTGAAGTCCGCGCCATTGACGGAATCGTAGATCCAGTCCTCGCCGAAGCCGGCAGAGAAGCGGTAGGTGTCGCCGCCGATACCGCCATACAGTTGATCGGCCCCGGTGCCTCCGAGCAGGATGTCGCTGCCGCCAGAACTGATCAGGGTGTCGTTGCCGCCGCCGCCTTCCATGACGTCGGCGTCGACCGAGCCGTACATGGTGTCGTTGGTGGCGCCTCCGACGATCGGAATGCCGCCCTGATAGGGATGCTCGATCAGGCTCCAGCGCGCCCTGATGTCGTTGGAATTCCAGACCGTGCCGTCGGCAAACGCGATGTCGAAGTCGGCGGAACCGAACCCGCCGCCCCATGTGATGCGGTTCTCGGTCCCCGCGACACGCAGGATCACGTCGGCATAGGTAATGTCGCCGTTATAGCCGGCCTCGTGCTCGATGATGATGTTGCTGGACGAGATCGAGGAGTCGAAGACGATGTGGTTGACGTCGGATCCCCACTCGTAGATCTGATCCTGGCCGAAGCCCGCCGAGAAGCGGTAGGTGTCCGCCCCCTGGTTGCCCTGCATCTCGTCGTCGCCGGCGCCGCCTTCGAGGGTGTCGTCGCCGGTGGAACCGTTGAGAACGTCGTCGCCGGCAAAGCCCTTGAGGGTGGACGCGACGCCGTAATTGGCCTCGAGCTTGTCCCAGCCGCTGGTTCCGAGAACGTCGGTGCCCTGATCGCCCTCCAGGCTGACGCCCAGCCACGGCGCAGCGAGCGAGGCCATGTCGTCATATGTCCAGATCGTGCCGTCCGCGAAATGGATCTCGGAGGTCGCATGCAGACCGTTCAGCATGATCCGATCGGTGCTGCCATCGATCGTCAGCAGCATGCTCGGCGGGTAACCGTCTCCTTCGAAGGTGAGATGGACATCCGCCGCTGCAATCGTCGCGTCGAACTCGATGACGTCGGTGTCATCAGCATAGTACGGGGTGACGTAAACCGTGTCCGAGCCGAATCCGGCCGAGAAGCGATAGATGTCGTTGCCGTATCCCCCGTCCAGCTCGTCGTGGCCGGCTCCGCCGATCAGGATGTCGGCGCCGTCTCCACCGTACAGGAGATCGTTGCCGGCGCCGCCGATGATGGTCTCGTTCCCGGCATCGCCGTCGATGCTGTCGTCCAAGGCGGTGCCGGTCAGGGTCTGATCGGTCGCGTCGCCCTGGATCACGCTGCCCGGCAGCGCCACGGCGGCGGCCACGAGCTGATCACGGGTCCAGATCGTTCCGTCGTTGAAACGGACCTCGTCGATCCCGGCGGTTTCGTCGGCATAGGCGCTGCCGATCGTAATGGAGTCGTCCGAGTTGGTTGATCTCAGGATCAGGTCGCCGTACTGCGAGAAGTAGACGGCAATGTCGGCGACGGCGACGGTCGCATCGAAAACGATCGCGTTGGTCGCGCTCGCATCGCGGAAATCGTTGATGACGTCGTTGCCGGAGCCGCTGGAGAAGCGATAAGTGTCCGAGCCGTTATCGCCGATCAGGATATCGCTGCCCGAGCCGCCCTCGAAGATGTCGTCGCCTTCCGCGCCCCACAGGAAATCGTCGCCTGCACCGCCGATCAGCGTATCGTCGCCGCCGCCTCCGTTGAGGGAATCGTTGTACGTCGTGCCGACCAGCGTGTCGTCCGAGATCGCGCCTTGCACCTTGATGCCCGGCGTCCCGACCGCGGCATTGATGATGTCGTCCAGCGTCCACGTCGCTCCATCCGCGAAGCGGATGCCGGCGATGCTCTGGTAAGGATCGGTCGACAGCGTATAGCGGACTTCGATGATGTCCCCGGTGCCTTTGACGTGCACCAGCAGATCGTCGGTGAGGCCACCGCCCTCGTAGAGATCATAAGGGCGCAGCACCTCGATATCGGCCGGCGTCAGGCTGGAATCGAATTCGATCCAGTCGAGCCCGACGTCGCCCGTGGAGATGCTGTCGTGACCGAAGCCCGCCGAGAACCGATAGACGTCGGCGCCCGCGTCACCAGACAGGAGGTCGTTGCCGGCACCGCCGGTCAGGATGTCGGCGCCGTCACCGCCGTAGATCCGATCGTTGCCGCCGCCACCGAGCAGATTGTCGTCAGTGCCGTGGCCTTCGATCAGGTCGTCCTTCGCCGATCCGATCAGAGGATTTGGAATCGGCATGTCCGACGGGGAGAAAGAGCGGTCGTTGCTGGAGAGGCTGACCGCGCGGGCCAGCATCTGCTGCCTGTCGAGCACGGTGCCGTCGGCAAAACAGAATCTGCTGGATCGTGTCGAGGTCGGCGATCGTGATCCGGTCGTCGGTTCCGGCAAAGCGCAGCCGGGCCTGACCGAAATCGGAATTGCCGTTGCCGTCGGTAAAGACGTCGGCCTCCAGCACGAAATCATCGATCGAGAGCGAGGAATCGAACACGATGATGTTGTTGCTGCCGTTCGACGTGTATTCCTGGATCGTGTCCTGGCCGAAGCCCGCGGAGAACCGGTAGGTGTCCGCGCCGGCACCGCCCGTCAGCATATCGTTGCCGGTGCCGCCGATCAGGACGTCGTCGTAGGCGCTCCCAGTCAGCTCGTCGTAGCCGCCGCGACCGTCCAATGTGCCGCCAGCCGCATAGGCCGACGCGTTGAGGAGCTCGGCTGCATCGGTCCCGACGATGGCGTTGCCGGCGGCCGCCCCGATCTGGGTGATGCCGCCGCGGTCGTTGGCGTCGGCCAGCGCGAGCATGCCGGTAAAGTCGAGCGTGCTGCCGTCGGCGAAGCGGATCTGCTCGATCCGGCTCCAGTCAGTATCGATGCCGCGCGAGACCGTGATCTTGTCCTCGGTCCCCGCAATGGCAATGATCAGATCCTGGCCGTTGCTGGCGCGCGTGAACGAGAGGTCGGCGACGGCGATCCCGGCCCCGAACAGAATCGTGTCGTTGCCGTAGCTCCAGTCGCTGATGATGTCCTGGCCGTCGCCCCGGTTGAACACATAGGTGTCGTTGCCGTTGCCGCCACGCATCCAGTCGTTGCCGGTACCGCCGATCAGGATGTCGTCGCCGTCGCGGCCATCGAGGATGGTGTCGTTGCCGGCGCCTCCCGAGATCGTGTTGGCGAACTGGTCGCCGGCGAACGTGTCGTCGCCGCTGGTCGGCGTCAGCGAGCGGTCGAGCAGCTGCGAATAGCTGAGCGTGCTGCCGTCGCTGAAGCGCAGCAGTTCGATCCGGCTCCAGTCGGTATCGATGCCCCGCGAGACAGTGATCTTGTCCTCGGTTCCCACAATGGCGATGACGAGGTCCTGGCCGCTATTGGCTTGCGTCACCACCAGATCGGCGGCCGTGATGCCGACGCCGAGCTGGATGGTGTCATTGCCGTAATTCCAGTCGCTGATGACGTCCTGACCGTCACCGCGATTGAAAATATAGGTGTCGTTGCCGCTGCCGCCGCGCAGCCAATCGTTGCCGATCCCGCCGATCAGGGTGTCGTCACCTTCGCGGGCATCCGAGATCGTGTCGTTGCCGACCCCGCCCGAGATCGTGTTGGCAAACTGGTCGCCTGAGAACGTGTCGTTGCCGGCCGTCGGCGTCAGCGACCGATCGACCATCTGCGTGTAGCTGAGCGTGCTGCCGTCACTGAACCGCAGCTGCTCGATCCGGTTGTAGTCGGCGCTGAGGCCGCGCTCGATCGTGATCCTGTCGTCGGTCCCAATGAAGGTGATGACGAGGTCCTGGCCGCTGTTGCCTTGCGTGACCACGACGTCGGCCGCCGTGATGTCGGCACCGAACTGGATGGTGTCGGTTCCGTAATTCCAGTCGCTGATGGTGTCCTGACCGTCGCCGCGGTTGAACACATAGGTATCGTTGCCGCCGCCACCGCGCAGCCAGTCGTTGCCGGTCCCGCCGGTCAGGGTGTCGTTGCCATCACGGGCATCCGCGAAGGTGTCGTTGCCGGCCCCGCCGGACAGCGTGTTGGCCGCGTTGTCGCCGTTGATCGTGTCGTCGCCCCAACCGCCCTGAACGGGGGTTGCGCCGCTGGCGGTCAAGGTCTGGTTGGCCACCACGGTGAACGCGGCGCCGGCAAAATTGACGCTGGTGAGGCTCGCCGGCGCGACGTTGTCCAGGCGCAACAGCAGCCGGGCGTCGGCAAAACTCTGCGTCCCCTGCTCGGCGAAATAGATCAGCGTGTCGGCGCCGACCGCGCGCGCCAACAGCGTTCCGGACAATCCCTCGGCAATGGCGATGTCGAGACTGTCGCCGGCATCACCGCTCTTGAAGTTGGTGACGACGTCGACGCGGTCGCCCCACCGCGAAAGCGGCACGAAGACGTCATAGGTGTTTTGCGCGGCCGCACCGGCGAGGCTCGCGCGCGAACAGCCCCGAGCCGATCTGCTCGATGGTGCCGACCGTCGCCGGGTCGGCGCCGGCCCCTTGCAGGGTGGCGACCGAGAGAATCTGGACCCGCTGATCGTTGGTGGCACCGCCCGTCGCCGCGCCGAAGCCGTACCAGACGTCGGAATCGCCCCCGAACAGGCTGCCGACGACATCGTAGGTCTTGCGCCCGATCAGCGTGCCATCGACGCTGTAGCTGAAGGTCTTGCTCGCCGCGTCCCAGCTGATGACGACATCGTGCCAGGCCGCATCCTCGAGCTGGCTGAAATCGTGCCGGGGATCGAAATTGTCGTCGCCGGTCTGGCCGTTGACGACGAACTGGCTGAAATCGGTCGCCTGCCCCCAGGTGTCGAAAATGATGCCGAACGAGCCGGAGACCAGCGCGCCCATGCCGCCGCCGCCCGATCCGGTCAGCTCGCTCGCACTCTTGTTCTGGACGGCGAAGGACAGGCCGTCGGCGCCGCCCTCGTTGGCGCCGAAGAACATCTTCGTGGTCCAGACCACGTTCTGCGCGAGGTCGATGGTGCCCCAGACCGCGCCGGACCTGCTGCCGGCTTCGGGGGTCAATTGATAGGTGCCGCTGCCGAGGCTCGCTGGCCGAGCCGACCACGGCAAGGCCGGTGACCGGCCGCGAGACGGCATCGTAACGGGCAAGGCCGATGGTCGAGGAGCCCTGCGATCCTCCGCCGGGGCCCGAGCCTGCACCCGCGAACACCGGCGCGACGAACGGATCGGACGACGAATTGCGGGGATGCAGCACGTGCTCGGCCGCATCGGGCGTGAGCGCGCGCGAGAGCAACGTCGCCGCGCTCCATTGCGTGCCGTCGTTGAATCGCACGACGTCGATCGGAGGCGCGCTCGCCGTGGCCTGGCCGACGATCGTCAGCCGGTCGTCGCTGCCGACGAAGCGCAGCACGAGATCGTTGCCGTCCCTGACGACGACGACGTCGCTCGGAACGATCCCGCTGTTCAGGCGCAGCGTGTCGCTGGAGTTGGTCGCGTTGGCGGCTTCGCGGATCGTGTCGCGGCCATAGCCGCGGCCGAACACATAGGTGGTGTCGCCGACGCCGCCGGCGAGCACATCGTCGCCCGCGCCGCCGTCGAGGGTGATCGCGAGGTCGAGCTGCGGGCCGAAATCGATGGAATCGGCGCCCGCGCCGGTCGACGCCGCCGCGTGCGAGACGATGTCGGCGAGCTGCCAGACCGTGCCGTCGGCGAACTCGAACTGCTCGATCCCGAAATTGTTCGCGCTATTCCCGGCACGGAACATGTCCTTGATCGTCAGACGGTCGTCGCTGCCGACGAGGCCGATCACGAGGTCATTCGGCCCGACCGAAAGGAAGCGGATATCGCTCGGCAGGATGCCGGCGGCGAAATGGACCTTGTCGACCTTGGACGCATCGCTGGTCTCGACGTCGGCGATCGTGTCCTGGCCGTCGCCGCGGCCGAAATAGTAGAGATCGGCGCCGCTGCCGCCTTCCACGAGATCGTCGCCCTTGCCGCCGGTGAGGACGTCGGCGCCCCTTCCACCTTCGATATGGTCGTTGCCGAGACCGCCGGAGATCACCGAGCCGATGTCGGGATTGGCGAGATCGGAGGGAATGATGATGTGGTCGTCGCCGTCGGTCGATGCGATCGAGGCGGCAAGGGTTCGATAACTGAGGCTGCGGCCGTCGGCAAAGACCACCTTCGCGATGACCGGATCGATGTCGCCGGCGGGATCGACCAGCGTGACGCGGTCGTCGGTGCCGTTGATCGACAGCACGATATTGCCAGCGGCATCCCGCGTCGCGACGATGTCCTCCAGCGCGATGCCGGCGCCGAAGACGAGCATTCCCTTGCCATCGGCCGAGCCGTTGCTCTCGATCCGGTCCTGCCCGTCGCCGCGTCCGAACCGGTAGACGTCGTCGCCGCCGCCACCGATGATCACGTCATCGCCGGTGCCGCCGCTGAACGTCTCGCTGCGCGCGGAGCCGACGATGCGGTCGTCCTGCCAGGTGCCGACATCGGCCGCCATGTCGCGGAGCTGGTCGAGCGTGAACGAGGTGCCGTCGCTGAAGCGAACCGCGTCGACGCCGTTCCAGCCCCAGACGTAGCGCAGCACGATCTGATCGGTCGAATCGGCAAAGGACAGCACGAGTCTCGTTGCGCGCCGGGTCGATCTGCGAGACGCGCAGCTCGTCGGGCCGGTAGCCGGTGATGGCGAGCGTGTCGTTGCCGGAGGCGTCGTCGATGACGTCGCGGCCGTCGCCGCGCGTGAAATTGTAGGTGTCGTCGCCGGCCCCGCCGCTCAGCAGGTCGTCCCCGCGCTGCCGGCCAAGACGTCCGCGCGGCCGCTGCCGACGATGATGTCGTTCCCCGCGCTCGCCTGCCCGGCGATGGCCGCCTGCACCAGCGTTGCGCCGCTCCAGGTGACGCCGTTGGTGAATTCGATGTTCGGCAGGCTGCCGTTGCCGAGCGCACCCCGGACGATCAGCTGGCTGCCGGACGAGAAGGAGATAATGAGGTCGGTCGAGTCGGTCGCTACCAGCCGGACCGAGGCATCGCTCGAGGCGTAGGCCGAGAGCACGATTGTCGCGCTGGTCACGCCGGAGGGCATCTCGACGCTGTCGATGCCTTCCGAGGCGCCGATGACGACGCGCGAGATCCTGGGCCAGGATGAGGCGGTCATGGCCGGCGCCGGGATGCAGGGTGCTGGCGGCGGGCAGCTCCCTGAGGTCGACGAGGTCCTGGCTGGCATTCGACAGGCCGTCGCGGATGATGCCGCGCACGTCCTCGATCGACAGCGTGGTGCCGTCGGCGAAGACGAAGCTCTCGACCGGCCGTGCGCTATAGCCGGACAGGATGGCGAGGCGATCGGTACCGTTGCCGATCGAGATCAGCAGATCGCCGTCGATGTTGCTGAAATGGACGAGGTCGGAGGTGATGCCTTCGCCGAACACGATTCTGTCGACGCCGCCGGCGTCGTCGACGCTGTCGCTGCCGTCGCCGATGCCGAACTTGTAGGTGTCGTTGCCGAAGCCGCCCTCGAGCGCGTCCTGGCCCGCCCCGCCCGACAGCGTGTCGTTGCGGTTGTCGAAGCCGATCAAATGGTCGTCCCCAGCGGTGCCGGTGAGCATGCGGTCGATGATGGCTTCGACGGACAGAATCCGCCCATCGGCGAACTCGAACTGCTCGACGCGGCTGGTCGACAGGCCGTTGACGATGGTCAGGACATCGAGGCCGCTGCCGAGATCGATGATGAGATCGTTGCCGTTGCGGCTGACGACGATGTCCTCGAAGCGGACGGAGGCGCCAAACACCACGCGATCGACGATGCCCGCCGTGTCCGGCCGCTCGATGATGCGATCGAAGCCGTAGCCGGCCGAGAAGGCATAGGTGTCGGCACGGTTGCCGCCGTAGAGCGTGTCGTCGCCCTGCCGCCCGTCCAGCACGTTCTCCTGTTCGAGCAGGCCCGTGATGATGTTGTCGCCACGGTTGCCGCCGGCGATCTGGAGCAATTGCTCGACGTCAGAGATCTTGATGGTCGAGCCGTCGAAGAAGCGGAACAGCTCGACACCGTCCTCGGCGTCGCGGAACTGGTTGCGGATGCGCAGCGTGTCGGTACGGCCGGTGATCGAGATCAGGAGGTCGTTGCCGTCCTTGGTGAACACGACGTTGTCGCGGGTGATGCCGCCGCCGAACTGGACGACGTCGTCCACCGGCACGTGCACGCCGCGCCGGTCGGACCAGCTCGCGCGCACGCGGCGGTCGACGATGACGTCCTGGCCGTAGCCGGCGTCGAACTTGTAGGTGTCGCCGCCGTCGCCGCCGATCAGCGTGTCGTTGCCGCCGAGCCCGTCGAGAGTTTCGGCGAAATTCGAGCCGGTGATGGTCTCGTCGCCGTTGGTCCCGACGAGATCGATATCTTCTGGATTGACGTCGAGGAACGAGACCGTGCGGTCGGTGAAGACCAGGCTCTCGACCGCATTGGTCTGGCCGTCGTCGCGCACATACTGGTTCTCCAGCACGAAGCGCTGGCCGGTGGCACGGACGGTGATGACCAGGTCGAGCGCGGTGCGGGAGAAGTCGACGTCGGTCGAGGCGATGCCGGAGAAAACGACCTGGTCGTTGCCCGAGCTGTCGAGGATGGTGTCGTTACCCTCCCCGAGCGCGACGTAATAGACGTCGTTGCCGCCGAAGCCGACCAGACGGTCGTCGCCGGCGCCGCCGTCGATCGAGTCGGACAGCTCGTCATAGCCGTAGATCGTGTCGTTGCCGGCGGTCTTGGCGATGTCGATATAGTGCTGGGCCAGCTTGAATCCGGTCCAGACCGTGCCGTCGCCGAACTGGATGTCCTCGATGACGTTGATGAAGCCAAGGATCGGAACGGTGGCGAGGAAGTCCTGCAGCACGATTTCGTCGGTCGTGCCCTTGATGCGCATGCGCAGCGTATCGGTTGCGCCGTCGCGCAGGAAGTCGAGGTCGGTCCAGCGGATCTCGTCGATGAACTGCAGCTTGTCGTGCTGCGGCGGATCGAACAGGCCGGGAATGGCGTTGTCGAGCACGACGTCGCGGCCATAGCCGCGGCCGAAGATATAGGTGTCGTCGCCCTCCTTGCCGGACAGGAAGTCGTTGCCGGCGCCGCCGTCGAGCGTGTTGGCGTTGATCATGCCGTAGATCGCGTCGTCATTCGCGGTCTTGGCGTTCTCCAGTACCTTCTGCACGATATCGGTGAATTCGAGGCTGGAGCCGTCGTCGAAAACGAAGCGCTCGATCAGGTTCGGCGCGACATAGTCGAGCCCGTCGCTCGAGCCGAGCGCGTCGGAGAACAGGCCGATGCCGGTCTTGATGCCGGCGAACTGGCCCTTGATGACGAGCGTGTCGCCGGTCGGATTGCCGCTATCGTCGAGGAAGACGATCAGCAGATCCGGGCTTTCGCCGTCGCGGATCAGCTTCAAATTCTCGAGCTTGATGCCGCCCTTGAAGCTGAGCACGTCGATGCCGGCCTTGACCGGCCCGAACGAGAAATTGCCGAGGTCGTCGATGACGTCCTGCCCGTCGCCGGCCTGGAAGACGTAGATGTCCCCGCCGGCACCGCCGCTCATATAGTCGTTGCCCTTGCCGCCCCAGAGGATGTCGGCCGAGCCCGAGCCCATCAGGCTGTCGTTGAACTGGCCCGCGGCACGCTCCCTGTCGAGCACCTCCATCGACATGCGGAAGCGGTCCCAGGCGACGCCGTCGGCGAACACGATGGCGCTGACGCCGGAATCAGCCCGGTTGCCGTTGCTCAGCAGCTCGTTGTTCTCGCCGAGGAACTGGTCGGTCAGGCGGATGGTGTTGGTGCGGCCGCGGATCTCAAGGATCAGGTCCTCGCCGTCGCGGATCGCCTTGACGTCGGTCGAGAGCACGTCGGTGAGCCGCAGCTCGTCGCTGTCGCCGAAGTCCTTGTCGTCGATGACGTCGTCGCCGGAATTGCGCCCGACGAAATAGAAATCGGCGCCTTTGCCGCCGCGCAGGGTCTGATTGCCCGCGGTCATGTAGAAATAGTCGGTCGCATCGGTGCCGTTGACGATAACATCGCCGGCCGTGTGGGTGATGATGCGCTCGTCGCTGATCCCGAGCGCATGCGCGACGCCGCGAATGTCGAGGTCGACGCCGACGGTCTCGAAGGCCGGCAGCATCATCTGCATGATGAAGGCCTGGTTGACCGCGAGTGTCGAGCCGCCGAGATTGCCTTCGCCTGAGGGGTGATAGTCCGGATAGACCTGCGCCAGGATGCCGTTCCACTGCGCGAGATAGTCGAACACGGCATCGCCGGCGTTGCTGGCCGGTGCGCCGGCGAAGATCGCCTCGAACATCGGGGCGAGCTCGCGGTTCGTCGTCGGCTTGTAGCTGTCGGTGGCGAGGTCGTAGCTGACGCCCCGGAAGAAGTCCTTGAGGCCGCCCTGCATCGCGATACGCACCGCGTAGCGGCGCGAGGTCGAGATGTACTCGGTCATGACCGGCTGCAGCATGTCGATCATGGTTGCGATGCCGGAGACGTAGTGCGCCGGATCGGTCGACAGGTTCGCGCTGCCGCCGGGGCCGACGGCATAGGCGATGTGCCCGGTCGCATTGTCGAGCTGCGCCGTCAGCATTTCGGGGTTGAAGTCGATGCTCCCGAGCGAAGTCGCGAAGTGGAACTGCGCCGGCGTCAGCATCTCGACGCGATAGGTGGAATCGTCGGTCGAGTTCACCTCGTCGAGCGTATCGAAGTCGATCGCGTAATTGCGCAGATTGAATTCACGGCTGTCGCCGGTCTTCCATTCCAGCTGCAGAGCGCGGTCGAGATTGCGTGCCCAGACATAGAAGGTGCCGTCCTGGTCGGTGACCTTGACGGTATAGTCGACGGCGATGCCGTCGGTGAAGCGCACGCCGATCTTGTCGACGGGCAGGTTGGCGTAGGGGTTGAAGCCGAGCTGCTCGGTCCGCCATTCGGTGCCGGTGGGATGGGCGAGCGCGAGGATCGCGTCCTTGCTGGCGTAGCTGGTGGCGACATCGGAGGCGAGCTTCCAGCTGCCGTCGGCCTGCTTGATGCCGTAGTCGAGGATGACGGCGCGCCCGTCGACGACGCTCATCAGATAGGGCGCGGCATCGCGATCCGCCAGCGCGGCGTCGCGGTCCGACGGCGACCAGGTCTGCTCCAGGCGCCAAGCGGCACCTGACGCTGCCGCCTGCGCCAGCACGTCCTGCATGGTGGCGCGCGCGATCGGCTGGCCCTGCGCGTCGAGCACCGGTGCGCCGGAGGCGAGCGTCCAATAGCCGCCCTGGCCGTCCTCGACATAGACGCCGCGGTCGAGCAGCACGGCCTTGCCGCCTGCGTCGGTGCCGACCAGCACCGGCGTCAGCTCGCGCGTCTGCTCCAGCGCCTCGCCCCAGGCGCCGAGCAGCTCGCCGGCCTGCGCCACCAGCGTGCGCAGCTTCGGAATCGTCATCGCCGCCGCCGTGGAAGTCACGAGGCTCGCCGAACGCGATGTCGTTGGCGGCGGCGACCGCAAGGTTGGTCACCCGCCCGAAGCCCTTGACGTCGAGCGTCGCGCTCGACTGCCAGGCCGCATGGCCCGCCTCGCCGGCATATCTGGTGTCGGTGTCGTTCGAGGCCAGGACGGCGTCGAACATGTGCCTGACGGGGCCGGTCTGGAAGGTGATGTCGCCGACGCCGGTGAGCCGCGCGCCATTGGGCGTGGTGATGTCGATCGCGGTAACGCCGAGATCGATGCTGATGATGCCGAGCTGATCGAGCGTCTTCAGCTCGCCGGCATCGGTGATACCGTCGCGGTCATAGTCCTGCCAGACCTTCAGCTCCGACCACAGCACGTCCGCGGCCGTGATCTTGCCGTCGCCATTGGAGTCGAGCTGCGAGAGCTGGGCGAAGCCGGACCGTCCGACGCCGCCGAACATCTCCGAAATGTCGTCGATCCCGCCATTGCCGTTGAGGTCGCGGACCAGGAAGCCGTCGTCGCCCTTCAGCCAGCCGGTGCGCTCGGCGAACAGATCGTTGTCGATGTCGAAATAGACCTGCCCGGTGGCAAGCTCGGTCGTCTCGATGCCGTCGCCGTCCAGGTCGATCACCAGCGGATCGGCCTCATTGGACCATCGCATGCCTTCCGCAAACCGCGCGGCCGCCGCGGACAGCGTCAAGGCCTGGTCGACCAGCGCCATGCCGCCATATTGCGCGGCCAGCGCCATGCCGATGACGCCGACCAGCGGCTGAACCTGCTCCATGAGGTCGGCCAGCGGATTGACCGCCTTGAACACCATGCCGAGATCGCCCTCACCGGCGAGCTCCGCCTGGTGCTGACCGATGAAGCTGCCGACCAGGTCGAAATTCTCGACCTTCATCCAGCCCTTCAGGATGCCCTG
The DNA here is from genome assembly GCA_050563515.1 of Bradyrhizobium guangxiense. Taxonomy (GTDB): domain Bacteria; phylum Pseudomonadota; class Alphaproteobacteria; order Rhizobiales; family Xanthobacteraceae; genus Bradyrhizobium; species Bradyrhizobium guangxiense_A. Next base: position 822,547 of record CP191781.1, on the reverse strand, counting down.
CGCATCCAGCGCCTGTTGCGCCTTGTAGGAATCGCTCGCGGTGCCGCTGAACACCGCCGTGAACAGCTGGTCGAACTGGTTGGTCACATACATGTCCAGCCCGCCATTGGCGTTGGGCCGGAACACATAGGTCATCCAGGGGAACAGATCGTCGAAATAGACCGAGCGGGCCGGATCGTATTTGCCGTTCTCGTCGAGGGAGTTGTAGAAATTGGCCATGCCGATGGTGGCGCCGAGAAGTCCACCGAACGCGGCAAGACCCGCGATGCCGCCCTCGGCATCGCCGCCAGTCAGAGTGAGGCCGTAGAACTTCAGAACGTCGTGGTGCTGCGCGTCCTTGATGATGGTATTGGCCGAGTACCAGAAATTGTCCGCATTCTCGGCCGTATCCTCGACCTGGGTCGGCGTGGTCTTCTGGCTGCCGTCCGGATTGAGCACCGGATTGCCATCCTCGTCGAAAACCGGCTTTTCATAATAGCCGCCGACGGCGTCGCCCCAGATGATGCCGCCGTTCGAGGTGTTGTAGATCCAGTCCTTGCCGAGGCCGCCGGCGGCGATGCCGCGGTCACCGCCGACAAGCAAGATGTCGTCGTTACCCGCTCCGCCATCGACCGTGAGCGACAGCTCCTCGGCCGCCCTCGGGCCGTCCGGCTTGGAGGGATCGATGAGGCTCGCCTGCGTCCTTGTGCCCGGCGCCGTAGTAGACCAAGAGGTCTTTGCCGTCGCCGCCTGAAATCTTGCCGAATCCGTCGTGATTGGCGGTGCCAAAGAAGCCCTGCTGCACACCGAGGAGATTGGACAGATTGCCGCCGAAATAGACGTCGTCCTTGCTGGTGAGGATGACGTTCTCCGCACCGCGGAAATGCAGCTCGGCCTCGGGCTTGAAGAACGCTCTCAAGAGCTTCAGCGCGACCGAATTCGTCAGATCGACGATCCCGCCGGCGCCGCCGGAATTGTCCGCAACGGAGCCGTTGATCGTGATGACGCCGTTGGTCCGCGCCTCGAACGATACGGTGTCGAAATCCTGCTCGCCCAAAACCCCGCTCTTGGGAGCGCTGAGGTCGACGATGACCGGCAGCTTGCTGAGGTCATCGCTGATGGAGACGAAGTCGGCTCGCTCGCTCAGTTCCACGATGTCGATATCGATCATGATATCGCTGCTGACCTGACCGGTATTGAGGTCGCGCACGGTCAGCTTGATGCCCTTGCTCGTTCCGTAAGTGACCAGCTCGCCGGAGACGATCTGGAGGCCCTTCGCGGCGAGCTGATGCGTGACGGGATCCTCGACGCTGTAGTGAACCTTGTCGACATCGCCGGCTCCGACGAGACCGCGCAGATAGTCCAGGAAGCCCTGCACCATCGACTTGTCGAGGGTATCGCCGACATAGATGTCGCTGCCGTCGTCCTGCGGACTGTGCACCTCGCCGATCTGGTCGATGAATTCGTCGTTGCCGGTGCCGCCGAGCACCATGTCCCGGCCGCCGCGGGAATAGACGACATCGTTGCCGGCACCGAGAATCAGGAGGTCATTGCCGGAGGTGCCGTGCACCTCGTCGTTGCTCTGCGTGCCGATATAGACATCGACATGCACCTGATCGCCCTTGGTCTCGGGGATCTTGTCCTTGTAGGAGCGCTCGCTGAGCGTGATTGCGTGGTCGTCGTCAGACGTGGCGATATGGTAGCGATCGAAGATCGATCCGGACGATGCCTCCCAGAAGGCGGCGAGCTTCTTGAGCGCCTCCTCATCGACCTTGGAAGCCGCAAACCCGGTAATCCCCGTGATCAGCCGGGAAATCGTAGATGGGTTCGTCTCGGCGGATTGGTCGAAGAACGCCGCGCGGAATGCGTCTTCATAGATGGGCTTGAGACGGTCTGGAGCGCCTGAGACGCCACCCGCCTTCAACACGTCGCCCCAGAGAATGCTGGAGAGATCAAGCGCGAGAGCCGTTCCGTCGTCGTCCACAGCGACTATGCCGTCGTCCGCGCCGGCACCTGCTCCCAAGACCTGCCGCAGTTCGGTTACTTCAACGTCATATTGGGCGAGCGCGCCAGCATATTGCGTGGCGAGATTGGCGATCTCCTGCGTGACATCAACGGTGCCGAAGAGCCACCCCGTTACTGTTTTGCTGAAGAACGAAGCCGGCGTCGCGCCATCGCTGAACAGGCTTCCGAGTTCCGTATAATCATTAAACATGGAAGCAATGGCGGTATCGCCGAATGGCTTTTGATCAGCCCCCATGCTCGGATCGATCACCGAATAGGCGATCTTCTTCTGCATCGTCGAAAAGTCTGTTATGCCCGCCGCGTTTGCAATCTCGTCTGAATACAAGGCTCCGACTGTTTGATTGTAGACCGGCGTCCACAACGAGTCGTAACCATTGACAGCCGAAAATTCCTTGATGTTCAGGAAGCTTTGCCAGTGAAGGTTGATCTGCTTTCCGAGCCCCGCACCGAGAAAGCCGAAGATCACGTTCAACCAGGTTGAAACCGAAGGGACGGCAGTGAGATTGTCGATGGCCGATTGGCTTCCCACACTAATGGTGGGAATAGCCTGGAGCATTCGGATGTTACCCGCGACATCGCCGGGCGTGACGAGCGCCTTGAGGTACGTGCGGTTGATCTCGGGAATGTTTCCGTCGGGGTAGAACGTATCGACGATGTCCTGCGGAACGACCCAGCCAAGGTACGTCAAATCCACAAGAGGACCGGCGGCCGCCCGCAAGAGCGCGGCGGCGTATATGAAGGTCGAGGTGATTTCAAACGGGACGTTGTTGTAGAGAACCGCTCGGGTCCCGTAGAGACTGCCGACCGTTCCGGCCAGCGCGCCTCCGAGCGAATGGCCGGTCAGGACGATCGTCTTGTCGGGATATTTGCTCTTGATCGCTTGATAATATTTTGCGGCCAACGCGGCCTGCGACGGGACGCCGACGCCACTGGTGAACTGTGCATCGTTGGCTGCGTCATTAAGATCGTCGCTGCCGCGATAGGAAATGACGATCGTACCGTCCAGATCAGTGTTGGTGCCGGCCACCGAATAGGTGGTCGCATTAAACCCGGAGGCATTTAGGGCATTTTGCAGTTCTGCCGAAAGCGGCAGCTCATCGTTCGGAACCACGCTGGCGCCGCCGATCTTTGTACCTACGCCGTCGACCCCCGCTCCAAAGCCCTGATTGTAGGCGTCCATGGCGAGGAGTGCGAGAATTTGATCGCTATTCATGGCCGATGTCACTTTCTCGAATCAAAGTGTATCGATGTCGATGAGATTGGCGGGACCGATGGGTGGCAAATCGGGGCCCGCATTGAGCCGAAACCATCCGACCTGCCGCGACAGCCACGGCAGGATATTTCTTATGCCTCGCGTCACCGCATCATCGGTGATCTCGATTGTCACGCGTACGAGGCGGAAGCCGGGGCCGAAGCTTTTAGCCAGATCGTCAGGATCGACGAGTTCCGCCGTCGCCGGATCCTTGATGTCGCGAAAGCGCAGGAAGCGTGGATAAAGTCTTTGCGGTAGAGCGACCGGACCGCGGCCCTTCGCCGCCTGAACCTGCCTGAAAGTATCCGGCGACCAATAGAGCTTCTCGTCGCCGAAGAGTTTTGGTGCGATCAGCCCGGTGCATTGAGTCTCCTGGCTGTGCTGGTAGCCGAGAATCGCAAACAGGAACTGGCCTTTGCCGAGATCGATGGTCGTCGCATCGCCTCGCAACGACAAATGATAGAGCGCGCCGCCCCAACCGCCCGAAAAGAAATTCTTGGCCCACGAAACAGACACGACGGAAGACCCGGAAACCTCTCCTTGAGGGGTCGATACCGTCACCGTCAGCTTCTGATTCCAGGAATAGATCGGGTAGTTGAGCTTCCACCACACGATCGCACCAGCAGCGAGGACCGCCAGGAGCAGCAGCACTTTTGTCAACCCGCTCATGCGGCAAGCTTTTCCATGCAGGTGCCCTGGACGTTCGCGTCGGCATGCTTACGCTGCCCACAGGCGCCCCCGTGTGATTTCGCTTTATGATCGGGGCTCACCACGCGCTTGCTTGGGTTCAGCCTCCTCCACCGGCCGTACCTTCATCTTCTCCAGCACCGCCGGATCAACTAGCTGGCTCACGATCGGATGAATGCGCACCGGCTTGTCCTTCACCACCTGCTTGAAGTTGGCGAGCACGGCGGTGGCGACTTTTTGCGAGGGGGCGATGACGTCGAGCAGCCATGTGGTGTCGCCGCTGGCCCAGTCCTCGGCCTTGAGGCGGACCGGGAACACGCGGGCCTGGATCTGCTCGCGGATCTTGGCGTCGACCTCGTCGGAGACGCTCGCCCAGATCGCGATGCCGGCGGTCTCCTCGACCTTGCCTTCGCCGCCCGCCTTGGCGATCGCGATGCGGTCGCGCGTCATCGGCTCGACGACGAGATGCATGACGTCGGCCAAAGTCTGGTTGCGGTAGCGCGGCAGGTTCAGCATGGCGAGGACGACCTCGCCGACGCCAGCCTGGATCCTCATCTTGAACGCGGCGATTTGCGCCAGCACTTGCGGATCGAGCCCGCGCTCTTTCGCATTCGCGGGCTCGGCCGCAGCCCCGCCCTTGATCCCGTTCAATGCCGGCTTGGCGGCGGCTGCCGTCTCGTTCGCGCTTTTTGCCATGGCTCTCGCTCCCCACATTCAGCCCGTCCGACGGGGCTTTTCATGATCAACGGGGAAATGAGCCTGCCGCAGCAGCCAACGGCCCGTCCGGGCCGCTCGCCTGCCGACGAGAAGAAATCCGTCACCTGCATAATACTCGCTCCGGTTGCATCGACGGTCGTCACGGAAGCGGATGTATAGTTCTGCCGCAGATGATAGGACGCAGCCCCACTGCCCCCTCCTTCGGCATTCATAGAACGTTAACTCGGATACAACTTCAAGACGAAACCGCGGTGCGTCCAAAAAAATGTTTCGAAGTGTGTCTCGCGTCCGTTGCGATCGGCAACGATCGGCAGTTTGGAAAACGGAACTCGGCGGGGTTGGTCATGCGATGGGTCTCGATGCCGCGCCCTTGATCCGTCGATCGCGCCAGCCACGCATGCGCGTATCCTGTGGGTCAGAGCATCTTCATCTTTTCCAGCGTCGGTAGGCTCGATCGGCCGGAGCGATCGATCGCCTCACCGCTCCCGGCCGGCCTCATCGAGCGACTGCGTGATCGGCGACAGCAGATATTGGATGATCCGCCGCTCGCCGGTCTTGATCTCGGCCTGCACGGAGAGACCAGGGCCGAGCGGCTGCTGGCGGTCGCGGATGCGGATGCTGGTCTGCAACAGGCGGATGCGCGCGGCGTAGACGAGGCCAGGCTGGATCGGCCGGCCTTTCTCGTCGCGCTGCGGCTGGCCATTCGACTGCGACAGGTCGATCGCATCGCGGCTGATGCTTTCGACGATGCCAGGCACCAGCCCGTAATCGGTGAAGGGAAACGCCTCCAGCTTGACCCGGACCGGCTGGCCCTCGCGGACGAAGCCGATGTCCTTGTTGAGGACCTGGGCTTCGACCTCGATCTCGGCGCCGTCGGGGACGACGGTCATCAGCGGCTGCGCCGGCTGCACCACGCCGCCGATCGTCGCGACCACGAGCTGCTGCACCGTTCCGGCCACCGGCGCGCGCAACTGCAGGAACTCGCGCCGACGCGTGGTCTTGCGCAGATCTTCGGCCGCGAGCTGCGCCTTGTCGCGGGCCTGAACCATCTCGGTCACCGCGGTCTTGCCGAAGGTCTCGCGCAGCTTGCGGATTTCGGCCTCGAGCGCCGTCATCGCCGCGCGCGCCCGCGCGGCATTGGCGAGCTGCACGTCGACGTTCTGGACGTGCTCGATGCGCTGCTGCTCGTATTCGAGCAGCCGCAGCCGCGCGAAATTGCCCTGCTCGGTGAGCTGCCGGCGCGCCTCGAGCGATTGCTCGACGAGCGGGAGCGTGAGGCGCAGCTTGTTGATCTCGACCTCGGCCGAGGTCAGCTCGGCCGCGCGCTGCGCGATCTGCTGCTGCAGGCTTGCGACCTGCGCCTCGTATTCGGCGATGCTGGCGCGGACGTATTGCTCCTCCACCGCGATGGCGGCGGCCGGCGCGTCTTCCGGTGCGACGAACCCGGCCGACCGGCCGTCGAGATAGGCGAGCAGCGCGGCGTTGCGGGCCTGGATCAGCCTCGAGGCCTGCAGGTTCTGGCGCGCCTGCGCCTCGTCGGCGGTCGCGAGCGTCGGGTCGAGGCTCGACCAGAAGCTGCCCCTCCTCGACATGCTGGCCGTTGGCGACATGGATGGCGCGCACCGAGCCGATCTCCATCGGCTGAATGGTCTTGACCTTGCTCGACGGAATGATCTTCCCGCTCGCCACCGCCACGACGTCGACGGTGCCGATGACGGACCAGACCAGCGCGGCGGTGAAAAAGCCGCAGGTCATCAGCAGCAGCATGCGCAGGCCGGGGCTCGGCGGCTTCTCCATGATCTCGAGCGCGGCCGGCAGAAACTCGTGGTCGGAGCGCGGCCGCCGGTTGCGGTCGGCCTCGTTCTGCATGCTCCAGCTCGCCCGCAGCACGGCCCAGTGCCTGGCGAAAGTCGGAAAGCGCTCGGCGACCCAGGCCGTCACGTGCTGCGCCCCATCTGCTTGGTGTAGAGCTGGGCATAGCGGCCGCCCGAGCGCAACAGCGTCTGGTGATCGCCGGTCTCGGTGATCTCGCCGGCTTCCACCGTGACGATCCGGTCGCATTGCCGCACGGCGGAGAGGCGATGCGCGATGATGATGACGGTGCGGCCGCGGGCGATGCCGGCGAGGTTATGCTGGATGATCTCCTCGCTCTCGGCATCGAGCGCGCTGGTCGCCTCGTCGAGGATCAGGATGCGGGGATTGCCGATCAGCGCCCGCGCGATCGCCATCCGCTGGCGCTGTCCGCCCGAGAGGTTGCCGCCGCGCTCGTCGATCACCGTGTCGTAGCCGTGCGAAAGGCTGAGGATGAACTCGTGCGCGCCGGCGAGCTGGGCTGCGGCGATGACCCGCTCCATCGGCATCGTGGTGTCGGCGAGCGCGATGTTTTCGCGCACCGAACGGTTGAACAGAATGTTCTCCTGCAGCACGACGCCGATCTGCCGGCGCAGCCAGGCGGGATCGACCAGCGCGAGATCGACACCGTCGACCAGCACCCTGCCCTGCTCCGGAACGTAAAGGCGCTGCACCAGCTTTGTCAGCGTCGACTTGCCCGAGCCGGAGGGACCGACGATGCCGATCATCTCGCCCGGCTGGATCGCGAGCGTGACGCCGCGTAGGGCCTCTGGCGCATCGGGGCGATAGCGGAAGCGAACTCGGTCGAAATTCACCGCGCCCTTGATCGGCGGAAGGCTCGCCCGGTTGGGATTGTGATCGGGCTCGGCCGGCGCGTTCAGGACGTCGCCGAGCCGGTCGACCGAGATCCGCACCTGCTGAAAATCCTGCCAGAGCTGGGACAGGCGCAGGATCGGCTGCGCGACGCGCCCGGAGAGCATGTTGAAGGCGACCAGCGATCCGACCGAGAGGTCGCCGGCGATGACCGCCTTGGCGCCGAAGAACAGGATCGCCACCGTGGTCAGCTTGGACACCAGCTGGATCAGATGGCTGCCCCAGTTCGCGAGCGTTGCGACCTGGAATCCGGTGCTGGTATAGCCCGCGAACTGCTTCTCCCATTTCGCCCGCATCTGCGGCTCGACCGCCATCGCCTTGAGCGTGCCGATGCCGGTGACGCTCTCGACCAGGAACGACTGGTTCTCCGCGCCGCGCTTGAATTTCTCGTCGAGACGCGCGCGCAGCGGCGGCGTCACGATCACCGAGATCGCGACATAGAGCGGGATCGACAGCGTGACGATCAGGGTCAACAGCGGACTGTAGGCGTACATGACGCCGAAGAAGACAATGGTGAAGAACAGGTCGATCACCACGGTGACGGCGTTCGATGTAAGGAACTCCCTGATGCGGTCGAGCTCGCGCACGCGCGCGACGCTGTCGCCGACGCGGCGGGCTTCGAAATAGGACAGCGGCAGGTTGAGCAGGTGGCGGAACAGCTGCGACGAAAGCTCGCTGTCGACGCGATTGGTGGTGTGCGCGAACAGCCAGTTGCGCAGCGCCGACAGGCCGGTTTCGAAGATCAGCACCGCCGACAGCCCGATCGCCAGCACGTCGAGCGTCGTCAGCGATTGATGGACCAGCACCTTGTCGATGACGAGCTGGAAGAAGATGGGCGAGATCAATCCCATCAATTGCAGGAAGAACGATCCAATCAGCACATCGCGCAGCGGCCCGCGGTATTTCACCAGCGCCGGGATGAACCAGGAGATGTCGAACGGGCGCGTCGCCCCCGCCATCAGCTCGCGCGTCGTCATGAGCAGCAAGCGCCCGGCATACCGGCCGCCGAAATCCTCTGCCGTCCACACTTCGGGACGCCCGCCATTGCCGCGCTGGATCAGATAGCGCGATCCGGCCTCCTGCTGGTCGATCTTGAGGAGTACGACGGCCTCGCCGTCCTCGAGTTCGGCGAGCGCGGGCAATGGCACCTTGTGGAGCGCGTCGGTGGCCGCAGGCTTCACCTTGGCGACGATCTTCAGTCGCTTGGCGACCCGCGCGAGGTCCTCGAGCCGGTACTGCTCGCCCGGTGCGCCATGGTCATGCGCGATCTGCCCCGCATCGGCGGGAACGCCGAGGAATTTTGCGATCAGGATGAAGGACAGCAGCGACGCAGGAAGCTCGGGATCGTTGCCGCCGGTCGTGCCTGCGGCCTCGTCAGGCGCTTTCGCAATCGCAATGGTCATGACCCAAGCTTTAAACCCGACCAAAATGGGCCGGGATCCCAACCGGGAACCGCGCAGGATGTGCCGGGTCCCCCAACTCGCACAGCAGATCGAGACAACAACTTAACCACGGATTACACGATCGCTTACATCTAACGTTGTTCAATGGGCAAGCCAAGCCCCCTTGTCGCTCCGACGAAGGTCGAGGCGACCGGCCGTAACCGGTCCGGCGGCATGATGAAGACGCGCCGGGGTCGGGAACGATCGCGATAATCCGCGGCAGATTGCATCAATCGCCATGAGCAATCTTGGCGGGAGCACGAGCCGAACGCGCGTCAAACGTTCCGCTTCCGGAGTGTGCCGCAAACGGGGGGCTGCGCGGAAGGGATTCTCGGCGCGATAACTGCTCTCGCCGAGCACCTCCGCTTCGCTGCGATTTTTTCAATCTGCTCAGGCGCGAGCAACGTGCCGGTGGCTTGCTCCGTTCGGGTCCTCGCCCATTTGACCCTCCCGTAGACCTTCGATACGTTGCCCTCAACCTCCGCTGTCAACTCAAGTGAGCCACGACCAAGGTGAGCGCATTCGTCTCTGCGACCAGCAAAGCTGACGATCCCCTGTCGCCAACCCGCTCCAGCTTTCGACGCTTTACTGTCGGGTTCATCGGATTTGTAGCGATGCCGCCGCTGGCCCTCTTCGCGCTCATCGTATTGGTCGATCCCTACTACGTCTTCGGGACTCCCGACATCCCGGGGATCAATGTGGTGCGGCCGCGATACGAAAATCATGATCCCGCCGTGAAGCCTTATCAGGTGCGACGGATCAAGCCCGAGGCGATCATATTGGGCAGTTCCCGCGCCGAGGTCGCGCTCGATCCACAGCATCCCGGATGGAACGGCAAGAACGTCTTCAACTTCGGCCTGCCTTCGGCCACGAGCTATGAGGTCATGCTGGCGTTTCTCCACGCACAATCAGTCGCGCCGCTCAAGCAAGCCGTGATCGGCCTGGACTTCTTCGGCTTCAATATCTTCTTTCCGCGTGACCAGGCCTATCTGGAGAGCAGATTCTCCGGCGAAGGTGTTCGGGCTTTCGCCGATTTTGTGGCAGCCGAGCTTGCCAGGCGACGGCCCGATGGCAACGAGAAGCCTTCCTCCTCCGCTGCGACAACCGCCCCCCGCGAAGTAGCACGCTCGGAGGTTCAACCGGCACCTCGAACGGACGTCACCGCCGATCCCGCCTGCAAAGATGCCGGACCGGAGAAATGCACACAAGCCGCGCTGGCGGAGGGCAGCCCCTGTCGACTGGAACGAGGCACTCTATTTACGACTTTACCCTGATGTCGCCGCCGAAGTTCGGCGTGGCACGTTCACCAGCGGCTATCATCACTATATCGCCGCCGGGCGCGCCGAAGGCCGGCAGACCGGGGTGCCGCCACCTGGCTGGAACGAGGCGCAGTATCTTCGAATCTATCCCGATGTCGCCGCCGAAGTTCGGCGAGGCACCTTCGTCAGCGGCTATCACCACTATCTTGCCGCCGGGCGCGCCGAAGGTCGGTACGACGGCACGCAACCACCTGGCTGGAATGAGGCGCTATATCTTCGAATCTATCCCGATGTCGCCGCCGAAGTTCGGCGAGGCACTTTCGTCAGCGGCTATCACCACTACCTTGCCGCCGGGCGCGCCGAAGGCCGGGAGGACGGCACGCCACCGCGCGACTGGAACGAGACGCGATATCTTCAGGTCAACCGCGACGTCGAATATCAGGTCTCGCAAGGTACTTTTCTGAGCGGTTATCATCACTATCTGGCCGCTGGACGCGCGGAAAAGCGGACCGGCGGCTTCCTCCCCGACGGCTGGAACGAAGTGAATTATCTGTCCAGAAACCCCGATGCTCGTGTCAGATTGGCGCTTGGCGAATACAGCGACGGCTATTCGCACTACGCCGCAGTCGGTCAAAGGCAGGGACTGACGGGTGGATTTCCGTCCGCCGATTTCTGGGACGCGCTCTTGTCGCATTCGCAAAGGCTCGAAAAAGCTTCGTTTCAGATCAGCGAGGCTCTTTCGCCTAGTCTATTCGACAACCGCCGTGCGCGATACGCTCGCGACACTTCGCGGGCAATCGGAGCCCGTGCCCTTCAACGGCCGTGGCATGCGCATCTGGGATTGGCAGGACAACGGCATTCACAAGAACGGCGGAAATGGCCGCGTTTTCCGCAATAACATCCTGAGTTGGCGATGGTACATCTGGCTCATGCCGCCGCGATATATGTATTGCTTCAGCAATCCCGACACCGGAATGAGCAGTTTCGACGCGTTCCGCTTCCTGGTTCGGCGCGCCCATGAACGGCAAACCGATCTGCGGCTCTTCATGACGCCGCTGCATGCGTCGGTTCGGCAACTCTTCGTCGCGCTCGGCCTCTCCGACCGATACGAATATTGGCAGAGGGAATTGGTCCGGATCAACGAAGAGGAGGCCACGCGGGCCGGTCGGAAGCCGTTTCCCCTGTGGGACTTCAGCGACGCCAGCTCCGTCACGCGTGAAATCGTTCCGGAACGCGCCGACCCGACGCCGATGCGCTGGTTCTGGGAGTTTTCGCATTACCGCCATACGGCCGGCAATCTCATCCTCGATCGCATCTTCGGAAACGATCGTCCGGAATCCGCACTGCCCGCCGATTTTGGCGTCCGCCTCACGAGTGGGAACATCAGTACGCACATCGCAGACAGCCGGGCTGGAATTGCCGATTGGGCGGCTACCAATTCTGGGTTTGCTACGCAGATCGGCGCTGCAACTCAAGGCTCCAAAGTTCAAAATCGCCAGTCTCAAGCGACTTGTTGGTAATCCTTGCTGTTCAACTCGCCCATCTTCCTGTTCGTCTTCCTGCCCATCGCGCTCGGCGGCTTCTACCTGCTCGGCTGGTGGCGAGGGCGGAATGCGGCGTTGCTGTTCCTGCTGGCGGCATGCCTGGTCTTCTATGCCTATTCGAGCCTGTTCAACTTCGTCCTCTTTCTGGTTTCGGTGGCCGTGAATTTCCTGTTCGGCTACGCGATCGCGCACTTCCGCGTGAAATCGCGAGCCTGGTTGATCGGCGGCATAGCGATCAACCTCGCGCTGATCGGCTACTTCAAATACACCGGCCTGATCGTTTCCAGCATCGACCAGCTGTTCTCGGCCTCGTTCGTCATCCCGACGATTGCGCTGCCGGTCGGCATCTCCTTCTACACTTTCGAGCAGATCAGCTATCTGATCGAGACCCGGCAACGGAAACAGGCAGAACCGTCGCTGGCCCGCTATACGCTGTTCGTCAGCTTCTTTCCTCACCTGATTGCCGGGCCCATCATCCGTCCGCATCAGCTGTTGCCGCAGTTCTCCGCGCCGGCTTTCGCGCGCTTCTCCTGGCAGAACTTCGCGCTCGGCATCAGCTTCCTGCTGTTCGGCCTGTTCAAGAAGACCATCATCGCGGACAGCATGGCCGCTTACGCGACGCCGGTCTTCGCGTCGGCCGCGAGCGGCGGAACGCCCGGCTTCCTCAACGCCTGGGGAGCTGCACTGGCCTACACTTTCCAGATCTACTTCGACTTCTGCGGCTATTCAGACATGGCGATCGGGCTCGGCCTGATGTTCGGCGTCGTCCTCCCCTTCAATTTCAACTCGCCCTACAAGGCGACGAGCATCATCGACTTCTGGCGGCGCTGGCATATCACGCTGTCGCTGTTCCTGCGCGACTACGTCTACATCCCGCTGGGTGGCAACCGGTCCGGCCCGGCCCGGCGCTATGTCAATGTCATGCTCACCATGCTGATCGGCGGCCTTTGGCATGGCGCCAATTGGACGTTCGTCGCCTGGGGCGGATTGCACGGGCTGTTCCTGCTCGTCAACCACGCCTGGCGGAATCTCCGCGGCGAGCGCGAGGTCAATGTCTTCGGGCAATGGATCGCGCGGGTTGCCACCTTTCTCCTGGTCGTGCTCGCCTGGGTCTTCTTTCGGGCCGAGAGCTTCGATGCGGCGCATCGCATTCTCGACGGCATGAGGGGACTGCACGGCTGGCTCCACGGTCCCCTTCTCGACGCAGCTCCGGGACTCTCGGAGACGCTGAAGGCGCTCGGGGTCACGGTCGAGGACAACTGGCTCGCTGGTGGACTTCTGCTCAGCTGGTTTGTCGCAGCATTCGCGATCGTGTGGGGCTGCCAAACACCCAGCAGTTCCTGCTTGGCGAAGGCCGATCGAAAGATGCCCGGCTGGCCTGGCATCCGACGCTGGGATGGGCAGCGGCGCTTGGCCTGCTGTTCGGCGTCGCCTTCACCTACAATCTGGTGGCGGCCAATCGCGTGAGCGAATTCATCTACTTCACCTTCTGAAGCGGGACGGCCTCGAGCCGCACCATGCCGGCGCTCCAAAGCGCGACGAGATCTGGATGAATCGTCATCGCGCCTCAGGTCGTTGTGTGCGCATGATCTTTCCGGAAAACCGCTTCGCACTTTTCCGGATCATGCTTCAGCCCATCTGCTCATAGAACGCGAAACCCTCCTCGACACCGCCAAAGAAGACGCCCTCGCCCTTGGACAGCACCAGCGCCTTGGTGCACATCAGCCGGCACAGATCCTTTGAATGCGATGCGAGCAGCAGAATGCGGGCGCGGCTGACGAACTGGTTCACGCGTTCGCGCGCCTTCTCCTGGAAGTGCGCATCGCCGGCGCCGATGCCTTCGTCGATCAACAGGATGTCGGGATTCTGGGCGGTCGCAAGCGCGAACGAGAGCCGCGCCTGCATGCCCGCAGAGTAGATGCGCGTCGGTAACGACAAATAAACACCGAGCTCTGTGAACTCCTCGATGTCGCGCACGAGGTCCTGATATTTGTCGTTGGGCCAGTTGTAGAGATTTGCGATCAGCCTGATGTTCTCGTATCCGGTAGCATCGGAATTCAACGCGATGCTGCCGCTGAGCAGCGTGAACGCGCTTCCCTTCACGTCCACCGAACCGGTCGACGTCGGGTAGATTCCGGCAACCAGCCGCAACAGGGTGGTCTTGCCTGCGCCGTTGTGGCCAATCAGGCAGACACGGTCGCCCTCTTCCAGTTCGAGCGACAGGTTCTTCAAGGCATGAATGACGATGACGCCGTTGCTGCGGCTTGCCGAGTCGGAGCCGACCCGGACATTGCTGAAGGATGGCAGGCGGATCAGGCGGAGCGCATGACTGTCGTAGATCGGAATGCTGACGTTGACGTTCTTCAGACGAACATGAGCCATCGGTCAGCCGTTTCTCGAGGAAATCTCTTGTTTGAGCATGATCTACCGGGAAGACCGATGTTCAATTCTTCGGGCATGCTAGACGCAGAACGCGAGTTGACCGCGCATCCGGCGATATACCACAAAGGCGAGGCCATAGCCGGCTACGGTCACGCCGAGCACCGCCAGGTAGTGCGCAAGCGGCGGGACCTCGCCGAGGAGAGGATTGCGTATGATCTCGATGAAATAGAACAGCACGTTGTATTCGACGAGAAACTGCCGGTTGCTGGCGATCTGCCGATAATTCCAGAATACCGGCGTCACGAAGAAGGCCAGCTGCATCAAATTGCGCACGATCAGCTCGACGTCGCGATACCGCGCGCAAATGAAGCCGAGCACCATCACGATCCAGAAACCATTGACGAACAGCAGGATGATGCCGGGGATCGCCAGCAGGCTCGTCCAGGTGAGCGGGACGAGCGCAAACACGAGGCCGAGCACATAGATGATGGCGTGATGGCCGAAGGTGATCATGATCTTGAAGACGGTCCGGCCGACATAGAGACCAAGACCTAGCGTGGAATTGCTGAGATATCCGGCATTTCTGACGAAGACGCCGCCTCCCTCGATCACTAGCGCCGATATGGCCGACCACACGATGATGCCCACGCCGACATAGGCGATGATGTCGGAGACGCTGCTGCCGAAGATTGCCGACGAGACGACGCTCAGGCCCAGCAACATCACGAGAACGTTGAGGGTCTCCCACAAAGGGCCGATCCTCGACCGCCGATACTGGCAAACCGTGTCGAGCCATGCCCAGCTCAGGGCATTGGACAACATAGTCCAAGCCCCGTGAATTGCCGAAGCCACGGGATGCGGTTCTGCTATCGGCTTTACAAATGTTGAGGCCAAGACCACTCCCAACTTCGTGCACCAGTCCGCCTCAGGCGTCGCGCTCTATATCGCACCCAAAGGGCAGAGCGGACGAGACATCCGCGCAAGAGAACCGGCAATACCCCCGCGAGATAACTACAGTCGTCAGGCCCGCAAGCGGGCTTCGTAGCGGCGGTAGACGCCTTCGATGCTCAGCATGGCATCGCGCCCAAGCGCCCCCTGCTCGCACGCCGCAACGCTGGCCAAGACTTCGCTACGCGTTAGCATGCCTGGAATCACCGTGGCAACACCGTCCACCGAAAGACAAAACCGTAAAGCCAACGCGGCGCGATTCGCGGGCGTGTCGGCCAGATCGACGCTGCCGACGGCCGCTTCGGCGGCATCGATCCAGGTGACGATTCGATCTCGTGGCCATCTGCTGCGGTGGTCGTTGGCAGGAAACAGGGTGTCCTTGCCGATGCCTCCGGCCAGAAATCCCGAGGCCAGCGGCGTGCGGGCGATGACGCCGATGCCTCGCGATGCCGCTTTCCCTGGCAATCCGGCGTCGATCGCACGCCAGTCCAGTATGTTGCAGTTGACCTGAAAGCATCCGACGCCGGCCACATCGATCAGCGCGAGCGCATCATCCGGCGAGAGCGTCGAGATGCCCCAGCGCCTGACTTTGCCCTCGGTCACGAACCGCTGCATCAACTCCACGACCTCGGAGCTGCCCATGACGGTGTCCGGAGTGCCGTTGTGGAGCTGGAGCACGTCGACGTAGTCGGTCCGCAGCCGGCGCAGGCTGCCTTCGAGCGACGTCCGCAACGCCGCAGGGTGGAAGTCATATCCACGATAGGACGCCGTGATGCCGGCCTTGGTCGCGATGATGACGTCGCTTCGGCGGCCCGCAAAGCACGCGCCGATCAACTCTTCGCTGTGACCGTCACCGTAGACGTTCGACGTATCGTAGAAGGTGATCCCGTGATCGAACGCCGCTTCGAGGGCGCGAAGCGACTCCTGATCGTCCGTCTCGCCGTAGGACGTGGCGCCCGGCGTACAGCCGCCGATCCCCCAGGCCCCGAAGCCGATGGCGGAAACCATCATTCCGGTCGAGCCGAGCGGCCGATAGTGCAAGGGCTTGGCTCGCTACGTAGGTCAGTAATGCCCGGCGAGCTGCGGCTCGGCCGGGATACTGCGGTTGATATAGAGATAGGCGCCCTTCTTGTTGCCCCACCACACGACTTCACGGCACCAGTCGAGGATATCGGAATAGCGAGACTTGCTGCGCTCGATCAACACCTCGGACGGCGCCTCGCGCAGCGCCGCCGGCGCGCCTTTGCGCACATTGTCGCAGAATTCGAGGACGTTGTAGCGCGTGGACATCCTGAGATCGTCGAGCACGAAGGGTTGCGAGATCAAGGCCGCATTGAGCTTGATCGCCTCCTTCACCGCGCCTTCGAGCAGCGGCCAGGATTGATCGACCATCGACCTTGCGAGCAGATCGGGCAGCAACCGCTCCGCCTCCGCATAGAAAGTCTGCAACCGCCCTTCCGCGGTCAGCTTGATGAACACGTATTCGTCGGCCGGCCAATAGATCCCGAGCCATTCCTTCGAATAGACGTATTCCGGCCCGCCGTGCTGCATCGACAGCGCCTCGCTGTCGAAGAACTCGCGTATGCTGTGAATAACGGGATACTCTTCCTTCGAAACCGTCAGGAACGCATCGATGATGTCGCGATAGGCGAGCCCGCCGAGTCTCGCACGCCACCATCATCGGCAGCTGCAGCAGCTTGTCGAAATGCAGGAAGGCCGCCATCCAGCCGAACACCCGCGTCTTGCGCCAATCCTCAGGCGACAACGAACAGGTCGCGATCACGAGGTCCTGCACCTCGGGCACATCGTCGGGCATCTCCTCGCGCGTGCCGTGGATGTTGATGATCTCGGACTGCACCGTCACCATCCCGAACTTCTCGAGATAGTCGGGATTGCCCATTTCCGCATTCGGCAGAATGGTCAGATTGTTGAACTGTACGCGGTTGTGCTGACCGAGCCGGATCAGCTTGTCGACGCCGTTCCGGAATGTGTCGTAGGTCTCGCCGGGCAGCCCGAGGATGATATCGCTATAGGTCTCGACCTTGTCGGCCGTGAAGCGCCGCGCCAGCTCGAAATAGGTCTCCAGCGAGATGTTGTCGCGCTTGATGTTCTTGAGCGTGGTCGGATCGAGACTCTGCATCGACAACGCGACGCCTTTGTTCAGCTTCGCGTCCGCCAGAATCTTCTGGGTCTGGTAGGCGCGCTCGGTGGCATTCTTGGTGTTCTGCACCGAGAACCCATGCGGAAATCCCGTGCGTTCACGAATGGCGGCCACCGCCTCCGCGATCTCGACGTCGCGCTTCTGAATGCCGAAATTGGCGTCGCAGACGAAGATATATTTGACCTCGCGCGCGGCGAACCAATCGAGCTCGCGATGCAGGCGATCGAATTCGAACTTCGTCACCTTGCCGGCGGTCGCCGAGCCCCAGTCGCAGAACGTGCACTGGAACGGACAGCCGCGATTGGTTTCCCACAGACCGATCCACTGTTCGTCCGGGTTGCTGGCGATCAGGTCATCGAAGATTCCGTTCAGGAACGGCGACGGCAGCTCTTCCAGATCGCGCATCCGCTCGACCGGCGCGGCGCGCACGAAGTTACCCGCCGCGTCGATGTAACTGATGCCGCGAATTCCGCCCCAGTCGCGCTCCGGAAGCCGGCTCAGCAGCTCGACGAAGGTCTTCTCACCCTCATTGTGAACGACGAGATCGATGAACGGATTGCTGCGCAGGAAGCTCTCGGCGTGATCGGGCACGTGCGGCCCGCCAAAGATCACCAGCCGGTTCGGGTGGAGCTGCTTGATGCGGCGCGCCGCCTCCAGCGAAATCCTGGCGTTCCACACATAGGCGCTGAAGCCGATGACGTCGGCGCCTTCCAGCCGCTCCACGATCTCCGACACCGGAATCCGCTTGTAGATCATCGGGAGGAAATCGAACTTGCCAGGCGGCAGCCGGCGCTCGGCGTAGGATTGCAGGCAAGCAATCGAATACGGCAGGTAATTCTGACCGGAAAAGCTATTGTTGATCTGGACGAGCCCGATCCGAACCATCGTCAGTTCCCAGGATCCCCACCCGCTGAAGTGGCCATGATTGACTGGATACACGCCAGATCGGCCGTCAACAAGTCAATACCAAACAACTTCTCGGCCACATAGAGCCCGCCGAGGGCCGCGGTCTGGTCAAAACGATGGGATTTCACCAGGTCGAGCAGCTCGGACCGTGGCAGGAACCGCACGGTTCCACGTTCCGTCCGCTGGTACCCCTCCGCTTCATGGGCTCCCAAACCCACGAAAAAATGGTCGACCACGTCTTCCCGCTGGAGAGCCAGACGGCACGAAGTGATCAAGTGCCAATGCTCGCAGACCAGACCGGTCTCTTCCAGAACCTCTCGAGCGACGGCGGTCTCGAGCGTCTCCCCCGCATCCACCGATCCGGCCGGCATCTCCAGCGTCACCCGACCGAGCGGCGGACGGTACTGCTCGACCAGGACGACCGCTCCCTCGCGATCGAGCACAAAGGCGATGACGCCACTCGGGCGGACCACAACGTAGTAGGGCTCCGTCGTTCCGCTCGGCTCCTCGCCCGGGTCAACGGTTCTGATCTCAAACCAGGGGGTTCGGAAGACCGTCTTGAACTCAGCCGTCATGGGGCAAAATCACGCTGTTCGATTGATGGACCGTGCGCACGCTTTCGCACTCTCGTGAGAATGAACGTCGACACATCGAAGAGTCAGGGCATCGATCACCGCGGCCCGGTCATCTCCCTGGGCACATAGAACTGGACAAAGCCCGTTCCACCCGCGCGGAGGAGCTTACCGCACCGCACCAGGCTCGTCACGATACCGCTCCGGATAATCGCTGCCGCCTCCGAAGGAGGAGGCCCGGAACGGAGCCCGGCATACGACCATCGACATCTCAGCAAGCGCCCTCCGCGCGAATCGCCTCGCGCTGATAATCGAGCAGATCGCTCAGCGTCTGCCGCGCCGGAATTTGTGGTTTCCAGTTCGTCGCCTTGTGGAATTTTCCGGAGTCTGGAATCTGCAATGTGACGTCCGACGGACGCAACCGTTTCGGATCCACCTTGTGCTCGATCGGTACGCGCGCCAGCGATTTCAGCGTCTCCAGTATGTCGCCTACCGTCATCGTCTCGCTGCCGCCGATGTTGTAGACTTCGCCGCTTGGACAATGGTCGAGCAGCAGCTTGTAGGCCCGCACCGCATCCCGCACATCCGCGAGCGTGCGCACGCTGTCGAGATTTCCGACCAGCACCGGACCGCTCTTCTTGCGTGCCTCGATCTCGGCGATCTGCCGTGCAAACGAGCTTTCCGCAAAGACGTCACCGCGACGGGGACCGGTGTGGGTGAACATGCGGGTTCGCACCAGGTCGAGCTTATACGACAGCCCGTACTGACAGGCGATCATGTCCTCGCCGACCTTGGAGACCGCATACGGGCTCGCAGGGCGAAGCGGCGCCTGTTCGGTGATCGGAACTTCTTCGGGCCTCACCTGCCCATAAACCTCGGACGAGGAGCAGATATGGACCCGCGGATTGATTCCGACGATCCGGATCGCGTCCAGCAGGTTGCACGTGCCGATGATGTTGCTGTTCAGGGTATCCGCAGGCGCGACAAAGCTCATGTCGACGTAGGACTGCGCCGCCAGATGGTGGATACGATCAGGCTTCACGTTGCGCAACATCACGACCAGGGAGTTCAGATCGCGCAAATCGCCCTGATGAAGCTTGATCTGCGGCAAAATGCCTTTGATGTTTTGCAGCGGACTCCGCCACCGCACCAGGCCGTGGACCTCGATCTCGGGAAACGTCGACAGGAAGTATTCCGCCAGATGGCTGCCCACCATCCCCGTGATACCGGTGATCAGGACTTTCATGATCTCATGCGGAAATTCCGCCGTCCCTTTGCGAAATGATGGGATTGTGGATGGGCCACCAGATTTTCAGCTCAGGATCGTTCCATAGCAGCGTGAACTGCGAGGAGCGATCATAAGTTGTGGTCTGCTTGTAGTGAAACATCGCGGTTTCGGTCAACACGACATGGCCGTTGCCAAATCCTGGCGGAACCAGAACCTGCTCGCGCTTCCGGTCCGAGAGCGTAAAGGCAGCCCACTGCCGATACTGGGGCGACTCCGGGATATTGTTGACCACCACCAGGTAAAATGCCCCGTGGAGGCATGACACCAGCTTGGCCGTTTTTCGGTCGCCGTGGATGCCCCTCAAGACATGCTGCCGCGAAACCGAAATATCGTCCTGAATGAACTCATGGGCGATGCCAGCGGCCTTGTATGCCGGGTCGTTGTAGAGTTCGACATATTCACCGCGAAAGTCTTCGAATGCAGTGAGCGGTTCCACGACCAGCACGCCGTCCAGCGGTGTTTTTCGCGTCTTAGGCGGCAAATCAGCCGTCATATCAAACACCCCAGAGGTCGCAGCCCAAATACCATTATTGATTGTACCCCCAATTATAGCTACGTTTCCGCACCGCGCAAACTCGAACTTGCTTTGCAACCACAGGTGAAAATCATAACTCGCAAAGCCGGCGGGTCCACAAATTACTTCGCGGTGACCCGCGATATCCTATGCGCGCCGCTTTGCGCGAGCAGGCGACATTTCAAATTGGGCGGTGCGGCGGAAGCTCGCCGCCGGCGAGTCGAAACCCGTTGCGTCGATGCCGGAGCTCCTGCAAGTCGTCGGCCGGCTCAGCTCTTGATCGATGGCCTGACAGAATGAACGATATCGTCGCGGCAACCCTCCCGTCGAGCGCCGCCCGTCCCACGCGCAACGTGCTGGTCACGGGCGCGCGCAGCGGCCTCGGGCACTCCGTTCATCGCGCGCTCGGCGGCATTGCCTTCGTGCGAGGGACATCGATCGACGACCCCGCGATTCGCGCGGCGGCACCATTCGACGCCATCATCCATTGCGCCGTCAACGCCGCAAAGGACGTCTCCATGAAGACGGCCTATGGCTACATGGCCGACAATTTCCTGCTGACGCAAAAACTGGTCGACATTCCGCATCGCAAGTTCATCTTCGTGTCGACGCTCGCCGTCTATCCGCCGACCGGCCGCGCCGTCCGCGAGGACGAAGACATTGACCTGCTGGCGCTCGCCGGCCCTTATGCGTTCTCGAAACTGTTCTCCGATCTCTATGTGCAGGAGCACGCGACCGCGCCCCTGATCCTGCGCACGACCACCCTGCTCGGTCCCTCCATTCGCGCCAGCACGGTCCACCGGGCGCTGACCCAACGGGATTGTCAGCTCTTCCTGGCGCCGACCGCGCGCTACAATTTCGTGATGCACGACGAGATCATCGAATTCATGGTTCAGGCCATGGATCGCGGCCACACCGGCGCGTTCAATCTGGGATCAGAGGGCCTGGTCCAGCTGTCCAGCATCGTCGATCAGCTCGGCCTGTCCGTGCGCTACGGCGAATATCCCTATGACATCGGTCCTGTGGACAGCCGCAAAGCCGGCGCGCTCCATTCCGCCTTCGCCCGGCCCTCATGGCAGACATTGAACAGGTACATCGATTGGCTGGGTCCCGCCTATATCGGCACCGGTCGACTGCGGGGACCCTGATGCTCGAAGCCGTGTGGAAATGCGAAACCAGCCTGCATTTCACGGCAACTTCACGTAGCTGCCCGCGATCCCAGGCACTCACTAGACGCGCCCCTGATCCGCAGTGTAGATAAAACCAGCTGCGAAACATGGCTAACCTCTCATCCGCGACACCCCAGGCGAGCTTCATGGCGGACATCAAGACACAGAAGCACGATGCGATCGTGCTTTCGAGCCAAAGCGAGAAGGACCTGCAACTCAAATTCGTCGAGATGCTCAAGCAGGCACCGTTGCCGGAGGACGAGCTTCTCGCCAATCTCGGCCTCTTTTTATCCTCGAAATCGCTTTCGCGAATTCTGTTTTTCTATGAGATCTACCGCAAGATCATCAACACCCATGGCGTGGTGATGGAGTTCGGCGTTCGCTGGGGCCAGACGCTATCACTGCTGTCGGCGCTGCGCGGAATTTTCGAGCCGTTCAACCGGCACCGCAAGATCATCGGTTTCGACACCTTCGCCGGCTTCAAGGGCATGAGCGACAAGGATGGCAGTTTGTGCAAGACCACGGACGGATCGTTCTCGGTCAGCGAAAACTATCAGCAATATCTCGGAGAGATACTCGCGCTGCAGGAAGCGCTCAATCCGATCTCGCACCTGAAAAAGTTCGAGCTGGTGCAGGGCGACGCCACGGAAACGATCCCGGCCTATCTGAAGCGCCAGCCGGAAACACTGGTGTCGCTCGCGATCTTCGATTTCGACATCTACCAGCCGACCAAGGTAGCGCTCGAAGCGATCAAGCCGCACCTGTTCAGGGGGAGCGTGCTGGTGTTCGACGAACTCGCTGACGACATCTTCCCCGGCGAGACGATCGCCCTCCGCGAGGTGTTCGACGTCACCAATCTCAGAGTGGAGCGAATGCCGATGACGGCGCGCGTGTCCTACGTGGTGCTTTGATGAACGATATCTGCAGGAAGATCCGGTCGGAAATTCTCAACGTCTCGCATAAGAGCGGCCACGGCCATATCCCGACGTCGTTCTCGATCGTGGAGATGCTGACCGCCGTCTACCAGACCATGCGGCACGATCCCAAGCGGCCCGACATGCCGGATCGCGATCTTTTCGTCCTGAGCAAGGGGCATGCGTCGCTCGGCTATTATTGCACGCTTGCCGCCCACGGCTATTTCAGCTTCGAGGACGTCTATGGGTTCGGCGGGTTCGACTCCCGCTTCGGCTGCCACCCCGACCGCACCAAGGTTCCCGGCGTGGAGGCCTCGACCGGCTCGCTCGGCCACGGCATCGGCATCGCGGTCGGCATGGCGCTCGCCGCCAGGATCGCCGGCACGAAGCGCAAGGTCTACACCCTGATCGGCGACGGCGAATCCAACGAGGGCAGCGTCTGGGAGGCGGTCATGGTCGCGGTCAACACCAAGCTCGATAATCTCACGGTGTTATACGACAACAACCAGTCGCAGGGACGCTGCCTGCCGATCGGCAATCCGGCCGAGCGCTTCGCCGCCTTCGGCTGCGACGTATCCGAGGTGCACGGCCACGATCTGGCGGCCATCAAGCAAGCGCTTGCAAAGCCGACCGACCGGGTTCGCGTCCTCGTCTGCAACACCGTGAAGGGCTATGGCTGCGAAACCCTTTCCGAGAACGTCTATGAATGGCATCGCCGGGCGCCGAAGCCGGACGAGCTGAGCAAGCTTCAAGGGGAACTCCATGCGGGCGCAGTTTAAGAACACCGTTTCGGAGCTGGCCGCGCAGGACGACAGCATCGTCATCGTCCTCGGCGACATCAGCGTCTACATGTTCAAGGACTTCTGGGAGAAGCACCCGAACCGGTTCTACAACATGGGCATCTGCGAGAACACGCTGGTCAGCGTCACCGCGGGCCTGAGCTCGCAGGGCTTCAACCCCTTCGTGCATACGATCTGCCCGTTCCTGACCGATCGCAGCCTCGAGCAGATCAAGCTCGACATGTGCTACAACAATTTCGCCGGCAACATCGTGACCTGCGGCGCGACCTTCGATTACGCCTGGGACGGTGCAACCCACCATGCCTATACCGACCTCGCCTCATTGCGCATGTTGCCGAACATGGAAGTCCTCCATCTCGGCTCCAAGCGGGAAGTCGACGCGCTGATCCGCTCGCAATACAACAGCCCGCGGCCGACCTATTACCGGCTGTCGGATCACCCGCACACGATCGAGACCAACACCGAGTTCGGCAAGGGCACGGTGCTGAAGAACGAAGGCGCACCGCTGACCGTGATGACCGCGGGTCCGATCCTCACCAATGTGATGGAGGCGTGCCGCGACCTGCCGGTCAATCTCGTCTATTTCCATACCCTCAAGCCGATCGACAAGGCGCTGATCGAACAGTTCCGCGATACCGAGATCCTGGTCGTCCACGACGCCTATGGACTCTACGAGGCGATTTCCGAAGTGCCGGCCCTGCGCATGCGTTATCATGGGCTGCCGGACGCATTCTGCGGCTGGTACGGGACCGTGCACGACATCCGCAAGCGCATCGGCCTGGATCCGGCCTCGATACGTGGTGCCGTGCAGACGCTGCTCGCCGACCGCTCCCAGGCCGCCCGGGCTCGCTGAACGCCGACGGAGCATTCCTCTCGCGCCTGGTCGCGCCGAAAGATGTCTGGGCCGCTGATGTTCTTTCAAAGCCGCCTTTCACTGGTGACCGGGGAGCCGGTTTCATCGGCACCCACCTCGCCCAGGCGCTGCTGAACGCAGGCGGCCGCGTCCGGCTTGCGCTTCACGAGCGCGCACCGATCATTTCCGATTCTCGTGTCGAGACCGTTCGAGGCGACCTTACCGACCCCCAGGATTGCCTCAGGGCAATGCAGGGCGTGCAGCTCGTCTTTCACGCGGCAGGTGCGGTGTCGGGCGTCGGCGGGTCCTCCGAAGAGGCCATGGCCGGAATCGTCAAGAATCTGAATTTGACAGCGCAGGTGCTGCACGCCGCCTGGGCGGCCAAAGTCGAACGCATCCTGATCTTCAGCAGCAGCACGGTCTATCCTGCAACAGACCATCCGATCCGGGAAGACGAGCTGGGCGAACAACAGCCGCATCCGTCCTATCTCGGCTACGGGCGGATGCGTCGCTATTTCGAGCATCTGGCCGAATTCGTCGCCAGCCGCTCGACCGTCAAGGTCGCGCTGGTCCGGCCGACCGCGGTCTACGGCCCGCATGACGATTTCGACCCGAGCCGCAGCCACGTCGTTCCCGCGCTGGTGCGCCGGGCCGTCGAAAAGGCGGATCCATTCGAGGTATGGGGAAGCGGCAGCGAAATGCGCGATTTTCTCCATGTCGAGGATTTCGTGCGCGGCTGCCTGCTCGCCATCGAGAAGCACGCGACCTGCGACCCGATCAATATCGGATATGGATCGGCCGTTTCGATTCGTCAGGTGGTCGAGACCATCCTCAAGGCGGCGGGACACGACGTTTCCCCGCGCTTCGATGCGTCAAAACCGACGACGATCCCGATCCGGACCGTCGATACATCAAAGGCCCGACGGATCCTCGGCTTCGAGCCGCAGATTCCGATCGAGGCCGGACTGAGCGACCTCGTCCGCTGGTATGCTGCCCGAAGGACAAGCTAGCGCGACGCTACCGCCGCTCAGACCGGTCGCCAGATCGTCTGCGAATAGCCCTCGTGCAAGAGGCTGCCGAATTCCACGCGATGCTCCTTGACGATTTGGATACGCCCTTCCGCCTGCAAGGCGTGGAGCGCGCGCGGCATCCCGTGCAGGAAGTTCCGGATCGCATGCCCGCGCATGGCCAGATGGTCGATGAAATTGGCGGGATCATACCACTCGTAAATCGGCTCGACGAAAACGCACAATTTGGGGCGCTTCGCCAGCAGGAAATCGACAAAGGCGCCGAATGAATCCGATACCTGCTCGAGCGCTGCAAACGTATAGACGACGCTGTTGGGTGGAATCTCGATATCGTAATCGGGCTTGTAGAAATCGAACAGGCGCCCCTCGGTGTTCCAGCCGCGCAGTTTCCTCATGTTGTTGATGATCTCGCAGGACGGCTCGGCCCAGTCGAGACCCGTGATTTTCTTGTCCGGAAACATCTGCGCGAGCACGCTGACGTGGCCGCCCGAACCGCAGCCGAACTCAAAGATCTGCTCGCTGTCCGCCATATAGGTTCGGAACAGCCATTCCTGATACACCTTCCGCCAGTTCTGCTCGAAGTTCGGCTCGGCCGGCTGGGCATAGCGCCGGTACAGCCGGACCGGCATGTTCGGCCGAACATATTTCGGCGCCAGTGCGTCGACGTCGCCCTTGCTGGCCACGAAATCGGAGAGGTTCTCGCCCCATCCCTTGATCCAGCGCGACTTGTCGCCGGGGACGACGATCGAAAACTCCTTGCGGCGGATGCGTTCAAGCAGGCCGGTCACGACATCATCGAGTTGCTCCCCTTCGATCCAGTCGTATCGCCAGTCGCATCGCGCGATTTCGGCAAGGCAGCCTGGCGGCAGCTGATCCGCGGGATGTCCCAGAAGGCGCGCGAAGTCTTTCGTCTCGAGGGAATGACTCGTCATGGGCTGATGATGTCCAGTTAGAAAATCGCGTAAATAAAGGGCGCGACCGCAGAGCCTTTCGACAATACGAGCAGTGAGCCGAATAGCAGCGTCATGATGAAGATCGGCAAGAGCCAGAACTTCTTCCGGACCCGTAGGAACATCCAGAATT
The DNA here is from genome assembly GCA_050563515.1 of Bradyrhizobium guangxiense. Classification (GTDB taxonomy): domain Bacteria; phylum Pseudomonadota; class Alphaproteobacteria; order Rhizobiales; family Xanthobacteraceae; genus Bradyrhizobium; species Bradyrhizobium guangxiense_A. The sequence continues at coordinate 796,300 of CP191781.1, read as the reverse complement.
CGCCCAGAAACGAGAGCATGTCCAACCTCGGAAGCGATGATGCATCGAGTCCGGGCGGGACGCCGACGGCTTTTCGCGCATGATTCAACAGGCTTCCGGGAATTATTGCATGTCCCAGATCGATCGGGAATAGGATTTAACGACCCCGGGTTGCAAGCTCGGACAAGGGAAAGCTCGCTGGGCAATACGCTAGTGAAAGGACGGAAGTCCCAGCGAGATATTCCGCTTCTCGGCCGCCCCGGCGGCCAGATAGTGCTCGATCCCGGATCGGAACATCTTGCTGATGATCGCATTTCGCACGTCACCGTAGGGGATGATGTAACCCTCCTCATCCCAGCCGGAGAACCCGCCACGCCGGTTCTCGAGCGCGCCGACCTTCATGTAGTGCTCCTCGCCGCTGCCATACTTGCCGGCCTTCACCGCCGCGGCGACGTCCGGATTCGCCGCCAGATAGGTCTCCTCGATCCACCGCATCGGCATCCCCTTGCGGCGCCCTTCCGCCCGTCCCTGCTTGACGTAGTGTTCATATCCGCTGGCGAAGGCGCCTGAGCCGACCAAGGCGGCGACATCCGGATTGTCGTCGAGATACGCCTTCTCATTCCAGCTGGGAAACCCGCTGTGGCGGAACTGAAGAAAGCCCACGGAGCGGTAATGCTCGAAACCGTTCTTGAACTTGCCCTCCGAGATCAGGGCGCCGACGTCCGGATTGGCCGACAAATAGGCGGCCTCCTTCCAATCGTGCGGCGTTCCCGGGATATGGCTTTGTCGCCAGTCCGGCAGCACCTTTCCGGGATAAAGGACGCGTACGATCTCGTCCGCCATCCGGCCGGCCATCATCTCGCCGCCGGTGCTCAGCTCAAGGGACTCATACTTCATGTGAGCGAGATCCTCGAAAACCTGCTCGCGGGTAAACATCAAGCTCAAATCGACATAATGGTATGACGCGTTGCGGTCGGCCGCGGCTTGTAGCTTCGAGCGCACCACCGGATAGACATCGTCCATCCATTTCAGCAACGAGGGCTCCGTCTTCTTGATGACTTCCTTGTCCACCTCACCCACGATCTTGTGCTTGAGCGAAAAATAGGGCTGGAGAAATCCCACGAACCTGGCCCCCGAACCTTCGGCGAGATATGACATCGCCAGCTGGTTGCTGACATACGCATCGAGACGCTCGGGGTTCGCGGTGGAATAGCCCTCGCTCGTCGGCCTGTAGTGTGCCGCGCCTTCACCCTGGAAAGGATGCAGCGCCTGCGGCGGCCCAAGCAATGGCGAGGCCAGGCGAACCAGCGCAGAACCCGCTGCGAGCTGCTGCAAGACACCTTGCTGCTGTATCTTTCCGGTCCGCGGATCGAACGCCTTGGCCATGTCGACCTGCGTCTTGTAATAGAGTGAATGCTTGAAAAGACCCTCGCCGAACCGCACAACCGTTCGATCGTCCAGCACGAGCATATCGTTGATGCCGTTCAGGGAGGTCACGACGTCGGGCCGGAACTGCATCGCATCGTGCGCCAGCGTGCCGAGCGATACGCTCGAGAAGCCGGCGCCGACCGATGTGTTGATGACCTCCCACTCTTCATCCGTCCGGAGCTCGAGCGCCCGCTTGAGGCTCGCCTCCGAGAGACGCCTCCTCCCGACATCCCCAGCACGAAAATCCAACACTGTCGCCCAGCAGGATCGCGCGTCTGACCGACTTGCTGCGCTCGATTTTCGGCTCCGGGCCGCGCCACCCCCAACTGTTGATGACGACCGGCACCCAATTGCCGAGTCTCGTAGCGGAATCCAGGCGTGTTGCGAAATCCGGCCCATGGATGGAACGCGCCGTACTGATTTTGCACCGTGATTTTGGTCGCCTCTGGAAGTGGGGGAGCGATCGAACGCGCCCACCATTCACCGATCACGAGACAGACGACCGTCAGCAGAAGGGTGTTCCCGACGATCAGCGACGTCGTTCGCAAGAAGCTTCCCAGCGTGGTCAAATACCGCACCGCCAAAACCACCTTCCGCAAGAAAAACTGATAGCTTCGGAATAAGGCTAGCCGCCGTCACACATGTCAATCCCCGGTTGCCGGCAGGCAGTGGACGTAGCCCCCGCCAAACGATACAGGTTGCATCATTGCTGCGATATCCGGGATAGTCGATATGGAGAGCGGGTCGATATCGGGCCAGAGCCGCGTCAGGAACTTCGTATCCGGCGCGTTGACCGTCATCCTGACGCTCGTGATATGCGCCGCCGCAGCCGAAGGCATGCTCCGGCTGAAGAACGCCTCGATGCGGAACTACGACATCGAGATGTGGCGCTACAGCCGCGAACTCAAATTTGCCAGCGAGCTTGCCGTCCTCGGCCACGAGCACCAGCCGAATGCGAAGGCGACGCTGCAATCGGTGGAAATCAGAACCAATGCCTGGGGGCTTCGCGGCGGCGTCGTGAGCGAGACCCCTGCTCCGGGCCGCCGTCGCATCCTGATGCTCGGCAGCTCGATCGCCCTGGGCTGGGGCGTCCCGGAGGAAAGTGTCGTATCCAGCCTGCTGCAGGCGAAATTCGAGGCCGCCGGACAAGACGTCGAGGTCCTTAATGCCGGCATCGGCAACTACAACACCGAGCGCTACGTCGAACGATTTCTCCACCGGCTGACGCCGCTCAAGCCCACCGATCTGCTGGTTCTCGCGTTCGTCAGGGACGGTGAGCCGCTCGAGCAAGGGGGCGGGAACTTTCTGCTGCGCAACAGCCAGCTCGCCTTGACCGCCTGGACTGTCGTCAATCGCGTGTTTGGCGAGAGCGGCGAGAAAAGCCTTGTCGCGCATTATCAGCGGATCTATGCGCCGGGTTCATCCGCGGTGACCAAGATGAATGCGGAATTTGCCAAGCTCGCGGCCTATGCGCAGGAGAAGCACATTCGCATCACGCTCGCGATGGTGCCGGATATCCACAATCTGGATCACTATCCGCTTCAGTTCGTGCACGACATCTTCAGCAAGACGGCCAACGACAACGGGTTCGCTTACGTGGATATTCTTCCAGCCCTGACCGGAATAGCTTCCGAAGAAATCTGGGCGATGCCCGGCGACCCTCACCCGAATGCGCGGGGGCACGCGCTCATGGCGGACGCCATCTATCCGGTCCTGGCTTCCGGCGCCACGCCTTCCAAGGAAGAATGACAGGTGCTATTCAGCTCGCCGGTCTTCGTTCTGTTCTTCGCCTGCTACCTGACCCTGCATTGGCTCACCCCGAAGCACCTGCGCATCTACACGATGATCGCAGGCAGTGCGGTGTTCTATGGGTACTGGAATTGGGCCTATGCGGGCTTGCCGCTGGCTCTCACCCTCGTAACATTTGCAGCGACCGCGTGGACGACGTCAGTCGCCCCTGAGCATCGCAGATGGCGGCTTGGCATCAGTGTGTTGATGCTGCTCACACCGCTGATGTTCTTCAAGTACACCAACTTCATCTGGAACGACGTGGTCGGCGCGGTGGGCCGTCAGGCCGGCGTCGCGATCGACGGACGATTGCTGAGCCTCGGGCTCCCCCTCGGGATTTCGTTCGTCACCTTCACGCTCATCGCCTATCTGGTCGATGTCTCGACCGGCAAATATCCGCACCAGGCGTCGCTGCGCTGGCTGCTCGGATATGTGTTGTTCTTTCCTCATCTGATTGCCGGCCCGATCCTGCGGCCGCACGAGCTGATCCCACAGCTGCATCGGCAAATGCCGATCCTGCGCCAGAACATATTGCCGGGCCTGGCGCTGTTCACGGTCGGCCTCGTCAAGAAGCTGGTGTTTGCCGACCCAATCGGATCGGTCGTCACCGAGATCTACGCCCGCCCGGCCGGCCTCGGCACGGCCGAATATCTGTTCGCACTCTATGGATATTCGGTGCAGATCTATTGCGATTTCAGCGGCTACACCGATATGGCCATCGGCCTCGCACGGCTTGTCGGCGTGCGCCTGCCGGGCAATTTTCGCCGCCCCTACATGGCGACCTCAATCGGCGATTTCTGGCATCGCTGGCATATCACGTTGTCGCATTGGCTGCGGGACTATGTCTATATTCCCCTCGGCGGAAGCCGGGATGGCGACGTCAGGACCGTGCGCAATATCCTGCTGACCATGGCACTCGGCGGCCTGTGGCATGGTGCCAACTGGACCTTTCTGGTCTGGGGCTTTCTCCACGGGATGGGCGTGGCGGCGAGCCGGCTGCAGGAGCGACACCCGATCCGCGGGCTGCAGCCACCTCGATGGGTGCTCATCCCCCTGACCTTCCATGTCGTCGCGCTGCTCTGGGTCTTTTTCCGGGCACAGGATTTTGGTTCGGCCCTCACCATACTCTCGGGTTGTCTCTTCTCCTGGTCGTTCGCTAGCGCATCGACCTTCCTGACGGCGCATGCGTTCGAGGTCACGCTGATTGTCGGCTTCTTTCTGCTCCATCCATGGGACGATGCACGCCGTGTGCGCATCGCCGCCCGGAAAGCGCCTCCACTCGTGATTTATACCGTCATGGCGGTCGCGTGTGTCCTGGCCTATTCGATCGGCTCGCAGAGCTCGGGCCAGTTCATCTATTTCGAGTTCTAGCCCCGGACGATGACGTTGAGGCTGGATGCCCAATCAATCCAGTACGCCGCGTTTCCGGAGCAGCTGCATCACCTCGTCGGCGAGACGTTCGGCGCTCTCGGCTGCCGTGTCGAGGATCAAGTCCGGATTCTCCGGAGGCTCATAGGGAGAATCGACGCCGGTGAAATTGCGAAACTCACCGCGCCTTGCCTTGCGGTAAAGTCCCTTCGGATCGCGCTGCTCGCAGATTTCGACCGGCGTATCGACGAATATCTCGATGAACTCGTCTTCGGCGACGATTGCGCGCGCCATCCGTCGTTCAGCGCGGAAGGGCGAGATCAACGCAACCAGCGTGATCAGGCCGGCATCGACGAAAAGCTTGGCCGTCTCGGCGACGCGGCGAACGTTCTCCACCCGGTCGGCTTCCGTGAAGCCGAGGTCGCGGTTCAACCCCTGGCGGACATTGTCACCATCGAGCAGGTAGGTTCGCTTGCCTAATGCATATAGCTTCCGTTCGAGCAAATTCGCGATTGTCGATTTCCCCGCGCCCGACAACCCCGTGAACCAGATGATGATCGGGTGCTGGCCGTTCAGCTGCGCACGTGCGGCCTTGGTCACGTCGAAATCGGCGTGGTGGATGTTGGCGGCGCGGCTGAGGCCGAAGCGGATCATGCCGGCCCCGACCGTCTCGTTGGTCAACCGGTCGATCAGGATAAAGCCGCCGGTCGTCCGGTTCTCCTGGTAAGGATCGACCGCGATCGGCTCGACGGTCGCAACATTGACGTAAGCGATATCGTTGAGCGCAAGCTGCCGCGCCGCCAGATGCGCGTAATTCGTCACGTCGACGCGGTACTTCAGAGACGTGATCGTGGCCCCGACGGTCCGGCTGCCGCACTTCAGCAAATAGCTACGCCCCGGCAACAACGGAGCCTCGGACATCCAGACCAGGTCGCAGGCGAACGCATCTGCAATCTGCGGCGGCTTGTCCGGACTGGCGAGCAGGTCTCCGCGCGAAACGTCGATATCGTCGGCCAGCAGCACCGTGACGGCGTCACCCGCACCAGCCCGCGCCAGGTCGCCGTCCATCGACACGATCCGCTCAATGCGTGTCCGAACGTTGGTCCGCGCAATCAGGACCTCGTCGCCCGGATGCAATTCACCGGACGCCACCGTCCCGGCATAACCGCGAAACGTCGCGTCCGGGCGATTGACCCATTGCACGGGCATCCGGAGAGATTGCGACACATCCGGGCTGACCTCGACGATTTCGAGTTGCTCCAGCAGCGTCGGTCCGCGATACCATGCCATGCGGCCGCTGCGCCGCGTGACATTGTCGCCCAGCACGGCGGATGTCGGAATCGCCACGACGCTCCGAAAATGGAGAGAGCTGGAAAACCCGGCAAAGGCATCGCGGATGCCATTGAAAATGCTTTCATCGAAATCGACGAGATCCATCTTGTTGACGGCGAGGACGACGTCCCGAATGCCGAGCAGCGCGCAGATGAAGCTGTGCCGTTGAGTTTGCTCCAGCATGTCCTGGCTGGCGTCCACCAGCAGAACGGCCAGGTCCGCGTTCGAGGCTCCGGTCACCATGTTGCGGGTGTAGTGCACATGGCCGGGCGTATCCGCCACGATGAAACGCCGGCGCGGCGTCGCAAAGTGATGATAACCGACGTCGATCGTGATGCCCTGCTCGCGCTCGGCCTGGAGACCATCGAGCAACAGTGCCGCATCGGGTACATCGCCGGTGGTCCCGACGGCCTTCGAATCCCGCTCCAGCGCCTGCCGGCGGTCCTCGAACACCGCGCCGCAATCGAGCAACAATCGGCCGATCAATGTCGACTTGCCGTCGTCGACCGATCCGCAAGTGATGAGGCGCAACAAGTCGCGCCGGACCGCCCCTCCCTTCCGGCTTGACGGCGCTTTCGCCCTGGGGTCAGAAATAGCCTTCACGCTTTTTCTTTCCATCGACCCGGCCTGATCGAAATCGATCAGCCGCCCCTCTCGCTCGGAATTCGAAGCTGTCTCCAGCTCACGCACGATATCGCTGACGGTCACTGCGCTCGACTCGATCGCACCGGTCAGCGGATAGCAACCCAGCGTCCGGAAGCGGATGACAAGATCCTGCACGACCTCGTCGGCGCCGATCGGAAGCCGCGCGTCGTCGACCATGATGAGGTTTGCGCCGCGCTTCACCACCGGCCGTCGTGCAGCAAAGTACAGCGGGACGACCCGAATGTTCTCGTGCTCGATATATCGCCAGACATCGAGCCTCGGTCCAATTGGAGAGCGGGAAGACCCGAATGGATTCGCCGGGCGCGATGCGGCAATTGAAGACATTCCACAGTTCCGGACGTTGGTTTCGCGGATCCCAGACATGGTTTTTCGAACGGAACGAGAACACGCGCTCCTTGGATCGGCTCAGCTCCTCGTCGCGACGCGCTCCTCCGAACGCAGCATCGAAGCCGTGCGCAGTCAGGGCCTGCTTCAATGCGTCGGTCTTCATCACGCCGGTGTAGGCGGCGGAGCCGTGCTGGATCGGGTTGATGCCCTGCTCGAGCCCTGCGCGATTGACGTGGACGATCAGATCGAGCCCGAGACGCTCCACGGTTTCATCGCGAAACCGGATCATGTCGCGGAATTTCCAGGTGGTGTCGATGTGCAGCAGCGGGAACGGCAGATTCGCCGGATGGAATGCCTTCCGTGCCAGATGCAGCATGACCGAAGAGTCCTTGCCGATCGAATAGAGCATGACCGGCTTGCGGCATTCAGCGACGACTTCACGGAAGATGAAGATCGCTTCCGCTTCCAGGCGGCGCAGGTCGTCGGGCAGATGATTCATCACCGACGCCGCCCCTTGTCGGGATCGGCGCATTCGGGGCGTTCATCTCGCGCAAGGCATACCGGGAGCATGCCGAAACTTGCCATACGATCGCGAGGCGGACCAGCCCGTCTACCAGTGGATTTCGAGGTGTCTCGCCATGGGCCCGGCATGAAGGCTCCGGCCATACCGCTTGTTCGTTCCGGGGCGGACTGGTTATAGTCGAAACACGCAATGGATCGGGACGTCAGCTTGACGCTCATTTGGCAACCGGGCGGCGTCCCATTCGGGACCGCGGCGTCGAGACCGCAGACCGACTATCGCCGATTTGCACTTGCCGTATTGGCATTCCTGCTGCTTCCCCCGCTGCCTTCGCCGGCTTTACGATCGCGATCGATCCTTATTACGTTTGGGGGACGCCGAGTTGGCGCGGCATCAACGTCGTGCGCCCCGCCTACGAGCCGAAGGTGGTCATCGCCAAGCCGTATCAGGTCGCCCGCCTGCGCCCAGACGCCGTTTCCCTGGGGAGCTCGAGGGTCGAGGTCGGCATCGACCCACGGCACAAGGGCTGGGCACCGGGCACCGTCTTCAACTTCGCCCTTCCCTCGTCCAACTCCTACGCCGTGATGCTCGCATTCCTGCACGCGCAGAAATACGGCGCTCCACTGAAGCAGGCCGTCGTCGGTCTCGATTTCTTTGCTTTCAACATCAACTTCCCGCTCGCTTTGACATTTCAGGAACAACGCTTTGACGAGGGCGCCGTTCGGGAATTTGCCTGGTATCTCGACCGCGCGCTTCGCGACCGCCCCAAATCGGCGGTGACACCGGCGGCCACTACGGGTGACTGGAACGAAGCGCTCTATCTTGCCGTCAATGCGGACGTGAAAGCGGCCATCCTTCGCAAGGAATTCAAGTCCGGCCAGGAGCATTTCGAGCTGGCCGGCCGGGCCGAAGGCCGCAAGGGCGCCGCGGTGCCCGCGGATTGGGACGAAGCAGGCTACCTCCAGGTCAATCCCGACGTTGCCGCCGCGGTCAAGGACGGTTCTTTCGTCAGCGGCTATCATCATTGGCTCGCAGCGGGGCGGGTCGAAGGACGGCTGGGTGGTTTCAGGCCGGCAGATTGGGACGAAGCGCGATATCTCGCCGCCAACCCCTTCGTGCGGATTCGAATAGCGCGCGGGGAATATCGCGACGGCTACCTGCACTACGCCGCGATAGGCCGCAAGCAGGACCTCAGGGGCGCCACCGCTCCCGCGAACATGCTCGACAGTCTGATGCTACGATACCCCTCGTTGAGCGATGCGGACAATGTGGCCATGGATCGGTTCAGTCTGCTGTTCTCGACGACCACTCTTCGCGACGCCATCGCGACTCTTCGCGGGCAGTCCGAGCCCGCGGTGTTCGATTCCCTGGGCATGCGCGTCTGGCACGGCCAGGACGCCGTTTTGGATCGCCTCGGCGGTGCGACCGAGGTCATTCACAGGCTGCTGAAGAGCTGGAATCCCATCCTGGTTGCGCCGAAGATGCAATACTGTTTCACGAATCCGGAAACGGGAATGACAACGTTCGATCCGTTTCGTTTCATGATCAGGAAGGCCTACGCCGAGGGGACCGATCTCCGGCTGTTCGTCACACCTCTTCACGCCGTGGTCCGTGCCACGATCGAAGCTTTGGGGCTCGGAGAGCGTTACGCATTCTGGCTCAAGGAACTGGTCCGGATCAACGAAGAAGAAGCATCGAGAGCCGGACGGCAGCCCTTCCCGCTTTGGGACTTCAGTGCGCCAAGCTCCATTACCACGGAACCGATACCAGAGATCGGCGACCGTTCGCCGATGCGATGGTTTTGGGAGCGGTCGCACTATCGAAAGCGAACGGGCGATCTCGTTCTGGACCGGGTGTTCGACTACAGCGATTCAAGTCGTGCAATTCCTGCGGACTTTGGTACGCGCCTGACATCGGCAAACATCCACGAGCACCTGACCGGCGCAGCGACCGATCTCGCGAATTGGAGCGCACATTCGGCTCTGGCAGCGCAAATTGCCCGTGAGGTTGGCAAGCCGGGCAAAGCCAACCAACAGGCCAAAGCTACCTGCTGGTAGACAATTAGCGTTTGCGCTCGACGACGTCGCCGGCCGGCCTGATGTCGGGCGGGGGTGGCTCAAAGCGCCAAAAGCGGGCCAAATGCAGGGTGGTTCGAGGGACCTGAACGAACGACCATCCCAGATAGATCAACAAACCCAGCCAACGTCCTTTGGTCAAACAGAACGCTGCGCGCTCGATATTCAAGTAGGCGCTGAGCCGTCGCGCGAGCTTGCGAGAAAGGCGATGCGGACTTTCCTTCGCAAAATACTTGCGGTTCAGGCGCGTGATCGCGTCCGTCAAATGGACGCCGGGAAATTGCGATTCGTCCGCGATGAGTGCCGCTGGCTTGTTCCAGACCTTCAGGCTGCCACCGCGGAGTGCCAGCCGCAAGAACCAGTCCAGATCCTCGAGACGTCGCAATTCGACATCGTAGGGCCCGATGCGATCAAACGCTTCCTTCCGCGCCAATAGAGTCGAACCGGGTGCGAACCAGCAGGCGCTCGCGAAATCCAGGGGATCGTCGCTTTCGCGAGGTATGCGCGTCTCCAAGCGCTTCGCAACCGAACTTTCCAGGATGAAACCTGCGGCGTGGACCGCCAGTGAATTGCGGTCGATAGCGAAGCCTGCCTCTGCGCTTTCCAACCGGGGCACCAAGGTTCCCGGAAGCCAATAATCATCCGAATCCAGAAATGCGATCCAGTCGGCACCGGCTGCGCCAATACCGGTATTCCTTGCCGAAGCAGCGCCGAGGTTGACGGGGTGGCGGAGAAGTCTGATCGATTCATTCGAGCGAAGGTCTTCCGGAATCTCGAATGGCGGCTCGGACGCGTCGTCGACCACGACGATCTCGGTTTGCGAAAAGGATTGCGCCGCAGCGCTCCTCAACGCTCGCTCTCCAAGCTCCTGCCGATTGCGGACCGGAATGATGATGGTCAGTCTCGGCATGGGAGGTGACCGCATCGACATCTCGCTACAACCCTTATCGAAAAGATGCCGAGCGGCTATGAATAGAACCTGGTCCAAGGATGTTCGGCGGTCAGCTTCGGCATCCTCGTCAGGCGTTCCCGGTAGATCTCGACCGCTCGATTGTAAAATACGATGTCATCCGCGAACAGCGACTGAAGCTCCGAAATTTCGTTTTGCGTTACGCCGGCAGCGCCGGGCGCCGTCATATTCAGCATCTTGTAGGGATTGGCGGGAAGTCCGAGGAGACGACCCAAGGCCTCGACCAACTGCTCGAACTCCGATTGAATCCCGAAGAACGAGACCTCCTCCGACAAGCGTCGCAGCGCGACATCGACATCGCCGTCGGGCGCGAACACCTTGTATTGCTTGGCGACCGCGCCTTCGAATTTTCGACAATAGTCGACGATCGAAAGACCCTCGTCCCGAACGGCATCCTGGAATATGCTCGGCTGGGTCGAATTGAAGCGATAATGCGAGACGACTCGTTCGATGGGATCGCGCAGCAACGTGACGGCAACATACCGAACCGGCATGGCGCGGAAGATCTCATTGTCGAGATTGATGTGCCCGGTAAAAAACACTGGTCGCGTCCGGTCATCCTCCGACCTCGGCGCGCTTGCCAGATCCACCAGCTCACGCGGCGCATAACGCGCGAGAAAGCTGTCACCCCTGCTATCAGCACGGAACTTGTAACTCTTCATGAGGAGGCTGTTGAGCGTTGATCCAGCCGCCTTGGGAACGTGAAGGAATATCAGCGGCGGCGCCGGAGATTCCTGCCGCTCCAGCAGATCGTCGAACCGATAGACCGCCCCCTTGCCTCCCCCACCTCCAAAAGCTCTTGCTCCAGGCTCTTGTCGGGGATCGTGGCCGGAGGGACGGCTGGTGGTACAGATTGATCGCCGCGATTCCCGCCCTCCCTACCAATGGCAGCGACCGGCATGCTTTCGGCTCTTGAGCCTCATCTGCCGAACCAGATCGTTGAGTGCCGCAAGCTGCGTCTGCTGCGCGAAGACGGTGGAGTTCAAGGCCCCGAGCTGAAGCTGCTGTCCATGAAGCGTGGCCTCGAGATTTGCCCGTTGAGCCGGCGGAAAATGCTGCGAGACTTCCGCCAAGGCTACGCTGTGGCCTTCGCTCGCGGCGATCAATGGACGAATCTGCGCGAGCAGCGCGTCGATCTGCGCCTGTAGATCTCGCAACGCTTCGACCGTCGCCGCCCGCGCTCGCTGCTCGAGCAGCGCACCAATTTGCGTCCGTTGATCATGGACCGCGTCGCTCAGGGCGGTTATTCGCGCTTGCTGCTGGTCGCTCTGACGAACTTGGCCTGCTACCATTTCTCCCCAACGGTGATCGAGAGTATCCAGCAACGACTGCTGCTTTGCGAGCGCGGCTTCGACATTGGCCAACCGTAACATCACGCGCCGCACGGCCGGTATCTTCATCAGGACTCGAACACCACGTCCCATCTAGCTGGTCCTTACACCGATCATCAAACCTGCCTGCATGGATGGGTTCCGCCTGCCGCCCCGCAGATCACGAGCCGATGGCAACGGATCATGACTTGGAAACATGGTCGCCCGCCGCCCTCTTTCACCGAACGGGCCGGAATGTGCGACGACTTGGGTCCGTCGGATCGTCCAAGGTCAAAACCTTGCTCACCATCTCCCGGCTCGACTTAACCAGAGGCAGCACCTGCGCCATGACGGCTTGCAGGCGCGGATCGCTCATGCGCCTCTCATACTCCTTGACCGCCTGCTGATAGAACCAGATGTCGTCCTTGAGCGCTGTCGTGAGGGCATCTCGTTCCTGATCGGTCAAATCGGTCTTCGGCGGGTAACCGAGATCATCGCTTTCCTTCGTGACGTTCATTGGCGGCAAAGCCAAAATCCTCGCGCGCCCGGTAACATACCCGGTCGTCACCGCGAATTCGTCGAAACGATCGATCAGTCCGTAGTAGCTGACCTTGTTGAGCAGATTGTCGAAGCACACCTCGGCCGTTGCCGTTCCGGTTCGGGCGAATGTCCCTTGGCCGGTGTCGTCAAAAAAACTGTATTGCGGGCCGATGGCTTCGAGCATTCTTGAACAAAATTCGATGAACGACATTCCCCCTTGACGACTTCGTCATGCCAGGGATTGGCAGGTCGGCGCAGCATGAAATTGTAGTTGGAGATCATTCGCTCGACCGGATCACGCAACACCGACACCACGACATGCTGCATCCAAAGCCGACGAAAGATCGGCTGGTCGAGACGCATGTGCCCTGTCAGAAGATACGGATTGCGCGGTGAAGGCGCCGCGTAGTTTTTCAGCCAGACATCTTCCCGAAACGAACCGAAGAAGTCCCTGGTGTTCATGTCGAAAGCAAGCGGGACGAATCCCATTTGCCGGAACAGCGCGTTGACGGTGTGGCCTCCGGTCTTTGGAACATGGATATTCAGTACGAGGTCCGGTCCAAATCTCTCCACTTGCCGGCTCAGCAGCTGCTCGAACGAATAGGGCTTGACGGCAGGCCGCCCCGCTTCAGCAACGGCAACCGGCTCGCTCGTCTGGACGGCCTTGGTCGCGGCGTTCCCGCCGGCAGGAGCGGCGATCGGAGGGACGCGTGCCGCCGCACCGCCGATCTGGCGGACGATGTCGTTGAGCGCCGCAAGCTGCATCTGTTGCGCGGTGATCGCCGAATTCAACGCCCCGAGCTGAAGCTGCTGTCCATGGAGCGTGGCCTCCAGATTCATGCGGTGCGCCGGCGGCAGGTGCTGTGACACCTCGGCCAACCCGGCACCGAGCTTCTCGCCATCGGCACTCAACTGGTTCACTCGCGCGATCAGCGCGTCGATCTGGACTTGCACGGCCTGAATTGCGTTACGCGTAGCTGGCTGCAAATGCGGTGCGACCAACTCATCGACCTTGTCGTGCTCAGCCCGAATCAGCGATTCTGACCTTCGCTTGCTCCGCATTCAGTTGCTCATGATGAGCGTCGAGCGTATCGAGCGCGGCCTGCTGCTTCGCGATCGCATCTCCCACATTCGTCCGATGGAGTTCCAGCGCATTGAGTGTGGCTTGATGCTTCGCAATCGCCTCTTCAACAGTCCACAATCTCACCATCACGCGCCGCACGGCCGGAATATTCATCAGGAGTCGAACGCCACGCCCCATTTAGCCCCTCCTCGCAACCGTCCCGATCCTGAGCGACGAACGCCCCCAGCGCAATCCCTACCACCTTCCGAAACCACCCGAAAAGTGCTGCGGCCCCGTCATTCACGTCGCGCAGGGTTTCTGCCCAGCCGCGTCAGCCACGTCCGCAACGAGGAGATCCCCCATCTCCGTGGCCGCGAACGTGCGTTCAAGCCCTCGCCCATGGACCATTTGCTGACTGCCGACCATCGTTGGGTACGGAGCATTGCTTGCTTGAAATCACCCCGCAATCCGAGACGCACCGCCTTCTTGAGGTAGATCCATCGCACATCGCTCGGAGCGCGCAGCCAGATCTTTGTCGCGCGCATAATGCTGGAAAACACCACACGATCCTGCCCGTAACCGCTCTCGGCCAGCAAGCGCGCGATCTGGTCGGTCGCCTCCGCCTTGGCAGACCTGAGCGACCACCATTTTCGCTTCCTCTCGGGCGAATTGCTGATCCGCGCGACCTCGATCATGCGCAGCTCGAGCTGGGTCAGATCCTGAACCGATTCCTTGTCCCAGAGCGCCTCGTCGATCCGATCCAGCAGCGATTTGGGAAGCAGTGAGCGGTGGTTCCAGAGCAACCCGTACAGCGCCAGTTGATGCGCCTCGTCGTCGACCCGGAGTTTATGGACGATGTTGGAGAGCTGGTGCCAGCCCGCCAGCACCTCTCGCGCCGCCTGACGCTCGCCGTTCTCCGCCAGGATCGGAACGATGGTGTAGACATGCGTGAGCAGGATCGACGGATTGACATTCGCGACCGCGATAAAGGCCTCGGCCAGATCCGACGCGAGCATTGCCGGAAGCTTCGGAACCCTGGCAGCCAGCCGAAGCAGCGTGTCGAAATACAGACGCAACATCGGCAACCCCTGCGGATAGAGCCTCCGTGCCATGCCGCAACGACGCGACTCCGCCCTCGTGGTCGTTACGCTTGAGCCTCGCCCAGCCGACGTAGCCGTGGCATGCGGCGATGATCATGTCGCGCGTGCTGTAAGGCAGCTGCTTTCGACCACGAAGCTCCGGCGTATTTTCCAGCACCAATTCGCTGGTCGCAACGTCGGCGTATTCGTAGCAGGGAAACACCTCGTCGTTGCCATGCAACGTGTAGGCAAACGCGACGTCCGCACCGCGCGGATCGAAGGCGAGCCTCCGCGTCCCGATCGATGATATCGAGGAATTTCTTTTCGGCGGCCCGAAAATCGGCCCCGGGCCTGAAAAAGCTCCAATGCGCCTCATTGAACAGAAGCAACAGGGAGTTCGGGAAGCGCGCGAGCCCTTCCCTGAAATATTCATCGGCACGCGCCGCCCATTTGCCGGCGCTCCGGTTTTCATGGAACGTGAACACCGCCTGGGCGTGCAAATGCGCCGCGTTATTGTAATCGATCTCGTCGGACAGATCGTCCGGTCCGATTCCGTCGCAGAAATCCGCGATCTGCTCGCGGATATGGTCGGTGCCGAAGCAACCGCAATCGACCGCCGGCGTCAACCATACCAGCCTCCGCTGGCGCTGCCGCTTGGGGACCGGCGTGGCATGGGGCCAGACCAGCCCCATGAACAGCGCATATTTCAGCAGCCGCTGGTAGCTCACCTCGCGGGGCTCGCGATGGATCGCGAACCGCTCGTTCACCACGGGTACGACGGTCGCGAATTCGTAGTCCGGATCGCCGGCTGCGCAGCGGTCGAGATGCGCTGCGATGTCGGCCGTCATCGTCTCCGCGCGGAACGGATAGCAGCCGGGCGCGATCTCGTCGTAGAACGATCCTTCCGGAAACAGCAGAAACGCGCCGTTGGACAGCGCATCCCGCCAGCGCGGCGACGGCGAACCGGCATAGCGGTTGACGACGGGGAGGAATCTCGCGTGCGAGACGACCTCGAAATAGTCCTTCTCCGGCATGTGCCCTTCGATCACCTTCACCTTGTAACGCGGAGCAAGGCTCGAAAGGTTGAACAGGAACCGGGGCTTTTCGGAATGGAATGGCGCCAATGCGGAGCCGGTGAAGATGATGTCGACGAGTTTTTCGCGATGCGGCGATGCCTCGGGAAACGGCGTCGCGATCGGGTGCAACAGCAGATTGGCCGCGCAATACAGGCCCGGCGTGCCCTGGCTGAGTTCAAAATGCTCCTGCGAACAGTTGCAGATCGCGACATCGTAGAGCGCATAATTGTCGGCATTGCGGTATTGAAAGGCATCGGAATCGTGACACCAGATCACCTTGGGAACGGTGACCTTGTGGAAGTCCTTCGCCACCAGCCATTGCGGGCTCAGCGAGAAGATCAGGTCCGGCCGCTCATCTTCGGGTAGATTGTCGATGAATTCGCTGAACGAGTCCGTCGGTGAGTAATCGTAGGCATTGCTGGCGAGCTGACTGCCGACGTATTTGACCGTAATCGAACCGTATTTGTAGACCGGCGCGATGAAGCTCTCGGAGTAATGCTCCGGAAATACGGACAGGATCGCGCCGGGGACGAAGATGGTCACGTCGTCGCGCTTGATCAGGCTGCGGAAGGCCGTCGCTGCCGCCATGAACTCCGCGCTGCCAACTCTAGCCAATTCCGCGTCGGCATCCGCATCGCGCTTCAGCGACCAGAACGCGAGTGCCCTGCAAAGCCGCGCCCGATCGCCGACCGTTGTCAGGCCATCGAGCAGCGCCAGCCCCTGCTCCAGCAGGCCGCCGAGGATCAGCGCACAACCCCGCAGCTCCGAATTCGCGGGCGCCATCTGCGCCACGTTCAGGAAATCGCCGCGCGCGAAGGCGGCATCCGCCGAACCATAGGCATCGCGGATGTCTTCGGCCGTGAACCGGAACGAGAATTCGGGGGCGATCTTTCGGGAGCCTCATGCCTCACTTCGTTTCGGTCTGGCGGAGGCGATCGACGGCCTTCGCGTTGTAGAGCCTGTGCCGGAGCCGGCGCGCCTCCACGATGCTCAAGGCGCGAAAGATCCACAAGGGGTCGGCCAACTCTTCGCGAAAAAATGCCTTTGCCGCCTCCGTCCATTGCCGGGCGCGGCCTAGATAGACAATGAGCCTCATCACCTCGCGCGCCCGCCAGTTTCGCAGGAAGCGCCGGACTTCGGGGGAGATATCCGTACGGGCCAACCATTGGTCGGCGATGTGCACGTGCTCCTCCAGGTAAGGCGGCGTAAAGCCCTCGCGGAAGTGCATGGTGCGCGAGTCATCGTGCGCTCTCAATTCGGACACCACGACATCGAGGGAAGCCTCTCGCACCCCGGCTATGGCCGCCCGCAGCAGAAATTCGCGGTCGCTGCTCTCCGAGAACATCGGATCGAAATTGCCGATCTGGGAGAATACCGAACGATGGCAGAACCGCGCCGATAGCAGGGGCATATCATCGCAGACGTTCTCGAGCGACAACCGGGTCATGTCTTCGCCGACCATCCGGCGCACCACGAGTCTCCTCGCCGTCGAGGAGCGTGCAGAACATCTGCGCGCCGCCGGTCCAGATTTTCACGTCGGGACGAGCGGCTGCCTCGCTTGCCAATCGGGCAAGCACGCCCGGACGAATTCGGTCGTCGCTGTGAACGAGCAAAATGAAATCGCCAGTCGAAGCCTCGACGCCGAGCGCCGCCGCCGCCGTAGCGCCGGCCCGGCTCCGCCGACGAATTTGATGTGTGGGTATTTCTGCGCCAGGCGCCGGATGAAGCCATCGGCGCCATCGTGGACGACAATATGCTCGAGTTCGTAGGGCCCCTGATGCTCGACGCTGCCAATGGCCTCATCCACATAGTCCGACGAATCGATGGTTAGCGTAATGATTGAAACTCGCATTCAACTTCCGCGATCAGAATCCGCGTTCTTAGGTTGCCGGATTTGGGCACCCACCCTCATTAAACGAACTGCAATCGGTTTTCAAAGCAGCGAATGACCCGCGTTTCTCCCCTGCGGCGGTGCGCGCCGAGACCCACGCCCCGCAGCTCTCACGCCCAACACGTACACCCCCATTCGACAAAATCGAATGGGTGAACATTGGCGAGCGAACTTGCGGATTGTCTGCCAGTGCCCGAAATGATCGAGCGCCGGCAGCGTGACGCGGGGCTGGTGCCGCGAAGCCGCTCTTGCCGGAATATCCACCCCCATCATACCAATGAGCGCGAGCGCGACCAAAGCGAGCGGCGACAAGCATATCGGGCTTGCGAGCGAACGCAGCAGCGCGCGAGACTGAACCTGGAGCAACAGCGGCGGCCCAATTGGAAACCGTCATGTGCGACGCATGGCCTCATTCGCCTCCGGCCGCCGGGCGGGGTTTCGAGGGCCGAGGCAGCAGCGGTTCCATAAGGCCGGCGAAAGCGCTTTGGCGACCGATTGAACTCCTCCCGCATAACAACCGGACGCCGGATACGGCCACAAAATGCACTTCCCGGACCTCGGCCGGGCTCTGCGAGTCATTTTTTTAGGTGACTATGATATTTGGGTGGCGCTTTGGCGGGGAACCGTCCACCCTTCGAGCGACAGCCTCGAAAGGCAACATGATCCAGAGTGGGCAAATGGGCGGGCCGAATTCCGAGCGCCAAGGAAATCCGACGGCGGAGTTCGAGCACGCAAAATACTGCGGATCGGGATATCGGGTTCTCGTGATTTGCAACGATGGCGCCTACTTTCTCCGCCATCGGCTGTCGGTCGTCACCCATCTTGCGTCCATCGGCGTCGATGTGACGGTTATCGCTGGCGGTGATCCAATTCGTGCCGATAGCATTCAAGGCTGGAAATATATCCATGTGCCGATCGAGCGGTTCAGATTCTGATCCATTTGGCGATGCCGCGCTGATGGTTCGGACGGCGCGGACGATCCACGCGTTCAAGCCACATGCCGTACATCTCGTGACGCTCAAGCCCGCCATCTTCTCGGGATTTGTGTCGATCGTCTCGCGTTTTCTCCTTGCTTACCCGAAACAGGTTCTGATCACGCTTCCGGGGTTGGGGCGGATGATGTCGCCGAAAACCCCCGGACAACGGCGCTATCCGATCGCGAGCGCGCTTACGCTGCTGGCATTTCGAATGCTGTCGGGGCGGGAGTACGTACACTTTACTTTCGAGACCAGGCACGATTGCGAATTTTGGAAGGACAGGGGCATTGCCAACGACCGGAATTCCTCCCTCATCGACGGCGCTGGTGTGGACCCCAATCTGTTCTATCCGCTGGAAACCGTGCTAAGCAGCCGCACGACCAAAGTCCTGTTTGCTTCCCGGCTCTTGAAGTCGAAAGGCTTGAGTACGTTTCTGATGGTCGCGCACGACCTGGCACATCGTAGCGATGTGGAATTCGTCGTCGCCGGCATCCCGGACGATCACGATCCCGATGCGATACCGCACCGGGATCTCGAACAAATCACGGAGATACGTTTCCTCGGCCACGTCGTGGATATGCCGAATCTGCTGCGGCAGTGCGACATTGTTTGCCTGCCGACGAGGTACGGCGAAGGAATCCCCGCATCCTGATCGAGGCGGCGGCGACCGGTCTGGCCTCGATCGCCTCCAACCACCCCGGATGCCGTGAGGCCGTCGAGGATGGCGTGACCGGGCAACTCCTGTCGGCGATGTCGGACGCCGAGATGAGGAAAGAGCTATCCGCTGCGATTGTCTTATATCTCGAGAGTCCTGACCTGCTGAGGAAACACAAGCAGGCGGCCCACCAACACTTCCTGTCACGGCAGTTCAATCAGCCCGCGGTTGCCGACCGCTTCACGGAACTCCTGGGTGTGCCCGCGTGGCCATCGGCGGATTGATCGACGCGGCGGCAAGCCACAGGGAACCTGGGCAAGACCATTTTTTTGAAAAACAACCCCATGCACAGTAGACGACCCGCGTAAAATCAAGCACTTAAGCACCTACCGGGAGATGGTATCATAAAACCGCATGGGCTGAGGTTGGAAATGTCTGACGATGTGGCTGCGCCCTGGCAACGCGTCGAGACTCGCCTCGGATGAGCTTGCCCTTGGCCAGATTGACTCGGCTCGCGTTGCGGTGGCATGCACTTCGTGCACAATCAGAAGCGTTTGAAGCGACGCTGGGCCAAACGAGATGACTGCCGCGATGCACCACCATTTTTCGACTTCTGATACGGGCTCGAACTAGGGGTGGAACAGAACACTCACGAGCTTTTCTCCCGAGAGGAGCAAGTGGTTGTTGGCTCCGACCGGTCTTTTGGTTGGGTGATGGCTGCTGCCCTCGCGCTCATTTCCCTTCTCAACAGCTGGCATTCAGGCCGCTTGTGGCCGTGGACGGCGCTCCTTGCCGCGATGTTCGCGGTGGTCGCCGCAATCCGTCCCGCAGCGCTGCACCCACTGAACCGTACCTGGACAAAGCTTGGCCTGCTTCTGCACAAGGTCGCCAATCCCGTCCTGATGGGACTGATCTTCTACGGCACGATTCTCCCAACCGGCCTCGTCATGCGCCTGAGCGGCAAGGATCCGTTGCGACTGAAACGCGACGCCAGCACCGACAGCTATTGGATTCGCCGCACGCCCGGCCCAGCGCCCGAAACCATGCGGGATCAATTCTGATGATCGATTTGCTGCCCGACAACCGGTGCTTCCCTCGCGCGGCCGCACCACTCGTTTGCACGCAGCCTTGAGACATGCGCGTTCTCGGCATCTCGGCCTTCTATCATGACAGCGCGGCAGCCCTGATTGAAGACGGCCGCGTGATAGCTGCGGCGCAGGAGGAGCGCTTCACCCGGACAAAGCACGACGCGTCGTTTCCGCACAACGCCATCGCGTTCTGTCTGGAGGCCGCTGGCGCGAAGCTTTCCGGCATCGATCACGTCGCCTTCTACGACAAGCCGTTCCTCAAGTTCGAGCGGCTGCTCGAGACCTATGTTGCCCTCGCACCGCGCGGTTTCCGCTCCTTCAAGATGGCTATGCCGCTCTGGCTGAAGGAGAAGCTGTTCCAGAAGAGCCTGCTGCAGAAACATCTGGCCAAATTCGACGCCGACTTCGCCCTCGACCGGCTCCTGTTCACCGAGCACCATCTGAGCCACGCGGCGAGTGCATTTTTTCCGTCCCCTTTCGAGAAGGCGGCCGTGCTCACGATGGACGGCGTCGGCGAATGGGCGACGACCTCAGCGGCGATGGGGGATGGCAACCGGCTCGAGATTTTCCAGGAGATCCATTTTCCCCATTCGCTCGGTCTGTTGTATTCCGCCTTCACATACTACACCGGCTTCAAGGTCAATTCCGGCGAATACAAGTTGATGGGGCTTGCTCCCTATGGCGAACCGAAATACGCGCAGCTCATCCTGGACTCGCTGATCGATCTGAAAGCGGACGGCTCGTTTCGCCTCGACATGTCGTATTTCGACTATTGCACCGGGCTGACGATGACGAACGACCGGTTCGCCAAGCTGTTTGGGCAGCCGGTGCGTGCGCCGGACGAACTGCTCACGTCTTTCCACATGGATATCGCGGCCTCCATCCAGGCAGTCCTGGAGGAGGCGGTCCTTCGTTTGACCCGCAGCCTTGCGGCCCAGACCGGCGCCCGCAACCTGTGCCTTGCAGGCGGCGTTGCGCTCAATTGCGTCGCCAACGGCAAGGTGTTGAAGGACGGCAGATTCGATTCGATCTGGATTCAGCCGGCCTCAGGCGATGCCGGCGGCGCAGTCGGGGCCGCCCTCGCTGCCTACCATCAGTTCAGACAACAACCGCGCGAAGTCGTGGCCGGCGACGGCATGTCCGGCGCTTTTCTGGGACCTGAATTCTCGCAAGAAGCGATCGAGCAGCGCCTGCGCGGCGCCGGCGCCCGCTTCGATGTCCTCAGCGAGAATGACATGATCGAGACGACGGCGGCGGCGCTGGCCGACCAGTTCGCGGTCGGCTGGTTCCAGGGCCGGATGGAGTTCGGCCCGCGCTCGCTCGGCGCGCGCTCCATTCTCGGCGATCCGCGCTCGCCCTCCATGCAGAAGAACCTCAATCTCAAGGTCAAATTTCGCGAAAGCTTCCGGCCATTTGCCCCTGCGGTTGCACGCGAGGAGGTTGCCGACTGGTTCGAGCTCGATGCCGACAGCCCGTACATGCTTCTGGTTGCCGGCGTCAGGAGCGACCGGCGCCACATCATGAGCACGGGCGAGCAGGCCTTGTTCGGCATCGACAAGCTCAACGTGGTGCGCTCGACCATCCCCGCGGTGACGCATATCGACTATTCCGCCCGGATCCAGACGGTCAGCGCCGACACCAATCCCCTCTTCCATCGCTTGCTGTCGCGTTTCAAGGCGCTCACGGGATGCCCGGTGCTGGTCAACACCAGCTTCAACGTTCGCGGCGAGCCGATCGTCTGCACACCGGAGGATGCCTTCCGCTGCTTCATGGGCAACGAGCCTCGACATGCTGGTGATCGGCAACTGCATCCTGAGAAAGGAGCACCAGGATTCCGCACTCAAACGCGACTATAGTGCTGCCTTCACGCCTGACTGAAATTCCGGCATGGCCTCGTCATTCCTGCAGCGCCTCCTCGCGCCGCGCGCGGATTGTCGGCAGCATGATCAGGATGATCGCGAGGACGGCCGCGGCCAGCAGGGTCGCCGAGATCGGCGAGGTCAGCAGCACCGTGGCATCCCCGCGCGACAGCACCATGGCGCGGCGGAAGTTTTCCTCGATGGCGGGTCCGAGAACCAGGCCAAGCAGCAATGGCGCCGCCGGCAATTGCAGCTTGATCAGGACATAGCCGAATACGCAGAACAATGCGGCCTCATAAACCTCGAACGTTCCGCTGTTGATGGAATAGACGCCGATCGAGCAGAACACCATGATCGCCGGGAAGAGATAGCGATAGGGAATGGTGAGCAGCTTAACCCAGAGGCCGACCAGCGGAAGATTGAGGATCAGCAGCATCAGATTGCCGACCCACATCGAGGCGATCAGGCCCCAGAACAGCGTCGGGTTCTTGGTCATCACCTCCGGGCCCGGATGGATGTTGTGGATGTTCATGGCGCCCACCATCAGCGCCATCACGACGTTGGACGGCACGCCGAGCGTCAGCAGCGGAATGAACGAGGTCTGGGCGCCGGCATTGTTGGCGGATTCCGGGCCCGCAACACCCTCGATCGCGCCCTTGCCGAACTCCTCGGGATGCCGCGACAGCTTCTTCTCCAGCGTATAGGACGCAAAGGACGACAGCACCGCGCCGCCGCCGGGCAGCACGCCCAGCAAGGTGCCGAGCGCCGTGCCGCGCAGCATCGCCGGCACCATGCGACGGAAATCATCGCGGGTCGGAAACAGGTTAGTGATCTTCTGCGTCACCAATGACAGCTTGTCGTCCTGCTCGAGATTCTTCACGATCTCGGCAAAGCCGAAGATGCCCATCGCCAGCGGAACGAAATCGAGCCCGTCGAAAAGCTGGGGAATGCCGAAGGCGAAGCGCTGGCTGCCGCTGTTGAGATCGGTGCCGACGAGGCTCAAGAGCATGCCGAGCACGACCATGCCGATGCCCTCGATGAACGGCCCGCTCGACAGCACCGAGGCGAGGATCAGGCCAAGGATCATGAGCGCGAAGAACTCCTTGGGGCCGAACAGCAGCGCGGCCGCGGTCAGCGGGCCAGCGAGCGCCGCCAGCGCCAGCGTCGCCACGCAGCCGGCGAAGAACGAGCCGATTGCGGCGGTGGCGAGCGCCACGCCGGCCCGGCCCTGCCTCGCCATCTGGTAGCCGTCGATCGTGGTCACGACGGAGGAGGACTCGCCGGGCAGGTTGACGACGATGGCCGTGGTCGAGCCGCCATATTGCGCGCCGTAATAGATGCCCGCGAGCATGATCAGCGCGGCATCCGGCTGCAGCGCATAGGTGATCGGCAGCAGCATCGCGATGGTCGCGAGCGGACCAAGGCCCGGAAGCACGCCGATCAAGGTGCCGAGCAGGCAGCCGAGAAAAGCGTAGAGCAGATTGGCCGGCTGGGCCGCCGTGGCAAAGCCGATCGCCAGATTGTGAAAGAGATCCATCGCCCGGCTCGTTCAGTTGAGGACAGAAGGCCAGACGGGCAATGGCAGTCCGAGCCCGTAGACGAAGACGGCAAGGCACAGCACGATCAGCACCGCCGCATTGGTCAGCGCGCCCGTCCAGGTGAATTCGGGACTGGCCCTGCTCGACACCATGATCAGGACGAACAGCGCGCCGACGAGGCCGAGCGGAAACAACAATGCGCCGAACAGCGCCACCGAACCGGTGATCCAGGCCAGCCCCTTGAGATCCCATGCACGCAGCGTCTGTCGGTCCGCACTGCGCTTCATCGCCCCGAGGATCACCATGAGGCCGATGGCGGCGAGCACGAGCGCGAGCAGGCGCGGGAAATAGCCCGGCCCCATCCGCGCCGCCGTACCCGCGGGATACTGCAGCGCCGTCACGAAGAAGAAGATCGCGAAGACGAGAAACAGGGCGCCGGAGGCAAAGGCCCTGTGATTGCGGATCGCCAGTCCCTTCATCCCCGTTCTCCCTCGCCTGGACCGACCGTCGAACCGCGCTCCTCGAGCGCTTCCATCAGAACCGGCACGCCGATGGCGCAGGCGTGCACGCCGAGATGCGCCGTCATCTGCAGCACCTGGCGGATCTCGCGCTGGCCGATGCCGAGCAGCAACGCCCGCTTGATCTGTACACGCAATCCTTGCGGATTGAGCGCGGTGAAGCAGGCGTTCAATGCGAGCGAGATCAGGCATTGCGAACGCTGGTCAAGACCATCTCCTGCCTGCCGGTCCGCGAGGAGATCGAGCAGGACGGCGAAATAGCCGGGATCGCACCGCAGCCATTGCTCGCAGAAATCCGGCCAGTCCCCGAATTGCGCGACATAGGCATCGCGCAACGCCTGCTGCTCGTTCGTGAGCGCGCAATGATCGATCTGGAGGCCCGCGCCCGCCAGTTCCTCTGCGAGGATGCCGATGCCGAGATTGCAGCCGTCCAGCCCCTGCGCCGTCGCGAGACGAAACACGTCGATGATCTCTCGCGCCGTGGCACCCTCCCGAAGCGCGAGGCGGAGATGCAGCGCGAGGCCGGAGCGGAACAGATGCGTCGCCGATCCGTCGAGCGCGACGTAGATCAGCTCCCGCATCTTCGGCGACAGCGGACCTGTCTCCGCGGGATAGCCGCCATATCGACCATAGGCTTCCAGGAACGCCGGATCGAGCCGCAGCAGCCCCTCCGTCCAGGGCCGCCAATAGCCGCGCGCCCTGACATAGGCCTCCTTCAGCACCTGCTGTTCCGGCGTCAGATCGGCCATCGCGATCCTCCCGTCAGGCGATGTTGGTCAGGACGATGCCGCCATCGACCGTGAGCACCTGGGCCGTGATGAAGCCGCTCTCGTCGCCGGCGAGGAAGCAGATCGCCTTGGCGATGTCGTCGACCGTGCCGAGCCGGCCCAGCGGCGTTCGCGCCACCCGGCGCGCGTCGAGCCTCGGCATTGCGGTTTCGCATCGTTCCCTCGGTCGGGATCGCTGAGGGCGCCACGGCATTGACGCGGATGTTGCGTTCGCCGAGGCTCGGCGGCGGCTGCGCGCGTGATGCCCATCACCCCGGCCTTGATGCCGCTATAGACGATGCTGTTCTTGGCCGAGATCAGGCCGGCGACCGAGGCGACGTTGACGATGGCGCCGCCGCGCTCGGCATCCATGACCTCCGCGGCCGCCTGGATTCCCCAGATGATCGCCTTGAAGCCGATGTTGAGCATGCGATCGACGGTCTCCGGAGCGATGTCCGGAACGGATTGATAGCGGACCCAGGCCGCGTTGTTGACGAGGATGTCGAAACGCCCTTGCTGCTGCGCCAATCCTAGCACGGCCTGCCGCATGCCGTCGCGGCTGGAGACGTCCTGCGCGACGGCGACCGCATTCCCGCCTGCGGCCTTGATGGCGCTCACGGTGCTATCGACGAATTCCGGCTTCAGATCGTTGACGCCGACGATCGCGCCGCGCGCGGCAAGTTTCAACGCAGTTGCGCGGCCGATGCCGTTTCCGGCGCCGGTGACGAGTGCGACGCGGCCCGCGAGCGTCTGATCCCTGGTTTCGGTCATGGCAATCTCCTTCAAGCTCTCGTCCTTCAAGCTCTCGCCCTTCAAGCTCCTGCCTCGGCGAACGGAGCAACTTCCGATACGTAGCGGCGGCCGAAACGATTGATCAGGCCGCTGGCATCGCCCTGGGCCTGCAGCGTGCGGATGCGGCGCAGATGGCGATGCACCGGCACATCCCAGGTGAAGCCCATGCCGCCATGGATCTGCAGCGCGCCTTCGCT
This sequence comes from Bradyrhizobium guangxiense, assembly GCA_050563515.1. Classification (GTDB taxonomy): domain Bacteria; phylum Pseudomonadota; class Alphaproteobacteria; order Rhizobiales; family Xanthobacteraceae; genus Bradyrhizobium; species Bradyrhizobium guangxiense_A. The sequence goes on along the minus strand of CP191781.1, from coordinate 770,497 downwards.
GATCGAGCTGCCATAGGTGGCGGCCGCCAGGAACGCCGCATCACGCTGCACCGGGCCGCCGTCTTCCGACAGGCTGCGGGTGATCGCATGGCGGATGCTCTCCAGACCGAGTTTCTGCCGCGCCAGCGCGTGGCGGATGGCCTGGTTGTAGGACAGCGCGTGGCCGAACTGGCGGCGCGTCGACGCATGCTCCTGCGCGAGCGACAAGCACGCCTCGGCGGATCCCAGGATGGCTGCGGCACGGAGCACATTGGCGTCCGAGTTGAGCAGATCCCACGTGCCCGCCGGCAGGATGGAGTCGATGGGAACCTCGACCGATTCGAGCCGCACGGTATGCTCCGGCACGGTCAGATCGAGACCGGCCGCGTCCTCGACCAGAACCCCTTCGGCATCGGTCGGGATCAACGCCGCAGCGCCGTCGCTCAACCGCACCAGAATGCAATCGACGCTCGCCGCGCCGGGCGCGCGCGAGAGCGAGCCGTTCAGAACCAGCACTCCGCCCTTCCGTTCGGCGATGGCCTCACCCTGCCATGCGACCGTCGCCAATGTCTCGCCGGACACGATCGCACCCGCAAGACGCGCCAACGATGACTGGAGCAGCCGGCCGGCGAGAATGGCCTCAAGCAGCGGAAAGCCGAGCAATCCCGCATGCGCGGCGGCGATCACCGGCACCGCGAATCCGAGCGGCAGCGCCAGTCCCCCGACCTCCTCGTTCGCGAGCACGCCGAGCAGGCCATCACCGGCGAGATTTCGCGCCTGTTCGTGCACATCCAGACCGGCACATGCGGTCACCGCGCGTGCCGCGGTCGCCGCGAACTCGTCGGGCTGAATTCCTTCGGCCATGCTCATCACTTGCCCTTCGATAGCTGCAGGATGCGGTCGGCGATGATGCCGAGCTGGATCTCGGTCGTGCCGGCATAGATGGTCTCGGCGCGCGCCTGGAGATAGATCGCTTCGAAGCGTCGCCGTGCCACCGTGATCGCCGGGTTCTGCGGCAACGAAGCCTGCGAGAGCAGCTCGAGGGCAAGCGTCGCAAAGCGCTGGTGCGACTCGCTCCAATAGAGTTTTGCAAGGCTGCCGCGCGCGCCGATCTTGTCACCCCTGACCAGCGCCTCGACCGCGGTCTCGACATGCGCCTTCAACACCTCGATCTCGACGGCGACTTCGCCGAGCCTGACCGCGTAGTGCCGGTCCGCAACTGCCGTCGACAGCGCCGGATCCGCCTTGCAGGCCGAGATCAGATGGCGCAGCTCGTTCTCGAAGCGCCAGGCACGGTACATGCGGTTGGTTGCCCGCTCGATCTCCAGCACGCGGATGGCCGCGGCCCAGCCCTCGTCGGGCGCGCCGATTGCATCTGCCTGGGCGACCTCGACCTCGTCGAAGAACACCTCGCAAAAGCTCTCCCGGCCGTCGATCGACTTGATGGTGCGCACGCGCACGCCCTTGGCGTCGAGCGGCACCGCGAACATCGCAAGGCCGCGATGGCGGTCCTCCAGCGCTCCGGTGCGGGCGAGCACGAGACAGCGCTGCGACCGGTAGGCGCCGCTGGTCCAGATCTTCTGGCCGCTGATCCGCCAGCCGTCACCGTCCCGCGTCGAGCGCGTGCGCAGGCCCGCCAGATCTGAGCCGGCTTCGGGCTCGGAAAAGCCCTGGCACCAGATGTTGCGCATCTCGAGGATCGCGGGCAGGAATCGCCGCTTCTGCTCTTCTGTGCCGACGGCCAGAATGATCGGACCGGCGAGTCTCCTTGCCGATCGAATTGACGCTTTCGGGCATCGCCAGCCGTCCGATCTCCTGATTGGCGACGAGATGCTCGCGCAAGGACCGGCCATGCCCGCCATAGGCCTGCGGCCATGTGATGCCCGTGAGGCCGGCGCGGTACATGGCCGCCTCCCAGGCAACGGATTGCGGCAGCGTCGGCGACGAGAAAGCGGCGCTGTCGCTGCGGAAGCTGGCGGGCAGATTGGCACGCAGCCAGCGATGCATGGCATCGCGATAGGCTTCGCCCGTCAGGCTCTCTCCCCGGAGGATTGCACCGATACCGCTTCAACTGCACTCATCGCCTGTTTCCCGTCTTCACCGCATCCGCCGACGTCACTGCGACTTGAGAAGGTCGCAGGCGCTTTCCGAGGCCGGCCGCCACGCATCTTCGGGCGCGATCGTGCCGGTGATCTCGTAATAGTCGTAGGTGTATTTGGATTCCGCCGGCGTCTTGATCCGCGCGACATAGAGCGGCCGCATCACCTGGCCGTCGGCCCGGATCGCGACGTTCTTCATCTCGAAATCGTTGACCGGCGTGTTCTTCATCTGCTTCATCACCGCATCGCCATCGTCGGAACCGCTAGCAGCCACCGCCTTCAGATAATGCGTGATGGCACTATAGGTCGCCGACTTGCCCTCGTTGAGCAGCTGGCCGCTCGTCGCCTCCGCATAGCGCTTGGCAAAGGCCCGGCTCTCCGGCGTCATGTCCCAGTAGAACGGCGTCGTCAGCCGCACGTTCTGGAGGTCCTTGAGGCCGATGCCGTGGGTCTGGCTGATCATGAGGCCGAGCGGAACGAGCAGTTGCGACTTGGTCAGTCCGAACTCCTGCGCCTGCTTGATCGCGTTGGCGAAGTCCGCCCCCGAATTGGCGAGCGCGATCGCCTTGGCGCCGCTGGCCTGCGCCGTCAGCAGGAACGACGACAGGTCCGACGAGTTGAGCGGATGCAGCACCGAGCCCACCACCTTGCCGCCGCCCGCTTCGATGAACTTCGTCGCGTCCGACTGCCAGGCCTTGCCGAAGGCATAGTCGACCGTCAGGAAAAACCAGCTGTCGATGCCCTGCGCCAGCAATGCCTTCACGGTGGCCTTCGGCTGCGCATAGGTGTCGACCACCCATTGCGTGGTCATCGGCGAGCATTTGTCGTTGGTGAAGAACGAGCCAGCCGTGCCTGCCAGCATGTAGGGCTTCTTGCGGGTCTTCATGATGTCCTGCACCGCCAGCGCGATCGATGAGGCCGAGCAGCCGACGATGGCATCGACGCCCTCATTGTCGAGCCAGCGCAGCGCGATGGCGACGCCGATATCGGGCTTGTTCTGGTCGTCGGCGATCACGAGACTCGATCTTCTTGCCGCCGACCGCTCCGCCGAAATCGGCGACCGCGAGCTTCGCGGCCGCGACCGAACCGAGGCCGCAATTGTCCGCATAGGGGCCGTTCTGGTCGTTCATGATCCCGATCTTGATCACGTCGCCCGAGATGCCCTGTGCCGACAGCGGTGCGTGCGCGAACAGCAAGGCCATGATGCCGAGCGCCGCGATGGTCAGTCTCCTCATGTCATCCTCCTCTTCCCATTTCCTCTGGGTCCGCTTGTGCGGCCTCTTGTCGTTCGGTTCAGTGCTTGCGGATCGGCTGCCCGCCTTTGGGGATCAGCAGCGCGTCGAGCGCCACGGCGCCCTCGCCTTTGGCGCGGAGCAACAGCGGGTTGACGTCGATCTCGGCGATCTCGTCGGCATGGGCTGCGGCAAAGCGCGACAATGCGGCAACGGCACGCGCCGCGGCGTCGAGGTCGGCGCGTGGCCGGCCCCGTGCGCCGTCGAGCACCGCGAAGGCCTTGAGCGACCTCAGCATCGCCATGGCCTGCGTCTCGCTGACCGGCGCCATTTGCACGGCGGAATCCTGCAGGATCTCGGCAAAGATGCCGCCGAGGCCGACCATCACCACCGGCCCGAACACCGGATCGATGCGGCTGCCGAGGATCAGCTCGGCGACACCCTTGGCCATCGGGGCCACGATCACGCCGTCGATCGCGGCGTTCGGCGCCTTGGTAGCGACCCGATCGCGCATCTGTGCATAGGCGCGCCGGACATCGGATTCCGAACCGAGGCCCACGACGACGCCACCGGCCTCCGTCTTGTGCGGCAGATCGGGGGAAGCGATCTTCAGCACCACGGGGTAGCCGATCTCGGTGGCGGCACGTGCCGCTGCGTCCGCGTCCTGCACCAGACGCTCGGCCAGGACCGGCACACCGGCTTCGGCCAGCGCGCGCTTCGCGCCGAGCCTCATGGCGGAAGGCCTCTGTCGGAAGCTGCGCTGCCTGCGCAACGGCCGTGGGCCTGTCCTGCGAACGCTGCGCCACGGCCTGCAACCGCACCAGCGCGGCAATGGTCGCACAACAGCCGTCGAAGCTGACGATGGTGGGAAAGCCCAGCGCATGCAGCTCGGTCAGGGCATCCTCCGGACCGTCGACGCACAGGACGATCGGACGGTGAGGAAATTGCGCACGCATGTTGCGCAGCGTGTCCATGTAGATCGAGCGCAGGCGCGGCAGATGCAGCGAGAACGGCAGCGGCAGGATCACCGTGTCGGCGCGCTCGTCCGCCACGACGGCGGTCATGATCTTCTCCAGAAGATCCGGGCGGCTCGACATCTGCGCGGTGGCATCGACGGGGTTGCGGGCCGATGCAAACGGCACCAGCTCCAGAATCTTCCGCTGCGTCTCCTCGCCGAGCTCCGGCAAAGTCAGCCCGACCGACTGCGCGGCGTCGGCGAGCAGCACGCCGAAGCCGCCCGATGCGGTGAGGATCGCAACGCCCGGCCCCTTCGGCAGACGATCCGGCAGCAGGATCGACGCGGCATGGCCGAGATCGATCAGCTCGTCGAGGCTGCGCACGCGCACGGTGCCGCAGCGGGCAAACAGCGCGTCGAACACCGCGTCAGATCCCGCCATGGCGCCGGTATGCGAGGCCGCAGCGGCCTGCCCGGCTGCGGACGTCCCGATCTTCATGGCGATGACAGGCTTGCCGGCATCGCGCGCCTCCTCCAGCGCGGCGATCAGCCGGCCGGCATCGCGGCAGGCTTCGAGACAGCACAGGATCACCTTGGTGGCGGGATCGCGCGCCATCCAGGCGATGCCGTCGGCGATGTCGATGTCGCACTCGTTGCCCGTGGTGATGAACCGGCTGACGCCGACACCGCGCTCGCTGGCAAGGCGCATGGTGTAGCTGCCGAGATTTCCGCTCTGCGAGACGATGCCGAGCGAGCCGGCGGCCGGCATGCCGTGCTCGAGCACGATCGAGAACGTCGCGATGCTCTTCTCGGCGACGCTGACCGCACCGAGGCAGTTCGGCCCCAGCAACCGCATGCCATGGCTGCTCGCCGCAACGCGCAGCCGCTCCTGCATGGCGCGTCCATGCTCGCCGAGGCTCGGCAAAGCCCGAGGAGAACACGACGACGCTGCGGACGCCGCGGGCGGCGCATTGCTCCACGGCTTCGCCCGCGCGCTCCGCATCGACCGCGATGATGGCAAGGTCCGGCGCTTCCGGCAGGTCGGCGACGGAGCCATAAGCCTTGAGCCCCTGCACCATCGCGGCCTTTGGATTGACCGGATAGATCCGGCCCGCATAGCCGTGACGACGCAGCAGGTCGACCGGTCGCCCGCCGATCTTGGTCGCCTCCTGCGAAGCGCCGATGATCGCGATCGAGCGCGGCGACATCAGCGCGTCGAGACCCTCTCCCGGCCGCATCTCAGCGTCCCTTGAACACCGGTGCGCGCTTCTCCAGGAACGCGATCCGCGCCTCCTTGGCGTCCTCGGTCTTGGACAGCGCCATGGTGATGTTCTGCTCGAAGCGATAGGCATCGCGCGGGGGCATCAGCTCGACCATGTTCGCCGCGTTCTTGGCGTATTCCATCGCGATCGGGCTCTTCGAGGCGATCTCGCGCGCGATCTTCATCGCTTCCGGAATCAGGTTTTCCTTGGTGGTGCAGGCCTCGATGATGCCGAGGCGGTAGAGGCTCGGCGGCCGGCACGCGATAGCCGGTGAAGAACATGCGGCGCATCAGCGAGCGGCCGAACAGCGTGTTCAGCATCGCCGCACCGCCGGCGAGCCCGACATTGATCTCGGGCATGCCGAAGACGGCTTCCTCGCAGGCGTAGAAGATGTCGCAGGAGGCCATCAGGCCGACGCCGGCGCCAAGCGCCACGCCATTGATGGCCGCGATGACAGGCTTGGCACATTCACGAATGCAATTGCCGGTCTCGCGCGTGATGCGGTTGTGGCTGTGGAACGCGCCGACCTTGCTCGGGTCCGGCCGGTCCTTCAGATCCGCGCCGCTGCAAAACACCTTTCCCGCTCCGGTCAGGATCGCGACCCTGACATCGGCGCGCTCGGAAATCTCGTCGAACACGGCGACGATGCGATCGCGCATGGCGCGATCGAGCGCGTTGACCGGAGGCCGGTTCAGCGTCACCAGCGCGATGTTGTCGGACACTTCGAGGGTGACGATATCTGCTGACATGGGCTTCCTCCTGGCTTCTGTTCGTGTTGCTTGTGAGCGCGCCGCTCATCCTGACCGATCGGTCAGCTTTCTGCGCTGATAACACCAAGCACAGCGACTTGCAATATCCTGCCGACATCCTATTGACCGACCGATCGGTCAGTCGCTAGGTTTGGAGCAAGCAAGAACCATCTTGAGGAGGACCCCATGCCCAGGATCAGCCGACGCCAGGCGACAGCTCTGATCGCCGGCGCCCTCGCCGCGCCGCTCGGTGCGCCCGCCATCGTGAGAGCGCGTCCATCGCAGATCTTCATCATCGTGCCCTATGCGCCCGGCGGCTCGATCGACAGTTTGATGCGCTCGATCGCGAAGGCCATGGCGGAGACCCTCGACCAGCCGGTCCTTGTCGACAACAAGCCCGGCGCCAACGGCATCGTCGGATCGCAATACGTGGCGCGCGCGCCGAAGGACGGATCGGTCCTGCTCGCCGGCGGCACCGGGCCGATTTCGCTGAACGTGCTGCTGCGTAAGAGCCTGCCTTACAAGCTGGAGGACTTCGCCTCCGTCGCCATGCTGTGCAATGGGCCGCTGTCGCTGACCGTGAACGCGCGCACGCCCGCGACCGACGTGAAGAGCTTCGTCAGCTACGCCAGGGGCCGCGACAAGCCGCTGTTCTACGCCACGCTGGGTCCCGGCAGCGTCACCCATCTGTTCGGGATCATGATGGGCAAGTCGATGGGATTTGCCGTCACCGAGGTCGCCTATCGCAACAATCCCGCCTCCATCATGGAGACGCTGTCGGGTGAATGCGATCTCAACTTCGCAACACCCGCCGCCGTGATCGAGCATGCGCGCGGCGGCCAGCTTCGCATCCTCGCAGTCTCCTCGGAAAAGCGCATGGCGAGTTTCCCCGAAATCCCGACGCTGGCTGAATCCGGCTATCCCAATCTCACGGCCTCGTTCTGGACCGCGCTTCACGCGCCCGCGGGAACGCCGCCCGACGTGCTTGCGCGGTTGAACGCGGCGGCGAACGCCGCGATGCAGAAGCCGGAGATCGCAAAGCAGCTCGAGACCGACGGCCTGATGGCCGATACCGGCACGCCGGACCGGCTCGATACCCAATTGGCCAAGGACGCGGCGCTGTGGGGGCCGGTGATCAAGGCGCAGAACATCGTTCTCGAATGAACCGCGGCCGACGCCCGCAGGTCAGCGCGATTTGCGCCGGCCCGCCTTGGGCGGCTCCGCGGTCGGAAGTGCGACAAGCTCGCCGCTCCGCAGGCCGTTGAAGATCATGTCGAAGAAGACCTCCGCGATCTGCTCGGGGGTCGCGGATTTGTTGGGATTGTACCAGCGATGCATCCAGTTGAGCGAGGACAGGATCAGTCGCCCGGTCATGGGAACATCGACTTTTCGGATCTCGCCGGCGTCGATCGCCTCCTGGATCAGGCCGCGCAGGAAGTTCTCGAAGCGGTCGCGGCGCGTCAGCCGCTCCTTGTGCCGGGTTCGGTCGGGGTCGTTCCAGAAGGCGGTGGTGGAGGCGATCCAGGCCCAGCGATAGCGCCGGAAATATTCGGCCGTTGCGACCATGAAGGCGCGGATCTTCTGCGAGGGCGGCCCATCCGGAATGCGATCGCGCACGAACAGATACAGCTCCAGCGTCGAGCCGACCGCCACACGCGCGTAGATCTCGTCCTTGTTGGAGAAATGATGATACAGCAGCGATTTCGAGATGCCGCAGGCGAGCGCGATGTCGCGCATCGAGGTGCCCTCGAAACCCTTGCTGGCAAACAACCGCCCGGCCTCGGCGAGGATCTGCAGCACGCGGTCCGAAGCCTCCGCCTGGTTCGCAACGCCGTCCTTCATCGTTGACAGTTCAGTCATGAACTCCGCAATCCATTCGTCAGCCCGAGAGTCTTTGGAATGAAACTAGGTTTTCGCCGACCGATCGGTCAAGCCCGGCGAATGCTGCGCGAGGAACCATGAGCGAGGTCCGAATCAGGCGCATCGGCGCAACCAAGGACCTGCTCGGCGAGAGCCCGGTGTGGGACGAGCGCGGGCAGCGGCTCTACTGGATCGACGCCTTGGCGGGATTGATCCACAGGCTCGATCCCGTCGCCGGCCTCGTCGAGCAGTTCTGCGTGCCGGCGCCGATCGGCTCGCTGGCGCTGCGGGGCGACGGCGGCGCAATCCTGGCCCTGCGCCACGGGTTTGCGTACTACGATTTCGAGCGGCGTCTCCTGACGGAGGGACCGTCGATCGGGCTCGACCATCCGAAGGTGCGGCTGAACGACGGCAAGGCCGACCCTCATCGTCGTTTCCTCGCAGGCACGATGCACGGCGACCGCGCTCCGGACCAGCCGCCGCTGGGCGGCCTCTATCGGCTCGACGCATCGGGCGCGCTGGAGCTGCTGGAGACCGACCTCGCCGTCAGCAACGGACCGTGCTTCAGTCCGGACGGGCGGACCTTCTACCTCGCCGACAGCGCGCGGCGCATCATCTGGGCCTACGACTACGGGGCGGATGGTCCTCTCGCGAACAAGCGCGTCTTCGTCGACACGGAAGCGCAAGAATCCGGCTGCGACGGCGCGACCGTCGATTGCGAAGGCCATCTCTGGTCGGTCCTCGTCCGCATCGGCAAGATCGCGCGATTTGCGCCTGACGGCACGATGGTGCGGACGATAGACATGCCGGTCCGTCACCCCACCAGCGTGAGCTTCGGCGGCCCCGATCTCGACATTCTCTACGTGACCTCGATCTCGCGCAGTCACGCGCTTGCCGACGATCATCCCGATGCCGGCGGCCTGTTCGCGGTCGAAGGCCTCGGCGTTCGCGGACTGCCGGCCCTCCGGTTCGCGCCGGACTGACCTGCAACTATTGCGCGGATCTCTTGACCATCTTCGGCACGTTCTCCGCCATGTAGTCGACGAAGACCCGGATCTTCTCCGGCAGATAGCTGCTCTGGAGGAACGCCGCGTAGATCCCTTCGTCGAAGGTGGAGTTCGTCACCCGGAATCCGGGCAGCAGGCGGACCAGCCGCTTGGTCTTCAACTGCTCCGCGACGGTGTAATCGTCGAGCAAGGCGATGCCGTGGCCGGCGAGGGCGAGATCGCACAGCACCACGCCGTTATTGCTGGCGAAGGACGATGGCACGACGATCTCGCGCAGCCGGTTCCGGCGCATGAACTTCCAGACCACGTCTTCGGGGCCCATCCAATAGGTCAGGCAATTGTGGCGGGTGATGTCCTCGGGATCGCGCAGCTTGGGCATCCGGCCGACATAGTCCGGTGACGCCACGAGAATCCGCTCGCTCCGCAGCAGCCGGCGCTGCATGAGGCCGGGGTCCTTCGGCGCCTGGATCTGGAAATCGATGTCGAATTCATCCTCGCGAAGCGCGGGACGTCGCTCGGACAGGCGCAGCTCCACCTTCAGCTCCGGATAGACCTTCTGGAAGCCCGGAAGCAGCGGCGTGAGCACCTTGATGCCGAACAGCGTCCGCGAGTGCACCCGCAACGTTCCGCGCGGCGCGGTCTGAAGCGCGAGCGCCGCGGCTTCGGCATCCTCGATGCCGTGCAGCACCTGCTCGGTGCGCTGGAAGAAGATCTTGCCGGCGTCGGTGAGGCCGAGATGGCGCGTGCTGCGATTGAGCAGCTGGACGCCGAGCTGCGCCTCGAGCTCGCCGACATAGCGCGACACCGACGCCGGCGAGAGCCCGACGCGGCGCCCGGCGGCGGAAAAGCTGCCCTCGCGGACGGCGCTGACGAACAATTCCATGGCCTGGAGGCGATTCATCGATCTTTTCAGATTTTGCAAAAGACATGATCAGATTACGCCAATTGTTCGAAAATGCTCAAGGCCCTAACTTCATGAGAACGCGTCGCAACAGCGACCGCGGCGCAAGAGCGACCGCGACATGGTGGAGGGAGCAACCGATGGAATTCGGCGTATTCATTCTGGCGCAGCAGCGCGGCTATCATCAGAGCTCGCAGGAAGTGATCAACAACGCCGTCGAGCAGACGGTCGCCGCCGAACAGGCCGGCTTCGACACCGCCTGGTACGCCGAGCATCATTTCAACAATTACAGCCTTTGCCCCTCACCGCTGATGATGGTCGCCCATTGCGCCGGCCTGACCAAGCGCATCCGGCTCGGCACCGCCGTCTGCGTGCTGCCGCTGTACAATCCGGCGCGGCTGCTCGGCGAGATCGGCTTTGCCGACACCGTCTCGAACGGCCGCCTCGATCTCGGCATCGGCTCGGGCTACCAGAAATTCGAGTTCGATCGCTTCGGCGTCGACCTCGACCATTCGCACGCATTGTTCGCCGAATTCTACGACGTGCTCCAGGCCGGCATGCGCGAACGCATCTTCTCCTATTCCGGCGAGCACCTGAAGATGCCGCCGACCGCGATCGCGGTGCGCACGGTGCAAACGCCGATGCCGCCGATCTGGGTGACCTCCGGTCACGCCGAGACGCTCGGCCGCGCCATTCGCGACAACCACAACCTGTTCGTCACCGCGCTGCTGAACGGGCTCGACGCCATCAAGGCGCTGCGCGAACGCCTCGAAGGCATCGCGGCCAAGGAAGGCCGCTCCATCGACGACACGCGCTTCGGCTTCCTGCGCTGCGCTTATGCCAGCGACAATGACAGCGAGATCCAGTCCTATCTGGACAACGCGCGCTTCCAGCGTCGGCTGTCCGAAAGCCTGAAGTTCCGGCGCGCCCAGAGCGACGACGGCTATCTGATCAAGGAGGAGGCCGGGCCGAACGACATGAGCCTGGAGACGATGCGGAGCAATTTGCCCGTCGGCAGCGTCAACCAGGTGATCGACCGCATGCTGGAGGAGATCAGCATCCTCAAGCCGACGCACATCGCGCTGCAGACCCAGCTCGGCGATTTCGATCAGCGCACGATGCTGCGCCAGATCGAGCTGTGGGGCTCCAGGATCATTCCCGCGATCCGCAAGGAGCTGAAATCGGGTCGCGGCAGGGTCGCCGGCGAAGCGGTTTCGGCGTAAGCGCAGGCCGCAACGAGCGCGGTTCGGAGGTTCGTGATGGGATGTCAGATGCCTCAAATGACCGATATCCGCTCGGTCGAAGCCGCCGAGTTTCGACTGGCCATGCGCAATCTCGCGAGCGGCGTCGCCATCGTGGCGACGGGAACGGACACGACACGGCGCGGGCTGACGGTCAGCTCCGTCACCTCGCTGTGCCTGGATCCGCCCTGCCTGCTCGTCGGCGTCAATGCGAGTTCCGAAACGCACGCCGCCATCCTTGCCAACGGCAGCTTCGGGATCAGCCTGCTCGGCAAGGGCCAGGAGGATCTGGCGCTGCGCTTCGCAGGCGGCGCCAAGGGTATCGACCGCTTCGCCAGCGCGCCGTGGGAGCAAGGCATTCTGGACGTGCCGCTGCTCGAACCCGCGATCGGCGCACTGGAATGCGTGCTGCATCATCACCAACTGGTGGGCACGCACGGTCTTTTCATCGGGCGGATTGTGGCCACCCGCGACGGCAACGGCGATCCTCTGGTCAATTTTCAGGGCGCGCTGCGCGCGTTGCCGCAGGGTTGACCGGACTTCCGGCTTGGCGAACCAGGCGCGCCATCACATACCGGCAGGCCAGAATCGAAGGGACGGCACCGTGATCATTGAATGCCTCGCCGACGGCACGGTCCGACTGGCCGAACCGCTCGACTTCCGCAAGTTCAAGCTGGTGCTGCGTGCCGACGCGTCGACGAGAGTGCAGTCATGGCCGGGAATCACGCTCCTCGATGAGCACGATGCGCTCGTCGCGATCGATCTGGTCCCGACCCTGGCAGGGCGCAGCGACGATGCTGGCTGGGATCTGCACTATGCGGACATGGTGGCCAAAGCCCGCGCGCATGGCTGGATCGATATCGAACGAAACGCCATCCGGGCCCATATCGAACGACTGCCCTAGCCCGTACCGCGATCCCCATCGTGCGATGCCCGACCAAAAAACGTCGCAGGAGACGCGTCTGTTCTAAGGCCCGACATGGAAAAGCCCTGCCTCTGCAGGGCTTTGGGATGGTGGGCGCACCAGGGCTCGAACCTGGGACCCGCTGATTAAGAGTCAGCTGCTCTACCAACTGAGCTATGCGCCCGAAAGGCGGTCAATGCCTTGCGAGGCCGGTCGTTTAGCAAAGCGAATCCGGTCTGGCAAGCGATGCGGCGAAGGTTTTTCCACAGTCCCCAAAAAGCGAAAAGCCGCTGGATTCCAGCGGCTTCGCCAAGGTTAATTCCGGGGTTAACGCCCGCAAAATCCCTGGTAGCTCACAGCCGGCCCTCACGGTCGCGGTCCGGGCCACCATCACGGTCGAAACGGTCGTGATGGAAGTGCTCCATGCTGCGATCCATCATGCGGCCCATCCCACGTTCCATGAAATGGCGCGGGCCGTCCTCGCCGCCGCCGAACGGGCCGCGGTGACGGGTCAGCACGGCGAGGCGCCGCTTCTGGCCCTCGTCGAGGGTCTTGTAGAGCGGATCGGCCGCATCGGCGATCTTCTTCAGGGCCGCCGAGGTCGCGCCCATGTCCTCCGCGCGTTGGCGCAGACGGGCGACCGGATCCTCCGGCTTGTCGGCGTCCTTTGCAGCGTCCTTGCCGGCATCGCCGGGACCGGCGTTCATCCGCGCATTGGCGCGGTCGATGCGCAGCTTGGCGAAGTCGCGCACGGCGGCCTCGACCGGCGGCCACAGCTTCTCCTGGTCGGCGTTGAGCTTCAGCCCGGCATGCACGGCGGCGATGCGCGCGTCGACGAGGGCAGCGCGATCCTCGGGGTTCATGCGGATGTGGTGGCGCATGTGCTCCATCCACGGGCGATGATATTGGGCATAGACCGCGCCCGAGCCGGCGATGCTGAGCACGGCGATGGCGGCGATGGTGAACTTCTTCATCCGAACCTCCTCTGGAAGGATGTCCATGAAGATGGGCGCGATGAGGCTGACACGCAACTTACAACTTGGACAGGGAGTGCGTCCTTACGAAGATGTAACGCGCGATTTTACCTCCGCGCGCGGCTTGGAAATCATTCGCAACAAAAAGGCTTCCGTGCAGCGCGCACGGAAGCCTTCGCTCGTCGTTCGAAACGATCAGTTCGTGGTGCTCTTGGCCTCTTTGAGGAATTCGTCGATCAGCGGCTGGCCGATGCGGCCCGCGGCATCCTTGTAGACCGGCTCCATCGCCTTGCGCATCGCCTCGCTCTGCTCCGCGGTCAGCTTGATGATCTCGCTCTTGCCGCTCTTCTTGATCTCGGCGAGCGCGTCGTCGTTCTCCTTCTGCGACTGGGCGTTGCCGAATTCGGTCGCTTCCTTCATCGCCTTGGTGAGCGGGTCGCGGATGTCGGCCGGCAGATCGTCCCAGAACTTCTTGTTCACGATCACGACGTAGCCGATGTAGCCGTGATTGGTCTCGGTGATGTACTTCTGCACCTCGTGCATCTTCTGGGTATAGATGTTCGACCAGGTGTTCTCCTGGCCGTCGACCACGCCGGTCTGCAGCGCCTGGTAGACTTCCGAGAACGCCATCACCTGCGGCAGCGCGCTGAGCGCCTTGAACTGGGCCTGCAGCACCCGCGAGGACTGAATGCGGAACTTGACGCCCTGGTAGTCGGCCGGCGTGACCAGCTTCTTGTTGGCGCTCATCTGCTTGAAGCCGTTGTCCCAATAGGCAAGGCCGGTGATGCCCTTGGCGTCCAGCAGCTTGAGCAGGCGCGTGCCGAGCGGCCCTTCCGTCACCTTCCGCAGCGTCTTCAGGTCGGGCAGGATGTAGGGCAGATCGAACACCTCGAACTCGCGGATGCCGAGCGGTCCGAACTTGGAGTTGGACGGCGCCAGCATCTGCACGCTGCCGAGCTGAAGCGCCTCGAGCTCTTCCTTGTCCTTGTACAGCGTCGAGTTCGGGTAGACCTCGACCTTGACCTTGCCGGCGGTGTACTTCTCGGCCAGCTCCTTGAACTTCTCTGCCGCCTTGCCCTTCGGCGTGTCGGTGGCGACGACGTGGCTGAACTTGATGATGATCGGCGATTGGGCCGATGCTGGCCCGGCAAGTCCGAGTGCCAGTGCCGCGATGGACGCGGCGATCGCGAAGGTGCGCATAGTCTCTCCCTGAAATTATTTTGGCCGCCCGGGCGCGCGGGCAGCCGATCCTTAAGCCGTTGACACCAATAGCGGCTGGAAGGCCGAGCCGCTATTGGCCCTTAGCAGGGCAGCTATTCATCATGAACGATGTCATTCCGGGGCGGTCCGTGGGACCGAAGCTCCGGCGCGCAATTGTGCACCGGGAATCTCGAGATCCCAGGTTCGATGCTTCGCATCGCCCGGAGCGTGTCGGCCTCTCCCGCAAGCGGGAGAGGCGAAGCAAGCCGCGTCAGCTCGCCGCAGCCGACGTCACGGTGTCGCGCTGGCGCTTCATGACGATCTTGTTGAGCGCTCCGAGATAGGCCTTGGCCGAGGCCACCAGCGTATCCGGATCCGCCGCGCGCGCCGTCATCGAGCGGCCGTCCTGCGACAACCGCACCGAGACTTCCGCTTGCGCGTCGGTGCCTTCGGTGACGGCGTGGACCTGGTACAGCTCGAGCTTGGCCTCGTGCGGCACCAGGCGCTTGATGCAGTTGAACACCGCATCGACCGGGCCGTTGCCCTCGGCTTCCTCGATCTTGATCTGGCCGTCGACGTCGAGCTTCATGGTCGCGCGCTGCGGGCCATGGGTGCCGGCGATCACGGTCAGCGAGGTCAGCTTGATGCGGTCGTGGGAGGCCGCCATCTCCTCGTCGACCAGCGCCTCGATGTCCTCGTCGTAGATGTCCTTCTTGCGGTCGGCGAGCGCCTTCATCCGCGTGAACGCATCTTCCAGCTGGTTCGGGCCGAGCTTGTAGCCCATCTCCTCCAGCTTGTGCACGAAGGCGTGGCGGCCGGAATGCTTGCCCAGCACCAGCGAGGACTGCTTCAGGCCGACCATCTCGGGCCGCATGATCTCGTAGGTGGAGGCGTCCTTCAGCACGCCGTCCTGGTGGATGCCGCTCTCATGCGCGAACGCGTTCCGGCCGACGATGGCCTTGTTGTACTGGACGGGGAACGAGGTCGCCGCCGACACCACCTTGGAGGCGCGGGTCAGCTGCGTGGTGTCGATCTTGTTCCAGTAGGGGAATTTGTCGTTGCGCACGTTGATCGCCATCACGATCTCCTCGAGCGCGGCGTTGCCGGCGCGCTCGCCGATGCCGTTGACGGTGCACTCGACCTGGCGCGCGCCGCCGACGATGCCGGCCAGCGAGTTCGCAACGGCCATGCCGAGGTCGTTATGGCAGTGCACGGAGAACACGGCCTTGTCCGAGTTCGGCACGCGTTCGATCAGCGTCTTCATGAAGTGGGTGTATTCCTCCGGCACCGTATAGCCGACGGTGTCGGGGATATTCACCGTGGTCGCACCGGCCTTGATGACCGCTTCGACGATTCGGCACAGATAGTCCATCTCGCTACGGGTGCCGTCTTCCGCCGACCATTCGACGTCGTCGATCTGGTTGCGGGCGCGCGCGACCATGGCGACCGAAGTCTCCAGCACCTCTTCCGGCGTCTTGTTCAGCTTCACCCGCATGTGCAACGGCGAGGTCGCGATCACGGTGTGGACGCGGCCGCGCTTGGCGAACTTCACCGCTTCGGCGCAGCGGTCGATATCGGCCGGATGCGCGCGGGACAGGCCGGCGATGACGGCATTCTTGGAGCGGCGGGCAATCTCGCTCACCGCTTCGAAGTCACCCTGCGAGGTGATCGGGAAGCCTGCCTCGATGACGTCGACGCCCATATCGTCCAGCAGCTCGGCGACCTCGAGCTTTTCCTCGAAGGTCATGGTGGCGCCGGGGCATTGCTCGCCGTCGCGCAACGTGGTGTCGAAAATGATGACGCGGTCCTTGTCGGACTTGTTCGCGGTGGCCATTTCAAATTCCTTTTGAGCTTTTGCGCCGTTTCAGTCTTGAGGGCGCTTGAGGTGTCCGGTGATCTCGACCAACCCCTGAGCGCCCAGGCGCATGGCGCCCAGCCGGCCCTCAGGGGCAAGTAAGAAGAAGGCCGCCAATCAGGAGGGTGGGCAGCAGCGCGGCCGGGATCGTGGCGGCGGCCAGAGCCACCTCCCCCGAAATCCCATCGATTTGGCCGCGAATCAGCATTGCCAGACCCTTTTGAGCCCACAAATCCTCCGGCAAAACCGTTGACGGTTGGTTGCCGGGAGGCTCAGTGGCCCGTTTTTAGACGAGAAATGGCAGCAACTGCAACGCCAAAAGATGGTCAGGGAGACTGACCTGGTTGGGGCAGGTGTCTGGCTCTCGCGTGTCCCGGACGCGCCGCAGCCTGAAACGCTGCTGCGCTGAGCCGGGACCCAGGGCGGCACGGCATGCGGCCGGCATGGGCCCCGGCTCTGCAGCGCATCGTCGAAGGGACGCTGCGCTGCGTCCGGGGCACGAGAATGGAGTGGGGCGCACGCTTCTCCACGTCATTGCGAGGAGGCTCTTGCGGCGAAGCAATCCAGCGTCTTTCCGCGGAGGGATTCTGGATTGCTTCGTCGCAAGAGCTCCTCGCAATGACGGAGCAAGAGGCGGCAATTTGCTTCCCCAAATGACGCCGTCATTCCCCGCGAAGGCGGGGAATCCAGTACGCCGTAGCTTCTCGGTTCTATCACTGCGGTCTCGGAATACTGGATCGCTCGCCTTCGTGCGCAATCGCGCACAAGGCGGGCGATGACATCGGGTGTGTGGCGGCGCGTGTGTGATGGCGAGCGTGCGTTCGCATTCTCGCGGCTGGTTTCGCCCGAGCTTTGCTTGATCTCATCGCCCTCAAATCCAAGAGGGCGCAGGGAAGACCGGGTGCCGACCTCGCACCCGCGGTCCGCTGCGCGAAATGCACACGCAGGAAGAACCGCACAGCAGCATACAGGTGGTGCCGATCACTCGGCCTTCCCTGCGCGATGGCTGGACGGCTTATGCCGTGATCTCCCGGGAGCCGAACTTTCCTTTGGCCTCCCTCGCCGTTCGAATTGGATGATGCCGTCCACCCGGTTGGGCTCGCGCACATCTTCGAACGACTTGACCGTAGCAACGACGGCCAGGACCACACGGTTTTGCCGTACGCAAGCAGCGCCGTTCGTCTGCACGCGGGGTGCGGGCTCACAGGGACTACCCGCCCTGCCCGCCCCATCTCGTGCCGACGCTGCCGCGTCCACCGCAAGCCCGGCTCGCGATCAAGACGACCTCGAGATCGCCCCTCCTGGTGAGCCGGGATAGGCAACACATACGCCGAAACCGAATTTCGGTAAAGTGGAATATTTTTGGCGAGAGCGATTGACTTAAGGCGACCACAGGCCGGGTCCGTAGCCCGGATGGAGCCAACGGGTCGGCGCGAAACGCCGCCCGATGACAGGCTCCGCGCAATCCGGGACGGTGCAAAATGCCGGGCGAGCGGCCCCGGATTACGCTGCGCTCCATCCGGGCGACGAGAACTCGCCTCCGGCCTCCGCCTCAGCCCGCGCGGCGGGCGCGGGCTCTCGTCTCCCAGCGGTCCAGCATCTGGCCGAGTCTCGCCATTGACGACAGGCACCGCCGTGATGGCGCTCGCGACCTCGTTGGTGTTGGCGGCGTTGGCCGGCAGCCAATCCGGCTCGGCATATTCACGCCAGCGGCGGGCTTCCGCACGTCGTTTGTTGGAGATGTAGTCGCGCGTGAAATAGCCGGCCGCGAACGCGATCCCCAGCAACACGATCAATACGATGACGCCACCCACGTTCAACTCCGTTCATTGCTCCCGAAGAGTTTCTGCGTGGCAATCGGTGCGAAATCATGGCTCGAACGGGGCGGAATGCGTCGCATGCCGCGCATTGCCGCACGCGAATTTCGGCGCCAGCGAACATTCGTGGATCGCACGTCCCGGGCTTCGACACGAATTCCTCGCGAGTGCATTCGAATATGACGACATTGCGACCTGCGGTCGCTCGCTGGTTTCGATTCAACCCCTCGCAAGCGGCGACGGACCGCATTAACCTCCGCCCTGCTCGGCCGGATCAACCGGCCAGCGAACATCATTGGGAGGACGCGATGACACGCCAAGAGGCTCGTGACCACGAGCAGCGTGAGCAGGATGCTGCGCTTTCACGACGAACACTTGTCCGGGGGCTCGCGCTTGGCGCCGCAGCCACCCTCGCCGGTCCCGCGCTGGCCCAGACCGGCCCCGCCGCGCCGCCGACGACCATCACCACCCCGCCGCGCGATTTCGGTCCCCACGGCGCACCGACCACCTATTTCTGGGATCCCGACATCATCGCGGTCGATCCGTCCTTCAACGATCTCGCGCAGCCCAACACCGCGATCAAGCGTCTCTACACCGGCGTGCTGTGGGCCGAGGGCCCCGCTTGGAGCGCGCAAGGCAGATATCTGCTGTGGAGCGACATTCCCAACAACCGGCAGATGCGCTGGAGCGAGGACGACGGCCGCGTCAGCGTGTTTCGCACGCCGTCCAACAATTCCAACGGCAACTCCTTCGACTTCCAGGGCCGCCAGCTCTCCTGCGAGCACCTGACCCGCCGGGTGACGCGCTACGAGCATGACGGCACGGCCACCGTGCTCTGCGATAATTACAACGGCAAGAAGCTGAACTCGCCGAACGACGTCGTCGCGCATCCCGACGGCAGTTACTGGTTCACCGATCCGCCCTATGGCGGTCAGCTCTACGAAGGCGAGCCGGATGCAGCCGGCGGCCCGAGCAATGCGGGCGGCAAGCTCAATCCGCGGATCGGACAGCCGGCCGGTTTCACGCCGGGCAAGCGCGAGCTGCCGACCAATTGCTATCGCATCGATCCCTCCGGCCGCATCGACCTCGTCGTCACCGAGGAGCAGGTTCCGGATCCGAACGGCCTGTGCTTCTCGCCCGACTACAAGAAGCTCTACGTCGCCTCCACCGGCAAGGGTCCGGGCGACACCGGCCCCGGCGGCAAGGGCGAGATCTTCGTGTTCGACGTCGGCAGCGACAACAAGCTGTCCAACGTCAAGAAGTTCAGCGATTGCGTGGTGGACGGCGTGAAGTGCGGACCCGACGGCCTGCGCTGCGACGTCAACGGCAATGTCTGGGCCTCCAGCAATGCCGGCCGCGCCGTCGGGTACAACGGCGTGACCGTGTGGTCGCCGGAGGGCAAGCTGCTCGGTCGCATCCGCCTGCCGGAAGTCTGCGGCAACATCACCTTCGGTGGCCCCAAGCGCAACCGCCTGTTCATGGCCGCGAGCCAGTCGCTCTACGCGGTGTTCACGGCAACACAAGGCGCCGGGCCGGGCTGAGCGAGGCACGACACACGTAGAATCGGCAAAGCGAAGCGTGCCCACGATCTCATTAATGCGGAACGAGATCGTGGGCACGGCGCTTTGCGCCTTTGCCCACCCTGCGGCACCTGAGCCGAGGCACGACCGAGCGACGATAAAGGGACTGCGCCGGCGCGGTTCCCCCAGCCGCAATCAGGCTGCACCGCGGGCCAATCTCCGCCATGAAGCGCAAGAAGATGTCTGGCGCGGTGCGCGGGCATGCAGCTCGCCGCGATCCGCACCGGACATGGATGGGGAGCCTTCGCGATGCGCCATATGCCAAACGACACCATCATCGTCAGCGTCGGCAGTCAGCAACTCGTGATCGAGACCGGAGACCCCGGCCTGCCGATCGACGGCCGCGGCGGCAACGACATCATGATCGCGACGGTCGACGACGGGCCCAGCAGCCTGTTGCTTGTCGGTGACGAGTCGACATTGAACGGCCGATCGCACGGCGGCAACGACCTTCTCGTCGCGACCGTTCAGGGTCGCCTGCCCTATGTGTATCTGGATGGCGACGCACAGATCATGTCCGATCAAGCCCATGGCGGCAACGACGTGCTGCATGTCGAGGCCTCGAAGGCGATCTTTGCGAACCTCTATCTCTCGGGCGACGCCGAACTCGCCATGACCGGCGACGCCAAGGGCGGCAACGATCTCGTCGCGGCGGAGATGGGCGACAGATCGTATGGCCAACTCAGCGGCGATTCCGGATCGCTGATGAGCGGCAATGCCCAAGGCGGCAACGACATCGTCAGCGTGGTCCAGGCCGGCGCCTCCGGCAATGTGGTGATGTCAGGCGATGCCCTGGTATCCATGATCGGCGATGCACACGGCGGCAATGACGTCCTCATCTATACCGTCGGCGTCGGCGCGCAGTCCGGCGACGCATCGCTGTTCGGCGATGGCAGCGACATGAGCGACAATGCAAGCGGCGGCGACGACATCCTGATTGCGACCGTCGACGGCAATCCCGACACGACCGCCATCGTGCTCGTCGGCGATGCCGCGCAGATGACCGGCAACGCGCAGGGCGGCAACGATGTTCTCTACGGCAGCGACCGCGGCGATCTTCTCTATGGCGATGCACGAGCCTACAACCCGTTCGTGGGCGGCGCGATCACCGGCGGCCGGGACGTCCTCAATGGCGGCGGCGGCAATGATCAGCTCTGGGGCGGACCAAACAACGATCGGTTCGTGTTCGGTGCCGGCTCGGGTCAGGACGTGATCAACGACTTCGATCAAGGCAACAAAGCCGGCGGCAGCACGGCGCGCGAGCATGATGTGATCGACGTCCGCGCCTACGGCTTTGCAGGCTGGACCGCGCTCAAGAGCCTGATCAGCGACGACGGCGCCGGCGATGCGGTGATCCATCTGACCGCCAATGACACGATCACGCTGGACGGCATCCATGCCGCCGACCTCAACGCCCGGGATTTTGTCGTCTGAAACGCGGTGAGGCCAGGATGGATCGGCATCGCGCGGTCGATTATCCTTCGCGCATGATCTGCGTGCTAGTCGCGAGGGACCACCTCTCGATAGGTTTCGAGATCATGCTGTGGGGACAGAGACCATGCGCGTTGTGATCTGTGGAGGCGGCGTGATCGGGGCCTGCACCGCGCTGTTCCTTGCCCGCCGCGGCATCGAGGTCATCGTCGTCGAGCGCGCCGAGGTCGCGGCAGCCGCTTCGGGCAAGGCCGGCGGCTTTCTCGCGCGCGACTGGTGCGCCGGCACGCCGCTCGATGCGCTGGCACGGCGCAGCTTTGCGCTTCATGCGCAATTGCCCGCGGAGATCGCCGGCGATTGGGGCCACCGTCCCATGAGCGCCTATGGCGGCTTCGTCGCTCCCGATGGCGACGAACGGCGGAACTTGCCGTCCAGCCTCGACTGGCTCGCCGACGGCGTCGTGATCACGCAGCGCATCGGCACGGTTGAGACGACCGCAATCGTCCATCCCCGCAAGTTCACCTCCTCGGTGATGGAGGCGGCGATCGCTTTGGGTGCACAGCTTCGCCACGGTCGTATCACCAACATCCTGCGCGCTGCGGACGAAGGCACCGCGAGAGGCGTCGAGGTCGAAGGCAGCATCATCGAGGCGGATGCTGTCGTGATCGCGATGGGCCCATGGTCGCTGCTCGCGGCGCAATGGGCGAGCCTGCCCGCGGTCTATGGCCAGCGCAGCCCGAGCATCGTGTACGACACCGGCGCCGATGTGCCGGCCCACGCGTTGTTCCTGGAGCATGAAGACGACGGCAACGCCCTGTCGATCGAAGTCTTCCCGCGCGCGGATGGCAGCACGCATATCACCGCGCTTTCCGATATCGCTCCGCTGCCGCTCGATCCCACCGCCGTGCGGCCCGACGAGGATGCGATCGCACGCCTGCAAGCGATGAGCGAGCGGCTGTCGCCGCTGTTCGATCCCGCCAGGATCATCGCGCGGCAGGCCTGCTTCCGTCCGGTGACGCAGGACGGCCTGCCGCTGATCGGCAAGGTGCCGCAGAGTGAAGGCCTCTATGTTGCGACCGGGCACAATGTCTGGGGTATTCTCAACGCGCCCGCGACCGGCGAAGCACTGGCACAGCTGATCGCCGACAGCACGACGCAGATCGACCTCTCGGCATTCGATCCTGCCCGGCTCGAACCGCTCGATCCATCGCTGCTGCACACGCGCTGACCAAGCGTCGCGTGCAGTCCGCATGCGCGCATAGGCATCGCCGAAATCTGCATGACTGCGCATTTCTCTATCCGCGCAGCGCTAGACTTTAGTTCGCTCTCACAATCATGAACGCAGTTTCACTTGCCGGGAGTGCCCTCGCCGCTATAGTTGCGCCCAATAGCTCGCAAGAGGCTTGTTCAAGGAGAGAAACAACATGAAGAAAAGACTCTCTGTTGCGTTGCGAATTCGCTCGACGCCGCCGTGACCGGCGCGCCGGAGGACGTCGTCAGGACTGACGCCAGTCTCCCGAGCTCTCCATCAAGCCTGCCCGCGAACTGATCGGAACCGCATTCGGGCCTCGCCCGGAAAGCCTTTCCGCGTGGCGTGCGCACGCAGCATCTTTTCCTCCAAACGGCAGCCGGACTGCCCGGCCAATCATTGATGCGAGTCTTCCAGATCCTGATCGATGGCTTTGCCATCAGCGCTCTCTACGCTCTCGGTGCCACCGGCTTTACCCTGATCTTCGGCGTCTCGGGCGTGCTCAACCTGTCCCACGGTGCCATCATGGTCGCGGCAGCGGTGGCGGCCTGGGCCGCGGCCAGCGTGCTCAATGTCGGCACCTATGCCGGTGCGCTGATCGGCGTCGGCGTCGCGCTGCTCACCGCCTTTGCCACCTATTTCGCGGTGGTGAAGCCGATCCAGGATTCACGCCGCATACCGAACGAGGAGAAGGAGATCTTCGTCCTTACGGGCACGCTGCTCTGGGGCATCATGATCCAGGAGCTGATCGCCTATTTCTTCACCAACAACGCCAAGACCGTGCTGCCGATCGTCGAGGGCGTGGTCGAGATCCTCGGCGTGCGCACGCCGAAGAACGAGATCTTCACCGCCATCGTCTGCTGCCTCGTCATCGCGCTGCTGTGGCTGCTGGTGAACCGCACCCGCACCGGCAAGGCGGTGCTGGCGGCCTCGATGAACCCCCGCGGCGTCACGCTGCTGGGGTTGGAGCTCACCAACATCTACATCGTGGTGTGGGCGATCTACGGCATCCTCGCCGGCATCGCCGGCGTGCTGCTCGGCATGTTCCTCGGCGTCAGCTCGTACAGCGTCGGGCCGTTGACGGCGAGCGCGTTCTCGATCGTCGTGCTCGGCGGGCTCGGCAGCGTCTCCGGCTCGCTGATCGCGGCCTTCGTGGTCGGCTATCTCGAGACCCTGACGGCCTACCTCGTCTCGCCCGCCTATCGCACCATCCCGGCGCTGCTGCTGCTGGTGTTCGTGATGTATATCCGGCCCCAGGGCCTCTTGGGGAGGCGCTGAGATGTCGAGCTTCTTCACCACCCGCCTGCTCTTCATCTCGCTCGTGCTCGTCGTCGTCGCATCAACGTTGCCGCTCTATGTCTCCGGCTATGTGCTGGGCCTGCTCACCGTCGCCTTCTATTTCGGGGTGTTCGCGATGGCCTGGGACCTGCTGTTCGGCTTTGCGGGCGAAGTCAATTTCGGCCCGACCTTCCTGATCGGCGTCGGCGCCTACACCGCCGGCATCCTCAACGCCCAGCTCGGCTGGTCGGTTTATCCCTGCATCGTGCTCGGTGCGATGGCTTCCGTCGTCGCCGGCCTCGTGCTGGCGCTGCCGGCGCTGCGGGTGCGCGGGCCCTATTTCGGCCTGACCACGCTGGTCGCGGTCCTGATGCTGCAGAACTTCATCGTCGTGTTCGCCGACCTCACCGGCGGCGAGATCGGGCTCACCATTCCCGACGTCATCAGCATCGACGCCGGCACCAATTACTGGATCGCGCTCGGCTTCATGACGATCTCGGCCGCAATCCTCTACGGCCTGTCGCAATCGCCGGTCGGACTGGTGCTGCAGGCGAGCGGCCAGGATCCCGTGCAGGCCGGCGCGCTCGGCTTCAACATCGTCAAGCACAAGCTCGCCGCCTTCATCGTCTCGGCGTTCTTCTCCGGATTGTCGGGCGCGCTGCTGGTGTTCTATTTCGGCACCGCATCGGTGGGCACCGTCGTCGACGTCGCGGTCGGCGTCAACGTGATCGTCTCGGCCGTGCTCGGCGGCCGGCGCACCGTTCTGGGAGCGGCGCTGGGCGCGATCTTCCTGATCGTCGCCGGCGAATTCCTGCGGCCCACAGGCGAGCCTCGCGACCTTCATCGTCTCGGCGGTCGCGCTCCTCGTCGTGCTGTTCTTCCCCGGCGGCTTCCTGGGGGCGGCCCTCTCGCGCGAGGCGCGCTCGTGATGGATATGAGGCTTTCAAACCGGGCCGTGCTCGAAGTCCGCGGGCTGACCAAGCGCTTCGGCGGATTGACCGCGGTGAAGAATCTCGGCTTCGAGGTCAACAGCGGCGAGATCTTCGGCCTGATCGGGCCGAACGGCTCGGGCAAGTCGACCGCGATGAAGAGCGTGATGGGGATCGAGCGCCCAACCGCGGGCGAGGTGATCTTCGAGGGCGAGAACGTCGCTGGCCTCCCGGCGCACAAGATCGCGCGAAAGGGCTTTGGCATGGTGTTCCAGCACTCGCGGCCGCTGAACCGGCAGACGGTGCTGGAGAACATCCTGGTGGCCCTGTTGCCGGACAGCCTGTTCATGCTGTTCCCGGACAAGGCGCTGGTGGAGCGCGCCAAATGGATCGCCGAGCGCGTCGGGCTCGGCAACGTGATGCACCGCCGCCCGCCGACGCTGCCCTTCGCCGATTTGCGCCGGCTCGAGCTTGCGAAAGCGATCGCGCGCGATCCCAAGGTCGTGCTGGTGGACGAGCCGTTCGCAGGGCTGACGCGCGCCGAGGTCGACATCTTCTCCGATCTGATCCGCAGCTTCCGCGACGAAGGCCGCGCGGTGATGCTGGTGGACCACAACGTCAAGAGCGTCGCGGCGCTCGTCGACCGCGTGCTGGCGATGTATCTCGGCGAGGAGATCGTCACCGGCAAGGCCGAGGACGTCATGAAGAACGAGACCGTGCGCCGGGTCTATCTCGGCGGCGCCATCGAGACCCATGCGCGGCCCGAGACCAGCTTCAAGGACAAGACGCCGCTGCTGCAGGTCGAGAATGTCAGCGTGTTCTACGGCAAGGCCCAGGCGCTGGAGGACGTCTCGATCCACGTCCACGAGGGCGAGTTCGTCTCGGTGGTCGGCCTCAACGGCGCCGGCAAGACCACGCTGTTCAACACCATCTCCGGCTTCCTGCCCTATAGCGGCGAGATCGTGCGTGGCGGCGAAAAGCTGCGCGGCACGAGTCCTGCGAAGATCGCGCGCAGCGGCCTCGTGCAGTGTCCGGAATCGCGCGAGCTGTTCGGCGAGATGAGCGTGCGCGAGAACCTCGACCTCGGTGGCCAGCATCTGCCCGACGACAAGCGCGCCGTGCAGCTCGCCTGGCTGTTCGAGCTGTTCCCCATCCTGAAGGAGCGGCAGAGTCAGATGGCGCAGACGCTCTCCGGCGGCGAGCAGCAGATGCTGGCGATCGGCCGCGCGCTGATGATGCAGCCGCAGATCCTGATCCTGGACGAGCCGACGCTGGGCCTTGCCCCCGTCATCCTCGAGCAATTGTCGAAGGCGCTGACCAGGCTGCGGGAGACGACCGCGATCACCGTGCTGCTCGGCGAGCAGAACGTCACCTTCGCGCTGCCCCATGCCGACCGCGTCTACGTGCTCGAACACGCCAGGATCGTCTGGGAGGGCGATCCCGGCCGCTTCGCCAGCGAGGCCGGCGCCGATTTTCTTTAAGTCCTCAACATCAACAAGAAATGGAAAGGGAAACGACCATGCGACCTTCGATCCTCAGCAGCAACTTCCTCGCCTCCGCGCTGGCGCTGTGCCTCGCCGCGCCGGCCTATGCGCAGTCGAACGACCCGATCAAGATCGGCGTCATCGCCGAGGTGCAGTCGATCGCGGGTGCAGCAACCCCGGGCGGCGCGCAGATCGCCGCCGACGAGATCAACGCCAAGGGCGGCATTCTGGGCCGCAAGGTCGAGATCGTCACC
This sequence comes from Bradyrhizobium guangxiense, assembly GCA_050563515.1. Taxonomy (GTDB): domain Bacteria; phylum Pseudomonadota; class Alphaproteobacteria; order Rhizobiales; family Xanthobacteraceae; genus Bradyrhizobium; species Bradyrhizobium guangxiense_A. The sequence continues at coordinate 744,257 of CP191781.1, read as the reverse complement.
TATGACAACAAGAGCTCGTCGGCCGATTCCGTGCGCGCCTTCCAGCGCGCGGTGAGCGAGGACAAGGTGTCCGCGGTGATCGCGAGCTACATCTCCGAGGTCGTGCTGGCGCTGGAGCCCTGGGCGGCGCGGCTGAAGATGCCGCTGATCACGCCCGGTGCCGCCTCGAACGAGATCACCAAGGCGATCCACAACGACTACGAGAAGAACAAGTACACCTTCCACGGCTATCTGACCTCGGCCGCGCAGGCCCAGCTGGTCTGCGACGCCGCCAAGGATCTTCTCGTCGACAAGCTCAAGTTCAAGACCGTCGCGATCATGAGCGAGGACGCCGCCTGGACCAAGCCGCTCGACGTCGGCTACGAGGCCTGCCTGCCCAAGGCCGGCCTGAAGGTGGTGGAGCACGTGCGCTTTTCGCCCGACACCACCGACTTCACGCCGATCTTCAACAACATCGAGAGCAAGAAGCCCGATGTGATCATCACCGGCATCTCGCATGTCGGCGTGCAGCCGACGGTGCAGTGGAAGAACCAGCAGGTGCCGATCCCGATGTTCGGCATCAGCGCGCAGGCGCTGAGCCCGACCTTCTGGAAGGACACCAACGGCGCCGCCGACGGCATCCCCTCGCTTGCGGTGGCCACTCCGGATGTTGCGGTGACCCCGAAGACGAAGCCGTTCGCGGCGGCGTTCAAGGCCAAGTTCGGCTCGGCGCCGGCCTATACCGGCTATACCGCCTATGACGAGGTCTACATGATCACGGACGCGATCAAGCGCGCCGGCTCGACCGATCCCGACAAGATGGTCACCGAACTCGAGAAGACCGATTACGAGGGCACGATCGGCAAGATCCAGTTCTACGGCAAGAACGACGAGTTCACCCACGGCATCAAGTCCGGCCCGGGCGCCGTGACCGGTCTCGTCTTCCAGTGGCAGGACCAGAAGCAGGTCGTGGTCTGGCCGGAGAAGATCGCCGAAGGCAAGATGAAGTTTCCGAACTTCGTGAAGCTGTCGCAGTAACCGGCTCGCGCCGTCAATCGACCAAGCAAGGCCTGTCGCGATGTCAGCGGCGGGCCTTGCTGCTTTGTGCAGAACGGAACCTGCGCGCTGGCTTCCGAGGACCCATCCTGCGATCTTGCCGTTAACCCCGTCTCGGGGCGGAGAGGCGAGATGGACGATCGACCAAGGCAAACTGACGGCCTGTTGCGGGACGACGGCTTCGTTCACATCAGGGGTGCCCGCGAGCACAATCTGAAGAACGTCGACGTCAAGATCCCGCGCAACGCCCTCGTCGTGTTCACCGGCGTATCGGGCTCCGGCAAATCCTCGCTCGCCTTCGGGACGATTTACGCGGAGGCGCAACGGCGATACCTCGAGTCGGTATCGCCCTATGCGCGGCGCCTGTTCCACCAGATGCAGATCCCCGAGGTCGACGACATCGAGGGCCTGCCGCCCGCCGTGGCGCTGCAGCAGCAGCGCGGTGCGCCGACGACACGGTCGTCGGTCGGCAGCGTCACCACCATCTCGAACCTGCTCCGGATGCTCTATTCCCGCGCCGGCGATTATCCACGCGGACAGCCGCTGCTCTACGCGGAGGCGTTTTCGCCGAACACGCCGGAGGGCGCATGCCCGACCTGCCACGGCATCGGCCGGATGCTCGACGTCACCGAAAAATCGATGGTGCCCGACGACAGCAAGACGATCCGGGAGCGCGCCGTCGCGGCCTGGCCGAGCGCCTGGCAGGGCCAGAACCTCCGCGACATCCTGACCACGCTCGGCTACGACGTCGACAAGCCCTGGCGCGAGCTGCCGAAGAAGGACCGCGACTGGATCCTGTTCACCGAGGAGCAGCCGACCGTGCCGGTCTATGCCGGTTACGATGCCGCCGAGGTCAGGCGCGCCCTGCGCCGCAAGGAGGAGCCGAGCTATCAGGGCACCTTCACCGGCGCCAAGCGCTACGTGATGCAGACCTACGCCAAGTCCGAGAGCGCGATGATGAAGCGGCGCGTCGCGCAATTCATGATCACGCAGGACTGCCCGACCTGCCACGGCACAAGGCTCAAGCCCGAGGCGCTCAAGGTCAAGTTCGCAGGCCTCGACATCGCCGCGATGTCGCATCTGCCGCTCAAGCAGCTGCACGAATTGATCCAGCCGTTCGCAAAGGCCAGTGGCGCATCGGAAAAGACCGTCGTCGCCCGCCGCATCTGCGAGGATCTGTCGGCGCGGCTCACCGTGCTGCTCGACCTCGGCCTCGGCTATCTCGCCTGCGAGCGCAGCACGCCGACGCTGTCGCCGGGGAGCTGCAGCGGCTGCGTCTGGCGACGCAGGTCCGCTCCAACCTGTTCGGCGTCGTCTACGTGCTCGACGAGCCCTCCGCAGGCCTGCATCCCGCCGACACCGAGGCGCTGCTGCGGGCGCTGGACCGGTTGAAGCACGCCGGCAACTCGATCTTCGTGGTCGAGCACGAGATCGAATTGATCAGGCATGCCGACTGGCTGGTGGACGTCGGCCCCGATGCCGGCGACGGCGGCGGGCTGATCCTCTACAGCGGGCCGCCGGCAGGCCTCGGCGGGATTGCGCAATCGCGGACGGCGCAATACCTCGCCCATCCCCGCAAGACGCTGCCGACGGTGCGCCGCGGGCCTGAGGGACATCTGAAGCTCAGGGGCGTGACCCGCAACAATCTGCGCAGCCTCGACGTCGACATTCCGCTCGGGGTCATCGCCGGCATCACGGGCGTGTCGGGCTCCGGCAAGTCGAGCCTGATCAGCCAATTCCTCGTCGATACCGTGGCCGCGCATCTCGGCCACACGCTTGCCACTGACGCCGATGACGACAGCCTGGCCCCTGCGGTCGAGACCCTGGGCGGCAGCATCGTCGCCGGGCTTGACGAAATCGATCGCCTTGTCGTGGTCGATCAGAAGCCGATCGGCCGCACGCCGCGATCCAACCTTGCGACCTATACCGGCCTGTTCGACCACGTGCGGCGGCTGTTCGCGGCAACGCCACAGGCGAAGTCGCGCCGCTACGACGCCGGCCGCTTCTCGTTCAATGTCGCCAAGGGCCGCTGCGCGACCTGCGAGGGCGAGGGTTTCGTCTGCGTCGAGCTGCTGTTTCTGCCGAGCGTCTACGCGCCCTGCCCGACCTGCAAGGGCGCGCGCTACAACGACAAGACGCTGGAGGTGAAGATCCGCGGAAAATCCATCGCGGACGTGCTGGCGATGCGCGTGGACGAGGCCTTCGAGTTTTTCGAGGCCGACGCAACGCTGAACCGGTCGCTCGCCGTCGTGCGCGAGGTCGGTCTCGGCTATATCCGCCTCGGCCAGTCCGCGACCGAATTGTCCGGCGGCGAAGCCCAGCGCATCAAGCTCGCGACCGAGCTGATGCGTCCGCAGCGCGGGCACACACTCTATGTGCTGGACGAGCCGACCACCGGCCTTCACCCGCGCGACGTCGAGCGGCTGATCGCGCAGCTCGAGCGGATCGTGGACGCCGGCAACAGCGTGATCGTGATCGAGCATGACATGGACGTCGTGGCGCACAGCGACTGGATCGTCGATCTCGGGCCCGGCGCCGGCGACGAGGGCGGCCACGTCGTCGCATCCGGGACGCCCGAAGAAGTCTCCAAGGCCAGCGGAAAGACAGCGCCTTATCTGGCGCAGCGCTTGAAACAGTAAAAGGCGGTCTCGCCGCTCATTTCGCAATTGCGTTCTACGCCGTCGAGGACGAACCCCGACTTTCGCGATGTTGACTTTCCGCGATCCTCCTCCTCATACTTCGCCAAAAAATAACAACCAATCATAAGACGATTTTGAGGGAGGATAGGATGCCGACTTCACGCAGGCAGCTGCTGAAGGGTACGGCGGCTGCCGCCGCCACACTCAGCCTCGATTGGACGAGGGCCCAGGCGCAGGCCGAGAATTTGCGCATCGGCCTGATCTACGATCTCACCGGCCCGTTCGCCGCCGGCGGCTCGGTCGCCTCCTCGGTCGGCGCGCAGATCGCCATCGACCTCGTCAACGAGAAGGGCGGCATCGGCGGCAAGACCAAGATCGTGCCTGTCGCGGCGGACTCGCAGAGCAAGGCGGACGTTGCCATCAACGAGGCCGAGCGGCTGATCAGCCAGGAAAAGATCGACATCATCAACGGCGTCTATTCCAGCGCGCACGCGGTGCCGATGGCGGCGAAGGTCGAGCAGCAGAAGAAGATCCTCTGGATCACGACCGCGGTCTCGACCGCCGTGTTCAAAGACAAGAACCTGCAATACGTATTTCGCGCGCAGATCCATTCCGACCAGTACGGCCAGGCCTTCGCCGGCTTCCTCGCCGAGCACGCGCAAGCCAAGCTCGGTATGGACCCCAAGGACGTCAAGGTTGCGCTGATCCACGAGGACGGGCCCTACGGCGTCGGCGTCGCCGCCGCGGACGAGGCCTATGCCAAGCAGGCCGGCATCCAGGTCGTGCTGCGCGAGGGCTATTCGGCGTCCGCACCCGATCTCTCGGTGCTCGTCACCAAGATCAAGCGCGCCAAGGCCGACGTGATCTCGCATGCCGGCTACAACCCCGACATCACCCTGTTCCTGCGCCAGGCCCGCGAGAGCGGCCTGCGCTTCAAGATGCTGTTCGGGGCAGGTGCCGGCTACAGCCAGCTCGACAAGCTGCGCGCCACCTTCGGGGCCGATATCGACAATTTCTGCAACATCGATCCGGTGCCGGCGCAACTGCTCGATCCCGCAAAGCTCGCGCCGGGCATGGGCGATCTGATCAAGACCATGGTCTCGCGCTATCAGACCAAGACCGGCGCCACCGACGTGCCGCCGCACTGCTCGATGGGATTCAACCAGACCTGGGTGCTGCTCAACAACGTGCTGCCGGTCGCCAAGGAGAAGTATGGCAGCTTCGAGCCCGAAGCCATTCGCAAAGCGGCGCTCGACGTCGACATTCCCGCCGGCGGCACCATCCAGGGCTATGGCGTGAAATTCTTCCCGCCGGGCACGCCGCTGTCCGGCCAGAACGAACGCTCGACGCCGGTGGTGATGCAGAATGCCGGCGAGCACATCTCGGTGGTGTGGCCGACCAACATCAAAACGCGGGACCCGGTGTTTCCGCTGCCGAAGGGCTCGACCTACGGGGCGTAAGGTGCGAGCGACGGTGACGGTGCACCCTCTCCCCTTGTGGGAGAGGGTGCATCGCCGCGCAAGCGGCGAGACGGGTGAGGGGTGTCCCTCGGCGTACTCATGTCTCGCAGTCGAAGTGCTGAGAGAAACCCCTCATCCGGCGCTTCGCGCCACCTTCTCCCACAAGGGGAGAAGGAAGAGCAGCTCGCTGCTCGTGGCGTTCAGCTCCCCGCAACGCCACTCTTCTCAATACCCGCACGAGAGATAGCCGCAGGCTGAGATCCTCCCACACCCGATTTACGCCGCGACGTTGCAAGCAAGCGCGCCTGCATCCGTAGATCATTTCTTTCGCGCTGTAGTTGGCCTTTCGGCTGTGAGGCGGCGCGTACAGGTTGTGAAACGAAGTCTTGTTGAAACAAAAACTTCTAGAATGTGATCCAGGTAATCAGCCCTGCTTCGCTTCGGACGTACAAAGCGATTACCGATCCCGTTCAGCGTTTTCGCAAATCCGGCTCACACGACGAAGCCGCCCAGCAGGGATCAGACATTGCAAAGCGTCGGTTTCAACGATGGGGGTGATGATGCCCGCCATATTCGAATTGCTCTACAAGGAATTTTGTCGCGCCCGGCTTGCTGAAATGCGCAAGCAGCTTCTGCTCACGGGCAAACGTCCCGAACTGTTTCGGGCGGATGAGCGGCTCTCCGACCCGGACGGTGCCGACAGGACCGATGCGACGCCTCCGGAGCAATGGAATCGCGTCAGGAAGTAGCGTGCGCTTCTTTTGCCGTACCTGCATTTGTAGAGAAGCAGATTTCAGGAGGCACCTTTGAACACACCTGAATTCTATACTGCATCGATTGCCTGCCTCTCCTGCATGACGATTGCGATCATGATCGCAATCGGCGCCTGGTAGCGGCATCGTCCTACGTCGCCTCTCCCCTCGTGGATGAGAACTCTCCACGCGTTCGAAATCGTAGGGTGGGCAAAGGCGCATTTGCGCCGTGCCCACGATCTCTCTCGACCGCGGCGGAAGACGTGGGCACGCTACGCTTTGCCCACCCTACGATACGTCTCACTTAGAGCACACCCGGTGCATCCAGCGGCACCCTACAGCATCACCCGCCGCCCCTCTTCCGCCGCCCAATAGCCGGCGTAGTTCACCTTGATGGTCTCATAGGCCAGAGCGAGGTCCGACAGCGGCTGGCGGCCCGTCGCCACGCATTCCATGAAGTCCTGGATTTCCTGCAGATAGCCGCGCGTCCATTCCTCCTCGAGGCAGACATATTGCCAGCCGGTTTTGCGGTCGACCTTTTCGGTGATGTAGACGGAGGCGAGCTTCTCCTCGGAGGTCTGGTAGCTCATCAAATGATTGTTCGGCGTGATGTTGGCGAACAGCGAGCCGCCGGACGTGTAGGTCTCGATCAAATTGCGCACGCCGCCCATGATCATATCGCCGGAGAACACGGTCGCCTTGGTGCCGTCGGAGAAGGTCGCCGTGAGCGTGCCCCAGTCCTCGACATCGACCGGATTGGCCTTGATGTAGGTGCGCTCCTCGGGCTTGAGGGCGGCCGTGACGTTGCCGACATCGCCGGTGACGCTGGCGACGCGGATGGTCTCGCCGCGCGCCTTCGCCTCGACCTGCTTGAGATACAGCACGGCCGAAAGCGGATGGCAGCCCATGCGGATCAGCGAGCCGCCGCCGGTCATGGCCCATTGCGCGGCGTGCGCCGCATGCGAACCGGAATGGCTCTCCTCGCCCTTCATGAACAGGATCTTGTCTTTCGTCGCCCTGATGATCTCCGCGGTCTTGGTCACCGCCGGCGCGTAGACCCAGTCCTCGGCATACATGAAGAGCTTTCCGGTGCGCTCGATCGCGATGCGCGTCGCGTCCATTTCCTCCAGCACGCGCTGATACATCAGCGCCTTCGGCACATTCTTGCCGATCGGCTGCGCATCGCCCGCGCGCCCGAAATAGCCGGCGAACGGCTTTTCGCAGATCACGTGCTTTCCGGCCTGCATCGCCGCGATGATCATCTCCGCGTGGAGATTGGGCGGGGTGCAGATGTCGACGACGTCGAGGCTCGCGATCCGCGATCAGGTCATTGAAGCTGCGATAGACGCGCGGAATGCCGTGATGCCGTGCGAATTCCACCACACGATCGCCGCGCGCGGCGACCGCCACGACCTCGACATCCAGGCCATAGACGCGCCGGAACGCATACATATGCAGCTCCGACACGAAGCCGCAACCGACGAGTCCCACCCTGATCCCTGCCATAGCGCCCCCCACCTGCTTTTGGCGGCACTATAACGAATTCCGGTCAGGTCCTAACGCGATTATGAGGACGGCACGCTTATTCCACGGAGACGCGGACGACGCCGGCGCTCATCATGCCGAGCGCGCGGGCGGCCGGCACCGAGAGATCGACAATGCGGCCGCGGATGAAGGGACCACGATCGTTGACGCGGCACTGGATCGAGCGGCTGCCATAGGACACCCGGAGCACGCTGCCGAACGGGCGCGTCCGGTGCGCACAGGTCAGTTCCCCGCCTTTGCCGGCTTTTCCATATCCGTAATACGACGCAAGTCCGCTTTCGGCATGCGCAACGGAGAAAACTGACAGCGAGAAAGTGGCTAGGCAAAAACAAAATGTCGTCTGCGCTCGCACGGCACCGCTCCCGGTTGACCCTGCCCGGCGCTGCAAACGTCGTGTTGTTCCCCTGGGTTCCCAAACCACGGCCGCGCAATGCGCGGCCGTGCCATCACACATTGTTACTGTTTGTGAAAAACCAGCGTGCGCACCTCGATGCTTTCGCGCGGCGGCGCATCCTCGGGCGTGGTCGGATCGATGAAGGCCGTGTGCGGCCCGAACCGGGTGCGGCCATCGGTTGCGGAATCATAACATTTGAGCAGCAGCGCCTCGTCCGGCGTCATCTCCGGGAAATAGAACCAGCGATGCTCGGGATTGTACTTCACCGAATAGGTCTCGCCGCGGCGGTTGGGATAGATCAGGTCGGAGGCGACGAGATCCTCGGGCGCAACCGTGGTGCCGTCCACCATCGCCAATGGTGAATCACGCAAGGGGCCGCGGATCGGCCGCCACAGATTGATCACCTGCACGCGACCCCTCAGCAGCTGTTCGGCTTCGTCAGGCAGATGCTCGCGGACGCGGTTGGCGCCGGACACCTCGGTCTGATCGACATGCACGCGCGTCGCGGGCTGGCGCGGGCCGCCGCCGCGGATATCAGGCGCGCCCTCGACGCGCTTGCGCACGGTGTGGTCGAAGATGACGACACGGTCGGCCTTCAGCGTGGCGCGCAGGAAGGCTTCGACGGCGGGATAGTAGACCACCCTCACCTCTGCCTCGTTGTAGAAGTCCCTCACTTGCGTCGGATGGCGCACCAGCGCGAAGCCCTCGCGATCTAGCGAGAAGTTCTTCCCGATCAGCCGCGCGTCGAAGATCGGCACCTGGTGCGGCTCCGGCAGCGACGTGCTCCTGGGCTCGCCCGGCGGCGGATCGAACGCATAAGTGCGCGGCTTGCCCGTAACAGGCGCGAGATAGTTGAGTTCGGCGGTGACGAAGGGAAGCGACTCGATTTTTGTTTCTTGCAGGCCCATGGCCGGTCTCCCGATGTGGTCGTCGAATTGATTTTTGACGAGGTGCACGGGGGCGCAAGGGAGGCGATGCAAATAGCAATGGGGATGTCGTCTTCAGTGCGAAATGCAGAAGGAACGTTTCGGGGATACCGATTGCTTTGGAATGCGCGCCATCCGCTTCACGGATGCTCGAGCGCCCCGTGAACTCTCGTGCTTCGGGGAGGCAGCGCATCACGCAGTGGCGAGTTATGGTCGGAATGTCTCGCGGCCACGCCGCCTCCTGCAGCGCTCAACGCCGAAGCACGCGGCGGGCCGCACCTGCCGAAGACGCTCGACGTCAGTAAAGCCCTCGACCGCAGCATCACCGCCGCGGCCGCAGGATCGAACTAGCGCGGGGGCGCGGCGGGATGCGCGGGCTCAGCCTCGAGGCCGGCCCGCTGCATCTCGCCGCGATCGTGCTCATGCATGTCGTCTGCATGAGCCTGATCGTCTGGCTCTCGCTCTAGCTGCGCGCTTCGCTCACCAATATCGGCGATAATAGTGACGGTGATAGACCCGGTACGGCCGGGAGTAGCCGTAGCCATAGCCGTAATAGGGACGATAGGGCCGGTAATAGCGCGGATAGGCATAGGGCGGCCCGTAGGCATAGCCGCCGTAATAGGCGGGGGCATAGCCATAACCATAGCCGTAGCCGGGATAACCATAGCCACCGTAATACGGTCTGCCGTAATAGCCGTAAGGCGCGCCGCTTGCGATGGCGCCACCGATGATCGCGCCGGCTGCGAGACCGCCGATACCCCAGCCCCACCCGCCGCCGCGCCAATGCACCTGCGTGACGTCGTCGCCAACCGCGGCCTTCATGGTCGCGACGTTGGTCGGCAGCGGGGCCGCTGCCGCCTGCTGGATTTGGCCGGCGACGACCACGCTGGCCAGTGAACAGGCAATTACCGTTTTCCAGACCCTCATCGTCTCAACTCCTGTCTGACGTTTCGCTTGGAAAAGGATCGCAGTGTCATGATCGGGCATCCTTGCGCCAAGTCAAAGCCCCGATTTTCGAAGTCCGGACTTGCGTGCGCCGCACAAGCCTCGCTCTTGCCTCGTTGCAAGGCGGCTGTCGGCATGCGAGACGGGCTGGCGCGCCAGCTGCCGCCCAGGTGAGGACGGCGCAACATCCGAGCCCTGCGGCCAAGGCAAAGCATTAAGCTTCCCGCGTTCGCAACCAACAACCGACTTCACGATTTACTATTCGTACCGTTACTATCGGTTCCAAGGGCGCGGGGCTTCTCGCGACAAATGGCCTCGGCCTGGCCGGGCGGGAAGTGGGAGGATGACATGAGTGCCGTCGGTAATGAGCCGCTCGCCCGTCAGGCGCTGGCGTTCGTCCTGGCTGGTGGACGCGGCAGCCGGCTCCTGGAGCTGACCGACCGGCGCGCCAAGCCCGCCGTCTATTTCGGCGGCAAGTCCCGCATCATCGATTTCGCGCTCTCGAATGCCGTCAATTCAGGCATCCGCCGCATCGCGGTGGCAACCCAGTACAAGGCGCACAGCCTGATCCGGCATCTTCAGATGGGCTGGAACTTCTTCCGCCCCGAGCGTAACGAGAGTTTCGACATCCTTCCCGCAAGCCAACGCGTCTCCGAGAACATGTGGTATGTCGGCACGGCGGATGCCGTGTACCAGAACATCGACATCATCGAGTCGCACAATGCCCGCTTCATCGTGGTGCTCGCGGGCGACCACATCTACAAGATGGATTACGAGGTGATGCTGCGCCAGCACGTCGACAGCGGCGCCGACGTCACGGTCGGCTGCCTGGAGATGCCGCGCGCGGAATCCTCGGGCTTCGGCATCATGCATATCGACGAGAACGGCTGGATCCATGAGTTCCTGGAGAAGCCGAAAGACCCGCCGCCGATGCCGGGCAAGCCGGACGTCTCGCTCGCCAGCATGGGCATCTACGTGTTCGACGCGAAATTCCTGTTCGACCAGCTCAAGCGCGACGCCGAGGACCCGAACTCGAACCACGATTTCGGCAAGGACATCATTCCCTATCTCGTCAAGAACGGCCGCGCCATCGCGCACCAGTTCTCGACCTCCTGCGTGCGCTCCCGCCAGAACAATGGCGCCTATTGGCGCGACGTCGGCACGGTGGACGCCTATTGGGCCGCCAACATCGACCTCACTGACGTGGTGCCGGAGCTGGATCTGTTCGACCGCGCCTGGCCGATCTGGTCTTACGCCGAGATCACCCCGCCCGCGAAATTCGTCCATGACGAGGAAAGCCGGCGCGGCCAGGCGGTGAGCTCGCTGGTGTCGGGCGGCTGCATCATCTCCGGCGCCTCGCTGCGACGTTCGCTGCTGTTCACCGGCGTGCGGATCAACTCCTACGCCAATGTCGAGAATGCCGTGATCATGCCCTATGTGAACGTCGGCCGCGGCGCGCGGCTGAAGAACGTCGTGATCGACCGCGGCGTCGAGATCCCGGAAGGCCTCGTCGTCGGCGAGGATCCAGAATTCGACGCCAAGCGATTCCGCACCACCGAACAGGGCATATCGCTGATCACCCAGGCGATGCTCGACGGGCTCAATAAATGACGCCTGTTCGCGTCCTCGCCGTCGCCTCCGAAGTCTATCCCATCGTCAAGACCGGCGGCCTTGCGGATGTCGCCGGCGCCCTGCCGGTCGCGCTGAAGACGCACGGCGTCGAGATGCGCACCTTGATGCCGGGCTATCCCGACGTGATGCGGCAGGTCGCCGGCGCCACGGAGATCCGGAGCTGGCCGGATTATTTCGGCGGACCGGGCCGGCTGCTCGCCGGCTTCCACGAAGGGCTCGATCTGTTCGTGCTCGACGTGCCGCATCTCTATGCGCGGCCGGGCAATCCCTACGTCACCCCCGAAGGCGTCGACTGGCCGGACAACGGCGTGCGCTTCGCGGCGCTGGCGCGCATCGCCGCCGACATCGGCCACGGCCTCGTGCCCGCCTTCGTGCCCGACGTCGTGCATGCCCATGACTGGCAGGCCGGCCTCGCGCCCGCCTACCTGCACTATGACAATCGCCCACGGCCCGCCACCGTGATGACGATCCACAACATGGCCTATCAGGGCAAGTTCCCGCGCGAGCTGATCGGATCGATCGGCCTGCCCTGGAGCGCGTTCGACGTTCGCGGCCTGGAATATTTCGGCGGCATCAGCTTCCTGAAGGCCGGTCTGCAATTCGCAGATCGCATCACCACGGTGTCGCCGACCTATGCGCAGGAAATCCAGAGCGACGAAGGCGGCATGGGCTTCGGCGGCCTGTTGCGCGCTCGCGCCGGCGTGCTGAGCGGCATCCTCAACGGCATCGACACCTCCGTTTGGAATCCTCAGGACGATCCACATATCGCATACCGCTACGGCGCCGAAGACCTGACGTTCCGGGCCGCCAACAAGGCGGTGCTGCAGCAGCAATTCAACCTCGATTCCTCTGACGAGGCGCCGCTGCTCGGCGTCATCAGCCGGCTGTCATGGCAGAAGGGGCTCGATCTGCTGCTCGAGACCATTCCGACCATTTTGGGCGAAGGCATGCAGCTCGCACTGCTCGGCAGCGGCGACCGCGATCTCCAGGAGCGCTATCAGGCCGCGGCCCGCGCCAATCCCGGCCGGATCGGCGTCGTGATCGGCTATGACGAGATTCTGGCGCATCTGCTTCAGGCGGGCTCGGACGCGCTGATCGTGCCATCGCGCTTCGAGCCGTGCGGCCTGACCCAGCTCTGCGCGCTGCGCTACGGTGCCATCCCGATCGTCTCGCGCGTCGGCGGGCTCGAGGACACCATCGTCGACATCGGCGAGGCCGGTACTTCGGGCCGCGACGCCACGGGCTTCAAGTTCGCGCCCGTGACGGCCGAGGCCCTCGCCGGCAGCTTGCGCAAGGCCAACGCCGCCTTCCACGACAAGCAGACCTGGCGGCAGCTGCAGCGAAACGGTCTTGCGACCGACGTGTCCTGGCGTGGCCGCGCCGGCGACTATGCCGCGCTCTATCGCGATCTGATGACGGCACGCGCCTGAGGCATGATCCTCGTCGAATCCGTGCTATAGAACCGGCATGGACCCTCTCGCGATCAAGCTGATCGGCTTTGCCGCCGCCACCTGCACCACCGTGGCCTACGCGCCGCAAGCCATCAAGGTGTGGAAGACCCGCTCCACCGGCGACATCTCGCTCGGCATGTTCCTGGTCATGGTGCTGGGCCTCGCGCTCTGGCTGATCTACGGCCTGCTCTCGGGCGACGCCCCGCTGGTCGCCGCCAATGCCGTGACGATGGTTCTCGCCGGATGCATTCTGGTGATGAAGCTGCGATACGGGTGAATGTCCCTCTCCCCTTGTGGGAGAGGGTGGCTCGCCGCGTAGCGGCGAGACGGGTGAGGGGTCTCTCTCCGCACATGAACCTCTCGCATTTGAGTTCGCTGAAGCAACCCCTCATCCGGCGCTTCGCGCCACCTTCTCCCACAAGGGGAGAAGGAGGAATCAATCATCCGAACACATACGACGCCATCGCAACGCTCGCGACCTCGTCGACGAAGACGCGCTTGCCCGTGTCGCGGCCGGCGGCGCCGGCGGCCACCATCAGCGGCAGCAAATGGTCCTCGCGCGGATGGGCGAGGCGCGCGCTCGGGGCGTTTTCCCAATCCACCAGCATCGCGTTGCGGCGGGCCGGATCCGGATTGCTGATGGCCTCGTTGAGATAGGCCTCGAAATCGTAGGAGACGGGCTTTGACTCCGGCCGGTTGAAGCCGCGCATGTTGTGATAGGTCAGCCCGCTGCCGACGATCAGGATGCCTTCGTCGCGCAGCGAGGCGATGGCTTCGCCGACCTTGATGTGCTCGGCCGCGTCGTAGCTCGACTTCATCGACAGCAGCACGATCGGCATGTCGGCATCCGGATACATCAGGCCGAGCGGCACGAAAGTGCCGTGATCGAAACCCTGGTCGGGATCTTCCCGGCAATCGACGCCTGCGCCCGCCAGCAGCGCCTTCACGCGCGCGGCGAGGCTCGGGACGGCCCGGCGCCGGATATTTCAGGTGGTAGGTATGCTCGGGGAAGCCGTAATAGTCGTACACCATCGGCGGATGCGCCGAGGTCGACACGGTGAAGGCATCGGCCTCCCAATGACCGGTGATGACGAGCACCGCCTTCGGCCGTTCGGGCAACAGCTGCGGCAGCCGGCCGAACTCCGCGGCGGTCTTGGCATATTGCACCCGCCTGTCCTCCATGAACGGCCAGGGGCCGCCGCCATGCGACAGAAAGAGGGTCGGAATTCGCGTCATGGGGCTCGTCTCGTCGGCAATAGGCGCGCCAGCTCCCGCGCGACCGGCGGCGAGCATAGGCAAACCGGCATGGTTAGCAAGTCGTTAACGATTTGCCGCCCAAAATCCCTGTCGTGGCCGAAGCAGTCGGCCTGAAGACAAGTGGGACGTGAGATGAAGAAGTTCGCGCTGGGGGACGTCGTCAACAGTGACAAAGGCCGCCGCGGCATCGTTCGCGCCGCCTTTCGGTCGCGTGAAGGCCAGCAGTTCTACGCCGTCGAGAAGGACGGCGCGATGGACTATCTCGAGGAAGACCGGTTGACGCCGGCGCCCCGCGTCGAGCCTCGCAGCCTAAGTCCAATCCATCGCCTGTCGCGCTAGCGCGCGAGCTGGTCGAGACGCTCCGCGAGGGGATCGTCGCCGCTCGCGATGCGATCGTTCGCGATCAGCAGCAGGCGATCGCTTGTCGCGGCTTGCTCCCAACGCGGCAAACCGGCGCCGTTGGGATCGCCGCTCCGGGCGAAGTTGATCCAATAGGACCGCATGCGGCTTGCGACCTCGCGATCGCCTCGCGAGAAGATGCCCGCGCCCAGCACGCCTTCCACGCCGAAGATGAACTGCAGCTCCCGCCCGCGCCCGCCCTCGGGATTGGCGCGCCGGGCCTCGGGCACGTAGGCGAAGCGATAGCGATAGGTCGCCGCGCCGCTTGCCGCGTGCAGGCGGGCCAGCATTCGGGCGGGCTCGGAAAAGACCCTGTCGGTATAAAGCCGCGCCGCGAGCTCGGACGGCCTGGCAGCGTCAGGATAAATCTTGCGCAGCTCATCACCCGCAAGACCTGACGATGCGACCTCCTCCTTGATATCGGGCTCGCTGTCGAAGCCGGTCTCGTCATCGTTCGAGCCGACGATCAGGGGAATGCGGCTTTGATGTCCGGCCGCAAAGCCTGCAGCGATCTCCTCGGTCACGAGACTCCCGTCCAGCATCGGCGCGAAGCTGTGCCGCGATGTCTCCAGGAGACGGGTTTGCGCGGCGAGCAGGCGTTGTGGTTCTGCGGCGCGCAAGTCGGCCTGCGGTCCGAGCGCAGCGGCGAACTGCCGGCCGACGGTCTCCGCCTCCTGCGCCGCGCGCAGCTGCGCGCGGGCGGGGATCGATTGCAGAATGGCCTTCTGGAATAGCCCACGCGATTGCGCGGACAGCATCAGGAGCGCGATCGAGGTCGCGCCGGCATCGCGGCCGAACAAGGTGACGTTGCCGGGGTCGCCGCCGAAGGCCGCGATGTTGTCGTGAACCCAATGCAGCGCGGCGATCTGATCCATCAGGCCGTAATTGCCGGAGCCGCCTTGCGACAGCGCGGGATCGGCGAGCCAGCCGAGCGCGCCCAACCGATAATTGACCGTCACCACGATGAGGCCGGCCTGCGCCAGCCTTGCGCCGTCGAGCAGCTTCTCGTTCGCGGTGCCACTGACGAAGCCGCCGCCATGGATGAACATCATCACCGGCAGCGGACCGTCGACGCCGAAGGGGCGGAACACGTTCAGCGTAAGACAATCCTCGCTGGTCTCGCGCCGCGCCGGCTGAAGACACGCCACGCCATACTCGTAGGCGGTGTGCATCTCCGAGCTTTCGGGTGTCGGCTGCGGCGGACGCCAGCGCAGTGCGCCGACCGGCGGCGCCGCATAGGCCAATCCCTTGAAGGACGCCACCTCGCCTTCGACGGCGCCGAGCATCTGTCCTTCACGCGTCAGCGCGAAGGGAAATTGTCCCACCGGCTGGGCCTCGGCCAAGCCGGCAAGCAATGGGAATGCAGACCCGGCAATGAGCGCAAGCAGGAATCGCATCTTCTGGAAAACTCGATGCGCAGACAGGTTTCGGTGAGGTTATGTCCCCGGCGCGTGAAGACGCAAGTCTCGCGGCTCACTCGCCGCGTTTTGCGAGAATCTCCGCCAGCGCGTGTCGCGCGATGATGCCGAGTCTCACCGAGTGTGGAGTGCCCCGCCTGCGCGGCTTCGATCAGGCGCTCGGCGATGAATCTGCGGCTGTCGTGATCGCCGCCATGCGGCAGTTGGCGGCACGTCTCCTCCAGGACGACGTCCATGTTCGCTTTGGTCCGTTCACTCAACTCTGGCATGACGCTCGGTCGCTACGCGTGGCTTGTAACCGCAAGCATACACAGACGGATCGGGCATGATTAGCCCGGGTGATCACGGCCATTGTGCATCGCGATGCATGTAGCGCCGCAACATTCACGTGGCCACGATGCCGCCGCAAACAACCACCGAAGATTGCACTTGCCATGATGACAAGCTGAACCTGCAGCGTTAGCCTGCCGGCAAAACGAAACATACGGGAGGAATGCCATGTCCGACGCAATGGTTGCCACACGTGCCTCCGAGGACCGCGGAACCACCCAGCAGGTCGACGTCGCCGTGGTCGGCGCCGGATTTGCCGGCCTCTATCTGCTGCACCGCCTGCGCAAGGCCGGCTTTTCTGCCGTCGCCCTCGAAGAGGCCGACGACGTCGGCGGCACCTGGTACTGGAACCGCTACCCCGGTGCCCGCTGCGACATCCAGACCATCGATTACAGCTACACGTTCGATCCCGAGCTGGAGACGGCCTGGACCTGGTCGGAGAAATACGCCGCCCAGCCCGAGATCCTGCGCTATCTCGGCTTCGTCGCCGACCGCTATGATCTCAGGCGCGACATCCGCTTCAAGACCAAGGTCACCGAAGCCAAATGGGACGACAAGGCCGAGCGCTGGCTCATCACCACCAGCAATGGCGCACCCGTTTCCTGCCGCCATTACATCATGGCCACCGGCTGCCTCTCGGCTCCCAAGCCGCCGGAGATCGAGGGCGTCAAGGATTTCAAGGGCGAGATCTATTTCACCGGACGCTGGCCGCACGGCGGCGTCAACCTCGCGGGCAAGCGCGTCGCCGTGATCGGCACGGGCTCGTCGGCCATCCAGTCGATCCCGCTGATCGCCGAGCAGGCGGCGCATCTGACTGTGTTCCAGCGCACGCCGAACTTCGCACTGCCGGCGCATAACGGCCCGGCGCCATCGGACCGCATGAGCCTGCTGCAGGACGATCGCGCGGCCTATCGCGAGCAGGCGCGCCAGTCGATGGCCGGCGTGCCCTACCCGCAGCAGACGGTCGTGAGCTGGCAATTGAGCGATGCCGAGCGTCGTGAGCGGTTCGAACGTGCCTGGGCCGCCGGCGACCTCGTCCACATCCTGACGCAGCTCTGGGCCGACCAGGCCGTCGACGTCGACGGCAACAAGATCGTCCAGGACCTGATCTGCGAGAAGATCCGCGCCGCCGTCAAAGACCCCGAGACCGCCGCGGCGCTGATGCCTGATGACCATCCCTTCGGCGCCAAGCGTCCTTGCCTCGATACCAATTATTACGCGACCTACAACCGGCCCAACGTCACACTGGTCAATCTGCGCCAGGAACCGATCAAGGCGATCACGGCGAACGGCATCACAACGGCCAAGCGCGGCATCGACGTCGACGTCATCGTGTTTGCGACCGGGTTCGATGCCATGACCGGCGCGATCCGCGCCGTGCATCCGATCACCGGGCGCGGCGGCAAGTCGCTCACCGACGTCTGGGCCCAGGGACCGCAGAGCTATCTCGGTCTCACGGTCGAGGGCTTCCCGAACTTCTTCATGATCACCGGCCCCGGCAGCCCATCGGTGCTGTCGAACATGGCGGTGTCGATCGAGCAGCATGTCGACTGGGTCGTGGATCGCCTCGCGGCATTGCGCGACGCCGGCTTCACCACGATGGAGCCGACCGAGACGGCGCAGGCCGGCTGGAACAGGCATATGGCCGACTGTTCGATGGTGACGCTGCACCGGCTCGCCAACACCTGGTACACGGGCGCCAACGTGCCCGGCAAGGTGCAGGGCCTGATGCCCTATACCGGCGGCGTCGGCCCCTATCGCAGCATCTGCGACGAGGTGGTCAGCCGCGGCATGCTCGGCTTCAAGCTCACCGGCCCGAATGGCGCCACGCAATGCAACGACGGCGAGGTGGTACGCCTGCAGCCGGACGTGCGGCTGGTGCTCAACTTGCTGGCAACGCTCAACCTGCCGCCGATCGAGTCGATGGGCGCGGAAGGCGCACGCGCCTTCGTCAACGAGTTCAACAAGGGCGCCCCGCGGGGCGGCCGATCGGCGACATCGTCGACGGCACCCTGCCCGTCACCGATGGCGCGCTGCCCTATCGGGTCTACAAGCCGGCAACGCCGGGACCGCATCCGGTCGTGGTCTATTTCCACGGCGGCGGCTGGGTGCTCGGCGACGAGCAGTCGGACGAGCCGTTCTGCCGCGACATGGTGCGACGGACCGGCATGATGTTCGTCAGCGTCGGCTATCGTCACGCGCCGGAGCATCGCTTCCCGACCGCAGCCGAGGACGGCTATGCGGCAACACGCTGGATCGCCGAGCACGCCACTGAACTCGGCGGCAAGGCGGGCCCGGTGCTGGTTGCGGGCTGGAGCGCCGGCGGCAACGTCGCCGCCGTCACCTGCCAGCTCGCGCGCGACCGTGGCGGACCCGAGATCGCCGGCCAGCTGCTGATCTGCCCGGTCACCGACTGCCGCTTCGATCGCTCCTCCTACAACGACAACGCGACGGGCTACTTCCTGACGCGCTCGCTGATGTACTGGTTCTGGGACCTCTATTGCTCGCCGGCGGACCGCACCGATCCGCGCGTCTCGCCGCTGCGCGGCAAGGTCGACAGGCTGCCGCCGGCTTTCGTGGCCACCTGCGAGTTCGATCCGCTGCGCGACGAAGGCGTTGCCTATGCCGAGGCGATGTCGGCGGCGGGCGTCCCGGTCGAGCAATTGAAGGCCCACGGCCATTTCCACTCGTCTTTTACCATGGTCGATGTGGTGATCACGAGTGTGTCCGGCCGGGTGCAGATGGCGGAGGCCTTGCGACGCTTCGCCGGGCTGCCGCCAGAGGTCAGCCGCGACGACGCGTCCAACCACGGTCAGGGCAGTCCCGGCCACAGGATCGCGGCTGCTGCGAGCTGACCGCGGCAAGGCGGCCCGGAACCTTTTCCCGGCTGCCGCGTTATGAGGTCGTGGCATTGAGATGCAGTGACAGGTGTGGGCCCCGGCACGCGAGACCGTGTGCTGGGGCGTTTTTTGCGTGAGGCGGGACCATGGGGGACGCGGTTGCGGAGTCAAAGGTCGACTTCGGTGCGCTTGCAGTTCTGAACAAATGGCCGTCGCTCGGCAATCAGCGTCAGCCCGACCGGGAGCCCTACCAGGTCATCGAAGGCACGCTCGACGAATGCATCTCGGCGTTCATGGGCAAGCCGGCGGCAACCCGGCACCTCTATGAGATCCGCACTGCGGCGCAGCCGCCGCTCGTCACCGAAATCCTCTCGCCCGAGCATGTCCTCGAGCTTCTCGCGCCTGAGGGAATTCCTCTAACGGCATTTCCGAAAATCGCGCTGGAACCTTCTTCCGGATTTTCCCGTTAATGGGGATCGAAGTCCGGAAAGCCAAGTCGCGAGTGCCCTGAGGATGCTTGAAGCTGGCCCATCATCGCCCGTCGTGCCCTATGGCGCAGACCAGACCCTGTTCGTGGTGATCGATCGCCGCGACAACGCGACCGAGATCCGTGTCGAGCGGTGCGACCTCGACGCCACGATCGGCGAGCCTCGTCGCCGGCTGCTTCAACGACCCCGTCAAGGTGATCTCGTTCAACACGCTCGAGCACTGGATGAAGGACATCTCGATCGACGTCGCCGGCGAGATCCGCGCCCGCTGTGATATCGACGGCGTGACGCTCCCCGACTATCTCAGCGATTTCGTCGAAAGCCACAGCTGATCCCGGCTCGCTGTTCTGACGGCCGCAATAAAAAGCGCCGCCGCGGCGCCTTTTCATGTGGTCGGTCGCTCAATGGTGCCAGAACAATGCCAGCAGCAGAACGATCGGCAGCGGCACGCCAAGCAGCCAAAGCAAAGCACCTCGTCCAAAACCCATGGTGTCCTCCTCTTTCTCCACTGCCCAGATGACGCAGGAGAGGCTAGGAAGTTCCCTGTTTCGCGGAGGGGACGAATGCGCCCAGAGCATGGTTGGTGGAAACTATGCGCGCCGATATCTGCCGGCGATGACCTCGATCTCGCGGCGGCGCTCGTCGGCGAAGGTCAGGAGCTTTTCGATCGTCAGCGTATCGGTGATCCGTCTGGCCAGACGCTCGGCGCGCGCGGCCTGATCTTCGAGATACTGGATCGTGTTCAAGCGTCCGCCTCCCCAACAGCCCCAAATTGTTTGGACAAGCATGGTGCTTGAGAAGCCGCTAACAGCCGGTTAAGCGGACGCCTCCACCTCATTGCACGACGTCGAGCCGAACATTGGCGAGGCCCTTGTCGACCATGCCGAGCGCCTCGGCGGCGGAAGGCGAGATGTCGACCACGCGGCCGCGGACGAAGGGTCCGCGATCGTTGACCCTGACGGTGACGAAGCGGCCGGACGACACGTCGGTGACACGCAGCTTCGTGCCGAACGGCAGGCTCGGATGCGCCGCGGTCAATTCGTTCCTGTCGAACTTTTCGCCGCTTGCGGTCTCGGTGTCCGAATAGAAGCTGGCAAGGCCGTGTGCGCCGGTTTGCTTCGCCTCGCCCGACGCCTCGGGAATGCGCGCCCGGCTGATCGGCCGCGGATGCAGCGCCGCCACCCGGTGCGGCCGCTCGACCGCGGCCTGCCGGCTGGTCGTGGCAAGATCGGCCTTCTGACGGCCGACCGGCGACTGCGCGCAAGCGGCGAGCGAGGCACCAGCGATGACGGCGAGCAGCAACCGGGATGCGGCTGCGGGGGAAATCCGGGCAGTTTCGGCACGTGCAATGCAAGACATGGTACGCCCCTCCGAACTACCCGGGATTTTCGGCGGGCAATGAGGGCCAAACCTTGTCGGAACAAAAGCAGGCGTAGGGCCGCCACGGTTTCGCATCAGCTGTGACGATTCCATCACAGTGACACGTCCTGAATCGGGACAGAGGCCGCAAAAAATCAGCCCGAGACGATCCTCCACGCGATCGGGCGCGTATCGGACTGGGCTTCGTTCGCCTCGGCTTCGCCCTTGAGAAGCCGTGCAAGCTCACGCCGATAGAGCCGCCGCCAGCCGGTTTTCAGGCCGGCGAGAAAGTCGAGCTCCAATTGTGTCAGTGTGCACATGACGAACCCGATCCGATTGCGAGGGCCGCGCCGTCAGCCGACGAGACCTCCCATCGGCTTGATGTCCGCGCTGCCCGGGAAGACCAACTCGGCCAGCACCTTCTCCTCGACGCGCAAATGATCTTTCAACAGGCCCTTCAGCACGGCGCGCAAATCGGTGGTCGGCTTGAGATCGCGATCCTCGAGCAGTTGCGCCGGCTTCAATCCCGGCCAGTCCGCGATGATTCGGCCACCGGCGAGCCCGCCGCCGATCAGGAAGGCGACCGTGCCGGTGCCGTGGTCGGTGCCCTGCGTGCCGTTGATGCGCGCGGTGCGGCCGAACTCGGTGACGACGGCGACGACCGTCTCCTTCCAGGCCTCGCCCATGTTGCTCTCGATCGCGGCGAAGGCGCCATCGAGCGCACCGAGCAGATTGTAGAGCTGGCCTGACCCGGCACCTTCCGCGATGTGCGTATCCCAGCCGACGAAGCCCATGGCGCCGACGCGCGGACCGTCGGGCTTGGCGAGATAGCGCGCGGCGGTGCCGGCCGCTTCCGCGAAGTAAGCGCGCACGCGCGCGATGCCCGGCGGGGCCAGCGTCGGATCGTCCGACATCGCTTCGCCCGTGCCCGGTGCCCCGTTGAGCGAAGCGAGCTTGATGCGCGCCTCGAGCACGGTCGCAAGCTTCGGGTCGGTGTGCTGGTAGAGATCGAGCAGGCGGCGCTGCGTGTCCTCGCTCGCCGGCAGCAGCCTCTGCGGCACCCATGTCATGACCGGCGCGGAACCGCGCACCACCAGCGGCGTCACCGAGCCGATGCCGAGCGCGCGGCTGCCGCGCGGATCGACGCGGCCACCGCCTTCCATCGCGAGCAGCGCGCGGTTGAGCCAGCCCGAAGCGGTCGCCCCGGGCCTGGTGAAGCCGCTCTCCAGCACGTCCTGGCCGTCGAAATGCGAGCGCTCGCGATAGGGCGTCGCAGTCGCATGGACGATCGCGGCCTTGCCGCTCTTGTAGAGGCGGTGCAGGTTCGGCATCGCCGGATTGAGCGCGAAGAAGGCATCGAGCGGGAGGGCCGGCGGCTTGCCGTCGAGCACCAGCGCGCGATCGCCGCGCAGCGAGATCCAGTCGGGATCGCCGACCGGGGCAACGGCGCCGAGACCGTCGAGCGCGCCGCGCAGCACGATGACGAGCAGGCGCGGATCGCGTCCTTCCGCGCGCGCGATCCGCGGCATCTGGCTCCACGCGAACAGCGCGCCGGAGCCGGCCAGAAGCTCGCGCCTTGTCGGCAGGTGATTGACCAAGCCCATGCTCACCTCCTCTGAAAATCCGCCGACATGAACAGCAGTGCCAGCGCCTGCTGCCGGCTCTCGGCGCGGCCGACCGCCTGCTTCACCTCGGATGTGATCTGCGATGCGAAGACATCCTCGATGATGGCTTGCGGATCGGCCATGCCGCTGATGCGCTCGGCGAAATTGTTGGCGACGTCGAGCCGGCGGCCGACGCCGTCGATCCAGCTCGCCTCGTCATCCGGATATCCCTTGGGCGCGGACGGGCGCCACAGCGGCTCGCCGAGCAGCTGTTGGCCGCCTGTGTAGAGCACCGGATCGACCTGGGTGATGCCGGTCGCGCGCACCATGCCGACGACCCATTCGCTCGGACGCTTGAGCTTTGCCGGCGGCGCGCGCCAAGCCTCGTCCGACGATACCATCGCGAGCGCGAGCTGCTTGAGATCGCCCTCGGTGTCGCGAAAGCGCTTCGCCATCTGCTCGACCAGCGCGGGCGGCGGCTCGTCGGCGACGAAGTGCCGTGCGAGCTTGGTGGCGACATGGGTCGCGGTCGCCGGATGCGCGGCGAGATCGCGCAGCACGGCGCGGCCCTGCTCGACGTCCTCCTGCTCATAGCGCTTGCCGAGCACGGTCTGCGCGCCGGGCTCGTGCAGCCGCGGATTGAAGGTGAACTCGCCGCCATGCTGGGGATCGACGCCCGGCGGCACCAGCGTCCAGCCGGTCATGACGTTGGCGAAGCCGATGACGTCGTCCTGGGTATAGCCGGTGCGCACGCCGAGCGTATGCAGCTCCATGATCTCGCGTGCGATGTTTTCGTTGAGACCGCGGTTGCGGTTGATGCCGGCGGTCGAGTTGGCGCCCATCGATTCCAGATTGTCGAGATAGAACAGCATGGCCGGATGGCCTTCGACGGCCAGCAGGAGACCGACGAAGCGGCCGAGCGCGTTGGCGCGAACCGCCTCGCGCTCATAGGCGCCCGACATGCTCTGGATCTTGTTGGCCGAGATGCAGAAATGGTTGGACCAGAACCACACCAGCCGCTCGGCAAAGCCCAGATCGGCGCCAAGCGCGGCTTCCGTGCGCAGCTTGGCTTCCTGCAAATAGATCGGACGGCCGGGATCGGGAATGGCGTCGGCGGCCTGCTTGGCCGCCATCTCGGCCGCGTCCTTCTCCTGGGCATAGCCTTGCGCCTGCCCTTCGGGCCGCACTGGGGCCTGATCACCCGGGGCAGCTGAGGCCATCTGCTGCTTCTTGGCCTGCTGCTGCGCCTGCTTGGCCCGCGCCGTTCGCCGGGCATTGGCGTCGGCCACGGTGCGATAGGCCTTTGCACTGGGGGCAGGCCGTTCGCCGCGGTCAGGACGAGCGGCCGGTCGAGCTCGGCGATCAGCGCGCCGCGCGGGTCGCTCCCCAGGGCGGCAATCGATCCCGGCCGCGGCCCCATCCCGAAGCGATGAAGCGCGAGCACGGCCTCGGCCTTCGCGGAATTGCTCATGGCGACCGCCTCATCCTTCGCGCCTGCCCTCATTGAAGAGACGCTAGAAGCTACGATTTGTAATGCTACCAACCGTAGCATTCACCATCCTGACCGACAAGCGGAGATTGCAATGCCTCCGTCAAGAAATCGCGAGCCACCACCGTGCCTAGAAATTCGGCCCGAGCGCGATCTTCGTGATGGTGTCGTTCCTGACGCCGATGCGCCATTCCGCCGAGCCGTTGGCGAACTGGGCGATGTAGATGTCGCTGTCGAGCGCGGTGACGCCGCGGAAGGAGACCGCACGCAACGCGCCGAGCCGCGCCAGGATCGCCTGGTCGAACGGCAATTGCTGGCGCGTGATGTCGGCGACTTCCGACGTCATGTGCTCGTAATCGGGCTGTCCCTTGCCGACGCCCTCGATATAGCGGCGCAGCATCTCCTCGCCATTGGCAATCGGAACGGAGCGGCGTGCCGCACGCCCCAGCTTCGCGCCGAGGTTCGAGGCTTCGACATTGTGGAAGCGGGTCTGCCGGCCCGGCAGCAGGATCTCCAGACACCGTCCCGACTTGTCGGCGATCATCCAGGGATTGTTCACGGTGGTGGTGGAGAACCAGGTCATGTTGGACCTGACGATCTGCGCCTTGCGATTGCCGTCGGCGTCCAGACTGAAAACCCGGATGTCGTCGGCGGTCTCGTTATAGAGCATGATCCTGATCGGCGAGGTGCCGGCGCGGCCGCGAACGCTCGCCTCCTCCGCGCAAGGCACGATGCCGCCGGGCTCTTCATTGCCATCGGCCCGGAAGATCACATCGCCCGCCTTGCCGTCCGGCTCGATCATCAGGCGAAATTCCGCGGTGCCGTTCTCGAATTTGGCGCCATAGATGTCGTAGCCGCCGGGCCCCACGCCGCGGAAGAAGATCGATTCCACGGCGCCGAGCGCCACGAACGTCGTTTGCATTTCGGCGAGATACCGGTGGACCTTGGCCGCCAGCGGCGCGCTCATGCGATCATAGTCCGGCGTGCCGCGGCGCAGGCCTTCGATGCCGGCCAAGACCATCTCCTTGCTGCCAGCCGCCGGCACCTGCTCCTTGAACCTGTCGGAAACCTTCGCGAGGCGGCGCGCGAAATCCGCCTCGACCGCCTGAGCCACCGCCGGCTCGACACGAGTCCCAAGGCGGGCACCGAAGACCGCGCTCTGTAGCAACACGCGCGACACCTTCGCCTGCTCGTCGCGCAGGAAGATCACGAGATGGTCGCCACGGAACGAGAATGCATCAGTGCCCTCGGCGAGCACTTGCATTGCGTCCTGGCCGGTCTCCTGCAACGAGAGACGGCCGCCGTCGCGGCGCACGGTGAGCACGCGATTCGGCGCCAGCCTGTACCAGCCGACATATTGATCGAGCGGCGCGGTCTCCGCAGCCGTGGTCGGCATCTCCGCGACGCGAACCGCGCGGATGTCGCGGCCGTTCATGCGCAAGCTCAACTCGGCCGAGCGACGCTCGGCATCGAGCGGGAACGTGATCTCGCCGGATGAGGCCGGATAGGACGCCGTGCCGTCGCTGCCCGCCGTCAGGCGCAATTTGCGCTGGCCGGTCATCTGGCCATAGAGGTCGTCGCCCTCGCGGAAGATGGCGAACACCGAGGCCGGACCCATGGCGTAGAAATTGACGAACGGGCGGTAATGCTGGACGGTCACCTCGCCAGTGTCCGCGGCGACAGGCACCGCATCCGGCGTGCGATAGGCGATCATGCCGGCGGATACGATCGTCACCGGGACGATTGCAGCCGCGATCCACAGCCGCTTGCGCCAGCTGACCGCGACCGGCATCGCGGCCGCCGCGATGATGCGTTCGACGCGAGCACGCACGGTCGCGGCCCGCGCCATCGCGAGACTCGACCGGCCTCGGCTTCACGGTGCTGGCGAAATCGAGCAGGATTTCCGCGTAGGACAGCCGGTCGTCGATGACCTCGATCGCCTCGGCGTCGCTGATGATCTCGGCGAGCCTCGGCGAGGCGCGCGAGCTGCCACCACGAGAACGGGCTGAACCAGAACACCGTGCGGTTGAGGGACGCCAGCAGAAGGACGTAGAAGTCGCGATTGGCGACATGCGCGCCCTCATGCGCAAGCACGGCGAGGCGCTTCTTGGCGTCCCAGCCGAAGAATTGCGGCGGCACCAGAATGGTCGAGCCGAAGGTGACGGGACCGCCGATTTCGCGGCTGACCCGCACATCGGTGC
Source organism: Bradyrhizobium guangxiense (assembly GCA_050563515.1). Lineage (GTDB taxonomy): Bacteria > Pseudomonadota > Alphaproteobacteria > Rhizobiales > Xanthobacteraceae > Bradyrhizobium > Bradyrhizobium guangxiense_A. Next base: position 718,093 of record CP191781.1, on the reverse strand, counting down.
CGGTCGTCCCGACGCCCTCGATCGGCTTTGCCGCCCGCGCCAGCCGCCAGGTCAGGCAGAGACCGATCGCGAGCCGCAGCAGTAACAGGCCGGCGACGCCGGCATAGACGATGCCGGCAACCAGCCACCAATTGATCGACCAGCCGCTCCTGGAAACCGGCGGCGCGACATCGATGCCCGGCGCGACCGGCACCACGGGCTGCGGCATCTCCAGCATCGAGAGGTCGGCGGGCAGAAAATCATCCGGCACGGCGACCGGCAGAGGCAGGCGGCTGATCGTAAGCGTTGGCCAATGCATCACGAAAGGCATCGCGAGCGAGGCCAGCAGCACGACGACCCAGGCCGTCATGTGGACGTGCGGATTGCGCACGCGAAACAGGTTGAGACCGAACCAGACGACGCCTCCCAGCACCAGGGAGCGCAATGCCGCCTCCGCCAGAGTTGCGATCATTCTTTCTTCACTCCCCTCGCTTTCTTCGCCTTGGCCACCTGATCGGCCAGCGTGCGCAATTGCTGCTGGTCGAGCATCTTGTTGTCCACCATGCCGACGAGGACCTCCTCGATCGAGCCATTGCAGAACCAGTCGACGATGCGCTGCACCGCCTTGGCCGCCACCTTCGCGCGCTCTTCGGCGGCGTGGTAGACATAGGTGCGGCCGTCCACGGTGTGGCGACAATAGCCCTTTTCCTCGAGCCGGCGCAGGACCGTGCGCACCGTCGATTCCTTCAGACGTCGCGACAACCGCTCGCGCACGATTTCCGCCGTGACGGGACCATGGGCCCAAACCAATTGCATGACCTCGTGCTCGAGATCGCCGAGTTCGGGCAAACGATCGTCCATGGCATCTGACCTTGCGGCTTGAGTTCTTCTTGTAACGCTACAGACTGTCGCATATAGGGGCGCGCGGCACAATGGCGATTCCACCTGAGATGGTGGCGCGGTTGAGGACCTATGATCGGCATGGCCTGGTGTCGTTGACGGTACACGAGGCCGTCATGCCCGGGCTCGTCCCGGGCATCCACGTTCTTTGTGCGCTTCAGCAAGGCGTGGATGGCCGGGACAAGCCCGGCCATGACGATACCGAAACGTCGGCGTCCGCGTCGCGCCGTTTTGGCGCGGGACGACCGCTCAGTAATGCGGCTCGTACATCTGGGACTGGACCAGGGCCTTGACGTCGTTGGGCGCCGGCCCGTCCGCGAGCCCGCGCTGATAGGCGACGTCCGCAACCGCCGTGGCGATGCGGATGGAGACTTCGCGGATGCGCGGCAGCGCCGGATAGAGACTGCCCTGCGCGAGGTCATCCTTGCCGACGCAATCGGCAAGCGTATGGGCGGCCGCCATGAACATCTCGTCCGTCACCAGCTTCGAGCCGCTGGCGATGACGCCGAGGCCGACGCCGGGGAAGATGTAGGAGTTGTTGCCCTGGCGCGGCACGAAGCTGCGGCCGTTCAGCGTCACCGGATCATACGGGCTGCCGCAGGCGAACAGCGCGCGGCCGTCGGTGTAGCGATAGGCATCTTCCGCCGAGCACTCGGCCTTCGAGGTCGGATTGGACAGCGCGAACACGATCGGCTGCTCGTTGAGGCTCGGCCATCGCCTTCAGCACCTCCGGCGTAAAGGCGCCGCCGACCGCGGCCACGCCGATGATCGCCGTCGGCTTCAGCGTCTTGATCGCGGTGAGGAAGTCGGAGATCGGCGCCTGACCAGCGTGCGCATAGCGCAGCTTGTGGCCGGAAAGGCCGTCGCGGCCGCCGACGACGAGGCCGCGGGAATCCACCAGCCAGTTGCGGCGGAGCGCGTCCGCCTCGCTCGCACCCTCCGCCATCATCGCGGACACCACGAGATCGGCGATGCCGGTCGCCGCCTCGCCCGCTCCCAGGAACAGGATCTTCTGGTCCTTCAGCTTGCCGCCGTTCACGCGCAGCGCCGAGAACAGGCCGGCGAGCGCCACCGCCGCGGTGCCCTGGATGTCGTCGTTGAAGACGCAGGCTTCGTCCCGATATTTGTGCAGCAGCTTGAATGCCGAGTGATTGGCGAAGTCCTCGAACTGGATCAGCACGCCCGGAAAGGTTTTTCGCGCGGCGGTCATGAATTCGTCGACGAAGCTGTCATAGGCTTCGCCCGTGAGCCGGCGCTCGCGCAGGCCCAGATAATAGGGATCGTTCAACAGCTCTTCGTTGTTGGTGCCGACGTCGAGCACAACAGGCAGGCACGCTTCCGGATGCACGCCGGCGCAGGCCGAATAGAGCGAGAGCTTGCCGACCGGGATACCCATGCCGTTGGCACCGAGATCGCCAAGTCCCAGAATGCGTTCGCCGTCGGTGACGACGATCAGCTTGGCCTGATAAGGCCAATTCTTCAGGAGGCTCCGCGATCTGGCCGCGATCGCGCGAGGAGATGAACATGCCGCGCGGGCGCTGGAAGATCAGGCCGTATTTCTGGCAGGCGAGCCCGACCGTCGGCGTGTAGATGATCGGCTGGATCTCGTCGATATTGTCGACGACGACGCGGAAGAACAGCGCCTCGTTGCGATCATGCAGCGCGTTCAGCGCGACGTATTTTTCGAGGTCCGTCGGCAGCGTGCGCAGATTGGTGAGGACGCGCTGAGCCTGCGTCTCCATCGTCAGCACGCAAGGCGGCAACAGGCCGCGCAGGCCGAGTTCGGCGCGCTCGGATTCCGAGAAGGCCGTGCCCTTGTTGAGCAGGGGATCGCGCAACAGCGCCATGCCTTGCGGCGGATTGGATGACGTCGATTGGGCAACGACCCGGGCAGGTCTATTCACGAATTCCCCCAAGGAGCTTCAAATTGAACCGCGCACATTGTCGGCCAGCGCTCCATTGAGATCAAGGACGGAGAGACCGACGCCTCGATTGTGATCTCGCACCGCAGCGAGATTTGCGCGAACGATTGGCAGTCGCGCATGAAAAAGGTTAACGCGGCGAGGCTCGCACTCCTGATGATGGGTATCGGGAGAGCCTTCGCTCTCTCCCCCGTCATTCCGGCTTGATATCCGCCGCCTTCACGATCGGCCACCATTTCTCGGTCTCGGCCTTCTGGAATGCGGCAAGCGCTGCGGGCGTCTGCTGGTCCGGCGGCGGTATCTCCTGCCCGAGTTCGCCAAAGCGCTGCTTGACGGACGCATCGGCGAGCACGGCGACGATCGCCGCGTTGAGCTTGCTGACGATCTCCTTCGGCGTGTTCTTCGGTGCCCAGATGCCGTGCCAGTAGGAAATATAAAGACCCGGCAAACCTGCTTCGTCGACGGTCGGAACGTCGGGCGCAGATGCGAGCCGGGTCGGCGAGGTCACCGCAAAGGCCTTGATCGCTCCGCTCTTGACGTGCGGCAGCGAATTCGACGCCTGGTCGAACATGATGTCGATTTGGCCTGCGACGAGATCGATCATGGCGGGTCCTGCGCCGCGATAAGGCACGAACTGGAAATCGGTGCCGGTCTTGTTCTTGAAGAAGACGCCGGCGACATGCGCGCCCGTACCGGCCCCGGCCGTCCCGGCGGTGGCCTTGCCGGGATTGGCATTCAACCAGGCGATCATCTCTTTCAGACTGTTCGCCTCGAGCGACTTCCGGCCGACGATGAGCTGCGTTCCCATCGCGATCATCGCGACCGGCTCGAAATCGGCGATCACGTCATAGGGCAGCTTGAAGATGGCGCCGTTCAGGACATGGGTGCCCCAATGGCCGATCGCGATCGTGGTGCCGTCAGGCGCTGCACGCGCCACGCGCGCGCCGGCGATGCTGCCGGAAGCGCCAGCCACGTTCTCGACCACGACCGTGGTGTGCAGCTCGGCGGCGATCCGCTCGGACAGGATGCGCGCCAGCGTATCGGTCGGACCGCCCGCGGCGAACGGTACGATCAGGGTGATGGGGCGCGAGGGAAACGACTGGGCCTGAGCGGGAGTGGGCGAAACCACCCATCCCAGCAACGCGCAAACGACGATCACATGACCGCGCAACACGGCCCACAGCCCCCGCATCAGCCTCTCCCACCCTTTTGCCGCCCGCATGTCGCCTGCGGGCTGGAGGGTGAGTGAACGCTGCCGAACGGGCCGGGGCAAGCGGTAAGTTTCGGCGCCTATCCGGCCGCGCGCCGCGGCGTCAGAGTGGCGGCACTGTCGGCGGCGGGCGGCGCGATATGCATCAGGATGGTCTGGGTCGCGGATGCGACGTTGATGCCGTTCTGCTGGAAGCGCAGCTTCATGCGACGGTTGAATTCGCGCTGGACCGGCCAGCGCCCGGCCTCGGTGCAGCGAATCTGGCCGACGATCGACACCATGGCGCCGTCGACCTTGTCGATGCCCCACAGATCGAGATCGCCGCGGATCAACGCGCGGAAGTCCGGCTCGCGGCGCATCTCCTCGACGATATCCTTGAGGATCTGCCCGGCACGGTCGGTGTCCTCCTTGTAGGCGACGTTGACGCTGACGGAGGCATTGCCGGCGCCGCGGCTGGCATTGGTGATGGTCGTGACCGCGCTGAACGGAACGATGTGCACGGCGCCGTCGCCCGCGCGCAGACGTATCGTTCGAATGGAAACATTCTCGACCACGCCCGACAGTCCCGACACGCTGACATTGTCTCCGACCTGCACCGTGTTCTCCAGCAGCAGGAACAGCCCGGTGATGAGGTCCTGCACCAGCTTCTGCGAGCCGAAGCCGATGGCGATGCCGACGATGCCGGCGCCTGCCAGCAACGGCGCGACATTGACACCGATCTCGCTCAGCGCGGTGAGGCCGACGATGGTGGCGATCAGACAGAGCAGCGCAGTGCGCAGCATGGGCTGGAAGGTGCGCAGGCGCGCGGCCCGGGCATAATGGCCGTCGCGCGACAGCGTGTTGATCTGGCGGTCCAGCAGCGCGTTGCTGGCTTCCCAGATCGCGGCTGCGATGAACACGGCGAGGCCGATCGTCACCACGGCCGAAATCAGGCGGCTGCCGATCTGGCCGCCATAGAACCAGACGATGGCATCCACCCCCACACCTCGAGCACCGCGACGAAACCGATGAAGGCAATCACGCCGGAGACGATCTTTCGCAGCAGCGGCAGATAGCGGTTGGCGCGGGTCTCGAGGCCCGGAAAGCGCTGGAGGATCTCCGGCTTGATGCGAAAGCCGCGGTCGATCAGGCTCAGCGTCAGCATGACGGCAAGGCGCGTGATCACGGCCACCACGACGGTGCCGACGAAGTATTGCAGCAGCAGCGAATAGCCGTTGCGGATATTGAGCGCCCACACCGCCCACAGCGCGAGATCGAGCGCGATGGCAAGATAATGCCAGCCGCCGGCGATCCGGTTGCGCAGGCGGGCCGCGATCCCCTGCCTGTCGGCCGGCGCGCTGATGGCTTCCGCGACCTGGCGGCGGCATTGCAGGATGATGACGACGACGAAGAGGTGCACGATCAGCATCACCATGCGCAGCAACGCGGCATAGCCGGCGCGGTGCAGGCCGAGCAGCAACGCCACGTTCGCAAATGCGATGCCGGAGACGCCGACACCGACGATGCGGCGCGCCCAGATCTCGACATAGGCCGCGGTCTCGGCGCGCACCGGAAACAGGCCGAACGGCCCCGCCAGCGCCCGGATCACGCAGATCAACCCGCGCGAGAACGCGTAGGCATTGACGACCGCGAGGATCACGAGGCGGACCGTCGTGGGCTCGCCGATCTCGGTGCCGAGCAGCGCGGTAGCCGCGCCGACGAAGACGAGGACGGGAAGCAGTTCGAGCACGAGGCGGCCGAGCACGAAGGGCAGCCGCAGCATGACCTGCCAGACGCGCGCCAGGCTGCGACGCCGCTTGTGCAGTTCGGGCGCTGGGGTGACATCGACGACCGACGACGGCGGATCGGCGATCGGCAGCACCTGCGCCGGCAGATGCGCGGTTTGCGGGACGCGCCCCTCCAAGAACGCCACCGGGCGCCGGATCAGGCGGAACAGCACCCATTCGGCCGCGAGCGCGCAACCGATCACCAAGGCGAGCTTCCACGCGATCTCGATCAGCAGGTTGTAGGCCGCGGGATCGTTCGCAGTTCGCACGATCCAATAATAGAATGCCGGAAAATGCGTGATCGTCCGCGCCACGCCGGCGATTTCGCTTGAGATCGAGGCGATCTCCTCCGATACCGTGAGCAGGAGTTGCGCACCGAGACCATCGGCCGAGAGCGGGATCGGCGACTTCTGCTCGGGTGCGGGCGTCGCGGGCTGCTGCGGACCGGATGCGTTGGCGATTGCGCGCAGCGTATCGATCATCTGCGCACGCCGCTTGTCGTCCTGGAGCGTCTCCAGCGCACGCCTGGCGTCCTCGGGCGACAATGCGGCAGCATTGTTCGTCGCCGGACGAGGCGGATCGGCGCGGACGCCGGAGAGAGGAATGATGGCGAGGAAGAGAGCGGCGAGGAAGGCCGGGGCAAGCTTATGCGACACGAGGATTCCCTGAAATAAAATTGCATGCGCCGGCGGGGGCGAGACCGTCACCGCCGAAGCGCATGCGTCATGTCGGATGGCCGTTATTCGCCCCTCGCCTGTGTCGGAAGTTGGCCTTCGAGGCGACATTCTCTTGGCATTTGCCGCAATGCAGGGTCGGGGAACCTCGTCTCAGCAGAGTTCAGACGCCGACGAAGCGCGGTCCGTGCAACGCGATCCGTCCATTGCGGGATTCCCGCAGTTCGACTTTACAAGTCGTCATGCCCGGGCTTGTCCCGGGCATCCACGTTCTTCGCGCCTCGGGCCAAGGCCGTGGATGGCCGGGACAAGCCCGGCCATGACGATGTGGTGACCGGTGCACCCCAGGTGCACAAATCATCCGCGGATCGCTCCGTCATTCCGGGAAGCGGCCCGGAATGACGGCGAGGAGGAAGGAGGGAGAAACGCAGGATGTCGAAGGCAGATATCGCGGCCAGCCTCGTCACGGCCACCCGACATGGTCGGCAATGAAAATACAGCGCCGGGAAGGTAGGGGCTCTGCCTTACTGATGCAGCCCGCTAACCTTTACCCGGCGTGCCGTTCGCGGTTTCTGCCGCTATGCGATAGTCCGAACGAGCCTCCATCGCACTTAACGCGGCTGGGTTTGCGGAGGTGGTGTCATAGACCTCCCCTTGCTCATGAGGTGGACGTTGCGCGTCGCTTGTTTGCGACCAAGGGCATGCTCCTCCCGTGACACAAAACTGTCAAGCGGGATCAATCGGGTGAGAGATCACAATTGGAGCACGCCGGTTCCGCCGCAGCGCCTGCTTTGCCCGACGCCGCAAATCGATTTCGCACAAACAGCAATCATTTTCGATCAGCCGGCAAGCCCTTGATCTTGCTGTCGCCGGCTACTGTGCATGGGGTTGTTTTCGCGAATTCTTGGTGCCGTTCTTCTTCTCTTCCTTCTCCAGCGCCGTGCGCACAGCGTCGAACTCCTTCAGCGAGGCCTTGTCGGCGCGGGGAAAGCGCAGGTCGAGTTTTTCGAGCGTCGCATTGATCACGGAGCCGATCACGACGCGGGCGAACCATTTGTGATCGGCCGGCACGACATACCACGGCGCATGGGCCGTCGCGGTGTGCCGGACGATGTCCTGATAGACGGCCTGGTAGCGCGGCCACAACGCGCGCTCCTTGATGTCGTCCATCGAGAATTTCCACTGCTTGGCCGGATCCTCCAGCCGGTCGAGGAAGCGCTCGCGCTGCTCGTCCTTGGACACGTTGAGGAAGAACTTCAGCACCACCGTGCCGTTGCGGCAGAGATAGCGCTCCCAGGCGGCGATGTCCTCGAACCGCTCCTTCCAGATACTCTTGGTGACGAGCCTTTGCGGCAGCTTCTCCTTGACGAGGATCTCCGGGTGCACGCGCGTCACCAGGCATTCCTCGTAATGGGAGCGGTTGAAGATGCCAATATGACCGCGTTCCGGCAGCGCGATGGCGTGGCGCCAGAGGAAGTCGTGGTCGAGGCTCCTTGCTGCTCGGCGCCTTGAAGGCATGAACCTCGCAGCCTTGCGGGTTGATGCCTTCGAAGATCGCCTTGATCGCGGAATCCTTGCCGCCGGCATCCATGGCCTGGAACACGATCAGCAACGACCAGCGGTCCTGGGCGTAGAGCGTCTCCTGAAACTCGATCAGCCGCTTCTTGTTGGCGTCGAGAAGTTCCTGCGCCTTCTCCTTGTCGAGATCGCCCTTCTCGTTGGTCTTGTGCTCCTTGAGATGAAACTTGCCCGACCCGTCGTAGCGAAACGGCGTGATATAGCGGTCAAGCTCCTGGGCGAGCGATTTGGACGGCTTCTTGCTCATGAGCGCGAGTTACCTTGCGTTGCGGCTTCAATCGGTCGAGCAAGCTACCAAGGATGCCCTTGGGAAGGAATATGATGAAAAGCACAAGCAGCACGCCATAGACGAGATTGTCCCAGCCGACCGCCTTGGTACCGAAGCCGATACGAAGTGTTTCCGCCAGCAGAATGGTGATGACGGCGCCGAAGGTCGGTCCGAGCGAGACGAACAGGCCGCCGACGATGGCCGCGAACACCATTTGCAGCGAGACCGCGATGCCGCTGACGGTGTCGGGGGTGATGAACATCTGGTACTGGCAGTAGATCGCACCCGCGAGCGCCGTCATCAGGGCGCTGAGCAGCGTGATCTTCAGCTTCTCCGCGGTGACGTTGACGCCGGCAGCGGCGGCCGCGTCCTCGTCTTCCGAGATCGCCTCCAGCGCATAGCGCGCCATGCTGCGGTCAACCCAGTGCCAGACCACGATGCCGAACAGCCAGACCCCGAGCGCAATCAGGTACCAGGTGATCTTGTCGTCGAACTGCAGCGCCAGCAGCTTGTTGCCGGCTGCCCGGTTCGGCGTGTAGCCGAGCGAGCCCCCGGTGTAGTCGCGTGTCGCCGTGATGACCTGGAGCACGATGCCCGAGAGCGCCAACGTCACCAGCACGAAATAGTGCCCGGTGATGCGAAAGCGAAAACAGGGGTAGCCGACGATCAGCGCCAGGACGCCTGCTGCGACCATGCCGACGGGAATGCCGATCCAGGGCGACAGGCCCAGATGATTCCAGAGCAGCGCGGTGACGTAGGCACCGATCCCCATGAAGCCGCCATGCCCGAGCGAGACCAGGCCGAACCGCCCCATCATCGACCAGGAGGTGTAGGCGAACGACCAGATCAGGATCAGCACCAGGATGTGCAGATGATAGGGATCGCGGTAGACGAAGGGCAGCGCGACCAGCGCCGCCAGCCCAACGCCCCATGCTGCAAGCCGTCCCTGCCCCGTCATCGGCGCCTCGCCAGCAGGCCCGCGGGCCGGATGAACATCATCACGATGAAGAATGCGAAGGCGAGCACGTAGCCCCATTCGAGATCGGAGAACAGGCCGCCGAGCGAGATGATCTCGGCGAAGACGAAGGCGGCGATGAAGCCGCCGATGAAATTGCCGAGGCCCCCGAGCACGCAGATCAGGAACGTGATCGGCCCGAAGGACAGGCCGACGAAGGGATGCACGTCATATTGCAGCACCAGGAGACAGGCGGCGAGCCCGGCCAGCCCGCCGCCGATTGCGGAGGTGATGAGATAGATGCGCTTGGTGTCGACGCCCATCAGGGCCATGATCTGGCGATCCTGCGAGATGGCGCGGATCGCGGTGCCGGTGAAGGTGCGCGTCATGAACAGGTAGACCGCGACCATGCCGACCAGCGCGGCCAGAAACGACAGCAGCCGTGCGTAGCTGAAATTCATGTCGCCGAACGCCAGCACCGGCAGGCGGATGCCGAGATTGCGGAAGTCGATGCCGAAGGCGACCGTGGCGAAGCTCTGCAGCACGAACAGCACCCCGCCGGTCGCCAGCAGCTGGTTGATCGGCGGCGCGGTCAGGAGCGGCGCGATCACGAGGTAGTGCAGCGCCGCGCCGAGCACCGCGACCAGCAAGACCGTGAGCGGCGCCGCAATGAAATAGCTGATGCCGTAGACCTGCACCATGAAATACATGGCGTACATGCCGATCATCACGAGGCTCGGCGTAGCAGATCCAGGTCACGTCGATGACGCCGAAGATCAAATTGAGCCCGAGCGCGAGCAGCGCCAGCACGCCGCCGAGCAGGATGCCGTTGATCACGGCCTCCAGCAGGTAGATGTCGAAAATGTCCAAAAAAGCTTGCATGCCTGGATGCCCCCTCACACCCCGAGATATGCTTCCTTGACCGTGTCGCTCGCCAGCATCTCGGCCGAGGTGCCGGATGCGCGAATCGTGCCGGCCTCGATCAGATAGGCGCGGTCGACCACTTTCAGCACCTGCTGCACGTTCTGCTCGACGATCAAGACGGTCAGCCCGCGGCTGCGGATCCGCTTCACCAGCTCGAACACCTGCTGCACCACGACCGGCGCCAGCCCCGCCGAGGGCTCGTCGAGCAGCAGCAATTTTGGATTGGACATCAGCGCGCGGCCAATCGCGCACATCTGCTGCTCGCCGCCGGACATGGTGCCGGCCATCTGGTGGCGGCGTTCCTTCAGGCGCGGGAACAGGTCGAACACGACTTCCAGCCGCTCGGCATAGTGTCCTCGCGCCTCCTTCATGAAGGCGCCCATCTTGAGATTGTCGTCGACCGAAAGCTGCGGAAACAACCGCCGGTTCTCGGGCACATGCGCGATGCCGAGGCTGACGATCTTGTGCGACGGCGTCGCCACGACATCCGTACCCTCCATCCTGATCGAGCCCCGCGAGGGACGGATCAGCCCGGAGATGACACGCATCAAGGTGGTCTTGCCGGCGCCGTTCGGGCCGATGACGCCGACGGCCTCGCCGGCCTTGACGTCGAGATTGACGTCGAACAGCGCCTGGAAGGTGCCATAGCCGGCATTGACGGCGCGAAGCTCCAGCATCCTCTAGCCTCCCGCGCGGCGGCGCGCTTCGGCGGCCGCGGCTTGCGTGGTCTCGGCATCGGTGCCGAGATAGACCTCGATGACGCGCGGATCGCCCGCCACCGCGCTCGGCAGGCCTTCCGAGATCTTCTCGCCGTGATCGAGCACCATGACGCGATCGACGACGCGCATCAGCACGCCCATGATGTGCTCGACCCAGATGATGGTGATGCCGAGGCTCGTCGCGGATGTTGCGCAGCATGTCGGCGGCCTGCTCCATCTCGGCTTCGTCGAGACCGCCGAGGCTTTCGTCGGCGAGCAGCAGCTTTGGCGCGGTGGCGAGCGCCTTGGCGAGGCTCGAGCTTCTTCAGCCCGGCCGCCCCAAGGCCATCGACGCTGGCATGGCGATCGGTCGGCAGGCCGACCATCGCGAGCGCGCGCTCGGCCGCCTCTTCGGCCTTGATGCGGCTGTGACGGCCCTGCCCGTAGAAGCCGGCCAGCGCGACGTTCTCGAAGATGGTCAGACGGCGGAAGGGGCGCGGAATCTGGAAGGTGCGGCCGATGCCGCTGTTGATGATCCGGTGCGGCGCGAGGCCCGCGATCTCGGCGCCGTCGAACAGGATCGAGCCCGACGTCGGCGCCAGCGTTCCCGAAAGCATGTTGAAGATCGTGCTCTTGCCCGAGCCGTTGGGGCCGATCAGGCCGAGGATCTCGCCCTGATCGACTTTGAACGACACGTTGTTGACGGCGGTGAAGCCGCCGAACCGCTTCACCAGCCCGCTGACTTCCAGCACCAGGGCCCTCCGCCGCTACTGGTTGCTGTAGGTGGTGCCTTTCGGCAGCGGCAGCACGGCCTCGCGCTGCGCCTGGCTCTTTGGCCACACCACATGGGACTTGTCTTCGAGATACTGGATCACGACGGGGAACGAGCGCTCGTTCTGCCCGGCCATGGGCGTGCCTTCGCCGTAGAACTTCACGCCGAAGCCGAGCATGGTGCCGCCTTCGGGGATGTCGGTGTCGAGCGCCGCCTTGCGCAGCGCCTCGGGATCGACGCCGCCATACTTCTTGATCGCGCGCGGCAGCACGTCGTTCATGAACACATAGGTGTTGGACGCGCCGATGCCGACATGGGCGGAGCGGATGGCGACGCCCGGCTTGATCTTGTCGAACTCCTCGCCGACCATCTTGATGACGGGCGCGAGCTTCGGATCCATGGTCTTCTGGTTGGCGAGCCAGATCGAGATCGGGTCGGTGTTGAAGATGTAGGCGGCGTCGGCCCCCATGCCTTCCTTCAGCTTCTCATAGACGCCATAGCCTGCGCCGTGCCCCATCAGCGCGCCGAACTTCAGACCCTGCTCGCGCGCCTGGCGCAGCAGCAGGGTGATGTCCGGATTGTAGCCCGTGTGAAAGATCACGTCGGGCTTGGCGCGCTTGAGCTTGGTCACCAGCGCCGACAGATCGGGCGCGGTCGCCGAATAGCCCTCCTTCAGCACGACGTTGAAGCCGGCCTTCTTCGCGCCGGCCTCGTTGCCCTTGGAGACGTCGACGCCGTAGGCGCCGTCCTCGTGGATGATGGCGACGCGCAGATCCTTCGGCTCCTTGCCGAACTTCTCCTTGGCGTTCTGCGCGATGAAATCCATCGTCATCATGCCGAACTGGTCGCCGCTCGCCTGCGGGCGGAAGACGTATTTGTAGCCCTTCTCGTTGAACACGGCCGACGAGATGCAGGTCGTCATCCACATGAACTTCTTGAGCTGCTCGACGCGCGCGGCCACCGGCACGCATTGCGCTGAGGAGAAGAAGCCGAGCACCATGTCGACCTTCTCCTGCTCGAGGAGGCGCACGGATTCGTTGATGGCGATGTCGGGCTTGCTCTGCGCGTCGGCATAGACCGCCTCGATCTTGTAGCCCTCGACGCCGGTCTTGGCGAAATGGTCGAGGATGATCTTGGTGCCGACATAGTTGAGTCTCGGAGCCGCCGCCGGCCAGGGGCCCGGTCAAATCAAAGACGACGCCGATCTTGATCTTCTTGTCCTGAGCCTGGGCGGACATTGCCAAGCCCGTCGCCGATATCGCGACCAACGGCCCAAATAGCAACCGGGCAGCCATGCGCAGGCGCATCAAAACCTCCCTGGACGATTGTGCATTGCATTCGTCTTGATCTTGCTTACCCCCATCACATGGGCAGAGCGCGGCGATGTCAAGCCTTGCGCATCAGCGCGAGGCGAACTGCTGCTCGACAAAGGCCGTGACAAATCGCGGCATGCTCGGCCTGAGATCACTCATCCCGCGCACGAGATGGATGGCCGACAATTCGGGCTCGTCCTCGCGGGCGAGGTTCGCTTCGATGCGGGCGCGCGCCTCGTCGCCGGACATATCCAGGTTGAGCACCTGCATCATCGCAATCGTGGGGCCGCTGACGATGCAATGCCAGTCCGGCTCGGCGCGAAAGTCCGCCGCGGTGAGGCCGGTCTCTTCCTCGAGTCTCGCGGACGACGCTGCCTGGAATGTCGAGCGTGTCCCCCTGACGTCGTCGAGATCGGGCGTGCCCGAGGGGAAATAGATACGGCCCGCATTGGCGGTGTGCGGTGCCATCTCGCCCATCACGAAGGCGCCGTCGGAGGTGCGCAGCGCGCCCATGCCAAAGCCGTTGAACACGGCAGGCCCGGGAAAGCCCCAGTCGCGCCATGCGAGGAAGCTGGCGAAATCGGTCTCGAAATAGGTCGCCGCGAAACGGTCGCCCGTGAACACGGGGTCTTGCCCGATCAGGACGCGGCCGTTCCAGATCTTCGGCCGCTCGCGCTGCTTCTCGGCGAAATGCGCCGCAATCTCGTCGCGACGCTCCTCGGCGAACGGCCAGACGATCGGCCGCACGGCAAGATCGAGCGTGGTGACGCGATGAATGATCGGTGACGTCATGAGGGACGACTACCCCATCTTCGCGTCAGCTATTTGGCGTTCCCCGTGGTCTTCTTGGCCTGCTCGACGAACTTGTTGGTGAAGGTCTTGCTGACGTCGATCTTGGCATTGGCGACCTCGGGCGAGCCGACGCTGAACACCGCGAGCACGGCGTCCGCGCCCTTCGGGTCCATCTTGCCGGTCTCCGAATACATCGGGATCGTGTTCTTCAGCGCGGCGAGATAGAGGTCCTTGTTCTTGCCGACTGTCTCCTCCGGCATCTTCGCCATGATCTCCTCAGGGCTGTGCGAATGGATCCAGGCGAGCGTGGCGAGGATCGCGTTGGTGAGCCCCTGCGTCTCCTTCTCGTGCTTGGCAACCCAGGCCGCGGTCGAATACAGCGCGCCGCCGGGATATTCGCCGCCGAAGGTTTCGAGCGTGTCCTTCTGGGTGCGGGTGTCGGAGAGGATGCGCAGATCCTTGTGGCTGCCCTGCAGCACGGTGACGGAGGGATCGAGCATCACGGCGGCGTCGATCTGGCCCTGCTCCATCGCGGCGACCGCGGTGGCGCCGAGGCCGACGCCGATGACAGCGGCGCTGGTGGGATCGACGCCGTTCTTCTTGAGCATGTATTTCAGGAAGAAATCGGTCGACGAGCCGGGCGCGCTGACCCCGACCTTCTTGCCGGCGAGGTCCTTGACCGACTTGATGTCGTTGGTGCGCGAGGGCGCGACCACCAGCACGAGGCCGGGATAGCGGTCATAGACCACGAAGGCCTGGAGCTCCTGCTTCTTGGCGGCCAGATTGACGCAATGGTCGAAATAGCCGGAGACGACGTCGGCGCTGCCGCCGAGCACGGCCTTGAGTGCGTCCGAACCGCCCTTGAGGTCGACCAGCTCGACATTGAGACCGGCCTTGTCGTATTCGCCGAGCTGCTTGGCCAGCACCGTCGGCAGATAGCACAAGCAGGAGCCGCCGCCGACCGCGATGGTGACCTTGCTTTGCGCCGCGGCAAATCCGGTCGTGAGCGTCAGCGCGAGCAGCGCACCGGCGAGCCTGGCAATCGTGTTCTTCATTGGTTTCCTCCGTTCGGCCGGCGGCACCATAGAGCAGCCCACCCGGCTTGAGAAGCGCAACCAAGGTCTTTGATCCCTCTCCTCTGGCCATCTTCCTTCGGTCGCAATAGCATGGGCCCACAACAACAATTCCAGATGGGGAGGAATCCATGAATCGCCTTGTCGCCGGGCTTTCGATCGCCGTCGCTTTTGCCGCCGGATGCGGCGCAAACCAACTGCTCCGGCCGGCGCTCGCCGCCGAGAACATCACCGCCCAGATCATCCACACCGGCGAGATGGAGGGCGACGCCCTCGGGGCCGCCAACAATGTCGGCTACCGCTCGAAAATGTTCGCCAGCGCCGACGGTGCCACCATCTCGATCCAGGTCGGCAATGTGCCCAAGCACATGCATCCCAACACCAACGAGATCCAGTACATCCTGGACGGCACCGGCACGATCTGGCTCGGCGACAAGGAGGTCACGGTGAAGCCCGGCGACCTCGTCATCATCCCCAAGGGCACGCCGCATGGCGGCACCAAGCCGATCAGTGGACAGGTCAAGGCCATCGCGATCAAGACCCCGCCGCAGGCGCCTGACGATACCAAGCTGCTGGATTGAGCCTTGCCTCAACCTCTCCCGCTTGCGGGAGAGGTCGGTGCGAAACGCCGGGTGAGGGTTCTCTCCTCTTGGGGGCTCTCGCAAGCGGAGACACCCTCTCCCCAACCCTCCCCGCACGCGGGGGAGGGAGCGCACCTTGCGCGCGGCTCAACCCCGGCCGTCCGACGCCGTCGGCCGCCACACCAGCAGCCGCCGTTCCACCAGCGTGACGCCGTAGTCGATCAGGATCACGAACGCCGACAGCACGAACATGCCGGCGAATACGCCGGCGACGTCGAACACGCCCTCGGCCTGCTGGATCAGATAGCCGAGCCCGGCTGCCGAACCAAGATATTCGCCGACCACCGCACCGACCACGGCGAAGCCGACAGAAGTGTGCAGCGATGAGAACATCCAGGACAGAGCCGAGGGCCAATAGACGTGCTGCATCAGCTGCCGCTCACTCATGCCGAGCATGCGGCCGTTGTCGAGCACGGTGCGGCTGACTTCCTTGACGCCCTGATAGACGTTGAAGAACACGATGAAGAACACCAGCGTGACGCCGAGCGCGACCTTGGACCATATGCCGAGCCCCAGCCACAGCGCGAAGATCGGCGCCAGCACGACGCGCGGCAGCGCGTTGACCATTTTGACGTAGGGGTCGAACACCGCGGCAACGATCGGCTGGCGCGCGAACCAGAAGCCGACCAGCACGCCGCCGGCCGATCCGATCGCGAAGGCCAGGAGTGATTCCGCCAGCGTGATGCCGAGATGCTTCCAGATCACGCCGGAGGCGAACCACTTCACGATCTGGCTGAACACGTCGAGGGGGTTGGAGAAGAAGAACGGCGGCAGCAGGATCTTGCCGAACACGGGGACGGTCGACAGCACCTGCCACAGCACGATGCAGACGACCGCGACCAGCACTTGCAGCGCGAACAGCGTCGGGCGCGACATCAGACCGCCTCCGCCGCTTGCGTGGATTGCGCGTAGCCCTTCATCACCTCGTCCTTGAGCACGCCCCAGATCTCGCGATGCAGCTCGTGGAACTGCTTGTCGAGCCGCACCTCGAAGATGTCGCGTGGCCGCGGCAGCGTAACCTTCCAGTCGCCGATGATACGCGAGGACGGCCCCGCGGACATGATCACGACGCGGTCGGCAAGCGCGATCGCCTCTTCCAGATCATGGGTCACGAACAGCACCGCCTTGCGGTCGGCGCTCCAGAGCTCGAGCAGCAGATTGCCCATCACCTGCCGGGTCTGCGCATCGAGCGGTCCGAACGGCTCGTCCATCAGGAGGATCTTGGGATCGCGGATCAGCACCTGCGCCAGCGCCACGCGCTTGCGCTGGCCGCCTGAGAGCATGTGCGGATAGCGGCCGGCGAACGCGCCGAGACCAACGGAGGTCAGCCATTGCTGCGCACGCGGCAGCGCTTCAGCCCGCGGCGTGCCCTTGATCTCGAGGCCGATCGCGACGTTATCGAGCGCGGTTTTCCAGGGGAACAGCGCGTCGGCCTGGAACAAATAGCCGGCATCCCGGTTCAGCCCCGCCAGCGGCTGGTCGAAAATCCTGACGCTGCCGGCCGCCGGCTTCAGCAGCCCGGCCGCGACGTTGAGCAGCGTCGATTTCCCGCAGCCGGTGGGGCCAACGATCGCGACGAACTCGCCCTGCCCGACCGCAAGATGCGCCTTCTCCACCGCCGTATAGACCCGGCCGTCTCCCAGGCGGAACGCAACCTTGGCATCTTCCAGCGCCACTGCCGTGGGCGTTGTCATGTGTTCCCTCCGAATTTCGCTTGATGCCTTAGCCGCTCGCGCGGCCAAGTTCAATCAAGCGGCCAAGCGTGCTACGCATGGCCCAGTGATCCCCTCCCTCCACGGGCGGGGCAGCGAAGCGAGCCCCCGCCCGATGCCATCCAGGCCGATGATTGGCTATGCCCACGTCACCAAAAGCTTCGGCTCGCTGAAAGCCGTCAATGACGTGTCGCTCGACGTGGCCGAAGGCGAGTTCGTGGCCATCGTCGGCGGCTCGGGCTCGGGCAAGACGACGCTGCTGCGGCTCGCCAACCGGCTGATCGAGGCCGACGGCGGCAGCATCATGGTTGACGGCGAGGACGTGCAAGACGTCGATCCGGTCGCGCTGCGGCGGCGGATCGGCTACGTCTTCCAGAGCGGCGGATTGTTTCCGCATCTGAGCGTCGCCGACAATATCGGGATCACCCCGAAACTGCTGGGCGAGCGTCCCGCCGATATCGCAGCGCGCGTCGACGAGCTGCTGGAGCTCGTGCAGCTCGACCGCACCGCGCATCGTGATCGCTTGCCGGAGGCGCTCTCCGGCGGCCAGCGCCAGCGCGTCGGCGTGGCGCGGGCGTTGGCCGCAAAGCCGCGCATCGTGCTGATGGACGAGCCGTTCGGCGCGCTCGATCCGCTCACGCGCGACGCGCTCGGCGACGATTATCGTTCGCTGCATCGCAAGCTCGGCCTGACCACGGTGATGATCACGCATGACATGACGGAAGCGATCCTGCTCGCCGACCGCATCGCGGTGATGCGCAGCGGAAAGCTGCTCGCCCAGGGCACGCCTGCCGATTTGTCGAAGAGCGGCGACGCCTACGTGCTGGAGCTGTTGCGCACGCCGCGCCGTCAGGTCGAGCGGCTCAACGCGCTGCTGCCGCAGGGCGGTGCGGCATGAGCTTCCTTGCCGATCCACGCTGGGGCGAGGCGCTGTCGCATCTGCCCGATTATCTCGGCAACCACGTGCGGGTGAGCCTCGCCGCGCTCGCGCTCGGCCTCGCCGTCAGCCTGCCGCTGGCGATCCTGACGCGCAACCGCCCGGCACCGCGCGCCATCCTGCTCGCGATCGCCAGCATCGTGCAGACAGTGCCGGGGCTCGCATTGCTCGCGCTGTTCTATCCATTGCTGCTGCTGGCCGCGTCCGTGACGCTGGCCTGGTTCGGCGTAACGTTCTCGGCGTTCGGCTTCCTGCCGGCGATGCTGGCACTGGCGCTCTATTCGGTGCTGCCGGTGCTGCGCAACGGCATCACGGGTCTCAACGGCATCGATCCCGCTCTGATCGAGGCCGCCAAGGGCGTCGGCATGACTGCACGGCAGTCGCTTCTCATGGTCGAGCTGCCGCTGGCGCTGCCGGTGATGATGGCGGGCATCCGCACCGCCGCGGTGTGGGTGATCGGCACCGCGACGCTATCGACGCCGATCGGGCAGACCAGCCTCGGCAATTACATCTTTGCCGGATTGCAGACCCAGAACTGGGTGTTCGTGCTGTTCGGCTGCTTTGCCTCGGCCCTGCTCGCGCTCGCCGTCGACCAGTTGCTCGGGCTGATCGAGAGCGGCCTGCGCCAGCGCAGCCGCCTGCGTGCCGGGCTCGGCGCGGCCGGCATCGCGGCACTGGTCGCCGCAACGCTGGTGCCGACCATGGGACGTTCGTCGCAGGGCTATGTCGTCGGCGCCAAGACGTTTGCCGAGCAATATGTGCTGTCGGCATTGATGACGGACCGGCTCCAGGCGGCCGGCCTGTCCGCATCGGCGCGCTCGGGCCTCGGCTCCAGCGTGATCTTCGAGGCGCTGAAGGCCGGCGACATCGATCTCTATGTCGATTATTCCGGCACGCTGTGGGCCAACCAGCTGCATCGCACCGACATCAAGCCGCGCGCCGAGCTGCTCGCGGAGCTGAAGCCGGCGCTGGCCAGGGAGAACATCACCCTGCTTGGCGAGGCTCGGCTTCGAGAACGCCTATGCGCTGGTGATGCCGCGGAAGAAGGCCGAAGCGCTTGGCGTCCGCACCGTCGCCGATCTCGCCGCACATGCCCCGACGATGTCGATTGCCGGCGACTACGAATTCTTCTCGCGCCCCGAATGGGCGGCGCTGCAAAAGGCCTATGGGCTTTCGTTCCGCGCCCAGCGCCAGATGCAGCCGGACTTCATGTATGCGGCGGTGGCCAGCGGCGAGGTCGACGTCATCGCCGGCTACACCAGCGACGGCCTGATCGCGAAATACGACCTCGTCGCGCTCGACGACCCCAAGCACGCGATCCCGCCTTACGATGCGATCCTGCTGCTCGCACCAAAGCGCGCCGGCGACGAGCGACTCAAGGCCGCGCTGAGCCCGCTGCTTGGCAAGATCGACATCGCCTCCATGCGCGAGGCGAATCTGCGCGCCAGCGGCAACGACGCGAACTCCTCGCCGGACGCGGTGGCGAAGTGGCTGTGGGCGAAGGTGGGCGGGCGGTAGGCCTGGATTTCGTAGCAATCGCCGCTACAGCCCCCGGATCATCCCCGCGTTGATCAGCAACCGATTCAGCCGGCGCGCTTCGGCGCCGTCCTTGCAGCCGTAGAACATGCCCTTGCAGCGGAGCATGATCTCCTTCTGCTCGGCGAAGGACGGATCGAGCGGGATGCCGGCGGCCTCCTGGATCACCAGCGGCAGATAGGGGCCGTCGATCGTGTCCATCACGGCATCGCTCTTCACCGGCTCGAAATTGAGGGCGTCGATCGCGTAATAGGTCGCGTAGAGGCGCGGATCGTAGGCATCGAGTTTCTTGCCGATGGCGCCTTCGTCGAGCCCGGGCTCAAGGATGCCGGGCGCAAATTCGGGCTGATGATCGCCGTAGCGCACGATCAGGAAGGGCTGGCCGGGGAAGGTCTTCTTCAGGCCGGCGACGAACGCCCTGTACTGCTCGGCGCTCATCGCCTGCCGGCGCAAATATTCGTCGATCGACGGCACGTTGCCCGGCGCGCGCCAGTTCGGCAGCAGCTCGGGACGGAAGCGCGTCTCCCAGGGGAAATGGTTGGCGCCGAGATAGATGAAGGTGAACAGCGGCTTGTTGGGCGGCTGCTGCCCCATCAGCTGGAGCGCCTTTTGGTAGAAGAAGCTGTCGGGCTCGACGTCCTTGGCGTGGAGATCCTTGGAATCGAGGAAGCGTTCGATGCCGGTCGTCATCTGGAAGCTGCGGGCTGCCATGAAGCCGCCATAGGCGGGATAGAGCGACATGGTGTCGTAGCCGCAGCGGCGCAGCGCCAGCGGCAGACCACGCTCGACGCGGTTCGAGGCGATGCGCGTCACGAAATAGGCGAAGCGGCCGAACGAGCGTGACGACAGCCCGGCAAGCACGTTGTATTCGGTGAACCAGCTCGGCCCGCCATTGCTCTCGGCCAGGAACGTGCGCTGCTTGCCGTCCCAGGACTTGAAATGGCTGCCATAGCCTTGCGGCACCTTGATGCCTTGCGCGGCGCGGATATCGAAGCTCGATTCATCATGGATCATGATGATGTTCGGCCGGCGGCCGGCGGGATGACAGGCATCGACCAGCGGCATGTTGAGCCGCTCGTTGGTCGAGGCGGCCGATTCCATGAAGCCGTATTGCACGAAGTCGGAGACCGAGCTGACGCCGGAGCGGAAGAACTTGGACAGATAGCCGTCGTCGTAATAGCCGCGCCAGGCTTCGTCCGGATGATAGAGCGAGTAGCCGACGAGGGCGGCGAGACAGGCGAGCTTGCAGGCGAGCGCGGGCAGGCGGCGGATGCGGAACGGATCGAGCCACCACAGCGCATACATCAGCGGCAGCGTGACGAGGCCGGCCAGGATCACCGACCAGCGCAAATTCGGGAAGATCGTGAACAGGAACGCCACGGTGTCACGGTCGATCATCATCAGGTCGATGAAGTTGACCGTCATCTGGACGACGTCGTGCTTGAGCCGCGACAGCAGCACCAGCACCACGACCATGGTCAGCGACAGCGCGCCCGACAGCGCCGGCCGGCGCAGCAGCGTGATCCAGAAGAAGTTGAGAATGCCCCAGGCGAGCGCAAAGGACAGGCGCGAGCCGAAATCGGTCTCGGTCTGGTACATCAGCGCGAGGGCGGCCAAGTGCGGGGCGGCAACGGCGAGCAGGCGCCAGATGCCGAGCGCGGCGACGCTCGCCAGCACGGCTGTCGTGGTAGAAGGACCTGGATTAGGCGCGGACGCCATCGACGGCACGCAACAGCTGGTCCGGCAATGATACCTAGCCGTCCGGCCGGCCTGACGGCGGCTAGGGCATCCGGCGCAGCCGGAAGCCTGCACCGTGTCATAAAACTGTAACGGAACGGTCAAGGACAGGCAAC
Source organism: Bradyrhizobium guangxiense (assembly GCA_050563515.1). GTDB lineage: Bacteria > Pseudomonadota > Alphaproteobacteria > Rhizobiales > Xanthobacteraceae > Bradyrhizobium > Bradyrhizobium guangxiense_A. Next base: position 696,590 of record CP191781.1, on the reverse strand, counting down.
GCGCGCCGTGATCCGACCTTCGCTTATTCTTGATGGGCGGCGAACGGCCGCACGGTGTCGTCCGCCACGCGCAAGAGCGCTCATCACTGAGAAGCACTGATCTCTAGGGTTTGGCGATCCCGGCGATGAACAGGTCGATTACCGCTTCCGCCGTCCGTTCGATCTCCCTCTGCTCGACGCCCCAGCGCGGAAAGTGACCGTCGAGGTTCATCCGGGCCAAACCGTAGACCAGGGCGCGGCCGGCGATCTGGATCTGCTTGAGGTCGGCCGGCCGCAGCAGGCCCTGCTCAGCCGCCTCGCCCAGGATCCCCTCGGTAAGGGCGATCAGCTCGGCGTTGTCACGGGTCAATTCCGCGGAGCTGCCATGGACGAAATAACGCCCGGTGGAGATGATTTCAAAATGGGCGGGATTGCGCATCGCCCAGCGCAAGTAAGCAAGGCCGAAGGCGCGGAAACGGTCGAGCGGGCCGGCGGCGGGGGCCTTGCTCAGCGCGGCCTCGATCTCGGCGCGAAAGCGCCGCTGCGCCTCCTCGGCCACTGCGGCCATGAGGGCATCGCGGTTTGGAAAGTGCCGGAACGGCGCTCCCGGCGACACCGCGGCCCGACGCGCGGCCTCACGGACCGAGACCTCCGCGCCCTCCGCGGCGAGTTGCAACGCAGCATCGATCAGCACGCGGCGAAGATCGCCGTGGTGATACGGCCTCTGTTGGGCCGCCGGACGGCGGGGACGCGGCTTGGAAGTTCGGTGGGCTGGCTTGGACATTCTGAAACCGCGGCAAGGTGCGCCCCCTCTCCCGCTTGCGGGGGAGGGTTGGGGTGGGGGTCGTGCCACAAGGAAGACTCCCGGGAGAGGTTACAGCGAGTCCGCGGCCGTGCCGATAGCCTAGCATCACCCGAACGTGAATGTAAGCAGCGATTACACGGTTGACCGCACCGGCGTCGCGTAATGTAATCGTTGATTACATAATGGAGGAGATCACCATGTTGCAACGTCAAGGCTGGCTCGACGGTTGGCGGCTGCTGGCCGCACTCACTCTCAGCCTGGTTGTCCTCAGCCTGTGGATCGCCTCGATGCGGCAGTTCGAGGTCGAGGGCGTGCGGATGGTGATCCGCTTCACGGCGCGCAGCTCACTGCTGCTGTTCTGCCTCGCCTTCAGCGCCACGGCGCTGGCGCGGCTGTGGCCCAACGGCTGGACGGGCTGGCAGCGCCGCAACCGCCGCTATCTTGGCCTCAGCTTCGCCGCGTCTCACGCCATCCACGCGATCGCGATCGTCGCCTTCGCCAACATGGACCCGGCCGGCTTCGCGGAGGCCACCTCGCCCGCCTCCTACATCTTCGGCGGCATCGGCTATGCCGTCATCATCGCCATGAGCGCGACCTCGTTCGACCGCGCGGTCGCGCTGATCGGGCCGCGCGCCTGGCGAACGCTGCATCTCGCCGGCGGCTATTATCTCTGGTTCCAGTTCATGGTCTCGTTCGGCAAGCGCGTGCCGGCGATGCCGCTCTATGCAGCGTTCCTCATTCCGCTGCTCATCGTGATGGCGCTGCGCATGATCGCGATGGCCCGCCATCCGCGCGGGCAGACCGCTACGGCGAGCTGAAGCGCCCGCCTATTGCGGCAGGAATCCGAGCCGCTTGGCGATGATGCGGTCGAGCGTCCGCTTCGGCAGCACGCTCGAGATCAGATGGCGCATCGGGTCGGGCGTGATCTGGTAGCGCACCTTGGGGCTCGCCGCGGTCAGCGCCTCGAACACGATCTCGGCGATGCGCTCGGCCGGCAGGCCTTTGGCGCCGAGGTCCATCATGAAGGCCATGACCTTCTTCAACGCCGGCAGATAGGGCGAGTTCTGGTAGACCGACAGGTCGATCTCCTCGGCCTTGCTCCAGATCGGCGTCTTGACCGCGCCGGGGGCGACGATGATGACGTCGATGCCGAACAGCATCAATTCGCGGCGCAGGCTTTCGGACAGGCCTTCGATGGCGTGCTTGGAGGTGCAGTAGGGCGCCGAGAGCGGGTTGCCGTTCTTGCCCGCGACCGAGCTGATCATCACGATCCGCCCCTTCGGCCCCTTCAGCGAGGGATCGGCGCCGAGCAGCGGCCCGAAGGCCTGCGTCGCGATCACGGGGCCGATGACGTTGATGTCCATCTGGCGGCGGAAATCGTCGGCCGACAATTCGAGCACGGGACCGGCGACGGCGATGCCGGCATTGTTGACGAGGCCCGCCAGCGTTTCGCCATTCAGTGCCGCGCGCACGTCCCGCGCAGCCGCGAGGACCGCGGCCTCGTCGGTGACGTCGAACAGCAACGGCGAGAAATTGGCGCCGAACTCGGCCGTGAGGCGGTCGGCATCGGCCTGCTTGCGAACGCTGCCGAAGACGCGAAAGCCGCGCCCGATCAGGAATTTTGCAGTGGCCCAGCCGATGCCGGTGGACGCGCCGGTGACGACGACGGATCGCATGGTCATTCCCCCTGTTGTGCCCCGCGATCAATGTAGGGAACGACCACGCCGGCGCAACGCCATCAGGTTCTCAAGCCGCGCACCGATGACCTTTTTCCCGCATGGACGCGCCGCAAGAACTTGCGGCAGGTGCCGGTTCTTAAGATGAAGCGGCGCGCGAACGTCAAAACGGACGATCGACCGCGTCATGAGAACGCGGATGAAGAGCCGAATCCTAGAGTCTGAGGGCACAGCGCTTTTGGCGATCGAGGGCTTCCGAAAAGCCCTGACAAACGACGCAAGATCAAGAATGTGGTTTAAGCGTCAGTTCTTCGTGCTCGGAGAACACATCAGCTCGCGAAGAGTTTGAATGAAGCAGCAATGCTTCGCGCGAGACGAAAAGAGCGAGGCCGCTGTCTGCGATCTCGCTCCAATCTAGCCGCGAAGATTTAAGATTTGGTTTGGCGAGCGAAGCTTGTGTTTTCGCTGCCGTGTCCCGGACAAGCGCAGAGAAGCGGAGCGCAGAGCCGGGACTCAGAAGCCGCAAATGGCCCCTGGATCAGCAGCGCAACGCTCACGCGCTGCGCTGCGTCCGGAAACCACGACTTAGTTCTTCGACTTGTCGACCAGCGCGCCCTTCTTGATCCAGGGCATCATGTCGCGCAGCTTGGCGCCGACTTCCTCGATCGGGTGCTGGGCGAGCTTGGCGCGGGTCGCCTTGAACGAGGTCTGGTTGACCTTGTTCTCGAGCATCCAGTCGCGGGCGAACTTGCCGCCCTGGATGTCGGCGAGAACGCGCTTCATCTCGGCCTTGGTCTCGGCAGTGACGATGCGCGGGCCGGTGACGTACTCGCCGTACTCGGCGGTGTTGGAGATCGAGTAGTTCATGTTGGCGATGCCGCCTTCATAGATCAGGTCGACGATCAACTTCACTTCGTGCAGGCACTCGAAATAGGCCATCTCCGGGGCGTAGCCGGCTTCGACCAGGGTCTCGTAGCCGCCCTTGATCAGCTCGACCAGGCCGCCGCAGAGCACGACCTGCTCGCCGAACAAATCGGTCTCGCACTCTTCCTTGAAGGTGGTTTCGATGATGCCGGCGCGGCCACCGCCGACGGCCGAGGCGTAGGACAGGCCGAGGTCATGGGCATTGCCCGAGACGTCCTTGGCGATCGCGATCAGGCAGGGCACGCCGCCGCCGCGCTGATACTCCGAGCGCACGGTGTGGCCGGGGCCCTTCGGCGCGATCATCAGCACGTCGAGGTCGGCACGCGGGTCGAGCAGGTTGAAGTGGACGTTGAGGCCGTGCGCGAACACCAGCGCCGCACCCTTCTTCATGTTGTCATGCAGGTGCTCGCGATAGATGTCGCCCTGGAGCCTCGTCCGGGGTCAGCATCATGACGAGGTCGGCCCATTTGGCGGCTTCGGCGACTTCCATGACCTTGAAGCCGGCGGCTTCCGCCTTCTTCACCGAGCCCGAGTCCTTGCGCAGCGCGATGGCGACGTCCTTGACGCCGGAATCCTTCAGGTTGAGCGCATGAGCATGGCCCTGGCTGCCATAGCCGACGATGGCGACCTTCTTGCCCTTGATCAGGTTCAGGTCGGCGTCGCGATCGTAATAAACACGCATGGTCGTTTCCTCGTTCAGGGCCGAAAATCGGCCATTGGTCAGTGTCCGAAGGGTGAAATTTGCGGATTTCGGGGGCTGTCTAGAGCATTTCGGCCCCAGAGGGAAACCCGTTTCTGCATGGAAATCCGCGACATCATGCATCCATGAAAACGGGGTAGAGGGAGGCCAGCAGCAGGAGCGCCATCAGGATGTTGAAGGCGCGGACCAGCCGCTCCGAGGTCAGGACCGGCCGCAAGGCGGAGCCGAACAGGGCCCAGACCACGGTCGAGACCGTGCCGACCAGCAGGCTGATCAGAGTCTGGATCGCGATGTTGAGCGGGAATTGGGCGATGGCCGCATAGGCGGTGATGGTGCCGATCACGATCACCCAGCCCTTGGCGTTGATCCATTGGAACATCGCCGCGCCCCAGAACGTCATCGGGCCGCGGCCATCCCCCTCCCCGGCCTGGTCGGGCCGGACAGGGCGATCGCGGCGGCAAGATAGATCAGGTAGGCGGCACCGGCATATTTCAGGATGGTCTGGAGGATCGGATAGGCCAGGAACACGGAGCCGAGCCCGAGGCCGACGGCGGCGACCATGAAGGCAAAGCCGAGGACGATGCCGACGATGTGCGGGATGGTGCGGCGGAAGCCATAGGTCAGGCCCGACGACAGCAGCATGATGTTGTTCGGCCCGGGCGTGAAGTACATCACGACCATGAAGATGAGGAAGGCATAGAACAGCGATTGCGACATATTCACCTCACGCCGTCTTCGGCTGCACTTGCGGACGCTTCGCCAGCACCATCACCGCGATACCACCGATCACGGTCAGCATGCCCGCAAGCCGCAAAGGTCCGAACCGCTCGCCGAACACGATGCTGGAAGCGGCCGAGCCGACGAACGGGACCAGCAGCGCGAACGGCACCACTTGCGCGGCGGGATAGTCGCGCAGCAACCGGCCCCAGAGCCAATAGGCGATGCTGGTGGAGATCGCGCCGATCGCCAGCAGACAGATGAGACCGGTGAGCGACATGTGGATCAGCGACTGGAAGGTCGGCGCAGGCCCGTTGACCGCCAGCGCGAGGGCGAACAGCGGCACCGCGGCGGTGAGGCAGAGCCAGGCAAACAGGTCGAACATCGGCGCGCCGCGGGCTCCGCGCAGCAAGAGATTGCCGACGGCAAAGCAGATCGGCGCGATCATCAGCACTGCGAACGCTCCGACGCTGAAATCGTAACCGACCGTCCCGCAGATCATGAGCAGGCCCGCTGCCGCGATGACGATGCCGAGCGTCTGCATCGGCGTCGGCCGTTCGCCGAATGCGATCGCGGCAAATCCAATCGTGAACAGCGCCTGGCTCTGCACCACCACGCTAGTCAGCCCCACCGGCACGCCGTGGGCGATGCCGTAGGCCTGACTCAGGAACTGGCCGAGGAACAGCGTGAAGCTGATCGCGATCAGAAGCGACCATGCGACCTTCGGCTTCGGAATGAACAGGCAAGGCACGGCCGCGATGGCAAAGCGCATCGCCGTCATCAGCTCCGGCGAAAACTCGTCGAGCGCGATCCGGCTCGCCACGAAGGCGAGCCCCCAGATGATCGCCACCAGGAAGGCGATGAGGATATCGGCCGGCTTCATTGTTGTTCTCGGCTCTGCCCTGTCGTGCAGCCCTGTTGTTGTTCGTTCGGCCTTGCCCGCCGGCCCTTACGCGGAAGAATTAGGTTTGCGCAGCAGATACGTGCCGTGCATCGGCGCGTGGTAGTCGGCCGAGACCAGCGTGAAACCGACGTCGGTCAGCATCCGCTCCATTACCCAGCCGAAGGTGGAATATTCGTCGCGCATATGCGTCACCACGCTCTCGCGCGCGAAATCGTGGTTCTTGATCTGGAAGTCGGCCCATTGATCGACGTCGCGTTCGATCGCGTCGGGCATCGATGCGTAGACGATGTCGCGCAGGTAGAACGTCGCCCCTGGCTTGAGCGCGCGGAAAATCCGCGACATCGCCACCGCCTTCCAGAAGTCGGGCAGGTGATGCAGCGTGAATTCGCTGACGATCAGATCGTATGATTCCGGCCGGTAGGCGAAGCTGAGCAGGCCGGCGGACTGGGTGCGCACAGGCGCCTTGCGGTCGCGCGCGTAGATCTCGGCGAGCGCCAGCATCGCCGGCGAGATGTCGATGGCGTCGACCTCGGCACCCATCAGCGCCGCTTCGGTCGCCAGCACGCCGTTGCCGCAGCCGATGTCGGCGATGCGCCAGCCGCGCTGGACTCCCAGCAATTTCAGTGCGGCGCGCGCCCGCAGATCGGCGTCGTCGTGGGCGTCGTAGATCGAGGCCACAGCAGGCCCGATCCCCATCCGGTTACGCTCGTTGTAATACCAGTCGCGCGCCAGCATGGTTCCACATCCCTTCAGGCCCGCGGCCGATCGCGGCAACGCCGGTGCGCGACACCTCGACGAGGCCGAGCGGACGCATCAGGTCGATAAACTGGTTGATCTTGTCCGTGTTGCCTGTGATCTCGAACACAAAGCTCTCGGTGGTGGCATCGATCACCCGGGCGCGGAACGCATCCGCGAGCCGGAGCGCCTCGACCCGATGCTCGCCCTGCCCGCGCACCTTCACCATCGCGAGACTCGCGTTCGATCGAGCGCCGGGTCTGGGTCATGTCGACGACCTGATAGACCGGGATCATGCGATCGAGCTGGTTCTTGATCTGCGCGATCACCATCGGCGTTCCCGTGGTGACGATGGTGATGCGCGACAGATGCTTCTGTGCTTCGGTCTCCGAGACCGTCAGGCTTTCGATGTTGTAGCCGCGGCCCGAGAACAGGCCGATGACGCGCGCGAGCACGCCGGGCTCGTTCTGCACGAGCACGGCAAGGGTGTGCGTCTCGTTCGGATCGTGGCGCTCTTCGATGAAATAGGCGGATGCGGGCTGGTTCATTGTCGTCCCCTCAAATCTCTCTCGTCACACCAGCGCCTTGCCGCCGGCGAACGCCTTCGCGGTCGCCTCGTCATTCGCCTGCTCCGGCAACAGCATCTCGTTGTGCGCCTTGCCGGAGGGAATCATCGGGAAGCAGTTTTCGAGCGCCGCGACGCGGCAGTCGAACAGCACGGGGCGCTTGACCGAGATCATCTCCTGGATGGCGCCGTCGAGATCGCCGGGCTTGTGCACCTGGATGCCGACGCCGCCATAGGCTTCCGCGAGCTTGACGAAATCCGGCAGCGCCTCCGAATAGGAATGCGACAGGCGGTTGCCGTGCAGCAGCTGCTGCCACTGCCGCACCATGCCCATATACTGGTTGTTCAGGATGAAGATCTTGATCGGCAGCTCGTACTGCACCGCCGTCGACATCTCCTGCATCGTCATCTGCACCGAGGCATCGCCCGCGATGTCGATGACGAGGCTGTCCGGATGGGCCACCTGCACGCCGACCGCGGCCGGCAGGCCGTAGCCCATGGTGCCGAGACCGCCCGAGGTCATCCAGCGGTGCGGTTCCTCGAAGCCGTAGAACTGCGCCGCCCACATCTGGTGCTGGCCGACTTCGGTCGTGATGTAGGTGTCGCGGCCGCGCGTCGCCTCGAACAGGCTCTGGATCGCGTGCTGCGGCAGGATGACGTCGTTGCTCTTCTTGTAATAGAGCGAGTTGCGCGCGCGCCATTGCGCGATCTGCTGCCACCACGCCTTGACGTCGGGCTTCTTCGCTTCCGCCTTGAACACCTGGAGGATGTCGCCGAGGATGTTGCCGCAATCGCCGATGATCGGCACGTCGACGCGGATGTTCTTGTTGATCGAGGACGGGTCGATGTCGATGTGGATTTTCTTCGAGCCCGGCGAGAAAGCGTCGACCCGGCCGGTGATGCGGTCGTCGAAGCGCGCGCCGACGCACAGCATGACGTCGCAATCATGCATGGTCATGTTGGCTTCGTAAGTGCCGTGCATGCCGAGCATGCCGAGCCAGTTCTTGCCCGACGCCGGATAGGCGCCGAGACCCATCAGCGTGGAGGTGATCGGAAAGCCCGTGACCTCGACCAGCTCGCGCAGCAGCCTGGTCGCTTCGGGACCGGAATTGATGACGCCGCCGCCGCTGTAGATCACGGGGCGCTTGGCACCCGCGAGCAGCGAGACGGCCTTGCGGATCTGCGTCGCATCGCCCTTCACGCGCGGCGCGTAGGAGCGGTGCACGTCGGATTTGCGCGGCGGATGATAGGTGCCGGTCGCGAACTGCACGTCCTTGGGAACGTCGACCAGCACCGGGCCCGGACGGCCCGAGGTCGCGACGTAGAAGGCCTCGTGCAGGACTTTGGCGAGATCGTTGACGTCGCGCACCAGCCAATTGTGCTTGGTGCAGGGCCGCGTGATGCCGACGGTGTCGCATTCCTGGAAAGCGTCGTTGCCGATCAGATGCGTCGGCACCTGGCCGGAGATGCAGACCAGCGGGATCGAGTCCATCAGCGCATCCGTCAGCGGCGTCACCATGTTGGTGGCGCCCGGGCCGGAGGTCACCAATGCAACGCCCGGCTTGCCGGTCGAGCGCGCATAGCCCTCCGCGGCGTGGCCCGCGCCCTGCTCGTGCCGAACCAGAATGTGCTGGACCTCGCTCTGCTGGAAGATCTCGTCATAGATCGGAAGCACCGCGCCGCCGGGATAGCCGAAAATGTCGGTCACGCCGTGATCGATGAGCGCGCGGACGATCATCGCGGCGCCGGTCATCTGGTTCGGATCGTGGCTCTTGTCGCTCATTGTCTTGCTCCGGATGCGCTGTTGTCAGCGGCTTTGGTCGTGTCGGGTTCGGGAAATAAAAAAGGCCCCGAAGAGGGACCCATGCACACCGCCTGTCATGTGGATGGCAGCTAGCCACCCCCGGCGGTGTGCCTGGGTACGATGGCGATAAGGAGTTTGGTAATAATGTTGCGCATGGTAGACGCTCGGCTTCCCAAAGGTTGCGCGAAACATAGCGGCCAAAGCCTCGATGTCAAGGCAAAGCGGTCGCTTCCGCGCGATTTAGGCAATGTAGCGGTGTTCCCGGGGTTCGGCGAGAGGTAAATTGGGGAACCCGGTCAGAAAAGCGTGTCGCTATCCCCGCATGATGGCGCCAAGCCGTCCCCTCGCCTCCTCCGGCTTCACCCATTCGAAATCAGGCAATTGGTGCCGGAACCAGGTGAATTGCCGCTTGGCGTAGTGACGGGTATCGGCGCGGCCGATGGTGGCGGCCTCCTCCAGGCTGAGCTCGCCGCGCAGGTGCCGGATCAGCGCCGGGACGCCATGAGCCTTCATCGCCGGCAGCAGCGGATCGAGCTGTCTGGCGGCGAGCCGCCCGACCTCCTTCAGCGCGCCGGCACCGAGCATGGCGTCGAAACGGGCGTCGATCCGGGCATAGAGCCTCGTCGCGGTCGGGCGCGAGAAAGACCGCGCGAAAACTGCCCTGCGGCAGCAGCGGCGGCTGGCCCTCCTGGTGCCAGTCGAGCAGCGAGCGGCCGGTCGCCTCGACCACTTCGAGGGCGCGCGCGATGCGGGTGCGGTCACGCAGGTTCAATCGCTCGGCAGCGCGCGGATCGCGCTGCGCCAGTTCCGCATGCAGCGCCTCCACGCCGTTCCGCTCCAGCCGCGCGCGGACATTCTCGCGCACCTCGGCAGGAATCGGCGGCACCACGGAGAGCCCCGCCGTCAGCGCCTTGAAATACAGCCCGGTGCCGCCGATGAAGATCGGCAGGCGGCCTTCGGCTTGCGCCTCGTCCAGCGCCTTCGCCGCATCGCTCACCCAGGCACCGGCCGAGAAGTTCACGGCGGCATCGACATGGCCATACAGACGATGGGGCGCGCGCGCTTCCTCGTCCTGTGTAGGGCGGGCCGTGATGATCCTGAGGTCGCGGTAGACCTGCATGGAATCGGCATTGATGACGACGCCGCCCGCACCGAGGGCGAGCCTCGAGCGCCAGCGCCGACTTGCCGCTGGCGGTCGGGCCTGCGATAAGCACGGCCTCGCCAACAGGCCTTCTGCCGACTTGCCTCTCGCTCACGAAAACCTCAAATGTCCCTCGTCGCCACGCTGATCTGCAATCCCGACAATCCCGCGCTCGACTCGACCATCGTCGACGGCGCCCGCGCCGTGCTGCCTCAGGCCGCGCCCGCACACTGGCTGTTCGACGGGGTTGCGGTCGATATCCCCTTCGGGGCCGACAATAACCTCGAAGCCGACCGTCACGCCATCGAGCAGCGGCTGCGCGAGCTGCGCGGCGACCTGCCCGTCGACATCGTCGTGCAGCCTGTTGGCTTCAGGCGCAAGAAGCTTTTTCTCGCCGACATGGATTCCACCATGATCGGCCAGGAATGCATCGACGAGCCTCGCCGACCTCGTCGGCATGAAGGCCCATGTCGCCGGCATCACCGAACGCGCGATGCGGGGCGAGATCGAGTTCGAGCCGGCGCTGCGCGAGCGCGTTGCGCTCTTGAAGGACCTGCCCGCCGGCGTCGTCGACGAAGTGCTGGCCAAGCGCATCACGCTGACCCCGGGCGGCAGCACACTGGTCGCGACCATGCGCAAGCACGGCGCCTACACCTGCCTCGTCTCCGGCGGCTTCACGCTGTTCACCAGCGCGGTCGCCGCCAAGATCGGCTTTCAGGAGAACCGCGCCAACGAGCTCGTGGTGCGCGACGGCAAGTTCACCGGCGAGGTGAAGGAGCCGATTTTGGGTCGCGCGGCGAAACTCGCGACGCTGGTGGATTTGATGGAATCGTTCGATCTCGACGACATCGACTCGGTCGTGGTCGGCGACGGCGCCAACGATCTTGCGATGATCCAGGCGGCGGGGCTGGGCGTCGCCTATCACGCCAAGCCGGCCGTGGCGGCCGCGGCAGCCGCGCGGATCGACCACGGCGATCTCACCGCGCTGCTCTATGCGCAGGGCTATCGGCGCGACGAGTTCGTGGAGGCGTAGTTCTCTCTTGCAGCACGCACAGCTGCCGTAGGGTGGGCAAAGCGAAGCGTGCCCACCATCTCGATCCATTACAGCAGAAGAGCGTGGGCACGGCGCAAGAGCGCCTTTGCCCACCCTACAAGATTGCCCTTGCGTCTACTGCACGCTCAGCGCCACGAACCGCAGCTCGCCGTCGGCGTTCGAGACCAGCAGCAGCACCGACTTCTTGCCGTCCTTCTTGAGCTGATCGACCCGCTTCTGGATGTCGGCGCCGCTCGACACCGCCTCCTGCGCGACCTCGACGATGACGTCGCCGGCGGAGAGGCGCTTCTCGGCCGCGTCGGAATTGGCGTCGACATTGGTGACGACCACGCCCTTGACGCTCTCCTTGATCTTGTAGCGCGTGCGCAGATCCTTGTTCAGCGCGGCGAGATCGAGGCCGAGCGCCTTCTGCGTCACCGGCTTCTCCGGCGCTGGCTCCTCGGTCTTCGCCGCGGTCTGCACCTTGTCGGGATCCTGCAGGCGGCCGAGCGTCACCTTCTTGGTCTCTTCCTGGCCCTTGCGGATGATGACGACGTCGACCTCCTTGCCGACCGCGGTGTCGGCGACGACGCGGGACAGATCCTTGGGGTCCTTGACGTCCTTGCCGTCGAACTTGACGACGACGTCGCCGGGCTCGATGCCGGCGGGCTTCGCCGGCCCCTTGTCGTCGACGCCGGCCACCAGCGCGCCGCGCGGCGGCTTGATGTTGAGGCTCTCGGCGATCTCGTCGGTGACGCTCTGGATTCGCACGCCCAGCCAGCCGCGGCGCAGCTCGCCGAACTGACGGAGCTGGTCGACGACACCCGCGACAGTCTTGGACGGCACGGCAAAGCCGATGCCGATCGAGCCGCCCGAGGGCGAGATGATCAGCGTGTTGACGCCGATGACGTCGCCATCGAGATTGAACAGCGGGCCGCCGGAATTGCCGCGATTGATCGAGGCGTCGGTCTGGATGTAGCTGTCATAGGGCCCCGAGGAGATGTCGCGGTTCTTGGCCGAGACGATGCCGGCCGTCACCGTGCCGCCAAGGCTGAACGGATTGCCGATCGCGACCACCCAGTCGCCGAGGCGCAGCTTGTCGCTATCGCCGAACTTCACCGCGATCAGCGGCTTGGTCGGCTTGAACTTCAGCACCGCAAGATCGGTCTTCTTGTCGACGCCGACCAGCTCGGCCTTGATCTTGGTGCCGTCGTTGAGGATGACGTTGATCTCGTCGGCGTCCGCGATGACGTGGTTGTTGGTGACGACGATGCCTGACGTATCGATGATGAAGCCGCTTCCGAGCGAGTTGGTCTTGCGCGGCGCCGGGCCGTTTTCACCGCCCTTGCTGCCGCCGGGGCCCTTGCGGTTCTTGAAGAAGTCGTCGAAGAACTCCTCGAAGGGCGAGCCGGGCGGCAATTGCGGCATGGCATTGCCGCCGCCGCCCTTGGCCTCGACGGTCTGCGAGGTCGAAATGTTGACGACCGCGTCGATCACCTTCTCGGCGACGTCGGCGATGCCCTCCGGCCCGCGGGCCTGGGCCGGCGTGCCGAACGCACTGAAAGCACCGACGGCGAGCGCAGCCAGCCCTAAACGCAAGCGGGTCGGGGCAATGGTGGCAGCGGTCATTGTGATCTCCAGAGAAAAGGATTCGACATCCAGACTGCGCTCGAACGGGGGGACGGCGCAAGCGCGGAGCTTAACGGGTCTCAAGACCCCGATAATACGGCGAAAACCGGTCGTTCGCCTTCACTTTGGCGTTGGCGCAGGATCTAGACCGGACGCCGCATGACCCAGATCAGGACCAGGCCGGCGACCGCCGAACCTATCCCCACCACCCGCAGGATGTTGTCAGGCGTGGCGATGGCGCTCTTCATGGCCTTGCGCATCCAGTTCGGACTGGCTGCGAACATCAAGCCTTCCAGCACGAACAGGATGCCCAGGCCGATGAGGAAGTCGGCGAACGCAATGGACCTCATCGGATGGGAACCTCCCGTGGTGCTGTTTTCGTTTGGACGAAGGGCGGCGAGATTCGCCGCCCCCTGTCTAGCTTACGGTTTCGTCGGCGTCTCGGTTGCCAGCTTGCCGGACGGATTGCTGAAATACCGGAAGAAGTCCGAGTCCGGCCGCAGCAGGAAGCGGGTGTCGTTCGACTTCAGCCCATTCTCATAGGCCGTCATCGATCGGTAGAACGCGAAGAAGTCAGCGTCCTTGCCGTAGGCTTCCGCGAACAGGCGGTTGCGCTCAGCGTCGCCTCCACCGCGGGTCTGCTCGGCCAACGAATTGGCTTCCGCGATGATCACGGTCGCCTCGCGGTCGGCCTTGGAGCGGATCTCCTGGGCCTTCTGGCCGCCCTGCGCGCGGAACTCGGCCGCTTCACGCTCACGCTCGGTCTTCATGCGCTGATAGACCGCCTGGCTGTTCTGCTCCGGCAGGTCGGCGCGACGGATCCTGACGTCGACGACCTCGATGCCGTAGCCGTCGGCCTCGCGGTCGAGCTGGTCGCGGATGCGCTGCATCAGCTTCTCGCGGTCGTCGCGCACCACGTTGATGAAGGTGACCTCGCCGAGCACGCGGCGCAGCGCCGCGTTCAGGAGCGTGGTGAGCTGGATGTTCGCAGCCTGGATCGAGCCGACACTCTGATAGAAGCGCAGCGCGTCCTTGATGCGGTAGCGCGCGAACGCATCCACCACGAGCCGCTTCTGGTCGGACGCGATCGCTTCCTGCGACGGGTTCTCGAGGTCGAGAATCCGCTTGTCGATGTTGATCACCGAATTCCACGGCGCCTTGAAGTGCAGGCCGGGCGCGGTGACGACGTCGACGGGACGGCCGAACTGCAGCACGATGGTCTGCTCGGTCTGCTGCACCGTGAACAGCGACATGTAGCCGACGACCACGACGAGCAGGAGCGCGAGCAGCGTGACGATACCTGTGACCGGAGACCTCATCGGTTGCCTCCGCTCGACTGCGGACCGGTAGTAGGCGGTCGCTTGGCGGTCAGTTCGCCGAGCGGCAGATAGGGCACGATGCCCTGGCCAGAGGGGCCGCCGTCATAGACGAGCTTGTCCGCGCCGCCGAGCACGCGCTCCATCGTCTCCAGATAGATCCGTTCACGCGTCACGTCGGGCGCCTTCTTGTATTCCTCGTAAACCTTCAGGAAGCGCGCGCTCTGGCCCTTGGCCTCGGCGACCGCCTGCTCCTTGTAGCCTTCCGCATCCTGCTGGATCTTGGCCGCGCGACCGCGCGCCTGCGGCACGACCTGGTTGGCGTAGGTCTGCGCTTCGTTCTGCAGCTGCTCCAGGTTGGCGCGCGCCGCCTGGACGTCGCGGAAGGCATCGATCACCTGCGCCGGCGGATCGACCTTCTGCATCTGCACCTGGGAGATCTGGATGCCGGCGCCGTAGCTGTCCAGCGTCTTTTGGATCAGCTCCTGCACGCCCTGCTCGGTGACGTTGCGCGCACCGGTCAGGATCGGCTGGATCTGCGAGCGGCCGATCACCTCGCGCATCGCGCTTTCAGCGACCGCCTTCACGGTGCCCTCGGGATTCTGGATGTTGAACAGGAAATTGCCGACGCCATTGGGCTTGATGCGCCACAGCACGGTGAAGTCGACGTCGACGATGTTCTCGTCGCCCGTCAGCATCAGGCTCTCTTCCGGCACGTCACGGATGGAGCGGCCGCGCCGGGCCGGATCGTCGATCAGCGTCATGCCGATCGATATGGTGTTGACGCGCAGCGCCTTGGGCAGCAGCACGGTCTCGATCGGATAGGGCAGGTGATAGTTCAGGCCCGGGTCGACGGTGCGGACATGCTTGCCAAAGCGCAGCACGACGCCCTGCTCTTCGGACTGCACGCGGAAGAAGCCCGACAGCAGCCAGAATGCGATGATGAGCAGGACGATCAGCGTGATGCCGATGCCGGAGAAATAGCCGCCCGGCATGATCTGCTGGAGGCGATCCTGGCCGCGCCGCAGAAGGTCTTCCAGATCCGGCGGCCTCGGCCCGACCGGTTGCGGGCCATTGCCCCATGGTCCCTTCGGACCCGAGCCCCATGGGCCACCGCCCTGATTCTTCCACGGCATTCGACGCTCTCCTCGGCAGGGTGGAATTGCCCCCGCCCGCTTTGTCCGGATCGGCTTTATAGGGGACAGGCAGGTCCCTTACAACGCAGCCCTCACCGTCTTCCGAGCTATGCTCGGGCACGAAAAAGTCAATGTAAACATTGACGAAAGCGGTTAATGGCCGCGCCGCCGACGATATGTCACATAGGAGTAGTCGGCGCTGTCGCCGGGGCCGGCGGGATGACGGATACGTTCGACCTCGTCCCACTCGGCCCTGTCGATGTCGAAATGCGTATCGCCTTCGGGCCGTGCGTGCACTTCGGTGATCTCGAGGCGATCGGCGCGATCGAGCCATTGGCGAAAGATCTCGGCGCCACCGATCACCGCGATCTCGGTGACCGAACGTCGCAGGGCATCACCAAGCGCAACCGCAGCGGCATCCGCCGCCGACGTCGTAACGATGGCGCCGTTGGCGCGATAGGCCGCATCGCGTGTGATCACGATGTTGGTGCGGCCCGGCAGAGGACGGCGAGGCAGGGATTCGAATGTCTTGCGGCCCATGATCACGGGCTTGCCGATCGTCAGCGCCTTGAAGCGCGCCATGTCGGATTTCAATCGCCAGGGCATGGCATTGCCGGCGCCGATGACGCCGTTCTCCGCGATCGCGACGACGAAGACGATCTCCATCAGGCCGCGCTCCCGGCAAGCTTCGTCAGTGCAGGCCCGGTGACGCGACACAGCGTCCAGTCGTCCATCATGACCGCGCCGAGCGATTTGTAGAACGCGATCGACGGCGCATTCCAGTCGAGCACCGCCCATTGCAGGCGCGCCCAGCCGTTGTCGACGCATTCCCTGGCGAGATAGACCAGCAGCGCCTTGCCGAGACCTTTGCCCCGATGCGAGGGCCGCACATAGAGGTCCTCGAGATAGATGCCGTGGCGGCCGCTGAAGGTGGAGAAATTCACGAACCAGACCGCGAAGCCGACGGCCTCACCGTTCCACTCGGCGATCGCGCAATAGAGCCGCGGCGTCTTGCCGAACAGCGCCTCGGCGATATCGGCCTCGGTCGCCTCGACCTCGTGCGAGAGTTTTTCGTAGTCGGCGAGCTCGCGGATGAACGCGAGAACGAGCCCGGCTTCTCCGGGCTGCGCACGGCGGATGGTCAAGGACATCGGTCTATTCTTTTTCGCGCATGATCTGATCGGAAAACCGCTGCACACTTTTCCGGATCATGCGCTAGACCGCGACTTCCGCCTTGATGTGCGGATGCGGGTCGTAGCCGACGAGACTCGAAATCCTCGTAGCGGAAGGAGAAGATGTCCTTCACATCAGGATTGATCCGCATCACCGGCAGCGCACGCGGAGCGCGGGAGAGCTGAAGCCGCGCCTGCTCCAGATGATTGGAATAGAGATGGGCGTCGCCGAACGAATGCACGAAGTCGCCGGGCTTCAGGCCCGTGACCTGCGCCACCATCATGGTGAGCAGCGCGTAGGAGGCGATGTTGAAGGGCACGCCGAGGAAGACGTCGGCCGAGCGCTGGTAGAGCTGGCAGGACAGCTTGCCGTTGGCGACGTAGAACTGGAATAACAGATGGCACGGCGGCAGCGCCATCTTGTCCACGTCCGCCGGATTCCAGGCCGTAACGATCAGCCGGCGCGAATCCGGGGTGCGCTTGATCATGTCGATGACCTTCGCGATCTGATCGATGCTGCCACCCTCGGGCGTTGGCCAGGAGCGCCATTGATGGCCGTAGACCGGGCCGAGGTCGCCGTTGGCGTCTGCCCACTCGTCCCAGATGGTGACGCCGTTGTCCTTTAGATATTTGATATTGGTGTCGCCCTTCAGGAACCATAGCAACTCATGCACGATGGCCTTCAGCGGCAGCCGCTTGGTGGTCAGCATCGGGAAGCCGGCGGACAGGTTGAAGCGCATCTGGTGGCCGAACACGGAGAACGTGCCGGTACCGGTCCGGTCGGTCTTCTCGGCGCCGTCTGAAAGTATCCGCTCGAGCAGGTCCTGATACTGGTGCATGTGCGACTGAGCCTTTGGGGAGGCGGCGAACTTAGCGGCCACCCCCGCGCTGCAACAGCGGCGATTCGCTGTGCGCACCGATTATACCCGGAAAAATGAGTGTTCCGCGCACAAACGGCAAGGGGCGGAACTCGCGTCCCGCCCCTCGCCTATCGGCTTGAAAGTGCAGCTTAAGTCGCCGGCTTCAGCACCGGGGTCCACTTCGCGATCTCGTTCTTGACGAGGGTGGCCAGCGCCTCCGGCGTGCGCTCCGCAGGGGTCGGGATCACGCTACCGAGCTCGAGCAGGCGCTTCTTCACGGTCGCGTCGTCGAGCGCCTTGCTGGCCGCGGCGTTCAGGCTGGCCACGGTCGCAGCCGAAGTTCCCTTCGGCGCGAACATCGCATTCCAGGCCTGGGCCTGGAATTTCGGCAGGCCTGCTTCCGCCGTGGTCGGCACGTTCGGCAGCGACGGATTGCGCTCCGGCGTTGCGATCGCATAGGCCTTGATGGTGCCGGCATTGATCTGCGGCACGGCGTTGACGATCTGGTCGCACATGTAGTCGACCTGCCCTGCCACCAGTGCGTTCATCGCAGGTCCCGTGCCGTTGAAGGGCACGCCGACCGGCTTGACGTCGAGGAGCGAGTGCAAGAGTTCGCAGGAGACGTGCGAGACCGAGCCTACGCCGGCATGCGCGGCGTTCACCTTCTCGGCGTTGGCCTTCACGTAAGCCACGAACTCGTTCAGATCCTTCGGCGGAAAGTCCTTGCGCGCCAGGATCAGGATCGGCGTGCCCGCGAGCAGCGCGATCGGCTCGAAATCCTTCTCGGGATGGTAGGCGAGCTTGGGATAGAGCGGCACGGAGGCGGCATGAGTGCCCATGTGCCCGGTGATCAGAGTGTAGCCGTCATTGGCCGCGCGCGCGGCGCGCGTGGTCGCGGTGGTACCGCCGGCGCCGACCACGTTTTCGATGATGATGCTCTGTCCAAGCGTCTGCGCCATGTGCGCCGTGACGATGCGCGCGACGACGTCGGTCGGACCGCCGGCCGCAAACGGCACGATCATGGTGATGCTGCGCGTCGGATAGGCCTGGGCATTCGCCGGCGAAACAAGGGCGCACAGCGATGCAAGCGCTGCGGCACATGCGCCCGAAGCGAGCGCGCGAATGGAAGTCATATCGGTCCTCCGGGACAAACAAAAATGCCGGCCCACGGGCCGGCATTTTCATTTCACGAAGCCGTCACACAAGTCGATTCGACTTCCGAATGCGGCGCGCGGACGCAGGGTGCGCCGCGCGGACGCAGGGACGCCGCGACAGCCTCAGTTCTCGGATTCGGTGAACACCTCGTCGCGCTTCGACCTGAGCGCAGGCAGCACCGTAAGCAACAGCAGGCTCGTCGCGATCGCGAGCAGCACCGCCGACAGCGGCCGCGTCAGGAACACGCTCCAGTCGCCGCGCGAGATCAAGAGCGCGCGGCGCAGGTTCTCTTCCATCAGCGGTCCGAGCACCATGCCGAGCAGAAGCGGCGCCGGCTCGAAATCGTGCTTGATCAGCCAGTAACCGACCAGACCGAACACGCCGGCGAGGATGACGTCGACCGGTGCGTTGTTCACCGAGTAGATGCCGATCGCGCAGAAGATCACGATCGAGGGGAACATGAGCCGGTACGGCACGCGAAGCAGGCGGACCCAGATGCCGACCAGCGGCAGGTTGATGATGATCAGCATGAGGTTGCCGATCCACATCGAGGCGATCATGCCCCAGACGAGGTCGGGCTGCTTCTGCATCACCTGCGGGCCCGGCACGATGCCGTGGATGGTCATCGCGCCCACCATCAGCGCCATCACCGCGTTCGGCGGGATGCCGAGCGTCAGCAGCGGGATGAAGGAGGTCTGCGCCGCAGCGTTGTTGGCACTTTCCGGTGCCGCCACGCCTTCGATCGCGCCGCGACCGAACCGCTTCGGATCCTTTGCCAGCTTCTTCTCGAGCGTATAGGCCGCGAACGAGGCGATGACCGCGCCGCCGCCGGGCAGGATGCCGAGGATCGAACCGAGCACGGTGCCGCGCAGGATCGCAGGCGTCGAGTCTTTCAGATCTTTCCTGGTGGGCATCAGACCGGTGATCTTCTGCTGCACGAGGTCGCGATTCATCTCGGCGCCGGCGTCGAGATTGCGGATGATCTCGGCGAAGCCGAACACGCCCATCGCCACCGTCGCAAAGCCGAGACCGTCGGCAAGCTCCGGGATATTGAAGGCCATGCGCGAGGCGCCGGTCTCGATGTCCGAGCCGACCATCGACAGCAACAGGCCGAACACGATCATCGCGATCGCCTTCAGCACCGAGCCCTTGGCCAGCACGACCGCGAAGATCAGGCCGAGCACCATCAGCGAGAAATATTCGGCCGGACCGAACGCCAGCGCGAGCTTCGTCAGCGGCGCGCCGAGCACAGCAATGAGCACGGTCGCGACGCAGCCTGCGAAGAACGAGCCGATCGCCGCGATCGCCAACGCCGGGCCGGCGCGGCCCTGCTTGGCCATCTGGTGACCGTCGATGGCGGTGACGACCGATGTCGCCTCACCTGGAATATTGACGAGGATCGAGGTGGTCGAGCCGCCATATTGCGCGCCGTAATAGATGCCGGCGAGCATGATCAGCGCGCCGACCGGCGGCAGTCCGAAGGTGATCGGAAGCAGCATCGCGACGGTGGCGATGGTGCCGATGCCCGGGAGCACACCGACCAGCGTGCCGACCAGAGCGCCGATCAGGCACATCAGCAGATTGATCGGGGACAGAGCGACGACGAAGCCGTGAGCGAGGTTCGCAAAAATATCCATCACGCCCTCACTGGATCAGGAAACGCGGAAACATCGGCATCGGAAGCCCGAGCACGTAGGGAAAGAGGATTGCGCAGCCGGCCGTCAGGCAGGCCCCGACGATGGCAGCTTCCAGCCAGCGCGTCTCGTGCGAGCCCGTCGCCGCGATCATGAAGCTCGCGAAGGCCGTGACCACGAGGCCGAGCGGCCGGATCGCCAGCGCAAAGAACACGATCGCGATCATCACGAACATCGGCCCGCGCCAGGCATAATGGGCCATCGCCGGCCCGTCGGTCAGAAGACCGGTCAAGGCGATGCCCGCGGACAGGGCGACCAGCAGTCCGCCGAACATCCGCGGCGCGGTGCCGGCGCCGAAGGAGAAGCCGCGCATGCCCTGCAGATCGCTCGAGGCCCACAGCGCGAACAGGGCCAGCGCCATCAGGATGATGCCGCCGACATAGTCCTGGGCCGACCTGATGGTCATGAACAGCGTGACGATCGCCACCGCAAAGAGCGGATAGGAGTAGATCAGCGCGAGCAGGACCTCGGATGACGCCTTCTTGGTGTCACCGCTGGCCGCTCCGATCAGCGCGCCGGGCGCACCGGCGAGCAATGCCGTGGCATGGGCGATCACCACCGCGGCCGGGCCGCGGCCCGCACCCCAGCCGAAAATCGTCCCGATCGACCAGATGAATTCGAAGATCTGCGGCGCTATCGCCAGCAGACAGAAGCCGAGCGCCACCGAGGTGTTCCGGGTGGCTGTCGCCGAGTGGCCCATCGTATCGGCCATGCATGTCTCCTCCGCGACCCGTAAGTCACGAGCACTGTTGTTCTAAATCGGCTGGAATTGGATCCCCCGCCCGGACCATTGCCTAGCCACTTTCATCACACAATGCCAGCAAAACCAACCAGGCCTCCGGCGAGCAGGAGCCAGAGCGGATTGATGCGCGAGACCGATGCGACCACCGCAACCGTGGCGGTCAGGAGCAGTGCAGCAATCGTGCGATCGGTTGACTGGGCCAGGATCAGGGCGCTCGCGGCCATCAATCCGATCGAGAGCGGAACCAGTGCAGCCTGAATCAGGCCGGGCCAACGCGATTGACTGGGCCTGTTCAGGAGCCGGCTGACATAATAGGCAAGCAGCGCCGTCGGCAGGCACATCGCCAGCGTCGCCGCCAGCGCGCCGGGGATGCCGGCGACGGCATAGCCGATTAACGTCACGATAAGCACGTTTGGACCCGGCGAGAGCTGCGCGATCGCATAGGCGTCCGTGAACTGCTTGTCCGTCATCCAGTGATGCACCTCGACCGCGATGCGGTGCATCTCGGGCACCGCCGCCGCGGCGCCGCCGACCGCGAACAGCGACATCAGCCCAAAGGTGGTGATCAGCGCCCAGATCGGGTTCTCGGCGTTCATGCTGCTACTTTCCGCCGCAGGAAAAAGTGGCGCCGATACTGACGGGGATCGCGACCAGCAGCACCGCCGGAAGCGGCAGGCGGAGCACGCCGATGGCGAGGAAAACGCCGAGCATCAGCATCAGCGCGAGCGGATCCATCCGCTTCAGCAGCGGCGTCATCATGCGCAAGACCACCGCGATCAAAAGGCCGACCGCCGCGCAGGAGATGCCGGCGAGGCTGCGGCGCAGCACGTCGAGGTCGCCGAAACGGGCGTAGATGATCGCGAGCACCGTCATGATCAGCGTGGGCGGCAGCAACAGCCCGGCGAAGGCGGCAACCCCGCCGGCGATGCCGCGCAGCCTCGATCCGAACACCATCGACAGATTGACGATGTTGGGCCCGGGCAGGAAATGGCAGAGCGCAAAGGTCTCGTTGAACTCGTCCGCCGTCATCCAGCGGTGCTGCTCGACGATGGCGCGCCGGGCAAACACCAAAACCCCGCCGAAACCGGCCAGCGACATCCTGGCGAAGGCCAGAAACAGGTCCAGCAGGCCGGGCGGCGCGGCGTGGGCTGTGGGGATATCCGGCTCTTGAGCGGCCGGTGCGGAATCCGGGAACATGTCAGGAGCTTAGAACGGGGCCTGCGGTGCGGCCAAGGTCGAGCGCGGGGCCACGTCGGACCTATCCAAAGGGAACTGGGCCCTCCCCGATCGAAACCCCTGTTTTTCAAAACCTTTGCCCCCTATATTGGGGGTGCCGGTTCGCCGGCTATGGAAATAAACGGTCGTCGCAATAAACCATTCGGACCCGGGGGCGGTACCCGGCGCCTCCACCAAAGCTCATCGTTCGGCGAGCTTGGCCCACTGACAGGTGAGCTTCGGCGGGGGCGAAATAGGATCGACGAGGGCGTAAAGGGCGAACTTTTTCCCGGTATTGTTCCGCCGTTATCGGGCTATGCAATAGTTGCCAACGACAACTTTGCTCCGGTTGCTCAGGCTGCGTAACGCAGTTTGAAAGACCATTCTGAAGTCCTAACGGGTTAAGCTCCGTTAGGCGGGGTTCGGAGGCACCTGGCAACAGAAGCCTCCACTTACCTTCGATTTCCTTCCCGGCGGGGACTCCTGCTGACCCGTCAGGCGCGGTACTATTGCGGCTTGGCGAGTCGGGCCGGCAGGGCCCAACTCCTGGAATGCAACAGGACCACCATGGCGACCGATCATATCCGATACGATGTGCTGGCCCGCGACGCGCTGCGCGGCGTGCTGCGGAAGGTGCTGACCGATGCCGCGTCCCATGGACTGCCTGGCGAGCATCATTTCTTCATCACCTTCGTGTCGAAGGCCGACGGCGTGAAGATTTCGTCGCGGCTGCTGGCGCAATATCCGGAAGAGATGACGATCATCCTCCAGCATCAATTCTGGGACCTGACCGTGCTCGAGGATCGCTTCGAGGTCGGCCTGTCCTTTGGCGGCATTCCAGAGCGGCTGATCGTGCCGTTCAGCGCCATCAAGAGCTTCCTCGATCCGTCGGTGAAGTTCGGCCTCCAGTTCGACACCTCCGACGTCGCCGAGGTGGCACCGGAGACTCTGCCGGCGGCCCCTGCCCCTTCGGCGGTGGCGGTGCCCGCCGCCCCTGAAAAGGCGGACACGGCGGAAGAGCCGTCCCCGCCGAACCAGGGCGGCGCCGAAGTGGTGCGGCTCGATCGTTTTCGCAAGAAATGATCTAGGTTGGCCTCGGAGCCGTCACGCCCGGCCCAACTGCCTATATAGAAGAGCACATGAAGAGCCGCACGGCGTTTCGCGCGGCAGAATGGATGTGCTCATGGCCAAAGCTTCCCGCTCCAAGCCCACGAACTCGAAGACCGCCCGCCCTGCGACCCGCACCGAGACCGACAGTTTCGGTCCCATCGAGGTCCCCGCGGATCGCTATTGGGGCGCGCAGACCGAACGGTCGCGCCAGAATTTCCGCATCGGCACGGATCGCATGCCGATCTCCCTCGTTCACGCGCTCGGCATCGTCAAGCTCGCCGCGGCGCAGACCAATCTCGAGGCTCGGCCTGCTCGACCAGCGCCGCGCGGGCGCCATCATCCGCGCCGCGCGCGAGGTGATCGAGGGCGAGACTGGACGATCATTTCCCGCTCGTCGTGTGGCAGACCGGCTCCGGCACGCAGAGCAACATGAACCTCAACGAGGTCATCGCCAACCGCGCCAACGAGGCTCCTCGGCGGCGAGACTCGGCGCCAAGAAGCCGGTGCATCCCAACGACCACGTCAACATGAGCCAGTCGTCGAACGACTCGTTTCCGACCGCGATGCACATCGCGGCCGCAAGCCGCATCGACGCCGATCTCGTTCCGGCCCTCGGCGAGCTGCTGCGCGCGCTGCGCAAAAAGGAGAAGGCGTTCGCAAAGATCGTCAAGATCGGCCGCACCCATACCCAGGATGCGACTCCGCTGACGCTCGGCCAGGAATTTTCCGGCTATGCGGCGCAGGTCGAAAGCGGCATCGCCCGGCTCAAGGTCGCCGTGAAGGATCTCCATCCGCTGGCGCAGGGCGGCACCGCCGTCGGCACCGGCCTCAACTCGAAGCCGCGCTTTGCCAGGCTGTTCGCAAAGCACGCCGCCTCCATCACCAAGCTGCCCTTCACCAGCGCCGCCAACAAATTCGAGGCGCTGGCCTCGAACGATGCCTATGTGCTGGCGCACGGCGCCATCAATTCCGTCGCGACGGGCCTGTTCAAGATCGCCAACGACATCCGCCTCTTGGGATCAGGCCCGCGCTCGGGGCTGGGCGAGCTGATCCTGCCGGAGAACGAGCCGGGCTCGTCGATCATGCCGGGCAAGGTCAATCCGACGCAGTGCGAGGCGATGACCATGGTGTGTTGCCAGGTGTTCGGCAATCACACCGCCATCACGGTGGCCGGCAGCCAGGGCCATTTCGAGGCTCAACGTCTACAAGCCCGTGCTCGCCTACAACATGCTGCACTCGATCCGCCTGCTGGCGGACGCTGCGCGCTCTTTCACCGAACACTGCGTCAGCGGCATCCGCGCCGACGAAAAGCGCATCAATGAGCTGATGCAGCGCTCGCTGATGCTCGTGACGGCGCTCGCCCCAAAGATCGGCTACGACAACGCCGCCAAGGTGGCCAAGACGGCCCATGCCAATGGCACCACGCTGAAGGAGGAGGCGCTGCGGCTCGGCTTCGTCTCCGCCGAGGAGTTCGATCGCCTGGTGCGCCCCGAAAAGATGACCAGCCCGGGATAAAATTCCGAATTCCGATTGCCATCCGTAATGATACGGACGCCAGGCGCCCCAGAAATGTGCGGCTTTGGGGGTGGGATTTGATTACCGTCAATGTTCGGGCCGGACGGCGTGCTACGCAGCCATTCTGCCTCCCGACGGGGCCAAATTCATCGTTTGATGGCCCGAGGGGCCGATTGACGAGGACGAGCGAATGGCGATCAAGTCTTTTGGGGCGCAACGCGGCACCCTGTTTCGGAATGTTTCATCCCTCCTGACGAGGGTCGGATGATGGAGACGCGGCATGGGGAACGTCATCAACCTGAATCGTTTCCGGAAGCGCGCCGAGCGGGAAGCCTCGGCGAAGCAGGCGGACGCCAACCGGACGAAGTTCGGTCGTTCGAAGGCGGAACGGTCGGCGGAGCAGACGCGCGCGGACAAGGCGAAGGCGCATCTGGACCAGCATCAGATCGATCGCGAGGAGCAGCCATGAAGTCGCCCGTCGTGAAACGGTCGATCGTCGTCGCCGGGCACAAGACCAGCGTCAGCCTGGAAGAGGCGTTCTGGAACGGCATGAAGGAGATTTCCGGCCTGCGCAACATGACGTTGTCCGAGCTGGTCGGCGAAATCGACAACAACCGCCAGCAGGGCAATCTGTCGTCGGCAATCCGCCTCTTCGTCCTGGACTACTTCAAGAGCCGGGCCATGGCCCCCCAGCCCGACAAGGTCCCGGCCCAATAGCCGGCCTTCGGGGGCGCCTTCGAGGGCGCCCCGCCACCCGCACTTTAAAATCACTCTAAGGTGCGGTTTCAGCGAGCGCGCGCGCTTGACCTCACTGCCTTGCGTTGAAAATACAGGGCATGACCGACACCAATGACACGCGCCCGCACCTGCCGCTGGGTCTGGCCCAGCGCGGCTATACCGGCGTCATCCAGCATCTGTCCGCTCGCGATGCGGGCTCGGCGCTCTCGGACATCGAGCTCGAGAGCCGCCTGATCGAGCTCGGCTTCGTCGAGGGCGCCCGGGTCGAGGTCCTGCACGAGGGCCTGGTCGGGCGCGACCCGATCGCCGTGCGGGTCGACAGCATCACGATCGCGGTCCGCCGCCGCGAGGCCATGGCCATCATCGTCGCCTAAGACTGCGACCGGACGCCTCATCCCAGTCTTTTGCCAGGCCGTTGACCACATGGAATTACCCCTGCTCCATCTCGCCCTGGTCGGCACGCCAAACAGCGGCAAGACCTCGCTGTTCAACGCCCTGACCGGCAGCCGACAGAAGGTCGCGAACTACCCCGGCGTCACCGTCGAGCGCAAGGAAGGCTTCTTCGTCACACCTCAGGGACGCCAGGTCTCGGTGGTCGACCTGCCCGGCACCTATTCGCTGCGCGGCCGCAGCCCGGACGAGGAGATCACCCGCGACTTCGTGCTCGGCAAGGCCTCCGGCGAGACCGTGCCGGATCTCGTGCTGTGCGTGGCCGATTCCACCAATCTGCGGCTGACCATCCGCCTGCTGCTCGAGCTCAAGCGCACGGGACGGCCGATGGTGCTCGTGCTCAACATGTTCGACATCGCCGCCCGCCGCGGCATCACGGTCGATGTCGAGCGGCTCGCCAAGGAGCTCGGCCTGCCCGTGGTCACCTCGATCGCGGTGCGCAAGGGCGGCACCGCCGACCTTCTGCAGCTGACCGACGAGATCTCGGCAAAGCTCGCCGCCGAGGCCGAAGCGAACAGCTGGCGCGCGCTCAGCGTCGCCGAATTGCGCGCGACCCAGCGCGAGGCCGACCGCATCATCGCCGACTGCGTCAGCCTGCCTACGAGGCCCGACACCTGGACTGCGCGGATCGACGCGGTGGTGCTGCATCCCGTCGGCGGTCTCGTCGTGCTGATGCTGATCCTGTTCGTGATGTTCCAGGCGGTGTTCGCCTGGGCGCAACCGGCAATGGACCTGCTCAAGTCCGGCTTCGACGCGCTCGGGGAGTTGGTGCAGACCACCCTGCCCGACGGCCTGTTGCAGAGCTTCCTGCAGAACGGCGTGATCTCCGGCGTCGGCAGCGTCATCGTATTCCTGCCGCAGATCATCCTGATCTTCCTGTTCATCCTGCTGCTGGAAGATTTCGGCTACATGGCGCGCGCCGCGTTCCTGATGGACCGCATCATGGGCGGCGCCGGCCTGCACGGCCGCGCCTTCATTCCGCTGCTGTCGAGCTTTGCCTGCGCCATCCCCGGCATCATGGCAACGCGCGTCATCGACAACAAGCGGGACCGGCTGACCACGATCCTGATCGCGCCGCTGATGACCTGCTCGGCGCGCATTCCGGTCTACACGCTGATCATCTCCGCCTTCATTCCGGCAAAGGACGTCTGGGGCTTCATCAATTTGCAGGGTCTCGTGATGTTCGGCCTCTATGCCGCCGGCATCGCCAGCGCGCTTGCCGTCTCGTTCCTGATCAAGTTCTTCATGCTGCGCGACTATGCGCCGGCGCCGTTCATGCTGGAGCTGCCGGACTACAAGATGCCCCGGCTGAAATCGATCGTGATCGGCATCTACACCCGCGCCAAGATGTTCCTGGTGCGCGCCGGCACCACGATCTTCTCGATGATGGTGCTGATCTGGTTCCTGGCCTCGTTCCCGCAGCCGCCGGCAGGCGCCACCGAGCCCGCCATCGACTTCAGCCTCGCCGCGATCATCGGCAAGGCGCTCGAGCCGCTGCTCGCGCCCGTCGGCTTCAACTGGCAGATCGCGGTCGCGCTGATCCCGGGCATGGCGGCACGCGAGGTCGCGGTCGCAGCCCTCGGCACCGTCTATGCGATCGAGGGCGGCAAGGAAGCGGCCGAGCAGATCGGCCAGGTGCTGGCGACGAAATGGTCGCTCGCCACCGCGCTGTCGATGCTGGCCTGGTACATCTTCGCTCCGCAATGCGCATCCACGCTGGCCGTGATCCGGCGCGAGACCGGCAGCTGGACCTGGATGGCGGTGACCTTCTTCTACATGCTGGTGCTGGCCTACGCCGCGAGCTTCCTGACGTACAACGTCGCGGTCGCGTTCGGGGCCGGCTAAGGCCCCTCAGAACAAAAATCGCGAAAACAACCCCATGCACAGTAGATGGGGATCGTGAAATCAATGGCTTACCGAAGCGCGAAATCATCCGGGCTCCGAACTCCGCCTGGTTGCTCCGTCGGGCAAAACAGGGGCATGATGTCGTGATGGACCTGCAGCGATAGCAGCATGAACGACGACGTGTCGCGGACGCGGCGATCTGGTCCCGTGGACCACTTCAGCACCAACAGGCTGACCGCCGAGCGGCTGCGCGAGGACCATCTCGCCGACCTCGTCGCGCTGCATCTGGATCCCGAGACGTCGCGCTACCTCGGCGGCGTCCGCTCGGCGGAGACGACGAAAAGATATCTCGTCACCAACATGGCCCATTGGGACCGGCACGGCTTCGGCCTGTGGGCGCTGCGTACCAAAGACGGGATTTTCGCCGGACGTGCGGGACTTCGGCACATCATGGTGGACGACATCGACGAGATCGAGATCTTCTATGCGTTCACGCGCAGCGTCTGGCGCCGGGGATATGCCAGCGAGATCGCGGCAGCAATGACTCAGATCGGGTTGTCACAGCTCGCGCTGCGATCCCTCATCGGCATCGTCAATGTCGCAAACGGCGCATCCCGCCGCGTTCTGGAGAAGTCGAGCTATCTGCTCGAGCGGAGCACGAACAGTCGCGGCGAGGATGTGGTGATCTACCGCATCCGGCGCTGAAGGCCACAATGACAGGATTGGCGGGCTCCGACCGCACCGACTGTGTTCAATTTTGAACCGGTGCGGCTACAGCGAGCGGCGCCAGCTCACAGTCACCGGCGGCCGGGAACCGGGCCGCTGCTAAAGAGTTCCTTCTACGGGCCTATTTTGGTCCCGGTCCCGGCCCATCGATGCTGTGGGCCAGCGCTCTTCCAAGACATGCTGAGGGGGTTCAATGACTGATCCATCAGGGGCTGCTCCGGCCAGTGCCCTCAAGGATTTGCCGAGAATTTCGACAGGCAGCGAGGGTCTGGACGACATCCTCGGCGGCGGCTTGGACCCCAACAGGATGTACCTTTATGAGGGACGGCCGGGGACCGGCAAGACCACGATCGCGCTGCAATTCCTTCTCCGGGGTGTGCGCGACGGTGAGCGTGTGCTCTATATTTCGCTGTCAGAGACACGGCGGGAGCTTGAGAACTCGTCGCGCATCGGCACGGCTGGTCTCTGCAAGGCGTCGATATTTTCGAGTTGGTCCCGCCCGAGACGACGCTCGATCCCGACCGGGAGGCTCACAGTCTTCCATCCTGCGGAGATGGAGCCTCAGCGAAACGACCGGCCTGATCTTCAAAGAGGTCGAGCGGATCAATCCTACCCGCGTCGTGCTCGACAGCCTGTCCGAGCTGCGCCTGCTGGCCCAGAACCCGCTGCGCTACCGGCGCCAAGTGCTGGCCTTGAAGCACTTCTTCACCAACCGCAACTGCACTGTCGTGCTGCTCGACGATCTGTCCTCCTCCCAGGACGATCTGCAGCTGCATTCGATCGCGCACGGCGTCGTCATGCTCGAGCAAATGGCTATCGATTACGGCGCGGAGCGGCGCCGGCTTCGCGTGATCAAGATGCGCGGCATTCGATTTCGCGGCGGGTATCACGATTTTACGATCTCGCAAGGCGGCTTGCGGATCTTCCCGAGGCTCGTTGCGGCCGAGCATCACAAGGCGTTCCACGGCGACTTCGTGTCCAGCGGTAACGCCGAGACTCGATCAACTGCTGGGCGGCGGGCTCGAGCGCGGCACCAACGCGCTTCTCCTCGGCTCTGCCGGTGTCGGCAAGTCCTCCCTCGCGCTGGCCTATGCCATCGCGGCGGCGGAACGCGGCGAACACGCCGTGTTCTTCGCCTTCGACGAAGGCCGTGGGACGATCGAAGCACGTGCTCGGACACTGGGCCTGCCTCTGCAGGAACATCTGGATTCCGGGAAAATCCGCTTCCAACAAGTCGATCCCGCCGAATTGTCGCCCGGAGAGTTCGCGGCGACGCTGCGTCGGAGCGTCGAGATCGACAACGCCAAGGTTGTCATCATTGACAGCCTGAACGGCTATTTGAACGCGATGCCGGACGAGCGCTTCCTCATCCTGCAAATGCACGAACTCCTCAGCTATCTGGCCCAGCAGGGCGTGCTTACGATCCTGATCCTCGCCCAGCATGGGCTCGTCGGCCCGATGGATACGCCGCTCGATATCAGCTATCTGAGCGATGCAGTGGTGATGCTGCGCTATTTCGAGTTTGGCGGAACGGTGCGGCGCGCGCTCTCCGTCGTCAAGAAGCGCAGCGGCAACCACGAGCACAGCATCCGCGAATTCCGGCTTGGCGGCACGGGGATCAGGCTCGGTCCGCCTCTGCAGGAGTTCAGCGGCATTTTTTCCGGCAATCCCCGTTATACCGGCACGGTGCTGCCGGAAGGACCGGCTGAATGAGCGCCGACCGGGACAACCGCGTTCTGATATTCGCCCCGATCGGCCGCGACGGACCGGCATCGGCGGAGCTTTTCGCGGCGCGAGCCTGGAAGCGGTCAATTGCCGAAGTCTGCCCGAACTCGTTGCCGAGATGAAGGGTGGCGTTGGAGCGGTTTTTTGGCCGAAGAGGGATTGTTCGGCAATGACACGGCGCCGCTCGCACAATGGATCGCGAACCAGCCGCCATGGTCCGACCTGCCTTTTGTCGTCCTCACCAGCCACCGGGAGCAACCGGCTGTCGTTGCGTGGCGACGCAGCATCGTCGACCTCCTGCGAAACGTTTCGCTGCTCGAACGTCCGGTGCAGCCGATCACCCTGACCAGCGCGGTTCAATCCGCGATGAGGGCGCGGCGGCGCCAGTACGAGATCCGGGCCCTGCTCCGGGCGCGCGAGCAGACTGCGCAGGAGCCTCGAGAAGCTGGTGGTCGAGCGAACACGCGAGCTGAAGGAAGCCAACGAGCAACTGCGTCTCGAAATGAGCGAGCGTGCCCGCGTCGAGGAGACGCTCCGCCAGGCGCAGAAGATCGAAGCGATCGGCCAGCTCACCGGCGGCGTCGCGCACGACTTCAACAATTTGCTGATGGTGATTTCCGGTGGCCTCGACATGCTCGACCGCCAGACGGATCCCAACCGGCGCCGGCGTCTGATGGACGGAATGATCCAGGCCGCCCAGCGCGGCGCCAGCTTGACCAAGCAGCTGCTGGCATTCTCGCGCCGCCAGACGCTGCGCCCGGAGCCCGTCGACGTCGCCATGCAGATCGGCGGCATGCGCGAGCTGCTCGATCGCAGCCTGCGGGGCGACGTGCATGTCGAATTCGACTTCCCGGATGCGCTTTGGCCGGTGGAGGTCGATCCCGGAGAGCCTCGAGCTGGTCATCCTCAACCTGGCCGTCAACGCCCGCGATGCGATGCCCAACGGCGGCACCATCCTCGTCCGCGGCGAGAACCTGCCCGGGCTGAGTGACGGCGAGATCGCCGGCGACTACGTTCGGCTGTCCGTCGTCGATACGGGCGTAGGCATGCCGCCGGAGATCCTGTCGCGGGTTTTCGAGCCGTTCTTCACGACGAAGGACGTCGGCAAGGGATCTGGCCTGGGCCTTGCGCAAGTCCACGGCTTCGCGACCCAGTCACGCGGGACGGTCCGCATCAAATCGCAGGTCGACCAAGGCACCAGCATCGAGCTTTACCTGCCGCGCTCGCTGAATTTGGCTTCCAAGCAGCGGCACTTGATCGATTTCAACAGGGCGGTGCGACCGAAGCAGAGCGGACAGGGCCAGATCCTCCTGGTCGAGGACGATGACGAGGTCGCCACGCTCGTGGGGGAGATGCTCGGTCAGCTCGGCTACGAAGTCACGCGGGCCGCCAGCGCGGCAGCAGCCCTCGGTGCCCTGGCCGACGGCCGCTCGGTCGATCTCATCTTTTCGGACATCATGATGCCGGGCGGCATGAACGGCGTGGAGCCTCGCACGGGAGATCAGGCGGCGGCGCAGCAACATCCCGGTGCTGCTGACCAGCGGGTATGCCGAGGCCGCGATCCACGAAGCCGACACGGCGGGCATCCAGATACTGGCCAAACCCTACCACATCGACGAGGCTCGCCGCGGCGCTGAATGCCGCGAAGTCGACCTTTCGACTTGAAACCGAATCCAAGCGCTCAGGCTCCTTCCTGAACTCGTGAGAGGTTCGCTTGCGAAAGGCGTGTCACGCTTAGCGGAAATATCCCATCACCAGATCGACGTCCGCGCTGCGGGCGACCGCACCGGTCAGCTCGGCGTCGATGACGCGGCGGCAGGCTTCGATCGCTGCGTGGTCGCCGAGATCGTTGGCGGCTTCGAGCACGAGCCAGGCCGCGTCCACCGAGGCCTTGTCCGGTGCTCCACCGCCGAGATCGGCGGTGGCGGCGCTGTTGAGGTTCTTCTTGCGAACGGCGGAGCCGAATTGAGGCAACATTGCAGATACTCCCCTCTCCTCAATGGACCTGAAGTTCGGGCTGACGGCCCGCATCGACACCCGCGCTATTCTTGCGCGACTGGTAGAACTTCAGAACGCTGCGCGAGGTCTCGATCTTGAGCCGGCCGAAATCGCGCTCGTTGTCGTGGAGTCTCGCGCGCCGTGATCAGATGATCCTTGGCGCCGAGGAACAACAACGACATGGTCGTGTCCCAGGAGAAGTCGAGCGCCTTGCACAGCACCAGGATCATCTCGCGGTTGCGGTCCATCATCGCGCGCTCGATCACGTCGACCGGCAGCGACGACAGCAGCGACAGGCCGATCTGCACCTCGTCGAAGCGGTGCTGGCGCGCATAGTTCGAGATCGAATCCTGATTGAGGTTGCCCTGCCGATATTGCGTCGTCACCACGCGCTTGGCGACGAAATAGCTGCGCGATGACGGGCCGAACTTGGACTGGAGATCACCAGTGACCTCGGTCACCGAACTCTGGATCTGCGCCACCATCTCGGGCCGCTCGGTTTCGAGGCGGCGGCGGACGTCTTCCGACGCCTTCGAGATCAGCTGCTGGAAGATGTGGCGCGGCACGTCCTTGCGCAGGCCGAGCTGCTCGGCGAGGATCGAATCGCCCTCGGCGCGGCGGACCATGTGCAACAGGCCAGAACCGGAGAAGCGCGCGCCCTCGTTCCTGACCACCGACGTCACGACCTCCTGATCGCCGCGCTTGACCAGCACGTCCGTCACGGCCTCGCCGATCGACTGACGCTGGGAAATCGCGAGCAGGTGCGACTGCCCTTTGGTCAGGGCACTCTCGACCAGCGTCTTCTCGTCGATACGACTGGAGTTGCGCAACACGGGGCCGGCGACCTCGATCTCGTCGTCGAGCGCGAGCTTCTCGATGACGTTGAGCGGGGCGTGATCGCACGCCGACATCACGTCCGAGAGCTGCGCCCGCGCGGCGACCTCGATCTCCTCGGCGAGCCGGCCGATAACCTCGCCGAACGTGCTGATCTCGTCGTCGCTGTAGCGGCCGGTGATCAGAATGTCGGTCGCATGCCACAACGCCTTCGCCCGGCTCTCGTCGGTGCCGCGCGCGATCGCGTCGTCCAGATCCTGCAGAAGCGATTTCGCCCCGTTCATCTCGATCACCCCAGTTCTTGGCGAGCTATTCTTGGCGAGCCGTCCCGCCGCTCGTGGCGGGACTTTCGGATTCCTCTGGGAACTGAAGCTAGAGATCAAACGCGAGAATTCGGTAAAATCGGCAAATCAGTTTTGCCGGGCAAAATTCATTCAAATGCGAGGGAATGGGTTTAGGGCTGCGAAAGGTGACGCGCGCGAGGTACGCTCCCTCTCCCGCTTGCGGGAGAGGGTTGGGGAGAGGGTCTCGCCGCAATGAGACACTCCCCGAGAGGAGAAAGCCCTCACCCGGCGCGTCGCGCCGACCTCTCCCGCAAGCGGGAGAGGTTAGGCGAGCCCGCGGCTCGGTCCACACAAACCAACTTCGACTTCACGGATTTTGCGGCGTCAGCACCAAGGGCGGCTTCGGCTTGGGCTTTGCGGGCGGCGGACCGGGGGCAGGCCTCACGTCGATGGCCGGCGGCAGCGGCGCAAGCTGCTGGCTGGCGAGCGGCGGGCTCGGCGCCGCGGGAGCTGCCTGCGGGGCCCTCGGCGTCGGCGCGGCCTTGGGCTCGACCCTGGGCTTCGGCGGCGCGCGGCGCGGATCATGGCCCGGCAGCGGCACGGCGGCGGGCGCCTGCTCGGGCGCAAGCTCCGGAGACACCAGCGTCGGCAGCGCCGCGGTCGCCGGGGGCGGCTCGCCGCGCTCGATCGCGTCCAACCGGCGCGTCTCGCGATCGATCGTGCGCACCGCGAGCCACGAGGACAGCGGCGCGAGATCGATGGTGCGATTGAGCTTGTCGGGAGGGCCTGCCGCGAACAGCTGGATCTCCGGCGGCGCGCCGGACAGGCCGGTCATGATCGGCGTCAGGCTGGCGCGGATGTCGGCCTGGTCGGCCGGAATGTCGTAGCCGCCGGAGACGATGGCACGGGCGTTCTTCGCTTCCAGCGGCGTCGCGCCGACACGCAGGCGTCCGTCGCGGATCGTGAACGGGATCTGCGCCGAGGCCACCGCGATCGGCGCGGCGGCGAGCGCGGGCTCGACCAGCTGCCGCAAGCGGTTGTCGTCTGCGACCTGACCGCCGTCGCTGGCGCGGATCGCGATCTCGAAGGCGCGCGGATTGAGACCGCTGATTTCCGCTGAGTCCAGCGTCACCGTGCCGTTGCCGGCGAGCGCGCCGGTGAGCGCCGCGACGCTGCGGCCCTGGCTGGTCAGGGCCATCTGCACCGAGGCGCGGCCCTTGGGCAGCGCGAGATCGCGATAGCGCAGCGCGGTCGCATCGACATTGCTGAGGCTCGATGCGCGTGTTCAAGGCGAGGCCGCCCGCGCCATTCCGCGCATCGAAGCTCGCCGACATCTCGCCGCCGCCGATCGCGCCCTTGAGTCCGTCGAGCGCGAGCGACTGGCTGTCGCTCCTTATCGTGCCGCCGAACTGGCGCAGCTCGAGGCCGCCGGGCAGCATGCCGCGCAAGGCCTGGAACGCGACCCGGCCGCGCCAGCCCGTGACGAGCCCTGCACTCAGCGGCTCGCTGGTATCATGTCCGGCCGCGCCGATCGCCATCGCGAGCGCCGGCGCGAGATCGAGCGTATCGAGACCGACTTCTCCGTCCACGCTCCTGTCCTGATCGAGCGTCACCGCCAGATGGCCGCGCAGATGCGAGCCGGCCGCGTTGCCGTCGAGATCGTCGAAGCTCAGGCGATTGCCCGTCAGGGTGAGGCGAGAGGACAGGCTGACGTTCTGGGCCGATTTGTCGCTCGGGCTGGTGCCGAGCAGCGGCGCCAGATTGGCGTTGCGCACGCGCAAATTCACGTTGCCCTTCGGCTCCGACAGTTCGACGCTGCCCTGCGCATCCGCGTCGAGGCCGCCGCCGCTGAGCTTTGCGCTCAGTTGCAGTGGCTTCCGCCAGGAACCGGTCAGCTTGCCCTCGAACTGCGAAGCGCTCTCGCCTGCGGCCACCATGCGATCGAGCCCGAGCAGCGCCAGCAGCGCGCCGGCCTGCGGCGTCGAGACTTTCGACTCCAAAGTGAAGTCGCTGCTCCGCAGGCGGTCGAGGTCGATGCCGCCAATCGCGGCCGCCGGCGTCTGCGCGGCCAGCGTCGCGGTCGCCTTGAGCTGCGGCGCATCGAGCCTCGAGCACGGCGCGGGCGTTGCTGCGATCGGCATGCTCGGCATTCTTGTCGAGGCTGAGATCGAGCCTGAGGCGCGTCGCCCCGGGCAGCGACGGCATGGCATCGAATCGCGCGCGCACCGAAGGCGCGAACGGCTCGAGCAGCGCGGTGAGGCTCGCGCAGCGAACCGGCGGAGGATTTCAGCGCGAGCTTGCCGGTGACCTTGGCGCGATCGAAGCTGCCGCTCGCCTCGGTGGTGACGCCGCCGGCCTGGCCGAAGCGCAACTGCTCCAGCGACAGCGATGTCGGGCTGTAGCCGAGCTTGGCCGCGAACGGCCGCAGCTCCTGGCCGGCGGAGATCGCGCGGCCGATATCGAGCGAGAGCTTGGCCTCATCCGGCCATTCGCCTTGCGGGCCGCCGAGCGCACGCACGAAGCTTGCGGCGGCATCGAGATCGAGCCGGTCCGCCCTGAGGTCGGCGTCGAACCGCGAGCCTTTGCTGGCGCCCGTTTGCACGAAGGCGATACGGCCCTCGACGGTGCCGCCTTCGATGTCGGCCTTCAGCCTGTCGACGGCCAGATGATTGGCGGCGATCGTGACGTCGCCGGCGAGGCGCAGCGGCCGCGTGCTGCGGCGGTTGATCTCGCTGCGGCCCTGCAGCCAGGCCACGAGCGTATCGGGGTCGGAGGATTCCACGCTGAGGCGGCCGCTGAAACTGTCGGCACCCGGGGTTGCGCCGTTGAGCGAGAGCTGCGTCATGCCGGGCGCGCGCAGCTCCAGCCGCTGGAAGGTCCAGGATCGTCCGTCGGTCTGAAGCTCGGCCGTGATGTTCTGCAGCGGACGGCCGCCGAGCATGATCTGGTCGGAGTTGAACTCGATCTGCGCCGGGATCGGCGCCTGCGGAATGGCGGCGAGCCCGGCCCGCAGTGCGGGCAGGATGCGCCGCGGCTCGGCATCGTCCTTGGCCGTCAGCTTGTCGGCATCGACCTGGCGCGCCGAGAGCACCGCGCGCAATAGCGGCGAGGCGCCGAACCTGAGGTCGCCGACGCCGCCGAGCTTCAGCGCGGTGTCCTCGGGTCCGAAGCTCGCGTCGACCTGCTCGAACTTGGCGCCCGCCGGATCCGCCCTGAGCTTGGTCGTGAGCTTCCAGGGCATCGGCCCCGCCTCGCCCGGCTTCTTCGGCGGCGGTACGGCCAGCGTCAGCGCGCCGTCGAATTTCGGGAGACGATTGTCGAAGGCGAGCACGCCTTCGAGATCGGCGAGGATGGCGCGCTCGCCGGGATCGATATTGAGGTGAAGACGGGTGGCGCTGCCGTCGGCGCTCGGTCCGGACGAGACGCGAAACGGATAGCGCACCCCATTGGCGCTGAAGCCGCCGTCGCCGCGCACCGAGCCCGCGAGCGAGCGGACGTCGCCGGAGAAGGCGATGTCGTTCAGCTCCAGCGTCGAGCGGCTGGCGGCATCGTGCAGGGCGATGCGGCCGGTGAGATTGACCCGCTCAATGGCCAGCGAAGCCAGATTGAAGGTGCCGCTCGCGGTGGAGGGGAGATCGACCCGCCCGCGCGAATCGAGGCCGAGATCGACCGCCATGCCGCCGACCGAAAGCTCGGTGGCGCGCCATTCACCGCGCATCAGGGAGCTCAGGCTGAACTCGACGTCGAGCTTGTCGGCGCGCAGGCGGCCGAGATCGTTGTTGCCGCCGAAGGTGACCTGGCGCAGCCTTAACGTCGGCGCCGGCAGCAGCCGCGCGTCGAGCCTCGCCTGCGACCCGCACCGGTACGCCGATGATCTTGCCAGCCTCTGCCTCGAACTGGGGCCTGAACTGGTTCCAG
Organism: Bradyrhizobium guangxiense; assembly: GCA_050563515.1. GTDB lineage: Bacteria > Pseudomonadota > Alphaproteobacteria > Rhizobiales > Xanthobacteraceae > Bradyrhizobium > Bradyrhizobium guangxiense_A. The sequence continues at coordinate 659,545 of CP191781.1, read as the reverse complement.
TCGACGTAGTAAGGCCCGATCAGCGCGGCCAGCAGCGCAATGATGAAGGCAATCGCCAATCCGAGCAGCGTCGTCTGCACGGGTCTCCCCTCGGCCAAACCGGTACCCGGACCAAACCCTGGCCTTCGTGGACTTCAGGCGTGCCGGAACAGTCCCTTATATAAGGGGAAGTATGGCGAAGTCACAGCGACTGTTGCGCGCGGAGGTTAATGCCGGGGCCGCCTCACCAGCTCGCCGGCAGCCGCTTCAGGCCGCGCAGCACGAAGGTCGGCCGCCATTCCGGGTTTTCGACGTCGTCGATGCGCAGGTCCGGCAGCCGCCGCAGCAGGGTAGCGATGGCGATCTCGGCCTCGATGCGCGCCAATTGGGCACCCAGGCAGAAATGGATGCCGCCGCCGAACGACAGCGGCCTCACGTTCTGGCGGGTGACGTCGAGCCGGTCCGGCCGGTCGGGATAGACGGCCGGATCGCGGTTGGCCGAGCCGAGCAGGCACAGCACGGTCTCCCCTTGGGGATCCGCTTGCCGCCGAGATCCTCGATGTCCTCCAGAGCGACGCGGCCGGTCATCTGCACCGAGGAATCGTAGCGCAGGAATTCCTCGATCGCGCCTTCCATCAGCTCGGGGCGCGCCTTGAGCAGCGCCAGCTGGTCCGGGTTGCGGTGGAGCGCCAGAAGGCCGTTGCCGATCAGATTGACGGTGGTCTCGTGGCCGGCGCCGAACAAGAGGATGATGTTGGCGGTCAGCTCCTCGTTGGTGAGCTTGTTGCCGTCCTCCTCGGCCTGCACCAGCTGGGTGGTGAGATCGTCTCCGGGATTCTTGCGGCGCAACTCGAACAGCTGCTGGAAATACATCTGCGCCATCAGGTTGCCGTCGTTGCCCTTCTTGATCTCCTCCGGCGTGAGGGGCACGGGGTCGAGCAGCCGGCCGCCGTCGCGGGAGCTCTTGTAGAAGACCTCGCGATGATCCTCGGGGATGCCGAGCATCTCGCAGATGATGGTGACGGGCAGGCGGAAGGCGAAATCCTCGATCAGGTCCATGTGGCCGCGCGCGATCACGGCATCGATCGCCTGGTCGACGATCTCCTGGATGCGCGGGCGCATGTCCTCGACCCGGCGCGCGGTGAAGGCCTTCACGACGAGGCCGCGCAGGCGGGTGTGGTCTGGCGGATCGGCCTGCAGCATCCAATGGCTCATGCTGCGGAACACCGGCTCGTCCATGATCTTGTCGCTGTAGCGGCGCTTGGAGCGCTCGACGAAATCCTTGCCGAAGCGCTTGTCGCGCATCACGAGGCTGACGTCGGCATGGCGGCTGGCGACGAACTGGCCGAACGGCGTCACGTGGATCGGATCCATCGTCCGCAGCCGGTCGTAATGCGGATAGGGATCGCGGATGAAGTCCGGCGCGAGCGGGTTGAACAGCGGGGCGCCGCCGGCGCCTTGCACGTGCTCGTTCATGGTGACCTCAAATCGGTTGCCGATGACACGAATACGCCGAGCGCAGCCTGACTGCCCGGCGCAACCATCCCTGAATTTATAAACTCGATACATTGTTGTATCGAGTTGCATTCTGCCCTAACCTCGTCCGATGTCAAGGGTGAGAACCAGGCCGACCAGGGACGATACGCGCGACAAATTGTTCGAGGCGGCGGCGCGGGTGTTCGAGGAGGACGGCATCGGCGGCGCCAGTATCAAGGCGATCGCGGCGGCGGCGGGTTTCACCCGCGGCGCGTTCTACTCGAACTTCAAGAGCAAGGACGAGCTGATCATCGCCATGCTCGAGGACCATGTCGAGCAATCGATCCGGCGCAACATGGACATCCTCGCCGAGCACGACAATCTCGACGACTTCATCGCCGCGCTGAAATCGATGGACCGCACGCGCCAGGATCCGCTCGGCCGTTCGCCGCTGCTGCACATGGAGATGATCCTGTTCGTCGCGCGCGCCGAGAAGCGCCGCCCCGAACTTGCAAAACGCCTGCGCGCGCGCCGCAAGCTGATCGCCGACATCGTCGAGGCCACGCTGAAGAGCAACGGCAGGAACGACAATCTGAACCCGCCCTGGATGGCCTCCGTCGTGCTCGCACTGGAGGACGGCTTTCGCCTGCACCGGCTGATCGATCCCGAGACGACGCCGGCCGACAGCTTTCTACGCGCGATCACGGATTTGCGGCGAAGGACAGGGCTGGCGGGGGAGTGAGGTGAGCGTCCAGAACGCGAAGCGCGTGGCTAGGCCGACCGCCTCACCGCGTCCCCGCTCGCCGGCCTGACCTCCAGCCGTCCCAGCATCGCCCTCGCCTGCTCGGCGCAGTGCTCGATCAGCCAGCGCTCGAATGCAACTGGCGCCAGCGCCGGCGCGTAGAGGAAGCCCTGCACGACGTCGCAGCCGAGGTCGGCCAGCGTCTTGCGCTGTCCTTCCGTCTCGACGCCCTCGGCGATGACGGTCATGCCGAGGCCCTGGCCGACGCGCACCACTGCGGTGGCGATGGCAAGCGCGCCAGCATCCTTCTCGATGTCGCGCATGAAACTGCGGTCGATCTTGAGGCTCGCGGATCGGCAGATGGGCGAGCCGGCTGAGGCTCGAATAGCCGGTGCCGAAATCGTCCACCGCCAGCCCGATGCCGAGGCTCGCGGATGGCATTCATCGTCTCCAGCGCGGCGACGCTGTCCTGCATGAACGCGCCTTCGGTGATCTCGAGCATCAGGACGTCCGTTGGCAGATCGTATTCGGCGAGGATGTCCTTGAGCCGCGCGGCCAGCGTGACGTTGCGGAAATTGATCGGCGACAGGTTCACCGACACGGATGGGATGTTGAGCCCGGCGCTGCGCCAGCTCGCCATCTGCCGGCAGGCCTCGCGCACCGACCACAGGCCGATCTGCTCGATCAGGCCGCACTCCTCGGCGAGCGGAATGAACTTGGCCGGCGAGACGTCGCCGAGCACAGCATCGTGCCAGCGCGACAGCGCCTCGACGCCGTGGATCGCGCCGTCGCAGCTGCGGATCTGCGGCTGATAGCTGAGGCTCAGCGCGCCGTCCGCGATCGCGCGGCGGAGCGCGGCGATCAGCGCCAGCCGCTGCTCGGTGAGCCCGTTCATCTCGGCGCTGAAGATGCGATGGGTCGAGCGGCCCGCCTGCTTGGCCATGTACATGGCGGCGTCGGCCTGCTGCATCAGCGTGTCGATGTCGGTCGCATGATCGGGATAGAGGCTGATGCCGATGCTGGCCGACATCGGCATCAGCTTGGAGCCGAGCCGCAAGGGCGCGGCCAGTGCCTCGGTGATCCCGGCCGCGATGCGCTCGGCATCTCGCGCGTTGCGTTGCGGCAGCAGAATGACGAATTCGTCGCCGCCGAGCCGTCCCAGCATGTCCTCGGGGCCGATCTGCTCGCGCAGGCGCTGGGCGAGCTGGATCAGGAGTTCGTCGCCGGCGGCATGACCGAGCGTGTCGTTGACGTCCTTGAAATGATCGACGTCGAGGAAGGCCAGCGCGACATGACTGCCGGTCGGGCAGGCATCGATCGCCGTGGTGATCAGGTTGCGCAGCTGCGCGCGGTTCGGCAGGCCGGTGAGGATGTCGTGATAGGCGAGCCGCGCGATCTCGGCGCGCGCCTCCTTGCGCTCGATCGCGAAGGCGCCGAGGTTGACGCAGGCATCGACGATGCGCCGGTGCCAGTTGCTCGGCGCGCGGGGCTCGCGATAGTAGAACGCAAAGGTGGCGATGACCCGGCCGTCCTTCGCCTTGATCGGCGTCGACCAGCAGGCGCGCAGGCCAACTTCGAGCGGCATCGCCTTGTAGGGCTGCCAGCGCGGATCGGTATCGAGATCGCTCGCCAGCACCGGCTCGCCGTAGAAGGCCGCGGTTCCGCACGAACCGACATTGGGACCGATCGCAACACCGTCAAGCGCGCGAGAATAGTCCGCAGGCAGGGAAGGACCGCCGAGCGGATGGATCAAGCCGGCGGCATCGACGTGGAGCAGCGAGCAGACGACGTCGGGCGCGATCTCCTCGACGCGACGGCAGAGCCTGTCGGCGATGTCGGTGATCGGAACCTCGTCCGCGAGCGAGCCCATGATGAGCTGTTGCAGCGAGCGCAGCTGCTTGGTCTCGGTGATGTCCTCGAGCAGCGCGAAGATGTGCTTGACCCGGCCCTTCTTGTCGCGGAAGGCGTCGATCCGGGCGCAGACCCAGATCTCCTCGCCGTCCTTGTCGTAGGCGAGCACTTCGGTTTCGCCGCGGCGGCCGCCGTGCAACAGGCGCTGGACCAGCTTCGCGACCGCCTTGCGGTCGGTGTGGCAGCCGGCGATCAGCTCGCCTGCCCGGCGGCCCTCCGCTTCGGTGCTGGTGTAGCCGAACAGCGTCGTGAAGGCCGAGTTGACGTAGACGATGTTCTGCTCGGTGTCGGTGATGATCACCGCCCGGTTGGTCTGATCGGAGACGGCGTGGAGAAGCCCGATCCTGACGCGACGCTCGGCTTCGCCGGTGACATCGCGCGCGAACACGAGACGGTAGGTCGCGCCGTTGCGCACGACGGACGATATCGATACGGCCGCCCGGATTCGGCTGCCGTCCTGCCGCACGAGGCTGATCTCGTCGCGGAACTCGGCGCTCGGGTTGGCCTGAAGGCATTTGAGCGTGAGAATGCCGACGTCTCCGCCGACCACGTCGGCACGCGCAAGCCTCCAGATCTGCTCGGCCGCTGCATTGAAGTGGACGATACGGCCGTCCTCGGTGACGATGACGACAGCGTCGTCCGCCTGATCGAGCGCAGCCAACAGGACTTCCGGCATTTCGATCGCGGGGCAATCGGGAGCGGACATCATTCGACCCAGGAACATCTCACGGATATGACGATGTCACGAGCCTAGCGCCGCGGTGGTGTCCAAGAGGTTGGCGTCTTCCGGTAGCGGCCTACCAAGATGCGCGATGCTTAAGATTGCGCGAAGAAGTGCGACGGCATTTGGCAGGTAGTTCTACCGGCTTGTTCCGCCGGTTCCCGCCGGAAGCTTGGGCAATCGGCCGGCGACGGCCCGCACCTTTCCCGGTGATGCCTGCCAGATCGAGAGCGCCGACAATCCGCTCACGACCATCGCGATGCCGAAGGCCAGCGTGTAGTCGCCGGCGCGGTCGTAGAGCAAGCCGGTCACCCACGGTCCGGCCGCACCGCCCGCCAGCGCCGCCAGCATGATCGTGCCGAAAATGCTGCCCTGGTGCTTGCCCTGGAAAATCTCGAACACCACCGCGCCCATGATCGAGGTGAGGCCGTAGCCGAGCGCGCCTTGCGCGAACACCATGACATAGACCAGCCAGAACGCGGGTTGATACTTCAAGGCGATCAGCGCAGCGAAGCAGATGACGAAACCCGCGCAGCTGATTGCCCAGACCCACTCCCGACCGATGCGATCGGAGACATGGCCCAGCACGATCTGGCCGGGAATGCCGAGCAGGCTGACGATGCCGAGCGCCCAGACCGCGACAGACGCGCTGAAACCGATGTCGAGCAGGAACTTGGTTTGATGCACCTGCACCGCGTACCAGATGTACAGGCCGCAGAAATAGCCGAGCGCGATCCACCAGAAGCGTGCGGTGGCGACGGCGCGTTTCAGCGTCCAGTCGGTGTTGACCCAAACGGGATCGACGATGTTGGAGATCGGTACGGCGCCGCCCGCAGCCGGCGCGGCATCGCCGTCCGGCTCGAGGCCGATGTCCTGCGGGCGCTTGTGCAGCAGCAAATTGACCGGCGCCAGCACGATGAGGATGAGCAGGCCCATCGCGGTGCAGGCGGTGCGCCAGCCGGTCTGCTCGATCATGTGCTGCACCCATGGCAGCAGCGTCACCGAGCCGATACCGACGCCGGCAAACGCGATACCGATGGCAAAGCCCCGCTTGCGGATGAACCAGTTCGGCAGGAACAGCGACTGGCCGGAATAGCCGAGACACACCGAGCCGGCCCCGACCATGACACCGATGGTGACATAGAGATGCCAGGGCGTGCTGGTGAGCGGCGCCAGCAGCAACCCGCCGCCCATCAGCACCACACCGAGGCTCCATCACAGCGCGCGGACCGGCGCGGTCCATCAGTCGGCCGATCAGCGGGCTGACCACCCCCGACACCACGAAGCCGAAGGAGAAAGCGCCGGCGGTGACGCCGCGCTCCCAGCCAAATTCGGAGATGATGGGCGGAAAAAACAGAGAGAAGGCGGTACGCGCGTTGACGCCGATGGCCATGGTGACGAAGGTCACGGCGACCACGACCCAGCCGTAAAAGAACGGAAGCCGCATGATGTGATTGTTTCACCCCTAGATAGTTCTACCGACCATCCGGGGCCGTCCGGGTCAAGCGATTTTCCGCGCGTCTCGCTCTGCCGCGGGGCTCACGTGATGGCCAAATGTTTCCACATCGTCATGGCCGGGCTCGTCCCGGCCATCCACGTCTTGCGACGCGAGACAAAGAACGTGGATGCCCGGGACAAGCCCGGCCATGACGACCCCATGGACCAAAGAGGAGACACCCGCTCAGGCGGCGTCGCGGCGGGACGGCTTGACCGGTGCATCGAACAGGATGCGCTCGATCGGCTGCGGACGGCCGAACAGATAGCCTTGCGCGAAATTGACGCCGAGCGCCTTCAGCCGCTCGTACTCCTCGCGGGTCTCGACGCCCTCGGCGGTGACCGACATGTCGAGCCCGCGCGCGAGCGTCACGATCGACGAGATGATGGCGGAAGAGCGCGGCTGATGCGTGAGGTTGCGGATGAAGGATTTGTCGATCTTGATCTTGTCGAACGGGAACGCCGTCAGATAGCTCAGCGACGAATAGCCGGTGCCGAAATCGTCGAGCGCGAGCTCGATGCCGAGCTGCTTCAGCCGCTGCATGAAAGCGAGGTTCTCGCTGCCGCGCTCCAGCAGCACGGATTCCGTGATCTCGATCTCGAGCCGCTGCGGCGACAATCCGGAATCGGCGAGCGCCGCGCAGATCATTTCGAACAGCTCGGCTTCCTTGAACTGGATCGGCGACAGGTTGACGGCGACCGCGAGATCCGACGGCCAGCCGGCCGCATCCGCGCAGGCGCGCCGCAACACGAATTCGCCGAGCGGCACGATCAGCCCGGTCTCCTCGGCCAGCGAGATAAACTGGTCCGGCGGGATCAGGCCACGCGTCGGATGCCGCCAGCGCACCAGCGCCTCGAAGCCGCGACGCGCGCCGCTGAGCGCGTCGATGAACGGCTGGTAGTGCACCTCGAGCTGGCATTGCGCGATGGCGTCGCGCAGATCGCCCTCCAGCGTGTTGCGGGCCTCGAGACTCGGCCGACATCGCTTCGTCGTAGATGGTGAAACAGTTGCGGCCCGCCGATTTCGAGCGATAGAGCGCAAGGTCCGCCTTTTTCAGGAGCTGCTCCTGATCGCTGCCGTGATCCGGCGCGATGGCGATGCCGATGCTGGTGCCGATCTCGACGCGGTGGCCGGGCAGCAGGAACGGTTCGGTCAGGAGCTTGGCGATCCGCGCCGCAAGCTCGGTCGAGCAGGCGCGCTGATCCGAACCGGCTTCCTGGATGATGGCGAACTCGTCGCCGCCGAGCCGCGCCAGCACGTCATTGGCGCGCACGGTGGATTTCAGCCGTTGCGCCACCTGGCGCAGCAGCGCATCGCCGGCGCCGTGGCCGAGGGAATCGTTGACGTTCTTGAAGCGGTCGAGGTCGAGCATCAGGATCGCGAACGGCAGGCCGCGGACGCCGAGCTGGCTGTTCATCTCGTCGAGCCGGGTCAGAAAGAAGGCGCGGTTCGGCAACCCGGTCAGGATGTCGGTCTGGGCGAGCTCGAGCACGCGCCGGTTGGCCAGCGACAGCCGCCGCGAGTTGCGGCTCGCCAGCATGAGATAGGTCGATAGCGACAGCGTCAGCAGCATGCCGACGATCAGCACCGCGCCGGCGCGATCATAGGTCGTCTCCAGCGGACCGCCGGCGGCCGGGACCGCCCTCACCTGCCAGTCGGTATCGCCGATCTTGAGATTGCCCGACCAATGCAGCGCCCGCGCGACGTCCCGCATCGACTGCGGTGCGGTGGCCGCCGACGAATAATCCGGCAGCGTCTGCTCCAGGCTGACGATCTGCGCGGTGAAGGGCGGATAGACGTTCACGCTGACCGCGGGGCTTGCCCCGGTGGTCACACGGATCGCCTGGATCAGCAGCGGCAGGTCGAAGATGCCGACGACGAAGCCAGCGAGATTGCGGCGCCGGTCCGCGACCGTCTCGCGCGAGGTCCCCTTGGCGTAGACGGGAACGGCGACGAGGACGTCGGGCATCCGCACCCCGTCGGGCGGTTCGAACAGGCGCGTGCGAATGGCCGCGACCTTGTCGCTGTCCCGCGCGCGCTCCAGGACGGCGCGGCGCTCCGGGACGGTGGTGTAATCCATGCCGTAGACCGGCGAGGTCTTGGGCTGGGTCGAATAGAACACCGGAAAATATTCATCGCTCTGCGGCGCCGTCGCGAAGCTCTCGCCCTGCAGCGACTTGACGCGATAGCCGGAGACGCCGTCGGTGATCGCCGCCGTCTCGTATTCGGAGCGCTCCTTGCGGTTGACGCGCGGCAGCCAGGCAATGCGCAGCATGCCGGGATGGCGCTCGAACAGGCGGGCGCTGAAGGTCTCGAACTCGCTGCGGGTGACCTCGTCGTTGGTCGATTCGAACAGCGTGCGCAGCGCGACGAGCCTCGAGATGTACTCGCCCATGCCGTTTTGCATGACGATCGCTTCGGTCTCGGCCGCGTTCTCGAACTCGATCCTGTTGACGCGATCCTCCCACCGCGCCACGGCAGCGGCGCCCGCGACCGAGAACAGAAGACCGACCGCGACGGCGACGAGCGCAGGGCGATAGAGCCCGAGCAGCGGCGCGGCACGCCACCATCCGGTCCTACGCCTCCGATCCTGATCGTTCTGATCGCGATCGCCCATCTTGAATGCCGCCGTCCCCTATCCGCGACGAACCGAACCTCTGGTTGAGGCATCGGCGGGGCTATCGGAACAAGACCGCGGTTAAGAACTGCACAATTTCGGAACCCGATCGCTTCGCAACGCAGGGATTAGTTAATGAACTGCAGCCAACTGCCGGCAGAGTGGAAACAAGTTGCCGGTTTTGCCCGGAGTACTACGGGCCTTCGATACAGCACCGCTTAGCGAGGTATTCAGGCTCGCAGGGATAATATTGCATCAGGTTTCTTCCAACTCTCCAGCAAGACTCCCGATGTATCGATTTTGCTCGGCGCGATCCCTCGTCCTGACCATCATGCTCCTGGCAGCGACGACGCTCGCGGCCAGGAGCGACGAGGCCGGCGTCAGCGATGATGCGATCCTGTTCGGCCAGGCCGCCGCGCTGGAAGGCCCCTCCTCCGCGCTCGGGCAACGCATGCGGCAAGGCATCGTCGCCGCGTTCACCGAGATCAACGCCAGGGGCGGCGTCCACGGCCGCAAGCTCCAGCTCATCAGCCGCGACGACGGCTACGACCCCGACCGCTCGGTGGCGCAGACGCTGCACCTGATCGAGGACGACAAGGTGTTCGCGCTGATCGGCGCCGTGGGCACGCCGACCGCGATGGCGACGATTCCGATCACGAGCGCCAGGAACGTTCCCTTCATCGGCCCGTTCAGCGGCGCCGAATTCCTGCGCGACCTCGAGCTTGCGAACGTCATCAACATCCGCGCGAGTTATGGTGCGGAGGCCGAAGCGTGGATCAAGCACCTCACCGAGGATCGCCACTTCACCCGCATCGGTATCTTCTACCAGGACGATTCCTTCGGCCGCGACGGACTTGCCGGCGTGAAGCGCGCGCTCGCCAAGCGCGGTCTCGAGTCTCGCCGCAGAAGGCACGTTCGAACGCAACACTCGCGCGGTCAGTGCCGCCTGGCGGATGATCAAGCGCGCCGAACCCGAGGCCATCGTGATGGTCGGCACCTACGGGCCCTGCGCGGAGTTCATCAAGCTCGCGCACCGCAGCGGCTCCTATCCGACCTTCGTCAACATCTCATTCGTCGGCGCCAATGCGCTCGCCAAGGAGCCTCGGCCCCGAGGGCGAAGGCGTCATCGTCTCCCAAGTGGTGCCGTTTCCCTGGGATCGCTCGCTCAAGCTCGTTGCCGACTATCAGGCGGCGCAGACGGCGTTCGATCCGACACTGACGCCGGACTTCGTGTCGCTGGAAGGCTATCTCTCCGGCCGCCTCGCAGCGGCGGCGTTGGAACAGGCCGGGCCGAACCCCACGCGCGCGACCCTCTTGCGCGCCGTCAACGACGTCGGCCGTTTCGACATCAGCGGCAGCACCGTCACCGTCGGCGTCCGCATGTTCGAAACGCCGCCGAAGGTGTTCCTGACGGTGATCCAGAAGGACGGAACGTTCAAGGCGGTGGATCGGCTGTAGCGCCGCTCAGGGCCGCCGCGTCCAGCGGTCGGCGTTGACGGCGCCCGGTGGGATCTCGCCTTTGACGATCGCCTCGACCTGCCGGACGGTTTCCAGCGACTGGTATTCGATCGCCTGCGGCGTCAGCCCGCCCACATGCGGCGTCGCGATGACGTTGGGCAGTTTCGCCAGCTCCGGCGTCGGCATCTGATCGGGCGCGCGGCCGACGTCCATCGCGGCGCCGGCGATGCTGCCCTCTCGCAGCGCGCGGGCCAGCGCGACCTCGTCGACGAGATTTCCACGGGACAGATTGACGAAGACGGCATGTTTCTGCATGCGCGCCAGCGCCGCCTCGCCGATCAGATTCTCGGTCTGCTCGTTGGCGATCGCAAGGCAGACGACATAGTCGGACGTCGCGAGCAGCTCGTCGAGGCTGACCTGCCGGATCGCGCTGTCGCTGATCGTCGCGAAGGGATCGGCGACCAGCACCTCCATGCGCATCACCTTGGCGATCTCGGCGAGGTAGCGCCCGATGCTGCCATAGCCGATGATGCCGATCCGGCTCCCGGCGAGCTGGCGGCCCATCCGCGCCTCCACCTTGCGGCCGGCCTGGTAGTCCGCCGTCGTCCGCGAGACGCCGCGCGACAGATCGACCATGAAGCCGAGCGCGAGGCTCGGCGACGGCCTGAACGAAGCCCGGACCGGCGCGGGTCACCAGCACGCCGGCCCTCGATGCCGCATCGACATCGACGTTGCGGATGTCGACGGCACAGCGGACGAAGGCCCGCAGGTGCGGCAGTTGCGAGAAGATCTCGCCGCGCCCTTCCGTCATGCGATCGGCGACGATGATGTCGGCATCCTGTGCGGCGCGCACGAGGCCGGCGGCATCGAGCGTCTCGTCGCTCTCGTGCAGGATCACCTCGGCCGCCGCGCGCAGGCCGCTCAGGCTGCGACCGCCGTAATAATTGCGCCGCATCTCCGGGGTGTGCGCGAGCAGGACCTTCACGACGAAACTCCTTCAGTAGCCGAATGCCCGCGGCAGCGCGGTCGACAGCCATGGCACGAAGGCGATGACGAGCAGGCAGAGGAACAGCAAGCCGAGATAACCCATGATCGGCTTCACCGTCTGCTCGATCGGCACGTTGCCGATCAGGCAGGCGCCATAAAGCCCGAGCCCGAGCGGCGGCGCGAACAGGCCGATGCCCATGGCGATGACGAGGACGACGCCGAAATGCAGGGGATCGACGCCGAGCTGCACCGCGACCGGCAGCAGCAGCGGCCCGAAGATGATCAGCGCGGCCGCGCCTTCCAGCACCGAGCCCATCACGATCAGCACGGCGATCGCCAACAGGATGAACAGCCAGACGCCCGAGGTCTTGGAGAGCCCCAGCATGAAATCGCCGACCGCGTGCGGCACCTGCTGCAAGGTGAGCGTAAACGCGAGCGACTGCGCGGCCGCAACGATGAACAGCACGAGACCGGCGCGCGTCGCGGCCTGCACGAAACTGTGCGCGGCCGACTTGAAGCCGAGTTCGCGGAACACCACGCTGCCGACGATGAGCGCATAGGCGACAGCGAAGGCCGAAATCTCGGTCGCGGTGGCAAAGCCGCTCTTGAAGCCGAAGAAGATCATGAAAATCAGGCCGAACGAGGCGATCGCTCCGCTCCACAAGCCGGACACCGGCATCTGCGGCGCGACGTCCTCGGCGTCCGCCGGACGCTTGCCGAAGATGATGGACACCGCGATCAGCACCGCCGCCATCAGCGCCGCCGGCAGCAGCCCGGCGACAAACAGGCCGCCGATCGACAAATTGGCGACGAAGCCCAAAATGATCAGGTTGATGCAGGGCGGGATCGTCTCCGCCATCACCGCGGAGGCTGCGAGCAGCGCCACCGCGCCGCCGGGATTCTGCTTCGAGCGCCGTGCGGCCGGGATCAGCACGGAGCCGACCGCGGCGACATCGGCCATCTTCGAGCCCGAGATTCCCGAGAACAGCACCATGGAAGCGACCATCACGACATTCAGCCCGCCGCGCATGCGCCCCACCCCGCGCTGCAGCAGCTCGATCAGTCGCACCGACATGCCGTTGGCTTCCATGAGATAGCCGACGAGGATGAAGAAGGGGATCGCCAGCAGCACGAAATTGTCGATGCCGCGCGCCATCTGCTGGGCGAAAATGACCCCGGGCAGCGCGCCTTCGACCCAGATGAAGATCAGCGCGGCGAGCGCCAGCGCAAAGCCGATCGGCAAGCCGCCGAACAGGGTGGCGAAGAAGCCGATCAGCATCAGGACGCCGGCCGACGGCACCGAGGACGGCGACAAATAATCCCAGGCGAGATAGAGGCCGCTCACCACGATGATCGCGGCGAGCCCCCTGACGATGTCGGGTAACGGCCTTGCGCAGAGATGGTCGATCGCGAACACCGTCATGAACAGCGCGCCGATGCCCATCGGATAGAAGGTCAACTCCAGCGGCAGCCCGGAACCGGTCGTCTGCCCCGCCGTCAGCGCGCCGAGCTTGACGGCGTTGTAGGCGACGTAGCCGGAGATCAGAACGATCAGCAACGCGCTGGCGGCATCGACCAGCGCGCGCAACCGCACCGGCAAGAGATCGCGGAAGAAGGAAACACCGACATTCTCGCCGCGCGCGAGCGCGCTCGCCGCACCGAAGAAGGCCGAGCCGACCATCAGCCCGCGCGCGACGTCGTCCGACCATTCCACCGGCGCGTTGAAGAAGAAACGCAGCAGCACGGAGACGCAGACCACGATGAGGTCCGCGGCAAGCAGGATGGCCGCGATCGCGTCGCTGGCGCGCAACAGCAGGGCGATGCTGCCGTGGCGGCCGCCCGAGACGGGCACGGCGGCTGTGATCGTCATCTCAGGCTTGCGTCGCGCGGATGATGTCGATGACGGCCTTGGAGTCCGGCCGCGCCTTGATGAAGTTCTCGATCTGTGGCGCCACGCGCTTCTTGAAGGCCTCGCGGTCGCATTCGGCCACCGTCACGCCCTTCTCAGTGAGCACTGCCAGCGCTTCCTTCTCGACCGCAAGACCATGGGCGCGGGTGTCGACCGCGGCCTTCTTGGCCGCATCGAGGAACCCCTCGCGCAGCTTCGGATCCATGCGGTTGTAGGTCATGTCGCTGAAATACACCGCGAGCGGCGAGAAATTGTGCTGCGTCAGCGCGTAGAATTTGGCGGTCTCGAAGAACTTGCTGGCCAGGATCGTCGGCGGATCGTGCTCGAGGCCATCGAGCACGCCGGCCTGCAAGGCCGTGTAGATCTCGCCGAACGCCAGCGGCGTCGCTGCGGCGCCCATCAGGCGCAGGCATTCGGTGATGACGGGATTGGGCAACGTGCGGATCTTGAGGCCGGCGAGATCCTCCGGCGTCTTCACCGGCTTCTTCGCCAGCAGCGCTGCGCGAGCCGAAATTGTAGGCCCAGGCGATGATGCGGATGTTGCCGCCCTTGAGCAGCGCGTCCTCGATCGGCTTGGCGGCGCCGGCGTCGAACGCCTTGGTCTGCTGCGGGAAGCTCGAGAACAGGAAGCCGAGATCATAGGTGCCGACCAGCGGCACGAGGTTCGCCGAGATCGAGGAACCCGACACCATGAGGTCGATCACGCCGAGCTTCACCGAGTTGATGACGTCGATCTCCTGGCCGAGCTGGTTGTCGGGGAAGAAGGCGACCTCGATCTGCTCACCGAGCCCGTTCGCCTTCAGGCTCTTGACGAGATTGTCGTAGTAGACACGGCCGTTGGCGAATTTGGGATCGTTCGGCAGGGAGGAGGAGCATTTCAGCTTCAGCGTCGCCGCCTCGGCGCGGCCGATGATCGCGGAGAGAGCACGAGGCCGGCACCGACCGCCGCCGATGACTTGATGAACGCGCGACGGTTCACGGGCACGATGGTCATGGTGCGGCTTCTCCCACATTATTCTTTTCGCCGCGGTCGTTGCCGCAGCCTGTTGCCTGAACTGTATGGCCAAAGCGACGGCACAGGCAAGCATGACGGCCGACAGCCGCGGAGCGGCGCGGCACGCGCAGGATTCAGTCCGCAGGCAGAGCTGAACGACGACGATTCCCTAGGGATTTGCGATGAGAACCGACCTGCGGCCACGTCCGCCCAACGGGCGCTGTCGCGTGAAAGGCTACATCAATCCAATCGGTGCATGGATCAATGCGCAATTCACATGGATGAGCACGGAGCGACGTCATCCGGCTGCGGCAGACAGCCTGCCCCATTTTGCCGCAGCCGAACCGTGATTTAGGGCACAGACAGACTCATGGCGGCCCCCTAGAAAAAGTGGCATCATCGCACGCATTGCCGATGGAGGTGACACCATGCGCCGCCCAGTCTTTTCCAGTCTATTTCTAGCCTCCAGCCTTCTTGCCCTTACCCAGTTGATGACCCCCACCGAGGCCGCGGCCGAAGCGCGGCTCGCGCTGGTGATCGGCCAGTCCGCCTATCGCACCGTGCCCGAGCTGCCCAACGCCGCCAACGACGCCAAGGGCATGACGGAGCTGCTCGGCAATGCCGGCTTCAACGTCACCACGGCGGCTAATCTGGCGCAGAACGAGATGCGCGCGGCGATCTCGGATTTCGCCGGCAAGGTCAGCGCCAGCGGCGCCGACACCGTCGCGCTGGTGTTCTATGCCGGCCACGGCCTGCAGATCGACGGCGAGAATTATCTGGTGCCGGTCGATCTCGATCCCAAGCGCGAGGCCGACATTCCGCTCCAGGGCGTGCGGCTGAACGATCTGCTCAACACGCTCGGCGCGCTGCCGACGCGGGCGCGCATCTTCATGCTCGATGCCTGCCGCAACAATCCGTTCCCGGCGCTCAGCGGCACCGGCCACGGGCTTGCGATCGTCGACACCAAGGCCGGCGCCCCCGGCTCCTTCATCTCCTACTCGACCTCGCCCGGCGCCGAAGCCGAGGACGGCAATGGCCTCGACAGCCCCTACACCACGGCAGCGCTGACTGTCGCCAAGCAGCCCAATCTGCCGATCGAGGAAGTGTTCAAGCGCATCCGCGTCGCCGTCGCGCAATCGACCGACGGACGGCAGATTCCCTGGGAAAGCTCCTCGCTCACCACCGACTTCAAGTTCTTCGGCGAGAGCAGCGGCAGCACGCCCGCTCTTCCCGGCGCATCCGCGATGGCGCTCGCCAGCGGCACGCGCAGCGTCGAGGACTGGCGCAAGACCCTGCAGGGCAAGCCCGCCACGGCTGCCTATGAGCTCGTGATCACCGACGACACCGTGGAGGCGTATCAGGCCTATATCGAGCTGTACGCACAGGACACCCGCACGCCGCGCGTGCGCACGGTCCTGGAACGGCGGCGCCAGATGCTGGCCTGGGAGCGCGCCACCGCGATCAACACCCGCGCTTCGTTCGAGGCCTACCTCGCCAATTGGGACAACAGCGACCTCGCCGCGACGGCGCGCCGGCTGCTGCTCCGCGTGCAGAACCGCAATTATGGCGTGCCTGTCGCCGCCGTGGCGACCCCGGTCGCCGTCGCGATGGCCCCGACCTGCCCGTGCTCGGCGCCGCAAGCGCCGGCATCGCCGGTCAATCCGAGCGTCGCGCCGGTGATCAAGAAGCGCGTCGACGACACGCCGCCCAAGCGCAAGGTGGTCGAGACGCCGCCCAAGCGCCGCCCACCGCCCGAGGAGGTGGTCGTCTACGAACGTGCCCCACCGCCCCCACCCGTAGGTGTCGGCATCGGGATCGGAATCGGCATAGGCCGCGGCGGCTACGGCGGTGGCTATAACGGTCCTGCCCGCGGCGATTACCGCAGGTACTGATCCCACCCAACATCATCCCATCGGCTCGCGCTGACGCGCGAGCCGATTTTATTGCGCCAGCGCCGAATGGTCGCGCTGGACGGCCTCGCGGACCCAGCCGGCCTGGATCGCGCGAAACAGGATCTGCGCCGTCTTGAGATCGTTGGCCTTCATGCAGAGATCGACGATGCGACGCACTGCATCGTCGCGCATCAGCTCGTCGGACATTTTCATCGCGATTTCCATTGCGACGCGGGCGGCACGGTCGTAGCGCTCGCGCTGGCCGACCCGCGCGGAACCCGTCGCACTGGCGGCAGCGGCATCGCAGATCGCGCGGATGCGCTCGGCGGCTTCGATATCGCCGAGCGGCGCGTCGATCGCTTCGTCCCAGATGTCCTGTCGCGTCTTGCGCGCGAACCAGCGCATTGCCCGCTCCATAGCCGATGGAGCGAGCATAAAGGCCGCCTACGTCGCGCGCTACGCCTCCGGCACGATCTTGCCGGGGTTGAGGATGTTGAGCGGATCGAGCGCCTGCTTCAGCGCGCGCATCGCCTCGATCGCCTCGGGGCCGAGTTCCGCCTTGAGATATTTCTGCTTGCCCTGGCCGATGCCGTGCTCGCCGGTGCAGGTGCCGTCCATCGCCTGCGCGCGCTCGACGAGGCGGTGCATGAACTCCTCGCCGCGCGCCATCTCGGCGGCGTCGTTGGTGTCACAGACCAGCGAGCAGTGGAAATTGCCGTCGCCGACATGGCCGACGATCGGCGACAGCAAATTGAGGCGCTTGAGATCTTCCTCGGTCTCGCTGACGCAATCGGCGAGCCGCGAGATCGGCACGCAGACGTCGGTTGCGACCACGCCGATGCTGTCGCCGGGCCGCAGCGCCTTCACGGACCAATAGGCGTCGTGCCGGGCCTGCCACAGCTTGGTGCGGTCCTCGGGCTTGGTGGTCCAGGAGAAATCGCCGCCGCCGCAATCTTTTGCGATCTCGCCGAAGGCCTTGGACTGCTCGGCGACCTCGACCTCGCTGCCGTGGAATTCCATCAGCAGCAGCGGCGTTTCCGGCAGCGTCAGCTTCGAGTACGCGTTGCAGGCCTTCACCTGCGCGGCATTGAGCAGCTCGATGCGCGCCACGGGAATGCCGGTCTGGATCGCCAGGATGACGGCCTGACAGGCCCCGTGCACTGTCTCGAACGACACCGCGCCGGCGGCGATGGTGTCGGGAATGCCGCGGAGCCGGATGGTCAGCTCGGAGATGATGCCGAGCGTGCCTTCGGCGCCGACGAACAGATGCGTCAAGTCATAGCCCGCGGACGACTTCTTGGCGCGCGTGCCCGTCGTGATGATCTCGCCGTCGCCGCGCACCACCTTGAGCGCCAGCACGCTGTCGCGCATGGTGCCGTAGCGCACCGCGTTGGTGCCGGAGGCGCGGGTCGAGGCCATGCCGCCGAGCGAGGCGTCGGCGCCGGGATCGATCGGGAAGAACAGGCCCTGGTCGCGCAGATGCTCGTTGAGTGCCTTGCGGGTGACGCCGGGCTGGATCACGCAGTCGAGGTCCTCGGCATGCACCGCGAGCACCTTGTTCATGTCGCGCAGGTCGATCGAGATACCGCCGGCGGGCGCATTGACCTGGCCCTCGAGCGAGGTGCCGGTGCCGAAGGGAATGACGGGAACGCGATTTTTGGCGCAGATCCGCACCACATCCTGGATGTCGGCGGTCTCCTGCGCCATCACCACGCCGTCAGGCGGCTGGTTGGGGATCCAGGTGGTGGTATGGCCGTGCTGCTCGCGGACGGCCTGCGAGGTGATCAGGCGATTGCCGAACCGAGCGGCAAGCTGCTCCAGCGCGCTCGCGAGGGCTTTCGGCTCCGGCCGCGGCGGATTATTGGTGATGGTCGTACCCACGGAATTCCTCCCGACAGAAGAACCGTGGCAAAGGACATAAAGCCGGTCAAGTCAAGCGACCGGATGCATAGCTGGAAGGAAACGATGCCGGAGACTGCCGCCTCAGCGCCCAAGGCCGAGCCGTTCCGCGCCTCGATCATGCAGATCGAGCCGCAATGGATCGACTATAACGGCCACCTCAACATGGCCTATTACAACGTGATGTTCGACCGCGCGATCGACCAGCTCTGGGCCGAGCCTCGGCATCGGGCCGGCCTACATGAAGGAGCGAGGCGGCTCGACCTTCACCGCCGAATGCCATGTGCGGTACTTGCGCGAAATCCATCTCGGCGATCCCGTGCAGATCTTCGTCTGGCTGCTGGCGGCCGACGACAAGCGGATCCACACGTTCGAGGAGATGCGGCATGCCAGCGAAGGCTGGCTGTCCGCGACGTCTGAGAACATGTCGCTGCATATGGACATGAAGGCGCGGCGCGTGGCGCCGTTTCCGCCTGATATCAGCCAGCGTATTGCCGGGGTCACGAAGGCCCACAGCGTTGCGCCGCGGCCTGAGGGCATCGGCCGGAACGTGGCGATGCCCTCGAAGCGGTAGGCGCTATACCCTGTTGCGGCCGCGGGCCAGGCCGACCACGGCCGAGACCAGGAACAAGACGACCGCGATGAAGAAGATGATCTTGGCGATCTCGATCGAAGCGCCGGCGATGCCGCCGAAGCCCAGGATGCCGGCGATCAGTGCGATAACCAGAAACGTCACAACCCAGCCAAGCATGGTCAAACCCTCGTCTTGATGTCTGTCTGCGATCGGCGCGGCTGGACCGCGCCACCTGTCCAGACAATCTCGAGGCGGGAACAATGGTTCCGGCCCGCGCCGCGTGGAAATTCGCAGGGCTCGCAGGAACAAATTGGCCCGCCGCGCACGTGGAAAACCCCATTCCGCCGCCCCATATAGGCACCAATCCCTGTTAGAAGGCTCCCTTCCACCACCCCGCGGTGCCATCGTGGGGCCAATGATCTGCATGACCGAGCCGAGCAAGATCACCTCCCAGAACGTCCCCGACCACCAGCCCGCAGCCGGCGGCATTGCCGCGCGTGCGCGCGCCTCGGTGGGCCCGAAATACCTCTCCGGCCTCAATCCGGAGCAGCGCGAGGCGGTGGAGACGCTGGACGGCCCGGTCCTGGTGCTGGCCGGCGCCGGCACCGGCAAGACGCGCGTGCTGACCACGCGTATCGCCCACATCCTGAGCCAGGGCCGTGCCCGCCCCGCGGAAATCCTGTCGGTGACCTTCACCAACAAGGCCGCGCGCGAGATGAAGCACCGGCTCGGCCAAATGCTCGGCCACGCGGTCGAGGGCATGCCGTGGCTCGGCACCTTCCACTCCATCGGCGGCCGCATTCTCCGCACCCATGCCGAGCTGGCGCAGCTCAAGTCGAACTTCACCGTGCTCGACACCGATGATCAGGTTCGTCTGCTCAAGCAGCTGCTGCAGGCCGACGACATCGACGACAAGCGCTGGCCGGCGCGCATGCTGGCCGGCCTGATCGACGGCTGGAAGAATCGCGGCCTGACCCCGTCGCAGGTGCCGTCAGGCGAAGCCGCCGTGTTCGCCAACGGCAAGGGCGGCAAGCTCTATGCGAGCTACCAGGAGCGGCTGAAGATCCTGAACGCCGCCGATTTCGGCGATCTCCTGCTGGAAGACATCCGCATCTTCCGCGAGCATCCGGACATCCTGCGGCAATACCAGCAGCGCTTCAAATTCATCCTGGTCGACGAATATCAAGACACCAACGTCGCGCAGTATCTGTGGCTGCGGCTGCTGTCGCAGGCGCCGTCTTCTTTCGCCTCTCCCCGCGTGCGGGAGAGGCCGACGCACGAAGTGCGGCGGGTGAGGGGACTCTCCCAGCACCGCGCTCGTGGAGACTCCCCTCATCCCGACCTTCTCCCCGCAAGCGGGGAGAAGGAGAAGAGCCACGTCAAAAACATCTGCTGCGTCGGCGACGACGACCAGTCGATCTATGGCTGGCGTGGCGCCGAGGTCGACAACATCCTGCGCTTCGACCATGATTTCCCGGGCGCCAAGGTCATTCGCCTCGAGCGCAACTACCGCTCGACCGGCCACATCCTCGCCGCCGCCTCGCATCTGATAGCACACAACGAGGGCCGGCTCGGCAAGACGCTGCGCACCGAGGACCATGACGGCGAGAAGGTCACCGTCACGGGCTCGTGGGACTCCGAAGAGGAAGCCCGCGGCATCGGCGAGGAGATCGAGCAGATTCAGCGCAAGGGCGAGAAGCTCAACGAGGTCGCCATCCTCGTGCGCGCCTCCTACCAGATGCGCGAGTTCGAAGACCGCTTCGTCACGCTCGGCCTGCCCTATCGCGTCATCGGCGGCCCGCGTTTCTACGAGCGCGCGGAAATCCGCGACGCGCTGGCTTACTTGCGCGTCATCAACTCGCCGGCCGACGACCTCGCCTTCGAGCGCATCGTCAACGTCCCCAAGCGCGGCCTCGGCGATGCCACCGTGCAGATGCTGCACGACCACGCCCGCAAGCGCCGCATCCCCTTGTTCCGAAGCGGCCCGTGCCGTGGTCGAGACCGACGAGTTGAAGCCCAAAGCGCGCGGCTCGCTTCGCAACGTCGTCGACCAGTTCGACCGCTGGCGCGCCCAGCGCGAGGTCACCGCACATACCGACCTCGCCCAGATCGTGCTGGACGAGAGCGGCTATACCGAGATGTGGCAGAAGGACCGCTCCGCCGACGCCGCCGGCCGGCTGGAGAACCTCAAAGAGCTGGTGCGCTCGATGGAAGAGTTCGAGAACCTGCAAGGCTTCCTCGAGCACATCTCGCTGGTGATGGACCGCGACAGCGGCGCCGATGAGGACGCAGTGTCGTTGATGACGCTGCATTCGGCCAAGGGGCTGGAATTCGACAACGTGTTCCTGCCCGGCTGGGAGGAAGGCCTGTTTCCGAGCCAGCGCACGCTGGACGAACAGGGCCGCGCCGGCCTCGAAGAGGAGCGCCGGCTCGGCCATGTCGGCCTGACCCGCGCCCGCCGCCGCGCCATGATCTATTTCGCGACCAACCGGCGCATCCACGGCACCTGGTCCACCACGATCCCTTCGCGCTTCCTCGACGAACTGCCGGCCGCCAATGTCGAGATCACGGAGTCCAAGGGCGGCTCGGCCTGGGGCAGCACCGGCGGCTACGGCGCCTCGCGCTTCGACGACATGGAGGCGTTCGGCTCGACCTATTCGACGCCGGGCTGGCAGCGCGCGCAGGCCAACCGCAACCGCGGCGGCGGCCGCAGCGGCGGCTTCGAGGAAGAGGCCGCGACGTTCTCGTCTTCCTCGTCGTCGGGCCCGGATTTCGGCAGCTTCTCCTCGCGCCGTCGCGGTCCCCTGACGATCGAGGGTGAGCTGGTCGCCAAATCCACCGGCACGACCTCGGAATTCTCGCTTTCCGACCGCGTCTTCCACCAAAAGTTCGGCTACGGCCGCGTCACCAAGATCGACGGCAACAAGCTCACCATCGATTTCGACAAGGCCGGCGAGAAGAAGGTCGTGGACAGCTTCGTGCAGCGGGCGTGAGGCCCGACATGGCTCAATACGTCGCCATCATCGAGGACACCGATCCGGACGCCGTCAGCCTGTGGTTTCCGGACCTGCCCGGCTGCATTTCCGGCGGCGACGATATCGACGAGGCCCTGGAGAATGCGCCCGAGGCGCTGGCATTCTACGCACAGGAGCTGGCCGCCGACGGCCGCCAGCTTCCGCCGCCGCGGACATTGGACGAGCCTCAGGACCGCCCCTGACGTGGCCGACGACCTCGGAAACCACACCGTGGTCCTGATAGAATGGCCGCCTCTCGACGCGGAGTGAGGACTGTTCGCCGCACTCGCCGGACGTTCGACGGTTCTCCTTCGAACAGGTCTTGACCAGCCCGAACTTCCCCGTATCAGATGCATCATGGTCCGGGGATCCATCACACTGATCGTACTTGCATTGGGGATGCCGTCGCTTGCGATGGCGGAGACCATGAGCTTTGGCGATTCGATCGGGCTCCTGGCCAAGAGCTGCGGCGCGGAGATCGTCGCCAATTGCCGCGGCGTCAACCCGGACTCGACCCGCCTGAAGGAGTGCCTGTCGCGCAACCGCGACGTGCTCTCCCCGCAATGCGCGAGCGACTATCTCGGCGCCTTCGACGCCATCCAGAAGCGCGTCGCCGCGCGCGTCACGGTGGCGAATGCCTGCCAGCGCGAGATCGTCAAGGTCTGCGGCGGTTCGACCAAGGAAACCAGCAAGTCGATTCCCTGCCTGATCTCGACGCCCAAGGGCATCAGCAACAACTGCCTGAAGGCCGTCGACGACGCGGGGTATCGCTGATGGGCGCAAACAGGCTTCTCAGGGCCGGAACGGTCCTCGCGTTCGGCCTCGCTCTGCTCGCGGGCACAGCCGGCGCCCAGACGGCTGCGCCGACCCGCGACGACATCGTCGGCAAGCTGGGCCATCTCGAAGAGCCCGGCGAGGTCGATCTTCCCGCGTTGAAGCTGCAGGTGATGGAGCGCGCCAAGGCCAGGATCAAGAACGATCCGGGCCCGGTGAACCGGCCGCCGATCGCGCCGGATCTCGCCAAGCTGCCGACCTTCAACGCGCAGATCCAGTTCGACGCCGACACGCCGATCATCCAGCCGGCCTCCTACCAGACCGTCGGCCGCATCGCGGACGCGATGGTTCATTCCTCGCTGCTGCCCTACACGTTCCTGATCGTCGGCCACGTCGAATCCAACACGAAGACACGCGAGGCCAATGCGATCCTGAGCCAGCGCCGCGCCGACGCGATCCGCGACGTGCTGGTGAACACGTTCAAGATCTCGACCAAGCGGCTGCATCCGATCGGGCTTGGCGAGGAGCAGTTTCTCGACCGGGCCAAGCCGACGTCGGCCGTCAACGGCCAGTTGCAAATCCTGACCTATGCCAAGGTGCCCGAGGAGGCACCTGCGCATCCCGCTGCGGCGCCTGCACCTGCGGCGAAAAAGCCCGCCAAGAAGCGCTGAGCGAACAAACTTCGCAGCCGACGGAACCCTTTGAAGTCCTGATCGTTTTGATGCCTGTCCGGGGCGCAGAAATACGGTTCTGCGCGACAAATTCGCAGGTTTGTGCACTGCCCGGTCCAGTGCTATAGCGACTGTTCGCCCTTCCCGACCCCGTGCCGCATGAGACCGAAATGGGTGGCTTCTTTCAGCGCCAACTTGCCGTTTATGTCGAGTATCATCGCGATCCCCGGAACACAGCGTTGCATGTGGTCGGCATTCTCTTGTTGTTCACCGGCGCCGTTATGCCGCTGACGCTGGTCAAGCTTCCGCTGTTCGGTTTCAGCGTCAGCCTGGCGGTGATCCTGGCCCTGCCGGTTCTGATCTACTGGCTGCTGCTCGATGTGGCGCTCGGGCTCGGCATCCTGGCCGTTTCCGTCGTGCTGTTTTCGGTTGCGACCACCATTACGGCGCAAGTCAGCATTACGACCATGTGGGCGATCTTCGCCGCGCTGGTGGTGCTCGGCCTCGCCGCACAGACGATCGGCCACAAGGTTTTTGAGGGCCGCGAGGCCTCGTTGTTCACATTTCCGTCGCACCTTTTGCTTGGACCGATGTTCGTGATGGCAAAATTATTCATTGCTCTGGGCTTCCGTCGCGACCTTGCCGCGATTCTGGCGCCTCTTCCGGCCAATTCCCTTTCAACCCGATAGTCTCGAAGCGAAATAGCACCTCTCTGCATGGCTCTCGTACTGGTTACCGGTGGCAGCGGCTTCATCGGACATCATCTCGTCGAAGCGCTCCGCGCCCGTGGGCAGCGGGTGCGCGTTCTCGATGTTCGTCCGCCGGCCGCGGCCAACGCGGACGTTGAACACGTCCAGGGCTCGGTGCTGGATGGCGCCGCGGTCGATGCTGCGATCGCCGGGGTCGATCAGGTCTATCACCTCGCCGGCCTGCCCGGCATGTGGGTGGCCAACAAGCAGGACTTTCACGACGTCAATTGCCGCGGCACCGAGATCGTGCTCGCCGCCGCAATGAAGCGCGGCGTGTCGCGCTTCCTGCACTGCTCGACGGAATCGATCCTGTTCCCTTATTCCGACCTCAAGGGCGTTGCCGCCGAAGAGGCGCTGCAGCCGGCCGACGCGATGCCGGGCGCCTACACGCGCTCGAAGTCGCTCGCCGAGCATCATGCCGCGAAAGCGGCGGACAGCGGCTTTCCACTCGTGATCGGCACGCCCACCATGCCGATTGGCGCGGCCGACCACAATCTGACGCCGCCGACCGCGATGCTCTGGTACTTCCTCCAGAAAAAGGTGCAGCCGCATCTCAACTTCCTGGTCAATCTCGTCGACGTCCGCGACGTCGCCATGGGCCTCGTGCTGACGATGGAGCGCGGCCGCCTCGGCCAGCGCTACATCCTCGGCGGCGACTGCGTCCCGCTCGGCAACATCCTGCGCATGATGTCGGCGATGAGCGGCCGCAGGCAGTACCCGATCGTGGTACCCGGCAAGATCGCCGAGGCCTCCGCGATCATGCTGGAATACATCTCCGATCAGTTCACGCGCCGGCCGCCCAACGGCACTGCCGAGGGCGTGCGCATCGCGCTTGCCGCCAGCGATCTCTCGATCAGCAAAGCCCGTAACGAGCTCGGCTATGCGCCGCGCCCGATCGAGCCGGTCCTGCGCGAGACCATCACCCATCTGCTCGCCCGCAACGGCCAGCAGCCCTCCGGCGCCATCGAGCATCGCACGCTCTCCTCGCGCGCGGGCTGACGCCGCCGCCCAACGCAAAGAACCTTCATGTCCTTCGATTTCAGCAAGCTTCTCTCCGTCGCCTGGGGCGGCTGGACCACCGCCTGGCCGACCGAACTCCTGGCCCTGCTATGGCTCGCCTTTCTCCTCAGCTGGGTCGGCGCCTCGTTCTGGCAGGGGCAGACCAAGAAGCAGGTCATGACGCTGGAGTCGCAGCGCTACAGCCTGCCGATCCTGGTCGGCGGCATCCTGTACACGCCGTGGGTTGCGGAGCTCCTGGGCTGGAAGCCGCTCTGGGTGCTGGGCAACACCGGCATCTATGTCGCCGCGGTGATCTCGGCCGCCGGCATTGCCTTCGCCTGGTGGGGCCGGCTGCATCTTGGAAAATTCTGGTCCAACACCATCACCCACAAGGAAGACCATCGCGTCATCGACACCGGCCCCTACGGCATCGTGCGTCACCCGATCTACACCGGGCTGATCTTCGGCATGCTCGTGACCGGCGTTGCGATCGGCCTTGTGACGACGATCCTCGGCGCCATCCTGATCTCGCTCGGCATGTGGCAGAAGGGCCGGATGGAAGAGGTGTTCCTGTCGAAGGAGCTCGGCGAAGACGCCTACGGCGCCTATTGCCGCCGCGTGCCGATGATCATCCCGTTCCTGTCGCCGCGGTGATGTAGCAGCACGCCTGGCGCTCGTGTCCCGGACGCGCTGCAACGCCATAGCGCGTCGAAGACGCGCGTAAACGCGCTTTTGGCGTTGCTGCGCAGAGCCGGGACCCAGTTGGCTAGTTGCGCATACCGGTGAGATGGGCCCCCGGCTCTGCAGCGCAGCGCGAAGACGCGCTGCGCTGCGTCCGGGGCACGAGCGCCTCCCTCGACACACCAAGGAACCGCCCCTCCGCTCGCCCGTTAGTCCTCGGCAGTTGCCATCTGCCGCAGAGCATCGAGCCGGGCACAAGCCATGTCGGACGCCTACGATTATTTTCGCGAGCACGCGATCGCCGCCGTCCGCAAGGCGCGGGCACTGCCGCCCGGGCGGACCAAGCAGAAGCAGCGCACGGTGGCGCGGGTCTATCATCTGCTGTCCAGAGAAGCGGCGCTCGCGCCGAACGTCCATCACCTCGACGATTTTCGCGTGGCGCGGCAGCTCGAGCGGCAGATCGGCCGCTGATCCCGGACAGGATCCAGCAAGACCCGCCAGCGCTGCTCCCATGCAAATTCGATCGGCTGCCATTCCCAGGGAATAGCCCCTGCGTGGGCGCAGCACCGGTTGACGCGGGCCGCGTCAACCAGTTGGATGCGCGCGCAAACAGGGGCCCTTCATGACTTTTTCGAGCATCTTCGCGCAGTTCGTCGCGTTCATCGGCGGCATCGCGCTGCAATGGCGCAAGATGACGGGCACCGAGCCCGCGCCGGCCTGGGGCCAGACCCCCGCGATCCCCGACGCGAAGCCGCAAGGCGCGATCCCGACGCTCAAGATGCCGACCGCGCGCGGCTGGCGCGACGGCGAGAAGCCGATCGTCGCGCCGGGCCTCAAGGTCAACGCGTTCGCGACCAACCTCGACCATCCGCGCTGGATCGAGGTTCTGCCCAACGGCGACGTGCTGATCGCGGAGGCCACGCAGATCGCGGCGCGCCGCGCAGCGTGTTTCATTA
Source organism: Bradyrhizobium guangxiense (assembly GCA_050563515.1). GTDB lineage: Bacteria > Pseudomonadota > Alphaproteobacteria > Rhizobiales > Xanthobacteraceae > Bradyrhizobium > Bradyrhizobium guangxiense_A. The sequence continues at coordinate 633,047 of CP191781.1, read as the reverse complement.
TGCGATGCAGGCGACGATGCGCCGCGCCGCAGCCCTCGGCGTCTCCGCCAACCGCATCACGCTGCTGCGCGACAAGGACGGTGACGGCGTCGCCGAAGTGCGCGGCGCCTTCATGGAGAATCTCAGCCAGCCCTTCGGCATGGCGCTGGTCGGCGATATCTTTTATGTCGGCAACACTGACGGCGTGATGGCGTTTCCTTATCTCGCCAATGCCGATCGCATCACCGCGCCGGGCAAGCGGCTCACCAATTTCAAACCGAACGGCCACTGGACCCGCAGCCTGCTGGCGAGCCCCGACGGCAAGAAACTCTATGCCGGCGTTGGCTCGCTCAGCAACATCGCCGAGATGGGCATGGAGGTCGAGGAAGGCCGCGCCGCGGTCTACGAGCTCGATCTCGTCGCCGGCACGCACCGCATCTTCGGTGCCGGCCTGCGCAATCCCGTGGGCCTTGCCTGGGAGCCCAATACGAACGTGCTCTGGACCGTTGTCAACGAGCGCGACGGGCTCGGCGACGAGACCCCGCCGGATTATCTCACATCCGTGCGCGACGGCGGCTTCTATGGCTGGCCCTATTGCTACTGGGGCAAGACGGTGGACGACCGCGTGCCGCAGGATGCGGCGATGGTCGCCAAGGCGCTGCAGCCGGACTATGCGCTCGGCGGCCACACCGCCTCGCTCGGCCTGTGCTGGATGCCGGCGGGCACCCTGCCCGGATTCGGCGACGGCATGGTGATCGGCCAGCACGGCTCGTGGAATCGCAGCAAGCTGTCCGGCTACAAGCTGGTGTTCATCCCCTTCGAGAACGGCAAGCCGTCCGGCCCGGGTCGCGACATCCTGTCGGGTTTCCTGTCTCCGGACGAGAAGGAATCCTACGGCCGCCCGGTCGGCGTCGTGATCGGCCCCGACAGGAAGTCGCTGCTGATGGCCGACGACGTCGGCAACGTGATCTGGCGCGTGACGGGCGCGTAAAATCCGATGAAGTGACACTCGACTGGCGCGCCGACGGAGGTGCGTTCCCTCCCCCTTGTGGGGGAGGGCTAGGGAGAGGGGTGGCCCAGCAATAGGTCGTCGTTGTTGACGATAGGCCGGTTGGAGCGCGGCGGAGAGAATCCCCGTGTGGTACCCCCTCCCTGTCCCTCCCCCACAAGGGGGAGGGAACGGAAAGAGAGCGGTCTCAACGGATCAAGCCGTAGAGCTCACGTCCCCACGCACAGCGTGGCGCGCTGCTTGCTCAAAAGCGCGATCACCGACAGCGCGGTGATCATGCCGGTCTTGGGATTTTCGGACGGGATGTTCTCGATGCCCATCGAGAAGCGCGCCGAATCCGCCTCGACCTCGATGCGGTGAACGTTGCGCGTGACGGTGGGATCCGCCCAGACCTGGATCTGGGTGCGGTCGGGCCCGATGCCCGCCAGCGACAGCGCCACCGCGACGTTGACGTTGGCCGGAAAGCCCTTCGCCGCTTCGCGCGCACTGCCCTCGAACAGCTTGAGCGGCTCGCGCAGATTATCGATGTCGATCTTGTTCTGCACGATGAACGGCGCGCCCTTCAGCCCGTCGATCGGCTTGCGCGTCACCATCTTCACCGAATGAATGGTGCCGACCGCGGCGGCGTTGACGGCATCGAGCCCGATCAGCGCGCCTGTCGGCACGAGGATGCGGCCGCCATTGGCGCGGGCGAGATCGACGAGATCGAAATTGTCGAGCAGGCCGCCGACGCTGACCACAACGGCGGACTTGCCGCGCTTCACGGCGGGTTCGACGATCGCACGCAGATGATGGCTCGGCGCGCATTCGACCACGAGATCGACGGCATCGCCGAGCTGGTCGATCGGCATGATTTGCGGCTGACGGCGCAGGCCGCCGAGGAAGGCCTGATGCTTGGCGGGATCGCGCACCGCGACGGCCGACAGCGTCAATCCCTCGATGCCCTGATCGAGCGCCGTGGCAATCTTGGTGCCGATCGAGCCCAACCCGGCAATGGCAACCCGCAATTCGCCCGAGGCTTTCCGTTCAGTCATCGCATCCACCTTCTCGCCTGACATACCACATAGCTCCTCACGCCTCCCGCGCATAGCTGCGCAGGCGCGCTTCCAGCACCGCCAGCATGGCATCGCGGGCGGGATCGCGCGAGCCGCGCAGCCAGGCGGCGGCGAGCCGCAGCCGCCCGACGGGACCGCTCTGCTTCGGGCGAAGCGGCACGAAGCGCACGCCCGTCACCGCCATCCGCGTGGTCCAGCGCGGCACGATCGCAACCCCGAGCCTGGTGGCAACGAGATTGATGATGGTCTGCTTCTCGTCGGCCACCTGCACGATGCCGGGCGTGAGGCCGGCCTGCTCGAACAGCTTGATGGTGAGGTCGTGGCTATGCGGGCGCGAACGGCGGTCCGGCACCAGCATCGCCTCGTCGGCAATGTCGGACAGCGTGACCCATTTGCGCCCGGCCAGCGCGTGCCGCTGCGGGAAGGCGACAATAGCGGTCTCCTGGAGCAGGTCGCGGAATTCCAGCCGCTTGTCCGCGCGGTCGGGCGGGCGAACGAAGGCGAGATCGAGCGCGCCGGTCAGGATCTTTGGCAGCAGCCGGACGGTCTTGTCCTCGAGAAGCTGCACCGCGACATCGGGATGCCCCACGCGGAAATCACGCAGCAGCGGCGGCAGCAATCCCGCCGCCGCGCTGTCGATGGCGCCGACCCGCAGCCGCCGCGCGGCCCCGCGCGCGGGCGGTTACGCAGATTGCTCTCGACCGCCTCGACCCGGGCGAGGATGGCGCGTGCGTCGCGCAGCAGCGTCGTGCCGTCTTCCGTGAGCGACACCGCCCGCGTCGTCCGTGCGAACAGGCGCGTGCCGAGATCCTCCTCCAGCAGCCTGATCTGCCGACCGAGCGCGGAAGGCAGCATCTGGAGCTGCTGCGCGGCGCGGCCGAAATGCAGCTGCTCGGCCGCCGCCACGAAGCATCGAAGCTGATGCAACTCCATTCAATATCCTCTCGCCTCGCCCCAAGGGATTATATCATTTTTTTGTATAAACCAGCGCCAATTGAATCCGGCTCGCAACCCCGCCTAGGCTCGCTGCCACACAACCCTGCTATGGTCGCGCGCGAGAACCGCGCCCGTCGAACCCGTCCCGCAATCCCACGGATCTCTCCAACGGAGCCTATCCATGCGCACTCATTCGATCGCAGCCATTCCCGCCGACGGCATCGGCCCCGAGGTGATCTCGGCTGGAATCCGCGTGCTGGAGGCGCTCGCAAAACGCAGCGGCGACCTTGCCTTCAACATCAAGACGTTCGACTGGGGCTCGGACTATTACAAGAAGCACGGCGTCATGATGCCGGCGGACGGGCTCGTTGAACTGAAGAAGTTCGACGCGATCTATTTCGGCGCGGTCGGCGCCCCCGACGTGCCCGACCACATCACGCTGTGGGGCCTGCGCTTGCCGATCTGCCAGGGTTTCGACCAATACGCCAATGTGCGGCCGACCAAGATCCTGCCGGGCGTGTCCTCGCCGCTGCGTAATGTCGGCGTCGGCGATCTCGACTGGGTGATCGTGCGCGAGAACTCGGAAGGCGAATATGCCGGCATGGGCGGTCGCGCGCATAGAGGCCTGCCGGAAGAGGTCGGCACGGAGGTCGCGGTGTTCACCCGCGTCGGCGTCACCCGCATCATGCGCTATGCGTTTCAACTCGCGCAGTCGCGCCCGCGCAAGTTCCTGACCGTCGTCACCAAGTCGAACGCGCAACGCCACGGCATGGTGATGTGGGACGAGATCGCCGCGGAAGTCGCGACCGAATTCCCTGACGTGACCTGGGACAAGATGCTGGTCGACGCCATGACGGTGCGCATGACGCTGCATCCGAAGAGCCTCGATACCATCGTCGCGACCAACCTGCACGCCGACATCCTCTCCGATCTCGCCGGCGCGCTGGCGGGAAGCCTCGGCGTGGCGCCGACCGGCAACATCGATCCGCAGCGCCGCTTCCCCTCGATGTTCGAGCCGATCCACGGCTCGGCCTTCGACATCACCGGCAAGGGCATCGCCAACCCCGTGGCGACCTTCTGGACCGGCGCGCAGATGCTCGAGCATCTCGGCGAGAAAGATGCGGCGGTACGGCTGATGACGGCCGTCGAGAAGGTCTGCGCGGCGGGCATTCTCACGCCCGATGTCGGCGGCAAGGCGACCACGAAGGAAGTCACGGACGCCGTGATCGACGCGATCCACGGGTCGAATGTGTAAGAGAGCTGCCGCTAATTGAGGTTGGTCTCACCGCGGGCTCGCTGCACCTCTCCCGCTTGCGGGGAGGTCGGCGCGAAGCGCCGGGTGGGGGCTCTCTCCTCTAGGAGATTATCTCGTTGCGGAGATACCCCCTCCCCAACCCGCCCCCGCAAGCGGGAGAGGGAGCGGACCGTCTCCGTGACTGCGATGAGATGAGACGCCCTATTTCCGCCTCGCCGGAGCTGCCGGCGGCGGCGTCACCATCGCGGCAGCCGGCTCGGGCGGCGTCAGGTGCCTGGGCACGATGATGGTCTGTCCCGGTGTCAGCGTCGCATTCTCCGCCAGCGAATTGCTCTGCGCGAGCGTCCACAGCGGCACGCGATTGGCGGCGGCGATGCTTTCCATGGTGTCGCCGCGGCGCACCGGCAACCGCACGCCGCTGTCCCATAGCTCGACAAGCGTATCCGCGGGCACGAGATAGCGCAGCGGCACGGCATCGGCCTGAGTTTGCGGCGGAATGCGCGGCAATTGCGTCACCATCTCGACGATCTGGCGATGGATGTCGTCGGACTTCTCGATGTTGATGTGCGAGACGCGCGCGTTTTCCTTGAGATCGTAGCTCGCATAATGGCCGCGGAAGCCGGGCACGGCGACGACATCGCCGCCGCCGAGCACGCTGTCGGACAGGAAAATGTTGATGAAGCGCTCGACATTGAGCGGAACGTCGCCGGTCGCATGCGCAGGATCGATGGCGATGACGAGACTGATCGGGATGTTCTCCTTCGCCGCCATTTCGGAGATGATGATGGAGCAGAGCCCGCCCATGGAATGGCCGATCAGCACGATCGGCGCCGGGCTTTCCTTGTAGCTGGCGATGGCGCGATCGCCGATCCAGCGGCAGATGGTGAATTCATAGACATTGGCCGAGAAGCCGGCCTTCGTCAGCTTCTCCTCGAGTCGGTCCATGCCGGTCGAGAAGATCGGCCCCATGGCGCCGCGAAACAGGTAGATTTTTGGCGGCGGCAGAGGCTCGAATGGCGGAGGCGGCGGCGCAACCGGCACGGCGGCTGGGGCGGGCTTCGACTTCGCGGGTGAAGCGGCGGCAATGCCGGGATCCAGGGCGAGCAGCGCAATGGCTGCCAGCACGACGAGGCGCCTCAGATCAATCATCAGTCCAGCAGTCCCACCACGGGAGGCAAAGGCCCCCTCCGAGCGCTTAGTGACCATCGATTTGGCGGATTTTGGGGCATGGGGGCACGCCATCCGCCACACGCATGCACGATTTGACAGGGTTTTGCGACCATTGCCCCCGGGCCTGCGCCCGCAAGCGGCTAAAACGGCAGCATCCGGTTCAGCAGATCGAGCAGCGTGCGCTGCTCCGCCTCGGTGAGCGGGGCCAGCATCTTCCGATTGTAGGGCTCCGTCAGCCTGGCCCCGTCGGCAATGAGCTTGGCGCCCTTCGGGGTCAGCACGAGACTCGACGGCGCGGCGATCGGACTTCGAGCGGTTGCGCTTGATGAAACCGGACGATTCGAGCCTCGTTGAGGATCTTGATCAGGTTGGGCAGGCGCAGCCGCAGCAGGCCGGCAAGACTGCTCGGCGGCACGCCGGGATTGTCGCGAATGACGACGAAGATCGCGTAGGTCGCAGGCGTCAGGCCCAGCACGGCGAATTCCTCGTAGAACCCCTCGAAGAACTTCAGCTGGGCCAGGCGCAGCATGAAGCCAGGCGTCCGCTGCAGCGCCCGCAGGTCCAGCGATCGCTCGGTTTGCTGAGTCGATTTGGCCCCTCGTCTCAACGCTTTCGCGCTCATGGTCCTCAATCCCCTAGGCGATCGAATTGACACTCTCAAAAATAGCTATAAATTATAACTATTATGCAGCGGCACCAAGACCGCGCATGGGAGGGACACAATGAACAGCAAATTCCTACACAAATTGTGCATTTCGGCCTTGTTGCTGGCGGCCACGGGTCCGGCATTCGCCCAGAACGCGGTGAAGATCGGCATCCTGAACGACCAGTCCGGTCCGTTCGCGAGCTATCAGGGCGTCGGCTCGGTCGTCGCCGCGAAGATGGCCGTCGAAGACTATGGCGGAAAGGCCGGCGGCAAGCCGGTCGAGGTCGTCGCCGCCGATCACCAGAACAAGACCGACATCGGGATCGGCGTCGCCCGGCGCTGGTACGAGAACGAAAACGTCGATGCGATCTTCGACTTGCCGAACTCCTCGATTGCGCTCGCGGTGGCCGGCATGAGCGCCGAGAAGAACAAGGTGTTCGTCGGATCGGGTGCCGGCACGGTGCTACTGACCGGGGAGAAATGCACGCCGAACACCGTGCACTGGACTTACGACACCTATGCCTACGGCCGCGGCCTCGGCAAGGCGATCGTGCAGCAGGGCGGCAAGAAGTGGTTCTTCATCACCGCCGACTATGCCTTCGGCCATGATCTGGAGAAGCAGGCCGCGGAGGCCGTGAAAGCCTCCGGCGGCGAGGTGCTCGGCAGCGTGCGGCATCCCCTGGGAACGGCCGATTACGCATCGTTCCTGCTCCAAGCGCAGGCGTCGGGCGCAAATGTCATCGGCTTTGCCAATGCCGGCGACGACACCATCACCTCGATGAAGCAGGCCGCCGAGTTCGGACTGACCAAGGACCACAAGCTGGTCGGATTGATCCTGGGCATGAACGGCCTTCCCGCGCTCGGCCTGAAGTTTGCGCAAGGCGCGCAGATCATGAATCCGTTCTACTGGGATCTGAACGACGACACGCGCGCTTTCGCAAAGCGTTTCGCCGAGCGCATTCCGTCGAAAGCCTATCCGAACGACATGCAGGCCGGCGTCTATGCCTCGGTCATCCACTATCTCAAGGCAGTCGACAAGGTCGGCGGCGCCAAGGACGGCAAGGCCGTCGTCGCCGCGATGAAGGAGATGCCGACCGACGATCCGCTGTTCGGCAAGGGCTATATCCGCAAGGACGGACGCAAGATCCACCCGCTCTACCTGCTCCAGGTCAAATCGCCCGAGGAGTCGAAATCCGCCTGGGATCTGCTGAAGGTCGTCGCCACGATCAAGGGCGAGGACGCGTTCCGCTCCGAGAGCGATGGCCAGTGCGCGCTCGCCAAGCCCTAACAGACGGGAGCAGACCATGAGCGGCATGACAGCCAGTCAGGTGGACCCGTTTGCACCTGATTTCCTGATGGATCCCTACCCGGCCTATGAGGCACTGCGCGCGCTCGGGCCTGTGTTCGCGCTCGAGCAATACGGCGTGTGGGCGATGGCAGGCTACGCCGAGGTCGAGCCGGCCCTGAAGGACTGGAAGACCTTCATCAGCGGCGAGGGCGTCGGGCTCAAGGGGATGAACCCGGCGCTGCCAAAGCCGCTCACGCTGCAGATCGATCCACCCGACCACGACAAGGGCCGCCGCGTTCTCGGCCGGACGTTGTCGCCGGGGGTCGCAAGGAAGCTGCGCGAAACGTTCCAGCAGGAGGCCGAGAAAAAAGTTACGGAGCTGATCGACAAGGGCACCTTCGATGCCGTGGCCGACCTCGCGGAAGCCTTTCCGATGAAGGTGTTTCCGGATGCGATCGGCATCCGGCCGGACGGCCGCGAGAAGCTGCTGGCCTGGAGCACGTTCGTGTTCAACAGCTTCGGCCCTGAGAACGAGATCCTCGCGGCTTCACGGAAGGAAGGCCTCGCAGCACAGAGCTGGATCATGGAATGTTGTGCGCGGGATGCGCTGCGGCCCGACAGCCTCGGCATGATGATCTACCAGGCCGCCGACGAGGGCGAGATCAGCGAGCACGAAGCCACGCATCTGGTGCGGCCCTTCCTCACCGCCGGGGTCGACACCACCGTCAACGGCATCGGCAACACCCTGCTCGGGCTCGCGACCCATCCGGATGAATACCGCAAACTGCACGAGAGGCCAGAGCTGGCGCGGAACGCCTTCGAGGAAGGCCTGCGCTACGATTCGCCGGTGCAGACGTTTTTCGCACCACATCGCGCGACGTCGAGATCGGCGGCGGCGTGATCCCCGCCCACCGCAAGGTGCTGCTGTTCATGGCCTCGGCCAACCGAGACCCTGCACGTTGGGACAGAGCCGATCGCTTCGATGTCGAACGGGCTGCGACCGGCCATGTCGGCTTCGGGGCCGGCATTCACGCCTGCGTCGGCCAGATGATCGCGCGTCTGGAAGGCGAATTGATCTTCGGCGAGCTTGCAAGGCGGGTGAAGACCATCGAGCTCACGGCGGAGCCGAAGCGCAGGCTGAACAATTCCCTGCGCGGGCTGGAGAGCATGCCGGTCCGCGTGACGCCTGCTTAGGCGGGATAGCAGCGGCGCGCGATGAACAAATCATCGCCACCGCGGTCAACTACCGCCTGCTCTTGAGCCGGTTTCGATGCGCGGCCTGCTTGGCGCGGTTGCCGCAAATCGCCATCGTGCACCAGCGCCGCGCACGCCTGCGTGTATGGTCGGCGAACAGCATCGTGCAGTTATGGCCTTCGCAGGCCTTCACGTCGGAAAAGTCCTCTTCGCAGACGAATTTCGCCAAGGCTTCGCCGACCGGGAGCAGCAGCGCTTCCGCTGATCGCCAGCGCCGCATCCTTTGCAGCGCGAGACCATCACCCAGCGCGCCACGGCGTGTCACGATCTGCTGGAACGCATCCTCGCGTTCCAGGATGCCGTTCAACGGGCCAAGCTCGTGCAACGCCTTCGCCGTCAGCGGCCGGCCCGCATGCTCCCGAACAAAACCCCTGAACCACTCGCGCAGGTCGCGGGCCTGACCGGCGACCGTATCGAGGCTCTCCGGGCTTCGTCCGCGCCTTCAGCGCGTCCAGCTCCTCCGCAGGCACCAGCTTCGCCTGCGCCAGCCAGTCGATCAGCCCATCGCCATCGTCGAGCCAATCGACGGGCGTATCGACCGGTGTCGCCACCGAGTTGAGGAAATCGAGGCCGAGCGAGTCGGCGATGAACATGGCGGGCGGGCGGTCCATGGGCGGCTCTTCGATCGATCCTTCGGCGCGTCGGGAGAAGACAGAAATTTAGTAACCTCTAAAATTGCAGTTGACAAGTTACACCGCAACTACATAACCTCCATTTACCAATTTAACAGGTTACGTAGCGACCAGGAGACGGTCATATGACCCCGACGACTTACCGCACCGCCAACGTAGATGGCTTCAAGGTGTTCTATCGCGAGGCCGGTGCCAAAGGCGCGCCGAAGCTCCTGCTGCTGCACGGCTTCCCCAGTGCCGGCCACATGTTCCGTGACCTGATCCCGTTGCTCGCGGACAAGTTTCACATCGTCGCGCCGGATCTGCCGGGCTTCGGCCAGTCCGACATGCCGCCACGCGAAGACTTCGCCTACAATTTCGACAACATCGCGCAGGTGATCGAGCGCTTCACCGAAGTGATCGGCTTCGATCGCTTCGCCGTCTACGTCTTCGACTACGGGGCACCGACGGGCTTTCGGCTGGCGCTCAGCCACCCCGAACGGATCACGGCGATCATCTCGCAGAATGGCAACGCCTACGAGGACGGCCTCAGCGATGGCTGGACCCCGATCAAGGCCTATTGGCAGGATCCCTCTCCGGCGAACCGCGAGGCGCTGCGTGCCTTCCTCACGCCGGATGCGACGCGCTGGCAATACACGCACGGCGTCCCCGACCCGGCCCTGGTGTCGCCGGACGGCCAGAACCTCGACAATTTCTACCTGGCGCGCCCCGGTTCGGACGATGTGCAGCTCGACTTGTTCGGCGATTACAAGAGCAATGTCGCGCTCTATCCGCGCTTCCAGAGCTACTTCCGCACGCACAAGCCCCCGTTCATGGCGGTATGGGGCAAGAATGATCCGTTCTTCATTCCGCCCGGCGCCGAGGCGTTCAAGCGCGACAACCCCAACGCGGTGGTCCAGTTCTTCGATACCGGCCATTTCGCGCTGGAGACGCATGCGAAGGAGATCGCGGAGAGCATTCGCAAATTCTTGAAATAGACGGGAGCTTCGCCATGGCCCATGCGAGACGATCTCCGGAGCGGCTCAGCGCATTCTCGGACGGCGTGTTCGCCGTCCTGATCACGGTGCTCGTGCTGGAGCTGCGGCCGCCCGAAATTCCGACCTTTGCGGCATTGCTGGCGTTATGGCCGACCTGGCTCTCTTATGCGGTGAGCTACGTCTTCATCGCAATCGTCTGGGCCAACCACCACCATCTGATGCGCTATGCCAACCAAGCGACGCCGCGATTGATGTGGTTCAACTTCGCGCATCTGTTCTCGGTGTCGCTGCTGCCGCTCTCCACGGCCTGGATGGCGGTGAGCGAGCTCGCACCGCAGCCGGTCGCGTTCTATGCCGCGGTGTTCTTCCTGGTGAACGCGACCTATGTCGCGCTGATCTTCGACCTCGTCGGGCGGGCGGCGGCGGGCGAGGTCTCGCTGCGCGAACGCAAGATCATGCGCATACGCTCGGTCGTCACGCTCGCGATCTTCGCGCTCGCGGCGGGCGTAGCCTGGCGATTCCCCATTGCCGGGCTTGTGATGTGCTGCGGCTGCCTGATCGTCTATCTCAAGCCGGAAGCCCCGGGTGGCGAGGACCAGGCGTAAAGCAATGCCGCCGTCGACCTGGAGATCGACGGCGGCACGGATGAAGTCAAACTGATTGGCGGGCTTCAATTCCTCGCCGGAGCGGTCGCTGCCGCCGAGCGCGCCTGACGCGGTGCGCGAGGTTCGGCGACCGGCAGCGCCGGGGCGCGCGAGCGCATGATGGCGGCGTCGATCTCGGCGATGACGCGGCGCTGGATCGCCTCGTTCTTGTCGATCGAGATGTGGCCAACGCCGGTGCCGCGCACGTCGACATTGTCGAGCTTGCCGCGCAGGCCCTGTGCGGCGCGCACCGGCTCGCCGGGACCGTCGCCGATATAGATGTTGATGTAGCGCTCCGCGCCGGTCGAGAGCTTGGTCTTGAACACGGAGTCGAGGCCGATCGCGAGCTTCACGGGCACGCCGAGCTGGTTGAGCTTGGCGATCATGTCCGGCAGCGCGGTCGCGCCGGAGGAATGGCCGACCAGAACGATGGTCTTGATGCGGCCGGCCTTGTAGGCGGTCGCGGCTTCATCGGCGAGCGAGGACCAGGACACGAAGTTCGCGACGGTCACCGGGACGCCCTGCGCCTGGAGACGGGCACCGATCGTGTCGAGGCCGAGCGAGAAGATGTTCAGCACGCCGCGGAGCAGATAGACGTGGGTTGTCGCGGCCGCGGCCTGGCTCGGTGCCGCCTTGGCGGAGCCCGGGCTCATGGCAACAGCTGACAACAGGAGCAGGCCCATCGCCCACACGCGGAGGGCGGACAATTGGCTGGCGCCGGCGGTGTGACGGCCGTTCGGTCTCATCGATGTTTTCCCTGGGGACATACGCTTCGCGATTGGCCGGAATCGTAGCCACGGCCTGCTCGCAGACGCAACAAAGAGCCGCGTGAACGACAATCTTAGCAGCAGGCCGTGACCATCGCGCAACACTTGCCCGAAACCTGCCGCCGAAGCGCCTGGTTTGAGACCATTTTTCTCCGGGCAATTGCGGGCGGGCAACGGCATTCCTATCTCAGGGCTCCGCTGACCGGCCCTTGCGGCAGGTTCCAGCCTCCCCCATTCATGCCCCCAGCCTTGCGGCCATCATGTCCTCCATCATTTCCATCGCCAACCTGTCGAAGACCTATGGGTCCGGCTTCAAGGCGCTCAAGAACGTCAATCTCGACATCCAGCGCGGCGAGATCTTTGCGCTGCTCGGTCCCAACGGCGCCGGCAAGACCACGCTGATCTCGATCATCTGCGGCATCGCCAACCCGAGCGAGGGCCGGGTGCTCGTCGGCGGCGAGAACATCCAGACCTCCTACCGCAAGGCGCGCTCGCTGATCGGCCTCGTGCCGCAGGAATTGCACACCGACGCGTTCGAGAGCGTGTGGGCCACCGTGAGCTTCTCCCGCGGACTGTTCGGCAAGCCGAAGAACCCTGACCATATCGAGAAGGTGCTGAAGGACCTCTCGCTCTGGGACAAGAAGGACAGCAAGATCATCACGCTCTCCGGCGGCATGAAGCGCCGCGTGATGATTGCGAAAGCGCTGTCGCACGAGCCGCAGATCCTGTTCCTGGACGAGCCGACCGCCGGCGTCGATGTCGAATTGCGCAAGGGTATGTGGGAGGTGGTGCGCACGCTGCAGCAGTCCGGCGTCACCATCATCCTCACCACGCACTACATCGAGGAAGCCGAGGAGATGGCCGACCGTATCGGCGTCATCAACAAGGGCGAGATCGTGCTGGTCGAGGACAAGGCGACCTTGATGCAGAAGCTCGGCAAGAAGCGGCTGACGCTGCATCTGCAGGGCAAGATCGCCGCGCTGCCTGAGAGTCTTCATCATTACGAGGCTCGAGGCTCTGCGACGGCGGCGCCACGCTGGTCTACGACTACGACACCAAGGGCGAACGCACCGGCATCACCAGCCTGCTCGGCGACCTCCGCACCGCCGGCATCCGCTTCAACGATCTCGACACGACGCAATCGTCGCTCGAGGACATCTTCGTCGATCTCGTGAGGACGTCATGAACCACCGCGCCATCCGCGCCATCTACCTGTTCGAAATGGCGCGCACCTGGCGCACGCTGCTGCAAAGCATCGTCTCGCCGGTGGTTTCGACCTCGCTCTATTTCGTGGTGTTCGGCGCCGCGATCGGCTCGCGCATCAGCCAGGTCGAGGGCGTCAGCTACGGCACCTTCATCGTGCCGGGTCTTATCATGCTCTCGGTGCTGACGCAGAGCATCGCCAACGCCTCGTTCGGAATCTACTTCCCGAAATTCACCGGCACGATCTACGAGATCCTGTCGGCACCGATTTCCTATTACGAGATCGTGCTCGGCTATGTCGGCGCCGCCGCGACCAAGTCGATCATCCTGGGCCTGATCATCCTCGCCACAGCCGGCCTGTTCGTTCCCTTGCACATCCATCATCCAATCTGGATGCTGGCCTTCCTGGTGCTGACGGCGGTGACGTTCAGCCTGTTCGGCTTCATCATCGGCATCTGGGCCGACGGCTTCGAGAAGCTGCAGATGATCCCGATGCTGGTGGTGACGCCGCTGACCTTCCTCGGCGGCAGCTTCTATTCCATCGACATGCTGCCGCCCACCTGGCGCACGGTCGCGCTGCTCAACCCGGTCGTCTATCTGATCTCGGGCTTCCGCTGGAGCTTTTACGAGATCGCCGACGTCAGCATCGCGGTCAGCATCGGCATGACGCTAGCGTTCCTGGTGATCTGCCTCGCCGTGATCTGGTGGATCTTCCGGACAGGGTATCGGTTGAAGAACTGACGGAGGTGCGTAGCCCGGATGGAGCGTAGCGAAATCCGGGACCTTCGTATCCGCTAGCACCGGCCCCGGATTGCGCTGCGCTCCATCCGGGCTACGGCTACGCCGACCTCACCTGTAGCAGTGGAAGCGGTGATATCCGTCGTAATAGCCGCGGCAGTGTCGGTAGTGACGGTGGGGAATGCCTAGCACCCCCTCAACCGCGCCAACGGCGCCGCCGACACCGGCTCCGACGACGCCTCCGACCGCTCCGCCCACGGGGCCGGCGATCCGGTTGCCTTCATAGGAGCCTTCCTGGGCGCCGCGCACGATACCCTGGGCATGACCAGCTTGCGGCAAGGCCAGCAGCGCAAGAAGGATGGCGGCGGCTGCGAACAGCAGACGGGCGGGCAAATCGGCCGGCGATTGGGCAACGGCGATACGGGCTTTGTTCATCTTCGGTCTCGGGGAAGGTAACTGAGGGAAAGCGGGTGGCAGGCGCCACACGCTGAGGCGACCATCATCAACGCCGGAGGCGGCCGAATGGTTGCGCCTTTGTGACGAATTGTCGGCGTTGTGAACGCGCGCGCTCGCGAAAATGTCAGCACCGCTTGCACCGGCGCGGCACAAAGCAGCCTTGCTTACGCCCGGCGTCGCGTTAACGATGGGCTTGCAGGCTGCTGGAACGAAAGCCGGATTGCAGGCATATTGCACGCCGGGGGACGGAGAGCCGCGGCGCGTTGCATGAACAGGCCGGAGGCCAGAACTCAAATGCGTTTCCAGATGCGTTCATTTTTGATCGCCTTTACCTCACTGATGCTTTTGAGCGCGGGCACCGCGCAGGCCAAGGTCGAGATCACCGTCGACAAGGACAATCAGCAGATGACCGTCGCGGTCGACGGCGTCGCCCGCTATCACTGGCCGGTGTCGACCGGCATCCCCTCGCGCGAAACGCCGAACGGCGCATTCCGTACCTTCCGCATGGAAGAGGATCACTATTCCAAGGAATTCGACGACGCGCCGATGCCGCATGCGATCTTCTTCACCAAGGTCGGGCACGCCATCCACGGCACGGACTCGGTCGGCCGCCTCGGCTCGCCCGCCTCGCATGGCTGCGTGCGTCTGTCGCGTCAGAACGCCTCGACGCTCTATGCCCTCGTGCAGCAGCAGGGCGTGCTCAACACCACGGTGACGCTGACCGGCTCCGCGCAGGTGGCGCTGGCGCGCAATCCGCGCGGCCGCAACAACACGGCCGTGGCCCGCGCTCCGCAGCAGCAGCAGCAGCCGGCTGACGAGCAGTACGCCACGACGGGCGATCCCGTGAACCTGACGCCGCCCGCACAGCCCGCCCGCCGCTACATGCCGCAGGACGACAATTACATCTATCCCGCCGACGGCAGCGACACCGGCGCGCGCTATCCGGCGCCGCGCCCGATCACGCGCCCCTATGGCACGCAGGCCTATCAACAACTGCCTCAGCCAAATTACGACCAGGGCTATGGCCAGCAGGGCTACTATTACCAGCAGCAGCAGCCTCGCCAGTATTATCAGCCGCGCAGCAACTATTACTATCAGAACTGACGCTGCCACCCCGGCATGATCGCCTCTGCATCATGCCCTATCTGAACGCGGCCTCGCCGCGCTCGACGATCTTTCGTGCAGCATCGACGAAAGCCCGCGCGACCGGCTCGAGAATCCCGGGCCCGGGCGCGCCGAGATCCCTGGCTGCCGCTTGTCCGATCATAAGAACTGCCATTGCTGCGATGACGACAAGCCGCATGTCAGGGGGCTCGCGAACCGCTTTTTGAGGCGCCGTTTCCGCCTTCCACGGCCCCCGTCAACCGCTGGGCTGGACGAAACGCGCAAAGATTTCATAAGCTCACGCTTTCATGAACACTGCGAGCTTTGATGCCGTCACGTGCCACGACAATTCTGACCGTGCTCTCGGTTCTGCTGACGGGGCAAGCCATAACAGGGCAAGCCATAACGGGACAAGCCATGGCATTCGATATCGAGGCGCATCGCGGCGGGCGGGCGCTGTTGCCGGAAAACACCCTGCCCGCCTTCGCCAACGCGCTGTCGATGGGCGTGGACACGCTGGAGCTCGACGTCGGCGTGACCTCCGACGGCGAGATCGTGGTTTCGCATGAGCGCGGGCTCAATCCTGATCTCGCCCGCAGCGCCGACGGCGCCTACATCACTCCGCCCGGCACGCCTTTCATCAAGCTGCGGCTGGTCGACATCAAGACTTACGACGTCGGCCAGATCCGGCCGGACAGCAACTATGCGAAGCAATTCCCCGACCAGCGGGCCGTGGCGGGGACGCGCATTCCCACGCTCGGCGAGCTGTTCGCGCTGGTCCGGAAATCCGGCAACGCGCGGGTTCGCTTCAACATCGAGACCAAGATCGACCCGAACCATCCGGACGAGACGCTCGATCCGCAAGCCTTCGTCACCAAGCTGCTGGGCCTCATCCAGACCGAAAAATTCTCCGACCGCGTCATGATCCAGTCCTTCGACTGGAGGACCCTGCAACTCGTCCAACAGCAGGCGCCGAAGACCCCGACGGTGTACCTGACGCTGCAGCGGGGCTCGGCTCCGACCATCGCTCTCGACAAAGCCACCAACTGGACCGCGGGCTTCAGCCCGGCCGATCACGGCGGCTCGCTGCCGCGCACGATCAAGGCGGCGGGCGGCGCGATCTGGTCGCCCTATTTCGGCGACGTGACCGCGGAGCCTCATCTCGGAGGCTCACGGGCTCGGATTGCGCGTCGTGGTATGGACGGTCAACAAGCGCGAAGACATGGCGCGGATGATCGAGCCTCGGCGCCGATGGCATCATCTCGGACAGGCCGGACCTGCTACGCGAGGTCGCGGGCGAGAAGGGCATCGCGCTGCCGGCGGGGACGCCGGTCGAGCCGTAGATCTCGTGTCCCGGACGCGGTGCAGCGTGCAACGCTGCTCCGCAGAGCCGGGACCCAGAATGCCGCAGCATGGGCCCCGGCTCTGCAGCGCACCGCACCGGACGATGCTTCGCATCGCCGGGCGCGCTGCGCCGCGTCCGGGGCACAAGAGCGTCGGATATGTCTACCTACTCCCCGTCCCGCAGGCGCCGGTACAGCGCGCCCAGGATGTTGGAATAGTCGTCGGTCCAGACCCGCACCCTGTCATCGGCTTCGGTTTGCTCCCATGACTTGGAGGACGCGAGCTTGCCGATATCTTCCGCCTCGCGCGCGGAGATGACGACATCGGTCGAGAAGATGTAATCCGCATCTCGCCCGGAATCCTCGTTGAAGACCCAGCTCTTGAGATCGTTGGCGTCGGCAATGCCGACCACGACGGTCTCGAGATCGAGGTGCCGGTTGGAGACGTGCATGACCACCGCGCCGTGCGGCGCGAGCTTGTCCTTGTAGATCGCCATCGCCTCCTCGGTGGCGAGATGGATCGGGATCGCATCGGACGAATAGGCATCGACGATGATGAGATCGTAGGCGCCGTCAGGCTCCTTGGCGAAGGTGAGACGCGCATCGCCAATTACCGGCTTCATATCCGGCAGGCAGCTCGAGATGTAGCGGAAATTCTTGGGGTTGCGCGCGGCATCCACCATCGACTGGTCGATCTCGAAGAACTTCCAGTCCTCGCCAGGCGCCGCAGCGCAGGCCAGTGTGCCAGATCCGACGCCGATCGCAGCGACCTTGAGCGGCGCGCCCTTGCGCTCGCGGATCGCATTGACGGCCTGACCGATGCCGCCGTCCTTGTGGTAATAGGTGATCGGCTCGGGCCGGCCGGCGACCGGCGTGCCGTCATTGTTGCGGAAGCGCTCGGCGCCGTGGATGGTGGTGCCGTGCATCAGCACGTGGAAATAGCCGCCGGGCGTCTCCACGATCTTGTGCACGCCGAAGAAGCTGCGCACCGTCGTGACGCGCCCCTCGTCGGCGGGATAAATGCGGATCAACGCCAGCGCGAGCGCGACGGTGGCAAAGATCTTCCAGCGGTTGGCGTTGAGCGCCAATGCAAGCAGCGCAGCCAGCACGCCGACACTACCAGCAACCCAGACGCGATGATCCTCGAACCAGCTCGAGAGGCCACTCGTGACGGTGGACGGCGCCGCCAGCGCGACCGCGAGCGCGGCGAGCACCAGCCAGTACCATTTGACAATCTTCGCCAATCGCTCGTTCACGGGCGGCCGGCACAGAGCCGCAAGCGCGACCAGGATCGGATATTCGGCGATCCATGAGAAGGTGAAGGGCGCGACGAGGCCGGCAAAGAGACCGCCGACCATGCCGCCGAACGACAGCGCGACATAGAAGCCGGTGAGATATTTGGCCGCCGGCCGGGTCCGTGCCAGTTCGCCATGACAGGCCATGGCGATGACGAAGAAGCACAATTGGTGACCGCCGAGCGTCAGCAGCAGATTCTGCTCGCCGCCGAAAGCGAGCAGCACGACGACGCCTGCGATCGCGACCGGCTGCAGCATCAGCATCCATTTGTGCGGTAACAACGGCCGCGACTGGAACACGATTACCCAGGTGAGCAGGTACAGCGACAGCGGCAGCACCCAGAGCAGCGGCGCCGCCGCGACGTCGGTCGAGATGTGCGCGGTCACGGCAATGAGCAGGCCCGATGGCACCGCGGCGAGGAAGATCCAGCGCAGCCGCGTCAGGAACGCCGGCGCCGGCGCGTTCAGGTCCTCGGTTTTGGCGTCGACCACCGCGAGTTTCGGCGAGCGCAGCAGCAGCACGCCGCAGGCCGCGATCAGGAGGATCAGCAGGCCGTAGCCGGCGGTCCAGAGCCGGTTCTGCGTGTGCAGCGTGAACATCGGCTCGAGCAGGAACGGATAGGACAGCAGCGCCAGAAAGCTGCCGATGTTGGAGGAAGCGTAGAGGAAGTACGGATCGTGTCCGGCGGGATGCCCGGTGCGAACGAACCAGGCCTGCAGCAGCGGATTATTGGCGGCGAGCGCAAAGAACGGCAGGCCGATCGAGACCACGAACAGGCCGAGCAGCCAGAACGCGTAACCCGAGGCCGGCGGCTCGCCATAAGCGGACGCGATGCCGAGCGGCAACGTGACGAAGGCCGCGACCAGCAGCACCAGATGCACCGCCACCGGAACGACCCGGTTCCTCGCCTGCATCAGGAGATGCGCATAGGCGTAACCGGCCAGCAGCAGCGACTGGAAAAACACCATCGCCACCGACCACACCGCCGGCGAGCCGCCGAGCCGTGGCAGGACCATCTTCGTGAACAGCGGCTGCACCGAGAACAGCAGCAGCGCGCTGACGAAGATCGCAGCGGTGTAGACCGTCAGCAGCAGCCGGTTGCGTGAGGCGGACGGCTGCTCCGTGGCGGCGGGTTGCACGATCGAATCCATGGAAGCTCCGGCTCAGACCCCGGCGGGCGCCGGACGCGCGCAATGGAGCACAAGGCGCCTGAACGGGCAATAAAGGGGCTCGTGATGTTGCAGTGAGGAATGCTTGATATAGTGATGTCATTCCGGGGCGTCTCGAAGTGGCGAACCGGGGGCGCCAAGGCGCGCCTGAGAATCTCGAGATTCCGGGTCCGGTACTTCGGACCATCCCGGAATGACCGCGGAACAACTTGAACCCTTCATGAGCGAAACCGACGTCATCATCATCGGCGCAGGCCACAACGGCCTCACCTGCGCGGCCTATCTCGCGAGCGCGGGCCTGCGCGTGCGGGTGGTCGAGCGCCGCAAGGTGGTCGGCGGGGCCGCGGTGACCGAGGAGTTTCACCCCGGCTTCAGGAATTCGGTCGCGGCCTACACCGTGAGCCTGCTCAATCCGCAGGTGATCCGCGACCTCAAGCTCGCCGAGCAGGGCCTGCGTGTGGTCGAACGGCGCGCCCAGAATTTTCTCCCAGCGCCCGACGGCAGCTATCTCCTCACCGGCGAGGGACGGACGAAGGCGTCCGTCGCACGGCTTAGTGCGCGTGATGCGGAGGCGCTGGACGGTTTCTCGCGCGAGCTGGAGGACATCGCCGACGTGCTCAGGCAGTTCGTGCTCCGCGCGCCGCCGAACCTCGTCGACGGTTTTGGCACAGCCGCCGTGCGTGAAGGCGTCAACGCCTGGAAGACCGCCAACATCCTGCGCAGTCTTACGCTGGAACAGAGCCGCAGCCTGCTCGATCTCTTCACCCGCTCGGCCGGCGAGATGCTGGATGAGCGCTTCGAGCACGATCTGGTCAAGGCGCTGTTCGGCTTCGACGCCATCGTCGGCAATTACGCCAGCCCCTACGCCGCAGGCTCGGCCTATGTGATGCTGCATCACGCCTTCGGCGAGGTGAACGGCAAGAAGGGCGTCTGGGGCCACGCCATCGGCGGCATGGGCGCGATCACGCAGGCCATGGCGCGCGCCGCGCGCGAGCGAGGCGTTGCGATCGACACCGATGCGGGCGTCCGCGAAGTCATCGTCGAGCGCGACCGCGCCGTCGGAATCGTGCTGGAGAATGGCGAGACCATCCGCGCGAAATATGTCGCGGCCAACGTCAATCCGAAGCTGCTCTATACGCGGCTGGTCGCGGCCGACGCTCTGCCTGCGGACTTCCTCGCTCGCATCCGGCATTGGAAGAACGGCTCCGGCACCTTCCGCATGAACGTGGCACTGGATCGCCTGCCCTCCTTCACGGCGCTGCCGGGCGAAGGCGATCACCTCACCTCCGGCATCATCCTGGCGCCGAGCCTCGGCTACATGGATCGCGCCTATCTCGACGCGCGCGCGCAGGGCTGGAGCCGACAGCCCGTCGTCGAGATGCTGATCCCCTCGACGCTCGACGAGACGCTGGCGCCACCGGGACAGCATGTCGCGAGCCTGTTCTGCCAGCACGTTGCGCCCGAGCTTCCCGACGGCAAGTCGTGGGACGATCATCGCGACGAGGTCGCCGATCTCATGATCGCGACGGTGGATGCTTACGCGCCGGGTTTTGCGGGAAGCGTGCTCGGCCGCCAGATCCTGTCCCCGCTCGATCTCGAACGGCAGTTCGGGCTGCTCGGCGGCGACATCTTCCACGGCGCGCTGAGCTTGAACCAGCTGTTCTCGGCGCGGCCGATGCTGGGCCATGCCGATTATCGCGGGCCGCTGAAGGGCCTCTACCATTGCGGCTCCGGCGCTCATCCCGGCGGCGGTGTCACCGGCGCGCCCGGCCATAACGCCGCCCAGGCGATCCTGAGGGATCACCGCTCGCTGTTCGGAAGCCGTGGATAGGCCTGTGGATGGATTGTGGACAGGCTGTTGGCGAGGCTGTGGAGGAGAGTGGCATGACGAAGGAAGAACTGAAAGTCGTTGTAGACTTGGTGACCGCCTACTGTGGAAAAGACGTCAAAAACACGGGCGAGACCTTCGTCGATAGCAATGCCATTGGAGTGAACGCAGCTGCCATGCGTCTGCTCGTCCGATATGGACTCATGGAAGTCGATACCCAGGCTGGACGGCGTGTGAGAGCGAGATGGACACCGGCGGGGCAAGAGTTGCTTCACAGACAAGAGTGACCTTGCCATCCGATTTCACGTGTTGAGATGCTGTGGAAAATAGCTGGGTGACTTGGGAATAAGGTGGTGGGCAGTGCTGGGAAAAGAGCAGCCCGTCCGTTGGAGAACGCTCCCCCAAATGAGTTCGCCCGCCGGAGGCAATTCTCCGCGCGGGCGCTCATCAGACGCAGCCTATGAAGAAAGTGCCCCCGCTGGGAAATGGGGGCGGAAATTACTTCAAGGAGCTGCTAATGGACGTGAACTTGTCGTTCAGGGTGACGCCGAGGCTGTTCACCACGGTAATGATGGCCAGCGCGATACCCGCGGCGATCAGCCCGTATTCGATCGCCGTCGCACCGGATTCGTCCAACCAGAACTTCTGAACCATGCTTTTCAAGACTCGCCTCCGTTTCAATTCCAAGCTGTGTTGGCTTAATTCAACATCCGGAAATGTACGGGACACAACCTACGGGCCGGTTAACCCGGGAACCGCAACTTGTAGCGATAATTGATTGCAAAAGTTCCAAAAATTGAACTCAACGGAACCCTGAATGCAGCCTTCCCCCACCCATCGCGCCAGCTTTTCGATCGGCAGCGAAGCCGACGCTAGGCGCGTCGTCGACGTGCTCACCGAGATGTTTTTCGAGGGCGACGCGGCCGTCGCCGCCTTTGAGCGGCCGGACGGACAATGGGACGTCACACTTCATTTCGCCGCAGCTCCCGATCAGGCTTGGCTGCGCGAACTCATTGTAACTTCGGCAGGAAATGACGTCGCCGCAGGGCTCAGTTTCGACACCGTCGAGGCCAAGGACTGGGTCAAGGCCAGCCTGGAAGATCTGGTCCCGGTCCCCGCCGGACGCTTCGTCGTGCACGGCAGCCATGACCGCGACCGCGTGGCGCCGAACAAGCTCGCCATCGAGATCGAGGCGGCGCTCGCCTTCGGCACCGGCCATCACGGCACCACGCGTGGCTGTTTACTGCTGCTTGACCATGTCCTGAAGAGTTCCAATCCGAGGAACCTGCTCGACCTCGGCACCGGCACGGGCGTGCTGGCGATCGCCGCGGCAAAGGCGCTGCATCACGCCGTGCTCGCCTCGGACATCGATGCGCCTTCGGTGCGGGTGGCGGCCGAAAACGCGGCGCTGAACGAGGTCGGCAATCTGGTGCGGGTGATCCGGGCCACCGGCTTTGCCGCGCCGGATTTTGGACAGGCCGGCCCGTTCGACCTGGTGCTCGCGAATATCCTCGCCAATCCCTTGCGGCAATTGGCGGGCCCGATGGCGCGGCATCTCGCGCCCGGCGGACGCATTATCCTCTCTGGTCTTCTGACGCATCAGGCGCCGGCCGTGATCGCCGCCTATCGCGCGCGCGGCCTCGTGCCGTTGAAGCATCTGCGGATCGAGGGGTGGAGCAGCCTGTTGCTGCGGAGGGTGTCGTAGGGCGGATTGGCGAAGCGTAATCCGCCAACGCATGCGGCATCAAAGCGGTGGGTTACGCCTTCGGCCAACCCACCCTACGGCACCGTGGCCGCCGCTACTCCGGCGGCTTCTCGTCGCGCTGCGGCGTGCGCTCGTCCTGCAAGCTGCGCCTTGCCCGGCGCTCGGCAATGCGGTCGATCATCTGGCTGATGACGCTGCGCGGCTTCTTCGGTGCCGCCGCTGTCGGCGCGCGGCGCACCGGCGGCGTAATCTTCTCAAACGTGAACGCTGGCATCGCGTGTCCCCTCGTCGTTGAGATGAACCACCTGCTCGAATTTCCCTGTTATCCGGACAAAGCGCGACTGCCGCATCCTTTTACTCCACTCGACTCGAGTGGAACCATTTCAAGCACGGTCCATGCCAGATGCGACGTAAATGCGTTCAGATTGCGGACTCGTCCCCATGATCCTAAAGTGATCCACCATGTTCGAAGCACACTTCCAGACATTC
Organism: Bradyrhizobium guangxiense; assembly: GCA_050563515.1. Lineage (GTDB taxonomy): Bacteria > Pseudomonadota > Alphaproteobacteria > Rhizobiales > Xanthobacteraceae > Bradyrhizobium > Bradyrhizobium guangxiense_A. The sequence continues at coordinate 610,104 of CP191781.1, read as the reverse complement.
GAGGAGCCGGAGGCCGGCGTCGCATTGACGGCGCGGCTGGCCGCACTTCGCGAAGAACTCGCCCGTCGCAAGCTTGCCGGTTTCGTGATCCCGCGCGCCGATCAGCAGCAAAACGAATATGTCCCGCCCTCTGACGAACGGCTGGCCTGGCTGACCGGCTTTACCGGCTCGGCGGGCTCCGCGGTGGTTCTGACCCAGGAGGCCGCATTGTTCGTCGACGGCCGCTACACGCTGCAGGCCGCCAAGCAGGTCGATGCCAAGGCCTGGGCCGTGGAATCGCTGATCGACCCGCCGCCGGAGAGCTGGCTCTCGGCGCATCTGAAAGCCGGTGACCGCCTCGGATTTGATCCGTGGCTGCACACTTTGCGGCAGCCGAGCGCCTGTCCGCCGCCTGCGCGAAAGCAGGCGCCGAGCTGGTCGCCGTCGACAGCAATCCGGTCGATGCGGTCTGGCAAGACCGTCCGCAGCCGCCGCTCGCGCCCGTCGCCGTGCACAGCCTCCAGCATGCCGGCGTCACGGAAGCCGAGAAGCTGACGCAGATCAGAAGCGAGATCGGCAAGCTCGGCGTCGATGCACTGGTGCTGTCCGACAGCCACGCCGTCGCCTGGACCTTCAACATCCGCGGCGCCGATGTCGCCCATACGCCGCTGCCGCTGTCCTACGCGCTGGTGCCGAAGGAAGGACGGCCAACCATCTTCATCGACCACCGCAAGCTCTCCAATCTCACGCGCGACCATCTCGAGCAGTCCGCCGATGTGCGCGAGCCCGACGCGATGGCGCCGACATTGATGGCGCTCGCCAAGGGCGGCGGATCGATCGCGCTCGACAGCGCCACCGCGGCAGACGCACTCGGCCGCCTGATCGCGGGCGCCGGCGGCAAGCCGGTGCGCGGCAGCGACCCGATCGCCCTGCTCAAGGCGGTCAAGAACGCGACCGAGATCAAGGGCACCCAGACCGCGCACCGGCGCGACGCCGTGGCGCTGGCGCGCTTCCTCGCCTTCATCGACCGCGAGGCCGCGAGCGGCAAGCTGACGGAGATCGACGCAGTCGAGGCCCTGGAGACGTTCCGCCGCGATACCGGCGCGCTGAAGGACGTGTCGTTTCCAACCATATCGGGCACGGGCCCGAACGGCGCCATCGTGCATTATCGCGTCACCCGCAAAAGCAACCGGCGGATCGCGCCCGGCGACCTGCTGCTGATCGATTCCGGTGCGCAGTACGAAGACGGCACCACCGACGTCACGCGCACAATGGCCGTCGGCGAGCCGACGGCCGAGATGCGCGACCGCTTCACCCGCGTGCTGCGCGGTCATATCGCCATCGCGCGCGCGGTCTTCCCGGACGGCGCCACCGGCGCCCAGCTCGACACGCTGGCGCGGCAATATCTCTGGGCCGCAGGCCTCGATTTCGAGCACGGCACCGGTCACGGCGTCGGGAGCTATCTCTCGGTGCACGAGGGACCCGCGCGGATATCGAAGCTCGGCACCACGCCGCTGAAGCGTGGCATGATCCTCTCCAACGAACCCGGCTACTACAAGACCGACGGCTTCGGCATCCGCATCGAGAATCTCGAGCTGGTCGTCGCCGCCGACATCAAGGGCGCCGAGAAGCCGATGAACGCGTTCGAGACGCTGACGCTGGCGCCGATCGACCGCCGGCTTATCGATGTCGCGATGCTGGGTAAGGACGAGACTCGCCTGGCTCAACGCCTACCATGCGCGCGTCCGGGCCGAGGTGGGACCGGCGCTGGACGAGGCGACGAAGGCCTGGCTCGACCAGGCGACGGCGGAGCTGAAGGCGTAGCGCGCGCATGGCGCTACGCGACTGACGCAAGGCTGCTCGCTCCACCACATCGTCATGCCCCGCGAAGGCGGGGCATCCAGTATCCCAGAGACGCCAAACGTATCCGGATAAGCCGCGGCGTACTGGATTCCCCGCTTCCGCGGGGAATGACACCGATCTGCTGGAACAAGATGTGCGCCCAATCGGTCGCCATCGCGCCGCAATCATCACCATCCCGAAATCCGAATAGCCGCATTCCGAAACGCCGATATCCGTCTTGCGCGAGCGCGCTACAGTCGATTCGAATTCGAAAGACGGACGTTTATGCACGGCATGATCAGCAAGCCGCCGGGAGCGGCCACCAACCTTGCGACCTCGCGCGCGGTGTTGCTGCTGCTGGTCGTCATGACCGGGATCGCGCCGATCTCGCTCTACATTCTGGTTCCGGCGCTGCCGGTGCTGGCGACGAATTTCGGCAGCGACATCTCGATCGCGCAGATGACGGTGTCGCTCTACATGGTCGGCATCGCGCTCTCGCAACTGATCATGGGGCCGCTGTCCGACCGGTTCGGCCGGCGCCCGGTGCTGCTGGGCGGCCTTGCGCTGATGGTCGTGGCGAGCGGCGCCTGCATCTTCGCCGAGACCCTGCCGCAATTGATTGCTGCGCGCTTCTTCCAGGCGCTCGGCGGCGCCTCCGGCATGGTGATCAGCCGGGCCATCATCCGCGACATCTACGAGCGCGACCGCGTCGCCTCCATGATCAGCCTCGTCGTCGCGGCGCTGATGATCGGACAGATGGTCTCGCCGCTCACGGGAGGCCTGATCGAAACCGCCTTCGGCTGGCGCGCGATCTTCTACGCTATCACGATCGGCGCGCTTGCCGTTGCCATCGGCATCGCGCTGGCACTGCCCGAGACGCGCCGCGACCGTGCCGTCGGCAGCGGCGGCTTTCGCAGCGACGTCGGTACCCTGATCAAGAGCCGCGCCTTCGTCGGCTACGTGTTGTGCCAGGTGCTGGCCTCGCAGATCATCTTCACCTTCGCCGGCGGCGGTCCTTACATCGTCGTGACGCAGATGGGCCGGACCAGCGCGGAATACGGCGCCTGGTTTGCAACGACCGGCTTTGCGTATCTGGTCGGCAATTTGCTCTGCGTGCGCTTCGCGCCGCGTCACTCGCTGGAGAAGCTGATCTGGTTCGGGCTCGGCCTGCAGCTCTGCGGCAGCCTGTTGAACCTGCTCTGGAGTTTTGCCGGCTGGAACGAGGCGCCGGCCTGGCTGTTCGGCACCCAGATGATCGTGATGGTCGGCAATGCCTTCGTGATGGCGAACTCCGCCGCCGGCGCCATCAGCATCCGCCCCGAAGCCGCCGGCACCGCGTCGGGCGCGATGGGCTTTCTCCAGCAAGGCATCGGCGCGCTGATGTCGCAATTCGGCGCCTATCTCGGCGGCCACTCCGCGACGACGCTGCCGCTCACCTCGGCGGTGCTCGCGATCTCGCTGCTCTGCGCCTGCGTGATGATCTTCATCGTCCCTCGCCGGGAGGTGGTTGTAAGCGAGACGCTGATCGAGCAGGCGGAGGAGGAAGAGACGGGGATGATGTGAGGGGCGACGTGCGACGGCTATTCCACACGCCCAGCGTCATCCCCCGCGAAGGCGGGGGACCCAGTACGCCGCAGCTTCTCGGCTCTAGCACTGCTGCCTCGGCGTACTAGATCGCCCGGTCAAGCCGGGCGATGACAGCGGAGCGGGAAGGCGCAGCCCCTCACTCCCCGATCAGCTTCAGCCACTCGTCTTCGGTCAGCACCTTGACGCCGTGCTTGTTGGCTTCCGCGAGCTTCGAGCCCGCGCCGGGGCCGGCGACGACGAGATCGGTCTTCTTCGACACCGAGCCGGAGACCTTGGCACCCAGCCGCTCCGCGGTCGCCTTGGCCTCGTCGCGCGTCATCTTCTCCAGCGATCCCGTGAACACCACGGTCTTGCCGGCGACGGCCGAATTGCTCTTCGGCTTCTCGGCGTCGATGATGTCGACTTCCTTGGTCAGCCGCTCGACGATGCCGCGATTGTGGCTCTCGCCGAAATAGTCGGCGATGCTCTTGATCACGGTGTCGCCGATCTGGTCCAGCGCATCCATCTCGGCCATCGCTTCCTCGTCGCCCTTGGTAACCTTGAGGCAGGCGTCGTGGAATGCGTCCCAGGAGCCGTAGCCGCGCGCGAGCGCGAGCGCCGTGGTCTCGCCGACATGGCGCATGCCGAGCGCATAGACGAAGCGCTCCAGCGCGATCTTCCGGCGGCTCTCGATGGCGCCGAACAGGTTGCGCACCGAGGTTTCGCCGTAGCCCTCGACCTCCTCGAGCTTCAATTTCGAATTGCGCTTCTCCAGCGTGAAGATGTCGGCGGGCTCCTTGACCCATCCCTCGTCGAAGAAATACTGCAGCTGCTTCTCACCCAAACCGTCGATGTCGAAGGCACGGCGCGACACGAACAGCTTGAGATGCTCGATCTTCTGATAGGGACAGGCGAACTCGCCGGTGCAACGGGCGCGGGATTCCTCCTCGCCGGCTGCCGTCTCGCCGCGCACGACGTCTGTGTGCAGCGGGCACGGGCACTTCTTCGGGAAATGGAATTCCTTGGCGCTTTTCGGCCGCTTGTCGAGAACGACGTCGACGATCTGCGGAATCACATCGCCGGCGCGCTGGACCACGACGGTGTCGCCGATCCTGATATCGCGCCCCTCGCGCAGGACCTCGCCCTTGTTGCCGATGCCCTTGATGTAGTCCTCGTTGTGCAGCGTGACGTTCTGCACGATCACGCCGCCGACCCCGATCGGCTCCAGCTTGCCGACCGGCGTGAACGAGCCGGTGCGGCCGACCTGGATCTCGATGTCGCGCAGCACCGTCATGGCACGCTCGGCCGGGAATTTGTGGGCGATGCCCCAGCGCGGCGTGCGCGAGACGAAGCCGAGACGCTCCTGCCAGTCGATGCGGTCGACCTTGTAGACGACGCCGTCGATGTCGTAGTCGAGTTCGGCGCGCTCTTCCTCGATGCTCTGGTGGAACGCGATCAGCTCCTCGACGGAGTGGCATAGCTTGGTCAGCGGATTGGTCTTGAAGCCGCAGCGCTCGAACCAGCCGATCATGCCGCTTTGCGTCGCTTCCGGCATTTCGCTCATCTCACCCCACGCATAGGCGAAGAAGCCGAGCGGACGCGAGGCCGTGATGGTCGGGTCCTTCTGCCTGAGCGAGCCCGCGGCCGAGTTTCGCGGATTGGCAAAAATGGTGTCGCCGGCCGCCTTCTGCCGCTCGTTGAGCGCAAGGAACGCCTTCTTGGTCATATAGACCTCGCCGCGCACCTCGCAGATATCAGGGACATTGCGGCCATTCAGCTGCTGCGGCACGTCTTCGAGGGTGCGGATATTGGCGGTGACGTCCTCGCCCACCGCGCCGTCCCCGCGCGTCGCGGCGGTGACCAGCTCGCCGCCCTCATAGCGGAGCGACATCGACAGGCCGTCGATCTTCGGTTCCGCGGAGAAATTGACCTCGTCGTCATCGAGCTTCAGGAAGCGCACGATGCGGCCGACGAAGTCGCGCACGTCCTCTTCGGCAAACGCGTTGTCGAGCGACAGCATCGGAACGGAATGCCGGACTTTCTTGAAGCGGCTTGACGGTGCCGCGCCGACCTTCTGCGAGGGCAGAATCCGCGCTGACGAATTCAGGAAAGCGTTTTTCGATGGCGTTGAAGCGCTGGCGCAACGCGTCGTACTCGGCGTCGGTGACGGTGGGCGCGTCGTCTTGATAGTAGCGCTCGTTATGCCCCTCGATCTCGAGCGACAATCGCATGTGCTCCACCTTGGCCTGGGCCTTGGTGAGATCGGCGACGTCACGAAGCGGTTTGGATTTTGCTGCTCTTGCCATGATGCTTGGATACGACGGAGCGGGCGGGAGGGTAAAGGCGGGTTGAACGCTTTGTTCCCCGGACGCTGTGCAGCGCTCCCGGCGATGCGCAGCATCGTCCGGTGCGGCGCACTGCTGATCCGGGGCCGATGCGGCGGCAGTCTGGGTCCCGGCTCGCGCTACGCGCGTCCGGGACACGAGACCTAGCTCGCCGCCTTGAGCAGCCGGTCCGCAGCTGCCCTCGCCTCGGCCGTGATCTCGGCGCCGGCCAGCATCCGGGCGATTTCCTCGCGGCGGTGGTCGGCGGCGAGTGCGTTGACGCGGGTGGCGACGCGCTTGCCCTTGTCGAGGGCGTCCTTGGAGATCAAGAGATGCTGGTCGGCCCGCGCGGCAACCTGCGGGGCGTGGGTCACGGCCATCACTTGGACCTTGCCGGCGAGGCGCGCCAGGCGGCCGCCGATGGCGTCCGCGACCGCGCCGCCGACGCCGGTGTCGATCTCGTCGAACACGAGTGTCGGCGCCGAGCCTCGGTCGGACAGGACGACCTTGAGCGCCAGCAGGAAGCGCGAGAGCTCGCCGCCGGAAGCGACCTTCATCATCGGCCCGGGCTTGGTGCCGGGATTGGTCTGCACCCAGAACTCGACGCGGTCAAAACCTTGCGGCCCCGGCGCTGCCTCGTCGGTCGCGACCTGGGTCATGAACTTGGCGCGCTCGAGCTTGAGCGGGGCGAGTTCCGCATTGACGACCTTGTTGAGCTTCTCCGCCGATTTCTGCCGCGCCGCCGACAGCTTCTTGGCGGCCGCTGCATAATGGGCGTCGGCCTCGATCGCGGCCTGCTCCAACTTCTTCAGCCGGGAGGCGCCGGCATCGATCAGCACGACGTCGGCGGCATATTTGGCGGCCAGCGCCGCGAGCCCGTCAACCGGCGTCGAGTATTTGCGCGAGGCGGCGCGCAACGCGAACAGCCGCTCCTCGATGCGCTCGAGTTCGGCCGGATCGAAATCGGTCGCGGCAAGCGCGGCCTGCAGATGCTGGTCGGCCTCCTCCAGCGCGTTGATCGCAGCATCGATCGCCTTGACGGCCGGCTCGACCAGAGCCGGCGAATTGACGCCGCGGCGCTCCAGCCGGCGCACGGCGGCGGAGAGCGTTGCGACCGGCGAATGATGGCCGCCGACCGCCTCCTGCGCCTCGCGCAGATCTGAGGCGATCTTCTCGCCCTGCATCATGGTGGTGCGGCGATTGGCGAGCAAGGTCTCCTCGCCATCCTTGGGGGCAAGCTGCTTCAGCTCGGCCGAAGCGTGGCGCAAATAGTCGGCCTCCCGCGCGGCACGCTCCATCCCGGCGCGATGCTCCTCCAGCGCGGAATTGGCGGTCCGGCGTGCGTCCCAGAGCGTCTCGACCGTGGCGACGTCCTTCTCCAGGCCGGCAAAGGCGTCGAGCAGGCGGCGATGGGTGGCGGCATCGACCAGCGCGCGCTCGTCATGCTGGCCGTGGATCTCGACCAAGGCCGCGCCGACCGCCTTCAGCGTCTGCACGGAGATCGACTGGTCGTTGATGAAGGCGCGGGTGCGGCCGTCCGCGAGCTGCACGCGGCGTAGGATCATCTCGCCCGTGTCATCGAGGCCGTTCTCGGCGAGGATCTTCGCCGCGGGGTGATTCTTGGGGATATCGAACACGGCAGTGACCTGCCCCTGCTCCGCGCCGTGGCGCACGAGGCCAGCGTCGCCGCGGCCGCCGAGCGCCAGCGCAAAGGCATCGAGCAGGATGGATTTGCCCGCACCGGTCTCGCCGGTCAAAACCGCGAGTCCGGTGGCGAATTCGATATCGAGCCGTTCGATCAGGACGATGTCACGGATCGACAGACGCGCCAGCATGAAGCCCTATTTCCTAGCCGAGGCCCATTTTCTTGAAGGTCTTGCTGATCCAGGACCCCTGATTCTCGCTCGGCTCGAGACCGCCGGATTTTACAAGATTATAGGCGTCCTTGTACCAGCGGCTGTCAGGAAAATTGTGGCCAAGCACAGCCGCCGCGGTCTGCGCCTCCCCGACGATGCCGATCGCCATATAGGCCTCGGTCAGCCGGTACAGTGCCTCCTCGACATGGCGGGTGGTCTGGTACTGCGTGACGACGGTCTTGTAGCGGTTGATCGCGGCCGTGTAGTCGCGCTTCTGCGCGTAATAACGGCCGGTATTCATTTCCTTGCCGGCGAGCTGATCGCGCGCGCCCTCGATCTTGGCCTTGGCGGACGTCGCATATTCCGAGTTCGGATATTTGCGCACGACCTCTTCAAGCGCGGCGATCGCCTTCTCGGTGCGGGCCTGGTCGCGGCTGACGTCCGGGATCTGGTCGTAATGGGAGGCCGCGATCAGATATTGCGCATAGGCCGCGTCGGGGCTGCCGGGATGCAGCGTGACGTAGCGCGTCGCGGCGCCGATGCAGCCGTCGAAGTCGCCGCCCTGGTAGGACGCGTAGGCGGACATCAATAGCGATTTACGGGCCCATTCGGAATAAGGATGCTGGCGGTCGACCTCTTCGAACTTCCTGTTCGCCGCCTTCATGTCCTTCTTCTCGTTCATGAGGTACAGGCCCTCATTGTAGATCTTGTCGGCGGGCTCCTCGACGAAGGTGTCGTCCTTGGCGGTGAATTTGTCCCAGAGCGAGCCGGTGCCGCAACCGGCGAGCGGCAGCGCGAGCACGACGAAGGTGACGGCCTGTAGCAGCCCACGCCCTCGCGACGAGACCTCTCGGGACAAGGCCTCTCGGGACAAGGCCTGGAAATATCCGCGCGTCATACGCTGTGCCGACATGAGTTTAAGCCCTGACGCCCTGTGATGCGGTGCCCGCCAGCCCATGAACCCCGTCATGGGCGCGAAATGTAACCGTGGTGCCTTGCCATGCGACCACGCCGATGTATCCGAAAAGCGATCTTTAACCAACCGGATAGGCAGGCATTCCGCCCGGATTAAGGCGAACTTGCCGCAATGCTAGTCGATCATGGTTACCAGGAGTTTCCCGGGGTAGCCGCGGCGAATACCTGGGACAGCAAGGCTGTCAGGACACGTCCGGTCCGTAGGCGGCAGCGATCCGGCCGCCGACGATGCCGCGACCGACTTCGCCCTGGGGACGCGTGGTGCGGCGGGCCGCCTCGCCCTCGACCACCCGCCAGGCGGTACGGTCGGCGAGCATTGCGGTCAGGACAGCGTGGTTGAGCTTGTGGCCACCACGCACCGAGCGATAGGCGCCAAGCAGCGGCAGGCCGGCCAGCGACAGGTCACCGATCACGTCCAGCACCTTGTGGCGGGCGCATTCATCGGCGTAGCGCAGGCCCTCGGGATTGAGCAGGCGTTCCTCGTCGAACACCACGGTGTTGCCGAAGGAAGCACCGCGACCGTAGCCCGCAGCCCAGAGCCTCGCTTGATCGCACATCAGACCGAAGGTCCGGGCGCGAGCGATCTCGCGGCGGAACCGCTCCGGCACCAGCTCCAGCGCGTAGCTCTGCCGACCAATCACGGGATTGGCGAAGTCGATTTCGACTTCAGCGCGGAAGCCATCGGCATAGGGGCGCAATTCGCCAAACGAGATCGCCGATAGCGACCGAAATGGGTTTCAAAACCTGGATGAAACGGCGTTGCGCGGGCTGGGTGACAATCCCAGCCTGATCGATCGCCGCAACGAAGGCCGCGGCGCTGCCGTCCATGATCGGCACTTCAGGACCGTCGACCTCGATGGTGGCGTTGTCCACGCCCATGCCACGCAAAGCTGCCAAAACATGCTCAGCGGTCGAGACCAGCGGTCCCTCGCTGTCACCGAGCACGGTGGCAAGATCTGTCGCGACCACTTGCCCGGCAATTGCCTGAACTTCGCGATCGCTTCCCTCGAGGCCCGTGCGGACAAAAATAAAACCCGCGTCGACAGGCGCAGGTCCCAGCGTGAGGGTGACGGGAAGACCGGAATGAACGCCTACGCCTGCCACGGAGGCTTGCGCACCAAGCGTTGTTTGCCGGCTAAATTTCATCAGGAACCCGCCCCACTACAACCCACTGCGACTTATACTAGACCCACCTGGCCGGCCAGTGCCGAGGCCTTGCGAATCCGTATCCCCAAGTCACGGCAAACCATAGTCACTGCCTCAAACAGCGCCAACTCACGCTTTTTTACCGATTGTTACCCCAAACCTGCCGTATTCGCGCCAAGGCTTAACCAAATTGCGCCGAGGTTTTGGGCCGCTGCCGGCAGTTTTACTGAACACCCGAACATGTAATTAATGATTTAAAATCAGTTGTTTGACTACGCAGTCCGGACATGCACGGGACAAAGGAAAGGTCCCGGCAAGCTTGTTGCCGGGACCTGTTTTCGTCCGCCTTAATGTAACAATCCTCAGGTCGCCTGCCGCCGCAGGAAGGCCGGGATATCAAGATGGTCGTCGCCCTGTGGCGCCGGCGCAACAGGCGCCGGGCGGCCATGCATGTCCAGGCCTTGCGGGGCGGGACGGCGAGCGTACTCCGATACCGGATCGCTCGATGCGATCTGCTGCGCCACGGTCTTCTGCGGCCGGCGCTCGGGCAGCGGCGGCATGGCGGGACCTGCGGTGCGGGCCGCGACCGGCGCTTCGCTCTCCTCGTCGCGACGGCCGAGACCGACATTGGCGAGGCGCTGGAGCAGCGACAGGCGGCTCTTCGGCGCCGTCTCCTCCTCGACCTCACCGCGGGCCTGGCGAAGCTCGGCCTGGGCCGGCATCGGCAGCTCGTCGATGCGCGGCATCCGCGGCGCGCGGACCGGGCGCTCGGCCTGCGGCGGGATGAAGGTGTCCGGCGTCATCGGCTCCTGCATCGCGAGCGGGGCCTGCTCGGGCTCCGGAAACAGGGTCGGCTTCTGCGCGATCGGGCGCACGGTGACGTCGCCATAGGTCTGCATCGGCGCGGGTGCCTGCGGGACATCAGCAACGGCAGCCGCAATGGCGGCGAGCGCGGCGCGCTCCACGTTCGGGCGGGGCGGCATCGGTGCGGCAGCGACCGGAGCCTGTGCCGCGGGGATCTGCGCTTCCAGCTTCTGGGCGCGTTCGGCCATGCGCTGGTTGTCGGCGCGCAGACGCGCGGTGAGATCGGCAAGACGGCTCTCGGCGGGAGCTGCCGGCGCCTGCTGCGCCTGCGGCGCCGCGTTCGCAACCGGGGCGGAGGTGGCCTGGGTGTTGCGGGCGATCGTCGCCTGCTCGATGCCGGTGGCAACGACCGAGACGCGGATCAGGCCGTCGAGCGCTTCGTCGAAGGTGGCGCCGACGATGATGTTGGCGTCCTGGTCGACTTCCTCGCGGATGCGGGTCGCGGCTTCGTCGACCTCGAACAGAGTGAGGTCCTTGCCGCCGGTGATGGAGATGAGGAGGCCCTTGGCGCCCTTCATCGAGCTATCGTCGATCAGCGGGTTGGCGATCGCAGCTTCCGCGGCGGTCAGGGCGCGCTTGTCGCCGGAGGCTTCACCGGTGCCCATCATCGCCTTGCCCATCTCACGCATCACGGCGCGGACGTCGGCGAAGTCGAGATTGATCAGGCCTTCCTTGACCATCAGGTCGGTGATGCAGGCAACGCCGGAGTAGAGCACCTGGTCGGCCATCGCGAAGGCGTCGGCGAAGGTGGTCTTCTCGTTGGCGACCCGGAACAGGTTCTGGTTCGGGATGATCAGGAGCGTGTCCACGACCTTGTGCAGCTCGTTGATGCCGGCCTCTGCCGTGCGCATGCGGCGGCCGCCCTCGAAGTGGAACGGCTTGGTCACGACGCCGACGGTGAGGATGCCCATGTCGCGCGCGGTCTTTGCGATCACGGGAGCTGCACCGGTGCCGGTGCCGCCGCCCATGCCGGCAGTGACAAACACCATGTTGGCGCCCGAGAGATGGTCGCGCAGCTCGTCGATCACCTCTTCCGCCGCCGCGGCGCCGACGTTCGGCTGCGAGCCGGCGCCGAGACCCTGGGTGACCGCGGTGCCCATCTGCACGATGCGCTGCGCCTTCGACATCGTCAGCGCCTGCGCGTCGGTGTTGGCGACCACGAAGTCGACGCCCTGCAGGCCCGCCGTGATCATGTTGTTGACGGCGTTGCCACCGGCGCCGCCGACGCCGAACACGGTGATGCGGGGCTTCAGTTCGTGAATATCAGGAACGTTGATGCTGATGGTCATGGTTGCTGCCTCTCGATCACGTGCGCGTGGATTCGCCCCGGCCGGTGGCCGCGGGAGTTGGTGAAAGTCGGGAATTGCGGAAATGAGTCATTAGAAGCCCTCGCGTAGCCATCGTCCGACCTTTCCGAAATAGCCGCCGGTCCCTGTCTTGACCTGCTGCCGCGTATGCCGCGGTTCGACATGTTCGAGGTGAACATATTGCGGGTAGACGAGGAGGCCGGCCGGCACCGCGAACGCGGCGTTCTTCGCCTCGTTGGGCAGCCGGCCGAAGCCGAGCGGACGTCCGACCCTAACGGGCCGGCCGAGAATCTGGGTTCCGAGTTCGACAAGGCCGGTGAGCTGCGAGGCTCCGCCGGACAGCACGACGCGGCCGTTGGTCTCCGAGGCGAAGGGCGAATCCTTCAGCTTGTCCCGAACCATTTCGAAGACTTCCTCGGCACGGTGCTTGACGATGTTGGCGATGGTGGCGCGGGAGACGATCTGCGGCAGATCCTGCTCGTCACCGGCTGTCGGCACAGACATCAGCTCACGCGAGTCCGATCCGCCGGTGATGACGGTCCCGTATAACGTCTTGATTCGCTCGGCATCGGCAATGGTCGCGGAGAGTCCGCGCGCGAGATCCATCGTGATGTGTTGCCCGCCGACCGCAAAACCGGCCGCATGCACGAAACGGCCGCCGGAATAGACCGCGATCGTGGTGGTGCCAGCGCCCATCTCCACGACGGCAGCGCCGAGATCGGCCTCGTCGTCGGTCAGCACCGACAATCCGGCGACATAAGGGCTCGCCGCCATGGCTTCGACATTGATGTGGCAGCGTTCAACCGCCAGCATCAGGTTCCGCGCTACGGTGGCGTCACAGGTGACGACGTTCATGTCGATGCCGAATTGGTGGGCAACCATGCCGCGGGGGTCGCGGATGCCTTTGACGCCGTCGAGCGTGTAGCCGACCGGCAGGGCATGGAGCACGGTGCGACCTTCGCCGGTGGCGTGACGCATACCGGTGGAGGTGACGCGGCTGACATCGGCCTGCGTCACGGCACCACCCCGGATGTCGGCGGCGGCCTCGACCAGTTGGCCGGAAAGCCGGCCGCCGGAAACCGAAAGCAGCACGGATTCGACCCGCACCTTGGCCATTTTCTCCGCGAGCGCGACGGCCTGGCGCACCCCTGCTCGCATTCGGCCAGATCGATCACCGCGCCGGCCTTCATGCCGCGCGACTGGATCTGGCTGTATCCGATCAATTCCACCGCATGGGTTCGGCCACGCAGCGCTTCGCTCGGCGCCGACGGCTTCAGCCGCGCGATCATGCAGGCGATCTTGCTGGTGCCGATGTCGAGGCAGGCGACCAGGCCGCCACGCTTGTGCGGCATCTGGCGCGTCTTCGGCGTCTGGGTGCGATCAAGACCGGTCATGCGGAATCCCCGGCCTTCTTTTTCTTCTTGTCCTTGAACAGATCTTCGCGCGCCTTGGCGGCGTCCTCGGACAATTGCACCACCAGCCGATCGGGCAGGCGCATGTCGACGGCGACGATGTCGCGGGAGAACAGCCTGTCCTCCTTGTCGAGCTTGGACAACATCGCGAGCGCGTTGCCGACGTCCTGCTCGGGCAGGCGGATGTCGAGGCCGTCCTTGAGCCTCAGATTCCAGCGCCGCTCGCCGACGTAGATCGCGGCTTTCGTCACCGAATTGACTTGCGGATAGCGCGCCAGCAACGCGAGGAAGTCGCGAGCCTGGCTTTCAGCGCCCTTGCCGACCACGAGGGGCAACGACAGGAAACGGCGCGAGACATAGGGCTCGAGCACGGCGCCATCGTCGGCGATGACGGAGAGCCGGCCGGCCTCTTGCCACAGCGCGAACGCCTTGCGCTCGGTGAGCCTCGATCATGAGCTGGCCCGGATAGAGCTTCAGGACGGTCGCATCCGCGATCCAGGGATTGGCCTTGAGCTTTTCGCGCACCGCGTCGGCGTCGAGGAACAGCAGCGAGGAGCGGCCGCTGACGCCGCCGATCGCCAGGATCTCGTCCTGGGTCAGCTGCTTGCGGCCGTTGATCACGACGGAGGTGATGCGGAACCCGGCGGAATTGGCCAGCGCGTTGCGGGCGTCGCTGACCGCGGTGATGAAATCCTGGAGATGGCCGCCCTTGACGATGCCGAAGCCGCAGCTTCCGATCAGCAGCAGCACGGTCATGCTGATCCCGACCCGGCGCGGCAGATAGCGCTCGATCAGCGCAACCACGCGCGGCGGCGGCTCGCGCTCGACGACGGCCTTTGCTTTGGATTTGATCTTGGCGGCGGCGCGCTTCTCGTCGCGCTTGTCCTGCAACCACTCGCGCAGAAGCACGACCGCTCCAATCGCGGCCGCCTTCAGGTCAGCTTGGGGCCTCAGCGATCTGAAAAGCGACCGGGTGAGGCTTCCTGCTCCATCCATTGCACGAGCTCGTCAACAGTTTGCCCGCGATATCGCGCGGATCCTGGCGAACATGACGTCTTGAACATGCCGGGCGGGGTGCTGGTCTTCAGCAGAAGAAAACCTCTCCCCTTCAAAGCGTTCGCTGGAGGTGACATCACCCGCGACAGCTCACGCGCCGGCAGCCAAAGCGCCATATGCGCCGCCAGCGTTAACCTTCGGACGTCCTGGTAAACAAAAGGTAAAGTTCGTTAACGTCCGGCGCATTTTGCCCCGCTATGTGAGGCATTTATGCCGCGATGTCCGGCATTTTACCGGATTTGGGCGCCAAACCGGCCCGTTTCGCCCTTTAGGCCGTTAACCAGTCCTAACTATTTCCGCACGCCCCGCTCGGCGAGCTCGATCAGGCCGCGCAGGAAGTCGACGAATTCAATGCCCTCGGCTTTCAGCGCCTTGGGGTAGAGGGAGGACTTGGTCAGCCCGGGCAGCGTGTTGGTCTCGAGATAAATGAGACCCCGGTCCGAGACGATGAAGTCCGACCTGGAATAACCGGTGCAGGACATCGCGCGGTGCGCCAGCATCGCCTGCGTCTTCAGCGCGGCGGTGATCTCGGGTGAAAAACGCCCGGGGCAGATCTCCTGAGTGGACTTCAGCAGATATTTTGCGGCGTAGTCGAAACTGCCCTCGCCCGGAATGATCTCGATCGGCGGCAGTGCGATGATCGAGCCATCGGCGCGCTCCAGCACGCCGCAGGTCGCCTCGACGCCGGCGATGTAGGGCTCGATGACATACTCCTCGTGCTTCGCCGCGTTGCGGACCGCGACGAGATCCTGCTTGGCGTTGACAAAGATCAGGCCATAGCTCGACCCGTCGCGCGCAGGCTTTGCGATCAGCCGGCCATATTCGGCGAACGCCGCGTCGATGTTGTCCAGCGCAACGTTCGCCGGCGGCGTCACGCCGCCGAGGCTAGCAAAGTGCTTGGCCGCGATCTTGTCGAAGGCGAGATGCGAGGAGGCCGAGCCCGATCCGGTGAAGGGTACGCCGCGCGCCTCGCACAACACCTGCAATTCGCCGTTCTCGGCGCGACCACCATGCAGGCCGAGCACCAGCACGCGGTTCTCGGCCTTGGCCTGGTCGAGTGCCTGCTCCAAGGGAATGCCGCGCGTGCCCGGCTTGAACTCGTCCTCGAACGGGCGGGCATGTTCGAGCAGTTGCTTGGACTGCACCACATGCACCTTGTCCTCGACGTCCCACCACCACAGATCGGCTTCGGGCAAGGCCTGATGCAGCGCCTGGGCCGAAGCGACAGAAACCAGACGTTCGCGGTTGGAGCCGCCGAAGAGGATGGTGATGCGCATATTCTCTCGTCGCCTGTCCAGGTTAACCGGAAACCCCGATCCGTTTGATTTCCCAGTGTAGCTCAATTCCGGAATTTGCCTTCACCCGTTCGCGCACGGTCTCCCCCAGCGTCTCGATGTCGTGCGCGGTGGCGTCCCCGGTGTTGATCAGGAAATTGCAGTGCATCTCCGAGACCTCAGCGCCGCCGACACGCAAACCGCGGCAGCCGGCGGCGTCGACCAGCTTCCAGGCGGAATGGCCGGGCGGATTCTTGAAGGTCGAGCCGCCGGTCTTCTCGCGGATCGGCTGCGCGGTCTCGCGGTGGCTCTGCACCTCCGCCATCCGCGCGCGGATCGCCTCCGCATCCCTGATCTCGCCGCGAAAGCGTGCCGAGGTGAAGATGATGGCGGGATCGACGCCACTGTTGCGGTAGACGAACTTCATGTCGGCATTGGAGAACACGTGCCTGGTGCCGTCGCGCCCGACGCCGCGCGCCTCGATCAGCACGTCCTTGGTCTCGCCGCCATTGGCGCCCGCGTTCATGCGCAGGGCGCCGCCGATCGTGCCGGGGATGCCGAAATAGAATTCGAGCCCGCCGATATTGGCGGCGGCCGCCACTTCCGCCACGCGCTTGTCGAGAGCCGCCGCGCCCGCCGTGACGACGTCGCCGCTCGCGCTGGCCTCGCCGAAAGCCCGCGGCGCAAGCCGGATCACCACGCCGGCGATACCCCCATCGCGCACGATGAGGTTGGAGCCGACGCCGACGACATGGACGGGGATATCGGATGCCAGATGCGCCAGGAAGTAAGCGAGATCGTCCTCATTCGCCGGCGTGAACAGCACCTGCGCCGGACCGCCGACGCGAAACCAGGTCAGCTCGGCGAGCGACTGGTTGGCGAGCAGCCGGCCGCGAAGGTCAGGCATCGCGGCCTTGAGGTCCGGCGTGATGTCGGGAAAGCTCACCGCCCTACCCCAGCGCCTTCAGCTGATCCGGCAGCGCATACGCCCATTGGGTGATGTTGCCGGCACCGAGGCACACGACGAGATCGCCCGACTTCGCCACGCTCTTGACGATGCCCGCGAGCTCGGATGACGCAGGCAGCGGCACGACTTCGCGATGGCCATGCGCCCGCAGTCCCGCTACAAAATGATCGCGGTCGACGCCTTCGATCGGCGCTTCGCCGGCGGCATAGACATCGGCGACGACAACCGCATCCGCATCGTTGAAGCAGGTGCAGAATTCCTCGAACAGCGATTGCAGGCGGGTGTAGCGATGCGGCTGCACCACGGCGATGATCTTGCCGTTGGTGGATTCCCGCGCCGCCTTCAGCACCGCCGCGATCTCGACGGGATGGTGGCCGTAATCGTCGATCACGGTGACGCCGTTCCACTCGCCGGTCTTGGTGAAGCGGCGCTTGACGCCGCCGAAGCCGGCGATCGCCTTGCGAATGGCCTCATCGGACACGCCGAGCTCGCGTGCCACCGCAATCGCAGCCGTCGCGTTGGAGGCGTTGTGGCGGCCCGGCATCGGCAGCATCAGATCCGGAATCTCATGCACGGCGCCGGTCTTGCGGTCGCGGAACGCGACCTTGAATTTCGAGCCGCCGCCCATCGGCGTGAGATCGACGAACCGCACATCGGCCTGGGGGTTCTCGCCGTAAGTGACGATGCGGCGATCCTCGATCTTGCCGACAAGGCTCTGCACCACGGGATGATCGATGCACATCACGGCAAAGCCATAGAACGGAAGGTTCTCGACGAAATGCCGGAACGCGTCCTGTACGGCCTCGAACGTCTTGAAGTGATCGAGATGCTCGGGGTCGACATTGGTGACGATCGCGACATCGGTCGGCAGCTTCAGGAACGTGCCGTCGCTCTCGTCGGCTTCGACCACCATCCAGTCGCCGGCACCCAGCCGCGCGTTGGAGCCGTAGGCGTTGATGATGCCGCCGTTGATCACGGTGGGATCGAGGCCGCCGGCGTCGAGCAGGGTTGCGACCATGGTGGTCGTGGTGGTCTTGCCGTGAGTGCCGGCGATGGCGACGCAGCTCTTCAGCCGCATCAATTCGGCGAGCATCTCGGCGCGGCGCACCACGGGAATGCGCCGTTCGCGCGCCGCCATCAGCTCCGGATTGTCGCGCTTGATCGCGGTGGAGACCACGACGACCTCGGCGCCGTCGACGTTCTCGGCCTTGTGGCCGACCGAGACTTTTGCGCCCTTCTTGCGCAGACGGTCGAGATTGTAATTGTCGGAGGCGTCCGAGCCCTGCACGGCGTAGCCGAGATTGACCAGCACCTCGGCAATGCCGCTCATGCCGATCCCGCCGATCCCGACGAAGTGGATGGGTCCGATCTCGCGCGGCAGTCTCATGCTCTGTTCCCCGACCTTGCCGCCGGAAAAGGGCGGCATCTGGCGAAGGTCACGGCCAAATCAGCCGCGCCGTTGTTACTGGATGCCCCGCTTTGAGAGGCCAAGACAAGGGCTTTTTCGCGTCAGATTCCCGCAACTTTGGCCACGAGATCGGCGAGCCGCTCGGCGGCATCGAGCCGGCCGGCCCCTTTCGCAGCAGCGGCCATGGCAGCAAGCCGCGCGGGCTCGGCAGCGAAGCCGGAGATCTCGGACGCCAGCCGGTCCGAGGTGAACTCGGTCTGCGGGATGCGGATCGCACCGTCCACCTTGGCCAGCACGCCGGCATTGGCGAACTGGTCCTGGTCGATCGCACCCGGCAGCGGCACCAGGATCGAGGGCCGGCCGATCGCAGCAAGCTCGGCGACGGTGCCGGCGCCGGAGCGCGACACCACCAGATGGTTGGAAGCGAGCCGCGCCGGCAGATCCGTAAAGAACGGCGCGAGGCTCCACCTTGATCTTGAGCTTGTCGTAGACGGCACGGACGCGGGACATGTCCTCGTCGCGAACCTGCTGGGTCAGGACCAGACGCCCCCACAACGCAGGCTCGAGCCGCTCGATGGCGCCCGGCACAATATCGGCCATGATGCGCGCGCCCTGGCTGCCGCCGACGACGAGCAGGCGCAGCGGGCCGTTCACGTCGGGCGCGGCATAGGGCACGGCGGCGGCCGCGAGGACGGCCGGCCGCATCGGCGTGCCGACCGTCGTGGTCTTGCCCGCCAGCGCCGGATCGCGGTCGAGCACACCGGGCAGCGACGTCGCGATGGCCTGGACGCGGCTCGACAGGAACCGGTTGGCGCGGCCGAGCACCGCGTTGGCGTCGTGGATGATGCCGGGCACGCCGGCGAATTTCGCCGCAACCAGCGGCGGCAGCGTCGGATAGCCGCCGAAGCCGATGACGGCGACAGGCTTCAGCCGTTTGATCAGGCGATACGCAGACAGCGTGCCGGTCGCGAGCGTCAGGCCGGCATAGGCGAGCTGCAACGGATTGCGGCCGCGCGCGGTCTCGCTCGCGACAACGTCGATCATGTCCTTGGTGAACAACCCGCTATAGCGCAGCGCGCGCTCGTCGGTGACAAGGCGGACGCGAAAGCCGCGCCGGATCAACTCGACACCGAGCGCCTCGGCCGGAAACAGATGGCCGCCGGTGCCGCCCGCGGCGAGAAGAATCAGGGGGAAGTGTCCATGAAGGGCAGTATTACAGGGACTTTTTCGCCATTGCGAGCGGACTACGGTGCGCGTGCCCCGGGCGCAGCGCAGCGCCCTTGCGGTGCGCTGCTGAACCGGGGCCCATTGGTGAGGCATTCTGGGTCCCGGATCTGCGCTTCGCTTGTCCGGGACACGAGACCTGTCAAGCGTAGCTCCGCATCGCGTCGGCACGGCCGCTGGCCTCGACCTCGGTGCGCGGGCGCAGCCGCGTCAGCGCCAACATCATGCCGACGCCATAAGCGAGCGAGACGATCGAGGAGCCGCCATAGGAGATGAAGGGGAGCGTCATGCCCTTGGCGGGGATCAGTTGAAGATTCACAGACATGTTGATCGCGGCCTGCACACCGAACAGGATCGCAAGGCCGGACGCGGCAAAGCGCGAGAACATGTCCTCGTTGGCATAAGCGCGCGACAGCGTGCGGATGACGACGAAGGCGAACAGCGCCAGCATCGCCAGGCACAGGATGATGCCGAACTCTTCGGCCGCGACCGCGAACACGAAATCGGTATGGCTGTCCGGCAGGCTGCGCTTGGCGATGCCCTCGCCCGGCCCTAAGCCGAACCAGCCGCCGTTGTAGAAGGCTTCCATGGCGGTATCGACCTGAAAGGTGTCGCCGGAGGCCGGGTTCATGAAGCGCTTGATGCGGCCTGCGACGTGCGGGACGAACAGATAGGCGCTGAACAGGCCGGCCGCGGCGGCTCCCGCAAGGCCGAACACCCAGATCATGCGCATGCCCGCGATGAAGAACAGCGAGCCCCACACCATCAGGATCAGCATGGTCTGGCCGAAGTCGGGCTCCATCACCAGCAGCGACACCAGCATCAACAGCAGCACCAGCGCCATCGTGGTCGCCGGCATCTCCGGCCGCTTGGTCGATTCCGCGAACAGCCAGGCGGCAATCACGACGAAGGACGGCTTTGCGATTTCGGACGCCTGGATGTTGACGCCGAGCAGCGTGATCCAGCGCCGCGAGCCCTTCACCTCGGGTCCGATCGCCAGCGTCAGCACGATCAGGATGATGCTGGCCGCGAAGATGATCAGCGCCGAGCGGCGGATCGCGCGCGGCGACAGGAAGGACACCCCGAGCAGCACCAGGCAGGACGGAGCCAAGAACATCACGTGACGGCTGAAGAAATGAAACGGGTCGAGCCCGATGCGGGTCGCAACCGGGGAGCTCGCCGCCAGCGACAAGATCACGCCGGTCAGCATCAAGGCCAGGATGGCGCCCATCAGCGGCTTGTCGACGGTCCACCACCACTCGGAAAAGGGGTGCGTTCTTCACGGGAGAGCATGGGCGGCCGCTTTCGGACAGAGGTCGGTCCATTGGTCGCCGAGGTTGGTTACCGGAGGGTTAAGGAAGTGGATGAAGTTGTGCACAGTCTCGTGCCCCGGACGCAGCGCAGCGCCATTGCGGTGCGCTGCAGAGCCGGGGCCCAGCGGCTTCTGGGTCCCGGCTCGCGCTACGCGCGTCCGGGACACGAGAACTCGCTACACCACCGGCTTCACGCCCGGCAGCGCCTGCACCAGTTCGCGGAACTTGGTGCCGCGGATCTCGAAGTTGCGGTACTGGTCGAAGGAGGCGCAGGCCGGCGACAGCAGCACGACCGCGTCCGCGAGGCCGGATGCTTCTGCATCGCGCGCGGCGTGCTCGACGGCAGCATCCAGCGTCTGGCTGATTTCGTGCCCGACCGAGCCGAGCGTGCCGGAAAATTCCTGCGCGGCCTCGCCGATCAGATAGGCCTTGCGGATGCGCGGGAAGAAGCCGGTCAAACCAGTGATGCCGCCGGCCTTCGGCTTGCCGCCGGCGATCCAGAAGATGTCCGAGAAGGATGACAGCGCATGCGCGGTGGCGTCCGCGTTGGTTCCCTTCGAATCGTTGACGAACAGCACGTTGCCGCGACGGCCGACCTGCTCCATGCGGTGCGCAAGGCCGGGGAAGCTACGCAGGCCATTCTGCAGCACCTCCAAGCTAATGCCCATCGCGAGCACGGCGGCGGCCGCGCAAGCCGCGTTCTGCGCGTTGTGCTGGCCGCGCAGCGAGCCTATGCCGCCGAGCGCGGCGACCTCGCTGCGGGCGCCGCCGGCCGTGCGCACGATATTGCCGTGCTCGACATGGATGCCTGACGCCAGCGGGTTCTTGACGGAGATGCGAACCACATTCTTGCCGGCGCGGTCGAGCCGATCGGCGATGTCGCGGCAAAAGCCGTCGTCGACGCCGACGATCGCGGTGCCGCCCGCTTGCACGCCCGCCACGAGGCGCTCCTTCACCGCGGCGTAATGCGCGATGGTGCCGTGACGATCGATGTGATCCTCGCTGACATTGAGCAAAATGCCGACGGAGGGATCGAGCGAGGGTGTGAGGTCGATCTGGTAGGACGACATCTCGATGACGTGGACGCGGCCCATGCGAGGCGGCTCCAGCGACAGGATCGCGGTGCCGATATTGCCGCCCATCTGGGTGTCGTAGCCGGCAAACTTTGTCAGATGCGCGATCAGCGCCGTCGTGGTCGACTTGCCGTTGGTGCCGGTGATGGCGACGAACGGCGCGTTCGGCGCGTGCCGTCGCCGCTCGCGGCAGAACAGCTCGATGTCGCCGATCACTTCGACGCCGGCCTCGCGCGCCTTCAGCACGCTCCAATGCGGCACCGGATGGGTCAGCGGCACGCCGGGCGCGAGCACGAGCGCTGCGAAATTCGCCCAGGAGACGTTGCGCAGATCGGCGGTGATGAAACCGGCCTGCACGGCCTTGGCGACGTTCTCCGCATTGTCGTCGGCCGCGATCACCTCGGCACCGCCGGCCTTCAGCGCGTGGCAGGAGGCGAGCCCGGAGCCGCCGAGGCCGAACACCGCGACGGTCTTGCCGGCAAAGGACGTGGCGGGGATCATCGAGCGATCACCGCAGCTTCAGCGTGGACAGGCCGGCGAGCGCCAGCATCACCGAGATGATCCAGAAGCGGATCACGATCTGCGGCTCGGTCCAGCCGAGTTGCTCGAAATGATGATGGATCGGCGCCATGCGGAAGATGCGCTTGCCCGTCAGCTTGAACGAGACCACCTGGACGATGACGGAGACCGCCTCGAGCACGAACAGGCCGCCGATCACCGCGAGCACGATCTCGTGCTTCACCGCGACCGCGATGGCGCCGAGCATGCCGCCGAGCGCGAGCGAGCCGGTGTCGCCCATGAAGATCGAAGCTGGTGGAGCATTGAACCAGAGAAAACCGAGGCCCGCGCCTAGAAGCGCGCCGCAGAGCACCGCGAGGCTCGCCGGTGCCGGCGACATATTTGATCTGGAGATATTCGGCGAATACCGCGTTGCCGGCGAGATAGGCGATCATCGCAAAGCTCGCGGTCGCGATCATCACGGGAACGATGGCGAGGCCGTCGAGACCGTCGGTGAGGTTCACCGCATTGCCGGAGCCGACGATGACGAAGGCGCCGAAGATGACGAAGAACCAGCCGAAATGCAGCACGGTGTCCTTGAGGAAGGGGATCGTCAGCGCGGTCGAGGCGGGATCGCGGTTCAGCCGCACCAGCGCATAGCAGGCCACCAGCGCGATCGCCGCCTCGATCAAGAGGCGAAGCTTGCTGCCGAACCCGGTCGTGGTCTGCTTGGTCACCTTGAGATAGTCGTCGTAGAAGCCGACGAAGCCGAAGCCGAGCGTCACCGCCAGCACGATCCAGACATAGGGATTGAGCGGATTGGCCCACAGCACCGTGCCGACCGTGAGGCCGGACAGGATCATCAGCCCGCCCATCGTGGGCGTGCCCTTCTTGGCGAGATGCGATTGCGGACCGTCGGCCCGGATCGGCTGGCCCTTGCCCTGGCGGATGCGCAAATGATCGATGATCCAGGGCCCGAACAGGAACACGAACAGTGCGCCGGTGACGACGGCACCACCGGTGCGGAAGGTGATGTAGCGGAACACGTTCAAGAAGGTGCGAACGGCACCGAGGCCCGAAAATGTGTTGGAAAGGTCGATCAGCCAGTAAAACATTCAGACGGTCCTATCGCGCGACCTCTGGGAAACCGGACGGTTGCGCGCCGTAATGGGTGGGATTCGGGAACGGCGCCTTCCAAGCAGTTTACGCCTTTGCCTGCAAGGCGGCCACCAGGCCCGGCACAAACTTGTTGACCCAGAACATCTTCTTGCTGCCCTTGACAACCACGACATCGCCTGCCTGCAGCAGGCCCGCGACCTCGCCCGGCCTCAGCGTGGCGGGATCGTCATGCCAGCCGAGGCTCTTGCCGGACGGCAGCACGTCGTGGAGATGGCGCATCAGGGGACCGACGCAGAAGACCCCGTCGATTCCGTCGAGATGCCCAAGAAGCGCGGTGTGATAGTCCGGCGCATCATCGCCGAGCTCCAGCATGTCGCCGAGCACCGCGATACGGCGGCCGCCGGTCATGTGGCGCGCCTGCAGGCTTTGCAGCGCGGCAGCCACGCTGGCCGGATTGCCGTTGAAGCTGTCGTCGATCACCGTGATGCCGCCGACGGCCTGCTCGACGCCGCGCCCGGTCATGATGCCGACCCGATCCAGCTTGATCGCGAGCGTCGCCGCGTCGAGATTGGCGGCACGGATCGCGGCGAGCGCGGCCAGCGCATTCTGCACGCGATGCGGCGCGCCCGGCGTCAGGCTGAAGGCGAGCCTCCTTCTTGCCGATCATGGCCACGATCTGCCAGCTCTCGCCATGCGGCGCATGTGCGACCTCGTGCACCTCGGCTTTCTCGCCGAAGCGCACGACCTTGCCTTTCCATTCCGACGCCTTGAGCCCGGCGGGCAGCACCAGCACCCCGCCCTCGGGCAGGCCGAGCGCAATCGACACCTTCTCGTGCCGGATGGCTTCGAGCGAGCCGAGCTTTTCCAGATGCACGGGCTGGACGTTGACGACGAGCGCGACCGTCGGCCGCGTCAGTTCGCTGAGCCGCGCGATCTCGCCTTTCTGGTTCATCCCCATCTCGACGACCCAGAGGCTGGCATCGGTGCGCGCGTTGCACAGCGTCAGCGGCACGCCCCAGAAATTGTTGAAGCTCGAGGGGCTGGCATAGGCGTTCGGATAGGCAGCCAGAAACTCCTTGGTGCTGGTCTTGCCGGCGCTGCCGGTGAGGCCGATCACCGGCCCGTTGAAACGCGCGCGCGCGGCGCGTGCGAGGCCCCAGAGGCCGTCGATCAGCGTATCCTTGACCACGATCTGCGGAATGCCGATGCCCGCGATCTCGTGCGGCACGATCATCGCGGCCGCCCCCGACGCTTCGGCCTTGTCCGCGAACTCCCAGCCGTCGCGCGCGCTGGCAAAGGCCGAGACGAAGCCGCCGCTCGGCGTGCCGCTCAGCGCCACGAACAGGCTGCCCGGCTTCACCAGCCGGCTGTCCTGCGTGACGAAATCGATCGGCGTATTGGGGAACGATCCGAGCGCGCCGAGCGCGCGCGCCACTTCGGCAACCGTCCATATCGGCCCGCTCATGCAACCCTCGACGCTAATGCGGCGGCGACCGCCTCGTGATCACTGAAGGGCAGCGTCTGGCCGCCGACGATCTGCCCGGTCTCGTGGCCCTTGCCGGCGATGAGCAGCGCATCGCCCTCCTGCAACTCCTCGATCGCGGCGCGGATGGCCGCAGCGCGGTCGCCGATCTCGCGGGCGCCCTTGGCGGTGGCGAGGATCGCGGCGCGGATCGCGTCCGGCTTCTCGCTGCGCGGATTGTCGTCGGTGATGATGACGCTGTCGGCATTCTCGGCCGCGATCCCGCCCATGATCGGACGCTTGCCGGCGTCGCGGTCGCCGCCGGCGCCGAATACGACGACCAGCTTGCGCTTGGCATAGGGCCGCAGCGCCTGCAGCGCCTTGGCGAGCGCGTCGGGCTTGTGGGCGTAGTCGACGAAGATCGGCGCGCCGTTGCGCTCACCGACGCGTTCGAGCCGACCCTTGGCACCTTCGAGATGCTCCAGGCTTGCGAACACGTTTGCGGCGTCGCTGCCGGTACCGATCGCCAGACCCGCCGAAACCAGCGCGTTCTCGATCTGGAATTCGCCGACCAGCGGCAGCCGGACGGAGTAGCGCTTGCCGCGATGTTCGATGGCGAGCAGCTGCGAAAATCCTTCGACCTCGGCGTCGGCGAGACGAATGCCCTCGCCCGCCCCGTCGCCGTCGCGGCCGACGGCCATCACGCGCAGGCCGCGCGCCTTCGCAGCATCGAGCGCTTCCGCCGAGCAATCGTGGTCGGCAGAGATCACCGCGGCACCACCGGGCGCGACCAGTTCACGGAACAGGCGGAGCTTGGCCGCGAGATAGTGCGCGACCGTCGGATGGTAGTCCATGTGGTCGCGCGACAGATTGGTGAAGCCGCCTGCGGAGACGCGCACGCCGTCGAGCCGATACTGATCGAGCCCATGCGATGACGCTTCGAAGGCGAGATGCGTGACGCCCTCGCGCGCGATCTCATCGATCTGCCGGTGCAGCGCGATCGGATCCGGCGTCGTCAGCGAGCCATAGACGGTGCGCTTGGGCGAGACGAGGCCGATGGTGCCGATGCTGGCGGAGGCATGCCCCAGCCGTTCCCATATCTGGCGCGTGAAGGCGGCGACCGAGGTCTTGCCGCTGGTGCCGGTCACGGCCGCAATGGTCGCCGGCTGGGCGGGGAAGAAACTCGCCGCGGCCAGAGCCAACGCGCGGCGCGGATTGGCAACCGCGACGAACGGCACCTTGCCGCCGTCTGGAGCATGGTCCCCGACGATGGCAACCGCACCTGCGGCAATAGCAACGTCGATGAAGCGTGCGCCGTCGGTCTTGCTGCCCGCGAGCGCGAAGAAGACATCGCCCGGCTTGACCGCGCGGCTGTCGAGCGCAAGGCCGGTCACGTCGAGCCCGGCGGCGGCGGGCTCGATCGCGGCATCATTGCCTAGCAGGTCGGAGAGCTTCATGGTCTTCCAGTCGACATGCCTTCCCGCAAAGCCGAATCTCCGGGAAAAGCCCCGACTCAGCAGCGGCGATGGCCTACCCCGTTGATTACTGGGTTGTCCTGGATGCTGCAAGAATAAGGCGGTCCGCAGGCGGCAGGTCGAACCGCGGCTCGACGCCCAGAAGCGGCGCGATCCGCTCGATCACCTTGCCGCCGGTTGGCACCGCGTTCCAGCCGGAGGTGATGAAACCCTTCGTTTCGGGAATCGCCTGCGGCTCGTCCAGCATGATCAGGATCTGATACTTGGGATCGTCGCAAGGCATGATCGCCGTGAAGGAGTTGAGCACGCGCTTCTTGGCATAGCGGCCGTTGATGACCTTTTCGGACGTGCCGGTCTTGCCGCCGACATAGTAGCCCTTGACGTCAGCCGATTTGGCGGTGCCGATCTCGGCGTTGAGCCGCATCAGGAACCGCATCTTGTCGCTGGTCTCCGTCTTGATCACGCGCTTGGCCAGCGCCGCGGCTTCCTCCGGAGTGCGCTTCATGAAGGTCGGCGGGATCAGGTAGCCGCCGTTCACCAGCGCGTTGATGCCCATCACCGCCTGCAGCGGCGCCACCGACATGCCCTGGCCGAACGCGATGGTGACCGTGTTCAGCTCACCCCAGCGGCGCGGCACCAGCGGCGCCGCGCTCTCCGGCAGCTCGGTGCGCAGCCGCGTCAATTGGCCCATCTTGGCGAGGAACGCCTTGTGGGCCTCCACGCCCTGGCTCAGCGCGATCCGCGCGGCGCCGATGTTGGACGAGTAGGTGAACACTTCCTTGGTGTTGATGAAACGTCCGAGCGAGTGGCTGTCGTGGATGGTGAACTTGCCGTAGTGCAGGTTTCCGCGCGCATCCCACGACGAGTTCAGGTTGATCTTTCCGGAATCGAGCGCCATCGCCAGCGTGAACGCCTTGAAGGTCGAGCCCATCTCGTAGACGCCGGTGGTGAGGCGGTTGATACGGTCGGGGTCGTGCGCTTCCTTTGGGTTGTTGGGATCGAAATCAGGCAAGGAAACCATTGCCACGAGTTCGCCGGTCTTGACGTTCGAAACGATGCCGGAAGCCGCCTTGGCGTGGAACTTGTCCTTGGCCTTCAACAGCTCGTCGCGCAGTGCGTGCTCGACGCGCAGGTCGATCGAAAGCTCGATCGGCTTTTGCAGTCGGTCGGTGGCAAATCCGGCGCGGTGGAGATCGGCGAGGCCCTGATTGTCGAGCCATTTCTCCATGCCGGCGATGCCCTGGTTGTCGATGTTGACGAGACCGATGAGGTGGGCGACCTCGTTGCCGGTGGGATAGACGCGCTTGTTCTCGCGCAGGAAGCCGATGCCGGGAATGCCGAGCTTGTGAATGGCCTGCTGCTGCTTCGCGGTGACCTCGCGCTTGAGCCAGACGAAGCCCTTGCGTGTCCTCAGGCGCTCGCGCACCTCGGCCTCGTCGAGGTCGGGCACGGTGGCGGTGAGAAGCTCGATCGCCTCGTCCTTGTCGATGATGCGGCGCGGCTCGCCGAACAGGCTCGCCGCCTTGACGTCGGTTGCGAGGATGGCGCCGTTGCGGTCGACGATATCAGGGCGCGCGGTCGCAACCACCTCCTGCGCGGCGGCGCGGCGTGCGCCATGGGCATCGGCGCCGATCGCGAACATCACGAGCCGGCCGCCGATCAGGGCGTAGACCGAGGCGAAAGCGAGCATGGCGAGGCCAACGCGCGCGCGCGCCTTCGCGGCGCGGTCGACGTTGCGCCCGTAGAGCAGGCTGCGGATCAGACGCTGCCGCCAGGGTTCGGTCGGTTTGGCCGGAGTCGTCGGGCTCATTGATTGTCCTCGGGCTGAGGCACGGAGCCCGTCACAGTGTCAGGATCGCTGGCGGCTTCGATGGTGTTCAGCATGGCCCCGATCGGATCGGGCTCGCCCGGCCTGAACATCCGCGGCGGACGCTCCGGCAGGTTCTTCAGCGAATCGTATTGCGTGCCGTTGACCGGCTTCAATTGCAAATGCCGGTCGGACAGGCCCTGCAGGCGCAAGGGCGCATCGAGCTTGGCCCATTCGGACCGCAGCGAAGCGATCGCGTCGCGCTGCTCGCGGATCTCCGCATGCAGCCGCAGCACCTTCTCGGTGCGCGCCGTGGAGTCCATCTTGATCCGATAGACATAGGCCGCCGCGAAGATCAGCGCGCCGATGACGAGGAGGTGGATGATGCGCATGCGCTAGCTGCCCCTCATCACGTCGGACAGTCGCGGCCAGGACGATTCCTCATCATCCGCATGCGCGGCCGCCGAGGTGCGCTCGGCTGCGCGCAGCTTGGCGGAACGCGCCCGCGGATTAAGCGCGACTTCCTCGTCGCCGGCGACGACGGGCCGCCGCGTCAGCAGCTCGAAGCTCGGTGGGGTCTGCGCCACCTCCGGCAGATGCCGCGAGCCGCCGCCGGTCTTCGAACGCTCGGACAGAAAATTCTTGACGATGCGGTCTTCGAGCGAATGGAACGAGACGACGACGAGGCGGCCGCCCGGACGGAGCACGCGCTCGGCCGCCGCCAGTGCGGTCTGAAGTTCCTCGAGTTCCTCGTTGACGAGGATGCGCAATGCCTGAAACGTCCGCGTCGCCGGATGGATGTCGCCCGGCTTGGAGCGCACGATCCTGCCGATGAGATCGGCGAGCGCGCGCGTGGTCGTGAACGGCGTCTCCTGCCGGTCGGCGACGATGGCACGCGCAATGCGGCGCGACTGCCGCTCCTCGCCGAGCTGATAGATGACGTCGGCAAGATCCCCTTCCGAGGCGCGCGCGACGATGTCGGCTGCGGTCGGGCCCGCCTGCCCCATCCGCATGTCGAGCGGTCCGTCGAGCCGGAACGAGAAGCCGCGACCGGCCTGGTCGAGCTGCATCGAGGACACGCCCACGTCCATCACGACGCCGTCCACCGCGTCCACGCCTTGCGCCGCACAGACCTCGGCGAGATTGGAGAAGCGATCCTCGACCAGCGTCAGCCGGCCCGCGGAGCGTTCGACGAGATCGGCCCCGCCGGCGATGGCGGTGCGATCACGGTCGATCGCGATCAGGCGGGTCCCGGGCACATCGAGGATGGCACGGCTATAGCCGCCGGCGCCAAAAGTGGCGTCGACATAGATGCCGCCCTCGCGCGGGGCGAGATGGGCGATGGCCTCGCGGCCAAGAACGGGAATGTGCGGAGCCGAGCTCATGCGCCACGCCGGCCGGAGGTCCAGCCTGACGCCCAAGCGAGATCGGGGACGAACAAGCCCATAACGCCTCGAATCACTCCGCGTCGCGGCAGTTCCACGACAAAGCCCCAGTCCAGCATGGTTACCGAACCCAGCCGTCCCGGGCTGCAAACCGAATGTTCCCAGCGGAATTTGTCGGGCAGCCATGGGATTTCGAGCCAAAATACGAATTTGGCCGCCTCCGGACGCGGGTCGGCTCTTCATCCCTCAGTAACGGCCCTTAGCGTTAAGAAAGCGTTGATCGACTCGGCACAAGTCGAAAAGGTGAAGCGGCGGTGATGCTTCATCCACACACTGCGCCAAAATGCGTCCGTTAACCGCACCGCGCGATTGCGCGCGGTGGAGGGTAAAGGAATAGTAAAGAGAAGGGCTTGGCCCATTCTCGTTCGACTTGGTTTGTCTATGCCGCCGTCCGGTTCGTCCACACCGTCTGGATCCGATTCGAAGCGCCAGCGTGTTCTCCCGGTTCCCAAGGCCGCGGCGAACATGCGGACGTTCGAGCCGGACTCCTCGATCGTCTCCGACATCATTCCCTCACCGAACCATGGCGAGCGCAACAAGGGACGGCAGCCCGACATGATCGTGCTGCACTACACCGGCATGCCCGATGTCGAGGGCGCGCTGGCGCGGCTCTGCACGGCGGGCACCGAAGTCTCGGCGCATTACGTCGTGCTGGAGGACGGCCGCATCGTGCAATGCGTGTCCGAGGCCAAGCGCGCCTGGCATGCCGGCGTCTCCTCGTGGGCCGGCGAAGACGACATCAACTCCTGCTCGATCGGCATCGAGATCATCAATCGCGGCCATGACTGGGGCTATCCGGACTATCCGCTGCGCCAGATCGCCGCCGTGATCGCGCTGTGCCGCGGCATCATGCTCCGCCGCAAGGTGCCGGCGCACCGGGTGCTCGGCCATTCCGACGTCGCGCCCGCGCGCAAGAAGGACCCCGGCGAGAAATTTCCTTGGCACTCGCTGGCCAATTCCGGCGTCGGCCATTGGGTCACGCCCGCCCCTGTCGTGCGCGGCGAGACCCTGATGCTCGGCACCATCAGCGACGAGGTGCTGGGCCTGCAGCAGGCGCTTGCCAAATATGGCTACGGCGTGCCGCTATCAGGCAAGTACGACGCCGCGACCATGGAGGTGGTCACCGCCTTCCAGCGCCATTTCCGCCCGGCGCGGCTGGATGGGGTCGCCGACCACTCGACGCTGTCGACATTGCAGGCGCTGCTGGCGAGCCTGCCGGCGGAAGGGACGACGTTCGCGTCGAAGTGACGGCGGCCACATAGTTCACTCTCGTGTCCCGACGCGCTGCAGCGCTCTTGCGCTGCTGCGCAGAGCCGGGACCTAGTTAGCGATACGAGTCTCACGACGAAGCGATGGGCCCCGGCTCTGCGGCGCATCGTCGAAGTGACGCTGCGCTGCGTCCGGGACACGAGCGCCCTACTCCATCTCCCTCATCCTTCGCGCATACAGCCGCCGCAACGGCTCGAGCTGCGTCGCCGCGGTCGCAGCCTGATACGCCTCGCGCGCTTCGTCGCTGCGGCCGAGCCGCCGCAACAGATCCGCGCGCACCGCGGGCAACAGCTCGTAGCCGCGGAGCCCGCCTCGCGCGCTTATCGCATCGACGAGATCGAGCGCACGTGCCGGCCCATCGACCATCGACAGCGCGGCGGCGTGGTTGAGCCTCGATCACGGGAGAAGATCCGATGCGCAGCAACACCTCGTAGAGCCCGGCGATCTGCGGCCAGTCGGTCTCTGCAAAGCTCGACGCACGGGCATGCAGCGCGGCGATCGCGGCCTGCACGACATAAGGCTGCGGCCGGCCGGGGACGCTTAGCGCATCGTCGACCAGACGCAGGCCCTCCTCGATCTGCGTGCGATCCCACAACGAACGATCCTGCTCCTCGAGCAGCACGACGTCGCCCGCGGCGGTCTCGCGCCCGGCGCGGCGCGCATCGTGCAGCAGCATCAGGGCGAGCAGGCCCTTGATGCCGGCGCGGTCCGGCATCAGCCGGTCGAGCAAGCGGCCGAGCCGGATCGCCTCAGCCGCGAGATCGGGCCGCATCAGATCCGCGCCTGCGGTTGCGACATAGCCCTCGGTAAAGACGAGATAGATCACGGCGAGCACGCCATCGAGCCGCGGTGTCAGCGCGTCGCGCTCGGGCACCTCGTAAGGGATGCCGGCGAGCCTGATCTTCTGCTTGGCGCGAACGAGACGCTGCGCCATCGCTTCCTCACTGAGGAGAAAGGCGCGCGCGACCTGCGCGGTCGAGAGCCCGCAGACGGTCCGCAGCGTCAGCGCGACCTGAACCTCGGGCGCGAAGGCGGGATGGCAGCAGGTGAAGATCAGCCGCAACATGTCGTCGTCGAGCGTCGCCGGCGGCTCGTGGGCCGCCTGCGCGTTCAGCTCGAGCTCATGCACGAGCTGCTGCTCCTTGCCGCGGAAGACAGCCTGGCGGCGGACCCGATCGATCGCCTTGTGCCTGGCGACATTGACGAGCCAGGCGCGCGGATTGTCCGGCAGCTCGCACACCGTCCAGCGCTCCAGCGCAACGGCAAAAGCGTCCTGCAGCGCGTCCTCGGCAAGATCGAAATCGCCGACGAGGCGGATTAGCGTGGCCAGCGCCCGCCCCGCCTCGTCGCGGAAGATCCTCTCGATCTCCGAAGGGGTCATGCGACGCGCAGCTCAGCCGTCACTTGTCGTAAACCCAGATCGGCCGCACCTCGATCGACCCGACGCGCGCGCTCGGAATTCGTGCTGCGATCTCGATCGCCGCATTGAGATCCTTAGCCTCGATCAGATAGTAGCCGCCGAGCTGCTCGCGCGTTTCCGCGAACGGTCCGTCGGTGGTCAGCGTCTTGCCATCGCGCACGCGCACCGTGGTCGCGGTCGTGGTCGGGCGGAGCCGGTCGCCAGCCTTGAAATTGCCGTTCCGGATGATGGATTGCGTAAAGGCCTCGTACTCCGCCGACATCTTCTGGCTGGTGCCCGCGTCGATCTTCGCGTACTCGGCCTCGTTCTGGTAGATCATCAGCAGATATTGCATCGCTTCACTCCTGTTGTTCGGCTACCTCGCCGACATCCAGTCGAACGGGGCACGCACCAAACGACATCTTCAGGATAAATTATTTCACACAACGCGTGGGCGGCGATCTCGGCTTGACGGGACCGATGCAAATGCCCCATGCATGCCCCGTCAGTCGGCCGGACGGCCGCTCCAGCAAGTGCCGAAAGGCCGCCGGGGAGGAAAGTCCGGGCTCCCTTGACATACGGTGCCGGATAACGTCCGGCGGGGGCGACCCCAGGGAAAGTGCCACAGAGAACGAACCGCTCCGCTTCGCCTTCGGGCTTTGCGGAGTAAGGGTGAAAAGGTGCGGTAAGAGCGCACCGCGGCGCCGGCAACGGAGTCGGCATGGTAAACCCCACCGGGAGCAAAACCGAATAGGGGCGGCGTAGCGGGCTGTTCGCGAAAGCGATAACGCCGCGGGGCGATGTCAGGCCCGCCGTCCGGGTAGGTTGCTCGAGGCCATGTGCAAACATGGTCCCAGAGGAATGGCCGTCACGTATCGTTCGCGCAAGCGGGCGGTGCCTTACAGAACCCGGCTTACAGGCCGGCTGATATCTTGCAACGAGGGGCTCGGCGTGAATGCGCCGGGCCCCTCACCATTTGGGGCAGGCTGTCATCCCGGAGCCGTACGAAGCACGAGCCGGAATGACTACGAGAGCTACGCCACGATCTCGTTCAACACCCTCATCATCGCCTCCGGCGCGGTGACATTCGGTGCATGACTGGCGTCGAGCCTCGACATAGCGCCAACCCTCCTCGCCCTTCGTGCGCTGCGCGAACTGCCCGAACACATCACCCGGTGGAATGCGGGTGCAATAGATGTAGCTGCGCGGCACCGCCGGCTCGCCATGCGCGAGCTTCAGCCTGGTCTCGAAGCACTTGACCGGCATCGCGACGCGCCGCGCGTTGAGCCAGTCGAGATCGGCCTGCGGCGTATCCGGTGGCGGCGGGTTCGGCGGGATGCGATAGCCGTCACCCGAGCTTGCGGCCTTGCGCATCGGCTCGCGCCCGGCCTCGTTGAGGTCGAACAGCGACTGGCCCTCGCGCGGCACGAAGGCGTCGAGATAGATCAGTTGCGTCACGCGTTCGCGAGCGCGGTCAGCGACACCGGTCGCGACCATGCCGCCATAGCTGTGGCCGAGCAGCACGATGTCGCCGAGATCCTCGAATTTAATGACGCCCAGGATGTCCTGGATATGCGTCTCGAGATCGATCGCGGGACTGGCGAGATGCGCACGCTCGCCGAGGCCGGTGTAGGTTGGCGCCACCAGGCGGTGGCCGGCCTCGGCCATCAACGGATGCATCTTCTTCCAGGCCCATCCGCCGGACCACGCGCCATGACAGAGCAGAAAAGTCTTCGCGCCTGTAGCCATTCGGCGTTTCCATCGTTCTTGTTTCTACGATGGAGTGTAGCCGCCGGCCGCGCGATGTAAACGCCGTCTCAGGCGGCGCGCGTATCGACCTTCGCCAGCACCGGCGCAAGCTCGCCGGCCTCGCGCCGCAGCTTGCCCGCCTCGAAGCCGTGCATGCCGATCTGCCATTGCAGCCCGACGATGGCGCCCTTGGTCGGCTGCAGCAGCGCGAGCGAGGCGAACAGCGTCACCGGCAGCCACACCGCGAGTTGCAACCACTCCGGCGGAGCATAGGCGGTCTCGACCGCGAGGATCGCGGGCACCACGAGATGGCCGACCACCACGATGACGAGATAGGCGGGAAAGTCATCAGCGCGCTGGTGGAACAGCTCCTCGCCGCAATGATCGCAGCTGTGTGCGACCTTGAGGAAACGGCCGAACAGATGGCCCTCGCCGCAGTTCGGGCACTTGCCGCGAAAGCCGCGCCACATCGCCTTCGCCAGAGAGATCGAACCGCTCGCCATGACCACACCCCTTCCTTTTCGTCGATCCATACAATAAGAACTTGTATCCATACATTCAAAGGATATGGGCCTATATTGCATGGATTGGACTCCTACAATCTCGGAGCTGTCGGGCCCGCGCTACCAGCGCATCGTCGAGGCCATGGAGGCCGACATCGCCGCCGGCCGGCTGGTGCGCGGCCAGCAATTGCCGACCCAGCGCGCGCTGGCGAAGGCGCTCGACGTCGATCTCACCACGGTGACGCGCGCCTACACCGAGGCGCGGCGCCGCGGCATCATGGAGGCGCGGGTCGGACAGGGATCGTTCGTGTCGGAGACCAGCGCGCGGCGCGCGGTCGACCTGCCGCATCCCGTCGCGATCGACCTGTCGATGAACGTGCCGCCGCATCCGCTGGAGGCGCAGCTCGACGAGCGCATCATCGCCGGCATGGAAGCGCTGCGTGCCCAATCGGGCCTGACCGCTTTCCTGAACTATCAGCCACCCGGCGGCAGCGCGCATGAGCGCGAGGTCGCGGCACGCTGGATGCGCGCACGCGTGCCGCACGCACATGCCGACATGCTCGTGATCTTTCCCGGCGCGCAGACGATCATCTTCAGCCTGCTCGCGCACCTCGCGAAGCCAGGCGATATCGTGCTGACGGAAGCCCTCACCTTCCCCGGCATCAAGGCCGCCGCGGCGCGGCTCGGCATCAAGCTCGTCGGCGTTGCCATGGACGATGGCGGCATCCTGCCCGATGCGCTGGCGAAGGCCTGCCGCACGCACAAGCCGAAGGCCGTCTACCTCATTCCGACGCTGCACAATCCGACCACGGCGACGCTCTCCCCGAGCGACGCAGCGCCATCGCGAAAATCATCCGCGATGCCGACACGCTCCTGATCGAGGACGACGCCTACGGGCCGCTCGACCGCTCGGCCTCGCCGATCGCAAACCTCATTCCGGAGCGGACTTATCTGGCGAGCACATTGTCGAAGTGCATCGCGCCTGCGCTGCGCGTCGCCTTTCTGGTGACGCCCGACGGCGGGGCGCAGCAGGAGATGCGCGCCCATCTGCAAGCCATTGTGCAGATGCCGGCGCCGCTGATGGTCGCGCTGGTGACGCACTGGATCGAAGCCGGGATCGCCGATCGCATCATTACCGCCATCCGCAACGAGGCAGTCGGCCGACAACAGCTCGCGCAACGCGCCCTGAGAGGCTTCCAGTTCCTGGCCAAGCCCGCGGCGCATCATCTATGGCTACGACTGCCGGAGGGCCGCCCTGATGTCGCTGCACATCTGCTCAGGAATGGCCTCGCGGTCGTCGCGGCCGATGCCTTCGCCGTTGACGGGATGGCACCGCACGCGGCACGCGTCTCGCTGGGAGCGGCCCGCAACAGATCAGAGCTGACGGAGGCGCTGCGCATCCTGGTCGGCGCGCTGCAAAAACCCACCGACACCAGGCAGATCGTCTAGATCATCGCCGATGACGGCGATGGCCGGGGCGCACGAGCGGCGCCACAGCCGAGGGATAGGCCTGCGATGCATAGGCACTATCGGGCGTTCCGAGCTGGCCACGCGCCGCAGGCGTGAGCTGACCGCCGTTCAGCACATCGCGGTCAGGGTGGGCGGCCTGATAGGCCGCAGGTTCGGAAAACTGCGCCTGGGCCATCGTCGGCATCGCCGTCGCCGCCAGCAGCGCGGCTGCGGCGATAATCCTCGCGCGGGTCATGATCATTCTCCATCATCGCGTTTACAACTAACCGATCGAGCGCAGCGCGGCGTCGATCCGGATCAAGGGTAAGACCGTGATGTAGGCGCGTCTTTCGCGAGTGCCCGACGCCGCAGATCACGCTTGCGTGCGCGATGGATTGACTTGCACGACCGCAGCCGTGCTATGCGGGCCATGGCGATCAACAGTTCGGGATCGCTCCGGCGAGGAATAGCCTGTTGGAAACGTTCACCTACGTCCTGCTGCTGCTCGGCGCCCTGGCCGGCGGCTTCGTCTCGGGCCTGGCCGGATTCGGCACGGCGCTGATGGCGCTCGGCATCTGGCTCTACGTGCTGCCGCCCTCGCTCGCGGTGCCCCTGGTGCTGATCTGCTCGGTGATCGCGCAGACCTCGACATTGCCGTCGATGTGGAAGAGTTTCGATCTCTCGCTGGTCTGGCCGTTCCTGATCGGCGGGCTGATCGGCGTGCCGCTGGGCACCATGCTGATCGCCTCGGCCGATCCAAAAGTGTTCAAGCTGAGCGTCGGCGTCCTGATCCTGGTCTTCTCGAGCGCGCTCTATTTGAACAAGAAGCCGCTCGCGATCAAATTCGGTGGTCGCATCGCCGACGGCGCGATCGGCTTTGCCGGCGGGATTCTTGGCGGCCTCGCCGGCTTGTCCGGGCCGCTGCCGATCCTGTGGGCCAATATCCGCGGCTGGAACAAGCACGAGCGGCGCGGCATCTTCCAGCTCTTCAATTTCACGGTGCTCGCCACCGCGCTGGTGCTGCAGACCGCATCGGGCCTCGTCGAGCTGAAGGTGGTCTGGCTTGCGCTGATCGCGTTTCCAGGCACGCTGATCGGCGCATGGGCCGGCGCGCGTGTCTACCACGCCCTCAACGACAAGCATTTTGGCGATGTCGTGCTGGGCCTCTTGTTCGTGTCGGGCCTGACGCTGGTCTGGAACAGTCTCGGCGCTCTCTAGGTCGCGCCGAGACATCGAAGGCCGTCGGTGCGACCGCGCGTCCCTTTGCAGCGAGACTCAATTGCACGCTACGCTCCGGCATTGCCTGAATTCCATGATTTATATTGCCGAAGGACATTTCGACCGATGGGCATTTTGCGTGCCTGGCTCGCCACCGCGAGCATCAGATTTCGGTTTCGTGCGCTGAAGGCATTGCTGCGCAACGAGCGGACCGAGCTTGCTGCGATTTGGCGGCATCTCAAACCCGGCGACATCGCCTGCGACGTCGGCGCCAACAAGGGCAGCTTCATCTATTGGCTGTCGCGATGGGTTCAGGATGGCCGGGTTGTCGCGTTCGAACCGCAGCCCGAACTGGCGCACGCGCTCGCCGAAACTTGCGACGCCATCGGGCTTGCGAACGTGACTGTCGAAGCCAAGGCAGTCTATTCGCACTCTGGCCCGCAGGATCTCTACGTGCCGGAGGGCCACCAGCCCGGCGCGTCGCTCTGCCACGGTGACACAAAGGCCAAGAGCGTTTCTGTCGTGTCGGTGCCCGCGATCGCGTTGGATGACTACTTCAAGCCGACCGAGCGGATCGCCTTGCTCAAGATCGACGTCGAAGGCGCGGAACTTGCCGTGTTCAAGGGGGCCGAACGGATTCTGCGCAGCGATGGGCCATTGTTGGTCTTCGAATGCGAGAACCGCCACCTGGCCCCCGGCCACGTCGGCGACGTCTTCACCTTCCTCGATGGCCTCGGATACGAGGGACACTTTGTATGCCGGCACCAAGTGCTCCCCATCTCGCAATTCGACGCGGCCACACATCAGCAGCAGGACGGCGACTGGTTCTGGAAGCACAAGGACTATTGCAACAGCTTCATTTTTCGAAAGCAGTCGGTCGGATCGGCCGGCTAAAGCATGATCCGGAAAAGTGCGAAGCGGTTTTCCGGAAAGATCATGCTCAAACAACAACCTAAAGCGCGATGACGATTCATCCAAATCTCATCGCGCTTTAGGCCAGCTTCTTTCGCGCCGCCAGCGCCATGCCTCCGGCAACGCCCACGCCGAGCACGTAGATCCAGCCCGGCGTGAAGTCGAACAGATGCGTGTTGAACAGCGAGGTCAGCATGTTCTGCAGCACGATCAGCAGGCCGATCCACGAGGCCGGCCCCTCGCCGCGAAACAGCAACAGATGCGCAAACCAGAGCGCATAGAGGATCAGGACACCGACGACGCCCCATTGCACGGCCACGCTGAGGGTCTGATTGTGCGGGTTGCTGACA
This sequence comes from Bradyrhizobium guangxiense, assembly GCA_050563515.1. GTDB lineage: Bacteria > Pseudomonadota > Alphaproteobacteria > Rhizobiales > Xanthobacteraceae > Bradyrhizobium > Bradyrhizobium guangxiense_A. The sequence continues at coordinate 571,863 of CP191781.1, read as the reverse complement.
ATCTCCCCGCGCAGGGGATCGACCTCCGCATCGGCAGCCGCGCCGGCGAACAGGCCGCGAATTGCCCCGGTACCGTGGCCGAGCAGCGGCGCATCGGCGATGAAGCCGAGGGACTTCCGCCAATATTCCAGACGTGAGCCCATGCCGCTGACCTGGCCGCCCTGCACGCTCGTCGCATAGTCGGCCTGAAACTTCGCAACGGTCATGCGCAGATGCGGCGACACGGCAAGGAGCAGCCAGGCCAGCAATCCCACCACGGCCACGGAAAGCAGCGCCGCACGCAGGCGCAGATGCAGCAGCGCGAACACGGCCACTAGGATCGGCAGCGTCACCAGCGCCGTGCGCGAGACCACGACAAACATCATGTTGGCGAGAAATCCGGCCGCGAGAACTGCGAGCAGCGCCGCACTGACGGAGCGTCCCTGCCGCAGGAGCGACATGACCGGATAGACCAGCGCCAGCGCACAGAGCGCGAATTCCTGGCTCTGGTCGATATAGTTGCGCACCGCGATCCCGCTTTCGACCTTGTAAGGTCCGCGCGACAGATAGAGCTTCAGCGAGAGCGCGGGGTCGATGGCGACGGCGAACGAATAGAGCATCAAGGCCGCGCAGGATGCCAGGAAGGCGCAGAACACCCAATGGCCGTACGGCCAGCGCTCGAACTGGTAAATCAGGAGCGGAATGACCAGCAGCTTCGCCGCCGGCCCGAGCGCATGAATTCGTTCCGGCCATGGCGCATCCGACCAGAACATGCCCACCGCGCCGAGCGCGACCAGCGCGATCGGCAGCAGGCAGATCGGGCGAAGCAGCGAACGCGGGAATGCACGCAGATCGACGAAGGCGAAGGCGATCAGCCAGGGGATGAGCGCGAAGATCAGCCCGCTCGTGGTCCACGGCAGCAGCAGCGCGATCAGCACCACGAAGCGGGCCGGCGTGCGATAGCGCGCTGCCCAGATCGCGGCGAGCCATGACGCCGGCTTCTGCTCGTTGGTCGGCCCCGTCATTGCGCCCCTTTTGCCCGCTCCCGGCGCTGCGAAACTAGCCGGAGCCGCACGCCGGTCTCAAGTCTTGCTAAAGCATGATCCGGAAAGGTGCGAAGCGGCTTTCCGATAAGATCATGCGCAAACAACAACCTAAAGCGCGATGACGATTCATCCAAATCTCATCGCGCGTTAGGCCGGCGCTCGCGCGGGTGGTGTCACCGGATCAGCCTCGGCCGGCGCCGCGGCCGCCGCAGGCCGAACCGCCGCCAAACGCTTTTTGAACTCGCGGCGGAGCAGCCACACGCTCAGGGCCGCCTGGAACGAGGTTGCCGCGACCGATAAATACCAGACGTATTCCATGCGAAAGCCCGGCCGCGTCGAGAGCCAGATCGCCGGCAGCGAATAGGTGAACACGCGTGTCGCCGAGGCTCAAGAGGACCGGCTTGGTATTGCCGAGCCCCTGGAACATGCTCGAGCAGGTGAAGATCAGTCCCTGCGCGACCATGTTGAACGAGATGATCCGCAGGAACAGGTAGGCAATCTCCATCGTCTCGCGGTCGTTGGAGAAGCCGGCCAGCAGCAGCTCCGGCTTCAGCTGCGCAAGGATCATGAACCCGATCATCACGATCGTGACGATCAAGACGGTCTTGACGAAGGTCTCCCGCACGCGCGCGCCGTTTGCAGCACCGACGTTCTGGCCGGCGATCGGCCCGGCCGCCAGCGCAACCGCAAGCGCCGGCATGTGGATCAGCCCGAGCACGCGCTGCCCGATGCCGAAGCCCGCCTGCGCGGCCGCGCCGAAATCACGCAGCACGTAGTAGACGACCGCCATGAAGATGAACATCATCGCGAACTCGCCGCCGGCCGGCAGGCCGACATTGAGGATCCGCTTCAGATGGCGGGACTGCGGACGCCACTGCGCCGGATTGAAGGCGACGTAGCGCTCGACCTTGCGGAAGTACACAAGCAGGATCACGGCACCGATGACGACCGCGATCGAACTCGCCAGCCCGGCGCCGGCCACGCCGAGCGCATGACCGGTGCCCCATCCCGAGATCAGAACCGGCGCCAGCGCGATGTTGACGGCCACGGCAAACGCCTGCACCAGCATGGTGGGCCGTACGATACCGGTTGCACGCAGCGCAGATCCCATCACCTGGGTCGCGAACTGCAAAGCGAGTGCCGGCATGAACCAGATGAGATAGGTGGTACCGGCCTCGATCGTGGCCTGATCGGCGGCAATCGAACGCATGTAGGCGCGCGACAGCGCGGCACCCGCGACCAGGGTCAACAATCCGAACAGCACCGAAAGCAGGATCGCCTGGTTGAAGATCAGGTTCGCATCCGGCCGGTCCTTGCGTCCCACGGCATGCGCGATCAGCGCCACCGTTCCGACACCGAGCACCTGCATGAAGGCGTTGACGAGGAAGCCGGCATTGCCGGCCGCGGCAACGCCGGCGACCGCCGCATCGCCGAGGCTCGACACGAAGTACAGATCGACCAGCTGGCAGATCATGATCGTGACCATCCCGACCATGATCGGAGGCGACATGGTCAGGATATGTCTCACGATGGAGCCGTTTGTCAGGTCTTTCATGTCATCCCATCCCTGGCGGCGTGACCGACATGCGTCCGTCGGCCACGCGCCATTCGATTCCTCACTCCGCCGCCGCGACGTGCCCGAGCTCCACCACCTGGCGCTCGAACAGGCCGCGATAGATGCCGCCCGGCTTGCCCGCGAGCAGGGCATGCGTGCCCTGCTCGACGATCTCGCCGCGGTCGAACACCAGGATGCGATCGAGACTCCTCACCGTCGACAGCCGGTGCGCGATCACGATCGAGGTGCGGCCCTTCATCAACCGCTCCATGGCCTGCTGGATCAGCGCCTCCGATTCCGAATCGAGGCTCGAGGTCGCCTCGTCCAGGATCAGCACCGGCGCGTCCGCCAGGAACGCGCGCGCCAGCGCCACGCGCTGCCGCTCGCCGCCCGACAATTTCACGCCGCGCTCGCCGACCAGCGTGCCGTAGCCCTTCGGCAGGCGCAGGATGAAGTCGTGCGCGTTGGCAAGCCGCGCCGCCTGCTCGATTGCCTCGAGGCCGGCGCCCGGCCGGCCATAGGCGATGTTCTCGGCGAGCGAGCGGTGAAACAGGATCGGGTCCTGCTGCACGATCGCGATCTGGCTGCGCAGCGATTGCTGCGTCGCCTGCGCGATGTCCTGCCCGTCGATCAGCACGCGACCGCCGGTGACGTCGTAGAGCCGCTGCACCAGCTTGACGAAGGTGGTCTTGCCGGAGCCGGAGCGGCCGACCAGGCCAACCCGTTCGCCGGCGCGGATCCTCACCGACAAGCCGTCGTACAGCGGTGCGCGATGGCCGCCATAGTGGAAGGTGACGTCGTCGAACACGATGTCGCCGCCCTCGATCGCGATCGGCCGCGCACCGGCCGCATCGGCAATGCCGATCGGCTCGTCATGGATCGCCACCAGCTCATCCATGTCGTTGACCGAACGCTGGAGATTGTTGATGTGCATGCCGACGTCGCGCAGATACGCGTGGATGACGTAGTAGCTCGTCAACACGTAGGTGACGTCGCCGGGCGAAGCATGCCCGTACATCCACAGCAGCACTGAACCGCCGATCACGGACCCCCGCAGGCACAGCAGCAGCGAGAGCTGCGCCATGGCGGTGTAGTTGTAGCGGAACCAGGTCCGCCGCACCCGTACGCGCCAGCGGTTGATGACACGGGCCAGCCTCGCCTCCTCGCGCATCTCGGCGCCGAACGACTTCACCACCGCATTGCATGTCAGTGCGTCCGCCAGCGTGCCGCCGACCTTGGTGTCCCAGGCATTCGAGACGCGCGCGGCCGGCGCGATGTAGCGGGTCGAGAACAGCACCGTCATCGCGACATAGACCAGCGCGCCGAGCGCGATCACCGCGCCGAGCGAGGCCCAGTGCGCGCCGAGCAGGATCATCGACCCGATCAGCACGACCAAGGACGGCAGCAGCGCCAGCAGAATGGTGTCGTTCAACAGGTCGACCGCCCACATGCCGCGCGTGATCTTGCGCACGGTCGAGCCGGCAAAGGAATTGGCGTGCCAGTCGGTCGAGAAGCGCTGCACGCGCAGGAAGGCATCCTGGGCCAGGTCGGACATGATCTTCAGCGTGAACGGCACGATCGCCTGCAATCCGGCCAGCCGCAGCACCATCGAAGCCGCACCCAGCGCCACGATGGCGCCGAATGCGACCAGCGCCGCATGGCGCGCCTCCGGATCGGACGGACCGCGCGTCAGCGCGTCGACCAGATGTCCGGAGAAGACCGGCATGAACAAATCGGCGGCGGTCGCGCCCAGCAGGCCACCGGCGATGATGAGCCCGCGGCCCGGCTGCTTCAGCCAGTGGCGGAACACGAAGGGCAGCACCACGCGTATCGCCGCGGGCTTTTTTGACAGAGCGGTCATGGCATCATCCGGCCGCTTCGCGCGGTCCGGCTCCATCGATGGACGCAAAGCCGGCCGCAGGGGCCGGGACGGCGTCACTTGAGACTGATCTTGACTTGGGAAGCTGGACGATCGGGACTTCGGGCCCAATCGAAACTGGCGGAAAGGACCTCTATGAGGTCGAGCACATACCGAGCCAGAAGGTCATCGAGCGCGGAAATGCGATCTGCGAATGCGACGAAATCATGCAAATCTCTCCCCGGTTCGATTGAATGAGGCGCGCTTTATAGATGTACCGTTTCCGGTTTGCAACGGGGCTCCGGCGAGATCACGGACGAGTGTTGCAATTTGGTGCGGGGCGCTTGGGCGCTGAGCCGCCCATTCTACGCTGTCATGCCCCGCGAAGGCGGGGCATCCAGTATTCCAGAGACGGAGTGATTCAATCGATGCGCCGCGGCGTACTGGACCGCCCGCCTTCGCGGGCGATGACACCGAGGCTGCGCCTAATGCGCGTCGCCGCCGCCGGTCAGCGAGGCCGGCTTGTTCAGGAGCGTCACCAGCAGGGTGAGGCCGAGATAGAACACCGTCAGCACGAAGAAGGCGTCGCCGAAGCTCATCACGACGGCCTGGCGGTGCACGAGCTGGGAGAGCTGCTTCATCGCCATCAGCGTGGAATCGCCGAGACCCTGGAACTTCTGCATGAACATGGTGAGGGTTTCGGTCGCGGTGGCGTTGCCCCAGGTCACGCGTTCCTGCAGACGGCTGATGTGCAGATCGGTGCGGTCGTTGAGCACGGTGTTGATGACGGCAAGGCCCACCGCGCCGCCGAGATTGCGCATCAGGTTGAACAGGCCCGAGGCGTTCTTCACCCTGTCGGGCGCCAGCGTGCCGAGCGCGATGTTGTTGGTCGGCACCATCGCGAACATCATGCCGACACCGCGCAGGATCTGCGGCACGAGCAGCTCGTAGAAATCGTAGTCGCGGGTGATCCAGGTCATTTGGTAGGAGCCGATCGCGAACACGACGAGGCCGAATGCGATCATGTAGCGCATGTCGAACTTGACCATCAGCCGGCCGACCAGCGGCGCGACCAGGAACATGGTGATGCCCGAGACGAACATGGTCTCGCCGATCATCAATGCGCTGTAGCCGCGCACTTCGGCGAGATAGCGCGGATAGATGTAGGTCAGGCCGTAGAGGCCGATGCCGATGCAGAACTGCAAGAGGCAGCCGATCGCGAAATTGCGATTGGAGAAGGTGCGCAAATTGACGATCGGCTCGGCCGCCGTGAAGACGCGCCAGAAGAACGCGATTGCCGAGATCGCGCAGATCCAGGCGCAGATCGCGACCGAGGTGTCCTGCATCCATTCATATTGCGGCCCCTCCTCCAGCACATACTCCAGCGTGCCGAGAAAGCCGGCCATGAACGCAAGACCCCACCAGTCGAAGCGATCGAGCAACTCGAAATGCGGCTCGTCGAAATCGACCAGCGCCAGCACGCCGACGGTGATGCCGATGCCGGGCACGACGTTGATGAAGAACAGCCAGTTCCAGGACATCAGGTCGGTGATGTAGCCGCCGACCGTCGGCCCGATCGTGGGCGCAAGCGTCGCGACCAGCCCGATGATGGGGCCGACGATATGGAATTTCGTGCGCGGGAACACGGTGTAGGCCGAGGCGAACACCGTCGGGATCATGCCGGCGCCGAGGAAGCCCTGCAGCGCGCGCCAGAGGATCATCTCCTCGATGGTCGTGGCGAAGCCGCAGAGCAGGCTCGAGGCGGTGAAGCCCGCCGCCGAGATCGCGAACAGCAGCCGCGTGCCGAAGGCGCGCGACAGAAATCCCGAGAGCGGGATCGCGATGACCTCGGCGATCAGATAGGCGGTCTGGACCCAGGAGACCTCGCTGGAGCTGGCCGACAGGCCAGCCTGGATCTCGCTCAAGGAGGCCGAGACGATCTGGATGTCCAGGATCGACATGAACATCCCGAACACCATGATGATGAAGGCGAACAGCCGCTTCGGGGCAATGCGCTCCGAAGCGGGGTCCGCCATCATGGCAGGTGAAGCAGTGGTGGCGTTGGCCATGGCGTGACCTCGCAAGTGCCCTATGCGCGCTTACTGCGGGTGGATCGCGGTGGGATCGTCGAGGTCGACCTCGCTGTCGGCGTCCGCCGCGCCCTTGTTGGTGTCGACGGTCGCGTAAACCGACATGCCGGCACGCAGCAGGTTCTGCTTCGCTACCGATTTCGGCACGCGGATGCGGACCGGCACGCGCTGCACGATCTTGGTGAAATTGCCGGTGGCGTTGTCGGGCGGCAGCAGCGTGAACACGGAGCCCGCGCCCGCCGCGATGCTGTCGACGACACCGGAGAACTTGCGCATGCCGTAGGCGTCCACCTTGATCGTCACCGGCTGGCCGGGACGGATGCGCTTGAGCTGCGTTTCCTTGAAGTTGGCGTCGATATAGACGTCATCGAGCGGCACGACATTGCCGAGGCGCTGTCCGACCGCGATGAAGTCGCCGGTGTTGACGAGGCGGTTCGAGAACGTGCCGTCGACCGGGGCGCGCACCGCCGTGAAGGCGAGGTCGCGCTCGGCCTTGGCGAGCGTGGTCTTGAGACTCGGCGAGCTGGGCCTGTGCTTCGACCTGCTGGGCCTTGGCGACGTCCACATTGCTGACGGCAACGTCGTAGGCGGCCTGCGCGGCCTTGACCGCGGCGGCGCCCTGATCGCGTCCGGCTTCCGAGGTCTCGAACGTGGCGCGGGAGGCAAAGCCCTTGTTGCTCAGCGCCTGCTGACGCTCATAGTCGAGATCGGCGCGCTTGAGGCCGGCTTGTGCCGAGACGAGCTGCGCCTTGGCCTGGGCCACCTGGCTGTCGAGCGCGGCGATCTGGCGGCCGATGCGATCGATGGTGGCCTGCTGGGTCGCGATCTTCGTGGCGGCGGCATCGACCGCGATCTTGTAGTCGCCGTCGTCGATGCGGAAGATGACGTCGCCGGCACGCACCGTGGTGTTGTCACCGGCGAGGATCGCGGAGATGTGGCCGGCAACGCGCGCGCCCAGCATGGTGTTGTTGGCGCGGACATAGGCATCGTCGGTCGCGATATAGAAGCGGCCGACCAGCGTGTAGTAGCCGGCATAGCTCGCCGCGGCGAGCGCCAGCACCAGACCAACGCCCATCAGGACGAATTTGCGCTTGCCAGATTTGGGCGCGCCGGCGGCCGGCGCCTCTGCCGCGGGTGCAGCGGGCTTGTCGGCCGCGGGCTTCTCCAGCGCCTCGGCCGTGCGGCGCTTGGCCTCCTCGGCCACGTGCGCGCGCAATTGCTCGGCAAGGGGTGTCGTCTCGGACGCAGCATTGCCGCCCGCCTGTTCCTCCACCGCTTCCTGGCGAAGGACGCGCGCAGCCTGGTCTCTCGATACGGCCATAAAGGCCTCCCCAAAGAAAAATGCGAACAAGGACGGCCGTTCTCCGGCCGGTTCCCTTCGCTGATCCAAATACCATTGACCGAACGGTTCGGTCAATATACATAATATTCCCGGGCGGACCCTACTGGCCCGAATCCTTTATTTGGGTTTCATCATTCGGCACCCTGTCCAGAAACTTTCCGAGACCCTGAACCAATGGTTGTAGCTGCCGGCGAACATCTGCACGTCATCCAAGAGGAGGACTCCTCCAAGCGTCGCCAAATCCTCGACGGTGCCCGTAAGGTCTTCATGGATCTGGGGTTTGACGGCGCCAGCATGGGCGAGATCGCGCGCGCGGCGCAGGTCTCCAAGGGCACCCTCTATGTCTACTTCGCCGACAAATGCGCGCTGTTCGAAGCCATCCTCGAGCAGGAGGCGCTCCAGCACGGCCAGGTCGTGTTCAATTTCGATCCCGCGCGCGATGTCGAGACCACGCTGAAGGAGTTCGGCCGGGCCTACATCCAGCTGCTGTGCCGGCCCGGCGGCGGATCGGCGATCCGCACCGTGATGGCGATCGCCGAGCGCATGCCCGACGTCGGCCGCCGCTATTATGCGCGGGTGCTGGATAAATCCATCAACCGCCTCTCCAGCTATCTCGGGGCTCATGTCGCTTCCGGCGATCTCAAGATCGACGATTGCGACCTTGCTGCCTCCCAGTTCATGGAGCTGTGCAAGGCATCACTCTTCCTGCCTTTCGTGTTCCAGGCCGCGCCAGCGCCGTCGGAAGAGCGCATGACCGAGGTGGTCGGCAGCGCGACGCGGATGTTCCTGGCGGCATATCGGGCGAAGTAGCTGCGCGTTGCGCGGACGGGTAGGGCAGCACTATATTTCCGGCCATGTCCCGAGATCTTCGCCCGCCCGTCGATATCCTCCACTACGAGATCGTCCAGGAGCAAGCCTCTGCGCTCGGGCGGATGGGACGCACACTCGAACAGGCGCTGGCACGTCTACGCGAATTCGACGCCGCTCATGCGCAATCGGATTTGGCGCCATTACAGCAGCAGGCCAGGCGCAAGCTGGTGCTCGAAGCCGGCCAGGCACTCTGGATGTTCGTGGTGCAGCGTGAAGCATCCGGCTTGCGCGACAGCCGCCATATCATGCGCACCTACAACGTGCCGGGCGAGGTGCAGCTCTGCATGGGGCTGGTTCCGACCAACGCGTCCTCGAAGTGACGACGAGAGCGCTTTAGTCGGTTACCTGCTTCCTCAACGCCGCGAGATGGTTGACGACCATCTTCGTCGGACCGGTCGTGATGATCCCGTCATCCTGAAGACGGTTGAGGATCAGGCTGATCGACTGCCGCGTCGCGCCGATCATGCGGGCGAGATTGGCCTGCGTGATGCGACCGAGCGAGATCGGGCCGCTCTCGTCCTGCGCGGCATTCTCGCAAAGCTTGACCAGCAGCAGCACCAGCCGTTCCGCCGCCTTCTGCCCCGCCAGGGTCTGCGCCAGCATCGAATAGGTCTCGCCCTTGAAACCGAGACATTCGATCAGCGCGACAGCGAACGACGGGGACTGCCCGATCAAATGGCGTAGAGACTCCTGGTCGAGATGAAGGGCCTCGACCCGGCCGAGCGCGCGCGCCGACCAGCTATGCCGGTGGTCGCCGAGAATATAGGGGGCGCCCACAAAGTCGCCGGCCTCCCACGTCGCCAGCATCAATTCGCGACCTTGCGTGCCGGCATGCGTACTTTCGACGATGCCGCCGAGAATGACATGGATACCGTTCGCCGGCTCGCCTTCCCGCAACAAATATTCGCGGTTCTGGTAGGTCGCCGACCTGCCGGTCCGCATCACCAGGTCCAGGTCAGGCTTGCCCAGGGCCTTCAGCACGTAGCGACCAGTGCCGCGTGGGGCCTCCTCGCAGGACTGACCGGGATCGGTGACCTCATGGGCATGACCGCGCCCCACCATCTGTCTCCCCTCGAGTGACGCCTCGAAGGCTAGGAGGTCTCGGAGCGGATTGCAACGCGGCGTGAACGCTCAATGCCCGACCGCCGCATCGGTGAATGCACGGGCGAGGTCAGCCAGCAGACGCTCGCGCCCGGCCGGAGCCAGGAACGTGACACCGTAGGGCACCCCTGCCCCGGTCATCGCGTTCGGAACCGCAATCGCGGCGAGGCCGAGCGGGTTGGCGTAATTGGTGTAGTATCCGTTGTTGAAGTTGGCCGTCAGCGGATCGCGCGCCACATCATCGATGCGCAGCACCGTCCCGACGGTTGGCACGACCAAAGCGTCATGGGCGTCCCAGAAAGCGCGAAGGCCGCGCTGGACCTCCTTGACCGCATAGGACGCGCGATAAGCATCAGCTGCAGAGAACTTCCGGCTGCCGAGGACGATATCGCGCACGATCTTGACCCCCGCATCGGGATGAGCATCGAGAAACGCACCGATCGAAACGTCGCGCTCCGCAAGGAACGGACCGAAGAACATGAGATCGTTGATCGAGGTGAACGGCGAAAAATCGACGGCTACGACGGGCAGATCGAGCCGGCGCAGCCGATGCAATGCGTCGCCGAACAGTCTCTCCGTCTCCGGATTTCCAAAGAACCTGAGCTGATCGAGGCGCGGCGTGGCAATCCTCAGCGGCCGCGCGGGCGACGCCTGCTCCGTCCATCCGGCGAACTCGAACGGCGAAAAGCTGTCGGCGGGATCGCGACGTGCCAACACGCGATAGACATCGTATCCGTCGGATGGATCGCGCGTGTAGAGCGAGATGGTGTCGAAGCTCCGGCACGCATAGACCATGCCGCGCTGGCTGAAAGCCCCGGCGCTGGCTTGAAGCCGGTCACGCCGCAATAGGATGCAGGCACCCTGCCCGACCCGCCGGTGTCGGTACCGAACGCGAAGGACGATGTGCCCGTTGCGACCGACACCGCCGCGCCCGAACTGGAGCCGCCAGGAATGTAGTCCGGATTGTGCGGATTGCGTGCGATGCCATAAGGCGAGCGGACACCGACGAGCCCGGTTGCGAACTGGTCCATGTTGGTCTTGCCGACATAGATCGCGCCGGCCGCCATGGCGTCAGCCACCACCGGGCTGGTCTCCTTCGCCACATAGGCGAATTCGGGACAGGCCGACGTGGTCTGCTCACCCGCAACGTCGATGCAGTCCTTGACCGAACATATGAGTCCATAGAGCGGCAGGCTGTCGATCTCGCCGATGCGCGCATCGAGTGCGCGTGCCGTTGCCATGACGCTCTCGGGCCTCGCCGTGGATATCCAGACACCGCTCTGGTCTGCATCAGTCAGGCGCGACAGCACGTAGGCGGCGACGTCTGACGGCTTCAGCGCGCCGCTGCGATAAGCGGCGTGGAGATGGCGAGGCGAAATGTCCATGGCGTCACACGCGTTTGGGGATCGGGAGCACGCCGGCGAGACAAGCTCGCCGGCAACGGGCCTCAGCGGCCAACCACCTTCTCGAGATAGGCGGGCTGGATGAAAGCCTCGAAGTCGGCGCGCGGCAGCAATTTCGGCAGACGTTCCTGCTTCACCAGAAAGTCCGCGGTGGAGACCAGCGTGTCGACGAACTTGCCTTTCTTGGCGCTCGTGCCGAGATAGTCCCCGGTGAGCTGCTTGTCGCAAGGGACCATGCCGGTGCCCTTCATCATCCGCGTCGCATCGGGCAGCGGCAGCGACAGCTCCTCGGCGATGATCTCGGCCGTTTTCTCCGGGTTCTTCAGCCAGAAGTCGATTCCCTCGCATTCGGCCTTGATGAACTTCTCGACATAGGACGGATATTTCTCCGCGAAGGCGTTCATGACCACGCCGATGTCCCAGGTCGGATAGCCGCGCTTGGTCATCTCGCCCGACGTGATGAGGATCTTGCCGCCGTTCTTGACGGCCTTGTCGAGATTCGGCTCCCAGAACCAGGCCGCATCAATATCGCCGCGGAGCCAGGCAGCGGCGATGTCGGACGGCGCGAGATCGATGATCTTCATCGAGGCGGGATCGACACCCTCGTCCTTCAGTGCCTGCAACAGCAGATAATGCGTGGTTGATCCGAACGGAGCAGCGACCGTCTTCCCCTTGAGATCCTTGAGCGAAGTGATGTTCTTGTCGGTGCGCACCACCATCGCCTCGACATAGTCGAGCAGGTTGATCACCAGGATGCCCTTGATCGGCAGGGCCCGGGTCGCGCCGATCGCGGTCGGAGGATTGCCGAGGCCGCCGAAGTCGACGTCGTTGCCGGCGATCGCGCGCAGCATGTCGCCGCCGCCGCCGACCTTGACGTATTTGATGTCGACACCTGGCATTTCCTTGGCAAGCAGGCCGAGATGTTTGGTCACGAGCTGCGCGTTCACCAGATTGAGATAGCCGACGGTCACTTTGGCCGGCTTGTCCTCGGCGCGAGCGGGCGCCGTGAGCGCAAAGGCAATGAGCGCAAGCGTGGCAATTTTCTTCATCATAAGGGTATCTCCTCGATCAGGGATCAGGTTCGGGCCCAGGGCATTAAGAGTCTGGCGATGCCGCGCATCGCCAGGTCGAGCACGACGCCGGTCAGGCCAAGCACGATCAGGCCCATGATGACGACATCGGACAGCAGGAATTTCGCGGCGTCCCAGATCATCCAGCCGATGCCTGCGGAGGCCGCGACGATCTCGGCGGCGACCAGGACGGTGTAGGTGAATCCGAGCGAGATGCGCATACCGGCGAGGATCAATGGTCCCGCAGCAGGCAGGTAGACGTGAAAGAGCAGGTGGCGTCGGGTCGCGCCGAGCGACTGCGCGGCGCGCACGTAGACGGGATCGACGCTGGTGACGGCCTGGATCGTCGAGATCACGATACCCGGCAGACCCGCAAGGAACAGCAGCGACAGTTTGGAGCTCTCGCCGATGCCGAGCCACATCACAAGCAGCGTGTAGAGCCCGAGCGGCGGCAACGGGCGATAGAACTCGATCAGCGGATTGAGCAGCGCACGCGCGTTCTTCGAAACGCCCATGACAACGCCGAGCGGGATGCCGACGAGGCACGCCAACGCGAACGCCGTCAGGATTCGATAGAGGCTGGCGCCGAGATGCTGAAGCAGCGTGGCGCCCTGATATCCCTTCGTCATGGTCTTGACGAACGCGGCCCACACCGCCTGCGGCTTCGGCAGGAACAGCTCGTTGGCCCAGCCCATCTCGGTGACGATGGCCCAGGCAGCCAGCAACAGGGCCACGGTGAGCGTCGAGAGCAGCATCGACCGCGAAACGGTCGGCAGCCGCCAGCCGCCTCGCCGCGTGCGATCGGCCGAAATCGGAATAGCCATGGGGCTTGCCTCGACACTCATGTGCGCACGCCCAGGATCTGCATGATGGTCAGCGCATAGATCCGCGTCGCCATCACCGACTTGGTGATCGAGATGTTCTCGTTGTCGACGGCCCAGCCGTCCTCGCCCGGACCGAAGGTCACCGCGTTGATGCCGGCTTCACGGAAGCGAATGGTGTCGTTGAACGCGTTCTTGCGATTGACGCCGGGCTCGCTGCCCATCAGGCGCCGGTAGACCGTGCGAAGCGAGCGGCACGGCTCTTCCTCGACCGGCACGGGCTCGGTCGCGTTGACGAACAGCGAGCCGGGCACCTGGCGCACGCCAACCTTGACGTCGTTGGCCCCGGCGAATGTTTGCTCCCCGAGCCGCTCGATGTCGGAGATTACGCTGGCGAGCGTCATACCCGGCACGATGCCGACCACCGCGAGCGTGATCGTGCAGGCATCCGGCGAGAACTGCATTTCGCCCGGCAGGCCGCCACGGATCCGCACCACCGAGCAGCACGGCGGCGTGTGGCCCATGAACTTGCTCGGTACGTGCGTGAACGCCATCTCCTTCAGCTTCGGCAGCAGCTTGGCCGCCTCCATGATGGCGTTGACGCTGATGTCGGGGCGCCAGATGTGCGACTTGATGCCCTCGACCGTGACCTCGATCAGGCAGTGACCTGAATTCGCCACCGAGAGGTTCATGCCCCAATCCCCGGCGACGTCGCCCCAGGCGGTCGGCTCAGCCGTGATCTCGTAGTCGGCGGTGAGGCCGACCTTGTCGAGCATGTAGATCGAGCCCTCGGTGCCGTTGCGCTCCTCGTCGACGGTGTAGCAGCACATCAAGGTGCCATCGAACGTCACGCCCTCCTCGATCAGGGCCTGCACCGCGAGCAGCGATGCCGCAAGGTTGCCGCGCGTGTCCGACGTGCCGCGCGCGTAAAGCAGGTCGCCATGCCGCGTCGCCTTGAACGGATCGAAATCCGTCATGTGCCATTTCTCGGGCTCGACCGCCGGGTAGGTGTCGAGGTGGTCGTTGAGGATCAGGGACGGGGCGCCCTCTCTCCCTTTCAGCACGCCGAGCACGTTCGGCCGGTGCGGTTGCGCACTGTGCTTGGTGACCTCCATGCCGAGGGCCTCGAGCTTGCCCGCGACCAGCATGGAGATCGCCTCCTCCTCGGCAGGCGGCAGATCGGGGTCGAGCGGGTTGCCGGAACGGGGCTGACCGGTGCGGATCAGCTCGCATGCGAGGTCAAGCCAGCGTTGCTCCGTGATGCGCGCCAGCACGCGCTGTTCGAGATCGGAGTAAGAGGGGGTGACGGACATCTGCATGACGGGTTCCGCTGGCTCACAGCGCCGGCTGCGCTGCTTCGTTTCAGCACCCTCATTGCAGCGACCGTGCCAACCGCCCGCTGCTGCCGCCGCGGCCCGATTAGCATTTGCAATTCAATGGCTTGGAAGAAATTTCCGGCTCTGCAAATATTTGCGCGGCAGATGCGGTTTGCCGAAGACGCAGCGCCGGCTGAACAGCCGGGCCTCAGCGGGTAACCCGCCCGGTGCGCGCATGCCCGCCCACGCAGAGGCGCCCATTGCGGCACGGCGGGATCGACTTGCACCTACGAACGGATGAGGTGGCGGACGATAGACGTCAGGTGGCGCGATCGTGGCAACCACGCCTAGTCGTCGGCATCGTCTTCCTCGCGCTTGCGCGTCGCGCTCTTGCGCGCACCGAGCGAACCGGTGACTGAGGTTTCCGGCGCACTGGCATAAGGCCTGCGCGACTGCGCGCGCGAGGCGACCTCTTCGCCGGAGACCGCGGCGGGCTGGCAGATCAGGCGGCGGCTGGCGCGGCGCATCAGATCGACGTGGATATGGTCGTAGTGATAGACGTTCGACCCCGGCGCGAGCACAGTCGTGAAATGCGCGCAGGCGCCCGACTGCACGTCGCGCAAGAATCCCTGCTCCTCCGGCATGCCGCGCCAGCCGTCCTTCACGGTGACACGGCGTCCATCGGCGAGCACGAAGGCGGCGATGTCGAGCGCGTTGCCGAAGGCGTGCTCGGAGATGTGAGAATGCGGATTGCCGTTCATGCCGCGGCAGGAATAGGCGGAGATCTGCTTGATCTCGGCGACGCGGACGCCGAACCAGCGCATTGCCGATGGCTGCACGGTGTCGGCGAGCCAGCGATCGAGGCTCGGACACGATCGGACAGGCCAGCGTCGCGGTCGGCTTGATCGCGACCGGGCCGACGGCCGTGACGGGATTGCCCTGCGCAGGGCCGAGGCGCGGCAGCAGCTGTTGCGCAGGCGCCTGCGAGTAAGGCGCCGGCCGGGAGGGATAGCTCGGTGCATTCATGTAGCGCGCCGCACCTGCGGCGTCGGTGCCATCGGGCGGCAGGTCGATCTCGTCCTCCTGCGCCGCCACGCCGGGCGCGTTCAACGACATCGGCCCGGACGCGGCACCATAGCCGGCAGGCTGACGCACCGCGCTTTCGGGATAGTTCGGCCGTTGCGGATAGGACGATGTCGGATAGTTCTGGCTCTGCGGATAATTCGACCGCGGCTGCGACACCGGCCAGCGCGGCTGGCCGCCGATGCTGCCGGGCGGACGCAGTTCCTCGTCGGCAAATCCGTAGCTGCTCGAGGCTTCGCCGAGGGCGGCGACCTTGAGCGGAAACTCGGCGCCGCACATGCCCGGCCCGGAGATCGGGTCGATGCGAACGAGGTCCGGTCCCTCTTTCACCGCGCCCGATTTCAGGCATGCGGCCTCAGCCTCGGCCCGCCACGGTTCGCGTTCGGCCTGGAATAAGCCGCGTCCGCAACCCGCTAGCGAAACAAGGACGATGGAGCCGACGAGATACAAACGAACTCCGCGCGTCATGCACGCACGTTCGGTGAATTTACTTAAAGACTCTTCAACAGGTTGATTTCAGTGTTCTTTAACCATACCGCCGCCGGTGCGCCGAAAGCCCGGCGGGGATGAGCGGCAGCAGTGCTGACTTTTTCGCGCGGAGACTCTCTGTTAACCATGACGATCGTGCGCGAAGCCGCGCGCGTGGAGGGAGCCACCTCATGACGTTCGCCGGGAGACTGAGCGTAGTCACCGCGTACCTCGCCATGGCCTTTGTCGGAGCGATCGTGCTCGGCATGGTCTAGACGACCCACCCGCTACATGACTTTCTTCCGTCGCCCCTTGCGGGCGAAGGTGAAAGCTATGACCGCGCGCTCCACTGCCGCGACGTCGTGATCAGCTGCACGCGCGACGCCTCGACCCGCGTCCAGTCGTTGCCGGAGCACCAGAAATGGCCGATGGCGCAGGCTTCGACGCGGAGCCTGCCGGAACTCTTCAGCGTCATGGTCGCGTAATAGGTGTTGCCGCTGGAGCGGCTGAAGATGCTGCCGGTCCAGACGTCGTGCGATTTCGGCTTCATGTTGACGAGCACGCTCTCGCCCCGGCTCGATGCCTCGGTGAGCGCGTAACCGCACAGCGCAGGTCCGCAACGCTCGATGCGGACCGTGCCTTTCGAGCCGACGCTCTCCCATTCGCCGAGCGGCGTGTAGCTCTGCTCGTCATCGCCGCCCTGTGCGGCCGTCACGGTCTGCTTGATCTCCGGACTCGGAACGGGCGGCGGCTCCGGGTGCGGCGGATCAACTCGCGACAGCTCGACGCGCGGCGGATCGGCGCTCAGCGCCTCAGGTCTTGATGGCTCCGGTCTTGGTGCCGGCGGCGGCACGATGGACTGCGATGTCGCCGCGGCAAGGGCGGGCGCTGGAGCAGCCGGCGGAGGCGCGACCACGGTCGCCTGCGGCGGGCGGACCGGAACGGCCGGCGCGACGGGCGGAGCCTGGACAAGGGGTGCCGGTGGCGGGCTGGGTCTGGTCCCGGTGTCTTCCACCGGCCGAGCGCTGCGATTGGACGCGATCGAAACACAGGATGTGGATCGGCACGTCCGGGGTGCCTCGACACGGAAGCGATGGCCGCCGATCGAGAAGGAGTACGAGCCGGCCTCGGCTGCGGGCGCGACCGCCATCAAAGCGATCAATGTGCCAAGCGATGTCAAAAGCCGGGTCATCGGCGCCTCCTGTCGTGTCGCCACAAGGTTATGCGGGATGACCGCGGCTGGATGTGCGCTGGCTCACCCAGGCGGCTTTAGTCGTTGTGACTCCCATCACAGAACGCCCGGCCGGCCCGGCGTAGGGTCGAACCACGCTTCATCCACCGGCGACTTCAGTCCATCGGGACCACGCCATTTTCGGAGGTTGTCATGAACAAGCTCACCATCGCCGCCACCGCGCTCTTCCTGGCATCGACCGCCGCAGCCCATGCCGGCGGCGGCAATTCGATCTCGTTCCAGGTCGAGGGCCAGCACATCCGTATCGAGACGCCGCGCAACTGCGCCTCGCTCAATTGCGTGACTATCGTCGCCCCGGGCCTGTCGGACAAGCCGATCAAGCTGAACAACATCAACCTCAAGGGCCTCGGCGGCTCCAAGGACGACGACGTCGACACCACGCCGGCTCCCGCCACGACCGCGCAGCCCGCTCCTGTGCAGCAGCAGCCGGTGCCGCAGGCGCCGGTCCAGGCCACCGCGCCGGCAGCCCCTGTCGTCGCTCCGGCCGCAACGGTCGCCGCCGCGCCGTCCGCCGGCGTCGACAACAGGACCCAGCCCGCGGCTGTTGCCGCCCCTGCGGCACCCGCGCCGGTCGCACTTGCTCCCGCCCCCGCGCCCGCCCCGGCTCCGGTGGCCGCCGCGCCCGTGGCCGCACCGAACTCGCCGATCGGCGTGTGGGCGACCGAAGAGAACAAGGGCAACGTCCGCGTCGAGCAGTGCGGCACCAATCTGTGCGGTTACGCCGAGAAGACCAACGAGCGCATCCTGATCAACATGAAGCCCGAGGGCTCGAAGTGGAGCGGCCGCATCCACGATCCCGACTCCGGCCGCAACTACGACTCGACCATCGCCATGAAGGGACCGAATGCGATGCGCGTGCAGGGCTGCGCCTTCGGCGGCATGTTCTGCGGCGGCCAGACCTGGAAGCGCGTGAGCTGACAGCGAAGCTGTCATCCCGGGGCGATGCGAAAGCATCAAACCCGGGATCTCGCGCGACAGAGTATCCTCTTCGTCATGCCCGGGCTTGTCCCGGGCATCCACGTTCTCAAGGTCGCAAGCAAGACGTGGATGGCCGGGTCAAGCCCGGCCCATGACGGCGTGGTGGTAACAAGGCTAAAGCCGGCATTGCGACCTTTGAACATCCCCTCCTCCCGTATCACACGCGTTCATCCGCCATTCAGCTCCGTCCGGCTGATATCAACCGATCTCGCCTCGCGTTCTCACCGGGACTTCTTCGTGACATCATTGCTGGCTTGGCGCCGCTTCGTGTTCGCGCTCGTGCTGCCGGCATTGCCGCTGGCAGGCAGCAGCGCGGCTTTTGCATCCGAGACGATCGAGCTCGCGCAGGCGCAGCCCCAGGCCGAACCCGCTCCCGCACCCTCCCCGACGCCGGCCGCCTCGCCGACACCGGCCGCCGACGCACAATCCACCTCCGTCGAGCCGATCGGCAACGTCGCGACCGTCACGGGGATCGCAACCGTAATCCGCGACAAGAATTCCTATCCGCTACGGGTGCGCGACGACATCTATCTCAACGACGTCGTGCAGACCTCGTCGAACTCCACGCTCGGCATCACCTTCAACGACGCCACCACGTTCAATCTCTCCGCCTCTTCGAAGATCACCATCGACAATTACGTCTATGAGGACGGCGGCAAGCAGAACTCGGGGATCTTCGACATCGGCAAGGGCACCGTCGCTTTCGTTGCCGCCGCGGTGGCCAAGACCGGCGACATGAAGATCACGACGCCGACGGCGACGCTCGGCATCCGCGGCACCACGGGGGTCGTCGACGTGCCCGACGGCGCAACCGCGGGCGGCACCAACAACGTCAACATCAAGCTCTATCCCGACGCGGACGGCCGCGTCGGGCACATCGACGTCGACGACCGCACCAGCGGCACGCGGCTCGGCGCGCTGACGCAGGGCGCGAGCGGCTTTGCGATCCGCCCCGGCGCGGCCAGCGCCGGTGTGATGCGCTTTGCCGCCGTGCCGATCACAATTGCCCCGCAGCAGATCGCGCGCGACCGCGGCTTCGTCAGCCAGGTCCATCTGGCCCAAACCACCGGCCGGCAGATCGTCACCGAGCAGCGCGACTTCCGCCGCGCCAATCCGGCCGCGCTCAGCCGGATTCCGCGGCCGGCGCAGCCACCGCAGCAGCAGCAATTGCGGCCGGCGACCGTGCCTGCTCAGCAGCCGCAGCGCCCGAACGGCCAGCCCGGCCAGAACAACCGTCCGGGTCAGCAGCAGCCGGGCACACCGGGCCGGCAAGGAACACAGCAAGGCGTCCAGCCGCCGCAACAGCGGCAGGGCCAAGGACAGGGACAACGACAGCAAGGCGGCGCGGTGCAACCGGGCACACCGCGTGCGGGCCAGGGACAACAACAGCCGGGCGCTGGACGTCCGGGTGTGCCGCGCTCCGGACAGGGCACCCAGCCAAACGGCGTGCAGCAACAACAGCCGCAGCGCGGCGGACAGCTTCAACCGGGAGGCGCCATACCATCGCAGCCGGGCGCAACACCGCAACCAGGCCCGCAGCCGCGCACCGGCATGCAGCCGGGCCAGCCCCCCGCAGCCCAGCCACCCGGCATGCAACGCCAAGGCGGATACCAGCAGCGCATCCCCGCCGCTCAACGCCCGGCAGCCCCGCGCAGACCCGTGCCGGCTCCGAAGGAGAAGAAAGAGCGGCGGTGACCTCTCGAGGTGGTGCCCGCGTCCGCGCGATAGCGTCGGAGGAGCGCCCCTCTCTCTCCTCCGTCATTGTGAGCGCAGCGAAGCAATCCAGGATCCCGTCACGGAAAGATTCTGGATTACTTCGCTGTGCTCGCAATGACGACTTGTGAAACCTCACGCCTCGCCGCGCAGCCAGGCCTTCACCTTCTGCAACAGGCCGTGGCGCAACTCGTCCACGGAGGCGGCTTCCGCGGGCGTCAGCGTCTGCAAGGCGGCATCGATATCGTCGCTTGCCAATGGTGACTCCGGCTCGGCAACGGAGGTCGGCGACGCCACGGCCGCAGGCGCCAGCCCCGCCGCCGCAAGTGCGATCGGACCAATCTGTGTCAGGAAGGCACGCTCATATTCGCGCGAAAGCCGCGCGACCGCGTCCTCCAGCGTCAGCCAGTCCACCGCCTTGATGTCGTTCATCAGCTTGCGGACCGGCCCGCCCCCGGCCTCCATCCTCCAGAAATGCACGATCTTGGAGCGACCGCCGGACTGGTAGGCGATCGTGCCCAAGAACTCGTGCACGGCGACGTTGTGCCCGGTCTCTTCCAGCACCTCGCGATGCGCGGCGTCCTTCGGCGTCTCGCCGTCGTCGAGCTTGCCCTTGGGCAACACCCATTCATTGCGCTTGCGCTGGCGCACGACCGCGATCAGCGGCTCCGATCCTCGCCGCAGCACAATTCCACCCGCCGCCATCACCGGCGCCCGTGCCATCGCCACATCCGTGCCGTCAAATCGTCCCCGCCGCACATATAGACGGAGGTGACGGCGGATTGAAGGCTACTTTCTCCTGAGCAAAGCCTGTCCGGCGCGAATGCGCGTGCCTTCGGCGATGCCGTCGCAGAACGTGAAATCGCCGGGGGCGAGGATGATGATGGTCGAGCCGTGCTCGAACCAGCCGAGTCTCCTCGCCCTTGGCGACATTGACGTCACAGGGAAAGTTGACGGGGCCGCGGGTCTGCGCGTTCAGCACCATGTCGAGGAAGTGCAGGCGGATGCTCGCGACCAGGATCGCGGCGACCGGCACCAGCGTCACGGCTTCACCGGTCGCCAGATGGGTACGGATGACCGCGCGCTCGTTCTTGCAGAACAGGCGTTCGACCCGCTTCAGCGCGATCGGATTGACGTTCCAGACGTCGCCATGGATCAGCGTGACCCGCTCGATATGCGCGTCATGCGGCGCATGAAAGCGGTGATACATGCTGGAGGTCAGCCGCAGTGTGACGAAAGAGCCGTTGCGGTGCTGATCGACCAGCGCGGGGTCGCCGACGAGGTCGAGCAGCGAGTAAGGCGCGCCCTTGACCTGGAACAGCTCGGTGTCGGCGATCTTCCCGTGGGCGCCGACGATGCCGTCCGACGGGCTGGCGACAACCGAAGGGTCGGGATCAAACGGCCGCAGGCCCGGCTTCAGCTCCCGCGTGAAGCAGTCGTGCAGGCTCGTGAAATGATCCTTTCTCGCTTCCGACAGATCGAGATCGGAGAACAGCTTCCACAGCGCGATCGAGAAGTCCCGCACGAGCGGATTCTCGATCTTGGAAAACCACCCCATGAAGCGGGTCAGCGCGGCGCGCGGAATACGGTTGGTCAACAGGAAGTTGAGGTCTTCCTGCTGGGTGAAAGAGGCGATGAGGGCTTTGACTGTCATGAATCTGTCAGCTCGCAGTATTAGCGCTTGTTGTCATGGAAACGACACTCCCGATTCTCTCGATGTCCGTGGCCGCCGCAGCATCCGCTGCCGCCGTCCTCCCGAAGATCAAGGCGCGGGTCGAACTGTCCCGCGCCAAGCACCGCTCGCTCGCCGGCCACTCCAAGATGTCGCGTCGGGTGGCAAAGCTGCTCCCGTTCTACGAGTTCGAGGGTGACAGATATTTCGGCTGCGACGGCGCACCGGCCAACGTGGTGAAGCAGCGCAAGGACGCCTTCTTCCGCCTCGCGGCGCTCTACGCCGAGCGCTACCCCAAGGGGCGCGCGATGACGAAGGAAGCCGCCGAGACAATCTCCGATCTGAACTTCACCGAGAGCTACCGCGTGCCGTTCCAGTTCGCGCGTCTCGTCCGCGAGCACCTGGGCACATCGACCTTCATGGACTCGTCCAGCGGCGTCACCGTCACCGATGTCGACGGCAACACCTCCTACGATCTCACGGGATCCTACGGCGTCAACATCTTCGGCAACGACTTCTACAAGGAATGCATCGAGGGCGCGGAGAAGCGCGCGCATGCGCTCGGTCCCGTGCTCGGCCCCTACCATCCCGTCATCCTCGAGAACGTGCAGCGGCTCTGCCGGATCTCGGGGCTCGACGAAGTCTCCTTCCACATGTCCGGCACCGAGGCGGTGATGCAGGCCGTTCGCCTTGCGCGCTACCACACCAAGCGCACGCATCTGGTTCGGTTCGCCGGCGCCTATCACGGCTGGTGGGGCGACGTGCAGCCCGGCGTCGGCAATCCCATTGCCGCGCACGAGACCTACACCCTCGCAGAAATGTCGGAGAAGACGCTGCATGTGCTGAAGACGCGCAAGGACATCGCCTGCGTGCTGGTCAATCCGCTGCAGGGCTTGCATCCGAACGGCAACGCCCCCGGCGATTCCTCGCTGGTCGATTCCTCCCGCGGCGGCAATTTCGATCGCGCGGCCTACACCGAGTGGCTCTCGAGGTTGCGTGAGGTCTGCACCGAACGCGGTATCGTGCTGATCTTCGACGAGGTCTTCGTCGGCTTCCGCCTCGCCGCCGGCGGCGCCCAGGAATATTTCGGCGTCAAGGCCGACATGGTGACCTACGGCAAGAGCCTCGCTGGCGGCCTGCCGGTCGGCGTGGTCTGCGGCAAGCGCGAATTGATGCGCCGCTTCCGCGACGACCGTCCCGCCGACATCTGCTTTGCCCGCGGCACCTTCAACTCGCACCCTTATGTCATGACGGCGATGGACGAGTTCTTGAGCCGCCTCGCCAGCCCGAACTTCCGCGCGGTCTACGACGGGCTCGAGGAGACTTGGAACGGCCGCGTCCAGACGCTCAACCGGATGATGGAAGGCGCGGACCTGCCGGTGCGGTTCGCAAACTTCTCGTCGATCTGGACGGTGAAATACACCACGCCGTCCCGCTACAACTGGATGCTGCAATATTACCTGCGCGCCGAGGGGCTGGCGCTGAGCTGGGTCGGCACGGGACGGCTGATCTTCAGCCTGAACTACACCGACGCCGACTTCGCCGAAGTCGCCGAACGCTTCGTCCGCGCGGCCGAGAAGATGAAGGCCGACGGCTTCTGGTGGCACGACGGCGTGCTCACCAACAAGAATATCAAGCGGCAGATCCTGAAAGAAATGCTCGCCAAGCGTTTTGGGCGCTGAGGTCTCTCTCCACGCCGTCATGGCCGGGCTCATCCCGGCCATCCACGCGTCTCTGCGCGAAAGGCCCAAGACGTGGATGCCCGGCACGAGGCCGGGCATGACGTAACCATCAGACATCGGAGTGTTTTGTGTACGCAGCGCGCTCAGGCGTGCTGCTCTTCGAGCGTGGGCTCGGAGATCAGGCCCAGCGTGTGCTCGGGGTTGAGGTGCAGGCCGGGGTCCATCAGCTCGCCGCGCATCAGGGCGAGCGGCGCGCTGCGATAAAGCATCAGATCGTGGAACGGGTCGGTCAGGATCTTGGTCATCCAGACGAGGCCGGTCTCGACGTCGCGGAGGAAGAACAGGTGTACGGTGCGGAACAGAAGGCCGCCGCCGCCGACCACGAGCCAGATCTTGGCAACCTGCCGCATGAAGTCGGCCGCCGTCGCCCAGGGCGTGAACAGGCCGAACAGCGTGGGATCGGCGAACAGCACCAGGGGCGAAGCCGCCCAGATCGCCATCAGCACGACCTTGCGCTGCAGATTGTAGCCGACCTTGATCTCTTCCTTGTACTCGTGCGTCGCCTGGTTGACGTGGTCGTAAGTGTGCGGCTCGAAGAAGAAGTGACCGGCCTGGCGCGAGGTCATCGAGACCAGCCAACCCACCAGCGCAGAGACGACGGGATCGATGAACAGCCAGACATAGGCGAAGAGGAAGCTCAGCGCGCTGATGAAGTGCAGGCTTTGGTTGATCCGGCTGTGGTGATAGTAGCGATGGTCGTCCCAGCGCTGGATCCGCAGCTGCTCGAGATAATTCTTGATCATGCTCTTCCCCAAATGCGTTCGGGTTCGGGATTTACAGGGATTCGATGTAGGCCGTGTGACATCATCGTTTTGTCATGTGACGATGTGCAGCGGCGCGATGACGCACGCGACGCGTGAGCGCGATCAGGCCGCTTTGGCGATTTCGACCTTGCGGAAGCGCACCAGCGAGAAATGGCCGAGCGGCGGAATCAGGCGGCGTTCGGCGAGCTCCATGCCGCGCGCGCCGGCCAGCCACTTCGCATAGCGCGACCAGGCGAACTCGGCGGTACGGAAGCCGAGCGGACGAACCACCGGCTGCAGCTTCTGCTCGATGAAGCGGCGCATGCCGGTATCGGCACTGACGCGAGTCAGGATGATCAGCTCGCCGCCCGGGCGCAGCACGCGGGCGAATTCGTCCAGCGCGACTTCCGGGTTTGGCACTGCAGTGACGACATATTGCGCCATCACGACGTCGAAGGAATTGTCGGGGAATTCGAGCTTCTCCGCGTCCATCACCGCGAGGCCCTCGACGTTCTTGAGCTTGCCCTCGGTGACGCGCTGGCGCGCCTTGTCGAGCATGGCATCCGAAATGTCGGTGCCGAAGATGCGCAGGTGCGGCGCGTAGAGCGGCAGCGAGATGCCGGTGCCGACACCGACCTCGAGCACGCGACCACCGATCTTGTTGGTGGCCGCAATCGCGGCCTGACGGCCCTTGGCGAACACGCCGCCGAACACGAGGTCGTAGACCGGCGCCCAGCGGTCATAGGCCTGCTCGACCGAGCCACGGGTGAGGTCGAGCTGCTGGGTACCGTCAAGGTTCATGATCTTGGCCATCGGTGAGGTTCTCGCTGTGGGTCGAATGAAAAGGTCAGCCGCGCACCGGCCGCCGCGCCATGCGAGGCGAGGCGCGCAGGACGCGGCTGGGCTGGAGTGAGGTGAGGTTACCGACGAACTGGCGCGCGCTGTTCTCCCAGGAGCGCTCCAGCGCGAAATTGCGACAGGTCTCGCGCGACATGGTGAGCGCGCGCAGGCACGCGGCACGCAGATCGTGGTCGATCGCGCCGATCGGATGATCGGCGATGACGTCCTTGGGTCCTGTCACCGGAAACGCCGCGACCGGCGTGCCGCAGGCCAGCGCCTCGAGCTGCACCACGCCGAACGTGTCGGTCAGGCTCGGGAACACGAACACGTCGGCAGCGGCGAGATGCGCGGTGAGATCGGCGCCCTTCTTTTCGCCGAGGAAAACCGCATCGGGATATTTCTTTTCGAGCGCGGCCTTCTGCGGACCGTCGCCGACGACGACCTTGGTGCCGGGCAGGTCGAGCGAGAGGAACGCTTCGAGGTTCTTCTCCACGGCGACGCGTCCCATGGTCATGAAGATCGGGCCCGGCAGGTCGAGCTTCGCCGGGCTGTCGGGGTGAAACAGCTCGGTGTTGACGCCACGCGTCCAGAAGCCGAGCCGCTTGAAGCCGCGCTCGGAGAGGCTCCTGCCGCAGCGAGGGCGTCGCGACCATGGTCATGGCGGCGGCATCGTGGAAGTGACGCAGCACGGCGTAGCCGATGCTTGCGGGGATGCCGGTCCGCACCGACACGTATTCGGGAAAGCGCGTCGTATAGGAGGTGGTGAAGGCCAGCCGGTTGCGACGGCAATAGGCCCGCGCGGCCCAGCCGATCGGGCCCTCGGTAGCGATATGCAGGGCATCCGGCGCGCACCTCTCGATTCGCCGCGCGATCTCTTTGCCGCTTGGCAACGCAAAGCGGAGGCCCGGATAGGTCGGCAGCGGCCAGGACGGAAAGCCGTCCGGGGTCAGGAAGTCGATCTCGACATCGAGCGCCTTGGCCGCGTTCGCCAGGGAGGTCAGGGTGCGCACTACGCCGTTAACCTGCGGATGCCAGGCGTCGGTTGCGATTAATACCCGCATGGGAAAATCCCGAGAGTTTGATGATTCTCAGGCATCGACCATCAACGAAGGATATTTCAGGCGTGTGACGTCACAGAAGTGTCGGCACCCGGTTTTGTGCGGCGCCCGGTGGCCCGGGCCACGAAACTGTCATGAAACAATCCTTGCCGCCGTGAAACCGTTTTCGGTTTTCCACGCAAATGTCCCGAAACGTTTTGCCGTTAGTGATCCAGGCAACAGAGCACCGCAACGGTGCCGCGGTGGCCGAAGCCACCGAGCAAACAGGGGCGATCACATGTTCAATCTGGACACGTTCAAGACGTTTTCGCGCGCAATTGCTTTTGGCGCAGCCGCGGTCTCCGCGATCGCATTCGCGGGTAGCGCCAAGGCCGCGCCCGTGCAGATCTTCCCCTTCTTCCAGCCGCTGCCGCCGATCGCCGCGCCGCAGCCGTTCCAGCCCTATCAACCGTATCAGCCCTATCAGGCGCCGACCTATCAGACCGAGCCGTCCGAGGATCAGGATGCCGTCGAGATGCCGGCCCGTTTCCGCCGCCAGACCGTCGCTTACGCGACGCGTGAGGCGCCGGGCACCATCATCATCGATACCCCCAACACCTATCTCTATTACGTGCTCGGCCACGGCCAGGCGCTCCGCTACGGCATCGGCGTCGGCCGCGACGGTTTCACCTGGTCGGGCACCCAGTCGGTGACCCGCAAGGCCGAGTGGCCGGCCTGGACTCCGCCGCCGGAAATGATCGCCCGCCAGCCCTATCTGCCGCGTCACATGGCCGGCGGCCCCGGCAATCCGCTCGGCGCCCGCGCCATGTATCTCGGCGGCACCATCTACCGCATCCACGGCACCAATGCCCCCGACACCATCGGCAAGCGCGTCTCGTCCGGCTGCATCCGCTTGACCAATGACGACGTCACCGACCTCTATTCCCGCGTCAATGTCGGCACCAAGGTCGTGGTGCTGCCGATGACGGAGCGCCGCGCCGAGCTTGGAACCACGACGCGCTGAGCGACATGACATTGTGACGCAAACGGCCCCGGAACCCACCGGGGCCGTTTTCGTTGGCCCTCGGCATGCCGACGCGCCCCTGCTGCGCGCGGCTGCTTGATGGAGGCGCCAATGCAATCACGCCTGCAATCCCAGTCACGTCAGTGGCTACGCGCGGTCGGCGGCGCTGGGGCCTTGACGCTGCTGTCGTTCGCGCCCTCATCGCTCGCCCAGCAGCTTGCCAGCAATGAGGCCGCTCAGCAGGCTTTCAACAATTCCTGCCGCACCTGCCACTCCACGAAGGAAGGCGACAACCGGCTCGGCCCCAACCTCAACAAGATCGTCGGCCGCAAGGCCGGCTCGCTGCCCGACTACAACTACTCATCGTCCATGAAGGAAGCCGGCTTCGTCTGGGACCAGGACAAGCTCACGCGCTTCATGGTCAAGCCGGACGAGGTGGTGTCGGGCAACAAGATGCAGCCCTATGGCGGCATCTCGGCGGAGGAAGCGGCGAAGGTGGTTGCGCATCTGCAGGCGGCTGGATCGCAGTAACCGCACCTGTGCGTGGCTTGCATCAGAAGTCGCGGCGCATCCTTCGAGACGCCCGCCTCCGGCGGGCCCTCAGGATGAGGGCTGAATGTGGCTCGATTGATTCCTGAAGCGTTTGTTCACGAGATCAACGACCACCTCTTGCGCCAACGCACGCCTGCCAGTTAGCCTCATCCTGAGGAGCGCGCCGTAGCGCGCGTCTCGAAGGACGAGGCGTTCACACCGGCGGAGCTTCCAGCCGCCGCCGCTCGGCGAGTAGCCGCAGCCACGCCGCCGAATGGAACGCGCTCATCAGGAGATACATCGGCACCATGCCGCCGAGCACGGAGCCGCGGCCGGCGGCGCACAGCATGTCGGCCGGCCCACCCGCGACCACGGCCGTGAGCACGGCCATGATCGCGAATGTCGGCGTCGCCGCCAGTGCCAGCCATCGGGCGAGATGGCGCGCCGCCGTCACGCCGTCCCGGCTGGCACCGGCAATTGCGCTCGGGGGCTAATCACGTCCTTCCGCAGCCTCCTTGCGAAAGGCCTTCTCGCCGGCATCGGAGATCTCGACCCATTTCTGGTCGGGCGCAGCGTTCTCCGTGTAGCTGTCGTGCCAGTTCCACCATTTGTAGGTCGGCGTCTGCGGATAGCCCTTCGGCGAATCCTCCCACACCTCCTGCCGGCCGAGCGGGGTGATGTCGAGATAGTTCCAGGTGCCGCCCATCTGCTCGTCGCCGCGGCTCTTGACGAAATAGGTCCGGAAGATCCGCGTTCCCTCGCGATAAAACACGTTGGTGCCGTGCCATTCGTCCACGCCTAAATCGGCATCGAAGCTGTCGGTGATGGTGACCCAGGGCATGGTCCAGCCCATCCGCTGCTTCAGCCTGGCAATGTCGGCCTGCGGCGCGCGCGAGGCGAATACCAGTGTGGTGTCGCGGGCATTCAGGTGCGCGACATGGGCAACCTGGTCGGCCACCATGGAGCAGCCGCGGCAGGCGTGATCGGGCCAGCCGAACACGCCGGGCTCGAAGAAGGCGCGGTAGACGATGAGCTGCCGCCGGCCCTGGAACAGATCGGCGAGACCGAGCTTGCCGCCGGGCCCCTCGAACGCATAGGTTTTGGCAACTTCCATCCACGGCATGCGCCGGCGCTCGGCGGCCAGGGCATCGCGGGCACGGGTATGCGCTTTTTCCTTCACCAGCAGTTGCTGACGGGCTGCTTCCCAGTCCTGCGGCGACACCACCGGCGGTGTCTGCATGGCGGTCTGTTTGTCTGCTGAAGTCATCATGGTTCTCCAAAGCTCTTACTGGGAGTCTTGCCTGAACGGCCATTCCGCTTCTGGCGGAACCGCCGGCCCCTTGCCGCACATCGTCGGTCGACAACGATTTCTGGCACCGCGCGGTTGCGCGGTGGGAGTAACAAGTGTGGCGGGATTTGAATGGAGTCGCTGATCACGGCGGCCGCGCGCGCGCTCGAGGCCGGCGATCCGCTCGGCGCGCTGAACCGCGTCGCACTGCGCAACGATGCGCCGTCGCTGGCGCTGCGCGGCATCGCGATGGCGCAGCTCGGCGACCTCCCCAAGGCCAAGATGCTATTGCGAAGCGCCGCGCGCGCCTTCGGTCCGAGAGAAGCCGTCGCACGCGCCAGGTGCGTGGTGGCCGAGGCCGAGATCGCACTGGTCTCGCGCGATCTCGGCTGGCCGGACAAGACGCTCACGGCGGCACGCGCGACCCTCGAGAAGCACGGCGACCTCGTCAACGCCGCGCATGCCCGCCATATCGCCGCGCGGCGCCTTCTCCTCCTCGGGCATATCGACCAGGCGGAGCGCACGCTCGCCGATCTCGGCTCTCTCCCGCTGCCGCCGGCCTCGCAGGTCGTCCGGGAGCTCGTGCTCGCCGGCATCGCCATACGACGGCTCAGAACCAAGGATGCGAGCGCGGCGCTGACGCGGGCGGCCCGCGCGGCACGGCAGGCCGATATCCCCGCGCTCACGGCCGAAGTCGACAGCGCAAGCCGCCTGCTCGACACGCCGGCGGCGCGCCTGATCGTGCGCGGCGACGAGCGGCGACTGCTGCTGGCGGACATCGAGGATCTCGCGACGTCCGGGGCGCTCGTCGTCGACACCTTCCACCATTCGGTTCGCCGGCGCGGCATCGTCGTGCCGCTCGGCACGCGGCCGGTGCTGTTCGCGCTGGTCCGCATCCTGGCACAGGCGTGGCCCGCGGACGTCTCGCGGCAGACGCTGATCGCGGGCGCGTTTCACGCTAGGCATGTCGACGAATCGCACCGCGCGCGGTTGCGCGTCGAGATCGGGCGGCTCCGCACCAAGCTCAAGCCGCTCGCCGAAATCTGCGCGACCAGGGAAGGCTTCGCGCTGGCGCCGCGCAAGACGCGCGACATCCTCGTGCTGGCACGGCCGGTCGAGGAAAAGCATGCCTCGATCCTTGCGCTGCTCTCCGACGGCGAACCCTGGTCGAGCCTCGGCGCTCGCGCTGGCATTGGGAACCAGCGCACGCACGGTGCAGCGCGCCCTCGACGAGCTGGCGCGCGCGAACAAGGTGCAGTGCTTCGGACACGGACGGGCGCGGCGCTGGATGATGCCGCCCGTCCCGGGTTTCCCGACAGGCTTGTTACTCCCCACGCCGCTCCTGAAGGCGTAATTTGGATCCACATCACAGGGAGCGAGCAGATGAAGCGTTCAGCCGCCGAGATCGTCAGGGAGTATGGGCCGTTCGAGGGCGTCGAGGCCGTGCATGGCGTCACCTATGACGGCCGCCATGTCTGGTTCGCATCCGGCGACCGATTGAACGCGATCGACCCCGACAGCGGCAAGGTCGCGCGTTCCATCGATGTTGCCGCGCATGCCGGCACGGCATTCGATGGCAAGCACCTGTTCCAGATTGCCGAGGACCGCATCCAAAAGATCGACGCGGCCTCGGGCAAAGTGCTCGCCACCATTCCCGCACCGGGCAGCGGCGGCGATTCAGGCCTGGCCTGGGCCGAGGGCTCGCTGTGGGTCGGACAATATCGCGAGCGCAAGATCCATCAGCTCGATCCGGAAACCGGGAAGGTCCTGCGCACCATCGAGAGCAAGCGCTTCGTCACCGGGGTGACCTGGGTCGACGGCGAGCTCTGGCACGGCACCTGGGAGAACGACGAGAGCGACGTGCGGCGGATCGACCCAGCGACCGGCAAGGTGCTTGAGCAGCTCGACCTGCCCGCCGGGACCGGCGTGTCCGGGCTGGAGTCCGACGGCGGCGACCGCCTCTTCTGCGGCGGCGGCGCCAAAGGCAATATGAGAGCGATCCGCCGTCCGAAGCGCGGCCAGCACGGCCATTAACGCTCCCGGCAGGCGGCAACAGCCGTTAACCCGTTCGCCGCAATTCCACCCCACCGGTGCGCTCTAGCGCCCTCCTCGCCCGCCCTGTAAAATCCTTAGGCAGGGCGGCCTGGGGGAGTGATGCGACTAACGTTGAATTTGAAGACGATCCTGATCGGCGTCGTGGTGCTCGCGGCGTCGTTCTTCATCAGCCTGAAGGCGATGGACCTGCTGTCGCCGCGCGCGACGAATTCGGCGCCGCCGGTGGCGCAACTGCCGCCGCTGCCGCCGGTCGCGAAGAGCTCGATCGTGATCGCGCCCGTGGCGATCGCGATCTCGGCGATCCGCGAGCAGGCCGAGAAGGCCGCGCCGCGCAATTTCGCCGGCAAGGCGGACAACCCGATCTCGCAGATCCTGGAGAACGCCGACATCGGCTGGACCGCCGTGCGCGGGCCGATGGCCGCCAGCGGCGACAAGGACGTGCTGACGATCTCGACGCCGCTCAACGGCAAGCTGAACGTGACCGGCTCGCTGTCGGCGAAAGCTACCGGCGCACTCGGCGACGCACTCGGCAGCGTGCTCGGTGGCGATGCCGCGAAACGGATCGGCGCCGTCAACATCAAGAATCTGAACGCCAGCGCGGAGATCAAGGGCAACGTGGTCGTCACCTCGCGCCCGAAGCTCGCGGCCAACTGGCATCTCGAGCCCAATCTCGCCGCGCAGGTCAATCTCGGCGACACCAACCTCAACGTCGCCGGCGCCAAGGTCAACGTGCCGGCGCAGGTCAAGCCGCTGATCGACAAGAATGTCGGCGAGCAGATCAATGTCGTCTCCGAACGCATCCGCAACGATCCCTCCCTGCGCGAGAATGCGAAGCTGCAATGGGCCAAGGCCTGCCGCTCGATCCCCTTGCAGGGCTCGGGCTCTTCGGCCGCGCTGCCGCCGCTCTGGCTCGAGATGAAGCCGATCCGCGCCATCGCCGCGCAACCGCGCGTGGACGCCCAGAACGTGACGCTGCTGATGGGCCTGGAAGCGGAGACGCGCGTCACCTCGACGCCGACCAAGCCGGACTGCCCGTTCCCCGACAAGATCTCGATCGTGCCGCCGAGCGGCACCGGCGTGAACATCGGCGTTCCCATCGACGTGCCCTTCACCGAGATCAACAAGCTGATCGCGGCGCAGATGGTCGGCCACACCTATCCCGAGGACGGCTCCGGTCCGGTCGACGTCACCGTCAAGAGCGTCAACGTGATCCCGTCGGGCGAGCGGCTGCTGATCTCGCTCCTGGTGCGCGCCAAGGAGAAGAAGAGCTGGCTCGGCCTCGGCGCCGAGGCCACCGTGCACATCTGGGGCCGGCCTGTGCTCGACCAGGCGCAGCAGACGCTGCGGCTCACCGACATCCAGCTTGCGGTGGAATCGGAAGCTGCGTTCGGCCTGCTCGGCGCCGCCGCGCGCGCCGTGGTGCCGCAGATGCAGCAAGCCTTGCTGCAGCGGGCGACGCTCGACCTGAAGCCGATCGCCGCCAATGCGCGCGAGAAGATCGCCGCTGCGATCGCCGACTACCAGAAGACCGAAGACGGCCTCAAGGTCGACGCCAAGATCGAGAGCCTGACGCTCGCCGACATCGCCTTCGATTCCAAGACGCTGCGCATCGTTGCGGAAGCCGGCGGCTCGCTGAATGTGCATGTGAGCAAGCTGTCGGGGATGTAGCGCCTTCCCGCGCACCGCTGGCATTCTCGCCCGAGGATGCTAAGCTGCCTCTCGGCAACCTCGAACGAGGTGCTGACAAGTATTTGTAGCGGCAAGCCGAGGACAACATGGAAGCCGGCATGGTCACGCCCGCGCCGGCATTGGTGCGCTTTTCCGGCATTCAAAAGACCTATGATGGCGAGCATCTCGTGGTGAAGAACCTCGATCTCGACATCAGGAAGGGCGAGTTCATCACCCTGCTCGGTCCATCGGGATCGGGCAAGACGACAACGCTGATGATGCTCGCCGGCTTCGAGGTTCCAACCCAGGGCGAAATATATCTCGCGGACCGGCCGATCAAGAACATGCCGCCGCACAAGCGCGACATCGGCATGGTGTTCCAGAACTATGCCTTGTTTCCGCACCTGACGATCGCCGAGAATATCGCCTTCCCGCTGTCCGTTCGCAACACGAGCAAGGCGGACGTGCAGGAGCGCGTGAGGTCGGCATTGCGCATGATCAAGATGGAAGCGATGGCGCACCGGCGGCCCGGACAATTGTCCGGCGGCCAGCAGCAACGCGTAGCGCTGGCCCGCGCG
Organism: Bradyrhizobium guangxiense; assembly: GCA_050563515.1. GTDB lineage: Bacteria > Pseudomonadota > Alphaproteobacteria > Rhizobiales > Xanthobacteraceae > Bradyrhizobium > Bradyrhizobium guangxiense_A. The sequence continues at coordinate 538,740 of CP191781.1, read as the reverse complement.
CTGGTGTTCAATCCGCAGCTCGTGCTGATGGACGAGCCGCTCGGCGCCCTCGACAAGCGGCTGCGCGAGCAGATGCAGCTGGAGATCAAGCAGCTGCACGAGCGGATGGGCATCACCATCGTCTACGTCACCCACGACCAAAGCGAAGCGCTCACCATGTCGGACCGCATCGCCGTGTTCAACGACGGCATCGTGCAGCAGATCGACAAGCCCGATGCGCTGTACGAGCATCCGGTGAACAGCTTCGTTGCCCATTTCATCGGCGAGAACAACGTGCTTTCAGGCACCGTCGAGACGGTCGACAAGGATTATTGCCGCGTCGCGCTGGCCGGGGGCGGCGCCGTCACCGCACGGGCGGTCAACATCTCGGGCGCGGGCGCGTCCACCTCGCTGTCGGTCCGGCCGGAGCGGATCGCCATTGTCCCGAACGGCGGTTCCAGCGACGGGGCGAACCGGCTGCCGGCGAAGGTGCAGAACACCATCTATCTCGGCGACCACGCGCTGGCCGTGCTCGATGTCGCAGGGAATGCCGAGTTCATGGTCAAGCTTCAGCCGGGCGCACATGACAGCCTGGCACATGGTGAAAGCGTCTTCATCACCTTCCGCCCGGAGGATTGCCTCGCCCTCGATCCGGTCTGATCCAACGCAAAGCGAATCCTCAACGATCAACATCAACGCAACTCACGAAGAAGGAACGAACACCATGCTGAACCGCAAGATCGCTCTGGGTTTCGCCGCGGCGTTCAGCGCCAGCTCGGCGCTGGCGACGGTTGCCGAAGCGCGTGACCTCACCGTCGTGTCGTGGGGCGGCGCCTATCAGGATGCCCAGAAGAAGGCCTATTTCGAGCCGTTCAAGAAGGCGACGGGCGTCGCGATGAACGACGAGTCCTGGGATGGCGGAGTCGGCGTGCTGCGCGCCAAGGTGCAGGGCGGTGCCGCCACCTGGGACGTCGTCCAGGTCGAGAGCGACGAGCCTCGCGGTCGGCTGCGAGGAAGGCCTTTTCGAGAAGATGGACTACACCAAGATCGGCGGCGAAGCCGCCTACATCCCGCCGTCGGTCAACCCGTGCGGCGTCGGCGCCATCCTCTACGATTTCGTGCTCGGCTACGACAAGGACAAGCTGAAGGAGGCCCCGAAGGGCTGGGCCGACTTCTTCGACACCAAGAAGATTCCGGGCAAGCGCGCCCTTCGCCAGGGCCCCAAGACCACGCTGGAGATCGCGCTGATGGCCGACGGCGTCGCGCCGAAGGACGTCTACAAGGTGCTGGCGACCGACGAGGGCGTCGAGCGTGCGTTCAAGAAGCTGGACAGCATCAAGGGCGACATCGTCTGGTGGAAGGCCGGCGCCCAGCCGCCGCAACTGCTCGCCTCCGGCGAGGTCGCGATGACCTCGGTCTACAATGGCCGCATCGACACCGCCAACAAGAACGAGAAGAAGAACTTCGGCATGGTATGGGACGGCGCGCTGTTCACGCTCGACAGCTGGGTCATCCTGAAGGGCAGCCCGAACAAGGACGCGGCCTACAAATTTCTCGACTTCGCCGGCAAGGCGGAGAACCAGTCGAAGCTGTCGGAGAATATCTCCTATGGCACCTCGAACAAGGACGCCGCCGGCAAGCTCGCGCCCGCCGTCCTGAAGGACCTGCCAACCGCGCCTGAAAACATCAAGAACGCGGTCGAGATCAACGTCGCCTTCTGGCTCGAGAACATCGACCGCCTGACCGAGCGCTTCAACAAATGGGCCGCGAAGTAGCGCGCGGCAATGGCACGCGGAACAAGTAGAGGATGCGTGACGGATACCTCGCCCGTGGCGCATCCTTCGAGACGCCCGCCTACGGCGGGCCCTCAGGATGAGGACGGAGTATGCGGCAACCATGTCACAGCAAGCACCCATGTCGATCAGCCTCATCCTGAGGAGACCGCGAAGCGGTCGTCTCGAAGGACGAGGCGCTTGCTCGGCCCGCGCCAAGAGACCATTGGCGGCTGTCCTATTCGATAAAGCGAGTGATGTGCAGTCACAGAGGCTCGCGCCATGACTGCAGCCTCCGCGGCCGGCGCCGATGCCCGGACCGAAGTGCCGCTCAAGCGCCGATTGAGGCGCGCCGAGCGGGCACGGCAGGTCAAGGCCCTGGCGCTGGTCCTGCCGCTTCTCGTCTTCCTGCTCTTCACTTTCGCCGGGCCGATCGCCGGCATGCTGTGGCGCGCGATCGATGACCGCGAGGTGCGCCAGGTTCTGCCTCACACCATTGCCGCGCTCGCCGATTGGGACGGCAAGGACCTGCCGGATGAGAAGGCCTACGCGGCGCTGGCAGGCGACATCCAGGCGGCACGCGCGTCCGGCACTCTCGCCATCGCAGCCAAGCGGCTCAACTACGCCCTGAACGGTTTCCGCACCATCCTCACCAGCACGTCGCGCAATCTGAAGGCGATGCCGGAAGCCGGCACCGCCAAGGAGACGTTGGGCAAGATCAACCCGGCCTGGCGCGAACGCAGCACCTGGACGACGATCAAGGACGCCGGCGGCCCGGTGACCGGGTTCTATCTTCTCGCCGCGCTTGACCTGATGCGGAACGCGGACGGCGCGATCGTCGCGACCCCGCCCGATCAAGCCATCTACCGCGAAGTCTTCACCCGCACCTTCCTCATCAGCCTCAGCGTCACCGCACTGTGCCTGATCCTCGGCTTCCCAGTCGCCTATCTCCTGGCGACGCTGCCGCCGGGTCGGTCGAACCTGTTGATGATCTTCGTGCTGCTGCCGTTCTGGACATCGCTTTTGGTCCGCACTTGCGCCTGGATCGTGCTGTTGCAGAGCAAAGGCGTCGTCAATGACAGCCTGCACTGGCTCGGCATCATCGATGAGCCCTTGCGCCTGATCTACAACCGCTTCGGCGTCTGCGTGGCGATGACCCACGTGCTGCTGCCGTTCATGATCCTGCCGCTGTACAGCAGCATGAAGGCGATCTCGCCCGCTTACATGCGTGCTGCCGCCTCGCTCGGCGCGCCGCCGGTCACGGCTTTCCTGAGAATCTACCTGCCTCAGACCTTGCCCGGCATCGGCGCGGGAAGCCTGCTCGTCTTCATCCTGGCACTCGGCTACTACATCACGCCGGCGCTCGTCGGCGGCGCCGCCGACCAGATGATCAGCTATTTCATCGCGCTCTACACCACCGAGACCGCCAATTGGGGCCTTGCTTCGGCGCTCGGCGCCGTGCTGCTGCTGGCCACGATCCTGCTCGCTCTCGTCTACGGCAAGCTGGTGCAGGGCCAGCAGGTCACGGGAGGCATGAAGAATTGAGCGACAATTCCTCCCTGCGCACGCCGAGCCAGCGCATTGCCTGGAGCGCGACCATCGTCGTCTCCGCGCTGGTGTTCGCCTTCCTGATCGCCCCGATCCTCGCGATCATGCCGCTGTCCTTCAGCTCGGGCTCCTATCTCACCTATCCGCTGCCCGGCCTGTCCTTGCGCTGGTACGACGACTTCATCACCTCGCCGCGCTGGATGAATGCGCTGAAGAACAGCGTGATCATCGGCGTCGCCTCGACGGTGCTGTCCATGGTGCTCGGCACGCTGGCCGCGCTGGGGCTCGCGCAGTGGAAGAGCCGCCTCAGGCCGCTGGTGCTCGCTTTCGTGCTGTCTCCGGTCGTCGTGCCCGGCGTCATCACCGCCGTCGGCCTGTATTTCTTCTTCGCGCCGATCGGACTGACCGGCAGCTATCTCGGCCTGATCCTCGCTCACACCGCGCTGGCAACGCCCTTCGTGGTGATCACGGTCGGCGCGACGCTGCAGAGTTTTGACACCAACCTCGTCCGCGCCGCCGCCTCGCTCGGCGCATCGCCGATCTACGCGTTCCGCCGCGTGATCCTGCCGTTGATCCTGCCGGGCCTCGCATCGGGCGCACTATTCGCCTTTGCGACCAGCTTCGACGAGGTGGTCATCGTGCTGTTCATGGCAGGCCCCGAGCAACGCACCCTGCCCCGCGAAATGTTCAGCGGCATCCGCGAGAACATCAGCCCGACCATCACGGCAGCGGCCGTGATCCTGACGACGGTGTCGGTCATCCTCCTCGCCACCATGGAAGCCCTGCGCCGGCGAAATGAACGGCTCAAGGCCGGCGGGTGAGCGCTCCTCCTTCTCCCTCTCCCCGCAAGCGGGGCGAGGTGAAGACACCCAGGCACGACTATGCGCCCGGTGAAACCGGGCGCACGTCGCTTGGGCCGTCAGGCGAGCCGCATTACTCCGTGTACTTGAACTCGGGCATGTTCTTCAGCTCGTCCTTGCTGGCGTTGAACACAGCGTGGTCCGGGTACCATTTCGAGGTGGACGACGTCGTGGTCGCAGCGGGCTTGGTGTCGGCGGTGCCGGTCGCAGCGCCGGTCGTGGTGGTGGTCGCCGGCTTCGCGCCGGTGCCGGTGTAGGCTACGGCCTCGTTGACGAACTTCAGCTTCTCATAGGGCACGGCGACGAGATGCTCGCCCATGCCCAGGAAGCCGCCGACGCCGATCACGGCAATCTTGATGTCGCCGTTCTTGTCCATCAGCAGATCGTTGATCGTGCCGATGTTCTCATTGGCTTCGTTGTAGATCTTCAGGCCGTCCATCTTCGAGGTCCGCCATTGACCCGACGCCGTCGTGGTCGTCGTGGTGGCAGTGGCCGCGGTCGGCGCCTTGTCGGTGGTGGCGGTCGGGGATTGTGCAAACGCAACGGTGGCAAGCAGTGCGGTACCGGCAAGGCCGGCGGCGATCGATTTCATCATCATGTTGTCTTCTCCTTCACAAAAAACTCGTGTGGAGAAAACAGCGCTGATCACGCGCAGTTCCTTGCGCGCCGCAATTTCGTCGTGTGATGCGCGAGCGCAAAACGTCGCGCGAATGTTCCTGCGTCACTCAGTAACATTTCGCGCCGCACGGTTCCCCGCCGACGATCATGCGCCCTGGGTGAAGCACGATCGCGGCGAGGACCGCGCCGAACCTGATGGTTCAGGTCAGCTCTTGTAGTCGATCAGAAGCGCGGAGAAATCGGACCTGCCGGATGAGCTGCCGCTGGCGCCGTAGGACGATGCCGAGGATTGCGATTGCTGCAAGGCCTGCAGGAACTGCTGCAGGATCTCGGCCGTGGTCTGGTCGCTGGACGTGCTGCTGGTCGTGTCCGTCGAGGACGCCGAATCCGAAGTGCTGTCGTCCGGCGGCGGACCGGGCGGAGGTCCGCCTGCACCGCCGGGACCGCCCGCGCCGCCCGGGCCGTTCGCGAAGGCGGACTGAAACACGCCCTTGAGCTCTTCGGCCTGATCCGAGGTCAGCGTGCCGTTGGACACCTCGTTCGAGATCAGATCGTCGATCTTCGACTGCATGTCCTCCTTGGAGGGACGCGTGCCGCTCGATTGATCGCTCGACCGGCCCTGCTGCAGGGCGGTGTCGATGTCGGTCAGCGCCGTCGAGAGCGCGGACTGGTCCGACGACGAGACCGTGCCAGCGGACACCTGCGATTGTAATTCCTGCTGCAGCCGCTGCAGCGGCGATTGGATGTTGCCGGCGGAGGCCGCCGAGATCGAGGTCATGATGGCTCCGTGGTTTTTGCGGGGTTTCGCCGCAGACCGGGGCACGGTATGGTTAACGGTCTTAACGAGACCTTGCCGTTCCGCGACCCGGCGATTGCCGCTTGTTGCGGCAAGCCGTGCAGAAACAATCCGAAACAAAAATCTTCGCCATTTGGCCCGAATCTTGGACAAACAAAGCGCATGGCCATTCCCAATCCCAACATCCTGGTCGTCGAAGACGACCGCGAAACCCGGACGTTGATTGCGAAGTACCTGCGCAACAACGCCTGCAACGTCACCGCCGTGAGCGACGGCCGCGAGATGTCTCGCGCCATGGCCGATCACCGCGTCGACCTCATCATCCTCGACGTCATGCTGCCCGGCGAGGACGGCCTCAGCCTGTGCCGCAAGGTGCGAGCCGAGTCGCAGACGCCGATCATCATGCTGACCGCGCGCGGCGAGGACGTCGACCGCATCGTCGGCCTCGAGATGGGTGCGGACGACTATCTGCCGAAGCCTTTCAACCCGCGCGAGCTGCTCGCCCGCATCAACGCGGTGCTGCGCCGCCAGGCCGCGGCGCAAGCCGCGAGCCTCGATCGAAGGCGCCTCCGCTCTCACCTTCGAGGGCTGGCACATCGACCTGCGCCTGCGCGAGCTGCGCAATCCCGAAGGCGCGCGCGTCGCGGTGACCAGCGCCGAGTTCGATCTGCTTCGCACGTTCTGCGAACGGCCCGGCCGCGTGCTGTCGCGCGACAGCCTGCTCGACCTCACCCAGGGGCGCAGCACCGGCTCGTTCGAGCGCTCCATCGACGTGCTGGTCAGCCGCATCCGCCGCAAGATCGAGCCCAACCCGGCCGACCCTACCCTCATCAAGACGGTGCGCTCCGGCGGCTACCTGTTCACGCCGCGAACGCAGGTCGCGGGCCTGCAAGCGGCAAGCACCCCGGCAGCAGGCACTGAAGCGGTTGCGGCGCCCCTGAGCAATTGAAGGGAACGCCGACGATGAAGCCGTTCGGGTTCTTCCATCTCAAGGGGATCGGCGGACAGATCGCCGCGCTGGTGCTGGCTTCGACCGTCGCGCTCCACCTCGTCGTCACCACCGCCTTCCTGATCAGCCGGCCGGACCGCCCCGACACGCCGCCGGACGGCGCGCATCAACTGACCGATGCCGCGCTGCTGCTCGGTTCGGCCGCAGCCGGCGAGCGTCCGCGCCTCGTCGCCGATCTCGCCCGCGCCTTTCCCAAGCTCGGCATCGAAATCCTCGCGCCCGGCACCGCACGCGTCGAGGAGAGCGACAATCAGCACCTGCGCGGGATGCGCCGTCATCTCGGGCGCGGCTACAAGGCGGTTCAGCTTGCGCCAGCCGGCGGCGAATCCCGCATCGGCGTCGAACTGCCCGACGGCACCATGATCGCCGGAAAGGTCGATGGCGGAGCGCGGCCCTGGTTCTGGGGCGCACCCTGGCTGATGGCGCTGATGACCGCCTTCATCTGCGTCACCGTGCTCGGCCTGTGGGCGGCGCGCGCGCTGGCCGCTCCCCTGTCGTCGTTTGCCAAGGCCGCCGAGAATTTCAGCCTGGACGGCGGCGCCGAGCCGCTGCCCGAGCGCGGACCGGAAGAGATCCGCTCGGTGGCGCGCGCGCTCAACCGCATGCATGAGCGGATCGCGCGGCTGATGTCGGACCGCACGCGGATGCTGGCCGCGATCAGCCACGATCTGCGCACGCCGATCACGCGGCTGCGCCTGCGCGCCGAATTCATCGAGGACGAAGGTAACCGCAAGCGCATGCTGATGGACCTCGACCAGATGCGCGCGATGCTGGAGAGCGTGCTGTCACTGCTGCGCAACGACCGCAAGATCGAGGCCGTGACGCTGGTCGACATCGCGAGCACGCTGCAGCTCGTCGCCGACCAGTTCGGCGATATGGGCCATGTCGTGCACTATGAAGGGCCGGCCTCCGCGACGGCCGCCGCGCGGCCCGACGATCTGCATCGCGGCGTCACCAATCTCGTCGAGAACGCGGTGCGCTTCGGCGCCGAGGTGACGATCCGTCTCGACGCTTCGAGCACCAGGCTGGTCATCGACGTCGAGGACGACGGTCCCGGCATCTCGGATGCGCGCAAGCAGGAAATGCTGGAGCCATTCGTGCGCGGCGACGACGCGCGCACCATGGACGAGTCCACCGGCTTCGGCCTCGGCCTGTCGATCGCACGGGCCATCGCGGTCGCCCATGGCGGCGAGCTGTCGCTGCACGACCGCAGCCCCCACGGGCTGATCGTGCGGATGCAATTGCCGCTGTGGCAGCAGCCCAGGCTTGCGGCTTAAGACGGCTTGCGGCTTGAAACGCCGCTTACGCTGCGAGCGGCGGATGCTCGACGGCGACCTCGTCGAAAATGGCCACCGCCTCGAAGCGGTAGTTGCAGGCGTGGCAGGTCCAGAGATAGCTGACACGCCCCTCGCCCGGTTCGATCCAGTCGGGCCGCGGGATCGGCGTGCCGCATTGGGCACAGGGGTTTTGCCTGGGGGTCTCGCTGAGGACTGCTTTTGTGAGGACTGCTTTTGTCATGGCACCTCTCCCGATTCGCTGGCCGCTTCCTACTCGCTTTCGCGCGCCTGCGCGAATAGACAGGCTTGCTGCCGCGAGTGGTCCGCCCTGAGGGAACCTGTACGCCAGCATTGAGTCGTAACAGCGGCTCTGCGCCGCAAAATCGTTAACGGCGGCGTTTGGTCACATCATCGCCGCGTTCGGGAAGGCCTATCGGCAGCCGGGCGCAGGCCGTTTAAGCAGCACTCAGGACCGCCGGGATATCTGATGAAAATTTTACGCGTTGCCGCGCTGCTCGCGGCCGGACTGACCTTGCCGCAGGCCGCATTCGCCGGTGAGGCCGAATATGCCGAGATGGTCGCCGCCCATGCCCGCGCCAACGGCGTTCCGGAAGCGCTGGTGCATCGTGTGATCATGCGCGAAAGTCGCTATCAGCCGCACCTCATCGGCCATGGCGGCACCATCGGCCTGATGCAGATCAAGCTCGCGACCGCCCGCGGCGTTGGCTACACCGGCGATGCCGCGGGCTTACGCGATCCCAACACCAACCTCACTTATGCCGTGAAATACCTCGCCGGCGCCTATCGCGCCGCCAATGGCGACCACGCCCGCGCCGTGCGCTATTTCGCCGGCGGCTATTACTACGCCGCCAAGCGTCAGCGGCAGGAGGCCGTGCAGGTCGCCACGATGGGCGACAACAGCATGGGGCAACCGTGGCTGGAGCCGAACGGCAACCCGCAGCCGATGTTCGGCGCCACGCCGCACCGGAAGCTGGCCCAGCGCGTCCGCAATGCGCGGGCGCAGGCGGCTCGGTAACTTCCGTGTCCCGGACAAGCGGCAGCGAGCAACGCTGCTGCGCAGAGCCGGGACCCAGCCCTTCCTCCACCAAATGGGCCCCGGCTCTGCGACGCATCACGCCGCCAAGAGGCGGCGCGCTGCATCGCGTCCGGGGCACAGGGTTCCCCGCAACACGCGTTGACCACCCCGCCCCGCTGTCCTACATTAGAGCCGTTCCGAGGGGTGCTCCGAGGAGGAGCTGAGATACCGCTAAATGGGCAATAACGCCCAGGACCGCGGTGACCCTTTGAACCTGATCCGGGTCATGCCGGCGAAGGGACAGGGATGTTGCAGACGACCAAGCGACCGGATTCACCGGTATCCATCATCGGCGCAGGCATTGCGGGCGCCTGGCAAGCCCTGCTGTTCGCGCAGGCCGGCCATGCCGTGACCTTGCACGAGCGCGGTGACGAGGCGATGACGGACGCCACCAGCCATTGGGCCGGCGGCATGCTCGCGCCCTATTGCGAGGCCGAGGTCGCCGAACCCATCATCAGCCGCCTGGGGCTGCGCTCGCTCGAGGTCTGGCGGCGCGAGCTGCCCGACACGCCGTTCAACGGCTCGCTCGTGGTCGCCCATCCCCGAGAGCGCAACGATTTCGAGCGCTTCGCGCGCATGACCGAGGGCCACCGCCGGCTCGACGCAGCTAGCCTTGCCGGGCTCGAGCCGTCGCTGGAGGGCCGCTTCCGCGATGCGCTGTTCTTCCCGGCCGAGGGCCATGTCGAGCCGCGCCGCGTGCTGCCGCAGCTGCACGAGCGCATCCGCGCCGCCGGCGGCACCATCAAATTCTCCAGCGACGTCACTGCGAACGATCTCGCCAAGGACCCCGACGGCATCGTCATCGACTGCCGCGGCCTCGGCGCCCGCGACGAGCAGCCGGAGCTGCGCGGCGTCAAGGGCGAGATGATCCTGATCGAGACCAGTGAGGTGCAGCTCGCCCGCCCGGTGCGGCTGATGCATCCGCGCTGGCCGCTCTACGTGATCCCGCGCGAGGACAATCTGTTCATGCTGGGCGCGACCTCGATCGAGACCGAGGACACCGGCGTCAGCGTCCGCTCCGCGCTGGAGCTGCTCGGCGCGGCCTATGCCGTGCATCCCGCCTTTGGCGAAGCCCGCATCGTCGAATTCGGCTCCGGGCTTCGTCCCGCTTTTCCCGACAATCTGCCGCGCATCGGCATTCGCGGCCGCAGCATCACCGTCAACGGCCTCTATCGCCACGGCTTCCTGATCGCTCCCGCGCTCGCCGAGCTGACGCTCAACTATGTCGAGCGCGGCCAGATCGACAACGAGGTGATGCAGTGCTTGTGATCGTCAACGGCGAGCAGCGCGAGGTGAACTCGGCCAGCGTCGACGCGCTGCTCTCCGAGGCTCGACTACGAGGGCACCCATTTCGCCATCGCGCTGAACTACGACGTCGTGCCGAAAAGCCGCTGGGCCGAAACCAGCCTGAAAGCCGGCGACGAGATCGAGATCATCACGCCGCGGCAGGGAGGGTGAGCGGGATGGCACGCTCTCTCCACTTGTCGTCCCCGCGAACGCGGGGACCCATAACCCCAGGGAGCGGTTGTGGCAGTCGGTCTCTCCCCGCGCGCCCCGCGAGAAATCACGCGGTATGGATCCCCGCTTTCGCGGGGATGACAGCTACGTTTGCGCTGACACCGTCATTCAAGGAGACACCTCACCCATGGTGACCTTCTACGGCAAATCCTTCTCTTCCCGCCTGCTCATCGGCAGCGCGCTCTATCCCTCGCCGGCGATCATGCAGAGCGCGATCCGCGCCTCCGGCTCGAACATCGTCACGGTGTCGCTACGGCGTGAATCCGCCGGCGGCAAATCGGGCGATGCGTTCTGGAAGCTGATCCGCGAGACTCGACGTCACCGTGCTGCCGAACACCGCCGGCTGCCGCACCGTGCGCGAGGCGGTGACCACTGCAAAACTCGCGCGCGAATTGTTCGGGACGTCCTGGATCAAGCTGGAAGTCATCGCCGACAACGACACGCTGCAGCCCGACGTCGTCGGCCTGGTCGAAGCCGCCACCATCCTGATCAAGGACGGCTTCGAAGTGTTTCCCTATTGCACCGAGGATCTCTCGGTCGCCAACCGCCTGGTCGATGCAGGCTGCAAGGTGGTGATGCCGTGGGCAGCGCCGATCGGCAGCGCCAAGGGCATCACCAATCGCGACGCCTTGAAGCTGATGCGCGACCGGCTGCCCGACATCACGCTGGTGGTCGATGCCGGTCTGGGCGCGCCCAGCCACGCGGCGCAGGCGCTGGAGCCTCGGCTATGACGCCGTGCTGCTCAACACCGCGATCGCAAAGGCCGCCGATCCCGTCGGGATGGCCAAGGCGTTCCGCCTCGGCATCGAGGCCGGCCGCACCGCCTTCGAGGCCGGGCTGATGAACGCCCGCGACTTCGCCTCCCCCTCCACCCCTGTTGTTGGGACCCCGTTCTGGCATGCCGTATCCTGATCGCTTCTATCCCGTCGTCGACAGCCTCAAATGGGTCGAGCGTCTGACCAAGCTCGGCGTCGGCACCATTCAGCTGCGCGCCAAGGCGCTCAACGACGCCGATGCGCTGCAGATCGTCAGCGACGCGCTGGCGATCACCAAGGACACGCAGGCCAAGCTGGTCGTGAACGACTATTGGCGCGCGGCGATCGTCGCGGGCGCAAAATATCTGCATCTCGGCCAGGAAGACCTTGCGGAGGCCGATCTCGGCGCTATCCGCGAGGCCGGCCTCTCGCTCGGCGTCTCCACACATGACGATGCCGAGCTGGAGACCGCGCTCGCCGCCAAGCCCGACTACGTCGCGCTCGGCCCGATCTTCTTCACCACGCTCAAATCGATGCGCTTCGAGCCGCAGGGCATCCCGAAGATCACCGAATGGAAGAAGCGCATCGGATCAATCCCGCTGGTCGCGATCGGCGGCATCAAGTTCGAGCAAGCCGCGGAGATTTTTGCGGCCGGCGCGGATTCGATCGCGGTGGTTTCCGACGTGACGCAGAACGCCGACCCGGATGCCCGCGTGCGGCAATGGCTCGGCCTGAAGGAGGCGGCGTGATGCAGGTCCCGCTCTCACCACACACTCTGCCGTCATCGCCCGGCTTGACCGGGCGATCCAGTACACCGCAGCGCCTCGGCTTGAGTCGAGCCGCCGCGGCGTACTGGATCCCCGCCCCCCGTGCGCAATTGCGCACTAGGCGGGGATGACGGCTGTGATTGACGCCCGCGCAGCGAAGCTAACGAATTAAACCGGAGGATCCCCATGAACATCCGCTCCAATCCCGAAAAAACCGTCCCCGCCGTCACCACCGGCCCGCTTCCCTCCTCGCGAAAGATCTTCGCCTCCCCCGGCGCCGCGCCCGATCTCCGCGTGCCCTTGCGCGAGATCATCCTGTCCGAAGGCGCGGGCGAGCCGAACCTGCCGGTCTACGACACCTCCGGCCCCTACACCGATCCATCCGTGACGATCGACGTCAACGCCGGCCTGGCGCGCGGCCGCAAGGCCTGGGTGCTGGAGCGCGGCGGCGTCGAGGAATATCAGGGCCGCCAGATCAAGCCGGAGGACAACGGCAGCGTCTCCACCGACAACGCAGCGCGCGCCTTCTCGGCCTATCACCAGCCGCTGCGCGGCCTCGACGGCCACAAGATCACCCAGCTCGAATTCGCCCGCGCCGGCATCGTCACCAAGGAGATGATCTACGTCGCCGCGCGCGAAAACCTCGGCCGCAAGCAACAGCTCGAGCGCGCGGAAGCCGCCCTCGCCGACGGCGAAAGCTTCGGCGCTTCGGTCCCCGCCTTCATCACCCCGGAATTCGTCCGCGACGAGATCGCGCGCGGCCGCGCCATCATCCCCTGCAACATCAACCACTCAGAACTCGAGCCGATGATCATCGGCCGCAACTTCCTGACCAAGATCAACGCCAATATCGGCAACTCGGCGGTGACCTCGTCGGTCGAGGAAGAGGTCGAGAAGATGGTGTGGGCGATCCGCTGGGGCGCCGACACCGTGATGGACCTCTCCACGGGCCGCAACATCCACACCACGCGTGAGTGGATCCTGCGCAACTCGCCGGTGCCGATCGGCACCGTTCCCATTTATCAGGCGCTGGAGAAGTGCAACGGCGACCCCGTCAAGCTGACCTGGGAGCTCTACAAGGACACCTTGATCGAGCAGTGCGAGCAGGGTGTCGACTATTTCACCATCCACGCCGGCGTGCGCCTGTCCTACATCCACCTCACCGCCAGCCGCGTCACCGGCATCGTCAGCCGCGGCGGTTCGATCATGGCGAAGTGGTGCCTGGCGCATCACAAGGAAAGCTTCCTCTACACCCATTTCGACGAGATCTGCGACCTCATGCGCAAGTATGACGTCTCGTTCTCGCTCGGCGACGGCCTGCGTCCGGGCTCGATCGCGGACGCCAACGACCGCGCGCAGTTCGCGGAGCTGGAGACGCTCGGCGAGCCTCACCAAGATCGCGTGGGACAAGGGCTGCCAGGTCATGATCGAAGGCCCCGGCCATGTGCCGATGCACAAGATCAAGATCAACATGGACAAGCAGCTCAAGGAGTGCGGCGAAGCCCCGTTCTACACGCTTGGGCCCCTGACCACCGACATCGCGCCGGGCTATGACCACATCACCTCAGGCATCGGCGCCGCCATGATCGGCTGGTTCGGCTGCGCCATGCTCTGCTACGTCACGCCGAAGGAGCATCTCGGCTTGCCCGACCGCAACGACGTCAAGACCGGCGTCATCACCTACAAGATCGCCGCCCACGCTTCCGACCTCGCCAAGGGCCACCCCGCCGCGCAGCTGCGCGACGACGCGCTCTCCCGCGCGAGATTCGACTTCCGCTGGAGCGACCAGTTCAACCTCGGCCTCGACCCGGACACCGCCAAGAACTTCCACGACGAGACCCTGCCGAAGGAAGCCCACAAGGTCGCCCATTTCTGCTCGATGTGCGGCCCAAAATTCTGCTCGATGAAGATCACGCAGGACGTGCGGGATTACGCGGCGACGCTGAATGATCCGAACTCGGTGGGCATGTCGATGAGCGGCACGGCCGAGGACGGCATGGCCAAGATGAGTGCGAAGTTCAAGGAGATGGGCGAGAGCCTGTATCTGAATGCGGAGAAAGTGAAGGAGAGCAATCGGGTGTTGTGAGGAGCGAATCGAACGTGACCGAATCCCCCTCGAAACTCGTTCTATCAGCGTCGGAGTTGCGAGATGTGGTCCGACAGATCATCTCCTCGACGATCAAAACTCACCGATCGTCGAGGAGCGGGTCAGAGGAGGGATATAGTCAGCCGCAGGGCGATCCAACCGAAGACGAAATTAATGATTTTATAGCGTGCAATCCACTTTATGAAATTCAAACAGTCGAGCAATTGCTCGATCCCGGGCTGCTTGGTTTCGACTACCCAAAAGCCAATCTCACTAAAAAGTCCATGGTCGAATTTCGCGAACAAACGGCATCTTGGGCTCAAACCAACGAGTGGCTAGGCGCAGATTTGGTTCCTTATTACTCGTACGTTCGAACCTATGAGCCAAACGAATCTAAGCTTTGGCTCCCGGGGAATAAAGTTGACAAGGAATGGTTCTCCGGTGCTCCCAGCGCTCTCTTGCTTGCTGCAGACCTCCTTCGAACAGGACGCCCGCTTTTCGAAATGGACTGGCGGTCATTCGAAAAGCTAATCGGCGACCTTTTAGAGAGAGAGGGATTTAAAGTCGAGGTTACAAGAGGGTCGAAAGATGGTGGAATAGACGTGATCGCGTCCTTTCGAGACGGAAACATTGGACTGGTCAGAACAATCTGGCAGGCAAAGAAGTACGCGCCAACAAACAAGGTCAGCTTAGCAGAGGTCCGTGAGCTATCAGGACTTGTGGCGCAGCCAAACGTCACCAAGGGGGTGATCGCAACGACAAGTCACTTATCTCGAGGGGCGCTCGACTGGATCAGACGAGATATTTACAAGCTAGCATACAAGGACAAAGAAGAAATTGAAGCCTGGATAAGGCGCAACGCGTGAGACCTGCTTTTGACGGCGGAGCATTACCGCGTGTCTCGGCTGAAATGTAGCTCACAAGCATGCACAAGGGCGGGTCATGGACGACAACTTTGTTGATTTGGATATTTTGCTTACCCGCATACTGCAGCCTAGCTCGCGAACGTACTTCCTCGAAGCGGTTAAAGCATACAGGGCCGGCGCACTGCGAGCAGCCATTTCATCAATCTGGATAGCGGTCGTCTACGACCTGATCTCCAAATATAGGGAACTTGACGGACTCGGCGACGCTGCCGCGACCAGCTTTGTCTCGGCATGGGATCGGGCCACCGCAAGCGGAGACACCACTAAGCTCTTACAGCTGGAGGGGACGATATTAGAAGATGCAGTGGCAAACACTCAGTTGGTAGATCGCGCTGGAGAAACGCACCTATCGAGACTCCGTCAAGACAGACATCGCTGCGCTCATCCAGCATTCTCCACGGAAGCTGAACTCTTTGAACCATCTCCCGAATTAGTTCGTTTGCATCTAGTGAACGCAATCAAGTTAGTGCTCGCACAAGAACCTCTTCAAGGTAAGCGCATCTTTGAACAATTCGATCTTGACGTTCAGTCATTAGGCTTCCCGAACACAGAGACGAAACTGACCGACTACGTCGAGCAGCGCTATCTTCGACGAACTCGCTCTCAGTACATCCGAAACTTCGGAACCGTCTTGGCAAAATCGCTTCTAAAAGGCACCCCTCCGGAATGGGATCGACACCGACGCAAGATAGCTAGCTCTCTGGCAGCAATCCGAGATCGAGCGTCCCAATCCTGGCCCGATGTACGCCATGCGATCATTAGATTGATAGATACGCTCGAACCGAGGCACCGAATTCGAGGCATTGTATTTCTAGCTGCATTTCCTGGCTTTTGGGATGAGCTTAACGCCTCGACCAAGACGGCCCTTCTCGAAACTGCTCGTAACGCAGATTTCGAAGGGGGCGACAACTACGGCATCTTCGGAGCCGTTAAATTGGCTGAGATGAGGCCAATTATACTGGATTTGATTGACTCTCTTGGTACTGACCAATTGCGAGACGCCATCTCTGTCGAACCTCTGATTGAGTTTTGGCCGGAAGCTATTAGCACTTACCAATACTCTCCTAGCTTCAGGCGTTCGGAGGCAAACTTTCGCGAGTTCATTTCTCCATTGGCCAGCCTTTTCAAGAGGGCGAACTACGACGAGCTATTAGACACAATTGTTATCAACGGACAGAATTGGGAGGCGAGTGGGACGCCCGACTTACTTGCCACCATTCTCAGGAATGCAGCTTCCGACAACTTACCCAGCCAAGACGCTCGAAATCGATTTTATCAGCATCTTGCGAAGATGAGTCGTTTGGATCGCTATTCCGACTCAATCAAAATCTTCGAACAAGATGGTTGGTTGGCGCCACCCAGCGCCTCCGCGGACGACGTCGAATGAGCCTGCGTATAATCGCATCGAAAGCGGACTCCCACCGCCTCCCCGATCTCCTCCGCCCCAACCTCCACCTCGTCTTCGTCGGCACCGCCGCCTCGACGCGCTCCGCCGAACTCGGCCACTACTACGCCCATCCCGGCAACCGTTTCTGGCGCGCCATCCATGAGGCCGGGATCACGCCGCGGCGCTATCAGCCAAGCGAGTTCGCCGCGCTGATCGATCTCGGGATCGGCTTCACCGATCTCTGCAAGACGGGCGCGGGGATGGATCACCAGATCGCGGCGGAGACGATCGACGTGGCCGGCTTCAGGGCGAAGATGGAGACGTACCGGCCGCGGACGATTGCGTTCACGAGCAAGAAGGCGGCGAGCTTGTTTTGCGGCCGGCCGTCGGCTGCGATTGCGCTCGGGCGGCAACCGCGCGATGCGAGCCTGCCTGAGATTTTTGTGCTGCCGTCGCCGTCCGGTGCGGCGTCGGGGAGTTGGACGCTGGAGCCTTGGCGCGAGCTGGCGGCGTGGATTGCTTCGTAGGGTGGGTTAGCTGCGCGGCAGCGCGAAGCGCAGTCGCGCGGCGTAACCCACCGCGTCTGTCGCTGCGGAGGCATAAGAGGTGGGTTACGCCTTGCTCCGTCCCGTGTTGACGAACCGCGTATGTGAACGGCTAACCCACCCTACAAAGATCGGAGAGGGTGTCGGAAGCCGCCGCCCTCGTTCGTCCTCTGCAGGCCACGAACGCCCACCTCGGAGCCCCCAATGCCCACCATCACCGCTTTCGAATCCTCCCCCGATCGCGGCAGGGGCCAGGCCCGCGACATGCGCGTGCGCTGGGCGTTCGAGGAGGTCGGATTGGCTTACGACGTTCGCCTGGTCTCGTTCGCGGTCATGAAGCAGCCGGCGCATCTGGTGCTGCATCCGTTCGGGCAGATCCCGACCTATGAGGATGGTGATCTCGCGCTGTTCGAGTCCGGCGCGATCGTGCTGCACATTGCCGAGCGTCACGATGGTCTGCTGCCGAAAGACGCCCATGCCCGGGCGCGCGCGATCGCATGGATGTTCGCCGCGCTGAGCACCGTGGAGCCGCCGATCGTCGAGCTGTCGATGGCGATGCTGTTCGAGCGCGACAAGGGCTGGTACGCCGAGCGCCTGCCGATGCTGCAGGAACGGGTCCGTGTCAGGCTCGGCGAATTGTCAACGCGCCTCGGAGGTGCCGACTGGCTCGACGGCACCTTCAGCGCCGGCGACCTCATGATGGTGACCGTGCTGCGGCGGCTGGCCACGTCGGGATTGCTCGACGAATATCCTGATATCGCCGCCTATGTCGCCCGCGGCGAGGCGCGGCCGGCGTTCCGGCGCGCGTTCGAGGCGCAGCTTGCGGTGTTCGTGGCGGGATCGCGTTCGTAGGGTGGGTTAGCGTAGCGTAACCCACCCGTTCTGTGACCGCGGACAGGAAAGAGGTGGGTTACGCCCAGCGGATTGCGCTTCGCGCATCCGCAGGTCTAACCCACCCCTACGGCACGTCCGCTACCGCATCGTGATCGCAAGACCTGAGAGATCCGCGTTCGCCATCAGGCCGACCTGCGTTCCCGACAGCTCCAGCACGGCGCCCTTCTGGTTGGTCAGCACGATGGCGCGGGCGCCGGCACCCACGGCGAGGCCCGCGCCGGCGGCGCCATAGACACCGGCGACGTCGGAGGGGCGGTTGATGTTGGAGACGCGGCCGCGCAGCACGGTCTTGGATCCGCCGAACACGAGGCCGTAGTCGAGCCCGCCGGTCGACAGCCCATAGGAGCGGCCGCGGAAGTTCAGCACGCCCGAGCCGCCGGAACCGCCGATGATCCAGCCCGCCTTGTAGATCGTCAGCGTCACGAAACCGCTGTCGGCCTGCGCCGTGGTCGAAAGTCCGGCCAGAGCGGCGATGGCGACCAGCGCGGCGCGAAAGGTGGAAGCGAGCTTCATGGGAGTCTCCGGGGGCTATTTTCTGGGGGATTCGAATCAGACGGAGGTGAATCTACCTGATGGATCGCGGCGGCAACATGATGGGGTAGCGGTGAAGGCGTTTGGGGGGCGCGGCCGGGCCGACCGCAGCATGTCCCTGTTTTGCCCGACGAAGCAACCGCTCGTTTCGCCGATTCCGCAGCCGAAAAATGTCCAATGATTTCCACCTCATGCCTACTGTGCATGGGGTTGTTTTCGCACTTTTTGGTTTGAGCGTCCGCGCGCCTGCGGCTACGCTTGCGGCATCAGCGACCGTGTTTCGAGGTGATGCCATGCCGATCCAGCATTTCGCGCCCCCGCCCAACGTCAAGACGCCGCCGCTGTCCTTTGCCACCCGCGTCGGCGATCTCCTGTTCGTCTCGGGCATTCCCGGCTTCGACGCCAATGGCGCGCTGCCCGACGGCTTCGAGGCGCAGTTCGCCAATGTCGTCGTCAACATCAAGCGCGTGCTGGGCGAGGCCGGCGCCGGTGTCCGCGACCTCGCCAAGGTCAACGTGCTGCTGACCCGCGCCTCCGACGTCGCCGCGATGAATGCGCTCTATGCCGGCGCGTTCGGTCCGCCGCCCTATCCGGCGCGCACCACCTGCGTGGTGCAGGCCCTGCCCGATCCGAAGATGCTGATCGAGATCGAGGCGGTGGCCTCGCTGGCGAAGGGATGAGCTTTGGGGCGCCCGCAACTGACATGTCCGTGAACGACCGCGGGGCGGCTTGCCAGCCGGGCCGTTTTGCCGCACGACTTCGCTGTCACGTTCCCATCGACTTCGCTTCCAAGTTCCCATCAGGAGATATTTCATGCGTCGCGTTCTCGCGCTCTGTGCCGTTGCCGGCATCGCCACTTCCGTCTTCGCCGTGCCGGCTTCGGCCAAGGTCGGCTATTACGTGATCCGCTGGGACAACACCGGCATCTGCCAGGTCTGGAACGAGGACCTCAGGTACAAGCCGTTCCAGTGGGGCGTGTCGACCTACAAGGTCGTCAGCAAGCCGCTGCCGACGTTCCAGGCCGCGTCCGACCTGCAGATCAAGATGCGCGCCGAGCGCCGCTGCACGCTCTAGGCTTGACGCGACAAACGCGGATTTCGAGGGCGGATCGCGCAAGCGGTCCGCCCTTTTCTTATGCGATCGGCCGCGCAACGTCGGGCCGAAATCAGCCCTGTCCCGCGCGCGCGGTTTGAACCTGATCAGCACGCGGAACTACTCACATCTTGTCCGGCGCGCATCACCGACAAGCGTCCGGCACCAGCCCTCCCCGCATTGCCGGGAGGCGCATCACATCATTCATTTGAGGAGCCGATCATGCGTCGTATTTCCATGCTGTGCGCTGCCGCCGGTCTTGCCGTCACCGCGTTCGTGGCCGCGAGCCCTGCCCAGGCCAGCTATCACCTGATCCGTTGGCAGGACACCGGCTTCTGCCAGATCTGGGACGAGAGCATCCCGACCACGCCGTGGCCGGCCGGCTATCACCGCGCCAGCGCGAGCATGCCGACCTTCATCGACGCACTCGCGGCCAAGGACGCCGCGCTCAAGAACGGCCATTGCAGCTGGTAAGATCTCGATCGGCGGACGAAGGCGGGCAAGGACGCGGGCATGCGTCCTTGCCCGCTGCTTTTTGTCAGATGCCGTAGAGCGCCGCCCTCACGCGTCCTTGTGCGCGCCGGGATGGATCAGGACGTCGCGTGCGGCGGCGAGGTCGATGAAGGCTTGCGCGCTGCCGCCATGGTCGGGATGCATGCCCTTGGCCGCGCGGCGGTAGGCCCGGTTGATGTCCTCGCAGGTGAGCTGCCCGGCAAGCGGCAGGCCGAGCATCTGGCGGGCGCGATCCTCGCTCGACAGCTTTTTCGGCATGACGTTGCGGCGGCCGAAGCGCGGCGCGGTGAGGCCATGAACGACGTCGAGCACCACGCCGAGACGGCGCTGCGCCGCCACCGTGACGCCGTGATCGCTGTTGTCCACGGCCTGGCGCAGCACCGGCAGCGCCTGCTCGGCGGCCTGGCGCAACATCGTATCCGTGCTCGTCCGCGCGATCTCGGCCACGAGGCGGCCCGCCTCGGCGAAGTCGGCGGGATGCGCCGACCGCAGGCGTTCGAGGGCCAGTTTCCAGGAGTCGAGTCGGGGGTCGAGCCGTTCCATCATGCGCGCAACGTTTAGCAATGACGATCAGTATGCCAAGGCGGCCGTTTCCGACCCCTTAATTTCGAGTTAGCGTTTCGCGAAACTTCGAAACGAAATCGGGAGGAAAATGTCATGGCATTGCTTGCAAACCACATCGCCGTCGTCACGGGCGCCGGTTCCGGCATCGGCCGCGCGATCGCCGCCGGCTATGCCCGCGAGGGCGCGCAAGTGGTGCTGCTCGACGTCAACGCCGACACCGCCGCGGAGGCCGCCGGCGAGATCCGGAAAGCGGGCGGCAAGGCCGAGAGCTTTGCGCTCGACGTCACCAGGCGCGAGGACTGCTTTTCGCTCGCAAGCCAAGTGGCCGAAAAGGTCGGTCAGGTCTCGATCCTCGTCAACAATGCCGGCATCACCCGCCGCAACGCCTTCACCGCGGAGACCGAGACGGTGGCGAAGGACTGGAACGACATCATCTCGCTCAACCTCAACGGCGTCTTCAACGTGACGCAGGCCTTCCTCGCGCCGCTCCGCGCCAGCAAAGGCCGCATCGTCAACATCGGCTCGATCCAGTCCTTCGTGCATCTGCGCACGCCGAGCCTCGGCGGCCTACACCACCTCGAAGCACGGCGTGCTCGGCTTCACCAAGGCGCTCGCGGTCGAGCCTCGGCAAGGAGGGCGTGCGCGTCAACGCGATCGGCCCCGGCTTCATCGAGACCAACATCAACGCCAATGTGCGCGCGACCAATCCGGCGCTGGTGCAGGCCTTCGTCGACCACACCCCGCTGGCGCGCACCGGCAAGCCCGAGGACATCGTCGGACCCGCGATCTTCCTGGCGTCGGATCTGTCGGCCTATGTCACGGGAACGATCGTGATGGTGGACGGCGGCTATCGCACGGTGTGAGCTGCACTGCAGTCACGACTCGCTCAGCGTCATCGTCCGCGAAGGCGGACGATCCAGTACGCCGCGGCACCTCGTGGACGTCGGACGCCTCTTGAATACTGGATGCCCCGCTTTCGCGGGGCATGACCGCGCGTTTTCCGGGCGGGATCGGTCCGCACCGATATGCATCTCCCGCCAATCGCGGCGGCTTCGCGGCTTTCGCGAGGTCATCTGGTGCGCCGCCGCGGAATTAACCTTTCATTAACCAAACCCGACCACCGTAGATCTACGGCTTGGGGGTCGTTTGTTCTCGATCCGCTTCCAAAGATGGAAGTGGGCGTTGATCGGGGAGTGTGTTGATGACCACTGTTCATGTCGCTGCGTCCGAGCCGGGCGCCCAATTTCTTGCCCCCAACGAGATCGTTCCGCTTCTGATCGGCGCCACCGTCGGCGAGGTCGAGCGCGAGCTCGTGCTGCAGACGCTGGCGCGCTGCGACGGCAACCGCACGCGCGCCTCGCGCGTGCTCGGCCTGTCGGTGCGCACGCTGCGCAACAAGATCAAGATCTATGCCGCCTCGGGCATCGAGGTGCCCGCCTATCAGGATTAGCGCTGGCATTGTCCCATGCTGCGCATTTGCGCGATGATCGTGGGCCCAGTGCAACGCCGTGACACGGTTCAACCGCACGGTGCCTCGCAGCGCCGATTGATGTTGATCAGGCCGGCACGCGCTGCCGGCGGAATTGCTGCTGTCGTCAAACGCCGTTAAGTAAATTGCTTCCGGTCAAGGGAGCAGCGGCGTGGCAGACGAACAGAAACGGCAGGGATCTCAAGGTCCGCGCGGACGACAGGGCGAGCCGGGACGGCCGGGACCGCAGGGTCATCCGGGCCGGCGCGGCCCCGATGGCGCGCGTGGCAAGCCGGGTGCGCAAGGCAAATCGGGTCCGATCGGAAAGGCGGGACCTCAAGGCAAGCCCGGTCCGCAGGGCAAGCAAGGCGAAGCCGGCCCGCGCGGCGCCATCGGCGCGCAGGGACCCGCGGGACCCCAGGGATCTGTCGGGCCCCAGGGGCCGACAGGGCCGCAAGGCCCGCGTGGCGAGCCGGGACCTGCCGGCCAATTGCCCTCGATCGAGCAAGTGCTGCCGTGGCTCGATCAACTGTTCGACGCCTGGGACGAGCGCCGCCGCCAGCGCGAGCGCGAAGCCGCCGAACGCGAAGCGCTGGAGGCCGCCGAGCGCGCGATGCTGGAAGCCGCCGTGCGGGAGACCGACGAGGCCATGGCCGATGACGAGAGCGACGCCGGCGACGGCGACGAGCATAAGAAAAAGAAGAAAAAGAAGAAGCACGACCACAAGGACTAGCGGCCTGCGCGTGCCCCGGACGCAGCGCGGCATGCAATGCGCTGCGCCGCTGAGCCGGGGCCCATGTCACCGGAAGGCTCGCGCGATTGCTAGCCCGGCTCAGCGGAGCGTCGCGCCGCACCGCATCCGGGACACGAGCCTGGTCAAGATGCGCCGGAAGCATCATCCTTGCCCGGCAGCATGCCCATGCGCTCGAACTGCCAGCGCATGGCGCGATACCAGAGATAGCCGACCGCCGCACCGCACAGGGCCAGGATGATCACGTTCGCGCTCGAGAACGAGCCGCTCCACCACATCATCCATGCGGTCCATAGCAGCGTGAAGACGATGGCACCTGCTTTCAGCGGAAGAAGGGGGCGGTTCATGATCCTGCTCCGGGCTGTCAAAACCCCGGCGGACATCATGGCAGAGCGAGGCGTCCGATACCGTGAGCCAGATCACGGAACGCGCGGCCGGAGCTAGCCGAAGCGCAGCCGCGAGCGCTCCTTCGCCCTTTCCGCCTCGACCTCGCGGTCGCGCGCCGGCGCATGGGTGTGCAGCGAGATCAGGAGTTTGCGCGCGGCCTCCGACACCTCCGCGACCGCGCGATCGAACGCCGCCTCGTTGGCCTGCGACGGCTTGTTGAAGCCGGACAATTTCCGCACGAATTGCAGCGCGCTGGCATGGATCTCATCCTCCGTCGCCGGCGGCTCGAAATTGAACAACGTCTTGATGTTGCGGCACATGCGGGTCTCTCTTTCGGACGTTTCCCTGAAGACGATCGGCGAAGTCGAAATCCTACATCCTTCTCCGCAATTCTGTTAAGTTCCCTGCCAACGCGGCCGCCGACCATGAGCCGCAACGGGGGAGAGAAACATGAAGGCTTCCTTTGCCGCGCTGACGGCTGTTCTGCTGTCCTTTTCGACACCGATATGGGCCGCCGATTATCCGGCCCCCAAGCAGGGCGACTGGATCGCCAGGGATTTCAAGTTCCACACCGGCGAGACCATGCCGGAATTGAAGCTGCATTACACCACCGTCGGTGAGCCCTCGGGTCAGCCGGTGCTGGTGCTGCATGGCACGGGCGGCTCGGGCACCGGCATGCTGGGGCCTACCTTCGGCGGCGAGCTGTTCGGCCCTGGGCAACCGCTCGACGCCACCAAATATTACATCATCATTCCCGACAATATCGGCCACGGCAAATCATCGAAGCCGTCGGACGGTATGAAGACGAGCTTCCCGAAATACAATTACGACGACATGGTCGAGGCCCAATATCGGCTCGTAACGGAGGGCCTCGGCGTCAAGCATCTGCGGCTCGTCATCGGCAATTCGATGGGCGGCATGCAGACCTGGCTGTGGGGCGAGAAATATCCGAAGGCGATGGACGTACTGGTCCCGATGGCCTCGCAGCCGACCGAGATGGCCTCGCGCAACTGGATGATGCGGCGGATCATGCTCGACACCATCCGCAACGATCCCGACTACAATGGCGGCAACTACACCAGCCAGCCGCGCATGATGAAATACGCCACCACCGCCTACGGCATCGCCAGCATCGGCGGTACGCTGGCCTACCAGCAGCAGGCGCCGACCGCGGCCAAGGCCGACAAGATGGTCGACGACCGGTTGGCAACGCCGATCACGGCCGATGCCAACGACTTCGTCTACCAGTGGGAGTCCTCGCACGATTACAATGCCGGCGAGAAGCTGGAGCAGATCGAGGCGACACTGCTGCTGATCAACTCAGCCGACGACGAACGCAACCCGCCCGAGACCGGCATCACGGACGCCGCGATGAAGCGGGTCAAGAACGGCAAGCTGTATCTCATCCCCGCGAGCACCGAGACGCGTGGCCATGGCACCACGGGCAACGCCAAATTCTACGCCGAGCAGGTCCGGCAATTGCTCCAGACGGCGCCGCAGCGGACGATGTAGTCCGCGTAGCGAAATAGCATGTCGAAAGCGCGCTTTCGCAAGGCCGCGCTCGCGCTTCCTGGCGTGATCGAGGGCGCGCATCACGGCCATGCCGACTTCCGCGTCGGCAAGCGCGTGTTCGCGACACTCGGCTACCCCGATGACGCGTGGGGCATGGTGAAGCTCACGCCGGATCAACAGACCCTGCTCGTCGATGCGGAGCCGGAGATGTTTCGTCCGGTGCCCGGCGCCTGGGGCAAGAACGGCAACACGAATGTGAAGCTGGCGAAGGTCGATCCGGAGACCTTGCGGAGCGCGCTCGAGATGGCCTGGCGCAACGTCGCGCCGAAATCCCTGCTCGCATCGCTCGATGCGCGATAGCGAATACCGCAACGCATCATATGCGGCGCTTCGCGCGCCGCATATTATTTGAGCATGCAATGCGCTGACAGCTCGGGCTTAATCGCGTCAACGATACGAATCGGAACGCGACGGAGGATCGCATGCGCAGGCTCGCATTCTGCGTTTGGCTGGCCGCAATGACGGCGCTGACGAGTGCCGCGTTCGCGTTCGACAACGGGCAATACGACCACGTCCCGCCCGATATCCGTGCCTGGTTCAAGAGCGTGATCGCGCCGAACGGCGTACCCTGCTGCGACATCTCCGACGGCCATCGCACCGACTACGACGTGCGCGCGGGCAGCTATTGGGTGCCGATCGAAGGGCAATGGATGGAGGTGCCCGAGCGCGCCGTCATCCGCGATCGGGGCAATCCGGTCGGCCAGGCCGTGGTGTGGTATGTCCATCACCGCGGCGCCATCATCATCAGCTGCTTCGTGCCGGCGGACGCGGTCTAGCCGCACGATGGCGCGTCAGCGCTGCGCGTGCTAGTTCGAGCGATGGCTTCCGCAAGCGACCGAACACGCGCGGTGATGCGCTTCGTCATGGCGGCGTTCTACACCGCGGCCGGTGTCGCGCATCTGATCGCCCCTGAGAAGTTGCTCGCGATCACGCCGTCCTGGGTTCCGTTCGCGGCGCAGGTCGTCCTCGTCACCGGCATCTGCGAAATCGCTGGCGCCATCGCGCTGGTGACGAAGCCGCTGCGCTGGTGGGCGGGCGTGGCTTTCGCGCTCTACGCGCTGTGCGTTTGGCCGGCGAACATCAAGCACGCCCTGGAGGGCATCGACCTTCCGCCGATCCCCAACAGCTGGCTCTATCATGGGCCGCGCCTGATGTTTCAGCCGGTGCTGATCTGGTGGGCGCTGTACTGCGCCGGCGTCATCGACTGGCCGGGGCGGCGCGACAAGGGGGATAGCAGCCGGACCGAAGGATGATAGTCGCGACACGTGCAATCAAGGAGCCCCTCGTGACCGATCTTTGCGCCGACGACCTCGCCGCCATCTATGCCAAGCCGAGCCCGCGCGTGATCGCGAAGGCGCGGCCCACGATCGATGCGCATGCGAAGAAGTTCATCGAGATGTCGCCGTTCTGCGTGCTCGCGACGTCGGGCGCGGACGGCAGCGTGGATGCCTCGCCGCGCGGTGGCGGCATCGGCTTCGTCCACGTCGCCGGTCCCAACCAGCTCTTGATGCCCGACCGCTCCGGCAACAACCGGATCGACAGTTTCCGCAACGTCGTCGAAGGCTCGGGCTTCGTGCAGATGCTGTTCTTCGTTCCAGGGATCGACGAGACGCTGCGCGTCGGCGGCCGTGGCACGCTGTCGGCCGATCCGGATCTGCTGGCCTCCATGGTCGAGTTCGGCAAGCCGCCGCGCGCGGTGCTGAACCTCGCCGTCTCCGAGGTCTATTTTCACTGCGGCAAGGCGCTGATGCGCTCGAAACTATGGTCGTCGGAAAAGGTGCAGCGCTCGGTGATGCCGAGCATCGTCACGGTCATCCACGACCAGACCGGCCTTGGCGAGCCGGCGAGCCAGGAGAGCGTGGAAGAGATCTACAAGACGCAATTGTAGGTGGGGCTTAGTTCAGCAGTGGAGCACAGCCACAATGTCGTCCCGGCGAACGCCGGGACCCATAACCCCAGGGAGAGGTTTGGCGAAGGCTTCCAGTGAAGAACTGTATCCGGCGGTACTAACACCGCCACTTACAGATCGATCGCGCGGTATGGGTCCCCGCGTTCGCGGGGATGACACCGAGTATGCGGCGAAAGCGGGGGCTTAATGCCCCTCGCCCTCGAGCCCGCCGACGTGCTTCTGGGTGTAGAGCTCGAGGCCGATGCGGCCGATCAGGTCAAGCTGGGTTTCGAGGAAGTCGATGTGGTGCTCCTCGTCGCTCATCAGCTTCTCGAACAGGTCGCGCGTGACGTAGTCCTTGACGCCGTGGCAGTAGGTCGCCGCTTCCTGGTACAGCGCACGCGCGCTCATCTCGGCAGCCAGGTCGCACTCGATGATCTCCTTGACGTTCTGACCGATGCGCAAGGGATCGAGCACCTGCATGTTCCGGAAAGCCGTCCAGGAACAGGATGCGCGCGGTGAGCTTGTCGGCGTGCTCCATCTCCTCGATGGACTCCTTGCGCCAGACCTTGGCCATGTCGAGGAGGCCCCAATTGTCGAGGAAGCGGTAGTGCAGCCAGTACTGGTTGATCGCAGTCAGCTCGTGACGCAGTGACTTGTTGAGATAGTCGATAACTTTTGCGTCGCCCTGCATGGTTCACTCCAGCTCTTGCAGTCCAAATCGGCCCTAACCGAGTTTAGAACGCTTCTAAGTCAGTTTACGAATGAGGGCAACTGGCTACGGAGACGCAGCCGGGGAAAAGCTCAGCCAGACGGGCGGGAAGATATCAGCAGGCCGCGAGGG
This sequence comes from Bradyrhizobium guangxiense, assembly GCA_050563515.1. GTDB lineage: Bacteria > Pseudomonadota > Alphaproteobacteria > Rhizobiales > Xanthobacteraceae > Bradyrhizobium > Bradyrhizobium guangxiense_A. The sequence continues at coordinate 511,297 of CP191781.1, read as the reverse complement.
CGAATTGGGCGGGCGCGGCCGTTTCGTCATTGGCGGCCACGGTGTGGCTGTGCGGGCAACCGGCGCAGCAGGACTGCGCGCAGGGGCCGAGGGTTTCGTCGATGATGGTCTTGATCGTCCGCGCGCAGCGGCCGCATTCGGCGCTGCAGCCGAGACATCCATAGACCTGCTTGGCATGGCGCACGGCATCGTCGGATTCGACGAGGGCGGTGCGGATGTCATTGTCGCTCAGCACGTTACAGGAACAAACGATCATGGAAGCGGCAGGCCCTTCGGTGATGCGTCATCAGCGATATTCAACGGGCCGGCCGGATGCAAAAGGAAAAACCGGTATTTGAAGCTATTCCAAACTGGCCCGAAAGCAGCCTAGAACGGCCCTAAATTTCAGCGTTGCGCTGGATCAAGATTTGAGGGGATCTAATCGCCGCCGCCTCCCCCACCATCGCCTCCGCCTCCGCAATCGCCGCCACTGCCGCCGCTATCGCTGCTGGAACAACTGCCGCCGTCGCTCGAGCTGCCCGAGCTGTCGCTTGAAAACCAGCTCCCCAGCGAGAAGCCGTCGCTGCTCCCGCTGTCGGCGTCGCTGCTGCTGCTTCCGCCGTCGCCGCCAGCCCCGGCGCGCGAGCGCCGGCCGCGGTTCTGGAGGTGGGTGAACCAGCCATAGCCGATCGCAGAGACGACCCCGGCGGCAATCAATGCATTGATCATCGCGCTACTCATCATCGTCTCCCCTGGAAGCCGCCGTCCTATTAATTGGTCGCGCCCGGCAAAGGTGCCGTTCATTGATCATTCAAGCGAAGTATGGAACTCTGCCCCCCAAAGGTTCCCGCGTGTTTACGAAAGGTCAGCCCATGAAGAAATTGCTCCTGACGGTCACCGCCGTCGCCGCCCTGGCCGTTGCGGCTGGATCCCCGGCCCATGCACAACGCGGCGTCGCGGCAGGCGTGGCGGCGGGAATCATCGGCGGCGCCATCGTTGGTGGCGCGCTGGCCTCTCCGTATTATTACGGACCCGGCCCGGGCTATTACGAACCCGGCTATTACCCGCCCCGCTACTACGCGCCGGCGCCGGGCTACGTCGCTGACGGCTATTACGGTGGCGGCTGCGTCTGGCAGAAGCAGCGCTTCTGGGACGGCTATGGCTGGCGCATCCGCCGCGTTCGAGTCTGCGGCTGAGGCGCCTCGAACCGGTTCACCGCGACAGCTTCAGCTGGACCGGTTCACTACGGACGCGCCGTTCATCTCGGAGCCCGAAAAAGACCGCTTTTTCTCGTCACAGCTCCGTGTGCGTTTACCATGGGTTGACCAATTGCGCGCTTCCTAGCTGCAAGGCCAATTCCATCAGCGTGTGCGTGAACCTTTAAAACCCGGGCGCCTCTTACAAGAGGAACCCATCTCCCAGGAGAGCCAAGAGCATGAAGAAGACTTTAGTTGCCGCCCTCACGGTTGCGACGGTCGCCGGTTCGCTGGTGACTGCCACGCCGTCCGCGAAGGCCCATGACGGCATCGGCGCCGGCCTCGCGGCCGGCCTGATCGGCGGCGCCATCGTCGGCGGCGCCATCGCGTCGAGCCGTCCCGCTTATGGCGGTCCCGTTTACGTCGCCGAGCCCCCGCCGCCCGCGCCCTGCTACTGGCAGCGCCAGCGTTACTGGGATGGCTACGGCTGGGTCGTTCGCCCGGTTCGCGTTTGCTACTGATCTGATCGTACTGGCGCTCATGAGCGCCGCGATCGAAGCCCGGCCGAAACCATCGGCCGGGCTTTTCTTTGGTCGCGCGCTAGCGCGCCGCCTGGATCGCGCGCAGCACTTCTTCGCTCGGCCAGCAATCGACCTTGAGGCCCGCCGACTTCTGATAGGCGCCGAGCGCGGCACGGGTCTGCATGCCGGCCTTGCCGTCGATCTTGTCCTTGTAGAGCCCCGCGCGCGTCAGCCCGCGCTGCATGGTCTCGACGTCTTTGGTGCGCAGCTGCTTCGAGGCCGCCCATGGCGTTGCGAACGGCAGCGGGCTCGTCATGCGGTCGGCGAGGTGGCCGACGAACAGCACGTAGAGGTCGGAGAAATTGTATTCCTTGATGACGAAGTAGTTCTTCGTGGTCAGGAATGACGGGCCGTAGATGCCCTCCGGCTGCAGCAGCGAAGCCGGCTGCGCCTGCTCGGCGGCGCTGAGCTTTTGGCCGCGCACCGGCACGAAGCCTTCGCGCAGCCACTGGCCGATCGGCTTGGTCACCTCAGGCACGCCACTGGTGCAATCGACCTTCGCCGGTGCCTGCACCTCGTAAGCCCAGCGCACGCCGCTCTGCCAGCCCTTGTTGACGAGCTGCTGCGCGGCGGAGGCCAGCGCATCCGGCACCGAATGCCAGATGTCGATGCGGCCGTCGCCGTCGAAATCGACGCCGTGCTTGTAGTATTCGGACGGCAGGAATTGCGTGAGCCCGGTCGCGCCGGCCCAGGACGAGCGCATGTCCTTGCGCGTCACCACGCCCTCACTGATGATCTTCAGTGAGAGAATGAATTCGGTGCGGTACTGGTCCTTGCGCCGCCCGACATAGGCCTGTGTCGCCAGCACGCGGACCAGATCATAAGGCAGCGTGTAGCGTCCGTAGTCGGTCTCGCGGCCCCAGATCGCGAGCATCACGGTCGCGGGCACGCCGGATTTTTCTCGATCTCGCCTAGCGCCGGACGATATTTCTGCAGCAGCCGCTGTCCCTCGCCCGCCAGCCGCGCGATCGAGGTTTCCCTGACGTAATCCGCCGGCACCTGCACGAACTCGGCCTGCGACGGCGCGCCGGTCGCGGGCCGCCCGGGCAGGATCAGATCGGGCAGCTTGTAATCCGGCTCGAGCCCGCGCGTCTGCTCGTCGAAAATCTTTCGCGAGACGCCTTCGGCCTGCGCCTCCGGCCAGAGCGAGGCGATGAACTGCGTGAAGGCGGCGTCGGCGGCGCGGGCGGGCGACCAGCCGCAGGTGACGACGATCACCGCAGCAATGAGCGCCCGCCGCATCATGCCGCCGTCACCGCGTCAGCTTCTTGTACTTCACGCGGTGCGGGATGATGCTGTCCTGGCCGAGCCGGCGCATCTTGTCCTTCTCGTAGTCCTGGAAGTTGCCTTCGAACCATTCGACGTGGCTGTCGCCTTCGAAGGCAAGGATGTGGGTCGCGATGCGGTCGAGGAACCAGCGATCATGGCTGATGATGACGGCGCAGCCGGCAAAATCCTCCAGCGCCTCTTCGAGCGCACGTAGCGTGTCGACGTCGAGGTCGTTGGTCGGTTCGTCGAGCAGCAGCACATTGGCGCCGGACTTCAGCATTTTTGCCAGATGCACGCGATTGCGTTCACCGCCGGAGAGCGCGCCGACCTTCTTCTGCTGGTCGGCACCCTTGAAGTTGAACGACGAGCAATAGCCGCGCGAGTTCACTTCCTTCTTGCCGAGCAGGATCAGCTCGTTGCCGCCGGAGATCTCCTCCCACACGTTCTTGTTGCCGTCGAGCGCATCGCGCGACTGGTCGACATAGCCGAGATGCACGGTCTCGCCGACCGTGATCGTGCCCTTGTCCGGCGTTTCCTGCTTGGTGATCATCTTGAACAGCGTGGTCTTGCCGGCGCCGTTGGCACCGATCACGCCGACGATGCCGCCGGGCGGCAGCTTGAAGGTGAGATCGTCGATCAGGAGACGATCGCCATAGCCTTTGCTGAGACCTTCGAAATCGACCACGTTGGCGCCGAGCCGTTCGGCGACGGGAATGATGATCTGCGAGGTCTGGGTCTGCTTCTCGCTCGCCTGCTTGAGCAGATCCTCGTAGCGCTGGTAGCGCGCTTTCGACTTGGCCTGGCGCGCCTTCGGCGAGGACGCCACCCATTCCTGCTCGCGCGCGATCGTCTTCTGATGAGCGGCGTCCTCGCGGCCTTCCTGCTCGAGGCGCTTCTGCTTCTGCACCAGCCAGGACGAATAGTTGCCCTCGTAGGGAATGCCCTTGCCGCGATCTAGCTCGAGGATCCAGCTCGTGACGTTGTCGAGGAAGTAGCGGTCGTGGGTGACGATCAGGATCGCGCCGGGATAGTTGCGCAGATGGCCTTCGAGCCACGACACCGACTCGGCGTCGAGATGGTTGGTCGGTTCGTCCAGCAGCAGCAGCTCGGGCTGGTCGAGCAGCAGCTTGCACAGCGCGACGCGGCGGCGTTCACCACCCGAGAGCTTCGTCACGTCGGCATCATCAGGGGGCAGCGCAGTGCGTCCATGGCCTGGTCGACCTTGCTGTCGAGATCCCAGAGGCCCTGGGCCTCGATCTCGTCCTGCAGCTTGGTCATCTCGTCGGCGGTCTCCTCGGAATAATTCATCGCCAGCTCATTGTAGCGATCGAGGATGGCCTTCTGCTTGGCGACGCCGAGCATGACGTTCTCGCGCACGGACAGCGCGGGATCGAGATGCGGCTCCTGCTCGAGATAACCGACGCGGGCACCCTGGGCGACCCAGGCCTCGCCGTTATACTCCTTGTCGAGGCCGGCCATGATCTTGAGCAGCGTCGACTTGCCCGAGCCGTTGACGCCGAGCACGCCGATCTTGGCGTCCGGGTAGAACGACAGATGGATGTTATCGAGCACCTTGCGGGTCGGATAACTCTTGGTCAGGCCCTGCATGAAATAGATGAACTGGCGCGCCATCGGTCCCGAAAACCTTCGATTTGAGGAAATTTGCTTTGCCGCCGATGTAGCGATCCCGCCCCCAAAGGGCAACGTTTTCCGTCCGTTCACCACGGATGAATACGGGACGGACACCATCCGGCCACCGATCCGGACAATTGAAACCATCTTTTAATCAATCAGGCCGAATGCTCGGTTTCGCGCGGAAACAGCGCCACCCGCTCAGAACGAACGGGAGCACAGCGAGACAGCGTCATGGCTCTGATCGAGACCCATTCTCTTCCTGTTCCGGCAGAAGCCGGCCACGTCTCCGGCTTCGTCTCGGAGATCAAGGGCTTCTGGAAGCGCTTCTTCGCCACCGCCTTCAACCCCTACCGGCCCGAACTGCACTACATGCGCGGCCCCGGCCCCGCCTGGCGCGCCAAGCACGGCATGGATGCGCCGTTCCGCCTCAAGCCCCGCGACCTCTGAAGCACCTCATCCTGTCGGATTTTTGAAGACGCAAGCGGCTTGCGCGCCGTCCTGATTGCGCGCAACCATGGCCCGGTTCCGACGATGGCGCCCCCGCCCAGCGCCATCCCCTCTCGCCACCAACTCTGGCCCTGGATGAACGCTGATGAGCCGGCTGCGCTGCGCAATTCTCGACGACTATTTCAACCTCGCCCTCGACGTCGCCGACTGGCAGAAGCTGTCCGACCGCATCGACGTCACCGTGTTCAGCCGTCCCTTCGCCTCCGAGCAGGCCGCCACCAGCGCGCTCGCCGATTTCGAGATCGTCTGCGCGATGCGCGAGCGCACCGCGTTCCCCAAGAGCCTGTTCGCGAGCTTGCCGAAGCTGAAGCTGCTGCTGACCTCAGGCATGCGCAATGCCGCGATCGACATCGAGGCCGCCAAGGCCAAAGGCGTCGCCATCGGCGGCACGCAATATTCGCGTGACCCGACCGCGCCGCTGACCATGGGCCTGATCCTGGAGCTGACCCGCGGCATCGGCCGCGAGAACGCTCGCATGCATGCCGGCGAGCCCTGGCAGACCTTTGCCGGCGTCGAGATCGAAGGCATGACGCTCGGCATTCTCGGGCTCGGCAAGCTCGGCACCAAGATGGCCGGGATCGCCAAGGCGTTCGGCATGAACGTGATCGCCTGGAGCCCGAACCTCACCCCGGAGAAATGCGCGGCGGCCGGCGTCGGCTACGCCACCAAGGAGGAGCTGTTCGCCAAGGCCGATATCGTCACCATCCATGTGGTGCTGAGCGACCGCTCGCGCGGTCTCGTCGGCCGCGACGATCTTGCCCGGATGAAGCCGACGGCGTTCCTCGTCAACACCGCGCGCGGGCCGATCGTGGACGAGCAGGCGCTGCTCGAGGCCTTGCAGCAGCGCAAGATCGCGGGCGCCGGCATCGACGTGTTCGCGGTCGAGCCGCTGCCGGTCGATCATCCCTTCCGCAAGCTCGACAATCTCGTGCTGACGCCGCACCTCGGCTACGCCACCGAGGACGGCCTGCGCATCCATTACGGCCAGATGGTCGAGGCGATCGATGCCTTCACCAAGGGCGGCGAGCTGCCGCGCAAGCTGGCCTGAAACGAAAGGGCGTGCCGACGGCACGCCCTTCGCAATTGGATTTGGTTCGAAGCGCTCAGCGCACGGTGACCGGCGCGGGCAGCGGCGGCACCACGGTCGGCTGCGTGCCCGGGACGGGGCCAGCCTGAGCGGCCATCGGAGTCGGACCTGCGGCAGGACCGGCCGCCGGCGCAGCCGAGGCGGTCGCCGTTCCCGGCGGCGGGCCACCGGGCATCACCACCACGCGGGTGCCGACCTTGACGCGATCGAACAGGTCGGAGACGTCCTCGTTCAGCATGCCGATGCAGCCGGACGAGACGAACTTGCCGATGGTCGAGGGCTGGTTGGTGCCGTGGATGCGGTACACGGTCGAGCCGAGATACATCGCGCGCGCGCCGAGCGGATTGCCGGGGCCGCCGGCCATGAAGCGCGGCAGATAGGGCTGGCGCTCGATCATCTCGGTCGGCGGATGCCAATCCGGCCACTCGGCCTTGCGGGTGATCTTCTGCACGCCGGTCCAGGTGAAGCCGTCGCGGCCGACGCGGACGCCGTAGCGGATCGCACGGCCACCGCCGAGCACGTAATAGAGATAGGTGTTGGGCGTATCGACCACGAGGGTGCCGGCGGGCTCCTTGGTCTGGAACGAGACCTCCTGGCGGCGCAGGTTCGGCGGCAGCTGGGCGGGCGCAGCGTCAGGCTGCTCCTCGGGCGGCAGCGAAGCGACCGTCATCGGCCGGCCATCGGCACCGACCGGCGGCTGTCCAGCCTGCACCGTTCCGGTCGCGGCGGGACCGCCAACGGCTTCCGGCGGACGCATGCCGCCATTGGCGGGCGGCCGATCGGCATAGATCACGGCGGGCGGACCGGCGGGGCGGCCGTAGCGGGGATCGTCGGGCGACATCACCGGCCCTTGCGGCGGCGCGGCCGAATAGACCGGCGGAGCGCCAGCCGGACGGCCATAACGCGGATCATCCGGCGACATCACCGGCCCCTGCGGCGGCGCGGCCGAGTAGACCGGGGGGCGCCGACCGGGCGGCCGTAACGCGGATCGTCGGCCGGGCCGGGCGGCGGCAGCGACGTGTGCGGCATCGCATCGTCGTCATCGTCCAGCGCATCGAAATTCGGCGCACGATCGCCGGGCCGATATTCGGCCGGGGCGCCGTAGCTGGGCGCCTGCTGGATCGGATAGCTCTGAGCCTGCACGAGCGAGGTTCCCGCCGCAGCGACTGTTGCGGCAGCGCATATCGTCAGAAAATGTTTGATCATCATCGCTCTTGTAGTGTCCCCGGGCCCATCAGGACCGTTAACGGCCAGATGGCCGAAGATAGCGGCACATTCAAGACATATCAGGCTTATTTGCGCCGGATTTGCCAAATTGTGATCCCGCAAGACTACCGTTGCCCCGTTGCATCACGGGGTGGAAATCCATTCGCGCCGTCATTTGCCGGAGTCTTCGGCCTGTTTTTTACGGAACGGGTCGGAATCGTTGCGGTATGTTCGAATCAGCCTGATTCGCCGTACATTTGAGCTCCCAATACCCGCGCGGCGAACGCGGCAACAGTACCGTCACCGCGTTCAGATGGCTCATGGGCCCTGGCACTCCACACCGCCGGGGCGGAAATTCGTAATCCCTCGATGCTTCCCGGCTTTCGCTTCCTGTTTGCCGCGATCCTGCTGTCAACCTCCCTCTTGGTATTCGGCCTGGGCGCCGCCGCGCTGCTGCGGGCGAGCCATGAGCAGTATGCCAACAACCCCTCCTGGCGGAACGGCCCGCAGGAGCAGCGGTTCGCGCAGGCGCCCGAGCCTGCCCCGCCGGTGCTTGCGGTTTTGCGAGCGGAGCCGGAAGCGGCCGAGCCCGAGGCGTCATTGCGCGACCAGGTGCCGACCATCGGGCTGCCGGAGAGCGAGCCCGCGCAAATGGCCGCACTGACGACCGAGGCCGAGGTTCAGCCGCAGGGTACCGACGCCACGCCTCCGGCGGCCGCCGAACCCACCGAGGCCGAGACGGCGACGGAGGCCACCGCGCCTATGCCCGCCGACACGCTCACCCAGGCCGACACCACGGCGTCGATCCCCGACGCCAAGCCTAACGTGATGCCCGCCGCTGTCGAAAGCGCCAGCGCGCCGGCGCCGATTGATCCCGCCCTCGCCTCCTCGGCACTCGAGATTGCCTCGGCCAAGCTGGCCGCTCTGAACGAGCCAGCGACGACGGCCGTGAAGGATGCACCGGCGAAAGCCAAGGTCGATAGCAAGGCCGACGACAAGGCGACCAAGCGCAAGGCGAAGGCCAAGAAGCGGCACCGCGTGGTGCGGCGTCCGCCGCCTCAGCAATTGCAGCAGCAGCTCGATCCGTTCGGGCAGCAGAGTTTTGCGACGACGACCACGCGCACGCGGTGATCCTTTTACCTCGCCCCGCTTGCGGGAGAGGTCGGAATTCGTGCGCAGCGCGAATTCCGGGTGAGGGGGACTCTCCGCAAGTCTCACTCTCACCTTCCCCGCGGAGACTCCCCCTCACCCCAACGCTCTCAGCGCGAGCGTAGCTCGTCGCGGCCCCGCAAGCGGGGCGAGGGAGTGGACCGTCATCGTGTCGCTACGCCGGCCCGGTCGCGATGGCCGGGCCTTTTTCCTGGCCCCATTCCGACCACGAGCCGTCATAGAGCGCGGTGTCGGCAATCCCGAGGCGATACAGCGCGAGCGTCAGCACGCCGGCCGAGACGCCCGAGCCGCAGCTCGTCACGATCGGCGCGTCGAGCTTGACGCCGGCACCGGTGAAGGCGGCGCGGAGCCTCATCGAGCGGCTTCATCGTGCCGGTCGCGGCGTCGAACAGCTGATTGTAGGGCACGTTGCGGGCGCCGGGGATGTGGCCGGAGCGGATGCCCGCGCGCGGCTCGGGCGCGCGGCCTTCGAAGCGGTCGGCGGCGCGGGCGTCGATCACCTGCTCCTTCCTGCTTTCGACATTGGCGACCAGCTGCTGCATGCTGCGCACGCGCTTCGCATCGAAGCTCGCCTTGAAGGTCGCCGGCTTGGGCTTTACCTCGCCACTTTCCACGGGACGCCCCTCGGCACGCCACTTCTTCAGCCCGCCATTGAGGATGCGCACATTGCCGTGGCCAAACGCCAGGAACATCCACCATGCGCGGGGCGCGGCAACCCAGCCGCCGGCATCGTAGAGCACGACGGTGTCGGCGTTGGAGATGCCGAGATTGCCGATGTCACGGCCGAACTGCTCGGCGCTCGGATACATGTGCGGCAGCGGGTTGGAATGGTCCGACACCGCATCGACGTCGAAGAACGCGGCGCCCGGCAGATGCGCGGCGAGATAATCGTCCTTCGGCAGCGGCAGCACGCCCGGCAGCTTGAAGCTGGCGTCGAGGAGCTTGACGTTGGCGTCGCCCATGTGGGCGGCGAGCCATTCGGTGGAGACGAGGGGGTCGGTGGTCATTGGGTTTCCTTCTCATTCCGGGGCGTGCGCAGCGAGTGAAACTGAAGCAGCGCGCGTCAAACTCAGCTGTCATCGCCCGGCTTGGCCGGGCGATCCAGTACTCCGAGACGGTTGTGTTTGAACCACAGAAGCCGCGGCGTACTGGATTCCCGCCTTCGCGGGGAATGACGGGTGGAGAGAGCGAGGCTCACCCCTTCTTCTTCGGCTCCCACTTCTCCGTCGCACCGCCGGCATCACGCCAGGCGGCGTAGCCGCCGGCGATGTGGGCGACGGGCTTCAGGCCCATGTCCTGCGCGGTCTTGGCGGCGAGCGCGGAGCGCAGGCCGCCGGCGCAGTGGAACACGAACTTCTTGTCTTCCTGAAAGATCGGCTTGGCGTAGGGGCTCTGCGGATCGATCCAGAACTCCAGCATGCCGCGCGTGCAGGCGAACGCGCCGGGGATGCGACCGTCGCGCTCGATCTCGCGGGGGTCACGGATGTCGACGATGACGACGTCGCCGTTCTTGGAGATCTCGATGGCGTCCTTGGCGTTGAGCGTCTCGATCTCGGCATTGGCCTCGTCGATCAGCGCCTTGATGCCGCGGGTGATGTTCTGGGGCATTGGGGTGTTCCCTTCTCTTTCGTCATTCCGGGGCGATGCACAGCATCGAACTATGGTGCGCAATTGCGCACCAGAGAATCCATTTATCTGCACGTACCGCGGCCCGATGGATTCCGGGTTCGCCCTTCGGGCGCCCCGGAATGACAGAGGCTAGTGCGTCAATTCCTTCATCGCACCTTCCAGCCCCTCGATCGTGATCGGGTACATGCGGTTGGCGAAAATGCGCTTGATGATGGTGGTCGATTCCGAATAGTCCCAGTGCTTCTGCGCGACCGGGTTCAGCCACACCGCGTGCGGATAGGTGCGGATGATGCGGTCGAGCCAGATCGAGCCCGGCTCCTCGTTGACGTGCTCGACCGAGCCGCCGGGCACCATGATCTCGTAAGGCGACATCGAGGCGTCGCCGACGAACACGATCTTGTAGTCGTGCGGATATTTGTGCAGCACGTCCCATGTCGGCGTGCGGTCGGTGAAGCGGCGCTTGTTCTGCTTCCACACGCCTTCATAGAGGCAGTTGTGGAAATAGAAATACTCCATGTGCTTGAACTCGCTCTTCGCCGCCGAGAACAGCTCCTCGACCTGCTCGATATGCGCGTCCATTGAGCCGCCGATGTCGAAGAACACCAGTAGCTTCACCGCATTGCGCCGCTCGGGACGCATGTGGACGTCGAGATAACCGTGATTGGCGGTCTCGCGGATCGTGGTGTCGAGATCGAGGCTCGTCGGGCGCGCCGGTGCGGGCGAACTTGCGCAGGCGGCGCAGCGCCACCTTGATGTTGCGGATGCCGAGGCTCGACATTGCCGTCGAGGTCCTTGAACTCGCGCTTGTCCCACACCTTGACGGCGCGGTTGTTGCGGTTCTTCTCCTGGCCGATGCGCACGCCTTCGGGATTGTAGCCATGGGCGCCGAACGGCGAGGTGCCGGCGGTGCCGATCCATTTCGAGCCGCCCTGGTGCCGGCCTTTCTGCTCCTCGAGGCGCTTCTTCAAGGTCTCCATGAGCTTGTCCCAGCCCATGGCCTCGATCTGCTTCTTCTCTTCCTCAGTCAGGTACTTCTCGGCGAGCTTCTTCAGCCACTCCTCGGGAATCTCGGCCTTCTCCATGGCGTCGAGCAGGTTTTCCAGCCCCTTGAACACCGAGCCGAAGACGCGATCGAACTTGTCGAGGTTGCGCTCGTCCTTCACCAGCGCGGTGCGCGACAGATAGTAGAAATTCTCGACCGAGTAGTCCGCAAGGTCGGCGTCGAGCGCCTCCACCAGCGTGAGGTATTCGCGCAGCGTCACGGGGACCTGCGCATCGCGCAGAGAAGTGAAGAATTGCAGGAACATGGCTGACAGATTGCCCGTCGGGGGGCGAACGTCAAGGGGCGGAGACCGCCGCTGAACGCTGGACCGGGAAGCTTTTTGCTCTAGAATTGGCGCCCTCAGGGGTTGTTTTGGGGACGTATGCAATGGGAATTGTCGCAGCGCTCATCATCGGCGCGATCGCGGGCTGGCTCGCGGGCAAGATTGTCCACGGGGCGGGATTTGGACTGATCGGCAACATCGTCGTCGGCATCATCGGCGCGCTGGTTGCGAGCTGGGTTCTGCCGCAGCTCCATATCGGGCTCGCCACCGGCACCTTGGGCGCCATCGTCGACGCCACCATCGGCGCGGTGATTGTGCTGGTCATCCTTTCGCTGATAAAACGGGTCTGAAAGCCTGACCGAACCTGGAACGGCCGCCGCGAGCGGCCGTTCGCTTGTCGCGACCGGAGCCGCACCTCGCGCGACGATGACCCAAGGACACGCCAAGGAAACGCAATGAAATTTACCGGCACCAAGGACTATGTTGCGACCGACGATCTCAAGGTCGCCGTCAACGCCTCGATCGTGCTCGAGCGCCCGCTGCTCATCAAGGGCGAGCCCGGCACCGGCAAGACGGTGCTGGCGGAGGAAGTGGCGAAGGCGCTGAACGCGCCGCTGCTGACCTGGCACATCAAGTCCACCACCAAGGCGCAGCAGGGCCTGTACGAATACGACGCGGTGTCGCGCCTGCGCGACAGCCAGCTCGGCGACGCGCGCGTGTCCGACATCAAGAACTACATCAAGCGCGGCAAGCTGTGGGAAGCCTTTGCCGCCGAGCAGCGCCCGGTGCTCCTGATCGACGAGATCGACAAGGCCGACATCGAGTTTCCGAACGACCTCCTGCTCGAGCCTCGACCGCATGGAATTCCATGTCTACGAGACCGGTGAGACGATCAAGGCCAAGCAGCGCCCGATCATGATGATCACCTCCAACAACGAGAAGGAGCTGCCGGATGCATTCCTGCGCCGCTGCTTCTTCCACTACATCAAGTTCCCCGACGCCGACACGATGGGCCGCATCGTCGACGTCCACTTCCCCGGCATCAAGAAGCGCCTGGTGGAAGAGGCGCTGCGCATCTTCTTCGAGGTGCGCGAGGTGCCCGGCCTGAAGAAGAAGCCGTCGACCTCGGAGCTGCTCGACTGGCTCAAGCTGCTGCTCAACGAGGACATGAGCGTCGAGCAGCTGCGCGAGCGCGACCCGCGCAAACTGATCCCGCCGCTGCACGGCGCGCTGCTCAAGAACGAGCAGGACGTGCATCTGTTCGAGCGGCTGGCGTTTTTGAGCCGCCGGGAAGTGTGAGGCACGGTCTCTCAAGCGACAGGCCTCCACCACCACTCCAATGACGGTGTCATTCCCCGCGAAGGCGGGGAATCCAGTACGCCGCGACGTCTCGGCTCAATCACAACCGCTTCTGGAATACTGGATCGCCCGCCTTCGCGGGCGATGACAGTGAGAGTGTAGCCGCAGACACGCCTTCGCAGCCTCGCGGCGCGTCTCTCCCTAGCTTTGCTTCAGTCTCGCTCCCTCTTCGATCAGAGGGTGCAGGGAAGGCCGGGTGCCGGCTCGCACCAGCGGTCTGCTGCGCAAAGCACACGCAAGACAAACCGCACAGCAGCCTACAGCCTCGGCAAACTTGGCACGAGGATGGGTTTCGCTGCGCTCTACCCATTTTACGAAGTGCCTCACGCCACCGCAGCGTCCGGGATGCGTGCGGCCTCCATCGGGGCCTTGCCTCGTATCAGATCCGACGCGCGATCGGCGATCATCATGGTCGACGCATTCAAGTTCGCCGAGATCATGCGCGGCATCACCGAGGCGTCGATGACGCGGAGGCCTTCCAGCCCATGCACGCGGAGTTGGTCGTCGACCACCGCCCACGTCGAATCCGCCGGGCCCATGCGGCAGGTGCAGCCGGGATGGAAGGTGGTGGTGCCGCGCTCGGTGGCGGCGTGCAAAAATTCGTCGTCGGTGTTGATGTTGGGGCCGGGGAAATCCTCGTAGGCGTAATAGGGCGACAACGGCGCGGACTTCAGCAGCCGACGTGCGAGCTTCATGCCGCCGACGACGACACGGCGGTCGAGGCTCGGCGTCGAGATAGTTGGTCTGGATGATCGGCGGTGCGAAGGGATCGTTGGAGCGGATGCGGACATAGCCGCGGCTCTCCGGGCGCTGCTGCCATGACGCCACCGTCATGCCGGGCTCGTCCTCGAGCTGGCCCTGCACGCCTTCCTTGTAGCTCGCCGGCGTGAAGGTGAGCTGCAGGTCGGATGAATCGGCGCTCTCGCCGGAGTGCCAGAAGCAATAGACCATGGTCGGCGACAGCGAGAGCAGGCCCTTGCGTTGGGTCGCCCATTTCAGCGCCTCGATCCACAGCGAGAGGCCGCGGCGAAGCTCGTTGATGGTCTTGATGTCCTTGACGCGCGCCACGGTGCGCGGCGCGTAATGGTCCTGCAGGCCCTCGCCGACCGGCAGCGCGTGACGTACTGCGATGCCGTGCTGCTGCAACAGATCGGGCGAGCCGATGCCGGAGAGCTGCAGGAGCTGCGGCGAATTATAGGTGCCGCCGGAGAGGATCACTTCCTTGTTGGCGCGCACTTCCACCGGCGTGCCGCGAGGGCCGCCCTTCATGTAGCGCACGCCGACGGCGCGCTTGCCTTCAAAAATGATCTCGGTCGCGTGCGCATGCGTGTGTACATGCACGTTCGGCCGCTTCATCGCGGGCTTCAGGAACGCGGTCGAGCCCGAGACGCGCAGGCCCTTGTCGATGGTGCGCTGGCAGTAGGAGACGCCCTCCTGCTTGGCGCCGTTGTAGTCGGGGTTGCGTGGGATGCCGAGCGAGACCGCGCCTTCCATGAAGGCTTCGCAGAGCGGATCACGCCAGTCCATGGTGGTGACGGTGAGATTGCCGTCGCGCCCGCGGAAGGTGCTGTCGCCCTCGCCAACGCGCTTCTCCAGCCGGCGGAAGTACGGCAGCACGTCGGCATAGCCCCAGCCGCGATTGCCCATCTGCGCCCAGGTGTCGAAATCCATGCGCTGGCCGCGATTGTAGATGTGGCCGTTGATCGAGGACGAGCCGCCAAGCGTCTTGCCGCGCGGCGCGTAGATGCTGCGTCCGCCGGTGTAGGGGCCGGGCTCCTGCTGGTAGGCCCAGTTGATGCTCTTCATGTGGAAGGTCTTGATGAAGCCGGCCGGCAGATGGATGTAGGGATGCCAGTCGGACGGGCCGGCCTCCAACACACAGACGCTGGTGTTGGGGTCTTCGCTGAGCCTGGAGGTGAGGATGCAACCGGCCGAGCCCGCGCCGATGATCACATAATCAAATCTGTCCATGATGCCTCGGTCGCCCCTAGCGCGGCTTTTCGTTGAGCTGGTAGTTCAGATGGGCCTTCACCGTCGGCCATTCGGCCGCGGTGATGCTGTACACGACGGTGTCGCGCAGCGTGCCGTTCGGCGCGACCTGATGGCTGCGCAGGATGCCGTCCTGCTTGGCGCCGAGGCGCTCGATGGCGCGGCGGCTCTGGTGGTTGAAGAAATGCGTGCGGAATTCGACCGCGATGCAATTCAGCGTCTCGAAGGCGTGGGCGAGCAGGAGCAGCTTGCACTGGGTGTTGAGCGGGCCGCGCTGCGCGCTCTTGCCGTACCAGGTCGAGCCGATCTCGACGCGGCGGTTGGCGGCGTCGATGTTCATGTAGGTGGTCTGCCCGACGATGTTGCCGGCAGCATCGAACACGGTGAAGGGCAGCATCGAGCCCGCGGCCTGCAGGCCCAGGCGGCGGTCGATCTCCTTGGCGACGTTGTCCGGCGTCGGGATCGCGGTGTACCAGATCGTATAGAGATCGCCGTCCTTCACGGCCTCAACCAGCCCCTCGCGGTGCTCTTTCGACAGCGGCTCCAGACGGGCATGCTGTCCGCGCAGGGTGATGGGATCAGGCCAGGGCATTTGAGACTCTCTCCGTTGTCATTGCGAGCGAAGCGAAGCAATCCAGAATCTGACCGCGGAGACGGCTTGGATTGCTTCGTCGCAAGGGCTCCTCGCAATGACGGCTTGGCTCACTTATTCAGAAAATTCAACGGCAAACCGCCGCGCGGCCAGTCCATCGCGACCAGCTCGCCCTTGCCAGACAGCGTGATGTAGGCCGTCTTCAGCCCGGGGCCGCCGAAGGCGATGTTGGTGGTGACGCGGTCGCCGGTCGAGACCTGCTCCACCAGCGTGCCGTCGGGCGCGATCACGGAGATGCACCCCGAAACGAGGGTGGCGACGCAAACATTGCCGCCAGCTTCCACCGCGAGCGAGTCGAACATCTGGTAGCCGCCGAGGCCGCAGATCGGCTTGCCCCTCTCGCCGCGATAGATCACGTCGCGCGGCTTCAGCGTGCCCGGCGCCGAGAGACTCGTAGGCCCAGAGCCGGCCGGTCGGTGTCTCCGCGATGTAGACGGTATTCTCATCCGGCGACAGGCCGATGCCGTTCGCCGGCAGGATGCCGTGCACGATCTCGACGAGCCTCGGTCATCCCCGGCTTGAGATAGTACATGCCGCCGACGTCCATCTCGCGCGCGCGGCGCTTGCCGAGATCGGAGAACCACAGGCCGCCCTGCTTGTCGAACACGAGGTCGTTCGGCCCGCGCAGATCGTGCTCGCCGCATTTCGTGACGACGGTCTCGACCTCTCCGGTTTGCAGATCGACGCGCTGGATCGAGCCGCCGAGATAATCGTCCGGCTGTGGACCCGGCATGATCATGTTGCGGGTCGGGATCCAGGAGAAGCCGCCATTGTTGCAGATGTAGATCTTGCCGTCAGGGCCGAGGGCCGCACCGTTCGGGCCGCCTGGAATCTTGGCGACGATCTCCTTGCGGCCGTCAGGGTAGACACGCGTCAGGCGCTGGCCGCGGATTTCCACCAGCACCACCGAGCCGTCCGGCATCACGACCGGCCCTTCGGGAAATTCGAGGTCGGTGGCGAGAACGCGGACGTCAGACATGTGAGACCCTCCCGGCTGCTTGTTATGACTTGCACGGGATGTCCGGCTCGGCCCCACACGCAAGATTTGCCTGAGGTTATGGCAAAGTCACCGAGGCTTGCCAAGCAAGCGGGACGGTATGCCAGCGTTGCGGAAGGTCTATTCCCGCACCGGCACCCGGATCTCGAAGCCGCCATTGCCGGTGGCGTTCGAAGCGCGGCGATGATGCGCCGCCCCTGCCCCGTCTCGCTTGATCGGCATTGCTGTCCTGCTGCGAGGATAGTCGGGGAATGGCCACTGGCAACGCCTTGGTGTTCACGGCTACACTTGCTGTAACCGCTCACCAGAAAGAGGAACCGCGCCATGGAAATCACCGACGTGCGGGCGCACCATATCCGCATCCCCTATGACGCCGGTGTCGCGAGCTTTCGCCAGGGCGCCTCCGCGATCTCCGCACTCGACATGGTGCTGGTCGAGGTCTCGACCGATGCGGGACTGACCGGTTGGGGCGATGCTTTCGCTTACGTCTGTCCGCGCACCACGCGCAGCGCGGTTGAGGAGATGATCGCGCCGCAGGCGCGCGGGCTGAAGGTGCCGGATGCGGCCGGCATTCCCGCCGCGATGGAGCAGATCCAGCGCAATCTGCATCTGTTCGGCCGCTACGGCATCACCATGTTCGCGATCTCGGGCCTCGACATCGCGCTGTGGGATCTGGCGGCGAAGGTGAAGGGCGTGCCGGTGCATCGCCTGCTCGGCGAGATCAGGCGCTCGTCCATTCCGGCCTATGCGAGCCTGTTGCGGATCGGCTCGCCCGACAACATCGCGGCCGAATGCAGGAAGGCGCTCGCGCTCGGCTATGGCGCGATCAAGCTGCACGAGACCACGGCGCCCGCGGTGTTCGCCGCGCGCGAGGCGATCGGGCCGGCCATTCCGCTGATGGTGGACATGAACTGCCCGCTGACCGCCGAGCAGGCGATCGCGTTCGCAACCTCATGCCGCGATGCGCGGCCGATGTTTCTGGAGGAGCCGGTATGGCCGCCGGAGGACTTTGCCGCGCTCGCCGAGTTGCGCAGCAAGGGCGGCCTCGACATTGCCGCCGGCGAGAACGCCTGCACGGAATATCAATTCCGCCAGATGATGGCGGCGGGCGCGGTGAGCCACGCCCAGCCGTCGGTGATCAAGGTCGGCGGCATCACGGAATTTCTGAAGGTCGCCGCGCTCGCCGATCGACACGGCGTCAAGATCGTGCCGCACTCGCCCTATTTCGGGCCAGGCCTGCTGGCGACACTGCAGCTGCTGGCGACGCGAGACGACGGGCTGGTCGAGCTGTTCTACCTCAAGCGCGAGGCCTGCCTCTGGGGCGGCCGCGCCGATGCCGATGCCACCGGCCATGTCGCGGTGCCCTCGGGGCCCGGGCTCGGCTATGAGCCCGACCGGGAGGTGATGGAGCGCTATCGCGTGGTGTGATCGCCGCGCCTATTTCGCCGCGTCTTTCGCCGGCGGCGCGTCCTGCTTCTTCTTCAGATCCTCGGCCGTCTTCGCCTGCGCGGCCTGGAGATCGAGGAGCGTCTTCTGCAGGCCGGCGATGCCCACTTTGAGCGCGTCGATCTGGCGACCCGCCGCATCCAGCTTCTGCTGGTGATCGAGCGTGAGCTTGGTGATGGTCTTCTGCAGGAAGTCGACATTGCTCTGCAGGCAGCTGGTGCGCCGCTCCATGGTCTTCTCGACCGTGCAAATCTCGATGCCGGGCACGTCTTGCGCGTGCACCGGCGCATGCGCCAGCGATGCGAGCAGCAATATCGCGAAACAGATGCCGGCGTTTCGAAGCAGCATGCAGGGTTCCTCGTCCGATCGATCACGGCAATGTGCGCTTTTTGGGCGCAGCCGGGTAAGGCTACCACACTCGTACCGCATTCTCGCGTTGAGCTTGCGTCCGTTCCCTCGGACGGGGAACGATGATCTGCATGCGGAAGAAGTGGGCGCTCTTTCCGCGGCTTTGTTTAGGGGAGATTTTTGGAATGGCAACGCGTGACAGACGTCTGGCGGAATTCGACGGCGCCGGAGAACCGCCGCCGGGCCTTGCGGTCGAGGTGCTGTGCGAAGATCACAGCGGGACGTACCAGCTGCCGTTCGCCTGTCGTTATGTGGAGGGACGCTGGCAGAACCACGAGGCCGGCATCGCGGTCGAAGCCACCGTCATCGGCTGGCGCCTGCCGCGCGTGAGGCAGCGCGGGGCCGCCTGACGCCTGCATCTGTTCCAAAATGCAACGGCGCCGCGCTCCGCCTTAACGAACGGAACGCGGCCCGAACGAATCGCGTCCGAATCAGCGGAAATGCCGTGTACGCAGCTGTTCACGGCTAGATGTCGGCACAGCTGCGCGAAGGCGTACAATATCTGCGCAGCGTTGCGGAGGGCACCACCCCGTCATGGTCGCCAAAGGTTAATGATGACAAGGCCATAGCGCCGGAATTGCGCTGGACCGGCCGCCGCCCGCGAAACAGGCGGGGCCGCGCAACGCCTGCCTAATATTCGACCTCGAGGCTCCTCGATCTCGGCCGGCTCTTCCTGCGCCGCCGCGATCCATTCGACCATCTCGGGCATCGCCATGATGGTGTCGGCATAGGCCTTCAGCCGCGGCTCCAGCTTGACGTCATAGGTGACGAAGCGCGTCACCACGGGGGCGTACATCGCATCCGCCATGGTGCGCTGCGCGCCGAACAGGAAAGGGCCGCCCGATGCCGCCAGGCAGTCGTGCCAGATCGACCAGACACGGTCGATGTCGGCCTGCGCG
Organism: Bradyrhizobium guangxiense; assembly: GCA_050563515.1. Taxonomy (GTDB): domain Bacteria; phylum Pseudomonadota; class Alphaproteobacteria; order Rhizobiales; family Xanthobacteraceae; genus Bradyrhizobium; species Bradyrhizobium guangxiense_A. Next base: position 491,963 of record CP191781.1, on the reverse strand, counting down.
CGCGACCAGATCTTGAAGCCGGGAAAGTGTCCCTTCAGATTCACCGGCAGCGAGGCGCGCAGCGTGGTGAAGCCGGAATGGATTTCGCCTGATATCGAGCGGCAATGGGCGCGCTGCACGCGATCATCAGGCAACAGGCCGGCAGCCGGCATCACCTCGTTGAGGTATTCGGCGATGGCCAGCGTGTCCCAGACCACCGCCCCCTCGTGCCGCAGGCACGGCACCAGGATCGACGACGACAGCAGGAGGATTTCCGCGCGCGCGGACGCATCGTCCGGTGCGGTGACGATCTCCTCGAAATCGAGCCCGGAAAATTTCGTCAGCAGCCAGCCGCGCAGCGTACCAGGACGAGTAGTTCTTGCTGCTGATGGTCAGTGTCGCCTTTGCCATGCGGCTCTCGCCTCCCGCCCGTGTCCCTTGCTTCCCGCCCGGAGCGCAGCAAGCGACGTGCCAATTCCAGAGGCGGCCCGACTCCCGTCTGGCTTCGATATTGCATGACAGCATGGGGACAGGTGGGCGTTTCAGTATGATGTCGATGTATTATCAGGCCTTTCAGAACCACATGGACCTGACCGCGCCGTGGCGCACGGGGGCGTCCTCCGCGCTCAAATTCCTCAGCCTGGTGCCGCAGGGCATGTCGGACCAGGTCGTCGGCCGGCTCTCGGCCGCGCTGGAGCTGATCTCGCGCTCCACCCTCACCTATCACCGTCCCGCCTACGGCATCGACAGCGTGATGGTGGGCAACCGCGAGGTAGGGGTCACCGAGGAGATCGCCTACGCGACGCCATTCGGCTCGCTGCTGCATTTCAGGAAAGAGGGCGTCGGCGAGCAGCCGCGCATGCTGCTGGTGGCGCCGATGTCCGGCCATTTCGCGACGCTGCTCCGCGGCACCGTGCAGACGCTGCTGCAGGATCACGACGTCTACATCACCGACTGGCACAATCCGCGCGACATTCCGCGCAGCGAAGGCCGCTTCGGGCTCGACGACTACACCGAGCATCTGATCGACTTCTTAGGGCAGCTCGGTCCGCGCCCGCACATGGTCGCGATCTGCCAGCCGTCGGTCTCTGCGCTCGCGGCCGCCGCGATCATGTGCGAGGACAACCATCCCTCGCGCCCGGCGACGCTGACGCTGATGGCGGGGCCGATCGACACCCGCATTCAGCCGACCAGGGTCAACGACTTCGCCAAGAGCAAGCCGATCGACTGGTTCGAGAGCAATTTGATCAACTACGTGCCGGTGCAATGCCGGGGCGCGCTCCGGAAAGTCTATCCCGGCTTCGTGCAGCTCACCGCCTTCGTCTCGATGAATCTCGAGCGCCACATCAAGCAGCACATGGATCTCGCCAACCACATCGCCAAGGGCGAGCGGGAGAAGGCCGCGACCATCAAGACCTTCTACGACGAATATTTCGCCGTGATGGACCTGCCCGCCGAGTTCTACATCGAGACCGTGCGCGACGTATTCCAGGAGCATCTTCTGCCGCAGGGCAAGTTGATGCATCGCGGCCGCCCCGTGAACACCAAGGCCGTCAGCCGCATGGGGCTGATGACGGTCGAGGGCGAAAAGGACGACATCTGCTCGATCGGCCAGACGCTCGCGGCACAGGACCTCTGCACAGGCGTGCGCGCCTATCGCAGGGTGCACCACATGCAGGCCGGCGTCGGCCATTACGGCGTGTTTTCAGGCAAACGCTGGAACAACGAGATCTATCCGCTGCTGCGGGATTTCGTGCACGTCAATTCGTGAGGCGGCTTAAGCCGACCATTCCTCGCCCCAGGCCTGCACGACGTGGCCGGGCGAGACTTCGCGATAGTGCCGCACCGGCGGCTGGTAATCGGGCGCACGCACCGGGCTTCTGATCTCGTCGTTGGAGGCTTCGCGCCTGGTGCCGCGGCGTGAGGGGTCCGGCACGGGCACGGCGGCCATCAGCTTCTTGGTGTAGGGATGCTGCGGACTGCCGAACACGGATGCGCGCGGGCCGATCTCGACGATCTCGCCGAGATACATCACCGCGACACGGTGGCTCATGCGCTCGACCACGGCGATGTCGTGGGAAATGAAGAGATAGGCGAGGCCCATGCTGGCCTGCAGGTCGAGCATGAGGTTCACGACCTGCGCCTTGACCGAGACGTCGAGCGCGGAGACGGCCTCGTCCGCCACGATCAGCTTCGGCCCGAGCGCGAGCGCTCGCGCGATGCAGATGCGCTGGCGCTGGCCGCCGGAGAATTCGTGCGGGAAGCGCGCGGCCATGTCGGCGGTGAGGCCGACGCGCACCAGCAGGTCGGCGACCTCATCGCGCGCCTGCGACGCCGCTGCGAGCCCGTTGGCGAGCAAGGGCGCCGCGATCGCCGTTCCCACCGACATGCGCGGATTGAGGCTCGCGAACGGATCCTGAAAGATGATCTGCATCTGCTTGCGAAAGTCGCGCAGCGTGCGGGCGTTCATGGCAAGGACGTCCTGACCGTCGAGCAGCACAGTGCCGCTGTCCGGCTCAGTCAGCTTGAGGATGGAGCGGCCCGTGGTCGACTTGCCGCAACCGGACTCGCCGACCAGCGCCAGCGTCTCGCCGGCGCGCAAGGTGAAGGAGACGTTCTCGACCGCGTGGACGCGGCCGGAGACCTTGCCGAACAGCCCTGAGCGGATCGGAAAGCGCGTCGTGAGGCCTGCGACCTCCAGCAGCGGGCGCTCGGCGGTCGAGACCGTGTCGGGCGTCTCCGCCGGCTCGTCCGAGGTGCCCGTCACCTTGTCGACGATCGGAAAGCGCATCGGCCGCGCACGGCCGTCCATGGAACCGAGACGCGGCACGGCCGCGAGCAGCGCGCGCGTATAGGGATGCGAGGGCGCTTCGAAGATGCGCGCGGTGGCATCCGTCTCCACCGCCTGCCCGCCATACATCACCACGGTGCGGTCCGCGATCTCGGCGACCACGCCCATGTCGTGGGTGATGAAGAGGATCGACATGCCCTCCTCCCGCTGGAGGCTCCTTCAGGAGGCTCCAGGATCTGCGCCTGGATGGTGACGTCGAGCGCGGTGGTGGGCTCGTCCGCGATCAGGAGCTTTGGCTTGCAGGCCAGCGCCATCGCGATCATCACGCGCTGGCGCATGCCGCCGGAGAAGCGATGCGGATGCTCGTGGAAGCGCGACCTCGCCGCGGGAATGCGGACGCGATCGAGCAGACGCACCGTCTCCGCCTCCGCCGCCGTGCGCGACAGGCCGCGATGCTGGATCAGCGCTTCGGCGATCTGGAAGCCGATGGTGAGCACCGGATTGAGGCTCGTCATCGGCTCCTGGAAGATCATGGCGACGTCGTTGCCGCGGATGTCCTTCATGCCGGCTTCCGGCAGCGCGAGCAGATCGCGGCCGGCCAGCATGATGCGTCCCTCGACGCGGCCGATCTCCTTCGAAATCAGCCGCATGATCGACAGCGCGGTGACGCTCTTGCCCGAGCCGGACTCGCCGACGATCGCCACGGTCTCCCGGGCTGCGACGTCGAAGGAGACGTTGCGGACGACGGGAATCCATGTCCGCTCGAGCATGAAGGAGGTGGTGAGGCCCGCGACCGACAGCACGGGGGATTGCGTGTCGGCTGCGACCTGATCAGCTCTGGTGGCGCCAGTGCTCATGCGAAGACCCCTGCACGTGACCCAGCGCAGGTGCGCTCCCTCTCCCGCTTGCGGGGAGGGTTGGGGTGGGGGTGTCTCCACAACCGAAGGCCCCCGAGAGGAGAGAGCCCCCACCCGGCGCTTTGCGCCGACCTCCTCCGCAAGCGGGAGAGGTAAGAGGAGCCCGTGGCTGCACTTGTATCAACGTCGCCATCCCTCAATATCCCCGCGTGCGATCGACACGCCCCGGCAATTCCTCGCCGCGGCGGTGGCGTGCGATGACGTCGAGCACGAAGTCGACGGCGGTGTCCGGCGCCGTCATCGCTGCATTGTGCGGCGTCAGCAGGATGCGTGGGTGACTCCAGAACCGATGGCCCGAAGGCAGCGGCTCGGGGTCGGTGACATCGAGCACCGCACCCGACAGCGCGCCGCCGTCGAGGGCCGCGAGAAGATCGGCCTCGACGAGGTGCGGGCCGCGTCCGACATTGACGAGAGCCGCACCGCGCGGCAGGCGCGCGAACAGATCGGCATTGAGGATGCCGCGCGTCTCGTCGGTGAGCGGCAGCAGGCAAATGAGGATGTCGCTCTGCCCGAGGAAGTCCGGCAGCGCATCGCGACCGGCATAACAGGTGACGCCAGCGATCTCGCGCGGCGAGCGGTTCCACCCCGATAGCGGGAAGCCGAACGCCTTGAGACGTTCGAGCACGGCTTGCCCGAGCTGACCGAGCCCCATGACGCCGATGCGCCGGCGCGTGGCCGGTGTGATCCGGATCTCGCGCCAGACCTGCTCCTTCTGCTGGCTGATGAAATCGAGGAGGTCGCGATGCAAGGCCAGGACGGCCATGGCGACATATTCGACCATGGTCTCGGCAATCCCGGGCTCCAGCATCCGGACCAGCGGAAGGTGCGCCGGAACTATTGATGCGTCGAACTGGTCCACGCCCGCACCGACCGAGAAGACGAGCTCGAGGTTCGGGAAAGCCGTCGCGATGTCGTCCGGCGGCACCCAGGCCACGAGATAGCGGACATCCGCGGGATCTCCGATGTCAGGCCAGAGCCGGAACGGGACGTCGGGCGCGCGCTCCGCGAAGAAGCGCGCCCACTCGGCACCGCGCACCATGTTGGCCTTGTAGAGAACCGTCATGCAGGTCCTCAGAACGGGCTGACCGGCGCCAGCCGCCGGCCGTCGATCATGCGCTTGTGGCTGTAGGCGGCGGGATCGACCAGCGGCGTTGCGCCGGTGACGATGTCGGCGGCGAGCTTGCCGGCCGCAGGGCCGATGCCAAAACCGTGGCCGGAGAAGCCGGTGGCGAGGAAGAAGCCCGGCAGCGCATCGACCGGCGAGATCACCGGAATGGTGTCGGGGGTGCAATCGATCGTGCCGCCCCAGGCTTCCGCGATCTCGATGTCCTTCAGCTCGGGATTTGCCTTGATCAATGAGGCAAGCGCAGCGTTCACCAGCGACATGTCGGGCTCGGGATCGCGCACCCGCTCGGTCTCGAACGGCGACGGCTTGTCGAGGCTCCAGCTGGTGCCGCGCATGATCTGGTCGAAGAACGACTTGCCTAACGATAGTTTCAGTCCGTTCTTGCGATGCAGATAGGTCGGCCAGAACGTGCGTGCGTAGCGGAACAAATCGGGCGACAGCTCGACCGTGCCGCGGTTGCGCAGCGCCAGCGTGAAACCGCCGTCGAGGCGGCGGCGAATGCAATAGAGATCGGTGCCGAGCGCGCCCGAGGTGATCTCCGGAGCCGGCGTGGTCCGGCATGCCGTGGCGTTGACGAGGCCGATCGGCAGCTCGATGCCGTGACGGCGGCAGAACAGCGACGACCACGCCCCGCCCGACAGCAGCACGGCTTGCGTGCGAATGGTGCCCTTCTCGGTGACGACGGCGCTGACCTTCCCGCCCGTCGTCTCCAGCCCGCGCGCGGCGCAGCCCTGATGGATGGTGACGCCGTGCTTTCGAGCGGCCGTGGCGAGCGCGGGCACCGCCATCGACGGCTCGGCGCGGCCGTCGCTCGGCGTGTGCAGCCCGCCGACCCATGTGTCGGTATTGCCCGGCATCCGCTCGGCGACCTCGGCCGGCGTCAGCACGGTGGAGTGGACCTGCATCTCGCGCGCGACCGCGGCCCACCGCTCCCAGCTTGCAAGCTCGTCCTTGCTCTTGGTCAGGAACAAGACGCCGGTGCGGCGGAAACCGGCATCGACGCCGGCATCGTTCTGCATGTCTTCCCACAGACGCAGCGCCTCGCGTGCCAGCGGAATCTCCTCGCGCGCGCGGCCCTGCTGCCGGCACCAGCCCCAGTTGCGGCTCGACTGCTCACCGCCGACATGGCCCTTCTCGACCAGCGCGACCGAATGGCCCTTCTTCGCCAGATGATAGGCGGCGGAGACTCCGATCACGCCGCCGCCGATGACGACGACGTCCACCTGCGCCGGCAGACGTTCATCGCTGTTGATACGGTTGAGCGGCGGGGACATGGGGCACTCCTGGAGTTCGGTCCGATCGAATTCGTGCTCGTCGTAAGTTTGCAGATCATGGGATGTTCATGCGCGGATCGAGCGCGTCGCGCAGGCCGTCGCCGAGAAAGTTGAAGCTGGTCACGGCCAGCGTGATGGCGAGGCCCGGCGCGATCGCAAGCCACGGCGCGCTGGTGAGATAGATCTGCGCGTTGTTGAGCATGTTGCCCCAGCTCGCGGCCGGCGGCTGGATACCGTAGCCGAGATAGCTGACATAGGATTCGAGCAGGATCGCCTTCGCGACGTTCAGCGTCGCAGCGACCACGATCGGCGCCATCGCATTGGGCACGAGCTCGCGGAACATGATGCGCAGATTCGACGAGCCGAAGGCGAGCGCCGCCACCGCGAATTCGCGCTCCCTGAGCGCGCGCACCTGGGCTTCGACGACGCGCGCCACCGCCATCCAGGCCGTCGCCGCGATCAGGACGGTGGTGGTGACGAGACCGGGTTCGGTGAGTGCCGCCAGCGCCAGCAACAGGAAGATGGTCGGAAAGCACAGCACCGCGTCGACGAGCCGCATCAGCACCGCCCCAACCACGCCGCCATGGAAGCCGGCAAAGGCGCCGACGACGATGCCGACTGCCATCGCCATCACCATCGCGACGATGCCGATCGACAGCGAGACGCGCCCGCCCATCATCAGCCGCGCCAGCACGTCGCGGCCGAGGCCTCGTCGGTGCCGAGGATGTGCGCGCCCGATAGCGGCGGCGCGAACCGCTTCATGATGTCGATATAGGTGTCGTCGAACGGCAGCAGGTAGGGCCCGAAAGTCGAGCCAAGGACGAGAACCAGGATGATGACGGCGCCCGCGAGCGCCAGGCGATGCCGGCGGAAGCGTCGCCAGGCGGCCTGACCGGGTGCGAGCTGGGCGGTGGAAAGGGCTGCGGTCGTCATCGCGTCAGCCCACCCGGATACGCGGATCGACGACCGCGTAAAGGATGTCGGCAATCAGCGAGCCGATCAGCACCATGGTCGCCGAGAACATCAGGATGCCCATCACCACGGGATAGTCGCGATAGCCGATCAGAATCCAGGAACAGCCGCCCCATACCGGGCCAGGTGAAGACGGTCTCGGCCACCAGCGCGCCACCGAGCAGCGTCGGAAACTGCAGGCCCGCGACCGTGATCATCGGCAGCAGCGCATTGCGCAAAGCGTGCACCGTGAGAATGCGCCATTCCGGCATGCCCTTGGCGCGCGCCGTGCGGATGTAATCCTGGTTGATGACCTCGAGCATCGAGGAGCGCATGAAGCGGCCCCACATCGCGGTCTCCACCAGCGCCAGCACCATCGCAGGCGCGATCAAATGATGCAGCAGGTCGAGGAAGGAGCCGTCGCCGATGGTCTGGCGGTTGCCGGCCGGCAGCCAGCCGAGCTTCACCGAGAACACGTAGATGGTGACGAGGCCGAACCAGAAGGTCGGAATCGACAGCGCGATCATGGCACCGACGGTCGCGAGCGTGTCGAACAGCGAATAGCGCCTGAGCGCGCCGAGGATGCCGATCCAGCAGCCGAGCAGCACCGCGATGATCGTCGCCGTCGCCATCAGCTCCAGCGTGGCGCCGAGATGCGAGGAGATCACCGACAGCACCGCCTCGCCGTCGCGATAGGACTTGCCCCAATCACCCCGCACCATGCGGCCGAACCAGTCGAGATACTGGATCGGCAGCGGGCGATCGAGACCGAGTTGTTTCGTGACGCGGTCGAGATCTTCCTGCGTCATCTGCGCGGAGGCGGCGAATTGCGACAGCGGACCGCCGGGCGCCATGTGCAGGATGGCAAAGCCGATCGCCGAGACGATCACCAGCAGCATGATCGCCTGCGCGAGGCGATTGACGACGTAGCGGGCCATCTCAGGTTGCCCCGCGCAACCGAACCATCAGGCCCAGTACCATTCGCGGACGTTCCAGCAATTGATGGAGGTGTTGATGTTGGGACGGAAGCCCTGAAGCCCCTCCTTCACGCCTTCGGCGATGAAGCCCTGGAACATCGGCAGGATGGCGAGGTCGTCGCGGATCAGCTTCTGCAGATTGCCATAGGTGGCCTTGCGCTGTGTCAGGTCGAACTGCTTGGCGCCCTCGGCAAGGAGACGATCGGCCTCGGGATTCCTGTACTGGTAGGTGTTGTAGCCACGACCGCCCTTGGCGGGAATCGCGCCGGAGCCGAAGCGCGGCGTCACGTCGGGGTCGCTGCCGAGCATGAAGTTCACCGACACCAGCACGGAGTTGAATTTCGACTGCTGCCAGAAATCGCCCCAGATCACGGCGGCCGGCATGTTGTTGACGCGCATGGCCGCGCCGATCGCGCGCCAGTCCTGGATCAGCAGCTGCTGGGTCTGCTCGCGCACCGCATTGCCTGACGTCGTCGAGTTGGTGAATTCGAGCTTGACGCCGCCCTTCTCGCGCACGCCGCCGGCGCCGCGCACCCAGCCGGCCGCATCGAGCAGCGCGTTGGCCTTGGCCGGATCGTATTTGTGCTGCGGCAGGCCCTGCTGGAACGACCAGGCCTGCTGCGGCACGAAGCTCTCGGTCTGCGTCGGCAGGCCGTAATAGAGCGCATCGATGATCGCCTGCTTGTTGATGGCGAGGTAGAGCGCCTCGCGCACCGCGCGGTCGGCGAAGGGGCCGAACTCCAGGTTGGGCGCGATGTGCTCCACCGAGGACGTCGCGGAGACGAAGATCTTGCGGCCCTTCAGCGTCTTCGCTTCCTGCACGAAATTCGGCAGGATGCCTTGCAGGCCCGTGTAGTCGACCTGACCGGTGCGGAACTGGGTGTAGAGCACGGTGAGGTCGGGGATATATTTGAACACCACGCGTTCGACGTACGGCCCCTTGCCGTGATAGCCGGTGTGGGCATTGAGCAGGATGTGGTCGCCGGGCACGCGCTCGCCCCAGCGGAACGGGCCAGTGCCAACCGGCGCATTGTGGAACGGCGAGGCGTTCGGATCCGGCACCTTCTCCAGGATGTGCTTCGGCACGATGAAGGTGAGCGAGCCCAGGATCGACATGTAGGGCGAGTAAGGCGCTTCCATGCGCCAATGAATCTCGTCCGCCGCCACGACCTTGATGTCCCTGACGAGACTGTGGCCCACGCGACTGCGCGCGCGGAAGTTGGAATCGTTGATCAGCTCGAGCGAGAATTTGACATCCTCGGCCGTGAACGGCGTGCCGTCGTGCCACTTCACGTCGCTGCGCAGCTTGATTTTCCAGGTCAGGCCGTCGGCGGACAGGCCGCCATTCTCGATGGTCGGTACTTCGCGAGCGAGATCAGGAACGAAATTGCCCTCGGGGTCGATGTACCAGAGCAGCGAGAACACCTGCCACCAGATGCCCTGATCGACCTCGATGCCGGGCATCAGCGGATGAAAGACGGTCGGCTCCTGCGACAGCGCCGCGATCACTTGGCCGCGCGGCTTGTCCGGCGGATTGGAGGGGCGTTCGCTCTGGGCGAAGGCGTTGCCTGAAAGCGTCCATCCCGCGGCCGCGCCTGCGCCAAGCTGGAAGAATTGTCGGCGATTTGGAATGCCGAAATGCAGTCCGCGAACGCCGAACTTGCCGGTGCTGTCTGCCATGACCAGTCTCCGTTCCCGCACATGGCACCGTCTCCCGCGCCCCCGAGACCCCGGCAAAGGGACAGGAGTGGGCTTTAGTGCTTCTACATTTTTCAATCAAAATTTCATCATGACTAAATACAGCTGTCAATCACATTGCTAGTATGCGCTACCTTTTCAATCCAACTGAAGGCTCGAACCGATGAGGTCCGGGGCCAAGATGATGCACGGGAGAAGCGACATGGATGGTCGCGGCGATACGAACGGCACGAAGGACGCTCCGACCGTCGAGGCTGACGATGCAGTCGACCAGCGCCTCGGCGAGACGGTACGGCTGCTGCGTCAGCGCGCCGGTCTCTCGATCCAGGACGTCGCCACCAAGACGGGTCTCTCCACCGGCATGATCAGCCAGCTCGAGCGCGCGCGCGCCATGCCGTCGATCCGCACGCTGCGCCTGCTCAGCATCGCGCTCGAGGTGCCCATCTCCTATTTCTTCGAGACCAGCGATCCCGCCGAAATGCAGCGCTACATCGTGCGCAAGGGCAGTCGCCGCCTGCTGCGGCTCACCGCCAGCGGCGTCGTCAAGGAAGCCCTCACGCCGGAAGGCAAAGGCCAGCTCGAGGCTCTACGAGGCTCACGCTCAATCCCGGCGCCTCCTCCGGCACCGACTTCCTGCAGCACACCGGCGAGAAGGCGGGGTACATCCTCTCGGGCAGCCTGCGGCTGTGGCTCGACAACGAGGCCCATGTGCTGGAAGCCGGCGACAGTTTCCGCTTTCCGAGCATCGTGCCGCACATGTTCGACAACCCGACCCAGCAGGCGGCGCGCGTGATCTGGGTGACGACGTTGCGGCAGACCGATTCGCCGGCAGATTGAGGCGTCCGCCGCCCGTTACCGGCGGAAATTGCCCCTCGACGACGCCACATTGACTCTGTAGCCACGAGAGACAGGAATAATCTGGCGGGCGGACGTGGGGGTCCGCAACGGATCTCGTTGGTGTGAGACCATGAAACTCAGGGGGCTTCTGACATTCGCGATGGCCGCACAGGCCGTCGTGACCGCGGCGGCCCTCCTCGCCTCCACTGCCGTGGCCGGACCCGGATCTCGGCATCGCCCAGATCGCGGCCCTCGTCGCGAGCACCGCAAGTGCCATTCTGCTCGTGCGGCTCTGCACGCGCGCGATCGAGAGGTCGGAGGACAAGCACGGCGCCGCGCAATCGGCCGAGCTGGACCGGGCTCGCAGCGACGCCGCGCAGATCACGCAAGCCGTCATCAAGACCGCGCTCGATGCCTTCATCCAGATCGACGACGGCGGCACCGTGCTGGAATGGAGCTTCCAGGCCGAAGCCCTGACCGGATGGACGCGCCAGGAGGCACTCGGCGCCGACGTCGTCGACCTCATCGTCGCCGAGCCGCTGCGCGCCGCCTTTCGCCAGCGCATGGCGCGGCTGGTTCCGGAATTGTCGAACACGCCGGCCGGGATGCGCTTCGAGTCTCACGTTGATCCACAGGAACGGCGAGCGGATCCTGGCCGAGGCGTCCAGCACGGTCTTGCGGCTGGGCGGGCGTCCCATCGTCAACACCTTCGTCAGGGACATCACCCAGAAGCGCGCCGCCGAGGAGCAGCTGGTGCAATCCCAGAAGATGGAGGCGGTCGGGCAGCTCACCGGCGGCATCGCACACGAATTCAATAACATGCTCACGGTGATCACAGGCACGATCGAGATCCTCGCCGACGCCGTGAAGGACAACCCGCCGCTTGCGACCATCACCAAGCTGATCAGCGAAGCCGCCGATCGCGGCGCCGCGCTGACGTCGAGCCTGCTGTCCTTTGCCCGCAAGCAGGCGCTGCAGCCGGCCGATATCGACGTCAACGAGCTGCTCGACGAGTTGGCCAAGCTGCTGCTGGCGACCTTCGACAAGAAGATCGAGATCGTCACAAGGCTCGACCGCGACGTCTGGCTCGCCTTCGCCGATCGCGGCCAGCTGGCCTCGGCGCTGCTCAACCTCGCGATCAACGCCCGCGACGCCATGCTGGACGGCGGCAGGCTGACGCTGACGACGCGCAACGTCGTGTTCGGCGTGCGCGAAGCCGTCGCGGTCGGGGCCGGCTATGCCGGGCACTATGTCGAGATCGAAATTGCCGACACCGGCACGGGCATTCCGCAAGCCATCCTGGAGCGCATCTTCGATCCGTTCTTCTCCACCAAGGAGGTCGGCAAGGGCACGGGGCTCGGCCTCAGCATGGTGTTCGGCTTCGTCAAGCAATCCGGCGGCGGCATCAAGGTCGCCTCCGAGGAAGGGCGCGGCACGACCTTCACGATCTATTTGCCGAAGGCGGAGGCGAGCGCGCTGCGCCCGACCGGCTATGACGACCGCAAGATCGTCGGCGGCAAGGAAACCGTGCTCTGCGTCGAAGACGACCACGACGTCCGCCAATATGTCACGGTGCAGCTCGAGGCGCTCGGCTACACGGTGATCCCCGCCGCGAATGCGACCGAGGCGCTCGCGATCGAGGCGGGCGGCAAGCCGTTCGACCTGCTCTTCACCGACATCGTGATGGCCGGCGGCATGAACGGACGCGAGCTCGCCGAGCAAATGGTGGCGCAGCGCCCCTCCCTGCGGGTCCTGTTCACCTCCGGCTACGCCTACGACTCGCTGCATGCGCAGGGCCGCGCCACGATGGGCGCACCGCTGCTGCGAAAGCCCTACCGCAAGGCCGAGTCTCGCAAGGATGCTGCGCCGCTGCCTCGACACCGCCGTCGATTCCGCCGGCGACGCCATCCCGACGCCCTACTCGGTGCAGGCCGACGTCGAGGCTTTTCTGCGCAGGCAGGCGGCGGAAGACGGCGGCACGCGAAAGCCGCGGAAATAGAGCCTCCGTCAGCTCGTCCGCCGCCGGAAAACTGGCATTGCGCCCCAATCGATACACTAGTGGTGGATGCAATATTCCTTCTATGTTACTTATGATGGCATTTTTGCGGGAGAATGCATGAGTGCAGCAGCAGTTTGGGCAGCCCTGATTACTGCTGTCATGGCCGCGATTGGCTGGTTCGCCAATGACAAGTTGACCTCCCAGCGCGACGAGCTTCGCAGAAAAACGGAAGCTCAGTTTCGGTTCGTCGAACGGCAACTCGAAGAACTCTATGGACCCCTTTCTGCCGAGCTTCACGAAGGCCGTAGGACATTTGTCGATCTGCTCGAAAGTCTTGGCAGAAATTATGTATTTCCTGCCGATGGCAATCTTTCGCCCACCGAGCCTCAAGACGTGGCTCTTCTGGGCGGAGTCGGACTTCTTGCCGAGAAATGAGCGTATCAAAGCATTGCTGATGCATAAGACGCATTTGATCGAGGGCCCGACATTTCCCGGCAGCTACTTCTTATTTCTTGATCACTGTAATTCTTGGGCGATCAATCATCTCAGATGGAAGCAGCAACAAGTCGAGTACTCCTGGCACTCGAAAATAAATTGGCCAACGGCCTTCGAAACCGAAGTGCTTGACACGTTCCGTGAACTGAAACGCAGACATGCCAATCTGCTCGGTCAATTGGTATCGCCTACCTCGCCATCTCAGGACGGCGCGACACAAGCAACGATTTAGGATTGCGCGTCAATAGAGCTTTCTACGCCACGACTTCCCGCTAGAGCGCGCCTTACGTCCGCACTGACAACCCTTCTCCGTCAACTCATCCTTCGCCGCATCGTCGCCGAAGGCGTCTCGCCGAATTTTTCGCGGTAGGCGCCGGCCATGCGGCCGAGATGGGTGAAGCCGAGATCGAAGGCGATGTCGGTGATGGAGACGTCAGGCGATGCTTGCGCGAGCCGGGCGTTGAGAGCGGCGAGGCGCATGTCGAGCAGCATCTGCGAGATCGAGACGCCGAAATGACGGCGGAAGCCGAGCTGCAGCGCGCGGATGCCGATGCCGGCGCGGGACGCGAGCCTGGCGAGATCGAGCGGCTCGCCGGCGTTGTCGGCAAGATGGTCGCGCGCGGCGCGCAGCGCACGCGGCAGACGCTCGGCCCGGCCGGAGAAGTTCTGAATGGCATCCGACAGGCCATGCCGCTGGCCATTGAGCAGATGGTCGAGCAGACGCTCGCGCCAATCGGCCGTCGCGACAGCAGACATCAGGCCCGACGGACCGAGGCGCTCGGCAAGCCGCATCAGTTCGGCGAGGCTGCGCCGCAAGGCCTGCCCGGACGGCGCCTCCAGATCGATCACGGGAGCGAACTCGACCGGGCCTGCCGCCCTGCCCGACAGCGCCGCGGCGCGCTGCTCGACCATGCGGCGGTCGAGCAGCAGGATCGCCTGCGCGCAATCGCGCCACATCATGCGGGTCGGGATCGTCGGCGACAGCAGCGACGCCGTCCGCTCCGGCGCAGCCTCGACCTCGGTGACGCCGGCACGGATATGAGCTGCGCCCGAAAGCGGCACCTGGACCAGGAAGAAGCGTTCGAGGCAGCCGGGATCGATGCCGACCGACCCGCCATAGGCGACGTAGTTGATGGAGAAGCCTGCGAAGGCCGCGCAATTATGCCGGGCCGAGAAGCCGGCGGCGCGTGCCGTCGCCGGCTTGAGGTCGTGCGGACAGAAGATGCGCCCGATCTGTTCGGCCGCCTCATCCACATCGTCGGTGGTGACGCGGGCGAAGTCCGCGAGCCGTTCGGCTGCGGACGATCTTGCGCTCATTTCCAGCACGGCTGCGGACATCGTCGACCACGCTTCGCGTCACGGAATTGCTTTAAGCTTATAATAATTCCCGCAAGCAGAGAAGAGCGGGCGCCGGCAAAATTGTCGTGCTGCACGGCAGCAACCATCGCCGGATCTGTTTAGCGGATAGACAGCGCCGCCCTTGCTGACCAAGCTCCTCCCCGCCGGAATCCAATGGGAGCGCGACATGACTGCACTCGAAAAGGGCATTACCGCCAGCGGCACAGGCTATGGCGGCAAGAGCTGGAACATTCTGGGCCAGGTCTACTTCCCCAAAGCCGTCACCGACTCCACCTTCGCGTTCGAGACCAATAGCGATCCCGGCCAGTTCGTGCCGGTGCACATCCATCCGACCCAGGACGAGTTCATCCTGGTGCAGGAGGGCACGCTCGACCTCAAGCTCGACGGCAAATGGGTCAAGGCCCATGCCGGAGACCTCGTGCGCATGCCGCGCGGCATTCCACACGGCTATTTCAACAAGTCCGACAAGCCGTGCCGCGCACTGTTCTGGGTCTCGCCGATGCAGAAGCTGGAGGCGCTGTTCGAGCAGCTTCACAATCTGACCGACCCAGCCGAAGTCGTGCGCATCTCGGCGCTGCACGAGGTCGACTTCCTGCCGCCCGAAGCCAACGACTAGGCGAAAGCTCTCCGTCCACTTTCATCTGCCTGCAGGCCCGCCGGCCGCTATTGCGGCCGAACGTGGTCGCTTGCGCGCGGAAAACCCATCGATTGCGAGCAAACCCATGGTCAGTCCCAAGCATGTCTGCGTGATCGGCGCCGGCGTCTCCGGCCTTGCTGCCGCCAAGGCGTTCTCCGCCCGCGGCCACCGCGTCACCATCGTCGAGCGCAGCTCTGATCTCGGCGGCGTGTGGGAGCCGGCGCGCTCCTATCCTGATGTGCAGACGCAGAGCCCGAAGGAGCTCTACCGCTACACCGACCGCGCAATGCCCGACGCCTATCCGGAATGGCCGACCGGGCCGCAGGTCCACGCCTATCTCGCCGACTACGCGAGGAGCTTTGGCCTCGATCGCATGCTGCGCCTCGGCACCGAAGTTGCCGGCATGGCGCGGCGCGCCGACGGCAAGCCCGGATGGACGCTGGCGCTGAAAGGCAAGAACAGTACGACGACGAGCGAGGACTTCGATTTCGTCGCGGTCTGCACCGGCCAGTTCAACGAACCGCGCGAGCTGCATTGCCCGGGCGAGGACGGCTTTCGCGCACAAGGCGGCCAGATCCTGCATTCTTCGACATACGGCGATCCCGCGCTGGCGAAGGGCCGTCGCGTCGTCGTGCTCGGCGGCTCGAAATCGGCGACGGACATCGCGGTCAACGCGGTGAAATCCGGCGCACGCGAGGTCACGATCGTGATGCGAGAGCCGGTCTGGCGCATTCCCTATTTCATCGGCGGCCTCGTGAACTTCAAGCGCATCCTCTACATCCGCGCACAGGAGGAGATGTTTCCGGGCTGGGGCATCGGCGCGATGGGACGGCTCGCGCATCGCATCGCCGCGCCGCTGGTGTGGGCGAACTGGCGCGGGCTGGAGAGCCTGCTCAAGGCGCAGCTCAAGCTCGGCCGCTGCAACATGGTGCCGAAGGGGCGGATCGAGGACGGCGTCAACTGCTCGGTGCCGATCGCAACGCCGGGTTTCTATCCGATGGTCGCCGACGGTCGCATCAAAGCCGTGTTCGGCACGTTCGACCAATATGACGGCGACAGCATCGTGATGAGCGGCGGCGAGCGCGTGGGCGCCGACGTCGCGGTGCTCGCGATCGGCTACAAGCTCGGCGTGCCGTTCCTGCCCGAAGCCTACCGGCAGAAGCTGGTCGATGCCGACGGCCAGTACCGGCTCTATCGCCTGATCGCCAACCCTGACCTGCCCGAGTCTCGGCTTCGTCGGATTCAACTCCTCGTTCTGCACCGTGCTCTGCGCCGACCTCGCCGCCAACTGGCTGGTGCGCTACGCCGACGGCCAGCTCGCCAAGCAGCCGACGGCGGCGCAGATGCGCGACAACATCGAGATGATGCTGCACTTCAAGCGCGTCGAGCGGCCGGCCGCCGGCGTCTATGGCGGGCTGTGCGTCGCGCCCTATCACTACCGCCATTTCGACGAGCTGATGGCCGACATCGGCACGAAGAACCAGAAGCTCGGCGGGCTGAAAGGACGCTTCCAGCCGCCGGATGCGGATGCCTATGCCAAGTTCCTGGCGACGGCGCCGGACTACCGGGCGGCATAACAAGTCCGGCTGAGCGGGATTTGCATCTCGCCAGCCCTCGTCTCGGATGCTTACGATCTCCCTGGCCAGCGAATCGATGGGAACAGCCATGGGATTGAGACGTCTTGCTGTCTTTGCGGCTGTTGCCTTCTTCGTCGCAGCCCCCGCCGCCAGCCAACAGCGCGCGCTCACGCCCCGGCAATCGGAGGCGGTCGCCGCCTATGACAAGGCGCTCGGCGCGTTCAAATCGATCCTCGCCGAGCGGCGACGCCAGATCGACGCCAGGGAGCCGCTGCCGAATCTCCCCGGACAGGCGCGCTCTATCTGGCGCGCGTCGCCGTCATCAGCACGTACAAGGATCTCACCGACGCCATGCCGTCGCGGATCGGCCGGCCCAACAAGTTCGAGATCCCGCCGGCCTATTTCGACGCCGAGATCGAGCCGCTGATCGACGAATACTCAAAACTGTTCGACGTCATGGAGGCGCCGCCCGCGAATGCGCAGAATTCGGCGACGCCGTTCAAGGACGTCGTGGATCTCGCGACGGTGATCGCGCGCGCCAAGGGACTTGCGCCGGAGCACGCCGCTGCTGCGGGGCGCATCAGCCTCGGGCTGTTCTTTGCCGAAACCAACGGCAAGCAAAACGTTCGCAACGGACGCTCCAACACCTACATGGGCAGCTTCCAGACCGGCCCCTCCGAGGCCCGCAACGGCCACAGGAAATGGCAGTCCATCAAGGGTGAGATCGCCGCGATCAATCCGGCGCTTGGCGCGCGCGACGACAAGGAGGAGGCGCGGGCCAGCGGCATCGATCGCCGCTTCAACCATTGGACCAATGTGCGCGACGGCCTGATGAACGCGCACGCCGAGGTGTTCCGCGAAATTCCGGGCATCGTGAAGACCTTGCCCGACCCGATCGACCAGATGAAGCTGTTCGAGCTGATCCAGATTGTGCCGACCCCGACGCGGTCTGCGCTCAAATCCGGCGATCTCCTGAACTACAGGGTGTCCAGCCCCACGATCATGAAGCATTTGCGCAACAACAGCATCTTCGCGTTCCGGCCAGGCCGACCGCGCGCGCACCTCCGCCAGCTTCCGCGAGATCCTCGGGGCGATGTGGCTGTTCAACCGCAAGTTCGAGAAGGCGATGGCGAAATACGCGGAGATGAAGGGGCGGTAGGAGGTGGATGAGCGGTCATGGTACGGTCGCCGGAGCGAAGCCGACGGGGCGGCTCGATGCGGCTGCAATTCGAAAGCACCGTTCGAAGAGGTTATCTTTTGCCCAAATCCTCCGCGAAACGCAGCAGGTAGCCGTCGGGGTCTTGTACCAGGAATTGCCTGTTGCCGCGCTCCTCTCCCGCGATCCGATACCACGCGTCATGACACTCTCTGAAGAGAGGCCATTTCTCGCGCTTGAGGGCTTCGAGAAGAGGTGTCACGGAGTCGACGAACATCTGAAAGTTGATCCCGCGCCCCAGCGGTCGTTGCAGAGCCCCGGTTTCCCAATTGCCATTCTGTTGCTTCAGCATGACCTGGGATCCTTGCAGCTCGATGTACATGAAGCGATTCTCCGGTCGCTGATACGCGGTCCGGAAACCGAGTATCTCGCACCAGAAATTCTTGCTCTGCTCCAAGTCAAAAACGTCCAGCTCAGGGACGAGCCGGGCAAAGCCCCCGGTTGGTAATCTATCCACGGCTCGCCAGTCCTTCGCATTTGTAGTCGATGCAGTGTCGTCAGGCACGACCTGAACTTGCGGGCGTCCTACTCCGTCCGGATCGGCGAATCCTTCAGGCCATTGTCGTCATAGGCCTTGCGCAGCGTGCCGTTGGTCGTGGCTTCATTCATGAATCTGGTGACGAAAGCCAGCGCCTGGTTGTGGCCGAGCGGCACGGCGACGGCGGTCACCGTCTTCTTGAAGGTCTCGTCCAGCACCTTGGTGCCCGGGATCTTCTGCGCCATCTTGTTGAGCTGGTCGCGCGACAGGGCGAAGGCGTCGATCTCGCCGCTCTTCAGAAGGCCGAAGATCTCGTCATAGGTCTGGTAACCCGTGACTTTCGCATGCTTCAGATGCGCGATCGCGCCGCGCATGGTCGTGGTGGCGTTGACCGCCGCGACCTTGATGCCGGGCTGGTCGAGCGTTGCGAAATTGGTGACGGCCGAGCCGGGCTTGACGATGTAGGTGGCGTCCGCGACCTCGTAGATCGGGCCGAACAACATCTTGGTCTCGCGCTCGGGATCTTTTGGCAACCAGGTCACGTCCCAGGTCCCTTGCCGGCGGCATCCGTGATCTGTCCGGAATTCTGGTGCACGACATATTCGACGGGGACGCCGAGCTGCGCGGCCATCGCCTTGCCGAGGTCGACGGGGACGCCGGCATAACCGGCTTCGGTCTTGGTCGACCAGAACGCCCCGCCCGCCGGGCTGATGGCGATCGCGACCCGCAGCTTGCCGGTCGGCGCGATCTCGTCCTTCAAGCCGTCGGCTAGCGCGGGCATGGCAACGACCGCTGCGAGAGCGAGGCCGGCAAGGGCCGAGCGAAATGGCGTTGGCATGTCATGTTCTCCTCACCTTTTCTTCTTCCAGGCCGCTTTGCCTGACTCGTGCAGCCTTTGACACAATTCTGGTCGATCATGCCCTCGGTGAAAAGCGGTTTGTCGTGATAAACTCGTCAAAGGCCACATCGCCCGTTGCGGTGCAAGGCCGCTGACTGCCATGGCTATGGTGTTCCACGGCCAGTCATTTGTTGCTAGCCTGCCGCACCGACAGACAGCAATCGGGGGCAACCGAATGACCGCAGCGAATCCCGCCTCTCCCGCACGACGCAATGGAGCGTGGAGGCATATCGGTCGGGTGCTGTCCGCTGCGGCGTCCGTCGCCGTCCTCGCCGGCTGCGAAGACAAGAACACGTTCGTGGCCCCGCCGCCGCCCAAGGTGGACGTGGCGATGCCCGTGCAGCGTCCGGTGACGCGCTATATCGAGGCCACCGGCAACACCGCGCCGATCAAGAGCGTCGATCTCGTGGCGCGGGTGCAGGGCTTTCTGCAATCGATCGACTATCAGGACGGCAGCTTCGTCAAGCAGGGCACCCAGCTGTTCACGATCGAGCCCGAGACCTACAAGCTCAAGCTCGAACAGGCGCAGGCCGCCGAGGTCGGCTCGCAGGCCTCGGTCCGGCAGTCGGAAGCCGACTACAAGCGCCAGGCCGAGCTGGTGCAACGCCAGGCGGTCTCGCAGGCCACGCTCGACAACTCCACCTCGGCGCGCGACAACGCCCAGGCCAATCTGCAGCAGGCGCAGGCCAACACCAAGCTCGCCCAGGTCAATTACGGCTACACCCGCGTGACGGCGCCGTTCGACGGCATCGTCAGCGCCCACATGGTTTCGGTCGGCGAGCCTCGTCGGCGTTTCCTCCCCGACTCAACTCGGCGACCATCGTCGCGATGGACCCGATCTATGTGAACTTCACCGTCAATGAGCAGGACGTGCTGCGCATCCGCGCCGAAGCGACCCGGCGCGGATTGACCCCCGCCGATATGAAGCAATTCCCGATTCAAGTCGGGCTGCAGACCGAGACCGGTTATCCGCACGAGGGCAAGCTCGACTACGTCTCGCCGACCCTCAATCAATCGACGGGCACACTGGCGGTGCGCGGCCTCGTCCCCAACGACAAGCGGGTGCTGCTGCCCGGCTATTTCGTCCGCGTCCGCGTGCCCTTCGACCAGGAGAAAAGCGCCCTGCTCGTTCCCGACACCGCCCTCGGCAGCGACCAGGGCGGCCGCTATCTGCTGGTGGTCAACGCCGACAACGTCGTCGAGCAGCGCAAGGTGCAGATCGGCCCGGTCGACAACGGGCTGCGCGTCATCGAAGGCGGCCTGAAGGCCGAGGACCGCGTCGTCATCGCCGGGCTGCTGCGGGTGATCCCGGGCCAGAAGATCGACCCGCAGGTGACGAAGATCGAGCAGTCGCAGGCCTCGAGCAAGTAAGGGGCCAGCCATGATCTCAAAGTTCTTCATCGAGCGGCCGGTCCTCTCGAACGTCATCGCGCTGTTGATGATCCTGATCGGCGGCGTCGCGCTGTTCAATCTCGCCATCGCGCAATATCCCGACGTGGTGCCGCCGACCGTGCAGGTCACCACGCGCTATCCCGGCGCCAGCGCCAAGACCGTGATCGACACGGTTGCCTTGCCGATAGAACAACAGGTCAACGGCGTCGAGGACATGCTCTACATGCAGTCCTACAGCGGCTCCGACGGCACCTACACGCTGACCGTGACTTTCAAGATCGGCACCGACCTCAATTTCGCGCAGGTGCTGGTGCAGAACCGCGTGTCCAGCGCGCTGTCGCAATTGCCGCAGGCCGTGCAGAACCAGGGCGTCACCGTGCAGAAGCGGTCGACCTCGATCCTGTTGTTCGTGACGCTGACCTCGCCGGATCTCGCGATACGACAGCCTCTATTTGAGCAACTACGCCACCATCAACATCCGCGACGAGCTCTCCCGCCTGCCCGGCGTCGGCAACGTCACCGTGTTCGGCGCCGGCCAATATTCGATGCGGGTCTGGCTCGATCCGAACAAGCTGCAGGTCCGCGGTCTGGTGCCGCAGGACGTCATTAACGCCATCCAGCAGCAGAGCCAGCAAGTCTCCGCCGGCCAGGTCGGCGCGCCGCCGACGCCGCCGGGCCAGGCGTTCCAGTACACGCTCAACGTCAACGGACGGCTCGACGACACCAGCCAGTTCGAGAACATCATCGTCAAATCGGGCACCAGCGGCGACGTCACGCGCGTGCGTGATGTCGGCTCGGTCGAGCCTCGGCGCGCAGACCTACAGCCAGATCTTCTCGCTGAACAAGCAGCCGGCCGTCGGCATCGGCGTATTCCAGTCGCCCGGCGCCAATGCGCTTCAGGTCGAGCAGGCCGTCGAGAAGAAGATGGCCGACCTCGCCAAGCGTTTCCCGGAAGGCATCAAATACGACACGCCGTTCGACACCACCAAGTTCGTCGAGGCCTCGGTGCACGAGGTCTACATGACCCTGATCGAGGCCGGCCTGCTGGTGCTGGTCGTGATCCTGGTGTTCCTGCAGGACTGGCGCGCGATGCTGGTGCCGGCGACGACCGTGCCTGTCACCATCATCGGCGCCTTCGCCGCGATGGCGGCGCTTGGCTTCACCATCAACATGTCGACCCTGTTCGCCATCGTGCTCGCGATCGGCATCGTGGTCGACGACGCAATCGTCGTGGTGGAAGGCGCCGCTCACAACATCGAGAAGGGCATGAACGGCCACGACGCCGCGATCAGCGCCATGGACCAGCTGTTCGCGCCGATCGTCGGCATCACGCTGGTGCTGATCTCGGTGTTCCTGCCAGCCTCGTTCCTTGCCGGGCTCACGGGCCGCATCTACTCGCAATTCGCGCTGGTCATCGCGGCGACCGCACTTCTGTCCGCCATCAACGCAGCGACGCTGAAGCCGACGCAATGCGCGCTGTGGCTGCGACCCACGGTGCCGCCGGAGCAGCGCAATTTCTTCTACCGCGGCTTCAACGCCGTCTATGACCGCGTCGAACGCGGCTACACGAGGCTGATCACGTTTCTCGTGAAGCACGCCACGGTCTCCGTCGCATTCGCGCTGCTGATCATTGGCGCCAGCGGCTACGGCCTGTCGCGGGTGCCGACCGGCTTCCTGCCGATCGAGGACCAGGGCTATCTGATCGCCGCCGTGCAGCTGCCCGACGGCGCCGCGCTGGAGCGAACCCAGAAGGTGCTCGACAGGGCGAGCGAGATTATCAAGACCACGCCCGGCGTGGCGCAGGTCATCACCATCGCCGGCATCTCCGCGCTCGACAACAGCGCGAGCCTCGCCAATGCCGGCGTCGCCTACATCATCCTGAAAGATTGGGAGGCGCGCAAAGGGCCCGGCGAGGATTTGCGCTCGCTGGTCTACGGCCTCAACGACAAGCTCGCGACCATTATGGAGGCCCGAACCATAGTGCTGCCGCCGCCGCCGATCCAGGGCATCGGCAACGCCGCCGGCTTCTCGATGCAGGTCGAGCTGCGCGACGGCAACAGCGACTTCGCCAAGCTGCAGGCCATCACCGGCGCGATGGTCTCGAACGGCCAGAGCCAGAGCGCGCTGCAGCGCGTGCAGTCCTCGTTCCGCTCCTCGGTGCCGCAATTCAACGTCGAGATCGACCGGGTCAAGACCCAGACGCTGCACGTCACCACCGATCAGGTGTTCTCGGCGCTGTCGACCTATCTCGGCTCGTCCTATGTCAACCAGTTCAACAAGTTCGGCCGCGTGTTCCAGGTCTACACCCAGGCCGACCCCGCCTTCCGCGTCACCGAGCGCGACATCGCCAACATGATGGTGCGCAACTCGAACGGCGACATGATCCCGATCGGCACCGTCGCCAAAATCACGCCCGCCACGGGGCCGTCGCTGATCAGCCTCTACAATCTCTATCCGTCCTCGACCGTGATCGGCCTGCCGGCACAGGGCTATTCCTCCGGTCAATCGTTGAAGCTGATGGAGGAGATCGCCGACAAGACGCTGCCGCCGGGCACCGGCTACGAATGGACCGCGATGTCCTATCAGGAGAAGGCCGTCTCGAACCAGATCTACTGGGTGTTCGGCCTCGCCATGCTGCTGGTCTATCTCGTGCTCGCCGGCCAGTATGAGAGCTGGTACGCACCGATCTCGGTGATCCTCGCGGTGCCGCTGTCGCTGCTCGGACCGATGCTGATCCTTTCCGGCTTGAAGATCGACAACAACCTCTATTGCCAGATCGGCCTGATCCTGCTGATCGCGCTGTCGGCCAAGAACGCGATCCTCATCGTCGAGGTCGGGCTCGAGCTGCACGGCCGCGACGGCAAGCCGGTCATCGAATCCGCGATCGAGGCGGCGCGGGCCCGCTTCCGGCCGATCCTGATGACCTCGTTCGCCTTCATCCTCGGCGTGGTGCCGCTGGTGCTCGCCACCGGCGCCGGCGCCAGCGCGCGCAAGTCGATCGGCATCACGGTGTTCTCGGGCATGCTCGCCTCGACCTGCCTCGCGGTGCTGTTCGTACCGGCCTTCTTCGTGGTGGTGCAGAGGTTCGAGAACTGGCGTGCGAGCAAGAAGGCGCCGAAGGTGAAGACGGTGGCGGCGAAGTAGGCGACGGCTGTCCAATGATGGCGGTGAGATCGTCGCTCAACCCTTCTCCGCCGGAGCCTGCCGCGTCTCGCCACTCGACACCAGCAGCACCGAGACCTTCGACTGCCTGAGCACGGCATCGGCGACGCCGCCGAAGGAGAGATGATCGCCCTGGATGCGGTCGACGCCCATGACGACGAGATCGACGTCGGTGGTCTCGATCTCGCGCAGGATCGCGGCTTCCGGCGCCCGGTTCACCCGCAGCGTGGTGGTGATATCGACGTCGTAGCGCGCGGCGAGATCGCTTGCGTCCTTGAGGATGCCGGCCTCCTGGCTGAGGCCACGGGAGGTGCCGCGCTGCGCGCCCTTGTCGCGGGTGGTCGCGACATAGATCACCCGGAGCGAGCCTGAGCCGGCCTGCGCCAGCGCGACCGCGACCTCGGCGCCGCGCTTGGAGACACCGCTGCCGGACACCGGGACGAGGATATTGAGGGCATCGGGGTTGGGCTGCTTCAGGTGCTTGCCCTTGGCCGCGACGACCGCGAGCGGTCCTTCGAATTGCGCGGCGATGTCGTCGATCTTGCGATTGAAGCGGTCTTTCGTCGCCGTAACCTTGTCGACACCGACGACCAGGAGGTCGAAACCCTTGCGCGCCTCGTCGGCGATGGTCTCGCCGAGCTCTGCGCGCCGCGCCCGGGTGACGACGTCGACGCTGCCGGTGTCTTCTTCCTTGTTGGCCGCCACCGCCTCGGCCGCCTTCTTCACCACGGCTTCGTGGCTCTCCTCGGCGTCGCGGCTCTTCTCCTGCTCCTTTGCGCTCTTGCCGATATGAAGGACGGTGATCGGCAGGCCGCGCATGCCGGCGATGAGCCCTGCGAGGTGGGCGGCGAAGGTGGCATTGACGCTTTCGTCCACGGCGAGCAAGGGGCGCTCGAGATTGGCGAGGAAGCCGCGCTTCTCGAACTCCTCGCGCTCCAGCCGTTCCTTCTCCTCCTTGTTCATCGGCAGCCGCGCCAGCGCCGCGCGCAACATCGGCGGCATCGCCATCGTGGTCACGATCGCCATCGTCACGATCATGGTGAACAGGTTCTGGCTGAGCACGCCGATCGACAGGCCGATGGTGGCGATGATCACCTCGGTCGAGCCGCGCGCGTTCATGCCGCTCGCGAGCGCCAGCGATTCCCGCGTGCTCAGGCCGCCGACCGTGCCGCCGACGAAGGCGCCGCCGAACTTGCCGACGCTGGCGATCACGACCAGGAGGCCGGTGAGCATCAAGAGATTGGGATCGCGCAACACCGAGAGATCGGCGGCAAGGCCCGCGAGGCCGAAGAACACCGGCATGAAGAAGCTGGAGATCAGTCCGCGCAGGCGCTCGTCGATCTGCCGCGTCAGGATCGGGGATTCCCCAACCAGGATGCCGGCGACGAAGGCGCCGAGAACGGTGTGGACGCCGATCAGATGCGTGATCATCGCCATCACGCACATCAGCAGCAGGATCACCGTGATGACCGCCGCGGCGCTGACGAGGTTGTCGTTGGCCCAACGGATGAGCTGGAACACCAGCTGGCGGCCGATGGTGAAACTGACGGCAAGGAAGGCGAGCGTGCCGAGCACGGATTTCGCCACCGAGGCGACGTCGAGCGTCCCTTGGGAGGCGAGGCTGAAGATGACGGCGATGATGATCCAGCCAATGGTGTCGTCGATGACGGCGGTCGCGACGATGATCTGGCCGACATTGCGGCGCATGAAGTTCATCTCGCGCACGACCACGGCGACGATCTTCACCGACGAGATCGACAGCGCCGTGCCCATGAACAGCGAGGCCACCAGCCGCTGTTGCGGATTGGGGAGCAGCGCATCCGGCAGGAACTCGCCGAGCGCGAAGCCGCAGGCAAAGGGCACGAGGATGCCGGCGATCGAGATCGCGATGGCGGCCTTGCCGACCTTCCTGACCAGCTTGAGGTCGGTCTCCATGCCCGTCAGCAACAGCAGCAGGAGGATGCCCACTTGCGCGATGCCGTCGATCATTGCCTTCTGCTCGGGCGTCTTGGGGAAGATCGCCTGCTGCGCTTCCGGCCAGAGCCAGCCGAACAGCGAGGGACCGAGGATGATGCCGGCGAGCAGCTCGCCGATCACCGAGGGCTGGCCGATCCGCTGCATGATCTCGCCGAGACCGCGCCCCACCGCGATCAGCAGCACGATCTGCGCCACAAGCAGGAATTCGGACGGGCCGGTCGATTTACCTGTTTCAGCACCGGCCGCGATGGTCGTGAGCATAAACGCCGCGAGAACGAGCCCAGCCGAACGGAGCAGGCGCAATGGCATGCGGTGATGTCCCCCTCGCCCCGATGTCGGGATACCAGGACAGAACCCGCGGAGGGGGAACTGGTTCCAACAGCGCGCGGCCGGCCGCGGGCGCAAAAGTGCGAAAACAACCCCATGCACAGTAGGGATGGGATTGAAAAGGCTTGGGAAAATTTCGGTGTTGCCGAGGCGGCTTGCATCGTCGGGCAAAACAGGGATGGAGTGGCATGATGGGCTGGTTGCGATGGGCCGCGGCATCCACCGGTCTTTCCGTCATTGCGAGCGCAGCGAAGCAATCCAGAGTTCCTCCCCGGAAATATCCTGGATTGCTTCGCTGCGCTCGCAATGACGGGGAGAGAGTGTCGGCCCTTACGCCTCTCTCGTGCCCCGGACGCAGCGCAGCGCCTCTTCGGCGGTGCGCTGCAGAGCCGGGGCCCATGCGGACACGGCGACTCGCAGCCTCTGGGTCCCGGCTCTGCGCTCCGCTTCGCTGCGCTTGTCCGGGACACGAGAGCCTCAGCGCTGCCGCAGGCGTCCGGATCTCGCGGGGCAGGATGATCGCCGCAGCGATCGCGAGCAGGCAGAGGCCGGCGAAGGCGTGCAGCATGGTGACGAAACCGCCCTGCTCATAGAGCCAGGCGACCAGGCCCACCGACGCGCCGGCGGCGGTGAAGCCGATGAAGTAGCGCACCGCGTAGGCGCGCGAGCGCCATTCCTCGCTGGTGTATTTGCCGACCATGGCATCGTTCACCGTGACCTGGCCGAACGCGCCCATGACGATGCCGATCGACACCAGGATCAGCGGCAGATTGTTCAGGCTCGCGGCGAGATACAGGAACGGCGCCAGCATGAAGGACAGCGGCAGCGCCACCGTCTTCAGCGAGTAGCGGTCGAGCAGCCGGCCGATCGTATACTGCGTCATCGCGCCGAACACGTAGACGCAGGCGGCGATGACGCCGAGCAGCGCCGGACTCCTGGTGAGGTCCGCGAGCCGTTCCGCAAAGAGCTTGGGCAGCGCCACGGTGACGGCGTTGAACGTCGTGGAGATGGCGATCACCACGATCAGCAGCGACAGCACCACGCGCCACATGTCCTGCTTGGCCACCCGCGCCTGCGCCGCCGCCTGTTTCGAGCCCTTGCGGTCCTCGTGCACGACCAGCATCGCAAAGGCGATGCCGATCAGGATCGTGACGATGCCGGGAACGATGAAGGCAAAGCGCCAGCCGAGATATTGGCCGATCACGCCGGTCACCAGCGCCGAGGAGGCGACGCCGAGATTGCCCCAGACGCCGTTGATGCCCATCTCGCGGCCGAGCCGCTCGGCATAGGACACGATCATCGCGGTGCCGACGGGATGATAGATCGAGGCGAAGATGCCGATCGAAAGCAAGGCGGCGCCGAGCTGCGCCGGGGTCTGGACGAAGCCGACCGAGATCATGGACGCGCCGATGCCGACGAAGAAGATCAGCATCATGTGCCGGCGGCTCCAGCGGTCGCCGAGCCAGCCGGTCAAGAGCGAGCCGGCGCCGAAGGCCACGAAGCCCGGTGTCGCGTAAGGCAAGAGTTCCGAATAGGCCATGCCGAGCGCCGGGCCCATGATGATGACGGCGGCGGCGAAGATCAGCATCGCATAATGGTCGATGAAATGGCCCGCATTGACGAAACTGATCACCCGGCTGGGGCTGTTCATTTCCCGAATCCTCTCCTGCTCCGAAATGAGTTATATGTCCTCCCCATGACGGGATGCCGCCAATGACTGTCTTGGAAAAGCCAACCTTGGAAAAGCCAATCCTCCGGGAGGTCCGGAGCAACCACCGCTCGCCCGCGGGCGTGCACCTGGTCGCGCGCGACTACCCCAAGGGCATGCGGATCGAGCCGCATTTGCACCGCGAGGCGCAGCTCATCTATGCGGCGAAGGGCACGATGCAGGTGACGACCCCCGGGGGCCGCTGGCTGGTGCCGCCGGACCGGGCCGTCTGGGTCCCGGCCGGGCTCGATCACGCCCTCGACCTGCTCGCCGATATCGAGATGCGGACGCTGTATTTCGACCTCGCCTGGCTGAAGCGCGAGCAGCGCTATGACGGACTGACCCGGGAATTCGTGGTGCGGGTGTCGCCGCTGCTCAACCAGGCGATCCTGGCGCTGTTCGACACTGGCAATACCGAGGAGCGCGCCGAGCTGCTGGTGCGCCTCGTGATGCTGGAACTGCATCAGGCCGAGGATTCCGCGACCTTCGTGCCGCTGCCGCACGAGCCGCGCTGCCGCCGCGCTGCGCTGATCGTGCTCGACGACCCCACCGGGCTGCACGACATCGATACGCTGGCGCGCGCGGTTGGAACCTCCGCGCGCACGCTGTCGCGGCTGTTTTCGAGCGAGACGCAGCTGAGCTTCAAGAGCTGGTGCCAGCGCGCGCGGATCGCTGCGGCGATCCAACGGCTGTCCACGGATGCCAATGTCTCGGTGAAGCAGCTGGCGACACAACTCGGTTATGCCAGCGTACCAGCATTCTCTGCCGCCTTCCGCCAGGTCACGGGGCGGACGCCGACGGAGTTTGCCGGGAAGGCGTGATAGCCGCTCCCACGTCCCGCGGACTCGTAGGGTGGGCGAAGCGAAGCGTGCCTACGGCTTTCGTCATCGTTGAGAGGTGGTGGGTGGGCACGGCGCTAGGGCGCCTTTGCCCACCCTACGGCAGCTTTCGTGTGGCATGAGCACGGCCCCGCCCAACATGACCGCATTCTCCAAACGCACCGCCCGACTAAAGTTGCCGCATTCTTCCGCTTGATTGTGATCGGTTTCCGCCCAAATCCCGTGTAAGCTTCCGCAACGCACAAACCTGATACGAAAGTCCCGATGGCCAACGCCTTCTTCTCCGACCTGCTCGCCACGATCTCCGAGCGCGGCCGCACGCTGCTTCGTCGCGGCGAGGCCGCCGATACCAGACCGGATGCCGATGGGCTGATCGAGCTCTGTGATGCGCTGCTGTCGGGCCGGGGCGAAGCTTCGGGCATCGCCATCGCCCGCGAGGTGCTCGACATCTACCGTGAGCTGGATGCGGCGGGACGCCGCGCCTTCTTCGACGGACTGGTGCGCGATTTCGGCCCGGACCGGGAGCGTCTATCGAAGGCAATCGAGAAATGGCGTGCCGCGCCGAGCGACGAGGACGCAAGCTCGCTGCATTTCGCCTCGGAGCCGCGGCGGCAGGAGCTGATCCGCCGCCTCAACCGCGCGCCCGGCGGCACCGGCGATCTCGTCGCCATGCGTGCCGATCTGCTCGGCATGATGAACGGACACACCGATCTCGCCGCGCTCGATCGCGACGTCTCGCATCTACTTTCTTCGTGGTTCAACAGGGGGTTTCTCGTGCTGCGCCGGATTGACTGGTCTTCCCCGGCCAACATCCTCGAAAAGATCATCCGTTACGAGGCCGTGCACGAGATTTCGGACTGGGACGATCTGCGCCGCCGCATCGATCCGGTCGACCGCCGCTGCTACGCGTTCTTCCACCCTGCGATGGTGGACGAGCCCCTGATCTTCGTCGAGGTGGCGCTGACCGAGACGATCCCGGGCGCGATCGCCCCGCTGCTCGCGGTCGATCGCCAGCATCTGCCGATCGAGCGCGCGCGCACCGCCGTGTTCTATTCGATCTCGAATACCCAACGTGGCCTTGGCGGCATCTCCTTCGGCAGCTTCCTGATCAAGCAGGTGGTGGAAGAGCTGCGCCGCGAAACACCCAAGCTCGAGAATTTCGTGACGCTGTCGCCGGTGCCCGGCTTCATGTCATGGGTGAAGCAGGACAAGGACCTGCCGCTGACGGACGAGGACCGCGAGACGCTGAAGCGCCTCGACGATCCCAGATGGTTCGAGAACCCGGAGACGACGGCGCTGCTCCGCGGCGTGATCGAGCCGCTCGCGGCGCATTATTTCCTCAAGGCGCGCACGTCGAAGGGCAAGCTGATCGATTCCGTCGCCCGCTTCCATCTCGGCAACGGCGCGAGGCTCGAGCGCATCAACTGGCTCGGCGACCTCTCGCCGAAGGGGTTGCGCGAATCCGCCGGCGTGATGGTCAACTATCTCTATCGTCTCGAGGACATCGAGAAGAACCACGAAGCCTACGCGAACGACGGCGAGGTCGTTGCGTCCAGCGCGGTGAAGAAGCTGCTGAAGGGTGAGGGACGGCGGCTGTTGGATATGCGGCTGTCGTAACGACAACCGCAACTGTCGTCCCGGACAAGCGAAGCGCAGATCCGGGACCCATAACCACAAGACGGGGTTTGGCGAAGACTCGGAGTGACCAGCTCGTCCCATAACCACTCCCTGGGGTTATGGGTCCCCGCGTTCGCGGGGACGACAGCGGAGAGTGTGGCGGGCCGTTGTATCCCGAGCGCTCCAATCGCTCTCGGCGCAGGCGCCTACTCCGCCAGCGCCTTCATCTCCTTGTAGAGATCGGACTTGCCTTCGAAGCCGATGCCCGGAAGATCCGGCATGGTGATGTGGCCGTTCTCGACGCGGACGCCGTCGGGAAAGCCGCCATAGGGCTGGAACAGGTCGGGGTAGCTCTCGTTGCCGCCGAGCCCCAAGCCTGCTGCGATGTTGAGCGACATCTGGTGACCGCCGTGGGGGATGCAGCGGCTGGGCGACCAGTCGTGGGTCTTCAAAACTTCCAGCGTGCGCTGGTATTCGCACAGGCCGTAGGACAGCGCGCAGTCGAATTGCAGCCAGTCGCGGTCGGGGCGCATGCCGCCGTAGCGGATGAGGTTGCGGGCATCCTGGTGGCTGAAGAGATTTTCGCCGGTGGCCATCGGACCCGGATAGAATTCGGCAAGCGCCGCCTGCAGCGCATAGTCGAGGGGATCGCCGACCTCCTCGTACCAGAACAAGGGATAGTCGCGCAGCATCTTGGCATAGGCGATACCGGTCTCGAGATTGAAGCGGCCGTTGGCGTCGACGGCGAGTTGCGCGTCCTTGCCGATCTCCTTCAGCACGGCCTCGATACGGGTGCGGTCCTCGTCGATATCGGCGCCGCCGATCTTCATCTTCACGACGTTGTAACCGCGATCGAGATAGCCGCGCATCTCAGCCCGCAGCATCGAGAGATCCTTGCCGGGATAGTAGTAGCCGCCGGCGGCGTAGACGAAGACGCGCGGATTGGCTGTCAGGCCGTGGCGCTCGGCGAGCAGACGGAACAGCGGCTTGCCCGCGATCTTCGCCACGGCATCCCACACCGCCATGTCGATGGTGCCGACCGCGACCGAGCGCTCGCCATGGCCGCCCGGCTTCTCGTTGGTCATCATCGCGCGCCAGACCTTGTCGGGATCGAGATTGTCGCCGGTCGCGTTGAGCAGCGATTTCGGATCGGCCTCCGTGATGCGCGCGGCGAAGCGTTCGCGGATCAACCCGCCCTGCCCGTAGCGGCCGTTGGAATTGAAGCCGTAGCCGACGACGCGCTTGCCGTCGCGCACGACGTCGGTGACGACGGCGACGAGGCTCGTCGTCATCTTGGTGAAGTCGATATAAGCGTTGCGGATCGGGGACGAGATCGGCTTGGTGATCTCACGGACGTCGACGATGCGGACGGACATTTGTTCTCTCTTCTGGCTAGCTCTCTCCACTCGTCATGGCCGGGCTTGACCCGGCCATCCACGCCTTTGCCACGGAGCAAGTTCGAAGGCGTGGATGGCCGGGGCAAGCCCGGGCATGACGACAGAGTGTGGTGCGCCCGACGCGCTTACTTCTTATCCCTGAAATACGGCTCGACCGGCCCGTGCACCTTGATGGTCAGCGGGTTGCCGTGGCGGTCCTTGGCGTTGCCGGCGGTAACGCGGACCCAGCCTTCGCTGATGCAGTACTCTTCGACATTGGTCTTCTCGACGCCCTTGAAGCGGATGCCGACGTCGCGCGACAGGATGTCCGCGTTGTAATAGGGGCTGTTCGGATCGACCGACAGGCGGTCCGGAAATTCGTCGCTCATGATTGTCTCGCTTACAACAGTGTTTCGATTTGACTGCGCAATCCTTCCGGCCGGGCGGTCGGCGCGTAGCGCGCGATCACCTTGCCGGCACGGTCCACCAGGAATTTGGTGAAATTCCATTTGATGGAGGCGCCGAGAAGTCCGGATTGCTGACGTTTCAGGTATTCATACAAGGGATGGGCGTTGGCGCCGTTGACGTCGATCTTCTCGAAGAGCGGGAAGGTGACGTCGTAATTGGTCGAGCAGAACGCCTGGATCTCGTCCGCCTTGCCCGGCTCCTGCGCGCCGAACTGGTTGCAGGGAAAGCCGAGCACGGAAAAGCCGCGCGGGGAGAGATCGCGATGCAGGTCCTCCAGCCCGCGATATTGCGGCGTGAAGCCGCATTTGCTCGCGGTGTTGACGATCAGCAGCACCTGCCCTTCGAAATTTTTCATCGCCACCTCCTCGCCGGCAAGCGAGTTGGCCTTGAAGTCGTAGATCGCCGACATCGCTAACCCACGGGGTCGATCGGCGACGGCGGCACGCCGCCCGCTTCGATCGCCTCGCCCGCGAGCAGGCAGAGGTCTTCGCGATAGCGGCCGGACACGATATGCACGCCGACCGGCGTCTTGCCGACGAGGCCGGTCGACACCACGAGACCCGGCAGGCCCATGAAGGGCGTTGCGATCTGCGGCATCTGCGCTTCCCAGACGCGCTCGAAGGACTCGGCGTCCTTGCGGTCGAGGTGATCGGGAAACGGCAGCTCGCCGGAGACCGGCGTCAGCACCACGGCGTATTTTTCGAAGAACATCATCCAATCGCGCGTGAACGTGGCGCGGCGGGTCAGCGCCTGCGCGTAATTCGCCTGATCCATCGGCGTGACCTTGGCGCGGTTGCCGCGCAGGCACGCCAGCGCGCCGGGATCGCCCTCGCGTTCGGCCATTTCCAGCTGCGCTTCGAAGCCGTCGCCGAGCCAGAGTTTGCGCTGCCACTCGACCGCCTCGCGCATCGGCGGGGTGTTCTCGATCACCTCCACGGTCCAGCCTGCGCGCTCGAGCCGCTTGCCGGCGTCAGTGACCGCCGCTTTCACCTCAGGCCGGGTCGCGAGCCCATCCGGATTGAGGCAGATCGCGGCGCGCTTCTCGCGCGCCGGACCTTCCAATGGCGCCGGCACATACCAGGGATCGCGGATGTCGCGGGCCGACATGGCCGCGAGCGAGATCCGCAAATCGTTGATGGTGCGCGCCAGCGGGCCCGACACCGCCATGATCTGCGGCCCGATCGGGCGCTCCGGCAGCGCGGGATTGAAGGCGGGGATGCGGCCGAGCGTCGGGCGCAGGCCGTGCACGCCGCAGGCATAGGCGGGATAACGGATCGAGCCGGCGATGTCGGTGCCGTGGGCGATGTGGCCGATGCCGGCCGCGACCGCCGAGCCGGCGCCGCCGGACGAGCCGCCCGGGGTCAGCGATGCATCGCGCGGGTTCTTGGTGTCGCCATGGATGAGATTGGTGGTGAACCAGCGATAGGAGAAGGCCGGGCAATTGGTGCGGCCGAGCAGAATGGCGCCCGATTTCCGGAAATTGGCGACCACCGGGTTGTCCTCGCGCGCGATCACGTCGCGCTGCAGCTTCAGGCCGTTGGTGGTGGCAAAGCCCTCCTGGTCGACATTGGCCTTGATGGTGACGGGCACGCCGGCGAGCACGCCGGGGTCCTCGCCCCGCGCGATGGCGGCATCGACGGCGTCGGCCTGCTTGAGCACGTCGTCCGGCCGGTGGTCGATCACCGCATTGAGCTGGGGGTTGACGGCATCGAGCCGGGCCAGCCCGGCCTTGGCGGCCTCCCTGGCGGAGACTTTCCGTGATTTGACGAGGGTGGCGAGGTCGGCGGCCGACAGGCGCCAGAGATCTTGCATGGCTTGCTCCGTGTATCCGGCGTCTTTTAGCGCCGGGAACGCGGCAAAGCCATGCGGATTTCGCAGAGGCCAAGGGCGCCAGAGGGTCGGATTGCTGCATCCGCCGTCATTGCGAGCGAAGCGAAGCAATCCAGAATCCCTCCTCTGAGGCAGTCTGGATTGCTTCGTCGCATCTGCGCAAAATTGCTACGCAATTTTGTCGCAAGAGCTCCTCGCAATGACGGGGAGAGAGCGGTGCACCCCCTACTGTCGCCTCTAATGCCGCGTCGCGGAGGGGTCCGGCATGTCCAGAAGCGCCTCGGTGAAGGGAAACTCGAGCACGATCTCGCCTTCGGTGTCGGTCACCTCGATCACCGCGTCGAGCAACGCCCGCTGGGCGCCTTCCGACTTCACCACTTCGAGGATCATCTGGCGGGCGACCTCCCAGGCGCGATCGGGGTTGCGCAAATCCTCACCGTCAGGATCCACGATCAGTTCGTCGCCGATGCGGGTGTTGAAGAAGTATCTGGGCATGCCTGATCCAATGGGGTCGCCTGTAGCCGATTGGAAGCCGTTCTATACTCACAACTCGTTTATCCCGACAGGGATCACGACCTATCGGCAGTGTGCCTATGGCATCTTTAGGGCCGCAATACGCTCTCTTTGCAGTGCAGCAATTCCGTCGGCCTACTACCTAGGTCCGGGAAAATTTCACTAGCGAACTTCTGCGCTCGCATTAACTTAGCGAGTGGGCGGATACGTCCGAATTCGCAAAAATGGAGAGCCGAAATGGCATGGAAAGCCCCGAAGATCGTCGAAGTGCCCTGTGGCATGGAAATCAACATGTATGTGAGCGCCACCCGCAAGTAAGCCGGTCGGCAAACTCGCATTCTGCGCCGGTGGATCTTTCGGTCACGACGCGTTTCCGAAAGAAAGAATCTGTGTCGGCATAGCGTCGGCCTGAGATCCACCGCGCGTGTTCCTTCCAGGAGACGGATCATGCTTCGCGTCGTCGTCCTGGGCGCTGCCGCCGGCGGCGGAGTTCCCCAGTGGAATTGCGGCTGCGAGGGCTGCCGGGCGGCCCGTGATGGCGGGCCTGAGCTGCACCGGACGCAGGCCTCGGTCGCTTTCAGCGGCGACGGCGAGAACTGGTTCCTGATCAACGCCTCCCCCGACTTGCGCCAGCAATTGAACGCCACGCCGCAGCTGCATCCCAAGGCCGGAGCGTTGCGCCATACGCCGATCGCGGGCGTGATCCTGACCAACAGCGAAGTGGACGCGGTGGCCGGCCTGCTGTCGATGCGCGAGAGCCTCGTCGTTCACCATTTATGCGCATGAGAAGGTGCTGGCGATCCTGGCCAGCAACAGCATCTTCAACGTGCTGAACGAGAAGCACGTGCGGCGCCAGCCGATCGGCATCAACGAGCCGTTCGAGCCGCGCCTCGCGGACGGTGCGCGCTCCGGACTGGAAGTGCTGCCCTTCGCGGTCTCGGGCAAGTCGGCCTGGTATCTGGAAGGCAAGACGCATCCTGGTGGCGACAGCGGCGACGGCGATACGCTGGGCCTGAAGGTCACCGACAAATCGACCGGCAAACATTTCTATTTCATCGCCGCCTGCGCCGAGGTGAGCGACGCGCTCAAGGCCGAGATCGACGGCGCTTCGCTCGTGTTTTTCGACGGAACGGTCTGGCGGGACGACGAGATGATCAAAGCCGGGCTCGGCCAGAAGACCGGCAAGAGCATGGGCCATGTCGCGATGTCCGGCGAGGACGGCGCGATTGCGCGGCTTGCCGATCTCACCCTCGACAGGAAGATATTTCTGCATATCAATAACTCGAACCCGGCGCTGCTGCCCGGCTCGTCCGAGCGCAAGGCCGCCGAGGCGGCAGGCTGGCAAATACCGGCGGATGGAACGGAGATCGTGCTGTGACTACGGCGTCAATGACGGGAATGACTGCGCTCTCGATCGGCAAGGATCTGAAGCTCACCAGCGCCGAGGAGCTCGAGGCGACGCTGCGCCATATCGGAGCGACGCGCTATCACAGCCTGCATCCGTTCCATAAGCTGCTGCACGGCGGCAAGCTGAACAAGGGCCAGGTGCAGGCCTGGGCGCTGAACCGCTACTATTACCAGAGCACGATCCCGATCAAGGACGCGGTGGTGATCTCGCGCTTCCGCGACCGCGCCACCCGCGTGGAATGGCGTCATCGCATCGAGGACCATGACGGCGACGTCGGCAGCGAAGGCGGCATCGAGCGCTGGCTCAAATTGACCGAAGGCCTCGGCCTCGACAACGCTTACGTGGAATCCACCGAAGGCATCCTGCCGGCGACACGCTTCGCGGTGGAGGCTTACGTTCATTACTGCCGTGAAAAGAGCCCGCTGGAGGCGATCGCCTCCTCGCTCACCGAATTGTTCGCGCCGAACCTGCACGAAGAACGCATCTCCGGCATGCTGGAGCATTACGACTTCGTCAACCCCGACATCATGAGCTACTTCAAGCGCCGCCTCACGCAGGCGCCGCGCGATGCCGGCTTTGCGCTCGATTATGTCAAGGCGCACGCGACGACGCCGGAGCAGCGCGCGCAGGTCTGCAACGCGCTGATCTTCAAGACCAACGTACTGTGGGTGCAGCTCGACGCGCTCCAGCACGCCTATGTCGAGGGCAACATTCCGCCGGGCGCTTTCGTGCCCAAAGCGGGCTGAGAGGAACTGCAATGGCCGGGCCGCGTCATATCAGCGTCAGCGAGACGAGCCGCCCCGTGCTGCCGCGACATGCCAAGCTGAAATATGACGAGACCCGCAAGGTCTGGGTGATCCTGGCGCCGGAGCGGGTGCTGGCGCCGGACGAGATCGCGGTCGAGGTGCTGCAGCTCTGCAACGGCGAGCGCAATGTCGGCGATGTCGCCGACCAGCTCGCGGCGAAATATGCAGCTCCCCGCGAGGCGATCCTCGCCGACGTCGTCGTCATGCTGCAAGACCTCGCCGACAAGGGCTTTCTCACCGAGGTCAGGGAGAAGACGGCATGAGCGACGTGCTCGGCAATCCCACCGCCCCACCCGCCGCAAGCGACAGCCTCGCGGTGCTGGAGAAGACCCGCTCGACGGCTGAAACCTTCGGCATTCCGCTCGCGGTGCTGCTCGAGATCACCCATCGCTGCCCGCTGCAATGCCCCTATTGCTCCAACCCGGTCGAGCTCGACCGCTCGGGCAAGGAGCTGACCACCGAGGAATGGAAGAAGGTGCTGAGCGAGGCTCGCCGAGATCGGCGTGCTCCAGGTGCATTTCTCCGGCGGCGAGCCGACCGCGCGGAAGGACCTCGTCGAACTGGTGAAACATGCCAGCGACGCCGGCCTCTACACCAACCTCATCACCTCGGCCGTGCTGCTGACGCGCGAGAAGCTGAGCGAGGCTCGCCGATGCCGGGCTCTGCCACGTGCAGATCTCCTTCCAGGGTATCGAAGAGGGCCTCGCCGACCGCGTCGCCGGCTACAAGGGCGGCCATCGCAAGAAGCTCGAAGTCGCCAAGTGGACGCGTGAGCTGGACCTGCCGCTCACCGTGAACGCGGTGATGCACCGGCAGAATTTGCATCAGCTCCCCGACATCATCCAGATGTCCGTCGATCTCGATGCCGACCGGCTCGAAGTGGCGAACGTCCAGTATTACGGCTGGGCGCTGAAGAACCGCGCCGCCTTGATGCCGACCGTGGCGCAGCTCGATGAGTGCACGGCCATCGTCGAGGAAGCGCGCGAGCGGCTGAAGGGCCGGCTGACGATCGACTATGTCGTCCCCGATTATTACGCGCTGCGGCCGAAGAAATGCATGGGCGGCTGGGGCCGGCAGTTCTTCAACATCTCGCCCGCCGGCAAGGTGCTGCCCTGCCACGCTGCCGAGAGCATCACCGGGCTCGAATTCGAGTCCGTGCGTTCCAATCATTCGATCGCCTGGATCTGGCAGAACTCCGAGGCCTTCAACCGCTATCGCGGCACCGGCTGGATGAAGGAGCCGTGCAAGACTTGCGAATTCCGCGAGATCGATTTCGGCGGCTGCCGCTGCCAGGCCTTCGCGCTGACCGGCGATGCCGCCAACACCGACCCGGCCTGCGCGCTGTCGCCGCTGCACGAGACCATCTTCAAACAGGCGGAAGCCGAGGCCGAGGGCGAGACCAGCCGCTTCCTCTATCGCAACTTCGCCGGCGGCACCCTGGAATCCGAGAATGGGACCTGACGCCGACGCGGGCGCGGCCGCCAAGGAAACGGTTCGGCGCGCCGATCCCTTTGCGCCGCTGACCTCCGACATGCTGGACGTCGGCGACGGCCATGAGCTTTATGTCGAGAGCGTCGGCCGCAGCGACGGCATCCCCGCGATCTATCTGCATGGCGGGCCCGGCAGCGGCTGCCAGCCCGATCATCGCCGACTGTTCGATCCCGAGCGCATGCATGCGGTGCTGTTCGACCAGCGCGGCTGCGGTCGCAGCCGGCCAAAAGGCTCGCGCGCGCACAACACCACCGCCCATCTGATCGCGGACATGGAAAAGATCCGCGAGAAGTTCGGCTTCGAGCGCTGGATGGTGGTCGGCGGCTCCTGGGGCGCGACATTGGCGCTGGCCTATGCACAGGCGCATCCCGTGCGCGTCTCCGGCATCGCGCTGCGTGCGACGTTCCTGGGCACACGGGCCGAGGTCGAGACGGCCTTCACCGTGCGCCTGCCGCAATTCTATCCCGCGCTCCACGAGGATTTTCTGAGCGTGCTGCCGCCGGAAGAGCGGGCGCGGCCGGTCGAGGCCTATTATCGGCGCATTCTCGACGCCGATCCGGCCGTGCACGGGCCGGCCTCGCGCGCCTGGCACGACACCGAGCGCGCCTTGTCGGAGCACAAGGCGGCCAAGACACGGCTGGACCTGGCCTCGCTGAACGTCTGGCGCACGCTGCCGGCGACGCCGTTCATGGAAGCGCATTATTTCGTCAATGACAGCTTCATGGGCGAAGACCAGCTGCTGCGGAACGCGGGCCTGCTCGCGGGGATTCCCGGCATTATCGTGCAGGGCCGCTACGATCTGTTGTGTCCTCCCGAGACATCGCACACGCTCGCGAAAGCGTGGCCGGGTTCCGAGCATCGCATCGTGGAAGAAGCCGGGCATTCGCTCTATGATGCCGGCGTGAGGGACGCGGTGATGAAGTCGATCGCCGACCTCGCATCGAAGATCGGGCGATGAGAGGACAAGAAGAATGCCGCTCGCCGGGAAAGGCATGCTGCTGACGTCGATGAACATCGACGCGGCCGATGAGACCGATTTCAACCGCTGGTACGATCGCGAGCATCTGGAAGAGCGCGTCGCGATCGCTGGGTTTCTGGAAGCGCGGCGCTATGTCGCGCATGCCGCCAATCCCAAATATCTCTCACTGTACTCGACCGAGACGCTCGACGTGCTTGACAGTCCCGCCTATCGGGCGCGGCTCGCCAATCAGACCGAATGGTCGCGGCGGAGCATGGCGCATTTCAAGGACATGCTGCGCGTGGTCGCGCGCATCACCATCAGCAAGGGCACCGGCCGCGGCGCTGCGCTGGGCCTCGTGCGGCTGCGGCCGACACCCGACAATGCCGGCGCATGGCGTGATGCGCTGCAAGAAAAGCTGACGCCGCAGCAGCGCGACGGCATCATCTCGATGCATCTGCTGGAAAGCGAGCCGGAATTATCGGGCGCAACGGCGGGAATACCGGCAGCGCGCAACGAGGGCGCGCGCGACTGGTTCGTGCTGATCGACGGTACGCATGTCGGCGCGGTCTCGGCCGTGATCGCCGAACGCTTCACCGGCCCGGCTGCATCGCCCTTCCCGCTGCCTGTCTCCGTCGGCACCTACAGCCTGATGTGGGACCTCGCGAAGAGCGACATCGCGCGCGGCTGACGCGCGTTGCTCTCGTGTCCCGGACGCGCTGCAACGCGCAAGCGTTGCTGGGCAGAGCCGGGACCCAGCAAGCCACGCGCTCGCTGATGCATGGGCCCCGGCTCTGCAGCGCACCGCACCGGACGATGCTTCGCATCGCCGGGGGCGTTGCGCTGCGTCCGGAGCACGAGACCTTTGACATGCGAGGAGAGCGATGCTGCACCGCACGCACCTCATGTGCGCCGTTAATGCTGTACGCGCGCAGCTCCCATGAAAGGCGGTGATCAAGAAAATTTGCCGTTGTACTTGGGAACGGTTCTAATAAGCTAACCCAATGACGTCATTCAGAAACCAGATCGACGCACATTAAGCGTCCGACAAGCTCAAAAGAGGCCGCGGGGTCTTTGAGCCTGCGCGGACAGGGTAGGAATGAAACCGACCGATATCGCGGCCCCCGACTACTTTCATAAAGTGGTCGATTGCCAATGGGCCTGTCCAGCGCACACCCCCGTTCCCGAATACATCCGACTGATCGCACAGGGCCGCTACAGCGACGCCTACATGATCAATTGGAAGTCGAACGTGTTTCCTGGAATCCTGGGACGCACCTGCGATCGCCCATGCGAGCCGGCGTGCCGGCGCGGACGCGTCGAGGAGACGCCGGTGGCGATCTGCCGCCTCAAGCGCGTTGCCGCGGACTTCAAGGACGACATCAAGCAGCGTCTGCCACGCCCCGCAGCGAAGAACGGCAAGCGCGTCGCCTTCGTGGGCGGCGGTCCGGCCTCGCTGACTGTGGCGCGCGACCTGGCGCCGCTCGGCTATCACTGCACCGTGTTCGACGGCGATCCGGAAGCCGGCGGCATGATGCGGACGCAGATCCCGAAATTCCGCCTGCCCAATTCGGTGATCGACGAGGAGACCGGCTACATCCTGGGTCTCGGCGTCGACTTCAAGGGCGGTCACCGCATCGAGAGCATGAAGTCGCTGCTCGCGGAGAAATACGACGCGATCTTCGTCGGCTCCGGCGCACCGCGCGGCCGCGAGACTCGACATTCCCGGTCGCAAGGAAGCCGCCAGCAATATCCATATCGGCATCGAATGGCTGGCCAACGTGTCGTTCGGTCATGTCGCCAAGATCGGCAAGCGCGTCATCGTGCTCGGCGGCGGCAACACCGCGATGGATTGCTGCCGCACCGCGCGCCGCCTCGGCGGCGAGAAGGTCACGGTGGTCGTGCGCTCCGGCTTCGAGGAGATGAAGGCCTCGCCCTGGGAGAAGGAGGACGCGCTCCACGAGGATATTCCGATCCTCAACTACATGGTGCCGGTCGAATTCAAGCACGTCGCCGGCAAGCTCATCGGCGTCACCTTCCAGCACGTCAAAGCCGAATTCGACGACAAGGGCCGCCGCAATCTGGTGCCTTCGGGCGACCCCGATCAGACCATTCCCTGCGACGACGTGCTGGTCGCGGTCGGCCAGGAGAACGCCTTCCCCTGGATCGAGCAGGATTGCGGCATCGAGTTCGACAAATGGCACATGCCCAAGGTCGACCCGAAAACTTTCGCGTCCACCAATCCAAAAGTGTTCTTCGGCGGCGACGCCGCCTTCGGCCCGAAGAACATCATCTGGGCGGTGGCGCAGGGGCATGATGCCGCGCTGTCGATCCACAAGATGCTGTCGGGCGAGGACATCACCGAGCGGCCTTTGCCGGATGTGCAGGTCTCCTCGCAGAAGATGGGCATCCACGAATGGAGCTATGACAACGACATCTCCAACGACAAGCGCTTCAAGGTGCCGCATCGCGACAAGGTGATCGCGCTAAAGGACATCCGTGCCGAGGTCGAGCTGGGCTACGACGTCAAGCTGGCGCTGGGCGAAGCCGAGCGCTGCCTGAACTGCGATGTCCAGACCGTGTTCTCGACCTCGCTCTGCATCGAATGCGATGCCTGCGCCGACATCTGCCCGATGGACTGCATCACCTTCACCGCCAATGGCGAGGAAGACGATCTGCGCCATCGGTTGAAGGCACCCTCGCCGCATCCGGACCAGGACCTCTATGTCTCGTCCGATCTCAAGACCGGGCGCGTGATGGTCAAGGACGAGGACGTCTGCCTGCATTGCGGGCTGTGCGCCGAGCGTTGTCCCACCGGTGCCTGGGACATGCAGAAATATTTCATCGAGATGACCCACGCAGGTTCGACATGTCCGACAAAAAGCCGATCAGCAGCGTAAACGACTTCGTCGTCCGCTTCGCCAACGTCAACGGCTCGGGTTCGGCCAGCGCCAACGAGATGTTCGCGCGTTCGATCCTGCGTCACGGCGTGCCGGTCTCCCCCGCAACATCTTCCCCTCCAACATCCAGGGCCTGCCGACCTGGTACGAGGTGCGGGTGACGGAAGACGGCCATCTCGGCGCCCGCGGCGGCGTCGACATGATGGTGGCGATGAACCCGCAGACCTGGGACAAGGACGTCGCGGGCATCGAGCCCGGCGGCTATTTGTTCTACGATTCCACCAAGCCGATGCCGTCCACTAAATTCCGCGACGACATCACCGTGATCGGCGTGCCGCTGACCGCGATCACCAACTCGACCTACACCGATCCGCGCCAGCGCCAGCTGTTCAAGAACATCATCTATCTCGGCGCGCTCTCGGCGCTGCTCGACATGGACCCGAAGCTGATCGAGCAACTGATCGGCGAGCAGTACAAGGGCAAGGAGAAGCTGCTCTCCTCCAACGTCCACGCTCTGCACCTCGGCCGCGACTGGGCGCTGCAGAATCTGAAATGCCCGCTCGGACTGCGCATCAAGAAGTCCGACAAGGTCGGCGACCGCATCTTCATCGAGGGCAACAGCGCAGCCGCGCTCGGCGCGGTCTATGGCGGCGCCACGGTGTGCGCCTGGTATCCGATCACGCCGTCCTCGTCGGTCGCGGAAGCCTTCACCGCGCACTGCAAGAAATACCGGCACGACCCTGAGACCGGCAAGGCGAAATACGCCATCGTGCAGGGCGAGGACGAGCTGGCCTCGATCGGCATCGTGATCGGCGCCTCCTGGAACGGCGCGCGCGCCTTCACCGCGACCTCGGGCCCCGGCATTTCGTTGATGACGGAGTTCATCGGCCTCTCCTACTTCGCCGAGATCCCGGCGGTGATCATGAACATCCAGCGCGCCGGTCCCTCGACGGGCATGCCGACGCGCACCCAGCAATGCGACATCATCGCTTGCGCCTATGCTTCGCATGGCGACACCAAGCACGTGTTGCTGTTCCCGGAAGATCCGGCCGAGGCGTTCGAATTCGCGGCCGCCGCATTCGACCTCGCCGAACGGCTGCAGACCACGATCTTCCTGATGCTCGACCTCGACATCGGCATGAACCACCGGCTCTGCCGCCCGCTGAAATGGGACGATGCCAAGCAATACGACCGCGGCAAGGTGATGACTGCGGAGATGCTGGACGAGGGCCGCGACTTCGGCCGCTATCTCGACGTCGACGGCGACGGCATCCCCTACCGCACCTATCCCGGCACGCATCCGACCAAGGGGTCCTATTTCACCCGCGGCACGTCGCGTGACCGCTATGCGCGCTATTCCGAGGAAGGCTCGGTCTACGCCGACAACATGCAGCGCTTGATGCGCAAGTTCGAGACCGCCCAGGATCTGGTGCCGCGGCCGCTGCAGGCCAATGCAGAACGGCCGACCAA
This sequence comes from Bradyrhizobium guangxiense, assembly GCA_050563515.1. GTDB lineage: Bacteria > Pseudomonadota > Alphaproteobacteria > Rhizobiales > Xanthobacteraceae > Bradyrhizobium > Bradyrhizobium guangxiense_A. The sequence continues at coordinate 448,512 of CP191781.1, read as the reverse complement.
ATATGGCGTGATCTATTTCGGCTCGACGTCGCCGGCGATGGACGAGGCGATCGGCCTATTGGAAGCGCGCGGGCATCAGCTTGACCGGATGCGCGTCCGCGCCTTCCCGTTCCATTCGAGCGTCGCGAGCTTCCTCGCCGAGCACGACTTCGTCTACGTGGTCGAGCAGAACCGCGACAGCCAGCTGCGCCAGCTCATCGTCAACGAGAACGGCATCGATCCCGTCCGCCTCGTGCCGATCGTGCACTATGACGGCTCGCCGATCACTGCCCGTTTCATCGCAAAAGCCATTGGCGACCACCAGGATCACCTCAAGGTGACCCCGCTCCGCAAGGCCGTGTCATGACCTACATCGCAAAGCCGAAATTCCATCATCCGAGCCTGAAGAAGAACGAGGCTCGGCTACACCCATCGCGATTACGAGGGCAAGATCTCGACGCTGTGCGCCGGCTGCGGTCACGACTCGATCACCGCCTCGATCATCGAGGCCTGCTACGAGCTCTCGATCGAGCCGCATCGCGTCGCCAAGATTTCCGGCATCGGCTGCTCCTCGAAGACGCCCGACTATTTCCTCGGCAACTCGCACGGCTTCAACTCCGTGCACGGCCGCATGCCGAGCGTGCTGACCGGCGCCAACCTCGCCAATCGCGACCTGATCTATCTCGGCGTCTCCGGCGACGGCGATTCCGCCTCGATCGGCTTCGGCCAGTTCGCGCATTCGATCCGGCGCGGCGTCAACATGACCTACATCGTCGAGAACAACGGCGTGTACGGCCTGACCAAGGGCCAGTTCTCCGCGACCGCCGACCGTGGCTCGAAGAGCAAGAAGGGCGTCACCAACACCGACAACGCGATCGACCTCGTCGCGATCGCGCTGCAGTTAGGGGCCACCTTCGTGGCGCGCAGCTTCTCCGGCGACAAAACCCAGCTGGTGCCGCTGATCGCAGCCGCGATCCGCCACAAGGGCGCGTCCTTCATCGACGTCATCAGTCCCTGCATCGCCTTCAACAACCACGCCGGCTCGACCAAGAGCTTCGACTATGTCCGCGAGCACAATGACGCCGTGAACCGGCTCGACGTGCTGGTCGGACGCGACCCGATCGCCGTGGACTACGCGCCGGGCACGGTGCAAATGGTCGAGCAGCACGACGGCAGCAAGATCGCGCTGCGCAAGATCGACGCGGACTACGATCCGCATGACCGGCTGGGCGCGCAGACCTTCCTGGCGCGGCACGCTGCCAAGGGCCAGATCGTCACCGGGCTTCTCTACGTCGATCCCGATGCGGAAGATCTGCACGAGCATCTCAACACGGTCGAAACGCCGCTCAACACGCTGGAAGCGGACACGCTGTGCCCGGGCTCGGCGGTGCTGGACAAGATCAACGCCAGCCTGCGCTGACGAATAGGCGGTCGCATTTGTAGGGCGGGCAAGGCAAAGCGAGCCCACCATCTTTCGCGATTGAGAAACATCGTGGGCACGGCGCGCTGCGCCTTTGCCCACCCTACGGCAATGCCCTAATGGGCGGGCTCTGGCTCGGTGGCGGGGCGGACCGTATAGGCCAGACGGCCGGCCTTCCAATATTGCTTGCAGGTCTCGAGCAGCGTTTCGCCGTCCATGGTCAGGCCACCGGGGTTGACGAGCACCCCCTCCGCGCCGACCGCGTTGTTCATCATCGATACGATGCGCTTCAGCAAGCCGACGTCGAAGCGGTTGGCGATCATCGGGTCGAGCTTGAGCACCACGATCGTGTGGCTGCGATACCGCCAGGCCGATATGTCCCGCACGGATCTCCAGGAGATGGTGTCGTCGGCGATGCGAGTGTCGCGAATACCGACGCGGGTGAGGAAGAGGACCGGCCGCCTGGTCGAGACCAGCCGCCAAAGCGTCCTACAGGTCATGAACCCGAACAGCACCACACCGATATAGCAGGCCGTGATCTGAAATTCGGAGAGCGGCTTGACGTGAAACCAGTTGAACGCGACCGCGGCGCACAGCAGCGTCAGCAGCACGCCGCCGGCCAGCATCTTCAAGAGCCGGGGCACCGAATAGCCAACCGCAAGGTTGGGCAAGTTCTGACTTACGGACATCTTGACCGCCACCAGCCATCTGCAGCAACCAGGGGTTTGCCGCCCCTCATCCTTTCCGAACTGTTAAGGCTGGAACCTTGCGCGGGGCTGCCGTCCGGGCAGACGGTCGGGACCGCTTGAACGCCTCGCTCGCCGCCGGCGACTAACCGCCAGTCGGCTCTCCAGCTCGTTGCCGGGGTCGACGACGGTTCAAACGTCGGGTGCGATCATGAAGCTTGCTCTTGTCCTGCCGCTTGCCCTTGCCGCCTTCGCCGGCGTCGCCCGTGCCGATGAGGCCGACAAGGTCCGGGAGACCACCAAAGCCGAAGCTGAGGCTTTCACGACGCGGGTCTATGGGAGCGCGCCTGCCGACAAGGCCTATGCCTGCTTTGTCCGCCGCTACGATGCCGAACATCTGGCGCGACATCCCAAGCAGAAGGTCGCCGCGATGAAGCTGCTGATCTCGGCGGAGACCGACAAGGAGGACAAGCAGCTGCACAATTCGTTCCGCATGGGCTTCCGCTATCGCCATCGCAGCGGCGATTTCGACTCCAGCGGATCATGCGGCAGCCACGCGGTGCTGCTCAGCCAGGGCGACGAAGTCCGCATGGGCTGCGGCGTCGACTGCGAGGGCGGCGGGATCGAGGTGGCGCTGTCCAAGGACAACAAATCCGCCATCGTTCGGCTCCAGCAAATCAGGGTCTGGCAGAACAACAAGCCGGACGACGAGGCGGAGCATGCGCTGGTCGCCGGCGCCGACGACAAGATCTTCCGGCTCGACCGTACCGACACCAGCGAGTGCGCCTCGCTCGTGACCGACCGCAAGGAGGCTCGCCGCGCTGCGCCACAAATGATATGGCTGCGGCGACGTCAGGCTTGGTGGAGGAAATCGCCATGAACCGCCGAAACATCTTGTGGACCGCCGTCTCGACACTTGGCACAGCTCTTGGCGCAGCGCTTGGCGCCTCCAGCGCGAAGGCCACGACGGAGACAGGCAGCACGGACAAGCTGAAGGTCGTCTACCACCTCAGCGACGCCGAGAAGGTCAATTTCGTGCTCGGCAACATCCAGAACCATATCGACGGCGTCGGCGGCCCGGAGCATGTCACGATCGCGCTGGTGATCCACGGACCGGCGCTGAAGGCATTTCACGCTGGTCAGGCCAACCCCGATCTCAGCAAGCGGGTCGGTGAATTCTCCAAGGACGGCGTCGAGCTCGCCGCCTGCGGCAACACGATGAAGGCGCAGAACGTCACGCTGAAGGAGCTGTTGCCTGGTTTTGTCAGTGCGGAGAAAGGCGGCGTGGTCAGGTTGGCCGAGCTGCAGTCGCAGGGGTATTTGTATCTGCGGCCGTGAAGGCTACGAGAGGCATCGCCACATTCTCCGTCATTGCGAGGAGCACTTGCGACGAAGCAATCCAGACTGCCTCTGAGCAAGGATTCTGGATTGCTTCGCTACGCTCGCAATGACGGCGGAACCCGATGCGCGCGCGAGCAACTATCCTTCCACACCCACTTGACTAACCCATAACTCCAGAGTTATGAGTTAATCCATAACTTTCTGGTTATGGATCTTTCCATGTCTCCCGGCCCCGACCTCCTGTTCAGGATGCTCGCCGACCCCACGAGGCGGGCGATTTTCGAACGGCTGTGCCGGGAGGGCGAGCAGACGGTCGGGGCGCTGACCGCGCGATCCGGCGTGTCGCAGCCGGCGGTGTCGAAACATCTCGGCGCGCTGAAGCAGGCCGGCCTCGTGCGCGACCGCCACGAGGGACGCCAGACCCATTACAGCGCGCAGCCCGGCGCGCTCAATCCGCTGATCGACTGGACCAGCCAGATGGCCTCCTTCTGGCAGAAACGGCTCGATGTGCTCGACGATCTCCTGAAGAGGATGGACCAATGACGGGACCCACGACTGAGACACGCTCGGTGGTCGTCGAGCGCGAATTTGCCTTTCCGGCCGAACGGCTCTGGCGCGCGCTGACGCAGCCGCATCTGATCGAGGAGTGGCTGATGAAGAACGACTTCAAGCCTGATGTTGGCCACAGATTCAATCTGCGCGGCGAATGGGGCGGCGTGCTGGACTGCGAGGTGCTCACCATCGAGCCGCAAAAGACGCTCGCCTATACCTGGAATTTCTCGCACGAGGATGCCGCGTTCGACCTGAAAAGCGTCGTGACCTTCACGCTGACGCCAACCAGTCACGGCACGCATCTGCGCGTCGAGCAGGCGGGCTTCAACCCGGCGCAGAAGCAGGCTTTCGGCGGGGCACATGCCGGCTGGAAGCAGTTTTTGGGGAAGCTGGACGAGCTGCTGGCGCGAGACGCGTGAGCACGTCCGTTTCGATCATTGCAAAGGAGGTCCGTTGACCATGTGGATTCGACAAACCCATCGCTGGCTGTCCATGGCCTTTACCGTCGCGGTGATCGCCAACATCATTGCCATGATCATGCAGCTAGATGCCGCCTGGATCGGCTTCCTGGCGCTCGTGCCGCTGATCCCGCTGCTCGCGACCGGCCTGTATCTGTTCGCACTGCCCTATCTCGACCGGCGGGGCGCACGGGGCGAAGCAAGGTCATGAAGAAGGCGGTGGCGAAGAAGAGCGCGGCGAAGGTGCCGGAGGGAGCCTCGCCCTCCAAGCTGATCGACGGCCGGATCAAGGAGCTCGGCGACTGGCGCGGCGAGACGCTGGCGCGGGTCCGCGGCCTGATCAAGCAGGCCGATCCTGAGGTCGTCGAGGAGTGGAAATGGCGCGGCGTGCCCGTGTGGGAGCACGACGGCATCATCTGCACCGGCGAGACCTACAAGGAAGTGGTGAAGTTGACCTTCGCCAAGGGCGCGGCGCTGGCCGATCCGGCCAGCCTGTTCAACTCCAGCCTCGACGGCAATGTGCGGCGCGCGATCGACATTCGCGAGGGCGAGAAGATCAACGAGAAAGCGTTGAAGGCGCTGATCAAGGCTGCGATCGAGCTGAACGCGTCGAAGAAGAAGCCGGCGAAGAAGCGGCCGGCTTGAAGCACTATCAGCTCATCTTGATCGCCTAAGCAGCCGCGAACTCGCTGCAACCTCTCCCGCTTGCGGGGAGGTCGGCGCGAAGCGCCTGGTGGGGCTTTCGCCGCTGGGAGATTGTCCCGTTGCGGAGACACCCCCACCCCGGCCCTCCCCGCAAGCGGGAGAGGGAGCCTATATCCTGCGGAGCGCGATCGGGTTTACGCCAAGCCCAGCCGCCCGCCTCACGCCACCGCGGCCGGGATCGGGCGCGGGCTCACGACGTATTCGCGCAGCACCTTGTCGTTGGCGTCGACCTCGATCAGGGAGACGTCGTAGGTCCACAGATCCGCCAGATGCTGCAGCACGCGCTTGGCGTCGGTCTCGTTGAGCTGCGAGCCCTTGATGACGTGGTGATGCAGGACCAGCCGGCGGTCGCCGGAGAGATCGACATCGACCACCTCGATATTGGCATCGATGTAGCCGACATCGTGCTGCCGTGCGAGCTCGCGCCGCACGCGGCGGAAACCGCGCTCGTCGTGAATGGCATCGACGCGGATGCCGGCACGCTCCTCGGGATCGTCGTGCAGATGGAACATGCGGAGCTGCCGCATCAGCTTCGGGCTCAGGAACTGGCCGATGAAGCTTTCGTCGCGGTAATTGGCCCAGACGTCACGCAGCACGCCCATCACGTCGTTCTTGCCGGCGATGTCGGGAAACCATTCGCGGTCCTCGTCTTCCGGGCTGGTGACGATGCGCTCGATGTCCTGCATCATCGCGAAGCCAAGGGCATAGGGATTGAAGCCGGAGAAGCGCGGATCGTCGAACTCGGGCTGGAACACCACGTTGGTGTGCGATCCCAGGAATTCGAGGAAGTTGCCGTCGCTGATGCGGCCCTGCTGGTGCAGCTTGGTCATGATGCGATAGTGGACGTAGGTCGCCGTCCCCTCGTTCATCACCTTGGTCTGGCTCTGCGGGTAGAAATATTGCGCGATGTGGCGGACGATGCGCAAGAGCTCGCGCTGCCAGGGCGCCAGCCGCGGCGCGCTCTTCTCCAGGAAGTAGAGCAGGTTCTCCTGCGGCAGGCCTAACAGCTTGCGGCGCCGTTCGAGCGAGATCGCGGACCGGGTCTTCGAGGCCCCCTTGGGTACGGTGCGCCAGAGATCGTTGAAGACTTCTTCCTCATGCTGACGGCGACGCCCTGCCCGCTTCTCCTCCTCGCGCAGATCGAGCTTTTTCTTGCCGGGATAGCGATCGATGCCGTGCGACATCAACGCATGCGCGGCATCCAGCGTGCGCTCGACCTCGACGCGGCCGTAACGCTCCTCGCATTGCATGACGTAGTTCTTGGCGAAATCCAGATAGTCCAGAATGCCGTCGGCATCGGTCCACTGCTTGAACAGATAGTTGTTCTTGAAGAAGTGGTTGTGGCCGAAGGCGGCGTGCGCGATCACCAGCGTCTGCATCGTCGCCGTGTTCTCCTCCATCAGATAGGAGATGCAGGGCGAGGAGTTGATCACGATCTCATAGGCGAGGCCCATCAGGCCCTTGCGGTAGGACGCTTCATGGTACGCGAACTGCTTGCCAAAGGACCAGTGCTTGTAGGAACAGCGGCATGCCCACCGAGGAGTAGGCATCCAGCATTTGCTCGGCGGTGATGACCTCGATCTGGTTCGGATAGACGTCGAGCCCGAGGTCCTTCAGCGCCACCACCTCGCAGGCATCGGTGATGCGCTGCAAGGTGTGGAAATCCCAATCGGCGCCTTCGAACAATCGTTCCGTCATGGAGCGGCTTTCTCCTGTACCGTTTCGCGGCGCTGGAACAGATCGTGGAACACCGGGAAGATCTCGCTGCGCTCGCTGACCTTGCGCATCGAGAGCGGTGCGCCAGAGTTGCGCAGGCGCTCATAGAGGGTCCAGAGCGAGGAGTCGGAGAGGTCGAAGGCGCTGCCGCCGGATTCCCCGACCTCGAGATAGGCAAAGAACTGGCAGACCGGCAGGATCTTGTCGGTCAGCAGCATGCCGGTGAGTCTCGCCGTCGGAGTAGGAATTGTCGCCGTCGGAGGCCTGCGCGGCGTAGATGTTCCAGTCCGACGGATTGAAGCGCTCGCGCACGATCTCGTGCATCGCCTGCAGCGCGCTGGAGACCAGCGTACCGCCGGAAGCCGGGCCATAGAAGAAGGTCTGCTCGTCCACTTCCTCGGCGCGGTCGGTATGGCGGATGAAGACGATGTCGACGTGCTTGTAGCGGCGCTTCAGGAACACGTAGAGCAGCATGTAGAAGCGCTTGGCGAGATCCTTCATGTGCTCGGACATCGAGCCGGAGACGTCCATCAGGCAGAACATCACGGCCTGCGCCACCGGCTTCGGCACCGTCTCGAAGCGGCGATAGCGGATGTCGAGCGGATCGATGAAGGGAATGCGCTTCGTCTTCGCCTTCAGCTTTTCGAGCTGGGCCAGAAGCACCAGACGTTCGTCGTCGTCCGTGCAGGCGGCGATCGCGGCTTCCAGCTCCTCGATCTCCTCCTTGCGGGGACGCTTCAGCGCGATCCGGCGCGCGAGCGCGAGCCGCACCGTCCGGCTGACCGAAATATTGGCGGGCGAGCCCGAGGTGGTATAGCCGGCGCGCTGGATGCCCTCGCTCTCGGTGTGCGCGATCTTGCGCTTGGCGAGATCGGGCAATTCGAGATCGTCGAGGAAGAGATCGACGAACTCGTCGCGGGAGAGCACGAAGCGGAAGGCGTCCTCGCTGTCGCCTTCGCCCGGGCCGGAATCCTTGGCGCTGCCCTGGCCGGAGCGCTGCAGATAGTCGCCCTCGATGAACTTCTTGTTGCCGGGCAGCACCATGTCGCGCGTTCCGCCTTCGCGGCGGAAACGCGGTTCGTGCATGCCGTCGAGGGGGATCGTGACTTCCCCTCCCTCCAGGACGTCCTTGATGTCGCGTTCCTGCGAGGTCTTCTTGACGGCGCCCTGCACCAGGGATTTGGCCCGACGCAAGAACCGCTGGCGGTTCTCAAGACTCTTGCCGCCTGGGTTCAGGCGCCTGTCAATAATGTGAATGGGCACTTTACCATTCGCCTCCCATCCGCCTCAACCGGCCTGCTTCACTCGCATGTACCATTCGACGAGCCGGCGAACCTGACGCTCGGTGTAGCCGCGCTCCACCATGCGTGCGACGAACTCGCCGTGCTTCTTCTCCGTCTCGCCGTCCTTCTTCGACCCGAAGGAGATGACCGGAAGCAGATCCTCGACCTGGGAGAATATCCTCTTTTCGATCACGTCGCGAATCTTCTCGTAGGAGGTCCAGGTCGGATTTTTGCCACCGTTCTGGGCCCGCGACCGTAACGAGAATTTGACGACCTCGTTGCGGAAGTCCTTGGGGTTGGCGATGCCCGCCGGCTTCTCGATTTTCGTCAATTCCTGGTTCAAAAGCTCGCGATCAAGCAGCTGGCCGGTGTCGGGATCCTTGAAGTCCTGATCCTCGATCCAGGCGTCGGCGTAGTCGACGTAACGGTCGAACAGGTTCTGGCCGTAATCCGAATAGGATTCGAGATAGGCCTTCTGGATCTCGTTGCCGATGAACTCGGCATAGCGTGGCGCCAGATCCGCCTTGATGAATTCGAGATAGCGCTTCTCGACCTCCTCGGGCAGTTGCTCGCGCTTGATCGACTGCTCCAGCGCGTACATCAGATGCACGGCGTCGGCGGCGACCTCCTGCGGATCGTGGTTGAAGGTGGCTGCCAGGATCTTGAAGGCAAAGCGGGTGGAGACGCCGTCCATGCCCTCGTCGACGCCGGCGGCATCGCGGTATTCCTGGACGCTGCGCGCCTTCGGATCGGATTCCTTCAGGCTCTCGCCGTCATAAACCCGCATCTTGGCGAACACCGTGGAATTCTCGTGCTTGCGCAGGCGCGACATCACCGAGAACCGCGCCAGCGTCTCCAGCGTCGAGGGCGCGCAGGGCGCTGCCGCGAGGCTCGGAGCCCTGGATCAGCTTCTCGTAGATCTTCTGCTCCTCCGTGATCCGCAGGCAATAGGGCACCTTGATCACGCAGATACGGTCGATGAAGGCCTCGTTGTTCTTGTTGGCCTTGAAGCTCGACCACTCCGCTTCGTTGGAGTGCGCGAGGATCACGCCGGTGAAGGGAATGGCGCCGATATTCTCGGTGCCGATGTAGTTGCCTTCCTGCGTCGCCGTCAGCAGCGGGTGCAGCATCTTGATCGGCGCCTTGAACATCTCGACGAACTCGAGCACGCCCTGGTTGGCGCGATTGAGGCCGCCGGAATAGCTGTAGGCGTCGGGATCGTTCTGGGCAAAGGTCTCGAGCTTGCGGATGTCGACCTTGCCGACCAGCGAGGAGATGTCCTGGTTGTTCTCGTCACCCGGCTCGGTCTTGGCGATCGCGATCTGGCGCAGCCGCGACGGCTGGATCTTGGCGACGCGGAACTGGGAGATGTCGCCGCCGAAGGCTTCCAGCCGCTTGTAGCACCACGGGCTCATCAAGCCGGTGAGGCGCCGGCGCGGAATGCCGTATTTCTCTTCCAGCATCGGACCGAGCTGATCGGGATCGAACAGGCTGAGCGGGCTCTCGAACACCGGCGAGAGCTCGTCGCCGGCCTTGAGCACGTAGATCGGATGCACTTCCATCAGCGACTTCAGCCGCTCGGCCAGCGAAGATTTGCCGCCGCCGACCGGCCCGAGCAGGTAGAGGATCTGCTTGCGCTCTTCGAGTCCCTGCGCCGCATGACGGAAGAAACCGACGATGCGCTCGATGGTTTCTTCCATGCCGTAGAAGCCGGCGAAGGCCGGATAGGTGCGGATCGTGCGGTTCAAAAAATACGGCCAAGGCGTGGGTCCTTGGCCGTGTCAATCGTCTGAGGTTCACCGATCGCTGCTAGCAGTCGTTCGGCCGCGTTCGCGTATTTCATGGGATCGCTTCGACACGACTCCAGATATTCCGCCATCGACATGTCGTGCTGGCTTCTCGCCTCGAACGACCGAGCGAAAGCGTTGAATAGAGAATCGTTGTACATGATCCCTCTCCGCGTGAGTTCCGCTACAAGCTGAAACGAAAGCAGTTACTGGACCGTTCCTCAGGCCGCTTTTCGAATCAGCGTGAGCACATGACGATCATTGGACACCCGGGTGCCGATACGACGCAACGCACAAGGTAGGCACTCGCTGAATTACGAACAGGCACTTGCCTGTAAATTGTGCGAATCTCTGTCCATCTTCGCTCATTTCCAGAATTTGTCACTCGCTCGCCACATCCGGGCGATACCGGGGCCTGCCCTCTCCGGCACCGCAACATAGGGCGATCTGCGCACGGCGATCTTATGACGCTTGTACGGCGAAGCCTTGAGCGCCCCGTTCATCTTCCTGCTGCATTGCAGTGTGCGGAAGACTGGCGGCGTGAGCGTCGCGGCAAGCCCGCAGCACTGTCTCAAAATCGGTCGCCAGCCCCTCCGACCGGATTACGATACGATCGTTCTCGGCGCAGCGGGCCAGAGTGCGGATGCCGCGCAGTTGCCGCAGCAAGGCGGGCGTCGGCGTCAGCACGATCATGTCGTGACCGCGGTATTGTTCAGCCGAAATCTCCGCGATCGAGTCCCACGGCAGAAATTCGGCGCCGATGCGGAGATCGCGGATGCCGTAGGGGGTGACGACCACCACCGCGCCTCGTTCGGTCGGGAGCATCCAGATCAGCCGGATCGTCACCGAGGCGAACACCACGACGCCGGCGACCCCGGCCATTGTGTCGTAATCGCCAAGGCCCTCCCACCAGTTGAAGGCGAAGGTCGCGCCGACCAGCGTCATGACAAAGCCCGCCGCGACCAGCAGCCGCAGCGTGGTGGTACATGGACTGATCTCGAGATCGTGGGATACGTCGACACCTCCGGCGGGCGCGGCCGGCGGCGAACCATTGACGACGGCGAAGGCAAGGCTGTCAGTTTGTGCGTGCATGCTTTCCCCCAGCATGGCCATTCGCGGCCGAGCCACGATGCATCAGGCGGATCGGAATCCGCCGATGAGCACTCCGCGTCGCCACGAGCTGCCGAACGAAGTGACGGACGCTACGCAACCAGACCCGGCCGAACGCTCGGCCAACGACTTTTACGCAACACCGGCTACTGCCGACCGGATCGCCTTGATCGCGACGGAGTTACACTGGAGGGTATGACGCCTGTACCCTTGATTGGTTCCCTCCCGGGAGCATGTAAGCTAGAGGATAGCGCGTCAGGACCGGCGCGGAAACCCCTCGCCCGCAGGCTTGGAGATAAATAAGCACCATGAATCCCGTCAAAGAACTGGAAAAGCACGGACAAGCCGTCTGGCTGGACTTCCTGGCCCGCGGCTTCATCGCCAAGGGCGACCTGAAGCGCCTGATCGAGACCGACGGCGTCAAGGGCGTCACGTCCAACCCCTCGATCTTCGAGAAGGCAATCGGCAGCTCGGACGAATACGACGCCCCGATCGGCAAGGCGCTGAAGCGCGGCGACCGGACCGTGGCCGATCTGTTCGAAGCCGTCGCGGTCGAGGACATCCAGAACGCCGCCGACGTGCTGCGGCCGGTCTACGACCGCCTCAAGGGCGGCGACGGCTATGTCAGCCTGGAGGTCTCGCCCTACCTCGCCATGGACACATCAGGCACCGTCGCCGAGGCCCGCCGGCTCTGGAAGGACGTCGATCGCAAGAACCTGATGGTGAAAGTGCCGGCGACGCCGGAAGGCCTGCCGGCGATCGAGACGCTGATCGGCGACGGCATCAGCATCAACATCACGCTGCTGTTCTCCAAGGCGGTCTACCTCGAGGTCGCGGAAGCCTACATCGCCGGCCTCGAAAAATACGTTGCCGGCGGCGGCGACCCTCGCATGTCGCGAGCGTCGCCAGCTTCTTCGTCAGCCGCATCGACGCGGTGGTCGACAAGCAGCTCGACGAGAAGATCGCCCGCGCCAACGACCCATCCGAGAAGGAGCGGCTCGCCGCGCTGAAAGGCAAGGTCGCGATCGCCAACGCCAAGCTCGCCTACCAGGATTACAAGCGCCTGTTTTCGGGGGCCCGGTGGGACAAGCTCGCCGCCAAGGGCGCGAGGCCCCAGCGCATGCTGTGGGCCTCGACAGGCACCAAGAACAAGGATTACAGCGACGTCCTCTATGTCGAGGAGCTGATCGGCCCCGACACCATCAACACCGTGCCGCCGGCGACGCTGGATGCATTCCGCGACCACGGCAAGCCGCGCGACAGTCTGGAAGAGAATGTCGACGACGCCAGGCGCGTGCTGGAAGAGCTGGAGCGCTCCGGCATCTCGCTCGAGGCCATCACCGAGGAGCTGGTCAAGGACGGCGTCAAGCTGTTCGCGGACGCCGCCGACAAGCTCTACGGCGCGGTCGCCCACAAGCGTGCCACCGTGCTCGGCGCCGCGATCGACCGGCAGCATCTTTCGCTCGGCGACGGGCTCGGCAAGGCGGTGGTCAAGAGCACCGAGGAATGGCGCGCCTCCGCCAAGATCCGCAGGCTCTGGCAGCGCGACAAATCGGTCTGGACCGGCACTGACGAGGACAAATGGCTCGGCTGGCTCGACAGTGCCGCCAAGGCCGACATCGCCGATTACGAGGATTATGCGGGCCGCGTGAAGGGGCAGAAATTCTCCGATGCCGTCGTGCTCGGCATGGGCGGATCGAGCCTCGGCCCTGAGGTGCTGGCCGAGACTTTTGGGAAGAAGCCCGGCTTCCCCAAGCTGCATGTGCTCGACTCGACCGACCCCGCGCAGGTGCGGGCGATGGAAGCGAAGATCGACATCGCCAGTACCGTGTTCATCGTCTCCAGCAAGTCCGGCGGCACCACCGAGCCGAACGCGATGAAGGACTATTTCCATCAGCAGGTTGCCAAGGCGGTCGGCCCCAATGTGAAGACCGGCCATCGCTTCATCGCGGTGACCGATCCCGGCTCGTCGCTGGAGACGGCCGCGAAGAAGCTGAACTATGCCCGCGTCTTCCATGGCGAGCCCTCGATCGGCGGCCGCTATTCCGTGCTGTCGCCGTTCGGCCTGGTGCCGGCGGCAACCGCCGGCATCGACGTCAAGACCTTCGTCAAGCATGCGCTGGCGATGGCCCGCTCCTGCGGGCCGGACGTGCCGCCGTCCGAGAACCCCGGCGTGCAGCTCGGCCTTGCCATGGGCCTCGCCGGCCTCGAAGGCCGCGACAAGGTGACGATCCTCGCCTCGAAGAAGATCGCGGATTTCGGCGCCTGGGCCGAACAGCTGATCGCGGAATCGACCGGCAAGGAAGGCAAGGGCCTGATCCCGATCGAGGGCGAGCCGCTGGGCGATCCCTCCGTCTACGGCAACGACCGCTTCTTCATCGACATCCGCATCGAAGGCGAGGCGGACGCCGCCCATGACTCGGCTCTCGCCGGGATCGAGGCCGCGGGCCATCCCGTCGTGCGCATCGTCATGAAGTCGATCGACCATCTCGGCCAGGAGTTCTTCCGCTTCGAGATGGCGACGGCGGTGGCCGGCTCGATCCTCGGCATCAACCCGTTCGACCAGCCCGACGTCGAGGCGGCCAAGATCAAGACCCGCGAGACTCACGGCATCGTTCGAGAAGACCGGCGCGCTGCCGAAGGAGCAGCCGGTGGTGAGCACCGACGAGGCCGACCTCTACACCGACGAGACCAACGCCACGGCGCTGCGCGCCGCCGGCGCCAATGGCGACCTCACCTCGTGGCTGAAGGCGCATCTGTCGCGCTCGGGCGACGGCGACTATGTCGCCCTGCTCGGCTATGTCGCGCGCGACAAGGCGACGATCGATGCGCTGCAGGCGATGCGGCTGGAGGTGCGCGAGAAGCGGCACGTCGCGACCTGCGCCGAGTTCGGACCGCGCTTCCTGCACTCCACGGGGCAGGCCTACAAGGGCGGGCCCGACAGCGGCGTGTTCCTCCAGATCACCGCTGACGATGCCAAGGACCTGGCCGTACCGGGCCAGAAGGCCAGCTTCGGCGTGATCAAGGCGGCGCAGGCGCGCGGCGATTTCGACGTGCTCACCGAACGCGGCCGGCGCGCACTGCGCGTCCACCTCAAGGGCGGACTCAAGAAGGGTCTTGCCGCACTCAATGCGGCGCTCAACGACGCGCTCACTTAAGGAATATCGCCAATGCAACTCGGCATGATCGGCCTCGGCCGAATGGGCGGCAACATCGTTCGCCGCCTGATGCGCCACGGACATTCGACCGTGGTCTATGACAAGGACGCCAAGGCCGTCGCCGGCCTTGCCGCCGACGGCGCGGTGGGATCTGCGACGCTCGAGGAATTCATCTCGAAACTCGAGCGTCCGCGCACGGCCTGGGTGATGCTGCCGGCCGGCCACATCACCGAGACCACGATCGACACGATCGCGGGCGTGATGCAGGACGGCGACGTCATCATCGACGGCGGCAACACCTTCTGGCAGGACGACGTCCGGCGCGGCAAGGCGCTGAGGGCGCGCGGCATCCATTATGTCGACGTCGGCACGTCAGGCGGTGTCTGGGGTCTCGACCGCGGCTATTGCATGATGATCGGCGGCGAGAAGGCTGTGGTGGACCGGCTCGATCCGATCTTCGCCGCGCTCGCCCCCGGTGCCGGCGACATTTTACGCACCGAGGGACGCGAGGGACGCGATCCCCGCATCGAGCAGGGCTACATCCATGCCGGCCCCGTCGGCGCCGGCCACTTCGTCAAGATGATCCACAACGGCATCGAATACGGCCTGATGCAGGCCTATGCCGAAGGGTTCGACATTCTCAAGAACGCCAACATCGAGGCCCTGCCGGCGGACCATCGCTACGATTTCGATCTCGCCGACATTGCGGAAGTGTGGCGGCGCGGCAGCGTGATCCCGTCCTGGCTGCTCGACCTCACCTCGACCGCGCTCGCCGACAGCCCGCAGCTCGCGGAATATTCCGGCTTCGTCGAGGATTCCGGCGAAGGACGCTGGACCGTGAATGCGGCGATCGACGAGGCGGTGCCGGCCGAGGTTCTCACCGCGGCGCTCTACACACGTTTCCGTTCACGGCGGGAACACACCTTCGCCGAAAAAATCTCTCTGCGATGCGTGCGGGGTTTGGCGGCCACAAGGAGCCGAAGCAGCCGGGCGCGACGAAGCCGAAATAAGACGCAACAAGCGAAGGCCAATCGTTCGTGACAAAAGACCCGCAAGCCAAGCGCAAGCCGGAAAATTGCGCCTTCGTCATCTTTGGTGTGACCGGCGATCTCACTCACCGCCTGGTGATGCCATCACTCTACAATTTGGCAGCCGAACACCTGTTGCCCGAAAAATTCTGCGTCGTCGGCGTGGCCCGCAAGAGCCAGTCCGACGACGAGCTGCGCGAGAGCCTCATGAAGGGCCTGCGCCAGTTCGCGACGCGTCCCATTGACGACGACACCGCCAAACGACTTCTGGAATGCGTGACCTTCGTCGAGGCCGATCCGAAGGATCCGCCCTCCTTCGATCGCCTGCGCGAACACCTGGATTCGCTGGAATGCGCGCAAGGCACTGGCGGCAACCGGCTGTTCTACCTCGCAACGCCGCCGGCTGCGTTCGCGCCGACCGCGCGCGAGCCTCGGCCGCACCGGCATGATGAAAGAGAATGGCGCCTGGCGCCGCCTCGTGATCGAAAAGCCGTTCGGCACCGATCTCGCCTCGGCCAAGGCGCTGAACGCCGAGCTGCTGAAGATCATGGAGGAGCACCAGATCTACCGGATCGATCATTATCTCGGCAAGGAGACGGTGCAGAACATCCTGGTGCTGCGCTTTGCCAACGGCATGTTCGAGCCGATCTGGAATCGCAACCACATCGACCACATTCAGATCACGGTGGAGGAGAAGCTCGGCGTCGGCCATCGCGGCGGGTTCTACGATGCCACCGGCGCACTGCGCGACATGGTGCCGAACCATCTGTTCCAGCTGATGTCGCTGGTCGCGATGGAGCCGCCGGCACGCTTCGACGCCCATTCGGTCCGCTCCGAAAAGGCCGAGATACTGACGTCGATCCAGCTGCCGAGCCGCGAGGATGCGCTGAAAAACTCGGTTCGCGCGCAATATCTCGCAGGCCGCATCGGCGACGACGAAATCCCGGACTATCGCAAGACCGAAGACGTCAAGCCCGGCAGCACCACCGAGACCTTTGTTGCGCTGAAGCTGATGATCGACAACTGGCGCTGGGCCGGCGTTCCCTTCTATTTGCGCACCGGCAAGGCGCTCGGCCACAAGCGCACCGAGGTCGCGATCAAGTTCAAGCAGGCGCCGTTGTCCATGTTCTCGGGGACCGACGTCGACCGCCTGTCGCAGAACTTCCTCACCATCGGTATCGCGCCGACCGAAACCATCGAGCTTCAGTTCAACGCCAAGATCCCGGGGCCGAGCATCACCATCGACGGCGTCGAGATGAAATTCAAGTACGGCGACTATTTCCAGGCCGATCCCTCGACCGGCTACGAGACGCTGATCTACGACTGCATGATCGGCGACAACATCCTGTTCCAGCGCGCCGACGGCATCGAGGCCGGATGGCAGGCCGTGCAGCCGTTCCTGGACGCCTGGAAGAGTGAAGGCACCAACGGCATCGAGACCTATGAAGCCGGCAGCGACGGACCGAAATGCGCCGACGAGCTGCTGCGGCGCGACGGGCGAAGCTGGCGGAAGTTTTCGTGACGGACGCAGCACAGCCAAAGCTCATCGTTGCCGCCGATGCGGAGGCGCTGGCGCAGGCCGCGGCAGAGCGGGTGATGGCGCGCATCGCCGCCAATCCCGGCCGTATCGCAATCTGCCTCACCGGCGGCTCCAGCCCGAAGAAGCTTTATCAATTGCTCGGCAGCGATACGTATCGCAGCAAGATCCCGTGGGAGCGCATGCATTGGTTCATCGGTGACGAGCGCTTCGTTTCCGAGAGCGACCCGCTCAACAACATGGCGGTCGCGCGCGCGACGTTTCTCGACCGTGATGCGCCCGCCGGCCATGTCCATCCGATCCCGACCACCGCCGACAATCCCGATTGTAGCGGCGAGGCCTATGCGCGCGAGCTGCAGGCCTTCTACGGCTCCAAAGACCTCGATCCATCGCGGCCGCTGTTCGATTTGGTCCTGATGGGCGTCGGACCGGACGGCCACACCGCCTCGCTGTTTCCCGGCTTCCCTGAAATCGAGGAGACCGAGCGCTGGGTCGTGGGGGTGCCCAAGGCCAATGTCGCCCCCTTCGTGCCGCGGGTGTCGCTCACCCTGCCCGTCCTTGCGTCGTGCTACGAGATGCTGTTCGAGATTGCCGGCCACGACAAGCAACCGATCTTGACGCGCCTCCTCAATGGCGAGACTCTGCCGGCGTTACGCGCGCGCTCGCAGGGTGAGACCGTCTGGCTGGTCGACAGGGCCGCGCTTCCGGAGGAAATTCGTGGGCCGCGTTGAACCACCTTGTGCATTGATCGTGATGGGCGTGTCGGGCTCGGGCAAGAGCACGATCGCGGAAGCGCTCGGCCAGCGGCTCGGCTGGCGCTTCGAGGATGGCGACAGCTTCCATCCCGCCAGCAATGTCGAGAAGATGCGGGCCGGCCATCCGCTCACCGACGAGGACCGCTGGCCCTGGCTCGACGCCATCGCCGACGAGATCGGGCGGATCTGTGGACAAGGCGGGCACATCATCATCGCCTGCTCGGCGCTGAAACACACCTATCGCGACGTGCTGCTGCGCGGACGCGGCGACGTCCGCTTCGTCTTCCTGAAGGGCACGAAAGAGCTGATCGCCGAGCGGCTCGCGCAGCGCAAGGGCCATTTCATGCCGCCCGGGCTGCTGACCAGCCAGTTCGACACGCTGGAGCCGCCGGAGGCGGGCGAGCACGTCATCACCGTCTCGATCGACGAGACCGTGGAGGCGATCGTCGACGGCATTGTGCGGCAACTGAAACTGGGCGGCGCGAAACGCTGAGGCAAAAGGAACGTTAGGTCCTGCCATGACGCAAATCTCACTCGTGGTATCCGACGTCGACGGCACGCTGCTGACCAAGGACAAGACGCTGACGGATCGCGCCAGGTCCGCGGTGCAGCGCCTGCACAAGGCCGGCATCGGCTTCACAATCACCTCCAGCCGCCCCGCCATCGGCATGCGCTTCCTCATCGAGCCGCTGGCGCTGTGGCTGCCGGTCGGCCCGTTCAACGGCTCTTCCATCATCGACCCCGAGCTGAAGCCGGTCGAGCAGCACCTCATCCCGGCTAGCGCCGCCGAGCGATCCCTGCAAATCCTCCGCGAGTTCGGCGCCGACATCTGGCTCTTCACCGCCGACAAATGGCTAATCGACAATCCGGGCGGACGCTATGTCGCCCATGAGCAGCATACCATCCGCGCCGACCCGACCATCGTGACGGATTTTTCGCCCTACCTTGCCAGCGTCTGCAAGATCGTCGGCGCCAGTTCAGACGCCGCCGGGCTCGAGCGTTGCGAGAAAGCGATGCAGGAGGCGCTCGGCGTTGAGGCCACCGCCGTGCGCTCGCAGACCTACTATCTCGACATCACCCCGCCCGGCTTCGACAAGGGCACGTTCGTCAAGGCGATGGCCAAACGCCTCGGCATCTCACTGGATGCGGTCGCCACCATTGGCGACATGCAAAACGACCTTGCCATGTTCGCCGTCAGCGGCACCTCGATCGCCATGGGCAACGCCACCGACAGCGTCAAGGACAAGGCGACCCACGTCACCGCGAGCAACGAGCAGGACGGTTTTGCGGAGGCGATGGAGATGATTTTGAAGCGGAATGGGGTGAGCTAACCAGAGCGATTTAGCTTTGAGTTGGTTGGTCGGGCCACGGGCACACTTAACCTCTCCCGCTTGCGGGGAGGTCGGCGCGAAGCGCCGGGTGGGGGCTCTCTCCTCTCGGAGGTTCTCGCCCAGCGGAGACACCCCCACCCCGGCCCTCCCCCGCAAGCGGGAGAGGGAGCGCACTTTCGCTCTGGATACAATCGCGACTGCGCTATTTCGACCGCTGCACCGCCGGCTTCTCGCTTTCCTGCCTCGCGGCCGACAAATTATGCGCGGTGTTGATCAGCGCGATGTGGGTCAGCGCCTGCGGGAAATTTCCGGTCTGGCGCCGGGCGACTGAATCGTATTCCTCGGCCAGCAGGCCGACGTCGTTGGCGATGCCGGCCACGCGGTCGAGCAAGACTTGCGCCTTGTCGAGATCGCCCGACAGCACATGGGCATCGGCCAGCCACAGGGTGCAGGCCAGAAAGGCGCCTTCGAGCGGCGGCTGCCCCTCGGGCAACTCGCGTGGATCGTGCCGCAGCACGAAGCCGTCGCACACCAGGCGGGCCTCGACGGAGGCGATGGTGCCGCGGATGCGCGGATCGTTCGCCGGCAGGAAGCCGACGGCCGGCAGCAGCAGCACGGACGCGTCGAGCAGCTTCGCGCCGTAGGATTCGACGAAGGCGTTTTCGTCGGCGTCAAATCCCCTGTTGCAAACGTCGCGATGAATGGCCTCGCGCAAGGCGCGCCAGTGCAGCAGCGGCGCCTTGAAGCCAAAAGTCTCGGCGCTCTTGATGCCGCGGTCGAACGCGACCCAGGTCATGACCTTCGAGAACACGTAGTGCTTGGCCTCGCCGCGCCGCTCCCAGATGCCGTGATCGGGCTGGTCCCAGACTTCGGCGAGATGGTTGAGCACGGCGCATTCCAGCGCCCAGCTCTCCTCGTCGAGCTTGAGCTTGGCCATGCGCGACTGGTGGAAGGCGTCGATCAATTCGCCATAGACGTCAAGCTGAAGCTGCGCATGCGCAGCGTTGCCGACGCGCACGGGCTTTGCCCCCTCATAGCCGTCGAGCCAGCCTGCCTCCCATTCCAGCAGCCGCCGCTGCCCCCAGATTCCGTACATGATCTGCATGTTCGCCGGCGAGCCTGCGGCCGCGCGCAGAAGCCAATTGTGCCAGGCCGACGCTTCCTCGGTGTAGCCCGAATTCATCAGCGCCAGCAGCGTGAAGGTGGCATCGCGCAGCCAGCAGAAGCGGTAGTCCCAGTTCCTGCTGCCCCCGAGCTTCTCGGGCAGTGACGTGGTGGGCGCCGCGACGATGCCGCCGGTCGGACCGAAAGTGAGCGCTTTGAGCGTGATCAGCGAGCGCATGATCAGCTCGCGATAGTCGCCGTCGCGGGTGCAATGTCCGCACCACTCCTTCCAAAACTTTTCGGTCTCCTGCAGCGCGACCTCCGGATCGATCGGCTCGGGCGGCTCGAGATGCGAGGGACCATAGGTCAGCACGAACGGCACGGTCTCGCCGGCCTTCACCTCGAAATCGGAGACCGTGGTCAGGTCCTCACCACGCGTCTTGGCCGGCGTGCGCAGCACCGTCATGTCCTGGCCGGCGATGGCCATCAGGGAATGATCGATCCGCCGCACCCAGGGAATGTCCACGCCGAAGCCGAAGCGGATCACGAGACTCCATCCGCATCTTGACGGTGCCCTCGAGGCCGCGCACCAACCGCACGATGTCGGACGCCTTGCCGCGCGGCGGCATGAAATCGATCAGCGCGACGGCGCCGCTCTTGGTCTCGATGCGCGTTTCCAGGATGAGGGTGTCGCCGAGATAGCGGCGCGACGTCCCTGTGACGTCCTCGCTCGGGGCGATCAGCCAGCGGCCGTTCTTGTGGGTGCCGAGGATGGCGGCAAAGCAGGCGTCGGAATCGAAGGCCGGCCAGCATAGCCAATCGATCGAGCCGTCGCGCCCGACCAGCGCCGCGGTCTCGCAATCACCGATCAGCGCATAGTCTTCGATCCTCTGGGACAATGTCGTGCGAGCCTGGAAATCGAGCCTGGAAATCCCTGGCTGATCAACTGCCGCCGGGCAACGAACGTTCCCGCGTCGCTGCTCGCAAGGCCGTGAGGTCGACCTTCGAGGCGATCTTGTCGAGCGCGACGGGAAGACGCTGGCGCCAGTTCGGGTGCTCGTCGATGGTGCCGGGAATGTTGGGCTGGTCGATCACGCCCAAGAGATCCTCCATCGACACCGCGAGCAGCCGGGACGGCGTGCGCGACAGAAAAGCGAGCACGGAATAAAGGTCGTTGGCCTTGATGCCGTTCTGGCGCAGGATCTCGTCGAGCCCGCCGAGCGCATCCCAGCGCGCCTGTTCGTCCTCGCCGGGATCGAGCCCGAGCGAACGCTTCATCTTGAGATCGCCAAAGGAGCGCCAGCCGGCATAGGTCGACAGATCATGCGTGTTCAGCGTGACCAGCGCGTTGGGCCGGTAATGGTCGACGTTACGGAAATGCCCGGCTTCGTCACGCTCGAACATCATGACGAGATAGGACCAGATGCCGAAATCCTGCATCATCTCGCGGAAACCTTCCGGCACGGTGCCGAGATCCTCGCCGATCACGATGCATTTGTGGGCGGCGCTCTCGCGTGCCACCGCGCCGAGCAGCGCTTCGAACGGCATCTGCACATAGGCGCCGTTGTCCGGCTTGAAGCCGCGAGGCACCAGATAGAGCCGCTTGAGGCCGAGCACATGGTCGAGCCGGATCGCGCCGGCATGGCGCATCGAGGCCGCGAGCATGTCGGCGAACGGCACGAAGGATTGCGCTTCCAGGCCGCCGGCATTGAAGCCCGCAAGGCCCCAATCCTGGCCGATGGTGTTGAGCACGTCGGGCGGCGCGCCGACGGCAAGATGACGGGAGATCGCCATCTGCTCGTTCCAGGCATCGAAGCCGTTAGACTGCACGCCGACGGCGACGTCGAGATAGAGCCCGACCCGCATGCCGAGCTGGCTGGCGAGGCCTCCTTGGCCGCATGCAGCTGGCTGTCCGCCGTCCACTGCACGAATTCGACGAATTCGACCTCGCGCTTGTCGGGACCGTTGCGAAGCTCGGCGCATTTGGCCTCGTCCGGCTGCTGCCATTCCTGCGGCCATTCCCACCACGGCGCGTTGAAGCGATGGCGCAACACCTCGAAACAGGCAAAGCGCGACAGCAGCGGCGCGCGCTCAGCGCGGAAGGCGTCGAACGCGTTGCGACGGACGCCGCTTGCGCTCTTCGTGAAGCTGTCGAAGGCGGCGCGCAGGCCCAGCCATTTCAACGCGGCCATGTCGGCATAGGGCACGCGGTCGCCTTCGCGCAGACGGGCCGCGGTCGCAGCCGCGTCGGGCACGAGGTCCGCGGAGAATTCGGCGATGGCCTCGACGTCGATATAGAGCGGATTGAGGAACAGCCGGCTGTTGGGCGAATACGGGCTGCAATCGGCCGGATGGTCGTCGAACAGGACGTGCAGCGGATTGAGCCCGACACCGTCGGCGCCGAGCTGCTTGGCGAGCCGCACCAGATTTGCAAGATCGGTGAAATCGCCGATGCCCCAGTTGCGGTCCGAACGGACGCTGTAGAGCTGCACGGCGAGCAGCCAGCCGCGGTCGAAATCGCCGCCGAAGGCGCGCTCCGGCGCCACGAGCATCGGCACCTCTTCCGTCACACCTTTGGCATCTGTCAGTGTCAAGCGGTGATAACCGAGCGGCAGGCCGGCGGGCCAGGCGATCACCGGCTCGCGCGTCTCGCCCTGCGCGATCACATTGCCGTTTCCGGCCAATGTCCATTTCAGCGGCGGCGCGCCGACGGCCGCCAATTCCGTGCGCGGGTGTCCGAGCGCGCGAATCACCACGGGCCCGCCGACGAAGCGATACACCCGCTTTTCCGGCAGGGCGTCGAGGATGGATTTGAGAGCCACGGGATCGGTGACCCGCAGCTTTCCGAGGGCGTCGGTGAATTCGGACTGAACGCCCTTGATCCGGGCTTGAGCTAAAAGATCCATTCGGCACGCAGCTTGCAGGCCACCCACTTGCCGGGGGCATCGATTTTAACGAGGTGACGGAAGACGTTAGTCGGGCTCAACTCACGAACCATGCCTGCCGTTCCCAGGGGGAACTAATGACACACAAGCGGCTTTCTATATAGGTATCAAGCGTAGGTTCCCGACAAGGGAAACGGGCCCCTGCTTTCTTGTCAATGGCATCACCGTGAACAAGACAATTCAAACTGTCGAAAGTGCCGCAGCCGGCAGCGCTTTCCTCATCGAAGACGTCTATCCCGCAATCGACGGCGGCCGCTTTGCCGTGAAGCGGATTGCTGGCGAACGGGTCGAGGTGTGGGCTGACGTCTATCGCGATGGCGAGGCCGTGGTCAGCAGCGCGCTGCTGTGGCGCCCAGAGCAGGACCGGGACTGGCGGCAAGAACCGATGATTCATCATGGCAATGACCGCTGGTCCGGCGCCTTCACGCCCATTGAGCCGGGCCAATATGTCTACGCGATCGAGGCCTGGACCGACGAGTTCGCCACCTGGTCCCACTCGATCCTGCGCAAGCAGCGCGCTGGCGCCGACGTCAGTCTCGATGCGATCGAGGGCGCCGGCCTCCTGACCAAGGCCCATGGCGCCCAGCAGGCCGCCGCCGCGATCATCGTCAGGCAATGCGAGGATTATCTGCAGACCGGCGATGTCACCTCGCTGCTTGCGAGCGAGACTCAGCGATGCCATGGCTGAAAGCCAGTCGCGGCCCGACCTGACCCGCTCCCAGCCCTTCCCGCTGACGGTCGATCGCGACCGAGCGCGATTTGGCGCCTGGTATCAGATGATGCCGCGCAGCCAGAGCCGGACCCCGGCCAGCACGGCACGCTCCGCGACTGCATCGCCCGCGTGCCTGATATCGCGGCGATGGGTTTTGACGTGCTCTATTTCACGCCCATCCATCCCATTGGCCGCAGCCGCCGCAAGGGCCGCAACAACGCGCCGGCGGCCGGCGAAGGCGAACCCGGCTCGCCCTACGCGATCGGCGCCGCCGAGGGCGGCCACGATGCGCTGCATCCCGAGGCTCGGCACCATCGAGGATTTTCGCGCGCTGGTCGCGACCTGCCTGGAATACGGCCTGGAGATCGCGCTCGACTTCGCGGTGCAATGCTCGCCGGACCATCCCTGGCTGACGCAGCATCCGGAATGGTTCAAATGGCGTCCGGACCGATCGGTCCGGACGGCAGATGGCGCCTATTCGGACATCGTCATCCCCGATTTCGCCTCGGTCGACCGCATCGGGCTGTGGAATGCGTTCCGCGACGCCATGCTGTTCTGGATCGACCATGGCGTCACCATCTTCGCCATCGACAATCACGACACCGCGCCGCTGGCGTTCTGGGACTGGCTGGTCCGCGACATCCGCCGCCGGCATCCCGAGGTGATCCTGTTCTCCAAGACATATGCGCGGCCGAAGCTGATGAAGGGGCTCGCCAAGCTCGGCTTTGCGCAGTCCTTCACCTATTTCCCCTGGCGCACCTCGCGGTGGGAGTTGGAGCAATATCTCAGTGAGCTGACGCGCTATCCCGAGCGCGACCTCTATCGCCCGAACCTGTTCGTCAACACGCCCGATCTACTGCCCTATCATCTCCAGAGCGGAGAGGCCTGGGCGTTCAAGTCGCGCGTCGCGCTGGCGGCGACATTGTCGGGAAGTTACGGCCTGTACAGCGGGTTCGAGCTGCTGGAGCACGAAGCAATTCCCGGCCGCGAGGAGTATCTCGATTCGGAGAAATATCAGATCAAGCAGCGCGACTGGGACAAGCCCGGCAACATCAAGCCCTACATTGCCGAGGCTCAACCGCATTCGCAACGACAACGCCGCGCTCCAGCAATCGGCGAATTTGCGTTTTCTCGGTGTCGACGACAGCGAGACGATCGGCTTCGTCAAGGAGGCGACTGATCCCGCCAACACGGTGGTCGTCGTGATTGCCCTTTCGGGCCACACGCGCGAATGCTGGCTACCGCTCGGCGACGTCACTGTTGACGTCGGCGGGCAGCGACACCATGTGACGACACTCGAAAACCTCCGCACCGGCGAACAGTCCCGCATCGAATGGGGCGGGATCAGGTTGCATATCGATCCCGACCGCGATCCGGCACTCTTGTTCCGTTGCCTGGCGTAAGGGGTCACGCCATGAATGTTCTATCTTCCGTCGACACCAAGAAGGCCGAGGCTGCCGAGATCGTGGACGAGTCTCTGGTACAAGGACGCCATCATCTATCAACTCCACGTCAAGGCCTTCGCCGACAGCAACAATGATGGCATCGGCGACTTCGCCGGCCTGACCGAGAAGCTGCCTTATCTGCAGGAGCTCGGCGTCACCGCGCTGTGGCTGCTGCCGTTCTACCCCTCGCCCGGCCGCGACGACGGCTACGACATCGCCGACTATGGCTCGGTCAATCCCGATTTCGGGACCATGAAGGACTTCAAGCGCTTCATCCAGGAAGCGCAGAAGCGCGGATTGCGCGTCATCACCGAGCCTCGTCGTCAACCACACCTCGGATCAGCACAACTGGTTCAAGCGCGCGCGCCGCAGCCCCGCGGGATCAAGCGCCCGCAACTGGTATGTCTGGAGCGACACCGACCAGAAATACCAGGGCACGCGCATCATCTTCACCGACACCGAGAAGTCGAACTGGACCTGGGATCACGAGGCCGGTGCGTTCTACTGGCACCGCTTCTTCTCGCATCAGCCGGATCTGAATTTCGACAATCCGCGCGTGGTCAGCGCGCTGATCCAGGTGATGAAGCGCTGGCTGGACGCCGGCGTCGACGGCTTCCGCCTCGACGCCATTCCCTATCTGTGCGAGCGGGACGGCACCAACAACGAGAACCTCCCCGAGACGCATGCCATCATCAAGCGGCTGCGCCAGGAACTCGACTCATACTCCAAGGGCAAGCTGCTGCTGGCCGAGGCCAATCAATGGCCGGAGGACGTGCAGGAATATTTCGGCCGTGGCGACGAGTGCCACATGGCCTACCACTTCCCTCTGATGCCGCGCATCTACATGGCGATCGCGCAGGAGGACCGCTTCCCGATCACCGACATTCTGCGCCAGACGCCGGACATCCCTGCGAGCTGCCAATGGGCACTGTTCCTGCGCAATCATGACGAGCTGACACTCGAGATGGTCACCGACGTCGAGCGCGACTATCTCTGGACCACCTACGCCAACGACCCGCGCGCCCGCATCAATGTCGGCATCCGCCGGCGCCTCGCGCCGCTGATGGACAACGACCGGCGCAAGATCGAGCTGATGAACTCGCTGCTGCTGTCCTTCCCCGGCACGCCGATCATCTATTACGGCGACGAGATCGGGATGGGCGACAACATCTATCTCGGCGACCGCAACGGCGTCCGCACGCCGATGCAGTGGAGCCCGGACCGCAATGGCGGCTTCTCGCGCTGCGACCCGGCCCGCCTCTATGCGCCCCTGATCATGGACCCCGTCTACGGCTACGAATCGGTCAACGTGGAGGCCCAGTCGCGCAGCCTGTCCTCACTGCTCAGCGCCACCAAGCGACTGATCTCGGTGCGCAAGTCGACGCTCGCCTTCGGCCGCGGCACCATGACCTTCATCCGCCCGGTCAACCGCGCCGTGCTCGCCTATGTCCGGCAATATCGCGACGAAGTGATCCTGTGCGTCGCCAATCTGTCGCGCGCTGCGCAGGCGACCGAGCTCGACCTGTCGCCCTGGAAGGACCGCATCCCGCAAGAGATGCTCGGCCGGACGCGTTTTCCGGCGATCGGCGAGCTGCCCTACATGATCACGCTGGGACCCTACGGCTTCTACTGGTTCCAGCTTCAGGAGCGGGACAAGTCCGAGCCGGTGACGCCGCGCGCGGTGCCGGAGTTCGAGACGCTGGTGGTGCCGGTGAACTCGAACTGGGTCTCGCTCGCCCGCGAGCGCGGCGTGTTCGAGCGCGAGGTGCTGCCGGGATTCCTGTCGCGGACGCGGTGGTATCCCGAGCACAATCCCAAGCACATTCAGGCCACGCTGACATCGGCGGTGCCTTTCAGCGACATCGGCGACAACAGGCCCTGGATCGCCTTCTTCGAGACGACGCGGGACGACGTCACGACGCGCTACGTGCTGCCGATGCAGATCGAGTGGGTGCGCTTCGACCGCGAACGCTTCAACCCGAAGGCGCTTGCCGCCGTGCGCCAGGGCGCGCGCGAGGGCACGCTGCTCGACGTTGCGACCGACCAGATCTTCATCGGCCTGTTCCTGCGCGGTCTGTCGCAGAACCTGGTGGTGGACGAGAACAATCTGCGGCTGGAGTTCAAGGCGACCAGCCGGTTTGCCGACTACTCCATCAAGGAGCCCGAGCGCATCCGCGCGATCGAGCAGTCGAACAGCACCGCGCTGGTCGACAACCAGTACGTCGCCAAGATCTACCGCCGGCTGGAAAGCGGCATCAGCCCCGAGATCGAGATCGGCCATTATCTCACCGAGGTCGCGCGCTTTGCCAACACGCCGGCATTGCTCGGCAGCGTCGAGCTGGTCGAGGGTGAGCGGCGCAGCGCGCTCGGCGTGCTGCATGCCTTCGTCGAGAACCAGGGCGACGGCTGGACCGTGACCACGGGTTATCTCGATCGCTATATCGATGACCAGCGCGTGCTGGCTGCCGGCGAAGCGCCCCGCGAGACGCAGGAGCAGGCGATTTACCTGCATTTCATCGCACAGATCGGCAAGCGCCTTGCCGAGATGCATGTCGCCCTCGCCGCGGCGAAGGCGGACGATCTGGCCCCTGAGCCGATGGTTACTACGCATGTCGACGGCCTCGTCTCCGGCCTCAAGGTGCGGGCCGAACGGGTCCTTCAGCGACTGGCCGACGGCCGCGACGGCCTGCGGGAGGCGGACCGGACGCTGGTCGACCGGCTCGTTGGCTTGCGTGGGACACTGCCTGGCCACATCAACGCGCTCTTGCCTTCCGCAATGGGCGGGTTGAACATCCGTCATCATGGCGACTTCCGCCTCGGGCAAACTCTGATCGTGAAGGACGATATCTTCATCATCGACTTCGACGGTGATCCGCGTCTGCCGCTGGCCGACAAGCGGCGCAAGCTGCCGGCCGCACGCGACGTCGCCGGCCTGATCCGCTCGATCGATCTTTCGGTTAACGCTGCCCTGAACCGCGCGCTGACCGGCGCCTCGGACGAGCATGACCGGCTCGCGTTGGCCCTCGGTGGATGGCGTGAGCGTGCCACCGCGACCTTCCTGTCCGCCTATCGCGAGGCCATGACCGACCGCCGGCTGTGGCCGCAAGATACCGCTGCAGCGGAAGGCCTGTTAAGGTTTTTCCTGCTTGATCAAGCCTTCGACGAAGTAGAGTACGAGCTGTCCCACCGGCCTGAGGGGCTTCATGCGCCGCTGACGGGACTGCTTCGCATTCTGTCCAACGAGAGCGAAGCCCATGCCTAAACTGCCAGCAGAAGCCTACGCGATCATCGAGGGGCGTCACTCCGACCCCTTCCACTATCTCGGCCTGCATCCCGAGGGCGGCAGAAGCGTGGTGCGTGCGTTCTTGCCCGAGGCTTCCAATGTCGAGGCGGTCGGCGAGCATGGCGAGGTCGCTTCGCTCGACCGCGTGCACGATGCCGGGCTGTTCATCGGCGCCCTGCCCAACGGCTCCAGGCACTACCAGCTGCGCGCGAAATTCGGCAACGACGTCGTCGAGTTCGAGGACGCCTACCGCTTTCCGCCGATCCTGACCGATTTCGACCTGTATCTGCTCGGTGAGGGCACCCACCAGCGGCTCTACGACAAGCTCGGCGCGCATCCGATGCGGCTGGAAGGCATCGACGGCATCGGCTTCGTGGTACTGGCCCCGAATGCGCGGCGCGTGTCCGTGGTCGGCGATTTCAATTTCTGGGACGGGCGGCGGCACCCGATGCGGGTGCGCGGTGCCGGCTATTGGGAATTGTTCATCCCGCACGCCAAGGCCGGCAATCACTACAAGTTCGAGATCATCGGCCCGCACGGTCATCTGCTGCCGCTGAAATCCGATCCCATGGCGTTTGCGAGCGAGGTCCGTCCGAAGACGGCTTCCATCGTGTTCGACGAGGCGCATCTGCCGCGGCCGCGTCCTGCGCCCGACGGCATCAACGCGCTGTCGGCGCCGATGTCGATCTATGAGGTCCATCTCGGCTCGTGGCGGCGCAAGAACGGCGATGAATGGCTCACCTATCGCGAGCTCGCCGAGCAATTGCCGGCCTACGCCCGCGACATGGGCTTTACCCATCTCGAATTCCTCCCCGTGAGCGAGCATCCGTTCGACGGCTCATGGGGCTATCAGCCGACCGGCCTCTATGCGCCCACCAGCCGCTTCGGCACTCCCGAGGATTTCGCGGCGCTGGTCGATGCCTGCCACCGCGAGGGCGTCGGCGTCCTGCTCGACTGGGTGCCCGGTCATTTCCCCGACGATCCGCACGGGCTCGGCAGCTTCGACGGCACCGCGCTGTTCGAGCACGCCAATCCGCTGCAGGGCCGCCACCTCGATTGGGGAACGCTGATCTACAATTACGGCCGCACCGAAGTGACCAACTTCCTGGTATCGAACGCGCTGTTCTGGATGGAGCGTTACGCGATCGACGGCCTGCGCGTCGATGCGGTCGCCTCCATGCTTTATCTCGACTACAGCCGGCCGCCCGGCGCGTGGATTCCGAACCAGTATGGCGGCCGCGAGAACATCGAGGCCATTAACTTCCTGCGCCGCTTCAACACCGAAGTGTTTGCCCGCTTCCCGCAGGCGACCACCGCGGCCGAGGAGTCCACCGCCTGGCCGCAGGTCTCGCGCCCGGTCGAATTCGGCGGGCTCGGCTTCGGCTACAAATGGAACATGGGGTGGATGCACGACACGCTGAACTACATCAGCAAGGATCCGGTCCACCGCAAATACCATCACGACGAGATCCTGTTCGGCCTGCACTACGCCTTCTCGGAAAACTTCATCCTGCCGCTCTCGCATGACGAGGTCGTGCACGGCAAGCGCTCGATCCTCGGACGCATGCCCGGCGACGAGTGGCAGCGCTTTGCGAATTTGCGCGCCTATTACAGCTTCATGTTCGGCCATCCCGGCAAGAAGCTGTTGTTCATGGGCGCCGAGATTGGGCAGAGCCGCGAATGGAATCACGATCAGTCGCTCGACTGGCACTTGCTCGAATACAAGGTCCATTCAGGCGTCCAGTCGCTGATCCGGGATCTCAACCGGCTCTACCGCGCGGTGCCGGCACTGCACCAGATGGACTGCGACCCGGCCGGTTTCGAGTGGCTCGTCACGGATGATGCGAGCCGCAACGTTTTCGCCTGGCTGCGCAAGGGATTCGACGAGCACGCTAGATGCCTCGTCATCGTCAACTTCTCGCCGAACGTCTACCAGAACTATCGCGTACGCGTGCCGCTCGGCGGCAAGTGGAAGGAAGTGCTCAACTCGGACTCCGCCCATTATGGCGGCAGCAATGTCGGCAATGTCGGCGAGGTCCATGCCGAGGGCGGCGAGCCTCCGTCTCACCATTCCACCGCTCGCCGCGATCTTCCTCGTTCCGGAAGGCTGACACATGCGCCTGACTGCCGGATCGCCCGCACGCCTCGGCGCAAGCTGGGACGGACGCGGCACCAATTTCGCGCTGTTCTCCGCCAACGCACAGAAGGTCGAGTCTCTGCCTGTTCGACACGCAGGGCCGCCGCGAGGCTCGAGCGCGTCGAGCTGCCGGAGAAGACCGAGGACGTCTGGCACGGCTACCTCAACGACGTCTCGCCAGGCCAGCTCTACGGCTATCGCGTGCACGGCCCCTACGAGCCCGAGCACGGCCACCGCTTCAATGCCAACAAGCTGTTGCTCGATCCCTATGCCAAGCGCCTCTCGGGACGTCTGGTCTGGAGTGACGCGCATTTCGCCTACCGCACCGGCTCGCCCCGCGAGGACCTGTCGTTCGACCGGCGCGACAACGCGCGCGGCATGCCCAAGGCCGTCGTGGTCGACGAGACCTTCAACTGGGGCCGCCGCGAAATCCGTCCCAACGTTCCCTGGGAAGACACCGTCATCTACGAGGCTCACGTCAAGGGCCTGACGCAGAAGCGCGACGACGTGCCGCCGAACCTGCGCGGCACCTATGGCGGGCTGTCCTCGCCGGCGATGATCGAGCATTTGAAGAGGCTCGGCGTCACCACGGTCGAACTGCTGCCGGTGCACAGTTTCGTCGACGACCGCATCCTGGTGGAGAAGAAGCTCGCCAATTACTGGGGCTACAATTCGCTGTCCTTCTTCGCGCCCGAGGCGCGCTACGCCCAGGACAACGCCCTCGATTCCTTCCGTACCACCGTGGCGCGCCTGCACGATGCCGGCATCGAGGTGATGCTCGACGTCGTCTACAACCACACCGCCGAAGGCAATCACCTCGGGCCGACGCTGTGCTATCGCGGCATCGACAACGCCTCCTATTACTGGCTGAACCGCGAGAACCCGCGCTATTACGACGACTTCACCGGCTGCGGCTCGTCGGTCAACCTCACCCATCCGCGCGTGCTGCAGATGGTGATGGATAGCTTGCGCTACTGGGTCGAGGTCTGCCACGTCGACGGCTTCCGCTTCGACCTCGCCACCACGCTGGCGCGCGGGCCGAACGGCTATGATCGCGGCATTTCGTTCCTGACCGCGATCCGGCAGGATCCCGTGCTGGCAACCGTCAAGCTGGTCGCCGAGCCCTGGGATCTCGGTCTCGGCGGCTACCAGGTCGGCGCATTTCCCTCGCAATGGTCGGAATGGAACGATCGCTATCGCAGCGCCATGCGCCGCTACTGGAGCGGCGAAGGCAGCCTGATCGGCGACGTCTCAAGCCGGATGACGGCCTCCTCCGACCTGTTCAACCACGACGGCCGGCGACCGCGCGCCAGCATCAACCACATCACCGTCCACGACGGTTTCACGCTCGCCGACCTCTTCAGTTACAACGAGAAGCACAACGAGGCCAACGGCGAGGACAATCGCGACGGCTCCAACGACAATCACAGCAACAATTGCGGTGTCGAGGGGCCGACGGACGATCCCGAAATCATCGGCCTGCGCCGCCAGCTTCGCAAGAACGTGCTGGCCTGCCTGATGCTGGCGCAAGGCGTTCCGCTGATCCTCGCCGGCGACGAGGTCGGCAACTCGCAATCCGGCAACAACAACGCCTATTGCCAGGACAACGAGACCGGCTGGGTCGGCTGGGACAATCTCGGCAAGGAGGGCGACGACATGGTCGATTTCGTCGCCCATCTCGCCGACATCCGGCGCCGCTTCTCGCAGCTCCGCAGCCATCGCTGGCTCGATGGCCGGCCCGCGGACGGCGTATCCTACGGCGCGTTGTGGCTAACGCCCGCGGGCGACGAGATGACGGAGAATGACTGGAAATTCCCGGAAGGAAGATTCCTCTCCTATGTGATGGGGCCGATGGAACCGGGGGGAGCCGCGATCTTTATCGTACTGAACGCCGCCCCCGAAGAGATCGCATTTAAATTGCCAAAAATGACCGAATACAAGAGCTGGCAGCAGATCCTGAACACCACGGTTGCCAAGCTGAATACGATCGACTTCCCGCCCGGAAGCGATAGCAAGGCCGCGCCGCGCTCCGTGCTCGCCTTCGCGGGGGCGCTATGAGGCCATCCTTCGGGGCGAAGCCGACGAAGGACGGCGTGTCGTTTCGCCTATGGGCCCCGGCCGCGCGCCGGGTCGACCTGCTGCTCGACCGAAGGCATGCGATGCAGCGCCGGCAGGATGGCTGGTACGTGACCGAAATAGCCGGCCTCACCGCCGGCAGCACCTACAAGTTCAGGATCGACGACGAGGTCGACGTGCCAGATCCGGCGTCTGCCTTCCAGCCGGATGACGTGTTCGGCCCGAGCCAGGTGATCGATCACGATGCCTATCCCTGGCGCGCGCGCGATTGGCGCGGCCGTCCCTGGGAAGAGACGGTATTGATCGAGACTCATGTCGGCACCTTCACCTCGCAAGGCACTTACCGCGGCATGATCGACAAGCTCGATCATCTCGCCGCAACCGGCATCACCGCGCTGGAATTGATGCCGCTGGCGGATTTCGCGGGACGTCGCGGCTGGGGCTATGACGGCGTGTTGTGGTATGCGCCCGACAGCGCCTATGGGCGCCCCGAGGACCTCAAGACCCTGATCGACGAGGCCCATCTGCGCGGGCTGATGGTGTTCCTCGACGTGGTCTACAATCATTTCGGCCCCGAAGGGAATTACATCGGCCGCTACGCGCCGACCTTCTTCACCGATGCGCATACGCCGTGGGGCAGCGCGATCGATTATCGCGTGCCGCAGGTGCGGGCCTTCGCGGTCGAGAACGCGTTGTCCTGGCTCACCGACTATCGTTTCGATGGGCCCAGGCTGGACGCTGCCAACCACATCATGGCGATCCCGGGCGAGCAGTCGATGCTGCAGGACCTCAGCGTCGCCGCCGGCGAGCTTGCCAGGGCGACCAAGCGGCACATCCATCTCGTGCTGGAGAATGGCGACAATCGCGCCAGCCTGCTCGATGCGGCGCAGGATCCGCCGAACGGCAAGTATCGCGGGCAGTGGAACGACGACTATCACCACGTCTGGCACGTGATGCTGACCGGAGAGCCTCGCCGGCTATTACGCCGACTACCAGACGCCGCGCATGGACCTCGCCCGCGCGCTCGGCTCGGGCTTCGTCTACCAGGGCGAGATGTCGGAGTTCTGGGGCAAGAAACCGCGCGGCGAGGCGAGCGGCGAGCTGCCGCCGGCGACCTTCGTCAACTTCCTGCAGAACCACGACCAGATCGGCAACCGCCCGCTCGGCGACCGGCTCGAAAGCCTGGCTTCACCGCAGCAGATCGAGGCGGCACTTACCGTGACGCTGCTCGCGCCGATGGTACCGATGCTGTTCCAGGGCGAGGAATGGGGCTCGACGGTGCCCTTCCCGTTCTTCTGCGATTTCCAGGGCGGCCTTGCCGATGCCGTCCGCAAGGGGCGCAAGCAGGAATACGCCTGGGCCTATGAGAAGTACGGCGACGAGGTGCCCGATCCGCTCGATCCGGCCACGCTGCAATCGGCGGTGCTGGACTGGACCGGCCGTACGCCCGCCCAGGAGGCCCGACTCGCGATGGTGCGAGACCTGCTTGTGCTCCGCCGCAAGGAGATCGTGCCGCGGTTGAAAGGCGCGAGCTTCGGCACGGCCGAGGCTGCCGACGATGGCCTGCTTACCGCGCATTGGCGCATGGGCGACGGCACCACATTGCGGCTCGTCGCCAATCTCTCGGACAAGGACATCGCGCGTCCTGACGGCGCAACGGGCACACCCATCTGGGGCGATGCGAGCGGCGAGCGCCTGCCGCCATGGTCGGTGATCTGGCACCTCGGAGGTTAACATGCCTCCCGCCATTCCTCTTGCAACCTATCGGCTCCAGCTCACCGCGGATTTCGACTTCGACAAGGCCGCCGCCGTCGTGCCTTATCTGAAGGCGCTCGGCATTACGCATCTCTACACCTCGCCGGTGATGAAGGCGCGCAAGGGCTCGACCCACGGCTATGACACCGTCGATCACGGCCAGTTCAATCCGAGCTCGGCGGCGAGGCCGGTTTCGGCCGGCTGAGCGACGCCCTCAAGGCCAACGACATCGGCCTCATCATCGATTTCGTGCCCAATCATGTCGGCGTGCATTTTGCCGACAATCCCTGGTGGCTGGATGTGCTGGAATGGGGCCAGGCCTCGCCGCACGCGATCTCCTTCGACATCGACTGGGACCTGTTGCCCTATCGCGCCCGCGGCGGCGTGCTGCTGCCGATCCTGGGCGCATCCTACGGCGAGGCGCTGGAGCGCGGCGACATCGAGCTGCGCTACGATACCGGCGAAGGCAGCTTCTCCGCCTGGTATTTCGAGCATCGCTTACCCGTCGCGCCCGAGCGCTATGGCGAGATGCTGCGCATGATCGTCAAGGAAGCCGATGCCGCCGAGACGGAGGCCGGCAAGCGCCTGCTGCTGCTCGCGGCGCGCTACACCGGACTGCGCCGCCCCAACCGCAAGGAAGCGCCCGCCTTCAAGGCCGAGCTCAAGGAGATCGCGGGGGCCGCCGACATCATCGCACGCGGTCTTGCCGCCTATCGCGCCGGGAAGGACCGCCCCGCGCAGACGCTGGCGCTGCATCATCTGCTCGAGCGTCAGCACTACAAGCTCGGGCACTGGCGGCTCGCCTCCAGCGACATCAACTATCGGCGCTTCTTCGACGTCAACGGGCTCGCGGGCCTGCGCGTCGAGGACGCCAGCACCTTCGCCGCCACGCACCAGCTGGTGAAGCAGCTCGTTGCCGGCGGCAGGCTGCAGGGCATCCGGCTCGACCACATCGACGGCCTGCGCGACCCCGCACAATATTGCCAGCGGCTGCGCCGGCTTGTCCGCGACGCGCAGGGCAACACCAAGCCGTTCTACACCGTGATCGAGAAGATCCTGTGCGAGCACGAGCGCCTGCCGCACTTCGCGGGCGTTCAGGGCACCACCGGCTATGAGTGGATGAACATCATCACGCAGGTGCTGGTCGACGCCAAGGGATTGGCGGCGCTCGACGAGACCTGGCGGCAGGTAAGCAACCGGTCGCCTCAGCTCGCTCCTTATGTCAAGGATGCCAAGCGGCGCGTGTTGGAGACGCTGCTGACCAGCGAATTCACGGTGCTGACGCGCCTGCTCGCACGCATCGCCAACGGGCATTACTCGACCCGCGACTTCTCCGCCGACAGCCTGCGGCAGGCGCTCGAGTCTCTATGTGCTGCATTTCCCGGTGTACCGCACCTATCTGACCAATAGCGGCCCGACGGCGCCCGACCGCAAGCTGATCGACGACACCATCGCGCGCGCTCGCGCTGAATGGTTCGCGGCGGACGAAGGCATCTTCGACTTCCTGCGCGACGCGCTGACCATGGATCTGCTCAAGCCCGGCCGTCCGCCGCACAGCGCCCCACGCGTGCGCCGCTTCGCGCTGAAGGTGCAGCAATTCACCGGGCCGATGATGGCGAAGTCGCTGGAGGACACCGCCTTCTATCAATTCCACCGGCTGCTCGCGCTGAACGAGGTCGGCGGCGATCCCGCAAGCGCCGGCCTTTCGATTTCCGCCTTCCACGAGACCATGCGGACCCGCGCCAAGGAATGGCCGCGGGGAATGACGGCGACCGCCACCCATGACACGAAGCGCGGCGAGGACGCCCGCGCGCGTATCGCGAGCTTGAGCGAAATCCCCGGCGAATGGACCAGCACCGTGGCGCGCTGGAAGGTGTTGAACGCGCCGCATCTGGCGCTTCAGGGAACGTTCCGGGCGCCGTCAGCGACGTTTGAATACATGCTCTATCAGACGCTGCTCGGAGCCTGGCCGCTGCAGGGACCGCTCGATGCCGGCTTCGTCGAGCGGATCCAGGCCTATGCGCTCAAGGCCGCGCGCGAGGGCAAGGAAGAGACGAGCTGGCTCAATCCGCATGAGGCCTACGAGAACGGCGTCAAGAGCTTCATCGCGAAGATCCTCGGTCCCGCGCAATCGGGCGACTTCGTGGATTCACTGCAAACGCTGGCCCACCGCTTGGCGCTGCTCGGCGCACTCAACGCCATGAGCCAGCTCACCCTCAAGGCAACGCTGCCCGGCGTGCCCGACTTCTATCAGGGCACCGAGTTTTGGGATTTGTCGCTGGTCGACCCCGACAACCGCCGTCCGGTCGACTTTGCCGCACGACATACGGCACTGAACTCGCTGGACGATCCGGACTGGCGCGGCCTGATCAAGAGCTGGCCGGACGGCCTGATCAAGCTCGCGTGGACGCGGCGTCTTCTCAAGCTGCGCAACAGGCTCGCCGACGTCTTCGCGCAGGGCGACTACCAGCCGCTGGCGGTGCGCGGCACCCATGCCGATCATGTCATTGCCTTTGCCCGCCGCCATGGCCGCGCCGCCGCGATCGTCGTGGTCGGGCGTCATTTCGCGCCGTTCACGCAAGCGGGCCGGGAATGGCCTGCGCCGGAAGGATTTGACGCCTCCGTCGACATCACCGGCTACAGCGCCCCCGGCCTTGCCGGCAACGACCTCCGCTCGCGCAGGCATTCCGGGATTTTCCCGCTTTCGTCGTCGAAGCCCGCGCGGCCAATGCGATCAGGCCATCGCGGCCGCGCGTGCGCGCCTGAAATTCACTTTCCGCCGTCCTTGGTCAGCAGCAACTGCCCGCGCTTCTTGATCGTGGCCTGCGCCATCTCGGCAAAGCGCTGCAACAGCCAGGGCAGCACGACCTGAACCTTGACATGGTCGTCCGCGACATCGACCTGCCCCGTTGCGATCTGCCCGAGCGCGCGAATGCGAAAGGCCATGCTGTCGCCGGTCCAGCGCTCCTCCTCGACCTGCATCACGGGGATGCTGGCCGCGGCGCGACCGAGCCCGGTCTTGAGCCGGCGCGCCGCCTCTTCGCGGCCGAGCCGGTGCGGAATGGAAACGACGAGAGGTTCTGACATGGCCGTGCCCCGTGATGATTGAACCTCACATAGTCATGCCGAGCGCACCTTCAAAGGTTCCATGCAAGTTGAGCCGCTGGGCCGTGTTTCATCGCGGGAACTTTAAAACATGCGGCAAGTTGCCCTCGCACCACGGGACAGGTGCAAACGTCCCTTCAATGAAGGGCTGGAGGAGATTCGCATGTCTATCGGCACGATCATTCTGATCATTTTGGTCATCGCCCTGCTTGGCGGCTTCAGCGGCATCGGCGGCGGCCCGTTCTACGGCACCGGCTATTACGGCGGCGGCGGCCTCGGGCTCGTCATCGTCATCTTGCTAATCCTGCTGTTGCTGGGACGGATCTAGTCTAGCGGCGTCCACGATGTGTAGGGTGGGCAAAGGCGCTCTTGCGCCGTGCCCACCTTCTCGTCGTACGAAAGAGACCGTGGGCACGCTTCGCTTTGCCCACCCTACGGAAGTTGCGCCCGTAGCAGAGATTTACTTCACTTTCCCCGCAAGCCTCTTCGCCGCCGACTTGATCGACGCCGCCGCGTCGTCGTAGCCATCCCAGGCCTTCGAACGCGGCAGCAAGCCCGGTACGGTCCGCACCGTATATCGCTTGGGATCGAGATCACTCTTCACCTGAGCCCAGGTCACCGGCATCGACACAGTCGCACCCGCGCGGGCCCGCGGCGACAGCGGCGCAACCGCGGTCGACATGCGGTCGTTACGGAGATAGTCGAGGAAGATCTTTCCCGTGCGCAGCTTCTTGGACATGTTGAGCAGATAGCGCTCGGGATCGTCGTCCGCCATCCACTGGCAAACGCCCTGCGCAAACGCCTTGGCTTCCTTCCAGCCTACCTTGTCGCGCGCGCCGTGCAGCAGCGGCACCACCACATGCAGGCCCTTGCCGCCCGTGGTCTTGCAGAAGCTCTCCATGCCGATGTCGGCGAGCCGCTGGCGCATGTCCTTGGCGGCGTCCACCACGTCGGCGAATGCGACATCCGGCGCCGGATCGAGGTCGAACACCAGCCGGCCCGGCGTATCATAGGCGTTCGGCGCGCAATTCCATGGATGCAGCTCGACGCCGCCGATCTGCGCGACGGCGGCAAGCTCCTCGACGCGGTCGATCTGCAAGTAAGGCTTGCGATCGCCGGAGACCTTGGCCAGCTCGAGCAGGCTCGAGGTGCCCTGCATGGCATGACGCTGGAAGAAGGTTTCGCCACCGATGCCGTCGGGCGCGCGCACGATCGAGCACGGACGCCCCTTCAGATGCTCGATCATCCAACTCCCGATCGCCTCGAAATAGCGGGCGAGATCGAGCTTCGTCACACCCTCGCCGTCACCGCCATCAGGCCACAACTCCTTTTCCGGCTTGGAGATGACGACCCCCATCACCTCGGCCGTACCCGTGTCCTTCGACCGCTTGGCGGTTTTCGCTGCGCGCTTGCGGGCCCTGGGTTCTGCGAGCTTCGTGTCGACGGGCGTCTCCGCCTCGACCTCTTCGGCGGGCTTGTCCTGCCGCAGGCCCTTGAACGCGGCCTGGCGGATATTGCCGTCGGCGGTGAAGCCGGCGAACTCGATTTCGGCGACGAGTTCCGGCTTCAGCCAGTGCACCTCCTTGGCTTTCTTTGGCGCGTTCTTGCCGCCGAAGGGACTTTCCTTGGCCGCCATTGCCTTCAGCGACGGCATGATACGCTTGACCTTGTCGGCGCCGAAGCCGGTGCCGACGATGCCCACGAAAGCGAGATGATCGCCGCGATGCACGCCGGCCATCAGCGAGCGAAATTTGCCGTTGGTGGTCTTGTAGCCGCCGATCACGACCTCATGGCCGGCACGGCATTTGGCCTTGGTCCAGCTCTCTGTGCGCCCCGAGCGATACGGCGCGTCGAGCTTCTTCGACACCACGCCTTCGAGCTCGAGCTTGCAGGCCGATTGCAGCACCGCATCGCCGCCGCTCTCGAAATGCTCGACGTAGCGGATCTGGCCCGATTTCCGCTTGTGAGCCTCCAGCAGCCGCTTCAGCTGTGCCTTGCGTTCGCCGAGCGGCAGGCGACGATAATCCTGCCCCTCCGCGAACAGCAGGTCGAAGGCAAAGAAGATCAGCTGCTCAGTCTTGCCGTCCGACAGAGCCGCCTGGAGCGAGGAGAAATTCGGCGCGCCATTGTGGTCGAGCGCGACGATCTCGCCGTCGATCATCGCATCCGGCAGAGACCCCGCCTCTTTCGCGATCGCCGCGAACTTGTCGGTCCAGTCGAGGCCCTTGCGCGTCTTCAGCGTTGCCTCGCCGTCCTCGACCCGCAGCTGCACGCGATAGCCGTCGAACTTGATCTCGTGGCACCAGCCTTCACCCGCCGGCGGCCGCTCCACCGACGTGCAGAGCTGCGGCGCCACGAAGTCCGGCATCTCCGCGACCTTCCTGGCGCTGGTCGCGGTCGTGGCCTTCTTCGTCCTGCTCTTGGTGGCCTTGCCGGCCTTCAGCGCCGCGCGTGGCGCCGGCTTGACCGTGCGCCCCTTCGCCTCGCCAGCGCGGTTGGATTGCCAGACCGCGTCGGCCTTGCCCTTGGCGCCCTTCGCCAGCATGAACGGCTTCGGCGCGCGGCCCTTGCCTTCGGCGATCTGCTCCATGGCGCGGCCGGAGGCGACCGACTTGTCCTCGTCGAGAATGTCGTTCTTGGCA
Source organism: Bradyrhizobium guangxiense (assembly GCA_050563515.1). Lineage (GTDB taxonomy): Bacteria > Pseudomonadota > Alphaproteobacteria > Rhizobiales > Xanthobacteraceae > Bradyrhizobium > Bradyrhizobium guangxiense_A. Next base: position 408,462 of record CP191781.1, on the reverse strand, counting down.
CCTTCGCGGACATATTCGTCGCGATGCTTGATCAATAGCCAATTGGTGCGCTTGCCACCGCTGCGGTCGTTGCGCATGCGCACCAGCACCCAGCTGCCCTGCAGCTTGTCTCCATGCAGGGTGAACTTCAAATCACCCTTTTGAATCCGGCTTCCGGATCGTCCGATTCCCAGGTGCCGCGGTCCCACAGCATCACCGTGCCGCCGCCATACTGCCCTTCCGGAATCGTGCCTTCGAAATCACCGTAGTCGAGCGGATGATCTTCCACCTCGACCGCCAGGCGCTTGTCATGGGGATCGAGCGAGGGCCCCTTCGTTACAGCCCAGGACTTGAACACGCCGTCGAATTCGAGCCTCAGGTCGTAATGCAGGCGGGTCGCGTCGTGCTTCTGAATCACGAAGCGTCGCTGCTTCGAGGGCACCACGGCGGTCTTGCCCGATGGCTCGGGTGTCTTCTCGAAGTCGCGTTTCTGGCGGTAAGTGGAAAGTTTCTGCAGCACGACCGGTCCCGCTTTTTTCGGGATTCGAACCTATCACGGCCGAAGTCCCATCCGGAACCAAAACCCTATGGGAGGGTTGGGGTTCCAAAACGCCTTGAAAACGCTGGAGAATGGAATGGCCCCGCGCGCCTATTGGAAGGGAACGTTGAAGCTGTCGCTGGTGAGTTGCCCGGTCGTGCTCTATCCGGCGACCACGTCGGCGGAGAAGACGCGGTTTCACCTGATCAACCGCGAGACCGGAAACCGGCTCAAGCAACAGATGATCGATTCCGAGACCGGCGACGTCGTCGAGAGCGACCAGAAGGGGCGCGGCTACGAGTTGCGCAAGGGCAAATATGTCGAGATCGAGCCGGAGGAGGCTCGAGGCGGTGCAGATCGAGAGCAACCACACCATCGACATCGAGAGCTTCGTGCCGAGCGAGGAGATCGACCAGCGCTACCTCAACCATCCCTATTATATCGCGCCGGACGGCAAGGCCGCCGTCGATGCGTTTGCGGTGATCCGCGACGCCATGAAGGACCAGGACCGCGTGGCGCTCGCCAAGATCGTGCTCACCAATCGCGAGCATGTCATGGCGATCGAGCCGCTCGGCAAGGGCCTGCTCGGCACCACGCTGCGCTTTCCCTACGAGCTGCGCGAGGAGGATGAGTTCTTCGACGAGATCAAGAGCCCGAAGATCACCAAGGACATGGTCGAGCCTCGCCAGCCACATCCTCCAGACCAAGGCCGCGCATTTCGACCCCGGCAAGTTCAAGGACGACTATGAGACCGCGCTAAAGGCGCTGGTGAAGCGCAAGGCCAGCGGCAAGAAGATCGAGTTGCCGGAGCCCGAGAAACGGTCGAGCAACGTCGTCAGCCTGATGGACGCGCTGAAGCAAAGCCTGAAGGGCGGAAGCCGTGGCAAGAAGGCCGCAGCGAAGTCGCACGCGCGGCGCGCGACGGGCGGGCGGCGGGCCGCGAAGAAGGCGCACCGCTCGACGGCGCGGCAGCGGAAGGCGGGGTGATCTGCTCCGTCATTGCGAGCGCAGCGAAGCAATCCAGAATCTTCCCGCGGACAGATTCCGGATTGCTTCGTCGCAAGAGGCTCCTCGCAATGACGATGTGGAGATAGATCGCGCCCCAACCTTGGTCGTCATGCCCGGGCTTGTCCCGGGCATCCACGTCTAACCGGCACGTGAAAACACGTGGATGGCCGGGACAAGCCCGGCCATGACGGGGCCCCCAGCGGCCGCGCTAATCCCCGGCCTTGAGCCGATACCCGATCCCCGTCTCGGTCAGGACGAACTGCGGCCGTTCCGGATCGGCTTCGATCTTCTGGCGGAGCTGGCGGACATAGACGCGCAGATATTGCGCGTCGGTCAGCTCGTCCCAAAGCTCCCTGAGCAAAAACCTGTGGGTCAGCACCTTGCCGGCGTGCTGCACCAGCACGCGCAAGAGATCATATTCCTTCGGCGACAGCTTCACATCGCGCTCGCCGACCTTGACGATGCGGCGGACGAGATCGACCGAGAGATCCCCGGTGCGGAACACCGGGCGTTCGCCCTGGACCTGAAGCTGGTGGCGCAACGCGGCGCGCAGGCGCGCCAGCAGCTCCTCCATGCCGAACGGCTTGGTCAGATAGTCGTCGGCGCCGAGATCGAGCGCCTGCACCTTGCCGGCCTCGTCGCCGCGGCTCGACAGCACCACGATCGGGACGGCCTCGTTGCGGGCGCGGATGTTGCGCAGCAGCTCGTGGCCCTGCACATCGGGCAGGCCGAGATCGAGGATGATCAGCGCCGGCTCCTCAACGAGCTTCTCCAGCGCCATCTTGCCGTTCGAGGCTTCCAGGATTTCATAGCCCTGTGTCGTCAATCCCATCCGGAGCAGTTTGCGGATCGGCGGCTCGTCGTCGATGACCAGGACCTTGATCGGGGCAGCGGTCATGCGGCGGTATCCAATGCGCGGCTTTCTGCCGGAACGGGAAGGCGGATGGTGAGAACCGCGCCGCTGCGGTCGCTGCGGTTGGCGGCCGAGATCGTGCCGCGCATCGCCTCGACGAAGCCGCGCGAGATGGCAAGGCCGAGCCCCGTGCCGGGGCGGACGTGATCGCCCTTCTGGACGCGGTAGAACTTGTCGAACACGCTCTCGAGCCTCGTCGGGCGGGATGCCGGCCCCTCATCGGCAATCTCGAGCACGACATGCCTGCCATCGCGCCGGCTGCGGATCGAGATCGTGGTATCGGGCGGCGAGTATTTGGCGGCGTTGTCGAGCAGGTTGAACAGCGCCTGCTCGAACAGCACGGCGTCCAGCTCGAGCATCGGCAGATCGGCGGCCAGCGCCAGCTCGACCTTGTGATGGCCGAGGATCTTGCCTGCCCGCCGCAGCGCGCTGCCGACGATCTCACCGAGATCGTGCCGCGCCGTATTGGGCACGATGGCGCCGGATTCGAGCTTGGTCATGTCGAGCAGATTGGCGATGAAGCGGTTGAGCCGCTCGGACTCGTCGATCACGGTCGCGAGCAGATCGCGCTTCTCGCTGTCGGAGAGCGCACCGGCGAGATCGCGCATGGTCGAGGCCGCTCCAAGCACCGAGGCAAGCGGCGTCTTCAGATCGTGCGAGATCGAGGTCAGCAACGCCGAACGCAAGCGCTCGGACTCGACGGTGCGCTTGACGCGGTCCATATCCTCGACCAGCAGCACGCGCTCGATCGCCAGCGCACCCTGGTCGACCAGCGCGTCCAGCAGCCGGCGCTGGTCGGGCGTCAGCAGCGGACCGGTGCGGTCGTTGTCGATGCCGATCACGCCGATCGGGCCGCGCCCGGTGCGCATCGGCAGGAATAGCCGCTTTGCGCCCGGCAGCGTATCCGAGCCACGGCCGGCTGGGCGGTCGTTGCTCCAGGCCCAGTTGGCGGCGGCGAGATCGGCCTGGTCGAGATCGTCTTCCGGCGGGTAGCCCGACTTCACCGTGAGCAAGCCGTCTTCCGGCAGCAGCAGCACGACGCGGACCTTCAGCATCAAGGCGATCTGGTAGGCGGTTGCCCACAGCACGTCGTCGAGCGTCGCGGTTCCCGCGAGCTTGCGGCTGAAGGCATGGAGCTGCTCGGTCATCCTGATCCGGCCGATGGCGGCATCGGCCTGGATCCGCACGCGCGCGGCGACGTTGGAAACGAGCATCGCGACCACCATGAACAGGAAGAACGCGGCGACGTTGGTCGGATCGGTGATCGTGAAGGTGTAGATCGGCGGGATGAAGAAGAAGTTGTAGCAGAGCGAGGCCGTCACCGTCGCCAGCAGGGACGGCAACAAGCCGTAGCGCACGGCAACGGCCACGACCGAGGTGAGCAGCACGAGATCGACGTTCTCGATGCCGAAATAAGGCTGGATCAACTTGGCGGCACCAAGACCGACCAGCACGATCCCGAGAGCTTTGACATAGGGCAGCGGATTGAACGGCTCGGATTGCGCCGCGGTCTGTATCGCCGTCTTCACGTCCTCGGCCGGCAATTCGTCACCGGGGATGACGTGAACGCTGATATTGCCCGCGCGGCGAACCAGATCGTGCACGACCGAGCCATGCATCAGTTCGAACCAGTGCGAGCGGGTCGACTTGCCGATCACGATCTGCGTGACGTTGTTGCCTTGCGCGAAATTGATGACATCATCGGCGATACGGCGGCCGACCGCGGGAATTGTCAGCGCCTCGCCGCCAAGCGCCTCGGCGAGCCGCAGCGTATCGGCCAGCCGGTCGCGCTGCCGATCGGACAATTGCTGGGTTCGCCGTGTCTCGACCGAAATCGCGGTGAACGGCGCGTGCAGGCGGTCGGCCAGCCGCTTGGTGTAGCGCACGAGGCCCGAAGCCCGCGGGTCCTCACTGACGCAGACGAGGATGCGCTCGCCTGCAGCCCAAGGGCCAGAAATCGCGTTCGCCTGCATGTGACTGAGCAGCTGCTCGTCGACCCGCTCGGCCGTCCTCCGCAAGGCGAGCTCGCGCAGCGCGGTCAGATTCCCCGGCGAGAAATAATGCTCCAGCGCCCGTTCGGCCTGCCGGGGCACATAGACCTTGCCCTCCTTCAGGCGTTGAATCAGATCGTCGGGCGTGAGGTCGATCAGCTCGATGGCGTCGGCGCGATCGAACACCGAGTCGGGCACCGTCTCGCGCACCCTGACATGGGTGATCTGGGCGACGACGTCGTTCAGGCTTTCGATGTGCTGGATGTTGACGGCGGTGTAGACGTCGATGCCGTGGGACAGCAGTTCTTCGACATCGAGATAGCGTTTAGGATGGCGGCTCCCGGCCGCGTTGGTGTGGGCCAGCTCGTCGACCAGCGCGATCTGCGGTCTCCGCGCGATCACGGCATCGAGGTCCATTTCCTCGACGATCTGGCCGCGGTAGTCGAGCCGCTTGCGCGGGATCATCTCGAGCCCACGTACCAGCGCCTCGGTCTCGGCGCGGCCGTGGGTCTCGACGAAGCCGACCACGACGTCGATGCCGGCCTTCCGCCTCGCATGGGCGCTTTGCAGCATCTCATAGGTCTTGCCGACGCCGGGGGCGGCGCCAACGAAGATCTTCAGCTTGCCGCGTTCGCCTTCCTCCCGGCGCGCAGCTTCAAGCAGCGCCTCGGGAGACGGACGTTGTTCGGGATCGCGGCGCTCTCGGACCATCAGCGCAATATAATCATCCCAATGCCACGAGCCTAGACCGCTACTTCGCCGACTTGCGATCGAGCGCGAGGTTCAGCGCCAATACGTTAACGCGAGGCTCGCCGAGCAAGCCGAACAGGCGGCCCTGGACGTTGGCGGAGACGAGATCTTTCACCGCCTCCTCCGGCACATTCCGCGCCTTCGCCACGCGCGGCACCTGGAATTGCGCGGCTTCCGGCGAAATATCCGGGTCGAGGCCGCTGGCCGAGGTCGTCACGAGATCGACAGGAACGGCCGCGTTCGGGTTCTCGCCCCTGAGCTTGTCCACGTCTTCCTTCAGCCGGTCGGCCAGCGCCTTGCTGGTCGGTCCGAGATTGGAGCCGCCTGAGTTGGCGGCGTTGTAGGGCGCCGGCACCGTCTTGGTGGAATCGTTCGGGTCCGGCGCCACCGTCGCCGAGGGCCGGCCGTGGAAGTATTTGTCCTCCTTGAACTCCTGCCCGATCAGGGCGGAGCCGATCACCTTGCCGTCCTTCTCGATCAGGCTGCCTTGGGCCTGTGAGGGGAAGATCGCACCGGCAATCGCGGTCATTGCGAGCGGATAGGCCAGGCCCGTGATAGCGATGAGCACCAGCAGGAGGACGATGGCGGGGCGGATTTCTCTGAGCATGTGCTTTCTCCAATTTCTCCCGTCATTGCGAGAAGCGAAGCGACGAAGCGATCCAGGCAATCAACCGCGGAGATATTTCTGGATTGCTTCGCTTCGCTCGCAATGACGAATTCAAGCCAAGTGCAAGGCGGTGACGACGAGGTCGATCGCCTTGATGCCGATGAAGGGGATGACGATGCCGCCGAGGCCGTAGATCAGGAGGTTACGCCGCAGCAGCGCACCAGCCCCGACCGCGCGATAGGCGACACCTTTCAGCGCCAGCGGAATCAACCCGATGATGATCAGCGCGTTGAAGATGATGGCCGAGAGGATGGCGCTCTGCGGGCTCGACAGGTTCATGACGTTGATCACGGTGAGCTGCGGGTAGAAGGCCAGGAACATCGCCGGAATGATCGCGAAATACTTGGCGACGTCGTTGGCGATCGAGAAGGTGGTCAGCGCGCCGCGCGTCATCAAGAGCTGCTTGCCGATCTCGACGACCTCGATCAGCTTGGTCGGGTTGGAATCGAGGTCCACCATGTTGCCGGCCTCGCGAGCGGCCTGCGTGCCGGTGTTCATGGCGACGCCGACATCGGCCTGCGCGAGCGCCGGCGCGTCGTTAGTGCCGTCGCCGCACATGGCCACCAGCTTGCCCTTGGCCTGCTCGTCGCGGATCAGCTTGAGCTTGTCCTCGGGGGTTGCCTGCGCCAGGAAGTCGTCGACGCCCGCCTCGGCCGCGATCGCGGCCGCCGTCATCGGGTTGTCGCCGGTGATCATGATGGTGCGGATCCCCATGCGGCGCAGCTCGGCGAAGCGCTCGCGAATGCCGCCCTTGACGATGTCCTTGAGCTGAATCACGCCCAGCAGCCTGCCGTCCTTGGCGACCGCCAGCGGCGTGCCGCCGGCTTTCGAGATCTCGTCCGCGATGGCCTGAACCTCGCGGCCGAGCTCGGAGAGCCCGCCGGGCTGAATGGCCCGCGCGGTGTTGCCGGAGGCGACCGCCAGCGGCGCTCCGCCGCCGACGAAATTGAGCATCGCATCGAGCGCGCCTTTGCGCACAGACGAGCCGCCGGCATCGACGCCGCTCATGCGGGTCTGCGCCGTGAACGGGATGAAAGTCGCGCCAAGCTCGGCCATGTCGCGGCCGCGGATGCCGTATTTCTCTTTCGCCAGCACGACGATGGAACGGCCTTCCGGCGTCTCGTCCGCGAGCGAGGCAAGCTGGGCGGCATCCGCCAATTCCTGCTCGGTCACCCCGCGCACCGGGCGGAACGCGGTGGCCTGCCGGTTGCCGAGGGTGATGGTGCCCGTCTTGTCGAGCAGCAGCGTGTCGACGTCGCCGGCAGCCTCGACCGCGCGGCCGGACATCGCCAGCACGTTGAAACGCACCAGGCGGTCCATGCCGGCGATACCGATCGCCGAGAGCAGCGCGCCGATCGTGGTCGGGATCAGCGTCACGAACAGCGCGACCAGCACGATCACCGAGATCGAGCCGCCGGCATAGGCCGCATAGCTCGGAATGGTGACGGTGGCGAACACGAAGATGATGGTGAGGCCGGCGAGCAGAATGTTGAGCGCGATCTCATTCGGCGTCTTGGCCCGTTCGGCGCCCTCGACCAGCTTGATCATGCGATCGATGAAGGTCGAGCCCTGCGCTGCCGTGATGCGCACGCGGATCCAGTCGGACAGCACCTGCGTGCCGCCAGTCACCGCCGACCGGTCGCCGCCGGACTCGCGGATCACCGGCGCGGACTCGCCGGTGATGGCGGCCTCGTTGACGGAGGCGACGCCCTCGATCACCTCGCCGTCGGAAGGAATGGTATCGCCCGCCTCGACCAGCACGATGTCGCCGACCTTCAGGCTGGTGCCCGGCACGAGATTGAAGGCCGGGCCGGCGCCGGTCAGTAGCTTGGCCTGGCTCTCGGTGCGGGTCTTGCGCAGTGAATCGGCTTGCGCCTTGCCGCGGCCTTCGGCAACGGCTTCGGCAAAATTGGCGAACAGCACCGTGAACCAGAGCCACAGGATGATCTGGAAGGTGAAGCCGAGACCGGCGCCGCCGGTGACGAGATCACGCAGGAAGATCACGGTGGTGAGGGCAGCCACGGCCTCGACCACGAACATCACGGGGTTCTTCACCATCAGCCGCGGATCGAGCTTGGCAAACGAGGCGCGGATCGCCGGTATCACGATCTTTGGATCGAGCATGGCCGACATCGGCGCACGCTTTTGCAGTTTCATCGTTTCCATGGAGGTCACTCCAACATTCAGAACAGGTTACCGGCGTTCATCGCCAGATGCTCGACGATCGGGCCGAGCGCCAACGCCGGGAAGAAGGTCAGGCCGCCCATGATCAGGATCACGCCGACGACGAGGCCGACGAACAGCCCTCCGGTGGTTGGGAACGTGCCCATCGACGGCGGGATCGATTTCTTCGCCGCAAGCGATCCTGCGATCGCCATGGCCGGAACGATCATGAAGAAGCGGCCGACGAACATCGCGCTGGCGAGCGTGAGGTTGTAGAAGAAGGTATTGCCGGTAAGGCCCGCGAAGGCCGAACCGTTGTTGCCGGCCGCGGAGGTGAAGGCATAAAGCACCTCGGTGAAGCCGTGCGGGCCCGCATTTGCCATGGAGGCGACGGCCGCCGGATAAACCACGCCGACGGCGGTCCAGCCGAGGATCATCAGCGGCAGCACCAGGATGGCCAGCATTGCCATCTTGACCTCGCGCGCCTCGATCTTCTTGCCGACATATTCCGGCGTGCGGCCGACCATCAGGCCAGCAACGAAGATCGCGAGGATGATGAACAGCAGCATGCCGTACATGCCGGCGCCGACGCCGCCGACGATGATTTCGCCGAGCTCGATGTTGATCAGCGGGATCATGCCGCCGAGCGCGGTGAAGCTGTCATGCATGGCGTTGACCGCGCCGCAGGACGCCGCGGTCGTGATCACGGCGAACAGCGAGGACGCGACGATGCCGAAGCGAACCTCCTTGCCCTCCATGTTGCCGCCGGTCAGGCCCAGCGCGTGCATGGTCGAGGTGCCATTGGCTTCCGCCCAATAGGTGACGGCGACGCCGGCGGCGAAAAGCACGCCCATCACGGCGAGGATCGCCCAGCCCTGACGCTGGTTGCCGACCATGCGGCCGAACACGTTGGTGAGCGCGGCGCCGAGCGAGAAGATCGACAGCATCTGCACGAAGTTCGACAGCGCGGTCGGATTCTCGAAGGGGTGCGACGCATTGGCGTTGAAGAATCCGCCGCCATTGGTGCCGAGCATCTTGATTGCGACTTGGGAAGCCACCGGGCCGACCGCGATGGTCTGCTTGGCGCCTTCGAGCGTGGTTGCCTCGACATAGTCCCCGAGCGTCTGCGGCATGCCCTGCCAGACCAGGAACAGCGTGTAGACGACGCAGATCGGCAGCAGCACGTAGAGCGTGCAGCGCGTGACGTCGACCCAGAAATTGCCGACCGTGCGCATCGAGGCGCGCGAGAAGCCGCGGATCAGCGCCATCGCCAACGCGATGCCGGTTGCGGCCGACAGGAAGTTCTGATGTGTCAGTCCGACCATCTGGGTCAGATAGGACAGCGTGCTTTCGCCGCCGTAGTTCTGCCAGTTGGTGTTGGTGATGAAGGAGACAGCGGTGTTGAAGGCGAGATCCTCGGCGACTGCACCCTGCCCGGCCGGGTTGAACGGCAGCGCGGCCTGCAGCCGCATCACGCCGTAGATCACGAGGAAGCCGCCGACGTGGAACAGCAGCATGGCGACCGTGTAGGTCAGCCAGTGTTGCTCGCGTCTCTCATCGACGCCGGACACCCGATAGATGCCGGCCTCTATCGGCCGCAACACGGGCGACAGGAACGTCTGTTCGCCTTTGAATACCCGCGTCATGTACCAGCCGAGCGGCTTCGTGATTGCGACGATGATGACGCAGAAAAGAATGATCTGGAGCCAACCGACCATAGTCATGGAATCAACCCTTCAGACTTTGGGTCCCGCGCAAAAGCGGCAGGAGCAGCGCAAGCAGGCCCGCGACGAGCACGACATCGGCCAGCAGCAATTCGAGGAGCGGCAGCACGGGTCAGAACCGCTCGGGCCGCAGCAGCGCATAGGTGAGATAGACCAGCAGCCCGAACGAGACGGCGCCGGCAAGCGCATAATCGAAAATCATGATCTGCTCCGTCACAGCCGTTCGCAGACGTAGGTGTAGCCGATAGCGAGCGCAAAGAAGCCGAAGGCCAGCGCCAGCATCAGAATGTCGGTCATCGCATTGCTCCTCGTTGCGCCCCAAAGTCCGGCGCAACTGTCTTCTCGGTGCCCCGGCGGGCTCGCGCAGGCATGAAACGCATGCCGACGATCGACAGCCGAGACTCTTGACCGTGCTGAAGTGCCAGCGCGGGCATAGGTTTTCGAGATGAGGGCTATGGCGACGTTATAGGAATCTCATAAAGGCCGGGGAAGTGACCGGATTGGACGACGATTGCGCGAAATACCCCGCTGTCGTCCCGGACGAGCGAAGCGAAGATCCGGGACCTATAACCACAGGCCGTGGTTTTGCGAAGACCGGGGGTGACAAGCTTCGTACGACGACTGCTCCCTGTGGCTAGGGGTCCCCGCGTTCGCGGGGACGACAGCGAAATCGGAGTGACAGACTCCCCTCTCACTTCTCCCCAGTGCCACACTTATGAGATCCCTATATCTCTCGCCCGATCCCCCTCTCGTTTTCAAATGCCTCAAAGGCCCATTCTGGCAATGCCGGCCGACTGACCGACGCCATTTCCAGGAGGCCTGACATGACCACCCTTCTACGACGCCTCGACCCGCCCTCTCTCGGCCAGCAGCTTCGCGCGGCTCCGGCGATGACACACACGTTGATGGCAGAGATCATCGACAAGGCCTGCCGGCGCGTCTCTTCGCCCGGCCAGAGCGAGCGCAGCACCCGGCTCATGCGCCTGATCGATTCTGAGGCGTGGACCGACGCGGCGCTGGCGCTGCTCGAGCCTCGAGCTGCCGATGTGGCAGGTCCGCCGCATCGCCTATGACGAGGGCGAATGGCATTGCGCGCTGTCGCGCGAGCGCGAGCTGCCGGCCTGGCTCGACACCGCCATCGAGGCGCACCACGCAGACCTCGCGCTCGCCTTGCTCTCGGCCTTCGTCGAGGTCCGGGCATTGGCCGCCGACGTGACGCGGCCGAGCGTTCCTTCGGTCCGGCCCCTGCTGGATCCGCTGTTCCAGCCGGTCGCCTGCGACAATTTCAGCTGAAGTCACCTGACAGAAGGACCACGGAAATGCCGGTGCTGACACATCGCCTTGAACAACCGCTGCACTGGGCTGACCGTCAACCCCGGCTGTCGAAGCTGCGCCGGGCCCAGCTGAAGCGGATCGCCCTGCAGGCACTGACCGTGGCCTCGATGGGCAGCGTCCTCACTGGCCTGATCGCGCTGCGAACCGCCATCAGCCTCTGGCGCCTCCACGCCTGACGGGGATGACAGTCATGCCGATCCTCAAGGGAAATCTCGAGCAGATGGTCACCGTGACCATCCTGACCATGACGCTCAGCCTGATCTGGGGCGCGATCCTGACGCTCGTGATCACGCTGGTCGCGCGCGGGATCGGCGTCTAGCCCTTCGCTTCCCTCTCGATCAGCCGCGCCAATTCCGCAGCCGTCACCTCGATCGGTCGGCCGCTGCGCTCGACGCGGGCCTGGATCAGCGCGCCCTGGAGCGCCGAGGTGCAGAGCATGGCGAGCGCTTCCGCGCGAGGTCTGGCGAAGCCGTCGACGAGAAGCTTGTCGCGCAGGATGGACAGCCGCGCCGCATAGGCCTTGCGGCCGGCATCGGACACCGCGCGCTCGCGCGGCGCCAGTTCGAGCAGCACGGTCGTGATCGGGCAGCCGTTGCGAAAGCCGGAACCCTGCATCCAGCCCGCCAATAGTCTGGCGTGCGCTCGCAAGAGGTCGGCGGTCGAGCCGCATTCTTCCGCAAGCTTGGCAACCGTCGCCGCGACGCGGCGGCCCGCCTCCTCGACCGCCGCCACCGCAATCGAGGATTTTCCGTCCGGAAAATAATGATAGAGCGAGCCCTTCGGCGCGCCGCTGACGTCGACGATGTCGTTCAGCCCGGTCCGGCCATATCCCTGGCGGCGGAACAGCGTCACCGCGGCATTGATGATGGGCTGGCGATGTTTCGGCACGGCCGGCATGGCGCTTTCCCTTTCGCACGAGATTATATTGATTGGTCTACATCAGCCTCCGACAGTCAAGCCTGGTCCATGACAGGAGAGGCAGATGGCAATGGGAGTGACCTTCGACGTGAACGAGGGCGTCGCGCGGATCGAGCTAGACGACGGCAAGGTCAACGTGATGTCGACGACGATGCTGGCCGGGATCGGCGCCGCCCTCGACCGCGCCGAGGCGGAAGCCGAGATCGTGGTACTGCGCTCGGGGCGTCCCGGCATCTTCTCGGCCGGCTTCGATCTCAAGGTGTTCGCATCGGGCGATGCAGCCAAAAGCCTCGAGATGGTCCGCGCCGGCGCCGAGCTTGCCTTGCGCTTGATGTCGTTTCCGCATCCGACAATCGGCGTGATGGAAGGCCACGCCTTTCCGATGGGAACGTTCCTGCTGCTCGCCTGCGACGTCAGGCTGGGCTCGCGCGGGCCGCATCGCATGGGGTTGAACGAGGTCGCGATCGGCATCGCGCCGCCGAGTTTCGCCATCGAGCTGGCGCGCAGCCGCCTGCATCCAGCCTGGCTCAGCCGCACCGCCACGCTCGGTGAAATGTACCAGCCCGAGGAGGCGCTGACCGCGGGCTTCCTCGATCGCGTGGTGGCGCCGGACGCCATCGACGGCGCCCTCGCGGAAACCATCGCCGCGCTGCGCGCCATCCACAAGCCATCCCACACCACCGCAAAGCAACGCCTGCGCCAGCCCGCGATGGACGCAATGCGCGCGGCGATCGACCGTGAGTTGACCATGGCTGCCTACGCGGCGAGCAGCCGGGCCCGCAGCGCGGTGGCAAGGCCCGGTTGAACCATCCTCCCAGCGGAAAACCCCCGGCCGATCTGGCGCAATTCGAGGGAACCGTGTAGAGCGGTTTCATGAGCACAGGCAATGTCAACGTCGTCGCCCACCCCCTGGTCCAGCACAAGCTCTCGCTGATGCGGGAGAAGGATCGCTCGACCAAGAGCTTTCGCGAGATCCTGAACGAGATCGGGATGCTGCTCGGCTACGAGGTGACGCGCGACCTGCCGCTGGAGCTGGTCGGGATCGAGACGCCGATCGCGCCGATGCAGGCGCCCAAGATCGCCGGCAAGAAGCTCACGCTGGCCCCGATCCTGCGCGCTGGCGTCGGCTTCCTCGACGGCATGCTGGCGCTGATGCCCTCGGCGCGCATCGCCCATATCGGGCTCTACCGCGACCCCGAGACATTGCAGGCCGTGGAATATTACTTCAAGGCGCCGCAGGACCTGTCCGACCGCACCGTGATCCTGATGGACCCGATGCTGGCGACCGGCAACTCGGCCTGCGCCGGCGCCTCCCTGCTCAAGAATCGCGGCGCCCGGGACATCCGCTTCGTCTGCCTTCTGGCCGCGCCCGAGGGCATCGCCCAGTTCCAGAGCGAGCATCCCGACGTGCCGATCTGGACGGCTGCGATCGACGAGCGGCTCAACGACCACGGCTACATCGTGCCGGGCCTGGGCGATGCCGGCGACCGGATGTTCGGCACCAAGTAGACAGGTTTGCGCGATCGGGTTACTTCGGTTGCCATGAGTGCCAACGCGTCTTCGCTGCAATCGCTGCTCCGCACAGAGTCCGCCGCCGATCCCGCCTTCGTATGCGACGGCACGCCGATCTCGCGCGCGGAATTCTCGGAGAGGATCGAGCAGACCGCCGCATGGCTCGCAGCGCAAGGCATCGGCAAGGGCGACGTGGTCGCCGTCTGGCTGGTCAACCGGATCGAATGGATCGCGCTGCTGTTCGCTGCCGCCCGACGCGGGGCGATCGTTGCTGCCGTCAATACGCGTTACCGCAGCGCAGAAGTCGCACACCTGCTTCGATTGTCCGGCGCCCGGCTGATGGTGGTCGAGGCCGCGTTCCGCTCGATCGATTTCGCCGCGATCCTCGCCGACCTCGCCAAAGACGAGGTTCCCGCGCTGCAGAAGCTCGCGGTCGTCGGAGCCGACGCGGTCCCGGCGCATTGGCCCTGCGTGCGCTTCGACGCTTTCGACAGGCCTTATGCGCCGGCGCCGCCGACGCAGGACGACGTCGACCTGCCGGTGCTGCTCTACACGACATCAGGCACCACCAAGGGACCGAAGCTTGTGGCGCATTCGCAGCGAACGCTGGCGGGCCACGCAGTCTCCGTCGCCAAGGCGCTTCGGCTCGATCCGCAGCGTCATTCGCTGCTGGCCATGCTGCCGTTCTGCGGCACATTCGGCATGACGAGCCTGCTCGGCTTCATCGCTGCGGGTGCAACCATTCATACGCTTGATGCCTTCGAGGCGGCGCCGGCGCTGAAGATCCTCAGCGTCCACAAGGTCACACACTCGTTCGGGTCGGACGAGATGTTCCGCCGCATCCTCGCTCTCACCGAGGCGCCCCGGCCGTTTCCGCATCTGGAAGTCTGCGGCTTCGCCGCGTTCCAGCCCGGCTGGCGCGAGCTGGCTGCGGACGCCGAGGCGCGCGGCCTGCCGCTGTTCGGCCTCTACGGGTCGAGCGAGGTCCAGGCCCTGTTCTCGATCGCCCGCGCCGGAGACGCCTTTTCCGATCGCATCGAGGGCGGCGGCTGGCCGATGTCACCTGACGCGAGCGTGCGCGTGCGCGACACCGAAACCGGCGAGCTTGCGGCCGAAGGCGTCTCCGGCGAGATCGAGATCAGCGCGCCCTCACGCTTCCTCGGCTATTTCAACAATCCCGACGCGACGCGCGAGGCGATCACCACGGACGGGTTCTTCCGCACCGGCGACCTCGGCCGGTTGCGCGGCGACGGCTCCTTCGTCTACGAGACCCGGGCAGGCGATGCCATGCGGCTCGGCGGCTTCCTCGTCGCGCCCGGCGAGATCGAGGACGAGCTCAAATCCTATGACGGCGTCGCCGACGCCCAGGTGGTCGCGGTGGACCTGAAGGGCCAGGCGCGCTGCGTCGCCTTCGTGATCCCGGCAACGGCGCCGCCAACGCAGGAGATGCTGATCGCGCATCTGCGCGAGCGGCTCGCCGGCTACAAGGTGCCGGCGCGGATCTATCTCGTGGACGCCTTTCCCGTCACCGACAGCGCCAACGGCGTGAAGATCCAGCGCGCCCGGCTTCGCGCCATGGCGATGGAGCGGATTGCCGCGGAATAGCGTTCGGCGAGCGGCATCCACACACGCGCCGTCATGCCCCGCGCAGGCGGGGCATCCAGTATTCCAGAGACAGCGGTGATAGAATCGAGAAGCCGCGGCGTACTGGATTCCCCGCCTTCGCGGGGAATGACACCGAGTATGTTGAGCCTACTTCAAATAGCTCGCAAGATTGATGCTCAGGATCTTGGCGAGCGCCGAATAGGACGCGGTGAGCTGCGCCTGGTAGGTCGACAATTGCGCCGTGATGGCGGCGACATCGACGCCGGTGAGGTCGTTCGACAGCGTCTCGGCATAGCTCTTGTAGTCGGTCTGGCGGGCGCTCGCGGTCTCGATCGAGGACGCCGCGTTCGAGAGCCGCGCCTGCACCGCCGCGGTATCGTCGAGTGCCGTGCCGGCCAGATCGAGTGCACTGGAAATGTCCGACGACGACAGCGAGGTGCTGTTGGCGACGAACTTCAGGACGCGCATTACCTCCTCGAACGCCGAATTGTCGGCGGTGACGCCGTACGACACCGTCTGGTCGGCGGCAACGCGCACCGAAGCGATCTCGTCGTCGCCCTGGTAATAGCTGGTGTCGCTCGTGGTGGTGGACGCCGTTCCGGTTGCGAAGCTCGTGAGATCGACAGGTGCGGTCTCGGTCTTGCCGCCGGCAAACACATACTGGCCGTCATATTGCGTGTTCATCAGCGAGCCCATCTCCTGCAGCATCTGCTGGGCGGTGGTGATCACCGAATTGCTCTCGGTCGAGCTGCCGGTGGAGGCCGCGCTGAGCTGGGAGCGGAGCTGGGTGAGAATGTCGGTCATCGACCCGATCGCCGAATACATCACCTGGATCTTGCTGTCGGCGAGCGTCGCGGCATCGACATAGGACTGCGCCCGAGTCACCGAAACCTGGAGATTGACGACATGCTGCGCGTCCGAGCCATAGCCGCCGAAATCGGTCGAGATCACGCCCGTCGATTCCTGGATCTGCTTGTTAGCCATCACCGACTCCACGCGCATCGCGTCGGCGATCATCCTGTTCGACTGTGCGAAGGTGGCGACCCGCATCGCGACCATGAGCGTGCCCTTAGCTGTTAAGACTGAACGGCGGACAGCAGCGCCGAATACATGGTGTTGATGGCCTGGATCAGCGCGGACGCCGCGGTATATTTGTTCTGGAGCGTGCTGAGCTTGGCGGATTCCTCGTCGAGATTGACGCCGGATTGTGACGACAGCGAATTCGCATAGGTCGACTGCGCGGTTTCCTTCGCCGTGTAAGTGGTGGACGCCTGCGAGGCCTTGCTGGCGACATCGGACACGATGGCCGAGGCATAATCGGCCAGGGAGCCGGTGGTCGCCGCCAGCCCTCCGGTGGACGCGAAGGTTCGGGACGTCGTCAGCGCATCGTAGAAGGCGTTGACCACGCTGGCCGAGCCGGACGACAACACGCTGCTGCCGACGGTCAGGCTCGACGAGGAATCCAGCGTTCCGAGCTGAATCTCGTTCGTCCCGGACAGGATCTTGCTGTTGACCGCGATATCCGCCGCGCTGGTGCCGGTCACGAGGTCGTTGAGGCCGAAATACTCCGAAAAACCCTCGCTCGAGGCTCCAACCGAGACCTCGTCATCTCGTTGATGGCAACACCGTTGCCCGAGCCGGTCGCATTGATCGCCAGATGGCCGTCCGCATCGACCGATGCCGATAGTCCGGAGATGCCGTTGATGGCGGTGACGAGGTCTCCGACGGTGGAATAGGACGACAGGTCGAGATCGCTGTACGAGACCAGGTTGCCGCTCTGATCGGTCACGGCAAGGCGCACCGTGCCGGAGGCGGCCAGCGCCGTGCCGCTGGTGACGTTGGCGGTGCCGGTCAGGCTCGTCGGCGCCGGCACCGCGGAGGCGCTGTTCGAGACGCTGTTCATCGCGGATGCCAACTGCTGGGCGAGCTGGTCGAGCTGAGACTGCGCATTCGGCAGCGTCTCGTCGCGGAGCGTGATCAGCGCGCCGATGTCTCCCCCGATATCTGCGAGGTGATGTCGACGCCGTTCACCGTGATCGCGCTGAAACCGCTCGACGAGGAGCCGGCGGTATATGTGGTCGACGCCGTCACATTGGATGCGGCCGTATAGCTGATCGCATGCGCGGAGCTATCGACCAGCGCCTGGCCGGACTTGGTGTAGATCTGGATGTCGCCGTTCGACGCGGTGAAGTAGTTGATGTTCATCTTCGAGGCGAGGTCCTGGAGCGCGGTGTTGCGCTGGTCCTCGAGGTCCGCGGTCGACTGGCCGGTCGCGGCCGTCTGCTTGATCTGGTCGTTCAGATCCGCGATCTCCTGCAGGTCGGTATTGACGTCGTCGATCGCGGACGCGATGTCCTGGTCGGCGTCGGAACGGAGCTTCTGGATGCTGCTCGACGTCTCCCGCAACTGGCTCGCGACGTCGTCGAGCGCGCTGACGACGTTGGATTGCAGCGAAGCGCTGCTGGGCGTGCTTGCCAGCGACGACAGCGCCGATTCCAGCGAAGCGATGCTGTTGGCGAGCGAGGTCCCGGTTGACGAACTGTCGGTGCTGCTGGTCGAGCCATAGAGCTTTCCGAGCGACGTCAGGTAGGTATTCGTGGTCTCCGCGGATCCGAGCTCGGATGTCGCCGAGATCAGCGATTTCAGCAACAGCTTGTCTACCGTCGAGGTGATGCCCGTCACCGTGACGCCGGTGCCGACGCCGTTGGTGACGCTGCTCGACTGGTTCGCGGTCTTGGCCGTATAGCCCGTCGTATCGGCGTTCGAGATGTTCGACGACGTCACGCTGATCTGCACGGACGTGGCCGACAGCCCGCTGAAGGCGATCGATCGTGCGATATCGAGTGACACGGCGGGCTCCCTCGCTTGGTCAGGCGCTGCGGCTGGTGCCGCTGGACACGGCGCGCGCGGCGAGACGGCCGGAGGCGCCATAGGGCGACACCGCCGCAATCTGCTCGCGGATCGCCTGCATCACCGCCTCGATCCGGCGGTTGCTGGCTTCGATCGCCGCGCGCAGCCGCATCAGATTCTCGTCCATGGCGCCGCGCAGCTTCAGGATCCGTTCCAGCAGCTGCTCGCGCAGCATCCGGTCCCGCACGGTCAGGCTGGTCGTGCCCGCCGCGCATTCGGCGACGGTCCGCTCGAAGATCTCCGCCAGCCGGTTCTTCTCGTCGACCTGCTTCAGGCGGGAGGCCGGCAGGCCCTTGGCCAGCTCGGCGTTCTCCTCGGCGACCAGCGCGGTCAGCGTGTCGATCAAGGTGATCAGCGACTTGATCCGGACGTCGCCATTTCCGGGATTGGTCATCTTGGCCTGGGCTGCACTCATTGTTTTCGCCTTCTTCTAATGCTGCGGTTTGCCGCGGCCGGCCTGCGAATTGCGCAGATAAGCGCCGATCGCGGTGGTCCTGGCGGTGGCCTGCTTCATCTGTCCTTCGATCTCCGCGCATTCGCGCAGGAGGCCGCGCCGGGTCGTCTCAAGGTCATCGAACAGCGCGAGCAGTTGATCGCGATCGGTGGCCTTGACCGTCCCGGCCCGCGCCAGGAGCCGTCGCAACCGGCGCAGCAGCGCCTCCCCGGCTGCGTTTGCCGTTTCGCCGGGCATCGCTCACCTCATCGCCGAGATCAGGGTGTCGTACATCTTGTTGACGGTGGAGATGACCTGGGACGCGGCGGAATAGGCCTGCTGCGCCGAGATCATGCTGGAGAACTGACTGGAGGTGTCGGTGGTCGACGATTCCAGTTCGCTGCCGTAGATCGTGCCCGCGCCGTTCTCGCCGGAGGCCTGCAAGGCAGCGTTGCCCGAGGTCACGGTCGCCGAATAGATGCCGTTGCTGGACGCGGAGAGCCCGTTGGGATCGGCGAAAGTCGCCACCGCGATCTTATAGATCGCGATGGTCTCGCCGTTGGAATAAGTGGCGTCGACGACGCCGTTCTTGCCGATCGAGATACTGGACAGCTTGCCATAGGACAGACCGTCCGAGTCGATGCTGGTGACGTTGACGTCAGGCGTGGTCTCGCCGGAGGCGTACTGCGTCAGGCCGTCGGTGCCTCCAACGGTGCCGAGATCGAGCGTGATCGTGCTGTCAGCGGCGCCATCGGTCCAGCCGGTCACGGCGACGGTCGCGGGATCCGGGCTCGTGCTGGCGAGCGATCCGTCGCTGTTGAAGGTGATGTCGATCGTGCCCGAGGCTGTGCCTGTCGCCGTCGTCGTGTCCGAGGCCGTGGTCGGATTGGCAAAACTGGCGCTCCAGGTGTTGGTGCCGGTCTTGCTCCAGGTGATCTGCATCGTGTTGGCGGCACCGAGCGAATCGTAGACCGTCATCGAGCTGGTATAGGTGTCACCGGTCGCGGCATCCGAGGGCAGGTTCGCCGCGATCGTGGTCTTGGTGGTGGCACTGCCACTGGTCGATGCGACCTGGGTGTTGATCGCTTCGAGATTGCTCGCCGATTCACTGCCGACGACGTTGCCGTCCGCATCGGTACGCCAGCCCTCGAGATAATAGCCGTTGCTCTCGATATAGCCGGCATTGTTGATCGTGAAGGCGCCGTTGCGGGTATAGGCGACGGTGCCGCCGGACGTGGCATCGGTCACCACGAAGAAGCCCGAGCCCTGGATCGCGACGTCGGTGGCGTTGGAGGTCGCGGCGAGCAGGCCTTGCTGGGTGATGTTGGCGCGACCCGAAACGGTGACGCCGCCCGAGGCGTAAGAGGTCGTGTTACTGGAGGCCGTCACCAGCGCGTCGAACATCGCCGAGGTCGTCTTGTAGCCGGTCGTGTCGGAATTGGCGATGTTGTCGCTGATCATCGACAGGGATTGGCTCTGGGCGCTGAGCGCCGAGATCGCCGAGGACAATGCACCGGTGAGACTCATGATGAACTCCGAGGAAATCGGGAAACGGGATCAGGACGTGACGCCGAGAATGTTCGCGGCGCTGACGGCGACGCCGTTCACCGTGAGCGAGGGCGTGGAGGTCGAGGTGTCGATGCCGGTGACCGTGCCGGTGACCGTCGTGTAGTTGAGCACCGAGTTGCCGGCGCTGTCGGTCGCGGTCACCGAGATGGTGTACTTGCCGCCGTCGGAGAGCTGGTTGCCGCTGGAATCCTTGCCGTCCCAGGTGAAGCTGTTGGAGCCGGAATTCCCCGTGCCGGTGCCGGTGTAGACGACGTTGCCCGAGGAGTCGGAGATGCTGATCGAGACGTCCGATGCGGCCGAGGACAGCGAATAGCCGAAGGTCGCCGAGCCGTTGCTCAGCGTCGCCGTGTCGGTCTTCGCCTCGACGGTGTGACCGATGTAGTTGACCGAGTTCAGCGTCACGAGGCTCGAGAACGAGCCTCGCCAGCGACGACATGTTGGAGTTGATCGACTGCTGCTGGGTGAAATTGGCATAGGAGGTGAGCTGATTGATGAAGTCGGTGGTCGAGGTCGCGTTCAGCGGATCCTGGTTCTGAAGCTCGCTGACCAGCAGGCTGAGGAAGTCGCTCGATGTCAGCGACGAGGAGGACGACGTGCTCGACGACGACGATGTCGTGGTGGTCGCAGTCGTTGCAGAACTCACGGCGGAAACGGTCATCAGAAACTCCGGCTTTCTCGCGCTGCCGGCAACCAGATGCTGGTCGGCGCGCTTGAAATCTGTGTGCTGATGAAACGGGTGGGCGCGCGGATTCAGGCGGCGATTCACGCGCGCGAAAACGGCTTTCGACACGGCAAAATCTGCCGCGTGTAAGGGTCAGAGGAGTGGTGAGATCAAGTTGATCTGAAGCGGCCGCAGCGAGGTGCACTCCCTCGCCCCGTCTGCGGCAGGGCAATCGCATATGGAGCGTCAGGAGAGGTCGTCATGCCCGGGCTTGTCCCGGCCATCCACGTTCTCCGCGCGGCGTAGCAAGGCGTGGATGGCCGGGACAAGCCCGGCCATGACGATGTGGGGACTATCGCGCCCCAAGTGCAAAAGCTCATATGCGATTGCCCTGCCGCTTGCGGGAAGAGGTGAAGGAAGCAACGATGCCGGTAAAGAGCGTCAGCTCCCCGCGGTCTCGCCTTCGGTGCGGGATTCGGGAGCGTCGCTTTTCATCCCCGCCGCGGCGGCGGCGATGCGGTCGGCGAGGCCCGCCGGGGCACGGACCGGCGGCGCCGCGAGCGCCTGGCGCAACGTGCGCGCCTCCTCGAGCAGGGCCTGCGCCGCGGGCGAGCGCGCCAGCAGCTCTTCGGCGGGCACACGCCGATCGTCGGGCCAGAGGGAAAGATCCTCGCCCAGCCGGTCGATCAGTTCCTCAAACTCGGTGACGTCCATCGTCCGCCGGTCCCGCCATGGTCCGGCCCGTCATAAAGCATTGCGCGTGCGCCGGAAACCGGATTTGGGCAGGTTTGGGCGACAAAGAGGCCCGCAGCACTACGGAAAGCATTGAATTGAGGGACCGGCGCCATCGCCTTGCCTCCCCATGGGGTAGAAATCGCCGCCTCAGCCCCTGCGCACCGACTCGGCTGGAGCAGCGGCCGCAGCCCGCGATGTCGCGTCGACGAACTCCCAGGCCTCCCGAAGCTCGGAAAGCCCGGCGATGATACGTCCGAAGCTCGCTCGCGCATGCGGGCGGCCGAACGCCTTGAGGCTCGCCAGGATCATCGCGTTGTAGGTCTGGAACACCTGTTCCGCCACCGCGCCGCCCTTGGCGAAGTCGAGATTGTGGCTCAGCCCACGCAGGATTGCGGTCGCCCGCATCAGGTATTCGTGTCCCTCCTCGAAGCGGCGCGCCTCCTGCGCGGCCAGCGACTTCTGCAGAAAGGTGATCGCGCCGCCGAGCAGCATCGAAATCGCCTTCAGCGGCGGCACGCTCGTTGCCGCGCCCCGATAGGCCTGGTTGGCCATGTACGCCATCTGGTTATGCATCATCGATCACTCTGTCTCACACGATCAATCGCTCGAGGAACTGTTCAGCAACGCCTTGAGATAGGTCAGCGTGCTGTTGGCGCTCTCGATCGCCGCCTGGTATTTCGCGTATTGGGTCTGGAGCTGCGACTGCAGCGTCGCGGCTGCGCTGTTGATGTCGTCGACCTTCTGCTGAAGATCGTCGTCGCGCGTCGTCAGATTGGTGATCAACGTCTGCAGCACGCCTGTCGATGACGAGTAATTCTTGGCGATCTGATAGAGCTGCGTCGCGATGCCCGAGGTCGACGTCACCGTGATCGATTGCGAGGTCGAGCCGCTGTAGGTGAACGCCATGCCGGCGTAGATCGAGCCGGCCGCGCCGATGATCGTGGTGCCGCTGACCGTGAACAGCGTCGAATCGCCGCCGACCGACGCCGAGGCTAGGTTGCCGTCGGAATCGACCGTCAGGTCCAGGGTGAAGGATTGCGGCGAAGTTCCCGTGTTGACAACGCTGAGCTGGCTCGACGACGTCGTGGTCTGGGCCGAGAGCAGCTTGGTCACGCCGCTCAAATTCGTGCTCAGGACGTCTGACAGGGTCGAGGTGTCGAGTCTCGAGCTCGTTGCTCTCGTTGAAGGACAGGCCGAGATCGGCCATGGTCATGCCGCCGACGGTGCTGTTCAGCGCATTCTGCAGCGCATCCATGATGTTGCGCATCGTTCCGTCGCCGAACAGGACCGCGCTCGAATCCGCCGTGCCGTCGGTTGCGGTCGCCTGCTGGGCGACGACCTCGTCGCGAAAGGCGTTGTAGTTGGTGACGAACGTCTCCAGGGCCGACTGGATCTGGCTGGTGTCGGCCTCGATGCTGATATTCAGCGACGTCCCGTCCGGCGTCGCCTGGAGCAGGCTGAAGGTGACCCCGCTCAGAACGTCGGTGATGTCGTTGGTATCGCGGGTCATCGAGATGCCGTCCAGCGTGAATTCGGCCGACTGCGCCTCCTGGATGACGTTGGTGAAGCTCCCCGAGCTGTCGGTCACGCCAAGCTCGTTCATGATGTCATCGCCGGACGTGCTGGAATAGCTGATGTCGGCCGCATCCTCGGTGCCGGTCAGCACCAGCCGGTATGACGTGCTGGAGACCTGCACGATCGAGGCCTGAACGTTGGTCGTCGATGTCTGGGCATTGATGGCGTCGGCGACGTCCTGGAGCGACATCGTGCTGGTGATGGTGATGTCGGCTGCGGTGCCGCCATCGAGCCCGATCGAGAAGCTGCCGGAATAGCCGAGTCTCATCGGTCTGACTCGATTGCGAGGTGCCGGCCACCTTCTGTGCGGTGGCGAGTTGACTGATCGTCAGCGTGTGATCGCCCGTCGCCGCTCCGCTCTTGATCGTCATGGAGAGCGCCGAGGAGGCGCTGACGTCGCCGGTCGAGCTGATGCTCGCGGCACGCGTGGCAAACGCGCTGGTGGACAACGAGTTGACCACGGCGGTCGATAGCGAGGCCAATCCCGAATACAGCGTCTTCAGATCGCTCTGCAGCGTCTGATAGGCCGAGATCTTGGCCTCGTTGTTCGTGATCGTGGTCGAGATCGTGTCCGCCTGCGCGGTCTTGGCGTCGACGGCGGCCTGGATCAGCGCCGACCAGTCGATACTGCTCGAATTGGTCGTTCCGCTCGTGGTGACGGAGACCCCGAACTTGTGCTGCTGGTCGAGCTGACGCTGGTCACTTTGCCTGGCTGTCCCTGGTAGGAAGCGGGCCGGCATCATGCCGGCCCGCTCGTATCGTCATCAGCCCAGCAGCTTGAGCAGGTACTGGGGCATCTGGTTCGCCGCGGCGAGCGCCGACACGGCGGCCTGGGTCTTCACTTCCGCGGAGGAGAGCTTGGACTGCTCGGCCGCGATGTCGACGTCCTTGATCGCCGAGTTCGCGGATTGCAGGTTCTGGGTCTGGGTCGAGATCGAGTCCGCGCTGAAGTTGAAGCGGGATTCCTGGGCGCCGATGCTGGCGCGGGCGGCGGAGACCGTGTCGATCGCCGTGTCCAGTGCGGTCAGCGCCGAGGTCGCATCCGACAGCGAGCTGACGTCGAGCGAGGACACGCCGAGCGAAGAGGCCGTCAGGCTCGTCAGCGTAATGGTGATGGTGTCAGAACCCGAAGAGCCGACCAGCACCGAGACGCCGGAGGCGAATACGCTGGAGCCGTCGAGCAGACTCTGGCTGGAGTAGCGGGTGCCCGACGCGATCGAATCGATTTCACTCGTCAGCTGCGTGAATTCCGAGTTGATATAGGCGCGGCTGGAGTCGGTCGTGGTGCCCGACGCGGATTCGGAGGCCAGCGACTTCATGCGGGCGAGAATGTCGGAGATGTTAGAGGCGCCGCCGTCGGCGGTCTGCAGGATCGCGTTGGCCTGCGAAGCGTTGGTCGCGGCCTGCTGCAGCGTGGTGACGTCCGAGGAGATACGGGTGGAGATCGCAAGACCGGCGGCGTCGTCGGATGCCGACGTGATGCGCGAGCCGCTCGACAGTTTCGAGAGCGAAGAGGTTTCCTGCGAAGAATTGATGTTGAGGTAGCGGACCGCGGCATTGGCGGCGGTATTGGTGTTGATCGCGGGCATTGGAAGCTCCTGTGCTGATGGGCATGGCGTGCCGCATCGTTGAAATCGACTTACGACGACGCGGACCGCAGCCCCGTCCGATCGCTCAAACGGCGGAGCGCAAGGAGATCAGGCGCGAAAACTTTCGCGAGACTCAATTTTATGGTTAGCAATCGGTAAACGCGGTGCGGATGTCGCGTTCGTGCTTGCGCAGGAGCTGACGCAGCTGCTGGCGTCCGCGCTTGAGCAGCGACTCGACGGCGGCGACCGTCGTGTCCATCACCTCGGCGATCTCGCCGTTGCTCATGTTCTCGTGGTACGAGAAGATCACCGCGACGCGCTGCTGCTCGGGCAGACGCTGCATCGCGATCTCCAGCATGCCGTTCAGCTCGTTGCGCTCGATGATCTCGACCGCGCCGGGCTGGCCGTCGGCGACTTCCGGAACGGTCTCTACGTTCTCGGTCCGCGGCTTGCGGCGCAGATCGATGCAGCGGTTGGAGATGACGCGATAGAGCCAGGTCGAGAACTTGGCGCGGCCGTGCTGCCAGCGTCCGCGATGGCTCCAGATCTTGAGCATGGTGTCCTGCACCACGTCCTCGGCATCCGCCGCGTTGCCGACGATGCGCAGCGCAATGGCATAGGCACGGTCGATGTGACGCTCGACCAGCGTGCGGAAGGCGACCTCGTCGCCCGTCGCAAGCCTGTCGAGCAACTCGCTGTCTTCATCGTAGATGACATCGTCTTCGACGGGCGCGCTGTCCGGCGCGAGCGGCACTGAGGGCATCGTCGGCACGATCGCGTCGGCCGGCACGGTCGTCGTGATCTCGGCCTCGGCGGGAGCCCAGACATCAGCAGCGTAACTCATCCCGCAACCTCCAACCCGCAATGCCGCCGGCGCACATGCCACACGGCTTCCAGGCGTTGAACGCGGGGCCAAGACAATCCAGGCGGAGAATTTTTGTTATTTTTCAAGATGTTAGCCGGTATCTTTTGCCGAGCATCGGGCAATAATTGCCGACCGCGCGATCGTCTCGCGCATCAAGTCTGCAATCGTCACATCGTCTCGCGCCATGGCGGATCATTCATCCCGAACAGATGTAGCGGTGAAAAAACGCTGAAGTTACGCGGCACTAGGTGATCAAACGCAACGCGCGCGGGGCGCATCAAGAAGCGATTGTTTCCGAGTGTGAAAGAACGCGAGACGACTTTCGCACCCGGCAATTTTTTCCGAATCACCTTTTTCGAACCTAGCGATTTTTTTGAATCTGTCAGTCGCGACGAACGTGATTTTGAATCGCGCGCGAATTTTTTCGCATCTCGAGCGCCTGACTCCACGCATGCGCGCGTTAATCACGTTGGTGGACGGGGAATTGCAGCATGACGTTGACTACGGCCGGCGCCGAGCGCCGCGCGCAAATTGTTTCTGCTTGGTCGTTCGATGTTTTCGATACATTTCTGCTGCGCGCATGCACGACGCCGGATGGCGTATTTGAAAGGACTTACGAGCTATCCGGCATTTCACGAACTTGTCCGGATGTTTCCGTCAGTTTCGTTCAGCATCGCATCCAGGCCGAATCGCGCGCACGCCGGACCGCGAAGGAGAAACGCGGCGCGAGCGAAGTGCACATCGACGAGATCTATTCCTTTTTTCCGTTCAGGCTGTTCGGTCTTTCCCGCACAGACCTGCGAGACCTGGTCGAAGCCGAGTTCACCGCCGAGATCGAGTCTCTGCCGCGCCAACCCGGACATGATCAGGCAATATCTGGACATGAAACACGCCGGCCATCGCGTCGGATTCATCTCGGACACCTATTGGGACACTGGCCGGCTGGCGCGGCTGCTGCGCGCTTGCCGTCCCGGCCTCGCCTGGGACTTTCTCTATGCGTCCTGCGACCATGGCAGCGGCAAGAGCGAAACCCTGTTCGCCACCTATCTCTCCGAACAGGGCATCGATGCCGGCGCCTCCTTCCACGTCGGCGACAACGACAAGGCCGACATCAAGGGCGCGAAGCGTCATGGCATCCGTCCCCGCTATTATCCGCAGGCGGCCGCGCAGCTCGCCTCGACGTTTCAGCGCGAGACGGCCCTGTTCGAGCTGCTCTGCGCGGGCGCGCCATCGCGGCTCGACCATGGCGCACGAACGCTGCGGCGCATGGTCGCCGCACGCAGTGCCGAGAGGTCTCGGGCCTTCCAGCTCGGCATGACCGTGCTCGGCCCGGTCATGTCCGCCTTCGACGCCTTCGTGACGCGGCGTTGCGCCGAGATTGCCGAGCCCGGGCGGCAGGTCGCGCTCGGCTTTCTCGGCCGCGACGGCTTTCTGCCGCACCGAATCTGGCAGAGCCTTCATGGCACCTCCTCGGCCTATCTCGAGATCAACCGCCGCGTCGGCCTGATCGCTTCCGCCGACACGATGCAGCCGCTCGTCGATCTCTTCAGCAAGGTGTTCAAGATCGACGCGCCGACCTTCCGCGACATGATGAAGATGATGCCGCCGAAGGTCGCGGCGTTCTTTGCCGCCTGTCCCGGCGGCATCGCCTCCGGCGAAGACCTCGCCGCGGCTCTTCCGACGTTGATCGATCCAGCCGAGATCGTCACGCTCGCCGCGGGCTTGCGCGCCCGGCTGCTGGCCCATCTGCGTCAGGCCATCCCCGGCTTTGATCACTGCACCGACCTCGTGCTGACCGATCTCGGCTATTCCGGCAGCGTGCAGAAGGCGCTGCGCCGCATCTTCGACCTCGAGGGCATCAAGATTCGTCTCCACGGCGCCTATCTGATGTCGCTCGACGACGCCTTCGACGATGTCGCCGATGACGACAGCGCGGCTGGCTTCATCTCCGACCTCGTGGTCACCCCGCACGTCAAGCGCATGATGATCCGCAACATCGCGCTGCTGGAGCAGATCTGCTGCTCCGCCGACGGCTCGGTGCGCGACTATGACGGCGACAAGGTGCTGCGCGAAGTAAACCCGCGCCCGGAGGGCCAGATCGCGCTGGCCGCCGAGATCCAGGCCGGCGCCCTCGCCTTTGCAGGGGCCGCCGAAGAGGTCGCGCTCGATTTACGCCTGAATCCCCATGCTGCGCCCGATATCTCCGCACGCTGGTGCGCGGCGACATTGGCGCGCCTGCTGCTGCTGCCCGACGACGACGAGCTGACGCTGCTCGGCGATTTGAAGCATGACGTCAATCTCGGCACCCATGCGCTGGCGCCGATGATCGATAGTGGCTTCATCCGCCGTCAGATCACCGCGCGCGGTCTCTCCGCCGCCTGCACGGTCTCGGCGCCGCCGATGTGGCTGGCGGGCTGCTTTGCGCAGCTGTCGCCGTCCCATGCCTATCTCTATGCACTGTTCGGCGCCAACCGCCTGCCCGCCGACGTCTTCGAGGAGAGCCCCTGCACCTCCGTCCAGATCGGCCTGTTCCGCGGGAACGGCGAAGCGACGCTCGAAGCGGTGACCGTTCATCGCACCGGCCTCGGTGAGCTACGGGTGCGCATTCCCCTCTCGCGCGCCATGGGCATCACCATGATTGCGTTGCCGCTGGCGAAATTCGCCCCGGCAGGCCTGCTGCATGGCGTGACCGTTCAATCCGCCGACGGGGTCCGCGACGCCGCCGAGAGCCAGGACGCGGTCGGCATCGCCGCCGAAAGCCTGACCTTTGCCGGCGTGCAGCGAACCGGCTCGCATTATCACGCTGACAACGAGGACGGCTGCCTGCTGATCCCGGTCGCCCCGATGACCGAGGAGATTGCAGTCTACGCCGTCGCAATCACCCCGCTCGGAGCCCGCCCGAAATAGTGCGCCTGATCGCGTCAGCCCGGCCGTTGAAGTCCCAGGGGTTGACGAGGGGGCACGGAATTGCGGGACGCGACGCAGGCTAAACTGGATCAGGTGCTGCAAGCCGGCGGCATCAGGCTGGGCCGGGCCCAGCACGACCGCCTGAGCTGGCTGGTCGGCCAGTATGGTGCCCCCACGCTCGATGACGTGCCGGACGGACGGCACAGCGGCGTCATGATCCTGAAGGAGCCACCGAGCGGCGCGGCGGCCGAGCTGTTCTACCGCTCGCTCAGTCCCGCCTGCGCCGTCATCATTCCCGGAGGCGAAAATCCCGGCTTCGACTTCCTCAAATCCAAGCTGACCGAATTCGGCACCGTCGGCCCCTGCGGCGCCGACGGCCCGCATGAAATGTGGTGGGGCGGCATCGGCTGGGCACGATTTCTCGCCGCCGCCGACGCCTGCACCGTTCGCCCGCGAATTGTCTCCTGCCATCCGCGCGGCGGCGACGAGGCAGCGCCCCTCCGTCTCCGCCAA
Source organism: Bradyrhizobium guangxiense (assembly GCA_050563515.1). Taxonomy (GTDB): domain Bacteria; phylum Pseudomonadota; class Alphaproteobacteria; order Rhizobiales; family Xanthobacteraceae; genus Bradyrhizobium; species Bradyrhizobium guangxiense_A. The sequence continues at coordinate 379,602 of CP191781.1, read as the reverse complement.
TCGCTCGAACGCCTGCAGCTCGACTGTCATATCGAAGCGATCGACACCCAGCTCGATGACCGCCTGCTCTGCTTCGAGACGGCCGAGTTCATGGTGCGGATGTGGAACAAGTATCGCGAACCGCTGCTGTTCGTCGATGCCGGCGCCATCTTGCGCGAGGCGCCTCTGCTGCCGTCCTTCCTCGGCTGCGACGTCGCCCTGCACAAGTGGAATCGCTGGGAGATGTCGGCACGCACGCTCTATCTCGGCCGCTCCGCGCATGCGGAACGGCTGCTTCGCGCCTGGCAGCAGCTCGCCGCCGCCTATCCCGCGATCTGGGAGGGCTATCTGCTGGACCAGGCTTGGAGCCTGACGTCGTCGCAGGTGCCGCTCGATACGGCGTGGCTGCCGCGCTCCTATCACGCGCTGAAGGGCGACCTCGGCGCCTCGCGTGCGACCATCGTGCACGACCAGCAGACGACGACGCTCGAGCTCGGCCCCGATCCCGGCTTTGCGAGCATCGTGCGCACGGCACGCCGCGCCGGCCGCACCGGCGCCCGCGACGCCTTCATGGTGATGACCTCGAAGGCCGCGACCAGAGGCGGCATCGCCGTGATCCTGCGCGACGTCTCGGCCAGCGATGCCGGCGCCGTGGCGGCGACCGTCGAGGCCGTGACCGGCGCCTATGCCGCCGATTGCGGTGGATACGGCCGGCTCGAGCTCTCGCTCTGCGCCTGGCAGGACGATGTCGGTGCCGCGCGCGAGGCGGCGAGCCACGCGCGCTACCGCATCCTCGAGATCGCACCGGGACAGCGCATCGCCAACGACTTCTTCGCCAGCCACGCCTCCGACGACGCGGTCACGACCGCACGCCAGCTTTTCCCCTGAGGGAGACCTTCACGATGCTCAAGACCATCATCCTGCTCACCGACACCGTGCAACAGCAGCAGCCGCTGGCCAACCTGTTGCGCGAGCACAATCGCGATCTGACCTTCTGCTCGGCCCTGGGCGCATCGGACCTCAGCGCGATCGATCCGGACGTGCTGAGCGAGGCGCGGCTGCTGTCCTTTGCCGCCGATGTGGCCGTGCCCGAAAAATTCCTCCTTAGGCTCGGCTACGGCGCTTACAAGTTCTACGCCACGCCGACGCAATATCCGTGTCTGCCGCCGGCGCCCGACGAGAGCGAGGACGATCCGCGCTGCTACTCCGTGATCGCGCAGTCGATGACGATCTGGCCGGACTTCAAGAAGGTGGTCGGGCTAGAGACCGTGACGATCCCCGATGGCACCGTGCCCGCCGATCGCGAGCGGTTGGTGTTTTCACGTCTCGCCCACCTGTTCTGGGAAATGTCGCACATGATCGCGGGCGAAGCGACGGACCTTCCGGGGATCATCGGCTCCGGCGACAGCCAGCGCCCGACAGCTGCGATGATGAACTGAGCTAGCGCGCGCGAAGCTGCGCCGACAGCGCATCGCGGTGCTCGGGCGCCGCGATCGCGATCATGCGGCGGGCGCGCTCGGCAAGACCACTACCGCGCAGTTCGGCGATGCCCCATTCGGTGACGATGGCATCGACATCGGCACGCGGCGTCGTCACCGTCTCGACATGAGCGACGATCCGACTGGCGCCGTCGGACGCCGTCGCCGGCAGCGCGATGATCGCCCGTCCTCCCGGCGAGGCATTGGCCCCACGCACGAAATCGAGCTGTCCGCCGATCGCGCCGATGGCAACACCGTTCAGCGTCTCGGAATTGACGCTGCCGTCGAGCCCGACCTGGAGCGCCGAGTTGATCGCGACCAGCCGATTGACCTGCGCCAGCACGTTCTGACCGTGCGTGTAGGACGTCGGCCGCACCGCGACCGTCCTGTTCTCGTGAACGAAGCGATAGAGCCGCTGCGTGCCGATCACCTGGTTGGTGACGGTGACCCCGGCATCGATCCCCTTGTCCGCATTCGTCACCGCGCCGCACGCGATCAGATCGACGACGGCATCGTTGATCAGGCCGGAATGGATGCCGAGATCGCGCAGGTGCGACAACGAGGAAAGAATCGCATCCGGAATTCGCCCGACACCGAACTGCAGCGTGCTGCCGTCCGCGATCAGGCTCGCCGCATGCACGGCGATGCGCCGGGAGACGTCGTCGGGCGGCGTCGAAGCCAGCTCGACCGGCGGCCGGCGCGCGGCCACGCGCAGATGGATCGGCACCTCGTCCGGCCATTCCGCACCGAACGTGAACGGTGCATCCGGATTGATCTCGGCGATGACGCAGCGTGCGCCACGCGCGGCGTCGATGACGTAGTCGTTGGAGAGGCTCGCGCTCAAGCGGCCGTCGCCGGCTTCCGCGAGCTGCACCAGCACGACATCGGCCTTGTGGCGCCGCGCGGCGAAGTCGGCACAGAAGGCGCTATAATTGCTGGGGATCAAATCGAGCCGCCCGGCCTTCGCCAGCCGCCGCGCATTGCCGATCGCGCCATAGCTCTGGAACGCAACGTCGGGCGCGCTGGCGACGGAAAACGTCTCCGAGAACACCGGGCCGATCATCAGGCGAAACGGCGGAAGCTGCGCCGCTTGCGCCATCAGCGCTTCGGTCAGGGTGACGGGCTCGGCCGTCGCCTGCCCGCATACGACGAGATCGCCCTCACGGATCAGGCCGGAGAAGTCGATCGGTGCCGCGAGCTCGGGCATGGCCGCGTCAGCCCATCCGCGAAAGGCGCGCGGAAGATTCAGCCAGCAGCGTCCGCAGCTCGGTCTTCACGATCTTGCCGTAGCTGTTCTTGGGCAACTCATGGATCGCATAATAATGCTTCGGCCGCTTGAAGCGCGCGATCCAGGCATTGCACATCTGGTCGAGCCTCGTCGCGAGTCACCGCCCTGCCCGCGACGGGAACGAAGACCGCCACGACCTCCTCGCCCCACTCCGGATGCGGCCGGCCTATCACCGAGACTTCGGCGACCGCCTCGTGTCGCAACAACACTTCCTCGACCTCGCGCGGATAGATGTTGGTGCCGCCGGAGATGATGACGTCCTTGGAGCGGTCCTTCAGCGTCAGGAAGCCGTCGGCATCGAAGGCGCCCATGTCGCCGGTATAGAGCCAGCCGTCGCGCAACGTGTTCGCGGTCGCATCCGGGTTCTGCCAGTAGCCGGACATCACGGTGTCGCCGCGCACGGTGATCTCACCGACCTCGTCGGGCGCGACGTCGCGGCCCGTCTCGTCCACGGTGCGCACCTGCACGACGCCCTGGGCGATGCCGACCGAGGCGAGGCGCTCCTCATGGCGGGCGTGCCCGGTCTCGGCATGCATGCGCTTCGGCAGGTACGTGATCGTCATCGGCGTCTCGCCCTGACCGTAGATCTGCGCGAGCTTGGGGCCGAACACCGCGAGCGCCGCCTTGCAGTCGGCGACGTACATGGGGCCACCGCCATAGACGACGGTCTTCAACCCCGGCGCGCTCACGCCCGCCGCTTCCGCCGCGACCGTCAGGCGCCGCACCATGGTGGGCGCGGCGAAGAAGGAGATGTTGTCGCGCTTCGTCGCCAGTTCCAGGATTTCGTCGGGCTCAAACCGGCCGCTCTCCGGAATGATCTGCGCGCCCATGCCGAGCACATGCGGCACCATGTAGAGGCCGGAGCCGTGCGACATCGGCGCGGCATGCAGCAGCGCCTCGCCCGGAACGATCGGATTGATCTCGGCCAGGTAGTTCAGCGACATCGCCAACAGATTGCGATGGCTGAGCACCGCGCCCTTGGGGCGGCCCGTGGTGCCGCTGGTGTAGAAGATCCAGGCGGGATCGGTGATGGCGACATCGGCGATGGCGATACCATCGGCCTTCGCGAGTGCGCGATGCTCGACCGAGCCGATCTCAATCACTGGCGGATTGACGGTCGCGAGCGTCAGTGCCTCCGATGCGACACCCGCCATGTCCTCGGTCACGAACACGAGCGCGGCGCCGGAATTGTCGAGAATGAATGCGACCTCGCGCGCATGTAGCTTTGCGTTGATGGGCACCGCGATCAGCCCGGCATGCCAGCAGGCGTAGAGGCATCCGACATAGTCCGGCACGTTCTTCATCAGCAGCGCGACGCGGTCGCCCTTGGCGAGGCCGAGGCGTTGCCGCAGCGCGGCCGCGAGCGATGCCACGGTCGCTGCGAGCCGGCCGTAATCGGCGACCGGCGTCAATCCCTTGAGCAAGGCCGGCGCTGACGCGTCGACCTTGGCAGCTCGCAGAAGGTGATGAGCGAGGTTCATGGCGATCCTCCCCTAGCCCTGAAGCCTAGTACGACTTGGCGAGCCCCAGCACCTTTTCGGCGATGAAGCTGAGCGCGAGCTGCGGGCTGACCGGCGCGATGCGCGGGATCAGCACCTCGCGCAAATAGCGCTCGACATGGAATTCCTTGGCGTACCCAAAGCCGCCATGAGTCATCACGGCCTGCTCGCAAGCGTGGTAGCCAGCTTCACCAGCAAAATATTTCGCGGCGTTGGCGCCGGCGCCGCAGGGCAGGCCCTTGTCGTATTGCCAGGCCGCCTGCATCACCATCAGCCAGGCCGCCTCGAGGCTCGACCCAGTTCACCGCGAGCGGATGCTGGATGCCTTGATTCTTGCCGATCGGACGGTTGAACACCACGCGCGTCTTGGCGTATTCGGTCGCGCGCGACAGTGCGAGCTTGCCGAGGCCGACCGCTTCGGCCGCAATCAGGATGCGCTCGGGGTTCATGCCTTCGAGGATGTACTGAAAGCCCTTGCCCTCTTCGCCGATGCGGTCCTCCATCGGAATTTCAAAGTCTTCGAAGAACAGCTCGTTGGAATCGACGATCTTGCGGCCCATCTTCTCGATCTCGTGGACCTTGATCTTGTTGCGGTCGAAATCGGTATAGAACAGGCTGAGGCCGTGGGTCGGCGAGCGCACCTCCTCCAGCGGCGTGGTGCGCGCCAAGAGCAGGATCTTGTGCGCGACCTGCGCGGTCGAGATCCACACCTTCTGGCCGTTGACGATGTAGCGGTCGTTCTTGGCGACCGCCCGGGTCTTGAGCTGGGTGGTGTTGAGGCCGGTGTTGGGCTCGGTGACGGCAAAGCACGCCTTCTCGCGGCCTTCGACCATCGGCGGCAGCATGCGCTTGCGCTGCTCTTCGGTGCCGAAAACGACGACGGGATTGAGACCGAACACGTTGATGTGCACCGCGGACGCGCCGGACATGCCGGCACCCGACTCCGCGATGGTGCGCATCATGATCGCAGCTTCGGTGATCCCGAGGCCCGAGCCGCCATATTCCTCTGGCACGCAAATGCCGAGCCAGCCGGCGTCGGCTAGCGCCTTGTGGAAGTCGTGCGGAAAGCCGCCGTCGTGGTCCTTTTTCAGCCAATAAGCATCCGGAAATCCCTCGCAGATCTTGGCGATGGCGTCGCGAATGGCTTCCTGCTGATCAGTGAGCGCGAAATCCATGATGGTCTCCTTGTGGAGGCTCGTTGTTCCTAGCGCCCCATCTGCGAGGGCAGCCAGAGGATGATAGACGGAAACGCCACCAAAATCGCGATCGCAATCAGGTGTGCGATGAAGTGCGGGAAGGTGCCGTGGAACACCTCCGCCACCGGCCGCTTGGCATAGCGGGCGACGATGAAACAGTTGAGGCCCACCGGCGGCGTGATCATGCCGACCTCGGCGGTGACGATCTTGATGACGCCGAACCAGATCGGATCGAAGCCGAGCGTCTTGATCAGCGGCAGCACGATCGGCACGGTCAGGACCAGGATCGCGATCTGGTCCATGAACGAGCCGAGCACGATGTAGCCGAACAGGATCAGCGTGATGATCACCCAGCGCGAGGTCTGCAAGGACCCGATCCAGGCGACGAGATCCTGCGTCACATGGGTCAGCGTGAAGAAGTAGCCGAAGATCGAGGCACCGACGAGGATCGTCACGATCATGCAGGTGCCGTGGGACGCGCTGAGCAGAGCCTTGTAGAGCGAGCCCGGGGTGACCCTGCCCTTGGCAAATGCAAGGATCAACGCACCCGCCGCTCCCAGAGCCGAGGCTTCCGTCGGCGTTGCAATGCCGAGATAGATGGTGCCCGTGACGAGCGAGAACAGCAGCACCATCGGGCCGACCTGCCGCAGCAACGAAAATTTCTCGCGCCAGGATACCGGCTCGACGCGGGGGCCCGCGACGGATCCTGCCAGACCAGGAAGTAGATCGTCGCCATGATCGTCGCGGTCACCAGCGCCGCCGGAAGGATGCCGCCGATCAGAAGCTGTCCGATGTTGACCTCGGCGAGCAGACCGAAAATCACCAGCGCCACGCTGGGCGGGATCAGCATGGCCAGAGTTCCCGAGATGGCCACCACGCCCGCCGCCATCTTCGGTTCATAGCCCTGCCGGATCATTGCTGGCAGGCTCGTCGACGACAGCGTCGCCGCTGATGCCGTCGAGGTGCCGCAGATCGCGCCGAAGCCCGCGCCCGCCAACGCGGTCGCCATGCCGAGGCCGCCGGGAACACGACCGATCCAGGCCGATGCCGTCTTGAACATGTCGTCGGCGACGCCCGATAGCAGGACAAGGTCCGCCATCAGCAGGAACATCGGGATCGTGATCAGCTCGTAGGCCGAGACCGTCGACAGCGGTGCCGTCTGCAGGATGCCGAACAGCGTGCCGGTGCCGCCGACCATGAGAAGGCCGACCGAGCCGGCAAACCCCATGGCGAAGCCGACCGGTGTGCCGATCGCCAGCAGGAGAAAAAGCAGTCCAAGCACGAGAATGACCGTCATCGCTGCCGCCGTTATTCGAAGGAGTGGGCTTCGCCGGTCTCGCTGACAGGCGGCAAAGGAAACAGATCACGTCCGGAGACGAGGCTGAGCACGTTTCCCAGAAGCTGCAGTGAAAGCCGCAGCACGAGTACGCCGCAGCCGAACGGCACCAGGGCGGCCGAAATCCAGGTCGGCCACGCAATGGCGCCGGCGAGCACGTCGTGCTGCTCGTAGTTCTCCAGCGCACGCTCGAAGCCGACCTTGCTGATGAGGACGAAGACGAACAAGCCGGTGAGCGCGGTGACGATCTCCGACAGCCTCCGGCCTGCGGTGGGAAAACGCGAGAGCAGGATGTCCACGCCGACATGCCCGTGCACGCGCAAGGTATCCGACAGCGTCAGGAAGAACACGCCGGCCAGCAGATAGAGCCCGATCAGGTCGTAAGTGAACGAGAACGGGCTGTTCATGACGTAGCGCATGAACACGTCGGCCACCACCAGCGCCATGATCGCAAACAGCGCGATCGCAGCGATCACCGTCAGCGCGCGCTCCAGCGCGCCGAGCACATCCGTTGCGCGCTTGATCATCCGTCTCCCCTTCGGCTGCGGTCCCGCCGCGCTACTTCGCGCCGCCCGCGGCGAGCAGGCCTTCGAACTCCTTCAGCGCGGCAGAGGCCTGCTTGCCACGGCCGTCCAGCGCCGTCGCCCATTCCTGCGCGACGCCCTTGAGCTTTTCCTTCATTTCCGCGCGCGTCGCATCGGAGAGCGCGGTGAAGCTGATGCCCTGGTCCTTCATCTTCTGCCGGGTCGCGTCCTGCTCCTTGTCGACGTCGGCGCAGGCCTTCGGCGTGATCGCTTCCGAGGCCGCGTCCATTGCCTTCTTCACGTCGTCGGGCAGCTTGTCCCAGACCGATTGATTGATCGAGTAGGCGACGATGAAGCTGCCGAAGCTGACGCCGTCGGTGGCGTATTTGACGAGCTTGTCGAGGCCATAGGCGACAACGCTGTCCATGGGAAACAGCAGCCCGTCCATCGTGCCGCGCGACAGCGATTCATAGGCGTCGGGCGCGGCCATGCGCACCGGCACCGCACCGAGCGTGCGCACGGTCAGATCCTGGGCACCACCGGTGGTGCGCAGTTTCAGGCCCTGCATGTCCTTGATCGTCTCAACCTTCGCCTTGGCGGTCCACACCTGATAGGGCGGCAACACCACGGCCATCAGCAGCTTGATCTTGTTCGGCGCGTATTCCTGCTTGGCGAGGATGCCTTCTCGCGCCGCCTTCCAATAGGCGAGCGTACCCTGGCAGCTGGTCTGGAATGCGCCCGGCAATTGCGCGACTTCGGAGAGCGGCATCTTGTCCGAGACGTAAGACGGCCCGATGTAACCGATATCGACCACGCCGGACTGCGTCAGCCGCAGCATGTCGGCGGCCTTGCCAATCTGCTGGTTGGGATAATGCGTGAAGGTCACGGCGCCGTTGGTCCGCTTGGCGACATCGTCCATCCACGGCTTCAGCATCAGGCGGACAAGATAGTGGTCGCCGGGAAAGCTGTCGGCGACCTTCAGCTCAAGCGCCTGTGCCGACAGCGTCGAGACCGGCAGCGAGAGTACCAACGCCGCGGCGGCCCAGACCCAATTCCTCTTCATTTGCTCTCTCCCTGACGCGCCTACACGCCGCACGGCAGCCACGTGCTGCCAGCCGGACCGGCTCCACTTCTTGCTTGAGGACGATGTACATATATGTGAATTTATCTGTCAAGTATATGAACTATGCATGGAGCCATGCGCCGCCTACCCACGGCCTCGAATTGACACCTTCAGTTTATGAACTCTAATTCCACACATATGAATTCGTCACCACGAGGCCCCATGGGACCGCTCGCCGGCTTCACCATTCTCGACCTGACCTCGGTGCTGATGGGCCCCTACGGCACGCAGGTGCTGGCCGACATGGGCGCCGATGTGATCAAGGTCGAAAGCCCCGAGGGCGACATCGTCCGCCAGATCGGTCCCGGCCGCACGCCGGGCATGGGCGGGATGTTCCTCAATGCCAATCGCGGCAAGCGCAGCATCGTGCTCGACCTCAAGAAGCCGGAAGGGCGCGAGGCGCTGCTGCGGCTGGCGAAGCGCGCCAACGCGCTGGTCTACAATGTGCGCCCGCAAGCCATGGCGCGGCTCGGCCTCGACTACGAGACGCTCCGCGCGATCAATCCTGCGCTCGTCTATGTCGGTGCGTTCGGCTACGGCCAGTCCGGTCCTTACGCGGCCAAGCCCGCCTATGACGATCTGATTCAGGGCGCGGCGACGATTCCGACATTGCTCGCCGCCGCCGGCGACGGCACGCCGCGCTACGTTCCCGTCACCATCGCCGACCGCATCGTCGGGCTGATGATGGTCAACGCCGTCATGGGCGGGCTGATGCACCAGCAACGCACGGGTCTGGGCCAGCGCATCGACGTGCCGATGTTCGAATCCATGACCGAGTTCGTGCTGGTCGATCATCTCGGCGGCCTCACCTACGATCCCCCGCTCGACCATGGCGGCTATCCCCGCCTGCTGTCGCGCTATCGAAAACCCTACAAGACCAGCGACGGCTATCTCTGCGTCCTCATCTACAACGACAAGCACTGGCGCAGCTTCTTCGAGGCGATCGGGCAGCCAGAGTTCCTGCAGCAGCCGCGCTTCGCCAACCACGCGGCGCGCACCAGGCACATCGACGAGATCTACGAGGAGATCGGCCAGATCTTCACGACGCGCACCACTGCCGAATGGCGCGAACTGCTGGAGCGCGCCGACATTCCGGTGATGCCGATGCACACGCTGGAGACGATTCTCGACGACCCGCATCTGGATGCGGTCGGTTTCTTCAGGACGGTCGATCACCCCGTGGAAGGCCGCATCCGCCAGATGCGCGTGCCCTCGACCTGGAGCGAGACCCAGCCGGAAGCCGCGGGCCCCGCACCGACGCTCGGCCAGCACGGCCGCGAGATCCTGCGCGAGGCCGGCTTCTCGCCCGAGGAGATCGACCAACTCGCCGAACAAAAAGCAGTTCACCTGGCCGCGCCGCCTTAAGCCGCAGCGCTGGCCAAAATCGCAGGACATACAGGGAGGAAACCGCGATGGCCGGACTTTATTTCGAAGACTTTTCCGTGGGCCAGGAGTTCAGGCATCCGCTGAGCCGGACCGTCACGGAGATGGACAACACCATGTTCAGCCTGCTGACGCTCAATCCGCAGCCGCTGCATATCGACGCGCATTTCTCCGAAAAGACCGAATTCGGCCAGCGCATTTTCAACAGCCTTTACACCCTCGGCATCATGATCGGCATGACGGTCTATGATACGACCATGGGCACCACCGTCGCCAATCTCGGCATGACCGACGTGACCTTTCCAAAACCGGTCTTCCATGGCGACACCTTGCGGGCGACGACGAAGGTGCTTTCGTTGAGGGAATCCAAATCGCGCCCGAAAGCGGGCATCGTCGAGTTCGAGCACCACGCTCTGAACCAGAACGACGAGATCGTCGGAAAATGCCGCCGCATGGCGATGATGCACAAGAGGCCGGTCTGATGCGTTCGATGCTGTTCGTGCCGGGCGATTCCCCGCGCAAATTCGAGAAGGCGAGCGAAGGCAAAGCCGACGCGCTGATCATCGACCTCGAGGATTCCGTCGTCGCCGAGAAGAAGCCGGAAGCGCGCGGCCTGACGCTGGCGATGCTGAAGAGCCGCCGCGGCCCGCACCAGCTCTATGTCCGCGTCAACGCGCTCGACACCGGCATGACGCTGGCCGATCTCGCCGCGGTGCTGCCTGGCAGGCCCGACGGCATCGTGCTGCCGAAATCGCAAGGCGGCGACGACGTGCGCCAGGTCGCGGCCTGGCTCGAAGCGCTGGAGGCTGCGGCCGGCATCGCGGTCGGCACCACCCGCATCGTCTGCGTCGCGACGGAGACGGCAAGCTCGATCTTCGGCCTCGGCAGCTACAAGGGATGCTCCCCTCGCCTCGCCGGATTGATGTGGGGCGCGGAAGACCTCTCGGCCTCGCTCGGCGCCACCGAGAAAGCGAGTGGCGGCGTGTTCCACAGCCCCTATCGCCTCGCGCGCGATCTCTGCCTGATGGCGGCGGCCGCGGCCGAGGTCGCGCCGATCGACACCGTCTATACCGACATCGACAATCTCACCGGACTCGAACAGGAGACGCGCGCGGCACGGCGTGACGGCTTTTCGGCCAAGGCGCTGATCCATCCAAAACATGTCGACGTGGTCAACGCCGCATTCGAGCCGACGGACGCGGAACGCACCTGGGCCGAGAAGGTGATCGCGGCCTTCGCCAGCAATCCCAATTCCGGCACGCTACGTCTCGACGGCCAGATGATCGACAAGCCGCATCTTCGCGCCGCGAAGAAGATCCTCGGCCAGCCCTAGATCAGAACCAAGGCCCACCATGATCGTTCGCCAAGCCGCAAACGTCCTGGAGATCATGGAATTCTTTGCGCAAGCGAGGAAGCCGGCGACGCTTGCGGAGATCGCCGATCATTTCGGCTGGCCGCGCTCGTCGACGTTCAACTTGCTCGCGACGCTGTCGGAGAAGGGCTATCTCTATGAGCCGCGGCCGCGCGCCGGCTTCTATCCGACGCCGCGCTGGCTCGCGATGGCGCGGATGATCTCCGAGGTCGAGCCGCTGCCGCAATGGACGCATCAGCTTATCGCCGATCTCTCCGCCGAGACCGGCGAGACCGCATCGATCGTGGCGCCAGCCGGCGTCATGGCCGTGTTCATCGACGTGGTCGAATCCCAGGCTGCGATCCGCTACTTCGCCACCATCGGCCATCGCGTGCCGATCCATGCGACCGCCAGCGGCCGCGCGCTGCTTCTGCAATATTCCCAGGAAGAGCGCGACTCCGTCTATCGCAAGATCGAGTTCAAGCAATACGGCCCGTCGACGCCGATCAGCATCGAGGCGGTCGAGACCGAGCTGCGCAACTCGATCTCGCGCGGTTACTGTCAGAGTTTTGGCGACTATAGCCGAGACCTTGCCGGCGCGGCGATCCCCTTGCCGATCAGCGACCGCCGTCTCTCGGTCGTTGTCGCCGGCCCGGAATTCCGCATTGGTCCCAAGGTCGGCGAGGTCGCGGCGCTGATCGCGCGGACCGTCGATCGGCTGCGCCCGAAGGCGTCGGCCTGAAATGCGACCTCAGTCGAATCCCTGAACGGGCGGCGCCGCGGCTTGCACTGGAGCGGCAGGCGCAGCTTGAACCGGCGGAGCCGGATTGCCGGCGGCTCTCATCTGGCCGTTGGCATTCATGGCCCGGCGCGTACGAGGTGGACCGCCGGCCGCAGCTGCGCGCCGCGGCTGCCGGTGTGCTGCCGACCGCGAACCTCTCACGCCCCATGACCGGGCGATCGAAGGTCCGGCGGTGTAGCCGATCAAGGCGCCGGCAACCGCACCGACCGGTCCCAGCACGACCGCGCCGGACACCGCACCGAGCGCCGCATCGCCCGCGCGCTCCTGCGCGACCGCGCTCACGGGCAAGCAGGCCAGCATTGCGACAGCAGTGATCAGAGCTTTGGTCATCGGAGCGCCTCCCTCACGGGAAATCACTCGTGCTCAAATATGGCCGCAGGAGGTTCGCTTGCCGGCCAACAAGAGGCAATCGGCGGGTGGAACCCGGCCCCTTTGTGGGCGAACACGTGCTCCACAAGCGAGAGAGTGGTCGCATTTGGAGCGTCACGAGGTCGTCATGCCCGGGGCTTGTCCCGGCCATGACGATGCGGAAACGACGAGCGGCAGTACGCAGCTGAATCTTGACTGCGCCGCCGCGCGACGAAAGGCGACGGCAACTACACGATCTTGATCGACATATCCGGCAAGCCTTCGAGCTTGCACAGCAGCACGTCGCCCTTCACGACGGGACCGACATTCTCCGGCGTACCGGAATAGATGATGTCGCCGGCCTTGAGCTCGAACGCTTCCGACAGCTTGGCGATCTGCTCGGCCACGCTCCAGATCATCTTGCTGAGATCCGAGTTCTGCTTGACCGTTCCGTTGATGGCGAGCGAGATCGCGCCCTTCTCGAAATGACCGGTCTTGCTCGCCGGATGAATTGGGCCGAGCACCGCGGCGTGGTCGAAACTCTTGCCGATCTCCCAGGGCTTCTTCTCCGCGGCCATGCCATTCTGAAGATCGCGCCGGGTCATGTCGAGGCCCAGCGCGTAGCCGTAGACATGGTCGAGCGCCTTGTCGACGGGGATGTTGGTGCCGCCCGATTTCAGCGCGGCGACCAGCTCGACCTCGTGATGATAGTTCTTGGTCAGCGACGGATAGGGATGATCGGCAACCTCGCCGACCGCTACGTTCTGGATCGCGTCGGTCGGCTTCTGGAAGAAGAACGGCGGCTCGCGGCTCGGATCCGAGCCGCGCTCGATCGCGTGCGCGGCGTAGTTCCGCCCGATGCAGTAGATGCGGCGGACCTGGAATACCTGCGTCTCGCCGACGATCGGGATGGTCACCATCGGCACGGCAAAGATCGGCTTGGGCCCGGCCTGCGCCGCGGCTGGCGTGGCATCGGCGAGGCCCGCCGCGGTCATCGCGGCCGCGGCAGTGAGCAAGTCACGTCGAGACGTCTTCGTCATGGTTCCATTCCCTGGCTTGGGGATTTGTTTCCTCGACGGTGTTTCTAGAACCAAACAGCCGGCAGGCCAATGGCCCCTTTGCTACGCAGCGCGAACGCATCGTGACCAATCGCGGAAGGAGCGGCAACCTGCCCGCGCGTTTGCGCGAGCTCATGCCTTCCGGGGCTGCGTAGCACCGCAGGCGCGTCTACGCGCGTAGTCGACGCGCTACGGTGATGCGCTGCCGGGGTCCGATTGCGTTGGGGCGGCGTCTCACCACCCGTCATTGCGAGCGCAGCGAAACAATCCAGACTGCCTCTGCGGGAAGACTCTGGATTGCTTCGCTGCGCTCGCAATGACGGACGTGGCAGCAGTTGCGCAAGGTCGTCGCAGTGCCGCGCCCGTTTGGCGCACCTAATTCGTTATTGACAAACTCATTTGCTTATATCTAATTTGGATCCGAACCAACCCGCCGTGCCACGCGGCCAATAAAACAGAGGGAACAATCATGAGAGGGCATCTCGCCTGCGCCATGCTCGCGGCCATGACTTCGGCAGCCATGACCACAGCGGCGACCGCACAGGTCTCCGACGACGCCGTGCGGATCGGCGTGCTGACGGATCTGTCGAGCTGGGGCCGTGACAACTCCGGACCAGGCTCGGTCGAAGCCGCGAAAATGGCGGTCGAGGAGTTCGGGCCGACCGTGCTCGGCAAGCCCATCGAGATCATCAGCGCCGACCATCAGATGAAGACCGACGTCGGCGTGCAGATCGTGCGTGGCTGGTTCGACAACGGCAAGGTCGACGCCGTCGTCGACATCCCCAATTCCGGCATCGCGATCGCCGTGCACAACATGGTGCGCGAGCGCAACAAGATCGCCCTGCTCTCCGGCCCCGGCGCGAGCTCGCTGACCGACGAGCTGTGCAGCCCGAACACCGTGCACTTCACCTATGACACCTATGCGCTGTCCAAGGTGACGGCTTCCGCCGTGATCAGGGAAGGCGGAAAATCCTGGTACTTCATCACGGCCGATTACGCCTTCGGCCAGCAGCTCGAGAAGGACGCAACGCGCTTCATCAACGAGATGGGCGGCAAGGTGCTCGGCGGCGTCAAGCATCCGACCAACACCGCGGACTTCTCTTCCTTCGCGCTGCAGGCGCAGAGCCTCGAAGGCCGACGTCGTCGCCTTCGCCAATGCGGGCCAGGACACCGACAACGCGATCAAGCAGTCGGGCGAATTCGGCCTCGTCCAGGGCGGCCAGAAGCTGGTCGGCCTGTTGATGTTCGACACCGATGTGCACGCGGTCGGCCTCAAGGCCGCGCAGGGCACTTATATGACCACGGCCTCGTACTGGGCCATGGACGAGGCGACCCGCGCCTGGTCCAAGAAGTTCTACGAGCGCACCAAGGTGATGCCGACCATGATCCAGACCGGCGTCTACGGCTCGGTGCTGCATTATCTCAAGGCCATCAAGGCCGCCGGCACCGACGATCCCGCCAAGGTGATGGCCAAGATGCGCGAGCTGCCGATCGAGGATACATTCGTCCATGGCGGCAAGTTGCGCGAGGACGGCCGCGTCATTCGCGACATGTACCTCGCCAAGGTGAAAACGCCCGAGCAGTCGAAGGAACCGTGGGACTACCTGGACATCGTCAAGACCGTGAAGGGCGAGGACGCCTTCCGCCCGGTCTCCGAGTCCAAATGTCCGCTCCTGAAGAAGTGAGGCTGAGATGACCGGCAACGAGCATGGCGCAATTGAGACTTACGAGTGCGACGTGCTCGTGGCCGGATCGGGCTGCTCCGGCATGTCGGCCGCGATCACCGCGGCTTCTCGCGGCCTGAACGTACTGATCGTCGAGAAGGAGCCGCGCTTCGGCGGCACCACCGCCCGCTCCGGCGGCTGGCTGTGGATTCCCGGCACCTCGCTGGCGAAGGCCTACGGCATCGCGGAGACGCCGGAGCAGGCCCGCACCTATCTGCGCCACGAGGCCGGCAACAATTATGACGCCGCGCGCGTCGATGCTTTCCTCAGCGCCGGGCCCGAAGCGGTCGATTTCTTCACCGCCAAGACCGCGCTGCGCTTCGACATGCCGCTGGTGTTTCCGGATTATCATGCAGAAGCCCCCGGCGGTGCGCAGGGCGGCCGCTCCATGGTGACGCGCCCGTTCGACGGCCGTGAGCTCGGCGATCTCATCAAGACGCTCGGCATGCCGCTGCCCGAGTCTCACCGTGTTCGGCATGATGCTCGGAAGCGGCAAGGAGATCATCCACTTCATGCGGGTGACGAAATCACTGACCTCGGCGGTCTATGTCGCCAAGCGCCTGTCGCGGCACCTGATGGACGTGCTCCGCTACGGTCGCGGCATGACGCTGACCAACGGCAATGCGCTGGCCGGGCGCCTCGCCAAATCCGCGCTCGACCTGAAGATTCCGATGTGGCTGTCCTCGCCGGTGCGCGAGCTGACGGTCGAGAACGGCGCAGTCACCGGCGCGATCGTGTCGCGCGAAGGTCGCGACGTGCGCGTGCGCGCGCGCCGCGGCGTCGTGCTCGCCTGCGGCGGCTTCCCGCATGACGTCGAGCGCCGCAAGAAGATGTTTCCCCATGCGCCGACCGGCGTTGAGCATTTTTCGCCGGGGCCGACCGGCAACACCGGCGACGGCCTGCGCCTCGCCGAGCGCGCCGGCGGACATGTCGAGGATCGTCTGCCGAACGCGGCGGCCTGGGTGCCGGTGTCGCTGACCACGCGCAAGGACGGCTCGAAGGGCGTGATGCCGCATTTCATCGACCGCGCCAAGCCGGGCGTGATCGCGGTGATGCGCGACGGCAAGCGCTTTGCCAATGAAGGTAATTCCTATCACGACTTCGTCCAGGCCATGATCAAGGCGGCCAAGCCCGGCGAGGAGATCGCGGCCTATCTCGTTTGCGACCACCCGACGCTGCGCAAATACGGCCTCGGCTGCGTGCCCCCTTCCCGATGCCGCTGGGTCATCACTTGAATACCGGCTACCTCATGCGCGGCGACGCGTTGGAGGCGCTGGCGGCCAAGGCCGGCATCGATGCCACGTCCTTCACCGAGACGGTCAGGCAGTTCAATGCGACCGCGCCGCTCGGCCACGACGCCGCCTTCGGCAAGGGCTCGAAGGCCTATAACCGCTACCAGGGCGATGCCATGCACGGCCCCAATCCCTGCATCGCGCCGGTCGAGAACGGGCCGTTCTATGCCATCAAGATGGTGATCGGCGATCTCGGCACCTATGCCGGCATCGTCACCGACGAGAACGCCCGCGCGCTGGACGCAGAGGGCAAAGTGATTCCCGGCCTCTATGCGGCCGGCAACGACATGGCGAGCATCATGGGCGGCAACTATCCCGGCGCCGGGATCACGCTTGGGCCGGCGCTGACCTTCGGCTACATTGCCGGCCGTCATCTCGCCGACAGCGCCGCCAGGCGCGACGCGGCGTAAGCCTGAGCGCATCGGAGGCGCATGAAGAGAGAGAGTCGCGGCATCCAGTCGATCGAAGTCGGCGGCGAATTGCTCCGCGCGCTCGCGCGTAGCGGCGAGCCGATGATGCTGCGCGATCTCGCGCGCGAGGCCGGCATGACGCCGGCCAAGGCGCATCCTTATCTCGCCAGCTTCTCCCGCATCGGGCTGATCGAGCAGGACGAGACCACCGGCCGCTACGAGATCGGCGCACTCGCGCTGGGCCTCGGCCTGATCAGCCTGCGCCGCCTGTCCGGCGTGCACATCGCACGGCCGAAGATCGCCGCGCTCGCGAGCCAGATCGGACATGCGGTGTCCCTCGCCGTATGGGGCACGCACGGCCCGACCGTGGTCCAACTCGAGGAGCCGGCCCAGCCGGTGCACATCGTCATGCGCGTCGGCTCGGTGATGGCGCTGCTGGAGACCGCGACCGGCCGGGCCTTTGCGGCCTTCCTGCCGGAGAAGACGATCAACGCCGCGCTCGAGAGCGGCCTCGACCGTCACGGCGTCGGCTACAATCCCAAGCGCGCCGTGAAGGGCGCCAAGGTCGCGGAGATGCTGACCGAGGTGCGCAAGCACGGCCTCGCCCGCGCGCTCGGCGATCCCCTGCCGGGTGTCAATGCGTTCTCTGCCCCGGTGTTCGATCATTCCGGCCACGTCGCACTCGTCATCACCGCGATGGGGCCCGAAGGCACGTTCGATGCGCGATGGGACAGCCCGATCGCGCATGCCTTGCGCGACTGTGCGGGAGGCATCTCGAAGCGGCTGGGTCACGGGATCAATGTCGCGGCGGAGTGAGGGGCAGACTGCTCACCTCACAACGACTGTCATGCCCCGCGCAGGCAGGGCATCCAGTACGCCGCAGCCTATCGCTTCTATCACCGCTGTCTCGGAGTACTGGATCGCCCGGTCAAGCCGGGCGATGACAGCGAGTATGTGGCGGGCGATGACAGCGCGCGTGTGGTAAGCGCGCCCTACTTGTCCTTCACCGGCACCGTGTAGTTCAGGATCAACCGCCCGCCATCCGGATAGATCGTCTGTCCGGTGATGTAGGACGCATCGTCGCTGGCGAGGAAGGCAACCACGGACGCCACCTCGCTCGGCTCGCCGCCGCGCCCTGCTGGTGTACGTGACATCACGGTCTTGCGGGCGTCCTCGGAGGTGTAGATCGACGACGCCACCATGTCGGTCAGGATCGTGCCCGGCCCGACCGCGACGACGCGGATGTTGTGCGGGGCGAGTGCGACGGCGGCGACCGAGGTGAGCTGCTTCATGCCGCCCTTCGACATCGCGTAGGTCGCCAGCGCCGGGATCGCCAGCAGCGCATTCACCGAGGACATGTTGACGATGACCCCGCCGCCACCCTGCGCGATCATCTGCTTGGCTGCTGCCTGCACGCCGAAGAACGCGCCCTTCAGGTTGATGCCGATGATCTCGTCGAATTCCTCTTCGGTGATCTCGAGGATGTCCCGGTTGCGGGCAACGCCGGCATTGTTGACCATGATGTCGAGCCGGCCGAACTCCTTCACGGCGGTGGCAACCAGCTGGTCGATGTCTGCGCGTTTGGCGACGTTGCCGACGATTGTGCGCAAGGCATCCGGCCGCCCGAGCTCGGCGGCGGTCGCGGCGAGGCCCTCGGCATCGACGTCCGAGATCACGACCTTGACGCCGTCGTCCAGGAATCTCTTCGCGCAGGCCTTGCCGATGCCGCGCGCCGCGCCGGTGATGGCGGCGACCTTGCCCTCGATCTTCATGTTAACGCCTCCTTCAAACCACGACGCCGGATCGGGGCTCAGTTCGCCGCCGACCTTGCGGCCGGCATGTAGATCTGCGCGTAGCCTTCCTTGATCGCGGCGGTAATGCGGTCGAGGCGGCGGTCGATGTGCTTTTCCAACACGGAGACGCAAGTCTCCTCGTCGCGCACCTTGAGGCCTTCGACCACGGCGCGGTGCTCGCCTTGCGTGTTGGAGCGGTTGACGCGATCCATGTCGATCCAGCGTACGAAGCGGATGCGGGCGTTGACGTTGCGCAGCACGCGCAGCATCTCGGCATTGCCTGACATCGCCATCAGCCGCTCGTGAAAGGTCTCGTCGAGCCTCGACCTGCTCCAGCGAGGAGCGCTCGCCGGGATCGGGGCCGGTCGCTTCGAGGAATTTCAGCAGCGCATCGATGTCCTCGTCCCTCGCGCGCTTGATGGCGAGGCGGATCGAGGCGACCTCGATCGACTTGCGCAGCTCGTAGAGATCGAAGATCTCCTGCGCATCGAGCTCGCGGCAGAAGAAGCCCTTGCCCGGCGTGAAGCGCAGAAAGCCCTCGGTGTTGAGGCGATTGAGCGCCTCGCGCAGCGGCGTGCGGCTGACGCCGAGCCGCTTGGCGAGTTCACCCTCGTTGAGCCGCTCGCCCGGCTTGAACGCGTAGGTCACGGCCATCGCCTTGAGCTGTTCATAGACGCGATCGACGATGCTGTCGGAAGCCAGTTCCACGTTGCTCTTCATCAGCTGCAATTGTACTCGACGCGAATATAGCGGTGCCACGGGCGATAGCAATGCACCGGGTACATCCAGCACAAGTTGTTCAAGCCTTTGCGACCATCGGAATCAGGCAAACACGCGCGGGCGCAGTCCGGCATGAAACCAGGTGATCATCGAATAAATGTCATAAACGGGCAGTCCGACCTCGGCCTGAAGCGCGGCCGCGTAGGGCGGCATGTTGGTGCATTCGAGCACGATGGCGCCGACGTCGGGGTTCTCAGCGACGAGCTTCTTGCCGGCCTCGACCACGTCGCGCTCGGCCTGCGCGATGTCCATGTCGTCCTTCTCGGCCTTGATCAGCACGCGAAAGAACTCCTTGCCGTTCTCGGTGCCGACCAGCGGCGTGTCGAGCGGCACGCCGGCGCCTTCGAGATGGGCCGGCGTCAGGGTCGAGCCCGACACCGTGACGAGGCCGACGCGCTTGCCGGGCGGCAGGGTCGCCTGCACCCAAGGCACCTGCATCAGCGAGGAGGTCGCGACGGGAACGCCGACCGCGGCCGCGATCTCCTTCTGAAACAGCGAGAGGAAGCCGCAATTGGTGGTGATGGCCTCGGCCCCGAGCCGCACCAGGTCCTTCGCCGCATCGATGAAGTCAGGCAGCAGGCCGGCAGCGCCCTTCAGCACCACCTTCTCCGGCGAAGCGCCGCTCACCACGCGATACAGCACGGGAAACGGCCAGGTCGTGCCGTTGCCCATGTCGCCGGGAATGCGGGGAAGCGCGCTTCCAGCATTAAAATGCCGAGTGGCGCGCCATAGATGGCCTTGCCGCCACGGGCGATGCGGGAAGATGCGTTGGCTGCAGGAGTCATGCTGCGACCTCAAAGGAAGCGTTCGGGCGAAAAAGGAGCGAGCGGAATTTCCGGCTGCTTGCCGCTCAGCAACTGCGCGACGAGCCGGCCGGTACGGGCCGAACCGACCAGGCCGATATGGCCGTGGCCGAAAGCATAGACGATATCGCGCGAGGCGCGGGCATGGCCGATGCAGGGGCGTCCATCCGGCATGCTCGGCCGATGGCCGAACCAGCTCTTGATGCGCGAGGCCGGAATGTCCTTCGGCAGTTTCGGGAACATGCTGAAGAGATGATCCCGCAGGATCTCGGCGCGCTTCCAGTTCGGCGCCGCCTCGAGGCCGGCGATCTCGACCGTGCCGGCGGCGCGCAGGCCCTTGTTGGTCCAGTTCACCACCATCTTGGCGTCGGACGCCATCATCGAGTTGCGCGGCCCGGATTCCGGATTCTCGATCATGACGTGATAGCCGCGTTCGGTCTCAAGCGGCAGGGCATCGCCGACCGATGCCGTGAGCTGCCTTGAGCGGGCGCCGGCTGCGACGACGGCGGCATCGCAAGCGATCTCGCCGCTATCGGTGACGACGGCCACGAGCTTGTTGCCGCTGAGCTTCAAGCCGGTCACCTTGGCGCGGACATGCGTGACGCCACTTGCAATCGCATGATTGGCGAGCGCCGCGACATACGCGCCGGGATCACGGCAACGCCCGGCCTCCTCCACCACGACACCAAAGGTGTAGCGCGGATGCAGCTCAGGCTCGCGCTGACGCATCTCGTCGGCGTTGAGCTCCAGCCATTCGACACCGACCTTCTTGCGCAGGCGCCAACCGAGATCGTTGTCGAAATTTCCGCGCGACGGAAACACATGCATCACGCCGTTGCGCTCGATCAGCTCGGGGACACCAGCTTCTTCCGCGAGCTTCCGGTGCAACAGGGGCGCGTCCTTGAGCAGATCGCGCAGTGCAAACGCGGTCGTCTCGACGCGCGCGGGGGTCCAGCCGGAAAGCAGATACTTGATCAGCCAGGGCAGCGCCTTCGGCAGGTAGGACCAGCGGATCGCGAGCGGGCCGAGCGGATCCAGGAGATAACCCGGCACCTTCTTCCAGATGCCCGGCTCGGCCGGCGGGATCACCGAATGCGACGACAGCCAGCCGGCATTGCCATAGCTCGCCGCCTGTTCGCCGCCGGGCTCACCGGGATCGATCAGCGTGACGCGATGGCCCTCGCGCAGCGCCTCGATGGCGCTGATGACGCCGACGGCACCGGCGCCGATGATCGCAACGTGGCGACCCGCCGTCATCGCGCTAAGCCTTCACCGCGGGCGTAAAATCCTTGCCGACGGAAATCGCCCGGGGATCGATGATGCAATGGAGGATCGACGGTTTGCCCGAGGCGAGCGCGCGCTCGAACGCAGGCGCGAACTCTTCGGTGCGCTCGACGCGTTCGCCATGGCCGCCAAACGCCTTCGCGTACATCGCGAAATCGGGATTCTTGAGCTGGGTGCCGACGACGCGGCCGGGATAGTCGCGCTCCTGGTGCATGCGAATGGTGCCGTATTGCGAATTGTCGACCACGATCACGACGAGGGCTGCGTCGTACTGCACGGCGGTCGCGAATTCCTGGCCGTTCATCAGGAAGCAACCGTCACCGGCGAAGGCGACGACGGTGCGATCCGGATATTGCCGTTTTGCCAATACGCCCGCCGGCACGCCATAGCCCATCGAGCCCGAGGTCGGCGCCAGCTGCGAGGCGAAGCTGTGGAAGCGGTGATGGCGATGTATCCAGCCGGCATAATTGCCGGCGCCGTTGCAGACGATGGCGTCCTTCGGCAGCCGGTCGCGCAGCCAGGTCATGACCTGGCCGTACTGGAACGTGCCCGGCAGCTCGCGCGCCTTGTCGGTCCAGGCGAGATAATCGGCGTGCGCCTTGGCGGCCTCGCCCTTCCAGGCGACCGCGCCTGACGGCTTCAGCGCCTCGACCGCCGCGGCGAACGCGGCAGGCGTTGCCTGGATCGCGAGCTCAGGCTGGTAGACGCGGCCGAGGCTCTTCCGAGCCCGGATGCACGTGGATCAACTTCTGCTTCGGATTGGGAATGTCGAGCAGGGTGTAGGACGAGGACGGCATCTCCGACATGCGGCCGCCGATGAGGAGAACCACGTCGGCGTTGTCGATGCGCGCCTTCAGGCTCGGGCTCGGCCCGATGCCGAGATCGCCGGCATAGTGCGAATGGTCGGCGTCGATCAGCGAGGCCCGGCGGAACGAGGTCGCGACCGGCAGGTCGAACCGCTCGGCAAAGCGCGCGATGCTCTTGGTGGCTTCATCGGTCCAGCGCGAGCCGCCGAGAATGACGAGCGGTGCCTTGGCGCTCGCGAGCATGGCACCGACGCGCTCGAGATCCGATGGCGCGGGCCAGCTCACCGCCGGCTCGATGCGCATGGCATCGGCAACGGCCGCGGTCTCGGTCAGCATGTTCTCCGGCAGCGCGATCACGACGGGACCGGGACGGCCCTGCATCGCGACGCGGAAGGCGCGCGCCACCAGCTCCGGGATGCGATCGGGGCGATCGATCTCGACGGCCCATTTCGCCATGGTGCCGAACACCGCCTTGTAGTCGAGCTCCTGGAACGCCTCGCGCTCGCGCATGCCGGTGTCGACCTGGCCGACGAACAGGATCATCGGCGTCGAGTCCTGCATTGCGATGTGAACGCCATGGCTGGCATTGGTCGCGCCGGGACCGCGGGTGACGAAGCAGATTCCGGGCCGTCCGGTGAGCTTGCCATAGGCCTCCGCCATCATGGCGGCGCCGCCTTCGGCACGGCAGATGACGACGTCGATCGGGCTATCATGCAGCGCATCGAGCGCGGCGAGATAGCTCTCGCCCGGCACGCAGGTAACGCGCTCGACGCCTTGCGCGACGAGCTGATCGATCAGGATCTGGCCGCCGGTGCGGCTGTTGCGGATGGTCATGTCGGCTCCCTCAAGGCTCAGGCGATCAGGTTCGGGCAATGCGCCTCACCACCTCGCGAAAAATCTGTTCGAAGCTGGGGTAAGGCAGGCGGACAGGACGCGCAAGATCGAAAGGCTTTTCGCACCCTGCGCAGGGATCATGCCCGCCCCTGCTCTTTGCACTACCGCCCGCTCGCGATGATGCGGCGGCAATGATCGAGCGCGGCCCCGATCAAATTGTCGCTCGCTTCGGGTGTGCGAAACGCCGAATGCGCCGACAGCGTCACGTTCGGCAGCGTCGTCAGCGGATGGCTAGGCGGCAGCGGCTCGACGGTGAAAACGTCGAGCCCGGCATGGGCAATGTGGCCCGAGCGCAAGGCGTCGAGCATTGCATCCTCGTCGACGAGGGCACCGCGCGCGGTGTTGATCAAAATGCTGCCGGGGCGCATCTGCGCGATACGCTCGCGCGACAGAAACCCCTTGGTGTCGTCGTTGAGCAGCAAATGCAGCGAGACGACATGGCTCTCCGCAAGCAATTGCTCCAGAGGCACGAACTCGACGCCGGGATGCGTCTTCGGCGTCCTGTTCCAGGCGATCACCTTCATGCCGCAGCCGGTCGCCATGCGCGCCGCTTCCGCCGCGATGCCGCCGAAGCCGATCAGGCCGAGCGTCTTGCCGGTGAGCTGCAGCGCGTCGCGGCGCAGCCAATTGCCCTCGCGCATGCCGCGGTCCATCTCGCCGAAGCTCTTGGCGGACGCCCACATCAGGGCGATCGCGCATTCGGCGACCGCGGTGTCGCCATAGCCCTTGATGGTGTGGACCGCGATGCCGCGCTCGGCCAGCTCTTCCGGGTTCATGTAGCTGCGCGCGCCGGTGCCGAGGAAGACGACGTGCTTGAGCGCGGCGCATTTCGCGGCGATCGCCGTCGGCACCGCGGTGTGGTCGACGATCATGATCTCGATGCCCTCGAGCAGGCCGGGCAAATCGTCGGGCTTGATGGAGGGATTGCGGTTGATGCTGACGGGAAGAGGCTGGGATCGCAGCAGCCTGTCGGCCACGGCCGCCAAGGTGTCGTTCGCATCGACGAAGAGCGCGCGCACGGGGTGATTTTCCTGGTTTGGGGACGAAATTACGCTGCATACTAACCTGAATACAGGCGGAGTCCAGAGGGAGAGCCGCGTGTCCCGGACGCGGCGCATCGCCGTGCGCACTGCGCTCCGTCCGGGGCACCGAGAATTGTGTGTGGCTCGCTCTCTCCCGTCATTGCGAGGAGCCCTTGCGACGAAGCAATCCAGAATCCCTCCGCGGAAAGATTCTGGATTGCTTCGTCGCTTTGCTCCTCGCAATGACGGAGTATGAGGCGGCAGCTTGCTTCTCCAAGTGACGCTGTCATTCCCCGCGAATGCGGGGAATCCAGTACGCCGCGGCCACTCGATTCGGTCACAGCCTCTTGGCGTACTGGATCGCCCGGTCGAGCCGGGCGATGACAGCGAGTGTGTGGGTGCAGACATGCCTTCTCCTTCTCGCGGCGCGTTGCGCCCGAGTTTTGCTCTCCGCATCACGCCCTCACGGAAAGGGCGCAGGGAAGGCCGGGCGCCGGCTGGCACCCGCTTGTCCGTCGTGCGATGAAATGCACACGCAAATGCACAACGGATGACAGGTGAAGCCGAAACGTCCGGCCTTCCCTGCGCGATGTTTGACGGCGTATGGCGCGCTCTCCCGGGAGCCGAACTTTCCTTTGGCCTCCCTCGTCCTCGCAGATTGGCGGCGCGCGTCACCCGGTCGGGCTCGACGCACCTCCGCAAGGGCTTGGCTGTAGCAACGACAGCCAGGACCACGCGATTTGGCCGTACGCACCGGCGCCGCTCGTCCGCGCGCGGCCGGGATCTCACGGGATTGATCCCGCCCTGCTCCCGCCTCTCGCGCACGACGCCGCCTGCGTCCACCGCTCCCCGATCCGCGGTTCGAAACGACGTACGACCGCCCCTTTCGCCGGATCAGGATGCGCCACACATACGCCGAAACCGAATTTCGGTAAAGTGGAATATTTTCGCGCGTATGGATTGACAGCGGGGCGACACAGGCAAGATGACGTAGCCCGGGCTACGAGACCCAGCCGGTTGCGATCGCGTTCGCCCAGATCTTCATGCCCTTGCCGCGCGCGAGCGCCGCCATGGCCGCGGGATCGTAGGGCACGTAGCGGATCGTTGCGGACCAGCCTGCTCGGCCATGCTCCAGAATGGCATAGCACGCGTGCGGCGTGCCGACCTCGACCACGTAGGGAACGGGCAGCTTGCCGTCATAGCCGGGCAATCCGACGCTGCCGGGGTTGACCACCAATCGCCCGTCTCGCAGGCGAGCGACCCGTGGAATATGCGTGTGCCCGCACAGGATAATTTCGGCGTTGACCCCGGCGGCCTCGGCCTCGATCGCCTCGATCGGGCTGGCACGCACGCTGCCCTCCGCCGTGATGCTGTCGAGCCAGAAGGCGGCATCGTCGGTCGGCGAGGCATGGCACAGGAACACCCGGTCTTTGTAGGTCAGCGTCGCCGGCATGCTTGCCAACCAATCGAAATGCCTATGCTCGAGCTGCCGGAAATCGCTGCGCGCCGAGCCGCCCGCCCGCCAGAGACTCGACCAGGACGCGGTCCTGATCCCCCTGCACCGACGGAAAGCCGCGCGCGATGAGAAGGTCTGCCGTTGCGGCCGCCTCGAGCGGTCCGCTGACATGGTCGCCGAGGTTCACGACCTCGTCGATGCCGAGCGCGGCGATATCGGCAAGCACGGCTTCAAGCGCCGGACGATTCCCGTGCACATCGGCGATCGCAGCAAACTTCATGGGCCCTCTCCGTTCGAGATAGCCGACGACTTCACGCAATGCGGGACGATGCAGGGATGGCGGTCTCTTTAGCTGCATTTGTAGAAGCGCCCGCAAGCTGAGTGTCAAATCGGCGCTGGCGGAACAATGACACACCCAGGCGGCCGCAATCAAGCGACGGCTACCGGGCGTCGATGTTTTCGTTTACGGTCCGGCCAACCTGGACGTCGAGGACAAGGGAATGCAGACCATCGGCCTGATCGGCGGCATGAGCTGGGAGAGCACGGCGCTTTACTACAAGCTCATCAATGAGCGGGTCCGCGACCGCATGGGCAAGCTGCATTCGGCGCCGCTACTGCTCTATTCCTACGATTTCGAGGAGATCAAGCAGATGCAATATGGCGGCCGCTGGAGCGAGGCGGCGGCCAGCCTCACCGAGGTCGCGCGGCGTCTCGAAGGCGCCGGCGCGCGGGCGATCGTGCTGTGCACGAACACGATGCACAAGCTCGCGCCCGACATCATCGCTGGCGTCGGCGTTCCCTTCATCCACATCGGCGATGCGACGGCGCAGCGCATCCGGGCGAAGGGATACCGCCGGGTCGGGCTGCTCGGCACGAAGTTCACGATGGAGGAGGATTTTTACATCGACCGGCTGCGCGCGCACGATCTCGACGTGCTGGTTCCTCCCGCCGAGGCGCGCGCCGACGTCAACCGCATCATTTACGACGAGCTGTGCCTCGGCATCGTCACCGAGCCCTCACGCCGTCGCTATCGGGAGGCGATGGCCGCGCTCGTCTCAGCGGGCGCGGATTGCATCATTCTCGGCTGCACCGAGATCACGATGCTGGTCGGCCCCGACGACACCTCGGTGGAGACGTTCGACACCACGGCCATTCACGCCGAGACAGCGGCCGATTTCGCGATCGGCTGATCCCCCGGCGTGCCGGATTGCGCCAGCAGCTCTGTCCACAACAGCGACCGCGCGCCATCCTTGAACGAGACGAGGCGGAACGGCTGGTCGAACAGCGCGAGCGGCTCGTTGCCTTGCGTGAAGCGCGGCCAGACCTCCGCCGCGTCAGGCATGCCGGTCACAACGAAGCGGAGCACATCGGCCTGAAAGCGCGACGCGACCTCGACGTCGCCTGACGTCATCGGGCCGCCCTTGCGCTTCAGGATCGGGCGATCGATGAAATCAGGCAGGTGCGCCCAGAGACAGGCATTGTCGGCGCCGTGGGTCGGGCCTTGCGACAGGAACGGCTCCAGCGCCGGGCGATGATCGAACCGGCTCAGCCACACCGCGCCGCCTGCTTCGGCATGCAGCCGGGCAAGATCAGCCATCGGGCGATGCCAGAACGCATCCGACAGCAGCGCCTCGTGAGGATCCTCGTCGGGACGCGCGGTGGCGCGATAACACGACAACAGGCGCTCCCAGCCGGCATCGCCGAATGAAGTGCGCAGCTGCCGCTCGGTGGTGCGGATCATCGCAGCCGGCGGCGTGCTCTTCAGGAACATCGCCATCTCGTCGCGGCAGGAGCCGAGCCAGAGCGGAATGTCGCGCAACGTCCCGTCGGCGAAGACATCGCGCGGCTCGCGCGGGATCACCATGCCGTCCAGCACCGGGCCGAACAATGTGCCCTGATCCGTCTCCTCCGCGACCCTGCGGCCGACGTGCTCCACCGCGGCAAACAATTTTGGCAACGCCACGGAAGCGATTGCGGCCGGGTCGCGCGTCAGCTCGAGCTCGGCCAGCACACGGCGCGCGATATCGTCGGCGCGATCGGCGCTCATGATGTTGCGCCCGGGCGCGCTGAGCGCGAGGGCGCGGATGAACTTGCCCCTGGCCTGCGGCAGGGTCGCCAGCGCGATCACCATGGAGGCGCCGGCCGACTGGCCGGAGAGCGTGATCGCATTGGGATCGCCGCCGAAATTCGCGATATTGGCATGCACCCAATCAAGCGCGGCGAGCGTGTCCTGGAGCGCGAGGTTGCTCGCCTCTGCAAAACCATGGCGATGCAGTTGCAGGAAGCCGAGCGGTCCGAGCCGGTAGTTGATGGTGACGATCACCGCCGGGCCGTGCGCGGCGAAGAAGGCGCCGTCGTAATCGGCGCCGCCGCCGGTGACGAAAGCGCCGCCATGGACGAAGAACAGCACCGGCAGCGGACGATCCGCCGCCGGCGCCCAGATGTTGAGGCTGAGGCAGGCCCCTTCCAGCGCATGATCGAGATGGCCGGGCTGCGGCGCATAGGCGCCGTAATCCGTGCAGCTCCGCGGCTCCGTCCACGCATCCGGCGGCACGGGCTTTGCGAAGCGCCGCGCGGCCGCATAGGGCAGGCCCCTAAAGACGCGTATACCGTTCTGCTTGACGCCCGTGACGGGCCCGCTCGTGGTCGAAACTGCTTCGCCCGGCATGCGCGACCTGCCCCTGCTCTTAACTACGTCGCTTGCCGAGATCGGCGATGTCGACGGTATGGGTTTCGCGCGCGGTGGCCGCGGCCGCCGCCGAGATCACGCAGCAAGAGGCGACGAAGATCGCGACCGGAATCCACCCCCACGGCCCCTCGCCGACCAGGCTCGCGCTCACCAGCGGCGTGAAGCCGGCGGCGAGGAAGCCGAGCTGGGTGCCGATCGCCGTGCCGGAATAGCGCACGCGCGCCTCGAACATCTCGGCATAGAACGAGGGCCATATCGCGTTCGGCGCGGCGTAGACGATGCCCGAGAGAATCATCGCCGCGGCGAAAATCGCCGGCGTATGGCCCGAGGTCACCAGCATGAAATAGGGGAACACGAGCACCGCGCAGCCAAGCACGCCGCCGATGAACACCGGCTTGCGGCCGATCTTGTCGGCGAGCAGCGCCCACAGCGGCTGGGTGATCAGCGCGGTGACGTTGCCGAGCACGCCGGCCCACAGCATGGTCGGACGCGCAACACCGAACTTGGAGGTCGCATAGCCGAGCGCGAACACGGCCGTCATGGTGCTGACGGTCGCGATCAGCGCACAGACGATGACGCGCAGCACGTCCGGCCAGTAATCGGCCAGCAGCGCGGCCACCGGGAAGCGCGCGACCTGCGCCTTGTCCTTGATGTCCTCGAACACAGGGGTTTCCGGCATGGTCCGCCGCACCAGATAAGCGACGACCAGCACGAAGAAGGACAGCAGGAAGGGAATGCGCCAGCCCCAGCTCAGGAGCTGGTCTTCCGGCAGGCTCGACACCGGGATGAACACGAGCGTCGCCAGGATCGCGCCGGCCTGGGTGCCGCTCAGGGTCCAGCTGGTGAAGAAGGCGCGGTTGGAATTGGCGGAATGCTCCAGCGTCAGCGAGTTCGCCCCGCTCTGCTCGCCGGCGGCGGAGAGGCCCTGCAGCAGGCGCAACAGCGTCAGGATGACGGGCGCGGCGTTGCCGATCGCCTTGGCATCCGGCAGCAGGCCGATCGCCAGCGTCGAGCCGCCCATCAGCACCAGCGTGAACAGCAGCACCGTCTTGCGGCCGATGCGGTCGCCGAAATGGCCGAGGATGACGGCGCCCACGGGCCGGGCGATGTAGCCGATGCCGAAGGACAGCAGCGCAAGCAGCGTTGCCGTACCGGGATCGACATTGGCGAAGAACACTTTTGGAAAGATCAACGCCGCCGCGGTGCCGTAGATGAAGAAGTCGTAGTACTCAAGCATGCTGCCGACGAAGCTGACCAGCGCGGCGCGCTTGGGCAGCTTGTTTTGCGCGGCTTCCGCGCCGGATGATGCCTGCAGCGGTGCTGCCGATGTCAACGTCATGCAATTCCTCCCCAATGTGTCAGGTGCGGTTCGCGTCGGGCCGTCCGCCTCACGCGCGTTTTCTGGTTGTTGTTGCCGCAGCTCTGGTTTGGATCGATAATGTACGAACTAGTACGTTTATGCAATACGCATTGGATCGCCGCCCCAAGACGCGAAATTTGCCTTCACCTTCAAGGCGATCCATGGAAACTGGCGGGAGAAACAGCAATGCTCGAGCGCATGCCGCCCCCATCGAAGCGCACCAACGACCCCGAGCGCACCAAGCGCGACATCCTCGAAGTGGCGATGGCCGAATTCGCCTCGGAAGGCTATTCCGGCGCGCGCGTCGATGCGATCGCGGCGCGAACGCGCACGTCCAAGCGCATGATCTATTATTATTTCGGCGGCAAGGAGCAGCTCTACCTCGCGGTGCTCGAAGAGGCCTATCGCAGCATCCGCGCGCTGGAGGACCAGCTCGACATGGCAAGCTGCGACGCGCGCGAAGGCCTGCGCCGGCTGATCGAGGCGACCTTCGACCACGACGAGCGCAACCCGAACTTCATTCGCCTCGTCTCGATCGAGAACATCCACCACGGCAAGCACCTGAAGCAGAATTTGCAGCTGCGCCAGCTCAACGCCAGCGTGATCGCGACCCTCGACGGCATCTTGAAACGCGGCCGTGCCGAAGGCGCGTTCCGCGACGACGTCGATGCCATCGATTTGCACCTTGCCATCTCCTCCTACTGCTTCTTCCGCGTCGCCAACCGGCACACGTTCGGTGCGCTGTTCGACCGGGATTTGAGCGAGCCGAAGGTCCTGGCGAAGGGCCGGACGCAGATCGTGGAGATGATCTTGGCGTGGCTGGGGGCGAAGCAGGTCTCGTAGCCCGCTGCGAACAAGACTGTCATTCCCCGCGAAGGCGGGGAATCCAGTACGCCGCAGCCTATCGAAGACCCGCAACCGTCTCGGCGTACTGGATCACCCGCCTTCGCGGGTGATGACACCGGGAGTGCCGCGACGGCGTTGCCCTCATCCGCTCCTCTTCTGCCGCGTGCTTGCCAGCAGAACCAGCATGAAGGATGCGGCCGTCATCAGCGTCGAGATCGCGGCGATGGTCGGGTCGATCTCGTCGCGGAGCGCGGTGAACATGCGCTTGGTCAGCGGCTGATACTGGCCGCCGGAGATGAACAGCGCGACGATGGTCTCGTCCATTGCCGAGATGAAGGCGAAGATGCCGCCGGCGACGACGCTGGACTTGATCTGCGGCAGCGTCACCGCAAAGAAGCTGCGCAGGCGGTTCATGCCGAGGCTGCGCGCCACCATCTCCTGCGCGGGATCGAAGCTCTGCAGCCCCGCCAGCACGGAGATGACGACATAGGGCAGGCCCAGCATCACGTTGGCCAGCACGAGGCCGGGCATGGTCGCGACCAGGCCGACCTTGGCATAGACGAAGAAGATGCCGACCGCGGTGATGATGATCGGCACCACCAGCGGCAGCAGCAGCGCCATGTGGATGACGCGCATGATGCGCAACTTCGACTGGCTGATCGCATAGGCGGCGGCGACCCCGCACGGCGTTGCGATCAAAACGGTCAGCAACGCGACCGTCAGCGTCACCCGTGTCGCCTGCATCCAGGCCGGATTGGAGAAATATTGCTGATACCAGCGCGTCGAGAACGACGGCGGTGGGAAGGTCAGGAAGCGCGCGCTGGAGAACGAGATCGGCGCGATGATCAGCACGGGAAGGATCAGATAGAGCAGCACCAGCGCGCTGACCACGTACAGGGCGATCCGGGCGGGCGAGACGCGCATCATTTCTGCCCCAGCACGCGATCGAGCGAGATGAAGCGGCTGACGACGAAGAAGATCGCGAGCACGCCGAGCAGCAGCACCACCGCGACCGCGCTGGCGGCACCGAACTGGTTGTAGAGACTCGACATTGCGGCTCACCAGCATCGAGACCATCACGGTGCGGCCGCCGCCGAGCAATTCGGGCGTGATGTAGAAGCCGAGGCAGAGCACGAACACCATGGTGCAGCCGGCGAGCACGCCGGGCAACGACAGCGGGAGGAACACGCGGACAAACGTCAGCGACGGGCTCGCGCCCAGGCTGGCGCCGGCCTGCATGAGATCACCGGGGATCTTCTGCATGGTCGCATAGAGCGGCAGCACCATGAAGGGCAGCAGGATGTGCACCGTCGCGACCACCGTGCCGAAGGTGTTGTGGACCAGCGCCAGCGGCTCGGAGACCACATCGAGATAGCGCAGGAACTGGTTGATCACGCCGGTGCGCTGGAGCAACGCCAGCCAGGCATAGGCGCGCACCAGCACGCTGGTCCAGAACGGCAGCACGACCAGCGACAGGATCAGGATGCTCCAGCCCTTCGGCACGGAGTTGGCGAGATAGGCCACGGGATAGCCAAGCAGCAGCGCAATCACCGTGACCGCAAGGCTGATCTCGAAGGTCAGCGCGAAGCTGCGCCAATAGATGTCCTCGATGAAGATGCGGCGGTAGTTCTCCAGCGTGAAGCCGTCGTGATAGATCGACTGCCAGGCGAGCCAGCCGACCGGCAGCACGATCAGAGCCAGGATCACCAGCAGCGCCGGCGACACCAAGGCCAGCATCAGGCCGTGCTCACGGCGCTGATGCTTCTGCGATGGATCTGGCACGGATGTCGCCAAGGTTGCTCTCGCTCACTTCTGCATGAACGACGCCCAGCGCTTTTCGGCGGCCTCGCCCGCGGGCGAGGACCACCAGGCGTAGGACATCAGCGCCTGCTTGGCGGCGTTGGCCGGCTCGCTCGGCAGCTGCGCCGCGCGCTCCGGCTTGATCACGTTGGTCTCGAACGCCTTGGGGTTGCCGGGACCATAGTCGATTTGCAGCGGCAGATTGGCCTGATGCACGGGATCGACGGCCTCGTTGAGGAATTTCACCGCCGTGGCGAGGTTCGGCGCACCCTTGAGGATGCACAGCGAGGTGCTCTGCAGGATGCCCTGGTTATAGGTGAAAGACACCTTGGCGCCTTCCTTGGCCACGGCGCTGACGCGGCCGTTCCAGGCCATCTCCATGTCGACCTCGCCGTCGTTGAGCAGCTGCGCCGACTGCGCGCCCGAGGTCCACCACACCGTGATGTGCGGCTTGATCTCCTCGAGCTTCTTGAAGGCGCGGTCGACGTCGAGCGGATAGAGCTTGTCAGGCGCGACGCCGTCGGCCATCAGCGCGGCCTCGAGCGTCGCGAACGGGTGATTGCGCAACGCGCGGCGCCCGGGGAATTTCTTCACATCCCAGAAATCCACCCAGCTGTTCGGCGCGTCCTTCGGGAAGGTCTTCTGGCTGTAGGCCAGCACGCTCGAATAGAACTCGTAGGACACCGAATAAGGACTACGATAGGCCTCGGGCATCGCCGCGCCATTCGGAATCTTCGAGAAGTCGAGCTTCTCGATCAGCCCCTGCTCGCCGCCGCGCAGGCAGTTTCCGGTCGGCGTGTCGACCACGTCCCAGATCGGCTTGCCGCTGCCGACCTGCGTCTTGATCGCGGGCCAGGCGTCGGGAATGGAATCCTGGTTGATGGTAATGCCGAGCTTCTTGGCGGAGGGATCGAGGATCGCCACCGTCTGCGCCTGCTGATAGGCGCCGCCCTGCGAAACGAAGGTGATCTGCTCGGCGGCCTGCGCCGCGCTGGCCAGTCCGATCGCGCCCAACAGGGTGCAGCCCAATCCAAACTTCTGCGTCATTGTCATCCTCACCTCCTCCAAATCAATCTCACTGGCCGATCGCATCGAGAAACTGGTACCAGCCCGCGACCATGCGCACGGCGGGCTCGCGCAGCGGATAGAACGGAATCGTCTTCATGCGCTTGATATCGAGCAGGCCGACGTCGGGCGTTTCGCCGCGCGCGAAGGCGGCGAGATAACGGCCCATCAGGCTCGACATCGCAACGCCGGCGCCGTTGTAGCCGAGCGAAACCAGCGTGCGGTCGTCGAGCCGGCCGATATGCGGCACCGAATCCAGCGTCATCGCGACGAGGCCGGACCATTGGTAGGCGAGCGAAATATCGGCAAGATCAGGGAAGATGCCGACCATCGCCTTGCGCAGGGCATCGAACGCGGCCTGCGAGTCCTCTTTGCCGAACGCGCCGCGGCCGCCGAAGATCACGCGGTTGTCGACCATGCGGAACCAGCGCATCATGCGCTTGGTCTCGGTGTAGGTGCGCCCCGACGGCATCAGCTTCCCCGCAAGATTGCGCGGCAGCTGCTCGGTCGCGACCATGGCGCTGCGGAACGGGATCAGCGTGCGCTGCAGATGCGCGGTCGCGCTGGTGAGATCCGAATAGCTGTTGGTGGCGATGATGGCCTGCTTGGCACGCACCGCGCCTCGCGGCGTCTCGGCGACGATGCCGTCCTTCTCGCGCCGCAGCCTCACCACCGGCGATTCCTGAAAAATCGGCACGCCGCGGCCGGCCACGCCCTTCGCGAGCCCGCGCAGATAGTTCAGCGGATGGATGCCGCCCGAGCCGGGATTGAGCACGCCGCCGACGAAGATGTCCGAGCCGGTCTCCTCGCGCACACCATCCTTGTCGAGGATGCGGACCTCGGCCGACCCCATCTCGCGCGTCATCCAGTTGGCTTCGTCGATCGCGGCCCGGAGCGTGGTCTCGTTATGCGCGGCCTTGACCTGGCCGGTGCGCACGAGGTTTGCGCCGGCGATGCCGTATTCGGAGACCAGCTCCTCGACCATGTCGGTCGATTCATGGGC
Source organism: Bradyrhizobium guangxiense (assembly GCA_050563515.1). Lineage (GTDB taxonomy): Bacteria > Pseudomonadota > Alphaproteobacteria > Rhizobiales > Xanthobacteraceae > Bradyrhizobium > Bradyrhizobium guangxiense_A. Next base: position 345,210 of record CP191781.1, on the reverse strand, counting down.
GATCTCGTACATGCGCTTCGCCATGGCGCGGCCGTGGGCGGCGTCGACCTCGCGGAACGACAGGCGGAATTTCGCGGTGATGACGCCGCCATTGCGCCCGCTCGCGCCCCAGCCAGGGCGATTGGCTTCGAGCACGATGGGCGCAAGGCCGCTCCTGGCAAGATGGTGCGCGGCGGAAAGGCCGGTATATCCGGCACCGATGATCACCACCTCTGCCTGCTGCTCGCCCGACAGCACGGGAAAGTCGCGCGCCGGCTCCGCCGTGGCTTCCCACAGCGAATTGACCGATGGCAAGGCGCTCCAGTCCCGTGTCATGCTCATGCTCACCAATCAGGCCGCCGGTCCGATCGCCGCGTCTGCCAGCGCCTTCAGCGTCGGATAATGGAAGTCCGGCTTGGTCAGCGTCTCCACCGCCGGCGTACCGCCGAAGCCGGCGATGCCCTGGCGGCGCTCGATCCAGCACACCTTGTAGCCGAGCTTCCGCGCGATCCCGATGTCGTGGTACTGGCTCTGCGCCACGTGCAGGATGTCGGACTGCTTGTAGCCGAAGGCGGATTGGCGCCCCTTGTTGTAGGCGAAGAATTCCGGATTGGGCTTGGCCACGCCGGTGTCGTCGGCGCAGACGGTGTCGTCGAAGGGATTGCCGAGCGCGTGCGCGTAAGCCGACAGCGCAACGCGGTCGGCATTGGTCATCGCGACCAGGCGGAACTTCGTGCGCAGGCGCTTGAGCGCCTCGACCGAATCCGCGAACGGCCCCCAGCGCAGCACCGCGAGCTGGAACATGTCGCACGCGGCGTCGTCGGAAGGCAATCCGAGCTCCTTGGCGAGATGGCGATAGACGTGGAACATCGCCTCGCTGGAGCGCTCATAGTGCTTGTCGCGGCCGCGCTTATAGGGCTCGAAGATCTGATCGTCGCTGAGGCTCGGAAGGCGTCTTGCCCGAGATCTTGCGCACTGCGTCGATCACGCCGGTCTCGAAGTCGATCAAGGTGCCGACGACGTCGAAAGTGAGAACCTTGAAGTTGCTGAACGCGGCTTGGGTCGACATGTCGGTTTCTTCTTTCGGTTGGACAAGGTTTGGTTCAGTCCACCCTTTTCAGTCCACCCTGGGCACGACGATGGTGTCCTCGGGGTGAAGGGTGACGGTGAGGCGGCCGCCGAGCGGCGGGATACGGCTGTAAGCCTGGTGGTAGCTCGGCTGGCGCAGGCTGAGCGTGACGCCATCGGCGAGCGCCAGGAAGATGCGCAGGCTTTCGCCCTGATAGACGATGTCGGTGATCACGCCGGTCAGCCGGTTACAGCCGGGATCCTGCGCGCCGTCGTCGATCAGGAGCTTTTCGCTGTGCACGGCCAGCATCAGCGCATCGCCGTCCGGAATGACACGGGCGCTGCGCAGATGCGCATTGCCGAGCGCGACGCTGGAAGCATCGACGCGGCGAACGGGAAGCATGGTCGCCTCGCCGATGAAGCTGGCGACGAAGGAATCGGCGGGATGGTCGTGCAGCCGCTCGGGCACGTCGATCTGGATCAGGCGGCCGTCCCTCATCACGGCGACGCGGTCGCTCATGGTCAGCGCCTCGCGCTGGTCATGGGTGACGTAGATGATGGTGGCCTGGATGCGCTTGTGCAGCGCGCGCAGCTCGATCTGCATGGATTCGCGCAGCTGTTTGTCGAGCGCCGAGAGCGGCTCGTCCATCAGGATCAGCCGCGGCTCGAAGATCATGGCGCGCGCGAGCGCGACGCGCTGGCGCTGGCCGCCCGAGAGCTGCGCGATGCCGCGCTCTTCATATCCGGCGAGCCCGACCATGCCGAGCGCCGCGCGCACCTTGTCGGGCCAGCTTGCTTTCGGCAGCCGGCGCGCACGCAAGGGAAAGGCGACGTTCTCGCCGACGCTCATATGCGGGAACAGCGCATAGTTCTGGAACACCACGCCGATGTCGCGCTTGTGCGGCGGCATGTAGGTGACGTCGCGGCCGCCGAACAGGATCGTGCCCGCGGACGGCAGGATGAAGCCGCCCAAGATGCCGAGCAGCGTGGTCTTGCCCGATCCGGAGGGGCCGAGCAGCGAGACGAACTCGCCGGCGCCGACATTGAGCGAGACGTCGTCGAGAGCGCGAACGGCGCCATACGCCTTGCTCGCGGACCTGATCTCGACGCTTTCCGCTCGTTTGTCCAACGATCGATCCTCGCCCATCCCTGCAATGGCGTGCCTCACTGCGCGCCATAAGCCTGCTTTATAGACAGCGTTGGGGAGCTTTCAGCGACGCAGCGTGCGCTGCACCAAATCCTGTCCCGAACACCCTGTCTTTAGGCTGTGATGCCAATGACAACAGACTTGGCAAAATCCGGCAATTGCCAAATTCTCACCCGGCTCATAACATGGCGTTATGCCTGAGCTACGCCGGATGCTGCCCTCGAGTAACGCTCTGTTCGTCTTCGACGCAGCGGCGCGCAATGGCAGCTTCACGGCTGCGGCCGCCGAGCTGAACGTCACGCAACCTGCGGTAAGCCGCATGCTCGGCCAGTTCGAGGAGCATCTCGGCGTCCGCCTGTTCGACCGCAAGGCGGGCCGCGCGGTGCTGACCGAGGAAGGCGAGCTGCTCTATCGCCGCGTGCTCGACGGCTTTCGCAGCATCGAGAGCGGCCTCGTCGAGATCGAACGGCGCCGCAAGGGCACAGAGACGGTGACGCTGTCGGTCTCCTCCGCCTTCACCACGCATTGGCTGATGCCGCGCATCGACAAGCTGCAGAAGCAATTCCCGCAAGTGGATCTGCGCTTCCAGCTGATCTCCGGCGCGCTGCGCGGGCCGGTGGAGAATGTCGACCTCGGCATGCGCTTTCGCGACCGCGAGGAACCGTCATCCGGCGGCACGCTGGTGATGAAGGAGGTCATGCTGCCGATGTGCAGTCCCTCCTATCTCGGCGAAACCGATCGTGCCGAGGGCAACACCATCATCCGCCTCGCCGAGACCCCGGGTGACTGGGCGGCGGATTACGCATCGCTTCTCACCGGCCGCCGCGGTGCTGCCAAGGGGCTGAGCTTCACCGACTATGCCGTCGTGGTGCAGGCCGCCCTGCTCGGCCAGGGCATCGCGCTCGGCTGGCTGACGGTCGCCTCGCACTGGCTGCTCACCGGCGCGCTGGTGCCGGCCTCCGACCGGCTCACCACCACGCGCCGCATCTGCGAATTTCTGCCGCCGCGCAACCGGGCGATGCGCCCGATCGCCACCGAGATCCGCGACTGGATCATCGCCCAGATGAGGAGCGAGATCGCCGCGATCGACAAGCTCTATCCGAAGCTCGGCGCGATGGACGCGTGCTATTGATGTTCTTCTCCCTCTCCGCGCAAGCGGGGAGAGGCGAAGCGTCCGCCTCATTGCGTGATCACCGATGCTCGATCGCCCTGATCGCGCCGCGGAGCTCGGCGAGGCCGCGGAGGCGGCCGATGGCGGTGTAGCCGGGGTTGGTGCGCTTGGTGGCGGCGAGGTCGTCGAGCATGCGGTGGCCGTGGTCGGGGCGGAACACGATTTGCTCGCCCGGCGCGCGCTTTGCGTTCTCCTTCAACAGCGCCTTGAGCACCGCGACCATGTCCACGTCGCCGTCGAGATGATCGGACTCGTAGAACGACAGCCCGTCGGCCTCGCGCTTGGTCGCGCGCAGATGCGCGAACGCGATGCGCGGACCGAAGCGTTCGGCCATCTCAGGAAGATTGTTCTCCGCCCGCGCGCCGAGCGAGCCAGTGCACAGGCAGATGCCGTTGGCCTTGGACGGCACGGCGTCGAACAGCGCCTGATAGTCGTCCGCCGAGGAGGCAATGCGCGGCAGGCCGAACAGTGGCCGCGGCGGATCGTCCGGATGCAGGGTCAGGGACACGCCGAGCTGCTCGGCAACGGGCGTGACCTGCGCGAGGAATTCCGCGAGATGCTGCCGCAGGATCTTTGGCGAGATGTCGCGATAGGTCTCCAGCCGGTCCCGGAATTGCGGGATCGTCATCGGTTCGGTGGTCGAGCCAGGCAGCGCGCTGGCGATGACCATGACGAGATAGTCGACGTCGGCCTGGGTCATCCTCTCGAACAGTGTTTTCGCGCGCGCCTGCTGCTCGGGGGAGTACTCCCGCACGGCGGCCGGACGCTTCAGGATGTGCAGCTCGAAGGCGGCAAAGCGGTCCTGGTCGAAGCGCATGGCGCGGGCGCCGTTCGGCAGCTCCCACTCCAGATCGGTGCGGCACCAATCGACCACGGGCATGAAATTGTAGCAGATGATCTTGATTCCGGCGGAGGCGACCGCCTCCATGCTGGCGATCCAGGCCTCGATCGATTTCGTGGCCTTGCCCCCGAGACGCTTGACGTCGTCGGGGATCGGAATCGACTCCACCACCGACCAGGTCAGCTGCGAGCGGCCGGGCTGGCCGTTCTCGATGAAGTTCTTGCGCTCCTCGACCGCCTTGCGCGTCCAGGCCTCGCCGATCGGCACCTGATGCAGCGCCGAGACGATGTCGCTCGCCCCGGCCTGCCTGACATCGTCGAGCGAGACCGGATCATTTGGCCCGTACCAGCGCCAACCTTCGAGCATCATGTGCAATCTCCACTCAGTTGGCGGTCAGCACGACCTTGACGCTCTGCGAGCGGTCCAGCGCCAGCCGCAGCGCATCGGGCGCGGTGGAGAGCGGACGCTCGGCGGTGACCAGCGACAGCACGTCGATGCTGCCAGCCGAAATCAGCTCCACCGCGGTCATGAACTCGAGTCCGAAACGGAACGAGCCGCGCAGGTCGATCTCCTTGGCCATCACCGCGTTCGACGGCGTCGGGATCTGGCCGCCCGGCAGATTGCCGATCTGCACCACCACGCCGCCGCGCCTGACGATGCCGATCGCGCTGGCGAGACCCGCGGCCGTGCCGGAGACCTCGAAAGCGACGTCGTAGGGGCGTGACGCAGCTTGTGCTTTCAGCCCCTCCTCGCCGCCCGAGACGTTCTCGACATGCGAAGCACCGAGCCTGGTTGCGAAGGCGAGCGGAGCCGGCGCGATATCAGCGACGGTCACGTCGGCCATGCCGGCGCGGTGCGCGGCGAGCATGGTCAGCAGCCCGATCGGGCCGGCACCGAAGATGATGCCGCGCTTGCCCTCGATATTGCCGGCGCGCGCGACCGCGTGCAGGCAGACGGAAAGCGGCTCCGCGAGCGCAGCCGCCTGATACGAGACGTGATCGGGAATCTTCACGCATTGGGCCGGCACCGCGTCGAAGTAATTGGCAAAGCCGCCCTGCATGTGCGGCGTCTTCGAGGCCGAGCCCATGAAGTAGATGTTCTCGCACAGGTTCGGCCGGCCCTCGCGGCAGGCGACGCAATGACCGCACCAGCGCGACGGGTTGACCGCGACGCGGTCGCCGACCTTCAGATTGGCGGCGGAGCCCGCGATCTCCACCACCTCGCCCGAGATCTCGTGGCCGAGCACCAGCGGCGACTTCACCACGAAATCGCCGGTCCGGGCATGGCGGAAATAATGCATGTCCGAGCCGCAGATGCCGCCGGCGCCGAAGCGGATGCGCACCATGCCGTCTGCGAGCTTGTCGAGCGGATGCTCGACCATGCGCAGATCTTCGGGACCGAACAGGGTTGCGGCGAGAGCGGTCGAGGTCATTTGGAAAGTCCCATGTATTTAGGCAGCCAGAGGGTCAGTTCGGGAATGTAGGTGATCGCGATCAGCGCGAGCATCAGCGGCACCAGCCAGGGCAGGATCGCCACCGTCGTGCGCTCGACCGAGAGTTTTGCGACGCGGGCGAGCACGAACAGCACCATGCCGAGCGGCGGATGAAGCAGGCCGATCATCAGGTTCAGCGTCATGATCAGGCCGAAATGGATGGGGTCGATCCCCAGCTTGAGCACGATCGGCAGCAGGATCGGCACCAGAATGGTGATCGCCGCCGTGGTGTCGATGAAGCAGCCGACGAACAGGATCAACACGTTGGCGAGCGCCAGGAACACCCATTTGTTGTGGGTGACGCTGAGCATCCAGTCCGACAAGGTCTGTGCGGCCTGCGACACCGTCAGCAGCCAGGCGAAGATCGAGGCGGCCGTGACGATGAACAGCACCGAGGCCGTGGTCTCGATGGTGTCGAAGGTCGCCTTCGCCACCGTCTGCAGCGTCATGGTGCGGTAACGGACGAGGCCGAGGAACAACGACCAGATCACGGCGGCGACGGCAGCTTCGGTCGGCGTGAACCAGCCGAGCGTCATGCCGCCGATCAGGATCACCGGCGCCATCAGCGCCATCACCGCCGAGAAGTCGAAGTACCAGTCGATGATCAGCAGCGTGCCGAGACCGATCACGACCGCGACGTTGACCGAGAGGCCGGCCAGCACCATCAGCCAGATCGCCATCGGGAAAGACAGCACGATGACGATCTCGAGGCCGGCCGAGCCGAGCTGCGGCCAGGAGAACGGCGTGTCGCTGCCCCATTTGTTCTTGTGCGCGAAGTAGGTGACCGTCGCCATCATGAACAGCGTCAGGACGATGCCCGGGATGACGCCGCCGAGGAACAGCGCGCCGATCGAGACGTTCGCCATCATGCCGTAAATCACGAAGGGCAGCGATGGCGGGATGATCGGCCCGAGCGTCGCCGAGGCCGCGGTGACGCCGACCGAGAACTCGGTGGTGTAGCCGTGATCCTTCATCGCCTTGATCTCGATGGTGCCGAGGCCGGCGGCATCCGCGATCGCGGTACCGGACATGCCGGAGAAGATCACCGAGCCGATGATGTTGACGTGGCCGAGGCCGCCGCGCATCCACCCGACCAGCGCCACGGCGAATTTGTAGATGCGCCCGGTGACGCCGGCGATGTTCATGAGGTTGCCGGCCAGGATGAAGAACGGCACGGCAAGCAAAGGAAAACTCTCGACGCCGGCGATCATGCGCTGCGCCAGCGTGACGTCGGGTGTCACGCCGCTGACCAGGATGTAGAGCAGCGACGACGCGGCCATGGCGATCGCCACGGGAACGCCGAGCAGCATCAGGATGAGAAAGCCTCCGAGCAACAGCAGCATGATGTCAGATCTCCGATCCGTCGTAGGCACCGGGACGTTCAAGGACCGAGTAGCCCTGCCGCCAGTGCTGCAGCGCTGCCTGCAACGAGCGCAGGAACATCAGCACGAAGCCGAGCAGCACGGCGTAATAGACGTAGTTCTTGGGAAAATTGATCGTGGTCATCTGCTCTTCGCCGATGATCTGGATGTAGACCCAGACCAGCTTGACCGCGTAGCCGAAGAAGGCGATCCGGATCAGGTCGATTACGGTCGACAGCGCGCGTCCCACGGGTTGCGGCAGATAGCGGTAGAGCAGGTCGACCTGGATGTGCCGCGACAGCCGCACGCACATCGAGGCGCCGATGAACACCACGCCGATCAGACAATAGGTCGCGATCTCCTCGGTCCAGGCGTAGCTGTCGTTGAGCACGTAGCGGGTGAAGAACTGCAGGAAGACGGCGAGCGCCATCACCCAGAAGATCGCCAGCGCCACCCAGTCCTCGAAAGCATAGACGCCGAGATCGACCTTCGGCGTCGCCTCCTCCTCGAAGGTGTGGGCGATCTCGTCCGCGGTGATCTGCCGGTGGATTTCGGCGGTGGACATGGGGCTGCTCCTGAAGCTCTGAACGTCGTTCCGGGGCTCGCGAAGCGAGAACCCGGAACCTCGAGATTCCGGGTTCGGTGCTCGGACCGTGCTGTGCACGGTCCTGCGCGCCGCCCCGGAATGACGGCTGTGGTTATTTCACCGCCTGGATCTTCTCCCAGTCGGCCTTGCGATAGCCAAAGGTCTCGAACGCGACGTTCTTCAGCACGGTGTCGCGGAACTCGTTCTTGTCGACCTCGGTCACGGTCAGGCCCTTCTCCTTGAAGAAGGCGACCAGCTTGGCTTCGTTCTGCTTGATCTCGCCGGTGGCCTTGGCGGCGGCTTCCTGCGCCACGTCGGTGAAGATCTTCTTGTCCTCGTCGGACAGCTTCTTCCACAGCGCGCCCGCGATCACGGTGTTGAGGTGATCGACGATGTGGCCGGTCAGCACGATGTGCTTCTGCACCTCGTAGAACTTCTTGGCCTCGATCGTGGTCAGCGGGTTCTCTTGCGCTTCGACGGTGCCGTTCTGGAGCGCGAGATAGACTTCGGCGAAGGCGATCGGCGCGGTGTTGGCGCCGCAGGCGCGCGGCATCGCGAGATAAGCCGGCACGTCCGGCACGCGCATCTTCAGGCCCTTCATGTCGGCGCAGGTCTTGATCGGCTTGTTCGACGAGGTCTGGCGCACGCCGTAATAGGTCACCGCGACGATGTGGTGGCCGCTCTTGTCCTCATAACCCTTGGCGAGGCTCCTTGAAGATGTCGCTCTTGGTGTAGGCGAGCAGATGGTCGGCATCGCGGAAAGTGTAGGGATAGTAGGTCACGCCGATCGGCGGGAAGCTCTTGGCCGCGAAGCTCGAGCCCGAGATGATGATGTCGACCGAGCCGAGCGACAGGCCCTGGTTGATGTCGGCTTCCTTGCCGAGCTGCGAGGCCGGATAGACGTCGATCGCATAGCGCCCGTTGGTGCGCTTGCCGATCTCCTGCGCGGCCCACACCGACGCCGTGTGGAACGGCTCCGAGGTCTCGTAGACATGGGCCCATTTGAGCTTGGTCTGCGCCATGCCGGCGCTGGTCGCAGCCAGCAACGTCGCGGCGGAGATCACTGCTGCAATCGTCATTTTCTTCAACATCGACTTTTCCTCCATCGTTCAAGTCTGCTTCTTGTTCGCCCGCCTCCGAAACGGATGCGGGCCGCCTAATCTCATCGCCGCCGCGTGCTTCTGCTCGCGGCCGCCTTGTTTTTCGATGCCGGCTTCGGCTTCGACGGCTTTGCCGGCGATCGCGCGGTCCGGCTCCGTCCCGAAACCGGGCCTGCCGTGCTCTCGGCGCCGAAATTCTGCGCAAAGCGCTCCTGCGATCGTGCCAGATGATCGCGCATTGCCTTGCGCGCGGCGTCCGGATCGTGTGCCGCGATGGCTTCGCGCACGGCGCGATGCTCGTCGAGCGCGGTGCGCCACGTGCCGGGACTTTCGAAGTAATGCGCAAGCTTGGCGAAATACGGATTGAGGCGCTGGTCGAACAGCTCGCCGACCACGCGCACCAGGACGGCATTGCCGAGACTGCCGGCGATCGCGACGTGGAAGGCGCGGTCGTGCACCATCGAGGCTTCGCCGGGATGCTCGACATTCTCCATCGCGAGGAGCGAGGCGTCGATGCGGGCGATATCGTCCCTGGTCGCGACGCGCGCGGCCTGTTCGGCGATGGCGCTTTCCAGGAATTCGCGGGCGCGCAGCAGCTCGAACGGTCCCTCGATGACGGAAGCGGCTGCGGGCGCGGCAATTGCCGCGGGCTCGATCACATAGATGCCGGAGCCCACGCGGATGCGAAGGCGCCCTTCGACCTCGAGCGCGATCAGGGCTTCGCGCACCGTCGGCCGCGAGATCTTGAGCTGCTCGGCAAGCTCCCGCTCGGTCGGCAAGCGGCTGCCGACCGCGTACTCGCCGCTGTCGATCAGGCTTCGCAATTGATCGGCGACCTGGCGATAAAGCCGTCTCGCCTCCACAGCTTCCAGCGGCACGCTGGTCCTCCCGAAAGGGTCGCGCGGGGTCTTGTCGGCCCGCGGCCCGCCAATTTTGGAAAATTGGTCTTACCAATTGACCGGAGCATTGACCTGATCAGGGCGCCATGTCAAGCAGCGGCAAAGCAAAGGGGAGACGTCCATGCGCCCGGATTCAGCGCGTCTTGGTTCAGCACGTCTTGGTCTCGACCGGTCTCGACCGGCTGCCGCCGGCCGTTCGCCGCCCGGCCTATGACCGCTCGCGCCTCACGCCCGGCATCGTGCATCTTGGCCTCGGCGCCTTTCATCGCGCCCATCAGGCCGTCGTCATCGACGACTGCCTCGCCCGCGGCAGCTCGTCCTGGGGCATCATCGGCGCCAGCCTGCGCAGCCCCGACACGCGCGATGCGCTCGCCCCGCAGGATCATCTCTACACAATTGCCGTGCGCGCCGCCGAGGGCACCGACCATCGCGTCATCGGCGCGCTACTCGACAGTGTCGTCGCGCGCGAAAAGCCGGTGGCCCTGGTCGAGCGGATGGCCGATCCCGCGACCCGCATCGTCTCGCTGACGGTCACCGAGAAGGGCTATTGCCACACGCCGCAGACCGGCGATCTCGACGAGCGGCATCCCGATGTCGTGCACGATCTCAACAATTTCGATGCGCCGCGCTCGGCACCCGGCTTCATCGTCGCGGCACTGGCTCGGCGACGCGCGCTGGGGGCAGCGCCCTTCACCGTGCTGTGCTGCGACAACCTCGCCGCCAACGGCCATACCGTGCAGCGCATCGTGACGCAATTCGCAGCGCTCCGCTCCAAGGAGAGCTCGGCAAGTGGATCGCGGACAATGTCGCGTTCCCCAGCACCATGGTCGACCGCATCGTTCCTGAAACGACGGACGCGGACCGCGAGGCGGTCGCGAACGCGCTCGGGATGCGCGACGCCTGGCCCGTGATGACCGAGCCCTTCACGCAATGGGTGGTCGAGGACCGCTTCACGGCCGGCCGGCCCGATCTTGCCACCGCCGGTGTCGAGCTCGTGACCGACGTCAAGCCGTTCGAGCTGATGAAGCTGCGGCTGCTCAATGCCAGCCATTCTGCGCTGGCCTATCTCGGCTATCTCGCGGGCTATGAGACCATCGCGGACACCATGCGGGATCCGCATTTCGCGCGGCTCGCCGCGCGGGTGATGGAAGACGCCGCGGTGACGCTGACGATGCCCTCGGGCACGGATCTCGCCGCCTACCGCGCCTCCCTGCTCAAGCGCTTTTCCAATTCGGCGCTGCATCATCGCACCTGGCAGATCGCGATGGACGGCTCGCAAAAGCTGCCGCAGCGGTTGCTCGGCGCGATGCAGGATCGCCTCGCCAGAAACCTCCCGATCGCAACGCATGCGCTCGCAGTGGCCGGCTGGATGCGTTACGTCAGCGCAACGGACGAACAGGGCCGCGCCATCGACGTGCGCGATCCCCTCGCCGGCGAGTTCGCCGCGCTCGCGCGCGAGGCCGGCCCGGTCGCCGAGCGGCTCGCGCCGGCGCTGCTCGGGGTCGAAAAAGTGTTCGGGCCGCTCGGTGCCGAGCCCCGGCTGCGCGAGTCCGTGACCGCGGCGCTCGGCCGTCTTTATAAGGATGGCGCGCGGCGGGCGGTGGAAACATTCATCTCGGCCTGACCACAGACCGGGCAATGCTGCACTGCGGTCCAGATCGAACTCGAGGTCGAACGGAAGTCGCGCTTGATTTTTGCCTGCCCTTGCCGCACGCGGAAGGCATGACAAAGGACAACAAGGTCATCGCCGCGAACGCGGCTTTCTACGCCGCCTTCTCGACGGGCGACTTCGCCGGCATGGAACGGATGTGGGCGGATGACGACGGCATTTCCTGCATCCATCCGGGCTGGCCGGCGATCATCGGCCGCGCCACCGTGATCGGAAGCTGGCGCGACATCCTGCAAAACCCGGAGCGGCCGCAGATCGTCTGCGCCGAGCCGCAGGCGATCGTCGACGGCGACAGCGCCCGCGTGCTCTGCATCGAGATCGTCGACGGCACCGCCTTGGCCGCGGCCAACCATTTCCGCCGCGTCGGCGACGACTGGCGCCTGGTGCATCACCAATCGAGCCCGATCGCGCAGATTGTCGAACAGGCCGAGGACGATAGAGCGAGCCACCGCGTCCACTAAACGCGGCCGGTACGCCGGCGCGCTCTACTGTGCATGGGGTTGTTTTTCAGTTTTTGTTCAGGCCGCCAGTTCCGACAGGTCGTCCAGCACGCAGTGCGCCGCGGAAAAATCCTCGTCACGGAAAAACATGCTCCGGGTGATCAGAACCGGAATGCCGGCGCGTGAGGCCGAGACCAGCCCGTTGGCGGAATCCTCGATGGCGACACAGTCGGCGGCGCCCAGCTTCAGCCGCGCCAGCGTTTCCAGATAGACGTCCGGCGCCGGCTTCTTGTGCCTGACGTCGTCGCCCGCGACGATCGCGTCGAACGCCGCGGCCCAGCGCGTCCCCAGCGCCTGCGACAGCAGCGCATCGATGTTGCCATGCGAGGTCGTGGTCGCAATCGCAAGCCGCTGCCTCCTCGCCTTCGCCGCGGTGAGCAACTCGGCCACGCCCGGTCGCAAGCGGCAGCAGCCGGTTTCGATCAACTCGGCATAATGCGCGGTCTTGATACGATGGAGCTCCGCGATATCCGCATCGGACAAGGGCGGGGCGATCTCCAGCCGGGCGTGGTAGGCGCGCATGCGCTCCTTGCCTCCGGTCACCCGCAGCAGGTCCTTGTAGACCGCGCGATCCCACTGCCAGCCGAGACCGTGGCGGGCGAAGGCACGGTTGAAGGCCTGCCGATGCAGCTCCTCGGTCTCGGCGAGAGTGCCGTCGACGTCGAGGATCAGCGCGGCCGCGCGCCGGATCAGCACATCCGCCGGTGCGAGAGCGAGCGCCTCTGCCTGCATGGTCGGTCCTCCCTGTGACAGGCCACCATCGCCCGCGGCCGGCGGCGAGACAAATCGCAATATCTTTTGCCGGACCCAAAAATCTCTTATGAGCGAAGGACGCGCAGCTCGCGCGGGAACTTCGACCTGCACGGGAGACGCATGCGGCTCTTCATCCTCGGCCTCGGCTACAGCGCCCGGCACTTCGTCCGCCTATATAGTGGCAGCTTCTCCCACATCGCCGGCACCGTCCGCGATCCCGGACGGCGGAATGACCTTGCCGGCATCGAAATGCACGCCTTCTCCGGCACCGCACCGGTTGACGAAGCGCTCGAACGCATTCGGGATGCCGATGTGCTCCTGGTGTCGATCCCGCCCGGCCCCGCCGGCGATCCCGCCATTGCGGCGTTCGGCGAAGTGCTGGCGAACGGCCGCCGCAAGATCGTCTATCTCTCCACCATCGGCGTCTATGGCGATCACGGCGGGGGCTGGGTCGACGAAAGCACCCCGCCGCAATCGACGCTCAAACGCGCCCGCCTGCGGGTTGCCGCGGAGCAGGCCTGGACGGACATGGCGCGCGGCGATGCCGCAATCCTGCGGCTGGCCGGCATCTACGGTCCCGGCCGCAATGCGCTGGCAACGCTACGCGCGGGCACGGCCCGCCGCATCATCAAGCCCGGCCAGGTCTTCAACCGCATCCATGCCGACGATATCGGGAGCGCGATCATGGCGGCGATTCAGCACCGGGGCGGCGGCATCTGGAACGTCTGCGACGATGAGCCGACGCCGCCGCAGGACGTGATCGCCCATGCGGCGAAGCTGATGGGCGTTCCGCCGCCGCCCGAAGAGGATTTCGGCACCGCCGAGATGTCGGCGATGGCGCGCAGCTTCTATGCCAGCAGCGCCCGCGTCTCCAATGCGAAGCTGAAGCGCGAACTCGGAGTCGCGCTGACCCACCCGACCTATCGGCACGGCCTCGCTGCGCTGTGGCGCGCGGACGAGGGACGATAGGTTCCGCCACCACCCAACCGCCTCCCAGACATGCCCCGCCCGCGCTTGACTTCATCGCAGCGCGGTCGTGATCTAGATGTCGAGCGAGCCAGCCCCCAACGAGCCTCGTGTCCTGGGAGGATGCCATGAACAAGACGATCGCCATGGTGGCGGCGGCGGCTGCCGTCATCACGCTCGGCGCGGCGCGCGCCGCGCCGCTGCCCGAAGCAAGCCCCGACGATGTCGGCTTCTCCAAGCAGGGTCTCACCCGGCTCGACGATTTCTTCGCGCGAGAGATCGCCGCCAAACGCGTGCCCGGCGCGGTCGTCGCCATCGCGCGCGACGGCAAGCTCGTGCACTACAAGGCCTATGGCATGCTCGATCCGGACAAGGGCACGCCGATGCCGGTCGACGCGATCTTCGCGCTGGCCTCGATGACCAAGCCGATGGCGGCGGTGGCGGGCCTGACCCTGATGGAGCAAGGCCGGCTGCCGCTGCAGGCCAAGCTGTCGAATTATTATCCCGGCTTTGCCGACATGAAGGTCGGCGTGACCGAGGCCAACGGCTCGCTCAACCTCGAGCCCCAGACCTCGCCGATCTTCATCCACGATCTCTACCGGCATACGTCGGGGTTGATGTATGGCGGCCGCCCGGACTCATCGAGCCCGGTGGCGCGGCAATATCCCGACGGCGTCGCGCCCGCGATCGAAGGCGACACCCAGGCTTTCATCGACCGCATCACCAAGCTGCCGCTGGCGCATCAGCCCTCGACCGAGTTCGAATACGGCTTTTCGATCGACGTGCTCGGCGCGGTGGTCGAGAAGGTGAGCGAGCAGAAGCTCGGCGAATATCTCGCCGCCAATGTCTGGCAGCCGCTCGGCATGAAGGACGCCACCTTCCACCCGACCGACGCGCAGCGCCCTCGCCTCGCCCGCCCCTTCGCCAACGATCCGCTGACCGGCAAGCCGCAAGTCATCAAGCTCCTGGACACGCCGACCAAGTTCGATTGCGGCGGCGCCTGCTCGTTCGCGACGATGGGCGACTACGTCCGCTTCGGCCAGATGCTGCTCAACGGCGGCGAGACTCGACGGCCAGCGCATCCTCTCGCCCAAGACCGTGCACCACATGACGACCAACCATCTCGGTCCCGAGATCAAGAACAACGTCGCCAATGTCGAGCCGCATCGCGCCGGCTTCGGTTTCGGCCTTGCGGTTGCGGTGCGCACCGGCGAGGGCCTGTCGTCGGTCCCCGGCAATCCCGGGGAGTTCACCTGGAACGGCGCCTATGGGACCCAGTTCTTCTGCGACCCGAAGGAACGTCTCGTCGTCGTGGTGGGAACGGCCGCGCCGGGCGAGCTCAGGAAATACTATCGCGAGCAGGTCCAGGACATCGTCTACGGCGCGATGACGAAGTGAGGCCGGCGCGGTGACGTGAAAAGGGCGGCCGATCGGCCGCCCTTTTGTTTGTCCAGGCGTCAGCTCAACACGCCGTATTTCTTGAACCAGGCCTGCGCCTGCTTCCAGGCGTCCTCCGCCGCATCCTTGCGGTAGCTGCCCCGGTAATCGGCGTGGAAGCCATGCGGCGCTTCCGGATAGATCTTGAACTCGGCGGTCTTCTTGTTCTCCGCCAGCGCGGCCTTCATCTGCTCGACCTGGGCGACGGAAATGCCGGTATCGGCCGCGCCATAGAGGCCGAGCACCGGCGCCTTCATCTCGGGCGCGAGCTGCATCGGACTCTTCGGCCAGAGCGGATTGGCGGGATCGACCAATGAGCCGTAGAAGGCAACGCCGGCCTTGAGTGCGCCGCTATGGGCGGCATATTCCCAGACCGTGCGCCCGCCACGGCAAAAGCCGACAATGCCGAGCTTGGCCGTATCGCCGCCCTGCGATCCCGCCCAGGACACCACTGCGTCGAGGTCCGACAGCAGCTCGGCGTCCGGCTTGGCATTGACGATCGGCAGGAGGTCCTTGATGTCGGTGATCTTGGTGAGATCGGTGCCCTTGCGGAAATAATAGTCGGGCGCGATTGCGAATGCGCCGAGCTTGGCGAGGCGCCGCGTCACGTCCTTGATGTATTCGTGCAGGCCAAAAATCTCCATCGCCACGATGATGACAGGCGCCTTGGTGTTGCCGGCTGGGCGAGCGAAATAGGCGGGCATCTCCTCGGAGCCGACCTTGATCTTGGCTTCGCCGACCTGGAGACCGCCCGTGTCGGTCGTGATCGGCTCGGCGCGCACCGGCCCGGCCGCGAGCGTGTAGCCGGCCGCCACGGCCGCCGTGGCGCTCATGAATCCGCGGCGCGAGACCGGAGCGACTTTCGTCAGCCCGACGACGTCGGACGCCATGGTGGTTTCGAAGCTCATCAACCTATCCCTTCCTGCTGCACATGGTGGTTTCCCCTGGGGCGACGCATTCGCCAATACTTGCCGGCGAAACGCAAATCACCAGCCTGCGAGCACGCGCATCTCCACGATACACCCTGCCGCCGCTTCACCGGCGCCGTCTCCGGCATCAGGCTCATGGCGACAAGCCCGACCGTCGCCGCCGGGGCAGCGCGCCGATGATCGACAGCGCGCCGAAGCTAGCCCCGGTCGGGAAGAAGCCGTGGCTGACGAAGTCGTAGAACGCGAGCACGTTGCCGACGGTGGCTGCCGGTGCCGCGCGCCGACCTTGAACGGCTCGGCTTGCTCGATTCCGATAGGACACTTTGACGTTCCCTTGATGCTGACGGGCGGACTTAACCGTCTAGCTGCGTTGCGTCGCAACATCCATTAACCCAGAAAAATGGTTCTCCTTCCGGCAGAGCACGCCCTCATTCGCGGCAGATGATGCGCGTGTTCGCGCCGTCGACCCGCTCACCCGCAACAAATGGGCACTGCCGTGCCCACAACGACACATCATGTTGCTGACGCCTCGCATCTCGCCGTCATTCGCGCGCGCGCCGCCGCCATTTGATTGAAATTTTCAGATGAGTTGAGCCGTGCGGTTTACTCGAACTTTCTTTGTGACGCCCTAGTTCCACGTCCGGAAGTTCCTTCTCCGGCGAGGGAGGGCTTCTTCCTCACCTGGCAACCACCGTCCGGCAACGGACGAGGTCGCAAGAGGACGTCATTCTCGTCAGCCCGGATTGCGCTCCCCAAGGCTCAATTGAATAAAGTTTTATCCGACCCCGGAACTGAAATGAATTTGGCTCGCGAATCGATTGAACTGTTGGAGCAGATCGCACGCATCCTGTGGTTCGAAGGCACCAAGCACGGCTTGCGCGACCGCGAGTGGATGGCGTTGCGCTTCCTCTCCCGCGCCAACCGCTTTTCCCGGACGCCTTCCGCGCTCGCGAGTTACGTCGGCACCACGCGCGGCACCGCCTCGTTCATCATCGGGGAGCTGGAGCGGCTCGGCTATATCGAGCGGAAGCGCTCGGCGACGGACAAGCGTTCGGTGATGTTGAGCGTGACGCAGCAGGGCAAGAAGTTCCTGGTGCGCGACCCCGTCAACGTTCTCGTCGAAGCGATTACCGTGCTCGACGACGAGGTCAAGATCCGCTTCCGCGACACGTTCCGGCACGTGCTGGATCAGTCGGACGCAGCCGAGCAGCGGCACCACACCGATGTTTGCAAGCGGTGCATCTTCCTCCGGGAAGAGCGCACCACCACCGACAACAAGGCACCGGCCGAGTTCAGCTGCCGGCTGTTCCGCTCGCCGATCGCGGAGGCGGAGGTCGAGCTGCTATGCACCAGCTTCGAACATCATCGGCAATGAAGGGCCCTCGCTCAGGGTGCTGCCTTGCGTGACGAGTAGACGACGCCTCCGCTCGTCTCCACCACCAGACGCCCGTTCTCGCTCTTGATCTCCTCGATCCTGCCGAGGCCGGGCACTTGCTGTCCCAGCACCACCTCGATGACGCCGTTGGGGCTCTGCAGAATCGCAATTCCTTCATAGGCCTGGCGCACCGACCAACCCTTGATCACCTTCCGCGGTGCCGACGCGCGTTCGGACGGCGACACCGAGCCCGTGAACTCAGGCGCCGCGACCGACGCCATCATTTGCCCCTGCTGCGACGGAGGCTGCGATTGCACCGCTGCCGGCGCCGGAGCCTGTACCTGGGCGAGCTTGTCGAGCTTCGCCGTCGAGGACGAGCCTCACCCGCTCGATGCGGTCCAAATTCTCGGCGAACCGGCCGAAGCGATCGCTGGTCGCCTTGCTCGACTGATCGACCGCGGTGCGCAGGCCGTCCAGATTTTCCGACACGCCCGACACCTGCTTGCGCAGTTGCGCGACGGTCTCGCGCAGAATCCTGATCTCGGTATTGGCCGCGACATTGTTCTGCGCGGGCTGCGTGGTGAGATAGGCGATCACGCCGGTGCAGGCACAGACCACGAGCATGGCGGCCCCCGCCAATGTTGCGAGCGGCGCAACCCAGGTCGGGCGAGGCGGCGGCGGCTTGGCCACGATCACGGCCGGCTTCAACACGGTCTGCGGCGGCTTGGGAATCGCCATCTTGTCGAGACGCGCCTTCGCGCGAATACGTTTCAACCCCTCGAGCGCTTCCTTCGCGAGAACTTCGTCGCTCGTTGCGGCGGAAGCACGCTTTACATTTGCTGCAGGCTTGTTCGCGCGCGCTGTATTGTCCTTGATATCGCGCGGCTCGGAAGCCGGCTTCGCCGTCGCGGAAACATCAGCGGTCGCGTTGGGACGAGCTTGTCCATCGGACAACATGTGAGAATGCTCCGTTCGGTTCGATCTGTCGAACGGTGACGTTATTTGTCGAAGCTTGCCCGAAACGTGCGCATCGAAAGATCTTCATCGCACGCGATATGACATCGCGAAGACAGATCTCGCCACGCACGTGGCGAGAGTGCGACTCGAAAGACACACCCTCGCCAAGATTTCGCCAAGCTGGAGTCGCGATGCCGCCGATGAGTCGAATTGTCGCATGTGGAAAAGCGAGCACACGCATCAATCCCGGGTTGAAAACCCTGCGGTTTGCATGGATCGCAGCACTACCTGAAATAGCTGTATTTATACGGAGATACGGAACTTTAGGACCGTCACGGTGCAAAACTAGTTCGGATTTCAAATCAACTGATGCGATTGAATATATCAAGAAACAACCCGAAACGAATCAACAGCATCAAACACACATAGCAATCGCTTTTTTCCGCACGCTTGATCGGAAATCGGCAGGCGTTACGGTCCTATTAAGTGATTCTCGCCAGTTGGCGAGGAGATCGGCAAAGTTTCAGTGGCGTACGGACGCGATGAGCAACTTGGCGCAACTGTTCTAGGTCGTTTCTCAATTTGCTCCGCGAGGTGATCCGTAAGACACCCGCCGAGCCTCACACAGTAAGCGTTCAGTATCGAGTCGAAGTAGCAGGCCTGCGAGACGCAGGCACTGAATGCGTAGGGCTGCCCGCGAATATCGAAGCCATAACAACGGTTCGCGGGAAGGAATGTCGTCAAACAGCGCGTTGCCGAGCCGGGCATCACAAACAACCAACCGGCCGCAACAAGTGCGAAACAGGGGCGAAAGACTGATGTATATAATCGTTGATGATCGCGAGAGCGTCGCGAACAGCTACGTGGGAGGCCTCGTTCGCGAAGGCGTATCCTCGATCGGATTCTCCTCCGGGGAGTTCTGGGAATGGCTGCAATCCGCCAGTGAATCGGACCTGGCGGCGGTCGACGCCTTCCTGCTCGGGGATTGCGACGCCCGCGGAAGCCTGCCGCGGGCCATGCGCAAGCGCTCCTCGGCTCCCATCATCGCCATGAGCGGCCAGAAGATGCTCAAGAACACGCTCGAGCTGTTCGAGTCGGGTGTCGACGACGTCGTGCACGTGCCGATTCACCTTCGCGAAATCCTCGCCCGAACGGCCGCGATTGCGCGCCGCCGGGTGGGCGAGCTGCCAAGACCCTGCGAGAACAGGATCCAGGTCTTCTTCAACGGCCGGGATCCCGAGATCGCGGGCCACGCCCTCACCCTGCCCCGTCGCGAACTGCGCATCCTCGAATACATGGTCAGCAACCACGGCAAGTGGGTCACCAAGACGCAGATCTTCAACGCGGTCTACGGCATCTTCGAGTCCACGTTCGACGAAAGCGTGATCGAGAGCCACGTCAGCAAGCTGCGCAAGAAGCTGCGCGACCGTCTCGGCTTCGACGCGATCGTGGCCCGACGCTATGTCGGCTACCGCCTCGACATTCCCGCCGGCGACAACCTCGACGAGCCGATGCAGGAACTCGACGAGGTCGGCATCCTCCTGAACCGAGCGCATCCCGCCCCGGCGGCGTACTCCGCCGGAAACTGACCGGACCTGCGACGAAACGACAACGGCCTCCGCGAAGAGCCTTCGCGGAGGCCGTTGCATGTTGGAGGCTGAGACGGCGGAATGCGCCGTGCTTGAGCGGCAATGAAGGTGCGTTGCCTCCTTGCGAAGGCGCGATCCCGTACAGGCTGCCGAGCGCAATAGTCGCCACATCGTCATGGCCGGGCTTGTCCCGGCCATCCACGCCTTGCCACACCGCACCGAGAACGTGGATGCCCGGGACAAGCCCGGGCATGACGACCTCCCGTGACAGCTCAGCCGCGGTCACCCTTCCGCAAGAGGGGCAGCGAACGAAAAATATCTCGCTAATGGGCCGACCGCAATTTCAGTCCCGCCGCCGCTGGCTTACGGCTTCGATTGGAATTCTTCCTTGGAGACGTAGTTGAAGTCCTCGACGAGGACGTCCTGGACGATCTCGGCCTGCATGCGCTCGTTGACACGCTGCTTGATGGCTGTCGTCAGGACCGAGAGGTCGTAACGGGCGAGCTTGCGGAAATCGAGGCGATCATCCGCATAGATCCTGCGGAAGGCCTCGTCGACGACGAACGGCTCCGGCGGCACGTTGAGCTGGTGCATGGTCCGCGCCTCGACGGTGTAGACGAAGCGCGCGACGATGTAGCCCTGCACGGCGCCGTTCTCGACCATGGGCACGCTCAGCGCCCGCGTCTTCTGGTATTGCAGCCCGTCGAGATATTCGTCCTTTGCCGGCAGCAGGCTGCCGTTCTCCTTCCAATAGGCCACGCCATAGCTCGTGCCCGCGGTGAGGATGCAGACCCAGAGCCCGGCCAACACCAGTCTGATCATTTTCCGTCCTGCGCTGCGCGACCGGTATAGGTGCCGTCCGACTCGGCTTCCTTGATCGCCTTGACGATGATGCCCGCGACTTCGCGCACCGCGTCATAGTGCATTTCGAGGACAGAGCGGTTGCGCTCGAGCTTCTCGCGCAGCCGCTGAATCTGCTCGGTGACCTCGACCTCGCCGCCGAGATGCATCCGCGCCCGCATCAGGCGGACGAATTCGAGCATGCTGCGGCTCTTGCGCGCGCTGAACTCGTCGAAGTCGATCTTCTGCCCCGTGGTGAGCGCGACGGTCTCCTCCTCGACGATGCCTTCGAGCCGGCGGATCGCCGCCAGGAGGCCGCGTACCTCGTCAGAGCTCGCCGCCTCCGCGCCGTCGACCGCGACCTCGCTGCTCATGACCGGCAGCAGCACGGGCAACAAAGCATCGTCGGCTGCCGCCTCCGTCGCGATCACCTCGATGTCCGCGACCGGCTGCTCGATCACTGCGGTCGCCGCGCCTTCTTGTACCTGCATAGGAAATTCACCCCTCAACGTCTGTCACCCATTCCTCGTATCGTCATCCGGCCTTGCCCGCCGCGGCGGGCGGCGGCGGATGCGCGGCGGCGAGCCGCTCGGCTATGCCGATGCCCTTGCCCTTCGCCAGCTGGTTGCCAAGCTGCTCCGCCAGCATCGACTTCCAGACGCCGCCCGCGGTGCCCTTGCCGAAGACCTCCTCGGACTCCTTCGGCAGCATCGTCTCGACGAAGGTCTGGAGGATGAAGGCTTCGAACTTCCGGTACACCTCGCCGGATGCCGGCGCCTTGATCACCCGCACCGGCGAGCCGTTCACCGCATCCGACGGCACCTCGGCCGCGTTCGCCGCGGATTGCTCGGCGGACGCCGCCGCGGCCTTGCCGACCTGCGCATCCATCGTGGCGGCGAAGTCGGCACCGGAGGATTTCAACGCGTCGAGCTTCGCGGTCGCCGCGCGCTGCGCCACGGGATCGGCGGCCTCGAGAACGTCGAGAACGAGGTCGGGTGTCGCTGTCACGATCATGTCTTATTCCGATTGGCTGGCCGCGGCGTCCACGGGCGCACGGCAGGACTTAGTCCCGTCATCTCTTCGAGGGAGCGCTTCTCCGCGTCGCGGAGCTTGTCGGCCAGCGCCGCCTTCGCGACCTCCTCGAGCTGCTTCACGCGGCGGTTCTCCGCGCGGACCCGGTCGAGCTGCTGCGCCGCCTGCGCCCCGACCGCGCGCGCGCCGACGCTCGTCCTGTTCAGGCGCCGCGCGATCGAATCGCTCGACGAGCCCGCCGGTGGCTTGCCGTCGTTGAGGGCGCCGACCAGCCATTCCTGCTCGTCCTGCAGGCTTCTCTCCTGCTGCCGCAGTTGCGCGAGCTGCCATTCGGACAGCCGGAGCTGCAGCTTCACCAGCGAAACCATCCGGCCGAGCTTGTCCGCGCGCGAGGTCATGCCGGTCACCCCGCGAGCCACGACGAGACGCCGAGCATGAATTGCGTCAGCAACTCGTCGCTGGTGAGGTAGAGCAGCAGGAAGCCGCCGAACAGCACGAAGGGCACGGAGATGAAATAGACCGGAATCGCCGGCGTCAGCTTGTTGATCAGGCCGACCGCCAGGTTGACGATGACCGAATAGACGATGAAAGGGCTGGTGATCCGCAGCGTCAGCACGAACGCCTCCGACAGACGGCCGACGAGCTGGTCGAGCGCCATGCTGCCGTCGATCCTGCTGCCGGGCTGCCAGACATCGTAGGAGTTCATCAGCCCGCGCAGGACCTGCCAATGCTGATCGGTGATGAAGAACAGCGTGGTGACGGAGGCCATGATCAGCGGCACCAGCGCCGGCGCCGGATCGGTGTCGCCGACCGGCGTGCCCGGGATGTTGCTGAGGCCGATCGCGCTCGCCATCACCGTCGCCATGGTCTGGAGCGCGAGGAAGAACACCCGCCCGCCGAGCCCGATGACGCTGCCGATCAGCAGCTCGGAGCAGATCAGGAGCGCCAGCGTCAGCGGGGCCGCGTTGTCCGTGAGAGGTTTCAGGACCGCGATCAGGATCGGCGCCAGCGCGAAGGTCGTGACCAGCGCGACGAACAGGCGGACCTGGGCCGGAACGTTGACGCTGGAATAGCCGGGCACCAGCATCAGGCAGGCCCCGATGCGGCAGAACACGATGAACGTCACCAGCACGCTGTCGGCAAGGCCGCTGATCACGATATGGCTCCGAGCGCCCTGATCTCGGCACTGCGCGCGACTTCGACATGCGACAGGATCGGCAATGTCGGGAACACACGCTCCAGGATCATCCGGACGTAAGGGCGCGCTTCGGGGGTCACCGCCAGCACCACGCTGGTGCCGTTCTCGGTGAACTTGCGGATCGCGGCACTGGCTTCGGTCGCGAACTGCTCGATCAGGCGCGGATCGGCGTCGAACTCGGCGACGTCGCCCTTGGCGTCGCGCTTCAAGCTCTGGTGGAATGCGAGGTCCCACCGGTTGCCGAGACGGATGACGTTGAGCACGCCGTTATCGGAGAGGTCGCCGCAGATCTGCTGGGCAAGGCGCGTGCGCACATGCTCGGCGACCTGTTCGGAGCGCCGCACATGGGGCGCGATCTCGGCGATCGCCTCCAGGATGAGGTGGAGGTTGCGAATGGAGACCCGCTCGGCCAGCAGGATCTTCAGGATCGCCAGCAGGCCCGAATAGGAGATCTGCGACGGGCAGAGATCCTCGACGAGGCGCTTGTATTCGGGATCGAGCCGGTCGAGCAGCGCGCGCATGTCCTTGTAGGACAAGAGCTGGGCGAGGTTCGCCCTGATCACTTCGCTGAGATGCGTGAGCAGCACCGACAGATTGTCGACCGGCTTGCAGCCCTGCCGCTTGACCTCGTCCGTGAAGGCTTCCGTCACCCACAACGCCTTCATGCCGAACGCAGGCTCGATCACCTCCTCGCCCGGCACGTCGGGCTTGCCGTCCTTGTCGACCAGCACGAGCACCTCGCCGAGCCGGAGCTCGCCATGGGCGATGCGGGTGTCGTGGATCCGGATCTGGTAGCCCTTGGGATCGATCGACAGATTGTCGGAAAGCTTGATCTCGGGGATGACGAAGCCGTATTGCTTGGCGAATTTCTTGCGGATCTTGGCGACGCGGTGGGCAAGCTCGGTGCGCGAGCCCAGCAGATGGACCGAGAGGTGGCCGCCGAGCGCCAGCTCGATCTCGGCGGTCTTGAGCTGCTCCTTGACCGATTCCTTCGCCTCGGTCTGAGCGCGCTCGTCAGCCTTGCGTGCCTCCTCCTTCTGCTTCAAGGCGGCTTGCTGCTTCGGCAGGGAGTAGCCGACGAAGGCCATGACGCCGCCGAGCAGCACGAAGGGCGCGAACGGCAGCCCCGGCATCAAAGCGAGCACGAACATCATCAGCGCCGCGGCCGACACCGCGCGTGGATAGCCGCCGAGCTGGCGCAGGACCGCCTGCTCGGCCGATCCCCTCGTGCCGCCCTTGGAGACCAAAAGGCCCGCCGACAGCGATACGATCAGCGCCGGCATCTGCGACACCAGACCGTCGCCGACGGAGAGCTTGGTATAGACGTCGGCGGCGCGCGACAGGGTCAATCCGTGGTGAGTGACGCCGATGATGATGCCGCCGAAAATATTGATCGCGGTGATAAGCAGGCCGGCGATGGCATCGCCCCGGACGAATTTCGAGGCACCGTCCATGGCGCCGAAGAAGGCGCTTTCCTCTTCGAGTCTCGCGGCGCCGGCGCTGGGCTTCCTTGTCGTCGATCAGGCCGGCGGACAGATCCGCGTCGATCGCCATCTGCTTGCCGGGGATGGCGTCCAGCGTGAAGCGGGCACCGACTTCGGCGATACGCGTCGCGCCCTTGGTGATCACGACGAAATTCACCGTGACCAGGATGGCGAAGATGATCAGGCCGATGACGAAGTCGCCGCCCATGACGAACTTGGAGAAGCCGGCGACGACATGGCCGGCAGCCTGCTCGCCTTCGCCGCCGCGCGACAGGATCAGACGGGTGGTCGCGACGTTCAGCGCCAGGCGCAGGATGGTCGCGATCAGCAGCACGGTCGGGAAGGCCGAGAAGTCGAGCGGGCGCTGGATCCACAGCGCGACCATCAGGATCAGCGCCGACAGCGCGATCGAGAAGGCAAGGCCGAGATCGATCAGGATCGGCGGAATCGGCAGGAACAGAATCGTGAGCATGGCCACGATACCGCCCGCGAAAAAGGCGTCGGCCCCCAATCGTCGTGGGGTCGGCAGGCTAGCAGCTAACGTATCGGCCATGGGTCACCGGCAGAGGGTCTGCTCCCAATCTGCCGTGCAAAGCTTACGCGAGGGTGGTGGCGGGACGCCCTCGCGGATCAGAAGCCGTGCTCGATATGCGAATAGACCATCTCGGTGAAGGTGGAGAGATGCGCGCCGATGAAGGAGCCGGATACGGCAACGACCAGCAGGATGACGATGATCTTCGGAACGAAGGTCAGCGTCACCTCCTGGATCTGGGTCAGGGCCTGGATCAGCGCGATCACGGTGCCGACCAGCATCGCGGCGCCGACCGCGGGCCCGGAGGCGACGATGATGGTCCAGATCGCCGCCTGGACGATATCGAGAGCGTCGCGTTCGTTCATGACTGGCTGATCGTGAGCCCGGGCCCGACCGCAACCTTGGTGCCGTCCTGGAGGGTCGCAATGGAGCCGTCGCTGTTGATGGCGACCGAAACGACCTTGCCGCTGAAGCTCGCACCGGTGGAATCGGTGAAGCTGACGGTCTTCCCGATCAGGCCGTTGGCCTGCGACAGGGATTGCGACGACAGCAGCGCGTCCAGCTTCGAATTGGTCTGCATCGCCTGCTCGACCGTCGAGAGCTGGGCGAACTGGCTCATATATTGCGAGGTGTCCATCGGATTGGTCGGATCCTGGTTCTTCATCTCGGCGATCAGGAGCTGAAGAAACGTATTGTAGTCGACGCTGTTGCTCGACGTCGTCGTGGTGGAACCGGTCGCACTCGATGAATTGCTCGTGCTGTCGGTCGCGCTGGTGACGTTCATGATGATCTCCGCTGTCAGGCAGCCTCGAAGGGGAAATGGCGGCGGCGCCGGCGAGGATCGCCTGCTCCACCGGGAACAGGGTCCGGATCCGCTTGAGCGCTTCGAAATAGCGGCTCGCCTGGACCAGCTCGTCGACCGCGCCGAGCCCGTCCAGCATCTCGCGGCTCTCGCACACCGCGCACAACGCCGCGTGATGCTGCGCGTAGAGCGCTGCGGCGTCGCGAATGTCGGTCGGGTTCATCAGCATCAGCTGGACGATGAAATAGAGCTGACGCAGCGCCGTCGTGGCGTCGGAGGCCTGCATGACCTGCCCTTCGAGCAGGAACATCACGTCGTTGACGAGGCTCGACGGAGACCTTGCGGTCCACGCGCAGCACCGCGCCGTTGATGTAGATCCGTTCGCCCGCCCGCAAGGAGACTTTCATTAAAGCGCGTCTCGGATCAGGCGGTTGATTTCGATGAGCTGCATCACGTCGTTCGACCGCTCCTCGCGAAGGCGGTCGGCCTCCTTGACGACCCACAGGCCGATCGAGATGATGTCGGCGCGCAGCTTTTCCGGCAGGCCGTTCTCGGGGTGCGAGAGATCCTCGATGAAGATCGTCCATAGCCGCCGCACATAGAGCAGGCTCTCGACCAGATCCTCGAGGCTGAAGCGCCCGCGCTGGAGCCGCTCGAGCCGGTCGATGCCGAGGCTGAGCGCCTGCCGCTCGCGCCCCCGCGCCTCATAGCCACTCTCGTCGACGACCGCTTCATAGGCTTCAAACGTCATCAGAACCACTCTGCGCAGGAGACCGAATAACAGGACACGGAGCGAACCAGACCCTAGAGGTAGTTGATGAGGCTGATCTGCTGGAGCTGCGAGGTCAGCGCGAGCGCCGTCTTGATCTGGGTCTGCAAGGTGTTGACCCGGACCGAAGCCTCGGTCGGGTCGACCGCCTCCAGCTTGACGATCTGGTTGTTGAGGATGTCCTTCTGGATCTTCAGCTTCTCGGAGGCGCCGGTCACCCGTTGCTGGATCGAGCCGACGGTGCCGCCGAGCACCGCGAGATCGTTGATCGCGCCCGTGACGAGACTAATGGCCTTGTCGACCACGACCTGGAACGTGGGCTTGCTCAGGCTGGTGTTTCCGAGGTCGGTGAGCATCGTGTAGGCCTCGGCCAGCTTGCGGAAGCCGGGCTGGTTGGCGCTGACCGAGCTGTCGACGACCTCTGTCGTCGAGATGCGGCTCGACAGCGTCTGGTCCGTGGCCGTCGACCAATTCGTGTTCCAGGCCGGGCTTGCGAACTCGGGATCAAGGGTGTTGTCGAGGAAGTTCTGCATCTGCGCCGGCGTGATCGTGCTCACGCTTGCCGAGGACTGCGGGAAGCCGAAGCCCGTGGGCGGGATCGCCGCAAAATCCGCGTCGAGCGCATTCTTGCTGGTCGAACCGGCCACATAGTTTGCGACCGGCACGGTCTGCGTATTGATGCCGCCGAACAGATACGAGCCGTTATAGGAGACGTTGAGCGCGCCGATGAGGTCCTGGAGGTTCGCGGATGCGCTGGGCAGGATGATCTTCGCGCCGCTGTCGGTGTCGCGGGCCGCGATCAGGTTCTTGAGGAATTCCGAAGCGGTGGTTCCGAGCTGCGTGATGCGGTTCTGGGTCACGTCGAGGCGCCCCGAAACCAGTTCGTTGGTGTCGACGATCTGGTCGGCGAAGTTGAAATCGGCCCGCAGCGCCACATCGCGGCCCGTTCCCGTGCCGAGTCTCGAGGCCGACATCGGCGAAGCGGCCGGTGGTCGCCTCCTTCGAGGCCTTGGTCAACGCGGCCTGGTTGTTCGTGATCGACGACCGCAACGACGACGACAGCATCAAGGTCGAGATGTAGTTGGCGCTCATCATGACTTAATTCCCCACGGCAGCCAGCAGGCTCTGCAACATCTGGTCGACGGTCGAGATGATCTTCGACGAGGCCGAATAAGTCCGCTCGACCTGGAGCATCAACGACATCTCGTCGTCCATGTTGACGCCGGCGACGTTGGACAGGGCCGCGGTGCTGCGGTCGAGCAGCGTGTTCTGGTATTGGACGTTGTCGTCAGCGGCCTTGCGATGGCTTTCGATCCAGCTCGCCGAGGACGAGGCGAACTCGATCACGCTGCCGCTCGGCTTGCCTTGCGCCGTGACGTCGAACGGCTGCTGCGCGTTCATGTTGTCGATGAGCTGCTGGAGCCGCGTCGAGAAGCCGGCATTGCCGGTCGTGTTGTAATTATACGCGGGAACGCCGCTGATCGCGCCGTCGCGCAGCAGGTTCGGGTTTCCGCCCGCTGCCGGATCGACCGAGGCGGCCACCGAGATCGTGCCGGCGAGGCCGACCGAGATCGTCGCGCTAGCGGGCATCGCCGGCGAGCCGGGATAGGTGAACAGACCGGGCCTGTCGGCCAGCGTCGGGACGGGCGATTGATCGCTTTCCTTGAAAGCATCGATCAGGCCGCGCGCGATTTCGTCGAGCTGGTTCTGATACGTCACCGTGTCCTGGTCGCGCAGCTGGGCAAGGCCGGCGAGCTTGCCGGATTTGAGCGGCATGACGGAATTGGCGCCGGTCACCGGCACGCCGTCGATGAAGACGGCATTGCCCGTGGTGCCGGCGGTATAGGCGTTGGTCGGCGCGAAGCTGACGGTCCGCGCCGTCTTGTCGAACAGCACGACGCCGCTGTCGGTATAGAGCGCCGCGTCTCCGTTGGGACGCAGCGACATGGTGACGCCGACCTCCTGCGACAGCTTCGACACGATGCTGTCGCGCTGGTCGAGATAGTCGGTGACATCGTCGCCGGTGACCGTGCCCTTTACGATCGCGGTGTTGACGGTCTGGAACTGGGTGAGGAGCTGGTTGATGTTGGTGACCGACGTCGTCATGTCAACGTCGGCCTGTTCGCGGACCGACTGCACGGTCTTGGTGGCCTGGTTGAGCGCGGTCACCATGTCCTTGGCGGAGGTCACGGCGGCCTGGGCCAGGGTCGCATTGTCGGTGGAGTTGGCGTATTGCTGCAGCGCCTGTTTCAGCTTGTTGAGCTGGGCGGTCGGCGACTGCTCGAGCTCGGGATCGTCCACCGTAGCGGCCGCGATCTTCTGCAGACCGTCATAGATCACGCTCTGCTTGGCGGACGACGAAGTCGCGACCAGGACGTTGCTGTAGAGGCCTGACGAGGCAGCACGCTGGATCGCCGCAACGTAGACGCCGGCGCCCGGAAAATTGTCCAGCATGGTGAGCTTGCGCGAATAGCCGGGAGCACTGGCCCCGGCGATGTTGCGCGAGATCGTCGCCGACTGGATGCCCGACGCCATGAGCGAGGAGCGGGCGGAGTTGAGAGCGGCGGTAATGGACATGGCGTATTCCGGCCCGAAACGAGCGCTGACGGGTTCAGCGCTTCAGGTTGACGACGACGTCCAGCAGGTCGGCGCCGGTCTGGAACGATTTCGAGTTCGCGGTGAAGCCGCGCTGGGCCTCGATCATCGAGGTCAGCTCGTCCGCGAGATCAACGTTGGAATCCTCCAGCGCGCCTGACTTGACGGTACCGAGACCGCCCTGGCCGGCGAGACCGACCTGCACGTTTCCGGACTCCAGGTTGGGCGAATAGACGTTGCCGACCTCTGGCGTCAGGTGATCCGGGCTCGGCACGGTCGCGAGCGCGATCTGGAAGCTCGGCAGCGTGGTGCCGTTCTTGAGCACGGCGGTGACGATACCCTTGTCGTCGATGTTCACCTTCTCGACCGCGGACGGAGCGTTGCCGTCGACCGTTGCCTTGAAATCGAAGGCGGCAGCGACCTGGGTCATGGCCGACATATCGATATTGAAGGCTGCGGAGCCGCCGGGGATCGCGACCGAAAGCGAGGTCGGGCTCGCCGCGGCGAGCTTGCCCTTGCCGGTCGCGGTGACGTCGAAGGTGAAGGTGGTCAGCGGGCCGGACGTCGTCAACGCAGTTGCGCCGTTATAGACCTGGATGTCCCAGGTGTTGGCGGCGGTCTTGGCGGCGTAGACGTCGAGCGTCACGGCATTGCCGATATTGTCGTAGGTCACCATCGACGTCTTCGAGGTGTAGTTGGCGGGGCCCGCCGGCGCTGCGATCGCGGTGGCGCTCGGATCGAGGTTGGCGGCCACGGTCGCCTTGGTCGACGGCGCGGCCTGCAGCGCCATCTGGTTGACGTTGATGACCTGAAGACCGCCGAAGCCGTTGGCGGCGACGGTCGGCACGGCGCCGTTCGCGATGTTGTAGCCCATCAGCTGGAAGCCGGCGGTGTTGACGAGGTTGCCGGTGTTGTCGGGCACGAAGGCGCCGGCGCGAGTCAGGAAATTGTTTCCGTTCGCGTCCTGCACCACGAAGAAGCCGTTGCCCTGGACCGCGAGATCCGTCGTCGACGTCGTGAAGTGGTAGTTGCCGGCGTCGGAGATGGCGTAGCGCACGGTGGTCTCGACCGCACCGGAATCGTAATTGCCCGAGCCGCTCTTCAGGATCAGCGAGGAGAATTCGGTGGAAGCCCGCTTGTAGCCGGTCGTGTTGACGTTGGCGATGTTGTCCGAGACCGTCGACAGCTTGTTGGATTGCGCGTTCATTCCGGAAACACCGGTGCGCATAACACCATACAGGCTCATGAAAGGGGCTCCTTTGGTAGGTTGCAGTTACAATGGGGGGTCTTGCTTGCGCGGGGCTGATGATTTGGGACGATGCACAACTTGTCGTCGTGGCATCGTTCGTTGCTTGAGGTCGTCACGTCATGTGGTCTTCGGCTGACAGAGGGATCGCGCCTTGTCGGTCCACGCGCCGAAGCCGCTCGAGACGAGATGCGCGACGATGTGGCAGACGTAGCGCTTCTGCGCCGGCTGGTTGTTGGGACCGGCATTGTAGCGTGCGACCGCCATGGTCCAGCTGCCCTCGCGCTGCTTCAACTCCTTCAGGAAGCGCGCGGCATAGTCGACGTTTCTGGCGGGATCGAACATCGCCCGAACCGAATCGAACTTGTCGCCGTGAAAATAATGGTTGATCTGCATGCAGCCGATATCGATCAGCTTGATCCCCTTGCCGCGGATCGCCTCGAAATTCGCCATGGCATCGTCGAGATTCCTGGCGAACACGGTCTGGCCGTCGGCCCCCAGCGCGTAGGGATGCAGCGCGCCGCGCCGGCCGGTCTCGGTGAGGCCGACCGCGTAGAGAATGCCGAGCGGAATGCCGTGCTGCTGGGCCGCGCGCGCCATCTCGCGCTCGCACGGGCGCGCGTTGTCGGTCGCCGCTGCCGCGGCGCCCGCGTTACAGATAAACAGGGCCGCGGCTAGTCTGCTGACCCATGTTCTGATCATGACGCGTCTCCTGGTTGGACTGGCGCTCCTGCCGGGCCTGTCTGGCGTTGCCGTCGGATTGTCCCGACGAATTGCCGGCGCCGCCGAACGTCCCTTGCGACTGCGACGACGGCTGTTGCTGGCCCGAGAATTGCGGCTGCGACTGGCCGGAACCGCTCTGGAATCCGTCCAGCGAGCCGTGCTGCACCGGCGCGACGTCGGCAACGTAACCCGCCGACTGCATGAGATCGCGGATCTGGTCGCGCTGCTGGTCCAGCATCTGACTGGTGTCCTTGCGCTCGGCCGCGAGATGGACTGACACTTCAGTACCGACCAAGCGAAGCCGCACGGTGACGTTGCCGAGCGCGGGCGGCTCGAGATTGAGGGTCAGGATCTTGAGCGGCTGATCCGGAGCATTGGTCTGGGAGGCCGACAGATCAGGCGCCGCGGCTGCCGCAGGGCTTGCGGATTCCTTCAGCTCCGCGACGACCGCGTTGGCGACCTGTTGCGGGGCGCTGAATTGCGCCGGAGGCATATGGGTCTCCTGCTGAACCACCGTGACCTTGGTCGTTTCGGGCAGCGCGTCGCGCCCCGCGTCCTTGGCAGCGCGCGCGACATTGGCCGCGACCGCCTCGAATCCCGATGTCGCGGGCGTCGCGACCGACGGCTCGCTGTCCTGGGCCGGCAAGGATTGTGGCGCCTGCGCCGCCTGCGAAGCCGCGGCGCGCGGGGAGCCGGAGCTGGAGCATCATTGGATGGGGCGTTGTCGGTCGTGGCCGTCGCCTTCGTCGTACCCAGAACCTCGCGCTTCCCGGACGACCGCTCCTCGCGCGCGGGCGGGTCCTTGTCGGCGGACGGCAATTGCATCTGCGGCTTCACGGCAGGCGCGGCCGCGATCTCCTGTCCGATCACCACGACAGCGTTCGATGAGGCCTGAACGTCCGCCTTGGGGGCATGATCGACCGGGCGCTGCTTCTCGGTCGCCTTGTCGGTCTTCTTGTCGGACGGCTCTTCGCTGGTGTTTGGATGCTCCGACGCCGCGACGCGTTCCTGCAAGAGCGTGTTCTTGGTCTTCTCCGTCGCGGCCGGGTGAACCAGATGCGAGCGCAGCGTTCCGGGCTTTGCGGTCGTCTCGCTACCGTCCTCGCTCAGTGCCTGCTTGGCGAGGTTTGAGACGGTATGGAGCAGATCGTTGAAGGAGGAGCCTCGCCTGCGACTTGCCGCCGGCACCCTTTGCCGAACGCGACGTGCCGCGGATGTTGAGACTCTCGGCGAGACCCGAGAAGAGCTGTCCGGAGGTTCCGTTGAGCTTGGTCATGGACGGCGGTCCCTGGTGAGGAGTTCGAGTTCGCCGAGCTGCTTCTTCGCGCGTGCGAGCGTCACGGTCGATTGCGCTAGATCGAGACGCGCCGGCGTGATCGGAGGCTTGTCGGATGCGTTGGCGGATGCGCCTGGAAGCGGCTTGCGAACGTCGAGCGCGAGCTGCACTGTGGCATTGAAGAGAGGGACGTCGCGCTCGGGCAGCTTTGACCGGTCGACGGCCTTCAGCTCGGCGAGACCGCCGTCATATTCGTCGGCGAGCGCCCGCGAGGCACCACGAAAGAAATGCGCCCGTTCGCGCTCGCTGGAGGCGTCGGCACTGAGCGTCAGCGCCCTTTCGCCTGCAAGCCGCGTCACGCCCAGCTGTCCCCGCACCATCGCTGCGCGCGCGATCACCAGATAAAGCTTGAGGCGGCTCGCGCGATCGATCTGCTCCAGCAGAGCCGCGATCCGCGCGAAGCGGCGCTGGTCCAGCGCCAGGCTCGACTGCGTCAGGCCAGTGGAGAAGCGCTGCCAGAAATCGCCGGCATAGATCGAGTTGCGGTAGTGGCGCAGATAAGCCAGCGTCAGGAACTCGAACTTGTCGAAATCCTCCGCCTGCCCCACCAGCAGGATCTCGCGCCGCAGCGCCGCCTCCTCCACCAGCGTGCCCGGCAGCAGCAGGCGCGCATCGTCGAGGCGCTCGATCGCGAACGATGCCTCGGTGCGCGCGAACAGCGCGCCCTGCACCAGCGCCACCTGTCCGCCGAGGCCCGAGGACAGCGTCCGCGGCTTGACGTCCTTGAGCTGCTCGCGCGCTTCCTCCTGATGGCCCTCGACGTAAGCGAGCGCGCCGTTGAACAGCCGCTCGTCCACGCTCATCTTGTCGCGCGGCAGTTTGCGGACGATTTGCGGCGCGCCGCCGCTGAGCAGGTAGATGACGACGGCCTGGCTGTTCTGCGGATTGCTCCACACGGAAGGATCGGCGGCGAGAAACTTCTCGCCGGTCTGCCGGATCAGCGCGATGTGGCTGCCATGCGCGGCGGTATCGCCGTTGGCGATGCCGTCCTGCACCGCCTGCAACGCGCGGACGAGACTCATAGGGCTCGCCCGACGGGCGCGCGGGTTGCGCAAGCCCGCTTCTCGCCGTGAACGGCAGCAGCAACAGAGCGGCGCAGAGCAGCGGCCTGATCAAGGGCGCTTCTCGCGGATCAGGATCTCGATGCGGCGGTTCTGCGCCGCTGCCGGATCGTTCTGAAGCTTCGGCCGCCGGTCGGCGTAACCTTCGACATGCTCGATCCGCTGCGCGTCGACGCCGGAGCGAACCAGCATGTAATAGGCCATCTGAGCGCGCGCGGTCGACAGCCGCCAATTATCGTAATTCTCCGAACGATAGGGCCGATTGTCGGTATGGCCGCGGACGATGATCAAGCCCTGGCGCTTGGTCAGCAGCGGCCCGATCTTGTCGACCGCTCGGACGAGGCTCGGGCCGCGGCTCGGCCGAGCCGACCGCGAACATTCCGAAGCTCGCATCGTCGGTCAGGCTGATCAGGAGGCCCTCCTCGACCTGGCGCACCTCGACCGCCGGCCCGGCACCCGCCTTGACGTCCGACAGCGCATCCGCGATCGCAGACTGGAGCTGCTTGACGGTGGGCTGCTGGGTCTGCGCGGCATCGCGCGGATCGCTCTCCTTCGCGGCATCGCTCTGACGCGCCTGCGCGGCGGGGTTGGCTTGAACGGTCGCTTGCGCGCTGCCCTCGCGGGGCGATTGCGCCGGCGCAGGTCCCGGCGGCAGCAGCGGGGACAGGCTCGCGGACGAGGCGTCCGCGCTCGGAGCCACGCTTCCACCGGCATCGTCGGTCTTGGCACGACGCGCCAGCGGCTCGCTCTGATTTGTGGCGGGCACGCCGTCACGCGCGGAAGCGTTCGGCTTGGTCTCGCTCTCGATCATGCGTTCCGCGTCCTTGGACGCTTGCGGCGCCAGCTTCCAATAGCCGGGGTCGAACGGATCGCGGTAGGCGTCGCCGCCCTTGAGGCCGTCTTCCTCGGCGGACGTCAGCGCGCCGGCGCGACGCTGCCCCGAAGACTGGTTGGCGCTGCTCGCGATCTCGGCGAGCGTCGCGTAGGGATCGCGGAACAGCACCTTCTCTTCATAGAAGGGCGGCTTCTCGGCCGTCGGGGAATCGCCACGGCGCTCTTCGCTCGGGCCTGCCGGCTGCCGCCTGCCGTCCTGTCCTTCGAACGTCGTCGGCTCCTTCTTGGACAGATCCTTCAGACCTTTCGGCGCAGGCGCGTTCTCCGCGAGCTTGATCGGGTTGAAATAGCTCGCGACTACCTGCTTCTGGTCCTGGTTGAGCGCGTTGAGCAGCCACATGACCAGGAAGAACGCCATCATCGCGGTCATGAAGTCCGCATAGGCGATCTTCCATACGCCACCGTGATGCGCCTCCTCGGCGAAGGCGCTGCGGCGGCGGACGATGACGAGCTCGTGCTTGACTTCTTCCATGGCGGATTACCGGCGTGCTTCCTTCAGACGTTCGCTCCAGGCGGAAATCTGCGTCTCGATCACGGTCTGATCGGCGACGACGCGAACTTCGGACGCCTCGGCCGTTTCGTATTCGATGCCGATCCGCCGCGATGCTTCGAGCTGGGTCTTCACGAGGTCGAGCAGCTCGCTCGGGCCGGTGACCTTGAACGCCGGCGCCGACGAATTGCCAGTCAGCGCGGCGATCTGCTCGACCAGCGATCCGATCGCCTTGTCGCGGACGGCGTCAGCGAGGAACGGCAGCAGGATCCGCGCAACGGAGCTGGCGATATTGGTCTCGATCTCGCGGCAGCCGGCCTCGAAGCCGCTGACGATCGCGACGGCCTGCTGGTCCGACCATTTGGCGCGCTCCTCGCCGAGCCGGATCGCGCTGCGGACGCGCTCCTCGGCGAGCTTGGCGTCGCCTTCCGCAATCCCGGCCGCAAGGCCGCGCCGGTAGGCATCCTCCAGCAGATTGGCCGGCGGCGCTTCCGCCTTCGGCGCCGGAGGCGGCGACTGGGGCAGCGGCTGCGGCTGAGGCTGCGGCTGGGGCTGAGGCTCGCGTACGAGGCTCCTTCGGCCTGGTCAGCACGTCCTGGATCCTGGGTGGCGGAGGCGGTGGCGACTTGGCCCGCCCGTTCGCGTCGAATTGCGTCAGAAGCTTTCCGATTGCCGCGTTCATGCCGCCTCCTCGCGTCGCATCCAGTCTTTAAGGATTGCTGCCGCCTGTGCCTGGTCGAGCCGGACGATCTGCTCCAGTCTCTTCTGCGGCGTGCGCTGCATCTTGCCCTCGAGGTCCTCGACGAGATTGAGGCTCGGGGTCCTGACTGTCGGTCAGTGCAAGGGCTGCAGCAGCTTCGAGGCTCGGCGGCCTCGGCGGCCTCCACCTGCTCCTGCTCGGCGCGATGGGTCAGAATGCCGTTGACCGCCGGCCGCAAGCCGAACCAGACCAGCATCGAAGCGACGGCCAGGATCGTCACCGCGTTGATGACGCTGCCGAGTTGCTTGTTGATCATTTCGACGAAGCTGATCGGCGGCACCGGCGCCAGCTCCCGCGAGCCCTCGATGAAGTCGACGGCCGTCACCTGGATCTGGTCGCCGCGCGCCTTGTCCAGTCCGCCGGCCGTCGCCGCGAGCTGGCTGATCTCGGCGAGCTTGCTGTCGACGATGGCCTGGTTGGTCTTGTCGCCGAGATCGGCGACCAGCCGCGTACGGTTGACCAGGACGGCGATGAAGAGCTTCTTCACCGAATAGCCGTCGCTCACCGTCGTCGTGGTCTTGGACGACACCTCGAAATTGGTGACGTCCTCGCGGCGGGTCTTGTCCTCGCTGGAGTTCTTGCCACCGCCGGCGTTCACCTGCTGGTCGGGGAGATTTTGCTGCACCGTCGTGGGCGTCGAACGATCCGCATTCTGCGAGGATTCCTTCTCGCGCACGTTCCGCACCGAGCGCTCGGCGCGGCTCTCGGGATCGTAGACGGTCTCGTTGGTCTGCTTCTTGTCGGTGGAGAGCTGCGGCGCGACGCTGACCTCGAAATTGTCAAGGCCGAGATACGGCGTCAGCGCCTTGCGGATGTTCTCCTGAACCATGCCGCCGACCGTCTTCTGCAGGCTCGCCATCTTGGTCGGAGCGGCGCTCGCCTCGTCCTCTTCGGCGAGCAGCATCGAGCCGTCGGCGTCCAACACCGTCACCTTGTCGCGACTCATGCCGGGAATGGCGGCGGCGACGAGATGACGGATCGACTGCGCCGTGCGCGCCTCGATCGCGCCGTCGGTGCGCAGCACGACCGAGGCCGACGGCGGCTGCTGCGTCGCGCGGAACGAGCCGCGCACCGGCATCACGATATGCACCCGTGCCGCCTTGACCCCCTTCATCAGTTGAACCGTGCGCGCGATCTCGCCTTCCAGCGCGCGCAGCTTGGTGACTTCCTGCATGAACGAGGTCAGGCCGAGCGAGCCGATCTTGTCGAACAGCTCGTAGCCGGAATTGGCGCTGGTCGGCAGCCCCTTCTCGGCAAGCAGCATCCGCGCCTGCATGGTCTGGCTCGGGCGCACCGAGAGCGCGTCGCCCGCAGTGTTCACGTCGAAGGTGATGTTCTGCTCGCGCAGAGCCGCGCCCATCCGCGTCACATCCTCGCGGGTGAGGCCGGTGTAGAGCGTCTCGAACTCGGGGCGGCTCAGATAATACGCGCCGCCGACGACGGTGACGAGAACGGCAAAGCCGATCAGTCCCAAGGCCATCAGGCGTCGCGGCCCAAGCTCCAGCAGATTGTTGAGCAGTTGCTGTATCTGCGCACGACTGAACAGCATATGACCTCGTACCAATGCGAACGTAGAGGACACTCCGCTGCCAACCTTGTCTGAGGGTTGCGCGGGGACACGATTGTGTCGGTTCGCAGGCACGGCGTTGCAATTTTACAAGAAGCTTGGCGACGCAATCGGCCTTCCCCGCAACGCGCGGACGCCCCGGACCGCATCATGGTGCGGTCGGTTGCGGCGTGCCGTTTCAAATTTGGCGTTGGGGTCGATTGCGGGCACGTCATGTGCCGCCAGTTCCGCCGGTCACGGCGGGGACCGTGCTCCCGAAGGGAGCACGGTCGTTTTCGAAAGCGCCGCTTAGCCGCGGAACAGCGACAGGATGCTCTGGCTGTTCTGGTTGGCGATCGAGAGCGCCTGAACGCCGAGCTGCTGCTGGGTCTGCAGCGCCTGGAGCCGGGTCGATTCCGCGTTCATGTCGGCGTCGACGAGCTGGCCGATACCGCGATCCACCGAGTCCATCAGCGACTTCACGAATTCCGTGTTGTTCGAGATGCGATTCTTGATGGCGCCGAGGTTGGCGGCCGACTGGCTGACCGTGTTGATCGCCGTGGTGACCTGCGCGATGTAGCCGTCGAGGATGGTCTGGTGAGCTGCCGAGTCGGTCAGCGCACCGATGCTGATGCTGTCGATCGACGCGGTGCCGCTCACCGTGTCGAGGATGCCGCTCGTGGACGAGGTGTAGAGCGAGTAGTTGGACACCGTCACCGTGATGGTGTTGATCGTCGGCGTGCCGCCCACGCGCGAGAACGACGACACCAGGTTGACGGTGGTCGGCGTGGAGGCGTTGGTGCTCAGCCAGTTGACACCGTTGAAGGTCGCCGCGTTGGCGACGTTCTTCATGTCCTGCTGGATCTGGGTGATTTCAGCCTGGATCTTGGTGCGGTCGATGCCGGCGGTCTTGGCTTCGACCAGCAGCGCCTGCAGCTTGGTCAGGCCGGAGTTCTGGTCGCCGATCACCTTGTTCAGCGCGGTGTATTCGGTGTCGACGGTCGCAGCCGACAGACCGAGCGAGTCGGAGACGGCGGAGAGCGCGGCGTTGTCGGCGCGCATCGAGGTCGCGATCGACCAATAGGCCGAGTTGTCCGAAGCGGTCGAAACGCGCTGGCCGGTGGAGATGCGGTTTTCGGTGGTCTGCAGGCTGGCGCTGACATTCCGGAGGGTCTGGAGCGCAGTCATTGCGGCGGAGTTGGTAAGCAGGCTGGAAGCCATCTTTGATGTCCCTTTGAAAACAGATTGAATGGGGACATACCGGGCTTGCACCGGTACGACAGGGCGGCATCATGCCTTTGGGTTTGCGGAAATGCGCGTAAACCCAACCCGTCGTAACGGCGAGAGTAGCCAGCGAAGCTTGTGCGAGGCTTGTGGCGCTGTGATCCTTCCGCAACAGGGCGGCTGGAATCTTGCCGGCAGCATCGCGCCAAACGAAAGGGCCGCGCTTCGCGAGAAGCGCGGCCCTCCGCAGTACTTCTAGAGCTTAGCGGAACAGCGACAGGATGCTCTGGCTGTTGTTGTTGGCGATCGAGAGCGCCTGAACGCCGAGCTGCTGCTGCACCTGGAGAGCCGCCAGGCGAGTGGACTCCTGGTTCATGTCGGCGTCGACGAGCTGGCCGATACCACGATCAACCGAGTCCATCAGCGACTTCACGAACTCCGAGTTGTTCGAGATACGGTTCTTGATGGCGCCGAGGTTGGCGGCGCCCGAAGAGACCGTGCCGATCGCCGCGGTGACCTTCGCGATGTAGCCATCGAGAATGGTCTGGTCGGCGGCCGAGTCGGTCAGCGCTCCGATGTTGAGGCTGTCGACCGAGGCGCTGCCGCTCACCGTGTCGAGGATGCCGCTCGTGCTCGAGGTGTAGAGCGAGTAGTTGGCGACCGTCACGGTGATCGAGCTGGTGGTCGGGGTGGAGCCGACACGCGAGAACGACGACACCAGGTTGACGGTCGTCGGCGTGGAGGCGTTCGTGCTCAGCCAGTTGACGCCGTTGAAGGTCGCCGCGCTGGCGACGTTCTTCATGTCCTGCTGGATCTGGGTGATTTCCGACTGGATCTTGGTGCGGTCGATACCGGCCGTCTTGGCTTCGACCAGCAGCGACTGCAGCTTGGTCAGGCCGGAGTTGCTGTCGCCGAGCACCTTGTTCAGAGCGGTGTACTCGGTGTCGACGGTCGCGGCCGACAGACCGAGCGAGTCGGAGACGGCGGAGAGCGCGGCGTTGTCGGCGCGCATCGAGGTGGCGATAGACCAGTAAGCGGCGTTGTCGGCGGCGGTGGCCACGCGCTGACCGGTGGAGATCCGGCTCTGCGTGGTGGAGAGTTGCGAGCTGACAGACCGCAGAGTCTGGAGCGCGGTCATGGCGGACGAGTTCGTGAGCAGGCTTGACATTGCGAATGTCCCTTTATGTACGCGTTACATTTTCATCAGGGGACATACCGGACTTGCACCGGTACGGAGGGGCGGCATCATGCCTTTGGACTATTGTGGGTGGGGTCCAACCCGCCGTGCCGCATTGCTAACACGCGAAATCTTGCTCGCGGATTAAGATCGGCTTGAATTCTTCAACAATATCAGATGATTAATATTACCTACCGCTAACCATAAGGCGGCACGTTTCGCTAACCATGACAGGGCGCCGGGCGATCGCCGCCCGTTACGAGAACGAGCGCACCAGTCCGGAGGCGAGCAGATTCCAGCCGTCGATCAACACGAAGAACAGCATCTTGAACGGCAGCGCCAGGATCGTCGGCGGCATCATCATCATGCCCATCGACATGGTCAGCGTCGCCACGATCATGTCGATCACCAGGAACGGAAGGATGATCAGGAATCCGATCTCGAACGAGCGCCTCAGCTCGGAGATCATGAAGGCCGGGATGATGACGCGCAGATCGACGCGCTTGTCGTCGAACTTCTTGCGGAAGCTTTCCGCGGCGAGCGACTCGAAGGTCTGCAGATCCTTGTCGCGGACATGAGCCAGCATGAACTCGCGGAACGGATCGGTGATCTTCAGATAGGCCTGCTCTTCCGAAATCTCGTTCTTCATCAGCGGCTGGACGCCGGTCTCCCAGGCGCGGTCGAAGGTCGGCGCCATCACGTAGAAGGTCATGAACAGCGCGAGGCTGATCAGCACCAGATTGGCCGGCGTGGTCTGCAGGCCGAGCCCGGCGCGCAGGAACGACAGCGCCACCGCAAATCGCGTGAAGCTCGTCACCATGATGAGCAGCCCCGGCGCCACCGACAGCACCGTGATCATCGCCATCAGCTGGATGATGCGGCCGCTGGTCGAGCCGTTTCCCGGCGGCAGCAGCGAATTGAGGTCCGGAATCTGGGCGAGCGCCACCTCGGGCAGCACCACCAGGATCAACGCAAGCAGCAGGACTCTTAGTCTCACTGGATCACCAAGGTCTCAATGATCAATTCTCGGATCTTGCCCGACGAGCGGATGTTGGCGCGCTCGGTCAGGTCGTCGCGCAGATGCTGGAGCCCGCGCGATCCCTCGAACTGCCCGACCGACGCCGAGCGCAAATAGGTGACGATGTCTTCGCTGATATGCGCGGCCAGGATGCCGGCTTCCTCGTCGTTCATGCTCTCGGTCACCATGGAGGCTTCGATGCGGGCCCAATTGTTGGCGGGCGCACCGAGGTTGGTCACGATCGGGGACAGTTTCCGCAGGCGCGCGCTGCCGGCGTAGCTCGACGCGATCGGCGGCGGGGTCGCGCTCTTCTTCGCGTCGGCGACGCGCTCGGCGGTCGCGAACAGATGCAGGCCGGCAAGCGCGCCCGCGCCGATCGCGACAAGGGTCAGCACCACGATGGCGGCAATCAGGCGCATGACGTCCCCTGCCCTCGCCCGGCCTTGCCGGCCCGACCTTCAGAACGGTGCCACGGCGTCATAGATCCGATGTCCCCATCCAGGCTGCTGCACGTCGGACAGATTTCCACGACCGCCATAGGACACGCGGGCCTCGGCGATCTTCTCGTAGGAAATCGTGTTGGTGCGCGAGATGTCGCGCGGGCGCACGATGCCGCCGACATTGAGCACGCGCATCTCGGTGTTGACGCGAAACTCCTGCGAGCCGCTGATCATCATGTTGCCGTTCGGCAGCACGTCGGTGACGATGGCCGCGATCGATAGCTTGATGTCCTCGGTGCGGTCGATCTGGCCGTTCCCCTTGATCTGGGTGTTGGTGTTGAGATTGGCGGTGGTGGAGCCCTTGTCCTGCCACCCAGCGACGTCCATCAGCCAGTCCAGCCCGAACTTGACCTGCGAATCGCGCGAGCGGCCGGTCTTGTTGTCCAGCTTGGCCTTGTCCTGCATCGAGATGATGACAGTCACGACGTCGCCGGTGCGCCGGGCGCGGGGATCGCGGTAGAGATCGGTGCCGTCGTCCCAGGTCGAGCGATAGCTGACCGGCGTGCGCATGCGCGGCGTCACCGGGATCGGATCGGCCTGGGTCCGGAGGCCGCTGCCGACCGGCGACATCTGCGGACCGGTCAGGACCTCGGCGGGATCATGCAGGCATCCGGCCAGCAGCACGGACACCAGGACGAGCGGGAGGATGCGGATCGGCTTCTTCATCTATTTGGTCTTTCCGTCGTCCACGCGACGCATCCCGCCGAGCAGATCGGCAAGGTGAGCCGCGCGTGCCGTATCCATCTCGTTGAAGATCGCGCTCGAGCCTCCTCGGGCTGAGCTTGGCGAGCACGGCGGCGGCGGTCTCGTCCGCCATGCCGGCAATCTGGGTCGCCGCGGCGTCGGGCTTCATGCGCGAATAGATCTCGACGACGCTTGCTTCGGCCTTCTTCAGGAAGTCGTCGCGCAGCGCCATCCACTTTTCGTACTCGGCGCGCTTGGCCTCGACCTCGGCGATCCGTTCGCGGAGCAGGCTCTCGGATTTCTCCAGCTCCTTGAGCTGCCAGGCCAGCCTCGCATCAACAGCGGGATCGGCCACGTTGCTGCAGAACAGCGCGACCTCGTTGTCGGTGGGCGCCGCGGCCTGCGGCGGCGCGGGCTTCGGAGGCACCGTGACGCTGCCGGGCTTTGCCGGGCGGACCGGTGCGGGTGCCGCGGCCGGCGGAGGCGCGGGCGTCTCGGAAGCAGGCACCGCGCCGGTGACCGCGGGGCCGGAATCCTCGGCGGCCCAGGCGGTCGCCTGGACCGACGCATTGCCGCCTGGTGCCGCCGTGACCGGCTGCGGCTTCTGCGGCCCGGCCGCGCGGGCGCGCGCAAAGGACAGCAGGTTGAGCGGCTTCGAGGGCTTGGCCTCGTCCAGGGCGAGCACCGGCGCGGGGCTCGCGAGCAGTGTTGCCGCGACCAGCAGGAGGATAGTGGCTTTGTGATCCAGCTTCAACATCGGGCCGCGTGCGATTCTCGGTCGAGACCTCAGCATTGAGCGACCAAGCTTGCACGACGCTTGTGCATCATTGCACGATGACGTCGGCCTGGAGCGCGCCAGCCGTCTTGATCGCCTGGAGGATCGCGATGATACCCGACGGCTTCAGGCCGATCTGGTTCAGCCCGCGCACCAGACGTTGCAGATCGACGCCGCTGAGAATCGCCACCTGCGATCCGGCCTCGTTGGCCTCGACCACGGTCTGTGGGACGACCACGGTCTGGCCGCGCGAGAACGGCGCCGGCTGCGACACCACAGGCATCTCCGTGACACGGACCGACAGATTACCGTGCGTCACGGCGACGGTCGATATCCGCACGTCGCGCCCGATCACCACCGTACCGGTGCGCTCGTTGATCACCACACGCGCCGGCGTGTCCGGCTCGACCGTCAGTTCGCCGATCTCGGCGAGGAATCTGACCGGGCCGATGTGGCGCGGCTTCGACAGCACGATCGTGCGGTAGTCGCGCTCGAAGGCGATCTGCGCGCGGTAGCGTCCGCCGGCGAAGCGGTTGATGGCGTCGAGGATGCGCGTCGCGGTGACGAAGTCCGGG
Organism: Bradyrhizobium guangxiense; assembly: GCA_050563515.1. Lineage (GTDB taxonomy): Bacteria > Pseudomonadota > Alphaproteobacteria > Rhizobiales > Xanthobacteraceae > Bradyrhizobium > Bradyrhizobium guangxiense_A. Next base: position 302,130 of record CP191781.1, on the reverse strand, counting down.
TTCTTCAGCTGCAGCACCAGGTACTCCATCTCGTGGAGACTTCCCCTCACCTCGCGTTCGACCAGCGCACCGTTCGGGATGCGTCCGGCGGTCGGCGTTCCCTGACTGACGTTCTGGGCCTGACCCCCGACGCTGTAACCGGCAACCGTGATCGCGCCCTGCGCCACCGCGTAGACGGCCCCGTCCGCCGCGCGCAACGACGTCATGACCAGCGTGCCGCCGAGCAGCGAGGTCGCATCGCCGAGCGAGGACACCGTGACGTCCATGCGCTCGCCGGGCCCGATCGAGGGCGTGAGGTCCGCAGTCACCATCACGGCTGCGACGTTGCGCGTGCGCAGCGTGGTCGGGCGCGGCGGATTGGTGGTGCTCGTGGTTTCGTTCCTGACGTTGATGCCCATGTTCTCGAGCATCGATTGCAGCGATTGCTCCGTGAACGGAGCGTTCCGAAGCGTGTCGCCGGTGCCGTTCAGGCCGATGACGAGGCCGTAGCCGACGATCTGGTTTTCGCGCAGACCCTTGATGTCCGCGATGTCCTTGATGCGGACCGCGGCATGGGCGCTGGCAGCCGAAAGCAGCAGGAGGAGCGCGACGAGGACCCTGGTCATGACCCGTCCGCGACCTTGACGGTGCCGTCCGGCTGGACGATGCCCCTGATGATCACCCCGGTATCGGTATTGCGCACGGGGATCAGCGCGCCCGCCGCACCCGACTGCATCGCCGAGCCGTAGGTGACGATGGACAGGCCGCTGTCTTCCACCACGACCTTGACCATGGCGCCGCGGGCGACGGTCCAGGGATCTTCCACGGCGTTGCTGGGAATGGGCTGGCCGGGCACCAGCGCGCGCCGCGCCATGCGGCCGACCAGGACCTGACGCCCTTCGATGAACATGGCAACGCCGAGCAGGCTCGGCGCGAAGGCGCGCTCGGCGATCATGTCGTCCCGGATCAGCTCGCCTGCGCGGATGGAAACCGCCGGCACGGGAAGCCGTTTCTCCTCCGCCACGGCGACCCGCACCGAGGCCAGAATGAGCAGCACGGCGGCCAACCCGCGCATGATCAAGCCTACCCTGTTCAACATCGAGACACCGGAACTAGCGCATGCCCTTCGAGACGGTCTGGGCCATTTCGTCCGAGGCCTGGATGACCTTGGCGTTCATTTCGTAGGCGCGCTGCGCCGAGATCAACTCGGTGATCTCCTTGACCGGGTCGACGTTCGAGGCTTCGAGATATTTCTGGTTGATCTTGCCGTATCCGGAATCGCCGGGAAGGCCGACGACCGGCGTGCCGGACGCCGTGGTTTCCTTGTAGAGATTGCCGCCGAGCGGCTCGAGACCCGCTTCGTTGGCGAAGTTGGCGAGGTTGAGCTGGCCGATCTGGCGCGGGTTCACTTCCGTGTCCAGCTTGGCGAACACCTGGCCGGTGGCATTGACCGTGACCTCGACCGTGCCCTGCGGCACCGTGATCGCGGGATCCAGCAGATAACCGTCGATCGTGACCAGCTGGCCGTTGGCGTTGGTGTTGAACGAGCCGGCGCGGGTGTACTGCACCTCGTTGTTGGGGCCGAGCACCTGAAACCAGCCGCGGCCATTGATCGCCATGTCGTAGGGGTTGCCGGTCTGCGTCAGCGCGCCCTGGATGTGCAGCTTGCGGATCGCCGCCGACTTGACGCCGAGGCCGAGATTGGCGCCTTCCGGGATCGGCGATGAGCCGTTGACGTTGGCGACGCCCTGCATGCGGTCCATCTGGTAGAACAGATCGGTGAACTCGGCGCGCGCACGCTTGTACGACGTCGAGTTGATGTTCGCGATGTTGTTCGCGATGACTTCGATGTTGGTCTGCTGGGCGTTCATGCCCGTGGCCGCGATGGCGAGCGATTTCACTTATCTCACTCCTTCAGATCAAATCGACATCCGGACGACTTCTTGATAGGCCTGCACGACCTTGTCGCGGACCGCGACGGCCGTCTGCAGGGCCTGCTCGGCCGACATCAGCGCCTCCACGACGCGCCGCGTCGATTCCTTGCCCTGCATCGCCGAGATCGACGCCGCTTCGCCCGCCTTCAGCGTTCCGATCGCGTCGGTCGTCACTTGCTTCATCACCGAGTCGAAGCCGACGTCGTCGGTGGTCTGGACCGCCGTCGTCGCCGCGGGCGAGATGGCCTGCGTCTCGGTTGCGCGGGTCGCGACCTGTCCGGCGGAGATCGCCGTGGATGAAATTGCCTCAAGCATTGTCAGCTCCTCAGGAGGTCGATGGTCATGCCGAGCATCGACCTGACCTGTTTCACGACCTGCAGATTGGCCTCGTAGGATCGGTTGACTTCCCGCATGTCGGCCATCTCGATCATCATGTTGACGTTCGGCAGCTTGACGTACCCGGCCTTGTCGGCGGCGGGATGGCCGGGATCGTACTCGACGCGATAAGGCGTGGTGTCGACGCCGATTTCCTTGACCTTCGCGAGCTGCGAGCCGGAGGCGCGGTCCATCGCCGCGTCGAAGGTGATCGTCTTGCGCTGATAAGGGTCGGCGCCGGCGGTGCGTCCGGTCGAGGTCGCGTTCGCGAGATTTTCCGAGACGACGCGCATGCGCGTCGACTGCGCTTCGAGCCCGGAGCTCGCGACCGTCAGAGAGGCACTCAGTGAGTCCAGCATGTCAGTTCACCTCAAGCCTTGGCACCGGCCAGGACCATGCGGTGGAACGACCGCACGATGGCCGAATTCATCGAATAGTCGCGACTGACGTCGCTGCCCTTGATCATTTCCTGCTCGAGGCTGACGGAGTTGCCTGAGTGAACCACTTCCCAGCTGTCCTTCTTCGCGGTCGCGCGCGTGTCGGTCTCGGCCGCGGCCAGTTGCATGTGCGACGGCGATGTGGTGACGAGCCTCACGGGCATGCCGTCGAGTATCTTGTTGAAGGGCTCGACGTCACGCGCCTTGAAGCCCGGTGTGTTGGCGTTGGCGACGTTGGTGGCAATGGTCGACTGGCGGAGGCTCGAGATAGCGCGCCTGCGACGATGCGAGTTCGAAGAGATAAAGCGGTCCCACGACAGCCCCGTTCTGGTCCAGTTGGGGAGAAGCGTAGGGCGTTAAGCTTTCGTCAAGCTGTTGGGCAGGACGTCGTCCTCGGAATTCTACTGAACCTTCTCGGTCCGCGGCGCCTGCTTCGACTGAAGGAAGTAGATGATCTCGGCGACGGGGCGGAAGAACTCCGCCGGAATCACCTGGTCGACCTGGACCGCCTCGTAGAGCGCGCGCGCCAGCGCCTTGTTCTCGATGACGGGAATCCGGTTCTGCTCGGCGACTTCGCGGATCTTCAGCGCGATCACGTCCATGCCCTTGGCCACCACGAGAGGTGCAGGATTTTCCTCGCGATTGTAGCGCAGCGCGATTGCGAAGTGCGTCGGGTTCGCGATCACCAGCGTCGCGCGCGGCACGGATGCGATCATGCGCTGCCGCGAGCGGTCGCGGGCCAGCGAGCGCAGGCGCGCCTTGATCAGCGGATCGCCTTCCGCCTGCTTGTGCTCGTCCTTGATCTCCTGCTTGGTCATGCGCAGCTGGCGCCGCCAGTGAAATCGCGCCCAGGCGAGATCGATCGCCACCAGGACGATGGTCGCGATGCAGATCGCCGAGACGATCCGCATCGCGATGTTGAGGATCATCTCCGGCAGCGCAACCGGATCGGTGTACATCGCCTCGAACGCCTTCGCTTCCGACGAGCGCAGCACGAAGACGACCACGGAGGTCACCGCGGCCAGCTTGAACAACGATTTGGCGAACTCGACGATCCCTTGCGTTCCGAACAACCGGCTCCAGCCGCCGATCGGGGAGATTCGCGACAGGTCCGGCTTGATGCGCTCCAGCACCAGGCGCGGCGCGTTCTGCAGCAGCGAGGACGCGAGCCCGAACACCATGAGGATGACGACCAGCGGCGTCAGGAAACGCAGTGCCTGCAGGCCGACCACGGTGAGCAGATTCTGCGCGTCCGCACCGGTCGAGAGCGGAAAGCCTTCGGGATCGTCCAGCAGGCTCGTCAAGGTCGGCGTCAATTGCTGCACGCCTTGACTGATCAGGAACGCCATGATGACCATCAGCGCGGCCATCGAGGCGAAAATAGAGGCCTCCCGAGAGACCGGGATCTTGCCCTGTTCGAGCGCATCACGGACTTTCTTCTCGGTCGGCTCTTCTGTCTTGCTCTCCTGATCGGATGATTCTGCCATGCCCGTTCAGCGGTCAGCGGAAGACCAGCTCATCCTCCTGCTCGGGGTTGAGGCTCGATTTCGCCCTTCTCCGCGAGGTCGAGCGCAAGATCGGTGATCACGCGCCGCGCCTCCAGCACGTCGCGCTGGTTCGACGGCTCGCCGATCGCGAGACTCGTGCTCGACGACGCGGCGGACGCGCGACGCGACCGAGGACAGGATCAGTTCGCGGAAATGCTTGTCGGTTCCCTTCAGCGCCACGACGATGCGATCGGTCGGCACCTGGTCGAAGATCATGGTGCGCGCCTTCGGCGTCAGGTTGACGACGTCGTCGAAGGTGAACAGCAGCTCCTTCAGCACCTCGGCCGACTTCGGCCGCTTCTCCGACAGGCTCTTCAGCATGTCCTCGATGTGGCCGCGCTCCATCTTGTTGATGATGTCGGCGACGCGCGCGTAGGTATCGGCGCCGAGGTTGCGGGCGAAGTTGAGCGTCAGGTCTTCGTGCAGCGTCTTCTCCAGCACCTTCATCGCATCGTCGACGATCGGCTTGAGGCTGAGCACGCGCCGCATCAATTCGTTGCGCAGGCTCGACGGCAGCTGGCTCATCACCTTGGCGGCGCAGGACGGCTTGACCTTGGACAGGATCAGCGCCGCGGTCTGCGGATGCTCCTTGGAGAGGTAGGTCGCCAGCGAATTTTCCGACACCGACGAGACGCGATCCCACACCGACCGGCTCGAATTGCCGAGCAGGTCCGACATGATCGCCGACACCTGGTCGGCGGGAAGCACATCGCCGAGCACGGCTTCCAGGCCGCCGAGGGTGCCGAGGATGTTCGCCCCCATCGAGAATTGCTGGGCGAACTCCTCGACGATGGATTCGAGCTCCTGCGCCGTGATCGGCCGCAGCTCGGCCGCAGCCTTGGTGACCACGCGAATGTCCTGCGGCTCGAATTGCGCGAGCACGCTTGCGGCCGCCTGCCGGCCCATGGCCAGGAGGAGCGCCGCGACCTTTTCCGTTCCACCCAGCGCGGCAACGCCTCGCTGCTTGATGGGAGCGATGCCGACCTGTGCCGCCATGGTCAGCTATCGCCCTGCCCCAGCGGTCCCACGATCTCCGTGAGCGAGACGCCGAAACGGGAATTGTCCTCTTCGACGACGACCACTTCGCCGCGGGCGACGATACGGCCGTTGACGACGACGTCGACGGGCTCGCCGACCCGGTGGTCGAGCGGAACCACGGCGCCGCGGCCGAGCTTCATCAGATTCGCGACCGGGATGGTCGCCGATCCCAGCACCACCTGCATGGTGACGGGAATGCGCAGGATGGCGTCGACATTGGCGAACTTGCCGCTCTCCTCGGCCGTGCGCGCGGCAATTTCCGCGAGCCGCTCGAGCGGGGTCGTTTCCGTATGCCCCTCGTCGGCGGCAGTTCGCGTGGCAGAGTCATAGTCGAAGGATTGCGCCATCTGGTATCGCCTCTTGGTATTTCCGCTCCCGGAACGCCCCGGCGCTCCGCTCGTATCGGTTCTGCCGGCTTCGGCTTCAGTGCTTGTTCACCTCGGGGCCACCGGCTGTCGCGGCCGGCGCGAGCCCGCTGCGGGCATCGAGCGCCGCGATCGCCTCGTGGGCCTGGTCGATCTTGGTGCTCAACACGTTGGCGAGGCGCCCGAGATTGGCGGTGGAATCATGCGCCGCGGTGATGACCGTGTCGAAGGCGCCGGCCGTCTCGTGCACGATGGTGGAGAATTCGCCCTGGTAGCTGCGCAAACGTGCCAGCTCGCGGTGCATCCGGGTCACCCGCATGCTGGTGAAGGCGAGCGCGATCAGCAGCACGGCATCAACGAGATAGGATATCATCGACGAACTCCCGTTTCTGGTCGACGGGATCGGCCACCTGCATGGCGTAATAACCATCGAGCTGGCCGATCTGACACCAGAACAGCACCTGATTGTTGCTCTCGAGGCGAGCCAGCGTGCGCGGCGTGGCCTCCAGCTCCAGCACCTGCCCCACCTTGAACTTTACGACGTCCTCGAGCGAAATCGTCTTCTCGTCGAGCACGGCGCTCAGCGTCACCTCGGTCCGGTGGACCTCGCTCTCCATCTGCTCGCGCCAGCGCGGGTCGGTGGTGCGGCCGTCGCTGGCCGTGACGGTTGCAAGCTTCTGCCGCAACGGGTTGAGCGCGGAGTGCGGAATGATCAGGAACATCTGGCCGCCGCGGTAGAGCGCCTGCACCATCATGTTCGCGCAGATCGACATGTTGCTGGCGCGCCCGATCGCCAGCGACGCCATCGCCGTCTCGACCCGCTCGACGCGGAAGGTGACGTTGGACGTGCCGGCAAAGGCGCCCTGCAGCGCCTTGGCGAAACGCTCGAACAGCGCCTGAACCAACCGGATCTCGATGTTCGAGAAGGTGCGTTCGACATCGAGCGGCGGTTCCGCACCGTCCGATCCGAACATCGCCTCGACCATCGTGAACACGAAGTCGCGGTCCAGCATGATGATGACGCGAGAATCCCACTGCTCGGCATAGAGCACGGCCGCGACGGCGTTGCCCTCGTAGTCCTTGATGATGTCGCCGAGAGGATCGTTGGTGATGCCGTTGACCGAGAAGTAGCACGGCGTTCCGGCCATCGGTTGCAGGCTGTCGGTGCAGGATGCCGCCATGCGATCGAAGATCACATTGAGCATCGGCATGCGCTCGATCGAAATGCCGGCGGCGTCCAGCAGGTAGTTCGGGAGCTGCTTCTTCTGATCGACCTCGACGTCTTGCATCATCATGCGCGGGCCGCCTTGGGTTCAGCATCGGACACGACGGCCTTGGGACCTGCGATCGTCTCGTTCTCGACGACGTCGATCGAAGGCCGCTCGCCGCTCGCGATCATCTTGCGGCCGTGCTCGACGGCGATCTGCGGCATGGCGCCATTCATGAAGGCCAGCAGCGTCTGCTTGACGATGATGTAGGGCCGGCACTTCTTCTCGCGCGTCATCTTGATCTTGATCGCGAAGGGCGAAAGGACGCCATAGGACAGGAAGATGCCGGCGAAGGTGCCGACCAGGGCCGCACCGATGAAGCCGCCCAGCAACTTCGGAGACTGGTCGAGCGCGCCCATCGCCTTGATGACGCCGAGCACGGCGGCGACGATGCCCAGCGCCGGCAGCGCCTCGGACACCGTCACCAGCGCGTGATAGGGCGCCAGTTTGCCCTTCACGATGGTGTGGATCTCTTCGTCCATCAGCGCCTCGATCTCGTGCGTGCGCGCGTTGCCCATGATGATGAGGCGGACGTAGTCGCAGATGAACTGCAGCAGCGAGGGATCTCCGAGCACGCTCGGAAACGCCTTGAAGATCTCGGAGGACTGGGGATCGTCGATATGCGCCTCGACCTCGTTGCGGCCCTTGCCGCGCAGTTCGCGCATCAGGGCGTGGAGCGCCCCGAGCAAATCAAGGTAGTAACGCTGGCCGGGCACCGCCCCGCTGATGGCCTGCATGCAGGCGACGCCGGTATCCACGACCGTCTTCCACGGATTGGCCACGATGAAAGTGCCGACCGCGGTCCCCATGATGATCACGAACTCCCACGGCTGCATCAGCACGCCCAGATGCCCGCCCATGGCGGCAAATCCACCGAGCAGCGCCGCTACCGTGATGAAAACCCCCACGAAACTGCCCAACGCGCCGCTCCATCGCCGATCCCATCGGGAATATCTAGTCGGCGAGCCTTGCGCGAAGCTGGCTTCCCGCCTCGCCAGCCCCGCGCAAGCAATTGGCGGCAGCTTGAGGTGGCGTCGCAACAGCGGCCAGAGGGGCGCGTGTCATGCTATCCACCATCGCGGACTACACCAGACTGACCAAGGACATGGGCAAGTCGCTGACGCAGGTCGCGACGCAGCCGGATGTCAGCCGCGAGACCGATTACTTCCTGAGCCATATCGGCAACGTGAAGACGATCGACGACTTCCTGAAGGACTATCGCCTCTACTCCTACGCGATGAAGGCCTTTGGCCTCAGCGACATGACCTATGCCAAGGCGTTCATGCGCAAGGTCCTGACCGAGGGTGTCGGCAACAAGGACACTTTCGCCAACAAGCTGACCGACACCCGCTACCGGGAATTCGCAACGGCCTTCAATTTCGCCGCCCTCGGCGCCAACGCGACCAAGACAACCCAGGCCACGACTGGCACGGCGACCCATTACGTCACGCAGACGATGGAGCAAAAGGCCGGCGACCAGAACGAAGGTCTGCGGCTGGCGCTGTATTTCACCCGCAAGGCATCCACGATCACGACCGCCTACCAGGTCCTCGCGGACAAGGCGCTGACGCAGGTGGTTCAGACCGCGCTCGGCCTGCCCTCGACGATCAGCGCCGCCGACATCGACGCCCAGGCCAAGCTGATCACCAACAAGGTCAAGCTCACCGATTTCCAGGATCCGGCCAAGGTCACCAAGTTCGTGCAGCGCTTTGCGGCGATGTGGGACGCGACCCAGGCCCAGAGCGACAGCTCGACCAATTCCGCGCTGGTCCTGATCGGCGGCGCATCCTCGGCCAGCATGGATACCAACGTGCTCGCGACTCTTCAGAACATCAGGTTCAACAGGTAAGTCATGCAATCGGCTCTCTATGTAGGCTTGTCGGCCCAGGTCGCGCTCGAAAAGCGGCTCCAGACGATCGCCAACAACGTCGCCAACGTCAACACGGCGGCGTTTCGCACCGACGTGGTGAAGTTCGAGACGGTGCTGTCCAAGGCGGGTCCGACCCCGGTCGCCTTCTCCTCGCCCGGCGACAACATCATCTCGCGCGAGCAAGGCAACATCACCGAGAGCGGCAACCCGCTCGACGTCGCCGTGGTCGGCCAGGGCTTTCTCGCCTTCGCCGGCCCGAACGGCACGGTCTACACCCGCGACGGCCGCCTTCAGATCGCCTCCAACGGCGACCTCCAGACCGTGAGCGGCTTCCCCCTCGTCGATTCCGGCGGCGCCCAGATCACGCTCGACCCCAACGGCGGGCCGATCTCGATCGCGCGCAACGGTGCGATCACCCAGGACAACAACGAAATCGGCACCATCGGCCTGTTCAACATCCCCATCGATGCCAATCTCGAGCGCTACGGCAATTCCGGCGTCACGCCGGACCGGCCCGCGACCGCCATCGCCGATTTCGCGCGCGACGGCTTCAAGCAGGGCTATGTCGAGGGTTCGGGAGCGAATCCCATGATGGAGTTGACCAAGCTGATAGCAGCCTCACGCGCCTTCGAGGGCACCAACTCGATGATCGAGGGCACCGAGAGCTCGCTTCAGAACGCCATCCGGACGCTGGGCGAGCCCGGCAAATAGACCCGCGCCTCGCGCGCACCAGGATTGAGGTTGGACGGTTTCCTTGAACGCTCTTCGGCAACTCGAATGGGCTCTGCTGGAGCTTCAGCAGAGCACTCCCCTGGCAAGCGTCAGCGGCGCGATCTCCGAGATCGCGCCGACGCATTTCCGTGTCTCCGGCCTGTCGCGCTTCGTCAGGCTCGGCGAGCCTCATCGGCGTCAATTCCGGCGGCAAGCCGCAGATCGGCGAGGTGGTGCGGATCGACAGCGAGGGCATCGTGGCCAAGCCCTTCGACCGGCAATTCGCCGGCGGCCTCGGCTCGGTCGCCTACCGGATGCCGCCCTTGTCCTTTGCGCCCGATTCGAGCTGGAAGGGCCGCGTCATCAACGCTCTCGGTGCGCCGCTGGATGGGCTCGGCCCCCTCACCCCGGGTCCCCAGGCGGTCTCGGCGGAGGCTGAGGCGCCCTCGGCCATGAAGCGCGCACGCGTGCACAAGCCGCTGCGCACCGGCGTGCGCGTCATCGATTTGTTCGCGCCGATCTGCGCCGGTCAGCGCGTCGGCATCTTCGCCGGCTCCGGCGTCGGCAAATCGACGCTGCTCGCCATGCTCGCGCGCAGCCAGGGTTTCGACACCGTCGTGCTGGCCCTGGTCGGCGAGCGCGGCCGCGAGGTGCGCGAGTTCATCGAGGACGTACTGGGCAATGATCGCCAGCGCGCCGTCACCATCGTGTCGACGGGCGACGAAAGCCCGATGATGCGGCGGCTGGCGCCGAAGACGGCCATGGCGGTCGCCGAATATTTCCGCGACCGCGGCGAATCGGTCCTGCTGATGGTCGATTCGATCACCCGCTTCGCCCACGCCGCCCGCGAGGTGGCGCTCGCCGCCGGCGAGCCCGCGGTCGCGCGCGGCTACGCGCCGACGGTCTTCACCGATCTGCCGCGCCTCCTGGAGCGCGCCGGCCCGGGTGAGGAAGGCTCGGGCACGATCACCGGAATCTTCTCCGTGCTGGTCGACGGCGACGACCACAACGAGCCGATCGCCGACACCATCCGCAGCACGCTCGATGGACACATCGTGCTCTCCAGGCATATCGCCGATCAGGCACGCTATCCGGCCGTCGATGTTCTGGCCTCGGTCTCCCGCCTCGCCCACAACGTCTGGGATCCCGAGGAGCGCGAGCTGGTGAGCAAGCTGCGCGCCATGATCGCCAAATACGAGGACACGCGCGACCTCCGCCTGATGGGCGGGTATCAGTCGGGGCGTGATTCGGGGCTCGATCAGGCGGTCGACATGGTCCCCAGAATCTACAACGCGATGCGGCAGGATGCCTCGGCTGCTCCGAGCGCCGATCCGTTCCGCGAGTCTCCGGGACATGCTCAGGGGCGATTAGCAGGCGCGCGCTTCGGCGTGGCCCGCTGGTTTGCGCGCGGCCCCCACCGTTGGGTTGAGAGCGACGGGGGCCGCGCCGACAGCGACGGGGGCGGGCGTTTTCGCGCGCGCGGCGGCCGGCAACCGGCGCGTGTAATCCCTACGAGTTCCCTTTAACGATTCTTGCCCTCGCAGAAGTTGTGGATGACGTGCCGATACGCACCGTCATCGTGCACAAGCTTCGATCAGTTTGCTCCGGACACAGACAGCAGGATCGTTTGCAATCAAAGTGTCGCAGAGCCGAGTGCATATGCTTCGCCGGACAAAGTATTGCATTCACTATGATGTGTCCCGGCCGAGCGAGATTGTCTTGAACGTTACATTCGCACGCAACGACATCTGGGGCTCGCAAGGGTCTGTACTTGATTTTGTTGAGAAGCTCATTCATCGTTTCGACGGAATATAAGAAACGTCTGCGTGTGACTTGAACTCAGGGGCTTCGGTTGAACTATTCCGATCCATCGTCGGCTGGCGACGGCAAACCGGGCTCCCGCGTGACGACGACGCCGTTGGCATGCCAACGCCGCAGCGTCTCACTCCGCAGCATGCGAGCCTCATCGATCCAGACCGGGCGCACTGCAACTCTTTCCTTCGAACGAGAGCTCGACATGACGCGCGCGCCGGACGGCTGCAGCCGTGTGATGTCTTTCGAAGGATTCGCGGGCCACAGCGCAAGGCGGCTTCGGGACGCCGCACATCAAGTTCCGGGGACGAGGTAGATTCATGCCATTGGCACGCGAAGCCGTCGAGCTGCTGGTTCAGGCGGCGAGAGCTTGGTATTTCGAGGGCAACCAGCATGGATTGCGCGATCGGGAATGGATGGCGCTGCGCTTTCTCGGCCGCGCCAACAGGTTTTCGCGCACGCCGTCCGCGCTCGCCGGCTTCATCGGCGCCACCAGAGCGACGGCATCGCAGATCGTGAAGACGCTGGAGAGCAAGTCCTTTCTGGTGCGCAAGCCGTCGCAGGAGGACAAGCGTTCCGTCGTCCTGCACGTCACCGCCCAGGGCGAGAAATGCCTGAGCCAGCACGACCCGATCAATCACGTGGTGAACGCGGTGACGGCGCTCGGCAATGACGAATGCGTCAAGCTGCGCGACTCGCTCCGCGAGGTTCTCAATCACCTCGACGCGGCCCATCAGCGGCTCGATGCCAGTGTCTGCCGCGACTGCATGTTCCTCGCCGAACGCGGCCCGGCTGCCACCAAGGGACGCGCGAGTGCCGAATTCATGTGCCGGCTCTATCGCGCTCCGATCTCGCTCGAGGAAACCGAATTGCTGTGCACCAGTTTCGAGCGGACCCGCGACCGCCCGAAGATCGAGGAGCATCTCGACCGCGCGCGGATCGCGAGCCAGGGTTAGGCGCGCAATCTTCGGACGCAACTTCGAGCAAGGTTGGCGGATCATTTCGCAACGGCCTCCTTTTTGAAATGCCGCGCGATTTCCTCCTGACGCGATGCGACGAAGTGGTGCTTCCACCGCCGGACCTGCTACTGCCTCCGGGCCGCGAGCGCTCGACGTGGCGCGCGCTCCTCTCCTCGTCATTGCGAGCGCAGCGAAGCAATCCAGAGTCCTTCCCGCGGAGAGATTCTGGATTGCTTCGTTGCGCTCGCAATGACGGGATTGGGGCGATGCTTCGTCCCCCAAACGACATCGTCATTCCCCGCCTTGTGCGCAGCTGCGCACTGGAGCGGGGAATCCAGTACGTCGCAGCTTCTCGATTCCATCACGACCGTCTCGGCGTACTGGATCGCCCGGTCGAGCCGGGCGATAACCGAATCAACCCTGGCGAGCCGGGATGAGCGCGGCGCGGCAAATCCGAATTTCGGTAGAAGAGAATGCTTCTCTTCAGAAGCAGATCAACGCAGGTTGATAGAACCCCGGATTGAGCCCAACCGCCCTCCCCATTCCGTCATCCTGAGGCGCGAGGCATCGGACGCGACGCGTCTCATGGGGAGCCTCGAAGGATGGACGGCCCCGTTGCAGCAAGGGCGAACGCCCCGCCGCAGCCTAGCCGTCATCGCCGTTCAGGCTCGCGACAAGGCCAGCCGCTGCGGCAACACGGTCCTGCCATTGCCCCGCGGCGATGGCGCCTCGTTCGATCAACCAATGATTCGGCTTGCCAGGGGACGTCCGGGCACTGCCTTGTATGCATTATCCCAGTTGCCATCCCCGCTGACTTCGCTTTACATGCCGGCAACTCGCCCGCGGATGACGGCCGGGGCTGAAAAATCACACACATTGTCAAAGGGACGGAGCATGGCGCGCAACATATTGATTCTCGGGGCTTCTTACGGCTCGCTGCTGGGCACGAAGCTGCTGATGGCCGGGCACAATGTGACCCTGGTCTGCCGCGCCAAGACCGCAGAGCTGATCAACCGCGAAGGTACCGAGGTGCGCATCAAATTGCGCGACGAGGCGGTGCACCGGGCGATCTTCTCCCGCAACCTGCCCGGCAAGCTCGACGCCGTGACGCCCCAGAACGTCGACCTCTCGCGTTACGACCTGGTCGGCCTTGCGATGCAGGAGCCGCAATACACCAACCACACCGTCCGCATGCTCATGGTCAAGATCGCGGCGGCGAAGCTGCCGTGCCTGTCGATCATGAACATGCCGCCGCTGCCCTATCTGAAGCGGATCCCGGCGCTCGCCGACATGGATCTGGAGGAGGCCTACACCAATGCCCAGGTATGGGAGCGGTTCGAGCCGGGCCTCGTGACGCTGTGCTCGCCCGACCCGCAGGCATTCCGTCCGCCGGAAGAAGCCGCCAACGTGCTGCATGTCGGCCTGCCCACCAATTTCAAGGCGTCGGTGTTCGCCGACGAGAAGCACAACAAGGTGCTACGCGAGCCTCGAGGCCGACATCGACGCGGTGACGCTCGACGGCCACGACGTGCCGGTGAAGCTGAAGGTGTTCGATTCCCTGTTCGTGCCGCTGGCGAAATGGTCGATGTTGCTCACCGGCAATTACCGCTGCATCACGCCGCACGAGCCGCAGTCGATCCGCGATGCCGTGCATGGCGATTTGAAGCGCTCGCAGACGATCTATGATCATGTCGACGCGATCGCCCGCAAGCTCGGCGCCGATCCGCAGGACCAGGTGCCGTTCGCAAAATACGCCAAGGCCGCCGAGAGCCTGCTCAAGCCGTCATCGGCCGCGCGCGCGGTCGCGAGCGGCGCGCCCTTCATCGAGCGTGTCGACCTCCTGGTGAAGCTGATCTCGCATCAGCTCGGCGTGCCCAACGCCGATATCGACCGCACCGTCGAGACCGTCGATCTCAAGCTGAACGAGAAGATCGTGCAGGGCGGATCCGGCGCGCAATAGCGCGCCGTATCCAGCGACGACGGCGGCGCTGCGGCCGAACGTTGAGCCCCGGGCTGATCCGCGCGGCGCCAGCCGGGCCCCGATTTGCGAAAAATTTGCATCCATGCAAGGTCTGGCATTACGTAACGAAAGTTGCCGAACTGCCTCGAGCAGCTATTTTCGGATGCCGGTTCCGGGCAGCAGGTTCCAGTCTGCCCGCGGCAGCTGGACGACGGGCGAAAGAACAAGTCAGCGAAGATGGATCAGTCGACGTTGCAGGTCGTGCGCGCGGTGGAGGCCGGCGCGACAACCATGAAGAGCCTCATCGACGCGACCGGATTGTCCCGTCTCAAAGATCGAGCGCGCCTTGAGCACGCTGGAGAAGCAGAAGCTGCTGGTCCGCGACGGACAGGGCTTTCGTGCGACCAACGTGCCGAAAGCGCCGCCGCTGGCCCGGCAATGCGGATCGTGCAACGCCTGCTGCGACATTCTCGAGGTCGCCGCCGTCGACAAGCCGATGAACCAGCTCTGCAAGCATTGGCAGACCGGCACCGGATGCACGATCTACGATCGCCGTCCGGAGATGTGCCGCTCCTTCGTCTGCGCCTGGCTGCAGGGGCATCTCGACGACGACTGGTTCCCGGCGAAGTCGGGCATCATCGTCCATTTCAGCCAGGATGCGGTGAACGTGACGGTCGATGACCATCGCCCCGATCGCTGGCGCGAGGAGCCTTATTTCAGCAAGCTCGCCGAATGGTCGCTGAACGGCATCAGGCGGATCGGAAACCGCGGCTATGCCACCCTCGTCGTCTCCGGTGCCAACCGCTACCTGCTGCTCGGACGCACCGCCGTTCCCGAGCCGACGCTGTTCGGCACGGCCTTCGTGCCGCTCACCGCCGACACGTTCCGGTTCTGGCGGGCGACGTCGCCGGAACATCTGCAGCGATTGCACGAGCGCATCGCCGAGATGGAGCGGATCAGGCAGGAATTCGGCTCCTGCGTCATCCCCGAGAACGAGGACGACGATCCGCAAGCCCCCTATCGGCCCGCACTTTTACGGCAATCGAACCACGGCTGAACGCCGCCGTGGGCAACGCGGCATGATTCGCGCCGTTCCGCCTCGACGCGCCGCGGCTGGATTGATAAGCCGCTGTCCGCGAATGACGGGGACTTGAGTCGGGCATGACGGTTGCGATCGAGATGGGGCAGACCACGGCGGGCGCCCCGGCCGCCATGGACCTCGAGGAACTCCTGGCGACCCGCCTCCTCGTTCAAGGCAATTCGGGCTCCGGCAAGTCGCATCTGCTGCGACGGCTGCTTGAGCAGAGCGCGCCCTGGGTGCAGCAGGCCATCATCGACCCCGAAGGCGATTTCGTCACGCTGGCCGACCGCTTCGGCCATCTCGTGATCGAGGCCGAGGACCACACAGAGCGCGGCCTCCAGGTCGCCGGCGAGCGCGCGCGGCTGCATCGCGTCTCTACCGTGCTCAACCTCGAAGGTCTCGACGCCGAGAACCAGATGCGGCGTGCGGCGGCGTTTCTCGGCGGGATGTTCGACGTCGACCGCGACCATTGGTATCCGATGCTCGTGGTCGTCGACGAGGCCCAGTTGTTCGCGCCGGCGGTTGCCGGCGAGGTCTCGGACGAAGCGCGAAAACTGTCGCTCGGCGCCATGACCAATCTAATGTGCCGCGGCCGCAAGCGCGGGCTGGCCGGCATCATCGCCACCCAGCGGCTGGCGAAGCTCGCCAAGAACGTCGCGGCGGAAGCCTCCAATTTCCTGATGGGCCGGACCTTCCTCGACATCGACATGGCGCGCGCCGCCGATCTGCTCGGCATGGAGCGGCGGCAGGCCGAAGCCTTTCGCGACCTCGAGCGCGGCCAGTTCATGGCGCTGGGCCCCGCGCTGTCGCGCCGTCCGCTGCGCCTGAACATCGGCCCGACCGACACAAGCCCGCGCAACTCGACGCCGCGGCTGATGCCGATGCCCGAGGCGGCCACGGAAGATATGCGCGCCATGATCCTGGCCGCGCCGCCACCCGACGCTAGCAGGCCGCAGCGACGGCCCGCACCCGATCTGCTGGAGCAGCTTCGCGCCGCAAAAGCTGCCTCACCGGTGATCCAGCCGGACGTCGACGAGGTGCCGGTCAGCGCCGAGGAGCCTCGCCGAGCGGCGCGAACGCGTCGATCGCACCCTCCGTGCCGTGCTCGCCGCACCCGACGCCGGCTTTCGCGCCGTCGGCGTGCTCTATCAGGAGTTCGTGGTCCGCTGCCGCATCGAGGGACTGGGCTCGGCCGTCCCTGACCTCACCGAATTCCGCCGCATGCTGACGCGCGCGCGCGGGGCTCGGCGCCGAACATGCCGAAGACGACGCCTGGCAGGACGTGTCGCTGCGCGCATCCATCCTGCCCGACGACATGCAGGGCGTGTTCATGATGATCGCACGCGCGGCCAAGGAAGGCTGGCCCTGCCCCGGCGATGCCGCGATCGCGCGCGCCTACGGCTCGCATTCGCTGCGCCGCGCGCAGCGGCTGCTCGGCTACATGGAGGAGCAGGGCCTGATCGTCGTCCAGCTCGACGGCGGCGGCCGCCGGATCGTGACGCTGGTCGAACTGGCCTGGGCCACCGCGCCCGGCGATCCCAATGGCGATGATCAGCCAGCGGAGCAGATCGCGAGCGCGGCGTCGGCCTAATCCAAAGTCGAGGTCGTCATGCCCGGGCATAGCCGTCCGAAGGACGGCGTCGCTTCCGCTCGCCTATGCCCGGGCATCCACGTTCTTCGTGCCGAGGGCAAGGCGTGGATGGCCGGGTCAAGCCCGGCCATGACGTGGTGAGGTCAGCGCACTGCGTCAGGCCGCTTCGGAACCGCCGAGATAGGCGTCGCGGATTCGAGGATCGTCCTTCAACGTGCGTGCCGAGCCGGACAGCACGATCTTGCCGGTCTGCAGCACATAGGCATCGTGCGCGATCTCCAGCGCGAGGCTGGCGTTCTGCTCGACCATGAAGACCGAGACGCCTTCCTGGTTGATGGTGCGGATCAGCTCCAGCACGCGGTCGACATAGAGCGGCGACAGGCCCATGGTCGGCTCGTCCATCACGATCATCCTGGGACGGCTCATCAACGCGCGCGCCATCGCGACCATCTGCTGCTCGCCGCCCGACAACGAGCCCGCGCGCTGCGACAGCCGCTGGCCGAGCTTCGGGAACAGGGTCAGCATCCTATCGAGATCCTGCGCGATCGCCTCGCGGTCGTTGCGCACGAAGGCGCCCATCAGGATGTTCTCGCGCACGCTCATGTCAGCGAACAGCCGCCGCGCCTCCGGCACCGAGGCGATGCCGCGGCGGACGATTTGCGGCGTGGTCAGGCCGATGAGCGAGGCGCCGTCGAACGTGACATCGCCGGAGCGCGGCTTCACCAGACCCAAAATGATCTTCATCGTCGTCGACTTGCCGCTGGCATTGCCCCCGAGCAGGCAGACGATGTGACCGCGCGCGACCGTGATCGACAGGTCGAAATGCACCTGGGCCTGGCCGTAGAAGGTGTTGACCTCAGACAGCTTCAGCAACGGTTCTGGCGTGCTCGCCGTCATGCCGCGCTCTCCTGCTCCGACGCTCCTGACAGCCCGTGGCCGAGATAGGCCTCGATCACCTTGGGATCGCTGCGCACCTGTTCGCCCGAACCTTCCGCGATCTTCTTGCCCTCGTCCATGACGATGACGCGATCGGAGAGGCGCATCACCATCTCCAGCTTGTGCTCGATCAGAAGGATGGTCAGGCCTTCGGCCTTCAATTCGGCGACGAGCGCCTGCATCTCCGCCGTCTCGGTCGGGTTCATGCCCGCGGTGGGTTCGTCGAGCAGCAGAAGGCGCGGCTTGAGCGCCAGCGCACGCGCGATCTCGACGCGGCGGCGATTGGCGTAGGACAGGCTGTAGGCGGGCTGGTCGATCCGCGGCAGCAGCCGCTCGCCGAAGCGGGCTAGGATGGCTCTCACCTCCTCGCGCAGCCGCTCTTCCTCGGCCTTGACGCTGGCGGGGCGCAGCAGTGCGAGACCCAGTTCCAGCAGCGGGCCAATCACCGGCACGGCCGGCTTCACCGCGCGCAGCCGCGTGTGCGCGCCGATCAGGACGTTGTCCATGACGCTGAGATTGCCGAAGACACGGCCGAGCTGGAAGGTGCGCGCGATGCCCTCGCCCGCGAGCCGCTCCGGCAACAGGCCCGTGACGTCCTGGCCTTCGAACCGGACAGTGCCGGCATCAGGCCGGTCGAGGCCGGTCACGAGATTGAACAGCGTGGTCTTGCCGGCGCCGTTGGGGCCGATGATGCTGACGAGTCTCGCCCTTGGCCAGATCGAGGTCGATGGCATCGACAGCGGTGAGGCCGCCGAAGCGGCGCGTCAGCCCGCGCAGGGACAGCATGTGAGACTGCTCCGCCATCACATCGTTCCCAACAGGCCCTGCGGCCTGAACCGCACCAGCAGCAGAAGCACGATGCCGTAGATCAGGATGCGGTACTCGGCCGCGATCCGGAACACTTCAGGCAGGCCGACCAGCGCCACTGCCCCGAGGATCGCGCCGACGACATTGCCGAGGCCGCCGAGGATCACCACCGTCAGCGCCAGGATCGATTGCTGCGTGTTGAAGGTCTCGTGGTTGATGTAGGAGTACAGATGCGCCGCGATGCCGCCGCTGATACCGGCAGCGAAGCCGCCGAAGATGAAGGCGAGCGACTTGTAACGGTTCAGGCTGAGCCCGTAGGCGCGCGCGGCGATGTCGTCGTCGCGGATGGCACGGAAGCTGCGGCCGAGATGCGAGGTCAGAAGCCGCCCCTGCAGCAGCGCCAGCACGACCATCACCGCGAAGCTGAACCAGTAGATCGCGGTCGGGCTGATCAACTCATAGCCGAACAGCGACAGCGGCGGGATGCCGGAGATCCCGATCGGCCCGCGCGTGACGCTCTCCCAGTTCAGGATCACCAGCGAGACGATCTCGCCGATGGCGAGCGTGGCGATCGACACATAGTGCCCGCGCAGGCGGAACGACGGCGAGATCAGCGCCGTGCCGAGCGCCGCGCTCATCAGGCCGCCGCCGATGATCGCAAGGCCGACGGGAACGCCTGATGTCAGCGACAGCAGCGCGGAAGTATAGGCGCCGATCGCGAGCAGCGCGGCGTGTCCGAGCGAGACCTGCCCGATCGTGCCAGCGACCAGCGTCAGACTGAGCGCGAGCATGCCGAGCAGCCAGGCGTTGATCAAAGTTTGAAGCACGTAGAATGAGACCGGGAACAACGGCAGGACCGCAAAGCCAACGGCGGCGACAGCCAGGGCCCAGCGCGGGATGCGCACCGGACGGCTCGGCGCGATGAAGGTGCCGGTGAGCGGCTCTGGCGGCGCCTGCCGCGCGCTGGCGAACAGGCCGTTCGGCCGCAGCACGAGCACGACCACCAGCAGCAGGAAGGCGAACAGATTGCGATAGCTGGTGCCGAACACGGCGACGCCATAGCTCTCGACGAGGCCCAGCAGCAGGCTGCCGATCACCGCGCCCGGCACGTTGCCCGCGCCGCCGACGACCTCGGCGACGACACCCTTGAGCGTCGCCTGCAGGCTCATCGCGGTGTCGATCTGGTTGTAGTACATGCCGACCAGCATGCCGGAGACGCCGCCGAGCGCTGCCGCGATGCCGAACACGGCCTGATTGACGCGGTTGACGTCGACGCCCATCTGCATCGCCGCGTCCCGGTCCTGCGACGCCGCGCGCACGGCCCAGCCAAGCTTGGAGTAACGCAGGAACACGAACAGCAGCAGCGCGCTGGTGAGGCCGACGCCAGCGATCAAGAGGTCAAGTGGCCCGATCGTGCCGCCGCCGACCTGGAAGCGGACATCCGGCAGCTGGCTCGGCAGCGCGCGCGGATTGGGCGAGAAGGTCAGCATCACCAGCTGATCGAGCACGAAGCTGATGCCGATGGTGGCGAGCAGCGGCGCGATACGCACCGAGTTCTGCAGCGGCCGCAGCCCGAACCGTTCGATGATCAGCCCGACGATCGCGGCGGCCAGCGCGACCACGATGATGGTGAGCGGCAGCGGCGTATGCAGCTGCACCACCGCCACCCAGCCGATATAGGCGCCGACCAGGTAGATCGAACCCTGCGCGAAGTTGATCAGCCGGCTGACGCCGAAGATCAGCGCGAGTCCGACCGCTACGAGGGCGTAGACATTGCCGACGATCAGCCCGTTGATGGTGTAGTCGAGCCAGGAAGACACGCTGGTATCACCGCGTCGAGAGGGAAGCGGCCGGAGCCCCCGCTCCGGCCATCAGCTTAAGTCGGCTTGCCGTCCCAGAGCGCGAACTGGCCCTTGCGGACGACGAGTTCGGCGTTCATGGCGCCCTTGACGCGGCGGGTCGCGACGTCGAACGTGGCGGTGCCGAAGATCACGCTCGGGACATCCCGAACCTTGGTGAAGGCCTCGCGGATCGCCTTGCGATCGGTGCCGCCGATCCTGACGACCGCAGCGGCCATGTTCATCGCGTCATAGGCATAGGCATTGAAAGCGTCCGGCTCCTGCCCGTTGTACTTCTTCTTGAAGCCCGCGATGAACTTCTGCACCTCGGGGCGCGTGTCCTCGGGGAAATAGCGCGTGCCGACGTGAACGTCCTCGACCGCCTCTCCGCCGAGTCTCGATGAACTTCGGCGAGTAGACCGAGCTCGCGGCGCACATCACCTGCTTCAAGCCGACCTGCCGCGCTTGCCGCGCGATCAACGCGCCGTCGGAATAATAGGAGATCAGGATCAGCCCGTCCGGATTGGCGTCACGCACGCGCACCAGCGTCGAGCGGAAGTCGCGCTCCTCCGCGATGTAACCTTCGGTCACCGCGATTTCGGCGCCATACTCCTTCGCCGCCTTGACGAAATAGTCGCGGCTGGTGCGGCCCCAATCGGTGTTGAGATGCAGCACGGCGAGCTTCTTCAGGCCGAGGCGCTTGACCGCATAGGCTGCCAGCAGCGGCTGCTCGTCGGCCTGGCTCACGGACGTGCTCCACATGAAGTCGCCGCCCTTGGTGAAGTCAGGGTGCGAATTGGTGAAGCCGAACTGCACGAGGCCGCCCCGCTGGTAGATCGGCGAGGCCGCCATCGAGGCGGGACTGGAGAAGTCGCCGAGCTCCAGCACGATGGCGGGATTGGAGACGAACTTCTGGGCGATCGCGACCGACTGGCGCGGATCGCTCTGGCTGTCCTCGAACTGGTAGGCGAGCTTGCGGCCGTTGATGCCGCCGGCCGCCATGATCTCGTCGAGTGCGAGATCAAAACCCTGTTTCCACTGCGTGCCGTATTGCGCATTCGGTCCCGTGAGCGGGCCGCTGACGCCGAGCAGGATCGGCTCGGAGGTGTCAGCGAGGGCACCGCGCGAGACGGCCACTCCCGCCATCATCGCGGCAAGCGAGCCCTTCACCAGGGTACGACGATCGATGTTGCTCATTTAACGGCTCCATCCACTCAGGTTGATACAAGCAGCAATTCTCGTGCCGGTGAGATTGCCTATTTCGAGGGCTCGCCGAGCGACAGCATCAGCCGGTTCGCCCAGTTGAAGAACGAGGCGCCGTTGATGACGTCGACGATCTCGGCATCGTCGAGACCGGCGCGGCGTAGCTCCGCGATATTGTCAGGGCCGAATGCGATCGGAGTTTCGGCCAGCGCCACCGAGGCCTTGACCACCGCGTTCCAGCGCTCGCCGAGATCGGCCGTGACGCCTTCGTCGAGCAGGCGCTGCACGTCGTCGCGGCGCTTGGAGTAGGTGCTGGCGAAGCGCGCATGCACCGAGGCGCAATAGATGCAGCCGTTGTAGCGCGAGGTCGCGGCCGCCGCGAGCTCACGCTCGGCGCGCGGCAGGCCGTCGGCGACGTTGTAGAAGATGTCCTTGTCGGTCTTGGTGCGGGCCTCCAGCACTTCGGGATCGCGCACCAGCAGGCGGAAATATTCCGACTTGGCGCGGGACCGATCGACGAGGCCATTGAAATGCCGTTCGGTCAGCTCCGCCTCGGGCAGCGGATCGATCCAGGAGACCCAGCCGAGCCTCGTCCTGGGTGAAAGCGACGGGCGGATTGACGGTGCTCATGATTGCCTCCTTACGCGCTTGCCGCGGCGAGCGTGCGCAGGCCGCTGACGACGCGCAGCTGAAACGACAGGAACGCGACGAGTTGGGAGAAGGTGACGATGCCGGTGGTGGACCAGCCGGCGGCAAGCAGTGCCTTCATGTCGGCGTCCGCGGCATCGCGGGGCGGAACACGAGCAGATGGGCCTGCTCGAACGCAGCTGCGAGCCTTGCGCCAAGCGCCGTCTTGCCCGCCGCGCTGACGCGATAGATCAGGCCGGCCGTGTTTTCGACCGACAGCGGGCCGGCCGGATACGAGCCGTACGGCCCCGAGGTCCTGCCCCGCGCGATCTCGGCATCGATCACCTCCAGCAGCCGCGCGCCGTCTGCGTTCGCCCCAAGCTTGTCGCGGTAGAAGGCGGCAACGGGGGATCTCGCCATGGAGCCCGGTCACGAAGGCTGCGACCGCCGCGCGTTCGGCAAGCGAGACATCGCTCGCGTCGATCGGCTCGAACAGCGAGAGATAGCTCTTCTGCGCATTGTCGCGCGCCTGCAGGCGGCGGGCGCGGATCGTGTCCAGCGCCGAGCCCGGCTCGATCCCGGCGAGCGTGTCGATGATATCCTGCGTACTCATTCTTCGGCCTCGTGCAACGCGATGCTCTTCATGTCCGATCAGCCCGCCAGCGCCACGTCGGGCGCCGTCCGGGTCCAGCCCAGCGCCGGCGCCACCTTCTCCGCGACCAGCTCGATCGAGCGCAGGACGTAAGGGTGCGGCGCATCGACCGAATGCACCTGGAAGACGAGATCCGTCACCCGCTCCAGCGTCGCATCGGTCCGCAGCGAGGCGATGACGTGGTCGGCATCGCCGACATGGGTGTCGAACGCCGTGATCATCTCCGCCAGCGTCTCGCCCGGTTGGGCGTGGCCACCCTTCATGAATTGCGGCAGCGCGCGCCGCAGCCCGATATCGGCGAGGCGCAGCGCCTCGGCATGGTCGTCGGCGACGAACACGCTGCGCGAGGCCATGATGCGCGGCTCGGCTCCCTTGGGCAGCGCTTCCAGATAGGCATCGATGACTGGGTTCTGGATCTCGGCGAGCGTTGCTTCCGGCGCCTCCTTCGGTCGCGGCTGGGTGCGCGAGAGCAACAGGCCATCGCCGGCCTTGCCGGCGCGGGCGCCGCCGGCTACCGAGAACGTCGCCTGCCAGATCCGCTTGTCCAGTTGCGGCCGCTGCGGATAGATCGTGTCGCCGCCTTCGAGCGGCTTGCCGACCAGCGCAGTGCGGACCACTTCGAGGTTGCGCGCAAATATCTCGTTGCGCTGGGCGCTGTCGAGGCCGAAGGCGGCAAAAGCCGACGGATTGCCGCCGGTGCCGACGCCGAGTCCTCGAAGCGGCCGTTGCAGATGAGGTCCAGCACCGCCGCGTCCTCCGCCACGCGCACCGCGTTCTCCAGCGGCAGCGTGACGATGCCGGTGCCGAGGCGGATGCGGGAGGTTTGGGCTGCGACGTAGCCCAGGAAGGTGAAGGGCGACGGCAGGCCGCCCTCGCGCTCGTGGAAATGATGCTGCGCGATCCACGCGGAATCGAGCCCCGCCTTCTCGGCGCGCACGATTTGCTCGGCCGCGAAGCGGTAGCGCTCGGCGGGGGGCGCCTCGTCGAGGAGACGCGTGAAGAAGCCCAGGCGTTTCAGATTGGCAAAGCGTTTCATGCGACCCCTGTCGGACCGGGATGACCAGGCCGCCGATGATGTCGGTTACTTCAGCTGCAGACAAGCGGGCATTGCGCAAGGCTCATGCGCAACGCCGCCCGGACCGCCCACCCTGCGCTTGAGCTGGGCAGATTGCCTACCAGCTCGGCAGCACCGCGCCCTTGAACTTGGTGAGAACGAACTCCTTGACCTCCGGCGTGTGGTAGCTGTCGACGAGGATCTTGACCCAGGGCTTGTCCTTGTCGGCCGTGCGCACTGCGATCAGGTTGACATAGGGACCCTTGGGGTCCTCGCGCAGGATCGGGTCCTTGACCGGATCGAGGCCGGCCTGGGTGGCGTAATTGGTGTTGATCGCGGCGGCATCGACGTCGTCGAGCGCGCGCGGTGCCTGCGCCGCGTCGACCTCGATGAATTTCAGCTTCTTCGGGTTCTCGGCGATGTCGAGCACGGTCGGCTTGAAGCCGGTGCCGTCCTTCAGCTTGATCACGCCCTTGTCGCGCAGCAGCAGCAGCACGCGGCCGCCATTGGTCGGATCGTTCGGGATCGAGACCTTGCCGCCCTCGGGGATGTCGGCGAAGGCCTTGTGCTTCTTCGAATAGACACCGATGGGGAAGTTCACGGTGAGGCCGACGGACTCGATCTTGTAGCCGCGGTCGGCCTTCTGGTTGTCCAGATAAGGCTGGTTCTGGAACGAATTGGCCTGGATCTCGCCGGCATCGAGCGCGGCGTTCGGCACGACGTAGTCGGAGAATTCGAGCAGCTGGATGTCGAGGCCGTTCTTCGCCGCGATCGGCTTCACGGCCTCCAGGATCTGCGCATGCGGCCCCGGCGTCACGCCGATCTTGATGGTCTCGGCGGCGGCGGCTGCCGACCAGGCGGCGAGCGCGGTTGCGACGATCAGGCGGAGGCGAAACGACATCTTGGTCTCCATGGCACGGCACGAATGATTGGAACCGTATTCGCTTCTCCGTAAGGGGAAATCAATGAAATGGAAATCCAAATTGAGCGCCGGGAACGGGCGCGCGTTCTCCGTTCGGCGGCAAGCGCGAAACGAATTCGCGCCTGCAGCGACTGCCCCTGCGCAAGCGTGAGCCGCATCACGGCAGTCCGGCACGCGGCGCGCGAGATTGGCGGCATCACCACTGGAACTTCGCGAGGACACGACCATGACCGCACTTGCCGCTCCCAAGCTCACCGGCCGCAAATGGCTCGAATGTTTTGCGCTCTATTTCGTACTTCAGGGCGTGCCGATGTATTCCGGCGTCGCGCTGCTGATCAAGCTGATCAACGCGGCCGAATTCGTCGACGAACCGTTCGGCGCCGTCGTTTTCGTCGCCATGATGTCGACGTTCCACGCCATGCTGACCTCGGGACTCGGCGCCAGATTCCGACGCTTCTTCAGGCACAGCTACGAGCCGCTGTTCGCCGATACGGCTTTGTCGTTCTCCGAGAGGGTCACGCGCTGGCTGGCGCAGCCGAACACGGCACTGCAGCTGCTTGGCCACGCCCTGCTGCTGTCGGCCCTGGCGATCGGCGTGCTCGGCATCAGGTAGATGCCGGCTCGCGAAGGGGTCGCTCGCCGCGGATTCATATGTGGCGATTTCCCGGCGGCTGCAATGAATCTCCGGCCGCGGCAACATCACGAAACTTGATGCGGCTGCCGCGCCCGGGCTAGCGTTCCCTCGCGTCCTTTGAACTTCCCCAAGTTCGCTCAAGTTCGCACTGGTTCGCCGCCCGGGCCTCCCGGGCGGCGATCCGGGTGCCGGTCCAGATCCCGCCCCGCAAGACCACTCCCCATCGTCATTTCGTCGCATGGCCCGGCAGTCACGCCGGCATTGCCGCCTCGTGCATGATGCCACATGATGCCGGCGAACGATGTCGTCGAGGTGGAGGGTCTTCCGATGAACGAGAACGAAATCCGGGGTCTGGTCGGACAGGTGAAGCAAGGCACGCTGTCGCGACGCTCGTTCATCCAAAGGGTGGCCGCGGTCGGGATCGCAGCTCCGATCGCGAGCCAGATCCTGCTCTGGCACGACGTGGCGATGGCGGATGCCACGCTGCCCTACAAGCCGACCAAGGCCGGCGGCGGCGGCCCGCTCAAGCTGCTGTTCTGGCAGGCCCCGACCCTGCTCAATCCGCATTTCGCGATCGGCACCAAGGACCAGATGGCTTCGCGCGTGTTCTTCGAGCCGCTCGCCGGCTGGGACAAGGAGGGCAATCTGGTCCCGTGCCTCGCCGCCGAGGTTCCGACCAAGGCCAATGGCGGGTTGTCGGCCGACGGCATGAGCGTGGTCTGGAAGCTGAAGCAGGGCGTCAACTGGCACGACGGCAAGCCCTTCACCGCCGACGACGTCGTCTTCACCTGGGTCTATGCCGCCGATCTCGCCACGGCCGCCTACAGCACGGGATCCTACAAGGACATCAAGGTCGAGAAGATCGACGACCATACGGTCAAGGTGCTGTTCAAGGCGCCGACGCCGTTCTGGGCCGATCCCTTCGTCGGCTCGGTCGGCCAGATCCTGCCGAAACATCATTTCGGCGACTATGCCGGCGCCAAGTCGCGCGAAGCGCCCGGCAATCTGAAGCCGGTCGGCACCGGCCCGTACAAGTTCGTCGAGTTCAAGCCCGGCGACCTGATCCGCGCCGAACGCAATCCCGACTACCACATCAAGAACCAGCCGCATTTCGACACGCTCGAGATCAAGGGCGGCGGCGATGCGGTGTCCGCGGCGCGCGCCGTGCTGCAGACCGGCGAATACGACTTCGCCTGGAACATGCAGGTCGAGGAGGAGGTGCTCAAGCGCATGGAGGCGAGCGGCAAGGGCAAGCTCGACATCACGCCCTCCGGCAATGTCGAGTTCATCATCCTCAACACCACCGACCCCTGGACCGAGGTCGACGGCGAGCGTTCGAACGCCAAGACCAAGCACCCGACGCTGTCCGATCCCAACGTGCGCCGCGCGATCAACCTCTTGATCGACCGCGACTCGATCCAGAAATTCATCTACGGCCGCGGCGGCAACGCGACCGCGAGCTTCGTCAACGCGCCCAAGCAGTTCAAGTCGCCCAAGCTGAAATACGAGTTCAGCATCGAGAAGGCCAACAAGGTCCTCGACGAGGCCGGCTGGAAGAAGGGCGCAGACGGCATCCGCGAGAAGGACGGCAAGAAGCTCAAATACGTGTTCCAGACCTCGACCAACGCCCCGCGCCAGAAGACCCAGGCCATCATCAAGCAGGCCTGCGAGAAGGCCGGCATCGACATCGAGATCAAGGCGGTCACCGCCTCGGTGTTCTTCTCCTCCGACGTCGGCAATCCCGACACCTACTCGAAATTCTACGCCGACATGGAGATGTACAACACCACGCAGCCGCAGCCGGACCCCGAGCGTTTCCTGAACCAGTGCGTCTCCTGGGAGGTCGCCAGCAAGAACAACAAATGGCTCGGCCGCAACATCTCGCGCTGGTCCGATCCCGAAGCCGACAAGGCCTACAAGGCCGCGCAGAACGAGCTCGACCCCGCCAAGCGCGCCGCGCTGTTGATCAAGGTCGACGAGACCTTCTGCGAGGCCAACGTCTTCCTGCCGCTGCTCTCCCGCAACGTCGTCAACGCCAACGTCAACAACCTCATGGTCGACATGTCGGGCTGGGACGTCACGACGTGGAATCTGGCGGCCTGGTATCGGGCCTGACGGGGCCCGCTCGTGTCCCGGACAAGCCGCAACGCGCAAAGCGTTGCGGCGCAGTGCCGGGACCCAGGACGACACGGCACGATGCGGATGCATGGGCCTCGGCTCAGCAGCGCACCGCTGAAGTAGCGCTGCGCCGCGTCCGAGGTGAGACCGGAGTGTTGAGCACGCCCTCTCCACGTCATTGCGAAGAAGCTCAGCGACAAAATTGCGTAGCAATTTTGCGCGGATACGACGAAGCAATCCAGAGTCTTTCCGCGGAGGGATTCTGGATTGCTTCCGCCTTCGCCAAGGCTTCGGCGGACAAGTCGCTGCGCTCGCAATGACGGAGTTTGATGCAAGGGCATCGCTCATGCCGCTACATCTCGCTTGCAGACACACCTTCGCAGCCTCGCGGCTTGAACCACCCGAGCTTTGCTTGATCACTCCACCCTCTTTAAGCCAAGAGGGCGCAGGGAAGGCCGGGTGCCGGCTGGCACCCGCGGTCTGCTGCGCGAATAATGCGCAGAGGAGACCGCACAGCAGCATACAGGTGTCGCCGATCACTCGGCCTTCCCTGCGCGATGGCTGGACGGCTTATGCCGTGCTCTCCCGGGAGCCGAACTTTCCTTTGGCCTCCCTCGCCCCGCGAATTTGGATGATGCAGTCCACCCGGTTGGGCTCGCTCGCATCTTCGCGAAAGGCTTGACCGTAGCAACGACGGCCAGGACCACACGGTTTTGCCGTACGCACGGCCCGCCATTTCACCCGCAGTATTCCCAGCCCTGTCGACGGAGCCGGAAACTTACAGGCGAGACGAACCTAGCAGCGCCGCTCGTCCGCACGCGGTTACGAGTCTCACAGGGACTACCCGCCCTGCCCGCACCTCTCATGCCGACGCTGCCGCGTCCACCGCAAGCCCGGCTCGCGACAGTGACGACACAAGATCGCCCCTCTTGGATGAGCCGGGATGGACGATGCATACGCCGAAACCGAATTTCGGTAAAGTGGAATATTTTTGTGGGGAGGGATTGACGGGGTAGCGGGTGTTTTGCCCGACGGGGACAGAAATTGCGATCAATTGCCTGGTGACCACCGCTCCTCAGACTAGGGTGCGGACTCATAAAGCCTCGCCGATGTCCGCTTCGCTCCGATACCGGCGGCCTTTGTGCAACCGCAGCAAAATGACGCGATGGGCCAATACCGGAATTAGACTAGCATGGAGATTTGCCTACCGCTCCACGCCCGCTGGTCGCACCTGCGATGTGGTCGAAGAAGATCGCGCACTTGGCCCCCAAGAGGTACTCCACATTGTGCTTGGAGGTCGCCATCAGCACGTCGAGGCTGGCGGCAGCACCACTTGCACTCGCCGATCAGCTAGCGGATGATGAGGACTGTGCCGGTGTCCTGCGGGGGCTGACTCGGCTCAGCCCGCTCGCGACCGGACAACCGCGCTCGATACCGAGAAGGTGGAGCGTCAAAGGCAGGGCGTCAAAGGCAGGAGGGGGCGTGGTGCTGAGATCGTTATGGGTCCTGGGGTTGCTGCTGTCGTCGACAGTCATGAGCTTCTGCCGCCGGCGTGTCGCAGAATGACCTGGTGGGACGTTGGTGCGGCGAAATCACTGATTACAAATTCAGTGCGAAGCAGCTCGATGTCACGTTTCACAAAGGTGGAAGCAAAGTTCTGAAAATCGACAAGGTCTCGGTGAAAGACAGGACCATATCCGTCTGGTGGTCAGGAAAACGCAAAGACAATACCCCCAACAACACCGTATTCGAGCTGGATGAAAGCCAGAAATCGCTCATCCAGATTCCAAACCTCGACGAGGATGGTAAGCCGCTCGGCGACAAGGGGCCGCGCAGAGTGTTCCATCGCTGCTAAGGGCGCGATGATTTTTGGTTCGATCAATCTCGCGGCAAGCTCGGTCCATTCTCCCGCTTGCAGGAACGTCGCCTCCGGGCTGTGGCTGCGTCTTTATGAGTCCGCGTCCTAGTAAGGCTGGCGCGAAGAGCGGCCCATCGATGCTTCGCGACGTGAACCCTGATGGGTTTCGCAAGTGCTCTACCCATCCTACGCACCGCACCTCCCCCTCACCCCGCCTCGAACGCCCCCTTGCCGCCTTCACCGACGCTGCGATGAACCGGTGCACCTCCTGCACACGCCGCGTCCCGTGCGTATCCGGATGTGACGTCAGCCAGTAGCTGCGGACGAAGCGGATCTCGGGCAGCAGGCGGCGGAGCCTCGGGATAGCGGCTGGCGGCGTAGTCGTGCAAAATGCCGATGCCGTGGCCGGCGCGGACGGCCTCGATCTGCGCGACGATGCTGCCGCATTCGTAGCGGCGGGACATCAGGCGGCCGAGGGCGGCGGCGTAATCGAGCGCGCGGCTGTAGGCGAAGTCCTCGATATGGGTGACGAACAGGCGGCCGGCGAGATCGGCCTGCGCCTCGATCGGACCCTCGCGCTGCAAATAATCCCGCGAGGCGTAGACGCTGAGGCTGTAGTCGGTGAGCTTGGACAGGATGAGCCGGCCCTGCTTCGGCCGGTCCAGCGTGATGGCGATGTCGGCCTCGCGGCGCGACAGCGAGAAGGTGCGCGGCAGCGGCACCAGCTGGATGACCAATCCCGGATGGCGCGCGGCCAATGCGCCGAGATGCGCGGCGAGGAAGAAATTGCCAAGGCCGTCGGGCGCGCCGACGCGCACCGTGCCGCTGACGGCGTCCGCGCTGCCGCCGATGCTGGCGCCCACTTTCAGAAACTCGCTCTCCGCGCGCTCGGCCGCCTGGAGCAGCGCCTCGCCGGCGGCGGTCAGCGCGCAGCCGGCGGTGTGCCGATCCAGCAGCTTGGCCTTCAGGCTCTTCTCCAGCGCGGTCAGCTGACGCGCCACCGTGGTGTGGTTCACGCGCAAATTCTTCGACGCCTTGAGGATCTGCCCGGCGCGCGCGACCTCCAGAAATATCCTCACCCGCTCCCAATCCATCGACGGCACCCACTCGAACCCGTTGGCTGGAACGACACTTTGTGCACAGCAAAGGCATCTGATCGTCCATTGACGTACGATTTGTGCGCCGCAGACCGTGCGGGTCAAGCCCGCCCTGCAAGGCATGGCGGCGGCAAAGACAGCCGATCCCGCGAGGGCCCGCCATCATCCCCTCCACTGTGTGGTTCAGGTCACAGCGGAATCAGGCGCCCTCCCCTACAATGACCGGGCATGGCCGCAAACAAGGTAACGGCGGTACGCGTGAGGCTGCGGAGACCATCGACAGCTACGGACTTTTCGAGGCCGCCAGGGTGAAGAACCCGGCGGCTTTTTTCTTGATGGCACCGCGGCACCGGGAACGTGGACGCTCGGGGGGAAAGCCCGGGCATGACGGCCCTTCGCGAAGCCCGGTTATCGCTTCGTGGACGGATCGGAAGACTTGCGCTCCTCGCGCTCCGCCTCCAGCTGCGCCTCGGCTTCGAGCCAGAACTCCAGCTCGCGGCCCGTGGGCCGTCCCGCCCGCTCCCAGAGCTCGTAGGCCCGCGCGCGCACCTGGCCGCGGCGCATCATGCGGCGGAGCTTTCGCTTCAGCTCCTCGGCAAAGCTCTTGAAACGATGGCCGGTGGTCTCGTCCTTGACGAGCGCGGCCGCTCGCGTGGCGAGTTCGATCTGGTGCTCGATCTTCTTCTGCTCGTCCACCGCTGGCACTGCCGTGGGGTAAGGATTGTTGCCGGAGCCCGTGCCGGTCGGAGACTGAATTCCTTTCGGGGATGGTCTGTTCCCACCAAGGTGCAGCGCGCAGGGCGGGTTCGCCGAGGGCGTAAGCCTCCCTACGCACCGTCACATCGACGGCATCAGTGCCACGTCGTGTCGGCTTCGACGATCACCGCTCTGACTTCCGGATCTTCCGCCGCGTTGCAGGTGCAGGGCATGCCCTCGCCGCAGCGGCAGCCGCCGAGCTGCCCGCTCCAGGCCCGGAGCGGATGGTTTTCGAGAGACCCATCCCGCCCCCTGGCAGAATGGGCAAGTCATGTCGGTCACAGCGTGTCCGGCGTCCGCAATGGGCTCGACCTGTCGGCGTTGCGCAGCTCCTGCTCGGCGGCGTGCCAGAATTCGTCCTCGCGGCCTTCGGGCCTGCCGGCCTGCTCCCACAGGCGGTGCGCGCGGTCTCTGATGTCTTGTTCGGTGATCTCTTGCTCGGTGATCTCTTGCTCGGCCGGGTCGGACAATTGCACCTCCTGCTTGTGAAGCGCGGCTCCCACCCTGGGGGGTATGGGGGGCTTGGAGGCGGGGCCGCGCAGGCCAGCGATCGGCGGCGAGGCTGGCCCGCGGATTCAAGCGTCGACCGTGCGCGGGAGTTCCTAAAGCGCGATGCGATTAGAGTGAATCGCCATCACGCTTTAGCGTTGTTGCTTCAGCATGATCTTTTCGGAAGACCGCTACGCACTTTTCCGGATCATGCTTTCGTGGCGCGCGCCGGACGGCGCCGATGCCCAGCACCGGAACGGGTGCAAGCATGAGGCGGCAGAGCCTGAGTCGACGAAGGCCAGGACACGAAGCAGATCGTGCAAAACCCCATGGAGGATTGGGCATGCGATGGTTCAGGGAAATGGTAGCGGGAGACCGCTACATGGCGAAACCCACCATTTCGGAGACGCGAAAAACCCGCGCTCTGAAAATGGCTTCAACGCTTCGCACGCGGACGCGGAATTCGGCCGGGCCAGTGCCCGCCGGTCACTCATTGAAATCGGCCCCCTTCGAGAGGGCCGCATCCTGGACTGACTACTCGTCCCAATAGAGGTCGGCCAGCTCCCGATTGCTGCGCGAGGCCCCGCCGAATTCCGATTTGAGCAGCTTGGCGCGATAGGTCCAGCGGTAGAGCGGGTGCTCGAGTGTCAGCCCCATGGCACCGAGGAACTGGTGCAGGTCATAAACAATGGCATCGACGATGGTCTGCGTACTTGCGAGCGCGGTCACGACATCCGTGTGCGTCGCGCCGGCGCCACCGGCCTTGAACGCGAGCCATTTGGCCGCGGCGATCTTCGAGGCGCTGGCGGCGAGCCGGTGTTGCACCGACTGGAACGTGCCGAGCGGCCGGCCGAACTGGCGCCGGTCGGTGACGTGCGCGGTGACGCTGTCGAGACCACCCTGGAGCACGCCGGTGATCTCGGCCGCCACCGCGAGCTGGGCGAGACGGCGCGCCAATTCGGGATTTGCGACGGCGCGCGCACGCGAGAGGCAACGGTCAGGATCACGCAGACGGCCGACAGGGTAGGCAAAATAAGCCTCGACCATCTCGACATCATCCGCCGTGACGGGAAACCACGATGCGCCCGCTTCGGACAGGACGAGCACAGCGCGCGCGACCGGCAGGAAGCGGATCGCCTGGAGCGGATTCCCAGTCAACACGGCGAGCGGCCGCGGAGCCTCGGGACAGATCAGCGGACGGATCACGGCCGACGCCGCGACTTCCGCGATCGACGCACTGCGGCAGACCTCGTGCACGACGAGAGCAGCCGTCGACAGGCCAAGCTCCGGATATGACGCAACATCGAGCACGCCGCCCTTCTCGAGATCGCCATCAAGCTCCAGGTCGAAGGAGGCCTTGCCGCCCCCGAGCACGAGCCGACCCCTGGCGCGCGCGAGAACGGCCGATACGGTCGTGAGCAACGCATCCTGATCGTCGCTGATATCGAGAAACATGACTCTAGCTCCTCGGCAGGTTCAGATAATCGGAGGCGACGATGCCGAGCTGGATCTCGGCCGCACCCGAGGCGATGCCGGCCGCGATGGCTCGCTCATGATGCGGCTTGAGCAGCGGCAGGATGTCGTTCGAAAACGCCTCGGGGAGAAAGTCGAGCGCGAAATTCGCGACCGCGTGATCGGCCTCGACGATGGCGACGCGTGCCAGCGAGGATTCCGCATTCGGCGGCAGTCCGCGCGAGCGCTGGTCGACGACGCGATAGACCAGCATGCGCGCCGCCTCGCACGCCGCGAGCGCCTGCCCGGCCCTGAACTTGACGACATCGTCGTTCCAGGAGCCGTTCGCCTTCAGCTGCGCAACCATCTCGCCGAGCACGCGAGTCGACAGCTGATAGCGCGGCAGGCCGATGCGCTCATTGGCGAGTGCATAGGTGATCAGCGACCAGGCTTTGCCCTCCTCACCGAGCATGTGGGATGCGGGCACGCGGACGTCCTGGAAGAACACCTCGTGCAGGTCGCCGTTGCCGACGAGCGCCGGGATCGGCCGCACATCGATGCCCGGCGTCTGCATCGAGATCAGGAAGATGCAGATGCCTTCCTTGCGGCTGCCGCCCGTGCGCGCGAGCAGGAAGCAATGCTGGGCGAGGCCGGCATAGGAGGTCCAGACTTTGGAGCCGTTGATGATGAAATCATCGCCGTCGCGATCGGCCCGCGTCCTGAGCGAGGCGAGATCGGAGCCAGCCGAGGGTTCGGAAAAGCCCTGGCACCAGACCGCGTTGCCGGCTGCGATCTCCGGGATGTAGCGCGCCTTCTGCTCGTCCGTGCCGAAGCGCAGGATGGTCGGACCGATCCAGTTGACGTTCATATATTGCGGTCCGCGTGGCTCACCGACCGCCCACATCTCCTCGCCGAGAATGAAATGCTCCCACACCGAGCTGCCGCGACCGCCCTGCTCCTTCGGCCAGTGCGGCACGAGCAGGCCGGCTTCCGCAAGCTTGGCGCAGAAGATCCGCGAGAAGCCGGTCTGCTGCTTCGAGCCGGGTCCGTGACGCGCGATCGCCTCCCAATCCGGCGGCAGCTCACGCGCCAGAAAGGATCTGATCTCGTCGCGGAAGGCTTGCTCGCGCGCGGTCCATTCGAAATTCATCATCCCCTCTCAGGCGTTCGGGCCGATCACGGCGAGGCCTCCTGCTTCGCTTTCGCGACCTTGTGCAGATAAGCGAGATAGCCGAACGGAATCCGGCTTGCGCCATTGGCCTGGATGACGACGCCCGAGATCCAGGCAGCTTCATCCGAGGCAAGATAGACACAGAGCGGGCCGATATCGTCGGGCGTGCCGAGCCGGCCGAGCGGCACGACGTCGATCTGCTTCTGTGCCCGCGGTCCGGACATGAACGCCGCATTGTCCTCGGTCAGCACCAGCCCCGGCGCGATCGCATTGACACGGATGCCGAGATGGCCCCATTCGACCGCCATGGTCCCGGTGAGATTGTCGACGCCGGCCTTGGCGGCCCCGTATTGGCCTGTCATCGGGTTGGGCTGCGAGCCCGAGCGCGAGGTGATGTTGATGATGGCACCGCCGGCCGTCATCGCGCGGGCCGCCGCCTGCGTCGCGAAGAACGTCCACTTCAGGTTCAGGTCGACGACCCGGTCCCACTGGCCTTCGTCGAGATCGATCAACGGACCGACGTCCTCGCGCGCGGCGCTGCCGGCGTTGTTGACCCAGACGTCGAGCCGGCCGAATTCCGACTGCGCCCGATCAACGACGGCCTGGGCTGCACCGGGCTGCGCGATGTCGTTGCCAAGGACCAGCGCCCGGCCGCCCTGCGCGCGGATCATCGCCACCGTTGCTTCCAGCGGCGCAACGGTGCGTCCCGTGCAGATCACGGTCGCGCCTGCCTGCGCCAGGGCAAGGCTGATGCCCTTGCCGATGCCGCGTCCGCCGCCGGTGACCACCGCGACTTTCCCTGCCAGAGAGAACATGGCTTGTTCCTTATCGTTGCAAGCCAGGTCAATCACGACCGACGAGATCGCCGAACAGCTGCCAGTTGCTCCCTTCGAAGCGCATCAGTTGCCATTGCTTGATCGGCGCATAGTCGGTCGGTGACGTCGAGACCTTGATGCCGGGCAGCAGCGTTCCGACTTCGACGTCCCCAAGGCTGGCGGCCTGCTTCATGACGTTCTCGCGCGTGAGATCGTCGCCGCACTGCTTCAAGACCTGCACCAACAGCAGCGCGGGATTGTAGCCGTTGATGATCAGGGTGTCGGTCCGGTTGGCATCCGGCAAATATTTGTCGAGGAAGGCGTTCAGGGCCGTGAAGTCCGCATCATTCTTCCACCTGGTATCGTTCGGGTCCTTGAAATAGGTCGCCGAAACGATGCCTTGCGCGTTCTCGAACCCGACCGGCTTGATCACGCTGCCGATCGAGGCCGAGGCGAAGCTGAGGAGCTGGAGCGGCTTCCAGTTCAGCTCGTTGATCTTCTTGATAGCCTGCGCCGCGAATTTCGGTGTGGCCATGTTGAAGACAACGTCCGCGCCGGTCGCCTTCAGCTTGACGATGTGGGAGTCGATGGTCGGCTCCGTGACGTCGAAGGATTCCTCGGCGACGATCATTGCCGCGGCCTTGTCGCCGAGGCCGGCCTTGATGCCCTTGAGGTAGTCCTTCCCGAAATCGTCGTTCTGATAGAAGATCGCGATCTTCGCGCCCGGCTTTTCCTTCAGGACGTATTTGGCGTAGGCTTTCCCCTCGGTTTCGAGCGACGGTGCAAAGCCCATGCTCCAGGGGAAGTTCTTGGGGTCGTTCCACTTCGCTGCCGCGCTGGAGACGAAGAGCTGCGGCACCTTCTTCGCATTCAGATATTTCTGCACCGCAGAGTTGGTCGGCGTGCCGACCGCGTTGAACATGAACAGCACCTCGTCGCTCTCGACCAGCTTACGGGTCTGCTCGACCGTCTTCGGCGGCGAATAGGCATCGTCATACGACAGGAACACGATCTTCCGGCCGTTGATGCCGCCCTCTTCATTGATCTTGCGGAAATAGGCTTCGCCTGTCTTGGCGATGAGGCCGAAGCCCGAGGCAGGCCCGCTATAGGCCGCTGTGTTGCCGATCTTGATCTCGGTGTCGGTGACACCCGGACCGTATTTCTTCTCCGCAGCCGAGGCCTGAAGGCCTAACGCCAAGAGCGCTCCGGCCACGATGATGCCTGTCCTGATCGCCACCCTTTCCTCCGCACACCCTGTTTTAAGTTGTTGGCTGGTTAGCTATCACGTTAGTTGCTTGCTGACTAGCAAGTAATTGAAGATCGATCCGCCATTCCTTGCGCGCGGCCGTGCGGCCCCGCGCCGCAGGAGCCCGCGTCCAGCCTGGAACAGTTGATGCAGCGGCCGCCTGCTGCGGCCGGAGGGTACCCGGTCGGGAAGATCGTGCCCTAGCGCACGGCTCGCCGCGGCGTGGATCTGGCCCTGACGCCGCCCTTCATCTTCGCCTTGGCGGTCGCGGGCTCCATGATGCGGTCGATGAAGAGATCGGCGACGAACTCGGCATCTTCGCCGAGTTTCCGCGTGTCGCCGGACACCAGCGCCTGGATGCAGATGCCGCTGATCGCGCCGGAGATCGCGCGCACATTCTGATCGATATCGACGTCCTTGCGCAGCTCGCCCATCTTGCGCGCCTGCAACAGATAGGCACGCAGATTATCGCGATAGAGAGCATGCAGCTTGGCGATGCGCGGCTTGAGTTCCGGCACGGTGCCGGTGGAGTCCACGATCAGATGGTAGAGCGCGATCGCCGAGTCCGGCATGTCGCGCACCGCCTCCATCTGGATCCGGATCCGTTCGGCGAGCGCCTCGCAGCCGGTGCGACCGCCGATCCGCCGCTCGACCTGGCGCATGAAACGGTCTTGGATCGTGTCGATCACGGTCTCCAGCAAATTGAGCTTGGTGCCGAAGCGCTGCACCGGCAGGCCGCGGCTATAGCCGGCCTCGATGCCAATATCGGCAAGACTGGCACCGGCCGTGCCATGTCGGCCGATCAACGCCACCGCCGCCCGCAGCATGCGCCGGTCGGATTCCTTGCGCCGCCGCTCCTTGGAGCCGATGATCGGCACCGCCTTCTCTGTTCCGTTCCCGGCTGTCACGAACTGCCGTTCCCCTCGCCCGCGATGAATCCGCCGTCACGGTACACGGGGGTGGGAGGTTTGTCAGTGGGGTCGAGCTACAGGCGGGCGGTGCGGGGGTCGTTGAGGGCAAGACCCGGCCTCGGCCAATCCACTGCGATCAGTCGCCCGGTGCCCGATAGCGTGATGAAGGCGGTGCGCATGTCCTCGCCGCCGAAGCAGATATTGGTGCAATAGACCTCATCGGCCTCATGGAATTCCACGAGGTCGCCGTGCGGCGAGAACACGCTGATTCCGCCGCGCACCAGAGTGGCGACGCAGATGTTGCCGCCCGCCTCGACCGCGAGCGAATCGAAGCGCTGGTAGCCGGGCAGGCCATGCAGCAGCTTGCCGCCATTCGGCGAGGGCCACGGCTGCTTGGCAACCTCGCCCTCACCGGTGATCGGATAGCTCCAGATCCGGCTGGTCTCGGTCTCGGTGACGTAGAGCATGCGTCCGTCAGGCGACAGCCCGATGCCGTTTGGCGTCATGATCGGATAGATGGCTTCGCGGATCATGGAGCCATCGATGCGCGCATAATAGACCGCGCCGCGGTCCATCAGCCGGCCATAGGTCTTGCCGAGATCGGTGAACCAGAAGCCGCCCTTGGCGTCGAACACGATGTCGTTCGGTCCCTTCAGATGGACGCCGCCGCAACTGTCGTAAAGGACTTTGACGGCGCCGGTGTCGAGGTCGACCCGCTCGATACGCCCGGTGGTGTAATCCTCGGCGCGGCCGGTTGGACGGGCAAAATTGCTTTTGTCCTTGTGCCAGGAAAAGCCGCCATTGTTGCAGACGTAGCACTTGCCGTCCGAACCGATCGCGGCACCGTTCGGGCCGCCGCCGAGATGTGCGATCACCTCTTTCTTGCCGGAGGCAAGCACGCGCGTGAGCCGGCCACCCTCGATCTCGACGACGATGACGCTGCCGTCGGCGAGCGCAATGGGCCCTTCCGGAAAGGCCAGTCCGCTCGTGATCTCTCTCGCTTCGAGGCGCATTCCGTCACTCCGTTACGCTGGCGCGGACTGCCCCGCACCGAGATAGGCGTCCACGACTTCGGCCCGGCTTGCCGCAGTCGCAAGGTCTGCCGCCCTGCGATGGCCGACGATCGCGCCATTGCGGACGAAATAGAGCTGATCGGCGACCTTCATCGTCATCCGGAAATTCTGCTCGACCAGCATGATGGCAAGCCCGGAGTCCTGCTTGATGGTGAGGAGGCGGTCGAACACGCGCCGGATCAGGAGTGGCGCGAGCCCAAGCGACGGCTCGTCCAGGAGCAGGAGCTTCGGTGCACTCATCAGGCCACGGCCGATCGCGAGCATCTGCTGCTCACCGCCGCTCAGCATCCAGGCCGGCGATGTCAGGCGATTGGCGATTTCCGGGAACAATTCCAGCATGAGATCGCGCCTCTGGCGCTGCCTATGCGCGTCGAGAAAGAAGCCGCCGAGCAGGAGATTTTCGGCAACCGTGAGCGAGCCGACGATCTGTCGCCCCTCGGGAACATAGACGATGCCGCGCCGGACACGCTGCCGGGCGGCAAGCGTGCCGATATCCTCCCCGGCAAAGCGCATCTCGCCTTCCGCCGGCACCAGACCCGCGATGGCCTTGAGCACCGACGATTTACCTGCGCCGTTGGCGCCCAGCAGCGCCACCACGCCCCTCTCGGGTACGGCAAGGTCGACGTCTTCGACGGCACGCGCCGCGCCGTAGCGAACCGAGAGACCGCGGGCGGAGAACAGATCAGTCATCCGTGTCATCCCCGAGATAGACGCGAATCACGTCCGGATGTGCGCGGATTTCGGCGGGCGTGCCGCTCGCGATCATCTTGCCGAAATTCAGCACGTAGATGTGCTCGCAAAGCTCCATGATCAGGTCCATGTCGTGCTCGACGACGAGGAGCACGAGGTCCGGACGCATCAGCCGCTTCAAGGCGCGCATCAGATCGCGCGTCTCGACGGCGTTCAGGCCCGCGGCCGGCTCGTCGAGCAGGATCGCCCGGGGCTCGCAGGCGATTGCACGTGCGATCTCGGCAAGGCGCAATGTTCCCGGCGGCAGGTCGGACGGCTTGTCGTGCGCGGCGGATGCAATACCGAGTCTCGTTCAGCGCCGCCATGGCACGGCGCTCCGCCTCTCCCTGCTCGGCCCGCTGTGCCGGCGTCGGCACGAAGGCGCTGAACCAGCCCGTTCGCCGCTTCAACGTAAGGCCGACGAGGACGTTTTCCAGCAACGACAGATCCGGGCACATCGCCAGATTCTGGAAGCTGCGGGTGATGCCGCACGCGGCGCGCTGGGCGGGACCGAGCCCGTTCAACGACATGCCGGCAAAGCTGCTGCGGCCGCGCTGGCCGTGATAGAGGCCGGTCAGGCAGTTGAAGAGGCTGGTCTTGCCCGCGCCGTTTGGCCCGATCAAGCCGGTAATCACCCCGGGCCGTAGCGACAGCGAGACGTCGCTGAGAACATGAAGTCCGCCGAAAGCCAGCGAGATGCCCTCGGCAACGAGCCCGTCAGTGCCGCGACCTGTCGTCATCGCGTCCCCCCGCGCGGAAGGAAGCGGCGGAGGTCGCCGGCATTCGCCACCAACGTCACGACGACGAGCGCGACGCCATAGAGGATCGGAACCCAGTCACCCGCCTGGGCGAGATAGGTCGGCACCAACGTGATGAAGGCGCCGCCGACCAGCGCCGCCGGCAAGGACAGGCGATTGAGGCCGACGACGGATCCGACCAGCAGGAAGACGCCGCTGAAGAAGCTGAAGCTGTTGGGCGAGACGGTCGAGGACGCAAATCCCGTCAGTGCGCCGGCAAGCGAGGCGAGCGCGGCACTCAAGGTGAAGATCGAGATCCGCGCCCAGCTTCGCGTGATCCCCATGGCCTCTGCCGCGCGCGGCTGCGCCTGCGCCATCAGCAAGGCCAGGCCCTGCGCCGACTTCCGGAAATGGGCCAGCGCGAGGCAGACGATGACGAACACGCCGAGAGCGACGTAGTAGCGCTGCAATGCCTTGGGAATGCCGGGAAGCAGGTCCTGGGCAATATAGAGCCCCTCGAACCCGCCGGTGAACTTCTCGAAGCCGATCAGGATTTCTGGCAGCGCCAGTGCGAGCGCCATGGTCGCGACCGCCAGATAGATTCCGGACAGGCGCCGCGAGGGGAACGCAAAAGCGAAACCGGCGCCGGCACCCAGCAGGATTGCCAGCGGAAGGCTCACGGCGATCGACAGACCAAGCCGACGCTCGGAGATCGCGACCGCATAAGCTCCGACCGCAACGAAGAAACTGTGTCCGATCGACACCTCGCCGCCATAACGCACGAGCATGCTGACGGAAAGAACCGCCACCGCATTCGCAAAGCACAGCGACAGGCTGTAGAGCAGGAAGCCGCCGGCAAGCAGCGGAAGCAGCAACAGGATTGAAATCAGGGCGAGCATGGACAGGCGCGCGACATCGACGTGCCCGCCACGGACGGACACCCCGGCCTTGGAGATGTGCGCGAAATCAGACACGGCCACCGATCGCCCTTTCCAGCAGTCCGTTGGGGAAGAAGTTGAGGGTCAAGAGGATAACGCCGAGCAGGAACGTGTTCATGAACTCCGGCGCGACGTAGAACGAGAACAGGTTCATGGCGATGCCGACCAGGATGCCGCCGACGACGGCGCCCGGCAGGCTCGAGAAGCCGCCGACCACGGCCGCGGTGAATGCCTGCAACATGAAGGACGGAACGGTGGTGGAGCCTCAGGAATGTCGTCGGCACGATCAGCAATGCCGCGACAAGGCCGAGGACCGCCCCCGCAAGCCAGGAAAACAGATGCACCGAACGCAGGTTCAGGCCGCAAACCTCGCAAGCGAACGGATTGGTCGACACTGCGCGGAAGGCGACGCCGAGCTTGGTGCGTTCGATGATCACGAACAGGCCGCCGACGATCGCGAGCGTGACGGCGAGAACGGCGAGGTCGTAGGAGGAGACGCGGATCGCGCCCAGGCTGAGGCTGAAGCGCGGCACGGGCAAGTCGAGATTGACGATGTCGGCGCCGAAAACGAGCTGCACCGCGCCCTGCAGGATCAACCCGACGCCGAGACTTGCGATCGTCGAGGCGAGATCGGACTTGAAGACGATCGGCGCGATCAGCACGTAGCTTATCACGGCAACCGCGCAGGCGATGCCGAGCGCCAGCGCCACCGCGCTGCCCCAGGACAGGCTGAGCAGGCTGCCGCTGGAGAAGCCGTAGACCACGAAGGCGCCGAGACAGGCGAGATTGCCATGCGAGAAATTGACGACGCGCGAGGCTCTTGAACACCATCACGAGGCCGAGCGCTCCGACCCCGTAGAGGCAGCCGGAGATGACACCGGACCACAGCAGCGGCGGGAGATCCCTGATGAAACCCGACACGCTCACCCCTGCTCTTTCCCGGGCGTACCGCCCTTCTCGATGAACTCGATCACGCCAGGGAAATAACGGCCCGACAGGCCCTGCGTGCAGGCGGCGTCGTAATAGCGGCGCGCAAGTTCGGCGACAACGGCGCGGATGCCGGTATCGGCCGCGAGCTGAAGCAAATAGTCGAGATCCTTCAGGACGTATTCCGGAGGAAACGCCTTTTCCGGGAAGTTGCGCGGCAGCATCGTCTTGGTGCCGTGATTGCGCAGGACGAAGCTGTCTCCCGAGCCCTTCGACACCGCGCCGAGCAGCGTCTCGGGCTTTACGCCGGCGCGCTCGCCGACCACCATCATCTCGGCGAGCGCGAGCGTGTTCTCGAACACCAGCGCGTTGTTGATCAGCTTGACGACCTGGCCGCAGCCGACCTCGCCGCAATGGGTGACGTCGGATCCCATATAGTCGAGCAGCGGCTTGATCCGCGCGAACACCGACGCCTCGGCGCCGACCATGATGCTGAGGCTCGCCGCGCTGCGCGGCCTCCCGCGTGCGCGCCACCGGCGCATCGGCGAAGACAAGGCCTCCTGCTCTCAGCCGCTCGGACACGCTGCGCGCGAGCGCGACCGGCGTGGTGCTGAGATCGACGATGGTCGTCCCTGGCCGCGCCGCTCGCGCGATCGCGCCCGCGACCGCCTCCACCTGCGGCCCGCCCGGCAACGACAGGAAGATCACGTCGGCCGCGGCGGCAAGTGCCTCAAGCGAAGCGGCCGCCTGGGCCTTGGTGTCGGACAGGGCCGCGACGGCCGCCGCATCGCGATCCAGGATCAGGACGCGACCGGCATGCTTGTTGGCGACATTCCGGCACATCGGCCCGCCCATGACGCCGAGGCCGATGAATCCGATGGTCTCCTCTGTGCTCATGACATCAATCCATCAACATGCCGCCGTTGACGTCGAGCACCGTTCCGGTGATCCAGTTCGACGCCGGCGAGCAGAGGAACAAGATGCTCTGTGCGATGTCCTCGGGCTGGCCGAACCGCCCCAGCGGCACGTTGCCGTTCGCCGACGGCGCGGCGCGGCCGGTGACGGTTGCCCACATCGGCGTCTCGACCGGGCCGGGCGCGATGACATTGGCGTAGACGCCCTTGGCCGCCCCGTTCTTGGCGACCCATTTCATCAGGCCGTGCACGGCCGATTTCGCCGCGACATAGGCGGGGCCCGAAGCGACGCCGCCGATCTTGGCGGCGATCGAGCCGAGCGCCACGATCTTGCCGAAACCGCGCTCGGCCATGACGGGATAGAGTTTCCGTACGGGATTGACGGTGCCCATCAAATTGACGGCGAGGATCTTCTCCCATTCCTCGTCGGTCGATTGCGGCAACGGCGTGTTGGCGATCGTGCCGGCACAGAGCACGAGAATGTCGATCTTGCCGCGCGCTTTCAGCTCGTCGTCGATCAGCTTCTCGATCGCCCCCCGATCCGTCACGTCGCAGCGACGATAGCTTGCCTTCTCCGGAAACCTGCCGCCATCCTCGACGATGTCGGTGGCGATAACCTCGGCGCCGGCTTCGCAGAATGCGGCAACCACGGCACGGCCGATGCCGCCGGCTGCTCCCGTGACAAGGGCGATTTGTCCATCGAGACGCGAGGGCCCGCTCATGCGCGATCCAGCCATATCGTATTTTCCTTGTTTTTCTTGGTAGCCTTCTTGGCAGTTGACGCCATCAGCGGGTGATTGCGTCTTGCGATCACCCGCTGCTGCGATCGACTCAGGCCGGCTTGGCGTCGAATGCCACGGCCGGATAGGGCTTGAAGTCCCGCACCATGACGAAGGAGCCCTGCGCCTGCAGGATCGCCTCCTGACGCGTGCCGCGATGATCGGAGCCGGTGAAGGTCACCTTGCGTGCGCCGCCGACCGAGGCGTTGTTCAAGGTGTTGCCTGCCTCGATCAGGTTGGCGCGCGTGATCGGCTTGCCGCTGTCGACCAGCGCACCGAAGATGCTGCCGAACAGCGCGGCATTGCTCCAGCCATTCAGGCCGAACACGCCGACCGGATCGTTCGGATAGTATTTCGTCACGGCTGCGCGATAGGCCTTGATCTCGGGCTCCGTGCCGTCGACCGGAAGCAGCCACGATGAGAAGTAGACGCCGTTGAGAAGATCTCCGGTCAGCTTGTAGGTCGCGGGATCAGCGGTGAAGAACGGGGCAAACCAGGTGGGCTTGACGCCTTGACGGTCGGCCGCCTTCAGCGCCGCCGCAAGGTTGGCGTTGGAGCCGAACAGGATCGCGGCATCGGCCTGCGCATTTGCGACGCGGCGGATGTGCGGTGTGAAATCCGTGGTCTTGACCTCGAACGGCACCGATTCCGCCGGCGTCAGCTTGTTCGCCTCCATGAAGAGGTCGAAGCCGCGCTTGGCGGAGCGGCCGAGCCTCGTCGTTCTCCCACAGCAGCGCGATCTTCTTGAGCTTGAGATCGTTGACGGCGAATTCGGCATTCGATGCCGCCGACCAGCCATAATCGGGCAGCAGCGGAAAGATGTTCGGCTCGGCGAAGAAAGCGCTGGCACCGCCGATCGGCCCGATCATCGCAAGGCCGTTCTCCTTGGCATAAGGAATGACGGCGACGTTGGTCGCCGTGCCCACCGCGGCCACCAGCGCGAAGATGTGGTTGTCCTCGACGAGGCGGCGGACCGCGGCGACGCTGCGGGCGGGATCATAGCCGTCGTCGAGCGTCACATAGTTGATCTTCCAGCCCTTGATGCCGCCGGCCTCGTTGACGCTCTTGAAGTAGGCGTCCGCCGCGTGGGTCAGGATCGCGTAGAACGGGACGGGTCCCGTGATCGGGGT
The DNA here is from genome assembly GCA_050563515.1 of Bradyrhizobium guangxiense. Lineage (GTDB taxonomy): Bacteria > Pseudomonadota > Alphaproteobacteria > Rhizobiales > Xanthobacteraceae > Bradyrhizobium > Bradyrhizobium guangxiense_A. Next base: position 257,390 of record CP191781.1, on the reverse strand, counting down.
GAAGCCGCCGATGGTGATGGTCTTGGCAGCGGCATCCACGCCGATCTCGTCGGCGAGCAGCGAAGTGCCGGGATAGGCCGATGCGAGCGCCGCAGCGCCAGATAGCTTGAGAAACTCACGCCTCTTCATAGGCCCTCCCCGATATCTGTTTTTCTTGTGCGACGATCATTAGCGGCAGGAACCCGATCGGTCAATATAAAATGCATTATGCATTATGTTGAGACTTGCACTGCTCCCGCCAGGATCAGCTCGGCGCGACGGATCACCGGCGCGTCGATCATCTTGCCGTCCAGCGCCACCGCAGCGCCCTGCCCCTCCTTTGCGACCTGCATCACCCGATGCGCCCAATCGAGCTCGTCAGCGGTCGGCAAGAAGGCCTCATTGACCAGCTTGACCTGGGCCGGATGAATGCAGAGCTTGGCGCCGAAGCCGAGCGCCCTTGTGCGACCGACCGCCGCGCCGAAGGCGGCAGGATCGATCCACGACGTCGTCACCCCGTCGATCGGCGGCGCCAATCCGGAGAGCCGCGACTCCAGAACGATCTGCAGGCGGACCGGATCGAGCCTCCTGGGCCGTCTCGGTCACCCCGGCATCGATGCCGAAGTCGAGATTGCCGAAGGCAAGCTGCGAAACAAGGCCACTTTTGCCGATGCTGCGCAGTTCAGCGTACCCCTTGACGGTTTCGATCAGAGCGATGATCTCGCACTTGCCCTCCAGCAGACCGACCAGTCGATTGAGCGCGCCGGGCTCGGCCTTCGGCAGCATCAGCCTGGTCACGCCGGCCCGGCGGATCATCTCCATATCGGCCACGAAGAACGGACTGTCCGCGCCGTTGACGCGGACGATCGCATCCGCCCGCCCGCTCCACGCGGCGACGGCGCTGCGGGCTGCATTCTTGTCCGCGGGCGCCACCGCGTCCTCGAGGTCGAGGATGACCCGATGGGCACCCGACATCAGCGCCTTGTCGAAACGCTCGGGCCGGTTGGCGGGGACAAACAGGAACGAGCGGGACAAAGAGCTGGACATCGGGCGACAACCTCGATTATGCATTATGCATTATCGTTTGTACTTCTATCCTCCCTGATGGCCCGCGTCTATGGTAGCCGCGGCAAATCGGTCGGGGGCTGCGGCATCAAATGGAATATCGGACGAAAGAGGAACAGGTCGCCGACTACCTCCGCGAGGGCATTATCTCGGGGCGGCTGCCGCGCGGCGTCCGATTGAAGCAGACCGAGATCGCGCAGGAACTGAAGATCAGCATCACGCCGGTCCGCGAGGCGTTGAAGCTGCTCGAAGCGGAAGGCTATCTGTCCAGCGACTCCTATCGCGGCGCCACGGTCGCGCCGTTCGACGTCGAGGCCTCCACCGAGATCCTCAAGCTGCGGATCACGCTCGAGACCCAGCTCGTCGAGAGCGCGGTGCGCAACATCACTGCCGAGGAGATCGTGGAACTGCGCGATCTGGCCCGCCAGTTCGAGGACGCCGCGTTGGCCAATGACAGCACGGCGGCGCGCGGCATCAACTACCGCTTCCATCGCCGCATGTACGATTTCGCACGGCTGCCGAAGACGCTGCATTTCGTGCAGGTGCTGTGGGCGCAATACCCGTTCGACGTCATCAACCGCATCGGCGGCCGGGCGTTGCGCGCGGCAAAGGAGCACAACGAGTCTCCTGAAGAACGTGATCGAGGGCGACGCGGCCAGTGCGATGCTGACGATGCGACAACATATCGAGACCGGCTGGACCGAGCTGCGCAACAGCATGCCGGCGCGAGCGGACGCCGGCACCAAATCCAAAGGCTCTGAAAACAAGAACTCTGAGAAGGAGACGCTATGAAGCCGATGCTGCTCGTCATGGACATGCTGAACGACCTCGTCCATGAGAATGGCGGCGGAGCCAAGACCTACGTGCCGCTGATGAAGGAGCGCGACGTGCTTGGCCGCACCAAGGCGGTCATCGCCAGGGCGCGCGCAACCGGCGTGCTGGTCGGCTATGTCCGCGTCGGCTTTTCGCCCGATTACCGGGAGTGCCCGCCCAATTCGCCGATCTTTTCCCGCGCCAAGGCCGCCGGCATGTTCAAGCTCGGCACGTGGGGTACGGAGGTCCATCCGGAGCTCGCGCCGGAAGGGAGCGATTTCGACATCGTCAAGCATCGGGTGAGCCCGTTCTACGGCACCTCGCTGGAGCCGATCCTGCGCGCCCATGGCGTGACCGACCTGTTCCTGAGCGGCGTCTCCACCAACGGCGTGGTGCACACCGGCGCACGCGAAGCCCATGACCGCGACTATGGCTGCACGGTGCTGGAAGACTGCTGCGCCGGCAGCACCACCGACGAGCACGACAGCGCACTGCGCTGCCTCGCCCGCTTCGCCGCGATCAAGAACAGCGCAGATGTGAGTTTCGGCTAGTGCCTTCTGCCTTCTCCCCTTGCGGGAGAAGTTGGGTGCGCCGAACGTGTGGTCCCGAAATATCAGACTATGCGCCCAGCCAGCGCGGATCGATCGCCTGTCGATAGCTGACGCCGCGCACGGCGTCGCTGAACTTCAGCTCGAACTCCATGTTGTGCGCGAACTGCTGCTCGGACAATGTCGGCGGCACCGAGACGGTCGTGCGCTGATCCGAGACCGTGTGCTTGATCAGCGCTGTGTCGGTCTGCTGGAAATAGCGATCATGCAGGATCTGGCCGGCGGAGTCGGGATCGCTGCGGATCAGCTCCGATGCTCTCGTCATGCCGCGCACCAGCGACGCACCGATTTCGGGATTCATATCGAGGAAATCGGGGCGCCCGCATAGCACCGTGTAGAGGAAATTCTCGATGCCCGGGACTTCGCCGTGCGACGGACGTGCGGCCCACACCGCAAGCCCCTCCTCCACCGCCTGGTTGTTGGCCGGCGCCGTGGTGTTGAAGGCGTCGATCTGGCCGGAGCGCAGCGCCAGATACATCTTGTCGAGCTTGACCACGGTGAGGCTGACATCCTTCTCGGGATCGAGCCCACCTTGCGACAGCAGATAACGCCAGAGCTTGTCGGTGCCGCTGCCGCGACCGGAGATCGCCAGCGTCAGCCCCTTCATGCGGGCCATGCGCTCCCTCAGCGGCATCTCCGGAACAAGACCGATCCTCTCGGCGGTCTTCCGGCTGACGACGGCGTCGCTCGCATATTGCGACATCAGCGGGGCGAAAGCGTTGATCTTCTGGCCCTTGGCCACCGCCAGGATCACGTCGCTCATGACGAGACCGGCGACGTCGACGCTGCCGCCGAGGATCGCCGCCATGCTGTTGGTGCCGCTGCCGGTGTCGATCAGCGACACGTCGAGGCCCGCGTCCTTCATGAAGCCCGCCGCCGTCGCCACCAGCAGCGGAAGATAGGCAAAGGTGTAGCCGCCGATCGCGATCGTCACCGGCCTGCCGCCGCCTGTGCCTTGCGACAGACCAGGTGTCGCCGGGCACATCAGCGCACCTGCCGCGATACCGCTCAACATCGTCCGACGCGTAATCATGATGTCCTCCCGCCATTTGTCATTGCAAGGTCCCGTCAGCGCCAGCGGAAGATCCAGCTCTCCAGTCGTCCCAGCGCTTCGTTCAAGAGGGTGGTGACGACCATCAGCGCAAACAGCGCGGCGAAGACGCCGGCGGTGTCGAGCTGGCCCGCGGAATTCTGCGTGAGGTAGCCGATGCCGGCATTCGAGGCCATCATCTCGGCCGCGACCGCGCCGACGAAGCCATAGGGCAGGCCGAGCTTCAGCCCCGTGAACAGCCATGGCAGCGCCGACGGGAAGATGACCATGCGCTGGACCGCGAACCTGCCTGCGCCCATCGTTCGCAACGCATCGACCATTTTCAGGTCGACCTCGCGCACGCCGCGCAGGGTCGAGAAGAACACGAGGAAGAAGACGCTGATCGCGGCGAGCACGATCTTGGGCGCGAGCCCGATGCCGAACCACATGATGAACAACGGCGCGAGCGCAACCTTGGGCACGCCGTAGACGGCGGTGACGAAGGGATCGACGGTCCGATGCAGGATGTCGCTCGCGCCGATCATCAGCGCGAACAGGACACCGGCGGTCGCGCCCAACACGAAGCCGGCGGCGGTTTCCTTGAACGTGACGAGCAAATGGTAGGCGAGCTGGCCGTTGGCGGTCCATGCCACCAGCGTCTTGAACACGGCTGCCGGGCTGCTCACCCAGAACGGATCGAGCAGCGTACCAGATGCCGCCTGCCAGGCGGCCAGCATCGTCACCACGAAGGCCGTGCGATAGAGCCAGACCCGGCCCGATCGACCGAGCACCGGCTCCGCCTGAACTTCCGACAGCGCTTGCGTGCTCATGACGATCGCCTCGCCGGCGCTTCGAGGGCGGCCCAAAGCCGCCGGTAGTGCTCTTCGAACGCCGGATGGAAACGCACCTCGTGCACCTCGCGCGGCCGTGGAATATCGATGATTTCGTCGAGCCTGATCCGGCAGGGTCGCGGCGAGAACACCAGGACACGGTCGGCGAGCGTGATCGCCTCGACGATGTCGTGGGTCACGAACACCACGGTCTTGCGCCTCGCCGACCACAGTTTCAGAAGCTCGGCCTGGAGCACCAGCTTGAGCTGGGCGTCCAGCGGCCCGAACGGCTCGTCCATCAGCAGCACCGGCGGATCGTAGATCAGCGTGCGGGCGAGCATCGCGCGCTTGCGCATGCCGCCGGAGAGCTGGCTCGGGTAATGACGCTCGAAGCCGTCGAGGCCGACCTGCGCGATCAGCTCGCGCACGCGGGCTGCGATCTCAGCGCGGTCCACGTTGCGCAGCTCGAGCGGCACCGCGATGTCTCTGCTCCACCGTCCGCCACGGCAGCAGGCTGTCATGCTGGGTGAGATAGCCGATTCCGGTGTTGATGGTGCCGACCGGCGCGCCCTCACATAACACCGCGCCCGTTGTCGGCCGGTCGAGGCCGGCGAGCAGGTTCAGCACGGTCGACTTGCCTGAGCCGCTGGGGCCGACGATGGCGAGAAACTCGCCACTCTGAAGCGAGAGGTTCAACCCGCTGAGGACGTCGACGCGGCCGCTGCGCGAAGAAAGGTCTTGCCGACGCCGCGCAGCTCGACCGCGGGCGCGCACCGCGGCTCGCCGCCTTGCACCGGGACAACAGAAAGATGCGCCGATCTCATCGCCCTCGCCTCCGCCGTGCTTTTCTTGTTTCCTGGACCGTCCCGATGCGTTCAGACCTCTGCGGAAGCCTTCATCGCCAGCGCGCCGCCCGGGCCGCTGGCCCAGAGGTCGAGCGCGCGCCCGTCCCCCTTTCCCTCCAGCTGGAACGGCGAGCTCACGAACAGCGGCGAGACGCCCCTGAATTCGAAGGATTTGAGCGGCTTGCCGGCATGTTTCTCCGCGAAGCCTTGCAACAGGGTCGCTGTCAGCGGACCGTGCACGACGAGGTCGGGATAATTCTCCTCGGCTTGCGCGTAGGCCTGGTCGTAGTGAATGCGGTGGCCGTTCGACGTCAGCGAGGAATAGCGGAACAGCAGCACGGTGTCGGGCCGAAATTCTTCCGACCACACGCCATCCCGCGGAGACGGCGTGGCCGCGGGCGCCGGCGATCCCGGCGCGGCCGCCTCGCGGTAGACGATGTCCTGCTGCTCGGTGACGCAAAGTGCGCCGTTGCAGGAAATGCTGTGGCTGACGGTGACGAAGACCAGCCTGCCGGCGCGGCCGGATTTGGCCTCGACCTTCAGGATCGTGCTGTCACGGACACCTTCGCCGTCGATGGTCAGTGGCTTGTGGTAGGTGAGCCGCCCGCCGGCCCACATGCGGCGTGGCAGGGACACCGGCGGCAGGAATCCGCCGCGCTTCGGATGTCCGTCCGTGCCCAGCTCCTGCCGCGGCACGAGGCGATTGAAGAAAATCCAGTGCCAGCCCGGCGGCAGGTCCGCGTCGGCGGCGTGATGTCCTTCCTCGCCGAGCGTGGCGGCCAGCGCGGCGACGCGGTCCGTCGCGATCCGCTCGCGGATCGTTTCCTTTCGGCCCACCCAGGCCTGCCAATCCTCGTCGGCCAATGCGGCGCTCTCGCTCATGACGGCAACTCCACTTCAAGCGTTCAGTAAATCACCTGCTGGTCGATCAGCGCGTCGCGGTCCTCGCGACTGAGGCCGAGCAGCTCGCCGAACACGTAATCCTCGTCCTCGCCGAGCCGCGGCGTGCCGCGCGTCATGCCGATTTCGGACTTCGAGAAGCGGATCGGCGCCTTCAGCGCGGCGCGCTCGCGGCCGGTCGTGTCAACGACATCGACGACCGTCCCGCGTTCGCGCAGATGCCGGTCGTGAGCGATGTCCTCCATGTTGCAGGAGACATGGGCGGCGATGCCGGCGGCCTGAAGTTTCCGCTCGGCCTCACCGGCCTCGCGCGTCATGGTCCAGTGCTCGACCTCGCCATTCAGCACCTGTCGGTGCATGTGACGGCTCGCTTTGGTCTGGAACCGCGGATCGGACAACAGATGCGGCGCATCGATCAGCTTCGCCAGGCGCCGCCATTCGTCGTCGGTCCCGACGGCAATGGTGAGCCAGCGATCCTCCTCGCGGGTCCGGAACACGCCATGCGGCGCCATCCGCAGATGGCCATTGCCGATCCGCGCCGGCTCTCCGCCTGCGGCGGCGAACAGCAAGGCCTCGCCGACCAGCGAGCAGGCCACTTCGCGCGCGCTGACATCGACATGTCCGCCGCGCCCGGTCTGGCGCAGTCGATACACCGCAGCCACCGCCGCCATGGCGGCGTTCATGCCGACGCTGTGATCCATCACGTGCCGCATCTCGACCGGCGGCCCGTCCTCATAACCGGTGAGATAACCGAGCGCGCCCCAGGCGCCGAACAACGGCGCGTAGCCGGCGAAATGCGAATCCGGTCCGCTCTGGCCGGAAGACGAGACGGACACCATCACCACAGACGGCTTCAGCGCGGCGAGCGCGGAATAGCCGAGGCCAAGCCGCTCCATCACGCCCGGGCGAAAGCTCTCGCAGACGAGATCGCTGACACCGACGAGCTTCTTTGCCAACGCGATCCCCTTGGCGTCCTTCAGATTGATGCGGATCGAAAGCTTGTTGGACGCGACCTGATCGAAGCTCGCCGGCCCCATCCGGCCATAGACCGGGTGCGGCTTGCGGAAGATGTCGGGGCGCGCCGCACTCTCGACCTTGATGCACTCCGCGCCGAGCTGCGACAGGATGTGCGTGCAGAACGGCCCCGCCGCGTGCAGCGTGAAATCGGCGATGCGGACCCCGGCAAGCGGCTTCATGACACCTCCGCGGCAATTGCCGGCCGTTCGCGATGGCGCCTGGCCGAGAGCAAGTGCTGATGTTCGCCGAGCCGGGGCGGCCCGCTTCGCAAGGCCAGCGCGGCGCCGTCGACGTGAAACGGCGCCGACAGCACCGGCAGCCGGCCGGCGCCGGGAATCTCCACCGGTTGAAACAGATTTCGCGCGGCCTCATGCGGACCGGACAGCACCTCGGCTGGGCTGACATATTTCGCCATGGGCACACCGAGCGCCTGGGCTCGCGTGACGATATCAGCGGTCCGCTGTTCGCGGGCCCAGGCGCGAATGGCACGGTTGATTTCCGCGCCGCGCCGGCTGCGCTCAAGCGGGTCCGAAAGCGCGGGATCGAGCATCCAATCAGGGCGCTCCATCAGCTCGATGAGGCCGCGCCACTGCCGCTCCTCGAGCGTCAACAGCTCGACATAGCCGTCGGCGCATTCGAGCACGCCGCCGTACTTGAACGAACGCGTGCTGCGGTGCTCCAGCGAGCCGTCGCCGAGGCGCTGGAGCGCGAACGCGCCGACCGCGAGCGTCGCATCCTGGATGGAGACATCGACACTTTCGGCGCCGCCTTGCGCGCGGCCGACCAGCGCGGACAGCGCACCCAGCGCGGCGACCACGCCGCCCTGATACTCCGCGAAATGACCATAGACCTTCAACGGCGGTCGCTCGGGAAACAGCTCCGCGGCAAGACCGTTGGGCAGCAGAAAGCCCTCGCCGGACGCGTGGATCAGGTTGATCTCGTCGGCTCGCCAGCCGGCCTTCGGTCCGACGGCGCCGAACGGCAACACCGAGACATCGATCAGCTTCGGGTGGCGAGCCCCGAGCGTCCGGTCGTCCAGTTCGAGATTGGCGCGCTCGTCGGGGCGAAGATCATGCACGAGGACATCCGCCTCAGCCAGCAGTGCGGACAACCCCGCCCGTCCGGCTGGCGTCGTCAGATCGCAGGTGACGCTCTTCTTACCAGCCGCCAGAAACGCGAACAGCGCGCTCGCTTCATGGGCCGGCGGAAGCAATGGCGGCTCGCGGCGAAGAGGATTGCCTTCCGGCGGCTCGACGAGGATTGTCTCTGCGCCGAGGACGGAGAGCAGCCGGCCGGCATGGCCAGCCGCAACGCCGCGCGAGATCTCGACGGCAATGACGCCCGCAAGCGGAGGCGCAGCAGCCTCGTCCGTCATGGCAACGCTTCCTCTTGTTGTTCTTGGTTGGGTCCGAAGCGTGGCGCACCACGCTTCGGTTCTTGCCTGGCCACGAAAGGGCGTCAGCGGATGGTCGGCAATTCCAGCTCGAGCCCCGCGCCATCGAAGAACACACGGTTCTTCACGTCGCGCGAGGGCAGCATCACGGTGGCAAGGCCCGGCGTGGTCAGCTCGCCGCGCTGGTTCTCACCCCATATCTCGAGATCGACCAGTGCGAAGCCGTCCTTGACATACTTTTTGGTGACTTTGCCCTTGCACCAGGTGGAATCGCCCATGGTGTTGAAGCGCCGCATCTCGGTGCGCACGCGCTTGAGGAAAGCGGCGTCGCCCATCCAGTTGCTGACGAGGCTCGCGAGCCAGGACGAGCGCTGCGGACCGTAATCATAGGTGCCGGGCACGCCGACCTCCTTGGCCACGGATTCGCGGTGATGCCCGATGCCGGTATATTCGATGCCGCCACCGGCTTCCGGATTGCGGAAGAAATGGCCGGGATGCTTGACGGCGGATTTCAGCACGATGCCGTGGGTGTGGCCGCGACCGCAGCCGACCAGGAAGCCCATCGTGTCCATCAGCGAGAGCGGGCCGCGCACGATCGGCGGCAGCTCGTCGCCCTCGTTGACGTCCTCGAAGTAGCGCATGTTGGTGCCGCGGATCCGCTCGTCTTCCTTCAGGATCGCCTCGTCGAGCGCGGCGAATTCGTCGGCCGTGTATTCGTAGGGCTTGATGTCCTTGTACTTGCCCGCGTCGCGCGCGGCCTTGCGCTCATGGCGGGTGCAGGTGCCGAGCGCGCGGGCGACCATTTCGCCGCGCTGGTTGGAATAGGTGGCCTCGACATATTGCAGCACGAGACGGCCGGAGAATTTGCTCTCCTTCACCTCGATGCCGACCACGCGCTCGATCGCGGTGATGCGGTCGCCGGGCCGGATGTGGCGGAACAGCTCCCAGTCGTTGCCGGCATAGAAGCCGTGTACGCCGGGAAGGCCCCAGCGGGTGCGGCCGATCCAGCCGAATGCCATCGGAAACATCGGGTGGGCGACGTTGGTGCCGTAGCGGCTCTGGCGCCCGTGCTCGGCATCGCGATAGAGCGGGTTGAGATCGCCGATGCCGTTGCAGAAATTGCGGATCGTGTCTTCCGTCGCGTCCTGCAGATACGGCCCCTCCGGGCGCAGCTGAAGCCCGATCATGCCGCGCGCTTGCGCGATCGCTTCGTCGGTGATCTTTCCTTCCGCCGGGGCGTGGCCGACCTCTTTTTCTCGTTCCATCACGTCTGACATTTTCGTCTCCAATCCCTGTGCGAGTTGAGTCTTGCTAGGCTGCGGGTTTCATGGCGCGGGCCAGCGCCGAAGCGGCGGCGGAGGCGAGGCCGTCGAGATCGCGCGCGATCACGACACCGGCGCGATCGAGCGCCTCGACCTTGGCGGCCCAGGTCTCGGCGTAGGAGCCGATCATCGCGGCGGCGTGTCCCATCTTCTTGCCGGCGGGTGCGGTACGGCCGACGAGCAACGCGGCCGACGGTTTCGCATCCGGTCGCCGGGCATAATCAGCGAGCGCATATTCTTCCGAGCCACCGATCTCGCCGAGATAGATGATGGCGCGCGTGTCCGGGTCGTCGTGGAACAGCGCGATGGCTTCGGCCGCGTTGACGCCGCGTACCGGATCGCCGCCGATGCCGATGACACTGCTCTGGCCGAGACCGGCCGACGACAGGCGGAAGCAGGCCTCATAGGACAATGAGCCGCTGCGCGAGATCACGCCGATCGGCCCAGGCGCGTAGCAGAACGAGGGCATGAAGCCGAGCTTGGCCTTGCCGGGCGAGATCAGGCCCGGCGAATTCGGCCCGACCAGATGCGCGCCGTGCTCGAGCGCGGCCGCACGCATCTCCATCGCATCCAGTACCGGCAGGCCGTCGCCGGGATAGGCGATCAGCGGACAGCCGGCTTCGATCGTCTCCAGCACCGCATCGAGCGCAACGACGGCGGGCACGTAGACCAGTGCCGCATTGGCTTGGGTTTCCCGCATCGCCGCGGCGACGCTTGCGAACACCGGAACGCCATCGATGGCCTGGCCACCGCGCCCCGTCGCCACGCCGGCGACGACGTCAGTGTGGCTCTGCGCGAGATCCTTGACGGAGAAGGTGCCGAACTTGCCGGTGATGCCGACGATCAGCACGCGGGCATCAGCATCGAGGAGTATGCTCATGACTGCGCTCCCGCCACTCGCTTGACGATATCGGCGACCGCGCTCTCCAGCGTCGCATGGTTCTGACGGCCGGCCTCGCCGAGGATCGTGGTCGCAAGATCGCTGCGCGTGCCGTTCAGCCGCAGCGTCACCGGCTTCGCCGAGGTTCGCCGCGCCAGCAGCTCGACCAGCGTTTTCGCCACGCGATCAGTGTGCAGCCCGCCGCCGAACATGCTGACCAGGATGCCCTTCACGTTCGGCGCGCGGTCGAGCAGGTCGAACGCAAGCCCGAATCCCGCCGGCGTCGGGTTGCCGCTGACGTCGAGAAAGCAGGCCGGCTGTGCGCCGGCGCCGTCGATCGCATCCATCGCAGCCATGGTCATGCCGGCACCGCCGGAGATCAGCCCGATCTCGCCATCCAGCCAGACCAGCATCAGATTGGCTTCCTCGCATCGGCGAATGTCGGGCTCCGCCTTGTCGCGGGAGGCTGCGATAGCGGATGCCGTCGCGGCCCTGCGGAACGCTGCGGCTTCATCCAGGACGATCTTGGCGTCCGCCGCAATCAACGCGCCACCTTTGGCAACGACCAGCGGATTGATCTCGACGGTCGTGCATTCGCTGGCCTGCGCGATCTCCAGCAACCGGCGCGCGGTCGAGATGACGCGCTCGTGTACCTTCGGATCGCTCTCGACCGGCTCCAGCAGCGCGCGGAAAGCGTGGGCGCGAAAATTGCGCGCGAGCCCGACCGGATAGCTCAGCGGCGGCGGTCCGTCCTCGATGTTGACGCCGCCGCGCGGCGAATAGAGCACGTTGAAGCCGCCGACCCGGCTGTCGATCGCGACTGCAAGATAGAGTTCGCGTTCGATATCGAGCCAGCTCTCGACCAGGACGGACGACGGCGCTTCACCGGCGAACCGCATTCCCATGATCGCATCAAAGGCGCTTTCCAGCTCCGAGGCGGAGCTCGCCTTGCGAATGCCGCCAGCCTTCCCCGTCCGCCGGCAGCGACCTGCGCCTTCACGGCAACGGGCAACGCGATGCGACAGGCCCGCGCTTCGTCGGAGGAGCGCAATTCCTGACTGGAAGGAGTGGCGATGGCGGCGCTGCGCAGCAGAGCCTTGCCTTGAGCTTCAGTGACTAACATAGAATGCATAATGCATTCTATTGGAGGACGGTCAACACCCTGATTGAGCGATTTTCAGATTTGCAGGCGGGAAAATAGATGGAAACCTGGAACAGGGGAGTGAAGGCATGGAAGAGTGAGACTTACCTATCTCAAGATAATGCATTTTCTGATTCCAATTGCCGACCTCGTCAGCCCCTGGGCCTCGATCCCCCATCGCCGCGCCTGAACGGGCTAGCAGCCGACCACCCAAGAAAAAGAGCTCCGTGACCCCAAAGGGGGCACGGAGCCTCAAGTCCAGGGAGGACGCCCTGAGGGCGACGGCGATCTCATCGACCGCCGCTAGCTCCAGAAGACCAATTGCGGCTCCGGAGATTGGAGACGGCACATTCGCGCCGCTCTATTGGCGAGATGAGTTGCGCGCGCCGTTCGGCGGCGCACCTCACATCTTGAGGGCGAACGGATCACGCTCCTCGTTGGAGAAATCGATCATCACGTTCTTGGTCTGCAGGAACTCGTCCAGCGCTGCGACGCCGCGCTCCTTGCCGAAGCCGGATTCCTTGAAGCCGCCGAACGGCGCCATCGCGCTGGAAGCGCGGTAGGTGTTCACCCAGACCGTGCCGGCGTGGACGGCCCGCGACACGCGCAAGGCGCGCGACAGGTTCGTCGTCCAGATCCCGGACGCCAGCCCATATCTGCTGTCGTTGGCGATGCCGATCGCCTCGTCTTCCCCGTCAAAGGGAATGATCGAAAGCACGGGTCCGAACACCTCTTCCTGGGCGATCGCCATCTTGTTCTCCACGCCCGTGAAGATGGTCGGCTCGATGAACAGGCCGTTGCCGAGAGCATCGCCTGTCGCGGGCTTGCCGCCGCATGCGAGAACCGCACCCTCCTTCTGCGCATCGCCGATGCATTTGAGGATGCGCTCGAATTGCGGCTCGTTCGCCACGGTCCCCATCTCTGTCGCCTTGTCCAGGGGATTGCCGAGCCTGATCTTGTCCGCCCGGGCGACCAGACGTTTCACGATCTCGTCGTGAATGGAGCGCTGCACGAGCAGCCGCGAACCGGCGATGCATGTCTGCCCGGTTGCGCCGAAAATGCCGGCGAGCGCCCCAACCGTCGCCTTGTCGAGGTCGGCGTCCTCGAAGATGACATTGGGGGACTTGCCGCCCAGCTCCAGCGTCACCGGGACGAGCGAGCGCCCCGCCTCCGCCGCGATCTGCCGGCCGACGTTGGGGCTGCCCGTGAAACTGACGCGGTCGATCCGGCCGCTCGCGAGCAGCGCCTGCCCCGTCCTGTGATCGCCGGTGACAACATTGACGACACCCGCCGGGAAGCCCGCCTGGCGGACCAGTTCGGCGAATTCAAGCGTCGTCACCGACGCATGCTCGGACGGCTTGATGACGACGCAATTGCCCGCCGCCAGAGCCGGCGCGAGCTTGTTGGCGAGCAGGCCCATCGGCGAATTCCAGGCGGTGATGAGAACCGCAACGCCGATCGGCTCCCGGCGCGTGAAGTCGAACACATCGCGCTGGTCGAGCGGAATGGTGTCGCCGAAGATCTTGTCGGCGCAGCCGGCGAAGAACCGGTAGGCGCGCGCGGCAAAGTGCATCTGCCCGTGCGTCTCGCGAATGATCTTTCCGTTGTCGGTGCTCTCCATGATTGCGATGCGCTCGGCCTGCGCGTCGAGCAGATCGGCGAGCTTGTTCAGCAAGGTCGCGCGGGCAAGACCCGTGGTCTTGCTCCAGACGGTGTCATAGGCCCGCCGCGCCGCCGCGATCGCGTCCGAGACCTGCGCGGGGCTCGCCTGCGCCACCTGCGCCCATTCCTCGCGGGTATAGGGGTTTACAGCGGCGAACCATTCCTGGTTCGGCGCGCTGACCACCTCGTTGGCAATGGCAATTCCGTACTTCCTGGGCATGGTCGATTATCTCCGCAACTGGCGAATTGCCTGTCTGATCCGGACGTGACGTCTGGCTTCGGTTGATGGTTAGGCTGGACTCCCGAGGGGATCGGCGTCCAATCGCGCGATCCCGTCGATCCCTTCCCGGGCAGTAGGAAACAGCGAGAGCACCTGCCGATCGTGACCAGGAATGATGTGCGAGGGGCTATCGGCCAGCTTCTCGATGACCGCAAAGCCGTTCAGCATCTGATTCTTGTCGAACAAGACCGGAAACGGCCGGCGCCGCAGGATGTTGGCGTAATAATGCGATGCGTCCGAGGCCAGCACCACATAGCCGCGGCGCGTCTTCACCCTCACGACCTGGAGTCCCGCGGTATGGCCGCCCAGCCAGTGCAGGGATATTCCGTCGTCGAAGGCGGAGTTGGGATCATGAAGGGTGACGCGTCCTTCGAAGTTCCGCCGGACGATATGGCTGACGTCCTCCGCATTATAGGCCTTGTTCTGCTCGGCGTCGCACATGCAGCGACCGGTGCAGAAATGCATCTCGCGCTCCTGCACGTGATAACGCGCTCGCGGAAACAGATCGTGGTTGCCGGCATGGTCCCAATGCATGTGGGTCAGGATGACATCCTTGACGCTGTCCGGATTGATATCGATCTGCCTCAAGCCCTGGGCGACCGGGCGCGTCACGGCGTAGTTGCGCGGCTTGCCCGCGTTCTCGTCGAAGCCGGTATCGACGATCACCGTGCGGTCCCGGCCGACCAGCGCCCAGACGAAGAAATCCAGCGGCATCTGGGTATCCTGCACGTCGCTGTTATCGATGAAGTTCTCGGATGCACGGCGCTCGTCCTTGCGCGCGTATCGGATCGCGTAGATCTCATACTCGGACATGTCGGTCCCTACTGGCGCTCGATGCCAGCTTCCTTGGTTGTCGCCGCCCACAATTCGATGTCGTCCTTGACGTGCCGAGCGAAATCCGCCGGACCGATCCATTGCGCCTCGAAGCCGATATCGGCGAGACGGCTGCGGATCTCGGGCTCCGCCAACACCTCGCGGACGCCTTCCGAGAGTTTCGCGACGACCTCCGGCGGCGTGTCCTTTGGCGCGAACAGCCCGGACCATGCGGAGATGTTGATGAACGCGAGGCCGCCTTCTTTCATGGTCGGAATGTCAGGGAATTGCGCAGCGCGGGCCGGGTTCGTGGTGGCGATTGCGCGCGCCTGGCCCGCCTCCACCTGCGAGACCGCGGGCGCCATGTCCATGAACGTCATCGAGACACGCTGCGCGATGATGTCGGTCACGACCTGCGGACTGTTCCGGTAGGGTACCGCGGCGATATCGATGCCCGCGCGGCGCCGGAATGCCTCGCCGGACAATTGGCCCAGCGCATTGGCATAGCCGAATGTCAGCGTGCCCGGCTTGCTCTTGGCCAGTGCCACGAGATCGGCGACGCTTTTCACCGGCAGGCCGGGATCGACGATCAGGAAATAGGGAAACAGGCCGAACTGGGAAATCGGAACGAAGTCGGCGACGGGATCGTACTGGATCGACTTCAGCATGCTGGGATTGGCGGCGTGCGTGGAGGTGCCACCCACCAGCAAGGTATAACCGTCCGGTGCCGAACGCGCCGCCGCAGTCGCTCCCAGCGCGCCGTTCGCGCCGACGCGATTGTCGATGACGATCGTCGTCTTCAGGAGCCTCGGACAACCGCTGGAACACGATGCGCGCGACGCCATCGGTTCCGCTGCCCGGGGCAAAGGGCGCGATGACGGTAATTCTCTGCGACGGATAGTTTTCCGCGGCTGCCAGGCTCCAGTTCGACAGAAGCAGCGCGATCGTCAGCAACAGCACCCGCACGACGTCCTCCCGTTGATTGTTCGTCTTGATGATTCAGCCGGGTTGCCGGCACTTGGCCGCTATTTCGAGGAGCGCTCGATGATCTTCACGATGACCGGCCAGTAATTCGCGCCGAAGCCGGCACGAGACGCCTCGGTCAGGAGGCTGGCGCCGAGCGCGGCCTCTCTCGCCTCGATGCCGGCGTCCTTCGCCATGTCGAGCGCGTAGGACACGTCCTTGTGCATGTAGTCGGTCGAGAACACCCGCTCGGGAAACTCGCGCGCCGCAACGGCCTTGTATCCGTGATTACGCAGTGCAAAGCTGTCCGCGGAGCCTTTGGAGAAGGCATCGAACAAGGTGTCGGTCGAAACCCCCGCGGCGTTCGCGATCGCGGCCGCCTCGCACAAGGCGGTCACGGTCCCGACCACGACCATGTTGTTGAGGATCTTCACCACCTGGCCCGATCCGACGTCGCCGCAATGGGTGACCTCGCTGGCAAAGCAGCGCAGCAGCGGCTCGATGCGCGCGAACACCCCTGCGCTGGCGCCCACGGAAATGGCAAGCGTTCCGGCTTCGGCCGCCGCGCGCGTCCGGGCGACGGGGGCATCGGCATAGTCGGCGCCCTTCGCCGCGAAAGCCCCGGCCAGCTCACGCGTCAGCTTCAGCGGGCTGGTCGAGAGGTCGACGATGGTCTGGCCGGCGCGCGCAAGCTCGAGAAGCCCGCCCGGCATCTCGCAGATCTTCTTGAGATGCTCGCCGCTCGGCATGGAGATGAAGATGACGTCGGCCTTCGCGAGCCCCGCGATCGAACCGACATCGACGGCGCCGGCCTGAACCAGGCGCGCCACCGGCTCCGAGTTGATGTCGTGGATCAGCACGGTCTGCTTCGTCTTCTGCACGAGGTGCCGGCACATGGGCTCACCCATGACGCCCAAACCGATGAAGCCGAAGGTCGAAGTGCCAGTCATGTCAAAACTCCGGAATTTCCAGACAGAATCATTCAGATACCAAGATAGGCCCGGCGCACATAGTCGCTGGCCAGGAGATCCTGGCCGTTGCCGCTGAGCGCGACCGCGCCCGTTTCCAGCACAAAGGCTTCGTGGCAGAGGTTCAGCGCAAGCTTTGCGTTCTGCTCCACCAGGATGATGGACACACCGATATCACGGTTGATCTCGGCGATGATGCGCGCGATCTCGTCGACGATGATCGGAGCAAGCCCAAGCGAGGGTTCATCCAGCAGCAGCAGGCGCGGCCTTGCCATGAGCGCGCGGCCGATGGCGACCATCTGCTGCTCGCCGCCCGACAGCGAACCCGCCATCTGGCTCCGTCGCTCCACCAGGCGCGGGAAGTATCCGTAGATCTGGTCCAGCGTCTTCTTCTGCTGCGCCTTGTCGCGCTGCGAGTAGCCGCCGACCAGGAGATTGTCGAGCACGCTCATCTGCGGGAACACGCGCCGCCCTTCGGGCGACAGCGCAATGCCGCGCCCGACCCGCTGCGGGGCAGCGAGGCCGTCGATGCGCTCGCCGTCGAAATGGATCTCGCCACCGCTGACCGGCTTCAGCCCGATGATGGCCTTCATCGTGGTCGTCTTGCCCGCACCATTCGAGCCGATGAGAGACACGATGGCTCCAGCGGCAACCGACAGGCTCAGATTGCGGACCGCCGTGAGGGGACCGTAGGCGACGCTGATCCCGCGAACGTCAAGCATGGACCGCTTCCTTGCCGAGATAGGCTTCGATCACGACCGGATTCGACACGACCTCCGCAGGCGTTCCCTGCGCGATCAGCGTGCCGTGATCCAGCACCACGACGCGATTGCAGAGGCCCATCACGGTGCGCATGTGGTGCTCGACCATCACCATGGTGACGCCGCGCTCCGCCTTAACCCGGCGCAGCACCGACGCGAGCCTCGGCCGCCTCTTCAGGGTTGAGTCCGGCCACGGGCTCATCGAGCATCAAAAGCCGGGGTTCGCTGGCGAGCGCGATCGCAACGCCAAGGCGTCGCTGCTCGCCATAGGACAGTTCGCGCGCCTTCAGGCCCACGCGGCGCGCCAACCCGAGCAGGTCGAGCACGCGCAGTGCTTTCTCTTCCGCCGCCACGCGCCATTTGTTCGAGAGGAACCCGCCCCATAGGCCGGTCAGGCTCGAGCCCAGCGTGCCGCGCGACACGTTCTCGATGACCGTCGCCTCCGGGTAAACGGTCGCGGCCTGGAACGTCCGCGAAAGCCCCTGGCGCACCGTCTGGTTGGCAGGTTGCCCGGAGATATCGCGATCCATGAACCGGACCGTTCCCGCCGAAGGCGGAAGGACTCCGGAGATGACATTGAACAGCGTGGTCTTGCCTGCGCCGTTCGGGCCGATCAGACCGAGAAAGTCGCCTTCGTTGACCTCGAAGCTGACATCCCGGACGGCGACGAGGCCGCCGAAGGATCGTTTCAGGCGCTCGATCTTGAGCATGCTCATCGCATTTCCTCGGCCACGAGCGTTGCGCTGGTCGTCGTGACGCGCTGGCGCGCACGCCACATCTGGACAATGCTCGCGAGGCCGTTCGGCACGAACATCAGGCAGAGCACCAACACCGTTCCGTAGATGATGTGCTGGAGGCCTTCGGTGGATCGCAGCAGCTCCGGCAGGGGCGTGAGGACGAGAACGCCGACGACCGGCCCGAGCACGCCGTCGCGGCCGCCGACAACGAGCATCGTCAGGTAGGAAACGGATTCCCAGAACGTGTAGGAATCAGGAGAAATGAAGCGGAGGTAGTGCGTCGACAAAGCACCGGCAAAGCCGGCGATGCCGGATCCGATCGTGAAGGCGATCACCTGGACCCGGTGCGTGTCGATCCCACTGGATTCGGTGAGACGCTGGTTCTCGGCGGTGGCTGCCATCATCGTGCCCAGGGGCGAGCGGTAAAGCAGCCAGGTGAGAAGCAGCGTCGTCAACGCGCAGCCGAGCGCGAAGGGATAGAATTGCGGCTTGGCGCGAAGGACGTAGCCGAAGATCGAAATCGGGGGCACACCGACGAGCCCGTTCGCGCCCCCTGTGATCGAGTCTCATGTCCAGCGCGAGCAGTACCGCGATCTGGCTGAACGCAAAGGCCACCAGCACGAAATAGACGCCGCGCAGACGCAGGATGATCCAGCCCAAGGCGGCAGCAATCACAGCCGCGGCCAATCCTGCGATGAACAGCGTCAGCAGAGGCGGCCAGCCCTTCATCGACAACAGCGCCGAGACATATCCGCCGACCAGCGCAAAGCCGCCATGGCCCATGGAGAGCTGACCCGCGCGAGCGATGATGGCGAGGCCGAGAACGAGCATGAGGTTGATGCAGCCGACCGTCGCGAGGTGAACGTAGAACTGGTTCGGCGCGAACCAGGGCAGCAGCGCCGCAAGGGCAACCGCGACGAGGATTCCGGCATAATGCAGGGGCTTGATGGCTGGAGACTTCACGCCTCACGCTCCTTTCGGCCGAGCAGGCCTTGCGGACGCAGCAACACGACGGCGATCACGACCAGGAACTGTAGGATCTCGGACAGCGAGGCGCTGACGAAGGTGCCGGCGAAACTCTCGATCAGGCCGATCAGCAGCCCGCCGACAACCGCGCCGGGAACGCTGCCAAGCCCGCCGATGACGACGATCACGAAGGCCTTCAATGTCGGCGCGAGCCCGATGAAGGGCGAGACCGACAGGACCGGCGCCATCAGGACGCCGGCGAAGGCCGCGAGGCTGACGCCTAGCACGAACGCGGCGGGAAAGATGACGTCGACGCGAATGCCCTGCACCTGGGCAATCTCGGAGTCCTGCGCCACGGCCCGCATGGCGCGGCCGATCCGGGTGTACCCGATCAACAAGTTGAGCGACACGACGGCGACGATCGCCCCGATGATGACCACCAGCCGCGACCAGGGGAATACGATCCCGCCAACGGACAGAACGCCGGAGACGACGGGCGGCACGGTGCGCGCCGAGGATCCCCACATCAGCAACGCGCTGTTCTGGATGATGAGAGCGACACCGACGGAAGCGATCATGCCGTTGAGCCTCGTTGCCGCGAAACCGGCGGAAGACGACCCACTCCATCGCCAGCCCGAGCAGGGCCGTCGCGCCGACCGCGAGCAGAACGCTGACGGCGAACGGCATCTCGTTGCTGCCGTAGAGGATGGCGAACAGGAATGCGCCGACCATGTAGAATTCACCATGCGCGAAATTGACGATGCGCATGATGCCGAACACCATGGTGAAACCGATGGCCATCAGCACATAGATCATGCCGACCATGAGGCCATTCACGATCGTCTGGGCCAGAATGATGTCCATGCTCACGGGACGACTCCAATCGCATCGGCGAGGCGCGCCTGGCGCCTCGCCCGTTCCAGCGGATGCTTACTTGCAGGCGTTGACATCGCAGGTAGCGACTTTCGTCACCACGCCGTCCTTGATCTGTCCGACATAGAACGGGAGATCGATCTGGTGCTTGATCCCGTACTTCTGCTCGCCGGTCCAACCCGCCTTCCCCATCGCGGTCGGGACGTCCGACAGCCCGTCGAGGGTCTTAGCGATCTTGGTCGTGTCATCGACGGTCCCGGCCTTCTTCATGGCCGTGAACAGCATCTGCAGGCCGGCATAGAAGAACGGGCTGAAGCCGTTCATGTTCTGCCCGTACTTGGCCTTGAAGCGGGCCACGTAGGCCGCCGTATCCGGCAGGCCGGTGTCGATCGGCAGATGGACGTAGGTACCTTCCGCCGCATCCTTGCCGGCCACCTTCAGCATCTCCGCCGAGACGTCGCCGCCGGTGACGAAGACCGGGCCGCGGTAACCGAGCCTCGCGGGCCTGCTTGAGGATGAGCCCGGCCGTGGTCGGAGAATTTCCGCCGAGCTCGAGGCCGTCCGCCTTCATCAGGATGCGCGTGAGAACGGGCACGAAATCGACGCGCTCACGCTCGAAATACTCGACCTGCAGCTTGGTGCCGGCCTTGGCATAGGAGTTGAAATTCGCCACGCCGATCTGCTGCCCGGTCTCGTCGTTCGGAAGCAGCGACACGACCTGCTTGGCCGACGTGCTCTTCATCAGCCACGCCACCTGCGGATCGGAGAACTCGCCGGTGGTGATGACGGGGCGGTAGGCGAACGGCGCGTCGGCACCAAGGGCCCGCGGCGTGAAAGCCAGCGTCATGGTGATGACTTTTCCGGAAGTGGTCTGGTCCTTCGTCGCCACTGCCGCCGCCGAGCCCATCGGACCGACCACGAAACGGATTCCGTCCTGGATCATGAGGCGGTCCATCGCCGTGACCGCGTCCGCGGCGCGGTAGCGATCATCATATTGCTTGAACAGGATCTTGTAGCGCTTGCCGCCGACCTCGAGGCCGCCATCCTTGTTGGCGTCCTCGGTGGCAAAATCGGTGGCGGCGAGCATGCCTTCCGCGAACGCGGCGCCCGCCCCGGAAAAGCTTGCGTGCACGCCGATCGTGACACTGTCTTCGGCGTAGGCGGCGGAACAGACGACCGACGCAGCCAGCACGGTAATCAACTCAAAACGCTTCATTCCAATCTCTCCCCAGATGTTGCTCTTGTCCGCCTTGCTCGTTTGTTTTCAGGCTCGGCTTTTTCTTGTCAGGCAATGCCAGTCGTTTGCGATGGCGGCTTCACGCCATCGTTCCCATTCGCGGGTTCAAGGAACCCAATTGGTCTCCTCCGGCTCATGCGTTCCACGAGGCGCGAACACGACCTTCTTCGGCGCCGCTCGCATGCCGCGCCCCTGCAACAGGCGCGAGACCGTTGCGAGATCCTTCACCTTCTCGATCGTCTCGAGCCGCTCGAACAGCGGAGCGACGTCATCGCGCGGCAGGATGGCGCCGACGTGATGATCGAACTGATCCCAGAGATCGCCCCCGGCGGCGATTGGAGCGCCAGAAGATCGGGCGCTTCCGCTCCCGGAAGGGCCTCGCCAGTGGCGCGCTGGCCGCCTTCGATCATCTGCTCGCAGGATGCCTCGTCCATCGCTTCGGCCAGCAGTGCCGCGAGCAATGCGTTTCGCAGGCCTTGACCGACCAAGAGCGCTTCGGCTCTGCCCTGCCCGGCCGCGAGAGTGCCGTCCTTTGCCACGCCCGCCATGAGCAGCGCGGCAGCAATTTTCGCACAGCTCAATCCGAGCAACCGGGCCGCGGCTGCGGCGCTGCCCAGCAAGGCGGCTTCGAGCCGGCCAGCCGACGGCAGCGACCGCGAGATCTCGGCGCCTGCAATCAACGCGTCGAGGAATTCCTGCCCCGTCTTTCCGCGCTCCTCGCACAGGCCGAACAGCGAAACGACGAAGGCCGCATGCGCGGCATCGGGTGACGCCTCGGACCCGGCGACGGCCGCCGTGGCGTTGACCAAGGCCGCATCGATCGCGCTCGTGCGCCGATCGGTACCGAACACCAGCGCAGAGCCGCCGGCCGTGGCCACACCTGACGTCGCCAGCAATGCCGTGGCGATTGCGCTCGGCGCGCCGGACAGCGTCCGGCCGAACGCCGTGATGATGGCTGCCCGCGCGCGCGCGACAGTCTTCGCGTCTCGCGGCTGCGGATCACAGGCACGGATCCGCTCCGCCAGTCCCATCGTCGTGGCGCTGGCGCTCATCGCGATGCCACCGCTTTGACCGGCGCCGCGCTCTGCACGCCCGCGGCGTTACGACCCGCGATCCGGCCGAACGTCGCACCCGAGACGAGGCCGGTGCCTGCGGGATAATTGTCGTAGAACAGGCCGCCGACCAGCTCGCCGCAGCAGTACAGACCCTTGATCGGGCGCCAGTCGGTGCCGATCACCTCGGCATTCTCGTTGATCTTGAGTCCGCCGAACGTGAAGGTGATGCCGCCGGTCGCGCTGTAGGCATAGTAGGGCGGCTTGTCGAGACGCAGCGCCCAGTTGGTCTTTTCGAGATCGAGCCCCTTGGTCGAGAGGCCGTCCTTCCTGGTGGGATCGAAGCCCTCGTCCGTCGATCGCGCGTGGTCGTTGTAGTTGAGGACCGTCTTGAGGGCCTGCGCCTTGTCGTCGATATCGAGCTGCGCGATCAGCTCCTCGAGCGAATTGGCCTTGATCGGGTCGCTCGTCGCATAGCGCGGCTCGAGCAGGTGGACGACCTTGCTGTCGAACAGCTGGTAAGCCTTGGCGCCGGGCTCGGCCAAGATCGCCCGGCCGAACTTGGCGTAGGTGAAGAGCGCGCCGTCTTCGCCTTCGTCGACGAAGCGTTTGCCCTTGCGGTTGATCATCACCGAATAGACGTAGGACAGACGGTTGCTGCGGTCGGTCATCTCGCGCGGCGCGAAGTCGCCCCAGTCCGCGCTGATCGGGGTGGCGTGGCAGCCGCTCCATTGTCCCCACGGCATCGCACCGATGGCAAGCGCCATCCGCAAGCCGTCGCCCTGATTGTGCGGCGTGCCGCGGACCTTCGCGGCGCCGACCAGCGGGCCGATATGCTGCGTGCGCATCTGGACGTTGGCCTCGAAGCCGCCGCAGCCGAGCACGACGGCTTTGGCACCGAGCGAGCGAACGCCCTCCTCGTCCTTGGTCTTGACGCCGACGACGCTTCCATTGTCGTCGACGAGCAGCTCCGAGACGGCATTGCCGTATCGCACCTCGATGCCCATGCGCTCGCAGGTCGAGAACCAGCTGCGCGAAAGGCCGACGCCCTCATGCGCGGCGCGCACGACGAGGCCGCGCGCCCAGACCATGACGTTGTCCTTCTTGACGGCGGACAGGCTGATCGCCGGCTCCATCTTGATGGCGCCGGTGTCCTTCATCCAGCGAACGGTCGCCTGCGAGTTCGACACGAGAAGGCGCGACAGGATCGGGTCGGTGCGCCCATTGGTGACGCGCATGAGGTCGCCGTGAAAGTCTTCCTGCGTGTAGGGCGAGATGCCGTCGTAGAAATTCTCGAACTCGTCCTCGACCCCGGGCAGCAGGGCGCCGATCTCGCGCGGCTCGTCATAGGCAAAGCGCAGCACACCGCCGCTCCAATGGGTGTTCCCACCACGCATTTCGCGGGGAGCCTTTTCGAGAACGACGACACGATCTGCGCCGTTTTCCTTCGCCGAGACCGCCGCAGCCAAGGCAGCGTTTCCAGCGCCAACGACGATCACATCGAACTCTTCGTGCATTTCCGTTCCTTCCCGCAGGCGTCTTCTGTGCTTCTGTATGCTTTTGAATACCTATGTATACATTGGAATGCAAGATAATTCAGACATGCCCGATTGTTGGGAAAAAAGACCCGAAATCAGTTGGTTACTTGGATTGATGAGGTCAGATGGTCGAGCGCCACGGCGCTGAACGCGCGATGATCAGCAGCGCAGGAGGAGCTCAGGCGCCGTCGTGCTCGCGGCGCGCTTCCAACTCGCGTTCTTTCGCCAGGATGGCGCGACGCGTCTCGAGCGCATTGAGAACATGCGTGCGCGCCAAATGGTTGGCCTTCTCGCCGTCTCTCTGCGAAATCGCCTGCACGATGGCGGCGTGCTCGGCTTGAGCGACAGCGAAACGGCCCTTGTCAGCCAAGGTCGTCGGCCCGAGGAGTGCGATCGCATCCTGAAGGGCCGACAAACTCTTTTCGAGATAGCGGTTGTGCGCGGCGACCTGGATGGCGTCGTGGAGTTCCCTGTTGTGCCGATACAGCTTCGGCGGATCGCGATCGAGCTTTTCACCCTCGGCGATGAGCCGGGCGAGTGCGGCGAGGTCTTTTGGACTCGCATGCTTTGCGGCCATCGCCGCCGCCGTGCCTTCGAGCGCCGCGCGCATCTCATAGAGCTCTTCGACCGCATCCAGGTCGAGAACGGACACGACCAGCCCGGTTCGCGGGCGGAGATCGAGCAGGCCTTCGAGACTCGAGACGCGTCAGCGCCTGCCGGGTCGGCGTCCGGCTGATGCCGAGGTGCTCCGCCAGTTCGACTTCGCGCATGCGCCGCCCGGGGGCAAAGCGCCCCTCGACGATCTCACGCCGCAGCGCTGCGTAAGCGTAATCGGCAGCAGATGCGAACTTCGCGCGGTCCGGCAGCACCATATCGTCGTTCATGAAGTCTTCCCGATCTCATTCGGCAGCAGAAACCTCATGCGAGCGTGAGGCGAAGGCCGTCCATCATTGATCTGCGTCGATCCTTCCGACGCACGGAGCACATGATCGACGCAGGATATTCGGCGTCGCGACGCCTGTCTGGAACGAGGCCACCCGCGTCCACCGAATAGAATAAGGGTAGCAGGCCGGATCACGAATGTATACAGTGGTATCCAGAGTATACAACGGTATGCAATGGACCGCGCGATGCCTCAGAACAAGCTCAAGGCGACTTTCATGCGCGGCGGCACCTCGAAGGCCGTCGTGTTCAACAGAAAGGATCTGCCGGCGGATCCCGCGCTCTGGGATTCGATCTTCCTGGCCGTGATGGGCTCGCCCGACCCCAACGGCCGCCAGCTGGACGGCATGGGCGGCGGGCTGTCGTCGCTGTCGAAGGTCTGCGTGGTCGGTGCGCCGACGCGCCCCGATGCCGACATCGATTATACGTTCGCGCAGGTCGAGGTGAAGAATGCCGCGGTCGACTACAGCGCCAATTGCGGCAACATGTCTTCGGCGATGGGCCCGTTCGCCGTCAGCGAAGGCCTGGTGAGCGCACCCGCGAACGGCGAAGCGGTCGTGCGCGTTCACAACACCAACACCGGCAAGATCATCGTCGCGCGCTTCCCCATGAGCGATGGCGAGGTCGAGATCGACGGCGACATGACGATCGACGGCGTCGGCGGACAGGGCGCGCCGGTCCGGCTCGAATTCGTCGATCCCGGCGGCACGAGGACCGGACGCCTGCTCCCGACGGGACACGCCTGCGATCACTTCGAGATCGCAGGTCTCGGCACGATCGAGGCCTCGCTGGTCGATGCCGCCAACCCCTGCGTCTTCGTCGCGGCCGATTCGGTCGGCAAGGCCGGCGACGAAATGCCGGATGCGCTCGAGAGCGATCCGGCGTTCCTCGCGCGGATGGAAGCGATCCGCTGCGCGGCCTCGGTGGCGATGGGCCTTGCGCCTGACGTCGCGGCCGCCGCAAGGATCCCGAGCGTGCCCAAGGTCGCGATGATCGTGTCGCCCAGGCAGATGACGACCTTGTCGGGACGACATCTGGAGCCCTCGGAGATGTCGCTGGGCATCCGGATGATCTCGATCGGCCAGCCGCATCGCGCGGTCCCGATCACCGGCGCCACCTGTCTTGCGATCGCGGTCCGCATCGAGGGCACGTTGGCGAACCGGATGGCCCGCGCCGGCGATGGCCCGATCACCATCGCCCATCCCTCCGGCACGACCGTGGTCGATGCCGCAGTCGAGCATGCCGACGACCCCGCGAAGGCACGCGCCATTCACGGTGCGGTCTACCGCACCGCGCGTCGGCTGTTCGAGGGCAACGTGTTCTATCGAACCGCCAAGCCGACCGCGCAGGCGCGGCGCAGCGCATAGTTTCATCTGGAGCCCTGAACGATGACGTATCTCGTTGCCGCCGAACTTTCCCGCGAATCCGCCGGCCAGCGTTTTCGCGCGCTGTTGAAGCGGCCCGGCATTCTGCAACTGCCGGGCGCTCACAACGGCATGGCGGCCCTGCAGGCCAAGGCCGCCGGCTTCGAGGCGCTCTATCTGTCGGGCGCGGCGATGACCGCATCGATGGGCCTGCCTGACTTGGGCATCATCACCGTCGACGAGGTCGCCTTCTTCGTTCGCCAGATCACCCGCGCGTCGGGACTTCCGCTGCTCGTCGACGCCGACACCGGCTATGGCGAGGCATTGAACGTGATGCATGCGACTCGCGTGTTCGAGGATGCCGGCGCGGGCGCGCTCCATCTCGAGGACCAGATCCTGCCGAAGAAATGCGGCCATCTCAACGACAAGAAAATTGCGGATGCGCACGACATGGCGGCGAAGGTCTCGGCCGCGGCAAGAGCCCGGCGCGATCTCGTGATCATTGCCAGGACGGACGCTGCCGCGAGCGAAGGCCTCGACGGCGCGGTCGCCCGCGCAAGGCTCTACATGGACGCAGGCGCCGATGCGATCTTCCCGGAAGCGCTCAACACCGCCGAGATGTTCCGCGCGTTTGCCGAACGCATGCCGGGCGTACCCCTGCTCGCCAACATGACGGAGTTCGGCAAGACGCCGTTCTTCACCGCCGCGGAGTTCGAAGCGATGGGCTATGCGATGGTGATCTGGCCGGTCTCCTCGCTGCGCGTCGCCAACAAGGCCCAGGCCGAGCTTTACGCCGCGATTGCGCGCGACGGCGGAACGCACAAGGTCGTCGAGCGGATGCAGACGCGGGCGGAGCTCTACGACGCAATCGGCCTGCACGATTACGAAGCCCTGGATTCCTCGATCGTCCAGACGATCATTCCCGCCGGCATGCCTCAGCGCGTGTAAGCACTCGGGGCGCAGCTGTTGCTGCGCCCCTTTTCCAGGTCGAGAGCACGTGCGTTACAGCAATCCGACCTTGTGCATGATCTCCCGGATCTGAGCCGGATCCGGATCCATCATCATGGGAGCGACCGTCGCGCCCGCGGTCTGTGCGGGACCGCGCGCCACGTAGCTCGATCCGTTCTGCGTGGGATCAACGGACTGCAGCGTCATCGCGCCCGCCGTTTGCGCCGGACCGCGCGCCACGTGACTCGCACTGCCCTGCACTGGATCGGCGGACTGCGGCGTCGGCGAGCCCGCCGGAACCATGCTCGGCGCTTCGACCGGCTGCAATCCGAGCAGACGTCGCAGCGTGGCCAGCGAAGGATCGGTTGCGGTGGCAGCAGCGTTGGCCACAGGGGCGACGCCGGTTTCCAGGCCGAGGGCCCGCATCGCGTTCGGCAATCCAGCGCCGGTACGATTCGGGTCGCCGAATTGCAGCGGCGTCGCGGTGTCCTTCAGAATCTGGAACAGCCGCTCGACACGGCGTGCATCGCGATTCTGGAAGTTGCCTTTGGTGAAGTCGGGATGGTGCGCCAGCACGAGCGCGGCGAGCCCCGTGACATGCGGCGTCGCCATCGAGGTACCGTCCCATGCACCGAAGCCGTCGGCGGGAAGCGACGAGACGATCGCGACACCGGGCGCGCAGACGTCGACCTCCGGCCCGAAGCAGGAGAACTTGGCCGGAAAATATCCGTCGCGGCTCTGGAAGCCGTCGAGGACCTGCTGCGAATGATAGCTGTCATCGGGGAACTCGCCCCACTTGCCGAGCGCTGCGACCGCTAGGCAATGCGGCGTCGAGGCAGGAAACTGCACCGGCCCCGAGGAATTGCCGGCAGCGATGATGCAGGCCATGCCCATTTGCTTGGCCCTGACGATGCGGTCCTCGATGATCCGCGAAGGCTCGCCGCCGCCCAGGCTCATATTGGCGACGTCGATGCCATGCTCCATGCAGTAATCGAGCGCGGAGACGAGATCGCTGAAGCGGCCGCCGGGGAAGATGCGGCAGACATGGATTTCCGCCGCAGGAGCGAAGCCGCGGATTCCGCCACCGGGGCCGACGGGACCGCCGGCGATGATTCCAGCACAATGCGAGCCATGGCCGATCGTGTCGACGGTCCACGCCGATTTGTCGGTGCCGACGATGCTGGTGCCTTCCGTGATGCCGTGCAGGTTGCGATGGGTCGGCGCCAGGCCGGAATCGATGATCGCGATCTTGATACCGGCGCCGTCAAAGGACGGCGGCAGACGGTCGAGGCTCATCGCACGCTCACCCCAGCCCATCAATTGCTGGCCGGGGAAGTTCCGCAAGACCGCGCCGAGCGCCCTCACGACGATGCGGTTGACACTGTTGGGAACGAGCTGCGGACGATCGAGCCAGAAAGTCCAGTAGTCGATCTTCGGCTTGACCAGGATCGAGCGGATGGTCTCCGGGGACTCCCCTGGAGTGTCACCGTGGCACGGCCGGTGGCGTCGGTGATGCCCTGTGCCGGCCACATGCTGCCGAACACATAGACCTCGGCTTCGGACAGCGGGCCGTCCTGGCCCAGCACTTCGATCGTCGCGGTGAAGCCGTCAGCCAGCGGCGTCAGCACTCCCGGATTGGGCAGCTGCGGCGTGGCCGGGTCGAGCATGTAGCTCAGCCGCTCGTCACGCTCCACCGCGCAACGCTCTCCTGCCTGGGTCTGCAGCAACTTGGCCTTGTCGGGAGTCATCTTGGCGAGGACCAGCGGACTGAGCGGCACTTGTCCGATATCTGCACTCTGAAATCCGAACAGGCGCGGCGGAGACACCGTCTTCACCACTTCGATGTCGGGGCTGTTGTTGAGCTGCTGGGTCAGAAAATCGACGCTGAAGGTCGCAAGCCCGGGCTGCTGCTGCGGCGCGATCATGAATTGCGACGGGCGCGCCGCGATCGTTGCGGGCCCCTGCCCTCGGGACGGTGACGGGCTGGCGCCCTGATCTGGAAGCGCCCCGTTGCCGTTCGTCGCCACTTCGGCCGCGCCGTGCTCGCCATGCGCGGAAGTTCCTGATTTGCCCTTCGTGGCCATCTGCGGCCTCCTTGATGTTTTGCGTGTCCAATGTTTGCCCACCGAAATCAGTCGGCATCGAATGGCTTCAGCGCTGAATCCGGTTCGACCACGAGCGTGGCAAACGTCGATTTCAGGCGATCGGCCTGTGTCTTCGTCATCGAAAGGATGACGACGTCGGGTGCGACTTGCGCGACTCGCTTCACGCCGGGTTCACGCTGCAAGTGGTCGTTGAGCTGACCGGATTTCACCGGGTCTCCCTGCACGATGAATTGCTGCGACGCGTTTGAATCCGCCATCTGGTTTCCAATCACATTTGGGCGCGGAGGGCGGACTTGCCCGCCCTCCGCGCGTTGGGTCTAGTGCATCGTGCCACCGGGCTGGCCGGCGTTGAAGACGCCGAGCTGGCGACCGATATCGAGGCCAGTCTGGGCGCCCTGACCGATCTTCTTCAGCACGCTCCAGAAGCTCTGCAGCTCCATGTCGGAGACTTGCGGCGCGGCAGGCTGACCGCCGGGACCGGCGCTGAACACGCCGAGCTGATGACCGATGTTCACGCCGGTCTGCACGCCCTGGCCGATCTTCTTCAGCACGCTCCAGAAGCTCTGCAGCTCCATGTCGGAGACTTGCGGCGCAGCAGGCTGACCGCCGGGGCCGGCGCTGAACACGCCCAGCTGATGACCGATGTTCACGCCGGTCTGCACGCCCTGGCCGATCTTCTTCAGCACGCTCCAGAAGCTCTGCAGCTCCATGTCGGTCGGCGGCGCCGCGGCAGCCGGCTGCAGGCCGGGCTGGCCGGCGCTGAACACGCCGAGCTGGTGGCCGATGTTCACGCCGGTCTGCACGCCCTGGCCGATCTTCTTCAGCACGCTCCAGAAGCTCTGCAGCTCCATGTCGGTCGGCGGCGCCGCGGCAGCCGGCTGCATGCCGGGCTGGTCGGCGCTGAACACGCCGAGCTGGTGACCGACATTCAAGCCGGTCTGCACGCCCTGACCGATCTTCTTCAACACGCTCCAGAAGCTCTGCAGCTCCATGTCGGAGACTTCAGCCGCAGCAGGCTGACCACCGGGGCCGGCGCTGAACACGCCGAGCTGATGACCGATGTTCACACCGGTCTGCACGCCCTGGCCGATCTTCTTCAGCACGCTCCAGAAGCTCTGCAGCTCCATCTCGGAGACTTCAGCCGCGGCGGGCTGACCGCCGGGGCCGGCGCTGAACACGCCGAGCTGATGACCGATGTTCACACCGGTCTGCACGCCCTGGCCGATCTTCTTCAGCACGCTCCAGAAGCTCTGCAGCTCCATGTCGGAGACCTGCACGGAACCTTGCGGCATGTCCGGACCGGCTGAAAACGGCAGGAAACCTCCGCCGATGTTGCCGATGGCGCCGCCGATCGTCTTTCCCTTCTTGCCGCCGAGCAAATTGCCGATAACGCGTCCGGCCGCACCGCCGAGGATCGAGCCGAAGATCCCCTGCGGGTCCAATTGGCCGTAGTCCTCAGTCTGTTGCTGAATTCCAGTCATGATCAAAATCTCCTGATGAAGTGCCTGACCCGCGGGCGACGCGCGCTCCCCAAAAGGGAGGCGGGATCACTACGCACGATTGTGCGAGCGGCTTGAGGCTACGACAGGGATCGTGATGCAGGCGTCACGTCGAGCGTGAAAGTTGCGTCAAAGTTCTTGGCGGGGCGCAATTTGAGCGAAGCAGATCTCACAGGAGCGGCGCGAAACGCGTGGCGGATTTCGCGCTGCAGCCGTTCGGTCTCCTGCTCCGGCGCTGCGCGAACTTCGCGCCACAGCACGGAACGGCAAAGATCGTACTGACGCAACGCGTCGGTACGGCGACCTTGCTGCGTGTAGCAGCGCATCAATGTGCGATGGACCTCCTCCTGCAGCGGATCGACTGCAAGGATGCGCAGCGCGAGTGCGATCGCGATATCCATGTGTTCGCGCCCGCCGGCGTCCAGCAGGCCCGCAAGCGCCTGCATCGCCTGCGTCCTCAGTCTCTGGCGCTCGGCCGACAGCCAGGCTTCGAATTGGCATGAGGTCGAGCTGATGCCCTCGAGAAGGTCGCCGCGATAAAGCACCGCCGCGCGGGCCAGCCGTTCGGGATCGCCCCCGTCAGCAGCCGCTCGAACTCCCCGACGTCGGTGCTGACGGCGTTCGGGCAGATGCGGATGTCGTCGCGATCGGCCACGATCACATCCGAATATCGCGGCAACTCGCGCCGCAAGGTGAGCAAGGCTTGTCGAAGACTGGCGCGCGCGCGATCGCCGAAATGGCCGTCCCACAACAGGGTCGCGAGCTTGCCGCGTGAAATGGCTCGAGGGGAACTGAGCGCCACATAGCCCAGGAGAGTTGCAGCCTTGCGACTGGGGATCAACACCGACTCGCCGGACGCACACACGACCTCGACACCGCCGAAGAGATTGATCTGGAGCAGCGACATTGTCCTTTTCCTTCGGTCATTGTCTTCTGTCCCTCATTCTATTTAGGCGCGAACACTCTTCTTATGATCATGATCACTAAAGATACGGGCAGCGCCGATTAGCCGCACATCGTCGATCAGGCCGGATGCTCTTATGAGCACCATACAATCTAAGTTAGACAAAGCAATGGAACTCGCTTTCGCGCCGCGTCAGCAATTTGTGAGACCGCGAAGTTCGGATGTGTGAGGTAGCCCATAGGCAGAATGCGAATTGCAGGTGCCGCAATTGCTCGCATTTGATGCATCGTTGACAACGACGACCGAAATGCCGCGCGAAACGTCGCATGAGGTGACACGTCGAATGCCGTGCAAGTGCGCCGCCGCCGCGAAGGTTGCGCGAGTTGTTCACGGGCGCAACTTTCTCGCCACACCTGCCCTCGCTGCCGTATGCACGGTGGACTGATTAACATCTTACATTGTCAAGGACAGGCCGACGGCGCTTCGCACGCGTGCACTTGCACCGCCACGTTCAAGATGGAAACCCAGACACCCAACCTGACTGATCAGTCATTGCGTCGCAGTCTTGGCGTCGCATTCGTTCGAGGATTCTCCGGGACGCAAGCAACTCGATGCCGCCGCTAAAGTCCATCGCTAACTGATCGAACGATCAACGACCACCTAGCTCGTAGGATGGGTAGAGCGAAGCGAAACCCATCGATACCCCGCGACGTGAACCGTGATGGGCTTCGCAAGACCCCTACCCATCCGACCGCCTCATCAGCCGACGCAAGCTTGGTCGATTTCAGTCACGTAGGATGTCCAGTCGAATGCGAAGGGGCCGACCTCCAACAGTTTGGTTTCGCTGTCATCTCCATCCTCATGCGCAAACTCGGACCAATGCACGACGCCTTCGCTCCGCGACACGAGCGCGGTGATAGCTCCGCACGCAAGGTCTCCACATTCCGGGCAAATATACAGAGCCACGCGGTGACCGCCGCCGCACGGAACGGCCGACGTCAGACGTTGCACGAGTTCGCCGTTGAGGCGAAGGGCAAGCTCAGGCTCTCGTTGTGGGACCGAAAGACAACCGGACAAATCGAAGCCATAGGCACCGGTGACAGCAAAGAGAGATTGCCCGTTGACGACGAAATCGAACGTGTACCGTTCCTTCTTCGCGGGGTTTCCGCAGCCGATCCGACGAAGCTCTACAAGTTTAAGCTGATCGGACATTCCCATCACTCTGTGCCCAATGCATGTCAATGGTGCGAGCGACGCCGACCGTCATCAGCCCCTAGGAACGCAAAGCCTCATAGAGAATGGACATGCGAAGGCTGGGAATTGGTAGCGGGAGAGGGACTCGAACCCCCGACCCCAGGATTATGATTCCCGTGCTCTAACCAGCTGAGCTACCCCGCCACAGGGTCGCGAACGGCGGAAGGGCCGATCTCGCGAACGCGCGGCATATAAAGAAGGGGGCGGCGGGAAGTCAAGCAAAGTGGTCCGCCTTTTTCCGCGTTGGCTAAGGCCGTGGCGGGCACGCCACCCAGGGAATCCGGACCCTTTTTCAATGAGTTCGTCATGGCCGGGCTTGTCCCGGCCATCCAAGCCTCGATTTGTTGGCCGGAGAACGTGGATGCCCGGGACAAGCCCGGGCATGACGAGATCTGGGGAGAAACGGGCGCCGCCTAGGCCAGGGATTCGGCGCGTCGAGCCTATTTCGGCCGCACGGTCGGGTCGCCGCCGGGGCTGCCGGGGGCGGGATGACCGGGGTGTTGCCGCCGGTGTCGGGCGCCGGGGCGTGCATGTCGGGATCGACGCCCGAGGGCGGGCAGAGCACGCCGTCGGTTTTGGCCAGCTTGTCGCCGAGCGGTTCCCGGGACTGGCCGGTGGTGGTGCCATCAGGGGTCGTGGTCAGCCGATCGGATGGGGCACAGCCGGCGGCGCGTTGCGGGGAAGGCGGCGCGGTCGCTTGCGGCGGCGTCGCCGGGGCGGGCGGAGCCTGCGCGATCGCACTGCCGGAGGCGGCGATCAGGAGGCTGGCCAGAATGATGTTCAATGTTGTGCGCATGAGAGGGAAACGCGCCGGGCGGGGGCGATGTTCCCGGGGGTTATGCGATGTGATTGGGGATCGCCTGATGAAGTTCCTCCGTCATTGCGAGCGCAGCGACGTGGACAGAGCATTCTGCGATGGAGAGATATCGCGTGGGGAAAGACCCCCTCCCCAACCCTCCCCCGCGAGCGGGAGAGGGAGCGCACGTCTCGCGCGGTTTGCGATCAGGCCTTGCGGTAACGGATCAGCGAGAAGTGCCCCATCGGCGGCATCGGGCGGCGCTCGGTGAGCGTGATGCCGCCGTGTTTGGCGGCCCAGTTGACGAGACGGGCCCAGGGGAATTCCGGGCGCCAGCCGAGGCGGCGGGCGATCGGCGCGAAGCCGAGCTCGAACAGTTTTCGCGGGCCCGACTCCGCGCCGATGTGGTTGACCAGGATCAGCTCGCCGCCGGGCTTGAGCACGCGCACGAACTCGTCGAGCGTTCCTTCGGGATCGGGCACGGCGGTGATGACGTATTGCGCAACCACCGCATCGAAGAAGTTTTCGGGGAAGGCGAGGTTCTTGGCGTCCATCACCGAGAGCACTTCGACATTGGAGAGGCGAAGCGTGCGCACCCGTTGCTGCGCCTTGCGCAGCATCGGCTCGGAAATGTCGACGCCGCAGATCTTCGTGGTGCGCGAATAATCGGACAGCGACAGCCCGGTGCCGACGCCGACGTCGAGGATGCGCCCGCCGATGCGGTCGGCCTCCGCGATGGTCGACTGCCGGCCGGCGTCGAACACCTTGCCGAACACGAGATCATAGACCGGTGCCCAGCGGCCATAGGCCTTCTCGACCCCGGCCCGCGAGATGTCTGCTGCCATGCCCCCTGCCCTGCCTGATACTCTTACTGATAGCCAATGGTCATTGGTGATGTCGAAGTCAGCCCCGAACTCGGTCTGGCGCCTCTCCCGCTTGCGGGAGAGGTCGGCGCGCAGCGCCGAGTGAGGGTTCTTTCCGCTTGGGGATTATCCCGTTGTGGAGAGACCCCTCCCCAACCCTCCCCGCAAGCGGGAGAGGGGGCGCACCGGTTGCATAGCTGCAGGTCTCATCGCCCTCAGCCGCGCACGGCTTCCGCGAGCGGACGCGATGTCGCGTCGGCCTGCTTCGCGGCGGCGCTCTGGATGAAGCCGCCGCCGAGCACGCGCGCCTGTCCCGAAGGCGCATCGTAGAACACGCAGGCCTGGCCGGGCGAGACGCCCTCCTCGCCGGCGACGAGACTCGACCTCGTAATGGCCGTCGCGGCCGCGCAGCCATGCCGGCTGCGGCGCGCGCGTCGAGCGGACGCGCACGAACAATTCGAGGCCGGAGCCGATGGCGCGGTCGATGTCGCCGCCGCCGATCCAGTTGACGTCGCGAAGTCCGATGCGGTGCATCTTCAGGGCCTCGCGCGGGCCGACGACGACGCGGCGGTGAGCCGCCTCCAGCCGCACCACGAACAGCGGCGCGTGAGCGGCGATGCCGAGACCGCGGCGCTGGCCGACGGTGAAATTGGCGATACCGTTGTGCCGGCCGAGCACGCGTCCCTCGAGATCGACGATCTCGCCGGGGTCCATCGCGTTCGGGCGCAGGCGGGTGATGATGTCGGTGTAGCGCCCGGTCGGCACGAAGCAGATGTCCTGGCTGTCGTGCTTGTCGGCAACGCTAAGGCCGAAACGCCGCGCGAGCTCGCGCGTCTCGGGCTTGGTCATGTCGCCGAGCGGGAAGCGCAGGAAGTCGAGCTGCTCCTGCGTGGTCGCGAACAGGAAGTAGCTCTGGTCGCGGTCGGCATCGGCCGCGCAGACCAGCGCGCGCGAGCCGTCCTCGCGGCGGCGCGAGGCGACGTAATGGCCGGTGGCGAGCGCCTGCGCCCCTAACTCGCGCGCGGTCTTCAGCAGGTCGCGGAATTTGACGCTGCGGTTGCACTCGATGCACGGCACCGGCGTCTCGCCGAGCGCGTAGGAATCGGCGAAATTGTCGATGACGGACTCGCGAAAGCGGTCCTCGTAATCGAGCACGTAATGGGGAATGCCGAGCTTGGCGGCGACGTCGCGGGCGTCGTGGATGTCCTGGCCGGCGCAGCAGGCGCCCTTGCGATGGGTCGCCGCGCCATGATCGTAGAGCTGCAGCGTGATGCCGACGACGTCGTAGCCTTCCGCCTTCAGCAGCGCAGCCGTCGTCGAGGAATCGACGCCGCCCGACATGGCGACGACGACCCTGGTGTCCTCAGGTCGGCCTTCGAGATCCAGACTGTTGAGCATGGGCCTTTGAGGGTTGTGACGGCGGCGTGCGGCGATCCGCGATTTCATGCTTCTGGCGGGACATCGGCGATCCCCGGGAACTTTAGTTCCCGAAAGGCACGACTGCCCTTTCGAAAGCGGCTGAGAGTAACCTCTTTAATATAGGCGGCATTCCGGTGAAGCAATCACGCACGCCACGAGCTTAGGGCAATTCTTGCCGGGGCGGCAGAAATGGCGGGGTTGCGGCGGGCTTTTCGGCGACCCTGACAAACACGCAAGATATTGATTTTACTTAGTAAATTTTCGAAACCGAATGCTGGCCCGCTCCTTGCTACCTTGATGCCGAAGTTGTTTCCAAGGGGTCGCCTGTGGTCGGTCGTACGTCAGATGTCGTGGCCAGCGTGCAAGTTTCGAGCACGCAGCAAAGCCTGCCCGCTCGCAGAGCGCCAAGGAGGCGCCCGCTAGCGACTCCTTCGGGTCGCTGGTCGACAGCAACACCCAGGCGATCAACACCAATGCGGCCTCGCAGGCCCAGGATAGCGCGCCCCGGCGCAGCGATTCGTCCGCGTCCTCCGCGGACAAGGGCCCGCGCGACAGCTCCGCCACGGATCAATCCTCGCAGAGCAAGGCGAGCGACGACACCGACAAATCCGCTCCCGCCAGGGACGACAAGACCGGCGATAGCACCGCCGACGCGGCCAAGGACGCCGGCAAGGACAAGATCAAGGCCAAGGACAAGTCCGAGACCTCGGACGCCAAATCGACGGACACGTCCGACAAGGCCGAGGGCGACAAGACCGAGGCCACCGACGGTCTCGCCGCCGCCGTCGATGCCGCGGCAACAGTGCCCCCCGATGCGGCGCAGGCCGCAATGCCCGATCCCAATGCGATCGTGGTCGCCGCGCCTGCCGTGCCGGCCGATCCGAACCCGGCGGCGAACCAGGCTGCCACCACCTCGCCGCTGACGATCGCCGCCGCCGGCATCGCCGCCAGCGCCTCGACCGCGGCGCAGATCGCGGGCACCAAGACCGACACCGCCACATCGGCCGACAAGAGCGCCAAGACTGCCGGCGCCAAGGTCGATGCCGACACCTCGGCAACTCTGGCCGATGCCGCCGCCGACGCAACGGATGCGACCGCGACCGACCTCAAGCCGGCGGGCGGGCTGGTCCCCGCCGCGCAGACCACGCCGAAGACCTCGTTCCAGGCCGTCGCCACCGCGCAAGGACAGGCCGACGTCTCCGATATCGGCCAGGACACCGGCAAGGCGAACGCCGCGGTGGCGCAGGCGCCGGGCGCCGCGACCGCCAACGCGGCCGCGCATTCGCAAGGCGCCAAGCCGCAGGCCGATGGCAACGCGGCCGACGCGAAGACCGGCGCCGCGGACCGTTCGGCCGACGCCATCCCGGCCGCACCGGCCGCCCATGCCCACGCCAATGCGCAGGCCGCGTTCAACTCCACCGATTCCAGCGCGCAGGCAGCCTCCGCGGTGCAGGCGCCGCTGACCAACACGACCTCGACCGCGTCCGCATCGACGGCGACGCTGACCGCGACCGCCGCCAACTCCACGGCGGTGCCGATCAGCGGCGTGCCGATCGAAATCTCGGCCGCCATCCGCTCCGGCAAGTCCCGCTTCGACATCAGCCTCGATCCGGCCGAGGCTCGGCCGCATCGACGTGCGCATCAATGTCGACCGCAACGGCAACGTCACCTCGCATCTCACGGTGGAGAAGCCGGAGACGCTGCAGATGCTGCGCCAGGACGCGCCGCAATTGCAGCGCGCGCTCGACGATGCCGGCCTCAAGAGCAACAGCAACGGACTGTCCTTCAGCCTGCGCGACCAGAGCTCGTCGGGCCAGAATTCCGGCCAGAACAACGACAATGGCGGCAATGCCCGCCGGCTGATCATCAGCGAGGACGACAGCGTCTCCGCGGCGCCCGTGGGGCGCGGCTATGGCCGCATGCTCGGTTCGAGCAGCGGCGTCGACATCAGAGTGTGAGGAGTATTCGACCATGACCACCACGAATGCCGCCACCGCGCCAAGCGTCGTCTCCGGGACGACCGACCTGCCGAAATCCTCCTCGGCGAACTCGCTGAGGCTCGACCACGGGCTCGACGCTCGCCGGCAATTTCCAGACCTTCCTGACGCTGCTGACGACGCAGCTGCAGAACCAGAACCCCCTGGATCCGCTCGACACCAACCAGTTCACCCAGCAGCTGGTGCAGTTCGCCGGCGTCGAGCAGCAGCTCAAGACCAACGATGCGTTGTCCCAGCTCGTCACCCTGCAGCAGACGACGCAGGCGACCCAGGCGCTGGGCTTCGTCGGCAAGACCGCCCTGGTCGACGGCTCGACCGCGACGATGAAGAACTCGACGGCCACCTGGCATCTCAACGTGCCGAGCGATGCCACCGTCGATATCACCGTCGCCAACGCCAGCGGCCAGACCGTGTTCACCGGCAAATACACCGCCGGCGCCGGCACCGACGTTCCCTTCACCTGGAACGGCCAGGGCAATGACGGCACGCAATGGCCCGACGGCAAGTACACGATCTCTGCCACGGGCAAGGACGTCGCGAACAACAATGTCGGTATCGCTGCGCAGGTGCAGGGCACCGTGTCGTCCGTCGACCTGACCCAGTCACCGCCGCTGCTCACCATCGACGGCGCCAGCTATACGCTCAGCCAGGTGAAGAGCATCATCGCAACCAGCAATTAAAGGGGCGCTCCGCGCTCGCCGCACACAAGTGTCATCCCCGCGAACGCGGGGATCCATAACCACAGGACAATATTCTACGAAGACTCTTAGTTAGGAAATTTATCTTGGTACTACTGCCGCATCTCATCGAGAGATCGCGCGGTATCGGTCCCTGCTTTCGCAGGGACGACTGCTGAGAGAGCCCGCGCGCGGCTCCATTCGTTAGTAAAGTATTTAAGAAGACCCCCTCGACCGGCCCGGACGCCCCGTTCTGCCGGCCGAGACGGCGGCGCTACAGCCATTTTCAACGAGAATTGTATTGAAGCCTTAGGCTTAGCGGATTTTTAAGCCGCCGGGCGTAGGGTTACGGGCGTGAGTTCAGTGGTTGAGAGTTTGTGAGTACGCCATGACAGAACCCCATCGCCCGAGGGTAAAATACGTCATCGGGCCGGACGGCAGTCCGTTGACGATTGCGGATTTGCCAGCACCCGGCACCAAACGCTGGGTCATCCGCCGCAAGGCCGAAGTCGTTGCCGCCGTCCGCGGTGGACTTCTCTCCCTCGAGGAGGCCTGTAGCCGTTATACCTTGACGGTTGACGAATTCCTCTCCTGGCAGTTTTCCATCGACCAGCATGGTCTGGCGGGTCTTCGCACCACCCGCATTCAGCAATATCGCCAGTAAGCGATCCGGAAATCTGCGGTCTTTGACGAAAATCGGCCTCGCCCTGCGAGGCCGATTTTTTCATGTTCGCGACTTTTGTCGGACCTCTTAACCTTCGTTAACCATATCGAAACCATCACCTAGGCAATAATTGCCCAGTCGGCCTTTCCGGTGAAAGCGGCCGAATCTGTTGGGGCGGTTGCTTGCAAGGTCTTGCGGACTTTTTGAAGAGTATCGGCGCCGCCCGGTTCGGGGCGATGATCGCGGTCACCGCCGCGCTCATCGGCTTTTTGCGTTCGTCATCATGCGCGTCACGACGCCGCAGATGACGACGCTGTTCACCGACCTCAGCGTCGAGGATTCCTCGAGCATTATCAAGGACCTGGAACGCCAGGGCATCCAGTTCGATATCCGCAATGAGGGCAGCATCATCATGGTGCCCAAGGACAAGGTCACGCGCCTGCGGATGAAGCTCGCCGAGGGCGGCCTGCCCAAGGGCGGCGGCGTCGGCTACGAGGTGTTCGACAAGTCCGACGCCCTCGGCACCACCTCTTTCGTCCAGAACATCAATCATTTGCGTGCGCTGGAAGGCGAGCTCGCCCGCACCATCCGCGCCATCGACCGCATCCAGGCCGCCCGCGTCCATCTGGTGCTGCCCGAGCGCCCGCTTTTCGCCCGCGAGGCTCCCGAACCCTCCGCCTCGATCGTGGTGCGCGTCCGCGGCGCGCTGGAAGCCCAGCAGATCCGTGCCATCCGCCACCTCGTCGCCTCCGCCGTCAACGGCCTGAAGCCGCAGCGGGTCTCGATCGTCGACGAGGCCGGCCAGCTGCTCGCCGACGGCGCGGCGACCGATCCGGAGCAGGCGGTCGGCGACGAGCGCCGCATCGCCTTCGAGAAGCGGATCCGCAAGCAAGTCGAGGACATCGTCTCCTCCGTGGTCGGCTCGGGCCGCGCCCGCGTGCAGCTCTCCGCCGATTTCGACTTCAACAAGGTCACCCAGACCTCGGACAAGTTCGATCCCGAAGGTCGCGTGCTGCGCTCGAGCCAGACCCGCGAAGAGCAGAGCATGACCGCCGACAACAACGGGCAGGTCACCGTCAACAACGAGCCTCCCGGGCAACCAGCAGAACAGCGGCGCGACGGCCAAGGACCAGAGCAAGAAGACCGAAGAGACCAACAATTACGAGATCTCCCGCACCACCAAGACCGAGGTGACCGAGGCCGGCCGGGTCAACCGCATCTCGGTCGCGGTGCTGGTCGACGGCATCTACACCAAGAACGACAAGGGCGAGCTGGCCTACACGGACCGCACCAAGGAGCAGCTCGACCGCATCTCTGCGCTGGTGCGCTCGGCGATCGGCTTCGACCAGAAGCGCGGCGACCAGGTCGAGGTCGTGAACCTGCGCTTCGCCGATGCGCCCTCCACCGCTCCGATCAGCGAGCCCTCGGGCTTCCTCGGCATGCTCCAGTTCACCAAGGACGACGTCATGTACTTCGTCGAGGCTCGGCGTGATGATGCTGCTGGGCCTCGTCGTTCTGTTCCTGGTGATCCGTCCGCTGGTCAAGCGCATCCTCGCTTCCGACGAGGTCGCGGCCGCCATTTCCGGCGTCCTCGCCGGTCCGGCGGCTTCCGATGAGGCCGCGCCGGCCACGCAGCCGCTCCTGCCGAGCGGCGCCGCGAGCGCGATCGACGTCGCCACCATTCAGGGCCAGGTCCACGCCCAGTCCGTTCATCGCGTCGGCGAGCTCGCCGAGCGCAACCCCAACGAAACCGTCGCCATCGTCCGCCAATGGCTGAGCGAATCCGCAAAGTAATACGAGAAGTGAACTGACATGGCCGCCGCATTGCAAAACGCCAACAGCAACGACATCACCAGCGTGATCTCCACGCTCGGTCAGCGTGCCAACACAAGGGCAAAGGATGGCAAGCCGGCCGAACAATTGTCCGGACCGAAGCGCGCTGCGATCCTGATGCTCGCGCTCGGCGAGCAATATGGCGGCAAGATCTGGGGCCTGCTCGACGACGACGAAGTGCGCCAGCTCTCGCTGGAAATGTCGACGCTCGGCACCGTCGAGGTCGACACCGTCGAGGACATGCTGCTCGAATTCGTCTCGCGCATGTCGGCCTCCGGCGCGCTGATGGGCAATTTCGACGCTACCGAACGCCTGCTCCAGCAATATCTTCCGCCGGAGCGGGTCAACGGCATCATGGACGAGATCCGCGGCCCTGCCGGCCGCAACATGTGGGAGAAGCTCTCCAACGTGCAGGAAGAGGTCCTCGCCAACTACCTCAAGAACGAATATCCGCAAACCATCGCGGTGGTGCTGTCGAAGCTGAAGCCGGAACACGCCGCGCGCGTGCTGGGCATCTTCCCGGAGGATCTCGCGCTCGACGTCGTCAACCGCATGCTGAAGATGGAAGCGGTTCAGAAAGAGGTGATCGAGAGCGTGGAGAAGACGCTGCGCACCGAATTCATGTCCAATCTGTCCCAGACCCGCCGCCGCGACGCGCACGAGGTGATGGCTGAAATCTTCAACAATTTCGACCGCCAGACCGAAACCCGCTTCATCACCTCGCTGGAAGAAGACAACCGGGAATCGGCCGAGCGCATCAAGGCGCTGATGTTCACCTTCGACGACCTCGTCAAGCTGGATTCCGGATCGGCTCAGACCCTGATGCGCAACGTCGACAAGGACAAGCTCGGCGTCGCGCTCAAGAGCGCCAACGAGGACGTCCGCAATTTCTTCTTCGGCAACATGTCCTCGCGCGCCGCCAAGATGCTGCAGGACGACATGGCGGCGATGGGCCCGGTGCGCCTGCGCGACGTCGACGAGGCCCAGGCGCTGCTGGTCAACCTCGCCAAGGACCTCGCCGCCAAGGGCGAGATCATGCTGACCAAGAACCGCGCCGACGACGAACTGGTGTATTGATGGCCGCTCCGGCGAAATTCCTGTTCGATACCGACTTCGCGGCGCCCGAGCGGGCGACGCGCGAGAAGGCCGCGACCGCCGCCGAGATCGCCCAGAAGGTCGCGGAAGCCGAGGCGCGCGCCTATCAGGAGGGCTTCGCCGCCGGCCAGCACGAAGCCAAGGCCGAAAGCGACCGCCGCGTCGCGCTCGCCATGGAAGAGATCAACATCAGCGTCCGGGGCGTCGCCTCCGGCATCGGCAACATCGAGACCAAGATGGAGACCGAGGCGGTCGAGGTCGCGATCGCCGTGGCGCGCAAGCTGTGCGCCGACCTCGTCGCGGCCGAGCCGCTCGGCGAGATCGTGGCACTGGTCAAGGACTGCTTCTCGCACCTCGTCGCGACGCCGCATCTCGTCGTCCGCATCAACGACGCGCTCTACGACAGCGCGCGCGAGAAGATCGAGCGGCTGGCCAAGCAGAGCGGCTTCGAGGGCCGGCTGGTGATCCTGGCCGAGCCGGAGATCGCCACCGGCGACTGCCGGATCGAATGGGCCGATGGCGGCGTCGTGCTGGAGCGCGGCGCCATCGCGGCCAAGATCGACGAAATGGTCGGACGCTATATCGCGTCCCGCAGAGGGAACTAAGCCATGAGCGACACCGACGGACAGGTCCCGCTGCCCGATCTCAACGGCCCGTTGCCGCCCACCGGCACGGACGTCGGCTACAACGAGGACGAATACGCGACGCGCGCCGCGGCGGACCTCGAGGCCGTATTCGACGTACCGGTGCAGGTCTCGGCCGTGCTCGGCCGCTCCAAGATGGACGTCAGCGAGCTGTTGAAGCTCGGGCCCGGCACCGTGCTGGAGCTCGACCGCCGCGTCGGCGAGGCCATCGACATC
The DNA here is from genome assembly GCA_050563515.1 of Bradyrhizobium guangxiense. Lineage (GTDB taxonomy): Bacteria > Pseudomonadota > Alphaproteobacteria > Rhizobiales > Xanthobacteraceae > Bradyrhizobium > Bradyrhizobium guangxiense_A. The sequence continues at coordinate 214,497 of CP191781.1, read as the reverse complement.
TACGTCAACAACAAGCTGGTCGCCCGCGGCGAAGTCGTCCTGGTCGAGGACAAGCTCGGCGTGACCATGACCGAAATCATCAAGACCGAACGCACGTGATAACGCGCGAAGGCGCGACCAGACGGACAGGAGACTGACATGCGGCTTCTCATCGTTGGCACATTGAAGGGCCAGCTCACCACCGCCACCAAGATCGCGATGGACAACGGCGCGACCGTGACCCATGCCGAGGATCATGAGCAGGCGATGCGCGTGCTGCGCGGCGGCAAGGGCGCCGACCTCCTGCTGGTCGACGTCGCCCTCGACATCCGCGACCTCGTGATGCGGCTGGAGGCCGAGCACATCCACGCGCCGATCGTCGCCTGCGGCATCACCAACGACGCCCGCGCCGCGGTCGCGGCAATCCATGCCGGCGCCAAGGAATACATCCCGCTGCCGCCCGACCCCGAGCTGATCGCGGCGGTGCTGGCTGCCGTCGCCAACGATTCCCGCGAGCTGGTCTATCGCGACGAGGCGATGGCGCGGGTCATCAAGCTGGCGCAGCAGATCGCAGAGCTCCGACGCCTCGGTGATGATCACCGGCGAGTCCGGAACGGGCAAGGAAGTTCTGGCCCGCTACGTCCACACCCGCTCGGCCCGCGCCAAGCGTCCGTTCATCTCGATCAACTGCGCCGCGATCCCCGAGCATCTCCTGGAATCCGAGCTGTTCGGCCACGAGAAGGGCGCCTTCACCGGCGCGATCGCCCGCCGCATCGGCAAGTTCGAGGAGGCCACCGGCGGCACGCTGCTGCTCGACGAAATCTCGGAGATGGACGTCCGCCTGCAATCCAAGCTGCTGCGCGCCATCCAGGAGCGCGTGATCGACCGCGTCGGCGGCACCAAGCCGGTTCCCGTCGACATTCGCATCATCGCGACCTCGAACCGCAACCTGGTGGACGCCGTGCGTGAAGGCACGTTCCGCGAGGACCTGCTGTTCCGCCTCAACGTCGTCAATTTGAAGATCCCGCCGCTGCGCGAGCGTCCCCTCGACATCCTCGAACTCGCCCAGCACTTCGTGAAGAAATACGCCGAGGCCAACGGTGTGCCGGTGCGCCCGATCTCGGCGGACGCACGCCGCGTGCTCTCGGCCAACCGGTGGCAGGGCAACGTCCGCGAGGCTCGAGAACACCATGCACCGCTCCGTGCTGATGGCGCAGGGCGACGAGATCGGACCTGACGCGATCCTGACCCCGGACGGCGACCGCCTCGACCTCGCCAAGACCGCCCCGGCCGTGGCGCATGCCACCATGGCCGCCGAGCAAGTGACGCGCGCGCTGGTCGGCCGCACCGTCGCCGACGTCGAGCGCGACCTGATCCTGGAGACGCTCAAGCACTGCCTCGGCAACCGGACTCATGCCGCCAACATCCTGGGCATCTCGATCCGCACGCTGCGCAACAAGCTCAACGAATATTCCGACGGCGGCATCCCGATCACCCCGGCCGGAACGCCCGGCGAATATCCGCGGATGCCGATGATGGGGGCGTAGGGCAGCGCTCACGCTGGTTGAGATTACGAATGCCCGGGCTGGTCCCGGGCATTTTTGTTTTGGGCACCCTGGGCACCACACACTCGCTGTCGTCCCTGCGAACGCAGGGACCCATAACCCAGGGAGGAGTTTGACGAAATTTCGTCGTTCGGTACTCCTATCACTCTTCGCCCGATAGATTCCGCGGTATGGGTCCCTGCGTTCGCAGGGACGACGATGGAGAGGCATGGCGGCACCGCATTCCGCGACTAGGTCGCTCGCACGCAACGCCCTATAACGCCACACGACAACAGCGCGAGGAGCACATGTCTCAATCTCAGATCACGGACTGGCTGGCGTCGCAGAAGCAGGCGATGATCGATCTGCTCCGCGACGTCGTGAACATCGATTCCGGCTCCTACGACAAGGAGGGCGTCGACGCGGTCGGTGCGCGGTTCGAACGGCATTTTGCCGAGCATGGCATTCCGTGCCGCCGTGAGGCCGACGCGACCTTTGGCGATGCGATCCATGCCGAGGTGACAAAGCCCGGCAGCAACGAGAAGCCGGTGCTGTTGATGGGTCATCGCGACACCGTGTTCGGCAAGGGCGAGGCCGGGCGCCGTCCGTTCACGATCCGGGATGGCCGCGCCTATGGCCCGGGGGTCGCCGACATGAAGTCCGGTCTCGTCATGAACGTGTTCGTCGCAACCGCCTTCCACAAATTCGGCGGCAACCCGCATCCGATCAAGCTGCTGATCACCTCGGACGAGGAGATCGGCTCACCCTCCTCCCGGCCCGTGATCGAGCGCGAAGGCCGCTCCGCCCGCGCCGTGTTCAATTCCGAGCCGGGCCGGCCCACCGGCAACGTCGTGACAGGACGCAAGGGCGGCATCTTCATGCATCTGGGCATCACCGGCAAAGCCGCGCATTCCGGCGCCAACTTTGCCGCGGGCGTCAGCGCGATCGGCGAGCTCGCGCACAAGATCGTCCATATCCACGCGCTGACCGATCTCGACAAGGGCATCACGCTCAATGTCGGCCTGGTCTCGGGCGGCCAGTCCGTCAACACCACGGCGCCCTCCGCCGAGGGTCAGATCGACCTGCGCTATGTCGATCCGGCGGACCGCGCCAGGATCATGGCTGCGATCGAGACGATCGTCGCGACATCTTACGTGCCGGGCACCAGCGCGACGCTGACGATCAAGGGCGAGTTCGTGCCGGTGGTGCAGAGCGCGGAGTCCAGGACGCTGTTCGAATCCTATCAGGCCGCCGCGCGGCAGGTCGGCCTCACCACGCTGCAGGGCGAGTTCTCCGGCGGCTGCGCCGATTCCGGCTTCACCGCCGCCGTGGGCACGCCGACGATTTGCGGCCTCGGCCCGGTCGGCGGCCTCGCGCACACGCCGGAGGAATATCTCGATATCGACAGCATCGTGCCGCGCGCGCAGGCGCTGGCGCTGGCGGTTTTGCGGGGGTAGGGCTACGCACACCGTCGTCATGCCCGGGCCTGACCCGGGCATGACGAGGAGAAGCGTCGTCACGAATAACTCGGCGCGTCGGGCTTGCGGAAAATGTGGATGGGATCGCCTGGCACGATCGGCTCGCCGCGGAACGTCGCATAGGCGAACAGCGCCAGATACGCGAACGCCAGCGCGCCAATGGCGTAGAAGGCCCAGGTCGCGATGCGCTTCATCGATCCGCTCCATGGCCGGCCCGGAACGGGAGGCTCAAGGCGCTTCTAGAGCGATGACGGCGAAAAGGCCAGCCTGTGCGGCCAGCCTCGGCTCGACGATCAAACGCCACGCCGGGTCCGCGCGGGAACGCTGACGTCGGCGAGCCTCGCCACATCCTCGTCCTGATCCACCGCCACATACTGGCCGTGCCAATAGGCCAGCGCAGCATTGCGGCTCGAATTCCTGATCGACCTGACACGGCCGATGACGATGCCGTGCGAGTGGCGCTCGACGATCTCCTCGACCTCACAATCGACGGCGGACAACGCGCCGACCAACAGCGGAACGCCGGAGACGGCAGTCACCCACTGGCTGCCCGGAAAACGGTCGGCGCCCTTCAGCCCGCCCTTGCCGGCAAAGCGCTCGGCGACGTCGAGCTGGTCGGCCGCGAGCATGTTCACGCCGAAGGCGCCGTAGCGCTTGATCAACGGGAAGGACGAGGCATCGCGATTGATGCTGACCAGCAGGGTCGGCGGCTCGACGGACAGCGAGGCCACCGAGGTCACCGTCATGCCGGTGATGTCCTTGCCCCGCCCGGCGGTGATGACGCTGACGCCGCCGGTGAGATGGCGCATGGCGCCGCGGAAATCGGCGGAGGAGACGGCAGTTTCGGTCATGAGATCGCGGGGCACTACATTCATGGCATGGTCCCCGAAGCGGGGTTCCCTTGTATCTAGGTACGATCTTCCGCCGACAAAAGGTGGCTCAAAATTGAGGCTTCGAGGCTTGCCAATTCGGCAGAGCCGCGTTCGCGGGGCCGGCCGGCGTTAACCACGACGTCGTGGGCGATGCGGCGAATGATGGTGCGGGCTGTCGGAGCTGTCGAGACGTTCAGGAAAATAGCGATGCGCGCACTGCGCGTGCGGCGGCGCGCATGATTAATCTTTCAAGCGCGCGCGATCAGGCAGACGGAATTTTTTCGCACGCAAACGTGAGTGCGCACTAATCTGGCGCGGCACGGCAAAGACGCCGAAAGTCAAAAGTCGAAAACAACCCCATGCACAGTAGCCGGCAATAGCGGGATCAATGACTTAACCGGAGGCGATTTGCGCGCCATGCGACACGCGGCAGGCAAAGCTTTGCTCCGTCGGGCAAAACAGGAGCATGATGCAATGATCGGCATGGCGCGCGCACGTCAGCGGGCCTAATGCCCCCATCGCACCGGCAGATTCTGCAAGCCTCGGAACGCCCAGCCGCCGATCCGCACCTGCTCGTCATCCGCGAGCTCCAGCGTCCTGGCCCGCGCGAACACCGTCGGCAGCGCGACGTCGGCGATCATGGCGCGGGAGGCGAAGGCGCCGGCGCAGAAATGCGGGCCGGCGCCGAACGCGACGCTCTTGGTCGTATCACGCCGCACGTCGAACTGATCCGCCCGCTCGAAATGGCGCTCGTCGCGATTGGCCGAGCCGAACATCAGGAACACGCGCTCGTCGAGGCTCGAAGCTGACGTCGCGGATGCTCCATGGCTTTGCGATGCGGCGCGGCGACATGCCGATCGGCGAGATCCAGCGGGCATATTCCTCGAAGGCCTGTAGCCAGGACACCTCACCCTTGCGCACCAGATCGAGCTGCCCGGGATGGGACAGCAGCGCCCACACCGTGCCGGCGATGGCCTTGCGCGGCTCGTTCTGGCCGCCGGAGATCGCGAGTTTTACGTTTGCGCGCACGCTCTCCATCGCCATGCCCGAGGCGAGCAGCACACCCAAGATGCTCTGGTCGGGATGCTTGCGCATCACCGGCAGGATGTCGTCGATCGCGGCGTCGATGCCCGACGTGGCGGCATGGCAACGCGCCTCGACCGCGGGATCGCCGGCATAGTTGGCGATACCCTCGATCATGCCCTGCGACCACGCATCCATGTCCTCGAAGCCGATATTGGTGAGGCCGGTGATCGACTTCAGGCATTCGCCGGAGAACGGCAGCGCGAAGTCGCGCATGAGGTCGATCCGCCCGGGTTCGATCGCATCGATGATGCGATCCGCATGCGCCTGGAACTGCGCCGTCCAGTGCGCCTTCACCGTCTTCGGAGATACCGTCGGGAACATCGCGCGGCGCTCGAGCTGATGCGCCTCGCCGTCCTTGCGCATCATGTTGTGGCCCATCAGCCGGTTCATCAGGCCTGCGGGCTGGTGCGAGGAGAACACGTCGATCTGCTTCTCGGAGATCGAGATATCGTCGCGGCTCGTCAGCAGCGTCGAGCCGAGCTGCGGCACGAAGGCGATCGGCGCTTCCTTCCGCATCTTCGCGAGCATCGGATAGGGGTCGGCCCAGAACGCGGCCGGGTCGATGTCGATGCGCGGCGCGGTGCTCAAGGCGGTCTCCCTGAATTCTCGTGTGCTTCAGGACAGACTAGCGAACTCCGCAGCCGGCGTCTGTCCCAAGCGATAGGGACGGGCGGCGCGGGGCGGGTCTTCACGGGCCCGATGCACGCGGCACGGCGAGCATTCCGAGGAAGAGGCTTAACGCGGCAACGGTGCTTGCCGCGTTAGCCGTTAGCGATTGCGATCACCCGAGATTACTGGGTCGGCGGCAGTACCGCCTGCGAGGTCTGCTGCGGCAGGTTGGTGTAGGTCGCACTCTCCTTGGTGCAGATATCCCTGAACACGACGACGCCGGCCTGGGGATATTCCTTCACGAGGCAGTTGCAATTGTTGTTGACGACCGGAGCGGGGGCCGCCGCGACGACCGGCGCCGGCGTGCTCGCAACCACGGTCGCGGGCCGCTGAACCACCACCGTCTCCTTCACCACCGGGGCGGTCGGGACATACACCGGCCTGTTCACGACGACCGGCACTGGCACCGGCCTGACGACGACCTGCGGCGGCACGTAGACCGGGGGCGGCGCGGGGCGCGGATAGACCACGACCTGGGGAGGCATCGGCCGCGGACCGGGAACCAGGACGGCCGGGGCTGGCCGCCGTTGCCACCATAGCCGCCGAAGTGGGGACCGATCTGAGGCCTGGCCTGGGGCGCATTGCCGTACTGCCCGTTCGAGCCCCAGCCGGCCTGCGCGGAATTGCTCGTGATACCTGCCGCCACACTCGTCAACACCATCGCGGCCGCCATCTTCGTGATCATCGCCGTCTTCGTCATGGTCCACCTGTTTGTTTGATTTGCAGCAGATCGTCGCCGTGGGACGAGTGATAGTCCGGCCTGACGCACCAATCCGTGACGCCGCGCACACAAGCGGCGCCAGCCTCCTCCGATGGAATGACGACAAGCAGCACGCCGCCGCGCCAGCGTGGCGCGCGTTCGCTCACGCGGGAGTTGCCTGCATCGCGCGCAGGCGTGCGAGAGGGCTCTTCGCGGCCCCGTCGAAGCGTCATGTCCCGCGTGGTGACAGCCCGCTATCGCCCTCTGGAATGGCGCACAGGGAATGGCCGCTGCGGCTGGCCTTGCAGACAGATGGGCCGATTCCTCAGATCCATTTCTTCTGGGCGGAGGGCGCAGCTACCGGACTTCGGCAACCTTCGCTCCGGGCGGCAGCATCTGCGCATTGGCTGCCAGGGGTCGCTTCGACGGCGATGCCGTGTCAGGGAATCGGAACGCCGCGTCGGTCGGCGCGCCGGAGGGACGACGCACGGTGGCCGGAAGCACGATCACCTTCGCGCCGACCTTCACCCGCTCGTAGAGGTCCGTCACGTCGTCATTGGTCAGCCGGATACAGCCGGACGAAACGCGCTTGCCGATCGTATCGGGCTTGTTGGTGCCGTGAATGCGATACTCGGTCTCGCCGAGATACATCGCGCGAGCGCCCAGCGGATTGCCGGGACCGCCTGCCATGAACCGCGGCAGATAGGGCTGACGCGAGACCATCTCCACAGGCGGATGCCAATCCGGCCACTCGGCTTTACGGGCAACTGTCTGCTCACCAGACCATGTGAAGCCTTCGCGGCCGACACCGATGCCGTAGCGCATCGCCTGCCTGTCGTTCATGACGAAATAGAGGAATGTGTTTCCGGTATCGATGATCACGGTGCCCGGCGGCTGGCGGCTGGCGTAGTCAACCACCTGGCGGACCAATGCGCCGGGACTTTCGGCGTCGGCCTTTGGCGGCTCGGCCAGCGGCGCCGGGGCCGGAACTGCAGCCGTAATCGGAGCCGGAGCCGGCGCGGATGCATGAACCGGAGGCGCCACGTAGACCGGACTTGACGATGCCTTGGCTTCCTGCGCGGCGGGCTTCCGTACCGGCTGCACGCTCGTCGGGTGAGACAGCAAACCGTACCCCAACGCGGCGACGGCCACAGCGCCAATGGCAACCCTCGCGACCATCGGGATTGCGAGCGTCTCCGCCTTCTTGCCGCGCTTGGCTCGCTTAGCCATGTCTTTCTCCAGGCGTCATTGTACCTGAAGAGGTACCCAGCAAAATTTAAGAAACTTCGAAGCGATTCCGCCCGGAATGGAACCGTCGGCGATGGTTAACGCTTTTGTCTTGATGCTTCACAAATGTGCTTCGCAACGAGGCATGCGTCCGGAGACCAGGGCGCGCCAGCCGGGAGAATGATTTGCAAATTCTGGTCGTTGAAGATGAAGACCTGATCCGCGACGTGGTCGTGGACATATTGGAGGGTCACGGACACGACGTTCTTCAAGCCGAGAGCGGAGAGCATGCGCTGCAGCTTTGCGCCGAAGTCACTCCGGACCTCATTTTCACCGATGTAAAGCTGCCGGGACAGATCTCCGGGTGGGACGTCGCAATTCGGTGCAGGGAGAGTCATCCCGCCATTCCCGTCATCTACGTCACTGGACACACTCAATCGGATCCGCGCCCGGTTTCAGGGAGCATCATGCTCCACAAGCCCTACCGCCTCGAGCGGCTTCTGGAATCCATCCGCACCTTGACGCGCCAATGACGCGGCATCCGTCCGCGCGTTTGGCCTCTGGAACAAGCACGCAAGCCCGCCATGCCGCGCCGGTAAGGTTGACCGGTGAGGTTAATTCGAGCCGGCGTTTGTCCATCGCAGCCGCCCTCGATAGCGTTGCGAGCAGGCAGGGATGAGATGCTCGAGCGGACCGACCAGCATACGCTTCTGAACGCTAAGCGCCGCGAGGCCAACGACTACGCCGTCGGGCTGGCCTTCCTTGGCACTGTGGGCATCGCCATGACCGCGTGGATCGCGGCCATCATCTGGGTCAGCTGGCGCCTGATCGAGTGGATTTTTTACTAGCGGGTGCGCGTTTCATCATGAGCGAGTTTGCAGGGCTTTCCGATCATTTCATCACGCGGATGTACGAATTCATTCGCAACGAGGTGCAAGCCGACGTCCTGGCCGGCACGCGGCTGATCGGCCTGCCGGCGAGGCAGCGCGCAGACCGCCTGTTCAAGGAGATCGAGCGTCGCGGTCTCTTCTGCAGGCCAATCGAATGGCCGGAGCATTTGGCTGATCCGTCAGGCGAAGGCGCCGACTGGCTGCGCCGGACGATCGCAAATTGATGGCATGCGGCCCGCGCCTGGCGCGCCAGCACGCGGCAACCTGCCATTCACGAGATGTAAAGCATCAAACAGAACAACGCCGCACGAACGTTCACATGTGAACATCGGACGATGTGAGGAACAGCCTAGCCTGACCGGGCCTCGGCTGGATTCGCCTCCGTGCCGAAGCGTCAGCGGCCTCAGCTCGTGACCCTTCCCAAGCTGAGGCCGCTTGCCGCCTCAGTTCAGCTCACGCGAGAGCAGGCGCAGCACGATCGCAAACAATTCGCTCTGCGAGGAAATGCCGAGCCTCTCATAGGCGCGCTTGCGGTAGGTCAGCGTCGAATGCAGGCCGATGCCGAGCGCTTGCGAGATCGCTTCCGAGCTGAAGCCTGCGAGAATGCGGCGGCAAACCTCCCGCTCGCGCGGCGTCAAGTTGCAGAGCGGCGGACGGGTGGCGAACAACGTCGCAAGATCGGGCGCCCGCTCATCCTGGAAATGACGTGCGACGCTGGCGCCGATCGCGGGCGCGATCGCCTCGAGCCGCGCGCGCTCGGCATCGCCGAAGCGGCCCTGGGACGTGATGCGATAGAAATTGACGTAGAAGCAGGTGTCGCCGGTCCAGATCGCCATGGCGCATTTGTCGACGATGCCGGAATCGCGAAAGAAGATCTTGCGGTAGCGCGCGTCGTACATGCGCGGTGCGAACACCGGCAGCAGGATCGGCGCACTGCCCTCGCCTTCGAACATCGCATCGCGGTTGGGATCGGATTCGTGAAACTGGCCGGCATAGGCCGCACCGAGATCGCCGCCGATCGGGATATTGCCGGCATCGAGCAGGCAGCGCGCCGCACCCGTGCGGTTCAGTGCGAACACCATGCAATGGCCGACGCCGGCCTGGCGGCGCAGCGTGTCGATCAGGATGTTCGGGAAGTCGGGACGGCCGATGGCGAGCACCGCGGGCGTGACGTCGCCTGCTGCCGGATGTGGGGCCATCGCATGGGGCCGCATGGGATTCCTCCGCCAAGTATCTTTTGGCGGACGATAGCAGCAAGGCAGGTTGGCAGGAAGGCGGCTGGGTTGGGGTATGCCGCAGCATGGGTCCCGGCTCTGCGCAGCAGCGTTGCACGCTGCAGCGCGTCCGGGACACGAGAGAGGCGCTGGTTGATGCAAAAGACGGTCTCGTACCCCGGACGCAGCGCAGCACTCCCGGCGATGCGAAGCATCGTCCGGAGTGGTGCGCTGCTGAGCCGGGGCCCATGCTGGATATTAATCCCCTACCCCGCCGCCTTCGCCGGGACGTTGACCGCGAGCTTGCCGTAGCGGTCCGTAAACGCCTGCGTATCGATCTCCTCCAGCTTGATCTCGCCGCTCATGACGCCCTGCTTCCATTCGGCCTGCGCCGGATCGTTCTGGAATTCGGGCATCACCTCGCGGCCGAACAGCTCGAGCGACTCGCAGATGTGCTCGTGGCTGTTCTTGCCAGCCTGGTTCAGCAGGATGACCTGATCGATATGGGAGGACTGGAAGCGCTTCAGTTTCTTGCGGATCGTCTCGGGCGAGCCGATCAGGCCGCCGCGCAAGGCGGCCTCCTGCGCCTCGGGATTGTCGCGCTTCCACTTGTTGTACTCGTCCCACATGTTGACGGTGTAGGGCGCCGGGCGCTGGCGGTTCTGCGAGGCGCCGTAGAAGCGCAGCGCGAACTGGAAGAAGGTGGCGCCGTCGGCGCGCGCACGCGCCTCCTCGTCCGTCTTGGCGCACATGAAGAAGGACACTAGCGCCATGTTCGGGTTGATCTGATAGTCCGCGAGCTTGGAGAGCCGCTTTGTCATCGCGTTGTAATAGGCGTGCACCCAGGCGTGGGCGGCATCGGCGCTCACGAACTGGAAGCCCAGCGCGCCAAAACCGTGGCGGCCGGCGCGCTCGATGGTCGGCAGCTGCGAGCAGGCCATCCACAGCGGCGGATGCGGCTTCTGCACCGGCTTCGGCACGACGTTGCGCAAGGGGATGTCGAAATACTTGCCGTGATGCTCGCTGCCGGCATCCCTAAACATCGGGAAGATCGCGGCAACGGCCTCCTCGAACACCTCCTTCTTGGTCTCCATGTCGCGGCCGAACGGCGTCAGCTCGGTGATGGAGGCGCTCTCGCCCATGCCGAACTCGCAGCGGCCGTTGGAGAGCAGGTCGAGCACCGCGACGCGCTCGGCAACGCGCGCCGGATGATTGGTGGTGAGCTGGAGGATGCCGTGGCCGAGGCGGATGTTCCTGGTGCGCTGGCTGGCGGCGGCGAGGAAGGATTCCGGCGAAGGCGAGTGCGAATATTCCTCGAGGAAGTGATGCTCGACGACCCAGGCGTGGTCGTAGCCGAGCCTGTCGGCGAGGCTCCATCTGCGTCAGCGCGTTCTGATAGAGGGCGAGGCTCGTCGCCCGCCACCCAGGGCCGCGGCAGCTGCAACTCGTAGAAGATGCCGAATTTCATGGCCTCGCTCTCCCGCTACTTTCTTGTTGTTGCGGGCATTGTATTGAGCGAGGCGATCCTGTCCACCCGCCGGCAATTCCGCGGCGTGGACAAAGGGGATCGCGAGCCGGCGCGCGGCCTCAGATCACATGCAGGTGCTCGCTGACGGTGCTGGGCTCACCGAGCAGAGCCGCGACAGCTGCGATCGCATCCTGGCGCGGCTCGGGCGTCACCGTGACCGTCCTGAAATATTCGCCGCAGAACTCGGTCCAGGCCTTGAGGTTGCCGGCGGGCACGCCGATCACGAGGCTCTTGCCGGACTCGATGCAATGGGCAATCAGGTCGCGCAAGCCCCCGCCTTCCGCCTCGGCCTTGCCGAATTTGTTGAGAAAGACGATCTCGGCCTCAGTGAGCTGGGCCTCGACCAATTGTGCCGCCTCGAGCAGGCGGGGCGTCGACAGACGGCACGAGGTTGCGCCGGCGCCGAGATCCTCGGAGATCGACATCGCCCGGCCGGTGGCGAGGCTCGTGCAGAACCATGTCGCAGCGGGTGCGTCCCGGCTGGGGCACGTCCTCCTGGATCAGCCCGGCGAGGCTCTTGCCGGAGCTGCGAAGCTCGGCGACGAGACCGGCGAACCACTTGTTCACCGCCGGACCTGAATCATAGACCAGCGCGACGCTGATCGCGGCGGAAGGCCTAGCTGCGCTCTCCGCCGCATCTCGGGATTGCTCAAGCATGTCCATCACCTCGCCACCTTCGCCTTGGCGACGTCGGCATCCTGCAGGAAGTCGATGATGCGCTGGACGGGGCCGACCTCGTCGATATGGTCGAGCATGTCGCGATATCCCTCCTGCGCCTTGGGCGGCAGCTTGTGCGCGATGCCCTGATGGCAATCGATGCAGGTCTTGCCCTGCGCGAACGCGGTCTGGTGCAGCTTGGAGGCGCGCGGCTCCTGCACCGCATATTCCATGTGGTCGAACTTGTGGCAGTTGCGGCACTCGCGCGAATCCGTCGTCTTCATGCCGCGCCACACGCTCTTGGCAAGCTCGATGCGGTGCTCGTTGAACTTCTCGGGCGTGCCGATGGTGCCGAGGATCTTGTGCAGCACCTCGTTGGAGGCCTGGATCTTGCGGACGACCTTGTGTCCCCACTCATGAGGCACATGGCAATCCGGACAGCTGGCGCGGACGCCGGTGCGATTCGAATAGTGCACCGTGTTGCGGTATTCGAGATAGACGTTTTCCTTCATCTCGTGACAGGAGATGCAGAACTGCTCGTTGTTCGTCATCTCCATCGCCCAGTTGAAGCCGCCCCAGAACAGGACGCCGCCGGCGAATGCGACGATGGCGATCAGTCCCCACGCATAGCGCGCGGTCGGCGAGAAGAACCATCGCCACAGCCGCTTCAGGCGTCCTGGCCGTGCGGCGGCAACGGCTGCAGAGGTGCTGGTGTCCTGCATGTCAGCCTCACTTCGCCTGGGTCGCGTTCTGGAAGATGTTGCCGACCAGCGGCTTCGCATCGGCCTGCGGCACGTGGCATTGCTGGCAGAAATAGCGCGTGCCGGCGACCTTATCGAGCCGCACACCTTGGCGGTCGACGTAGTGCGTCTCCGAGATCTTCGGCGCGTTGACCCTGGTATTGCCGGGCCAGTCGTGGCAGCCCATGCACGCATTGTTCTGCGTGGTGATCTGGTAGCCGTCGATCTTGTGCGGGATCAGCGGCGGCTGCTGGCGATAGGCACGCTCGAAGCCGCTCGCGGGAACGGACTGCTTGGTCACGTCGGGCGGCGCCGACATTTCGGTGAGCGGAGCCTCGCGCAGCGCCTTGGGCTGCTTGGCTTCCTGCGCGAGCGGCCCCGGCGCCGCGAACGGAATGACAAGCGCGACGGTCACGGCCGCCGCCGCAATCAACGGAATCAGTCGAACAAACGTCATGGGAGGTCCCTTTCAAGGACGGCCGGCTGGGAGGAGACGACGCGCGCCGCTGGCGATGGCACGGTCATGGAGGGGTCGGGACGCAGCACATTGCGGCCGCGCAGACCGAGATGGAAAACCTGCTTGGAGCAGACGTCGATACAGGCGCCGCAGACCGTGCAGTCGCCCGCGGTGATGACCGGCGTGGCGCCGGTGCGCTCGCCCCGCAGCGCGGGGCTGATGACGTGCGGCTCCGGACAGACCGCGAAGCAATCCATGCAATCGTTGCAGGCGGCGCGGTTGTCGGCGGTGACGCGCAGCAGCGCGACCTTGCCGATCTGACCGTAGAACGCGCCGACCGGACAGAGATGACCGCACCAGCCGTGCTTGGCGACGAGGAGGTCGAACACGAAGATCGCCGCGGTACCGCCGGCGCCGAACCAGAGGCCGAACACCAGCGCGCGATGCAGCGCCGTCACCGGGTTGATCAGCTCCCAGGCGATCGATCCCGACAGCGCCGATGCCGCGAGCACCGCGCCGATGAAATAGAGCCTGAGGTCCGGTCGGATCTTGGCGGTGAAGGTGATATTGAGCCGCCGCCTCAGCCAGGCCGCGAGATCCGTCGCCGGGTTGACTGGGCAGACCCAGGAACAATAGGTCCGGCCGCCGAGCAGCAGATAGGCGGTGAGCACGATGGCCGCGCCGATCGCCGAGAGGCCCTCTGGCCAATGCCGCGCCGCGAGCGATTGCAGGAAGACGAAAGGATCGGTCAGCGGCAGCGTGCCGAGCGTCATGGACGAAGCCAACGTGCCCTTGGCGATCCAGATGCCCAGAAGCGGTCCCGACAGGAACAGCGCGAGGAAGAACAGCTGGCTGGTCCGGCGCAGCACGAGAAAGCGCGAGGCGGCCCACAGCCCCTTCTCCGCGCGCGCCTCGACATAGGGCCTGGCTTTGGCCGTCATGGCGTGCCTCCCTCGGGCCTGCGCACCGGCAGCTTGAGCGGCGCGTCGACGAGGGCGCCGCCGGCCTTGCTCTTCTCTTCCCAGCCGCGCTTGTAGTGCTCGTCCTGCTTCAGCGCGGCGATTTCGATCGGCAGCACCTTGATCGCGGATTCGGTCAGCACGCAGGATTTCTCGCACTTGCCGCAGCCGGTGCAGTACTCGGCGTGGACGACGGGCTCGAAGATCGCGTGCTTGGTGGTGCGCGCGTTGTGCGAGACTTCGAGCGTGATCGCCTTGTCGATCGCCGGACAGACCCGATAGCAGACGTCGCAGCGCAAACCCTGCAGATTGAGGCAGGTCTCGCGGCTGGTGATCACCGCGACGCCCATCTTGGCCTTTGCGATGTCGGTCAGCGCATGCTCGAGCGCACCGGTCGGGCAGGCCTTGACGCAGGGAATGTTGTCGCACATCTCGCACGGCACGTTGCGCGCGACGTAGTACGGCGTTCCCATGGCGGGACCGTCCGCCCAGTCCGCGAGCTTCAAGGTATCGTAGGGACAGTCGCGCACGCAGAGCCCGCAACGGACGCAGGCCGCCAGAAAGTCCTTTTCTGCCAGCGCGCCCGGAGGCCGCAGCGTCTGCGCAGGCTTGGCTCGCGAGGACACGCCGAACGCCGTCAGCATCGTGGCGGCGACGGCTGCGCCGCCGCCGAAACGCGTCATATCCTGCAGCGCCTTGCGGCGGCGCGGATCGCGCGGGATGCTTGAGCTGGAGTCCGACATGGCTCGTCCATCGAGGGTTTAGGCCGACGTCACGCGGCAGGCGCACTTCTTGAAGTCGGTCTCCTTCGAGATCGGACAGGTCGCATCCAGCGTGAGCTGGTTGGCGAGCTGGCTTTCGTCGAAGAAGGGGAAGTAGACGAGGCCGCGCGGCGGCTTGTTGCGCCCCTTGGTCTCGACCCGCGTGACCACTTCGCCGCGCCGCGTCTGGATCTTGACCGGCTGTCCGCGCAGCAGCTTGCGCTCGGCCGCGTCGTCCGGATGCATGAACAGCGTCGCGGACGGCACAGCACGATGCAGCTCGGGGACGCGGCGCGTCATCGAGCCGGAATGCCAGTGCTCCAGCACGCGGCCGGTGCACAGCCACAGATCGAACTCCTTGTCGGGCGTTTCGGCCGCCGGCTCGAACGGACAGAAGATGATGCGCGCCTTCTTGTCCGGCTTGCCGTAGAACGACACGCCCTCGCCCGGCTTGACGTAGGGATCGTAGCCCTCGCGGAAGCGCCAGAGCGTCTCCTTGTTGTTGACGACCGGCCAGCGCAGGCCGCGGGCCTGGTGATATTGCTCGAAATCCGCGAGGTCGTGGCCGTGGTCACGGCCGAACTTGGCGTATTCCTCGAACAGGCCCTTCTGCACGTAGAAGCCGAAGGCCGCGCTCTCGGAATTGTCAAAGCCCTTCTGACATTCGGTGATCGCGAACTTGTTCACCTCGCCGTTGCCGTAGAGCACGTCGAACAGGGTCTTGCCGCGCACTTCGGGCTTCTTGGCGATCAGTTCTTCCGGCCAGACCTCCTCGATCTTGAAGTGCTTGGAGAACTCCATCAGCTGCCAGAGATCCGAGCGCGCCTCGCCTGGCGCCTTCACCTGCTGGCGCCAGAACTGGGTGCGCCGCTCGGCATTGCCATAGGCGCCTTCCTTCTCCATCCACATCGCCGTCGGCAGGATGAGGTCCGCGGCCAGCGTCGTCACGGTCGGATACGGATCAGAGACGACGACGAAGGCGGCCGGATTGCGATAGCCGGGATAGCCCTCCTCGTTCATGTTCGGGGCCGTCTGCATGTTGTTGTTGCACTGGACCCAGTAGGCGTTGAGCTTGCCGTCCTTCAGCATCCGGTTCTGCAGCACGGCGTGGTAGCCGATGTTGGCGGGAATGGTGCCTTCGGGCAGCTGCCATACCTTCTCCGCCGTCTCGCGATGCTTCGGGTTGGTGACGACCAGGTCGGCCGGCAGGCGATGCGCGAAGGTGCCGACCTCGCGGGCGGTGCCGCAGGCCGAAGGCTGGCCGGTCAGCGAGAACGGGCCGTTGCCCGGCTCCGAGATCTTCCCCATCAGCAGATGCACGTTGTAGATCATGTTGTTGACCCACGTGCCGCGCGCGTGCTGGTTGAAGCCCATCGTCCAGTAGGAGACGATCTTCTTCTTGGGATCCGCGTAGAGTTTCGCGAGCCGCTCGAGATTCTCCTTCGGCACGCCCGACATCTTGTGGGCGTAGTCGAGCGTATAGGGCTCGAGCAGCCGCTTGTATTCCTCGAAGCCGATCTTGTCCTTGAAGCCGGCCGGATCGAGCGCGCCGTCCTTGCCGGCCTTGTGTGAGGCGTTGACCGCCTTGATCTCAAGGGCGTGGGTCGGGCGCAGTCCGTAACCGATGTCGGTGACGGTGGACGCGAACTCGACGTGCTTCTCGACGAAATCCTTGTTCACCGCGCCGGAGTTGACGATGTAGTTCTGGATGTAGTTGAGGATCGCCATGTCGCTCTGCGGCGTGAACACCAGCGGATTGTCGGCGAGGCTCGAACGAGCGGTGCTCGAAGGTGGAGAGCACGTGGACCTCGCAGCCCTCATGCGTCAACCGGCGATCGGTGAGGCGCGACCAGAGAATTGGGTGCATCTCCGCCATGTTCGAGCCCCACAGCACGAACGCATCGGCGTGCTCGATGTCGTCGTAGCAGCCCATCGGCTCGTCGATGCCGAAGGTGCGCATGAAGCCGGTCACGGCCGAGGCCATGCAATGGCGCGCGTTCGGATCGAGGTTGTTGGAACGGAAGCCCGCCTTGTAGAGCTTCGCGGCGGCGTAGCCTTCCCAGATGGTCCACTGGCCCGAGCCGAACATGCCGACGGTCGACGGCCCGCCCGCCTTCAGCGCCGTCTTCCACTTCTCGGCCATGAGCTTGAAGGCATCGTCCCAGGAGATCGGCGTGAAGTCGCCGTTCTTGTCGAACTTGCCGTTCTTCATGCGCAGCATCGGCTGGGTCAGCCGGTCCTCGCCGTACATGATCTTGGACAGGAAGTAGCCCTTGATGCAGTTGAGGCCGCGATTGACCGGCGCATCCGGGTCGCCCTGGGTCGCCACCACCTTGCCGCTCTTGGTGCCGACGATCACGCCGCAGCCGGTGCCGCAGAAGCGGCACACGCCCTTGTCCCAGCGGATGCCGTCGGTCTTGCCCGGCTGTGCGCTCACGGTTTCCGGCAGCGTCACACCGATGGTCGAGGCGGCCGCAACCGCCGCGGCCGCCTTCAACGCATCGCGGCGGGTCGCCGTGGCTTCATTCACGTTTGTCGATTTCGTAACCATCGTCGGTCTCTCCGGCTCAACGAATCTCAAATTGTGGAGGCGCGCGCATGCGCGCCGGAATTGTCGCAATGGCCGCCGCAGCAGGCGGCCGGCTCGGTCTCGACGGCGCTCTCGTCGTCGGCCGTATCGAACGCGTGAAAGATCAGCGAGGCGCTGACGACGCCGGGCAGGCGATGCATGGCGGCGATCTGGTCGATCGCGAGCGAGGCCGGCGTGTCGATCACGGTGAGCGCGAGCCGGTTTTCGCCGGACGAGGCCTCCAGCTCGACGCCGGGCATCGCCAGGATCCGGCCCGTCAGATCGCGCGCGGCGTCGGGCGCGAGATAGACGGCAACGCCGCAGATGTTGGTGGTTTCAGCCATTGTGCACGACCAGGTTTGCGAGTTCGGATACCAGCGCGATCCGGTCGCGCGGCGCGAGCGCGATGGCCTCGACCGGGCAGACGGGAATGCAGTCGCCGCAGCCGGTGCAGGACGCGGCGTCGATCACCGCGCCGAGCTTTTCGCGCGCGAGAATGCGGATGGCGGAATGCTCACAGGCTTCGACGCAGCGGCGGCAGACCACGCCATGTCGTTCGACACAGGCACTCGCGCTGGAGACGGTAGCCACCTGCTCGGCGCGCGATTCGTCCGCGCGCGGCGCCAGCGCGTCGCGGCCGGATGCGAAAGGCAGAACGGCGGAAAACAATGAGCGTCGTGACATAGGTCTCGGCATATCCGAATCCCCACGGGCAGACCCGTGTTGAGGAATTTTCAGGAGAATGCGCCCCATCGGGCACATCTCGGTCGACGCCGTTGTCACCGCTGCGGACCATAGGTTCGCGCTGTCCAGATCGCATTGCGCTAGATCAACCGGCGCCGCGAACGCGCGCAAGCAACGGTTAACCTGCGCCTCGTTGGCCGCACGAAATTGCGCAAATCGGGCGAAGCGTTTACTTCGCCTTCACCTATGACGTGATGAGGCGAATGCGCGCTCGTGGGGCGCGCAAGCGGAGGCCGGCAACTGGCCGCAAGCGGGCGGTGCTCCCGCAGCAGCCTCCGGGGTGCCAGACGGCCGTTGCCACCTCCATCTTCGCCGCCGCATCCGGCTTGAAAGCGGGGGTCGAATGATTAACTTGGAGCGTGGCGAATCGCCGCCTGTTCGCCCTCCCTCAAGACAGACATGGCCACTTTCACCCCGCATCAGGATGCCGCTCTGAAAGCCGTCGGCGACTGGCTCAAGGCCAAGCCCGGCCGTAACGGCACGCCTCCGGTGTTCCGCCTGTTCGGTTTCGCCGGGACCGGCAAGACGACGCTGGCCCGGCATATCGCCGACGGCGTCGATGGCGACGTGAAGTTCGCCGCCTTCACCGGCAAGGCCGCCCTCGTCATGCGCAACAAGGGTTGCGACGAGGCCTCCACCATCCACTCGCTGATCTACCGCGCCCGGGAATCCGGCGAGGAGCAGCCGAGCTTCGAGCTATGGGACGACGCCCCGGCCTCCAAGGCCAAGCTGATCGTGATCGACGAATGCTCGATGGTCGACGCCGAACTCGGGCGCGACCTGATGTCGTTCGACTGCCCGCTGCTGGTGCTCGGCGATCCCGCGCAGCTGCCGCCGATCCAGGGCGGCGGCTTCTTCACCAACACCGAGCCCGACGCGATGCTGACCGAGGTGCACCGCCAGGCCCAGGACGATCCGATCGTGCGGATGTCGATGGACGTCCGCGAGGGCCGCGAGACTCGACATCGGTCGTTACGGCGAGAGCGAAGTGGTTTCGCGGAAAGAGCTCGATCCCGACCGGGTCATGGGCGCCGACCAGGTGCTGGTCGGCCGCAACAACACGCGGCGCGCCTACAACATGCGGGTGCGCCAGCGCCAGAACATCGAGGACGTCTTTCCCGTCGCCGGCGACAAGCTGGTCTGCCTGCGCAACAACCGCAAGAAGGGCCTGTTCAACGGCGGCCTGTGGCGCGTGAAGTCGCGCAACACCTCGCGCTCGAAATCACGCATCCTGTCGATGCGGCTGTCGCCCGACGAGGATTTCGGCCACAAGGTGACGAAGGTCTCGGTGCGCGCCGACTGCTTCGAGGGCGGCGTCGAGCAGATCGCCTGGGAGCAGCGCAAGCCCTATGACGAGTTCGACTACGGCTACGTGCTGACCGTGCACAAGTCGCAGGGCTCGCAATGGGACGACGTCGTGCTGTTCGACGAGAGCTTTGCGTTTCAGGACAGCCGCGCGCGGTGGCTGTACACGGGCATCACGCGGGCCGCGAAGCGGCTGAGCATCGTGGTCTAGAGCTACGCTGCAGCTTCAACCTCCGCCGTCGTCCCGGACAAGCGAAGCGCAGATCCGGGACCCATACCCACAGGAAGATGTTTGGCGAGGATTCGGAATGGGAGCTTTGCCTCACGCCACTCCCTGTGGTTATGGGTCCCCGCGTTCGCGGGGACGACAGCGGCTATGAGGCGACGCTGTCGCGCTCCATAGGGCCCGTCACTTCCCCGCGACGAAGTAGAAATCCTCCCGTCCCGGCGGCGAGCCGTAGATGAAGGGCTGCTGCTCGTGCCTGGTCGCGGCCCAGACGTCGTCGCGGATGATGTCGAACAGCTTTCTGATCTCGACGCGCGGCTGCTTGATCTCGCGGGCCAGCGCGGTGGCGAATGGGCTGTTGGCGGCACCGTCGCCATCCATCGCGGTCTCGCCGTGCTTGGCGGCGTAGACCACCATGAAGCCGGCGCCGGGCTCGATGTTGGAAAAGCCCTTGTCGACCAGCTTCAGAGACAGCGTGCGCTGCATGCTCGGCGCGAACGGATTGTCGCGGCAGGCATCCAGCACCACGAGACGCATTTTTCGCGCGGCACCGACCGCGGCGATGACCTGCTCCAGCGCGACGGCCTCGGTTTCCGCGTCCTTGTCGGCGGTGAGCTTGGCGTCCACAGGCACGAGGTAATTCACGCCGCCAATCTCGAAACCGTGGCCCGCGTAGTAGACCACGGCCCAATCGGCCTTCTCCGCTTCATTGGCGAAGGCCTGCAGCGTCTGGAAGAACTTGTCGCGGGTGAGGTCCTTGGTGTCCATCACGGTCTGGAAGCCGAGATCGCGCAGCACGCCTGCGATCAGCTTCGAATCGCGCGGGGGATTGGGCAGGGCGTGCACGTTCTTGTAGGCGCCATTGCCGATCACCAGCGCAACGCGGCGGCCGGTGGGTGCGCTCCCCGGCGCCTGCGGCGTCAGCGCGGCGAGCCGCTCCTGCGCGACGGCGCGGGCGCGGGCGACGTCGGGCTCGTCGAACTTCGTCAGCGAATAGGCGGCCGCGCGGTAGTCGGCGCGCGCCTGCGCAAGATCCTTCTTCCGCTCGTAGATCTGGCCGCGGCCGGAATGCGCGCGGATGTTGTTCGGGTTGATCTGGATCGCCGTATTGTAGTCCTTCAGCGCGGCCTCGATGTCGCCCTTCATCATGCTGACATCGGCGCGGTTGTTGATCGCGTACACGTTCTTCGGCTGCCGCCCGATCAGGCCGTTGCAGTCGGCAAGGGCCAGGTCGAACTTGCCCATCATGCCGTAGGTGATGCAGCGGTTGCTGGCGATCTGCGGCGCGGCCGGGTCGATCTTCTCGGCCTCCGCGAAGTCGGCGATCGCGCCGTCGAAATCCTTCATCAGCGTGCGCGCGCGGGCGCGGTTGGTCCAGGCCAGCAGGAATTTCGGCGTGTATTTGATCGACAGGCTGAAATCGTCGATCGCACTTTGCATCGCGCCGCGGCGCGCATAGATGACGCCGCGGTTGTTGTAGGGAACGCCGTAGGCCGGGCGCTTCTGCAGGGCGAGATTGTAGTCGGCCATAGCGAGGTCGTCCTTGCCGCTACGTTCATAGGCGAGGCCGCGCAGGTTGAGGGCGATGACATAGTCCGGATCGAGATCGAGCGCGACGGACAGGGTCTCGATCGCGTGGTCGTAATCGCGCTTGTTGATCTGCGTGTTGCCGCGCACAGAGAGCGCGATCGCCTTGTCCTTGCCGCTGAGCTTGTCGGCCTTCAGCAGGTTTTCGCAGGCGCTGGCGCGGGCCGGGGCGTCGGCCTGGCGGTCGCGGCAGATGGTGAGGTCGTCGGCTTGCGGATCGGCCGCAGCGATCGAGAGGCCGGCGGCCAGAGTGACGAGGGTCAGGGAAACCGCGCGCAACATGGTGTCAGCCTGCTCCAGCCAGCAAGTTCTTCGTTAAGTCGAGGATCGATCAGCCGGGTTCATCTAGCCCGGAGTTCCCGGTCTCGCCAAGGCGGGCGCCCGCCGGGCCGTTCCGGCGCGCCCCATTTCACGGACTCGTGTCCGTCCCGTCGTAACAATCCGCGGCGGTGCCCGTACCTCGGATGACGCGAAAAGACGGCCGGACAACTGTTCGTCCGGCCGCGACCGTCCTAGACTGTCAGCCCTTCCGAAAGAGGATACGCCATGCGCCGACCTGCCCTCGCTTCCCTGCTGGCCGCAACGACCGCCGTGTCGCTAACATTTGCGCTGGCCTTCGCGCCGTCCCGGGCCGCGGAAGAGGCCGTCGTGATCCCCACCCCCGCCATGGACGCGGCCCCCGCCAGCGGGATCCAGACCGCCGTGGTTGCCGGCGGCTGCTTCTGGGGCGTGCAGGGCGTCTTCCAGCACACAGCCGGCGTCGTCAACGCGGTCTCCGGCTATGCCGGCGGCACAAAGGCGACGGCCGACTACCAGACGGTCTCGAGCGGCCGGACCGGCCACGCCGAGTCGGTCGAGATCAAGTACGACCCGAAGAAGATCTCCTACGGCAAGATCCTCCAGATCTACTTCTCGGTGGTGCACGATCCGACCCAGCTCAACCGCCAGGGCCCGGACACCGGCCCGCAATATCGCTCGGCGATCTTCACCACGTCCGACGAGCAGAAGAAAGTGGCGGAGGCCTATATCGCCCAGCTCAACGGCGCCAAGGTGTTCGGCAGGCCGATCGTGACCAAGGTCGGCGCGCTGGAAGCGTTCTACCCGGCGGAGGCCTACCACCAGGACTATCTGACGCTGCACCCGAACCAGCCCTACATCGCCTATAACGACCTGCCGAAGGTCGAGAACCTGAAAAAGCTGTTCGCGGATAACTACATTGAGAAGCCGACGCTGGTGAGTTCCAGCAAGGCCACCAACTGATCGCCAGATCACGTCAAGAACGGGAGACCCATGCCCGACACCAAAATGAAAACCACCGACGACAAGGTCATCAAGAGCGAAGAGCAGTGGCGGCGCGAATTGTCGCCGATGCAGTACGCGGTGCTGCGCGAGAAGGCGACCGAGCGTCCCTTCTCCGGCGAATATGAGCACGACCACCGTGCCGGCACCTATGTCTGCGCCGGCTGCGGCAACGTGCTGTTCGAGTCCGACGCCAAGTTCGATTCCGGCTGCGGCTGGCCGAGCTTCACCGCGCCCGCGGTCGAGAGCCATATCGACGAGGAACGGGACGTCAGCCACGGCATGATTCGCACCGAGGTGCTCTGCTCCAAGTGCAGCGGCCATCTCGGCCACGTCTTCCCGGACGGACCGGGACCGACCGGCCTGCGCTACTGCATCAACTCGGCCTCATTGAAGCTGGAGCCGAAATAACCTTGCGGGTCGCCGGGTTCCCCCGTGGAACCCGGCGACCCGATGTGCTTTTCTTTTCTGGCGGTGCGGCCGATCATCGCAGTGGGCGGCCGCCAGGGAGGATGCCATGACTTTTGGGACCATCCTGATCATCCTGGTGATCATTTATCTGGTCGGCGGCCTGTCCGGCCGGTTCGGCGGCTACGGCTATGGCCTTGGCCATTCCGGCATAGGCATTGGCGGGGTCGTTCTGGTCGTCCTGATCGTCCTGCTGCTTCTTGGGAAAGTGTAAGCCATTTAAATCATTGAGATAACTCAGCTTATTTCAGCTGCGGGGCTGCCATGCGCGGATTCATCATCTCGCATCGCGGGGGTCGCATTTTTGTCAAAACGGCCTATATTAGAGGACGAAAATGGCATGTGCGGCGGGCTCGCTCGGTTGCGGCCCCTGCCCTCCCAAACCCCACGCGCTTAAAGCCCCAGAGAAGAATCACGAGGTCTTTGACCATGCGTCCACTGCGTCCGTTCAACTTCAACACCTCCGCCGAACTCTTCCCCGCCGCGATCCGCAAGAAGAAGCGTGCAGGCTTCACCTATCGCCGGTTCGGTACCGCGGCCGAAGCCGTGCAGTTCGCGATGGAGCAATTGCCGACGGATTCGCTGAACGGCGCCTATCTTCAGGTCGAGGAAGCGCGTTTCGACCAGAACGGCATCCGCTCGCTCTATGAGAGCGAAGCCTTCCCGCTGGAGCGCCACCGCAAGCCGGAGCCCGTGGCCGCCGAGACCGACGCCGACGCGGCGTAAGCTTTTCGCTGAGCCTTACGATGTGCGCAGAAGGCGCGACGGCCGAAAGGCTGTCGCGCCTTTTGTGTTTCGGGGGCTGTCTCCACGCTGGGAAATTCGGCGCATCGTTGGCCAGATGGACTCGGAGCGAGCCGCACTAAATCCGCGGCTGCCTGTCGAGCCAGCGGCGGAGCAGGCGCACGTTGCGCATGTTGGCGCGGAACATGACGTCGAAGGCGTCGCCCGCGAAGGGGACCATGCCGACCACGCCGTCGAGCGCGACATTGCCGAGCATGCGCGCGGTGACGTACCAGGGCGCGCCGAGCGCGCGGGCCTCGCGGACCAGCCACAGCGAGATCGCCGTGGTGATGATGTCGCCGACGACGGGGATCAGGCCGATCAGCCCGTCGATGCCATAGCGGATGTTGGTGCCGGGCAGGATGAAGGCGACGTCGAGCAGCTTTGCGATCGCCTCGAGCCGCGCGATCCGCTGTTCGCGGGTCAGATTACCAAACGGGCTCCCGGCGAACGGGTTGTCCTTGCCGAATTCGAAACGAAACTCGCGAAAGCCCTGCTCCAGCGTTTCTGGACGGACTTCCCGGCCGTCCTGGTCGATGATCGGCCCGCGGCCTTCGCTGCCCGAAGAAGCCGCGCGCGAGCCGCTTCCCGGGCGGGACCGGCGTGGAGCGAGGATATCGTCGTCGGGCATGGTCATGGCCTCAAGGAAACGCGCCGGCGCGTCGGAAGTTGCTGCGCCGCGCCGGAACGTCGCGCGCGCTCAGGTCGGCGCCGCCACGGCTTGCGGCTCCTTGATGTATTTATGCACGAGCCAGGACGAAATCACCGCCGGCACGAAGCCGACGAGGCCGTACAGGATGAACTGCACCGCGCCCGAATCCGGCCCGCGCGAGCTGTAGGTGAGCGAGGCTAGCACGAAGGCGA
Organism: Bradyrhizobium guangxiense; assembly: GCA_050563515.1. GTDB lineage: Bacteria > Pseudomonadota > Alphaproteobacteria > Rhizobiales > Xanthobacteraceae > Bradyrhizobium > Bradyrhizobium guangxiense_A. The sequence goes on along the minus strand of CP191781.1, from coordinate 189,891 downwards.
ACAGGCCGACCAGCAGCATCCGCACGACCGGGCCGATCCGCCGGATATGGACCAGGATGTCGTCGATCGCGCCGATCATCAGCGACGGCAGCAAGCCGAACAGGTAGCTGTATTGCAGGGTCTTGAAGAACACTGCGAACAGCTTGCCGACCTCGCCGAGGCTGGTCTGGGCCCAATAGCCGGACTGATAGGTCGTCGTCAGCAGCAGCAGGAACCCGCCGACGAACGGACCGAGCAGCGCAAACACCAGATAGCGTTTCATCTAACACCCTCACTTGTCCGGTGGTTATAGCAGCGCCGCGGGAACCTTGAACAGCGGGGGTGGACGCTGGCTCTGGGGGAACAAGTGACAAGGCGACGAGTTCAGACAGGACCCGAATGATCCCTGTCAGATTGGAGCCGTCGATGGTCCGCAAATTTTTTCTGGCGACAATCACGTTGACGGCTCTGGCCGGCCTGTCGTGCGCGCCCGCTGCTGCGCAGGGCCATATGGGCTCGCCGCGGGAACAGAAGGCCTGCTCGCGGGACGCATCGCGCTTCTGTCGCAAGGACCTCGGCAACGACATGGCCGTGCAGGGCTGTTTGCAAACCAACAGGGCCAAGCTGTCGCGCTCTTGCAGCAAGGTCTTCCAGAGCCACGGCATGTGAGGACCGCAGCCCCGCGCGAACGGAGAGTGAAGCCATGTTGCACGACGAAGAACTCTCGATCCTGCGGGACATCAGCCAATCCGTTGCCTTCGCCGACGACCGACACGGCAAGATGGGGCAATTGATCGCCGACGGCTATGTGATGAAGGACGGCGATCTGTTCGAGACTCACGGCGAAAGGCGTCACCGCCGTCGAGGAACACGCCGCCGCGCTCGGCGCGAGCGAGATCGAACGGGCCGGCGCATCCTCCGATCGGCTGATCTGATCGCATCCCCGCGCGTTCTGCGTGACGTCCACGCAACAGCTGCAATTTCCTTCATGCCGGCCATTGCAGGCGCGCGACAATGGCGCATACTTCGCTCGGGCGGCGCAGCACTTTTCGATTCGAACAATCAAGAAATCGAGCGACCACATGCGGGAGTGAGCTCCCGGCGTGAAGGCTGTGACATGCGGCAGATCAAGTCGCGTGCGGCGCCCCAAGAACCAAGCGGCTCAAGCCCAGGGAACTCGGGGATCCATTCTGCATGACACGCACTCAGACCATCGCTTCGCTGTTCAAGACCACCGCCTCGCTGTTGGCCGTCGCGACCACCGCCATCGCGCTCCAGACCTCACCCGGCCTTGCCTTCTCATCCGAAGCGCAGCAGATGTGCACGGGCGATGCGATGCGGCTGTGCTCCAGCGAGATCCCCGACATCCCCCGCGTCCGGGCCTGCATGGTGCGAAACAAGGCGCAGGTCAGCCCCGGCTGCCGCGCCGTGATGGACCGCGAAGCCGCGGCATCAGCATCGCACAAGCGGGAAGCGGCGGCGCAGTAGCGGCAGTTGTCGTTCCGGGGCGAGGCGTCAGCGTCGAACCCGGAATTCATGTCTCGACACCACCCGCTGCACGCTGGATTCTCAGGTGCGCAGTTGCGCACCAGGGCTCGCGCTACGCGCGCCCCGGAATGACGAAAGAGGGATCGGCTCGACCTAATCGCCCCACTGCGCGAAAGCGTCGTTGAAGGCGCGCTCGCCGGGGGCGCCCTTCTCGATGGCGATGATGGCGCGGCGCTGGTTGGCGTAGACCAGCGGCACGTCGAACCAGGAGCGCTCCTTCAGGAGCTGGACGTTGCGGGCGCGGTCGGCGTCGACGTTGGACAGGCCGACCAGGAAGAAGCCGTCGGTGACCTTGACCGCGAGGCCTGCGAGCGGCGTGCCGCGGGCCTGCTCGTTCGACTTCATCAGGATGCCCGGCACGTTGGAAACGCTGCCGCCCGGAAAGTCCGGTGGCAGGATGAAGGTCAATTCCGCCGTGTGGCTCGCCGGCAGCGAGGAGTCTGTGTTGCGACGGAACGACATCGTCATCTTGAACTTGCGATCGGGAATCTCGATGTCGGCGCGCACGGCGACGTCGGCCTTCTGGTTGCCGGCGGCCTTGATCGGCTCCAGCCGCCACACCACCGAGCCGACATATTGCTTGCCCTTCGGATCGGACGGATCCTCGTCATAGAGCACGACCTTCTGCGCCACCGGCGCCACCGGCTGGCTGCTCGCCGAGGGCTGGCCGACGCGATCGGGGATCTTCGGCTTGGACTGCGGCTGCGAGGCATCCTTCGGCGCCTCCACCACCTGGGTCGGCGAGGACTTGAACAGATTGGTGGCGATCTGAATCAGCGGCTTGCCCCAGACGATGCCGGCACCCACCAGGATCAGCACGATGCCGACGGCGATCGCGCTCTTGAACGGAAAGGCCGAGCGGGTGCGGGCCCGCTTCTTGGCCTCGCGCTCCGGTGCGATGCGCGGACGCGGCGACGGCGGCTGGGGCGCGTAGCGCTCGGCCTCCTCGATCGACTCGTCGTAGGAATAGGGCGCCTCGGCCTCGCCGCCGCGGCTTTCAAGGCTCGGCTCGAGCCGGTCGAATTCCGGCGAGGGCGAGGGCACGTTGGCATAGGTCCGGCGCGCGGCGCGGCTGGCCTGCGCGGCAGCGCCGCCGAGATCATTGGCATCGGCCGTGATGTCGCGGAAGCCGCGCACGCCCGGTGCTGTCGGCAGCGCCGGCGGCGGTCCCATGTCAGGAGGACGGCGCGCACCGGCGCGATCGCGTCCGGCCGCGGGCGGCTCCGGCATCGGCGGCGGTGCGGACGGTGCCGGCTGGCGCGGGGCGTCGAAGCGGGGCGCGCGCGGCGGCCGCTGCTGGGCATCGCCCTGGTCATCGACGTTGAAGGACGGACGATCGGCCCGCGGCGGGGGCGGAGCCGGACGCGTCCGCGGAGGGGGGCGCGGCTGCCGGGGCGTTGCCCTCGGCGGCCCGGGCGCTGGCGCGGCGGAACGCATCGCCGCTGCCGCCGCTGCGTGCACCGCCACCGGGGCGCGAGGCCTCGCGGGCGCGCTGGGCCGCCTCGGATTCGACCTTGCGGACGGCCTCCTCCAGCGACAGCCGTTCGCGGGTGATCTCGGATTCGGAGAGCGGCGGCTGCACGCTGCGCAGCTGCGCGATCAGGGCCGTGCGCGCCCGCTCATAGAGCGCGCGACGGCTTTCGCCGGGAGCGTTGGGGTCCAGGGCGGCAATAGCGCGGGCGATCAGCGGATAGTAATCAGCCATTTCAACTCAACTATACGCGCGTCCTGGTAAGAGATCGTTAAGCCTCAAACGGGTTTTGCACCAGGATAGTATCCTCGCGTTCGGGGCTGGTGGAAAGCAGCGCCACCGGGCAGCCCACCAATTCCTCGATCCGCCGGACATATTTGATGGCCTGAGCCGGCAGGTCGGCCCAGGACCGCGCGCTGGCGGTCGGCTCCTTCCAGCCCTCGATGGTCTCGTAGATCGGCTCGACCCGGGCCTGCGCGCCCTCGCCGGCCGGAAAATGGTCGATCTCCTTGCCGTCGAGCTTATAGCCGGTGCAGACCTCGATGGTGTCGAAGCCGTCCAGGATGTCGAGCTTGGTCAGCGCCAGGCCGTTGATGCCGCAGGTGCGGACCGCCTGGCGGACCAGCACGGCATCGAACCAGCCGCAGCGGCGGGGGCGGCCGGTATTGGTGCCGAACTCGCGGCCGCGCTCGCCGATCTTGCGGCCGGTCTCGTTGTCCTGCTCGGTCGGGAACGGGCCCTGGCCGACGCGCGTCGTGTAGGCCTTGCACAGGCCGAGCACGTAGCCGACCGCGCCCGGCCCGAGGCCGGCGCCGGTCGCGGCCTGCGCCGCCACCGTGTTGGACGAGGTGACGTAAGGGTAAGTGCCATGATCGACGTCGAGCAGCGCGCCCTGCGCACCCTCGAACAGCATGCGCTTGCCTTCGCGCCGCTTGATGTCCAGGAGGCGCCACACCGTCTCGGCGTAGGGCAGCAGTTGCGGCGCCAGCGCGCTCAATTCCTTCAGGATATCCTTGCCGTCGAACTCGGGCAGATTGAGCCCGCGGCGGAGCGCATTGTGGTGGGCCAGCAGCCGGTCGATCTTGTGCGGGAGCGTATCGAGGTCGGCAAGATCCATCAGGCGAATGGCGCGGCGGCCGACCTTGTCTTCATAGGCCGGGCCGATGCCGCGGCGGGTGGTGCCGATCGCGGTCGCCGCATTAGCGGATTCGCGGTGCGCGTCGAGTTCGCGGTGCAGCGGCAGGATCAGGGTGACGTTCTCGGCGACGCGCAGATTGTCCGGCGAGACCGCGACGCCCTGCGAACGCAGCTTGGTGACCTCGTCGAGGAAGGCGGCGGGATCGAACACCACGCCGTTGCCGATCACCGACAGCTTCTGGTCGCGCAGCACGCCCGATGGCAGCAGCGCGAGCTTGTAGGTCTTGCCGTTGATCACCAGCGTATGGCCGGCGTTATGACCGCCCTGGAAGCGGACCACGATGTCCGCCTGCTCCGACAACCAGTCGACGATCTTGCCCTTCCCTTCGTCGCCCCACTGGGCGCCGACGACGACAACATTGGCCATTCGCGGGTAATCCTTCGAAGATTTAGATGCGCCAGCCTAGCTGACGGCCGGGAGCCGTTCGCACGCAAGGCGCCCAACCGGATAAAGGAAGCAGCTGCTCTAGGCAAGCAAGAACGAGGCTTTTTCCGGGCCCAAGAGACACTTTAAGCCATTGATATCCCCGGAAAATCCAGAAACGTTCCAGGACCCATCGACAAGCTTCGACCAAAGCGCGAGACCGATCTTCCCCGCTGCATGGTCGCGATGCATCCGCCCCCCGTTGCTGCAGCCCCGATTTCCGTGTCTTTGGACGGTGCCGGGCGATCAGCCGGCCCGGATCCCGCCGGGCCGGAAGCCTCGGTGCACGCGGGGCTACGCCAACCCAATGTCCGCCACCGGTCAGACCACGAGCGCGGAAACATCCGGCCATAGCTGGATCGCCAACCAGCCTTATCTGCTGCTCAGCGTCACCGCGCTGTGCTGGGCCGGCAACGCCATCGTCGGGCGGCTCGCCGCCGGCCACATCCCGCCGGTCACGCTGTCGTTCCTACGCTGGACCTTTGCCTTCCTGCTGGTGCTGCCGTTCGCCTGGAAACACCTGGCCCAGGACTGGCCCGCGATCCGCGGCAAGCTCGGCCTGATGGTCACGCTGTCGATCGTCGGCATCGGCGCCTTCAACACGCTGCAATACTGGGCGCTGGAGCATACCCAGGCCCTCAACACGCTGCTGCTGCAGTCGGCCGCGCCGCTGATCGTGGCGCTGTGGTCGCTGGCCATCCTCGGCGTCCGTCTCACCGCGGCACAGGCGTTCGGCGTGGCTCTGTCGATGTGTGGCGTGCTGACGATCCTGCTGCACGGCGACTTCACCACGCTGTCGAACATCGACTTCAACAAGGGCGATTTGATCTTCATCGTCGCGCTGATCATCTTCGCGCTCTACTCGGTGCTGACCTTGAAGCGGCCGCCGATGCACGGCCTGTCGTTCCTCGCCTTCACCTTCGGAGTCGGCGCCGCCTGCCTCATCCCGCTGGAGATCTGGGAATTGTCCGCGCGCCCGGTCATGAAGCTCGACGGGCCGAACTTGCTGACGCTGTTCTATGTCGCGGTGTTCCCCTCGACGCTGGCCTATCTCTGCTTCAATCGCGGCGTCCGCCTGATCGGCGCCAACCGCGCCGCGCCGTTCTTCCACGTCGTGCCGGTGTTCGGCTCGATCATGGCGATGGCGTTCCTCGGCGAGCACCCGCAGGCGTTCCATTTCATCGGGTTTGCACTGGTGCTGTCCGGCGTGTTCGTGGCGTCGCGGAAGCAAGCGACGTAGCATCACTCTAGCCAAGCATGCCGCTGCCCTTCCCTTCTCCCCTTGTGGGAGAAGGTGGCGCGAACGCAGTTCGCGCCGGATGAGGGGTCTCTCTCCGCACACATCAGTGAGAGTGAGACTCGCGGAGAGAGACCCCTCACCCGTCTCGCCGCTATCGCGGCGAGCCACCCTCTCCCACAAGGGGAGAGGGAAAGAGCCGCGCCGCACGGCGGACATTTCCTACTTCATCCCGAACTTGCTGTAGGCCTCCCTCGTCGCGATGATGACGTGCTCGGCGCAGCCATTGACGCGGTGCGGGTCGGCATCGCGCTCGTAGGACTCCGACGTCATCATGTCCAAGAAAGCCGAGACCGTGGGGTAATAGACCAGTGCGACGAAATCCCAGTCGTTGCCGGCGTGCGGTCCGAGTGCGACAGCCTTGGCATCGCCGGTCCACAGCAAGGTGCCGCCGCGCGCCCTGATCATCGGCACGGTGACGGCACTGTAGCGCAGATAGGCATCCCAGCCGGATCCGTCGCCGTCGCGCGAGCGGTCGTGGAAACGCATCAGGTTCAGCATCACCACCGGCGACTGCGGATCGAGCTGCTCGAGGCCCGCGATGTTCAACATATTGACCGCCAAAGGCACCTCCTCAGGGTTTGCCTGCATTGTAGCATTGCGGCGGCGTGACTTGTGCCACGATACCGATCCGGCGCAAGCTCGTCCGCAACGCCAATGACGATCGCTTCGCCCGCGCCACCGGCCACCAATCCAGCCAGTTGGCTCAACAACCAGCCTTATCTGCTGCTCAGCCTGAGCTCGCTGTTCTGGGCCGGCAACATCGTGCTCGCGCGCCATGTCGGTGCGCATGTGCCGCCGCTGACGGTGACGACGATCCGCTGGTTCGGCGTGTTCCTGATCCTGCTGCCGTTCACCTGGCCGCATCTGAAGCGCGACTGGCCTCTCTTGCGCAAGAGCCTGCCCTTGATGCTGTTCCTGTCGCTGGTGGGCTTTGCCTTCAACAACGCGATCTCGTACTGGGCGATGCAGTACACGGAGGCGCTGAACGCGCTGTTGATCCAGTCGGCAGGCCCGCTGTTCGTGGCACTGTGGTCGCTGGTGCTGTTCGGCGTGCGGCTGACGGGAGCGCAGCTCGCCGGCATCGCGGTCTCGCTGCTCGGCGTGCTGATCATCATCCTGCGCGGCGATCTCGCCGCGCTCGCGGGCATCAGCTTCAACCGGGGCGACATCATGTTCGCCTCCTCGCTGGTGGCGTTCGGCCTCTACTCCGCCTTCATCCCGCGGCGGCCGAAGATCCATCAGCTCTCTTTCCTGTCCTTCACCACCTGCTGCGGCGCGACGATGCTGATCCCCGGGGCGATCTGGGAAGCGGCCAGCGGCCGCGTCCTGCAATTCGACACGATCACGCTGGCGACGCTGGGCTACATCCTGATCTTTCCCTCGACGCTGGCCTATCTGTTCTTCAACCGCGGCGTAGCGCTGATCGGGCCGAACCGGGCCGCGCCGTTCTTCCATCTGGTGCCGGTGTTCGGCTCCGCGATGGCGATCCTGATGCTCGGCGAAAAGCTGCAGCCCTTTCACCTGATCGGCTACGCCCTGGTGCTGGCCGGCGTCGTGTTCGCTTCGCGCCAGGGATCGGCAGCGAAGTAATTCCGCGCGGCGGACGATGTAGTCTCGTGTCCCGGGCAAGCGAAGCGCAGACCCGGGACCCAGAGTGCCGCAGCATGGGCCCCGGCTCTGCAGCGCATCACTCCGTGCTGCGCAGCGTCCGGGGCACGAGACAAACTCCGTCTTCCGATTTCAATCAAGAGACGCTAGGTTCCCCGCCAACGAAAAAGAGGGAACGTCTCAAGATGATTTCAGGGCTGTTTCGAAACCTGCTTGCCGTGGCTGCGGCCGCACTTTGCCTTGTCGCGGCGTCCGCCGCCCAGGCCGACACTTATCCGAGCCGCAACATCACGCTGGTGCTGCCGTTCGCGGCCGGCAGCGGCACGGACACCACGACACGGCTGATCTCGCAGCACTTGTCGCAGGCGCTCGGCGTCGGCATCATCATCGAGAACAAGGCGGGCGCCAACGGCATGCTGGCCGCGAGCTACGTCGCGAAGGCCGCTCCCGACGGCTACACGCTGCTGGTGACCACCAACACCACACATTCGGCCAATCCCTATCTGCTCAAGAGCCTCACTTACGATCCGGTCAAGGACTTCACGCCGATCGCGCGCACCGGCGATTTGCCGTTCATGCTGGTCGTCAATCCGGAAGTGCCGGCTAAAACCGTCGCCGAGGCTCGTCGCCTACGGCAAGGCCAATCCGGGCAAGCTGAGCTACGCCTCGGGCTCGTCCTCGGCGATCGTCTCCGGCGCGACCTTTGCGCATAATGCCGGGCTTGACCTCCTGCACGTGCCCTACAAGAGCTCGCCGCCAGCGCTCAACGACGTCATGGGCGGGCGCGTCTCGATGATGTTCGTGGATATCCTCACGGGCCTGCCGCACGTCAACGGCAACGCGCTGCGCGCGCTCGCCGTCACCACCAAGGATCGCTCGCCGCTGGTGCCGCACCTGCCCTCGATGCAGGAGGCCGGCGTGCCAGATTTCGACATCTCGTCCTGGCAGGGCTATTTCGGCCCGGCCGGCCTACCCAAGGAGATCGTGACGCGGCTCAATGCCGAGATCCGCAAGATCGTCGAGAAGCCCGAGATCAAGGCCCAGCTCGCCACGCTCGGCATGGACGCATTCTCCGGCACGCCGGAAGAGCTCGGCAAGTTCGTGGGCGAGCAGCTGGTGCTGTGGGAAAAGCTGATCACCAACGCGAAGATCGAGAAGCAGTAATCGCCACGCCCCGCAAATGCTGTCATCCCCCGCGAAGGCGGGGATGACAGCATTCCGGATGCGGCTGTGCTTGAACCGAGAAGCCGCGGCGTACCGGATGCCCCGCCTTCGCGGGGCATGACAACCAATACAACTGAAAAACAAAAGGTGGGCACGACGCTTGCGCGTCTTTGCCCACCTTACGAATTCTGTGCGTTTAGGCCTTACGCCGCACGCACCTTGGCGAGGAAGCCGTCGACGGCGCTGCGCAGCGCGCCGGACTGGCTGTCCAGCTCGCGGGCGTTGGTGAGCACGTCGGTGGCGGCCGTACCGGTCGCTTCCGCGGCCGAGGTGACGCTGCCGATATTGGCGTTGATCTCGTTCGAGCCGGCCGCGACCGACTGGATGTTGCGGGCGATCTCGCGGGTCGCCTCGCCCTGCTGCTCGATCGATGCGGAAATGCCCGCGGTGATCTCGCTCATCTCGGCGATGGTCTGAGTGATGCCGGAGATGGCCGTGACCGCGTCGCTGGTCGAGGTCTGCATCGCCGCAACCTGCGCGGAGATCTCCTCGGTCGCCTTGGCGGTCTGGTTCGCCAGCGCCTTCACTTCGGAGGCGACGACCGCGAAGCCGCGGCCGGATTCGCCGGCGCGCGCCGCCTCGATGGTGGCGTTGAGCGCGAGCAAATTGGTCTGCGCCGCGATCGAGTGGATCAGCTTGACGACTTCGCCGATCTTCTCGGCGCCGGTCGAGAGCACCTGCACGGTGGCGTTGGTGCGCTCGGCGTCGCTGACGGCGCGGCTCGCGACTTCGGTCGAGCGCGTGACTTGGCGGGAGATTTCCGCAACGGAGCTCGAGAGCTCCTCGGCGGCCGCTGCGACCGTGCCGACATTGCCGGAAGCCTTTTGCGAGGCCGCGCCGACCGTCGCCGCACGCGAGGAGGCGTCGCTGGCGGTCGCGGTCATCGACTGCGCCGTCGTCTGCATGCCGGCCGCGGCCGAGGAGACCGAGCGAACGATACCGTTGACGCTGCGTTCGAAGTCGCTGGCGATGCCCTCCATGGCGCTGCGACGTTCTGCCGCGACGCGCTCCTTGGCATCGGCTTCGGTCTTCTCGAGATCGCGGATACGGACGGCGTTGTCCTTGAAGATCTGGACGGTCGCGGCCATCGCGCCGACCTCGTCGCCGCGGCCGACGCCGGGAATGTCACCGTCGAGCTTGCCGCCCGCGAGGTCCTTCATGCGGGAGCCCAGCAGCGCGAGCGGTCCGCTGATGCTGCGGCCGATCATCCAGGCGACGCCGCCGGCAATCACGAGAATGCCGAGGATGGCGAGGCCGAGCGACCAGAACACTGGGGCCATCTTGGCGTCGATGTCGTCGAGATAGGCGCCAGTGCCGAGATACATGTCGAGGCCGGGGACCGCCACCGCGTAGCCGATCTTGCGGATCGGCTTCTCCTGGCCAGGCTTTACGTATTCATAATAGAGCAGGATCGAGCCGTTGGCCTTGACGCCGTCCATCAGCTCGACGGACAGCTTGCGGCCGTTGGTCACGACATCCATGCGGTTGGTGCCGACCTGCTTCGGATCGGGCGCGAGCTGGGTGATGCCGTCATAGGAGGTGCCGAACAGATAGCCCGAGCCGTTGTCGTAGGTCATCGCGTTGCCGTAGCGGCGAAGCTCGGCCAAGGCTGCATCCTTCGTCATCTCGCCGGCGCTGACGCGCTTCATCAGCGCAGCGGCGTAGTTGCGTCCCAAGTCGACGATCGACTTGGCCTGGTCGATGCGCGCATTGACCATCTCGCGCTTCATCAGGTAACCGGCGAGAACGCCGGAGATGCACAGGCCGAACAAGGTGACGCCGACAAGGATGCCGAGCTTCGGGGCGATCTTCAGATTGCTCAACTTCACGGGATGGCTCCGGCAATGATGGGATACGGGCACGCGACGAGATCGATCAAAATCAAATCAATCTTTAGGGGGAAGGCCTTAGCAAGTTACTTACAGGCCTCCGTAGAAGCCCTTACCCCGTGCCGAAAACCGAAAAGAAACCTCGTCATCGACAACCGGGAATTGTACGCGCGCGCCCCGATTTCGCGTAAAAGACGCAAAGGCCCGTCCGCGGAGGCGGGTCACAACAAGAACCGACAAACCAAATCGGGAGCGAGAAGATGCCGAAATACAGGGTGGTGACGCCGAAGGGCGCGAGCTTCACGGTCGCGGGCAGCGACTATTCCTACGAGCGCGAGGCGCTCGATCCGATCGATGCCGAGATCATCGAAGCCCCCGCCGACGAGGCCGGATTCATCGCCGCAGCGAAAAACGCCGACGCCATCTATGCCAAGGGCATCCCCATCACCAAGACCATCATCGACAGCCTGGAAAGCTGCAAGGTCATCACGCTGGGCTCGGTCGGCGTCGACAGCGTCGACATCAAGGCGGCCACTGCCCGTAAAATCCCGGTGACCAACATTCCCGACACCTTCATCGAGGAAGTTGCCGACCACGCCATGATGCTGCTGCTGGCCGGCTTCCGCCGCCTGATCGAGCAGGACCGCATGGTGCGCGATGGCCGCTGGGCCGAAGGGCGGCCGGCCCTGCTGAAGATCCCCAGGCTGATGGGCCAGACACTCGGCTTCGTCTCGTTCGGCCGCGTCGCGCGTGCAGTTGCGAAGCGCGCAGCGCCCTTTGGACTGCGCATGATGGCCTACGATCCCTTCATCCAGGAAACGCTGATGTACGACCACGGCGTCATCCCGGCGACGCTCAACGAGGTGCTGTCGCAATCCGACTTCGTCTCGATGCACGCACCCGCACGGCCCGAGGTGCATCACATGCTGACCGAGAAGCACTTCCGGCAGATGAAGAAGGGCTCGATCTTCGTAAATACCGGGCGCGGCGCCACCGTGGACGAGGAGAGCCTGATCAAGGCGCTGCAGGAGGGCTGGATCGCGCACGCCGCCCTCGACGTGCTGGAGAAGGAACCGCCCTCGCACAACAATCCGCTGCTCGGCATGGAGAACGTGACCCTGACCGCCCATGTCGCCTCGGCCTCGGCACGGTTCGACGAGGCGCGCAAGCGCCGCGTGGGCTACGAATTGTCACTGGTGCTTCAGGGCATGTGGCCGGTAAGCTGCGTCAATCCGTCGGTGCTGCAAGACACCGCGCTCCGCCGCTGGCAACCCGTCAGCATGGACCGCGGGCCGAACAGCTAAGGCGGCCGGCGCACCACGCGCCGACGACCGGAACGACCCTTCACCGGCGATCAACGCCGGGAAGGGAGACATCATAGGGAGGAACCGATGAGGAACGACATCACACGTCGTGATGCCTTGGCGCTGGGCCTGTCCGCTGCAACGCTCGCGGCCACCGGTGCTGCAGCGCAAACATCCAATATCAAAGCTGCCGATGTTGCGGCACCCAAGCGCGAGATCGAGAAGGGCGCATCCTTGCGCATGCTGCGCCCGGTCCGCTTCGTCCAAGCCGACGAGGACGTGTTCCGCGCCAATGCGGCAAAGTTCACCAAGGAGACCGGGGTCGAGGTCAAGGTCGACTTCGTCGGCTGGGAGGACATCAACCAGCAGACCGCGGTAACCGCCAATTCCGGCGCCGGCCCCGACATCATCATCGGCTTCTCCGATGCGCCGCACATCTATATCGAGAAGCTGATCGAGCTGACCGACGTCGCCGACTATGTCGGCAAGCGCTATGGCGGCTGGCTGCCGCTGGCGCAGCGCTACGGCAAGAAGAACAAGAGCGACGCCTGGATCGGGCTGCCGTTCGGCGCCACCGCGGGACCGCTGATCTACCGCAAGTCGATCCTGCAATCGGTCGGCTTCGACAAGGTGCCGGAGGACCATGCCGGAATCCTCGACCTCTGCCAGAAGCTGCACAAGGCCGGCAAGCCGGCCGGCTTTGCGCTCGGCAATGCCAAGGGCGACGGCAACGGCTTCGCGAGCTGGGCATTGTGGTCGCACAACGGATCGGTGCTCGACGAAGAGGGCAACGTCGTCATCAACAGCAAGGAGACCATCGCCGCGCTGAACTGGGTCAAACAGCTGTATCCGACCTTCATCGCCGGCACGACGTCGTGGAACGACGTCAGCAACAACCGTGCCTATTCTTCGCAGGAGATTTCGCTGACCGCCAACGGCGTCTCGCTGTACTTCTCGCTGAAGAACGATCCCGCGACCAAGGCGATCGCCGACGACAGCGAGCATCAATTGCTGCCGAAGGGCCTCGCCAAGGTCTCGCCGATGGCGGGCCTGACGCTGAACGCGATGGTGTTCAAGCACAGCCAGTACCCCAACGCCGCCAAGGCCTTCCTGCAATTCATGCTGGAAAAGGAACAGTACGAGCCGTGGCTCAACGCCAATTCCGGCTACTGGTCGCAGCCGCTGGCCGCCTATGCCGAGGCCGCGGTGTGGACGCAGGACCCCAAGGTGAAGCTGTTCAAGGACACCATGAACAGCACCTATTACGACGGCTACAAGGGTCCGATTTCGACGGCGACGGGTGCCGTCAGCGCCGACTACGTGCTGATCCAGATGTTCTCGGCAGTTGCAACCGGCGCGGCGACGCCGGAGGCCGCCGCCGCGGAAGCCGAGCAGCGCTGCAAGCGGTACTTCCGGCGGCAGCGATAGCGACCGTCATCGCGAGCGAAGCAATCCGGAATCCCTTTCGCGGATCACTCTGGATTGCTTCGTCTCCTCGCGATGACGGTGGAGCGACTTCCTAGAACAGGACAACAGGCTGATGTCCGTGACCACACTCTCCTCCCCCGCCCTCACCCAGCGGCAGCCGTCCTGGCTGGTGCGGCTGTTCGACTACAAGCCGTTCCTGATCGTGATGTGCCTGGCGCCCGCGATCGGGCTGCTCTCGGTGTTCCTGACCTATCCGCTCGGCCTCGGCATCTGGCTCGCCTTCACCGACACCACGATCGGCCGGCGCGGCATCTATGTCGGCCTCGAGAATTTCCAGTATCTGCTCACCGATTCCCTGTGGTGGAACGCGGTGTTCTACAGCGTGGTCTATACGGGAATCGCGACGTTCGGGAAGTTCGCGCTCGGCTTCTGGCTGGCGCTGCTGCTCAACAACCATTTTCCGTTCAAGAGTCTGCTGCGTGCGATCATCCTCCTGCCCTGGATCGTTCCGACCGTGCTGTCGGCGCTGGCGTTCTGGTGGATCTACGATCCCCAATTCTCGGTCATCTCCTACCTCCTTGTAGACGTGCTGCACTGGCGCGACAGCAATATCGACTTCCTTGGCTCGCCCTGGCCTGCGCGCTTCTCGCTGATCGCCGCCAATATATGGCGCGGCATTCCCTTCGTCGCGATCTCGCTGCTCGCGGGCCTGCAGACCATCTCGCCTTCGCTCTACGAGGCCGCGATGCTCGACGGCGCCAGCGCCTGGCAGCGCTTCCGCTACATCACCTTCCCGATGATGATGCCGATCCTCGCCATCGTCATGACCTTCTCGATCATCTTCACCTTCACCGATTTCCAGCTGGTCTACGCCATCACCCGTGGCGGCCCCGGCAACTCGACCCATCTGCTGGCCACGCTGGCGTTCCAGCGCGGCATTGCCGGCGGCGAGCCTCGGCGAAGGTGCAGCGATCGCAGTGTCTATGATCCCATTCCTGGTGTTCGCGACGCTGTTTTCCTATTTCGGCCTGGCGCGCCGCAAATGGCAGCAGGGAGAGAACAATGACTGACACTGCCGCGCAAGGCGCCGTGGCCGATTCGAAGGCGGCCCCCGACACCATGGAATGGGATTCCGGCCTGCGGCGGCTGATGATGATCTACCTGCCGCTCGGCTGCTTCGTGCTGATCCTGCTGTTCCCGTTCTACTGGATGGCGATCACCTCGTTCAAGCCGAACGCCGAGCTGATGAATTACCGGGAGCACAACCCGTTCTGGATCTCCTCGCCGACCCTGGCGCACATCAAGCATCTTCTGTTCGACACCGCCTATCCGCGTTGGCTGTGGACGACGATGCTGGTCGCGATCGGCTCGACCACGCTGTCCCTGATCGCCTCGACGCTCGCCGCCTACGCCATTGAAAGGCTGCGCTTCCGCGGCAGTCCCTATGTCGGCCTCGGCATCTATCTCGCCTATCTCGTGCCGCCCTCGATCCTGTTCATCCCGCTCGCCACCGTGGTGGTGCAATTCGGCCTGTTCGACTCGCCGCTGGCCCTGATCCTGGTCTATCCGACCTTCCTGGTACCGTTCTGTACCTGGCTGCTGATCGGCTATTTCAAGTCGATCCCCTACGAGACTCGAGGAATGCGCGCTGGTCGACGGCGCAACGCGCCTACAGATCCTGCGGCGGATCACGCTGCCGCTCGCCGTGCCCGGGCTGATCTCGGCCGGCATCTTCTCCTTCACGCTGTCCTGGAACGAGTTCATCTACGCGCTCGCCTTCATCCAGAGCGGCGCCAACAAGACGGTGCCGGTCGCGATCCTGACCGAGCCTCGTCACCGGCGACGTCTATCAGTGGGGCGCGCTGATGGCGGGCTCGCTGCTCGGCTCGCTGCCGGTTGCCGTCTTCTATTCGCTGTTCGTGGACTATTACGTGTCCTCGCTGACCGGCGCGGTGAAGGAGTAGCAGCTCCCGCGCGATCGCAAAGGTTCGTGCGATCGTGATAGATCGCCGACCGGCGGCAGCATCGGCGGCATGATCGCAGCCTGCGACGCCAATCTGGCAATCGCCAACGACGACACCATCATCATCACCGGGCACGGCAAGCCCGTCAGCAACAAGGCCGAGCTGCAGGAATTCCGCGACATGCTGGCCACCATAAGCCTGCGGCGTTTGGCCCGGCTTCACAAAACTGCAATACGGCATCCGCATAAGGCGTGCGTCCGCCAACAGGAGACGCACATGCGCGCGACTTTTCTTGCCACCGTCGCAACGATCATTCTCACCGCGAGCCCGGCGCTCGCGCAGAGCGAAGGTGAATTCCCCGCCAAGCTCGCCGGCCACGTGGTGATGCCGGCCGCCACCTTCATCGACGCTCCCGCCGATGCCCCCACCGATCTCAAGACATCGGGGAAATACACCACCGGCAAGCGCGTCGATGCGCTCGGCACTGTCATGGGCAAGTCCTACGAGCGAGCGACCGGCGTGTCGCTGCCGTTCAAGGGCCAGGCGCTGCAGGGTCATTCCGGCATCAAGACCATGCCCGACGGCAGCTTCTGGGTCATCACCGACAACGGCATGGGTGCGCGCGCCAACTCGCCGGACTCGATGCTGTACCTCAACCGCTACAAGATGGATTGGGCGAACGGCAAGATCGAGCGCCTGGAGACCATCTTCCTGCACGATCCCGACAAGAAGGTCCCCTTCCGCATCGTCCACGAGGACACCCAAAAGCGCTACCTCACCGGGTCCGACTTCGACACCGAAGGCTTCCAGATCATCGGCGATGTCTTCTGGATCGGTGACGAGTTCGGCCCCTACATCCTGAAGGCCGACAAGACCGGAAAGATCCTCGGCGTGTTCGAGACCGTCGCCGACGGCAAGCCGGTGCGCTCGCCGGACAATTGGGCGGTGGGGACCCCGGGCGCGCCGGGCGCGACCTACACCAACGTCAACCTCCGCCGCTCCAAGGGCTATGAGGGCTTTGCATCGTCCAAGGACGGCAAGTTCCTCTACGGCCTGCTCGAAGGCCCGCTGTGGGATGCCGAGAAGAAGGACTGGGAGAAGGTCGACGGCAAGGAAGCCTCCCGCATCCTCGAATTCGACGTTGCCGCCGAGAAGTTCACCGGCCGCTACTGGCAATATGTGTTCGAGCAGAACGGCAACGCCATCGGCGACTTCAACATGATCGACCAGGCCTCCGGCCTCATCATCGAGCGCGACAACGGCGAAGGCACTGCCGACAAGGCCTGCCCGCAAGGCACCCGCGGCGAGAACTGCTTCCCTGATCTCGCCAAGTTCAAGCGCATCTACAAGATCGAGCTCTCCGACGCCAATGTCGGCAAGCCCGTGCGCAAGATCGGCTATATCGACCTGATGAAGATCCGGGATCCCGACAAGAAGGCGCGGAAGCCGCTCAATGACGGCGTCTACACCTTCCCGTTCTTCACCATCGAGAACGTCGATCGCGTCGACGAGACCCACATCATCGTCGGCAACGACAACAATCTGCCGTTCTCCTCCAGCCGCGATCCCAACAAGGCCGACGACGACGAGTTCATGCTGCTCGAAGTCGCGGATTTCCTGAAGGCGAATTAAGGCTGCTCTCTCAACACGGTCATCGCCCGGCTCGACCGGGCGATCCAGTACGTCGCAGCGCCAGCGATTGAATCGCAACGCCTCTGCGAACTGGATGCCCCGGTCAAGCCGGGGCATGACTGCGGAGAAAGCTACCGGATCGAAAACGAGATCGGCACGGTGAAGCTCATCGTGGCGTGCGTGATCTCGGGCGGAAACGCCGGGAATGGCTGCGCACGGCGGACCATCGCCATGGTCTCGGCGTCAAGCGCCGCATAGCCGGCCGAACCGGAAAGACGACTGCCGAGAACCTGACCGCTGCGGTTCAACGTAAAGCTCAGGCGTGACACGCCGTGCTCGCCGGCCGCCTTCGAGGCGGGCGGGAATTGCTTGAAGCGTTGCAAATGCGCGGCCACCATCTGGTTATAGGACGCGATCGCTGCCGCCGATGCGCCGCTACTCACCGCCGATGCGGCCGGCGCCTGCCGCTCCGCACGCGGCGAGGCTGTGGTGCGCGGCGCGGGCGTCGTGTGACTGGGCTTCTTGGCGTCAGGACGCACGACTCTGGGTTTGACCGGTTCAGGCTTGGCTTGTGTGACCACCTTGGCGGGCTCCGCGTCCGCCGGCCTCAGCTTCTGTTCGGGCGGCGCCACCGCGTCGGGCTTTTCCTGCGGCGGGGTTGGCGCGATGGTCTCCTCCATAGCCTGCGGCGCGGCCTGATCCGGCGGAGAGGCGTCCGCCTGCTCCATCACCGGTCCCGGCGCGAGGTCGAGCGGCGTCGATTGCGGTGCCGACGTCACGGGCGACATGTCCACCATGATCGCCGGCATATCGACGCCCTCATTTGGCACGTGCTTCAGCCAGCCCACCGCAACGACCGCAGCGGCGATATGCAGCGCCACGATCACCGCGCCCGACACGCCCCAGCGCGCGGTCTCGCGCTCGCCGAGCGGCTCGTGCAGGGCGAAGGCGTTTGCGGCCGCCATCAACTGCGCCCGTCGAGGCCGACGAGAGCGACCTTGAGATAGCCGGCGTTGCGCAGAGTGTTCATCACCTCCATCAGGTCGCCATAACTCACCGCCTTGTCGGCGCGCAGATAGATGCGCTCGTCCTTGCGCCCCTGCGTGGCTGCTGTGAGAGCAGAGGCGAGACCGTCGCGCGCCATGGTGTCCTCGCCGACGGCAAT
This sequence comes from Bradyrhizobium guangxiense, assembly GCA_050563515.1. Classification (GTDB taxonomy): domain Bacteria; phylum Pseudomonadota; class Alphaproteobacteria; order Rhizobiales; family Xanthobacteraceae; genus Bradyrhizobium; species Bradyrhizobium guangxiense_A. Next base: position 171,818 of record CP191781.1, on the reverse strand, counting down.
AGTGAGATCCGGCTTCACGGTCACGAACACCGGCTTGTCAGGCCGCGGCGCAGGCTCGGCCGCAGTCGCGGGCAATTCGACGCCGATGTCGACGGTCGCAAGCGGCGCCGCCACCATGAAGATGATCAGCAGCACCAGCATCACGTCGATGAACGGCGTGACGTTGATCTCATGGGTAACGTCGAGATCGCCGGGGTCGCGCCCACGCGACGATCCCGCGTGCGTACCAAGCTTCACAGCCATGGCCTACTCCGCTGCCCGTGCCAGGCGGAATTCCCTGTGGTCGCGCTGACGGCTGACCAGCAGCATCAGCTGCGCCGAGGCATCGCCGAGCAATGCCCGGTAATTGGCGATGCCGCGGACGAGATGATTGTAGATGACCACCGCGGGAATTGCGGCAACGAGACCGAGCGCGGTTGCGAGCAGCGCCTCCGCGATGCCGGGCGCGACCACCGCAAGGCTCGTGGTGTGGCTCTCGGAGATGCCGATGAAGGAATTCATGATGCCCCAGACCGTGCCGAACAGGCCGACGAAGGGCGCGGTGGCGCCGATGGTCGCGAGCACGCCGGTGCCGCGCGCAATCTGCCGGGACATCGCGGCCTCGACCCGCTCCAGCCGCAGCGCCACGCGCTCCTGAAGGCCGTCATCGACAATGCCGCCGGAGAGCTCGGCTTCTTTCGCGCAGGACTGGATGAGCTGGGCGACCGCATCGTGCGCGTCCCCGATCTGCTCCGCCGCGTCCGCCAGCTTCATCCGGCCTTCAAGGGCGCGGGTGCGCTGAACGGCAAGCGCGCCCTTGCGGCGCAGCTCGATGGTTTTGGCCAGCCACACCGTCCATGTCACCAGCGAGGCGATGGCGAGCCCGATCATTACCGCCTTCACGACGATGTCGGCGCCCAGGAACATGCCCCAAGGCGACAGATTGCGCGGCAACAACGCCTCGTCGATCGCGAAGGCCGGCGCCGGCGCGAATGTCAGAGCAGTTGCCAGGATCACGTGCCGAAGCCGGAAATTGCTTTGCATCCTGATCTCCCGACTGGTTGAAGCGAATTACGCCGAATGCGCGGCCACGATCCGGTCTGCGAGCTGACGGAACCGCAGCAACTGATCCGCCCGTAGTGCCCTCGTCTCGTCGCGGCCGACGAAGACCTTGAACATGATGCCGCCCTCGGCATTGACGAAAGCGACGAAGGCGGAAGTCTTGCCCATGAAGGGGCGTTCGACGAACGCGACACCCACGCAGCGCTCATGACGGAGATGGCCGTGCAGGCCCTTCGGCTGCATCAGGTTGAAATAGCCGCGCCCGATCTCGCCCGCCGGCACGGCCCCGGTGAACTCGAAGATCGCATCGTCCGTGTGGACGATCAGGGTGACCTCGCCCCAGGCTGCGATGTCCTGCATCACAGCGGCAAAGTGCTCGCCGCCGCCGATCCGCACCATGGTGGATGGCAGCGCCTCGACCACCGCACGCGGCGTGACCTTGCGCTCGCGCGCAACGTCCTCGATCACCGCGCCGGGATTGTCGGCCATATACGCCTTGAGATCGGCGATATCCTTGCTCAGCATGATCTGCTCCTGCGCGAACCGCCTCAGGCGGCCGCGTTCGCCTTGCGCTCGGTCAGGATGACCTCGAAACCCTCGAACTTGGGATGGCCGAGATAGAGGCTCTCGCCGGTCTGGTTGTCGGCGCGGGCATGAGCACGGCGGAATTGATCCGACTTCGTCCAGGCCTCGAAGGCGGCCTTGTCGACCCACACCGTATGCGAGGAATACAACGTGTGGTCCTCGAGCGCGGGGCCCTTGAGCAGGTGGAATTCGACGAAGCCGGCCATGCTGCCGAGATAGGACTCACGGGTGCGCCAGACGGTCTCGAACGCGGCTTCCGAGCCGAGCTTCACCTGGAAGCGATTCATGGCGATGAACATAAAAGTCTCTCCTTCTGATCAAAACGAAACACGCCGAAGCCGCGCTGGAGCATCAGCGCGGGCCCGGCGGAAGTTTGTGGTGTCGCGACGCGCCGTGCCTTACGCACCTCCAAAGTGGATCTTCATGCCGGCCTTGTAGACCCGGCCGGGTCCGGGGCTCGACCACAGCACGTCGTTCTGCGAGGTGCCGTCGGTCGAGCTGCCGGGAATGGCATAGGGCCGGTAATACTGGTTCAGGAGATTGTCGATCGAGGCCGTGAACACGATGTCCCTGGTCGCGTTGTAGGTCATGTACAGGTTGATCAACTCGTAGCCGGTCGCCGGCAGATAACCGGCGGGCACGTCGTTGTTCGGGCCGTACGAAGCCCATTGCGCAGACAGGATCAGCGTGCGGTCGAGCAGACGAACACCGCCGGTCGTGACGACCTTGCGCGGAGTGATGGTGGCGAGCCCGACATTGGTGACCGCGTTCTTGCCCTGGATGTAGTGACCGGCGACGCCGATAAACCAGTTGCCGGCATCGTACATCGTCTCCGCCTCGAAGCCCTGGATGCGGGCCTGGGCGATGTTCTGGTACTGGTAGTACTGAGCGAACGAACCGACGCCGGGGAATGTCACGAAGCCGAACGAGACGAGATCGATGTAGTCGCTGACGTCGTTGCGGAACAGGTTGATCTTGCCGCGGAACGAGTCGTTGGCGCTGAAGATGTTGTCGTATTTCAGGTTGAAGCCGATTTCCTTGTTCTTGCCGACTTCGGGACGAAGGTTGGGGTTGGGCAAGAAGCAGAACAGGCCGACCGTGCCGTCCGGGCAAGGGAAGAGAGCCGGTCCGCCACCGGTCGCGTGCGCGCCGGAGATCACGGTCTCGGTGATCGACGGGGCGCGATAGCCTTCGGCATAGCTCACATAGGGCTGGAAGCCGGGAACGGGCGTCACACCGAGGGTGATCTTCGGCGAGAAGCGGTCGCCGCTGCCGTTGGTCTTGCCCGATTCCAGGTCGTAGCGATCGTAGCGGATCGCGCTCACCGCCTCGAACCAGGTACTGTAGTTCTGCTTCAACTGCAGGAAGCCGCCCGACACGGTGCGGATGCCGCTCGGCGTGGTGATGTTGGAATTGCCGCGGCTGTCGGTCGTGATCACGTCGTCCTGGAACGCATCGAAGCCCACCGTGAGCGCGTTGCGCCAATCACCGACATTGAACCGCGTGGTGTTGTTGGCGTCGATGCCGAACGTGTTGAGGGCATAGCCGCGCTTGTCGCCGACACAGCCGGAGATGTTGTTGCCGAAATTGCCGGTGCCGCATAGGGCCGCACCCGAGGTCGAATAGTGGTAAGTCTTGGTCTGGTCGTTATCGACGCGGTTGCCATAGACCGACACGTGCGAGTCGAAAAGATTGTCGCTCGGCAGCGAATAATTCCAGGTCAGCGTCCCCGTGTAGTTCTTGGCATCGGACGCGTAGACCGACGAGCCCTGATAGAGCGCGCGCTGGGCTGCGGTCGCGACCGGCCCACGGTTGAATTGACCGATGTCGTATTGATAGTCCTGGAACACGGCGCCGAACTTGACCTCGTGGCCGAGGGCGGGACGCACTGTGAGCTTCAGCAACCCGACCTCGGCCTGGTTGCCGGTGTTGCCGATCTCGGTGCCGTTGCCGTCCTTGTAGTTGCCTTGCGTGCGGTAGACCGCGCCGCCGAAGATATCGACGTCCGGCGTGGCGCGCACGCCGCCGAATACCGAGCCGAGGCCGCGATTGTTGTTGGAGCCGTAGGAGCCCGAGAGATCGACGCCCCAGCGCTCGCCGGGACGCACCACGTCGTCGATGTCCTTGGTGCGGAACGAGACCAGGCCGCCGATGGCGCCGGAGCCGTAGATGTTGGCGGTCGGGCCGCGCACGACATCGACGCCGCCGATCAATTCAGGATCGAGGAAGAAGGAGCCGTTGGCGTTGTGGCCGGTGCGCTGGTAGTTCTGCCGGGCACCGTCGACGACCACCGCGACGCGCCCGAACTCCTGCAGGCCGCGGATGTTGATGACCGTTGAGGGATCGTCGCCGCGCTCCTGGAACGACACGCCGGGCACCGCATAGAAGATGCCCGACAGCCGGTTCGGCTGGATGCCCTGGATCTGATCGAGCGAGATCGAGCTGACCGGCGCAAGCGCATCGATCGCACGCTCCTTGGTCTTGGTCGCGGCGACCGTGATGGTGTCAAGCACCTGCACCGGCGCCGTACTGCCGGCCTGGGCGCGCGCGTTCAGAACTTCAGGCGTTGCCTGCTGCGCGGCGTGCGGCTTTGACGGCTTGCGCTTCGCCGGCTTCGCTCGCTCCGACGACGCATTTTCAGCCGACGGCGATGCAGTCTGCGCAAGACCGCTCTCCGTCATCATTGCCGCGATAGAAACCACCGACGCGCCCAAAATCAGGGCGCGCGAATACCTAGCCCCGTCAGCCATATCAGCCCCAGCCTGCACTTCGCTCTAGTTTTTGGAGTCTTCTGGCTGGCGTGCGTTCGCAACGCGAACGACTGGCTGGCTGATTGTTTTAGCAAGCGGACATGTTCCCCGCTGCCATAATTGGTTACGTGGCAACACTCTGACGGTCAATGACATCAGGTTGCAGTTTATATCGATTGTAAATTGCAGCCGTTGGAATGCGCTTCGTGCCGCCTATACAAACAAGCAGCACTCCAGGATTTACGAAAGCGCATCACACCTCAAATGTCAGCAACGTCCGCAGACAACAATAGCGGCGCGGCGGGGTCGGCAGAAAACCCTTCTGCGACAACGAGAACCCTCACCATGCGTGGCAGCCGGATCGACAGCCGCGAGCTGTTTGCGGCCGAGCGCGAGATCATCATCGCGCATGGCGAGGATCATTATCGGCTTCGCCTGACCTCGCAGAACAAGCTGATCCTGACGAAGTAATCCGCAATGACATTTTGTCGCACCTTCATCGGCCTCGTGCTCTCCAGCGGAATCGCGCTCACATCCGCCGCGCAAGCCGACGGCATCACCGTGCATGACGCGCGCAATCGCGAGATCACCGTGACCGACGCCGCGCGCACGGTCTCGATCGGCGGCGCCATCACCGAGATCCTCTACGCGCTCGGGCTCGAGAGCCGCCTGGTCGGCGTCGACACCACGAGCCTCTATCCGGCAGCGGCGCTGCAGGACAAACCCAATGTCGGCTACATGCGCCAGGTCTCCGCCGAAGGCGTGCTGGGCCTCAATCCCACCCTGATCCTGGCGATCCAGGGCGCGGGGCCGCGCGAGACCATCGACATCCTGGAAACGGCGAAAGTGCCGCTGGTGCTGGTGCCCGACACCTTCACCGAGGCCGGCCTGATCGAGAAGATCAAATTGGTCGGCCACGCCATGGGCGTCGATGCGCGTGCGGCGTGCCTGAGCGCCGCGGTCGGCGCCGATCTCGCGCAACTCGGCGCCTTGCGCGCCGGCGTAACCAAGCCGGTGCGCGTGATGTTCGTGATGTCGCTGCAGAACGGTCGGGCGCTGGTGGCCGGCCGCAAGACCGCGGCCGAGGAGATCATCCAGCTCGCCGGCGCCGCCAACGCCATCGACGATTTCGACGGCTACAAGGTCATCGGCGACGAGGCGATCGCGGCGGCAAGACCCGACGTCGCGCTCTCGATCGAGCGCGGCAAGGACTCGCTTCAGGCTGAGGCGATCTATGCTCATCCCGGCTTTGCACTGACGCCGGTTGCGGCCAACAAGAGCTTCATCACCATGGATGGGCTTTATCTGCTCGGCTTCGGACCGCGGACGGCGGCCGCGGCGCGCGATCTCTCCGCGCGGCTCTATCCGGCATTGGCCGACCGCGGCGACGGATTCAAGTCGGCGCTGTCAGCGGCGAACTGCCGGCAATGAGCGTGGCGATCGGCAGCGAAGCGCGCAGCCCGGAACGACGCGCCGGCGCCGGACGACCATCCGCATCATTGACGATCGCTCTCCTGACGGCGGTTCTTGCGGTCACCGCCATCGTCGCGCTGACGCTCGGCGCCGCAGGGATCCCCCTCTCCCGCCTGCCTGCCGCACTCGGACTGTCGGGCGAAAGCACGGCCATGACGGCCCGTGACCAGCTCGTGCTGTGGTCGATCCGCGTCCCCCGGATCGCTGCGACGGCGATGGTCGGCGGCCTGCTCGCGGCGGCCGGCGCGATCATGCAAGGCCTGTTTCGCAATCCGCTTGCCGATCCCGCGCTGGTCGGCGTCTCCAGCGGCGGCGCGCTCGCAGCGGCAAGCGCAATCGTTTTCACCGATCTCGCGTTTCGGCGAGATGCTGCGCTCCCTGCAGACCGAGCTGCTGCCACTCGCGGCATTCGCGGGATCGCTGGCCACGACTGCGATTCTCTACGGCGTCTCGAGCCGCGCGGGCCGCACCTCGATCGCGATCTTCCTGCTTGCCGGCGTCGCCATCACCGCCATCGCCAATGCCGGCATCGGACTTCTGGTGTTCGTCGCCGACGACCGCCAGCTCCGCGACATCACGTTCTGGATGCTGGGCTCGATGAGCGGCGTGACCTGGACCAAGGCCGCCGTGCTCGCGCCGGTCCTCGTCGTCGCCGTGATCGCCTGCACTTTCATCGCACGCGGCCTCGACCTCTTGGTGCTCGGCGAGGCCGACGCCTTTCACGGCGGCGTCGATGTCGAGCGCCTGAAGCGGATCTCGATCGTCATGGTCTCCGCCATAACCGGCGTCGCGGTGTCGATCAGCGGCGTGATCGGCTTCGTCGGCATCGTGGTGCCGCATCTGCTCCGCCTCGTCATTGGACCCGCGCATCGGCTGTTGTTGCCGGCATCTGTACTGCTCGGTGCGATCCTGATGGTCGGCGCCGACACGCTGGCGCGCACCATCGTTGCCCCGGCGGAGATGCCGATCGGCATCCTGACCGCCGCGGTCGGTGCGCCTGTCTTCCTCGTCATCCTGTTGCGCCAGCGCGGGCTCGCCTCGCTATGAGCGCCGTGGTCGAGGCGCGCGGCTTGAGCAAACGCGCCGGCCGCGCGACGCTGCTGGATGGCGTCGGTCTGACGGTTGCGGCCGGCGAGATGGTTGCCGTCATCGGCCCGAACGGCGCCGGCAAGTCGACGCTGCTGCGGCTGCTCTCCGGCGATCTCCGGCCGAACGCCGGCGAGGTGCGCCTGAAGCAGCGCGATATCGCCAGCTTCGCGCCGCGCGAGCTCGCCGCGCGCCGCGCGATGCTGTCCCAGCACATCAACGTCACCTTCCCCTTCACGGTCGAGGAGATCGTGCTGATGGGCGCGGGCGAACGCAGCGCGCGCGAAGCAGGCGTGCTGATCGACGCGGCCTTGGAAGAGGTCGGCCTTGCGCATTTCCGCGGGCGCCAATTGCCGACGTTGTCGGGCGGCGAGCAGCAGCGCGCCCATTTCGCCCGCGTGCTGGTGCAGCTCGCCTGCGGCGAAGCCGAGCACGGCCCGGGCCTGCTGCTGCTGGACGAGCCGACCTCGAGCCTCGATCTGCGGCACCAGATCGACCTCGTCGAAGCCGCGCGCCGCCGCGCCGGCCACGGCACCGCGGTCATCGCCATCCTGCACGACCTCAACCTCGCGATCCGCTTTGCCGACCGGCTCGTCGTGCTGAACGGCGGCAGGCTCGCAGCCGACGGCCCACGTGCGGACATCGTCACGCGTCAGACCATCCGCGACATTTTCGAGATCGACGCCGTCGTCCACCGGGCGGACGACGGCGTGCCCTATGTGCTGCCGCAGTCGATGCAGGCGGCGGTACCGCCGCGGTGAAGGTGCGCTCCCTCCCCCGCAAGCGGGGGAGGGTTGGGGAGAGGTGTCTCCACAACGGGACAATCCCCCAGAGGAGAGAGCCCTCACCCCAACCCTCTCCCGCAAGCGGGAGAGGGGGCACACCTTGTTCGTGGCCCGCCCCTACCCCGCCGGCACGATCACCATGCTCTTGTCTTTCGGCCAGCGGATGCGCCAAGCGAAGTTGATATCCTTGACCTCGCCGGGCTTGGCGTCGAACGACCATTCCAGCACGCCGCGCTTGTCACGGATATCTTTCGCCGTGGGCGGCGTGGTCGCGGGCAGCATCTCGACGACGATGTCCTCGCTCTCGCTGACCGGCAACTGATCCTCGATCGCGATGCGAATCGGGAAATCGTGACCGTTGCGAACGGTGGTCTTGAACGAACGCTCGTCCGTCTTGGACGTCGTGACTAGCAGCCCGGCCGAGCCTTCGTTGCGCTTGATCACGGCGCGCTCGATTCTGATCTTGTCGTCAGCGCCGAATCCGAGCCGCACAATATCGTCCTTGGCAGAGCCCGAGATCTTGCCGCGACCGACAAAGACGCCGTCGCGATAGATCGCGACCTTGCCCGGCAGCAGCGTCGTATCATCTGTCTGCTTGAAGCTGGCTTCAAGGAAGGCGGTCGGGTCCAACACAGGGGCGGCACGCACCGCGAGGTCGGCGGGCACGTTGATCGACGCAATCCGCAGGCTTTTGGCGCCCTCTTGGGCGCCGAGGCTGACCCGGCCGGGAAGTTTGAAGGTGGCTTGAAAGTCGCCGATCTCCGCAACTGCCTGTCTTTCCTCAGCTCGCTGAGCGAATTCTTCCCTGGCCCTATCGGAGGAGGCTGCTTCCATCTTCCGCTGAACGGGCGGCGCCGCCGCAGGCGCGGCCAAATCCGAGACCGCGCCGAGCGCGCGCGGCTTCGGCACCTGCGGATATTGCGCCACCAGCGAGTTCAGCTCCGGGGCACTGCCGCCGCGGCCGATCCGCACGGTGGAGACTCCGAGCGTCACGTTGGACCAGTCCTCGCCGGTCGATTGCGTGATCTCGGCGCGACGGACCAGCTCCAGTTGCGGCTTGCGGTCCTTGGCACCGGTGTCGAGCCGGGCGTCGTAAAGCGGGAGCCAGCGCGCATTGCGCACATTGTAAGTCACCCGTAGCGTCGCCTTGGTCGCGGCCGGGGCGGCGATATCCATGCGGACCTCGAGCTTGCTCGCCGGCTTGGCCTTGCGTTCGACGTCGAGCTGGGCGATCTGCCGATCGATCTCGCGCAGCTTGCGCGTGGCGTCGCGAACGGCGGTATCGGCGCTCGCAATTTCGTCGCCGACCGCGGCAAAGGCCGTACGCCACTCGGCGACCGGCCGCGCCTCGCCCTTCTCGCCGATGCCTACGGGGGCAGCTTCAGCAAAGTGTTCCGCAAACTTGCGGCGGGCATTGGCCGAGTCGATCGCGCCTTGCAGGTCGGCGCGCTGGTCGTTCAGGGCCTCGATGCGTTTTTCCAGCTCGGGCAAGTTGACCGGCGCCGCGCGCGGCGGCCGCGCATCGATCGTGCCGATGGTGAACTTGGCCCCACCTTCGCCCTCCACCCGGATCGAGGAGGTATCGAGACCAAGCGGGAAGTCCTTGGCGACCAGCGTCGAGTCGCCGGACGGCAAATCGACCGCGATGACCCGGGTGACAGTGGCGCCGTCGGGGTAAACCGTGACGGTGTCGATCGCCGAATTGGCGTCCAGATCGGCCGCCCATGACGGCGGCGCCGCCGCCATGGTCACCAGGACCAAGCTCGTGGTCGCCAAACATCTTGCGGTGATGCGCATAAAGTCCTCCTGCCGTATCGCCGCGCCGCCAACCGGACGCGCGCGATCAAATGCCTCGCCAACATTGTTGGACGCGGCAGGGAAGGAACCGGTTCGATTGGGGTTTCCGTGGGGCGCCGCCGCGGCGGCAGCAAGGCCGCGGAACGCATCATCATCCGCGGCCGAGGCTCATTCAACCTAGGTCGACGAGACCTGGACGAAAATGCGCCGGAGCAGATCGGTCACGTTCTTGGCGCCCGCCTTTTTCAGGATGCTGGCGCGGTAACCTTCGACCGTCCGCGCGCTCAGATGCATGCGCCGGGCGATCTCCTTGTTGGTCAGACCGCCGGCGAGGTGCTCGAGCACACCCACTTCGCGCGCGGTCAGCGGCTCGCAGCCGGGCAGCCAGCTCTGTCGGCTCGCGCCGGGCTGCGCGAATTCATCGATGGCGGCGTCGATCCGGCCGATGACGTCGTGGGTGCGGAACGGCTTTTCGATGAAGTCGGCCGCGCCCTTTTTGATCGCGTCGACCGCCATGGCGATGCTGCCATTCGCGGAGGTCACCAGCACCGGCGCCATGCAGTTCTCCTCGCGCAGCCGCTTGAGCACGTCGAGGGCGGAGCGATCCGGCGGCATCTCCAGCACCACGCAGGCCGGCATCCGTGCCTTGGCCTCCGAGAGCAGAGAAGCACCGTCGGCAAAGCAGATCACGTCATAGGCGCTCTGTTGGAGCGCGGTGGAGAGTTGTTCGCGGGAGGCTGCGTCGGTTTCAATGACGAATACCTCACCCTTGGAAAGCATGTTTCCCGGCATAATCCCGATCCAGCAATGTCTTGGTCAAATGAAACAAGACGGCCGGGGGCCCCATCGCGCCCCGCCGTCGATAAGCACGGCATTCACGCCCGTGCTTCCGTTTCACTTATGTATGTTCGGTCCGGTTCCGGGATTTGACGGATTGAGACAGAAACTTTACATTTGGGGACATCTGCGGGAATGCCTGGCAGGAACGGTTCGCATGACCGACCTCATTCGCAGCGCAGGCTTGAGCTATTACCCGGACGTCGCCCGGTCGGTCGGGCTCGACCCGAAACAGATGATGCGCAAGGCCAGGCTGCCGCTGGCCTGCCTCGACAAGCCCGACACACCCATCGCCGTTGCCGGCCTGCGCCGTCTGCTCGAATTGTCGGCAGAGGCGTCCGGTGCCGAAGATTTCGGCTTGCGTCTCGCCGAGCGCGGCGGCCTGACCAATTTCGGCGCGGTCGGCCTGATCGTGCGCGAGCAGGCCACCGTCGGCGAAGCCATCGAAGCGTTCTCGCGCTTCATCCACATCCATCATGACGGCATGCGGCTGGACGTCGCGCGCGGCAAGCAGACCGTCACCGTCACGCTGCATCTACGCGGCCGTCAGCCGATCGCGCCGCGCCAGTCGATCGACATGGCGCTCGGCAGCATCCACCGCATCATCCAGTCGCTGTATGGCCATGACTGGCGGCCGCAAGAGGTCCATCTGCATTACCCGCCGCCGAAGGACCGCAAGCGCTACCGCGAATTTTACGGCTGCCGCGTCACCTTCAACGCGGAGCATGATGCGATCCTGTTGCCGGCCCATGACATGGAGCGCCGCATCCCCAGCGCGCATCCGCTGATCGCCACCTATCTGCGCAAACGGATCGAGGCGATCGAGACGCGGCCCGCAAGCTGGGAGAAGAAGGTCGACGAGGTCGTTCGCATCCTGCTCGCCAGCGGCGACTGCACGGTCGATCGCGTTGCCGAGCATCTCGCCTGCACCCGCCGCACCATCCACCGCCATCTGGCCGCGTCAGGCACCAGCTTCTCGGCGATCCTGGATGCGCAACGCGCCGATCTCGTGATCCAGTTGATCGACGACCCCGACCGGCCGCTGGCCGAGATCGCCGTGCAGCTCGGCTTCTCCGCGCAGAGCGCCATGGCGCGCTGGTTCCGCGGCCACTTCGGCTGCACCATCACGGATTGGCGGAAAGGCGTGCGACCGCAGGCGCCGCCCGCCGATACGCCGGCGGCGACCGCAGCTTGAATTCAGCGCGCCGGCGCGGGCACACCCATCGTGGCGAGGGCACGCCGCCGGCTGCCGGCGAGCAGCGGACCGAAGGCGACGGCAAATCCGAGGAACGCAACGAGCCAGCCGCAGGCTGCGATGTGCAGCAGCAAATCGCTCTGCGCGGGGAACACCACGGCAGCGACCCGGCTCAGAGCGGCGACGATAACCGCGGCATAGATCGCCTGGATCGCCGGCGAAGCCGTCAGCGCCTGTCCGGTATGGCCAAGGCTGGCGCGGGTCATCACCGCGAGCGTCATGGTGCCCGCCGCACCCGTCATCCAGGCGTGGATGCCGGCGCTCGGCGGCAGCGCGCCGAAAACCGCACAGGCCTGGAGGATGAAGCCGAGCGGGACGAAGACGTAACCGACATGCAGGATCACCAGCAGCCGCTCGCGAAAGGTGCGATCGCCGGCCCAGCGCGCAAGCCGCACCAGATGCAGCCCGCCGACCAGCGCCATCAGACCGCCGGTGACGATGTTCAGCGGCGCAACGACCCAGAAGACGAGCGCGAGCGCGCTGCATCCAATCACCGCGCCGTCGAAGCGTGCGAACGGCACCGGCAGACGGCCCGGATTGAACTTGACCAGCCAATTGCGGGTGAAGCTCGGGATGATGCGGCCACCGATCAGCGCGATCAGCAGCACGACGACGCCGATGCCGACGCGGATGCTGACATCGGCCGCGCCGCGATAGTGCGCCTCGAGATGGAACGCGACATTGCCGGCGAGCAGAACGGACACCAGCCCCACCACAGGCAGATTGCGCCAGTTGCCGCCCGCGATGATCTCGCGGGCCGCGGCGGCGACGACCAGTGCCAGGAAGGCTGCGTCGACGAGTAGCGCGAACGCCCAGCCGGTATCGGCCGACAACGTCACCACGACGCGCCCGGCAAGCCAGACCGTCAGCAGCGCCCCCAGCGAGGTGCCCTGGATCGGCAGCCGGCCGGTCCAGTTCGGGATGGCCGTGAACAAAAACCCGGTGATCACCGCCGGCAGGAAGCCGAAGAGCATCTCATGGACGTGCCAGTCGCGCGGCGCGAACGCGGAACTCACCGACAATTCGCCATAGAACATCGGCAGCCAGGCCAGGATCGACAGCCCCGCCTGGATCGCAGCGAGCAGGAAAAACGGCCGAAAACTGTTCGCAAACAGCGGCCAGCCCTCATAATTGCGAGATCGGGTGCCAGCCATGGGGTAACTCCAATAGGTTCAGACCGTCGTTTGAGGAAAAATACTGCCACCCGGCCGTCCCGTTTTGCGCTATCGCAAACTGCGAGACGATTGCAGGTGCCATCACACTCCACAGCGCCAAGGAGACAGAATGGCCAAGGTCGACATATCGCTGGTTGCGCATCTGCCGCTGTTTGCCGGCGTCACGCCGGAAGCCCTGGACGAGATCCTGCGTGAGGCCCGTTCGGCACGCTATCCAAAGAACAGCGCGATCTTCGAGCAGGGCGCCGACGCCCAGTCCTTTTTCCTGCTGCTGCACGGCCATGTCCGCGCGGCCAAGACCACGCCGACCGGCGAGCAGATCGTGGTTCGCTATGTCGCGCCGGGCGAGACGTTCGGGCTCGCCATGGCGATCGGCGCGGCGCGGTATCCGGCGACTGCGATCGCCGTCGACGACAGCGTGGCGCTGATCTGGCCGACCTCGGCCTGGCCACGGCTGGTCGAGCGGTTTCCCTCGCTCGCCGCCAACACACTCCAGGCCGTCGGCACGCGCCTGCAGGAGAGCCACACCCGCATCCTGGAAATGTCGACCCAGCAGGTCGAGCAGCGCGTCGCGCATGCGCTGCTGCGTCTTGCCAAACAATCCGGCAAGAAGCTCGACCAGGGCATCGAGATCGATTTCCCGATCAGCCGCCAGGACATCGCCCAGATGACCGGCACGACGCTGCACACCGTCAGCCGCATCCTGAGCGGCTGGGAAAGCCAGGGCCTCGTCGAGAGCGGTCGCCAACGCATCGTCCTGCGCAACCCGCACGGGATCGTCATGTTGGCGGAGCGTAGCGCAGACAGCGGGGCGGTGTGACCGCCGCAAGGCGCCAGCGCCCAAGATTAGGAGTGAGGGCGCCTCCGCTTACGGCGAAAGCCGCCCCTCACCCGAGAATCCGCGCGCTTCCGCGCGAATTCCAGACCGTTTCACGCCGGCACGCAATCAACCAGCGCGGCGAGGAATTTTTCGCGGTCGACGCCATGCTCGCGGCAGGCGTCCTCCACCGTGTGGAAGGTCGCGATCGGGCAACCGACACAAGCCATCTTGAAGGCCAGAAACACGCGGATCGTGTGCGGCGCCGTGCGCATGATGTCATCGACCAGATCGTCGGTTCCAAAAGACATGGACAACTCCGTTCCGATACGACGATAGCGGAGGCGAGCGGAATTTCTTTGTGGAAGCGCAAGCTGGTGCTGCTTCTCTCCGCTGTCATTCCGGGGCGCGCCGTTTGGCGCGAGCTTTGATGCGCAATTGCGCATCTGAGAATCCATCGTGCGGCGGATGACGTACGGAAATGGATCCGGGCTCGCGCTGCGCGCGCCCCGGAATGACCAACTACACGGCGCGGCTGTGCAGCTGCTTGGCCGGATTGAGATGCGCGTCGAACGCGGCGGCGACGCTGCGGACCAGGAAACGGGAGTCTTTTGCGACTGCGAGGCGATTGCCCTCCAGTCTCACCACGCCGTCGGAGATCAGCGGCTTCAGACGCGCCGCCGAATTCAGCATCGTCCCGGCCTCTGCGCCGTGGCGCGCGCAAATGTCGCCGATGTCGGCGCTGAACTCGCACATGATGCGCTCGATGATGTCGGCGCGCAGCCGGTCGTCGTCGGTGAGCCCATAGCCCTTCGCGGTGGCGAGACGGCCGGCGGCGATGCTCTGCGCATAGGCGCCGATCTGCACCTCGTTCTGGACGTAGCCTTGCGGCAAATGCCCGATCGCGCTCGCGCCGAAGCCGAGCAGGACCTCGCCCTTGTCGGTGGTGTAGCCCTGAAAATTGCGCCGCAGCGTCCGATCCTCGAAGGCCACCGCCATGGAATCGTCGGGCCGCGCGAAATGATCGAGCCCGATCTGCACGTACCCAGCCTCCTTCAGCGCGTTGGCGATCGCACAGGCCTGGTCGTGACGCGCGAGGCCGTCAGGCAGCACGCCCTCGTTGATCATGCGCTGGTGCTTCTTGAAATCGGGCACATGGGCATAGCCGAATACGGAGAAGCGGTCGGGCGCGAGGGTGAGGCTGCGGCGAACCGTATCCAGGCAGGATGCGACGGTCTGGTGCGGCAGCCCGTAGATCAGGTCGAAATTGACACCCGTAATGCCGGCACCCCGAAGCTGCTCGACCACGGACGCCGTCTGCTCGAAGCTCTGCACGCGGTTGATCGCCCGCTGCACCACTGGATCGAAGCTCTGCACGCCGAGGCTGGCGCGGTTGACACCGGACAGGCGCATCGCCTCGACCATGTCGGCGGTCAGGGTGCGCGGATCGATCTCGACCGCGATCTCGGCCGAAGGCAGCACGAAGAACTTCTGGCGCATCGTCGCCATCAACTCGGCGAAAGCCTCCGGCTGCATGATCGTCGGCGTGCCGCCGCCGAAATGGATGTGCTCCACCTTGATGCGGCGGCCGATGGTCTCGGCGACCAGTCCGATCTCGTTGCGCAGCGTGCGCTGATAGCCGGCGATGAGGCTCGTCGCGACGCACGATCTGGGTATGACAACCACAGTACCAGCACATCTCGCGGCAGAACGGGACGTGGAGATAGAGTGACGCGCTGGCGCCCGCCGGCAGCTCCGCCAGCCAGCTGGCGTAGGCGTCCGGCCCGACCGCCGTCGAGAAATGCGGTGCGGTCGGATAGCTCGTGTAGCGCGGCAACCGTTCTTCGCCGTAGCTCGCCGCAAGATCAGCTCTCATGTCTTACCCATTCGTAAATTTCGGCCGCGTGCAGACACCACGGCAAATCGCGGAATGCATCCCATTACCCCGGATCCGAGGGAGCGACCTTGCGCTCGCGCAAAGTCGGCCGGGCCTGGACATTGCGCTTGCGCAAAGCACAGCGGCCGGTCCCGGGCCATGATGACGGAAATTGGCACGGCACCCGGAGCGTTTGCCCATGAGGCTTCTTGCACTCGAACTCATTTTGTCCTTGCTCGACGTCCGCGGCCATATCCCGCGTTTCGACGACTTCCGGCCGGCCCCAGTGGCACCGGCTCCGAGTAGCATCGCGCGTGCACTGGCCGCCTTCATCGCTATCCTCGCCGTGCCGTCGCTGGCGATCTGGGCGATGGTCTGGCTTGCCGGGCATCTTTTCTAATCTCCTCTTCTCGAAGGCTGCTCCAAAGGCTCCGATCATGATCACATCCAAGCGTGCATTCGCCGGCGCGGTCGTCCTGACATGCCTTGCCGGATCGCCCTCCTTTGCAGCCGACGCGACCCGAGGCGATCTCGTCATCACCAAGGCCTGGAGCCGGGCAACGCCCGGCGGAGCCAAGGTCGCCGGCGGATATCTGACGATCGAGAACAGGGGCCGTTCAGCGGAGCGCCTGCAGGCTGCATCAGCCACTCATGCGCTTCGAACCGAGATTCACGAGATGACCGTCCACGACGGCGTCATGACCATGCGCCCGCTCGACAACGGGCTCGTCATCGCACCCGGACAGATCATCACGCTCGCGCCGGGCGGCGGACATTTGATGTTCATCGGCCTCGATGGGCCGCTCCATGCCGGCGACCGGATGCCGGTGAAACTGTCGTTCGAGCATGCCGGCGAGGTGAACGTGACGCTGGACGTGCAGGCGATCGGCGCACAGGCGCCCGCAAATGCAGAGAGCACGGCGGCAGCGGAGCCCGAGCATCGCGCCGAGCAGGCAACGGCGGTCGCGCCTGCAGTGGCATCCGAAGCAGACGAGAGCTTCTTCACGCATCTTCATGCCGAGAAAGCCATGGCCAACGTCACGGTCTCGCCGGGGCGCGCAGGTCCGGTCGAGATCGCGATCCAGCTCGAAGACGCAAACGAGCTGCCGTTGAACGCCGATGCGGTTGCGGTCACGCTCGGCAATCCCGAGCATGGCGTGGCGCCGATCACCGCGAACGCCGAACGCATCGGCAATGATCAGTGGCGCGTCAGGATGTCGGCACCGTTGTCCGGCCGCTGGTCGCTCGGCCTCGACATCCGCATCACGCCGGCTGACGCGGTTAACGTCGTGTCACCGATCCTGCTCCGATAAGACACCTAAGTACTGTTGCGGAGCCGAATCCGGCAAAAACTTGTCGCAGCGCAAACTCTCTAGCCACGATCGGCGCAGAGTGCATCCGTCATCAAAAACCTTTCCAGATGAAGGATGCTTACGATGTTCACCCGCAGAGTCGCATTGATCGGCGCCGCAGCGACCGCTCTGATGCTGGCGACCCCCGCCTTGGCTGCCGACGATCTCAAACTGCCGCGCCAGAAGGTCGAGCTGGTCGCTCCGCCCTTCGTGCATGCTCACGAGCAGGCGACCAAGCAGGGCCCGAAGATCATCGAGTTCAAACTCACCATCGAAGAGAAGAAGGTCGTCATCGACGAGAAGGGCACCACCTTCCAGGCGATGACCTTCAACGGCTCGATGCCGGGCCCGCTGATGGTCGTGCACGAGGGCGACTACGTCGAGACGACGCTGGTCAATCCCTCGACCAACACGATGCCGCACAACATCGACTTCCACTCCGCGACCGGCGCGCTCGGCGGCGGCGCCCTGACCCTGATCAATCCCGGCGAGCAGGTCGTGCTGCGCTGGAAGGCGACCAAGACCGGCGTGTTCGTCTATCACTGCGCCCCGGGCGGTCCGATGATCCCCTGGCACGTCGTCTCCGGCATGAACGGCGCCGTGATGGTGCTGCCGCGCGACGGACTGAACGACGGCAAGGGCCACGCGCTGAAGTACGACAAGGTGTACTACATCGGCGAGCAGGACATGTACGTGCCGCGCGACGAGAAGGGCAACTTCAAGTCCTACGACTCGCCGGGTGAAGCCTTCACCGACACCGAAGAGGTGATGAAGAAGCTGATCCCCACCCACGTCGTGTTCAACGGCAAGGCTGGCGCGCTGACCGGCAAGAACGCGCTGACCGCCAATGTCGGCGAGAACGTGCTGATCGTGCACTCGCAGGCCAATCGCGACAGCCGTCCGCATCTGATCGGCGGCCATGGCGACTACGTCTGGGAGACCGGCAAGTTCGGCAACGCGCCGGAAGTCGGGCTCGAGACATGGTTCATCCGCGGCGGTTCGGCGGGAGCTGCGCTGTACAAGTTCCAGCAGCCCGGCATCTACGCCTACGTCACGCATAATCTGATCGAAGCCGCCGACCTCGGCGCCACCGCGCACTTCAAGGTCGAAGGCAAGTGGAACGACGATCTGATGACCCAGGTGAAGGCGCCCGCCGAAATCCCGGCCGCCAAGACCAACTAAACGCGACAAGGGGCCGGTCATCACCGGCCCCTTCTTTCTTCGGGGAATGACCATGCTGATCGCCTTCAAGCTCAAATTGGCACTCGCCTGCGTCGCGGGGCTCGCAGGGCCGATCGCGGTCGCGCCGCTGGTCTCGAACATGGCGGTCCGCAGCACGACGACGACCGAGCCTGCGATCGTCAGGATCGCGCCGGGCAGCCTGATCTATCGCGAGGCCGGCGACTTCACGCGCGCCGGGCAGCAGGCGGAAGCGCCGCTGCGCGCGATGCGCGTCGACCGGCCGCTGCACATCATGCGAAACCAGGTCTCGTCATCCGACTTTCAGCTCTGCGTGCAGGAAGGCGCCTGCCGCGCGCTCGATCGCGACGTGGCGGTCGGCGCCGACCGTCCCGCCGTGCAGGTGAACTGGCACGACGCCGAAGCCTATGCGGGCTGGCTGTCGCGCAAGACGGGCCATCATTACCGCCTGCCGAGCGATGCCGAATGGGCCTTCGCGGCCGGCTCCAAATTCAAGGACGACGGCGTCGCGGTCGATGCCAACGATCCGTCCAAGCGCTGGATCAGCCGCTATGAGCGCGAATCCGAACGCGACCTCTCCGACACCACGGCCTATCCGTTCGGCAAGTTCGGCCCGAACGAGCACGGCGTCGAAGATCTCGCCGGCAACGTCTGGGAATGGACCTCGACCTGCTTCGTGCGCTCGCGCGTCGATGCTTCAGGCAATGCCGGTCGCCCGACCGTGAACTGCGGCGTGCGTGTCGCCGAGGGCGCGCACCGCGCCTATGTCACCGATTTCATCCGCGACGCCCGCGCCGGCGGCTGCGCCCAGGGCGTGCCGCCCGCCAATCTCGGCTTCCGCCTGGTGCGCGAGGAGACGTCCTGGGTGGCGAGCGTGTCGGCGCGGCTCGGCAAGGTGTGGGCGGCGAGGTCGTAACCGCCCCTGCTGTCATTGCCCGCGAAGGCGGGCAATCCAGTATTCCGAGACGGTGTTGATTGAATCGAGAAGCCGCGGCGAACTGGATGCCCCGCCTGCGCGGGGCATGACGGTGTCGGTTCAGAGACGAACCACGCCTCAAATCGCCCGGGCGAACATGCGAAAGCCGGGCGCGCCGATGATCGCCTCGAACGCGGAATCGCGCTTTTCCTCGGCAAAGACGAAGCCCGCTTTCGTATAGGCCTTTTCAGCCAACTCGTTGCCGACCAGAAACGATATCGTCGCCCGTCGGAATCCTGCGGCGCGGCCCTTCTCGAGCGCATGCGCGATCAGCGCCTGGACCAGACCGCGGCCGCGATAGGCGGGATCGGTCGCGACATATTCGATCATCCAATCGCCCTCGCCGCCCTGGACCCAGCAGGCGCGCGTATAGACGGCGCGTTGGCGGAGAGATTCCAGCTCCGCCGGGACGAGCCCGATCGCGGCCGCGACTTCCTCGATCGCGCGCCAAGCCGCAGGCCCCGTGCCTGCCGCCGGGAATGCAGCGAGCGCCGCGGCAGGCTTGCCCTCGACCTCGGCGACCAGGAATTGCGAGACGTGCCACATCGACACGGCCTGCGCGACCGCGATGCGCGCGATGAAGTCGCGGCATTGCGCATCGGGCCAGCCGAGCGCGACGTCGAACCAGCCGCACGACCGGTAGCCACGCTGCGATGACTGGATGGTCCGTGCGATGAATTCGGCGTCTTCGGGACGCGCCGACCGTATCGTCATGCGCGCCCCTTCGCGAAGACCTTACGTGTTCTTCAGTGCCACGCGGAATTCGGCTTCGGTCTTGGCCTTGACCTCGTCGAGCGTGACGCCGTCGGCGAGACTCGATCAGGGCCATGCCGCCATCGCCGTGCTTGTCGATGGTGAAGACGGCGAGATCCGTGACGACCATGTCGACCACGCGCTCGCCGGTCAGCGGCAAATTGCACGTCTTCAGCAGCTTCGAGCCGTCCTTGGCCGAATGCTCCATCACCACGACGACGCGCTTGACACCGGCGACGAGGTCCATTGCGCCGCCCATGCCCTTGACCATCTTGCCGGGGATCATCCAGTTGGCGAGATCGCCGTTCTGGGCCACCTGCATGGCGCCGAGGATCGACAAATCCATGTGGCCGCCGCGGATCATGCCGAAGGAATCCGCGCTCGAGAAATACGAAGTCGACGGAAGCTCGCTCACGGTCTGCTTGCCGGCGTTGATGAGGTCGGCGTCCACCTCGTCCTCATAGGGGAACGGGCCCATGCCGAGCATGCCGTTCTCGCTCTGCAGGCTGACGTCGACGCCCTCGGGGATGAAGTTCGAGACCAGCGTCGGGATGCCGATGCCGAGATTGACGTAATAGCCGTCGCGCAGTTCCTTGGCGGCACGCGCAGCCATCTGTTCACGGGTCCAGGCCATCATTGTGCTCCTGTCGATTCTTTAGTGGCGCATGATCTGATCGGAAAACCGGCTTCCACTTTTCCGGATCATGCGCTCGTGCGCGGGCGGGTGTTGCGGAATTCGATGCGCTTCTTGGCCGTTCCGACCTCGACGATGCGCTTCACGAAAATGCCAGGCGTGTGGATGTGGTCGGGATTGAGTTCACCGGCCGGAACCAGATGCTCGACCTCGGCCACCGTGATCTTGGCTGCGGTCGCCATCATCGGGTTAAAGTTGCGCGCGGTCTTGCGGTAGATGAGGTTGCCGGCGGTGTCGCCCTTCCAAGCGTGCACGATGGCGAGGTCGGCGAACAGGCCGCGCTCCATCAGGTACTTCTCGCCGTCGAATTCCTTCACTTCCTTGCCTTCGGCGATCAGCGTGCCGACGCCGGTCTTGGTGTAGAAGGCCGGGATGCCGGCGCCGCCGGCGCGGATACGCTCGGCCAGCGTGCCTTGCGGATTGAATTCGAGTTCCAGCTCGCCGGCGAGGAATTGCTGGGCGAAGAGCTTGTTCTCACCGACATAGGACGAGATCATCTTCTTGATCTGCCGGGTTTCGGAGCAGACGGCTGAGGCCGATGCCGTCCACGCCGGCATTGTTGGAGACCACCGTCAGGCCCTTGACGCCGGACTCGCGGATCGCGTCCGACAGCTCCTCGGCGATGCCGCAGAGGCCGAAGCCTCCCGACATGATCATCATGTTGTCTTTCAAAATGCCTTGGAGAGCCGACTTGGCGTCGGGATAGACCTTGTTCATGCAAAAAACCTTCGACTGAACCTTAGGCTGAGGCGTCGCGCCCTATTGGCGGCGATTATTAGGCGAAATCCTCCAAAGCCGTCAATGATACGGGGTTCTCCGCACCGCGCCCGGGTGATAGAAGCTGCCCACGCCGTGGGCAGTACCGTCCGTGGCCTTGAAAGCGACAAGAAAACCCATCAAGTTGCGGGGGTTGGGTGTGGGCACGCAGGTTTCCCGGCCCGCCCTTCTGGCTCCAACGACCAACCCGATCAGGACACGCCATTGACCATGGCCCAAGGAATGAAGCGCCTCGGGACGCCGATCGCGGCGCTGCTCGGCGTCGCGCTGATCGCCCTGATCGCGACCTCCTGGCTCATCAACCGCGACGCGCTGCGCAAGGCCGTCGAAGCGCAGATCCGCGACGTCACCGGCCTCGAGACTCACCGTCGCGGGCAGCATCGACATTTCCGTGCTGCCGGCGAGCTACATCTCCTTCCACGACGTCGGCCTCAAGGGCGGCGGCACCAGCGATTCCGCACTCCATGTCGATGTGCTCACCGCCAATTTGCGGCTGCTGCCGCTGCTGCTGCAACGGTTCGAGATCGCCGACCTGACGCTGCTGCGGCCGCGCATCCATGTCAGCCTGCAGCCGGACGGCGAGAGCAACTGGACGCCCTTCATCCAGACCATCGCGCGCACCATGAAGCCCGGAGCCGAAAACCAGGTGTCGTTCTCCGAAATCCGGATCCAGGACGGCGTGCTCGACTACGAGGACGCCGCCACCCATGCCACCGAAAAGATTGACGACATCGACCTGTCGCTGGCCTGGCCCTCGATCTCGCGCTCCTTCGCCGCGACCGGACAGTTCGACTGGCGCGGCGAGCGTGTCGACGGCTCGATCAGCTTTTCCGATTTCGTCGCCGCCCTCTCCGGCGAACGCTCGGGCCTGAAGGCGCGGATCGCCAGCGCGCCGCTCAAGCTCGCTTTCGACGGCAGCGCCGCCAACCGCACCAGTCCGATGATGGAAGGCACGCTGACGATCGACAGCCCCTCCTTGCGCAACGCGCTGCGCTGGACCGGGCAGCCGCAACCCGCCAGCGGCGGCTTCGGCCGTTTCGCGCTGAAGGCGCGCGCCAATGTCGTCGGCCCCTCGATCGCGCTCACCAACGTCAATGTCGAGGCTCGACGGCAACGCCGCCGAGGGCGTCATGACCTACGCCAATAACGGCCGGCAGACGCTGCAGGCGACACTCGCCGCCGACGTGCTCGACTTCACGCCTTATATCTCCACCTTCCGCCTGCTCGCGAGCGGGGCGCGCGACTGGAACAGGCAGTTGTTCGATCTCAACGGGCTCTCGACCACCGACCTCGACATGCGCTTGTCGGCGGCCAAGCTGACGGTCGGGCCGACCAAGCTCGGCCGCACCGCGATCGGCGCCAATTTGCGCAACGGCACGCTGGCGCTTTCGGTCGGCGAGGCCCAGGTCTATGGCGGCATCGCCAAGGGCTCGTTCGGCATCGCGCGCTCCGACACCGTCGCCGACATCAAGGCGCAATTCCAGTTCACCGACGTCGATCTCCAGGCCTGCGCCACCGAGCTGTTCGGCCTCAACAAGCTGTCCGGCCGCGGCAACATCAACGTCTCGCTGTTCGCCTCGGGCTCGAGCCCTTTCGGCCTCGTGCAGTCGCTCGACGGCAGCGCCACTGTCACCGGGCATGACGGCGCGATCGCGGGCTTCAATGCCGAGCAGCTCCTGAAGCGCCTCGAGCGGCGGCCGCTGTCGGGCGGCGGCAATTTCCGCAACGGCTCGACGCCGTACAGCAATCTCACCATCGCGGTGAAATTCGCCGACGGTGTCGCCACCGCCGAGGACATTCGCATCGAGGGGCCGGCGGCGAAGATCACGCTCACCGGCACCGCTTCGGTGCCGACGCGCGAATACGATATGAAGGGTGTGGCGAGCCTCAATACGGCGTCCGGCTTTCAATTGCCGTTCATGGTGCAGGGCCCCTGGGACGATCCGCTGATCTTCCCGGACCCCGAGAGCCTGATCCGGCAATCGCCCGCGGCATCACCCTTCCTCGATCTCCTGAAGCAGCGCATCACCGGTGGCGGAAAACGCCCGTCGCAAGACGGATCGCCGACGGCGGAGAACGCCAAAGAGAACGCGAAGTCCAACTGAGGACCGCCATCCTCTGCCGCTGCCCGACCATCGCGAATTGATCGGGGCGAATTGATGCGGCGATTGGATCGATGCGCGCATTAAGCATCTCCGCTGCCCGACAGCCTACGACCTAGGTCTGACTAAGATGCGTTGATTGCGCTACCACCATGCGCTAGTGTTTTATACGACCGGTTAAAAACACCGGCCGTTTGAGGGAGAAAAACGTGAAATCCAAGGTTATTGGCGCAGTATCACTGGCGGTCGCTGCGGCCGGGCTGTTTGCAGCCGCTGCACCCGCATTTGCGCAGCAAAAGACGATCACGGTCTGGTGGGGCAAGGGCTTTTATCGCTCCGAAGACGACGCACTGATCGATACGATCAAGAAATTCGAGGCCAAGACCGGCATCAAGGTCGAATTGTCGCAATACGCGATCCAGGACATGATTCCGAAGACGGTCGCCGCGCTCGATGCCGGCACCGTGCCCGATGTCGCCTATTCCGATTCCTATGACGTGCAGGCGCAGGGCAAGTGGGCCTACGAAGGCAAGCTCGAGGATCTCTCCGACATCATGGAGCCGATCAAGGGCCGGTTCGTGCAGAACACCCTCGATGCGTCGATCCTCTACAACGACGTCACCAAGAAGAAGGCCTATTACGGCTTCCCGCTGAAGCAGCAGAGCATGCACGTCCAGATCTGGAACGACTTGCTGGAGAAGGCCGGCTTCAAGGTCGCCGACATCCCGAACGATTGGACCGGTTATTGGACGTTCTGGTGCGACAAGGTGCAGCCGGGAATCCGCAAGGCGACCGGCCAGCGCATCTATGCCGTCGGCCAGCCGATGGGCGTGGAATCCACCGACGCCTTCCAGTCGTTCTACACCTTCATGGACGCCTACCACGTCAAGCTGGTCGACGATGACGGCAAGCTGACGGTCGATGATCCCAAGGTTCGCGAGAACCTGATCAAGGCGATGAAGGACTACACCGACACCTACATCAAGGGCTGCACGCCGCCGTCCTCCACGACCTGGAAGGATCCCGACAACAACGTCGCCTTCCACAACAAGACCATCGTGATGACCCATAACTTCACGATCTCGATCGCGGCGAAGTGGTTCGAAGACTCCACGAACCAGTCGCTCACCCCCGAGCAGCGGGAAGCCGGCAAGAAAGCCTATGAGCAGGACATCATCACGGCGTCCTTCCCGAAGGCGCCGGATGGTTCGACCATCCGCTACCGCTCCGACGTCAAGACCGGACTGGTCTTCACCGCGGCCAAGAACAAGGCCGAGGCCAAGCAGTTCATCAGCTTCCTGCTCCAGGAAGAGAACGTCCGTCCCTACATCGAGGGCGCGCTCGGCCGCTGGTTCCCGGTGACCAAGGAAAGCCAGGAAAGCCCGTTCTGGCAGGCTGACAAGCACCGCAAGGCCGTCTACGCGCAGTTCAAGGGCGGCACCGCCGCGTTCGACTTCACCAAGAACTGGAAGTTCACGATCCTCAACAACGAGAACGTGTGGGCGAAGGCGATGAACCGCGTCGTCAGCGAGAAGGTTCCGGTCGACAAGGCCGTCGACGAGCTGATCGCCCGCATCAAGCAGGTCGCGGGTTAAGTTCTATCCCCTCCCTCTCCCCGTTCTGCGGGGAGAGGTATAAGAACAATACCGGCCGCGTTTTGCGGCCGGCTTCTCTTTGAAGAGTCCAAAAAGAATGGCGATCACGCTCTCTGGCGATCAGGCACTCCCCGGCCCGCCCCTGTCGTCGCGGCTCACCCCGGCGCAGGTCTGGGGCATCGCGCTGCTCGCGCCCTATTTGCTCGTTTTCCTGGCCTTCGTGGTCTATCCCGTCTGCTACGGGCTGTGGCTGGCGCGCGCGCCGGAAAACTACGTCGCACTGTACAACGACCCAATCTTCGCGCGCGCCGCAGTCAACACGCTGATCTTCCTGGTCATCGGCATCAATTTCAAGATGCTGATCGCGCTGTTCCTGTCAGGCTTCTTCGCCGTGCAGCGCCCCTGGATCAGATGGCTCTCGGTGATCTTCATCCTGCCTTGGGCGGTGCCCTCGATCCCGACCATCCTGTCGGTGCGGTTCATGCTCAACCCGGAATGGGGCATGGTGAACCACCTCATCTTCTCCCTCACGGGTGATGACGGCCCGAACTGGCTGAACGACCCGACCGTGGCGCTGACCATGGCGATCGCTGTGCACATCTGGAAATCGCTGCCGTTCTGGACGCTGATCCTGATGACGGGCCGGCTTGCGATCGCGCAGGATCTGTTCGAAGCCGCCGAAGTCGATGGCGCGAGCTGGTGGCAGAAATTTCGCTTCATCACCTGGCCTTCGATGCAGACGCTTTACATCACCTGCACGCTGCTCTCGATGATCTGGACGCTCGGCGACTTCAACAGCGTCTATCTGCTCACCGGCGGCGGCCCTGCCGACCTCACCCACGTGCTATCGACACTTGGCATCCGCTACCTCCGGCTCGACCAGCTCTCGCTGGCGATGGCTTCCATCGTCTGTGCGATACCATTCGTCCTGCCGCTGATGTACTTCATGATGAAACGGTTGTCGCGATGAAGCTTCCCTCTCTCCGTGACGTCGCGACTGAAGCGCGGCTGCTGCTGATCGGCATTCCCGTCTTCATCTGGACGATGATCCCGATCTACCACATGTTCCTGTTCGCTATCTCGCCGAAGGAGGACGCGTTCTCCGGCAAGCTGTGGCCGGACCATCCGACGCTGCACAACTTCGAAATCGTGTTCAAGCAGCAGCACTACTTCCTGCGCGACTTCTACGTGCAGTTCTGGAACTCGCTGGTGATCGCGGCGTCCGTCGGCGTGCTGACGCTATTCATCGCCACTGCCGCGGCGTTCTCGATCTCGCGGCTGAAGGTGCCGGGCGGGCGGGTCGTGATGAATCTCGCGCTCTTCACTTACTTCATCCCGGCGGCGTTCCTTGCCGTGCCGATGTACCGCACCATGGGCAATTACGGCCTGCTCAACAATCACTGGGCGCTGATCCTGGCGATGGTGACGATCGCCTCGCCTTACGCGATCTGGGTACTCAAGCAGGCCTCCGACAAGCTACCGGTCGAGGCTCGACGAGGCCGCCGTGATGGACGGCGCGACGACGCTGCAGATCTTCCGCCTGGTCTATCTGCCGCTGATGATGCCCTCGCTGGTCGCGATCGGCACCTATGCGGTACTGCTGGCCTGGAACGAATACCTCTACGCGTTCCTGCTGCTCTCCAACGACCGCGAGATCACTCTCCCTGTCGCGCTCGGCAACTTCCTCGCTGCCGACGATTCGCCCTGGGAGCTCTTGATGACCACCGGCTTCATCTACGCGCTGCCGCCGGCCGCGGTCTATTACGCCTTCCGCCGCTACATGGTGGGCGGGCTGACGGCAGGCGCGGTGAAGTCCTGACGCGACAGGACGCATCGCGGCGCTGCAAGCAAAGCGTTTGAGTGCCGGCGCGGGCAATTGAAGATTGTCCGCGCCTGCTCTAACCTCCGGGACCCAAGGCGGGGCCCGGCATCATGCGCAGCAACGACGCGATCCATCTCGGCCTGATGCTGCTGGCGCTCGCCGCAGCCTATCTGGTGCCGTTCGAGCTGCTGCTGCTGGCCTACGTCGTGCTCGGTCCGGCGCATTATTTCACCGAGATTTCGTGGCTGCACGATCGCAGCTACTACCTGCCCCATCGCTGGATCGCGGCGGGCCTTGCCATCGTGGCCGTGGTCGCGGCGCTGATCGACAACGCCTCGTGGTTCGGCTTTGCGATGTGGGGAGCGCTGATCGTGTGCGCCATGCTGGCGGCGACGAATTCGGCGATCGAGAGCATGCTGCTGTTCATGGCCGCGATCGTCCTGTCTGCGATCATGTATTCGAGCGGGTCCTCGCTCGCCGTCATCGGCATCCTGATTCCGACCCTGATCCACGTCTCGCTGTTCACGCTGATCTTCATGGTGCTCGGCGCTTACCGGTCCGGAAGCCGCGTGCAGGCTGCGCTGGTGGTGGCCTACCTCGCCGCCATCGCCACCATTCTGCTGTTGCCGCCGGCCGCCGAAATCCGCATCGCGAGCTTTGCCCGGGTCGGCCAGGATTATTTCGGCAATGTCGGCCCGGCCCTCGGCCGGCTGTTCGGCCTGCCCGGCCTCGTGCTCGACACCAGGCTGACCAGCCTGCTCGCCTTCGTCTACACCTATCACTACCTCAACTGGTTCATCAAAGCCGACGTGATCCGCTGGACCGCGGTGCCGAAGGCGCGCCTGGCCGCGATGGCGGCCGCCAGTGCGGCGGCCACCGCGCTCTATTTCTACGACTATGCGTTCGGCTTCACCTTCCTGCTGGCGTTGAGCCTGATCCACATCCTGCTGGAGTTTCCGCTCGATGCGCTGGCGCTGCGACAGCTCGGCGCCGTGGTCCAGGATGCAACCCGGGCGCGGTTCGCGGCGCGAACGGCTACAGCGGCGCCGCGCTCTCGCCCCGCGAGGCTCGACAGCTTCGAGGCGAGCGAGGCGATGACGATGACGACCGCGATCAGAGCGATCACCAGCGTGCAGATCGCGTTGATCTCCGGCTTCACCCCCAAACGGACCTCGGAATAGATCCGGATCGGCAGGGTCGCCGAGCCGGGGCCCGTGGTGAAGCTCGCGATCACGAGATCGTCGAGCGACAGCGTGAAGGCCAGCATCCAGCCGGCGACGATGGCCGGCGCGATCAGCGGCAGCGTCACGGCGACGAATGCGCGCACCGGATTGCAGCCGAGGTCCATCGCCGCTTCCTCCAGCGAACGGTCGAGCGAGCCGAGGCGGGATTGCACCACCACCGCGACGAAGCACATCGTCAGCGTGGTGTGGGCGATCGTCACGGTCCAGAAGCCGCGCTCGGCGTTCAGCGCGACGAACAACAGCAGCAGCGACAATCCGGTGATCACCTCCGGCATCACCAGCGGTGCGTAGAGCATGCCGGAGAACAGCGTGCGGCCGCGAAACCGCTCGCCGCGCGACAGCGCTACGGCGGCGAGCGTGCCGAGCAGTGTCGCGATGGTCGCGGAGGAGACCGCGACCCGCAGGCTCATCCAGGCGGCCTCGATCATGGCGCGGTCGTTGAAGAACTCGTGATACCAGCGCAGCGACCAGCCGCCCCACACCGTCACCAGCCGCGAGGCGTTGAAGGAATAAACGACGAGGATCAGGATCGGCAGATAGAGGAACGCCAGCCCCAGCGCGAGCGAGGCGATGTTGAATCGGGACAGGCGGGAGACCTTGCGCATCGTCTCAGCGCCCCTGTTCCAGCTGCCGCTTCTGCAGCCGCTCGTACAGCAGCAGCGGCACCAGCAGCACCACCAGCAGCACGATGGCCGCGGCGGACGCCACCGGCCAGTCCTTGTTGGTGAAGAATTCGAGCCACAGGGTCTGCCCGATCATCAGCGAGTTGGAGCCGGCCAGAAGATCCGGAATGACGAACTCGCCGACGATGGGAATGAAGCACAGCAGCACACCGGCGCCGACACCAGGCAGCGACAGCGGGAAGGTGACGAGCCAGAACACCTGCCACGGCGGCGCGCCGAGGTCGGAGGCCGCTTCCTCTAGCACCGGCTCCATCTTGGCGAGCGTGGCGTAGAGCGGCAGGATCATGAACGGCAGATAGGAATAGACGATGCCGATATACATCGCGCTGTCGGTGGAAAGCCACACCACGGGCTGACTGACCAGATGCAGCGCCAGCAGGACCTGATTGAGCAGGCCGTCATGCTGGAGAATGTTGATCCAGGCATAGATGCGGATCAGGAACGAGGTCCAGAACGGCACGATCACCAGCACCATCGCCACCGCCTGCCAGCGCTTCGGCAGCCGCGCCATGCCATAAGCGATGGGGTAGCCGATCAAAAGCAGCAGCGCAGTCGCGGTGACGGCAACGGTGAGACTGCGGACATAGGCGAACACGTAGATGTCGTCGGAGGCGATCAGCCTGAAATTGTCGATCGAGAGCGCGGCGAAGGCGGCCTTGAGCGTGTCCCACCCTGCCGTCAGGTCAAACACCGGCTCATAGGGCGGCTGCGCGATTGCCGTCTGCGACAGGCTGATCTTCAGCACGAAGGCAAACGGCACCAGGAAGAACAGCACCATCCAGACATAGGGGGCGATCGCTGCGAAGCGTGCCGGACGCGCGAAGATGCGGCGGGCGCTCATGATTGCAGCACCACGCAATCGTCAGGCGTGAACCAGGCGACGACATGCTGGTTCAGGCTGTAGGCATCGACGTCGAGGCGCGCGCTGTTGGCAACGGACGCCTGCACCGTTCCGCCAGTGTCGAGCTTGACCTTGTAGGTCGTGGTGCCGCCGAGATAGCAGATGTCGGCGACCACGCCGTCGAGCCGGTTGATCACCGTTCCATGACCGGCCTCGCTCACCGGGCCGCGTCGCAACAGCTTGACCTTTTCGGGACGGATCGCGATCGCCAGTTTTCCCGCACCGAGCGGCTCACGCGGCTCGGCCACCACCAGAGCACCCGCATCACGCGTGCCGATAACCAGACGATGACCGTCGCGCAATTTCGACTCGCCGTCGAACACGTTGACGTCGCCGACGAACTCCGCGATCCAGCGCGAGCGCGGCGCCTCGTAGAGCCTCGCGGGGGCTCGCGACCTGGGCGAGCTTGCCCGAATTCATCACGCCGATCCGGCTCGCCATCGTCATCGCCTCCTCCTGGTCGTGGGTGACGATGATGAAAGTCATGCCGAGCCGGCGTTGCAGCTCCATCAGCTCGCCTTGCGTGCTCTCGCGCAGCTTTTTGTCGAGCGCCGCAAGCGGCTCGTCGAGCAGCAGGAGCTGCGGCCGACGCGCCAGCGCGCGGGCGAGCGCGACGCGCTGACGCTGGCCGCCGGACAGTTGATCGGGCTTGCGCTTTTCCAGTCCCTCGAGCTTCACCAGCGCGACCATCTCCGACACGCGCGTGGCGATGTCGGCACGCCCCATGCCCGCACGCTTCAGGCCGAAGGCGATGTTGTCGCGCACCGACAGATGCGGGAATAGCGCGTAGTTCTGGAACATCATGTTGATCGGGCGCTCGTGCGGCAGCGCTTGCGCAATGTCTCTGCCGCCGAGCAGGATGCGCCCCTCGTCGGGCGCCTCGAAGCCGGCGAGCATACGCAAGAGCGTGGTCTTGCCGCAGCCGCTGGGTCCCAGCAACGCAAAGAACTCGCCGGCCTTGATGTCGAGCGAGACACCGTCCACGGCGCGGAACGTCCCAAACGTCTTGGCGACGCCCTCGATACGTAGCAAGGGCTGGCCGGCGACGACGGCGTCTCCGTCGGCCGCTTTTGTCGCGGCGTGCGTCTTGGGTAATTCGTCGGTCATGTTCCCTGCCAACCCCGATTCCGCCGCACGCTAGCGGTCGATCGCGCTTTGCTCAACAGTGTCGGGGCAACGTGCATCGCAGATCGTAGCCCGATTACGCTCCGCTTCATCCGGGCTACGCCATGAACGCCGCCAGCGCCTCGCGGTCGGCCGCCGGCATGGTCAGGCCGAGCTTGGAGCGGCGCCACAGGATATCTTCCGGAAAGCGCGCCCATTCGTGGGCCATGAGATAGCGCACCTCGGTGCCGGTCAGCTCCGGGCCGAAAGTCGGGCCGAGGCTCCTCACGAGTCTTTGCTTCGCCCAGCACGGCCGGCAGGCGCGAGCCATAGGCGGCGACGAGGCGCTGGGCCTGCGCCTCGGAGAGAAAGCGCCAGCGGTCGCGCGCGAGGTCAACTTCGGTGTCGAAACGATCCCAGGCAAAATCGCCGCCGGGCAGCGCCGCGCCCGCCGTCCAGGGCCGCGACATCGGATAGAACGGCGTCAGCTTCGTCACCGCGCGCTCCGCACGCAGGCGCGAGGTGGTGACGTCGCCGCCGAACATCGTGATCCACGGCGCCTTGCGCCGCCGCGCGTGGAACAGGATCGTGCCGTCCCCTCGCCGTGCGGACGCCGGCGTCAGATTGACGCCGGAGACCGTCCGGACCACGTCGGTCGGGGCAACACGCTCGCGGAAATAACGGCTGGCGGCCTCGCAGAGATAACTGACGTCGGCCCCTCGCATCGCGACGATGGCGGGATCGCCGGTGAAATCATGCGTGACCGTGCCGATCAGCGTGAACTCCCGTTCGAAGGGCGATGCGAAGATCAGCCGCCCGTCGCTGTTCTGGAAGACGTAAACGTTGTCTGAGTCGAACAAGCGCGGCACGATGATCTGGCTCATCTGTGTGGCCGCCATCGCGGGCTGCGGCTGCCGCAGCACGGTGTCGGCGACCATCGACACCCATGCCCCGGTCGCGTTGGCGAGCGCACGGGCGGTAATGCTGCGGCGATGGCCGCGATCGACCACCGCAAGCCGCCAGATCTCGGTTCGATCGGCACGCACGCAGCGCGCACCGGTTCGGATCGCAGCGCCACGTTCGGCCGCATCCAGCGCCGTGAGCACCACCAGGCGGGAATCGTCGACGACGCAGTCCGAATATTCGAACGCCGTGCCGAACGGGCGCCTCAGCGCGTTTCCGACCGGATGATGGGTGATGTCGAGTGTTTCCGATACGGGCAAGCCGCCGCGCCCCGCGAGGCCGTCATAGACATACAGGCCGGCACGCAGCAGCCACGGCGGACGCTCGTCGGAATGCGCGGGGATCACGAAGCGCATCGGCCGGACCAGATGCGGCGCGATGGCGAGCCAGATCGGGCGCTCGGCCAGCGCCCGGCGCACCCGCCGGAATCCGCGCCGCTCCAGCACCGACAAATCGCCGTGGATCAGCCGCGGTGTCGCGGAGGACGCCGCGCCACCGAGATCGCCCTGCTCCAATAGGATGACCCGCAGACCGCGGCCGGCTGCATCGCGCGCGAGGCTGACACCATTCAGGCCGCCGCCGATGATCGCAAGATCGTAATCCGCCATGAAGCCGTCGAGAAGGAGCGAAGCGCCCCATCATCATTAGCCGGTCTTGAGCGCGAGGCTCCATGATTTCGGTGCGGCCGACGAGGCCGGCATATTTGCCGATCGGCAGCGGCTTGCCGAGCAGATAGCCCTGCACGCCGTCGCATCCCTCCTTGGCCAGGAAGGCGAGTTGCTCGATCGTCTCGACACCCTCGGCGATGATCGACATTTCGAGGCCGTGGCCGAGATCGATCACCGCGCGGACGATCGCGGCCGATTGCGGGTTGCGGCCGAGATTGATGATGAAGGCGCGGTCGATCTTGATCTTGTCGAAGGGGAACGCCTGAAGATAGCTCAGCGAAGAGTATCCGCTGCCGAAATCGTCCATGGAGATGCGCACACCGAGCGCCTTCAGGCGGCGCAGCAGCGCCAGGCCGCGGTCGAAATCCTCGATCAGCACGCCCTCGGTGATTTCCAGCTCGAGACGGCCGGGTGCAAGGCCGGTCTCGATCAGGATCGAATGGACGAGGCCGACCACGTCGCCATGCATGAACTGCGCCGGCGACAGATTGACCGCGACCTGGAGCGGCTTCGGCCAGGACGCCGCCTCGCGGCAGGTCTCGCGCAGGATCCACTCGCCCATCTCGACGATCAGGCCGCTTTCCTCCGCGATCGGGATGAATTCGGCCGGCGAAACCTGGCCGCGCACCGGATGCTGCCAGCGCGCCAATGCCTCGAAGCCGATGATCTCGCTCTCGGCCACGCTGTGGCCGGTGACGCCTTGGGGCTGGAAGGCGAGCGAAAGCTCGCCGTTCTTGATCGCCATCGACAAGTCCTGGTGCAGCACACGGCGATCGCGGATCTGCTGGTCCATCTCGGGCTGGTAGAGGCTGATTGTGCCGCGGGACTTCTGCTTGGCGCGGAACAGCGCCGCACCTGCGTTGGCGAGCAGCGAGGCGCCGTCGGTGCCGTTGTGCGGGAAGATCGCCATGCCGGTCGTGGCGCCGGCGCGGACGGCGCGGCCGTCGATCTGGAATTCCTTTGCCACGGCCTCGCCGAGGTGCTGCGCCAGGGCAAGGCCCGCGTCGGGCTGCTTGCCGTCGATGATGAGGCCGAATTCGTCACCGGACAGGCGTGCCACCACGCCGCCGCGGGCGGAATCCTGGAGCCGCTGGGCCACCTCGATCAGGAGCTTGTCGCCGAGCGCATGGCCGAAGACGTCGTTGACCTCCTTGAGGCCGTCGAGATCGACGCAGAGGACGGCGAATTCCTCGCCGGTGC
This sequence comes from Bradyrhizobium guangxiense, assembly GCA_050563515.1. Taxonomy (GTDB): domain Bacteria; phylum Pseudomonadota; class Alphaproteobacteria; order Rhizobiales; family Xanthobacteraceae; genus Bradyrhizobium; species Bradyrhizobium guangxiense_A. Next base: position 138,307 of record CP191781.1, on the reverse strand, counting down.
CCTCGCAGGCCTCGATCATCTGGGTCAGTGCCTGAAGGAAGGCGGCGCGGTTCGGCAAATCGGTGAGGCCGTCGTGATAGGCCATGTGCGCCATGCGCGACTCGGTCTGCCGGCGGTCCGTGACATCCTCGTGGGTCTTGATCAGATATTGCGGCTCACCGGTATCGCCCAGCACGGTGGCGCGGCGGGTCAGGAACAGCCGCAGGCCGTTCTTGGTGGAGATCGGATGCTCCTCGGTGATCATCCCGCGTTTCTTGATCGCAGCCTCATCGCGCGCGATGATCAGCTTGGCTTCCTTGGGATTGAAGATGTCGGACGCGGTCAGGCCCGTGGCTTCCTCGCGGCGGCGGTTGAGGATCGTCTCCGCGCTGCGGTTGGCGAGCAGATAGCGGCCGTCCTTGACCTGCTCGACGATCAGCGCCACCGGGATGTTGTCGACCACAAGTTCGAGGAACTTCTTGGCGCTCTCCAGCTCCTTCGACAGCGAGCGGCGGTCGGTGATGTCCTCGAACACCAGCATCAGGAATTCGGGCTTGTTGTTCTCGTTGCGAACCACGATCCGGATCGAGGCGACCATGCGCCGCTCGCCGCCACGGTCGACCTCGAATTCGTTGCGGAACTGGCCGTCCGGCGAATTGAGCGCCGCCCGGTCGGTCGCCTCGATGCTGGCCGCGGAGATCGATGCAAACAGCTCGCGCGCATTCTTGCCGACGACATGATCGCGCGAGAAGCCCCAGAACCGTTCATAGGCGCTGTTGGCAAAGATATAGCGGCCATCCTCGATGTTCTTCGCGGCCACGCAGGCCGGCACATTGTCCAGCACCGTCTCGAGGAACTGCTTGGTCGAGGCGAGCTGTCGCGACAGCCGGCGCTGCTCGCTGACGTCCAGATGGGTCGCCACCGAGCCGCCGTTCGGCAGCACGAAATATTTCACCAGAATGGCCCGGCCGTCCGGCAGTTCCGTGATCAGGCCGTTGGTGCTGGCCGCCTTGTCGTAGAACTCGTCGTCGGAGACGCCGAGCACCCCGCGCTTGCGTCGCAGCTCGAGGAGCCTCATAACCGTTCATGTTGGCCCAGACATCCGCGCGCGTCAGGCCGTAGATCTCGAGATAACGGTCGTTGCAGAAGATGATGCGCCGCTGCGCATCGGTCATCACCACGCCCTGATTGAGGTTGTTCATGGCGGAGGAGACGAAGGCATTGCGCCGCAACTGCAAACGCCTGGTCCGGCGCAGCGAGGAATGGATCCACAGGACGATCGCGGCGAGGAAGGCGCAGACGACGATGCCCGCGATCAGGACTTCCCAGACCATGTTGGGATCGAGCTGGCCGAGATAGCTCGGCGCGGCAAAGTTGTCCGAGAGCGCATAGGCGCGCGCAGGCGCAACCGTGCTGACCAGGCACACCACGGCCTGCACAGCAATCGGAAGCGTGCTGCCCTCGTGCCAGTTCTTCTCAGCCATCAGCCACCCGCGATTTCAACGTCGGATTGTCTGGCTTCACGGGTTTGGATCGGGTAAACGCCTGTACGCGCAACAGAAAAATCTGACGTGAAATACGGCAATTGCCCTGACATGATAAATTCTTCCTTAACGGAAACCGGCCCCGCGCCGCTCCTTCCAGGCCGAATGCCACCGGCGCGTCCAGCGGACCTCCTGCACAACCATGGATAAGGTCGATTCCATCGTCATCGGAGCGGGCGTGGTCGGGCTTGCCGTGGCCCGCAAGCTCGCGCAGTCCGGGCGCGAGGTCATCGTGCTCGAGGAGGCCGAGGCGATCGGCACCATCACCTCCTCGCGCAACAGCGAGGTGATCCATGCCGGCATCTACTACCGGGCCGGGAGCTGGATGGCGCGCATGTGCGTCGACGGCAAGCACGCGCTCTACCGCTATTGCGGCGAGCGCGGCATCCCGCACAAGAATTGCGGCAAGCTGATCGTCGCGACCAATCCGAAAGAGACCGAGAAGCTGCAATCGATCAAGGCGCATGCCGAGGCCAACGGCGTGCTCGACATGCAGCTGCTCACGGGCGAGGCCGCACATGCGCTGGAGCCGGCGCTCGCCTGCGATGCCGCGTTGCTGTCGCCGTCAACGGGCATCATCGACAGCCACGCCTACATGCTCTCGCTGCGCGGCGAAGCCGAGGAAGCCGGCGCCGCCTTCGCGTTTCACACCCCGATGCTCCGCGCCAAGGCGGCAAACGGCGTCATCGAGATCGAGGCCGGAGGCGAGGCGCCGATGACGCTGCAATGCAGCCTCCTCGTCAACGCCGCGGGGCTGTCCGCGACCAATGTGGCGCGCAACATCGAGGGCATGCCGCTGGACCGCATTCCGCCGGCCTATCTCGCCAAGGGAAATTACTTCAGCTGCAATGCCAAAGCGCCGTTCTCGCGCCTGATCTACCCGGTGCCCGAACCCGGCGGGTTAGGCGTGCATCTGACGCTGGACATGGCGGGGCAGGCGCGCTTCGGGCCCGACGTCGAATGGATCGAGACGATCGACTACGAGGTCGACCCGTCACGCGCCGAGCGCTTCTATCCGGCGATCCGCAAATACTGGCCGACGCTGCCTGACGGCGCGTTGATGCCGAGCTATTCGGGGATCCGGCCGAAGATCGTACCGCCCGCGGTGGCGACGCAGGACTTCCTGATGCAGGGCCCGCGCGATCACGGCGTCGCAGGGCTGGTCAATCTGTTCGGCATCGAATCGCCGGGACTGACGTCATCGCTCGCGATCGCAGATCACGTCGCCGAGCCTCGCAGACATCTAAACCGCGCAAACATCTTTGCGTGGTGCGCGCCCAACAGCAGGGATGAGCGCATAGGCTCTCATCCCTGCGGGATAGGGTACGATCAACTCTACGCTGTTACGGGGGTTACTAGTGGAGCGTGTCGCCGTGCCTCAGACGCTCGATCTGGTCCTTGACCATCAACTTCCGGCGCTTCAACTCAACAATTTGCAGGTCGTCTGTTGAAAGGTGCACGAGAGCGTCGTGCAATTCGTTTTCGAGAAGTTTGTGCTTCCGCTCCAATTCAACGAGATGTGCCTGAATTGTCATTCGAAACCTCCTCGGTAGGGTTGAACCTCAGGATTCGATCCGGACACCGAAGTCTACATCACCGATTCGATCTGTCGATGGGTATCCGTCGTCGCAATGTCATTTTTGAAATTTCATATGTAACGAAGCGTGAGTAAAGGAACCACGCGGGAAAAATCCATGATATCAATGCGCTTGCGCGGCACCTCGGCCATCCGCAGAAATATGTTGCGGGAGACCGGCGCGCGAGGGTCGCAGATCGCTTGCGATCACGCCGCGCAAGGACGATAATTTCCACAGGGCATCCACAGCCCAGAATCTCACGCCTATCGGTTTTCGGCCACCGCAGACATGACCAATGAAGACGAGCGTGAGCTCGAAGCCGAGCTTACCCGGTTGCAGCAGGAACACCGAGATCTCGATGCAGCGATCGATGCACTGCATCAATCGCCTGCCCCCGACCTGTTGCGGTTACAGCGGTTGAAGAAGCGCAAGCTGTTGTTGCGCGACCGCATCGCGTTCATCGAAGATCAGATCACCCCGGACATCATCGCCTGATCCACAGGCCGGCGCGCGGCCAGCCGCCTGGCATCGAATCCCGCTTGACTTCGAAAGAACAAAATAAGAACATTCAAAAGCCCCCACGAACTGCCCGAGGAAATGCAGATGTCGACAGCCGCCCTTCTCGACAACAGCCATTATGAACAGGCCTGCGACCAAGCCATTGCGATGTGCGACGGCAATCTGCGGAGCACCATCAAGGCGCTGATCATGGCCAACGAATATCTGGAAGCCGAACTCGAGGAATTGCGGGCGGCGATCTCCGCAGGCTGTATTCCGGAGACGTCGCGCGGCAAGACGCGAAGCAGAAACAGCGCCGCCTGAGTTTCAAAGCGCGATGAGATCGCGCTTTTGTTTCGGCATGATCTTGTCGGAAACCGCTTCACGCTTTTCCGGATCATGCTCCATCGGAGCAACGCCATGTCGGACGTGACCTACTACGTTGCAATGCCCTTCTTGATCGATGCCGACGGCTCGCCTGTCGCCGGCGCTGCGGAAGAATGCCAGAGTTCGACGGCCGCGTTACGGCGCGCCGAGATCCTGGCACATGGTGCCGGCCACATCGGCGCGGTTGCGTTCAGCCGCAGCGGCGATCCCATGACCGGCGAGTTCGGCGACGCCACGCTGCTGCGCAAGTTCGGCAACGTGCCGGACGATCTGGCCACGCTTTAAGATCAGTTACTGACCAGCCTGATCCGCGGCTCGTGCCGCCGATGCGCCTTGCGCACATACATCGCGGCATCCGCCTCCTCCAACGCACGGCCCGCGTCGGACTGCGCGCCCAGCAGCGCGACACCGGCAGAGGCGCCCGCGGTCACGTGCTGGCCGCGAAAGACAAAAGACAATTCGTCGACCGCCTGCTCGAAGATGGCCGCCTTCGCCTTGGCATCGGTCTCCGTGAGATTCCACAGCAGCAGCGCGAACTCGTCACCGCCCAGACGGCCGACCACGTCCGAGGCGCGAATCTGCCGTGTCAGCGCGGCAGCGATCGCCTTGAGCACCTCGTCGCCGGCGCCATGGCCGAACGAATCGTTGATCGGCTTCAACCGGTCGACGTCGAGCACGATCAAGGCCCCGCTGGCGCGGTACCGCTTCATGTAGGCGATGGCGCGCGCGAGTCTCGCGCTCGAAGCCGCGCCGGTTGGGGATCTCGAGCAGGAAATCGGTGTCGGCTGCAGCCTCCAGTTCCGCGACCCGGCGCTGCGCCTCCTTGAGCTTGGCCCGCAAGTCCCGGATCGTCGCCTTGGCGTCCCCGGCTGCATCGTCGCCCGACGCGCCCCGCCGCGGCGGCTTCGCGGCAGGCTTGGTCTGTCTGGAGACGGCTTTGGACCGGCCGGCGCTGGTTTTCCGGCCCTTTTTGGCCTTCGCAGCGCCTGCCCTTTTTGGTTTCTTCATGGGCATCCTGCTCAATGAAGGCTTGCGGGGATTCACCAAGACAGGATAGTGGATTTCCTTCTCCTTGCCACCGCCTTGCGAGCCGCCGGCCGGAACCGTTAATCTGGCCTATCCTTCTGTTTTTCGAGCACAATTATCGTCATGACCGCGCCGATCGCCATCATCATGGGAAGCCAGTCGGACTGGGACACGATGCGGCATGCCGCCGACACGCTTGCCGCGCTCGGCGTCGCCGCCGACACCCGCATCGTTTCGGCTCACCGCACCCCCGACCGCCTGTTTGCTTTCGCCAAGGGCGCCAAGTCCGCAGGCTACAAGGTCATCATCGCCGGGGCCGGAGGCGCTGCCCATCTGCCGGGCATGGCCGCGGCGCTGACCGAGCTCCCGGTGTTCGGCGTCCCCGTCGAGATCCAAGACGCTCAAGGGCCTCGATTCGCTCTATTCGATCGTCCAGATGCCCGCGGGCATCCCCGTCGGCACCCTCGCCATCGGCAAGGCTGGCGCGACCAATGCCGCGCTGCTGGCAGCCTCCGTCCTGGCCTTGTCCGACCCGGCCCTGTCCGATCGCCTCGCCGCCTGGCGCAAAGCCCAGACCGAGGCCGTTGCCGAGCGCCCGGAGGACAAGGCGTGACCGACGCAAAGCAGGTGAAGCTGAAGCCTGGCGATACCATCGGAATCCTCGGCGGCGGACAATTGGGGCGGATGCTGGCGATGGCTGCGGCGCGGCTCGGCCTGCGCTGCCAGATCTTCTCGCCCGATCCGGACTCGCCGGCCTTCGACGTCGTCCTGAACGCGACCTGCGCCGAGTATGCCGATGTCGAGGCGCTCGAACTGTTCGCAGGCGACGTCGACGTCATCACCTACGAATTCGAGAACGTGCCTTCGGCCGCCGCGATGGTGCTGGACGCACGCCGCCCGGTGCTGCCCGATCGCAAGATCCTGGAGACCACCCAGGACCGGCTGGCCGAGAAGGATTTCGTCACTCGCCTGGGGATCGGCACCGCGGCTTATGCCGACGTCACCTCGGTGGCCTCACTGCGCGAGGCGATCGTGCGGATCGGACTGCCCGCCGTGCTGAAGACCCGCCGCTTCGGCTATGACGGCAAGGGCCAGGCCATCATCCGCGAGGGCGACGACATCGCGAAAGTATGGACCAGCCTCGCCACCAAATCGGCGATCCTTGAGGCCTTCGTGCCGTTCGAGCGCGAGATCTCCGTGATCGCCGCGCGCTCGGCCACGGGCCAGGTCGAGTGCTTCGACGTCACCGAGAACGAGCACCGCGACCACATTCTGAAGATATCCCGCGCGCCCGCCCCGATTCCCGATGCCCTCGCTGAGGAGGCGCGCAGCATCGCAGGCAGGATCGCAAGCGCGCTCGACTATGTCGGCGTGCTCGCCGTCGAGATGTTCGTGCTCGCGAATGGCACAGGGCCAAAAGTGCTGGTCAACGAGATCGCCCCGCGCGTGCACAATTCCGGCCACTGGACGCTCGACGGCGCGTCCGTCTCGCAGTTCGAGCAGCATATCCGCGCCATCGCCGGCTGGCCTCTCGGCAAGCCCGTTCGCCACGGCGAGGTCGTCACCATGACCAACCTGATCGGCGACGAGATCAACGACTTCGAAGAGTGGCTGAGCGTGCCCGGCGCGACCGTGCACATCTACGGCAAGGGCGCGCCGCGCCCCGGCCGCAAGATGGGCCATGTCACCGAAGTCAGGCCGCCCAAAGGCAAGTGAACCGGTGCGCATGAACCGGCGCAACTGAATCGGCACAGGTGAATCGGCGCAAGTGAGGGACCGCGGCAGAAGCTGCGATCCCCCTGCTTTGCGATCAAGCCGTCTTCACGCCCGCGACGACGCCGGCCGGCTCCTCGCTGAGCCAGCGATAGATCACCCCGCCCAGCGCGCCGCCGATCAGCGGTGCGACCCAGAACAGCCACAGCTGCGCCGTCGCCCAGCCGCCGACGAACAGCGCGGGGCCCGTGCTGCGCGCCGGGTTCACCGACGTGTTGGTGACGGGAATGCTGACGAGATGGATCATCACCAGAGCGAGCCCGATCGCGAGCGGTGCGAAGCCCGCGGGCGCGCGGCCATGCGTGGCGCCCATGATGACGAACAGGAACATCATGGTCATCACGACCTCGGTGAGGAAGCACACGATCATGCTGTACTGGCCGGGCGAATGCGCATCGTAGCCATTGGATGCGAAGCCCTTGCCGACGTCGAACCCGGGAGCCCCGCTCGCGATGATGTAGAGCAGCTCGGCGGCGACGATCGCACCGCAGACCTGCGCGATCACGTAAGGCAGGATCTGGCCGGCTGGAAAGCGCCCGCCGGCGGCAAGGCCGACGGTGACGGCCGGATTGAGATGGCAGCCCGAGATATGGCCGATCGCATAGGCCATGGTGACGACGCTCAGACCGAAGGCCAGGGACACGCCGACGAGACCGATCCCGACCTGCGGGAAGCCGGCCGCGATCACGGCGCTGCCGCAACCTGCGAATGTGAGCCAGAACGTGCCGATGGCCTCGGCAGCATATTTCTTCATGTCCATGTCGCGTCTCCCCTGATTTCAAGATCCCGGATCAACCTCCGGAAAACGGCCCGTCTTTTGGCGCCAAACCACCCAAATTGAGCCGCACAGGGGTATTTTCGCCGCATTTAATGGCTGAACTTGGCCCGAAAACTCGCTTGGCAGGTGGACATCCCAAGTTTTGTCTGATACATCCGCGCCCTCAAGGTTAAGGGCTTGCGCGTTTCGCCATCCCCTTCGTCTTATCAGAATTCAAATCCGATCCACTGAAGAGGATGCCGCGTGCAGGTTCTCGTTCGCGATAATAATGTCGATCAAGCCCTCAAGGCGCTGAAGAAGAAGATGCAGCGCGAGGGGATTTTCCGCGAGATGAAGCTCCGCGGTCATTACGAGAAGCCCTCCGAGAAGAAGGCCCGCGAAAAGGCCGAAGCCGTGCGCCGTGCGCGCAAGCTGGCCCGCAAGAAGCTGCAGCGCGAAGGCCTGCTGCCGATGAAGCCGAAGCCGGTGTTCGGCGCCGGTCCCGGCGGTGATCGCGGCGGTCGTGGCGGCCCGGGTGCAGGTCCGCGCGGACCGCGCTGAACCCACCGGATCTTGCAAGACTCCATTTTCCGATAACGCGGGCCCCTGGCCCGCGTTATTGTTTATGAGGGAGCCCTTCTGGGATGGGCACTCGCGATGCAGCGCTCAAGCGCGATGAGACTAGGACGAATGATCATCGCGCTTTAGTTTGCTGCTTGAGCATGATCTCCGCGCCAGCGCGTTCCGCGTTTGTCGCGAGGGAAAACCGCTTCACACCTTTCGCCGACGCGGCCCTTCGGGTCCGGGTCATGGTCTAGCGCGAGCGAACCGTAGATGGCCTCCCCTTTCCCCGAGCGCGGCTTGGCGCGGCGACGCCGGATCTGGCAGCCGCCATTCGCGCTGGCCGTGATGGGGATGGCGCTGTGCGGCTGCTCCTTCGATCTGGGATCGCTGACCCCCGAGAAGGAAAAGCCGCAGGAAGCCCCCAAGGCGGCGGCGCCCGCTGAAAGCGCGGTGAGCGCCGGCAACGTCATCGAAGCCCAGGCTCACACCGCGAAAGCCCAATCCCTGGCGAAATCAGGCGAGACCGCCGCCGCGCTCGAGGAGTTCAATCGCGCGGTCGGGCTCGATCCCTACAATGCCCAGGCGCTTTACGGCCGCGCCCTGATCTACCAGGGCAATCATCAGCACGACTTCGCCATCGCCGATTTCAGCGCTGCGAACGGACTCACCCCCAAAAGGTCGATCCGCTGCTCGGCCGCGCCACCAGCTATCTCGCGCTTGGCAAGGTCAAGGAAGCCGCCGCCGATCTGGACGAGGCCTCCGAGGCCGACCCGCACAACGCGCAAGTCTGGACCACCCGCGGACAGGCCTATGAGCGCCTCGGCGACAAGGCCAAGGCGGCGGCGTCCTACACCAGGGCAGTCTCGCTTCGTCCACGCGACGACGCCGCGCGCAGCGGCCTTGCCCGCGTCGGCGGCTGACGGTTCGGCTCAGCGCAGGCGCCGGCTTAATCGGGGGTGGAGCTCTTCGGCAGGACCGAGTGGAACATCGACTTCATGCCCGACAGCACGTCGTCGGCAACATTGGTCTTCTTCGGCCGGGGCATGGAAGCGCTGGCGTCGGCCCGCAGATCGAGCGGCGGAGCGATTACCGGCACAGGAATGTCAGCCGGCGGCGTGATTCGATTCGGGTCGTCGCTGCCGACCGAGGCCGTGTAGGACGGCGACGAACCGCCATTGCCATAGGTCTCGTTCGAGGGCGTCGACACCGTGATCGGCGGCGGCAGCGGACGGACCCCTGCGGGCTCCGTCGTGACGACACGCGGGGCCTCGGGAACGCGGGTGGCCTCGCGCACCGCAGGATCGGGGGTCCGCTCGGCCTGCTTGGCTTCGGTAGCCTTGGCTTCTGCAGCCCTGGCTTCTGCAGCTTTGGCTTCTGCAGCTTTGGCTTCTGCAGCTTTGGCCTCAGCAGCCTTTTCGGCAGCCTTGCCCTCAGGCGACTTGCGGAGGCGCTCGATGGCGGCCCGCGCCAGATCGTTGGCGTCGGGAGCCGCAACCGGCGAAGTCCCGGCCGGGGTGGAATTGGCTTCCACCACCGGGGCGGTGGCTGCCGGGGTCGACTTCGCGGCGGCCTTCTCGCGCGCCGCAGGGCGGCCGTGCGCGGGGGTCTCGGTGGGCGCAACGTCGGCAGCTTTGGTCTCGGCAGGCTTGGTCTCAGCCTTATCGGACGCGCCCTTGTCGGAGACGCTCTTCTCGGAGATTCCCTTGGCCTTGACGCCGGGTGCGGGAAGGTTGGCGGTATCGGTCGGCTTGGCGTCCTTGCCTGCCTCGGCGGGTGCAACGACGGCTGCGGGGGTGTCCGGCGCCGGCCTGGCGTTGATGTAGTGGTTAACGATATAGGCCCCGATGATCGTCGCGAGCACCGAGGGGAAAATATCCATCGAGATTTTAGCGAGGTATTTCAGCATTTCTCGGCCACTCCCCGCGCGATCAGATGCGGGAACTTTGGGGCATTGTAAGGGATCAACTGCGACGGATCGATGGCAAAGGCAACCCTGCGCCTTACGGCTTCAGCTCGATCTCAAGGAACACGATCTCGGTTGAGGTTTCGTTAAGTACGTCGTGTTGGACGCCGGCTTTGCGGAAGTAGGATTTGCCGGCCGCAAGCTGCGCCTTGGAGCGCTCGCCATTGGGCGCCACGATCGTCATTTCGCCGGCGACGACCGGAACGATCACGTAGTCCATGCCGTGGGTGTGATGGCCGGTGGCACTGCCCGGACCAAGCCGCCATTCGGTCACCCGGACCTCTTCGTTGTCGACCTGCACCTCGGATTTGGCGGCAAGCATCGGGAACTCTCCTGGGATGCGATCCGGGGCCCAAGGGCCGCGCGAGCGCAAAGTGGGTTCAGGGCACGAAAACCATGAATACGTAGACGGCAAATACCACCATATGGACCAGCCCGAACAGGACGTTTGTTCTGCCTGTGCCGAAGGTCAGCATGCTCAGGAAGAAGGTCAGGAGCAAAAGCACGCTGCCCTGGGCGTTGAGGCCGAGCTTGAGTTCCTTGTCGAGCGCATAGGTGGCGACGCCGACGGCCGGGATGGTCAAGCTGATGGTCGCCAGGGAAGAGCCGAGCGCGAGGTTGATGCTCTTCTGCAGGTCGTTCTTGCGCGCCGCCGAGACCGCCGCGACGCCTTCCGGCATCAGGATCAGGAGCGCGACCAGGAGGCCGGTAAAGGCCGGCGGCGCCCCGATCCTGACCGCCACGGCGTCGACCACCAGCGAGAACTTCTTGGCAAGCAATACGACCGCCAGCAGCGCGACCAGCAGCAGCACGACACTGAGGGCGAGCACCCTGCCCGACAGGTGCGCCTCGCCGCTGGTCCCGTCGGCCCGTTCATGGACGAAGTAATCCTTGTGCAGGACGGTCTGCGTGTAGAGGAACACGCCGTACAGGGCGAGCGTGACCACGTCGACGAAGCCGAGTTGAACCGACGAATAGACCGGACCCGGCGTCGTGGTCGTGTAGTTCGGCATGATCAGCGTGATGGTCGCGAGGGCGAACAGGACGCTGAGATAGACGTTGGCGCCGGAGAGCTGAAAGCCCTGCTCGCGATAGCGCAGGCCGCCGATGAAGATGCAGAGCCCGACGAGGCCGTTGCAGACGATCATCACCACCGCGAACACGGTGTCGCGCGCCAGTTCCGGCGCCGGCTTGTCGCCCAGCATGATCGTGGTGATCAGCGCCACCTCGATGACGGTCACCGAGAGCGTCAGCACCAGCGTGCCATAGGGCTCACCGACCCGTTCGGCGATCACTTCGGCATGATGGACCGCAGCGAATACCGTGCCGAACAGGATCACGAGCAGAACGGTCGCGAAGGCGAGCCCGCTCAGCGAGAGTGTGAACACATAGTCCGTCGCGCCGACGGCGGCGAACAACAGCACGGCCAGCGCCGGAAAGATCCAGGCCGACCGGGGCATCGAATTATGCGCGCTCATCCACCGGCTCCAATCATCCCGCCGAGCAGTAGCAAATCGGCGGCCAGATTCAATGCCAGCGCAGGATCGGGGCGACCGGCAGCAATGTCAGCAGCAGGAACAGCGGGATCAGGACGGCGCCGGCGCGCGCGAAATAGCCGAAGAAGCTCGGCATCTCGATGCCGTTCTCGCTGGCGATGCTGCTCACCATGAAGTTCGGCGCGTTGCCGATATAGGTGAGCGCTCCCATGTAGACAGCCCCCATCGAGATCGACGCGAGCGTGCCCGACATTTCGTGCATTAGCGTCTGCGGGTCGCCGCCGGCGAGTTCGAAGAACAACAGATAGGTCGGTGCGTTGTCGAGGAACGCCGACATCAGCCCGGTGAACCAGAAATAGGCGGCCTCTCGCGGAGCGCCGTCCGGCCCCGTCACGGCGGACAACAGCCAGGCGAAGGCGCCGTGATGACCGGCGTTGAGCATGGCGATGACCGGGATGATGGCGACGAAGATGCCCGCGAACAGCTTTGCGACCTCGCGGATCGGCTCCCAGGTGAAGCCGTTGGCCTGTCTGTGCTCGTCCGGCGTCAGCCATACCGACAACGCCGCGATGGCAAGCAGCGCCAAATTGCGGGCGAGGTCTTCGAGCACCAGCTTGGTTCCGAGAATGTCGAAGGCAATGCCGGGCTTCCACGCCGCCGAGGCCAGCAGGCTGCCGATGATGGCCGCGATCAGCACCAGGTTGACGAGGCCGCGAATCCGCAACGGCTCCGGGGGACCGTCCTCGTCCGGCAACGGCTCGCTGCGGAAACGCCAGACGTCGACGACGACGAAAATGGCGAGCAGCAACAGGGCAACGATCGCGGTCTGCAGCCAGATGGTCCGCGTGGTCCAGAAGAAGTCGATGCCGTGCAGGAAGCCGACGAACAGCGGAGGATCGCCGAGCGGACTGAGCGCACCGCCGACATTGGCGACCAGGATGATGAAAAACACCACGACATGGGCGTTGTGGCGCCGCGGCCGGTTGGCGCGGATCAAGGGACGGATCAGGATCATCGCGGCGCCCGTGGTGCCGACGATGCTCGCCCCCAGCGTGCCAAGCGCGAGGATGCCCAAATTGGTAGCTGGCGTGCCCTTGATGTCCCCGGTGATGAGGATGCCGCCGGCCACGACATAGAGCGCGAACAGCAGCACGATGAAGCCCAGATATTCGGCGAGCAAGGCATGGACGAGCGCCGCCAGGGTCGCCGTGCCGCCGGAGAAGACGACCAGCGCCGCGAGTGCCAGCAGCGCCCAGACCGCGGTGATCTTGCCGTAGTGATGATGCCAGATCCTTGCAAACAGCAGCGGCCCCAGCGCGATCGACAGCAACAGGCCGGCAAACGGCAGCGCATTGGGCCAGCGCATCGCCGCGCCGTCGAGCCCGGTTGCCGCAAACGCGTGCTGCGGCAAGAGTGTCAAGCAGACGACGAGCGCGGAACCGCAACGTCTCAAAAATCCGTCAGTCACCAATAAAATCTCTCGCCGTTTCGATTGCGCCATATTGATCGAGATTGTCGTGCCCGCCGCCCGCCATGGGTACGAACCGCTTGGGCTCGTGGGCGAGTGCGAACAGACGCTCTCCGAACGCGATCGGAATGGCAAGGTCATTGGTGCCATGCATCACGAGGAGCGGCACAGTGACGCGCGCGATTTGCCGGTCCGAATGAAAGGGATCGCGCATCAGAAGCCGGACCGGAACGAACCAGAACGACGACGACGCAATGTCGGCCGTCGATGTATAGGGTGCCTCCAGGATCAGCTTTCCGACGCGATGCTCCGAGGCGACGGCAACCGCCACGCCCGTCCCCAAAGAGAAGCCCCAGGCAGCGATTCGTTCCGCTCCATAGCGCGCAGTGGTGAAGGCGTAAGCGGCCGCGGCATCGCGCAGCAAGCCCTGTTCGCTCGGCGCACCGGTCGAGCCGGCATAGCCGCGATAGGATAGCGCGACGAGGCCGGTGCCGTCCGCAATCATCGCCTTGAAGCGACTGACGCGGCCAGCGAGAAAATCACCATTGCCCGGAAAGTACAGGATCACCGGACGGCCCGGCCTCGCCGGCACGTGCCAGAGAATGACCTTCTCCCCGTCCGACGTCGTCAGGACGTGCTCTTCCGCTTCGGGCAGACCCGCGGCATCCGGCGCGGTGCGGCCGACGGGCGGAATCGGAAACAGCAACTCGCGCTGACGGACATAGAGCACGACGAGACCGGCGACGTAGACGGTCACCAGCAGAATGGCGATCCATTTGAAGATGGTCATGATGCGCTGCAAGCCTTTCGGCTCAGGGCTTGCGACCGCTCCGCAGCAATTTCATGACGTCGGGCCGGAGGCTCGCCGGCATGTCGCGACAGCCGCAAGCCGCCTTGTGGGCGGCATGCCATGCGACGCGCTGCTCGCGCGTCGCCTTGAGCGGCATGCGATGAGACCGGTGCCATTCCTTGTTGATGGCCACGGTCGGTTTGCTTCGTGCGCTACATCGCCTTGACGATGTTCTCGGTGACCTTCTTGGCGTCGCCGAGCAGCATCATGGTGTTGTCGCGGTAGAAAAGCGGGTTGTCGATGCCGGCATAGCCCGAGGCCAGCGAGCGCTTGATGGAACATCACGGTGCCGGCTTTCCAGACCTGCAGCACGGGCATGCCGTAGATCGGCGAGGTCTTGTCTTCCTCGGCCGCCGGATTGGTGACGTCGTTGGCGCCGATCACGAAGGCGATGTCGGCCTGCGCGAATTCGGAGTTGATGTCCTCGAGGCTCGAACACCTCGTCATACGGCACGTTGGCTTCGGCCAGCAGCACGTTCATGTGACCGGGCATGCGGCCAGCGACCGGGTGAATGGCGTACTTCACCTCGACGCCTTCCTTCTTCAGGATGTCGCCCATTTCGCGCAGCGCGTGCTGGGCCTGCGCCACCGCCATGCCGTAGCCGGGCACGATGATGACCTTCTGCGCGTTCTTCATAATGAAGGCCGCATCGTCCGCAGAGCCCAGCTTGGCCGGCTTCTGCTCGCCGCCGCCACCGCCGGCGGCCGCCGTCTCGCCGCCGAAGCCGCCGAGGATGACCGAGATGAAGGACCGGTTCATCGCGTGGCACATGATGTAGGACAGGATCGCGCCCGACGAGCCGACCAGTGCGCCGGTGATGATCAGCGCGGAATTGCCGAGCGTGAAGCCGATGCCGGCCGCGGCCCAGCCGGAGTAGGAGTTCAGCATCGAGATCACGACCGGCATGTCGGCGCCGCCGATCGGGATGATCATGAGCACGCCGAGCGCCAGGGCCAGGATGGTGATCATCCAGAAATCGAATGCGCCGCCGGTGAGGACGAGACGGACGACGAAGAACACCAGCGCCAACGCGAGCGCGATGTTGATGATGTGGCGGGCAGGCAAGATGATCGGCGCGCCGCTCATGCGCGCGGACAGCTTCAGGAACGCGATCACCGAGCCGGTGAAGGTCAGCGCGCCGATGGCGACGCCGAGCGACATCTCGACCAGGCTCTGCGTATGGATGTTGCCGGTCGTGCCGATGTCGAAGGCTTCGGGCGCGTAGAACGCGCCGGCGGCGACCAGCACGGCGGCCATGCCGACCAGCGAGTGGAAGGCGGCGACCAGCTCCGGCATCGAGGTCATCGGCACGCGGCGGGCGATCACCGCGCCAATGCCGCCGCCGATCGCGACCGCGAGGATGACCAGCACCCACGCCACGCCGTCAGCCGGCGGATGGCTTGCGAGCGTGGTGGCAACCGCGATCGCCATGCCGATCATGCCGAACAGATTGCCCTGGCGCGACGAAGCCGGGCTCGACAGCCCTCGCAGCGACAGGATGAACAGCACTCCCGCCACGAGATACAAAAATGCAGAGAGGTTAGCGCTCATCTCAGGTCCCCATTATCCCTTCAGCCCGAGGTGGCCGCTTACTTCGACTTCTTCTTGTACATCGCCAGCATGCGCTGGGTGACAAGGAAGCCGCCAAATATGTTCACGCAGGCAAAGATGAGCGCGACGAAGCCGAAGCCGCGCGCCCAGCCCGAGCCGCTCGAAACCATGCCGACGCCGACCGCGAGCAGCGCGCCGACCACGATCACCGAGGAGATCGCGTTGGTCACGCTCATCAGCGGCGTGTGCAGGGCGGGGGTCACCGACCACACCACGAAATAGCCGACGAAAACGGCGAGGACGAAGATCGACAGCCGGAAGATGAAGGGGTCGACGACCTGTGCAGCATGCTCCATGGCGGGTCTCCTTAAACCTTCGGCTGGAAGTTCGGGTGGATGACGGCGCCGTCTTTGGTGAGCGCAGTGGCCTTGACCAGCTCGTCGTCCCAGTTGACGGCGAGCTTCTTCTCTTTCTTGTCGACCATGGTCTCGATGAAGGAGAACAGGTTGCGCGCGTAGAGGCTGGAGGCCGAGGCCGCGACGCGGCCGGCGACATTGGTGTAGCCGACGATCTTGATGCCATCGGCATCGACGACCTCGCCGGCTCTGGCGCCCTCGACATTGCCGCCGCGCTCGACGGCGAGATCGACCAGCACCGAACCCGGCTTCATCGACTTGACCATCTCGCCCGAGACGAGCTTCGGCGCGGGTCGGCCCAGGATCAGAGCGGTGGTGATGACGATGTCCTGCTTCTTGATGTGCTCGGCGGTCAGCGCGGCCTGCTTGGCCTGATACTCCTTGGACATCTCCTTGGCGTAGCCGCCGGCGGTCTGCGCGTTCTTGAACTCCTCGTCCTCGACGGCGAGGAATTTCGCGCCGAGCGATTCGACCTGCTCCTTGGTGGCGGGACGCACGTCGGTCGCGGTCACGATGGCACCGAGACGGCGCGCGGTCGCGATCGCCTGGAGACCGGCGACGCCAACGCCCATCACGAACACCTTGGCCGCCGGCACGGTGCCGGCCGCGGTCATCATCATCGGGAAGGCGCGGCCGAAAGCTTCGGCGCCCTCGATCACGGCGCGGTAGCCGGCGAGGTTCGCCTGCGAGGACAGCACGTCCATCACCTGCGCACGGGTGATGCGCGGCATCAACTCCATCGCGAAGGCGGAAACGCCGGCATCGGCGATCGTCTTCAGCGCGGCCTCGTTGCCGTAGGGGTCCATGATGGCGATGACGAGCGCTCCGCGCTTGTACTGCGACAGCTCCGACGCCTCGGGGCGCTTCACCTTGATGATGATGTCGGCATCCTTCAGCGCGTCTGCGCTGACGGTGGCACCTGCCGCGGTAAATTCGGAATCCGGAAGGCCCGACTTGATGCCGGCGCCCGGCTCGACGGCGATCTCGGCGCCCAGCGCCTTGAATTTCTTCACCGTATCGGGCGAAGCGGCGACACGCGGCTCCGACGGATCGATTTCCTTGGCAACGGCGATCTTCATAGGTCCTCCGGCGGCGCGGGACAGCGCGCGCGCAAAACTGAGCGTTTACTCCCGCGGCGTTCGTTACCGGTTTTATCACCGGCTTGGATGCAAATATTCTGGGCAGCTGCTGCCGCTGGCGTGTGCAGCTGCCGACAGGTCAGGTCAGGAAGATCGCCATCAGGATCACGATGAGCGCAACCGAGGCCGTGCCGTATTTCACCAGCTTGATGAAGCCCTCGTAGGTCTGCTCGTGGGCAACGTAGTCGTTGCCGTCGGCGGTGCTGTACGCCACTTCGCTATGATCAGCCATTGAATGTCCCCAGTCGAAAGTTCAATTCTTGGGCTGGGATACCGCAAAGTTTCAGGCAGGGCAACGGCAGGCGGGCGCGGTTTTCCGGCAAATCAGGTGATTTGGAATTCCAATGGCCGCGAATCGGGCTCTCGTACCGCTCAGGCCTGATCGGTCGTCGTGGTCGCGGGCCCCGCGGTCCGCCGCTGGAGCGCCGTCAGGCCGAGCGCCTCGCGCACCTCGTCGACGGCCTTCTCCCCGGCCTCGGTGAACCGCCCCATGCGCGGCGCCGTGCCGGGGCCGACCGCCACGGAGTGGTCGCCGGCCAGGAAGCCGTGGGTCATGTGAAACCCCAACGCGCGATAGACCTCGAACTGTTCCTCCGAAAAGAACTGGTCGCCGGTGGTCTCGTGGGGGAAGGTGTCGTTCCGGCGCGCATAGTCGCGGATGTAATCGTTCTCGTCGCTGGAGAGCGACGACTTGATGTAGACGAGGTACCCCCTGTCATCGCCACCATAGTCGATGACGCCGATCGCGACGTGGACGTGGTCCCTCGCCGCCTCGTCCGGGACTGCGGCGGCCGGCACGGACTTGCTGTCGGCGTTCTCCGCCATGATGGCACGCGTGCGGTCCCGGATCGGCGTCCAGGGCAGATCGATGCGAGCGCCGAGATCGATGCGGGCGTAGCGCTGCAGCTTCATCAGCGAGGCGAAGTTCATCGGCGCGTCGGCTTCGGCGTCGACCGCGATGATCACCTTGCAGCGCCGGCGCAGCAGTTCGTAGACGCCGAGATTCTCGATGTGGCCGCCGTCGGTGAGATAGACGCCGTCGCTGTTCTCATAGAGACGACCGGAGATTTCCGACCACAGGAACAGCGGCGTGGAGCGGCGCTGCGGCCGCGCCGTGGCCTCGACATAGCGCGGATTGTTCAGCCAATAACCCAGGCGCACGTTGAGCAACGCGAGCGTCGGCGTCAGCGCCTTGATCGAGTTCGAGCCCATGTTCGACGATGCCGCTGCCCCCGAGATCGCCATGGCGGTGGCGAGGTCGAGGCTCTGCTCCAGACGCTCGAGCGCCGGAGTCCTGGCGTAGCGCGTCGCCTCGCTGCCGACATAGAGCGGCGAGAAGACGAAGAAATCGGCATTGCGACCGCGCCGGTTGGCGAAGTCGGAGCCCTGGATGTTCAGCGCGGTGTTGATGAGATGATAGGGCGCGCCGAGCTTCGGCGCGGCAGGCTGACCATCCGTCGCGGCGCCGTCACCGGCCGCCGCATAGAGCTCGCTCAGCTTCATCCGGTCGAGCGGTTTGAAATCGCGGCCCTGGTCGAGGCTCGCCTCGGCGCGCGCGATGTTGCCGTCGGCCGAGCGGCCGGGGTCGAACAGGAACGCCTTGCTCAGCCGGTCGCGATACAGCCGGTGCAGCGAATTCGCGTTGGGCGTCAACGACCAGGACATCGCAAACAGCACCGCGCCGACGAGGAAATACAGAATGACCAGGGGAAGGCTGTGCGAATAGCCGGAGCCCGCATCCATCCAGTGGAATTGCCGTGCGACGTTGCTCGCGGCAAATCTGAGCCACGCCGGCACGTGAGATACCGGCGTCAGCCACTCCATCGTCGCCGCCGGCGCCGCAGGCTGTGGCGTGATCTCGGCCGAGAAGGTGCCCGCGCCCGCGTCGAACGCGATTCTGCCTGCCAGATTGCCTGATGCCGCCACGGTCGACTTGTTGGCGGCAAGACAACTTCTCTGCCCGACGGCGGCCAAAGGCGCCTGGCATTTCTCGAGCGGGTCGTTGGCGATGCCCCAATAGGACAGATAGAGATAGGCGACCCAGATGATCAGCGGCAACGCCAGGCCCGCGATCCACAGCGCGACCTTGGCCGCAATCGCGAGCACCAGCGAGCCCCATTGCGAGGAGACGCTGTTGCCCTTGAGGAACTCGGCGAATTGCTGCCTGAAGGCCGTGACGAACACGCCGACCGGCGCGGCAATCGCGGCGAGCGTCTTGATCCAGGTGACGGCGACACCGCCGACCGGCCCGCCGATCGCGTTGCTGTCGACGACATCGAACATCTGCGACAGCATGAAGGGCTGGAATTCGAAGAAGGCGATCACCGCGAGCAGCACCAGGAAGGTCGCGCCCGCGGTCGGCCAATGCGAACGAAACTCCTGGCGCTTTTCGGGGCTCGCCAATGATTGCTTGAGCGCCCAGACGAAGAACAGGGCGACGCCGATGATCCCGGTCGCAAGCGTCAGCGCGAAATGCTTGATCTGCAGGATGCGGGCGAAGTCGCAGGCGATGCCGAGCAGGAACGCGATGGCCGCGGCATAAGTGAAGAAGATCGTCAGGCCGATGCCGCGCTCGGCGCGCGCGAACAGATAGGCAGTTCCGGCGCAAGCGAGCAGCACCAGCGAAAAGATGGTGCCGATCGCCGCGAAGCCGAAGCGGTCTGCGATCCAACCGAAATGATGCAGCTCACATTGCGGCAGCGCGCCGTCGGCGAGATCGACGCCGAAGAAGTTTGCGACCGTCAGGCAGCTCCGCAGCGGGGTCGACCAGATCGTGACGGCAGCGACCAGCAGCACGACCGGCAGCGTCAGCCCGATATTGGCGATCAGGCCGCGCGCCACGATCGCGATTCCCGTCAGGAGGTCGCGGAAGCCGGCCGGGATCAGGTAGTTGGAGTAATTCCTGATGTGGCCGACCGACGGCGTATCGCTGATCTCGCTTGCGGTCACGGTTTCACCGGCCGGCCGCTGGCCGAACACGAAACGTCCCGTCACCGTCATGGTCGAGCTGAGCGAGGTGCCGATGTAGCCGCCGCCCGACACGGTGGAGAGATAGTCGATCCGGCCGATCAGATCGTGGTGGTTCAAGGCCTGGAGCACGCCGAGGCACATGGCCGAGGAACGGATGCCGCCGCCGGACAAAGCGAGCCCGACGACGTCGAGCAGCTGGCAGGCGTCCACGCCGTCGGGATCGATCCGTCGTGCCGGCTCGCGGCGGGTGTTGATCGCCTCGATCTCGTCGCGAACGATCTGCTGGTGCTTCTCGCACCAGGGCGTTTCCTCGTCGAAGGCTGCAGCGTTTCGTGCGCCGGGTTCCGGGACTTGTCCCTGATCGGGCATCATGACCTCCCGGACGGCAATGGGCGATCAGCAATCGAGAGTTGAAGAAATGGATCAAGTATCTACAGGGTTAGTCTCGCCGCGGGCCCGAACGTTCAATTCCGGCGAGCAGGATCTCGAGGCCGGTCTCGAAGGTCGCGTCGAAATGCGCCGGCTGAAAGAACGGCGCGGCCGCCGCAAGATGTTTGAAGCTCGCGGCGATCGTTGCGTTCGAGACCGGTTCCGCCGATGACGGACCGCGGGCGTATCCTGCCGTCTCATCCAGCGCGGCACCCGTGAGGTAATAGCCGAGCCCCGGAAATAGATTGCCGCCTCGCGATCGGAAAAGCCGGCCTCGCGCAGGATGCCGATGATGCCGTCGATATAGGCGACGCCGGCGGCTGATGCGCGGCCTTCTACCTCAGCCCATGGCCTCCAGCTCGTCGATCATGCCGGCGATGACCGAGAGTCCGCCGTCCCAGAATTTGGGATCCTTCGCATCGAGCCCGAACGGGCGCAGCAGCTCGGAATAATGCTTGGTGCCGCCGGCGGCGAGCATGTCGAGATAGCGTTCGGCAAAGCCCTCGGCCGCGTTCTCGTAAACGGCATAGAGCGAGTTCACGAGACAATCGCCGAAGGCATAAGCGTAGACGTAGAAAGGCGAGTGGATGAAGTGCGGAATGTACATCCAGTAGTTCTCGTAGCCTGCCTTGATCTCGATCGCCGGCCCGAGGCTTTCGCCCTGCACCGACAGCCAGATCTCGCCGAGCCGCGTCGCGGTGAGGCTCGCCATTCTTGCGCTCGGTGTGAACCGCGCGCTCGAAGGAGTAGAACGCGATCTGCCGCACCACGGTGTTGATCATGTCCTCGACCTTGCCGGCGAGCAGCGCCTGGCGCTGTTTTGCATTCTTGGTCTGGGCAAGGAGCCGCCTGAACGTGAGCATCTCGCCGAAGACGCTCGCGGTCTCGGCGAGCGTCAACGGCGTCGGCGCCATCAGCGCGCCGTTCTTCGCCGCCAGCACCTGATGCACGCCGTGGCCGAGACTCGTGGGCGAGCGTCATCACGTCGCGCGGCTTGCCCTGGTAGTTCATCAGCACGTAAGGGTGCGCCGACGGCGTCGTCGGATGCGAGAACGCACCCGGCGCCTTGCCCGGCCGCACCGGCGCATCGATCCAGCGATCGGTGAAGAAGCGCTCGGCGATGTCGGCCATTCTGGGCGAGAAGCCGCGATAGGCCGTCAGCACCATGTTGCGCGCATCGGGCCAGCCGATGACGTCGGTGGCGGCAAACGGCAGCGGCGCGTTGCGGTCCCAATAGGCCAGGCGCTTCTTGCCGAACCACTTCGCTTTCAGCGCGTAATAGCGATGCGACAGTTTTGGATAGGCCGCGCGCACCGAGGCGACCAGCGCATCCACCACCTCGCGCTCGACGCGGTTGTTGAGGTGCCGGGAATCCGCGACGTCCTGAAAGCCGCGCCAGCGGTCGGAAATGTCCTTGTCCTTGGCGAGCGTATTGGTGATCAGTGCGAACGTACGTTCATTGGCCTTGAACGTCTTTGCCAGTGCTTCCGCCGCCGCCTTGCGCTTGGCGCCGTCACGGTCCTGCAGGAAGTTGAGCGTCGGTTCGATCGCCAGCTCCTTGGACCCGACCTTGAAGCGCAAGCCGGAGATGGTCTGGTCGAACAGCCGGTTGAAGGCGGAATAGCCGGTCTGCGCCTTCTCCAGGAAAAGCTGCTCGAGCTTGTCGTCGAGCTGATACGGCTTCTCCTTGCGCAGATCCTCGATCCACGGACGATAGTACGCAAGCTCGCTCGCCTGCATCGCGCGGTTCAAAATATCGTCATCGACGCGATTGAGGCTCGAGCGCGAAGAACAGAAGATGCGTCGAAGCCGCCGTCAGCCGCTCCGACACATCGCCGTAAAACTTTGAAATCGCAGGGTCCACGCTGTCGCCGGCATGGACGAGGCCGGCATAGGAGCCGAGACGTCCGGCGAGATCGTCGATCGCCTCATAGCGTCGCACGGCTCCCGCGAGCCATTTTCCGCCATCTTCGTTTGCTGTTCCTGTCGCGAGCTTGCCCTTGTAGTCGGTCTCGAACGCGACGCAGTCGGCATTCATCTTGTCGAGATCGCGCGCCACTTCCGGCGCGTCGATCCCGGAATAGAGATCGGCGAGGTTCCACTCGGGAAGCTTGCCTGTCTTGCTCGCAGGCTTTGCGAGCGACGTCTTGGAGGGCTTTGCCTTGGCCACGAGTTTCTTGACGACCGATTTCCTGGCGGCGGATTTCTTGACGGCGGACGTTTTGGCGGCAGGCTTGCGGAGAGCGTGCTTTTCAAGAGCGTTCTTGGAGCGCGAATTCATTGTGTGGGAAACCTGTGTTCAACAAGCGCGGCGGCGGGCGGGGGCATCAAGGTTTAAGAGTGCGTTAATCGGCTTCGGCCAGAGTGACCCGATTCGAGACAGATAGTAGTAGCGTGCGGGGAGCACCATGGCTGCCAGTATTTTGATCGCCGACGACGATGCCGTGGCCCGCCGGCTGGTCGAGAACATGGTGCAGAAATGCGGCTATGACACGGTCGTCGTGGATTCCGGCGACGCGGCGATCGCCGCCCTCACCGCCCCCGACGCTCCGCCCATCGACGCCGTCATCCTCGATCTCGTGATGCCCGGCCTCGACGGTATGGGTGTGCTGGCGAAGATCCGCGAAGCGGGCCTCAACGTCCCCGTCATCGTGCAGACCGCCCATGGCGGCATCGATAATGTGATCTCCGCGATGCGCGCAGGCGCGGCCGATTTCGTGGTCAAGCCCGTCGGAGTGGAGCGGCTTCAGGTCTCGCTTCGCAATGCTCTCAACGCCTCCGCGCTCAAGGGCGAGTTGCAGCGTATCCGCCACAGCCGCGAGGGCCGGCTGACCTTCTCGGATATCATCACCCGGGCCGAGGCCATGTCCGGCGTGATGCGCGCCGCGCAGAAGGCCGCGAACTCCGCGATCCCCGTTCTGATCGAGGGCGATTCCGGCGTCGGCAAGGAGATGTTCGCGCGCGCCATCCATGGCAGCGGCGAGCGCAAGGCGAAGCCCTTCGTCGCGGTCAATTGCGGCGCGATCCCCGACAATCTCGTCGAGTCCATTCTGTTCGGTCACGAGAAGGGTGCTTTCACCGGCGCTACCGAGCGGCACATGGGCAAATTCGTCGAGGCCCATGGCGGCACGCTGTTTCTGGACGAGGTCAGCGAACTGCCGCTGACCGCGCAGGTCAAGCTGCTGCGCGCGCTCCAGGAAGGCGCCGTCGAGGCGGTCGGCGGCCGCAAGCCCGTCAAGGTCGACGTCCGCATCGTCTCGGCGACCAATCGCAAGCTGCTGGAGCGGGTGAAGCAGGGACACTTCCGGGAGGATCTGTTCTATCGCCTGCACGTGCTGCCGCTGACGATCCCCTCGCTGCGGGCGCGGCGCGAGGACATCCCGCATCTGCTGCGGCATTTCCTGGCGCGCTTTGCCGCCGAGGAGAACCGCCAGATCACCGGCATCAGTGGCGAGGCCATGGCGCATCTCGCCCAGCTCGACTGGCCCGGCAACATCCGTCAGCTCGAGAACGCGGTCTACCGTGCGGTGGTGATGAGCGAGGGCGACCAGCTCGGCCTCAGTGATTTCCCGCTGCTCGCGTCGCAGCCGCATCACGCCACCGAGATTCCGACCGCGCCGCTGATGCTCGAGCCGGCGGCGAGCCCGTCGGTCGTGTCGGGTAACGACATACCAATCGCCCCTCTGCCGGCCGTGGGAACCCTGGCCATGCTCACCCCGACCGGGGATGTCCGCGCCCTTGAGGACATGGAGAACGAGATCATCCGTTTCGCGATCTCGCATTATCGCGGCCAGATGTCCGAGGTGGCCCGCCGCCTCAAAATCGGCCGGTCCACCCTCTACCGAAAACTCGACGAAGCCGGGGTTCCCGGACATGGCGGGAAAAGCGGCGAGGAGACGCACTGAGCCTCATGCGAACGGAGGTTCGCGGGGCGACGCGGGACCGGCCGTAAGCCGTTCGCATGACGACAGAATTCGACTGCGTCTTGAACCGTGACTTGGAAGTGACAGACACAGGGAAAAGCGCGTGGGGCAAGCGCACAATCCGTTGCCAAGCGGCTCCCTTGAAGTCAGTTTGGCGTGAGTTGTCCCGGTTAGCGCTGGCTGCAAATCCGGGGCCTGTATATCGTCTGCGTCAGAATCGTTGCGTGCAGGCGTGCAACTTTCGAGAGGCCGGCGCGGTTTAGCCGAAGCTCATAGGCGATAACGAAAGCTGTTCCATGAGGGACAGTTCACCCAAGGGGTGCGACACAATGCGTGACTGTTTGAACCACCGTGCGGGCTTCGACCGTGTCTTGATGACGGTCGCGGCAACCTTCCTCACGGTGTCGGCCAGCTCGGCCCTGGCGCAGGATCAGGCGCGCAGCAGCGCTGCCGAGCTCGCGATCGAAGCCGCGATCCCGCGCCCCGAACCGGCCAACGTCCCGCCTCCGACCGCGTCAGACATCAAGCTCGACACCACCGCCACCGTTCAGGACTCCGCCAAGGAGCCGGCGAAGGAGCCCATGAAGGCTGACGTCGCACCGGCCCCGGACAAGGTCGAGAGCAAGCCTTCCGACGTCGCCACGACGCCTGCCACCGAGGCGCCGAAGAGCGAGACCGCCAAGACAGAGCCGTCAAAGACAGAGCCGTCAAAGACCGAACCTGCGAAGAGCGAGCCTGCCAAGGCCGACACCGCGACGGCGACACCGGCTGCGCCTGCGGCGCCCGCCACGGCTGCGGCTCCGGCTGCCGAGCCGGTCAAGGCCGCGAGCAACGTTCCCGCCGCCGACCAGCCGGTCGCCGACAGGCTCAAGGACATCATCGGTGCGAAGGCTTCGCGCCATTTCGACCGCAAGAACGAGCGCGCGGCGATCGAGAAATTCTATGGCGCACGCGACTTCGCGCCGGTCTGGACCCAAGCCGGCAGCCTGACCGCCGCCGCCAAGGGCGTCATCGCACGGCTGAAGGACGCAGCCTCCGACGGCCTCAATGCCGCCGACTATCCGGTGCCGGATTTCGCCAGCGCCACCACGCCCGATGCGCTGGCCGATGCCGAGCTCAAGCTCACCGCCAGCATGTTCGACTATGCGCGCCAGGCCCAGAGCGGCCGCATGCATTGGTCGCAGGTCTCCGGCGACATCCTTTATCCCGAGCACCCGGTCGACCCGAGCGAAGTGCTGACGAAGGTCACCACCGCAACGGACGCGTCCGCCGCGCTCGACAGCTACAACCCGCCGCACAAGCTCTACAAGGAGCTGAAGGCGAAGCTTGCGGAGCTGCGCGGCCAGGGCAGCGGCCCGGTGATCGAGATCGCCGACGGTCCGGCGCTGAAATACACCCCGGCCACCAAGAAGCGGGCTGAAGTGGTCGTGGAAGATCCGCGCGTGCCGCAGCTGCGCGCCAAGCTCGGCCTCGCCGAGAACGCGAACGACACCCGCTACGACGCGGCCGTCGCCGAAGCCGTGCGCAAATTCCAGAACGGCGCCGAGATGAAGGCGACCGGCGTTCTCGACGACAAGACCGTCAAGGCGATCAACACGCCCAAGCGCGACAAGCAGATCGACGTGGTGCTGGTCAACATGGAGCGCTGGCGCTGGCTGCCGCGCGACCTCGGCGCGCCCGCGCTGGGCGATGCCTATGTGATCCTCAACATTCCCGACTACACGCTGAAGGTGATGCAGCGCGGCCAGCAGGTCTGGACCACCCGCGTCGTCACCGGCAAGCCGGGCACGCACGCAACGCCGCTGCTGACCGAGACGATGAAGTACATCACGGTCAATCCGACCTGGAACGTGCCGCCGTCGATCGTCTACAACGAGTACCTGCCGGCGCTTCAGCAGGACCCGACCGTGCTCCAGCGCATGGGCCTCAAGCTCGAGCAGAACCGCGACGGCTCGGTGCACATCTCGCAGCCGCCCGGTGAAGCCAACGCGCTCGGCCGCATCCGCTTCAACTTCCCGAACAAGTTCCTGGTCTATCAGCACGACACGCCGGACAAGAACCTGTTCGCCAGGGAAGACCGCGCCTTCAGCCATGGCTGCATGCGCGTGCAAAATCCGGATCAGTATGCCTCGGTACTGCTCAACATCACCATGCCGAACGAGAAGTACACGCCCGAGCGCGTGCGCAGCATGTACGGTAAGAGCGAGATCGACCTGAAATTCCCGATTCCGGTCCCGGTCAACATCACCTACCAGACCGCCTTCGTGGACGACGGCGGCAAGCTGCAGTTCCGCAAGGACGTCTATGGCCGCGACGCGACCATGATCAACATCCTGAAGAACAACCGCGGCAAGGATCTCGAGGCTGTCGTTGCGCACTCGCAGCCGAGCTACTCGCGCCCGGCGACGACCCTGCCCTCGGGCGTGGCGGTGGCCAACAATGGCGGCGGCTTCGGCTCGTCCGGCCCGAACTTCTTCGAGCGTCTGTTCGGGGGCGGAGCCCCGACCCCGCCGCCGGCCCCGGTTGGCCGCCGGCCCCAGCAGCAGCGGGTGTTCACCCGGTAAGCCTGTTCGACCGCCGTCTTCCGAATTCCACAACGATATCAACGGCCCCGTCCTTTGGATGGGGCCGTTTAACGTTAACCATTGTCCACCTGGTCCCTGGCAGCGGGCGTTTTTTTGCCACACTCACCCGGTTAGGATTGTATTCTGACTTGGTTTGGGGGCGGGAAGGTCAACCTCGAATTAACCTTCTCGCTTTAACAAAGCGTTCATCCTCTTTCGCGCGCTAACGGGGTTGGCGGGAGAGTCCATTTTGAACGCTCGTCGACTGGGTGGGCTCATACGTGCTGACTGGTCTCGCACGCCAATTCGTTGTGCTGTCGTTGTCCCATGCGGGAGTGAAGGCCGGTTCGCGAATCGGCCTCGCTGCCGCGTTGCTGCTTGCGGGCGCAGGTTCGGTTCATAACGCCGCCGCGTTGAGCGAAACCAAGACGCTCTCCTTCCACCACACCCATTCCGGCGAAGACCTCACCGTCACCTTCAAGCGCGAGGGGCGCTACGACGAAGCGGCGCTGAAACAGCTCAATCATTTCCTGCGCGACTGGCGCACCCAGGACGAGACGGTCATGGACCGTCACTTGTTCGACATCCTCTGGGACGTCTACCGCGACGTCGACGCCAAGCAGCCGATCCAGATCATCTCCTCCTACCGCTCCCCCGCCACCAACGCGATGCTCCGCCGCCGCTCCTCCGGTGTGGCGCGCGCCAGCCAGCACATGCTGGGCCATGCGATGGACTTCTACATTCCCGGCGTGCCGCTGGAGCAGATCCGCTTCGCCGGCCTGCGCCTTCAGCGCGGCGGCGTCGGCTTCTACCCGACCTCCGGCTCGCCCTTCGTGCATCTGGACACCGGCAGCGTGCGGCACTGGCCGCGCATGACGCATGACCAGCTCGCCCGCGTCTTCCCCGATGGAAAGACGGTGCATGTGCCGACCGATGGCGTGCCGCTGAGGAACTACGAGCTCGCCAAGGCCGAGATCGAGCGGCGCGGCAGTGGCGACGATTCCAGCAGCAAGCCGAATTTCTTCGCCACCTTGTTCAAGGGTAAGTCGGCAGCTCCGGCCGCCAGCAGCGACGAGGATGACGAGAGCGCGCCCGCCCCGGCCGCGAAGCCGGCGGCACCGACCGTCGTCGCAGCCGCAGCCAAGCCCGCCGAACCCGTGCCGACGCCGCGCGCGAAACCGCAAATCGCCAATGCGATCCAGCTCGCCTCGGCCGATGCGCAGCTCGTTGCGCCGCCCAGGCCGAAGCCCGCGCCGGTCGCCGACAAGGCCGCGTCCGCCAAGCCGGAGACCCCGGCCGACATCATCAATGCCCGCGGCTTCTGGGATGATGCCCCGACTGCGCCGCAGCAGGCGACGCCGGCGCAGATCGCCGCGCTGAAGGCCCGCCAGGCCCTTGCCGCCGCCACCGATCCGCAGCCCACCGCGAGCGTCTCCAATTCGGCCCTCCAGGCGCTGGCTTTCGCGCCGGCCGCCTCCCCGGTCGACCGCGCCAACGTCGTCGCGGCCTCGGCGCCGATCCCGCGTTCCGCCCGCCCGGCCTCGCGCAACCTTGCCCAGGCGACCGAGATCAACACGGTGGTTGGCAAGAGAATCGACGGCATGGTGGCAACCGCGACCCGCATCTCCGCCGCCAAGGGCGAGAGCATCTGGCTCAAGATCGTGATGCTGTCGCCGAGCGCCAGCCGCGCGATGTCGGTGACGCTGATGGGCGAGCTCGATACGGCGGCGCTGCGCGGCTATTTCGTCAAGCCGCACGCCGTGGTCGCGATGGGTTTTGCCGACGATCCGATGCAGGGCCTGTCTTGCGACAGTTTCTCGGGCAGCGCGACCGCAAAGCTCCCGACGACGTCGTTCGTGGTCCGCACCGCCGCGCTGCGCTGATAGCTTCCACAAACTCAGTCTCGTGGCCGGGATGAGCGAAGCGACATCCGGGAAAGCTCGCGCGTGTTGAGGCACCCCGGATATCGCTTCGCTCATCCGGGCGACACGTGACCTACCGCGCCCGCCTGCCCCGCCGATCCAGATGATAGGTCAGCGCCAGCGACAGGCAGATCGATAGCTCCTGCTTCGGCAGCCTGCCCGTCACCGGCACCAGCAATGCCCGCGTCTGCCGGTATTCGAACTGATCGGGAAAGCGCTCGCGAAAATCGTCGACCAGGGTCGTCTTGCAATTGAACAGGACCGCGGCGTGGTCGGAATCCTTCAGACGTCCGAGCCGGATCGTCGAGCCGCTGCCGGTCTCGTCGGTCAGATAGGCCGGCTCGCCCCATTTCAGCGTTTCGGTGAGCTTGCCGACGTCGTCATGCGCAGCAGCGGTCGCGAAGATCAGATCGCGCACCTGAAGCAGCCGCTTGCCGATCGGCGCCGGAATAGCGCCGAAGGCACGGCTGACTTCCCGCGGCAGCGGCGGCGCCGTCATTCGCGTCCCCGTCCCCAAACGAACACGCGCATTTTGTAGCCCGGATGGAGCGCAAGCGTAATCCGGGAATCGAGGCAAACTGAAAGACCCGGATTTCGCTTCGCTCCATCCGGGCTACGCATCGGTGCTCGAGGCGAAAGCGCCTCAGAGCATCCCCAGCGCCTGCATGTAGGTCTCGAGAATCGTCTCGGCCTCGGCGCGCTCGTTGGGATCCTGCTTGCGCATCCGCACGATGGTACGCAGCGCCTTGACGTCGTAGCCGTTGCCCTTGCTCTCGGCGTAGACGTCGCGGATGTCGTCGGAGATCGCCTTCTTCTCTTCCTCCAGCCGCTCGATGCGCTCGATGATGGATTTGAGCTGGTCCTTGGCAAATTTCGTCGCGGGCTCGTCGTCGCGGACGGCGGCGGTGGTGGCCATCTTGGTACTCCAAATGGAACTGGCAAAACGAGGTGACGCCGGCATCCCTCACCGCGCGTGCTGGGTAGACCCTTAGGGTTGAGGCCGATCGCGTTCAAGCAAGCATCGCGCTCGTCCACAGCGCGCCCACACCTTCCTGCGATAGGGCGAAGAAAGCTGTTGTGTGATGCGACTCAAGGGTATGGCGCGCGGCCGCTTAGTGCCCTTGGCCGTGGGGATGGACCTTCTTCATGGTCTCGAGCTGCTCGGGCGTGGCCGTGCCCTGGTGCTTCGCCTTCCAGGTCTCATAGGGCATGCCGTAGACCGCCTCCCGGCTCTCGTCCTTGCTCAGGGCGACGCCTTTCGCGTCCGCGGCGTCCTTGAGCCAGTTCGACAGGCAGTTGCGGCAAAAGCCGGCGAGATTCATCAGGTCGATGTTCTGGACGTCCGTCCGCGTCTTCAAATGATCGACCAGGCGGCGGAAAGCGGCCGCCTCGAGCTCTGTTCTGGTTTTGTCGTCGATTGCCATGATTGAATCCCTAGCTTTGATCCCGATGGCGGTCACCCTTACGGGATCAGGTGGGGTTCTGTCACAGATTTTGCCATATCGCGGCGCAAACGGGCGGACAGCCACTTTTGGGGCAGTTTCCCCGGCCCTACGCCAAATCGTCAATGATCTGGTATAGCTACCGCGACAATGATTGCCGAATCTCCCCGCTCCCCGTTTCGCCTGCTCGCCCGGTTCGTCCCGGTGCTGGCGGTCGCCATGCTGTGCCTGTGGTCCTCCCCGGCCGCCGCCGATTTCCGGCTCTGCAACAACACGTCGAGCCGGGTCGGCATTGCGCTCGGCTACAAGGATGCAGAAGGCTGGACCACCGAAGGCTGGTGGAACATCTCGTCTCGCTCCTGCGAAACCCTGCTGCGGGGAACGCTGGTCGCCCGATACTATTACATCTACGCGATCGACTATGATCGTGGAGGCGAATGGTCGGGGCAGGCCTTCATGTGCTCGCGCGACAAGGAGTTCACCATCCGCGGCACCGAGGATTGCCTCGCACGCGGCTACGACCGGACCGGCTATTTCGAGGTCGACACCGGCGAGCAGCGGGCGTGGACGGTGCAGCTGACCGACGCCAATGAACAGCCGGCGCAGCAGCGCGTGCCCGGCCTGCCCGGTCCGGTTGGTCCGGGCGGGGTTCCGGGTTTGCCCAATAGCCCGCCCGGTGGTACGCCCCCCGCCGCGCCTGGCCTCCCGCCAGCCGCCGCCCCGCCCCCGTCTGGAAATAAGCCATGAGGCGTCTTCGCCGTATCAAGATTCTCGCGACCCTGGGACCCGCCTCTTCGGACCTCGCGATGATCCGTCGCCTGTTCGAGGCCGGCGCCGATCTGTTTCGCATCAACATGAGCCACACCCCGCATGACAAGATGCGGGAGCTGGTGGCGACGATCCGCAATGTCGAGTCGAGCTACGGCCGGCCGATCGGCATCCTGGTCGACCTGCAGGGGCCGAAGCTCAGGTTAGGTGCCTTCGCCGAAGGCTCGGTGCAGCTCCAGAACGGCCAGACCTTCACGCTCGATTCCAACAAGACGCCGGGCGATGCCACGCGCGTCCACCTGCCGCATCCCGAGATCCTGGCCGCGCTCCGGCCAGGCCACGCGCTGCTGCTCGACGACGGCAAGGTGCGGCTGATCGCGGAGGAGACCTCGAAGGAGCACGCGGTGACGCGTGTCGTGGTCGGCGGCAAGATGAGCGACCGCAAGGGCGTCAGCCTGCCCGACACCGATTTGCCGGTCTCCGCCATGACGCCGAAGGATCGCGCCGACCTCGAGGCGGCGCTCGTCACCGGCGTCGACTGGATCGCGCTGTCCTTCGTGCAGCGCGCCGACGACGTGCTCGAAGCCAAGAAGATGATCCGCGGCCGCGCCGCCGTCATGGCCAAGATCGAGAAGCCGCAGGCGATCGACCGCCTCGCCGACATCATCGAAGCCTCCGACGCGCTGATGGTGGCGCGCGGCGACCTCGGCGTCGAATTGCCGCTGGAGCGCGTGCCCAGCCTGCAGAAGCAGATGACGCGGATGGCGCGCCGCGCCGGCAAGCCGGTGGTGATCGCGACCCAGATGCTGGAATCGATGATCCAGTCGCCGGTGCCGACCCGCGCCGAAGTCTCCGACGTCGCGACCGCCGTCTATGAAGGCGCCGACGCCATCATGCTGTCGGCGGAATCGGCCGCCGGCAAATTCCCGGTCGAGGCGGTCTCGACCATGAATAGGATCGGCGAGGAGGTCGAGCGCGACCCGACCTACCGCTCGGTGATCACGGCGCAGCGCCCGGCACCGGAAGCCACCGCCGGCGATGCCATCGCCGACGCCGCGCGGCAGATCGCCGAGACCTTGGACCTGCCCGCTTTGATCTGCTGGACCAGTTCCGGCTCCACCGCCGTGCGGGTGGCACGCGAGCGGCCGAAGCCGCCGATCGTGGCGATCACGCCGAACATCACCGCAGGTCGCCGGCTCGCCGTCACCTGGGGCGTGCATTGCGTGGTGGCGGAGGACGCGCGCGACCAGGACGACATGGTCAGCCGTGCCGGCCAGATCGCCTTCCGCGACGGCTTCGTCCGCGCCGGCCAGCGTGTGCTCATCGTCGCCGGCGTGCCGCTCGGCATTCCCGGCACCACCAACATGGTGCGCATCGCCTCGGTCGGCCCCGAAGGCGACGCGAACATGTAGGAGCCGCGGGCGCGGCCAATACTGAAATGTGAAAAACAACCCCATGCACAGTAGCCGGCGGGTTCGGCGAACGTGCTCGGGTTCGGCGGAAAGGCGTGCTCAGGCAATGACCTGAGCGTGGTCAAGTCGCCCCCTCGTTCGCCTGGCGATTTTACGCCCCAACCAGCGCCTTGGTCGTCGGCAGCAGCGTCTGCTGCACCACCAGACCACGGGCGCGGGCGTCCATGACACCGACCGCGCGCAGCGCCAGCAGGGTCACGGTCTGCACCGCATCTCGCATCTTGACGGGATCGTCGAGATTGTCAGGGGCGAGCGGTCCGACCAGAGCCTCATGCAGTGCACCGAGCAGCGCGGTGGCGGCGAGCGCGGTGTCCTGCGCCGGCAGGTGACCGGCCCGCACCGCAGCATCGATCCGGCCGGCCATCTCGCCCGCGATCTCGCGCCGGCTGGCAAGCCTGGAGGCGCTGACATCGACATCGACCGGCTCGGCCAGGATGCCCCAGGCCAACCGGCGCTGCGACAACGTGTGGACCGCCACCGTTGTCACGGCCGCGGCCAATGCCGAGGACGGCCCCGGCGCGGCATCGGCCGCCCGGCGGATCGCCGCCAGCTCGTCGCGTGAGACCTCGGCGATGAGTTCTGAGATCAGTTCAGCCTTGGAGGGGAAGTACCGGTAGACCGTGCCGGCCGCGACATTGGCCCGGACCGCGACCGGCGCGATCTGCACCGCCGCCATTCCGCCTTCCGCTGCCGTCTCCCGCGCAGCGGCGAGAATCGCGCTGCGCCGCGCCGCAAGGCGCTTAACCACTTGATGCGTCCGCCGGTAAACCATGGCGCGCTTCCTGTCCCCACACGCCTGCCACACGCCCTGCGGCCGAACGCTTCGTCACGTCAAAGATGCAAATCGCCCCGCAAGGACTGAACAACTATTCAGGAGAGATGACAAGAAGCAAATGCGTGGACCGTGACACCGCCCTTGGCGATGAATCGCGCGAGGGGTGTGCTCCCTCTCCCGCTTGCGGGGGAGGGCCGGGGTGGGGGTGTCTCCGCAACGGGACACTCCCGATGCGGAAGGAGCCCCCACCCGGCGCTTCGCGCCGACCTCCCCGCAAGCGGGAGAGGTTGCACCGAGTTTGCGACAACGTCAGTGATTCGACATTCGCATCAGCAACGCCGCGCGTTCGACCTTTGGAGACGCGAGGTCGCCCCAAAACAAAAGAGCCCCGTCAAAGACGGGGCTCTCGAAACTCTCTGGATCGTCCAGCCTTACTTGAGGCTGCTCGAGATCGAGGTGAACTTGGTGTTCAGCGTGGTGCCGAGGTTGTTGACGACGGTGATGATCGCCAGCGCGATGCCGGCAGCGATCAGGCCGTATTCAATGGCGGTGGCGCCGGATTCATCCTTCACGAAACGCGCAACGAGGTTCTTCATAGAGTGCTCCAAATGAGTACACGAGGCTACAACTGATCTGGTCTTTTCGGCTTCCCAGCGCCGCCCGACCATGGAACCGAACGTAGAGGCAAAGAATTGCGCCGCAGTTAATTCGACTGCGTAAACACCGAGCGGTTTGCGTGTATTCGGCGATGGTAAACTGAAATCTAAAACGATCCGTTAAATTGTCGGAACATGAAAGCCGCGTGACGCTGCCGATTTACCCGAAGTTATGACCGCCATGGTCCAATGCCGCCCGCTCGAACCGAGGCGCGACGAGATCAAACGTTCGTCGCGCTCGAGGTGATTGTTCGAGACCAACAGGACAACGAGGCGGCATGTCCCTTTCCTTTGCCAACAGCATCGCGGTGCAGAGCCGCGCGAGGGCCCTCGTGCCGCTGTGCGTCGGCGCCGGCGCCTATCTGTTCTACCTCTTTGTCGGCGACACGCTGCTCCAGGATTCCGACTCGTTCTGGCAGATCAAGATCGGGCAATGGATCCTCGATCACGGCGCCATGCCCACCACCGACCTCTATTCTTTCACGCGAACGGGCGCGCCTTGGATCTCGACGTCTTGGCTGTCGCAGGTGCTGTTCGCCTTCTCCTATGCGCAATGGGGCTGGGCGGGCCCCGTCATCGTCACCGCGATCGGGGTCGCGCTCACGGTCGCCATCTTCGTCTATCTGCTCGACGCGCAGATCGAGGCTCCGCGCGCCGTGCTGTTCGCGATGCTGGCGCTGCTGCTGTCGATCCACCACGTGCTGGCGCGTCCGCATATCCTGGCGCTGCCCCTCATGGTGGCCTGGGTCGGCCTGTTGATGGCCGCCGCCGACCGCAGGAGCGCGCCGTCCTGGTATTGGCTGCCGCTGATGGCGCTCTGGGCCAATCTGCATGGCGGCTTCGTGCTGGGCCTCGCGCTGATCGGCCCGATCTCGCTCGAGGCGGTCGAGCACGCCGAGAAGGGACGGCGCCTCAAGCTGTTCATGCACTGGGTGCTGTTCGGCATCGGCGCACTGGTCGCGAGCTGCTGCACGCCCTATGGCTGGCGGACGCTGCTGGGCGCGACCAACATCCTCGGCCTTGGCGAATTGCTGACGCTGATCTTCGAATGGATGCCGGCGAACTTCGCCACGTTCAACGCGTTCGAAGGCGCCCTGCTCGGCCTGATCGCGTTCGGCTATTATCGCGGTCTCGTGCTGTCGGCGCCCCGGATCTTCCTGATCCTGTTCCTGACCTGGAGCGCGCTGACCCATGTCAGAAGCATCGAGGCCTTTGCATTCCTGATCCCGCTGGTGATGGCCAAGCCGCTCGGCGCGATGTTCCCGCGCCCGGCGCCCGACATCTCAGGTGCCGACCGCTGGCCCGCCCGCTACGTCACCGCCATCGGCGCACTGATGATCGTGGCGGCAAGCTGGACCTCGACGTCGCTCTACATGGGACATCATCGTTTCACCTTCACGATGAACCAGACGCCGGTTGCGGCGGTCGACCTGCTCGAGAAGCTCAAGCCGCAGCGCATCTTCAACGCCTATCAGTTCGGCGGCTATCTGATCTCGCGCGACATCCCGGTGTTCGTCGACGGCCGCGCCGAGCTCTATGGCGAGAAATTCGTCATGGACTTCTTCAAGGCGACGGAAGGCAAGAAGCCCGAGCTGCTGCCGCGCCTGCTGGATGAGTACAAGATCGACGCGACGCTCCTGGTCGCCGATGCACCTGGCCCGCAGATCCTCGACCAGCTCAAGGGCTGGAAACGGATCTATGCGGACGACATCGCCGTGATCCACGTGCGAGACCCCGCGGGCAACGCAACGGTCGCGCCTTCCAAGTGACGGGCTGCGTCGCTGGCTCGATAACGAAACATGCTTTCAAAGGTGACGCGAGCTCGCGCACCGCGCCGAGACTTCAGTGACTTCCTGACATGGTTCCTTCCAGCAAGCCGCCCCTGACAATTCCGGCTCGTCCCGGCTTGGACCGGTCCGTGGCGATCACCGTTCTTGCACTGCTGGCGGCGGCCTCGTTTCTGCCGGTGCTGCTGAGCCCCATTCCCGCGATGGTCGATTATCCCAATCACCTCGCCCGCATGTACATTCTGAGCCAGAACGGCCCCCCGCTGCCAATCCGTATTACGAGGTGGCCTGGGCCTTCTATCCCAACCTCGGAATGGATTTGCTGGTGCCGCAGCTGGCGCGGCTGACCAGTGTCGAGACCGCCACGCGGCTGTTTCTGCTGCTCAGCCAGCTGCTGATCCTCGGTGGTGCGCTGCTGCTCGAATGGGTCCGGAAGGGACGGATTGAGCTTGCCGGCTTCGCCGCGCTCGCGTTCCTCTATTGTCTGCCGTTCAGCTGGGGCTTCGTGAATTTCGAGTTCGGGCTGGGGCTCGCGCTGTCCGGCATCGCCGTCTATCTGTTGCTGGCGGAAGGCCCGTGGCCGCTGCGCTTCGTCGCCAATCTGATTTTCGTCGCGGCGCTGTATGTGGCGCACTTCTTCTCGCTCGGCATTTACGGCGCGGCGCTTGGCCTTTTCGAGCTGTCGCGCATCCAGCAGCGGCAAGTGACGTATCCCGTTGCCGCCGCGCGGCTTGGCGCGCTGGCCCTTCCGGCGCTGGCACTGCTTGCGATCATGCACATCACCTCGGGCTCAATCGGAAGCGAAGGCACGAGCTGGTTCCTTGGATTCAAGCCGATCTGGCCGCTCCGCATCATGAACGGCTACAATCTGACGACAGCGGCAGCGACCGGCCTTACTCTGATGATCTCGCTGCTCTTCGCCGCAAGACGCGGCATCCTCAGGCTCGAGCCGGCCGGGATCTGGCTCGCGATCGGCTTTGCGCTGCTCTATCTGGTGATACCCTCCAAGCTGTTCGGAACCTCCTTCGTCGATCTTCGCGTCATTCCCGCTGCGGCCTTGATCCTGCCGGCGTTCTGCTCGCTGTCGCTGCCGAGCCGTGCGTGGAGAATGGCTGCTCTCGCCGGCATCAGCAGCATCATACTGCTCAATCTCGCCGTCGTGCTCATGGTCTGGTTGCCCTACCGCGCCGACTATGCGGCGATCATCGCCTCGTTCCAGAAGATCGATCGAGGCTCGCGCGTCCTGGTCGGAAGCGCGGGCGACAATGGCGACCCGCCCTTCGCCGATCTCACTTCATATCCGATGTATTATGCGCCGACGTTGGCCGT
Organism: Bradyrhizobium guangxiense; assembly: GCA_050563515.1. Lineage (GTDB taxonomy): Bacteria > Pseudomonadota > Alphaproteobacteria > Rhizobiales > Xanthobacteraceae > Bradyrhizobium > Bradyrhizobium guangxiense_A. The sequence goes on along the minus strand of CP191781.1, from coordinate 101,281 downwards.
GCACTACGCCAACGCATTCGTGCCGAACCTGTTCACGGAAACGGGCAAGCAGCCGGTACGGCCGCGTCAGGCCGTGCGCAATATTTCCATTCCCTACGGAGGTCCGGTGCCGTCAGGCCTGCTTGCCGCGATCGCGACGGGTCAGCCGCCGGCGGACGCGCCGCCGTTTGTCCGCACTTGGTACCGGGATTTCGACTACCTCTATGTGCTGGGATCGCCGGCCGCAAATCCGCTGCCGGATCTGCTGGAGGTGTTGGAGACCTCGGAGCGATTTTCACTCTACAGGATCCGCCGCAGATCCTAGGCCGCAGCGGAGGCTGCTCGAGCGTGGTTAACCGCGCTTCACCATCCCGGCCTCGACCAGCCCTCTCTCCCGCCCCAGCAATGACGGGGCCCTAGACACTTAATGGTTGCGGCAAGGCGACCTTAACCACCGGCTCCTAGACTTCCGCCCCTGCAACCCAGTCGGAATCCCTTCGCATGGCGGCCCATTCCAGATCGATCCGCTACAGCCTCGTCATTCCCGTGTTCAACGAGGAAGCGGTGCTGCCGGTCCTGTTGCGCCGGCTCGAGCAGGTCATGTCCCGGCTCGATGCACCGGCGGAAGCGATCTTCGTCGACGACGGCAGCCGCGATTCCAGCTCGATCGTGCTCCGGGCGCTCGCCGCGCGCGACCCGCGCTTTCGCTACATCGGCCTGTCGCGAAACTTCGGTCATCAGATCGCCATCACTGCCGGCATGGACGCCGCGCAAGGCGACGCGATCATCGTCATGGATGCCGATCTGCAGGATCCACCCGAAGTGATCGAGCAATTGATCGCGAAGTGGAAGGAGGGCAACAACATCGTCCACGCCCGCCGCCTGTCGCGCGAGGGCGAAAGTCCTTTCAAGCGCGCGACCGCGCATCTGTTCTACCGGCTGCTCGGCAAGATGTCCTCCGTCGGCATTCCCGCCGATGTCGGCGACTTCCGCCTGATCGATCGCAAGGTGCTCGACGCGCTTCGCCAGATGCCCGAGCAGGACCGCTTCGTGCGCGGCATGATCGCCTGGCTCGGCTTCCGGCAGGCCGAGGTCGCCTTCCACCGCCTCGAGCGCGCCGCGGGCGAAACCAAGTACCCGCTGTTCAAGATGGTCCGCCTGGCGGTGAACGCCGCGCTCGGCTTTTCCGATCTGCCGCTGCGGCTCGCCATCTGGTGCGGATTGGCGGTCTCGGGCCTCGCGCTGCTCTACGGCGGCTGGGTGGTCCTGTTGTGGTTCGGCAAGGACAGCCATCTCGTGACGGGTTGGTCCTCGACCATCGTCGTCGTGTCGCTGTTGTGCGGCATCAACATGCTGATGACGGGCATCGTGGGGCTCTATGTCGGTCGCATCCACGCCGAGGTGAAACGCCGCCCGCTCTACGTCGTGCAGGAACGCGTCGGCTTCGGTCGGGACGAGGCGGCGGCGACGCCCGCAATCCACGCCGTCAACGAGTAATCAGCGCATGACCGAACTGTTCGACGGCTATCACGACAATTACCGTGAAGTGGTCCAGTCCTCGATCGACTTCTCAGGCCTGCCGCACGACTTCTTCACGCGCGCAAAGGTCGACCTGCTGCGCGATCTCATTGCGCAGCGGCTCGGCGCAGGAAAGCCCGACATGCTGGATGTCGGCTGCGGCGTCGGCAGCCTGCATCCGCTGCTGGACGGCATGGTCGGCCGCCTGAGCGGCATCGATGTCTCCTCGGCCAGCCTGGCGCAGGCGCGCGCTCACAACCACGCGGTCGACTACCGCGAGTACGATGGCCGCACGTTCCCGTTTGCCGACGCCAGCTTCGATCTGGTCACCGCTGTCTGCGTGATGCACCATATCGTGCCGGCCGAATGGGCGCAGTTCATCAGCGAGATGCGCCGTGTCACGCGCCCCGGCGGGCTCGTCTGCGTGATCGAGCACAATCCGTACAACCCGCTGACGCGGCTTGCCGTTGCGCGCTGTGAGTTCGATCGGGATGCCGTCCTGCTCGGCGCCGGGACGACGCAGAAATTGATGGCTGCAGGCGGCTTTCACCAGATCGGCGCGCGGCATTTCCTGCTGCTGCCCTGGGACAGCAAGCCGGCGCGGCGGCTCGAAGGGGCGCTGGGCGGCGTGTGGCTCGGCGGACAATACGCCGCCTTCGGCACCGCTTGACCTATTTCTGCGGCGCAGCCCGCCGCTTGTGCACGACCGCCACGTCGTCGCTGTAGACGCGCTGCCATTCGGGCAGCCGGTCGAGCATCGCGACGGCCGGCGTGCGCGGTGCGAGCAGCGTCGCGCCGATGTCGTAGTCATCGAGCAGCTTGAGAAGATCGCCGAGGTCAACCAGCGCCAACGCACGATTGTAGCGATCGATGAACGGCCCGCCGTACAGCTCGCCACGACCATCGATGAAGGTGGGAATGCCGGCATAAATCAAATAGCCGCCGAACGAATAATCGTTGAGCACGCGCCCTGCCCTGGCAAGGTCAGCCTGGGCGATGGCGGCCTCCGGCGTAATGTTGGGCGCCGGCCGCATGTCGCGCGCCAGGGCCAGACCGCTCATCGCCGCCAAGACACCGATCGCGGCAAGGCTCAAGCCGCGCGAGGAGCCGTCGGTTTCGGTTTCGCTTGGACCGCCGAACTTGCGGCCCAGGGGAGCCGCCAGATAGAGCGGCGCCAGCACGGCCAGCAGATCCGCATTACGGATCTGCGCCAGCGCGAAATGAAGCAAGCCGATCACCACGAGGGCGCGCACGACCGGCAGCGTCACGCCGCGCGAGAGCGCGAAGATGCCTCCCAGCAACAGCAACTCGAAGCCACCGATATGGCTGAAATCCTGCGGCCGCCATTCCGCGATCCAGGCGAGCGCGGAGCCGAGGCCCAGCGTCGTCAGCGGCATCAGCAGGGGGTCCGGTCCGTGCGGCGTCAGGCAGGACGCCGCGAGGGCGAGAGCCGCGAACGGCATCCAGCGCAGCAGCACGCGCGGCCAATCGCTCCGCTTCTCACGCAGCAGCGCCTCGAGCACCGCCGGGCCGATCAGCCCCAGCGCCAGCACCACGCTACCGTGCAGATTGGTCCACAGCACCAGGAGCGGCAGGGCCCAATAGGGCGGAGGCCCGCCACGGTCCATGCAGCGAACCAGCGCCGCCGCCCAGGTCACCATCAGCGGCAGCACGAAGACATGTGGCCGCGCCAGCATATGCGGCGCCAGCAGCACGAGGGCTGCGATCACCATCAGCAGCGTCAGGGTCGGCGACAATTCGCGCAGCAGGAAGAACGTGAACAGGCCAAAGGCCAGCGCGATCGCCGCGGCCGCAATGGCGACGACGCCCGGCCAGCCGGCAAATCCGTAGACCGCGGCGTAGATGACCTCGGACAGCCATTCGAAGGTGATCCAGTGCGCGCCGTGCATCGAAAAGGAGAAGGGATCGCTCGCCGGCAATGTGCCGTGGGCGATGATCCAGCGTCCGACCTCGATGTGGGAATAGCTGTCGGGATCACCGAGCAGCCGCGGCCCGGCGACCAGCAGCAGAGCATAGATGCAGAGCCCCACGGCCCAGGGGAGTACTGCACGAGCCGAAAACGGTTGAACCGCGCTGTGGACGACCTGCTCAGTCATGGCGGGCCAACGTAGGACCCAAGCGTTAAGGTCGCCTTTAATGTTTCGCGCATTTGCCCGGACGCAGGGTTCGGGAGCTCCGCGTCTGCCGCTCGATTGAGGCGTCGCGCGCTCCGGCTCGCGCCGGGGTCGCCCTGCCCGCGAACCGCCGGCCAATAAAAAAACGCGGCGTTCCCGCCGCGTTTTTCAATCTGATCTGCCGTTTGCGATCACGCCTGCGGCTGCGGCTCCAGGCCGGGATCCGCATCCGGCCGCGGGCGCGGCGACTTGCCGGCCGGGGGCACCGCGGAGGCGCGCGGCGTGCTCGGCTCGAGCACGGATTCGCGGTTCGGCTTCTTGCCCTTGAGCAGGTCGACGATCTCGTCGCCGCTCAGCGTCTCGAACTCGAGCAGGCCCTTGGCGAGGGCTTCGAGATCGGCGCGCTTCTCGGTGAGAATACGCGTCGCTTCGTTGTAGCCTTCCTCGACGAAGCGCCGGATCTCGGTGTCGATCTTCTGAACCGTCGCTTCCGACGCATTCTGGGTGCGCGACACCGACATCCCCAGGAAAACCTCGTCCTGGTTTTCGCCATAGGACACGGTGCCGAGCGCCTCGGACAGGCCCCAGCGCGTCACCATCATGCGCGCCAGACGCGTTGCCTGCTCGATGTCGGAGGACGCACCCGAGGTCACCTTCTCGCGGCCGAAGATCAGCTCTTCGGCGACACGGCCGCCCATCATGATGGCGAGGCGCGAGGTCATCTGCTCCAGAGACATCGACAACTTGTCGCGCTCGGGGAGCTGCATGACCATGCCCAGCGCACGGCCGCGCGGAATGATGGTCGCCTTGTGGATCGGATCGGTCGCGACGACGTTGAGGCCGACGATGGCATGGCCGCCCTCGTGATAGGCCGTCAACAGCTTCTCTTCCTCGGTCATCACGAGCGACTTGCGCTCGGCGCCCATCATCACCTTGTCCTTGGCCTCTTCGAACTCGGCCTGCGTCACCATCCGCTTGTTGCGGCGGGCGGCAGTGAGCGCGGCCTCGTTGACGAGGTTCATCAGGTCGGCGCCGGAGAAACCGGGGGTGCCGCGCGCGATGGTCTTGAGGTTGATATCGGGAGCCAGCGGCACCTTGCGGACGTGGACCTTGAGGATCTGCTCGCGACCGACGACGTCGGGATTGGGCACCACGACCTGGCGGTCGAAGCGGCCCGGACGCAGCAGCGCGGGATCGAGCACGTCGGGACGGTTGGTCGCGGCGATCAGGATCACGCCCTCGTTCGCCTCGAAGCCGTCCATCTCGACCAGCAGCTGGTTCAGCGTCTGCTCGCGCTCGTCATTGCCGCCGCCGAGACCGGCGCCACGGTGACGACCGACCGCGTCGATTTCGTCGATGAAGATGATGCAGGGCGCGTTCTTCTTGGCCTGCTCGAACATGTCACGCACACGAGAGGCGCCGACGCCGACGAACATCTCGACGAAGTCCGAACCCGAAATGGTGAAGAAGGGCACGTTGGCTTCACCCGCGACCGCACGTGCGATCAGGGTCTTACCGGTGCCGGGAGGGCCGACCAGCAGCACGCCGCGCGGAATGCGGCCGCCGAGGCGCTGGAATTTGCCGGGGTCGCGCAAGAACTCCACGATCTCCTGCAGGTCCTGCTTGGCTTCGTCGACGCCGGCGACGTCCTCGAAGGTGACGCGGCCATGCGCTTCGGTCAGCATCTTCGCACGCGACTTGCCGAAGCCCATCGCCTTGCCGGCGCCGCCCTGCATCTGGCGCGACAGGAAGATCCACACGCCGATCAGTGCGATGAAGGGCAGCCAGGAGACCAGCAGCGAGACGAACCACGGCACGTTGTCGCCGGGCGGCTTCGCGGTGATCTGGACCTTGCTGTCATAGAGGCGCTTCACCAGCGTCGGGTCGCTCGGCGCATAGGTCTGGAAGCTGGAGCCGTTGGTGAAGGTGCCGTGGATGTCGGGACCCTGGATCACGACGTCGCGGACATTGCCGCGATCGACCTCGCTCAGCAGCTGCGAGAAAGCGATGTCCTGTGAGGAGGCCCGCTGGCCCGGATTCTGGAAGAGCGTGAACAACGCCAACAGCAACAAGACAATGATGACCCAGAGGGCGAAGTTGCGCAGATTGGCGTTCATCGATCTTCCTTCGTGGTCGCGCGGATCGCGGCCTGGTCCTTCAGGAGTTACCTTCAGGTGTTACGTTCAGGAGTTACTTGGGCAAGTTAGAGAAAATCCCCAAGGAATCCTCTCGGTTAGACGCATACAATTTAGGTGCCGCCCGGGTCGCTGCCAAGGGAATGAGATGGGACTATTTAGCCCATCTTAGAGCGATTCCCGCTGAAATAATGGCGCCTGGAGCGGGGTTTTTCCTGCCTGGTTAAGGTGTCCTGACGGCGCCGGGCCGAAATGGCTGGTGTCATGATCCGCCCTCGTCCCGGGCTTGTCCGCCCTTGCGGCGCCTCACCGGCGCCGGTGTGATCTGGATACGCCCGCCGGAAAGGCTGATCAAGGCTCCCGCAAGCGTCTGCTTCAGCACTGGGCGACCACTGGAACGGGTGTGCAGACTTGCCGCAATGGCCTGATCCAGCACGAACATCAGGCTTTCGACCTTGCCGAGTTCCGCAGGCCCTTCATGCCCGAGCGCGTTGACGGCCCGCAACAGGAGCCGCAGCCTGACCTCTTCCGGCAGCGCGGCAAAGGCCGACGCCTCGAAGCTTCGAACGCCTGCCTGCGACGCATCGCCGCGATCCCTCAAACGGAGGAAGCGCTCGGCGCCGTCGGCCAGCACCTCGACCGCCGCATTGGCCCGCGCCAGCCTCGCCGCGAGCCGCGCCAGATTTCTGGCATCGCCGCCCTCGGCCGCGAGCAGCGGCAGCAGCGCGCGCAGCCGCGGCCGGGTGAAGGCGGTGTCGCGGTTGGTGGGGTCGTCGGCAAAGCCGACTTTCGCCCGTCTCAAGGTCGCGATCAGCTGCGCCTTCGGAACGTCGAGCAGCGGGCGCGCCAGCACGATCCCGTCGCGCTCGCTGAGCGGAGCCATGGCCGACAGCCCCGCAAGTCCGCTGCCGCGGAACAGGCGCATCAGCAGCGTCTCGGCCTGGTCGTCGCGGGTATGGGCGGTCAGCACGTGGCTGGCGCCGAGGGCGCGCGCGGCCTGCGCCAGCAAACGGTAGCGGGCCTCGCGCGCGGCCGCCGGCAACCCCGTCTTCGGCTTGGCGCCGCGCCAGCGCAGGGTCCGGTGCGGCAATCCGAATTCGGCCGCGAGCCGCTTGACCTCGCGTGCCTCGCGCGCCGCCTCGGGCCGCAGGCCGTGATCGATCGTGACGACGGTGAGAAGCGGTCCGCGCGCAAGGCTGCGCTGCCAGCGCGCCATCAGCCACATCAGCGCCACCGAGTCCGGTCCGCCGGAGACGGCGAGCACCAGCGCGGGCGCGCTCTTCAGCGCGGCGAAAAGCTGCTTCGCCGCACGCGCCGAGATCGGAGAATTGTCATCGTCTGACATGACGCTGCCCCTGCAATCGCCAGCGAATGGCGGGCGCAATCTAGCGCAGTGCCATCCGCGTTGTCAGCGATCGGCGCGGCGGATCAGCACTTCCCCCGCTTCTGCTCGCGGTCGACCGCGGCTTTGACGCCGGCGGAGGCGCGCGGATATTTGCGGCCGACCTCGCCGAACGCGGCGCAGGCGGCTTCCTTTTCCTTCAGCGCGGCGAGCGACTGGCCGAGCCGCAGCAGCGCATCCGGAGCCTTGGCCGATTTCTCGTATTTGGTGGTGACGGCGAGGAAAGCTTCCGCGGAGTCGCGATATTGCTGGCGCTGGAAGTAGCTCTCGCCGAGCCAGTATTGCGCGTCCCCGAGCAGCGGATCACTCGGATATTTCTGCGTGAAGTTCTTCATGGTCTGCTCGGCGAGCGCATAATCCTTGCGCTGCATGTAGCCGATGCCGAGGTCGAACTCGTCGCGCGGCGTCGCCGAGGGCGGCAGCGTGGTCAGCCCGACGCCGCCGGACTGCGCGGGATAGCCCTGCGGCTGTGCCGGCGGATAGCCGGGCTGAGCCGCCGGGGGAACGCCCTGCTGATAGCGGGGGCTGGTGTTGGCGAGATCGAGCGGCTCGCCGGCGCCGCGGCCGCCGGGCGAGCCGATTTGGCCGCCGGCCTGCTGGCCTGCCGGCATCGGCTGTTGACCGCCGCCAAGCGCGCGCGGTGCGCCGGGGGCATTCGGATTCTGGCCGGGATCGAACGCATCGCCGCGGCGGCGCGAGCCCGGAGCACCGGGGCCCGGCTGCTCCTGCACGATCGGCGCCGCAGCTGCACCATGCGGCTGCTCGTAATTGGGCTGCATGGCCTGCTGCTGTTGCGGCGGCTGCTGGCGATAGCCGGGGGCGATCTGCGCGGGCGGCGCGGCCGAGACGGACGGCTGGACCGGGACCTGTCCGGGCGCGGCCTGCGCACCGCCCTCGAGCGCCCGCAGCCGCTCTTCGAGCTGGCGGTTGCGGTATTGCAGCTCTTCGTTCTGGCCGGTGAGCTGGCGCAGCTGGTTCTCCAGCCGCTCGATCCGCATCTCGGGATCGTCATCGGTCTGGGCGAACACGGGCGCACACAAGGGGAGCAGCGCGGCGATGGCCACGGTGCCGGTAAAGACCTTAAATCTGGATGACATCTTGCCCTGACGACGAAAGCGAAATGGCCTGCGACGGAACATGCGACGCGCCACACATTGAAGGGGAGTACGCCAAAAATGTGTCTGGCACCACGGGGATTCTGTCACGGATTGCTGAAACGAAACCGGCGCCCGAGAGGGCGCCGGCATAATCGGTCTCTGAAGATGAACGGCGCCTGACTGAGTGTCGGTGGCGCGTATCGCGGGCGTCAGGAGGCTCGCGTTCAGCACGGTGACGGCGCGACGGTTCTGCGACCAGCACGAGATGTCGTTACAGACGGCGACCGGCCGCTCCTTGCCGTAGGAAATCGTGCGCATGCGGTTCGGGTCGATGCCGCGCGAGGCGAGGAACGAACGCACCGACTGGGCACGGCGGGCGCCGAGCGCGATGTTGTATTCACGGGTGCCGCGCTCGTCGGCGTGACCTTCGACGGTGAAGGAGTAGCGCGGGTAGCTCTGCAGCCACTGCGCCTGCTTCTCCAGGGTCACGATCGCCTGCGGGGTCAGATCGGTCTGGTCGCTTTCGAAGAACACGCGGTCGCCCACGTTCACCACGAAGTCCTGCTGGCTGCCAGGCGTCGCCGCATTGGCCATCGCATCCGTCGCAGCATTCTTGTTGGCGCAGGCGCCCATCGACAGCGCGACGGCGAGTACTGCGGCCAGCTTCAATCCCTGGAGGATACGCATAGGATGTTTCATTCCGGAGCCTCCACGCTCACGTTCGTCCACTGCTGTCCGGTCTACAGGGGGTTGGTTAAGCGAACGTTCCGTCAACCTTGACGGAACCTTGCCTCGGCCGATCAAATGCCCCCAACTGCCGAAAAGCACCCGTCATGGTTAATGGGTTGTAAATGTGGCGCGAGGGTGAAGGCAAGCTGCGCCGGCCGGTAAAAAGGGCGAATTTGGCCGGAATTCTGGATTTTTCGTGCGACGCCAGCCAGGGGGTGAAGGGCCGCCGTTCATATTTGGCGCGACGTCTGCGCGCCAGCGCCGATTTCAGGCGTGGGCGGCGTCCGCCACCAGCACCGGCCGCTGCGGCACCTCGCGCTGGCCACCGCGTCCGAACAGCATCCGCCGCTCGAAGGCCGTCGACCGCATGATCGGATAGCGCTCGAACACCTTCTTGCGGAAGGTCGGGAAGTCCGCCGCCATCAGGCCGAACGGCTTGGTGAGGCCGGGAACCAGCCGCGGCTCCGCGATGGTCTCGTGCAGGAACACCCGCCGGTAGAACGCCTGATGCTCGGACCGCACGATGGCGAGGCCGAGATCGGCATTGAAATGTTCCGCAGGCCATGTAGGCAAGACGGGTCGTCAGGTAAGGCAATTCCGGAACCCGCTTGACCTGGTCGGGATCGGCGACGAAGCGGGTCGGGTCGATCATGACCTCGCCGCGATCGAGCCGCGGATGCAGGATATCCGGGAAGACATCGGCCGAGGTGGATTCGCGCCATTCGGACGTCAGCACGCTGATGCGCACCGAGCTGCAGAGGCTCGCCATGGAGATAGACGCCGAAGGTCCACGCGTTCGGCAGCTCGTCGTAGCGATCTGTCACCCGCTCGTCAGCCGAAGGCTTGACGGCGCCTTCCCGCAGATAGGCGCGATAGCGGAGGTTGTAGATCTCCTCCTTCTCCGCGGCGGTTTCAGCTAGGTGATAATCGACGTCGGTCAGGAGTTCAGCTCCCCGTCCAACAGCCGAAATGACAGATCTGGCTGAGGACTGCATTCCAACTCCCTACCCACACTCACGCGACGGCGTTCAAAGACAATTCCTGCAAGACAACTTGCGCGGGCGTGGTCATTTATTAACACCTTCTTAACATGCTTGCAAAGCAATCGAAGGGTTAGGGTTAACCCCCGTAGCACTACGGTGACGCTGCAACAGCCTGAAATGATGGGACGTTTCGCGAAATGGACTCAGGCGAAGGAGCGCGATCCGGCGACCTGGAGATGGCCTTCGCCGCGCCGTCCATGCGAGGCGTTGAGCAGCTGGCGCATCCGCACGGCGGGCACCGGACGGCTGAACAGATAGCCTTGCGCCTCGGAGACGGTGCCGTCGGCGCTGATCAGATCGAGTTGCTCGTTGGTCTCGATGCCCTCGACCACGACGGCCATGCCGAGATCGGCGGACAGCCGTGCCACGCCGCGCAGCAGCGTCAGCGGGCGGTCGGTGTCGATGCCTTCGAGGAAGGACCGGTCGATCTTCACCTTCTGCATCGGGAAATTGTGCAGATAGCTGAGGCTGGAATAGCCGGTGCCGAAATCGTCGAGCGAGATGCGCACGCCGAGCGCGTGCAATTGCGACAGGATGTCGTGGGTGAGCTGGGTGTTGCGCAGCAGCGAGGACTCGGTGATCTCGATCTCCAGCCGATGCGCCGGCAGGCCCGACACTTCGAGCGCATAGCGGATTTCGCTCAGCACGTCGCGCTGGTGGAATTGCTGCGGCGAGAAGTTGACGGCGACGCTGACGCTCTCCGGCCACTTCATGCATTCCATGCAGGCGCGGCGCAGGATCCAGCGGCCGAGATCGACGATCAGGCCCATGTCCTCGGCGACAGGGATGATGTCGACCGGCGAGACCGTGCCGCGCACCGGATGATTCCAGCGCAGCAGCGCCTCGCAGGTGGTGATCTTGCCGGACTTCAGATTGACCAGCGGCTGATAGAACAGCTCGAATTCCTCGTTGGCGAGCGCCTTGCGCAGATCGAGGCTCGAGGATACGGCGCGCCTCGACGGTCGCCGCCATCTCGTCGCGGAAGAAGCAGAAGGTGCCGCGGCCGTCCGCCTTGGCGCGGTACAGCGCCATGTCGGCGTTCTTGAGCAGCGTATCGGCGCTGGCGCCCTCGGGCGAGGTCAGCGCGATGCCGACGCTGGCGCCGATCTCGACCAGGTGATTGTCGATGCGATAGCGCTCGCTCAGCCGCTCGACGATGCGGCGGGCAAGCGCGGCGGCGTCTTCGGGCGACGAGATGTTCTGCTGGAACACGACGAACTCGTCGCCGCCGAAGCGGGCGACGAAATCCTCGGGCCGCAGCATCTCGCGCAGACGATTGGCGACGGCGCACAGCAGCTGGTCGCCGCAGGGGTGACCGAGCGTGTCGTTGACCTGCTTGAACTGATCGAGGTCGACGAAGAGCAGCGCGGAGAGCCGCTCGGCGTGATGCGAATTCGCCAGCAGCCGCTCGATCTCGTCGTGGAAGCTGACCCGGTTGGGCAGCGCCGTGAGTCTCGTCGTAACGGGCCAGATGGCTGATGCGGGCTTCCGCATTGGTGCGTTCGGTGATGTCTTCCAGCAGCAGCACGGTGCCGCCGCCGGTCATCGGCTGGAACGTCCAGGCCAGCGTGCGGCCGCGTGAGGTAATCGGATCGGCGGTGACGATCTCGCAGACCCGTGCATCCGCGATCTCGGCCAGGATCAGGTTGCCGCTCTCCGTCGAGATCGAGCCGGCGGACACGCAGGCCGACACGATGTCGGCGGCGGTCGCGCCGCGCTTGACGAGGTCGTCGGGCAAGGTCATCAGCTCGCTGAAGCGATGGTTCATCACCGCGAGGCGGCCGTCCGCGCGAAACATGCACAGGCCGTGCGGCATGTTGTTGAGGGCGGTGTCGAACTGATGCGCCAGCGCGGATTCGCGGAAGCTCGAGGTCAGCGCCTTGACGAAGATCGCGTGCAGGCTGAGGTTGATGTTCTTGAGCCCGATGAAGAAGAACACGAGCAGGATGGCAAGACCGATGTGGTAGAACCCGCCGTGCAGCAGCAAGGCGAGCGACATCGGACCGCAAGCCAGCGCCACGTGCCACTGGATGACCCGCGGCTGTCCGTAATTGCGGGCGGCACCGCCCGCGGTGTAGCCGATGCCGATAGCGACACAGAGCATGTCGGCCACGGGATCGTTGTTGTTGTAGATGACGACGAAAGCCCACAGGCCGAGCACGGCCGCGTAGCTCAGCGCGCCGATCCAGTAGCGCGGCTCCAGGTGCTTGGCTTCGTCGAACGAGAGCGGCTGGGTGCGATTTTCGTATCCGCGCATCTGGAATGCACGCGCGGTGCCGATGGCGATCAGCAGGAACGCGAGCGGCCACAGCCAGACATCGCCCGTCTTCAACGCAGTCATCACCGCGGCTACGGCCGCGGAGGCCGAACCGAGGAAGATCGCCCAGAAATTCTGCACCATGGAGTTGATGAGAGCGGCGTAGAGTATCGGCTCCAGCTCGTCTCGATCACTCTGCTTCTGGTCGGCCAGTTGCATTGGCTTGTTACGCGTCCTGTTTGGCGCGTACTTTTACCCAGCCCAGATGAAGCCTTTCTGAGGGAACATCGTTAAAGTCGAGTTGTTTTTCGGTATCGGCGAACCTATTTCTGCTTAAACATCAAGCAACTAGGCAAGGCTTGCCGAGCGCAAGGTGAAGAAAGGATTGCTTTCCTCACCAAACGCGAAAAAATCCGCGCGCTTTTTCGAAAACATCGCGCGTTGCAAACGCGCGATCTATTGACCCGCCGTCGATGACAGCAGCGGCGACCAGGCCGGGTCGGAGGCGAAGCCCGGCGTCGGCACTTTGAGGCTCGTTGCGGCCGGAGATGTCGACCGAGTACAGCGAGGGTCCGCTGTTGCCGCCGGGATCGCGGAAGAACATCAGCACGCGGCCGTTCGGCGAGAAGGTCGGGCCTTCGTTGTGATAGCCGGAGGTGAGGAGGCGCTCGCCGGAGCCGTCGGGCTTCATGACGCCGATCGAAAACTGCCCGCCACCCTGCCGGGTGAAGGCGATGTAATCGCCCTTCGGCGACCACACCGGCGTCGAATAGCTGGCGTTGGTGTCGTCCTTGGAGAAGGAGATGCGCTGCGCCTGGCCGCCACCCGCCGCCATCACATAGATCTGAGACCGGCCGCCGCGATCGGATTCGAAGCAGATACGGGTGCCGTCCGGCGAGTAGGACGGAGAGGTGTCGATCGCAGGCGTGTCGGTGAGGCGCGTGGTCGAGCGCGAGCGCAGATCCATCGCGAACAGGTTGGAGTTGCCGCCCTGCTGCAGGCTCATGATGACGCGCTGGCCGTCCGGCGAGAAGCGCGGCGCGAAGGTCATGCCCGGGAAGTTGCCGACGATCTCGCGCTGGCCGGTCTCGATGTTGAACAGATAGACCTTCGGATCGCCCTGCCCGAACTCCATGTAGGTGATCTCTTGCGAGTTGGGCGAGAAGCGCGGCGTCAGCACGAGGTCCGAGCCGCGGGTCAGGTAACGCACATTGGCGCCGTCCTGGTCCATCATCGCGAGCCGCTTGACGCGGCGCTCCTTCGGCCCGCTTTCGTCCACGAACACCACGCGGCTGTCGAAATAGCCCTTTTCGCCAGTCATCCGTTCATAGATCTGGTCGGAGATGATGTGGGCGATGCGGCGCCAGTATTCCGGCGAGGTGAAATATTGCTGGCCGGCCAGTTGCTGGCCGGAGATCACGTCCCAGAGGCGGAATTCGGCCTTCAGCCGGCCATCCGGCTGGCGCGTCATGCGGCCAGTGACCAGGGCCTGCGCGTTCAGCGTCTTCCAGTTCTGGAATTGCGGTGCGACGTCGATGTTGCTGATGCGCTCGATGAAGGCCGCCTGGTCGATCGGAGCGAACAGCCCCGAGCGCTTGAGGTTGTTGGTGATGACCTGCGTCACGCCGTTGCCGACATCGCCGTCGGCCGGCGAGCCCGGCACGAAGCCGGTGATCGCGATCGGGATCGGCTGAAATTCCGTCGGATCGATACGAATGCGGCCCTGCGCGAAGGCCTGTCCGCTCCCGAGCATCGCGAGCGTCGATCCAGTCAGGGTCATGAAGCGGCGGCGGTTCATCGATCGGACGTCATTCATCGCAAAATTCTTTTGTTCGGATGTCACAACATGTCTTTCAGGCCGAAAGTCATCGGAATGAGCTTCCAGCTATCGTATTGCGGCTTCGGCAGGAACGAATAGACTTGGCATTGCACGATGGCGCGCTTGGCGCTCTCCGCCACGGCTTGCGCGATCGACCGCGACGGTCCGCGTACCGCGACAATGACGGGCTCGGATGCGAGCGATCCGTCGATCTTCATGGGAATGTCGATATCGGCTTCATACAGGTTGGCGTCCTGCCCGTTATAGGTGGGCGTGAAGCAGCGCTTGACCGCGCCCTGGAATGCACCTTGCCAGGTCGCGACATTGTTGGCGGCAGTCCCTGTCGCAGCTCCCAGCGAGGCCGACGCATTCAGCGCCGAGCCGGTCTGCTCGTGCCGGGTCGCGGCGCGCTTGTCGAGGTCGCGCTGGATCTGCGCGGGATCGAAGCTGCGCTCCTTGGGCTTCGGTTGGTGCTGCGGCTGCACCGCCGCGACCTTCTGCTCCACGGGCTTGGGCGGCGGCTTCTTCGTTTCCAGCTTCTTCTGCAACTCGGCGATCGGATCTTCCTTGGCCGGATCAGGCTTCTTTTCCGGCGGCTTCGGCTCTTCCTTGGGCTTCGCCTCGACGACGGGCTTGGGCGGCTCGGGCTTCTTCTCGACCGGCTTCTCGACCGGTTTCGGCGGCGGCTCCGGCTGCGAATTGGTCTTGATCAGCTCTTTCTTCTCGGTGACCTTGCCGACTGCGTCTTCTTCCGGCTTGGCTTCCGCGATCTTCTCGACCTTGGGCTTCGGCTCTTCCTTCTTGCCGGTCTTCTGCCCGGCCATCATCTTGGCGAGCTGATCGGTGGAGATGATGTCGATCGGAAGCGACTCTTCCGGCGCGATGTAGGCCTTGCTGCTGAAGGTGACGAGCCCCCATCCCAGCACGAGGACGTGGAGGGCAATCGACGCAACGAGTGTCTTGTCGACGTTCACCTTCACTGCCTTAAGACCCCTGATCCGCTTCCGTGACGAGGGCGAGCTTCTTGAACCCGGCGCCGGAGAGCTGGCCCATCACCTTGGCCACCGTGCCGTAATCCGCCTTCTTGTCGGCACGCAGATAGATGCGCTCCTCGAGCCCGCCGCGCGCGTCGGTGATCGCCTTCAGCTTGGGGATCAGCTCGTTGATCGGGATCTCGGCGTCGTTGATGAACACCTTGCCCTTGATGTCGACCGACATCTGGATCGGCTTCTGGTCGTTGTTCTCGAGGCTCTTGGCTTGCGTCTGCGGCAGGTCGAGCGGCACGCCGACCGTGAGCATCGGCGCCGACACCATGAAGATGATGAGCAGCACCAGCATCACGTCCACCATCGGCGTGACGTTGATCTCGGCCACGACGGGCTTGCGCCGGCCGCGGCGCCCGCCGCCTCCGGACGAACTCGCAACGTTCATGGCCATGATCGCGTGCCCAAATTGCCCTTCACAGTAGAGCCAATTCCGTTCCGATGAAATCGGAACGGGGCTCTGGATTCTTGTCTTGACGCGTTTTCTTCACGCGAACCGGTATCCACTTCGCTCGAAAACGCTCCATACATGCCGTCCGTCAGCCCCGCTCGTCGATCTGACGGGACAGAATGGCTGAAAATTCATCGGCGAAGCCTTCCAGCCGCTGGGCCTGCCGGTTCACCTCGGACGTGAACTTATTGTAGAAGATAGTGGCAGGAATGGCGGCGATAAGGCCGACGGCGGTCGCAAACAGCGCCTCCGCGATACCCGGGGCGACCACCGCCAAAGAGGTATTTTTCGACGCCGCGATCGACTGAAAACTCGACATGATGCCCCAGACCGTGCCGAACAGGCCGACGAAGGGACCGGCGGAGCCGACGGTCGCGAGCACCAGCAGGCGGCGTTCCAGCCGCTCGACCTCGCGGGCGATCGAGACGTTCATGACCTTGTCGATGCGCATCTGCAGACCCGCGACCGAGCGGGCGTGGCTCTCGAACGACCGCTTCCACTCGCGCATGGCCGCGACGAAACACGCCGCCATCGAATGCGTCGGCTTGGCCGAAAGCGTGCGGTAGAGGTCCTCGATCGATTCGCCGGACCAGAAGGCCTGCTCGAAGCGGTCCATCGAGCGGCGGGTGCGCGCAAACAGGAAGATCTTGTCGATGGCGATCGCCCAGACCCAGACCGAGCAGGACAGAAGTCCCAGCATCACGGCTTTCACGATCCAGTGAGCCTGCCAGAACAGCGCGATCAGCGACACGTCCGCGGAAGCGGCAACCGGAAGGGCTGACTGAGCCACGTCGGCCGGATTCATAAGCAGTATCCTCTCAAGGCGATCGTTATCCGATATGCCGGCCAGCAAATGGCGACCGGTTCCCCAATGGCCGCGCTAGCACCGGCGCGGCCGGCAAGCCCGCTCAAAGCCTTGTCTTTCGGGGTGCAGGGGCTCGTCCAAAGCCGGCCGTCTGCATTCCCTGCCAAGATGTCAAAACTATGGGCCTTTGGCCCCGGGCCTTGACGGGTCTCGGCTTTCCGCTTTGGGCGCGACTGTCCGCCCTTACCAGAGCCCGGCGTTGGTTAATGCGAGGTTACCACAGGCGAATTTGGCTGCGGGAAAGGTAGGCAGTGCAGATAGATGGAGGCAGGCTGGGGCCCGGCGAAGGTCGGTTCCCTCCCCGCTCGCGGACCAGCGAGTTCGCGGCGAAATCGTAGCCCGCATGAGCGGCGCGACATGCGGGGATCTGCGGGCGGTCCCGAACATCGTTTCATTCATCCGGGCTTCTGCATCCCGCCTCACGCCTGCTAGGCTGCCCTCGCATCGACCAACAAGGGCCGGGACAGCCGGCCTCGCCAAGGGAGCGCGCCGTGCAAAATCCGGGAACAAGCCGGCGGTGGATGACCGCCGCGATCGTCTCCATCTGCCTTGTGGCCAGCCCCTCCCGCGCCGCATCGCTCGCGCCGGTCGCGGCGGAAAACGGCATGGTGGTCTCCGCGCAGCATCTGGCGACCCAGGTCGGCGTCGATGTCCTCAAGCGCGGCGGCAATGCCGTCGATGCTGCGGTCGCCGTCGGCTATGCGCTGGCCGTGGTCTATCCGGCAGCCGGCAATCTCGGCGGCGGCGGCTTCATGACGATCCAGCTCGCCGACGGGCGCAAGACCTTCCTCGACTTCCGCGAGACCGCGCCCAAGGGGGCGACCGCGAACATGTATCTCGACAAGGACGGCAACGTCATCAAGGGCATCTCGACCAAGGGACATTTGGCCGTGGGCGTGCCGGGATCCGTCTCGGGCATGGAATATGCGCGCGAGAAATACGGCACCATGAAGCGCGCCGACCTGCTCGCGCCCGCGATCCAGTTCGCCGAGCAGGGCTTCGTGCTCGACCAGGGCGACATCGACCTGCTGCGCACGGCCACCAACGATTTCAAGGAAGACCCCGCCTCGAGCGCCATCTTCCTCAACAACGGCCAGCCGTTCAACGTCGGTGAGAAGCTGGTGCAATCCGAGCTGGCGAAAACGCTGCGCGAGATCAGCGGCAAGGGAACCGACGGCTTCTACAAGGGCTGGGTCGGCAGCGCCATCGTGGCCTCGAGCCAGGCCGGCAAGGGCCTGCTGACGCAGGACGATCTCGACGGCTACAAAACGCGCGAGACTCGCACCGGTGGAATGCGACTACCGCGGCTATCACGTGGTGTCGGCGCCGCCGCCGAGCTCGGGCGGCGTCATCATCTGCGAGATCCTGAACATCCTGGAAGGCTATCCGCTGAAGGAGCTGGGCTACCACTCCGCACAAGCCACGCATGTGCAGATCGAGGCGATGCGCCACGCCTACGTGGACCGCAACAGCTATCTCGGCGACCCCGACTTCGTGAAGAATCCGCTCGACCGCCTGCTCGACAAGGCTTACGCGGCCAAGATCCGCGCCGTGATCGATCCGAACAAGGCCGGCGTCTCCAAGGACATCAAGCCGGGCGTCGCGCCGCACGAGGGCAGCAACACCACGCATTATTCGATCGCGGACAAGGACGGCAACGCGGTGTCCGTCACCTACACGCTGAACGACTGGTTCGGCGCCAAGGTGACGGCGGCGAAGACCGGCGTGCTGCTGAACGACGAGATGGACGACTTCACCGCCAAGGTCGGCGTTCCCAACCTGTATGGCCTGGTGCAGGGCGAGGCCAACGCCATCGCGCCCGGCAAGCGGCCGCTCTCCTCGATGAGTCCGACCATCGTCACCAAGGACGGCAAGCCCGTCATGGTGGTGGGCACGCCGGGCGGCAGCCGCATCATCACGGCCGTGCTGCAGACCATGATCAACGCGATCGACTACGGCATGAACGCGCAGGAGGCCGTCGACATGCCGCGCATCCACCAGCAATGGCTGCCGGACCTGACCAATGTCGAGAACTACGCGCTGTCGCCGGACACACAGAAGATCCTGGAGGGGATGGGCCACAAATTCGGCCCGCCGCAACCGGCCAACCATCTGGCCGTCATCATCGTCGGCGCGCCCGCGCTGAACGGCAAGCCAGTCGGCAACAACCGCTATTACGGCGCCAACGATCCTCGCCGAAACAGCGGGCTGGCGGGCGGGTATTGATCATGTCAATCGCGTTGGTTCGCAATTCGTAGCGGATGAAGGACGGCGCGCGTCAGGCCGCGGATTCAGGCTCGGGGCAGTTGGTGAGCCGCGCGGGGTTGCCCACGGCGGTGCAGCCGGCCGGGACGTCTGACGTCACCACCGTGCCGGCGCCGATCTTGGCGAGATCGCCGATGCTGACGTCGCCGAGGATGCTCGCGCCCGCGCCGATGAACACGCCGCGGCCGATCCGCGGCGAGCGCGTCGGCAGCTCACTGCTGCGACCGATGCTGACATTCTGAAGGATCGTGACCTCGTCTCCGATCACGATGCCCGTAGCGTGGTCGAGATAGACCGACGAGCCGATGCTCGCCGCCGGGTGGATGCTGACCTGCAAGACGTTCGAGGCCTCGTTCTGAAACAGCAGCGCCGCATCGCGATGGTCGTGACGCCAGAGCCAATTCGAGACGCGCCAGGCTTGCAGTGCGACGTAACCCTTGAAATGCAGCAACGGCGCCAACAGGCTGGCGATGGCGGGATCGCTGCGCACGATGGCCCTCAGATCGCAAGCCGACGCTTCGATCAAGTCCGGCGCCGCGCGAAAGGCGTCGCGGCAATAGGTGGTGAAGCGCGCCTGTTCCGCTGCGTTGCCGCCCAGCCTGCGTCCGATCAGAGCTGCCAGGGCGGCCGCGAGATCGTCGTGAGCGAGCACGGCCTCGGCAAGCGAGGTGCCGAAGACGGGGTCGGATGCAACCGCACGCTGCGCCTCGTCGCGGATCGCCTGCCAGAGGCGGTCGTCCGTCGTCGCGTTTAAAGCTGCCGTCATCGCCATCTCCGGTATCCAGAGACTTCCTCATATAGATCGTCGGCAAGCTGCGCGCCACGCCGCGAGCGGGAGGGCACATCCCGACCACCATGTCGCAGCCCCCCGTGAGGCTACGAGCTTGCGTGCCGGGCGGCAGCGCCCATATAGTCCATCGAATTTTCGGCCGACGCTGCTTTGGCCGGGATGTCCGTGCAAAGCAGCTCGTTCCAGTCCCCGCGGTGGTCCGCCATCCGCGGGTTTTTCGTACCCGGCCGCCCCCAGAGCTGCCGTCACGAAATTCCGGAATCCCGTTAACCGAGGTCACGCCAAGACATGTCGCTCAACGCGCCCGCCGACGACCACCACGACGACGTCATGTATCCCTCCGCAATACCGTTCGTGCTGGTTCATCTCGGCTGCTTCGCGGCGATCTGGTCAGGCATCACCTGGGAGGCGCTGGCGATCTGCGGGTCGCTGTATGTCATGCGCATGTTCGGGGTCACGGCAGGATACCACCGCTATTTCTCGCACAAGGCGTTCGCCACCGGCCGGGTGTTTCAGTTCGCCCTCGCCTTCCTCGCGCAAAGCACCGCGCAGAAGAGCGTGTTGTGGTGGGCGGCCAAGCATCGGCATCATCATCTGCATTCCGACACCGAGCTGGACGTGCATTCGCCGCGCCAGCGCGGCTTCGCGTACAGCCATCTCGGCTGGATCTTTTACCGCGAGCACGACGAGACCGACCTCGTGAAGGTCGGCGATCTCACGGTCTATCCCGAGCTGATGTGGCTGCATCGGCTGGAGCTGCTGCCGGCCTTCGTGCTTGCAGCGCTCTGCTATCTCGTGGCGGGGTGGTCGGGTCTGATCGTCGGCTTCCTGTGGAGCACGGTGCTGGTCTATCACGCGACCTTCTGCATCAACTCCCTCGCCCATGTGCACGGACGCAAGCGTTACGTGACGGGCGACGATTCCCGCAACAATTGGCTGCTGGCGCTGCTCACCATGGGCGAGGGCTGGCACAACAATCACCACGCCTATCAGAGCAGTGCGCGGCAGGGCTTCTACTGGTGGGAGATCGACGTCACTTATTACGTCCTCAAGGTGCTGTCCTGGTTCGGCATCGTCTGGAACATGAAGGCGCCGCCCGAACAGGTGCTGCGCAACGAGCAGCCGCTCGGCGCCCGCGTCATCAACCGGGCGGCGCGCGAGCTTGCCGGACGGTTCGATGCACCGGCGCTGGCACAGGCGATCTCCTCGGCGCTGCACCGGGCCGATCCGGCCCAGCTGCAACTGCCGACGCTGCACGACATTCTCAATCGCGCGCATGAGGGCGTCGACGCGCTGACCCATCTGCATTTGCCGAAGATACCGACGCGCGAGGAATTTCTCGCCGAGGCCAAGGCGATCTTCGCGCGCACGCGATCCCTCAACGAGATCGTGGACCACGCCTACGAACACTTCCTGGCTTCGGTTCGCGCGCAGCTCGTGACGGTGCGCTGAACGGCCCGTTCTTCGAAGCAGGTCGGTGCACGTCATGCCGCCGGGACGCGCCGATTGCGCGCCCCGCCAACGCAGCAGCGCCGACAGTCAACAAGACCGGCGCCGATCCTAGAGACTCGACCTTCAAGCGCTTTGCCGTCTGGGGCCCGACCTGTCCGTCGACCACCAGTCCCTTCGTCGCCTGAAACGCCGCGACCGCCGCCACCGTGAGATCGTTGTACTCACCGTTGATCGGCCCCGGATTGAACCCGAGATCCTTCAAGGCGCGCTGAATATCGCGAACGACGGACGCCTTCATCCCCGGGCGCCCGAGCGCATAGAGATGGCTCGGCCCAGCGAGATCGAGGTCTCCGCCCGCGTCCCCGTAGGTGAAGTTCGGCAGGAACACGCCCGTATCCCAGTTCCGGCCCGACACCTTGCCGCGACGTACCCCATAGGCCGAACCCATCGCCTCCACGGTGCCGCCCTCGCCGTCACATACGACGATGTGCCCCATCATGCCGGGTCCCGGCGGATAGCGCAGAAGAATGCCTCCCACCGTCGCGGCGGCCTGCTGCCACGGAACGCGCTTTCCAAGTTTCTGTGAATCGCTCTTCCAGGCGCCCGTATAGGCCTCGACCGTCGCAGGATTGCCGTTGTCGTCGACGCAGCCGTACAGGTATCCGCCGACCTGATACACCAGCCAGGACATGAACTCCGCGCAGTCCCATGGGCCGTGCCAGTTCTTGTTGTTCTTGGGCACGCAGACGTTGACGTATTTCTCGCCAATGCGGGTCTTGGCCAGCCTCAGCATCTTCTCGCCATCGGTCATGCTATCTTCCTTCCTTGCGCAATCGAACTTGCTAAAATTCATCTGCGAAGCTGCGGCGAACTTCGCACGTCAAAAGCTTCAAGCGCTCTAGGCACGCTCTGACGCGGTCTTCGCGTTCAAGCGGAGCTTCAACGCCGCCTGCGTGACCACGCCTGCGTTTCCATCGATCGGGATGTTGGCCTGGCGTTGGAACCACTCGACCGCCTTCTCGGTGGCAGGACCATATCGTCCATCCACCACAAGCGCAGGCTCGGCTCCAAGATCGTTCAGGGCTTCCTGAAGCTCGCGCGTGTCATCCGAAGCAGTTGCGGTTTTCCAGGCCACCTGGCTCGCGCCGTTCTTGCCGATTGCGCTCCACACGGTCTCGAACAGCTCGGTGCGGCCGCTCAGGCCGTTGTAGCCGCCGTTGATGAGCCACGTGATCGTACGGATGTCGTTCTGATCCGCATGGGCGTTCAGGCCCCCTTCATTCCATTCGTGAAGGGCGGGTAGGAGGGCCGCTTCGGGTGCGACGATCAGATCCGGGTTGTTGTAGAAGTCCACCCCCGAAAGCTTGCCCATGCGCAAATAGTTGGCCCCGCCCGTCGTCTGCAACAGGCCGCCGCCGCGATATTTGTATCCGTCTCCGGGCTTGGTGTTGCCGAGGCTCCTTCGCCTTCTTCGGATTCCCCAGTCCGTAGACACGCTCGGCCAGGGCGCGATCATTGTTGAGATATTGCTCGACCTCATCGGGGCGGATGGCCGCGCTGTGATTGCCGACGCCGAAGATCTCGAGGAGACGCGCTGCGGTCTTGTATTTGAGGCTCTCGAACAGAACCGTACCGCGGCCGGTCTCATAGAGGGCCTGCGCGAGGAAGTGCGCGATGCGCAGCGGAGTGTTGATCTTGAAGCGTTCGAAGATGTCGTCGCCGTCTTCAAAGGCCTTGAGATAATTGGGATAGCAGCGCGGGGCCACTTTCCGAACGATCGATACGATCCGCACGAAAATACTCCCGAAATCCAAGAGAAATATCATCGAGTGAAACGCCGCAAGATTACGCACGGCACCCTCTGGTTGCAAGAGGGGAGCCGATTTTCAGGAGCAGGCCGGATCGCCGCAGTTCGGCGGCATTGGCGGCCGCGTCCGGCCGCCGATTGTCAGTTGCGATCGGGAGTGACTGCAACCCGTCGTCGGGGATGACAGAAATCGGCCATGCCTCCTCTTCGCGCGCGCAGGATCGCAGCAGATCCCAAAAGCCAAACCGCCCGCCTGCGGGTTGCGCAGACGGGCGGCTCGGGGCCATCAGGACTTTGGGGGCATGCGCCTGAAGGCTTAGAGAGTGTCAGCCTTGAAGGTCAGCCTTGAAGATCAGCCCTGCTGCTGATCGGTCGGCGGCGGGGTCGGACGCGTCTTGTGCTGCGCCATGAACTGGTCGAACTCTTCCTTGTCCTTGGCGTGACGCAGGCGGTCGAGGAAGTTCTTGAACTCGACCTGTTCTTCTTCGAGGCGCTGCAGCGTTTCAGAGCGGTACTCGTCGAAGGCGCGGTTGCCGGAGGACGGCGGACCGAAGCCAAAGCCGAAGCCCCGGCGCTCCATGCGGCCCCGCATGCGGTCCATCTTGTACTGCATCCGCTCCATCTTGTTCTGCCAGCGGTCCTGATTGCTCCAGCACGACATTCTTCTGCTCCCGAGTGTGAAAAAGAGAAGGGCAAGTCCGATCGGCCACCAGATGATGAAGCCGAGGATGGTCACGGCGATCCAGCCCGGATGCCAGGGCGTATCGAGCATGCGGGGACGCTCGTACTGTTGGTGTTGGTCCGAAGGGCCGCGCCAGCGATTGACATCAGCGGTGTAGGCCATTTCCTTCTCCATGACGGCATCAGCCGTTGTGAATGTAAATAACATTTACATAGCTAGACCATCCCGTGATTTTGTCAAGCTGGCCGCCCGACACGCCCGCGTGATTATTTGCGCAATTTTATTTCGGCTTACCCCAGGGACCACCGGGAGAGC
This sequence comes from Bradyrhizobium guangxiense, assembly GCA_050563515.1. Lineage (GTDB taxonomy): Bacteria > Pseudomonadota > Alphaproteobacteria > Rhizobiales > Xanthobacteraceae > Bradyrhizobium > Bradyrhizobium guangxiense_A. The sequence continues at coordinate 77,497 of CP191781.1, read as the reverse complement.
CGGCCGGCGGCACGCCCGAAGCGGAAGACGCCTCCGGTGGCACCGGCGGCGGCTCGGCGCCCTTCGCCGGCGGACGGCGGTCGGTCGGGAAGCCGAGGCCGCGCAGATAGATCAGCACCTCGGCCTCGAGCAGCTCGTCCGGAGACATCGGCAGCTTTCGCCGCGCGGCATCGCCGCGCGAGAACAACGAGGCCACGCCGTGCGCCATCGACCAGATGTGCAGCGCCATCATCATCGCCGGCGGCCGTGGCTGGCCGGGTGGCGCCAGCGCCGCGAGCCGCTCGGCGGCGGCGCGAATGATGTTGAACGCGCGCTCGCTCGCCGCCTGCAGCGCCGGATTGGAATCGACGGGAAGGCCGGATTCGAACATCGCGTTGTAGAACGCGGGCTCTTCACGGGCGAAGGCCAGATAGGCCTTGCCGACGCGCTCGAACGCCGTGACGGTGTCGGGGCGGCCGTCGTCCCAGGCCGCGGTCAGGCGGGATTCGAACTGCTCGAAACCGCGCTGGGCGATCGAGGCCAGCAGTTCGTCGCGATCGCGAAAATGCCGGTACGGCGCGGCGGCGCTGACCCCGGCCATGCGCGCGGCATCGGCAAAGGTGAAGCCGGCCGCGCCCTTCTCGGCGATCAGCCCGAGAGCGGCCTGCAGAAGTGCTTCCTTCAGATTGCCGTGGTGATAGCCGCGCTCGGCGCGGCGCTGCTCCTTGCGCCAGCTCATGTGAACGACCTTTACATGAGCCGGGCGGGAAGGTCACTAGCGCGGGCCGGATTGGTTAACCCGTATTTCTACCCGCCCGGGATCGGCAGCACCGGCATGATCTCCACGCGATCGCCGGGGAAGATGGCGAAGTGCGGATGGTTCTCGAACATCCGGGCCGCGGCATCATGAGAGGCGGCGCGGACCACGGTGAAGGCGCCCATTTCGTTGGCGATGTCGGCGAGGCCGTTGCCGTCGACCTTCTTGGTCTTGCCGAGCGGGCCGCCCATGGCCTGGATCGCAGCTTGATGCTTCTCGACCCAGCCCTTCCAGGCCGCCATGCCCTCCTGCTCCTTCGCCTTGCGCTCGGCTTCGGACAGTGCGTTCCACGCGGCCCATTTCGGACTGGTCTTGCTGCCGAGGAAAACGGCGAGATAGGTGTCGGTACTCATGCTTTCGCTCCTCTCTTGATGGATTGACGGGGCCGCGAGCTGATCCCGCGGATGGTCCCGGCTATGTCTTCAGCCGGTCAAGGCCGGCGGCCGCCGCTTGCACGTCAGGCGGAAAGTCACCGATCTCCTGCACTTGCCTGATCTCGATGATTTCATTCGGCGAGGCCGGGCACTGCTTTGCCCAGGCAATCGCCTCGGCCCGCGAGGCCACCTCGATCATCCAATATCCGCCCAGGACTTCCTTGGCTTCAGTGAACGGGCCATCGGTGACTATGGGCTCGCCGGTCGCAAACGAAACCCGAGCGCCCATCGACGGCGGATGCAGGCCGTCGAGCGTGATCAACACGCCTGCGTCTTTCAGCGCCTCGTTGTAGCGCATCATTGCCGCGACGCGCTCGGGATCGAGCTGGACGTCCGGCGGGGCGGCCTCGTAACCAAGCGGGATCATCAGCATCATGAATCGCATGAAGTGTCCTCGTTAATCCCGTCAGTCCGGGGGCGCCGAAGTCTGAAACCCCGAATGACGGCGGTGCTCCTGCAAGACGAACGCGGCTCCACGAGACCGACAAGGGCGGAGAAAATTTTCTCGGCGATCATTTCCGCTGACGCAGGCAGCGCAGGGACGTCGGCAACGCCGCCATCGCTCCGTCGGCGGAGCTGCTTTGCTCCCGCCGGTAAAAATAATTCAGATACGGTCCGTACAAATACGAACCGCCGTATGAAGTCCGCCGTGCATATAAAGCGAAAACGCTCGCCGATTGAACCAGATGGCGGATGCACCTGAAGTTACGGAACCGGCCGTGGAACCGGCCTGGGTTTACAGACGCTCAAGGAGAACATGCAAGTTTCCGATGTGAGCGAAACGGTATGGCAATGCTGCCGATTCGCTCTCCCCGGGAATTTGCGGAGACTCACGTGTTCACTTTCCAGAGCAAGAAGATCAGGCACGCCATCGCGGAGGTCGAGGCGCTCGATCAATCGCAGGCCGTGATCGAATTCGGTCTCGACGGCACCATCCTCGATGCCAATGAGAATCTCCTCAAGATGAGCGGCTACACGCTGGCCGAGATCAAGGGCAAGCATCACAGCATCTTCGTCGGTCCGGCCGAGCGGGTGAGCGAGCGTTATCGCGACTTCTGGGCCAGCCTGAATCGCGGCGAATTCCAGACCACCCAGTACAAGCGCTTCGGCAAGGACGGCAAGGAAGTCTGGGTCCACGCCTCCTACGCGCCGCTGCGCGACGAGAACGGCAAGGTGGTCAGCTTCATCAAGTTCGCCACCGACATCACGGCCTACAAGATCAAGGCCATGGAGGATTCCGGCAAGATTGCCGCGGTGAACCGCGCGCAGGCCGTAATCGAGTTCCAGATGGACGGCACCATCATCAGCGCCAACGAGAATTTCCTGGGCGCGATGGGCTACTCGCTCGACGAGATCAAGGGCAAGCATCACAGCATGTTCGTGACACAAGAGGACCGCGCGAGTGCAGCCTATGCCGCGTTCTGGGCCAAGCTGAACCGCGGCGAGTTCGAGGCGGCCGAATACAAGCGACTGGGCAAGGGGGCAAGGAGATCTGGATCATCGCCACCTACAATCCGATCCTCGACGAGAACGGCAAGCCGTTCAAGGTGGTGAAGTTCGCAACCGACGTCACCGCGCAGAAGATGAAGGCGGCCGATAACGACGGACAGCTTGCCGCCATCCAGAAGTCGCAGGCAGTGATCGAATTCAACATGGACGGCACGATCCGCACCGCCAACGAGAATTTCCTGAAGGCGATGGGTTATTCGCTGGCGGAGATCAAGGGCCAGCACCACTCCATGTTCGTCGCGCCGAACGAGAAGAATTCGTCAGCCTATCGCCAGTTCTGGGAGACCCTCAACCGCGGAGAATACCAGGCCGCCGAATACAAGCGGATCGCCAAGGGCGGCCGCGAGATCTGGATCCAGGCGTCCTACAACCCGATCTTCGATCTCAACGGCAAGCCCTACAAGGTGGTGAAATACGCCACCGACATCACCGCCCAGGCGATCGGCCGCAAGAAGGCCGAGAATGCGCGCGGATTGATCGAGGCGGTCGCGGCCGGCAGCGAGCAGATGAGCGCCTCGATCCGCGAGATCTCCGAGACCATGGCGAAGTCGCGCGAGAATTCCAAGGTCGCGACCAACCGAGTCGAATCCGCCGACGGCCAGGCCCAGAAGCTGGCCGCGGCTGCACAAGCCATGAGCGGTATCGTCGAGATGATCTCCGGCATCACCAGCCAGATCAATCTGCTCGCGCTCAACGCCACGATCGAATCGGCCCGGGCGGGCGAAGCCGGCCGCGGTTTTGCGGTCGTCGCCTCCGAGGTGAAGAATCTGGCGGGTCAAGCCAAGCAGGCGACCGATACGATCACATCGGAAATCGGCGCGCTGAACACCATCTCCGGCGACGTCGCGAGTCTCGCTGACCGCGATCAAGGTTGCGATCGCCGGCGTCAATGAATTCATCGCCTCCACCGCCGCCGCGGTCGAGGAGCAGAGCATCGTGACGGCCGACATGTCGGCCAACATGCAGCGCGCGTCGGCGGAATTGGCTTAGCCGGCTTCCACGGAATTCCCGAGATCGCTGGGCGAAAAGCGGTTGCGCAATCAATGCGTGTATGCCTAATTACGCCCGTGGGGGCGAGGAAGCAGCGCGGCGATTGCTAGCCGTTCGCTGTTTGCCGCCGATCTTGGAGCTGGGCGCTCCGATATTGGGACGGGGGAATATGAGGTCGAAGATCGGGGCGTTGCCCCTGTTGCTTGTCGGATTTTCATTGGCGAGTTGTGCAAGCCCTCGGGGCCTCGATGAGCCAGCCTTCCAACTGCCGCCAATGAAGCCTGGCCTCGGCCGCGTCTACTTCACCAGACCCGGCGAGTTTGTCGGATCGGCAGTCCAGCCCGAGATCCGGATGAACAACGAAGTCGTTGGCCGGTCCGTGCCCGGCGGGTTCACTTTTGTCGACCGTCCCCCGGGGAAATATGTCGTGACGACGACAACCGAAGTCGAGAACGCGGTGACGTTCCAATTGTCGGCCGGCGAGTCCAAATACATCAAGACGGCCGTATCACCCGGCATCCTGATCGGCCATGTCACGCCGACGCTGGAATTCCCGGAGCAGGGACAATCCGACATCAACCGTCTCAGATATGTCGGGCCCAAGTCCTGATCGCTTGCGCGGGGCCGGCTAAACTGCCATGCCGCGGGTTCGAGCAAAGGACCTCGCCATGACACCGTCGCACCCCAAAGTCGCCCTCGTCACCGGAGCCGCACGCGGCATCGGACTTGCCACGGCGAAAAAATTCCTCGCCGAGGGCTGGCATGTAGCGCTGCTCGACATCGAGGGCGAGTTGCTCGGCCGGGCGGTCGCCGACATCGGCCAAAGCGAGGCGACGCTGGCGCTGACCTGCGACGTCTCGGAGGCAGTCGCGGTGAACGATGCAATGGAGGCGGTCGAGCGCCGGTTCGGCCGCCTGGATGCGCTCGTCAACAATGCCGGCATCGCGGTGTTCGCGCCGCTGATGGAAACGTCCGAGACCGACTGGCGCCGCGTGCTCGAGGTCAACCTCACCGGCCCGTTCCTTTGCACCAAGGCGGCGGTGCCCCTGATGCGCGAGGGCCATGGCGGCGCCATCGTCAACATCACCTCGATCTCGGCGGTGCGCGCCTCGACGCTGCGCTCCGCCTACGGCACCAGCAAAGCGGGCCTCGCGCACCTCACCAAGCAACTCGCGGTCGAGGCTCGCCTCGCTCAACATCCGCGTCAACGCGGTCGCGCCCGGCCCCGTCGACACGGCGATGGCGAAGCAGGTGCACACCAAGGAAATTCGCGCCGACTATCACGACGCGATTCCGCTCAACCGCTACGGCCTCGAGGAGGAACTTGCGGAGGCGATCTACTTCCTGTGTTCTGCCAATGCCAGCTACATCACCGGACAAATTTTGGCCGTTGATGGCGGCTTCGATGCGGCAGGGATCGGCCTGCCGACGCTGCGCGGCCAACGGCGCAACGGATAGGAAATGTAGGGTGGGTTAGCACTGCGGGCCGCGCAAAGCGCGGGCCGTTGGGCGTAACCCACCTCTTCTCACACGACGCCGAACATGGTGGGTTACGCCGAGCCATTGCGCTTTGCGCAATCGCTCGGCTAACCCACCCTACAAATCGAGTTGGTGGAGATTTCATGCTTCGTATCACCTGCCTCAAAGCCCTGATGCTCGCATCGACACTGCTCGCCATCACGCCCGCCACCGCCGAAATCCGCATCATCCAGTCGCCGGGCGGACAGGTCGGACCGTTTCTCGATTTGTTCGAGAAGGTGCGCGAGAGCGGCGAGCGCGTGGTGATCGACGGTCCCTGCCTGTCTGCCTGCACGCTGGTGCTGAGCATTGTCCCGGGCGAACGCATCTGCGTCACCAAGCGCGCCGTGCTCGGCTTCCATGCGGCGCGATCGGTGGACCGGCGCGGGCGCTTTTATGCCGAGCCGGAGGCATCGGTCGCGGTGCTTGCCGCCTATCCCGGCCCGGTGCGCGACTGGATCAGCCGCCGTGGCGGCCTCAGCTCGCGGTTGCTCTTGCTCAAAGGGCGCGATCTCGCCGCGATCTATCCGCGCTGCCGTTGATGAATTGGCAATCGCCATCCATGTGACGTTGGCGAGTTCCGCGAACAGCGTCACAGAACGACGCCCGACCTGGAACGCACCTGGCTGGCCGGAGGCCATAAGGCAGGTTCCCTGCGTCGCACGCCATGTGCGCACCGGGGCTCCGCGCCATCACGTTGCTGCTTTCAATAGAGAGTCTGGATCACCGGCCCCAGCTTCATGCTGGCGCAGATAAGCATCCCCCACAGGGCAAAATTGATCTGTAGCGCCGCCGCCATCGGTCGCTCCCCTTCCAAGTGACGTCCATCCCAGTTTGTAGATTTTATGACTCACCAATAACGATTCTGGCGTGCACATCACAGCCCAATATTTCGTCAATTGTTGTGCGATGCGATCCGCATTGTTTCACGAAGCGGCCTCACTGCTTGCGCAAAGTGATGCGAATCCTGCGCTCGTTCTTCGGCCACGCCGGCCAATTGGTTTGCCTTGAGTTCCATTTGACAAACGCGATGCAAGTTTCCCTCGCGGCGCTTGCGCATCGCGTACCCAAACCTTGGATCCGGCATGGTGCGACACGGCTTCATCTTGCTCACTTTCTGCACAGCGCTGCTTGGATGTGCAGTCGCACCGGCCCAGGAGCGCCGTCCGATCGCATGGGATGGCCTCGGCCAGGATCCCAACAAAGGCTCGAGCCGCTCTCATGTGGCGAAGCGGCGCGCAATGCCCTCTGCACCCGCGGCAAGTGATCCCAATCAGGAACGCGAAAGAGTGCTCGGCACCTTGCGGCCATATTCCGAGGCGTGGTGGGCGGTGTATGACGAGATCGAAGCGGAGCGCGACAAGCAACTCGGCACCAAGCTCGTGATCTGTCCCCGCTGCGTCCAGCCGCGGCAAGACGAAGACGTGACCGGATCGATCCGCTGAGCGGTCGATCCGGACAGGATCGCGAAAAGCGTGTCCCCTCTTCGCGCAAGAGAATGGGACAACGCTTCAAGCCATCACGCGCGCAGGCGCACGCCTCACATTCCTTCCGCCGGGCAGTTCACCATCCAGGGAATGCCGAACTTGTCGACGCACATGCCAAAGCCCTTGGCCCAGAACGTCTTGCTGAAGGGCATGGTGACGGATCCGCCTTCGGCGAGCGCGTTGAACTTGCGCTCGCCTTCCGCGGTATCCTTGACCGTGAGCGAGATCGAAAAGCCTTGAGCCTTGTTGAAATGCTCCGGCGGCGCATCGGAGGCCATCAATACGCTGCCGTCGGGCAGCGACATCCGCGCATGCATGATCGTCTTCTCGCGGCCGGGCGCGGCGGGCATGTCCGGCGGCGCCTCCGATGACCGCATCATCGCATCGATCTTGCCGCCGAGCGCCTTGGCGTAGAAGTTGAACGCCGCTTCGCAATTGTCCTGATAGAACAGATACGGATTAAGCATCGCTTCTCTCCTCTTCGTTTGCAGTAAGGTTTATTGCTTTTCGGTGAGCTTCTTCAGGCTGGCGAGACCCGCCTCGAAATCCTTGCCGATCATGCTGTCCATGTTGATGAACACCTGCATGACCTTGGACAGGAACGGGGCCGGACCATACATGGCCCATGTGACCAGAGTGGCATCGCCTTGCGGCACAAAGGTGAACTCGGCGGTGTTGTGGCCCTCGAACGGCCGCTCGAAGTCGAGCTTGATGCGAAGCTTTGACGGCCCGTTCGCCTCCAGGATCTCCATGTGGCCGGCGCCGACGTTGTTGTTGCCGTCCCAGGCGTAGGTCGCGCCCTTTCCTTCCGCGGCGCCGCCGAAGGACCGCTTCATGGCGGGATCGCGGCTCTCATAGGGCGACCAGCCGGTCCAGCGATGGAAGTCGGCCACCTGCGGATAGATCGCGCCCGCCGGCGCCTTCACGGCAAGGCTCCGCTCGACGCGGAATGTGTCGGGTTTTGTCAACGCGAAGACGAGAATGCCGGCTAGGCCGACGGCAAGCACGATGGCAATGATGGCGATGGCTTTCAGCATGGATGGCTCCGTGGATACGGGCTAAGGACGAACGGGGACGGCTGGGGCCGACAAGGCTGGACGAATCTTTTTGTCATGGCCGGGCTCGTCCCGGCCAAGCCCGGGCATGACCGCGGAGAGGAGCGCGCGTCACTTCGTCTTTGCGCTTTGCTTTGCCTTCGGTTGGCTGTCCCGGATCAGGCGATCGAGATGCATGCGGATGTGGGCGGCTTCCGCGGATGTGTTGGCCAGCGCGATGGCGCGATCGAAGGCGATGCGGGCCTCGTCGTTGCGGCCGAGCTGCATCAGGAAGGCGCCGCGCACGCCGTAGAAATGGAAGTAGTTGGCGAGCTTCGGTGCCAAGGGCTCGATCAGATCGAGCGCGGCTTGCGGCCCCCGCACCTTCGAGACCGCGACCGCGCGGTTGAGCGTCACCACGGGAGACGGCTGCACCAGCTCGAGCGCGCCGTAGAGCAGGTCGATCTGCGCCCAGTCGGTCTCCTCCGGCGTCGCGGCGCGGGCATGCAGCGCGGCGATCGCGGCCTGGATCTGATAGGGCCCGCTGCGGCGATGGCGCATCGCCTTGTCGATCAGCGCCAGCCCCTCCGCGATCATGGTGCCGTTCCACAGCGAGCGGTCCTGATCGTCGAGCAGGATCAGCGAGCCGTCCGCCGCAAAGCGCGCGGCGCTGCGCGCATGCTGCAGCAGGATGAGTGCCGTCAGCCCCATGATCTCCGGCTCGCTCGGAAACAGCCTGAGCAGCAGGCGGCCCAGCCGGATCGCCTCCTCGCAGAGCGGTTTGCGGATCTCCGCGGTGTCGCCGCTCGCCGAATAGCCCTCGTTGAAGATCAGGTAGATCATCGCCGCGACACCGGCGAGCCGTTCGGAGCGTTCGACCGCGCCGGGCGCTTCGAACGGCGTCCCGGCTTCCGCGACCTTCGCCTTGGCGCGGGTGATGCGCTGCTCCATCGCCGCGTCCGAGACCAGGAAGGCGCGCGCGATCTGCTTCACCGTCAGGCCCGAGACGATACGCAGCGCCAGCGCGATCTGCTGCGTCGCCGGCAATTGCGGGTGGCAGCAGATGAACATCAACCGCAGAATGTCGTCGCGGTAGTGCGAACCGTCGAGCCGCTCGGCCAGCGCGCCCTCGGCGTCGTCGAGATCGGAGATCGCCTGATCGTCGTCCGGCAACGGCTGCTGCCTGCGCGTGCGTCGCACCTCGTCGATGGCGGCGTTGCGGCCGACCATGATCAGCCAGGCCGCAGGATCGCGCGGCGGCCCATTCTGCGGCCAGGTCTTGATCGCGCGCAGCGAGGCGTTCTGGAACGCTTCCTCGGCGGTGTCGAGATCGCGGAAATAGCGCAGCAGCGCGCCGACCGCCTGGGGCCGCGCCGAAATCAGCGCGGTCTCGATCCAGCCGGTGTCGGCTTCGCTCACGTCAGGTTTCCCCGGGCCGGAATACGCCGACGGGACGCACCTCATAGGCGCCGCCGGGATTGGCCGCGCCGAGGTCGCGGGCGACGTCCAGCGCCTCGTCGAGATTCTTGCAGTCGACGATATAGAAGCCGAGCAATTGCTCCTTGGTCTCGGCATAGGGGCCGTCGAGCACCAGCGGCGGATCTTCCTTGCGCAAGGTCGCCGCCGCCGTGGTCGGCAGCAGCCGCGCGACCGGCCCGAGCCGGCCCTGCTTGGTGAGATTCTCCTGCACCACGGCAAGCTTCTTCATCACGGCCTCGTCCTGCTCCTTGCTCCAGGAGCCGACGAAGTCCTCATCATGATAGCAAAGGATTGCATAAAGCATGGGCGACATTTTCCTCGGGTCTTGTTCTAAAGACGCCCCACTATGCCCCGCCCCGACAGGGCTGCGGAAATAATTTGCGAGAAGAATCCGTCAGATCGTGCCAATGAGGGCCACCCAAAGCGGAACCTTATGAGGCACTTCGAATGACCATGGGCACACTGGCCGTCTTGATCAACAGCACGCAGCAGAACTGGCTGCCGGAGCGCTGGAAGGCCCGGTTCGATTCGGTCTGCGGTGGCCGCCGCGTGGTGTTGCTGCCCGACGCCTCCCTCGATCCGGCCGAGGTGCACTATGCCACGGTGTGGAAGCCAGTGCCGGGTGACCTCGCATCCTTCCCCAATCTGCGGGCGATCTTCAATCTCGGCGCCGGCGTCGATGCGCTGATGGCGGACAAGAGCCTGCCTGACGTGCCGCTGGTCCGCGTCGCGGTGCCCGACCTCACCAATCGCATGACCGAATACGTCGTGCTGCACGTGCTGATGCATCATCGCCAGGAACTCTATCTGCGGGATTCGCAGCGCGCCAAGCGCTGGGAGCCGAAATATCAATGGCCGGCGAGCGCCGTCACGGTCGGGGTCATGGGGCTGGGCACGCTCGGCGCCGATGCGGCCGACGTGCTGCGGCGGCTCGGCTTCCGTGTCGCCGGCTGGAGCCGCAGTCCCCGCGACATCCCCGGCGTCGAATGCTTCCATGGCGCCGCGGGCATGGATGCGTTCCTGCGCAAGACCGACATCCTGGTCTGCCTGCTGCCGCTGACGCCCGACACACATGGCATCCTCAACCGCGACGTCTTCGGCAAGCTCCACCGCAGCAGCCCGCTCGGCGCGCCGGTGCTGATCAATGCCGGCCGCGGCGGATTGCAGAATGAGGCCGACATCCTGGCCTGCCTCAACGACGGCACGCTGGGCGCCGCCTCGCTCGACGTCTTCGTGCAGGAGCCGCTAGCAGCGGACAGCCGGTTCTGGACCCACCCCAAGGTGGTGCTAACGCCGCACAACGCAGCCGACACCGACGCCGACGCGATTTCGGCCTATGTCGCCGAGCAGATCGCGCGGTTCGAAGCCGGCGGCGCGCTGGAGAACGTGGTGGACCGGGCGCGGGGGTATTAGGCCGTAGCTAGCTGGAAGGGGCGCGGGGTCTCCACATACTCGCTGTCGTCCCCGCGCACGCGGGGACCCATACCGCGTGATTTATCGATCACGCACAGTTGCAGTACCGAGCGACCAGTCTTCGCCAAACCCCTCCCTGTGGTTATGGGTCCCCGCGTGCGCGGGGACGACAGCCGTGCTCTTGGCCGGCGCCTTCCTTCCCCCACAACCACCGCTCCGCCGGTATCCCGTTCACCCTCTCTTAGCGAGAACTTGATATGCGTTCTTAACGAACGGTCAACGAACGAGTGGGACATGCGCGCGAGCCTCGGCCTCAGAATGCGGATCACGGTTGCCCTGGCGGCAACGGCGGCGGCGACTGCCCTGTTTGCGGTGCTCGGGGCAATGTGGATCATAGCGGGGATCATCGACCGCGCCGACCAGCGCGAGCTACGCAGCCATTACGATGCCCTTCAGTCGCGTATTGCCGAGGAATCCCACCGCGCCGCCGCCATGAGCGCGGTCGTCGCCGCAATGCCGGCGACGCAGGACGCGATGGCCAAGCAGGACCGCAACGCCCTGATCGGCCTGTTCGGGCCGGTGTTTGCCGCCACCAAGTCGGAATACGGCGTCGATCAGTTCCAGTTCCATGTGGCGCCGGCAACCTCGTTCCTGCGCGTGCATCAGCCGGCCAAATTCGGCGACGACCTCTCCGGCTTCCGCAAGACCGTTCTGGTCGCCAATCAGGAGCACAAGGTCGTGGTCGGGCTCGAGGGCGGCGTAGCCGGGCTCGGCATCCGCGGCGTGGTGCCGATTGCGCAAGGAGCCAAGCAACTCGGCTCGGTCGAGTTCGGCCTGACCTTCGGCCAGTCCTTCCTCGACGATTTCAAGGCCAACCGCCACGTCGACGTCGCCTTCCATCTGGCCGACGGCTCAAGCTACAAATTGTTCGGCGGCACGCTGAAGGGCAAGAGCTTCTTCGACGCCGCCGATTACGGCCGCGCCACCGCGGGCAACTTCACCGTAAAGCAGGCCAAGCTCGACAGCACGCCGGTCGCCGCGCTGCTCGGACCGATCAAGGACTTCTCCGGAAAGCCGCTCGGCGCCGTCGAGCTGGTGATGGACAATGCCGATTACGTGGCCTCGGCCGACCGCGCCTGGCTGCTTGCCTTCGGCATCGCCGCGCTCGGCCTCGTGCTGGCCGCGATCGTCGGCTATCTCATTGCCCGCAGCATCTCGCGTCCGATCCTCTCCATCACGTCCGTCATGCGCGAGCTTGCGGACGGGCGCCTCGACGTCGCTGTTCCCGCCAGCAAGGCGAATGACGAGGTCGGCGCGATGGTGAAGGCAGTCACGGTGTTCCGCGACAATGCCGTGAGGTTCAACGAGTCTCCAGGCCGAGCAGGTGGAAGCCAAGGCGAAGTCGGAGGCGGAGAAGCGCCGCGCCTTCGCCGCGCTTGCCGACAATTTCGAGGCCAGCATCCGCGACGTCGTCACCACGGTGTCCTCGGCTGCGGTCGAGATGGAGCATACGGCACGCTCGATGTCGGCGATCGTCGAGCAGTCCCGGCAGCAGACGGGCGCCGTGTCGTCGGCCTCGGCGCTCGCCTCGGAGAACGTGCAGACCGTCGCGGCCGCGGCGGAGGAGCTGTCCTCCTCTATGACCGAGATCAGCCGGCGCCTGGCGCACGCGACCGAGGTCGTCGGCAAGGCCGCCAGCGACGGCCGGCAGTCGAACGCGCGAGTGCAGAGCCTCGCCGAAGCCGCGCAAAAAATCGGCGACGTCGTCTCCTTCATCAACGGCATCGCCGGCCAGACCAATCTGCTGGCGCTGAATGCGACCATCGAAGCGGCGCGCGCGGGCGAAGCCGGCCGCGGCTTTGCCGTGGTCGCTTCCGAGGTCAAGGCACTGGCGACGCAGACGGCCAAGGCGACCGAGGAGATCGGCGCGCAGGTCACGGCGGTGCAGGGCGAAACCACCGGCGCGGTGGACGGGATCCAGGCGATCTGCACGACGATCCAGCAGGTCGACGAGATCTCGGCCGCGATCGCCGCTGCGGTCGGCCAGCAGGGCACGGCCACGCAGGAGATCGCCCAGAACGTCCAGCAGGCCGCCGCCCGCACCGGCGAGGTCTCGCAAAACATCTCCGGTGTCACGGCGGGCATCGCCGCAACGGGCACGGCGGCGGAGGAAGTGCTGGGCTCGGCGATCGAGCTATCGAAGCAGTCGCAGCGGCTGCGGGACGAGGTCGATCGCTTCCTCGCGCAGATCCGCGCGGCGTAACGGAGGCGGGGTCGCGCGGCATACTCGCTGTCGTCCCTGCCTAGTGCGCAATTGCGCACGGGGCGCAGGGACCCATACCGCGTGATCCATCGTTAGCGCTCGGTCGTAGTACCAAGGACCATTCGACTCCGAGTCTTCGCCAAACCACTCCCTGTGGTTATGGGTCCCGGATCGGCGCTCCGCTCAGGGACAACGCTACGCGTTGCCCAGAGCTGCGCTTGTCCGGGACGACGGTCTGCTGCTTGGCACTCACTATAAAGACAGCTACTCCTTGACTCCCACCATCACATCGATCGCACCCTTGACGATCGCCTCCAGATCCTTGCGCGACACGCGCGCGGGAGCGGATGGCGATGGTGTGGACGGTGGCCGATGCGATCTGGGCCAGCACGAGCGGATCGGCGCTCTCCGGCAACTCGCCCTTCTCGCGGGCACGGCGGAAGCAGCTCGCAAAGGCCTTGTCGAGCCTCGGTGAGACCATCGAGCACCATGGCGCGGATCTCGGGATCGCCGACGGCTTCCGACGCCGCGGTCACCACCGTGAAGCAGCCGCGCGGACCGGTCTCGCCGGACAGGTAGATGCTCAGCGCGGAGGCGAAGATGCGCTCCAGCCGCTGGCGCACGGGCATCTCCTCGCGAAAGATCGCCGCCATGGAGGCCCGCGCCTCCTCGCGATAGCGCTGATAGCTCTTGATGTAGAGCTCGCGCTTGTCGCCGAAGGCACCGTAGAGGCTCGGCCGGTTCATGCCGGTCGCCTCGCTGAGATCATCGAGCGAGGTCGCGGCAAAGCCTTGCCGGCGGAACAGGTCCAGCGCCTTGCCGAGCGCAACATCCGGCTCGTAGGCGCGCGGGCGGCCACGACGCTTAGGTTGGTCGCGACGCTTGGGTTCGCCGCCGCGCTCGGGTTCGCCGCGACGCTCGGGCTCGTTGGCAGCAGCTGGCGGTTTCGATTTTTGTACCATTTCGCAAATTAATCCTTGACCGCCCCCATATTATGCAAGACAGTACAAAAATCAATCTGGCCAGGTTGAGCGACCCCCGAGAGAATTGCCCAAGGAGGCTACAGATGGATCTCTATTTCTCGCCGCTCGCCTGTTCCATGGCGACCCGCGTCGCGCTGTACGAAGCCGGCGCCGAGGCGAATTATCTCGAAGTCGATCCGCCGACCAAGACCGTGCTGAACGACGGCTCCGACTTCCGCGCCGTCAATCCGATCGGTCTCGTGCCGACGCTGCGCACCGACGAGGGCGTGGTGCTGACCGAGAACGCCGCGATCCTGCAATACGTCGCCGACCGCTTCCCGCAGTCCGGTCTCGGCGCCGCAGAGGGCATCGAGCGCACGCGGCTGCATCAATGGCTCTGCTTCATCGGCACCGAGCTGCACAAGGGGCTGTTCATCCCCGTGCTCGACCGCAAGGCACCGCAGGAAACCAAGGCCTATGCGCTCGAGAAGAACCTGTCGCGGCTCGACTACCTCGACAACTACCTGAAGGGCCGCGACTTCCTGCTCGACCATTTCAGCGTCGCCGATGCCTATCTCGTCACGATCATCAACTGGACCATGGCGACGCCGCCGATCGAGCTGGCGAAATGGCCGAACGTGAAGGCCTATTACGAACGCCTGCGCCAGCGGCCGTCGGTCGCCAAGGCGGTCGCCGAGGAGTTCGAGCTGTACAAGGCCGAGCTCGCGCGCAAGAAGGCGGCGGCGTAAGTCGGACTGAACGCCCCCTCGCATTGTCGATCAAGTCGTTGTCCCCGCGATGGGACAACGACTTGCTTCGCTCAGGCGGCCCGGACACTATCCAGAAAGCGGCCGACCTCCGTTCGAAGCCGGTTGCTGTCGCTCGAAAGCGCCTGCGCGGCGTTGAGAACCTGCGCCGAAGCCGAGCCGGTCTCGGTCGCGCCCTGCTGGACGTCCGTGATGTTCGACGAGACCTGATGCGTGCCTTGAGCGGCCTGCTGAACGTTGCGCGCGATCTCCTGGGTCGCCGCGCCCTGCTCCTCGACTGCCGCCGCGATGGTCGACGAGATCTCCGACAAGGACTTGATCGTGCTGCCGATCGTCTTGATGGCGTTGACCGAATCCTGGGTCGCGCCCTGAATGCCGGCGATCTGCTGTGAAATCTCGCCGGTGGCCTTGGCGGTCTGCTCGGCCAACGCCTTCACCTCAGAAGCCACCACCGCGAAGCCCCGGCCGGCTTCGCCAGCCCGTGCGGCCTCGATCGTCGCGTTCAATGCGAGCAGATTGGTCTGGCCGGCGATCGTGTTGATGAGTCTCGACGACGTCGCCGATTCGTGCGGCCGCCCTGGAGAAGCCTCACCGACCTTTTGATCGGTAAGGCGGGCCTGCTCCACGGCCTCATTGGCGATCCGCGCCGATTCCTGGACCTGGCGGCCGATCTCGTTGACGGAAGACGATAGCTCTTCCGTCGCACTCGCGACGGATTGCACGTTGGTCGAGGCCTCTTCGGAAGCCGCCGCGACCATCGTCGCAAGCTTCTCTCCGTGTTCGGCGGTCGAGGTCAGCGTGTTCGCGGAGGCCTCCAGCTCGGTCGAGGCCGACGAGACGGTTTCGATGATCTCGCCCACCGCGCTCTCGAAATGTGCGGCGAGCTTCATCATCTCCAGCTTGCGCTGGGTCGCTGACCTCTTCTCGGTCTCCTTCAGCTCGTCGCGGTCGAATCGAACGATAGCCTGCAGTGTCTGCAGATTTCGCAAGGCAACGCCGAGCTCGTCGTCTCGTTCGACGACGATGCGGTTGTCGAGCTTGCCCTGGTTGATGCTGAGCATCGCATCGTTCAGGCGCTGAAGCGGGCGGACGATGGCACGGATGGTTTGCCGGCTCACGAGCCCGCCGATGGCGATGCTCGTCACCAGGAGGGCAAGCGCCGCGCCGACCAACCAGCCATATTCGTGTTCGGCCGCGTCGTATTCGGCCTTGGCTTCCTTGACCTGGATCGCCACGAGCTTGTCGAGATCGGCTTTCGCCGCCTCGTACAGCTCGCGCGCCTGCCCGGCCAGCACGGCGGCGAGGTCGTCGTACTTCCGCTCGGCAGCGAGCGACAGCGCCGGCTTCAGCCCCTGCTCGACATATTTCACGCGCTTGGGCGTGAAGCTGTCGGCAACACCTTTCTCTTCCGGCGTCAGGTAGGTCGCCATGTAGTCGGCCCAGGCCTTGCCGACCTTCTCCAAATTGGCGTTCACCTTGGCTGTGATTCCTTCGACCGGCTTTCCGACCCGTCCATTGGCGGCCGCCTCGAATAGCAGCACCGTGTTGTCTCTCATCCGGTCATTGATTTCGAAGAGCTGTGCCAGCGGCACCGCGCGGTCCTCGTAAATCGATTGCAGCCGCGAATTGCTTTGGCGTGTCCCCTGCAAGCCCATGACGCCGATCACGAGCAGGAACAGCGAGAGGATGGTGACAAGCGTCACCAGACGCGCGTTCAGCGTGCCCGTGAAGAGGGCCAATCGATCGCTAAACGAACGTCGGCGGAGCATGCCGGCGTCCAGCCTGTAGTCGTGCGGCTTGTTCTCGCGGATCTTCGCATACACCTGCTCGGCCTCGGCGCGCTGGTCGGCCGGCAGTTTGGTGCGGATGGAGCTGTATCCGACGATCTGTCCGTTCTCTCGAATGGGAGACGCCGTCGCCAGCACCCAATAGAAGTCGCCGTTCTTGCGCCGGTTCTTGACGGCACCCGACCAGGGCTTTCCTTGCTGGAGCGTGGCCCACAGATTTTCGAAGGCCGCTGGCGGCATATCTGGATGGCGGATGATGTTGTGAGGCTGCCCCATCAGCTCCGCCTCGGTAAACCCGGAGGCCTCGACGAACTGATCGTTGAAGTAGGTCAGTTTCCCTTTCGTATCGGTGCGCGAGACGATGAGGGCTTCGTCGGTAATGGGATATTCGGTGGTCGTGACCGGAGGATTGGTCCGCATGGGAGCCTCCAACGTGGCATTCGCAAAAATCGAACCTGTGAACTTCAGGTAAGCGCCGAAAGGATTTAATTTGCCTAAAGACCGAGCAGCGATCCGAACAATGAAATCGTTTTGTCGCACGGCTTTCGGCAAAAGCGCATCTCATACGGGAGACCGTAGAACCACGGCAACCGCAGGATGGTCGAGATGATCCTGCAGTGTCACATGCATTCGCGATCGCGCGTTGCAACTCTGATCGCATGAACATTGCAGCCGCTTCTCGTTCGCAGCTGGCCGTACGGCACGCGCGGTAAAATCGTGACGATGCGCGGCTCGGCGTTAGTTCGTAGGATGGGTAGAGCGAAGCGAAACCCATCAATGCTTCCTACGCGTTGAAACATGATGGGTTTCGCAAGTGCTCTACCCATCCTACGGCATCGCACTGTTTGGCGATGGACATGACTGTTCATCCTCGCGGCGCGTTTCGCCCGAGCTTTGCTGTCTTCTTCCGCCCTCTTTGAAAGCAAGGGCGCAGGGAAGGCCGGGCGCCGGCGGGCACCCGAAGTCCCGCGTGTGCGAAAAACGCGCACGGGGTTGGACGACAGGTGTGCCAGTCGCCCGGCCTTCCCTGCGCGATGGTCTTCACGGCGTCCTTCGTGCTCTCCTCGGGGAGCGATGCACTATTGCCCCCGTCGCGTTGCGGCTGATCGATGTGCGCACCCGGTCGGGCCGCCGCATCACCGCAAGACTTGACGCCAGAACCTCGGGCGTCGGGACCACACGACTTCTCCGTCCGCGCACATCCTCGCTGGGTTCTCGACGGCTGGCGTGCGCTCGCCGCCGAGACCATGGGAAGATGCTGTCAGCGCCGTGTCGTATCGCGCCTGTCGCTGCTCACGGTTTCCCGCCCTGCAGCCATCATTGCGCGCCGACGCCGTCGCGGCCACCGCATCCCGGCCCGCGTCTCGTGACGATCGCGAAACGCCCCTTGTGGCGGCGGGATGTCCAGGCTTGTACGGCAAAACAGAATTTCTGTAAATGCGAATATTTTAACGCATGGCTATCGACCCAGCGCTGGCGTGTTTTGCCCGTCGGGAAGCACTACGGATGGTAGACGACGTCGATCGATCTACCCGTAGAGCACCCGCGGCAGGATCGTGACGATACCGGGCCACAGCGTCAGCAGCAGCACGAATCCGACCATGATCATCAGATAGGGCATCGTGACGCGCGCGATATAGCCGAGACCGTCGTCCGTGAGGCCCTGGATCACGAACAGGTTGAAGCCGACCGGCGGGGTGATCTGCGCCATCTCGACGGCAAGCACCAGAAACACGCCGAACCAGACCTCGTCGAAGCCTGCCCCCTTCACGATCGGCAGCACGATCGGCAGCGTCATCACGATCATCGAGAAGCCGTCGAGGAAGCAGCCGAGGACGAGATAGAAGACGACCAGCACCACGATCAGCATGAAGGGCGACAGGCCGAGCCCCTTGACGAAAGCGGCCACCGCCTGGGGAATGCCGAGGAAGGCCGCGGCATTGCCCAGGATCGAGGCGCCGAGCACGATCAGCGCGATCATCGAGCAGGTCACGACCGAGCCGATCAGCACGTCGCGGATCACCTGCTGCGACATCGATCCCTGCGCCCAGGCGACCAGCGCGGCGCCGAGCACGCCGACGGCGGCGGCCTCCGACGGCGTGGCGAGGCCGCCATACATCGAGCCGAGCACGCAGGCGATCAGGAACAGCGCCGGCGCAAGGTCCTTCAGCGCGGCGAAGCGCTCGCTCCACGGCACCTGCGATAGCCTGGCTTCCGTCTCAGGCACCAACGTGCGGTCGAGGCTCGTGTGCAGCATCACCCAGCCCATGAAGGTGGCGGCCAGCAGAAAGCCCGGAAGCACGCCGGCCGTGAACAGCTTCAGGATCGAGACGTCGCCCAGCACGCCGTAGATGATCATGATGTTGGACGGCGGGATCAGGAAGCCGAGCGTACCGGCGCCGGCGAGCGAGCCGATCGCGATGTCGCGCGAATAGCCGCGGCGCGTGAGCTCGTTGAGGGACATGCGGCCGATCACCTGCGTGGTCGCCGCCGACGAGCCCGAGATCGCGGCGAAGATGGTGCAGCCGATCACGTTGACGTGCAGCAGCCGGCCCGGCAGCAGGCCGGCCCAGGGCGCGAGGCCCTGGAACAGCGAGCGCGACAGGCGGGTGCGAAACAGCAGCTCACCCATCAGGATGAACAGCGGCAGCGCCAGCAGCTCCTGCGTGGTCAGGATGTTCCAGGCGTATTGCGGCAGCAGCTTGTCGAGCGGGATCGAGCGGAACATCGCGAGCAGCAGCGTCGCGGTGAGCGCAAGCGTGAGGCCGATCCAAACGCCGCAGGCCAGCAGCGCAAACAGGATCGCGAACAGGGCAACGACTTCGATGGTCATGCGATCTTGAACCTGAGAGCGAGCAAGACGGTCATTCGACGGGAGAAGCCTTCATGCGATGATCCTCCAGCGGCAGGCCGAGCACGGCCTGGATCGTGCGCGCCAGGAACTGGAGCGTCAGCAGCAGCATGCCGAAGGTGACGACGGCTTCCGGAAACCACAGCGGCGTATCGCTGGAGGTCGACACCTGGCCGCGCGTGTAGGCGGCAAAGGCGAACTTCGCCATCGCCGAGGTCAGGAACGCCATGAACGCGAAGCCGGCCGCGGCCGAGAGGATATCCAGCGCGCGCTGCACCGGCGCCGGCACATTCTTCAGCAGCAGCACGACGCGGATATGGCCGCCAACGCGCAAGGTCATCGCCGCGCCGAACGTGAACGAGGCCGCCATCAGGTAGGAGGAATATTCCCACGCGATCGAGATCGTCGGCGGGAAGAACGGCAGGAAGTTCGAGAGGAAGCGCGTCGCAACCTCGCACAGCATCAGCAGCGTCAGCGTCAAGAGACAACCGCCGCCGATCCAGCCATCGAGCCGGCCGAGCCGGTCGATGCCGTCGAGCAGGATGCGCAGCGGCGCGGGCGCCGCTGCATTGAGGCTTTGCGGTGCTTCGGAGGAAACGCTCACCACGGCTCCGCCTTAGCCGCGCTTCATTTCCGCGAGATAGGCCCGCACCGGCTTGTCGGCGGCGGGCACGCGCTTGATGAAGGCATCGAGTTGCGGCGCGGTCTTGGCGCGGATGTCCTTCATCATCGCGTCCGAGACCGGCACCACCTCCATGCCGCCTTCCTTGAGGCGGTTGAGGCTGTCGACGTCGGCCTTGAGCGAGTTGGCCCAGAAACCCGGCTCCATCTTCGCGGCGATATCAGCGACGACCTTCTGCTGATCGGCGCTGAGCGCCTTCCACGAGTCGAGATTGACGGTGAGCATCTGCGACGACCAGACGTGATTGGTCGGGTAGACGTATTTGAGGAATTCCCAGAACTTGCCGTCGACACCTGATACCGACGAGGTGGACACGCCCGAGACGGCGCCGGAGGCGAGCGCGGGAATCGTTTCGCCCCAGGGGATCATCACCGCCGCCATGCCGATCGCATTCAGCATGTCGACCGCATTCTTGTCGGGCACGCGGATCTTGATGTTCTTCAGGCCCTCGACGTCGGCGACCTTGGCCTTGAGGTGCAGGTATTGCGTCGGCCACGGCACGATGTAGAGGATCTTCTGGTTGTTGCGCGCCGCGATCTTCTCGTATTCGGGCCGCACATATTTGTGCAGCACCTTCAGCTCCTCTACGGAGCCGCAGAGGAACGGGATGCTCTCGACGCCCATGAACGGCTCGTCGCCGACCTGCTGGATGTTGAGGACGTCGGCGAGCGGCACCAGGCCGTCGCGCACGGCGCGCAGATGCTCTGGCCCCTTGAAGCCGAGCTGACCGCCGGCCTTCACGGTGATGGCGACCGCGCCGCCCGTCTGCTTCTTCACCTCTTCGGCGAAGGCCATCGCGTTCTGGGTGTGGAAATTGCCGTCGGGCCAGACCGTCGACATGTCCCAGCTCGTCGTCGCCGCGCGGGCGCGGGTCGAGATGTGGCCGGCGGCGAGCAGCGTCGCTGCGCCCGCGGTGAAGTTCCTACGCGTGATCATTGAGCCCCTCCAGTTACCATGCGCGCTGAGGTCTCAGCGCGCATATCCATAAACTGCAGCCGCATTGTCGGCGGACACGAGCCCGCTTTCGATGTCGTCCTTGACCGCCCCGCGCTCGCGCGTCGCGGGATCGCCGATGCCGGCGCCGCCGGGCGTCAGCACCACCAACCGGTCCTCCGGCGGCACCTGCTGAAAGCCTTTGCCCCGCAGCTTCTTGCCGGACTTGAGGCCGACATAGCCCGCTTCACCGTCCTTGCCGCCATCGCGGCCGCGCGGCGGATGATCGATGCGGTCGAACGCGGCGAGGATGTCGAACGGCGCATCGACGCCGCTGCCGACCTCGATGATCTGGCCGAGACCGCCGCGGGTGCGCCCTGCGCCGCCGGAATCCGGACGCAGCTCCTTGCGCCAGAAGATCAAAGGCGTCTGCGTCTCCGCGATCTCGACCGGCGTGCCGCGCACGCCGCTCGGGTAAGCGGTGGCCGAGAGCCCGTCCTTGCCGAAGCGCGCGCCGGTGCCGCCATTGGAGGTCACCGCCATCGAGAACCCGTAATTGCCGCCGACTCCCGAACGGGTCTGGCCGCGGACGTTGAGATTCCACAGGCACGAGGTGCCTTCGGCCGGCACGCGCTCGGGAATGATCTGACGCAGGCAGCCGAACACCACGTCGGGCAGCATCTGGCCAATGATATGACGCGAGGCGACCGGCGCGGGCTTGGGCGCATTGAGGATCGCGCCAGCGGGCGCCGACACCGTCAGCGGCGAGAGCGAGCCGGCATTGTTCGGGATCTGCGAGGCGACGACGCAGCCGAGGCCGAACACGGTGTAGGCCGTGGTGTAGGACAGGGGCACGTTGATGCCGAACTTCGAGGCCGCGGAGGTGCCGTCGAAATCGACGTGAATGCCGGTATCCGAGATCGTCAGCGTCGCCGCCAGCGTGACCGGGGCGTCGTAGCCGTCGACCACCATGGTGTTGCGCCAGCTGCCCTTCGGCAGCTTCGCGATCTCGGCCAGCACCGCCTCGCGCGAGCGTTCGCAGATGTAGTCGCCGAGCCTCGTCGAGCGTATCGATGCCGAACTCGGTCATCATCTCGACCAGCCGCTCGCAGCCGACGTCGTTGCAGCCGGCCAGCGAATAGGTGTCGCCCTCGGTATCGATCGGCAGCCGCGTGTTGGTGCGGATCATCGCCATCAGCGTCTCGTTGACGACGCCCTGGTCGATCAGCTTCAGCATGGGGATGTAGAGCCCCTCCATGAACACGTCGGTGGCGTCGGGGCCGAAGCCGATGCCGCCGATGTCCATCAGGTGGCTGGTGCAGGAGAACAATGCGACCGGCTTGCCGTCCTTGAAGCACGGCGTGGTGACGACGAAGTCGTTGAGGTGGCCGGTGCCCATCCAGGGATCGTTGGTGATGTAGGCATCGCCCTCCTTCATCGTCTGAAGCGGGAAGTGGTCGATGAAGTGCTTGACCGATTCCGCCATCGAGTTGACGTGGCCGGGCGTGCCGGTCACTGCCTGGGCCAGCATCCGGCCCTTGAGGTCGAACACGCCGGCCGAGAGATCGCCGCATTCGCGCACGATCGGGCTGAAGGCCGTGCGGAGCAGCACCTGCGCCTGCTCCTCGACCACCGCGATCAGCCGGTGCCACATGATCTGCAGGTCGATCAGGCTCGCGCCATTCGTCTTGCTCATGATCAGGCCGCCTTCCGTTCCATGACGATGCTGCCGGCACCGTCGATATGGGCGTCAAAACTGGTGGAGACGAAGGTCGAGGTTTCGTCCTCCGCGATCACCGCGGGACCGGCGATGGTCGCACCCGGCGCCATGTCCTCGCGGCGATAGAGCGGGATCTCGATCACCTCGCCTGCCCTTCCGTCGAAGAACTTGCGGCTGCCGCTCGCCTTGCCGGCAGGCTTGCGCGCAACCGCGGCAACAGCCGACGGATTGCGGGCATCGGTGGTCGCGAGCACCGACCAGCTCAGCACCTCGATCGCGGCGCCCGGAATCGATCGCTCGAACAACGCGGAGTAATCCGCCTCGAACTTCTGGCGCAGGCTGGCAAGATCCGCCGATGTCAGAGGCCGGTTCGGCAGCTCCACAGTGATCTCGTGGCCCTGGCCGACATAGCGCATGAAGGCGGCGCGGCGTTCGCGCACCGGCGCACCGGCCGCACCCGGCTCGACCAGCGCACGCGCCTCGGTCACCATCTCCTGCAAGAGATCGGAGACCGCCTGGGTGTCGAAATCGTCGAGCCGGACATGACGGCTGCGCACCAGCTCATAGGCGATGGGAGCTGCAAGGAAGCCGACCGCCGAGCCGACGCCGGCATTCGAGGGTACGATCACACGGGAGACGCCGATCTTCTCGGCAACGCGCGCCGCATGCAGCGGCGCCGCACCGCCGAAGGCGATCAGCGTGTGCTGGCCGACGATCTCGCCACGCTCGACCGCGTGGACGCGCGCCGCGCTCGCCATGTTCTCGCAGACGACCTCGTGAACGGCATAGGCCGCGGTCTCGGCGGAAAGCCCCAGCGGCTCGCCGACACTGCTCAACAAAGCCTTTTTCGAGAGCTCAGGATCGAGCTTGATGGTGCCGCCCGCGAACGCATCGGGATCGATCATGCCGAGCGCAACGTCGGCATCGGTGACCGCGGGACGCTGGCCGCCGCGGCCGTAGCAGGCCGGCCCTGGCTCGGACGAGGCGCTCTCCGGGCCGACAGTGACGCGCTTCATCGCGTCGACATGGGCGATCGAGCCGCCGCCGGCGCCGATCTCGACCATCTCGATCACGGGGATGCGCACCGGCAGACCTGAACCTTTCAGGAAGCGCGCGGCACGATCGACCTCGAACACGCGCGAGGTCTCGGGCTGGTATTTCTCGATCAGGCAGATCTTGGCGGTGGTGCCGCCCATGTCGAAGGAGAGCACCTTGCTCTCGCCGAGCCTTGCTGCGATCTGCGCCGCGAAGATCGCGCCGCCGGCAGGACCGGATCTCGACGAGACGCACCGGAAAGCGCCGCGCGGTCTCGATCGAGGCGACGCCGCCGCCCGAGGTGACGAGATAGATCGCGCCGCGGAACTGCTCGACCTGCAAGGCATCGGCCATGCGGGCGAGATAACCGTCGATCAGAGGTTGCACATAGGCGTTCGCGACCGCGGTCGATGTACGCTCATACTCGCGAATTTCGGGACAGACGGCGGAGGATACGGTCACGGAGATGCCGGGCATCTCCTTGGCCAAAATCGCGGCCGCGCGCTGCTCGTGCTCGGGGTTGGCGTAGGAGTGCAGGAAGGCGATGGCGACGCTCTCGACGCCCAGCTCCTGCAATTTTGGCGCGAGCGCGCGCACCGAGGCTTCATCGAGCGCGAGACGGACGGCGCCGTGGGCGTCGACGCGCTCGGGCACGGTGAAACGCAGTGAACGCGGCGCCAGCGGCCTCGGCTTGTCGATGCCGAGATCGTACTGGTCGTAGCGGCTCTCGGTGCCGATATCGAGCACGTCGCGAAAGCCCTCGGTCGCGATCAGGGCCGTTTTCGCGCCGCGGCGCTCGATGATCGCGTTGGTCGCGAGCGTCGTGCCGTGAATGAAGACGTCGATGTCGCTGATATGGGCACGCGCGTCGGCGAGAATGAGACGCATGCCGTCGAGCACCGCCTGCTCGGGACGCTGCGGCGTCGTCAGCAGCTTGCGCGTCTTGCGATCCTGACCCACGTCCAGCACGATGTCGGTGAACGTGCCACCGATATCAACGGCAAGCCGCACCTCGGCTCCCTCAAGCATTCCAAATTCTCCGCGCTGATCGTCAAGACTGAGGTCGAAAGCGCAGCAATTTCCATGCCATGGACGATAGGGACGACGCCGCGCCCGGCCATTCTGCTTGGCACCTATGCAATAGGCAAGGCGTGTTCGGCGCCCGCGCGATCAGAGCAGGAATGCAAGCGCCGCTTCGCAGCGCTCCTCGACCTTGAGCGTCAGGAGATCGTCGGCGCGGGTGCGGCCGAGATTGACCGCGGCGATCGGAATATTGCGCTGCGCGGCGGCCTGCACGAAGCGGAATCCGGAATAGACCATCAGCGAGGAGCCGACGATCAGCATCGCGTCGGCCTGCGACAAATGATCCTGTGCCGTCGCGACGACATCGCGCGGCACGTTCTCGCCGAAGAACACGACGTCGGGCTTGAGGATGCCGCCGCAGACGGTGCAGGCCGGCACGTCGAAGGACGAAAAATCCTCGTGCTCCAGATCAGCGTCGCCATCCGGCGCATCGGCGGCATCGAGCGCCAGCCATGCCGCATTGGCGCGGCCGAGCGCATGCTGGAATTCATCGCGCGGCGTCTTCGCCTCGCAGCCCATGCAGCGGACCAGATCGAGCCGGCCGTGCAGGTCGATCACCTGGCGGTGGCCGGCGGACTGATGCAGCCGATCGACGTTCTGGGTCAGCAGCATTCCGCAGCGCCCGTTCGCCTCGAGCCGGGCGAGCGCATGATGCGCATCGTTCGGCTTTGCCTGGCCGAACCGACGCCAGCCGATCAGGCTGCGCGCCCAATAGCGGCGGCGCGTCTGGTCGTCCGACATGAAGGACTGGAAGTTGACCGGCTGGGTCCGCTTCCAATTGCCGTTGCCGTCGCGATAATCGGGAATGCCCGAATTGGTGCTGCAGCCGGCGCCGGTCAGCACGAACAGCCGTTCGTGTCGTTCGACGAAATCCTGGAGCGGAGGGGCTGCCGGCGAAGCATGTGTCATGGCGCACATGTAGTTCGCGCGCGCGGGTTTTGCCAGATGTCCGCCGCCGCACCGCTGCCAACCGCACCCAGTCGAAGCTAGCTCGCCCAGTTGTCCCGAAACTCAGGAAACAGCGTCAGGCCCCCGCACGCATAGAGGGTTTGCCCGGTGATGTAGCTCGCATCGTCAGAGGCGAGGAAGGCGAACACGGCGGCGATCTCCTCCGGCGTGCCGACGCGCCCCATGGGAATGTGGGAGGTGACGACACCGCGCTTTTCGGGATCGCCGGTCCAGGCCGCGTTGATCGGCGTGTCGATCGCGCCCGGACCAACCGCGTTGACGCGGATCCCGCGACCGGCGAACTCCAGCGCCAGCGTGCGCGTCAGATTGGCCATGCCGCCCTTGCTGATCGAATAAGCGAGATAGCCGGGTTTCGGGATGATCTGGTGGACGCTGGAGCAATTGATGATGCTGCCGCCTCCGCCACGCGCGACGAAATGCGCGAGCGCCTTCTGTGCGCAGAGCACGGCGCCGTTGAGATTGACGTCGATGATGCGGCGATAGGTTTCGATGTCGAGCGCCTCGCTCGGCGATTCCCGCTGGAAGCCGGCATTGTTGACGAGACAATCGAGGCGCTTGAAGCGCGCCAGAATCGTCTCGAACATGGCCGCAACTTGCGTCTCGTTGCTGACATCGGCCTTGACGATGATGTGATCGAGCTTGCCGTGGCCGCGATCGCTCGATGCGGTGCGCGCCAACGCGAGCGACTCTTCCGCTCGCTCGGGATGATCGACATAGTTGATGGCGACGGTGGCGCCTTCCTCGGCAAGCCTGACGGCGACGGCGCGGCCGATGCCTTGCGAGGCGCCGGTCACCAGCGCGTATTGGCCGACGAGGCGCGAGGGAAAGGAGCTTGAGCGTTCGGTTTGCGGCATGTGTTCTCTCCAGGATGCGTCATCATGGATGGAACCGGCTTTTTGTTCCATCCCTCCAGCGCATCGCTGGGATTCATTCCGCGCGGCGCGCGAGGGGCGATGTCAAGATCTGATAGAGGATGATGGCGCCGAAGGTCGCGGTGCCGATCCCGCCGATGGTGAATGCGCCGAATTTGAGCGTGAGATCGCCCGCGCCTGCGGTCAACGCCACGGCAGCGGTGATCAGGTTCGCAGGATTGGCAAAGTCCACCTTGTTCTCGACCCAGATCCGTCCCGCCATCGCCGCGATCAGTCCGAACAGCACGATCGAGAGGCCGCCGATGACGGGCCCGGGATTCGACAGGATCAGCGCGCCGAATTTCGGCGAGAAGCCGAGCAGGATCGACACGATGGCGGCAAAGGCGAACAGCAAGGTCGAATAGACCTTCGTCGCCGCCATGACGCCGATGTTCTCGGCATAGGTCGTGACGCCGGTGCCGCCGCCGCTGGCTGCCACGATGGTCGCCAAGCTGTCGGCGAACAGTGCGCGTCCGAGATAGGCGTCGAGGCTCCGGCCCGTCATGGCGCCGACGGCCTTGATGTGACCGAGGTTCTCGGCGACGAGAATGATCGCAACCGGCGCGATCAGGACAATCGCATCGGCCTGGAACGTCGGCGCCGTGAAGTTCGGCAGCCCGAGCCACGGTGCGGCCGCCAATGCTGCGAAGTCGACCGGCTTGCCGAAGCCGAGCCCGTTGGCGAACAGCAGGTACAGGAGATAGCCGCCGATTGCGCCGAGGATGATCGGCAGCCGGCGCCACAGGCCGGGTGCAGCAACGGCGACCACGCCGATGATCAGAACGGTGGCAAGCCCGATCCCCGTGTCGAATGCGCTGGCGCTCACCGCCTTGACCGCCACGGGCGCGAGGTTGAGGCCGATGGCGGCGACCACGGCACCGGTCACGGCCGGAGGCAGCAGCCGCTCGACCCAGCCGACCCCGGACCACATCACGATCAGCGCGATCACCCCGTAGAGCACGCCGGCCCCGACGATGCCGCCGAGCGCCACCGAAATATTGGGATTGGCGCCATGCCCGGCATAACCGGTGGCCGCGATGACGACGGCGATGAACGCGAAGCTCGACCCGAGATAGCTCGGCACGCGGCCGGCGACGATGACGAAGAAGATCAGCGTGCCCACGCCGGAGAACAGGACCGCAACATTGGGGTCGAACCCCATCAGCAGCGGCGCGATGATGGTCGAGCCCGACATCGCGACGCAATGCTGCAGACCGGAGACGATGGTCTGGCCCCATGACAGCCGCTCCTCCGGCATGATCACGCCCGAGGTCTTCAGCGTCCAGCGCGGAAAATAGCCTCGTCCCTGCTCGTCCGAGCCTGTTGCAGTCGACATGTTCCCCCCAATTGCGGTGCAGCGATCGATCGTCGTGCGATCCGACAAAAATGTGATTGTCGCTTCTGCGGTGACCATCACATGATGCAAAGATTCAAATCTTTGCAAGATCAATGCGTTCCAGGGCCCACACTATGACACAAGTCGCGATCCAGCCAGCCGTCCATCGCCGGCATCAGCCCTGGTACAAGATCCTCTATGTGCAGGTCTTGATCGCGATCGCGTTCGGCGTGTTGATCGGCTATTTTTATCCTGATCTCGGCAAGGCCCTGAAGCCGCTCGGCGACGGCTTCATCGCGCTGATCAAGATGATGATCGCGCCTGTCATCTTCTGCACCGTGGTGCACGGCATCTCCTCGATGGGCGACCTCAAGCGCGTCGGCCGCGTCGGGCTGAAGTCGCTGATCTATTTCGAAGCGGTCTCGACCGTCGCGCTCGCGGTGGGGCTGCTGGTCGGCGAAATCCTGCAGCCGGGCCACGGCTTCAACATCGACCCCGCCACCATCGATCCAAAATCGGTGGCGACCTACGTCACCAAGGCCAAGGAAGAGGGCATCGTCGCCCATCTGATGGCGATCATCCCCGACAGCTATCTGGGCGCGATCGCGCGCGGCGACCTGCTCCAGGTGCTACTGATCTCGATCCTGTCCGGTTTCGCCATCGCCTTCCTCGGCAAGGCCGGCGAGCCCATCGCGGATGCGATCGACAAGGCGGCGAAGATGTTCTTCGGCATCATCCGCATCATCGTGCGCGTGGCACCGATCGGCGCATTCGGCGCGATGGCGTTCACGGTCGGCGCCTACGGCCTCGGCTCGCTGCTCAACCTCGCCGCCCTGATCGGCACGTTCTATCTCACCAGCATCCTGTTCGTGCTGGTCGTGCTGGGTGCGATCGCACGGCTCGCCGGCTTCTCGATCCTGCGCTTCATCGCCTACATCAAGGACGAGTCTCCTGATCGTGCTCGGCACATCGTCGTCGGAGACGGTGCTGCCGCAGATGATCCAGAAGATGGAGCATCTCGGCGCCTCGCGCTCCGTGGTCGGCCTCGTGATCCCGACCGGCTACAGCTTCAACCTCGACGGCACCAACATCTACATGACGCTGGCGACGCTGTTCCTGGCGCAGGCGACCAACACCCATCTGACCATCTGGCAGGAACTCGGCATTCTCGGCATCGCCATGATCACCTCGAAAGGCGCCTCGGGCGTCACCGGCGCCGGCTTCATCACGCTCGCCGCGACGCTCTCGATCGTGCCTCGACATCCCGATCCAGTCGATCGCGATCCTGGTCGGCATCGACAAGTTCATGAGCGAGTGCCGCGCGCTGACCAATCTGGTCGGCAACGGCGTTGCCTGCGTGGTCATCAGCATTTCCGAGGGCGAGCCTCGATCGCGAGGCGCTGCACGAGACCATGGCGCATCCGCTGGAGATGGGCGAAGCGCTGGAACCGGGTGGAAGCGCGGCGTCGTAGCCCCGCGCGCAAGGACGCCTGCCCAGGTTCCGACGCGGTAGTTTCCCGGAGTAGAAAAGTGATGCGGCACGCGGCACAACAATCGCGTTGGGATCACGGATTGATACTCATTTTTTCCACCCGACGCGCTGAGGGCAGGGCGTCGGGTTTTTGAAAATCATTGGTCTATCCAAGCCGCCGGGCGGGATCAGTTGGTCCCGCCATCGTGCAGCACCCCAGCGGCAAGCCCGATCCGCCGCGCCATCCCGATCGCTTCCAGGAACGCTTCGTCGTGACTGACGACCAGCAGCGCGCCGTCATAGGCACGCAAGCCGGCCTCGACGGCTTCGATGGATGCGACGTCGAGGTGATTGGTCGGCTCGTCCAGGATCAGCAGTGACGGGGGCGATGCCCCGCCCAATACGCAAGCGAGGCCGGCGCGGAACATCTGTCCTCCGCTCAGGCTTCCAGCGATTTGCAAGGCCGCATCGGCGCGGAACATGAAGCGGGCCAGCGCGGCATGGCACTCATTTGCACCGGCCTTCGGGTTCAGACGCCGAAAATTATCCAGGATCGAGAGCGCCGGATCGAGCAGGCTGACCTTCTGGTCGAAGAGCGCGAAGTCCGGCCTGACCCGCACGATGCCCGAGAGCGGTCGCAGCTCGCCGGCGATCAGCCTCAGCAACGTCGTCTTGCCCGAGCCATTCGGCCCGACCAGCGCAACGCGCTCCGGCCCGACGATGGCGAATGAGAGATCACGCAGGATCGGCCGGTCCGGCCGATAGCCGGCACTGACGCCGTCGAGCCGGAGCACCTCCCTGCCCGCCGGCAGGCTCGTCGCAGGCAGCTTCACCGACAGCGGCTGAAGGATCTCGACGCGCCGACGGGCTGCATCGACGGCCTCGAGCGCCTCCGCCCGCCGCCGTTCGGCAACTAACGCAGTCTTGCCGCCGGTGTCCTCGCTGCGATCCTTGCGCGCGCCGGCGAGGATGCGCGGCATGTCGCCCTTGGCGCGTTTCTTCCGGCCAGCACTGTCCTTGCGCGCCTTCCTCTCCGCGGCCTCCTGCGCCTTCCCGTCAATCTCGGACAGGCGCTTCTCGGCATGCGCGAGATCGTGCCTGACGGCCGCGAGCTCGACGGCCTTCTGCGCGCGAAAGCTGCTCCAATTGCCGCCGTATCGCGTGGCGCCCAGAGACGTCAGCTCGACGATCGCATCCATTGTGTCGAGCAGCTCCCGGTCGTGGCTGACCACGATCGCACCACCGCGCCACGCCGCCAGCAAATCGGTGACGGCCTTGCGTCCGTCCCGATCGAGATTGTTGGTGGGCTCGTCCAGCAGCAGGAAGTCGGGCGCGGCGAAGATCAGCGCAGCAAGCCGGACCCGCGTGATCTGGCCGCCGGACAGGCACGACAGCTCCGTGTCGGGAGACGAATCAAAGCCAAGGCGCGCCAGCGCGGCCTCGAGCCGCGCTTCGAGCGTCCAGTCCACCTCCGCGAGGTCGTCGGCCGAGGCCTCGCCCCGCTCGGCGCGGCGCAGCAGCCCAAGCGCCAGCCGTACGCCGAACAGATCGGCCACGGTCGCCTCTGCAGGCAATTGCACATCCTGGCGCAGCAGGCCGATGCTGCCGTTGACCAGGACGCGTCCGGACTGGGGAAGATGGTGTCCCGATATCGCGGCAAGCAGCGTGGTTTTCCCGACGCCATTGCGGCCGACGAGGCCGGTCCGCTCGGCCACGAATGTCAGATCGACGTAGGAGAAAAGAGAACGGCCGTCAGGCGTGGACAGCGACAGGTTCGACAGGATGATTGAAGCAGGCATGGAATTCCCCGTGAGCAAGGCGGATGAGCTTTGCGGTGAGGGTGAAATCCATGGCTTTCGAATATCCTGATTGAGGAAGCCTCTTCCTAATCCCGCAATCGGGCGAGATCAAGGTCGCGGGGACGACAGCGCACCGGGCGCTGACGTCCCTCGCTGTCTCAGCGGTCAGCCTTTGAGCGCGGTGACCACCACCTCGATCAGCGCGCCGCCGAGATCGGCGACGCCGACGGTGGCGCGGGTCGGCAGATTGTCGCCGAAGAACTCGGTCCAGACCGGGTCCATCTCGTTCTTCTTGGAGAGATCGGTCACGAAGATCGAGGAGCTGACGACGCGCGACTTGTCGGTACCGGCTTCCTTCAGATAGCCGGCGATCTTGCCGAGGATGTTGCGGGTCTGGTCGCCCATCGAGCCCTTGATGTCGTCGGCGATGGTGCCGCCGATGAAGACGAAGCCGTTGGCCTCGACCGCACGGTGCTGAATGGGCGTGCGGATTTTGCGGGTGATGCTCATGATGTCCTCTTGAGGTTTGAGCGTGGTGAGATCAGGTTGGGCTGAAGCTACAAAACAGGTGCGCTCCCTCTCCCGCTTGCGGGGAGGGCTGGGGTGGGGGTGCCTCCGCGATCGAGATATTCCCCGTGGGGAGAGACCCCCACCCGGCGCTACGCGCCGACCTCCCCGCAAGCGGGAGAGGTAAGACGAACCCGCGGCACGATCCGATCGAAGGTCTGCATGCTAGAGCGTTGAGGGATGGAAGCGGTCGATGCCGAGATCGCTGACGCGAGTCTGGCTGCCGCCATTGACGATCAGTTCGGCCATCACGGCACCGGCGCCGGGGCCGAGCTGAAAACCGTGCAGCGAGAAGCCGAACTGGTGATAGAGCCCCTTGTGACGGCTGCTCGGACCGAACACGGGAATGTCGTCCTTCATCTTCGCTTCGATGCCGGCCCAGGCGCGGACGATGGTCGCGTTGCGCATGACCGGGAACAGCTCGAACACGGTCTGCGCGCTGGTCGCAAGGCTCTTCCAGTCCAGCACCGTCTCGTTGCGGTCCTGATAGGGCGTGGCCAGATGGCCGCCGCCGATCAGCACGGTGCCGTTCTTGAACTGCTTGAAGGACAGCTTTCGGCCGCGCAGGATCACGACGGGATCGATGAAGTGCGGCACGCGCGAGGTGATCATCAGCATCGGCGCCACGGTCTCGACCGGCACGGGCTCGCCGAGATCGGCCGCGATCCTGCCGGCCCAGGCGCCTGCGGCGTTGACCAGCACGGGTGCAGCGAAACTCTCGCTGCCGACGTCGACAGACCAAAGGCCATCGCTGTAGCGGATGTTCGTGGCGGCAACGCCTTCGCGCACGGTGGCGCCAAGCTGCTGCGCCTTGCGCCGGAACGCGGTCGTCGTCTGCGCGGGATTGGCCGCACCATCGCGGCGCGAAACGACGCCGCCCGGACAGGTCTCGGCGACCGCCGGTACCAGCCGGCGCAGCTCGGTGGCGTCGATCAGCTCCTCATGAGTGAAGCCGAGCGCATTGAGCCTCGGCGACGCGCGCGCGGCAGACCGCAAGCTCCTCCTCGTTCTCGGCGACCAGCACCTGGCCGTAGCTTTCGAAGCTGCAATCGTCGTCGAGGAGATCGTTGATCCTCTCCCAGATTCCCATCGAGCGGATCGAGAGCGGGATCTCCGGGATGTGCCGCGCGAGCTGGCGGACGCCGCCGGCATTGACGCCCGAAGCGTGGCGGCCGGCATAGTCCTTCTCGATCAGCACGGGCTTCAGGCCGGCGAGGCACAGATGCAGCGCCGTCGCGCATCCGTGGATGCCGCCGCCGACGACGATCGCATCCACGTTCACAGTCATCCGCGCACCACCGCCTTGACGTCGGCCTCGCTCTTGGGAACGGCGGCGAGGCTCGGCGAGCGTGATCGGCTTCACCGGCGCGCGCAGCCGGTAGTAGCCGATCTCCTGCGGAGACTTGCCACGCGCCTGCGCCATCAGCTCGGTGACGGTGAGGCCGCAGAGCCGGCCCTGGCACGGACCCATGCCGGTGCGGCGATAGGCCTTGAGCTGGTTCGGCCCGGTGGCGCCGACCGCGACGGAATCGAGCACGTCCTTTGCGGTGACCTCCTCGCAGCGACAGACGATGGTATCGCCAGAGGGAATCCGGAACTGCGGCGCGGGGCGAAACAGCGTGTCGAGGAAGACGCGGCCACGCTCGGCCTTGGCGAGATCGGCACGGAGCGTCGCCATGGTAGGCAGCTTCGCAGCGGCCGCAGGGGCCAGTGCTTCCACCGCAGCGCGCGCCGCGATACGGCCACGCACCACGGCCGCATTCGCGCCGCCGATGCCGGCGCCGTCGCCGGCGATCGCGATGCCGGCGACCGAGGAAGTGCCGCTGGCATCCAGCACCGGCGACCAGCACAGTTGCAGATCGTCCCAGCGATGCTCGACACCCGCCGACATCGCCAGATTGACGTTGGGCACGACACCCTGATGCAGCAGCAACAGATCCGCTGGAATGGTCTCGCGCTTGCCGCCGGCGACATAGCTGACGCTGGCGAGCTGGCCGTCACCGGAAGCCGCAAGCTCGGTGACGCCGGAGACGATTTGCACCTTGGCCTTGACCTCGCGCATCATCGACAGGCCCTTGGCGAAATAGGGCGAGGTCAGGAAAGCGAAGACATGCGGCAACGCGGCGAAATAATTGCCGCGCTCGGTGGTGTCGAGGATGCG
The DNA here is from genome assembly GCA_050563515.1 of Bradyrhizobium guangxiense. Taxonomy (GTDB): domain Bacteria; phylum Pseudomonadota; class Alphaproteobacteria; order Rhizobiales; family Xanthobacteraceae; genus Bradyrhizobium; species Bradyrhizobium guangxiense_A. The sequence goes on along the minus strand of CP191781.1, from coordinate 43,540 downwards.
ATCGATGCGGCCGCCGAGGCGCAGGATCTGCGCGGCGAGCAGCCACAGCAGCGGGCCCTGCCCCGCGATCACCGTGCGCCCGTCGGGCACCAGAGCCGACGATTTCAGCATGGTCTGCACCGCGCCGGCCGTCATCACGCCCGGTAGCGTCCAGCCGGAAATCGGGAACGGCCGCTCCAGCGCGCCCGTCGCGAGGATCACGCGCTTCGCCTTGACGAAGGCCGACGCGCCGCCAAGCGAGACGGCGATGTCGAGATTGCGGTCGAGGCTCCAGACCGTCGCGCGATGGATCACCTCGGCATTGCCAGCGCGCAACGCCTGCACGAGATCGGCGCCGACCCAATAATCTTCACCGAGTTGCTTGCGGTCGGTCACCGGGGTCGAGGCGATGGCACGGAACACCTGGCCGCCGGGGCCGATATTCTCGTCGAGCATCAGCGTCGTGAGGCCGGCTTCGGCAGCGGTCGCGGCGGCGGCGAGGCCGGCAGGCCCCGCACCGATCACCACGACGTCGTAATCCTCGCGCTTGGGAGCCACGCTCATCGTCCGATCTCCCGCTTGCCCTTCTGGATCTCGATCTGCATGCCGTCGGCGACCGGCACGAGGCAGCCCTGCCGATTGCCGACGCCGTCGATGGTGACGAGGCAATCGAAGCACACGCCCATCATGCAGTACGGCAGACGCGGCGCGCCGCTGACCGCGGTCGAGCGCCGCGCGTCGACGCCGGAGGCCAGCAGCGCGGCGGAGACGGTGTCGCCCTGACGCGCCGCGACGGCAACGCCGTCGACGAAGATCTGCACCGGCGGCCGTTTGTCCTGTTCGGATCTCTTGAACATGGGATGCCTCTTGGCTCCTTGATATCTCTAGTAACCGCTGTTGTTCGCCGCGCCGGCGGCGCCGAAGCGGCTGGCGGAGAACGCGCCGACCAGCTCCGGCTCGAGCGCGCCTTGCGCCACCATGCGCGCGATCTCGAAGGCGTGGTTGGAGGCGAGCGTCACGCCGGAATGGCAGCAGGCGACGAAGGCGCCGGGATGCGTCTCCGACTGGTCGTAGATCGGAAAGCCGTCCTGCGGCATGACGCGGATGCCGGCCCAGCTCCTGACCACGTTGAGCCGCGACAGATGCGGAAACATGCGCTGCGCGCGATCGGCCATCACGCCGCTGATCGAAGGCTTCAGCGTGCGGTCGTCGAGCTCGTCCTCCTTGCTGTCCCCGATCATCACCGTACCCTCGTCGGTCTGGCGGATCGTGGTCAGCGGATGCGGCAGGAACGGCACGGTGCGCTCGGTCACCACGACCTGGCCGCGGGTCGGCCCCATTGGCGCATGAAGGCCGACCATCGGCGCCAGCGTCTGGTTGGCATTGCCCGCCGCGAGCACGATCTTGGCCGCGCGCAGCTCGCCCTTCGGCGTGGTCAGGCGGAATTCGCCGCCGCTCTTGCCGATTGCCGAGACCGGTTGCTCCGGGAGATAGTCGATGCCGAATGCCTTGAAGCCGGTGTGAAAGGCGCGGAACGTCCGCAGCGAATTGACGTGGCCGTCGAGCGGGCAATAGCTGCCGCCGGAGACCTCCGGGCCGATCAGGGGCAGCGACTTCTTCACCTCGGATGCGCTGAGCATCTCCATCTTGTAGTCGGCAGCGCCGGTCTGGTTGTGCATGCGCTTGACGAGGCTCGGTTCGCTGGCCGAACTCGTCGTCGCCGAGCGTGAGATGGAAGCCGCCGTTCTGCTGAAGCGCGACGTCGAGGCCGGTCTGCTGCTTCAGCTCCGAAGCGAGCCGGCCCCACGCCTGCGAGGCCTGCACCGTCCACACCGTATAGGCGGGCATGCCGAGCCCCTTGCTCTGCACCCACACCAGCGCAAAGTTCGCACGCGAGGCGCGCTTGGTGATGTCGCCTTCGTCGAGCACGGCCACCTTCTTGCCGAGGCGGCCGAGGCCCCAGGCAATGGCGGAGCCGAGCAATCCGCCGCCGACCACGGCGACGTCGTAATCTCCAGACATGGTTTCTCCTATCGCCCCGGATCGCCCTTGCCGGCGAGCACGCGGTCGAGCCCGTAGAAGCGGTCGAGCAGAATGAGGGCGGTCATGGTGATCGCGATCACGCAGGCCGAGACCGACGTCACCAGCGGATCGATGTTGTCCTGGATGTAAAGGAACATGCGCACCGGCAACGTCTCGGTGCCGGGCGCCGCGAGGAAGACGGTCATGGTGAGATCGTCGAAGGACTGGATGAAGGCGAGCGCCCAGCCGCTGATGACGCCGGGCAGGATCAGCGGCAGCGTGACGCGGCGGAACAGCGTCCAGCCGCCGGCGCCGAGCGAGACCGCGGCCATCTCGACCGTGCGATCCATGCCGGTCGCCGCCGCCAGCGTCAGCCGCAGCGCGAATGGAAACACGATGATGACATGGGCGATGATCAGCGCGGCGAAGCTGCCGCCGAGGCCGGCGGAGGTGAAGAAGCGCAGGAAGGCGATGCCGAGCACGACATGCGGGATCATCAGCGGCGACAGGAACAGCGCCGCCAGCGCATCACGGCCGCGGAAGCGATAGCGCGCGATCGCCAGCGCCGCCGGCACCGCGAACAGCAGCGCCACGAACGACGACAGCGCGCCGAGGCCGAGGCTGACCCAGAACGCGTGGATGAATTCAGGGTAGTTCGCAATCGCCCTGAACCAGCGCAGCGAGAAGCCGTTGGTCGGCAGCGACAGAAAGCCCTCGGGCGTGAAGGCGACGAGGCAGACCACCAGGATCGGCGCCACCATCACGATGACGAAGATGGTGTGGAAGATCAGCGCGAGCGGGCCGTTCCGCCTCATCGGAACACCTCCGCATAGCGCCGTTCGATCAGCGCGTTGCTGCCGACGACGATCAGCACGAGTGCGATCAGCAGTAGCGTCGCGACCGCAGCGCCGAGCGGCCAGTTCAACGTATTGAGGAATTCGTCGTAAGCGAGTGTCGCGGCGACCTTGAGTCGGCGGCCGCCGATGATCGCCGGCGTCGCGAAGGCGCTGGCCGAGAGCGAGAACACGATGATCGCGCCCGACAGCACGCCCGGCATGATCTGCGGCATGATGATGCGGCGGATGATGGTGACGGGACCGGCACCCAGCGACATCGCGGCGTTCTCGATCTGCGGATCGAGCCGCTGCAGCGCCGCCCACACCGACAGCACCATGAACGGCATCATGACATGCGCGAGCGCGACGACCATGCCGGTTTCGGTGAACATGAAGGGGATGGGCGAGCGCATCACCCCGAGCGACATCAGGAGCTTGTTGACGAGCCCGTTGTTGCCGCCGAACAGCAGCGCCCAGCCGAGCGTGCGCGCCACAACCGAGATCAGCAACGGCCCGAGGATGACCAGCAGGAAGAAGCTCTTCCAGCGGCCATCCATGCGGTTGAGGATGTAGGCCTCGGGCGCGCCGAGCAGGGCCGTGAGCAGCGTGGTCAGCATTGCGATGCGAAACGTCCGCCAGAACATTTCGGCGTAATAGGGATCGGTCGCGATCTCCTGCCAGTTCTTGAGGATGAAGACCGGCTCGATGCCCTTGTACTGGCCCCAATCGTGGAACGACAGCATCACGGTCATCGCGAGCGGAATCAGCAGCACGCCGACGAACAGCATCAAGGCGGGCGCCGTCAGCGCCCATGGCGTCCGTACGCTGCGCTCCTCGGCGGCCATGCTCATGCAACGGCCCTCGCGCGCACGCTCATGTCCTGGGGATGCCAGGTGAGGCGAACGGCCTCGCCTTCGCCGGGCTGCGGCTGGCCGTCATTCTGGCGGATCACGATCGCCGGGCCGCATTCGCTGTCGCACTGGAACAGCCAGTGATTGCCCTGGAAGATGCGGGTGACGATTTTCGCGGCGAGGCCGGCATCGCCAAAGCCGATGCGCTCGGGGCGAATGCTGACGGTGACCGGCCCATTCAGCCCTGTCGGCGCCGGCGCGCTCCACGAGCCCGCCGCCAGTTGCGCCGGCGTGACGGTCCGGTCGATCGAACCGGCAAAATCATTGGTCTTGCCGAGGAACTGCGAGACGAAGGCCGAGGCCGGCTTCTCATACGTCTCCTGCGGCGAGCCGATCTGCTCGATCTTGCCCTGGCTCATCACCACGATGCGGTCCGACAGCGACATCGCCTCGTTCTGGTCGTGGGTGACGAGGATCGTGGTGGTGCCGATGGTGCGCTGGATCTGGCGCAGCTCGATCTGCATCTCCTCGCGCAGCTTGGCGTCGAGGTTGGACAGCGGCTCGTCGAGCAGCAGCACGCTCGGCTTGATCACCAGCGCGCGGGCCAGCGCCACGCGCTGTTGCTGGCCGCCGGACATGCGGCGGGGATGGCGGTCCTCAAAGCCGGCGAGGCCGACCATCGCCAGCGCGGCGCGGACGCGCTCGGCTTTTTCGGCGCGCGCCACGCCACGCATATCGAGGCCGAAGGCCACGTTCTCGGCCGCGGTCATGTGCGGAAACAGCGCGTAGCTCTGGAACACGATGCCGAGGCCACGCTTGGCCGGATGGATCGCAGTGAGGTCCTTGCCCTCCAGGCGGATCGCGCCGCGCGAGGGATCGAGGAAGCCCGCGATCATCTGCAAGGTCGTGGTCTTGCCGCAGCCGGAGGGGCCGAGGAAGGAGATGAACTCCCCTTCCCCACCGACAGGCTGAAGTCGTCGACCACGGTCTGCGCGCCGAACTGCTTTGCAACCCGGTCGAGGCTCGAGATAGGCCATGCGCTGTCTCCGCGAACGTCTAGATCAGCGCTCGACCTCGCGATTCCAGCGCTTGGTCCACTCCTCGCGCTTCTCGTTGATGACGGTCCAGTCCGGATTGTAGAGCTTTGCCGCGCGCTCGCCGATCGGCGCCATCTTGCCGAGCTCCGGCGGGATCACCAGCGATTTCAGCACCGGGCCGTAGCCGTAATCCTTCAGCATCACGAGCTGGATCTTGGGATCGAGCAGCATCTTCACGAAGCTGGAGGCCAGCGGCGAGGCGTTCGGCTTGGCGATCGGACACGCCGTCGTCAGCAGCGTCGCGGCGCCTTCCTTGGGATAGACGAAGTCGACGGGGAAGCCGGTATTGGCAAAGCTCTGCACGCGGCCGGTGCCCCACACCGCGATCACGGCCTGACCGGACTGGAACAGCTCGGTCATCTTGCCGGGCGACGGCTCATAGGCGAGCACGTTCGGATTGATCTGTTCCTTGAAGACCTTGAAGCCGGAATCGACGTTGGCCTCGCCGCCGCCATTCATCTTCGACAGCATCACCAGCGCTTCCAAGCCGTAAGTGTTGTTGATCGGCGGGATCACGAGCTGTTTTGCGTACTTCGTGTCCTTCAAATCGTTCCACGAGGTCGGCGCCGCCCAGCCTTTCTCCTTGAACACCTTGGTGTTGTACATCAGGCCGGTCGCGACGATGCCGATGGCGACAGCGCGATCGTCCTTGAAGCGCGCGGCGGCGTAGAGATCGGCGGGCAGGCCGTCGAGCTTGCCGCAAAAGCCGAGCTGGATCGCCTGGTACATCGGGCCGTCATCGACGATGGCGACGTCGATCTGCTGGTTGCCTTTCTGCGCCTGGAGTTTCGCCAGCGTGTCGGTGGAGTTGCCGGCGACGTACTCGACCTTGACGCCGTTCTCCTTCTCGAAGGCCGGGATCACCTCGTCGCGGATGGTCTTCTCGAACGAGCCGCCATAGCCGGCGACATAGAGTGTCTTTTGCTGGGCCGAAGCGACCGACGGGGCGGCGATCAGCGCTGCGATGCTGACCGCGGTCAGAAGGCGGAAAGTCTTCATGTGGACCGATCTCCATACCGGGATGAGGTGACGTGCCGACAGATCTCCGGCTGGGGCGCCTTCCGCATTTCCTTCCGCGCAATTCCCTGACCTCACAGGGCTCCGGCCCCTGTTTGGCGGGTTTTGGCGCGATTTGGAGGTTTTAACCCCTCCAATCTGCCGAAAAAGCGGGCTGGCTCCAGCTCTGATGAAAAAGATCGCAGACCTATACTTCCATCGTCCAATGAATAATGACACCCTTTGCATGCTGAAATGTTATGATTGGATTTCGCCATGGCACGGATCAATTCGCGGCAGGTAGAGGCCTTCCGCGCGATGATGCTGACCGGCAGCGTCACCGAGGCGGCGAAGCTGATGGTGGTGACGCAACCGGCGGTGAGTCGGCTGCTGCGCGACCTTCAGGCCCTGCTCAAGATGACGCTGTTCGAGCGGCGCGGCACCGGCCTCGTACCGACCGCGGCCGCAATGGCCCTCTACACCGAGGTCGAGCGTTCCTTCGTCGGCCTCGAGCGCATCACGGCCGCGGCCGAGGAAATCCGCGGCCGCCGCACCGGCTCGCTGCGCATCGCCGCGCTGCCGGCGCTGGCGAACGGCTATTTGCCGCGCCTCGCAGGACACTTCTTGCAGGAGCGGCCGAACCTCAACCTCGCCTTCTTCGGCGTGATCTCACCGATCGTGGTCGACTGGGTGCTGAACAATCAATGCGACATCGGCTTTGCCGAGGTGCCGATCGCCCATTCCGGCCTGCCGAGCCTGAGACTGCCGGCGCCCGCGCGCGTCGCGGTGCTGCCGACCGGTCATCGTCTCGCGGAAAAGGAAGTGCTGGAGCCCCGCGACTTCGAGGGCGAGACGTTCATCTCGCTGTCGGCGGGGTCATCGAGCCGGCATCTCGTCGACCAGGTCTTCAATCGTCACGAGGTCCGCCGCGTGCTCCGGGTCGAGACCACGTTGTCGGAGATCATGTGCGGCATGGTGTCGTCGGGGCTCGGCGTTGCGATCTGCGATCCCTTTACCGCCAGGGAATTCGCCACCCGCGGCGTGGTCGCGCGCCGCTTCCTGCCGCGCATCGAGTTCGAGTTCTCCGCCGTGTTCCCGGCGCAGCGCAGTCCGTCGCCCGTGGCGCTCGACCTCGTGGAGACCATGCGCAAGGCACTCGAAACCTTCGAGGATTAGAACGGCGCGTGCGTTGGAGGCGGTTGACGAGAACGCCAAAGACGCAGTGTTATAGCGACGCAACCGAAGCAGGTCACATGGCACGCATCACCATCATCGAGACCGGGCTCGTTCCCAAGGAATATCGCGAGCGCCACGGCTCTTTTCCCGACATGTTCGCGCGCATGGTGCGCGCCGAGGATCCGGCGGCCATTGTCGAAATCGTCAGCATCCCCAACGGCGATGCCCTGCCCGATCCGGGCAAGCTCGAGGCGGTGCTGATCACCGGCGCGGCCGCCGGCGTCTATGACGGGCTCGACTGGATCGCGCCGCTGGAAAATTTCGTGCGCACCGCCTACGCCAACAAGACGCCGATGGTCGGCGTCTGCTTCGGCCATCAGCTGATCGCTCAGGCGCTCGGCGGCACCGTGCGCAAATCGGACAACGGCTGGGGCATCGGGCGGCACGTCTATCAGGTGCTGCCGGAGAACGGCGTGATCGACGGCGAAGAGGTCGCCATCGCCGCTTCGCATCAGGACCAGGTGATCGAGCCGCCGAACGACGCGCTGACGATTCTCTCGTCCGAGTTCACGCCCCATGCCGGCCTGCTCTATGCCAACGGTGCAACGCTGACCGTGCAGCCTCACCCGGAATTCGATATCGGCTTTGCGCAAGTGTGCTGCGAGCTGCGCGACGGCAAGGCGCCGGATGATGTTGTTGCCACGGCAAGGGCATCGCTGGCGGAGCCGATGGACAGCGCGAAGCTCGGCGGGGCGATTACGCGGTTTTTGGCGAGGCGGACAGCGCCTTAGTTCGCACTCACTGGCCGCGATCTCTTCTCCCATTCTCCCCCTGTGGAAGAGGGTGCAGTGTGCGCGCTGCGCTATCTTGCGAACTTCAGAACGGATCCGTCCCCAATCCCGGGACATCGGCCGGCCGCGGCCCGGGCGCAAGCCAATGAAACCGGCGATCCTTCTCGGCAATCGCGATGTCGTTGATCGAGGCCTCGCGCCGCTTCATCAGGCCGTGCTCGTCGAACTCCCACTGCTCGTTGCCGTAGGAGCGATACCACTGGCCGTTGCCATCGTGCCATTCGTACTGAAAGCGCACGGCGATGCGGTTCTCGTCGAAGGCCCAGAGGTCCTTGATCAGGCGATAGTCCTGCTCCTTCTCCCATTTGCGGGTGAGGAACGCGACGATGGCCTCGCGGCCCTGAAGCACCTCCGGAACGATTGCGCCAGCGGCTGTCCTCGGTATAGGCGAGCGAGACGCGCACCGGATCGCGCGAATTCCAGGCGTCCTCGGCCATCCGTGCCTTTTGCGCGGCGGTCTCACGGGTGAAGGGCGGAAGCGGCGGGCGCGACATGATGGGCCTCATCGGTTGGCGGGAGCGGCAATCTATCGCCGCACGCCGCGGAGTCGAGAGGCCATCCCCTATCGGCCGATCACGAAATCAGATCGGCCTTCATCAGCGTGCGGATCGATTTCGGGATCGGCTGGGCGCGGCCACCACTGATGAAGGCGACGCGCACCTCGGCCTTCACCAGCACGTCGTCGCCGCGCCGCACCTCCTGCGCCAACATGATCGAGGCGCCCTTCACCGCGACCGGCCAGGTCACGACGTCGAGCACGTCGTCCATCCGCGCGGGTTTCAGGAAATCCAGATGCATCGAGCGCACCACGAAGGCAAAGCCCGCGCCTTCCGTCTCGGCCTGATCGAACAGCGCCTGCTGCTCGGCGCCCATCAGCCTGAGATGATTGGTGCGCCCGCGCTCCATGTAGCGCAGATAATTGGCATGATACACGATGCCGGAGAAATCCGTGTCCTCGTAATAGACGCGAACCTGCATGTGGTGGCGGCCGTCGCGGATCTCGCCGTCGAGGTGGGCAGTCATTCGGGCTTATTGATTTTCTGTTTGCGAGCTTCGTCGAGAAACTCATTCAAGTTCCAGGACACCACGCGCCCCGCCAGCACGTCCGCCATCCCCTCATCGATGGCAGATCTCAACGCTCGCAGTTTCTCTGAATTTTCGACAGAAGGCTCCATCAGACGATGCTAGCAGCTTCAACCGCCGCTGCACAGTCGGCCCAATGACACTTACGCCACCACAGGTCCCCGCCCCAGCGTCACCTCGACGATCTCCGGCGGCACGCCGACGCGGACCGGCATGATGCTGCAACCGAGGCCGCCGGAGACGATGAGATCGCATTTCAGGCGGAAGTGGCCGTAGGCGAGCCGCAGGCCGTTCTTGGGAGAAACCGCCGGCGACCAGCCGAGCAGGCGGACCTGGCCGCCATGGGTATGACCGGACAGTTGCAGCGCGACGCGCGCGGGCACCAGCGGCGCGATGTTGGGCTCGTGCGCGAGCAGGATGACGGGCGCATCATCCGTGACCTTCGCCAGCGTGCCTGCGAGGTCGTCGGCGCCCAGCCTGTGCGCGCGGCCAAAGCGTTTCGAGGGATAATAGGCCAGTTGATCGCCGAGCCCGGCGAGCCAGAACGGACGGCCGTCCTTGGTGAGGCGTACCGCGTCATTCTCGTAGACGGGGATGCCGGCCGCCTCCAGCGCCCGATGGGCGATGGTCGGTCCGTGGCCCGCCCGCTGCACGGTCCTGTCGTCCCAATAATCGTGATTGCCCATGACGGCATGGATGCCGAGCGGCGCCTTCAGGCCGGCCAGCACCCTCGCCCATTCGCGCGACGGAATGAGGCGCGTGACGTGGTGGAGGCCGGCGACATAGTCGCCGAGCAGCACGATGATATCGGGCTTCAGCGCATTGGTGCGGTCGACGATGCCCGCGATCCGCTCCAGCGACATCCAGGGATCGCAGGCATGAATGTCGGCGATGGCGGCGATCTTCAGCGGGAAATCCGCCGGCCATTGTCGCGGCTTCGGATGATAGCGGGTGACCCGAAGCCGCAGCACCGGCTCGACGCCGATGCCATAGGCGGCGGTCGGGATGCCGAGAGCGGACATCCCGCCGATGGAACGAATGAAGTGACGGCGCGTGATCATGGAAACCCGCTTCTGCTGCATGATCTCGATGAGATCGGATTGGAGCGGAATTGGGGTACGCTCGTGCAGATCGCCAGCATCCAAGTGCAGATGATCTGCACGAGCGCTACCAGCGGCTCTCGCCGATCAGCGCGTCCAGACGCGCCTTCAATTCGTCGGGCGCGCGGTAATACCAGACGCCGCCGAGCAGATCACGAAAACGTTCGTTGATCCGCGCCTCGCGTTCGATGCGATCGATCGTGGCGGTGCTGATCACGTCTTCGAGTAGGCCTGCGGCCAGCAGCGACAGCAGCACCGGGTTGGCTTCGATCTTCAGGATCTCCAGGACGAGATCGATCAACTTGTCGGGATCGTCCTCGCGCAGCTCGCGTTCGAAATCCATCATCGCGAACAGATTGTCGTCCTGGTCGCGCTCCGATTTGGAATATTGCTCGACCCAGGCACGCGCCAGCGCGGCCACCGACATGCTGGCGCAATCGAGCGGCTCGCGCTGCGCCTGATGGTCAGCCCGCCAAGCCTCGCCATTGGCAAGTCCCGCAATGCGCGACATCGAGGGATCGTCGGGCGCCACGTGCACACCGCCGAGCAGCCAGCGCAGCCGGTCATTGCGTTCGGCCTCGCGCTCGATGCGCGTGATCAATTCGGGATCGTGCGCATGAAGCAGCACCGGCAGGAATTTGTCGTCGAGCTGCATCACCGTCGGCTTGTCGGTCTCGGTCTTGAGCACATCCAGCACGAGATCGAGCGCCGCTTGCGGACGGCGATGCGGCAGATGATCGAAGTAAAGCTTGAGAGCCCAGACGCTGCTGACCTGGTCGCGACGATTGACGCGCTGTAGCGCACACCACATCGACGCCACCTCACCGACCGGCAGGGAATCGAGGAACGCCTCGGTCTCGTCGGGCGTGCGCAGCTGCGGCGCGGCCGCGATCACCTCGAGCAATCCAGCGTCTTCCGTCGGCTCCATTCTTCCCACTCCAATCCATCGGCATCAGCGGCGCTCCAGTTCGCCGCGCGTTCGGATTAGTGACGGGAATGGACCCAAGGGTTCACCGGCCGCGCCGGTCAGTCGTCCTCGGCCTGGTCGGTGCCGAACAGGCCGAACTGTGCGGCCGCATCGCGCGAGGGCTCGGCGATGCCGAGATGGCGAAAGGCGTGCGAGGTGAGCAGGCGGCCGCGCGGGGTGCGCTGGAGATAGCCGCACTGGATGAGATAGGGCTCGATGATGTCCTCGATCGCGTCGCGCGGCTCGGACAGGGCTGCGGCCATGGTCTCGACGCCGACCGGGCCGCCACCATAGTTCATCGCAATGGTCGTGAGATAGCGGCGATCCATGGCATCGAGGCCCGCGGCGTCGACCTCGAGCGCACTCAGCGCGTGATCGGCAATCTTGCGATCGATCTTGTCGGCATCGGCAGCGGAAGCAAAATCGCGCACGCGGCGCAGCAGACGGCCGGCGATGCGCGGCGTGCCGCGGGCACGGCGTGCGATCTCGTTGGCGCCGTCGGCGCTCATGCCGACATTCAGCACGCGGGCACCGCGGCTGACGATGCTCTCCAATTCCTCGATCGTGTAGAAATTCAGCCGCACCGGAATGCCGAAGCGGTCGCGCAGGGGATTGGTGAGCAGGCCCGCGCGCGTCGTGGCTCCAACGAGGGTGAACTTCGACAGCTCGATCTTCACCGAGCGCGCCGCGGGGCCCTCGCCGATGATGAGGTCGAGCTGAAAATCCTCCATCGCGGGATAGAGCACTTCTTCGACCGCCGGGCTGAGGCGGTGAATTTCGTCGATGAAGAGCACGTCGCGCTCTTCGAGATTGGTGAGGAGCGCTGCGAGATCGCCGGCCTTGGCGATGACGGGACCCGAGGTGGCGCGAAAGCCGACGCCGAGCCTCCTTCGCCACGATCTGCGCCAGTGTGGTCTTGCCAAGACCGGGCGGCCCAACGAACAGCACGTGATCCAGCGCCTCGCCGCGCTTGCGCGCCGCCTCGATGAAGATCGACAGGTTCTTGCGCGCCTGCTGCTGGCCGACGAAATCGGACAGCGATTGCGGGCGCAGCGCGGTGTCGCCGACATCGTCGCTGCGGCGCTCGGGCGAGACCATGCGGTTGGCCTTGGGATCGCTCACTCAGCGAACTCCTCGTAGGGTGGGCAAAGGCGCCCTTCGCGCCGTGCCCACCATATCTCCGATCGATTGAAAGATCGTGGGCACGCTTCGCTTTGCCCCCTACGAGACTGACCGTTGCCGCGCTCATTTCGCCAGCTCCTTCAAGCCAAGGCGAATGAGCTGCGCGGTCTCGGCACCCTCACCGGCGCTGCGCGAGGCCGATGCGATCGCGGCAGCCGCTTGCGGCTGGCCGTAGCCGAGATTGACCAGCGCGGAGATAGCGTCAGCGACCGGGCGCGGCGCGCGCTGGTCGTCGACGGCGCCGGCAAGATGCACCACGGCGGGATCGACATTGGCGAAGGCCGGCGCCTTGTCCTTCAATTCGGTGACGATGCGCTCGGCAACCTTGGGGCCGACGCCGGGCGTGCGGGCCACCGCGGCCTTGTCGCGCAGCGCGATGGCATTGGCGAGTTCGGAAGGCGCCAGCGTGCCCAGCACGGCGAGCGCGACCTTGGCACCGACGCCCTGCACGGTCTGGAGCAGACGAAACCATTCGCGCTCCTGATCGGTGCGGAAGCCGAACAGTTTTATCGCGTCCTCGCGGACGTAAGTCTCGATCGACAGCACGGCGGCTTCACCGGGCGATGGCAGATGCTGCAAGGTGCGCGACGAACAATGCACCTGGTAACCGACGCCGCCGACGTCGAGGATGACGAAATCCTCGCCGTAGGAATCGATCAGGCCCTTGAGCTTGCCGATCATAGGCTCGCCACCTTCAGCCGCAGCGCGGTGCTCTGGCGGTGATGGGCGTGGGTGATGGCGATGGCGAGCGCGTCGGCCGCGTCGGCCGATGGCGGATCGGCCTTGGGCAGGAGAATCTTCAGCATCATCGCGATCTGGGCCTTCTCGGCGTGACCGGCGCCGACGACGGTCTTCTTGACCTGGTTGGGCGCGTATTCTGCGACCGAGATGCCGAACATTGCGGGCGCCAGCATGGCGACGCCGCGGGCCTGGCCGAGCTTCAGCGTTGCGACGCCGTCCTTGTTGACGAAGGTCTGCTCGACCGCGGCTTCCATCGGCTTATGGCTCGCGAGCACGGCGGCGAGCCCTTCGTGGATCGCGAGCAGCCGGCTCGCCAGCGGCAGGTCATTCGGCGGTTCCACCGAGCCGCAAGCCACATAGATCAGGCGGTTGCCGTCGGCCTCGATCACGCCCCAGCCGGTGCGGCGCAGGCCGGGGTCGATGCCGATGATGCGGACGGGTTGGCGAATCGGGAGCGCGGTCATGGGCCAGTGATAGCGGCTGGCCGATGATAGCGAAACAGAAACAGAACAGAGGTAACAGGGGAAAGGAGGTTTCGTGCCCCGGGCGCGACGCAGCGCGAAGCGGTGCGGCGCTGAACCGGGGCCCATATTGGCACAGATGCCTGGAGGACGATGGGTCCCGGCTCTGCGCAGCAGCGTTGCACGCTGCAGCGCGTCCGGGACACGAGCGAGGCCTCAGCCGCCCATCTTCGCGACAAGCGCGTCCGACACCTCGAAATTGGCGTAGACGTGCTGGACGTCGTCGTGCTCGTTGAGCAGATCCATCAGCTTCAAGAGCTTCTCGCCGGTCTCGTCGTCGACGGCCACGGTGTTCTGCGGCTTCCAGATCAGCGCGGCCTTGCGCGGCTCGCCGAACTTGGCCTCCAGCGCCTTGGCGACGTCGCGATAGCCTTCGGTCGAGGCGTAGATCTCGTGGCCAGCTTCGCCGGAAACGACGTCGTCGGCGCCGGCCTCGATCGCGGCATCCAGCACGGCGTCGTCATCGGCGACGCTGCGGTCGTATTCGATCACCCCGGTCCGGTCGAACATGAACGAGACCGAGCCGGTTTCACCGAGATTGCCGCCCGATTTCGTGAAGAAGGAGCGGATGTCCGAGGCGGCGCGATTGCGGTTGTCGGTCAGCGCCTCGACGATCACGGCGACGCCGCCGGGGCCATAGCCCTCGTAGCGGATTTCGTCATAGTTCTCGCCCTCATTGCCGAGCGCCTTCTTGACGGCGCGCTCGATATTGTCCTTCGGCATGTTCTCCTGGCGCGCCGCGATGATAGCCGCACGCAGGCGCGGGTTCATGGCCGGGTCGGGCGTGCCGAGCTTGGCCGCGACGGTGATTTCCCGCGCCAGCTTGCCGAACAGCTTCGACTTCTGCGCATCCTGCCGCCCCTTGCGGTGCATGATGTTCTTGAATTGGGAATGTCCGGCCATGCGTGGTCTCTTGGAAAGTCGTCAGCCAAAGGTGAGCGTGGGAAGCGCGGCCTTATAGGCCGCCACCCCACCGGAATCAAAGGGATCTGGGCCTCTGAGGTAGCACTGTAAAGGTAGCCCCCGTAATGGACGGTGCCTAGAGGTGAGGCACCGTTAACCCTGATTTCATTCCAGCCTGCGAAAATAGCGTCCGACCGTTCCCCGACAAGAGAGAGCTGATGGCGTTCGGACTATTTCGGAAGCGTCTGCCGGACCCGGCTGCGCCTGCGACCGCCCCGGCGGCCCCGCAGCCGGCGGCCCATTCCGAACCCGCTGCCGTGGCCGAAACTGATTCGGCCCGGGAGATCCTGGAGCTCTTGGAACTCGAGACTCGGCGCCATGATCCGCCAGCTCGAGCGTGCCGCCAATTCGGTGGCCGGCGGCGCCGAGGCGACTGCGACGACGCTTGCCGCCATCCGCGACCGCACCGATGCCCTGACCGGCCGGACCAATGCGGCGCAATCGACGGCTTCGACCTTCGCCCATGCCGCCGACAAGTTCACCCAATCCGCCCAAGGCATCGGGACGCAGGTCCGGGAGGCCGGCAAGCTTGCCGACGAGGCCAGCGCCGCGGCGCAGGAAGCCCGCGCCAATGTCGATCGCCTGCGCGAATCCTCCGCCGCCATCGGCAACGTCGTCAATCTGATCGCGCAGATCGCGCGGCAGACGACGCTGCTCGCGCTCAACTCGACGATCGAGGCCGCGCGCGCGGGCGCGGCGGGAAAAGGCTTTGCCGTCGTCGCCACCGAGGTCAAGGCGCTCGCGGTGCAGACCCAGAGCGCGACCGAGGAGATCACCAAGAAGATCGACGCGCTGCAACGCGACGCCGCCGGCTCCGCCGATGCCGTGCACCGCATCTCGCAGGCAATTGAGGCGATCCGCCCGGTCTTCGAGACCGTCAACGGCGCGGTCGCGGAACAGAACGCCACCACGAGCGAAGTTTCCGGCAATGCCGCCAGCGCCTCGGAGTTCATCGTCTCGGTCGGCGAGAGCGCGGCCGAGATCGACGCCGCGACCAAGGCTGCCGAGAGCCACGGCGAGAGCGTGGCCAGCGCCGGCAAGGCCGTCACCACCTTCGCCCAGAAGCTGAAATCGCGCTGCGCCGTGCTGCTCCGCCAGAGCGAGCACGACGACCGCCGCAAGACCGAGCGGCTGCCCTGCCATCTCAAATTCGAGAGCCCGCGCGGGGTGATGCCGGTCTATGAAATCTCGATGGACGGCGTTCTGATCGGCGGCGCGGACGCAGGCCGTCTCGCACCGCAGGCCATGATCGAGGGCAGCCTCGAAGACGTCGGCGCCTGCCGCCTGCGCGTGATCGAGCAATCCAAGGCCGGCACCCGCGCGCAATTCGCCAGCCCCAATGCCGAGCTTCGCGAAAAGATCGAGGACAAGCTCTGGTCGATCCATGAGGAGAACACCGAGTTCGTCACCCGCGCCATGGAAGCGGGCAACGCGCTGGCTGGGATCTTCGAGCAGGCGGTCGCCCGCGGCGAAATTAAAATCGACGACCTTTTCGACACCGACTATGCCGAAATCGCCGGAACCAATCCGCAGCAATTTCGCACGAAGTATCTCGACTGGGCCGACCGCGCTTTGCCGCCGTTCCAGGAAGCGTTTCTGGCGAAAGACCAGCGCATGGCGTTCTGCGCCATGGTCGACCGCAACGGCTTCCTGCCGGTGCACAACAAGATCTATTCGCACCCGCAGCGACCGGGCGACGTCGCCTGGAATACGGCCAACAGCCGCAACAGGCGGATATTCAACGATCCGGCGGGGCTCGCCGCCGCGCGCAACCTGCGATCGTATCTGGTCCAGAGCTATGCGCGTGACATGGGGAACGGAAATACGGTGATGATGCGCGAGATCGACGTTCCGATCCGCGTGCAGGGCCGGCACTGGGGTGGGTTCAGGACGGCATACAAGCTCTAGAGCAAGTTTCAAAAAGAGTGCCGCATTTCTTCAAGCGGACCCTGCTCGAAATAGAGAAACAAGGCGCGAATTTCGCCTGAGTGCACGCTCAGGCAAGACGCCGGCCGCGAATCGTCCTCTAAGACCAAATTGGAATGGGAATGCCGCCGTGAGCCGGGTTGCGGCTCTGACTGGAGGACTCATCGCACATGTCCGTCGTACAACTTGCCGTCATGGACACCGGCTCCAACCGCACGCTGGCCGAGCGGCTGATTGATCAGCTCGCCGACCGCATCGGCGGCCTCGGCGTGGAACTCGCCGATATCGCCGGCAACGTCCAGGAAGTCGCACACCGCGTCGCGAACCAGTCGGAACGGTTCCACCATTTGCAGGAGACGGCGGAGACGATGGTCTCGGCCAACCACGACATCGCCAATGCCTCGCAGGCGGTGCAAACCACGACCTCCGCTGCGGTCGGCGAGATCGCGCAATCGCGCAGTGCCGTCGACACCGCGGTCAGCCACATCTCCGAGTCTCGTCGCGGCAGTCGAGCGGATCGAGGCGCGCCTGTCCGCCGTCGGCTCGGCGCTGGCGCAGGTCGCAAAAGTGTCCGGCTCGATCGAGGCGATCGCAAAGCAAACGAACCTGCTGGCGCTCAACGCCACCATCGAAGCCGCGCGCGCGGGCAATGCCGGCCGCGGCTTCGCGGTGGTCGCAAGCGAAGTGAAGAATCTCGCCGAAGCCACCCGCCAGGCCACGCATCAGATCTCCGACACCGTGCGCGATCTCGACGGCCAGATCGAAGGCCTGATCGGCGAGAGCAGCGACGCCTCCCAGCGCGCCAAGACCGCGGGCGAAGGCGCGCAAGCGATCTCGAACATCATCTCGCGCGTGCAGCAGGGCTTTGCGTCCGTGGAGGCGGAGATCGACAGCGTCACGCGCGCGGCGACCTCCAATCTCGGACATTGCGACACCGTGATCAGCGAGCCTCAACGAGCTCGCCAAGGGCGTCGATCTGTCCTCGCGCGATCTCAAGAATGCCGACGAGCGGGTGGCGAAGCTGCTCGACACGTCCGAGGGCCTGATCGCCCTGATCGCCGACAGCGGCGTCGACACGTCGGACACCCCGCTGATCCGGATCGTGGTCGACACCGCAAGGCAGATCTCGGCCGCGTTCGAGGCCGCGATTGATCGTGGCGACATCACGCTCGAGCAGCTCCTCGACGAGACCTATCGCGAAATTCCCGGCACCGATCCGAAGCAGTATCTCACCAATTACGTCGAGTTCACCGACCGCGTGCTGCCGGCGATCCAGGACCCGATTCAGAAATCGGATCCGCGCATCGTCTATTGCGTCGCCTGGGCGCGCAGCGGCTACCTGCCGACCCACAATCCGAACTATCGCCTGCCGCAGGGCAAGGACCCGGTCTGGAACAATGCCAATTGCCGCAACCGCCGCCTGTTCAACGACCGCACGGTGAAGAAGGTCGCAGGCAATACGAAGCCGTTCCTGCTCCAGACCTACCGCCGCGACATGGGCGGCGGGCAGTTCGTGCTGATGAAGGACTTGTCGTCACCGATCATGATCCGCGGCAAGCACTGGGGCGCCTTCAGGATGGGATTCCGGCAGGGGTGAGGGCTGGCACGCGGGCCGGCCTCACACCAAAAAATGCGAAAACAACCCCATGCACAGTAGAAGGGGTTAAGGGAATCAACGGCTTGCGATGGAGCCATCGCTCGCGATGGGGACGTCAGCGAGCCGGTTTGACTCGTCCGGCAAAACAAGGGTATATTGCGACTAATCCGAAATCGCGTGAGAGGCGCGGCTCCCATCTGCCGAACATCGAAGCCGCCTGCACTGGAGCGGCGGCTGATGTTGCCCTAAACATGCCGCCGCGCATTCGGGACGCGACCCGAACACAGCAAGCTGGTTCTCGATGTACCTTCCACCCGCCCAAATCGGCGCGCCGTTTTCCGAGATCGACACACCGGCGCTGATCATCGACCTCGACGCCTTCGAGCGCAATCTCGACACGATGGCTGCAGCGGTGAGCAGGCTCGGCGTTCGGTTGCGCCCGCACGCCAAGACCCACAAATCGCCGATCATTGCGGCCAAGCAGATCGCGCGGGGCGCGGTCGGCATGTGCTGCCAGAAGGTCGCCGAGGCCGAGATCCTGGTGGCGGGCGGCGTGAGCGACGTCCTCGTCAGCAATGAGGTGGTGGGCCTGCGGAAGCTGGAACGGCTCGCAAGCCTCGCGCGCCACGCCCGCATCGGGGTGTGCGTCGACGATGCCATCGCGGTCGAGCAACTGGCGCTCGCCGCGGAACGGGCCCGAGCGCAAATCGAAGTCCTAGTCGAAATCGACGTCGGCGCCGGTCGCTGCGGCGTCAGACCGGGCCCGGCGGCGGCCGGCCTGGCGCGGCAGGTGGCGGGCTCGCGCTTTCTGTCGTTCGGCGGCTTGCAGGCCTATCACGGCTCCGCCCAGCATTTGCGCACGCCGGAGGAGCGGCGCGCTGCCATCGCCGGTGCCGCGAACGCGACCACGGAGACTGTACGCGTCCTCAAGGAAGCGGGCTTTCAATGCCGGACGATTGGAGGCGCGGGAACCGGGACCTTCGAGCCTCGAAGGCGCGAGCGGCATCTGGAACGAATTGCAGGCCGGCTCCTATATTTTCATGGACGCCGACTACGCGAAAAACGTCGCCGACGGGACGCGCAACGCCAGCCCGTTCGAGCATGCCCTGTTCGTGATCGCGACCGTGATGAGCACCGCCTCCGGCGAACGCGCGGTCATCGATGCCGGCCACAAGGCCCTGTCGAACGACAGCGGATTTCCGGCCGTGCTGGGCCGCCCCGACCTGCGCTATCACCGGCCCTCCGACGAGCACGGCGTGCTCGAGTTCGACAGCGCTTCGTCGCGGCTGGCGCTCGGCGACAAGGTGACGCTGATCCCCGGTCATTGCGACCCGACCGTCAATCTCTACGACTGGTATGTCGGCGTGCGCGGCTTCAATACGCCAGACGCCCGCGTGGAAGCGCTTTGGCCGATCGCGGCACGCGGCGCGGTCACCTGAGATTGACGCATGATTGCGCGTTAATCTCCATCGTCGTCCCGGACAAGCGAAGCGCAGATCCGGGACCCATGCGCCGCAGCATTGGTTTGGCGAAGATTCGGAGTGACCAGCTTCGCAAAACAACTGCACCCTTGAGGTTATGGCCCGCCCCTCGTTCGCAATTGCGCGCCAAGGCGTGTCCTCATAATTCGGGACCGCCCGTTTCCAAGGGATGAGCAGACGTGGCCTGACCCGACTGGGAACATCTGCAAATGGGTCATAGCCGGAAGTCACTGGTGTCAGGTGCGATGTCCACCAAGTGCTAAAATGTACCGGCACGACTTAGGCGAAGCTCAATCGACTCCAGAGAGCCTCAATAGTCGAATGCTTGCTCATTGATCGAGCCCATTCAGAGAAGGCTTCGATCGCCTCCAACCTCGGATGTGTTGGCAAGTGCATGAGGTAAAAGCCGTAGCCAGGAAGCGTCAACTTCGAGACTTCCACGAGTGCTCCGCTCGCAAGCTCGGGCGCCACCAACACGTCGCTGCAGATCGCAATGCCCTGACCTGAGATGGCCGCTTCGATGGCATGCAGTTCCTCGCGGAACGCGAGATTGGGCAAGCGCGCAAGGTCAGGCACCCTCTTGAAGCGCTGCCGCGCCTTTGCCTGCCAGCGCCGCCAGGTCGGTGCGTTGCGGTTGCTGGATGGCCACTCGATGTCGATCATGGGGAACTTCGCAAGTTCAGCCGGGCTGAGTGATTTACCGCCAGCGCCAATCAGCTTCGGGCTCGCAACCACACGAAACGTGTCACGCGTCAGCTCGATGGACGTGCTGCCGGCCGGCGGCCGGCGCGCATATCGGATGGCGATGTCGGCCTCACCGGTTGCGAGGTCAAGGACGGCGTCTGTCCCCAGAATGTCGAGCTTTAGGCGCGGATGCGCTTCCCGCCATTTGGGCAGCCGCGGCACCAGCCATCGCGCCGCAAAAGCATTGGTGGCAGTGATGCGCAACCGCCCGCCGACCGAGCCTCGCTCGTACCTTCTCCAGTATATTCGCGAAGGCCAGAAATCCCTCGCATACCACCGGGAAAAGCAGTTCGCCCGCCGCCGTCAGCTTAAGCGGACGAGGCCTTCGCCGGAACAGGTCCCTGCCGCAATGGCGTTCGAGCAACTTGATCTGATGGCTGATCGCCGTCGGCGTGACCAACAATTCCGCTGCGGCCTCCTTGAAGCTCAGATGGCGGGCCGCGGCCTCAAAGGCCCGCAATTCGGTTAACGGCGGGAGCTGGTGCATGGCTCAACCTAGATGAATCAAGTTCATCTTGCACCTGAATTATCCGAGCTTGCCAGCAGCGCGGATTGCGGCAGAGACTGACAGCATTGGCAGGAGCACCCACATCATGCTGGCGAAAGCCCCCGGGCAAGTGGCCGATTATCTCGACGCGATCGCGCAGCTTGCGCCGCTGGTCGTCAAACATCGCGGTTCGTTCGATAGCGAGCGCCGGCTTCCAACTGCCGTGTTCAACGCGCTGGCGGATGCCGGGCTGTTCCGGCTGTGGTTGCCTCGCGCATTAGGAGGTCCGCAATTGTCGCCGATCGACTTCATGTCGGTCGTGGAAGCCGCATCCATGCTCGACGGTTCGATCGGGTGGCTGGTCGGCAATGGCGGCGGCATCAGTCGCACCGGCGGCTACTTGCCCGAGCCTGTCGCGCGCGAGATCTTCTCTGATCCGCGCGCTTTTGTTGTGTCCGCTACCGGCGCAGTCGGCGAGGCGCAGAAGGCCGAAGGCGGCTATCGCGTTACTGGCCGCTGGCCGTTCGGCAGCGGCGCGCATCACGCGTCGCATTTCATGGCGCTCGCGAGCACGAAAGATGCCAACGGCAACGACGAGCCGCCGCGGTTCCACTATTTCAGACGCAGCGACGTCGTGATCCACGATACTTGGCGCGTATCGGGGTTGCGCGCGACCGGCAGCTGCGATTTCGAGGTCTGCGATCTCTTTGTTTCCGCGCACCACTCGCATGACTTCATCGGTGCTGGCCCGACGCAGGACGGGTGCGTCTATCGTTTGCCCGCTGTATCGGCATTTGCCTGGACCGTTGGAACAGTTCCGCTTGGAATAGCGCGCGGTGCGATGAACGCCTTTGTCGAGCTAGCGAGCCGTACAGCTCGGCATGGCCAAAGCATGACGATGCGCGACCGCGAGATCGTGCAAAGCAATTTCGGGCGGGCGGATGCCCTGCATCGTGCCGCCCGCGCTTTTCTGATCAGTGCTGCGACGGAATTGATTGCGGCGCTGGAGGAAGATGGACTGCGCCTGATCGAAGCCCGTGCGGTGTTCAGAACGGCCTGTACTCATGCAGCCGAAACCGCGCTGCGGATCGCCGACATTCTCGCCAGTGAGGCCGGCACCGGTTCGATGCTCGAGAGCTCACCGATCGAGCGCTACATCCGCGACATTCAGGCGGCGACCAAGCACATTGCGATGACGCCGAACAATTATCTCGTTTCGGGGCGCGTGGGGCTTGGCCTCGATCCGGGCACCAATCGGTCTCTAGACTGCAGTCTCGTAGGGCAAAGCGACTTGTCCGCCGCAGCTCGAAGAGCAAAGGCGGAAGCGTGCCCACGACCTTCAACGATCGAGAAAGATCGTGGGCACGGCGCAAGTGCGCCTTTGCCCACCCTACGATTCTGAGTTTGACGCGCCGCCGTTCAGCTCAACCAGAATCTCGGCGTCGCCGGCTCCAGCCTTCCGCCCATGCGCACGGGCGCGATCTTCAGTGCAAGCCCGGTCGCATCATCCGTCTCCACCGCGACGCCGCTGAGCGTCGCAGCCCCCGCTGCCGGCTCGAACCGGCCCGACGGAATCCCCGAGGTGAACCGCCGCAGCGGCTCCTCCTTCTGCATGCCGATGATGGAGTCGTAATCGCCGGTCATGCCGGCGTCGGTCATGTAGGCGGTGCCGCCATTGAGGATCTGGTGGTCGGCGGTCGGCACGTGGGTGTGCGTGCCGACGACGAGGCTGGCGCGGCCGTCGCAGAAGAAGCCGATGCCCTGCTTCTCGCTGCTCGCCTCGCAATGGAAATCGACGACGACGGCGTCGGCGGCAACGCCGAGCGGGCAGGCGCCGAGCCTCGCGCTCCAGTGCCGCGAAGGGATCGTCGAACGGGGTCATGAAGACGCGGCCCAAAGCGTTGACGACGAGCGCATGCTTGCCGTTCTTGGTCTCGACCAGGGCGGCACCGCGGCCGGGCGTGCCGCGCGGATAGTTGGCGGGGCGCACCAGGCGGTCGGCACGCTCGATGAACACCAGCGCCTCGCGCTGATCCCATGAGTGATTGCCGAGCGTCACCGCATCGGCGCCGGCGTCGAGAAATTCCTGGTAGATCGCTTCGGTGATGCCGAAACCACCGGCCGAATTCTCGCCGTTGACGACGACGAGATCGAGCGACCAGTCCCTGACCATGCCGGGCAGATATTCGGCGATGGCGCTCCGTCCGCTACGGCCGACGACATCACCCACGAAGAGAATGCGCAACTTCAGAACTCCGGAAATCGAACACGTCCGATTCCGTTAGCACATAATCCAGCGCGACGTCGTGCGATAGTGCAGGAACCGCCTTGATCTCCTGCGCCGCGAAAGCCAGCCCGATGCCGAGAATGTTCTTGGCTTTGCGCAAATGCGCGAAGGTGAAATCGTAATGCCCGGCACCATAGCCGATGCGATGGCCGAGGCGGTCGAAGGCCGCGAGCGGCGTCAGCATGACATCCGGAATCACTTCGGCGGCCGCCGGCGACGGCTCGGGAATGCCGAGCGGGCCGAGCATCAGGCGATCGTTCGGATGGAAGAGGCGGAAGATCAGCGACTGGCCGCGCGCGGTGACGCAGGGCAGCGCCAGCTTCGCGCCCTCCTCCGCGAGCTTCCTCATCAGCGGCATCGGATCGATCTCGCTGCGGATCGGCGAGTAGCCGGACACGATGCTGCCGGGCAGCAGATCGAACGGCAGCCCGCGCTTGGCGAGCTTCGCAGCGGCGGCGGCGCGCTTCTTCTCGCTCAGCGCGTCACGCGCCGCGAGGGCCTTGGCACGGAGTTCGGCTTTCGTGTTGGGCATGCGCGCTTTCCCCCGAAGGCGAAGTCTTGCTCCGCCGTCATCACCCGCCTTGTGCGCCCTTGCGCACTGGGGCGGGTGATCCAGTATTCCAGAGACGCCACTGCAAGAACCTCGACGCCGCGGCGTACTGGATGCCCCGCCTGCGCGGGGCACGACACCGAGATTGATTGAAACGCCAGCGTATCGGGGACGCAATTCGACAGGCACGAACCAGAAGGAAGAAGAAACAGTGCGAAGCCGCGTACGCCGTTGAAGCACTCGATCCCGGAGTTCCCTACGAAAGTAGGTGGGCACCATATGTCCGGGCCCACGGGCCCGGCCAGGGACAGTTCCCTAAAGGATCGATAAGGCCCCGGGGATATATGGCTCCTGACGCGCGTCGCAGCCTCGCCAGGGCAATGTAACAACGATACTGACGAATCGCCAGCCCGGCGCATAGGGCGGGATGGTATTTGGGTTAGTTGCTCGCGCCGCTGGCTCGCTCAACCTCTCCCGCTTGCGGGAGAGGTCGCGCCGAAGGCGCGGGTGAGGGCTCTCTCCTCTTGGGGGTCCTCGATCGTGGAGACACCCTCTCCCCAACCCTCCCCCGCAAGCGGGGAGGGAGCACACTGGCCGCGTGGCCACCATCGAGCTTCAGCCCGTCAGCCGATCGCGATCCCGTTGCCCACGGTGCGGTTCAGCACTTGGGTCGACTTCTCGATGCGTTCGGCGGCGGCGTTCAGCGCGTTGACCACGGCGGTCTGCGTCATCCTGGCGCGCTCGACGGCGGCGTTGCGGAAATCCCTGAGACTCGGTCAGCTCCTGCTCCAGGGTGCGGACGCGATTGGTGGTGTCGACCAGCTCGTCGCAGACGGTCAGCGCGGCCATCACGGTGAGACGCGCATCGCCGATCTCGCCGAATTTTCCGCGCAGCGACTGGATGCGGGTCTCCAATGTTTCGGCCAGCTTGAGCAGCCGCACTTCCTGGCCCTCCTCGCAGGCCATGCGGTATTGCCGGCCGTTGATGGTGACGTTGATGTGGCTCATCCGTCCTCTCCGGTATCGAGCACCGAACGTATCGTGACGATTGCGGAATCCAGCCGGTCGGAAATTTCGCGATTGGTGCGCTCGAGCTTGCGCGCCTTCACCAGCGCGCCGTCGAGGCTCGTCGGCAAGCCGCGAGCGGTCCGCGCCCAGCGCCTGAATCCGCGCCGCCAGCTCGTTCTCGTCGCGATCGGCATCGCGCCGCCGCTCCACCGCGCTTTCGAGCGCGTCGAGCGCCGCCATCAGCCTGCGGGTCGCGATCTCGATCTCGACCGCGGAGGACTCCGTCATGGCGGCACTGTTGGACACGCGATCGTTCATCTAGTCAGCGGTGGAACCTGGCGGCCTTTGCCCAGTGGCCTTTTCCTGGGGCTTGCCGCCCGGCAAAAGACTCGGTTCGGCAAGCGGTTAGAAGCAGAAATTTACGTGGCAAGCTAGCCCAGCGCAACGCCGCCGCGAAACTATGCACCGATAGATCGGACGCCGGCCGTCCCGATCCGTCAGTTCCCGCCAGCGCAGCCGGAGTGCGGAAAACCGATCTCCACACAGGCAACTTTTACGGCCAAATCGGCGTTTGATTGCCTTGGACTCCCGGAACCGAGGTGCTATCCCAGCCCCGACCTTCAGTGGCCGCCAGGCTCTTCCCGCGCGGGCGTACATCGCCTCCAAGCGCCTCATTTCAGACGGATTTCAGACATGACGCAGGTCGATCACACCCGTATGGCCAACGCGATCCGCGGCCTTTCGATGGACGCTGTCGAGAAGGCGAAATCGGGTCATCCCGGCCTGCCGATGGGTGCCGCCGACATCGCCACGGTACTGTTCACGCAGTTCCTGAAATTCGACGCCGCCGCGCCCGCCTGGCCGGACCGCGACCGCTTCGTGCTCTCGGCCGGCCACGGCTCGATGCTGCTCTATTCGCTGCTGTATCTGACCGGCAATTCCGAGATGACGCTGGACCAGATCAAGCAGTTTCGCCAGGTCGACTCGCTGACCCCGGGCCATCCGGAGAATTTCCGCACCAAGGGCATCGAGACCACCACCGGGCCGCTCGGCCAGGGCATCTCGACCGCGGTCGGCATGGCGCTCGCCGAGAAGATGCTCGCGGCCGAGTTCGGCAAGAAGATCGTCGACCACCACACCTATGTGCTTGCCTCCGACGGCGACCTGATGGAAGGCGTATCGCAGGAAGCGATCGCGATGGCCGGCCACTGGAAGCTCGGCAAGCTGATCGTGCTCTACGACGACAACGGCATCTCGATCGACGGCCCGACCTCGATCGCCGATTCCGTCGACCAGGTGAAGCGCTTCAAGTCCGCCGGCTGGGCCGCCGAGAAGATCGACGGCCACGACCAGGCTGCGATTGCCGCCGCGATCACGCGCGCGCAGAAGTCGAACAAGCCGACGCTGATCGCGTGCCGCACCACCATCGGCTTCGGCTCGCCGCACAAGGCCGGCACGTCGAAGGTGCACGGCGAGGCGCTCGGCGCCGACGAGCCTCAAGGCCACCAAGGAAAATCTCGGCATCTCGCTCGAGCCGTTCGCGGTGCCCGACGACGTATTGAAGGCCTGGCGCACCGCCGGCAGCCGCGGCGCCACCGCACGGCAAGAATGGGAAACCCGCCTCGGTGAGGCTCGGCAGCCGCAAGCGCGCCGAGTTCGAGCGCCGCCTGCGCCACGAGCGTCCGGCTGCGCTCGCCAAGGCCGTGCGCGCGTACAAGAAGGAGCTGCTGGAAAAGCCGATGAATGCGGCGACCCGCAAGTCCTCGGAAGCGGTGATCGAAGTGATCGCCGGCGCGATGCCGATGGAATTCCTGGCGGGCTCCGCCGACCTCACCGGCTCCAACAACAACAAGGCGAAGTCGGCGACCGCCTTCTCGGCCAAGACGCCGAAGGGCCGCTTCATCCATTACGGCATCCGCGAGCACGGCATGGCCGCCGCGATGAACGGCATCTTCCTGCACGGCGGCTTCGCACCGAACGGCGCGACCTTCCTGGTGTTCACCGATTATGCGCGGCCTGCGATGCGGCTTGCCGCGCTGATGGGCTCCGGCGTCGTTTATGTGATGACGCATGACTCCATCGGCCTCGGCGAAGACGGCCCGACCCATCAGCCGGTCGAGCATCTCGCCGCGCTGCGCGCCATTCCCAACATGCGCGTGTTCCGTCCATGCGATTCCATCGAGGTCGCCGAGTGCTGGGGCTCGCGCTCAATCGCGTGGACGGACCGACCGTGCTGGCGTTGACGCGCCAGAACCTGCCGCAGCTGCGCACCACAGCACCGAACGACGTTCCCTGCGCGGCCGGCGCCTACGAACTGGTCGCAGCGCAGGGCGAAGCCAAGGCGACGTTGTTCGCCTCCGGCTCCGAAGTCGAGATCGCGGTCGCCGCCCAGAAGCAGCTCGCCGAGCGCGGCATCGCGTCACGGGTTGTCTCCGTTCCCTCGCTCGAGCTGTTGTTAGCGCAACCAGAGGCGAAGCGTGCCGCAATCATCGGAAATGCGCCGGTGAAGGTGGCTATCGAAGCCGCCGTCCGCTGGGGCTGGGATGCCGTGATTGGCCAGGATGGCGAATTCATCGGCATGCATTCCTTCGGTGAAAGCGGCCCTGCAAAGGAGCTTTACAAGCACTTCGGTATTACCGCCGAGGCTGCGGTTAACGCTGTGCTGAAGCGCGTTTCCTGAGAGTTGAGCTTGCCGTAAAAAAGGACTACGTAATCTCTCATATGATCAAGCACCGCCCGGCCGAACCGGGCGTCCGCCCCTAAAAAACCCTCGCAGGCGCGTATGGCGCGTTGTGCGGGATGACAACGGTCATTGAAGGAGACGAAACATGGCAGTCCGCGTTGGAATTAACGGTTTTGGCCGCATCGGCCGTAACATCCTGCGGGCGATCGCCGAGTCCGGCCGCAAGGACATCGAGGTCGTCGGTATCAACGACCTCGGCCCGGTCGAGACCAACGCCCACCTCCTCCGCTTCGACAGCGTCCATGGCCGTTTCCCCGGTACCGTCACCGTCGATGGCGACTCGATCAGCCTCGGAGGCGCCAAGATCAAGGTGACCGCCGAGCGCGATCCCTCGAAGCTGCCGTGGAAGGATCTCGGCGTCGACATCGCGATGGAATGCACCGGCATCTTCACCTCGAAGGACAAGGCGTCCGCGCATCTGACCGCCGGCGCCAAGCGCGTTCTCGTGTCCGCGCCCGCCGACGGCGCCGACGCCACCATCGTCTACGGCGTCAACCACGAGACGCTGACCAAGGATCACCTGGTCGTCTCCAACGGCTCCTGCACCACCAACTGCCTGGCGCCGGTCGCCAAGGTGCTGAACGACCTCGTCGGCATCGAGACCGGCTTCATGACCACGATCCACGCCTATACCGGCGACCAGCCGACGCTCGACACCATGCACAAGGATCTCTATCGCGGCCGTGCGGCGGCGATGTCGATGATCCCGACCTCGACCGGCGCGGCGAAGGCGATCGGCCTCGTGCTGCCCGAGCTGAAGGGCAAGCTCGACGGCGTCGCGATCCGCGTGCCGACCCCGAACGTCTCGGTCGTCGACCTCAAGATCATCGCCAAGCGCGCGACCGACGCCAAGGAGATCAACGCCGCGATGAAGCGCGCCAGCGAGCAGCAGCTCAAGGGCATCCTCGGCTACACCACCGCGCCGAACGTCTCGATCGACTTCAACCACGACCCGCACTCCTCGACCTTCCACGAGGACCAGACCAAGGTGCAGAACGGCACCCTGGTGCGCGTGATGTCCTGGTACGACAACGAATGGGGCTTCTCGAACCGCATGGCGGACACCGCCGTCGCGATGGCGAAGGTGATCTAACTCCGCTCTCGTGTCCCGGACGCGATGCAGCGTGAAACGCTGCGTCGCAGAGCCGGGACCCATCTCAACGCGGGACTCCGCTGCAACATGGGTCCCGGTTCTGCACAGCGGCACTTCGCGCCGCAGTGCGCCCGGGACAAGGGCCTCGAATGACCAACAAATTCCGCACCCTCGACGACGTCGAATTGAAGGGCAAGCGCGTGCTGCTGCGCGTCGACCTGAACGTGCCCATGGACAATGGCCGCGTCAGCGACACGACCCGGCTCGACCGCGTCGCGCCGACCATCACCGAAATCTCGGACAAGGGCGGCAAGGTCATCCTGCTCGCGCATTTCGGCCGGCCGAAGGGCCGCGATGCCAAGGACTCGCTGAGGCCCGTTGCCGAGGCGCTGGCGAAGGTGGTGAAGAAGCCCGTCGCCTTCGCCGAGGATTGCATCGGCGAGCCCGCGGCCAAGGCCGTCGCGGCGCTGAAGGACGGCGACATCCTCTGCCTGGAGAACACCCGCTTCCACAAGGAAGAGGAAAAGAACGATCCCGCCTTCGTCGCGGAACTGGCCAAGCTCGGCGACATCTGGGTCAACGACGCGTTCTCGGCGGCGCACCGCGCCCACGCCACGACAGAAGGCCTCGGTCACAAGCTGCCGGCCTATGCCGGCCGCACCATGCAGGCCGAGCTCGATGCGCTGGAGAAGGCGCTGGGCTCGCCGACCAAGCCCGTCATCGCGATCATCGGCGGCGCCAAGGTCTCGACCAAGATCGACCTCTTGGAAAACCTCGTCACCAAGGTAGATGCGCTGGTGATCGGCGGCGGCATGGCCAACACCTTCCTGCACGCCCAGGGCGTCGGAATCGGCAAGTCGCTGGCCGAGAAGGATCTTAGCGCGACCGCGCTGCGCATCATGGAGAAGGCGGAAGCCGCCAACTGCGCGATCATCCTCCCCGTGGACGCAACCGTCGCCTATCACTTCGCCGCCAACGCGCCGTCGCACGCCTACGGGCTCGATGCGATCCCGGCCGACGGCATGATCCTCGACGTCGGCCCGCAATCGATCGCCCGCGTCCATGCGGCGATCGACGACGCGGCGACGCTGGTCTGGAACGGACCGCTGGGCGCGTTCGAGATGCAGCCGTTCGACCGCGGCACGATGGCGGCCGCCAAGCACGCCGCCGAGCGCACCAAGGCCAAGAAGCTGATCTCGATCGCGGGCGGCGGCGACACCGTCGCGGCGCTCAACCAGGCCCATGTGGCCGGCGACTTCACCTATGTCTCGACTGCCGGTGGCGCGTTCCTCGAATGGATGGAAGGCAAGCCCCTGCCCGGCGTCGAGGTTTTGCGCATCAAGTAAGCCGGATCGGCGCGTCATTTAGCGGCCTAGCAGGCCCTCAACGGGAGAAAGACAGATGGCTCGGATCACGTTACGTCAATTGCTCGACCATGCGGCTGAGAACGATTACGGCGTACCGGCCTTCAACATCAACAACATGGAGCAGGCGCTGGCGATCATGGACGCGGCCAACCAGGTCGACGCGCCCGTCATCATCCAGGCCTCGCGCGGTGCGCGCTCCTACGCCAACGACATCATGCTCAAGCACATGATGGACGCGGTCACCGAGATCTATCCGCACATCCCGGTCTGCGTGCATCTCGACCACGGCAACGAGGCCGCGACCTGCATGACCGCGATCCAGGCCGGCTTCACCTCCGTCATGATGGACGGCTCGCTCAAGGCCGACGGCAAGACGCCCGGCGACTGGGCCTACAATGTCGGCGTCACCAAGACGGTGACCGACATGGCCCATCTCGGCGGCATCTCGGTGGAGGGCGAACTCGGCGTGCTCGGCTCGCTCGAGACCGGCATGGGCGACAAGGAAGACGGCCATGGCGCCGAGGGCAAGCTCAGCCACGACCAGCTCCTGACCAACCCGGACGAAGCCGTGAAGTTCGTCCAGGAGACCAAGGTCGACGCGCTCGCGATCGCGATGGGCACCTCGCACGGCGCCTACAAGTTCACCCGCAAGCCGGACGGCGACATCCTCGCCATGAACGTGATCGAGGAGATCCACCGCAAGCTGCCGAACACGCATCTGGTGATGCACGGTTCCTCCTCGGTGCCGCAGGACCTCCAGGACATCATCAACACCTATGGCGGCAAGATGAAGCCGACCTGGGGCGTGCCGGTGGCCGAGATCCAGCGCGGCATCAAGCACGGCGTGCGCAAGATCAACATCGACACCGACAACCGCATGGCGATGACCGGCCAGATCCGAAAAGTTCTCAAGGACAGCCCGGAAGAGTTCGACCCGCGCAAGTATTTGAAGCCGGCGATGGAAGCCATGACCAAGCTTTGCAAGCAGCGCCTGCAGGAGTTCAACACCGCCGGCCAGGCCTCCAAGATCAAGCGCGTCCTGACCACCGCCGACATGGCCAAGCGCTACGCCAAGGGCGAGCTCGACCCGAAGGTGGCGTAGGCCTCCGTCCACTGTGTTAACGCCTTCACAATTGAGTTCACGAGAAATCGTCATGCCCGGGCTTGTCCCGGGCATCCACGTTCTGGGGCTCCGGGACTAGGCGTGGATGGCCGGGACAAGCCCGGCCATGACGCTGTGGAAGTCGGCGCCCCCTGCGACGAACGTTAACTCGGCAATTGCCCGAGAACGGTCTATTTTCACGGGCAAGGGCAGAATCGTTTTGGGAGGACCTCTCGATGAATCTGACTGAGGCTCAACAAGGTCGCGACCGCAATGGTCGCGCCCGGCAAGGGCATCCTCGCCGCCGACGAGTCCTCCGGCACCATCAAGAAGCGCTTTGATGCGATCGGCGTGGACTCGACCGAAGAGAACCGCCGCGACTATCGCGAGATGCTGTTCCGCTCGAAGGAGGCCATGAGCCAGTACATCTCCGGCGTGATCCTCTATGACGAGACGATCTGGCAGGATGCCAAGGACGGCACGCCGCTGGTCAAGTTGATCGAGCAGAGCGGGCCGCTTCCCGGCATCAAGGTGGACGAAGGCACGCAGGCCTTGCCGATGTGCCCGGGAGAGCTCGTCACCGTCGGGCTCGACAGGCTCGCCGAGCGATTGAAGAAATATTACGAGCGCGGCGCGCGCTTCGCCAAATGGCGCGCCGTGATCGACATCGGCAGCGGGATTCCCTCGATGACGGCGATCAGCGTCAACGCCCATGCGCTGGCGCGCTATGCCGCGCTGTGCCAGGCCGCGCAGATCGTGCCGATCGTGGAGCCGGAGGTGCTGATGGACGGCGACCACGACATCGACCGCTGCTATGAGGTAACGAGCCGCGTGCTCAACAAGACGTTCCAGGAATTGCGGGTGCAGCGGGTTGCGCTCGAAGGCATGGTGCTCAAGCCCAACATGGCGATCTCAGGCAAGAAATGCGCGAAGCAGGCCTCCGTCGAGGAAGTCGCGGAAAAGACCGTGCGCCTGCTCAGGGCCTGCGTGCCTGCGGCGGTACCCGGCATCGCCTTCCTCTCCGGCGGCCAGTCGGACGAGGAAGCCACCGCCCATCTCAACGCCATGCACAAGCTCGGCCCGTTGCCCTGGGGCCTGACCTTCTCCTACGGCCGCGCGCTGCAGGCCGCGCCGCAAAAGGCCTGGTCGGGCAAGGCGGAAAACGTCGCCGCCGGACAGCGCGCCTTCAGCCATCGCGCACGCATGAACGGCCTCGCCGCCAAGGGCGAATGGCAAATCGGCCTGGAACAGAAGGCAGCCTAGATCTTGTCGAACAAACCGCCTCCGCCGCGCCCCGCGCCGCGTCTCTATCTCGCGACGCCTGTCGTCGATGACCCCGCCGCGCTGGTCACGGAGCTGCCGGGCCTGCTCGCCGCCGCCGATGTCGCGGCCGTCTTGCTGCGCCTGAAGGAGACCGACCAACGCACCATGATCTCGCGCATCAAGGCCCTCGCACCGCCGGTGCAGAAGGCCGGCGCCGCGCTGCTCGTCGACAGCCATGCCGAGCTGGTGGCGCGCGGCGGCGCCGACGGTGCGCACCTGCCTGGCATCGCCGCGCTGAAAGAGGCGCTGCCATCGCTCAAGCCCGATCGCATCGCCGGTGTCGGCGGGCTGACGACGCGGCACCATTCCATGGATGCGGGCGAGGCGGGCGCGGATTACGTGCTGTTCGGCGAGCCCGATGCGAAGGGCCAGCGTCCCCAGGCGCAGGCGATCGCGGAGCGGCTGGACTGGTGGGCCGAGCTGTTCGAGCCGCCCTGCGTCGGCTTTGCGATGTCACTGGAGGAAGCCCATGACTTCGCCCTCAGCGGCGCCGATTTCATTCTGGTCGGCGACTTCGTCTGGGCCGATCCGCGCGGCCCCAAGGCTGCGCTGATCGAGGTCGATGCTGCGATCAAGAAGGCCCATGCGACGGCGACGGCCGAGCAAAATCCCGCGGGAAGCGAGCACGGTTAGCGCCCGACATGAAGCTCTCCTGCATCGCCATGCTGGCCACGCTGCTGCTCACAGGGCCTGCGGCCGCGCAGCTCCAGATCACGCCGCCAGCGACGATCCCGAGCCCGCCGCCCGAGAAACAGAAGCCCAAGCCGCCCGCGCCCGCCAAGAAGGAGGCCGCGCCGGCACCGAAGCCTTCGGCATCACCCAAGGCGTCGCCCTCGCCCAAGCCATCGCCTTCGCCCAAGCCGGCCGCGACCGTGATCCCGGCGCCGCCGACCGACAATTCCAACGCCGATCTGGTGTTCGGCGCCTATCAGCGCGGCCAGTACAAGACGGCGTTCGAGCTCGCCACCGCCCGCGCGCAAGGCGGCGATCCCAAGGCGATGACCATGCTCGGCGAGCTCTATTCCAACGCCATGGGCATTCGCCGCGACTACGCCAAGGCGGCCGAATGGTACAAGCGCGCCGCGGACGCCGGCGACCGCGAGGCGATGTTCGCGCTCGCCATGCTGCGCATCTCCGGCCGCGGCGGCTCGGTCGACAAGAGCGAGGCGGTGAAGCTGATGGCGTCCGCCGCCAAGCTCGGCGAGCCCAAGGCGGCCTACAATCTCGCTCTGCTCTATCTGGACGGCCAGACCTTGCCGCAGGACGTCAGGCGCTCCGCCGAGCTGCTGCGCCAGGCCGCCGATGCGGGCCTGCCCGAGGCGCAATACGCGCTCGCGACCTTCTACAAGGAAGGCACGGGCGTTCCGAAGGACCCGGAACGCGCGGTGCGGCTGCTGCAGGCCGCCTCGCTCGCCGACAATGTCGACGCCGAGGTGGAATATGCCATCGCCATGTTCAACGGCACCGGCACGCCGAAGAACCAGCCCGCCGCCGTGGCCCTGCTCCGCAAGGCCTCCCGCCAGGGCAGTGCGATCGCGCAGAACCGGCTGGCCTGGGTGCTGATCAACGGCGTCGGCACGCCCATGGACAAGGTCGAGGGCTTCAAATGGCATCTGGTGGCCAAAACCGCCGGCAAGGGCGACCCCGAGCTCGACAAGCAGCTGTCCGACCTGCCGGCCGACGAGCGGGCCAAGGCGGAGGCCGCCGCCAAAAAATGGCTCGGAAGCAAATGACTTGACGCAATGACTTGACCTTGCGGGCCCCGCAGGGCACCCAATCTTTCAAACAGGCGCGATTTTGCGCGCGCCCCCTATTCTTGCCCCCGATCAAGACCGAATCCTCATGCTGTACTCCGCCACTATCAACGTCATGGTCAAGGCCGCGCGCCGCGCCGGCCGCAGCCTCAAGCGCGATCTCGGCGAGATCGAACATCTCCAGGTCTCGCTGAAGGGACCTGCGAATTTCGTCTCGCTCGCCGACAAGCGCGCCGAGGAGATCATCTACCAGGATCTCACCAAGGCCCGCCCCGGCTACGGCTTCATCGGCGAGGAAGGCGGCACCCGCGAGGGCAGCGACAAGAGCCACACCTGGATCGTCGACCCGCTCGACGGCACCACCAACTTCCTGCACGGCATCCCGCAATTCGCGATCTCGATCGGCCTCGTGCGCGAGGGCACCATCATTGCGGGCGTGATCTACAATCCCGCCAATGACGAGCTCTACATCGCCGAGCGCGGCAAGGGCGCCTTCCTCAACGACCAGCGTCTGCGCGTCGCCGGCCGCCGCCAGCTCAACGAATGCGTGGTGGCCTGCGGCCTGCCCCATATCGGCCGCGGCGACCACGAGGAATTCCGCCGCGAGATGACCGCGATCCAGGACCGCGTCGCAGGCCTGCGCCGCTTCGGCGCCGCCTCCCTCGACCTCGCCTTCGTCGCCGCGGGCCGTCTCGACGGCTATTGGGAACGCGATCTGCAATCCTGGGACATCGCCGCCGGTATGATCATGGTGAAGGAAGCGGGCGGCACGGTGAGCGACATCGCGACCCCGGGCGACGCGCTGGTGACTGGGCATGTCGTGTGCGGGAATGAGTACGTGCACGGGGAGCTGGTGAAGATTTTGCGGAGGTAGGCGTAAGGCCAAGGCAGCGCTTCACACTTCGCTGTCATCGTCCGCGGAGGCGGACGATCCAGTACTCACCAGCGTCTCGCTTCAATCACAACCGCCGCGGCGTGCCGGATGCCCCGCCTGCGCGGGGCATGACAGTTTGCCTTACGGCTTCACCGGCGCCGGCGGAGCGTGCGCGCCGGCTTCCTTCTCCGCAGCCGGCTCCCGATCCCCCGCCAGCACGCGCTGCACGGAAACGAAGAACACCGGCACCATCAGGAGCGCCAGGATCACGACCGCGATCATGCCGCCCATCACGATCGAGCCGAGCGCCTGTTGGCTGGCGCCGCCGGCCCGTGGGCGACGGCCATCGGCAGCACGCCGCAGATGAAGGCAAGGCCCGTCATCAGGATCGGGCGGAAGCGCAGGCGGCAGGCTTCGATGGTGGCGTCCACCAGCGGCTTGCCTTCTTTCCGCAGATCCTTGGCGAACTCGATGATCAGGATGGCGTCCTTGGCCGCGAGACCGATGATGGTGATCAGGCCGACGGTGAAATAGACGTCATTCGGCAGGCCGCGCAGCATCGCCGCGGTCACGGCGCCGACGATGCCGAGCGGCACGGTGAGCAGCACCGCGAGCGGAATGGTCCAGCTCTCGTAGAGCGCGGCCAGGCACAGGAACACCACGAACACCGACAGCGCCAGTAGGAACGGCGCCTGCGAGCCCGACAGCTTTTCCTGCAGCGACTGCCCGGTCCATTCATAGCCGAAGCCGCGCGGCAGCCTGCCTGCGAGCCGCTCCATCTCGGCGATCGCATCGCCCGAGGTGAAGCCGGGCCTGGCTTCACCGGAGATGCGCACCGCCGGATAATAGTTGAAGCCGGCGATCTGCGTCGGGCCGCGCGCCCATTCCACGGTGGCAAAGGACGAGAACGGCACCAGCTGACCGCTTCTGTTCTTGACGTTGTAGTTGAGGATGTCCTCGGTCCGCATGCGGTCGCGGGCATCGGCCTGCACCACGACGCGCTGCATGCGGCCGCGGTTCGGGAAGTCGTTGATGTAGTTCGAGCCGAGATTGGTCGAGATCGTGTTGTTGATGTCCTCGAAGGTGACGCCGAACGCGCCGGCCTTCTCGCGGTCGATCACGAGATTGACCACGCCCGCTTCCGGCAGGCCCTCGACATAGACCTTCTGAAGCACCGGGCTTGCGTTGGCCTCCGCGATCAGCTGGTCGGCGGCACCCATCAGGGCTTGATAGCCCTTCTGGCCGCGGTCCTGCAGGCGGAACGAGAAGCCGGAGGAATTGCCGAGATTGTCGATCGGCGGCGGCTGCAGCGCGGAGATCTTGGCGTCGCGGATCGAGGAGAGATCACGGTTGATGTCGTTGACGATCGTCGCGGCGGAATCCTTCGGCCCGCGCTCCGACCAGTCCTTCAATGTGATGAAGGCCTGCGCGGTGTTCATGCCCTGGCCAGAGAAGCTGAAACCAGTGAGGAAGGTGACATCTTTTACGCCGGGACGCTCCGCGAGATATTTCTCGACCTTCTCGATCACGGACTCGGTACGGGCATAGGACGAATCCGACGGCGTCTGCACGTCGGTGGTGACGAAGCCCTGGTCGTCGATCGGCAGGAAGCCGCCGGGCAGGTTGACGAAGGCCCAGGACAGGCCGACCAGTAGCGCGACATAGACCAGCATCAGGCGGCCGGTCCGCTTCAGCGAGAAGCCGACGGTGCGGGAATAGCCTTCCCTGCCGCCGTCGAGCACGCGGTTGAACCAGCCGAACACGCCTCTCTTCGCGTGCCCGTGACCGGCCGCGACGGGCTTGAGCAGGGTCGCGCACAGCGCCGGCGTCAGCGACAACGCGAGGAACGCGGAGAAGCCGATCGCGGCAACCATGGTCACCGAGAACTGGCGATAGATGATGCCGACGGAGCCCGGAAAGAACGCCATCGGCACGAACACGGCCATCAGCACCAGCGTGATGCCGATGATGGCGCCCGAGATCTGCGACATCGCCTTGCGCGTCGCTTCCTTCGGCGGCAGGCCTTCCTCGGCCATGATGCGTTCGACGTTCTCGACCACCACGATGGCGTCGTCGACGAGGATGCCGACCGCAAGCACCATGCCGAACATGCTGAGCATGTTGATGGAGTAGCCGGCGAGCAGCAGCACCGTGCAGGCGCCCAGCAGCGCCACCGGCACCACGATGGTCGGGATGATGGTGTAGCGGATGTTCTGCAGGAACAGGAACATCACCACGAACACCAGCACCACGGCCTCGACCAGGGTCGACAGCACCTTCTCGATCGAGGCCTCGACCACCGGCGTGATGTTGTAGGGAATCTCGTAGGTGATGTTGGCCGGGAAGAAGCGCGACAGCTCCTTCATCTTCTCTTCGACCGCGCTCGCGGTCGCCAGCGCGTTGCCGGTCGGCGACATCAGCACCGACAGGCCGGCGGTCGGCTTGCCGTTCAGGCGCGTGTTGAACTGGTAGCTGAGACCACCGACCTCGATGCGTGCGACGTCGCGCAGCCGCACGGTCGAGCCGTCGGCATTGGCGCGCAGGATGATCGCGCCGAATTCGTCCGGCGAGGAGAGCTGGCCCTTGACCAGCACCAGCGCGGAGGTGCGCTGGCTCGACGCGGACGGCTCGGCGCCGATGCTGCCCGAGGCGACCTGCGCGTTCTGCGCGGCAATCGCCTTGTTGACGTCGTCGGCGGTGAGCCCGTAGCCGACCAGTTTCGCCGGGTCGACCCAGACGCGAAGCGAGCGCTCGGTCGAATAGAGCGTGGCGCGGCCGACGCCCGGGATACGCCGGACCTCGCCGAGCACGTTGCGGATCATGAAGTCGCCGAGGCCGACCTCGTCGAGGCTGCCGTCGGTCGAGCTCAGCGTGATGATCTGGAGCACCGCGCTGGAGGCTTCCTCGACCAGAATGCCCTGCTGCATCACCGCGCGCGGCAGGCGCGCCTCGACGCGCTTGATGCGGTTCTGGACCTCCACCGAGGCGTCGTTGGTATTGGTGCCCGGCTGGAAGTTGGCGATGATCTCGACCTGGCCGAGCGAGTCGCTGGTCGATTCGAAATTGAGGATGCCGGAGGCGCCGTTGAGCTCCTCCTCGATCAACCGCGTGACGCTGTTGTAGAGGTTCTCCGGCGAGGCGCCGGGATAGCTGGTCGAGATCGAGATCGAGGGCGGCGCGATGATCGGATATTGCGCGATCGGCAACAGCGGCACGGCAATGGCGCCGATCAAGCAGATGAACAGCGCGACCACCCAGGCGAAGATCGGCCTGTCGATGAAGAAACTCGCCATGATGCTTACTGCATCATCTGGGCGCGTTGACTTTCCACGATGGCTTCGGCCTCAGCCCAGGATTGCGGCTTGACCTTGTCGCCGGCCGCGAACTTCTGGAAGCCTTCCACAACGACCTTGTCGCCGGACTTCAGGCCGTCGGTGACGAACCAGAAGCCGTCTTGCGCCGACCCGATGCGCACCGGCTGCACGGCGACGCGGTGGTCGTCCTTGACGACGAAGACTTCGCTGCCGCCGCCGCCATTGCGCTGAATCGCCTGCTGCGGCACCGCGATCGCGTCGCTGTCGATGCCCTGCTCGATCCGGACCCGGACATACATGCCGGGCAGCAATTCGCGGTGCAGATTGGGAAACTCACCGCGCAGCGTCACTTGCCCGGTATTGGCCTCGACCTTCGCATCTGAGAACAGGAGCTTGCCGGTCAGCGGGTAGACCGTGTTGTCGTCCAGCACGAGACGCACCTTGGCGGCATCGGGCGCAATGCGCTCGAGGTCGCCGCTCGCGAAGGCGCGGCGAAGCTGATTGAGCTCGTTCACCGATTGGGTGAAGTCGGCGTAGATCGGATCGAGTTGCTGAATGGTCGCGAGATTGGTCTCGTTCTGCACGGCGAGGGCGCCCTCGCTGACCAACGCGGCACCGACGACACCGTCGATCGGCGCCCGCACGGTGGCGTAATCGAGATTGAGCTTCGCCCGCGCGAGGTCCGCCTTGCGGCCCTCGACCTCGGCTTGAGCCTGGAGCTCGGCCGCGATCGCCTTCTCGTTCTCCGCCTCGGGCGCGGCGCGCTGGCTAGTGAGCGTTGCGATGCGGTGCGCCTGCTGTTTGGCCTGCATCAGCGCAGCCTCCGCTTTGGCGAGCGCGGCCTTGTTGGCCGATACCTCGACTTCGAACGGACGGGGGTCGATGCGGTAGAGCGGTTCGCCCGCTTTCACTTCGCTACCCTGGTGGAACAGGCGCTCGACCACGATGCCGGATACGCGCGGCCGCACGTCCGAGACACGCGTCGGCGAGATGCGACCGGGGAGTTCCCGCACGATGGCCCTCGGCTGAGGCTTGACGGTCACGACGCTGACATCGGGTTCGGTCGGTTGCGCCTGAACGATCGCAGAGTTCGATTCGTCGCAGCCCGCAAGCAGCGGCGCCGCGACCGCGAGCATTATGGCCATGCAGGCGGATCGCGCATTTAGTGCTGGCATAAGGATAGGTGCCCCGTTCAATCGCATTGCTCTCAGACTTCCAGAAAGTTCCAGACAGTCTGATTTGGAAAAGAAAATAATCCGTGCTTGCTGCGACGCAATGAGGCTATAGGCGGCTCATTGTCACACGACGTATCCCCTTCAAAAAACGAGCGTTTTGTGGAGTCACCAGATCGTGAATCGAGTTCCATCGCCGCGTGCCGCGACAGAAGATCGCAATCACTCGGCGGCTTTCATCCGGTACTGGCTGACGCCCCATTCGGTTCCATCGGCATAGCCGAACAGGCCCGAGGTCGCGAGCAGGTACCAGCGCCAGCGCCGCATCCAGATCGAGGCCCGCTCGCCATGGACGTTGCGCAGGGAGGCCTCGATCGCGTCCCGATGCGCGTCGAAATTGGCGAGCCAGTCACTGGCGGTGCGTTGATAATGGGTGCCGCTCCAGCACCATTCCTTCTCGATCGCGAAGATGTCGTCGAATTGCCTGACGAGGTGATGGCTCGGCATCAGCCCGCCCGTGAAGACGTGCTGGGCGATCCAGTCCTCACGATCGGACCGGTCGAACAGCTGGGATCCGGTGCGATGGGTGGCGATGTGCATGAAGAAGCGCCCCTCCGGCGCGAGCCATGACCGCAGGCGCGTCATCAGCTTGCGCCAGTTCATCATGTGCTCGAACGTCTCGACCGAGACGATGCGGTCGAACTGCCCGTCCGGGGCGAACACGTTCATGTCGGCGCAGACCACGCGCAGGTTCAGCAAGCCGCGCTGCTGCGCCTGTTCCTCGACATGGGTGCGCTGCGCCTGCGAGGTCGATACCGCCGTCACCCTGGCATGCGGAAACTGCCGCGCCATCCACAGCGCCAGCGAGCCCCAGCCGCAGCCGAGGCTCGAGGATGGTCTGGCCGTCGGCAAGGCCCGCATGCTCGACGGTCTGGCGCAGCGCTTCCTCCTCCGCCTCCCGCAAGGTGGTGGCATCGGTCTTGTAGAAGCCGCAGGAATGTTTGCGGTTGGGACCGAGCACGTCCACGAAGACCGCCGCGGGCACCTCGCCGCGCCCCGCCTCGGCGTCCTCGGCGATCGGCCGCAGCAACATCCGGCCGGTGAAGGCGGAATCGGTGGCCGCGTCATGGGTGGCGAGGCGGGTTGCAGCGCGGGAGCACAGGCGCTGGATCGCGGCGCGGATCACGACGTCCGGCAGCGGTACGCGTTCGGCAGTCCCGATGATCGCGGATACGACGCCCATGCGCCCCCGAATGGCGACTTCTGCAGATACCTGTCTATCAAAGCGCCGCTTCCGGTCCGGGTTCCCGAGAACCACCCCGAAATCGGCGTATCCGCGCTTTTTTGGACTGGCGCTGTGCCATAGTGCGCCCTGCAAGCAAGCTTTTGGAATGGATGATACCGGCCATGCCGTCAGGCAATTCGCCCCGCTCCACCATGGATATCGAGTACACCAAACTGTCCTCGCCCAGCGTCTTCCTGGTGCGGATGCTGGTTTTCCTGGTGCTGTGCACGCTGGTGGGCGTTGTGCTCTACAAGCAGATCATCCAGGCCTTCTTCGCCAATCCCGGGCTCAATGCGCTGATCGGGGGCGTGCTGTTCATCGGTATCATCCTGGCCTTCCGGCAGGTGATCCGGCTCTATCCTGAAGTCGCCTGGGTCAACAATTTCCGCATCGCCGATCCCGGCCTCGCCCCCGCCCGGCACCCGAAACTGCTGGCACCGATGGCGATGATCCTGGGCGGCGAGCGCACCGGACGGATGACGATCACCCAGACCACCATGCGGCACCTGCTCGATTCGATCGCGACGCGCCTCGACGAGGCCCGGGACATCTCCCGCTACATGACCGGCCTGCTCGTCTTCCTCGGCCTGCTCGGTACCTTCTGGGGCTTGATCGAGACGGTCGGGTCGGTCGGCAAGGTGATCGACGGCCTCAAGGTCGGCGGCGATTCCGGAGCCCTGTTCGATACCCTCAAGGAGGGCCTCGCCGCCCCGCTCGGCGGCATGGGCATCTCGTTCTCGAGGCTCGCTGTTCGGCCTCGCCGGCTCGCTGATCCTCGGCTTCCTCGATTTGCAATCGAGCCAGGCCCAGAACCGCTTCTACACCGACCTGGAAGACTGGCTCGCCACCACCGTGCGCGAATATGGCCACGGCGAGGTGACGGTTGCTGCCTCGGCTGGCGGCGGTGTCGCCAGCGGCGAGCTGCAGGCCGCCGTCGAACGCCTGCGCTCCGTGCTGGAGGAGGGCAGCGCCAGCCGCGGCACCACGGCGGCGATGGCGAGCCTTGCCGAAGCGATCCAGGCGCTGGTCTCGCACATGCGCACCGAGCAGCAGATGATCCGCGAATGGGCCGACGGCCAGGGCGAGCAGAATCGCGAGATCCGCCGCCTGCTGGAACGCCTCGCGCGACAGCCGGAGAAGAGCTGAGACGGTATCGTGCCCCGGACGCGACGCGGCATGAAATGACGCGTCGCTGAGCCGGGGCCCAGAGAAACAAGACATGGGTCCCGGCTCTGCGCAGCAGCGTTGCACGCCGCAGCGCGTCCGGGACACGAGAGTGGAGATCGACGACTATGGCTCTAGCGCGCGGCCGCCGCAGCGACGGCGCCTTCAATTACTGGCCCGGCTTCGTCGACGCACTGTCGACGCTGGTGCTGTCGATCGTGTTCCTGCTGTCGATCTTCCTCGTCGTGCAGTTCTTCCTGTCGCAGGAGGTCACCGGCAAGGACAAGGCGCTGGAGCAGCTCAACGCCAAGATCGCCCAGCTCAACGAGCTGCTGTCGCTGGAGAAGCTCGGCAAGCTCACGCTCGACGACCAGGTCTCGCAATTGAAGGCGGGACTTGCTTCGGCCGAGGGCGAGCGCGACCGCATCAAGGGTCTCTATGACGGGCTCGCCGCCGCCGGCAACGATGCGCAAGGCAAGTCCTCCGAACTCGGCAAGGCGCTGGATTCGGAGAAGGCGGTTTCGGCGCGGGCGCTGGCGCAGATCGAGGTGCTGAACCAGCAGATCAGCGCGCTGCGCCGGCAATTGGCGGCGCTGGAAGAGGCGCTCGACGCATCCGAGAAGCGCGACAAGGAATCCCAGAATCGCATCGCCGATCTCGGCTCGCGGCTGAACGTCGCGCTGGCGCAGCGCGTGCAGGAATTGTCACGCTACCGCTCGGAGTTCTTCGGCCGCCTGCGCGCCATTCTCGGCAACCGGCCTGACATCCGCATCGTCGGCGACCGCTTCGTATTCCAGTCCGAAGTGTTCTTCGACACCGGACAGGCAATGCTGCTGCCGGAAGGCCGCGCCGAGGCTCGACACGCTCGCGACCGCGCTGATCGAGCCTCGACAAGAAGATTCCGAACGAGATCCCCTGGGTGCTGCGCGTCGACGGCCATACCGACGTGCGCCCGGTCAACGGTCCGAACTTCAAATCGAACTGGGACCTGTCGGCGGCCCGCTCCATCTCGGTGGTGCAATATCTCGTCTCGCTCGGCGTGCCCGCCCAGCGCCTCGTCGCGGCCGGCTTCGGCGAATTCCAGCCGCTCGATCCCGGCAATACGGAAGAGGCCTACAAGCGCAACCGCCGCATCGAGCTGAAGCTGACGGAGCGGTAGTGAGCGCCTTGCACCTCCGTCCCTATCGCGTCGAGGACGAAGCCGTCACGATCGACCTCTGGCATCGCACCTGGCAGCAGGCCTATCCGCAGATCGACTTCGCGGCGCGGCTCGACTGGTGGCGCGAACGCTGGCGCAAGGACCTGGTGCCGAAGGCTGCGATCGTCGTGGCCGAACAGGACGGCGCGGTCACGGGTTTCGTCACCATCGACGGCGAAGGCTATCTCGATCAGCTCGTGGTCGATCCCGCGCATTGGGGCTCGGACGCGGCAAGGCTGCTGGTGGATGAGGCCAAGCGGTTGTCGCCCTCGGGTGTCACGCTGCTCGTCAACAAGGACAATGCCCGCGCCATCCGCTTCTACGAGCGCAACGGCTTTGCCCATGCCGGCGACGATTTGAATCCGACTTCGGGCCGTCCGGTTCTGAAGATGGCATGGCCGGCGTGAGGCCCGTCACAGTTGGATCCAGGGACGTCTGCTAATCGTTGGCACCGAAGCGGCGATGACAAGCGGATGGAGACGATCGATGAAGCTGCGCGATCTGGCCCAGGGGTCCTCGGTCTTTCTCTGCGTCGTCGTCGCCGGATATCTGTCGACAACCTATGTCGACCAGCGCTTTGCCTCGCGCAAGGCGACGCATGCGCCGGCTCCGACGAGCGGCCCTGCCCCATCGGCCTGCGTCGGCGAGGACGGCAGCTGGAAGAACTGGCATTGGCCGAACGTGCCGGCGCTCTCGCCGAAGTGCC